>NZ_CP092923.1:0-695000 GCF_022557255.1 Pseudomonas syringae pv. tagetis
ATGTCCCGACTCAATCCCCGGCAGCAGGAAGCCGTGAACTACGTCGGCGGCCCTCTTTTGGTGCTCGCCGGTGCCGGTTCCGGCAAGACCAGTGTGATCACCCGCAAGATCGCCCACCTGATCCAGAACTGCGGCATCCGCGCCCAGTACATCGTCGCCATGACCTTTACCAACAAGGCCGCGCGCGAGATGAAGGAGCGGGTCGGCACGTTGCTCAGAGGCGGCGAAGGGCGTGGCCTGACGGTCTCGACCTTCCACAACCTGGGGTTGAACATCATCCGCAAGGAGCACACGCGGCTGGGCTACAAACCGGGCTTCTCGATCTTCGACGAGACCGACGTCAAGGCCCTGATGACCGACATCATGCAGAAAGAGTATTCGGGCGACGACGGTGTCGACGAAATCAAGAACATGATCGGGTCGTGGAAAAACGATCTGATCCTGCCCGCCGAGGCGCTGGAAAACGCCCGCAACCCCAAGGAACAGACCGCCGCCATCGTCTACACCCACTATCAGCGCACGCTCAAGGCGTACAACGCGGTGGATTTCGACGATCTGATTCTGCTCCCGGTCAAGTTGTTTCAGGAACATGCCGACATTCTGGAGAAGTGGCAGAACAAGGTGCGTTACCTGCTGGTGGACGAATATCAGGACACCAACGCCAGCCAGTACCTGCTGGTGAAACTGCTGATCGGCTCGCGACACCAGTTCACCGTGGTGGGCGATGACGACCAGTCGATCTACGCCTGGCGCGGTGCGCGTCCGGAAAACCTGATGCTGCTCAAAGACGACTATCCCTCGTTGAAAGTGGTGATGCTGGAGCAGAACTACCGCTCCACCAGCCGTATCCTGCGCTGCGCCAACGTACTGATCTCCAACAACCCGCACGCGTTCGAAAAGCAACTGTGGTCCGAGATGGGTCACGGCGACGAGATCCGCGTGATCCGCTGTCGCAACGAGGATGCCGAGGCCGAGCGGGTGGCCATGGAAATCCTGACCCTGCACCTGCGCACCGATCGGCCCTACAGCGACTTCGCCATTCTGTATCGCGGCAACTATCAGGCCAAACTGATCGAGCTCAAATTGCAGCACCATCAGGTGCCGTATCGCTTGTCGGGCGGCAACAGCTTCTTCGGTCGTCAGGAAGTGAAAGACCTGATGGCGTATTTCCGCCTGCTGGTGAACCCGGACGACGACAACGCCTTCCTGCGGGTCATCAATGTACCGCGTCGTGAAATCGGCTCGACCACACTGGAAAAACTCGGTAATTACGCCACCGAACGCAAGGTGTCGATGTACGCCGCCACCGATGAAATCGGTCTGGGCGAGCACCTGGACAGCCGCTACACCGACCGTTTGCAACGCTTCAAGCGCTGGATGGACGGCGTGCGTCAGCAATGCGCACAAAACGATCCCATCGCCGCGCTGCGCAGCATGGTGATGGACATCGATTACGAAAACTGGCTGCGCCAGAACAGCTCCAGCGAAAAGGCTGCCGACTACCGGATGAGCAACGTCTGGTTCCTGATCGAGGCGTTGAAGAACACGCTGGAAAAGGACGAAGAAGGCGGCATGACCATCGAGGAGGCTATCGGCAAGCTGGTCCTGCGCGACATGCTCGAACGCCAGCAGGAGGAAGAAGACGGTGCCGAAGGCGTGCAGATGATGACCTTGCACGCCTCCAAGGGGCTGGAGTTTCCTTACGTGTTCATCATGGGCATGGAAGAAGAGATCCTGCCGCACCGCTCCAGTATCGAAGCCGACACCATCGAAGAGGAGCGCCGTCTTGCCTATGTCGGCATCACGCGCGCGCGGCAGACCCTGGCTTTCACCTTTGCTGCCAAGCGCAAGCAGTACGGTGAAATCATCGACTGCGCACCAAGCCGCTTTCTGGATGAGTTGCCCCCGGACGATCTGGCCTGGGAAGGCAATGACGACACCCCGACGGAAGTCAAAGCGGTCCGCGGCAACACCGCGCTGGCCGATATTCGCGCCATGCTGAAACGCTAGCCGACACACGAAACTGATCATTTATTGCGCATTGGCGCAGCCAAGGAATTGAAGTGGAAGCACTGCACAAGAAGATTCGCGAAGAAGGCATCGTATTGTCCGACCAGGTGCTGAAAGTCGATGCATTCCTCAACCATCAGATCGATCCGGCATTGATGAAAGAAATCGGTGACGAATTCGCCCGCCTGTTCGCCGATGCTGGCGTGACCAAGATCGTGACCATCGAAGCGTCCGGCATTGCGCCTGCAGTCATGGCAGGCCTGAACATGGGCGTGCCGGTGATCTTCGCCCGCAAGCATCAGTCCCTGACCCTGACGGAAAACCTGTTGTCGGCGACCGTGTACTCGTTCACCAAGCAGGTCGAAAGCACCGTGGCGATCTCGCCGCGTCATCTGAACAGCACTGACAACGTGCTGATCATCGATGACTTCCTGGCCAACGGCAAAGCCTCGCAAGCGCTGATCTCGATCATCAAGCAGGCCGGTGCGACCGTGGCCGGGCTGGGGATCGTGATCGAGAAGTCCTTTCAGGGCGGCCGTGCCGAACTGGATGCGCAGGGCTATCGCGTTGAATCGCTGGCGCGGGTCGAATCCCTGGCCGGTGGGGTTGTGACGTTCAAGTAAGGCCCCCAGTAATGGGCGCGCCATCGAGCTTCTGCCCGCAGGGCGTGGGAGCGAACCGGGCGACGCTTCGCTTGTTCGCGAAGACGGTGTTTCAGTCGATGCATTTTCGGCGATAACACAGCCCCTTTCGCGAACAAGTTCGCTCCCACAAAAGCAGGCTTTCGATACTCACGGCGACTTGTGTATCACTTGGCAATACCGAGGGCACGCAAACGTCTATAAAGGGTGCGTTCGCTCAGCCCCAGTTCTCTGGCCAGTTCGCTGCGCGAGCCGTTGAACACGCGTAGCGCATGGGCGAGTTTCTCCAGGCCGTCGTCTTGCTGGCGGTAAGTCACGCCACCCGCTTCGTCGCCCTGACCGCGCACTTCAGCGGGCAAATCCTGTACGCGAATGATGCCGTCATCGGTAAATAAACGGGCGCGTTCGAGTATGTTGCGCAGTTCCCTGATGTTGCCGGGGTAGCCGTACAGGCTCAGCAGTTTCATGGCCTCGGGGTCGATACGCGGCGCAGCCCCGGGCGCGATGCGTTGCAGCAGGCTGTCGATCAGCAGCGGCAAATCCTCGCTGCGTTCACGCAGGGCGGGCAGCCGGATCGGGAAGGCGCTGATGCGGTAGAACAGGTCCTGGCGGAAACTGCCGTCTGCGACCATCTCTTTCAGTGGTTTGTGCGTGGCCACCACCAGACGAAAATCGGAATGCACCGTTCTCAGGCTGCCGACCGGGCGAAAGCTGCCTGATTCGATCAGCCTCAACAGCTTGACCTGCATGGCCAGCGGTACTTCGCCGATTTCATCAAGGAACAACGTGCCGCCATGGGCAGCTTCGGCCAGGCCGGTCTTGCGCTGCAATGCACCGGTGAACGCGCCCTTCTCATAGCCGAACAGTTCGCTCTCCAGCAGGGTTTCCGTAAGCCCGGTGCAATCGACCACTACCAGCGGCCCGGAGGCTCTGGCGCTGCTGGCGTGCAGGGCGCGCGCGAACAATTCCTTGCCGGTGCCCGATTCACCCTGCAGCAGCACCGGAATCTGCGCGGGCGCAGCACGCTGCAAGGCACCCAGAACTTCCTTGAACGCCGCCGAACGACCGACCAGCCCATGCTGTTGCGGCTGGACCGACGCGACGGCGACGGAACTCAGCCGCTCGACATAGGCGATGACGTCACCCCGATCATCGAGAATCGGCCGCAGTTCCACATCCACATGCTCAGGGCCGCGTGGCGTATGGTGAATATGCAGCAAACGCTCCGGAAGCCGCGTTTCATGGGCCTTGCGCATCGGGCAATGCTCACCGGCCTGATCGCACGGTACTGCAAACTGGTGCGAGACTCGATAGCACTTCTCGCCCACATGCGGCGTGCCTTCAACGCCGAACTGGCGCTGATAGGCGGTGTTGGCCGCGATGATGTTGTAGTCAGTGTCCAGGACGATGGTCGGCCGCAGGTCATGTTCGAGGTATGACACCAGCGACTGCATGCGACTGCCGGGAAAATCAGTGGCGATGAGGTTCATGCTTGCTCCTGTGGACTGAGCGCAGCTTAACCCATCTCGCTGCCAGCTTATGCCACTGTCTGCCAGATGACTGCCAGAATGTGGCAGTCAGCAGCTTTTCACCGGCCTCCCGATCTTCTGCGAAACCTCCCGACGCCACGTATTGGCTAAGCTCAATGGGCTTTCCGGTCGTTGGCATGGTTATTGAGACGTCATGGCAACGACTGCCAACCGTCCGGCCTGGCCAAGCGGGCCTTGAGGCGATTAACAGCCATGGGAATTGCACATGATCATCGGTGAAAAACTTTACGTCGAAGCCCTCTTCGACAGCCAGACCTGGACCATCAGCTATCTGGTGATGGACCTGGACAGCAAGCAATGTGCGCTGATCGACAGCGTACTCGACTACGACCCCAAGTCCGGCCGCACCCGGACCGAGTCTGCCGAGCGAATGATCAGGCGAGTGCAGGCGCTGGGTGCGTCGGTGCAGTGGATTTTCGAAACCCATGTGCACGCAGATCACCTCTCGGCAGCGCCGTACCTGAAACAGGCGCTTGGGGGACACATCGTCATTGGCAGCCACATCACCGCGGTGCAGGAAACCTTTGGCACGTTGTTCAACGCGCCGCCTGACTTCGCCCGCAATGGCAGCCAGTTCGATGTGCTGCTCGAAGACGACGCGTCGTTCGCCCTCGGTACGCTTCAGGTCAGGGCCATGCATACGCCGGGGCACACGCCGGCGTGCATGAGCTATCTGGTGCAGGTCGGTGACAAAACCATCGCGTTTGTGGGCGACACCTTGTTCATGCCCGATTACGGCACCGCCCGTTGCGACTTTCCCGGTGCCGACGCGCGCACGCTGTATCGCTCCATTCACAAGCTGCTGGCGCTGCCGCCCGACACTCTTCTGTTCATGTGCCACGACTACCTGCCCAACGGCCGTGAGCTGCAATACATGACCACCGTCGCTGAACAGCGCGCCAGCAATATCCATGTCCATGACGGGGTCGATGAAGACACGTTCGTCAGCATGCGCGAGGCCCGTGACGTGACGCTGGACATGCCGGTGCTGATGCTGCCTTCGGTGCAGGTCAACATGCGCTGCGGACACTTTCCCGAGCCGGAAGACAACGGCGTCGTCTACCTGAAAATCCCGCTCAATGCCCTTTGACTGCTGCCTGATTTCGGAAACCCTGCGATGAATGCTTCAACAATTGCCTGCCAGATCCTGATCGTCGGTGGCGGTGCTGCCGGTATCGCCACCGCTGCCAGCCTGCTTGCCCGCGACGCTGCCCTGCAGATCACGCTGGTCGACCCTGCCGATACTCACTATTACCAGCCGGGCTGGACCATGGTCGGCGCGGGTATCTTCACGCCGCAGTCGACCGCGCGCAGCATGCTGTCGCTGATGCCCAAGGGCGTGCAGTGGATCAAGGCTGCCGTGGCGACGTTCGAGCCGCACGACAGCACCCTGACGCTTGCCGATGGGCGCGTGCTTGGTTATCAGCAACTGGTGGTCTGCCCTGGCCTGAAGCTGGACTGGGCTGCCATTGAAGGGCTGTCCGAGACGCTCGGTGCCAATGGCGTGACCTCCAACTATCGCTATGACCTGGCACCCTACACCTGGAAGCTGGTGCAGGGCCTGAAACAGGGCCGCGCCCTGTTCACTCAGCCGCCAATGCCGATCAAATGCGCAGGGGCGCCACAGAAGGCCATGTACCTGTCCTGTGATCACTGGCGCAGAACCGGCCGTCTGGCGCAGATCAATACGCAGTTCTATAACGCCGGTGGCGTGCTGTTTGGCGTGGCGGACTATGTGCCGGCGCTGATGAAGTACGTCGAGCGTTATGCCATCGACCTCAAGTTCAGTCATCGACTGGTGGCTGTCGACGGGCCGGGGAAGCGCGCTACGTTTGTCCGCACGTATGCCAATGGCAGCAGCGAAATGGTCGAACAAGGCTTCGAAATGTTGCACGTGGTACCGCCGCAGATTGCTCCCGACTTCATCCGTAACAGCCCGCTGGCCGATGCCGCAGGCTGGCTGGACGTGGACCCTGCCACGCTCCGGCACAGGCACTTCGCCAATATTCATGGCCTGGGCGACGTTACCAATACCAGCAATGCCAAGACCGCCGCAGCCGCCCGCAAGCAGGCACCGGTGGTCGCCGGCAATGTGCTGGTGGCGCTGGGTCGCATGAATGAATCCACCGTCTATGACGGTTATGGCTCGTGCCCGCTGACTGTCGAGAGAGGCAGGATCGTGCTGGCTGAATTCACCTACGGTGGCAAGGTTGCGCCAAGCTTTCCGCGTTGGCTGCTCGATGGTCGCCAGCCAACCCGGCTGGCCTGGTGGCTGAAAGAGCGAGTGCTGCCGACGCTGTACTGGCATGGCATGCTCAAGGGCCGTGAGTGGCTGGCCAGGCCGAAAAAGGCTGATGCGAAGCATGGATGAGCATCAACTGTTGGGCGTTGGTCTGGGGGCGATTATCGGGGTGGTTCTGGCGCTGACGGGCGCGGGAGGCGGTATTCTCGCGGTCCCGCTGCTGGTCTTCGGCCTTGGCCTGTCGATTGTCGAAGCCGCGCCGGTAGGCCTGCTGGCTGTGGGGCTGGCGGCCGGGATCGGCGCGGTACTGGGACTGCGTCAGGGGATCGTTCGCTATCGCGCTGCCGGGTACATTGCGGCTATCGGTGTGTTGATGGCGCCTCTGGGCCTGTGGCTCGCCCATCGATTGCCCAATACACCGCTGGCATTGGTCTTTTCGATCGTGCTGCTGTACGCCTGCACGCGCATGTTCATCAGGGCCAGCCGCGAGTTACGCCACGGCCAACCGGCCCCGCGGGCAGAAATGCTGCCCTGCGTGCTCAATCCGTTGCGAGGCCGCCTGCGCTGGACCATGCCGTGCCTGCGCGCATTGACGCTGACGGGGGCAGGCTCGGGTCTGCTGTCCGGCTTATTGGGCGTAGGCGGTGGGTTCGTGATCATTCCGGCGCTGACCCGCTACAGCGATCTGGACATGAAAAGCGTTGTGGCGACGTCACTGGCCGTGATCGCCCTGGTCTCGACAGGCAGTGTCGTCACCGCTTCCTTGAGTGGGGTGATGCACTGGACCGTGGGTGCGCCTTTTGCGCTGGGCGCAGTCATCGGTTTGCTGGCCGGCAGGCAGGTCGCCCGCTACCTGGCCGGCCCGCGCCTGCAACAGCTGTTTGCCGTGTGCGGCATTGTTGCCGCGTTCATGCTGGCGTTGTCAGTGCGCTAACCGCCCGAGGACGCAGAGCGTCCAGAAAGGCATTCCCACGCGGAGCATGGGAACGATAAAAAATCGTGAGACGACCACCGCGCCAACGCGGAGCATGGGAACGATAAAGGCTTCTGCCATCGTGCCAATGCTCCGCGTTGGCATGCAGTTCGTGACGCTCTGCGTCACATGCCTGCGCCTGGGAGTCGACAGGCTTAAAGCTTTTGCCAGACCTTGGGTTTGAAGAACAGCGTCTCGCCCTTGGCCAGACCCACCAGGCTGTCGTGGTCCTTCACCACTTCGGCCTCGATCAGTTCGCTCTGCCCTTCCACTTTCAGCGTGACCCGCGTCGTCGCGCCCAGCGGGCGGATGTCGCGGACTTCGGCGGCGTGGTGGTCTTCGATTTCCTGACGCGACAACGACACTTCATGCGGACGGAACAACAGGTGGCCTTCCTCGCCCAGGCTCAGGCGGTTGGAGTCGCCCAGAAAGTGGTAGACGAAGTCGTTGGACGGGTTCTCGTAGACCTCCCCCGGCGAGCCGATCTGTTCGATCACGCCTTTGTTCATCACCACGATGCGGTCGGCCACTTCCATGGCTTCTTCCTGATCGTGAGTGACGAATACCGAGGTCAGGTTGATGTCTTCGTGCAGGCGCGCCAGCCAGCGACGCAATTCCTTGCGTACCTTGGCGTCCAGCGCCCCGAATGGCTCGTCGAGCAACAGCACTTTAGGCTCGACCGCCAGCGCACGGGCCAGGGCAATCCGCTGGCGCTGACCACCGGACAATTGCTCCGGATACCGGTCGGCCAGCCAGTCCAGTTGCACCATGTTCAGCAGTTCGTGAACCTTTTCCGCGATGCGCGTTTCGGTCGGGCGCTCGCGCTTGGGCTTCATGCGCAGACCGAACGCAACGTTGTCGAACACGGTCATGTGGCGGAACAGCGCGTAATGCTGGAACACGAACCCGACGTTGCGATCACGCACGTCGTGGCCGGAAACGTCTTCGCCATGAAACACGATGCTGCCGTCATCCGGGGTTTCCAGGCCGGCAATGATGCGCAGCAAGGTGGTCTTGCCGCAGCCTGACGGCCCGAGCAAGGCCACCAGCTCGCCACTCTGGATGTCCAGACTGATGTTGTTCAGGGCCTTGAAGGCGTTGAAGTTCTTGCTGACGTTACGGACTTCGATCGACATGATTATTCCTCCGCCGCGTTATGGCGCAGACGGTTAATGCGGGATTCGCTCCACTGCTTGAGCAGCAGGATGAACAGCGCCAGGATCAGCAACAGGCTCGCCACGGCAAAGGCTGCAACGTGGTTGTACTCGTTGTAGAGGATTTCGACGTGCAGTGGCAGGGTGTTGGTGACGCCGCGAATGTGGCCGGAAACCACTGAAACCGCGCCAAACTCACCCATCGCCCGTGCAGTACACAGGACCACGCCGTAGATCAGGCCCCATTTGATGTTCGGCACCGTGACGTGCCAGAACATCTGCCAGCCGTTGGCACCCAGCAGCCGCGCCGCCTCTTCTTCCTGAGTGCCTTGCTCCTGCATCAGCGGGATCAGTTCACGCGCAACAAAGGGCACGGTGACGAAAATGGTCGCCAGCACGATGCCCGGCAAAGCAAAGACGATCTGAATGTCGTGATCCTGCAGCCAGGGCCCGAACAGCCCCTGAGCACCGAACATCAGCACGTAGACCAGACCGGCGATCACCGGCGACACCGAGAACGGCAGGTCGATCAGCGTCACCAGAATGCTTTTGCCGCGGAACGAGTATTTGCTCACGCACCATGCGGCACTGACGCCGAACACCAGGTTGAGCGGCACCGAGATCAGCACGGCGATAACCGTCAGCTTCAGCGCTGACAGGGCATCCGGCTCAAGGATTGCGGTAAAGAATGCGCCCAGACCGTTTTTCAGGCCCTGGGACACTACGATGAACAGCGGCAGCCCCAGAAACAGGAAAAACACCAGCCAGCACAGACCGATCAGGATACGTCGCGAAACCGCGCTGCCACGACGTGCGGCGTTGGCAGAGGCGGCGGCTGAAACAGATGAATAAGACATGTTCTGCGCCTCCTCAGGATGGGGTTTCAATGCGCCGCTGCAGCAGGTTGATCAGCAGCAACAGAATGAATGAAACCACCAGCATCATCACGCCGATGGCGGTCGCTCCGGTGTAGTCGTACTGGTCGAGCTTGACCATGATCAACAGCGGCAGGATCTCGGTTTTCATCGGCATATTGCCGGCGATGAAAATCACCGAACCGTACTCGCCCACGCCTCGCGCAAACGCCAGTGCGAAACCGGTCAGCCAGGCAGGCAGCAAGGCCGGAACGAGGATGTGGCGGAACACCTGCAGCGGACGCGCGCCCAGGCAGGCAGCTGCCTCTTCGACTTCCCGGGGAATGTCGGCCAATACCGGCTGCACGGTGCGCACCACGAACGGCAAAGTGACGAACGTCAGTGCCAGGGTGATACCCAGCGGGGTGTAGGCGATCTTGAAGCCCAGGTCGGTTGCGAACTGCCCGACCCAGCCATTGGGCGCGTACAGCGCTGTCAGAGCGATACCGGCCACAGCGGTCGGCAGGGCAAACGGCAGGTCGATCATCGCATCGATGATCTTGCGGCCGGGGAAGGTGTAACGCACCAGCACCCAGGCCAGCAGTGTGCCGATCACACCATTGATGAGGGCCGCGTAAAAAGCGGTGCCGAAACTCAGCTTGAGTGCCGCAATCACGCGAGGTGCCGTGATGATGGTCCAGAACTGATCCCAGGTCAGTTGCGCGGCATGTACGAACATGGCGGCCAGCGGTATTAGCACAATCAGACTGAGGTACACCAAGGTGTAACCCAGCGTCAGCCCGAAGCCGGGTATGACGGGGGAGATACGACGCGACATAAAAGTCCCTGGTTTCACTTGCACGAAGCCCGGACGTTAATCCGGGCTGCTTGACCAAACCTGCGATGCCACTCGCGCGGCATCCCCATTCGGTTTATTGCGCTTGGTAAATCTGGTCGAACACGCCGCCGTCGTTGAAAAACTTCGGCTGCGCAGTTTTCCAGCCGCCAAAGTCTTTGTCGATAGTCACCAGATCAAGTTTCGGGAATTGCTTCTCATACTTGGCGGCCACTTCGGCATTGCGTGGGCGATAGAAATTTTTTGCAGCAATTTCCTGACCTTCCTTGCTGTACAGGTGCTTCAGGTACTCAGTCGCGATTTCAGTGTTGCCTTTCTTCTCGGCGTTCTTGTCGACCACGGCTACCGGAGGCTCTGCAAGGATCGACAGCGAAGGTACGACGATGTCGAATTTGTCCTTGCCGCCATCTTCTTTCAGTGCCAGGAACGCTTCGTTTTCCCACGCCAGCAGCACATCACCCTGACCGTTGTTGACGAAGGTGATGGTCGAACCGCGCGCACCGGTGTCCAGAATTGGCACGTGCTTGAACAGGGTCTGTACGTATTCCTTGGCCTTGGCTTCGTCACCGCCGCCGGCTTTCAGGCCGTAGGCCCAGGCAGCCAGGAAGTTCCAGCGGGCACCACCGGAGGTTTTCGGGTTGGGCGTGATCACCGACACGTCTTTCTTGATCAGATCACCCCAGTCCTTGATGCCTTTGGGGTTGCCTTTGCGCACCAGAAACACGATGGTCGAGGTGTAAGGTGTGCTCGCGTCCGGCAGGCGGGTCTGCCAGTTTTCAGGCAGGGTCCTGCCGAGTTTGGCGATTTCGTCGATGTCACCGGCCAGTGCCAGGGTCACCACGTCAGCACGCAGACCGTCGATCACGCCACGCGCCTGCTTGCCCGAGCCACCGTGAGACTGCTTGATCTCTACCTTGTCGTCCGGATGGGATTTTTTCCAGAAGTTGATGAATTCTGCGTTGTAATCCTGATACAGCTCGCGTGTCGGATCGTAAGACACGTTGAGCAGTTCGTAATCCTTGGCAACAGCCGAGCCTGCGAAAACAGCACTGGCCAGAGCAGCCAGAGCAAAACGGCGAATGGACATAGATGAAGCTCCCGGAATTCTGTGTGTTGGCTTTTTTTAATTTCTTCTTGGCGCGTCAGAACGGCATCCGCACGGGCGCACTGCTTTTTCAAGGGGGGTATCAGGAGTCAGGATGAAGCCCTCCGGTTGACCAGTCGGGTATTACCGCTTCAGCTCTGCTTGGCGGCGGGGTTCTGCAAACGAAACTTTTCCTTGCGCTCGATCTGCACCACTTGTGCGTTGTGCACAGTGATTTCGACGGCACCAAAACGCAGGTCACGCAACGCACTCTGAATTTCACGCAGAATTGCTGCTTCGTCCTGACCGTCAACACTACGTAGAGATGCGCTCATTGTTTTATTCCTTGAAAGATGAGAAGCCAGCCTTCGCGAACGGGGGCGATGGCGTATGGCGGTGAGGCAATAATAGTGAGGTGCGGATATTCTTAAAAAGACTATTTAAGAATGCAGATATAACCAAAAGAAATTTATCGATTTCAGGCTTTTCCAGGGCGCGTTGCACACCCTGGCAAGCCTTGCGCTGCGGGCTTTAGCTGGACTGACCAGCGATGTGCTCGAAGACTGGCGCATGGGACCAGTCGATGGCCTGCGCGGCCATTGGTCGGGCGAACCAGTAACCCTGGCCCAATTGGCAACCGTTGCTCAGCAGGAACGCAGCCTGATTGGCGTGCTCGATGCCTTCAGCCAGCACCCGCATGCCCAGGCTGCCAGCCAGAGCGATAACCGCTCTGACAATCGCAATGTCGTCATCGTCGCCCGGCAGGCCGGCCACGAAACCCTGATCGATCTTCAATTTTTG
The DNA here is from genome assembly GCF_022557255.1 of Pseudomonas syringae pv. tagetis. Classification (NCBI taxonomy): domain Bacteria; kingdom Pseudomonadati; phylum Pseudomonadota; class Gammaproteobacteria; order Pseudomonadales; family Pseudomonadaceae; genus Pseudomonas; species Pseudomonas syringae group genomosp. 7. The sequence continues at coordinate 12,166 of NZ_CP092923.1, forward strand.
AACCGGCATGCGTTTGAGTCGCAGCAGTGAAGAGTAGCCCGTACCAAAGTCATCGATGGCCAGGCTCAGACCCAGTTCGCGCATACGATGCAATTGCTCGATCGCCTGCTCGGGGTCTTCCATGACCGCACTTTCGGTCACTTCCAGTTCCAGAAAGGCCGGCTCCAGCCCGGTGTCATGCAATGCCTGTGCCACTCGACGGTCGAGGTCGCCATGGTTGAACAGGCGGCTCGACACATTGACCGCGACGAACTCGACCGGCACGTCGTCCGCCAGCCAGGCCTTCATCTGCAGACAAGCAGTTTTCAGCACCCAGGCATCGATATCGGCGATCAGCCCGCTTTGCTCGGCAATCGGAATGAATTCACCCGGCGAGACCATACCGCGCTCGGGGTGCTGCCAGCGCACCAGCGCCTCGACTCCGCGGATACGACGAGTGATCAGGTCGTGAACCGGTTGATAGACGACCCGCAGTTGCTCCAGTTCGACGGCCTGACGCAGTTCGCTGGCCAGTTGCACCCGTTGCTGGGCGTGGGCGGTGAGTTCCTCGGTGTACAGCGCATAACACTCACGACCATCGCTCTTGGCCTTGAACAGCGCCGAATCGGCATTGCGCAACAGTTGCTCTGCGGTCAGCGCGTCGCCGGGGAACAGGCTGATGCCGATGCTGGCAGTAACAAACAGCGGATGCGCAGCGACGGCAAAAGGCGCTTTGAGTGCATCGATCACCTGTTGCGCCAGCGCGGCGGCCTGAACCATCTGTGAGCAGTTCTTGATCAACAGGGCGAACTCGTCGCCGCCCGGACGCGCCAGGGTCATTTCATTACCGGATACGCTTTTGAGTCGCTCGGCGACGGCCTTGAGCACATCGTCACCCACATTATGGCCAAGGCTGTCATTGATGTTCTTGAAGTGATCCAGGTCGATCAACAACAACGCACAGCCGCGCTTACTGGCGCGCGCAGAGGTCAACGCCTGACTGATCCGGTCGGTCAGCAGCAGGCGATTGGGCAAATCGGTCAGGCCGTCGAAGTGGATCAGTTGAGCCAACTCCTGCTCGGAGCGCTTGATGGCAGTGATATCCGAGAACACGGCTACAAAGTGTCTGGGTTGACCATCGTCGCCGATAACGCTGCGAATGGTCTGCCATTGCGGATAGATCTCGCCGCTTTTACGTCGATTCCAGATTTCACCGCTCCACTGGCCCTCGCTGATGATCGAGTGATACATCTGCCGGTAAAATTCGGCGCCGTGGCGGCCGGACTTGAACTTGCTCGGGTTATGCCCCAGCACCTCTTCGGCCTGATAACCGGTGATGTCGACGAAGGCCCGGTTGACGTGGACGATGTTCCCTTGCGCGTCGCTGACCAGCACCCCTTCGCGGGTGCTGTCGAACACGGCTTCCGCCAATCGCAGCCGGTCGTAATCGGCTTGCTGCCGCTGAAACAGCGCGTCGCCGCCGATGATGCTTCTCACTCGGTCGCGTGCGATGAAGATCATCACCGCGCTGAGTAATGCCCAGCTGTAACCGGTCATCAGTTGCCAGAACGCCAATCGAGCGGGTTCTTCGATGAAAAAGGGCAGCAACAGGCCGCATGCCACGAACCACAAAATCGACAGCAGCCCATACAGGACGGCCGTTCGCAGCGCGCCAAGGGAGTAATCTGACATCGGAAACGAAAAACCTTATGTAAAGCCTGAATTATAAAGCAAGAAACATCCTGCGACTCTTATCTGAAAGGGTGACTGGTTTTCTGTGTGATGTCAGTGATAATGCTCGTCGTAACTTTTTTCTTCATGAGTATCCTTACGAGGGCCAAACAGCCTATGTGGTACAACGGTTTGCTCGACCTTTCCGTCTGGCAGGTAATAGCAGTCACGCTGGCGATGACCCATGTGACTATTGTCGGCGTCACGGTCTATCTGCACCGCTACTCAGCCCACCGCTCGCTTGAGCTCAATCCGGGGCTGAAACACTTCTTCCGTTTCTGGCTGTGGCTGACCACTGCCCAGAACACTCGCGAGTGGACGGCCATCCACCGCAAACACCACGCAAAATGCGAAACCGTCGATGACCCGCATAGCCCGGTCGTCAAAGGCCTGTCCACTGTGCTGCGCAAAGGGGCCGAGCTGTACCGCGAAGAAGCGCAGAATCAGGACACCCTGCGTATCTACGGCAAAAACTGCCCCGAAGACTGGATCGAGCGCAATCTGTATTCGCGCTACAGACTGCTGGGCATCGCCCTGATGGCGGTTATCGATGTGGCGCTGTTCGGTGCTCTCGGTATCACGGTATGGGCCATCCAGATGATGTGGATTCCCTTCTGGGCTGCCGGCGTGGTCAATGGTCTGGGCCATGCCGTCGGCTATCGCAACTTCGAGTGCCGCGACGCAGCCACCAATCTGGTGCCTTGGGGCATCGTGATCGGCGGCGAAGAACTGCACAACAACCATCACACCTATCCCAACTCGGCCAAACTGTCGGTCAAGCCATGGGAATTCGACATGGGCTGGGCATGGATCAAGCTGTTCAGCTTCCTGCGTCTGGCCAAGGTCCAGCGCGTTGCGCCTATCGCCCATCGGGTCGAAGGCAAGGGTCATATGGACATGGACACCGCCATGGCGATCCTCAATAACCGTTTCCAGATCATGGCGCAGTACCGCAAGCTGGTGATTGCCCCGCTGGTTGCTCAGGAACTGGCCAAGGCCGACGAATCGGTCCGTCATCAGTTCCGTCGCGCCAAGCGGCTGCTGTCGCGTGAAACCAGCCTGCTCGATGACAGGCACCACCTGCGCATCCAGACCATGCTGGAACACAGCCATGCGTTGAAAGTGATCTATGAAAAACGTCTGGCGTTGCAGCAGATCTGGGTCAAGACCAGCAGCAATGGCCATGACATGCTTTCGGCCATCAAAGAGTGGATTCACGAGGCCGAAGCCAGTGGTATTCACTCGTTGCGCGAGTTCGCCGATCAGCTGAAAACCTACTCCCTGCGCCCTGCCCACGCCTGATACCGTTGATCGGCGCGCCTCCCGCAGGCGCGCCGTTCCCGGAACTTATCCCCTGTGAATCCATCTCATCAACTTTCCCGCCAATCGGGAGAGGGCGCGGCATTGGCCGTACACGCTTGAGATGGTTCTTATGGAAAAGCAGTCTCCTACCTCCCCACCCGGCACGCCGATTACTGATATGCCCGCAGCCGCAGAAACCCTGTTAGCCCTGATGCACGCCCAGGCAGAAGTTGCACGTCTGAGCGAGCGTGAACAACTGTTCAGCTCATTGCTGGTGAGCGTGAACGCTGTTCTGTGGGCGTTCGACTGGGAAACCCAGCACATGATCTACGTCAGCCCGGCTTACGAGCGTATCTTCGGTCGCTCGGCGGGCCTGCTGCTGGCCGACTATAGCGAATGGCGCGACAGCATCTATCCGGATGACCTCAACTACGCCGAGCGCAGCCTCAATGAGGTTATCGAGAAAGGCTCGATCGAGGATCGCGAGTACCGGATCATTCGTGCAGACGGCGAAGTACGCTGGCTCAGCGATAAATGCTTTGTCAGCCACCGTGCCGATGCCAGCCAGCGTCTGATCGTGGTGGGCATCGCTGAAGACATCACCGAGAAGAAGCACCTCGAAGACGAGCTGCAACGCCTGGCCACCACTGACGTGCTGACCCAGAGCAGCAACCGTCGGCACTTTTTCGAATGCGCCCAGCGCGAGTTCGAGCTGGCTCGTCTCAACGGCACGCCGCTGGCTTTTCTGTTGCTGGATATCGATGACTTCAAGCTGGTCAACGATACCTACGGCCATCAGGAAGGCGATACCGTGCTGCAACGCATTGCCGAAAGCGGTCGCTCGGCATTGAGGCGGGGGGATCTGTTCGGGCGCATTGGTGGCGAAGAGTTCGCAGCGGTATTCCCTGGCTGTGCACCGGATATGGCCATGCAGATTGCCGAGCGCTTGCAGCGCGAGATTCAGCGGCAGAATTTCCAGGCAGGTGGTGCCACCTTCAGCATCACCGCCAGCCAGGGTCTGACCAATCTGGGCCCGGACGATCCAAGCCTCGAAACCCTCTACGGCCGCGCCGACGCCGCGATGTATCAGGCCAAGCGCCAAGGCAAGAATCAAATCGTGCTGGTTTGACGCGCCTTAACCATTGCCCGCGAAGCTTTCAGTTCTTGGGCACATCCTGAACCGCATCGGCTGGGTCCTCGATCGCCGCAGGTTGCTCGGCAGGTGCTTCAGGTGTCAGGTCCAGCAAATCGGGTTCCTCGTCCTCAAGCGCATCAGCGGCGGCCTCGGGCTCGGTCGGTAGCGGCCTCAGCAGGCTTGGGTCAGTCACGCCGGTCAGCTTCTTGCGCAGACGCTGCAAGTCGCCGACGCTCAGCTTCAACAGCTTGGCCGACTTGGTCTTGATCAGCGTAGTGACACTCTCTTCCTCGCCCAGACGCGCCATCTGCCCCGCCAGGTTCATTGCCAGGACTTCGCGCGTGTAGATGCCGGTATTGTACTGATACACCGCAGCGATCAGCTCACGCAGTTCCAGCGGCAAGCGCCAGCGAGTACGCAGGGCGGAACCAAATGCGGCGGAATACTGCTCCAGGGACTGCTTGATCACCTGCTCATTCAGCTCGCCACCGGCCAGCAGCCACTCCTGCAGACAACCCAGTACCGCCAGATCGCCCAGCGATTGCAGCAGCCCGGCGCAGAAACAGCGCTCTACATCCAGTTCCAGCATGCCGCCCAGGATGCGCGCGTAGTCAGCCGTGCGCTGCGACATGGTCCAAAGCTCACTGGCCTGGGCCAGCAACGCGTCGCTGGTCAGTACGGCCATACGCTTCTTGGCCAGGCCCGACGCAATGTTTGCGCCTTGTACCGGCCCGAGAATGGCCAGCGCCCCGCCCATGGTCTGCACCGGCTTGCCCAAATGTTGCGCGGCGCTGTTGGCGGCTGCGATCAGCACGGCGGTGATGTGCGGATCGTTACGCAGCTCCTGCTCCAGCAAGGCGGCGTCTATGCCGTTGGCGGTCTGGCTGAGCTTTATGGCCGTCGCGACATCGACGAACAGCGGCGCGCCGTCCGCCACGTCACGGCGTTTGTCGAGAAACTTGGTCAGCGTCAGCCCCGGTGTCAGCGCGGGCACTGCGCCCGGGACCGGCGCACGGCGCTCCAGCAGCAGGCTTTCCAGGCGCTGGCGCAGGCCTTCGGTATTCAGGGGTTTGGTCAGGTAGGCAGTCGGTGCCAACGGCAAGACTTCGCGCACGCTGGCGCTGTCATTGCGATTGCTGATGAGAATGAAGGGGATTGCAGGCTGACGGCGCAGGTTACGGACGCCGCGCAGCAGGCTCAGCCCGTCGATCCCCGGCAGCTCGCGCGCGGCGATGATCAGGTCGGGCAGCTGTTTCTTCATCCACTCGACAGCTTGTTTGCCATCGGTGCACATTTCCAGATCGACATCCGCACGCACACCCAACACGAGGTCGCTGAGTGTTTCACGGACCCACGGATCAGACTCAGCAATCAATACGCGAGGTACCGCGGGCAAATCTACAGCAGTCATCATGACTCTCCGACATCGATGCGTTCACCTTAGCCAAAGCCTTCGTCCGGATATAGCAAAAAGAGCGAAATACCGTGCTCCAGAGCAAAAAAAACCCGTCGAAACGGGCTTTTTTTGTCTGTTTGGTCATAAATTAATCAATTCACGACCTCACACTTTTTACGCGATTTCAGCGAAGCATTCTTCCAGAATGGCCAGACCACGGGTCAGCAATTCATCTTCGGCGGTGAGCGGGACAAGCACGCGCAACACGTTGCCGTACGTACCGCATGACAGCAGAATCAAGCCCTTGTCACGCGCCTTGGCCACCACCTGCGCCACAGCCGCAGCGTTAGGTTTGTGCGAGTCGCCGTCTTCAAACAGCTCGACAGCAATCATTGCGCCCAACGCACGCACTTCGCCGATGACCGGGTACTTGGCCTGAATCGCCTTGAGGGAGGTCACCAGACGCTCGCCCACTGCCTTGCAACGATCCAGCAGGTGCTCTTCTTCGAAGATGTCCAGCACCGCCAGTGCCGCAGCGCACGCCACCGGGCTACCGGCATAAGTGCCGCCCAGACCGCCCGGCGCGATGGCATCCATGTACTCTGCCTTGCCGCACACGCCCGCCAGCGGGAAACCGCCTGCGATGGATTTGGCAAAGGTGGTCAGGTCAGCGGCAACGCCCATCTGCTCCATCGCGAAGAACGTGCCGGTACGGCCCGCGCCGGTCTGCACTTCGTCAGCGATTAGCAGGATGCCGTGCTTGTCGCACAGCTCGCGCAGACGCAGCATGAACGCCTTCGGCGCCACATAGAAACCACCCTCGCCCTGTACGGGTTCGATGATGATTGCAGCGATGTCCCTGGGCTCGGCGTCGTTCTTGAAGATGCGCTCGATGCTGGCGATGGAATCGTCAACGCTCACGCCGTGCAGCTCGCACGGGTACAACGCGCGGAAGATACCGCCCGGCATCAGACCCATGCCCGCCGAGTAAGGGGCGACCTTGCCGGTCAGGCCCAGGGTCATCATGGTACGGCCGTGGTAAGCGCCGGTGAACGCGATAACACCCGCACGGCCCGTGGCTGCACGCGCGATCTTCACGGCGTTTTCCACCGCTTCGGAACCGGTGGTCACCAGCAGGGTTTTCTTCTCGAAATCGCCTGGCACCCTGGCGTTGATTTTTTCGCACAGCTCGACGTAAGGCTCGTAGGCCAGTACCTGAAAGCAGGTGTGGCTCAGCTTGGTCAGTTGCTCTTGCACCGCAGCAATGATCTTCGGGTGCAGGTGACCGGTGTTCAGCACGGCAATGCCGCCTGCGAAGTCGATGAACTCACGACCTTCCACGTCGGTAACGGTCGCGTTCTGCGCCGAAGCTGCGAAGATCGGGTGGATCTGACCAACGCCACGCGGGACGGCAGCATGGCGGCGTTGCATCAGGGATTCGTTAGTCTTGCTCATGTATTCCTCATTCGCCGCTCATCGGTCGGCGTGGGTCAAGGATCAAGCGGACCGGATCAACTGCGGCAGCATACGATGATCGACTGCTGCAGCCCTCAGGCCACCGGGAAACTACGGTGCAACAAAAGCCGATGACACGTCGCTCTCGCGCGCCATCGGCTGTAATACCTCGGCGGGGATCTCAGACCGACAGGCAGAGGTATTTGATTTCCAGATAATCTTCGATGCCGTACTTGGAGCCTTCACGGCCCAGCCCGGACGACTTGATACCGCCGAACGGTGCCAGTTCGTTGGAGATCAGGCCGGTATTGATACCCACCATGCCATATTCCAGCGCTTCAGCGACACGGAATACGCGGCTCATGTTCTGCGCATAGAAGTACGACGCCAGACCGAACTCGGTATCGTTGGCCATCGCAATCACTTCAGCCTCGTCCTTGAAGCGGAACAACGGTGCCAGCGGACCAAAGGTTTCTTCCCTGGCCACGGCAGCATCTTTCGACACATTGACCAGAATGGTCGGTTCGAAGAACGAGCCTTCCAGGCTGTTGCCACCGGTCAGCACGGTTGCGCCCTTGCTGACGGCGTCGGCGATGTGTTCCTTGACCTTGGCTACGGCCTTGTCGTCGATCAACGGGCCGGTGGTGACGCCGTCTTCCAGGCCGTTACCGATCTTCAGCTTGCCGACCGCAACCTTGAGCTTCTCGGCGAACGCGTCGTATACCGCGTCCTGCACATAGATGCGGTTGGCACAGACGCAGGTCTGGCCATTGTTGCGGTACTTGGAAATCATCGCGCCTTCGACCGCCTTGTCGAGGTCGGCATCGTCGAACACGATGAAGGGCGCGTTGCCACCCAGCTCCAGGGACACCTTCTTGATGTCCTTGGCGCACTCGGCCATCAACTGGCGACCAATGTCGGTCGAGCCGGTGAAGGACAGTTTGCGCACGATCGGGTTACCGGTCAGCTCGCCGCCGATATCGCCAGCGCTGCCGGTCACCACGCTGAACACGCCAGCCGGAATACCCGCACGCTCGGCCAGCTCAGCCAGTGCCAGTGCCGAGAACGGCGTTTGCGAAGCGGGCTTGAGCACCATGGTGCAACCCGCTGCCAGCGCAGGACCGGCCTTACGGGTGATCATCGCTGCCGGGAAGTTCCACGGGGTGATCGCCGCCGTCACACCAATCGGTTGCTTGAGCACGATCAGGCGCTTGTCCGGCTGGTGACCGGGAATTACATCGCCATAGACGCGCTTGGCTTCTTCAGCGAACCACTCGATAAACGATGCGGCGTAGGTGATCTCGCCCTTGGCTTCGGCCAGCGGCTTGCCCTGCTCCAGTGTCATCAGCAAACCCAGGTCGTCCTGGTTCTCGATCATCAGCTCGAACCAGCGGCGCAGCTTGTTCCCACGCTCCTTGGCAGTCAGTGCACGCCAGGCCGGCAGCGCCTTGTCAGCCGCCTCAATCGCCCGACGCGTCTCGGCTGCGCCCATTTTTGGCACAGTGCCGAGGATTTCGTTGTTGGCAGGGTTGTTGACCTTGATCGACTGACCACCGTCCGCGTCCAGCCACTGGCCGTTGATGTAGGCTTGCTGGCGGAACAGTGTGGAATCTTTGAGCTGCATGTCGGCCTCCTAAACAGCACCGCCCGATAGGCGACGCGAACAATTGAATATCGATGCACCCCATTTGGAAGCCATCGTCAGGAAAACATTCCATCGGGTTCCAGCGCTGCGCGACGCATGAAGGCAGGAAGACCGAACAAGAGCGTTTGAAATCTCAAACGAATCCTAGGCATTGCGGGGGCAAAGGACAATAGCCCGTTCGAAAAAAAGAACGGGCGCAGGGAGGTGTGTGGTTTTCTGATCAGTGTCAGTCCCGGAGGGGACTGCACCGCTATCGATAATCCGGAAGCGTAAAAGACTGCACCGCCGGGGTCAGCGCCCTTGCGGCACGCTGGCTGATAAAGGGCGTTGCCACCAGCCGCTGTACGGCGCGCAGGATCTTCACCCCGGTCTGAGTGCGAGGATGGACCAGGCGCGGAACAAGTTTCGGCACGCTCTGCGACTTTTTCACCACAGGGCGCAGGACATATTCGTACGAGGCAAGCGCCTCTGCAATGGTGTCGGTCTTGGTAAGTTCGCCCGCCAGCACATACGCGCCAATCAACGCCAGCGAAGCACCGACCCCACCCAGCGGCGTGACACACCACGCGGCATCGCCCAGCAAGACCACCGGGCCATTTGACCAGCGATCGATCTTCACCTGACGCAGATCATCGAACCAGAAATCCTCCGCAGCCTCCATCCCGTCCAGCAGACGAGGCACCTCCCAGCCCGCGCCTGCAAACGCCGCGCGAAGAAACGCCTTCTGCTCGGCAACACTGTTGCCGACCGTCAGGTGGCTTCGGCCATGCACATTAAAGAACGCACGCGTCGTACCGCGATTGTCCGGCCGAACACCCGCGCTTCGACCACCTACCGCGTTATACCAACGCGCGGTCTGGCTATCGGTTGGCGCACGAGGCACGGTAAAGAAAGCGCTGGCCAGGTCCATCCTGCGCGGCTGATTTTCGCCGGGGAACACCAGCTCCCGCGTACGCGAGGCGACACCTTCGGCAATGATCAACAGATCAAAACGCTCCTCGCCCCCGCTCTCGAACGTGACCGACACTCCCGCCTTATCGTGATCGACCGAGACGATACGATCACCAAAGCGATAGAACGCGTCGGCAGACGACGCCTCATACAGCAGACGGGCGAGATCACCGCGCAACACCTCAAGCTCAGCCGTCGGGCCATCACCGTCCAGACCGGACAGATCAATACGCGCCGCCGTGCGGTTGTCCTCATCGACCCAGGCCAGCCCGGTCTCGCCGGTGTTAAGGTCCTTCACCGCCTGCTCAAGCCCCATCAGCCGCAGAACCTCCCGAGCCGCGCCCCGCACATCCACATTCTGCCCACCATCGCGAAAGGCAGACGCCTGCTCGACAACCGTGACATCGCAATCGCGCTGCGTCAGCCACCAGGCCGCGGCACAACCCGCGATGCTGGCCCCGGTGATAAGAACGCGGCACGGGCTGCGCTCGATGCTTTTGAACTGATTGATAAGAGGCCCTCGGGAGAACGATCTGGCTGGGTGGTAGTGAGTGCATCATGCACCACCAGACAGCCAAGCCGGAAGCGCAGGCCTGTGCGTTTGTGGACGCCAGTGGGTGTGGGCTGATGAAAGGCTGTCGCAGGGCGCGCTGGGTGATTTGTGTCGCATACCGCCCGCAACTGGACGCCCCGTACCCATGTGAGTATCATGGCGCCCGCGTCGCACCAGTAGCTCAGCTGGATAGAGTACTGCCCTCCGAAGGCAGGGGTCGTGGGTTCGAATCCCGCCTGGTGCGCCATACAAGATAAGGGCTTAGGTGAAAACCTGGGCCCTTTTGTTTATTGCTGTGCCAATTCTGTGCCTAAACCGTGCCGCCCTATCCCACGCGGCTTATGCGCGGACTATGCCTTTGACTACTAGTTAAGAGGACTTGAGGAGCTGAGAGGATGTATCCATCCCTGCAATTGACTCAGTCCAACGCGCCTTCCAAATACACCGGGCATCATTAGCTGCTTGAGGTGCTAGGTCGAAGATCTGGCGGTGCAAGACTCACCATTGCCCAAAACAGTTGTGGCAGGCTTGTCAGAAACGCAGGCTGCTCAACTTGGCGATAAACATATCCAGTATCCTCCATGGATCGAGGTCAGATTTTTGCTCCCCACTAACGTTCCAGTCATCGTCATCATGTGAACGCCATACACGCCAGTGCAGGTCCGCTAGGGCCAACTCGAGTGAGCAGTTAGGCGCGGAGACCGAAAGCATAAAAGCCAGAAGGATCTTTTCGCGCAGAGCACCTCTTGGAACGTGATCAGCAGACTACGCCAAGGTTTGAAATAGCTTCTGGAGGTAGTGAATGAAGTGTTGCACCGTCGAGTCGTCCGAAAGCGCTGCGGCTCCAAGCTCGTAAACTTCGACGTGGAGGGAGGCTTTCTCGTCTCGTACTTCGTAAGCGTCTAGTTATCACACATTGACAATGTCAGCCCTGAGCTGAGCTATCTGAATGATGGTCAGAGCGCTAGTCGCATCTTAATGGGCTGCTCAAGCTTGCCGCACGCAAGGGTGCACGGCGGAAGGTCCTCCAGGTGGGTAAAACCAAGCTTTTCGTAAAGTGATCTGGCAGGCTTGTTTGACTCAAAGACACTGAGATCCACCGAGGTGAAGCCGGCACCTCGGCAATGCTCAATCACGGCTGAAAGGAGAGCAGAGCCGTGACCATTGCGGCGATATTCCCGTTTCACTTGCATGCCCAGATCACCGATACTATCGCTACCGCTAGGTCGGCAGAAGCTTTCCGGGTAGGCCTCGGCCGAGCCCACTATTTGACCATCATGCTCTATCACGTATACAGGCCAAGATTTTTTTACAACTTGCATTAATGCTCGCTCTATTGCTTCTAGAGTGGGCGGGGTTGAGCGAGCCGAGTAAAGGCCTTCGGCATTCACCTCACAAAAAAGCGAGTAAAATCCGTTGATGTCATTTCGGGTAATTTGCCTAACTTCCATGTTTACCTCATCAATAGTCTTCAGAACCCCGCTCGCTGACGGTCGCATTCGGACGCCAAGTGTGGGGTAACAGCTTAGCAATTTCGCTTGCCTTCTGCGTCGGCAACCGCATCAGAACATCCTTGAGATACGCGTACGGATCATGCCTATTCATGCGCGCTGACTGGATCAGGCTCATGATCGCCGCAGCTCGTTTGCCGCTGCGCAGCGACCCGGCGAAGAGCCAGTTCGATCTACCGAGCGCCCACGGCCTGATCTGGTTTTCCACGGCATTGTTGTCGATGGGCACAGCACCATCATCCAGGTAGCGCGTCAGCGCTACCCATCGTTTAAGGCTGTAATCAAGTGCCTTGGCCGTGGCCGAGCCCTCGGGCACAAGCGTGTGTTGAGCGATCATCCACTCATGCAACTTTTCAGCGATGGGCACCGCTATTTCCTGACGTAATCGCCAGCGATCTTCATCGTTCCTGTCTTTGGCCTGCCGCTCGACTTCGTACAACCCGCCGACGGAGTGCAGCGCCTGTTCGGCCAACTGGCTTTTGTTCGCCACATGCAGGTCGAAAAATTTGCGCCGGGCGTGGGCCATGCAGCCGATTTCGGTGATGCCCTGTTCAAAGCCAGCTTTGTAGCCTGCTAAGTCATCGCACACCAGCTTGCCGTTCCAGGTACCCAGGAAGTTGCGCGCATGTTCGCCCGCACGGCTGGGGCTGAAGTCGTAGACCACCGCTTTCAGTGCTGAAAACGGTGTGGTGCAGTAGGCCCAGACATACGCGCGGTGTGTCTTCTTTTCACCTGGTGCCAGCATTTGTACCGGTGTTTCATCGGCATGGACGACTTGCTGAGCCAACACGGCTTCCCATGCCTATAAAAAGGCGACCGTGGAGCGGCTTGATATCCCGAACGTGCTTGATCGAGGGTCCAGCGTGGCGTCCCCCGGCAAGGTTTGATGCGGTGACATCACGTACGTTTGGGCCGAAGGTTGGTGGCACTATCTAGCGGCGGTAATCGATCTTTATGCGCGCCGGGTTGTGGGCTGGGCGTTCTCGGCCAAGCCCGACGCCGACCTGGTGATCAAAGCGCTGGATATGGCCTATAAGCGGCGTGGCCGGCCTCAGAATGTGCTGTTTCACAGTGATCAAGGCAGTCAATACGGCAGCCGGAGTTTCCGCCAGAGACTATGGCGATACCGCTTCACACAGAACATGAGTCGACGCGGCAACTGCCACGATAACGCGCCAATGGAGCGGCTATTTTGTAGCCTGAAAACTGAATGGATACCGACGGTGGGCTACATGAGCGCTTCGCTAGCGCAACAGGATATTGGCCGGTTCCTGATGGAGCGCTACAATTGGCGGCGACCGCATCAGTTCAACGAAAGGTTAGCGCCTGCGGTTGCTGAGGAAAAACTCAATTCAGTGTCCGGGATCAGTTGACCACTACATGGTGAAGCTAAATTACCAAGTCTTCGATTTTCTCAAGGTCAGCCTAACCCTAGCCGGTTAAGAATTTACGGTTGTGCCGGCAACCTTAAATCTAAGAATTCATACACCTCATGGATGGCTCCGAGTTAGCCAGCATTCGGGCGAGCAGCCCAAATTGAGCCTTGGTCGGTGGAGGTGTTCGATGGTTTCTTGAAGTCGTTGTAAAACGCCACCGCAATGTTCGCCCGATACCCGCTTGAGAAGAAAATCCAGAGCCTGGTGGGGTTCATGTCCTCGGGACTCAGACTGGAGACCCTAAATTTTGAATCAGACGCGTTGCTCAACCTCTACAAAGTCAGTGAAGTCGTGGTCAAGGCTCCTAGCTTCATCAAGCATTCCGTGAAGCTATTGGAGCGACCGCTAACTTATGGCAAATCCATGGTGAACATAGGCCAGCGAGCTTAAACTGCCTACGTTTGGGAATATTTGAAAAAGGTAGAACCTTGGACTGGTGATGACTTCCGGGAACTGCTCGTGGCGATTGCTGATGCACATAACTACATTGCCCATGTCGGCACAGCAGAGATAAAACCTAACATGGGCCTGACATGACGGAAATCACCGGGCCGCGATGCTGTTTGAGTCCTCCGCTCTGCATCACTGCCTGCGCAAACTTCTGCGGATGAACTGCCAGAACAATAATGTCATCATCCTCAATCGTCTCGAGGCGGGTACTGACTCGGAAATTATCACTGGAATACCAGGCGCTACGTTCGGCATTAACTTCAGTAACACGATGACTGTCAGTATCCTTCAGTTGTTGGCGAAGGCCGTAAAGAATGGCTCCCCCATGTGCCGTGCGCCCAACATATGTATAGTTCTCATAAACAGTACTTTATCTACGAAACAAGCCTGAGCAAACTCGACACGACACAATTACATCAATGAAACGATTCAGGCACCCCCCTGCATAGCGCATAAATTCCCTGCAACTCAAAGGGCAAAACTTGTTGCTCAAGGGCACCAGACAAAACACTCAACTTCCATTGATTGACGAGCGCATCTCCTTCGGCTCCCGCCGCAAGGCACGACGCCCCTAACTCCTCAAGTTCCCAATAACAGGCACTGAATACATCCGCCATAGCGTCCAACTCGAAATCCAACTTTCCAGTCACCTGATTAATAGAGAGGGCCCCAGCGTCGCGCAACCTCACCCACAGGTAAACCCCGCCCCAAGCATCATTGTCACTGTTCAAGTCACCGTGTTGTACGTTGACGCTATATCCCTTGCGGGCATACCAGAAAATACGATTCAAAAAAATGAACAGCATAAGTTCCGGGAACTCCTTGGCATTTTCAACAAGCTGTAGATCAGCCCAGAGCTCTCCAACAATCGCTAGGTTCTTACCACTGATGCACAACGATTTGTCTTTTGAAGGAATCACTCGCCACACGCCAACTCGATGACACATTTCATGCAACAGGGAGTAAAGGCAAACAACCTCTTCCAATCGTTTGGAAAGCCGTTCTTCAACTAACGCCTTTGCATTTTTCGAACCGATAATTTCCAATGCCGGAATATGTACTTCATTGAAAATTCTGATGGACACCGCTACCAGTTCGAAGCCGAATATATGTTGTTCTTCTTCGCTGCGAAGTCCGGCCCCGAACGGAAAATAGAGAAACACATTATTCAACAATGCAACATTGTAATCGGAGTCGACGATCTGTACTGGAAAGTGCTGTGGCCATTGCACCCTTTCGCCCAAGCGACAACGGTGGGAGAGGCGAGAAAGCAGCATGTCTGCAGAAACGCGGGAGGCCACCCAGGCCTGCATGCGAACCTCCAGATCCAGCCTCCTGACAAACGTAGCTCGCAAATAGACCTCTCGGTCTTTGGTAAAACTATATTTACCCTCCAATAAGACAGGCTCTACGGCACAGACCTTCCTCCCCAATTCGGCGAGGTCCTCCAATGAGCGTACTTGACTCACTCTGCACCCCCCTGCGGCTCGGTAATAGAGGTAAAGATGTTACCCGCGGCACCCAGTACCGTGATGGCGTGATCGAGCGATTCATCTTTTACAAAAAAGTAGTCACCCGCGAAAGAGGAAATCGTCAGCATACTGATACCTGCGCCGGCTAAAGTATTACTGACAAAGGCTATCAAACCCACGACATCCGCTGGATGGTCGCTGATCACTTCAAGGCAACGCCAGGCAAGGCTGGCCTGCTCGACTACACAACCCGCGAGCTGAATATTGCTCGTGCAGATCAGAGTGGTTTCATTCAGTGCAATCGATAACGATAAAAAATCCGCGCCCATTGATAAGCAAGCAGCCTCTGGAACACCTTTCAACTTATATATCGAATACGCAGATGCGTGCACCCTGAACATCAACTCAAAATTGACCATACCCATTTACCATTCCGTTAAAATATTACGACTAAATAACCGCCCACAACCCTTCAATTCAAAACTTAATTGGACTGACGTCAACGCACGACTCACTCATACTGAAGGCACGCAAATAATATTGTCAAGCCATATCAAAAATGAATACATTACAGAAAATCCGATATTTTTCTTCTCTACAGTTTTGATATAGCTTGAACACAAAGTAGGCGGTGCGTTTTTTACCTACCTTAGCCCGCAAACTTTTCACTTTGCCTGCATCACTTTGAAGATGCCTATTTACAGCATCGCTGTATAAGTCTTCATAACGACTGGGCGCTGCAAAATTTACAGCATCACATGGATTTGAATAGATAGAGGCCCAGGGTATGTTTAACGAATGCTTACATGACTTTCTGACTGCGCGAGCAACGCTGGCTCCCGACGCTACAGCGGCGATGTTCAATGACTTACCAATAAGCAATGCGCAACTGGAACAACGGGCTGATCAGGTTGCACGCAGCTTGATTGCCGAGGGCATCCCCATCGGCAGCAGAGTTGCGATCCAGGTTCCGCGATCATTGGATATGCTGGCGGGGGTCATTGGCATCCTCAAGGCCGGCTGCACATGCGTCCCCATCGACCCGGAAGATACGGACGAGCGCCGAACTGCGATCTTGAACCATTCCGACGCTCAGGCGTTGGTGACAGTGCCAGACCAGGCAAGCGAGCACTTTGTCGGTTCATGGACTGGAGTCAGGCTGAACCTGATTAGACTCATTGACACACTGCACGCCCACGACCTGCAGAACCTGCCTGCCGTCGACGCCGATAGCCTAGCCTTCTTGTTTTACACCTCGGGTTCCACCGGGCAACCCAAAGGGGTCATGCTATCCCATCGCGCCTTGGTCAGCGGACAGCGCTGGTTGCAAACGCGATTCCCTCTAAGCAAGAAAGACCGACAGTTACTGCGCACCACTTTGAGCGTCACCAACCTTGTCCGGGAAATTTTCTGGCCTCTGCTGTCAGGCTGCGTGATCGTCGTACTGCCGCCCGGCGAGCATAGAGACCCTTCGAAACTTGTCGATGCTATCAATCAGAGCGGGATCTCGGTGTTCCTAGCGGTGCCAGCCCTGTTGGCCGGGATGATTGAAGAACCTGAGTTCAAACAGAACCGGACGCTACGCTATGTGTTCAGTAGCAGCGATGTAATGCCTGGCGACCTTCCCTCAAGATTTTTCGCCTGTGATATGCCCGCCCGGTTGTTCAACCTGTACGGCCTGACAGAAGCGCTTTATAGCTGCCATTGGGAGTGCCACCCCGAACAAGAATATGCCGGCTTCGTGCCGGTGGGTTTTCCTGCGGAATTGACACCTATCATTGTCGATGAATCGCTGTGCAAAGTCACCGATGCACAACCTGGCGAACTGCTCATCACTGGCACCGGTATTGCCGACGGCTACTTCAAGCAGCCCGAGCTTACCCGCGAGCGCTTTATCGATACCCCTTACGGAATGGCGTTCCGAACAGGGGACATCGCGAAACAAGATGCTGATGGCCGCATCGACCTTTTGGGACGGATAGACGACCAGTTGAAAGTGGCTGGATATCGCGTAGAGCCCGGAGAGATCGAGGCGCATCTGAATCGTTGCTCAGGGGTAAAGAAAGCGGTGGTAGTGGGCATTCGGGCGCCGAGCGGCAACACCCGTCTTTCGGCATATCTAACATTCGAGCCCGGCGTAGAACTGAGCGCGGCGGCTATTCGTACCAGCTTGGCCGATCGCCTCCCCGACTACATGGTACCGGCCAGGTTCCTGGTGGTAGATGCCATTCCCTATACCGATAACGGTAAAGTCGATCGCAAGACACTACGTGAGTCACACTCTTGGGAACTTGAGTTGTCGGAAGACAAGACTCGCCCCACTACTGAGACCCAGGCCCGGATTTGTAAACTCTGGGAAGAGGTGCTGGGCATTGAAGGTATCGGCATTCTTGACAACTTTTTCTCACTGGGTGGCGATTCCATACAGGGATTTCTGATCAGTGCCAAGGCGCGCCAGCTAGGCATGAGGCTATCGGCAACACAAGTGTTTGAAACGCCGACAGTGGCGGAAATGGCCATGCATGTAGAGTCCCAAGGCCTTCGTGAACCGGGAGCCGACATCGTTGATCCGGGTACGAGCAACGCCGCGTTCATCCCCAACAACGATGTGCGTAACGTCATGACGGCTCATGGAGCCCAAGCCTGCTCAGCGTTGACGGACATGCAAAAAGGGATGTTGTTCCACTCCCTGCTCGACCCTGATTCGGGTGTTTACTTCGAGCAATTCATCTATCACTTGGAAGGCACTGTCGTTGAGCCATCATTGCGCAAGGCATGGGAACAGGTGGTGCAGCGTCACGAAATCCTGCGCACCGCAGTGGTCACCGACGGCTTGATGGAACCATTGCAATTCATCCACGAACACGCAAAGTTGGACTGGAGCTCGCTGAACCTCTCCCATACAGCTCCAGCCCAGATGCAACAATCTATCGAGGCGTATTTGAGCGAAGACCGGCGACGCGGCTTCGTCTACGAACAGGCGCCGCTTTTCCGGCTGACATTGATAACGCTTGGAAACAACCAGTACAAACTGGTCATGAGCTATCACCACCTGGTCCTGGATGCCTGGTCTCTGTTCATTCTGCTGAGTGACTCATTAGAGTTCTACCGTGCAGCGCTTGATGGGACGCCCCCAACATTAGCCGCGGCCAGACCGTTCAGGGATTACGTGACCGCGCTGACTCAAGAAGATGTATCGGCCGCGAAGGCCTATTGGAAAAATCGCCTCAAGGGTTTCAACACGCCAACCATTATCAGCCAGTCTGAAAAGCTGAACCTCTCCGCCAGTGCTCAAGAACTGCATGCGGAGGCTCGCTTGGACATGACTGAGCTCGAAACCGAGCGGCTGCTCACCTTCGGCAGAAAGAATCAGTTGACCCTGAACACCCTGGTGCAGGGAGCATGGGCGCTGGTATTGGCCAAGCATAGCCAGCAGCGCGATATCTGCTTTGGCATCACCATTACCCATCGCCCGGTCGATCTGGCCGGCGTTCAAGATATGGTGGGTATTTTCATCAATAGTTTGCCCATGCGGCTCTGCGTATCACCGCAAGCCACGCTGGCCCAGTGGCTTCAGGAAGTACAAGGCGTTCAGGTCGGAGCCCGCGCCTATGAGCATTATCCATTGCCACTGGTACAGGCTGGCGCTGAAGTAGCCAGTGACCAACCCTTGTTCGAAACGCTGCTGATTTTCGAGAACTTCCCCCGAACCTCCGACTGGCGAGCTAAAAAAGGCATCAAGATTCGGCAAGAACGTTATGTCGGCTGGACTAACTATCCTTTTGCAATTGAAGCCATGCCGGAGGAAACGCTCTACTTTCAGGTCAAGTACGACAAAGGTTTTTTCTCGCCAACCAAGGTCAGTGAAGTCTTGGAGGATTTCCATTCGATCTTGAATACGATTGGCATGGGAACAGCCAAAACCCTGGGTGAACTGGTTGGCCAATTGAACAAAACTGTTGTCCCCAACAAGGCAGGGCATGGTGCTTACACCCGCGGCCAAGCCTCTTTACCCATGCAACGCACAGGGGCAAGCAGCCAGGCACAAGAACGATTGGCTGGCATATGGCAGCAAACGCTACGTCTCGATGAAATCGATGTCCGCACCCCGTTTCTGGCATTGGGGGGCAATTCGCTCCTTGCACTGCAGGTGTATGCACTGTCGCGACTGGACGGGTTTGACTTCGAACTCAAGGACCTGTTGAGCGACAACGGGACCATTGAGAATCTCGCTTCGTATCTATAAAGGGTAGAAATCACCCGGTCGACATCATCGATGGCCGACCGAGTGCTCGACGCTGCCATGAATTCGCAATAACAGGGAGGTCAGAGAAACATGTCGCTTAACCCAAATCGTCACGTTGATTTGCCTGACGACGCTCAAGCAAAACCGGTAGAGGACTTGTTATGGTCCTTGGCTGAGCATGGAATCTCGGTACACAAGCGACGTGGATCACTGGAACTCGATATCCCTTCCCCTTGCCCAGCTGAAACGTTGATTGCCCAAGTCAATAACGCTTCCAGAGAAGTGCTGACCTGTATCAATCTCAATCCTGGCATTTTGGTAGTCGATCGGCACGAACAACCGGACAACGCTGTTTTCCCGATGACTGATCTGCAAACGGCCTATCTCGTCGGCGAATCGGAACTTGATACGCTCAGTACTCCGGCTTTCGTCACCCAGGGCTATAAAGTCATCGATCTTGATATCGAACGGCTGGTCCGGACCATTAACGCGTTGTTTCTCAAGCATCCGATGCTGAGGGTGAAAGCCTCCCCTGAGCTGGGTGGGCAATATATCGACCCGACGCCTCGCGCATGGCGTCCTCTGTATGAGTCTATCCCTGACCCGATAGAGGCGCTCGCCAGGTATGAGACCCTACTCGGCTCATCCGCGGCATTGCTCCCTGATCTGTCGCAAGGTCCACAATTGGGCTGCGCTGTGATCGACAACGATAGCTGCCACTACGTGATCCTCAGTACGCGTCTCTTTGTACTGGACGCGCGGTCCATCACGCTGATCTACCGTGACTTCACAGCCTTATACAAAGCCGACGCTTACCCCGAGGCTGGCGCTGAAAGCCTGTACCCCTCGTTTATCAGGGCACTGACGCATTATCGACAAAGCCAGCAGTATAGAAACGCTATCGCTTATTGGACACGACGACTGGGCGAACTGCCCAGTGGTCCGCAGTTACCCTCTGGCCGAAAGACCATCCCGACCGAGACGCGTCAATCCTCATTCACGCGGATCACACACAGGCTTCCGGCCCTGTCATGGCAAAGCTTTCAGCAACATGCAAACCACTACAACTTGACAGCCAATGCCGCTCTTTGTTCGCTCTATGCAGAGGTCCTGAGAAAATGGTCAGAGTGTGATCACTTCTGCCTGACCGTAATGGTCAGTGCTCGTGCGCACATCATCAGTGCGGAGCAGATCAATGAGGAATTGGGCAATTTCGGTTCGACCTTGTTGCTGGAAATGAAGTCTGAAGGCGACACATTCCTGACCTGCGCAAAAACCGTACAGGCGCAATTATCATATGACCTTCAGCACAGCATGGTTTCTGCTACCCAAGTTGCCCATCGCATTCGCGCGTCCAGCAGTGACACGGGCCTGAGCAACATCCCGTATGTCTTCGCCTCGGGGCTTGATGCACATGGGCAGAATGAGGTGCCGCAACGCATTGAGCTCCCTGGCTGGGAGCTTGATCGCAAGTCCATGCACACGCCCCAGGTCGTTCTCGATCACCAAGTGTTCGAAGACTCCGGCCAACTGGTCACTCAATTTGATTACGTAGCGGATGCGTTTCCTGCGCATTTGATCGAGGAACTGGCCTTCACTCACCAGCAGATGCTGATGCATCTCGCTGAACATGCCGAACACTGGCTGGCTTCCTGGAAGATTCCCCTAGATGCAGCGCTCACCCAAGGTCGGCGAAACGCCAACGATACTACCGTAACCTGGGGCGGGCCCGGGCTATTCGAACTGGCCAATCAGCAAATAAACCGCTTGCCCCACCTCTGTGCAATAGACAGCGATGGAACACAGATAGCCTATGGCGAACTTGCAGCCCGCATCAGCCATTTTGCAGGGGCGATCAACAGCGTCGCCCAGACCGATCAAGTCTCCGATGTGGTAGCCGTTCTGGCTGAAAAGTCTCCTGCACAATATATGGCGGCGCTGGCTATCATTCAGGCGGGCAAGGCCTACCTGCCCCTGCACATCGATTGGCCGATCCAACGCATAAAAGAGGTATTGACCAAAAGCCAAGTCAATACCGTGCTGCTTGACGCACGCGGACAGACAAAACTGGCAGACGAATCTGGTGAGCTCCACAGGATTGATATCGACGGCCCAGTGTCAGGACAGGCGACGGATACCTTGCGCCAACCCGACGCTCAAGAACTCGCATATGTCATCTATACCTCAGGCTCCACGGGAACGCCCAAGGGCGTGGCGATCAGACATGGCGCTGTGCAAAACACGATTTTTTCCATCATGCACCGGTTCGGATTATCGAGCAGCGACCGTATCCTTTCGCTGTCCGAATTGAACTTCGATCTGTCGGTATTCGACTTGCTGGGCAGTATTGCCACCGGAGCGACGATCGTTCTCCCACCAGCCAATGCTCAGCGCGACCCGCAAACGTGGGCTCAGTGCCTGACCCAGTCCAGGGTAACGGTATGGAATACAGTCCCGGCCCTTCTGGAGATGTTACTGGATCACCTTGGCGATCGGGCGACCCAGGTCCTGTCTTCCTTGAGGCTCGTTCTGTTAAGCGGTGACTGGGTTCCTCTATCACTGCCCAAGCGCTTGAAAGCCTATTGCCCGCACGTGCGCCTGATAGCACTGGGTGGGGCGACCGAGGCATCCATCTGGTCCAATTACTATGAAGTCAACGAAGTCAGCCGCGACTGGAAAAGCATCCCTTATGGGTACCCTCTGGACAACCAGACGTTTCATGTCCTGAGCCGTGACATGCAGCACCAGCCCAACTGGGTACCCGGTGAGCTTTACATCGGCGGCGCTGGCGTCGCGGCAGGCTATCATCACGATCAGGCATTAACGACGCAAAGTTTCGTCGAGTCAGCTGACGATAATTCCCGGCTTTATCGAACAGGCGATTACGGTTGCTACTGGCCAGATGGAACTCTGGAGTTCCTGGGGCGCCGCGACAATCAAATCAAAGTACGAGGCTACCGAGCCGATCTTTCGGAGGTCGAAAAATACTTGCTGCAGTCAACGGGAGTCACTGCCGCAGCCTGCCTGCTGATTGGTGAGAATGCCGGTAGACGCTTGGCCGCGGCTATCGTTACAGATCCGCGCACCTTCGAAGGTTTTGACGCGTTAAGATCATCACTCACTGCCAGCCTCCCGCTTTACAGCATTCCCGATCAGATTATCTGTATTGATAGCATGCCTCTGACTGCCAATCAGAAGCGTGACACGGCAGCGCTCGGCTCGCTACTTCTTCCCGCCGGCAAAGTGCTCACTGCTCAGGGTAGCCACAGTGAGATAGAACACGAACTGGTGCAACTTTGGAACGAGATCGGCTCGACAACTATTTCTACTGTTGACATGGACTTCTTCGCCGCTGGAGGCACCTCATTATCCGCAATCAAGTTAATTCGCGAAATCAATGACCGGTACAACGTCAATATTTCTCTTTCAAATTTCTTTGACTATTCAACGATTGCCAAGCAAGCCATCCTCATTGGCAACATAAAAATACAGCAGGCTGATTCTGGATCTTTCGTCCTGCTCAGAAAGGGCAATGACAACGCAATGCCTCTTGTCCTCGTCCATCCTGTGGGAGGACACCTTGTCTCCTACAAGCCCTTAATTGACACACTTTCATTCAATTTCGACATTTATGGACTCTACTGCCCTTCAGTCGAACAGATACCCAAAACGCTGGAGGCCCTTGCACATCATTATCTTGATCAACTTTCTTGCGAGATCGACATTACGGCAACTTATCTCGTAGGCTGGTCCATGGGCGGTATGATTGCTACGGCAATAGCCGAGCAAGCTACGCGCCAAGGACGTCCACCCCTTCATTTGTTTCTCATCGACAGCTATACCGCCTCCGGCCAAAAAACACCTAGTTACCCAGAACGGCACTCAGTCATTGGATTCTTCAGTGACTATCTACAGGATTTCACACTCGGCGAAAACCATGCTCCGCCACTGGAGCATTTCGATAGTGCTTACAGCCACTTAGCACTTCAGCACCCAGCCTTGGCAGAAGTAGGTCATCGCGAACTCTTCAAATTGTACCGCACGTACCAGGCATTGTACGAGCGGCTGCTTGCGTATGTTCCGCCTCCGTCAATCGCGAGTGATTTCTTGCTGCTACAAGCCTCGAATGCCGGGTCGCATAGATTTTTTCATTTAACCCCCTATCGTCCGACACCGGCTCTGACAAATCAGCATAACCAAAAAGCCGTGATCGTGAACGGCGATCATTATTCCTTAATGAGTGCCGCCCACGCCAATCAGATTGCGAAACTCATCGAATAAGCACCCTCGTCGTATCAACCAACTTCAAAGGAGATAGATATGTCCCAGCCAAAAATTGATGACATCGTAATACTAGGAACATCCGAAGCCGAAATTTTCAATGTAAAAAAAGGCCCAGACCGCCTTATTTCAGGCGACCCCGATATCACCAACAGCGTCTACTTCCGCAGCCAGGATAAGCGGTTCACCTCTGGTATATGGGAGAGCACACCGGGTAAATTTTTGTGCATCTACGAAGAGGATGAGTTTTATTACATGCTCAGTGGCAAAGTTATAATTACCGACAACCTAGGCAATAGCAAAACTTTCGTTCCGGGTGACAGCATTGTCGTTCCGGCAGGTTTCACGGGGCAGTGGGAAGTGTTGGAACCGACTAAAAAGTTCTTTGCCCATTACATGCCGGCCTGAACGGCAGCTATAAAAATCCGGTGTGCCGAGCCGAGCCGCTAAACGTCGCACACCCACGTTGATTGTCACCCCTGCTGGTATTTTACACGATATTTTCTGAGGCCTATTTATGTATTGCAGTCTCAATAGCAGTGACACTTACGATATTTTAGGCATCGGCTTTGGCCCTTCTAACTTGGCCCTGGCCGTTGCAATGTCCTCAGCTGATTATAAAGGGGTCGCAGGTTTCATTGAGGACAAAGCCAGTTTTTCTTGGCACGGGGACATGATGCTACCCGGGGCTAAAATGCAGGTTATGTTCTTAAAAGACCTCATTACTCAAAAGGACCCTACCAGTCCCTTCACGTTTATCAACTACCTCCATGAACAGGAGAGACTCAACAGCTTTATCAACCTGCGTGCACTTTATCCCTCACGCGGCGATTACCAAGCCTATTTCGCATGGGCCGCAGACAAGTTCACCAACCGAGTACAGTACGCCTGCTCAGCCTCAATGATTCAGCCTATTGAGAATTCAAAAGGCAACGTAGATTGTTTTGAAGTTCATTGCAGCGACCTCAATAGCGGTGAACGCACGATCAAGCGCGCTCGAAATATCGTGATGGCGACAGGTGGCAGTCCCGTACTTCCCTGTGGTATTTCGATGCAAGACATGAATGCCAGGCTCTTCCATAGCTCCCAATATCTTTCTCGCCTGGAGATACTAAAAACCATCGAGAAAAACCCTGCGTTCCGCGCGCTGATCGTGGGTGGAGGACAAAGTGCAGCGGAGATTTTCCAGCACATGTTGCAGGAATTTCCAGACGCCCGAGTGGACCTTGCCATCCGCAACCATTCTCTGATGCCTGCCAACAGCAGCGCATTCAGCAATGAAGTCTTCGATCCGGTAAGCGTCGACGCTTTTTACCTGTCGTCCTCGACGATCAAAGAGCGCACGTTACGTCAGCTGCGTCATACCAACTATGCAGCCGTCGATGAGGACTTGATTCAGGCGCTGTATGGACAGTTGTATGAAGAAAAACTCGCGGGGCGCAGTCGCGCTCGAACACTCAATTATCACTCGCTGACCCATGTCAGAAACGACGATCACGCCGTTCACGTCACCTTGCGGGACGACCTTACGCAAGCAACCACAACCGATTGCTACGACGCCGTAATTCTCGCCACAGGATACAACCATCAAAACGCTCACCGCCTTCTGAGCGGCGTGGACCATTTACTGCTGCGCCACCCGGATGGCTCATTGAAAGTTGCCAGGGATTACGCCGTTGAAACCCTGCCTGCGGTCTCTGCTCGCCTTTTTGTCCAAGGCCCAACCGAGCACAGTCACGGCCTGACCAGTAGCTTGATATCGATCCTGCCTTTCCGAGCCCGCGACATTCTCGACGCTACCAGCAAAGCGCCAACTGCCACCCGCTCCGATGAAACCGCCTCTACCATGGAATGCAGCTGAACATGAACGCGTACTCAATTACTCGTAAAGCGGACGCACACTTCAAAAACGAATACGGCTGCCGTTTTGCTCGCTATCTACCGTGGAACAAACAGGAACCCTCGAACAACGGTGCTGCACTTTCAGTTATTGCGGCCGGGGAGCAATCACATGCCCACGCCCACGATGAATACGAGTTTTTTTATGTGTGCAGTGGCACTGGAATTTTCTGGGTACAGGACCGATCAGAAATGATTCAGGCGGGCGACGCTATTTGGGTACAACCCAACACTCAGCACTATTTCCAAAACGTGTCGAGCACTGCAATACTTGAAGTCTTTAGCGTCTGGAGCACAGAGAAAACAGGAGTAGACGCATGAAAAAAAATAACGGGAGAGCTAAATACCTGGTCACAGCTACGCCACCAACCACTAACGGCGACCTGCATGTTGGTCACTTGTCCGGGCCCTATCTCGCCGCAGATGTTTTCAGTCGCGCCCAAAAGCTCCTGGGGCATGA
This sequence comes from Pseudomonas syringae pv. tagetis, assembly GCF_022557255.1. Lineage (NCBI taxonomy): Bacteria > Pseudomonadati > Pseudomonadota > Gammaproteobacteria > Pseudomonadales > Pseudomonadaceae > Pseudomonas > Pseudomonas syringae group genomosp. 7. The sequence continues at coordinate 38,068 of NZ_CP092923.1, forward strand.
AGTGATCTATCTCAGCAGTGGTGATGATCATCAGACCTATGTCGTCACCCGAGCCGAAAAACTCGGTGTTGAGCCCCACGCCTTAGCAGCAAGGTGCAACGAAGAGATTCTTTCCACGTTGCGTGCCGGTGATATTGACACTGACTCTTTCTCCGCTCCCGACGAACACTACATCGAGGACGTTCAGCAGTTTTTCTCAGCGTTGGAACAGCGCGGAATCATTTGTGATAAAAACGTGGTTTTCCCTTACAGCAAAAAGCAGCAGCGCTACCTGTTCGAAGCTTACGTCAGTGGTATTTGTCCGGAATGCTACAGCAGCACTGCCGGAGCAATCTGCGAAACCTGCGGTCATCCAAATGATGCTAATTCTCTGATGTTTCCTTCGTTCGGCAATGCAGCGGATGGGGAAGAAATCGAATACCGTACCCTCACCATTAAAGTACTGCCGCTAGAAAAGTATCGCAGCGCGATGATCGCGCTTTATCAGCAGAAGAAGACCATCATGCGGCCTCACCTGCGTACGTTCCTAGATGAAATGATGTCCCGTCCTCTGGAGGACTTCCCGATCACCTATCCCAGCCATTGGGGGATTCGTGCCCCCTTCAGTGGCTGCGAGAACCAGGTATTGAATGTTTGGGCGGAAATGTTACCCGGGTTGATTCATATGACCGCCAAGGTATCGCCCGATGCGCTGTGGCAGCCGGAGAGTAGATATCAACTGGTCCAGTTCATGGGATTTGATAACAGTTACTATTTTTCACTGGTTCACTTGGCCCTGCAATTGGCGCACGGCGACATGGTCACGCCGACAGCAATCATCACCAACGAGTTCTTCCACCTGGAGAACCAGAAGTTCTCCACCAGCAGAGGGCATTTGATCTGGGCAGCCGACTTGTTGAAAGATTACGGCGCCGACAATGTCCGATTCTTCCTGGCACTCGTCAACCCTGAAACTCAGACTGCCAACTTTTCCGAAAAAGAATTCATCGAAGCCATCAAACAGAAACTGCACACCCCTCTGGATCAGATTGCGCAAGCCATAACCCAGCATCCGTTTGACGAGGTGGACGTCAGGGACCAGCACACTCACTTCACGCGATATGCCGAGCGCATGATGCGCCTGTACTCGCTGGAGACTTTTTGCCTGCGACAAGCGGCCGAAACAACGGCCCAACTCTTGAGGTTGCTGTCAGACAAGGCAAACTCGACGTCGCTTGACGGCGCAGGGATGACCATCAACAACCGCATGGCGTTTGTCAGCCTTGGCCTTTGTTACGTCTCGCACTTTGCAAAACCCCTCATGCCTGCATTTTGCGAACGCCTCAAGCAGGCGTTCCACATTCAAGAATCCGCCCCAGGAAAGACGTCGCCTCAATCCATACACCGTTTAGCCATTGCAAAACTTGACCCTACCCTGCTTCTCGCGCCCATCCATAAGCAACCAAAGCGACGCTATGAACTCCAGAGCAATGGGGTGGGCAGGCCAACAGAGGAGCATGAGCAATCAATCTCATCTATTCCTGAATACCAAGGTCCCACCATGTTAAAGACACTCAAGAACACTACAGCATGAACATACAAGCCTTGGTTCGCGTCTCGCCTTTCAAGCGGATGTGGTCGGCCATGTTTCTGAGCATGCTGTGCAGCTTTGCCATCATGATTGCGGTGTCGATCCATCTCTTTAATGGATTCCACTCCACGCTTCTGGCGTCCGGTATCTATGCGGTCCAGTTTGGCGCTCCCGTCCTATTCGTGGGACTGGCAGGCTGGCTGTGCCAACGCATCAGTCCCGTACGACTGCTGATGACAGTCGAAGTGCTCAGTTTCATCGCGTTTCTGACATTGGCCCTCTGGATCGAAGAGGCCTTGGCGGTGATAGTGGTCACCGTATTCTTGCGAGGCTTTGCGGAGATCATTATCAAAAGCACTCGCGCCAAACTGGTAAAGCACTTGTTCAGTGCAGCCATCCTGACCGATGCTAACACGTGGATGATGACCTCTTATTACCTCGGCTCAGCCTTGGGAGGGGCACTGGGTGCTTGGTTGTATGACAGCTACGGCGTTCAAACTGCGATTCTCCTGTGTGCGCCATTAAGTATCTGTGCCGCCGCACTTTACCGCGGCTTGCCATCTATCGAGCCTGAAGAAAATGGGCAGCAGAACGCAACGCGAGTTTTCAGCGCCTGCCTGAACCTGCTGTCCCGTCAGCCTCAGTTAGTCAGGCCTTTCACCGTCCTGACCCTGAGTGTCGTGATCTTCCAGGGCGCTCACCTGATAGCGCGTAGCTGGATACCCATGACTCACCTGCAACTCAGTCAGTCTGGCGTGGGTGTCTTTCATTGCGTGAGTGTCTTGGGCATTTTCCTGGGAGCTCTATTCGTCACTACCGCCCTCTTCAAAAACAACTCCCACTCTCTCTCAAATGATCAAACATTTATGTTGGGGTTTGCGGCGCTGGCGGTACCCTTCCTGGTTTCCTCTAGCGCCATTGTCATACCCACCTACTTTATTTTCATGTTCATCTTCGAGGTTGTTTTCATGCGTGCTTACAATGACCTGCTGACCGAAACACCCGTACAAGAGATCAGCGTCGTCATGGTGACCTTCCATTCGATTGCGCCTTTGGGCATGGCTGTTGTGGCAGTGGCAGGTGGGTACGCAATTGATCATGTCAGCGCGCTCCCCGTAATCGCCAGTCTCATCATCGTTGCTTTGTTTACTTTATGTTCGGCCCGCTGGTTTTCAATCCGTCCGGCCAGCGCTGCTCAGTAACCGCACACTCGTTAAGGATTATCATGACAAAAGATCTACTCGATTCAATCATCCCGGCGATCCACTCGGTTGGCACGCCGCTCTGGTTATACGACGCGCCAATCATCCGTCGGCAGATCAGAAAACTGAAGTCCTTCGACTTCATACGTTATGCGCAGAAGGCTTGCTCCAATATTCACATCCTGTCGCTGATGCGCGAAGAAGGCGTGTTGATCGACTCCGTGTCGCTAGGAGAGGTCGAGCGTGCCTTGAGCGCAGGCTATTGCGTTGACGGCCCCCACTCACCCATCGTTTTCACCGCAGACTTGATTGACGCAAGCACCCTAGCCCGTCTGGTTCAACTGAAGATCCCGGTGAACGCAGGCTCCCCGCAGATGCTTGAACAGTTGGGAGTCCTGAGCCCTGGGCATGAGGTATGGTTGCGGATCAATCCGGGGTTCGGTCATGGCCACACGCGCAAGACGAATACGGGTGGAGAGCACAGTAAACACGGAATATGGCACACCGAAATCCAAAGCAGCATCGAGTTGATTCACCATCATGGGCTGAAACTGGTGGGCCTTCACATGCACATCGGTTCGGGAGCCGACTATGAGCATCTGGCGCGTGTCTGCGATGCTATGGTGAACGAGGTCAAGCTTCTGGGGGTCGATATTGATGCGATATCAGCGGGCGGCGGGCTGTCGATTCCATACACTGACCGTGAGGAGGAGATTGACCCCGAGCATTATTTTCAGCTCTGGCACTCAGCACGTCAGAAGATAGAAGAATACCTGGGACACCAAGTCAGCCTAGAAATCGAGCCTGGCCGCTATCTGGCTGCGCAAGCCGGCATCTTGGTCGCTGAAGTAAGGGCTTATAAACCCATGGGCCAGAACTTCTTCGTTCTCGTGGACGCCGGTTTCAACGATTTGATCCGTCCGGCCATGTATGGCTCAACCCATCGGGTGAGTGTCATGAGCCCAACAGGGCAAATAAAGAGCGAAGGCCTACGGCCGACAGTGATTGCCGGTCCCCTTTGTGAGTCAGGCGATGTGTTTACTCAGAAGGAAGCTGGGGAAGTCTTCTCCTACCTCCTGCCCGAGGTAGAGATTGGTGACCTGCTGATCTTTCATGATTGTGGGGCTTATGGTGCAAGTATGTCGTCAAACTACAATACGCGTCCGTTGCTCCCAGAGGTATTGAAAGATGGAGCCCAACTGAAAGTGATCAGAAACCGTCAAAGTTATGCCGACCTTCTGAAACTGGAGCTTGAAGCCGGACAATTACTGCCCGCACTGTAACTTATGCTGTGGCTCCTACTCAGCAATTGAATAGGAGCCATTTTTTCACTTCAGTTCGCTAACTTGATACCCGTGGCGACTGAAATCATATTGATCGTCGCCTTGGCTTGATCCAGAGCAGTCGAGTAGTGTTCAGCAACGATATGAATATAACCCAGAGAGGAGTCATTACCGGTCATCGGTAATATCGTCTGCCCTTTGTGAATAGCTATTGAGTGTTCTCTGACCCACGGAAAGTGCTCTTTAATGTAACCCGCATCAACAGTAGCCTGTGCAATCGTTTTTTCCATGGGGGCGAGGCGCCGAGAAGTAGAGAACAGCCTAGATTTTGTCTGAATATCTACAACCTTCCCGAGATAGGTATCTAGCAAAATGTCAAAAGCACTCAGCGATGTGGATTTCTGAAAGAGCGTCGATAAAGCGCCTCCCATAAAACGCGGGTTCACCTCAACCAAATCAACGCCGCCCTCGTTCACAATGACCTCGATGTGAAAAATACCAACATCAAGTTTCAGGCAATCGACTACTTTTTCACAGTATTCGAAAATCGCACTCTCATCGGGATAGTGGCCACGCGGGGCCATAGTTGACTCAATTTCCAATAACTCATTGTGCTTTGCACGATCGCGCTTAGTCAGCATCAATGGATAAAAACCGTGCTCATTCTTCGCCACTTCCGCCGAGTACATTTGCCCGCAAATATATTCCTCAACGGTGTACTCGTCTGAAATAAAGGTGCGAAAAGCACAGTCTATGTCGTTACGCGTCGACACATATTCATCCATGAATTTTCGTAGGTCTTGCGGTGTTTCAAGGTGCGCCGTCAGATATTTGGCGAATCCAGACACGGGTTTGACGATACAGGGATAACCTATAAAGCTCACCGCCGCCGGCAGCTCGCCGAGCGTTCGACATGTGCGATATCCACATTGAGTCAACTTTTCGGCTTTAAGGAGTTCCCGGGCTAGGGCCTTATTCTTGGCATTGGCCACACCCAAATGGGATGTGCCTTTAAGGTTCGCACTCTTGGCTGCCGCAGCAACCGGCTCAACAATATCGTCAAGGGGAGTAAAGACGAACGATATTGGATATTTTTTGCTGATGCGCCTCATGACATCTTCAATTTTTTTTGCGTCAAGAGGCGACTCAATATCATAAGTCTCTACAGTATTTTCACTAAAGAATTCATTCGTTAACGACGTGTGATTACGGGTCAGCTCAGACCTGACAAAGATAACGCCGACTCCTCTTTTATTAGCGGCGATGATGATTGCCGAAGTTACATCCGTGCAATCAACCATCAGTACGTAGTCCATACCTAACTCCCTGATTTTAAATTGAGCGGAACCCATGTCCCTTTGAAATAATTCCAGCGATTCCTAACGATAGAACCGTAATTTTATTGTTGAACGTCCATCCGAAAAAATCGACTTGCTCATCTAAAATTTCGACCAATCATAGCAATCCGTAGCAACCGCGTCACCCACCCGGTGCGTGGCACTCGCCTGCTTCCCCTGCGGTGACTATTCACCTCCCCGCGTACGGATAATGTGTCAATCAGTGTGGATTCTACGGCCATCCGGCCACCAATAAGGCAGGCAGCAACGCAGGATTAATTCACTACCATCGGCCTCTTTTATCGAAGCAGAGAGACCGTCGTAGAGCGGTTATCCAAGCGTAAGATTCGAGAAGTGCTACGTCTCAAATTCGCTGCCAGCTTGCAAATAGGCCGAGCTACCGTCGGTGAGTACCTCAATCGGCTTGCTGCCAGCGACCTCACATCGCCGTCTGCGCTGACTGACGCCAAGCTACATCGGCATCTTTTCGGCCACCGCCCAATGTCCCCAGCGATCGAAGGCCGATGCCTGACTGGACTCATGTACACATCGAGTTGCGCCGACCCTGTAACACTGGGGCTGCTATGGCAGGAATATCGACTTGCTCACCCGCAACGCTTCTAGCACACTTGGTTCTGTGAATACTCTCACCTTTGGGCGGCTAAGGTCGACGTGGTCATGCGCCAGGAGCACTGTGCCTGCGAAAAACTGTTCGTCGATTACGCCGGACAAACCGCGCCGATCATCGACCGACAGAACGGTGAAATCCGCCAAGCTCAGATATTCGTCGCTTTCTTGGGCACGTCGAGCTACACCTTAGCCGACGCCACATGGTCGCAGAAACTGCTCGACGGGCTGGGCTCACACGTACGCTGCTTCACTGTTTCTCAGCGGCACATCACAAATCCTGGTGCCCGACGATCTACGCAACGGTGTCCCAACGCACATCGTTATGTGCCTGGTATAAACCCCTATTACGGCGATCTGGCTGTTGCCGCTGACCGAAAACTGACCCAGTAGAGGCTCTTCTGCCGACTGAAAACTGACCCAGGTGTTCAACTGCTTCTGCTCACTTTTCGAGCAGGAGAACACAGGGTGATCAGCATGGAAATGTTGGGAAAAATCCGGCGGATGTATTTCCGCGACAAGCTCTCGCTGCATCAGATAGCCAAGCGTACCGGGCTGTCTAGAAACACCATCCGAAAATGGGTCAGAGCGCCCGAAGCCACTCAGCCAGCGTACCAACGGTGCGCAACCTTCAATAAGCTCAGCCCTTTTCACGAGACCCTGGAGCAGGCGCTCAAGCGCCGATTCGTTCCGGCCAAAACACAACCGCAGGAGCGCCAAAGCACTTTTTGAGCAGATCAAGGCCGAGGGTTATGACGGCGGTTACAGCCAGCTCACGGCGTTTGTGCGCTCTTGGCGAGGCGAGCAAGGCAAGTCTTTACGCGCTTTTGTACCGCTGACGTTTGCGCTCGGTGAGGCCTTTCAATTTGACTGGAGCGAAGAAGGTCTGCTGATCGGTGGTCTTTTTCGACGTATCCAGGTCTCCCACATGAAGCTGTGCGCGAGTCGCGCATTCTGGTTGGTTGCGTACCCCAGCCAAGGCCACGAGATGCTGTTTGATGCCCATACCCGTTCGTTTGGAGCGTTGGGTGGCGTGCCGCGTCGCGGCATCTACGACAACATGAAAACGGCTGTCGACAAGGTTAACAAAGGCAAAAGCCGCACGGTCAACGCCCGGTTTTCCGTGATGTGCGCGCACTATCTGTTCGATCCGGACTTCTGCAACGTGGCCTCTGGCTGGGAGAAAGGCATCGTCGAAAAGAACGTGCAGGACAGCCGGAGGCGAATCTGGCTCGATGCTCAAAATTGCATGTTCCATACCTTTGAGGAGCTGAATGTCTGGCTCGGCCAACGTTGCCGGTCGCTCTGGAGCGAACTGGTGCATCCGCAGTACAACGGGCTTACGGTGGCCGAGGTCTTGGAGCTGGAGCAGATCGAAATGATGCCAATGCCGACGGCATTTGATGGCTACGTCGAGCGTACCGTGCGGGTCTCCAGCACCTGTCTGATCAGCGTGGCGCGCAATCGTTATTCGGTACCTTGCGAGCGTGTGGGCCAATGGGTCAGCAGCCGTTTGTACCCTTCGCGGATCGTGGTCATTGCCGACGAAACGGTGATCGCCAGTCACGAGCGCCTCTTTGATCGAGATCAGGTCGGTTTTGACTGGCAGCACTACATCCCACTCATCGAACGCAAGCCTGGTGCATTGCGCAACGGCGCGCCATTTGCTGATCTGCCAAAACCGTTACGGCTTCTCAAACGAGGACTGAGGCGTCACACCAACGGTGATCGAATCATGATGCAGGTACTGGCTGCTGTGCCAATTGCGGGTCTCGAACCAGTGCTGGTGGCGGTGGAGCTGGTACTTGAATCGGGAAGTCTGAGCGCCGATCACATCCTCAATGTCGTTGCCCGCCTGACCTCCACCGCACCACCTCCCTGTGTAGAAACCAGCCTGCAACTCAAGGTCGCGCCTGTTGCCAATACGGCACGCTACGACCGGCTTCGTGCGACCGATGAGGAGAATCGCAATGCGTGACCTAATGACTGAACTCAAAGAACTTCGTCTACACGGCATGGCCAGTGCTTGGGAAGAACTGGTCTCTCAAGGAACAGCGTCGACGGCTTCATCGAAATGGCTGCTGGAACATCTGCTTCAGCAGGAACATGCGGATCGCGCGGTGCGCTCGGTGAATCATCAGATGAACATGGCAAAACTCCCCATGCACCGTGACTTAGCTGGCTTTGACTTCAGCGCTTCCAGCGCTGATGCCCGGCTGGTCAGCGATCTATCCAGCTTGGCGTTCACTGAAACCGCGCAGAATGTCGTGTTCATCGGCGGCCCTGGAACCGGGAAAACACACCTGGCCAGTGCCTTGGCTGTATCCGGAATCACGGCCCACAACAAACGCGTGCGCTTCTTTTCCACGGTGGATCTGGTGAATCTGCTGGAGCGTGAGAAGTACGATGGCAAGGCAGGGCGAATCGCCCAGGCACTGCTGCGCACAGACCTGGTGATACTGGATGAACTCGGATATTTGCCCTTCAGCCAAAGCGGTGGCGCCCTGTTATTTCACCTGCTGTCCAAACTGTACGAACACACCAGCGTGGTCATCACCACCAACCTGAGCTTCTCGGAATGGTCGAGTGTGTTTGGCGACGCCAAGATGACCACCGCGTTGCTGGATCGGCTGACACACCACTGCCACATCGTCGAAACGGGCAACGAGTCCTACCGCCTACAACACAGCACCTTGGCCGCCCAGACAAAGATCAAGTCACGGGAACGAAAGCGCAAGGACGGATATGATGTCGAGGACGATGAGCCATTTTAATCCGCACCATAAATGCCCTGCTGCATGCGGTGGGGCTTGATGCGTCTTGAATCGGCACACTGCTGCTAAGCTTATCCACAATTGCTGGGGCAAAAATCAGCAATCCGTCCTGGGTCAATTTTCAATCGGCAGGGTGGGTCAGTTTTCAATCAGCGCCAACAATCTGGCCGAGCATTACGGTATCGCCGTATTACCTGCTCGCTCGCGCAAACCCAAGGACGAAGCCACGGTTGAAGCCGGCGTGCAAGTGCTCGAGCGCAGGATCCTCGCAGTGTTACGCAACCGCTAGTTCTTCTCGATTGGCGAACTCAATACCACTATCTCACTGCTGCTGGATCGTCTCAATCGCAAGCCCTCCAAGGAGCTGCCCGGCTCACGCTGGTCAACCTTCAAGAGCATCGACCAACCCGCGCTGCAACCGTTATCGGAACACCCATACGTCTTCGCCGAGTGGAAAAAAGTACGCGCCCATATCGACTACCACGTCGAGGTCGATGGCCACTTCGACTCGGTGCCGTACCAGTAGTGACGCATCAATTCGAAGTATGCCTGACCGCGCAGACCGTCGAGTGCTTCCACGCCAACTAGCGCGTGTCCAGCCATGTGCCGTCGGTGCATAAAGGCCCCCACACCGCTCAAGCCGCGCATATGCCCAAAAGCCGCCGCGAACACGCTGAGTGGACACCGCAACGACTGATCCTCTAGGTCGAGCAGACCGGGCCCAACACCGCTTGCGTCATAGCCTATATCCTTGAACGCCGAATCCATCCGCGGCACGGCTTCTACGCCTACCTGGGGATCCTGCGCTTGGGCAAACAGTACGGTGATGGATCCTGCGCCAATGGCCGGAGCGCCTTCCGCTAGCCCAGCAAAACCTGCAGCTACTGCCGACGAACACATTAATCTATGCGGCCCCGACTATTATCACTAGGCTGAAAAAGGAGCAGCAAATCGTGCGCATGCACGGGGTGATCAAGGCGTTGAGCGAGCAACACGCCACGCCTAATATCAATAATCTGAAATTCGGTGAACGCCTCGGCCTGATGGTCGACTGCGAAGTGACGGACCACGAAGACGCCCCGTATGACCATTCGCCTCAAATCGGCGCGGTTGCGCCACAGCTCCAGCCTGGGAGGCATCGACTATCGTAGCCCGCGCGGCCTGGACAAGGCCATGATCTTGCAACTGGGGGGGTGGCTGCGCGACAGCATAATCCTAATCATCTGCGGGCCAGTAGCCGTAGGCAAAACCTGGCTCGCCTGCAAGCTGGCCCAAAAGGCCGGTTGCGATGGCTAGAGCGTCCGTTACCTGCCCTTGCCGAGCTTGATAGAAGAACTGGGCCTGGTACACGGCGATGGCCGCTCCGCCAAGTTAATGGCCAGCTATGCCGAGACTGACCCGCTGATCTGGGACGACTGGGGTGGGCGCCCGTTACCGCTGCTCAGCGGCGCGACATGCTTGAGCTGCTGGGCGACCGCTACGGCAACGACCCAACGCTGATCACCAGCCAGATGATGGATAAATGGCACGCGCTGATCGGCGTTCCGACCTTGGGCGGCGCGATCCTAGACCGCTTTGTACACAACGCTTATCGGATCGAACTGAAAGGCGAATCGATGCGCAAGGGCGCAACGAAATTGACGGCGGCAGGGCCATCAGGCTGACGATGCAAACCTGTGTCGCTGCGATCCGCTTGGCCGGATGGTGTGGAATGCGCATCCGTTAGTTTATAACTAGCATGCTCAGGTGTATCATCACTTGGCGGCTATGGATTTCAGCGCCGTAGGCGCGTTACCCCCGCTTCAAATGGGTGCATAACTCGCAGTCCCAAAGTTTGAGGCTGTTACACCTCAATAATAAAAATAACTCTTTTAAATGCTCTAAAGTTAAAACGTGCTGCCAACCAATCAGGGACTGACTATGAAGGTATCAATAAGACACGTTGAAATATTTAAAGCGGTTATGGCGTCCGGGAGCATTACCGGAGCCGCTGACGCGCTAGGCACCTCTCAGCCGACTGTTAGCCGTGACTTATCCAGCTTCGAAAGCTGCATAGGCATGCAATTATTCGAAAGGTCCAAAGGTCGACTGAGAGCAACCAGGGAGGGGTTAGCCCTTTATGACCAAATAATCAAAACGTATGACGGATTATTAAAAATCGGCTTGGCAGCCGCAGAAATAAAACAGGGGTTATTTGAAAAAATAACTATTGTAAGCTTGCCCATTCTTGCGCAAACATTACTCCCTGGTTCGTTTTCAAAGTTTCTTTTAGATTATCCGGAATTGCACATCAGCTTAACCACACATGACTCTCCCGTATTGGAAGAAAGCCTATCATCTCAGTCCTATGACCTTGGCTTGATCGAAGGTTCAATAGCCCCTATAGGAACAATCGCTGAGCCTTTACTGAGGCTTGATGAGGTATGCATACTGCCTCCTCATCACCCTTTGTGTTACCAAACGGTAATCGACCCAGCCTCTCTGGCGAACCACAACTTCGTCCATCTCGCACCCAACGATCCTTATCGGCATCAGTTAGACAACCTGTTCAGCACACAGGGCATCAATCGTCGGCAAATACTCGAAGTCGACAATTCTGCAACTATTTGCCAGATGGTTTTACATGGGGTGGGCGTATCAATCATTAACCCTCTTGCGGCTAACGCTTATGCTAGCCAAGGCCTCCAAGTTCGAAGGCTTTCAACTTCAATTCCCTTTACAGTAAGTATTATCAGGCCCATCCAGCGAAGTACGTCACATATCATTGAGTCCTTGATTAAGCATATTCGCATTACCGGAAACGATCTATCCCTCCCAATACAGGAACCTCAGTGAATAACCAGCTGGTTGGGGTCGCTTAAATAAATCTCCTTCTGACTAGCTATAGTTGTTCAATCGGCCAGCAGTCGGAGATTGCCCGTCAATTATAAGGACATCACCCTCGTTCCAGAAGAGATTGCCGTACCCCTCCATCGCGTCAGATCATCCATCAACATGATAGCAGACGCGCTCGAGTCACCTTGTAGGGATGCTCCGATCAACTTGTCGCACAGCGGTGGTAAGCCGTAATTTTCCAGGCACACTGCGGTATTTCCTGAAAACGACCTGATGCAGAGCGAGTCGAGCGCGTTTTCTTCCGGTTTTCCGTGTTAAGCGCGTAACTCACGCATACCCAGCAGTCGTTTTAGAGCCATCCATAGGTTCGATAGGGCAAACAGCGCAGTCAACTGAGCCGTGTTTTCATGAGCTGTTGGCGCTGATTGAAAACTGACCCACCCTGCCGATTGAAAATTGACCCAGGACGGATTGCTGATTTTTGCCCCAGCAATTGTGGATAAGCTTAGCAGCAGTGTGCCGATTCAAGACGCATCAAGCCCCACCGCATGCAGCAGGGCATTTATGGTGCGGATTAAAATGGCTCATCGTCCTCGACATCATATCCGTCCTTGCGCTTTCGTTCCCGTGACTTGATCTTTGTCTGGGCGGCCAAGGTGCTGTGTTGTAGGCGGTAGGACTCGTTGCCCGTTTCGACGATGTGGCAGTGGTGTGTCAGCCGATCCAGCAACGCGGTGGTCATCTTGGCGTCGCCAAACACACTCGACCATTCCGAGAAGCTCAGGTTGGTGGTGATGACCACGCTGGTGTGTTCGTACAGTTTGGACAGCAGGTGAAATAACAGGGCGCCACCGCTTTGGCTGAAGGGCAAATATCCGAGTTCATCCAGTATCACCAGGTCTGTGCGCAGCAGTGCCTGGGCGATTCGCCCTGCCTTGCCATCGTACTTCTCACGCTCCAGCAGATTCACCAGATCCACCGTGGAAAAGAAGCGCACGCGTTTGTTGTGGGCCGTGATTCCGGATACAGCCAAGGCACTGGCCAGGTGTGTTTTCCCGGTTCCAGGGCCGCCGATGAACACGACATTCTGCGCGGTTTCAGTGAACGCCAAGCTGGATAGATCGCTGACCAGCCGGGCATCAGCGCTGGAAGCGCTGAAGTCAAAGCCAGCTAAGTCACGGTGCATGGGGAGTTTTGCCATGTTCATCTGATGATTCACCGAGCGCACCGCGCGATCCGCATGTTCCTGCTGAAGCAGATGTTCCAGCAGCCATTTCGATGAAGCCGTCGACGCTGTTCCTTGAGAGACCAGTTCTTCCCAAGCACTGGCCATGCCGTGTAGACGAAGTTCTTTGAGTTCAGTCATTAGGTCACGCATTGCGATTCTCCTCATCGGTCGCACGAAGCCGGTCGTAGCGTGCCGTATTGGCAACAGGCGCGACCTTGAGTTGCAGGCTGGTTTCTACACAGGGAGGTGGTGCGGTGGAGGTCAGGCGGGCAACGACATTGAGGATGTGATCGGCGCTCAGACTTCCCGATTCAAGTACCAGCTCCACCGCCACCAGCACTGGTTCGAGACCCGCAATTGGCACAGCAGCCAGTACCTGCATCATGATTCGATCACCGTTGGTGTGACGCCTCAGTCCTCGTTTGAGAAGCCGTAACGGTTTTGGCAGATCAGCAAATGGCGCGCCGTTGCGCAATGCACCAGGCTTGCGTTCGATGAGTGGGATGTAGTGCTGCCAGTCAAAACCGACCTGATCTCGATCAAAGAGGCGCTCGTGACTGGCGATCACCGTTTCGTCGGCAATGACCACGATCCGCGAAGGGTACAAACGGCTGCTGACCCATTGGCCCACACGCTCGCAAGGTACCGAATAACGATTGCGCGCCACGCTGATCAGACAGGTGCTGGAGACCCGCACGGTACGCTCGACGTAGCCATCAAATGCCGTCGGCATTGGCATCATTTCGATCTGCTCCAGCTCCAAGACCTCGGCCACCGTAAGCCCGTTGTACTGCGGATGCACCAGTTCGCTCCAGAGCGACCGGCAACGTTGGCCGAGCCAGACATTCAGCTCCTCAAAGGTATGGAACATGCAATTTTGAGCATCGAGCCAGATTCGCCTCCGGCTGTCCTGCACGTTCTTTTCGACGATGCCTTTCTCCCAGCCAGAGGCCACGTTGCAGAAGTCCGGATCGAACAGATAGTGCGCGCACATCACGGAAAACCGGGCGTTGACCGTGCGGCTTTTGCCTTTGTTAACCTTGTCGACAGCCGTTTTCATGTTGTCGTAGATGCCGCGACGCGGCACGCCACCCAACGCTCCAAACGAACGGGTATGGGCATCAAACAGCATCTCGTGGCCTTGGCTGGGGTACGCAACCAACCAGAATGCGCGACTCGCGCACAGCTTCATGTGGGAGACCTGGATACGTCGAAAAAGACCACCGATCAGCAGACCTTCTTCGCTCCAGTCAAATTGAAAGGCCTCACCGAGCGCAAACGTCAGCGGTACAAAAGCGCGTAAAGACTTGCCTTGCTCGCCTCGCCAAGAGCGCACAAACGCCGTGAGCTGGCTGTAACCGCCGTCATAACCCTCGGCCTTGATCTGCTCAAAAAGTGCTTTGGCGCTCCTGCGGTTGTGTTTTGGCCGGAACGAATCGGCGCTTGAGCGCCTGCTCCAGGGTCTCGTGAAAAGGGCTGAGCTTATTGAAGGTTGCGCACCGTTGGTACGCTGGCTGAGTGGCTTCGGGCGCTCTGACCCATTTTCGGATGGTGTTTCTAGACAGCCCGGTACGCTTGGCTATCTGATGCAGCGAGAGCTTGTCGCGGAAATACATCCGCCGGATTTTTCCCAACATTTCCATGCTGATCACCCTGTGTTCTCCTGCTCGAAAAGTGAGCAGAAGCAGTTGAACACCTGGGTCAGTTTTCAGTCGGCAGAAGAGCCTCTACTGGGTCAGTTTTCGGTCAGCGGCAACAGTCGGTAGAAATCGACACAGAAATGACATTGGTTATGCCGGGAATAATGTCGTTCCTGCCTACCGAACTGGCTGGCTCTCTAAAAGCTATTTGCCTAAAAGGTCATAAAATTAGTCCGGTTTTTGCCCCTGGAGCTCAATGGCATACCGGATAAAGGCTGCACTCAGATGCATGGCTAGCTCTGCATCCATCTCATCAGATTTTGGCTTTTCAGTACCGCCGTGCCTAACCCCAGGTTCGGCGTTAGTATATGCGTAAAATTTTTCCATGACAGTTACGAGCATCGGCGGAACTGATCCGTCCTTTTTCATCCGATTTAGCACGTCACCAAGTGTGGCAGTTTTGTTGTAAAGAACCTTTCCTACGCTCTCGAAAGCGCTCACCGATTCTTTAATCGAGTTCTCGTAGTCCTTGTGAGTTCCCAACACATATCGCTTGGCTTTTCTAAAATGCTCACGTGCCGCGTCAAACTGATCGAAGTTTTTTTCGATGGCATCAAGGCGGTCTGCTAAATCATTGGGAAGAGCTGATTCGAGCTGGCTCCTGCTATTCAACCGCCAGCCAACCTGGTGTTTGGCAAAGATTTCGTTAACCTTTACGCGGTACGCGTCGAAGGTGTATGCGGAAAAGTCGATAAACCCAGGGGCGCCATGATAGACGCGCTCCACCGACATCAGTTCATCGCCAACGGCCTCCACACAGTCGTAAAACTGATACCACTCACAATGTTTTATTGTATAAGCGAGGCCGTCGTTGCATGTCCAAGAATCCCAATCCTGATCGTCCATTTGACGCCGGGTTTCAATGCATAAACGCTCGTTGAGTTTCTTAATGCCTAAGGGCAATTTGTCTTTATTTTTTACCCGGCTGTCCAGATCAACGTAGGTGAGTTTGGAGAGCACGGTGATGAAAAACTCGTCTCGCAGCCACATGGGAGCATCTTCAACGATAGGTCCTTGTAGACGATTTGGATCGAAATTGTTTCGATGAGAAAATTTCAAAAGCTCGCTCCGTGTGGACTGTGCAGGCCCAAGGCCGTCCTGCTTCGAAGCTTAGCACTTGAATTTAAGGACGTATGCGGCGCGCTGAAGATGATAGGTAGCGAACCAAACTGGGATCAGCCGCCAACTCAAGAGCTTAATGCAGGTTTACGCTTTTGGCCGATCTCGGCCTAGTGCCAAGGGCTGCACCGGGTCGAAAGCAGCCGGTCGTGGCTGACCGCTTTCGACCCACAGCAGCCCCTCGCGACAGGCAGCAATCGGCCAGAAGCAGTCAGTCGGCGGATAGGCTTGGCAAACCGTTGTCATCGAGATCCGGACGACAGATGGTAGCTAATGAAAAACCACGAAATCTAATATTTATTCTTTATTCTTGAAGAGTATTTAGTCACCAGTTTGGCCAGCAACCAGGCCAGAAAAGTCACAATGATTAAAGAAGCAATTAGTATCGTAAAGATTACCATTGTTTCCGCATCCTCTATCCCGTTGACACTGAAGACATCGTGCAGGGACAAATAAATTGCATTACCAACTGGTGTTTCTAATCCGCTCCGTACCAATCCGCTAAGTATCAGGGTTCGCGTTAAAATGGAGGCTATTATAACTACGGCGAAGACTTTAATGGTGGCTTTAATAAAGCGCATTATTTCTTGTTCCTGGGGTCAATAACATCTAAAACTCCAAAGTATTTTTTTTCGGATCCGGGGATTCTGTCTCCGTCCATATTGCGCAAGTAAATGCTTAGTTGATCAAAGCCAAGTTGAGATGTCATGGTAACACATCCCTCGCTTAAGCCTAGGGGACCTATAGGGTGCAGTCTGAAATTACCTCTCGTCACGTTGCTGACGATGGTTTCATCATCAATACTTCCGTCGTCACGGTAAAGTGAAAACCAATGACTCCGATCAGTCCGGGCAAACAAATCTGAGATCGGCTCTCGGAGCCAGCCCATTCTTCCGCCGCTTTCCCGATCAAGAATATAATATCGGCCAGGCGGCAGTGGCCCCTGTTTTAGATCACCCACTGCAGCAGGATCGTTGGCGAAGCCAGTTAATCCTGAAAAAGCCTCATAGTTTTCATTATTACTGCACTTCAGCTGGCTCATCGGCTGGCCTGTCAATTCAAAAGTGCAGTACGCTACTTTGTTCGTATCTATTGATTGGGTGTCCATGGGTATACATCTCCTTGTGTGATATCAGGCGTATACCTTGTTGGAAATTGCATCCCAACCGCCCACCACCTGGCCGCCCCCTTGCCCATCTGCGCGTTTTTGTTGTGTATAGGTCATTTTGATACGGCCATAATTCAGACGTACCGTTTCTGTGGGAAAGCCGCCCTCTACATCTCCGTTACCGTTAAGTGAAACGGAGGAAATAATGACCTCTTCAAGTACGATTTCCAAATATTTGAGCTTGTCTGTTCCTGCACGGTTGACCGCGAGTGTGACCTCTTTGAAGTGCTTTCCACTACAGCAGGCTTCGTGCAGCTTTGGGGTGGCTTTGTCCACGGTTTTGCGGAAGAAGAGGTCACTCATACGAGCACGACCACTCGTTGCTCCGCCTGCACTGGTAGCCGTGACCGAGGCGGACTGGCTTGCTCCTAGATCGAAATTTTCCATTTCGATCCAGTCCTTAAATTGAGCGTCAAGAGCTTCACCTGGAATTCCGTCGATTTTCAAATACGCGTCAAAGGCCATGTCGGTAATCATCCCTGCTGATTGATTTACAGTATATTGAGTGGCTTACTTTGTGGGGTCAACCGGGCTGCTCTCCAAATTGTTGGCGCTGATTGAAAACTGCCCGCTGCGAGTGGCGGGTGTTGGCCGTCTGCTGCCCCTCGCTCATCTCAAGTAGCCATAACGCGCCCTATGTTCAATAGACCCCCACGGCAAAGCCCACCCCGGTGGGCTTTTTTGCGACCGATGGACGCCAGCGTCGGCGTGTGTGGCTCAACATTGCCCTCTGCGGTTGATTTTAACCCAACGAACTCCAGAACGTCCTCGTATCGTTACCCATCACTACCCGGCAAATGAATGACTTGAGGTCACTGCAAGACACTGCCCCCGAACTGGCCGAACTGACATCCACGATCGCATTAGCCTTTAACGCCTCGGCCTTAGAGAACCGCACATGTCCCGGCTGATCATTGAGCCCGCCTGCCGCCGCATCCTGGCTCGTAAGCCCGGCAGTCAAGCAGCCATGATTCGGCACCTGGAAACCTTCGGTGAACTGAACTGCCCGAGCAGGTGAGTGAGCTCACCATCCGCCTCCAGGAGTTGGCTTGATCGTGCCGCGTGGTATTCCGAAAAAAGCTCTGCGCGTCGTGCCCGAGGGCGGCGCTGTAAGCGACGCGCTGGT
Organism: Pseudomonas syringae pv. tagetis; assembly: GCF_022557255.1. Classification (NCBI taxonomy): domain Bacteria; kingdom Pseudomonadati; phylum Pseudomonadota; class Gammaproteobacteria; order Pseudomonadales; family Pseudomonadaceae; genus Pseudomonas; species Pseudomonas syringae group genomosp. 7. Next base: position 56,037 of record NZ_CP092923.1, read on the forward strand.
CAGCCGTCATTGCGAGAAGTGGACGTTGGCCATCCGCATCGCAGGCGTTGGTAGTCGCTGGCTCCCGGTACACTCGCGCCGTGAGGCGTTGCGTGCCTAGGCAAGCCTCACGCCGGTCGGGCGGTTTGCCGAGACGGCCGTGATCCGCACGTCCAAGTCGAAATTTACCGAAGCTGGCTACGCCACGAGATGTGCGCAGACTGCCTCTCTGACGCCTGCTTCTGGTCGATAGCGGCCCATTGCCCGTATGGCACAGAGGCAGCGGCAGCGTTACACAGTTCCGTATTGTTACATCACATACATAGGAACTCTTGGCGACGTGTTACAGTTTTTTTATCCTTAATTTTCATATAGTTAAATATATTAGCTACACATGAAACACCAGTTACACCGCATTTGAAGGGGCTGTCCCCCGCCCCCCAATGAAGTGAGCCCCATCAGCGAATGGAATCCAACATGCGCGGGGGACCCTGAGGACTTCCGCTGCATACGGGGCAGGGAACCCGCGCATCTTGAGTAGCCGACGTTTTCACAGCTTAGTGAACTGGTCAACCCGGTGAACTCACTCAATCAGGTGGTGAACCCGGATGTTCATTCCTTCAGCTACTGATCTGCTGCCGTCAACCTGTCAACTGTCAACCAACGTCAACCGATCAGCAGCTACCAAATCCACGCGGGTTTCATGCCCCGTACCGGAGGAAAAGCCTCAGGGTCCCCAGCAGCTTTTCGACCCCACTACCCTTCTGGTCAGACAAAAGGCACCGCCGAGCGAGACGCCGACTAGTATCAGCTCCGAGAACGTCATTAATCAGGATAGGGAAAGCGCTATGGATATGGTTCGCGTCAACTCATCAGCGATCACAGCTGTCGGCTATGACCCCGCTACCGGCAGGATGAGGATCACTTTCAAGCGAGGACGTCCTTACGACTATTGCCACGTTCCGCCGAACATCCATCAAGGCTTGATGGCGGCGGGCTCGAAAGGTACTTATTTCGACCGGATGATCAGGGATCGATACCAGTGCTAGGCTGGGGCATACAAGCTCATTTAGAGCCTAGCGCACACCCAGCACGGCGGGCCCTGTATGCCTACGTGTATGCCTAACCAGACTACCGCAAGCGTAACCCTTATAAACCGGGCCTCTGACAGCCCAGTTCAAACGACGCCTGGGCCTAAGACTAAGCATGGGTAGGGAACGACGAGCGATAGTCTAGTCAACTCAAACGCTGCCCTCACGTTCGATGACCAGAATCCGTGCTTCTCCTCGAGGACGCGCAACATGCTCACACCCAGCTCCCGCGTAAAACACGTCGCCAACCACCAATGTCACGACGTGCTCAGTGCCTGATTCGCGATAATGCATATCTACCGTGCCGTCGAGCACTGCGAAAACTTCCTCACCATCGTTGACATGCCACTTATAAGGCTGGTCGGTCCAGTGCAGGCGGACGGTGGTTCCATCCATGTTAGCGATGTCGTCAGCCCCCCAAGCGCGAGTGGCCGTGAAATCTTTGCTCCGAATAACTCTCATTGACTGCGGCTCTTGAACAGGTGGTGATTTCTACCATATCAGAACCCTCGACTTCTGCTCGAAAAGGAGACCTGGACTGAGCAGTTGTTCAACAGGCTCAAGGAAAACGTCGGATCTGTAGGCGTTACGACAAACTCGTCAACAGCTTTAAAGCGATGGCCACACTGGTCTGCATCGACAAATGCTGACGAGCTGAATTGTTAGGCAACCCCTACAACCGCGCGCCCTACTGCGGCCAGAAAAGGACTGCCGAGGTCCGTATGCAGACTGTCAGATCCAGTGGTACTGAGCTAAAAGCGACTACCGGGCAATAAGATGAAAAAAAGAGGGTGCCCTGCTAACCTCCGCCAGATTAGAGTGCTCCTCGACAGGCCAGGTGCCTTTTGCGATGACATCGCCAGGAAAACGTAATCAGGAACATCGTCTGGCAGTGGATAACATTATGAAGGCTCGGTGCCCCAGCTGCGGTCATATCCCCATCAGGCTGCCGCCTACCCATAAGTGCCCCGAATGCGGAGTCTTTTCTCACGAGTGGCTGATTTATGACTGGGAAAGCTTTGCCTCCTCCAGGCGTGGGCACCTCAAATGCAATGTTCTGATCATCGTCACGGTGGTCATTAACATGATTGCCCTGGTGACGCTTGAATCCGGTAATTTCTATTTGTGGGCGCTAAACCTTTTAGCTATTCCCGCGACGATCAGTTTGTCTCTATGCCTCTACGATCTTCGAGGACAAGCTGAGTACGAAGGGCATGACAGTAGCGCGGTTACCCCTTGGTTCATGTGTTTCTCGGGTCTTTGACCCGTATGTTTGCTATTGGTCTACAGAGACCACAGACAGCGTGTTGCAAGTGTTCAATGTTGCCCCCGTCAGAGATTCCGGCTCAGCTATTGGCAATGGGCGATGGCAGCAGGCTTCCCGAAAAGATGTCCGCCGAACCGGAACGGGCGGGCGATGCCTTGGGTCGCTGATCAACATTGAAATGCGCCGGCTCAAGCCGCGCTGCTGGCAAGCACCACCCCGCTACAACCGGAAACAACCCCTATCAGATTTAGCGGACGCGCGATGGTAAGAGCGTTTCGACGAAACTATAAAAATACCTAAACCACGACTCCAGCGAGTAAAGTACCGCCGCCCGAGATTTGGATCCGGGCGTTTTCCATGGAGTTTTATCGTGAAGTCAGTTAGTAAAGTTGTCGCTGCAGCAGTATGTGGTCTGGTTCTGGCAGGTTGCACCGGCACCCCTATGAAAACCCCGCAATACGACAGCAGCCAATACACCGTCGTCGGTCACAGTGAAGCAAGCGCCACCGGCCTGATGCTCTTCGGTCTGATCCCGATTCGTCAGAACGACCGTTTTGTTCGCGCGCAGAACAGCGCCATTCAGGCCAAGGGTGGCGATGCGCTGATCAATACCCAAGTGCAGGAAAAGTGGTTCTGGGCCTGGGTGCTGAACGGCTATACCACCACCGTTTCTGGTGACGTGATCAAGCTGAAAACCGCTAAATAAGCGCTGCTCGGTTTCAGAAAGCCCGGTTCGCCGGGCTTTTCTGTTTCTGGCTATTGGCGGATGCGCTGCCAGGCGATGGTTTAATAGCAGACACGTATCGCTGCCAACCGCTAAAGGTTTAGCATCCTGCCCGACCTCCCGATGTGAAGTTTTCTGCATGACGGCCTTCTACCTCAAGTTACTCGTCACCCCCGCGCTCATGCTGGCCATTTCCTTGGCGGCCAGGCGCTGGGGTGCTGGCGTGGCGGGGCTGCTTTCCGGACTGCCAATGACCTCGGCGCTGGTCATGCTGTTTCTCAGCCTTGAGCAAGGCACCGAATTCGCATCGATGGCGTTGCCGGGCGCGTTGGCCGGGCTGGCGGCGATTCAGGCGACGTATCTGTTTTATTTTCTGGTCACTCGACGCGTTTCAGCGTTGACGGGATGCGTCCTGGCCTTGGCGGTATATGGCGCGACGGCCTTTCTGATGAACCTGTTGGGCTTGCTGGCGCTGTCGATCATTTTCACGCTGCTGATGGTTGCCTTGATCATCGTCGCCACCTCGAAACAGACGCCGCCGGACGTAGCGTCCTACATTGCGCTGCCGCGCTGGGTCATTCCGATGCGAATGCTGACGGCCACCCTTCTGCTGCTGGCGATTACCGCAAGTGCCACCTGGCTCGGGCCTGTGGTCAGTGGGCTGCTTGCGCCGATCCCGGTGATCGCCTGGCCGCTTGCTGTATTTGTCCACGTTCAAGGCGGGCGTTATGAACTGGCGGCGATCATCCGGGGCAATGCCATTGGTGCCGTCGGGGTGGTGAGTTTCTACCTGACCCTTAGGTACTCCATATTGCAATGGGGCGCGCTTTTGTCTATCACGGCTGCCGTTTTGCTGGCTGTCGTGGTGACGGCTGGGTTGGCGCGGTTGTTGGCGAAGCGGTAGGGTTTATAGCTGATCCGCCGAAATCGTGTATGCATCAGTGTGGTGCTTCAGAAGCACCACACCCAAGATTTTCCTGCTTATAGCGGTTTTGACTGCTGCATCTGGGCCTTCAGATGGCGCTGACGCCTGATGAACTCAAAAATTAGCTACCAAGACGACAATCTGCGATGCTCAGCATCTGCTCCATCGACGAAATTTTTAATGGGATAATGTAGAATCACTTGTATCCTGTACAACTAAAAAATTTAATAATAAAAGATTTCTTTTTCTTTTCAGTATGCGATTCAATTGATTTGAGTATTCTGCTAAAAAAACATGCTTTTCAACACCAGATATTTCAGGAATAAAATAAAGTTCATACCACGACAGTATCTCATCAACTGAAAAATCGCCGAACTTTGGAGCCGTATATAAATGGCTATATCTTTTTCAGTGAGAGACTAGAGCAATAAGATTTGCTTGACATCTATTGCGCGATTACCGTCTTCGACGGTAAGCTGTCCCGTTCTTTGATCCTCAGGCAGATAGTCGAACAATCCATCACTCAACTCTTTCACAAAGCTTATCAACTCCATATGTCCGCGCATTGCAAAACCCCCAAGGTGTATGACCAAGGGGGCGTGTTTTAGCCCTCCCCAGTCCGCTAAGTGAGCGACGTTAACAACATTAGTCTGCAGCTATAGTATTTGTTTGTGAGTTGGGTTTATGGGGATCGTGATTTTCTGTGTGTTTTGGTTGCCGGCTTCATCAATCAACAAAAATGTGATTGGGCATTGGCTTCCTTTCGCGGGTATGATGATCTCAAAGCTCATATATTTGGCTGTAACTTTATTTGGTGTTAAGATGCCGCCGGGATGGTGGATGGCGGCACCAGAGGGAACGGAAAAATTCCATTTTTCATCATTTACCCTGAACATTATTCCAACTCTTTCTCCGTGCGAAATAACATTGTTGTTGATTATTAGGTCACCAATTACAGGTGTGTCAGGATCCTGTGTATTGCTTGGAGGAGTTAAATTGAGCGTTTTTGTGGAAACAAAAAAATCAGGATGATTTGTGCTCAATACAAGGTTTTCAATTTGCTCTTTTATATGATGGGATACATGCTCTCCAGCTTTTAAAATTTCGGTTTGAATGTCTTGTTGGTTTCGTAAAATGGCAGTTCTTAAGCTGTGCAGTTCCTGTGTTTCTTCTATTAGCTTTAGCGATTGACTGTGCAGTTCTGTTGCTGAAACTAGTATGGTATCAGTCTTCTTTTGAAGAAAATAAATCACCGCGCTTATGAGCGCGCTGGCGGCGGCGCCCACAATAAAGCTTATTAGAATTTCTGATGCTTCCATGTTTTTGTTTCCCTTGAATAGCTTGGCCTTTGGTTAAGGTACATTGTTTAGCTCGCGTCGGCGAACGAAGCGAATGGTTTGAGCGCATGGTTAGCTAACTGGGTGAGGTACGAGGTGTTTGCATCTCTTCATCTTGGATTATGAACGGCCGCAAAGGGCCCAGAGTGTGTAAAAGCGCCAAGGGGTTCACTTTTAGGTTCTTCAGCTGCCGGAAATCTATAAGCCTCGTGTCCCCGCACTCATACCGTATTGACGTTAGCAGCTGCGCCGATAGTGCCGCCGGAAACCGATACGATGTAGTCGGCCGCTCTTTGGCAGAGGGTGGCGTGCGATGAACGGATTACGAGGGTAAGAGGCATGAGCGAGAGCGGGTCAATGTCGATACGTTCTCCTGATGTGCCGCGAAGCGACAATGTCAGTTCCGTCCATTGGCGATCATCTGAACCTGCGCAGTCACCGTCAGAGTCAACATCACATCCGGTTCCCCATAGATGTTCAGCAATGCAATAAAAGGCCGGCAATGGTCTTTCTGGCGTGATTTGAATGGAATAGCAAGTAGACATGATTTGTTGGCCGCGCCTATCTGTCAGGAGGAGAAAGGGTATCTCGGAGCCTGAGGCTGAGCAATCAGAGTCGCTGCCCCCAGACCTTCTATATATAGGCATCCATTGGTGTCTGCGATTGCCCCGGCGTATGTAGAAACGACTCCGTGATCCCTTGCTATGATTGCTGAGGATTTTATCGCGGGGATTGCCTATGAAGCGCTTTATCCAAGGTGAACACCGAGGCCAAGGCACCTTACTTCCCGAAAGCCTCGACGACTACGTCAGCGATACCAATCCGGTACGAGTAGTTGACGTTTTCGTCGACAAACTCAACTTGGTTAATCTAGGTTTTGAAGGTGCCATTCCAGCCGATACTGGACGACCGGCTTACCACCCCGCGATCCTGCTAAAGATCTACATCTACGGCTATCTCAACCGCATTCAGTCGAGTCGGCGGCTGGAACGAGAAGCTCAACGCAATGTCGAGCTGATGTGGTTAACCGGGCGTTTGATGCCGGATTTCAAGACCATCGCCAACTTCCGAAAAGACAACAGCAAGGCTATCCGAGGCGTCTGTCGCCAGTTCGTAGTGCTATGTCAACAGTTGGGATTATTCGGTGAAAATCTGGTTGCCATTGATGGCAGCAAATTCAAAGCCGTCAACAACCGCGACCGAAATTTCACCAGCGCCAAACTGAAGCGGCGCATGGAAGAAATCGAATCGAACATCAGCCGTTACCTAACGGCACTTGATACTGCGGATCGGCAAGAGCCCACATCCTCTGGAGCCAAGACGGTGCGGCTGGAAGAGAAAATCGCCAAGCTCAAAGTGCAAATGAAGGAGCTTCAGGCGATTGAAATACGGCTCAACGACTCACCCGATAAACAGGTGTCACTGACCGATCCAGATGCGCGTTCAATGATGACGCGAGGTACAGGAATCGTTGGCTACAACGTGCAAACAGCAGTCGATGCTCAGCACCATTTGATTGTTGCTCATGAGGTGACCAATGTCGGTTCCGACCGTGATCAGCTCAGTTCAATGGCCAAGCAGGCGCGCGAGGCCATGGCATCAGATTCGCTTTCGGTGGTGGCCGACCGAGGCTATTTCAAAGGTGAGGAAATCCTGGCTTGTCACAACGCTGATATCACCGCGTATGTGCCCAAGCCAATGACCTCTGGAGCCAAAGCTGATGGGCGTTTTAACAACGATGCCTTTATCTATGACGCGGCGAACAATCATTATGTATGTCCAGCTGGAGAAACGCTGATATGGCGTTTCTCCAGCGTCGAGAAAGGCATGAAGCTGCATCGTTATTGGAGTTCAAAGTGTCAAGGCTGCGCCTTAAAAATACAGTGCACACCGAGCAAGCTACGCCGTATTCGGCGCTGGGCGCATGAGGCGATATTGGAAGAGATGCAGGTCCGGCTGAGCAACGCGCCGGACATGATTCGAGTCCGAAAGCGCACAGTTGAGCATCCCTTCGGGACGCTCAAACAGTGGATGGGCGCCACGCATTTTTTGACGCGAAGGCTGGAAGGCGTCAGTGCAGAAATGAGCTTGAACGTGCTCGCCTACAACATGAAGCGAATTATGAAAATGCTTGGCACCAGCAGCTTAATGAAGGCGTTGTCAGCCTGAAATGGTTGGCTTTGTTGCCCACCTGGCATCGTAGGGGCTTTATTGAAGTCTCCAAGACCCGAGTGACGACCCGCAGGGCTTACCGCGAGCAACTACGTAGCAAAAACCGTCGGTGCTACGTGCCGACTTTGCACTGGCCCGTTTTTACACACTCTGGGCCGTTTGCGGCCCCTCGCGACAGGCCGCAATTGGCCAGAATCTGCTGGTCTATGTTGCTTGGTTCTGAGTGCTCGTCAAGACGCGGCCACTCGCCGCAAGCCGAATTGAAATGCCTCTAAGTCGGCTGCTGCATGGCGAAAACTGTGTAAACGAGTCCTCAACCGATCCGCAAGATTGCATAAGCCCCCTTTCGTCGAGCTCTCTATTGGTAAGCAACTGTCCGCCTGAACGCAATGTCCTGCCCCGAAGTCAAAAACACTTCAGCCATGCTCCCCAAGGTGCCTTATGAGTTTGATACCCGAACTGAACAGCGAGGCTAACGTGCTGATATGCGGAGCCAGCCGAGGTATCGGCTTGGCACTGTGCGCGGCGTTGCTTGCTCGCGATGATGTGGCTCAAGTGTGGGCTGTCGCGCGAAAAGCCAGCACTTCCACAGAGCTGGCAACGCTTGCAGAGCAATATGGCCAACGCATCAAACGGGTCGACTGCGACGCGCGCGATGAGCAATCCCTCGAAGCACTCGTGAGCGAGGCGCTTGATGGATGCGAGCATCTGCACCTCGTCATCAGCACGCTGGGCATACTTCATCAGGACGGCGCAAAAGCCGAAAAGGGCCTCGCACAACTGACACTTGCGAGCCTGCAAGCGAGCTTCGCGACCAATACCTTTGCACCGATCCTGCTGCTCAAACACCTGCTCCCGTTATTGCGCAAACAACCCTCTACCTTCGCGGCGCTCTCCGCGAGGGTTGGCTCTATTGGCGATAACCGACTGGGTGGCTGGTACAGCTACCGAGCCAGCAAAGCAGCGCTGAACCAGTTGCTGCACACGGCAAGTATCGAATTGAAACGCCTTAACCCGGCGTCTACTGTCTTGGCAATACACCCAGGCACGACCGACACGGAACTGTCTCAACCATTCCAGTCGAACGTACCCGAAGGCCAACTGTTCGAACCGGCGTTTTCAGCGGATCGCATTATTGAGGTGTTAGGCGCACATGGACCGACCGACAGCGGGACCTTCTGGGCCTGGGACGACAAGCCTATTGTCTGGTGACTTGTTTCACTTGTGAGGATGAGATTGCTGTCCGTCCTGTATGACGGCTGTTTCGGGTCAGAGAGAGTTATTCGGGGGATTCAGGCAGCCTTTGCGACGAATCAGTAATTTTCCGGCCGTATCCCTCCTCCACGCTAAGCGCCGCCGCTTATAACCCTTTCGTCGGACAAAGCCCACTGCCATCAACGAGACGGCATTACTTGCGTCATATCACTCTCTCAGTGGAACAACCGCAAGTAAGGAGCACGGCATGACCCCGTTAGTCGACAGCAAGGACGTCACCAACCCTGCGGCGCTTGAGGATGTGCAGGTCATAACCGCCAGTAGCAAGGTCAGCAGCAACCCGGTCGAACTCATCGTGCAGGGCACTCCAGGCAACGACTTCCTGCGCGGTGGGCTGGCCAATGAACTGCTGATGGGCGGGAGCGGTAACGACCATATAGTCAGCGGGGGCGGTAACGATGTGATGGTCCCCGGTGCCGGAGGCGACTCTTTGAACGGCGGGGCCGGCAACGATGTATTCCGCTTCGACCGCATCGGCGACAGCTATATCAAAGGCGGAGGCGAGTACACCGATGCCATCAACTATTTTGACCCCGCCCACGATATCCTCGACGTGTCGGCCTTGGGCTATAGCCATTTAGGCGATGGCTATGGCGATACCCTGCACATACGTAGCGAGCCTCTGCGCGGCATTTACTTTTTGGAAAGCTACGAGCAGGACAATAACGGCCATCGTTTTGCAGTACAGTTCCTGGCCAACAGCGGCGTTATTACCGATGCCAACCTGCAACCGCTGATCAACGGCACCTCGCAGAGCAACCTGCTCGTGGGCACCGACGGCAGCGAAACGCTCAAGGCCGGCGCTGGCCGCGACACCGTCGAAGCGGGTGCAGGCAATGACCGGCTATTCGGCGGCGCAGGCGGGGACACCCTGAGTGGCGGCGCGGGTGCCGACACCTTCGTGTATACCCGGCTCAGCGACAGCTACCGCAACGATGCCAGCGGCAGTTACAGCAGCCGCGATCTGATCACCGACTTCAGTGGCAACGGTCATGACATGATCGACGTGTCTGCGTTGGGCTTCACCGGGCTGGGTAATGGCTTCAACGGTACGCTGAAGGTGGTTCTCAACCTCGCTGGCGATGCCACCGCACTTAAATCATTAGAAGCCGATGCCAACGGTAACCGCTTTGAAATTCTGCTCAGCGGCAACCACGTCAATGAGCTCAACGCCAGCACTGTGCTGTTCGCCCCGCCCAGTGATGCGACGGTTGTGACCAGCCCGCAGCCGATCACCCCGGTGAATCTGGTCGGCGGCGATAAGTCAGACACCCTTTATGGTTACTGGGGCAACGACACCCTGACCGGTGGCGCCGGAAACGACACCCTCGAGGGCAACGCCGGTGACGACGTGCTGACCGGTGAGTTGGGTGCGGACAAGCTCACCGGCGGCACAGGCAACGACCGTTTTGTGTTCACCAGCAGCGCCGACAGCCATGCCGGCAGCAGCGACCTGATCACTGATTTCATCTGGGGCCAGGACAAGCTCGACGTCGCTGCGCTTGGCGTGACCGGTTTGGGCAACGGCCGCGACGGCACCTTGAGCATGACCTACGATGAATACACCGAGCGTACCTACCTGCGTAGTAACGAGCCAGGCGCCGATGGGCACGCTTTCCAGGTCACGCTAGCCGGATTCGATTACACGCGAGTGCTCACCAATGCCGACCTGGTGGTTGCCGATACGACAGACGTGGCACTCGTTGGGCAAATCGCCGTCGACCTCGTGAGCTGACATTACCTGAGCAACTCGCCTGTCGACACCCCATACCGTCGTTAGCTGTATGGACACCTCCAGGGGCAGTATCTATGCGGGCAGTCAGTTGCCTGTCGCCGCAGCGCAGGTGAGGCCCGTTCAGACAGAACTGCCGAGGCTTGAGTCGCTGTCAAAGCGCTCGCCTCCCGTTGTTGCTTTTCGCTGTCGGGCAGTCAACAGACGAAGTCACCGTTTTATTGCGTCAGGAAATAGGCCAATCAAAACTTTCTTCTAGCGTGCAGAACAGATAGACAGAAACCGCTGTTGATTCTGCACTCGGAAAATCGAATTTCTTGAAAGTAACCGGAAGCCGGGCACTCCGGCTTATGGCGTTACTCCGACGTATTAAAGTCCACCGACCTGCGGAAAATAGGCTGAACTTGTAACGGGCGCTATCTCTCTCAATAACTACGCACACCTGTTTATAAGGAAAATACAATGTCCAAACTCGCAGAATACCGTCAGCTGGAAAAACACCTCGCCGAGCAACTCCAGGCACTGGAGACCATGAAAGGCAACGAGGGCCTGAAGAAAGAGATCGAGTTCGAAACCAAGCTGCGCAAGCTCCTTGAGCATTACGGCTTCAGCCTCAAACACATTGTCAATCTGCTGGACCCGCAGACCTCAGCGCGTCGCCAAGTTGCCGATAAACCGGCGGGCACGCGCAAACCACGTGAACTCAAGGTGTACAAGAATCCGAAGACCGGTGAAGTGATCGAAACCAAAGGCGGGAATCACAGAGCCTTGAAGGAGTGGAAAGCAGAACACGGTGCTGATGTTGTCGAGGGCTGGCTGAAGAAATAAAGCCTTGCGCCATGCAACGGTTGATTGACCGGGGTTGATCTTGAGCATCGGTTAATCACCGTTCACGCGGTCCAAATGCCGATGTCGGGAACGACCCGCTGCGCCAGTGCGTCTGACCTGTATCGATTCACTTAAAAGGTACAGCGCAATGGACAAGACAATCACTGTGGACCAACTGGCTACCACTGACCTCAGATCAGTCAACGAAATATGGCTCGGCGGGACGCATACCCAACTGTGCCTGTGGCGTGGCGAGCAGATCGTTACTCACGACATGCTCAGCGAGGGGACCCACGATCAGAACGCACGGCGTCTGTGCTTGCAACTGGTCAACCCTGATGATCAGGCGGCAGTGGCCAGCGTTGAAGTGCTGGTGCGCGAGCGGCTGGAAAGGATGGGGAGCAAAGGTGAGTTTTATCCGGCTGAAGATGCCGATACTTATCAATAATCGGCCTGATTAAACATCTCGGCCAGACTGTAGATTTGTGGCGCAGAGCGTCACGAACTGCATGCCAACGCGGAGCATTGGCACGATGTCACCTCAATATCTCATTCAGGCTCCGACCGCCGAGCCTGTCAAAAACCGCGTCCGCACCTTCGCCCATATTTCCCCTACCGGCATAAAAAACACCGAAATCAGCTTCAGCACTCCAGGCACATCTCTGCGAATGGTCATAACAGGCTCACTCGCATCATGGACGGCAAGCAAATACCGATACACCCGACGGCTACTCATAGGCAGCAGCCCGATCTGCTCAAGTATCGAGGGGCCCACCTCGCGGACCATGCTGGTGACCATGATCCAGAGCAATATGATTTCGCTACACAGGAAGGTAACAATCACAACAGTGGAACCTATCGTTCGCCAGTCTTGCAAGGCATCGAAGATGGCGTCGATGCTGCTGCCCAAGGTCACCATCGTTGTAAAGATCGCGGCAATAGTGAAGAGTGCTGCAATGAATCTGCCAGGGTCAGGTAGCCGAAAAAACGCAGCAATACGTGGCCCCATCGTGTCGTGACTGGCCAGTTGCTTGAGCTCCTGACGCTCCTCCCAAAGATGTCTAAGCGCCCTCGCTTTATCGACAAGCTCGCCGGGTCCGCAGTTATAGCGTGTACATAGCCAGTCCTGTTTCAGCTTTAACCGTTCGGAGGGCGTGGTAATCGAAGTGGCGCCCATCTGCTCTGCTCGGATCCGCGCGTACACCTCTCCCAGATGTACTGTGCATATCAGGGAAGTCAGCAGGACTGGCAGCAAACGGGGAACGTAGTCAGTCAGGGTAGGCGCAGGTAAAAATATCAGTGCCCCTGAAAATGCCAATATTAACGCAGCCATCCAGATCAGACAGATACGGGCATCACGCCGACGCCAAGCCTCTTTGAAAGGCACCCGCTCAAACCGCTGAAAGTGTTCTTCTACATCTTTACGCAACTGGTTGATGCTCATCGTTTGCTTCCCTTGCACGGCAAACGCACGAGTTTAAGCCGCCTGTTGGCTAACGTAATTAAACGAATTGTAAAAAGCAGCGTGCGTGCGGGCGTTCTGTCGATGATTGTTTTAACCCGGTTATCCATGATGAGGCGGCGCGGGTAGGCGCTGGTGAAGGGTTACGTATAGCGTTAACGCGGCTGGAGCGTCCTCAGCGCCGCTGAAAAGCCATCAGGTTTTTCTGCTACCAGACTGCCCGCCGCGCGAAAGATCGAACCGCCACTCCCGCGTACACTCGAAAGTGTGTGACCTCAAAAAACCAGTCCTTTCCCTCCATCTGGCAATACCGTATTCGAAGCCCCGGTACAGCCCTCGCTTCATTGATGAACGCCACATTCCGATACCGCCGAACAGGTGTCGACCACAGCGCTCCGGACCTCGTCAGATGGTCAATCCGCATTCAAAAAGAGTAACCCTATGAGACCCCAGACTTCCTTCATCTTCGACCTGGACGGTACGCTGACCGACAGCGTCTATCAAAACGTCGCCGCCTGGAAAGAGGCGCTAGATGCCGAAGGCATCCCGCTTGCGATGTGGCGTATTCACCGCAAGATCGGCATGAGCGGCGGGCTGATGTTGAAGTCGTTGTCGCGTGAAACCGGCTTGAACATCAGCGAAGAACAAGCCGAACGGCTTAGCGAAAGACATGCCCAGGCATATGAGCGGCTTCAGGGGCAGATCATCGCGCTGCCTGGTGCGGTCGAGTTGCTTGAGACGCTCGATAAAGAAGGCCTCAAGTGGTGCATCGCTACCAGCGGCGGGATTGATACGGCGACGATCAACCTGAAAGCCCTGAAGCTGGACATCGACAAGATCAACATTGTTACGCGCGATGACGTGAGATATGGCAAGCCTGATCCGGACCTGTTCCTGGCGGCTGCGCAGAAGATAAGCGCTCCGATTGATGAGTGCCTGGTGATCGGCGATGCGATCTGGGACATGCTGGCGGCACGTCGTTGCAAGGCAACCGGCGTGGGGCTGCTCTCGGGCGGTTATGACATTGGCGAGCTTGAGCGGGCAGGTGCCTTGAGGGTTTATGAGGACCCGCTGGACTTGCTGAACCATCTGGACGAGATTGCCTCTCGTCCCTGAGTGATCGGGTTCAGCATTCCCGCCTGTGTGAGCAGCTCAACGTCTTCTTCGTGAGCGCGTTTGAGCTGTTACACCACGTCGATATCGGGGTTTACTTGCTTCACCCGGCCTTAACCCGGTGAAACACCGCCGCCTTCATCCGCCACGATATCGGGGTCGTCCGAATAGACTTCCGGCTCGTCGTCTTCGTAAGCCTCATCATTTTCGGTACGCTTTTTCACTTCATCGCCTGTTGCCGAACCGACGCCGGGTTTATTCGAGTTCATGGCGAGGACCGGGTCGGCTTCCCGGTCGTATTGGCCGAGTTCCGGACTGGCGGGGTCTTCTTTGGGCACGCTGCTTGTCAGGATGTGATCGGTTGTCATGTCAGCCACCTTTTTCGTTTGCCAAAGAAAGTGGACGTGGCATTGCGCTGAGGGTTCGATTCAATCGACAGGCGTGGCGGCCTTAACCGCCAAATGACGCATATTGCAGGGGCAGGCCGGTGGTGAACTTGATCTGTTCCATTGCAAAGCTTGAGCTGACGTCGCTGATGCCCGGAATGCTGATCAGCTGTTTGTAGACGGCGTCGTACCCTGCGATGTCGGCCACGACGATGCGCAGCATGTAGTCGGTGTCGCCCGCCATGCGATAGCACTCCACCACTTCAGGCAGTTCACCGACGGCGGCGTGGAATTGTTCGAGCCAGGCGGCGTTGTGCTGGTTGGTGCGGATCGCGGCGAACACGCTGACCGATACGTTGAGCCGTTGCGGATTGAGCAACGCGACACGGCGGTCGATGATGCCGGCTTCTTCCAGCTTCTGAATACGCCGCCAGCACGCCGTGCTGCCCAGGCCAATGCGCTCGGCGATGTCTGCGACAGAGCGGGTGCAGTCGGTTTGCAGGATGTCGAGGATTGCCCGGTCGAACTTGTCCATTGGTGGTTTCCTGTTTTGGTGGCCCTGAGGACGATAGGTGTCTGACTGCGGTAACTATCGTGCCAATGCTCCGCGTTGGCATGCATTTCGTGACGCTCTGCGTCACCCAACGGTGCAGCACCTTGCATTCCCGCGCGGAGCGTGAGGAGCGATGGGTATCCAGCTGTGATTCTGCGCCTCAAGCGGCATCCTAGAAGTTTTATTCGTAGAAATTCAATCCTGATCGAATAATTTTTCGCTTTGGGCGCTCATTCCCGAGCAAATATCAATAAAATTTCGCACGTGGATCAGTAATCTTTCAGGCAGTCGGTCTGGTAATGCCAGACCTTGATTTTGACTCGATTACAAAGCGAATTGCCCATGACCACCTCTGCGCTCTATCTGGATTACGCCGCCACCACGCCTGTCGACGAGCAGGTCATCGAAGCCATGGTTGCCTGTATGGGGCGCGAAGGTCATTTCGGTAATCCGGCATCCAGCGGGCACGGTTATGGGCAGGTGGCGCGGCAGGCCGTTGAACAGGCGCGCGCGCAGGTGGCCGATGCGGTGGGTGCGCCTGTCGAGACCATTGTCTGGACCTCCGGCGCTACCGAGTCCAACAACCTGGCGATCAAGGGCATCGCCCATGATGCCAGCGCACAACGTCGGCACATCATCACCAGCGTGCTGGAACACAAGGCCGTGCTCGACACCGTCAGCACTCTGGAGCGCCAGGGCTTTCCCGTCACTTGGCTGAAGCCCGACGCTCAAGGCCTTATCCAGCCTCACGCGGTACAGGCTGCGTTGCGCGAAGACACGCTGCTGGTGTCGCTGATGCTGGTGAACAACGAACTGGGCACGCTGACTGATATCGCCAGCATTGGCGCCCTGGTGCGCGAGCACGGTGCGCTGTTTCATGTGGACGCTGCGCAGGCAGTGGGCAAGGTGAAGGTTGATCTGGCGAGCCTCGCTGTCGATCTGATGTCGTTCTCGGCACACAAGGCGTACGGCCCAAAAGGCATCGGCGCACTGTATGTCGGCCCGCGTGCACATTCGCTGTTGCAGGCACAGATACACGGTGGCGGACATGAAGGCGGTTTTCGTTCGGGCACATTGGCCACCCATCAGATCGTCGGCATGGGAACAGCCTTTGCGTTGGCGATCAGTCAGGCAGATGCCGAGAACCGTCGTATCAACGAATTGAGCTGTCATTTGCGCGAAGGCCTGCTTGCCCTGCCGGACGTACAACTCAATGGCTGTCCGCAACAACGCATCCCGCACACTTTGAACCTGTGCATTACCCGCAGTGGCTTCACCAGCTCGCAGTTGTCCCACAGCCTGGCTTTGTCCTCGACGTCCGCGTGCAATTCGGCCAGCAATGCGCCCTCGCATGTGCTGCTTGCTCTGGGCATGGACTCCGCCAAAGCGCTGGCCAGCGTGCGCGTCAGCCTTGGCCGCTACACCACGCAGGCAGATGTCGAACGCGCCATAGAGGTGTTCAGCAAGGCGCTCAGCGCGCCTGCTGCGTTCTGGTAATTCTGATCGGCTGCACAGCGTTTCAAGCCGCCCTCGCAGCGGGCGGCTTCCTGCCTCTTCTTACTTTCCCGCCAACGCTTCTGTCTTGCAGCTCGCCACTCGCAGCTCGCAGTTGAAGAATATGTACCCCTCCAGATACAAAAAGACACAAATTGGCACAGTTCTTTCAAGTGGAACACCCGTGCCATAAACCCATGGTGCACGCTGCATTCAAGGGGTGCCTACACGCACCAAAGTGCAGTCAACGGACGCCAGAGCGTCCACAAACAGTGCAGGGGCAGACCACAAGTCTCGCCACTCGCCAGGAAAGGAATCTAGCCGTGCCCTATCAGTCTTGTGTCAGACCAACGTTACGCTGGCCGTTTATCCCTTGGGCATCACCTGCCTCAGGCGACGCCTGCCCGGTCGTTTTCGTTTTATCCCGATATGCGTGTTGTTTTTCGACGACTCTGCACGTCTGGACGTAAGTCATTTTGAGCGTGCTTTTGCAGGTTCTGACGATTAATCAGTGCCTTGCGAAACGGTGCGCGCAACAAGCGTAATTGTCGTCTTTTTCATTAGCGGCTAACTCACATATAAAGAGCGGCAGCCCTTTTTTATTTTCAGGCATTCCATTTGGCCACCCTGCGGGCCATGACCTTTATTTCTGTTGTGATGAAACCGTGTATTAACCCGAGCCCGGACGGAGCACCCTGTTATGAACACCTGATCAAATAACGCACCAATTTGATCCTTGTTACACAGTATTGGTGCATCCTGCAAAGTGACTTATTGGTCACATTTTTCGAACGCGTCTGACGTAGCAGAGGGTCTTTATTTGCCTATTGTTTTGTACGACGTTTCAGGTGTTCGAGGGTTTTTCAAGTTTCTGAAATCGGGATTCGATAAATAGTTACATGAATGCGACACCCGCTCTGGAACAAGGGTTCCCGCGTGGGCTTTCTGGCACAGCGGTTGCAATGTAAGCCTTCGGGAACAGAGTTGTACGTTCGCGTACATGACAATAAGAAGCCAAGGATGAGCAATGCCAGCGCCCTGATGTAATCCGGTTTTCCTGTTTAAGCCTGCCGTGCATGCAGACACCGCGATGCCCTGCCTATCACCCGTATGCAGGTATCCATCCATCGAATATTCACACGATATTCGAACGGATTCTTATTGCCCTTTAACTACCCGAGGGAGCGTTAATGAAGGATGCGGTAATAATGAAAGCGGTTCCCTTACCCTCGCCCGATGACACTTCGACGGCGTGGCAGGGCATTCCTTTCAGCGCCAATACATCACGCCCGGGCGGCCTCAACAAGCCGCAAGTAATGGTATTGATTGCTGCGTCGGTACTTATTCACGGTGTGATCTGGTGGACCATGCAAACTGCCCAGCCAGCGGTGCCGGAAGTTGCACCACAAGTTCCGGAAATGACCATTGAACTGACCAGCCCGACGCCGCCCACACCGGAACCGCCGCCACCCGAGCCCCCACCTCCGCCACCCCGCCGCCGCCACCTGAACCGGAACAGCCGGTCGAGGACCCTGACGCGGTCGAGCCGCCACCCAAGCCCGTGGAGAAGCCAAAGGTCGAGAAGCCCAAGCCGGTCAAGAAAGTCGAGCCGGTGAAAAAGCCGACGCCTCCTGCGCCAACGCCCGCTGCCGCACCCAGTCCGCCTGCGCCGCCGACACCTGCGCCCGCGCCAGCCGCACCTGCTGCGCCGCCGGCTCCGGTCAAGGAAAGCGCCGCTGTATCCGGGCTCGCCAGCCTGGGTAATCCGCCGCCGGAGTATCCGGGGCTGGCCTTGCGCCGCAGTTGGGAAGGTCGCGTGATTCTGCGCATCAAGGTGCTGCCCAACGGCCGCGCTGGCGCAGTCGAGGTGACCAAATCCAGCGGCAAACCGGTATTGGACGAAGCGGCCGTGGAGGCTGTGCGCAACTGGAAGTTCATACCGGCCAAACGCGGTGACACGCCGATAGAAGGCTTCGCGACGCAGACCATCGACTTCAAGTTGCCGGAATGACCCGGCACATGACAACCGAACATTCAATTATCAAAGCTGGTGAGGTTTAAACCATGAACGCATCGCTCTCTTCCATGATCGTCCCGGCTGTGCTCTGGGCACTGATTCTTTTTTCCGTACTGAGTTGGGCATTGTTGCTGATCAAGTCGGCACAGTACGTCCGGCAGAAATCCCAGAACAAGCAATTCACCAAGGCGTTCTGGAGTGCGCCAGACCTGCTGACCGCTGCCGAGCACTCTGCGCAATACCCCGGTGCGCTGGCGCGTATCGCCAACAGCGGTTTCGAAGCAATGGCGGTCGACGAATCGCCGCGTACCACGCAGCAACTGGCTCACACCATCAACCGCTCGGACCGTCTGGAGCGCAACTTGCGCCAGCAGATACAAAAAGAGCGTCGCGCGCTGGAAAGCGGCCAGGCCATTCTCGCCAGTATCGGCAGCACCGCGCCCTTCATCGGCCTGTTCGGTACGGTCTGGGGGATCATGGAGGCGCTGCAAAGCATTGGCGTGACCGGCTCGGCGAGTCTTGAAGCGGTCGCCGGTCCCATCGGCCACGCGCTGGTCGCCACCGGTGTCGGTATCGCGGTCGCGGTGCCTGCGGTGCTGATCTACAACTTCTTCCTGCGCCGACTCAAGCTCGCCGTGGCCGACATGGATGACTTCGCCCACGACTTTGACGCCCTCGCCCAGCGCAGCGCCTTCGCGGTAACCCGTCAGCCCATCGCCAGCAAGAATGGCCATGCCGTTCGGGAGGCCAGCTAATGTCGTTCTCCACTCAAGACAGCGATGAAGTGCTCAGCGAAATGAACGTCACGCCATTGGTGGACGTGATGCTCGTACTGCTGGTGGTGTTTATCGTCACCACCCCGCTGATGACCAATGCGATCAAGGTCAACCTGCCCAAGACCGATGCGGTCGCGCCCGCCGAGAAGAAAAACCCGGTGGTGGTCAGCGTCGATCAGGACGGCAAGTTCTACCTCGCCAAATCGGAAATTGCCCCGGAACTGCTGGAAAAAAGCCTGCAGGACGAAAAGGCCAAGGACCCGGAGATCCGCGTCCAGTTGCAGGCCGATACCGCCGTGAATTATGGCCAGGTGGCCAAGGCCATGGCGTCCATCGAACGCTCCGGCATTACGAAGATATCCGTCATGACAGCGAAATGACCCTCAGGTGATTTGCCGGCTTCGCCGCGCGAAGCCGTCTGACCTGCCCCCCGTAAATGCGGTTGTCCGTGGGCTGAAAAGCCTCTGGAGGGGGAGCTGCTTGCTGGAAAAAGAAGAAGTGGAACTCCCGCTCGGCACAACCGCGTCGGGAACAGAGGGCTCACAAGGCCATTTCAATAACGTCTGGACCAAGTCGGAACTAACCATGCTGATGAATCTTCCCGGTTGCACCCTCAAACCACTGGCCCTCGCGGTCCGGCGTCATCCACGTGCCTTGCTCTGTGCATTGGCCATGGGCATGAGCGGTGCTCAGGCGGCAGACGCCGTCGATGCGGACACGAGCGGTTCTGCCGTGTCCACAAGCGCAGCGGTTGTGCCTGCCACGACCCAGCTGCAACGTGTTGAAGTGACCGGTTCGGCGATCCGCCGGGTCGACGCCGAAACTGCCGTGCCGATCACCATCCTGCGCGCCGACGACCTGAAGAAACAGGGCGTGACCACTACCCAGGAAATGGTCCAGCGCATCACCGGCAGCCAGTCGATCAACAACAGCGCAGGCTCGGTCGGAGCCGGAACGGGAGGCGCATCCTTCGCGGACATGCGCGGCATTGGTGCGAACAAGACGCTGGTGCTGCTCAACGGCCGTCGTCTGGCCAACAATGCGTTGTCCGGTGTGGGTACGCCCAACGGCAGCGCCATCGACCTGAACATGATCCCGTTCGCGGCCATCGACCGCGTGGAAGTGCTGCGTGACGGTGCCTCGGCGCTGTATGGCACCGACGCCATCGGCGGTGTAATCAACTTCATCACCAAAAAATCCCTGACCGACGGCAGCCTGACCCTGGGCGGCGAGACGCCAACTGCCAGTGGTGGCGGTGCCACCAAAGACATGAGCGCCAGTTGGGGCTTTGGCGATCTGGAGCAAGACCGCTTCAACGTCATGGGCGTCTTCAACTACAACAAGCAGCAAAACCTGGACGCCAACGACCGTTCGTTTGCCAGGGATTACGTGCCAGGACGCGGGCTCAATCAGACCTCCGGTACGGCTTATCCCGGCAATTACTTCCAGGGTGACAACTCGGCCAACCCGCTGGGCAGAAACTGCGGCGGTCCTAACCTGATCGCCAGCAACGGCATCTGCCGGTTCAGTACTCGCGAATACATCGACCTGATTCCGCAGACCGAAAAGACCTCGTTTTTCGGCAAGGCCACCGGCAAGCTGGCAGACGACCATAACGTCAGCCTCGAATACTTCTGGGCTCGTAACAACAACCATACCGATATCGGACCAGCGCCCCTCACCGGCCTGTCTCTGGACTCATCGTCGCCTTTTTATCCAGGCAACGGCATTACTCCGGCACCGACCGACTTCACCCTCGACCCGACCCAACCCATCAACACTGCCTGGCGAGAAACGGCCGCCGGGCCACGCGGGTCCAGTGACCAGAACACCAGCCAGCGTTTTCTGCTGAATTTCGACGGTCTGGTGGGCGGCTGGGACTACAACGTCGGGGCCTCCTACAACCAGAACAAAGTCCTGTCATCGCTCACCAACGGGTATGTCAGTGACGCTGCAATGCTCAATGGCCTGGCCAATGGCACCCTTAACCCGTTCGGCCCGCAAACCACCGCCGGTCAGGCGCTGATCGATGCCAGCGAATATCACGGCCAATACTCCAGCGCCGTGGGCAGGGTAGCCGGGCTTGATGCGCGTATCAGCCGGGAAATCGGTGACTGGTTCGGTGCAGGCCCTGCGGGTCTGGCGCTGGGCGGCGAATACCGCAAGGAGAAAATGCATCAGGAGTACGAAGCCTACGTCAACGACATCAGCAGCCTGGGCGCAGATGCCGCAGGCAGCGTCGAAGGCGACAGGAGCGTCAAGGCGCAATACGCCGAACTGAACGTTCCGGTGCTGGACAGCCTTGAGCTGACTGCCGCCGTTCGTCACGACAAATACAGCGACTTCGGCAGCACCACCAACCCGAAATACTCGTTCCGTTATCAGCCGTTCAAGCAACTGGTAGTCCGTGGTGCCTACAGTGAAGGCTTCCGCGCACCGTCGCTCTATGAACTGTATGCCCCGCGTAGCACGACCTTCACTCAGGGCTATTACAACGACCCGGTCCTGTGTGCCGGTGGCGTCGTTCAGCCGGGTGGTAACGCCGGTCGCGATTGCCAGCAGCAGTTCCTCAACAACGGTGGAGGCAACACCGAGCTGGCCCCGGAAAAAGCCCGCAACATGACCCTCGGCTTCGTTTATCAGCCGGTCAACAATCTGTCGATGGGCCTGGACTTCTGGTGGATTCACATTTCCAATCAGATCCAGGCGTTCCCCGAGTCGACTGTTTTCGATGACCCGAACACCTACGCTGACCGCTACGTGCGTGCCGCTGACGGTTCGATTGCCAACATCGTCACCGGCAACGCCAACCTGGGTATCGTCAAGACCAGCGGCGTTGACGTAACGCTCGACTACCGCTTTCCGAACACACCTTATGGTCAGTTCGGTCTGGGCATGACAGGTACCTATGTGACCCGTTATGACTTCCAGAACATCATCGACGGCCCGTACACCGACAAGGTCGGCGACTTCCAGGGCGACGGCGTGATCTCGCGCTGGAAACACGTCCTGACCGGCACCTGGGCACTGGGTGATACCCGCGCGTCCATCACCAACCGCTTCACCAGCGGCTACAACGACTATGACCGCACCACCAATGCACGGGTCGCGTCGTATGCGCTGTGGGACATGTCGGTGGGTCATACCTTCGACAAGGTGCTGGATATCGATGCCGGGGTACGCAACATGTTCGACCGCAACCCGCCGTTCTCCAACCAGGCCTACAACTTCCAGTCCGGCTACGATCCTCGTTACGCCGACCCGCTGGGCCGCACCCTGTTCGCCCGCGCGACTTACCACTTCTGAGTGTGACGATGTGGCCCATACACGCTCCGTGGGCCACATCAGATTGCGAGCTCGCCCCCTCCGGCCCAGGTTTCATCCACCTTCCCCGGCCGGGGGCTTTTTCGCAGTGTTCGATCATTCAGTGCGTACGAGGAAAGCCCTACCATGTCGCGTCTTAACCGATTCCTGCAGCGCCTGCTTATGGGCGTTGCGCTGTGCAGTGGCTGGCAGGTCGCGCAGGCTGCGCCGACCCACGCCTTGACCGTCTATGGCGAGGCGCCGAAATACCCGGCTGGCTTCCAGCACTTCGATTACGTCAACCCGAACGCCCCAAAAGGCGGTTCGCTGACCCGTTCAGCGGAAGAAATCGGCCAGTTCAATTACCTCAACCCTTACGTCGATCAGGGCATCAATGTGGTGCAGGTCGATACCTGGGTGTACTCACCCTTGGCCTATCGCTCGCTGGATGAGCCGTACACCGTTTATGGCCTGATCGCTGAAAAGATGGAGATGGACCCCGACGGTCTGTGGATCCGTTTTTTCCTCAATCCCAAGGCACGCTTCGAAGACGGCAAGCCCGTCACCGCAGAAGACGTGCGCTACACCTTCGAGCTGATGACCACCAAGGCCAGCTTCAGCTATCGCCCCATGTTTGCCGACGTCAAGAACGTCACCATCGAAGGACCGTTGCAGATTCGCTTCGATTTCAAGAACAACCTCAATCGTACGCTGGCGCTGGACATTGCCAGCCTGCACATCCTGCCCGAGCACTGGTGGAAGACCCGCGACTTCGCCAACGGCGGCGGCTTCGAGCCACCGCTGGGCAACGGCCCTTACCGGGTCGCCAAGGTCGATGCAGGGCGCAGCGTGGTCTTCGAGCGGGTCAAGGACTGGTGGGGCAAGGACCTCCCGGTCAGCCGCGGCCTGTACAACTTCGACACCCTGACCGTGAACTTTTACGGCGACACGGAAATCGCCCGGCAACTGCTGCAGGCCGGGGCATTCGACTACAACCGCGAGTACTCCTCGTCCGGCTTCGTGGTCGGCTACAGCGGCCCGGCGATCGACGACGGGCGTCTGCAAAAGCGCATCCTCGCTCGCCAGCGTCCGGTCGCCGCGCAGGGTTTCGTGTTCAACCTGGACAACCCGATCTTCAAGGACCGCCGCGTCCGTGAAGCGCTGTCGCTGCTGTGGGATTTCGACTGGATCAACCGACGGGTCATGCGCAATTTCTACGTGCGCGAGCAGAGTTACTTTCCGAAAAGCGACATGGCCGCCACCGAGCTGCCCACTCCGGACGAGCTGAAGATTCTCGAGCCCTTGCGCGGCCAGGTGCCGGATGAGGTGTTCAGCAAGGTGTATCAGCCGCCGAAGACCGACGGCAGCGGCTACATCCGCGACAAACAGTTGCAGGCCCTCAAGCTGCTGGCCGAAGCGGGCTGGCACCCGAAAGACAACAAGTTGGTCAACGCGGCGGGCGAGCCGATGGTGTTCAGCTTTCTCGATGGTCAGGGCGGTTTCGATCGCCTGATTCTGCCGTTCAAGCGCACCCTGGCGCAGATCGGTATCACTCTGGATTTCCTGCGTATCGATTCGGCGCAGTACATCAACCGGCTCAATGCCCGGGACTACGACATGATCGTGGTGACCCTGCCCAAAAGCGGCAATCCGATCATTTCCCCAGGCCGTGAGCTGTACAACCTGTACGGCTCGCAAAGCGCCACGGAATCGGGCAGTTCCAACGCCATGGTGTTGCGTAACCCTGCAGTGGACACGCTGATCGACGGGCTGGTGAGCGCCCACACGCGCAATGACATGGTGCTCTACGCACGGGCGCTGGATCGGGTTCTGCAATGGGGCTACTACATGATCCCCAACTACTACTCCAAGGGCACGCCGCTGGTGTTCGCCAACCGTTTTGGCATGCCTGATGTGGCCCCGGTCTACGACGTCGGCCTGGAAACCTGGTGGCAGATCAGCCCGACTCCGTTGACCAACGATCAGGCCGCTGCACTGACCGGCAAGCCCGCCGCTGCCAAGGAGTATTGAGATGCTGGCTTATGTGATTCGACGCCTGCTGCTGATCATCCCCACGCTGCTGGCCATTCTGATTGTCAATTTCCTGATCGTACAGGCGGCCCCCGGTGGCCCGGTCGAACAGGCCATCGCCCGTATCCAGGGCTTCAGCCCCAACGGTGTCGGCGGCGGTGGTGGTGAAGTGGCTGCAACCGGCACCACCAGCCGCAGCACACGCGGGCTGGACCCGGCGCTGATCGAGCAGATCAAAGAGCATTACGGTTTCGACAAACCGATGCACGAGCGGCTGTGGCTGATGCTCAAGAACTACGCACAGCTGGATTTCGGCACCAGCTTCTTCCGCGGTGCGCCGGTCACCGAACTGATTGCGCAGAAGCTTCCGGTGTCGCTGTCGCTCGGGCTCTGGGCGACGTTGATCACATACCTGATTTCCATCCCGCTGGGCATTCGCAAGGCGGTGCGGCATGGCAGTGCATTTGATGTCTGGAGCAGCACGCTGGTGATCATCGGCTACGCCACGCCCGCGTTTCTGTTCGCCATCCTGCTCATCGTGGTATTCGCCGGAGGCAGTTATCTGAGCTGGTTTCCGGCGCAGGGTTTGTTCTCGGAGAACTTCGATAGCCTGGGTACCTGGGGCAAGATCAAGGACTATCTGTGGCACCTGGTGTTGCCGGTCAGTTCGCTGGTGATCGGCGGCTTCGCCACGCTGACCATCCTCACCAAGAACAGCTTCCTCAACGAGATCAGCCGTCAGTACGTGGTCACTGCGCGCGCCAAGGGCCTGACCGAGCATCGCGTGCTCTACGGCCATGTGTTTCGCAACGCCATGCTGCTGGTGATCGCCGGCATTCCGCAGGCCTTGATCGAGGTGTTCTTTGCCGGCTCGCTGCTGATCGAAACCATCTTCGGCCTCGATGGGCTGGGGCGCATGAGTTATGAGGCAGCGGTCTCTCGGGACTACCCCGTGGTGTTCGGCACGTTGTTCCTGTTCACGCTGTTCGGCCTGCTGATCAAACTGATAGGCGACCTGTGTTACACGCTGGTCGACCCGCGCATCGATTTTTCCGCGAGGAGCGCCTGATGTTCGAGTTTTCTCCCCAGACCCGGCGACGTTTCGACCTGTTCAGGGCCAACCGGCGTGGCTGGTGGTCGCTGTGGATCTTCATCGGCCTGATGCTGATATGCCTGTGCGGCGAGCTCATCGCCAACGACAAGCCGTTGCTGATCCGCTACGACGGGCAACTGTATTACCCGGTGTTGCACACCTACATGGAAACCGATTTCGGCGGCGAGCTGCCCTTCGAACCGGATTACTCCAGCGAGTACGTGCGCAAGCTGATCGCCGCGAAAAACGGCTGGATGCTCTTCGCGCCGATCCCGTTCAGCCACGACACCATCAACTACGATCTGGACGCGCCATCGCCCAGCCCGCCCGATGGCACCAACTGGCTGGGTACCGACGAGCAAGCCCGTGACGTGCTGGCGCGGGTGCTGTTCGGCGCGCGGATTTCCATTATGTTCGCGCTGCTGTTGACCGCGATCAGCACGGTGATCGGGGTCTGCGCCGGGGCGATTCAGGGTTACTACGGCGGCATGACCGACCTGATCGGTCAGCGTATTCAGGAGATCTGGTCGGGGTTGCCGGTGCTGTATCTGCTGATCATCCTGTCCGGCTTCGTATCACCGAATTTCTGGTGGTTGCTGGGGATCATGGCGTTGTTCTCCTGGTTGTCGCTGGTGGATGTGGTGCGTGCCGAATTTTTGCGCGGGCGCAATCTGGAGTACGTGAAAGCCGCCCGCGCGCTGGGCCTGACCGATGCCGCGCTGATGTGGCGGCACATTCTGCCCAACGCGATGACCAGCACCCTGACTTACCTGCCGTTCATCATCACCGGTGCCATCGCCACCCTGACTGCGCTGGATTTTCTCGGCTTCGGCATGCCGGCAGGTAGTGCTTCGCTGGGCGAACTGATCGGTGAGGCCAAGCGCAATCTGCAGGCACCGTGGCTGGGGCTGACTGCATTCGTGGCGCTGGCCCTGATTCTTTCTCTGCTGGTGTTCATCGGTGAAGCCTGCCGCGACGCATTCGATCCTCGGAGCTGACATGCAAGACAACCTGATTGAAATTCGCGACCTGCGGGTCGCCTTCAAAGGCCACGAAGTGGTGCATGGCGTCAGCCTCGACATCCGCCGTGGCGAATGCCTGGCGCTGGTGGGTGAATCCGGCTCTGGCAAGTCGGTCACCGCGCATTCGATTCTGCGCCTGCTGCCCGCCAAAACCGTCAGCACCCAGGGCTCGATTCGTTATGACGGGCTCGACCTGGTTCACGCCAGCGACAAGCAATTACGCAGCCTGCGTGGCAATCGCGTGGCGATGATTTTTCAGGAACCCATGAGTTCGCTGAACCCGTTGCACACGGTTGAAAAACAGATTGGCGAAATTCTCATGACCCACAAGGGCCTGAAAGGCAAGGCTGCGTTGAGCAGGACGCTGGAGCTGCTGGAACTGGTCGGCATCCGCGATCCGTTGTCACGCCTCAAGGCGTATCCGCATCAACTGTCGGGCGGTCAGCGTCAGCGCATCATGATCGCCATGGCGCTGGCCAACGAGCCTGACTTGCTGATTGCCGACGAACCGACCACAGCGCTGGACGTGACTGTGCAGGTGAAGATTCTGGCGTTGCTCAAGTCCCTGCAACAGCGGCTGAACATGTCGCTGCTGCTAATCAGTCATGACCTCAATCTGGTGCGGCGCATTGCACAGCGGGTCTGCGTGATGCGCGAGGGCGAAATCGTTGAACAGGCCGACTGCCAGACGCTGTTCGACAGCCCGCAGCACCCTTACAGCCGCTTGCTGATCAACGCGGAGCCGGATGGCGAGCCGGTGCCCTCCACGCACAGCAACACGCTGCTGTCGGTTCAGGACCTGAAAGTCTGGTTCCCGCTGGGCAAAGCCTGGTTCAAGCGCGAGCCGCAGTATGTAAAGGCGGTGGACGGGGTGAGTTTCGAGCTGCTCAAGGGCAAGACGCTCGGGATTGTCGGCGAGTCGGGCTCGGGTAAATCTACCCTGGGCCAGGCGATTTTGCGTCTTGTCGATTCAGAGGGCAGCATCCGTTTCGGCACCAAGGAGCTGAGCCTGCACAGTCAGCACCTGATGCGCCCGTTGCGTCGCCAGTTGCAGGTGGTCTTTCAGGACCCGTTCGGCAGCCTCAGCCCGCGCATGACCGTGGAGCAGATCATTGCCGAGGGACTGGTGACGCATGACATTGGTACGCCGAAAGAACGCGAGCAGACAGTCATTCGCGTCTTGCAGGAGGTCGGGCTGGACCCTGCGACGCGGCACCGTTACCCCCACGAGTTTTCCGGAGGTCAACGCCAGCGTATTTCCATCGCCCGGGCGCTGGTGCTTGAACCGGATCTGATCCTGCTCGACGAGCCGACTTCAGCGCTCGACCGTACGGTGCAAAAACAGATCGTCGCACTGTTGCGCGACCTGCAGATTCGTCATGATCTGACGTACCTGTTCATCAGCCATGACCTGGCCGTGGTTCACGCGCTGGCCCATGACCTGATCGTGATCAAGGACGGTAAAGTCGTCGAGCAAGGCCCGTCGCGTGCGATCTTCGCTGCACCGCAGCAGGCCTACACTCAGGAGCTGCTGCGTTCGTCCGGGCTGGTGTTTGCCTGAGCCTGTACTGGAAGGCTAATTATGGAAACTCTGGCCCAGCGCCTCCAGGCGTATGGCCAGCGGCGAAAGGCTCTGGCTGCTGGTCGCCAGTACGCCGATATTGGCAGCGGTGTGCTCGGCGATGGTCTGCACCGAGCGTAGTTGATCGGCAATTTCACGGCTGACGGTGGACTGTTGTTCCGTGGTCGTGGCAATCAGGCCGTTGAGCTGGGTGATATGCCCGATGCCTTCGCCCACCGCACGCAGGGATTCCGACGCCCGCTGGCTATTTTCCACACAACGCCCGACGCCTTGCAGGCTGTCGTTCATGGCCGTAGCCGCCTGACGGCTGCCCCTTTGCAGGTCTTCGATAATGGTCTGGATTTCCTTGGTCGACGACGCTGTGCGCTGCGCGAGGTTGCGCACTTCGTCGGCCACCACCGCAAAGCCCCGGCCCTGCTCTCCGGCCCTGGCGGCTTCAATCGCTGCGTTGAGCGCCAGCAGGTTGGTCTGCTCGGCGATGCTGCCGATCACGTCCAGCACCTTGCCGATCTGTTCTGACTGGTTGGCGAGCGCCTGCACGGTTTCATCGGTGGTGTTGATGCGCGCTGCAAGCTGGGTGATTTCGCTCTGTGCGCGGTCGACGCTGTCCCGCCCATGCGCCACCTGATCGCTGGCGTCACCGGCGCGCTGCACGGCTTGGGCGACGTGGCTGGAGATATCGTTCATGGCATCGCCCATGCGCTGCATCGCGCCGGTCATGCGGGCAATCTCGCTGAGCTGATGTTGCGCGCCGGTTTCCAGCGTACCGCTGGCCTTGGCGAGGTCATGGCCCAGTTCCCCCAGCCCGCGGGTGTCGCGCACCACGCCGTCGACAAGGCCGGTGATCTGCGCCAGAAACTGTTCGAAACGCAGCGCCAGCGGCACGCGTTTACCCGACCGCTCGCTGGTCTGACTATCAGGGGAAAACTGGTTGGTGGTGGCCAGCATGCGATCGAGCATGTCCTGATTCTCGACCGCCTCGGCCTGATTCTGCACCGCCAGGTAGACCAGAATGGCGCTTTCGACCACCACATACACCGCATGCACGATCACCATGCTCCAGCCACCGCCATGGTGCATGACGTACACCGGAAAGCCGGCATGCTGCAGAGCGTGGAAGCCGACATGGTGGATGGCAATGGTGACGGCGGCGACCAGGATCGGCAGCCAGTCGCGGTAGAAGGTCAGTACTGCCAGAAACACAAAGATGCCGAAGTGTATTTCAATCAGCCCATGTGCCTGGTTGATGTGCAGCGCGGCCATGACCATCAGGCCCACGCCTACGCAGCAGCGCATCAATCGGGTGCCACCAACGGCGCGATACAGGCCGGTCAGCACCACAGCGGTGCCGCCGCCGACCACGACTGCCTGGGTAAACGTATCGAACCAGAATGCCAACCCGAGCGCATAGATGAACAACAGCCAGATCAGGCCCAGCATAATCCGGTCGGCTTTGCGGTAATGGTCGAGGAAACGGGGGGCTGCGGGCATCGAACACATCCTTTTGAAATCCATGGCGACAGGGGCCCTGTCGGTTTTCAGGTCTGGACGAGCAAAAGCCCGGCCAACGTGCCGCCCAGATAGTGGCCTTATGCCATAAATTCAGAAATAGATTATTTACTCGGTATTCAGGCGCGATGATGGAGCGGGCATCCGTTGGTGGGCAGGCCGGGCCTCTTCGCGGACAAGTCCGCTCCCACCACATCAACCGGTGATCCTGACCCTGTGGCCCTGTAATCCTGTGATCCTGTGATCCTGTGGCCCTGTAATCCTGTGGTCCTGTGATCCTGATCCTGTGATCCTGTGATCCTGTGATCCTGTGATCCTGTGGCCCTGTGGCCCTGTAATCCTGTAATCCTGTGATCCTGTGATCCTGCACTCCTGCACTCCTGCACTCCTGCACTCCTGCACTCCTGTGGGAGTGGACTTGTCCACGAAGACTGATCATCAGACACCGAATGAATCACTGAAATTACATGCTGTAAAGCATTACTCAGTTGATCCACGTGCCACGCACTAAAGTTCACCGATGAAGTGATTTTAGGGGCAAGGGAATGCATGTTTACTCTGCGTCAAAACGTTTGCGTACAGGCCGATATTCCGCAATAGGCCAGATATACATGGTGACTTCAGTGACACGAGGACGCGAACCTGTATTCGCCGATGTTCGTCTCGGGCGCTTGCTGGTTCGAGAGCTGAGACGATGCGAAGAGCAGGAACTGGTCAGGTCGCTTGCCTGGGTCGTAATGCCTGACCACTTTCACTGGCTTCTTGAGCTCAAAAAGAATGACCTGCCCATGTTGATGCAACAGCTTAAAGCACGCAGTTCGATAACCATCGGAAAAATCAGAGCCCATCCCGATACCCTATGGCAGTCCGGTTATCACGATCAGGCTGTGCGCAATGAGCAGGACATGCTCGGTCTGGCTCGCTATATCGTCGCAAACCCGCTACGCGCAGGACTGGTCAAGAAGATAGGAGATTATCCACTGTGGGATGCGATATGGGTTTGAATCCCACATCCACACAGTGGAATATATTTACGCTGTTTCAATGCCGCAACAACTTGCGCAACGGCACGCCGTCTTTCATCACCGGGGATTTGATGACGATGTAGCTGAAGTACTTGGAGATGCCAATATTCTTGTCCAGCAGTTCTTCGATCACCTCCTGATAGTGCTGAATGCTGCGGGTCATGAAGCGCACCAGGTAATCGTAGCCACCGCTGATCAGGTGGCATTCCAGCACTTCGTCCACGTGGCGGATGTTGGCCTCGAATTTGGCAAAGTCTTCACGCTTGTGATCGCTGAGAGAGATTTCCGTGAATACGGTGACCGACTCGGTGATCTTTGCCAGATTGAGGTGCGCCTTGTAACTGGAAATGTAACCTGCCGACTCAAGACGTTTGACGCGTTGCAGGCAAGGGCTCGCGGAAAGCCCGACGGCATCGGCCAGGCTGACGTTGGTCATGCGCCCGTCTCTCTGGAGTTCTACCAGGATATTGATATCAATCCGATCCAGTTTGACCAAGCCTTCCATTACCTACCTCTTGTATTGCCATTCACGGTGCCTACCTTCTAGCAAAATCAGCGCCGTAAAGACAGCTGATGCTGAGCGACGAGATCGGCCATGCTGTTTATGCACAGGTCGGCCGTGCAGGGCTGGCTATGCTGTTCCCGGCTGCGGCGGATCAGGCAAAGGCCGCCGGTGTTCAGCGCCGAGGCGGGCGGGCGAGATACAAGAAGGGTTTCGTGGGGTTCCAGGTCCATCCCGGCAAGCCAGCCTGGGTCGTCCAGCGGATGCGTGGCCAGGGACAGCAGGCTGTCAGGCTCAAGCCCCAGCCGTTCGCAGAGCAGGCTGCGATCCTGCAGATCCCGATCAGCGTACACCAGCAACCGATAGAACTTGCGCAGGTAGAGCATTGCGCCGGGTGCGTCTTCGAACATTGTCCAGTCAGGCACCGAGCGGGCGAAGGTCATGCCCTCTTCCCAACTGGCCTTGATGCCAAGGCGCTCGGCCAGTTGCCGGTGCGCAAAGCACAGCAGACCGCTGAAACCCAGCTCGTCAAACCGTGGATACAACGTGCGGACCACGTCATTGAATTCAGTCAGCACCTGATCTTTTTCCGGTGTGTCGAGACCGTTATCCAGCAACGACTGCAACGCCGCCCAGACCCCTGAATCGCGGTCCACCAGAACTTGATCACAATCGATCAGCAGTGCGCGGTAATCAATAAGCCCCATGGCAGGCAACGTCTCCATTCAACAATGATCTCCAGCGCTCGTGGTCGCAGCGTCTCGCGACGACCGCGACCACGCTTGCGCTCAGCTGGACTTCAATACTCGTGCCAAGGCAGCATCGAGAATGCTCAGCGCTTCATCGATCTGCTGCTCGGTGGTCACCAGCGGTGCAAGGAAGCGCAGTACGTTGCGGTACACACCGCACTTGATCACCAGCAGGCCGCCGATGCGGGCCTGATCGATGATCTTCTGGTTCAGATCGGCGTCCGGGCTGCGTGCAGCGTCGTTCCTGACCAGTTCCATGGCGAGCATAAAGCCTGTGCCGCGCACATCGCCGATGCAGTCGTAACGGCCTTTGAGCGCGAGCAGGCCGGCGCGCAAGCGTTCGCCCAGCTGTTCGCCACGTGCCAGCAGATTGTCCTGCTCGTAGGTGTCGATCACCGCCAGCGCGGCGGCGCAGGACAGCGCATTGCCCCCGTAGGTGCCGCCCAGGCCGCCCGGAAGCGGTGCATCCATGATCTCGGCGCGCCCGACCACGCCCGACAGCGGCATCCCGCCCGCGAGGCTTTTGGCGACAGTGACCAGATCCGGCTGAATACCGGCATGCTCGAAACCGAACCACTTGCCGGTACGGCCGAAGCCAGTCTGGATTTCATCCAGGATCAGCACGATGCCGTGTTGCTCGGTAAGTGCACGCAACGCCTTGAGGAATTCGACAGGTGCGGTCAGGAAGCCGCCGTCACCCTGCACCGGCTCGATCAGAATGGCCGCCACGCGGTCCGGTGCAACCTGAGTGGCGAGCAGCTCATGCAGAGCCGCCAGGGCGACTTCGGTGGTCACGCCGCGATATGCGTTCGGGTATGGCGTGTGAAACACCTCGGGAGCCATGGGGCCGAAATTCTGTTTATACGGCTGGCTCATGCCGGTCAGCGTGGTACCAAGCAGCGTACGGCCGTGGAAGCCGCCACGAAACGAGATAATCGCCGGGCGATTGGTGTGGGCGCGGGCGATTTTCACCGCGTTTTCGACTGCTTCGGCACCGGAGGTAAAAAACACTGCCTTGTGATCGATACCGCTCTGGCCTGCGATCATCAGGCTCAGGCGTTTGGCCAGATCGACATAGGGCTGATAGGACGCGACCTGAAAGCAGGCGTGAGTAACCTTGGTCAGCTGCGCCTGAATCGCCTTGACCACATTCGGGTGGTTGTGACCGATGTTCAATACGCCGATACCGCCGACAAAATCCAGATAGCGTTTGCCATCGACGTCCCACAGTTCAGAACCCTGCGCCCGGTCGATGACCAGCGGATGGGCTGTGACAATGCCACGCGGCACGAACTGGTCGCGCTGGCGGAGCAGATGAGGTGTTTCGTCGACTTTGCTGTTCATGGTTTTACCTGTCGTGGGCCTGGCAGCCGGCGGGGTGGCTGCGATGCTGTTCAGGTTAAGCGTTCAGCGAAATGATCTACGCCGAACTTACCCTCTCAGATGTCCAGATCGACTGTTTTTCGCCTCGCAAACGGCAGATTCCTTCATGCCCTGCGAGCACCATGCAATCTGCCGGGCAACGCCGCTTTTCAGATAGTCGAGCGCCCGGGAAGACGGCGTTTCAACATATCCTGCTCCCGACTTGCGGCATGATGGGGTTCCCCTTTCATCCTCAGGAAACGCCCATGCCCGCCCTGCTCTACAAAGCCGACCCCGCACGCGCCGAACGATGGCGAGTTCTGTTTGCCGAGCATGCGCCTGACATTGAATGGCGGGTGTGGCCGGACATTGGTGATCCGGCCGACATCCATTACCTGGGGGCCTGGCTGGCGCCCGATGATCTACAGGAACTGCTGCCCAACCTGAAAGTGCTGTTCGCCCTGTCTGCGGGCGTGGATCAGCTGGATCTGAGCCGCATTCCGAAATCGTTGCCGGTGGTGCGTCTGCTGGACCCGGGTATCAGTCATGGAATGTGTCAGTACGCTTCCTTTGCGGTACTGAGTCTGCACCGGGGCATGCTGCGCTATCGGCAGCAGCAGATTGAGGGCCTCTGGAAGGCTCATCCGCTGATGCCAGCGCAACAGCGTCGAGTGGGCGTGATGGGGTTGGGCTTGCAGGCGCAGCATATTCTGTCGAGCCTCAAACCGTTCGGGTTCGAGCTGTCGGGCTGGGCGCGCAGCGAGCATCGGATCGAGGGTGTGACGTGTTATGCGGGTGAAGAGCGGTTGGGTGCGTTTCTCGGGCAATGCGATATTTTGCTGTGCGTATTGCCGCTGACCGGGCAAACCGAAGGCATCCTCAATCGGCAGCTTTTCGAGCGACTGCCTCAAGGTGCTGCACTGATCAATATGGGCCGTGGCGGGCATCTGGTGGAAGCGGATCTGCTTGAAGCTCTGGACAGCGGCCAACTGAGCGCTGCGGTACTGGATGTATTGCAGCAAGAGCCAGCACCTGCCGACCATCCGTTCTGGCAACACCCGAAGATCCTGCTAACCCCGCACGTCGCTGCCATGACCCAGCCGGAAAGCGCGTTTCCCGGCCTGCTCGACAACATTCGCCGCTTCGAGCGGGGTGAAGCGATGCTGGGTCAGGTGGATCGCGGGCAGGGTTATTGACTGCTAACTGTCGCAATACTCAGCTGCGATGAGTATTGAGAACAGCGTTTCTGCCCAGGGGCGTGGGAACGGACTTGTCCGCGATGGGCTGCGAAGCGGTCCTAAAACAGGCCACCTTGATTGTGTCCGATGCACCGTATGCATCGGTTTTGCTGCCGGTTTCCGGCAGTTCGCGGACAAGTCCGCTCCTACGTCTCGGGCGGTTGTGGACAAGCTAAGCGTCGCACGATCCCCACACCCCCGGGCAGAATCAATACAGCTTCTGCCCGAAGGGCGTGGGAGCGGACTTGTCCGCGATGGGCTGCGAAGCGGTCCTAAAACAGGCCACCTTGATTGTGTCTGATGCACCGTATGTATCGGTTTTGCTGCCGGTTTCCGGCAGTTCGCGGACAAGTCCGCTCCTACGTCTCGGGCGGTTGTGGACAAGCGGAGCGTCGCACGATCCCAACACTCCGGGGCAGAATCAACACAGCTTCTGCCCGGAGGGCGTGGGAACGGACTTGTCCGCGATGGGCTGCGAAGCGGTCCTAAAACAGGCCACCTCGGCTGTGTCTGGTACATCGAAGCAGCTGGTTTTGCTGCCGGTTTCCGGCAGTTCGCGGACAAGTCCGCTCCTACAAAAAACGGGAGGTTGTGGACAAGCGGAGCGTCGCACGATCCCAACACTCCGGGCAGAATCAATACAGCTTCTGCCCGGAGGGCGTGGGAGCGGACTTGTCCGCGATGGGCTGCGAAGCGGTCCTAAAACAGACCACCTTGATTGTGTCTGATGCACCGTATGCATCGGTTTTGCTGCCGGTTTCCGGCAGTTCGCGGACAAGTCCGCTCCTACGTCTCGGGCGGTTGTGGACAAGCGGAGCGTCGCACGATCCCAACACTCCGGGGCAGAATCAACACAGCTTCTGCCCGGAGGGCGTGGGAGCGCACTTGTCCGCGATGGGCTGCGAAGCGGTCCTAAAACAGGCCACCTTGATTGTGTCTGATGCACCGTATGCATCGGTTTTGCTGCCGGTTTCCGGCAGTTCGCGGACAAGTCCGCTCCTACGTCTCGGGCGGTTGTGGACAAGCGGAGCGTCGCACGATCCCAACACTCCGGGGCAGAATCAACACAGCTTCTGCCCGGAGGGCGTGGGAGCGGACTTGTCCGCGATGGGCTGCGAAGCGGTCCTAAAACAGACCACCTTGATTGTGTCTGATGCACCGTATGTATCGGTTTTGCTGCCGGTTTCCGGCAGTTCGCGGACAAGTCCGCTCCTACAAAAAACGGGCGGTTGTGGACAAGCTAAGCGTCGCACGATCCCCACACCCCCGGGCAGAATCAATACAGCTTCTGCCCGGAGGGCGTGGGAGCGGACTTGTCCGCGATGGGCTGCGAAGCGGTCCTAAAACAGGCCACCTTGATTGTGTCTGATGCACCGTATGCATCGGTTTTGCTGCCGGTTTCCGGCAGTTCGCGGACAAGTCCGCTCCTACAAAAAACGAGAGATTGTGGACACGCAGAGCTTCGCACGTTTTGCGCGCTACAACCCACCCACATGAAACGCCTTCACTTCCAGGTATTCATCCAGTCCGTAGCTGGAGCCTTCGCGGCCCAGGCCGGATTGTTTGATGCCGCCGAAGGGCGCGACTTCCATGGAAATGATGCCGGTGTTGAGGCCGACCATGCCGAACTCCAGGGCCTCGCCGAAGCGCCATGAGCGGCGCAGGTCCTGCGTGAAGTAATACGCACCCAGGCCATAAGGTGTGGCATTGGCCAGCGCCAGCGCCTCGGCTTCGTCGGTGAAGCGCATCAGCGGCGCAACCGGGCCGAAGGTTTCTTCGTTGGCCAGCAACATGCCTGCATGGGTTTCGCCCAGTACCGTGGGCTGTACGAACTGGCTGTCGCCCTCTGGACGGCCGCCATGCAGCAGTTTCGCCCCCTGGCTCAGCGCATCGTCAATGTGCCGAGTGACTTTGCTGACCGCTGCCGGGTTGATCAGCGGGCCGATGGTCACGCCCTGTTCCAGACCGTTGCCGACCTTGAGTTTGCTCACTTCCTCCACCAGCCTGGTAGCGAAACGGTCGTAGATACCGTTTTGCACCAGAATCCGGTTGGCACACACGCAGGTCTGCCCGGCGTTGCGGAATTTGCTGAGCATGATGCCTGCCACTGCCTGTTCCAGATCGGCGTCGTCAAACACGATGAAAGGCGCATTGCCGCCCAGTTCCAGGCTCAGGCGCTTGATGTGTTCGGCGCTTTGGCGTATCAGCAGGCGGCCGACCGGCGTCGAGCCGGTAAAGGAAATCTTGCGCACCACCGGGTTGCCGGTCAGCTCTTCGCCAATACCAATCGGCAGGCCGGTGATGACGTTGAACACTCCGGCAGGAATGCCCACGCGCTCGGCCAGCACCGCCAGCGCCAGGGCTGACAATGGCGTAAGGTCCGATGGCTTGACGATGATCGGGCAACCGGCAGCCAGCGCTGGTGCGCACTTGCGGGTGATCATGGCGTTGGGGAAGTTCCACGGGGTGATCGCTGCACAGACACCCACCGGCTGCTTGAGCGTCATCAAACGGCGGTCTGCGCTGGGCGCGGGGATGGTTTCCCCGTAGGAGCGGCGCGCCTCTTCAGCGAACCATTTGACGAAGCTGGCACCGTAACGGATCTCGCCGCGCGATTCGTTCAGCGGCTTGCCCTGCTCAAGGGTCATGATCAGCGCGAGGTCGTCGACGTTGTCGAGCATCGCCTGATGCCAGCGCTCCAGCAGTGCAGCACGCTCGGCAGCGGGACGTGCGCGCCAGGCTGGCCAGGCACGATCTGCCGCTTCGATGGCTCGCCGGGTTTCGACGCCTTGCAGGGCCGGAACGTGCGCCAGCGCCTCGCCGGTCGCCGGGTCGTTGATGGTCAGTGTTGCACCACCGTCCGCGCTGATCCATTGCCCGTCAACGTAGGCGCGGTCTACCAGCAGGCTGGGGTCTTTCAACTGATTCTTGAGCATGGTCGAGTCCTGTTCCGGGATGACTGCCAGTCTAGGCAGACGCCGCAGTCCAGGATGCTGAAAGCGCAGTAACGGCAGCGTCCGATGCTGAAATTTGCCCCCGGACGGCAGCCTCTACTGCTTCAACGACCCCAGCAGGCTCTGCAAAAAGCGCTCGCCCGCATTCAGCTGGCTCTCGTCGATAAACTCGTCCGGCTTGTGCGCCTGCTCGATGGAGCCTGGCCCGCAGACCACCACCGGCACGTTGAGTCGACCTGCGAACAGGCCGCCTTCGGTGCCATAGGACACCTTGATGTGCTGGGTGCCGGGCTCGGCAAACGCATGCAGCATACGCACTGCTTCAACGCTGGGATGGGTCTCCAGCGCCGGGTATTCGTTCATGACTTCAATCTCGATGGCGGCCACGCCCGACAGCTGCCGCGCTTCACGCACCAGCACCTCGGCACGCTCGCGCAATTGCTCAAGCAGCAGATCAGGGTGGTCGCCCGGCAGGTTGCGGTATTCGAACTCCATGGTGCAGAGATTAGGCACAATGTTCAGCGCTTTGCCGCCATCGATACGGCCGATTTGCACGGTGCTGTAAGGAATGTCGTAGCCCTCGTCACGCGCGCCCTGCTGCTCGATCCGTTGCTGGCTCTTGCGCAGCTCGGCGATGAAATCGCTGGCCAGATGAATCGCGTTGATTGCGCGGGGTGCCAGTGAGGAATGCGCCTCCTGGCCGCGGCAGAATGTGCGATAGGACGCTTTGCCTTTGTGTCCGACGGCAAACTGCATCAGCGTGGGCTCGCCTACCACACACAGAAACGGACGCACCGGTGCCAGATGCAGCACATCCAACAGACGGCGCACCCCGACACAGCCGATTTCCTCATCGTGGGACAGCGCCAGTTGCAGCGGGCGGATAAGCGCCATGTCCGCAGCATCGAGCATCGCGTCGATGGCCAGGGCAATGAAGCCTTTCATGTCACAGGTGCCACGGCCGTAGATGCGCCCGTCACGCAGGGTTGCCTGAAACGGCGGCATCGTCCAGGCCTGGCCGGCCGCAGGCA
Source organism: Pseudomonas syringae pv. tagetis (assembly GCF_022557255.1). NCBI lineage: Bacteria > Pseudomonadati > Pseudomonadota > Gammaproteobacteria > Pseudomonadales > Pseudomonadaceae > Pseudomonas > Pseudomonas syringae group genomosp. 7. Next base: position 94,569 of record NZ_CP092923.1, read on the forward strand.
CCACATCGGTGTGCCCCGACAGCAGCACGCCCGGCACGTCGCGTGGGCCGGTGCTGGCGAACAGGTTGGCTTTCTTGCCGGTTTCGTCCTTGACGATCAGCGACTCGATGCCCTTGCTGGCCAGCAGTTCGCGGACGTATTCGATCAGCGCCATGTTCGGCTCCGACGACACGGTGTCGAAGGCGATCAGGCGTTTGAGGATTTCCAGTGCGCGTGGGCTCATGAGGCTTTACTCACTTGGTCGGTGCGAATGTCAAAACGACGAATGTCGAACGGGCTGATCGAGGTGCTGGTCGCGCCTGTACTGATCAGTTCGGCCATCACGTCGCCCACGCCTGGACCGAGCTGAAATCCGTGGCCGCAGAAGGCGAACGCGTAGAACAGGCCGTCGACCTTGCCGCTGCGGCCCATCACCGGCAGCGAATCCGGTGTGTAGCCTTCGATGCCGCTCCATACGCGGATGATGTTCAGGTTGCCGACGCCTGGCAACAGACGGCGCATTTGCTGGACCTGATTGATGATGCTGCGCGGCTCGACGCTGGCACGGCGGTTGATCATGTCGGGCTTGCTGCGAAAACCACCGCCAATGATGATGTTGCCGCGTGCGATCTGCCGGAAGTAGATCACTTCGTGAGGGATTTTGGTGAACACGCCGATCACTGTCGGCAGCGCATAAGGCACCGGCTCGGTCACGGCCATCTGCGGCCCGTTGGTTTCCAGCGGCACGGGTTCGCCAAACTGCTCGGAGAGTTTCTGACCCCAGGCACCCGCCGTGATCAGCAACTGGTCGGCGGTGAAGATGCGCCCGTCGGTGGTGGTGACTTCAAAACCGTTGCCTGTTTTTTCGACATGCGCCACTTCAGTACGCTCTTCGATGCGTGCCCCGGCACGCGTCGCGGCGCGTGCAAATGCGGGCGCTGCGAGGCGCGGATTGGCGTGGCCGTCGTGCGGCGCGTAAGAGCCGCCTTTCACGTCTGGCCCAAGAAATTCGAAGCGCTCGTGCAAAGCTTTGCCGCTATAGATTTTCAGGTCCAGCTCACGGGCTTGCGGGGCTGCTGCGTAAGCTTCCAGTTCGGCGATTTCATCCTCGCGATAGCAGACGCGCATGTGACCGCTGGGCAGAAACTCCAGGTCCTCACCGATCAACTCCGGCAGCCGCTGCCAAAGGGCTCTGGAACGGTTGGCCAGTTCCAGCTGACCAAGGTGCCGGCCTTGACGCCGCACGTTGCCGAAGTTGACGCCGCTGGCGTACTGACCGATCACATCGCGCTCCAGCAGCGTTACCGACTTGCCGCGCTGGCGCAGAAAGAACGCTGACGCGGAGCCCATGAAGCCACCGCCGACAATCAGCACATCGACTTTTGGTTGTTTCATGAGGTCACCTCGTCTATCAGCATCGACAACGGTTTGACCGGTGCCTGACCGCGCTGGCGACCGACCTGCTCGACCGGCACACCGGCTTGGGCAGCGATGACCTCGGCACCGGCTTGAGAGCAATAACGCCCCTGGCAGCGGCCCATGCCGACGCGACTGAAGGCCTTGGCACGATTGACTTCGCAGGCACCCTTTTCACGCACGACACTGCGTAATTCGCCTGCGCTGATCATCTCGCAGCGGCAGACAATGGCGTCATCGGGCAGCGCAGCGGCCTGGGCAGCAGGCCAGGGAAACGCGTGTGCCAGCCCGACACGAAAACGATCCATGACGACCAGGTTCTTGCGCACCTCTTCCTTGCGCGCGTTATCCACAGGCCGGCCAAGATCTTCCAGCAGCGCCATTGCCGCCAGGCGTCCCGCCTGTTCGGCAGCATCGGCTCCGCGAATTTTCGCGCCGTCGCCAGCGGCATAAACGCCTTTGACCGAAGTGCGGCCCTCTTCATCGACCGCCAGCACCCATTGCCCTGACGCTTCGTCGAAGCGTAACTGGCAGCCGGCGAGGTCCGCCAGCTGGGTTTCCGGACGCAGGTGATAACCCAGCGCCAACGCATCGCAATCGATGTTCAGCGAGGTGCCATTGGCCAGCTTCACGCGCACGCCGGTCACGCCATCCTGTTCGCTGCCCATGATTTCTTCGGGCTGCACACCCAGATGTACCGGTACCTTGGCGCTGTATAGCTGGCCGAGCAATTTCATGCCGTTGAACAACAGGCCGGGGCGCGACAGCAGCTTGGGCATCGCGCCAAGGCGCTTGCTGAACGGCGAGGTATCGAGCACAGCGGCCACATCGGCACCCGCTTTGACGTACTGGCTGGCGACCAGATACAGCAGCGGACCGCTGCCCATGAACACCACGCGGCTGCCGATGGAGACGGATTGAGCCTTGAGCGCAATCTGCGAGCCGCCCAGGCTGTAAGTGCCTGCCAGTTGCCAGCCCTTGATCGGCATCAGCCGGTCCGTGGCACCGGCACACAGGATCAGCGCGTCGTATTCGACCATGGTATGCACGCCTTGGCTGGCGCAGCAAAGTTCGCCGTACGTGAGGTTCCAGGCCAGCGTGTCGGGGCGATAGTCGATCTGCGAGCGCAGGCGATCAAAGCTTTCGTGCAGGTCACGCGCCTTGGCCGCTTCAGTGCCGTACAGCGCTGAATAGTCACGCTTGAAGCCCTCTGGCTGACGGCGATAGATCTGCCCGCCGTCACGCCGGTTTTCGTCGATCAGGATCGGCTTGATGCCCGCAGCCACCAATGTTTCAGCACAACGGGTGCCTGCCGGGCCGGCACCAATGATGACGACCCTCGGGCCGGCAGGGTTCTGAACGTCTAACCGTGAAGAAGTGGCCATTTCGCCTCCGGTTGGGTGGTGACGATATCGAGTCCGTCGCGGACTTCGTTTGAGCAGGCGCGCAGCCGTTCGCCGCTGCGTGTCCAGACCCAGCAGTCCTGGCAGGCGCCCATCAGGCAAAAACCGGCACGACGTCCCGGATCGAACTCGGACTGGCGCAGTGTGCTTTTGCGGGTCAGCAAGGCCACCATCAGGGTGTCGCCCTGCAATGCCTCGATGGGCGCACCATCGACCAGCAGGCTCACGACTGGGCGATCACGCTCGCCCAGTCTCACAAAACGGCCGTTCATGCGTAGGCTCCGACGGTCACAGGGTTCAGGTTCTGTTGCACGGCTTGCAGCTCGTCGCTGTCGCGGTGGCAAAGGATTTCGCTGCCGCCTGCGATCACGCGGCGGCCCGGCGCGGTCTTGTTGCACAGGCCTTCGACACGGGCCGGGCAGCGATTGAGAAAGGTGCACAGTTCCGGATTGTTGGCCGGGGCGCTGATGGGCGGCAGTTTGCCGCTGGTTACACCACAGGTTTCCAGCCAGCCCTGACGCAGTTCCGGCACCGAATGCACCAGCAAGTCGGTGTACGGATGGAACGGCACGCGGCTGAAGGCTTCGCGGCTGCCCTCTTCGACCTTGTGGCCGCTGTACATCACGACGATGTCGTCACACAGTGCGCGCACAGTGGAGATGTCATGACTGATGAACAGGTAGGAAACACCCAGCTTGCGGCGCAGCTCGCCGAGCAGTTCAAGGATGCACGCGCCCACCACGGTGTCCAGCGCCGAGGTCACTTCATCACAGAGGATCAGGTCCGGCTTGGCCGCCAGTGCGCGGGCCAGGTTGACGCGTTGTTTCTGGCCACCCGACAGTTCGTTGGGCCGCCGCTCGGCCAGATCGCGGGGCAGGCGTACCAAGTCCATCAGCTCGTCAATGCGCTCGCGCAAGGCTTTGCCCTTCAGTCCGAAATACATTTTCAGCGGACGAGCCAGAATTGCGTTGATGCTGTGCATCGGGTTGAGCGCCGTGTCGGCGTTCTGGAACACCATCTGGATGCGCCGGAACTGCTCTTCTGTGCGCCCAGCCAGGGTGCCGGACAATTCGGAACCGTCGAACGTCAGGCTGCCGTGCGCCGGATCCAGAAGACCGGCGACCACACGGGCCAGAGTTGATTTACCCGAGCCGGACTCGCCAATCACGCCGACGGCCTGGCCACGGCGGATGGTCAGGTCGATGTCTTCCAGCACGCGAATCATCGGCATGCCTTGCAGGTTCTTTTTGCCATAGCCTGCGGTCAGGCCCCTGATGGTCAGCAGTGTGCTGTCCTTGACCACTTCGCTGGCCGGTTTCAGTACCGCGTCAGGCCGGGCAGCCGCCAACAAACTTCGGGTGTAGGCGTCCTCCGGGCCTTTGAGCAGCGCCGCAGTGCTGCTCTGTTCGATGATCCGCCCGCCGTTGAGTACCACGATCTGATCGGCCATCTGCGCCACGACTGCAAGGTCGTGGGAGACATAGACGGCAGTCGCACCACGCTCGCGAACCACCCGCTTGAAGGCACGCAGTACGTCGATCTGCGTGGTGACGTCCAGTGCCGTGGTCGGTTCGTCGAGGATCACCAGCAACGGATCGCTGATCAGCGCCATGGCCGCCATAACGCGCTGCAACTGACCACCCGAAACCTGGTGCGGGTAGCGTTGGCCGATACTCTCCGGGTTGGGCAAAGCCAGGTCGCGGAACAGTTCGACGGCCTTGGTCTGCAAGTCTGCCCGGCTGCCCAGACCGTGAATCAGCGCACCTTCGATCACCTGATCAATGAGTTTTTTGGCCGGGTTGAAGGCGGCTGCGGCGCTTTGCGCAATATAGGAAACACGATTGCCGCGCAGGCCCTGCAATTGGCTTTCGGGCAGGCTAAGCATGTCGTGCTCGCCCACCTGAACCACCCCGCCGGCCAGTTTGCAGCCGCGTCGGGCATAACCCAGAAGGGCCAGTGCGATGGTGGTCTTGCCGGAGCCTGATTCGCCGATCAACGCCAGCACTTCACCTTTTTCCAGCGCGAAGCTGACGCCCTTGACGATCTCCAGCTCGCCCTGATCGCCTTCTGCGACCACGCGCAGGTCTTGCACACGAATCAACTGGCTCATCTCAATGCCCTCCCGAACGACGACCGCGCCGCGAGGCCAGCCGGTCGATGAACAGGTTGACGCCAATGGTCAGCGTACCGATGGCCAGCGCCGGAGTCACGATGGCCGGAGCCCCCTGGCTGAGCCCGCCGATGTTCTCCCGCACCAACGAGCCAAGGTCGGCATCGGGTGGCTGCACGCCGAGGCCCAGAAAGCTCATGCCGCTGAGCAGTAACACGATGAAACCGAAGCGCAGGCCCAGGTCGGTCATGACCGGGTTAAGCATGTTCGGCAGGATTTCCCGGCAGGCAATATAGACACGGCCCTCGCCGCGGGTACGTGCCACTTGCACGTATTCCAGCGCTTCGATGTTCACGGCCAGACTGCGGGCAATCCGAAACGCGCCTGGCGTGTAGCTCAATACCGCCGTGCAGATCAGCAGCACCTCGGACGAGCCGAACGCCGACACCATGATCAGCGCCAGCATTTTGCTGGGGATCGAGATGAATGCGTCCATCAGACGGCTGATGATTTCGTCCAGCCATTTCGGCGCAACGACCGACAGCAGAGCGCAAAGCGTACCGATGCCGCTGGCCAGTACGGCAGAGATCAATGCCAGGCCCACGGTGAAACGCGCACCGACCAGCACGCGGCTGAGCATGTCGCGGCCCAGATAGTCAGTGCCGAACGGATAGGCTGCGCTCATGTTTTCGAACATGTTGTCAGAAACCACTTCGCCCACTGGATGCGGTGCGAGCCAGGGGCCGAACAACGCGATCATCAACCAGATGAAGCACACCGTAGCGCCCAGCAGGCCAAGCCATGAGGTCGGGCGTGACGCTTTTTTGCGAAGCACCGGTTCCGGCGCTGCGGGCGTCGATTTCGCAATGAATAGGGTCATTGGGTTCTCAGCCTCGGATTGGAAAGAATTGCACACAGGTCGGCCATCAGCACCAACCCAAGGTAAGCGGAGCAGAACAGCATCGTGCAGCCCTGAACAAGGGCCATGTCACGGTTGGTCACCGCATCGACCATCAGGCTGGCGATGCCGGGGTAATTGAAGATGGTCTCAACGATGACCACCCCGCCAAGCAGGTAGGAAAGGCTCAGCGCTACCGCATTGACGATCGGCCCGATGGCGTTCGGCAAGGCGTGACGCAATACGATACGTACCGGGCTGACGCCCTTGAGACGAGCCATTTCCACATACGGGCTGTCCAGTTGATCGATGACGGCGGCGCGGGTCATGCGCGCCATTTGCGCCACGATCACGCAGCACAGGGTCATCACCGGCAGCGCGTAGGTGCGCATGAACTGCCAGGGTGAGCTGACGTCCCCGCCATACGACAACGCCGACAGCCAGCCCAGATTGACCGCGAATACCAGCACCGCCAGGGTGGCCACCAGAAATTCGGGCACCGCCACCAGTGTCAGCGTGATGAAGCTCAGGGCACCGTCAAGACGACTGCCACGGTACATCGCTGCGCCAATGCCCAATGCCAGCGCTACCGGCACCGAGACCAGCGCGGTGGTTGCCGACAGCATCAGGGTTTTCGGAAAGCGTCCGGCAATCAGCTCGGACACCGGCATTGCGTTGGACACCGACTCGCCGAAGTCGCCACTGAGCAGGTTGGTCAACCAATGCAGGTAACGCACCACACCTGGCTGATCCAGGCCCAGTTTTGTACGCAATGCCGCGACCTGTTCAGGCGTCGCGAATTGCCCGAGGGCCTGTTGTGCCGCGTCTCCGGGCAACACCGCGGTAATGGCGAAGACCACGATGGAAACGATCAACAACGTCACGATCGCCGCACCGAAGCGCTGCACGATCAGCCAGAGTGTGTTGCTATTCATCTGCATCCTCCTGCTCGGTTCGGCGTTGCATTTACGCGTCCAGCCAGACCTGCTCGCTGAACATGTAACCCATGAAACCGCCCAGCGGGTTGCTGGAATAGCCTTGGATACGCTTATCCACACCGTCGATATTGCTGATGAACACGGGGATGCCGATACCACAGTTCTGGCTTACCAGAGTCTGCATGTCGCCATACATTTTGGCGCGCTTGGCGTCGTCGGTCTCGCCGCGGGCCAGCAGCAGCAACTGGTCGAACTGATCGTTTTTCCAGCCGGATTCGTTCCACGGTGCCGAGGACTGGAAGAACTGCGAGAAGATCACGTCGGCGTTCGGCCGCGGGTTGATGTTGCCGAAGCTCAGCGGGTGTTTCATCCAGTGGTTGGACCAGTAACCATCACCCGGCAGGCGGTTGACATTGAGCGTCAGCCCGGCTTGTTTGGCCGACTGTTGCAGCAGCACGGCGATGTCCACCGAACCGGTGGCGGCAGGGGATGCAGCGACGGCCATGGTGATCTTTTCCATGCCGGCTTTCTTGAGCAGGAATTTGGCTTTTTCCGGGTCGTAGGCGCGCTGTGGCAGGTCGGCGTTGAAGTAGCGCGAGCCTGGCGCAATCGGATGGTCGTTACCGACGCGGGCATAGCCCCGGAACACGGCCGATTTGACTTGTTCACGGTCCAGCAGGTACTTCATGGCCTCGGTGAATTCAGGGCTCTTGCCGGGCATCTGGTCCTGGCGAATGATCAGGTCGGTGTAGTTGCCGGACGGTGCATCCACCACACGGTGCCTGGCGCTGGCCGCGATGCGTGTGGTCGAGCGCGGGTTGACCTCGTTGATCATGTGCACGTCGCCGGACAGCAGCGCGTTGACCCGCGACGGCTCGTCGGCAATTGCGATGAATTCGATCTCGTCCAGGTACGGCAGGCCTGGCTTCCAGTAGTTAGGGTTGCGCGCACTGACCGAACGCACGCCGGGGTTGAATTCCTTGACGGTGAACGGGCCGGTGCCGATGCCTTTGCTGAAGTCGGTAGTGCCTTCCGGCACGATCAGCAGGTGCGAAACCGCGAGGATCGAGGGCAGTTCGGCGTTGGGCGAGCTGAGGGTGATCTGCACTTCCAGCGGGCCGGTGGCCTTGATCTCGGAAAACTGCGCCATCAGCGGCAGGACTTTCGATCCGGTGGCCGGGTCCTTGTGGCGTGACAGGGAGAACACCACGTCGCCAGCGGTCAATGCCTTGCCATTGTGGAAGGTCACGCCCTGACGCAGGGTGACGGTCCAGACCGTTGCGTTGTCGCTTTCGATCTTCTCGGCCAGTTCCATGTGCGGAACCAGATGGCTGTCGAAACGGGTCAGGCCGTTGTAGAACATGAAATGGCGCACGTAATCGGTAGACAGCGCGCCTTTGGCCGGATCAAGCGTATCGGCGGTAGAACTGGACATGCCCGCGACCCGGATACGGCCGCCCGGCTTGCCTTTGACAGGCGCATCCGCGTCGCCGGCAAAGACCTTGCCCGCTGCGCCGAACAGGCTGGAGGAGCCCGCCACGACCACACCTGCAACACCGAGCATGCGCAACGCATCGCGTCGCGACAGACCACGATTGAGACCTTCGAAAACCCGCAGGCTGTCTTGGCCTGTGATCAATGCGGAGTCGGTTTTGTTATCAGCCATATCAGTTCTACCTGTCGAAAAGGGGAAATTCCGAGTTGCTCACGGTTGGCCGGAGCGTCCTTCAAGCACACACGACGACGGTTAAACAAAAACTCAGTGGCGGCTGTCCTGATAGCGGTAATACGCGCCTACCAAAGGCAGAAACCACGGCTTGCCGAAGTGGCCGGGAATGGCTGGCCAGTTCAGGTCTTTCCAGGGATTGGCCAGCGCCTTGCCTTCCATGACCTCGGCCATCACCCGGCCCATGTGCACCGACATCTGCACACCGTGGCCGCTGTAACCCATCGAGTAGAAGACGCCGTTGTGTTCGCCTGCACGCGGCAGACGGTCGGAGGTCATGTCCACCAGCCCGCCCCAGCAGTAGTCGACCCTGACATGGGCCAGTTGCGGGAACATCTGCACCATCGCCGCCTGCAACACCTTGCCGCTTTTGGCGTCGGAACTGCTGTTGGACATCGCGAAGCGTGCCCGCCCGCCGAACAGCAGACGGTTGTCCGGGGTCAGGCGGAAATAGTTACCGATCAAACGGCTGGTCACGTAAGCGCGCTGGTTGGGGAACAGTTGGTCGATCAGTGCCTGCGGCAACACTTCGGTGGCGATGACGAAACTGCCGACCGGCACAATGCGCCGGCGATACCAGCCCAGTCCGCCATGCTGGCAGGCACCGGTTGCCAGCAACACCTGTCCGGCCTGGATGGAGCCTTTCGACGTGTTGACCACAAAACCGCCACGGTTGGCCTTCCAGTCCTTCACCGTGGCGCCCTGATACACCTTCGCGCCATGGCGCACGGCTGCATCGGCGAGGCCAAGGCCAAAACGTCCGACGTGGATCTGCACGCCGTTGCGTTGCAACAGGCCGCCGTGAAACTCGTTCGAATCGATTTCGGCACGCACATCCTGAGCGGACAACAGCTCGACGTCTGCATCCACCTCACGACGAATCAGCTCGCACGTGCGCGCCAATCCGTCGTAATGGCCTGGCTTGGCGGCCAGCTTGAGCTTGCCGTTACGCTTGATGTCGCAGGCGATGTTTTCCTGCTCGATCACCGTGACGACGCTCTGCACCGCACTTTCGTAGGCCTTGTAATACTCGCGTGCCTGATCGGCACCCAGCGTCGCGCTCAACGACGCATAGTCCTGGGCTACGCCGGTGTTGCACTGCCCGCCATTGCGCCCCGACGCTTCGCCGATCACCCGGCCCGCGTCCAGAACCACCACGCTGGCACCTTTCAAGGCCAATGCACGTGCCGCCGCAAGGCCGGTGAAACCACCACCGACCACCACCACGTCAGCCTGCCCCTCCACTGCGCCGTCCTGCGCGCCGGTAAAGTCTGGAGCCGTATCGAGCCAGTAAGACTCACTGCGCATTCTGTTCCCCTTGTCACTCATCGAAGAGCACCTTGAAAAATGCCGGTGTTGCACGGTTTGCCCGGCTTAGAGGCCGACCAGCCCGGCCAGTCCGCCGATATCCGGGATCTGGTGGTATTCATAGAAACTGTTGGCGGGTTGTTCGTGGCCACGAGCCACAAAGGCCTTGTTACGGATCTTCATGTCATGCGCCGAGAACAGGTCGTAACGGAAGCTTGAGGACACATGCAAGATGTCTTCCGGGCCGCAACCCAGGTTATCGAGCATGAATTCGAACGCGGCCAGACGCGGTTTGTAGACCTTGGCCTGATCGGCGGTGAACACCTTGTGAAACGGCGCGCCAAGCTTTTCGACGTTGGACATGATCTGGCTGTCGCTGGCATTGGAGAAAATCACCAACGGGATCTTGTCGGCGATTTTTGCCAGGCCCGCGGGCACGTCGGCGTGCGGGCCCCAGGTAGGCACGGCGTCGTAATACAGCTGGCCTTCTTCGCGGTATTCAACGTTCCAGCGCTTGCAGGTACGAGCCAGCGCGACCTTGAGGATTTCGTCGTATGGCATCCAGTCACCCATGACCTGATCCAGACGATACGCCGAAAAATCCTTGACGAACTGATCCATCTGTTCAGCCGGAACGCGGTCGGCAAAGAGCTCGCGCGTCATGGTGCCCATGTGGAAATTGGTCAACGTGCCGTAGCAGTCGAACGTAATGAATTTTGGTCGAAGAAAGCTCATTGTGTGCGGTCCTGAAAGTTCGTTGAGGTCATGGCATGACGAGCAATCCGGCCTGATTTTCAAGGGCGGTGATGCACGCTGCAGCACAACCTCATTACAACACCGTGAAATCAGCATATGGCGTTAAAAGTGATGGCTGCTTGATAGAAACCACCGTTTTGAGGTGCGTGCTCAGCAGACTTTGCGGGGCGCTCCAGCCTTGGGCAAACCCCGGTTTTCGGCACTTTTGTGACTCTTTTCAGGGCGCTCGGGCTCAAACACGCGGGTTTGCACCGCAGAAACTGCGCCGCGCCGGCGATCTGCGAGCAGCAAATGCCAGCAGCTATATAAAGAGCTTGAAGCCGAGGAAAAACCACAAGCATTTGCTGCCGGGCACTCGCCCGTTTTAAGCAGTAACTGTGGTCTGGCGAACGGCGGTTTGTGGAATCTGCCGAATGCTTGCAGACCTCTTGTCAGCGCCTGCAGCAGGTGGGATACAGCAAGCCTGCCGCATCCTTTTATTTGCCGGTGCATCCTTCTGGACGGAGACACGTCATGCTCGCTCAGCAACGCCTCGACTTTGAATTTCGCCCCATGACCGCAGCCGATGTCGGCAACGCTCATGAGTTATCCATTGCCTTGAAGTGGCCGCATCGACTTGAGGACTGGGCCATGCTGCAACGCGTCGCCCAGGGTTTTGTCGCGTTGCACAACGGCCGGTTGATTGGCAGCGCCTTTGCCTGCCATCAGGGCGAGTTTTCCACCATCGGCCTGGTTATCGTCAGCGACGATTACCAGGGCAAAGGCATCGGCCGCAAGCTGATGGAGCTGGCCGTGGGCAGTGTTCCGCCGCGCACGGCGATCCTCAACGCCACGCTGGCCGGTGCGCCGCTCTACGCGAAAATGGGGTTTGTCAGTTTTGGCGAAGTCCAGCAACGTCAGGGACAGGCGCAACTGCCTGGCACGACCGCATTAGACGCACTGGAACGCTGCCGCGTTCTGAGTGACGCTGACCATGCCCGCGTGCTGGAGCTGGCCAATGCGGGTTCGGGCATGGATCGCTCGGTAACGCTGGGTGATGTGTTGAACAACCTTGAGCACGCCGTCGGCATCGAGCGCGACGGCCAGTTGCAGGCTTTCGCCCTGCTGCGACCCTTCGGCCGTGGCCTGTGTATCGGCCCTGTCGTCGCCCAGACCGTGGAACAAGCCAAACACATGATCGAGCAACTGCTGGCCAAAGTGCCCTATGCCTTTGTACGCATCGACATTCCCGTTGACTGCGGTCTGGCGGAATGGCTGGACGAGGCCGGCCTCAAGCGCGTCGACAGCGTGACTTGCATGAGCATGGGCGCAATCCCGCAAGCCAGCCAGGGCGTGCGCCAGTTTGCGCTGATTACCCAGGCGATCGGCTGATCGCCCGGAAGGCATCAAGGTGCCCATGCTCCGCGTCCGGTCTCGAACAGGTGACGCAGAGCGTCACGAAATGCATTACCACGCGGAGCGTGGGAACGATCATCAATGCTTCAACTTCAGGAGCCTGACCAATGCCCCAACTCACTGCCCTGCTATTGGCCCGCGCTGACCTCAGCCCGGTAGATACCGAATTCACCACTGGCCCCATCGATGCGCATGACCCGTTCGATAACGACCGCCGCACGGCGTTCATCGATGAACAGGGTATTGCGGCTGGCCTCGTTCACTTCGGCACGTCATTGTCAGTGGAGGCCTATCCCTACACCGAAATGCTGGTGATGCATCGCGGATCCGTCATCCTGACCTACGGCACCGAGAGCATCACGATCAAGACGGGTGAAAGCGCAGTGATCGGCCGAGGCACGCAGGTACGCATTGACGCGCAACCGGACAGCCTCTGGGCGTTCTGCGCGTCCACTCAGGCCAGCGGTCCCGACAAACCCGGCCTCACCGCGCTCGACCGCCTCGCCATGCTCACACCGTCCTCACCGCCAGACCCGAGCATCATGATCAGCGCACTGCCGCAGTGCCGCAGCAACAACCTGTTCGAAGACACCGCAAGCACCCTGCGTATCGGCGTCTGGGATTCCACGCCCTACGAGCGCATCTCGCGTCCGCACAAAATCCATGAACTGATGAACCTGATCGAAGGCAGCGTGGTGCTGAGCCTGGAAAACGGCCCAAGCCTGACCGTGAACACAGGCGACACCGTATTCGTTGTACAGGGCGCGCCTTGCAAGTGGACCAGTACGGGGTATGTGCGCAAGTTTTATGCGGTGACGTGAGACACAGGAATGCGCCCTTCAGCTCTGCGGGGCGCTCTAATCTGCACACTTATAACGTCTGCCAGCGCAGTTAACCCAACTCGATACTGAAAAACAAGAATAATAATAGTCATTGGCTGATTGAGCAAGAATCAGAAACTTCCTACTTTTCTTCCCCGCCCATCGTGCTAAAACATCACCACGGACGGCGAAAAGTTAATCTTTTCTTCTGGCCCGCCCAGCGGAATTCCCCATGTTTAAGCATAGGATTTTCCTCTGTACGCCCTCTACATCAAGAATGCTTTACGAGAACGGTGCTCACGTCCTCAGCACTCACGCACCAGCGGTTTTTGTCTGGATGAGAGGCTGCGGTCGCGAATGAATAACGTTCAATGACGTCTTGCGTTAGCTTTATTTAAAAAATACGAATTTAATTACTCGACTCAGGAACTACCGATCATGAAAATCAAAAAAGTCTTACTGACCTCGTTCACGCTCGCCACACTATGCGCCGCTGTTGCTGCGCACGCGGGGCCGCCGGTGACTGTTACATTTAAAAATCTGGGCACGGAGGTTGCCGAATATAAAGTTGTCACTCGCAACGAAATATCGACGCAGCGGAATGCCAGAACAGCTATTGCCCCAAACGTCAAGCCTGGGGATTCAGATAGTTACTCCACGCAAAGCACCCTGTCACCGGATACAAGTTACGCCAGTGTCCGCTACGTCATGGGCTCCAAAGTTTGCTTATTCTCGACCACCTTTATAAAGCTTCCAGGTGCGGGCGGGGTCAAGGTGCCAAAGTGGAACCGGACCGCAAATTCCGAAGGTGGCGCCGTCTGTACTGCGACCTCTCGTGCCACCAATCTCTCCACCTATGCGTGGGCTGCTGAATTCACGATGAAATAAGCTCCGTGGCGTGCGTGTCGCATTTTGACACGCAGGTTTTTCAGCAGAAAAACTAAAGCTGGCTCTGGCCTGGCCGATACAGAAAGTGAATATAAAGCCATGGATTGGCCTCTGCCGCGAGGACGCAGCATGATTGATACAACATCCATCGCACGCCCTACGTCTAACAGTGCACTACCGACCGTCGAGAAAAGCACCTCCTCTACAACTATAAGTTCCAGCCTGAAAGAGCTTATTTCTGCGTCAGCCATTGACAGCGCCACTCTCTCGCCACTGTCCAGTCAATTGAGCAATAGTGCCGCGCGCGCCCAAACTCGCGACAACAGTCATGACTTCAAAAGTCTGGGCGCTCTGGCAAACAGCATCATTGAAAAAATTGCAGGCAACAGTTATTACGCCAATAGAAAACTGCACGATGCAGAGATACCGGATACGGACGACCCTGTACTGCTCGAAAGGGCCAGGCAAGCGACTTCGTTCCAGAACGGGGCAGGAACAAATCCGTTTGCGGGGCTGTCTCAGGACCAACTGAGGCTGATCATGTACGACGAAGACAGCGACTTCACAATTAACGAAAGAGGTGCAGCGTATTCCGAACACTACAATCAAGAGCAAATATGGAAAAGGGCCATCTGCCAAAGATATACCGACGAATACAACGAAACTGGCAAAAGCACGCAAACACTGGTCATGCTTCTCGCCCACTACGACCAGCTGCCCCCCATAGAAAAAACGCAATACCCCGCCAATTACGCCGCCAACATCACCTCAGGGGATAGCTCGGCCATGAATATTTTCAACACACTGAAAAGCCAGTCAGCCATTCAGGAGGCTTGATTGCCAGGGATGAAGAATGACCGTAAGGCTTACGAGAACCTGAGTGCCGATGAGGAGGACGCAGTCGCGCGTGCTCCGCGGCGCAAGTCGAGGAGGACTTCGACGTTCCAGCGCAATCTACTGAGCGTGCTTGTACTCATGGGGCTGAGCGGCTATGGCCTGTTTCATTATCGGCACTTGCCGAAAATAATCGATGCCACGCCCGCGCTACCTCCTGCTGCCATTGTTGCCGACGCACCGGAGCTTGCTGCCCTGCCACTGCACGAAACACCGGGTCGCCCCCAAACGCTACGTGAGTGCATGGGGGCGGATAATCTCATCGACGAAACAGTCGTCGCTTGTCGATTCGGTAAAAGCCAAAAGACATCACCCGGCTCAACCACGCAGGGCATGGTGTCTGCGCGTTACATGAGCCAATACAAAGCGCAACAGCAGATGCCGCAGCGCAGGCTCGCAGCAGCGCAATTTATCGATTCGGCAGTTGTGTGGCAGTGGGACAAGAAGCGGACCTATTATGCTGAATGGATGGTTAAAAACGCTCAAATTGACGGCACCAGCGTATGCCGTAACTGGCGCAGAGGCTCGATTGAGTACCGGGAATGCCGAAAAGGCGCCAAGGTGCACTTCAAGGAGCAGTGCAAGCGCCTCCCCGAATCCGCCACTCGCCAGCGCTATTGCAGTGCGGCGAGCGGGTTCAATCCGTTGGGTTAGACAGGCCTGCAACGCCTTATCGCTCAGGGGTTCAGGCTCAGCGCGTAGAATTTGCTGTCCACCGCGATCAAGGGAAAGCTTGCAGGCAGTTCTTCTTTCGCGATCTCTCTGAAGCCGTGCTTTTCATAGAAACGATGTGCGGCGAGGAATTTATCGGTCGTGCCCAGAAATACCTCTACCACGCCTCTGCGAGTCGACTCCTCGACCAGGCGCTCCAGCAGTCGTGCAGCCACCGAAAATTCTTTACCGCGAAACGGCGCAGCGACAAACATCTTGCGTAACGCTGCCTGCCCTGCACCGATGTCCTTGAGCGCAATGCTTCCAACCACTCGTTCACCTTGCACAGCCACCCAGAAATCGCCCGTACCGGTCTGGTAAAACTCCGGAATGGCTTTCAGGTCAGGCTGATCTTCGGCGGTGATGGGAATACCGAACTCTTCACGCTGGATGGGCAGGATCAATGCCGACACACCTTGCCCATCGTTCGGCACAAAACGACGTACCTGAATCGCGGTCACAAACCACCTCTTTGTCATCGCCACAAATGGAAATCAGTATTCCAGACAAGCAAACGCCCCGACAAGTCGAGGCGTCTGCTTCAGCATTTCCGAGGGCCACACGTCGGTGCAGCCCTAGAGATGTTTAATTACAACTTCGGACCCGCAGCCTTGATGGCGTCGCTCACGTCGAACTTCTTGAAGTTCTCCACGAACAGGCCAGCCAGTGCTTTTGCGGCTTCGTCGTAGGCGGCTTTGTCTGCCCAGGTGTTGCGTGGGTTGAGCAGGCCTGTGTCTACGCCGGGTACCGACTTCGGTACGTCGAGGTTGATGGTGTCCAGGTGTTCGGTTTCGGCACCGATCAACGCGCCGCTCTGAATCGCTGCGATCACGCCACGGGTGGTCGGGATGTTGAAGCGCTTGCCGACGCCGTAGCCACCGCCGGTCCAGCCGGTGTTGACCAGATAGACCTTGGACTTGAAGCCGCGGATACGCTTGATCAGCAGTTCTGCGTATTCGCCAGCCGGACGCGGGAAGAACGGTGCGCCGAAGCAGGTGGAGAAGGTGGACTTGATGCCCGAACCCGAACCCATTTCAGTCGAGCCGACCAGCGCGGTGTAACCCGACAGGAAGTGGTAGGCAGCTTGTTCTTCGCTGAGGATCGACACAGGCGGCAGTACGCCGGTCAGGTCGCAGGTCAGGAAGATGACGGCGTTCGGCTCGCCACCGAGGTTTTTCGGCGCGCGTTTTTCGATCAGCTCACGCGGGTAGGCCGCACGGCTGTTCTGGGTCAGGCTGCTGTCGGCGTAGTCGGCTTTTTTAGTAACCGGGTCGAGTACGACGTTTTCCAGCACGGCACCGTGCTGGATGGCTTTCCATATGACGGGCTCGTTTTTCTCGGACAGGTCGATGCACTTGGCGTAGCAACCGCCTTCGATGTTGAACACCACGCCTTCGCCCCAGCCGTGCTCGTCGTCGCCGATCAGGTAACGGCTTTCGTCGGCGGACAGGGTGGTCTTGCCAGTGCCGGACAGGCCGAAGAACAGGGTGACATCACCCTCTTCGCCCATGTTGGCCGCGCAGTGCATCGGCAGCACGTCGGAGGCCGGCAGCAGGAAGTTCTGCACCGAGAACATGGCCTTCTTCATTTCGCCGGCATAACGCATGCCTGCGATCAGCACCTTGCGGGCTGCGAAGTTGATGATGACGGTGCCGTCGGAGTTGGTGCCGTCACGCTCAGGGTCACAGACGAACCATGGCGCGTTCTGGATTTCCCACTCGTCCTTGCCCGCCGGGTTGTACTGTTCAGGGTTGATGAACAGGCAGCGGCCGAACAGGTTGTGCCACGCAGTTTCGGTGGTCATCTTGACGGGCAGGTAGTGCGCAGGATCGGAGCCTACATGAACGTGGGAAACAAAGCGCTCGCGCTCGGCCAGGTAAGCGCCGACACGGTTCCACAAGGCGTCGAACTTCTCGGCCGGGAACTTGCGATTGATCGGGCCCCAGGCGATAGCCTCCTGAGTGCTCGGCTCTTCAACAATGAAACGATCAACCGGCGAACGGCCAGTACGATGGCCTGTCTCCACAACCAGTGCGCCAGTATCGGACAGTACGCCTTCTTTGCGGGCAAGGGCTTCCTTGACCAGTTCGTCGGTGCTCAGATCGGTGTACACAGCGTTGTTGGTTTGCGTCATGAGGTTCCCCGTCGGCCTGTAGCCGAGTGCTCCAAACGGTTTTGTAGTAAAAAAACAACCACTACTACAGCGTAAAAGTGGGCCGGATTATGCCAGAAATGCCCGGAAATGGTAGGACCCTCCTGTCAGAACAGCATTACAGAGGCCCACACCGTATTCTGAGGCCCTTTACGCGATGATTAATGACGCGTGTCAGATGGCGAATCGACACCGCCGCCAGCAAACAGCTGCGCGACGTCAGTGGCATCGAACAGATAACGCTCGTTGCAGAACTGGCAGTCGATCTCGATGCTGCCGTTGTGCTCGATCACCAGTTGCTGCGCGTCCTCCAGGCCAAGACTGGCCAGCGCATTGGCCGAGCGTTCGCGCGAGCAGCTGCAGCGGAAGCAGATTGGCTGGGCATCGAACAGGCGAACCGGGTCTTCGTGGTACAAGCGATGCAGAATGGTCTGATTGTCCAGCCCGAGCATTTCTTCAGCAGTCAGGGTGCTGGCCAGGGTAGTGACATGCTCCCAGCTGGCGTCGCGCTCTTCCGGGTCGGTGATCTGTGCGACCGGCAGTTGTTGCAGCAGCAGGCCGCGGGCGCGATGGCCGTCTGCCCTGAGCCAGAAACGCGTGCCCAACTGTTCGGACATCACGAAGTAATTGGAGAGGCTCTCCGACAGGTCGATGCCGTCAAGGGCAACAATGCCCTGATAGCGCTTGCCTTTGCTTGGGTCGACGGTCAATGCCAGCGAGCCGTCAGGCATCAGGTCCTGCAGGCCCGCGCCGGCGGTGATGAGTGTTTCGTCATAACGGGCGATGCCACGCAGCTCACGTTCGCTGGAGCACTCGACCATCAGCAGTGGTACGGCACCACTGGAACGTGCCTGCAGAATCAGCAAGCCGTCGAATTTCAGAGTGCCGACAAGCAGGGCGGCAGCAGCCATCAGTTCGCCCAGCAACTGTGCGACCGGCTCCGGGTAAGTATGCTTGGCGAGCACTTCGGCGTAACTACGTTCCAGCGCTACCAACTCTCCGCGAACGTCGCTTTCGTCGAAGATGAAGCGCTGGGTGAAATCGATGTCCGGTAAATCATGCATAGGAAAGGTATCTGACGTAATGACAATGGATGGCACGCGGCTGAGGAGGCGCTGTCCGGCACTCTAAAGCGTCGGCGGCCATGCGGGTTGACCGGCATTTTAGGAGCTATCCGGTGCGCTTCCAAGCCGAATGGCCGTTCGGGCTGATCGCCGGAGCCGCCATGCGTTTTTTTCAATCGTTGTTCTGGCTTGCACGGAAACCGAAAAGCTCCCGGCGTTGCTTCTTGGTCGGCTTGCCGTCGGTGGTAACGCCCAGATTGCCTGCCTTGCGCTGAGCGGCCGCGTTTTCGCGCCTGGCAATGCTTTCGGGGGTTTCGTGGTACAGCGTTTGTGCCTCCGGCGCACCACGGCGAACAACAGACAGTGCCTCTACCACCACCGTGCGGTCGTCGAAGCCCATGCGAATCTGAAACTCGTCACCGATACGAGGCTCCTTGCCGGGCTTGCAACGTTCGCCGCGACAGTGCACCTTGCCGCTTTCGATAGCTGCTTTGGCCAGCGCACGCGTTTTGAAAAAGCGTGCGGCCCACAGCCATTTATCCAGACGGACCTTGTCGTCTTCTTCCGGCTTTTGCGCCATTTGAATTCCTCATCAGTGTGGCAGTCTGAACGTTATCGGGCCCATCAGGAAGTACGACTGCCCTGATGTGCACATACCTACACGAACATGAAGTAACCGATCCTTGCTTGTCAAAAACAGCTATTCATCTTTTCATTGCCCCACCCCTATATGGAGCGCGACGTGACAGATTTTCCAACTTCGTTGACCGCCCCCAGAAAAGGGTGTGCGGGATGCACGGGCAGTCCGGAACTGGATTTCTCGTTTGACTACGCCTATCAACCGATCGTGAATCTTCACGACCAGTCGATTTTCGCGCACGAGGCGCTGGTTCGTGGGCCCAATGGCGAAGGCGCGATGTCCGTTCTGAGTCAGGTCAACGACCAGAATCGCTATCGCTTCGATCAGACGTGTCGAACCACGGCCATCGCCGGTGCCGCGAAACTGGGCATGAACGAGCGTTTATCGATCAACTTTTTGCCCAACGCTGTGTATCGTCCCGAGCTGTGCATCCGCAGCACGCTGGAGGCGGCCAGGCAGCATGAGTTTCCTATCGAGCGTCTGATTTTCGAAACCATCGAAAGCGAGCATGTGGATAACAACGGCCACTTGAGCAATATTCTGCGTGAGTACCGAGAGTTCGGCTTCATGACCGCCATCGACGATTTCGGTGCTGGCTACTCCGGGCTGACGCTGCTCGCGGATTTTCAGCCAGACCTGATAAAACTCGACATGAACCTGATCCGCAATATTCATCGGGATCGCGCTCGTCAGGCCATTGTTCGTGGCGTTGTCACAATGTGTTCGGACTTGGGGATTAAGCTCATCGCTGAAGGTATAGAGCAGGTTGAAGAGCGGGATTTTCTCGCCGACTGCGGTATTTCCCTGATGCAGGGCTATCTGTTCGCCAGGCCTGCATTCAAAGCCCTGGCGCAGATAGCACCTGAGGCCTGGCAGAAGTCTTGAGAAGTACGGAATCGCATTGAAGACATTCGATCATCTGACCGTCATCGGCCTGCGCGAGTGGGTGGCGCTTCCCGATCTGGGGGTGGCGGGCCTGCGGGCAAAAATCGATACCGGCGCGAGCACATCAAGTCTGCACGCGACTGAAATCGAACCTTTTGAACGCGATGGCCAGAAATGGGTGCGCTTCAACGCGCACCTGGGCACTGTGGTTCAGTTGCGGCATCGTCGCTGCGAGGCGCAACTGGTGGCCATGAAAACCATTAAAAGCTCCAACGGCCACGCGCAGGTGCGTTATGTCATTCGCACCACGCTGGCCCTGGGTGATCGTATCTGGCCGGTGGAATTCACACTGGCTTGCCGCAAGTCGATGCGTTATCGACTGCTGCTGGGTTCCAAAGCGCTGATCGACGGCCAACTGGTGGTCAATCCGGGCATAACTTACGTACAAGACAAGCCGGTGTTCCCGGCCTCTACTTCCTCAGGTGTTGCATGAAGATCGCTGTGCTTTCGCGTAATCCGCGTCTGTATTCCACCCGTCGTCTGGTCGAAGCTGGCATTGAGCGTGGCCATGAGATGGTGGTGATCGACACCCTGCGCGCCTATATGAACATCGCCAGCCACAAGCCGCAGATTCACTACCGCGGCAAACCTCTGGAGGGCTTCGATGCGGTGATTCCACGCATCGGTGCTTCGGTGACTTTCTATGGCTGTGCGGTGTTGCGTCAGTTTGAAATGATGGGCGTGTTTCCGCTCAATGAATCGGTAGCCATTGCCCGCTCGCGGGACAAGCTGCGTTCGTTGCAATTGCTGTCACGGCGGGGGATCGGCTTGCCGGTCACAGGCTTTGCTCATTCGCCTGACGATATTCCCGACCTGATTCAGATGGTCAACGGCGCGCCGCTGGTCATCAAGGTGCTTGAAGGCACTCAGGGTATCGGTGTGGTGCTGTGCGAAACGGCCACGGCAGCCGAGTCGGTGATTGAAGCTTTCATGGGCCTTAAACAGGACATCATGGTGCAGGAGTACATCAAGGAAGCGGGCGGTGCCGATATTCGCTGCTTTGTCGTCGGTGACAAGGTCATTGCTTCGATGAAGCGCCAGGCCAAGCCGGGCGAGTTCCGCTCCAATCTGCACCGTGGCGGCAGCGCCAGCCTGATCAAGATCACCCCTGAAGAACGCATGACCGCATTGCGTGCAGCCAAGGTCATGGGATTGAGTGTGGCGGGTGTGGATATCCTGCGCTCCAATCACGGCCCGTTGGTGATGGAAGTTAACTCGTCGCCCGGCCTGGAAGGTATTGAAGTGACCACCAGCAAGGATGTCGCCGGGATGATCATTGAGTACCTGGAGAAAAACAGCGGCCCGCACATGACCCGCACCAAAGGAAAAGGCTGACAGGGCGGGGTCTCATCCTGATCGCCCAGGCCACGGACGTATCTCCGGATACACCGGTCTGGGCGCTTGCGCTACCGTACATCCGGTAAATACATTGAGGAATCGATTCAGCATCGCTATATTCCCTTTGCCATCCCGCTTTCCTCCATCAGGCCAAAGATGACGTTTTAGCCACCTCTGCGCCGAATAGCCCTTTCCATACCCTGACATAAATCAACACATTTTTCGGTATTTGTATGCCGATCCAGCATGAGGTAGTCGTTTACGGCATTAGACGTAGGCGCGCGCCATGGGAATAGTTGCGACTTTTTTCGCCTGCTACAGAGCCGGGATGCTCGTCTGCGGTGACCTTCTCGGGACATTTCCAAAGGGATCCCATGCCCTGAAACTGCTGTGAAAAAGCACGCTCGGCGCATTGGTCTTGGACTTGCCCAAGCCACTTTGAACAAGGGTAATAATATGAAGAAGGCAAAGCTGAGTCTGGCCTGGCAGATTCTGATCGGACTGGTACTGGGTATCGCTGTGGGGGCGCTGCTCAACCATTTCAGCGCTGAAAAAGCCTGGTGGATCACCAATCTCCTGCAACCGGCGGGCGACATCTTCATTCGTCTTATCAAGATGATCGTTATCCCTATTGTCGTCGCGTCGCTGATTGTGGGCATCGCGGGCGTAGGCGACGCCAAGAAACTGGGCCGTATCGGTCTGAAGACCATCCTCTATTTCGAAGTTGTGACCACCATCGCCATTCTGGTGGGTCTGGTGCTGGCCAATGTGTTCCATCCGGGCACGGGCATCGACATGAGCACCCTGGGTACGGTCGATATCTCCAAGTATCAGCAGACCACCGCCGAGGTACAGCATGATCACGCGTTTATCGCGACTATTCTCAACCTGATCCCGTCCAATATCTTTGCCGCCATGGCGCGTGGCGAGATGCTGCCGATCATCTTCTTTTCGGTGCTGTTCGGTCTGGGGCTTTCCAGCCTGCAGGCAGAGGTCCGTGAGCCTCTGGTGAAGCTGTTTCAGGGTGTCTCGGAAACCATGTTCAAGGTCACGCACATGATCATGAACTATGCGCCGATCGGTGTGTTCGCGCTGATTGCGGTGACTGTCGCCAACTTTGGCTTCGCGTCCCTGCTGCCGCTCGCCAAGCTGGTGATCCTGGTGTACGTGGCCATCGCCTTCTTTGCCTTCGTGGTACTGGGGCTGATTGCCCGGGCCTTCGGCTTTTCGGTGATCAGGCTGATGCGTATTTTCAAGGACGAGCTGATTCTGTCCTACTCCACCGCCAGTTCCGAAACCGTATTGCCACGCGTGATCCAGAAGATGGAAGCGTACGGCGCGCCGAAAGCGATCTGCAGCTTCGTGGTACCGACGGGTTACTCGTTCAATCTCGACGGTTCGACGCTGTATCAGAGCATTGCGGCGATTTTCATCGCTCAGCTGTACGGCATCGACCTGTCGATCGGCGCGCAACTGATGCTGGTACTGACTCTGATGGTCACCTCCAAAGGCATCGCGGGTGTACCGGGTGTTTCGTTTGTAGTGCTGCTGGCAACGCTGGGCAGTGCCGGTATTCCGCTGGAAGGCTTGGCGTTCATCGCAGGTGTCGACCGGATCATGGACATGGCGCGGACCGCCCTGAACGTGATCGGCAACGCGCTGGCGGTACTGGTTATCTCGCGCTGGGAAGGCATGTATGACGATGCCAAAGGCGAGCGCTACTGGAACTCGCTGCCGCACTGGCGCAGCAAGGAACCTGTGCCGTCGGGTCAGCCGACAGCAGACTGATCTTTAAACCCGTGTACTGACAAACCCCGGATATCCGGGGTTTGTTGTTTTCAGGTCGCCGGTTAGACTGCCTGCCTTGACAGAGGATTGACCATGAACGACGCAATCGACAATGACGAAGAAGAATTTGCCGCCTCGACCCTGATCGAAGCCATCGAAAACCAGATCGAATCCGGTAACCCGCCGGCGGCCAAGGCCGTTTTCAACATGCTCACGCTGGTTAATTACGAGCGTGAAGATATTCTTGAAATGATGGCGCACGTTCTTGCCATCGAAATCGATGCCTTGCTGGAGCAGGACCGTCCGTTCGATACGCAGTGGTATGAAGCCGCATTACGCGCCCTGCCCGAACTGCCACCGGAAAAACAGTAACTGCCCGGTCGGATTGTGCCATCGAGATATATGCTGCAAACACGCCAGACGCTGACTACACTGCAAATGCCCCGCTGCCGCTTGATCCTCCGGGGCCATCACGCCAAACCGGCTTCAACGGTCATCCAGAACCGACGAGCACAGATCGGACACGTCGATTCCAGAACACACCCGCCAGCCGGCGCGGTCGGATTACTACAAAAAGTCTGGAGTACCTATGTCGTATACCCCTGAGTTGGTTGCCGAACTGGAAATCCTTGCACTGTTCAATCTGGGAAACACCCAGGAAGGCCTCAAAGTCCACCACGTGGCGGCACCCTCTGCCGTTGCGGCCGCAAAAAGACTCTTCGATAAAGGACTGACGACCCAGGTCGATGGCGGTTATCTGACCAGCCTCGGACTTGAAGCCGCCCAACACGCCCAGTCATTGCTGACCATCCTCAACGTCTCGAAACAGGCTGCCTGACGGTCATCGGGGCCTGCGCGCAAAAAAGCGTGGCAGGCCCTTTATTTATCTGCACGCCGGTCGATACAGGAATCTGGCGCCAGAATAACAACCCGACTGAATCCACTTCGCTCGGCTGCACACTTCTCCGCCATCTTGCTCAGTAAGTCCACGCCTGCACAGGCCAGATGCCTTGAGTTGCGATGACGCGTAATCCTGAAATTCGCCCCGACCTGGATGAGGGCATCGACCGCAAGGTTCTCAGCCAGTTACGTAACCGCTTCCTGTCGCTCAATGACGGGCGATACGCGCGTGCGCTCGAAGGCATGTCGACCCGCCAGCAAAGCGTTCTGACACTGCTGCCACTGTTCTTCCACGTCAATCACCCTCTGTTGCCTGGGTATGTTTCCGGCGGTACGCCTGCGGGCGTCTCGCAATACGAACCTGACGCCTTGGCACTCGCCGAGGCTCAGCGCCTGACGCGGTCTTTTTCCTACAAGGCCCGGCACGGCAACCCGCCTCAGCCGATTCATGGCCTGTTCCTGATGGGCAGCCTCGGCACACTGGCTCAGGCCGAACAAAGCGATATGGATGTGTGGGTCTGCCACGACAGTGAGCTTGAGCCGGAGGCCATCGCCGAACTGCGCAAGAAATGCCAGGCACTTGAAGCCTGGGCTGCGACAATGGGGGCGGAGGCGCACTTTTTTCTGATCGACCCGCAACGCTTCAGGAACGGGGAGCGCGACTCGCAGCTCAGCTCTGACGATTGTGGTACTACCCAGCATTATCTGTTGCTCGACGAGTTTTATCGCACCGCGATCTGGCTCGCAGGCCGTACCCCGATGTGGTGGCTGGTGCCGGTCTATGAAGAGCAGAACTATGAGGATTACACCCATACCCTGCTGAACAAACGCTTCATCCGCGCCAGTGAGGTGCTCGACCTCGGACCGATGTCACACATTCCTCCTGCGGAATTCATCGGTGCCGGATTGTGGCAGTTGTTCAAAGGTATCGAATCGCCCTACAAGTCTGTGCTCAAGCTACTGCTGATCGAGGTCTATTCCAGCGAGCATCCTCATGTGCAGTGCCTGAGCCTGCGTTTCAAGCAAGCCGTGTTCGCCAATCAGCTGGATCTCGATGAGCTGGACCCTTATGTGGTCGTGTACCGGCGTATTGAAGAACACCTGCAAGCACGCAACGAGACGGAGCGGCTGGAGCTGGTGCGGCGCAGCCTGTACCTGAAGGTCAACAAAAAGCTCACCGGATCGCCTCGTCAGCGCAACGTTGGCTGGCAGCGTCTGCTGCTGGAGCGCTTGACCAAGGAGTGGGGCTGGGATGAGCGGCAACTGGCGCTGCTCGACAGCCGCAGCCAGTGGAAAGTCCGTCAGGTGGCCAGCGAGCGCCGTGCGCTGGTCAACGAGCTGAATTACAGCTACCGCTTTCAGACCCGCTTCGCCAGAACGCAAAGCACCGCCGACGCGCTCAATGCGCGCGACCTGACCATTCTCGGTCGGCGTCTGTATGCCGCTTTCGAGCGCAAGGCGGGCAAGGTTGAGTTCATCAATCCGGGCATCGCCCCGGACCTTGCCGAAGACACGCTGACGCTGGTGCACTCCCCTGACAAACGCGAGCCGGGCAAGCATCAGTGGGCGTTGTATAACGGCAATCTGGGCATTCATGACTGGCCGAATTTTTCGCCGATCAAACGCAGCCGGGAGCTGCTTGAGCTACTGACCTGGTGCCATCGCAACAATGTGATCGACGCCACGACCCGCGTGGCGCTGCACCCCGGCACCAGTGACTTGAGCGAGTTCGAACTTTTCAACCTGATGGGAGCCTTGCAGCAGAGCATTGAACTGCCGCTGCCCGAGGTCAGAGACGACGAGTTGCTCATGCCCAGTACGCCCAGTGAGATTCTGCTGCTGGTCAATGTGGGGGTCGACCCGCTCAGGCATCACCGCGATCTCAATATTCTGATGACCACCGAGCGTACCGATTCGCTGAGTTACGCTGGGGTTCGGGAAAATCTGGTTCTGACGCTGGACCAGATCACCCTCAATACCTGGAACGAAACACTGGTCAGCCGTTACGACGGCCCGCACGCCCTGCTCGACTGCCTGAGCGAACTGCTCGGCAGCCTGCCGCAGAGTGGTAAGCAGCCGCAGATTCGCGTGCGTTGTTTCTGCCATAACCGGGCGTCCGCCATCGCCCAGCGTGTTGAGGACCTGATCAGCACGGCCCGACTGTTACTCGCCAGGCGGTTGAATCACCGTTACCTGATTCAGGTGCAGCAGCAGTATCACGTGCTGGAGATCAAGCCGGGTCAGGTCGGCCATGTGGTGGTCAACAGTCTGCCGGGCCTGTTCAAGTACCTGGGCGAAGAGCTGCCACTGTACAGTCCGTTGCATCTGGACCCGCAGGCGCTCGACGGCCATGACCTGGCCCTGATCCTGCCACTCGGCCAGCCTGAATGTATTCAGGTGTTTTACCGGATCAACGAGCCGGAGGCCGACGTGTATGTGCTGGACGAACACAATTCGCTTTGGCATCAGCGCCTGCCGTATCACGACGAACAAAGCCTGCTGACGCCTCTGCAGCGTTTTTTCCATGCACTGGTTTACCGCCGAGGCGCTTCATTGCCGCTGGACGATCCTTCCGAGCCGGTATCGCTGGAAACCCTCTACTATCAGGTGTTGCCCTCCGGTCCGGGGCTCGCGCGACGTGTCGAGCACCGACTGGCACCGACGGCAGCGGACAAGGCGTTTTACGACGTGCAGGCAATCATCGAAGAAACCTCGCCCGGACAATTGAGCGCCACTCTGTACTGCGACAACAGCGAGTTTTCCGAGCTGGAATATGGCGATCAGTTGTATGCCGCCGTTGCGCAGCAAATCCTTGGCAAGCGCCTGGAGCCTCAACGCTATCGCTGTTACATCACCGACCTGGACCTGTCCGGCCTGCTCGATGACCGACACGGGCAGAGCATCCTCTTCCTGCGCCACAAGGCCGAGCTGGAAAAGTTGCTGAACGAGGCGATGGATCAGGCCTGACGCAAGTTTGTCGTTTCCCCCACGCGCCTCTCGTTGCGCACCCTCCAGCGTGGACTGCATTTCTGGACGCTCTGCGTCCGCTCCTGAATGCGGAGGGCGTTCTACGGCTGCAGGGTCTTCGATTACTCGTACTCGCCCGCCGCTTCCGGCTGATACTCCACCGCCAGCAACGTCAGTTTCAGCGTCTTGCCACCCGGTGCGGGCCAGTCGATGTGCTGGCCGACCTGCAGGCCCAGCAAGGCCGACCCCATTGGCGCCAGAACCGAGACAGTGCCATCCGCGCCTGCATCCTGCGGATACACCAGCTTGAGGTGGTAATCCTTGCCGCTGACTTCCTCAC
This sequence comes from Pseudomonas syringae pv. tagetis, assembly GCF_022557255.1. NCBI lineage: Bacteria > Pseudomonadati > Pseudomonadota > Gammaproteobacteria > Pseudomonadales > Pseudomonadaceae > Pseudomonas > Pseudomonas syringae group genomosp. 7. The sequence continues at coordinate 121,946 of NZ_CP092923.1, forward strand.
GGCAATGCACGCGCGAATTCATGGTCACAACGCCGGCAGGCACTTCATCGTGGCCAACCACCTGGTCGGCACGGTCCAGTTCGGCCTGTAACGCCTGGATACCCGGTGTGTCTTCGTCCTGGCTGGCGATAAAGCTTTCAAGACGCTGTACGTCGAGTCGGGTGAGGATGATCGAAGGTGCTGTGGTCATGGTCTGGGCAGACTCCTTTATTCTCCATGAATAAAACAAAACCCCGCCGTATGGGCGGGGTTTGACGGGCTTCTCACTCTGGAGAAGCAGGGCCTGACACTAACACAGCGCAGCAAATACACAACCCGATGCGGTATCAGCCTGCGGCCTGATCGACCTTGGCGCTGGCTCGACGCTGGTCCGCGTCGCGACGAATCTGGCGACGTCGATCGTCATCGGCCGAGCGCCATTCGCGAATATCTTCGACGTGGCGAAAGCACCCCAGGCAGACCTTGTGTTCATCAAGCCGACACAGGCTGATACACGGCGAAGGTACTGCCGGGCTGACGTTGCTGAAAAGCGGCTTGGGCGGTCGAGCGGGTGTCTGGCTCACGATCAGATCTCGGAGAAATCCAGCTCGGCGCCGGCTTGGTCAAACGTGATACGAGCAAGCATCTCGCTGAGCAACTCATCGCTGGTGTCGCACGCCCAATAGCTTTCTTCTTCGTTGTATTCGAAGTGGAAGCCACCCGATTTCGCTGCCAGCCAGAGCTGACGGAGTGGCTCCTGACGGCTGAAAATAAGCTGCGAGCCGCCTTCGAACTTGACGGTTAATACACCGGCCGAATTTTCCAGATCTACATCCAGGCCACTCTCATCGAAAACATCTTCGATATTCTGCTGAGTCGCATCGACCAGGTCGTGAAAGCGCGCTTCGGTCAAACTCATTACGGGAACCTCGATAAGTGTCTGCTGATGGCGCAGAAGGGCAAGATACGGACGCTGTCGGGCAAATGCAAAGTTTAACCGCCAGTTGTTGCTACATGAGCGCATTAATATCCCAGGCCCGCCGGACGGGAGGTCCCTCGCATAGGCAAGCTGCCGGGTGGTCGGTATACTCGGGCGCAATTAATGCTTTTACAAAGGATTTCGCCATGAAGCGCCTGATCTCTTCGCTTGCTGCGCTTGTCGCGGTTGCCTGTCTTGTCACGGCCTGTGGCCAGAAAGGCCCGCTGTATCTGCCGGACGACAGCAAAACCCCGGACGAACAAGCCAAATCGCAATCGCACAAGCATCTTTAAGGGAATCCCATGGACGCCTTCAACTACCGCGACGGTGAGCTGTTCGCGGAAGGGGTAGCATTGTCTGCCATTGCCGAGCGTTTCGGCACGCCGACCTATGTTTACTCGCGCGCTCATATCGAAGCGCAATACCGTGCCTACGCCGATGCGTTGAGCGGCATGCCGCACATGGTCTGCTTCGCCGTAAAAGCCAACTCCAACCTCGGTGTACTCAATGTCCTGGCGCGCCTTGGTGCCGGTTTCGACATTGTTTCGCGTGGTGAACTGGAGCGTGTGCTGGCCGCTGGCGGCAAAGCCGAGAAGATCGTGTTTTCCGGCGTCGGCAAGACCCGTGAGGACATGCGCCGTGCGCTGGAAGTCGGCGTGCACTGCTTCAACGTCGAATCCACTGACGAGCTGGAGCGCTTGCAGGAAGTGGCTGCCGGACTCAACGTTCGTGCGCCGATATCGCTGCGGGTAAACCCCGATGTGGACGCAGGCACTCACCCTTATATCTCCACGGGCCTTAAAGAAAACAAGTTCGGTATCGCGATCGCGGCGGCCGAAGATGTTTACATTCGCGCCTCGCAACTGCCGAACCTGGAAGTGATCGGGGTCGACTGCCACATAGGCTCGCAACTGACCACGCTCGAACCGTTCATCGATGCGCTGGATCGCCTGCTGGATCTGGTCGATCGCCTTGGCGATTGCGGCATTCACCTGCACCACATCGATCTGGGCGGCGGTCTGGGCGTGCGCTACCGCGATGAGGAGCCTCCGCTGGCGGCGGATTACATCAAAGCGGTGCGCGAGCGTCTTGCCGGCCGTGACCTGGGGCTGCTATTCGAGCCGGGACGCTTCATCGTGGCCAACGCAGGCGCGTTGCTGACCCGTGTCGAGTACCTCAAGCACACCGAGCACAAGGACTTCGCCATCGTCGATGCGGCAATGAACGATCTGATTCGCCCAGCGCTGTATCAAGCCTGGATGGACGTCACTGCGGTGCGTCCGCGTGACAGCGAGCCCCGTACCTACGATATCGTAGGGCCGATCTGCGAGACCGGCGACTTCCTGGCCAAGGGCCGGGCGCTGGCGCTGGCCGAAGGCGATCTGCTGGCAGTTCATTCAGCCGGGGCCTATGGCTTTGTCATGAGCTCGAACTACAACACCCGTGGCCGTGCCGCTGAGGTACTGGTCGACGGTTCCCAGGCTTTTGAAGTGCGTCGTCGCGAAACCGTGGCCGAGCTGTTCGCTGGCGAAAGCCTGCTGCCGGAGTAATCCCATGCTGCTGCGTTTTACCAAGATGCACGGGCTGGGTAATGACTTCATGGTCCTGGACCTGGTGAGTCAGCACGCGCATATCTTGCCCAAGCACGCCAAACAATGGGGCGACCGCCACACCGGTATCGGTTTCGATCAGCTTTTACTGGTCGAGGCACCGAACAATCCGGATGTGGACTTTCGCTATAGAATCTTCAACTCCGACGGCTCCGAGGTCGAACAGTGTGGCAACGGCGCGCGCTGCTTTGCCCGCTTCGTGCTCGACAAGCGCCTGACGGCCAAGAAACAGATACGCGTCGAAACCAAGAGCGGCATTATCGAGCTGGATATTCGTAGCGACGGGCAGATCAGCGTCGATATGGGGCCACCAAGGTTTGTCCCGGAAGAGATACCCTTCCAGGCACCGGAGCAGGCCACCCGTTACAACGTTGACGTGAACGGGCAGAATGTCGAACTGGCTGCGCTGTCCATGGGCAATCCACACGCGGTGCTGAGGGTCGATGACATCAATAACGCACCGGTGCATGAACTGGGGCCAAAGATCGAGCATCACCCGCGCTTTCCTGCACGGGTCAACGTAGGCTTTCTTCATGTTGTGGACCGCCAGCGTGCGCAGTTGCGCGTCTGGGAGCGCGGTGCCGGAGAGACCCAGGCCTGTGGCACCGGTGCCTGTGCGGCGGCGGTTGCGGCCATCAGCCAGGGTTGGATGGATTCACCGCTGCTGATCGACCTGCCCGGAGGTCGCCTGTCCATCGAGTGGGCTGGCCCGGGGCATTCCGTCATGATGACCGGCCCCGCAGTCAGGGTTTATGAAGGCCAAGTTCGTCTTTGAGTGAGTAACCAGCATGACCGATCAACCTCCCGCTTCAACAGGCACACCCTGCGAATCGCCTGTCGATAGCGCAGCGCCAGACCTTGAAGCAGAGGCGGTCATCGCCTTCCTGCTTGAACACCCTGATTTCTTCGCCGAGCATGACGAACTGCTGGTGTCGATGCGTATCCCGCACCAGCGCGGCGATACCGTTTCGCTGGTCGAGCGTCAGCTCAAGCTGCTGCGCGAACGCAACATCGAAATGCGTCATCGCCTTTCGCAACTGATGGATGTTGCTCGCGACAACGACCGACTGTTCGAAAAGACCCGACGTCTGAACCTCGCCCTGATGGATGCCACCAGCCTGGACGAGCTTGTCATCGCGGTGGAAGACAGTCTGCGTCAGGATTTTCAGGTGCCCTTCGTCAGTCTTATTCTGTTCAGCGACAGTCCGATGCAAGTGGGTCGCTGGGTCAGCAGTGCGGAAGCACAGAAAGCCATCGGCGGTCTGATTGGCGAGAAGATCATCTGCGGTGCTCTGCGTGAGCATGAGCTGGCGTTTCTGTTTGGCGCAGAGCAAGGCAAGGAAGTCGGCTCTACCGCCATCGCCAGCCTCAATCATCTGGGCCTGCATGGTGTACTGGCCATCGGCAGTCGTGATCCGCAGCATTACAAAAGCTCGGTCGGCACCCTGTTTCTCAGTTATATCGCCGATGTCCTGAGCCGCCTGCTGCCACGTTTCGCTCACTCGTTACGCTCGGTCCGCTAGCCATGGAACAGCATCTGGACGCCTACTGCATGCACCTGCGCAGTGAGCGCCAGGTGTCGCCTCATACGCTTGAAGCCTATCGACGTGACTTGAGCAAGGTCCTGGCGTATTGCCAGAAAGCGCAGCTGTCGAGCTGGAATGATCTGGATATCCAGCATTTGCGCAGCTTTACCGCCCGCCAGCATCAGCAAGGCCAGTCGTCACGCAGTCTGGCGAGGATGCTCTCGGCGGTGCGTGGCTTCTACAAGTACCTCAATCGCGAGGGTACTTGTCAGCATGACCCTGCCAACGGCCTGTCACCGCCCAAGGGCGAACGGCGTCTACCCAAGACGCTGGACACTGACCGTGCCGCGCAATTGCTGGACGGTGGCGTTGAAGATGATTTTCTGGCGCACCGGGATCAGGCCATCCTTGAGCTGCTTTACTCGTCAGGGTTGCGGCTGTCTGAACTGACCGGTCTGAACCTGGACCAGTTGGACCTGCGCGACGGGCTGGTGCAGGTAGTGGGTAAAGGCAGCAAGACTCGCGTGCTGCCCGTCGGCAGCAAGGCCCGCCAGGCGCTGGAGATCTGGTTGCCGCTACGCGCCCTGAGCAATCCGCAGGACGACGCCGTGTTTGTCACTCAGCAAGGCAAGCGCCTTGGTCCACGCGCGATTCAGGTTAGGCTCAAGGCGGCCGGTGAGCGCGAGCTGGGGCAGAACCTGCATCCGCACATGCTGCGTCACTCCTTCGCCAGTCACCTGCTTGAGTCGTCGCAGGACTTGCGCGCCGTACAAGAGCTACTGGGCCATGCGGATATCAAGACCACGCAGATATATACGCACCTGGACTTCCAGCATTTGGCTACTGTTTATGACAGCGCCCATCCCCGAGCCAAACGTAAAGGAGCTGCAGATGATTAAGCTGGTGACGTTTGATCTTGATGACACGCTCTGGGACACCGCCCCCGCCATTGTCGGTGCCGAAGAGGCATTGCGTGAATGGCTGGCCGAACACGCGCCGAAGCTGGGGCCGGTTCCTGTCGAGCATTTGTGGGAAATCCGCACGCGTCTTGTGGCTGAAGACCCGTCTTTCAAGCACCGGATCAGCGCACTGCGACGCCGTGTGCTGTTTCATGCACTCGAAGATGCAGGCTATGAGTCAGACAAGGCGCAGGACCTGGCCGATCAGGGTTTTGAAGTCTTCCTGCAGGGGCGTCATCAGGTGCAGATTTTCCCGGAGGTGCAGCCCACTCTGGAGATTCTTGCCAAGACGTTCACGCTGGGCGTGATTACCAACGGCAATGCCGACGTGCGCCGTCTGGGGCTGGCGGACTACTTTGCCTTTGCGTTGTGTGCGGAAGATCTGGGCATCGGCAAACCCGACCCTGCGCCGTTTGTGGAAGCGTTGCGGCGCGCTAAAGTCGATGCCGATGCGGCTGTGCATGTAGGTGATCACCCCAGCGACGATATCGCAGGTGCCCAGAAGGCTGGCATGCGTGCCATCTGGTACAACCCGCAAGGCAAAGCCTGGGACGCAGATCGGCTGCCGGATGCAGAGATCCACAACCTGTCGCAGTTGCCGGAAGTACTCGCACGCTGGGCGTGAAAACGGCCTGAGAAGCGTCCAAGAAAAAGCCCGCAGCGACGGCGGGCTTCTTCTCATACAGTCATGCAGCCTTAGATCGGGCGGCTACCGTATTTGTTGTCAGGCTTCTTGGGCGGATCGGCGACCACATTGGCCTCCACTTCCTGCACCTTGCCACCACGCGCCAGGAATTCCTCCATGGCACGGGCAAGCGCATCACGCTCTTTGTTCTTGGCTTCTACGCTGGGCAGTTCATCGACCGAGACTGCAGCCTTGGCCTTGCCTTTTGCAGGTGCCGCCGGAACGTCGGAATCGTCTGGTTCGGCTGCGTCGTCTTCGGGGGAGGCAGCTGCAAGCTCCTCTCCGTCCTCTTCGCCTTCCAGGTCGTCTACCAGATCGTCGTTAGTATCGTCGTCGTCGCTCATGTTCTACCTCATGACTTGCGAAAGCTGATTATTTATAGCCCAACAGCCCAAAATTGCTAAGGCAACCGGAAAAATTCAACAACCGCTGATCCCAGCGGTTATGTCCACTCACCCTGAAGGGTGGCAAGGACGTTACGAGACCCACCAGCGTCCCGATGTTCGCCCAGGTAAATACCTTGCCAGGTGCCCAGCGCCAGTCGCCCTGCCGTCACCGGTAGAACCAACTGGCAGCCCAGCAGGCTGGCCTTGAAATGCGCTGGCAAGTCATCAGGGCCTTCGTCGTCATGTTCATAGCCGTCCACGCCCTGAGGCACCAGACGGTTGAAAAAACGCTCAAAGTCACGACGTACCGCCGGATCGGCATTTTCGTTGATGGTCAACGAAGCCGAGGTATGTTGCAGCCATACATGCAGTAGCCCGACACGACAGTCGCGCAACGGGGGCAAGCCCGCGACTATCTCGTCGGTCACCAGATGAAACCCGCGGGGCCTGGCCCGCAAGGCAATCCTGGATTGATGCCACATACCGTTCTCCGCACCTTCGGCGCGCATTCTAACTCGACTGAGAAAAAAGCAAAGCGCGCAATAAACCGGCTTCCCTGCAAGTTAACGAAGACTGTCGCAACATCGTTACCTGCGCTGCGTCACGGTGCCGAAATCATTGACACGGGCAAGATCAATGACAGCAAAAATCTGTGGTATATCCGCAAACGTCAGACAAAAAAATGCCCGGAAACCGGGCATTCTTTTTTGCGTGTGCGGCGGCTTACAAGTTGTAGCCGCGCTCGTTGTGCTGCGCAAGGTCCAGACCGACAGACTCTTCCTCGTCGGTGACGCGCAGGCCCATGACCGCATCCAGAACTTTCAGGATGATAAAGGTCACGATTGCGGTGTAGACGACGGTGAACGCAACGCCCTTGAACTGAATCCAGACCTGAGCACCGATGTCGGTGACAGTGCCAAAACCGCCCAGTGCCGGTGCTGCAAATACACCGGTCAGGATTGCGCCGACGATACCGCCGATGCCGTGCACGCCGAATGCATCCAGAGAGTCATCGTAGCCAAGCTTGCGCTTGAGGCTGGTGGCGCAGAAGAAGCAGATCACGCCTGCTGCCAGACCGATGATCAGAGCGCCCATCGGGCCGACCGTGCCGGCCGCCGGGGTAATGGCGACCAGACCGGCAACCACGCCCGAAGCAATGCCCAGAGCACTTGGCTTACCGTGAGTCAGCCACTCGGCGAACATCCAGCCCAGGGCAGCAGCAGCGGTAGCGATCTGAGTCACCAGCATCGCCATACCGGCTGTGCCGTTGGCCGCTGCAGCGGAGCCGGCGTTGAAGCCGAACCAGCCGACCCAGAGCATCGCGGCACCGATCAGGGTGTAACCCAGATTGTGTGGAGCCATTGGCGTGGTCGGGAAGCCTTTGCGCTTGCCCAGTACCAGGCAGGCCACCAGACCGGCTACACCGGCGTTGATGTGCACGACAGTACCGCCAGCGAAGTCCAGAACGCCCCAGTCCCACATCAGGCCACCGACGCCACCCCAGACCATGTGGGCGATTGGCGCGTAGACCAGAGTGAACCAGATACCCATGAAGATCAGCATCGCGGAGAACTTCATGCGTTCTGCGAAAGCACCGACGATCAGGGCGGGAGTGATGATTGCAAAGGTCATCTGGAAGGTGACGAACACCGCCTCAGGGAACAATGCAGCAGGACCGGTAAGGCTCGCCGGCGTGATACCCGCCAGGAACGCTTTACCCATACCGCCAAAGAAGGAGTTGAAGTTGACGACGCCCGCTTCCATACCGGTTGTGTCGAACGCGATGCTGTAGCCGTAGACGACCCACAGGATGCTGATCAGACCGGTGATTGCGAAACACTGCATCATCACGGACAGGATGTTTTTCGAGCGGACCATGCCGCCATAGAACAGCGCGAGACCGGGAATGGTCATGAACAGGACCAGAGCGGTCGCCGTCAGCATCCATGCGGTGTCGCCAGAGTTCAGCACCGGCTCGGCCACTGGATCAGCCGCCAGGGCAAGACCAGGTAATGCGAGGGACAACAGGGCACCGAGCCCTGCGAATTGACGCAGAGTCATATTGTTTTCTCCTGGGGCGTTGGGTTTGGCGGCTTAAATAGCGTCTGTATCGGTCTCGCCGGTACGGATGCGAATGGCCTGTTCCAGATTGACCACAAAAATCTTGCCGTCACCGATCTTGCCGGTGTTGGCGGCTTTGGTTATGGCTTCGATGACTCGATCCAGATCCTTGTCATCGATGGCGACATCGATCTTCACCTTGGGAAGGAAGTCGACGACGTATTCAGCACCGCGATAAAGCTCAGTGTGACCCTTCTGACGCCCGAAGCCTTTGACTTCAGTGACGGTTATGCCCTGCACGCCGATTTCCGACAACGACTCGCGCACGTCATCCAGTTTGAACGGCTTGATGATGGCAGTGACTAGCTTCATGAAAACTTTCTCCCGAATTGGTGGACTTGCCCCAGGAAAACAAACCCGACTCAAGTCTAAGCGCAGTGTCTGGCTTTGTAACGTGTCGGCCGCCTGATCAGGCCAGGCCAACTCCAGAAAACCGCTTCTGACGAAACACTTCCCCGCTCCGCCTGCCGCACTGCATTCGTCACAGCGACTGCATCAGTGCATGGGTCGTAAGCCACTAAGCAGAAAGCTTGCCATCTCGCGAATATTCATTGAATACAGGCTCTTGAGCAGGGTTTACGCCTTCAGGCCGAATTCACGGCGCAGGTAATGCACAGTAATGGTGCTCATGTGCACGGTATGTCGCTCCATAAGCGTGCACCTCGCGCCCTCGAATTGACTATAGACACTGCGTGTTACACTGCCGCCATCTGATTCAGGAAAATCATCATGCTCGCGCCCAAAGCCTTTCTTGACGCCTTAAGCGGCCACGCCTCCCGCCTGTTCAATGGTGAGACGCCTATACCTCGCAGCGAATTCGAGACCCAGTTCAAAGCTCTGCTGCAAAGCGGCTTCAGCAAACTGGATCTGGTCAGCCGTGAAGAATTCGATAGCCAGATGGCTGTCCTCGCCCGTACGCGCGCCCGCCTTGAGGCGCTGGAGGCCAGAATGGCCGAGCTGGAAGAGAAGGCAGGCGGGGCTGAAAAGGCAGAGTGACTCGTAGTCTGGGGTCAGAAACGGCGTTCCAGACCAATGCGGTCAGACAACCTCGCTTCTGATCGCCTGTATCACGATGTTCGACAACCGCTCGGTCAGAGGATTGGGATTTGCCTCTCGCCTGTGCAACGTGAGGGCTATGGAGGGCAAGGGCGGCAAGCCCCGGTCTTCAGTATTGAGAAGCTCGGTGCCTGACTGGAGGCCGAGAGCCGTTCTGATGGTGTAGCCCAGACCAGCCTCGGTGGCGGCAGACAAGCCGTTGAGACTGGAACTGGTGAAGGAAAGATGCCAGGGAATCCCTGCAACATCCAATGCGTCGGTCGCCTTTGAGTGAAAGGGGCAAGGCGCATCGAAGGCGATAACAGGAAGCGGGCTGCCTGACTCGACACGCCAGTCGAGATACCGGTGAGACGAGCCGATCCACTGCATGGGCAACTCCACTATCGTCTCTTGGTACCCATTCTTTTTGACTCCTCCCCACGCCACCGCAAGGTCGAGAGAACCGTTTTCGATGCGGTTCAGCAGGTCTGCATTACGTGCAATCCGCGCCTCGACTCGAACATCGGGGTGAGCTCTGGCAAATCGCCCAAGCACGGTCGGCAGAAAACTGCCCAGGTCCTCCTGAAGCCCAAGACGAACCCATCCTTTGAGCTTGAGTTCGGACACCGCCGTTACCGTCTCATCGTTGAGGCTCAAGAGCCGTCTGGAATAGTTGAGTAACACTTCCCCTGTATCCGTCAGCGCCAGCTTGCGTCCGGACTTCTTGAACAGTGGCGAGCCTGCCTGAGCTTCCAGCTTTTTCAATTGAGCGCTGATGGCCGATGTGGAGCGCGCGAGCTTTTGCGCGGCCTTGGCAAAACTGCCCAGTTCGACCCCTGTTACGAAACTGCGCATGACATCTAAGTCGAAATTTACCGGTCTCATGACAATCCTGCTTTTCGGGACGAACACGCAAAATAATTTGATATTCGAGACGATACTCCCATGAGAATCTTGCGATCCACAACCAATTAAATAGTGGGATTCTTATGACTGTAGATAACGGTCATCGCTGGAAAGTGCTCGGTGTCGGCGTGGCCGCCAACGCAAGCTTTTCCAGCGTTGTAGGAGGGCTGCCCGCGACCGCAGTCTATATGCGGGCTACCTACCAGTTGGATAACAGCGAACTGGGACTTGTACTGGGCGTTTTAGGATTAGGCATCGCCATCAGCGAGATCCCGTGGGGGCTGCTGACTGACCGCTGGGGAGACCGTCCCGTGCTGCTGACAGGACTGCTCAGTTCGGGGATTGCCTTACTGATATTGGCCATGCTGGCTTCTTACGCACCCACGGTCGTATTACTGGCTTCAGGCCTGTTCGTGGTTGGCTTGCTCGGCAGCAGCGTCAACGGGGCCAGTGGGCGAGCGATCATGGCCTGGTTCAAAGAGGGTGAACGTGGGTTGGCCATGAGTATTCGGCAAACGGCTGTCCCAGGGGGGTACGCCTTGGGCGCGGTGGTGTTGCCTTATCTGGCTTATACCTACGGGTTTGTAGAGGTATTTACCGTATCTGCCTTGTTCTGCCTGATAGCCGCCTTGTTTGCAGGGTTCTGGCTCTATGAACCCGACTTTTCCAGCAGTGCGGCAAAAAAGCAGAGTATGGAAACAAGCGCGAGTCCGTTGAAGGATTTGAGGGTCTGGCGCATTGTGCTGGCCATCGGTTTGTTATGCGCACCTCAATTCGCGATTCTCACCTATGCGGCTGTGTTCTTCCATGATTTCAGCAAGATCGACATCACGCTGATTTCAACCACGTTGGCGATCATCCAGATCGGTGCGATTGTCAGCAGAATATGGAGTGGACGCTGGACCGACAAAAACAAAAATCGGCGCATTTATCTTAAAACCTGCGCCTGGCTCAGCACCCTGACTTTTTTGGCATTGGGCACCGTCGTGTCGGCAGCCGGTTTTTATGGCATGAGCGAAACTGCGCTGGCCAGCGGCCTGATCATCGGCGTCATGATTGTCGCCGGAATCAGCGTGTCCGCCTGGCACGGTGTCGCCTACACCGAACTTGCCACTCTGGCAGGTGCAAGTCGGGCGGGTACAGCCTTGGCCATGGGCAATACCTGCGTATTTGTGGTGTTGTTCGCAACACCTATCGCAGCATCCGCCCTCATGACTCATTTTTCCTGGGGAGTGGTGTGGCTGGCAGCCGCATTCTGCGCGCTGTTGACGGTCCTGTTGTTCCCGCGTGTTGAAAAAGCCTATGCGTTGGCACCCCATTCAACCTGAAAGATTTTCCCGACCAGAAAACAGTTGTAACCCGTGTTGCCGCACGTTTGCAGCAGCACACACCGTGTACTGACGACACACGCCGACGGCCCGACGCTTCACTTGATTGAACTGAACTCTTTCCATGGAGGAGAGGCATGATCTCGCTATTTACCTTTGAGCCTGAAGAAAAAGCACAATTGCTGGATCTTCTGGAGCCGTTAGATTTATCGCCCTACACACACTACTCAGGTTTATCGGAGCGCATAAACCGCTTGCACGCTCACGTTCCCGCGCGTTTCCTGGAGGCGTGCCAGACCATCCGGACCGAAAGAACGAACCATCAGCAGAAGATCCATGTTATTCGCAATTGCCCCTTGGACAGGGTGATCCCCGAACTTGATCCGGAGGACCCGGTCAAGGACAAGTACCTTAAGAAAACACAGTTTGTCAGTGAGGGATTTCTTGAGCTGTTTGCGCAACTTACCGGCACGCCACTACTGTCCTATGAAACAAGAAATGAGGGTGATTTCTTTACCGACGTTATTGCAATCAAGAAATACAGTGGGCAACTGACCGGTTTCAGTGACAGTGAACTCGTGTTTCACAATGACCGTACGGCGCACCGGGTCAGGGCAGACTACATCACCTTGCTGGGCATGCGTTGCCCGGAAGATGACCTGATCTATACCGGTTATATTGATGGTGTCGACATCGTTAAACATCTGGAGCCGCAGCACATTCCCTGCTTGCGTGAACCGCATTTTTACACTGTTTTCGATGTCTTTTCGCGTGACATGAACAGGCAACTCAGTACTTCTGAAAAGCATGCCATTCTGAGCAACGACCATTCCATCCGCTTTCTCGACACGATGACCCGCGTTGCGGCAGAAGCCCCTGTCGAAGCACGGGATGCCTTTATCGCGTTTAAAAGTGCAATGATACGTTCCCACTGCAGGCTCCACCGCATACTGACTGGCGACTTGCTGAGCTTCGCCAACCAGGAGGGACTGCACAATCGGGAAAAGATCGACATTTTGCACCCCGACAGCGCGGCCTCACGTTGGCTGTTAAAAACCTACGCTTTCAAAGACCAGGGCACCGCCGAAAGCTTCCGGTCTTACTGGTCCCGGAACAGAGCGGGCTGCGTCATCGATTGATTTTCCTGTCAACGTCCCACAACTTTTCTCAGCATGTTCATATTTCAAGGTGATTCTAAATGCGGATACGCGCACTCTCCAAGCGTGTTGAAAGTTTGCAGCTTTCTGAAACTTACGCGATTTTAGATAGGGTACGTAGCCTGCGTGAGCAGGGTGACGATGTCGTCGATCTCGGCGGCGGTGAACCTGACTTCAGGACACCTGATCATGTGGCACATGCTGCCATTGAAGCACTGTCTGAGGGCGACACGCATTACACGCCCAGCCGTGGCACAAAAGCATTACTGCAAGCCGTTGTACACAAATACCAGGTCGAACAGGCCTTGAGTCTTATTGCAGACAAAAACGTCATTATTACGCCTTCGGCGAAGCATGCTTTGTTCATTACCATGATGACGCTGCTGGATGACGGTGACGAAATCATTATCCCCACGCCCAGTTGGGTCAGTTACAAAGCAATGGCTGCCATGGCCACACCGACGTGGTGCCGGTCGACGGCCAGCCATGGACGTTCCCACCGTTCGAACTGAGCGAAGCGGATGGCAAACTCTACGGCCGTGGTACTGCGGACATGAAAGGCTACATTGCCTGCCTGCTGGCGCTGGTTCCAGCGTTGACCCGGGCATCGCTGCACATGCCGGTGCATATCGCGCTGTCCTATGACGAGGAGGTAGGTTGCCTGGGCGTACGCTCGTTACTGGCATCGCTGCGGTCGCGGCCGGTGAAACCGATGCTGTGTGTGATCGGCGAACCCACGGAGTTGCAGCCGGTACTGGGCCACAAGGGCAAGGTCGCGGTGCGTTGCGATGTACAGGGTGCCGCCTGCCACTCGGCCCACGCACCCAGTGGCGTCAACGCCATTGAATATGCGGCGCAGTTGATCGGTGAGCTGGGTCGCCTGGGCGAGGCGTTACGGGCAACTGACGCCCTTGATGAACGCTTCGATCCACCGTTTTCGACCATTCAGACCGGCGTGATCTGCGGCGGCACGGCATTGAATATCGTGCCAGAACAGTGCCGTTTCGATTTCGAAGTGCGTGCGCTTCCCACTCTGGACCCGCAGCAGATCGTCACTGCCATGCACGTATACGCCGAGCAAAAACTGTTGCCGGCCATGCAGGCCGTCAGTGCCGGGAGCGGGATTCGCTTCACTGAACTGTCGAGCTATCCAGGGCTGGATATTCCCCTGCACAGCCAGGCGGCGGAATTGATCGCCGGATTCTGTGGCTCCCGAGCGTTCGGCACGGTTGCCTTCGGAACCGAAGGCGGGTTGTTCGACCAGTCAGGCATCCCGGCAGTGGTCTGCGGGCCGGGCAGCATGGAGCAGGGACACAAACCGGACGAGTTCATCAGCGTCGAGCAACTTGACTCCTGTGACCAGATGCTCAAACGGGTACTGGCGTTCGCGTCACACTCGTGAATCGCTCCGGATTTCAGTGATACAGTTGCGCGCCGGAATACGCTGACGTCTCGGCGCGCCAGTCATGGACTGGCCACTCCTACCGGCTATTCGAACGTTCTATGGATGGAAGCATGACTGACAAACGTCCCCTTACTCACTGCTCCCTGGCCGCAACCCTGTTGCTGTGTGTCGGCACGCCGGTTTTCGCTCAGGACACGGCACTGCATTCCGGCAAATACGAGCAGTTGATGCTGGCTGTGACGCCCGAGCAACAGCTTGAGGGCTATTACTCGGAAACACGCGGCGAGACATTCAGCTGTGCGTTCTATCTGCAAGGCAAGGTCGAGGCCGGGAAGGATGCAGCGGTATCGTCCTGGCTGGATGACGCCTATCCCGGAACCATAAAGGCCTCGAGCGATGGTGTGGTTCTGACGATTGGGCAGGGCCAGCAACATCCCGGCTGCATGAATGTGTTGATACCGGAAATCGCAACCGGTCTGGACCTGAGTCTAACTGCCAGCAAGCAGTGGATCGGTCTGGTGACCGTCACGGCGGACAAGGCCTGGCTGCAGAAAACGGCGAATGCCAAGGCCACCCGAGGCGCCTATATCGTCAAGGATGATGTTGTCGGGGTACTGGCATTCAAGGATGGCGCGGCCCAGGTCGAGTTCATCAATGCCGATAATCGTTCGTTTGTCGGATGGATCGGTCAGGACCAATATGCGCGGCTGGCTGAGCCCGGACGCTGATGTCAGACGGGTATGTCAGCCGATCTGCCGGGTTCGGCTGAGATCTGTTGGTGGCAAGGGCGGCTACCACTTCCAGGTTTTTTCGGTGAATTCGGCAGTGGATGGAAGTACGGAGTGAAGGAAGTGCAGGTATTTATTGAACAGCACCTCATTCTGAAACCTCGCCTCAAAGCCAAGCGTGACATCAGTGCGGTGGGTGATGATCATGAGGCGCTTGCGGTCGACGGTGACAAAGTTGTACTCGTCCCATGGCAGGCTTTGTTCGTGGTGGATGGGGTTCTCCCAATTCAATAGTTTGATGGCTGCGATACAGGCCATGGCTGCCGGGCCGATCAGGAAGAGCAGTGATCCGGTGAGTATGGCTACGAATACGAACAGCATGATCACGGCAATGGCGATGCCTTTGAAAAAGGAAGAGGCGAAGTCGGGGTAGTGAAGGTAGTACTCTACGAGGGCGTGGTTGGTGGTGATGGTGTAGTTGTAGATGGTTTTTTGGCGAACGCCCAAGACAATAAAATAAACTGATCCGCCGCCTGCACTCGCTGCGATATAGATCGCTTGCAACGGATCTTTTGAATAAAAACTCCATCCTGCCCACAGGCCAAAGCTCAGCATCGCCGCATAGATTGAAATCACTGCCAACCCAGCAAAAAATATTTCTTTGGGAGGCCTTGCTATGGTTTTTATGGACCAGCTCAGCCTGTCCTCACTGCTTGGATATTTTTTGGCTAGTCCAAACGCGTCTGAATCGTGGGTGATGCTTTTGAGTTTTTTTGTAGCGATCGGGTATTTCGAAGTAGATGTCATAGCTTAGTCCGCTATTTCGAGAGTCAAAGCAGTACTGCGGTTGAGCGCTTTTATTTCAAGTTCAGCAGTGATCAAGCCGTCGACCTTGGTATCGCCCTCGCGACTGAGCTCAAGTTGATAGAAATAGCCGATGTCTTGTAGGTCGGCTTTAACAAGGCTCTCGGGGTACCCTATCTGCAGTTCCAGGTAGATGGCTTCTGGCTCAAGAGGAACCCAGGTTTCCCATATGAGGTCTTCATTTTCAGGGGGCATGAGTGGAAATGTGAAATCCTCGTGAGCTTTGGAGGCTGCTTGGTTGCCAAGTGCTCCAAAATGTTGAGTCTGCCTGAACTGCCCTCGCTCCAGAAATGACTCATTTATCGAATGTATCGGAGAATCTATTTTTTCCACAGGAAGTACTCCCCATGGGCGCCTGCTACTGCTGATATTGAAGTGTATCGATTGCGCGCGTAGCGCGCTCGGCAGAAGAAGCTGCACGCCCGCACCGTCTTGCACCGCCGTGCTGTAATAGTCCCCTTTGCCTAGATAACGACTCTCAAGACGCGTGGTGATTTTTACATGGACCTGAGGACTTAGCTGAATGATAAGAAGGGCCAACTTTTCTTCGTGCTGGCCTCCTACGTCTGTTGAATATCGGTACTCAATTGATCTGGACCAGCAACATCTTCGTAGCCACCAACCTATACTGTCCTGCTTGAAGTAATTCAGAGCCATCGTCGCGAATAGATACGCGCTACCAATAAGCAGTAAAGTTACACTAAACCATGGGCTCATCGCGACGGCAGTGAGGGTAATCGATTGGGAAATTCCTGCGATAAGTTGAATGGCACTGCCCGCTCCCATCATGAGCACTGACGCAAATTTTAACTGCATCGCTATCATCTCTTCAGAGGTCTTGACTCTGCTAAGATCATCCTGAATGTCCAATAGCTCCAACATTGACGCCGCTACCCCAAATGCCCCCATCGCCACCATCGAAACCCTGAACCCACGTATCGCGTCACCCCACACGGTATTGCCCTTGGCTCTCCAGTACGCACTGGACCTGTCCAGAATCCCCACATTCTTGCCATCAATCAGTACCGGCGTTGCATCCCTGATCACGCTCCAAGGCGCTTCAACAAACACCGCCATCAACAGATTGAAGCTATACCCCAATCCATACGCAACCTTGCCGATGTCCTTGGCGCTGAAGTCTCCGTCCCGAGTCAGGTCGCGATAGGTGAAGGCGGTGTTGATGAAGTTGAGCATGATCACGCCCCAGGTGATCGAGCCGGCAATCCCTCCCAGTCCGTCGAGCCAGCGCCTGGCGGTGCTCAGCCAGTCTTTGGCGATGGCTTTGCCGGACTGGAAGTGCAGGCGAATCTCGTCCTGCAACTGCTTGGCGTATTGGTTGTTCTGAAAGTCGAGCAGGGCGGGCATGCTCAGTTCGTGGAGGCGAAGTTTGTTCTCGAGGGCGCGCAGGTGCTTGGCGATGCTTTTGCGGGGGTTGTAAGCGGTTGGGTAGAGCCAGCTGCGACGGGTTGCGCTGATCTGTTTGTTGAGTACCTGCCACTCACTGATCCAGGTTTTCAGTTTCGCGAGCATTTTTTGATCGATCGCAATACGCGCCTTCGAGTCGAGCAGGATCTGACCGATCAACAGGGTGCGAATCAGTGCAACGGTGTTCTGCTGCTTGCCCATCGTCAGGCGGCTGTCGATGGGCACCCAGGCCAGCAGGACACTTTCGAGCGTCGCCTTGCCTGCGCCGCTGGCCAGTTGGCCGAGGGCTTTGAAGGTGTCCTGAACGGGCTGCTTCAGCGCCTTCATCCACGGCTTGTCGGCAAAACCTTGGTGATTGAGTGCGCCGTTAAGTTCGCCGATGCGGGTGGCCAGGTTGGTGACGTCGCCGAGGCCGTTCAGCAGCGCGTTGGCCTCCTGGTGCAGCGCGTGTTTGAGCGCGGGTGAGAAGCCGTAGCGCAAGTTGCCGAACAGCGTAGTGGCGTTGGCTTCCTGCTCGGCGAGCCAGGCGCTGGCGGCTTTGTCCTGAGCGTAGATGATCTGCAGGTTGAGCATGACCGTTTGCAGGTACAGCAGGCTTTCAGGGTGAGTGGTATCGACAAACAGCTTGAGCGGGTCTGTACCGATATGGGTTGCCCAACGCTGAAAATCGCTTTGCGTGTCACGCACCTGCTGCAGCAATGCGTCTCCGGCTGGCAGGTGCTGTTGCAGATACTGACGCGCACCGCTCAGATCGACCTCGCGCCGCCATTTGTGGCGATCTTTCCAGGCTTGCAGGGCCTCGTCGGAGGCGCGCTGCCGTAACGCATTTCAATCGATCTGCGCATGTCCAGGCTCTTGAACATGTCCGGCATCAGCAGAAAATCGCCGGGAACGTTACTGCTGTTGATCTGCGCTTGCTCAAGGATGCACTGCTCGAAGTAAGCTTCGAGCTCGCCCAGATACTGCTGGGTGAGCGCCGCATTGCCGCGCACCGATGCAGGCAGTTTCTCCGGTTCGCTCTCTGCGCCACATAGCGTGGTGACGGCCTGGGCGATCTGTACCTTGTGTTCGTGCTCGGCTTGCCAGTTGCGGTAAGCGGCCTGATCGGCCGCCAGCTGCATGCCCAGATCGTCGAAAATTGCCAGCGGGTCATCCAAAGCAATGAGCAGGAACTGTCCTGATCGTCGACGCTGCCTTGCCAGAAGACGTCAGCGCCGATTGGCGAAAACAGCGGCTGGTTTTTTCGCTGGAGGCCTGCGATGCAGGAATCGCCGAGTCTGCAAACCGGTCATCATCGACCACATACTCCTTGTCGATGTCCGCCACCGCTTCGGCGATACGGTTCAACGGCAAGGTATCCGGCTCGGCCATGGTCGTGCAGTAGCGCTTCAGGTCCAGGGACTTCATCCACGACGCACGGCTTGCAGGGTTCGAGCGCAGGTGTTCGCAGATGCGCCACGTCCATTGCTGCGGCGAAAAAGCGATGTGAAGCCGGTTGTTTCGCGGATAGAACAGGAAGGGTTTGCCATCGTCGGCACCGCTTCGCCGGTCGCTGCCGATCTGCGCGTCTGTCCAGACGATGCGGCTCAGATGGCCATTGGCGGCTGACGAAACGTACTCATGAAAGGTCCCGGCCGTTTCGTCGAACACATAGACATAGCCATCGTACAGTTGGCGAAGGGTATAGCTGCGTGTTTTCAGGCTCGGCATCAGCGTCCATTTGCTGGCCTTGAGCAGCGGTTTCAGCGTATCGGGCGCGGCATCGTAACGGGAGCGATCCAGCGCGTAGCGCACCGGTACGATGGCGACATTAGGGCCTCTGAAGGGGCACAGGCTGGTGGCCGTGGCGGGTGTCTTGGGGAACAGTGCAGCACGTCGTTGCCGGTGTGTGCCGTGTTTATTGGTCATGCGGGGCGTTCTCTGCGCAGAAGCGGGCCGTCTCGCCCGCGGTATGCAGAAGTGCATTCCAAGATGTATGCCGATAATGTTTTTATCTAATAAAAACAGATAGATAGAGATTCAAGATCGAAAGATGGCTCGATTTTCAGGTAATACATGCGAAATAGTGCGCAGTTCTTTGCTCATATGTGCGAACTCGTTCATGCGGGCTACAACCGTTGAAGTGAAGCCATCGCCCGCTTGATGCAGGCGCTCTGTGCGCAAGAGTGTGCACATCCACCAATTTGCATGTTGGCAATGACGGAGTGCAATTAAGGCCCGTTGGCCACTCACACCCTGTATCCATTCCCCCCTCACCACCCACCCCGCAAATAAAGCACGATACCCGCCCATCGCTCATATCAAGGAATGATCCATGTCGCTGGCCATCGTTCATAGTCGTGCCCAGGTCGGGGTGGAGGCCCCGGCGGTTACTGTTGAAGCGCATCTGGCAAACGGCCTGCCGGCCCTGACGCTGGTGGGATTGCCGGAAGGGGCGGTCAAGGAGAGCAAGGATCGGGTGCGCAGTGCCATTCTCAATTCCGGGCTGGATTTTCCGGCGCGGCGGATCACGCTCAACCTTGCACCGGCTGATTTGCCCAAGGATGGCGGGCGGTTCGATCTGGCGATTGCGCTGGGTTTGCTGGCCGCCAGCGGGCAGGTGCCGCTGGTTGCGTTGCAGGATGTTGAGTGCTTGGGCGAGCTGGCGTTGTCGGGAGCGATTCGGCCGATTCAGGGTGTGCTGCCTGCTGCGCTGGCGGCGCGTGCGGCGGAGCGGACGCTGATCATTCCGGCGGTGAACGCAGAGGAAGCTTGTTTGGCATCGGGGTTGCGGGTGATCGCGGTGAATCACTTGCTCGAGCTGGTCGCGCATTTCAACGGGCGCACGGTGATTGCGCCGTATCAGTCCAGCGGTCTGCTGCATCAGCCCAAGCCTTATCCGGACCTCAGTGAGGTGCAGGGCCAGACCGCCGCAAAGCGTGCGCTGGTGATTGCCGCTGCCGGGGCGCATAACCTGTTGTTCAGCGGGCCGCCCGGCACCGGCAAGACGCTGCTCGCCAGCCGCCTGCCGGGTTTGTTGCCGCCGCTGGACGAGCATGAAGCGCTGGAGGTGGCGGCGATTCAGTCGGTCGCCAGTCAGGTGCCGCTGACCAGTTGGCCGCAGCGGCCGTTTCGACAACCGCATCACTCGGCGTCCGGACCTGCGTTGGTGGGCGGCGGCAGTCGTCCGCAACCTGGCGAAATCACCTTGGCTCATCATGGCGTTCTATTCCTTGATGAGCTGCCGGAGTTTGATCGTCGCGTGCTGGAGGTTCTACGTGAACCGCTGGAGTCGGGGCATATTGTGATTTCCCGGGCGCGGGATCGCGTGCGTTTTCCGGCACGCTTCCAGTTGGTGGCGGCGATGAACCCTTGCCCCTGTGGATATCTCGGTGAGCCCACCGGGCGCTGCCGTTGTTCCACCGAGCAGGTGCAGCGCTATCGCAACAAGCTGTCCGGTCCGCTGCTGGACCGGATTGATCTGCACCTGACCGTCGCCCGCGAAGCCACTGCCCTCAACCCCGATCCGACCACCAGTGAAAACACCGCAAGCGCGGCAGCGGTGGTTGCGCAGGCCAGAGAGCGTCAGCAACGCCGTCAGGGCTGCGCCAATGCCTTTCTCGACCTGCCGGCGCTGCGCGAACACTGCGCGCTGTCCAGTATCGATGAGCGCTGGCTGGAGACGGCCTGCGAGCGTCTGACCCTCTCGTTACGTTCGGCGCATCGACTGCTGAAAGTGGCACGGACGCTGGCGGATCTGGAACAGGTGGATGCGATCAGCCGCAGTCATCTGGCTGAGGCTCTGCAGTATCGGCCTTCAAGTAACTGAACGCCCTCCAGATGTAAAAACGATCAAGGTGACGGCGAGCCTTATATCAGCGAGAAACCCGACCTCATGCCAGGTGCGCTCACCGTCGAGCGTCATATCCGTGGCAGAAGGGTAACCAGGGTGAGGAACTCAATACCGCGAATCGCCACTCAGCAGCGATAAAGGGAGATTACTCAATGAACATCACGGCGCTCACATCAGCCGCGAGCAAGGGCTCGGCTGCCGAGGTCACAGACAAAATTTCCATTCCCAACTCCACGCGTATGATCAATGCCGCTTCAATCAAGTGGTTGAGTAAAGTGCGTAGCGCCATCAGCGACCACATCAGTGCCAGTATCGAGAAAGGGAAACTGTTCGAGCTGGCGTCCTTGGGCAGCAACATGTTCGGTGTCCCAGCCCTCTCAGACCGCCGCTCGACGCTTCATCCTGTGTTGGGGTTTGAGCCTGACCATAATCACGATCTGAACCTTGTCAGGGTCCATATGCAGGACAGCACCGGCAAGCTCAATCCTTGGGAGCCGACACCTGACGCGGTCGCGACCACTTCGCGCCCCTCTGAGCCAGACGCGCAAGCCGGTTCTGCTTCGTCATCATTGCCTCAGCGGCCACCCGCAGGCTCGGTGCTGAGTCTGCTGGGCATCGAGCTGAATCAAGCACAACGCCATAGCCCTCGTGTGGACAAATCTATTCCGAGACGCCCTGGCCGGGAAGACAGGAACAGGGCAAGGATCAATGCAAAGCAAACAAAGCCAACAGCGGCTAAAGCCTATGGCGATCATCAGACACCCAATCCTGATTCGACCAGGCAAAAAGAGACGGCTCAACGCGTTGCCGAAAGCATAAACAGGATGCGAGAGCAGCAAAAAGGAATGCAACGCGCCGAAGCGCTTTTCAAGACCAGAGCCGCTCTGCAAGCACGGGAAGCCGCACGCAAACAGCTCCTGGACGTACTCGAGGCTATCCAGTCTGGCCGTGAGGACTCCATCGACAAGAAGATCAGCGCCACTGAAAAGAACGCCAAGGGCATCAACTACCAGTGAGCTGACATCGGCGATACAGGCCGCTGAAAGTAATGTGCAGCCTGGCGGATCCGGAGCAAGCGAGCGCGATCTCCCCTGGCCATCTGGCCGAGGCATTGCAGTATCGGCCTCCGTGTAATAACACCCCAAACGCAAAAACTCGCCGTCAACGATCAAGTCGACGGCGAGCTTTTGTATGTCGTTGCGAGGTTTACATGCTGCTATAGAACGGGAAGATCCCCATCAGCAGCGCGGCAACCAGAATGCACATGCACACCAGAATCGCCCATTTCAGGGTGAAGCGCTGGTGGTCGCCGAACTCGATACCAGCCAGGGCAACCAGCAGGTAAGTCGAAGGCACCAGCGGGCTGAGCAGGTGGACCGGTTGTCCGACGATAGAGGCACGGGCCATTTCCACCGGGCTGATGCCGTAGTGGGCAGCGGCTTCGGACAGCACTGGCAGTACGCCGTAATAGAACGCGTCGTTGGACATGAAGAAGGTGAACGGCATGCTTACCAGCGCGGTGATTACGGCAAGGTACGGGCCGAGCGCATCAGGGATCACTGCCAGCAGGCTTTTCGACATCGCGTCGACCATGCCGGTGCCTGACAGGATGCCGGTGAAGATACCTGCGGCGAAGATCAGGCCGACCACCGCCAGCACGCTCCCGGCGTGCGCCGATACTCGGTCCTTCTGGTCCTGCAGGTTCGGGTAGTTGATGATCATCGCGATACTGAACGCGATCATGAACAGTACCGGCAGCGGCAGCAGGCCCATGATCAGGGCAACCATCAGTGCGAAGGTCAGCGCGCCGTTGAACCAGATCAGCTTTGGACGACGTGCGTCAGGGAATTGCGAGACGCTGATTTCACTGTGATCGACTTCATCACCCTTGAGGTGCAGTTCACCCAGGCGAGCGCGTTCGCGTTTGCCGTAGAAGTAGGCAATTGCCAGGATCGCAACCACACCTGCCAGCATTGCCGGGATCATCGGTACGAAGATATCCGATGCGTCGACATGCAGGGCGCTGGCCGCACGAGCGGTCGGGCCACCCCACGGGGTCATGTTCATCACACCACCGGCCAGAATGATCAGGCCGGCCATGATGCGCGGGCTCATGCCGACGCGGCTGTACAGAGGCAGCATGGCGGCAACGCAGATCATGTAGGTGGTCGCGCCGTCACCGTCGAGGGACACCACCAGCGCCAGCACGGCGGTGCCGACCGAAATGCGCATCGGGTCGCCCTTGACCATTTTCAGGATCTTGCGCACGGCCGGGTCGAACAGGCCGGAGTCGATCATCAGCGCAAAATACAGAATGGCAAACATCAGCATGACGCCGGTCGGCGCCAGCTTGGTGATACCCGCCAGCATCATCGGGCCGATCTGCGACGCGAAGCCGCCGAACAGGGCGAAGATGATCGGGACCAGGATCAAGGCGATCAGCGCAGTC
Organism: Pseudomonas syringae pv. tagetis; assembly: GCF_022557255.1. Taxonomy (NCBI): domain Bacteria; kingdom Pseudomonadati; phylum Pseudomonadota; class Gammaproteobacteria; order Pseudomonadales; family Pseudomonadaceae; genus Pseudomonas; species Pseudomonas syringae group genomosp. 7. Next base: position 145,320 of record NZ_CP092923.1, read on the forward strand.
AGGCGCTTGCTCATGATCAGGTACATGAACGCAATAACCATGGCAAAGCCAAGGAAAGTCAGCATGGGAATACTCCAGACGTAATACGGCTACAGAACGTGAAATGAACGAGTCAGCTCAGCAGATCGGTACGTGGAGTGGAGGCGCAAGGAGGGTATGGAACGAGAAGTCAGCAAGCATCGGAATCACCATTATTGTTGTTAATTGGGCCTGAAACACGTTGGAGTCCGTTCCTGGCTAGCCGGTCTTTTTGCCGGAAGTGAGACGATGCTAATGGCCCAAGCTTTCACCGACCTTTCAATCGGCCGTTGTGGAATTTTTATTGTCACAAGGATTGTGGCGCATGAACGGGAGAGGCACCGATGAGCGAGATACACACAGGCGGCTGCCATTGCGGCGCGGTTCGTTATCAGTTCGATGCTCCGCTGAAGGGCATCGCTCACTGTCACTGTTCCATCTGTCGACGCACGTCGGGCGCAACGGTCGTAACCTGGATAAGTGTGCCGCTGGGCTCGTTCAAGTGGCTGTCAGGCGACCCCTCTGCCTACGATTCCGCATCAACCTGCGTTCGCTATTTCTGCGGCAATTGCGGTGCTCACATGGCGTTATTCACCCGAAACAGCCCTGAAGAGATGGATGTCACCATTGCAACGCTCGATCAACCCGGGTTGGCCACCCCATCCAGACATATCTGGATAGAAAACAGGCTTCCCTGGTTGCATCTGGATGAGCATCTGCCGGGGGACGAGGGCGAGCCTGAGTGAGGTGTCAGCGCCGACGTAAGAGCCGTCGGCGCTCGCCGCAGATTACTTGCTGAACTGCGAAGCCAGTTCGCGCAGCAGCACTTCGGCTTCCAGCACTTTTTTCACCGATTCGTTGGCTTTTTCGCGGCTCAGGCCCAGGCGTTCGAACAATTCGTCCGGGATCTCCTGTTCAGGTCCGGCACCGATACCGTTGACCCGCAACAGGCGTACTGCCAGATAGACCAGATTGGCGTAGACGTGATGCTCGCCCTTGTAGTGCGGGTCGTGCTGAAAACGCAGCGCAGTGGCGAGTTCGTCGGGCATGTCCCAATAGCGCATCAGCCAGGCGCCGATCTGTTCGCGACTAATGCCCAGCAGGTGCTGTTCGATAAAGCTGTGGTGCAGGTGCGGATTGACCTCCAACTGGCGGCAAATCAGGGTGAAGTGCGGCGGAAATACATGCGCCAGCAGCAGATAGCCGAAGTTGTGCAGTAGACCGGCAAGGTAGCTCAGGCCAGCTTCTGGTCGGCTGGCACGCGGGATGGCGCGGGTAAGGCCTTCGATAACGGCGGCTGTGTAGATCGACTGCTGCCAGTAGGGTGTGGTCTTTTGTGGCTGATCCTTAGGCAGACTCAGGGTTTTGCCCAACGCGAGGCCCAAGGCCAGGTTGATCACCAGATCAAAACCCAGTACCCGAACGATTGCATCTTCGACCGAGCGGATTTTGCCGGTCGAAGCGTAATAGGGCGAAGCCGCCCAACTGACGACCTGTGCCGCCAGTGCAGGGTCGGTTTCGACGACCCCGGTAATGTCATCGATGGTCGCATCGGGGTCGACCCGCAGCTTGATGATTTTCTGTGCAGTGCCAGCCAGCGGTGGTATCTCAAGGGTCGCTTCCAGGCGCTGCTGGATACGACGCGCAGTAAAGGCATGCATGGCCTGGGTGATTTCCGCCGGATCGTCATCAGGACGATCGAGGTTTGGACGGATTGCCGCCACCGACTGCCCGAAGTGCGCCGCACTGGCCTTGCTCAGCATGCCCTTGAAATCGTCGCTGCTGATTTCCAGCAACACCCCGGGCTCGCCCGATCCTACCAGTAGCGTCGGCTCCTGAAGCAGGCGTTCGTCGTAAAGACACGGTGAGCTGGTCAGCGCCGGAATTCCCGGCAGCTCGCGCAGATTGTGCTTGGTAAGCATGCGCTGCAAACGGTCATGCGGCACAGCGGTCAGTTGGCGTCCGGTCAGCTCGGTGATTCGGCTGAGGTCAAGCAACTGGCTCTGCGGGAAAAGGATAAGCAGCGCACCGACAGCGTCCTCGACCAGCACCGCCTGAACCTTGCACGCTGGTTGGAGGCTTTTTCCGTCCATGACTTCGTTGTAGCTGATAGCCAATTTTTCAAGCAACTGCCGGATTACCGACGGCGCATGGTGCGGATCATTGACGTGGGCAACTTCTGTCATGAGCTATGTCCAAATTCCTACATTTTTTGAAGTATAACCACGTTATTCGTTTTCGGTCGCACGCGGTGTCCAAAGCGTAGCCTGCATCACACCTGGCCATACTGCTGGCCATGACGCAGCCATCTGTCGAGCAACGGGCTGACATGTTGCGGCCAGCGCTCCAGCAGGGCCTGCGCCGCGTCGCGTACGGCGGGTAGCAGATCCGCGTCGCGCATCAGGTCGGCAACCTTGAATTGCAGCAGGCCCGTTTGTCGGGTTCCCAGCATTTCACCGGGGCCACGCAGTTCGAGATCCTTTTCGGCGATGACGAAGCCGTCGTTGGTTTCGCGCATGATGCCCAGCCGCTGGCGTCCGATCTGTGAAAGAGGCGGGTGATAGAGCAGCACACAGTGACTGACCGCGCTGCCGCGCCCGACACGTCCGCGCAATTGATGCAGCTGAGCCAGGCCAAGGCGCTCGGGGTTTTCGATGATCATCAGGCTCGAGTTAGGTACGTCGACACCGACCTCGATCACCGTGGTGGCCACCAGCAGTTGCAGCGCACCCTGTTTGAATTCGGCCATGATCGCGGCTTTTTCTGCAGGTTTCATGCGCCCGTGTATCAGCCCGACGCGAACGTCACCCAAGGCACTGCTCAGTTCTTCGTAGGTGGTTTCAGCGGCTTTGCAGGTCAGCTCTTCGGATTCTTCGATCAGTGTGCACACCCAGTACGCCTGACGACCCTCGGCGCAGGCGGCACGCACGCGCTCGACGACTTCCAGGCGGCGGCTGTCGGCCACCAGTACGGTATTGACCGGCGTACGTCCGGGCGGCAGTTCGTCGAGGATCGACGTGTCCAGGTCGGCGTAGGCGCTCATTGCCAGCGTGCGTGGGATCGGTGTGGCGGTCATGATCAATTGATGCGGACACATCAGGCCACCGACACCCTTCTTGCGCAGCGCCAGGCGCTGCTGAACGCCGAACCGGTGCTGCTCGTCGATGATGACCAGTGCCAGATTCCTGAACTGCACTTCGTCCTGAAACAGCGCATGGGTGCCCACCACCATCGGGGTGCCACTGGCGATCTGTTCCAGAGACGTCGCGCGCGCCTTGCCTTTGAGTTTGCCTGCCAGCCACGCTACACCCACGCCCAGAGGCTCAAGCCAGCGCTGGAAATTGATGTAATGCTGCTCGGCGAGAATCTCGGTAGGAGCCATCAGCGCCACCTGGTAGCCGGCTTCCAGTGCTTGCAAGGCAGCCAGCGCCGCAACCACGGTCTTGCCCGAGCCCACGTCGCCCTGGATCAGCCGCAGCATCGGCTCAGGCTGGCTCAGGTCATATGCCACCTCCTTGCCGACACGCTGCTGTGCCCCAGTAGGCGTGAAGCCGAGGTTGGCAAGAAATTGTTTCGGCAGTTTTTTCGCCACCGGTAACGCCGGTGCACGCTGTGAGCGCAGGCTTTCACGCAGACGCTGCTGGGAAAGCTGGTGGGTCAGCAGTTCTTCGAAGGCCAGTCGATGCTGCGCCCAGTGATGACCGAGGGCCAGCTCCTCCACATCGGCATCGGCGGGCGGGTGATGCAGATAACGGATCGCATCATCCAGCGGAGCCAGTTGATAATCACGGGCGAGCTCGTCAGGCAGCCAGTCCGGCAGGCTCTTGGGGCCAAGCATCGCCAGGCTTTGCTGACACAGCTGGCGAAGACGTTGCTGGGTCAGGCCTTCGGTCGTGGGGTAGATCGGTGTGAGGGTCTGTTCGACGGGCGCGGGCTCATCACCGGTGATCGCCCGGTATTCCGGATGATAGATTTCCAGACCGGAAGCGCCGGGACGTGCTTCACCGAAGCAGCGCAGATGCGTGCCACGCTTCATGCTTTCTTTCTGGGCATTGCTGAAGTGGTAAAAGCGCAGGCTGACGACACCCGTGCCATCGCCAAGCCTGACCAGCAGGCTGCGACGTTTGCCCATTACCACGTCGGCGCCGCTGACCACGCCTTCGATGACGGCATCCTGGCCAGGGCGCAAGGCTCCAATCGGTACGACGCGGGTCCGGTCTTGATAGCGCAACGGCAGATGAAACAGCACGTCCTGCAGGGTTTCCAGACCGACCCTGGCCAGCTTTTCTGCCATCGCCTCACCGACACCCTTGAGCGCCGTGACCGAGACCCTGGAAAGCTCGCTCATTTCTTTTCTGCCTAGCTCGCGACTGTTTTCGGGCGTGCCACCGAGCACAGGCGTGCAGAGTCAGCGAGAATCTCGATGGCTTTCGGTCTCGGGAAGCTTGCTCGCCAGGCGATGGCGACCGTGCGGAAGGGCACAGGCGGCGTCAGCGGGCGGACTTCGATCACTCCGGGCGCGTAATGGTGGCTGTCGACGGCCGACAGCGGCAGGATCGAAATGCCCAGCCCGGAGGCGACCATGTGTCGAATGGTTTCCAGCGAACTGGATTCTACCGTCGTGTGCTTGGAACCTTCGTTGCCTTTGCCCAGTGTCGGGCAGGCTTCCAGGACCTGATCGCGGAAGCAATGGCCTTCGCCCAGTAACAGCAGGCTCTTGTCGTTGAGCGCCGAGGCATCGATGGTCTCTTTTTGAGTCCAGGGATGGTCGGCCGGCATCAGGACAGAGAACGGCTCGTCGTAAAGCGGCAGGGTCAGCACGTCGGCCTCGTTGAACGGCAAGGCAATGATAACGGCATCCAGCTCACCGTTACGCAGCTTGTCGCGCAGCACATGGGTGAAGTTTTCTTCGATATATAACGGCATCTGCGGAGCGACCCGGTGCAGTTGCGGAATCAGATGAGGGAACAGGTAAGGACCGACGGTATAAATAGCACCGACTTTCAGCGGAGCGGTCAGCTGATTCTTGCCTGCCTGGGCCAGCTCACGAATACCCTGAGCCTGTTCCAGCACTTTCTGCGCCTGAGCAACGATGCCTTCACCAACCGGTGTGAGGCGCACGGCGCTCTTGCTGCGCTCGAAAATGAGCACACCGAGTTCGTCTTCGAGTTTTTTGACACCCACCGACAGCGTTGGCTGGCTGACATGGCAGCGTTCCGCTGCGTGGCCAAAGTGCTGCTCCTGGGCGAGCGTAACGATGTAGCGCAATTCTGTAAGAGTCATAACGTGCGTCCATGAAGTTGCGACCCCAGCATAGCGGGTGCGATCGATAGACGCACGTTATCAGAAGCACTCACAAGTAACAAAAGTACAATTCAGCGTTTATCCAGCGAATAAACGAACGGTGCAAGGATTTCAATGGTGCCGTTATTGAGAATCTCCTTGGGTGGTTTGGGCAGCGGTTGAGCGCGACGGATCATTTCCATGGTCGCTCTATCCAGCGAAGGGCTACCCGACGTGTTGGCAATCGAGTAGGAAAGCACATTGCCGTCAGCGTCCACCACGAAGCGCAGCCGCGCAACACCCTGCATACCGCGACGACGCGCATCCTCGGGATACTTCTTGTACTTGCCCAGGTGACTCAACAGATCACCCTGCCAGCTTGGCAATGCATTACTGGGCGGCGAAGGCGCCGGAGCAGGTTTTGGAGCGGCCGCTTTTTCCGGTTGTGCCGTTGTCGGCGGCGTATCGACCGGTTTTTCGTCAACCGGCTTTTCCTGCGGCGGATCAGGCTTCTTCTGCGGCTTTGGCGGCTGCGGTTTTGGCTTGGGCTTTTCAACCTTTTTGGGCACCACGATTTCCGGCTTCGGCGCTTGCGCGACTTCCGGTACGGGCACCTGCTCTTCAGGGGCGGGCGGTGGAGGCGGCTGAACGACCTTGGGCGGTGGCGGCGGTGCAGGCTCGGGCAGCGGCGCAAGTTCGACCATCATGGCTGCGGGTGGCAGCTCGATCGCCTGGGAGGCGGGCCAGCGAACGGCGACGATGATTGCGATAGCGTGCACGGCCAGCACCAACAACAGACTACCGCTATAGCGCGTCAGTTTTTGGCGCGTACTGATCATTTCTTACCAGCCGTCTCAAGACCTACCAGACCGACCTTCAGGTAACCCGCGCCCCGAAGCGTGTTCATGACGTCCATGAGATCGCCGTAATCCACGCCTTTGTCGGCCTGGAAGAAGATCGTGGTGTCTTTTTTGCCTTTGGTCCGCGCGTCCAGCACCTGGCCGATCTGCTCGCGAGCAACCTTCTCTTCGCCCAGATACAGGCTCTTGTCGGTCTTGACGCTGAGGAAGATCGGCTTCTCGGGCCTGGGCTGTGGCGTTGCCGTGGACGCTGGCAGGTCGACCTTGATGTCTACAGTTGCCAGCGGTGCCGCGACCATGAAGATGATCAGCAGCACCAGCATGACGTCGATGAACGGCGTCACGTTGATTTCATGATTCTCGGCGAGATCGTCGCCGCCTTCGTTAAGATGCAGGCCCACGTGTTAGCCCACCTTGACCATGTGCGGTTGTTGTTGATTGCGCTCGGTCGGCTCTGGCAGGTGATCCAGATCACGGCTGACCAGCAGCAGAACATGTGCAGAGGCATCGGAAACCTGAGCCTTGTAACCGGCGATGGAGCGGGCGAACACGTTGTAGATCACGACCGCAGGAATCGCGGCGACCAGACCCAGTGCCGTTGCCAGCAACGCTTCGGCAATACCGGGTGCCACGACAGCGAGGTTGGTGGTCTGAGTCTTGGCGATGCCGATGAAGCTGTTCATGATGCCCCACACAGTGCCGAACAGGCCCACGAACGGCGCGGTGGACCCGATGGTCGCCAGCACGCCGGTGCCCATGCTCATGTTGCGGCCACAGGCGGCGACCAGACGCTCGAGGCGGAAGCTGACGCGTTCCTTGATCCCTTCACGTTCACGGCTGTTGGCCGAGAGGCGCATCTCTTCGAGAGCATCATGTACCAGCAGGTGGGCAAGTGTGCCTTCCTTGCTGGCGGTCGCGCTGGCTTCGGTGAGGGAGCGGGCTTTCTTCAGATTGACGATTTCACCGCGCAACCGGCGCTTGGCACCGAGCAGTTCGAAACCCTTGGAGATCCAGATGGTCCACGTAATGATCGAAGCGATGGCCAGACCGATCATGACCGCTTTGACGACGACGTCGGCGTTCTGATACATGCCCCATGGCGACAGGTCGTGAGACATGCCCAGGCTGTTATCTTCGGCTACGGGCTCGATTGCCTGCACCGGTGCTGCTGTGTCAGGCGCAACAGGCGCAGTGGACGTTGCAGGTGCCGCAGTCGGAGCCGCTTGATCTGCAAGCGCCATGGGAACGAACATCAGGCTCAAGACAAGGGCTGCGATACCGCGCCATGCACGAGGCAGGCGGGGCATCTTGGTAGGCGAAGCGATTGATTGAATGCGTGTCATGCTGGCCGGACCTGAGAGGAAAATAGGGGTGGTTCCAGTGCGTCGCGTGGTGCTTTCTACGCTCACAGGGAACAAATGGGCTGCCATTATTGCAAATCGTTCTTGTTAACAAAAGTAATACAGTATCTTTTTTACATATTCGGTCGAATGCTTGCCTGTCGATGAGTGTTTTTACGCTGCTGGAGCTGCCCTCTCTGCGGATAAAGCACGCTGCGCTCACGAATGGCCTTCGGCTACGAGGAGAGGCCTGGGGAAGCTGCAAAGCATCGGTTGATCAAATTCGATGCGAGCGTTAACATTGCGCTGTCGACACAGACCGGAACCTTGGCAGCAAGGGGTGTCGATTTCGGTGACTCACGTCACTCCCAGCCAGTGAGCGGGATAAGCAGGTAACTGCAAAAGGACAGGCCGATATCGAGATTTACAAAAAGCCCCGTTGCTTCGGCAACGGGGCTTTTTGCTATCCGTCATATGGGCCTTCCGGCGTTCCGCATCTCAAGGATGTAGCGAACGTTATGAGGCTTCCCTTTCGGCAGGGTAGGCCGACTCCACGTAGCGACTTCATACGCTGAGATAACGCGAAGCTTCAGAAGGTTCGTGGTGCCGAGTGGCTTGCTGATCGAGAAAAAAATCGCATAGTCATGCAGGTCGAGGCAAAAATACCGTTGGCTGTTTTCCGTATAAAACGGAACGGCCAGTCCCTGAAAAAAGCGTTTCTGGATGTACTCCACCAACTGGGTGCTGCAATCGTAGCGCTCGCTGCAAAAGTAACGGCGCTCCCCTTTGTAATGGATGAGGTGGCCATTGCCCTTGTCATTTGTAAAGCAGTGCAACCCGAACTCGAACTTGACGGTGACCTGCTACTGCGCAACGTCAAACGCCAGATCAAAAGGTTGAAGGTGCGCCATGAAGAATGTCCGATCTCCTATTTTTATGTCTTTCCATCGCATGTGAATCTTCGCCAATCCTGTTGAAGGCGCGCATTGTAGCCGCGTGATTTGCGCTTAACACGGGGTCGTCCGAAAATGCTCGAACCCCAGGTTTGGGAACGACGAGTCACCAGCGTGATCGCATAAGGGCGCGGCGCTGGACGCTTACATCTGTTTACAGCTTTGTTTCGAGTGTCGCGTCTCGATGAGCGTTTTTTACGATACTGACACCCCCCTTCTTTGGAGATATCGAATGACTGCTCCTTCACTTCTGATTGCCGGTTGTGGCGATATCGGTGCTCGACTCGCTACCCGGCTGCTGCCTCATGGTTGGGTGGTTCACGGGCTGCGGCGCACTGTTTCCGAACTTCCTGCCGGAGTTCGCGGTGTGCAGGGCGATCTGTTCGAGGCCCAAAAGCCCGCCCAATGGCCTGCCGCGGCACTGGACTACGTGGTGTATTGCGCAACCCCCTCGCAGCGTGACGAAACGGGCTACCGGATGGCCTATGTCGAGGGGCTGCGTAATGTGTTGAGCTGGCTGGAGCAGACCGGGCAGCGTCCGAAGCGGTTGATCTTCGTTTCAAGCAGCGGTGTTTACGGTCAACAGAGCGGGGAATGGGTCGATGAACACTCCGTCACCGAGCCCACCAACTACACCGGTACGGTGATGCTGGAAGCCGAGCAGGTCGCCCTGAACAGCGGACTGCCTGCCACAGCCGTGAGGCTGACCGGCATTTACGGACCCGGACGCAGTGACCTGTCGAACCGTGTACGTCAGGGGCACAGTGTCAGGATGGATCCGCCGGTCTACGCCAATCGCATCCATGCCGATGATGCCGCCAGCTTGCTGGAGCATCTGCTGCAGGCGGATCAGCGCGGCGTGGCGCTGGAGAGTTGTTATCTGGGCGTCGATGACGATCCGGCCGCACTGGCCGATGTGGTGACCTGGATACGCGAATATCTGGGGGTGACCGAATGGTCGGAGGATGTCAGCGTACAGCGCGTGGGCAGCAAGCGTTGCAGCAACGCCAGAGCGCGGGCCTTGGGATGGGCGCCTGTGTACCCGGATTACCGGGCCGGCTATGCGGCATTGCTAGGATAGAGCGTTTGCTGTCAGGAGCGTTGCAAGAACGCTCCTGACGCGGGCATTGCCTACTGCTGCTCAAGCAACCAGCGGCGTGGGCCTGGACGCAGTTCGGGCATCTGGTCCGCACCGGCATTGTTCACAGCCTGAAATATCTCCAGCTGCTTGCCTTTGCGAGCAAAGATCCACGGGTTGCCCTTCTCGGCTTTCTCCAGCCACATACTGTCGTACTCGCCGCTCATGGCTGCACAGTCACCTGCCAGGCACAGTGCGTAGCGATCGTTTTCCGGGAGCCCTTGCACGCTGCCATCAGGCATGAACTGCACGGTGCTGCCCTGGCCGTCGCCTTCCACGACCGTCCATTTGCCGCCCATATAGGTGCCATACAAGGCCTTCTCGAAACTGGTGCCTGGCTGAGCGCCTTCCGGTGCCGGATTTTCGGGCTTCTGGAAGTGCTGTTCAGGACCTGACTCGCTGGCCGCTTGAACCAGTTCATCACCCTTGACGCTCAGGTCTTCGAAGAAGTTGCCGTAGAAATCGATGTGCAACTTGCCTTCGGCGGCACTGACAATCTTGCCTTCGCCGAGCTCGAAACCATTGGAGTAAATGGCCTGGTTGGCTTTGGAGTTGATTTTCCATTCCAGGTTAGGGCCGTTGGCGAGCAAAGCCTGACGCAGGTTGCCTTGTTTGACGGCCGCATCGATGGCGGTCTGATTGATCCAGGTGCCGTCCGGATTGCGGTCGGCGTGGCTGGCGCAGCCGCCCAGGATGACGGCGAGCAGCGAGATGGCGAGCGCGGAGCGCATAACGGATTCCTTCCTTCAGGGAGAACGGAGCGCAAGGCACGCTCCGTCGGGGGATTTATTCGATGACGAGAATCGCGTCCATTTCTACCTGGGCGCCACGCGGCAATGCCGCAACGCCGATGGCCGCGCGAGCTGGATACGGCTGGGTGAAATAGGTGCCCATGATCTCGTTGACCTTGGCGAAGTGGCCCAGGTCGGTCAGAAAGATGTTCAGTTTGACGATGTCCTTGAAGGATCCGCCAGCCGCTTCGGCAACCGACTTCAGGTTTTCGAAGACCTGAGTGATCTGGGCTTCGATGCCTTCGACCAGTTCCATGGTGCCGGGGTCCAGCGGGATCTGTCCGGACATGTAGACGGTATCGCCAGCTTTGATGGCCTGGGAATAGGGGCCAATGGCCGCAGGGGCTTTATCGCTGGTGATGACAGTCTTGGTCATGAAGAACTCCTGATGATTGGATGGCCTACGCGCGCATCCGGGTGATGCGTGTGACACCGGTCAGGGCGCGCAGTTTCTTGATCACGCGAGCCAGGTGCACGCGGTCGTGCACGCTGACCACCAGTTGGACCACGCTGATGCGACCATCGCGTTCGTCCATGCTGATTTTTTCGATATTGCCGTCGGCCGCGTTGACGCTGCTGGCCAGCAGCGCGATCAGGCCGCGCTGATGCTCGAGTTCGACACGCAATTCGACATTGAATTCGCCAGTCACATCCTTGGCCCAGGACAGCTGGATGCATTTTTCCGGGTTATGACGAATTTCGCTGATATTGCGGCAGTTATCCAGGTGCACAACCATGCCCTTGCCTGCGGATAAGTGGCCGACAATCGGGTCGCCCGGGATCGGCGTACAGCATTTGGCATAGCTGAGGACCAGGCCTTCTGTACCACGAATCGCCAGCGGACCTTCAGGGCTCGGTAACTGATCGCCTTCGCCAAGCAGGCGGCGGGCCACGACATAGGCCATGCGATTGCCCAGCCCGATGTCCTCAAGCAAGTCTTCCAGCACATCGACCCGGTACTCGTTCAATACCAGCTGGATGCGTTCCTGAGTGATCTTGTCGAGGCTGCATTCGAAGCCGTTGAGCACCTTGTTCAGCAGGCGCTCGCCCAGATTGATCGATTCGGAACGGCGTTGCAGCTTGAGGGCGTGACGAATATGCGTGCGTGCCTTGCCGGTGACGACAAAGTTCAGCCAGGCCGGGTTCGGACGTGCGCCGGGAGCGCTGACAATCTCAACGGTCGAGCCGCTTTGCAATGGTTCGGACAATGGTGCCAGGCGACGGTTGATACGACAGGCGATGCAGCTGTTGCCAACGTCAGTGTGTACCGCATAAGCGAAATCCACCGCCGTTGAGCCTTTGGGCAGCTCCATGATCCGCCCTTTCGGGGTGAAAACGTAAACCTCGTCCGGGAACAGGTCGATCTTGACGCTTTCAATGAACTCCAGCGAGTTGCCGGCACGCTGCTGCATCTCGAGCACGCCCTTGACCCACTGCCGCGCACGGGCGTGAGTGCCCTTGGGCTGCTCATCGTCACTGGATTTGTACAGCCAGTGCGCAGCGATCCCGTTATTGGCCATCTCTTCCATTTCGCGGGTGCGAATCTGGATTTCGATTGGCACGCCATGCATACCAAACAAGGTGGTATGCAAGGACTGATAGCCGTTGGCCTTGGGGATTGCGATGTAATCCTTGAAACGGCCAGGCAGCGGTTTGTACAGATTATGTACAGCACCGAGTACGCGATAGCAGGTATCGACCTTGTCGACAATGATCCGGAAAGCGTAGACGTCCATGATCTCGTTGAAGGCGCGACGTTTGCCGCGCATCTTCTTGTAGATGCCATACAGATGCTTCTGCCGTCCGCTGACGTCGCCTTCTATACCGTCAACGGCCAGGCAATGACTCAGGGATTCTTCGATCTTGTTGACCAGTTCCTTGCGATTGCCCCTGGCGCGTTTGACCGCCTGGTTGATTCGCGAGGAGCGCATCGGGTACATCGCCTTGAAACCCAGGTCCTCGAACTCGATGCGCACACTGTGCATGCCCAGCCGATTGGCGATAGGCGCATAGATTTCGAGGGTTTCCTTGGCGATACGCCGACGCTTTTCGCCCGACAGTACTTCCAGTGTGCGCATGTTGTGCAGGCGATCGGCGAGCTTGACCAGTATCACGCGGATGTCGCGGGCCATGGCCATGGCCATTTTCTGGAAGTTTTCCGCCTGGGCTTCGGCCTTGGTCTCGAAATTCATCTGGGTCAGTTTGCTGACCCCGTCGACCAGTTCCGCGACGGTTTCGCCAAACTGCGCGCTGAGCGCTTCCTTGGCAATCCCGGTGTCTTCGATAACGTCATGCAGCATCGCAGCCATCAGGCTCTGATGGTCCATGTGCATGTCTGCAAGGATGTTCGCCACTGCAAGAGGATGCGTGACGTAGGCTTCGCCGCTACGACGGCGTTGGCCGTCGTGGGCCTGTTCGGCGTAGAAATACGCTCGGCGGACCAGATTGACCTGGTCCTTGCCGAGGTAGGTCGACAGTCTGTCGGCGAGGGCGTCTATGCTCGGCAAGGCGCTACCCCTTGCCGATGGCTTTGACCCTGCGCCGTACTACGTCGACCTGGCATAGGCTTAGACGGCCTCGTTGGACTCGTCCTCGAACGCTGCGAACAATGGCTCATCTTCAACAATTTCGGCTTCTGCGATTACAGCGTAGTCCATCATGCCAGCCGCGATTTCACGCAGTGCCATAACGGTAGGCTTGTCGTTTTCCCAGGCCAGCTTTGGTTCTTTGCCGCCGGTTGCCAGTTGACGGGCACGCTTTGTAGAGAGCATGACCAGCTCAAAGCGGTTATCCACGTGTTCTAGGCAGTCTTCAACGGTTACGCGGGCCATGGGTATTCCTCGTAGCAAATGCGGATGCGCGATGCCCGGATGGGCGAGCGGACTCGATAGTTTACAAGCGGACAGCACCAGTCATCAAGCGGCACGCCACCAACGGCCTGTTTTTAACCTGTTGCCGGGTGTCTGAAACGGCTCGATCAGGCCAGCAACTCCTGAAACAGCTCGCTGTATTGCTCCTGCTGATGCTGTTGAGTCAGGCGATTGGCGCGAAATATCGCCTTGAGGTCCTCCAGCGCACCGGCGAAATCGTCATTGACCACTACGTATTCGTACTCGTTGTAATGGCTCATTTCGCTGACCGCTTCACGCATTCTGGCTTCGATGATCTCGTCACTGTCCTGGCCACGATTGGTCAGACGCTGGCGCAATGCCTGTTGGGTCGGCGGCAGGATGAAGATCGACCGGGCGTGCGGCATTTGCGCCCGAACCTGCCGGGCACCCTGCCAGTCGATTTCCAGAATCAGGTCATGGCCTTCGTCCAGGGTTTGCTGCAGGTGGCTCTGCGAGGTGCCGTACAGATTGCCGAAGACCTCGGCCTGCTCCAGAAAATCGCCGTGCTCGATCATGCGCAGGAACTCGGCACGATCGACGAAGTTGTAGTTAACACCGTTCACTTCGCCGGGGCGCATGGCGCGAGTAGTGTGCGAAACCGAGACGCGAATCTTCGCCTGAGCGCCATGCTGAGGCTCTTGCTGGGCGTCCATCAGGGCCTTGACCAAGCTGGTCTTGCCCGCGCCCGAGGGTGCGGAAATGATGTACAGGGTGCCGGTGATATGGGTCATGTCAGGTTCAGCCTTACTCAATATTCTGCACTTGCTCACGCATTTGCTCGATCAACACTTTGAGGTTGACGGCAGCCTGCGTGCTGCGTGGGTCAAAGGCCTTGGAGCCCAGTGTATTCGCTTCGCGGTTAAGCTCTTGCATCAGGAAATCAAGGCGGCGACCCGCCTGGCCGCCAGCCTTGAGCACACGGCGCACTTCGGTAACGTGCGTGCTGAGGCGGTCCAGCTCTTCGGCAACATCGCTTTTCTGCGCCAACAGGACCATTTCCTGTTCAAGGCGCTGAGGGTCAAGCTCGGCTTTCATATCGGCAAAGCGATCCAGCACTTTCTGGCGTTGAGCGGCCAGCATCTGTGGCACCAGAGTGCGCAGAGTGGCGACCTCTTCGACGATGGCAGACAGCCGGTCATCGAGCAGTCTGGCCAGGTCTGCGCCTTCGCGACCACGTCCGCTTTTCAATTCGGTCAGCGCATCATTGAACAGCTTCAGTGCCTCGGTGTTCAACACCTGCGGATCGCTGGCATCGGCGACCAGCACGCCCGGCCATGCCAGTACCTCAAGCGGATTCAGTGGCGCAGGCTGTTTGATCAAGCCAGCAACCGATTCTGCTGCGGCGATCAATTGGCCCGCGCGCTCCAGATCCACCTGCAGCGGCTTGCCAGCGGTTTCCTCGATAAAGCGTAAGGTGCATTCGACCTTGCCTCGTGACAGGCCCTGACGCAGCGCTTCACGAATCGCGCCCTCCAGATCGCGGAACGACTCCGGCAGGCGCAGGTGAGGCTCCAGGTAGCGGTGATTGACCGAGCGCAGTTCCCAGCTCAGTGTGCCCTGGGCACCGGCCCGCTCTACTCGGGCAAAGGCAGTCATGCTGTGCACCATGGGAAATACCTCTTGGTTCGGTTTCAAAAGCGTGATTCGGTTCATGAGCGCGCACAGTCGGCGGTCATGGGTGTCGTGAAAGCCGACTGGTTGCAGAGGCGCAGGATTGTAGCGCAGTGCGAGGCAGGCTCCCAATCCGGCAGTGTGACAAGTGATGCAAGGCGCTGTTTGCGACGTTGCCAACGCGTTGAAAGCCTTGACCCAGAGCATTCTGTTCGCCGCCAATCGGCATTGGCGGCTTTTAGAGATGCCCAGCGGCGGCTGTGGCCTCTATAATGCCCGGCAGTTTTCCGTCTCAGTACAGGTATCCCAGATGAAACGTCCAAGTGGTCGCGCCGCCGATCAGCTCCGCTCGATCCGCATCACCCGCAACTACACCAAACACGCCGAGGGTTCTGTACTGGTCGAGTTTGGTGATACCAAGGTGATCTGCACCGTCAGCGTCGAAAACGGCGTACCACGCTTTCTCAAAGGCCAGGGCCAGGGTTGGCTGACCGCCGAATATGGCATGCTTCCTCGCGCCACTGGCGAGCGTAACCAGCGCGAAGCCAGCCGTGGCAAGCAGGGCGGCCGTACCCTTGAAATCCAGCGCCTGATCGGTCGTTCGCTACGCGCTGCGCTGGACATGTCCAAGCTGGGCGATGTCACCCTGTACGTCGATTGCGACGTCATTCAGGCTGACGGCGGCACTCGCACCGCATCGATTACCGGTGCCATGGTTGCATTGGCCGATGCGCTGAAAGTGATCAAGAAGCGTGGCGGCCTGAAAGGCGGTGATCCGCTCAAGCAGATGATTGCGGCAGTGTCGGTTGGCATGTATCAGGGCGAGCCGGTGCTCGACCTGGATTATCTGGAAGACTCTGCTGCCGAAACCGATCTGAACGTGGTCATGACCAGCGCGGGCGGCTTCATTGAGGTTCAGGGTACCGCCGAGGGCGCGCCGTTCCAGCCGGAAGAGTTGAACGCGATGCTTGCGCTGGCGCAGAAAGGCATGACCGAGCTGTTTGAATTGCAGCGCGCCGCGTTGGCCGACTGATATCCAGAAGGGGTCCGATAATGAGTGACAGCTTGCAACCGTTCAGCAAACCGCCTCAAAGCGCTCGCCAGTGGGCGATGTTCTGTCATTTGTCGGCATTTGCCGGACTGATGTTTCCGTTCGGTAACCTGCTCGGCCCACTGATTATCTGGCAGTTGAAGAAAGACGCCGATCCATTTATCGACGCGCAAGGCAAGGAAGCGCTGAACTTTCAGATCACAGTCGCCATTGCGGCCACCGTCAGCATGCTGCTGGTTCTGTTGGTCATCGGCTTTGCGTTACTGACGCTGGTGGGAATCGGAGCCGCAGTGCTTGCGATCATTGCCGGCATAAAAGCCAATGACGGCGTCGATTATCGCTATCCGTTCACCTTGCGCCTGATCAAGTAGCATCACTTCAGGCAACGCAAAAAGCCGACGTCAAGTCGGCTTTTTCGTGTTCGCGCCTGTCTGGCTGTCAGATCGTCAGGGTCCAGTCGTAATCCACGATCAGCGGCGCGTGCTGCGAGAAGCGCGGCTGGCGTGGCAGTCGAGCGCTGCGTACGAAGCGGCGCAGACCCGGGGTGAGGATCTGATAATCGAAGCGCCAGCCCAGATTCAGCATCTCGGCCTGTTCATTATCCGGCCACCAGCTGTACTGATCACCTTCGCGGCTGACTTCACGCAGGGCATCGACATAGCCCATGGTGCCGACAATCTCGTCCATCCAGGCACGCTCGGGGGCCAGGAAGCCAGGCGACTGCTGGCTGTCGCGCCAGTTCTTGATGTCGAGCTTCTGCTGCGCCACATAGAGCGATCCGCAGTAGATGTATTCGCGACGCTTGCGGCGCTGCTTGTCCATGTACTTGCCGAAATCGTCCATGAGCTTGAATTTCTGATTCAGGTCTTCATCACCATTCATCCCTGACGGAAAGAGCAGGGTAGCAATACTGACCTTGTCGAAATCTGCTTGCAGGTAGCGCCCGTAGCGGTCGGCTGTCTCGAAGCCGAGGCCGCTGATTACCGCCTTCGGCTGCAACCGCGAATAAAGCGCCACACCACCCTGAGCGGGAACCTCGGCTTCGCAGGCATAGAGGAAGTAACCATCCAGCTGAAAGGCTGGATCATCCAGTTCAAAGGTGGAGGCGCGGGTGTCCTGTAAGCAGATGACGTCGGCATTCTGAGCTTGCAGCCAGCTGAGCAAACCACGCTCGACCGCAGCTTGAATGCCATTTACGTTCACACTGATGATCCGCATAAATGGCCCCAAAAATCACGTGCGTGTATGATACCCGAGCTCTACCTAATTAGCTAAATCCGTGGTATCCGGAGCTTTTTTCATGCAAGCGTATCAACGCGATTTCATTCGTTTTGCCATCGATCGCGGTGTTCTGCGCTTCGGTGAGTTCACTCTCAAGTCCGGGCGCACCAGCCCGTACTTCTTCAATGCGGGCCTGTTCAACAGCGGTTCGGCACTGGCACAGCTGGGGCGTTTCTACGCAGCGGCGGTGGTTGAAAGCGGTATTGCCTTCGACGTTCTGTTTGGCCCGGCGTACAAGGGCATTCCGCTCGCATCGGCGACTGCTGTGGCGTTGGCCGAGCATCATGACCGGGATCTTCCGTGGTGTTTCAACCGCAAGGAAGCCAAGGCTCACGGTGAAGGCGGCAGCCTGGTGGGCTCTCCGCTGGTCGGCAATGTGCTGATTATCGACGACGTGATCACGGCGGGCACTGCAATCCGCGAGGTCATGCAGATCATCAAGGACCAGAACGCGACTGCGGCGGGCGTTTTGATCGCCCTCAATCGTCAGGAGCGCGGCAATGGCGAGCTGTCGGCGATTCAGGAAGTCGAGCGTGATTTCGCTATCCCGGTGGTGAGTATCGTGTCGCTGAACCAGGTGCTGGAGTTCCTGGCCGACGATCCGCAGCTCAAGCAGCATCTGCCTGCTGTCGAAGCCTATCGCGCGCAATACGGAATCTGAGGGCGAGGCCATGGCGGTCAGCGGCAGGGAGCGGGCTTCGGTATTGGTTACGCTAGGCGTTTTGGGGCTCTGGCTGGCGTCGGGCATGCTTGTGTCAGTGCCGGCTCAGGCTGAAGACGCGCCCGAGGCCCGTCTTTATCGCTACGTCGACAGCCGCGGTGTGACCGTGATCGATACGCAAGGGGTGCCGCCTGACTACGTTGCCAAAGGCTACGAAGTGCTCAATGGTCGTGGCCGGGTGATACAGGTCGTGCCGCCTGCGCCTACGGCCGAGCAGATTCGTCAGTCCGAAGCAGACAAGCGCCAGGCCACTGCCGATGCGCAACTGTTGAGCCTCTATAGCAGCGTGGAAGAGGTAGATCGCGTCAAGGCGCGCAAGCTGGCAGAGCTGGACGCACTGGTTGGTGTTGCTCAGGGCAATATCCAGGGGCTGGCGGCCCAGCAGCGCAGTCTGCAAGGCCAGGCTGCCGACCTGGAGCGCGCAGGGCGTCCGGTTCAGCAGGCGCTTGTCGATCAGTTGAATGACTTGCGCGATCAGCAGCATAAACTGCAAGCCGATATCGCCGGCTATCAGGCCGCACGGGTAAAGGCCGAAGCGGATTTCGCCGTGGACCGTGCACGCGTCCAGCGACTGACTCAGTAATCGGACGCAGAGTGTCCAGAACTGCACGCCCGCGCTGAACGCGAGCACTAAGCGATCTCAGTCATCCGCCCACAAAAAAGGCCCCGTGAGTGTCAGCTCACGGGGCCTTTGAGTGTTGCGTCTGAATCAATGCCGCTTACGGTTGGTAATCTGGGTACCGACACCGCTGTCGGTGAAGATTTCCAGCAAGACCGCATTGGGCACTCGACCATCGATGATGTGCGAGCTGTTGACCCCGCCCTGAACCGCTTCCAGCGCACAACGAATCTTGGGCAGCATGCCGCCGTAGATGGTGCCGTCGGCAATCAGGCCGTCGACCTGTTCAGTGGTCAGGCCGGTCAGGACCTCGCCCTGCTTGTTCATCAGGCCGGCGATGTTGGTCAGCAGGATCAGCTTCTCGGCCTTGAGGGCTTCGGCAACCTTGCCTGCTACCAGGTCGGCGTTGATGTTGTACGACTCACCTTCCGGACCCACGCCGATAGGCGCGATGACCGGAATGAAATCCCCTTTGACCAGCATGTTGAGCAGCCCGGTATTGACCCCGACTACTTCGCCCACCTGACCGATGTCGATGATTTCAGGCTTGGTCATTTCCGGCGTCTGGCGCGTGACGGTGAGCTTCTTCGCACGAATCAGCTCGGCGTCCTTGCCGGTCAGGCCGATTGCACTGCCGCCATGACGGTTGATCAGGTTGACGATGTCCTTGTTGACCTGACCACCGAGCACCATCTCCACCACATCCATGGTCTGCGCATCGGTAACGCGCATGCCATCGATAAAGTGGCTCTCGATGGACAGGCGCTTGAGCAGATCACCGATCTGCGGTCCGCCACCGTGAACCACCACCGGGTTGATCCCTACCGCTTTCATCAACACGATGTCGCGCGCAAAGCCTGTTTTCAGCTCTTCGCTCTCCATGGCGTTGCCGCCATACTTGATAACCAGCGTCTTGCCGACAAAGCGGCGAATGTAAGGCAGCGCTTCGGAAAGGACCTTGGCTACATTAGAGGCGGCATCGCGTTCGAGGGTCATTCAGGGCTCCAGTCAAAAGGAAAAACAATCAAAATGGCAGGTCGAGATCCGGCGCAACTTTCTTGAGCTCTGCGTGGAACACGTCCTTGATACGCTGCAGTTCATCCTCGGTCTCGGCTTCAAAGCGTAGCACCAGTACCGGCGTGGTATTGGAAGCGCGCACCAGACCCCAGCCCTTCGGATAGTCCACACGGACACCGTCGATAGTGGTCAGTTTGGCGTCGCCCCATTGCGCGTCGGTTTCAAGGGCTTCGATGATGCTGAACTTGGTGACGTCCGTCACCTTGATGTTGATTTCAGGCGTCGAAATATCGTTCGGGAAGGTTTCGAACAGGTCTTCGGCGTTGGCCGACTCCTGGCTAAGGATCTCCAGCAGGCGTGCCGCGCTGTAGATGCCGTCGTCAAAACCGAACCAGCGCTCTTTGAAGAAGATGTGGCCGCTCATTTCACCTGCGAGCAGGGCACCGCTTTTCTTCATCTCTTTCTTGATCAGCGAGTGACCGGTCTTCCACATGACCGGACGGCCGCCGTGCTCGCTGATCAGCGGAGTCAGACGGCGTGTGCATTTGACGTCGAAAATGATGTCGGCACCCGGATTGCGCTTGAGCACGTCCAGCGCGAACAGCATCAACAGGCGATCCGGGTACACCACATTGCCCGCGTTGGTAACCACGCCGACACGGTCACCGTCACCGTCGAACGCCAGACCCAGATCGGCACCGGTTTCCTTGACCTTGGCGATCAGGTCCTGGAGGTTTTCCAGCTTGCCCGGATCCGGGTGGTGGTTAGGGAAGTTGCCGTCCACTTCCGCGAACAGGGAGATCACTTCACAACCCAGTGCTTCGATCAACTGCGGGGCAATCACGCCTGCTGCGCCGTTGCCGCAGTCGACCACGACCTTCAGCTTGCGGGCCATGACGATGTCGTCCTTGATCTGCTTGAAGTAGCGATCGAGGATGTCGACTTTGGTGATGCTGCCTTTCTGCGACGTCAGGTTGTTGGTCTTGATGCGCTCGTGCAGCGCCTGGATCTGCTCGTTGGCGAGGGTATCGCCCGCGATGACGATCTTGAAGCCGTTGTAGTCCTTGGGGTTGTGACTGCCGGTCAGCATCACGCCGGTCTTGCCGGCCAGCACGTTGGCTGCGTAATACAGCGCAGGCGTCGGGACCAGGCCCACATCGCTGACATGGCAGCCGCTGTCGTGCAGGCCCTGAATCAGTTGCTGCACCAGCTCCGGGCCGGAAAGACGGCCATCGCGACCAACGCTGACGTTGGGTTCGTTCTGCGCCAGGCTTTCGGAGCCGATGGCGCGGCCGATCCAGTAGGCGGTTTCAGCGTGGAGGGTGTCTCCGACCACGCCACGGATGTCGTAGGCGCGGAAAATATTCTCGGGAAGGTTGGGTGCAACGGATGCTGGGCTGTTCATAGCGAGGGGGTGCTCCGATCTCAGGAAGTCCTGGTTTTCGTCGAGAAGGTCGATATCAAGGATATCGGTATCTTGAAACAGTGGATCGGTCCAGTCGGTGCGTGACGCAGCTACTGTGGACGAAGCACTGCCTTTGGCAATATCTGCATCGCGCTGCTCATCCGCAACCAGGGCAGGCACTGCCTGAGGCTGACCGCGAAGCGAGACACGAGCGAGGGCCTGAGCCAGACCGCTAAGGGCGGGGAGGCTCAAACCGAAGGGTTTGACGGCTTTTCCGCGTGAGAGTTCTTGGAGCAGTTGATCCAGTTGCCGTGCATCTGCACAAATACGCTTTTGCAGGGCCCGCTCGTTACGATGCAGACCAAGCAGCATGCCCGCTGCAGCGATAACCAGCGCCAGCAGCAAAAGCACGACGGAAGATGAAGTTTTCAGGCCGGGACCGGGCGTGAATTCAAATTTCCAGCCTGAATAGCCGGTATCGAACACCTGAGGTCTGCCACCCTCTGCCTGACCGCGCTGGAGGAAAACCTGTGCCGGTCCGCTGCCGAACTGCTGGCTGAGGACCACTTGTCCGACCTCGGCAGGGAGTGCGGGCAAGGCGTTGAGCAGGCGCTGCAGATCAAAGGCCAGCAGCAACGTGCCCACGACCGGTTGGGTGGCAGCGGCACGCACGGGCGCCGCACTATAGATCAGCCAGCGTTCGCCGACCTTGCGAGCCTCCGGGGCGACGACTTCACCCTGTGCGGCCTTGTTGAGCATATCCAGCGTGGCAAAACTCACCGGCAGCGTGCCTTGCGTATCGACGTCGGCCAGCCCCTTGGGGTAAAGCCGCGCGCCTGCCAGGCCGTCCCAGCGGGTGAATCGATCCTGCGCCGCCAGCAAGGCAGAGGCATCATTGCTCTGAAGCGTCTGGGCAAGCGCTGCACCGGAGGCAGCCGACTGAGTGTCGGCATTGATCTGGCGCAGCGCCAGGTTCACCGCTGCCGCCTGACTGCCGCCCCATGCCTGGACAAGCTGATCCTGCTGCTGCGGGCTGGTCATCAGTGCGACCCAAACCAGCGCCGCAGCGATTATCAGGCCGATAGCCGCTGGGACGAGGCCGGACGCAAGCCCGCCGAGGCTTGCCACCGGAGGTGAGTTGTCGGCCTGTACGGCGTGCTTTGAAGCGCTGTGCTGACTGCCTTTCACCGACCTCTCCCTGAGCCTTGCTGCGAACCCGGATTGTTTGCCGAATGACGATCAATGGCTGCCGGAGTGACCGAAGCCGCCTGCGCCACGCTGACTTTCGTCAAACGCTTCAACCAGTTCGAAGTGCGCCTGTACCACAGGCACCAGCACCAGTTGTGCAATGCGCTCGCCCACCGCAATGTTGAAGGCGGTCTGGCCACGGTTCCAGCAGGACACCATCAGCTCGCCTTGATAATCGGAGTCGATCAGGCCCACCAGATTACCCAGGACGATGCCATGTTTGTGACCCAGGCCGGAGCGCGGCAGGATCAGCGCGGCAAGGCCCGGATCGCCGATGTAAATCGACAGTCCGGTAGGGATCAGCAGGGTCTGGCCGGGCTCGAGGACCGTGTCCTCCTTGAGCATGGCACGCAGGTCCAGACCAGCCGAGCCGACAGTGGCGTAGGCCGGGAGCGGGAATTCGTTGCCAATGCGAGGGTCGAGGATCTTGGCTTGTAGAGCGTGCATTCGTAGTTAAACCTGATTCATGCGTTCGGCGATAAAAGTGATCAGCTGGCGAGCAATCTTGGCCTTGCTGGTCTGAGCGAAAAGTGTTGCGTGCAACGCCCGGTCAATCACGCTGCAAGCGTTCTCTTCACTGTTGAAACCGATGCTGGGATTAGCGACATCGTTGGCGACAATCAGGTCGAGGTTCTTGTCCTTCAGTTTGCGCGCGGCATAGTCGAGCAGGTGCTCGGTCTCGGCGGCGAAGCCGACACTGAAGGGGCGGTCCGGGCGGGTTGCGATGGTCGCCAGAATATCCGGATTACGGACCATCTGCAGCAGCAAGCCATCACCGTTTGAAGGATCTTTCTTCAATTTGTGCGGGGCAACAACTTCCGGGCGGTAGTCCGCCACCGCTGCCGAGGCTATGAACAGGTCGCAGGGGATGGCTGCTTCACAGGCTGCCAGCATGTCGCGGGCACTGACGACATCGATGCGCGAGACGCGATCCGGTGTCGGCAGGTTGACCGGGCCGGTGATCAGCGTGACGCGCGCCCCGGCTTCAACAGCCGCTTCGGCCAGCGCAAAACCCATTTTTCCCGAGCTGTGGTTGGTGATGTAGCGCACTGGGTCGATGTTTTCCTGGGTCGGGCCTGCGGTGATCAGTACATGCTTGCCCGTCAGGCTCAGACGCTGAAAACAGTCGGCTGCGCACTGGGCCAGATCGTCGGCTTCCAGCATCCGCCCGAAGCCGACATCGCCACAGGCCTGGCTGCCGGAGGCTGGCCCGAACACACGAAAGCCACGTTCCTCAAGCAGTCGGGTGTTGGCCTGCACGGAGGCATCACGCCACATCGCCTGATTCATCGCCGGTGCGATGGCGACCGTGGCATCGGTGGCCAGCACGATGGTGGTCAGCAAGTCGTTGGCGATGCCTTGCGCCAGACGCGCGATCAGGTCGGCAGTGGCCGGTGCCATGAGGATCAGGTCGGCCCATTTGGCCAGTTCGATATGGCCCATCGCCGCTTCGGCGGCCGGATCGAGAAGATCCAGATGCACTGGATGCCCGGAAAGGGCCTGCATGGTCAGAGGCGTTATGAATTCTGCTCCGCCCTTGGTCATGACGACACGTACTTCAGCGCCCTGATCGCGCAGGCGGCGGACCAGTTCAGCGCTCTTGTAGGCCGCGATGCCGCCGCCGACGCCAAGAACGATGCGTTTTCGATACAGCCGCTGCATAGACCTGCCTTTTTGGTCGAGTGAATACGCGACGGCCATGACGCCTCCCCAGGCCAGATCGTCGCGCAAAAAAGATGGGCTAAGATAGCACAGCGACCGCAGTGGAACAGCGGTGCCCAACCACATGGAGGTGCTATGAGTATTCGCAGTTGGCCCGCGGCCGAACGCCCGCGGGAACGCTTGTTGAAGCTGGGGGCGGCGAGCCTTTCGGATGCCGAATTGCTGGCGATCTTTTTACGCACCGGCGTGGCCGGAAAAAGCGCCGTAGACCTGGCGCGTCACCTCTTGAATCAATTCGACGGGCTCAGATCGTTACTGGATGCTGATCAGCCCGCTTTCACCGCTCAACTGGGGCTGGGACCGGCAAAATTCGCTCAGTTACAGGCCGTCATGGAGATGGCGCGCCGGCACATGGCCGAGTCATTGCGCCGCGATTCAGCGCTGGAAAACCCGGCCCAGGTGCGCAACTACCTCAAGGCCCAGCTTCGACACGAGCCGCATGAAGTCTTCGCCTGCCTGTTTCTCGATAATAAGCACCGGGTCATGACCTTCGAGATCCTGTTTCGCGGGACGATCAATGCGTCCTACGTGCACCCACGTCAGGTAGTGAAGCGGGCGCTGGCGCACAACGCCGCCAGCCTGATCCTCTGCCACAACCATCCCTCGGGCATTACAACGCCCAGCCGCTCCGACATCGACCTGACCAAGCGCCTCAAGGAAGCGCTGTTGCTGGTCGATGTTCATGTGCTGGACCACGTGATCGTGGGCGACGGCGAGCCGCTGTCGATGGTGGAGCGCGGGTTGATGTAGCACCCACGCTCCGCGCTCATCGTGGTACACAAGTCCTGAAGAACCCGGAAATGGGCGTTCAGGCTTATGCCCGGTTCGCTCCACGCCAATTACGCAAAGAGGCCCAGGGCGGTATGGCGGCTTATTTGACCTGGACCTTGTAGAAGTCCTGCCTCCCGAACGGGCTGACCTGATAGCCCGTCACGTCCTTGCGTACCAAGGCTGCAGCGGTTGGGTGAGCAAGAGGAATCCACAGCGCCTGTTGCTGTATCTGCTGCTGAGCCTGGTGGTACAGCTTGCTGCGTTCAGCCTGATTGCTGATGGACTTGCCGTCGTTTATCAGCTTGTCCAGCGTCTTGTTGCAATAGCGGGCGAAGTTGGTGCCCGACTGCACGGCCGCACATGAGAACTGCGGAGTCAGGAAGTTATCCGGATCGCCATTGTCACCCGCCCAGCCCATAAACAGCAGGTCATGCTCACCGGCCTTGGCGCGCCGAATCAACTCGCCCCATTCAATGATCTTGATCTCGGCGTCGACGCCGATCTTTTTCAAATCAGCCTGCAGCAGTTGAGCGCCCAGACTCGGGTTCGGGTTCAGCAGGCTGCCGGAAGGTCGCGTCCAGATAGTGGTCTTGAAACCTTCCTTCACACCGGCCTTGGCCAGCAGCGCCTTGGCCTTGGCAATGTCCTGCGGATAGCCGGGCAGGTCTTTGGCATAGCTCCAGGTGTTGGGCGGATAAGGTCCATTGGCTGTCTCGGCGGTGCCTTCGAACACGGCTTTCAGGTAGTTGGCCTTGTCGAACGCCAGATTGATGGCCTGACGAACTTCCGGTTTGTCGAACGGCGGGTGCTGGCTGTTGATCGCGACAAAGGCGGTCATGAACGCTTCGGTCTTCTCGACCTTGAGCGAGTCGTCCTTGCTGGCTGCCTGAATGTCCAGTGGCTTGGGCGACAGTGCTATCTGGCATTCATCTTGACGGATTTTCTGCAACCGCACATTGGCGTCCGGGGTGATGGCATACACCAGCGTGTCGACATCGGACTTGCCCGCAAAGTAGTCCTTGAACGACTCATAACGCACCACGGCATCCTTCTGGAAGCGCTTGAACACGAATGGTCCGGTACCGATCGGCTGACTGTTGAGCTTTTCCGGGGTGCCTGCTTTCAACAGCTGAGCGGTATATTCCGCCGAATAGATCGAGGCAAAGCCCATGCTCAATGTGGCAAGGAAGGTCGAGTCTGCTCGATTGAGGGTGAAGCGCACGGAGTGCGCGTCAGGCGCTTCGATATTTTTGATAAGGGCGGGCAGTTGCATGGATTGCGCGTGCGGGAAGCCGCTCTGGGCAATCTTGTGCCACGGGTTCTGCGGGTCGAGCATGCGCTGGAAGCTGAACAGCACGTCATCGGCGCTCAGATCGCGGGTCGGCTTGAAGTAGTCCGTGGTATGGAATTTTACCCCCGAGCGCAGCTTGAAGTCGTAAGTCAGTCCGTCTTCGGACACACTCCAGCTTTCTGCCAGGCTCGGGACCAGCTTGCCGCTCTTGGCATCGAAGTCCACGAGGCGGTTCATCAGCACGTCGGCTGATGCATTGGTTGTGGTCAGCGAGTTGTACTGCACAACGTCGAAACCTTCAGGGCTGGCCTCGGTGCAGACAGCAAGGGTCGATGCCTGAGCGGCAATCGGAAGCAATAGCGGAACAAGCAAAAAAGGGAGTGCAGCTAGGCGCATGGCGTTATTTCCTGTTCAGAAGGGCCCCATCTGCCGGCGCAGTCTGGTGAGGGACTAACCCTAGACCATGTATTGGCGTAGAACAATCGTCACGGTGCGACGAGCGGTCGATTTGCCTGTACCCCCGCATTGCTTGAGCATAGCGCCGCACAGGGCGGATTCATTCGGCCTGAAGTGCTTTGCCTGTTGTTGCGGCAAAGGCTTTCTGGTATAAAGCAGCGCTCTTTTCTAGGGGCCCGGTTCCTTCACTGTAGGTGTAGCCGGTAAGACCCTTAAAGAAACGCGGCGCCTGGCGCCAAATGACTGAGAGATTAAGCGGCCAACCCATGCCGGGTTGGGCATGTGGTTTTAGAGGGCTGAGGCATGTCGAGAGTATGTCAAGTTACCGGTAAGGGTCCGGTGACTGGGAATAACATTTCCCACGCAAACAACAAAACCCGTCGTCGTTTCCTGCCAAACCTGCAGCATCACCGCTTCTGGGTTGAAGGCGAGAAGCGTTTTGTTCGTCTGCGCGTATCTGCTAAAGGCATGCGTATCATCGACAAGCGTGGCATTGAAGTTGTGCTCGCTGAACTGCGTCGCGACGGCAAAATTTAAGGGAGAAAATCATGCGTGAATTGATCCGTTTGGTGTCGAGCGCTGGTACAGGCCATTTCTACACCACCGACAAGAACAAACGTACTACCCCGGATAAAATCGAAATCAAAAAATTCGATCCGGTTGTACGTAAGCACGTGATCTACAAAGAAGGCAAAATCAAGTAATTGATTCTGTCGGCTACAAAAAACCCCGCTTCGGCGGGTTTTTTTGTGCCTGTGCTCCTGACGTAGCTGCCAGCAGTACCCAGGCAGCCAAACGCCCGGCTATGCGCCGGGCGTTTCAAGCACGAAGCTGCTGTCGTGCCGCGAAGATGTGCGCTTCTGATCAGCCAAAGCTGAAGCCGGACACCAGACCAGCCTTGTCGACATTGACGTTCAGTCGATTCGGGTTGAGGTCGTGGGTAGTCATGTCGCCAGGGCCGAGCACCTTCTGAAGACCGGTAATTTCGCTGATGTAGGCTTTGACGGTAGGTACATAGCGGCTGCCTACAAGGTACTGAAGTGTCTGGGTGATAACTTCGTTGGTCATGTTCAAAATCCTTTTTTTGAGTGAATGTCCCTTACTTGACACGCTCAGAATCCCTCAGAAAGCCCTGAATGACGCGGTACTTATTTATGTGCATCCCCTTCAAACACCACATAAATCTTGCGGCATGTTTCCAGCACCTCCCAAGTCCCTTTGAAGCCCGCCGGAATCACAAAACGATCGCCTGCGCGCAGAGTTTTGGCATTGCCCTGCTCATCGCGCAGCACTGAAACGCCCTGCACGATCTCGCAATACTCATGCTCGGAATAATTCACCTGCCACTGCCCTGGCTCGCCATTCCAGACGCCTGCGCTCATCTGGCCGCAGGGGCTGTTGTAGTGGTTGTAGAGGGTTTGCGCCGGATCGCCCTTGAAGACTTTTTCCGGTGCGGGCCGATAGTGCTCGGCGGCGGTGCTGGCTTCGCTGAAATCGACGATGCTTTCGATGCTCATGTTGGCCCCTTCTTGAGTGCGTTGACGTTTTGACGAGCGAGCGAGGCGTTAGTGCCTTGGTCGTGAGCAGGTCTGTTTAATAAAATCAACAGAAAAGCCGATTAAAGGCTGTCTGTGTCAAATATATTGGTTTTCCAAGGCCGCTGGTTTAGGGTGATGACCTTCCTGAAAAATTTCAGATTGTGTCTTTAATCAACCATGACACACCCACATTCAACAAGAGGAGGACATGCAAATGACCACCCTGACTCGTGCTGACTGGGAACAACGCGCCCAGAATTTGAAGGTCGAAGGCCGTGCCTTCATTCAAGGGGAATATACCGCAGCTGCCTCCGGCGAGACGTTTGATTGTGTCAGCCCGGTCGATGGCCGGTTGCTGGTCAAGGTCGCCAGTTGCGACGCCGCCGACGCCCAGCGCGCCGTAGACAGTGCGCGCAGTGCCTTTGACTCGGGAGCCTGGTCGCGGCTGGCCCCGGCCCGGCGCAAGGAAACCATGATCCGTTTCGCAGGGCTGCTCAAGCAAAACGCCGAAGAGCTGGCCTTGCTTGAGACCCTGGACATGGGTAAACCGATCAGCGACTCGCTCGGTGTCGACATACCCGGCGCTGCCAGAGCGTTGAGCTGGAGCGGAGAGGCCATCGACAAGCTGTATGACGAAGTCGCCGCAACGCCCCATGACCAGCTTGGTTTGGTCACACGCGAACCGGTGGGTGTCGTGGCCGCCATCGTGCCGTGGAATTTTCCGCTGATGATGGCCTGCTGGAAGCTGGGTCCTGCGCTGTCCACCGGCAACTCCGTCATCCTGAAACCGTCCGAGAAGTCTCCGCTGACCGCCATTCGCATTGCGCAGCTGGCCATTGAGGCGGGTATTCCTGCAGGCGTACTCAATGTACTGCCGGGCTACGGCCATACCGTCGGCAAGGCGCTGGCACTGCAGATGGACGTGGACACTGTGGTGTTTACCGGTTCGAGCAAAATCGCCAGGCAACTGATGATCTATGCGGGCGAATCGAACATGAAGCGCGTCTGGCTGGAAGCCGGTGGCAAGAGCCCTAATATCGTCTTTGCCGACGCCCCGGATCTGCAGGCCGCCGCCGATGCAGCCGCCAGCGCGATTGCCTTTAATCAGGGCGAAGTCTGCACCGCCGGCTCGCGGCTGTTGATCGAGCGCTCCATCAAGGATCGTTTCCTGCCGATGGTGATTGAAGCGCTGGCCACCTGGAAACCCGGCAACCCGCTTGATCCTGCAACCAACGTAGGCGCACTGGTTGATACGCAGCAGATGAATACCGTGTTGTCCTACATCGAAGCGGGCCATGCTGACGGTGCCAGGCTGGTGGCGGGCGGCAAGCGCGTTCTCCAGGACACCGGCGGCACCTACGTCGAGCCGACCATTTTCGATGGGGTGAACAACGCCATGAAAATCGCTCAGGAGGAAATCTTCGGCCCGGTGCTCTCGGTGTTGACGTTCGACAGCGCCGAGGAAGCGATCCAGATCGCCAATGACTCGCCGTATGGTCTTGCCGCCGCAGTGTGGACCGCGAACATTTCCAGGGCGCATCTGACTGCCAGAGCTTTGCGCGCAGGCAGTGTGTGGGTCAACCAGTACGACGGCGGCGACATGACCGCGCCGTTCGGCGGCTTCAAACAATCGGGCAACGGCCGCGACAAATCGCTGCACGCATTCGACAAATACACTGAGCTGAAATCCACCTGGATCAAGTTGTAAGGCGCAACCTTTACGCTTGCTCCAACATTGGGGCGCGAGGAGCGATAGCTGTCTGGCGCTATCTAATTGCGGCCTCTAATAGCGGCTTCCACAACCGCTTCCAGTAGCCGCTCTTCGCTGAAAGTGAAATCACCATACTGTGCAATTGCGATACAGGTCGAAAGTCCTTGAAGCGCAGCATCGGCGGTGCCCCCTGCCTGCAGTTCGATAGACTTCTTCGCGAAGAATTCCGCAGGCCCCGTTTTACCTGTGCATTTCAATGACAGAATCAGCTTGTCCAATGTGACCAGCAATTCAGAGGTCTCACTCACCATGGAACTCCCCTTGTTTTTCATGCATGCCAGCGCGGAGCATTGGCACGATAGGCATTTCAGGATTTGTACAGGGCGATAAGCGCGTAGCGCAACGCCGAGCAGGAGTTTGAAAATGCGTTGGGGTACTTATTTTGCCGTACTGGCGTCGGTGCTGGGTGTCGGTCTGGCAATGGGCGTCAGCATGCCGCTGGTTTCATTGCGGCTGGCAGGCTGGGGCTATGGCTCGTTTGCCATTGGCATCATGGCGGCGATGCCCGCGGTGGGCGTGCTGCTCGGCGCGGCGCTGGCCAGTCGTCTGGCAGCGCGCTTCGGCACGGCCAGGCTGATGCGTCTGTGCCTGTGGGGCGGGGCCGTGTCGGTCGGTGCGCTGGCGCTGCTGCCGTATTACGGCATCTGGTTGATCTTGCGTCTGGCGCTGGGTGTCATTCTGACCATTGTCTTTGTGCTGGGTGAAAGCTGGATCAATCAGCTGGTCATCGAGCGTTTGCGCGGGCGGCTGGTCGCGCTGTATGGCAGCACCTACGCATTGAGCCAACTGGCTGGTCCGCTGTTGCTGGGCGTTATCGGCACTCAGGCCGACTATGGTTTCTGGATCGGCGTGTTGCTGCTGGTCGGTTCTCCGTTCCTGCTTTTGGGACGCACGGGTGCGCCTTCGACCGAGTCCTGCAACGTAACGTTTGCCGACCTGTTCGGGTTCTGTCGCGGCATGCCCGCCATCGCCTGGGCGGTCGCCCTGTTTGCTGCGTTCGAAGCGCTGATTCTGACGCTGTTGCCGCTCTACTGCATACGCCACGGCTTTACCCCGGAAATTGCCCTGATCATGGTCAGCGTGGTGGTGGTCGGTGACGCATTGCTGCAATTGCCGATCGGCATGCTCGCTGACCGCATCTCGCGGCGCGCGATGTTTAGCGGATGCGCCGTCTTGTTGCTGGCGTCCAGTCTGCTGGTGCCACTGCTGATCGACAGCGTTCTGATCTGGCCGCTCTGGACCGTATTCGGTGCCAGTGCAGGCGGGCTTTTTACCCTGTCGCTGATCCTGATCGGCGAGCGTTACCGCGATGATTCACTGGTCCGCGCCAATGCGCATGTCGCTCAGTTGTGGGGCATCGGCTGCCTGCTGGGCCCGTTGATAGCGGGCGCTGGCAGTCAGTGGGTCAGCGGTGAGGCATTGCCGCTGATGATGGCGGCGGGTGCCTTGGGCCTGCTGATTCTGATCAGGCGGCGCGGAGCATTCGGGGACGCCCAGGCTGCGCCCGCTTAAAGCATTCTTTCAAGGCCGATGGCGCGACTCATCCATGCGTTGAAACGCCTCCACCAGTCGCCCGGTTCGGTGTGCAGCGTATGGGTCTGGCCATTGTCTTCGGTCACCCACACCACTTTGCCGTCCTCAAGCTTCGCCTCGTAGGTGAGTGACGGGGCCATGCCCTGCAGCGTCAGTTCGCGCAGCTCTTCGGCCAGTTGCGGACTGTCGACCAAGACGCCGACTTCGGTGTTCCACAGCACAGAGCGCGGGTCGAAGTTGAATGAGCCGACAAAGACTTTTTGCCGGTCGAAAATCATCGCCTTGCTGTGCAGGCTTGATTCTGAGCTGGCCAGCGAGCTGCTTTTCTTGAACAAATGCGGGCCGCTGCCGCGCATGGTCTCGGTATCACCCGGCTGACGGCGCAGCTCGAACAGTTTTACACCATGCTCCAGCAACGCCTTGCGGTAAGGCGCATAACCTCCATGCACGGCAGGCACGTCAGTGGCTTCGAGAGAGTTGGTCAGCAGGCTGACGTTGACGCCCGCGTCGGCACGGCCAGTCAGATAAAGCAAACCTTCGTGGCCCGGTACAAAGTAGGCCGAGATCAGCATCAGTTCCTTGCGAGTGTTCAGCAGTTCGGGGGCCAACTGCGTGGTCAGCAGCAGATGCGGATCGGGATCGCCCTGCGCCAATACTTTGGTCGGTGCGTCCCACAGTGCCTGGTTATGCGCCCAGACCAGCTCGTTCAGCCAGGTTTTCATGCGTGGTTGAGTCTTGTAGGCCATCAACCGCTCATAAAGCGCCTTGTGTTGCTGATGCGCCTGTTCCAGCGAATCGTCCAGTCGCTGCCGGGCCTCGGCCAGATCCTCGCCGTCCGGCAGGAAATACATGAACGCATCGATAGGCTTGCTGAGCGTGCTGTTCCAGTATTGATCGAAGCTGTGACCGAGCTGCTCGGCGACCGGCCCCACGCTCAGCATGTCGATATCGGTGAAGTTCAGGTTCGGTTCGGCGTCGAAGTACTCATCACCCAGATTGCGTCCGCCAACGATGGCCACGCTGCCGTCGGCCAGCCAGAGTTTGTTGTGCATGCGCCGGTGCTGACGCGACAGGTTCATCAAGCGCCCGAGGCTGCGCGTGATGCCGGTCTCGCGACCCAGGTTTTGCGGGTTGAAGAGGCGGATCTGAATGTTCGGGTGGGCGGCGAGTGTGGCGATGGCCTGGTCCAGCCCGTCGCTGGTGGTGTCGTCCAGCAGGATGCGCACACGAACGCCACGGTCTGCCGCCTTGAGCAGTTCATCGATCAGGGCGCGTGTGCTCAGGCCATCGTGGACGATGTAATACTGCAGGTCGAGGCTGCTTTTGGCGTTACGGATCAGTTCGGCGCGCGCCTTGAAGGCATCGCTGCTGTCAGGCAGCAGGCGGAAGCCGGAACGGCCTTCGTGCGGCATGGCCATGGCCTGAATCGAGCGGCCGAACGCAGAACCCGAAGGCGGCATGACCTGGCTTGGCTCGCTGGCGATTTGCTGGTGTGCGCAACCGCTGACGCACAATGCAACCAGCAGGCAAAAGGGCAAGGCCCATGAGTTGTTCAAATGTGTTTTCCGCGTCTGGACATGGCTCGACTTGGCGATAAGACCTGCAAAACCGGGAAAGATTTGCCAGCGTCAGTCAGTTTGCGCATTCAATAGCGCAATGGTCTCGCCGACGATACGCACGGCGTTCTCGATTTCACGGTCCGGCTTGGCCGCGAAGTTCATGCGCATGCAATTGCGGTACTTGCCCGAGGCCGAAAAAATACTGCCCACGGCGATCTGTACGCCCTTGCCCAGCAAGGCTCGATTCAGGCGCAGCGTGTCGAAGCCTTCGGCCAGCTCCACCCAGAGCATAAAGCCTCCTTGCGGGCGGCTGGCGCGGGTGCCCTCGGGGAAATAGCGCATCACCCAGTCGATCATCTGGTCGCGACTGCGCTGGTACTGGGTACGCATGCGTCGCACATGCGGCTCGTAGTGGCCGGCTTCGATGAAGTCAGCGATAGCCAACTGCGGCTGCGGAGCAGTCGAGCCCGTGCCGATGTATTTCATGTGCAGTACCTGCTCCAGATAACGTCCCGGCGCTACCCAGCCAATCCGCAGTCCTGGTGCCAGCGTCTTGGAAAACGAGCTGCACAACAGGACACGGCCGTCTTCATCAAAGGATTTGATGGTGCGCGGGCGAGGGTAGTTGTAAGCCAGATCGCCATACACATCGTCTTCGATGATTGCCACATCGAACCGTTGTGCCAGCGTCAGCAGCGCACGCTTGCGAGCTTCGGGCATGACGTAACCCAGTGGGTTGTTGCAGTTGGGGGTCAGCTGGATGACCTTGATCGGCCACTGTTCCAGCGCCAGCTCCAGCGCTTCGAGGCTGATGCCGGTCAGTGGGTCGGTGGGGATTTCCAGTGCTTTCATGCCCACGCCTTTCAGCGTCTGCATGGCACCGAAAAAGCTTGGCGAGTCCACCGCCACAATGTCGCCCGGCGAGCAGATGGCCCGAACACTCGCCGACAGGGCTTCATGGCAGCCATTGGTGACGATCAGGTCATTGGCGGTCAGGTTGCAGCCCGAGTCGAGCATCAGCCT
This sequence comes from Pseudomonas syringae pv. tagetis, assembly GCF_022557255.1. Lineage (NCBI taxonomy): Bacteria > Pseudomonadati > Pseudomonadota > Gammaproteobacteria > Pseudomonadales > Pseudomonadaceae > Pseudomonas > Pseudomonas syringae group genomosp. 7. The sequence continues at coordinate 179,211 of NZ_CP092923.1, forward strand.
GGCAATCTGATCGCGCAGTCTGCGCACGCCGTAAATGTTGTCGTAATAAAGCCCCGGCATGTCCTGATGGCGACTCAACTGGCTCAGGGCGCGCATCAACGGTTTCAGGGTGGGGCTGGTGACATCCGGCATGCCACGTCCCAGTTGCGTGACGGCTTCGAGAGGTGCCACGCGAATCAGGTCCAGCACCTGATCCCATTGAGAGATATCCACAGGCCGCTGGACAGGTCGCCCGACAGCAGGCAGCGCGGGGGCTGCACGACTGCTCGATACGAAATAGCCGGATTTGGGTTTCGGCGACGCCAGACCGTTGTCTTCCAGCACCCGGTACGCCTGCTGCACGGTGCTCAGGCTGACGCCGTGTTCGACACTTAACGCGCGTACCGATGGCAAGCGGTCGCCGGGGCGATAGAAGCCGTTTTCGATCCGCGAGCCGAGCAGTTCGGCGAGGTTGACGTAGAGCGTCATGACGTACTCTCAGGTTGTGCAGGATGTAGAGCAATACAGATTGGGCAAAAATATAGCATTCAGAGCGGTTTTTGCATCTTCTGTATGGAAAATATAATGGAATTTTGAATCTGTAATGGTTTTGCCGCCCGCTTCATCATAGACCCATACCCAACCAGGATGAGGGAATTGCAAATGAACGGGTTCAGCGATGTGCGCCTTGCGCTTCACAGCCAGGAACTGAATGACTATCGGCCAACTGCGGTCAGGACGATTCGTTCGAACAAGGCCGATCTGCTGGCAGGCATGGGCCGCTGGGCACTGTACCGGCACCGCTGGACTTCCCGTCGCACCTTGCTGGAAATGACGGACGATCAATTGCGCGATATCGGGCTGGATTTCCGGCAGGCGCGGATCGAAGCGATGAAACCGTTCTGGAGGCCCTGAGTCTCCTCAGCGCAGCTCTTTCAGTCGGTGCCAGAGCATGCCCAATGCCAGCAACGGCGAGCGCAAGTGCTTGCCGCCCGGAAAGGTCATGTGGGGCACCCTGGCGAACAGCTCGAAGCCATCGCTGTGTTGCCCGGCGATGGCTTCAGCCAGCAACCGGCCTGCCAGATGTGTGGCGTTGAGGCCGTGGCCCGAGTAGGCCTGAGCGTAGAACACATTGGAGTGCTGCTTGAGCCGGCCGATTTGCGGCAGGCGATTGGCACCGATACCGATCATTCCGCCCCACTGGTAGTCGATTGCCACGCTGGCCAGTTGCGGGAACACATCCAGCATCTTCGGTCGCATGTAGGCGGCGATATCCTGCGGGTCACGGCCCGAGTAATGACAGGCACCCCCGAACAGTAAACGTCGGTCGGCTGACAGCCGGTAGTAATCCACCGTTACCCGCTGATCACAGACCGCCATGTCCTGCGGCAACACTTCACGGGCCTGGGTCTCGCTCAAGGGTTCGGTCGCGATAATGTAGCTGCCTGCAGGCAAAACCTTGCCGCTGATTTCCGGATTCAGGTTGTTGAGGTAGGCGTTGCAGCCCAGCACGAGTGTTTTCGCCAGCACTGATCCATGTGCCGAATGCACTTTGACCTGCGGACCGTAGTCGATCTTCGTCACCGCAGTGTGCTCGAACAACTGAACGCCCAGTGACTGCGCAACGGCAGCTTCACCCAAGGCAAGGTTCAACGGATGAAGGTGCCCGGAGCCCATGTCGATCAGGCCGCCGACGTAGCGATCGGAGCCCACCACATCGCGCATCTGATCCGGTTGCAGCAACTTCAACTCATGGCGGTAGCCGAGGCTGCGCAGCTCTTGCGCATCTTCGGCAAGGTGATGCAGATCACGCGGCTTGTTGGCCAGATCGCAATAACCCCATTTCAGGTCGCAATCGATGCCATGTCGTTCGATACGCTGACGCACGATCTCGACAGCCTCGATGCCCATCAGCTTCAGTTGCCGCACGCCATCGCTGCCGATGACGCTGGCAAATTGTTCGACGCCATGACCGACCCCGCGAATCAACTGGCCGCCATTACGCCCGCTGGCACCCCAACCGATTTTGCGCGCTTCAAGCAGCGCAACACTCAGCCCGCGTTCGGCCAGTTCGATGGCGGTATTGAGGCCGGAAAATCCGCCGCCCACCACGCACACGTCAACTGACACTTCGCCTTGCAGCGCAGGGTGATCCGGTTGCGGATGGCTGCTCGCGGCGTAATAAGAGGCAACATGCCGGTCGTCGTGAAGCGTCGGGTGCCGAACGCGGGCGTTCATGAGTGGGTCCTGTTGGCGGGGGAAGGCGTGTCGGGAGGATAAGCCGCTGTCATGAGCCTGCCAACTGGGGCAAACTCTGCGCATTGTGCAGGAATGGTCGATTCAATGAGTTGTAACCGTCAGAAAATAAGTGATCTGCGCCGCCATATCCCTTCGTTCGAGTGTGTGCCAGGCTGCCATGACTGCTGCGGTCCGGTCACGACCTCGCCCGAAGAAATGTCGCGCCTGCCGCGCAAGACTGCCGTGGAGCAGGAAGCGGCGCTCAATGAACTCAACTGTGTGCACCTCGGCCCGCAAGGCTGCACCGTGTATGACGAACGCCCGCTGATTTGCCGTCTGTTCGGCACCACCGAAAGCCTGCCATGCCCGAATGGCCGTCGCCCGGTCGAGCTGATTCACCCTCGGGTCGAAAAACAGATTCATCAGTACATGGCCTCGACCCGGCAGGTACTGGTCTAGGCGTTGTGCGTAAGGTAGCTGTTTTTGCCTTGCCCGACCTTTGCTCGCCGACTTTTCGCAATGCGCCCCGGATCAGTCGGCAATCGGCAGGTTCAGGCTCTCTTTCACTTCCTCCATCACGATATAGCTCTTGGACTCGCGCACATGGGGCAGCTTGAGCAGGATATCGCCCAGCAGCTTGCGGTAGGAGGCCATCTCGGAAATGCGCGCTTTGACCAGGTAGTCGAAGTCGCCCGATACCAGATGGCACTCCAGTACGTGCGGGAGCTTCAACACGGCCCGGCGAAACTCTTCAAAGGTGTCGCCAGACTTGTAGTCCAGACTGATTTCCACGAACACCAGCAGACTGGCCTTCAGGCTTTGCGGGTTCAGGCGGGCGTTGTAACCCATGATGATCCCCTCGCGCTCCAGCCTGCGAACCCGTTCGGTACATGGCGTGGTCGAGAGGCCTACCCGCTCGCCCAGTTCGGTGAACGAGATACGTCCGTCTTCCTGAAGGATGCGCAGGATATTGCGGTCGATCTTGTCCAGTTCACGATTTGACTGGTGTTGAGTGCGCATGGGTGGTTTCCCCTCTACCAAAGCGTTTATCGCCGGGAATAAACGCCAAATATAGATGTTTATACAGTGAGAAGCACTGCCCATTGCTCAATATACTGCGCACAATCTTGCTTAAAACTTCAAAACGTCAGCGGATATCCGCGATGAGGTCATCGACATGCGCGTTCTGGTCCTTGGAAGTGGTGTAATCGGTACAACCAGTGCTTATTATCTGGCGCGTGCCGGTTTCCAGGTGACCGTCGTCGACCGTCAGCCTGCCGCCGCGATGGAAACCAGTTTTGCCAATGCCGGTCAGGTCTCGCCGGGCTATGCATCGCCATGGGCGGCACCCGGTGTTCCGCTGAAGGCGATCAAATGGTTGTTGCAGCGTCATGCGCCATTGGCAATCAAGGCCACGGCCGATATTGACCAATACCTGTGGATGGCGCAAATGCTGCGCAACTGCACGGCCAGCCGCTATGCCGTCAATAAAGAGCGCATGGTGCGCCTGTCCGAATACAGCCGTGACTGCCTCGATGAACTGCGCCTGGAAACCGGCATTGCCTACGAAGGGCGCTGCCTGGGCACCACTCAGGTGTTCCGTACTCAGGCGCAACTGGACAATGCCGCCAAGGACATTGCCGTGCTCGAGCAGTCAGGCGTTCCTTATGAATTGCTGGATCGCGACGGCATTGCCCGCGTCGAGCCTGCGCTGGCCGGTGTGACCGGTATCCTCAGCGGCGCACTGCGGCTGCCCAACGACCAGACCGGCGATTGCCAGCTGTTCACCACGCGCCTGGCAGAAATGGCCGTGGCGCTGGGTGTCGAGTTCAGGTACGGGCAGAACATCGAACGCCTTGACCAGGCGGGTGACCGTATCAAGGGCGTATGGATCGACGGCAAGCTGGAAACCGCCGACCGTTATGTGCTGGCGCTGGGCAGTTACTCTCCGCAACTGCTCAAGCCGCTGGGCATCAAGGCCCCGGTCTATCCGCTGAAGGGTTATTCGCTGACAGTGCCGATCACTGACCCTGCGATGGCACCGACGTCGACCATTCTCGATGAAACCTACAAAGTTGCCATCACCCGCTTCGACAACCGGATCCGGGTCGGTGGCATGGCGGAAATCGCCGGGTTTGACCTGTCGCTCAACCCGCGCAGGCGCGAAACACTGGAGATGATCGTCGGTGACCTCTATCCTCAGGGCGGCGACCTGGCCCAGGCCAGTTTCTGGACCGGGTTGCGTCCGACCACTCCCGATGGCACACCGATTGTGGGTGCAACGCCGTTGCGCAACCTGTTCCTCAATACCGGCCATGGCACACTGGGCTGGACGATGGCGTGCGGTTCCGGCCGCTTGCTGGCAGACCTCATTGCCCGCAAGACACCCCGTATCAGTGCCGAAGGTCTCGATATCTCTCGTTACGGCAACACTCAGGAGAATGCACAGCATGTCAATCCAGCGCCAGCTCACCAATGAGCGCATGAGTCAGGTCGTTGTCCACAATGGCACCGTCTATCTGTCGGGCCAGGTCGGCGATGACATGACCGCAGGTGTCGAGCAACAGACCCGAGAGATCCTGAACAGTATCGAGCGCCTGCTCGACCTGGCCGGCACTGACAAGACCCGTATTCTGTCGGTCACGATCTACCTGAAAGACATCGACGCGCATTTTGCCGGTATGAACAGCGTCTGGGACAAATGGCTGCCCAAGGGGTTCGCGCCTGCACGTGCAACGGTCGAGGCCCGACTGTGCGAGCCGGAAATCCTCGTCGAGATGTCGGTTGTCGCTGCGTTGCCTTGATACTGCTGTGCCCGATGCGTTTCCGGCGTCGGGCTTTTTCGACCCTTTTCACTCCTTCAGGCAAGAAACGTCATCATGCGTCCAGCCCGCGCCCTTATCGATCTTCAGGCACTGCGTCACAATTACCAACTGGCCCGTGAGCACTGCGGTGGCAAGGCGCTCGCGGTCATCAAGGCCGATGCCTATGGCCACGGTGCGACACGTGTTGCCCAGGCACTGGAGGCGCAGGCCGACGGCTTCGCAGTGGCCTGCATCGAAGAAGCGCTCGAGTTGCGTGCGGCAGGCATCCGCGCACCCGTTCTGCTGCTCGAAGGTTTTTTCGAAGCCGATGAGCTGGCTCTGATTGTCGAGCACGACTTCTGGACGGTCGTACATTCGACCTGGCAACTGGAGGCCATCGAACAGGCGCACCTCGGCAAGCCGATTACGGTCTGGCTCAAACTCGATACGGGCATGCATCGTGTCGGTCTGCATCCGTACCAGTATCAGGCGGCCTATGAGCGGCTGCTGGCAACCGGCAAGGTGGCGCGAATCGTTCTGATGAGCCACTTCGCGCGCGCCGATGAGCTGAACAGCGGATGCAGTGATGAACAGTTCGCCGTATTCGAGGCTTTTCGCAAAGGCCTGGCAGCAGAAACCAGCCTGAAAAACTCTCCGGCCGTTCTGGGCTGGCCGCATATCCCGAGTGACTGGTCGCGCCCCGGCATCATGCTTTACGGCGCCACGCCGTTTGGCCAGCCACACCCGCTGGCAGACCGCCTGCAACCGGTCATGATCCTGGAATCAAAGATCATCAGCGTGCGTGAATTGCCCGCCGGTGAAGCCGTGGGCTATGGCGCGACATTCGTTTGTGACCAGCCGTTGCGTATCGGTGTGGTGGCCATGGGTTACGCCGATGGCTATCCGCGTCATGCGCCGACCGGCACGCCGGTGCAGATCGATGGCCAGCCCTCCCGGCTGCTCGGGCGCGTGTCCATGGACATGCTTTGTGTCGACCTGACGTGCGTGCCGCAAGCCGGGCTTGGCAGCCGTGTCGAGTTATGGGGCCGGCAGGTGCTCGCCAGTGAAGTAGCCTTGCAGGCTGAAACGATTCCCTACGAAATCTTCTGCAATCTGCGGCGCGTTCCGCGCATCTATTCCGAAGACTGATTGAGCCCCCTGTCTGCCAGGCCGCTGTATGTCTGGTGTCTGTCGAAGTGTTGTAAATATCGAACGCTGTTGCCATGATGGCGTTCATCTCGACTAGACCTTACAGAAACCGGGGGAATATCGCATTGGACGTGGGTGAACGACTGCAATCGATCCGCAAGCTCAAGGGCCTTTCCCAGCGTGAACTCGCCAAGCGCGCAGGCGTGACCAACAGCACCATCTCCATGATCGAAAAGAACAGCGTAAGCCCGTCGATCAGCTCGCTGCGCAAGGTGCTCGGCGGTATTCCCATGTCCATGGTCGAGTTCTTCTCGGAAGAAACCGTGCCGGAAAACGCTGCTCAAGTGGTGTACAAGGCCAGCGAGCTGATAGATATCTCGGACGGCGCAGTGACCATGAAGCTGGTCGGCAAATCGCATCAGGGCCGCGCCATCGCCTTTCTTACCGAAACCTATCCGCCGGGTGCCGACACCGGTGAGGAAATGCTCGTCCACGAAGGTGAAGAAACCGGCATTCTCGTTGAAGGGCGCCTTGAGCTGGTGGTCGGGCTCGACACGTACGTGCTGGAAGCAGGTGACAGCTATTATTTCGAAAGCACCCGGCCACATCGCTTTCGCAACCCGTTCGACGTTGCTGCACGATTGATCAGTGCAGCAACGCCTGCCAACTTCTGACCCGCCCCCTTGCAGAGTGACGTGTGAAACTGACCAGCAGGATTCTGACCTTTGCGGGCGCTCTGACGTTCTGCGCGCTCGATGCTCAGGCAGCCGACAGCGCGCGATCTTCCGACGACATCATTGCCGCCCATTGCGTCGCCTGCCATAGCGTCGGCCTGCTCAACGCACCGAAGATCGGTGATACAGCGGCCTGGGAAGAACGGGCCCGTCAAAAAGGCGGTCTTGATGGATTGCTCGCCGGCACCATCAAGGGCCTCGGCATCATGCCGCCGAAGGGCACCTGCGGCGATTGCACCGACGACGAATTGAAGAGCGCCATCCGGAGCATGTCCGGGCTGAAGTGAGGTGCACCCTTGCGTGGTAATGCATTTCGTGACGCTCCGCGTCACCTCATGCTGGACGCAGAGGGTCCTGAACGATGGGCGTGGCGAGCATGCAACGCTTTCGCTCCGTCATCGGTCCAACCTGCACTTAATAACAATTCAGGAGCGCTGGGATGCCGTATTCCTGTTCCATCGAGCACGCTGTCGATCACGTTCTGGCGCAACTGCCCGAGCATATCCACCTTGGCATGCCACTCGGGCTTGGCAAGCCCAACAGGTTCGTCAACGCGCTGTACCAGCGCATCAGCCGGATGCCTGAGCGACGGCTGACGATCTATACCGCGCTGACACTGGGGCGGCCAACACCGGGAGAGGGTTTGCAGGCGCGGTTTCTGGAACCGTTTCTGGAGCGGGTGTTCGGTGATTACCCCGAGCTGGAGTTTCTGGCCGCGCTGCGGCGCGACAAACTTGCGCCCAACGTTCGCGTGCAACAATTCTTCATGCAGCCGGGCAGCCTGCTGAACAGTGAGTCCGCCCAGCAAGACTATGTCAGCAGCAATTACAGCCATGCCGCCCGCGACATCAACGCCAACGGTCTGAACCTGGTTGCGCAACTGGTGGCCCGTGATGATCAGCGGCCGGGCACGTTGAGCCTGAGTTGCAACCCCGACGTGACTCTCGACCTGCTGCCCATGATCGCCAGGCGCCGCGCTGCCGGAGAAACCATTCTAATGCTTGGCCAGGTTCATGCCGACCTGCCGTACATGCCGGGTGACTCTGAGCTGGACGTCGAGGCCTTTGACCTGCTGATCGACGCAGATGAGTGCAGCACATTGTTTTCCACCCCGAACATGCCGGTAGGCTATCAGGACCACTTGATCGGTCTGCACGCCAGCACACTGGTGCGTGACGGCGGGACCTTACAGATAGGCATCGGCTCGATGGGGGATGCACTGACCGGCGCACTGCTGGCCCGGCAGGCCGATAACGAAACCTGGCGCGGTCTGCTGGCCGAGTTGAACATGAGTAACTGGCAGACCCTGATCGATCGGGAAGGCGGTGTTCAGCCGTTCGCCACGGGCCTTTACGGTTGCAGCGAGATGTTCGTCAATGGCCTGCTGGTACTCGCCGATGCCGGGATCGTGCGGCGCAAAGTGTATGCCGACGCAGAGCTGCAACGTCTGGCCAACATGGGCACGCTGGATGAAGACGCCCATCCCGATGGCGTGGTCGTGCACGGCGGATTCTTCCTTGGCCCGCGCAGTTTCTATGAGCGATTGCGCGAGCTGCCCCGCGAGCGGCTGGCGCAGTTCAACATGACCGCAATCAGCTACATCAACGAGCTTTACGGTCAGGAAGAACTCAAGCGCCTGCAACGTCGCGATGCACGCTTCATCAACAGTGCTTTCACTGTCACCCTGATGGGCGCAGCCGTGGCCGATCAACTGGAAGATGGCCGAGTGCTCAGCGGTGTGGGCGGCCAGTACAACTTTGTCGCGCAGGCCCACGCGCTGGAGGGCGCTCGCTCGATCCTGATGCTGCGCAGCTGGCGTGAATCGGGCGGTGAGGTCAGCTCCAACATTGTCTGGCAGTATGGCCACACAACGATCCCCCGGCACCTTCGCGATATTGTCGTGACCGAATACGGCATCGCCGATCTGCGCGGTCAGACCGACGCCACGGTAATTGAGCGCATCCTGAACATCACCGACTCGCGGTTCCAGTCCGGCTTGATCGAGCAGGCACAAAAGGCCGGAAAGTTGCCCAGGGATTTCAGCCTTGATCCACGCTTCACAGAAAACACTCCGGAACGCCTCAAGGACACGGCATCGCGCTATCCGTCACTGTTTACCGAATACCCGCTGGGTTGCGACTTTACAGCCGAAGAGCGCGACTTGTTGCGAGCGTTGAACTGGCTGAAAAGCAAACTGAAACTCACCGAAATTCTCGAACTGGGCAAAGCCACCCTCGACGCGCCGGACCCTGACGCTTTCCCGGAGCACTTGCAACGCATGCAGCTTGATCAGCCTCAGGGCTTGCGTGAAGAGTTGTATCAACGGCTATTGCTGGCCGGGCTGCAGAACACCAGCGGCCTGACGGGCTAGAACCCCGAAACGAGTGGTCGCGGGCAACGACGATCCGTTGCCGGCGATCGGTCTACCGCGCCTAGAGCGCAGCCCTGCGGGTATTGCGCCCCACCGGGCCGGAGCGCTCTTCGATGGCGTGTTGCAGCGGTTTGCGCAGGCCTGTCAGAAACGCCAGTTCGGCAACCACGAACAGCGGGCCGATGATAAGGCCGGTCACGTCATCGATAAATGCCGGTTTGCGCCCTTCGTAGTAATGGCCCACGAACTGGATGATCCAGCCCACCACAAAAAGCCCGACGCCGGCACTCAGCCAGACCATGGTTGGCTGTCGCGCAAGGTTGGCCCCGGCCCAGATGCACAGTGCCAGCAGCACTGCCATGACCACGCCCAGCGGGCGATCCAGACGCAGGTAGAAAATCGTCGAGCCCAGGGCCAGCAATGCAGCAGGCGAAATCCACAATCCGGCCATGGTCCAGCCCGGACGCGACAGAAGTACCGCCACAGCCAGCACAATCAGGGGAATGCCCACGAAGTGCGTCACGATATTGCGCGAATCACGGTGATAGGCCGCATATTGGCTGAGATGATCGACAAGGGTTTTCATTATTATTCCTGCCTGAGACGATGATCGGCTTGAGCTAAGATCGTTGTATAGCACGTGTGCCTGGAATAAAAGGGAGCAAAAATGACAAATGGAGCGGCGTGGCGGTCACGATTGCTATCCGATCACTGGTTCTCCCATTTACCGGCCGGTTTGCAGGATAGCTTGCTGGACGCCGCGCGCCAGAGGCGCAAGACGCCCGGCAGGCCGCTGTTCGAGAAGGGTGATCTGCCCTGCGGTCTTTATGTGTTGCTTGAGGGCTGCGTGCGTATCGGTGGTGCTCGGGAGCAGAGGCTGCTTTCGTCTATAGAGCCGGCGCGATTACCTTGCTGGTTTGGCGAAGTCTCGCTGTTTGACGGGTTGGCTCGCCGTTTTGAGGTCTGTTCGCTGGAGCAAAGTATTTTTCTGCAGATCCCTCAGCAATTCCTTGTCCAGTTGCTCGACAGGCACCCGGAATACTGGCGCTGGTTTGCCGCATTACTTAGCCAGAAAGTCGGCTTGCCCTTGCAGAGCCCCGAGAAAATGCGCCGACTGCCGCCCAGGGCGAGAGTCGCGTGGCGTCTATTAATGCTGAGTGAGGGTTATGGCCCGCTGAGTCAGGCGCGTCGTCTGATTGTGCTGGAGGACATTCAGGCCGTGGAGCGTCTGGCGCTGTCGCCTCCGGCCTTGCTGGAAGTGCTTCAGGACCTGCATGAGCGCAAGATCGTGCGCCTGGGGGAATTGCAACTTGAAGTGTTTGATGTGGAACGGTTGCGCAGGGTTGCGAACTTTTCCAGAGCCCGAGCGGTTTGCTGATGAGCTGCGTATATTAAGTCCAGAAACATCCGGTAACGGCTCTGCTGCCTCTTCGATTGAGATAGCAAATGGGATTCACTACCATTTCGCCTCATTTGCGAACGCGAGATAACCCGATGCAGGCAAGCAAGCGACTTCTGGCGGCTATGACGCTGACTTTACTGGGCAGTGCTGCTCAGGCCGCTGACGAAGTGGTGGTGTATTCGTCCCGGATCGACGAGCTGATCAAACCGGTGTTCGATGCGTACACGGCCAGTACCGGGGTAAAGATCAAGTTCATCACCGACAAGGAAGCGCCATTGATGCAACGCATCAAGGCCGAAGGCGAGAATGCCACCGCCGACCTGTTGCTGACTGTCGACGCCGGCAACCTCTGGCAAGCCGAACAGATGGGCATCCTGCAGCCATTCACCTCGCCGGTGATCGAAGCCAACATTCCCCCGCAGTATCGCTCGTCCACTCACGGCTGGACCGGCCTGAGCCTTCGTGCGCGAACCATTGCCTATTCGACTGACCGGGTAAAACCCGTCGAGCTGACCACGTATGAGGCGCTGGCCGACAAGAACTGGGAAGGGCGCCTGTGCCTGCGTACAGCGAAAAAGGTCTACAACCAGTCGCTGACCGCCACGCTGATCGAAACCCACGGTGCCGATGCATCCGAGAAAATTCTGAAAGGCTGGGTGAACAACCTGTCCACCGATGTGTTTTCCGACGACATCGCCGTGCTTGAGGCGATCAATGCCGGGCAGTGCGATGTGGGGATCGTCAATTCCTACTACTACGGTCGTCTCCACAAGGAGAAGCCGGATCTGGCGGTGAAGCTGTTCTGGCCCAATCAGGCGGATCGGGGCGTCCATGTAAACCTGTCGGGTATCGGCCTGACAAAGCATGCTCCGCACCCTGAAGCGGCCAAGGCACTCGTTGAGTGGATGACCGGCCCCGAAGCGCAGAAAATCTTCTCCAGCGTCAATCAGGAGTTCCCGGCCAACCCGAAAGTGGCACCGTCAGAAGAAGTGGCCAGCTGGGGGCAGTTCAAGGCCGACACCATCCCGGTCGAAGTGGCAGGCAAGCGTCAGGCAGAAGCGATCCGCATGATGGATCGCGCGGGCTGGAATTGATTTAATACCCACCGCTTTATCGCGCCACGCTCAGCGGTATACACAAGCCCTGACGAGCCCGGAATACAGGGCTTTCTGGCTTCTGCCCGAAGGGCGTGGGAGCGGACTTGTCCGCGAAGCCGTCAGTTCAGATAGTGCATTTTCTGAGAATGTACCGGCCTTTTCGCGGACAAGTCCGCTCCTACGGCTTTCAGCCAGAATCAGAAGCAGACCTGTGCGCACGCTCCTAAACCCCCTCATTTCGAGAACCCCCTTGGCCCATCCTGTCCAACGTCGCTGGTATCCGCTGGTCTTCGCCATCGCTGCGCTGGTGTTGTTGCCGCTAAGCGTGCTGCTGCTGTCGTGGGAGACCATTGACCAACAGATATGGGCACACCTGCTGGAAACCCAGATGTCCCGTCTGCTGGGTAACACGTTGATTCTGGTGCTGGGTGTCGGCGTGGGTGTGACGCTGCTGGGGGTGAGTCTGGCCTGGCTGACCAGCCTGTGTGAGTTTCCAGGGCGTCGCTGGCTGGACTGGGCGCTGATGCTGCCGTTCGCGATCCCTGCCTACGTACTGGCATTTGTGTTTGTCGGGCTGCTGGATTTCTCCGGCCCGGTACAGACCCTGATGCGCGAATGGTTCGGTTCCGGTCTTCGCCTGCCTCGGGTACGCTCCACCGGTGGGGTGATCATCGTGCTGGTGCTGGTCTTCTATCCCTACGTCTACCTGTTGGCGCGCACGGCGTTTCTGGCGCAGGGCAAGGGCTTGATGGAAGCTGCGCGAGTGCTGGGCAACACGCCCTTGCAGGCGTTCTGGCGCGTGGCGCTGCCCATGGCGCGTCCTGCCATCGGAGCGGGCGTGGCGCTGGCGTTGATGGAAACCCTGGCCGATTTCGGTGCAGTGTCAGTGTTCAATTTCGACACCTTCACCACGGCAATCTACAAGACCTGGTACGGCTTCTTCAGCCTGTCCAGCGCTGCGCAACTGGCGAGCCTGCTGCTGTTGGCCGTGCTGGTGCTGCTGTATGGCGAACGTCGTGCCCGGGGTGCAAGCCGCCCGACCAATGAGCGCCCGCGCGGCGCTGCGCTTTACCCGCTGCGCGGCGTCAAGGCCTGGGGTGCCAGCCTGTGGTGTGGGCTGGTGTTTCTCTGTGCCTTCGTGGTGCCGGTGCTGCAATTGATTGTCTGGGTCTGGCAGCGCGGCCGGTTCGATCTTGATGAGCGCTACACTGGCCTGGTTCTGCACACGCTCTACCTGGGCGGCATGGCGGCGTTGATCACTGTCAGCGTGGCGCTGGTTCTGGCTTTTGCCCGACGCATGGCTCCCACGCCTGTAATCCGCTCCGGCGTCAGTCTCGCCAACCTCGGCTATGCATTACCGGGGTCGGTACTGGCCGTTTCGATCATGCTGGCGTTCAGTTATCTGGACCGTGAGCTGGTGGTTCCGCTTTCCGGCTGGCTGGGTGGTGCAGGCAAACCGTTGCTGCTGGGCAGCCTCTCGGCGCTGCTGCTGGCTTATCTCGTACGTTTCATCGCCGTCGCCTTCGGGCCGCTGGAGCACAGTCTGTCGCGCATCCGTCCATCACTGCCTGAAGCTGCGCGCAGTCTGGGCGTCAGCGGGCCAAAGTTGTTTCTCAACGTGTATCTGCCGCTGCTGATTCCGGGAGCCCTGAGCGCGGCGCTGCTGGTGTTCGTCGATGTACTCAAAGAGATGCCGGCGACCTTGCTGATGCGCCCGTTTGGCTGGGATACGCTGGCGGTGCGCGTCTTCGAAATGACCAGCGAGGGCGAGTGGGCACGAGCGGCATTGCCAGCTTTGTCGCTGGTGCTTGTAGGATTATTACCCGTCATTGGGTTGATTCGTCGCTCTGCCCGTCAGATTGGTTAGGTGCGGGTCCTTCACCTTGCGGCTACAATGCGCCGCAATTGGTGCGGTCTGTCAGATTATTCGGTCAGCTGTAACGTGCTGCAAACTCCGGTTTATTGGGGGCTTGCCGATTTTTTCTGCCCGCACCTTCGCCACGCCCGGAAGGAGAAACCCATGGGACAGCGTACCCCCCTGTTCGACCTGCACCTCGTTCTTGGCGCGAAAATGGTCGATTTTGGTGGCTGGGACATGCCGTTGCATTACGGATCGCAGGTCGAGGAGCACCATCAGGTGCGTCGCGACTGTGGGGTCTTCGATGTCTCTCACATGAATGTGATCGATGTCCTTGGCCAGCAAGCCAAAGCCTGGCTGCGCTACCTGCTGGCCAATGATGTGGACAAGTTGAAAACCCCGGGCCGGGCGTTGTACAGCGCGATGCTGGACGAGAGCGGCGGGGTGATCGATGACATGATCGTCTACCTCACGCCCGAAGGTTATCGGCTGGTTGTCAACGCCGCGACCGGCGTCAAGGACCTTGCCTGGATGCAGGCACAACTGGGCGACTTCGATGTACAGCTGGTCGAGCGTAGCGAAATGGCGATGCTCGCGATTCAAGGACCAAAGGCCAGAGCCCGTATTGCCGAGCTGGTTTCAAGTGCCCGCGCTGAACTGATCCACCAGCTCAAGCCGTTCGAAGGGCTTGATGACGGCGACTGGTTTATTGCGCGGACGGGCTATACAGGCGAAGACGGCCTGGAGATCATGCTGCCGGCCGAAGAGGCACAGGGCTTTTTCAATGAGCTGGTCGGCGCGGGTATTTCGCCGATCGGCCTGGGCGCTCGTGACACGTTGCGTCTGGAAGCGGGCATGAACCTGTATGGCCAGGACATCGGTGAACACGTGTCGCCACTGGCCTCGAATATGGCCTGGAGCATTGCCTGGGAGCCTGCCGAACGTGATTTCATCGGTCGCAAGGCGCTGGAGCGCGAGCGATCTGATGGAAGTGCCTTCAAACTCGTCGGTTTGGTGCTTGAAGAGCGCGGTGTTTTACGCGCACATCAGGTGGTACGCATCGCAGAAATTGGCGAAGGAGAGATCACCAGTGGTAGTTTCTCTCCTACGCTGAGCAAATCCATTGCGCTGGCTCGCGTTCCGATGGCTACCGCTGACCGGGCCGAGGTCGAAATCCGCGGTAAATGGTATCCGGTGCGGGTGGTACAGCCAGCGTTCGTGCGCTACGGCAAAACCTTGATCTAACCTATGGCGGGTTTTCCGCTGACCCGATGTTGAGGATGACTAAATGAGCAATATTACCGCCGAGCTGCGTTTCGCCGAAAGTCATGAATGGGCACGCCTTGAAGCAGATGGCACCGTGACCGTCGGCATCTCGGACCACGCACAGGAAGCGCTCGGTGATGTGGTGTTCGTAGAACTGCCGGAAGTCGGTAAAGTGTTCGCTGCCGCTGATGCCGCCGGTGTTGTCGAGTCGGTCAAGGCCGCCTCGGACATCTACTCGCCAGTGGCGGGCGAGGTGATCGAGGTCAATGAAGACCTGAGCGGTTCGCCCGAGTTGCTCAACAGCGAGCCGTACAGCGCCTGGATCTTCAAGCTGAAGCCAAGCGACGCTGAGGCCGATCTGGCCAAATTGCTGGACGATGCAGGTTACAAGAGCGCGATCGGCGAATAACCAATCGCTGGACAAAAAATGCCGCTCATCGAGCGGCATTTTTTATGCGCAGTATTTGCCAGCAAGACTTACTGGTTTTCAGCGACCAGATTTTTATCCAGAATCGCGTTGGCCAGCTCCATGTCCGTGGCTTTCAGGCCAGGATTGTCTTTGCGCACCTGTTCGATGGCGGCTTCCAGAAACGGGCCACGGATGTCGCCGTTGCTGGCGACGTAGCTGCCTGCATCGTCCTGCGCCGCGACGATCAACTTGTGATCCTTGAAGGTCAGGTACGTCGAACCGGTAGTGGCACCCGAGGACAACACATTACGCCAGAAGGTGTCAGCCATCGCTGAACCCATTGGGATGGAAAGCAAGGCTACGGTGGCGACAGCAAACTTGAGACGCATGATGAGTTACTCCAACTGTGGTTGTTCTGAGGGGTTGGATAGCCAAAGCCACGAACTAGTTCAATCAAGGTGTACCAAGTAGTTCAGTTTAGCTCGATCACCATAATGTGCAGGCGGCTGGATCAGTCCTTTCAACCCTGATCAGCGTTGCTCGCTCTGCGGTGTCACTCGCAGCACTTCCTCAAGTGTAGTCAGCCCTGCCGAGACTTTCTGCGCACCGGACAGGCGCAAGCTGCGCGTCCCCTCCTTGAAGGCCTGGCGTCGCATGGCGGTCAGGTCCAGGTCTGCAGAAATCAGGGCCTTGATGTTGTCTGACATGACCATGATCTCGTAGACCCCGGCCCTGCCCCGATAGCCGGTGTCGCGACACTCCACACAGCCGACTGCCTGATGCGCGCCGGGTGGCACGGGTGCCTGCCAGGGGCGGGTCAGTGTCTGCCAGTCGGTTTCGTTCAGGTTGATCGGTGCCTTGCAGTGCGGACAGAGGGTCCGCACCAGACGCTGGGCCATGACGCCAAGGATGGTCGCCTTGAGCAGGTAATGCGGCACACCCAGTTCGAGCAGGCGGCTGATAGCGCTGGGCGCATCGTTGGTGTGCAGCGTTGACAGCACCAAGTGACCGGTGAGTGCCGCCTGAATCGCCATTTCTGCCGTCTCCAGGTCGCGAATTTCGCCGATCATGATGATATCCGGGTCTTGTCGCATCAAGGCGCGCACGCCAGCGGCAAAGCTCAGTTCGATGTTGTGCTGGACCTGCATCTGGTTGAAGGCGGGCTCGACCATCTCGATGGGGTCTTCGATCGTGCAGAGATTGACCTCCGAGGTCGCCAGCTTCTTGAGGGTGGTGTACAGCGTGGTGGTCTTGCCCGAGCCGGTCGGCCCGGTTACCAGAATGATGCCATTGGGCTGACGGGTCATTTCCTGCCAGCGACGCAGGTCATCGCTGGAAAAGCCCAACTGGTCGAAATCCTTTAGCAGCACCTCAGGGTCGAAGATCCGCATCACCATCTTCTCACCGAAAGCCGTTGGCAGGGTCGACAGGCGCAACTCCACTTCGCGATTCTCGGGTGTGGTGGTCTTGACCCGTCCGTCCTGTGGTTTGCGTTTTTCGGCGACGTTCATCCGCCCCAGGCTTTTCAGGCGGCTGACAATGGCCATGATGACCTGCGCCGGAAACTGATAAACGTTGTGCAGCACTCCGTCTATACGGAAGCGCACGGTGCCCTGTTCGCGGCGCGGCTCGATATGAATATCGCTGGCGCGTTGCTGGAACGCGTATTGAAACAGCCAGTCGACGATGTTGACGATATGCGCGTCGTTGGCGTCGGGCTCCTGATCGCTGGCCCCCAGCTTGAGCAACTGTTCGAAGTTGCCCATGTTGCTCATTTTCTGTTCAGAGGCGCTGGCACCACTGACCGACTTGGCCAGCCTGAAAAACTCCATCGCCATGCGCTGGATGTCTGTCGGGTTGGCGACTACGCGTTTGATCTGCAGCTTGAGCACATGCGCAAGGTCGGCTTCCCAGGAGCGGACATACGGCTGGGCACTGGCGATGGTCACCGACTCGCGGTCAACCGCCACAGCCAGAATCTTGTGCCGCTGGGCAAAGGCATAAGACATCAGTGGCGTGACGGCTGCCACGTTGATCTTCAGCGGGTCGATGCGCATGTAGGGCTGGCCGGAGGCTTTTGCCAGCCAGGCCGTCAGGGTCTCCAGATCCAGCTTCTTGCCGGGTCGCTTCAAATCGTCGAACTGCAGCGAAGCGAGAAACTCGAGGGGGTGCAACTGGATGTTCACCGCACTGCGACGTTGAGTGAGGGCCGTTTCTGCGTCGTCCTGGCCGAGATAGCCTTCGGCAACCAGATCACGCAACACGTCATTCAGATCAAGCCAGCGGTCCTGTGAAGAGGGGGCCAGGGCTGCCATGTGCGCTCCTTGAGGCAATTCGTCATTGGGCGATGAACAAGAGTAGACGCCAAGCGTGACAGCGTTGCTCGTTCTATGCGACCGGGAATTGCCGGAGCAGACAAAATGCTTCAGCCGGTGGCCAGGGCGACAGCTGTCTGTTTTACGGTACTCAGCGCATCGGTCTGTTCGACTTCCACTGAGCAGACGTCGCGGCCAGCCAATGGACTATCGTGCCCATGCTCCGCGTTGGCATGCCTTTCGTGGCGCTCTGCGTCACAAATCTGCGCCGCACCGCACGTTCAAGATCGGACGCGGAGCGTCCAGAGCGGCATTCCCACGCTGGAGCGTGGGAACGAGAGTCGCGGTCAGCCAAGTCGGCTTCTATAACTTACGCCTTGAGATGAGCCGTGCGTAGGGTCAGGAACCCGGCCTTACAGGCGCAACAGGGTTTTCCAGGCGCGGCTCTGGAAGACGGTGATTGCCTGTTGCACGCGGGCATCAAGGACTTCGTCGCTGATGTCCAGATGCGCCAGTTCTTCCAGCTTGCGCAGCTCGCCGTACAGACGGTCCAGCTCTGGCAGGTCCAGCGCGCCGCGTGCCCAGTGCAGCCAGGCCTGGATGCGTTCGATACGGGGCAGTTGCTCGGCCAGATCTTCCGGCTGCTGCTGATAGCGGCTCAGTTGCAGGGATGTTGCCTCTTCGCCCAGCAGGCGTGGCAGCCAGCTGCTCAACAGCGCAGCGCCCTGGCGATTGCCGCGCGTGTTGCGTTCCACAGTCCAGCTGCGCGCCAGCAACCAGCGCGAGGTGTTCAACGAGAACTCGCCCCAGCGCGGGTCCTGCAGTTCTTCCAGAAACTGCTCGTGGGCGGCACCGCGCACATCGGCATCGTCCAGACCGGCCTGAACCAGCGGACGCCAGTCTTCCAGCAGGGCATCCAGTGACGCGCGCAGCTGTGCGGTCGAGGCGCGTGGCGCGGCCTGACCAAGGCTGCTGGTCAGTGCGCGCAGTTCGGCGAGCATCTCGACCCAGTCCTGCAGCAAACGCCAGTGGCCGTTGAAACGGTATTGTTCGGCCAGACGCTGGCTGCTGCCCAGCAGGTGCCAGGCCAGCGCGGAGTAGGCGTCATCCAGCGGAGTTTCTGCACTCAGGGCGGGTGCAGGCAGGCTCAGTGAATAACTGTTGGCGTCGAGCAGGCGATAGCCACGCTCAGCCTTGCTGATATCGCACGGCATCAACGGCAGGGTCGCAGCCAGCTCGGCGGCCAGTTCCAGCAGCGCGGCAGGATCGCCTTCGCGCAGCTCGAGTTCCAGCTCGCAGATTTCTTCCTTCTGCTTGCCGGCCACCACCTGGCCCAGGTCCAGTGCGGCCTCGATCACCACTTTGGCTTTGCCACGGCCCCAGGCAATTTCGGCTTTTTCACGGATGAAATCCGTGGTGAACAGCGGCTTGATGGTTTGTTTGTCCAGCCCGGCCAGTTGTTCGGGCCAGCAATCGCCTTCGAGCTTTTTGAGGTCCAGTTTGGTCTTGGTGAGGTCCCAGTTGTATTCATTACGCTCGGACAGACCGGCAACGCTCTGTCCGCGCGTCTTCATGGTCTGGATGATCTGATCACCGTCGCGACGGATGCGCAGGGCGACTTTGGCCTGTGCCAGCTCACCCTCGGGGGTATCGAAATACTGGTTCGACAGTTCAAGGCGCTCCCAGCCACTCTTGTTGCGCTTCTTGAGCAACGGGTGTTCGCGCAGTGCAGCGAGGGTCTCGCGGCTGACGCGGAGTTTGATTTCTGTTTCTTTTTGCATGGCCGGGGGAATCCAAACGCTGATACTGATAAACGGGAGCGCAGCCCATGACTGAACGGCTGCTGAGGGCATCAGTGTACAGGACATGGCCCGAAACGGTTTATTCCTGGGTTGCTATGGCCCTATGATGGGCCGTGTTTAGTCTTGATTACAGGAAGCGTCCATGCCGTTGCCGTCCATGAAAGACCAGTTTGCCGCCTTGATCGCTGCGCCATCGGTGAGCTGCACTCAGCCTTCTCTGGACCAGACCAACCGACCTGTCATCGACCTGCTGGCCGGATGGCTCGGCGACCTGGGTTTTGCCTGCGACATCCAGCAGGTTTCCCCCGGCAAGTTCAATCTGCTGGCAACGTACGGCACAGGCCCTGGCGGTCTGGTGTTGGCGGGTCACAGCGACACCGTGCCGTTCGACGAGGCGTTGTGGAAAACCGATCCCTTGAAGCTGACCGAAGTCGATGGCCGCTGGGTCGGCCTGGGCAGCTGCGACATGAAAGGCTTTTTTGCCCTGATCATCGAAGCGGTGCGTGGCCTGCTGGACCAGCCATTCAGGCAACCGTTGCTGATCCTCGCCACCTGTGACGAGGAAAGCTCGATGGCCGGTGCCCGTGCGTTGGCAGAGGCCGGACGTCCGCTGGGTCGTGCGGCGGTGATCGGCGAGCCGACCGGACTCAAGCCGATCCGCCTGCACAAGGGCGTTATGATGGAACGCATCGATATTCTCGGGCGCAGCGGTCATTCCTCCGACCCGAGCCTTGGCCACAGCGCACTCGAAGCCATGCATGACGCGATCAGCGAACTCAAGGGCCTGCGTATGCAATGGCAGGCGCAGCATCGAAATCCACAGTTCACGGTGCCGCAACCGACCCTGAACCTGGGCTGTATTCACGGCGGCGACAACCCGAACCGGATTTGTGGCCAGTGCTCGCTGGAGTTCGACCTGCGCCCGCTGCCGGGTATGGACCCTGAGGTGCTGCGGGCAGCCATTCGACAGAAGCTGCAGCCGCTGGCCGAGCTGCATCAGGTACAGATCGACTACGCACCGCTGTTCCCGGAGTGCGCGCCCTTCGAACAGGTCGCCGACGCTGAACTTGTGCGTGTTGCTGAACGCCTGACCGGTCATACGGCCGCAGCAGTAGCATTCGGTACCGAAGCGCCTTATCTTCAGCGCCTTGGCTGTGAAACGCTGGTGCTCGGCCCGGGCGATATCGCCTGCGCGCATCAGCCGGGGGAATACCTCGAAATGTCACGTCTGGACCCTACAGTGCGTCTGTTACGCCAACTGATCGAACATTATTGCCTGACGCCTCAATGAGTCGGGTTCTACAAGCTGTGAATACAAGGAGATTGCGCGTGTTGCCAAGCCTGTTCCGACGATAACCACCACACCGTTGTGCGTGCTTCTTTTCTTCGTCCATTTTCTCTACAGGCTCTTGTTGTCATGCCCGAATACGTCAACTGGCTTCGCCACGCGTCTCCGTACATCAATGCTCACCGCGATTGCACCTTCGTCGTCATGCTGCCCGGCGACGGCGTTGCGCACCCGAACTTCGGCAATATCGTCCATGACCTCGTGCTGCTGCACAGTCTGGGCGTACGTCTGGTGCTGGTTCACGGCTCCCGCCCGCAGATCGAAAGTCGTCTGGCTCAGCGCGGTATCACGCCGCGCTTTCATCGCGACATGCGTATCACCGATACCGAGACCCTGGAGTGCGTGATCGATGCCGTTGGCCAACTGCGCATCTCGATCGAGGCGCGCCTGTCGATGGACATGGCCGCATCGCCCATGCAGGGCTCGCGGTTGCGGGTGACCAGCGGCAACGTGGTCACTGCCCGTCCTATCGGAGTGTTGGAGGGCGTCGATTATCAGCACACCGGCGAAGTACGTCGGGTTGACCGCAAAGGTATCAATCGCTTGCTGGACGAGCGTCATATCGTGCTGCTGTCGCCGCTGGGTTATTCACCGACCGGCGAGATTTTCAATCTGGCCTGCGAAGACGTCGCTACGCGTGCGGCCATCGATCTGGCTGCCGACAAGCTGCTGCTGTTCGGTGCAGAGACCGGTTTGCTCGACGAACAGGGCCGACTGGTGCGCGAGCTGCGACCGCAACAGGTGCCGGCGCACTTGCAGCGTCTGGGTGGCAACTATCAGGCGGAGCTGCTGGATGCAGCGGCCGAGGCCTGTCGCGGCGGTGTCGCGCGCAGCCATATCGTCAGCTATGCCGAGAACGGCTCGCTGCTGACCGAGCTGTTTACCCGTGACGGTGGCGGTACGCTGGTAGCACAGGAGCAGTTCGAACTGGTTCGCGAGGCGGCCATTGAGGACGTCGGCGGCTTGATGGACCTGATCACGCCGCTGGAAGAGCAGGGCATTCTGGTGCGTCGCTCGCGCGAAGTGCTGGAGCGCGAGATCACTCAGTTCAGCGTGGTCGAGCGGGAAGGGCTGATCATTGCCTGCGCGGCGTTGTACCCGATTGCCGATTCGGAGTCAGGCGAGCTGGCGTGTCTGGCCGTCAACCCGGAATACCGGCACGGCGGGCGCGGCGACGAGTTGCTGGAGCGCATTGAAAACCGCGCCAGAGCCCTGGGCATCAAGACCTTGTTCGTTCTCACTACGCGTACTGCGCACTGGTTCCGCGAGCGGGGTTTCGAGCCCAGCAGCGTCGACCGCCTGCCAAGCGCACGCGCGTCGCTGTACAACTACCAGCGTAATTCGAAGATCTTCGAAAAGGCGATATAAGCCTTGCGGCGGACGCAGAGCGTTCAGAACTGTATGCCGACGCGGAGCGTCGCACGATTGATCGTGCTTCACGCTTCGCTTGGGAGTGCAGTTCGTGACGCTCGGCGTCACCTGCGCATCAGTTGCTGATCGACAGAATGCTCGCCTGATACGAACCCACGAATGTGTCGAAATCCACTACTTCCTCGGTCGCTTCCAGCTCGGCCTGTTCCTCGATGGAGGTTTTGGCCAGGGCTTCGAAGTGCGTCTGCTCTTCGGCACTCAGCGGATGGGTTCGGAAGTATTCGGCGTGGACTTGGCTCTGACGCAGGGAGAAGGCCGTAAAGCCCTCGTTATGCGCTTTCATGCTGGCCAGCACCTGGGCAGAAGGCGTCAGGGAGGCATCGTCGATCTTGGCCTGTTGCACGGCAATCGACTTGATGTGCTCATCGATACCCTGCGCCTGATCGAGCAGTCGGGCTATCGGAGTGATTTTTTCCAGCAATTCGGTTGCCCAGGTTTTCAGCTCGACAGGGCTGTTGTCACGCTGAAGGTTGAGGCCCGGACGACGCCCTTCCTTGACCACCGCCAGGAAGTTCGAGCTCGCGCTGGAACACTCGTGGCTGGCCAGCTGCTGGCTTTCCTCGAGCGCGCAGTACAGCACGAACGCATCGATAAAGCGCGACTGCTCCAGGCTGATACCGGTAGGCAGGAACGGGTTGATGTCCAGACAACGAACTTCGACGTACTGCACGCCACGGGCCACCAGCGCCTGAATGGGGCGTTCGCCGCTATAAGTCACGCGCTTGGGACGGATGTTGGAGTAATACTCGTTTTCGATCTGCAGCACGTTGGTGTTGAGCTGCACCCACTCGCCATTACGATCATGAGTGCCGACATCGACGTAGGGCTTGTAAGGCGTGGCCACGGCCTTGCGCAGGCTGTCTGTGTAGCTGACCAGATCGTTGTAGCAAGGGGTCAGATCGGCCTGGGCATCGCTCTGATAACCCAGATCGCTCATGCGCAGACTGGTTGCATAAGGCAGGTACAACGTGTCGGCATCGAAGTGTTGTTCCAGCTGATGCTTGCGGCCACGCAGGAAACCCGCATCCAGTGCCGGTGAAGCACCGAACAGGTACATCAGCAGCCAGCTGTAACGGCGGAAATTACGGATCAGCGCGATGTAGGAATGCGACTGGTAGTCACGTGCGTCACCCGCAAAGTCCTCGGTCTGCTTGAGCAGCGCCCAGGCATCTTCCGGCAGCGAGAAATTGTAGTGAATGCCAGCGATACACTGCATGGTCTTGCCATAACGCAGGGCCAGGCCTTTACGGTACACGTATTTGAGCTTGCCGATGTTCGACGTGCCGTAATAAGCGATCGGTATGTGCTCCTCGTCGGGCAAGGGGCATGGCATCGACGGGCTCCAGAGCAACTCGTCTCCCAGCTTGCTGTAGGCGAAGCGATGGATCTTGTCCAGGCTGTCGATGGTCTCGGCCGGGTTCTTCAGCGCTGGCGTGATGAACTCCAGCAACGATTCGGAATAGTCGGTCGTGACCTGGCCATTGGTCAGTGCGGCACCCAGAGCTTGCGGGTGAGGCGTCTGTGCCAGTTCTGCCGTTGCAGTAACGCGCAGGCACTCGCGCTCGATACCGTGCAGGCACTGCTCCAGCAGAGAAAGGTGGTCACGCTCGCCGAGCAATGCAAGACGACGGTTTAAAAGTTCGCTCAAGGTGTAATCCTTCACGCATCGGTCGCCCCGATATGGGGGTGGACTTGACGGTCTACAAGGGTGAAGAAAGGAACTGGCGTAGTCGCCTGGCTGGTCTGTAGCGCCTGTTCACAATCACTGCTCTTTGTCGTACCACCCAAATGGACTCGGCACCACGCTAATGGTGCCGAAATTAACCCAAATGATGTGGATACGGCTAGGTTCTGTTCACCGTGATTGCTTTCATCAGCCTTTATCGCGGTCTAGATGACCGCGAACGTGCCCTGAGCCTTGGCGACCAGCTTGCCACCCTGGACGACTTCGGCCTCAACCACAAGTGTCCGACGACCTGCGTGCAGCACCCTGGCAATGCCTAGCACTTCGCCGTCGGATACGCCGCGCACGTAGTTGATCTTGCACTCGATGGTGACACTGCGCTGGTCGAAACCGTGGGCACTGGAACAGGCCAGCCCCATGGCGATATCGACCAGGCTGAAGATTGCCCCGCCGTGCATCACGTTGCCGCGATTGCGCAGATGCGCCTCCAGTGGCAACGCAACTTCGGCAACGCCTTCGTCCAGACGCCTCAGTTCGCAGCCGAGCATCTTGAAATAGGCGCTGTGGGTCAGATCCTCCGGAATGTCCATCAGCGCTTCTTCAGTTGCTTGGCATTGGCGAATAGCGAAGCCATGGCGTTGTTGGCTGGCGCGGGTGCTGTGGTTTCCTTGCGCGGGGCGCTGTTCTGCTGACGAGGCGAAGAGCCTGGACGCGCGCCGCGTGCGCCGTCGATCTTCTCGCCTGGCGTGTCGCTCATGCGCATCGACAGACCGACGCGTTTGCGCGGGATGTCGACTTCCATGACCTTCACTTTCACCACATCGCCTGCCTTGACCGCTTCCCGCGGGTCCTTGATGAACTTCTCGGAAAGTGCCGAGATGTGTACCAGGCCGTCCTGATGCACGCCGATATCGACGAACGCACCAAAGTTGGTGACGTTGGTCACTACGCCTTCGAGGATCATGCCCAGTTGCAGGTCCTTGAGGTCTTCGACCCCGTCCTGAAACTCCGCCGTCTTGAACTCTGGACGCGGATCGCGGCCCGGTTTTTCAAGTTCCTGCAGGATGTCGGTGACCGTTGGCAGACCAAAGGTCTCGTCGGTGAATTTTTTCGGGTCCAGCCGCTTGAGAAAGCTCGCATCGCCGATCAACGAGCGAATATCACGGTCGGTTTCAGCCGCAATACGCTGCACCAGCGGGTAGGCTTCCGGGTGAACCGCAGAAGCGTCCAGCGGGTTGTCGCCGGTCATGACGCGCAGGAAGCCTGCGGCCTGTTCGTACGTCTTCTCGCCCAGACGACTGACTTTTTTCAGCGCTGCGCGAGTCTTGAACGCGCCGTTTTCGTCGCGATGCGCAACGATGTTCTGCGCCAGTGTGGTATTGAGGCCGGAAATCCGCGCCAACAGTGCCACCGACGCGGTGTTCACGTCCACGCCCACGGCGTTCACGCAGTCTTCAACCACCGCGTCCAGGCCGCGAGCCAGCTTGAGCTGTGAAACGTCGTGTTGATACTGGCCGACACCAATGGATTTCGGATCGATTTTCACCAGTTCGGCGAGCGGATCCTGCAAGCGCCGGGCGATGGAGACTGCGCCACGGATCGACACGTCCAGGTCCGGGAATTCCCTCGCCGCCAGTTCTGACGCCGAGTAGACCGAAGCACCGGCTTCGGAGACCATGACCTTGGTCATTTTCAGGCCTGGGTATTTTTTGATCAGCTCGGCCGCCAGCTTGTCGGTTTCGCGGCTGGCAGTACCGTTGCCGATGGCGATCAGATCAACCGAATGTTTGGCGCACAGGGCTGCCAGCACGGCGATGGTCTGATCCCACTGGTTCTTCGGTACGTGTGGATAGACGGTCGCGTAGTCGAGCAGCTTGCCAGTGGCATCTACCACGGCGACCTTGCAGCCGGTGCGCAAGCCCGGGTCAAGGCCCAGTGTGGCACGCTGGCCGGCCGGCGCGGCCAGCAACAGGTCGTGCAGGTTGTGGGCGAAAACGTTGATTGCCTCGGTTTCTGCACCATCGCGCAGCTCGCCCAGCAGGTCGGTTTCCAGGTGGCTGTACAGCTTGACCTTCCAGGTCCAGCGCACCACTTCGGCCAGCCACTTGTCTGCTGGGCGGCTCTGGTTCTGGATGCCGAAGCGTTCGCCGATCATCAGTTCGCACGGGTGCATGGCACCTGGCAGTTCTTCGCCGACTTTCAAGGCGGAACTGAGGAAGCCTTCGTTTCGGCCCCGGAAAATCGCCAGCGCACGGTGCGACGGCATGCTCTTGAGCGGCTCGTCATGTTCGAAATAGTCGCGGAACTTGGCGCCTTCCTCTTCCTTGCCCGGCACCACGCGTGCGCTGATCACCGCTTCCTGCTTGAGGAAGCTGCGCAGCTTGTCCAGCAGCGAAGCGTCTTCGGCTAAACGCTCCATCAGGATGTACTTGGCACCTTCCAGCGCGGCTTTCACATCGGCCACGCCTTTGTCGGCGTCGACAAAGCGGGCTGCTTCGGTCTCAGGGGAGAGGCGCGGGTCGTTGAACAGGCCGTCAGCCAGCTCGCCGAGGCCTGCTTCGAGGGCGATCTGGCCCTTGGTACGGCGTTTCTGCTTATAGGGCAGATATAAATCTTCAAGACGGGTCTTGGTGTCGGCGAGCTTGATGTCGCGAGCCAGCTCCGGGGTCAGCTTGCCTTGCTCTTCGATACTGGCAAGAATGCTGACACGCCGGTCATCCAGTTCGCGCAGATAGCGCAGGCGTTCTTCCAGATGGCGCAATTGCGTGTCATCAAGACTGCCGGTCACTTCCTTGCGGTAGCGGGAAATGAAGGGCACGGTCGAGCCTTCATCCAGTAGTGCTACGGCCGCTGCGACCTGTTGTGGGCGTACGCCGAGTTCTTCGGCGATGCGGCTGTTGATGCTGTCCATAAAACCACCTGGAGTTGTGAGCAAAAAACTGGGCTATGTACGAATGGCCTTGCCTGAGTATCGTCCGCCAGGATTTATTTTCAGCGCTGGCGAACGGCCATATGGCCAGCGTTGCCTGACTTTGAGGGCGGCGCATTATACCCGGCGAAGGCGGATTAGGGGATCGGCCGACAAATGTGGTCTTTTTTCGGCGAAAAAGCATGCACAAGTGCCGCCTCCAGTAAAATCTGCTAACAATGCACAAGGTGCGCATCACCGCAGCTACGCCATAATGCGCCCCGAGATCAGAGGAGCATCCGATGAGCAGCACCGCACAAAATGCTGAAGGCGAAAAAATCCTTATTGTCGATGACGATCCGGGGCTGAGCAGTCTCCTGGAGCGTTTTTTCACCAGCAAGGGCTACCGTGCCCGCGCCGTGGCAAACGTGGAGCAAATGGACCGGCTATTGGCCCGTGAGGTTTTCAACCTTGTGGTGCTGGACCTGATGCTGCCCGGAGAAGACGGCCTTTCAGCCTGCCGTCGTCTGCGTGCCGCGAACAATCAGGTGCCGATTATCATGCTGACCGCCAAGGGCGATGAGCTGAGCCGTATCAAGGGGCTCGAACTGGGGGCTGACGATTACCTGGCCAAGCCGTTCAATCCGGACGAGCTGATGGCTCGCGTCAAGGCGGTATTGCGTCGTCAGGCTGCACCGGTGCCCGGTGCCCCCGGTAGCGAGGACGAGTCAGTCAGTTTCGGCGATTACGTACTGTCTCTGGCCACCCGCGAGCTCAAGCGTGGCGAAGAAGTGCACATGCTCACCACGGGTGAGTTCGCGGTACTCAAGGCGCTGGTCATGCACGCTCGCGAGCCGCTGACCCGTGACAAACTGATGAACCTGGCCCGTGGCCGGGAGTGGGATGCACTGGAGCGATCCATCGACGTACAGATTTCCCGTCTGCGTCGCCTGATCGAGCCGGATCCTTCCAAGCCCCGCTATATCCAGACCGTCTGGGGCGTAGGCTATGTATTCGTTCCGGATGGTGCCGGCAGTCGCTGATAACCTGGTTGTCAGCACAGAAATCCGTCATTCCTGCCAGTTACGTCGATAATCTTCCGTAAGGTTATCGACGTACTGGTTTTTTGCGTTCGTCCATCGGGTCCGGCCCGCGTTCGGCAAACCTGCGAGCCTCGCTCGCCCTGCAAAGTGTATGGCTGCAGTTATGAAGACTCCGCTCTGGTTCCCGCAAAGCTTTTTCTCTCGCACGCTCTGGCTGGTGCTCATCGTCGTGCTGTTTTCCAAGGCCCTGACGCTAGTTTATCTGCTGATGAACGAAGACGTTCTGGTCGACAGGCAATACAGCCACGGCGTCGCGCTGACGCTGCGCGCTTACTGGGCGGCCGATGAAAACGATCGCGAGGCAATTGCCGAGGCGGCTGGCCTGATTCGCGTGGTCGGCGGTGGCGTGCCGGAGGGTGAGCAACACTGGCCTTACAGCGAGATCTATCAGCGGCAGATGCAGGCTGAGCTGGGTGCAGATACCGAAGTGCGTTTGCGTGTGCACGCACCGCCCGCGCTATGGGTAAGGGCACCGAGCCTGGGGGATGGCTGGCTGAAAGTACCGCTATATCCTCACCCGCTGCGTGGCCAGAAGATCTGGAGCGTGCTGGGCTGGTTCCTCGCCATCGGGTTGCTTTCCACGGCATCGGCCTGGATTTTCGTGCGCCAATTGAATCAGCCGCTCAAGCGACTGGTCTTTGCGGCTCGGCAACTGGGGCAGGGCCGCAGCGTGCGTTTGCCGGTCAGTGACACGCCGAGCGAGATGACCGAGGTCTATCGCGCCTTCAACCAGATGGCCGAGGACGTCGAACAGGCCGGGCAGGAGCGTGAGCTGATGCTGGCGGGCGTTTCCCATGACTTGCGCACGCCGCTGACGCGTCTGCGCCTGTCTCTGGAGTTGATGAACGACAATGAGTTCTCTGAAGGCATGGTGCGGGATATCGAGGACATGGATGCCATTCTCGACCAGTTCCTGGCGTTCATTCGCGATGGGCGTGACGAAGAGATCGAAGAGGTCGATCTGGGGCATCTGGTGCGTGATGTGGTTGCGCCCTTCAATAACGATGAAGACAGCATCCGTCTGTGTCTTGAGCCGATTCCGCCCTTTCCGCTAAGGCGCGTATCGATGAAGCGTCTGCTGACCAATCTGATCGGCAACGCCAGGCATCATGCCGGTAACGGTATCGAGGTGGCTGCTTACGTGTCAGGCGACAGGAACGCGCCTTACGTAGTGTTGAGCGTGCTCGACAGAGGCGCGGGTATCGATCCGTCCGAGCTGGACACCATCTTCAACCCGTTCATTCGCGGTGATCGTGCCCGCAGCGGTAAAGGGACTGGCCTGGGGCTGGCGATCGTCAAGCGCATCGCAGCAATGCATGGCGGCAATGTCGAGTTGAGAAACCGATCAGGCGGCGGTCTGGAGGCTCGGGTGCGTCTGCCATTGGGGCTGATGCTACCAAGGGGCGCTATCTGACCGGAATGGAATCAACGAGGGGGTATAACAAGGAAGAGTCGCGAGGGAGATAAAGCGGGTATAAAGCGCCGTGCAGGGTCACGGAGAGCGCTCGAAAGGTCGAAGCTTTCTCAAGGACTTGCACGGCAGCTTGCCTGACCCGGCCCTCGGCGGAGGTACTCCCTGTACCCCTAGGTCACGCCGATCCATTCGATCAACGCATCCCGGCCCCTTGGTCATGCGCGCACCTTCCTCAGGCCGCACAAATCAGAAAGATGTCGACTCTGCAGTCGACATCTTTCTTCTGGATCAATACCAGTCAGGGTCTTTGCGCAGCTCTTCATTCAAGAGCTTTTGCATACCCTCGTCAGGCTTACCCAGGTAGCGGTAAGTGGCATGACGAGTGGGTGATTTATCTGCAGGAAGACCTGCAGGTACTTCAACCAACATGGCGTAAGCATCTTCCTTGTCGAGGCTGAAAGCCACGATCAGGCGCTTGCTTTTGCACGTATCGGCAGTTTCGCAAAGCGGTCCGACAAGGTACTTGTCGCCGTCCTCGGTGGCCGCTGTCATCTGCTGCTGGGAAGCACCGGACAGGTTGATCACCCAATCCGGCAACCGCTCTTCCTTCTTGACGACCTTCGCCCAGGTTGTGCGGTACTCGGGTGCCGAACTCAAGAGTTCATTGACCCGCGACTGTCCATCATTGGCTGCCATGACCATGGCGCTGCCGCCCATCAACAGGGCGGCGGCCAGTGTGCGAAATGACGTGTGCATTATCAGCCTCGACCGCGACGACCGAAGAAGAACGACACAACGAACATCACCAGGAATACGACAAACAGGATCTTGGCGATACCGGTAGCCGTGCCCGCGATACCACCGAAGCCCAGTACTGCAGCAACAATGGCGATGATCAGAAACGTGATTGCCCAACTCAACATGGTGATACTCCTTTTTGGTGCCGTTTTAATATGAATGCTGCTTTTTTTTCAGGTCGGGTCAAAAAACCCATTTTTGCTGTGGAGCGACTTCATCTACAGACACCAGGCCATCGACAGGGCGGAGGCTGGAGGAAACATCCTTGACCGCTGGAGCGCTTACGCCGCGATACGAGATGCTGCTGGTGTGGATGAATTGCTGTCTGGCTTGAGTTGCCTCGTTGGCTTGACTCCAACGCTGGAACTGCTGAATGGCGATCAGAGTGACAAGCAGGGCGAGGAGCAGGAAAAGGCCTTGCTGGATATGCAGGGGAGAGATACGCAATTGTGCAATACGCTGGCTGTTCATCTGCAAACTCCCCTGGCCTGAGTGGGCATTCAATCTGATGGGTCCAATCTGATGGGTCATTGTGTATCGACCTTGTTGAAGGAGTTATTGCAGGCTGCATGCCAGTTTTTATTAGGCTTTTAAATTCAATAAAATCAATAGTTTATGGTGTTTTCGGGATAGACCCTACGAGCAAGCTGCACGATTACACCTTTGTAATCGTGCGTTCTGCACGAAGCGTTTGACGTTTTGCGTGCGCCTGTTCAGCCTGCGCTGCGCGCCATGACCTTCAGGGCGTCGCCATTCACTCCCTTGACGCCACGAATATTTCGCGCGATCTCAACGGCCAGTTCCTTCTCCGCGAAGTTGGCAACCACGCCATTCAGGCTTACCACTCCGGCTTTGGTATCCACTTTGATATTCAGCCCGTCCAGCGTCCGGCTGTAAATCAGGCTCGCCTTGACCTTGCTGGTGATCCATGTGTCGCTCATTTCTTCGGTCGGGGACAGTGATTGAGGCTGTGTCTTGGCTGCAATGGAATCGGCTGCGCTCAGGCTGATCAGGTTGTTGACGCTCACCACACCATCAGTATTGCTTGCCAGGCTGCCCGCCAGCTCCTTGGCTTCAGGGCTCTGCGCCCTGCCCTTGAGGGTGACCACCCCATCCTTGCTGTCGACATCGATGGTCAGCGCTTCAGTCACGCTGCTCCACAGCAATTTGGATTTCACTGTCGCGACCAGCGTCGCATCTTCAAATCGCTGGGCCATATGGGTTCGCGTACCGGGTTCGCTGGCAACCGCAGCGTCCACTTCCAATTGGTTATCAACCTTCTCGATACCCTTGGTATCCAGTGCAATGCGCTCGGCCAGCTCGCGATCCACTTCGTTTTCGACCTTGCCCTTGAGAATCGCGGTGCCTTGTTGCACATCTATATCGATCTTGAACGGGCTCAAATGCTTGTTCAGCGCGAAAGCTGTCCAGATCGAACCTTCCTGACGCGCCTCGGCAAGCTGTGTGGGCAGGTCAGGCTGGGCGAGTACCGGACCGCTGCCAAGTAACGCAGCGGCGGACGTGATCAGAGCAATCTTTTTCAGTGAAAACATATGAGTGTTCCTTTTGCGATGGGATTTCGTCTCCGAATAGACGGTTTTAACGACATAAACGCGGATTAATCAGGCTGTTCGCCATTAGGCGATCAGAAAGCTACCATGCATGCCGAAGAATCAATCAGAATTGACCATGCAACTTGCCCGATGATTCCGAGACTAACTGAGACAATTCATTAAGGAGCGTAGGAAAAATGGAAGCAGCCACTGAGAATCAGGGCCGTATTCTGCTTGTGGACGATGAGTCCGCCATCCTCCGCACTTTCCGGTACTGTCTGGAAGACGAAGGCTACAGTGTCGCCACTGCCAACAGCGCAGCCCAGGCTGACACGCTCATGCAACGCCAGGTATTCGACCTGTGCTTTCTCGATTTGCGCCTGGGTGAAGACAACGGCCTGGATGTGCTGGCGCAGATGCGTATTCAGGCACCGTGGATGCGTGTGGTCATCGTGACCGCGCACTCGGCGGTCGATACCGCTGTCGACGCCATTCAGGCGGGCGCAGCCGACTATCTGGTAAAGCCGTGCAGCCCGGATCAACTGCGCCTTGCCACCGCCAAGCAGCTTGAAGTGCGACAACTGTCTGCACGTCTTGAAGCATTGGAAGGCGAAGTCCGCAAACCGAAGGACGGGCTGGATTCTCACAGCCCTTCCATGATGGCCATTCTGGAAACGGCCCGTCAGGTTGCGGTGACCGATGCCAATATCCTGATTCTGGGTGAGTCGGGTACAGGTAAAGGCGAGCTGGCCCGGGCTATTCACGGCTGGAGCAAGCGGGCGAATAAGTCCTGTGTGACAATCAACTGCCCCTCGCTCACTGCAGAATTGATGGAAAGCGAACTGTTCGGCCACAGTCGCGGGGCGTTCACCGGCGCCAGCGAAAGCACCTTGGGCCGGGTAAACCAGGCGGATGGCGGCACACTGTTCCTCGACGAGATCGGCGACTTCCCGCTGACGCTGCAGCCCAAGTTGCTGCGCTTCATCCAGGACAAGGAATACGAGCGTGTGGGGGACCCGGTTACCCGGCGTGCCGATGTGCGCATTCTGGCCGCCACCAACCTCAATCTGGAGGACATGGTGCGCAGCGGACGCTTCCGTGAGGACCTGCTGTATCGCCTGAACGTAATCACCCTTAATCTGCCTGCCCTGCGTGAGCGCAGCGAAGACATTCTGACCCTGGCAGACCGGTTTCTGGCGCGCTTCGTCAAGGAGTATGCCCGACCGGCGCGCGGGTTCAGCGAGGAGGCCCGCGCAGCGCTGCTCAACTACCGCTGGCCGGGCAACATTCGTGAACTGCGTAACGTGATCGAGCGTGCCAGCATCATCTGCCCGCAGGAGCGTGTGGAAGTCAGTCACTTGGGCATGGCCGAGCAGCCGGCGAACAATGCACCGCGTGTCGGAGCGGCCTTGAGCCTGGACGAGCTCGAAAAAGCGCACATCGGTGCCGTGCTGGCGACCAGTGAAACCCTCGATCAGGCTGCCAAAACGCTGGGTATCGATGCGTCGACGCTGTATCGAAAACGTAAACAGTACAACCTGTGAAAGGCCTTAAATGAAGCTGGCCATGAAACTGCGCACTCGCCTCTTTCTGAGTATTTCGGCACTTATCACGGTCGCTTTGCTGGGGCTGCTGCTGGGGCTCGTCAGCGTCATGCAGATGGCCCGGACCCAGGAATCGCTGATTCAGCACAATTTCGCCATTCTTGATCTGGGTCTGAAGTTGCGCCAGAACCTGGGCGATCAACTGGTGTTGATGACGGGTGCCAACCGCGATCAAGCCGAACTGGAAAGAATCCAGACTCAATTTGAAGAGCTGTTGGAAGAGGGGTCGGCGCAGGATACCCAGCAGAACGTACGTAACGGGTTCGAAAAGACCCGTGGCGACTATCAGCGGTTCATCGAAACCTGGAAGCAATACGGGACTGACCTGCGAGGCATACGTGGCAACCCGCAACTGAGCGAAAGCTTCGATAACTTGCGCAACGGCCTGCTGGATGTGCATCGCAAGGCGTTGGAGAACATCAGCAGCGCGGAGATCAATTCCAGGGATCGTGCGCTGTGGATCGCGGGCTTGCTGGGGCTGGTCGGGCTGGCAGTGCTGTGCATCGGTTTTGTGACCGCGCATGGCATCGCCCGTCGTTTCGGTGCGCCGATCGAGGCGCTGGCGAAAGCCGCCGACCGCATTGGTGAAGGCGATTACGAGGTGACGCTGCCTATTTCCTCTGCCGCCGAGATGAACCTTCTGACTCGGCGCTTTGGCATCATGGCCGAAGCCCTGCGTCAGCATCAGGCGACCAATGTCGATGAGTTACTGGCGGGCCAGCAGCGTCTGCAAGCGGTTCTCGACAGTATCGACGATGGCTTGCTGATGATTGATCGTCAGGGCCGTCTGGAGCACTTGAATCCTGTGGCGCAACGCCAGCTTGGCTGGGACGAAAGTCGCCTGGGGCAGAGTCTCGGAGAGGCATTGAGCCGTCCGGAGCTGGACGAACAGCTGCATCTGGTGCTGCGTGGCGGAACGCTCGAGCGCGCTCCGGAAGACCTGGCCATTGAAATCGACGGCGAGTCCCGACTGCTGACCTACAGCATGACACCGGTCAGCCATACCAAAGGCCACATCCTCGGTGCGGTCATGGTTCTGCATGACGTCACCGAGCAGCGCGCATTCGAGCGAGTACGTAGCGAGTTTGTCCTGCGTGCCTCACATGAGTTGCGCACGCCGGTCACGGGCATGCACATGGCGTTCGGTCTTCTTCAGGAGCGTCTGCATTTCGCCCCTGAGACCCGAGAGGCCGATCTGCTCAATACGGTCACCGAAGAAATGCAGCGCCTGATGCAGCTCATCAATGACCTGCTGAACTTCTCGCGTTATCAGAACGGCCTGCAGAAACTCAAACTGGCACCGTGCTCCATCGAAACCTTACTGGAAGAAGCCAGGGCGCGATTCGAGGAAAAGGCCGTCGAGCAGGACATCGTACTGATGCTGGATATGCAGGAGCCCATGCCACGCCTGCATGCTGACCAGTCGCAACTTGAGCGGGTGCTGGACAACCTGTTGGACAATGCGTTGCGGCATACGCCGCAGAACGGTCTGATTCGTCTGCAGGCCAGGCGCCATGGCGAGCGGGCGATCATCAGTGTCGAAGACAACGGCGAGGGCATTGCCTACGGGCAGCAGGGGCGAATTTTCGAACCCTTCGTGCAGGTCGGTCGCAAAAAAGGCGGAGCCGGGCTCGGGCTGGCGCTGTGCAAGGAGATTGTCCAGTTGCACGGCGGGCGTATGGGCGTTTATTCAAGGCCGGGGCAGGGCACGCAGTTCTACATGGCGTTGCCGCTCTGAGGGCTTGAGCACAAGGCCCTCATCGAGTATCAGCCGTCATACGCTTCAATTCGAGTGATTGAGCACCTGCAGGATGGCCGCGCTCTGTGCGTCAGGCTCGCCGTCGAAGCGTGCCGGACGATAGTGCATCTGGAAAGCGGCCAGTACCTGACGTGTCGCGACGTCCAGCTCGCCGGTCTGCGGAGTGCTGTAGCCAAGGCGAGCCAATTGCTGCTGGAACCAGGTGATGCTTGGCAGGTTGGTTGCCAACAGTGCCTGGCGCTGGGCAACCTGGCGCTCGTCCGGCCAGTTCCCCAGACCTTCGGCAGCGAGGCGTTTCCACGGGAACAGCGGCCCCGGGTCCTGTTTGCGCAATGGGGCGATGTCGCTATGACCGATGATGTGTTTGGGGTCGATCCTGTTGCGCTTGACGATGTCCTTGAGCAGGACAATGATCGACTGGGTCTGTGCTTCGGTGTACGGATACCACAGCCGACCTGTCGGCGTTTCCTTGAAGCCCGGATTGACGATCTCGATGCCGATCGAACTGGAGTTGAGCAAGGTACGGCCTTCCCACTCGCTTTCGCCGGCATGCCAGGCACGTGCGCTTTCATCGACCAGCTTGTAGATGGTCGCCTTGCTGTCGTCACCGATCAGGTAGTGGGCGCTGACCTCGCCATGGGTCAGTAACTGCAGCGAGGGTTCCAGTGAAGTCGAGGTGTAATGCATCACCACGTACTGAGCACGGCCATCGAAGTTCACCGATGGATGACTGGTGTCCAGCCTGGGGCCGCTGGCGCAGGCAGTGAGGACGAGCAGCAGGAAGGCGGAAAAATACAGCTTCATGGGATGGGCAGCGTCAGCGGGAAATGCAACATCATAACAAAATGTGTGCAAATAGCGTTGGCGGCGAAGCATTCGTTCAGATCAAAATGTTTCAGCCTTGCTCGACCCGGTTCCGGCCGTTTTCCTTGGCCTTGTACAGCGCCTGATCGGCGCGCTTGATCGCTGTTTCACTTCGTTCAGCCGTTCGAAAAGCCGTTACCCCGATGGACACGGTGATCGTGACCCGCTCGCCCTTGAAGTGAAACGGGCAGGCTTCTACTGCAGCGCGCAGCTCGTCCAGCAAGGTCAGCCCTATGGCGGGAGGTGTCGCAGGCAGCAGCATGACAAATTCCTCGCCACCAAACCGTGCAAGAAAATCGTCGCCACGCAGGCGCTTTCTGAAGACGTTGGCAACAATTTTCAGCACCTTGTCGCCAGCCAGGTGGCCGTATCCGTCATTGATGCGTTTGAAGTGGTCCAGGTCCAGGATGCACACCAGCAGGCTGTTTTTTTCGTGCTGCCACCGGCTCATCTCCTGTTCGAGGCGCTCGCCCCAGGCTGCACGATTGGGCAAGCCGGTGAGCGGGTCGATCAAGGCCTTTTGGCGCTGTTCTTCCAGGTGGGTTCTGAAACCCAGAGCTTCCTGCTCCATGCTTGCCACGCGGGCTGCCAATCCCTGGAGCCGTGAGGCGACTTCCCGCTCGCGTGCGTCACGTTTGAGCTGGTAGTGATCCATGGTATTGAGCAAGCCTTCGAAACGGTTGTCGAGCACCTGCTTCAAACTGGTCAGGTCGGACGCGTCCTGAACGCTTATCTGCAGGCCGCCGACCTGTTCGCGCAATTGTTCGTTCAGATCGCGTGCGGTGGACTGATCCTCGGCATGATCTTCACTGGCGGCCTGCAAGTGGCTCTGAAAGGATTCGAGCCGTTCGTTGAGCT
This sequence comes from Pseudomonas syringae pv. tagetis, assembly GCF_022557255.1. Classification (NCBI taxonomy): domain Bacteria; kingdom Pseudomonadati; phylum Pseudomonadota; class Gammaproteobacteria; order Pseudomonadales; family Pseudomonadaceae; genus Pseudomonas; species Pseudomonas syringae group genomosp. 7. Next base: position 215,959 of record NZ_CP092923.1, read on the forward strand.
GTTTGAGATAGGTGCCGAATTCCTGTTGGCCACCGTTATTGATTGCCAGCATCAATACCGCCAGATCGTCGAGGATCGGCAGCAGTTCGTACCAGTTGAGCCCATGTTTCAAACGTAACTGCATATCCTCGACCTGCGGACGGAAGTGTTCCGACAATGTCAGGTCGTCGAGCAGGCCGAGCAGTGTTTCCTCAATGTGCGCAGCTACCGAGCTGTAGCTGGGTTCTGGCGAGGTGGGTAGCGAATAACCCTCTTCGTCTTCTACCGCTTCGGTTTCTGATTCGGCATCGTCTGGCGGCTCTTCCACGCTCAACACGATTGGCCGCTGCTGGTAAGGCACCCACGGAACGGGCGCCAGCATGTCTGTGAAATCAATAGGTTCGACGGGAATAGCAGCAGGTTCGGCGACGGGTTCGATCAGCGCTGGCGCAATGGCTGCTGCGGCTGGCAATGGCGCAGGCGCTTCAGGTGTTGCAATGCTGGTGATATCGGTCTGTGGGGCAGGCGTCGGCAGGGGTGGCTCGATCCTGATCTCTCTGTCGATGATGGAAGGAGCCGTCTCATCGATCCCGGCAACGAGGACGTCTGGTGAAGCATGAGCATTCGCGTCTTCAGGTTCAATGTGCGCTTCATGCCGGTCCTCGGCAGAAGGGGCATGTTCGGGATGAGCGGCTTCGCAAGAGTGCTCGTTGCCATGTTCGTCCCGCGAACCGAACAGGCGTTGCAGCAGCCCCTGACGCGGGCCTTCTTCGTGCTTTTCGAGCAGCGTCAGGGCCTGACCCTGCAAGCCACTCAATTCGCTGAGCAGCAAGGGCAGCTCGCGTGCCTGCGACGCACGCTCTTCAAGATCCTTGGCAAAGCGCTTGAGTGGCTTGCGCACTTCTCTTGGCAGCGGCAGCGCTTGCAGTTGTGTAACCAGTGCGGTCAGCGCCGAGCCAATCTGCCCGACCCGCACTTCACGGCGATGTTCCGAGTCCAGCACGGCTTTTTCGAGACGCGGGATCAATGCTGCCAGACCGGCGTCCATATCGTCCTTGCGGACAATTTCCCGCATTTCCTTCATGCACTCATCGACAGCGCGATCAGACCCTTCTGCTGCCAGGCTACTGCGCACCAAGCCGCGCCGCAGCAGGTCAAGCCGCGCATCCCAGCGCTTTTCAAGCTTGTCCTGTTGCTCGATTCCTTTGAGGTACTTCTCTTTCCAACGCTCCGCGTCGTCGCTCATGCAAGGTTTCCACCAGAGGGCACAGGCAGCGAGTCCCCACGCAGTGAGTCAGGCAGGCGAATCTCGACAGCAACCGGCAGGTGATCGGAAATGGGTTGCGCCAGCACCTGTACGCGTTCGAGCGTCAGGGTCGGGCTGAGCAGGATGTGATCGAGGCAGCGTTGTGGTCGCCAGCTGGGAAAAGTCGCTTCGATTTGTGGTGCCAGCAGGCCCAGATCCCGAAGCGGCGAGTGTTCCAGCAGATCATTGGCGTGGGTGTTCATGTCGCCCATCAGCACCTGATGACGATAACCGCCGATCAGCTCGCGAATGTACGCCAATTGGCGAGTTCTGGTACGGGTGCCCAGAGCCAGGTGCATCATGACGACCACCAGCGCATCCTCGCCTTCGCCGAAACGGACAAGAATCGCCCCGCGTCCGGCCGGGCCTGGTAGTGGATGATCCTCGATCTTGGCCGGGCGCAAGCGGCTCAACACACCATTGCTGTGCTGCGCGAGTCGACCGAGATTGCGATTGAGTTGCTGGTACCAGTACGGAAAGCCGCCCAGTTGAGCAAGGTGCTCGACCTGATTGACGAAGCCGGAGCGCATGCTGCCGCCGTCGACTTCCTGTAGCGCCACCAGATCGAAGTCATGGATCAGGTCGCCGATCTTCTGCAGATTGGCCGCCCGTCCACCATGCGGCAGCAGATGCTGCCAGCTGCGCGTCAGGTAGTGATGGTAGCGTTGGGTACTGATACCGACCTGGATATTGAAACTGAGCAAGCGCAGCCTGCCGTCCTCCGGCAAACCGTTTTGCATCAGATGATGTTCGTTGACCTGCGGGTCATGCAGGCCAACGATACGGGTGCTGCCTTTGCCCCAGCGGCGCATGATGTGCGCTTACTTGGCGGCTGTGGTAGCCGCTCGCTCTTTGGCAATCAACTGGTCGGCAACTTCCAGGGTCTTTTCCGGACCACCGGCAGAACCCAGGTCAAAGCGGTACTTGCCATTGACGATCATGGTCGGAACGCCAGTCACTTCGTACTTCTTGGCCAGTTCCTTGTACTGGGCGATCTTGCCCTTGACTGCGAAAGAGTCGAACGTCTTCAGGAAGTCTTCCTTGTTCACGCCCTGCGTGGCGACAAAATCAGCCATGTCATTCTTGTCGGTCAGACGCTTGCCGCCTTTCTGGATGGCTTCGAATACGGCCGCGTGAACCTTGTGCTCGACGCCCATGGTGTCCAGCGTAATAAACAGTTGGCCATGAGCGTCCCAAGGGCCGCCGAACATGGCCGGGATACGTACGAACTTCACGTCGGACGGCAGTTTTTCAACCCATGGGTTGATGGTGGGTTCGAATGCATAGCAATGCGGGCAGCCATACCAGAACAGCTCGACGACCTCGATCTTGCCCGGCTCGGCAACAGGCACAGCGCTTGCCAGCTCGACGTATTGCTTGCCGGCCTCGATGGGCGTGGCAGCCTGGGCGGACACACCGAACAGACTGGCGGCAACCAGAGCGGCGCTGATGATCAGATTACGCATGCTTTACTCCTGAGCAGATTGAATCGCCTTCAGGCGACGGTGGTTTCGACCGGGCATGAGGGCTTGAGTTCGTTAGTGTAACGCCGAGGTTGTAAAAGTGGGCGGCCATGGACGGCCTTTTTGCATAAGGAGTGAAGCAGGTCATGTCTGAATGTTCCAGCTTCTGACCAGATCCCCCCGACAGGGTGTAAGTATGGGCCGGGTGACAGGTGTGTCATTATATACTCACGCATCCAAACGAACCCGACACCTCCTGCCGCTCCCCTTGCAGGCAGGGCCTTCACCGGAAATCACATGCAACTCAAAAACCCCATCCTCGGCCTGTGCCAACAGGCCACGTTCATGCTCAGCGCCGCCAAGGTCGACCAATGCCCCGACGACGAAGGGTTTGAAGTCGCATTTGCCGGTCGCTCCAATGCGGGCAAATCGAGCGCGCTGAACACCCTGACCCATGCCAGTCTGGCGCGTACGTCCAAGACGCCGGGGCGCACTCAACTGCTGAACTTCTTCGGACTGGATGACGATCGACGTCTGGTCGACCTGCCTGGCTACGGCTACGCCAAAGTACCCATTCCGCTCAAGCTGCACTGGCAGCGTCACCTGGAAGCCTATCTGGGGAGTCGCGAAAGCCTGAAAGGTCTGATTCTGATGATGGATATCCGTCATCCAATGACCGATTTCGACGTGTTGATGCTGGATTGGGCGATTGCCAGCAACATGCCCATGCATATTCTGCTGACCAAGGCTGACAAGCTGACCTACGGCGCAGCCAAGAACACGCTGCTCAAGGTCCAGGCCGAGATTCGCAAGGGCTGGGGTGACGCAGTGAGCATCCAGCTGTTCTCGGCTCCCAAGCGTATGGGGCTGGAAGAGGCCTACACCGTGCTGGCCGACTGGATGGAACTGGAAGACAAGGCACCTGCGGAGTAAATCGCAGGCAAAAAAGACCCCGGACTTCGCATGGGGAGGGGGAAGTTCCGGGGCTTAAGGTCCAGACCTTAGGGTGGGATCTGGATAACTGCCAACACTTAACACAACTAGGAGCACGATCGATTTTTCAACCAATCGAGACCTCTGACTCCTGTCCAAATGGTTAAGTTCCAGCAGTGAGGAAAAGTTCACATTTCTTACAATGTTTGACGAACCTGCTTACAGGTTCGCCCTTTCAGGCTCAGTGCGCCTCGTCCCAGTTGTTGCCAACCCCGACTTCCACCAGCAGCGGCACTGCCAATTCTGCTGCGCCACTCATGTGTGGGCGAATCTGTTCACCGATCTGATCGACCAGATCTTCGCGCACCTCAAGCACCAGTTCGTCGTGCACCTGCAGGATGACCCGCGCGTCCAGGCCGGACTCTTCCAGCCAGCCATTCACCGCCACCATCGCCTTCTTGATGATGTCCGCTGCGGTGCCCTGCATTGGCGCGTTGATCGCCATGCGTTCGGCACCTTTGCGCAGTGAAGGGTTCTTGGCGTTGATGTCCGGCAGGTACAGGCGGCGACCGAATATGGTTTCGACAAAACCCTGCTCGGCCGCTTGCGCGCGCGTGCGCTCCATGTAGTTCAGCACGCCAGGGTAACGGGCGAAGTAACGGTCGACATAAGCCTGCGACTGCTTGCGGTCCACGCCAATCTGCTTGGCGAGGCCGAACGCGCTCATGCCGTAGATCAGGCCGAAGTTGATCGCCTTGGCGCTGCGCCGCATGTCAGTGGTGACGTTCTCCAGCTCGACGCCGAAGACTTCCGCCGCCGTTGCGCGGTGAACGTCCAGGTCGTTGCGGAAGGCATGCAGCAGGCCTTCGTCCTGCGCCAGATGCGCCATGATCCGCAGTTCGATCTGCGAGTAGTCAGCCGCCAGCAGCTTGTAGCCCTTGGGGGCCACGAATGCCTGACGGATGCGTCGGCCTTCAGCGGTACGGATCGGGATGTTCTGCAGGTTCGGATCGCTGGATGACAAGCGTCCGGTTACTGCCACCGCCTGATGATAGGAGGTGTGAATACGCCCGGTGCGCGGGTTGATCTGCTCCGGCAGGCGGTCGGTGTAGGTGCTCTTGAGCTTGCTCATCGAGCGGTATTGCATCAGCACCTTGGGCAGCGGGAAATCCTGCTCGGCGAGTTCGGCAAGCACCGCCTCGGCAGTCGATGCCTGGCCGGTGGCGGTTTTGCTGAGGATCGGCATGCCGAGTTTTTCGTAGAGAATCACGCCAAGCTGCTTGGGTGAGCCCAGGTTGAATTCTTCGCCGGCAATAGCGAAAGCTTCGCGCTCCAGAGCGGTCATCTTGTCGCCCAGTTCGACGCTTTGAATGCCCAGCAGGTTGGCGTCGACCAGTGCTCCCTGACGCTCGATACCCGCCAGGACGGGCACCAGCGGCATCTCGATATCGTTCAAGACCGGTTGCAGGGTCGGAATCGCGGCCAGTCGCGCTTCGAAGACTTCATGCAGGCGCAGCGTCAGGTCAGCCTCTTCAGCGGCATAATTGCCAGCCTGCTCGATGGCGATCTGGTCGAAGGTCAGCTGTTTGGCCCCCTTGCCTGCGATGTCCTGGAAGTTGATCGGCGTGTGCGTCAGGTACTTGGCCACCAGACTGTCGCGGTCGTGGCGGGTGGCAGTGGAGTCCAGTACATAGGATTCCAGAATGGTGTCGAACCTCACGCCCTGCAGGTCGATGCCTTGAGCCTGATCGCCGTCTATCGCGCAGTTGGCGAGCAGGTTGATGGCGAACTTGGCGTGCTGACCGACCTTGGTTTTTTGCGGGTCTTCAAGAAGCGGCTTGAGCGCCTTGAGCACGCTGTCGCGGTCCAGTTGCTGCGGCACGCCCATATAGGAGTGTGTCAGCGGAATGTAGGCTGCTTCGTGGGTCTGGATGGCGAAGGACAGGCCCACCAACTGTGCGCGCTGGGCATCGGTACCGTTGCTCTGGGTCACGAAGGCGAACAGCTGCGCGGCCTTGAGTTTTTTCATCCAGGCATCGAACCGGCCCTGTTCGAGAATGACTTCATAGGCGGCGTCCTTTGCCTCGACAGTCGGCTCTTCGACAGCCAGTTCTTGCCCGGCGCGTTTGGCGTCGCGTTGCAGGTCTTCGATCCAGCTCTTGAATTCCAGCTCGGCGTATAGCTCCATCAGCTTGTCGCGGTCAGGCTCGCCGCAATGCAACTGGTCCAGCTCTATGTCCAGCGGCACGTCGATCTTGATGGTCGCCAGTTCATAGGACAAGAAGGCCATCGCACGGTGCTCTTCAAGCTTCGCCGCCAGGGTCTTGGCCCCGCGAATCGGCAGGGTTGCGACCGTTTCAAGGCTGTCGTAAAGCTCCTTGAGCCCGCCGCCAACGCCAACCAGCAGGCCGACGGCCGTTTTTTCGCCAACGCCGGGTACGCCGGGAATGTTGTCGACCTTGTCACCCATCAGGGCAAGGTAGTCAATGATATGTTCCGGACCGACGCCGAACTTCTCCTTGACGCCAGCCACGTCCAGCACACTGCCGGTCATGGTGTTGACCAGTGTGATGTGTCCGTCGACCAGTTGCGCCATGTCCTTGTCACCGGTCGAGATGATCACCGGACGGTCCGCCGCCGCGCTGCTGCGCGCCAGGGTGCCGATCACGTCATCCGCTTCGACGCCTTCCACGCACAGCAGCGGATAGCCCATGCCCTTGACGCAGGCATGCAGCAGATCTACCTGCACACGCAGATCATCCGGCATGCTGGGCCGATTGGCCTTGTAGTCGGTATACAGCGCATCACGGAAAGTCCCGCCCTTGGCATCGAAGACCACCGCGAACGGGCTTTCCGGGTATTGGCGACGCAGGCTTTTGAGCATGTTGAGCACGCCCTTGACGGCACCGGTCGGCAAGCCTTTGGACGTGGTCAGTGGTGGCAGTGCATGGAAGGCGCGATAGAGGTAAGAGGAACCGTCTATCAAGACGAGCGGCGCTTGGGTCATGAGCAGAATCAACCTTTTCGGCGGGGTCGGCGCTAGAATGCGCGGACCATTGACGACAAAGGGACAAGGTTATCATGTGCAAGGTAAATCGACTGATATTGACCGGCCTGTTGGCACTTTGTCCTTTGCTCGCAGTTTCAGCAGAGGATCCACCGTCGCCGGCACCGGACGTTACTATCCGTACCGATGGCGACAAAACCATTCAGGAATACCGCCAGAACGGCTTTCTGTATGCTGTAAAGATTACCCCTAAGCACGGCAAGCCCTATTTTCTGGTACGCGCCGATGGTACAAGTCCCAATTTTATCCGTTCGGATCAACCGGACATGCTGATTCCTCAGTGGGAAATATTCAGCTGGTAGCACCCTACATTCACTCTAATCGTTGGCAGTTCTGACATGTCCGTTTTTACTCCACTGGCTCGGCCCGAGCTGGAAGCATTTCTCGCCCCTTACGGGCTCGGCCGTCTGCTTGACTATCAGGGCATTGCCGCCGGCAGTGAAAACACCAATTACTTCATCAGTCTGGAGCAGGGCGAATTTGTCCTGACACTGGTCGAGCGCGGCCCTGTGCAGGAGATGCCGTTTTTCATCGAACTGCTCGACGTACTGCACGACGCCAATTTGCCGGTCCCCTACGCATTGCGTACCACCGACGGCCAGGCGCTGCGCCAACTGGCAGAGAAACCGGCGCTGCTGCAGCCGCGCCTGCCGGGCAAACACATCAGCGAGCCCAATACCCAGCACTGCGTGCAGATCGGCGAGCTGTTGGCCAACCTGCACCTGGCGACCCGCGAGCAGGTGCTGGAGCGCAGAACCGATCGGGGGCTGGACTGGATGCTCAGCGAGGGGCGCAATTTTCTGTCGCACCTGGGCGAGACTCAGCGAGCCCTGCTGGAAAAGAGCCTTCAGGAGATCGAAGACCTCAAGCCACAGATCATGGCGCTGCCGCGTGCCAACCTGCACGCCGACCTGTTTCGGGACAACGTCCTGTTCGAAGGCACGCACCTGACTGGGCTGATCGACTTTTACAACGCCTGCTCCGGCCCGATGCTGTATGACCTGGCGATTGCCCTCAACGACTGGTGCTCGCGTGAAAACGGCCAGCTCGACGCCGTGCGTGCCCGCGCTTTGCTGGGCGCTTATGCAGCGCTGCGTCCGTTTACTGCTGCGGAGTCGAAGCTCTGGACGACCATGCTGCGCATAGCCTGCGTGCGTTTCTGGCTGTCACGCCTGATCGCTGCCGAAACCTTCGCCGGTCAGGACGTGCTGATCCACGACCCTGCGGAATTCGAGCGCCGTCTGGCCGAGCGCCAGGAAGCGCACATTGCGTTGCCGTTCGCGCTTTAAAAGCATGACTTAGTCGCTGATGACCATCGTCCCCACGCTTCGCGTGGGAATGCAGTTCGTGACGCTCTGCGTCACACGGCGGTCCTGCGATGTCAGGTGGATCAGCGTAAGAGCTCAGCCGTCACTGACGTCGCACTCTACGTCGTCAGTGCCATCGCGGTTGAAAAGCGCTTTAGAGCAATTTGGCTAAAGGCACGGCTTGTGAGCTGATGACCATCGTCCCCACGCTCCGCGTGGGAATGCAGTTCGTGACGCTCTGCGTCACACGGCAGCCCTGCTATGTGGGGTAGCAGTCAGAGACTGCTCAGGCAGCCGGTCAGGTCGTCGGCGAGCTTTTGCAAGACTTGCTCGTAACCCTGCGCGGTCGCCGGGGTGTAGCCGCCCAGTCCATCCAGTTCTGCCAGCTTGACCGGCAAGCCTGCGCTCAGTGTTTCAGCCAGGCGCGGGCGCAGAGGTGGTTCGCTGAATACGCAGGTCTTTCCCGCCGCCTTCAGGCGCTCGCGCATGGCGGCGACATGCTGTGCGCCGGGCTGGATCTCGGCGGCGATGGCGAATACCCCGGCATGCTTGAGCCCATAGGCCTCTTCGAAATAATCGAAGGCTTCATGGAATACGAAGTACGGCTTGCCTGCCACTGCGCTGACCCGCTGCTTGATGCGGGCGTCCAGTGCATCGAGGCGTTTGCTGAAAGCCTCGGCGTTGCTGGCGTAGCGGGCTGCGTTGGCGGGATCGGCGGCGCTCAGGTCGGTGGCCATTTTTGCAGCGATCACCCGTGCGTTGACGGTCGACAGCCACAGGTGCGAGTCCAGACTGCCGGGACGGTGGTCGTGGTCATGTTCGTCTGCGTCGTTGTCGTGATCATGCTCGTGGTCATCATGCGAGGCATTGTCTTCGCCAAAGTGGCGTAAGTGCATGCCGGGCAGCGATTGCACGGCAACTGCAGGCAATTTACGGCCCTGGATGACACGCGGCAGGAAGGTTTCCATGTCCGGGCCGATCCAGTAGAGCAACTCGACTTCCTGCACGCGCCGTACGTCGGATGGACGCAGCGCGTAGTTATGCGGTGAGGCACCCGGTGGCAGCAGCACTTCCGGTGTACCGACACCATCCTGTACAGCCGCCGCAATCAGCTGCAATGGCTTGATGCTGGTCAGCACTCTGACCTCGGCATGAGCAGGGGAAACGACCATCAGACTGACCCACAAAACAGCAACAAGATTTAAAAGACGGCGCACTCGAATCACTCATATCAGCCAGGAACAGGTAACATAATAACGTCTCTAGCCAATATCGTCGCTGCTCATGCCCAATACTCCCCTGGCCAGTCGCCCTCACGACCACTCTCACTGCGTGCATTCGGCCCTCGCCGAAGCCGATGCGCTGTGTGCCAAACAGGGGCTGCGCCTGACCACCTTGCGCCGCCGCGTGCTGGAACTGGTCTGGCAAAGCCACAAACCGCTGGGTGCCTACGACATCCTCGCGGTGCTGAGTGATGAGGACGGTCGCCGTGCTGCACCGCCGACTGTTTACCGCGCACTGGATTTCCTGCTGGAAAACGGTCTGGTGCACAGGATCGCCTCGCTCAACGCTTTCACCGGTTGCAACCATCCCACTCACGCGCATCAGGGGCAGTTCCTGATCTGCCGTCTGTGTCACGCGGCAATCGAGCTTCAGCACCCGGCTATCAGCAACGCAGTCGTCGATGCCGCCGCAGGCGTCGGCTTTGCGGTCGAAGGCCAGACGGTCGAGATTGTTGGTGTTTGCGCCGGTTGCAAGGCCGCTTGATGACAGACGCATTGATACGTCTGGAGCAGGTCGCCGTCACCCTGTCCGGGCAAAGCGTTCTGGACAACATCCAGCTAAGCGTCAGCCCCGGCGAGATCGTCACGTTGATCGGCCCTAACGGCGCAGGCAAGACCACGCTGGTGCGTGCGGTGCTGGGCCTGCTCAAGCCTGACTCCGGAACTGTCTGGCGCAAGCCGAAGCTGCGTGTCGGCTATATGCCGCAAAAGCTGCATGTGGACCAGACGCTGCCGCTGTCGGTGCTGCGCTTCCTGCGTCTGGTCCCTGGTGTCGACCGCAAAGCTGCAGGGGCGGCTCTGGAGGAGGTGGGTGCCGAGAAGGTCATCGACAGCCCGATTCAAGGTATTTCCGGTGGCGAGATGCAGCGTGTTCTGCTGGCTCGTGCCTTGTTGCGCAAGCCCGAACTGCTGGTGCTCGACGAGCCGGTGCAGGGTGTCGACGTGGCGGGGCAGGCCGAGTTATACAGCCTCATCACCCGTTTGCGTGACCGTCATCAGTGCGGCGTGCTGATGGTGTCTCATGATTTGCATCTGGTCATGAGCACGACCGACCAGGTGGTATGTCTGAACCGCCACGTCTGTTGCTCCGGGCACCCCGAGCAGGTCAGTCATGATCCGGCGTTTGTCGAGTTGTTCGGCAAGAACGCACAGAGCCTGGCGATCTACCACCACCATCATGACCACGCCCACGATTTGCATGGCGCTGTCGTGAGTGACGCTCCGGCGAGCGCTTCGCACCCTCACACTCATGTTCACGGAGACCACTGCAAGCATGGCTGATTTTTTACTGTATGCCTTGCTCGCAGGCGTTGCTCTGGCCATGGTTGCTGGCCCACTGGGATCATTTGTGGTCTGGCGGCGCATGGCGTATTTCGGTGACACCTTGTCTCACGCAGCCTTGCTCGGTGTGGCGCTGGGCTTTTTGCTGGATATCAGTCCGACGATTGCGGTAACGGTCGGCTGCCTGCTGCTGGCGGTACTGCTGGTCACGTTGCAGCAGCGTCAGCCGCTGGCTTCCGATACGCTGCTGGGGATCCTTGCGCCCAGCACGCTATCGCTCGGTCTGGTCGTGCTCAGTTTCATGCATGAAGTGCGAATCGACCTGATGGCCTATCTGTTCGGCGATCTGCTGGCCATAAGCCCGACCGATCTGGCCTGGATTCTGGGTGGCAGCACGACCGTGCTGGTGTTGATCGTCGCTCTGTGGCGTCCGCTGCTGGCAATGACCGTCCATGAAGAGCTGGCGCGGGTCGAAGGCCTGCCCGTCGCTGCGTTGCGCATGGCGCTGATGCTGTTAATCGCCGTGGTGATCGCTGTGGCGATGAAGATCGTCGGCGTTCTGTTGATCACGTCGCTGTTGATCATTCCCGCCGCTGCGGCACAGCGTCACGCCCGTTCGCCGGAGCAAATGGCGTTGGGTGCGAGCCTGTTGGGCGTGATAGCCGTGTGTGTCGGGCTATCATTGTCATGGTTCAAGGACACCCCTGCGGGACCGTCTATAGTGGTATCCGCTGCGGCGTTGTTCTTGCTCAGCTTTGTTCTACCCAGGCGAGCGGTGTAGACTTGCTCGTTTTTTGCGCAAACTAGAGAATCGCAGGAATGAAGCCGTTCGCCCCACGCTATCTGCTGCTTGTCGCATTTTCCATCCTGTTGGGTGCCTGCCAGAGTGCGCCTGATATCGAGTCTCCCGCCTCCGAGGTCCAGCCTGACGCATTTGCTCAGCTTGAGCAGAACATCGTCAGCAATGAGCTGGCCACGGCCGAGGATCAGTTGGCGACCTTGCAGGCCGCCAATCCTGCCGATATCCGCCTGGAGCCCTTTCAGCGTCGTCTGGCCGAAGCGTATCTGAGCCGCAGCCAGATCAGTCTGCAGAAGGGTGACATGAATGCGGCGGCCAACGCGTTGACGCGCGCGCGTGCACTGATGCCCAAGGCACCGGCGCTGACCAGTGGCGTCAACGGCGCTATTGCCCACGCGCGCAAGGCCGAGCTGGAGAAAGCCGAAGCGGACTTGAAGGCGGCGGAAGCCAGAAGGGTTGCTAAGCTGATCGATCCGTCAGCGGAAAGTACGACGATTGATCTAAAAATCGGTGATATGCATGCATTACGTCGTCAACTGGACGATATCGCAGCGGATACCGTAGCGTTCAACTGTGAAGTGCTGCTGGTGGTGCCGCGCACTGAAGATTACCCCTGGCTGGCGACATTGCTGACCAAGCGGGTGGTGAAGGCCAATCCGGATTTTGAACTGCAATTGCGTCGCCAGATCGAGCGCAATGAAAAAGCGCATATCGTTTTGACGCCCGCCAGGTCCTGAACTGTTGTTTCATAATCGGACGCAGAGCGTCCAGAACTGCTTGCCCATGCACAGTGCCCATCGCCAGACACAGGTCCGTTCTTGATTCTAGCCGAAGGCCGTGGGAGCGAACTTGTTCGCGAAAGGGCCGTTACATCCGCTGATGATGTAGCGCCCGGAATAGAGCTTTCGCGGACAAGTCCGCTCCCACGCCCCGCGGGCAGAAGCTCCCATTTCGCACGCTCATCGAGATTATGCATCACGATGAGCGCGGGAGCGTAGGAACGAGACTGGCGTCTAGATCAAGCCGGAACCGCCTTGGCCTTCACTTCACGGTCCCAGACGCGGTGTTGCGCAATTGCGTTGAGGAACGGCTCGAACGATTTGCTATCGGACACCACCAGCAAGCCTGCATCTTCTTCCAGGCGTAGCAATGTCAGCAGTTCTTTGGCTTCCCCGGCAACGGAGATGGCCTTGAGATGCTTGTAGGCTTCCAGGATGAAGTGCAGCGCCACGCCATCGGCGCTCAACGCCTTCACCGAGTCCTTGCCGCCCGGCACAAACACCGCGTCGAACGCTACCGAAGGCAAGCCCTCAGCTGACGCGTCCACTGGCATGCTCTTGCCGTCAGCAGTCTTGACCGGCGCAGACGTCGGGCCGAGTACCTTGGCATGTGCGCCTTTGGCCGTCAGTGCGGCCTTCATGGCCTCGACCGCTTTGCCGTCCACGCCATTGGCGACAAGGATGGCGACCTTGCGCGAAACGATGTCGCCCGACAGTAGATTGACCTGGCTCAACGCCGGCGACTCTTTTACCGATGTTTTACGAGCAGGCACGGTTCCGGCAGTCGGCGCAGGCAAGCCAAGGTTGGCCGCCACACGGCTGGCGAGCTCAAGGTCAATGTTGGCCAGAATCTCGTTGACCTGACGGGCACGAATATACTCGCGCTCGACCTTGCCCAACTCGAAGCTGTAGGCCGCGATGATGTGCTCTTTCTCGTGATGGCTCATGCTCTGGAAGAACAGAGTCGCTTGCGAGAAGTGGTCGCTGAACGATGCGCTGCGCTCACGAACCTTGTGCGCTTCAACACGCTCAGGGTAAGTCTCAAAGCCGCCATCTACCGGGCCGGCAGGGGTTTCTTTCGGCCAGCCGCCATCGATCGAGTTCGGTTCGTAGGAAGCTCGGCCCTTGTCGATAGTGGTGCGATGCTGCGCGTCGCGCTGGCCGTTATGGTTTGGCGCAATTGGACGGTTAATCGGGATTTCGTGGAAGTTCGGTCCACCAAGGCGACTGATCTGCGTGTCGGTATAGGAGAACAGGCGACCTTGCAGCAGCGGGTCGTTCGAAAAATCGATACCCGGCACGATGTGGCCCGGGCAGAAGGCAACCTGCTCGGTCTCGGCGAAATAGTTGTCCGGGTTACGATTCAAGACCATCTTGCCCAGCGGAGTAACCGGTACCAGCTCTTCCGGGATGATCTTGGTCGGATCGAGCAGGTCGAAGTCGAACTTGTGCTCGTCTTCCTCGGCTACGATCTGCACGCCCAGTTCCCATTCCGGGTAGTCGCCCATCTCGATGGACTCCCACAGGTCGCGGCGGTGGAAATCGGTGTCCTTGCCGGCCAGCTTTTGCGCTTCGTCCCAGACCAGCGAGCACACGCCGAACTTGGGCTTCCAGTGGAACTTCACGAAGCTCGACTTACCCTCGGTGTTGATGAAGCGGAAGGTGTGGATACCAAAACCCTGCATGGTGCGCAGGCTTTTCGGGATCGCACGGTCGGACATGGTCCACAGCACCATGTGCGCGGATTCCGGCACCAGCGAGACGAAGTCCCAGAAGGTGTCGTGAGCCGAGCCGCCCGTCGGGATTTCGTTGTGCGGCTCAGGTTTTACCGCATGCACGAAATCAGGAAACTTGATCGCGTCCTGGATGAAGAACACCGGCATGTTGTTGCCCACCAGGTCGAAGTTGCCCTCGTCGGTGTAGAGCTTGACGGCAAAGCCACGCACGTCGCGCACGGTGTCGCCCGAGCCGCGTGGGCCCTGAACGGTGGAGAAGCGCACGAACACCGGGGTCTTCTTGCCCGGATCACGCAGGAATCCCGCTTTACTCAGGGTGCCGTGGTCTTCGTAGGTCTGAAAATAGCCATGTGCCGCAGTACCGCGAGCGTGAACGATACGCTCCGGAATACGCTCATGGTCAAAGTGCGTGATCTTTTCACGCATGATGAAGTCTTCGAGCAGCGACGGGCCGCGGCTACCGACTTTCAGGGTGTTCTGATTATCGGAAATCTTGACGCCGTGATTGGTGCGCAGCGCCTGGCGGGTGGCGTCCGAGCGAAACTGCTCGAGACTGTCCAGCTTGTCGTTGGTGTTGCCACGGTCCAGCGTATCGGTGCCTGCCAGTTCGCTCTTGAGCGTTTCGGTTACAGGTGGTGCTTTCTTGCTAGCCATCAGAGACTCCTTATCTCGCCCCAATCGTTGAGTTGGGTTCGCTGAATACGACTTCCCTGGCGTAAGCGGGAAATCACGGTATCCAAGAAGTGACCGGGTCTAAAAACAGCCGTTCCTTTTATTTGTGGCCTGCGATCACCAACGGTCGTGTTATGCCCGTTGCGCAGGGCCGCCTGCAAATAAATGCTAAGCACAGTGGGCCGGACAGGCTAAAATGCGCGCCCGGCTTTACCTGGCCGAGGTAACGAAGCAGGTGGCTTCAGGGTCTGTTCCCGTTTCAGCAACGCGGCCCGCGATGAAACGGGAACAGATCCTGACCCACTGCGCTGATTTTTTAACGCGCCCCCACAAGGTTCGCTCCGTGATCGAGTTTCATAACGTCCACAAAACCTATCGGGTGGCAGGCAAGGAAATACCGGCCCTGCACCCTACCAGCCTGCGTGTCGACGATGCTCAGGTGTTCGGCATCATCGGCCATTCCGGCGCGGGCAAAAGTACCCTGCTGCGCCTGATCAACCGTCTGGAAACCCCGAGCGGTGGACAGATCGTGGTTGATGGCGAAGACGTCACTGCGCTTGATGCCAACGGCCTGCGCCGCTTCCGTCAGCAGGTCGGGATGATCTTCCAGCATTTCAATCTGCTGGCCTCCAGGACCGTGGCCGACAATGTTGCGATGCCGCTGACCCTGGCAGGCGATATGCCCCGCAATCAGATTGACCGGCGTGTGGCCGAGCTGCTCGAGCGGGTTGGTTTGTCCGATCACGCCAGAAAATACCCGGCGCAACTGTCGGGCGGCCAGAAACAGCGTGTCGGCATCGCTCGCGCACTGGCCACCAAGCCAAAAATCCTGTTGTGCGATGAGGCAACCAGCGCGCTGGATCCACAGACCACTGCGTCGGTTCTGCAGTTACTCGCCGAGATCAATCGCGAGCTGAAACTGACCATCGTGCTCATCACCCATGAAATGGACGTGATTCGTCGCGTCTGCGATCAGGTGGCGGTCATGGACGCCGGGGTGATTGTCGAGCAAGGCAAGGTCGCTGATGTGTTTCTGCACCCGACGCACCCGACGACCAGGCGCTTTGTGCAGGAAGACGATCAGATCGACGAAAACGAACAGCGTGACGACTTCGCTCACGTTCAAGGCCGGATCGTGCGCCTTACCTTTCAGGGTGAGGCGACCTATGCGCCGCTGCTGGGCACCGTGGCGCGGGAAACCGGCGTCGACTACAGCATCCTTGCCGGCCGCATCGACCGCATCAAGGACACCCCGTACGGTCAGCTGACGCTGGCCATCACCGGTGGCGACATGGACGCCGCTTTTGCGCGCTTCACTGCCGCCGATGTTCACATGGAGGTGCTGCGCTGATGGACGCTTTTCTGAACCTGTTTTCCAACGTCGACTGGTACGAGATCTGGGTTGCCACTGGTGACACGCTGATCATGCTGGGTGTGTCGCTCGGTTTCACCATCCTGTTCGGCCTGCCGCTGGGCGTGCTGATGTTCCTCACCTCGCCGCGTCAGTTGCTGGAGCACAAGCAGCTCTACGCTACGGTCGGGTTGATCGTGAACATGTTGCGTGCGCTGCCGTTCATTATCCTGCTGATCGTGATGATGCCGTTGACGGAAATCATTACCGGCACGTCACTGGGCATCCTCGGCACTTTGCCCCCGCTGATAGCAGGCGCCACGCCGTTCTTTGCCCGTCTGGTAGAGACAGCCTTGCGCGAAGTGGATCGCGGCATCATCGAGGCCACGCAGGCGATGGGGGCCACCACTCGGCAGATCATCGTCAAGGCGCTGTTGCCTGAGGCCCGCCCGGGCATTCTGGCAGCCATCACGGTGACTGCCATTGCGCTGGTGTCGTTTACCGCGATGGCCGGTGCCGTAGGCGCTGGCGGGCTGGGCGACCTGGCCATCCGTTATGGTTATCAACGCTTCCAGAACGATGTGATGTTCGTGACGGTCGTATTGTTGCTGGTGCTGGTGCAGATTCTGCAGACCATCGGCGACAGGCTGGTCGCGCATTCCACACATCGTTGATCGAACCGTTGGTATTGGCCCGTCTTGCGCGGGCCCAAAGGAGTTGTTGCATGAAGAAACTATTGGCCATATTTGCCGCTGTCACCGCGTTGTCCGCGCAGGCCAACGAAACCCTGACCGTCGCGGCCTCTGCAGTGCCGCATGCGGAGATCCTCGAGTTCGTCAAACCGACCCTGGCCAAAGAAGGCGTGGACCTGAACATCAAGGTGTTCAACGACTACATCCAGCCGAACGTGCAGGTGTCGCAGAACCGTATGGACGCGAACTTCTTCCAGCACCAGCCCTATCTGGATGAGTTCAACAAAGGCAAGGGCACCAATCTGGTGGCGGTGGCCAAGGTTCATGTAGAGCCATTCGGCGCGTATTCGGACAAGCTCAAGAGCCTGGCAGAACTGCCCAACGGTGCCAACGTCGCGCTGCCAAACGACGCCACCAACGAAGGCCGGGCCTTGCTGCTGCTGGCCAAGGCAGGTCTGATTACGTTGAAGGACCCGGCCAATATCCTGTCCAAGCCCTCGGATGTCGTGAACAACCCGAAAGACCTGAAATTTCGTGAGCTGGAAGCGGCTACGCTGCCCCGTGTACTGACTCAGGTCGATCTGGCGTTGATCAACACCAACTACGCCTTGAGCGCCAAGCTGGACCCGACCAAGGATGCGCTGATCATTGAAGGTGCCGATTCGCCCTACGCAAACATTCTGGTTGCCCGCCCGGACAACAAGGATTCGGACGCGATGAAAAAGCTGGTAGCAGCCCTGCAAAGCCCGGAAGTGAAAACTTTTCTGGCAGAGAAGTACAAAGGTGCTGTGGTTCCGGCGTTTTGATCTGATTGCGCTGCGTCATACCTGCAAAACGGCCGCCTCGGAGTGCCAGACACAACCGAGGTGGCCAGGTTCGGGGCCGCTTCGCAGCCCATCGCAGCCGTCGTAACCTCCGAAAGCTCCCACGCCCTCCGGGCAGAAGCCCGGTGTGATGTGTATTGCGTAGGAGCGGACTTGTCCGCGAACTGCCGGGAACCGGCAGCAAAACCGGTGCATGCGGTACCTCAGGCACAGCCGAGGTAACCTGTCTCAGGGCCGCTTCGCAGTCCACCGCTGTGCGGAACCAGAGCCCGATGCCGCTCCTTGCAATGCCCTACCTAATCCCTCTCTAGCAGTCCCGGCAATTGCTTCACCAGTTTCTGGTTATTCAGCGGCGCGCGGATAAAGCCTCGCTGGGTGCCGTCGGGGCCGATCAGGGCCAGGTTGCCACTGTGGTCGACGAAGTAATTCACTTTGCTGGTATCGGCGGGTATGAACGGAATGCTCACGCTGTTGGCCAGTTTCTGGATGTCGGCCACCGGCGCGGTCAGGCCGATGTACTGAGGGTCGAAATATCCCAGGTATTGCTTGAGCTGTTGCGGGGTGTCGCGGTCAGGGTCGACGCTGACCAGTACCACGCGCATCCGCTCGACCGCCGCTTTGGGTAATTCACTGCGAATCTGTTTTATCTGCGCCAGCGTTGTCGGGCAAATGTCCGGGCAGAACGTGTAGCCGAAAAACATCAGCGTCCATGTGTCTTTCAAGCCATCAAGGGCCACTGCCGCCCCGTTCTGGTCGTTCATGCTCAGTGCTGGCAGATGACGGCTTTTCGGTAGCAGGACGATACCTGCATCGTTAAAAGCGGCCTGATCCTGCGAACCGCGGCCCGGCAGCAGTTGACCGAGGACCAGGCCAAGGACGAGGGCAACGATGGCGGCGACAATAAAAACGGTTTTCTGAGTACGGGTCATGGCATCAACACAGGCAAAGATCGGCATGCGGCCGATGATGATCGCTCATATCGCTGACAGAACCTAGGGTGCGGTCACATCGAACAAGGTATAGGCCAGGGTCAGATGCTTCACATCGCCAGGTAAATTCCGATCAACGATGAACCGCACCGGCATCTCGATACGCTCACCTGGCTGCAGGGTCTGTTGGGTAAAGCAGAAGCATTCGGTCTTGTGAAACCACGCCGCCGCCTTTCCCGGTGAGATGCCCGGTACGGCCTGGGCTTTCATCGGTTTGTCGGTCGGGTTCTGCGCAACGAAAATCATCTCGTTGACCGCACCGGGATTGACCTGCAACTGACGGGCACGCGGGTAGAACGCCCAGGCCATCCCGGCAGAGTTGGCCGTGCTGAACTGCACCTCGATCTGACGCGAAAAGTCCGGGTCGCCGTTATTGTCATTGCCGCTCAGCATTCTATAAAGCCAAGGCAATGCAAGTCCGCACGCGAACACGATGACCAGCACACACGTCAAACGCAGGGCAAGCCGTCTGGACAGAACAGGGTGGGTCATGCAGGGCTCACTTTTTATGTCAGACAGCGTGTCTAAACGGCTACGGGCGTCTTCAGAGTAGCCTGCACACAGCCGGGCAAGTGCCCGTATTCCGGCGTCAAAGCGCTTGTATGATCGAAAAACCGGCAAAAAACGCTCTGATATAGCCAATGCATATAAATGCCAGGGGTTTATAGCAAAAATGTCTTAGGCATTTAGTTAACCGAGCTAACGTATGACTCTCAATAACCGAACCACGGGGTTTGATGCCCTCAGGAGTCCCCACCGCCATGAACACCGCCGCATTGCGCGAGCAGATACAACTAGCCCATCAACATGAGGCCCGGACCGGCCACCTGCTGCAACAGCTGGAACAAAAGCTCCCACATCTCCATCCCGCCATCCACTTGCCGGATGTCGACGCAAAAGACGTGCTGACGCGTTTCGTCACCGCCTACATCGATCTGGTACCCGATCTGCTGGACGCTGCTCATGAGGTTGCGCTGGAAGCCGGGATCGAAGGGCAGATAAAGCCAGTGCTGAAAATCGCCGAGCATTTTTTCGCGGCCCCACCTTCCATCATGGATGGACATGAAGGTCTGGAAAGCCTGTTGGACGAGGCTTATCTGGCTCATCGGCTGGTCGAGGAAGTGAATGACCTGTACATCAAGCATTTTGGTCAGCCACTGATACCGTCAAATACCACGGTTGCCAGTGTGATTGCCCACCAGTTGATCGGCGAGCAATTTGCAAACCAGCTGGACGAGGCGGTTCATCATGCCGTCGACACGCTGCTTGATGATGAAAGTTTTGCGCTGGACTCCGTCGAGGCCTACCGCGAGAAACTGACCAGTCCTGACACCGGTGTGGCCTGGAAGCGCTGGCCAAGCCTGTCACGACAATTGGGCATCGGCCTGGAGCTGGAGCGCTCCGCCATCTGATTCAGAGGCCCAGCCAATGTCTTCGCCCGCAATGGAAGGAGCCGGATATCGCTCCGCTGCTACGCGAAGACCCATCCGGCCCACTTCATTCCCGCGCGGCGACGATCAGGCTGCGCCCGAGCCGATTCCCGTTGTGGTGTAGACCCGCCCTTCAAGACGACGCTTCAAGCCGCGTGGCTCGATGAGCAGTCGCGTGCCGTGAGCGGCGTTGGAACGTCCCCACTCTTCCAGCAGTTCCAGACACGAGTGATCGATGTAGGACAGGTTGCCCAATGGCACATGCACAGTGCTGCCCTGCGGAATGGTGCCTAGGGCCTGTGTCAGCGCTGGCACCTTGAGGAATGTCGCGGCACCGACCAGACGCAATTCGAACTCTTTCTCGCCTGCCAGTTCGACCACGTTGATCTTCAGGCGCGAAGCCTTGAGAGCCAGCTTGACCAGGGTCAGGCCGAAACCGACCAGTACGCCGGTCAGCAGGTCAGTGAAGATGATCGCCACGGCCGTTGCTGCGTAAGTGAACATCGGCATCCGGCCATAGCGGCCCAGGCCACGAAAGGCTTTGAGATCGACGAGCTTCAGGCCGGTATAGACCAGCACGCCTGCCAGACTCGCGACCGGAATGCTCTGCAGCACGCTCGACAGCAGCAATACGAAAGCCAGCAGCCACAGGCCGTGGAAGATCGTCGAGAATCGTGTTGTAGCACCGGCCTGTACGTTGGCCGAACTGCGCACGATAACGCCAGTCATCGGCAGTGCACCCAGCAGGCCACAGAGCATGTTGCCCACGCCTTGAGCGCTCAGCTCTTTGTCAAAGTCCGAACGCTGGCCGCTGTGCATGCGATCGACCGCCGACGCAGACAGCAGCGTTTCGGCACTGGCAATGAACGCCACAACGATCGCGGCAACCAGAATGGCCGGGTCGGCCAGGTTCATAAGGTCTGCCGGACGCAGCCAGTCGATGGCGTCAGCCAAGTTGTCCGGCACCTGGACGCGTTTGACCTGCAAGGCCATGAACAGGCTGATGCCGGTTGCGATACCGACACCCAGCAGCGCGCCGGGGACGAAGCGCAGCGACTGAGGACGAAGTTTCTCCCAGCCCCACATGATCAGCATGGTGCCCAGACCGAGCATACCGGCCTGCATGCCGGTGCCTGGCCCGATGGCCTGGATCAATGTGGCAGGGAAGCCGATCAGGTTACCCAGCCCGGAGGGTTTGGGACCGCTGTCGAACATGACATGTGCCTGTGACAGCACAATCAGAACGCCAATACCGGCCAGCATGCCATAGACCACCGCCGGTGCTGTTACCCGGAACCAGCAGCCGAGCTTGAATCGACCGGCCAGCAACTGGAGCAGACCCGCCAACAGCAGAATAGGCCCCAGCATGGCCATCCCGTGCTCGCGCACTACCTCGAAAACCAGTACCGCCAGGCCCGCTGCCGGACCACTGACCTGTAACGGCGAGCCGGCTATCCAGCCCACCACCAGGCCACCGATGATGCCGGTAATCAGGCCTTTGGCCGGAGGCATGCCGGATGCAATCGCAATCCCCATGCACAGCGGCAGAGCGACCAGAAAAACGACCACGGAAGCCAGCAGCTCCCGTGGTAAAGCGGATTTCAATTGTGTAATACCCATGACGCTTCTCCGGGATTCTTCAGACGAGGCAAGACGGGCGACGCGCATCCTGCGCAGCCGCCATCAGCTGATAAAGAAGGGCTTGCCGTCAGTCGGACTGGTAATCAGTCGGCTGAAAAGCGTGCTTTCGGGGAAGCCATCGGTGTCGGCCCCGAACCGTCGAGCGGTATGAAACGATCACGCTCGGCGTCATAAGCCAGAATTTCGCTGGTCTCAATGCTGTAGACCCAGCCGTGAATGAACAGCTGACCGCTGGCCATCTTCGCTGCGACCGAAGGGTGGGTACGCAAATGTTGCAACTGGGAAATCACGTTTTCCTGAGTCAGGACCTGCATGGTTTCCAGCTCGCCGCTGCAACTGCAGTTCTGCTCGACCACGGTGCGGGCAACCTCGGCATGGCGCAGCCAGGCTTTTACCGTAGGCATCTTGTCCAGGCTGTCAGGGTTGAGCACTGCGCGCATGGCGCCGCAGTCGGAATGCCCGCAGACAATAATGTGCTGCACGCCCAGGGCGACGACCGCATATTCCAGCGCGGTGGATACGCCACCGTTCATCTGGCCATAGGGTGGTACAACATTACCCACGTTACGCGTCACGAACAGGTCGCCTGGCGAACTTTGGGTAATCAGTTCGGGAACGATGCGCGAGTCGGCGCAGGTAATAAACATGGCTCGAGGCGACTGGGCCGTAGCCAGCTTCTTGAACAGTTCTTCCTGCTGGGGGAAGACCTCGTTACGAAAATGTACAAAGCCATCGACGATGTGTTTCAACGCTACGTCGGCGCTGTCCGAATGGCTGGTTGTGCTGGGCGACGTAGCCGAATGCTGTTTATCCATGTCTCTCATGTCTTCATCCTCTCTGACGGATTGATGTGGATTCTTCATGCCTGTTTGACCAGAGCCGGATGTGATCCCTGTGATGGGCATCACGAACAAATCCCTTGAGCGCTATCGCTGGTGATACTCCGAGTTACAGACTAATTGCCCAAGCTTAAGCGAAACTGAATGCGATGGCTCTGGGACGCGGGTTTGCACGATAGTGCCAAGTTCGTCACAGTAGCGACATTTGCCCGCCCGGAGGACAAAACGCATTGCAATCGAGTGCAAAGCCGTCACGTTTGTTCAATCCCAGGCGCTTGACTGCCAAGTCATAGCGCTGGGCCAGCAGATCGGCGAAGGGACCTTCACCGCGCATCCGCGAGCCAAACTGACTGTCGTAGAGTGCTCCGCCGCGGCTTTGGCGAATCAGGCTCATCACATGTTCTGCTCGTTGCGGGTAATGCGTCTTCAGCCACTCGTCGAACAGAGGGGCAACTTCCAGTGGCAAGCGCAGCATTACGTAACTTGCGCTTAACGCGCCGGCAGCTTTCGCCTCGCTCAGTAACGCCTCCAGTTCGCTGTCGTTGATCATCGGAATCATGGGCGCACACAACACCCCGACGGGAACCCCCGCCTGCCGCAATACCCTAATGGCCCGCAAGCGAGCCTTGGGCGCTGCGGCCCGCGGTTCGAGAATGCATTTGAGTTCGTCGTCGAGTGTCGTCAGGCTGATGAAAACCGATACCAGCCGCAATCTGGCCATTTCTGCCAGCAGATCCAGGTCCCGCAGGATCAGCGAGCCTTTGGTAATGATGCTGACCGGATGCCGATAGCGCAGCAATACCTCAAGGGTTGCCCGAGTGATGCGGTATTCGCGTTCGATAGGCTGATACGGGTCGGTGTTGGCCCCCAGCGTGATGGGCGCGCAACGGTAGCCCGGTTTCGAGAGCTGCTGCTCCAGCAGCGCGGCTGCATTGGTCTTGGCGATCAGCCTTGTTTCGAAATCCAGCCCTGGGGACATGTCCCAATAAGCATGGCTGGGTCTGGCGAAACAGTAGATGCAGCCGTGTTCGCAGCCCCGATAAGGGTTGATCGAGCGATCAAAGGGAATATCCGGCGAGCTGTTACGGGTGATGATGCTTTTGGCGGTCTCGCTGGTCACCTGCGTGCCTTGTGTGAGCGGCACTTCCTGATACCAGCCGTCATCTTCAGCCACGGATTGGCTGGGCGCAAAACGGTTATGCGGGTTGCTGGCAGTACCGCGGCCACGGACCGGAGAGGGGCTGGACATCTGGCATTACTCGTATACTGTTTATATGTACAGTATAGGCATGGGCCTGCGTGTTTCACTATCGCAGACTGTTCAAACACCGCTCGTCTGACGAGCGGCATTTGAACAGGTTACTCAGCTATCGCCCTCGTGAGTCAGCTCCAGCACGCGGTCGACCAGCTTGTTGATGCCCGATGCGGCTTCGCTGATGCTTTTGGCAACCATGTAGGCGGGCGTGCTGACCAGTTTTCGTGCTTCGTCCTCGACGATGTCATCCACGGCACATTGCGCATGGCTACCACCCATCTTGGTAATGGCCGCGGCTGTATCGGGATCGTTGCCGATCGTACAGGTAACCCCGGGGCCATAGATTTTCGCCGCCAATGCCGGAGTAATACAGATCAGCCCGACCGGTTTGCCTGCTTCGGCAAATGCCTCGGCCAGTTCCAGCAGCCCGGCCTCCACCTGGCAGGCAGGACCTTGAAGGGCAAGGTCAGAAAGATTCTTTGCCGAGCCAAACCCGCCGGGAATGATCAGGGCATCGAAGTCCTCGGCATTTGCCTCGCGGATATTCTTCACCTCGCCCCGTGCAATACGTGCAGACTCGATCAGCACATTGCGCGACTCGGGCATTTCCTCGCCAGTCAGGTGATTGATGACATGGTGCTGGGCGATGTCAGGCGCAAAGCACTGCACCTGCGCACCGCGTTGATCCAGGCGGAGCAGGGTGAGGACACTTTCATGGATTTCGGCACCGTCGTAGACGCCACAGCCGGACAGGATTACAGCCACTTTTTTCTGCATCGATTCGGCTCCTTGTACTTGAGCGACCCAGGGCTTCTTTTAATTCGTCCTTTAATTGATCGCGTTATGGGCCGAGTGTTCATTCGGCGCTTCAGCGGCTGCGCAACTGCGTGGGGAAGGAGGGGGATTACAAGGTCAGGCAGCCGCAGCGCGCTGCTACCGAGCGAGGCCTGTCAACCTGCACTCGGGGAAGGAAATGGAGCGATGATCACTCGTCGGATTTTTTTTTCAGATCGACGGGCACGGTAACAGGCGTGTCCAGATCGGAGGCTGCTGCCGACGCACAGAAGCGGCTCTTTTCCGCCCGCTCTTCACGGGCGATGCGGGCGTTCTTGATGCGCCGCCGTAGCCACAGGCCAAGGCCGAGCAGTATCAGCGCGCCGAGCACCCAGAGTTCGTATTTCTTGACGTTACCCAGCAAGCCCTCGAGAACCGCGCCGAAATGGTAAGCCGCCGAACCCAGCGCCGCAGCCCAGACCGCTGCGCCTATACCGTTCAGCAGCAGGTAACGCCCCGGTGGGTAGCCCGACAGGCCGATGGCCACGGGCATGACCGTGCGCAGGCCGTACACGAAGCGGAAGCTCAGTACCCAGATGTCCGGGTGCTTGCGCACCAGCCGGAGCGCCTTGTCGCCCATGAGTTGCCAGCGAGGCTTGCGCTCCAGGAGCTTGCGGCCGTGTTTGCGCCCCATGAAATACCACAACTGGTCACCCGCATAACTGCCACAGAAGGCGACAAGGATGACGATATTGAGGTCCATGTATCCGCGGAACGCCAGAAATCCGGCAAGGACCAGAATGGTCTCGCCTTCGAAAAAGGTGCCGAGGAAAAGGGCAAAGTAGCCGAATTCGTTCAAGAAATTCTGGAGCATTGTCTGGATGCTGGCGAAATGAACGCGCAGCCTAACTCGCCCAAGGCAAGGATGAAAGTGTCGATATGTGTCTCGACGTTAAAGATTCTTGCAACCACAATGGCCGGATCCTCATAAGGGCCATGACCGCGACGTGCAGTCGCAGGTCGAACCATGACTGTCACACATTGGTCATAATGGCGGCTTATAACTGTCGCGCTTGCCCGCGTAAGCGGGCTCAGGAGTCTCGCCGTGAGCTTTACCCCCGCTAACCGCCTGTTTCCTCTCACTCGTCTGCGCCGTAATCGCCGCGACGACTTTTCCCGTCGTCTGGTGCGTGAAAACGTTGTTACTGTCGACGATCTGATTCTTCCCGTATTTGTGCTCGATGGTGAAAACCGTCGCGAATCCATCGCCTCGATGCCCGGCGTCGAGCGTCTCAGCGTCGATTTGTTGCTTGAAGAAGCTGCGCACTGGGTTGCGCTGGGCATTCCTGCGCTGGCGCTGTTTCCGGTGACACCACCGGAAAAGAAATCCCTGGACGGTGCCGAAGCCTGGAACCCGGACGGTATTGCCCAGCGCGCAACCCGTGCACTGCGGGAACGCTTCCCGGAGCTGGGCGTCATCACTGATGTGGCGCTGGACCCGTTCACGACCCACGGTCAGGACGGCATCCTCGACGAAGAGGGCTACGTGCAGAACGACATTACTGTCGACGCACTGGTAAAACAGGCTTTGTCGCACGCCGACGCAGGTGCTCAGGTGATAGCGCCGTCGGACATGATGGACGGCCGCATTCAGGCCATCCGTGAGTCGCTGGAACTGGCCGGGCATGTCAACGTCCGGATCATGGCCTATTCGGCCAAATACGCCAGTGCCTACTACGGCCCGTTCCGCGATGCGGTGGGTTCTTCATTGAATCTGGGCAAGGCCAACAAAGCGTCCTATCAGATGGATCCGGCCAACAGCAATGAGGCCCTGCACGAAGTGGCGGCTGATCTTGCTGAAGGTGCCGACATGGTGATGGTCAAGCCTGGCATGCCTTATCTGGACATCCTGTACAGGGTCAAGGACGAATTCAAAGTGCCAACCTTTGTCTATCAGGTCAGTGGCGAATATGCGATGCACATGGCAGCAATCCAGAATGGTTGGCTGAGTGAAGGGGTGATTCTCGAATCCCTCACTGCCTTCAAACGCGCCGGTGCCGACGGCATTCTTACCTACTTTGCTGTCCGCGCCGCTCAACTGTTGAAGGGGCAATAGCCTCACAGGAACATTCATGAATACCGAAGCACTCATCGAAGCCGCTGTTGAAGTCGATGTCCCGGAGGCTACGCCCGTGGTTGAACCTGACATCGAAGTAATCCCGGCCATTGAGGCACCCGCTGCTGCGGTGCCCGCTATCGTCGCTCCGAACCTGGACGACAGCAGCCTGTATATCCACCGTGAGCTGTCGCAATTGCAGTTCAATATCCGGGTACTGGAACAGGCGCTCGATGAGTCCTACCCATTGCTGGAGCGGTTGAAGTTTCTGCTGATCTTCTCCAGCAACCTCGATGAGTTCTTCGAGATTCGTGTTGCCGGCCTGAAGAAGCAGATCACCTTTGCCCGTGAGCAGGCCGGTGCCGACGGTTTGCAACCGCATCAGGCGCTGGCCAGAATCAGCGAGCTGGTGCATGGCCATGTTGATCGTCAGTACGCGATCCTTAACGACATTTTGCTCCCGGAGCTGGAAAAGCATCAGGTCCGCTTCATTCGCCGTCGGCACTGGACGGCCAAGCTCAAGGCCTGGGTACGGCGCTACTTCCGTGACGAGATCGCGCCGATCATCACTCCGATCGGTCTTGACCCGACGCACCCGTTCCCGTTGCTGGTCAACAAGAGCCTAAACTTCATCGTCGAACTCGAAGGCATCGATGCCTTCGGTCGCGATTCGGGCCTTGCGATCATCCCGGCACCGCGTTTGCTGCCGCGTGTCATCAAGGTGCCGGAAGAGGTCTGCGGGCCTGGCGACAACTTCGTGTTTCTGTCGTCGATGATCCACGCCCACGCCGACGATCTGTTTCAGGGCATGAAGGTCAAGGGCTGCTATCAGTTCCGCCTGACTCGAAACGCCGATCTGGCGCTGGACTCGGAAGACGTGGAAGACCTGGCGCGCGCCCTGCGTGGCGAGTTGTTCTCGCGTCGTTACGGCGATGCGGTGCGCCTGGAAGTGGCCGATACCTGCCCTAAACACCTGTCGGACTACCTGCTCAAGCAGTTCAACCTGAACGAGTCCGAGCTGTATCAGGTCAATGGGCCGGTCAACCTGACGCGCCTATTCAGCATTACCGGCCTGGACAGCCACCCGGAATTGCAATACCCGCCATTCACGCCAGCCATTCCCAAGCTGCTGCAGAACAGCGAAAACGTTTTCAGCGTGGTCAGCAAGCAGGACATCCTGTTGCTGCACCCTTTCGAGTCGTTTACGCCAGTGGTCGACCTGCTGCGTCAGGCTGCAAAGGACCCGCACGTTCTGGCCGTGCGCCAGACGCTGTACCGTAGCGGTGCGAACTCGGAAATCGTCGACGCGCTGGTCGATGCTGCACGTAACGGCAAGGAAGTCACTGCAGTGATCGAATTGCGTGCCCGTTTTGACGAAGAGTCCAACCTGCAACTGGCCAGCCGTCTTCAGGCCGCGGGTGCGGTAGTGATCTACGGTGTGGTCGGCTTCAAGACCCACGCCAAGATGATGCTGATTCTGCGTCGCGAAGCGGGTGAAATCGTCCGCTACGCGCACCTCGGGACCGGTAACTATCATGCCGGCAATGCGCGTCTGTATACCGACTACAGCCTGCTGACCTCCGATGACGCATTGTGCGAAGACGTCGGCAAGCTGTTCAGTCAGCTGATCGGCATGGGCAAGACGTTGCGCATGAAGAAGCTGCTGCATGCGCCGTTCACGCTCAAGAAGGGCATGCTCGACATGATTGCCCGCGAAACGCAATTCGCACTCGATGGCAAGCCTGCGCATATCATCGCCAAGTTCAACTCGCTGACCGATCCGAAGATCATCCGTGCGTTGTACAAGGCCAGCCAGTCCGGCGTGCGTATCGATCTGGTGGTGCGCGGCATGTGCTGCCTGCGTCCGGGAATTGCGGGGGTCTCGCACAATATCCACGTGCGCTCGATCATCGGCCGCTTCCTGGAGCACACACGGGTGTTCTACTTCCTCAATGGCGGCGACGAGCAGATGTTCCTGTCGAGTGCCGACTGGATGGAGCGCAACCTCGACAAGCGCGTCGAGACCTGCTTCCCGGTCGAGGGCAAAAAGTTGATTCTGCGTGTGAAGAAGGAGCTGGAAAGCTACCTGACCGACAACACCCACAGCTGGCTGCTGCAGTCGGACGGGCGTTACGTGCGCAGCATGCCGACTGGCAACCAGAACGCTCGAAGCGCTCAGGCGACCCTGCTGGAGCGCCTGAGCAACCCGGTCCTCAGCGTACGCTGAAGACGATGCCGACTCGGGTCAGCCACTCCGCTTCCAGCGCGAAGTCGGCCTGAGTCAGCTGGTTGTTTTCCAGCCAGCCTTTCGGGAACTCGGCGTCCAGGTTCGGACCGTCGGCACGCAGCACTACGCGCGGCATCTCTTGGGTGCCGCGGATGTGGTGGAACAGAATCGCAAAGCGCAACAACACGCACAGGCGAATCAGCTTGATGCCTTCAGCGCCAAAATCGGCGAACTTGTCCTTGGGAATATTGCGGCGATGACCGCGCACCAACAGTGCGAGCATTTGCTGGTCTTCGCGTGAGAAACCGGCAAGGTCCGAATGCTCGATCAGGTACGCGCCGTGCTTGTGATAGTGATAGTGGGCGATGTCCAGGCCGATCTCATGCACCTTGGCCGCCCAACTGAGCAGTTCGGCATAGCTTTCATGCTGCAGTTCCCAGCTATCGGCAACCTGCTCCAGCGCATGCAGCGCCTTGGCTTCGACGCGTGCAGCCTGTTCCAGATCGACGTGGTAACGCTCCATCAGCGAGCTGAGCGTGCGCTCGCGCACGTCTTCGTGATGGTGGCGGCCCATCAGGTCGTAGAGCACGCCTTCACGCAGCGCGCCTTCGCAGTGATCCATGCGCTTGAGTTCAAGAGCATCGAAGATGGCTTCCAGAATCGCCAGGCCTGCGGGGAAAATAGCGCGACGGTCAGGCTTGATGCCGTCGAAGTCGATCTTTTCGACATCGCCCAGCTTGAACAGCTTGCGCTTGAGCCAGGCCAGCCCTTCGGCATTGACCTCGCCGGCGCCATAACCATTGGCCTTAAGTGCCAGGCCGATAGCGCGGATGGTACCTGAAGAGCCAATCGCTTCATCCCACTTCAGGCGATGCAGTGCATGCTCGATGCTCATTATTTCCAGGCGGGCAGCGGTGTAGGCCTGCGCGTAACGGGCCGGTGTCACCTTGCCGTCGCGGAAGTAGCGCTGAGTAAAACTCACGCAGCCCATCTGCAGGCTTTCACGCAGCAGCGGCTCGAAGCGCTGACCGATAATGAATTCGGTACTGCCGCCGCCGATGTCGGCCACCAGGCGCTTGCCTGGGGTGTCGGCCAGCGTGTGGGAGACGCCCAGGTAAATGAGGCGCGCCTCTTCCCGGCCAGAGATGACTTCCACCGGATGGCCGAGAATTTCTTCTGCGCGGTGAATGAAGTCGTTGCGGTTGCGGGCCTCGCGTAGGGCATTGGTGCCGACGATACGCACGGCACCCAGCGGCAGACCATTGATCAACTGGGCAAAGCGTTTCAGGCAGTCGAGACCGCGCTGCATGGATTCTTCGGTCAACTGGCGCTCTTCATCGATGCCAGCGGCCAACTGCACCTTCTCGCCCAGGCGCTCAAGAATGCGAATTTCGCCCTGATTGGCTTTTGCCACAACCATATGAAAGCTGTTGGAGCCCAGGTCGATGGCGGCGATCAGTGAAAAATTCTTGGGTGTTGAGTGCGGCATGGTCAGGAAATCCGGTTCGATAACCGGACCATCGTGCCACGATCCATGCTTGCCGCCAACGCGAAGCTGTTCAGGCACCGGAAATACCCGGTATTACTCTTGTGACGTGGCGCATGGCTATCAGATCGACGTGATAGCTCTTTCACTGCCGTGCCGATGCTTTGCGTTCCCGCGTTGGAGTGCTCGGCGTTATACACAGTCCGGAGAATTGAGCTTACAGGCTTCTGGCCGAAGGACGTGGGAGCGAACTTGTTCGCGAAGACGGTGTTTCAGGCGATACATATTCGCGAAATGTACCGGCCCCTTCGCGGACAAGTCCGCTCCCACACAAGCGAAGCGTCGCCCGGTCCTCTTCCACAGGGGCGTCCAACACTGCGTTCCAACACTGGAGGAACGATGACCCAACTATCGTGCGACGCTCCGCGTCGCATGCAGTTCAGGACGCTTTGCGTCCGGTCTTGTCACGCGTGTTCTACGGTGCCAATGAAGTTCGCCAGTTCCGGGGTTTTCGGGTTGGCGAACAGTACTTTCGGGTCGCCGACTTCATGCACCTTGCCCTGATGCATGAACACCAGCTTGTCGCCCACTTCACGGGCGAAGCGCATTTCGTGAGTCACCATGATCAGAGTCATGCCGTCGGCGGCCAGCTGGCGCACAACGCTGAGCACTTCATTAACCAGCTCCGGGTCCAGCGCCGAAGTAATTTCGTCGCAGAGCAAAACCTTGGGTGACATGGCCAGTGCGCGAGCAATCGCCACGCGTTGCTGCTGGCCACCGGACAGGCGATCCGGGAAAGCATCGAACTTCTCGCCCAGCCCCACGCGCGCTAGCATCTTTTTTGCCAGCCTTGCGGCTTCGGCCTTGGGGACCTTTTGTACGATCTGCGGCGCGAGCATCACGTTCTCACCCACGCTCAGGTGCGGGAACAGGTTGAACTGCTGAAACACCATGCCGACCTTCTGCCGCAGGGTGCGCAGGTCGGCTCGTGCGGCATCGAGATACTCGCCGTCGACTTCGATCACGCCATCGTTGATCGACTCCAGACCGTTGAGCGTGCGCAGCAGGGTGCTCTTGCCCGAGCCGCTGCGACCAATGATCGCCACTACCTGACCTTCCTCGACCGACAAGTCGATGCCCTTCAGGACGTGATGATCGCCATAGTATTTATGCAGGGCGGAAATTCTAAGCAGAGGCATGCAGTCTCCTTTCCAGATGGCGCGCGCACAGCGACAAGGGGTAGCACAGGATGAAGTAGCCCAGAGCAACGAAGCCATAGACCATGAAAGGTTCGAACGTGGCATTGGCCAGCATGCTGCCGGTCTTGGTCAGTTCGGTAAAGCCGATGATCGAGGTCACAGCGGTGCCTTTGACCACCTGTACGGAAAAGCCGACTGTTGGCGCAACCGCGATACGCAGGGCCTGAGGCAATATCACGTAGCGCATCTGCTCAAACGGGGTCATCGCCAGGCTGGCCGACGCTTCCCACTGGCCCTTGGAAATCGATTCCACGCAGCCACGCCAGATTTCGGCAAGGTAGGCGCTGGTAAACAGCGTCAAGGCCAGTGCCGCCGCGGCCCAGGGCGAGATGTTCATGCCCATCAGAGCGACACCGAAGAACACCAGAAAGAGCTGCATCAGCAATGGCGTACCTTGAAACAGCTCTATATAGAGTTTGGCGGTCACACGCGGGCCGGATTTTTCCGAGGTGCGCATGCCCATCACCAGCAAACCGATCAGGCCACCGCCGATAAAGGCCACCAGTGACAAGGCTACGGTCCATTGCAGGCCGATCAGCAGATTGCGCAGGATGTCCCAGAGGGTGAAATCCATCAGCTGTTCCTCGATATGTAGCGACGCCCGATCCAGGCCAGCAGTTGCCGGATCAGCAGGGCCATGGCCAGATAGATCAGCGTCGTCACGATGTAGGTTTCAAACGAGCGGAAGTTGCGTGACTGGATGAAGTTGGCAAAGAAGCTCAACTCCTCGGTGGCAATCTGCGAGCAAACCGCCGAGCCCAGCATGACGATGATGATCTGGCTGCTCAGCGCCGGCCAGACCTTGCTCAGCGCTGGAATCAGGACGACGTAGCGAAACGCTTCATAACGATTCATCGCCAGGGCTGCCGACGCTTCGAGCTGCCCCTTGGGGATCGCCTGAATGCCCGCTCGCACGATTTCGGTCGAGTACGCACCCAGGTTGATAACCATCGCCAGCACCGCCGCCTGCCATTCCGAGATCTGCACGCCCAGCGACGGAAGCCCGAAAAAAATGAAGAACAGCTGGACCAGAAACGGCGTGTTACGGATCAGCTCGACATAGATCGCGAATATCGTTGCAAAGGGCTGGATCTTCCAGGCCCTTACAACGGCACCGACAATACCGAGGCTGACGCCCAGCAGGGTGCCAATGGCAGTCAGTTCCAGCGTGAACAAAGCCCCGCGCAACAGCAGATCGATGCTCTGCAGGACCGGTGTAAAGTCGAAGTGATAAGCCATTGGTGAATCCTGTGACCGGAAAGCGGTGATCAGAGATCGGCGGGCAGCGGTTGCTTCAGCCAGGTCTGGGACGCTTTTTCCAGCGATCCGTCAGCCTTGGCGGCGTTCAGGATTTCGTCCACCTTGCCCAGCAGCTCCGGCTGGCCTTTGTTCACGCCGACATAGACTGGAGAGTCCTTGAGCTTCACTTTCAGCGCCGGAATGCGCTTGGGGTTGCGCTCGCTGATGGCGACCATCACCACGTTACCGCTGGCGATCAGGTCAGTCTGCCCGGCCAGGTAGGCGGCGATGGTGGAGTTGTTGTCTTCGAAGCGCTTGATGGTTGCGCCTTCCGGTGCAACTTTCGACAGCTCGATGTCCTCGATGGCGCCACGGGTGACACTGATGGTCTTACCCTTCAGGTCGGCGATGTCCTTGACCGGAGACTCAGGCGGACCGAATACCGCGAGGTAGAACGGAGCATAAGCGCGGGAGAAGTCGATGACTTTTTCGCGATCCGGGTTCTTGCCCAGGCTGGAGATCACCAGATCAACCTTGCCGGTGGTCAGGAACGGGATGCGGTTAGTGCTATTGACCGGCGTCAGTTCCAGCTTGACCTTCAGCCTGTCGGCCAGCAGTTGTGCGGTGTCGATGTCCAGTCCGCGAGGTTTCATGTCCGGGCCGACCGAGCCGAATGGAGGGAAGTCCTGCGGTACGGCAACCTTCAGGGTGCCGCGCGCTACAACGTCGTCCAGGCCGTTGGCGTGGGCGGGTGTCTGGCTCAGCATCAGACTGGCAAACAATGCAGTAAGCAGGGCGCTGTAACGCTTGGTCATATGAAGTCTCCGGGCGAAACGTGGGATGTTGGCCTGTCTCCAGTGCACAGCGCATGCCATCCGGCTATCACGTGCCATAACTCAAGGTTTGCAGGACGTTTATGGTCTTACTGGTCTGACCAGTCGAAGAGCGGCGCGCCCTGCTTTGGCGCGCTTTGAAGCCCCGCCGCCCCAGTGCTGGGCGTCGCTTGCCGAATCTTCGGTATGGGGATAAAAGGGGTTTTTACTGGACTGACTGGCCTGAACAGTGATGCCGCACACTTCACTCGCCGTACCCGAATCAGCCCTCAGGGCCATTCGCAAGTTGATTGCCGAGCAAGGTTACAAGCCTGGAGAAAGCCTGCCGTCGCAGCGTGATCTGGCCGTCCTGCTGGGCGTCAGTCGGGCGTCTTTGCGTGAGGCTTTGTCATCGCTCAGCGCACTGGGGGTGGTTAGCGTCCAGCCGGGCAAAGGCGTATTTGTGCAGTCTGTTTCTGAACCAGAACAGCGCACGAATGGTTTTTCCTGGCCTTTTGAGGCTCAGGTTTCACCGGCTGACACTTTCCAGCTGCGATATGCCCTGGAAGGCTTCGCCGCTGGCCTGGCAGCCGTCACCCTCACCGCTGACGAACGGGATGTGCTTGAAGACAATGTCGAAGCGATGCGTCTGGAGTTGCGTGCCGGTGACTTCGAGGCTGCGGCCCGGCTGGATTTCGAGTTTCACCGGCACATCCTGATCGCCAGTGGCAATCAGGCCATGCTGGGAATCGTGACCGC
The DNA here is from genome assembly GCF_022557255.1 of Pseudomonas syringae pv. tagetis. Taxonomy (NCBI): domain Bacteria; kingdom Pseudomonadati; phylum Pseudomonadota; class Gammaproteobacteria; order Pseudomonadales; family Pseudomonadaceae; genus Pseudomonas; species Pseudomonas syringae group genomosp. 7. The sequence continues at coordinate 250,257 of NZ_CP092923.1, forward strand.
AGGTGCCGACATCTTCCTCGAGAGCCAGAAAATGCCGTTCATACGTGCAGCAAGGGTCATGGAAACCTGGCAGGAGCACCGCAAGATCCTCCGTGCGCTGGCACGGCATGCGTCGGGGCCTGCGCAAAAGGCCATGCAGGACCACATCCGTGGTGCAGCGCTTCGTACCGGTATCGTGTTCGTTTCGCCTTCCGGTTGAGCGCGTGCCATAACTCCAGTCATGCATCATCATAGCCAGACTCAATGAACCTTCGCTTCCTGAATGACTTGCAGCCCGCTATGATGGGCGTCGTTTTAGCCTATGACCTCGGAGACTTCCATGAGCAAAGACCTGATCAAACACGTCACCGACGCCACATTTGAAGCCGAAGTTCTCAAGGCTGATGGTGCCGTGCTGGTTGACTACTGGGCTGAGTGGTGTGGCCCCTGCAAGATGATTGCCCCGGTACTGGATGAAATCGCTACCACTTACCAAGGCAAGCTGACTGTTGCAAAACTTAACATCGATGAAAATCAGGACACCCCGGCCAAGCATGGCGTGCGCGGTATCCCTACGCTGATGCTGTTCAAGAACGGCAATGTTGAAGCGACCAAAGTCGGCGCTCTGTCGAAGTCGCAGCTGGCTGCGTTTCTCGACGCCAATATCTGAGGCGTTTCAAAGCCCCGCAAATAGCGGGGTTTTTTTCGGCTGGTGCACTAGACGCCTGGAAAATCAGGTGGTACATTCGGCCCCGCAACGGCTTCTCCGTTGCCCCCTGCTAGCCGTCGCCGACGCTCTCCTTTCGATTTAGTACGCGATCCTGTCGCCTTCTCTGCGGCGCGGCCTCATTAAGCCAAAAGCTTAATTTCCCCCTCCATACATGATTACGTCATTCCCCATATGAACCTGACTGAACTCAAGCAAAAGCCGATTACCGAATTGCTCGAAATGGCCGAACAGGCTGGCATAGAAAATATGGCCCGTTCGCGCAAGCAGGACGTCATTTTTTCCCTGCTTAAACGGCACGCCAAAAGTGGCGAGGAAATATCCGGTGATGGCGTGCTGGAGATTCTCCAGGACGGCTTCGGTTTCCTGCGCTCTGCAGACGCTTCCTACCTGGCCGGCCCGGATGACATCTATGTCTCCCCCAGCCAGATCCGCCGTTTCAACCTGCGTACCGGCGACACCATCGTTGGCAAGATCCGTCCACCGAAGGAAGGCGAGCGTTATTTCGCTCTGCTCAAGGTCGACACGATCAACTACGACCGTCCGGAAAACGCCAAGAACAAGATTCTGTTCGAAAACCTGACGCCGCTGTTCCCGACGATTCGCATGAAGATGGAGGCCGGTAACGGTTCCACCGAAGACCTGACCGGTCGTGTGATCGATCTGTGTGCACCGATCGGTAAAGGTCAGCGTGGTCTGATCGTTGCGCCGCCAAAGGCGGGCAAGACCATCATGCTGCAGAACATCGCGTCGAACATCACGCGCAACAATCCGGAAGTGCATCTGATCGTTCTGCTGATCGATGAGCGTCCGGAAGAAGTAACCGAAATGCAGCGTACCGTGCGCGGCGAAGTGGTTGCCTCGACGTTCGACGAACCGCCAACCCGTCACGTACAGGTTGCCGAGATGGTGATCGAGAAGGCCAAGCGGCTGGTCGAGCACAAGAAAGACGTAGTCATCCTGCTCGACTCCATCACCCGTCTGGCGCGTGCCTACAACACTGTCATCCCGAGCTCCGGCAAAGTGCTGACCGGTGGTGTCGATGCCCATGCACTCGAGAAGCCAAAGCGTTTCTTCGGTGCCGCGCGGAACATCGAAGAAGGCGGCTCGCTGACCATCATCGCCACCGCACTGGTTGAAACCGGTTCGAAGATGGATGAAGTCATCTACGAAGAGTTCAAGGGTACTGGCAACATGGAGCTGCCTCTGGATCGCAAGATCGCAGAGAAGCGTGTGTTCCCGGCCATCAACATCAACCGTTCCGGCACACGCCGCGAAGAGCTGTTGACCGCTGATGACGAGCTGCAGCGCATGTGGATCCTGCGCAAGCTGCTGCACCCGATGGACGAAGTCGCGGCTATCGAGTTCCTGATCGACAAGCTCAAGCAGACCAAGACCAATGACGAGTTCTTCCTGTCCATGAAGCGCAAGTAACTGGCAGGCTGAAACAAAAAATGGTGCCTTTCGGGGCACCATTTTTTTTGCCTGCGCATCGCCGATTAGCTGCCTTGGCGGGCTGGAGCAGGTACGATGTGCGTCTATTGGATAAATGGCCGGGTTAATGAAATTCAAAGATCTTAGGGATTTCGTGCAGCAGCTTGAGCAGCGCGGAGAGTTGAAACGCATCCAGATGCCGATCTCGCCTGTGCTGGAAATGACTGAAATCTGCGACCGTACCCTGCGTGCCAAGGGGCCGGCTCTGCTGTTCGAAAAACCGGTCGGCTTTGATATCCCGGTATTGGGCAACCTGTTCGGCACACCCGAGCGCGTGGCCATGGGCATGGGCGCGGAAGCTGTCAGTGAGCTGCGCGAGATCGGTAAGCTGCTGGCCTTCCTGAAAGAGCCCGAGCCGCCCAAGGGCTTGAAAGATGCCTGGTCCAAGCTGCCCATCTTCCGCAAAGTCATCGCCATGGCCCCCAAGGTGGTCAAGGATGCGCCGTGCCAGGAGATCGTCATTGAAGGTGACGATGTCGACCTCGGCATGCTGCCCGTGCAGACCTGCTGGCCGGGCGATGTCGCACCGCTGATCACCTGGGGGCTGACCGTTACCAAAGGCCCGAATAAAGAGCGCCAGAACCTTGGTATCTATCGTCAGCAGGTGATTGGCCGCAACAAGATCATCATGCGCTGGCTCAGTCATCGCGGCGGTGCGCTGGACTTTCGCGAATGGTGTGCCAAGCATCCCGGCGAGCCTTATCCGGTTGCCGTGGCGCTGGGTGCCGACCCCGCGACTATCCTCGGTGCCGTGACGCCGGTACCGGACAGCCTGTCCGAATATGCTTTCGCCGGGTTGCTGCGTGGGTCGCGTACCGAGCTGATCAAGTGCCGTGGCAGCAACCTGCAGGTGCCAGCCAGCGCCGAGATTGTGCTTGAGGGCGTGATTCATCCGGGCGAGATGGCCGATGAAGGCCCCTACGGCGACCATACCGGCTACTACAACGAAGTCGACAGCTTCCCGGTGTTGACCGTCGAGCGCATCACGCACCGGATCAAACCGATCTACCACAGTACCTACACCGGGCGTCCACCGGATGAGCCCGCCATCCTGGGCGTCGCACTGAACGAAGTGTTCGTGCCGATTCTGCAGAAGCAGTTCCCGGAAATCGTCGATTTCTATCTGCCGCCCGAAGGCTGTTCGTACCGCATGGCGGTCGTGACCATCAAGAAACAATACCCCGGTCACGCCAAGCGTGTGATGCTGGGGGTCTGGTCGTTTCTGCGGCAGTTCATGTACACCAAGTTCGTGATCGTCACCGACGACGACATCAATGCGCGTGACTGGAACGACGTGATCTGGGCTATCACCACACGCATGGACCCCAAGCGCGACACGGTCATGATCGACAACACGCCCATCGATTACCTCGATTTCGCCTCTCCAGTGTCCGGATTGGGATCGAAAATGGGTCTGGATGCCACTAACAAATGGCCAGGCGAGACCACGCGTGAGTGGGGCAGGGCTATCGTCAAGGACGAAGCCACCATACGCCGGGTGGACGAGATCTGGAATCAGTTGGGAATAGATTGATGCGCGTAACCTTGCAGCCGTCCGGTGCGGTGCTGGAAACCCTGCCGGGCGAGCGGATTCTCGATGCCGCACAGCGCCTGGGGTACGAATGCCCGCAGAGCTGTCGCAACGGCAATTGTCATGTCTGCGCGGCATTGCTGGTCGAGGGGTGTGTAAAACAGGCAGGTCAGACGCTTGATCACGGCGAGATTCATACGTGTGTAGCAGAGCCGTTGGAAGATTGCATCGTGCTTTGGGATGGTGTGCTGGCCAAAGGTGAATTGCCGGTTCGCAGTTTTGCCTGTCAGTTGAGCGAGTGCGTCGAGGTCGGTGGTGATGTCTGGCGGGTAGGCTTGCGTGCTCCGGCAGGCAAGCCGCCGCGCTACCACGCCGGGCAGTACCTGATGATCGAACGGGAGAGCGGCGAGAAGTCGGCATTCTCCATCGCGTCGGCGCCGCACAGCGGTCGTGATCTTGAGCTGCATGTGCTGGTACGTGAGGACAGTGCGCGCAGTCTGATCGAGCAGTTGCAGCGCAACCGCATGGCGCGGGTCGAGCTGCCGTTCGGTGATACCCACCTTGCCGAGTTGTCGGACGGGCCACTGGTTCTGATCGCTGCCGGTACTGGCATGGCGCAGATGAACAGCTTGATCGAACACTGTCGTTCCACAGGCTTCAGCCACCCTGTTCATCTGTACTGGGGCGTCCGTCGCCCGGAAGATTTTTATCAGGTCAGCCACTGGGACGAGTGGTCGACACTGCCGAATCTGTTCCTGCACAAGGTCGTCAGCGATCTGTGTGGCTGGGAAGGGCGCTGTGGTTTGCTGCACGAGGCGGTTTGCGAGGACATTGCGGATCTGTCGGCGGTTCATGTGTACGCCAGCGGCTCGCCTGCGATGATCTACGGAACACTGGACGCGCTTGTCAGCGCCGGGATGGATGCTCATCAGATGCGCGCAGACGTGTTCGCCTACGCGCCGCGTCCATAATGCCGGACTGACGGCGACCTGACTGGAGTGTAAATTGCTTTACCTGCTTATCGCTGATGGCGATGTCAGCCGTTCGCCAGGCAATTTTTTGTAAAGACAGGCCTGTGGTCTGTGGCAACAACCGAACCACGACACCCTGATGCCGCTCATCCACGAGCGAGTCAGCGGGGCTCGGTAAAGACTGACAGTCAGACTGTCAGGGAGGCAAATGGAGAATCCAATCAACGAGTTGGCCGCTGCGGTGCATGACGGCCTTGGCCTGACGTACCCGCCCGTTATCGATCTGGGTCCGCAGCTTACCCGCGAGCAACTGCTCGCATCCATGAACGCCACCATGCGCCTTCATAAAGGCGGTCCGGTCTGGCTGTTCGCTTATGGATCGCTGATCTGGCGTCCCGAGTGCACCGCCGTAGAGAGCCAGCGCGGTCGAGTGCACGGTTATCACCGCGGGCTTTACCTGTGGTCGCACGAACATCGCGGTACGCCGGAAGTGCCGGGTCTGGTGTTCGGGCTGGATCGCGGCGGCTCATGTACCGGCTTCGCCTATCGGTTGCCTGATGAGTGTCTGGAGAAGTCGCTACTCGCATTGTGGGAGCGCGAAATGCCCTATCCCTCGTATCGTCCTCACTGGCTCAACTGCCGTCTTGAAGACGGCAGAAAAGTACAGGCGCTGGGCTTCGTGCTGGAGCGGCATTTGCCCAGCTATGCGGGCAACCTGCCGGACAGCGTGCTGAGTCAGGTGCTGGCCAGCGCCAGTGGACGCTATGGAACCACCCGCGATTACGTAGAACAGACCGCCAGGGCCCTGCGCAGCCACGCCATGCCAGACCTGAATCTGGAGGCGCGGCTTAAGCGCTGCAAGTCGGAGACTGCCTGATCAGCCTTTGCTGTCGCGGGACGTGCTGGCGACCTGTTTGTGCCGCAGCGTCGGTGCAAGGAACACCATCGCCAGAATGCACGCGCCGATCAGCAGCACGAAGCCGCCATCCCAGCCAAAGTGGTCGACCGTGTAGCCCATCGCCGCGCTGGCCGCGACCGACCCGCCCAGATAGCCGAACAGCCCGGTAAAGCCCGCTGCTGTGCCCGCTGCCTTCTTCGGCGCCAGTTCCAGCGCCTGCAGGCCGATCAGCATGACCGGGCCGTAGATCAGAAAGCCGATGGACACCAGCGCGATCATGTCGACGGTCGGGTTGCCTTCAGGATTCAGCCAGTACACCAGCGTGGCGATGGTCACCAGGAACATGAACACCATGCCGGTCAGGCCGCGATTGCCCTTGAAGATCTTGTCCGACATCCAGCCGCACAGCAATGTGCCCGGAATGCCTGCCCACTCATACAGAAAATAGGCCCATGAGGTCTTGTCGACCGTGAAGTGCTTGGCTTCTTTCAGATAAGTCGGTGCCCAGTCCAGTACGCCATAGCGCAGCAGATAAACGAATACGTTGGCCATCGCGATGTACCACAGAAATTTATTGCGCAGCACGTACTTGACGAAGATCTCTCGGGCACTGAATTCCTCTTCGTGGCTGGCATCGTAGCCTTCCGGGTAATCGTTCTTGTAGTGCTCGATAGGCGGCAGGCCGACCGATTGCGGGGTGTCACGCATGGTCGCGAAGGCAAACACCGCGACCAGCAACGCAACCGCCGCCGGCACGTAGAACGCCGCATGCCAGTCGTTGGTCCAGCCCATGCCGAGCAGGAACAGCGGGCCGATCAGGCCGCCGCCGACGTTGTGCGCCACGTTCCAAACCGACACCACGCCGCCGCGCTCTTTCTGCGACCACCAATGGACCATCGTGCGCCCGCTTGGCGGCCAGCCCATGCCCTGCGCCCAGCCATTGATGAACAGCAGGACGAACATGATCGTGACGCTGGACGTCGCCCAGGGCGCGAAGCCGAAGATGAACATGATCCCGGCAGAAACCAGCAGGCCGAACGGCAGGAAGTAACGCGGGTTGGAGCGGTCCGAAACGATCCCCATAAGGAATTTCGACAAGCCATAGGCAATCGCAATGGCCGACATCGCAACGCCCAGTTGGCCACGCGTATAGCCTTCGTCGATCAGATACGGCATCGCCAGCGAGAAATTCTTGCGCAGCAGGTAGTAACCGGCATAGCCGATAAAGATGCCTGCGAAGATTTGCCAGCGTAGACGCCGATAAGTGCTGTCGACCTTTTCTTCGGAAAGGGGTGCCTGATGCCTGGCGGGGCGGAAAAACCCGAACATGGAGAAGCTCCTGATTATTGTTTTTTTTTGCGAATGCGAATATTACATTTTCATTACAGAAAAAAGCAGTGCCTCTGGGCTGATTTTTTGTAGGAGATACGGACGTTTTTCTGTTGTTTTATGAACATTTGCCGAACGTTTGTATGTGTTTCAAACGTTTGGGATTGCTCCTACAGGTCTACCGGAAGTCGTGTGCTTACGGACCTGCCGGCAGCCTTTTACCATCGTTTTCATTGCGCCAACGGGGCGCACCAAGACGATGAGCCCATATAACAATGAGAATTTCCGCCTTCATGATTGCCGTCGCACTGGCCCCGCCCATTGGCGCGGCGGAGTCATTTCTGGTGCCGGTGTACACGCCCACACCAGTGTTTCCTCCTGAACTGGTCAAGACTCGCTATGCAGGCAAGGTCCGGGCACAGCTGTGGATAAAGTCCGACGGGCAGGTCCGCGAAGTCAGAGCCGTCGAGAGCGGCCATCCGCAGCTCGCCGCAGCAGCGGAGGAAGCACTGCGCCAATGGCGCTATAAACCCTGGATCGGCACCGTCGGCGCGCCACCGCTGGCCACAATCACCGTCCCGGTGATTTTCGGCTCCCACGGCTATCGGCGCTTCAACACCGAAGTCAACGTCGGCCTCGGCAACATCCGTTGCGGCTACCTCAACGAAGAAGTGAAATCCGCCCGCCAGGACTACCCCAAAGAGCCGCTGAGCAAAGTCGACGTGTTCTGGTACACCGGGCAGGCGCTGTTCGGCAGCCATGTTGCCCACCTGCGTAGCGAGCCCCAACGCCAGGTCTTGCTTGTGCAGCTGGGTGCCGCAATACCGATGATAGTCAGCAATTGCCGAAGCAATCCCGATCGTCTGTACGGCGACTATCTGCCGACGCCCATCAAGGCGTTGATGGTCGGCTTGGCCGAGCAAGTGGAGGGCCGCGAATGAGCCGTGTGCTGGGGTGCATGATGTTTACAGGGTTGCTTTGGGCGGGGGTAGCACAGGCGTTGCCGTCGTATCCGGTGCCGTTGTATACGCCTGAGCCGGGCTATCCGACATCAATGCTTCGTTCCTCCGCAAAAAAGAGTATCAGCGTCAGGGTTTTCATTCAGGCCGATGGAGGCGTGCGCTTCCTCGAAGTGCTCGGGGCACCCGATCCGAGGTTCATCAGTCTGACCCGAAGTGCTGTTGAACAGTGGGTCTTCGAACCTTGGGAGCCGCCGGCCTCTCACCCCGAGGGCGAAGCCGTTACGGTCACGTTCAATTTCACGGGGCGGCCACATACCAACCCGCCGCTGGCATCCAATGTCGAGCTGAAGCAGGTGTGGTGCTGGCAGTTGAATACGGAAATGGTCGAGGGGCGCAGATGGCGCAAGGATGTCAAGCCGGATGCGCTAATGCGGACAGAATTGTACTTGTCGAGCAGTCCGGTCATAGAGCAGTTTCTCACCTTGGACGAGCGTGAGGCTCTGGTTCTTGAGCTGCTAGAGGCGACACCGGGCGTCATCGCTCAATGCCAAAAAAATCCGATGCGCAAGTACGTGGATTATTTGCCAGAGAATGTGAGGAACGCTTTGTAGGAAGGGGTATCAGCGAAGTGCCGGGACCAAAGCATTAATGCGTTGGCCTCGGCACTGTGGGTGAGCGGTTAGTGAGTCGCGCTCATATTTGAATCGCTTCAAGCTGACTCATGTCGAACGCCCCGTGAGCGCTGATCGCATTCGAGACGTCGGTGATCGCGATTTCGATAGTATTAATGACATATATGTATTGTGTCGCTTGGTTTTTGGTTAGTTGGATGGTTTTGTTGGCGTGACGATAACCACCTTCCCCACAGCCCTGCGCCCACCCAACAAATCAATCGCCTCCCCGGCCCGTTCCAGCGGATAAACCGTCGACACCAGCGGCTTCAATTTCCCTTCTTCAAACCAGGCAAACAACTGCTTGAAGTTCGCAGCATTGTCCTGCGGTTGTCTTTGCGCAAACGAGCCCCAGAACACGCCAACCACCGAAGCGCCCTTGAGCAAGGTCAGGTTGACGGGCAGGTCGGGGATGCGGCCGCTGGCGAAGCCGACGACCAGCAGGCGGCCGTTCCAGGCGATGGTGCGGATGGCCTGGTCGAACAGGTCGCCGCCGACCGGGTCGTAGATCACGTCGGCGCCGTTGCCGTGGGTGAGGCGTTTGACTTCGTCCTTGAGGCTGGTTTCGCTGTAGTTGATCAGCTCGTCTGCACCTGCGTTTCTGGCCACTTCGAGTTTTTCTGCGCTGCTGGCGGCGGCGATGACGCGGGCGCCGAGGGCTTTGCCGATCTCCACGGCGGCCAGGCCGACGCCGCCGGATGCGCCCAGCACCAGCAGGGTTTCGCCGGGTTGCAGGTGGCCGCGTTGTTTAAGGGCGTGCATCGAGGTCCCGTAGGTCATGCTGAATGCGGCGGCAGTGGTGAAGTCCATGCCCTGCGGAATTGGAAGTACGTTGTAGTGGGGAACGGCGACCTGCTCGGCAAAACTGCCCCAGCCGGTGAGTGCCATGACGCGGTCGCCAGCTTTCAGGTGGCTGACGTTTTCACCTACGGCCGCTATCACGCCTGCGGCCTCGCCACCCGGTGAGAACGGGAAGGGCGGCTTGAACTGGTACTTGCCCTCGATGATCAACGTGTCGGGAAAGTTGACCCCGGCGGCGTGCACGTCGAGAAGGATTTCGTTCTTTTTGAACGCGGGGCCGGGGACGTCTTCGAGCGCCAGTGTGCTGGCAGGACCGAAGGCTTTGCATAACAGGGCTTTCATCGGGCTATTCCTTTTTCGGTAATGGCCGATAAAGTCAGTTAAGCGGGTTCCCGGGTCAACAAGCATGGCCCTGCCTGATAAGCACACATAAGCTGTAAGCTACGTGGCAAACCGGATTAAGGAGTGGACTGTGAAAGCGTGGATTCTGATGTTGCTGGCCTTGTCATTGCCCGTTATGGCGCAGGAAGAAGCCAAGGAAGAAGGGGGAGCGCCCAAGGCGGCATATGTTTCGCTGACGCCTCCGTTCGTGGGTAATTACGCGCTGGATGGCGGCCCTAAGCTGCGCGTCTACAAGGCTGACATTGCCTTGCGTGTAACGGGTGCCGATGCCGAGGCTGCCGTGAAGCGTAATGACGCATTGATCCGTAATCAACTGGTGTCGCTGTTCACTCAGCAGTCGGTGGATTCCATGAGCAGCGCCGAAGCCAAGGAAAACATTCGTCAGGAAGCACTTAAGCAGGTTCAGCGCGTGATGAACGATGAAGAAGGCAAGCCGATTGTCGAAGACTTGCTGTTCAATAACTTCATCGTTCAATAACGCTCTTCACCGCAGTGCCAGGATCGCCGCCCATTGTTCGGCGGTGACCGGCATGACCGAGAGCCGGCTGCCTTTCTGTACCAGAGGCAGTTGCTCCAGCTGGCTTTGTTGCTTCAGATAACCCAGCCCCAGCACGTGTTTGAAGATATCCACATATTCGACGTCAATGGCACTCCACGGATTTTTATCCGCAGTCGCCTTGGCGTCGTGATAGTGGCTCTCGGGGTCAAGCGCAGTAGGGTCTGGATAAGCGGCCTTGGCAATTTTGCCAATACCGGCGATTCCGGGCTCCGGGCAACTGGAATGGTAGAAAAAGAATTCGTCGCCCTCGGTCATGGTCCTCAGAAAATTACGCGCCTGATAGTTGCGGACCCCGTCCCAGCGAGCGTTGCCCAGTCGTTGCAGGTCGCTGATCGAGAATTCGTCAGGCTCGGACTTCATCAGCCAATAGGCCATTGCTCTCACTCCAGAGACAAAAAGTTCACAGTATTACCGACAGTTTGATGACAAACCGACAATCGGCTTGCGCCACTATTTGCGTACCGGTTCACGTTACCGCAAAATGCCGCCCTTTAAAGCTCCACGCTGTTGCACGGCCTCTACAAGAACCGATGCTGACATCGTATTGATTTGCCTAAGGAGGGCAGTCAATGAAACGCAAGCCTGATTTACTCTGGATTCTGGTTATTCTGTTTGGCTTGGGTGTCGTGACAACCGGTTATGCGCAGAGCCTGTGGACCAGCAAGGATGACGCTCCAGTCGAAATCACTCAACAACAGCAAAAAGTCCCCGGCAGGCATTAGGCCCTGTTTCTGCTTTGATCGTTGATTGCCTTGTTGGCTGAACGATCAGAGTGTCTGCGTCACATACCAGCCTTTATCCGATACCGTGCCTTGCAGCGGTACATCCCAACTGGCCTGCGCCAGTCGATCGACTTTCTGACACTCGTGAGCCAGCCCCAGTAACACCGGTTTGCGCCAGGTCGTTCTGCGCGCCAGATACGCCAGGCTGCGGTCGTAGAAACCTCCGCCCATGCCCAGGCGACCGCCTTCGTCATCGAAACCTACCAAGGGCATCAGGATCAGGTCGAGCGCCCAGACAGGGCGTTGCTTTGCCCTGACGATGCGCGGCTCGGGGATACGGAAACGGTTGGGGATGAATGTCTCGCCGGGGCGTACGCGCTGAAAAACCATGCGGGTGCGTGGCCATGCGTTGAGCACCGGCAGATAGGTTGCCTTGCCACGGCGCTGTGCTTCACGCAGCAATAGCCGTGGGTCGATCTCGCCATCCATCGGCAGGTACAACGAAACATGTCGGGCACGCCGAAAAAGAGGGTGCTGCGCCAGTTGCCGGTAAACGTCCCGTGCAGCTGCACGTTGCTGGCTGCGACTCAGCGCCCTGCGCGCTGAGCGTAGCTGGCGGCGCAATTGCGGACGAGTGAGCGATTGGGCGCTGATCATGAGCGGAAGGTCATGCAGGCTGATCCGGAAAGGAGGTTGAAGCCAGAGCAGGATTGTCGTTGCCAGACAGCTGGGCTGGCAACGAACTGAATATGGACTCCCCGACGAACCGCTGTCGGTTTAGCCCTTGAACCCGAAAGTTCAAGGTGGAGATTGCAGGAGGTTTTAAGGCTTTCCGTCGAGCGGACATGCACACCAACCCCAACGTGCAACCCCCGTGGTTGTGCGTATCGGCTCAGGGACATGACCGACTGGCAAGCACTCCAGGGAGCAGCGCGAGTATACAGAAATGCCCCGTAATAATCAGCCCCGAGTTGAGTCCGGTGTGCCGGGCGTGTCTGTGGCGAGCACCAGATCGACCTTGTCGAGCAGATCCCGGACCTGTTCGCGGGTCGAGCCGCTGGTCTGTACATCAGGCAGATGCTCTTTGTGCAGCAGATCGTGAGTAATGTTCAGGGCAGCCATTACGGCAATGCGGTCTGCGCCGATGACTTTGCCGCTGCTACGGATTTCACGCATCTTGCCGTCCAGGTAACGGGCGGCACTGACCAGGTTGGTGCGCTCTTCCTGAGGGCAGATGATGGAGTATTCCTTGTCGAGGATCTGAACGGTAACGCTGTTGCCATTGCTCATGAGTCTTGCTCCAGGGCTTTAAGGCGCGAAATCATTGACTCGACCTTCTGCCGGGCGATTTCGTTTTTTTCAATGAGTTGAGCGCGTTCCTCGCGCCAGGTTTTTTCCTGAGCTAATAAGAGTGCGTTTTGGCCTTTAAGTTGCTCGGCATACTTCAGGAGCAGCTCCACACGTTTCATCAGCGCTTGCAGGTCGGTGTCTTCCATTGTTTTCCACTGAATACTTTCTGATGAATGGCAGGGGGAGCGATGCTTGTGCTCAAGCTCGAACCGCCGTCCGGGTGATCTTGTCGCGCGGATAGTCTAGGATACAAGGCCTTCATTCTAGACATTGCGCCGTTTGGCGACTAGCTACCCATGCCCATTCAGAATTCTCCGTACAAAGCGTTCGCCACTCTGCTCAACAGTGGCGGTCACCAGGTATCCCCCGCCGAGCTGCATGGCTTGCTGCTGGGGCGCAGTTGCGCAGGTGCCGGTTTCGATAACGAAGGCTGGTTCGCCGATGCTTCGGTGCTGCTGGAAACCGAGCCGCAGGACAATATCCGTGCGGCGCTTGTCGGCCTGCAAGAGATGGTCAAGGGCGAACTCACCGGTGACGACATGACTGTCGTGCTGCTGCTGCCGGGTGACGACGAGCCGCTGACCGAGCGCGCTGGTGCGTTGGGCCAGTGGTGCCAGGGATTTCTGGCGGGTTTTGGTCTGGCCATTGGCGACAAGGCGCTCGGCACCGAGGCCAAGGCTGTGCTTGAGGATCTGGCGGCGATTGCCCAGGTTCAGGACGCGCTGGAAGAATCCGAAGATGGCGAGACCGACTACATGGAAGTCATGGAGTACATGCGCGTAGCCCCATTGCTGCTGTTTACCGAATTCAACGAACCGTCTGCGCCGCAACCCAAGCCTTCTCTGCACTGATTGCCCATCACTGCGACACCGGCCCGTGCTGGCAACAGCACTGACCGGTGGCCTCCATCAGGACGCCTGCTGCCCATGATTCAGATCCCGAAGTCCGAGTACGCTCGCCGCCGCAAGGCCCTGATGGCTCAGATGGAGCCTGACAGCATCGCCATCCTGCCAGCCGCTGCGGTTGCCATTCGTAACCGCGATGTCGAGCACATCTACCGGCAGGACAGCGACTTTCAATACCTGAGCGGCTTTCCCGAACCGGAAGCCGTGGTGGTGCTGATCCCCGGGCGTGAATATGGCGAGTACGTACTGTTCTGTCGTGAACGCAATCCCGAACGCGAGCTGTGGGAAGGCCTGCGCGCCGGACAGGAAGGTGCGATCCGGGATTTTGGTGCAGACGATGCATTCCCGATCAACGACATCGATGAAATCCTGCCGGGCTTGATCGAAGGCCGTGACCGGGTCTATTCGGCGATGGGCAGCAATCCCGAGTTCGATCGGCACCTGATGGACTGGATCAATGTGATTCGCTCCAAGGCACACCTCGGTGCCCAGCCGCCCAAGGAGTTCGTCGCGCTGGACCATCTGTTGCACGATATGCGTCTCTACAAGTCGGCGGCAGAAATCAAAGTCATGCGCGGTGCGGCAGACATCTCTGCTCGGGCTCACGTACGAGCCATGCAGGCCTGCCGTGCGGGTCTGCATGAGTTCAGCCTGGAGGCCGAGCTTGATTATGAATTCCGCAAAGGCGGCTCGAAGATGCCGGCCTATGGCTCCATCGTGGCCTCGGGGCGCAACGGTTGCATCCTGCATTACCAGCAGAACGATGCCGTGCTCAGGGACGGTGACCTGGTACTGATCGACGCAGGCTGCGAAATCGACTGTTATGCCAGCGACATCACCCGCACCTTTCCGGTGAACGGCAGGTTTTCACCCGAGCAAAAAGCCATCTATGAGCTGGTGCTCAAGGCACAGCATGCAGCCTTCGAGGCCATCGGTCCCGACAAGCACTGGAACCAGGCGCACGAGGCAACGGTCAAGGTGATTACCGCCGGGCTGGTTGAGCTGGGCCTGCTGCGAGGCGATGTCGATCAGTTGATCGAGAGCGAGGCCTATAAGATGTTTTACATGCACCGTGCCGGGCACTGGCTGGGCATGGATGTTCACGACGTCGGCGAATACAAGGTCGGTGGCGAGTGGCGCGTACTGGAGGTCGGCATGACACTGACTGTTGAACCCGGGATTTACATATCCCCCGACAACCTGGAAGTCGCGAAGAAATGGCGAGGTATTGGTGTGCGCATCGAGGACGACGTGGTTGTAACCCGGCAGGGCTGTGAAATCCTCTCCGGCGGCGTGCCCAAGACCGTCGCCGAGATCGAGGCGCTGATGGCGGCTGCACGGGCACAGGTCGCATGAGCCGCTTCAATATCGCTATCGTCGGCGGCGGGCTGGTGGGTGCAAGCCTCGCACTTTCGCTGCAGGCCGGGGCCAAGGCACGCGGCTGGAAGATCGTGCTGATCGAGCCATTCGCGCCGGGTGAAGCCTGGCAACCCAGCTACGACGCGCGCTCCTCTGCGCTGTCGTTCGGCGCGCGGCGGATCTATGAGCGTCTTGGCCTCTGGCAGCAGATAACCCGACGCGCCGAGCCGATCCTGCAAATTCAGGTTTCGGACCGTGGCCGTTTTGGCGCTACCCGCCTGTCTGCAATTGAAGAGGGCGTTCCGGCGCTCGGTTATGTCGTCGAAAACGCATGGCTCGGTCAGGCTCTGTGGGCGGGGCTGGATCGTGATGTCGTCAGTTGGCGAGTGCCCGCCGAGGTCAGGCACATGCAGCCGCTGGCCAATGGTTATCGCCTGAGCCTGAGTGATGAAACCGAACTGGATTGTGATCTGGCCGTGCTCGCCGACGGTGGTCGCTCCAGCCTGCGCGAGCAGCTGGGTATCGGCGTGCGCCAGCGGCCCTACGACCAGAGTGCGCTGATTGCCAACATCACACCGAGCGAAGCGCACTGCGGACAGGCGTTCGAACGTTTCACCGATGACGGGCCGATGGCGTTGTTGCCATTGCCTGAAAACCGCTGTGCGCTGGTCTGGACGCGGCCGGGCAACGACACGCAGCGTCTTGCCGAGCTGGATGACCGCCGTTTTCTTGAAGAACTGCAGGGCGTGTTTGGCTATCGTCTGGGCACGCTGCGTCAGGTCGGTGCGCGGCATGTCTACCCGTTGGCGCTGGTCGAGGCTGAGGAGCAGGTGCGCTCTAATCTGGTGATTCTGGGTAACGCCGCGCACAGCCTGCATCCAATTGCCGGTCAGGGTTTCAATCTGTCGCTGCGCGACGCCGATGCACTGGCCGAGACGCTGCTCGACAGCGACGCCTCGCTCGGTGATCTGCCTACCCTGCAGCGCTACCGGGAGCGCCAGCGCCAGGATCAACAGTTGACGGTGGGGTTCTCCGACAAGGTTACACGCCTGTTCGGCAGCACTCAGTCGGCAGTTGCCACCGGGCGTAATCTCGGCTTGCTGGGCCTGGACCTGTTGCCGGCTGCCAAACGCTGGTTCGCCCGTCAGGCCATGGGCCTGGGGACTCGATCCGATGTGTGAATTACAGACTTTAAACACAGGGCTTCGGCCGCAAGCGAGAACGGTTTGACCATGGAAACGCGCGCAGATGTGCTGATTGTCGGAGCCGGAATGGTCGGTAGCGCCCTGGCCCTGGCGTTGCAGGGCAGCGGTCTTGATGTGCTGGTGGTCGACGGTGGGCCGGTGAGCGTCAAGCCCTTTGATCAACAGTCCACCTTCGAGCCGCGGGTCAGCGCCTTGTCGGCGGCCAGCCAGCGGATTCTTGATCGGCTGGGCGTATGGGAAGGCATTGCGGCGCGACGCATCAGCCCGTATGCGCACATGCAGGTCTGGGATGGCAGCGGCACCGGGCAGATTCACTTCTCGGCCTCCAGTGTGCACGCTGATGTGCTGGGTCATATCATCGAGAATCGTGTAGTGCAGGATGCGTTGCTCGACCGCCTGCATGACAGCGACATCGGTTTACTGGCCAATGCGCGGCTTGAGCAGATGCGTCACTCCGGCGATGACTGGCTGCTGACCCTGGCGGATGGTCGCCAGTTGCGTGCGCCTCTGGTGGTCGCTGCCGATGGGGCCAATTCGGCGGTGCGCCGCCTGACCGAAACGCCGACGCGTGAATGGGATTACCTGCATCACGCCATCGTTACCAGCGTGAAGACCGCCGACTCTCACAAGCAAACCGCCTGGCAGCGGTTTACCGATGACGGCCCGCTGGCTTTTCTGCCGCTGGAGAGGGAAGGCGAGCACTGGTGCTCCATCGTCTGGTCAGTCACACCTGCCGAAGCCGAGCGCCTGATGGCGCTGGACGACGATCTGTTCTGCGGCGAGCTGGAACAGGCATTCGAGGGGCGGTTGGGTCAGGTGCTGTCTGCCGATGCGCGCGTATGCGTGCCACTGCGTCAGCGTCACGCCAAGCGTTACGTTGCCAAGGGCCTGGCCCTGATTGGCGACGCGGCGCACACCATTCACCCGCTGGCCGGGCAAGGCGTGAACCTGGGCTTTCTCGACGCCGCCGTGCTGGCAGAAGTCCTGACCCATGCTGCCGTGCGCGGCGAACGCTGGTCTGACATGCGTGTGCTGGGTCGCTACGAGCGTCGTCGCATGCCGCACAACCTGGCGCTGATGGCTGCAATGGAAGGCTTCGAACGGCTGTTCCAGGCTAACCCGCTGCCACTGCGCTGGTTGCGTAATACCGGCTTGAAAATGGTCAACCGAATGCCCGAAGCCAAGGCGCTCTTCGTGCGCGAGGCATTGGGGCTGTCGGGGGATCTACCTGAGCTGGCGCGGATCGAAGCACGCTAGGATCGGACGCGGAGCGTCCAGAACTGCATACCCACGCGGAGCATGGACATGAGGGTGCGCCCCCCCCTCAGCGCTCAGCGCACCACGCCGCTGCGATACTGGCCAGGGGTCAGTCCGGTCCAGCGTTTGAAGGCGCGGCTCAGGCTGTTGGTGTCGGTAAAGCCCAGCAGGCAGGCGATTTCGCTCAGCGAGCTTTGCGGGTCGTTCATGTGCAACAACGCCAGGTTCTGGCGGCATTGATTGAGCAGCAGGTCGTAGCAGCAGCCCTCATCGGCCAGATGACGTTGCAGGCTGCGCGTGCTCAGGTGCAGGGCTTCGGCGATGTTTCTGGCGGTCGGTTCACCGTCCGGCAGAAGAGTCTCGATGGCAGAGCGCACGCGCTGCTCCCAGATCAGCGAAGGCAACGGATCGCCACTGGGTTCCTGCCCGTTCACTTGTACCGGGCCGTCATCAAGGTGGCTGTCGAACTGATCGCCAGCAAACTCCAGCAAGTTCTCCGGCGCCGCGAACACCAGCGGTGCGCGGAACAGGTCCTGCCACGGTTGCGGATTGTCGGGCGCGGGACGCTGTAGATGCACAGCCAGCGGCGCGTAGCCCCTGCCTAAGCGGTTGCGACAGGTGCGCACGTAGATGGCGGCAAATGCATCGAGCAACTCATGGGCCGGCAACTGACACGATTTCGGCGTGCCGAAGCGGAATTCATAGCGCTCGCCGACCGTTCTGAAATCAAGTTTCAGAGAGTCCTCAGCCATTGAGCGGTAACGTACGATGCGCTCGAAAACTTCACGCAGTGAGCCGCTGGCAACCAGTGTGTAGCCCAGCGCGTGAAACGCCGTCGGGCTGACAAAACGCGATACACGCAAGCCCAGAGCCGGTTCGAGGCTGGCCTGCACTGCTTGTTGCCAAAGTGCGGCAGTGACGTCTGGCGGAAACTGCGCACCGGGATCACCCAGCATGCTCAGGTCCAGACCCGCGCTCTGGCATAGCGCGTCGCTGTTTACGCCCAGTGCATCGAGCTGCTTGCGCAGCGCAGGGGTCCAGCTGGCGAGACTGCTTGGCTCAGGCATGCGGACGCCTCTCCCTGACATGTGGGTAATTCAGCGCCGGGCCAGTGCCGACAGCAATTCAAATGGCAAATCCCTTGCCTGACGCCGCTATCAAGAATGAAAGCAATTGTGACAGTTGTGCAAGTGTTTAGACGCGTTTCTTGCTGACGGACTGCGATCCCCATGCGCGGTCCCCATCAGGCACCCCTGAACAGACCAAAACGGACATGGTCACGCACCGACTGCGTAGTCGTCGTATAACAAAAAAAGACCGTCCTCCGAGTAAACCTCCGCTAGCGCTTGGCAAGCGGGGGTATCGGCATTTCTGCCATTTGACACCGGCACGGCAAATGACTATAAATGCGCCATGTTGTACGACAACATAAGGCTTTTGAAAAATTACAACCATAAAAATAATTCAAAGAGTAACGAGTCCATGACCAGTCTGGTTTTTCAGGCATCAGCACAGCCTCGATCATCTCGTAAATCGCTTTTTTCACGCGATTGTCGACGAAATGTATCGAACATCGTTTTAGAGAAGACCGTAATCTGAAGTTACATAAAATCAGCCGCCTCACGGTCGTGGCCGCGGGACGCTCATCGCCAATCTAAAAATAACCAGGGTGAAGAGATGAAGATAAAAGGCATTCGGTGGTGGATGGTGGGGCTGGTAACAGCCGGCCTGGTCGTCAATTACCTTGCACGCAACACGTTGTCCGTGGCAGCGCCGACGCTGATGAGCGAGCTAAGCATTTCTACCGAGCAGTACGCGCACATCGTCGTCGCCTGGCAGTTGTGCTACGCCATCATGCAACCGGTGGCGGGCTACGTCATTGATGCCATCGGCACCAAGATGGGGTTTGCGATTTTTGCCGTTGCCTGGTCTGCCGCCTGCGCTGCCGCAGCGTTCGCAACGGGCTGGCAGAGTCTGGCAATCTTCCGTGGCATGCTCGGGCTAACCGAAGCGGCGGGCCTGCCCGCAGGTGTCAAGGCCACGACCGAGTGGTTTCCGGCCAAGGAGCGCTCGGTCGCCATCGGCTGGTTCAACATCGGTTCGTCGTTTGGCGCATTGCTTGCGCCCCCGCTGGTGGTCTGGGCCATTTTGCAAAGCGGCTGGGAACTGGCGTTTCTGATTGTCGGCGGTCTGGGCATTGTGTGGAGCGGTCTGTGGCTGCTGTTGTACAAACACCCTCGCGATCAGAAGCGTTTGAGCGACTCCGAGCGCGACTACATCCTCAGTGGTCAGGAATCGCGCCTCAAGGATGCACCGGCCCAGAGGGGCAGTTGGAAGCGGCTGTTCAAGAACCGTAATTTCTACGCGATTGCGTCAGCGCGTATTCTTTCCGAACCTGCCTGGCAGACCTTCAATGCATGGATTCCGTTGTACCTGATGACCGAGCGTCACATGAACATCAAGGAAGTCGCGATGTTCGCCTGGCTGCCGTTTCTGGCGGCTGACATCGGTTGCGTGCTGGGCGGCTATCTGAGCCCGCTGTTTCACAAGTACTGCAAGGTTTCGCTGTTCACGTCACGCAAGATGGTCATGCTGTTTGGCTGTTCATGCATGATCGGTCCGGCCTGTATCGGGCTGGTCGAAAGTCCTTATACCGCTATCGCGTTGCTGTGTATCGGCGGTTTCGCGCATCAGACCCTGTCGGGCGCGCTGTATTCGATCACCTCGGATTCATTCGGTAAAAACGAGGTGGCCACCGCTACCGGCATGGGCGGAATGTTCGGCTTTTTTGGTGCGGCAGCGTTCACCATGGTATTCGGCGTGCTGGTCACCAAGATCGGCTACAGCCCGCTGTTCGTGGTGCTGGCGATTTTCGATATCGTTGCCGCGATCATAGTGTGGAACGTTGCCCGCGAAGTCCCGCAGAACGATGAACCCGTGGCGCTGGGCGTCGGCGAGCAGGGCGTTGGTACTGTTGCCGCAACGTGAGGTCGTCGTAATCCTGTAACGAAGCCTGGGTATTCTTTGCCCTGAAAGTGATTTTTTATTAGAGGCCGTTCCTCGAAGGCAGGGGGCGGCTTCTTTTTTTGTCTGACGGCTGATATTCGTTTTGGGAATTAATAAATAGCTTCTTATTCCTTAGCGAATATAACTTCCATCCCTATACTCGTCTCATGAACGCATACATGCAGGAGGCGAATCCATGCATAACGAGTCGATCCGGTATCTGATCGTGCCAGGCTGGCAAGGGTCTCCTGATGATCATTGGCAGACCCACTGGCAGAACAGCCTGCCTAACAGCACGCGTGTGGAACAGGCCGACTGGCTGAAACCACGACGTGAGGACTGGGTGGGAGAGTTGCAGCGCACGATTGCAGCGCACAGCACGCCGGTGATCCTGATCGCTCACAGCCTGGGTTGTGTGGCCGTCGCACATTGGGCTCAACTCGCACCGCTGGAGACGCTGCGTCAGGTGCAAGGCGCGCTGCTGGTAGCACCAGCCGACGTCGAACGTCCCAATTGCCCGCCTGCATTGCGTAACTTTGCGCCGATCCCTGCTGACCTGTTGCCGTTTCCGACACAGATTGTCAGCTCTGACAACGACCCGGCGGTCAGCTCCCAGCGTGCCATGGAAATGGCGCGTCATTGGGGCGCAGAAGTCGGGTTTCTGAGTCAGGCCGGGCATATCAACGTCAAATCCGGCCATCAGCGATGGGAGCAAGGTTTCGCCTATCTGTACCGGCTGCAAAACCGTTTGGAGCAGCACGCGCGTCGTCGCGCATGAACGGCAGTTTTTTATCGGACTCGCCGGGTCCTGTCTTTTAAACGCTTGAGCCGTCGCAAGGGCTCAGGCGGGAGTGTGTCATGAGCCTTCACGAAAATTTCGGTCAGCCGCTGCTGACCTTTCCCGATGCAGAAAAAAGCCCGCTGAGCATTCGTGCCAAGGCGCTGGTGTTCATCGATCCGCGCTCGCGCAGGCTGCGCGAAGAAATGGAACAGTTGGCACCCCGTTCGCTACCGGTGCTGATCCGCGGCGAATCCGGGACCGGCAAGGAGTTGCTGGCGCGGCACATCCATCGTGGCAGTGATCGCTCGGGTTTGTTCGTTTCAGTGAACTGCGGTGCGATCAGTCCGACGTATGCCGACGCCGAATTGTTCGGCTATGCCGCCGGAGCCCACAGTGGAACGGTCAGCAGCCGCGCAGGCTGGTTCGGTTCGGCCAATGGCGGCACCTTGTACCTGGACGAAATCGGCGACCTGCCGCTGCCAATTCAGGTCAAGCTGCTCGCCGCCCTGGAAAATCACGAGGTCACGCGAGTGGGCGCGCACCAGCCGAGCCCGGTCGATGTGCGGCTGGTAGCCGCCACCAGCATCGATCTGGCGCAGGCCGTTGCCGCCGGAAAATTCCACGAACGGCTTTATCACTACCTGAGCGAGGGCCGCCTTGATCTGCCGGCGTTGCGCGAACAGCCAGGCAACATTCTGCCGCTGGCCGAATATTTTGTCGGGATCTACAGCCAGCGCCTCAGCCTGCCTGTGCAACTGATCAGCGAAGACGCACAACGCACGCTGGAGGCCCACAGCTGGCCCGGCAACACCCGAGAGCTGGAGAACGTCATTCACTTTGCTTTGCTGGTCAGCAACGGTGACGAAATCCGGGCTGAAGATATCAATCTGCCGGATATTGCCGCGCCGTTTACTCTGATCGAGCGTCAGGCGCATCTGCTGCTCAAAAAGGGTGATCGTCAGCAGCTCTCTGCGCTCCGGCAACTGCTGGAAACAGTCACCTCCGAGCTGGAAAAAAGCACGGTTTGAGGCGCGCCATACCGGTTGTCATCAGGCACAATGGATCGTGATGCAAAAAAGCATAAGCACTCGACTAAAAAGTATTTTATCGGAATATAAAACACCGGTAATGTCAGCATGATGTCGCAGGGTTCGGATCGCTGCGGCAAACCATTGAATATCAGCGGTCATTTGTGGATGACGCTCTTGGATTTCCTTAAGGACATTGCATGAAAAAGACGTTTTTGCTGACCGCTCTGGCGGCTGTGTTCTCGATTGGCCTGGCGCACGCAGGTGAAAAACTGGTCGTAGGCGCAACGCCGGTGCCGCATGCGGAAATCCTGAAGCTGATCCAGCCAACGTTGGCCAAGGAAGGTGTAGACCTGGAAATCAAGGTGTTCACTGACTACGTTCAGCCGAACGTCCAGTTGAGCGAAAAGCGCCTGGACGCCAACTATTTTCAGACCAAGCCTTACCTGGATGGCTTCAACAAGGGCAAAGGCACCAGCCTGGTGACCGGTGTTGGCGTACACGTCGAACCGTTCGGCGGCTACTCCAGCAAGTACAAGAAGCTGGCTGACCTGCCTGAAGGCGCAACCATCGCCATTCCAAACGAAGGCAGCAACGCAGGCCGTGCACTGCTGCTGTTGCAAAAAGGTGGCCTGATCACTCTGAAAGATCCGACCAACGCGCTGTCCACGCCGAAAGACATCGCGACCAACCCGAAGAAATTCAAGTTCCGCGAACTGGAATCGGCTGTACTGCCACGCGCTTTGAGCCAGGTTGACCTTGCCCTGATCAACACCAACTACGCGCTGGAAGCCAAGCTCAATCCGAAGAAGGATGCGCTGATCATCGAAGGTGCAGATTCGCCGTACGTGAACTTCCTCGTTACCCGCGAAGACAACGCCCACACCGATGCCATCGAGAAACTCTCGAAGGCGTTGACCAGTCAGGAAGTGAAAGACTTCATCAACAAGAAGTACGACGGCGCGGTACTGCCTGCGTTCTGACCCACTGACTCTCGTTCCCCCAACGATCGTGCGACGCTCCGCGTCGCATGTCGTTCTGGACGTTCCGTGTCCGATCTTGAATGTGCGGCGCGATGCAGATTTGTGACGCGGAGCGTCACCCAGGGCATTCCCACGCTGCAGCGTGAGGAACGCCAGGTGCCTGGCTCAAGATCAGCGCTGAGGCATCGACTCAGTCGCCCCACAATTCCCCGCCATAAACTCTCCCGAAAACGCTTTCTCGACAAAGCGTGTCGAGTCCGGCAGAGAGCCATTCACCGCTCCCGAGTGATCCAGTTGCGGGTAGTAATGCCACTCAACGCGGTCGCCTGCCTTGCACGCATCCTTGACCAGCGCGATCTGGCTGCGAACAGGTGAAATGACATCCTTGCCGCCCGTGCCTATAAAAACCGGAATGTCCGTCTTTAGCGTCGGGTAGTCCGAGTGGCGGTTGACCTGATCAAGCGCCGGATCGGGTGAGCGTTTGAAACTGTTGTTGAAGGTCAGTCCATCCGCGACGACCTTGCGCTCAATGGCTTGCAGGCATTCACGCTGACTGGTTGCGAACGCGGGCTTCGAGCGATCGCTCAGATAATCGGTAGGCACAAACGACGGATCGATCAGCGCTGCGGTGCTCAGTCGCAACAGATTATAGGCCAGCGATGGTGAGACCTGATCGCGGAAGGGGTCCGGTGCCGGATGTTTCTCGCGCGATTGAGCCATCGGATACGGCGTCCCGGTCGCAACCACGCCGACAATGTTCAACTCCGGAGCGTAAGTCTTCTTGTAGACAGCCGTCGCAAACGCCGCACGACCGCCCTGCGACTGACCAAACACGACAACCCGCGAGGACAAATTGAAATTCGCCCTCTGAACCGCGCGAATACTGTCGAGCACACCATAAGCCAACGGGCTGCTCAGCCCGAATGGATGCAGCCCCGGCGTCCCCAAACCCTCATAGTCGGTCGCCACAATCGCATAGCCCCGACCGAGCCATTCATTCAGGTAGCGCGTATCGCGATCACTGCGCCCGGCAAATGAAGGCGCGCAGACATCCGCGCTACCAACCGTGCCATGCGCCCACGCCATCAGCGGCCATCCGCCCTTCGGCGGCGTGCCCTTGGGCATAAACAAGGCTCCTGACACTGCGACTGGCTGGTTGTTGAGCCCGTCTGTCGAGGCGTACAGGATGCGGATATTCTGTCCGGCATTCTCAAGGCTCTGCGTGGCCGTCAGCGGTTCCGAGCGCAGCAGTTGGCCCGGTGTCGACGGCACTTTATCAGGCCATGTGTAGAATGCGGGAACACCGCCTTCGCCCGGGCCTGACTGGGCAGCGGCGACAGTTTTCATGGAAGTACCTGGCACTGCGCTGCAAGCTGCGAGCAGGACCATCAACAGGGTGGCCAGAACGGCCGAATACCTTGGCGATGAGTTCATCGGTATTTCTCCACAAGCTGACAGGAGAGGGCGCATCAGCATCGATTTATCAAGCCGATTATGACTTGAGCGATGATAACTGTCGTACGCGCTGCCAGTATTGAACGGAGTTCTTCATGCGTAAGGATTACCTCGCTTTCTTCATCTCGCTTTTCCTGTCCAGGCTGGCGGATCAGATCCTGTTGTTTATTGTGCCGCTGGTGGTGTTCCAGACCACCAACAGCGCTTCATGGGCGGGGCTGGCGTTTTTCGTCGAATCGTTACCGAGGTTTCTCGCGTTTCCGTTGTGCGGCGCGCTGTGCGACAAGTATTCGCCGATCAGAATTCTGCACATCAGCCAGGTCTACCGGGCATTGCTCTGCGTGCTGGCGATGGTGCTCTACGTACTCTTTGGTGGCATTGGATGGCTCGTGGTGCTCTCGGCATTGTGCGGGGTGCTGACCACGCAAGGCATCATGGCGCGCGAAGTGCTCATGCCACATATCTTTCAGCACTACAGCTACACCAAAACGTTGTCCTATTCCCAGATCGCCGACCAGTCAGGGCTGGTCCTCGGGCCGCTTGTGGCGGCACTGATGCTTGAAGTGTGGGCCTGGCACTGGGTAGTGCTCTGGATCGCCGGACTATTCCTGCTGGCAGACCTCTGCATGTTGGCGTGGCAACGTCTTGGCCGTTTTAAGCTGGAAGTGTTCGAGCAGCATCAAGACATCTGGCTGCAGCCCTTGCGGATTGCGTTCGGGCATATCCGTGGCCTGGCAGAATTGAAAAAGATCATCACGCTGGCAGTAGGGGTCAACCTGATCGTCGGCGTCACGCTGGCGACCTCGGCAGCCATGGTGATCGGCGAGTACAGCGCAGGCAAAGATAACTACGCAGGGCTACAGGCGGCGGGGGCAGTGAACACTATCGTGATCCTGTTCTTCCTGGCCCGTGTCGTGCTGCCTCTGCGGGTTCTGGGCGGGGTCGGGTATTCAATGATTGCGATCGGGGCATTTATCAGCGCCCTGAGCCCGAACCTGATGGGCTATGCGCTGGGTTTTCTGTTGATCGTCGGCTTCGACAAGATGTTCAACGTCTACATGCGCACCATCCGGCAGCGGGTGATACCGCCCCAGGATTTCGGCAAGACAGTGGGCGTGATCACGCTGCTCAACAACCTGTCGCAGCCCCTGGCTGGTTTGCTGGTGGCTTTGCTGGCGGCGCCCTTGGGCACCCGGCAGGTCATCCTGATTCTGGCCGTGCTGACTTCCCTTCTCGGGGCAGGTGCGATGTGGTGGTTTGCAAAAGCCCGCAGCCCGTTCTCTGCCTCGATTGTTGAGGCTGACCGGCAGGCCGGGAAATGAAAATGGAGCTGAATCCGTTTCGCTGAGTCTGGATGGAGTCAGGGCTTTTGAGCAAAAGCATCGGGCTCGTCCACGATGCAACGCCAAGAGCGCGGTGAATAATTTATTTCATTGCTGTAGTCAAAGATCGGGAAATCCCCAATCCTGAAGGGGGGAGAGCTGAGACAGAAATGTTAGGTGCTCGATGGTTTTTACTTTTTGCAGGTTTTTCAGTTCCATCTGTCCGCCGAGGGCGAGGGCAGGGACGAAGCCGTACATTTCGTCCGATTGGAGCTGCCCGAGATTTTTTAGTGCTGGTTCAAAAAAACTATCTAGGTCGTTATGCTCGAGCTGCATCGATGAGAAAAATACTCTGATGCCGTAATCCTCTTCTCCACCCGCAAATATCGAATTGTTAGTAGAGTAACGTGACATGTAGCTGGTTATCGACAAACTGTCAGCACCTTTCTCGCCCCATAGATACAACTCTCCGAACGCGCTACGAGCAATAACGTGGTAGTTGTCATTTTTGAAGACTTCTTTACCTGCAAGCCAATCGGTGAGTAGATCCTCATAATCCTGCGGGTTTACAGTCCAAAATAGGCCTTCGGCGTATCCGCACCAGCCATAATCTTCCCAATACCTTAATAGCTGTTCAGGGAGTTTGTTTTTGTACCTTGCGATGCTTGCCTCTGAAGCTGCATGTCGTTCAATCGCAGGACCGAATTTTTCTAGAAAGAAAGCAAAGTCTTCGTCCATCATGCGGTCCGAACTGACAGAGTCGTAAAGAAAGCCAGTTCGTGGCTTCCGAATTTAGACATCAGGAAATCCCCAGTCCTGTAGCGGCGAGAGCTGAGACAGAAACGTTAGGTGCTCGATGGTTTTTACTTTTTGTAGGTTTTTAAGTTCCATTGGCCCGCCGAGCGCCAAGGCAGGGACGAAGCCGTACATTTCATCACTTTTAAGTGCCCCGAGGCTTTTCAATGCTGGCTTGAATAGGTCATCTAGATCATTGTACTCGGCGATCATAGATGAAAAAAACGCCTTTGCTCCGAAGTCGAGTTTTTCTCCGGTAAATATTGATTTGCGGGTGGAATATCTTGATATATAAGCGTTCAAAGTTAAGCAGTATCCGTTCTTTTCTCCCCATATGTAGAGTATGCCGAATGCACTCCGAGCTATCACGTGATAGTTATCTTGCTGGTAAAGTGATGTGCCAGAAATCCATTGGTCAAGTATGTGCTCATAATCTTGAGGGTTGACGGTCCAAAATAACCCATCTGCGTAACCGCACCAACCGTACTCTGACCAGTAATCAAGCAGTTGATTGGGGAGTTTATTACGGTATCGGGATATACTTGATGCTGGAACTTCATTTCGCTCAATTACAGGCCCGAAGCCTTGCAGGAAAAACTCATAATCTTCATCCATAGTTAGCTCCTTATCAGCATTTTTCAAGTTTTGCATTAATTTTTGTAGTGTTGCGATCAAAATCAGGTACGCCGCTAGCGGCGGCATCCAATCCAGCTATACGGCTTGGCCATTGAGAACCGATACTCGAATTTATACGCCGATCACCAAAGTCACCTATAATGTCTTTCCCTCCAGCAAAAAGGTCTGGGTTATGAAGTGCTGCTAGAGTCGCCATCTTTTCTGAAGCCATTTTCTTGGCTAGCGCGGCTACCTCGCCAAGGGGTTTTCCTTCCAACCTCAATTGATCTCGAAACTTACTTTCCATATCAAGACTAAATGCTCTCCGTGCATCTCTCGCAACCTTCGCATCCCTTACAACATCTCCATCCGTAAAAGCCTTCCGTCCTTTCAGATACTCCTCCACCGTTAGGTCATTCAACCCCTTTTGCTGTCCTTCTAGCTGATTATCAAACTCGTCAGCAAGGTTGCGGTGCTTTTTACTTAAATTAAAGCATGGCACCTTGTGCTCAGGCATGCCTGACGGTCTTTTCGGATCGGGCTCGTCCGCACGTCGATTGGGCGGTGGCGGTGGCGGTTCCTGTTTGTCCAGTGCACTTTTACGAGAGCCGGCGTTTTGCAGGTCGGGGTGTCTTGTCAGGGCGTCTTCGTGCTGGAGCATCCATTGGCCCAGCTTCGCACCTTTTTTACTGGCTTGCATTTCATTGGCAAGCACGCTTGCATTGCCTCGGCCGCGCGTCAGGTAGGCGACGATGGCGCCCAGTAGCAGCACCACCACTTCTTCGTGGCCTTGGGCGATGTGATAGGCGGCGCGGTCTACAACCTGGGGATCATCGCCGCCGAAAGGGTTGAGGCCAGGCTCGCCACGGGTGCCTTCCCAGGCGACTGTGATGCCACGCACGTAATGGTCGACAATCCGCGGAAGGCCGTCGACGAAAAATTCGGCGATGGAGGCCAGGCCGAGAATTGCCAGGATCCAGGTGCTGACTTCCAGGCCGATTGCGGCACCCGCTGCGCCAGAAGGAATAGCGCCGATCCCAAAGAAACCGAAGCCGATCCCTGCACCTATGGCGCCCCCGACGAGTGTACTGCCGGCGACGATCATGGCCATTTGGCTAACCACGTCTATCAGGTCGTTGATGATGCTGGAGATGTCGATATCTGCGAAACGCCGCCCTAGCCGACGGGCCGCTTCCAATTCGCCGCGGTTGAACGCGCTTCTGATATTGCCGACGCGTCTTAGGTTGAGCTGTAGTGTTGAAACCGGCTCATTGTTGAGTTGGCGCTGGAAGCTGGCTCCAGGCTGGTAGCCCATGCTTCGGCTGAAGCGCCGTTCTATATCGAGCCACGTTGGCACAATGCTCCATAACGGCATTCGGCGTCTCCCTGACTGCTCCGGCTGGTAGGCGCACGATAGAGAAGGTCGATAATGAAGTCAAAGCAGGCTGGGTGTTTCTGACGGGTCCTACGCGTTGAGTCGCAATGTTCCGCATGCAGCTCTCTGAATTAGTAGGAGCGGACTTGTCCGCGAACTGCCGGGAACCGGCAGCAAAACCGGCCGCCTCAATACACCAGATACAACCAAGGTGGCCGGTTCTGGGGCCGCTTCGCAGCCCTTCGCGGACAAGTCCGCTCCCACGCTTTCCGGGCAGAAGCGCGTTATGTGCACGGACCGGGCGACGCTTCGCTTGTCCGCGATTTGTCGATTTTTTGAGAGCTGCACAGTTGAAGACTTTCAGCCTTAGAACGCCAGCGTCACCCGAGCATTCAGCGACTGATCCGATGCGTCGTTGCTCACCTGACCGTCATAGCTCAGGCCCACGCTCAGCGTATCGCTCAACCCCAGATCCACGCCAGCGCCGAGCACGGCTGCGCTGCGGGCAATTGGGGCGCCGGAGAGTTCGAAGGTGCTGCCGCCGCTGAAGGCCGAGCGGCTTTCCGGGGTGACGTCACCGTAGGCGCGACGCCAGCCCAGTGTGGCGTTGGGTTTGATCACGACGCTGCCAGCGCTCAAACGGGTCGCTGCACGCAGGCCCAGGGTACTGAAAGTGATGTGGTTGTCCTGGGATTTGTTTTCCAGGCTGATGGCGTTGCTGTTCTCGTCGAAGGCGTCGGTGTCGAGGCGTACGTGCGCCAGGTTGGCGAAGGGTTCAAGCAGCGCGTTGCCCATCTCGATGGAATAACCCAGTTCGCCGAAGACTTGATTGGTTGCCGCTTTGTAGTCTTCCTTGAAGTGCTCGGACGAGCCTGGCAAGTCCAGTGTGCGTTTGGCAGTCAGTTCGTGCCAGGTGCGCACGGCACCAAGGCGCAGGCCCAGCTGGCCCCATTTCGCGCCGCCATAGACACCCAGGTGGTAGTTGTCGCTGTCGGTGGAGCCGGAGGCATGACGCAGGTCGAAGCTGCTGTTGCTGAACCCGGCCAGCGCGCCCACACGCCAGGTCTCGTCGAGCGGTACGTCGGCGCCGAACAACAGGCCGCTGCTGCGGGTTTCGAGGCCCGAGGCGTCACGACTGCTGTCGGTTTGACCGGTCGCACCGATGGCCTGAGTCCAGACCACACCACGTGAAGCATCGCCGGCGAGGGTTTGTGTGCTGCTGCCGAATGCCTGTGCGGACTGCGCTTGCTGCAGGCGATCATT
Organism: Pseudomonas syringae pv. tagetis; assembly: GCF_022557255.1. Lineage (NCBI taxonomy): Bacteria > Pseudomonadati > Pseudomonadota > Gammaproteobacteria > Pseudomonadales > Pseudomonadaceae > Pseudomonas > Pseudomonas syringae group genomosp. 7. The sequence goes on from NZ_CP092923.1 coordinate 280,002, forward strand.
CATGGCGTTGCGCACCAGACGGCTGTCTTCGATCAGCGCAGATTGTGTCGACGCATGCAGCTCGTTGGACAGCGCGCCGAACGTAGCCTGCGCCGTCGACGCATCATCCTGCACCACCTGACGCCACAGCGCATTGCCTGCGCCCGCGCTGTCCAGGCCCTGTGCGACCGCCCTGGCATTGCGCGTGGTCGCCAGACTGGCGAAGGTTTGTGCGTTGCGATCCAGTGTCAGCCCGACATCGGTCGCGGTGTAGTCCAGTGTCGGCGTGAGGAACGCGAAACTGGTTTGCGCAGCGACGAACCTGCCGCTGACGCCACCCGCTGCCGAGAGGATCGAGTAACGGCTCGCGGCCAGCCAGTTACCGCCTTCAACCAGTGACAACGTGCTGTTATTGAGGGTCGCGCGACCGCTGGCGACAATGCGGTCGGCATTGCCGTTAGCGTCCGATTCCACCTGATAGACCGAGCCCTGAGCCAGATTGACGTCACCGTTGACGTTCAGTTGCCCGACCGAATTGCCCGGTGCCACCACGCCGCCCTGAGCGACATTGATGCCGCCGACGCTGCCGTTGCCACCCAGCGTCGCGCCTTGCTGCACGCTGACGATGGAGTTGCCCAGGTTACCGTTCACCGCCAGTCGACCGGCCTGCACGGTGGTCGCACCGGACAGGGTGCTGTTGCCGGTCAGGTTAAGCGAACCGGCACCGCGCTTGATCAACGCGCCGCTGCCCGTCAGTGTATTGGCGAGGGTGTCGGTGGTTGACTGATCAAGCACCAGCGTTGCGTTGTCGGTGATCGTGCCACTGCCGAAGGCCTGGGCGTGACCGGTCAGGGTGCCACCGTTGATCAGCGTGCCGCCCGAGTAAGTGTTATTGCCAGTCAGTATCAGGTTACCGGTGCCGTTCTTGATCAGTGCGCCGCTGCCGCTGATGTCGTTGCGCCAGGCGTCGATGGCGTTGTAGCCACCCAGACTGGCGTTCATGTTGACGGTGACGTTGGAGTTGAATGCACCGTAGCCGTCGCCTGCGGCATACAGGTTCAAGCGACCGTAGCCACCTGACTGATCGATCACCGCATAGCCTGAAGATATTTCTGTGGTCGCCAGAATCTCGCGACGCTGGCTGGCGTTCAGGTACGGGAAGCGTGTTTCGAGCAACACTTCGGCGTTGGTCGGCACCACCGCAGCCAGGTTGGTCGGGCCAACCGGATCGAAACCGTACGTCATGCGCGAGGTGTACAGCGCCTTGTCCTGTGCGTGTTGAGAGGTGCGGTCGGTCGCCGGGTCAATGGCCGCCATACAGTTGTTGACGTCACCGCCACACTGCGTCGTGAAATAGGCCAGCGCCTGTGCGCGAGCGTCGGCGCGCAGTTGGGCGTTGGTCGTATTGGACAGGTTGTCGATGGCGAAATAGGTCGCCGTAATGCGCCCGCCGATCACGTCGAAGGGCGAGTGCATGCCCGCTTCGATACGGTTGTCGCCGATTTCCGAAGCGCGCAGCATCAACTCGCTGAACCGTTCGGGAATTGCATAGGCCAATGCGTAGGCTGACAGGTAGGCGGCGTTGGTATGGCCGCTCGGGAACCCCGAGTCACTGGCCGGCGTGGTGCTTTCGGCCGGACGCAGGGACGGGGCGACCACGAATGCCAGATTCTGTCCGTCCAGGCTCTGCCGCCATGGTCGTGGATACAGGTAGTGGGACTTGGCCGGTGTCGTGGAGGCATCATTGCGCACGGCACCAACCAGATCGACGACCTTGCCCAGTGCCGAAGACGAGCTGCCCGCACCGTTGCCCTTGTCGTCGTATTTGACGGTTTTGTTGCTGTCGTCGAATTGCGTGATGGTTGTGAAGGCACCCGCACCTGCTTTGTAGGCATCGCTCAACGAGCCCAGGCCGCTGATGGCGCTGTAGCTCTGGTCGCGGCGGTCATCGAAGTAGGCGGCGGTTTCCTGCGCCAGTGTGCGCGAATTGGCGCGGTCGACCACAATCTGCAGGTTGCGCTTGAGCAGGCTCTGGCCAAGGGCAGCCGGCGTGCCGGTATCCCAGGTCGCTCCGGTCGTCCACAAGGTATCGAACCCGGAAAGCAGATCGACCCCATTGATCCGGTTGTCATTTGCACGGCTCGCTGCCTGTACCGATACCGCAAGCAGTGAAAGGATCAACGACGACATCATTACGTGGGTAACCGGTTTGTTACATCGCATGGCGAGCGCCTGTACTCAGTTCGAATAAGGCGCCGACCCTAGCAAGGCGGTCTTACAGTGCGATGTATCTGTCGTGACACATTTATGTGAGTCATAGCGCTCAAAAAAGCCACAGGGCGCATTCAGAACTATCGATATTCCTTAACGGTATTTAAATTCTCTTTCTTATATCTATAGAGTTTCGTCTTTAAGTCACACTGTTCTGGAGTCGGAGTTCTCATGCCAGCAGCCTCCCTCGCTTCATCGTCCGCTCAACCTGCTTCGCAATCGTTCGATGTGCGTCCATTCACCGAAAAGGTGGGCGCTGAAATCGTTGGGCTGGATCTGTCCAGGCCGTTGAACGATGCCGACTTCGCTCGTGTGCATCAGGCACATCTGGATCACCACGTCGTGGTGTTCCGCGATCAGCAGATCACGCCGCAACAGCAGATCGATTTCAGCCGTCGCTTCGGGGTGCTGCAGATCCATGTGCTCAAGCAGTTTCTGTTGGCCAACCACCCGGAAATCCTGATCGTCTCCAACATTGTCGAGAACGAGAAGCCTGTGGGCCTGGGCGATGCCGGCAAATACTGGCATTCGGACCTGTCTTACAAAGAGCTGCCGAGCCTGGGCTCGATGCTTTACGCTCAGGAGCTGCCAAGTGAAGGCGGCGATACGCTGTTTGCAGACATGCATCTGGCGTGGGACACATTGCCGCAACACCTGCGCGATGCAGTCGAAGGGCGTTCAGCGGTTCACAGCTACACCGCACGCTACGCCGAAGGTCATAACGCCGCCAATTGGCGTCCGACCCTGACCGCCGAGCAACTGGCCCAAGTGGTCGAGGTCAGCCACCCGATTGTCCGCACTCACCCTGAGACCGGTCGCAAGGCGCTGTTTGTCAGCGAAGGTTTCACCACCCGGATTCTTGATCTGCCGGAAGACGAGAGTCGTCAGATTCTCAACGAGATCTACGCCCACAGCGTGAAGCCCGAGCACATCTATCGGCACCAGTGGCAAGCCAACGACATGGTGTTCTGGGACAACCGTTCTCTGATTCATCTGGCTGCCGGCTGCCAGGCCCATCTGCGACGCAAACTGCATCGCACGACCATTCAAGGCACTGCGCCATTTTGATTCAGGAGAGCTGTTCATGAATGCTGTCGCGCAAGGCCACACGGCCAGCACGAGCGCCCAACCGCAACCGGCTGTTCAGCACAGCACTGAAGCCTTGTTGCAAGTCCGCGGCGTCAGCCTGGAATACCGCACTCCGGAACGAGTGGTGCGAGCGACGCATCAAGTCAGTTTCGAAGTCGACCCGGCCGACCGTTTTGTCTTGCTCGGCCCATCGGGTTGCGGCAAGTCGACCTTGCTCAAAGCGGTGGCCGGGTTCATTCGGCCCAGCGAGGGCGAGATACGTCTGGCGGGCCATCAGGTCACCGAGCCCGGTCCGGACCGCATCGTGGTGTTCCAGGAATTCGACCAGTTGCCGCCGTGGAAAACCGTGATCGAGAACGTCATGTTTCCGCTGCTGGCGTCACGCACCCTGAAACGCCCCGAAGCGCTGGAGCGGGCGCGCTACTACCTGGAGAAAGTCGGCCTTAGTGCGTTTGCCGATGCCTATCCGCACACCCTTTCTGGCGGCATGAAAGCGCGTGTGGCGATTGCCAGGGCCCTGGCCATGCAACCGAAAATCCTTTTGATGGACGAGCCATTCGCCGCGCTTGATGCACTGACCCGTCGCAAGATGCAGGAAGAACTGCTGGAGCTGTGGGAAGAGGTGCGTTTCACGCTGCTGTTCGTTACTCATTCAATTGAAGAAGCGCTGGTGGTCGGTAACCGCATCCTGCTGCTGTCGCCGCATCCGGGACGTGTGCGGGCGGAAATCAACAGTCACCAGTACGACCTGAAAAGCCTCGGCGGCGTCGGCTTCCAGCAAACCGCCCAGCGCATTCATCGTTTGCTGTTTGATGAAGGCGATGCCGGACCGGTCGAGCAAGAGCTGAATTTTCAGGACATCCGCATTGCTTATTGATACGCGCTTCTGCCCGTAGGGCGTGGGAGCGAACGGGTCTTCTGTGGGAGCGGACTTGTCCGCGAAGGCGGTAGTTCAGAATATGCATCTTCGGATAGCGTACCGGCTTTTTCGCGGACAAGTCCGCTCCCACAAAAGCCCGTTTATTAGAACGTTCTGCATACGCTTTTTACGACTACCGAGAACCCAAACCATGAGCCTCGCACCGCCTGTTCGCGAAGAATACGAAGTCACGCTGGAGCCGTTCACTCAGGAAGATCTGGCCCGCGACCTGCCGCTGGCCCAGCGCATCTGGCAACTGAGCTGGGTACGCAAATGCGTGATCATGGTCGCCCTTGCCGTGCTCTGGGAGCTGGCCGCGCGCGTGCAGAACAACGATCTGCTGCTGCCGAGCTTTCTGCAAACGGCTGCCGCCTTTTATGACGGGCTGATTTCCGGCGAGCTGCCGGGCAAGGTCTGGATCTCCCTGACCGTACTGATCCAAGGCTATCTGATCGGTATTGTTCTGGCCTTCGCCCTGACCACCCTGGCAGTGTCCACCCAGCTGGGGCGCGACCTGCTTGGCACATTGACCGCCATGTTCAACCCGCTGCCTGCGATTGCGCTGCTGCCGCTGGCGTTGCTGTGGTTCGGGCTGGGCCAGAACAGCCTGATCTTCGTGCTGGTGCATTCGGTCCTGTGGGCACTGGCGCTCAATACCTACGCGGGCTTTCTGGGCGTCTCGGAAACCCAGCGCATGGCAGGACGCAATTATGGCCTCAAAGGCCTGCGCTTTGTCTGGCACATCCTGATCCCTGCTGCGCTGCCATCGATCCTCGCCGGTCTGAAAATCGGCTGGGCTTTTGCCTGGCGCACACTGATCGCTGCCGAGCTGGTGTTTGGTGCGTCATCCGGCAAGGGCGGTCTGGGCTGGTACATTTTCCAGAATCGTAACGAGCTGTATACCGACAAGGTCTTTGCCGGTCTCGCGGCGGTGATCCTTATCGGCCTGCTCGTCGAGAACCTGCTGTTTGCCAACATCGAGCGTCTGACCGTCAAGCGCTGGGGCATGCAGCGTTGAAGCGCCGTTACACAGTCTTTTATTGAAAAATCAGGGTAAGCACATATGAAAACTCGATTTCAACGCCCGACACTGACTGTGTTGGCGACCACGCTTGGCCTGTTCGGCGCACTGTTCGGCACGGGCGCACAGGCTGAAGGCAAGATCAGCATCGCTCAGCAATTCGGCATCGGCTATCTGATCCTCGACGTGGTGCGCGATCAGAAGCTGATCGAGAAGCACGGCAAGGAACAGGGCCTGGACATCAAGGTCGACTGGAACAGCATCTCCGGCGCGACCGCAATGAATGAGGCCCTGCTGGCCGGTGCGCTGGACGTGGTGTCGGCAGGCGTGCCGCCGATGCTGACCGTTTGGGACCGTACCAAGGGCAAGCAGAACGTCAAGGCCATTGCCTCGCTGGGCTCGATGCCCAATTACCTGCTGACGAACAACCCTGACGTGAAGACCATCAAGGACTTCACCGACAAGGACCGCATTGCCGTACCTGCCGCCGGTGTAGGCTTTCAGTCGCGTACGTTGCAGATCGAGACCGCCAAGGTATTCGGTAACGACAACTACAAGAAATTCGACAACATCTCGGTGAGCCTGGCGCACCCGGATGCCACTGCAGCATTGCTGGCGGGCGGCTCGGAAATCAACTCGCACTTCTCCAGCCCGCCTTTCCAGTATCAGGCGCTGGAAAACCCCAGCGTTCACAAGGTGCTCAGTTCCTATGACGTACTGGGTGGTCAGGCGACGTTCAACGTGCTCTATACCACCGAGAAGTTCCACGACGAAAACCCCAAGACCTACAAGGCGTTCTACGACGCGCTGGCCGAAGCCGAGAAGATCATCAAGGCCGACAAGCCCGCTGCCGCGCAGACATACATCCGCGTCGAGCAATCCAGACTGCCGTTGCCACTGGTAGAGAAAATCGTCGCCGACCCGGAAATCGACTTCACCGTCACGCCGCAGCGCACCTTCATCTACGCCGAGAAACTGCATGAGCTGGGCGTACTGAAAAACAAGGCCGCAAGCTGGAAGGATTATTTCTTCGAAGAAGCGCATGGCACTGAGGGTAGCTGATCGTCGCGGGTTGAGGATGACGCGGAGCGTCACGAACGGCATTCCCACGCAGCGTGAAGAACGATAGGCGTCCGGGAGATAAGTTATCGTTCCAACGCTCCGCGTAGGAATGCCGTTCTGGACGCTCTGCGTCCTCTTCTGAAAGAATCAGGTTACTTCCGCTCACGAAAAACCTGTCCTGCAGGACCTTTCTTTCGGCCCTTTCTCTTTCCTGCGTATGACCTTTCCTAGAAGATCCCGAGGCCTTGCGCCTGCCAAATCTGCACACTAGGCTGCGTCGGTCGCTGGGTTTTCAGCGACCGGGTTTAGCAGCCTGTTTGTGGATACAAGTGGCGCAAGTGCCGTTTATGGCGGCTTTGCGTGGGGCACCTTCGGGTGCGCCGGTTGCTTGCGCTTGTTCCACACCGGTCTGCTAACCCGCGTCAAAGTCGCCACCCTTGTTTGTTTGGCAGCAAGCATTCGGTGGCCTTTTCAGCTAAAGGAACAAGCGATGACCCCCAAACCCTTCATCCCTCGAAGACTCCCTGATACAGGTCAGCGAAATACTGAGCTGTGCTTCTGCCAGCGCTCATGAAACCGGTGACCGCCTCAATGGCCTGAAACGTGATCTGGCGTTCTCGGTGGTGCATCTGATCAATATGGCCAAGGCCAAGGCCAAGGCCGAGCTCGAGCGCTCGCTGGAATGCGTTCAGAGGCATTGAGGTTACCTAGCAATTCTACGAGTAGCTGATGCCTGCTTAACCCTTCATTGTGAGGGGCAGTGAGGCACGCCTTGCCTCATCCATCGCAACCGGTTACTCGTCATGCCTCAGTAAATCAGCCTGTGCCGATACAACTACGATGCGCTGGACCGTATCGCGACCCGTACCTCGCTCGCCGGTGCTATCGCTCGTGCAGCCCGTCAGTCTGGTGCGCTGCCGGGGTTCAATGGCGAGCTGCTTGATTCCATCACCGGCCACTACCTGTTGGGCAATGGCTATCGCGCCTATAACCCGGTGCTGATGCGCTTCAATAGTCCCGACAGCCTGAGCCCGTTCGGCAAGGGCGGGTTGAATGCGTATGCGTACTGTGCGGGGGAACCGGTCAATCGCAGCGATCCTGACGGGCGTGAGTTCATAGACGTATTGCTTACGTCGACCTACATCGCTGCGGGGCTTCTTAATGCAGGCATTGGCTTACTGCTGGCTCGGTCATCAGTTAAAGCAGTGCTCCGAGGGGTGAAAGTGAAGCCCACTCCGAATGCAACGTTTGATTTGGACGCCATTGCGACAGCGCCCCGGAGATCAGCCAATACTACCGAGAAGATTTCAGCAGCTGTTGCGGTAGGGGCGCTTACAGCCAGTGTGATATGGGCCTCTTCCTATATTGTCAGCAGGATTGATCCTGATTCAGAGGCAGCGCGTCCGTTGGCGGCGATTGCTGTCGCTATTTCCGTGCCGACCCTGGTTGCGCGCAGCGTGAATCTTGCTCGCACAGAGCTTGCCAAGCGCGCAGCACGCCGGGCCGTCAGTATCCGGGACAGTATTCAAATAACCCGGCTTTAAGAGATAGCATCGGGAGGGGCTCTTGAATGCCTAGTACGCTTGATAGTATTGGCTGCCATCCCGTTGTGCCACTCTGAGGTTCCCTGCAACAGGTAATGCCATGTTGCTCCAAACGGAATTCCGGTGTTAACACCATGGAGAGGTAATGAAATGAAGACGGCGGGATATATCAGCAAATTGCGCAGGCCGCACAGTGCCCGTATCAAGACGGTTGCGATGGTGACAGTGTTGTCAGCCTTGCTGGGGTGCCAGCCTCGCATGGTCGTCTCGACAGTACCTCTTGAAGTGCCACCGTCAGCCGGTAAAAGCGCTGCGCTGGAATTATGGAAAAGAGACAGCAATGCTCCTGGAGGGTGGGAAATGACATGCAGCCTTCCATGGAAGGAGCAACTTTTGCAAATGGGCAGCGACTACAGTTGTGGGAATGATAATGCTACTGCTTACAGGTTAAGTAACGTTTACCCTATAGACGGCAGGCCCACCGTCATCGGTTTTTATGACGATAAATGCGATGACGGTAATCGTTTTGATGACGATTTTTATAAATACAGATTGACCAAGTTTATAGAGAACTTCTGGCCTAACTCTCTGGCACCCGATCTTCCGTTGGGTGAAGTAACGGACGGGTTGGTCTATTTTGAGGGGAATTACGACAACGGTATTGATGGGAAATTATCCTGTGTGCAAGTCTACAAAGAATAGTGCTGAATAAATAATTGTGGAGGCAAGGGGCACGGCGTGCAGTTACCCATGTGCACCAGCGCCCCTTGCGCTTTTCAGTCGGCGTCTCTGAGGTACTACCGGATGGTAGTCCTCTCGTCAGACCACTCATTCCTGCTTTTTTGGTCAAAAAGCACGGCAGGTCTGGCCCACTTCGAGCGATTGCAGTGCAAAAGCTCTTCACCCAATGAACCCTCCCCCTCGCACAAAGTCGCATGCTCACGTTATTCTCTCGCCCTATCGCGCCCGCACCCGGCAGCCGCACAAGGAGTCTGCATGCCCGTTCTTCCTTCTGGACTGATTACACTCGGTCTCGCCGTTGCCCTGGCGGCGCTGGCGGGCTGTGGCGAGGAAAAACCGGCTGCCCCGGAGTTGCCGCGAGTCTATGTGCAAACGGTGAAAAGCGCTGACTTTGCTGCCAGCGTCGCCCTGACCGGTGATGTTCAGGCGCGGGTGCAGACCCGTCTTTCATTCCGGGTCAACGGCAAGATCATTCAGCGTAATGTCGATGTGGGTGACCGGGTCACTGCACGGCAGATTCTGGCCCGGCTCGACCCCAAGGACCTGCAGATCAATGTCGATTCGGCCGCCGCCTCCGTGGCCGCCGAGCAGGCCCGCGTGAGTCAGGCCCGCGCAGCGTTTGTCCGCCAGCAGAAACTGCTGCCCAAAGGCTACACCAGCCGCAGCGAATATGACTCTGCCCAGGCCGCCTTGCACGGCAGTGAAAGCTCGTTGAAGGCGGCACAGGCGCAGTTGGCCAATGCGCGTGAGCAGCTGGGTTATACCGCACTGGCCGCTGATGCGCCGGGTGTGATCACGGCGCGTCAGGCCGAAGTCGGGCAAGTGGTGCAGGCCACGGTGCCGATTTTCGATCTGGCGCGCGACGGTGATCGGGATGCCGTGTTCAATGTGTACGAATCGCTGTTCGTTCAGCCGCCGACCAATCAGCCCGTGCAGGTCACGCTCCTCGACAATCCGGCTATCAAAGTCAGCGGCAAGGTGCGTGAAGTGACCCCGGCGGTGTCGGCGCAAACCGGCACCTTGCAGGTCAAGATCGCGCTCGACCCGTTGCCCGATGGCATGGACCTCGGCTCGGTGGTCAGCGTAGCGCTGAGCGCTCCGGCCAATGCCAGCGTCGAACTGCCTTGGGCGGCACTGACCAAGGACCTTGGCGAGCAGTTGGGCAAGCCCGCCGTGTGGGTGGTCGACGAGCAGGGCAAGGTCAACTTGCGCAAAGTTACCGTCACCCGTTACCTGACCTCTAAAGTCATCATCGGCGCCGGGCTAAAAAGTGGAGAGAAAGTCGTGGTGGCAGGTGGACAATTGCTACACCCGGACATGCAGGTCGAGATTGCCGAGCAACCCGGACAACAGAATGCGCAGGTGCAGCCATGAATCGCCTGTCATTCCTGTTGCTGGGCTGCCTGCTGTCGAGCGGCTTTCTGTTGAGTGGCTGTGGCAAGGACGAAACCCCTCCAGAGCCGGTACGACCGGTCGTCTTCATTGACGTCCGACCTGAATCCGTTCAGGACTTCGGACGCTTCGCAGGCAATATCCAGGCGCGCTATCAAAGTGTGCTGGGCTTTCGTGTGGCGGGTCGTATTGCCCGGCGCAACGTCGACGTCGGCAGTGAAGTAAAAAAAGGCGATTTGCTTGCGACCCTTGATCCGACCGACCAGCAGAACACCGTGCGTGCCCGCCAGGGCGATCTGGCCAATGTACAGGCGCAGTGGATCAACGCCCAGGCCAATGCCCGTCGTCAGCAGGAGCTGTTCGACCGCGGCGTCGGTGCCCAGGCGCAACTGGACATCGCGCTGACCGACCTGAAGACCGCCAATTCGTCACTGGAGCAGGCCAGGGCGGCCGCGCAACAGGCGCGCGATCAGTTGAGCTACAGCGAGCTGCGCAGTGATCACGATGCCGTGGTCACCGAATGGAAAGTCGAAGCCGGGCAAGTTGTGACTGCCGGGCAGGAAGTCGTGACCCTGGCGCGGCCGGACATCAAGGAAGCGGTGATCGACCTGCCCGATACCCTGGCCGACCAATTGCCGTCCGACGTGGTATTCACCGTCGCCAGTCAGCTGCACCCGGAAGTCAACACCACGGCGATCATCCGTGAAATCGAACCCCAGGCCGACCGCACCACGCGTACTCGCCGTGCGCGTCTGTCGCTGGCAGAAACCCCCGCAGCGTTCCGACTGGGCACGGCCATCAGTGTGACGCTCAGCTCGACCATCACGCCGCGCATGCGTCTGCCGATCAATGCCCTGCAGGAAGTCGATGGCAAACGCCAGATCTGGATCGTCGATCCGCAGAGTCAGACGGTCAACCCCAGAGCCGTCAATATTGCCAGCCGTGACAGCGACTCCTTCGTGCTGACCGATGGCGTCAAACCGGGTGAAAAAGTGGTAAGCGCGGGCGTCAACAGCCTCAAGCCGGGTCAGAAAGTCAAAGTCGATGAGGAAAGCCCGCGATGAAAGGGAATTTCAATTTATCCGAGTGGGCCATCAAGCATCAGTCGTTCGTCTGGTACCTGATGTTCGTCGCGCTGTTGATGGGCGTGTTTTCCTACATGAAGCTGGGGCGCGAGGAAGACCCGTCCTTCACCATCAAGACCATGATTATCCAGACTCGCTGGCCCGGCGCGACCGTGGACGAGACGCTGAAGCAGGTCACTGACCGCATCGAGAAGAAGCTCGAAGAACTGGACTCGCTGGATTACGTGAAGAGCTACACCCGACCGGGCGAGTCCACGGTCTTCGTGTACCTGCGTGACACCACCAGCGCCAAGGCGATACCGGAGATCTGGTATCAGGTGCGCAAGAAGGTCGATGACATTCGTGGCCAGTTCCCGCAGGGGCTGCAAGGCCCGTCGTTCAACGACGAGTTCGGCGATGTGTACGGCTCGATCTATGCGTTTACCGCAGACGGTTTCTCGATGCGTCAGTTGCGTGACTACGTCGAGAAGGTTCGCGCCGACATCCGCGAAGTGCCCGGTCTGGGCAAGGTCGAGATGATCGGTCAGCAGGATGAAGTGCTGTACCTGAACTTCTCGACCCGCAAACTCGCTGCATTGGGCATCGACCAGAGCCAGGTGGTGCAAAGCCTGCAATCACAGAACGCGGTGACGCCTGCCGGGGTGATCGAAGCCGGGCCGGAGCGTATCTCGGTGCGTACCTCCGGCCAGTTCGCGTCCGAAAAGGATCTGGCTGCAGTCAATCTGCGCATCAATGACCGTTTTTACCGTCTGAGCGACATTGCTGACATAACCCGTGGCTACACCGATCCGCCCAAACCGCTGTTCCGCTTCGATGGCAAACCGGCGATCGGTCTGGCCATCGCAATGCAGAAGGGCGGCAACATCCAGTCGTTCGGCAAGGCGCTGCATGAGCGTATGGACGCCACAACGGCGGAGCTGCCAGTCGGCATTGGCGTGCACAAGGTGTCGGATCAGGCCGAGGTGGTGAACAAGGCTGTGGGCGGCTTCACCAGCGCGTTGTTCGAGGCGGTAATCATCGTGCTGTTGGTCAGCTTCGTCAGCCTCGGGTTTCGCGCAGGACTGGTGGTCGCGTGTTCGATTCCGCTGGTGCTGGCGATGGTGTTCGTGTTCATGGAATACAGCGGCATCACCATGCAACGGATCTCCCTTGGCGCGCTGATCATTGCCCTCGGCCTGCTGGTGGATGACGCCATGATTACCGTGGAAATGATGGTCACACGGTTGGAAATGGGGGAATCCAAGGAGCAGGCCGCGACTTACGCCTACACCTCGACAGCGTTCCCGATGCTCACCGGTACGCTGGTGACTGTGGCCGGCTTTGTGCCGATCGGCCTGAACAACAGCTCGGCGGGGGAATACACATTCACGCTGTTTGCCGTGATTGCTGTGGCGATGCTGGTCTCGTGGCTGGTTGCCGTGCTGTTTGCACCGGTGATCGGCGTGCATATTCTGAGCGCCAACATCAAGCCGAAATCCGAAGAGCCCGGCCGCATAGGCCGGGCATTCAACGGCAGCATGCTCTGGGCCATGCGTCATCGCTGGCTGGCGATTGGCATCACGATAGGGTTGTTCGCTGCGTCGCTGTTCTCCATGCAGTTCGTGCAGAACCAGTTCTTCCCGTCGTCGGACCGCCCGGAAATTCTGGTCGATCTGAACCTGCCGCAGAACGCCTCGATCAACGAGACGCGCAAGGTGGTGGATCGTTTTGAAGCGAGCCTCAAGGACGATCCGGACATCGAGCGCTGGAGCACCTATATCGGCAAGGGCGCGTTGCGTTTCTACCTGCCTCTCGATCAGCAGCTGGAAAATCCGTTCTACGCCCAGTTGGTGATTGTCAGCAAAGGCCTGGAAGAGCGTGGCGCGTTGACTGCCCGCCTGCAAAAACGCCTGCGTGATGACTTCGTCGGCATCGGGTCGTATGTGCAGGCGCTGGAGATGGGCCCTCCGGTGGGTCGTCCGTTGCAGTATCGCGTCAGCGGCGAGAACATCGACAAGGTGCGTCAGCACGCCATTGAGCTGGCAACGCTGCTCGATCAGAACACGCATGTGGGCGAGGTGATCTACGACTGGAACGAGCCAGGCAAGGTGCTGCGCATTGACATCAATCAGGACAAGGCGCGGCAGTTGGGTCTGTCGTCCGAAGACGTTGCCAAGCTGATGAACAGCGTGGTCAGCGGTTCTACCGTGACCCAGGTGCGTGACGATATCTATCTGATCAACGTAATCGGACGTGCCGAAGATGCCGAGCGCGGTACACCGGAAACCCTGCAGAACCTGCAAATCGTGACGCCGAGCGGTACGTCCATTCCGTTGCTGGCCTTTGCCACCGTCGGTTATGAGCTGGAGCAGCCGCTGGTCTGGCGTCGCGATCGCCAGCCGACCATTACCGTGAAAGGTGCGGTGCGAGACGCGATTCAGCCGACCGATCTGGTCAAACAGTTGCAACCGGAAATCGACAAGTTTGCCGCTGGCCTGCCGGTTGGCTACAAGGTTGCGACCGGCGGCACGGTCGAGGAAAGCAGCAAGGCGCAAGGGCCGATTGCCAGCGTTGCGCCGCTGATGCTGTTCCTCATGGCAACGTTCCTGATGATCCAGCTGCACAGCGTGCAGAAGATGTTTCTGGTGGCCAGTGTCGCGCCACTGGGCCTGATCGGTGTGGTGCTGGCGCTTATCCCGACCGGCACGCCACTGGGTTTCGTGGCTATTCTCGGGGTGCTGGCGCTGATTGGTATCATCATCCGCAACTCGGTCATTCTGGTGACCCAGATCGACGCCTACGAGCGCAGTGGCTACCTGCCCTGGGACGCGGTGGTCGAAGCCACCGAGCATCGCCGCCGGCCGATTCTGTTGACGGCGGCAGCGGCCAGTCTGGGCATGATCCCTATCGCTCGGGAAGTGTTCTGGGGGCCGATGGCCTACGCCATGATCGGCGGCATCATCATCGCCACCCTGCTGACGTTGCTGTTCCTGCCCGCGTTGTATGTGGCCTGGTATCGCATCAAGGAACCCACCGACGAACAGCGTCAGGAAGCGGCGGACAAGGACGAGGGTGAACACGCGCAGCCAGCGCATTGATGTGCGTTGGAGCGAGACGCACTCTCCAACGCTCAGCGTTATATGCAAGCTCTGAAACGCCCGCAAGATGGGGCTTTCAGGCTTCTGCCCGCAGGGCGTGGGAGCGACCGGGGCGGCGATCCGCATTATTCGCGAAGACGATGTTTTAGGCGCTGCATTTTCGGCGGCTATACCAACCCTTTCGCGAACAAGCGAAGCGTCGCCCGGTCCGCTCCCACGGCCTTCGGCCAGAGTCAAAAACAGACTTGTGTATGACACGGAGCACGAAAGGCAGTCTACCGCCGCCAGACACTCGCCAGCCAAGGCTGCTGATCCCTCGGCAGCCCGGCGGGACGGTAGTAGTGCTCCAGTTCGGTAAACCCTGCTTCGGTCAGCAGTTCGCGCCATGTTTCGAGGTCGTGATATGCGCCATAACGTTCGCCGTTCCAGCCTTCCTGATTCTCACCACGCGGGTTGGAACTGAACAGTACGCCGCCCGGTTTGAGCGTGGCATGCAGCTGACGCAGTACACGTGGCAGTTCCTGCCTGGGGACGTGGAACAGCACCGCATTGGCGAAGATGCCATCGAAACGGCCTTGCGGCAGGTCAAGTTCAAGGAAGTTCTGCTGCAACACTTCGCAACCGGTCTCGGTGCGGGCCATTTCGGCGAAACGTTCGGAGCCGTCGAGCCCGACTGCGACATGTCCCATTGCCGTGAACGTTTTCAGATCTCGCCCCGGCCCACAGCCGAAGTCGAGAATCTGCCACGGTCCCGGGCCTTCGATGTGGCGCAGCAATGCATCGATATTCTGGCTTACATCGTGATCGCGGGTGCCTTCGCGGAAGTCGTCGGCCACACGGTTGTAATGACTGACGGTGGTCGAGGTAATCTGCGCAAGGGTCTGAGGGTCGAGCGTCATAAAGGGCGGTCCGGCAAAGGAAGACCGCCAATATACCCCCGCTGCGCTGTCGCTGCTCAGCGCCTGTCGAAGCTGCGTGCCAATCGGTCGCCGCCCAGCTGTACCAGCGCCACTATGGCCACCAGCAAGACAATCACAGTGAGCATCACCTGCGTGTCGAAGCGCTGATAGCCATAGCGATAGGCGATATCGCCCAGCCCGCCTGCGCCGATGGCACCGGCCATGGCCGACGAGTTGATCATCGTCACCAGCGTGATGGTGAAGCCGCCGACGATGCCCGGACGCGCTTCCGGCAGCAGCACATGCCAGATGATATGCCAGCGGCGACAGCCCATCGCTTGCGCCGCCTCGACCAGACCATGATCGACCTCACGCAGGCTGACTTCGGCGATTCGTGCAAAGAACGGCGTGGCCGCGATGGTCAGGGGCACAACGGCTGCCCACACCCCGTATGTAGTGCCGACGATCATCCGTGTGAAGGGGATCAGCGCAACCATCAGGATCAGAAAGGGAATCGAGCGAAACAGGTTCACGAAGGCACCCAGCACCCGGTTGATCCCCGGTGCTTCGTAGATGCCGCCTTTGGAACTGGTGACCAGAATCACCGCCAGCGGGATGCCCAGCAGCAACGCGATCAACGACGACACGCCGACCATCAGAAAGGTGTCTAGGGTGCCTTGCAGCAAACGATCAACCCACATAACCCAGTACCTCCGCGCGGGGTGCCAATTGACGGGCACGTGCCAGCAACTCGGCGCATGCATAGGGTGATCCGGTGATCGACAGGACCAGATGGCCGACAGCCCGGTCCTGAATCCGCTCGACCCCGCCTTGCAGCAATTGCACTTTGCCGCCCAGCGCCGTAAACAGCGCTGCCAGGTCCGGTCCCTGGTCACTCACACCGGTAAAATGCACATCCAGCAACAGGGCCGCGTCTGGCCGTTGCGGTTGATCGTTCAGACGCTCTGCCCATTCCTTGGGCAACCCGGTTTGCAGCGGTGCCAGCAAGGTTTTGCTGACCTCATGCTGCGGGTCGCCAAACACTTGCCAGACCGGCCCTTGCTCGACTATCCGGCCTTGTTCCAGCACCACCACGCGGTGGCAGATATCACGGATTACCGCCATTTCATGGGTGATCAGCACAATGGTCAGGCCCAGGCGCTGATTGATCTCGCGCAGAAGGCCGAGGATCGACTGAGTGGTTTCCGGGTCCAGCGCCGAAGTGGCCTCGTCGCACAGCAGGATCGCCGGGTCGTGCACCAGTGCGCGAGCGATGCCGACACGCTGTTTCTGCCCGCCGGACAGTTGCGCGGGGTATACGTTGTGCTTGTCCTGCAAACCCACCAGGTCCAGCAACTGCGCGACCTTGCGCTGACGCTGCTCCCTGGGTATACCAGCCACCTTGAGCGGCAGCTCGACGTTCTGCCACACGGTCTTGGCCGACATCAGGTTGAAGTGCTGAAAGATCATACCGATGCGTCGGCGCAGCTCCACCAGCTTGTCTTCGTCGAACTCACCGATGTCTACCTGATCGATCAGCACCCGGCCGCTGCTGGGCTGTTCCAGGCGGTTGATGGTGCGGATCAGCGATGATTTGCCGGCACCGCTGCGCCCGATGATGCCGAAGATCTCGCCGCGCTGGACAGCCAGGTCGATATTGCCCAGCGCCTCGACCGGACCTTGCTGGCCGTCATAGGTCTTGCCCAGGTTGATGAAGCGCACATGAGCGCGGTTCAGCTCCGGATGCAGTTCGGCCTGTTGCGCCAGTTGCCCTGCGCCCGGCGTGTCGAGTGGCCGTTGGCGTTGCGCGGTTGCGGTCATTCTTTCCATCCCGCCTGATAAAGCTTGCCGTTGACCTTGTCGAGTGAGGCGCGAACGACAGGCGAGTGCTGGTAGATGTCGACGAATTTCGCCAGTCGCGGGTCATCCTTGTGATCCGGTCTGATCACGAACTGAATGACGTATTCCGGATGGTCCAGACCGTCGAACAGGATGGCCGAATCGGCCGCAAAGGTCTTGGCCAGGCGGATGTAAGCGGGGTAGCCCTGCACCAGATCGGCATCATCGTAGGCACGCACCAGCTGCACGGCCTCGACCTGGATGATTTTGAGCTTTTTAGGGTTGGCGGTGATGTCTTCTTCGGTCGCCTTGTAGCCGATGCCCTCCTTGAGGCTGATCAGCCCGGCCTTGGCCAGCAGTTGCAGGCCGCGTCCACTGTTGATCGGGTCGTTGGCGATGGCCACGGTTGCGCCAGTCGGCAGCGCATCGAAGCTCTTGTACTTTTTCGAGTACAGACCAACGTTGTTGATGATCCCCGGCGCGTAGGGCACCAGCCCGAAACCCGCGGCTTCATTGGCATTGTTCAAAAACGGGACGTGCTGAAAGTAGTTCACGTCGATGTCGCCCGCAGCGAGGGTGACGTTGGGGGCGATCCAGTCGGTGAACTCGACCAGCTCGACTTTCAGGCCCTGCTTGCCAGCCTCTTCGACAGCGGCTTCGAGCGGTATGGCGAAAGCTGCCGTGGTGCCGACTTTCAACGGTTTGTCGTCGGCGTGGGCGGTCAGGGTCAACAGGCCGAGGGCCAGTGCAGCGAGGGTTTTGCTCATGATGCGGTCCTTTGAAATCCCTAAGTCTCGTCCCCACGCCCTGAGCTCATCCTTATACACAGACCTGTTTTTGATTCTGGCCGAAGGCCGTGGGAGCGAACTTGTTCGCGAAAGGGCCGGTATATTCTCCGAAAGTAAATCGTCTGAATCACCGTCTTCGCGGACAAGTCCGCTCCCACAAAATCTGTGTATAACGCTGAGCGCTTCAGCGTGGGCGCGCATGTCGTAATCAAATACTTCGGTGTGTTGCCCCCGCATGCCGTTCCGGCAAGCGATCCGTACCCTCTGGAAACAGCTTTCTGCGCAAGGTGCCGTCTTCGTAAGCGGTCTTGTAGGACCCGCGGCGTTGCAGCTCCGGGATCACCAGGTTGATGAAGTCCTCGTAACTCTCCGGCGTGACGATGCGGGTCAGGTTAAAGCCGTCCAGGCCGGTTTCCTCGATCCACGATTCCAGCTCATCGGCGACCTGCTCAGGCGAGCCGACCAGCGTGATATAACGGCCGCCCAACGCGTGCTGATCGAGCAGTTTCCGGCGCGTCCAGTCGTTGTTCTTCAGGTTTTTGGTCGCGGACTGAATGGCGTTGCTCTTCACGTACTGAATGGGCTCGTCCAGTTCGTATTCCGAAAAATCGATCCCGGTCGACGCTGCAAAGTGCGCCACGCCTGCTTCGGCGCTGGCATGACGGCGGTATTCGGCGTACTTCTCGCGAGCCTGCGCCTCGCTGGCGGCAACGATCACGTTGAGGCCCATGAACACCTTGATGTCCTTCGCGTTGCGTCCGGCCTTCACTGCGCTGGCGCGCACCTTGTCGACCTGCTCGCGGGTTGCAGCTTTGTTCTGGCCGCTGATGAACACGCATTCCGCGTTCTGTCCGGCAAACTGCAGACCACGCTCCGAACTGCCGGCCTGAAACAGCACCGGGGTGCGTTGCGGCGACGGTTCGCACAGGTGATAACCCTCGACCTGATAGAACTCGCCTTTATGCCGTACCTTGTGGACTTTGCCCGGCTGGGCATAGACACGCTGCTCGCGGTCGTTGATGACTGCGTCGTCTTCCCAGCTACCTTCCCAGAGCTTGTACAGCACCTCCAGGTACTCGTCCGCCTGATCGTAACGGCGGTCGTGCTCGTTCTGCTCGCTCAGCCCCATCGCCCGCGCCGCACTGTCGAGGTAGCCGGTGACAATGTTCCAGCCCACCCGGCCACGGCTCAGATGATCCAGCGTCGACATGCGCCTGGCGAACAGATAGGGCGCGTCGTAGGTCAGGTTGGCGGTCAGGCCGAAGCCCAGGTGTTTCGTCACGCCAGCCATGGCCGAGACCAGCAGCAGCGGGTCGTTGACCGGTAACTGGATAGCTTCCTTCAGGGTCACGTCGACCGAGTTCTGGTAGACGTCGTACACCCCCACGATATCGGCAATGAACAGCCCGTCAAACAATCCGCGTTCCAGCAGCCTGGCCAGGTCGGTCCAGTATTCCAGGCTGTTGAAGTGTGTGGAGGTGTCACGCGGATGTGTCCACAGGCCATGATTGATATGGCCAATGCAGTTCATGTTGAACGCATTGAGAAGGATCTTCTTGCGTGCCATCAGATCGTCCCCCGCAACGGAGGATTGGTGTCGTTTAGGTAGTAATTGCCGATGGCGTGAAACTTCCAGCGCACCGGATCGTGCAGGGTATGAACGCGGGCATTGCGCCAGTGGCGATCCAGGCCGTGCTCGGCCAGAGTCGATTGGCTGCCGGCCAGCTCGAATAGCGTGCTGCCGGCCGCCAGGGAAATCTCCGTGCTGATGGCGCGGGCTTCGGCAACGGCTATCGAGGCAGCGGCCACGGTCCGGGCATTGCTGTCTGCCTGAGCAATGTCGAGAAACTCCCCGGCCCGCTCCAGCAGCGCCTCGGCGGCGTGCAGGCGAATACCGAGTTTGCCAAAGCTGTGCAGCGTCAGTGGGTCATCCACGGCCTTTTCGATACCCGAATCGATCCATGGTCGGGTGCGCTTCTGTACGAACGTCAGGGCGTCCTCGAAGGCTGCTCGGGCGATGCCGGTATCGATCGCTGCATGGAGAATCTGCGCCAGCGGGCCGACCGTAGTGGGGCGCTCGAAAGCGCTTTGAAACGGCACGATGTCGTTCGCGCTGACGTACACATTGTCGAACACTACCGAGCCGCTGCCCGTAGTGCGTTGCCCGAAACCGCTCCAGTCGTCGATGACGGTCAGCCCCTCGCTGTCGTGCGCGGCGAAAACCAATTGCTGCACGCCCTCGTCGTCGATGACCGAGGTGGGAATACGTTGCGCATACAGCGCCCCGGTGGCGTAGAACTTGCGGCCGTTGATGCGATAACCGTCACCGTCGCGGGTCAGGCGAGTGGTGCGGTCATGTGCGGTCCGGGTTCCCAGCTCGGCCAGCGCATTGCCGAACCGCACGCCAGCCAGTGCCTCGGCATACAGCCGCACCTGCTGTTGTGGATTGCCGTTCACGCGCAGCACTTCAAGGGCATAGAAATGGTTCTGCGGGATCTGCCCCAGAGAACCATCGGCTTCGGAAATCAGCTGGATCACCCTGGCCAGCGTCACGTTTGAGACACCCGCGCCGCCGAAGGCCTTAGGGACACTGATGCCCCACAGGCCGGACTGGCTGAACAGGTCGAGTTCGGCATGGGGCAGGCGGCGCTCGCGGTCGCGTTGCGCGCTGTCGGTCTTGAAGTGCGAGGCCAGTTCGCGGGCGGTTTGCAGGGCTTGAGCGTCACTGGTGATCAGCGCTGCGTTGTCGCGCGCTTGTGGGTTGAAACTCATGAAAGGTGTTCTCCAGTGGTCTGGTTCAGATCCAGGAATGACGGGCAGGCAGAGTGCCGTTCAGATGCCAGATGCCGACTGCGTGGTATTTCCAGCGCACCGGGTCGTGCAGGGTATGAACCCGCGCGTTGCGCCAGTGGCGGTCGAGATTGAACTCGGCCAGCGTCGCGCGGCTGCCTGCCAGTTCGAACAGCTTTTCGCTGGCCAGCAACGAGATTTCGGTGGTCAATACCTTGGCACGCGCCACGGCGATGGAGGCGCGTGCTGCCGAGTGCTCGTCGATGGGCGTCGCGTTGATCTCGTCGAGTTCCTGGCCCGCCTTGCGCAGTAGTGCTTCGGCGGCGTGCAGCTCAAGTTTCAGCTTGCCGATGTCTGCGATCACATACAGGTCGTCGCTGGCACGCTCGACCTTGGCATCGATCCACGGACGGGATTTGTCGCGAACGAACGCAATCGCATCATCGATTGCACCGCGAGCAATGCCCGCGTCTATCGCCGCCTGGATCAACTGCGATACCGCACCCTGAATGTTGGGCGTCAGGGACAGACGCCAGTTATCGACCACCTGCCCGGCGTCGACGGCAACGTTGTCGAGCAGCACGGTGCCGCTGGCGGTGGTGCGTTGGCCAAAGCCAGACCAGTCATCGACAATGCGCAGACCCGGCGTACCGCGTTTGACAAAGGCCATGATCTGCCGACCCTGATCATCGAGTGCCTTGACCGCAACCCAATGTGCGAACAGCGCGCCGGTGGAGTAGAACTTCTGCCCGCTGATGGCCAGATGGTCGCCATGGGTGGTGATCCGTGCCTTGAGTTCCAGTGTGTTTTTGGTGCCGCGCTCGGGACCGGCGTTGCCGATACGCCAACCGTCCAGCACGCTCTGGAACAATGTCTTTTTCTGTTGCTCGGTGGCACTGCCCTGCAGCAGGTGCAGAATGC
This sequence comes from Pseudomonas syringae pv. tagetis, assembly GCF_022557255.1. Classification (NCBI taxonomy): domain Bacteria; kingdom Pseudomonadati; phylum Pseudomonadota; class Gammaproteobacteria; order Pseudomonadales; family Pseudomonadaceae; genus Pseudomonas; species Pseudomonas syringae group genomosp. 7. The sequence goes on from NZ_CP092923.1 coordinate 301,419, forward strand.
CAAACTGGTTTTGCGGGATTTGCCCCAGGGCGGGATCGGCGGCAGAAATGATCCTGAACACCTCGGCCACCGTAGCGAACGAGACTTGCGGACCACCGTACGCACGGGGTATGGAAATACTGCCCAGCCCGCTACGAGTGAATTGTTCGATTTCAGCCCACGGCAACGCGCGTTGCCGGTCGCGGTTGGCGGCATTGATCTGCGCTGACGCTGCCAGTTCGTGGGCGGCGGCTATGGCTTCGGCGTCGTTTTGCAACACCTTGGCCGGGAGCAGACGGGGGGCAACGTCAGGTTCTTGTGAAACCTCGACGCTTTGAACCGCTAACGTCGCCGGATCAGACTCGCGTCGCTCACCGTCAATCGTTACGGCCCTGGGTTTATCCACAGGGGTAATTGTGAAAGGGACCATCGGCACCTCGTAGCAGTAGACCGCATCAAGTACGGCTGGAAAACATCACGATGTCCGGTGGTCCGGTGCATATACCCTAAGCGTGTATAAAAGTTTTTAAAACGTGCTTTTTGGAATAAGCATAGACGGTAATTGTCTGTCGCCAATGTCCGTTCAGTGCCTCACCCTGCGCCACATCAGGCGACAGACTGATGTGCACAATGAAGTGCGAAATGAATACAGCTGACGTCTGAACGATTTCGCACTTTCTTGAACGCTCGGCAGCGGTACAAAACAATAATGATTGGTGCGGGGTGATAACGTCTGGTTTTTCGACTATCGCCAGCCCTGTGCTGGCCACGTACAAACATTTCTTACACGTCCCCGGTTATTCCATGGGCAGTGTTCAATCAGTTTAATCACCCAGTGGCTGAACTCTTATTAGCCGGGGTGGTGCCCAGAGGGAGTTGTTGCCCACGCGGTCGATCACGCAGTAAGTCACTTCAAGTTGCTGCTCTTCACCGCCTTCTCTTATAAGCGCAGGCGGTATGACCAGATCGACAGGCTCACCGACATCTTCGGCAGCCAGCGGCGGCAGATCCATGCGCAGATCGCCCCAGCGCACGGTGATCTCGTCGTGAGCAGCCATATTCAGATACGGCTCGATGGTCATCGGCAGGCCGCCTTCCAGATGTCGGCGAGACAGCCCGCGGCGTATGACCGATGGTGCGACATACAGCGGTGCCAGCCCCTGGTTTTCTTCCGTATTGGCGCCGATCAGTCGCCCTCCCGGTACGTTGAGCTTGACCCACAGCTTGCGGCAAGGCGAGGTCACGGGTACGCCACCTATCTTCATGACCCGGTAGTAAGTCCTTGCCTTACCGTTCTGTAGAAAGCTTTCCGGTACACGTAGGATGCTGGGTTTGCCAAGGTCGGATGCCTTCAAGATTTTTGACGCGACGTAACAGCCGTCCCAGAACAGTTCGATCAGGTCACCCTCGTCCATGCCCTCGTAGGGGGGCACATGGACAAGAAGTTGAGAAGCGATTCTCACACCGATGCCGTGTCGGCTGGCCAGCGGTATGGAAGGGGCTGGCAAGCCCATGGGGGTAGCCTTGCAAAGGATTTTGCGCATGTTTGGGTACTCCTGATAATCAGTAATTAAAGTAAAGAATTGTCGTAAGTTGTCATGGTTAAGTAATAAGTGAAGCAATTCAGGCAGCGAGATAAGTACCTTAAATATCCAAGGTGTGGCAAACATTACAAATAGTATGAAATGCGCACTTGAAACTTTGCTGTCTTACTAAATGGCCTAAGTGTGTGAGCTAATGGGCTTTGCGAACGCTTGTCAATATGCGAGTGGCGTTTCCCGGTGTTTTACTTGAAAACCAGATACTTCCTACACGGTATATTTAGAACTGTTGACTCCGCGATAAACAACCGTCCTACCACAAAGTATCAATAGCAACAGGCAGTAACGGGCAGAGGGATGTTCAGGAGGGCGTGTTCGGCAAGGAAGGCCTCCCGCAGGCTGGCCGACTACGAGTCAGCTATCAGAACTGACGTAGGTCGTTTTTATTATTTCGATGATTTTTCGGAAAATTACGCAGGAATCGAGCAAGGATATTGAACGATTGATGCCTTCTGAAATGTAAGAAAAAAGCAGCGCCGTTGAATGGACGCTGCTTTGCAAGGGACGATCTGCAGGTTCAGGCGCGAGTGCGCTCGAGAAACTGTCGGGTGCGCTCCTCCTGGGGATTGGCAAACAGCGACCTGGCTTCACCTTGCTCGACGATTACTCCCTTGTCGATGAAGATCACCCGGTTGGCGACTTCTCGTGCGAAGCTCATCTCGTGGGTAACGATTACCATCGTGCGGTTCTCTTCGGCCAAGGCACGGATCGTTGTCAGCACCTCACCAACCAGCTCGGGGTCCAGTGCCGAGGTCGGCTCGTCGAACAGAATGACTTGAGGTTCCATCGCCAGTGCCCGTGCAATCGCCACGCGCTGTTGCTGCCCGCCGGAGAGGCGACGCGGATAAGCATCTTCCTTGCCGGTCAGGCCTACCTTGGCGAGCAGCTTCCTGCCCAGTGCCTCGGCGGCTTCCCGTGCCACCTTCTTGACCACCACCGGACCTTCAATGACATTTTCCAGTGCGGTACGATGCGGGAACAGATTGAAGTTCTGAAACACGAACCCTACCTGTTGGCGCAACTGGCGGATCAATCCTTGCTGCTGGTTCATGGAGCGGGTGCCATCGATCTCGATGTCGCCCACCTTGATCCGGCCGCTGTCAGGCGTTTCGAGCAGATTCAGGCAGCGCAGCAGAGTGGTCTTGCCCGAACCGCTGGGCCCGATGATGGCGACGACTTCCCCGGCTTCGATACGCAGATCAATGCCCTTGAGCACCTGATTGCCCTTGAATTCCTTGGTGAGTTTTTCAACGACTATCATCGGTCAGGTCTCCAGATCATGCCGGTTGACCCTGGCTTCCAGCTTGTTTTGCAAGTGCGAGAGCGCCGTGGCAAGGATCCAGTAGATCAGTGCGGCGGCCAGGTACATGGTGAAAATTTCGAATGTACGCGCGGTGATCAACTGCGCCTGGCGAAACAGCTCCGGCACTTGGATGGTGGCTGCCAGCGCGGTGTCCTTGACCAGCGAGATAAAGCTGTTGCCCAGCGGCGGCAAGGCCGTACGTGCTGCCTGCGGGAGGATTGCGCGACGCATCGTCTGCCAGCGCGTCATGCCGATGCTTGCGGCAGCTTCCCACTGCCCGCGCTCCACGGAACCGATGGCTGCGCGCAGAATTTCACAGGCATAGGCGGCCATGTTCAGCGAAAAACCGATCAGTGCCGCGCTCAGCGGTTCGAGCTGGATGCCCAGCTCCGGCAGGCCGTAATAAATCACGAACAGCTGGACCAGCAACGGTGTACCGCGAAAGAACGACACATAGATGCGTGCTATCCAGTTCACCGGCTTGAAGCGCGACAGGCGCATCAGTGCCAGGCCGAAGCCTAGCAACAATCCGAAAAACATCCCGCCCAGGCTGAGGAAGACCGTGTAATACGCACCCTTGAGAAGGAAGGGCGCGGAGTCCAGCGCGAGCTGAAGGCTCTCTTCAATCATTGGGTGACGTCAGCGTTGAAGTACTTTTCCGACAATTTCTTCAGCGTACCGTCGGCACGCAGCTTGTCGATGGCCTTGTCGATGGCCGCCAGCAGTTCAGGCTCGCCTTTGCGCAGGGCAATGCCCGATTCCTGGCGGGAGAATGCGTCACCGGCGGGCGCAAGTTCTTTCTTGGTGTTTTGAGTCTTGGCGGCCATTTCCAGGGCGGCCAGACGGTCGACGAGGATCGCGTCGATACGACCTACGCTCAGGTCCTGAATCTTGCTCGGGTCATCGTCATAGGTTTTGACGATTGCGCCCGGAACGTTAGCTTTCAGCCATTGTTCATAGTTGGTACCCAGACCCACGCCAACTTTCTTGCCGGTCAGGTCTTTAGGCTCCTTGATCGCGTCGGCGTTCTTCTTCAGAACCAGCGCCTGGATGCCGGACACGGTGTAGGGTTCGGAGAAGTCGTACTTCTTCTTGCGCTCGTCGGAGATGGTCACCTGATTGATCACCACGTCCAGACGCCTGGAGTCCAGAGCGGCCAGAATGCCATCCCATTTCGATGGCTGGATTTTGGCCTTTACACCCAGTTCCTTGGCCAGCGCTTCGGAAAACTCGACTTCGAAGCCCGTCAGCTTGCCGTTTTCATCGACAAAGCTGAATGGCGGGTAGGTGCCTTCAAGGCCCACATTCAGAGTGCCGCTATCCTTGATTTTCTGCAGTTGCTCGCCAGCCATGGCTTGCCCGGCGATACCGGCACCGAGCATCAAGCCTAGTGCCGAGAAAAGAAACGTGCGACGAATAGCGGAAATGTTCATGCGAGCCCCTTGTTGGTATGGAAGTGTCTGGCCATTTTCTGACCCGACTCAAGCAACTTTGTGCTGATTATTCAGCTTTTTTTCAGGCAGTTACGTCAGGTGTAAGGTTAAGTGTCGTGGTCTGCCGGGCGCGACTATATAGCCATCTGCTTATGAGGAAAAATAACAAAAAAAGTTATTTATGCTCATAAAAGGCATAAAAACCGCGTTGGCTGAAAAATCACTGGTCAAACGCATCCGGATAGGCAAACAGCGCTGGCGCGCCGCCCGTGTGCAGAAAGATCAGCGGGCCGTCGTTGAAGCGTTGACGGCCAATGCCATCCAGCAGACCGGACATGGCCTTGCCGGTGTAGACCGGATCGAGCAACAGTCCTTCGTGGCTGGCTACCAGCTTGATGGCAGACAACGTACCGGCGTTCGGTTCGCCATACCTGGGGGCGAAATACTCGTCCCACAATTCGATTTTGAAGTGTTCGGGCAGCGCCATATCGAGCAGCTCCGCCGTACGCTCGGCAAGCCCCTGTACTTTGGGCAACTGCGCCTCTTCGCTGCGCGACACGGTCACGCCGATCACCGGCAATTGCGGCAACTCGTGAGCCAGCGCCAATGCCAGGCCACTGTGGGTGCCTGCGCTGCCCGAGGCCAGCACCACTGCCGCGAAATCGATGCCGGTCTGTTTGATCTGTCCGGCCAGTTCCAGCCCGGCGCGAACGTAACCCAGCGCACCGATCGGGCTTGAGCCACCAATAGGCACCAGATAAGGCTTCTTGCCGCTGGAGCGCAGGCGCGCAGCCAGCGCCTGCAGTTGTTCATCGGCGTTGTCGAGGTTTTCCACCAGCTCGACCTTGGCATCGAACAGTTCCAGCAGCAGGCGATTGCCGTTTTTCAGGTAACTGGGGTCTTCAGTACCGGTGGGGTTTTCCAGCAGCGCCACACAGCCAAGGCCCAGACGCGCAGCCAGCGCTGCAGTCTGGCGCACATGGTTGGACTGGATGGCACCGGCGGTGATCAGAGTGTCGGCACCCTGCGCCAGCGCGTCCGCGGCCAGGTATTCAAGCTTGCGGACCTTGTTGCCGCCCAGTGCCAGTGTCGTGGTGTCATCCCGCTTGATGTAGATATCGCGATCTGCCCAGACCGACAGGCGCTCAAGCTTTTCCAGAGCCGTCGGCGCGCTGATCAATTCCAGGCGATTGAAGCGGGCAAGCTGATTTTTGATCATGGTGGTCGATAAGCCGTGTAAAGAGTCACCGGACTATAGGCAGACGTTTCCCGCACGGCAACTTATCTGTGCTCACGGCCCGCTTAGTGTATTCCCACAGAAATTGTTGTTTTTTTCGTCTGAATGTTTGCCGTAGAGTGGCCATAGCAGCGACCAGCACTGTCGGTCGCCACCTTCACATCAAGGAGAGTCAAGCGTGAGCGATATTCCAGAAGCATCCGCCGACGGCCGCTCCAGCCACTGGCAGTTGCAGCGGATCGTCAGCCAGTTGCGCGGTGCGCGTGAAGACTGGCGGGCGCGCAACCGGCGAGTGAGCGGTGAGCACGGTGGACGTGAGCTGCCTTCACGTGCAGCGATGGGTGATATTCTCGAAGCCCTGAGCGGTGCGCTGTTCCCGATGCGGCTTGGTCCGGTGGACCTTCGCGAAGAAAGCGAAGATTTTTATGTCGGCCACACCCTGGATGTCGCGCTCAACGCGTTGCTGGCCCAGGCCCGGCTGGAACTGCGCTACGTGGCCCATCAGCAGGGCGAAGACCTCAAGGGCATCGACGCGCGCGCGCTTGCGCTGATTCAGGATTTTGCCACGGCGCTGCCAGGCATTCGTCTGTTGCTGGACACTGACGTCCTGGCCGCCTATCACGGTGACCCGGCAGCACGCAGCGTTGATGAGGTGCTGCTGTGCTACCCCGGCATTCTGGCGGTGATTCATCACCGTCTGGCTCACCATCTGTATCGCGCCGGGTTGCCGTTACTGGCTCGCATCAGCTCGGAAATCGCTCATTCTGCGACCGGCATCGACATTCATCCGGGGGCGCAGATCGGTCCGAGCTTCTTTATCGATCACGGCACTGGCGTGGTAATCGGCGAAACCGCGATTATCGGTGAGCGGGTGCGGATCTATCAGGCCGTGACCCTGGGGGCCAAACGCTTCCCGGCAGATGAGGACGGCCAGTTGCAGAAAGGCCACGCGCGGCATCCTGTCGTCGAGGACGACGTGGTGATCTACGCGGGTGCGACCATTCTGGGCCGCATCACTATCGGCAAGGGTTCGACCATTGGCGGCAATGTCTGGTTGACCCGCAGCGTACCAGCGGGCTGTAACCTGACCCAGGCCAATCTGCTGCAACAGGACGATTGCAGCCGCACGTAGGCGGCTTTCGTCTCAAATCACTTTCACCGCCCGGCCGATGAACTGAATCGGCCCGGTGGGTTTGCCGATTGGCGAACCGGTGGATTTCTCCAGCGTCAGTTCGAACAACTGGTTGGGCTGTAGCGGCGGCAGTTTATCGAGCGGAACATGCAGGCTTTGCCCCGGCTTGACCAGCCCCAGCGAAACCGGACCTTGCCAGTCGTCACCCTTGGTCCAGAATTCCAGCGCCTTGTCGGCCGGAACCTCGAACACGCCTAGCGGAATAAGCTGGATTTCTTGCGAATTGCTGGCTTGCACGACCCACCCGGGCGCCTTGTCCTGTGGCCCGACGAGGACCACAAGATAGGATGGCTGCGCCGGGGCGCGGTTCAGCAATGCCATGCCCAAGACCAACGATGCAGCCAGCCCGGCTCCCGCCAGCCCTCGCCATATCGACAGATTGTCCCACCAGCGCAGCCGCTGTGTTTTCGCTGCCTTGGCGGGCGCGGCCCGCTCCGGCAGGCTGCGTTCGATGCGGTCCCACAGGCCGGGTGAGGGCGTGACCGGTTCGGCCAGTTCGGTCAGGGGCAGCAGGCGTTGCTCCCAGGCGTCGATGGCTGCCTGCAAGTCAGGTTCGCGGGGCAGGCGGCGCTGTACGTCGAGCCTGTCCTGCGCCGACAGGGTGCCGAGCACATACTCGCCTGCCAGCTCATGAAGATTGTCATTTGAAGGTCGGGTCATCCCATGCACTCCCGCAAAGCCGTCAGGCTGCGCTTGATCCAGGCTTTGACCGTACCCAATGGCGCGCCGACTTTCTGCGCGATTTCCTGATGCGAATAACCGTCTACGTAAGCGTGAAAAACACAGTTGCGGCGCACCGGCTCAAGTTGCCCCAGGCATGCGGTGATACGCCCTGGATTGACTCGCCAATCGAAGGCGTCGCCGATTTCCTGCCAGCCTTCCAGGGTCGCCTGTTCATGATGATCTTCGCTGCCGTCATCCTCGGTGCGCACTTCGCGAGCCTTGTTACGCAACGTATTGAGCGCCAGGTGACGGGTCACGCTGAACACCCAGCCGCGTGCCGAACCACGCGAGGCATCGAAGCTGGCGGCATGGGTCCAGATTTTCAGGAACGCGTCATGCACGATGTCTTCAGCCAGCGCCCGGTCACGCACCAACCGCTGCGCGACGCCAAGCAGCCGGGCGCTTTCCTGTTGATAAAGGCGCTGCAAGGCCTGCGTCTCACCGCGAGCGCAGGCCTGCAACGTAGCTTCGTAATCAAAAAGGGATTCGTGCGAGGACAAGATGATCCGCCATCAAAGGAAGACTGCTGCCTCGTTGACATCACGAGGCTCCCGCGCAGCAGCATAGCTCACTGATTGCGCGGTCACCCGGTTAATGACGGTGATCAGCTTGCTGTCCAGAACAGGTAATCCGCTTGGTACTTGACCACTTCCTTCGCGCCCTTGTTGCTTTCCCCGCACGCTTTGGCCGGGGCTACGCCGCCTTTCAAAGCCACGCGCTGGATGTAAGTGACGCCCGTCATTGCGCCCTTGCCTTCAGCCGGGTTGGCTTTGACCAGTTGGTACGGCAGGTTGCCAGCACTCGACGGCGCCACGGCAACCTGAGTGCCGGTCAGTTTGGAGCCGTCTTTGGCTTCCCAGGTAGCCGGTGGACCATAGTAGGTGCCAACCTGTTTGCCGCTTTTGTCATTGAGTACAGCCTTGGGACCGACGAACGCCCATTCCAGCTCATTGGGCATATTGGCCTTGGCGCGGCACTCGTAGGTGATCTCGCCAACCCCGGTGGTCTGCAAACTGATTTTGTTGCCGGCCGGTACCCGGACGCTTTCGGGCAGGTCAGTCTGAGCCGTGGCAATGGATGACAGGCAGGTGAAAGCCAGGGTGCTGCCAGCAAGGCAGAGCAAGCGTTTTGCGTTCATGCAGAAATCTCCAGAGGGTTTAACCGCGCTCAGCAACTCGAAGTGGCTGCTGAATGTACTACCCGCGAGAAGTCCGTCTGGATGCAGTGATTCGAAAATATTTTTTCAGTGCCGGCTGAAACGGCTGCGCAGCAGCAAAACACCGACGATTGCCGCAAGGCCCGAGCCGATCAGCACGCCGACTTTCACCTCGTCGATCAGGTGCTGCGAACCAGGAAACGCCAGGTTGCCGATGAACAGGCTCATGGTGAAGCCGATGCCACACAGTATCGCGACGCCGTACAGTTGCACCCGGTTGCTGCCCTCCGGCAATACGGCCAGACCGGCACGGATAGCCAGCACTGCGGCGAGAAACACGCCGATCTGCTTGCCCACGAACAGCCCCAATGCGACACCCAGCGGCACCGGATCAATCAGGTTTGCCAGGGTGATGCCGGAAAGCGATACACCTGCGTTGGCGAAGCCGAAGATCGGTACCACCGCGAAGGCTACCCAGTAATGCATCTTTTCTTCGAGCAACAGCAGTGGCGAACGGGCTTCTTCCTCGGGTTTGCCCATCGGGATACACAATGCCAGCGCGACACCGGCCAGCGTGGCGTGCACGCCCGATTGCAGGACGAAGTACCACAGCAGCGCGCCGAGCAGCAGATAAGGCGGCAGGCGGCGCACGTTCAATCGGTTCATTATGATCAACACCGCCAGCGTGAGGAACGCTGCGCCCAGCATCGGCAGGTTCAGGCCGGAGCTGTAGAAGAAGGCGATGATGGTCACAGCACCCAGATCGTCGAGGATTGCCAGCGCGGCCAGAAAGACCTTCAGCGAGGTCGGTACCCGATCGCCCAGCAGCGAAAGTACCCCGAGGGCGAAGGCGATGTCAGTGGCCGCCGGAATTGCCCAGCCGCTCAGGGTCTGCGGGTTGCTCCAATTGATTGCGATGTAGATCAGTGCGGGTATCAACATGCCGCCCGCGGCTGCAAAACCGGGCAGGGCGCGCTGTTCCCAGGTCGCGAGTCCGCCGGCCAGAACTTCGCGTTTTATCTCCAGCCCGACCATCAGGAAGAAGATCGCCATCAGCCCGTCGTTGATCCACAGCTCGACCGAAAGACCCAGCCAGACGCTGTGCAGGACCGAAAAGTAACCGGCTGAAAGGGGCGAGTTGGCAACGATCAACGCCGCCAGTGCAGCTGCCATCAGCACGATGCCGCCCGCCGATTCAGAGGCAAGGAAGCGGGTGAGGATGGCAACGCCTCTGGGCGTTTCCCGGTTGGAAAACTGAGTCATGGTCATCCTTGAGCAAAAAGCTGTTTTTGTTTGAAAGCGTCAGAGGTGCGTCACAGGCCCGTAGCAGTAAGCTCGATCAGGCAGCAACGACTGGCACGAGGTGATTGCAATTCAACCTCCAGCAAACCGCCGGTGTTATCTACCCGAGCGCAGTCATGTTTGCCAAGGATTTCCCACGGCTGGCCGTCTACGCTGATCGCTACCTGCTCGGCCATGCTGAACAGCACGAACGTGCCAGCTGAACTGAACAGCCGCTGTGGATGACGTACGTCTATCCAGTGCAGGCGTGCCGTGTAACGGTGTGGAGCATAGATCAGATTGAAGTCACGAATCGGCCCGTCCAGCAGCGCGCAACTGACAGTGCTGTCACCGCTGAATGCAAACGGGTCCGATGGCAGCAACGGGCGACTGCCGACACCTTCTACGTCCAGCGTCATGCCCGCGCCTTGCAAGACGGTAATGATGCGTTGATAACCGGCAAACAACGAGAAGCCTCCCGAGGCTTCGATGTCGGCAATCGACAGGCGCCAGCCGAAACCGTCCAGGTCCTGGCCAGCATCGCGAGCGATTTCTTCAGTGCTGCCGCCGCCGTTTTTCCACGGCATGCGCGGGTAGTCGACGGCACGCAGGATATGGGTCTGGCTCATTTGGTAAAGCGTCCTTCCAGGCGATGGCGGGAGCCGGGGTGGATCAGGCGCGCAGCGGTGACGGGCTGGCGGCCGGACCAGGTACGGCGACGGATCAGCAGGCAGGGCTCTCCGGCATCGATCTGCAACAGCTTGCATTCATCGATCTCGGCCAGGATCGCCTCGACCACGTGCTCGCCTTCGGTGAGCGGCGCAACCTGCGACAGGTAGGCATAAGGCGTCTGCAGGGTGAAGTCTTGCCGGAGGTAATCCGGAGCGACCTGGGCGTTGACGAAGCGGTCTTCGATCTGCACCGGAATGTCGTTCTCGTAATGCACGATCAACGAATGGAAGACCCGCTGACCTTCGCGCATGTCCAGCGCCAGCGCACGTTCGGAGCCCGCAGCCTCTTCCGTGAGGACCATGACCTTGCAGGTATGGCGATGACCGCGGGCGGCAATCTCGTCAGCAATGTTATGGACCTCGAACAGCGCCGACTGGCTCTTGGGTTCGGCAACAAAGGTGCCGACGCCCTGCATGCGCACCAGCAGCCCCTCGGCAGTCAGTTCACGCAGCGCCCGGTTGATCGTCATGCGACTGAAGCCCAGTTGCGTCACCAGTTCGCTTTCCGACGGCACGCGATGATGTGGTGGCCAGGTGCCGTTCTGGATCTGCAGGGCGATCATGTGTTTGACGCGGGCGTACAAGGGTGCGGGACTTTCGCCCATCTGGGCTGCCAGGGAAGAAGTGGCGGGCGGAGTCGACACGTGTGAGTCCTTGTTCGGGATGAGGTTTTTGCGATCGTTCAGACGCTGCAAAGCGAACACGCTAACCATTAACCTGCTGCTCGGCAAGCGTGCAGACGGTTTACCGGTCGCCTAAACGTCTGTATATGTATATACAAATTACAGTGATGAGGTATGAAGTCAATGTCAGCCTTCTTTGCCGAGCGCGCGTTACTCTCCGACGGCTGGGCCAGCAACGTGCGTCTGGAGGTCAGCCAGGCAGGTACTTTGACGCGCGTCGAGGCCAATGCGGATCAGCAGGGCGCTGAAAAAGTCAGCGGGCCTTTGTTGCCTGGCATGCCGAATCTGCATTCCCACGCGTTTCAGCGGGCGATGGCCGGGCTGGCGGAAGTGGCGGGCAATCCTGACGACAGTTTCTGGACCTGGCGCGACCTCATGTATCGCCTGGTCGGGCGCATCAGCCCGCAGCAGTTGGGTGTCATCGCTCGCCAGTTGTATATCGAGATGCTCAAGGGCGGCTATACCTCGGTTGCCGAATTTCATTACGTGCATCAGGACATCACCGGCAAGCCCTACGCTGACCCTGCCGAGCTTGCACTGCAGATCAGCCAGGCTGCGAGTTCGGTCGGCATCGGCCTGACGCTGCTGCCGGTGCTGTACAGCCACTCGGGATTTGGCGGGCAGGCACCCAATGAAGGGCAGCGCCGGTTTATCCACAGCTCTGACAGCTATCTGGATTTACACGCCCGACTGCGTCCGGTTCTGGCAGCACAGCCCGCCCAGCAACTCGGTCTGTGTTTCCACTCGTTGCGTGCGGTCACGCCGCAGCAGATCAGTGAGGTGCTTTCGGCCAGCGACCGGCAATGTCCCGTGCATATTCATATCGCAGAACAGCAGAAGGAGGTTGATGACTGCCTGAGCTGGAGCGGTCGGCGACCGCTGCAATGGCTATATGAAAACGCCCCTGTGGATAACCGCTGGTGTCTGGTCCATGCGACTCATGCAGAGGCGGACGAAGTGGCGCTGATGGCGCAAAGCGGCGCGGTGGCGGGATTATGCCTGACCACTGAGGCGAACCTTGGCGACGGCATCTTTCCGGCAGTGGACTACATTGCGCAGGGCGGTCGCTGGGGGATTGGTTCGGACAGCCACGTCTCGCTCAGCGTGGTCGAAGAGCTGCGCTGGCTGGAATATGGTCAGCGTTTGCGTGATCAGCGCCGCAACCGGCTGTATCGCATCGATCAGCCTATGGTTGGCCGCACGCTGTACGACGCCGCGCTCGTGGGTGGCGCGCAGGCGCTGGGGCAGCAGACCGGCACGCTGCAAGTGGGGCAACGCGCCGACTGGCTGGTACTGGATGGCAACGACCCCTACATAGCGACAGCCTCGGGCGACGCCATCCTCAACCGCTGGCTGTTCGCCGGCAGCGACCGACAGATTCGCGACGTGGCGGTGAATGGACGCTGGGTCATACGCGAAGGCCGACATGCCGCAGAAGAGCAAAGCAGCCGAGCGTTTGCACAGGTGCTGAGGGAATTGCTGGGTTGATGCAACAGAGGGCACAGAGCGTTCAAAACAGCATGCCGACCTGGAGCGGGTGCAGGTAGGCGCGGACCGGGCGACGCTTCGCTTGTCCGCGATCTGTAGGGAACCGACAGTAAAAGCGGCCGCCCTGGTAGATCAGACACAGCCTAGGTGGCTCGTTTTAGGGTTGCTTCGCAACCCTTCGCGGACAAGCGAAGCGTCGCCCGGTCCGCTCCCACAAAAAGTCCCGTTTTTCGTGGGCTTCAGAGTGTGTGTATGACGCTGAGCCAGAGTTTGGACGCAAGATCCAATACGTAAGCCTGGTTTACTTCTCGCCCTTGCCGATCTTCGAATCATCCTCGCGCCAGATCAGGCGGGAAGTATCATAGCCTTGCTGACGAGCCTTGCTCAGCATGTTTTCCCTGACCGATGCAGACACCGTCGGCGTGCGCGACAGCAGCCACAGGTATTTGCGGTCCGGATTGCCGACCACGGCGGTCCGGTAGCCTTCGCTGACGTCCAGAATCCAGTAGTCACCCTTGGCTACGCCGGGCAGCAGACGTGAGAACCAGTTATCGAACACCACCCACAGCTTGTCGGTCTTGCCCGGCACTTGCGGCGAGGCAGTGCCTGTTGCTTCTTCCCACTTGCCTTCAATAGTGCGGCAGCGGTTGGTCACAGCGACGTTGCCATCATCCTTTAGCGTGTACAGCGCCTCGGACTGGGCGCACTTGCGCTGGAAGAACATCGGCAGGCGGGCGATTTCGTACCAGGTGCCTTGGTACTGCTTGAGGTCGACGCTGTCGACAGTTCTTGGCTCGAGGTTGTCAGCCGAGTGGGCAAAACCGATGGCCAGAAAGCTGGCCATGACAAAAATTCCAAAACGTACCAGTACCTTGATCATGTTTTATTTCAGACCCTGACCCGAAAACAACACAACCTTGTCTGCCGCGTACTGCACGCTGATAAAGGTGTTCTGATCGCCCCAGGTGCAGCTGGACATGCCCAGTGCGCCGGAACATTCCGTCGGGCTGCCCAGCAAGGACTCGACTTGAGCCTTGGGCATGCCAGCGGAGAGTTTGGAGTAGTTTTCCTGGGTGATCTTGCTGCAGGCAGCCAGAAACACGCAGAACGAGAGTAACGCGACAGTGCGCAAGGACATGGATGTTGCTCCTGAACGGAAGGGGGTCGCGTCGCAGTGCAGACTGATGCTGTCTGGCGCAGTACCGCAAGCTTAGAAGAGAAAAAGGGAATCTGGTTCCCGGACGGCGCAAGGATTTGTGCCGTAGATCAGATGGTTGGCTCGCAGGTCTGTGCGGAGGGGATCATCGAATGCTCGTTGGCCTGAGCATTTGCTGGCCCCTGTTGATTCAGCCAGGCTGAATCAACAGGGCGTATCAGAAAACCGTCTTACTCTTTGTGATACGCGGTAGCGCGCTCGACTTCTTCTTTCGAGCCCAGGTACACCGCTACGCGCTGGTGCAGACCTTCAGGCTGAATGTCGAGAATGCGCTGATGACCGTCGGTGGACGCGCCGCCAGCCTGTTCGACCAGGAAAGACATCGGGTTGGCTTCGTACATCAGGCGCAGTTTGCCCGGCTTGGAAGGCTCGCGGCTGTCACGCGGGTACATGAAAAGACCGCCACGGGTCAGGATGCGGTGCACGTCGGCTACCATCGCAGCGACCCAGCGCATGTTGTAGTTCTTTTTCAGCGGGCCGTCTTCACCGGCCAGCAGCTCGTTTACATAGCGCTGTACCGGGGCTTCCCAGTGACGCTGGTTGGACATATTGATCGCGAATTCCTGAGTGGACTCCGGAATTTTGATGTCTTCGTGAGTGAGCACGAAACTGCCCATTTCACGGTCCAGTGTGAAGCCTTTCACACCGTCGCCCAAGGTCAGCACCAGCATGGTTTGCGGACCGTAGATGGCATAACCGGCGGCTACCTGCTCGGTGCCTGGCTGCAGGAAGGCCTTTTCGTTCAGTGCTTCGTTCTGGCTGAGGTATTCGTTCGGGCAACGCAGTACCGAGAAGATAGTGCCGACCGGGGCGTTGATATCGATGTTCGACGAGCCGTCCAGCGGGTCGAAAACCAGCAGGTACGCGCCTTTCGGGTATTTGCCCGGGATCTGGTAGGCGTTGTCCATTTCTTCGGACGCCATGCCGGCCAAGTGACCGCCCCATTCGTTGGCTTCGAGCAGAATCTCGTTGGAGATCACATCGAGTTTTTTCTGCACTTCGCCCTGCACGTTTTCGGTGCCCATGCTGCCCAGTACGCCGCCTAGCGCGCCCTTGGAAACGGCGTGGCTGATTTCCTTGCATGCGCGCGCCACAACTTCGATCAGGAAGCGCAGATCGGCAGGAGTGTTGTTGCTGCGAGTCTGCTCAATCAAGTAACGACTTAGTGTAACGCGGGACATGGATAGCTCCGAAAATAGGGGGTATGAAAACCCGCGCAGTTTAACGCGAGTGGCGACGTAATACTGCTATCAGACTGGCTTAAGACTGTTTCAGTTCAGATGTCGGGCGAACCGCACATGGCAGGCCGCCCGTTTTACCGTTTTGCAGCGCGCAGCGTGCTGAACGCCATCCAGCCGAGAAACACCACGCCAAGCAGCAGCACGGCCCAAAGGCCCAGGCGTTTAAAGTCTGTAGGTTGTGGCACGGCAATCGGCACCGCAGCCATGTTGGCCACGGTGGCGGTGGCTGGGCTCGCTGTGCCGAGAGTCGCGAGCTTTTCCGCACTCAGGTCAGGAATCAGCGTGGCCAGCGACAGGTTGGCAGCCTTGACGCCTGGGTTGCCGATCGCCAGCGTGAACGGGCCCTCACCACGCGCCAGAAACACCACTTCCGTAGCAGGCACGGCCACGCTCAACTGCGGCGCTTCGCTGCCCAGCCCGCCGCCGCGATCATCCACCACCAGCTTGAGCTGCTGAACGATGCGTCCGGACAATTGCAGTTGGTCCTGCAAGACGTCGCTGTTGTTCTGCGACAACCTGTACAGCAGGCCGCTGCTGATCGGCTGCCAAGGCTGTTTGGCATCGAGTCGACCGTAAAGCGTGGCGGGTGCCAGGCTGTTGGGCTGGGTGATGTCGACCTTGACGCGCGCTACCGGCAAGCCGGTCGGCAGTTGCCAGACATATTCGTTGGGGCTTTCGACACTGCCCTTCACCGGCGGTGACCAGGTCAGCGCCGGGGTCGGACTGTCCGTGCTGGCGCTGAACAGGTGGGCGGAGATCAGCAGCGGCGCGCTGTGCGGGGCGCGCCATAACAGGCGCAGGTAGCGGGCACTCTGGCCGGGCAGGCCGACTTCACGCTGCTCGACCACCTCGTCGGCAAACGACAATCGTGCGACTTGCCCCTCGCCCCAGTTGCGCCAGTGCTGCAGGTCATCACTGGCTTCGATGCTGAAGTTCTGAAAACCTTCACGCTCGGTGCTCCAGTCGATGACCAGTTGCTCCAGCGGTGCCTTGATTGCGCTGGTATCCAGCAGCCAGCCGCGCAGCACCTCTTCGCCGGCTTCGATGTCGCTTTGCGGCTGGACTTCGATCACGCTGCCGTTGCTCGAACGCTCGATACGGATGACGGGCGCGCTATCGCCTGCTTCCTGCGTGCTGTACAGGGCGAACCATTTG
Source organism: Pseudomonas syringae pv. tagetis (assembly GCF_022557255.1). Classification (NCBI taxonomy): domain Bacteria; kingdom Pseudomonadati; phylum Pseudomonadota; class Gammaproteobacteria; order Pseudomonadales; family Pseudomonadaceae; genus Pseudomonas; species Pseudomonas syringae group genomosp. 7. The sequence continues at coordinate 317,838 of NZ_CP092923.1, forward strand.
ACCGGGATCGGCGCAGGCTCCTGCTCGCGCGCGGGTTGTCGCGGGGTAATCGAATAGGCTTGCGGCTGACCCTCGGCGTTGAATACGCGGACATCACCCAGATCGGTCTGACGGGCATTCAACTGGACGGCAAGCGGCAACTCGATGCGATACCACGGCCCGTCACCGCTGAGGCTCAACGGGGTCTGGCTGGCAAAGTCCGCCGGTTTGTCCTGTGCGACGGCGGTTATCGCCGTGCACAAGGCCAGGCCAAGCACGGCGATCTTCATGGCAGGATGACTCAAGAACGTTTTCCTCATAGCGTATCCGGTGCCGCAGTCTGGCCTGGGTCGGGTTCTTCATCGACCGCTCTGGCAGCGTGTTTTGGCGGTAATGGTGCGAAATATCCCACCACCAGTAACAGAATACCAACACCGATGAACGAGACGATGCGCTCCATGCCACCGCGATTGCTCAGCTCAACGAAGAACAGCTTGACCACCACCACCCCGATCAGTGCCGCGCCGCCTAGCCAGAGCTCGCGATTGGCGCGCACGTGACCGCCGATCATCAGGGCCAGCGCCATCAGCGTCCAGACGATCGACAACCCGGCCTGAACACGCATCGATTCAAGCAGCGCGTCGGTGCTCCAGGGCACATCGGCCCAATGATGGGCCGCGCGCATGACCATGGCCGTGACGAGTGCGAACAGTGAGGCGCCTGCAACCAGCAAGGGTTCGTTGCGGGTGCGCTTGAGGTCATTGCGCATCCACAGGCATACCCCGGCCAGAGCCAGCAACAGGCCGATTTCCAGCGGGTTGATCAGCGGGAGGTAAGGCAACGGATCTGCCGCACCGTCGCTGAACGTATTCGCCAGCCAGAACCACGCCAGCATCAAGGCCGCCAGTGGCGCAGCGGCCCCGGTATGATAAGCCTCGGGGCAGGCTCTCACCGGCCAAGGCCATTGACGTCCTGAGCTCATCGCCAGCAGGAACAGGCTGGGTAGAATCGCCCAGCCCAGCCAGCGCCAGGCGTTGTAGGACTCGGACAATTGCAGCAGGCCGAAACGCAGTTCCAGAGCCAGCACGGCGATCAGCAACAGGCAGCCTGTGGCGTGAGCGACACGTTGCGCGACAATGGGCAGCCGGTCTGCCAGATAGCGCAAGGTCAGCAGATGGACGGCGAATACAACCGGCCAAGCCAGCCAGCCCCAGTGATCGGCAGGGTGATAAAGCTCGCTCAGCGAGCCCAGCAACAAAACGGCGCTGACTGGCGTGAGCGTGCTGCACAGTGCGGCGAGATCTGGCCAGCGCAAACGCAATGCCAGCAGTGCCCAGAGTGCCGCGCTGAGCGATGCTGCTATCAACAACAGAGAGGTCTGCACATCGAGGGCGACGTAAAGTTGTACGACGCTGATCAGTGAAACCGTCCACCAGATCGCGCCCCATACCGTCAGCACCGTTCTGGCGATTTTCTGATCGATGACAGCCAAAGTGTTGAAGCGAAACATACTCCAGGCGCTGAACAGTGCCGCGACGGCCAGAATCATCGGTGTCCAGTAATTGTCAGCCGAGCTGGAGCTGCCGGAGTCACTGATCAGCATCGCGCTGGCGCACACTTGCAGCAGCAGACCGAAAGCCTGTGCCAGTCTGCGCTGTTGACGCAAGCCCAGACAAAGAACTGCTGCGCCTTCCACGGCCCAGGCGCAGGTCGTCCATTGCGAGCCAAGGCCCAGCGGAATCGCCAGGGTGGCGAATGCTACACCCAGCGCCAGGCAGGTCTCCATGAGCAGCAAGGTTCTGTCGGATGCGCGCTTTGCCAGCCAGCGTGCCAGGGACATGTAGATCAGGCCCAGCGCGAGCGCGCTGAGCGCTGCCCCCAGCTCCAGGTGTTCGACGAGCGCGTATTGCAGGCCATAACCTGCAATGGGGGTGCCTAATAACAGCGTGCCGTCCACGTAATCGCCTTGGCGGGCCGACCAGCGTAGCAGCGTATCGCGATTGCCATCAGGCGGTGGAGTATCGAGCTCCAGCAGCTTGCGACGTGCAAACAGCAGGCCGATGGCTAGGTACATCACGAAGAACAGAGCCAGAAAGGGCTCGGTACTCCAGAACAAGGCCGGTGTGTAGGCTTTGATACCCCAGGCGAAGCCGATACCGAACGTGCCGAAAAAGCCGATCAGGTTGAGAATGCGCCAGGCCTTGAACCAGGCGATGGCGATGATGCCCGCGTTGAGCAGGGCAAAGTAGCTGAACAGTGAGACATGGCTGCCTTGTCCGGTCGATGCAAGCAGTGGTGCCGCGAAGCCGCCCAGCGCACCGGCGCAGGCCAGAGCCAAGGAGTACTGCGTCAGCGCCAGAATGGCGGAAAAGCTGGTGATCGCTACCAACAGCGCAAAGCCCAGTGCCGGATCGAGGAGCGCGTGCAATTTCATCGCGGCAAAGACGGTAAGGTACAACACGCCGACACCTGCGCCTTGCAACACTAGCGCGTAAGGGGCATTGCGCAACCGCAGCCGCCATCCCAGGGCGAGCAGTGCCAGCGCACTGGCGGCGACTCCGGCATAACGCGCCTCAATCGGCACGATCATGCCTTCGGTGGCATAGCGCAACAGAAAGGCCAGACCCAGAAACAGCACCACTACGCCCACTCGCAGTACCGTATTGCCACCCAGCAGCCAGTTTTTTGCATGGGTAACGGCGCTGTCCAGCAGAGGGGGGCGTGCCGTTTTCGGCGGGTAGCGGCTCTCCGGGGCGGACTCGACATGCGCTGCTGTCTGAGGCTCTTCGTCGGGCAGGTCCCAGATCAGCTCGGGGCCGTCCGTGGGCGCTTCTATGATGATGGCATCCGCTGGAAGTGGTGCTGGGTCCTGTGCAGGCGGTACGCCGGGGGTGGACTGGCGTTCGAGCGCGCTCAGGCGCTGTTGAAGGGCATCGAGGGACTGGCGGGTTGCGAGCAGTTGCTGTCGTTGATCAGCGGATTGCCTGCCAAGCAGGCGCATGTGAATACCGGCCCAGACCGCCCAGCCCATGACTGCGCCAATCAGCGCGCCTGTCCACTCGTCATAACTCAGCGAGTAGCCCAGCGCTGCACCGCCCACCAGACAAATCCAAAGCACGCGACGACGTCCTTTTCGGTGTGTGAAGGTTTATCAGGCGCAGTATATAGGGGCGGGCGCCTCATGGCTCACGAGACTCAGGCGTGCTGAAGATAGTCATGGGGGTCACTGGATGCCTATCGTTCCTCACGCTCCAGCGTGGGAATGCCTTGGGTGACGCTCCGCGTCACAGAACTGCGTTACCACGCCGAAGCGTGGTAACGCTCTGACGTCAGTCTAGCGCCTTCCAGATATCGCCGGCGTACTCGCGAATGGTCCGGTCCGAGGAGAACCAGCCCATGCGGGCAGTGTTGAGGACTGCCGAGCGCCACCATTCCTTGGAATCGTGCCAGCGCTCTTCGACTTTGCCCTGGGCTGCCCAGTACGAGTCGAAGTCGGCGCAGACCAGGAAGCGGTCATACGCCAGCAGTTGATCGATCAGCCCCACGTACCGGTTTGGATCATCCGGCGAGAACACGCCACCACGAATCGCCTGCAGCACATCGTTCAGCCGTCCAGACGCCGCAACGTCGCCATGCGCATCGAACTCGCCTGCGCGCTTGCGGGCTTCGACCTGTTGCGAGGACATGCCGAAGATGAACATGTGCTCCAGCCCGACCTGCTCGCTCATTTCCACGTTGGCACCGTCCAGCGTGCCGATGGTCAGCGCGCCATTGAGGCCGAACTTCATGTTGCTGGTGCCTGATGCCTCCAGACCAGCCGTGGAAATCTGCTCGGACAGGTCGGCTGCGGGGATGATGCTCTCCGCCAGACTGACGTTGTAGTTGGGCATGAACACCACTTTCAGCAGGCCGCGCACCGTCGGATCGTTGTTCACGGTCCGGGCGATGTCATTGGTCAACTTGATAATCAGCTTGGCCGAGTGATAGCTGGCCGCAGCCTTGCCGGCAAAGATCTTCACCCTCGGGACCCAGTCGGTGCCTGGCTCGGCGCGAATGGCCTGATAAAGCGCAACAGTATGGAAGAGGTTCAGCAACTGGCGTTTGTATTCGTGGATGCGCTTGACCTGAACGTCGAACATAGCTGCAGGATTAACGGCAATGCCCAGGCGTTCGTGAATGATCGCCGCCAGCGCACGCTTGCTGTGCAAACGTTGATCAGCCATCCGCTTGCGGAACGACGACTTCTCGGCAAATGGCTCAAGCTCTTTGAGGCGGGTTTCGGCGTTGTCCAGAACGTCCTCGCCCAGCGCTTCGACCAGCATTTCGGTCAGCTTCGGGTTGGCCTGGAACAGCCAGCGGCGGAAGGTGATGCCATTGGTTTTGTTGTTGATCCGGTCTGGATAGATCTTGTGCAGTTCGGCGAAGACGGTCTTGCGCATCAGTTGGGTGTGCAGCGCAGAAACGCCGTTGACGCTGTGCGAGCCAAGGAAGGCCAGGTTGCCCATGCGCACCCGACGACCGTTGTCTTCTTCGATCAGCGATACCGCGCGCAGCACGTCGACATCGTGAACACCCTTGTCGCGCAGTGTGTCGATGTGTTGTGCGTTGATCAGGTAAATGATCTGCATGTGGCGCGGCAGCATCCGTTCCATCAGGCCGACTGACCAGGTTTCCAGCGCTTCCGGCAATAATGTGTGGTTGGTATAGCCGAGGGTGCCGACCGTGATTTTCCAGGCCGTATCCCACGGGATATTGTGGTTGTCGATCAACTGACGCATCAGCTCGGCCACCGCGATCGAGGGGTGCGTGTCGTTCATCTGGATCGCCGCATGTTCCGGCAGATCGGTCAGCGTGGCGTGCTGGTTCAGGTGGCGGCGCAGCAAGTCCTGCAGCGACGCGGAAACGAAAAAGTATTCCTGACGCAGGCGCAGTTCCTGACCTGCTTCGGTTGCATCGTTCGGGTAGAGCACGCGGGAAATACTTTCTGCGCGCACCACCTCGGCAACGGCTCCGAAGTGGTCGCCCGCGTTGAAACGCTCCAGATGCAGGTCTTCTACCGCACGGGCACGCCACAAGCGCAGGGTGTTGACGCTCTTGCCGCGCCAGCCGACCACCGGGGTGTCATAGGCAATGGCGCGAACGGTTTCGCCCGGACGCCATACCTGACGGGAATCGCCCGCTTCGGTCACGACCGTGTCAACGCTGCCGCTGAAGCCGATGGAGTACACCACTTCAGGGCGCTCGAATTCCCACGGGTTGCCGAAGTCCAGCCAGTTTTCAGTCTGCTCCTGCTGCCAGCCATCGACGATGCCCTGACGAAACAGCCCATGCTCGTAACGGATGCCGTAACCATGGCCGGCAATGCCAAGCGTCGACATGCTCTCCATGAAGCAGGCCGCCAGACGTCCCAGGCCGCCGTTGCCCAGTGCGGCATCGGGTTCAAGCAAGCGGATACGCTCGATGTCCACGCCCAACTCGGTCAATGCTTCGCGTGCGACTTCCAGCAGGCCCAGGTTGCTCAGGCTGTCGTAGAGCAGCCGGCCGATGAGAAATTCCAGAGACAGGTAGTACACGCGCTTCTGGACCTTGCGGTAAATCTGCCGCGTGTGGTCCATCCAGTGTTCGACCATGTGGTCACGGGCAGCAAGGGCAACAGCTTCAAACCAGTCATGCTCAAACGCATGGTCGGGGTCCTTGCCCACCGAATAGGTGAGTTTGGCGAGCACAGCGGCGCGAAAAGCAGCCACATCAGCGTCACGAACAAGTGGTTCCTGAGACATCGGTACAACCTCAAGTAGTCTGACGAATGGAAAACGGGATTCTTAGACTGTAGGCGTGTCGTCAGTTATTTCCTGAAAATAGCAGAAATAATTGCAGGCACAGCTCTCGCTTCGACCCAGCGCGACGGCTCTGGTTCGCGGACTGTTCAAATTGGCAAAACGCTTGCATTGATCGTTCCATCCCGATCAATGACGTGCAGCATGCTGATTCTTCGTTTCGGGTTTATGATGCCCCACGGCAGAACAATAGAAGCCTCTGAACTGGACTTATGGAGCACTTATGCAGACTTTGTACCCGCAGATCAAACCCTACGCCCGGCACGATCTGGCCGTGGAACAACCGCATGTGCTTTACGTCGATGAAAGTGGTTCGCCAGAAGGCTTGCCAGTGGTGTTCATTCACGGTGGCCCCGGCTCCGGATGCGATGCGCATAGCCGCTGCTACTTCGACCCCAACCTGTATCGCATCGTAACGTTCGATCAGCGTGGCTGCGGTCGCTCCACACCGCACGCCAGCCTCGAGAAAAACACCACCTGGAAGCTGGTAGAAGACCTGGAGCTGATTCGCGAGCACCTCGGGATCGACAAATGGGTCCTGTTCGGTGGCTCGTGGGGTTCGACGCTGGCGCTGGCTTATGCCCAGACCCATCCCGATCGTGTGCACGCGTTGATCCTGCGGGGCATATTTCTGGCTCGTCAGCAGGAAATCGACTGGTTCTATCAGGCAGGTGCCAGCCGTCTGTTCCCTGACTATTGGCAGGATTATGTTGCACCGATCCCGCTGGATGAGCGCGACAACCTGCTGGCTGCCTTCTACAAGCGGCTCACGGGGCCGGACCAGATCGCCCAGATGCACGCCGCCAAAGCCTGGTCGACCTGGGAAGGGCGTTGCGCAACCTTGCGCCCCAATCCACAGGTGGTCGACCGCTTTGCCGATCCGCACCGTGCGCTTTCCATTGCGCGCATTGAATGCCACTACTTCATGAACAAGGCCTTCCTCGAAGAAAACCAGTTGATCCGCGACATGCCGAAAATTGCGCATCTGCCGGCGATAATCGTCCATGGTCGTTACGACGTCATCTGTCCGCTGGACAATGCCTGGGAGCTGCATCAGAACTGGCCCGGCAGCGAACTGCAGGTGATTCGCGAGGCTGGGCATTCGGCTTCCGAATCCGGTATCGCCGACGCGCTGGTGCGTGCCGCCGCGCAAGTTGCACGCAACCTGCTCGATCTGCCGCCTGAAGAAGCATGACAGTGACCTGGTAATCGTTCCGAGTCTGGAAAGGCATCTATGAAAGGTTTGTTGCAGCGCGTGCAAAACGCACGCGTCGAAGTGGGCACCGAGGTCGTTGGATCTATTGATCAGGGCATATTGGTGCTGGTGGGCATAGAGCCTCAAGACACCCGCGCCAGTGCCGATAAGTTGCTGCACAAGCTGCTCAACTATCGAGTGTTCAGCGATGCCGAGGGCAAGATGAATCTGTCTTTACGGGATGTGGGTGGCGGGTTGTTGCTGGTTTCCCAGTTCACACTGGCGGCGGATACCAAAAGCGGGCTGCGTGCGGGCTTCTCGAAAGCCGCCGCCCCGGCACTGGGAGCCGAGCTGTTCGACTATCTATTGAGCCAGGCCAGAATCGCGCATACCGCCGTGGCCGCGGGCCAATTTGGTGCGGACATGCAGGTGCATCTAATAAATGATGGCCCTGTGACATTTTTGTTCGATACATAGGCTACGATTCCATCGTTTCTCCCCTGAGTTTACCGGTCGTGTGGGAAATAAATTTCTGTCATACCTGATGCGCTGTAGCGCGCGCTGCTGGATAATCGCGCGTTACGGGGATCGACACTGTTGGTCCATTTGGTATGACAAAAGCGGTTCTGACACCGGATTGGGGAATCATTAAGCCCATTCGGAGTCGGAACAATGCTCGCCAACCCGGCATTGATAGCTGGCCGTTGGTTTTTTCATCTGTTTTTCGGCGAGGGTTGCTCGTGATTGTTAGTCCCTGTGATGCTCCAAAGACACCTGTCAAGCGGTTGCGTAGTGCACTTCTGGCAAGCTCGGCCCTTGTATGCCTGTTCAGCGCAGGTCAGCTGTGGGCGTTCAATCTTGATGATGTAGCGGCAAAGGCCAAGGAAATGGCCGGGCAGAAGTTCGAGGCTCCTAAGAGCAATCTGCCGAACGAGCTGCGCGAAATGAAGTTTGCCGATTATCAGAAGATCCGCTTCCGTGATGACAAGGCCGAATGGGCGGGCGAGAAGACGCCGTTCAAGGTGTCGTTCTACCATCAGGGCATGCACTTCGACACGCCGGTCAAGATCAACGAAGTGACCGCGACCAGCGTCGACGAAATCAAGTACGACCCGAATCGTTTTGACTTCGGCGATCTGAAGATCGACCCCAAATCCACCGAGAAACTGGGTTATGCCGGTTTCCGTGTCCTGTATCCGATCAACAAGGATGACAAGCAGGACGAAATCATGACCATGCTGGGCGCGAGCTATTTCCGCGTGATCGGCAAGGGCCAGGTCTATGGCTTGTCCGCACGAGGCATGGCGATCGACACTGCATCGCCATCCGGTGAAGAGTTTCCGCGCTTCAAGGAATTCTGGATCGAAAAACCCGGCCCGGATGACAACCATCTGGTGATCTTCGCGCTGCTCGATTCGCCGCGTGCCACCGGTGCCTATCAGTTGACCCTGCGTCCCGGCACCAACACCCTGGTTGACGTGAAATCGCGCATGTTCCTGCGTGACAAGGTCAACAAGCTGGGCGTTGCTCCTCTGACCAGCATGTTCCTGTTCGGCGCAAACCAGCCTTCGCGTGTGCCCAACTACCGTCGCGAGCTGCACGATTCGAGCGGTCTGTCGATTCAGGCAGCCAACGGCGAGTGGCTGTGGCGTCCGCTGAACAACCCTAAACACCTGTCCATCAGCAGCTTCTCGGTCGAGAACCCGCGTGGATTCGGTCTGTTGCAGCGTGGTCGCGATTTCAGTCAGTACGAAGACCTCGATGACCGCTATGACAAGCGCCCAAGCGCCTGGATCGAGCCGAAGGGCGATTGGGGCAAGGGTACTGTCGAACTGGTCGAAATTCCGACTGCCGACGAGACCAACGACAACATCGTAGCCTTCTGGAAACCCGAGACTCTGGCAGAGCCGGGCAAGGAAATGGCATTCGATTACCGTCTGCACTGGACCATGCAGGAAAACTCGATTCACTCGCCGGATCTGGGCTGGGTCAAGCAGACTCAACGTTCCATCGGTGACGTGCGTCAGTCCAACCTGATCCGTCAACCGGACGGCAGCCTTGCCTTCCTGGTCGACTTCGTGGGCCCGGTACTGGCCGCACTGCCGGAAGACAAGACTATTCGTAGCCAGGTAACCACTGACGACAACGTCGAGCTGGTGGAAAACAACCTGCGTTACAACCCGGTCACCAAAGGCTACCGCCTGACCCTGCGTGTGAAGGTCAAGGACGCCGGCAAGCCAACCGAGATGCGCGCCTACCTGCTGCGTGAAATCCCTGCCGAACCGGGCAAGGAGCCTGCGCTGCTCGTTGCAGATAAAGCAGACGAGAAGAAGGCCGCCGCCAAGGAAGCTGCCAAGCCGGCAGTTGCCAAGGAGTCTGCCAACGACCAGGTAGAAATCGCCAAGGCCGACGCAACGAAGCCAGAAGCCGCCAAGCCTGAAGCAGGCAAGGCCGACGCTGCGAAAGGTAAAGGCGAAGTTGCCAAAGCCGATGCAGCCAAAGCCGATGCAGCCAAAGCCGACGTCGCCAAGGCTGACGCAGCCAAGGACAAGGACGGTAAAGAGATTCAGCAGCCTGAAACCGAGGCAGCACCCACCCATCCGGAACCGGCCAAGACGTTGCAAGTCATGACCGAGACCTGGAGCTATCAGTTGCCAAGCGATGAGTAATTCTCTACCGGTGCCAGTGTCTCTGAACGAGTACCTGGCGCATTTGCCGATGAGCGACGAGCAGCGGGCAGAACTTGCCGGCTGCAAGACCTTCGCCGAGTTGCATGAGCGTCTCTCTGCGCAGCCGGTCAATGATCCTGCCGAGGCCGCTCAGGCTTCGGTGGGTCGCCGTCTTACGCTGACGACCGCAGACCAGCTGGAGGACGCCGAGATGCTCGGCGTCGATGCCAGCGGTCGGCTGTGCCTGAAGGCTACACCGCCCATTCGCCGAACGAAGGTCGTGCCAGAGCCCTGGCGCACCAACATTCTGGTCCGTGGCTGGCGTCGGCTGACCGGCAAGACCAATCCGCCCAAACCGGATCACGACGATCTGCCGCGTGATCTGCCGAAGGCACGCTGGCGCACCGTGGGGTCGATCCGTCGTTACATTCTGCTGATCCTGATGCTGGGCCAGACGATTGTGGCTGGCTGGTACATGAAGGGCATCCTGCCGTATCAGGGCTGGTCGCTGGTTTCGCTCGACGAAATCACCCGTCAGACCTTCGTGCAGACCGCTTTGCAGGTCATGCCTTATGCCTTGCAGACAAGCATTCTGTTGCTGTTCGGGATTCTGTTCTGCTGGGTATCGGCGGGTTTCTGGACCGCTCTGATGGGCTTTCTTGAACTGCTCACCGGTCGTGACAAATACCGCATCTCAGGTGCCAGCGCAGGTAACGAGCCTATCGAAGCCGGCGCGCGCACCGCGTTGGTCATGCCGATCTGCAATGAAGACGTGCCACGGGTTTTCGCCGGTCTGCGTGCAACGTTCGAGTCGGTAGCCGCTACAGGTGATCTGGACCGCTTCGATTTCTTCGTCCTCAGCGACACCAATGAGACTGACATTGCCGTGGCCGAGCAACAGGCCTGGCTGGATGTGTGTCGCGAGACCAAAGGTTTCGGCAAGATCTTCTATCGCCGTCGTCGCCGTCGCGTAAAGCGCAAGAGCGGCAATCTGGACGACTTCTGCCGTCGTTGGGGCGGTGAATACCGTTACATGGTCGTGCTGGATGCCGACAGCGTCATGAGCGGTGAGTGCCTGACCAGTCTGGTGCGTCTGATGGAAGCGACTCCTGATGCCGGTATCATCCAGACCGCCCCGCGTGCGTCGGGTATGGACACGCTGTATGCACGCATGCAGCAGTTCGCCACTCGCGTTTACGGCCCGCTGTTCACGGCTGGCCTGCACTTCTGGCAGTTGGGTGAATCCCACTACTGGGGCCACAACGCGATCATCCGCATGAAGCCGTTCATCGAGCATTGCGCCCTGGCGCCGCTGCCCGGTAAAGGTGCCTTCGCCGGTGCAATCCTGTCTCACGACTTCGTCGAAGCTGCGCTGATGCGCCGTGCCGGCTGGGGTGTATGGATTGCCTATGACCTGCCGGGCAGTTATGAAGAGCTGCCGCCCAACCTGCTGGACGAACTCAAGCGTGACCGTCGCTGGTGCCACGGCAACCTGATGAACTTCAGGCTGTTTCTGGTCAAGGGCATGCACCCGGTTCACCGTGCGGTGTTCCTGACGGGCGTAATGTCCTATCTGTCGGCACCGTTGTGGTTCTTCTTCCTCGTGCTGTCCACGGCCTTGCTGGCGGTGAACACGCTGATGGAGCCGACCTACTTCCTTGAGCCGCGTCAGTTGTATCCGTTGTGGCCACAATGGCACCCGGAAAAGGCCGTTGCGTTGTTCTCCACCACCATTGTCCTGCTGTTCCTGCCTAAACTGCTCAGCGTCATTCTGATCTGGGCCAAAGGCGCGAAAGGCTTCGGTGGCAAATTCAAGGTCACTGTTTCGATGCTGCTGGAAATGCTCTTCTCGGTGCTGCTGGCACCGGTACGCATGCTGTTCCACACACGCTTCGTACTGGCCGCTTTTCTGGGCTGGGCTGCGACCTGGAACTCGCCGCAACGCGATGACGATTCCACGCCATGGATCGAAGCGGTGAAGCGTCATGGTCCGCAGACATTGCTGGGCGCATGCTGGGCCTTGCTGGTGTTCTGGTTGAACCCGAGCTTCCTGTGGTGGCTCGCACCCATCGTGGTCTCGTTGATGCTGTCGATTCCGGTCTCGGTGATTTCCAGCCGTACCAATCTGGGCCTCAAAGCGCGTGACGAGAAATTCTTCCTGATCCCTGAAGAGTTCGAGCCGCCGCAAGAGCTGGTCTCTACCGATCAGTACACCCATGAGAATCGCTGGCACGCCCTGAAGCAAGGCTTCATACGTGCAGTGGTCGATCCTCGGCAGAATGCTCTGGCCTGCGCGCTGGCAACCTCGCGCCACCGTCAGGCGAAGCCGATCGAAGTGGTGCGTATGGAACGTGTCGATCAGGCGTTAAAGGTGGGGCCGGCAAAACTCGGTAATCAGGAGCGCCTGATGCTGCTGAGCGACCCGGTTGCCCTTGGCCGTCTGCATGAGCGCGTCTGGAGTGAAGGTCACGAAGAATGGCTCGCCGCCTGGAGGGCTTCCATCGACGCTGATCCACATGCGCCGCTGCTGCCTTTGCAGCCTGTTGGCAACTCCTCGGAGCCGGTCCCGGTCTAAGATCGCCCGGCTACGAAAAAGCCCCTGACGCTTACCGCGTCAGGGGCTTTTTTATTGGGCTTTGTGGCAAAGAGCCACGCAAGCGAGGGGTAGGAGCGAACTTGTTCGCGAAGAAGGTTGTTCAGGCGATCCATGTTCGGAAGGCTTGGCGACCCCTTCGCGGACAGGTCCGCTCCTACGCCCGTTGGGCAGAATCAAAAGCAGGCTGGTGTATAACGCCAAGTGCCCCAGCGTCGGAATCCTTGCGTCGCAGATCTATCAACCCACCCTGAATTTCCCGACCAGTGTCTGCAAGTGCGTTCCCAGTCTGGCGAGTTCGACGCTGGAGGCTGCGGTTTGCTCGCTGGCTGCGGCGGTCTGTTCGGAAATATCGCGGACGCTGATGACGTTACGGTTGATCTGTTCCGCGACCACGCTCTGTTCTTCGCTGGCGGTAGCGATCTGCTCGTTCATGTGCTGGATGGTCGCCACTGTGCGGGTGATCTGCTCCAGCGCGCTGCCCGCACGGCGGCTCAGTTCAACGGTGTTGTCGGTCAGGGTGCGGCTGTTATCCAGCGTGGTTGCGACCTGCTGGGTACCGTTTTGCAGTGCAGCGATCAACTCTTCTATCTCTTCTGTAGACTTTTGTGTGCGTTGCGCCAGGCCACGCACTTCATCGGCAACCACCGCGAAACCTCGTCCGGCCTCGCCTGCGCGAGCGGCCTCGATGGCCGCATTCAGGGCCAGTAGGTTGGTTTGCTGGGAAACGGACTTGATCACGTCGAGAACGCCGACGATCTTGTTGCTTTCCAGCTTGAGCTCATTCATCGATTGGGTGGAGTTCACCACTTCGCGCGCCAATTGTTCGATCTGACTGATTGCCTGACCGACCACTTCGTCGCCGCTGCGGGCCTGTTGATCCGCCTGGGCGGCTGCCTGAGACGCCTCTTGCGCATTGCGCGCGACCTCTTGAACGGTCGCTGCCATTTCATTCATGGCCGTGGCCACCTGATCGGTCTCGTCCTTCTGGGTGTTGACCCCGGCGCAGCTCTGTTCGGTGACCGCCGAGAGCTGCTCGGCCGCGCTGGCGATCTGCGATACACCGGCGCTGATGCCGCCGATCAGTTCACGCAGGCTGATGGTCATGGTCTGCATGCTGCTCTGCAACTGACCCATTTCATCACGACGCGTTACCGACATGTTCTGGCTGAGATCGCCCTGCGCGATGCGTGCCGCTGCAGTCAGTGTCTGCTGCAATGGCACAGTGATCTGTCGGGTCATGACCCAGGCGGCGAGCAATCCGATCAGCAGTGCCAGGCCCGCGACGCTGCTCAGCGTAGCGCTGGAGTTGGCAGCTTCACTGTCGCGCTGGGCGTTTTGCAGGCGGTTCAGCGCGGCGACGGAGTCCAGTAGCGTCCCACCGAGACCTTCCATGATTTCCTGGTCCGCCTCGGCTTTGGCCTGAATCTGTTTGAACTCGTTCAGCCGTTCCCGATAGCCTTGCAGTGCTGCGGTTGCAGGTACCAGGCCTTGAAGGCTTTCGTTGCCCTCGTCCTGGGCGATCTGCCCGATTTCCTTGAGCGCTTCGTCAATGGCCGTGATGGCTGCAGTTTCATCTGCTTCCTGAGTGGTGAAGGTATACGCCTGTACCTGATAACGAGCGATCTGGACCTGCTGCCTGAGCTGGGAAATATTGGTGAATTCCTCCAGTTGCTCACTGCTGTCCTGTTCCTGACTTACGCTCTTGAGGACCTCTGTTTCAACCTGCGCGATCGCCTCGAGCGCCTGTTCTGACGCTTGTTCCAGGCGCGCGCGAATCTGGTTGCGGATCTGTCGGTTGGTCCGGATTTCCGTGAAGGTTTTCTCCATCCTGCTCAACGTCTCGAACTGTCCGTTGAGCAGCACAATGGTTTCTGCCTCTACGCTCTGTCGGTGCAGCGACGTGAGCTGGGCTTTCATTTCATTGAGCTTGTCTGTCACCAGTGCCGTGCTTTCCGGTGTCTTTTCTACGCGGTCGGTGATTCGTTCGGCGCGCAGGTCTTTGGTCAGGCTGTTGAGCTGAGCGATGTCCGAAAGTGACTCGGAGCGGTCGATCATGGTGTAAAGACCATGCCAGCCGGTGAGTGTGATAATCAGGGTCAGTAACAGCACCAGGCCGAAACCCAGGGACAGTTTGAATCTGACGTTCATGTTGCCGAGCGCGTGATTGATCAGTCGGAACATTGGAATCTCCTGCAATGAGCGAACAAAAGCACGTTACGAGCGAGTCGGGACGTGCGTTGTGAGCGCATCGGCAGGGTGATTCAGTGTGTGACCTGAGAAGGTCGTAGGAGATTTCCGAGTGCGAAGAGGGGGTGACAGGTGTCACGTTTTACCGGGTGAAGGACGCCCGTGCTCAGTGCTGGCACGGGCGGGAGCCTCTGTGGTCAGACAGTGAAGCGACTCACCAGCAACTGGAGATGGTTGCCCAGTCTTGCGAGCTCGACACTGGAGGCCGCGGTTTCCTCACTGGCGGCAGACGTCTGTTCGGACACGTCGCGCACGTTGATGATGCTGCGGTTGATCTCTTCAGCCGTGGCACTCTGCTCTTCGGCCGCCGCTGCGATCTGCTGGTTCATCGCCTGGATTGCCGAGACGGTTTTGGTGATGTTCTCCAGCGAGCCGCCGGCACGGCGCGTCAGCTCCACGCTACTGGTGCTCAGTTCGCGACTGCTGTCCATGACCGTTGCGGCCTGCTGTGTGCCGCTTTGCAGGCGGGCGATCAGCGCTTCGATCTCCTCGGTGGACTTTTGTGTGCGCTGCGCCAGACTGCGTACTTCATCGGCGACCACGGCAAAGCCACGACCCGCTTCCCCGGCGCGGGCGGCCTCGATGGCGGCGTTCAGGGCCAGCAGATTGGTCTGTTCCGCGACCGACTTGATGACGTCCAGCACACTGCCGATCTTGTCACTTTCCTGTTTCAGAGCACCCATCGCTTCGCTGGAATTGCCCACCGCAGACGCCAGGCGTTCGATCTGCGCGATGGCTTCGTTGACCACTCGCTCACCGTCACGAGCTTGCTGGTCAGCGGCCACTGCGGCTTCAGAGGCCTCCTCGGCGTTGCGTGCGACTTCCTGCACGGTCGCGGTCATCTCATGCATGGCCGTGGCCACCTGATCGGTCTCGACCTTCTGGCTGTTGACCCCGGCACTGGTCTGTTCGGTCACGGCCGACAGCTCTTCCGCTGCACTGGCGATCTGGGTCACACCGTCGCGAATCCCGCCCACCAACTCGCGCAAGCTGACAGTCATGCGCTGGATCGTGCTTTGCAGCTTGCCCAGCTCATCCTTGCGATCAACCTTGAGGTTACGACTGAGGTCGCCAGAGGCAACCCGCTCCACGACTTCAAGGGTCTCCCGCAGCGGTGTGGTGATCTGGCGGGTGATGACCCATGCGGCCAGGATGCTCAGCACCAATGCCAGCGCGGTAGCTGCTGCGATCATCGTGACCGACTTTTCGCTGTCTGCGTCGCGGCTCTTGTTCTGTCTGGCGATCAGATCATTACTGGTGGCCAGCATGCTGACACCGAGCGTGGTCATCTTTTCCAGTGCTACCCTGCTGGCGGCCTGCGCATCACGGTATTGGCCTACAGCGGCGCGATAGCCCTTGAGGCCGGCAATGGCCTGTTGCAGAGATGGCATGTAGTCGGAAGAAATATCGCCCGCCAGGGTGTTTATCCCGGTAATAGCATCGTCAATCGCCTGATTGGCATTCTTTTCAAAGTCGGGACGGCCGCTGTAGGTGTAACCGCGGACCTGAAAGCGCGCCTGTTGAATCAGCTTGCTGACCCCGACGATGCCGTTGAAGGCAAGGATATTATCGGCCTTGAGCAGCTCGGCTTCGATCTTGTCGGCCTCAGCCACCGCCTTGTCGGCGTTATCGCCCATCTGGCTGCGGCTTGCCTCGCGAGTGTCGATAGCCTTGGTCATCTCTTCAAACGACTGGCGATACTCGCGGGTTGACTGGATCTGGCCGTCCAGCAACTGAATATTCTCTGGGGTCCGCAGCAGGTTTCGGGCGGTTTGAAGTGCAGCGTCGAGCTGATCGAGCGTACTTCTTACTTCCGCTGCCGTCTCTGCGTTATATAACGATTCATAGCGCATCCGGTTGATGCGTAACTGAAGGGTCAGCTCGTTCACCTCTGCAATCGCTGTGACACGGTCCCCGCGGCTGATCAGTGACTGATTGCTGAACCAGCCGGTGGCCGAGATCATCAGTGTCATCAGCAGGACCAGCCCAAAGCCGATGGCCAGTTTCAAGCTTACGCTCGCGTTAGCGAGACGTTGAGATAACCCACTAGACATGACCGCTCCTTAGATGTCTGTTCTCTTACGAATGTACTTACATCGGCCGCGTGTCATCTAACTGAAGCGGCTTAGTTGGCACTAAGGAGGCTAGAACAGGCGAGCAAGAAGGGCTGTTACTGCAGTTTCGACGCGCAGTATGCGCTCGCCCAGTTGCACCGGCTGCAAACCTGACTGACGCAACAGATCGATTTCGTAAGGGATCCAGCCACCTTCGGGGCCGATAGCCAGGGTGACGGGTTGCGAGATGGCGCGTGGACAGGAGGGGAAGTCGCCGGGATGGCCGACCAGGCCCAGAGTATCGGTCGCCAGTTGCGGCAAACGGTCTTCAACGAAAGGCTTGAAGCGTTTCTCGATCACGATTTCAGGCAGCACAGAGTCGCGCGCCTGCTCCAGACCCAGAATCAACTGCTCGCGGATTGCTTCGGGCTCCAGAAACGGTGTTTGCCAGAAGCTTTTTTCGACCCTGTAGCTGTTCAGCAAGATGACTTTCGGCACGCCCATGGTCGCGATGGTCTGGAACACCCGTCGTAACATCTTGGGGCGTGGCAGCGCCAGCAACAGGGTCAGAGGCAGTTTTGCCGGCGGCGCGGTATCCAGAGCAACGCGCAGCTCTGCTTCATGAGGTTCAAGGCGCAGCAGTTCGGCACTGCCCAGCAAGCCATTGATGCGACCCACGCGCAGACTGTCGCCGACCTCTGCGCGGTGCACCTCCTGCATGTGCTTCAAGCGGCGATCACGCAGGATCACACGGTCAGCCGCAATGAAATCGGCTTCCTCAAGCAGCAGCAGGTTCACGGTGTAGTCGCGGGCGGCTGATCCTGCTTGTCAGCGTCCTCGGCCTGATCGTCCGGATGCTCGCCACGCTTCTTGATCATCGAACTGCACAATACGCCCAGCTCGAACAGTAGCCACATCGGTACCGCCAGCAGTGTCTGCGAGAAGATGTCCGGCGGAGTCAGGATCATGCCGACCACGAAGCAGCCGATGATCACGTACGGGCGGATCTTCTTCAGGTATTTGACGTCGACGATACCGATCCAGACCAGCAACACCACGGCCACCGGGATTTCGAAGGCCACGCCAAAGGCGAAGAACAGCGTCATCACGAAGTCCAGATAGCTGGCGATGTCCGTCATCATCGAAACGCCTTCCGGGGTCACGCTGGCGAAAAAGTGGAAAATCAGCGGAAAGACCAGAAAGTAGGCGAAAGCCATGCCTGCGTAGAACAGGATGATGCTCGACACCAGCAACGGCACCGCAACGCGCTTCTCATGCTTGTACAGGCCCGGCGCGATAAAGCCCCATATCTGGTGCAGGATGACCGGCATGGACAGGAACAGCGCGACCATCATGGTCAGCTTGAATGGCGTGATGAAGGGCGAGGCCACATCGGTGGCAATCATCGTCGCGCCTTCAGGCAGGTAGACACGCAACGGTGCCGAGACCAGTGTGTAGATCTTCTGCGTGAAGTAGAACAGACCGGCAAAAATCAGGAACACTGCCGCTACACAGCGCAACAGGCGTGTACGCAGCTCGGTGAGGTGCGAGATCAGCGGCATTTGCTGATCGTTTTCCGGGATATCAGCGCTCATGGGGCTCGCGGTGGCAATGACGAATCGTGGGCGGAAGGTGCCGGGGCCGGTGTGCCAGCGTCGTCTGGCTTCGCGGTTTTCTCCAGCGACAGTGCGGTTTTCGGTGCCGCAGGTTGCGCAGGGCCGAGCTCGTGGGGCGTGCCCTCGTTGTGTGCGGCGCTGGCGGTCGGCGCTTCGGCAGGGGTCGCTGCCGGCGGCGGGTTTACCGGCTCGTACGTGGTCTCGGGGTGCTGATTCTGAGCGAACATTTTGCGCGCTTCGTCTTCCAGCGAAATAATGTGCTCGTTGTGCAACTGCCGACGAATTTCGTCAGCCCCGATTTCACGTTCAACTTCCTGTTTGATCGCATTGAAGCTGCGCTTCAACCGGCCGATCCATAAGCCTGCGGTGCGTGCAGCACCCGGCAGGCGCTCGGGACCCAGTACCAGCAAGGCAACCAGGCCGACGAGCAGCAGTTCAGAGAAGCTGATACCGAACATGGGCTTAAACCTGGTCTTTGCGGATCGGCTCGTCGACTTTGTGTGCCTGCGCGTCGATGGTGTGCGGCTGATTCAGCGGCGAGCCCTGAGGCGTCGGCTGTGCCTGCTGGGGTTGAGGTGCAGGCTGTTCGGCTGGCTTGTCGTCATCATTCATGGCCTTGCGAAAGCCCTTGATCGACTCACCCACATCGCTGCCCAGGCCCTTGAGTTTCTTGGTCCCGAAAACCAGTACCACGACGATCAGGATGACGATCCAGTGTTTCCAGTCAAAAATACCCATGAAACAGTCCTCGTAAAAGATTTCAAGCTTGAAAGGGGAGAGCGTTACTCTGCTGTGCGAGCGGCTTTTTCCGCGTGGCCGGACAAGCCGAATCGGCGGTCCAGTTCATCGAGCACGGCTTGTGGGTGCTGGCCCAGCGCGGCGAGCATCACCATGCTGTGAAACCATAGGTCGGCGGTTTCATAGATCACGTCACTGCAATCACCGCTGACCGCCGCGTCCTTGGCAGCAATGATGGTCTCGATCGACTCTTCGCCGAGTTTTTCCAGAATCTTGTTCAGGCCCTTGTGATACAGACTGGCGACATAGGAGCTGTCGGCAGCGGCGTCCTTGCGTGATTCCAGCACTTGGGCCAGACGGGACAACGTATCAGTCATGTTCAGTGGCCTGCGTGGTAAATGGCATCAGGATCTTTCAGAACCGGGTCGACGGTCTTCCAGCCTGAGTTTTCATACACTCGATAGAAGCAGCTTTCACGGCCGGTATGGCATGCGATACCACCGATCTGCTCGACCATCAGGATAATGACGTCGGCGTCGCAGTCCAGACGCAGTTCATGCAGCTTTTGCACATGCCCCGATTCTTCACCCTTGCGCCAGAGTTTGCCACGCGAACGCGACCAATAGATGGCACGATTCTCGGACGCCGTCAGACTCAGGGCCTCGCGGTTCATCCAGGCCATCATCAATACCCGGCCGGTCTTGTAATCCTGAGCGATTGCAGGCACCAGACCGTCGCTGTTCCAATGAATCTCGTCCAGCCAGTCTTTCATATCTACTCCGGCAGCCGGCTTTCATGCCCGGCGGATTAAACAGTGTGCCAGCGCCATACGCTGCTGGCTATCGGCGAACGATCAGATACAGCCCGGCGATCAGCATGATTGCCGCTGGCCACGCGGTGAGCGTCAGCAGTTGGGTGGCTGCCTCACTCATCACCCAGCCCTGTATCGCGCCGCCCACCAGCAACGCAGCGCCGATAAGCCGCAGGACCGGCTCGTCCTTGCGCTCGTGCCAGGGCCGTGGCGGATCCGAAGCGTGAGGGCGAGACATGCGCTCCAGCAGATCGCGGGTCATGCCGGCGATATGCGGCAGTTGCTCGACCTGTGATTGCAGATTGCCCAACAGGGTTTTCGGGCTGACCCGTTCACGCATCCAGCGCTCCAGATACGGCTGCGCGGTGCTCCACAGGTCCAGATCGGGGTACAACTGACGACCCAGCCCTTCGATATTGAGCAGAGTCTTCTGCAGCAGAACCAGTTGCGGCTGGACTTCCATATTGAAGCGGCGTGCAGTCTGGAACAGGCGCATCAACACCTGGCCAAAGGAAATATCCTTGAGCGGCTTCTCGAAAATCGGTTCGCAGACCGTACGGATTGCAGCTTCAAACTCGTTGAGCTTGGTCTCTGCCGGCACCCAGCCCGAATCGATGTGCAGCTGCGCAACCCGACGATAATCACGCTTGAAGAAGGCAAACAGGTTACGGGCCAGATAATCCTGATCTTCCGGTGTCAGGCTGCCGACGATTCCGCAGTCGATGGCAATGTATTTCGGGCTCCACGGATTCACGGTGCTGACGAAAATATTGCCGGGGTGCATGTCGGCGTGGAAGAAACTGTCACGAAATATCTGGGTAAAAAAGATCTCCACACCGCGCTCGGCCAGCAGCTTCATGTCGGTACGCTGGTCGGCCAGTGCGGCCAGGTCGGTGACCTGAAGGCCGTAGATGCGCTCCATGACCAGCACTTTCGGACGGCACCAGTCCCAGTAGACTTGTGGTACATAAAGCAGGTCGGAGCCTTCGAAGTTACGCCGCAGCTGGCTGGAGTTGGCCGCTTCGCGCAGCAGGTCCAGCTCGTCATAGATGGTTTTCTCGTAATCCATCACCACCTGCACCGGGTGCAGCAGGCGGGCGTCGGCCGAGACGCGCTCGGCCGTGCGGGCGAGAATGAACAGCCACGCGAGGTCTTGGCCAATGACCGGCTTGAGGCCGGGGCGTACCACTTTCACCACCACTTCTTCGCCGGTCTTCAGGCAGGCCGCATGCACCTGGGCAACCGAAGCCGATGCCAGCGGCGTCTCGTCAAAACGGCTGAATACATCACAGATGCGCGCGCCAAGCTGCTCTTCGATCAGCTTGATCGCCAATTGCTGATCAAAGGGTGGAACGCGGTCCTGCAGCAGCATCAGTTCGTCGGCGATGTCTTCGGGCAGAAGATCGCGGCGGGTGGACAGCAGTTGCCCGAACTTGATGAAAATCGGCCCCAGGTCCTGCAATGCCAGACGAAAGCGTACGCCACGGCTCAGCTCGGATTTGCGCCGTGGCAGCCAGCGCCAGGGCAGCACGAAACGCACCGCGAGCAGCCACCACGGCAAGGGCAGGGCGAACAACAGGTCATCGAGGCGATAGCGGATAACGACACGTTGAATGCGAAACAGACGGCGGACGGCAAGCAGCTTCATGCGTTATCGCTGGTATTGAGGGAGTGGGCAAGGCGGGCAAAGCGCGCCTCGAGACGGTCCAGATCGAGTTTGATCCGATCGAGTTCGGCAAATCGTGCTTCGGCTTCGTGTTTGCCCACCAGCGTGCGGGATTCTTCGCTGAGGTAATCGGCAACGTTCTGGCTGAGGCTGTTGAGGCTTTCACGCGTCCAGCGCCCGCTGCTGCGCAATCGGCTGCCGAGCAACTGGCTGGCCACCGGGCCGATCCAGCTGGACAGTTCGTGTTCCCAATCCAGTTCCAGGTCCTGAAGAATGCCGACCAGTTCGAGCAGCACGCCACTGTCTCCGTCGAGTTCGACGTCAGGGCCATGCAGCACGGCGGTCTTGTCCTTGCTCAGGGCGAGACGCAGCAGGCTGGAGGCCGGTGCGCGCAACGTGCAATCGGCGTCGGCAGCCCAGTCAGCGGCCAGAAGAAGACCTTCGTCACTGGGCAGGATGAAGATTTTCAGGGACGGATCGCGACAGTCCACAGCGATGACATGACCGGACAGCCGTGCCATGCGCGGTAGCGCCGTGCTGTCCAGACGCAGCACGCGATTGATGCCGTGCTCGATACTGGCGAGCAGCCCCCGAAGCAACATCAGGGTTTGATACCGCGGTGCAAGGCCACGACGCCCGCAGTCATGTTGTGGTAGGTAACGCGGTCAAAACCGGCTTCCACCATCATCGACTTGAGGGTTTCCTGGTTGGGGTGCATGCGGATCGATTCGGCCAGGTAGCGGTAACTCTCCGAGTCGTTGGTGACCAGCTTGCCCATCAACGGCATGAACGCAAAGGAATAGGCGTCGTACGCCTTGGACATGAGCTTGTTGGTTGGCTTGGAGAACTCCAGCACCAGCAGGCGTCCACCGGGCTTGAGCACGCGCAGCATCGAGCGCAGGGCGTCTTCCTTGTGCGTCACGTTGCGCAGGCCGAAGGCGATGGTCACACAGTCGAAATGGTTGTCCGGGAACGGCAGCTTTTCGGCGTCGGCCTGGACGAACTCGACATTGCCCGACACGCCAAGGTCCAGCAGGCGGTCCCGACCGACCTTGAGCATCGAGGCGTTGATGTCGGCCAGCACGACCTGGCCGGTCGGGCCGACCAGATTCGAGAATTTGCGGGTCAGGTCGCCCGTGCCACCGGCAATGTCCAGTACGCGGTTGCCGGTACGGACACCTGAAAGCTCGATTGCAAAACGCTTCCACAGGCGATGCATGCCACCGGACAGCAGGTCGTTCATCAGGTCGTATTTGGCCGCAACCGAATGGAAAACCTCAGCGACTTTTTCTGCCTTCTGGCTTTCCGGTACATTTTTGTAACCGAAGTGAGTCGTAGGTTCGGCATCGCTGCCTTTGCGCTGATCGTTCATATCGCTTCACCGGAATAGAGTGCGGGCCATTCTAATCGCCAGGGCCGGCTTTGTCTTGACAAGGCTCACCAGCAACGCTTTCTTGGATGCAGGCGGGTGTATATAGTTGCGCCGCATTTCACATGACCATCAAGGAAGCCTGCATGGCCAAGATAACCGTTGAACGCCCGCACACCCTGGGCCGGGAAAAGGCTCGCGAGAAGGCCGAGCAACTGGTCGAGAAGCTTTCCGACAAATACGGGCTGGCCCACGAATGGGCGGGCGATACCGTGAAACTGGAAGGCAAGGGTGCCAAAGGCAAGGTCGAAGTCGAAGAAGCGTTGATCCGCATCGAGATTGAGCTGAACTTCATTCTGTCGACCATGAGCGGGTCGATCAAGGCAGAAGTCGAGCGGGTACTGGATAAAGCCCTGGCGGCCTGAAGCCTGCGGCGCACACTAGGGTGAGCATTCTAATTTTTCTCCGTAACTTTGTGCTCATGCCCGTTCCGGGGCGGTTCCTTCAACTTTCGAGCATGAGGTGCACCATGGCCAGAGTGAACACGAAGAAAAAGATCGAAGACCAGCAGTCCTCCACGCTTTCCGACGTCAGGCTGTATGCCCGCAAGATCTGGCTGGCAGGTCTGGGCGCCTATTCCAGAGTCAACGAGGAAGGCACGCAGTACGTCAAGGACCTGATCAAGACCGGCGAGCAGGCGGAAAAGGACGTCGTCAGAACGGTTGATGAAACGCGTCTTGCGGCCAACAGCGAAATCGACTCGATCAAGGGCGAAGTGTCTTACGCCAAAGGTCGTGTCGGTGCGCAACTCGGCAGAATCGAGGGCGCTTTCGACCGTCGTATCGCAAAAGCCTTGAACCGCATCGCAATCCCGTCTAAACATGACGTTGACACGCTCTCTGCCAAGCTCGACGAGCTGACGGCATTGCTTGAACGTGTCGGGCCCAAAAAGCTCGAACGCTCCGGGTCGAAACGATTCGTACGTTCAGAGTCTGGACAATAAGGAGAGCAGGATGGCTGGCAAGAAAAAAACCGATAAAGACGGCAGCTCATGGATTGGTGAGGTCGAGAAATACTCTCGCCAGATATGGCTGGCTGGTCTGGGTGCCTATTCCAAGATCAGCAACGACGGCAGCAAGCTGTTCGAGACACTGGTAAAGGATGGCGAGAAAGCCGAGAAGCAGACCAAGGTCGAGGCGCAGAAGCAACTGGACGAGGTCAAGGACACCGCTAAGACAGCCAAGTCGCGGGTCGGCGACGTAAAAGACCTCGCGGTTGGCAAATGGAATGAGCTGGAAGGGGCTTTTGACAAGCGCCTTAACAGTGCTATTTCGCGTCTGGGCGTGCCGAGCCGCAATGAAGT
The DNA here is from genome assembly GCF_022557255.1 of Pseudomonas syringae pv. tagetis. NCBI lineage: Bacteria > Pseudomonadati > Pseudomonadota > Gammaproteobacteria > Pseudomonadales > Pseudomonadaceae > Pseudomonas > Pseudomonas syringae group genomosp. 7. The sequence continues at coordinate 341,978 of NZ_CP092923.1, forward strand.
TCAGGCGCTGCACAGCAAGGTCGACCAGTTGACCCGGCAGATCGAGTTGTTGACGGGCGAGAAGGCCAAGCCGGTTGCTTCGCGTTCGGTGGCGGCCAAACCTGCACCGAAGACTGCGGCTAAACCGTTGGTCAAGGCCGCGGCCAAAACCGTCGCCAAAACGGCAGATAAAGCCGCTGCCAAAACCGCTGCGGCCAAGCCGGCAGTCAAGAAAGCTGCGGCCAAACCGGTCGATGCAGCCAGCAAGGCCGCTACGGCTACAGCCAGCAAGGCCAAGGCGGTTGCCAAGCCGACTGCGGCGAAAAAACCGGCTGCCCGCAAACCCGCCGCCAAGCCTGCTGCATCGGCGACTCCGGCAACCAGTTCGACGCCTGCGGCAACCGCCCCGGCTGCTGCACCGGAAACACCCGCCAGCCAGTCCTGATAACCGGCTGCAACATCGAAGCCCGGCCTGTCAAACAGGCCGGGCTTTTTTAATACCCCGAATACCTGCCATGCCAAAGCTTCTGGCCGAAGGCCGTGGGAGCGAACTTGTTCGCGAAGAGGGTGGTTCAGACGATGCATCTTCGGGGAATGTGCCGGCCCTTTCGCGAACAAGTTCGCTCCCACAGGGGGCGGGCGTTCAGCCTGCTAATGCAGTTTTAGACCAATTTTCAACTATCGTGCCAGCACCGCTATCGTGCGACGCTCTGCGTCGGCGTGCCGTTCTGGACGCCCTGCGTCCGCTCTTGAGCATGCGGCGCGGCGCGAGATGCGTCAGGGAGAACGCTTATCGCGCCCATGTTCACCCACCCAGGTACTCCATCGCCAACTGTTCTGCCGCCTCTCTTGAGGTGGGCAACAGGTGCGGGGTCACGAGCATCATGATCTGGTAGACCACCACCCGCACATCGCCCTCACGGCCCAGAATCCGTTGGTAATCCAGCGAAAACAGCAGGTTCATGGTGATCTGTTCCACCAACTGCCCCAGCGCCTGGGTTTCGCTGACCAACTGCCCTCTGGATTTCAGGCGGGCCAGCAGCGAGGCAAGGGTTTTCTTGATCGAGTTGAGCAGATTGCGAATGCCGCGAGCCAGTTTTGGCAGCCTTCCGGCGAGGTTGGACAGGTCTTGAAACAGAAAACGATAGTGCGACAAACGCTCGACAATCAGGTGCAGAAACATCCAGTAGTCCTCGGCCTCAAGCCTGGCATCCGAGGGCGGATCCAGCAACGGAGCCAGCTCGGTTTGAAACCGCTCGAAAAGACTCAGAATCAAAGGCTCCTTGCCATGAAAGTGGTAATACAGGTTGCCAGGGCTGATCCCCATTTCATTGGCAATTTCCAGTGTGGAAACGTTGGGCTCGCCCTGTTGATTGAACAACGTCAAGGCACATTCAAGGATACGGTCGCGGGTTTTCATCCGGTCTTCTTGTTCAAGAGTCAGAGGGGCAGCATTGCCCGATCGTGCAGGGCGTAATCCAGCGCTTCAGCGCACATGCACATAGGTCCCGGGTGCCGCTTCCATCGGCGGGTAGCTGGCGTTGCCCAGCTCTATCCTGGTTTCGTGCTCGGCACCGGAATGCTCCTGAATCCACTTCAGCCAGTTTGGCCACCAACTGCCTTCATGGTGCTGCGCGTCGTAATACCAGGCGCGTGGATCGCTGCTGAGTGTGCTGTTCTCGACATAATTGGCCTTCGGGTTGCCCGGCGGGTTGAGAATGCTCTGCACATGGCCGCTGTTGGACAGAACGAAGCGGCGCTCACCGCCCAGTAGCAGCGTCGAGCGGTAGACCGCGTCCCATGGTGTGATGTGATCGTTGATCCCGGCGATGCTGAAACTGTCCACCGTGACTTTCTGCAGGTCGATGGGTGTACCGCAGACCTCCAGCCCGCCCGGATGACTGAGCGGGTTGTGCTTGAAAAAGTCCAGCAGATCGCCATGCAACGCCGCGGGAAGGCGCGTGGTGTCGTTGTTCCAGTAGAGAATGTCGAATGGCGGCGGTGATTTGCCCAGCAGATAATTGTTGATCCAGTAAGTCCAGATCAGGTCGTTGGGGCGCATCCAGGAAAATACCCGGTTCATCTCGCTGCCTTCCAGCACGCCTCGTTGATAGGAGCGCCGCTTTGCCGCTTCAAGCGTTTCCTCGTCGATAAACAACGTGGCGGGGCTTTCGATCTGACTGTCCAGCAGGCTGACCATGTAGGTTGCACTGGCCACGCGGCGGGCCTGGCGCTTGGCCTGCAAGTGACCCAGCAACGCAGCAATGGTCAGCCCCCCCGCGCAAGCGCCCACCAGATTGACCTCACGGGCAGCGGTGATCGCCCGGCAGACATTCATGGCGTGTTCGGTCGCCTCGACATAACTGGACAGCCCCCACTCCCGGTGACGCACATCCGGGTTGCGCCAACTGATGACGAAGGTCTGCAGGCCGTTCTTGAGTGCATATTGAACAAAGCTGTTGGCCGGGCTGAGATCGAAGATGTAGAACTTGTTGATCTGCGGCGGCACGATCAGGACGGGGCGGCTGAACTGCTTTTCGCTCATTGGCCGATACTGGATCAGCTCGAACATGTCATTGCGAAACACCACTGCACCCGCAGTGGTCGCCACGCTACGGCCTACTTCGAACGCGTCTTTAGTGGTCTGGCTGGGCAGCCCGTTGTTGTGCAGCAAGTCATCGGCCATGTGGCTCAGGCCTTTGATCAGGCTGGTGCCGCCCGAGTTGAACAGCTCTTTGACGGCCTGTGGATTGAACAGGGTATTGGACGGTGCCAGCGCATCGTTGATCAGCGTGAAGAGAAAGTGCGCCCGTGCCCGGTCCTCTGTGGACAGATCGCTATCATCGATCCACTGCCTGACTTGATGCTGACAACCGAGATAGACCTGCAGGCCCCGGCGATAAAACGGATTGAGACGCCAGGTCGGGTCCGCGAAGCGGGCGTCTTTGGGATTATGCGGGTAGAGTGTTTCGCCCAGCAGCACCACTCGCCCCAACTGACTGCCCAATGTCAGGGCGTGGCGAGCGCTGCGAATCGGGTGCCGCAGACCCTGGGCTGCGACGTTGCGCAAGGTGGAAAGCAAGTCTCGACCGCGCAGCCCGGTAATCGCGCTCTGCGCATTGATAAAGCTTGCAGGTGCGGCTGTGGCAACCTTCGCCGGTTTTTCTTGCATGAGGGCAACACTCCTTCGTCGGGCAACTCATGGGGTGACGCGAGCCTTCTTTGCGATGGGCTTGCGTCGCTCTGCGCGGTCAATACTCCTGGTGATGCGCAATGGTGAAACAGTTATTCCCTGGGCGCGGAGCTTGCGGTGTTCTCAGCGTGCCTTGGGAGGCGTGGGCTGCGGATGCATGACCGCACGCTGCCGTTCCTGCTGCAGAAAACCCATGATGATCGGCGCAACGGCTTCGGCACGGGTGATCAGGAACAAATGTCCGTCATCGATTATGTGTAGCTGGGCATTGGGTATCCGCCAGGCCAGCAGGCGCATATTCACCAGCGGGATCAGCGGGTCGTCGTCGCCGGCGAGCACCAGGGTCGGCTGGTGAACCTTGTGCAGCCAGTGAATGCTGGTCCAGCCCATGCCGGCGAACAATTGCCAGTAATAGCCCAGTTTGCCGGACGAACGCACCTTGGCAGCATGATTGGCCGCCAGATTGGGGTCGCGTCGAAAAGCGCCGCCGTAGATCTCCGGCGCAATACGGATCACGTGCGACGGTTGAATATAGCGCCGCGGACTGGCCATCAACCACAGTACCCGAGGCTTGCCCGGCACCATCGCCATGCCTGCCGACGTAGCCGCCAGCACCAGTTTCTTGCAGCGCTCCGGGTAGTCGTGGGCGAACTGCTGAGCCAGGGCGCCCCCCCAGGAAACGCCAATTGCATTGACCTGCCCGTAGTTGAGGTAATCGAGCATGCGCGCTGCAAGTTTGGCCAGCCCCGGAAAACGGTAGGGGCGGTTGGGTGTCGACGAGCCGCCAACGCCCGGTACATCGAAGGCGATGACTTCAAGGTCCGGGTCCAGCGCTTCGACAAACGGAAACACCAGTTCCAGATTGGCGCCGATGCCATTGAAGATCAGCAACGGTGTCAGATGGCTTTTGCCCGGGCGCACGGCGGTACGGATGGTGTGACCGTTCAGGTCTATGGAGCGAAAAACAAACGGTTGCGGCATGCGCGAAGCCCTGTTGATTGAACCGCCGGGAACGCAGCCCGGGTTTTCTCAAGACTGACCGGGTCTAACGTTCGTGAACGTAGGTTCCGGGCGCTGCCTCGGCTGCCGGATAAGCTTTATTGCCAAGTCCGGCGTGTGCTTTTTTCAACTTGCCCGAGCGCGTGGTCAGCCACTCTTGCCAGTGCAGCCACCAGGAATCGGTGTGCTTGGTAGCGTTTTCCTGCCACTCGGCGGGCGTTGCAGGCAGCTCGTCGTGAGTCATGTAACGCGATTTGGGGTTGCCCGGCGGGTTGAGAATGCTCTGGATATGGCCGCTGCTGGACAGTACAAACTCGGTCTTGCCGCCAAACAGGCGTGCCGATTTGTAGCAGGAGCCCCACGGCGTGATGTGGTCGTTGGTGCCCGCCAGGCAGAACACATCGGCCGTTACCTGCTTGAGGTCGATCGGTGTGCCGCAGACTTCCAGCGCATTGGCGCGGGTCAGCGGGTTGTTCTTGAACATCTCGATCAGATCGCCGTGGAAGGCGGCGGGCAGGCGTGTGGTGTCGTTGTTCCAGAACAGAATGTCGAAGACCGGCGGCTCGTTGCCCAGCAGGTAATTGTTGACCCAGTAATTCCAGATCAGGTCATTGGGGCGCATCCAGGCAAACACCTTGGCCATGTCACGACCTTCCAGTACGCCTGCCTGATAGGAATGGCGTTTGGCGCTTTCCAGGGTCTGCTCGTCGACGAACAGCGCGACTTCGGTGTCCAGCGTGGTGTCGAGCACGCTGACCAGCAATGTCATGGCGTTGACTTTCTTCTCACCCAAGGCAGCGTAGTGACCCAGCAGTGCCGTGCAGGTGATGCCGCCGGAGCAGGCCCCCAGCATGTTGATGTCCTTGCTGCCGGTAATCGCCAGCACCACATCGACCGCTTCCTTGAGCGCCTCGATGTAGGTCGACAACCCCCATTCGCGCTGAGCCTTGGTCGGGTTGCGCCAGCTGATGATGAAGGTCTGCACATTGCTGCGCAGGCAGAACCGCGCCAGGCTTTTTTCCGGGCTCAGGTCGAAGACATAGAACTTGTTGATCTGCGGCGGGATCACCAACAGCGGTCGCTCATGAACCTGCTCTGTGATCGGCGTGTACTGGATCAGCTCCAGTACATCGTTGCGAAACACCACAGCGCCTTCGGTGGTGCCCAGGTTCTTGCCGACCTCGAATGCGTCCATGTTGACCTGGCTCGGCATCCCGCCGTTGTTCACCAGGTCCTTGGCCAGATGCGACAGGCCATCAAGCAGGCTTTTGCCACCGGTTTCGAAGAAACGCTTCACGGCTACCGGGTTTGCGGCAGAGTTGGTCGGTGACATGGCCTCGGTCATGAGGTTGATCACAAAGTGCGCACGACTGATGTCTTGCGGGGTGAGGTCACTGCCACCGATCCAGTCATGCAGTTCCTTGCGCCAAGCCAGGTAAGTCTGCAAATAGCGGCGATACAGCGGGTTCTGGCTCCAGGCCGGATCGGCGAAGCGACGGTCTTCCGGCGTGGGTTGCAAGGCAGATTTGCCGAATATCACGTTTCTGAGTTCGACGCTCAGGTGCGCGACGTGCTTGATGCTGTGGATCGGCTGCTTGAAAGCCTGGCGCAAAACCATGCGCGCAGTGCTCAGCAAGTCCTTGCGTCGCAGGCCAACGACCGGATTTAGGCCCAGGGTGTGCTCGGAAGCCTGGCGCTGCAGGTCATCGTCTTTCGCGTTACTCATCTACGACGCTCCATTGTCTTGAGACGAACACCGACATTCCTTGCCTGTGAACCAGTGACACAGGCGGTCAGCCAGTACTACTGCTCGTGTAACTCATATGCCTTGCCGGCTGTTTTTCCGCACCGATGTTGATGCATGGAATCTGCCAGAATCATTGGTTACCCGAGATTTAAAAAAATCGCAAGCAGCGTCAGCCATTCATTGGCCGCTGCGCGGAACATTGAAACAAAATCTATTAGAAAGCGCGTCCTAAAACGGCGAGTGGTGAGGTTGGGCGAGGGATGTTGCAGAGCGGCGCGCGGCTGGAAGAATCACAGCATCAGCTTGATGACTTGTTCGGAAGGGTCGCGGGATTTGCCTGCCTTTTTCAACTCTTGCAGATAGTCCTCCCACAGAGACTCCTGGCGCTTTGCCAGTTCGTACAGGTAATCCCAGGTGAACAGTCCTGAGTCGTGTCCGTCGTCGAAGGTCAGTTTCAGTGCATATTGCCCGGCCGGCTCGACCTTGGTCAGGCCGACGCCCAGCTTGCCGAATTGCAGGATGGGCTTGCCGTGACCCTGAACCTCGGCAGAAGGGGAGTGTACCCGCAGAAATTCGGCGGGCAGATGGTATTCCTCATTTGGCGCGTATTTGAGTGTCAGGGTCTTGGAGGCTTTGTGCAGCTGGATGGCGGTGGGGAGCATCAAAGGCAGCCTCAAAAAGAGCAGCTTCAAGTTTAAGCTGCAAGCAGGAGCGACAAGCTGCAGGAGTGAACGACCTCTTGCAGCTTGCAGCTAACCTGACCGCTTGCAGCTCGTGCTTAAAGAATATACCGCGACAGGTCTTCGTTTTCAGCCAGGTCGCCCAAGTGGCTGTTGACGTATTCTGCATCGATTTCAATCGGCGCTGCGTCAGGGCTGATGGCCATGTCACCGGCGCTGAAAGAAACTTCCTCAAGCAGGCGTTCAAGCAGCGTGTGCAGACGACGGGCACCGATGTTCTCGGTCTTCTCGTTGACCTGCCAGGCAATCTCGGCCAGACGTTTGATGCCTTCAGGCTTGAACTCGATCTTCAGGCCTTCGGTCTTGAGCAGTTCACGGTACTGTTCGGTCAGCGACGCGTGTGGCTCGCTGAGGATGCGTTCGAAATCCTGCGGCGACAGCGCCTTAAGCTCAACGCGAATCGGCAGGCGGCCTTGCAACTCAGGGACCAGATCACTCGGTTTGCTCAAATGAAACGCGCCTGACGCGATGAACAGAATGTGATCAGTCTTGACCATGCCCAGCTTGGTGTTCACGGTGCAGCCTTCGATCAGCGGCAGCAGATCGCGCTGTACGCCTTCGCGGGATACATCGACACCGCCCGAATTACCGCGCTTGGCAACCTTGTCGATCTCGTCGATGAACACGATACCGTGTTGCTCGACCGCTTCAAGAGCCCTGGCCTTCAATTCTTCGTCGTTGACCAGACGGCCCGCTTCTTCTTCACGTACCAGCTTGAGCGCGTCCTTGACTTTGAGTTTGCGGCTCTTGGTCTTGCCTTTGCCCATGTTGGCGAACAGGCTCTGAAGCTGATTGGTCATTTCTTCCATGCCAGGCGGCGCGGAGATATCGACACCTACAGCTTCGTTGATCTCGATCTCGATTTCCTTGTCGTCCAGCTGGCCTTCGCGCAGACGCTTGCGGAACAGCTGACGCGTGTTGGAATCGCTGCTCTGCGCCGGGTCTTCGTTGAAGCCGACGCGGGCAGGCGGCAGCAGGGCGTCGAGGATACGGTCTTCGGCTGCGTCTTCAGCGCGGTGGCGGACCTTGATGATCTCCTGTTCGCGCAGAAGCTTGATTGCCGCATCAGCCAGATCGCGAATGATCGACTCGACATCGCGGCCGACATAACCCACCTCAGTGAATTTGGTCGCTTCTACCTTGATGAACGGTGCGTTGGCGAGCTTGGCCAGGCGGCGGGCAATTTCAGTCTTGCCGACACCGGTCGGGCCGATCATCAGGATGTTCTTGGGTGTTACTTCTACGCGCAGCTCTTCAGGCAGTTGCATACGGCGCCAGCGATTGCGCAGGGCAATGGCAACGGCGCGCTTGGCATCGTCCTGGCCGATGATATGGCGATTGAGTTCATGGACGATTTCGCGGGGAGTCATGGACATGGTTATTCACGGTCCTCAAGTACGGTAAAGCCGACGGGGCCACAAACGGTGCGGCCCGGCAGGGGCTTAACCGGCGAGGTCCTGCTCCTCAATAGTGATGTTGTGGTTGGTGAACACGCAAATGTCGCCGGCTATATGCAGGGAAGTCTCGGCGATTTCACGTGCCGACAAGTCGGTCTTGAGCAGCAGGGCGCGCGCGGCGGCCTGAGCAAATGCGCCGCCGGAGCCCATGGCGATCAGGCCATCCTCGGGCTCTACGACATCGCCGTTGCCGGTGATGATCAGCGAAGCATCCTTGTTGGCGACTGCCAGCATGGCCTCGAGACGGCTCAGCGAGCGATCGGTACGCCAGTCCTTGGCCAGTTCGACCGCTGCACGAACCAGATGCCCCTGGTGTTTTTCCAACTGGGCCTCAAAGCGTTCGAACAGCGTGAATGCATCGGCGGTCGCGCCAGCGAACCCGGCGATCACTTCGCCGTGATAAAGACGGCGCACCTTCTTGGCGTTGCCTTTCATGACGGTGTTGCCCAGAGAAACCTGGCCGTCGCCAGCCATGACGACTTTACCGTGGCGGCGCACTGAAACGATGGTGGTCAAGGGAGAGTCTCCACACTGCGGGGCGAAAATGCCCTGATGCAAACTCATATGGGGGTGTGGGTGAGTATTTCAACCTTGGGGATGAATCGGGGGGAATGACCGTATGATTCTTGTCCCAACCTTTAAGCGGACCGCGCGACGCTTCGTTTGTCCGCGATCTCCCGGTTTTTTGTAGCGGACAGAAGGCCGTTTTGATTCTGCCCAACGGGCAAGGAGCGGACTTGTCCGCGATGGGCTGCGAAGCGACCCCCAAACAGGCTGCCTCGGCTGGGTCTGATACACCGATGCGGCTGGTTTTGCTGCCGGTTCCCGGCAGATCGCGGACAAGTCCGCTCCTACGCCCTTCGGGCAGAAGCCTCTGTTTCCGCACTCATCGAAACATCGCGATGAGCACGGAAACAGAGGTACTTTGACTATCGGCTCTGGCGCTGTTGCAACAACAGGTTACTGAATCCGCCGCTTGCCAGTTGTTTCTGGGCAGTGGTCAGTTGTTCGCGGTTGCTGAACGGGCCGACCAGTACGCGATACCAGGTTTCATCCTTGACAGTGCCTGATTCGACGGTGGATGTCTGGCCCAGCAGGATGATCTGCGCGCGGACTTTTTCGGCGTCAGCCTGTTTGCGGAACGAGCCCGCCTGCAGGAAAAACGTCGTGACCGCTGCCGGCTTGGTCGTGGCGACCGGTGGTGCCGGTGGTGGCGTCAGACCGCTGAGGGCTGCCTGGGCACGTGCCGTATCGATCTTGGCTGCCTGTTCGGGCGAGACCGGCGCAGTCGGTGCCACGGGAGGTGGCGTTTTTTCCGGCACGGCTTCGTTCGGCACGATCACTTCCGATTCCGGGAGCAGCGTATAGAAGTCGTACTTGGGTTTAACCGGAGCCGTCGGGCTGGGCGGAGTTTTGTTCGCTTCGGCGATTTTCGCGGCCTTGGCGTCTGCCTTGACCCGCTTGACGTCTTCGCCGCCCGGTTCGAGTTTCATCAGAAAGACCACGAATGCGCCCACGGTCAAGCCAATCGCCAGCCACAACCATCCTGGAATCGGCTTCTTCGCGGGTGCCTGATAACGGCTGGCGCCCCGCTTGGGTGCCGGTTTCTTCTTCGCAACTGCCAACTTACATACGCTCCAGAGTTTCCAGACCCAACAGGTGCAGGCCTTGCTTGAGGGTACGGCCGGTCAGAGCAGCCAGACGCAGACGGCTCTGTTGCTGATCGGAGTTTTCCGCACCAAGGATCGGGCAGTTTTCATAAAAGCTCGAAAACAGACCCGCAAGGTCATACAGGTAAGCACAAAGTACGTGCGGTGTGCCTTTTTCTGCGACGTTATTCAATGTTTCAGTGAACTGCGCAAGACGTGCAGCCAATTCCTGCTCCTGCTCCTGCGGCGCGGCCAGGACAATCTGCCCTTTGCCGGCATCGAACGGCGTGCCCAGCTTGCGGAACACACCGGCCACACGGGTATAGGCGTACAGCAGATAAGGCGCGGTATTGCCCTCGAAGCTCAGCATCTGATCGAAGTTGAAGCTGTAATCACTGGCGCGGTGCTTGGACAGGTCGGCATATTTTACTGCGCTGATGCCCACTGCCCTGGCAATGCTGCGCAATTCTGCCTCGGCGACTTCCGGGTTCTTTTCCTTGACCAGCGCGTAGGCGCGCTCTTCGGCTTCATCGAGCAGGTCGATGAGCTTGACCGTGCCGCCATCGCGGGTCTTGAAGGGGCGACCGTCGGCCCCGTTCATGGTGCCGAAGCCCATGTGTTCGAGCTGCATGCCGTCATGGACGAAACCGGCGCGGCGCGCCACTTCGAATACCTGCTGGAAGTGCAGGGCCTGACGCTGATCGACGAAATACAGTACGCGGTCGGCCTTGAGCACCTTGCTGCGGTAGCGGATGGCCGCCAGATCGGTCGTGGCATACAGATAACCGCCACCGGCCTTCTGCACGATCACCGGCAGGGGCGTGTCATCGGCGGTGCGGAATTCTTCGAGGAACACGCACTGCGCGCCATTGCTCTCGACCAGCAGGCCACTGGCTTTCAGGTCGTTGACGACATTGGCCAGATCATCGTTGTAGGCACTTTCGCCCATCACGTCTGCCGGGGTCAGCTTGACGTTGAGACGCTCGTAGGTTTCCTGGCAGTGCGACAGCGAAATGTCCTTGAAGCGCGTCCACAGGGCCAGGCACTCGGCATCGCCGGCCTGCAACTTGACCACCAGCCCACGCGCGCGCTCGGCGAACGCTTCGGACTCGTCGAAGCGTTGCTTGGCGGCGCGGTAGAAGTCTTCCAGGTCGGACAACTCGTCGCTGGTCGCGGGTTTTTCCTGCAGGTAGGCCAGCAGCATGCCGAACTGGGTGCCCCAGTCGCCCACGTGGTTCTGACGAATGACCGTGTCGCCGAGGAACGTCAGAACGTTCGCCACGCCGTCACCGATAATGGTCGAGCGCAAGTGGCCAACGTGCATTTCCTTGGCCAGGTTCGGTGCCGACAGGTCGACCACTACGCGCTGAGCAGCGCCGGCCTTGCGCACCGAAAGGTGCGCGTCGGCCAGCGCAGTATCGAGGCGCGCGGCCAGTGCGGCAGTGTTCTGGAAGAAGTTAAGGAAGCCCGGGCCGGCAATTTCGACCTTGCTGACCTGCTCGTCGGCAGGCAGCGCGGCAATCAGCTTTTCAGCCAGGTCGCGCGGCTTCATCCCGGCAGGCTTGGCGAGCATCATCGCGATATTGCTGGCGAAGTCGCCGTGCGTCTTGTCGCGGGCGTTTTCGACCTGGATCGCCGGCGTCAGCCCTTCTGGCAAGACGCCCTCGGTGACGAGACGGGTCAGGGCTTGTTGAATCAGCTGGCGAATCGTGTCTTTCATGAGGCTCTCTTCGACCGCAAGCGCGGTGGCGCTTCGATGCGCGGGTGGAAAAACTCCGCATTATCCGTTGCTCAAGCCTGCTTGCCAACGGCGTGACTTAATAAAGATCTACCGGGTCCACATCCAGTGACCATCTGACCTGTCGCCCGCTGGGCATTTGCTCCAGCGCAAGCAGCCAGGTGGCAAGCAATTTGTGCAGTGGCGCGCGTGCACTGGACTGTATCAGCAGTTGCGCCCGGTAACGCCCGGCACGGCGCTCCATGGGGGCGGGAACCGGCCCCAGCAGCTCGATACCGCCCAGGCCCAACTGCGCAACCCGTTGTTCGGCGTCGCTGCAGGCCTGATCGAGAAACGCTTCGGCCTGTCCGGGTTTGTGGGCTTCGGCACGCAGCAGGGCAAGGTGCGAAAAGGGAGGCAGGCCCGCCGAGCGGCGTTCGCTCAAGGCCTGTTCGGCAAACGCGAAGTAACCCTGCTCGGTCAGTTGAATCAATAGCGGGTGATCGGCCAGATGGGTCTGGATGATCACCTTGCCCGGTTCTTCCGCGCGTCCGGCCCGGCCTGCAACCTGCACGATCAACTGCGCCATGCGCTCGCTTGCGCGGAAATCTCCGGAAAACAGTCCGCCATCGGCATCCAGGATCGACACCAGCGTCACGCGGGGGAAGTGATGACCCTTGGCGAGCATTTGCGTGCCAACCAGAATGCACGGCTGGCCGCGCTGAATGGTCGCGAACAACTGATTCATGGCGTCCTTGCGCGACGTGCTGTCGCGGTCGACGCGCAGAACGGGATAGTCGGGAAACAGTATTGCCAGCCGCTCTTCGGCGCGCTCGGTGCCCGCGCCTACCGGTCGCAAGTCCACCTTGCCGCACGATGGGCACTGGCGCGGCACGCGCTCGACGTAACCGCAGTGATGGCAGCGCAGCTCGCCCGAGCGCTGGTGGACGGTCATGCGCGCATCGCAGCGTTGACAGCCGGACATCCAGCCGCAGTCATGGCACAGCAATGTCGGCGCAAAGCCACGACGGTTGAGGAACACCAATACCTGCTGGCCTGCCGCGAGGGTCTGGCCAATGGCCTGTTGCATCGGCCCGGAAATGCCGCTGTCCAGCGGCCTGCTCTTGACGTCCAGGCGCATGAACCGTGGTTGCTGCGCACCGCCCGCTCGCTGGTTCAGACGCAGCAGGCCGTAGCGCCCGGTGTACGCGTTGTGCAGGCTTTCCAGGGAGGGCGTGGCGGAGCCGAGGACGATCGGGATGTTTTCCTGACGCGCCCGCACCAGTGCCAGATCGCGAGCGTGATAGCGCAGCCCTTCCTGCTGTTTATAGGAACCGTCGTGTTCTTCGTCGATGATGATCAGGCCAGGGTTTTTCATCGGGGTGAACAGCGCCGAGCGCGTGCCGATGATGATGTCGGCCTCGCCATCGCGCGCCGCCAGCCAGGCGTCGAGTCGCTCACGGTCGTTGACGGCCGAGTGCACGAGTGCAATGCGCGCATTGAAACGTTGCTCGAAGCGCGCCAGGGTCTGCGGCCCCAGGTTGATTTCCGGAATCAGTACCAGCGCCTGCTTGCCTGCCTCAAGGGTCTCGCGAATCAGTTGCAGATAGACTTCGGTCTTGCCACTGCCGGTAACGCCTGCCAGCAGGAACGCATGAAAACTGTCGAAGCCGGCACGGATCGCTTCGTAAGCGGCGCGTTGCTCGGTGTTGAGCGGCAGTTCGGGCTGGGCCAGCCAGTGTTCGTGACGTGCACTGGGCGCATGACTGCGCACCTCGACGTAGACCAGTTCCTTGGCCAGCAGCAGATTGAGGCTGTCCTTGTTCAGCATCAGTTTGCTGAGCAGTTGATGCGCCACGCCGTGCGGGTGCTGGGCGAGGGTAATCAGCGCCTCACGCTGTCTGGGCGCGCGGGCGATGCGCGGATCATCGGCACTGGCACCCGGTGCCACGTGCCAGAAGCGCTCCTGGCGGCTTTCGGCCAGTTCACCTTGACGCAGCAGCACGGGCAAGGCCCAGCTCAACGTGTCGCCCAGGCTGTGCTGGTAATACTGCGATGTCCACAGGCACAGCCTGAACAACGCAGGTGGCAACGGCGCTTCGCTGTCGAGCAGAGCGATAGCCGGTTTGAGCTTGTCGGCAGGCACTTCGCTGTGATCGACCACCTCCACCAGGATTCCGATCATCTCCCGTCGACCGAACGGCACCCGCAGGCGCATGCCCGGCTGCAACGCACTGCGCGACACACCTGCAGGCGCGCGATAGTCGAACAGGCGGCGAAGCGGCGAGGGCAGGGCAAGGCGCAGGATGGCGTCGGGCACGCGGTGTTTCCCTGTGATGGTGAGAGTGATGACGGAGGCGCGATCTTAGCAGACGACCGGTGTGAAGGTTTGCTTGCGTCGTTGCAATTGTCTGGTACTATCCGCAGCCTATTTCCGTGCGGTATTCAACAATAGTGTTGGATGGCGGCGCGTTAGACCGAGGAAGTACCGATGAAAGCTGATATCCATCCAGTTTACGAAGCCATTGACGCTACCTGCAGCTGCGGCAATGTCATCAAGACCCGTTCCACCCTGGCCGCTCCGCTGAGCCTGGACGTGTGCAACGAGTGCCACCCGTTCTACACCGGCAAGCAGAAGACGCTTGACGTTGGCGGCCGTGTCGACAAGTTCAAATCCCGTTTCGGTGCGTTCGGCGCTACCAAAGCGAAGTAAGACTGGCTGCCCCATGGGCATTTCCAGGCTGCTTGAAAAGGCGCTCCTTGTGGGCGTCTTTTTTATGCCTGCGATTTGGGTATCCGGCGTACAGGCCTTCTGCCCGTCGCCTGTTTCTTTGCCGGTTGCACAGGTGCAGCGTGTGGTCGATGGCGACACACTGAAGCTGGCTGATGGCCGCAGTGTGCGGATGATCGGGCTTAACACGCCTGAAACCGGCAAGAAAGGCCAGTCTGCCGAGCCGTTTGCCGAGGCTGCCAAAAGACGCCTGCAGGCGCTGGTTGATGAAAGCGGCGGTCAGGTCAGCCTGCGTGTCGGTCAGCAGAGCAAGGATCACTACGGGCGCACGCTGGCCAACGTCTATGGCGGCAAAGGCACCAACTTCGAAGCGCAGTTGCTAAGCGAGGGGCTGGGTTATCTGGTGGCCGTTGCGCCCAATGTTGCTCTGGTCGATTGCCAGCAAGGTGCCGAGCGTCAGGCACGCCAGGCACGGCTGGGGGTGTGGCGCGATTCACCGGTGCAGCCTTCCGCCAGCCTGAGCAAAAGCGGCTTTGCGATTGTGTCCGGTCAGGTCAGGAGCGTGCAGCGCAATCGCGGCGGTATCTGGATCGAGCTGCAAGGCTCGCTGGTCCTGCGTGTCGCGCCTGACCGGTTATCCGCCTTCGACACGGCGATGCTGGAGCGTCTCAAGGGGCGGCAGGTTGAAGCGCGCGGCTGGGTGGTCGATCGTTCCCGGCGTGGTGGTCTGAAAGCAGGCCAGTCACGCTGGCTGCTGCCCTTGACTCATCCCGCGATGCTCAGCGCGTCAGGCCGCTGAAAACTGCCTTCCGGCCAGTTGTCTGACGGTGAGTGACTGCATGTTCACGTTTCAGGCATCTAAGCGTAAAGTCTAATCCTGTGCCTATTGACAGCAGTGACTGGTCAGTCTTGTTAGGACTATGCATCTTGCGTATCCTCGGCGGTCCGTCTGTCCCACAGTAAAAAAAGCGGAATCCAATACATGTCAGATTTGAAAACTGCCGCGCTCGAATACCATGCCAGTCCTCGTCCGGGGAAGCTGAGCGTCGAACTCACCAAGCCGACCGCAACCGCTCGTGACCTGGCTCTGGCCTACAGCCCCGGCGTTGCTGAACCCGTGCGTGAAATTGCCCGTGACCCCGAGCTGGCCTACACGTACACCGGCAAAGGCAACCTGGTAGCAGTTATTTCCGATGGCACCGCGATTCTCGGCCTCGGCGATCTGGGTCCGTTGGCTTCCAAGCCGGTCATGGAAGGTAAAGGGGTTCTGTTCAAGCGCTTCGCCGGTATCGACGTTTTCGATATCGAAGTCGATTCCGAAAGCCCGCAGGCGTTCATCGACACCGTAAAACGCATCTCCATCACGTTCGGCGGCATCAACCTGGAAGACATCAAGGCACCCGAGTGCTTTGAAATCGAGAAGGCGCTGATCGAACAGTGCGATATCCCGGTATTCCACGACGACCAGCACGGCACCGCCATCGTGACCGCAGCCGGTATGATCAACGCGCTGGAAATCGTCGGCAAAACCCTCGATTCCGCGAAGATCGTCTGCCTGGGCGCTGGCGCTGCAGCGATCTCCTGCATGAAGCTGCTGGTGAGCATGGGCGCGAAGATCGAAAACATCTTCATGGTCGACCGTACTGGCGTCATTCACTCCGGCCGTACTGACCTCAACCAGTACAAGGCTGTATTTGCGCACGCTACAGAGAAGCGCTCGCTGACCGATGCGCTGGAAGGTGCTGACGTATTCGTGGGCCTGTCAGGTCCTAACCTGCTGAGCGCTGAAAACCTCAAGCTGATGGCCAAGGACCCGATCGTGTTCGCCTGCTCGAACCCTGATCCGGAAATCTCCCCGGAACTGGCTCACGCCACGCGCAG
This sequence comes from Pseudomonas syringae pv. tagetis, assembly GCF_022557255.1. Taxonomy (NCBI): domain Bacteria; kingdom Pseudomonadati; phylum Pseudomonadota; class Gammaproteobacteria; order Pseudomonadales; family Pseudomonadaceae; genus Pseudomonas; species Pseudomonas syringae group genomosp. 7. The sequence goes on from NZ_CP092923.1 coordinate 358,071, forward strand.
CGATGTGATCATGGCCACCGGCCGTTCGGACTACCCGAACCAGGTCAACAACGTTCTGGGCTTCCCGTTCATCTTCCGCGGTGCGCTGGACGTTCGCGCCAAGCGCATCAACGAGGAAATGAAAATCGCCGCGGCCAACGCCCTGCGCGAACTGGCCAAGCTGCCTGTGCCACAGGAAGTCAGCGATGCCTACGGCGGTATCAAGCTGGAATTCGGGCGTGAGTACATCATCCCTAAACCAATGGATACCCGCCTGCTGGGCCTGATCGCCGACGCAGTAGCCAAGGCCGCCATCGAAAGCGGCGTTGCTACCCTGCCGTATCCGAAGCACTACCCGCTGACCAGCGTGGATGACGTGTTCAAGGGCTGATCCTTGATGCAATAAAAAACCCCTGCAGCGATGCAGGGGTTTTTTTTATGTCTGGAGTTGAGATTATCGTTCCTCACTCTCCATGTGACGCTCAGCGTCACATGCCTGCGCAGTGCTATCAGAACAAGTCGATCGGCGCTGATTCGTCTGCTGGCAGCGGGCTGCCTGGTGCGCTGCCGCCCAGTTCGTTGACGCTTGGCGGTGTGTCTTCGCTTTTGAACAGCTCGAAGAACGCGTTGGGCGTGCTCGGGGTGGCCGCACGACCGCTCAGAGGGTCGACGCGCAGGCTGAGAATGCCTGGCGGTTCTGCCTGCTGATGAGGTGGCTTGTCTTTCAGTGCAGCGCTCATGTAATCCATCCAGATCGGCAGCGACACCGTACCGCCAAATTCATGACGGCCAAGGCTTTCAGGCTGATCAAAACCGCTCCAGACCGTTGTCACGTAGTCCGCGTTATAGCCGGAGAACCACGCATCCTTGGAGTCGTTGGTCGTACCGGTCTTGCCGGCGATATCCGGCCTGTTCATAGCCAGTGCGCGGCGTCCGGTGCCGCGCTTGATCACATCCTGCAGCATGCTGTTCAGAATGTAGGTCGTGCGGCCATCGACAATGCGCTCTGCAACGGCTGGCGCTTGCGGCTGGGCCGGTGTTCCCGGTGGGCCTGCGACCACGCTCGGGCTGTCGTGCACGGCAAAGGTCGACGTATTGGGTGCCGTGTTGACGTCGTTGGCCGGAACGCTTGGCGGGTTCGCGACAAACAGGGTCTGGCCGTCACGGTTCTCGATGGTCTGGATCAGATAGGGACTGACCTTGTAACCGCCATTGGCAAAGGTCGCCCAGCCGGTGGCAATCTCCATCGGGGTCAGCGTTGCAGTGCCCAGAGCCAGCGACAGATTGCGTGGCAGGTCCTGTTTGGAGAAGCCGAAGCGGGTGATGTAGTCGATGGTGGTGTCGATGCCAAGTGCCTGCAGCAGGCGGATAGACACCAGGTTGCGTGACTTGTACAGCGCTTCGCGCAGGCGGATCGGCCCCAGGAAGGTATTGGTGTCATTTTTCGGACGCCATACCTTGTCCAGGTACTCGTCGACGAACACGATAGGTGCATCGTTTACCAGACTGGAAGCGGTATAGCCGTTATCAAGGGCAGCGCTGTAAATGAATGGCTTGAAGCTGGAACCCGGTTGACGTTTCGCCTGCATGGCCCGGTTGTAGTTGCTTTGCTCGAAAGCGAAGCCGCCGACCAGTGCGCGAATGGCACCATTTTGCGGGTCAAGCGAAACCAGTGCACTCTGCGCGACGGGAATTTGACTGAATTTCAGCGAGCCGTCGTCCTGGCGCAACAGGCGAACCAGATCGCCGACATGTGCAACATCACCGGGTTGCTTAGGATTGGCGCCCAGGCTATTGGTATTCAGATAAGGCCGCGCCCATTTCATGGTGGACCAGTCGACGGTTTCTTCTTTCTCGCCGTTGCGGGTCAGAACGCGCAAGCCGGTCTTGTCGACCTGAGTCACGATGCCGGGCTCAAGGCCGTTGATCATGCGCTGTCTGGTCAGCTCTTGTGTCCAGTTGGCGCGGGTCATGCCCGGGAAGCGGCTTTCCGGGCCACGATAGCCGTGGCGCTGGTCGTAATCGATCAGGCCCTGCTGGATGGACTTGTTGGCGTGCTCCTGGAGGTCGCTCGGCACGGTGGTCGTGACGCGGAAGCCTTCTGTGTAGGCCTCGCTGCCATAACGGCCGACCATTTCCGCACGTGCCATTTCAGCAATGTACGGCGCGTTCACTTCCGGCGTCGGTACGTGATAACTGGCATTGAGCGGTTCGTTCAAGGCGGCCTGGTAAGCGCTCTGGTCGATCTTGCCCAGGCGGTACATGCGGCCGAGGATCCAGTCGCGGCGCTCCTTGGCACGGGTCGGGTTGGCCAGCGGGTTGAAGCGGGACGGTGCCTTTGGCAGACCGGCAATCATGGCCATTTGCGCAAGGCTTACATCGCGAATCGATTTGCCATAGTAGACTTGCGCCGCCGCTTCGATTCCGTAGGCGCGGTTACCCAGATAAATCTTGTTTACATACAGCTCGAGAATCTCGTCCTTGGTAAGTTGGCGCTCGATTTGCAAGGCCAGAAGAATCTCGGTGGTTTTGCGCGAAAAGCTTCTTTCGCTGGTCAGGAAAAAGTTTTTCGCAACCTGCATGGTGATGGTACTGCCGCCTGACTGAATATGGCCGCTCTTTACCAGTTGCGTAGCGGCGCGCATCAGGCTACTCGGATCGACGCCGTAGTGGTTGGCGAAGTTGTCGTCCTCGGCCGATAGCAGGGCGTTGATGAAATTGGGCGGGATTTCCGCGAAGCGAATGGGTGTCCGGCGCATTTCGCCGAACTCAGCAATCAGCTTGCCGTCGCTGCTGAATACGCGAAGGGGGATTTGCAGTTGAATGCTTCGCAGCGCTTCAACCGATGGCAAGGTCGGGCTCAGGTAAAGAAACGCGCCGCTCAGGCCAAGCAACAGCGAGCAGAATACCGCGACGAGGGACCACCAGAAAAACTTCAGCAGGCGTATCAAGGCTTTTGGATTTCCAGAAAAAATAATGGGTTAAGCGCAGGCATTTACAAATGAACACGCCTTGAAGCTTTGTTAAACGAAAAAAACGCTGGGCATTATAAGCATTTTTCGTCCCCAAGCGTGATTTGCGCTACTGTCAAGGCTGTCGACAGTGACGTTGACCCGAAATAACTCCGTAAGTGACGGAAACTCATAGGAATCAGGTTGTGTTCGAACTCTTCAGTAAGAAGGCCAACACCCTTCTAGGGATCGATATTAGCTCCACCTCGGTAAAACTCCTGGAATTGAGTCGTTCCGGCACCCGTTACAAGGTCGAGTCTTACGCAGTCGAGCCATTGCCGGCCAACGCCGTCGTCGAAAAGAATATTGCCGAACTCGAAGGGGTTGGCCAGGCGCTTTCTCGCGTGCTGGCCAAGGCCAAGACCAGCGTCAAGATTGTGGCGGTCGCCGTAGCCGGTTCTGCCGTGATCACCAAGACAATCGAGATGGACGCCGGTCTTTCCGATGACGACATGGAAAACCAGCTCAAGCTTGAAGCTGACCAGTACATCCCTTACCCGCTCGAAGAGGTCGCCATCGATTTCGAAGTGCAGGGCTATTCGGTGCGCAATCCCGAACGCGTCGAAGTGTTGCTGGCTGCCTGCCGCAAGGAGAACGTCGAGGTGCGTGAGGCGGCACTGGCGCTGGCCGGGCTGACCGCGCGGGTGGTGGATGTCGAGGCCTATGCCCTTGAGCGTTCGTTCGGTCTGCTGGCTGCGCAACTGGGCAACGGTCACGACGAGCTTACCGTTGCCGTGGTCGATATCGGCGCCACCATGACCACCCTGAGCGTGCTGCACCATGGCCGGATCATTTATACCCGCGAGCAGTTGTTCGGTGGTCGCCAACTGACGGACGAAATCCAGCGTCGCTACGGGCTTTCCATGGAAGAAGCCGGGCTCGCCAAGAAGCAGGGCGGGCTGCCCGACGATTATGTGAGCGAGGTCCTGGACCCGTTCAAGGACGCGCTGGTGCAGCAGGTTTCCCGTTCCCTGCAGTTCTTCTTTGCGGCCGGTCAATACAACTCTGTGGATCACATCATGCTGGCAGGCGGCACGGCTTCGATTTCAGGGCTGGAACACTTGATTCAGCGACGTATCGGCACCCCGACCATGGTTGCCAACCCGTTTGCCGACATGGCCTTGAGCTCCAAGGTCAATGCCGGGGCCCTGGCCAGTGACGCACCCGCCTTGATGATCGCGTGCGGTCTGGCGTTGAGGAGCTTCGACTGATGGCGCGGATCAACTTATTACCGTGGCGCGAAGAACTTCGTGAAGAACGTAAAAAGCGTTTCCTGACCGCGCTGGTCGGCGTACTGGTGGTGTCCGTCGGGATTCTGTTTCTGATCGATCGCTATGTCAGCAACGCGATAGAGCATCAGATGGCGCGTAATGCGTTTCTGCAAACGCAGATCGCCCAGCTGGATATCCGCATCAAGGAGATCAGCGACCTGAAGGCGCGTCGCAAACAGCTGCTCGAGCGGATGAAGATCATCCAGGACCTGCAAGGCAACCGCCCGATCACGGGGCGCGTATTCGATCAACTGGCGCGCACCTTGCCGGATGGCGTCTATTACTCGCAGGTCAAAATGACCGACAAGCTGATTGCCATCAACGGTGCTGCCGAATCGAACAACCGGGTTTCCGACCTGATGCGCAACCTCGAAGCGTCTGACTGGCTGGAGGCACCGAGCCTGACCGAGGTGAAGGCCACGACTGCCGGTGCCGTGGATCAGGCCAACGTCTTTCAACTTACGGTGCGACAGACCCAGCCACCGGTTGCCGCAGCTGCGCCCGCAGGAGCCAAGCCATGAATATGTCCGAATGGCTGGAAGGGCTTCGCAAGGTTGACCTGAGCGAGCTTGACCTGAACAACCTCGGTTCCTGGCCTGCAGCGGTCAAGGCCATTGCCGGTGTGCTGGTCGCGGTGCTGATTTTCGCGCTGGGCTACTTCTTCTTTATTCAGGATCTGGAAACCCAGCTGGAAACGGCCCAAAGCAGTGAGGTGACGCTCAAGGAGCAGTTTTCCAACAAGGCTTTTCAGGCGGCCAACCTGGAGCCTTACAAGAAACAGATGGAAGAAATGGAAAACACCTTCGGTGCCCTGTTGCGGCAATTGCCCAGCGATACCGAGGTGCCTGGCCTGCTCGAAGACATCACCCGCACTGGTCTGGGCAGCGGGCTTGAGTTCGAGGAAATCAAGCTGTTGCCCGAGGCGGTCCAGCAGTTCTACATCGAGCTGCCGATACAGATCACTGTGGTCGGTGGCTACCACGACCTGGCGACCTTCGTCAGCGGCGTTGCCAGCCTGCCGCGCATCGTCACGCTGCATGATTTCGAGATCAAGCCGGTCGATCCGAAGGTGCCGACCAAGTTGCGCATGAGCATTCTGGCCAAGACCTACCGCTACAACGATGAAGGGTTGAAGAAATGAGGGCGGCGCGATTGCTGTGCGTCAGTGTGGTTCTGACAGGGCTGGCCGGGTGCGGTAATGACAATGATTTTGCCGATCTGACTGCGTTCATGGATCAGGCCCGAGCGCGCCCGAGCGGTACTATCGAGGCCCTGCCGAAGTTTCGACCGTATGAGGCCTTCACATATAACGCGTCCACGCTGCGCAGTCCGTTTCAGCCGCCGGTAAAAATCGATCTTCTCAACCGCCAGAGGGGCTCGCGGCTGGTGGCACCGGACGAACACCGCGTTAGGCAGTTTCTTGAAGGGTTCAATATCGAGTCGTTCGAGATGGTCGGCACGATCGGCAACGAGTCAGGGACATTTGCCCTGTTGCGCGGGGCGGGAGGCGTTCATCGCGTCAAGGTCGGGGATTACCTGGGTCGTAACAACGGCCGGGTAGTGTCAATCGGTGATGCGCAGGTGGACGTCATTGAAATTGTTCCTGATGGAGAGGGGGCATGGCTGGAAAGGCCACGCACTATCGCCCTCAAAGAACGCTCATGAAGTGGGCAAGGCCAAGTATGCACAGTAGCGCTCAACGGAAATTGATCATGACCCGGATTTTCTCGATTATCGGCGTGTCGTTATGCATCGCGATGCTGTCGCCGGTTCTCCAGGCTGCCAACCTCAAGACCCTGGATGTCGCCGCCCTGCCGGGTGATCGCATCGAGCTCAAGCTGGCATTCGACGCGCCGGTGCCTGCGCCGCGCGGCTATACCACGGCGCAACCGGCGCGTATCGCGCTGGACCTGCCGGGTGTGACCAGTCAGCTGGCGACCAAAAGCCGTGACCTGGGCACCGGCAATGCACGCAGCGTGGTCGTGGTGCAGGCCCAGGACCGCACGCGGGTCATCATCAACCTGACCACGCTCTCGCCTTACAGCTCCCGTGTCGACGGCAACAACCTGTACGTGGTTATCGGCCAGGGTGCCGCCGCTGCGCAGGCTTCCCAGCCAACCACCGCGATGGGCGCGCAGCGCGTAGCGGTGCCGCCACCGACGCCGGCATCTGCCAGACCGTTTATTCCCGCAGGTGCCAGAGCCATCAGAAATGTCGACTTCCAGCGCGGCGAGCTGGGTGAAGGCAATGTGGTCATAGACCTGAGCAATCCCAGCATCGCTCCGGACATTCAGGAGCAGGGCGGCAAGATTCGTGTGGACTTCGCCAAAACCCAACTGCCCGAGCCGCTGCGCGTCCGTCTGGACGTCAAGGACTTCGCCACGCCGGTGCAGTTTGTCAGTGCCTCGGCTTCGGGCGACAAGGCCAGTATTCTGATCGAACCTTCGGGTGCCTTCGATTACTCGGCGTTTCAGACCGAAAACAAGCTGACCATCAGTGTGCGTCCGTTGACCAACGAAGACCTGGACCGCCGCGCCGCCGACAAGCCGGTGTACACCGGTGAAAAGCTGTCACTGAACTTCCAGGACATCGACGTGCGTTCGGTACTGCAGTTGATTGCCGACTTCACTAACCTCAATCTGGTTGCCAGCGATACTGTTCAGGGCGGCATCACCCTGCGTCTGCAGAATGTGCCGTGGGATCAGGCACTGGACCTGGTGCTGAAAACCAAAGGGCTGGACAAGCGCAAGGTCGGCAGCGTTCTGCTGGTCGCGCCTGCCGATGAAATTGCCGCCCGTGAGCGTCAGGAGCTTGAGTCGCTCAAGCAGATCGCCGAGCTGGCACCCCTGCGTCGTGAGCTGCTGCAGGTCAATTACGCCAAGGCTGCCGACATTGCCAAGCTTTTCCAGTCGGTGACCAGTGCCGAGTCCAAGACCGACGAACGCGGCTCGATCACGGTAGACGACCGGACCAACAACATCATTGCCTATCAGACCCAGGAGCGGCTCGACGAACTGCGCCGTATCGTGTCGCAACTGGACATTCCTGTGCGCCAGGTGATGATCGAGGCGCGTATCGTCGAGGCCAATGTCGATTACAACAAGCAGCTGGGTGTTCGCTGGGGCGGCTCGACCAACACCAGCGGCAATAGAAAGTGGACAACCTACGGTCTGGACAATAACGGCGATGAGGCTGGCAACACCGGCAGCAACGTGACGTCCAACGTGCCGTTCGTCGACCTCGGCGCCTCTGGCGCGACCTCCGGGATTGGTCTTGGCTTCGTGACCAACAACACGTTGCTGGACCTGGAACTGAGCGCTATGGAGAAAACCGGCAACGGTGAAATCGTCTCGCAGCCCAAGGTCGTTACCTCCGACAAGGAGACCGCCAAGATCCTCAAGGGCACGGAAATTCCGTATCAGGAATCCAGCTCCAGTGGCGCAACGACGGTGAGCTTCAAGGAGGCTTCACTGTCGCTTGAAGTCACACCGCAGATCACTCCCGATAATCGCATCATCATGGAAGTGAAGGTCACCAAGGACGAGCCGGACTACCTGAATGCGGTGCTGGGTGTGCCGCCCATCAAGAAAAACGAGGTCAACGCCAAGGTGCTGATTTCCGATGGCGAAACCATCGTCATCGGTGGTGTGTTCTCGAATACGCAAAGTAAAGTTGTCGATAAAGTGCCATTTCTTGGCGATGTACCGTATCTTGGCCGGCTTTTCAGGCGTGATGTGGTATCCGAGTCCAAATCCGAGCTGTTGGTATTTCTGACTCCGCGTATCATGAACAACCAGGCGATTTCTGTGAGTCGTTGATTTTGTGCGAAATTTAATACTTGTGGGGCCGATGGGTGCTGGCAAGAGCACCATCGGCCGCTTGCTTGCCAAAGAGTTGCGACTGCCGTTCAAGGATTCCGACAAGGAAATCGAGCTGCGTACGGGTGCCAATATTCCCTGGATCTTCGACAAGGAAGGCGAGCCGGGTTTTCGTGATCGCGAGCAGGCCATGATTGCCGAGCTGTGCGACGCCGATGGCGTGGTTCTGGCGACCGGTGGCGGTGCGGTCATGCGCAGCGAAAATCGTCAGGCGCTGCGCTCGGGAGGCCGAGTCGTGTATTTGCACGCTTCGATCGAGCAACAGGTCGGACGCACCGCACGTGATCGCAATCGCCCGCTGTTGCGTACCGCCGATCCGGCCCGTGTCTTGAGTGAGTTGCTGGCGATCCGTGACCCGCTGTACCGGGAAATAGCCGACGTGGTGATTGAAACCGATGAGCGGCCACCCCGAATGGTGGTTCTCGAGATACTGGCGCGACTGGCAGAGCTTCCCCCCCGTTAAAGCGCAGGCGAAAATGCGCTATTCTCGTCGACCAGCAAAACAGTGACGGCGCATGGCCTTGGGTCATGACCTGCCGAAGCACAAACCGTCCAATCGGTAATCAATGTGGGGATACATGCAGACACTTAAGGTCGAGCTTGGTGAGCGTAGCTACCCGATCCATATTGGCGAAGGCCTGCTGGATCAGCCTGAGCTCCTGACTCCGCATATCGTCGGGCGTCAGGTGGCCATCGTCTCCAACACGACAGTGGCACCGCTGTATCTGGAGCGTCTGACCCGGACCCTGGCCGGCTACAACGTTCTGCCGATCGTTCTGCCCGATGGCGAGGCGTTCAAAAACTGGGAAACCCTGCAAACCGTCTTCGATGGCCTGCTGACCGCTCGTCACGATCGTCGCACCACAGTCATTGCGCTGGGAGGTGGTGTGATCGGCGATATGGCCGGGTTCGCTGCCGCATGCTATCAACGCGGTGTGAATTTTATCCAGATCCCGACCACGCTGCTGTCCCAGGTGGACTCGTCGGTCGGCGGCAAGACCGGCATCAATCATCCGCTGGGCAAGAACATGGTAGGTGCTTTCTATCAGCCGAGCGTCGTGCTGATCGATACCACGTCGCTCAATACCCTGCCCGAGCGTGAACTGTCCGCCGGGCTGGCAGAGGTCATCAAGTACGGCCTGATCTGCGATGAACCGTTCCTGACCTGGCTCGAAGAACATGTCGACGCGCTGCGCGGGCTGGATCAGGCTGCGCTGACCGTAGCCATCGAACGCTCCTGTGCGGCCAAGGCGCTGGTCGTCGGGGCCGACGAGCGTGAGTCCGGTGTTCGTGCGACATTGAACCTGGGTCACACATTCGGTCACGCCATCGAGACGCATATGGGCTATGGTGTCTGGCTGCATGGCGAGGCGGTAGCTGCCGGTACGGTCATGGCGCTGGAAATGTCCTCGCGTCTGGGCTGGATCAGCACGCAGGAGCGGGATCGCGGTATTCGCCTGTTTCAGCGTGCCGGGCTGCCGGTCGTGCCACCGCAGGACATGACGGAAGACAATTTCCTCGAACACATGGCGATCGACAAGAAAGTCATCGACGGTCGCCTGCGTCTGGTGCTGTTGCGCCGGCTGGGTGAAGCGGTTATCACGGACGATTATCCAAAAGAAGTATTACAGGCCACCCTGGTTGCGGACTATCGCGCCCTGGTGGATCAGCTTAGAGGTTAACGGAAAACCCATGACTAGTTTGCATGCCGACGAGGCCTTCCTCGGCCATTACCAGTTGAGTCATGACCCCTTTGCGGCGCGGGTACCTGGCTTCAAATTCTTCCCTGCCCAGCGCAAGCCTGTGCTGGGTCAGCTTCATCATCTGGCGCGCTACAGCCAGCTGTTGCTGGCAGTTACCGGGCCACAGGGCAGCGGCAAGACCCTGCTGCGCCAGGCGCTGGTGGCCAGCACCAACAAACAGTCGGTGCAAAGTGTCGTGATTTCTGCGCGCGGTGCAGGCGACGCTGCAGGTGTGCTGCAACAGGTCGCTGAGGCGCTGAGCGTCGCTCAGGCTGAAATGCAATCGATCCTTTCGCAGGTCGTGCAGTTGGGGCTGACGGGCCAGGAAGTCTACCTGCTGGTTGACGATGCGGAACAACTTGGCGATTCGGCGCTCGAAGCGTTGCTGGGTCTTGCTGCGGGAACGCCTGAAGGGCGTCCGCATGTGTTCCTGTTCGGAGAGCCCTCGCTGCTCGATCGTCTCGATCAGATGTGTGCCGACCTGCAGGGCGATGTCGAAGGCGAACGCTTTCACGTCATCGAGCTGCAACCCTACACGGAAGAGGAAACCCGGGAGTATCTGGCTCAGCGTCTGGAGGGTGCAGGGCAAGGAATCGCGTTGTTTACTGCCGACCAGATTACCGATATTCATGAACAGTCCGATGGCTGGCCTGGGGCAATCAACCAGGTAGCCCGCGATTCAATGATCGAGGCGATGATCGCGAGTCGTTCCGCGGTCAAGCGTCCAAGTGTGGGGTTCAACATGCCGAAAAAACACGTATTGGCCTTGGGTGCCGTCGTCATAGTGGCCGTGGCAGCAGCAGTGCTGATCCCGGGTCGCGGTGACAAGACGGGCACGCCTGCCAATGCTCCTGCTTCTGCTCAGGCGCAATTGCCACTGGGCGAGGGCAAGCCAACTGCTCAGCAATCGAACAACGGTAGCCCGGCCATCGAGTTTGCGGGCAACTCCCAGCCCATGCCGTTGCCGATGAATGGCAACTCGCAGCCGGTGATGCGCGGTCCGCTGGCCGAAGCCGCCGCGTCGAGTGATAGCGACGAAGACGCGGTGCCGACAGGTTCGCCTGCCCAGCCGCCGACCGTGACGACCACTGCGCCGCCGGCGGGTGTTCCCGCAGGTCAGGCCGCTGCTCAGACACCGCGCTCGTCTATTCCTGCGCCAACACCTGCACCCGCGCCAGCCGCAAAACCGGCACCCGCACCTGCACAGGTCGCCACCGCCAAGCCTGCTCCGGCTCCGGCTGCCAAACCTGCAGAAAAACCCGCTGCTGCGGCCGCCAAACCGGCAGCCGGTAGCAACTGGTACAGCAGTCAGGCACCGGGCCATTATGTGGTCCAGATTCTGGGCACCAGCTCCGAAGCCACCGCTCAGGCCTACATCGCAGAGCAGGGTGGTGAGTACCGTTATTTCAAGAAAACCCTGCAGGGCAAGCCGTTGTACGTCATCACGTACGGCAACTTTCCTGACCGTGCTGCCGCCCTGGCAGCCATCAAGGTATTGCCAGCCAAGGTCCAGGCTGGTAAACCTTGGCCTCGTACTGTCGCCAGCGTCCAACAAGAGCTCGGCGCCACTCGTTGAAGTCGCAACGGCCCTATCCGGGCCGTCCGCCGACACACCTGACTTAACCCGCCCGGTGCGCCGCCTGATTGGCGCGCACCTTGCGGCGTCTGCGTTACAAACGCCTTACAGTCTCCCGTCGCGTCAGTCAGATACTTGAAGAAATGCTTTGACTAGCACAGCGACCCGCTTTAAAACTTTCATAATTGCGACATTGATTATCAGCCAGTCGTCGTTAAATTTGTGAGCCCTTGTGTCGCTGTGTACAATGACCTCCGTTTTGCCTGTCCGAAGCTGGCGTACGTTCGGCGTGACGGGTAATTGGTTGAATTAAAAGGAAATTTGCCTCGCATAGAGGCAGCCTGGTGAGAAAGTGTCTATGAAAGCAGGTCTGTACCAACCAGATGAATTCAAGGATAACTGCGGCTTTGGCCTCATCGCTCATATGCAGGGCGAGCCCAGTCATCACCTGTTGCAGACGGCCGTTCAGGCCCTGACCTGCATGACCCACCGTGGCGGTATCAACGCCGACGGCAAGACCGGTGACGGTTGCGGTCTGTTGATTCAGAAGCCTGACGGCTTCCTGCGCGCAATCGCCAAGAATCACTTCGGCGTCGATCTGCCCCGCCAGTACGCTGTGGGTATGGTGTTCCTCAATCAGGACGACGCCAAGGCCGACGCTGCACGCGAAAACATGAATCGCGAAATCCTGGCCGAGGGTCTGGATCTGGTCGGCTGGCGTCAGGTGCCGATCGATACCAGTGTTCTGGGTCGCCTGGCATTGGAGCGCCTGCCGAAAATCGAGCAGGTATACATTGGCGGTGAAGGCCTGAGCGATCAGGAATTTGCCATCAAGCTGTTCAGTGCGCGCCGCCGTTCGTCGGTATCCAATGCAGCGGATACCGATCATTACATCTGCAGCTTTTCGCACAAGACCATCATTTATAAAGGCCTGATGATGCCGGCCGATCTCACGGCCTTCTTCCCGGACCTTAGCGACGAGCGTCTGCAGACCGCCATCTGCGTGTTCCACCAGCGCTTTTCGACCAATACCCTGCCGAAATGGCCGCTGGCGCAGCCGTTCCGTTTTCTTGCCCACAACGGCGAGATCAACACCATCACCGGCAACCGCAACTGGGCTCAGGCGCGCCGCACCAAGTTCACCAACGACCTGATGGATCTGGACGAGCTGGGCCCGCTGGTCAACCGCGTGGGCTCCGACTCGTCGAGCATGGACAACATGCTCGAGTTGATGGTGACCGGTGGCATCGACCTGTTCCGTGGCGTGCGCATGATCATTCCGCCTGCGTGGCAGAACGTCGAGACCATGGACCCTGATCTGCGGGCGTTCTACGAATACAACTCCATGCACATGGAGCCATGGGATGGTCCGGCCGGTATCGTGATGACCGAAGGTCGCCATGCCGTCTGCCTGCTCGACCGCAACGGCTTGCGCCCGGCGCGCTGGGTCACCACTAAAAACGGTTACATCACCCTGGCGTCGGAGATCGGCGTGTGGGACTACAAGCCTGAAGACGTCATTGCCAAGGGCCGTGTCGGCCCTGGGCAGATCTTTGCCGTGGACACTGAAACCGGCCAGATCCTCGACACCGATGCCATCGATAACCGCCTCAAGTCGCGCCATCCTTACAAGCAATGGCTGCGCAAGAACGCCCTGCGCATTCAGGCCACCATGGAAGACAACGATCATGGTTCGGCTTTTTACGACAGCGAGCAGCTCAAGCAGTACATGAAGATGTATCAGGTCACGTTCGAAGAGCGCGATCAGGTGCTGCGTCCGCTGGGCGAGCAGGGCCAGGAAGCCGTGGGCTCGATGGGCGACGACACGCCAATGGCCGTGCTGTCGCGCCGGGTGCGCTCGCCTTATGATTATTTCCGCCAGCAGTTCGCGCAGGTGACCAACCCGCCGATCGACCCGCTGCGCGAAGCCATTGTCATGTCGCTGGAAATCTGCCTCGGTGCCGAGCGCAATATCTTCCAGGAGTCGCCAGAGCACGCGTCACGCGTGATTCTCAGTTCGCCGGTCATTTCGCCGGCCAAATGGCGTTCGCTGATGAACCTGGAACGTCCGGGGTTCGAACGCCATATCATTGACCTGAACTACGACGAAAGCCTCGGTCTTGAAGCTGCGGTGCGCAGCGTCGCCGATCAGGCCGAAGAGGCAGTGCGCGCCGGTCGTACCCTGATCGTACTGAGCGACCGACACATTGCACCGGGCAAACTGCCGGTTCACGCTTCGCTGGCAGTCGGCGCGGTTCACCACCGTCTGACCGAGCAGGGGCTGCGTTGCGACAGTAACATCCTGGTCGAAACGGCGACGGCGCGTGACCCGCACCATTTCGCTGTATTGATCGGCTTCGGCGCGTCGGCGGTTTATCCGTTCCTGGCCTACGAAGTGCTGGGCGACCTGATCCGTACCGGCGAAGTGCTGGGTGATCTTTACGAAGTCTTCAAGAACTACCGCAAAGGCATCACCAAAGGCTTGCTCAAGATCTTGTCGAAGATGGGTATCTCGACCGTTGCGTCTTACCGCGGTGCGCAGTTGTTCGAAGCCATCGGCTTGTCCGAAGAAGTCTGCGATACCAGTTTCCGCGGTGTACCGAGTCGTCTGAAAGGCGCGCGCTTCGTCGATATCGAAGCCGAGCAGAAGGCCCTGGCTGCCGAAGCCTGGAGCACGCGCAAGCCAATCCAGCAAGGCGGCCTGCTCAAGTTTGTGTTTGGTGGCGAATACCACGCTTACAACCCGGACGTGGTCAGCACCCTGCAGGCTGCCGTGCAGCAGGGCGACTACAGCAAGTTCAAGGAATACACCTCGCTGGTGGATCAGCGTCCGGTGTCGATGATTCGCGACCTGCTGCAGGTCAAGACACTTGATCAGCCGTTGAATATCGACGAGATCGAGCCGCTGAGCGAAATCCTCAAGCGCTTCGACTCGGCCGGCATTTCTCTGGGCGCCTTGTCGCCGGAGGCTCATGAAGCGCTGGCCGAGGCGATGAACCGTCTGGGTGCGCGCTCCAACTCCGGTGAGGGCGGCGAAGACCCTGCGCGCTACGGCACCATCCGCAGCTCCAAGATCAAGCAGATCGCTACCGGTCGCTTTGGTGTGACGCCCGAGTACCTGGTTAACGCCGATGTGCTGCAGATCAAGGTTGCGCAGGGTGCCAAGCCGGGCGAGGGCGGGCAACTGCCGGGCGGCAAGGTCAATGGCCTGATTGCCAAGCTGCGCTATGCGGTACCGGGCGTGACGCTGATTTCGCCGCCGCCGCACCATGACATCTATTCCATCGAAGACTTGTCGCAGCTGATTTTTGACCTGAAACAGGTCAATCCGGCGGCGCTGGTTTCGGTCAAGCTGGTGGCAGAAGCCGGCGTCGGCACCATTGCCGCTGGCGTGGCCAAGGCCTATGCCGACCTGATCACCATTTCCGGTTACGACGGCGGCACCGGCGCATCGCCGCTGACCTCGATCAAGTACGCCGGCGCACCGTGGGAACTGGGGCTGGCCGAAACTCACCAGACCCTGCGCGGCAATGACCTGCGCGGTAAGGTCCGGGTGCAGACCGACGGTGGCCTGAAAACCGGTCTGGACGTGATCAAGGCAGCCATTCTGGGTGCTGAAAGCTTCGGCTTCGGCACCGCGCCGATGATCGCGCTGGGCTGTAAATACCTGCGTATCTGCCACCTGAACAACTGCGCCACAGGCGTCGCGACCCAGAACGAGAAGCTGCGCAAGGACCACTACATCGGCACCGTCGACATGGTGATCAACTTCTTCACCTACGTGGCTGAGGAAACCCGCGAGTGGCTGGCCAGACTGGGTGTTCGCTCGCTGGAAGAACTGATCGGCCGTACCGACCTGCTGGACATCCTGCCCGGCGAAACCGAGAAGCAGCAGCATCTGGACCTGACACCACTGCTGGGCAGCGACCATATTCCGGCCGACAAGCCTCAGTTCAGCCTGGTGGATCGCAATCCGCCGTTCGACAAGGGGCTGCTGGCCGAGCAGATGGTGGAGATGGCCAAGCCGGCCATCGAATCCCTCAGCGGCGGTGAGTATGAGCTGGACATCTGTAACTGCGACCGTTCCATCGGTGCACGGATTTCCGGTGAAATCGCCCGCTTGCACGGCAATCAGGGCATGAACAAGGCACCGATCACTTTCCGCTTCAAAGGCACTGCCGGGCAGAGCTTCGGCGTCTGGAACGCCGGTGGCCTGAACATGTACCTGGAAGGCGATGCCAACGACTACGTCGGCAAGGGCATGACCGCTGGCAAGCTGGTGATCGTGCCGCCCAAGGGCAGTCCGTTCAAGACCAACGAAAGCGCCATTATCGGTAACACCTGCCTGTACGGCGCAACCGGCGGCAAGCTGTTTGCGGCGGGCACAGCAGGTGAGCGTTTCGCGGTGCGTAACTCCGGTGCCCACACCGTCGTGGAAGGCACTGGCGACCACTGCTGTGAATACATGACCGGCGGTTTCGTCTGCGTACTGGGCAAGACCGGCTACAACTTCGGTTCCGGCATGACCGGCGGTTTCGCCTACGTGCTCGATCAGGACAACACCTTCGTTGACCTCGTCAACCATGAGCTGGTCGAGATCCAGCGCATCAGCGGCGAATCGATGGAGGCCTACCGCACTCACCTGCAAAGCGTCCTGAATGAATATGTCGCGGAAACCGACAGCGAATGGGGCCGCAATCTTGCGGAAAACCTGGACGATTACCTGCGTCGTTTCTGGTTGGTCAAGCCCAAGGCGGCCAACCTGAAATCGCTGCTCTCCAGTACCCGGGCGAATCCGCAATAAAAGCAGCTGCTCGCGGTCAGCTTCAAGCCGCAAGCCAACGGCAGTGCGCGAATTGCCTGCGATCATGATTTCTTGCAGCTTCAAGCCAGTCGCTTGAAGCTGCCGTAAAGAGGCTCCAGAGAATGGCTGAACGTCTCAGTAACGACTTCCAGTTCATCGACGTCGGACGTAAAGACCCGAAGAAGAAACTGCTGCGTCAACGCAAGAAAGAATTCGTGGAGATCTACGAACCTTTCAAGCCCCAGCAGTCCGCCGATCAGGCGCACCGCTGCCTGGGTTGCGGCAACCCGTATTGCGAGTGGAAGTGCCCGGTGCACAACTTCATTCCCAACTGGCTCAAGCTGGTCGCCGAGGGCAATATCCTCGCGGCGGCGGAATTGTCTCACCAGACCAATACCCTGCCGGAAGTCTGCGGCCGCGTGTGCCCGCAGGATCGTCTGTGTGAAGGTGCCTGCACACTGAACGACGGTTTTGGTGCCGTCACCATCGGCTCGGTCGAGAAGTACATCACCGATACTGCGTTTGCGATGGGCTGGCGTCCGGACATGTCCAGAGTCGTGCCGACCGGCAAACGCGTTGCAATCATCGGTGCAGGGCCTGCGGGCCTGGGCTGCGCCGACGTGCTGGTGCGTGGCGGCGTGACACCGGTGGTGTTCGACAAGAACCCGGAAATCGGCGGTCTGCTGACGTTCGGTATCCCGGAATTCAAACTGGAAAAATCCGTGCTGAGCCATCGGCGTGAAGTGTTTACCGGCATGGGCATCGAGTTCCGGCTCAATACCGAAGTCGGCAAGGACGTCACCATCGATCAACTGCTCGAAGAGTACGATGCCGTTTTCATGGGCATGGGCACCTACACCTACATGAAAGGCGGTTTTGCCGGTGAAGACCTGCCTGGTGTGCACGATGCGCTCGACTTCCTGATTGCCAACGTCAACCGCAACCTGGGCTTTGAAAAGGCGCCGGAAGACTTTGTCGACATGAAAGGCAAGCGGGTCGTGGTTCTGGGCGGTGGCGACACGGCGATGGACTGCAACCGCACGTCGATCCGGCAGGGTGCCAAGTCAGTGACGTGCGCCTATCGCCGTGACGAAGAAAACATGCCGGGTTCGCGCAAGGAAGTGAAAAACGCCAAGGAAGAAGGCGTTAAGTTCCTTTACAACCGTCAGCCTATCGCCATCGTGGGCGATGGCAAGGTCGAAGGGGTCAAGGTCGTCGAGACGCGTCTCGGTGAGCCTGATGCCCGAGGTCGTCGCAGTCCCGAGCCGATTCCGGGTTCCGAAGAGATCATCCCGGCAGATGCCGTGGTCATCGCCTTCGGCTTCCGCCCCAGCCCGGCAGCGTGGTTCGAGCAGTTCACGATCAGCACCGACAGCCAGGGCCGTGTCGTGGCACCGGAACAGGCGCAGTACAAGCATCAGACCAGCAACCCGAAAATCTTCGCCGGTGGCGATATGGTTCGCGGTTCCGATCTGGTGGTGACTGCTATCTTCGAAGGCCGCAATGCGGCCGAGGGGATTCTGGATTATCTGGGCGTCTGAGTTTCGCGTTGTCAGAGTACGCCGTTACTGAGGCGTACTCTGACAACAAGCGTCGACGACTCGCAGGTAACTTGCCTGCTTTTTCTGACATTCCTCCTGCCACGTCCTTCCTAAGCTCGATGTGACTCGCTCAAGACGAGCGTTTTATCAATCAGGGAAGGACGTTATGAACATTCAGTTTGGTTTCTGCCTCGCGCTATCGATTGCGCCATTTGCATTTGCCAGTCAGGCGAACGCAAACTTTGATGGCCCCGTTTTCGGTTCGGTCATCGAAAACAAAGCCGTTTATTTCGAATCCAGTGTCGAGCTTCAGCGCCGCATGAGCGCGGGCAGCCTGACCTCAGCCGAACTGGTGACAGGACTGCTCCAGCGGATTGAAGCGCTGAACAAAAGTGGACCGGCGCTTAACGCTGTCATTGAAATCAACCCCGACGCTCTACAGATAGCCGCTCGAATGGACGAGGAGCGTTCCCGCGGCGAGAAACGTGGGCCACTGCATGGCATTCCCGTATTGGTGAAAGACAATCTCGATACGGCGGACAAGATGCAGACGACGGCGGGCGCGCTCGCGATGGTCGGGCGTCCTGCGCAACATGATGCTTTTGTGGTGCAGCGGCTTCGCGATGCCGGCGCGATCATTATCGGCAAGGCCAATCTCAGCGAATGGGCTCATTTTCGGGGATTCGAGGTGCCGAGCGGCTGGAGCGGCCGAGGCGGGCAGACGCGTCACCCCTATGACCTGAGTGCTGATCCGCTTGGCTCCAGCTCAGGTTCGGCAGTGGGGCTTGCGGCCGGATTTTCGCCTCTGGCGGTGGGCACCGAGACCAACGGCTCGATCATTCAGCCGGCGGCCACGAGTGGCGTCATAGGGCTAAGGCCTACGCTTGGGCTGCTCAGCCGAGCCGGTATGATTCCAATCTCCAGTCGTCAGGACACGCCCGGCCCAATGGCGCGAACGGTCACTGATACTGCCATCATGCTAACGGTGATGAGCGGCACTGACCCTCTGGATCAAGCTACCGATCGGGTCGCCACCCACGCTGTGAACTATGTCGATCACCTCAGAACGGAAGCTTTGAGAGGCAAGCGCCTGGGCTATCCAAGCCAGACGCCTGAGGGCGTGGCAATGAACGATGACCCTGAATTCCAAAAGGTAAAGAACAGTTTGCAGTCTGCCGGGGCGACACTGGTTCCAATCGACGCCCCCTCTATCGACAGCACCCCGGAGTTTCTAGTGTTGTTACATGACTTCAAGCGTGAGCTTAACGCTTACCTTGAAACCCGCCCCGGGCTGGGGGTCAGCACGCTTGATGAGATAATTGCATTCAACACGGCGTCTCCTGGGGTGCACGCCTATGATCAGGATTTACTGATTGAGTCCTCTAACGCGTCTGTCGATCAGGAAGATTACTTGTCCATTGCAACGAATGTGCGCAATGCGCATCGACAATTGATCGATGGCCTCTTGCAGCAACACTCACTTGACGCGCTCATTGACTGGTCAGAATATTCTTTCAAATCCACAGGTGCCATCGCGGGTTATCCGGGAATCACGGTGCCTGTCGGGCTCGACGATAAAGGCCTGCCAAAAGGGTTGTATTTTCTTTCTACTGCCTGGGATGAGGCTAAATTGCTGAGCTATGCCTACGCACTTGAACAGGCGCTTGCGGCCTCTGCAACCTTGAGCCGTTCAGGCATCAGCCAAGAGGGTTGATGTCCGATTCCAGCGCAGGCAAAGGCTGGATGACAGGGTTTCCGGGTTTGAAAAACGGATTGTGATGTTTTGATACAACCTGTTTATGTTGTTACAACACGCGTTTTATCGCTCCACGCCGCCCTGCCAAGGGCGGTGTATCAGGGTTTCAATCCCTTTCTCTGAATCTCGATCGTGCCCTGTTCCGGCGTATGCGACAGGCGTTTGTTACCTCTCTTTGCCACCCACTGTGCCTGCTTCTGGAAAGGATTACGCTCTTGCGCTTTCATCGGGAGGGTCATCGCCGCATCGACACTCCCGCCCTCCATGTCGCTATAAGGAAATAGCCATGTTGAAAGCAGCACCCATGGGCAAACTTGCTCGATCCACTGAGCAGAAACTTCTCGAGCCGGACAGGTTTGTGCCTAGCACCGTTGCGGTACGCGAACACCGGAGCCGAGAGCGTGCTGACCGGATCATCGATCAGTTCGTCGAGCGCTTTACCGAAAAGAATTTTTTCCCTGACGACGGTGAAGAGGCGTTGTTTGCCTTGCTGGTTCAGTTGCCGGAATGGCCGGCAGACCTGTCGATCAGGATCCAGAACGAAAACGATGAACCCCTCGCGGTTTTTCTGAAAGGCCGCGATGAAAGCCTCGTTCAGGACAGCATTGTCCTCATGCAGAGCGGCGACACGTATGTGGTTCCGGACGATGTCCAGGTCACCGATGACGAGCCGTTGCTGCACTGGGTGTTCAGTCAGTTGCCGGCAGGTTCCGGTGTCGGGATGGGCGGCAACTTTCCTGGCAGTCACAGCGTTGCCGGGCGAATCGTTACTCTGCGCGAGCAAATAGCAGGATTGGCAAAAGACCAGAGACCCCTGTTATTCGATGCGCTTGTGGTGACAGACGAAGGCACTTCAAAAAGCCGGCTGGATACCCGCACACACAATCCCTTCCTGCCATTGTGGGTTCGTCGGCAGACTCCGCTGTCTCCTGCCTTGAGCGCGCTGTGTGCCTTATGCCCCGAGGTTCCGGTCGGACGCTTTGAAGAGCTGCTGGAGCAAGTGCCGCTGACGGAACAGGAAGAAGCTGATTTCCTTGAAAATCTCGTTCTGCCAGACGCGTTGGGCGAAGCGATGAACATTTCGCTGGATGAGTGGAGCAGCAGTCTGGCGATTGATGGCCTGTCGCGAACGCGGAGTTTCAATCAGTACACAGACGAGCTGGCGCGCAACCTTGCCAGGGAGTTACTGGCTGAAACATTGAAACGCGATCTGCTGATCATCGATCACGGCGTCAGTCAGTACGTCCCTGCCGACCCGGACGATACCCGCATCGTTTTGCTGCATGACGGCTACGGCAATTACAGTGCACGGGATAACGGTAACGGCGAGATAACGTCATTCAAGCCAGGCACCGACAGCTTTTATCTGGCGATCAGTTCGCAAGTGAAGGCCGATGAGCGGCCGTCGCTGGGCATGCAGTTCGAGCAGGATGTGAAAGGTTTTCGCGAGGTTCTGACCCGGCAGGCGATCCAGGAAAATCGCGGCTGGTTTGATCCCCACAACCCGACCGAAATTGAAACCGGGTTTTTACCTGAGTGGTTCGCGAGCGCGACCGAACTGGAAAAACAAAGCTGGAAAATGGCGGTGCAGGACTACAGCCAGGCATTGCTCGAAGCTCAGGCGCCTGACCTGCTGGATCCTTCCGGTTACGGACAGCCTGACCAGTTGCGGAAATATGCCCGGGAGAAGTTGCAAGAGCGCATCACGCTTGACCACGGAGTGGTCTTGAACCCTGACGATATCACTGTGCGCACGGTAAGCATCGAGATTGATCCGGGTACCATCATAGATACGGATTACGTGTATGTCGGCCCTTCAGAGGTGGAGCCGCATTACGAAATCCAGGACCGCAGCCTGACTGATCTGTCGTTGGAAAACATTGCGGTTACCAACATCAACTTTCTGCTGACCAGTCGTGCATACGACGATCAGGGGCAACTGATCAGCGCGCTGAGCGCCGGTTATCTGTTCCGGCTGATTCGTGATCTGAACATCGGTGAAGACTACGCCAGATTCCTCATGACCACTCTCTCGACCTCGGCGGCCGGCCAGTGGCACCGTGAGCGTTTCGCGAGCGTCATGCGCGCGCAAATGCGTCTGGACGCAATTGAAGCAAGAATGGCAGGAGATTTTCTGGACGATGGCGGGCTACCTCCCGAGCTGGCGAACAGAGGTTACAAATGGCTTGCCGCTGTGCTGGATCATCCGGTCGATGGTGATGATCGTGCGCTTGTGGAAGGTCACAGCATCCAGGTCAGTCAGTTGGTCATCAATGATGTACCGCTGAGTGGAATACTTGTGATTGGTGCGGAGTCCCGTTCCAGTGTTGCCAATCTGGTGATTTTTACGCCGCAGACTCCTGACGGTCGATGCTTTCGGGAAATGAGCGATCCGCAAGCATTTCAGCAACAGGTATTGCTTGAACCCGAGCTGCTGGACTATCTGGTGAGCAGGGCACCTTTGGCATCCCAGGTCAATATCAGGTATCTGCTGACGGCGGGTCGTGACACGCTGTCCATGGAGCTGCGCCCCTGCACCGGGAGTTTTCTTGAGGCGGTTTATGAGTCTGAAGTCGCACGGGTGATTTCTGCTGTCGATGAGCAGACCAATACCAACTGGGAGACCTATTGGGAAAGTGCCTGGGAAATCACCAAAATCGTCGGCGACATCGTGCTTGCTTTCGCGCCTTTCAAAGTGCGGCTGCCCATTGCCGCATTGCGCAGTTTCTACGCCATCTGGCAGGGCGTTGCGAAGGCTGCCAGTCAAGAAGGCAGTGCCCCGTTGTATTTTGTCCAGGCAGCGCTGCTGCTGGCCGATGGTTTAACGCTGCCCAGGGGGCGAAGGGTCAGAACCTCGTCGGCAACCTCTATCGGCCGTTCTGTCCTTGACCCGAAAACAGCGTTGGCAAAAAACCCCGGTGGCGTGAAATTGCGCGACGACGGTGTGTACAGAGGTATTTACGAAAAGGCTCAGGACGCTGCGCCAAGCCGCTTTTATGCGGTGCAGCAAGGTAAAACCTATGCCGTCAGGTACGATGACGATTCCGCCGTGTGGAGGGTAATCGATCCCCGACGGCCAGATGCGTATTATCAATTGCCTATCCAGCTTGATAACCAGGGTGTCTGGGTGCATGCCTCGGTAGGGCTGCGCGGCGGCAAGAAGCATTCAAAAGCCAGGCCATCCACTGGTTCTGGCAGTGACAGCGGGTCGCCGGACAACAAGGATCGGGTAAAACGGTACAAAGTTGATCTGGAAGGGTTCTTTGAAAGCCGCGCCTTCAAGAACGCCCAGAAAAACATTGAGGATGATCTGGTCGTCGCCGTCAACAAGGCGGCTGAACGGTTCGTGCTGGACGGCAATGGCAGCCTGCATAGCTATGGTAAAACGGGGTTTTCACTGGATCTTCCAGGTGTTGGCAAAAGCACGGGAAGAGGCGCCTGGCGTTTGATACTCAAGCCGAGCGAAAAAGGCGTGATCAAGGCTGTGGATGTCAAGGACCCCCATAAATAGGGCCGTCCGACGTAATCTGGTGCAGCCTGATGCGCTGAATGGGTATTGCAAATCGGTACGATAGACAAAAGGCACGGCTCTCGCCGTGCCTTTTGCGTCGAGCTCTGAGAAAATGCCGACACTTTTATTGCGGATGCCGACATGACTGCCCTGAAGAACGACCGTTTCCTTCGCGCTTTGCTCAAGCAACCCGTAGACGTCACGCCGGTATGGATGATGCGTCAGGCAGGTCGCTACCTGCCGGAATACCGCGCCAGCCGCGCCAGTGCCGGGGACTTCATGAGCCTGTGCAAGAACCCGCAGTTCGCCTGTGAAGTCACCTTGCAGCCGCTGGATCGCTACCCGCTGGACGCGGCGATTCTGTTCTCCGACATCCTGACCATTCCCGATGCAATGGGGCTGGGCCTGTATTTCGAGACCGGCGAAGGCCCGCGCTTCAAGAAAACCGTGAGCACGCTGGCTGACATCGAAGCACTGCCAATCCCGGATGCGCAAAAGGATCTGGGGTACGTTATGGACGCGGTCAGCACCATCCGCCGCGAACTCAACGGGCGCGTGCCGCTGATCGGTTTTGCCGGCAGCCCCTGGACCCTGGCGACCTACATGGTCGAAGGCGGCTCGTCGAAGGACTTCCGCAAATCCAAGGCCATGCTCTACGACAACCCGCACGCCATGCACATGCTGCTCGATAAGCTGGCACAGTCAGTGACCTCTTACCTCAATGGTCAGATTCTGGCCGGTGCCCAGGCCGTGCAGATCTTCGACAGCTGGGGCGGCAGCCTGTCTTCGGCGGCGTATCAGGAGTTCTCGCTGGCTTACATGCGCAAGATCGTCAATGGCCTGATTCGTGAGCACGACGGGCGTAAAGTGCCAGTCATCGTGTTTACCAAAGGCGGCGGGCTGTGGCTGGAAAGCATCGCCGACATCGGTGCCGACACCCTGGGTCTGGACTGGACCTGCGACATCGGCGAAGCGCGTCAGCGTGTCGGCAGCAAGGTTTCCCTGCAAGGCAACATGGACCCGACCGTGCTCTATGCGCGTCCGCAAGCCATCCGCCAGGAAGTCGCACGCATTCTTGCCAGCTACGGCAGCGGTACCGGACACGTCTTCAATCTCGGCCACGGCATCACGCCTGAAGTCGATCCGGCCAATGCCGGCGCGTTCATCGACGCCGTGCACGAGCTGTCGGCGCAGTACCACGTGTAGTTGCCGAGCCAACGATGCGTCGATACCTCAGATGCATCGGTTGATATCAGCGCCGACGACTATGTCGGCGCTTTTGTATCCGCAAATCCCTCCACCAGCGAGCCGCTGCGGGGCAGGAATCTGCCCTGACGCTGACCTTGCGGTTTGCCCTCGGCATAGCTCAATCGACCATTCACCCAGACACCATCAATGCCTTGCGCCGCTCGCTGAGGGTCTTTGAAGTCTGCGACGTCGCGCACGGTTTGCGGATTGAACAACACCAGATCCGCCCAATAACCTTCGCGGATCAGGCCGCGCTCGTGCAAGGCAAAGCGTGCAGCCGAAAGCCCGGTCATTTTGTGCACGGCGGTGTGCAACGCAAAAAGCCCTTTGTCCCGGCTGAAATGGCCGAGCACTCTCGGGAACGCTCCCCATAAACGAGGATGTGGAAAGGGGTCTTCCGGAAGACCATCGGAGCCGATCATCGACAGGGGGTGAGCCATGATGCGCTCGACGTCGCCCTCATCCATGCCGTAGTACACCGCGCCCGCAGGCTGCAATGTGCGTGCGGCGTCCAGCAACGAAAGCCCCCAGTCGGCGGCAATCGCCTGCAAATCCCTGCCGCCCTGATCCGGGTGCGGGGTAGACCAAGTGATGGTAATGCGGAACGCGTCAGTGACCTGCTTGAGGTCCAGCGTCGAAGAGCTGGCCGCATAGGGATAACAATCGCAGCCCACCGGGTGGTCCAGCGCGGCTTTTTCCAGCGCTGCGAGCAGTTGCGGACTACGACCCCAATTACCCGCGCCGGCGCACTTCATGTGCGAGATAACGACCGGCGCGCGCGCATGGCGGCCTATATCGAAAGCTTCCGCCATGGCCTCCAGCACCGGTTCGAATTCACTGCGCAGGTGGGTGGTGTAGATCGCGCCAAAAGCGCTGAGCTCCTCAGCCAGTTGCTTGACTTCATCGGTTTCGGCCGAGAACGCGGAAGCGTAGGCAAGGCCGGTCGATAGCCCCAGCGCGCCGGCCTCCAGGCTGTCGCGCAGTTGCTCGCGCATCGCGGCGATTTCTTCCGGGCTGGCGCTGCGCAACAAGTTATCCATGTGGTTACTGCGCAAAGCCGTATGGCCAATCAGAGCGGCCACATTCACGGCTGGCCGAGCGCTGTCCACGGCTGCGCGATAGTCGGCAAAACGCGGATAGACAAACGCCGCCGCGTCACCCAGCAGGTTCATCGGATCAGGCGGATTGCCTTGCAGCGAGACCGGCGACGCACTGATCCCGCAGTTGCCGACAATCACCGTTGTCACGCCCTGGCTGATTTTCGGCAGCATGTCGGGTTTGCGGATGACTACCGTGTCGTCATGGGTATGGACGTCGATAAAACCGGGAGCCAGTACGCGACCGGCCGCCTTGACCTCTTCTCGTGCTCTGGCCCCGGCCAGGTTGCCGATCCGCTGGATGCGTCCTTCGCCAATCGCAACATTGGTACGCACCCCAGGCGTATTACTGCCGTCGATGACCAGCGCGTCGCGAATGATCAGGTCATAAAGCATGGTTCAGTCTCCCAGCGGCAGACCATCTTCGCCGCCACGGTATTCATCCAGCGCGAGCTTGATCCGGCGCAGCCGCTCCTGATTGTCTTCAGGGCTCAGCAACGCCAGTTCAGTGGCCAGCACATCGATGGTCAGCAGCATGCCGTAGCGCGCTGCAGTAGGTTTATAGATGAAATTGGTTTCAGCAATTTGCAGTGGTAATACCACCTCGGCCAAGTGCGCCAGCGGTGAGTCAGGCAGGGTGATGGCCAGCACTCGGGCGCCATAACTGCGCGCCAGAGTCACTGCATCGAGCAGTTCCGGTGTGCGTCCGCTGAGGGAGCAGACAATCAGGCTGTGCAGCGGGCCAAGCGTGGCAGCAACCATACGCATCATCACCGGGTCGCGGCAGGCGGCCACCGGGTAGCCCAGGCGCACCAGGCGGGTTTGCAGTTCCTCGCTGCACAGGCTTGAGCAGCCGCCCATGCCGAATGCGTGAATCATGCGTGCATCGGCGACACACGCTACAGCGGCGGCAAAGCGTGATGTGTCAAAACCGGCCAGGTGCTGGCGCAGCGTGGCTTCGATGTCATCGACGATGCGGGTGAAAAAGGCCGACTGCTCCGGAGCGGGTTGCGGATGCAGAAAACGGCTGCCAACGCCGCTGGCCTGAGCCAATTGCAGCCGCAGATCGCGCAGATCCCGACAGCCGATGCTGCGCGCGAACCGCGACAGGGTCGCGCTGCTGACCTCGGCGCGGCTGGCCAGCTCATCCAGGCTGGCACTGGCGGCAAAGGCGATATCGCTGAGCAGCAGTTTGGCGATTCGGCCTTCGCCCGCGCTGAGCGAATCCTGGCGGGCACGTATCTGGTACAGAATGTCCACTCAGAGCACCTGCGCCAGGCCCAGGGTCAGGGCGAAAGCGACGATGGAAATCAGTGTTTCCAGCACTGTCCAGGTCTTGAACGTTTGCGCTACGGTCATGTTGAAATATTCCTTGATAAGCCAGAAACCACCGTCGTTGACGTGGGAAAAAATCACCGAGCCTGCGCCCGTCGCCAGTACCAGCAATTCTGGATGCGGGTAGCCAAGGCCCATCGCCACAGGTGCAACGATGCCTGATGCGGTGGTCATCGCTACCGTCGCCGAGCCCGTCGCAACGCGCATCAGCGCAGCGAACAGCCAGCCCATCAGCAGGGGCGACAGGTGAAAGTCCTGCGCCAGACCAACGATCTGATTGGTAACGCCGCTGTCGACCAGAATTCGGTTCAATCCGCCACCGGCACCGACCAGCAACGTGATACTGGCGGTCGGTGCCAGGCACTCATTGGTGAATTTCAGGATGGCGTCGCGATTGAAGCCCTGAGCGATGCCCAGCGTCCAGAAACTCAGCAGGGTGGCCAGCAGCAGGGCGATCACCGAATTACCGATGAATAACAGAAAGCTATTGAATGCACTGCCCGGTGTGCTGATCAGGTTGGCCCAGCCACCCAGCAGCATCAGCACTACCGGCAACAGAATCGTCGTCATGGTCAAGCCGAAGCTGGGCAGCTTCTGGCGTGGTTCGCGGTCGAGAAACTGCCTTGCCAGCGGGTTTTCAGCTGGCAAATGGATGCGCGGCACGATAAACCTGGCATACACAGGCCCGGCAATGATTGCCGTGGGGATACCGATCAAAATGGCGTAAAACAGGGTCTGCCCCACCGACGCCTGATAGGCCTGAACTGCCAGCATCGCCGCTGGGTGTGGCGGCACCAGCGCGTGCACCACCGACAGACCGGCGACCATCGGCAGGCCGACCATCAGAATCGACACCCCGACACGTCTGGCCACGGTAAAGGCAATCGGTACCAGCAGCACGAAGCCCACTTCGAAGAAAAGCGGCAAACCCACCAGAAACGCAATACAGACCATGGCCCAGTGCGCGTTACGTTCGCCAAAACGGTCGATCAAGGTACGCGCCACCTGCTCGGCACCACCGGACTCGGCCATCATCTTGCCAAGCATGGTGCCCAGCGCCACGACCAGCGCGATATGCCCCAGCGTTTTGCCCACCCCCGCTTCATAAGAGGCAACCACGCCACTGGCCGGCATTCCCGCGACCAGGGCCAGACCGACCGACACGAGGGTAATGACAATAAACGGATTGAGACGATACCGCGCGATCAGCACGATCAAGGCGATGATGGCGACGGCGGCGTAGATCAACAGCGAAATACCGGGTGACGGCGACATAGCGACGGTTCCTTGCAGAGTGGACAGGCGAGGGCGCAACACCAACGGCTGAAGCCGTCAGCTTGAAGGCGCCTCGGGGGTACTCGGCAGGAATGACGCAATAAGGTGGAGCAGAGGCGTTTCAGGGCGATCACAGGCATTCATTGTTTTTATCTCTGTTTTCGTGATGAAAATAAATTACACGAAAACGAAATATAAACAAATATATGAAAATAAATTTCTCTTCCTGGCTTCTTTTCAGTGTGCGCAGGTAGACGCACATCCTGAGTCGCCTCTGCATCAACGCTGACAGGCTGATGTTATGCGACAGGCCTGGCGCAGCGCTTTGGGAGAGAACATGTTCGAAAGCTTCACAAGCCGCAGACGACGATCCGGGTTAACTTGAAGAGACCTGATGGGCACGTAGGCGAGTTTTCTGTCATGCAATCGATGCCACGTTTTATGACCCTTGTGTTTGCGTTGCTGGTTTATTCAAGCCAGGCCTGTGCCGATGACGCAGTGCGCGAAGAGCAACTCCTTTTGCCCATTCACATCGACGCCCACCGTGAAAAAGTCGAAGCATTGATTGTCCGTCCTGCGCGCGCCGGAAAGTTCCCTGTTGCATTGATCATTAATGGCTCTGCCGCACAGCCCTCGTCTGCACATGCCGATTGGCTTGCTCACATGGCTCATGAATTTGCGCACCGGGGCTGGCTTGCCGCATCGATTGTGTGGCCCGGTTATGGCCGCTCGACCGGACGCTTCATGGATGAAGCCGGCAACTGCACCAGCCCCGATTTGGCCCGATTTCTGGATACACATGGAAAAGAGCTTGGAGCCGCGCTGGCAACTCTCCGCAAGCGTCCGGATGTCGATCCATCCTTGGCACTGGGTGTAGGGATTTCGATCGGCGGAGCTTCCATGCTGGACCTGGCCGCTCGACCTGATCATCCATTGGCAGCGGTGATCAACATTTCCGGCGGTGTTTATCACTACTCCAAGGTGGGTTCTCCTGAAGCCAATTGCTCACTGTATCAAGCGGATCTGGTACGAAACTTCACCACCTTCGGCACAAACAACCCGACGCCGACGCTCTGGATCTATGCTGAAAATGATCCGTATTTCAGCCCCGACTTGGTTACACAGATGGTTGCTGGCTATCGCTCGCAGGGTGGTAACGCAAATTATGTGGCGCTGCCACCGTTTGGTCAGGACGGTCATACACTTTATAAAAATGTGGCCAATAAACTTCTGAAACCCCACATCGAGGACTTTCTAAAGGCCAATCATCTTCCTGGCATGGACGACGAAGCGTTAATGCCGCTGCTTTCAAAACTGTCCCCCGACGACCGTGCGGAAGCTGAAGCGTATCTGCAGAGCGTTACCGAGAAGGCCATGGCAAAGTCCGGAGAAGCAGATGGGATCTTCTGGTTTTACGGCGCGCGTTCAATCAAGACAGCCCGACAAAAAGCGCTTGGCAACTGCCGCGTTGCAACGGGTAAAGCCTGTCGAATTGTTGCTCAAAACATGCAGTTGGTTGATGGCTGGCAAGCAACGGTAGCCTCCACCAAAAAATAACGGATGCATTACCACAAACGGTGAAAGAATCTCCGCAGAGGCCGGTTTTTACGATCAATAGCTCATGCGGGCTTCTTTACCAAGACAGGCGGATGCGTCAGTGCGCCCCGGTTCACGCAACCGCCATCGCCCGATGTGTGACTAAACCTTCGCCCCCAGCGGCTGCAGCCTTGCCAGCCGCAACGCTACCCCAAGCGCGATCAGCAGCAATACGCCGATAAACAGCCCGATACCGTTCCAGCCCGCGTAGTGCCAGAACACGCCGCCGCCGGTTCCGGCCACGCTCGACCCTGCGTAGTAACAGAACAGGTACAAGGACGCGGCCTGGCCTCTGGCGGTGGTGGCCCTGCGTCCGACCCAACTGCTGGCCACTGAATGCGCGCCGAAGAAGCCGAAGGTGAAGATCAGTACGCCGACGATCACCAGCGGCAGTGGGGTGAACAGGGTCAGCAGCAGGCCGGCCAGCATCATCACGATCACCGCCCACAGCACCTGTCTGCGGCCGAGTCGGTCAGCCAGTGAGCCGATCTTCGCCGAGCTGTAGATGCCCGACAGATACACCACGGAAAACACACCAACCACCGCCTGGCTCAGGTTGTAGGGGGCGCTCAGAAAGCGGTAGGCAATGTAGTTGAACAGGGTGACGAACGCGCCCATCAGCAGAAAGCCGGTCAGAAACAGCAGCGGCAGCCCGGCATCACGAAACTGTACGACAAAGCCGTCCAGCAGGCTGCGAGGGTGCAGTGAGCGCGGACGGAAGTTGCGTGAGTCCGGGAGTATCTTCCAGAACACCACGGCTGCGATCAGGGCCAGCCCGCCGACCACCAGCATCGCCACATGCCAACTGACATAATCGATCATCACCCCGACGATCAGCCGGCCGCTCATCCCGCCCACCGCGCTGCCGCCGATATACAGCCCCATTGCCAGGCCCAGATGCGTGGGGTGTATTTCTTCGCTCAGGTAAGTCATCGCCACTGCCGCCAGGCCGCTCAGCGACAGACCGACCATTGCCCGGGTGATGAGCACGCCCTCCCAGCTGGGCATCAAGGCGCTGGCGATGGTGAACAGCGACGCGCAGAACAGCGCCATGACCATCACTGACTTGCGCCCCAGCCGGTCGGATATCGGCCCGGTGATCAGCAGGCCGATGGCGAGCATCGCGGTGGCAACGGACAGGATCAGGCTGCTTTGTGCCGCAGACAGGGAGAACTCGCCCGACAGTGTCGGCATCATCGGCTGTACGCAATACAGCAAGGTGAACGTCGAGAACCCGCCAGCGAACAGCGCCAGGGCGGTACGTTTGAAAAGCGGTGTGTTCTTTTCGATGTAGGTGTCGCCAGACGGTCCGGCGGACGTATTCAGGTTTGAGGCGGGCGGGGCGACGGCAGGATTCACGAGAACCTCGGAGCACGGTTGGGCAGGCGGTGAAAAAATCATATAGCTCGCTAATCATTCCATCCAATATATTGTTCGACCTGTTTAATAGGTAAAACGACTTAATGGAGGCTGCATGGAATTGCGTCATCTGCGTTACTTCATAGCGGTTGCCGAAGAGTTGCATTTCGGCCGTGCAGCCCTGGCACTGGGGATTTCCCAGCCGCCGCTCAGCCAGCAGATTCAGGCACTGGAACAGGAACTGGGCACACGCCTGTTCGAGCGCACCAACCGGCGTGTCGAGCTGAGTGAATCAGGGCGGCTGTTTCTCGATGAGGCGCGCCTGGTGCTGGCGCAGGTCGACAAGGCCACTGACGTTGCCCGGCGAGCGCAACTGGGTGAGATCGGCGAACTGAAGATCGGCTTTACCTCGTCTGCGCCATTCACTTCCAGCATTCCGCAGGCCATTTTTGCCTTCCGCCAAGCCTACCCGGATGTGCACCTGACACTCACCGAAATCACCAGTCAGGAAGT
The DNA here is from genome assembly GCF_022557255.1 of Pseudomonas syringae pv. tagetis. NCBI lineage: Bacteria > Pseudomonadati > Pseudomonadota > Gammaproteobacteria > Pseudomonadales > Pseudomonadaceae > Pseudomonas > Pseudomonas syringae group genomosp. 7. The sequence goes on from NZ_CP092923.1 coordinate 389,563, forward strand.
GGCCGCAGGTCTTGAGGACAAGACCATTCAGGTCGGCATCATGCGCCCTCTGACGTTACCCGATTCGCTGGTGGTGTTTGAATTGCTGAGCGAGCCGCTGGTTGCGATCATGCGCGCCGACCATCCGCTGGCGGCCGAAAGCGAGGACGGGATCTATATGTCGGCGCTGGCCGCCGAGCCGTTTGTATTTTTCCCGCGCACCTATGGCAGCGGTATCTACGCGCAAGTCCTGAGCCTGGCGCGTGCCGCAGGCTTCAGCCCGTTGATCACTCAGGAGGCGGGTGAGGTCATGACCATCATCGGTCTGGTCGCAGCGGGGCTGGGCGTCACCGTACTGCCGGCATCCTATCGTCGCATGCGCATCGACGGCGTGGTCTATCGCAACGTCCTCGATCCCGGCGCGACCAGTGCCGTGTGGCTGGTGCAGCGCAAGGACGAACAGTCACCCATGGCCAAGGCGTTCACCGAACTGTTAACGCGCAATGTCGGGTGATTTGATAAGCGGAGCCGGTAGACCTATCGTTTCTCACGCTCCAGCGTGGGAATGCCTGTCGTGACGCTCTGCGTCACAAATCTGCGCCGCGCCGTAGAATCAATACCGGACGCAGAGCGTCCAGAACGGCATGCGACGCGCAGCGACGCACGATAGTTGAGACGTGCGTGGTCTCACCCCCAACGCTTGAATATCAATGACGTATTCACCCCGCCAAAGGCAAAGTTGTTGTTCATCACATATTCATTACTCATCCGCCGGGGTTCGCCGACGATATAGTCCAGTTCGCCGCACTGAGTATCAATGTCCACCAGGTTGAGCGTATGGATATAACGGTCGCTGTTGAGCATCTCGATACTGAACCATGACTCCAGCGCGCCGCATGCGCCAAGCGTGTGACCGAGGAAGCTTTTTTGTGAGCTGAGTGGCATGCGCGAGCCGAACAGGCTGCTGGTGGCCAGGGTTTCGGCGATGTCGCCCTGTTCTGTCGCAGTGCCGTGGCCGTTGACGTACCCGATGGCGTCGGGCGGCAGGCCGGCGTCTTCCAGAGCCAGTTCCATGGCGCGGCGCATGGTGGCCTGCTCGGGACGAGTACTGTGGGCACCGTCGGCGTTGCTGCCGAAACCGACGATCTCGGCGTAAATGTGCGCGCCGCGTGCCTTGGCGTGCTCAAGCTCTTCAAGCACCAGCATGCCGCCGCCTTCGCCAATCACCAGGCCGTCGCGCCCGCTGTCGTATGGGCGTGGTGTGGTGTGGGGGGCGTCATTCTTGAGGCTGGTCGCGTACAGCGCGTCGAAGACCATCGCCTCGGTCGGGCACAACTCTTCGGCACCGCCCGCCAGCATCAGCGGCAGCCGACCGAACTTGATCGCCTCGTAGGCATAGCCGATGCCTTGACTGCCGCTGGTACAGGCGCTGGAAGTCGGGATCAGGCGTCCGGTCAGGCCGAAGAAGATGCTGATGTTGGCGGCGGTGGTGTGCGGCATCATTCGCACGTAGGAGTTGGCATTCAGGCCCACTGCGACGGAATTGATCAGCATGTTGCCGAAGGCCTTGATTTCATCTGTGCTGCCAGTGGACGACCCGCACGCTGTACCCATGCGACCATCGCGAATGATCGGATCATTCAGCAACCTGGCGTCGATCAGTGCCTGCTCTGCTGCGGCCACCGCCAGTCGTGACACGCGGCCCATGCTGCGCAGTTGCTTGCGCGTCCAGTGCACGGGCACTGCGAAGTCGTCCACAGGACCAGCCAGTCGGGTATTCAGTTCTGCAAAACGGTTCCACTCGTCCATCCGGCGGATGCCACTGCGATTGGCGCTAAAGCTCGCCTCGATAGTCGGCCAGTCGCTGCCCACCGAGGTAATGCCGGACATACCGGTGACGACCACACGCTTCATCAGCACAGTCCCCCGTTGACGGCCAGTACCTGACGGGTGATGTAGCTCGCCTCGGCCGACATCAGGAAGTTCACCGCACCAGCGACTTCCTCGGGTGTGCCCATGCGTTGCGCCGGAATCATTTTCATCAGTTCGTCCACCGGCACGTTCTCGTCGAGCATTGCCGTGTCGATCAACCCCGGCGCGACGCAGTTGACGGTGATCTTGCGCTTGCCCAGTTCGATGGCCAGTGCCTTGGCCGCACCGATCAGCCCCGCCTTGGAAGCGCTGTAATTGACCTGGCCACGATTGCCGATCAGGCCGGAGACCGAGGTGATGCAGACAATGCGACCGGCCGCACGCCGACGAATCATCGGCATCGTCAAGGGGTGCAGAACGTTATAGAAACCGTCCAGATTGGTCCGCAACACCTGATCCCAGTCGTCATCGCTAAGCGCCGGAAATGCGCCGTCACGGGTCAGCCCGGCGTTGAGCACCACGCCGTAATACGCGCCGTAGGTCTCCACATCGTTTTCCAGAATCGCCTTGCAGGCAGCCCGGTCCGATACATCGAATTGCAGCACGCGGGCCTGACGGCCCAGCGCAACGATTTCGGCCTGCACGGCTTCGGCTTCGTTGCGCCCGGTGCGGCAATGCAGGATCAGGTCGTAGCCGGCCCGGGCCAGGCGCAGGGCGATGGCGCGGCCGATGCCACGGCTGGAGCCGGTGACCAGTATTGATTCAGTCATGCCGGGGCTCCTTCAGCCAGATAGTCAGCAGTGTTGGGCGGGCAATATACATTGAGTCGGGCAAAAGCCTCGATCCCAGGTCCGGTAAGCGTGCATTCGAACACACCCATGCCGCTGTCGTCCTGCAAGGAGCGCACGGCATGGACAGTCAGTTCACTGCCCAGCGGGAAGCGCGTTACGTTGCAGTCGAACTTGCGGCTGCCAAGCAAAAAGCCCAGTTTGACCGCTTCGCCCTTGCTGCGTGCCTGGCAGCCGGCATAGGCAGCAACGCTCTGGGCCATCAGCTCTATGCCGAGCCAGGCAGGCAGGCTGCCGTCCGGCTGGTTGAACAGGCCGTTGGCTTGCACGGTCAGGCGGGTTTGAATCTGTTCTTCGTCAAAACCCAGCACCTGATCGATGAGAATCATGTCGCCGGCATGAGGGATGAGTTCGGCGAGCGGCCAATCGATCATGGGGCATCTCCGATAATCAGGCTGATGTTGTTGCCACCGAAGGCAAACGAATTGCTCATCATGTAACGAGCATTTGCAGGTGTCAGGCGCGAGCCTGAGTGGGTCCAGTGCAGCGCAGGCAAGAGCGGATCGGCCTCGCCGTCCCACAGGTGCGGGGGCAGGGCCTGTTCGGTATTCTCCGGTGCCAGGCTCAGCCAGCAAAACGCCGCTTCCAGCGCGCCTGCCGCGCCCAGGGTGTGGCCGCTGAGCGGTTTTGTCGACGAGCAGGGCACGCCATTCGGGAACACCGCCTGCACGGCCAGGCTTTCCATCGCGTCGTTATGCGGCGTGGCGGTGCCATGCAGGTTCAGATAACCGATCTGCTCCGCCTCGAGCCGGGCATTGCGCAACGCTTGCAGCATGGCATCGCGCGCACCACGTCCGGTGGGTTCGGGGGCCGAAATGTGGTGAGCGTCGCAGCTGGCACCTGCACCCAGCAGGGCAATCGAGTGCCTGCTGTCGGCTTCGCGAGTCATCAGAAACAGCGCGGCCGCCTCGCCGATATTGATCCCGCTACGGTTGCTGGAGAACGGGTTGCAGAGCTGCGGCGACATGGCCTCGAGTGCCGAAAACCCCTGCAGGGTCAGCCTGCACAGGCTGTCAACGCCACCGCACAGCACCGCATCGCACAGGCCCATGTCCAGCGCCCGCCGCGCACTGAGCAACGCCCGCGAGCTGGACGTGCAGGCTGTCGATATGACGTAGGCCGGGCCGCTCAATTGCAGCCAGGCGGCGAGAAAATTCGCCGGTGCGCCCAGTTCCTGTTGCCGATAATCGTAATCGTCGGGGAAGGTCCGCTCACGCAGCCAGACGGCCATGCTCTCGCTCGCTTCATCGATGCCCGAAGTGCTGGTGCCAATGATCACGCCAATCCGTCCGGCGCCGAAGCGGGTGATGGCCTGGCTGATGTCATCCTCGATCTGCAGGGCGGCAGCCAGCAGCAACTGGTTATTACGGCTGTGATGCAAATGCACGGCAGGCGGAATGGGCGGCAGTGCGGATTTGACCGCGCCTACCGGCAATGCGCGTTCCGGCACCCAGCCGCTTTCGAACACCATGCCCGAGCTGTCGCCCGCAAACAATCTGCGCGACACCTCTTCACGACTGTCGCCCAGCGAGCATGTCAGGCCCAGCGCATTGAGATAGGCAGTCATGGCATGTTCTCGTTGTTCAGCGGTGTGACCTTGTAACTCAACCCGTCCTTGAGGCGGAGGGTGAAGGCATTGGCCGACTGGTATTCGACCAGCCAGCGATCGTCCAGACGGCGCTGCATACCCTGGCGATAAGCCGTGGGGTAGCGGCCATGCATTTCCAGATCCGGCGTCATGGCAAACATCAGTGCAGCAAAAAGCTCGCGGGCTTCGGGATTGGGCGGCAGCAAGCCATCGGCTTGCCACTGCCCGTCGATCAGCAACTGACGCGCCTGCGGGATACCCAGCGGGTCCATCATCGACCAACGCAAACCGGCGTTTTCGCGCTGGATGACCAGCACCCAGTCCTGACGCTGATCAGCTTTTCGGCGTTCGATATGCAGTTGCATCGGCAATTGCATGGTCGGTGCACTGGTCGGCAGCGGGGCCTGTGCAGCACAACCGCCAAGCAGCAGGAAAGCTAAAAACAGTACGCGAATCATGATGCTCCCACTTCCAAAGGTTTGCGGGCCACGACATTGACCAGCGTTTCCTCCCGTTGCCCGAACAGCCTGGGCTTTTGCAGTTTCAGGGCTTCGAGCAGACCGAAATCCCTGGCGCGGCTCCACCACAGGTAAGGGTAGGAAATATGCTGCGCATCGAACTCGAAACCCTGATCGCGGATCATCTGCAGGTACTGGGCCGCGCTTTTCTGAACGTGCATCGGGTGACGGAACAGCCAGCGAATCACCCAAGTGTCGATGTAAGCCTCGGTCGACTCGGCGAACAGCAGATAGCCACCCGGCTTGAGCACGCGATAAAACTCGGCCAGCGCCCGTTCCTGCTCGACCAGATGATGGAACGTCTGATGGCAGAACAGCAAATCGACGCTGGCGTCGGGTACTTGCAAAGCCGCGCAATCGCTGCCGATCAGTTCGACCTGCACGCCTTTTGCCTGCGCTTCCTGACGGCTCATCTCCAGGCTGTGCGGGTCGGCATCGATGCCGATGAATCTGGACGGCTTGAAAACCTTGTTCAGGTGCTGGAACGAGCGGCCCTGCCCGCAACCGGCGTCGAGCAACACCGGCGCAACCGGCGGCGCGCTGGCGAACAGGCTGCGCAAGTCGTCTATCGCCACGCGCAACACGCGGTACTGCCAGGTATGGCTACGCAGAAACCACAGACCGAAGCGGGTTTCTTCGACGTAGCTGTCACTCAGGAACGATCGATTCATGAGCCACCGTCCGCGCAGATTTCCGAGAGCGTGCGCAAGCGGCGTTTGGGCTCGCTGACAAACGGGTTGCGCTCATCCCAGGCATAACCGGCCAGAATGGCACTGATCATGCGGCGGATGTCCGGAGCGCTGCCGGGATAGAAAATCACGTTCTGGAACGTACCGTCGTACCAGCCTTCGACATAGGCGCGAAAGGTGTCGACGCCGCGCTTCAGCGGAACGGCGAACTCGGTTTCCCAATCCACGCTTTCACCCTGCAACTGCCGATTCAGCACACCAGCGGCCATGCTGGCCGAGCGCATGGCGATGGTTACGCCTGAAGAAAACACCGGATCGAGGAATTCCGCCGCATTGCCCAACAGCGCAAAGCTTTTGCCATGCAGGGTTTTGACGTTGGCCGAATAGCCGCCGATGGTTCTCGCAGGCGTGTCCCAGACGGCGTGTTGCAGCACCTTGGCCAGTTGCGGTGTTTCATCGATGAAGGCACGCAGGCAGGCGTCCAGATCGTCGGGCTTGTCCTTGAAACGCTCGGCCGAGGCCACGACGCCTATCGAACAGCGACCTTCGCTGAAAGGGATCGACCAGAACCATACATCGCTGTGCTGTGGATGGATGCTGACGAGGATCTTCTGGCGGTCGAAGGGCGGGCTTTCGATGCGGTCTTCGATATGGGTAAACACGGCCTGACGCACCGGAAAGCCCGATGGAGCTTCCAGATCCAGCAGACGCGGGAGCACGCGGCCATAGCCGCTGGCGTCGAGTACGAAGGTCGCCTGCACGCTGTATTCGCTGCCGTCCTCGCGCTTTACATGCAATACCGGCTGCGGGCTGTCGAAGTCGGCGCTGATGATTTCCTGCTGATAGCGAATTTCCACGCCTTGCAGTTCGGCTTGGTCGGCGAGCAGTTTATCGAACTCGCTGCGCTGCACCTGAAAGGTGGTCGGCTTGCCGTGGCTGAAGGTATCGCCAAAGTCGAAATCGCTGTACTGCTCGCCACGCGCAAAGGCAGCGCCGTTCTTGAGCTGAAAGCCGGCGGCTTGCACGGCGTCGAGCATCCCGGCTTCTTCGACGAAGTCCAGGCAATGGCACAACAGGCTTTCGCCGATGGAGAAGCGCGGGAACCGCTGACGCTCGACGATCAGCACATCGTGGCCCTGGCGTTTGAGCAGGGCAGCCGCGATTGAACCGGCCGGGCCGGCACCGATGACAACGACCTGACGAATTTCCCTATCAGTGATGGGCACAGGTATTCCTTTCCGGTTGGACGGTGGCGGGAGGGGACGGCAAGGGCGCACGCCCCATGCCGGTAAGGGCCGGCATGAGCGTGGCGAGCAGGCTCATCAGCATCAGTGCAAAGTACAACGCCGGGCTGATGAGTTGCTGTTGCAGCAGCAGGTTGAGGAAAACGATTTCGCTCAAGCCGCGAATATTCAGCAGCACGCTTTCGCGCCAGCGGCGGGCACCGGCGAATGACAGCGGAGCCCGGCGCAGGCCGATCCAGTTGCCCAGCATTTTGCTGACAATCGGCAGCACGATCAGCGCGGCGAGTTGCACCGCGCCCAGCTCGCCGATCGCACTGTGCACGTTGATCTGCACAATGCCGAAGGTCAGCAGCAGCGGAATGGCCAGCCGGGTTTGCAGGGAGCCCAGCCGCGCAGTGCTCAGTGGCGGCACCCAGGCCTGGCCGAGACGGGCCATGCAGAGCAGATAACCGATGCCGAAAATCAGTGCGTTGAGCCGGTAATGCTCGGCGACCATCAGCAGAATGAAGAATGTCAGGCTGTACACCAGCGGTTGGCGCAGGCGCAGCAGACGAAACAGCAGCGGTACGCAGGCCCCCAGCAGCGGCAGCAACAGGCTGCTCAGGTGCAGGCTGCCCTGAGCGAGGGCAAACAGGCTCCAGCAGGTCAGATCGATGAGGATCGCGGTCTGCACCAGACGCCGGGTGGCAGCGGGAGGGTAATCGATGTGCTGCAGATACAGATAAAGCACCGGAATCGCAGTGATGGCGAACACCAGCCCGATGGCCAGCGAGCTGATCCAGGTTTGCTCCGGCAATAGCCATACGGCGCAGGTCAGCCCGGTCAGGAAGGGCACCAGAAAGCTCGGTACGGCGATTTTCAGGCTCTGGCGATCGAGCCGCAGGTCGATCACGTCGCTGAGAATCTGCCCCAGCACGATGGCAAATGCCAGGCCGTACAGGCTTTTCAGCCAGACCGGAGACACCAGTTGTGCGCCGCTGAGGTGCCAGTGAGGCTCGATCCAGAACAGCATCAGCAGCGGCAGGCCGAAAGTCGCCAGCAGTAACTGGCTGACGATGGGAATCAGGCCAAGCCGTCGCCCCGCCCAGGTGGCCAGTGCAAACAACGCCAGCGCCATCAGCCAGAACACTGCGACCATCATGCGCGCGTCTCCGCTGACTCGGCAGGTGCCTGAGGCGCTTTGCGCGGGCTGGCCCACGGTGCCAGAAGAAAGCTGAAGGCCAGACCCAGGCTGACTGCCAGACCGAAATTGCTGATCGCCGGGGTGCCGGAAACAGCCAGCAGCCCGAACGACAGCCAGGTGGTGACCGCTGCCAGCAGCGTACCCAGCAGGCTGACCGCCGCGCCGCCTATCTGCTCGCGCATCAGAATGGCGTAGTCGACGCTGATCGCCGTGACCAGCAGCAGGCCGAACAGGCTGAACAGGGTCAGCGGCTGACCCAGCCAGCCCAGGCTGGCGAGGCTGCACAGGGCGGCCAGCAGGGGCAGGGCGACGATGCGCAATGCGCCGTTGAAGCCGAACGGCACAATCAGCAGCAGAACAATCAATACGCATGACGCCAGCTTCAATTCCGCTGCGCTGATCTGCGTGTGGGCAAACACCTCATTGAGCTCGCCCAGACGGTCGACCAGTTGCACGCCTTCCAGGCCAATGGCCTGCACGCGGAGCAACGCCATACTGTTCATGCCACGCAGGCTGACAATGCTTGCCACGCCTTCATCGGTGGTCCCCAGCCACAGCGTTCGCCACGGTTCGCTGAGCGGCCCCTTGAGCGCCTCATCAATGTCTTGCGTGGGCAACGCCTGCAATTGAGTGAGTTCAGCTTTCAGGGCACTGGCCGGAACGCCAAGCTGCACCAAGGGGGCCCAGTGTTGCGGCAATTTGCTCAGTGCGTCGCGGGTCAACTGTTGCTCGGCAGGCGAATCCAGCAACTGGTTGAGGGCCATGTAACCCTGCAGCTTGTCCATGCTGACCAGTTGATCGAGCCGCTGGGTCAACTCGGACTGCCGGTCCAGCAACTGCTGTTGATCCTTGCCGCGCACCAGGAAGAACTGGCTGGTGGGTTGATAACCGGTGATCCGCGCAATGGCCTGGGCTTCATCGGTCAGCGCCTGAGGTGCCGCTACCCATTGGCGGATATCGTTCTTGGTGGTCAGGTGCCAGAGCCCGCTGCCGCAGAAGGCCAACAGCAGCGCCAGCAGGATTGGCGTGCTGATGCGCTGCAACAGCGCGGCGCGGCAATCGAGCATCAATTGCGCCAGCTTCAGCGGCCATTGCGCAGGGCTTATTTGGACGTTTGCGAGCAGTGCCGGCAGCAGGCACACCGCTGTCAGGTAAGCGCCGATCAGGCCAGCGGCGGAGAACACGGCAATTTGTGTCAGTGCCGGAAACGGTGTCCAGGCCAGCGCCAGATAGCCGATGCAACTGGTGATCAGGCTCAGCGTCAGGCCCGGCAGGGTCAGGCGCAAGGCGGGCCAACTGCGCCAGGGTTTCAGGCTCCAGCTCTTGGACAGGTAATGCAGCGGGTAATCCACCGCCACACCAATCAGGCTGGAACCCAGCACCAGCGTCATGACGTGCATGCTGCCAAACAGCGCCACGCAAGCCACTGCACCGAAGAGCATGCCGACTACCACCGGTACAAACGCCAGCAGCACGCTCCAGCGCCGGAAGGCCAGCAACAGCAGCAATAGAATGCCGACCGTTGCGCCACCGCCGACCCAGGTGATTTCCCGACTGGCCTGCTTCTGCCCGTCGGCGGCGTACAGCAGGCCGCTGGCGGCGAGCAATTGCCCACCGGCCTGCTGCGCCTGCACCCGCGCTTTCGCCAGCAGGTCGGCAACCTGGCCTGGCAGGTGCAAGTCGAAGGCATCGGTTCGGGTTCGCGAACGCAGCAGCACCCAGCTTTTGCCCTCGGCGCTGGCAATCAACGCGCCGCTGGCCAGATCCGCCTCGACCGAGCCCTGTTTCGGCAGCCCGTTCTGGATACGTCCGGTCAGCCCCAGCCAGTCATCCTGACCCGGCACCAGGCTGAACCCGGAAAACGGGTCGAACAGCGTCTGTACGCGCTGCTCGATGAAGGTTTTCGGGTCGTCGATCAGCAGGGCGCGATCCACTGCCGGTAACATGGCGATACGCCCTTGCAGCAATTGTGTGCGCAACGCAGGCAGATCAGCCTGCAGCGACCACTGGACCTTCTCGAACAGGCCGCTCGATTGCCATTGCTCGGCCAGCGTGCGTGCCAGCTCGACGGCTTGTTGGCGATCGGCGTGGCCGACCAGCACCAGCATTTCGCGATTGAGCGGCTCCTGCATACGCTTTTCGGCGCTGACTACCCGCGCGTCGTTGTCAGTGCCCGGCACCAGCTCCATGAGGTTGGCCGACAACGGCGAGCGGTCGTGCCACTGCCAGCCGGCCAGCGCCACTACGCCCGCCAGAATCAGCAGGAACAGTCGCGGCAACAGCCGCTCAGTTGTTGAAGTCATGACGCTGTGCATCGGTCAGTGTCGGGGAGCTGCTGCTGTCGATCATTTTCAGGACTGTGCTGTCGCCCTGGGTTTCCAGTAACTCGATACGCTGAACCAGTTCGCCGCCCTCAATGTTGATCTGTTTAAACACTTGTTGCAGCAGCATCGAGCGCGGCGTGAGCGTGAGATGCCAGGCGTTTGCGTCACCCTTGAGCTGCAAATCGAAGTCCCGTTGCAGGCCGCTGCTGTCGCCTTGCAATACAGCAAGAAACAAACGGTTCTGCTCGGCCCCGGCGTTCTTGTTCGGGACGGGCTTCCAGGTGTCGACGTCGCCCACGGTTTCACGGCGGGCAATACCGCTGGCATTGATGCGGTAATCCTGTTCAAGCGGTGTTTCCAGCAGCCAGAGCAGTCCGAAATCCTTGGCGAGCACGAAGCGGCCCTTGCTGAGCAACGGTTGCGGCAGGGCGCGCAGGTGTTTTTCCTGAATGAAACGGCCTTGCACCACCGCAGGTCGGGCGAGCTGGTCGCTCAATTGCTGCAGGTCGAAAGCCTGCGCCAGAGAAGAAAGACACAGCAAACCCAGCAAAATCAACGTGCGAAGCGGGCGGTTCATGGCAAGGCGCTCTCTATGGCTGTTTCTACGGCATCGATAAAGACCCGGGGCGAGGCCAGTTGCATTTCCCGGCTCTGGCTGTCTACCGCGACCTGCACGGTGCTGGCGCGGGTCAGGCGGTCGCCGGTGTGTGCGTCGGTGATCAGGTAATTGATCTTCAGACGGTTCTCCCACTCCACCAGGCTGGCCCGCACGTTCAGTGTCTGGCCGAACACTGCGCTGCGCACATAGCGCAATTGCAGGTCGATCACTGGCCAACCATAACCGGATTCGAGCATCTGCATGTAGTTATGCCCGATGCAGTCCAGCAACGCGCAACGTGCGACTTCCAGGTATTTGATGTAATGCCCGTGCCAGACAATGTTCATCATGTCGACGTCGAAAAAGGGCACCACGATTTCAGTGTCGATGTGCAGAAAACCCTTACTGCGCATGCAACCTCCAGTGGCGGTTGGCGATATGTTCCAGGCACAGGCGCAGTTCGCTCTCCAGCGCCCGGTCTTCGATGACGGGGGCAAAGTCTTCGCCCAACTGCTGATGCATGGCTGCCAGCGCCGGAGGCAGTGGGCGCGCATCGGCGGCCTTGCTGCGCAGCCAGACGCCCTGATTGGCGGCGATCAGCGTGGCGGCGGCAACCTGCTCGGTCAGTTCCAGCACCCGGATGGCATCACGCGCGGCGATGGTGCCCATGCTCACCTTGTCCTGATTGTGGCATTCGGTAGAGCGCGAGAACACACTGGCCGGCATGGTGTTTTTCAGGGCTTCGGCGGTCCATGCGCTGGTGCCTATCTGTACCGCTTTGAAGCCATGATTGAGCATGGCCCGTTCGGCGCTGGCCCCCGACAGATTGCTCGGCAGACCGTGGTTGTAACGCTCGTCTACCAGCAGCGCCAGTTGCCGGTCGAGCAGGTCTGCGACATTGGCAATCAGGGTTTTCAGGCTGTCCATGGCAAAGGCGATGTGCCCGCCGTAGAAATGTCCGCCGTGCAGCACACGGCCGGCCTCGGCATCGATAATCGGGTTGTCGTTGGCACTGTTCAACTCGATCTCGATGAATGAACGCAGCCAGCTCAGGCTGTCGGCCAGCACGCCGAGTACATGCGGCGCGCAACGCAGCGAATAGCGGTCCTGAAGACGATGCAGCGGCGCAGTCGGTGCGTCGATGGCCAGGTCCTGACGCAGCCATGCGGCCACCTGCATCTGGCCCGGATGCGGCTTGGCGGCGAACAGGCGCTCGTCGAAATGTTCCGGGTTGCCTTGCAGCGCCACCACGTTCATGGCCGTGATACGGGTTGCCAGTTGTAGCAGGTAATCGGCACGGGCGAACGCCAGGCAGGCGATACCGGTCATGACGGCGGTGCCGTTCATCAGCGCCAGCGCTTCCTTGGGGCGCAGCACCAGCGGCGTCCAGCCCAATTCACGGTGCACATCGATGGCCTGGCGGCGTTCACCGCGGAACATGACGTCGCGCTCGCCTGACAGTGTCGCCGCCACGTACGACAGTGGTGTCAGATCACCGCTGGCACCCACCGAACCCTCTTCAGGGATCAGCGGCAGCACATCCTGATCGATAAATGCCTGCAAACGCTCCAGCAGTTCGACACGCACACCGGAAACGCCCTGACATAACGACTGCAAGCGCGCCGCCAGCACTGCGCGAGTGGCCTTGGCATCCAGCAGTTTGCCCAGCCCACAGCCATGAAACGTGTACAGATGACGCGGCAATGCCTCGACATGCTCCAGCGGCACGGCGACCACGCAAGAGTCGCCGTAGCCGGTAGTGACGCCATAGATCACGCCTTCCTTGTCCAGCAGCGAATCCAGAAACTGCGCGCCACGGGCAATGCGTGCACGGAACTCGCCGTCGCTTTGCAGCACGCTCGGCACCTCACGGTTGGCCAGTGCCAGCACATCTTCGATACGCAAGGCATGCTCGCCGAAAGTGATCGGGTCAGGAGCTTGATTCGTCATCGGACTTCCAGAATGGGTAGAAATTGAACCACTGCTGCGGCGCTTCCAGGCAATAGTGCCCAAGGCGCTCGGCATAGCGCGTGGCCCAGTGGGCGATGACTTCGGCGCGGTCGCTGCGCCGCCACTCGATGGCCTCGGCGAACGGTTCGAGAATCACCCTGTAGCCCTTCGCTCCCTTGAGGCAGAAAAACAGATTGACCGGGCATTTGAGCAGGCCGGCCAGCAGCCAGGGGCCTTGCGGGAAGGTGGCAGGCTGACCGAGAAAGTCGACCCGTACATTGCGCCCGCCATGCAGCGCGACGCGATCACCGGCGATGGCCAGCCACTCGCCTTCGTCCAGGCGCTGGCTTAATTGCAGCATGATGGCCGGGTCCAGCTCGCTGACCTGGATCAGACGCAGATTGGTCGCTCCGGCCTCACCGAGCAGGCGATTGAAGCGTTCGGCGTGCTTGGTGTGCACCAACACGTTCATAGTGACTTTTTCACCGAGTTCGGCCAGCGCGCGGCACACTTCAAGATTGCCCAGGTGCGCCCCGACCAGCATCTGCCCGCGCTCGCCGCGCAGGTTCTGGCGCAGTAGCGCCGGGTCGATGATCTCGATCTGATCGATGCCCAGCCTGCCGTTCCAGACGTCCAGCTTGTCGAGCAACGCATCGGCAAACGCCATGAACTGACCAAACACTCTGCGCTGACTGGGGCGCAGTTCCGGCCTGGCGCTCCAGTCCGCCAGGCGCTGCTGGTATTCGTGGATGCTGTGTCGGGCGCGTCGGCCGAACACGAAGAAGTACAGCACGATGCCATACAACACCGGGCTGAGCAGGCGACGACCGAGCACGCGCATCCCCCAGGCAGTGAGTTTCATGAGCATGAAGCTGCCACGCTCCTGATGACTGGCCCAATGTTCCCTGGGCGACTTGTCGACGCTCATGAGCGCCACCGCCGCCATAGCAGCACCGGCAGGCGGATCAGCATGCCGAAGAACAGTTTGGCGTGCATTTTCGAGATCAATGCGTTGTCGTGAAACAGGCGGAAGTGCGACAGGCCGTCCTGCGGGTAATGAACCCGTGTCGGCAGCCAGCGCATCGCCTGACCACGCCAGGACAGGCGCACGAGAATTTCCGAGTCGAAGTCCATGCGCCTGCCGATCCGCACGCTGTCGATCAGCGCCAGCACCGGAGCCAGCGGGTAAAGCCGGAAGCCGCACATGGAGTCGCGAATGTGCAACGACAGCGTGTTGATCCACACCCAGACGTGAGTCAGGTAGCGCGCGTACAGGCGGCCTTTGGGGACGCTCTCGTCGAACCGTGGATAGCCGCAGATCAGCGCGTCCGGGTACTGGCGCGACTGCGCCAGAAACAGCGGAATATCGCTCAGGTCATGCTGGCCGTCGGCGTCGACCTGCAACGCATGGCTGAAACCCAGGCGCGCCGCCTCGCGGAACCCTGCCATGACAGCGCCACCCTTGCCCTGATTGACTGGCAGACGCAACAGATAAACAGCCTCACCTTGCGCCAGTTGCTGTAACACGACGGCGCAGGCGGGGCTGCTGGCATCGTCCACCAGTATGCAGGGCAGGCCGGTGCCGCGGACGGCCTTGACCACGTCGGGCACGGCCAGTTCGTGGTCGAACACCGGAATGATCACGCAAGGTTTATGCATGCTCACCCTCCAGCACGATGCGGCCGCTGGAGCAGGGGGCGCCGTCGGCGTTGTGAAAGGCGAAATACAGCTTGGAACGCGCCGCATCGAAACGCAGCGTCAGTTTGAGGCGGTCACCCGGGCGCACCAGTTGCTGGAATTTGAGCACTTCCATTCCGGCAAACCCGGATGGCAGGGCGAGCAGGCGCTGGCCCAGGCTGAACGCCCAGTCAACCTGCACCACGCCCGGCAAGACCGGAGCCTTGGGGAAATGGCCGCTGAAAAAAGCCAGATCGGGCGGGACGATCAACCGCAAATGCAATTCGCCGTCGACAGCCTGCTGGTCAAGCACTTCCGGCTGTTTCGGTCGTGGTGCCATGAGCAAGGCCTGAACGTGCGTCTGCACCAGTTTGCCCTGTGCATTGAGCGGCATCTGCCGCAGCAGACGCCAGCGACGCGGCAGGGCAATGGTTTCGCAATGCGGTCGCAGGTGCTGCCGCAACGTTTCGGTCAGCGCCCGACGGCCCTGATTACGCAGGGCCAGCAAGCCCTCATCGCTGAGGACCAGCAGCGCGCCGAGTGACGCACGGTTCTCCTGAACCACGCCAAGGCGCGCCTCGCAGACCCAGTCATGAGCTGCCAGCGCCTGCTCGATCAGTGGCAGTGAAATGCGCTTTTCTTCGAGTTTGACAATACGGTCCAGCCTGCCCAGCAGCTCAAAGCGCCCGTCTGCGCCGATCAGCACCGCATCGGCGGTCTGCTCGACATGACCGGGCGGCAGATAGGGCGAGCTGATGCGCAGGGCACCTTCGCTGTCCTGGCTCAGCTCTACACCGTCGAAGGCTTGCCAATGTTGCTCGCCCTGACGCCAGGCGATGCCGCCGGTTTCCGAGCTGCCGAGAATTTCCGTCGGCCACTGGCCAAGACGTTGCTGCAGGCTCTGCGCGGCTTCAGCCGGCAATGCGCCGCCGGATGAAAACACCCGGCGCACGGCACTGAGGCGGTTCCAGTCGAGGTTGTCGCCCATGCGCTTGAGCAGCGCAGGGCTGGCAACCCAGGCAAATGAGGGGTATTCGCGGCTGGCGCGTTGCAGGTCTTCGGCGAACGGCAACTGACGGCGCAGGAACGGACGCGCAGCGCACAGCGGCCATAGCAAACGGAACAGCAGGCCATAAATATGTTGAGTGGCGACACTGCCGATCATGCACGCCGAACCAAGCTCCGCGCCCCACAGTTGTTCCAGCCCGCAGACTTCGCTGGCCAGTTGACGCAGGCGCTTTTCGATCAGCTTGGACTCGCCGCTGGAACCGGAGGTGCACAGGCTCAACCGGCACTCATCAAGGTCAAGCTCTGCCGGAGCGAGCTGCGTGGCGTACAGGTCGCTTAGCGGTGTGTCATCCGTCAGGTCGGTCAGCCACAGGTCCACCTGACTCGCCCAGCGCTCACGGGTCTGGCCCTGCAAGTCTGCGGGCAACAGCACATGCACGCCCGCCCGCCAGGCGCCAAACAAGGCGATGGCCAGGTCTGCCGCATCCTCAAGGTGTACGGCGAGGCGCGTGATGCCTCGGGCTTGCAGACCGGCGGCCACGCTCAGTGCCTGGTCACGAAACTGCGCGTGGTTCAGGCTTGGGGTCAGAGCCAGCAGCCGGTCGGGAAGGGCGTCGAGCAGCAAGTGTTCCAGGTTCAACCAGTTCATGCGATCCATTTCATTTGCCGCCCGCAGCGGATGGGCGGACGATCCATTCAACAGAGAACAACAGGCCCATCAACCCGTAGGAAATCAGGCCGGTGTACAGCGTCCACCAGGACAACGGTGCCCACAGTGTCAGGATGGCTGCAGTGAGGCCATTGGCCAGAAAGAACAGGCACCAGATCTGTGTCACTTTACGGGTGTAGCGGATGCCCGATTCAGGCAGTTCGGGGCGGTTTATGCGCGCCATTTTTTCCACGATCGGCGGGCCGTAAACAAGGCTTGAGCCAAACAGGCCCAGCATGAATGTGCTGACCAGTACCGGATACCAGCGCAGCATCACATGGCTGTCGAGCGTGCCGAGCACCATACAAAAGACCAGGGCGACAACCGCCATTGCCAGGCTGCCGGGCTTGCGCTCGCCCGTCAGCGCACGCGCCAGCCACAGGCCGCCCAGCAGCAGCGCGAACTGCCATGGCGCAAAGTGCTCGGTTCCCCAGTAAACGGCAAATGGATACAGCACACCGGCCAGCACCAGAATCAGGCCAATCAGCCGCTTCATTCGGTGGTGTTGACCAGTTTGTAGACGGCCTCTACCACGTCGTTCACGGTCCTGACCGACTTGAACTCTTCAGCGGCAATCTTCTTGCCGGTCTTGCGTTTGATGTGGTCGATCAGGTCCACGGCATCGATGCTGTCTATTTCCAGGTCCTGATAAAGGTTGGCGTCAAGCGCGACCCTCTCGGGTTCCAGTTCGAACAGTTCCACCATGGCGGTACGCAGGATTTCGAAGATGTCTTCACGGGTTTGCATGTTCAATTCTCAGGCCGGTTGTCTGGCGCTGACGAAGGCCGCAAGGCTGTCGACGCTGGCGAAATGGTTACGGGTGTCCTTTGCGTCGGCATCGATCTTGATGCCATAGCGCTTCTGGATGGCCAGGCCCAGTTCGAGCGCATCCACCGAGTCCAGTCCCAGTCCTTCGCCAAACAGCGTCATATCGTTGCCGATATCCTCCGGGGTGATGTCTTCGAGGCCCATGGCATCGATGATCAACAATTTAATGTCCTGGTGCAGATCGCTCATCTGAGGCGAGCTCCTTGGTGAAATAGTCATGCAGGTAATCGTTGAGCTTGCGGGACGCTACGGGCGCGGGGCCCAGCGCACTGAAGGCGGTCGGGTCTATATCGGCACCGACGCGCAAAATGAAGTGCACGCGGCGTTGCGGAATGCGATACCAGGGTTCGGCCTTGGTCAGGGTGGTTGGCTGGACCTTGATGGTCACCGGTGTGATAACGCTCGCCCCACGCAGTGCAATGGCAGCCGCGCCCCGGTGAAAGACCGGTGGCTGGCCGGGCTGGGTGCGTGTTCCCTCCGGGAAGATGATCAGTGTCTGGCCGGTCTGCAGGCGATCCACGGCGGCGTCGAGCATGTCCATGCTGCCATCGTTACTGATGTAACCGGTGGAGCGCACCGGGCCGCGGGTGAACGGGTTCTCCCACAGGCTGCGCTTGACCACGCAGTTGGCGTCACGTACCAGACCGATCAGGAACACGACGTCGATCAGCGACGGATGGTTGGCAATGATCATCTGCCCGGCACGGCCAAGCTTTTCGGCACCCTGCACTTCATAGGTCAGCACACCCATGCGCGCCATGATGCGGATGAACAGCCAGAACAGCCGGCTGATGGTCCGTCTGGCGCGGCGCTGATGACTGGCCGCACTCCCGGGCAGGCAACTCAGGAGCGGAAAAACGAACAATCGCAGGCACAGACCGCTCACCCCGAACAGGGCAAAGCTGAAAGCGGTTGCCAGCAGACGCCAGTAATAAGCATCCCGACCTTTTTTCAGTTGTTGCGTTGCCAGTTCCATAACCGGTTATTCCAGGGGTGCAGGCAGACGGACTGATGGGTGTGCAAGGCTCGCAGCAGGTTCAGTGCATGTGGCCACTGGGGCCGCTCGGTGCCTTGCGTATCGGTGTTCAGAGACAATTGCCACTCATTCCCGGCGGTCAGCAGCAAGCCGACGGCGTAGGGAAAGGGCACGTCATCAATCCATTGGGCATAAGCCTGCGGTGGCTGCTCTTCAGTCACCACAAGCAAGACTGCTTCTGCACCCTCGGCCAGCAACGCAGCGGCCTCGAACGCTCCATACTCCAGCCCGTCACCTGCGGCGGCCAGGGCTGTCATCTCACTTGTTTCACCGCGCATGATCGACCACAGACCAATCACCGCGTTATGCACCGAAAGGCTGAACTGGGTCGGCGAAAGCGGTTCGTTTGCGGCCAGATCACGCAGGATTTCAAATGTTCTCGGGGTTTCTCCGTGGCGCGAGACAAACACCAGCGGTACGCGCCCCAGGCCTTCAGTCAATGGCCAGCCGACGGCAAATGCCATTCTCGCCATGCGGCCCAGGCGGCGACGTTGCATGGCAGGCAGAAAAGACACGTCCGGCGCGGCGTCACTGGTTTCCAGCAGCGTCGGATCAAGGCTCCATTGCAGCCAGTCGTCTGCGCTCGCCAGGCCCGGAGCCCAAGCGTGCCATCGTGCAATGTTGAAGGTGATCAAGGCTTCTCTTCCCGCCCCTGCGGGCTTGTTTCTCGCTACATCGATATCAGGTCGATATCAGCCTGGGTGCGGTAATTTGACCGAGTGCGCGCATTATCCCGATGGGGGTCATGACTAGCAAATTTGTTACATAAAAATCGTTTACAGGCGTGTATTTTAAAGTTCAAGTCTGATCCCGCGAGACAGACAGACAAGTGCCGTTTTGCGATAAGCTCGCCGCTGTCATATGCATTGCCTAGACTCGACCCTTCAAGGTCGTTATCGGCCACTCCTGCTGTTTCTTCATCTTTCAAGGAATCCAAAGCATGCGTCGCGTGGTATTCAATCAGAAGGGCGGTGTCGGCAAATCGAGCATCGCCTGCAATCTGGCTGCAGTCAGCGCTCACGAAGGCTATCGGACGTTGTTGATCGATCTCGATGCCCAGGCAAACTCGACTCAGTACCTCACAGGTCTTACCGGACAGGATATTCCGATGGGGATTGCCGAGTTCTTCAAGAACACACTGTCGGCAGCTCCGTTCGCCAAGAAGAACCACGTCGATATCTATGAAACCCCGTTCGACAATCTGCATGTGGTCACGGCCACTGCGGAGCTTGCCGACTTGCAGCCCAAACTCGAGGCCAAGCACAAGATCAACAAGCTGCGCAAATTGCTGGACGAACTGAGTGAGGATTACGAGCGTATTTACCTGGATACGCCCCCGGCACTGAATTTTTATGCGGTTTCGGCGTTGATCGCGTCTGATCGCGTCCTGATTCCATTCGACTGCGACAGCTTCTCCCGGCAGGCGCTGTATGGGCTGATGCGCGAGATCGAAGAGCTGAAAGAGGATCACAACGAGGATCTTCAGGTTGAAGGCATCATCGTCAACCAGTTTCAGCCCAGGGCCAGCCTGCCGCAGCAGATGCTCGACGAACTGATCGCCGAGGGCCTGCCGGTGCTGCCGGTCTACCTCAACGCCTCAGTGAAAATGCGCGAGTCGCACCAGGCCAACCTGCCCCTCATCCACCTCGACCCACGGCACAAGCTGACACAGCAGTTCGTTGACCTGCATCACCTGCTGGAGACCAATGCTCATCCGTGATGGGTATGTACCGCGCGTAGCACCCAGCGTTATACACAAGTCTGCTTTTGATTCTGGCCGAAAGCAGTGTGAGCGGCCTCGTCCGCGAAAGGGCCTGTAAAGTCACCGAACATGTATCGTCTGAAATACCGTATTCGCTCGTCCACGACCTCGCGAGACGTAGGAGCGGACTTGTCCGCGAACTGCCGGGAACCGGCAGCAAAACCGATGCATACGTTACATCAGGCGCGACCGAGATAACCTGTCTCAGGGACGTTTCGCAGACCTTCGCGGACAAGTCCGCTCCCACGCCCTCTGGACCGAAGCCGAATCTGCCGGATGATGTGGGGATCGGGCGGCGCTTTGCTTGTCCGCGATATCTAGGTTTTGTAGGAGCGGACTTGTCCGCGAACTGCCGGGAATCGGCAGCAAAACCGATGCATACGTTACATCAGGCGCGACCGAGATAACCTGTCTCAGGGACGTTTCGCAGACCTTCGCGGACAAGTCCGCTCCCACGCCCTCTGGACCAAAGCCGAATCTGCCGGATGATGTGGGGATCGGGCGGCGCTTTGCTTATCCGCGATATCTAGGTTTTGTAGGAGCGGACTTGTCCGCGAACTGCCGGGAACCGGCAGCAAAACCGATGCATGCGGTACATCAGGCGCGACCGAGATAACCTGTCTCAGGGCCGCTTCTCAGCCCTTCGCGGACAAGTCCGCTCCCACGCCCTCTGGGCCGAAGCCGAATCTGCCGGATGATGTGGGGATCGGGCGGCGCTTTGCTTGTCCGCGATATCTAGGTTTTGTAGGAGCGGACTTGTCCGCGAACTGCCGGGAACCGGCAGCAAAACCGATGCATACGGTACATCAGGCGCGACCGAGATAACCTGTCTCAGGGCCGCTTCGCAGCCCTTCGCGGACAAGTCCGCTCCCACGCCCTCTGGGCCGAAGCCGAATCTGCCGGATGATGTGGGGATCGGGCGGCGCTTTGCTTGTACGCGATATCTAGGTTTTGTAGGAGCGGACTTGTCCGCGAACTGCCGGGAACCGGCAGCAAAACGCTCAGACACAGAAATCATCGCGACCTGAGCACCTCGGGAGTGTAGCTGCCGTCTCTGAGTGAGCAGGCCAGATGCTCGGCATGCAGCCGCGCGGCCAAGGCCCGTTCGGTGGAAATGGTGACAGCAGCGTCCATGTCGGCGTGGACGTGTTCCTGCGAGGCGTTCAGCCGGTTGCTGCCGGGTTTGCAGCCGCACTCCACTGCGTGCCCCTGCGTGGCAACCGCCACCAGATCGTCGACATACGTCGGATTGCCCTGAGCAATGAAACCGATGCTCGTGCACATCGGGCACCATACCGGATCACCCATGCGGGCAACGCGGCGCTGGTCGATGACTTCGCTTGAAGACCCGCTCAGCACAAACCCGCCGGCGGTGGTTGGATCGCCTTCCCTGACTATAAACGACATGGCAGTGCTTCCTGTGGGTTCTGGAAGCCTCAAGGCTAGGCGAAAATCGGCTGCCCGATTGTGCAAAAGCCCTGTTAAAGACCGGTCCTACGCAAACATCAGCAGGGCGTTTCGCAAATGTTACGCAGTCCGGCAAAAAATGATCACGATTCCCATCGTTACTCCAGCCGTAACGATTCCGCTCGCCGCTTGATTGATGCTCGCCCCCCATCGCTCCTAAGGTGGCCCACGACAGCAAAATCGTGGAGCGATCATGACAACAACAACTTCCCCTGACGCACGCTGGACTCGTCGTCGCAGCGAGAAGCAGCGGCGTCTGGAGCAAGTGCGGGCGTTGGCCGATGGTGTGCTGTTGCCGACCGACAAAATCGTCGCGGCACTGGAGGCCCTGCTGGTTTCCGGTGATCGTGTGGTGCTTGAAGGCAACAACCAGAAGCAGGCGGACTTTCTGTCCCGCGCGTTGGCCAAAGTCGATCCGGGCAAGGTGCATGACCTGCACATGATCATGCCCAGCGTTGGCCGTGCCGAGCATCTGGACCTGTTCGAACAGGGCATTGCGCGCAAGCTGGACTTCTCGTTCGCCGGCACGCAAAGCCTGCGCATCAGTCAGTTGCTGGAAGACGGCCTGCTGGAAATCGGCGCGATCCACACCTACATCGAACTCTATTCACGGCTGGTGGTGGACCTCATCCCCAACGTGGTGCTGGCGGCAGGTTTCATGGCCGACCGCGCCGGCAACATCTACACCGGGCCCAGCACTGAAGACACTCCGGCGCTGATCGAGCCGGCCGCATTCAGCGACGGTATCGTCATCGTCCAGGTCAATCAACTGGTCGACGACGTCAGCGAGCTGCCACGGGTGGACATCCCGGCTTCGTGGGTAGATTTTGTGGTGGTCGCTGACAAGCCGTTCTATATCGAACCGTTGTTCACCCGCGACCCGCGTCATATCAAGCCGGTGCACGTGCTGATGGCGATGATGGCGATTCGCGGCATCTACGAAAAACATAACGTCCAGTCCCTGAACCACGGTATTGGTTTCAACACCGCCGCCATTGAACTGATCCTGCCGACCTATGGTGAGTCGCTGGGTCTGAAAGGCAAGATCTGCCGCAACTGGACGCTCAATCCGCACCCGACGTTGATCCCGGCCATCGAAAGCGGCTGGGTCGAGAGCGTGCATTGTTTCGGCACCGAGCTGGGCATGGAGAACTACATCGCCGCCCGTCCGGACGTGTTCTTCACCGGACGCGACGGTTCGTTGCGTTCCAACCGCCAGCTCTGCCAACTGGCCGGGCAATACGCAGTGGACCTGTTTATCGGCGCGACCCTGCAGGTCGATGGTGACGGACATTCTTCAACCGTCACCCGTGGCCGTCTGGCAGGCTTTGGTGGTGCGCCGAACATGGGCCATGACCCACGCGGTCGGCGTCACGCCACACCGGCCTGGCTCGACATGCGCCAGCAGCATGACGATGGCCCGGCGGCTTATCTGGAACGCGGCAAGAAGCTGGTGGTGCAGATGGTCGAGACGTTCCAGGAAGGCGGTAAACCGACCTTCGTCGAAACACTGGATGCCGTTGAGGTGGCGAAAAAAAGTGGTATGCCGCTGGCACCGATCATGATCTACGGCGACGACGTCACCCATCTGCTGACAGAGGAAGGCATCGCCTACCTGTACAAGGCGCGCAGCCTTGAAGAGCGTCAGGCGATGATTGCGGCGGTGGCCGGTGTGACGGTGATCGGCCTGCGCCACGACCCCAAAGACACGGCACGCATGCGCCGTGAAGGGCTGATTGCGCTGCCGGAGGACCTGGGTATCCGGCGTACCGATGCCAACCGTGAACTGCTGGCTGCCAAGAGCATTGCCGATCTGGTTCAGTGGTCCGGTGGTCTTTATAACCCGCCTGCCAAATTCAGGAGTTGGTAATGAGCGCACTCCAATTGACACCGCAACCGGCTTCGCTGGCCGAGCGACTGGCTGATCGGGCCGTGGATGCCCTGATCGACGAAGCCGACCTGTCGCCCAAACCTGCATTGGTAGACCGGCGTGGCAGCGGCGCGCACACCGACCTTCACCTGGGCCTGATGCATTCCTCGGCGCTGTCACTCTGGCCGACCTTCAAGTCGATGGCCGACGCCGCTCTGCAATTCGGCGTGGTGGGCCAGCCATTGCGTGAAGCGCTGGGGCGTCTCGGTCGCGAAGGCGAGGCCACGATGTTGCGCACTACCGCCGGGGTGAATACGCACCGCGGTGCGATCTGGGCGCTGGGCCTGTTGGTGACGGCTGTCGCGCTGGATGTTCAGGATTGTTCAGCCGAGGCCGTCTGCGCACGTGCTGCCGGTCTGGCACAGATCACGGATCGTCAGGTAATCGCACAAAACAGCCACGGTCATGCAGTGGTTCGCCGCTACGGCGTCATGGGGGCCAGAGAGCAGGCGCAACAAGGCTTCCCGGCCGTCAGGCATTTCGCTCTGCCGCAGTTGCAGCGCAGCCGTGCGGCTGGCGGTGGCGAACAGAACGCCCGGCTGGATGCACTGCTGGCCATCATGACCACCCTGGCCGACACCTGCGTGCTGCATCGCGCCGGCATCGAAGGGTTGCGCACCATGCAGCACGGCGCACAGCGGGTGCTTGACGCGGGAGGCAGTGCCAGCCTGGCCGGTCGCCGCGCACTGAACGAACTGGATCAACAACTGCTGGCACTTAATGCTTCGCCTGGCGGTGCGGCCGATCTGCTGGCTGCCTGCCTGTTCATCGATGGCCTGGAGCCTGCGCTCGGCCCTGTTTCGAGGAATGTCTGAAATGGAAACCCTGTCTTTTGAATTTCCTGCCGGCCAGCCACCCAAAGGCCGTGCACTGGTGGGCGTTGTGGGCTCCGGTGATCTGGAGGTACTGCTGCAGCCCGGCCAGCCGGGCACCCTGTCGATTCAGGTGGTGACATCGGTCAATGGTGCCTCGCTGCGCTGGAAACACCTGTTCGAGCGTATGTTCGACGGCCAGACCCCACCGGCTTTGAGTATCGATATTCATGACTTCGGTGCGACGCCCGGCGTCGTGCGCTTGCGTCTGGAGCAGGGTTTCGAGGAGATCGGCCATGACTGATACCGCACGCTTGCTGAGCCAGCACAGCTTCATCGAGCTCGGTGCCCGCCAGCGTGCCCGCGCCTTGCTGGATGCTGGCAGCTTCCGGGAATTGCTCGGCCCGTTCGACCGTGTCATGTCGCCCTGGCTGGCCCGGCAAGGTGTTGTGCCTCAGGCCGACGATGGTGTGGTAGTCGCCAAGGGCACTGTCGATGGACTGCCGGTAGTCATCGCGGCCATTGAAGGTTCCTTTCAGGGCGGTAGCATGGGCGAGGTCGGTGGCGCGAAAATGGCGGGTGCCCTGGAGCTGGCTGCCGAAGACAACCGCAACGGCGTTCCCACTGCGGCAATCGTGCTGCTGGAAACCGGTGGTGTGCGCTTGCAGGAAGCCAATCTGGGGCTGGCGGCGATTGCCGAGATTCATGCCGCGATGGTCGATCTGCGTCAGTACCAGCCGGTCATCGGCGTGGTGGCGGGCAGTGTCGGTTGTTTTGGCGGGATGTCCATTGCTGCCGGGCTGTGCAGCTATCTGTTGGTGACTCAGGAAGCCCGTCTTGGTCTGAATGGTCCGCAGGTGATCGAGCAGGAAGCCGGCATCGAAGAATACGACTCCCGCGACCGTCCGTTTATCTGGAGCCTGACCGGTGGCGAACAGCGCTTTGCCAGCGATCTGGTGGACGGTTTTGCCGCAGACGATGTGGCCGATGTCAGGCAGCAGGTCAGCGGCTGGCTCAAACAGGGCGTACCGGCAACGCATCGCAGTAGCCAGTACGCGTTGTTCCTGCAACGCCTGGCGAGCCTCGACACCGAACCGCAAATCGATGCGCAAGGGGTACGCACCCTTTATCAAGGAGCCCGGTCATGAGCTATTCACAACGGGGGTTGAACTGGTTCAACGCACTGAGCGCAGGCGCGAGCGAAGTGAGCGGCCTGCCTGCCTCGCTGAAAGTGGCCGACGGGGTTCTGGGCGAGCAGCCGGTACGCTTTCTGGCAGTAGTTGCCGATACCGCCAACCGTTTTCCCCGGGCGCGTCAGGGCGAAGTGGGCCTGCTGGAAGGCTGGGGCCTGGCTAAGGCGGTGGATGACGCCATCGAAGAGGATCGCGATCGCGCCGCGAAACGCGCACTGATCGCTATTGTCGACGTGCCCAGTCAGGCCTACGGCCGTCGCGAGGAAGCGCTCGGCATTCACCAGGCGCTGGCCGGGGCAGTGGACAGCTACGCGCGAGCGCGCCTCGCCGGTCATCCGGTCATTGGCCTGCTGGTCGGCAAGGCAATGTCCGGTGCCTTCCTGGCCCATGGTTACCAGGCCAATCGGCTGATTGCGTTGCGTGATCCGGGTGTGATGGTGCATGCAATGGGCAAGGCTTCGGCTGCGCGTGTAACGCTGCGCAGTGTCGACGAGCTGGAAAAGCTGGCCGCCAGCATCCCGCCGATGGCCTACGATATCGACAGCTACGCCAGTCTGGGACTGCTGTGGGAAACCCTCTCGGTCAGCCAGATCGAACAGCCCGCTGCGGATGACCTGACCCAGGTTCGTAATGTACTGAGTAACGCGATCAACGATGTGCAGGCCGGCGGAGTGGACTTGAGCAGCCGTCTGGGCGCGAGCAACCGTGCGGCATCGGCCACTGTACGCCAGTTATTGCGGGCGCAATGGTGACTGACAGCGCCTTTGCAGCGCGGCCCCATGATTTGCTATGGGGCATGCCGTTGTCTTGCTTGCCGGACGACGCGCCCGCATGGGCGGTCGAGGCGGTGCTGGCCGGGCACCCTGTGGTCGTGCGTCGTCAGGCAGTGACGGCTGGTCAGGTGGCGGTGGGGTTGCGTGGCCGGGGGCGTGAGCAGCGCTATGCCGCGAACATGTCGCTGGCGGACGTCTACAGGCAAGTCAGCCCCGAGCAACTGGTCGCCTGCCCGACCGGGCACATTCAGGACTGGCCGGCGTTGCGGGCGCTGCGCCAGGTCCGTCCAGTCATGGATGCTTTGGAACGGGTCTGGGGCATCGGTGGCAGTGCCGGTTTCGAACTGGCCAGCGGTATCGCGGCGCTGAATCAGGACAGCGATCTGGACCTGATTCTGCGCACGCCCGAGCCGTTGAGTCGCCGTTGCGCAGCCGAACTGGTCGAAGCGCTGGAAACATCGGTCTGTCGAGTCGATGTCCAGCTACAACTTGATCACGGTGGCGTGGCACTGCGCGAATGGGCCCGACCAACGGGTCGGGTACTGCTCAAGACTTCCGAGGGCGCGCGGCTGGTTGCAGATCCGTGGCATCGGGTCGAGGTGTACGCATGAGCAGTCTATGGGTGTTTCCCGGCCAGGGCGCACAGCAGGCAGGCATGCTGCATCGGTTGCCGGACGATGCCGTTGCTCGCGATTGTCTGCAGGAAGCCGCCGACGCGCTGGGCGAAGACGTACTGGCACTGGACAGCGCTCAGGCGCTGCAATCGACCCGCGCCGTTCAGCTCTGTCTGCTGATCGCCGGTGTTGCCTGTGCCCGCGTGTTGCAAGTGCAGGACTGTGTGCCGGATTACTTGGCAGGACTGTCCATCGGTGCGTATCCGGCAGCGGTGATTGCGGGGGCGCTGGCCTTCGACGATGCGGTTCGGCTGGTCGCGTTGCGTGGCGAACTGATGCAGAACGCATGGCCGCAAGGCTACGGCATGACTGCGCTGATCGGCCTGGATCAGGCGCAGGTCGAGGCGCTGATCGGCCAGGTTCACAGCCCGGAGGCACCGGTTTTTCTCGCCAATATCAACGCCGACAATCAAATGGTGATATCAGGCAGCGCCGAGGCCATGCATAAGGTCGGTCAGTTGGCCAAGGCGTCTGGCGCTGCTGCGGTCAAGCGTCTGGCAGTCAGCGTGCCATCGCATTGCGCGCTGCTGGACGCGCCCGCGCATCAACTGGACGAGGCCTTTTCACAGGTTGCGCTTCAGGCTCCGAAGATACGTTACCTCAGTGGCAGCAGCGCGCGACTTGTGCCAAGTGCCGAGAAACTGCGCGACGACCTGGCCTTCAACATGTGCCGGGTCATCGACTGGCGTAGCACTGTGGAAACCGCCTGGGAGCGAGGCGTGCGCCTGCACATCGAATTGCCACCCGGTGCGGTGCTGACCGGGCTGGCGCGCAAGGTATTTCAGCAAGGAACGGCGCTGGCCTTTCAGGCCGCGCGTCTGGACAGCCTGGTCGCTCTATCGCGCGAGGAGGGCTGCCGCACCCTATAGAGCCGCCGTGCAGCTGCTACGAAGGACAAAAACAACAACTTCAGCAATGCAAACAGAGGAATAACAACAATGATTATCTACGGTGTTGCACTACTGGCTATCTGCACGCTTGCGGGCGTGATTCTCGGCGATATGCTCGGCGTTCTGCTGGGCGTGAAATCCAATGTAGGCGGGGTCGGGATCGCAATGATCCTGTTGATCTGCGCGCGTCTGTGGATGCAGAAACACGGCGGTATGACCAAGGACTGTGAAATGGGCGTCGGTTTCTGGGGCGCGCTGTACATACCGGTCGTGGTGGCGATGGCTGCGCAACAGAATGTCGTGACTGCGCTCAAGGGCGGGCCGGTCGCCGTGTTGGCCGCTGTCGGTTCGGTGGTGCTGTGTGCCTGCACCATCGCAGTGATCAGCCGCACCAACCGTGGCGAGCCTCTCCCCAAGGAAGAGCCGTTGCTGACGCCCGATGTCGCCCCGGCTGGAGGTCGCTGACATGTGGCCACTGATCGAGCAGGGACTTGAACACAACGGTCTGATCACCGCATTTGCCTTTGTCGGCATCATCATGTGGGTCTCGGTGGTGCTTTCCAGACGGCTGACGTTTGGCCGGGTACACGGCTCGGCCATCGCGATCGTCATCGGGCTGATTCTGGCCTGGGTGGGCGGGACCTTGACCGGAGGCCAGAAAGGTCTGGCCGATATGGCGTTGTTTTCCGGCATCGGCCTGATGGGCGGCGCGATGCTGCGTGACTTTGCCATCGTCGCCACCGCCTTTGAAGTTCAAGCCACCGAAGCGCGCAAGGCGGGGATGATCGGAGCCGTTGCCTTGCTGCTGGGCACCATTCTGCCGTTTATCGTCGGTGCAAGCATTGCCTGGACGTTTGGCTATCGTGACGCAATCAGCATGACCACTATCGGTGCCGGGGCGGTGACCTACATTGTCGGCCCGGTGACGGGGGCTGCATTGGGCGCTACTTCCGACGTCATGGCGTTATCGATTGCCACCGGCCTGATCAAGGCGATTCTGGTGATGGTCGGCACACCTGTAGCTGCACGCTGGATGGGGCTGGACAACCCGCGCTCGGCGATGGTCTTCGGCGGCCTGGCGGGTACCGTCAGCGGCGTTACCGCCGGGCTGGCCGCGACAGACCGGCGTCTGGTGCCCTATGGCGCGTTGACGGCCACTTTCCATACCGGGCTTGGTTGTCTGCTGGGGCCGTCGGTGTTGTATTTCATCGTGCGTGCTATCGTCGGCTAGGTCAGGTCGTCTGCTCCAGCAGACGATTCGCATACATCCGGCACTCGGCGAGCAGCGCCAGCAGGTTGGGGTCCCGCTCTCTGGACTTGAGAAAGACCATGCCGATGTGTTGCTGCATCCGGTATCGGCTCTGCAACGGAATCAGTCGCACGCGGTTCTCATAAACCGCGGCGATCCGTCCAGGCAGCAGTGCATAGCCAACGCCGGAGCTGACCATGCTCAGCAGGGTGAAGATGTCATTGACCTGCATCGCCACCTTGGGCTCGAACCCGGCCTGCTGAAATACGCGTATGCCATCGCGATGAGTTGCGAAGCCCTGTGTCAGGGTGATGAACGTCGCCTCGCGCAGGTCGGCCAGGTCTACTTCATGGTGCTCGGCAAATGGCGAGTCGGTGGGCACAGCCAGAAAGATATCGTCGGAGAACAGCGCCAGGTGCTCGCAGTCCGGGTCGTGGGTGCTTTCATCCAGCGACACCAGCATGGCGTCGACTTCCATGTTCTTGAGCTTGTAGAGCAGGTCCATGTTCGAGCCCAGAATCAGGTCGATATTCAGCTCGCTGCGGCGTATCTTCAAGCCCATGATCAGCTGTGGCACAGTCTTGACCGTCAGTGAATACAAGGCCCCGAGCCGGAACCGCGCCGCCGAAAAGCCCGCCGCCTGACGAGTCAGCTCCACCGTGGCGAGCACGTCCTGCACCAGCTTCTGTGCGCGCTCTTCCAGCACGTAGGCGCTTTCAAGCGGCGTGAGGTTGCGGCCTTCGTGCTTGAATAGCGGGCAGCGCAAGGCGCTTTCCAGCGAGTGGATGGCGCGGTGCACGCTGACGTTGCTGGTCTGCAACTCCTCCGCCGCCCGCGCCAGATTGCCGGTGCGCATGAAGGCCAGGAATATTTCCAGTTTCTTGAGCGTCAGTTCGTCATCGATCTGCATGTCGTGGCGCTTGTTATTTACGTGCGCTGATTGTGCACAACTCATGCGCGGATAGCTGCTTAAAATATCCGTCACTGACATGGATGTTGCACTTTGTTTCAATAACCCGGAGCCTCTGCACCAAGTGTTTTCGCCATAAGAGGGTAGTGAGCGGATGTACTACGGAGAAAAATTCAACGCCTGGTCTCATCTGGTCGGCGCGGTGCTTGCCGCCGTCG
Source organism: Pseudomonas syringae pv. tagetis (assembly GCF_022557255.1). NCBI lineage: Bacteria > Pseudomonadati > Pseudomonadota > Gammaproteobacteria > Pseudomonadales > Pseudomonadaceae > Pseudomonas > Pseudomonas syringae group genomosp. 7. The sequence continues at coordinate 419,492 of NZ_CP092923.1, forward strand.
GCGCGATCTGGCTACTGGTGATGGCCAGCCTGCATGGCGACGTCTGGAAGGTCGTCAGTATCGCGATCTACGGCGCTTGCCTGGTCACGCTGTACAGCGTTTCCACGGTTTATCACAGCGTGAAGGGCCGTTCTAAATCGATCATGCAAAAGGTCGATCACTTTTCGATCTACTTGATGATTGCGGGCAGTTACACACCGTTCTGTCTGGTCACACTGCGCGGTGCATGGGGCTGGACCCTGTTCGGCATCGTCTGGGGGCTGGCGCTGATCGGCATTGTGCAGGAAATAAAACCCCGTTCCGAAGCGCGCATCATGTCCATCGTGATCTACGCCGTGATGGGCTGGATCGTTCTGGTGGCTGTCAAACCGCTGCTGGCTGCATTGGGGTTGGCGGGTTTCATCTGGCTGGCCGGTGGTGGCGTGCTGTATACCGTCGGCATCCTGTTCTTCGCCTACGACCAGATTCGCCACTTTCACGGCATTTGGCACCTGTTCGTCATTGGCGGCAGCTTGATGCACTTCGTGGCGATCTGCTTTTATGTGCTGTGAAAGTGGCCGCTGACGTCAGGCTTTCGTTGGGCTCGATTAGCATGACCACGCTCCAGCGTGGTCATGCAGTTCTGGACGCTCCCGCGCCTGCTCTTGAGCCTGCAATGTGGCGCAGATGACGCGGAGCGTGGGGACGATCATCTGCGATCAGAAATCGCCCCACAACTGCTGTGCCACGCTCAGTGCGACCACCGGCGCGGTTTCGGTGCGCAGAACGCGCGGGCCGAGGCGGGCAGCGTGGAAACCGGCGGCTTGCGCCTGATCGATTTCCGCATCGTTGAGGCCCCCTTCAGGACCAATCAGAAAGGCCAGGCTGGCTGGTTTGTCATGGCTGGTCAGCGGTTCGGCCACCGGGTGCAGAACCAGCTTCAAGTCGGCCTCGGTACGCTTGATCCACTCGGCCAGCGGCATCGGTGCATGAATCACCGGCACCACAGAGCGACCGCACTGTTCACAAGCGCTGATCGCGATCTGCTGCCAGTGCGCCTGGCGTTTCTCGGCGCGCTCGTCCTTGAGCCGCACTTCACAGCGTTCGCTGACGATCGGGGTGATTTCGCTAACGCCCAGCTCAGTGGCCTTCTGAATCGCCCAGTCCATCCGCTCGCCACGCGACAGCCCCTGACCCAGATGGACGCGCAGGGCTGACTCGACCTGCCCGGCAAAGCGCTCAGTCAGTTGCACATGCACGCGTTTCTTGCCGACATCGAGCAAGGTGCCGCGAAATTCCAGGCCCGAACCGTCGAACAGTTGCAGCGCGTCACCTTCGGTCATGCGCAGCACGCGGCTGATGTAGTGCGCCTGGGCCTCAGGCAGTTCGTGTTCGCCCAGGCTCAGCGGCGTCTCAGTGAAAAAGCGCGACAGTCTCATGGTGTGTCTCGGTTCCGGTGTTTGTTCTGTGATGGCCCTTTCGCGGACAAGCGAAGCGTCGCCCGGTCCGCTCCCACAGTAGGGCGGCGTTGTCCGCAAAGATGCTACACATGTGAGAGCGGACTTGTCCGCGAAGAAGTCAGTCGCGACGCCGCAAATTCCAGCCCCTAGCCCGGATCCCTGAAATCCGGATGAAAGTTCTCCCGCACCGCCACACTGATGCTGCTGCGCGTCGCGATATCAATACCTTCGGTGGCCACTTCTGCGAGAAAGTCGATCTGCTCCGGCGTAATCACATACGGCGGCAGGAAATACACCACGCTGCCCAGCGGCCGCAGCAATGCGCCACGCTCCAGCGCATGCTGGAAGACTTTCATGCCACGGCGTTCCTGCCACGGGTAGGCGATCTTGCCGGCTTTGTCCTGAACCATTTCGATAGCGATAGCCATGCCGGTCTGGCGCACTTCCGCGACGTGCGGATGATCCGCCAGATGCGCGGTGGCCGTTGCCATGCGCTGCGCCAGGGCCTTGTTGTTCTCGATGACGTTGTCCTGTTCGAAGATATCCAGCGTCGCCAGCGCAGCAGCACACGCCAGCGGATTGCCGGTGTAGCTGTGGGAGTGCAGAAACGCACGCAGCGTCGGGTAGTCATCGTAGAACGCGTCGTATACATCGTCTGTGGTCAGGCAGGCCGCCAGTGGCAGGTAGCCCCCGGTCAGCGCCTTGGACAGGCAGAGAAAATCCGGACGGATGCCAGCCTGCTCGCAGGCGAACATCGTCCCGGTACGGCCGAAGCCTACCGCGATTTCATCGTGGATCAGGTGCACGCCATAACGGTCGCAGGCCTCGCGCAGCAGCTTGAGGTAGACCGGGTGATACATGCGCATGCCGCCCGCGCCCTGAATCAGCGGTTCGACGATCACCGCCGCAACGCTGGCGTGGTGTTCCGCGAGGGTCTGCTCCATGGCCGCGAACATGTTGCGCGAATGCTCTTCCCAGCTCATGCCGTCCGGGCGGTGATAGCAATCGGGGCTTGGCACCTTGATGGTATCGAGCAGCAGCGCCTTGTAGGTTTCGGTAAACAGCGGCACATCACCCACCGACATCGCCGCCATCGTTTCGCCGTGGTAGCTGTTGGTCAGGGTGACAAAGCGCTTTTTGTCAGGCTGGCCGCGATTGAGCCAGTAGTGAAAGCTCATTTTGAGCGCGACTTCAATGCAGGAGGAACCGTTGTCGGCGTAGAAGCAGCGGGTCAGACCTTCAGGTGTAAGGCTGACCAGCCGTTCGGACAGCTCGATGACCGGTTGATGGCTGAAGCCGGCAAGTATCACGTGCTCGAGTTGATCGACCTGATCCTTGATGCGCTGGTTGATACGCGGGTTGGCGTGCCCGAAAACGTTGACCCACCAGGAGCTGACAGCATCCAGATAACGCTTGCCCTCGAAGTCTTCCAGCCATACGCCTTCGCCACGCTTGATCGGTATCAACGGCAGATTTTCGTGGTCTTTCATCTGGGTGCAGGGGTGCCACAGGACCTTCAGGTCACGTTGCATCCACTGGTCATTGAGGCCCATTTTCAATCTCCGGGTAGCGACTCGCTTGATGCGAGGACGAACAATCGCGCAAGCCTATGCAATGCCCGGCTGCGGGACAACCTTTGATGCAGTTTTAAAGGCCGATGGACATTGCTGGCGGCTATTTGATGGCTCGCGTATCCTGCGCAGCAAGTCGATGTGCCGGGCTGACTTGCCCAATCTTCCCTATGTTTTCTGGAGTTCGCCGAATGCTTTCTGGGTGGCTGCGCGCGTGTGCGCTGATCGTGGCGGGGTTGGTCAGCGTTTCTACGCTCGCCGATGAAAAACAACGAACCGCCATTGTCGTCGGCGGTGGGCTGGCAGGTCTGACTGCCGCCTACGAACTGCAAACCAAGGGGTGGCAGGTGACGCTGCTGGAGGCCAAATCCAGCCTGGGCGGCCGCTCCGGCCTGGCGACCAGCGAGTGGATCGGCAACACCAAGGCTCAGCCGGTGCTGAACCGCTACCTGGACAGCTTCAAGCTGCCTACCGTGCCGGCGCCTGAATTTGTGCGTACGCCCGGTTACCTGATCGACGGCGTATATTTCACCCAGGCTGACCTGGCCGTGAAGCAGCCCGCGACCGCTGAAGCCATCAAACGCTACAACGACACTCTGGACAACCTGGCCCGATCCGTCGATGACCCGGAAAACCCGGCATCCAACAGCACCCTGTTCGCGCTGGACCAGATCAACGTCGCCAACTGGCTGGACCGCCTGAGCCTGCCTGCCACGGCGCGGCAGTTGATCAACCAGCAGATTCGTACGCGCTATGACGAGCCTTCGCGCCTGTCGCTGCTGTACCTTGCCCAGCAATCGCGGGTGTATCGCTCGGTTGACGAGCGTGACTTGCGCGCTGCGCGCCTGCCCGGTGGCAGCGCGGTATTGACTCAGGCGTTCGTCAAGCAGCTCAAGACCATCAAGACCAACTCCCCGGTGACAGCCGTCATTCAGGAGAAAGACAAGGTCACGGTCAAAACCGGCGCAACCAGTTACACCGCTGATTATGTGGTCATGGCCGTGCCGTTGCGCTCGCTGGGCAAGATCCAGATGACACCTGCGCTCGACGCTCAGCACATGGGTGCCATTAAGAGCACCAACTACGGCTGGCGCGACCAGATCATGCTCAAGTTCAAGACCCCGGTCTGGGACAGCAAGGCGCGCATGTCCGGTGAAGTGTTCAGCAACACCGGTCTGGGCATGTTGTGGGTAGAGCCAGCGCTCAAAGGCGGCGCCAATGTGGTGATCAACCTGTCCGGCGACAACGCACGCATCATGCAGGCCTTCGGCGACAAGCAGATGGTCGATCAGGTATTGATCCGGCTGCATGCTTTTTATCCCGAAGCGCGCGGTGCGTACACCGGCTATGAAATCCGTCGTTACAGCGTCGACCCGTCCACTGGTGGCTCTTACCTGGCGTTCGGCCCTGGCCAGATCAGCAAATACTGGCGTCTGTGGGAGCGGCCGATTCTGCGCGTAGCGTTCGCTGGCGAGCACACTGACACCTTGTACCCTGGCACTCTGGAAGGTGCGCTGCGCAGTGGTCAGCGTGCGGCCGGTCAGGTGCAGGATCTGGCAGCGGGCAAATCGTTCGAACCGGTCAAGGTTGCACCGCCGAAAGCGCCGACGCCGGCTTCGCAGAAATCCGAAGGCAATTTTTTCAGTAACCTGTTCGGTGGTTCGTCCGACAAGCCGGCTGAGCCCGCCAAGCCTCAGGCTGACAAACCAGGCTTCTTCTCGCGTCTGTTTGGTGGTGCCGAAGAACCCGCACCGGCCCCTGCTCCGGTAGAAAAGGCCGCGGAACCGGCTCCAGCTCCAGCGCCTGTTGCCGCGCCAGCACCTGTGGTTGCGCCGGCTGTCCAGCCTGCCAGGCCGCCGGTAAAAGCCGAGCCCGCGAAGAAGCCCGCGACCAAGGCCGAACCTGCGAAAAAGCCGCAGAGCAAGGAAGCCGCCAAAAAAGAGGCTGCGAAGAAAGAGGCGGCCAAAAAAGAAGCGGCGAAAAAGGCCCAGACTAAACCGTCTCCGGCCAAAACACCTGCTGAAACAGCCCCCGCAGGCGTCAACAACTGACCCGGCGATAGCTGAATGAAAGGGACGCGGCTCATGGCCGCGTCCCTTTTTTTGTGCGCGTTGAATCCGTTCTCTCTATCCAGGCTGGCGTCAGTGGAGCGGATCATGCCGTTCATCGGTATCGAACGGCCGATGGTCAATGCAAAGTGTTACTGACGGCAAATTATCGAGATGCTGCCGCAGCGAGGACAGTCTGGTTTGCTGAAGAGCAGGTCAGGTGTTGGCAAAGCCAACAGAATCGACAGACGAAACGTCCATTGGACTCATCGTATTGTTTGATATGTCCAAGCAAAATTTTGCGCTTTCATTCGATAGATAAAAAGCTAGTCTGGTAACACTTCTGACAAGGTACTGGTAATGCAGCTACGTAACTCATCCTCTCGCTACGGTCTGGTCAGCATGGTGCTGCACTGGGGCGTGGCTGCTGTCGTGTTTGGCATGTTTGCGCTGGGGTTGTGGATGGTCGGGCTGGATTACTACGATACATGGCGCAAGGCCGGGCCTGATCTGCACAAGAGCATTGGCATCACCCTGTTTGCGATCATGTTGATCCGCGTGGTCTGGCGTCTGCTCAGCCCGCCACCGCCGCCGTTGACCAGCTACAGTAAGTTGACGCGCATCGGGGCTGCGTTCGGCCATCTGTTTTTGTATGTCGCTCTGTTTGCCGTGATGTTCGCCGGTTACCTCATTTCCACTGCCGACGGCGTGGGGATACCGGTATTCGGCCTGTTCGATGTGCCTGCGCTGGTTTCGGGCCTTCCTGATCAGGCAGAAACGGCTGGCTGGATTCACCTGTATCTGGCCTGGGTCATCGTGATATTCGCGGGGCTCCACGGTCTTGCAGCATTGAAACACCACTTCATCGATCGCGATGTGACCCTCAAGCGTATGCTGGGTCGTAATTGATTGTTCAACCAAAACGGGAATAAAAGCATGCTGAAGAAGTCTCTCGCCGCTCTGGCTCTGGGTACCGCACTGTTGTCTGCTGGCCAGGCCATGGCTGCCGACTACGTTATCGACAAGGAAGGTCAACACGCATTCGTTGACTTCAAGATCAGCCACCTGGGCTACAGCTTCATCCACGGTACGTTCAAGGACTGGGACGGCACGTTTAGCTTTGATGCTGCCAAGCCTGAGGCCAGCAAAATCAATGTCGAGCTGAAAACTGCCAGCCTGTTCACCAACCACGCCGAGCGCGACAAGCACATCGCCAGCAAGGATTTCCTGGACGTTGCCAAGTACCCGGAAGCCAAGTTTGTCTCCACCAGCGTCAAATCGACCGGCGAGAAAACGGCTGACGTGACCGGTGACCTGACCCTGCACGGCGTTACCAAGCCGATCGTGATCAAGGCAACCTTCAACGGCGAAGGCAAGGATCCGTGGGGCGGCTACCGTGCCGGTTTCAACGGTACTTCGACGCTGAACCTGAACGACTTCGGCATCAAAGGCCCAGGCCCGACATCGCAGACGCTGGACCTGGACATCACCTTCGAAGGCGTGCAGAAGAAGTAATTGCACGTTTGATCGACAGAACGCCGACCTTTGGGTCGGCGTTTTTATTGGTGCGATGAAACTTCCTGAGGTGACTATCGTGCCAATGCTCTGCGTTGGCATGCAGTTCGTAACGCTCTGCGTCGCAGATCGGCGCCGCGCCACCCGCTCAAGATCGGACGCGGAGCGTGGGAGCGATCATCGACACAACAAACGATACAACAAACAAAAACGCCCCGAGCAGGTCGGGGCGTTTTTAGTGTTGCGTGGCTGTCAGCTGTCGCGGTTGCGGGTCAGCAGGGCCGGTTTTTCACCGCGCGGGCGGCTTGGCAACTGGTCCAGTTGCTCGGCTGACGGGAAGCGGTCGATCTTTGATTCCTTGTGCACGATCTTTGGCTGAGGCTGGCCGTCGCGTGGTGCACGCACGGCTGGCTCCTGACCTTCACGCGGCAAGGGCTGATCGTCACGTGCCGGGCGACGACCACGAGGCTGGCCATCACGTGAGCGCGGTGCCGACGAACCCGAACCGTTGCGCTTTGGCGCGCCTGAGCCTGAGCCGTTGCGAGCGCCGCCCGCAGGTCGACCCTGATTGGCCGGACGAGCTGCGCCACCGGTAGCCGGTGCAGCACCAGGCGCGGCAGCCGGGCGACGACCACGGTTCTGCCCTTTGCCCTGGTAAGGACTGACGTAGTCAGCGCGATTGCCGAAGTTATCCACTTCGTCATCGCGGAACTCATCCGGGGCACGATCCGCCGTCGGACGCGGTATGGCAGGCTGCGATGCACGCTGTTCGCTGCGAGGCGTGCCCTCACGAGGTTTTTTTTCGCGTGGCTGCCGGGCAGGGCGTTCGCCGGTAGCGGCCGCAGCGGCGGGTTTTTCCTTGCCTTTGTCCTTGCCCTTGTCGCGACGACCACCGTTGTTCTTGTCGCCGGCAGGACGTGCACCACGGGAGTTGCGAACATCCGGACGCTCGCGCACTTCCGGCTTTTCAGCCTCGACGGCAGTGATGTCGAAGCCCATCAGGTCGCCGTCGGCGATTTTCTGTTTGGTCATGCGCTCAATGCTTTTGAGCAGCTTCTCTTCGTCCGGCGCAACCAGCGAAATGGCTTCGCCGGAACGACCGGCGCGGCCAGTACGGCCGATACGGTGAACATAGTCTTCGTCGACGTTGGGCAGCTCGAAGTTGACGACATGCGGCAACTGATCGATATCCAGGCCACGTGCCGCGATATCGGTCGCAACCATGATGCGTACATCACCCGCCTTGAAATCGGCCAGTGCCTTGGTGCGTGCGTTCTGGCTCTTGTTGCCGTGGATCGCGACCGCCGCAAGGCCGTGCTTGTCCAGGTACTCGGCCAGACGGTTGGCACCGTGCTTGGTGCGGGTGAAGACCAGTACCTGTTCCCAGGCACCGACAGTGATCAAATGCGCCAGCAGCGAACGCTTGTGGTTGGCTGGCAGGCGGAAAACCCGTTGCTCGATACGCTCGACCGTGGTGTTTGGCGGTGTGACTTCGATGCGCTCGGGGTTGTGCAGCAGCTTGCCAGCCAACGACGTGATGTCATTGGAGAAGGTGGCCGAGAACAGCAGGTTCTGACGCTTGGCAGGCAGGCGCGCGAGGACTTTCTTGACGTCATGCACGAAGCCCATGTCGAGCATCCGGTCTGCTTCATCGAGCACCAGGATTTCAACGTGGGACAGGTCGACGCTGCCTTGACCGGCCAGGTCAAGCAGGCGACCGGGGCAGGCCACCAATACGTCTACACCACGGGACATGGCCTGAACCTGCGGGTTCATGCCAACGCCGCCGAAGATGCAGGCGCTGACGAATTTCAGGTCGCGGGCATAGAGTTTGAAACTCTCATGCACTTGTGCGGCCAGTTCGCGGGTCGGGGTCAGGACCAGCACGCGTGGTTGGCGCGGGCCGTGACGCTGGGATTTGTCCGGAACACCGTTGGGAAACAGCCGCTCCAGGATAGGGAGGGCGAAACCGCCGGTTTTACCAGTACCGGTCTGTGCCGCAACCATCAGGTCGCGACCTTGTAACACGGCGGGAATGGCCCGCTGTTGCACGGGGGTAGGCTGGGTATAGCCCGCTGCCTCGATGGCGCGGACTAAAGCCTCGGAGAGACCGAGGGAAGCAAAGGACATGAGTAATCCTGTTCTGTTGGAGCTTAAGCTCAAGGGATGTCTTGCCTGGCGCGAATGGCGTGTAAAGACAACGCGATCCCGTCCGGTCCTGCCGGGTCTTCAGTGCATTCCGTGACGTCTGCGCTTGATGAAAATTGCGCTGTTGGCGTGAACGGGTGACGATTGCAAGACCGGGCGTCCGGGCGTAAGCCTGGCGGGAAGGCTGGAGTATAACAGAGCGAACGCAATACGCCGCTTTCCTGCTGCCCAACGGTGTATCGGGCCGCGATCTCCCGGGAATACCCGGCTGGATCGCGGTCCTGAGGCCGTTTTCAGCGCGGCAGTTGCAGGTTGTTCCACACGGCCAGGCTCGGCTCTGCCTGGTTCAGGGTGTAGAAATGCAGACCGGGGGCGCCGCCTTGCAGCAGTCGCTCACACATTTGCGTGATGACTTCTTCGCCAAACGCCTGAATGCTTTGCACGTCATCGCCATAGGCCTCCAGCTGCTTACGGATCCAGCGCGGGATTTCCGCACCGCACGCATCCGAGAAACGCGCCAGCTTGCTGTAATTGGTGATCGGCATGATGCCCGGCACGATCGGAATGCTTACGCCCATCTTCTCGACGCGCTCGACAAAGGTGAAGTAGCTGTCGGCGTTGAAGAAGTACTGAGTGATCGCGCTGTCGGCACCGGCATTGGCCTTGTTGACGAAGTGCTTCAGGTCGTCTTCGAAGTTGCGCGCCTGCGGGTGCATTTCCGGGTAGGCGGCCACTTCGATATGGAAATGGCTGCCGCTTTCCTGGCGAATGAAACTCACCAGGTCATTGGCATGGCGCAGCTCACCGCTGGCCATACCCATACCCGAAGGCAGGTCGCCGCGCAGGGCCACGATGCGTTTGATGCCCGCATCCTTGTAGTGCGTCAGCAAGCTGCGCAAGTCGTCCTTGCTGTCGCCTACACAAGACAAATGCGGCGCAGCAGGTACTTTGATCTCGTTTTCCAGCTGCAACACGGTATTGAGCGTGCGGTCGCGGGTCGAGCCACCGGCACCGTAGGTGCAGGAGAAAAAATCGGGGTTGTAGGTGGCTAGCTGACGAGCAACGGTCAGCAGCTTTTCATGTCCAGCGTCGGTCTTGGTAGGAAAAAACTCGAAGCTGAAGCGGCGTTCTTGAGACATGGGGGAGGAGACCTCCAGCTTTTAGCTGCAAGTTGCAAGCTGCAAGAGGGCTGTATGCCTGGCTCCGCAGTCTTACGCTTGCCGCTCACGGCTGTTTAGTAACGATAAAGAAACGAGCTTAAAGCCCAAGCTGCAAACAAGAAAAGCGCACTTGCTTGCAGCTTGAAACTTACCGCTTACAGCTATCAATCAATAGCGATAAGCGTGCGGCTTGAACGGACCGTCGACGGTCACACCGATGTAGTCGGCCTGGGTCTTGGTCAGCTTGGTTACCACGCCGCCGAAACCGCGGACCATTTCCAGGGCCACTTCTTCGTCGAGTTTCTTCGGCAGTACTTCAACGGTCAGACGCTCGGCTTTCTTGGCAGGAGCCAGGTCAGCGTACTTCTGATCGAACAGGAAGATCTGCGCCAGAACCTGGTTGGCGAACGAGCCGTCCATGATGCGGCTTGGGTGGCCAGTGGCGTTGCCCAGGTTGACCAGACGGCCTTCGGCCAGCAGGATCAGGTAGTCGTCGTTCTGTGCGTCGAACGCGCCAGGACCGGTGCGGTGGATCTTGTGCACCTGTGGCTTCACTTCTTCCCATGCCCAGTTCTTGCGCATGAAAGCGGTGTCGATTTCGTTGTCGAAGTGGCCGATGTTGCACACCACAGCGCGTTTTTTCAGCGCTTTGAGCATGTTCGCATCGCAGACGTTGACGTTGCCGGTGGTGGTCACGATCAGGTCGATCTTGCCCAGCAGCGCCTTGTCGATGCTTGCTTCGGTGCCGTCGTTTTCGCCGTCGATGAACGGGGAGACCAGCTCGAAACCGTCCATGCAGGCCTGCATGGCGCAGATCGGGTCGACTTCGGTCACTTTGACGATCATGCCTTCCTGACGCAGGGACTGGGCCGAGCCCTTGCCCACGTCACCGTAACCGATCACCAGCGCCTGCTTGCCGGACAGCAAGTGGTCGGTACCGCGTTTGATGGCGTCGTTCAGGCTGTGACGGCAGCCGTACTTGTTGTCGTTCTTGCTTTTGGTCACCGAGTCGTTGACGTTGATGGCCGGGATTTTCAGCTCGCCCTTGGCAAGCATGTCCAGCAGGCGATGCACGCCCGTGGTGGTCTCTTCGGTGACACCATGGATCTTATCCAGCATCGCCGGGTATTTCTTGTGGATGATCTCGGTCAGGTCGCCGCCGTCGTCGAGGATCATATTGGCGTCCCATGGCTGGCCATCCTTGAGGATGGTCTGCTCGATGCACCACTCGTATTCCTCTTCGGTTTCGCCTTTCCAGGCGAACACAGGAATGCCCGCAGCGGCGATGGCCGCAGCAGCCTGGTCCTGGGTGGAGAAGATGTTGCACGACGACCAGCGAACTTCGGCACCCAGCGCAACCAGGGTTTCGATCAGCACGGCGGTCTGAATGGTCATGTGGATGCAGCCGAGAATTTTCGCGCCTTTGAGCGGCTGCTCACCGGCGTACTTGCGGCGCAGGCCCATCAGGGCAGGCATTTCGGATTCGGCAATGATGGTTTCGCGACGACCCCAGGCAGCCAGTGAAATATCGGCAACCTTGTAGTCGTTGAATTCTGCGGGCGTGATTACAGCACTCATTGAGAGTCTCCATTCCATAAAAATGCGAATGGGCGCCGTTGTGCGTTTAAGGTTTGCCGGTCGGGATCGTCCTGGCAAACAACGCCCCATCCGAGCCTGACAGGGAAAACCTGCTGCAGCGCCCCTCGGACAGGTGGCGGGAACGGTATCAAGCGTAGATGACCGTTTTGAAACGTTTGGCAGTATAGCGGCGCTCGCGATTCTTCCCAAGGCTTTCTGTCGGTTTAAAGGCCACACAATTGCCATTGGCCTGTAATCGGGTCGATGCATAGTCGTTATGACGCAGGCATGGGCGCGGGCCGCTGGCTCTGCCATCATGCTGGTCTCTATCGGCCAGACGCTCAGGAATGACCATGAATTTCCACACCCGCAAGTGGGTAAAGCCCGAAGACCTCAACCCCAACGGCACGTTGTTCGGCGGTAGCCTGCTGCGCTGGATCGACGAAGAGGCTGCGATCTACGCGATTGTCCAGCTGGGTAATCAGCGGGTGGTGACCAAGTACATATCGGAAATCAATTTCGTCAGTGCGTCGCGTCAGGGCGACATCATCGAACTGGGCATCACCGCTACAGAATTCGGCCGCACCTCGATCACACTCAAGTGCCAGGTGCGCAACAAGATCACCCGCAAAAGCATTCTGACGGTCGAGAAGATCGTCTTCGTCAACCTCGACGAAGACGGCCAGCCCGTGCCGCATGGTCGTACTGAAATCCGCTATATAAAGGACCAGTTCGACGTAGACGATTGATGTTTCCAATCTCTTAAAACCGGGCGCAGAGCATGGGTACGATAGTTGAGATTATCGTTCCTCACGCTCCAGCGTGGGAATGCCTTGGGTGACGCTCTGCGTCACAAATCTGCGCCGCACTACACAGTCAGGATCGGACGCAGAGCGTCCAGAACGGCATGCCGCCGCGGAGCGTCGCACGATGGTTCAGATTACTCACGCTCCGTGGTAATGCCGTTCACAACGCTCCGCGTCTTCCATGCCGCTGGGTTCAGCCCTTCGCCTGCAACGCCCGCAACCACGACAACCCTTCGCTGGTGTCGCCTTTGGGGCGGTATTCGCAGCCAACCCAGCCTGTGTAGCCCAGTTCGTCAATAACGTCGAACAGGTGTTGGTAGTTCAGTTCGCCCAGATCCGGTTCATTACGATCCGGTACGCCTGCGATCTGGATATGCCCAATGCCTGCAAAATCCCGGCGCAGCTTGGTGGTCAGGTCGCCCTCGACGATCTGGCAGTGGTAGCAGTCGAACTGCACCTTCAGGTTGTCAGCGCCCACCAGCCTGCAGATTTCCTGTGCCTGATCCTGGCGGTTGAGGAAAAAGCCCGGCATGTCACGGGTGTTGATCGGCTCGATCAGGATGGTGACGCCTACAGACCTGGCCTGCTCAGCCGCGAACGCCAGGTTTTCCAGATAGACCGCCTGATGACGTTCACGCAGGCTTTCGCTCGGCAGTAGACCAGCCATGACATGCACGCGGTCATTGCCCAGCACCTGCGCATATTCCAGCGCCTGCTCGATACCGCTGCGAAACTCCGCTTCACGGCCCGGCAACGTGGCGATGCCTCGCTCGCACGCATCCCAGTCACCCGGCGGGGCATTGAACAGCGCCTGCACCAGACCGTTATCGCTCAGTCGCTGTTTGAGTTCCTGAGGGCTGTAGGCATAAGGGAACAGGTACTCGACCGCGCCGAAACCATCGGCAGCGGCTGCGGCGAAGCGCTCAAGAAAATCATGCTGCGGATACAGCATGCTGAGGTTGGCGGCAAAACGAGGCATGTTAACTCCAGTCTTCAAAGGGTCAGACGAATGGCCAAAGCAGCAGGGTGATCACGAAGCCCAGCGTGCCGAGCAGCGTGACCAGTACGGTCCAGGTGCGCAAGCCGTCGGCGACATTGAGGCCCGCCAGCTTGGTGAACATCCAGTAGCCGGCATCGTTGATGTGCGACATGGCCAGACCGCCGCCGCCCATTGCCAGGCACAGCAGGGCCAGGTGATTGGCGCTCAGGTCCAGCGTGGCGATCAACGGGCTGAGAATACCGGCAGTGGTCACCAGCGCTACGGTGGTCGAGCCCTGAACCGCACGCAGCAACAGCGTTAGCAGGAAGCCCAGCGCCAGCACCGGCAGACCGGTGTTGCGCAGTGCCTCGGACACCACTGCACCAATACCGGTATCGACCAGCACCTTGCCGAATACCCCACCGGCACCGGCAATCAGGATGACCATCGCCACACCCGGCAATGCCGAGCCGATCACGTCAGACACCTGAGTACGGCTCCAGCCGCGACGCGAACCCAGCAGCCAGGCGCAGAGCAAGGTATCGATCAACAGCGCAACCAAGGGTGCACCGAGAACGGTCAGCACGGCACGCAACGTTGACGTTGCTGGCAGCAGGGTGGTGGCCAGGGTTCCCAGCAGAATCAGCACGATCGGCAGCAGAATCAGGGCGATGATCAGCCCGAAGCCGGGTGCAGGCGCTGGCGGCAGTTTGCCCGCCAGGCTGCTGGCGCTCTCTTCGAGGCCCATTGTTCTGGTTTCGGTGGCCTCGCGCACGCCGGAGTAATCATTGCGTGCCCAGGCTTCCAGGTCTTCATTGGTGATGTGCGGACCATAGACTTCGGCGCGGATGTCATCCGTCATCGGGTAGGTCTTGCGGGTCATGCGGCCTGCCACGAAGTAACCGATTGCGCACAATACCGCCACGATCGGAATACCCAGCATCAGCACTCGGCCCAGATCCGCTCCCAGCTGACTGGCCGCGGCGACTGCGCCTGGGTGAGGCGGCAGAAACGCATGCACTGCCAGCAGTGCGGCGCACATCGGCAGGGCGAAAATCAGCAACGGCTTGCGCGCCGCACGGGCCACGCCATACGCCAGGGGCATAAGGATGATCACGCCGACTTCGAAGAACACCGGGATGCCGACCATGAAGCCTGCAACGGTCAGCGCCAGCGGCGTGCGCTTGTTGCCGAAGCGGTTGATCAGGGTCCGGGCCAGCGCTTCTGCGCCGCCCGACAGCTCGATGATGCGTCCGATCATCGCGCCCAGGGCGATGATGATCGCGATATGGCCGAGCGTCTTGCCCATGCCGCCTTCAATGGTGGCAACCAGGTCGGCCGGTTTAACACCTGCGATCAGCGCCACGATGATGCTGACCAGCATCAGGGCAACAAAGGGCTGGAATTTATACTTGAGCACCAGAAACAACAGCAGTGCGATGCCCGCACCGGCCACAACCATCAACATGAGCGGCGTCATGCCCGTGCACTCCGGTCAATGGTGATAAAGACTGACAACGAAACAGCGGGATAGGGGTGAGTCATGCTCTCGATTCCTGTTGTTATTGTTTTTCGGCCGAGAGGCGCAGTGCGCCCCTCGATCAATGTGTGTCCGTTACCACTTCGCGCCGAACACCTGACGCAGTTCCTCAAGCGCCGCCGGGTCCAGCGGCGCAGGTTTAGGGTTGCTCATCAGCCATAACCGGGCGGTTTCCTCCAGCTCCTCCAGGGCATAGCAAGCCTTGGCCACCGAGCTCTCCCAGACCACCGGACCGAGCCGTTCGAGCATCACGCCGCGCACGCTGTTGGCCAGTTCGGCCACGCGCTCGGCGACTTTCGGCGAGCCTGGACGCTGATAGCCGATCAGCGGGATGTGCCCGACCTTCATGACCTGATAGGGCGTCAGTGGCGGCAGAATGTCGTCTTCACGCCACACGCCTGCCAGCGTCAGAGCAACCAGATGGGTCGAGTGGGTATGCACCACGCCGCCGACCTGTGGGTTGCGGTCATAGACTTCGCGGTGCAGGGCCAGGGTCTTGGAGGGCTTGCTGCCCGATACCCATTCACCGGCAAGATTGACCTTGGCAATCTCTGTCGGGTCCATACGGCCCAGGCAGGCATCGGTCGGGGTGATCAGCCAGCCATCGTCGAGCCGTGCACTGATGTTGCCTGCGCTGCCCACCGTGTAGCCGCGGCCATACAGCAGCCGGCCGACGTCGCAGATTTCCTGACGCAGGGCGTTTTCATCGATCATCAGGCTGCCCCCGCCAATTGCTTGAGGGCCTTGGCGAAGAAGTCGCGAGCGCCGAAATTGCCGGATTTGAGTGCCAGTGCCAGCGGTTGCGCGCCGCTGCTGACGGTGGCCGGAACACCCGGATCGATCTGTGCGCCGATCTGCAGCAATTGCACGCCCAGCGCCTGAACCACGGCTCCGGAGGTTTCGCCACCGGCGACCACGAAGCGGCGTACGCCGGCGTCCAGCAGCCCCTTGGCGATTTCGCCGAGTGCGGCCTCGACCATCGCGCCGGAGCGCTCAACGCCCAGTTCTTTCTGCACGGCTTTGACTTCTTCCGGGGTGCTGGTGGCGTAGATCAACACGGTCTGCCCGGCATCTCGGGCAAACGCCAGCGCCTGCTCGACCACCGGCTTGCCTGCGGCCAGCTCCAGCGGATTGATGCGCAGCGCAGGTCGATCCGCTTCCAGCCAGGCCGCAACCTGACCGTTGGTGGCAACCGATGCGCTGCCGGCCAGAACCACCTCACCGCCACCGATGACGATCTGTCTGGCAGCGTCGATGTCACGCAGCTTGCCCGCTTTGCGGAAATTGCTCGGCAGGCCCAGCGCCAGACCCGAGCCACCGGTCAGCAGCGGCAGGTCGGCACAGGCTTCGCCCAGGGTGTACAAATCCGCATCCGACAGGGCGTCGGCAATCGCCATGCTCACGCCTTCGGCACGCAGTTCGGCTATCTTGCTGCGCACGCTGTCCACGCCGCTGGCGACTGTGTCGTAGCGCAACAGGCCAACCTTGCCGGTGGTCTGCGCTTGCAGTACACGCACCAGATTGGCGTCGGTCATTGGTGTCAGCGGGTGGTTCTGCATGCCGGACTCGCTGAGCAACTGGTCCTGTACGAACAGGTGACCCCGGAAAATCGTACGGCCGTTTTCCGGAAAGGCCGGGCAGGCGAGGGTAAAGTCACTGCCCAGTTGTTGCAGCAGTGCTTCGCTGACCTGGCCGATGTTGCCCGCCGCCGTGGAGTCGAAGGTCGAGCAGTATTTGAAGAAGATCTGCTCGCAACCGCGCTCGCGCAGCCACTCCAGTGCCGCGAGGGACTCAGCCACCGCCTCGGCGCTTGGTGTGGTGCGGGATTTCAGGGCGATGACAATCGCGTCCGCGTCCAGACCCGCTGCCATTTCGGCTCCGGGGATGCCAATGCTCTGTACAGTGCGCATACCGCCGCGCACCAGCATATTGGCCAGGTCGGTCGCGCCGGTGAAATCATCGGCAATACAGCCCAGCAACGGGCGAGCGTTATTCAGGCTCATCAATCGCTCCTCAGGCTTTTTCTGGCTTGGCTTTCGGCAATTCGATGCCCGGGAAAATCTTGATCACGGCCGAGTCATCCTCGCGGCCGAAACCGGCGCTGGACGCCTGCATGAACATTTGATGCGCAGTGGCCGACAACGGCAGCGGGAATTTGCTGCTGCGTGCGGTATCCAGCACCAGCCCAAGGTCCTTGACGAAGATATCCACAGCCGACAGCGGGGTGTAATCGGCATTGAGAATGTGCGGCACGCGGTTTTCGAACATCCACGAATTACCGGCACTGTTGGTGATCACTTCGTACAACGCGTCAGCGTCGACGCCTTCGCGCAGACCCAGCGCCATGGCTTCGGCGCTGGCCGCGATGTGCACGCCGGCGAGCAACTGATTGATGATTTTGACTTTCGAGCCCAGCCCGTGGACGTCGCCCAGGCGGTACACCTTGCCGGCCATGCCGTCGAGAATGGCTTCTGCCTTGGCGTAGGACTCAGCCGGACCGGAGGTCATCATGGTCATCTGACCGGCAGCGGCCTTGGCTGCGCCACCGGAGATCGGCGCGTCGAGGTACAGCAGGTTCTGTGCCGCCAGGCGCTCGCCGAGTTCGACCGCAAAGGTTGGCGCGACGGTGGCGCAACCGATGACCAGGCTGCCCGGGCGCAACGCGGCAATGGCACCGTTTTCGCCAAACAGGACGGTTTCGGTCTGCTCGGCGTTAACCACGACAGTGATGATCACATCGCAGGCAGCGGCCATGCTGGCCGGAGAATCACAGGCAATGCCACCTTCCTGAGCGAATGCTTCGGTCACGCTGGTGCGCACATCGCAGGCGTGCACCTTGAAGCCGCTGCGCAGCAGCGAGCGGGCAATGCCCAGACCCATTGCACCCAAGCCGATAACGCCAACATTTTTGCCGGTCATGCAGTAATCCTCAACGTCAGTGCCGATGCCTGTGAAGCTGGCATTCGAGCGTTATTGTTCTGATCTGTGAATCGGATAGTGAATCAATGAGTAAATAATGTGAAGTATTTTTATTTTTCACAAAAATTAACATCGATAGGCTTTTTCCATCGCGCACAAAAAAGCCCCTGACCGGGGCTTGATTGAGGTGCGTTGGCAGTCGGCGCTGGTGCCGCCCTTCACGGGTCAGAATTTCGGCACTGGCGCGCTGGTGGCGTTCCTCAGCGAACCGCTTTCCTGACGCACGACTTCTTTGGGCTTGTACGCGCAGTAACCTGGGCGCGGCCCGATTTTCGGGTGGTTGCGGCAGGTGTCCGGGCGTTTGTCATAGATGGTGCACAAGCGGCTTTTACGGTCCAGATACAGGCAGTCGTTGTTACTCATGCGCTGCAACGTGAAGATTTCCGACTTCTGGTTGTAACGCTCGACGATGCCTTCCTTCTGCAAACGCTTGGCGATGTTCTTGGCCGGGTCGCCGCGTTCGAACTCATCGACGATGCCGATGCGGATCAGGTCCTTGATCTTCACTTCTACCGGCAGCGTGCAGCAACTGGACACGCAGCC
Organism: Pseudomonas syringae pv. tagetis; assembly: GCF_022557255.1. Taxonomy (NCBI): domain Bacteria; kingdom Pseudomonadati; phylum Pseudomonadota; class Gammaproteobacteria; order Pseudomonadales; family Pseudomonadaceae; genus Pseudomonas; species Pseudomonas syringae group genomosp. 7. The sequence continues at coordinate 437,798 of NZ_CP092923.1, forward strand.
CCCGCACATGTGGCTGGAGTATTTGGCCCAGGTGTCGATGCGATCGAGTTCTGCGGCGGCGATCAAGGTGGGTTTCATTTTATTTCAGAATTCCGGGTGTATCGGGGCGCGCGATCATACCGGTCCGCGGCCATTTGCAGTAAGGAAAAATTGTCGAGGCGACTGTCGGTCAGGCGGGGCGCGGGGAAACGCTCGCAAGGTCCATGCCTGCCGACCGTATTCAGTCAGCAGGCATGGCCTTGCACGCATTGTGTTGCTGGGGCGAACTCAGGACTTGAGTTTGTCGTCGGCCCTGAACATGCTGCGGATCCCGCGTACGGCCTGGCGGATACGGTCCTGATTCTCGATCAGGGCGAAGCGCACGTGATCGTCGCCATACTCACCGAAACCGATGCCCGGCGAGACGCAGACCTTGGCTTCGGCCAGCAGCTTCTTGGCGAACTCAAGTGAGCCCAGGTGCGCGTAGGCCTCGGGAATCTTTGCCCAGACGTACATGGAGGCTTTCGGGTTTTCGACCATCCAGCCCAGTTCGTGCAGACCTTTGACCAGTACGTTACGGCGCTGACGATACTGCTCGGCGATGTCGAGCACACACTGCTGATCACCTTCCAGTGCCGCAATGGCCGCCACCTGCAGCGGTGTGAAGGTGCCGTAGTCGTGGTAACTCTTGATCCGCGCCAGCGCGCTCACCAGCTCGGGATTGCCAACCATGAAGCCGATTCGCCAGCCAGCCATGTTGTAGCTCTTGGACAGCGTAAAGAACTCGACGGCAATGTCCTTTGCGCCAGGCACCTGCATGATCGACGGGGCTTTCCAGCCATCGTAAACGATGTCGGCGTAGGCCAGATCGTGGACCACCAGCACGTCATACTGTTTGGCCAGCGCGACAACGCGCTCGAAGAAATCCAGCTCTACGCACTGCGCGGTCGGGTTGGACGGGAAGCCCAGGATCATCATCTTCGGCTTGGGAATCGAGCCGCGAATGGCCTTCTCCAGTTCGGCGAAGAAGTCCACACCGGGCACCAGCGGCACCGACCTTACCTGGGCGCCGGCAATCACGGCACCGTAGATGTGGATCGGATAACTGGGGTTGGGCACCAGCACCGTGTCGCCCTGATCCAGCGTGGCGAGCATCAGGTGCGCCAGGCCTTCCTTGGAGCCGATGGTGACGATGGCTTCGCTTTCGGGGTCGATATCGACCTCGTAGCGCTTCTTGTACCAGTTGGAAATAGCCCGGCGCAGGCGTGGAATACCGCGTGAGGTGGAGTAACCGTGAGTGTCTTCGCGCTGGGCCACGGTCACCAGTTTTTCGACGATGTGGGGCGGTGTGGCCCCGTCGGGGTTGCCCATGCTCAGGTCGATAATGTCCTCACCACGGCGGCGCGCAGCCATTTTCAGCTCGGCGGTGATGTTGAATACATAAGGGGGGAGTCGATCGATGCGCGCAAAGCGGCGCGGCGAACCTTGGTCTGCCATGAGTATCTCGCGTACGTAAGCGCCCGGAACCGTCCGAGCGACGTGGCCACATGAGGCGGCCTGCCGAGAAGATAAATGGCCTGATAGCATTTTGTCCATCGGGATTTGCGGCGCAGCACCGATAGCGATATTCGGACCCCACCAAACGACCCGGCGGTGTAGAATCGGCGCTATTCATCGCCAGTCATCCCCCGGCGGGTTTATGAGCTCAGGCCGAGTACACGGTGATCCCGTGGTGTTCGGTTTCTTCGCTGCCTGCGGTCACTGCCGCTCGCCTGCGACGTCAATAGAAGCTCACTCCCTTCCTGATCAGCCTTATTTTTGCCGGAGTGCTCCAATGCCTGATTACCGCTCGAAAACCTCCACCCACGGCCGCAACATGGCCGGCGCCCGTGCCCTTTGGCGCGCCACGGGCATGAAGGACGAAGATTTCAAGAAACCGATCATCGCCATCGCCAACTCCTTCACCCAGTTCGTACCCGGCCATGTCCACCTCAAGGACATGGGCCAGCTGGTCGCTCGTGAAGTCGAACGCGCCGGTGGCGTGGCCAAGGAATTCAACACCATTGCGGTCGATGACGGCATCGCCATGGGTCACGACGGCATGCTGTATTCGCTGCCAAGCCGCGAGATCATCGCCGACTCCGTCGAATACATGGTCAACGCGCATTGCGCCGACGCCATCGTGTGTATTTCCAACTGCGACAAGATCACCCCCGGCATGCTGATGGCGTCGTTGCGCCTGAACATTCCGGTGATTTTCGTCTCTGGCGGGCCGATGGAAGCAGGCAAGACCAAACTGGCCAGTCACGGCCTGGATCTGGTCGACGCGATGGTCATCGCTGCCGATTCGACTGCCAGCGACGAAAAAGTCGCGGAGTACGAGCGCAGCGCCTGCCCGACCTGTGGTTCGTGTTCCGGCATGTTCACTGCCAACTCGATGAATTGCCTGACCGAAGCGCTGGGCCTGGCGTTGCCGGGCAACGGTTCTGCGCTCGCCACCCACAGCGACCGCGAGCAACTGTTCCTGCAGGCTGGCCGGACCATCGTTGATCTGTGCCGCCAGTACTACAAGGAAAACGATGACTCGGTGTTGCCGCGCAACATCGCCAACTTCAAGGCGTTCGAAAACGCCATGACGCTGGATATCGCCATGGGCGGTTCGACCAACACCATCCTGCACTTGCTGGCAGCGGCTCAGGAAGCCGAGATCGATTTCGACCTGCGCCACATCGACCGTCTGTCGCGCAAGGTGCCGCAGTTGTGCAAGGTCGCGCCGAACATCCAGAAGTACCACATGGAAGACGTGCACCGTGCCGGCGGGATTTTCAGCATCCTCGGCGAGCTGGCCCGTGGTGGTCTGCTGCACACCGACCTGCCGACGGTACACAGCAGGACGCTGGCCGAAGGCATTGCCAAATGGGACATCACCCAGACTGACGACGAAGCCGTGCACACCTTCTTCAAGGCAGGCCCGGCGGGCATCCCGACGCAAACTGCGTTCAGCCAGTCGACCCGCTGGGACAGCCTGGATGACGACCGCGAAAACGGCTGCATCCGCAGCGTTCAGCACGCCTATTCGCAAGAAGGTGGCCTGGCGGTGTTGTACGGCAACATCGCGCTCGATGGATGCGTGGTGAAAACCGCCGGTGTCGACGAGTCGATCCACGTCTTCGAAGGCAACGCCAAGATCTTCGAAAGCCAGGACAGCGCCGTGCGCGGGATTCTGGCTGACGAGGTGAAGGCGGGCGACATCGTGATCATCCGTTACGAAGGCCCCAAAGGCGGTCCGGGCATGCAGGAAATGCTCTACCCGACCTCGTACCTGAAGTCCAAAGGGCTGGGCAAGGATTGCGCACTGCTCACCGACGGTCGCTTTTCTGGCGGTACATCCGGGCTGTCCATCGGCCACGCCTCGCCGGAAGCAGCGGCGGGTGGTGCGATTGGTCTGGTCCGCGATGGCGACAAAGTGCTGATCGACATCCCGAATCGCTCGATCAACCTGCTGATCGACGATGCGGAAATGGCCGAGCGTCGTGCCGAACAGGACAAGAAAGGCTGGAAGCCGGTCGAGTCGCGTCCACGCAAAGTGACCACCGCGCTCAAGGCCTATGCTCTGCTGGCAACCAGTGCCGACAAGGGTGCTGTGCGCGACAAGGCTCTGCTGGACAAGCTGGTGCCTTGATCTGCACCGTAAAAACCAAAAAGCCCGGCAGAGATGCCGGGCTTTTTGTTGGCCGCTGATTTAACGCAGGCGACCGAAAAGGAGCGCTTACTTGCGGTCCGCAATCACCCCGATCAACACCAGCACCACCAACAGCACCGGTGCCAGGCTGTAGTTGTTGAACTGGCTGAGGCCGCGCACGACCCACGGTGTGGCGTAGATCAGTGCCGCGCCGCTGCCGACGGCGCACAGCAGGGCGATGAGCGGGATGCGCAAGGCGCCTGTAATGCCGCTGATGCGCTGTTCCAGCCAGCCTTTTATGTCCGAGCCGAACAGCACCAGCAGGCAGCCCACCAGTGCCAGGGCGATTTCCGAAAGATTGCTGCGACTCCAGCGCGAAACGGTGGCGAGCAGATCGAGTACGAAATCCATGCAGGGTCCTTAGATCAGAAAGTATTGCAGCAGGTCATTGAGGAACAACTGGCCTTGTGGCGTGGCGATCAGACGGCTCGGATCCTTATGCAGCAGACCCTTTCGTTCGGCCTGACGGCGTGCCTCGGCGAGCGAATCGAGGCTTAGACCCGTCCTTTCCCGAAATAACGCAGCGTCCACACCATTTGTCAGTCGCAATGCATTCATCAAGAATTCAAACGGCAATTCGTCCAGCGGCAACAGCTTTGAACCGGCCTGAAACGGCTTGTCCGGGTTCAGGTAATCCTTGGGCAGCCGGGTCTTCCAGGTGCGAATAATGCGTCCGTCCGGATGGCTCAGCTTGCCGTGTGCGCCTGCACCGATGCCGATGAAATCACCGAACGCCCAATAGTTGAGGTTATGCCGCGCCGGTTTTCCGGGTTGCGCATAAGCCGACACTTCGTACTGCGCGTAACCCTGAGTGGCCAGCAACTGCTGTCCGGTTTCCTGAATGTCCCAGAGAATGTCGTCTTCCGGCAGCACCGGTGGCTGATTCCAGAACACCGTATTGGGTTCCAGGGTCAGTTGATACCAGGACAGATGAGTCGGTGCGAGGGCAATGGCCTGACGCAGATCATCCAGCGCCTCATCCTGTGATTGGTCCGGCAGACCGTGCATCAGGTCCAGGTTGAAGTTGTCGAAACCGGCCTGGCGCGCCATGTCGGCGGCGCGAATCGCTTCGTCACCGTTGTGAGTCCGCCCCAGTGCCTTGAGTTTGGATGCCTGAAAGCTCTGAATGCCGATGGACAGCCGATTGATCCCCAGACGGCGATAGGCGCTGAACTTGGCTTGCTCGAAGGTGCCGGGGTTGGCTTCCAGCGTGATCTCGATATCGCTGGCGAAGCGAATGCGTTGTTCCACACCTTGGAGCAGGCGACCCAAAGCGTCGGCGCTGAACAGGCTCGGCGTGCCGCCGCCAAAGAAGATCGATTGCAGCTCGCGGCCGTAGACGTGCGGCAGGTCAAGGTCCAGATCGGCGAGCAGGGCGTCGACGTATTCCTGTTCCGGCAATACGGGGCTTGCGGTGTGCGAATTGAAGTCGCAGTACGGGCATTTGCGCACGCACCACGGAATGTGGATGTACAGCGACAGTGGTGGCAGGTGCGGCAGTGCAGCGCGTGGCATCTCTGACGAGAAACCGCTCTCGCCGAGAAACAGCGGTTGCGCAGGCGAATCGTGGGTCATTGCAAACCCAGGCGTTGACGCAACAGGACCATAGCGCGGGCGCGATGGCTGAGCTGGTTTTTCTCGCTCGGGCCGAGTTCGGCGCTGGAGCAGTTACGCTCCGGCACCCAGAACAGCGGATCGTAGCCAAAACCGTGTTCGCCGCTGGCTGAGTGCAGGATACGTCCGTGCCACAAGCCTTCACAGAGGATCGGCAGCGGATCGTTGGCGTGCCTTACCAGCGCCAGTACACAAACGAACTGCGCGCCACGCTGCTCGTCCGGCACATCTTTCAGCGCCTCCAGCAGCTTGGCATTGTTGGCAGCATCGCCCTGGCCGTCGGCGTAGCGTGCGGAATAGATGCCCGGCGCACCGCCGAGGTAGTCCACCGCCAGTCCTGAGTCGTCGGCCAGCGCAGGCAGACCCGAAAGGCGTGCGGCGTTGCGTGCCTTGAGGATCGCGTTCTCGACGAACGACAGGCCGGTTTCTTCCGGCTCTACCAGGCTGAACTCGCTGACCGAGCGCAACGTCACGCTGCCGCCGAGCATGGCCTGGAGTTCTTTGAGTTTGCCGCCGTTGTGGCTGGCCAGTACGAGTTGTGCAAGGTTCATGGTTGGCCTGTCGTGGTGCCTGAAAACGTTCGGTTAAACGGCAATCTTGTGGTCCGTCAGCCCTGGACTGGTGACGCGATAAATGCCTATCTCGCCCAGCAGATTGGGCCAGAGCTTGCTGGCCCAGCCGTGACGGTGCTGTTGATCGACCGCCAGCCTGTCGAGCACCTGGGCGTCCCGCTCACGGCACAGTTCTTCAAAGTCGCCAAAGGTGCAGAAGTGAATGTTCGGTGTGTTGTACCAGGTGTACGGCAGGAACTCGGAGACCGGCATGCGCCCCTTGCTCGCCAGATACCAGCGGCAGCGCCAATGGCCGAAGTTCGGGAAGGTGATGATGCATTGGCGGCCGACGCGCAGCATCTCGTCGAGAATCCGGTCCGGGTAGTGCACCGCTTGCAGGGCCTGGGTCATGACCACGACATCGAAGCTGTTGCTGGCAAAGTTGCCCAGCCCCTTGTCGAGGTCCTGTTCGATGACGTTGATACCCTTGGCGACACACTCGGCAATATTGGCCGCGTCGTTTTCCAGACCGTAGCCGGTGACTTGCTTGTGATCACGCAGCCAGGTCAGCAATTCGCCGTCGCCACAACCCAGGTCGAGCACGCGGCTGCCTGCGGGGATCCATTCCTGGATGATTTCCAGATCGGCTCTCATGACGTCCTCACAACGAAATTCGGTTCATGTAATTACCGAAAGCCTGCAGGTAGCGCGGAATCGGGATCAGAAAGGCGTCATGGCCTTGAGGTGCGTCGATTTCCAGGTAGCAGACGTCCTTGCGCGCCGCCATCAGCGCGTCCACCAGTTCGCGCGAGCGCGCCGGCGAGAAGCGCCAGTCGGTGGTGAACGACATCACGCAGAATCGGGCGGTGGCGTTGGCAAACGTCTTGGCCAGATCATCGTTGAAGTTGGCGGCGGGGTCGAAGTAGTCCAGCGCTTTTGTCATCAACAGGTAGGTATTGGCGTCGAAACGGCCGGAAAACTCTTCACCCTGATAGCGCAGATAACTTTCCACCTGAAACTCGACGCTGTGGAAATCGTAATTGAGTTTTTCGCTCTTCAGGCCACGGCCGAATTTTTCGCCCATCGAGTCATCCGACAGGTACGTGATGTGCCCGACCATGCGCGCCAGCATCAGGCCGCGTTTGGGGATCACGCCGCGTTCCTGGAACGAACCGCCGTGGAATTCCGGATCGGTGAGGATCGCCTGGCGGGCGACTTCATTGAACGCAATATTCTGTGCCGACAGCTTGGGCGCAGAGGCGATTGCCAGACAATGGCGCACACGGTCCGGATAGCTGATGGTCCATTGCAGTGCCTGCATGCCACCCAGGCTGCCGCCAATCACTGCGGCCCACGTATCGATACCCAGCAGATCGGCCAGCCGCGCCTGACTGTTGACCCAATCTTCGACGGTTACGACCGGGAAATTGGCACCAAATGGCTTGCCGGTGTCCGGATCAATGCTGCTCGGGCCGGTCGAGCCGTTGCAGCCGCCCAGATTGTTGAGGCTGACGACGAAGAACCTGTTGGTGTCAATCGGCTTGCCAGGGCCGATGCAACTGTCCCACCAGCCGGGTTTGCGGTCATCGGCGCTGTGAAAGCCTGCGGCATGGTGATGGCCGGACAGCGCGTGGCAGATCAGCACAGCGTTGCTGCGTGCGGCGTTGAGTTGACCGTAGGTTTCGTAAATAAGGTCATAGGCTGGCAACGAACGACCGCATGCCAGCGCCAGAGGCTCGCTGAAATGCGCCGTTTGCGGTGTGACCAGTCCGACAGAATCGTGGGGGAATACCGTGGGCATCGACCCTGCTCTCGCGTGAATGAGGCGTAAGTCTAAAGACCGCGGGGTGCAGCGGCAATAAGGGATGTTGTGAGGCGTAAATCAACGGCACGATAGTTACAGAACTATCGCTCCTCGCGCTCCAGCGCTGGAATGCTTTGGGTGACGCTCCGCGTCACAGATCTGCGCCGCTCTGCACGATCAGGATCGGACGCAGAGCGTCCAGAAATGCATGCCCACGCGGAGCGTGGGCACGATAGTTACAGGGTGATCGTTCCTCACGCTCCGGTGGGCGCGGGAATGCTTACATCAGCAACCGCAGTACATCCGGCATGGCGCTCATGGCGGCGAGGTTGTTGATGACCAGCATGTCCAGCAGCTTGAGTACCAGAAACGCGAGGATCGGCGAGATGTCCAGCCCACCCAGGTTCGGCACGATCCTGCGGAAAGGGGCCAGTGCCGGTTCGCAGATCTGGTTGACCAGCTCTGCGCCGGGATTGCTGCTGCCCGGTGCTACCCACGACAGAATCACGCTGATGATCAGGGCAAAGAAGAATATCTTCAGGAACAGTGCCGTTACGCCGATGATCGACCAGAGCAGGAGGTGCAGCGGGTCGCCCGTAGTGCCGAACATCAGCAGCAGGGTCAGGGCCATCAGGATCATCTGCACGATGATCGCCAGCACCAGCGACGACATGTCCAGACCGAACAGACTGGGAATGATGCGTCGCAGCGGCTTGAGCAGCGGCTGGGTGGCGCGCACGATGAACTGGCACAGCGGGTTGTAGAAGTTGGCCCGCACCAGTTGCAGCACAAAGCGCAACAGCACGATCAGCAGGTAAAGACTGCCGAGCGTCTGCAGGACGTAAATTGCAGCGGTGTTCAATCCGATCATCGATCTGCTCCAGAAAACCCGAAAATTATTTGCCTAGTTGCTCAGCCAGTTCGGCTGCACGATGGTCTGCGGCGCTCAGTGCCGTTTCCACCAGTGCTTCGAAGCCGCCCGCCTGAAACGCCCTGATTGCCGCCTCGGTCGTCCCGCCCGGTGAGGCAACGCGACGACGCAGTTCGCCCGCATCCACATCACTGCCAGTCGCGATCAGGGCTGAGCCCAGTGCGGTTTGCAGGGTAAGCTTTTTGGCAATGTCCTCCGGCAGGCCCAGTTTCACGCCTGCCGCCGTCATCGCTTCCATCATCAAGAAGAAATACGCAGGACCACTGCCGGATACCGCCGTCACGGCGTCCATGTGTTTCTCCTGCTCGACCCATACAGCCACCCCGACGGCCGACAGAAGATGCTCGGCCTGCTCGCGCTGTTCGGCCGTGACCTTGTCGGTCGCGTACAGCCCACTGGCACCCTGACGCAGCAATGAGGGCGTATTGGGCATGCAGCGCACGACCGGCTGATCGCCAAGCCATTGAGTCAGGCTGGCGCAGGTGATGCCGGCCGCAACCGAAACAATCAGTTGGTGAGGCTCGAGGCCGGACTTCAAGGCCTGGCAGACGTTTTTCATCATCTGCGGCTTGACCGCCAGCACTACGACGTCCGCGCCCTTGATCGCATCGATGTTATCGGCAAATACCTGGATGCCATGATCGTTTGCGATGCGTTCGCGGGTTTCGGCGCCCGGCGCGCTGGCACAGATCAATGTTGCGTCCACACCTTGGGCGCGCAGGCCGCCGATCAGGCTGGCGGCCATGTTTCCGGCACCGACGAAGGCAATACGAGTCTTGCTCATGAAGGGGTCCTTGTGAGGAAGGTTAGGGCTGGCCATAGTCGCGGGCGCCGAAGAGAGCAGTGCCGATACGCACCCAGGTCGCGCCTTGTGCAATGGCAGCTTCCAGGTCGTGGCTCATGCCCATGGAAAGGGTGTCGAGCGGCAGATTCAGCTGCTCCTGCAACGTACGCACCGCAGCGAACGAGGCGTCCTGCGCCGCAGGATCGTCTGTGGGCTCGGGGATGGCCATCAGGCCCCGCAGCTTCAGTCGCGGCAGGGCGATGATGGCGGCGGCAAGTGCAGGCAGGTCCTGGGCTGTGCAGCCTGACTTGCTGGCTTCGCCACTGACGTTCACCTGAATGCAGATGTTCAGAGGTTCAAGCGCCTCGGGGCGTTGCTCGGACAGGCGTTGAGCTATTTTCAGGCGGTCCACGGAATGTACCCAGGCGAAGTTTTCGGCGATAGCGCGCGTCTTGTTCGACTGAATGGGGCCGATGAAGTGCCAGCACAAGGGCAGGTCGCTCAGTTCGAGCTGTTTGCCCAGCGCTTCCTGTAAATAATTTTCGCCAAAGTCGCGCAAGCCTGCAGTGTAAGCTTCACGCAGGTCACTGGCGGGCTTGGTCTTACTCACCGCCAGCAGGCCGACGGACGCCGGCTCGCGATGGGCAGCGAGTGCTGCGTCGCGAATTCGCTGTTCGAGCGTTGAAATGTTCGCTGCTATCGTGGACATTGATTTGCGCCAGCAGGGCTAAAGTCTGCGGCATTCTATGTGATTGAGGAGCTGTATGGATATTACCGAGCTGCTGGCCTTCAGTGCCAAACAGGGCGCGTCGGACTTGCACCTCTCTGCAGGTCTGCCACCGATGATCCGCGTTGACGGCGATGTGCGGCGTATCAACCTGCCCCCGCTGGACGCCAAGGAGGTCAAGGCGCTGATCTACGACATCATGAACGACAAGCAGCGCCAGGATTTCGAAGAGCGCCTGGAGACCGACTTTTCGTTTGAAGTACCGGGCGTTGCGCGCTTTCGGGTCAACGCATTCAACCAGAATCGCGGTTCAGGCGCGGTATTCCGGACCATCCCCTCGAAAATCCTGAGCATGGAAGACCTGGGGATGGGCAGTGTGTTTCGCAAGATTACCGACGTGGCGCGTGGCCTGATTCTGGTCACCGGGCCAACCGGATCAGGCAAGTCGACGACCCTGGCGGCAATGATCGACTACCTCAACTGCAACAAGCACCACCACATCCTGACCATTGAGGACCCGATCGAATTCGTCCACGAGTCGAAGAAGTGCCTGGTCAACCAGCGTGAGGTTCACCGCGATACGCTGGGCTTCTCGGAGGCACTGCGTTCGGCCTTGCGCGAAGATCCGGATGTGATTCTGGTCGGTGAAATGCGCGACCTGGAGACCATCCGCCTGGCGCTGACCGCTGCGGAAACCGGCCATCTGGTGTTCGGCACGCTGCACACCACATCGGCGGCCAAGACCATCGACCGGATCGTGGATGTATTTCCGGCCCAGGAAAAATCGATGATTCGCTCAATGCTCTCCGAATCGCTGCACGCAGTCGTCTCCCAGGCGCTGCTCAAGAAGGTTGGCGGCGGACGGGTAGCAGCGCATGAAATCATGATGGGCACCCCAGCGATCCGTAACCTGATTCGCGAGGACAAGGTGGCACAGATGTATTCATCGATCCAGACCGGTGGTTCGGTGGGTATGCAGACGCTGGATATGTGTCTGGCGGATCTGGTGAAGAAGGGCCTGATCACCCGCGAAAGCGCCAGGGAACGGGCCAAGGTGCCGGACAATTTCTGATGCTGTCCTGATGCGGAGGCGTGGCAGGAATGAAAAGGGGGCCTTGAACGAATTCAGGCCCCCTTTTTCATACTGTTTCCAAAGGCAGGTTCAGGTGCGGATCCGGATCGGCTCAGCGCTGAACCACGCGCATTTGCCCTGGCTGCTTGGGCAGAACGCGTTTGGCGATCTTGTAGTGGCTATTCCAGTAAGGTTTGTTCAGCGTATCGACAGTGACAGCCTTGCCACGACGCGGCGCATGAACGAACTTGTTGTCGCCCAGATAGATGGCCACGTGATTGATGTTGCGGCTCTTGATGTTGAAGAACAGCAGGTCACCCGGCTTCAGATCCTTGCGGTCCACTGTCTGCCCATGACCCTGGGCCATGGCATTGGAGGTGCGCGGCAGGTCGACTTCACGGACATCCGTGTAGGCATATTTGACCAGCCCGCTGCAGTCCAGACCTTTACCGGGCGTCGTGCCGCCCCAGCGGTAAGGCGTTCCGACAGCCTGCAAGGCTCGTTTCACGACGGCGTTGCCCTGTTTGACAGGGACGGCGGCCGAGGCCTGCAAGGTGGTCTTGCTGGCATTCTTGCGTGAGAGCGGCTTGGCAGCGCGAAAGTTCTTGGGGTGGCTGGATACTGGTGTGGCTTCCTGGGGTGCATTGCGAGTCGCGAGTGCCGGTGAAGAATGACTTTTGGCGGTGTAGCCCGTGAAGCTCGCAGGAAGTTGTTGCTCACGATTGGTGGCGTGGGCGGCCAGAGGCATAAAAAGGCAAATGGTTAGCCATGTCTTGAAAAAAGGACGCATTCGGCAGGGCTCGTAGTGGTCAGCGCGCAACTTTATAACAGCTTTTTCGGAAAACCTGACCCCATTTGTCGAGCGCATCACACTGGCATCATTGCGTTTTATGCGACAGACTCTTTCTTTTTTCTTGCTAATCCCTTTAACGACAAGGGCTTGGCGGCATAAAAATGCCTCAGGTGCCATACGTCGGATAGGGGAAACGAAGTCACAAATTTGTTATGTATTTTTTTCTATCAACATAAAGAGGGCAAAAATGAACGCCTATCGTTCAGACACGCACAGCAAGGTCATGGGTTACCTGATGTGGATTTTCGGGTTTCTGGGCGCGCATCGCTTCTACTATGGCAAGCCGGTCACCGGGACCATCTGGTTCTTCACATTCGGTCTGTTTGGTATCGGCTGGCTCATCGACCTGTTTCTGATTCCATCGATGGACCGTGACGCTGACCTGCGCTTTACACCTGGCTCCACCGATTACAGCGTGGCGTGGGTGCTGCTGACCTTCCTCGGCCTGTTCGGCGTACACCGCATGTATCAGGGCAAGTGGATTACCGGGATCATCTACCTGTTTACCGGCGGGCTGTTTCTGGTGGGTATTCTGTATGACTTCTGGACAATGAATGACCAGATCTCGATGAAAAACGCCCAGCGCGGGTGAGGCTTGCTCAGAGGCGGACGCAGAGCGTCAGGGCTTCTGCCCGCAGGGCGTGGGAGCGAACTTGTTTGCGAAGGGGTCTTTATGATCGCCGAGAATGCATCGACTGAAACACCGTCTTCGCGGACAAGTCCGCTCCTACAAGAGCCCCATCATTCGGGCTTCTGCCCGCAGGGCGTGGGAGCGAACTTGTTCGCGAAGGGGTCTTTATGATCGCCGAGAATGCATCGACTGACACACTGTCTTCGCGGACAAGTCCGCTCCTACAAAAGCCCCATCATTCGGGCTTCTGCCCGCAGGGCGTGGGAGCGAACTTGTTTGCGAAGGGGTCTTTATGATCGCCGAGAATGCATCGACTGACACACTGTCTTCGCGGACAAGTCCGCTCCTACAAGAGCCCCATCATTCGGGCCTCTGCCCGCAGGGCGTGGGAGCGAACTTGTTTGCGAAGGGGTCTTTATGATCGCCGAGAATGCATCGACTGACACACTGTCTTCGCGGACAAGTCCGCTCCTACAAAAGCCCCATCATTCGGGCCTCTGCCCGCAGGGCGTGGGAGCGAACTTGTTCGCGAAGGGGTCTTTATGATCGCCGAGAATGCATCGACTGACACACTGTCTTCGCGGACAAGTCCGCTCCTACAAGAGCCCCATCATTCGGGCTTCTGCCCGCAGGGCGTGGGAGCGAACTTGTTCGCGAAGGGGTCTTTATGATCGCCGAGAATGCATCGACTGACACACTGTCTTCGCGGACAAGTCCGCTCCTACAAAAGCCCCATCATTCGGGCCTCTGCCCGCAGGGCGTGGGAGCGAACTTGTTCGCGAAGGGGTCTTTATGATCGCCGAGAATGCATCGACTGACACACTGTCTTCGCGGACAAGTCCGCTCCTACAAAAGCCCCATCATTCGGGCTTCTGCCCGCAGGGCGTGGGAGCGAACTTGTTTGCGAAGGGGTCTTTATGATCGCTGAGAATACATCGACTGACACACTGTCTTCGCGGACAAGTCCGCTCCTACAAAAGCCCCATCATTCGGGCCTCTGCCCGCAGGGCGTGGGAGCGAACTTGTTTGCGAAGGGGGCTTTATGATCGCCGAGAATGCATCGACTGACACACTGTCTTCGCGGACAAGTCCGCTCCTACAAAAGCCCCATCATTCGGGCTTCTGCCCGCAGGGCGTGGGAGCGAACTTGTTTGCGAAGGGGTCTTTATGATCGCCGAGAATGCATCGACTGAAACACCGTCTTCGCGAACAAGCAAAGCGTCGCCCGGTTCGCTCCTACACAAGCCTTGTCCACCGTAGGTCGGAGCGTGGTACCTCAACGACTGTAGCTGATCCGTCCATCCACCAGTGTGTAGCGTACCGAGCCCGGCAGGCAGTGGCCGATGAAAGGGCAGTTCTCACCTTTGGACAGCCAGGTTTCGCCTGCAACCGTCGAGGCCGCCGGGTCGAACAGCACGATGTCCGCAGGTGAACCGGCATTCAGCTTGCCGGCCGGCAGGCGCAAGGCGGCGGCGGGGCCGCTGCTCAGGCGTGCAATAAGGGTCGGCAGGTCCAGCAGGCCATCGTCCACCAGCGTCATCGCCAGCGGAAGCAGCAGTTCCACGCTGCTGATGCCCGGTTCAGTGGCACCAAACGGTGCCAGCTTGGCATCGCGCTCATGCGGCTGGTGATGGCTTGAAATCGCCTGAATGACACCGCTCTTCACCGCTTCACGCAGGCCGTCGCGGTCGGCGCGGGTGCGCAGCGGCGGCTGGACGTGATACAGGCTGGAGAAATCAATGAGCGCTTCGTCAGTCAGAATCAGCTGGTACAACGCCACATCCGCGGTCACTGGAAGACCACGCGCCTGCGCCTGAGCAATCAATGCTGCGCCACGCGCGCTGGTCAGCTGGCTGAAGTGCGCGCGGACACCGCTTTGCTCGACCAGCAAAAGGTCGCGAGCCAACGCCACTGTCTCGGCAGTCTCGGGAATGCCCGCCAGGCCCAGAAAGCTGGCAGTCGGGCCTTCGTGCGCCAGACCGCCTTCGGCCAGATCGCGATCCTGCGAATTGAAAATCACCGTCAGGTCGAAGGTGGCGGCATATTCCAGTGCCCGGCACAGCGTACGGGTATTGCTGAAGCTGCTCAGGCCATTGCCGAACGCGACACAACCTGCGTCGCGCAGCGCGATGAGCTCTGCCAGTTGCTCGCCTTCCAGCCCCTTGCTGAGGGCTCCGACAGGGAACACCTTGCTGAAACCGGCTTCGCGGGCACGGTCCAGAATCAATTCGGCCACCGCCGAGGTGTCGAGCACCGGACAGGTACGGGGCGGGCAGCACAGGCTGGTCACACCGCCTGCCACCGCCGCACGGGTTTCGCTGGCGATGCTGCCTTTGCGGCTGTAGCCCGGCTCGCGCAGGGACACGTTGAGGTCAACCAGACCGGGCGCGGCGACCAGCCCGGCTGCGTCGATGGTCTGAGTCGGCTCAAACCCTGCCGGTGCGGCACCGAGAGCGGTGAGCTTGCCTGCTTCGATGTGCAGGTCGGTAATCTGATCCAGCCCGCTGACCGGGTCGATGACGCGAGCGCCTAGGATGCTGAGCTTCACTGGGCGTTCTCCTGTTCGAATTGGCGTTGTGCGTTTTGTCCGCTCATGGCCATGGACAGCACCGCCATGCGGATCGCAATACCATAGGTCACTTGATTGAGAATGACTGAATGCGCGCCGTCGGCCACCGCCGATTCGATTTCAACCCCGCGGTTGATCGGGCCGGGGTGCATGACAATCGCATCCGGTTTCGCGGCGGCCAGGCGTGCGGTGGTCAGGCCGAAGAGGCGATAGAACTCGCCTTCGCTGGGCAGCAGGCCGCCGGTCATGCGCTCGCGTTGCAGGCGCAGCATGATGACCACGTCAACGTCCTTCAAGCCTTCGTTGAGGTCGGTATAGACCTTGACGCCGTACTGTTCGACGCCGACCGGCAGCAGGGTTTTCGGCCCGATCACGCGGATGTCCGGGCAGCCCAGCGCCTGAAGCGCGAGCATGTTGGAGCGCGCAACCCGTGAGTGCAGGATGTCGCCGACGATGGCCACCGACAGGTTTTCGAAGCCGCCCTTGTGCCGGCGGATGGTCAGCATGTCTAGCATGCCCTGAGTCGGGTGAGCATGGCGGCCGTCGCCGCCGTTAATGATCGCAACGTCCGGGCATACATGTTCGGCAATGAAGTGCGCTGCACCCGAGTCTGCGTGGCGCACGACGAACATGTCGGCGGCCATCGCCTCAAGGTTGCGCAAGGTATCGAACAGCGTTTCGCCCTTGCTGGTGGACGAGGTCGAGACGTTCAGCGAGATTACGTCGGCCGACAACCGCTGGGCCGCCAGTTCAAAGGTGGTCCGGGTGCGTGTGGAGTTCTCGAAGAACACATTGCACACCGTCTTGCCGCGCAACAGCGGGACCTTCTTTACCGCTCGAGCACCGACCTCAAGGAACGAGTCGGCGGTGTCGAGAATTTCGGTGAGCAGCTCGCGTGGCAAGCCGTCCAGAGACAGAAAATGGCGAAGCTGGCCCAGGTGGTTGAGCTGCAGCGGGCGCTTGGCGTCGAGAGGCGTCATCGCAATGGACTCTTAAAGGGCGGTGGAGAGGTCTTGAAGTTCGAGCGCCAACGGCTCGGGGCCGGACAGCTTGATGCGTTCATTCGGTGCCAGTGCCAGAGTCGCCCCGACCACGTTCGGGCGGATCGGCAGTTCACCGGCGTTCAGGTCCAGCAGGCAGACCAGCGTGACGCTGGCCGGTCGGCCGTAATCGAACAGTTCATTGAGGGCGGCGCGAACGGTGCGCCCGCTCATCAGCACATCGTCGATCAGCACCAGATGCTGGCCTTCGATCTCGAACGGCAGGTCCGAAGGGCGCACCTGAGGATGCAGGCCGTTCTGGCTGAAATCATCGCGATAGAATGAAACGTCGAGTGTGCCCAGCGGCGCGGGGTTGTTCAGTGCCTTGAGCAGCGCCTGGGCAACCCACACACCGCCCGTGCGGATGCCGATGAAACGAGGATCGCTGATGCCGCGCTTGCTCAGGTGAGCGTTCAGGTCAGTGGCCATCTGACGAATCAGTCCGGCGGGATCGGGCAGGCTCATATTTGCTCCTTTGAGGCTCGGGCAGCGTCCTTCCCAGACTGTGTAAAAACTACTGCACTTGGCAATACTGCGTTAAAAACAGGCGAAAAATGCTCATTTAGAACACCTGGAGTCGATCGCGACCCCGGCTGTTTTTGCCTTGTCTTGCCTTCGCTCGTGACGTTTTTACACAGCCTGGTCCATGGCGCGATGCTCAAGCGATAACGTGGAATCCGGGTATCTCGAAGCGATAAGGGCTGAAAAAGTCACACATTCAACAGATCGGGGTGTTCGTCCAGCCAGCCCTGCAGCAGGAGCGCAGCGGCAATGGCATCCACCGGATTGTCGCGGTAGCTGCCTTTTTGCCCGCCGCGAGCCATGCGCTCGCCCTTGGCCTCGAAGGTGGTCAGGCGTTCGTCGTGGGTGTAGACCGTCACGCCGAACCGGCCATTGAGTTTGCGCGAAAACTTTTCGGCGCGGGCGCTCATGTCACTGGGCGTGCCGTCCATGTTCAGCGGCAGACCGACCACAATCGCATCAGGTTTCCATTCGTTGATCAGTGCCTGAACCTTGTCCCAGTCCGGCACGCCGTTCTGCGCTTTGAGGGTACAGAGTTCGCGCGCCTGGCCGGTAATCGCCTGGCCGACCGCAACGCCGATCTGGCGGGTGCCGTAATCAATCCCCAGCAATAGCCGTAAAGCGGCCATCAAGCGTGTCCTGCCTGGGTCGAGATGAGATTGAGATCGATGCCCAGACGTCTTGCCGCCGCATCGAGGCGCTGCTCGCTGTCGACATCGAACAGGATGGCCGGGTCGAACGAGCAGGTCAGCCAGGCGTTGTCGGCCATTTCGGCATCCAGTTGACCGGCGTCCCATCCAGCGTAGCCAAGGGTGATTACATTTTGATCAGGCCCATAACCATCGGCGATGGAAAACAGCACATCCTGCGAGGTCGAAAGCGAAATTCCGCCCGGGAGATTGACCGTAGCCTGAAACACCTGGCCGCTCGGGTGCAGGACAAACCCGCGATCGGTCTGTACCGGCCCGCCCGAATGAATGGCGATTTCCTGGCAGCGTTTCGGTGCAGGAAGCTCAGGTCGAAGCTGTTCGAGTACGTCTGCCAGGGTCAGGCTTTGCGGGCGGTTGATCACCAGGCCCATTGCGCCATTGGCGTTGTGCTCGACAACGTAGGTCAAGGTCTGAGCAAAGTTCTCGTCGTGCATGTGGGGCATGGCGATCAGGAACTGGTGCTTTAGATAACTCGGAGAGACTTTTTTCATGAGTCCTAGTTTGGCGTTGCCTTGCCAGCCTGACAACTGACACTTGTACATGTCGGGCATCAGTTGGCAAAAAATTCAGTTGCTTGACAGCTTGTCGCCGCGTGCAAATTTCCAGGTGCGAATGATCTCAAGCCGGTCGATGTCGGCCAGATCGCCGGTGAACGGCGCAAAAGGCGCCGCCAGACGCACGATTCGTTGTGCGGCCTGATCCAGCAAAGGCTGCCCTGAGGATTCGAGCACCAGCACTTCATACAACGAGCCGTCCCGATTGATTGACACAAGAAGTCGCAGATTGCCGTAGATCTGCTTGCGCCGTGCTTCCTCAGGATAGTTCAGGTTTCCGACCCGCTCGACCTTCTTGCGCCAGTCGTCCTTGTACCAGGCACCTTTGTCGCGCATGGTCGAGGCCGCATTGAGGCGGTGGATCTTCGGGCGCTTGGCGTAAAGTTGCTGCTCGTTCGACAGTTCGGCTTCCAGACTGGCAATTTCGTTGCTCAGCTCCGAGCTGTCAAAGGTCGGTGCGGCCTTTGTAGTCGGCTCGGGCTTGACCTCGTCACGTTTGGCGACGGTTTTCTGCTGGCTGGGCGCGGTGGTCGCGACGGCAGTCTTAGGTGCTTCCTGCTTGACCACCGGCTTGCTGGCCGGTGGCGGAGTGACCTTGTTGACCTTGGTGTCCTGATAGGGTGCAAGCTCGGTGGTCTTGAGCGTTTCGGCCTTGTCCAGTGTGCCGCTGCCCTGCTGATCGTCCTGCGCCAGAAAGTCGGCCTGCCTGGGCTTTTCTTCGCTCTTGAACGTGGCGAGGGTGATTTCCAGGGTCTGCGAGATCTGCTCCGGCTTTACATAAGTGAAACCCACGCCAAGGATCACCGCGAGATGGATCAGCGCCGCGATCATCATGGTAAAGCCCAGCCGATCGGCAGGACGCACACCCACATTGGCGAGTTCGAGGGGCAGGTCGTTTCTGGCCATGGATGTCATTGGCGGTTCAGTATCTCGTCAGCCTGCATGTCAAAATCCGTGTCGTGTTACAGGTGGCGCATGATAACGCAATGTACGGTGCAACTTTGCTGCGGATCAGACGAAGTGATGCGTCTGCACACCGTTCATCGTTATACACACGTCTTGAAACACCCAAAAAAACAGGGCTTTTGTGGGGGGGCGGACCGGGCGACGCTTCGCTTGTTCGCGAAGGGGTCGGTACAATCGTTGGAAGTGCATGTTCCGAACCACCGTCTTCGCGAACAACTCAGTGCTTTATCAGCCCTTGCGCGCTTGCAGCTTTTTCTCGATCGCATCCATCAGCAGGCCACCAATATCAGTGCCGTAGGCATTGTCGATTTCGCGGATGCAGGTCGGGCTGGTGACGTTGATTTCGGTCAAGTGCTCGCCGATCACGTCCAGGCCGACAAACAGCAGGCCTTTTTCACGCAGGGTGGGGCCGATCTGTTCGGCGATCCAGCGGTCCTTGTCGCTCAGCGGACGGGCTTCGCCACGCCCGCCGGCGGCCAGGTTGCCGCGCGTCTCGCCAGCGGCGGGGATGCGCGCCAGGCAATACGGGACCGGTTCACCGTCGACCATCAGGATGCGTTTGTCACCGTCCTTGATGGCCGGCAGGTAGCCTTGCGCCATGATTTGCTGGGTGCCATGAGCCGTCAGGGTTTCGAGGATCACCGACAGGTTCGGGTCGCCCGCGCGATGGCGGAAGATCGACGCGCCGCCCATGCCGTCCAGCGGCTTGAGGATTACGTCGCCGTGCTGTTCGGCGAATTCGCGAATGATGTCCGCACGACGGCTGACCAGCGTTGGCGGCGTGCACTGCGGAAACAGGGTGGCGAACAGCTTCTCATTGCAGTCACGCAGGCTCTGTGGCTTGTTGACGACCAGCACACCTGCACGCTCTGCCTGTTCCAGCAGGTAGGTGGCGTAGACGAATTCCATGTCGAAAGGCGGGTCCTTGCGCATCAGGATCACGTCCAGATCGTCGAGACCTGCATCGACTTCGGCTTCGAACTCGAACCATTTGGCCGGGTCGGCAAACACCTTGAGCGGCTTCATGCGTGCACGGGCCTGGCCCGCGTTCTGATACAGATCCTTCTGTTCCATATAGAACAGTGACCAGCCGCGGTTCTGTGCGGCAAGGAGCATGGCCAGCGAGCTGTCCTTTTTATAGGAAATGCGCTCAATGGGGTCCATGACAATCCCTAGGCGAACGCTCATGGGCAATATCCTCTGATCGGTAAGGGCCGCAACGGCCGTAAAATTGGCATCAGGGTGGCGTTCCGTTTGCTCCCGGTCAAGGGGCAGGCCCGCCACGGTGTGCTTTATGGATTGAGTCTGGAGAGTATGCTAAAAAGGCTCGGCATCCGGTCTTCGATCCCTGTGGATCAATGAAGCGATACCGTCAGGCTCCCAGTGCCTCGCAGAATGCGCAAAAATTCGCTGCGGCGATGGAAGAGCAGCTATGGAACAACACGCCTCCGCCTTGAAAGTCATGGTCATCGATGACTCGAAGACCATCCGCCGCACCGCCGAAACGCTGCTTAAAAATGCAGGCTGTGAAGTCATCACTGCGATAGACGGTTTCGACGCGCTGGCCAAGATTGCCGATAACCACCCACGAATCATATTCGTAGATATCATGATGCCGCGTCTGGACGGTTATCAGACGTGCGCGCTGATCAAGAACAACCGGGCATTCAAGTCCACGCCGGTCATCATGCTGTCCTCCAAGGACGGACTGTTCGACAAGGCCAAAGGGCGGATTGTCGGTTCCGATCAGTTTTTGACAAAGCCTTTCAGCAAGGAAGAACTGCTCAGCGCGATCAAGGCTCATGTGCCGGGCTTCGTTGCAGCAGAACAACACATACCATGACGCCCGCGCCTGATGTAGCGCGCTCGTAATCCGACGGGGAACACCCATGGCTCGAATATTGATCGTCGATGACTCGCCGACTGAAATGTACAAACTCACCGGCATGCTGGAAAAGCACGGTCATGAAGTGTTGAAAGCCGAAAATGGCGCTGATGGAGTGGCCCTGGCCCGTCAGGAAAAGCCCGATGCAGTGCTGATGGACATCGTCATGCCGGGGCTCAACGGCTTTCAGGCCACCCGCCAGCTGACCAAGGATGCCGACACCAGCATGATTCCGGTGATCATGATCACCACCAAGGATCAGGAGACCGACAAGGTCTGGGGCAAACGCCAGGGCGCGCGGGATTATCTGACCAAGCCGGTGGATGAAGAAACCCTGATGAAGACCCTGAATGCGGTGCTCGCCGGCTGATTGCCGGGATCGCCATGGCTGAGCCACGTACCGCCTTCGAACTGCTTCTGGATATGGATCGACGCTGTCGCTCGCTGGCGGCGGGCCTGCCGCTGCAGGAAGCCCATCAGCAGGATTGGGTCGGCATCGGTTTCCGGATGGGTGAGCAGCGCTTCGTGGCGCCTATCGGCGAAATCGCCGAAATCCTTCACGAACCCCATCATGCGGTCATGCCGGGTGTGAAATTCTGGGTGGCGGGCATCGCCAATCTGCGTGGCCGACTGTTGCCGCTTCTGGATTTATGCGGATTTTTCGGTCACGAGCTGGTTGTAGTGCGCAAGCAGCGACGGGTACTGGTTGTCGAGCACAACGACGTTTTTGCCGGTCTGCTGGTCGATGAGGTGTTCGGCATGCAACGTTTCAGTCAGTTGAGCCTCATACCCCAGACGTCGCAAGACACCGATCAACGCATCGCGCCGTTCCTGCGCGGGCAGTTCATTCGCGAGCAGGCGTGGCAGATATTCAGCCCGTGGGCTCTGGTGCAGTCTGCCGACTTCATGGACCTGGCGTCCTAGCATGTCGGGCCTGGTGTGTTTCACAATTGATCCAGGCGGGGGCCTGATTAATGAGTAGTACAGACCGGTCAAGGGAAGGCGCAAGAAGCCGTACGCAGATTATTCTGCTGTTCGTTGCGCTGATTATTTTCATCATGTTGCTGTTCGCCAACTTCGCCTACCTCAATACCCAGTCGAACTACGACAAACAGTACATCGGGCATGCCGGCGAGCTGCGCGTGTTATCCCAGCGCATCGCGAAAAACGCCACCGAAGCGGCGGCCGGCAAGACCCAGGCGTTCAAATTGCTGGCCGATGCGCGTAACGATTTCGACGTGCGCTGGGGCTACCTGAAAAAAGGCGATCCGGCCACCGGGCTGCCTGCAGCTCCCGATCTGATACGCGACGAGTTGCGCGCCGTCCAGCGCGACTGGGAAGGGCTGCGCAAGAGCACCGACGTGATTCTGGCCAGCGAACAGACGGTGCTGTCGCTGCATCAGGTGGCGGCAACGCTGGCCGAAACCATCCCGCAGTTGCAGGCCGAATACGAAAAGGTGGTCGAAAACCTGCTGCAAAGCCGTGCGCCTGCCGCCCAGGTGGTGGTGGCGCAGCGTCAGGCGCTGCTCGCAGAGCGAATCCTCGGCTCGGTCAATACCGTGCTCGCCGGTGATGAAACGGCCGTGCAGGCCGCTGATGCTTTTGGCCGTGATGCCAGTCAGTTTGGTCGCGTGCTCAACGGCATGCTGGAGGGCAACGCGACACTGCGAATCTCTCAGGTCGAGGACCGTGATGCACGGGCAAGGCTGGCGGAAATCGCCGAACTGTTCGAGTTCGTCTCGGGCTCGGTGGACGAGATTCTCGAAACCTCTCCCGAGCTGTATCAGGTGCGTGAAGCTTCCGGCAACATTTTCAACACCTCCCAGACCCTGCTGGATGAAACCTCGGTGCTCGCCAACAGCCTGGAAAACCTGGCCAAGCGCCGCACCGTGAATACTGTCGGTGGCTATGTACTGGGCTTGCTGGCGCTGATGTCGATCATCCTCATCGGTCTGGTCATGGTTCGCGAAACCAACCGCCAGTTGCGCGAGACCGCGCAGAAAAGCGAGCGTAACCAGACGGCGATCATGCGTCTGCTGGACGAGATCGAAAACCTCGCCGATGGCGACCTGACGGTGACGGCCTCTGTGACCGAGGACTTTACCGGGGCGATTGCCGATTCCATCAATTACTCCATTGATCAACTGCGCGAGCTGGTCGTGACGATCAACCTGACGGCCGAGCAGGTGGCTGCTGCCGTCACCGAAACCCAGGCTACGGCGATGCAGCTGTCTGCCGCCTCCGAGCATCAGGCGTTGCAGATCAGTGCTGCTTCGACCGCAATCAACGACATGGCGGCGTCGATTGATCAGGTCTCGACCAATGCTTCGGAATCCTCTGCGGTAGCCGAGCGTTCGGTAGCGATTGCCAACAAGGGCAACGAGGTTGTGCATAACACTATCCACGGCATGGATAACATTCGCGAACAGATTCAGGACACCTCCAAGCGCATCAAACGCCTGGGTGAGTCCTCTCAGGAAATCGGCGACATTGTCAGCTTGATCGACGATATTGCCGATCAGACCAATATTCTCGCTCTCAACGCGGCCATTCAGGCGTCCATGGCTGGCGATGCCGGACGGGGCTTTGCCGTGGTGGCCGACGAAGTGCAGCGGCTGGCCGAGCGTTCGTCGTCTGCCACCAAGCAGATCGAGACGCTGGTGCGGGCCATTCAGAACGACACCAACGAGGCGGTCATCTCCATGGAGCAGACCACCAGCGAAGTGGTGCGCGGCGCGCGGCTGGCGCAGGACGCCGGCGTTGCGCTCGGGGAAATCGAAGGGGTTTCCAGAGTGCTTGCCGAGCTTATCGAAAGTATCACCGATGCCGCCCATCAGCAGGCCGAGTCGGCCGGCCAGATCTCACAGATCATGACTGTGATTCAGCAGACCACCTCGCAGACCACCTCGGGCACGTCGGCCACGGCTGAAAGCATTGGCAACCTCGCAAAAATGGCCAGCGAAATGCGTCGTTCGGTATCGGGTTTTGCCCTGCCGCCATCGAAAAAAGCCGGATGATGTACAACCAATGAACAACCTTGATTGGGTAACAGGCGGTACTCGTCATGGCTGATCGTCACGATTACGTGGCCCTTGAATGGCTGAAGGGCGAAATCGCCGAAACGCTGCGTCAGGCACGCAACGAGCTGGATGCTTTCATCGAGGATTCGGCCAACAGTGCGGCGATGGCCGAGTGCCTGAACCTGGTGCACCAGGTTCACGGCAGCCTGCAGATGATCGAGTTTTATGGTGCTGCGTTGCTGGCCGAGGAAATCGAGCAACTGGCGCTGGCGGTCCAGCAGAACCGCGTCAGTCATCCCGTCGAGTCCGAGCAACTGTTGATCCAGGCCATGAGTCAGTTGCCGGTTTATCTGGAACGTATTCACTCGGCGCGCCGGGACCTGCCGCTGGTGGTCTTGCCATTGCTCAATGATTTGCGCAGTGCGCGCGGCGAAAGTCTGCTCTCGGAAACCAGCCTGTTCGCCCCGCAACTGGTCGTCGTCCCGGCGCTCGACGACCAGGAGCTGGCGCGGCGTAATACCCCGGAATTGCCAAACCTGCTGCGCAAACTGCGTCAGACCCTGCAGGCGGCGTTGGCGGGGCTGATGCGCGAGCAGGGCGTTCAGACCCAGCTCGGTTACATGGCCAAGGTCTTTGCCCGGCTGGAACAGTTATGCGAAGACGCGCCGCTCGGTCCGCTCTGGCGAATCGCGTCGGCACTGGTCGAAACCATGCTCAACGGCAACTTCACCAACAGCCCGGCCCTGCGCAGCCTGCTGAAGGATGCCGACAAGGAACTCAAGCGCCTGGCCGAGCAGGGCGTGACCGGCATCAACCAGCCCGCCCCTGAAGAGCTGCTGAAAAGCCTGCTGTTCTACATCGCCAAGTCCGACAGCCTGGCGCCGAAGATGCTCGATCTCAAGGACCAGTACGCCTTGGCCGATGCCTTGCCCGGCAGTGACGTGGTCAATGAAGAGCGTGCGCGAATGGCTGGCCCGGATCGCGATGCGATGCGCTCGGTGATCGTGGCCTTGTGCGAAGGGCTGGTCAGGGTCAAGGAACGGCTCGACGTGTTCGTACGCGGAGACCGCCAGCATGTCAGCGAGCTCAATGCGTTACTGCCGCCGTTGCGGCAGATTGCCGATACCCTGGCAGTGCTAGGCTTCGGCCAGCCGCGCAAGGTAATCATCGATCAGCTGTCTGTCGTCCTCGGTCTTGCCCAAGGCCAGCGCGAGCCCAGTGACGGTGCGCTGATGGACGTCGCGGGTGCCTTGCTCTACGTCGAATCCACCCTGGCGGGTATGGCCGGGAGCAACGAGCAGGTCAGTCGCGAAGAAAGCCGCCTGCCAACCACTGATCTGACACAGATTCATCAACTGGTGATTCGCGAAGCCCGTGCGGTATTGCAGCAGGCCAAGGACGTTATTCTCGATTACATCGATGGCGAGTGGGACCGGCAGCGGCTCGACCCGCTTTGCGCGCTGATCGTACAGGTTCGCGGTGCCCTGGCCATGATCCCGCTGGCCCGTGCCGCCAGCCTGCTGGCCGCGTGCAACGAATACATTCAGGAACACTTGCTGGTGGACGAAACCCGTCCTGCCTGGGTTCAGCTCGATTGCCTGGCCGACACCATTACCGGCATCGAGTATTACCTTGAGCGCATGCTCGAGGACCATGAAGCGCCGGGTGATCAAGTCCTCGACATGGCCCAGCAAAGCCTGGCGCGTCTGGGCTACACGCCTGCTGCGGACACCCTTGAGGTGCCGTTGCTCGAAGAAATCATCACTCAGGACGAATTGCTGGAGCTGGACGATCGCAAGGCGCTGGTCAGCCCTACGCAAACCATTGCTCAGGTTTTGGCCAGCCCGGTTTCTGCAGTCAATCCGCCCGCGCGCAACGCGCCTACCAGCCTGCTGCCGCCTTCGGCCGGAGAAGAGGCGGTAGATGAAGAGCTGCGCGATGTTTTCCTGGAGGAAGCTGACGAGGTGCTCGACGCGCTGCGCGAGTACCTGCCGCGCTGGTTTGCCTCGCTCGGCAGCGGCGGCCACTGGGACAGCACCGCACTCACTGAAGTACGCCGGGCATTTCATACCCTCAAGGGCAGCGGCCGGATGGTGCGTGCGCTGATCCTCGGCGAACTGGCCTGGTCGGTGGAGAACCTGCTCAACCGGGTGCTGGAAGGCGATGTGCTGCCGGGGCTTGAAGTTCAGCAACTGATGAGCGACGTGCTGGCACTGTTGCCGTCGGTGATTTGCGATTTTGCCGATGATGCGCAGCGCCAGCGTAACGATGTCGACCTGCTCGCGGCGCGTGCCCACGCGCTGGCCAATGGGCTTGAACCGCCGGTGCTGCCTGCGTCCGATGATCCGGTGGCAGGCGAAACGCTTGATCCGCAGTTGCTGGATATTTTCCGTCAGGAAGCCCTTGGGCATCTGAATACCCTTGCCCGCTTCCTCGACAGCGCCGAACAATCGGCATCGCCTTCGATAAGCGACGCAGTGCTGCGTGCGCTGCACACGCTCAAGGGCAGCGCGCATATGGCCGGCGTGCTGCCGATTGCCGAGCTGGCCAGCCCGCTTGACCAGATGGTGCGTGAATACAAGGCCAACCTGATTGCTATCGGTGCGCCTGAACTCGGTCTGCTGCGCAGTGCAGAGCCGCTGCTGCACAGAGGGCTCGAGCAACTGGACACGATCCCGCTGGCGGCCATTCCGGGTGCGGCAGAGCTGATCGAAGCGGCCCTGGCGCTGCTCAATGACCGGCTCACCGTGGTGCTGCGCGAGTCGGACAGTGGTCTGCGGATAAAGCGTAACCCCACGCTGCTGGCCAGTTTTCTGGCCGAAGGCATGGACATCGTGCTGGACGCTGAAAACCTGTTGCGACGCTGGCGTCAGCACCCGGGCGAACGCCAGGAGCTGAGCGCGCTGCTCGATGAACTGACCACGCTTGGTCATGGTGCGCATCTGGCCGATCTGCCGCAGGTCGATGAGCTGTGCGAAGCCTTGCTCGACCTCTATGGTGCGGTCGAGGAAAGCAGCCTGGCGGTCAGCGAACGTTTTTTCGATGCGGCAGAGAACGCCCACGAAGCCTTGATCAACATGCTTGATCAGGTAGCGGCGGGGCAGGATGTCGAACCGCGTCCCGAATGCGTGCGTGCCTTGAATCAATTGCTGGATCAGGCGCTGGATCCGTCGGCGACCGGGCTGGTCAAGAGCGATGGTCATCGGACGTTGAGCGTTACCGAACTCAACGCGGCCACCGAACAATTGGCCAGTGAGGCCGAGCCCGCCGAGACTGCCGGTCCGGACGATGAGATCGTCGAGATATTTCTCGAAGAAGCCGTCGATATTCTCGACAGCGCCGGTCAGGCGCTGCAACGCTGGCTGGCCGATCCGGAAAACCCGGCACCGCTGGCCTCGCTGCAGCGCGACCTGCATACCCTGAAGGGCGGTGCACGAATGGCTGAAGTCGCCGAGGTCGGCGACCTTGCCCACGAGCTTGAAAACCTCTATGAAGGCCTGATCGACCGGCGCTTCAACCATTCGCCGACGCTGGCCGAACTGCTGCATGAGAGTCACGACCACCTGGCGATTCTGCTGGAGCAACTGTATCGGCAGGAAGCGCTCGGCGACCCGTCGGCGTTGATCGAGGCGCTGCGCCGCTGTCGCACGATTGAGAGCACCGGACCCGATATGCAGGTGCCGCCTGCCGCCAGCGAAGCTGTTCCTGAACACGACAGCGAGCTGCGAGAAACCTTCCT
The DNA here is from genome assembly GCF_022557255.1 of Pseudomonas syringae pv. tagetis. Taxonomy (NCBI): domain Bacteria; kingdom Pseudomonadati; phylum Pseudomonadota; class Gammaproteobacteria; order Pseudomonadales; family Pseudomonadaceae; genus Pseudomonas; species Pseudomonas syringae group genomosp. 7. The sequence continues at coordinate 465,491 of NZ_CP092923.1, forward strand.
CGAGGAGGGATTCGATATCCTTGAAAGCTCCGGCGCTGCGCTGGCCCGGTGGCAAGCCGATCCGCACAATCTGCTGGAAGTCGAAAACCTGTTGCGCGACCTGCACACCCTCAAGGGGGGCGCACGCATGGTTGAAGTCGCCCCGATAGGTGACCTGGCACACGAGCTGGAAACGCTTTACGAGGGGCTTTCGACCGGCAGTCTGCAACCTGCGCCATTGATGATCGGCCTGTTGCAAAGCGGACACGATGTACTGGCCGACATGCTCGACGCGGTGCGTAACGAAAAGCCGCTGCCTGATGCCACGTTGTTGATTGACAGCATCCGCAGGCTGGCCAGCGACCAGCCGGTGGGTGAAAAACCGGTGGTTGCACAAGCCCAGGAAGCCGGTCTGGAGCCCGTCGTGGCGGTTGCCCCTGCGGCCGATGGCGAGGTCGAGCGCAGTGGGCCGGAAATGGTCAAGGTGCCTGCCGAGCAACTGGAGGAGTTGGTCAATCTGGCCGGTGAAACATCTATTTTCCGTGGCCGGATCGAACAGCAGATTCTGGATTCTCAGGTTGCACTTGTAGAGATGGAAACCACTATCGAGCGGATGCGCGATCAATTGCGTCGTCTGGACATGGAAACCCAGGGCCGTATTCTCAGCCGGGAACAGGTCCAGGCCGAGCGGCTGGGGTATGAAGAGTTCGACCCGCTGGAAATGGACCGCCATTCTCAATTACAACAGTTGTCGCGGGCGCTTTTCGAGTCTGCCTCCGATCTGATGGACCTCAAGGAAACCCTCGGTGCTCGGGCACGCGACGCTGAAACACTGCTGTCGCAGCAGGCCAGGGTCAACACCCAGCTTCAGGAAGGCCTGATGCGTACGCGCATGGTGCCGTTCGAGCGGCTGGTGCCGCGCCTGCGCCGCGTGGTACGCCAGGTCGCTTCGGAGTTGCACAAGAAGGTCCATTTCGAGGTTGGCAATGCCGACGGTGAAATGGACCGCAATGTGCTGGAACGGATGGTTGCGCCGTTGGAGCACATGCTGCGCAACGCGGTTGATCATGGCCTTGAAAGCACTGAAAAACGCATCGCTGCCGGCAAGTCGGCAGAGGGCCATATCAGTCTGGAACTGATGTACGAAGGCGGCGATATGGTCATCGAACTGAGCGATGACGGCTCGGGGGTCGATCTGGCAGCAGTTCGCCGCAAGGCCATCAAGCGCGGCATGATTCATCCGGATGCCGATCTGTCCGACCATGAAGTGTTGCCGTTCATTCTGCAGGCGGGTTTTTCCACCAGCGAGATCATCACCCAGATTTCCGGACGCGGCGTCGGTATGGATGTGGTGCATGCCGAGGTCAAACAGCTGGGCGGCTCTATGGTCATCGACTCGGTGCCGGGCAAGGGCACGCGCTTTCGTATTCGTCTGCCGATTTCAGTCTCGGTCAACCGGGCGTTGATGGTGACCTGTGGTGAAGAGCAGTACGCGGTACCGCTCAATACCGTCGATGGCATCGTGCGGGTCATGGCCAATGAGCTGGACGGCTATTACCAGGCCAGCCCGCCGCGCTATCAATACGGCGGGCGCAGTTACGAGTTGCGCTACCTGGGCGAATTGCTGGGCAGCAGTCCGCCCAGACTGGCCGGGCAATTGCAGCCGCTGCCGGTGTTGCTGGTGCACCTTCAGGATCAATGGGTGGCGGTGCAGGTCGATGCGCTGGCCGGTTCGCGCGAGATTGTGGTCAAGAGTCTTGGCACGCAGTTCTCCAGGGTGCAGGGCATCTCTGGCGCAACCATTCTCGGTGACGGTCGTGTGGTCCTGATTCTTGACTTGATGGCGCAGATTCGCACCCTGCAGGGCTTGCCTTTCAGGGGGCTTATGGCACCTGTCTACCACGAAGTCGAGCACGCCAGACCGTTGCTGGTGATGGTGGTGGACGATTCGGTGACAGTACGCAAGGTCACCAGCCGGTTGCTTGAGCGCCATGGCATGCATGTGCTGACGGCCAAGGACGGTATTGACGCCATGACCCTGTTGCAGGAACACACGCCTGACATCATGTTGCTCGACATCGAAATGCCGCGCATGGATGGCTTTGAAGTGGCCAGCCAGATCCGTCAGGACCAACAGCTCAAGGCACTGCCCATCATCATGATCACCTCCCGCTCGGGCCAGAAACACCGCGACCGGGCCATGGCAGTGGGCGTCAACGAGTACCTGAGCAAGCCTTATCAGGAGACCGTGTTGCTGGAGAGCTTCGCTTACTGGAGTCAGGTTCATGTCTGAAGGTACGTTCCAAACCAGTCGCCTGACCAGTCTGACCGGGCTGCTGCTGCCGTTGAGCGACCGCCACCTGCTGCTGCCCAATGTCGCCGTTGCCGAGTTGATCGACTACCAGGACTGCAGCGCAGAGCCGGACGCTCCCGAGTGGTATCTGGGGCCTATCAGCTGGCGCGAGCTGACCTTGCCGCTGCTCAGCTTCGAAGCCGCTTGCGGAGGCCGCACCCGTGTGGGGGGGCGGGCCCGGATTGTCGTGCTCAATGCGCTGGGCGGGCGCAACGACGTCAGGTTCATCGCCCTGCTGACCCAAGGCATTCCACGCTCGTGCAAGGTCGACAGCCAGCTGAGTTACGTCGATGTACCGCTGGCGGAACTGGAACTGGCCGCGGTCCAGATCGGCGAAACCGTGGCACGCATTCCCGACCTGGAAGGGCTGGAGCAGTGGCTGGTGGATGCGGGGCTGTCATAGGTGAAGCGGACGCAGAGCGTCCAAAACGGCATGCGACGCGGAGCGTCGCACGATAGTCAGGTTATCGTTCCTCACGCTCCAGCGTGGGAATGCCGTGCGTGACGCTCCGCGTCACAAATCTGTGCCGCACCACACCGTCAAGATCGGACGCGGAGCGTCCCACGATAGTCAGGTTATCGCCCACGCGGAGCATGGGCAGGATAGGAAAGCAAAAGCCTCACGACGAACAGCTGATTTCCAGGTGCTTGCCCCAGTCCGGTGGGCGCTGGGCGTAGCCTTGCATGTCGGTTTGCTCGGTGAAGGGCGTGCAGAGCACCTGGTGCAGGCGGCGGACTTCTGCATAGTCACCTTTTTCCGCTGCGGCGATAGCGTTCTGGGCCAGGTAGTTGCGCAGGATATACAGCGGATTGACCGCGTGCATGCGTGTTTGACGCTCCTGCTCGGTGCCGTTGTCCTCGCTGGCAATACGTGCCAGATACGCTTCTGCCCAGCCATCGAAGCCCTTGATGTCGACAAAGTCGTCGCGCAATGTGCGCAGCGCTTCTGCGGCTGGCTGATCACCCAGGCGGCGGAAAAACAGGGTGTAGTCCACGCCACTGTTCTGCATCAGCTTCAACAATTGGCTGACCCGTTGTTCGTCCTGCTCTTGGGCAATGGTCAGGCCCAGGCGACGACGCATCAGGTCCAGGTAGTGCGCTTGATAAAGCGGCAGGAACAAGCCGATAGTCTCGCGTAACGCTTCCACGCTGATGAACGGCGTCAGCGCCTGCGCCAGTGCGCTCAGGTTCCACTGTGCGATAGGCACCTGATTGCTGAAGGAGTAGCGGCCCTCGTGATCGGAGTGGTTGCAGATGAAGTGCTCGTCGAAATCATCCAGAAACGCAAACGGTCCGAAGTCGAAGGTGATGCCCAGAATCGACATGTTGTCGGTGTTCATCACGCCGTGGCAGAAACCGTAGGCCTGCCACTTGGCAATCAGTTCGGCGTTGCGCTCGACTATTTCGCGGAACATCGCCAGATACGGCTCGGGCTGCTCTTGGCAATGCGGGTAATGCATCGCCAGCACATGTTCGGCCAGTGTCTTCAGCTGCTCCGGCTGTTTGGTATAGAAAAAGTATTCAAGACTGCCAAAGCGTACATGGCTCTGTGCCAGGCGCAGCACCATGGCAGCATGCTCTTGGGTTTCACGCCATACCGGCGTGCTGGAGCTGACCACACAACCTGCACGGCTGCTGGGAATACCCAGAGCGTGCAGGGCTTCAGATGCCAGAAATTCCCGGATGGACGAACGCAGCACGGCGCGTCCATCGCCCATCCGCGAATAGGGTGTGCGGCCTGCGCCCTTGAGGTGCAAGTCCCAGTGTTCGCCTGCATCGTTATAGACTTCGCCCAGCAACAGCCCGCGGCCGTCGCCCAGGCGCGGATTGTAGGAGCCAAATTGATGCCCGGAATAAACCATCGCCCGTGGCTCTGCTTCGGACCATAGCTTGTGGCCGCTGAATATTTCTGCGAACAACGGCAGATCGGCCTGTTCAGGGGCCAGGTCCAATAGCGCCAGAGCCGACTGGCTGGCGACCACAAGCTGCGGCGCGTCGATGGGCTCGGGCAGCACGGATGTGGAGAACGCATCGCCCAGACGGGCAAAGCGGTTGTCGAAAATGAGTTCGTCGAGTGCTTTCAAAGCGTGTCGCCTCCAGAGGGGAATTTCAGGCTTTCAACGAAGCGGCGGCCTGCCTGGCTCGTCGGGCGTGTTTCAACGGTCAGAACCCGTAGACCGGGCCCTTGGGTGGTAGTTCTGGTGATCAGCCCGCCGCCTGGACTATCGGTTCCGGCTTCGCTCGTAGGCGGCCAGAATCGTGCGCTCCGATTGCACCAGATAATCTTCGAGCATACGGGTCGCTTCATCGGTCTTGCCAGCGTCGAGGCGGCCGAGCACGGCGGCGTTCATGTCCAGATAAGGCGAGTGCATCAGCTCGGGATTGTTGAGCAGGCCGAAGGCCAGCCGCAACTCGGCCGATATCTGCGCATAAAAGGCCACCAGTCGCGGGCTGTCGGACAGTTCGACGATGGCCTTGTGAAACATCATGTTGGCAGTGCCCACGGCAATCCAGTCATTGGCTTCGCGGGCGCGCACGCCTGCTTCGACCGCATCGCGCATGTGCAGCACGCCCGGATGCTGTGGGTACGCCTGGGCAATCGCCCTGCACTCGATGAAGCGCCGAATACGGTAAATATCGATGATAGAGGCTATGTCGGGCTTGGCCACGGTCACTCCGCGATTGGGCTCATGAGTGAGCAACCCCTCGCGGGTCAGGATTCTGAAGGCTTCTCTCAAGGTGTTACGGGAAATCTGCAGGCTTTCGGCCAACGCGGCTTCGGAGAGGCGTTGACCGGGGACCAGCTCGCCCTCAACCAGCATTCTGCGAAGCTCTGTGGTGATGGATTCTCCAAGGGTGCGAGGGAGGGCAGAAGCAGCGTCATTCATAAAGGGTCCAGAGAGATAAAAGCCGAGTCGATATTCCACGACAGCTCATTGGCTGGCAAGGACCAAGGCCGTCCGATGCTTCATGAGGTAGCACATATTAGTCACTGCGTAACAACATGGTGCATATGGTTGAATCATTGATAATAGATTGTTCAACAATATTATCCTTATGTATCTACAGCTTGGCGCACTTGATTGATCGTTGGCATGCTCATTGCTCTGGCAGGTTACCCCCTCACCTCAGGAATGCCGCCGTGACACAGACTGCCAATGAGTTCACCAAGGCGCGCCGCGCCTCTTTGATCGCCGCGATCTTCATGATGGCGACCTCTGCCATCGGTCCTGGCTTTCTGACCCAGACAGCCACGTTCACCGCGACTCTGGGAGCGGCGTTTGCCTTCGGCATCCTGGCGTCGATCCTGATCGACTTCGTGGTCCAGCTGAATGTCTGGCGTATCGTTACGCTGACCAGAATGCGTGCATCTGACCTGGCCAACGCGGCAATTCCCGGCAGCGGTTATCTGCTCGCGGTGCTGGTCATCTTCGGCGGTCTGGTGTTCAGTCTGGGCAACATCGCCGGTGCGGGCCTGGGCTTGAATGCGCTGACCGGTCTTGATCCCAAATGGGGCGGTGCCTTGAGCGCGCTGATCGCCATCGCGATCTTCTCGTCGCACCGTGCGGGCATCGCGATGGACCGCATCATGATGGTACTGGGCACGTTGAAAGTCTGCCTGATCCTCTTCGCTGCCTTTGCATCGCATCCGCCGTTGGGCGAAGCGCTGCGCCAGACAGTATTGCCGGACATGGTCGACTTCGCGGCCATCACCACCATTGTCGGCGGGACCGTCGGCGGCTATATCACTTACGCAGGTGCCCACCGTTTGCTGGACCGCGGTACGGTCGGGGTGGAAAACATTGATGTGGTATCCAAGGCTGCACTCACCGGGATTCTGGTCACCGGCATCGCCCGCTACGTGCTGTTTCTGGCGATCCTGGGTGTGGTTGCCAGCGGGGTCGTCATTGACGTGTCCGGCCAGGGCGCAAACCCCGCAGCCCAGGCCTTTGGTGCTGCTGCCGGCAACTTCGGTCTGATGATGTTCGGTCTGGTGCTCTGGGCTGCCGGTATCAGCAGCGTTATCGGTGCCTCCTATACTTCCATGTCCTTCATCACGGTGTTTTCCAAGCGCATCACCGAGCGAGCGCGCAATCTGGCGACGGTCGGCTTTATTCTCATCACTGTGGTCGTATACGTGATGTGGGGCAAGCCACCGGCCGCGCTGCTGGTGTTTGCCGGTGGCTTCAACGGCTTGATCCTGCCTCTGGGCCTGAGCATTTTCATGTATGTCGGCTGGCGTCGTTCCGACCTGATGGACGGCTATCACTACCCTCGCTGGCTGTTGGTACTGGGTGTTCTGACTTGCCTGTTGTCGTGGTACATGGCGTTCAAATCGGCAGGAGCCATCTTTGCCTTTATCAATGCAGCCTGATTTCGGAGAACAAGAAATGCCTGCGATAGACCTTAACAGTGACCTCGGTGAAAGCTTCGGCGCCTGGAGCATGGGCGACGACGAGGCGATTCTCGATGTGGTCAGCAGCGCCAACGTGGCCTGCGGTTTTCATGCCGGTGACCCGGCCGGCATTCTGCGTACCCTTGAGGCCGCTGCGGCCCGGGGCGTTGCCATCGGCGCGCATGTGGCCTACCCGGACCTGGTAGGGTTTGGCCGCCGCAACATGGACATCCCGAGCGACCAACTGACCGCCGATGTCATCTATCAGATCGGCGCGCTTCAGGGCCTGGCCCGCAGCGCCGGGACGTCCGTGAGCTACGTCAAACCGCACGGTGCGCTGTACAACACCATCGCTGGCGATCAGCGTCAGGCGGCGGCGGTCATTCAGGCGCTATTACGCATTGACCCTGCGCTGAAACTGGTGTGTCTGGCCAATTCGCCATTGCTCGACTGGGCGCGTGAAGCGGGGCTGTCCTGCGTAGCCGAGGCATTCGCTGACCGTGCCTACACCCCTGAAGGCACGCTGGTGTCCCGCTCGCGTCCCGGTGCCGTTCTGCACGATGCCGAGCTGATCGCCGAGCGCATGCTGCGCCTGGTTCGCGAAGGCACTATCGAGGCTGAAGATGGCCGCGAAATCAGCCTGCAGGCCGATTCGATCTGCGTCCATGGCGACAGTCCGGGCGCGGTGAACATCGCCCGCATCCTGAAAGATCGTTTGCACGACGCAGGCATCACCGTCCGCGCATTCACTCGAGGCTGATCATGAACTCACTGCAACACGCCCGCGAGGCTGCCAGCGCTGCCCGTGCCCGCTACCGCGATGGATTCGTCTCACCGACCGCTGGCGAAGCTCCCGGTCTGACCCAATGCAACATGATCACGCTGCCGCGTGAGTGGGCGTATGACTTTCTGTTGTTCGCGCAACGCAACCCGCAAGCCTGCCCTGTGCTTGATGTGACAGAGCCCGGCAGCCACACCACACTTCTGGCCGAGCAGGCAGATCTGCGCACCGATCTGCCGCTGTATCGCGTCTGGCGCGATGGCCAACTGGCCGAAGAGCTGAGTGACGTTAGCCACATATGGGCGCAGCACACTGATCTGGTCAGCTTTCTGATCGGTTGCAGTTTTACTTTCGAGACCGACCTGATGAACGCCGGTATCGATGTGCGGCATATCAGCGAAGGCTGCAATGTGCCGATGTACCGCAGCAATCGGGTCTGTCGCCCGGCCGGGCGTCTGCAGGGCAACATGGTGGTGTCGATGCGACCGATCCCGGCAGACAGGGTCGCCGAAGCGGCGCGCATCACCGGGCGTTATCCCGGTGTGCACGGCGCGCCGGTACATGTCGGTGAGCCTGGACTGCTCGGCATCAAAGACCTGGCGAGCCCTGACTTTGGCGATGCCGTGACGATCAGGCCCGGCGAGATTCCGGTGTTCTGGGCCTGCGGCGTGACGCCCCAGGCGGTGGTCATGGCGTCTCGCGTACCGTTTGCGATTTCCCACGCACCGGGCCACATGTTCATCACCGATATCCCGGACAGCTACTACCACGTATAGGAGAGGCTCATGCGTTTCTACCCGGCCAACCTGGATGCGCTCTTGGTTGAACTGTCGAATCTGGACGAGACCCTGGCCCTGTTCGAATCGCTGCAGCAGCAACCTGTCGCTGGCGTGGAGGAAATCGTTCCGGCAGCGCGAACGTTACTGGTGCATTTTCGCCCCGCAGCCGTCAGCTTCGAAGCACTGGCGGCGCAGATTGCTTCGCGTGACATTCGCGGCACCGCTCGCGAGCCCGGCAAGCTGATTGAAATACCCGTGCATTACAACGGCGAAGACCTGGGCGATGTCGCCCGGGAACTGGACATCAGCGTCGAAGAAGTGATCAAGCGCCACACCGGCAGCGACTACAACGTCGCGTTTTGTGGCTTCGCGCCCGGTTTCGCCTATCTGAGCGGCGGTGCCGGGTTCATGGTGCCGCGGCGCAGTACGCCACGTACGCGCATTCCCGCTGGCGCAGTGGCGCTGGCCGGTGGTTTCAGCGGTATTTATCCACAGGCCAGCCCTGGCGGCTGGCAGATCATCGGTGTGACTCACTCGACAATGTGGGATCTGGGCCGGGACGAGCCAGCCTTGCTCCAGCCTGGCTACCGTGTGCGTTTTCAAGACGCCGGACCGCTGCCAGTGACAAGCGTGTCGGTGGCTACGCCCGCTCGTCAGCAGGTTTCGACGATCACTGAAGACTATCTGCAGATCGTGGCTCCGGGTCTGCAGACGCTGTTTCAGGATCTGGGTCGCCCCGGTCGTGCGGGGCAGGGTGTTTCCGCATCGGGCGCACTGGATCGTGGCGCACTGCGGGCGGCCAATCGCGCAGTCGGCAATGATCCGGGCACCGCTTGCCTGGAAATTCTCATGGGCGGTCTGACGTTCACCTGCCAGGGGCAGACCGTCGTCGCGATAACTGGCGCGCAGGTATCGGTAGAGGTCATGACTGTCGATGGTCAGCGGCTACAGCCGTCGCTCTACGTACCATTTGTATTGCACAGCGGCGATCAGGTAAACATCGGTTCGCCCACCGCAGGTCTGCGCAGTTACCTGGCGGTTCGTGGCGGTTTTGTCCATGAGCCAGTGCTGGGTAGTCTTTCTACCGACACGCTGGCCCAGGTTGGACCTGCCGCGCTGGCGGCCGGCGATCGACTGGGCTTTAAACGCAGGGCAGGCGGCGTTGCCGTGTCAGTGGCCGAACAACCGGCATTCGATATGCCGCGTGCCGATCAGGTCATCACGCTGGATGTGGTCATGGGCCCGCGCAGTGACTGGTTCACCGCCGAGGCGCAGGCGTTGCTCGCGCAACAGACCTGGCTGGTCACGCCGCAATCCAACCGGATCGGTATCCGCCTGGCCGGAGAGCAGTCGCTGGAGCGCGCCGTCAGTGGCGAACTGCCCAGCGAAGGCACCACGGTCGGCGCCATTCAGGTGCCACCCAGTGGCCAGCCGGTGCTTTTTCTGGCCGATCACCCGCTGACCGGCGGCTACCCGGTTATTGGGGCAGTTGCCACTTACCACCTGGACAAGGCCGGGCAGATCCCGGTCAACGCCCGCATTCGTTTCAACCCGCTGAGCGCCTTCGAGCCAGTGCGCCCCGCCACTTCAGACGAGACCAATAACAGATGAAAAAGGTTCTGATTGCCAACCGTGGCGAAATTGCCGTTCGTATTGCCCGTGCCTGCCGTGACTACGGAGTTGCCTCGGTGGCGGTGTATGCCGATGCCGATATCGATGCGCTGCATGTGCATCAGGCCGACGAGGCCTATGGTCTGCAGGGCGAGCGCCCGACCGACACCTATCTGAATATCGAGAAACTGCTGGCAGTAGCCGCTCGTGCCGGTGCCGACGCGGTTCACCCAGGCTACGGATTTCTCTCCGAACGCGCCGATTTCGCTCGCGCCGTGATCGACGCAGGCCTGACCTGGATCGGCCCGGACCCCGCAACCATCGATGCACTGGGTGACAAGGTTCAGGCCCGGCGTATCGCCCTGAAAGTCGGCGCGCCGTTGGTGGCCGGTACTGAAAACCCGGTGAGCGATGCTTCTGAAGTGGTCGCGTTTGCCGAACAACATGGCTTGCCGATTGCCATCAAAGCCGCATTTGGTGGCGGCGGTCGTGGCTTGAAGGTTGCCTGGAAGCTCGATGAAGTCCGCGAACTGTACGAGTCTGCCGTGCGTGAGGCGGTGACCGCATTCGGCCGTGGCGAGTGTTTCGTCGAACGCTTTCTGGATCGCCCAAGGCACATCGAGGCGCAGATCATCGCTGACCGGCATGGCCGGGTGGTCGTGGTCGGCACCCGCGATTGCTCGCTGCAACGTCGCAACCAGAAGCTGATCGAGGAGGCGCCAGCGCCTTATCTGAATGACGAACTGCGCCAGCGCATTCACGAGTCGGCCCGTGCGGTCTGCGCCGAAGCGGGCTATGTCGGTGCCGGTACGGTGGAATTCCTGCTCAGCGGAGATGGCACCCTGTCGTTTCTGGAGGTCAACACGCGCTTGCAGGTGGAACACCCGGTCACTGAAGAAACCAGTGGTGTGGATCTGGTTATCGAACAACTTCGTGTGGCCGACGGTTTGCCACTGTCGTTTGAAGGCACACCTGTGCCGCGCGGCCACAGTTTTGAATTTCGCATCAACGCCGAAGATGCAGGCAATGGCTTTCTGCCAACGCCGGGCGCGATCGATGTATTCCAGCCGCCGTCCGGTCCGGGCGTGCGTCTGGACACCGGCGTGACAGAAGGCTCACGCGTATCACCGAACTTCGACTCGATGATTGCCAAGCTGATCGTCACCGGCGCAACCCGCGAGCAGGCCATCAGCCGCGCCCGTCGTGCGCTGGCCGAGTTCAAGGTGGAAGGTATCGCCACCGTGCTGCCGTTCCATCGGGCAGTCATGGACCACGACGACTTCACCGCAGCCGATACCTTCGCCGTTCACACCCGCTGGATCGAAACCGACTTCGCCGAACAGGTCACAATCGCCCCGCGCAACACGGTGCCGGTCGACACGGGCGTACTGCGCACCTTCGTCGAAATCGACGGCAAGCGCCACGAACTGGGCCTGCCTGCTGCGCTGCTGCGGGGCATGAGCCTGAACACTGCCGCACCGGCTGACGCCAGCCAGCCAGCGGCCGAGGCCCCGGACCCGCACGCAGTGCTGACGCCGGTAGCGGGCAACCTGCATGCATGGGCGGTTGAAGACGGTGCGACGGTAGAGAAGGGTCAGGTGATTGCGATCATGGAGGCGATGAAGATGGAAACATCGATTCTGGCACCGTGTGCCGGGACGGTGCTGACCAGCAAAGCGCCTGGGGAGTATCTGGAGGCGAAGGTGGTGATTGGGCGGGTTGAGGCCTGATTTATCCGCTAATGTGCATCAACCGGGCTGGAGCCCGGTTGATGCACGCTACCGTTGCAAGCATTCGTCTCAATCCAGCCGCAGCTCAGGCGGTTCCGGTGCATCCTTGGTCGCCGGGGTCACTGTGGTGTTCACCGGTTGCAGCGTCGTTTGCCCGGTCGGCGCACCGCTCTTTTCGCCTGGTTCGGCGGGCACCAGTTTGTATTCCAGGCCCTGGGTGTTCTTGAGGTAGATCTCCATCTGGCGGAACGAGATGTTGATGTGCTGCTTCTTGAACTCGCGATTGATGAAACGGTTGATTTCGTCGAGCACCGGGTTGCGGTCGCCCAAATCGCGTACGTGCATGCGCAGTTCGTGGTCGAGGGTGCTTTCGCCGAAGTTCAGGAAGTAGACAATCGGTTCTGGCTCCTTGAGCACCCGAGGGTTTTCCCGGGCGGCTTGTAGCAGCAGGGAGCGGACCAGATCCAGGTCCGAGCCGTAATCCACGCCCAGCTTGAGGGTTACGCGGGTGACGGTGTCGGTCAGCGACCAGTTGATGAGCTGGCCGGTGATGAAGGTCTTGTTCGGGACGATGATGTCCTTGCGGTCGAAGTCGGTGATGGTCGTGGCACGGATGCGGATCTTGCTGACCGTCCCCGACAGGGCACCGATGGTGATGGTGTCGCCGATACGCACCGGGCGTTCGAAGAGGATCATGATCCCGGAGATGAAGTTGGCGAAGATCTCCTGCATGCCGAAGCCCAGGCCCACCGACAGCGCCGCGACCAGCCACTGCAGCTTGTCCCAGCTCACGCCCAGCGTCGACAGCGTGGTCACGAAACCGATCCCGGCGATGGTGTACGACAGCAGCGTAGTGGTCGCATAGGCACTGCCTTGCGCGAGGTTCATGCGTGACAGCACCAGCACTTCCAGCAGGCCGGGCAGGTTGCCAGCGAGCACGAAGGTGATGACGATGATTACCCCGGCTCCGAGGAAGTCGCTCAGGCTGATCGGCACCATGCTCATGTTGGCACCGGTGCCACTGGTGTATTCGTAGAGGATGATGTTGTCCAGATACGCGAATACCGTGATCAGCTCGGCCCACACCAGATACAGCGCGCCGACGAAACCCGCCAGCAGGGCCAGACGAATCAGACGCAGTGATTGCTGGTTGACCTGTTCGATGTCCAGCTTGGGCTCTTCGACCGGAATATCACTGTCGCCGTTTTCTCTGGCTGCCTGACGCTTGGCCAGCGCGCGCTGGTAGGCCAGTCGCCTTGCAGCGACACTCAGACCGCGGACGAAAGTCGCCTCGACCATCAGCCAGATCATCATGAGGTACAGCGTGTCGATGAGGCGGTCGCTGAGCTTGAGCGCCGTGTAGTAGTAGCCAAAGCACACTGCCAGGAAGAGAGCGACGGGCAATGCCGTGAACACCACGCCGACGGTCTTGCGGAACAGCGAGGCGTTATGGTGAGTGGGGCTGGAGATCAACAATCGGCCGAGCAGCCAGGTCATCAGGGCGTAGCAGGTCAGGACTACGCCGATGCCCAGCACATCGTCGGCCAGTGCGGCTGGTTGGTGTTCGGCTACCGCCACCACGGCCACCAGCGCCAGCACCACCAGACCAAGGCGACGGACCCAGCCACGCAGGAACTCGACCTGCGCCGTTTCCCAGCGGAAATGCAGTTGTGCAACCCCGGACGGGGCGAGGACGCGGTAAGCGGTGTAGAACACGAGCCACGCAAGGGCAATCTGCAGCAATGCCTCGCCCAGGTTGGCGTTTTGCCCGCGGGCATCGATTTGCAGGGCATAACCGCACAGCGCCAGTCCTAGCGCCACGGGCATGGCCAGCAGCACATTGATCAGCAGCGCCAGCGGGGTTTTCCACTGGCTGTCACGTTTGAAGTGGCCGATGTCGGCGTGCAGGCGATTGAGTTTCTGGTACAGCGCCTTGCGTCTCCAGGTCAGTACGCCGATCAGCAGCAATAACGGCAGGAACAGCAGCGGCCGCTGGGTCAGACCGTCTGACAGCTCGGTGAGGCTGGATGTCCACGGCAGGGTAGCGATCTGCTTTTGCAGGCGCGGCCAGATATTCTGAAACCATTCCACATCCAGCGGTTTGTTGCTGGGGATCCAGAACATCTGCTCGTCCAGCGTCGAGCGCAAGCCCTGAGCGGTGCTGGTCAGCTGTTTCTGATTCAGTTGCAGCGTGATGGACTCGTTCAGCAACGCGCTCAGTTCGCGGTTCAGGCGCTCCAGCAGATCGCTGCGGGTGATGGCCAGGTCCAGCAGCGTCCTGCGCAATTGCGGGGTAACGTTTTCCGGCGGTTGAGTGGCGAGCAGCCGTTCGACATAAGCCGTGGGTGTGCTCATCTGTTCGCGTTGCTGGTTGATGTCGAACTGATACAGGCGGATGTTGGCAATTTCGTCGGCCAGACCCTTGTCCAGCTCCAGATGCGGCAACGCTTGCTTTTGCTTGTAGAGAATCTTGGACAGCAGCAGGCTGCCGCTCAGTACGTTGATCTGCTCGCTGAGGGCTTGATCGGTCTGGGTCAGGTTGTCGAGTTGCTGTTTGGTCTTGAGGTTCTGCTGGGTCAGTTCGTTGAGGCGATCGGTGCCGCGCAGCAGGTAATCGGACAGCTTGAGGTTGGCGGCGCTTTCAGTCGCCAGCAGGCTGCTGCCGCCGGACTTCTGTGCCTCCAGGGACAGATCGGCGACCGTCTTCTGCGACTGGGCACGACGCTTGTCGTTGATCAGGGTTTGCAGGTCCTGAATTTCCTGTTCCTGACGTGCGACTTTTTCAGTCAGCAAGTCGTGCTGACTGTTGCCCAGGTCCTGCAACTGGCTGTTGCCGGCCAGTTCCTGACGGCGCAGCAGATTGAGGGCATTGATCGAGGCCAGTTCCGCATTGAGCAGATTGCGCTGGTCGGCGCTCAGGGTCTTGCCGTTGTCCTTGCCATTCTTGAGGATGGCGTTGATCTGCTGAATGCGCGTCTGATTGGCGCTGATTTCAGTCTGCGCCCGCTCCGGCCGGGTTTGCGCCGTTATGGCCAGGCTGTTGGCATCGTTGAGTTCGCTCTGCAAGTCACTTTGCTGGGTGCTGCGCTGGCTTAGAAGCTGCTCCAGTTGCGGCACGTCGAGGCCGCCATAGCGCTGGGCGACGGGCACTATTTTGCTTTCTTTCAGGCGGGCCAGCTCACGCTGGTTTTCCGATGTCTGTTTGGGGGCCTGGGCGAGCTGCTGTTTGAGTGCTGCCAGTTTCTGTTCGCTGTCCTCCTTGCTGTTCAGAAAGGCCAGTGTCTGCTCGAGCACCTGTTGCAGCGCTTTTTGCTCGGCGTCAGGCAGCTTGCGGTCGGCAATCTTGTCGAGGCTTTGCTGTACGGCATCGCTGCTGGGCGGATCGGCGGCGAGCGCCGGGAAGGTGGACAGGCAAAGCGCAAACAGTGCGGCAGCACAAATGGAACGCAGGGAAAACATAGACACCGGTCGCATGATGATACGTGTGGATTGGCAGTTTAAAGGAACAGTCCGGGGCCCGGGCGGGTTCCTTCGGGGAATTTGACGCCCACTTTCTGGATCTTGTTCCCGTCCATGACTGCAACTGTCCAAATAGTTCCATTCCATTCAATCTGGTCGCCTACCACCGGTTCACCGCGGTTCTTCTGCACGATGAACTGGCTGAGCGGCATCCCGGGATCGATACCGTCGAGTTTAAGACCATAAAGCGCCGCGACTTCACCCAGTCGTGCATCACCTTCCAGTACAAAGTCGCCGAAGAAGCGCAGGTCCAGACCGCGTTGCGGTGCCTGGCTGAACAGTTTGCCCAGCGCGGGAAGGTCATGTTCGTGGCCGATCACACACAGCAGGTCACCCACTTCCAGCGTCGTGCTGCCGGATGGATGGAGTAACTGCTGGCCTCGGAACAGCGCCGCGATACGAGTGCCTTCCGGCATCTTGAGTTCGCGCAACGCCGCACCGATGCACCACTTTTCAGCGCCCAGGCGGTAAACGAACAACTCCCACTCACTGGTGACATGGACCTCCAGCGCTGCCCGCGAGATAGGCGCAGGATCGGGTGGAACCGTCACTTTCAACAATTTGGCCATCCACGGCAGGCTGGTACCTTGCAGCAACAGCGAGACCAATACGATAAAGAACGCCAGGTTGAAATACAGCTGAGCGTTCGGCAACCCTGCCATCAACGGAAAGACCGCCAGGATGATCGGCACCGCGCCGCGCAGCCCGACCCAGGCGATAAACGCTTTTTCGCGGCCATGGAAAGCCTTGAACGGCAGCAGTCCGACCATCACCGACAGCGGGCGTGCGACCAGAATCATCCACAGCGCCAGGCCCAGTGCGGGTATTGCAATCGGCAGCAGGTCGTGAGGCGTGACCAGCAGACCTAGTACCAGAAACATGCCGATCTGCGCCAGCCAGGCCATGCCGTCGAGCATGTGCAAAATGCCGTGGCGGCTGCGGATAGGGCGGTTGCCAAGCACCAGGCCGCACAGGTAGACCGCGAGAAAGCCGCTGCCGTGAATGGCGTTGGTCAGGGCAAAGATCGCCAGACCACCGGCAATCACCAGAATGGGGTACAGGCCCGCCGCCAGATTGATGCGGTTGACCAGTTGCAGCAGGATCCAGCCGCCACCCAGGCCGATGAAACTGCCGATGCCGAATTCCTGGATCAAATGCCCCAACAGCCCCCAGTGCAGCCCGGTCTGACCACTGGCCAGCATGCCGATCAGGGTAACGGTCAGGAACACCGCCATAGGGTCGTTGCTGCCCGATTCGATCTCAAGGCTGGCGGTGACTCGCTCGTTCAGGCCTTTGCCGCCCAGCAGGGAGAACACCGCCGCAGCGTCTGTCGAGCCAACGATCGCGCCAATCAACAGCCCTTGGATGACGCTCAGACTGAATAGCCAGGCAGCCACCATGCCGGTCAGTACAGTGGTGATCAGTACACCTACCGTTGCCAGCGACAAGGCAGGCCACAGTGCTACCCGGAAACTGGCCACCCGTGTGCGCAGCCCGCCGTCGAGCAGGATAACAGCCAGTGCAAGGTTGCCGACCAGATAGGCGGTGGCGTAGTTATCGAAGATGATCCCGCCGCCGTCGACACCTGCGACCATGCCCACGGCCAGAATGATGACCAGGATCGGGATGCCCAGACGTGATGAAAGAGAACTGACCAGGATGCTTGCGGCTACCAGCAACGCGCCGACCAGGAACAGGCTGTTGATGGTGGTGGCGTCCAAGGGCGGTACTCCGTAGAAAACTGAATTGAAGCGAGAGGGCGAGAACTGATCATGCAGTCCGCGTGCCAAGCGATTTAACCTGTTGAATTGCTTGGCTGTCAAAGAGCAATTTCAACCAGTCGCCACAGACCCGCGCTTCAGCGCGCATCACTCGTTGCAATCCGCCGGCTGACACATACGTATGTACCGCAGACCAGACCCTCCTGAGCCCTGCTGTCGAGGTCCCGACCACAGGAAGGTTTTCATCAAGGACGATGAGTTTGCTGTGAATCAGGACACCGGAATCCTGTCTGGCAATAATCAGGATCCTGATACCAGGTTCTGGGCGCGGGTGCGTCAGGACTTTTCGGTCAGCGATTACTCCCGACCGACCCCCTGTCAACGTGGGTAACGCGTTCAGTGTTTGCAGTGGTTCGCCGCTATTCAGGGTGGGCCGTTTGCTGAATCAGCCTTATGCATCGGCAGATCAGTGACGGTATAGATAGTTAGTGCCACGAACGCTCCGATGAATGATTACGTGCATGACTTCTCAATTTGCAGGAAGACGTCATGACATCCACTCCCCCGGAAACACGCAAAACCGATCAGCAACTGCTGCGCGAACGCGCGCGGCAGTTTGTTCTCGATTATCCCGACCTGCACAACCTGGCCTGTGCTGCAGCCAGCAAGATCATTCTTCAACACACTCGCAGAGCGCTCTCCCCGGAGCATGTGTATTGGCATCGTTTCAGTGGCGCGAGCAGCAGCCCGCGAACCTTTACCGGCTGGCGACACTCCGGAAAACCGGTGCAGTCGATGACATTGATCGAGCTGCTGATGCGGCAATTCAGCGCCCATGACCAGCAAACCGTCGACGAGCTCTCCCTGTACAGTGGTTTTTATACTGATGGCCCGGACCACGGAGTCTTTGACGAGCGCAATGAGGTACCCATGCTGTCTGAGGATGTGCTCAAAGACATGTGGACGCTTGATTTCAGCGCTCAGTACACCCGCCGGATGGAGCGCTTCTGGAGCAGGCACAGTGAAAACTTTTGCCTTCTGGCCAAGGCGCAATATCTGGTCGCAGCCGGCAATTGCCTGCGCAAGGGGCAGTTGTCGACTGACGACTTCAAACAGGTCTCCGGCATCGTTATCGCGGATCCACTACAGACGCCTACGTTGAAGGCATTGCAGGCCACGCTTGCGTTACCTTCCGGCGTTTCGGTCCATACTCTGGATATCGATGGCATCAAAGCCCATGACCTGCTGCGTATCGTCACGGCCGAGGGGCGGCAGGTGATCTACTGGCCAGGTGCCGAGCAGCCTTTTCTGGCCTTCGATGGCGAGCGCGCCTTGTATAACTGGCTCAAGGGTCAGTTCATGGACAAGAAGGCAGCCAGGGTTATAGAGGGGCATTTCCTGCGCGGTGAAGCGTCCCGGGCACAAGACAGCGCCAGGTTTGCTCGTGGGGTAAGCGATTTGCTCGCGCACGATTGGCGTGCTGACGTTCAGCTCATAAACAGGGCGCACGCGGCTATTGCAGGCGACCCCTTTGTTTACCTGCGTGACATTGCCTGTCAGGTCATGACTGCCGATGCACATCAACTGCTGACGTCCAATGCCGAGCTGCGCAAGCAAGTGTGGATCGGTTATCTCAGCGCCTTCATGCAGGCTTTTGGCGGACTTGCCCCGCTGGGTTGGCCGATCGCTTTGGCACTGGTTGGGGCCAGCCTTGCCAACACCGGGTTGAACATCGATCAGGCGGTCAGTGGCAAGACCCCCGCGCAACGCAAGGCTGGCGTGCTGGGCGCAATCATTAACGCCGTTTATCTGCTTTTCAATCTTCCTCTGCTGCTTTCCATACGTGCCATTCCCCAGTCAGTGCCTGCGACGGCAACGGACATCGGGCCAATCGCCGGCGAAGCGGTGGAGGGCGGCAGCGTGGCTGTCGACCGACTGGACAACCTGGAAGGCAACCTGCTGCTGGATAACCTCACGCCCTCAGCTGAAGAGGGCAGGCTTCGTGGCATTTACACGCTGGATAATGGCGAAACCTGGATCAGGCTTGCGCAACTGCCGTATCGCGTGATGTTCAATGAGCAGCAGCAATGCTGGTTTATCGTCAACCCTGAGAACCCTTTTGCATTCATCGCCACCAAGCCTGTCCGCCTGGGTGCTGACGGAGAGTGGACGTTAATGAAACCATTCGGCTTGCAGGGCGGCGCGCCTATGGAACAGCAGGTGCCTTCAACCAGCGCATCTGTCTTGGCAGGCAAGGCTTACGAGACGGTGCGCTCGACGTTTTGGGACAGGTACCTGCAAACGGACGTGTTCGCTGAGCAACGTTACGCGGAGGCGGCTGTGGCTCGGCAAAAAGAGGTCATGGCGATTTGGGAGCCCACTTCAGAGGATGGTCTGGAGTCTGATTCGTCTTCCGAAGGCAATGAAGTGTACAGGGACCCCTGGCAGGGTAAACACCGGGTATTCAAGTTGGGCGAGGACGACTATTACGGCGCTAATATCACGCTTTATACCTATAAAGATTCGGAATTCAATCAGTTCCTGCGCACAGGTCAGTTCAAGGATGCCAATCAGATAAGAATCATCGAACGGCTGGCCGAAGATATCCACGTGGTGGGGTACAACAATGATGTCGATTTGTATCGTGGCGGCAGTGGGAGTCGGGGTACCTCGGGCGCCGTGTTCCGCAGCGGGCAGATCAAGGTCGGCGATGTATTGGTCAATACCGATGTCACTTCGTTCAGTGAAAACCCTTATGTAGTCGGTGCCTTCGCCAGCAGTCGGGCTGGCGAGCCCACCACCGCAATCTCTGCCCCGGTGACGTTTGATGACAGCTCGGTGGTCTTCGTTTTGCCCAAGGGGCGATACCTTCGGGCCACGCCGATTGCGCCTTTTTCAGCCTCTCCCAATGAGGCTGAATCGATTTTTCTGCCGGGATGCTACTTCCAGATCGACAGCATCGAAGAAGTGCGTGGCGAGTTTTATCGCATCATGAAAATCCAGATGCAGGAAGTGGATCGTCCCACCCAGGGGCAGCCGCTTTACGACATGCGCTCGGGTGAACCCTTCAGTCGGGAACAGTACGCCCTTAAACTGGGCGCTGATGCCAAGGTATTGATCGACCGGTTTTTTCCTCAGGAGGCATCGGCTGATCTGTTCAGCCCTCACTGAGCAGCCCGTCGAGCCTCTCTGTGTTGATTAAAACCACTCATCGCGCATCGACAGGCAGGTCGTATCACGGCTTTCCAGAATTGCCAGTTCGTGATGGCAGCCCGGTACTTCCCAAGTCAGGAAGTACCGGGCGGCTTGCAGTTTGCCGTGATAAAAGGCGCTGTCGGGCTGACTGCCTTTGCTCAGCCCTTCCTCGGCGCGGATCGCCTGTTCCAGCCAGCGCCAGCCTATTACCGTGTGGCCGAAGGCTTTGAGGTACAGCGCCGAATTGGCCAGTGTGCTGGTGATTCTGCCCTGTGCCAGATCCGTCAACAGCCCCAGCGTGACAATCTGCATGCGTGCAACCAGTTGCTCCAGAGGCTGGCGCAGCTCGTCCAGTGACTGATAGGCCTGCGCGCGCTCGCCGGTGTCCGAGATCAGACGCAGCAGTTGTTTGAGGCCCGTGCCGCCATTCTGCGCCAGCTTGCGGCCAAGCAGGTCCAGCGACTGGATGCCATGAGTACCTTCATGAATCGGATTGAGACGGTTGTCCCGGTAATACTGCTCGACCGGGTATTCGCGGGTATAGCCGTGGCCGCCGAGCACCTGAATCGCCACCTCGTTGGCTTTCAGGCAGAACTCCGAAGGCCAGGATTTGACCACGGGTGTCAGCAAGTCCAGCAACTCATGGGCGTGCTTGCGGACGTCTTCGGTTTCACCGGTTTGCGTGTCATCGAACAGTCGCGAGGCGTACAGGCACAGGTCGAAAGCACCTTCCACGTACGCTTTCTGAGTCAGCAGCATGCGCCGCACGTCGGCGTGTTGAATGATCGGCACGGGCTTGCTCTCGGGGCTCTTGCTGTCTGGCAGCCGACCCTGCGGACGGTCACGGGCGTAATCCAGGGAATACAGATACCCTGAATAACCGAGCATGACCGCGCCCAGGCCTACACCGATTCGCGCTTCGTTCATCATCTGGAACATGTAACTCAAACCCTGATGAGGTTTGCCGATCAGGTAGCCGACGCATTCCCCGTTATCACCGAAATTCAAGGCGGTGGAGGTGGTGCCTTTCCAGCCCATCTTGTGAAACAGCCCAGCCAGCAATACGTCGTTGCGCTTGCCGAGACTGCCATCATCATTGACCAGAAATTTGGGCACGATGAACAGCGAGATGCCTTTCACCCCACCCGGTGCATCGGGCAGTTTCGCCAATACCATGTGCACGATATTTTCCGACAAAGCATGATCGCCGCCGGAGATGAAAATCTTGTTGCCACGCAGTCGATACGTGCCGTCCTCTGCCGGCTCTGCGCGGGTGCGAATGTCCGAAAGCGACGATCCCGCATGTGGCTCTGTCAGCGCCATGGTGCCGAAGAAGCGCCCCTCGATCATGGGTTGCAGGAAGCGCTGTTTCTGCTTGTCATTGCCAAAGCTTTCGATCAGATTCGCCGCGCCCATGGTCAGAAACGGATAGGCGGTGGTGCCGACATTGGCAGCCTGGAAATGCGCGAAACAGGCTTGGGACAGCAAGGTCGGCAACTGCATGCCGCCCGCCTCGAAATCACGCGATGCATTCAGGAAACCGGCAGCCAGAAACGCATCCACCGCAGGTTTGACCTCCGGTATCAGGATCGCTTCGCCATTTTCATAGCGCGGCTCGTTTTCGTCGGCCTTGCGGTTGTGCGGCGCAAAATACTTTTCCGCCAGGGTACGCGCTGTGCCCAGCGCTGCATCAAAGGTTTCCCGCGAATGCTCGGCAAAGCGCTCACGCTGTATCAGCCCTTCGGCGTCCAGCACCTCATACAGCTCGAAAGCCAGATTTCTGGAACTGAGCAACGACTCGGACATGATGGCGTACCTATTCTTGGAATGGCTCAAGTCTATGTCGGGTTCAGGGGGGAGGGTAGCAAGATTGATTCGGGTGATGGTCCAGCGTGTGCGAGAGGAATCGAGATGAATGCAGTGCTTGCCAACGCCGAGCATGGGGACGAGTGGTGCGCTCCAGGCACCTCTCGTTCCGCACGCTCCAGCATGGCAACGCCTTCGTGACGCTCTGCGTCACCTGTTGCAGCGCGGCATCACCCGATCGTCATCAAGCTCGCATTCCCGCCTGCTGCAGCGGTATTGACGCTCAAGGCGCGCTCAATCACCAGACGTTCCAGCGGTACGTTGGTTTCGCCGTGGGACAGGCCGTTGACGCCGACAATCGCGCCGCTGCGTTGCGCGATCTGCTGGCAGATGGCGCGTAGCTGATCGGAGTCGCCGTGGTGCAGGACGGCATCTACAGCGACTTCGTCCTTGGTCCAGTCAGGTATCAGCTTGATGCGTGCCTGAACGTCCTTTGGCAAACGGGCGCGCAGTGGCTTGCTGATGTCTGTTTCCGGCCACACGGCAGCGCTGCCGACAGCCAGCACCGCAGCAAGTTGAATCAGCAGATCGTTCTCGTCATCCGCCAGGCAAAGCACGTGCTCGCGCGGCAGGATGGTGTAACTGTTGCGCTCGCCGGTCGGGCCCGCCAACTGACGAGTAATGCCGCTTTGCGACTGCTCGGCATACTGACCGCACAGGGCATCCAGTTCTGTTTGCTGGTTGCTGGTCGCCCAGTTCCTCAAGGCTTGCAACGGTCTGCTCAAGACTTCACGCAGACGGATGTCCGGTGCGGACAACGCGTCACTGCGCACGAACGATTTCTCGATAGCATCCTGCGGGCGCGTCGACAGCAGGCGGTACAGGTACAGCGGACCACCGGCTTTGGGGCCTGTGCCGGACAACCCCTCGCCGCCAAATGGCTGCACGCCCACTACCGCACCGACGATGTTGCGGTTGACGTAGACGTTGCCCGCGTTGACGTTATCAATGACCTTGGCGATGGTCTCGTCGATGCGGGTATGAACGCCGAGGGTCAGGCCGTAACCCGATGCATTGATCTGGTCGATCAACAGGCCGAGTTCCTTGCGCTTGTAGCGCACCACGTGCAGCACCGGGCCGAAGATTTCGCGCTGCAGCTCATCGAAGCTTTCCAGCTCGATCAGGGTCGGCATCACGTAGGTGCCGCGCTTGAGTTCAGAGCTGTCGGCGATGGCCACCTGATAAACCGTACGGCCCTTGTCGCGCATGGTCTGGATGTGTTTTTCGATTCCGGCCTTGGCTTCGGCGTCGATCACCGGGCCGATGTCGACGGACAGACGCTCCGGGTTACCGAGACGGCTCTCGGCCATCGCTCCTTTGAGCATTTCGATGACGCGGTCGGCTGAGTCTTCCTGCATGCACAGCACGCGCAATGCCGAGCAACGTTGCCCCGCACTGTCGAACGCGGAGGACACTACATCGATCACGACCTGTTCGGTCAGCGCTGAGGAGTCGACGATCATTGCGTTCTGGCCACCGGTTTCGGCGATCAGCGGGATCGGTCGGCCCTGCGAGTCGAGCCGACCGGCTACGTTGCGTTGCAACAAGCGGGCGACCTCGGTGGAGCCGGTAAACATCACGCCTTTGACACGTTCGTCGCCTACCAGGCCCGCACCTACCGTTTCACCGCGCCCCGGCAGCAATTGCACGACGCCTTCCGGGATCCCCGCTTCAAGCAGCAGGCGCACGGCCTGGGCGGCGATCAGCGGTGTCTGCTCAGCCGGTTTGGCCAGCACCGGGTTGCCTGCAGCCAGTGCCGCTGCTACCTGACCGCTGAAAATGGCCAGTGGGAAGTTCCACGGGCTGATGCAGACCACCGGCCCCAGCGGACGGTGAGCATCATTGGTGAAATCATTGCGCGCCTGCACGGCGTAATAACGCAGAAAATCCACGGCTTCGCGCACTTCGGCGATGGCGTTGGCGAAAGTCTTGCCCGCCTCACGGACCAGCAGGCCCATCAAAGGCTGTATTTCGGCCTCCATCAGGTCAGCGGCACGTTCCAGAATCGCGGCTCGTTCGGCAGGTGGTGTGGCCTGCCAGATCGGGCCGGTGCTCAAGGCGCACTGGATGGCGTTATCGACATCCTGAAGCGAAGCTTCCTGGACGTGGCCGACCACGTCACGTAGATCCGACGGGTTCAACGCAGCAGTCAGTGTGCCAGCGCTCGAAGGGCAGCCCAGTACGGGGGCAGCTTTCCAATCGTTGTGCGCGGTGGCGAGCAGAGCTGAGGACAGCGAAGCCAGGCGATGCTCGTTGGCCATGTCGATGCCGCTGGAGTTGGCGCGCTCGCTGCCGTAAAGGTCACGCGGCAGCGGGATGCGAGGGTGCGGCAGGCCGAATCCGCCTTCCTGTGTGGCCATACGCTCGATCTGGCTGACCGGATCGGCCACCAGCTCCTGAATGGAGATCGAATGGTCGGCAATGCGGTTGACGAACGACGTGTTGGCACCGTTTTCCAGCAGGCGACGCACCAGATAGGCCAGTAGCGTTTCATGAGTGCCGACCGGCGCATAAACGCGGCATGGGCGATTCAGTTTACCGTCGGCGACCTTGCCTACGACCTGTTCGTACAGTGGCTCGCCCATGCCATGCAGGCACTGGAACTCGTACTGGCCGGGGTAATAATTCTGCCCGGCGATCTGGTAGATAGCCGCCAGCGTGTGAGCATTGTGCGTAGCGAATTGCGGGTAGATGACTTCTGGTGCTGCGAGCAGTTTGCGGGCGCAGGCGATATACGACACGTCGGTATACACCTTGCGTGTGTACACCGGATAGCCTTCCAGACCTTCGACCTGGGCACGCTTGATTTCGCTGTCCCAGTACGCACCCTTGACCAGGCGGATCATCAGACGGTGGCGGCTGCGACGTGCCAGATCGATCACGTAATCGATTACATAAGGGCAGCGCTTCTGGTAAGCCTGAATCACAAAGCCGATGCCGTTCCAGCCGGTCAATTGCGGCTCGAAACACAGGCGTTCGAGCAGATCCAGCGACAGCTCCAGCCGGTCGGCTTCTTCGGCATCGATGTTCAGGCCGATGTCGTACTGTTTGGCCAGCAGGGTCAGCGACAACAGGCGCGGGTACAGCTCTTCCATCACGCGCTCATACTGGGCGCGGCTGTAGCGTGGGTGCAGTGCCGACAGCTTGATGGAGATTCCCGGCCCCTCGTAGATGCCGCGCCCGTGGGAGGCCTTGCCGATGGAGTGAATGGCCTGCTCGTAGGACGCCAGATATTTCTGGGCGTCATGTTCGGTCAGTGCCGCTTCACCCAGCATGTCGTAGGAGTAGCGAAAGCCCTTGGCTTCAAAGCGACTGGCGTTGGCCAGGGCTTCGCCGATGGTTTCGCCGGTGACAAACTGCTCGCCCATCAGGCGCATGGCCATGTCGACGCCCTTGCGGATCATCGGTTCGCCGCTCTTGCCGATGATGCGGCTCAGCGAGGATGTGAGGCCTGCTTCGTTGTGCGTGGCGACCAGCCTGCCAGTCAGCAACAGGCCCCATGTGGCGGCGTTGACGAACAGCGACGGGCTGTTGCCCAGGTGCGGCTGCCAGTTGCCATTGCTGATCTTGTCGCGAATCAGGGCATCACGCGTGCCCTTGTCTGGAATGCGCAGCAGCGCTTCGGCCAGACACATCAGCGCAACGCCTTCCTGAGAGGACAGTGAAAACTCCTGCAGCAGACCTTGAACAATGCCTGCGCGGCCACCGGCGCTTTTCTGATTGCGCAGTTTTTCGGCAATCGACGCGGCCATCTTGTTGGTGGCTTCGGCAACAGGCGCGGTCAGACGTGCCTGCTCCAGCAGCATCGGCACTACTTCCTGTTCGGGGCGACGGTAGGCCGAGGTAATGGCTGCACGCAAGACCGACTGCGGCTGAATGCTTTCGGCAAATTCCAGAAAACATTGCAGCCCCGGGTCTTCCGCCACTTCGCCCCGGTCTTCATGGTCTTTGCCCAAGGCACCGTTGAGCTCCAGCAAGGTTGCACCACTCTCCAGCTTTTCCAGGTAATTGAAAATCGCCTGCTTGATCAACCAGTGTGGGGTACGGTCGATCGAATGGGCAGCGGCTTTCAATCGCTCGCGGGTCGGGTCGTCGAGCTTGACGCCCAGAGTAGTGGTGGCCATGGATTGTCCTCGTTATAGCCACACGCAAGTGGCATCGGCTTTGGCGCAGATTAGCGCCGTGGCGGGGTCAGGTGCAACCGAGTGCAACCCTGTTTCGAGAATATTTTGTGACATTTACGGCGAGCGCGTGGAAATGGCACCTGTCCGCCCAAGCATGGTGCGCGATTATTTGTGGATTACGCTGAAAACGCCCTAAAATGGCGCAGAAAAGTGCTTGTGCCTGTTTTTTTGTAACAGGTGCAACTTGCATGGTGAAATGGGTTGCACCTTGTCTGGTTTGTTTAATAGGATTCATGCCCGCGGTGCAACCGCCAGTCATCGATTGCCGATCCTTGCGGAGCGATCAGTCAACGCGGTGTCGGGTGCAAAAGCACGGATGCGCCGGATACCGGTCGCCATTCCCTTTGGCATCGGGTGCCAACATAAAAACAATGCCAAGGCAGAACTCATGAGTGTCAGCAACCCTACCTTGATCACGTTCGTGATCTATATAGCGGCAATGGTATTGATCGGCCTGATGGCCTATCGGTCTACCAACAACCTTTCGGATTACATCCTCGGCGGGCGCAGCCTGGGCAGTGTGGTAACAGCACTTTCAGCAGGTGCTTCGGACATGAGCGGCTGGTTACTGATGGGGTTGCCGGGCGCCATCTATATGTCCGGCCTGTCGGAAAGCTGGATCGCCATCGGTCTGATCATCGGCGCCTACCTGAACTGGCTGTTCGTGGCAGGTCGTCTGCGTGTGCAGACAGAGCACAACGGCGACGCACTGACCCTGCCGGATTACTTCAGCAGTCGCTTTGAAGACAACAGCGGCCTGCTGCGCATTATTTCGGCCATCGTGATTCTGGTGTTCTTCACCATCTATTGCGCCTCCGGCATCGTTGCGGGAGCGCGTCTGTTCGAAAGTACGTTCGGCATGTCCTACGAAACTGCACTGTGGGCCGGTGCTGCGGCGACCATTGCCTACACCTTCGTCGGTGGTTTTCTGGCCGTGAGCTGGACCGACACCGTGCAGGCCACGCTGATGATCTTCGCCCTGATCCTGACGCCGATCATCGTCCTGCTGGCGACGGGAGGAGTCGACACCACGTTCCTTGCGATTGAAGCCAAAGATCCGACCAGCTTCGACATGTTCAAGAACACCACTTTCATCGGCATCGTTTCCCTGCTGGGCTGGGGCCTGGGTTATTTCGGTCAGCCGCATATTCTGGCGCGCTTCATGGCAGCTGACTCGGTCAAGTCGATTGCCAGCGCCCGGCGCATCTCCATGGCCTGGATGATCCTGTGCCTGGGTGGCACTGTGGCGGTGGGCTTTTTCGGTATCGCTTATTTCTCTGCGCACCCGGAGGTGGCCGGGCCGGTAACCGAGAATCCGGAGCGTGTGTTCATCGAGCTGGCCAAGCTGTTGTTCAATCCGTGGATCGCCGGTGTGCTGCTGTCGGCCATTCTGGCTGCCGTGATGAGCACGCTGAGCTGCCAGTTGCTGGTGTGCTCCAGTGCGCTGACAGAAGACTTTTACAAGGCGTATCTGCGCAAGGGCGCTTCGCAGCTTGAGCTGGTATGGGTCGGGCGTGCGATGGTCTTGCTGATCGCGGTCATTGCGATTCTGCTGGCTGCCAACCCCGAGAACCGTGTACTGGGGCTGGTGAGCTATGCCTGGGCAGGCTTCGGCGCAGCGTTCGGTCCTGTGGTGCTGATTTCGGTGTTGTGGAAAGGCATGACACGCAACGGTGCGTTGGCCGGTGTGATCGTGGGGGCCGCGACTGTCGTGCTGTGGAAGCAGTTCAGTACCCTGGGGCTGTATGAAATCATTCCCGGCTTCATCCTCGCCAGCCTCGCCATCGTGATATTCAGCCTGATCGGCAAGCCTGCGTCGGCATCGATGCAGACACGTTTCCTGGCAGCCGAGCAGGAGTTCAAGGCAAACCGCTGATAACGCAGGCTACACAAAAAACGGCCCGTTCTTCGGTGAGAAGTGCGGGCCGTTTTGTCTGGGCTTGAGCGTGCGTAGCGTTCAGCTCTTGTTATGGTCGATATCGAGGTTGTAGAACGTAGCCTTGCCGCCCTCTGAGGTATACCCGGTATTGTCCTGGGTATAGACCCCCGCCTTGAAGTACAGAGGCTTGTCCCGCCAGGTCTTACTGATGCGGATGCTCCAGTCCTTATCCTTGACGCTGACGGACAATTTTCCGCCTTTGCTCAGATGAATAACGTAATTGAAGGTCTCATTCAGCTTCACACCTTCCACGAGGGTGTAGACCTTGCTCTCATTGTCGTCATAACGGTTACGGACTTTTGCAACAATATCCCCGGTCTTGGTGTCTTCCTTGTACTGATACTCGACTTTCAGAAGAGGCTCGGTACTTTCGTACGCGTGTATCTGTCCGATAACGATCTTGCCCGTGGAAGGCACTTGGTCGACTTCCAGTTTCGCATTCAGATAATTGTCGGCGTCCGGATATACCCAGTTGTGCAGTGAGCCATCAGACCAGGTTTCGCGAAGTTCGCTGCGAGCATATTTCGCATTTTCGGTTTTACTTCCAGTGACGGGTGACCAGAACACGATGGAGTCTGATTTTGATTTGAAATATTTACCGTCATAGCCTTTTACCAACTGAGGGGTTTCGATGGTCTTGGGGGGCGACCCCACCGGAATGCTGAGATTCCACGATCCAAGATCTATCATTTTATCTCCGTCCGTAAATGTCTTTGTCGCTCAAGGAAAAAAGCCTCTGGGACGAGGCTTTAGACGGGTTTTATACGACTTGTAGGACAATTTGTTAATGAAAAATTGTCGAACGGATGGCGTCAAAGTGCTGTCACTTTTCCTGCAGGGCAGATTCCACATGGCGTGTAGCGAATGACCGTTAGTCGGGTAGATCGAACTTTGATGGTAGGGAAGAGGTGCCTTGCTTCTGCTTTTGGCGAGACGGGGCTAGAGTTATTCCAAAGTATGACGGTCGTCCTGAAAGTCAGGCGTCATGCCCACACAGAGAAGCAGCATGGAACGCGTGCCAACCCAGCCACATGATGGCTCTTCGGTTTTACTGGTTGTAGACGATTACCCGGAAAATCTGGTGACGATGTGCGCTGTTCTGCAAAGAACGGACTGGCACATTGTGACGGCGAGTTCAGGAATCGAAGCATTGACGGTACTTCTTGAGCAGGAAGTCGACCTGGTACTGCTGGATGTGCAGATGCCGGGCATGGATGGCTTCGAGGTCGCCCGGTTGATGCGTGGCAGTCAGCGGACCCGTCTTACCCCTATTATCTTTCTGACCGCCAATGAGCAGACTCAGGATGCCGTGCAGAAAGGGTATGCGAATGGTGCGACGGATTATCTGTTCAAGCCCTTCGACCCTAATGTGCTCAAGCCCAAAGTGCAGACCCTGCTTGAGCAGCAGCGCAATCGTCGTGCGCTGCAACAGCTCTCGCTGGAACTGGAATCGGCCCGCGCGTTCAACGCGTCGGTGTTGGCCAATGTCGCCGAAGGCATTCTGGTCGTGGATGAGGCCGGTACGATCAGCTTTGCCAATCCCGCCATTTGCCAGTTGTTGAACACATCGGTGGATCAACTGCGCGGTACGCAAGTGCTGGATTACATCATCGAACCGCAAGTTGGCAGTTGGCTGGAGTCAGGCTTTTACCAGCACTATCGCAAGGCCGACACCTACCGGGTGCACGATGCCATTTTGCGCACTGCACAAGGCACGCAGTTACCGGTCGCGCTGTCCTGTGCAGCACTGCCCGCTGAACAGAAAGCGATGGTACTGACTGTCCTCGATATGTCGGTGGTCCGTGATCTTTATCAGCAACTTGAAAAGCAGGCAGTAACCGACGCCTTGACGGGGCTGCTCAACCGTCGAGGGCTTTATCAGGCGGTTGAAAGCATGCTGCTGCGCAACGAGCGTGCGGATAAATACCTGGTTGTGCTGTTCATGGACCTGGATGGCTTCAAACAGATCAATGACGCGTTGGGCCATGATGCGGGCGATCAGGTATTGCTCTGGGTCGCCGAGCAGTTCAAGGACAGCATGCGCCCCTACGATGTTCTGGCGCGCATTGGTGGCGACGAATTCACAGTTGTGATCGATGGGCTTGATTACCCGGAACAGGCCGCCAAGATCGCCGAAAAGCTGATTGAGCGGGTATCGGGAAGGCGCCAGGTCGATGGTGTCGATATCACTCTGGGCGCCAGTGTCGGTATCGCGACCTTTCCGGACTGCGGTTCGAACCTCGACGGTTTGCTGCGTGCGGCAGATATCGCCATGTATGAGGCCAAGCGCGCGGGACGCCAACAATACCGGTTCTACGACCAGAACATGAACGGACGCGCCCGCTCGCGGCTGATGCTTGAGGAAAGTGTGCGCACGGCCATCGACGGCAAGGATTTTTCAGTGGTGTATCAGCCTCAGGTGCATGTGGCGGATGGTCGCTTGCGCGGTTTCGAGGCCTTGCTGCGCTGGCAGCATCCTGCGGTCGGTGAAGTGCCTCCTGCGCTGTTCATTCCCCTGCTTGAGGAGACCAGGCTGATCAACCGGCTCGGCAGCTGGATCTTCGATCAGGGTGCCGAGCAGCGTCAGGCATGGAGCCGGGTCTTTGCCCCCGACGTGGTGCTGAGTGTCTGTGTCAGCCCCACGCAATTCTGCATGCCCAACCTGGCCTCGGAATTAAAACGCGCCATGGATCGCTTCGAGCTGAAGCCCGGGCAGATCGAGGTGGAAATCACCGAGAGCTCGCTGGTGCATAACCTTACGCACAGCCATAAACAGCTGAAGTCGCTGCATGATGTCGGTGTGCGCATTGCGCTGGACGACTTCGGGACCGGTGAATGTTCGCTGTCGCACCTGCGCAACCTCCAGCTCGACACCTTGAAGCTTGACCGGCGGTTTGTCGCCAACATCGTCGGGTCCAGGCGCGAGGCTGCGATGGCCAGCAGTATCATCGACCTGAGCCGTAACCTCGATATGCTGGTCATTGCCGAAGGGGTCGAGACTGCCGAGCAATACCGGTGGCTGGCGGATAATGGTTGCCAAGTCATGCAGGGCTTTCTGATCGCTCATCCGATGGTGGCCGAAGAAGCGCTGCATTTTCCCGGGCACTTTGAAGGGGCGGGCTTGAGGCAGGGCGGATTGTTGTAGAATGGCGGCTTTCTACCTCATGCAAAAGGCACCATGACTGCATCCAGCCATGTTCCGCTCAAATACCTGCAGGCCTATCCGCAGGCCCTGCAGGATCAGGTGCATCAGCTGATTGTCCAGGATCGCCTGGCGGAGTACCTGCAGCAACGCTACCCCGCGCGCCATCAGATTCAGAGCGACAAAGCCCTGTACGCGTATGCGCTGGCGCTCAAGCAGGATCATCTGCGCAACGCGCCGGCCATCAGAAAGGTCCTTTTCGACAATCGTCTCGACCTGACCCATCGTGCGCTTGGGTTGCACACTAAAATCTCCAGAGTGCAGGGCGGCAAGCTCAAGGCCAGCAACGAGATTCGTGTGGCAGCCTTGTTCAAGGACGCACCACCGGAATTTCTGAAAATGATTGTCGTGCACGAGCTGGCGCACTTCCGCGAGTCGGACCACAACAAGGCGTTCTACCAGTTGTGCGAGCACATGCTGCCCGGTTATCACCAGCTGGAATTCGATTTGCGTGTGTATTTGACCTATAACGAGCTGCAAGCTTCAAGGGGCTAGCCTTCAGCGGCAAGCGTATTGCTTTGTGCCGTTGGCCTGCAGCTTGAAACTTGCGGCTGCCTTCAGGGATACCCGAGCACGGCTTTGATACGGGGCAGGTTGCGCGCGATCCAGGTCTTGTCGATGGCGCCCCAGTCGCGAATGCAATAACTGCCCGAGTGATTGCGAGCACCTTCCTGTTGTACGAACGCACACTCGATGTCCAGATCGGAAAGCGCGCTGATGGTGTCCTGCGCGGTGCGACGTGGCATGCCGGTCACGGCCGTCAGTTCGGGTACGCTGCTGGCGAGTTTCGAATCAATCAGGTACGCCACATACAGTCGGCGATAGAAACTGCTCCTGGTCTTGCTGATCTCCATCGACGAATCCTTTTTTCAATCCATTCAACTTGCCGCTCAAAGCTGACAGCTGTTTCTAGTCCAGGTCGCGGCGCATGCCGATATGGGGAATGTCGTCTTCCAGGTATATGTCGCCTACCGGGTTGAAGCCGTAGCGGCTGTAATAGCCCTGCAGGTGTGCTTGTGCCGATAGATAGATCGGCTGGTCGGGCCATTTGCGTTCGGCATTTTCCAGAGCCTGCTCCATCAATTCATGGCCAATGCCCCTGCTGCGAATCGAGGGTGCTGTCACTACCCGGCCAATGGTGACGTCGCCGCCCTGCTGGATAGGGTCAAGCAGGCGCAGGTAGGCGACCAGTTTGTCTTCCTGCCAGGCCATCAGGTGGCAGGTATCGCCCGTCAGGTCCTGCCCGTCCACGTCCAGATATACGCATTGCTGCTCAACTACAAACACCTCGGCGCGCAGTTGCAGCACCGCGTAGAGCTGCTCGATGCTCAGCTCGGTGTGGTGTTTGCAGATCCATTTGATAGACATGTCGCAGACTCGCAGGGAAATCAGAAGCGAAGTCTAAACGTATCCGGCGACATTCCCAATAAACGCCTTCAACGATGTAGGTGCAGCTTTACTGAGTATGTTCCTCTCCTGGCTTGTGTACTGACGGCTTCAGGTC
This sequence comes from Pseudomonas syringae pv. tagetis, assembly GCF_022557255.1. Lineage (NCBI taxonomy): Bacteria > Pseudomonadati > Pseudomonadota > Gammaproteobacteria > Pseudomonadales > Pseudomonadaceae > Pseudomonas > Pseudomonas syringae group genomosp. 7. Next base: position 498,250 of record NZ_CP092923.1, read on the forward strand.
TTCAATTAAAAGCTGCAGGCACTCTCATGAGTGACCGTTTTGCTGCCGATAGGGTTAAATCGGGCGTGCTGCCCTTTTCAGGAACCTGAGCATGTCGCGATTGCGTCGAGCGGTTGGGGTGCTGGTCTTTCTGCTGATGGCGCACGCCAACGCAGCTGAAAAGCTGCGTCTGGTCGCAGACCCATGGCCGCCGTTTACCGATGCGCTTCTGCTCAATGGCGGGCTTGCGACCGATATCGTCAACACCGCCTTGCGCCGTGCCGGATATACCACCCTGTATGAACAGGTGCCTTGGGCGCGAGCGATGCTGGGGCTGAGCGAAGGGCGTCACGATGTGCTGATCAACGCGTGGTTCAGTGAAGATCGCACAAAAATTGGCCAGTTTTCAGCTGAATACCTGCTTAATCGGGTGCGCTTCATCAAACGCAGGGAGTCGACCATTGAAACCCTGACTCACGAGCATTTGCACCAGTACATGATTGCGGTTGTTCGGGGTTACGCCTATGCCCCCGCCTTTGACAGCGACAGCCTGCTCAAGAAAGTCCCCGTGCAAAACTTCTCCACCGCCGTGCGCATGCTTGCCGCCGAGCGTGTAGACCTGACACTGGAGGACGAATACGTAGCCCGTTACAACCTGGCGATGGAGCCGGATGAGGTTCGTGACCGTGTTGAATTCATCCCTGGCTCACTGAGCGAGAACAGCCTGCATATTCTGGTCAGTCTGAAGAATCCTCATCACGCCAGAATCGTTGCTGATTTTGATCGTGAAATTGCCGCGATGAAAGCCGACGGTACCTACGACGAACTGCTCAGACTGCACGGGCTGCAACAGCCTCCGGAGCCTTGATCAGGTGGGCGGCAAGCGTACGCAGCGGTGCCAGTTGGCGGCAGATCAGCGCCAGTTGGGCCTGCACCAGACGCTGGCTTTCGTCCATTTCCTCGGGGAGCTGTTCCAGCTGCGTGGCCAGTGCCTCCTCTGCATCACTTTGTACCGCGACAGGTTTCTTTTCGGCCAGCCCGGCGGCGATTTCGTCAATGCTGGCTGCAAGCGTTGCGCCGACGTTATCGATCAGATGTTCATGGACATCGCTCGGCAACTGGGTATCACGGTGCGCGCCGAGGCCGGAAAGGTAACTCAGCAGCGTGTGTGACAGCACCAGAAAACGGAAACCGACGTCTGCCTCCTTACGAAAGTGGCCGGGCTCCATGAGCATGTTCGCGAGGGTCGTCGACAGCGCAGCGTCGGCATTATGGGCGTTGCGCCGTGCCAGTCGGTAGGCAAGGTCGTCACTCTTGCCCTTGGCGTACTGCTGCATGATCTGCCGCAGATAAATGCTGTTGCAGGTCAGGGTGTTGGCCAGCACCTTGTTCAGGCGCCGTCCTTGCCAGTCAGGCAGGAACAGGAATACCGCGAGCCCGGCGATCAGGCTGCCCAATAGCGTATCGAACAGTCGAGGCAGGAACAGCCCGTAGCCGTCGCCGACCTGGTTGAAACAGAACAGCACCATGACCGTGATGGCGGCCGTCGACAGGGTGTAGCGCGTGGTGCGATTGACGAAGAACACCACGCCGGCCAATACCGCGCACATCGACTGCAGAATCGGGCTGGTGACCAGATCGAACAACACCCAGCCGACCGTCAGGCCAATGGCTGTGCCGATGATCCGCTGGCCGAGTTTGCGCCGGGTGGCGCCATAACTTGGCTGACAGACAAACACCGTGGTCAGGATGATCCAGTAGCCCTGTGACGGGTGAATCAGGTGCACCATCGCGTAACCGACGGTCAACGCCAGCGGCAGGCGCAGGGCGTGGCGGAACAGCAGCGAAGTCGGCGTCATCTGCAGACGCAGGCGCGTCCAGACATCCTTGAGGTTGCGCGGCGAGCGGTCCAGCAGGCTGCTGTCAGTGGCATCGGCCACGGCGTCCGGGTTGCTGGCGTCGCTGATCAGTCGATCCAGCGTGCCGAGATTGGCCGCCAGCGCACGTAGCGAACGCAGCAGGCCGCGCCACGCAGGGTTGCTCTGGATGCGCAGGTGTTCAAGGGATGCGTGCAGGTCTTCCATGGCTTCAGCGAAGCTTGGGTCGTACACGAATGGCTGACGTAACTGGATGGATTCCGACAGCGCCTGACAGGCAACGCCTTGTTGGCGCAGCAGGCGCTGACAGCGGAACAGCACGTCGCTGTGGAAAAAGGCGTCGGCCAGCGAGTTGTAAGGGTAGTGCGACGAGCTGGCGCGTTCGTGAATGTCCTGGGCGATAAAGTACAGTTTCAGGTAGCGGCTGACTTTCGAGCCGGGTCGGCCGCTACCGACGCGGTGCAGGATGATTTCCTTGGTGGAGTTCAGTGCGGCGACCACTTTGCCGTTCTGCTGCGCCAGTTCCAGGCGGCGAGCCTCGACGTTGAGTGTGCGGATCGGCTCAAACAGGGTCGACTTGAGCTTCAGGTACTGGCCCAGTTCACGGAACAATCGCGCCAGGGCCTGCTGCACCGGCTGATTGGAAAACAGCATCTGCCACAGCACCGACAGCAGGCCGTACCAGGCTGCGCCCGCGACCAGCAACATCGGCTCGTGCCAGAAGTCCAGTACCTCGCCGCCTCGCTGATCGACGCCGATCATGGTGTACACCGAGAGGATCAGCGTGCCGTAGGCAATTGCGCCATAGCGTTCGCCCAGCGCACCGAGCATGGTCAGGCAGAAGCTCGCCAGCGCCAGTGAGCAGACAAACAGCCAGGGGTAGGGGAAGAGCAGTTCTACAGCAAGTGCGGCAACGCTGAAACATACCAGTGTCACGGCCAGAGCGTTGAGCCGGCCTTGCCAGCTGTCGTCGGTTTCGGCCAGTGCGCAGGCGATGATCCCCAGGAAAAGCGGGATCAGCAACGCCATCTCGTTTTGATACCAGCACAGCGCCATGCTGCCGGTCAGTGCGATAAAGACTCGAACGCTATAGCTGAATTTATCCAGCGCCCACAATCGACGTAATGTATGACGGAGAGATTTCGATGCCATGGATAAGCTGACGGCCCTGTTCGCAATTGATCGATTCTGCAGGAGGATATGTACAGACCAAATGACTGGCTGTACATCCGCTTCGCACAATTTATACCGGTTTGCAGTGTCGTGATGTTACGCCGCGCGTACCACGTCACACGTACTGCGCGGCCGCATAGGCCGATGCCCAGGCCCACTGGAAGTTGAAACCGCCCAGATGACCGCTCACGTCGAGCACTTCGCCAACGAAATAAAGGCCGGGGGATTTCAGCGATTCCATGGTCTTGGACGACACTTCACGGGTATCAATACCGCCCAAGGTCACTTCGGCGGTGCGGTAGCCCTCGGTGCCCGCCGGTACGACCTGCCAGCCCGACAGCTTTTCAGCGATATCGGCCAGTTCGGCGTGGGTGTACTGCTTCAAGGGTTTCGACACAAACCAGTGCTCGGCAATCAAATTGGCCATTTTCTTGGTGAATATCTCGCCCAGCAGGGTTTTCAGTTCGCTGTTTGGACGCTCTGCCTGCTGCTGGCTGAGCCAGGCGGGCACATCGTGATCGGGCCGCAGGTTGATTTCCACGGTGTCACCGGGCTGCCAGAACGAAGAGATCTGTAGAACCGCCGGGCCGCTGAGGCCGCGATGCGTGAACAGAATGTTTTCGCGGAAGCTGGTGTCATTGCAACTGACCAGACAATCCACCGACGTGCCTGAAAGCTCGGTGCACAGTTCCTTGAGCTGATCGGTGATGGTAAACGGCACCAGCCCGGCGCGTGTGGGCAGCAGTGTGTGACCGAACTGTTTGCCGACCTGATAGCCGAAACCGGTCGCGCCCAGCGTCGGGATCGACAGCCCGCCCGTGGCGATGACCAGCGACTGGCAGTGCAGGGTGCCCAGCGTGGTTTGCAGGCTATAGCCGGACTCGGTCTTTTCGATCTGCTGTACGGAGGTGTCCATGTGCAGGTTTGCACCGGCCTGACGGCATTCCTCCAGCAGCATCTCCAGAATGTCGCTGGACTTGTTGTCACAGAACAGCTGGCCGAGTTTCTTCTCGTGATAAGGCACGCCATGTCTGGCGACCATCTCGATGAAATCCCATTGGGTATAGCGGGCCAGGGCCGATTTGCAGAAGTGCGGGTTCTGCGACAGGAAGTTGGCCGGCTCGGTGTACATATTGGTGAAATTGCAGCGCCCGCCGCCGGACATGAGGATTTTCTTGCCTGGCTTGTTGGCGTGATCGATCAGCATCACCTTTCGCCCGCGAGCGGCCGCGGTAAACGCACACATCAGACCTGCGGCGCCAGCGCCAATGATTACAACGTCAGTAACGGGCACAGCGTGGTTCCTCGATCTGTAGGTCATGATCGTTCCCATGCTCCTCGCTAAGCTATATACAAGCCTGTTTTTGATTCTGGCCGAAGGCCGTGGGAGCGAACTTGTTCGCGAAAGGGCCGGTATGTTCTCCGAAGATTTATCGTCTGAACTACCGTCTTCGCGAATAAGTTCGCTCCCACGCCCTACGGGCAGAGGCCTGAAAAGCGCGTTTTCAGGACCTTCTGGGCCTGTATATGACGCTCGGCGCGGAGTGTAGGGACTATCAGGGTCAACGATAAACTTTACAAAATCCGCACGCGCAACGACTTGCCTTTGATCTTGCCGTTGTTCAAGCGCTCCAGGGCCTGTTTGGCCATGCTGCGTTCGACGGCGACATAGGCCTGGAAGTCGAAGATGGCGATCTTGCCCACCTGAGTACCCGGAATGCCCGCTTCACCGGTCAGCGCACCGAGGATGTCGCCTGGACGCAGTTTGTCCTTGCGACCCGAACCGATGCACAGGGTGGTCATGGCAGGCAGCAGCTTGCCGCCTTCCTTGATGCTCAGGTTGTCGTACTGCTGCCAGTTCAGCGGGGCTTTCTGCAATTCTTCGATGGCGCGGGCGCGCTGGCTTTCCGACGGAGCCACGAGGCTGACCGCGATGCCTTTCTCGCCTGCGCGACCGGTACGGCCTACACGGTGAATGTGAATTTCCGAATCGCGCGCCAGTTCGACGTTGATCACCATGTCCAGCGCGTCGATATCCAGGCCGCGTGCTGCCACGTCGGTGGCAACCAGTACCGAGGTGCTGCGGTTGGCGAACATCGCCAGTACCTGATCACGATCACGCTGTTCCAGGTCACCATGCAGGCCGACAGCAGACATGCCTTTGGCGGTGAGATGATCGACCACTTCCTGAACCTGCTGCTTGGTAAAGCAGAACGCAACGCAGGACGTCGGGCGGAAATGACCAAGCACCCTGACCACCGCTTCCAGACGCTGTTCCGGAGAGATCTCGTAGAAAATCTGTTCGATCTGACTGTCGGCGTGCAGTGCTTCGACCTTTACGGTCTGTGGATCACGCATGAATTTTGATGACAGTTGTTTGATGCCCACCGGATAGGTCGCCGAGAACAGCAAGGTCTGGCGGCGCTGCGGCGTCTGCTCAATGATGTCGGCGATGGCGTCGTAGAAGCCCATGTCCAGCATGCGGTCGGCCTCATCGAGGATCAGTGTGTTCAGGCCGTCCAGCACCAGCGAACCCTTGCGCAAGTGTTGCTGAATACGGCCCGGCGTGCCGACGATGATGTGCGCGCCGTGCTCCAGCGAGCCGATCTGCGGGCCGAACGACACGCCGCCGCAGAGTGTCAGCACCTTGATGTTGTCTTCCGAGCGCGCCAGACGACGGATTTCCTTGGCTACCTGATCGGCCAGTTCGCGGGTCGGGCACATGACCAGTGCCTGACATCCGAAGAAACGCGGGTTGATCGGGTTGAGCAGACCGATGCCGAACGCAGCGGTCTTGCCGCTACCGGTCTTGGCTTGGGCGATCAGGTCCATGCCCTTGAGAATCACCGGCAGGCTCTGTGCCTGAATCGGTGTCATCTCGGCGTAACCAAGCGACTCCAGGTTAGCCAGCATGGCAGCAGACAGAGGCAGAGAATTGAAAGCGGTGTTAGTCACGACAGTGGACCTGCAAAACAAAAATGTCGCGTAGTGTATCACCCGCCAGTCAGACCTCACACTGACGATAAGGACGAGATCGGACGCAGAGCGTCCAGAGCGGCGTACCGACGCTGGAGCGTCGGTACGATAGGTGTGCGGGAGAACACCTGTCGTTCCTCACGCTTCAGCGTGGGAATGCCTTTCGTGACGCTCTGCGTCACACGTTTGCGCCGCGCTACGTAATCCAGGGCAAAAAAATCCCCGCTGGTGGGCGGGGTTGAGGTTCGAGCGTGGCAGCTCGCAAAGGTGTACAGCAAGGCCCGTCGCTGTGACGGGCTTGCCTGGTGGCTTACAGCAGAATTGTACGGATGTCCGCCAGCAATTCGCTCAAGCGCTTGGTGAAGCGGGCAGCGGCTGCACCATTGATCACGCGGTGATCGTAGGACAGCGACAGCGGCAGCATCAGTTTCGGCTGGAAGGCTTTGCCGTCCCAGACTGGCTGGATGGTTGCCTTGGAAACACCCAGGATCGCCACTTCCGGCGCGTTGACGATCGGTGTAAAGCCGGTGCCGCCAATGTGGCCGAGGCTGGAGATGGTGAAGCAGGCACCCTGCATGTCGTTTGCAGTCAGCTTCTTGTTTCGCGCCTTTTCAGCCAGTGCGGCGGCTTCGGCGGCCAGTTGCAAAAGGCTCTTCTGATCGACGTCGCGGATAACCGGGACCAGCAGGCCATCCGGGGTGTCCACGGCGAAGCCGATGTGCACGTACTTCTTGCGGATCACAGCCTTGCCGCTTGGTGCCAGCGAGGCGTTGAAGTCCGGCAGTTCCTTGAGCAGATGCGCGCAGGACTTGAGCAGCAACGGCAGCACGGTCAGCTTGACGCCAGCCTTCTCGGCAGCGCCTTTCTGCGCAACACGGAAAGCTTCCAGGTCGGTAATGTCGGCCTGGTCGAATTGTGTGACGTGCGGAATGTTCAGCCAGCTGCGGTGCAGGCCGGAAGCGCCGAGTTGCATCAGACGCGTCATCGGTACTTCTTCGATCTCGCCGAAACGGCTGAAATCGACTTCCGGGATCGGCGGGATGCCCGAGCCGCCGCTTGCGCCGCCAGCTGGAGCTTCCTTGGCCTTCTGCATCATGGTTTTGACGTAAACCTGAACGTCTTCTTTCAGCACGCGGCCGTGTGGGCCGGTGGCGCTGACGGCGCTCAGCTCGACGCCGAACTCGCGGGCCAACTGACGAACGGCCGGGCCGGCGTGAACTTTGGCACCGTCTTTTGCCGGTGCAGCTGGGGCTGGTGCAGCTTCTGCCTTGGGAGCCGGTGCGGCAGCCGGAGCAGATGCCGCCTCAGCCTTGGCCGGAGCAGCAGCCGGAGCGCTGGCAGCAGGCGCCGGAGCAGCGGCAGGCGCAGCGCCTTCGACTTTCAGTTTGAGGATCAGGTCGCCGGTGCCGACTTCCTGGTCCAGCTTGACTTCAATGCTCTCGACAACACCTGCTGCCGGAGACGGGATCTCCATGCTGGCCTTGTCGGACTCCAGGGTGATCAGCGACTGATCGGCCTGGATGCTGTCACCGACCTTGACCATCAGCTCGATGATCTTGGCCTTGCCTGACGAGCCGATGTCCGGCACGTGGATGTCCTGAACGCTGGCGCTGGCGGCTGGAGCGGGCGCAGCAGCGGCGGCAGGTGCCGGTGCGGCATCGGCCGGCTTTTCGGCTGCGGCAGGGGCAGCAGCGGGTTCGGCAGCAGGGGCAGGAGCGGCAGCCGCTTCGCCTTCCACTTCCAGCTCGAACAGTTCGTCGCCTTCTTTCAGACGATCGCCCAGCTTGACCTTCATGGTTTTGATGACGCCGGCCTTGGGAGCCGGGATTTCCATGCTCGCCTTGTCCGATTCCAGCGTCAGAATGCTTTGGTCGGCCTCGATGCGATCACCGACCTTGACCATCAATTCAATGACTTCGCCTTCACCGTTGCCGATGTCGGGTACACGAATTAACTCACTCACTATGTCTCTCCTTAGGAGAACCTGTTCACTCACGAATACGCCGGTTCAGTTACAACGAAACAGCGTTGGATGCTCATTTACGCTCGGTAAATTCCGCATCCTCGGCTGTTACGCCCTGATCGGCGCTCTTGAAGCAGACTCTTAGCAGTCCAGCGGATTGCGTTTTTCAGGATCGATGCCGAACTTCGCGATGGCTTCCGCCACGACTTTAGGTTCGATATCGCCACGATCAGCCAAGGCTTCCAGGGCTGCCAGCACCACGAAGTGGCGATCGACTTCAAAGAAGTGACGCAGCTTCTTGCGGCTGTCGCTACGGCCGAAACCGTCGGTGCCGAGGACTTTGTATTCCTTGGTTGGAACCCACTGGCGAATCTGGTCAGCGAACAGCTTCATGTAATCGGTCGATGCAATGACCGGGCCCTTGCGAGCGTTCAGGCACTGCTCAACATAGCTCAGTTCGGGCTTCTGGCCAGGGTGCAGGCGGTTGTTGCGCTCTACCGCCAGACCGTCGCGACGCAGTTCGTTGAAGCTGGTAACGCTCCAGACGTCAGCACCGATGTTGAACTCGTCACGGAGAATCTTCGCCGCTTCGCGAACTTCACGCAGGATGGTGCCCGAGCCCAGCAACTGGACGTGGTGCGCCGCTTCCCTGGTGTCTTCTTCGAGCAGGTACATGCCCTTGATGATGCCTTCTTCCACGCCGGCCGGCATGGCTGGCTGGGCATAGGACTCGTTCATCACGGTCAGGTAGTAGAAAACGTCCTGCTGCTCTTCGAACATCAGACGCATGCCTTCACGAATGATGACCGCCAGCTCGTAACCGTAAGTCGGGTCGAAGGTACGGCAGTTCGGGATGGTCGATGCCAGAATATGGCTATGGCCGTCTTCGTGCTGCAGACCTTCGCCGTTCAGCGTGGTACGACCGGCCGTGCCGCCGACCAGGAAGCCACGGGTGCGGCTGTCGCCGGCGGCCCATGCCAAATCGCCGATACGCTGGAAACCGAACATCGAGTAGAAGATGTAGAACGGAATCATCGGCTGGTTGTGGTTGCTGTACGAAGTACCGGCAGCGATGAAGGAGGACATGGCCCCCGCTTCGTTGATGCCTTCTTCGAGAATCTGGCCCTTCTTGTCTTCGCGGTAGAACATCACCTGTTCTTTGTCGACTGGCTCATAGAGCTGGCCGACCGACGAGTAGATGCCCAGTTGGCGGAACATGCCTTCCATACCGAAGGTACGGGCCTCGTCCGGAATGATCGGAACGATGCGCTGACCGACTTCCTTGTCCTTGACCAGCTGCGCCAGGATGCGCACGAAAGCCATGGTGGTGGAGATTTCACGGTCGCCCGAACCGTCAAGGATGGCCTTGAGGGTGTCGAGTGGCGGTGTCGGCAGGCTGAAGCTCTGTGCACGACGCTGAGGCACGAAACCACCCAGCGCGGCACGACGCTCGCTAAGGTAGCGGGCTTCGGCGCTGCCTTCTTCCGGCTTGTAGAACGGCAGGGCTTCGAGTTCGGAATCCTTGACCGGGATGTCGAAACGGTCACGGAAGTGACGCAGGCTGTCGACATCGACCTTCTTGGTGTTGTGCGCAGTGTTTTTCGCTTCGCCAGCACCGGTGCCATAACCCTTGATGGTCTTGGCCAGAACCACGGTCGGTTGACCCTTGTGGTTGACGGCTTCGTGGTAGGCCGCATAGACCTTGTACGGGTCGTGCCCGCCACGGTTGAGTTTCCAGATCTCGTCGTCGGACAGATCGGCAACCATCGCCTTGAGTTCAGGCGAGTTGAAGAAGTGCTCGCGGACGAACGCGCCGTCCTTGGCCTTGTAGTTCTGGTATTCGCCGTCGATGACTTCGTCCATGCGGCGTTGCAGGATACCGTCGACGTCCTTGGCTAGCAGCGGGTCCCAGAAACGGCCCCAGATGACTTTGGTGACGTTCCATTGAGCACCACGGAACACGCCTTCCAGTTCCTGGATGATCTTGGCGTTGCCGCGAACCGGGCCGTCCAGGCGCTGCAGGTTGCAGTTGACGACGAAGATCAGGTTGTCGAGCTTCTCGCGACCGGCCAGCGCAATGGCGCCCAGGGATTCCGGTTCGTCGGTCTCGCCGTCACCCAGGAAGCACCAGACTTTCTGCTTGCCTTCCGGGATGTAACCACGGTGCTCCAGGTACTTCATGAAGCGTGCCTGGTAGATCGCCTGGATCGGGCCGAGACCCATGGACACCGTCGGGAATTGCCAGAAATCCTTCATCAGCCACGGGTGTGGGTAAGACGACAGGCCGTTGCCGTCGACTTCCTGACGGAAGTTGTTCATCTGGTCTTCGGTAATGCGGCCTTCAAGGAACGCACGGGCGTAGACGCCTGGCGATGCGTGACCCTGGAAGTAGATCAGGTCGCCGCCGTGTTCGTCGGTCGGGGCCTGGAAGAAGTAGTTGAAACCGATGTCGTACAGCGTCGCGCTGGAGGCGAAGCTGGAGATGTGGCCGCCCAGATCCGGGTCGTTCAGGTTGGTTTTGACGACCATGGCCAATGCGTTCCAGCGCACCAGCGAGCGAATGCGGCGTTCCATGAACAGGTCGCCAGGCATGCGTGCTTCGTGGGTGACGGGAATCGTGTTGCGGTATGGCGTGGTGATGGCGTACGGCAGTTGCGAACCACTACGGGTGGCCAGCTCGCCCAAACGGGTCATCAGGTAGTGAGCGCGGTCTTCGCCTTCTTTGTCGAGAACCGATTCCAGGGCGTCCAGCCATTCCTGGGTTTCGACGGGATCGAGGTCTTGCATGGCTTGCTCCAGGGCGGAAAGGCTTCCAGAATCGGTTGCCTGAGTTTGCGACTGGCCTTGTGGGCAGACGACATAAATTCTTGGATTACCGGAGGGTGGGATCCGGCGGCGTGTAGTTTTACTACAAATCGACGACGATTTCAGCCCTCCGAGTATCGGACCCAGTAGTAAAACTACAGAGAAGCGACCCAATCGCTCCTGTTGTCTTGTGAGTTAAAACGTTACTGTTGATCGCTATTGAATATCTTGCAGGGAAAAAGCGGATTTTTATGCTTCTAATTTGATTTTTCCAGCAATTTATAACCTTTGTTCGACAAACGGTGCTGGCAGACGCGTCTTGCCGTCGTGACGGACGGGCGTTTGCACGCCGATCAAGGATAGACCATGAGCCTACCTTTACTGGCTGAATTTCCGGCCATTCTGCTGCCATTGATTGCCCGCGCCCGCCAGACGTTTCAGGCCGCGCTCTCTGCCTTGTCGGAGGACGCGCTGGCGTCTTTCGAGGCCTGGCCGGAGGCGCGCCTTACAGCGTTCGACCGGGTCTGCGCCGCCAGTGATTTTGTAACCGAACAAATCTGCCGCGACCCGCAGATGCTCCTGCAATTGGCCGATTCGGGCGAGCTGGAGCGTAGCTTCTCGGCCGGTCAGATGCGCAGCCAGATTGCCGATGCCTTGTCGAGCGCTGCCAGCGACGACGAATTGGGGCGTAATCTACGTCGACAGCGCGTACGCCAGCAAGTACGGATTATCTGGCGTGATCTGACCCGTCAGGCGAACCTGATCGAAACCTGCCGCGACCTGTCGGAAATGGCCGATGCGTCAATCGACCTGGCCTACCAATGGCTGTACCCACGGCATTGCCAGCAGTTCGGTACACCGACCGGTCGTCACTCCGGGCAGCCGCAGCATATGGTCATTCTGGGCATGGGCAAGCTTGGTGCGGTCGAACTGAACCTTTCGTCGGACATTGACCTGATCTTCGCTTACCCGGAAGGCGGTGAGACGGTAGGCACCAAGCGCGCGCTGGACAACCAGGAGTTTTTCATTCGCCTGGGGCAGCGTCTGATCAAGGCGCTGGACCCCGTGACTGTAGACGGCTTCGTGTTTCGTGTCGACATGCGTCTGCGGCCCTATGGCTCGTCCGGTGCGCTGGTGCTCAGCTTCAATGCACTGGAACAGTACTATCAGGATCAGGGGCGGGACTGGGAACGCTACGCGATGATCAAGGCGCGTGTGGTCGGCGGTGATCAGACCGCCGGTGCCGAGTTGCTGGCGATGCTGCGCCCGTTTGTGTATCGCCGCTACCTGGACTTCTCGGCCATTGAAGCGCTGCGCACCATGAAGCAGTTGATTCAGCAGGAAGTCAAACGCAAGGGCATGGCTGAAAATATCAAGCTCGGTGCGGGCGGGATCCGCGAGGTGGAATTCATCGCCCAGGCCTTTCAACTGATTCACGGTGGCCGCGATCTGAGCCTGCAACAGCGGCCGCTGTTCAAAGTGCTGAAAACCCTTGAAGGACAGGGCTATCTGCCTTCGGCCGTGACTGAAGAGTTACGCGAGGGCTACGAATTTCTGCGGTACACCGAACATGCCATTCAGGCTATTGCCGACCGCCAGACGCAGATGCTTCCCGACAACGAACAGGATCAGGCGCGTATTGCCCTGATCATGGGGTTTGCCGACTGGGCTGCCTTTCATGAGCGACTGATGTACTGGCGTGGCCGGGTTGCCTGGCATTTCCGTCAGGTCATTTCTGACCCCGACGCCGATCCGGACGACGAGCAAGATGAAGACGGCGACGTTGTGGTCGGTGGTGAGTGGCTGCCCTTGTGGGAAGAGTCCCAAGACGAAGAAGCCGCTGGTCGTCAGCTGTTGCAGGCCGGTTTCGTCGATGCCGAAAAAGCCCTGAAGAATCTGGCCGGCCTGCGCAGCAGCCCCAATCTGCGTTCGATGCAACGTCTCAGTCGTGAACGGCTGGATGCGTTTATTCCCCGGCTGCTGGCTCAGGCGGTGGAGCATGAGAAGCCCGATCTGGTGCTGGAACGTGTGCTGCCGCTGGTAGACGCGGTCGCGCGGCGCTCGGCGTATCTGGTGCTGCTGACCGAAAACCCCGATGCATTGCGGCAACTGCTCACCCTGTGCGCCGCCAGTCCGTGGATTGCGGAGCAGATCGCACGCTTTCCGTTGCTGCTCGATGAACTGCTCAATGAAGGTCGTCTGTTCAATCCGCCGTTGGCACCGGAGCTGGCGGCTGAACTGCGTGAGCGGCTGATTCGTATCCCCGAGGACGACCTCGAGCAGCAAATGGAAGCCTTGCGGCATTTCAAACTGGCCCACAGCCTTCGGGTCGCGGCGTCCGAGATATCCGGCAGCCTGCCGTTGATGAAGGTCAGCGATTACCTGACCTGGCTGGCGGAGGCGATTCTGGATCAGGTGCTGGCGTTGGCCTGGCGCTACAGCGTGGCCCGTCATGGCACGCCCTTGCGTCCGGACGGCACATTGTGCGATCCGGGGTTCGTGATCGTCGGTTACGGCAAGGTCGGCGGCATCGAGTTGGGACACGGTTCCGATCTGGATCTGGTGTTCATTCATGACGGCGACCTGCAGGCCGAGACCGACGGCGCCAAGCCGATCGACAGTGCTCAGTTTTTCACCCGGCTGGGGCAGCGAGTGATCCATTTGCTGACCACACAGACCAACTCTGGTCAGTTGTACGATGTAGACATGCGCCTGCGGCCATCGGGCGCATCCGGGTTGCTGGTGAGTTCTCTGGGAGCCTTCGCCCGTTATCAGGCCAATGAAGCGTGGACCTGGGAGCATCAGGCGCTGGTTCGCGCCCGGGTGATGACCGGCAGTCGGGATGTGGGTGAGCAGTTCGAGAAGGTCCGTGCCGATGTTCTGGGGCGCGAGCGCGATCTGGACACACTGCGTGCCGACGTCAGCGAGATGCGCGCCAAAATGCGCGATAACCTCGGTACCCGCGTGACTGCGGCCGGGCGGGCGGTCAATGCCTTTGAGGCAGCGATGCCATTCGACCTCAAGCAGGACGCCGGAGGTATCGTCGATATCGAATTTATGGTGCAATACGCCGCCTTGGCGTGGTCCAGAGAGCACCCTGCGCTGCTGCAATACACCGACAACATCCGGATTCTCGAAGGGCTGGAAGAGGCCGGGCTGTTGCCTGACACCGACGCCAGCCTGCTGCGCGAGGCCTATAAGGCGTATCGTTCGGCGGCGCACCGTCAGGCGTTGCAGAAGCAGGCGGGCGTGGTCAGCGGCGATCAGTTTCATGCCCAGCGGCGTGAGGTGATGCGGATCTGGACGCAGATGGGGTTGAGCTGAGCCTCACGGTAACGCCATATTTCGATGCAACACTCTATAAAGCTATGACAGGGAGGCGACAGGTTGTGTGGGAATGTCACGCAGTCTGATCGGCCTCCCTGATCGTTTCTGGTCGTTTTTGGATAGAACATGAAAATTCTGATCGTTGGGCCGAGCTGGGTCGGTGACATGGTGATGGCACAAACGCTGTTCCAGTGTCTGAAACAGCGTCATCCCGAGTGCGAAATCGACGTGCTGGCCCCGGAATGGAGTCGTCCGATACTGGAGCGCATGCCGCAGGTCCGTGCTGCGCTCAGTTTTCCGCTGGGCCACGGTGCGCTGGAACTGGCAACCCGTCGCCGGATCGGCAAGTCCCTGGCTGGCCAATACGATCAGGCTATCCTGCTGCCCAACTCGTTGAAATCCGCGCTGGTACCGTTTTTCGCCGGTGTCCCGAAACGTACCGGCTGGCGTGGCGAGTTCCGTTACGGTCTGCTCAATGACGTGCGCACCCTCGACAAGCAACGCTATCCGTTGATGATCGAACGGTTCATGGCCCTGGCTTTCGAAAAAGGCAGCGAACTGCCGCGTCCTTATCCCCGTCCCGGTCTGTGTATCGACCCGACGACCCGTGAGGCGGCCTTGAGTAAATTTGGTCTGAGCCTGGATCGTCCGGTATTGGCGCTATGCCCCGGTGCGGAGTTTGGCGAATCCAAGCGTTGGCCTGCCGAGCATTACGCACAGGTCGCTGACGCCAGTATTCGCGAAGGCTGGCAGATCTGGCTGTTCGGCTCGAAAAAGGACCATCCGGTAGGTGAGAGCATTCGACAGGAGTTGATTCCCGGTCTGCGCGAGGAGTCCGTCAACCTCAGTGGCGAAACTTCGCTGGCCGAGGCCATTGATCTGCTCTCGTGTGCCGATGCCGTGGTGTCCAACGACTCCGGCCTGATGCATGTGGCCGCCGCCCTGAACCGCCCGCTGGTGGCCGTCTATGGTTCGACCTCGCCAGACTTCACGCCGCCGCTGGCCGACGAGGTCGAAGTGGTCCGGCTGGGCATCGAATGCAGCCCGTGCTTTGAACGCACCTGCCGTTTCGGTCATTACAACTGCATGCGTCTGCTTGAGCCGGACGCTGTGATTCAGGCGCTGAACCGTCTGAACAGTACGCCGGTGGAGGTTGCCTGATTTTGCGGGTACTGCTGATCAAGACGTCTTCGCTGGGTGACGTTATCCACGCCTTGCCCGCGCTGACCGATGCGCAACGGGCGCTGCCCGGGATCCGCTTCGACTGGGTGGTAGAGGAAGGTTTCGCCGAGATTCCCGCCTGGCATCCGGCAGTCGACCGGGTGATCCCCGTGGCGATCCGCCGCTGGCGCAAGAACCTCTGGCAGACAGTCAGGTCCGGTGAGTGGCAACGCTTCAAACAGCAGGTGCGCGAACAGCGCTATGACCTGGTGATTGATGCTCAGGGCCTGTTCAAGAGTGCCTGGCTGACGCGTTACATTGACGCCCCCGTTGCCGGCCTGGACCGCGCGTCGGCGCGCGAGCCGGTCGCCAGCCGGTTTTATGACCGCACGTTCCCGGTAGCGCGCGGACAGCATGCGGTCGAGCGGCTGCGTCAGTTGTTCGCCCAGGCATTGGGTTATCCACAGCCGTCCGGGACAGGGGACTATGGCCTGAAGCCTATGGTGGCGCCGGATGACAGGTTGCGGGCTCCGTTTGTACTGTTCCTGCATGGCACGACCTGGGACACCAAGCACTGGCCCGAACTGTATTGGCGACAACTGGCCGAGCTGATGGCGGCGCGCGGTCTGCAAGTGCAACTGCCGTGGGGTAACCCGGCCGAGAAGGCCCGCGCCGAGCGCATTGCCGAGGGGCTGAGCAGCGCGCATGTGCTGCCCAGACTGAATCTGGCAGGTGTTGCGCGGGTACTGGCCAGTGCGCGGGCCTGTGTTGCGGTGGACACCGGGATCGGGCATCTGGCAGCCGCACTGGACGTCCCGACCATTTCCCTGTTCGGCCCGACCAATCCCGGCCTCACCGGTGCCTATGGCAAGTCGCAGGTGCATCTGGCCAGCGACTATCCGGGCTGCACGCCCTGCCTGCAGAAGAAATGCACGTACCAACCGACCGTTGACGATCAGCGCCGGTTCGACCTGAAACGCGAGTGGCCGATGTGCTTCACTCGCTTGAATCCCGAGCGAGTAGCGAGCCAACTGGGCGCGCTGTTGCTGGCAAAGGAACCTGGCTGATGCAACTGGCTTTCGTACTCTACAAATACTTCCCGTTCGGTGGCCTGCAGCGCGATTTCATGCGCATTGCGCTTGAGTGCCAGCAGCGTGGCCATCAGATCCGCGTCTACACCCTTATCTGGGAGGGCGATGTGCCTCCCGGTTTTGAAGTGCTGGTGGCACCGGTCAAGGCGTTCTTCAATCATCGACGCAACGAAAAGCTCAGCGCGTGGATGGAGGCAGACCTGGCCAAACGCCCGGTGGACCGCCTGATCGGTTTCAACAAGATGCCCGGGCTGGATGTGTATTACGCCGCTGACGGCTGCTTCGAGGACAAGGCGCAGAACCTGCGCAGCCCGCTGTACCGCAAGTGGGGGCGTTACCGCCACTTCGCCGATTATGAGCGCGCCGTGTTCGCCAGAGACTCGAAAACCCAGGTGCTGATGATTTCCGAAGTGCAGCAGCCGCTGTTCATCAAGTATTACGACACACCGTTGTCGCGCTTTCACTTGCTGCCACCTGGTATTTCTCCGGATCGCCGTGCCCCGCCGGACGCCCCTGACATCCGCGCGGGCTTTCGCAAGGAGTTCGGGCTTGCCGAAAATGACCTGTTATTGGTGCAGATCGGCTCCGGTTTCAAGACCAAGGGCGTGGATCGCAGCCTGAAAGCGCTGGCGGCCCTGCCTGCAGAACTCAAAAAACGCACACGCCTGTTTGTAATCGGTCAGGACGACCCCAAAGTATTCCAGCTGCAGAGCACGACGCTGGGACTGGGCGATCAGGTGACGTTCATGAAAGGGCGCAGTGATATTCCGCGTTTTCTGCTGGGCGCCGACCTGCTGATCCATCCGGCCTACAACGAAAACACCGGCACCGTTCTGCTCGAAGCACTGGTCGCCGGTTTGCCCGTGCTGGTCAGCGCGGTTTGCGGGTACGCCCATTACATTGCCGAGGCTGATAGCGGTCGGGTGCTGGACGAACCGTTCGATCAGGCGCAACTCAACCGCTACCTGTCGGACATGCTTCAGGACGATGCTGCGCGCAGTGCCTGGGGCCGCAATGGCCTGGCCTTTGCTGACACAGCGGACCTTTACAGCATGCCGCAACGCGCTGCGGATGTGATTCTGGCGGAGCACTATTGATGAAGCTGTTCCTGGCTGAACCGTTCAAGAGCCTGTGGGCCGGACGCGATGCGTTCGCCGAGGTCGAAGGTCTGAGTGGCGAGGTCTACCGCGAGCTGGAAGGACGCCGCACGCTGCGCACCGAGGTCAACGGGCGTGGCTACTTCGTCAAGATCCACCGTGGCATCGGCTGGGCCGAGATTGCCAAGAACCTGGCGACCGCCAAGCTGCCGGTGCTGGGTGCGGGCAAGGAATGGGACGCCATCGAGCGTCTTCATCAGGTCGGTGTGCCCACCATGACCGCGGTGGCCTATGGCGAGCGTGGCAGCAACCCTGCCGCGCAGCACTCGTTTATCGTCACCGAAGAGCTGGCCCCTACGACCAGCCTGGAAGACGTCAGCCTCAACTGGCGCAACGAACCGCCCGAACCTCGCCTGAAGAGGGCGTTCATTGCTGAAGTCGCCCGATTGGTCGGGATGATGCACCGTGCCGGAGTCAACCATCGCGACTGTTACATCTGTCACTTTCTGTTGCACACCGACACACCGGTCACCGCCGACGATTTCAGGTTGTCGGTCATCGATCTGCACCGCGCCCAGACGCGCAGGGCGATCACGCCGCGCTGGCGCAACAAGGACCTGGCCGCGCTGTACTTTTCAGCGTTGGATATCGGTCTGACCAAGCGCGACAAACTGCGTTTTCTCAAGGATTATTTCCAGCAGCCACTGCGCGAAATACTGCTCAAGGAAGCCGCGCTGCTGAGCTGGCTGGATAAAAAGGCCGACAAGTTGTATCAGCGCAAAGTGCGCTACGGAGACGCGCTCTGATGGCGGGCTGGAAGCTCGAACCCGAATACGCTTTTCTGGAGCAGGATTTCGGCAGTCTGGATGCCGTGTTTGCCCTCCAGGGCCAGCAGTTGACCCGCGATCCGCTTTCCGACGTTATCCGCGTGGAGCGTTCCGGAGTTTACTACTACGTCAAACGCTACGTGGGTGCGGGCAAAGGCCTGCGTCGCTATATGGGCAAACCCAGGGTCAAGTCCGAATGGCAGAACCTCAAACGCTTCGCCAAATGGGGCATCCCCACGGCCGAGGTCGTGGCCTGGGGGCTGGAGCGCAAGGGCGCAGCGTATGATCGCGGCGCACTGATCACGCGCGGTTTGCCGAACACCGAAGACTTGTCTGCGCTGGCTCAGCGCAAGGATTCGCGGCTGGCCGACCGGAGCTGGGTCGACGCTATCAGCCGGCAGTTGGCGGCCTCTACCCGGACCATGCACGACAACCATTTCACACATAACGATTTGAAATGGCGCAACCTGTTAGTGGATAACGAAGGCCACCTGTTTTTCATCGATTGCCCCAATGGCGCATTCTGGTGGAGCTTCATGCTGCGCTATCGGATCACCAAGGATCTGGCGTGCCTGGACAAAGTCGCCAAGTATCACTTGTCGGCGACCCAACGCCTGCGCTTTTACTTGCAGTACCGTCAACGAACGCGTTTGAACGCCTCCGACAAAAAACGTATTCGACATATCGTCAGCTTTTTCGAGGGCCGTGAATGAGCGTTTTTATTGCCAGTGCCGATCAGCCTTTACTGGCGCGTCACAATCTGGCTGATTTTGAATCGCTTTGGAATATCAGGCTTGATGCGGTCGATGAGCCCAACACCGGGCGTGGCGGCTGGAGCAGCGTGTTCCGCCTCGACCTGGACGGTCAGGGTTTTTACCTCAAGCGTCAGAGCAATTATCTGACTCACACGTTGCACCATCCGTTTGGCGAGCCGTCCTTCTCGCGCGAGTTTCGCAACATCAGCCGTTATCGCAAGCTTGGTATCCCGGCGCTGCAAGCGGTGTTTTATGGCGAGCGCAAGGTTGACGGCGAACACCGTGCGATCCTCATGACGCGCGCGCTGGACGGCTGGACCGATCTCGACGAGCTGTTACAACAGTGGGGCCAGATGGATAGCCCGCGGCGTCTGGCAATACTTCACGCTTGCGGCCAGTTGGCCCGCACGCTGCACGGTGCCGGGCAGGTTCATGGCTGCTTCTATCCCAAGCATATTTTTCTTCAGGCAGTGGGCAGGGGGTATCAGGCGCAACTGATCGATCTGGAGAAAACCCGTCCGGTGATTTTCGGCAAGCGCGACCTTGCCCGTGACCTGGAGCCGCTGCTGCGCCGTGCGCCGATGTGGAATGACACCGAGCGGCGCGAGCTGCTGGCCGCTTACCTGCAAGCCACCCCGGACAGTTTGCTGGTCGACGCCTGGAGTGCGCGTCTGGGCAAGCGCAGCGCTCACAAACGAGACCTTCAACACCGCGATGATAAAGAGACCCGTTGATGCGCTTGTCTGAACTCAAGAATGCCGGACGTACCCCCGAGTTACCGATGAGCCTGACGCTGGCCGATGCTGCCGGTTCGGCGCAACTGCAACTGTTGACGCTGCTGCGGGTATTGCCGGGGCAACGCTATGTAGGCGCAGGCGTCTGGCGAGGCAGGCCGGTTCTGGCAAAACTGCTGGTTGGCGACAAGGCGGCCCGCCATTTTCAGCGTGAATTGGCCGGGGTGCGTCTGCTTTCCGGACAGGGCCTGACCACACCGCTGTTACTGGCCGACGGTTTGCAGGATGGCGAGGGCGGCTGGCTGCTGTTCGAGTTTCTGGAGCAGGCGTCAAGCCTGGGCGATGCCTGGAGCGCCGTTCAGGATTTGCCACCGCTGGCAGACGCGCAGCAAGCCGTGCTCGGCGAGGCGCTGTCAGCTATTGCCCGGCAACACGCAAAAGGCTTGTGGCAGGAAGATCTGCATCTGGACAACCTGTTGCGCCACAAAGGACAGTTGTACCTGATTGACGGTGCAGGCATCCGCGCCGAGCAGGCTGGCAAACCGCTGTCCCGGCAGAAGGTGCTGGAAAACCTGGGCGTGTTCTTTGCTCAGTTGCCCAGGTCTTTCGAGCCCTTCACTGAAGAGTTGCTGGTGCATTATCTGTTGAGCAACGCCGAACACGGTTTGCCGATGGAGGCGCTGCAAAAGCAGATCGACAAGGTTCGCAGCTGGCGGCTCAAGGACTTCATGAGCAAGACCGTGCGCGATTGCAGTCTGTTCAGTGTCGATGACAACGCTTCGGTATTTCGCGCCATTCGTCGCGAGCAAGCACCTGCGATGCTGCCGATACTGGATCAGGCTGATGACTTGCTCGACAAGGGCCATCTGTACAAGACAGGGGGCGCTGCCAGTGTCGGTCGTGTCGACGTCAGTGGTCGTACTCTGGTCATCAAGCGTTACAACATCAAAAGCTTCAGTCACTGGCTCAAGCGCTTCTGGCGTCCCAGCCGGGCATGGCACTCATGGCGCGAAGGCAATCGCCTGATGTTTCTCGGCATCGCCACGCCAAAACCGCTGGCGGTCCGGGAGCAGCGTTTCCTCGGCCTGCGCAGCAAGGCCTGGCTGGTGACCGAGTTTATCGAGGGGCAGGATATCATCGAGCGGTTTGCGCCATATGTGGAAAGCGGCGATGCGCCAGAGGCCGAGTTGCTGGCGCTGGACGAGCTGTTCGCACAGCTCATCCGCGAGCGTATCAGCCACGGCGATTTCAAAGGGCACAACCTGTTCTGGCACAGTGATCGCTGGGCACTGATCGATCTGGATGCGATGCAGCAGCACGGCTCGCAATCGTCTTTCGCCGCAGCCTACGCCCGTGACCGGGCGCGGTTCATGCGTAACTGGCCTGCGCAGAGTGCGCTGCACCAGATGCTGGAGCAGCGCGTGCCGAAAATCGCGTCGGTCTGAGCCGGTGCGTCAGTCAACCCGTCTCAGGCCCATCGCCTCCAGTGCCGCCACCAGTGCGTCCATATCGTCGTAGGGCATGAGGTGGACGCGCGGCCAGCGGACGCGCTCCACATACAGCTTGCCCTCGTCGTTGATCTGCACCGGCGTGCGGTAAACCCACGTGTCGCGTGCGCGATGAACAACGGTCTGCACATTGCCATCCCCTTGCTCCAGCAAAAACATCCCTGGCCTGAAAAGGCGCTGTTCAATGGTCAGCGGTCTGGCGGAGCGCACGTTGTCAGCCGAACGCGTCACCTCTATCTCAACGCGATAATCCGCTTTGATGTACACCTTGTCATTCGTGATGCCTGCCAGGACAAGCTCTCCTGGATCCTGCATGACGCCCCTCGACAGCCCCGGCGCGACGTCGACGACCCGCAGGCCGATTCCGCCTTCCAGTTCGGCAATGCCGGGCACAACACCCTGATAGATATTGGAATGGCTGTTGCCAACCAGAGCGATCCACTTGTGTGAACCCATGACCTCCTGATGCTTGCGAATCGTGCGTGATGCAAAGTAGTTCATCATCTGCTGGCGCGTAATGGTGTGTTCCCTGGCAATGCCTTTGAGGTGGTAACTGCTCGCGCAGTCGATGGCCCGTATTTCCAGCCCATGCTGTCGCGCCTTGACGACCAGTTGTTCGAAGTTATAAACCCTGCCCGGATCGGTGTGATGCCCGCGATCCAGAACTTTCAGGTCGTGAAGCAGTTTTTTGCTCATCTGGCCGGTTTCGAAAAAGCGGTCAAGGTCTGCCTGGTGCAGATCAGTCAACATGTGCTCCATGTACAGCGTCTTTACATTTTGCTGTGCCAGCAACGGCAGGTTGTCGATGATCAACTTCTTGCTGGCGATAGAAAAGTGCGACTCGCCGACAACGACGCCTTCAGATTGTCTGTACAGGTGTTCAAGCAGCTCGGAGGTGCTTGTCCGCGCCGCGATGACAGGCAGCACAGGACGAGGCGGCAGCGGTATAGCGCTGATTGCGGAAGCATCCTGTTGCAAGCGATTGCGGTGCACGGCGAATGTATTGCGAACGGACTCGAATTGCGGATCACCGAAGAAATACTCCATATCGAGACCTTTCTTTTCGAAGTTCGCCAGGGTGTGAAAGGTCGTTCTGGTCTCCAGCGGCATGTCATAGGTCGCATCGGTCAGTGATTGCTGGATCGCTGTCAGCGGGCTGTCGGCGACCCAGTCTTCAGGAGGCACGCGCAGCCAGGCCTCATCCTGGCCCTGGACAAATCCGTACTGGCCCGCCCAATGCTCGCCATCGGCAATATCCGACGGGCTTCCCAGTTCGCGCATCAGCACTTCATCCAGCGGCGTGACGGGGGGCAGCGGGGCTGCAACTATTGCCGGGTCGGAAAACGCTATGGTGAAGTCGCAGTGAATAGGCGTTCGTTCGTCAGTCGGCATGCCGGTGTCCTGCCTGATGCGGGTCGGACGCCCTGCCGGGATATCCTCGATGTGCACGCTGACCGCGCCGTTCAGCTCGGCGATGCCGGGCACCTGGTCATGCGTCGTGGCAAGTTTCTGATCAAGCAGGGCCACCCAGCGCCTTGCGGAATCGGGTGCGATGTCGTGGCTGATGAGTTTATGTCCGAAGAAGTTGCTCATTTTCAAGGCGGCTGCCGGATCGTTGGCAGCGCCCGACACCGGATGGCCTAGAAACGGGTAACTGAGCGACGAACTGAAAGGACGCACCTCGATCCCGTAACGATGAGCGGCCTTGATCAGGTGGTAGTAGTCATACTCGGTGCTTGAGTTGTTCAAGGCGCCGCGATTGGTATCGCGCAGGTAATACTTGAGCTCATGAGAGCCGGAGCGACTCTTGTTGCCGAGCTTGCGGTATCTGGCGAGTTTGGGCAGGTGCTTGTCGGTCAGTAGATGTTCGATGTACAGGATCTCCACACGCTGCTCTGCCAGCAATGGCATGTTGAGCAGCAGCAGGCGCTTGCTGGCCACGGACTTTGGTGCCTCGCTGAAAACCAGCCCGTTGTTGTGCGTAAAGATGTGCTTGATCAGCGTGTCGACGCTACCCGGCAATGGATAGGCAGGCAGTGGCGGCCTGGGCGGCGGGGAGAACCTGGCAAAAAAATCCTGGGCATCCTGATAGAGCTTTTCTCGCAATGTGGTGAAGGTTTGGCGTATGTCGGTGAGGTAGGTCTCGAAATAGACTTCCAGTCCTGCGCCGGTAGGGTCAAATACTTCCTTGCTGATAACGACGTCCAGATGCGCTCGCATGGTGCTTGGCATTTCGTAGTCATTCAGCGTGTCTGTGGAAGTGCCCGCTGCTTCTTCAGGCAATCTTCGATAAGTTCCCGCGTCGTCCAGTCCTCCGCCACGCAGACGCTGCCGATCAATGACCAGCCACTGTCCCTGATCATTCAGGCGAACGGGCTGTTTGCCGAAGAACGCGAATGGATTGGCCGGGTCAATGATCTGCCAGCAGCCCAGATGCGTGTTGTATTGAACCTCGAAGGTCTGGCCGGAAAGGCCGATGTAGCGTTTGCCGTTGAGCAGCACCACACCCCTTGCGTGACCCTCGGTGATGCGTGGCAGGTTATCCAGCGAAATGTCGACTGCCAAGTCGGTGCGCAAACCTGAGGGCGCGCGAGGCACGGCATTTGCAGACGGGAGGAGCGGCTGCCAGGCCCCACCGGCTTCCCGCACAGCGAACTGACCGGTTGCCATCGGAGGCGCAGAAGCAAAGTGGCTGGCATGGAAAACCGCAGCGTGGCCGTTGGCGTCGGGCTTGCCGATCAGAAATACCTGCTCCTGCAATTCCACCGGGTAAAGATCTTCGTAACGCGGCAGCGAGGACTGGCGCTGGAACGAGCGCAATACCGGTGTTGTTTCATGACCGTGTTCAAGCTGATGCAACACACCGCCGAAGCCTTTCAGGCCCACCAGCACGTCGCTGCCTGCGCCGATGCCGTTGAACAGTGCCGACAGCATGTACGTCGTGGCGCGCTCCTGGTCGCCTTCGGTCAGTGCGGCCAGGGCCTGCCCGCTGTCATGCAGTGACAGCAGGCTGCCAACCGCAAAGCTTGCCGGCGGGAACGGCAGCGTCAGGGCGGTGGCAATTATTTCCACGCTGACCCAGATCAAACGGGCCAGCATGTCGTTACGGCCCGTGGTGGTCTCTTCCACATCACGCAGCCTGCGCTCCAGCGGTCGGTTGAAGCAGGTGTCGGCAAGGTCTGCAATGAATGCCTTGGGAATGACCGGGGGTTTGTTGGCATTGCCTTTCTCCATGTCGCGCAGGAAAAACGACAGGGTCCGGCGCGCCTTTATCCGGCAGCGATCCTTGTAGTAATCGATCATGCCGGCGGTGCTCAGCGAACGTATAAAGTCGCTAAACAGGCGGAACTCGAAGCCATCAGGCGCCTGCGGTGTATAGAGCAATGCAGCGTGTCGAGTCTGCGTCGGCAGGACCACCAGGCACCCCTGCACGGTTTCGATGTGGGTAAGCAGCGGGCTTGGAATGACCAGTTGGTCGATGTCGGTCAGCCCCGAGCCGATCAACGGTTTGTCGATATGCAACTGCAGGGGGTAGAACGGGTATTGCTCGCGCGTGACCAGGTCATTGAGGTGCGCGTGGTCCAGCGACTGCTTCAGCCAGGTATATTGCGACGCTTCAATGTGGCCTTTCATAACGCTGCGCAGCGCGGCGGCCTTCATCTGCAGTTGGTTGATCAGTACGCTGGCCTGACGGCGATCGGTGTAGCCGGCGGTTTCAGCGTTCAGCAGTGTATTTCTGACCAGCGCAATATAGTCGTCCGCCAGCCACTTGCCGCGCACCGAGCCTGCCACCACTGCGGGCGACAGTGCGCTGAGGTCAAGCCCGTCCGGGCCACTGAAAGTTGCCTGGGTTTGTGCGGAGGCGCGGACAGGGTCGATGCTGTCGTTGTAGCCGTTGAGCAGCATCTCGGTGTAGGTCAGGGTTTCGCGTTCACTGGTGATCACGATCAGGTCCGGGTCCACCGAGCCTGCCGGTACATTCAGTAATCTGGCGATCTGCTGGCTGGCGCGTTGATGGACGTAGTCCTTGAACGGCTGGGCGTGCGCGTGTGGCTGAGCCTGATAGTTGTCGAGGGCTCCGCCAGCGGCTTGCTCAAGGGCCAGCAGTTCCCGACGCTGCGCGCGGCTGGCACGCACATACCAGTCCGGAGTATGGCTGGCCTGCCTGGAAAGCAACACGCGGGTCTGTTCCTCGGTGAAACTGTGCAGGGCCGAGTCGCAATCCGCATGATCGATGAACTGGATGAAGTTTTTCGACGGCTGAGGTTTGAGTGCCAGGGCCGTCAGTTGCTCTGCCAGTGCGGGGCGTGCATCCACTTCCACCTGATCGAGCAGGTAGGTGCACATGGAGGGGGATGTGGTCCAGCCGACCAGCTCGTGCAGTAACTGGGTTTCAGTGTCGAAGGCTTTGAAAGACTGTTGTCCGGGTGCATCGGTGGCGACCATGATCAACCGTTGCGTCTGGCCCTGGGCGTTCTGTTTGCGAAACACCAGCAATCTGGCCATTACGTGGCGGTCGTTCAATTTGATCTGTTGCACGCGCAAGGTGGGGTCAGGGGTAGCCGCCGTCGGGCCGGTCAGCGCTGCGACAGTGGCGAAATCATCGCGCTGGATATGCCCTTGCATCTTCGCGGCCCAGCTCAGCGTCGTCAGCCGGATTCGCGCCAGTGCGCGCAGCATTTGCCGGTTGTGCTCTTTCTGGTAGGCCTTGCGTTGAAACTCGCCAAACCCTGCGCGCAGATCGAGCTCGTCAATCAGTCCGGCGAGGTAGGCCGGGGTCAAGTCTGAGTAGACAGCGTCCAGCGGTTTGCCAGCAAAAGTAATGACGGTATGGTCAAGGAAGTCCGAGCCTGCGATCTCGTCGTCGGGGTGCAGGCCATAGAGCGCCAGCTCGACCAGCGAGCATGTTACGCGGTAGGTCTCGCTCGTCGACGGCAGCGTGCGACGTGTATCGACGGTCAACGCGCGCGGGTCCAGATCATGGCCCAGGTCGTCGGCAAGCCTTCTGCGTAATTGCGTTTCGGCGAACTGCTCCGGTGAAGCGGCGCTGCCCAGTACGCTGAGCATCGCGGTATGCGCCGCATCGTAGCGCCGCAGGTGCTCGGCATAAGTCTGCAAGTCGTCTTCGCTGGCGATCTTCATCCAGTCCGGCAGCTCTCGATGGTACTGGCGTTGTCTGTTGGTCAGCTCCCGCAGTTCAAGCATGGCGGCCGGGCCGAACAGGCCGGGCATGCCGATAGCTTCCTGAATCAGCAACTGGCGTTTCTGCCGGTCTGCCACGTCCGCTCGTTCGCAGGCGTAACGGGTGTCATTGCGCTGCTTGTTCAGCAGCCTGTCGAAAGCATGGACGAAGGGGGCTGTCGTAACCGGTTGCAACTGCACATCGGCAGTCGTGAACGGTTCGAGGTACAGGTCGGCGTCCTGAATTATCCCGGTCAGCCGGTCCTGGTAACGCTTCTCCAGGTTATTCAGCAATGCACCCCGAAGCGTTGGCGTGTTGAGCCAGCGCGCCAGTGTCGCAAGCATTACGGCCTGCGTGTCGAAGCCGATAATGCCGAGCCCCGGCAGCATCAGCAGCGTACGTCCCTGGTCCTGTGACATTGCCAGCACACCCGCCATCTCGACCTGTTCGTCATCGTGCAGTTGCACCCGCAGCGACGAGTAAGTGAGCGCCGGGCCGGACGAGTCCGGCAGGCAGGCAAGATAGCCACTCTCCAGATCGCGCTCGTGAATCCTGACGCAGGCCTCATCACGCAAGGCGCGTTGCAAGGCAGGAACAAGGCGGTCACGACGGCTTTCGCCGGACTCGCCGGGGTCCGTCCAGTAGTCATCGATCTGTTGCAGCAGGCTGAAGATTTCCAGTTCACGCTCGGAAACGTCAGAGCCGTCGAGGGCCGTCAGCAAGGCATCTTCAGGACCGGGCAGCGCCTCCAGTTCGGCGGCCAGAAGGGTGCGCAGTTCGTCGAGCCTGTTCAGTGCAGCGGCTGCGGCGGGCCTGGTATAGGCGGGCGTCAGCGGTACAGGCGTCAGAGTCTGGGGGGCGAGGGCTAAGGGGGGCAGTGTTTGTGTCATGACAGGCTTTCCATTGCGCGCTTCGGGCGCTGAGGTTTGAACGCCGACCTTCGGGCCAGCGACGATGGGCCTCAATTAATCAGAAGCAATGGGTGGCGAGTCGTAGATAGTTATTGATGCTGGGAAAGAGACATTTCCTACACCGTCTGGCGGGCACCTCCCGGCGACATTTCAGCGCGTCGAGCCAATCCTTGGTCATTACGTTATAATCCCGCCCTTTAGCTGCCCTCAGCCCGCTGTGCGGGGGCACACCTTTTCCCGGGCGCTATGCGCCTGCATGCAGACTAAAGAGGCTAGACCCTAGTGGCATTGACGATCCTTGGCCTGTCCGGCGCCCTTAGCCATGATCCTTCCGCAGCGCTCTATATCGACGGCAAGCTGATCGCAGCAGCCGAAGAAGAGCGCTTCGTTCGTGATAAACACGCAAAGAACCGCATGCCCTACGAGTCGGCGAAGTTCTGTCTGGAACAGGCAGGCATCAAGCCTTCGGACGTCGACGTGGTCGCGATTCCGTTCGCCCCGATCAGCCTGTTCGGCAAGGCCCGCTGGCATTACGCCAAGCGTTACTGGTACGCACCGGATCGCGCCCTCGATGCGCTGTTGATGGGCAATCGCCGTTACAAGCGTTATCGCAACAAGATTGTCTGGTGCCTCGAACAACTGGGCTTCGATCCGAAAAAGATCAAGATCGAGCCGGTCGAGCACCATCTGGCCCACGCTTCGAGCGCGTATCACTGCTCGGGTTTCACCGAGAAAACCGCGATCATGGGCATCGACGGCAAGGGTGAGTACGCCACGACCTTCTTCGGCTACGGCGAAAACGGCAAGATTCACAAGATCAAGGAGTTCTTCGACCCTGACTCGCTGGGCGGTCTGTACGGGGCGATTACCGAGTTTCTCGGTTTCGAGATGCTCGACGGCGAATTCAAGGTCATGGGCATGGCACCGTACGGCGATGCCAGCAAGTACGATTTTTCGCGTCTGGCAACGTTCGAGAATGGTGAACTGATCATCAACACCGAATTGGCCAACGTCATCGGTCTGCGTCGCTATAAAGAGAACTGCAAGGGCTTCTACTTCTCGCCGAAGCTGATCGAATGGCTCGGCCCGAAACGCGTCGGTGACGTGGCCGACGAACCCTACATTCACTATGCTGCGAGCATGCAGGCGCTGTTCGAAAAGCTCGCGTTGCAGATGATGGACCACTACCTGGGTGACATCCTCAAGGAAACCGGCAAGATCGCCTTCGCCGGGGGCTGTGCGCTGAACGTCAAGCTCAACCAGCGCATCATCGCCCGTCCGGAAGTCAAGGAACTGTTCGTGCAGCCTGCGTCCGGTGATGCCGGTACGGCAGTGGGTGCTGCGGCCTATGTGTCCCACGCGCGCGGTGTGCCGGTCGAGAAGATGGAGCACGTTTACCTCGGCCCGTCGTACAGCAACGAGGACGTAATCGCCGCCTGTGCACGCCACCCGAGCAAGCCGGTCTGGCGTCAGATCGACAACACGCCGGAGCGGATTGCCGAAATCATGGTCAAGGGCAACCCCGTTGCCTGGTTCCAGGGGCGCATGGAGTTCGGTCCGCGCGCCCTGGGCGGGCGTTCGATCATCGGTTGCCCGAGCGTGACCGGCGTGGCCGACCGTATCAACCATCAGATCAAGTTCCGCGAGCGCTGGAGGCCTTTCTGCCCCTCGATGCTCGACACCGTCGCCCCTCAGATGATCAAGATCGACCATCCGGCACCGTTCATGACCTTCACCTTCGAAGTGGCTGAAGAATGGAAGACCCGTGTTCCTGAAGTCGTCCATGAGGACGGTACTTCCCGTGCTCAGGTGCTCAAGCGCGAATACAACCCGCGCTATTACGACATGATGAAGGCGCTGGAAAACCTGACCGGTAACGGTGTGTCACTGAACACCTCGCTCAATCGCCGTGGCGAACCGATGATCTGTTCGCCGACCGATGCGCTGAACATGTTCTTCGGCTCGGACCTCGAGTACCTGATCATGGAAGACATCCTGGTGGTCAAAGAGGGCGTCGAGGCTTATGACACGCTCGGCTGAACGTCACGTGCTGCAGTTCTGCCACGGCTATGACGGGCCGTTTCTGGACTGCGCACGGCAATACGCCAGCCTGTTCGCCGGCAAGGGCTATCGGGTGACGACGGTGTTCCTGACCGGTGCAGCCGACCCGGATGTCGTCGCTGATTGTGGCTCGGACGACGTACTGTTCATGGAGTACAGCTCCAGTGCCATTCGCGGCCTGAAGCTGGGGGCCATCCGTGACCTGCGCAAGATTGCCGCAACGCGTTCGTTCAGTTTCTGTATCGCGCACCGCTTCAAGCCGGTGTACATCGCATTGCTGGCGACGAAGCTGCCGGTCATCGGCGTGCATCATGCGTTCGGTGACTATCGGCGGCGCAGTCGCAAGCTGTTCGCCAACCTGTTTCGTAAACGCCTGAGCCTGCTTGGCGTGTCCGATGCGGTTCGCGATGATATGCGCAACAGCCTGCCCAAGTGGCCGGCCGAGCGCATTCAGACCCTGTATAACCGGATTGATGTCGAGCAACTGCAAGGCAGTCAGTTCTCCGCTGAAGATGCCCGCGCAGAGCTGGGCCTGTCCGTGTCAGCATGGATCGTTGCCAATGTCGGTCGTCTGCATCCCGACAAGGATCAGGCCACGCTGTTGCGCGGTTTCGCCGAGGCTTTGCCCAATCTTCCCGAAAACAGCCAGTTGGTGATTCTCGGCAAGGGACGCCTGGAAGAAAACCTCAAGGCGCTGGCGCTGGAACTGGGCATCGGCCCGCAGGTGCTGTTTCTTGGGCAGGTTCCTGACGCGCGTCGCTACTTCAAGGCATTCGATGTGTTTGCCTTGAGCTCGGACCACGAGCCTTTCGGCATGGTCTTGCTGGAAGCGATGGTGGCCGGTGTACCACTGGTTGCAACGTCCTGCGGTGGCGCGAAGGAAGTGGTCGAAGACGTTGGTCTGCTGTTCCCGCTGGGCGATGTTCATAGCCTTGCCCACGGCCTGGTGCATATGGCCGGGCTTGACGCCGAGCAGCGTCAGGACTGCGCCGAACGCATGCTGCTGCGCTTGCGCGAACGCTTTTCCGATCATGCCGTACGCGATGTCTTCTGGCGCTTGCCACACGTCTCCAGCCTGACAGCGGGGGCCTGATGCTTAATCGATTCAAAGGCTGGCGCGAGCGTGGCTGGGTGCAGATCGATGCGGCTGCCTACGCCCAGGCATGGCAACGGTTGGGTGGCAGCGTAGCCACTCACCCGCTGGTCGTTGCGCGGCTGTCGGCGTTTTCCGGCATCGCCGTGCGTTATCTGGCCTGGGAGCAGGGCGGCGAAGTGAAGGCAGCGATCGCCACCTGGGGACGCTCGCTGGCGCTGTCCAAGGACGAACTCAAGCGTCATGGCAAGAAAGGCCTGTTCGATCTGGGGAATGCCGAGCTGATTCTGCCCGTCGCCGACGGCATACAGGTGCCGGTCCGTCATCGGGCTCGCTATGTGTCTTCGCTCAATGAGGGCCGTATCAGCACGTTCAAGCCGCAGGCTGAATCGTTGGCAATGGCGCGCACGCCCGAAGAGTTGTCGAAGAAATTCCGTTACAACCAGCGCCGCGAGCTTCGTTTGCTGGAAGAGGCTGGCGGTACGCTAAGACCTGTCAGCGAGTTCAGCAGCGCCGAGCTGGCGAGCATGTATTGCGATCTGTTTCAGCGTCGCTGGGGCTTCGAAGCCACCGGTGCTCGACACAAGGCCGAGGTCATCGAGTTGCTGCGCGATCTGCTGGTCGGCTCGGTGGTGTTTCTCAACGATGCGCCCATTGCCATTCAACTGGTGTATCGCGTCGAGGCGCCACAGTGGGTCAGCGTCGAGTATGTCAACGGTGGCGTTGATCCCGAGACCCGGGATTTCAGTCCCGGCAGTGTGCTGAGCTTCTTTAACACCCAGTCTGCCTGGGAAGATGCGCGTGCTCTGGGCAAATCACTGCGTTTTTCCTTTGGTCGTGCCGACCGTGAGTACAAGGACCGATGGTGCAACCCCGTTCCGGTGTTCCAGATTTGAGTCGCAAGCAGCAATTGCTCAAGCGCCATCGCCGTAACAAGCGGCTGGCGTTGCTGGGTGGGCTGTTGCTGCTGATCGTTATCGGCGTGCTGGTGGCCTGGTGGCTGGCTCCGGTGCTGGCCGTGTGTGCATGGGTCGCTCATGAGGCCTGGTTTGCCGATCATCTGTTCTATTCGCCGGCTGACGACTATCAGTACAGCTTTCCGGCCGACAGCGAAGTGCCAGGCGTCCGGCTGGACGGCGGCACGTTGTTGATGGACCCCGCTGTGCAACTGAGTGGCGACGAAACCTTGATACTGGCGTTGACGGTCAAAAGCACCTGGCTCGGGCGCTTTCTCGATCCGGTCGTCGACCTGCAAGGGCAGGACTTGAGCGACCAGCAGGCGTTCGAACGCGGTGTCTGCGGGGTGCGTTATCTGAACCTGAGCGGGCTCGGCGGGCCGCTTGCTGCGGGTGTGCTGCAACTGCGCGGGCGTCGCTGTCGTCTTGCCGGTACGCCAAGGCTCTGGCTGTTTCGCCAGCCGGATGCAAGACAGCAGCGCGTCATGGTCATCGCACCGCATGCAGACGATGCCGAGCTGGCCGCTTTCGGGCTTTACAGTCAGGCCGGGGAGGCGTGGATTGTCACGCTGACCGCCGGTGAGATCGAGGCCGAACATTATCGGCAGATGGGTATGGAGCGCGCCGAGGCTGCGCGCATGAAAGGCCGCTTGCGCGCCTGGGACAGTATTGCCGTCGCCCGTTGGGGCGGTGTGCCTGAGTCGCACTGTGTGCAACTGGGCTATTTCTGCCTGCAACTGCCCGCCATGCAGGCTGCGCCGGATACGCCGGTCGGCTCGCGTGAGGCGGATCTGAGCGATACCCGCTTGTTCCGTCAGTTCAATACGCTGCCCCTGCCGGGCGATGATGGCCAGCCGACCTGGAACAATCTGCTCGCCGACCTGCGCACCTTGATCCTCAAGGCCAGGCCGCAGGTTATGGTCATGCCGCACCCGGCCATTGATCCTCATCCCGATCATATCTGTGCCCAGGCCGCCGTGCGTGAGGCGCTGGTTGGGCTCGAATGGCAGCCTGACGTAGTGCTCGGTTACGCCAATCACCTGCATGACAACGATCGCTGGCCAATGGGCGATGCCTACAGCGGCATCAGTCTACCACCCGTTTTCGATGCCAGCCTGCCACTGGTGCCGTACAGCCTGCAATTATCGGTTGCCGCCCAGCGAGACAAGGCAATGGCACTGGGCATGATGCATGACCTGCTACCTCCGATGCCGTTCAAGCGCCGCGTACGCCGCGCATTGCAGCGCCTTCTGGCCGGTCGCCGCTGGCCAGCCGAGGGCGAAAACGAATTCTTCCGCAAAGCTGTGCGACGACACGAGTTGTTCTGGTACAGCCGTGACCTCTGATTCAGCAGGCGCAGTACTGCAAGGAAAACCATGAAAGTTCTACTTCTGGTCCAGAAAGAGCAGCGTGCGATTCTGGACCGTCTCTACGACGGCATTGCGGCACATTGCGAGTGCGAGGTGCGCTGGCTGAGCTCCGGCGAGCAACGCAATCTGCGTGGCTACTTCCGCCGCGAGGTGGATGTCAGCCGCTATGACCGGATCGTGTTTTTCCTGCGTTTCAAACAGGAAGTGCGCCAGGTCGGATTCATTCGCACGATCCCCAATCTGGTTATCCTTGAGCACGATGCCTACCAGAACTACATTCCTTGCAAATACACCGGCAAGTTCAGCGCGCACTATCGCAAGCTGCCCTGGGCGCGGGTGATCTGTTCGGGGTTCATGGTCAGCGAGCGTCTGCGCCAGGAAGGTTTCGACGCAGTGTTCGTGCCCAAGGGCTATGACCAAAGCCTTTTGCAGTTGCAGGCGCGCGAGCGCGACATCGAACTGGCCTTTGTGGGCAGTACCAACAGCGTTGCGTACAGCGGCCGCAAGGCATTGCTGGACGAACTGGGTCAGGTCGAGAATCTGCTCGTCACGCGGACCAAATCCGGCGAGGAGTATTGCGACACCCTGAACCGCATTCGCTTTTTCGTCAGTGCCGATGTCGGTATGGGCGAATACATGATCAAGAACTTCGAGGCCATGGCCTGCGGCTGCGTGCTGCTGGCCTTCGATCAGGGCGCTGAAGAAAACCGCGCGCTGGGTTTCGTCGACATGCACAACATCGTGCTCTACCGCGACATTCCCGAGCTTCGTGAAAAGTTGGCGAAATTGCGCGAAAACACCCTGCTGGCCACTGAAATATCCCGTAATGGGCAGACTTTGGTCGAGGAACGCTTTACATTCCATGCCCTTGGGAAAGCCATCGTCGACGCCATGCATTCGCCACTGCGCAGCATGCCGACGGCGACCTGGGTCGACCGTCTGCGGTCACGTTTGGGATGGTAATGGCTTATGAATATTCAATGATTGGGAACGAATGATGGTATTCAGCGAAAACAGCGACATCACGCTGGTCGTCACCAGTTGCGGTCGATTCGACTTGTTGAAGCGTACCCTTGAAACGTTCGACCGTTTCAACACTGCGCCCATACGCCACGTGCTGATTACCGAAGACTCGGGCGATGCCCAGGTCCAGGCCTGCATTCCCGAGCACTGGCGTCCGCATACGCGCTTCCTCATCAACAACCCAAAGCTGGGGCAGATGCGTTCTGTCGATGCGGCTTACTCGTTGATCGAAACGTCCTGGGTCTTCCATTGCGAGGATGACTGGGACTTCTACCGCCCGCATTTCATCGAGGAGTCGATGACGCTGTTGAAGCGCGATCCTCAGGCATTGCAGGTCTGGTTGCGCAGCTACAATCATGATCTGCGTATTCACAGCCCTTATGTCTATCTGAACGAGCGTGAGCTGGTCGAAGGTATCCCGTTTTACAAGCTGGGTTCGCACAAGCCAGAGTGGCAGGGTTTTTCTTTCAATCCCGGGCTGCGCCGTCTGGCTGATTATCAGCAACATGCGCCTTATGCCGAGCATGGTGGCGAGAAGAAACTTTCACAATTATTCGCTTCGCAAAACCGCTACGCTCTGATTCTGGAAAATGATGCCGTGTTGCACACCGGGTTCGGTGAGCATGTGGTGGTGCCGCAGGAACGGCTCGACAAACAGCGTCGCAAGCGTCGGGATCGCGTCAAGCTGATCATCGCTGTGCTCGCGGGTCTAGTAACAGGCTGGTTGCTCAATAATGTCAGTTAACCAAATCGGAATCCCCGGCAGCAAGGTGCAGACGTACTTCACTGCCGCGATTGTTGTGTTTCTGCTGAGTTTTATCCTCAACCCGTCAGCCAAGATCACCAACAATCTGTTTTATGCGCTTACGGCTTTGCCCGGCCTGTTCTTTTTGATCAGGTACCGTGGCGCTGGCGTGTTCGCAAAGCCGCTGGGCATTGCCTGGGTGGTGTTCATGGCGTGTTTTCTGGTGCCGGCGCTGCAGGCGCAGGAGTTCCAGTATTACAAGCATATTGTCTACGTCAGTCTGTTTGTCTTTGTTGTTGCCGGGATCACCGACAACGGCTTCTTTCGGCGCGGCGTGTTCGTGCGCGGCATGTTCTGGGCGGTCTGCCTGTATATCCTACTGAGCAGCATCTACGCCTGGGTGACCGGGAAGTTCGAGTTTGGTCAGCGAGTGGCAATTCTCCCGGCACGAATGGAGAACGTGATCTACTCCAGCGCCTGGCTGGTTTGCAGCCTTGCGCTGGCATTACCGCTGTGGGCAAGAGAGCGACGCTGCATCGAAGCGGTCTGCGCCATCCTGGTCACCCTGGTGATAACAGCCTTTATTGTTCAGACGCGCACCGCGCTGGTGGGGGCGGCCTTTCTGTTTGCCGCTTGCACAGCGTATTCGCTTTACCGCTTCCCGTTGCGCACGCTGGTAGCCTTGCTGGTGGCAGGTGTTGCAGCGGCGATAGGCTTCTGGATCGTGAAGGACGAGCAGTGGGTCGCTCTGCTGATGCTCCGAGGTGACTCTTACCGCATCGAGCTGTTTGAAATCATGACCGGCGAGTGGCGACGTTGCGGCTGGATGCTGGGCTGTGGTGTCGACTTCTACACCACGCGGACCCTGACCGGGGGGATACCTATCCAGCACCCGCACAACATTTTCGTGTCGTTGGGGTTGTACACAGGCGCGGCTTCACTGGTGATGTTTCTGGTGGTCATGGCAATGACGCTGTGGAACGCATTGCGCAACGGTGATGCGTGGGGGCTTTACCTGGCCTGCGCGCTGGTGATGCTCAACTTCGACGGCGGCCAGTTGGTCGGTAACCCGGATGAGCTCTGGGTGCTGGTGCTGCTGCCGGCAACGATGGTACTGGGACGAGTGGTGCAGAGGCATCGGCTCAGGCATCAGCAGTAGCATCAACAAAATGGCCGCTTCCAAAGCGGCCATTTTTATGGGGCCGTTTACTGAACAGCCTGAGCCAGTTCAGCGGTGTCGCAAAGGGTCTGGGCGCTCATATAGCCGTCCAGGAAGGCAGGATTGCCGTTATCCAGCAGCCATTGACGATCTTCCTGATAGCGCAGCATGTGTTTGAAATTGCGCAGGCGAAGGCTTTTGCGCAGTGCGCGGCGATAGGTTTTCATGTCGGCAATGTCAATCAGACCGAGGCTGCCTTCCGGCGTGAGGATCACGTTGCCAAGGTGGGCCGAGCGAAAGTAGATGCCCTTTTCGTGCAATCCGGCGATGAAGCTTCCCAGTTGCCTGCGCAGCTTGTCGTCGGCCAGCGCGCTGCCCAGCAGCTGGCGCAGGGTGTAGCCGGCCAGCGGATCATAATGCACGGCATCGCGCTCGATCTCGGCGATGCGGCAGACAGTGCGCACATGAGGGCAGGGGATGGCCCGATTGGCCAGTGTCACACAATTGTCTGCGAAGCGTCGGGCATAGGGATACCAGGCTGCCGAGCTGACAAGGCGTTTGCGTCGAAACAATTTCAGCATGGAGCCGTCACGCAGACGTAGTACTTTGTCGCCCGTGCCGTCGGCTTCAAGCACTTCGGCACCTTGAACCAGTTCAAGGTAATGGGCGTGGTCAAGCGCTTGCATCGATACTCCGGTTTTTACGCCCCAAGGGCCACTAGTGGTCATACAGAAGCCGGATTCTCAGGCTTCAGGCAGCGATCAGAGCCCCGTGGGAATGGACGGGCCGTCTATGTTACCGCAGCAGGCAGCCGCGAAAACCGCTGTGATACAATTCGGCCTCTTTCTGATACGACGGATTCTCATGACAACCTCCGAATCGTCCTCGACTTCCAGCGTGAAAATCTATTTCCGTCTGTTGTCTTATGTGCGTCCGTATGTGGGCATCTTCCTGCTCAGCATCATTGGTTTCGTGATCTTCGCCTCGACTCAGCCGATGCTTGCCGGCATTCTGAAATACTTCGTCGATGGCCTGACCAATCCCGAAGCCGTGCTGTTCCCCAATGTTCCGTATCTGCGGGAGCTGCAACTGTTGCAGGCAGTGCCGCTGCTGATCGTCCTGATCGCCGCATGGCAGGGGCTTGGTTCCTTCCTGGGTAACTACTTCCTGGCCAAGGTTTCTCTCGGGCTGGTCCACGACCTGCGGGTAGAGCTGTTCAACAAATTGCTGGTTTTGCCCAATCGCTACTTCGATACGACCAATTCCGGCCACCTGATCTCGCGCATCACTTTCAACGTCACGATGGTCACCGGTGCCGCCACCGATGCCAT
This sequence comes from Pseudomonas syringae pv. tagetis, assembly GCF_022557255.1. Lineage (NCBI taxonomy): Bacteria > Pseudomonadati > Pseudomonadota > Gammaproteobacteria > Pseudomonadales > Pseudomonadaceae > Pseudomonas > Pseudomonas syringae group genomosp. 7. Next base: position 535,354 of record NZ_CP092923.1, read on the forward strand.
CAAGGTGGTGATCCGCGAAGGTCTGACCGTGGTGTTCCTGTTTGTCTATCTGTTGATGATGAACTGGAAACTGACCCTGGTGATGCTTGCCATCCTGCCGCTGATCGCCGTCATGGTCGGCAGCGCCAGCAAGAAATTCCGCAAGCAGAGCAAGAAGATTCAGGTTGCGATGGGCGACGTCACGCACGTTGCTTCGGAAACCATTCAGGGTTATCGCGTGGTACGCAGCTTCGGCGGCGAGTCGTACGAGCAGAACCGTTTCGCTCAGGCCAGTGACAGCAACACGCGCAAGCAACTGCGCATGACCAAGACCGGCGCAATCTATACGCCGATGCTGCAACTGGTGATCTACAGCGCCATGGCTGTGCTGATGTTTCTGGTGCTGTTCCTGCGCGGCGACGCGACGGCGGGCGATCTGGTGGCCTACATCACTGCCGCCGGTCTGTTGCCCAAGCCGATTCGTCAGCTGTCGGAAGTCAGTTCGACAATCCAGAAGGGCGTTGCCGGTGCCGAAAGCATCTTCGAGCAACTGGACGTCGAGGAAGAGGTCGACACCGGTACGATCGAGCGTGATCGCGTAAGCGGCCATCTTGAGGTAAAGAACCTCAGCTTCTTCTACCCGCAGACCGAGCGTCAGGTGCTGAACGACATCAGCTTCAGCGCAGCGCCCGGGCAGATGATTGCGCTGGTTGGGCGCTCCGGCAGCGGCAAGTCGACCCTGGCCAACCTGATTCCGCGTTTCTACGGGCATGAGCTGGGCAACATCCTGCTCGACGGCGTTGAAATCAACGACTACCGATTGCGCAATCTGCGCAGGCACATCGCTCAGGTCAATCAGAACGTCACGCTGTTCAACGACACGATCGCCAACAATATTGCCTATGGCGACCTGGCGGGCGCACCGCGTGCCGACATCGAAGCCGCCGCCGCCGATGCCTACGCCAAAGAGTTCATCGACCAGTTGCCGCAGGGGTTCGATACTCAGGTGGGCGAAAATGGCGTATTGCTGTCCGGTGGTCAGCGCCAGCGTCTGGCGATTGCTCGCGCACTGCTCAAGAACGCACCGCTGCTGATTCTCGACGAAGCCACGTCGGCGCTGGACACCGAGTCTGAACGCCATATCCAGGCGGCGCTGGATCACGTCATGAAGGGTCGCACTACGCTGGTCATTGCCCACCGCCTGTCGACCATCGAAAAGGCCGATCTGATTCTGGTCATGGACGCCGGACAGATCGTCGAGCGTGGCACGCACGCAGAGCTGCTGGCGCAGAACGGCTACTACTCGCGCCTGCACGCCATGGGACTGGACGAGCCGGCCCCGGTCGGCGCCGTCTGACCTCGCTTTTCACCGGTGGGCCCCTGCGGGTCCGCCTGCCTTTCGGCGGCGTGATTCGGCAGCCTGTCGGGTAGAACCCCCTGTGCTAAGATTCCGCCCCTGTCCATTTTTTTAGTACGGGTTGTTCCATGAAGCTATCCATGCCGCGCTTTGATCAGGCCACTGTCCTGGTGGTGGGTGATGTCATGCTGGACAGATACTGGCATGGTGGTACCTCGCGTATTTCCCCTGAAGCGCCAGTGCCTGTGGTCAAGGTCGATCAGATCGAGGATCGTCCCGGTGGCGCAGCCAACGTTGCCTTGAACATCGCAGCCTTGGGTGCCCCCGCATCGCTGGTAGGCGTGACAGGCGACGATGAGGCAGCAGAAAGCCTGTCCAACAGCCTGAAGGCTGCCGGGGTAATGGCCCGCTTTCAGCGCATCGCCGACCAGCCGACCATCGTCAAGTTGCGTGTCATGAGTCGCCACCAGCAATTGCTGCGTATCGACTTCGAAGAACCGTTCAAGACCGACCCGCTGGCGTTGAGCGCAGAGGTCTATAGCCTGCTCGATGGCATCAAGGTGCTGGTCCTGTCCGATTACGGCAAAGGCGCGCTGAAGAACCATCAGGCACTGATTCAGGCGGCTCGCAAGCGCGGTATCCCGGTACTTGCCGACCCCAAGGGCAAGGACTTCGCGATTTATCGCGGTGCCAGCCTTATTACGCCGAACCTCAGTGAATTCGAAGCCATCGTCGGGCATTGTGAAGACGAAGCGCATTTGGTCACCAAAGGTGCAGAATTGATGCAGGAGCTGGACCTGGGCGCTTTGCTGGTGACCCGTGGTGAGCATGGCATGACTCTGCTGCGTCCTGATCAGCAGGCACTGCATCTGCCCGCTCGTGCTCGCGAAGTATTCGATGTGACCGGTGCAGGCGACACGGTCATTTCCACCCTGGCAGCAGCGATTGCTGCCGGCGAAAAACTGCCGCACGCAGTGGCCTTGGCCAACCTGGCAGCCGGCATCGTGGTCGGCAAGCTGGGCACGGCGGCCATCAGCGCGCCGGAACTGCGCCGGGCCATTCAGCGCGAAGAAGGCTCCGAGCGCGGTGTGCTGGGTCTTGAGCAGTTGATGCTGGCGGTCGACGATGCGCGTGCGCACAAGGAAAAGATCGTTTTCACCAACGGCTGTTTCGACATCCTTCATGCCGGTCATGTGACCTACCTGGAGCAGGCGCGCGCACTGGGGGATCGTTTGATCGTTGCGGTCAACGATGACGCCTCGGTCAGCCGTCTGAAGGGGCCGGGGCGGCCTATCAACAGCGTAGACCGACGTATGGCGGTTCTGGCGGGTCTGGGCGCAGTGGATTGGGTCATCAGCTTCCCTGAAGGCACCCCCGAAAACCTGCTGACCCACGTCAAGCCTGATGTGCTGGTCAAGGGCGGCGATTACGGCGTCGACCAGGTGGTCGGTGCCGATATTGTCCAGGCGTATGATGGCGAGGTACGTGTGTTGGGACTGGTGGAAAACAGCTCGACCACAGCCATTGTCGAGAAGATCCGAGCGCAGTAATGCCTGGGCGGGCCGCAAGCCTCAAGCTCGCTTGCGGCTTGCGGCTTGCGGCTCAAAGCTTATGGCTAATCGCCTGCAGCAACTGCCGAGCCTTGCCGGTCAGACGTTTCAGCCCTGATTTCTTCGGTGGCGGGGCCATGCCCTGCTGATGTAGCCAGTCTTTCCAGCGAATCCGCTCCTCCCGCACGACCCAGCCATCCTGCGCGGCAAAACTTTCGGCCAGATAGAGCCCTCGGGTGCCGGCCGGGATGAGCTTGTCGCGTTTGAGTGTGTAAAGCTCCGGCAGCGGCGAGCCGTTGTCCAGCGGCATCAGGTACAGATCGGGCTTGCTGCGGTTGAGGCGGGCGACCAGTTGATCGTTTTCCAATGCTTCGTCGACATGGAAGAGGCTGACCGGGCGTGCTTCCTTGGGGATTTCCAGACGCATGTCGTAAATCAGCTGCAACGACGCAGTGGGTAAGTGCACATAGGCCCTTGGGCGCTCCAGCAGTGTCAGGCTGCCGGTTCGTACTGGCCTGGCTGCGCCGGACAGCGGGCTCAGGCGAAAGGGCATGGCCTCGCGATAATGCAGCGCGGCGGCATAGGGTGCAGGCAGCCAGGTCTCCTTGAACAAGCCGCTCAGCCAGCCCTGAGGCGTTTCGATCAGGCACTCTTCGGCCACTTCCTGAATAGCGGTGTGCAGCGGCAGCGTCAGTTCGTGGGCCGGCACATAACCCGAGATAAGCTTGAGCACGACGTCGCCGCGGTCCTGACGACGCTGGCGGACCAGTACCCAGTAATCGCGATTCTGCCAGCTGACGGTGAGTCTGACGGACACCCCGAGATTGGCCAGTTCGGTGGAAAAGCGTTCAGTGTCCGGTACGTCGATCTTGCGCCGCCGCTGCAAGGTCTGCGCGAAGTTCATCGGCATGCCCACGCTCTGGTAGCTCAGGCTTTCCGGAGTGGCCTCGACGAACAGCGGCAGAGTCTTGAAGTTGCTGGGGTTCTTGCGGATCAGTGTTCGCGGCATAACGGCTCCTTCTTGCGTTGGGGTCGGCCGCCTCAATCGGGCTGACGGCAAATCACGGCAGCGGCAGTTGCAACGTTGTGTGCCAGGTGCAACGGGTTGATGGTGCCGACAATAGCACTGGCAACCGCCGGATGTTCAAACAGTAGCTGGAAACTGGCTTGCACCGGGTCCATGCCCGGCGTCAGGCATACATGACCACTGGCCAGCGCCTTTTTCACCAGGATGCCTTTGCCGTGGGCCGCCGCATAATCCAGCACCGGTTTCTCACCTTGCTCGTTGAGGTTGTAGGTCACCATCGCGCAGTCTCCGTCGCGCAATGCCAGCAGGCCGCCCTCGACCGTCTTGCCGGAAAATCCGAAGCCTCGGATCTTGCCTTCGCACTTGAGGTCGGCGAGCGTCCGATACACGTCGGCCTCATTGAGAATCGCCAGATCGTTGCCGTCCGAATGCACCAGAACCAGATCGAGAAAGTCAGTTTCAAGACGTTTCAAGCTGCGTTCTACCGATGTACGTGTGTGCTCGGCACTGAAGTCATGGCTCGACTGGCCATCACGGAATTCTTCCCCCACCTTGCTGACAATCACCCAGTCCTGACGCTGGCCGCGCAGCAACGGGCCAAGGCGTTCTTCGCTGGTGCCGTAGGCGGGGGCAGTGTCGATGAGGTTGATGCCCATGTCGCGGGCCATCCTGAGCAGCATCTGCGCCTGCTGGTCATCGGGAATCTTGAAGCCGCTGGGGTATTTGACGCCTTGGTCGCGCCCCAGTTTGACAGTGCCCAGGCCCAGCGGCGATACGCTCAGGCCACTGCTGCCAAGCGGGCGATGCAGGTCGTGCAGGGTTTTCAGGCTCATGGCAGCAGTTCATCCCAGACAGGTAGGGCCATCGGCGGCCTTGGCACATCGCTCAGCGGTGATTGCGGCGTCGGGTGGATGCCGTCTCTGGACAACTGCGACAGTACCCGGTCCGCGAAGTCCGGGGCCAGCGCCAGCTTGGTCGGCCAGCCGACCATCAGGCGGCGCTGACTGTCGAGGAAGGCGTTGTCTGGCCGTACAAGGCCCGACTGGGCAGGTTCGGCGCGGTCCACGCGCAGGGTCGCCCATCGCGCCTGACTCAGGTCGACCCATGGCAGCAGGGCTTCAAGTTCCTTGCGGGCAACGGTAATCTGCGCATCCGGTTCGCGCGCCACGCCCTCGGCCTCGGCAAGATCGCCGCCCAGGTACCATACCCACTGACCGTCGGCCGCAGGATGAGTGGTCACCGTGATGCGTGGTTTGGGACCGCCACCCAGACAATGGGCAAACAGCGGTTTCAACGTCGGCCCCTTGACCAGCACCATGTGCAAGGGGCGGCGCTGCATCTGCGGTTGCGACACGCCAAGTGCGCTCAGCAAATCGGCATTGCCGCCACCGGCACTGAGCACGATACGCTGCGCATGAATATCGCGCCCGTCGACACGCAGACCGACCAGTTCATCGTTCTCCTGGAGCGGCTCGATCTTCTGCCCGGCCAGCAGGCTGTCACCGGCCAGCTCGGCAAGTCGCCCGATCAGGCTCGGCACATCGACCACCAGTTCGGCGAGTCGATAGACCTTGCCCTTGAATTTAGGGTTTTGCAGTGCGGGCGGCAGTTGATCGCCCTTGACCTGATCCACGCGCCCGCGCACCGCCTTGCTGGCGAAGAAACTGGTCAGGTTGCCGGCGATAGTGCCCGGCGACCACAGATAATGGGCCTCGGACAGCAGACGCACACCGGACAGGTCCAGCTCACCTTTGCCATCGAGCGCTTCACGCCAGCGCCGCGGCATGTCGGCAATGGCCTCGGAGGCACCGGACAGCGCACCATGCAGCGCGTACTTGGCACCGCCGTGGATGATCCCCTGCGACTTGAGGCTTTGCCCGCCACCCAGGCTGGCGCTTTCTACCAGCACTGTCGAGAACCCTTGACGACGCAACCGGGCATTGAGCCATAGACCGGCGACGCCAGCCCCGACAATCAGCACGTCAGTGGAAATAACCGATGGCATGAGCACCTCAGTGAGCAAAAAGTACGAACATTATAAAGGATCAGGTTTTCAATGCCCGGCGGTTTTCGAGAACAGCTGAATGACCGCCACGCCCGCCACGATCATGCCCATGCCCAACAGCGCAGGCAGGTCGAGTTTCTGGCCGTAGATAAAGAACGCCGCGATGCTGACCATGACGATGCCCATGCCTGACCAGATGGCGTAAGTGATGCCGACCGGGATCGTGCGCATGACCAGAATCAGCATCCAGAACGCAATCGCATAGCCGGTGATCAGCAGTAACAGCGGCAGAGGCGTGCTGAATCCCTTGACGGCCTTCATGGAGGTAGTGGCGATGACTTCCGCGCAGACGGCAATAGCCAGCAGGTAATAAGCGTTCATGGTGCATTCCTTTTCGTCGGGCTGCGCATTCTAGCGACTTGTGATGGCGGGCTGATAAACTCCGCGCCCATGAATAGAACTCTTTACACCGTACTGTTTCATCTCGGCCTGCCGCTGGTTGCCCTGCGCCTGTGGTTGCGTGCGCGCAAGGCTCCGGCGTATCGCCAGCGCATCGGCGAGCGCTTCGCCAGGGGGTTGCCTGCCATGCAGCGTGGCGGTATCTGGGTGCATGCGGTGTCCGTGGGCGAAAGCATCGCGGCTGCGCCGATGATTCGTGCGCTGCTGATGCAATATCCCCGACTGCCGATCACTGTGACTTGCATGACGCCAACAGGTTCGGAACGAATCAGGGCGCTGTTCGCCGACGAGCCGCGCATTCAGCATTGCTACCTGCCGTATGACCTGCCGTGGGCTGCCGGCCGTTTTCTCGATCATGTGCAACCACGGCTGGGCATCATCATGGAAACCGAGTTGTGGCCCAACCATATTCACCAGTGCGCCTTGCGCGCAATCCCCGTGGTGCTCGCCAATGCGCGGCTGTCGGAGCGTTCGGCGCGTGGCTATGCCCGTTTTGCCAGGCTGACCCGGCCGATGCTGGCGGAAATGGCGTGGTTTGCGGTACAGACCGAAGCTGAGGCACAGCGCTTCCGTGATCTGGGCGCGCGTCCCGAGTGCGTGTCGGTGACCGGCTCGATCAAGTTCGACCTGAGCATCGATCCGCAACTGCTGGAGCGTGCCGCGCATTTACGGGAGCAATGGCAGACCACGCAACGTCCGGTCTGGATCGCCGCCAGCACCCATGCGGGCGAGGACGAAAGCGTACTGTCGGCGCATCGCACGTTACTGAAGCGCCATCCCGATGCGCTGCTGATTCTGGTGCCGCGTCATCCCGAGCGGTTCGACAGCGTGCATGCGCTGTGTCAGCAACAGGGTTTTACGACGGTCAGGCGTTCATCCATGCAGGCCGTCACGGCGGACGTTTCCGTACTGATGGGCGATACCATGGGCGAGCTGCTGTTTCTCTATGCCCTGGCGGATATCGCTTTCGTGGGCGGCAGCCTGGTGCCCAACGGCGGACACAACTTGCTGGAGCCTGCGGCATTGGCCAAGCCGGTGCTCAGCGGCCCGCACCTGTTCAACTTCCTTGAGATTGCCACGATGCTGCGCAAGGCTGGTGCGCTGCAAGAGGTGAGCGATGCAACATCGCTGGCCACCGCCGTGCAAGGTCTTTTCGACCAGCCGCAGCAGGCGCGCAACATGGCCGATGCAGGGCTTGCGGTGATGAAGGCTAATCAGGGCGCGCTGCAACGCCTGCTCGACGGGATCGGACGGTTGATGGGCCGTCGCTGAGTCGGGGAGGACGCAGAGCGTCCAGAACGGCATAGCGACGCAGAGCGTCGGCACGATAGTGGTTTTTCAGACACCTGGCTTTTTTCACGCTCGTCCAGACACCTGTCGTTCCTCACGCTCCAGCGTGGGAATGCCCGTGGGAATGCCTTGGGTGACGCTCCCCGTCGCGCTGCATGACTTGAAGTCTGGCGCAGAGCATCCAGAGCCGCCAGCGATCTCAGCGCTTTGCAGGTCGTTCGAAGTTCTTCTGCGCGGCAGTCGCCAGGTCCGGCGGCAGAAAGTCCTTGTCCGGGTTGTAGTCGGCTTTCAGGTAGCGCGACAGGTCCTGCAGATCGCCCGGGTTCAGGGTGCCTGCTGCCTGCTTGAGGCGCAGGTTGTCGATGATGTAGTCGTAACGCGTATTGTTGTAATCACGCACCGAGGCGTACAGCTGGCGCTGCGCATCCAGCACGTCGACGATGTTGCGGGTACCGACCTGATAACCGATTTCGGTGGCTTCCAGCGCGCTCTGGTTGGAGATGATCGACTGCTTGCGGGCCTGGACCTGCTCCACATCGGTATTCACCGCGCGATGCAGGTTGCGGGTGTTTTCCACCACCTGACGGCGCAGGTTTTCACGGCGTTGTTCGCTCTGGCTCAGGCGCGCATAGGCCTCGCGTACCTGTGAGCTGGTCAGGCCACCGCTGTAGATCGGGATGTTCAGCTGGACGCCAATGCTGCGCTGCTCGACATCGCCGCCATAATTGCGGCCGGTGTAGTTGGGGTTGCTGAAACCCAATGCATCGTTGTCGCCGCGCTGATAAGTCGCCACGGCGTCGAGTGTCGGAGCATGCCCGGCCTTGCGTTGACGCAGGGTTTCTTCGGCTGCGTTGACGGCATAGTTACTGGCCAGCAGGTTCAGGTTCTGTTGTGCGGCGGTATCGACCCAGGCTTTGGCATCATTGGGTGTCGGCGCAAGCACAGGCAAGGTGTGCACGATGCCTTCGATGGAGTTGTATTCACGATTGGTCAGCGTCACCAGAGCCTGAAACGCATCGTCCACCTGGCGCTTGGCGAGGATCCGGCTGGCCCTTGAGGTGTCGTAGCTGGCCTGAGCCTGCAGCACATCGGTCTTGTCCGAGAGGCCCACATCAAAGCGCTCGTTGGCCTGATCGAGCTGGCGTTTGAACGCTGCTTCCTCGGCCTTGGTCGAGGCCAGATTGTCTTGCGCGCGCAGTACGCTGAAATAGCTCTGTGCCGATTGCAGGATCAGGTTCTGTTCGGTTGCCGACAGCTCCAGTGCCGCCTGTTCGTTGCTCGCTTCGGCGGCCTGCAACTGGAACCAGCGGTCGGCGCGAAAGATCGGCTGGCTCAGGGTAGCCTGATAAACATTGCCGCTGCGTGTGGCCACGGCTCTGGGCTGGTCAATGCTGGTGCGGGTATTGTTGCTCTGCGCGCTGCCCGAGATGTTCGGCAGCAAACCGGCCCGGGCCTGGGGTACGGCTTCCTTGCGGGCATCGTAATCGGCGCGGGATGCCGCGAGATCAGCGTTGTTGTCCACCGCCTGCTGGTACACGCTCAACAGACCCGTCTGGGTCGGCAGTGGCATATCGGCTGCCCATGTCAGTCCGCTGGACGCAAACGAAACGGCCACAACCAACGAAAGTTTGCGCAGCATGAGGCATTCCCTGTTCATGAAGAAAGTAGTCGCAGTACAAGTAGCTACCGGGCTAGCGAGTTTAGAGCCAGACGCTTTCAGCAACAATCGGTGATTTGCGCCATTTATCGAGCCCTGTGCAAATAGGCTGGCGTTGCGACCGCGCCCCGGCATAGACTGATCGCGTTCTTGTCGGGGTGCCTTGCTATGAGGCTGAGATCGGTTAAACCGGATCCCGTTGAACCTGATCAGGTTAGCGCCTGCGTAGGGAACAAGATTTCTCGTCTCCCGGCGAGTCCTCTTGAGTGTCGTCCGGGGTCGATTGTTCAAAAAATGAACAGTTTCGCCCTCTTTCGAGACTCAGCACCAGCACTGGTGCATCCGTCCGTCACGTCAGGTCACTCCGACAATAAATCCGCAACTGGATGTCTGGAGAGCCGTGATGAGTATAAAAGCAAAAAACGCAGCCCATTTGAGCGAGTCGGCACAGGTCGATTCCGGATCGGTACAGCCGTTTACCCGTTCGCAGAAAATCTACGTTCAGGGCTCGCGCCCGGACATCCGCGTGCCGATGCGCGAAATCACTCTGGATGTCACCCCGACTGACTTTGGCGGCGAAATCAATGCGCCGGTCACGGTCTATGACACGTCCGGCCCGTACACCGACCCCAATGTGATCATCGACGTGCGCAAAGGCCTGGCCGATGTCCGCTCGCCATGGATCGACTCGCGCAACGACACCGAGCGCCTGCCCGGCCTGAGTTCCAGTTTCGGCCAGCAACGCCTGAGCGATGCCGAACTGACTGCGCTGCGTTTTGCTCATGTGCGCAACCCGCGCCGCGCCAGGGCCGGGGCCAATGTCAGCCAGATGCACTATGCGCGTCAGGGCATCATCACCGCCGAGATGGAGTACGTCGCCATCCGCGAAAACATGAAGCTTCAGGAAGCGCGTGCCGCCGGCCTGCTGACCCAGCAACATACCGGGCACAGCTTCGGTGCGAGCATCCCGAAGGAAATCACCGCCGAGTTCGTGCGCGAGGAAATCGCCCGTGGCCGAGCCATCATCCCGGCCAACATCAACCATGTCGAACTTGAGCCGATGATCATTGGCCGCAACTTCCTGGTGAAAATCAACGGCAACATCGGCAACAGCGCACTGGGTTCTTCCATCGAAGAGGAAGTCGCCAAGCTGACCTGGGGTATCCGCTGGGGTTCGGACACGGTCATGGACTTGTCCACCGGCAAGCACATTCACGAAACCCGTGAATGGATCATTCGCAATTCGCCGGTGCCGATCGGTACGGTGCCGATCTATCAGGCGCTGGAAAAGGTCGGTGGTGCAGCCGAAGACCTGACCTGGGAGCTGTTCCGTGACACGCTGATCGAGCAGGCCGAGCAGGGCGTCGATTACTTCACCATCCACGCCGGTGTGTTGCTGCGTTACGTGCCGCTGACCGCCAAGCGTGTCACCGGCATCGTCAGCCGTGGCGGTTCGATCATGGCCAAATGGTGCCTGGCGCACCACAAGGAAAACTTCCTTTACACCCATTTCGAAGACATCTGCGAAATCATGAAGGCCTACGACGTCAGCTTCTCGCTGGGCGATGGCTTGCGTCCGGGCTCGATTGCCGACGCCAACGATGCGGCGCAGTTCGGTGAGCTGGAAACGCTTGGTGAACTGACCAAAATCGCCTGGAAGCATGATGTGCAGACCATGATCGAAGGCCCCGGCCATGTGCCGATGCAATTGATCAAGGAGAACATGGACAAGCAGCTGGAATGCTGCGACGAAGCGCCGTTCTACACCCTGGGTCCGCTGACCACTGACATCGCGCCGGGTTACGACCACATCACCTCGGGCATCGGCGCGGCCATGATCGGCTGGTTCGGCTGCGCCATGCTGTGTTACGTCACGCCTAAAGAACACCTGGGGCTGCCGAACAAGGATGACGTGAAGACCGGGATCATCACCTACAAGATTGCCGCCCACGCGGCGGACCTTGCCAAGGGCCATCCGGGCGCGCAGATCCGCGACAACGCCCTGAGCAAGGCGCGTTTCGAGTTTCGCTGGGAAGACCAGTTCAACCTTGGCCTGGATCCGGATACCGCCCGTTCGTATCACGACGAAACCCTGCCCAAGGATTCGGCCAAGGTCGCGCACTTCTGTTCCATGTGCGGGCCGAAATTCTGCTCGATGAAAATTACCCAGGAAGTACGTGAGTACGCGGCCAATCAACGGATCGAGGCGGTAGACGTTGACGTCGCCAAAGGCCTGGCCGAACAGGCCGAGCGCTTCAAGCAGGAAGGCAGCCAGTTGTACAAGAAGGTGTAGAGAGCAGTAGCCCGTCGTTATACACCGTTCCGCTTTTGATCCTGGCCGAAGGCCGTGGCAGCGAACCGGGCGACGGTTCGCTCCTGCGCGCTGCGGGCAGAGGCCCGCTTCGCGTCCGGTTCAGATGGGGCAGTGCGACTGCACTCGGTTTCTAATTTTTTTACACGAGACATCCCTGTGAACACACCCGGCACCTATTCTCCCGACATTCCTGTGCCCGCCAGTCAGCGGGTATTCGGTGGGCGGGACCTGTTTTCCCTGTGGTTTTCCCTTGGTATCGGCCTGATGGTATTGCAGACCGGGGCCTTGCTGGCGCCGGGCCTGGGGATGTCCGGCTCGATGCTGGCAATTTTTCTGGGCACGTTGGTGGGTGTTTTGCTGCTCGCCAGTGTCGGCGTGATCGGCAGCGACACCGGCTTATCATCCATGGCCGCGCTCAAGCTCAGTCTGGGCAGCAAGGGCGCGTCGCTGCCTGCCGTATTGAACTTGCTGCAACTTATCGGTTGGGGCTCGTTCGAGATTATCGTCATGCGTGATGCTGCCAGCCTGCTGGGGGCCATGGCGTTTGCAGAGGGCAGTCTGTGGGCACATCCGCTGCTGTGGACCCTGTTTTTCGGTGCGCTGGCCACGCTGCTGGCGGTCAGCGGGCCCTTGACCTTCGTGCGCCGGTTCTTGCGCAAATGGGGCATCTGGATACTGCTGGCCGCTTGTTCATGGCTAACCTGGAACCTGCTGGCCAAGGCTGATCTGCCAGCGCTGTGGGCAACATCCGGTGACGGTTCGCTGCCGTTCGCCTCAGGGTTCGACATTGCCATCGCCATGCCTCTGTCCTGGCTGCCGTTGATTGCCGATTACTCGCGTTTCGGCCAGCGCGCAAAACGGGTGTTCGGCGGCACTGCGGCAGGCTTTTTCATCGGTAACTTCTGGCTGATGAGCCTCGGCGTCGCCTATACGCTGGCGTTCGCCCCGAGCGGCGAGGTCAACGCCTTGCTGCTGGCATTGGCTGGTGCAGGTCTGGGTATCCCGCTGCTGCTGATCCTGCTGGACGAGACGGAAAACGCGTTCGCCGATATTCACTCGGCCGCTGTATCCAGCGCGTTACTGTCACGTATCAAGGTCGAGCATCTGGCACTGATCATCGGCGTGATTTGCACCCTGATCGCCTGTCTGGCACCGTTGGCGCAATACCAGAACTTCCTGTTGCTGATCGGCTCGGTGTTTGCGCCGCTGTTCGGCGTGGTGCTGGTCGACCATTTCCTTCTGCGTCGCCGCAGTGGCCAGGTCGTAGAGAGCGGATTGCGCTGGATGAGTCTGCTGGCGTGGCTGGGCGGGCTCAGCACCTATCATCTGTTGGCGGGTTTTTATCCGGACATCGGTGCAACACTGCCAGCGCTCATCGTCGCTGGCGTGTTGCAGCTGTTAATCGGCGGTGCAGCAATCAGCCGCGGCCGGGGAACAGCTCCGGCTTGAGGATGCCATTGAGCTGAGGGTAGGGGATCTTCAGCTCGATGTGGCCCATCGAATACGGTGCAATGGTGTCCACCGAATACTTGAGGATCACTGCGCCGTAGGTCAGCGCGATGTGCGGAGTGCGCTTGAACGGCCAGGTCTTCATGAACTCGCTGTCTTCATTCATCTTGGTCGAGACCAGCCAGCCCTGGTGGGCCAGTTGGGCCTTCTGCCAGAACTCGCTCTCCTTGCCCGGAATGATCATGTCGGCGAGAGTCAGGACTTTCTGCTGCTGGCGCGAATAGTTGATGAACGCCCGACCGGGGTTGCCGTGTGCTCCGCCGGTATCCAGATAGCTGGACAGTTCGACCACTACTATACCGTCATGCTGCTCGCGTACCTTGGCCTGCAGATAGCTGCTGTTGCGACCCTGAGCCTGGCTGAGAAACTGCTCCTGATAGGCTTTGATCGACGCAGGTGGCGAAGCGCTGCTGTCGGCAACGGTCAGTTGCAGCAAGGTCTTCTGAACGATGGCGTCCAGTCGCGGCTCATCGGGAAAATGCACGGTATCGATATTCACCAGCGGGCAGTCGGCCGTGGTGCAGCCCGGCTTGATCAGCTCGGAAGCATCGCGCTGGACTTGCAGCGGTGTGCGCATGTTGGGCGTGAAGAGGCTTTGGCAGGCGCCGAGCAACAGGGCCAGGCAAGCCAGTGAAGTGATCCTCAGTAACGACATGTTGATCCTTGGCAGTGTCAGTAAAGGCGGTTGCTTTGTACGTATGCAGGCTGGTTTGACTGTAAACAACGTCTTCGGTTCGATCATGGCAGATTAGAATTGTTTTAAGTCCCGGCCGTCTACCCTGCATGTTCAAGGGGGCTGCATCTGACTGCCGATGCGCGTTAGGATGGCCCGATGTCAAAAACGGCGGCAAGCGAGAAACCCATGACCCAGACCACACGATCTGCACCAAGCGCTTTTGAAACCATAAAGCGTGAAAACTGCTTCAAGGGCTTCTACAAACTGGACAAGCTGCACGTGCGCCACGAGCTGTTCGCAGGCGGCATGAGCAAGGAAATCAGCCGCGAGCTTTTCGTTCGTCACGATGCCGTATGCGTGCTGCCTTATGACGCCAAACGTGACGAAGTCGTGCTCATCGAGCAGTTTCGCGTAGGTGCCATGAAAAAAACCAGCAACCCCTGGTTGATCGAACTGGTCGCAGGCCTCATTGACAAGGACGAACAGCCGGAAGAAGTTGCTCATCGCGAGGCAGAAGAGGAAGCTGGACTGACATTCGAGGCATTATGGCCAATCACTAAATATTTCCCTTCGCCCGGTGGCAGCGATGAGTTCGTTCACCTGTTTCTGGGGCGTTGCAGCAGTGATGGGGCGGGCGGCTTGCACGGTCTCGAGTCTGAAGGCGAAGACATCCGGGTAACGGTCTGGTCGTTCGATGACGCCCTGCAGGCGATGAAAGACGGAACAATCAAGAACGCATCGACGATCATCGCCTTGCAATGGCTGGCGTTGAATCGTGCAGAGATAAGGGGTTTATGGTCGTGAATCTATTGCGCGAGCGCTATCGTGTCGATCTTGCCGGACTGCAGGCTGCGTGTGAGGCCAACTACGCGCGCCTTATGCGCCTGCTGCCCGACATGCGCAACGACCAGCGCTCACGCCGCGTCGCCGTGACCCAGGGTGACCAGATGCTGGGTGTACTGGCCGTTGAAGTCTTGCTCGACTGCCCTTACACCACCACCTTGCAAGTCCGCCAGGAACACAGCCTGCCGTGGTTGCCGGTGCCCGTACTCGAAGTGCAGGTCTATCACGATGCGCGCATGGCCGAAGTCATCGGCGCCGAACACGCCCGGCGCTTTCGCGGCATCTATCCATACCCCAATGCCGATATGCACCAGCCAGACGAAAAGGCCCAGCTCAATCTGTTTCTGGGCGAATGGCTGAGCCATTGCCTGGCGTGTGGGCATGAGTTCGAGGCGGTGCGTTAAACGCGCTTCAGTGGTCGTATCGCTTCTTCTTTATATGCATGAGCGCAGGAAATGGCTTTGGCCGACAGTCATCATGCGTCGGTCTTGTAGGCGGTTTCTGAAAATATTTCAGCTGCTCTGAATGTGCCACGTCATGACTTATAGTCGGCCTGTATTCATTTGCAGGTAACCCGCGTGAACTCTGAATGTCGTTCGACTTCCATGGCGTGTATCGCCGGAGGGCTTTTCAGTCTTTTTCTCTACGCTGGTTTATCCGTGTCGCTCGGCAACAGGCTGCGTGTGGAGCACTCTGCATATGCAGTGACTGCGGGTGGAATCATCGGTGTCCTGTCGCTGAGGCTCCTGCCGTGCTCCATTCATGTTGCCGGCCTCTCGGGAATGGTTCTGAGTGTGGTTGCAACGATCATCCTGGCGGGGTATGTCTGGCCGGACATGCCCTACGGGCTAATCCTGGAATATGTTCTTTGGGCTGGACTGGCAGGCATGGCATCGGCAGGCCTTGTCGTTTTCGTGGTGCTCAGGGTCCGGGCGCATCAGCAAATGTGAACCAGTCATCACCCACACCTGCATTCCCGGTTTACCCGCTCGCTGCCAGATCACATAATCGCGCTGAATCCTCTCTGGGAGACGGTCTTGCCGAGCGCAGCCCCTTCATCGTCAGTTTTGCTGGTGCAGATATCCGACAGCCACCTGTTCGCCGAGGCGAACGGGGCGTTGTTGGGCATGAGCACGCGGGACAGTCTGGAAAAAGTCGTTGATCGGGTGTTGGCCGAGCAGCCGCACATCGATCTTGTGGTCGCCAGTGGCGATATCTCGCAGGACGGCAGTGTCGAGTCTTACGAAGCGTTTCGTCGGATAAGCGCGCGGATTGATGCGCCTGCGCGCTGGTTCGCCGGTAATCACGACGAACTGCCGCAGATGGAGCAGGTTGCGCAGCACAATGGGCTGCTCGACCCTGTGGTCGACATTGGCCAGTGGCGGGTAACGTTGCTGGATTCGGCAGTGCCTGGCTCTGTACCGGGTTTTCTGGCTGCCGGGCAATTGCAGTTGCTGGAGCAGTCGCTTGGCGAAGCGCCGGACCGGCATCATCTGGTTTGCCTGCATCACCACCCGGTGGCCATCGGCTGTGAATGGATGGCACCAATCGGTCTGCGCAATGCCGATGCGCTATTTGCCGTGCTCGATCGATTTCCACAGGTAAAGGCCGTGCTCTGGGGGCATGTGCATCAGGCGTTCGACCAGACGCGTAACGGCGTGCGCCTGCTGGCTTCGCCGTCTACCTGTATTCAGTTCGCGCCGGGCAGTGTTGATTTCAAGGTAGACACATCGGCACCGGGCTACCGCTGGCTGCGATTGCATGACGATGGACGGCTGGAAACCGCTGTTTCCAGAGTGGTCGGCATGGAATTCGAGGTCGATTACGGCGGCACTGGCTATTGAATCAGCAGGCGGACACGTTTCCAGTGAGGTGTTGTAGCGAAAGTCCCTGTAAACTACACGGCTTTG
Organism: Pseudomonas syringae pv. tagetis; assembly: GCF_022557255.1. Classification (NCBI taxonomy): domain Bacteria; kingdom Pseudomonadati; phylum Pseudomonadota; class Gammaproteobacteria; order Pseudomonadales; family Pseudomonadaceae; genus Pseudomonas; species Pseudomonas syringae group genomosp. 7. The sequence goes on from NZ_CP092923.1 coordinate 551,930, forward strand.
CCTTGCACCCGGGAGCGACAGCGTGACGAGCGACACACCTTCATTGCTATACATCCACGGCTTGAATAGCTCGGCGCTGTCGAGAAAAGCCTGTCAGTTGATTGCGCTGATGAATTCGCTGGGTCTGGCCGATCGTCTGCAAGTACCTGAACTGCATCACCATCCGCGCCAGGCCATGGTCCAGCTTGAAGCCGCTATAAAGGCGCTGGGGCGGCCTTTACTGGTCGGCAGCTCCCTCGGCGGCTACTATGCGACTCATTTGGCGCAGCGGCATGGCCTCAAGGCAGTGCTGATCAATCCGGCAGTCAATCCGCACCAGCTGTTCGACGGTTTTCTCGGCGTGCAGCAGAACCTGTACACCGGCGAGCAATGGCAACTGACCGAAGACCATATTCAGGCGCTGGCCGAGCTTGAGGTTCCCGCGCCCCAGGACCCTCAGCAGTTTCAGGTGTGGTTGCAGACCGGTGACGAGACCCTTGATTACCGTCGCGCCGAGCAGTTTTACCGGGCCTGTGCCTTGCGTATTCAGGCGGGCGGCGACCACAGTTTTCAGGGCTTTGCCGGGCATTTGCCGGCGTTGCTGGGGTTTGCCGGATTTGCCCCCGATCTGTTGCAGAAGATCGACCTGTCGGCGCTGTAGGTGATCGATGCCCGGTCATATGAAAGCAAGAACATTGAAACTCCCGAAATTCCATGAAAGATTGATAACGAGAACCCATGGCCAATCCCAGCGCTAGCTCTTATAACGCAGACGCCATCGAAGTCCTCTCGGGCCTCGATCCGGTTCGCAAACGTCCGGGCATGTACACCGACACTTCGCGGCCCAACCACCTGGCTCAGGAAGTCATCGACAACAGCGTCGATGAAGCCTTGGCCGGGCATGCACGCTCGGTACAGGTCATCCTTCATGCCGATAATTCGCTTGAAGTATCCGACGATGGCCGCGGCATGCCGGTGGACATTCACCCGGAAGAAGGCGTGTCCGGCGTCGAGCTGATCCTCACCAAGCTGCACGCGGGGGGCAAGTTCTCCAACAAGAACTATCAGTTCTCCGGCGGCCTGCACGGCGTAGGGATTTCCGTCGTCAACGCGCTTTCCACCCAGGTTCGGGTGCGGGTAAAACGCGATGGCAACGAATACGAAATGACTTTCGCGGACGGCTACAAGGCCACCGAGCTGGCGGTCATTGGCACCGTTGGCAAGCGCAATACCGGTACCAGCGTGTATTTCGCGCCCGACCCGAAGTATTTCGATAGCCCCAAGTTTTCTGTCAGCCGTCTCAAACATGTGCTCAAGGCCAAAGCGGTTCTGTGTCCGGGCCTGCTGGTCAGCTTTGAGGATAAGTCCTCCGGCGAAAAAGTCGAGTGGCATTACGAGGACGGCCTGCGCTCCTATCTGCAGGATTCGGTTACCGATTTTCTGCGACTGCCGGACGAGCCGTTCTGCGGCAGCTTTGCCGGTAACAAGGAAGCGGTCGATTGGGCGCTGCTGTGGTTGCCCGAGGGCGGTGACAGCGTTCAGGAAAGCTACGTCAACCTGATTCCGACGGCGCAGGGCGGCACCCATGTGAACGGCTTGCGCCAGGGCTTGCTGGATGCGATGCGCGAGTTCTGCGAGTTCCGCAATCTGCTGCCGCGTGGCGTCAAGCTGGCACCGGAAGACGTCTGGGAGCGAATTGCCTTCGTCCTGTCGATGAAAATGCAGGAACCGCAGTTCTCCGGTCAGACCAAAGAGCGCCTGTCGTCCCGCGAAGCAGCAGCGTTTGTCTCCGGTGTGGTCAAGGACGCTTTCAGCCTGTGGCTCAACACCCACTCTGAACTGGGCCTGCAACTGGCCGATCTGGCGATCAACAACGCCGGTCGTCGTCTCAAGGCCAGCAAGAAAGTCGAACGCAAACGCATCACTCAGGGGCCCGCGTTGCCGGGCAAGCTGGCCGACTGTGCCGGGCAGGACCCGGCGCGCTCGGAGCTGTTTCTGGTCGAGGGCGACTCCGCCGGTGGTTCTGCCAAGCAGGCGCGGGACAAGGAGTTTCAGGCCATCCTGCCGTTGCGCGGCAAGATTCTGAATACCTGGGAAGTGGACGGCGGTGAAGTGCTTGCCAGCCAGGAAGTGCACAATATCGCCGTTGCCATCGGCGTCGATCCGGGCGCAGCCGATATCGGCCAGTTGCGTTACGGCAAGATCTGCATCCTCGCGGACGCGGACTCGGATGGTCTGCACATCGCCACGTTGCTGTGCGCATTGTTCGTCCAGCATTTCCGTCCGTTGGTCGACGCCGGGCATGTCTATGTGGCCATGCCGCCGCTGTACCGGATCGACCTGGGCAAGGAAATCTACTACGCGCTGGACGAAAGCGAGCGCGATGGAATTCTTGACCGGCTGGTGGCCGAAAAGAAACGTGGCAAACCGCAAGTCACCCGATTCAAGGGGCTGGGCGAAATGAACCCGCCGCAGTTGCGCGAAACCACCATGGACCCGAACACGCGGCGTCTGGTCCAGCTCACGCTGGATGATTTCGCGGCCACTTCGGAAATGATGGACATGCTGCTGGCGAAGAAGCGTGCAGGTGACCGCAAGTCCTGGCTTGAATCGAAGGGTAATCTTGCCGAGGTTCTGACTTGATACGAGCCTGGCTCGCCGCCCTGATGCTGATTGCCGCGCCGGTTTTCGCCGCGCCGCTTGAGGCCCTGAAACTGCAATCCGAGCATCCGGTAGACGATATGGCCGGCGGCAATCTGTCAGGCCTTGCCATGTGCAACGGCCAGCTGTGGACAGTTTCCGACCGTGACGACAATGTGCTGTACAGCCTCGATGTGTCGCAAAACACCTGGAAGGCCCTGCCATACCACATCGATTCACCTGCGCCACACAGCTATCTGCCGTTGAAGTTGCGTTTCATGGCCGGGCTTTCCGCGCTGATACGCGGCGGTAGCCTGGATTTCGAGGGTGTGAGCTGTGACGCAGCCGGCAATCGCTATCTGGTCAGCGAAGCCTACGGCACGGTACTCAAGGTGCCGGTCAGCGGTAAACCGTTCTGGCTGGATTTGCCGAAGGAGCTGGTGGAACAGGCGCAGGCTCAGGGCATGTTGCAGCGTTTCAATGCGATTTTCGAAGGGATTGCCGTCAGTCCTGCGGGCGACCGTCTCTGGCTGGCGGCCGAGCGCGAGAAGCGCGGCTTGCTGGTGGTGCAACGCGACAAGGAGCAGTGGACCTGCGGGCAAAACTGCGTGCTGCTGTCCGAATCGGGTCTGGACGCTTTGCCGCCGGAGCAGGGCAGCAAAAAGGTGTCGACGGATTTTTCCGATGTGTCGTTGTACAACGGCAAGCTGTTCACGTTGGAACGTGCGGTGTACCGCATCTGTCGGCGTGATCTCGAAACCGGACAGGTCGAGCGTTGCTGGTCTTTCGCCAAAGAGGCGATGGTGCCGTCGCGTCGTTACGATCAACCCTACGGCCTGACCGAGGCACTGGTGGTCGACGAGAAGGGTGCGTGGATCGGCATCGATAATAACTTCGGTGTGCGTGCCGACGGTGAGAAGCGCCCGATTGTCTGGCGCTTCGCTGCACCTGAGGCGGGCTGGAGTGCCGGGCAGTGAGTGACGTGCAGCCCGGCAAACGCGCTGGCAACGTGCTGATGATCGTGGCCTGGGCGGCCGGTCTGTTTCTCGCGACGCGCTTTTTCGGCGACTGGGAAGACCGGCAGCAGAACCCCAACGCCGTGGTCACCTCGCAACACGGTGACGGCTATATAGAGGTGCAGCTGGCAGGCAATCGTCAGGGGCACTTCGTCACGACCGGCCAGATCAACGGCCGCACAGTGGAGTTGATGATCGACACCGGGGCGACCGATGTGGCGGTGCCCGGTGATATGGCTGACCGCCTGGGGCTCAAGCGCGGCTTTCCGGTCACGGTCAGTACGGCCAACGGTAACAGTCAGGGTTTTCGGACCACGCTTGACCGCTTGCAACTGGGCGATATCGTCCTGACCAATGTGCGTGCTCTGGTGGCACCCGGTCTGGACGGTGAGCAGGTGCTGCTCGGTATGAGCGCAATGAAACAACTCGAATTCACACAGCGTGGCGGCAATTTGCTGCTGCGCCAGTCAACGAAATGATGAGGCCCGCATGAGCGACTCCCTTGACCTCAGCCTGGATGGTGTAGAACGCCGATCATTGGCTGACTTCACCGAACAGGCCTACCTCAATTACTCCATGTACGTGATCATGGACCGTGCCTTGCCGCACATCGGTGACGGCCTGAAGCCTGTTCAGCGACGCATCATCTATGCGATGAGCGAGCTGGGCCTGGGGGCCGACGCCAAGCACAAGAAGTCGGCGCGTACCGTCGGTGACGTGCTCGGCAAGTTCCATCCGCACGGCGATTCGGCCTGCTACGAAGCGATGGTGCTGATGGCCCAGCCGTTCAGTTACCGCTACACGCTGGTGGACGGGCAGGGTAACTGGGGTGCGCCGGACGATCCCAAGTCCTTTGCTGCCATGCGCTACACCGAAGCGCGCCTGTCGCGCTATTCCGAGGTTCTGCTCAGCGAGTTGGGACAGGGTACGGCCGACTGGGTGCCGAACTTTGACGGCACGCTGGATGAGCCTGCGGTGCTGCCTGCGCGTTTGCCGAACATTCTGCTCAATGGCACCACCGGCATTGCAGTCGGCATGGCCACCGACGTCCCGCCGCACAATCTGCGCGAAGTGGCCAGTGCCTGCGTCCATTTGCTAGACGACCCCAAGGCCACGGTCCCGGAGTTGTGCGAGCATATTCTTGGTCCGGACTACCCGACCGAAGCGGAAATCATCACGCCGCGTGCCGACCTGCTGAAAATCTATGAGACCGGACGTGGTTCGGTGCGGATGCGGGCGGTATACCGCATCGAGGACGGTGATATCGTCGTCACGGCGCTGCCGCATCAGGTCTCCGGGGCCAAGGTGCTGGAGCAGATTGCCGCGCAGATGCAGGCCAAGAAGCTGCCGATGGTTGCCGACCTGCGTGACGAATCCGACCACGAAAACCCTTGCCGTATCGTCATCATCCCGCGTTCCAACCGGGTTGAGCTGGACGAGCTTATGCAGCACTTGTTTGCGACCACCGAGCTTGAATCCAGCTACCGGGTCAACATCAACATCATCGGTCTGGATGGCAAGCCACAGCTCAAGAACCTCAAGACGCTGCTCGGCGAATGGCTGACGTTCCGCATCGGGACAGTGCGCCGTCGTTTGCAATTCCGCCTCGACAAGGTCGAGCACCGTCTGCACCTGTTGGACGGTTTGCTCACGGCTTACCTGAACCTGGACGAAGTGATCCACATCATTCGTACCGCCGAACACCCCAAGGCGGAGCTGATCGCGCGCTTCGCTCTGTCGGAGATCCAGGCGGATTACATTCTCGACACCCGTCTGCGTCAGTTGGCGCGCCTGGAAGAGATGAAGCTGCGTAGCGAGCAGGATGCCTTGCGCAAAGAGCAGGCCAGGCTTCTGGCACTGCTCGGCAGCGAGTCCAAGCTGCGCAAGCTGGTCCGTGCCGAACTGATCGCCGATGCTGAAACCTATGGCGACGACCGTCGTTCACCTATCGTTGCCCGTGCCGAAGCCAAAGCGCTGTCTGAAAACGAATTGATGCCCACCGAGCCGGTGACTGTGGTCCTTTCGGAAAAAGGCTGGGTGCGTTGCGCCAAGGGCCACGACATCGATGCCACCGGGCTTTCCTACAAGGCGGGGGATGGTTTCAAGACCTCGTCCATCGGTCGTTCCAATCAGTACGCCGTGTTTATCGACTCGACCGGGCGCAGCTATTCGGTGGCCGCGCATACCCTGCCGTCTGCACGGGGCCAGGGCGAACCATTGACCGGCAAGCTGCAACCGCCACCCGGCGCGACATTCGAGTGCGTATTGCTGCCCGAAGACGACGCGTTGTACGTGATCGCTTCGGATGCCGGTTATGGATTTGTCGTCAAAGGTGAAGACCTGCAGGCCAAGAACAAGGCGGGCAAGGCGCTGCTGAGTTTGCCGAGCGGGGCAAAAGTCATCCTGCCTCGACCCGTGCCCGATCGTGAGCAGAACTGGCTGGCTGCGGTGACCACCGAAGGCCGCCTGCTGGTGTTCAAAATCAGCGATTTGCCGCAGTTGGGCAAAGGCAAGGGTAACAAGATCATCGGGATCCCGGGCGAACGGGTAGCCAGTCGCGAAGAGTACGTGACCGATCTGGCCGTAATCGCCCAAGGCGCTACGCTGGTACTTCAGGCGGGCAAACGAACGCTGTCGCTCAAACCTGAAGACCTCGAACATTACAAGGGGGAGCGTGGCCGACGTGGCAATAAACTCCCGAGGGGCTTCCAGCGCGTCGACGCATTATTGGTGGAAAATAGCTGAAAACATTGATCTGGCACCAGCGTTCTTCGTTTTGCCATGAAGTACGATGCATAATCGCTGGAGTCATGATGCATATTCACGGATGATATGGGGTCTTGGGGTGCATGCGTGGCTCAGTGCCTGCATGGGTCTTGAAAGTACTTATACTGTGGCCTGCCCTGGGGCGGCCACCTGGATGGGATGATGAATTTTCTACGCCTTCCCCTGATCTTGCTGATGACTGGCGTTCTGGGTCTGGCTGGTTGCAGTGTGCGCCAGCCGACTGCGCTTTATCAGCTCGATAGCGGTGAGCCTGGTCAGCCGAAACAGAGTAGTGGTCTGGCAGTATTGCTGGGTCCTGTTTCGGTGGCCGACTATCTGCAACGCGAAACCCTGCTGCAACGCCAGCCCGATGGCACCTTGACCGCTTCGCCGGACGGGCGCTGGGCGGGTAATCTGTCTTCGGATATCGACCAGTTGCTTTTGCGTCAGCTAGCCTGGAAGCTGGACAGTCAGCGCGTCGTAATGGCACCTGCGGTTGCCAATTTCACACCGGACGTTCAGGTCGTACTGTCGATCACCCGCCTGGACTCCGGTGCCAAACAGCCTGCCGTTCTGGATGCGCAGTGGCGTCTTCTGGACCGCAAGGGCCATGTTCGTGACAGCCGACTGGTCCATCTTGAACAGATCCATTCCGGCAGCTCTGCCGATCAGGTAAAGGCGCAGGGCATGCTGCTGCAGCGTCTAGCCGATCAGGTCAGCACTGCGATCAAGCCGATTTCCTGGCAGCCGATCGAAGAGCCGAAAAAGCCCCCGGTCGCCAAGGCCAAAGAGCCTGACAAACCAAGAATCCCGATGGCGTCGCCCATACGTACCGATCTTGAAGTGTTTCGCTTCTAAAGGTGCAAATGCAAAGAGCCCGCAGCGATGCGGGCTTTTTGTTGGGCGCTCATCTGTGGTTCTCACACTTCGGCGTTCCTGACGCGCTGCACAGTCAGGTTAGTACGCAGAGCGTCCAGAACGGCATGCCCACGCTGGAGCATGGGCACGATGGTGACCTTGCGGACTGCTTGCGCCGGGCGAGGTTGATCAGGATCGGGCGCAGAGCGTCGAAAACGGCATGCCCACGCAGAGCATGGGCACGAGGGTCTCACTTCAAGAGTGAACGGAGGAGAGAATCAGGCCTTGTTGGATTCGTGCATGCGCGCCAGCTGGCGTTCAAGCATCGACGGGTAGGGTTCCATCAGGCGTTCTACACAGCAGGCACCCTCAGGGCTGGCGATAGGGCGGATGCGAGCGCGCTGGCGGATCAAAGGGTCGTCGTTGATCCGGCGTTCGACCAGCAACAGATTGCGGCTGTGTTGAGACAACGCCAAGGCATCCTGCGCCGTTTCAGTCAGCAGCAGATCGATCTGGCTCAGACCACTCAGACCTTCACCCAGCGTCAGGCCCAGTTGCAGTTGCAAGGTGATGCCGCTGTCGGCGACCTCGATCTGCAGGGCATGGCTCAACGCACGCAGCAGCTCACCGCAGCAGATTGCATTGGTCAGGTAATCATCACCGCTTTCGTGGCTGTGAAACAGCATCAGGGTGCTGCCGTCGTTCAGGGTATGCAGCTCGCTTTCATACAGCGAAGCCGCCTGATCAAGGCAATCGCGATAGCGTTGCAGCAATTCGGTCAGTCGTGCACGCGGCAGACGGCGCAGTTGGTCCTGCGCGCCCAACTGCACAGCCAGCACTGCGCTGTTGTGCGGCTCGACCGGCGCTACCGGCGCAGCAACCGGGCGGGTGGCCGGAGTGCTGTTCGAGCTATCACGCAGGTCCGCAAACGGATCTTCGTCGTCGTCTTCATCCTCTTCGGCAACAATGCGGCGCTGGACTGGCGGTGCCGGCAGGCGCGGTTTCGGTTCGCTGCTGCGTGCCTGGACCGGTGGTGCAGGCTTTTCGTCCGGTTCCAGATAAGGATCGTCACCGTCGTCCTCATCGCCGTCATACTCGGGTTCGGGCAGCGGTTCCGGCTCCGGAACCGGCGGCGCGAACGAGGTGCGCAGTTGCCTGGCCAGATCGCCGATTTCATCCTGACGGTCGGTGGCGGGTGTGTAGGGGTCGATGTCCCGCAGCCAGATGCGCATCTGCATCAGGGGCGTGGATATATGGCGACCGAGGCGCAGGCTCAAGGCCAGCGCAAGCGCCAGCAGAATACCTGCCAGAATGCCCATGCTCTGCAGGCTGATGGTCATCGGCTGCTGGAATTGAGACATGTCGAGGCTGATGCGCAGATGACCCGCCATCACGTCCTGGAACGTGATCTTGATTTCATACAGGCCCTGCGCTTCACCCAGAAGCCCGTTTTTCGGGCGCTGGCCGGCTTCCGCGAGGATGCGGTTATCCACGCTGTAGATAGCCGCATGCGCTACCAGCGGATTCTTGACCAGATTGCCCAGCAGCACGTTGAGACTGAGGATGTCGTTTGACACCAACAGTTCGGTGGCCGAGGTGGCGGTCTGGGTCGTCAGGGCCTGCCCCAGCGCATCAGCCTGTTCATGCATGGCCTGCTTGAATTGCAGGCCCATGACACCGGCATAGATCACCAGCGCCAAAGCGACCAGGATCACGTTATGGCTGGCAATGCGCAAAGCGATCGGTACACGGCGATGACGCAGGGCACGAAAGATGAGCAGGAAGAAATTATCGGTTTTAACGGGCGTGGGCCGGTTCACAGAGCACGGCTCTTTCGGTGAAGTTGTCGCGCAGTATAACGAGCGACCCAGTGGCGGCAAAGCGCTGCCTGTGCCCGGTGGTCACTGAATGTGGTTAGAATGCGGTTTTTTTCCACTGCGGGGGTGCGCCTTGCGCGAAATCGTCCTGATTAACATCACTGGTGTCGACCGTCCCGGTCTCACTGCGGCCATTACCGGCGTCCTCGCCCAGGGTGGCGTGAACATTCTCGATATTGGTCAGGCGGTGATCCACGACACCCTGTCGTTCGGCATACTGGTCGAGATTCCGGATACCGTGCAGGGTTCTTCCGTGCTCAAGGAAATCCTGTTTACCGCCTACAAGCTGGATCAGCAGGTCCGTTTCACGGCAGTGTCCGAAACCGATTATCAGGACTGGGTCGAAGGCCAGGGCAAGGCCCGTCATATCGTCACGCTGCTGACCCGCAAGGTCACGGCTGAGCAGTTGCAGTGCGTCAGCGCCATTACCGCCAGGTACGGCCTGAACATCGACCAGATCGATCGTCTGTCCGGGCGCATGCCGCTCGACACTCCTGCCGATAAAGGCAAGGGCTGCATCGAGTTCACTGTGCGCGGCGAGCCTGCCGATCCGAAAGCCATGCAGGCCGAATTTCTTGCTGTCGCGCAGGAGTTGAACGTCGATATCGCGTTCCAGCAGGATTCGCTGTTCCGGCGCAATCGACGTCTGGCCGTGTTCGACATGGACTCGACGCTCATTGAGGCCGAAGTGATCGATGAGCTGGCCAAGGCTGCGGGTGTTGGCGAGCAGGTTTCCGAGATCACCGAGCGTGCAATGCGCGGCGAGCTGGATTTCAGCGAAAGTTTCAAGGAGCGCCTTGCACTGCTCAAGGGCCTGGACGTCAGCGTACTGGATGAAATCGGTGCCTCACTGCGGTTGACCGAAGGCGCAGAAACACTGTTCTCTGAGCTCAAGCGCCTGGGTTACAAAACGGCGATTCTTTCGGGTGGCTTCACTTACTTCGCCAAGCAGTTGCAGGCAAAGCTGGGTATCGATTACGTGTTCGCCAACGAGCTGGAAGTGGTCGATGGCAAAGTCACCGGTGTTGCCGTCGAGCCCATCGTCAATGCGCAGCGCAAGGCGGATCTACTGCGTGAGCTGGCGCACAAGGAAGGCTTGAGTCTGGAGCAGACTATCGCGGTCGGCGACGGTGCCAATGACCTGCCAATGCTGGCAATTGCGGGCCTGGGTGTCGCCTTCCGCGCCAAGCCGTTGGTCAAACAGTCGGCCAGACAGGCAATCTCGACACTGGGACTGGATGGCGTTCTGTACCTGCTGGGCTTTCGCGATCGCGAAGCAAAGCGCTGAGGCTCTGCCGTTGTAATCTCGCCAAGGGTGTGTCGACGGCTACAGCGTGCCCCAGAGCGAGTCGAATTCCTGTCCCGGCTTCGCTTTTTCGCTTTCGGCCGCTTTCGGGGCGTCGTATATCTGGTACTCGAACTGATTGTAACTGGCGCTGCTGATGCGCCGGTTGCTCAGTGAGGCGCGGCGCTCTTCGCCCCCGACGTTGATCATTACCTTGTTGCCTTCCTGAAAGGGCAGGCGCGGTGCGAGCACGGTCGGCGGCTTCTCCATGGCGCGTACTTCCGGGAGCATCAGGGTACGCAGGTACTGGCTGTTCTGTTGTTCGCGGATCAGTTGCATACCGCATGGCTGGGCAAAAGGGGCAATCAGTTCGATGCCCATCTGTGTGCCGCCGCTACGCACCTGCCGGACCCAGCGCACAATCGCAATGCTCCAGCCTTGGCCCGAGTCGTCCTGAATCCCCACCAGTTCGCCAGCCTGTAACTGCTGAGGCACTTCCTTCTGCCACGCCAGGCAGTAGCCGCCCGGACTGTGGTTGACAATATTCAGGTCAAAGGTCGGAAACGTATGCTGACCGTTGGAAAGCGAGTCGTTATCGCCATCGTTCTTGGGGTACTCGATTTCTTCGTAAGGCAGCAGGACGGATGAAGACTTGCCGCGCTGCGTGTCGAAGGCCGACGCCCAAGGGTCGTCCTCGTCATCGTTGGCGATCTTCAGCGAAAAGTTCGCCGCACTGCTCGTGCTGTTCAATTGCAGGAGCTCGCTGAACGACTTCTGCCCGGCTACGTAAAAATGCAGCGCGCTCATGCCGATGCACAGCTTCAGCGTGCCCTGACCTGCGGTGCGTTGAAAGGTCCGCTCGGCCACATCGCCCCAGGCGGCGGCCAGATGTTGCAGCAGGTCGGTATTTATACCGGTCGGGATCAGCAGCCTGGAAGGGCTGCGCTGGTCATCCGGTAGAGCCAGATACTGATTGATCGCCTCCGCCAGCGAGTGGGTGTTGATGCCCAGCAGCCGTGATGACTGTTCGTCGCTGAACAGGGTGCTATACAGCGGCGGTTTGTCGACAGTCGGGTCCAGAGCAAACAGGCTGTGCTCACCGGCAGGCGATTGCAGCCTGACCAGCGGGCTCCAGGCCTCAAGCGCATCGGCCAGTTTGCCGATGTTCAACTGGCGCATCTGATTGCAGCGCGAACAGCCCATAAGCAGCGCGATCACATACGTTTGTTCCACGCTCAACGCCTTGGTGTGATGAGCCAGCGGCTCATCGACCGGTGTGTTGTGCAGTTGGTACTGACGGGCAATCTGGTAGATCTGGTGCAGTTCAAGCCACAGGCCTTCCTGAACCGGACAGTAGAGCTGGTTGGCGCGGATCAGTGGTCCGTTGAGCCCGTGCAGTGCTCGTTGCAGTGCGGTACTGAAGAGCCCGGCCTGATCTTTGGTGTAGCGTGCCGCTACCTGCTGAATGATCTGTTTGTAACCGGTTGCCAGATGGTTTTGCAGGGCCTGGCAGAGATTGGCGACCTTGCGTGGCCGCTCGTCCAGCACAATGGCCTGATTGAGAAAATGACGTTCGAGGTGTTTGCAGACGAAGTACACCTCGGGCCGTAGCAATTCAAGCAGCTGCAGGCGGTTTTCGCTCGGGGTGATCAGTTGGCTCAGCTCGGTCAGCCCCTGATAGAGCTGGCGCGCCATTTCTCCGAGGTTTGCCTTGGGCAGCCTGGAAATCCAGCGTTTGAGATCGCGAGGGTTGGCTTCACAGAATGTCAGGCTCGACTGTGCTGGCGTGGGGGCACGCAACAGCAGAGGGAGGCTAAAATTACTCATGTGACAGGCAAACTCCAACAACTCACAGGCCCGGACGGTAGCTTTAAATGGGGGCTGACGCCACCACGCACTGGCGATGTGTCGAGCATGCGCCCATGAAAGTGCGAAGTATCCTACAGCACCGATCAGGCGACTTTACCAGTATCGGCATCATGACGCAGTAAATATGGCCTGAGGCCAGTACCGTTCGGTACACGCTGCAAGAGCGCCACCGATTTATCGAGCGCTCATGCTGCGTGAGTTCAGAACATGATTATGCCTGCGTCGGAACTGCCAGTGCCTGGCCCATCTGGACCTTGGAGCCAGCAGTCAGTTGCTCGGCCCACTTCACCTGATTTGGCCCAAACAGCACAATGGCGGTAGAACCCAGTTTGAAGCGGCCCATCTCGGCACCTTTTTCCAGATGAATCGGTGCGCGTGCCGCCTCATCGTAGCTGAAAGTTTTCAGTTCACGCTTGGGCGGCGTGACCAGCCCTGCCCATACCGTTTCAACCGATGCCACGATCATTGCGCCGACCAGTACCACGGCCATAGGCCCGCGCTCGGTGTCGAACAGGCAGACCACTCGCTCGTTGCGGGCGAACAGCTCGGGCACGTGTTCAGCGGTGGTCTGATTGACCGAAAAGATGCGTCCCGGTACGTAGACCATTTCGCGCAGCGTGCCGGCCAGCGGCATATGCACACGGTGATAGTCCTTCGGCGACAGGTAGACCGTGGCGAACTCGCCACCCATGAAGGGGGCCGACAACTTGGGGTCGCCGCCCAGCAGTTCAAGCACGCTGAAGCTGTGACCCTTGGCCTGGAAGATCCGGCCGTGGTCGATGGAGCCCAACTGGCTGATGGCGCCGTCGGCTGGCGAAAGAATTGCACCCGGTGTCGTGTCCAGCGGACGGGCGTCGGCTTTCAGCGCACGGGTGAAAAACGCGTTGAAATGCTCGTAGGACGTCAGGTCTTCGACCAGTGCCTGCGACATGTCCACCTGATAACGACGAGCGAACCATGCGGTAAAGGCATTTTTGAACCAGCGTACGCGGCATTCGGCAACGCAGCCTGCCAGTCGGGACAGCAGGTGGTGCGGCAGCAGGTACTGACTGAGGATGAACAGACGGTCTTTCATTGAAGGTCCTGAAGATGAGTGTCCTGAATGTTTCTGAGAGGTCCGGCCCGGCTCGGCAGGACGGGCAGGTTCGATGGTTTCGGCTGGCTGGACAGGCGCTGCAGGCTCGATGATTGCAGCCGGTTCAGCGGGGGCGGGGGCCGCTTTTGGGCCTTCCACTGGTGTGTCCGGATGATTGCCCCACTCGCCCCACGAACCGGCATAAGCCTTGACCCGTGGATAGCCCAGTGCTTTTGCCACCAGATAAGTGAAGCCCGAGCGGTGGTGAGTCTGGCAATGGGTGATGACTTCCTTGTCAGGCGTAATGCCCAGCTCGCGAAGAATCTCCGGCATGTCCTGACGAATGCGCAGGTTGCGCGCCTTATCCATACCCGCCGTCCATTCAAAGTTGACTGCGCCGGGGATGTGTCCGCCCTTGGCCGCCACTACTTTTTCGCCCGAATACTCGGTCGGCCCACGAGCGTCCCAGATCGCCAGGTCGGCAGCGCCCAGACGGCTTTGCAGGTATTCACGCGTGGCGGTAGGTTCATCGTGCAGTGTCAGCGCGACCGGGCCGCCTGCAATGGGCGCTGCGTCACTGCTCAGCGGCAGGGATTGCGCCTCCCAGGCCAGCAGACCGCCGTCCAGGTAGTGATAGTGTGTGTGACCGATGACATCCAGCAACCAGATGAAACGACCCGCCCAGCCGCCGCCTTCGTCATCGTAGACGACATAGACGGCATCGGGGTTATGGCCCAGCTCGCCGAATAGTTGCTCCAGGTCGGCCTTGTCAGGCAGCAGGCCGGGCGCAGGGGGCTTGCCCAGTTGCGTGCGTTTCGGATCGACAAAGCGGGCGCCGCGAATGTGCCCGGCTTCGTAGCGAGCGCTGCTGGTCAGGTCCACGAGGATCAGTTCCGGGGCGTCTAGACGCTCAAGCAGATCGTTGGGTTCGATGACCAGCGACAAGCCAGTGAATGCGGACATTTGCAGCCTCCGATGAAAGAAAAGAGGCGAATTGTACGCCAGGCCTTACGCTTTGCGATGACTAAAGATGCCAAGTGCCCGTTCAATACATTGCGCGGTTTTTCCGAATGCCTGGACGGAAATTTCCGACAAGGCCCCGCCGCCCTGGTCGGCGACCACCAGCAGCATGACTTTGCCGTTGTTGCTCAGCGAACGAATCAGCCAGTGCTGGCCGTTGAACAGGGTTTTCAGCGGCGCGGGCAGCAGGGCTGCAAACTGCGCGCTGTTGGCGGGCGTCATGCGCAATTGCGTGGGCTGTGTCAGCAGGCGTTGCAGCACGGTGCTCTCCTTGATGAACAACTGCAGGGCGGCAGTTTCCGGCGGCAGCCCGGCGACCTGATTGACGCGCAGCACGGTCGCGGTCTTGTCGAGCATCAGCAGCATGACCCGCTCCATGCCGCACGACATGAATACGTCGCGAGCCGCGGTGGTCAAGTGCATGGCGTTGATAAACGGGCTGGGCTCCTGCAGCAACTCGGCGCACTGCTTGCGCCACAGTTGCAGGGCGTCGGCCGATGGTGGTGGCGCAGGTTCGTTATCGCGTCTTACACGTCGTGCATCCCAGGGCCAGATCAGTGATTCGGCCGGGTGCCAGAGGTCTTTTTCCGCATGAATGCGTGCGCTGCTGGCGGCATTCTGATGCGCCTGTTGCTGCACTTCGCTGACCGACTGTTGCAGGTACAGACTGGTCAGCCGCTCCCAGCGCAGGCAGTGCGGGCTGTTCCAGGCATGCTGCGCCGCCAGTGCCAGGCCATTGCCGAGCAAAACGGTATTGGCTGGCTGGTTCAGCCAGCGTCGCAGATTGGGGTCGGCATCCATGAGTTGTTGCTGCTGCAACGGGGTGTGTTCTTCCCGGGCGATGCGCAGCACTTTGGCCAGATCGCGTCGCTCGTTGATCAGCAGTTTATAGCCGCGAGTGACCCAGATCGGCAGACGCCAGAACTCGGCGAGCGCCAGACACAGTTCCAGCAGATTGACGCCGAACAGCTCCTTTTCGACAGCAAGGCTGGAATGGCCCTTGTGGATAACCCGCAATTCCAGCTCTTCGAGCAGTTTCGGGTAGGCCAGCGCCATCGGCCAGAGTGGCGAAAGGAACAGCAGACTGCCCATATGAATGTCTTGCCAGAGTCGCGCCAGGCGGCTGGCAAACAGGCCGTTGGCCTGTTGCGTGGCATGCTGGCTGACCAGAATCAGCTGGCGGTAGGCTGCCGGAATGTCCTCGGGCGGCTTGGCCGGCAAGCGACCCAGTAGGGTTTCGGTGCGCGCCAGGCCCAGGCGGTTGATGGCAATCTCAAGGCTCTCGGCCTGCTCGGTCAGGCCATGGGTGTGGTGATTGGCCTCGCGCATCACACTCAGTACCAGCGCAGGACTTTCCTGCATCATTTCAGCGATTTCACGCAGTGAACGGCGACTGTCGTTCAGTGCCGCACGAACATGGCCATGATTGACGGCAGGGACCGGCAACGCGATGCCGTCAAGCAGTTTGACCCAGGCATCCAGCGTCTTCGGAACGAGGTGATGTGCTGCGTGTGCTGTCGGCATTCGAGGGCCTGTGCGGCTGATTATCTGAGCTGGGAGACCGCCAGCGTGCGGGGCGCTGAGGCTATTTTCCTCCTTTTATGAAGGAGGATAAATGGGTTTTTCACAAGAACCGGCTATAGTCTGGCCCAGTTAGGCCGATAAGGAGAAGAAGAGATTCAAGAACTTCCGGACTGTCCCTGAACCCGACTCAGTAAAGTATTTTCTCCTATGGCTAAAATTATCGGCATCATTGTCGTTATCGCGAGCGTCCTCGGCGGATATGTGCTGTCCCATGGCAAGATCATGGCGCTGTTCCAGCCCTACGAGGTCTTGATTATCGGCGGTGCTGCGCTGGGCGCGTTCCTCCAGGCCAACCCTGGCTACATGACCATGCACGTGTTCAAGAAGTCGCTGAAGATGTTCGGTACGCGCTTCACACATGCCTATTACCTTGAAGTGCTGGGGCTGGTGTACGAAATCCTCAACAAGAGCCGTCGTGAAGGCATGATGGCGATCGAAGGGGATATCGAAGACGCCGCTTCCAGCCCGATCTTCGCCAAATACCCCGGTGTCCTGAAAGATGAGCGCATGACTGCGTACATCTGCGACTACCTGCGCATCATGTCGTCCGGCAACATGGCCCCGCATGAGCTGGAAGGCCTGTTCGACATGGAACTGCTGAGCATGAAAGAAGAGCTCGAGCATCCCTCCCACGCTATTACCGGTATCGCCGACGGCATGCCTGGCTTCGGTATCGTGGCAGCGGTTCTGGGTATCGTCGTGACCATGGCGTCGCTGGGGTCGGGCGACAAGGCTGCGATCGGTATGCACGTAGGTGCTGCGCTGGTCGGTACATTCTTCGGTATTCTTGCGGCGTACGGCTTCTTCGGTCCTCTGGCCACCTGCCTTGCGCATGATGCCAAGGAAGAAATGAACGTCTACGAGAGCATCAAGGCGTCTCTGGTGGCTTCGGCGTCCGGCATGCCGCCCTCGCTGGCCGTCGAATTTGGCCGCAAGGTTCTCTACCCGCTGCATCGCCCCAGCTTCAGTGAGCTGGAACAAGCGGTTCGCGGTCGCTAAGTCATGGAAAATAATCAGCCGATTATCATCAAGCGCGTAAAGCGCTTTGGTGGCGGACATCACGGCGGTGCCTGGAAAATCGCATTTGCCGACTTCGCAACGGCAATGATGGCGTTCTTTCTGGTGCTGTGGCTGATGTCGTCCGCCACGCCGGAACAGTTGCTCGCGGTGGCCGGTTACTTCAAGGACCCGGTGGGCTTTTCTGACAGCGGGTCGCCTTATGTCATCGATCTGGGCGGTTCGCCGGAGATGTCGCCAAATCAGACACTGAACCCTGAGGTCAAGACCACTCCTTCACCTGACACCGTGCCGATCGAGGCAGAAACCTCGGAGACCAAGGCCGAATCGGTGGAGCAGGAACGTCTGGAGATGCTCCTGCAGGAGTTGCAGAACAAGGTCGAGGAAAACCCGCAACTGCAGAAATTCAAGGACCAGATTCTGTTCGAGATCACCCAGGACGGCTTGCGCATCCAGATCATGGACGCCGACAACCGGCCGATGTTCGACTCGGGCAGTGCGCGGCTGAAACCCTATTTCGAAGACATCCTGCTGGCGATGGCTGACACCATCAAAAGTGTGCCGAACAAGATCAGCATCAGTGGTCATACCGACGCGACACCTTTTGTAGGCAACGGCGGGTTCGGTAACTGGGAACTGTCGGCCAACCGCGCAAACGCTGCCCGTCGTGCGCTGGTCGCCGGTACTTATCCGGATTCTCAGGTGGCCAGGGTGGTGGGGTATGCCTCGTCGGCTCTTTATGATCACGAGAACCCGACCAATCCGGTCAACCGCCGCATCGATATCGTGGTCCTGACCAAAAAGGCCCAGCAGCGTATCGAGGGCGACCAGAACTCCGGCGCCGCGCCGCCAGCCAAGTCTGCGCCTGCTGCTCCCGCTGCTCCCGCTGCTCCCGCTGCTCCAGGGGCTTCGACTGCTGCACCCGTCGATCCGCAGGCCTACGCGCAGCCTCACGAGATACGGCAAAAGCTGAACATCTTTGATGAGGGCAAGCTGCGCGTCGAGCCGGCCCAGAACTAAGCCGCACGCATGCAAAAACGCCGCGATCATCGCGGCGTTTTTGTATGCGGCGTTTCAGTGTTCAATAGCTGTCTTGCGGCAGGCTGGCAATGATCGAGCGATAGCTGTTCATGCGCTGCTGCTGCACACGGCCGTCTTCAAGCCCCTTGAGCAGAGCGCAGCCCGGTTCGCGGTCATGCTTGCAGTCACGAAAGCGACATGTACCGAGCAGGTCGTTGAACTCGATGAAACCGGCTTCCACGTCTGCACGGCTGACATGCCCCAGGCCGAATTCACGGATGCCCGGGGAGTCGATCAGGTCGCCGCCACGCGGAAAGTGGAACAGGCGCGCGGTGGTCGTGGTGTGTGTGCCCTGACCCGAGACTTCGGACAGCGGACCGACGCGTGTGTCCGTCTCCGGCAGCAGGCTGTTGACCAGCGAAGACTTGCCGACGCCGGACTGTCCAACGAACACGCTGATGTGGCCGTCAAGCTGGCTTTGCAGGGTCTGCATGCCGTCACCATGATGCGCCGACACTTCCAGCACCGGGTAACCCAGCGTGCGGTAGACCGCCAGCAGCGCGTTGAGCGCGGGGGCATTCTGCTCGTCGATCAGGTCGGCCTTGTTGAGCAATAGCAGCGGACGAATCCCTGCATGCTCGGCCGCAACCAGATAACGGTCGATGAGGTTGGCATGCGGCTCGGGCATGGGGGCGAACACGATCACGATCAAATCGACGTTGGCTGCCACAGGTTTGAGCTGGCCACGGGAGTCCGGGCGGCGCAGCTCGGTGGTGCGAGGCAGTTGCGCGACAATGACGCCGATGCCCTGATTGCCGGCGCGCCATACGACGCGATCGCCGGTGACCAGCGCAGGTAGATTGGCGCGCAAATGGCAGCGAAATACCTGACCGCTCGTGTCGCCTTCCTGAGCCTCGACCTCGACTTGCACACCGAAGTGAGCAATCACCAGGCCGGTCTGCTCGGGACCGAGATCGCCGCCTTCGAGCGTTTCAAGCGTAGCGGACTCGCGTTTTGCTGCGCGGGCAGCACGCTCGCCCTGAATTTTTTCGATGCGCCAGTTCTGACGACGATTGAGTTGGCGTTTGGCCATGGGTGTTCCGATGTGATGTAACCGATGAATTAGGCAGTACGATTGATCGGCAAGAGTCTAGCACGGCAGGGTGAGCTAAACTGCGCGCCTACGCTGAGGAGTCGACACATGCAGAACAAGCAGAACCTGATCTGGATCGATCTGGAAATGACCGGTCTGGACCCTGATACCGATGTCATTATCGAAATGGCCACGATCATCACCGACAGTGAGCTGAACACCTTGGCCGAAGGCCCGGTGATTGCCGTGCATCAGAGCGATGAGACACTGGCCGCCATGGACGAGTGGAACACTCGCCAGCACGGTGGTTCGGGCCTGACGCAGCGAGTCCGCGAAAGCACCGTCAACATGGCCGACGCCGAGGCGCAGACCCTTGAGTTCATCAAACTGTGGGTTCCCGAGCGCAGTTCGCCGATCTGCGGCAACAGCATTTGTCAGGATCGCCGCTTCCTGTATCGCCATATGCCGACCCTGGAAAACTACTTCCACTACCGGAATCTGGATGTCTCGACCCTCAAGGAGCTGGCTGCGCGCTGGTCCCCCGAGCTGAAATTCAAGAAAGGCAGTACGCATCTGGCGCTGGATGACATCCGCGAGTCGATCGCCGAACTGCGTTTCTACCGTGAGCATTTCATCAAGCCTTGATCAGGGCATGCGCGTGCAGTGAATAATCTTCGCTGCACTCTTTCAGTGCGCAGGGCCGCTGGTTAGACTGCGCGCCCTTGTCGCAGACTCGCCCCCATGTTGCTGATGCTTTATCTGATCGCCATCACTGCCGAAGCCATGACAGGCGCACTGTCTGCCGGCCGTCGAGGGATGGACTGGTTCGGTGTGGTACTGATCGCCTGCGTCACGGCGCTGGGTGGTGGTTCGGTGCGTGACGTGCTGATCGGGCATTATCCGCTGACCTGGGTCAAGCACCCGGAGTATCTGGTACTGACCAGCGTGGCGGCGCTGGTGACGATTTTTATCGCGCCACTGATGCGCCATCTGCGCTCACTGTTTCTGGTACTGGACGCGCTGGGGCTGGTGGCCTTCACCCTGATTGGCTGCATGACTGCGCTGGAAGCAGGACATGGTCTGGTGATCGCGTCAGTGTGTGGCGTCATCACCGGAGTCTTCGGTGGCATCCTGCGCGATATTTTTTGCAACGACATCCCGCTGATCTTTCGCCGCGAGCTGTACGCCAGTGTGTCTTTTCTGGCCGCTTGGTGCTTTCTGCTGTGCCAGTACTTGCAGCTACCGAACGAGCAAGCGGTGCTGATCACCCTGTTCGGCGGCTTGCTGCTGCGCCTGCTGGCGATTCGTTTCCACTGGGAAATGCCCAAGTTCATCTATAAAGACGAGCCCTGAGGAGGGCGCAGAGCGTAGGCACGATAAATTATGGTTCCCCACGCTCCAGCGCGGGAGTGCCTTTGGTGACGTTCCGCGTCACAAGTCTGCGCCGCGCTGCCTGTTTAAAGCGGTGCCACGCCATGCCTGCGCAGCGCCCATTCCACATGTTCTCTGACCAGTTCCGAGGGATAGTCGCGGCGGGTTTGCAGGGCTTCGATCACCGGGATGGTGGAGGGCGCGTTACCGAGGCCGACGGCAAGGTTGCGCAGCCAGCGCTCATAACCCGCCCGGCGCAGTGGCGAGCCTTCGGTGCTGCCGAGAAACTTTTCTTCATCCCACAGAAACAGCTCGGCCAGCCCGGCGTTGTCCAGGTTATGGCGCGGCTGGAAATCGCTTTGCTCGGTTGGTCGGGCAAAACGGTTCCACGGACAGACGATCTGGCAGTCGTCACAGCCGAACACCCGGTTGCCGATCAATGGGCGCAGTTCTTCAGGAATCGCCGTTTTCAGCTCGATGGTCAGGTAGGAAATGCAACGCCGCGCATCCAGGACATAAGGACCGACAAACGCGGCCGTCGGGCAGATGTCCAGACAGGCCGTACAGCGCCCGCAATGTTCCGTCGCATGAGGGGCATCGACCGGCAACGGGATATCGACAAACAGCTCGCCAAGAAAGAAGAAGCTGCCGGCCTTGCGGTTGAGGACCAGCGTATTCTTGCCGATCCAGCCCAGCCCAGCCTGTTCGGCGATGGCCTTTTCCAGCACTGGCGCGCTGTCCACAAACGCCCGAAAACCAAAGGGGCCGATGGCCTGTTGAATGCGCTCGGCCAGTTGCTGCAGACGCTTGCGGATCAGCTTGTGATAGTCGCGGCCCAGGGCATAGCGTGAAACGTAGGCCTTTTCGGGCTCTGTCAGGCGTTCGGCCATCTTGGTGTCGCCCGGTAGATAGTCCATGCGCAGCGACACAACGCGCAGTGTTCCCGGTACCAGCTCATCCGGGTGGGAACGTTTGCTGCCGTGGGCTGCCATATAGTCCATTTCCCCGTGATAGCCTGCTTCGAGCCAGCGTTGCAGGTGCTGCTCGTGCTCTGCAAGGTCCAGACCGCTTATCCCTACCTCCTGAAAGCCCAGCTCACGCCCCCACGCCTTGATTGACAGGGCAAGGGCGGCAAGATCGTCGGAGGTGGGGAGTACAGCAGTAATAGCGGACATGCGCAGAGAGAAACCGGGGCCAAGGTGCGTATAATTCTGCCAGACATCGGAGCCCATAGACGCATGTTCGACACTAAACCTTATTTACCCGACGCGCTGTACAGCGCTGCGCAGGTCCGCGACCTCGACGCGCGGCTGATTGCGGCCGGTACGCCAGGCCTGGAATTGATGCTGCGCGCTGCACAGGCACTGTGGCGAACGATCCTCCGGCGCTGGCCTGAAGCGAGCGAGCTGACTGTGCTGACCGGCCGCGGCAACAACGCCGGCGACGGGTATCTGGTGGCAGCACTGGCGCACAAGGCAGGCTGGCAGGTCAGGGTGCTGGCCGTCGGCGACCCGGCTGCATTGACGGGGGATGCCGCTTCGGCGCATGCGGCAGCTTCCGGCATCGACACCCAGGCGTGGGCCGACCAGCCGTTGGCCGGTGTAGTGCTGGATGCCTTGCTCGGCACCGGGCTCGATGGCGATGTGCGTGAACCCTATCTCTCGGCCATCAACGCGATCAATGCCAGCGGTCTGCCGGTTGCTGCCGTGGATATTCCTTCGGGCTTGAGCGCAGATACCGGCCAGACTCTGGGCGCGGCGGTGCGTGCCGACGTGACGGTTACTTTCATCGGTCTCAAGCTGGGATTGTTGACCGGCAATGCGGCCGATCTGGTGGGCGAGCTTGTGTTTGATGACTTGCGGGCGGATCCAGCGCTGGTTGCGCAGGTGCCGGTCAGCGCAAAACGCCTCGGTCCGCTCAACTTGCCGACGCTGGCACCGCGTCCACATACCGCTCATAAAGGCATGTTCGGTCGTGTACTGGTCATCGGAGGCGATCACGGGTTTGGCGGTGCGGCTTTGCTCAGCGCTGAAAGCGCCCTGCGTAGCGGTGCTGGCATGTTGACGCTGGCGACCCGCGCCGAGCATATGCCGGCCGCCCTGACCCGCATGCCGGAAATCATGAGCGCGGGCATTCGTTCGGCAAACCAGTTGATGGCATTGATCGAGCCGGCCAGCGTGCTGGTGGTCGGTCCGGGGTTGGGGCAGGCGGCCTGGGGGCGCAGCTTGCTGTCGGCTGCCTCCGATGCCGACCGGCCACAAGTGTGGGATGCCGATGCGCTGAATATGTTGGCCGCCGGGCTGGTGAGCCTGCCCAAGGGGTGTGTCATTACCCCGCACCCGGGCGAGGCAGCGCGCCTGCTGGGCATAGACATCAAGGAAGTTCAGGCAGACCGTCCCGCCGCCGCACGGGCGCTGGCGCGCAAGTTCGACACGGTTTGCGTGCTCAAGGGCTCCGGCAGCCTGATTGCCGATGCGCAAGGGCGCCTGGCGTTGTGCGATCGTGGCCATCCGGCCATGGCCACCGCCGGGCTGGGCGACGTGCTGGCCGGGTTGATCGGTGCGCTTCTGGCACAGCATCTGACGCCCTTCGATGCGGCTTGTCTGGCAGTGTGGTTGCACGCAAGTGCAGGTCAGAAAATCGGCGAATACGGTCGCGGGCTGGCCGCCAGCGATATTATTCCTGCCATTCGTCAGTTACTGGAGGAGCTGCAACCGTGTCTGATTTAACGCTGCACGTGGTTGGCGAAGAAGCCATGATGAGTTTTGGTGCACGCCTGGCTGCGGTTACCGAAGGGCAGGGTGTCATCTTTCTCGACGGCGATCTGGGTGCTGGGAAAACCACTCTTTCGCGGGGAATGATTCGCGGTTTCGGGCATGCGGGGGCCGTCAAGAGTCCTACTTTCACACTGGTCGAGCCATACGAAATCGGTGCCATACGGGTGTTCCACTTTGACCTGTATCGGCTGGTCGACCCTGAAGAACTCGAGTACATGGGGGTGCGCGATTACTTCGACGGCGATGCGCTTTGTCTGATTGAATGGCCCCAGCGTGGTGCAGGCTTTTTGCCAAAGCCTGACCTGACCATTACCATTGGGCCGCACGGAGAAGGCCGGTCCGTGATATTGAGCCCGCTGGGCTCGCGCGGCGAACGCTGGTGTGCCACTTTGGCTTTGGAATTCAAATAGATATGGGGTTAGGTATGCGCATGCGCGCGCTGGTTACTGTAGTTGGTCTGCTGCTGATGGCCCTGGCTGTCGAGGCGGTTGCCGCTACGCAAGTACGAAGTGTCCGCTTATGGCGAGCACCGGACAACACGCGTCTGGTATTCGACCTGTCCGGGCCTGTCCAGCACAGTGTGTTCACCCTGACTTCGCCTGATCGTCTGGTAATCGATATCAACGGCGCGACACTCGGTGGTCCGCTGAATGTGTCGACAGCCAATACACCGATCAGCAGCATGCGCTCTGCTCAGCGCACGCCGACTGATCTGCGCGTGGTCATCGATCTGAAAAAGGCGGTGACACCCAAAAGTTTCACGCTTGCGCCGAATCAGCAGTACGGCAATCGTCTGGTGGTCGACCTGTTCGATAACGCCGCTGACGCAAACCCGACACCGGTAATTCCGGATACCGCCGCCAATACTGCGCCCGCTGTTCCGGTCAGCCCGGCCAAGCCTGAAATCAAGCTGACTCCGGTGCCAAATGGCAAACGTGACATTGTCGTGGTGATCGATGCCGGACACGGCGGCGAAGACCCGGGAGCGTCGGGCGGTGCCGGCCAGAAAGAGAAAAACGTGGTGCTGTCGATTGCCAAGGAACTGCAGCGCCAGGTCAACGCCGAGAAAGGCTATCGCGCAGAATTGACGCGGACCGGCGACTACTTCATTCCGCTGCGCAAACGTACCGAGATCGCCCGTTCCAAGGGGGCCGACCTGTTTGTGTCCATTCACGCCGATGCCGCGCCGTCCACTGCGGCGTTTGGTGCGTCGGTGTTCGCCTTGTCCGATCGTGGCGCGACCTCCGAAACGGCACGCTGGCTTGCGGACAGCGAAAACCGCTCCGACCTGATCGGTGGTGCCGGCGCGGTAAGCCTTGATGACAAGGACCGCATGCTCGCCGGGGTATTGCTGGACCTGTCCATGACCGCTTCGCTGTCTTCGAGCCTGAACGTCGGCCAGAAGGTGTTGAGCAACATCGGCCGCGTCACTTCGCTGCACAAGTCACGCGTCGAGCAGGCAGGTTTCATGGTGCTCAAGTCGCCGGATATTCCGTCGATTCTGGTGGAGACCGGCTTTATCTCCAATGCCAACGAAGCCAACAAGCTGAGCTCTGCGTCGCACCAACAGGCGTTGGCGCGTTCGATCAACTCCGGGGTCAAGCAGTTCTTCCAGCAGAACCCGCCGCAGGGTACTTATATTGCCTGGCTGCGTGATAACGGCAAGCTGGCCCAGGGGCCGCGCAATCACGTGGTCCGTTCCGGTGAAACCCTGGCCATGCTTGCGGCGCGTTATGACATGAACATCGCTACGCTGCGCAGCGCCAACAATCTGAAAACCGATGAATTGAAGATTGGCCAGGATCTGCGCATTCCGAGTTCCGAGGTGGCGACCCAGCAATGAACGATCTTCTGCTCGACGGCAGCGAAGCCGATAACGCTCAGACTGTTCTGAACGCTGCGCGCATCGAATTGCTCAGCCCGCGACTGGCCAACCAGATCGCGGCGGGCGAGGTTGTCGAGCGCCCGGCTTCGGTTATCAAGGAACTGCTGGAAAACAGCCTTGATTCCGGCGCGCGGCGTATCGATGTCGATGTCGAGCAGGCCGGTATCAAGTTGTTGAAAGTCCGTGACGATGGCGGCGGCATATCTTCGGATGATCTGCCACTGGCGCTGGCGCGACATGCCACCAGCAAGATTCGCGATCTGGAAGACCTTGAGCGGGTCATGAGCCTGGGCTTTCGCGGCGAAGCGCTGGCTTCGATCAGCTCCGTGGCGCGCCTTACTTTGACTTCGCGCACCCGCGACGCCGATCAGGCGTGGCAGGTTGAAACCGAAGGCCGTGACATGGCACCGCGTGTCCAGCCAGCAGCGCATCCGGTGGGCACGTCTGTGGAAGTTCGCGACCTGTTCTTCAATACGCCCGCCCGACGCAAGTTTCTCAAGGCCGAGAAGACCGAATTCGATCACCTGCAGGAAGTCATCAAGCGCATGGCGCTGGCACGTTTCGACGTGGCCTTCCATTTGCGCCACAACGGCAAGACTGTGCTGAGCCTGCATGAAGCGCATGACGACACCGCCCGAGCGCGGCGTGTTTCGGCGATCTGCGGGCCGGGCTTTCTGGAGCAGGCACTGCCCATCGAGATTGAGCGTAATGGCCTGCATCTGTGGGGCTGGGTGGGATTGCCGACATTTTCGCGCAGCCAGGCCGACCTGCAGTATTTTTTTGTAAACGGCCGTGCCGTGCGCGACAAACTGGTTGCCCATGCGGTGCGTCAGGCTTATCGCGATGTGCTGTTCAACGGCCGTCATCCGACGTTCGTGCTGTTTTTCGAGGTCGATCCGGCCGCTGTAGACGTCAACGTCCACCCGACCAAGCACGAAGTGCGCTTCCGCGACGGACGCATGGTGCATGACTTCCTTTATGGCACCCTGCACCGTGCATTGGGTGATGTGCGCCCGGAAAACCAGCTGGGTGGCAGCGTGCCGGTTGTTGCCGAGCCTCGGCCAACCGGGCCTGAGGCGGGCGAGTTCGGGCCGCAGGGCGAAATGCGTCTGGCCAATAATGTGCTGGAGCAGCCGCAGAGCGAGCCTTTTTCCCGCCCTGCCGGCAGCAGTGCCGGTAGCGGCTATCAGTATCAATATTCGCCACGGCCTACCTCCGGCGTGCCTGTAGCCGAAGCGCAAAGTGCCTACCGTGAGTTTTTCGCGCCGCTGCCCACCGCTGCGCCTTCATCGCTGCCGGAGTCGCCCGGCGATATTCCGCCGCTGGGGTATGCGCTGGCGCAGCTCAAAGGCATCTACATTCTCGCTGAAAACGCTCATGGGCTGGTGCTGGTAGATATGCACGCTGCCCACGAGCGAATCATGTATGAGCGCCTGAAAATAGCGATGGCCAATGAAGGCCTGAGTGGCCAGCCATTACTGGTGCCCGAATCCCTCGCGGTCAGCCAGCGCGAAGCCGACTGCGCCGAAGAACACATCACTACGTTCCAGCGCCTGGGCTTCGAGCTTCAGCGGCTCGGTCCGGAAACCCTGGCGATCCGACAGATCCCTGCGCTGCTCAAGCAGGCCGAGGCCAATCGGCTGGTCAGCGATGTGCTGGCGGATCTCATGGAATATGGCACTAGCGACCGGGTGCAGGCGCACATGAACGAATTGCTCGGCACCATGGCCTGCCATGGTGCGATCCGAGCCAATCGACGTCTGGCCATTCCGGAAATGAACGGCCTGCTGCGTGACATGGAAAACACCGAGCGCAGCGGTCAATGCAACCACGGACGTCCTACCTGGACCCAGATGGGTCTCAATGACCTGGATAAATTATTCCTGCGCGGTCAATGAATGAACGCTTTACCTCCGGCCATTTTCCTCATGGGGCCTACTGCCGCAGGCAAGACCGACCTTGCCATGGCACTGACCAAAGTGCTGCCGTGCGAACTGATCAGCGTCGACTCGGCGCTGGTTTATCGCGGCATGGATATCGGCACCGCCAAGCCCTCGAAAGCGCAGCTGGCTGAATTTCCGCACCGTCTGATCGACATTCTCGACCCCGCGCAAAGCTACTCCGCAGCCGATTTTCGCAGTGACGCGCTGACCGCCATGGCGGAAATCACAGCCCGTGGAAATATTCCTTTGCTGGTCGGCGGCACTATGTTGTATTTCAAGGCTCTATTGGACGGGCTGGCGGATATGCCGGCTGCCGATGCGCAGGTCAGGGCGCAGCTTGAAGCTGATGCGCAGGCCTTTGGCTGGCAGTCATTGCACGATCAACTGGCGGTGGTCGATCCCGTTTCGGCGGCACGTATTCACCCCAACGATCCACAACGACTGATCAGGGCGCTTGAGGTGTATCGCGTGAGTGGAATGAGCATGACGGCACATCGCGAGCAACAAACTGCGCAAAGTACCCAAGCGGCCGCATCAGGGCGTCAGCAATTGCCCTATACTGTCGCGAACCTTGCCATCGCTCCGGCTGATCGCAAGGTGCTGCACCAACGCATCGCGCTACGTTTTGAGCAAATGCTGGATCAGGGGTTTCTGGACGAGGTACTGGCATTGCGCTCAAGAGGTCACCTGCATTGCGGGTTGCCCTCGATAAGAGCCGTCGGTTATCGCCAGGTCTGGGATCACCTGGATGGAAAGCTGACGCGGGACGAAATGCAGGAGCGCGGCATTATTGCAACACGCCAGTTGGCCAAACGGCAGTTCACCTGGCTACGAAGCTGGGAGGATTTGCACTGGCTTGACAGTCTGGCCAGCGACAATCTGCCTCGCGCCTTGAAATACCTGGAATCGGTCTCCATATTGAGCTGAGTCCCTGCAATAGCCGTCTATCCTTGGGGGGTGGCCGGTAAGCCAATCGTATTCGATTTATTATTTTATTGATCCTTAAAGGAGTGCGGCACATGTCAAAAGGGCATTCGCTACAAGACCCTTACTTGAATACCTTGCGAAAAGAGAAGGTCGGGGTTTCGATCTACCTGGTCAACGGTATCAAGCTGCAGGGCACGATCGAGTCTTTCGACCAGTTCGTCATTTTGCTGAAAAATACTGTCAGCCAGATGGTTTATAAACACGCCATTTCCACCGTCGTACCGGTTCGTCCGATCCGCCTTCCCAGCGCTACCGACGCTGACGGCGCAGACGCCGAGCCAGGTAACGCCTGATAGGAGTCTGCCTTGTTCTTTGAGCGCCACAGTGGTGGTGAACGTGCAATTCTCGTTCATCTGGATGGTCAGGACCCTGAGGCGCGCGAAGATCCGCAGGAGTTTCAGGAGCTGGCCATATCGGCCGGTGCCGATACCGTTGCGTTTATCAACGTGCCGCGTCATCGGCCATCGGCCAAATACCTGATTGGCTCTGGCAAGGTCGAGGAGCTTCGCGACCAGGTCAAAGCCGAACAGGCTGATCTTGTTATCTTCAATCACACCCTCACGCCCAGTCAGGAACGCAACCTCGAACGCGTTTTCGAGTGTCGTGTGCTTGATCGTACGGGGCTGATTCTCGATATATTTGCGCAGCGAGCGCGTACTCACGAAGGCAAGCTTCAGGTCGAACTGGCTCAGCTTGAGCACATGAGCACGCGCCTGGTCCGTGGCTGGACTCACCTTGAGCGACAAAAAGGTGGTATCGGCCTGCGCGGTCCGGGTGAAACCCAGCTCGAAACCGACCGTCGTCTTCTGCGGGTTCGCCTGCGGCAGATCAAAGGGCGGCTGGAGAAGGTTCGCAGCCAGCGGGATCAGGCACGTCGTGGGCGTCGTCGCGCCGATATTCCTTCAGTTTCACTGGTGGGCTACACCAACGCCGGCAAGTCGACCCTGTTCAACTCGGTAACCGATTCGGATGTGTTCGCGGCGGACCAGTTGTTTGCCACGCTCGATCCGACCTTGCGTCGTCTGCAGCTCGATGACCTGGGGCCTATCGTGCTGGCTGATACCGTGGGCTTCATTCGCCATCTGCCACATAAACTGGTAGAAGCCTTTCGCGCGACGCTTGAAGAATCGAGCAACTCCGATTTACTGCTGCATGTGATCGACTCCCACGAGCCCGACCGCATGTCGCAGATCGAGCAGGTCATGGCTGTGCTCGGCGAGATTGGGGCCGAGGGCTTGCCGATCCTCGAGGTCTATAACAAACTCGATCTGCTTGAAGGCGTGGAGCCTCAGATACAGCGCGATGCCGATGGCAAGCCGCAGCGTGTCTGGGTGTCTGCCCATGATGGTCGAGGGCTGGATCTGCTCAAGCAAGCTATTGCCGAACTGCTCGGCGACGATCTGTTTGTAGGTACGCTGCTTTTGCCTCAGAGTCTTGCCCGGCTGCGCGCCCAGTTTTTCGAACTGGGTGCGGTGCAGAGCGAAACGCATGACGAAGACGGTGCCAGTGTGCTGGCAGTGCGGCTGCCGCGCGTTGAACTCAATCGTCTGGTGAGTCGCGAAGGATTGCAGCCGCTGGAGTTCATCGAGCAACACACTTTGCAATAAAAGCACGAGAAAGCCGTTGTACGGCTTTCGCGAGCATTCTGTAGCATTGGTCGGCGCGCCGCGGGCGCGTCTTTGCTTTATCAGATGGAGAGCGCTATGGCTTGGAATGAGCCGGGTGGCAACTCGAATAATCAAGATCCCTGGGGTGGCAAACGCCGTGGCGGCGACCGCAAGGGACCACCTGATCTCGACGAGGCCTTCCGTAAGCTGCAGGAAAGCCTGAAGGGGTTGTTCGGCGGCGGTAACAAACGCGGCAGCGATGGCAGCGGCAGTGGCAGCGGGGGCGGCTCTGGCAAGGGCGGCGGCTTTGGCCTGCTCGGCATTGGCCTTGTCGTGCTTATCGCTTTCTGGCTTTACAGCGCTATCTATGTCGTTGACGAGCAGGAGCAGGCGGTTGTACTGCGTTTCGGTCAGTACCATGAAACCGTGGGGCCGGGTCTCAACATCTACTTCCCGCCGTTCGACCGCAAGTACATGGAAAACGTGACGCGCGAGCGTGCCTACAGCAAGCAGGGCCAGATGCTCACCGAAGACGAGAATATCGTCGAAGTGCCGCTGACCGTGCAGTACAAGATCAGCAACCTGCAGGATTTCGTCCTGAACGTCGACCAGCCTGAAATCAGCCTGCAGCACGCTACTGAAAGTGCGCTGCGCCATGTCGTGGGTTCCACGGCCATGGACCAGGTCCTGACTGAGGGTCGTGAACTGATGGCCAGCGAAATCAAGGAGCGTCTGCAACGTTTCCTCGACACCTACCGCACCGGCATCACCGTCACTCAGGTCAACGTGCAGAGCGCTGCTGCGCCGCGTGAGGTGCAGGAAGCGTTCGATGACGTGATCCGGGCGCGTGAAGACGAGCAGCGTGCGCGCAACCAGGCTGAGAGCTACGCCAATGGCGTGATTCCGGAAGCCCGCGGTCAGGCCCAGCGCATCCTCGAAGATGCCAACGGCTACCGCGATGAAGTGGTTTCGCGTGCCAAGGGTGAGGCTGATCGCTTTACCAAACTGGTCGCCGAATACCGCAAGGCTCCTGAAGTCACCCGCCAGCGTCTGTATCTGGACACCATGCAGGAAGTCTTCAGCAACACCAGCAAGGTTCTTGTGACTGGCGAAAAAGGGCAGAACAACCTGCTTTATCTCCCGCTCGACAAGATGATCGAAAGCAGCCGCAGCAGTAACGCCAATGGCTCCAATGCAGGTACGCCATCGCAGTCCGCTACCGATGCTGCCGCTGCCGCCCGGGCAACTGAAGCTCAGCAGCGTGGCGAAGTACGCACCAGGGAGACTCGCTGATGAGTAACAAATCACTGATCACCCTTATTGTCGGCGTGGTACTGGCGGTCATCGCCTGGAACAGCTTCTACATCGTGTCCCAGACCGAGCGTGCAGTGCTGCTGCAATTCGGTCGTGTGGTTCAGGCCGATGTTCAGCCGGGTCTGCATGTGAAGGTTCCCTACGTGAACCAGGTGCGCAAGTTCGATGGTCGTTTGCTGACCCTCGATGCACCGACCCAGCGCTTCCTTACACTGGAAAAGAAAGCGGTCATGGTCGATGCCTATGCCAAATGGCGCGTGAAGGATGCGGAGCGTTTCTACACCGCGACTTCCGGCCTGAAGCAGATCGCCGACGAGCGCCTTTCGCGCCGTCTGGAGTCTGGCCTGCGTGACCAGTTCGGCAAGCGCACGCTGCACGAAGTCGTGTCGGGTGAGCGAGATGCGCTGATGGCTGATATCACCGGTTCCCTTAACCGCATGGCCGAGAAAGAGCTGGGCATTGAAGTCGTCGATGTCCGGGTCAAGGCCATCGACCTGCCGAAGGAAGTGAATCGCAGCGTTTTCGAGCGTATGAGCACCGAGCGTGAGCGTGAAGCGCGCGAACACCGCGCCAAGGGTAACGAACTGGCTGAAGGCATTCGCGCCGACGCCGATCGTCAGCGTCGTGTGTTGCTGGCAGAAGCCTATCGCGAGTCGGAAGAAGCGCGTGGTGATGGTGATGCCCAGGCTGCCGCGATCTACTCCAAGGCTTACGGTCAGGACCAGGAGTTCTACGCGTTTTATCGCAGCCTGCGTGCCTACCGCGAAAGCTTTGCGAACAAGAGCGACGTGATGGTGCTTGATCCGAACAGCGAATTCTTTCGCTATCTGGAAAAAGCCAAACCGTAATTAATCACCCGCCGGGCGGCAAAACCGCCCGGTGGGGTGAACGTACGGTGAAACGTGTGTATCATGCGGCAGCCGGGAAATTCCCGGCTTTTTTGCGTCTGCACGATTGATTGGCCGTATCTGAATCAGAACGCGGCAAGATTTTTCGAGGAAAGTGGTCTGCAAGGCCTGTCTCGGGCATTTGTCGTGCCCGTCATACAGCGCACCACTTTCTGCTTCACTCAAGGCTGGCCTGTAGGCTGGCCGCCTGGATCACAGGGGAATGGCGTAATGGCAACGGTCGACCGCTGGCTGCTACCAGATGGCATCGAAGAAGTACTGCCACCGGAAGCGGCGCGCATTGAAGTAGCGCGCCGTCAGGTGTTGGATCTGTTTCAGAGCTGGGGCTATGAGTTCGTCGTCACCCCGCATATCGAATATCTCGAATCCTTGCTGACGGGCGCAGGTTCGGATCTGGATCTGCGCACCTTCAAGGTAATCGACCCGCAATCAGGCCGGCAGATGGGCTTTCGTGCCGACATCACGCCTCAGGTTGCTCGCATCGATGCCCACACACTCAAGCGTGAAGGCCCTAGCCGTCTGTGCTATGCGGGCAGCGTTCTGCATGCCCAGCCGCGTGCACTGTCTTCTTCGCGCAGCCCGATTCAACTGGGTGCCGAGCTGTACGGTGATGCAAGCCCAAGCAGTGATGTCGAAGTCATCAGTCTGATGCTGGCCATGCTGCAACTGGCCGATGTGCCGGATGTGCACATGGACCTCGGGCATGTCGGTATCTATCGTGGTCTGGCGCGTGCAGCCGGCCTGTCCGGCGAAGTCGAGCAGCAGTTGTTCGATGCGCTGCAGCGCAAGGCCATTGACGAAGTGGTTGCCCTGACCGCGGATCTGCCGCAGGAGCTGGCCTCGATGCTGCGCGCGCTGGTCGATCTGTGCGGTGGGCGCGAGGTACTCAATGCCGCGCGTGATCGTCTGGCT
This sequence comes from Pseudomonas syringae pv. tagetis, assembly GCF_022557255.1. NCBI lineage: Bacteria > Pseudomonadati > Pseudomonadota > Gammaproteobacteria > Pseudomonadales > Pseudomonadaceae > Pseudomonas > Pseudomonas syringae group genomosp. 7. The sequence goes on from NZ_CP092923.1 coordinate 584,733, forward strand.
GGCGCACCTGCGCCAGTGCTGGCTGCGCTGGATGACCTGCTGGCAATCGCCGAGCGTCTGGCTGCGCGTTTCCCGCAGTTGCCGTTGTATTTCGATCTTGGCGAGCTGCGTGGCTACCACTATCACACCGGTGTGGTGTTTGCGGTCTTCGTACCGGGTGTGGGCCAGTCGATCGCTCAGGGTGGTCGTTACGATGACATCGGTGCCGACTTCGGTCGTGCCCGTCCGGCAACCGGCTTTTCCACTGACCTGAAAACCCTGGTAACGCTGGGGCAGGCAGAAATCGTCTTACCGTCTGGTGGCATCTGGATGCCGGACAGTACGGATGCGGCACTCTGGCAGCAGGTTTGCCAGTTGCGCAGCGAAGGTCAGCGTGTGGTTCAGGCGTTGCCTGGGCAGCAGGCGAGCGCCGCGCGTGAAGCCGACTGTGACCGGCAATTGATTCAGCATGGCGAGCACTGGCAGGTAATGCCGCTGGCTTCTTGAGTATTCCTGCCGGCCGCCGCCGGCACTAAGTTTGCGTGAATGAGGACAAGTGTTATGGGTAAGAATGTCGTAGTCCTGGGCACTCAATGGGGTGATGAGGGCAAAGGCAAGATCGTCGATCTGCTGACCGAACATGCTACCGCCGTAGTTCGCTATCAGGGTGGCCACAATGCTGGTCACACGCTGGTGATCGATGGTGAGAAAACCGTATTGCACCTGATTCCATCCGGTGTGCTGCGCGAAGGCGTGCAGTGCCTGATCGGTAATGGTGTGGTGGTTGCTCCCGATGCGCTCCTGCGCGAAATCATCAAACTGGAAGAGAAAGGCATCCCGGTTCGTGAGCGCCTGCGCATCAGCCCGTCCTGCCCGCTGATTCTTTCGTACCACGTTGCGCTGGACCAGGCGCGTGAAAAAGCTCGCGGCGAGTTCAAGATCGGCACCACCGGTCGTGGTATCGGCCCGGCATACGAAGACAAGGTTGCGCGTCGCGGTCTGCGCATCGGCGACCTGTTCCATCGCGAGCGTTTCGCCGCCAAGCTGGGCGAGCTGCTCGACTACCACAACTTCGTGCTGGTCAATTATTACAAAGAGCCTGCCATCGACTTCCAGAAGACACTCGACGAGTGCATGGAATACGCTGACATGCTCAAGCCCCTGATGCTCGACGTCACCGCTGCGCTGCATGAAATGCGCCGCGACGGCAAGGACATCATGTTTGAGGGTGCCCAGGGTTCGCTGCTGGACATCGACCACGGTACTTACCCGTACGTCACCAGCTCCAACACCACGGCGGGCGGTATTGCCACCGGTTCCGGTTTTGGTCCGATGTACCTGGATTACATCCTGGGCATCACCAAGGCCTACACCACGCGCGTGGGTTCGGGCCCGTTCCCGACCGAGCTGTTCGATGATGTCGGTGCATTTCTGGCCAAGCGCGGTCACGAGTTCGGTGCCACTACCGGTCGTGCGCGTCGTTGCGGCTGGTTTGATGCCGTCATCCTGCGTCGCGCCATTGAAATCAACAGCATCTCGGGCCTGTGCCTGACCAAGCTGGACGTGCTCGACGGCCTTGAGACCATCAATATCTGCGTCGGCTATGAAAACGAAGACGGCGCTGTCATTGATGCACCTACCGACGCCGACAGCTATCTGGGCCTGCGCCCGGTTTACGAGCAGATGCCAGGCTGGAACGAATCCACGCTGGGTGCCAAGACCCTCGAAGAGCTGCCTGTAGCCGCGCGCGCATACATCAAGCGTGTCGAAGAGCTGGTAGGTGCGCCTATCGATATCATTTCGACCGGTCCTGACCGCAACGAGACTATCGTACTGCGTCATCCGTTCGGCTGATCCATCGCCGAGTGTCACCAAAAGGGCCGCATTGCGGCCCTTTTTGCTTTCGATGATTGGCGCGGCCCGCCCTGAAAAGTGAGACTTGTGTCACGGCACGGCACTTGCTACAAAGATGACAGAAAAGTGCCATCATTTTAATGGCGCTGAGGGTGGAGGGATTCTCCTGTGTCTGCTGTCTTGTCTCTTTTGCAAAGCCGTTTGCTGCGTCCCGTCTTCATTGCGCTGGGCATTGCCCTTTTGGTGCAGGTCCTGGTGGCAGTTGCCCTTACCCGGAGCACGGTCACGGCGCTTGAAGCTGATCTTGCCAGCCGTCTTGGGGTAGATTCGCAACATCTTTCTTCCGAGCTGGAGCTGGCGAGTAGCGAAGTGACGTCGAGCCTCGACTCTCTTTCGACCAGTACCCGTCAGCGCTTGAGTGTCGGACTCTCTGCGCGTTTGAAGGATGAGCAGGCCCAGTTGCGCGCCACGCTGGAAAAGGACCTTCGGGAGTCTGCGACCGACATGGCCGAATTGCTCGCCGCAGTTGCTCCGCGAGCCATGTGGGATAACGACACTCCAACCCTTTCTGAATTTGCCCGACGTGCCCAGCGCAATCCTAATGTGTTGTTTGTGGTCTACGACGATGCGGCCGGCGAGCACCTTACGCGGTACATGAATCGCGACAATCCGCTGGTCAAGGCGCTGTTGGCGAAGGGTGAAGGCGAACGGGCGATGGACAAGATCCTCAATGCCGCAAAAAACGATCCTTCGGTGTATTACGTCGAGGCATCCATCAGCCCTAATGGTGTCGAGATCGGCAAGGTGCGCATGGGGGTCTCCACGGCCACGGTCGAGGAGAATCTGGCGGCGCTGGACAAGCGTTTCGCCGCCCTGATCATCAGTGGTGAGCAACTGGTTTCCGACAGTCTGGCCAGTGCTTCCAAAGACAGCTCTACTGCCTTGCGCACGCGCCTGCAATCGGCTCAGGCGGCGGGTACGGCGATGACCGGCAATACGCGTGTCGCTGTTCAGGAAGCCGCCGAAACCTTGCGCTGGCGAATCGGTATGGGGCTGGCGCTGGTGGGGTTGGGCGTATTGCTGTTGCTGGCGGTGGCGCTGGGGCGTCGGGTAGTCAGCAAGCTGCACCTGCTGATCGCGGCACTGAATGATCTTGCGGCGGGTGAGGGCGACCTGACCAAGCGCGTCAAACTGGACAGTAACGACGAGATTGGCGACATGTCGGCGGCGGTCAATCGCTTCATCGACAAGCTGCAACCCATCGTGCGTGAAGCGGGAGAGGTCGCGCAACTGACCGGTGTCGAGATCGGCGCGATGAGTCAACGCAATGCGGGTGCCGACGCCGCAGCCGCCTTGCAGCGTGATGAAGTGGCTGCCAGCCTGAAGGCGCTGGAGCATATGGCCGATGAGGCGCAGTCGGAAAGCCAGGCGATGCAGGCGGCTTTGCGTCAGGTCAACGATATCAAGCAGGCGACTGATGAAAATACCCGCACGTCCAGTCAGGTCGGCGGGCTGATTGAGGCGCTGGCCGGACAGGTGGATACCGGTGCGCAGGTGATCGAACGTCTTGCGTTGCAAAGCCAGCAGATCGAGGTTGTGCTGGAGGTTATTCAAAGTATTGCCGAACAAACCAATCTACTGGCACTCAACGCGGCCATTGAGGCCGCGCGGGCTGGTGAAACGGGTCGTGGCTTTGCAGTGGTTGCTGACGAGGTCCGCGCTCTGGCCAGTAAGACGCAGAGTTCGACCGGCGATATCCAGGAACATATCGTCGCCTTGCAGCGTGGTGCGAAAGAGGCGGTCGCGGCCATTGATATTGCTGGTCGCCAGGCCAAGGAAGGGCTTGAAGTGTTACGTGAAAGTGCCAAGCGCCAGCAGACGGTGCAGGCATCTGTCGAGCAGGTGCACGCGGCCATCGGGCTGGCGACCAAGGCGGCGGTTCATCAGGCTGAAGGTGCCCAGGCGGTGCGTGGTCGGGTGGAGGTTATTCACGCTCAGGCTGAGCGTGCCGCCAAGGCGGTGGTCGAGACAACGGCCAGTGGCAAGGTGCTGAACGGTCTGGCGGCGCAATTGAAGGCGAGCCTGGGGCAATTCAGGGCTTGAGTGCCAAGTGCAGTGCCCTTTATGTGGCGTTGTGCGTGCAGGGATCTTTTTCGGCATACCGAAATGCAAAAAACCGAGCCATTGGCTCGGTTTTTTTGAATTGGTGCCCAGAAGAAGACTCGAACTTCCACGACCTTGCGGTCACCAGCACCTGAAGCTGGCGTGTCTACCAATTTCACCATCTGGGCAGCATCAGCAGCATGTACGCCGTTGATGGGGCGCACTATACGGCGATCGTTTTACGCTGTAAACCCCTGTTTTGATTTAATAATCAAAACCCGAAAATGCAAAAACCCGCTTTCGCGGGTTCTTGTGAGGCTTGAGACTGTTGTAGTCTGTTGCCTGAATTGGTGCCCAGAAGAAGACTCGAACTTCCACGACCTTGCGGTCACCAGCACCTGAAGCTGGCGTGTCTACCAATTTCACCATCTGGGCAGTATCAACACGGATCAACCTGTCGATGGCGCGCACTATACGGAGCGCTTTTTAGGCTGTAAAGCCCGGCAGTGAAAAAACTCGAAAAAAATCGCGGAAGGCGTGGTTCGGGTGCTTCAGCGCGGTTTGGCAGGCTTTTTGTCGAGCGGTTTGAGCGTGAAATTTCCCGTTTCATGAGGTCTATGCCAAACTAACCCCCATATATACAAGGTGAAAACTATCTAATGGCCGATTGGCAGTCCCTCGATCCCGAGGCCGCTCGTGAAGCGGAAAAATACGAAAACCCCATTCCAAGCCGCGAGCTGATCTTGCAGCACCTTGCCGAGCGCGGTTCGCCGGCAAGTCGCGAGCAACTGGTCGAAGAATTCGGCCTGACCACTGAAGATCAATTCGAGGCCCTGCGCCGTCGCCTTCGTGCGATGGAGCGCGACGCCCAATTGATCTACACCCGTCGCGGCACTTACGCGCCGGTGGACAAACTGGACCTGATCCTCGGCCGTATCTCCGGCCACCGTGACGGTTTTGGTTTTCTGGTCCCCGATGACGGCTCCGACGACCTGTTCATGAGCCCGGCGCAGATGCGTCTGGTGTTCGACGGTGACCGCGCACTGGCGCGTGTTTCCGGCCTTGACCGCCGCGGCCGTCGCGAAGGCGTGATTGTCGAAGTGATCTCGCGAGCTCACGAAAGCATCGTGGGTCGCTACTTTGAAGAAAGCGGCATCGGCTTCGTTGTGCCGGATAACCCGAAAATCCAGCAGGAAGTGTTGGTGACGCCGGGTCGCAACAACAGTGCGAAGATCGGTCAGTTCGTCGAGGTGAAAATCACCCACTGGCCAACTCCGCGCTTCCAGCCTCAAGGTGATGTGGTCGAAGTGGTCGGCAACTACATGGCGCCTGGCATGGAAATCGATGTCGCGCTGCGTACCTACGACATTCCGCACGTGTGGCCCGAGGCCGTACTCAAGGAGGCCGCGAAGCTCAAGCCGGAAGTCGAAGAGAAGGACAAGGAAAATCGCGTAGACCTGCGCCACCTGCCTTTCGTGACTATCGATGGCGAAGACGCTCGCGACTTCGACGATGCGGTTTACTGCGAAGCCAAACCGGGCAAGCTGCGCTTGTTCTCCGGCGGCTGGAAGCTCTACGTGGCGATTGCCGACGTATCGAGCTATGTGAAAATCGGTTCGGCGCTGGATGCAGAATCCCAGGTGCGCGGCAACTCGGTGTACTTCCCCGAGCGTGTCGTGCCCATGCTGCCTGAACAGTTGTCCAACGGCCTCTGCTCGCTGAACCCGCATGTCGATCGTCTGGCCATGGTGTGCGAGATGACCATCTCCAAGACCGGCGAGATGACTGACTATGTGTTCTATGAAGGCATCATCCATTCCCACGCTCGCCTGACCTACAACAAGGTCAGCACGATCCTCGAGCAGCCGAAAACCGCCGAAGCCAAAAGCCTTCGCGGTGAGTATGGCGACGTGGTTCCGCACCTCAAGCAGCTTTACGCCATGTACAAGGTGTTGCTGGGCGCACGTCATGTGCGCGGTGCTATCGATTTCGAAACTCAGGAAACCCGGATCATCTTCGGTTCCGAGCGCAAGATTGCCGAAATCCGTCCTACCACCCGCAACGATGCTCACAAGCTGATCGAAGAATGCATGCTGGCTGCCAACGTGGCCACCGCGCAATTTCTGAAAAAGCACGAAATCCCTGCGCTGTATCGCGTCCACGACGGTCCGCCGCCAGAGCGCCTGGAAAAACTCCGCGCATTCCTCGGTGAGCTGGGTCTGACCCTGCACAAAGGCAAGGAAGGTCCTACGCCCAAGGATTATCAGGCGCTGCTGGAAACCGTTCGTGACCGCCCGGATTACCACCTCATCCAGACCGTGATGCTGCGTTCGTTGAGTCAGGCTGTCTACAGTTCGGACAACAACGGCCACTTCGGTCTGAATTACGAAGCGTACACGCACTTCACGTCGCCTATCCGTCGTTATCCAGACCTGCTGACCCATCGCGCGATTCGCAGTGTCATTCGCTCCAGGCAGGATACGCCGCACGTTCGCCGTGCCGGTGCGGCGACGATCCCGAAAGCGCGCATCTACCCGTACGACGACGCGCTGCTCGACCAGTTGGGCGAACAATGCTCGATGAGCGAGCGCCGTGCCGACGAAGCCACGCGTGACGTGGTCAACTGGCTCAAGTGCGAGTACATGAAGGATCGCGTCGGTGAGTCGTTCCCGGGTGTGATCACCGCTGTAACCGGCTTTGGCCTGTTCGTCGAGCTGACCGATATCTATGTCGAAGGTCTCGTCCACGTAACGGCTCTGCCAGGCGATTACTACCACTTCGACCCCTTGCATCATCGCCTTGCCGGCGAGCGCACCGGACGTAACTTCCGTCTCGGCGACACTGTTGAAGTGCGCGTCATGCGTGTCGACCTGGATGAGCGCAAGATCGATTTCGAGATTTCCGAAACCTCAGCGGCTGCTACGCCGGTTGGTCGCAAGCGTCGTGGTCATGACACTGCGCCTCCTGCCGCGGCAGCCACGGCTGAAAAAGAGAAGGCACCGGCCAGGTCCGGTCGTCGCAACGCTTCTGCCAAGGAAAGCAGCACCGAAGCCTACCGGCCGAGCGATGCGGCGGCGAAAAACGCAGAAGTGCGTAAAAGCCGCGAGCTGAAAAAAGCACTTCTGGCAGACGCGAAGGGTGGTAGCAAGGCGCCGTCGGGAAAGTCTGACAGGTCGGGCTCTGCGCCTTCATCGGGCAAACCGGCCAGCAAACACCGCAAAGGCTCGTCAAAAACGGGCTCCGCGCCAGCTGCGAAAAGCAGTGGCGCTCGTAAATCCAAGGCCAAGTCATGAGTCAGCTGGAAAAGATCTACGGCGTTCACGCTGTAGAAGCGTTACTTCGTCATCACCCCAAGCGCGTCAAGCATATCTGGCTGGCCGAGGGTCGTAACGATCCTCGTGTCCAGACCCTGGTCGCACTGGCAGCCGAAAATCGCGTCACCATCGGTCAGGCAGAGCGCCGTGAAATGGATGCCTGGGTCGAAGGCGTGCATCAGGGTGTGGTTGCCGATGTCAGCCCGAGTCAGGTCTGGGGCGAAGCAATGCTCGACGAGCTGCTGGACCGCAGCGAAGGCTCGCCGCTGTTGCTGGTGCTCGACGGCGTGACCGATCCACACAACCTCGGCGCTTGCCTGCGTACCGCTGATGCGGCAGGTGCGCTGGCGGTCATCGTGCCCAAGGACAAATCCGCAACCTTGACGCCAGCCGTGCGAAAGGTTGCCTGCGGTGCCGCCGAGGTCATTCCGCTTGTGGCAGTGACTAACCTGGCGCGTACGCTGGAAAAACTCCAGCAGCGCGGGTTGTGGGTGGTGGGTACTGCGGGCGAGGCCGAAGTCGAGCTGTACCAGCAGGATCTGACCGGGCCGACCATCATTATCATGGGTGCGGAAGGCAAGGGTATGCGCCGCCTGACCCGTGAGCATTGTGATTATCTGGTGCGCCTGCCGATGGCGGGCAGTGTCAGCAGTCTGAACGTGTCGGTCGCGACCGGCGTGTGTCTGTTTGAGGCGCTGCGTCAGCGCAGTGTCAAGGCTGCCGGCAAAAAGGCCTGATTCCGGCGCCTGGCCAGAGTGAGCAGGTTGCGCCATGCGATCTGCTCATTAATTCACCAATTGCCTTGCGCCTCCCTCGACCCTTCTCTACAATTGCGCCCCTTGCTGTCACGGCAGGCGCGCATGTGCCTGTCCCTGAGCAAGACCAACAGTGTCATTCACTCCTTGTCTGACCGCTTCTGAGCGGCAGGCTACAACCCGTAAGGAGCATTCATGCGTCATTACGAAATTATCTTTTTGGTCCACCCGGATCAAAGCGAGCAAGTCGGCGGCATGGTAGAGCGTTACACCAAGCTGATCGAAGAAGACGGCGGCAAAATCCACCGTCTGGAAGATTGGGGCCGTCGTCAACTGGCTTACGCAATCAACAATGTTCACAAGGCTCACTACGTGATGCTGAACGTTGAGTGCACTGGCAAGGCTCTGGCCGAGCTGGAAGACAACTTCCGTTACAACGATGCTGTGATCCGTAACCTGGTCATCCGTCGCGACGAAGCCGTAACCGGCCAGTCCGAGATGCTCAAGGCTGAAGAGAACCGCAGTGAGCGCCGTGAGCGTCGTGACCGTCCTGAGCACTCCGACAGCGCCGATGGCGATGACGGCGACAACAGCGACAACAGCGACAACAGCGACGTTAGCGATAACGCTGACGAGTAATCCACGGACCTTTTGAGGAGCCAATTACATGGCACGTTTCTTCCGTCGTCGTAAATTCTGCCGCTTCACCGCTGAAGACGTCAAAGAGATCGATTACAAAGATCTCAACACTCTGAAAGCCTACGTATCCGAGACCGGCAAAATCGTTCCAAGCCGTATCACTGGTACAAAAGCACGTTATCAGCGTCAGCTGGCCACCGCTATCAAGCGTGCCCGCTTCCTGGCCCTGCTGGCCTACACCGACAGCCACGGCCGCTGAGACCAGGTAGTCGACAAAACGTAACAAAGGATAGAAAGCATGCGTGCCCTGGCTGAATTCATCATGCGCGGCCGTATGCAGGCCACTCTTGTAGTGGCCGGATGTGCGGCATTGCCGCTGTTGTTCTGGTTAAGTGCTGCCGCGGGGTGCCTTGTGCTCCTGCGACGCGGGTTCAGTGATGCCGTTGGTGTCCTGTCCTGGGCTCTGCTGCCGGCTTTGGTCTGGTGGTATTTCGGCGAACCTCGTACAGCCATGGTGCTGGCCGGTTCGCTGGGTTTGGCAATGGTTTTGCGTGCCAGCGAGTCCTGGGTCCGTGTGCTGCTGGTCAGCGTGGCTTTGGGTGTGGTGTATGCAGTCATTCTGGGCACGGTTTTTCGCGAACCTCTGGAAGCAATGTCGCAGGAATTGCAGAAACATCTGCCGACAATGCTGGCCGGGCTCTACGAGCAGTTGAACGTAGAAGAGCGAGCGCGTCTGGGAGCACTGATTGCACCCGTCCTGAATGGCCTGATAGCGGCTGTGCTGCAGATCGTCAGTGTGCTATGCCTGATTCTGGGGCGGTACTGGCAAGCAATGTTGTACAACCCTGGTGGTTTCGGGCGTGAATTTCGCGCCGTGAAACTTCCCCTGGTGCCTGCGTTGGTGCTGGTGGTGTGCATGCTGGTGGGGCCGAATTTCGGTCCGCAGATAGCAATGCTTACACCGCTGTGCAGCGTACCGCTGGTCTTTGCGGGCCTGGCCCTGATTCACGGACTGGTCGCTGAAAAGCGTCTGTCCAGATTCTGGCTGGTAGGGATGTACATCACGCTGCTGGTGTTCATGCAACTGATCTATCCGTTGCTCGTGGTAATTGCCATTGTCGACAGCCTGATTGATTTTCGCGGTCGCCGGATTTCGAAAGATCCCGGCAATGGCCCTGCGAACGGTGAAGGTTAAAAGTTAAGAGGATTTCCACATGCAACTGATCCTTCTGGAAAAAGTCGCCAACCTGGGCAACCTGGGCGACAAAGTAAACGTTAAGGCCGGTTACGGTCGTAACTACCTGCTGCCTTACGGCAAAGCAACCGCTGCAACCGCTGCCAACGTGGCTGCGTTTGAAGAGCGTCGTGCCGAGCTGGAAAAACTGGCTGCAGACAAGAAAGCATCTGCCGAAACTCGCGCTGCCCAACTGGCTGAGCTGGAAGTGACTATCACTGCCACCGCTGGTGACGAAGGCAAGCTGTTCGGTTCGATCGGTACTCACGACATCGCTGATGCACTGACCGCCTCCGGCGTTGAAGTTGCAAAAAGCGAAGTTCGTCTGCCGAACGGCACTATCCGCAACGTTGGCGAATTCGACGTAGCCGTGCACCTGCACAGCGACGTAGAAGCGACGGTACGCGTTGTCGTAGTGGCTGCTTAAGCAATACGTAATCGTCTGGCGGCATTGCCGTCAGAGGATTAACATCGGGCACGATCCTGTTCACAGGTCGTGCCCTTTGTCTTTGTGCCATCCCCATTCTGCAAACCTCGAATTGAAGTGGCCATGAACGATATTTCCACCCCCGAACAATACGATCTGCAAACCGCTGCCCTGAAGGTGCCGCCGCATTCCATCGAGGCCGAGCAGGCCGTACTAGGTGGCTTGATGCTGGACAATAACGCCTGGGAGCGGGTGCTTGATCAAGTTTCCGATGGTGATTTCTATCGACATGACCACCGCCTGATATTCCGCGCCATTGCCCGGCTGGCCGATCAGAACAGCCCGATTGACGTAGTGACGCTGGCTGAGCAACTGGACAAGGAAGGGCAGACCTCGCAAGTGGGTGGCCTGGGCTATCTCAGCGAGCTGGCGAAAAATACGCCCTCTGTCGCCAACATCAAAGCCTACGCGCAGATCGTCCGTGCGCGAGCCACATTGCGGCAGTTGATCGGCATCAGTACCGAAATCGCCGACAGTGCGTTCAACCCGGAAGGCCGGACCGCAGAAGAAATTCTTGACGAGGCTGAGCGGCAGATATTCCAGATCGCCGAAGCGCGCCCCAAAACGGGCGGCCCGGTCAGCGTCAACGATCTGCTGACCAAGGCAATCGACCGTATCGATACCCTGTTCAACAGTGATAACGCCATTACCGGTCTGTCGACCGGGTATACCGATCTCGATGAAAAAACCAGCGGCATGCAGCCCGCCGACCTGATCATCGTTGCCGGACGTCCGTCGATGGGCAAGACCACCTTCGCCATGAACCTGGTTGAAAACGCAGTGCTGCGCAGTGACAAGGTGGTTCTGGTCTACTCGCTGGAGATGCCAGGCGAATCGCTGATCATGCGTATGTTGTCCTCGCTGGGTCGCATCGACCAGACCAAGGTGCGGGCCGGCCAGCTTGATGACGATGACTGGCCGCGTCTGACATCGGCGGTCAATCTGCTCAATGACCGCAAACTGTTCATCGACGACACGGCCGGTATCAGCCCGTCCGAAATGCGTGCGCGGACGCGGCGGATCGTGCGTGAGCATGGCGACATTGCCATGATCATGATCGACTACCTGCAGTTGATGCAGATTCCCGGTTCGAGCGGTGACAACCGGACCAACGAGATTTCCGAGATTTCGCGCTCGCTCAAGGCGCTGGCCAAAGAGTTCAATTGCCCGGTCATTGCCCTGTCGCAGCTCAACCGCTCGCTGGAGCAGCGGCCGAACAAGCGTCCGATCAACTCCGACCTGCGGGAATCCGGAGCGATCGAGCAGGATGCCGACGTGATCATGTTCGTTTACCGGGATGAGGTGTATCACCCGGAAACCGAGCACAAGGGTATAGCCGAGATCATCATCGGCAAGCAGCGTAACGGGCCCATCGGCACCACGCGCCTGGCATTCATCGGCAAATACACACGTTTCGAGAATCTGGCACCGGGCAGTTACAACTTCGACGACGATTGATCCCCGCCCAGGTATGTCAAATCCGACCACCGCCGTCGGACTTGATCAAAAAATGTGCTATATTCCGCGCCCGCGATTTTTCCAACGTGCAAACGTAGGTCCTGAACATGCAAGCAGCCAAGCCGTTATTTGACTATCCCAAGTACTGGGCCGAATGTTTCGGACCGGCACCTTTCCTGCCCATGAGCCGGGAAGAGATGGATCTGCTTGGCTGGGATTCTTGCGACATCATCATTGTTACCGGTGATGCGTACGTGGATCACCCGTCTTTCGGCATGGCGATCATCGGTCGTCTGCTCGAGTCCCAGGGCTTTCGCGTCGGGATCATTGCGCAGCCCAACTGGCAGTCCAAAGACGACTTCATGAAGCTCGGCGAGCCGAACCTGTTCTTCGGTGTCGCTGCCGGCAACATGGATTCGATGATCAACCGCTACACCGCAGACAAGAAAATTCGCTCCGATGACGCCTATACCCCTGGCGGCATGGCTGGCAAACGCCCGGATCGCGCCAGTCTGGTCTATAGCCAGCGTTGCAAGGAAGCTTACAAGCACGTGCCTATCGTGCTCGGCGGCATCGAGGCTTCGCTGCGCCGTATTGCGCACTATGACTACTGGCAGGACAAGGTTCGCAACTCGATCCTGATCGACGCTTGCGCCGACATTCTGCTGTACGGCAACGCCGAGCGTGCGATTGTCGAAGTCGCCCAGCGTCTGTCCTATGGTCACAAGATCGAAGACATCACCGATGTACGTGGCACCGCGTTCATTCGTCGCGACACACCGCAGGGCTGGTACGAAGTCGATTCCACGCGCATTGACCGTCCGGGCAAGGTCGACAAGATCATCAACCCGTACGTCAATACCCAGGACACGCAGGCCTGCGCCATCGAGCAGGAAAAAGGCAACGTCGAGGACCCCAACGAAGCCAAGGTGGTGCAGATTCTTGCCAGCCCGCGCATGACTCGTGACAAGACGGTCATCCGCCTGCCATCGGTGGAAAAGGTTCGTAACGACGCCGTGCTATACGCCCACGCCAACCGCGTGTTGCACCTGGAAACCAACCCGGGCAACGCTCGCGCACTGGTACAGAAGCATGGCGACGTGGACGTCTGGTTCAACCCGCCGCCCATTCCGATGACCACTGAAGAAATGGACTACGTGTTTGGCATGCCTTACGCGCGCGTTCCGCATCCTGCGTACGGCAAGGAAAAGATCCCTGCCTACGACATGATTCGTTTCTCGGTAAACATCATGCGTGGCTGCTTTGGTGGCTGCACCTTCTGCTCGATCACCGAGCATGAGGGGCGGATCATTCAGAACCGCTCCGAAGAGTCGATCATTCGCGAGATCGAAGAGATCCGCGACAAGGTGCCGGGCTTTACCGGGGTTATTTCCGACCTGGGCGGGCCGACCGCGAACATGTATCGCATCGTCTGCAAAAGCCCGGAGATCGAGTCTGCCTGCCGCAAGCCGTCTTGCGTATTCCCGGGCATCTGTCCGAACCTGAATACCGATCACTCGTCGCTGATCCAGCTGTATCGCAGCGCCCGTGCATTGCCGGGCGTGAAGAAAATCCTGATCGCCTCCGGCCTGCGCTACGACCTTGCTGTCGAGTCGCCGGAATACGTCAAGGAACTGGTCACGCACCATGTGGGTGGTTACCTGAAGATTGCCCCGGAACACACCGAGGAAGGTCCGCTCAACCAGATGATGAAGCCGGGCATTGGCAGCTATGACAAGTTCAAGCGCATGTTCGAGAAGTACACCAAGGAAGCAGGCAAGGAGCAATACCTGATTCCCTACTTCATCGCCGCCCATCCGGGTACTACCGATGAAGACATGATGAACCTGGCATTGTGGCTCAAGGGCAACGGTTTCCGCGCGGATCAGGTGCAGGCCTTCTACCCGTCGCCGATGGCCACTGCCACGGCCATGTACCATTCGGGCAAGAACCCGTTACGCAAGGTTACCTACAAGAGCGACGGGGTCACCATCGTGAAGAGCGAAGCGCAGCGTCGTTTGCACAAGGCATTCCTGCGTTATCACGATCCGAAAGGCTGGCCGATGCTGCGCGAGGCACTGGAGCGTATGGGCCGTGCCGATCTGATCGGGTCGGGCAAGGATCAACTGATCCCGTTGCATCAGCCGGCGACCGACAGCTATCAAAGCGCGCGCCGCAAGAACTCGACGCCAGCGGGCAGCCACAAGGTTGCGAAAAACGCCAAGACCACGTTGATCCAGACCCAGCACACCGGCCTGCCGCCACGTGGCAGTGATGGCAGCAAGCCCTGGGACAAGCGCGAAGAGGCCAAGGCTGCCGCAATGGCGCGCAACAAGCAGGCCGCCAAGGAGCGCATGGATGCAGCCAAAGGCAAGGGCACCAAACCGCCAAAGCGCAAGCCAGTGGTGCCACGCTAACGCTCGGCGCATAGCGCCGCCTGCTTGTAGAGAGGCGACGCAGAGCGTCCAGAGCGGCATGCCCACGCGGAGCGTGGGCACGATAGTCAGTGGATGATCGTCCCTCACGCTCCCGGACGGCCACGATAGTTGAGGTTATCGTTCCTCACGCTCCAGCGTGGGGATGCCGTTCTTGACGCTCCGCGTCACACCACTTGCGCCATGCAGCTCTGTCTATCAATGCCACGTAGCCACGGCGCTCACAATTCTTCACCCCCCATTCGATCCCTCTGCCACACTGTCTGCCTTATTAACGTGCAACCCTTGCACCGTCAGCTCAGGCTGGCACGATTTTGGTGCTGCGCCTTGCGGGGCGTGCAAGGCCAATGTCGTTGGCGCATGACTTTGACCGGATGGCATAAGTCTTGCGCGGCTCAATTACCGTTCAGGCTCGCAGGAGGCACGCCGTGTCGATTCATATTGCCTTGCACCATGTCACGCATTATCGCTACGAACGCGATGTCGAACTGGGTCCTCAGATCGTACGCCTGCGCCCGGCCGCCCACAGCCGCACACGCGTGCTGTCGTACGCGCTGAAAGTCCTGCCCGAAAACCACTTCATCAACTGGCAGCAGGATCCTCAAGGCAATTATCTGGCGCGTCTGGTCTTTCCGGAAAAGACCAGCGAGTTTCGCGTCGAGGTCGACCTGGTCGCCGAGATGGCGGTGTTCAACCCATTCGACTTTTTCCTGGAGCCGTACGCCGAGAACATCCCGTTTACCTATGCCAGCGAAGAGCAGCGCGAGTTGGCACCGTATTTGGAAAAACTGCCGCTGACGCCCAGATTTCAGGCGTATTTGAACAGCATCAGTCGCGAGCCGATCCCCGCTATCGACTTTCTGGTGGGCCTCAATCAGCGCCTGAGTCAGGACGTCGCTTACCTGATCCGCATGGAGCCGGGGGTGCAGACCCCCGAGTTCACCCTGGAGAACGCCTCGGGCTCGTGCCGAGACTCGGCGTGGCTGCTGGTGCAGCTGTTGCGCCATCTGGGCATGGCGGCGCGATTCGTATCCGGCTATCTCATCCAGCTCAAGGCTGACGTCGAGGCGCTGGACGGGCCATCGGGCACTGACGTCGACTTTACCGACCTGCACGCCTGGTGTGAGGTCTATCTGCCGGGCGCAGGCTGGGTCGGGCTGGATGCGACTTCCGGCCTGTTCGCAGGTGAAGGGCATATCCCGCTGGCGTGCAGCCCGGAGCCGTCATCCGCAGCGCCGATCAGCGGCCTGGTCGAGCCGTGCGAAACCGATTTCAGCCATGAAATGTCGGTCGAGCGCATCTGGGAGGCTCCGCGTGTCACCAAGCCCTACACCGAAGAGCAATGGCAGAGCATTCAGTCTCTTGGACGGCAGATCGACGCCGATCTGTTGCGTGACGATGTGCGCCTGACCATGGGCGGCGAGCCGACATTTGTGTCCATTGATGACCGTGACGGTCCCGAGTGGAATACGGCCGCGCTGGGGCCTCGCAAGCGCGAGCTCTCTGCCGAGCTGTTTCAGCGCATGCGTGCCCATTACGCGCCGCTGGGGATTGTGCATTTCGGCCAGGGCAAGTGGTATCCGGGCGAGCAGTTGCCGCGCTGGTCGCTGAACTGCTTCTGGCGCAAGGACGGCCAGCCGGTCTGGCGCAACAATGGGCTTATCGCCGATGAAACACGGGACTATAGCGCTACCGGCGAGCTGGCCGGGCGTTTTCTGGCCAGCGTTGCCGAGCGCCTGAAACTGCCGGCCCGTTTCGTTTTTCCGGCCTACGAAGACAACTTCTATTACCTGTGGCGTGAAGGCGCATTGCCGGTCAACGTCACGGCCGAAGACTCTCGACTGGGCGACGAGCTCGAGCGTGCGCGTCTGCGCAAGGTCTTTGCCCAAGGGCTGGACAAGATGATCGGTCAGGTCCTGCCGCTGGCTCGCAACGCGGACGGTGACAGCTGGCAGAGTGGCCGCTGGTACCTGCGTGACGAGCATTGCCGTCTGGTGCCGGGGGATTCTGCGCTGGGCTATCGATTGCCGCTGGCGTCGCAGCCTTGGGTCAAGGCGGCGGAATACCCGTTCATTCATCCGACCGACCATAACCAGGACTTCCCCGAACTGGCCGACAGCGACTCGCTGACCTCGGCGCTCAAGTCCACAGAAAAGGATGCAGAGCGCTCACCGAAGATCGATGAGTCGGCCGACTGGCTGACCCGCACAGCGTTGTGTGCGGAAGCACGCGAAGGTCGGCTGTACCTGTTCATGCCGCCTTTGCAGAAGCTTGAGGAATACCTTGAGTTGGTGGCTGTGATCGAAGCGACTGCCGAAGAGCTGCAATGCCCGGTTCTGCTGGAAGGCTACGAGCCGCCGAGCGATCCGCGTCTGTGCAACTTCCGCATCACGCCTGATCCGGGCGTGATCGAGGTCAATGTGCAACCCTCCGCCAGTTGGGACGAGCTGGTTGAGCGCACCGAGTTTCTTTATGAACAGGCGCGTCTCACGCGCCTGACTACCGAGAAGTTCATGATCGACGGGCGTCACACCGGCACCGGTGGCGGTAACCATTTTGTGCTGGGCGGTGCGACACCGGCGGATTCGCCGTTTTTGCGTCGTCCGGACCTGTTGCGCAGCCTGATCAGCTATTGGCACAACCATCCATCGCTGTCGTACCTGTTTTCCGGCCTGTTCATCGGTCCGACCTCGCAGGCACCCCGCGTTGATGAAGCGCGCAACGATTCGCTTTACGAAATGGAAATCGCTTTTGCGCAGATGCCGGAGCCAGGCGAGGAGGTTGCGCCGTGGGTGGTGGACCGTCTGTTGCGTAACCTGCTGATCGACGTGACCGGCAATACTCACCGTGCCGAGTTCTGCATCGACAAGCTGTACTCGCCCGATGGCGCGACTGGGCGTCTGGGGCTGCTGGAACTGCGTGCCTTCGAGATGCCGCCGCATGCCCGCATGAGCCTGGCGCAGCAGTTGTTGCTGCGAGCGCTGGTGGCGCGCTTCTGGCGTGAGCCTTATGCACCGGCCAAACTGGCGCGCTGGGGCACACAATTACACGACCGATTCATGCTGCCGCACTTCATCGAGCAGGACTTTGCCGACGTGGTTGCCGACCTCAATGCGGCAGGCTATCCGGTGCAGGCCGACTGGTTTTCCGCGCACCTGGAGTTCCGCTTCCCGAAAGTAGGGGATTACGCCGTAAACGGTATCGAACTGGAACTGCGTCAGGCCCTGGAGCCCTGGCATGTGTTGGGCGAAGAGGGCTCGGCTGGCGGTGCCGTGCGGTATGTCGATTCGTCGCTGGAGCGTTTGCAGGTGCATCTCACCGGGCTGCCACCGCAGCGTTACGTATTGACCTGCAACGGTGTCGCGGTGCCTTTGCAGCCAACCGGGCGGGTCGGCGAGTTCGTTGCGGGAGTGCGTTATCGAGCATGGCAACCGGCCAATTGCCTGCAACCGACCATCGGCGTGCATGCGCCGCTGGTTTTCGATTTGCTCGACACCTGGATGCACCGCTCGCTGGGCGGCTGCGAGTATCATGTCGCCCACCCGGGCGGCCGCAATTATGAAACCTTGCCGGTCAACGCCAACGAAGCGGAAAGCCGTCGCCTGTCACGTTTCTTCCGCATCGGTCACACACCCGGCAAACTCGATGTTCCGGCGCTCAACATTAACGACGAGCTGCCGATGACGCTGGATATGCGTCTGCATTAGAAAAACAGTGGCTCTGTGCGTCAGATGCACACGGACGTGACATCTGACTGCACTAATCTGAAGTCCTTACGTTGCCTGCCGAGCCTTCCATGCCCGACCTGCTTGACCATTACCCGCTGTCCGAGGGTACTTACCACGAAATGCTCGACGCCGATGGCGCTGTTCGCCCGCACTGGCGCCGCCTGTACGAGCACATGCAGCGCAGCACTGCTGCGCAACTGATCCAGCGCCAGGCCTTGCTGACCCGGCAGATTCAGGAAAACGGTGTCACCTACAACGTTTATGCCGACCCCAAGGGCGCTGATCGCCCATGGGAGCTGGACCTGTTGCCGCACATCATCGCTGCGGATGAGTGGCAACACGTAGCGGCAGGGATTGCCCAGCGTGCACGACTGCTCAATGCGGTGCTTACGGACCTTTACGGCCCGCAGACGCTGATCGCCAACGGTTTGTTGCCTGCCGAGCTGGTATTTGGCCATAACAACTTTCTCTGGCCGTGTCAGGGTGTAAAGCCCCCTGAAGGGACGTTCCTGCACATGTACGCCGTCGATCTGGCGCGTACCCCGGACGGACGCTGGTGGGTCACGGCTGACCGTACTCAGGCGCCTTCGGGAGCCGGTTATGCGCTGGAAAACCGCCAAAGCGTTGCGCGAGCGCTGCCTGAAACCTATCGCGACCTGCAAGTCCGGCATCTGTCGGGCTTCTTCGACGCCTTGCAGCAGACGCTCGTCCGTCAGGCGCCAACCAGCAACGAGGCACCTCTGGTGGTCCTGCTGACGCCGGGGCGCTTCAACGAAAGTTACTTCGAGCACTTGTACCTGGCGCGGCAACTGGGTTACCCGCTGGTCGAGGGTGGCGATTTGACCGTGCGCGATGCCACTGTCTACCTGAAAACCCTCAGCGGTCTGCGTCGGGTCCACGCTATCATGCGTCGTCTGGACGATGACTTTTGTGATCCTCTGGAATTGCGCACCGATTCTGCGCTCGGTGTGCCGGGGCTGCTGGAGGCGGTACGCCGGGGCAATGTACTGGTCGCCAACGCGCTGGGCAGTGGTGTTCTGGAGTCTCCGGGGCTGCTTGGCTTCCTGCCGAAAATCAGCCAGTACCTGTTCGGTGAGGATCTGATCCTGCCATCGGTTGCGACCTGGTGGTGCGGAGAGCCGCCGGTGCTCGCTCAGGCGCTGGAGAAACTGCCTGATCTGTTGATCAAACCTGCGTTCCCCTCGCAGCACTTCGCTCCCGTGTTCGGTCGTGATTTGACTGAGGCGCAACGCGACGCGCTTGCCCAGCGCATGCAGTCGCGGCCCTATGCCTACGTCGCTCAGGAGCTGGCGCAGTTGTCCCATGCCCCGGTGTTGCAGGCCGATGGCGCAGGTTTGCAGCCGCGGGCCATCGGCATGCGCGTATACGCAGTGGCCAGCCTCGACGGTTATCGCGTGCTGCCGGGCGGTCTGACCCGAGTGGCCGCCGAGGCCGATGCCGACGTAGTCTCGATGCAGCGCGGCGGGGCGAGCAAGGACACCTGGGTGCTGGGCGAGCGCTCGCACCTCGGCGAGCCCTGGAAGGGGCAGCGCACGCTGGGCGTTTACGATCTGATTCGTCGTGATCCTTATCTGCCGTCGCGGGTGGTGGAGAACCTGTTCTGGTTCGGGCGTTACTGCGAACGTTGCGATGACAGTGCACGGTTGCTGCGCATTATGTTGACGCGCTACGTCGATGATGACGATCCCCTCGCGTTGCAGGCAGCCGTCGCCCTGGCCGAGAGCCTGGGCATGCTGCCTGAGGCGCAGGAGGGCGAAGAGTTGAAGGATCGCCTGCTGGTCGCGTTGCTGGGAGACGAGTGGCCGTTCAGCCTGCGCGCCAACCTGCAGCGTTTGCAGTGGGCGGCCTCACAGGTACGCGGCAAGTTGTCGAGAGAGAACTGGCAGGCGCTGGTCGAATTGCAGCGCGAGGCTTTGAGTCTGGAAACCGAAGAGCCGGATTTTGGCGAACTGCTGGATTTCCTTAACCGTCTGGTGATGTCCTTGGCAGCGCTTTCCGGTTTTGCACTGGACGACATGACCCGCGACGAAGGCTGGAGCTTCCTGATGGTCGGTCGGCGTATCGAACGACTGAAGTTTCTCAGCACCAGCCTGGCGGCGTTTCTGCGCGGCTCGGCCGTCTCGGAAAAGGCCGGGCTGGAGTGGTTGCTGGAGCTGGGCAACAGCAGCATCACCTATCGTTCGCGGTACATGGCGGTGCCGCACTTGATTCCAGTGCTGGACCTGTTGCTGCTCGACGAGCAAAACCCGCATGCGGTGTTGTTTCAGCTCAAGCTGGTGCAACGCTCGCTGCGCCGCCTGAACGACGAGTTCGATGCGCCGCGCGACAGCAGCCTGGCGGTGCTGGCTCAGCGCCTTGCCGCATTCGATCTGGGCAGTCTGGAGAACCCGCTGTTCGGCCAGAGCAGTATCGACGCGGTCCTCGACGGGCTGGCCGATCTGCTGCAGAGCATTGGCGACAGCAGTGGCCAGGCATCCGATCGCTTGGCGCTGCGCCATTTTGCCCACGTCGATGACGTCAGCCAACGTACGGTATCTGTCTGATGAGCGCCTTCTACCAGATTTTTCATGACACGCATTACAAGTACGACAGCCCGGTCTCGCTGGCCCAGCAACTGGCGCACCTGTGGCCGCGCAGCAGCCCGTGGCAGCGTTGCACCGAGCAGGCACTGGAGATTTTTCCGGAACCCACTACGCGCCGTGATGAGCTGGATGTGTTCGGCAACCCGCTGACCCGACTGGCGTTCGAGCGCCCGCACGACGAGTTGCAGGTCAATGCACGGTTGCGTGTCGAAGTACTGGAGCGGCCGTTTCTGGATTTCAATCTGTCGCCGGAGTGGGAGGTGACTCGCAGTGCGCTGACCTACAGCGCCAAACCGATGACCGAAGATATTCTGGAAGCCTGCCGCTATCGCTTCGAATCCCCCTACGTGCATTTGAAGCGCTCGTTCGTTGAGTTCTCACAGCAATGTTTCCCACCGGGACGCCCTTTGTTGTTGTGTGTGCAGGCGCTGATGGAAAAGATTTTTGACGAATTCACCTTTGATGACGAAGCGACTCAGGTTGCCACGCCGCTGGTGGAAGTGCTGGAACGGCGCCGGGGTGTCTGTCAGGACTTTGCTCATTTGATGCTGGCGTGCCTGCGCTCTCGCGGCCTCGCGGCGCGCTACGTAAGTGGCTATCTGCTGACCCAGCCACCTCCCGGCCAGCCCCGACTGATCGGTGCCGATGCCTCGCATGCTTGGGTATCGGTGTTCTGTCCGGCCTCTGGCTGGGTCGATTTCGACCCGACCAACAATGTGCAGCCTGCTCTGGAGCACGTCAGCCTGGCCTGGGGGCGTGACTTCTCCGACGTGTCGCCTTTGCGTGGTGTGATTCTGGGCGGTGGTGCGCATGATCCGGACGTTAGGGTGACGGTGATGCCGGTCAGCGGCTAATTACCTGTCGGGGTGAATCGTTCTTCAAGAGGGCGCTTTGTCGTAAGCGTCCGAGAGGCCATTTGACGCACGTCCTTGGAACCCCGGCCCCGATCGGGCACTCTCTTCTACGTCAGTTTTTACGTTAATCAAGTTTCTGCCCTGGAGATTCAAATGATTCGCAAGCTTGTAGCGATTTCGCTGTTGTCGTTGGCCAGTGGTCAGTTGCTGGCCGCCGAGTGCTCGGCTACCGTCGATTCGACCGATCAAATGATGTACGACACCAAAGCCATTGAGATCGACAAAAGCTGCAAGGAATTCACTGTCAACCTGGCTCACTCCGGCAGCCTGCCCAAGAATGTCATGGGCCATAACTGGGTACTGAGCAAGAAGTCTGATACCCAGTCAATCGTCACTGACGGCATGGCAGCGGGTATCGACAAGGATTATTTGAAGCCGGACGACACTCGCGTCATTGCCCACACTAAAATCATCGGCGCTGGCGAGAAGGACGCGGTGACGTTTGATGTGTCGAAACTGGACCCTGCACAGGAATACCAGTTCTTCTGCACCTTCCCCGGCCATATCAGCATGATGAAAGGCGCTGTGACCCTCAAGTAACGACAGGTCCCTTGAGCAGTGTGAGGAGCGTCGCCCGATAGTTGAGATTATCGTTCCTCACGCTCCAGCGTGGGAATGCCTTGGGTAACGCTCTGCGTCACAGATCTGCGCCGCGTCGCACATTCAGGATCGGACGCAGAGCGCCCAGAAGGGCGTACCCACGCGGAGCATGGGCACAATAGAGCTATCTCGTTTCTGCACGAATCCGCTCAAGGCGCGTAAGGCAGCTCGCGTTTGTGCTGGGTCTTGGCGTAGGTTTCGCAGATGATTTTGAAGGCTTCCTCGCGCACCGGTTCGCCGTGCAGGAAGGCATCGATCTCGGCGTAGGTCACGCCGTGCGAGGCTTCGTCCGGTTTGCCGGGGGAGAGGTCTTCCAGATCCGCCGTCGGCACTTTCTCGACCAGTGATTCCGGTGCGCCGAAATGGCGGGCGATGGCGCGTACCTGATTTTTCACCAGGCCGCTCAACGGTGCCAGATCGCATGCGCCGTCACCAAACTTGGTGAAGAAACCCATGACCGCTTCGGCAGCGTGGTCAGTGCCGATCACCAGCCCGTGATAGGCCCCGGCCACCGTGTACTGGGCGACCATACGCATGCGCGCCTTGGTGTTGCCGAGCACGAAATCCACCGAGCTGGCCGGTAGCCCGTCGAACGCCTTCACTTCCGCAGCCAGCGCCTTGACGCTGGAGCCAATGTTGATGGTATGACGCTCGTCCGGCTCGATGAAGTCGACAGAGGCCTGCGCTTCGTGCTCATCGGCCTGGACCACATAAGGCAGTCGCACCGCGATGAAGCGATAGCTATCGTCACCCGTGCTTGCACGCAGTTCCTTGACCGCGCGCTGCGCTAGCAGGCCGGCCGTCAGCGAATCGACACCGCCACTGATGCCAAGCACCAGCGTTTTGAGCCGTGCGTTCAGCAGACACTCCTTGATGAAGTTGACGCGGCGGGCAACCTCGGCCTGCAGCGCGGTCTGGTCCGCGAAAGGTGGCTGGACCTTGAGCTGTTCAGCAATCTGGCGCTGTACGGCGTGCATGATTCACTCCTCGTAAATAGGACAATTCAAGCTGGTTTTTCTGGGCTCGGCAAATCCGGCACCTTGAACACATGCCGCATGTAGGCGACAAAATTGGGGTCCTTGCACTGCGTTTTGCCGGGTTCGTCGGAAATCTTCGCCACGGCCTGACCGGCACATGCTGTCATTTTCAGCACCATGTTCATGGGCGCGATGCCGGGTATGTCGGCGGTCAGATTAGTGCCGATGCCGAAGCTCACATTGATACGTCCGCGCAGCGCCCGAAAGATATCGAGTGCCTTGGGCAGGTTCAGACCGTCGGAAAACACCAGCGTCTTGCTCATCGGATCAATACCGAGCTTCTGGTAATGCGAGATGCATTTTTCGGCCCACTTCACCGGGTCGCCCGAATCATGACGCAGACCGTCGAACAGTTTCGCGAAGTACAGATCGAAGTCATTCAGAAATGCGTCAGTGGTAATGCAGTCTGTCAGGGCGATGCCCAGCAGACCGCGGTACTCGCGGACCCAGCAATCGAGCGCGGCAATCTGGCTGTCGATCAGCCGCGGTCCCAGTTGCTGATGGGCCATGATCCACTCGTGAGCCATTGTGCCCAATGGTTTCAGGTCAAGCTGGCGCGCCAGATGCACATTGCTGGTGCCAACGAACTGGCCTGGAAAGTCTTGCTTGAGCACGCCAAGCACTTCTTCCTGCACCCGATAGGAAAACCGTCTGCGGGTCCCGAAGTCCGCCACTTTCAGTTCGGCCAGTTCATCGGCCGTGGCGTGGGTGGTCAGCCATTCGAACTTGTCGTACAGGCGGTCGCGCGCCTGGATGAGCAGGGTGTCCGGATAACGATGCCGGTTGCGCACCTCGCTGACGATCGCCAGCAGGGGTACTTCGAACAGGATGACATGCAGCCAGGGACCGTGCAGGCGAATGCACAGCTCATCGTTTTCGATGCTGGTTTTCACATAGCGGGTGTTGAAGCGGAACAGCCCCAGAAACCTTAGAAAATCTGGTTTGAGGAATGTGATGCGTTCTAGAAAAGCTAAGTGTTCGGGGCTCAGGGAGAGTTCGCACAACAGCTCGATCTGGTGCCTGATCTCGTCCAGGTAGGGGCGAAGATCCTCCCCGTTGCGGCAGCGAAACTCCCATTCAACATCCACGTTGGGGTAGTTGTGCAGTACCGCCTGCATCATGGTCAGCTTGTAGAAGTCGGTATCGAGCAGACTTTGCACGATGCGATCGGAGAAGGCGCTCTCGTTTATCAAATGGGGGTCTCCAGAGCAGCCGGATAACGGTGGGCGCGTGATTTCCTGTCTTTCATCGCGGAAGGCTCACGGCCGGATGGGGGTACATTGTCGCCCTTAACGTGCCGGTTGATCCAACTGTTCCAGCATCCACTGCAGAAAAACCCGGATTTTAGGCACGTCGGCAGTGTGTTCCGGATAGGACAGGTAATAGGCGCTGTTAGTGCTGGGCAATGCGTAATCCCATGCAATCGCCAGCTTGCCCTCGGCCAGTTCTTCCTCCACCAGAAAGCGTGGCAACAGTGCGACGCCGCAACCGACCTGGGCAGCGCGGATGCACATATAGAACGTTTCAAAGCGCGGCCCGTGATAGCTGTGGTCGGTGTGATAGCCCTGACTTTCGAACCATTCGTGCCATGCCTCGGGGCGGAATGCATTCTGCAGCAGGACCAGTTCGCTCAGTTGAGTCGGGTCAGTGAGCGGCGTATCCGGCAGGCTTTCAGGTGAGCACACCGCCACCAGTTCCTCGCCAAACAGCTTCACGCTTTCGGCACCGGGGATGGCAGCCTGGCCGAAATAGAACGACACGTCACACCGGCCTTTGATCAGATCGTCGGACTCCTGTTCGTTGATCAGGTCGAGGTGAATATGCGGGTGACGCAAACGCCATCCCTTCAGGCGCGGCACCAGCCAGCGGGCACCGAACGTCGAAGGCGTGGAAACCCGCAGCACTTCGGTTTCTCCACCATAGGAGCGCAGGAAGTGGGTGGACATCTCTATCTGGGTCAGAATCTTGCGCACTTCGGCCAGGTACAGCGCACCGGCTGGTGTCAGTTGCAGGCGACGGCGGACCCGCTGAAACAACAAGTGCTGCACCAGTTCTTCGAGCTGCGCCACCTGTTTGCTGACGGCGCTCTGAGTCAGGTTGAGTTCTTCGGCTGCGCGGGTGAAGCTCAAATGCCGGGTCACCGCCTCAAAGCATTGCAAGGCGGCTATCGAAGGCAGATGACGTTTGTTCAGCATGATGGCTTCTCTGTTTGCGGCGCGAGGGTACTGGGCGTTATGAATAATCGGAATGATATCTCGCTTAAACGTCATTTGTCGGGTGTAGGCAGGGAGGTTATTACTTCCCTAGCGGGGTGCGCGTTGCAGAATCTGGCGTCGACTCCGGCAACTGCCGTTGAGTCCGCGAGCCTTAAATGGTGCGTCTCGTAGCGTTCGCGCACCGGGCGTGTGCATTTCGGTGACGTGTGCTGTTACAGGTGGGTTGCCCATCATGGCATGCACTGGTTGCTACTAGAGTGCGCGTGGGTTGCTCTTTTCTCTTCCGAGGTTGCACCTTGCGCGCCCGAAGTAACCACGGTGCCCTGTTGCGCGGCGTTGAATGATGGAACGACACGAAAAACACGACATCGCCCTCAACCAAAAAGCGATGGCACGCGCCTTGCTCTGAGCAACTCTGTATCTGTTCGATCATGAAAGTGCCAACTAAAAAAATACCCTCAGGAGCACCACTTATGTCGCATACGTTTTACAGGAAAGGTTTTCTGGCAATCGCAGTGGCTACTGCATTGGGCGTGTCTTCGTTTGCACAGGCGGACGTGAAAATCGGCGTAGCGGGCCCAATGACCGGCGCGAACGCGTCGTTTGGTCAGCAGTACATGAAGGGCGCGCAGGCAGCAGCCGATGCGATCAATGCGGCAGGGGGGGTCAACGGGGAGAAAATCGTACTGGTCTCGGGCGATGACGCTTGTGAGCCCAAGCAGGCCGTGGCAATTGCCAACCGCCTGGTGGATCAGGACAAGGTGATTGGCGTGGTCGGGCACTTCTGCTCGTCGTCAACCATCCCGGCGTCTGAAATCTATGACGAAGCAGGCGTGATTGCCATTACGCCCGGCTCGACCAACCCGACAGTGACCGAGCGTGGTCTGAAAGATATGTTCCGCATGTGCGGTCGCGATGACCAGCAGGGTGTCGTTGCGGGGGACTACATCGTCGACGTGCTCAAAGGCAAGAAAGTCGCCGTCATCAATGACAAGGACACCTACGGCAAGGGCCTCGCGGACGCAACGGCCGCTCAGTTGACCAAGCGTGGCGTCAAGCCGATCCTCGAAGAGGGTCTGACCCGTGGCGAGAAAGATTTCAGTGCTCTGGTCACGAAGATTCGTTCGACCGGTGCTGACGTCGTTTACTTCGGCGGCCTGCACCCGGAAGCCGGCCCACTTGTACGTCAGATGCGCGAGCAGGGCCTCAAGGATGTCCGGTTCATGTCCGATGACGGCATCGTGACTGACGAACTGGTCACCACTGCCGGTGGTGCGCAGTACGTTGACGGCGTCTACATGACCTTCGGGGCCGATCCGCGCGTTCTGCCGGACAGCAAGGCGGTTGTGGACGAGTTCCGCAAGTCCGGTTATGAGCCTGAAGGCTATACCCTCTACGCCTACGCTTCCATACAGGCCCTGGCTGCCGGTTTCAACGGTGCCAAATCCAACAAGGGCGACAAGGCTGCCGAGTGGCTCAAGGCCAACCCGGTCAAGACCGTCATGGGTGAAAAGGCTTGGGATAGCAAAGGCGACCTGAAAGTCTCCGATTATGTGGTCTACCAGTGGGACGCCGTCGGCAAATACAAGCAGCTCGAAAAACAGAAGTGAGACAGGCCCTGTCAGCCCTGCCTTCCAGGTGTTGACCCGGTGATGGGCTCGCCCATGAGCGAGCCCGCATCTTTTTTATCGTTTTCGGACCTGACGGTCGCGCCTCACGAGGGTGTGATCGGCAGGGTGCCGAGCTGCCTTTCAGTGTGAGCGTGCGTGATGGATGGAATCTTCCTGCAACAAATGGTCAACGGACTCACCCTCGGGTCCGTCTATGGCCTTATCGCCATCGGCTATACGATGGTCTACGGCATCATCGGCATGATCAACTTCGCCCACGGCGACGTGTACATGATTTCCGCCTACCTGGCCGCCATCGGTCTCGCGGTTCTGTCTTTCTTCGGACTGGAGTCGTTTCCATTCCTGATTCTCGGCACGCTGATTTTCACCATTGTGGTGACGGGCGTGTACGGGTTTGTTATCGAACGTGTGGCTTACAAGCCGCTGCGCAACTCGACCCGGCTGGCACCGTTGATCAGCGCTATCGGTATTTCCCTGATCCTGCAGAACTACGCACAGATCAGCCAGGGTGCGCGCCAGCAAGGCGTGCCTACACTGCTCGAAGGTGCGTGGCGCTTTGAAATCGGTAGCGGCTTCGTGCAGATCACCTACACCAAAATCTTCATCCTCATCGCCGCTTTTGTCGGCATGGGCGTGCTGACCTACATCATCAAATACACCAAGCTGGGCCGTATGTGCCGCGCCACGCAGCAGGACCGCAAGATGGCGTCGATCCTCGGTATCAACACTGACCGGGTTATTTCCTACGTGTTCATCATCGGTGCTGCGCTGGCTGCGCTGGCCGGTGTACTGATCACCATGAACTACGGCACGTTCGACTTCTATGCCGGATTCATTATCGGCATCAAGGCATTCACTGCCGCCGTGCTGGGCGGGATCGGCTCGTTGCCGGGCGCCATGTTGGGCGGTTTGATCCTGGGGGTTGCCGAGTCGCAGTTCTCCGGGCTGATCAACTCCGATTACAAAGACGTGTTCAGTTTTGGCCTGTTGGTGCTGATCCTGATCTTCCGTCCCCAAGGCCTGCTGGGTCGCCCACTTGTGGCGAAGGTATAAGTATGTCCGTTCCTGTTGCTGCTCCTGTCCCCAAACCTGTCGAAATCAAGAAAAGCCTGATCGATGCCGTGGTCGCAGGGCTGCTTGCCCTGATCGTGTTCGGTCCCATCGTCGGTATCGTGCTCGATGGCTACAGCTTCAACCTGCAGCCGACCCGCGTCGCCTGGCTGGTGGCCGTGGTCATGGTCGGGCGTTTTCTGCTCAGCCTGTTCCTGCAAACGCCCAGAGGCATACGTGTTTCCCAGAGCTTTGAAAGCTCCGACTCGGGTGTGCATGTACTCAAGCCCGATCATAAATCGAGCCTGTACTGGATCATTCCGATACTGATCGTGATTGCCATTGTGTTCCCGATCTTCGCCAACAAGTACATCCTGACCGTGGTCATCCTCGGGCTCATCTACGTATTGTTGGGTCTGGGCCTGAACATCGTGGTCGGTCTGGCTGGCCTGCTCGATCTTGGCTATGTGGCGTTTTACGCCATCGGGGCCTACGGTCTGGCACTCGGCTATCAGTATCTCGGGCTGGGCTTCTGGTCGGCGCTGCCGCTGGCGGCAATTGCCGCAGCACTTGCCGGATGTATTCTGGGTTTTCCGGTGTTGCGCATGCACGGCGACTATCTGGCCATCGTGACGCTGGGTTTTGGTGAGATCATTCGTCTGGTGCTCAATAACTGGCTGTCGTTTACAGGCGGTCCGAATGGCGTGCCTGTGCCGTCGCCGACGTTCTTCGGCCTGGAGTTCGGGCGTCGCGCCAAGGACGGTGGCGTTCCGATCCATGAATATTTCGGTTTCGACTACAACCCGGACCTGAAATTCCTGTTCATCTACACCGTGCTGTTTCTCGTCGTGCTGGCCGTGTTATTCATCAAGCATCGTCTGACTCGCATGCCGATCGGCCGCGCCTGGGAAGCCCTGCGCGAGGACGAGATTGCCTGCCGCTCAATGGGGCTCAATCATGTGCTGGTCAAGCTGTCGGCGTTTACCATCGGCGCTTCGACAGCGGGGCTGGCCGGTGTGTTTTTTGCCAGCTATCAAGGCTTCGTCAACCCGACCTCGTTTACCTTTTTCGAGTCGGCGCTGATTCTGGCGATTGTGGTGCTGGGCGGCATGGGGTCGACCGTAGGTGTGGTTATCGCTGCGTTCGTGCTGACCGTTGCGCCTGAACTGTTGCGTAGCTTCTCCGAGTACCGCGTGCTGCTGTTCGGTATCCTGATGGTCTTGATGATGATCTGGCGCCCACGCGGGCTGATCCGCATCAGCCGCACGGGCGTGAAACCGCGCAAGGGTGCGCTGGTGACAGAAGGAGGTGCGCGATGAGCAATGAAGTGATTCTTTCCGTCGAGCACCTGATGATGCACTTCGGCGGCATCAAGGCCCTCAGCGACGTCAGTCTCAAGGTCCGCCGTAACTCGATTTTCGCCCTGATCGGCCCCAACGGCGCAGGCAAGACCACCGTGTTCAACTGCCTGACCGGCTTCTACAAGGCCACAGGCGGACGCATCGAACTGCACACCCGCGACAAGACCACCAATGTGATCAGGCTGCTGGGCGAGCCGTTCAAGGCGACCGACTTTGTTTCGCCGAAAAGCTTTTTCAGCCGGGTGTACTACAAAATGTTCGGTGGTACCCATCTGGTCAACAGGGCAGGGCTGGCGCGCACGTTCCAGAACATTCGCCTGTTCAAGGAAATGTCGGTGGTCGAAAACCTGCTGGTTGCCCAGCACATGTGGGTCAACCGCAGCCTGATCAGCGGGATCCTCAATACCAAAGGCTATCGCAAGGCTGAAGAGGATGCGCTCAATACGGCGTTCTACTGGCTGGAAGTCGTGGACCTGGTGGACTGCGCCAATCGTCTGGCGGGCGAGCTGTCCTACGGGCAGCAACGCCGTCTGGAAATCGCCCGTGCCATGTGCACGCGTCCGCAGGTGATTTGCCTGGATGAACCGGCTGCCGGTCTCAACCCGCAGGAAACCGAGGCGCTCAGCGGCATGATTCGCTTGCTGCGCGATGAGCACGACATGACCATTGTGCTGATCGAGCACGACATGGGCATGGTCATGGGGATTTCCGACGATATTGTGGTGCTCGACCACGGCAATGTAATTGCCGCTGGCGGGCCGGAACAGATCCGCAACGATCCGAAAGTGATCGCTGCGTATCTGGGCGCTGATGAAGAGGAGCTGGTATGAGCAAGCCGATCCTCGAGCTGAAAGAGATCGATGTGTTTTACGGGCCGATTCAGGCTTTGAAGAAGGTCTCGCTGCACATAAACGAGGGCGAAACCGTCAGCCTGATCGGCTCCAACGGCGCGGGCAAGTCCACGCTGTTGATGTCGATCTTCGGCCAGCCGCGCGCCGCCAGCGGGCAGATCATCTATCAGGGCACTGACATCACCCAGAAGTCCTCGCATTACATCGCCTCCAACGGCATTGCGCAGTCGCCGGAAGGGCGGCGGGTGTTTCCCGACATGTCGGTCGAAGAAAACCTGATGATGGGCACCATCCCTATCGGCGACAAACATTCGGCCGAAGACATGCAGCGCATGTTCGAACTGTTCCCCAGGCTCAAGGAACGCCGCAATCAGCGCGCCATGACCATGTCGGGTGGCGAGCAGCAAATGCTCGCTATCGCCCGAGCGCTGATGAGCCGTCCAAAGCTGTTGTTGCTTGATGAGCCAAGCCTGGGGCTGGCACCGATCATCGTCAAACAGATCTTCTCGACCCTGCGGGAACTGGCAGCGACTGGCATGACAATCTTTCTGGTCGAGCAGAACGCCAACCATGCGCTGAAGCTGTCTGATCGAGCCTACGTGATGGTCAATGGCGAGATCCGACTGTCCGGCACAGGCAAGGAATTGCTTGTAAATGAAGAGGTCAGGAACGCTTACCTGGGTGGACACTGATTTCGTCAAAACCCTGCCGTTGTTAATGTGCGCCCCGAATGCTCTTGCATCCGGGGCGTCGCTTTTTGCAATTGTGGAAAACAATTTTGACGAACCCTCTGCATGCGACATAAAACCGCTGCAAACGGTTGTTTTGTCACCGTTTTGACTTGTTCAGGTTTACTGTGGAACCGGCTGTTAATAACTTGGGAGTATTTGTCTGCAGCCCTTTATGCATAAGGTCTGTAGCGGTGTGGTTAAATTTTGTACAAAGGTTTTTGACCAACTCTCAGGGGTATTTGTCAACAGCATCCAGGCTGGTCGTTCATACAGGTATTTGAGTTGCAAAGGCTGTGGATAAGTCTGTTAACAAGCCTTGGAAATAGTGATCCAGACGTTACTGCGTGTGGGCTACAGGTCATCACGGTTTTCTGACGCTACATGGCTTCATAGTGGCGCAGGGCAAAGTCAAGGGAAAAACTTCTCCAGACCCGCTGGAGGCCTCGAACCACGGGACCTGCAGCGTAATGACTTGCCCCCAGAGACTGTGTGCCTGACTGTGGATAAGGTGGGCAAAACTGCCTGCGAGGCCCGTGCTGTATGGCTTGGCTCAGGTTGGTTGTTTTTTGTACAAAGACACGGGCTTGTTGCATCGAAGTCCCGCTGACGGGCATTCTGCTGCCCTCGCCAGAACTTATTAACAGGCGCGGCTGTTTTTGCGCCATGTCAGGAGAACGAAATGACTTCCACTGTATTCATCACGGGCGCTACTTCCGGTTTTGGTGAGGCCTGTGCCCGCCGTTTTGCCGAAGCAGGCTGGTCGCTGGTATTGACCGGTCGTCGCAAGGACCGACTGGATGCCTTGAGCGCCGAACTGTCGAAGCAGGCCAAGGTGCATACGCTGGTGCTGGACGTGCGTGACCGCAAGGCGATGGAGAGCGCCATTGCAGATTTGCCTGAAGAGTTTGCCACCATTCGCGGACTGATCAACAACGCCGGTCTGGCGCTGGGCATCGATCCTGCACCCAAGTGCGATCTGGATGACTGGGACACCATGATCGACACCAACGTCAAAGGCCTGGTCTACACCACGCGCCTGCTACTGCCACGCCTGATTGCCCATGGTCGCGGTGCAAGCATCGTCAATCTGGGTTCGGTGGCCGGTAACTATCCTTATCCGGGTGGCAACGTCTACGGCGGCACCAAGGCGTTTGTCGGGCAGTTTTCGCTGAATCTGCGCAACGACCTGATCGGCACTGGCGTGCGTGTCACCAACCTGGAACCGGGGCTGTGCGAAAGCGAGTTCTCGCTGGTGCGGTTCGGGGGCGATCAGGCCAAGTACGACGCTACCTACGCGGGTGCCGAGCCGATCCAGCCTCAGGACATTGCCGACACGATCTTCTGGATCATGAACACCCCGGCGCACGTCAACATCAACAGTCTGGAACTGATGCCTGTCAGCCAGACCTGGGCCGGGTTTGCGATTGATCGTAACCGCGGTTGATTGAGTTGTTGATCGGCCGCGCGAGTGCGGCCCGATCAGCTGTCTGCAGGTGCAGGCGGCGGGAATGCGCTGACGAAGCGATTTTCGACAAAATCGGCCAGTCCTGTGTAACAGGTTGCCAGGTGGTAAGGCGTAGTCGAAGGCATGTCGCTGCGGCTGACAGTGCCATCGGGCTCCACGCATTCGTTCCAGCCCGTGGCATGCAGGAAGCGCTGCGCAAAGGCTGACAGTTGCTCCGTCAAACCCGTCTCGCATTCCGGCCGCAAGGCCATGGCCCGCAGATATTCCGCCTGAGCCCAGATGCGCTGGGTAGCGTCGCGCACTGTGCCATCAAGCGTCAGCGCCGCAGTTACCGCCCCACTCTGAGGATCGACACCCTGCGTCTGAGCGTGGGTAAATGCGCGGGTCATTGAGTCGTGCAGCTCGCGCCCGTGCAGCTCCGGCGACGATTGCAGCAGGAAGAACCACTCGAACTGATGACCTGGCTCGTACCAGTTATCCACAGCGCCCAACGGTTTCTCGAGCATTACCCCAGTGGCAGTGTCGACAAAACGGCGCTGCATGTGGATAAGCAGTGCGTCCAGCGCTGACTGCGTTGCAGGGTCGGCACGCACTGACAGCGTAGCCAGAAAGGCTTCTGCAAGATGCATCAAGGGGTTCTGGAGCGGGCCGGTGCCCAGCGTCGACCAGTCTTCATCGAGTTGCGCTTCATACAGCCCGTCATCATCGGCAAAGCGCTCTGCCACAACGTTGAGCGCCGCATTTAGCACGGATTCTGCCAGCGGGTCCTGTACCTTCGCCCAATAATGTGCGCAGGCAAAAATAATGAAGGCGTGGGTGTAAAGGTCCTTGCGGCGATCCAGAGGTCTGCCCTGCGGATCGATGCTGTAGAACCAGCCGCCATGCTCGGCATCGTGGAAATGCTGTTGTAACGAGCGAAACAACTCGCTGGCCCGAGTCCGCGCATTCGGTACTTCGGCACTCTCGATGAGGCTGGAAAACAGAAACAGCTGACGCGCGCAGGCCATCGCGCGGTAGCGTTGCGGCGGCAGCGGCTGATCGTTTGCGTCGAGCGCTTCGTAAGGCAATGCCAATTGTGTGTTCCAGCCGGGGCCCTGCCAGAGAGGAACGACGACCTGCATGAAATGCTGCTGCAAGGCAGCGAACACCGAGGTCAATTCAGGCGTGGAGGCGGAGCGGGTCACATGGGGCATCGGCTGGCATCGCGGCAGTGTCGAAGTGCGCAGCATGTTATCAGGATTGCTGCTCGCGGGGTCGGGGTGATCGTTCCTCACGCCTGGCGCGTGAGGAACCTGAATCATTCAGCCAATCAACGCCAGCCGCTCATTGATCGCCGCTTCAATCCCTGCGGCATCCAGCCCGCACTCGGCCAGCATCTGCGCAGGCTTGGCATGCTCGACGTAGACATCCGGCAGGCCCAGGTGCAATACCGACTTGAGGATATTGGCGCGTGCCAGGAATTCGCTGACCGCACCACCCGCACCGCCCATCACTGCGTTTTCTTCCAGCGTGACCAGCAACTCGTGGTTGGCGGCCGCTTCGCTTACCAGAGCCTCGTCCAGAGGCTTGACGAAACGCATGTCGATTACCGTCGCATCCAGCTTCTCGGCCACCACCAGCGCCTCGCTCAGCTGTACGCCAAATACCAGTATCGCAACGCCCTGACCCTGCCGACGCACAACACCCTTGCCAATTTCCACCGGGTCCAGACTGGCCTCGATCACTGCGTTCGGGCCGGTGCCGCGCGGGTAGCGCACTGCCGCAGGTCCGGTGTGCAGGTAGCCGGTGCTGAGCAGCTTGCGCAGTTCGTTTTCGTCGCTTGGCGTCATGACCAGCATGCCGGGGATGCAGCGCAGGTAGGACAGGTCGAAGCTGCCGGCGTGAGTCGGGCCGTCTTCACCCACAAGCCCGGCGCGGTCGATGGCAAACAGTACATCGAGGTTCTGTACCGCGACGTCATGCACCAGTTGATCGTAACCGCGCTGCAGGAAGGTCGAGTAGATCGCCACGACGGGCTTGCTGCCTTCGCACGCCATGCCGGCTGCGAGTGTGACGGCGTGTTGTTCGGCAATGGCAACATCAAAGTAACGCTGCGGGAAACGCTCGCTGAACGCCACCAGGTCCGAGCCTTCCTTCATCGCCGGCGTAATGCCCACCAAGCGTGAGTCAGCCTCGGCCATGTCGCAGATCCACTGACCGAACACCCCGGAATACTTCGGCGCGCTGATCTTCTTCTGGGCGACAGGTGCGTTCAGCGGCTCAAGCTTGGTAATTGCGTGATAACCGATCGGATCGACTTCGGCTGGCGCAAAACCTTTACCTTTCTTGGTCACGACGTGCAGAAACTGCGGGCCCTTCAGATCACGCATGTTGCGCAATGTGGCGATCAGGGTCGGCAGATCGTGGCCGTCGATAGGGCCGATGTAGTTCCAGCCCAGCTCTTCGAAGAGCGTGCCGGGGACCAGCATGCCTTTGGCATATTCTTCGGTTCGGCGTGCGATCTCCCATGCGCCCGGCAAGCGCGACAGCACTTTTTTGCTGCCTTCGCGCATGCTGCTGTAGGTGCGGCTGGAAAGAATCTTGGCCAGATAATTCGACAGCCCGCCGACATTGCGCGAGATCGACATGTCGTTGTCGTTGAGAATCACCAGCATGTTGGCCGCCACTTCCGGCGCATGGTTCAGCGCTTCGAAGGCCATGCCGGCAGTCAGTGCGCCGTCGCCGATCACAGCAATGGACTTGCGCTCGCTGCCTTGCAGGCGCGAAGCAATCGCCATGCCCAGCGCGGCACTGATCGAGGTGCTGGAGTGGCCTACGCCAAAGGTGTCGTACTCGCTCTCGCTACGCCGCGGAAAGGCAGCGACTCCGTCCTTCTGGCGCAGGGTGGACATGCGCGCGCGACGGCCGGTGAGGATCTTGTGCGGATAGGCTTGATGACCCACGTCCCACACCAGACGGTCGTCCGGGGTGTCGAAAACGTAATGCAGCGCGATGGTCAGCTCGATGACCCCGAGGCCGGCACCAAAATGCCCTCCGGTCTGGCCAACGGAATACAGCAGCTCCAGGCGCAGTTCATCGGCCAGGGTTTCCAGCTCGGCTTCGCCCAGACGGCGCAGGCCGTGCGGGGTATCGGCTCGGTCAAGCAACGGCGTGACCGGGCGCTCGCGGGGAATCTCTTTGAACGTCGTGGGCATCAGGCGAATCGTTATAAGTAAAAGAGGCGGCAGTTTACCTTATGCATCGCACGCTGCCCATGAAGTGAGTCGGCGGATGACCCGTCGACTGACACGCTTAATGACTGAGACCCGATGAACAGTGGTTGATTCAGCCGGTTTCGGGTTCTGCCTGACGATGATCAGTGACGGCGTTCGACGATGTAGCGTGCCAGCTCGCGCAATGGCTCTGCGGCGGCATCGAAAGAGCTCAGTGCATGCAGCGCCTGATCGCGCAGCTCCAGTGCGTAGCTCTTGGCGGTTTCCAGGCCCAGCAGCGCCGGGTAGGTCGGCTTGTCACGAGCGATGTCGGCACCTTGGCGCTTGCCGAGCGTTGCAGTATCGCTTTCGACATCGAGAATGTCGTCCTGAACCTGAAAGGCCAGACCGATCGCGCGGGCATAGACTTGCAGGGCATCGAGGCGTACCTGATCGGCCTGACCGCTGGCCAGCGCGCCAAGCCGGACGCTGGCTTCGATCAACGCGCCGGTCTTGTGCCGGTGCATATACTCCAGCGCGGCCTGATCGAGCTTCAGCCCCACTGAGCCCAGGTCGATGGCCTGCCCGCCGACCATTCCTGCCGGTCCGGCAGCGGCCGCAAGGGTGCCGACCATCTGCAGACGCGTTTCGGCATCGCGTGACGTCAGGTGTGGCGCGAGCAGCGCGGTGAATGCAAGGCTTTGCAGGCCGTCGCCTGCGAGGATGGCACAGGCTTCATCAAAAGCCTTGTGCGTGGTCGGCTGGCCGCGACGCAGATCGTCATCGTCCATTGCCGGCAAATCGTCGTGTACCAGCGAATAGGCATGGATCAGTTCAACGGCGCAAGCGGCACCGTTGGCATCCTCGGCCACGCCGCCGAGCGCTTCGCATGCCGCGTACGCCAACAAAGGGCGCACACGCTTGCCGCCATTCATCACGCTGTAGCGCATGGCCTCGTAAAGGCGGTTCAGTTCAGGACCCGGTGCCTGAAAAAGTTCTTCGAGTGCTGCGTTGACGCGGGTCTGGCTTTGCGCTTGATAGCTCGCGATCATTCGGGAAGTTCCGCATCGTCGAACGGCTCTTCGCTCAGTTCGCCATCGCGCTCCAGCAGTACCTGGACCTTCTGCTCGGCGTGGGTGAGGGCGCTCTGGCAGTCGCGGGTCAGGCGTACACCTTGCTCGAAGGCGGTCAGGGAGTCTTCCAGCGACAACTCGCCATTTTCCAGCCGCTCTACCAGCGCTTGCAGGTCAGCGAGTGACTGTTCGAAATCCAGTGCAGCTTTCTTGCGGGCCATGAGGGCATTTCCGGTAGAGGTTAAACCGCGCGACACTAGCAGAGCGATGGCGTCTGGGCAAATTACGGCGACAGACCCGCGCTCTGTGAGCGACCGTCGCGGTCAGCCTGCCGCAAACCCGTTCTGCAGGTCAGCGATCAGATCTTCCGGGCTTTCCAGGCCAATCTGCAGCCGCAGCATCGGGCCAACGCCCTTGTCAGGACCATACTGCTCGACCTCAGTGATCAGGCTTTCGAAACCGCCCCAGGAGTAACCGATCCCGAACAGTTTCAAGGCGCCTGTAAAACGGTCCGACACCTGCCGGTCAAGCGTTTTGAACTCGAAGCTGAGCAAACCGTTGCAGCCGTGGAAATCGCGCTTCCAGATAGCGTGCCCGGGATCGTCCGGTAATGCGGGATACAGCACACGGGCTACCTGAGGCTGGTCCTGCAACCATCGCGCGACCTGCATTGCGTGGCGCTCATGCATGGCCATGCGCGCTGCCAGGCTGCGGGCACCGCGCAGCACGAGGTAAGCATCGTCGGGACTGACGGTATTACCCACCGCGGTGTTCATGCTACTGAGGGTTTTCCAGTGCGCCTCAGTGGTGCTGACGCTGCCCATCATGACGTCGGAATGCCCGGCCACGTATTTGGTCAGGGCCATCAGCGAAATGTCCGCGCCCAGTTCCAACGGCTTGTACAGCACCCCCGAGCCCCATGAGTTATCCACAGCCAGCAGCAGATTTCTGGCCCTGCATATCCGTGACAGGGCTGGCAGGTCACACATGTCGAATGTCAGTGAGCCCGGGACTTCGGCATAGATCATCCGTGTATTGGCCTTGATCAGTGATTGCACATTGCTGCCGTCGGCCGCATAGAAATCAAACTGGATATCGAAGGCCGAAAGCATCGTTCTTGCCAGACGCCGAACGGGACCGTAGACCGACTCGGTTATCAGCACATGATCGCCCGGGCGCAGAAACGATTGGAACATCTGCGCCACTGCCGCCAGCCCGGTCGGGTAGAGGCAGGTGCCGTACGCGGCTTCAAGCTCCGATATCAGGTCCTGCAAGGCAAACGCCGTCGGGTTGCCATTCGCGCCGTAGGTCAGCGAGCGCTCTGGCCCTGCGGTACGAATTTCCGCTTGTCGCAAGCTCTCAAGGCTGTCGAACAGCACCGTACTGAGGCGCACGATCGGCGGATTGACCGCAAGCCCCGGCCCGCTGCTGGCGCTACGGCCGCGTTGCGACAGGGCAGTGTGGGCGCGAGGGTCTTTGTCTTGCGGCATTGGAGGCTCCGGGAAGTGAAGGGTATTCAGGCTGCCGTTCAGGTGCCTGCAAGCGTAATGCATCTGTGCGTCTGACAGGTATCACTGTTCGTTCAGGGCGGCGCTCGCGTAGAACTCATGCAGTTTCGCTTGCAATAACTGCCTGTCCGGCAGTCGGGTCTGGTACTCGGCAATCAATGCGGGTGAAAGCGAGCGGTTCAGAGCGTACTCGACCACTTCATCGTTTTTGCTGGCGCAGAGTAAAACGCCGATGGCGGGGTTCTCATGGGGCTTGCGTACATTCCGGTCCAGGGCTTCCAGATAGAAGTCCAGTTTGCCGAGGTATTCCGGCTGAAAGCGGCCGACCTTGAGTTCAATGGCAACAAGGCAGTTGAGGCCACGATGGAAAAACAGCAGGTCCAGCGCAAAATCCTGTCCGCCGATCTGCAGCGCGTACTCTGAGCCGACAAAGCAGAAGTCGCGACCCAGTTCGATCAGAAAATCCTTCAGACGTTGCAGCAAGCCGCCATGCAGGTCCGCTTCTGCGTGCCCCGACGGCAGCTCCAGAAATTCCACCATGTAGGCATCACGGAACACATCCAGTGCGTCCGGTCGGGTTTCCTTGAGCATCGCCGAGGCTTTGGCGGGCTGGGTGACAACGCGTTCGAACAGGGCGTTTTTGAATTGGCGTTCCAGCTCGCGTTTTGACCACCTTTCCTGAGTCGCCATTTTCAAGTAGAACTCGCGCTCTTCGGGCCGTTTGCTCTGGCTGAAAATGATCAGGTTATGGGACCAGGATAATTGTCGCGCCAGTGGTGCGACTTTCTCTTCGGCGCGATAAATCTCATAGAACTGACGCATGCGAAACAGGTTGCTGCGCGTAAACCCGCGTAGCCCTGGCTGGGTTGTGGCCAGGTGTTCGGCAAGCTGGTTGACCACTGCGTCACCCCACTAGGCGTTTTCAATCTTGCGGCTGATGTAAGCGCCTACTTGCCAGTAAAGCTCGATCAGCTGCGTATTGACCGCTTGGGCGGCTTGCTGTCGAGCGCCCTTGATCATTGCGAGCACTTCGTCGAAGCGATCAGTTACAGACGTATGCGGCGCGCTGGGAGTACTCATGCTGAAAGTACTCCACTGCGTGGCAATCCGGCGGTCGGTTGCGAGCGAAAGGCTGGAAGGGCAGTTGTCCGGCTCATAAGAGTGCGTCCTTGGGCAGTGGCTGAGGACGGCTACTTTACGTCCGGATCAGGCCTGTCCGATCCAGAATCTTCTGTGGTTTTGTAGCATCAGGTTTCTGTTTGCGCAGGTCTTGACTTGCGCCTTATTTATCCAGGTCGGACGCATCATGCCGTTCCGGAACCTGATCCGACTCTTCGCCCCAGGTGCGATTGACCTTCTGGCCTTTGATAACGGCAGGGCGTGCGGCGATTTCTTCTGTCCAGCGAATCAGGTTCGGGTATTCGTGTACCGAGAGAAATTCGGCTGCCGAATACACCTTGTTGCGCACCAGTGCGCCATACCATGGCCACACGGCAATATCGGCAATCGTGTAGGTGTCGCCGGCCAGATAGCGGTGTTCTGCAAGACGACGGTCCAGCACATCGAGTTGACGCTTGGCCTCCATCGCGAACCGGTTGATGGGGTATTCGAGTTTCTCCGGCGCATAGGCATAGAAATGCCCGAACCCGCCGCCCAGATAAGGCGCAGCACCCATCTGCCAGAACAACCAGTTAAGCGTTTCAGTGCGGCCTGCCAGGTCGGCGGGCAGGAAACTGGAAAACTTCTCCGCCAGGTACAGCAGGATCGAACCGGACTCGAATACCCGGACAGGTGTCTCGTGACTTCGGTCCAGCAGCGCGGGGATCTTGGAATTGGGATTGATATCGACAAAACCGCTGGAGAACTGCTCGCCCTCGGAAATGCGGATCAGCCAGGCATCGTATTCCGCCCCGCTGTGCCCCAGCGCCAGCAGCTCTTCCAGCATGATCGTGACTTTCACCCCGTTGGGGGTGGCCAGTGAGTAAAGCTGCAGCGGGTGCTTGCCGACAGGCAGCACCTTGTCATGCGTGGGACCGGCGACGGGCCGGTTGATGCTGGCGAACGTACCGCCCGCCTGTGTGTCCTGCTGCCATACCTTCGGTGGAGTGTAAGTAGTCTGGGTCATGAGGAGCCTCGCCTGTTCAAGAGTGATCGCCGGGTCGATCGCATTGCGAATGACCCTTGACGTTATAGATCAACGTGAGCAGATGGAAGTGCCTTGCGATTCTGAGCAGGCATAGCGAGGCAGCGAAGAGGAATCAGGTTGCCGCTGGTAGCTTGTGGAATATTCCCACATCAACTAAGGCGTCGTCCTATAGCTGTAGGTCGGTAAAAGAAGAGAACATGTGCCCACAGCGCGGGCCTCAAGGTTATCCATTTATAAACTTGATTGTCAAAGTCGTTCTCTCTGGTTTACCTGTTAATAGCTGGATATCGTATGCCGTCGTCTTGCAGTCCAGGCGTTATGAAGTGGCGTGACCTGATCATCAATCTGGTCTCCAAGGAAATAAAAATCCGTTACATGGGGGCGACGCTGGGCTTCGTATGGTCATTGGGAAATCCCCTGGTTGTCACGCTTACCTATTACACGGTTTTCACCTACATTCTTCCCAGCAGTCAGGACCGCTTTGCGCTTCATCTGGTGACAGGCATCGTCCACTGGATGCTTCTTGCGCAAATCGTTTCACAAAGTGGCGAGTGGCTCATCAATAACGGGAACCTTATTCGGAAGTTGCGCTTTCCCCGTCTGTTGCTGCCCATTTCCGGAGCTCTTGCGATTATTGTTTTCTGGGCAGGCTGCATGCTCGTGTATGGCGCGTTATTTGCCATGCTCGGCGGCATATTTTCACGCGCGTTGTTGTTTTATCCCATTGTCCTGATCGCGTTCATGGCATTGATCATGGGTGTCGGTCTGGCACTCAGTGTCATCCAGGTGACGGTAAGGGATGCCAAACATTTCATCGACGTGTTTCTGCCTTTACTGTTCTGGTTGACGCCAATAGTGTGGGTCACCTCTTCGCTGCCCGAAGGTGTCGCCAGCATAGCGGCCTATAACCCGATCGCGCTGTATTTCAACAGCTTCAGCAGCATCCTGCATGCCGG
This sequence comes from Pseudomonas syringae pv. tagetis, assembly GCF_022557255.1. Taxonomy (NCBI): domain Bacteria; kingdom Pseudomonadati; phylum Pseudomonadota; class Gammaproteobacteria; order Pseudomonadales; family Pseudomonadaceae; genus Pseudomonas; species Pseudomonas syringae group genomosp. 7. The sequence continues at coordinate 626,052 of NZ_CP092923.1, forward strand.
TGTCGTTCCAGACACCCGTGACCTGCTGCTTTGCGTGTCAATGGGGGCTGCCTCGCTGTTTGCCGGGCTCGCTCTGTTCAGGAAAGTGGACAACGTGGTGGAGTATTTATGAGCCGTGTTGTCATCAAGGCCGAAAACCTTACCAAGCAGTTTGTTCTTCGCCACAACAGGGGCGGCTTGAAGAAGAAGTTTCTGGGGTTGTTTGACGCTCAATACCGTGAGCGTGCAGAAACATTCACGGCGGTCAGCGACGTATCGTTCAGCTTGCACAAAGGCGATTCGCTCGCACTGGTGGGGCATAACGGCTCAGGCAAAAGCACGCTGTTGCAGCTGGTTTCGCGCATTCTTGTTCCCACCAGCGGACGCCTCACCACCGTAGGGCGTGTGGCTCCTTTGATCGAAATCGGGGTGGGTTTCCACCCTGAGCTGACGGGGGAGGAAAACATCTATCTCAATGCCAGCCTGTTCGGGCTGAGTAACAAGGAAGTGCGTTCGCGCTTCAACGACATCGTCGACTTTTCCGACCTGGGGGATTTCATCGACATACCGGTAAAGAACTATTCATCGGGTATGTACATGAGGTTGGGGTTTTCAGTAGCGGTTCACGTTGAACCACAGGTCTTGCTGGCGGACGAGGTACTTGCCGTAGGGGACGAGGCGTTCAAACACAAGTGCCACGAACGAATCCGCACGATGCAGGATGACGGCATGGCCTTGATTCTTGTTACTCACGCAGTAGAAGAGGGCAAAGAGTTTTGCCAGCGCTATCTGACGCTTGAGCACGGCCGGATGACTGAGCACGGTTATTACTGATTCATTGCACTGTAACGTCAAGCGTCCTGCCCACTTTGCAATCACCCACTCATAAAGGTATTTCCATGCTGCAAATTATCGTTCCGATGGCCGGGGCCGGGAGCCGTTTTGCAGTGGCGGGTTACACCGACCCAAAGCCGTTGATCCCTGTGCATGGGGTGCCGATGATCAAGATCGTGATCGACAACCTGACGCCGCGTTGCCCGCACAGGTTCATCTTTATCTGCCAGGCTCAACAGGTCGCCCACTATGACCTCAGGGAAAAACTCTCCACTTGGGCGCCTGGCTGCGACATTGTCGAGCTTGATGGGCTGACAGGTGGTGCTGCGTGCTCCGTGTATGCCGCACGGCATCTGCTCGACGATAACCAGCAAGTGATGATTGCCAACAGTGATCAGTATGTCGACGCGGACATCAACGCCTACCTGCAGGCAATGAACGAGCATGACGCAGAAGGCTTGATCATGACGATGAAAGCCAGCGATCCAAAGTGGTCATTTGTGGGCTTCAGTGCAGAAGGCGTTATCAATCAAGTGGTGGAAAAGCAGGTTATCTCCGATGAAGCGACTGTCGGCATCTACAACTTTCGCAGCGCAGGCCAGTTGATCTCGTCCATCGAGGCGATGGTCATGAAAGATCTTCGCGTCAATGGCGAGTTCTATATTGCACCGGCTTACAACGAACTCATCGGGCAGGGTGCGAAGGTCATTCATTACAGTATCGGTGCAGAGGGTCACGGCATGTACGGGCTGGGTATACCGGCGGACCTTGATCGGTTCCTGTCGTTGCCGCTCAGCAGGCAGGCAGCCTTGGGAAGAGAGGCCTGAGATGCAGATCATCAGCCACCGCGGCTATTGGCTGCAAAAGCCCGAGCGCAATTTACCTCAGGCATTTCATCGTTCATTCGACCTCGGTTTCGGCACGGAAACCGACGTTCGTGATGTGGCAGGTCAACTGGTTATTTCTCACGACATGCCGGTTGGCGGTGAGCTGACGCTTGATGGTCTGCTCGACATCATGGCGGGTCGCAACCTGCCGCTGGCCGTCAACATCAAGGCCGACGGCATGGCCCAGGCGCTTGTTAGAAGCTTCGCCCGATACGGCCATACCAACTGGTTTGCCTTCGACATGGCCGTACCGGACATGCGCAGTTACCTCCACGCGAACGTCATCACTTACACCCGTCTCAGTGAAGTTGAACCGTCGCCAGCCTGGATTGAACAGGCAGCAGGCATCTGGGTTGACGGTTTCGAGGGGGAGTGGTTCTCCAATCAGGTCATTGGCGATCTCCTGTTGCAGGGCAAGCAGGTTTGTGTGGTGTCACCCGAGTTGCACGGGCGTGACCACCGCAGACTTTGGCAGCAATTGCTCGACTTCAGGCTGCAGGACAGTTTGACGCTGTGCACTGATATTCCCGCAGACGCAGCCACTTTCTTCAAGTGAGGCAATCATGATCAAGGCAGTGATTTTCGATATGGACGGCGTCCTCATCGAAGCCAAGGAATGGCATTACGATGCACTGAACAAAGCCCTCAGCCTGTTCGGTTACAACATCAGTCGTCATGAACACCTCACTGCCTACGACGGCCTGCCCACCTCGCGCAAGCTTGACATGCTGAGTATCGAGCGCGACCTGCCGGTGGCGTTGCACGCGTTCATAAACCAGATGAAGCAGCAGTACACCATGGAGATTGTCTACGCCCAGTGCAAACCGACGTTTGTGCATCAGTACGCGTTGTCATCGCTGAAAGCACTGGGTTACAAGCTGGCGGTTGCATCCAACTCCATTCGCAACACCGTGGAGGTCATGATGAACAGGGCAGACCTGGGGCAATACCTCGATCTGCAGCTCTCCAACGAAGATGTCAGGCATGCCAAGCCAGCCCCCGATATTTACACCAAGGCCATCATGCAACTGGGTCTTGAGCCCGAAGAATGCCTGATCGTCGAAGATAACGAGAATGGCATCAAGGCTGCCAGAGACTCCGGGGCCCATGTTCTGGTCGTGGCTGAAACCTGTGAGGTAAACCTCCATAACATCCTTGGCAAGGTCCAATCGATCAACTTCGACAAGGTGGCTGGCCTGTGAGCGCATTGAACATCATTCTCCTGGCAGGCAAGAAAGGGGAGACGTCGCCCGACGATGGCGAGTACCCGGAATACCTGTGCGAGTGCAACGGCAAGCCTCTGATTCATACGCTGATAGACAACTGTGCCGCGCTTGAGCCGCGCAGGATGATCTGCACATTCTCGAGCAACGATGTCACCCGGTTGCACCTCCGTAACATGCTCCAGCAGATGCACCCTTCGGCCAGCGTTCTGCCTGTTCACAACATCACCCGGGGCGCCGCCTGCACAGCGCTTCTGGCGAGCGGACAAATCGATAACGATGATGAGCTGTTGATTCTCAGTGTCAGTGATTTTCTGGATATAGAGCTGCGGGAGGTGGTGCGTTCGTTTCGGGAAAACGATGAAGATGCCGGAGTCGTTATCTTCAGCTCACTGCACCCTCGTTATTCATTCGTGCGTCTGGATAGCGACCGACGCGTGATTGAAGCTGCCGAGAAAAACCCGATCAGCCCCCATGCGATTGCCGGCGTGTACTGGTTCAGATCCGGCTCGCTGTTCGTAGCCGCGGCGAAAGAGATGATTCGCAAGGATGCCAGGGTCAATGACAACTTCTACATAGCGCCGGCCCTCAATGAACTGGTGCTGTTACAGAAAAAAATTGGTGCCTACCGGATCGAACCGGGCCAGTACCGACCGCTGAAAACCAATAGCCAGCTTCACGTTTTCGAAGCAGGAGACGTTCGATGAAAACGGCACGGCTGGAAGACATGGTCAAAGGCTGGTTCGTGGGTGGCTTCGAACCTGCTGCGTTCAAGACCGGTTCCTGTGAGGTCGGGGTCAAGACTTACAAGGCGGGCGATAGGGAGGTTGCCCATTACCACAAGGTTGCCACCGAGATAACCGTACTCATCTCCGGATCCGTCAACATGCGGGATCAGATCTGGAATGCAGGTGACATCATCATTCTGGAGCCGGGCGATATCACGGCGTTCGAAGCGCTTACCGATGCGACCACTGTCGTGGTGAAGGTGCCGGGCGCGCTTGCCGACAAGTACGTCGTCTGATGAAAACCACCCTTCTCCAGCACCATCCTGCTCTTGGTTACCTATCGACGAGCAGTCTGCGCAGCCTCCCGTTGGGGCTAATGTTGTCCCATGAGTGTTCCAGCCTCATCTCATTCCGAGCGCATCCGTTCCGCAAGCCTGAACGGGTTATCAGGAAACTGCATGCCGCACAGCGTCCATTGTGCATGTATGGGGCGGGTGGCTACTGTTTTTATGGCGTCCAGAGCGATTCACCGCTGGCCCCTCTGTTGCTATGGGACGGTGCCCACTTTCTGAATGTTGGCGAAAAAATCACGGTTATCGAAGACACGCCTATCGATTGCTATCTGGATCGTGAATATTTTACGGGATCGCTCAAGGTCATTGCGCGCTCGGCCAACTCCGTCACTTACACGAAAGTATCCAGGCTGACGGCGGAGTCGAACGACGATCTCGATAGCTGGACCTTCGGCATTCCCGTCGGCCCAGGCGACGCTACCGTTCTCAATGCCGCCGTGAAGCGCATTCTGGAAATTGACATCCTGCACAAGGAAATACTGCTGTGCGGTACCCCGGGAAGTAACTTCGCCTATTTCGACAAGGTCCGTATCGTGGGGGAGGACATTACTGCTCCGCCCGTGCAGATAGGCAAAAAGAAAAATCGCCTCGCTCTGGAGGCCAGACACAGCAATCTGGTGATCCTGCATGACCGTGTCTTTTTGCCAAAACACTTCGGGGAAGTTGTCCGCCGCTTTGGCCCGCGCTATCCGTTGATGACATTGCAAAGCATGTTCTTCGATAATCGAATCAGCATGCACCCGCGCCGCTATTCCGATTACGGCATGGCCATGGCAGAGGTTGCTCAGGGACTCCAAGGGCTGCATCGCACCAACGGTAAGGCTCTGTCCATTGCGCCGTCAGTATTCCCGGACGTAGACCTGACCGGATTCTGTTACGCCAGCCCGATGCGCTACAACAACGACGCCAGTTACCCGACAGGCAGCCTCTATATTTGCCGCAAGGACGTGTGGAATGCCTGTCCTCTGGACGAGTCTCTCCACTGGGTCGAATACGAAGACATAGAGCATGCACTACGAGCTTCCAGGGCGGGCATTCCAAACCGCATCAACCCTTTCGGTATCACTCAGTCAGTGACTTCCCGGGCACTACTGGGCGGCAAGGCTCCCGTCGAATCAGTTAACGGATGTCTTGAGATATCCGGGGCTTGTTATGTGTCTCTGCTGGAAAAGAAACCTCTTTTGAATCTGTCTGCCGATACTGCACTGGCCAGATTGCGGCAATTCGCTGACAAATACCTGGCCAACCCGTCTGCGGTGGTTATTCCAACCGGTCTTCATCACCTTTCTGTTCGAGCCTGGGTCGAACTGATCGATACCGTGGTGCAGCAGTCCGCGTTCAAAAACGACAGTGAGACGGTCAGAGAGTTTATCGGCGACTTCGAGAGGCTTGTGCTGCTTGACCAGCTACCGTGTATGCGTAAGGAGTTTTTGGTCAATCGCTTCCTCACAGAGCCTTTGCTGGCCAAACGCACACTGATCACCGAGAGCTGCGAGGTGCGCAACATGTTGCGTCAACGCGGTACGCAGACCTGGTTTTTTCGCCAGCAGGATGATTACTTTCACCACAACCTTCTGTCGCTCCCTGGCGTTTTGATTTCAGCTGTTCGCGCCTATCGGAATAACGGGAAAAGTTTCTATTTTGAAAGCCTGTGGGCTGCGGTAAGGGCCATCTACAATTCGACTCCCTTCATGTCCTGCAGCAAGGGGGCGAAGTGAAAGTATTCGTCGTTTCTCATTCGAGCCCCGGCACCCCCAGCCATCAGTTGATCTGTCAGCTGGCGCGCATTCGGCACGAGCCCAGAAAGACCGTTCCCATACTCGTGATTGATGACCGCTACAACCTGAACGAACTACCCGTCAGCGAGTCATCGACTGAACACGCTCTGTTCAGCCTGGATGATTTTCTTCACGACAATTGTCTGAGCGGTATTGCGGCGCACAGAATTGCCCAGCACATGGATAAAGTCGAAAGCGACTGGGTACTGATTGATTTTGGCCAGCATGACTCGACCATCTGTATGGACTTCATCCGGAAAATTGCTCGCTACAACTATTTGAGCGTCAGGCTTCGAAAGCGAAACCTGGTGATCAGGGTGCCCGCCATGTATCTGGGTATTTATTCGCGAACCTTCAATACGTCGTTCAACAATTTGCCGGCAAGCACAACAGCCTCAGCCCGTTCTGTTCAGATCGGCAGGCTGTTCATGGTTATTCGTCTTGAGAGTGTGCTGATGAGTATTCCATTGCTGGCCGGCGTATTACGTCGAGTGAGGCATGTTGTTCTGCGCGTCTTTCGGCGTGTTGCGAGATCCCACTGACTGATCTGCCACTGGCCGTCAGTAGCAGGCGCTTCTCATTACAAGGTTAACAACATGCCTCATCTTGTGGTCGTTGATTCCAGAAAAATCAGCGTGGTTATTCAGGGCCCTCTGTGCCGCAACCTGAGTTCCAAACGGAATATCTTCGCCTGCATCACATCGATCCGAGCGCACCTGCCACATGCCGAAATCATCGTTTCGACCTGGCGTCATGAAGATATATCTGCGGTTGAGGCGGATCAGCTGATCCTGTCGGATGATCCGGGCACCTTTGTCGACGACGCCGGTAATCAGATCAACATCAATCGCATGCTGCGATCAACGTTATGCGGTATTCAGAGCGCTTCAAGGCCCTATGTCCTGAAAATGCGCGCCGATCACAACCTGACCAGCGCTGCACTGGCTGTCATAGGTCGATCTGATGATACCGAGCCAGGCGAAACACAGCTGTTCGACACGCCCATCACTACCACGACGCTTTATATTCGTGATCCTGAGCGGTTACCGATGTTGTTCCACATATCGGACCTTGTTCAATTCGGCACCCGCGAAGCCATGCTCGCCATGTGGGGTCAACCGTTGTTCGAAAGGGACGCGCTTTTCAACAAAAGGCCGTCTCGCAACCCATTTGGAAACTTCATCGGCTATACGTCCGCTCGCATGGTGGCGGAGCAGGCACTTATGCTTGGCGTCATGCGCAGGAGCGGCATTGACGCCCGGCTCGCACGGCCCTGCCAGGTGGGGCTGAGCAATCTGAAACTGTGGGATAACGTCTTGAGGTGCAACTTCAGGGTGCTGAACCATCATGAAGCTGGTATCGATTTTCCCGAACGCTTTTTGGCAAGCCGCCACGTCTTGAAGACGCTCTACAAAGCCTCTGATATAGAGCAGTTGCAGCGTCTCGATACAAGGCGCTACAGACTGAGAATAGCGCGCATCTGGCTCAATCAATACCTGCTGACCTGCCTGCGTCCCGGCTGGTGGGTGTCCTTTGCGACCATCGTACTGTTCAGCACCTCGCCGGCGCTTGCCAAGCGCATTCGTTCGTACTGGCGCACGCTGAGAAAAGTAGGGCATGCGGAGTCGTATCGGGTTTGATGGGGGGCGTGGGCCGGTGTGGAAATACGTCACGCGTTACGCAAGCGTTCATTTAGCATATCCATTAGAGCTTGCTGACTCATCGAAGCCTGCTTGGCATAGCACGAGACCAGCAGCTCAAGCGGATGAATTCCGATCCTGGTCGCGAGCTGGTCCAGCTTCTCAAGCGTCGGACTCTTCAACCCGCGTTCGATCTCGGACAGATACGTCCTGCCGCTGACCCCGACAAAATCCTCCTGCGTAAGACCCTTCGCTTCGCGCGCTTCTTTCAGTGCTGCTCCGATTGCGTTGCTCAGATCCATGGCGCACCCCCTTTACAAAAGGAAGGGATTTCGCTTGAATGCATGTTATAGCGCTACACGCTATAGCGTTCATTATGCCGAGTGCGCTTTACAAGGATGAGTCGCTGCCACAGCAAAGGAGTAGATGTTTCATGAGTCGTCACAAAGCCTGCGGATCATCGCAACGGCGTCATGCTTCAAGGTACCTGCCGATGTGCAAAAAATGTAGCGCTCTCCAGCGCCTGCGTTTGCGGATAGGTGTTATAGCCAAGGCATCCCCAAAACCCAAGCCCTCGACTAGCCCCCAAATCGTCAGCGCGATGTACGCCTATCTCATGACCAGCTGGGAAGAACTGCCCGAACAGAACAAGCGTGCGCTCGGCTTCGATTCAGTCGTGGGCGGTGAAGAGGAAGAGGCAGCGCTGAATCGATTGGCAACGCTGTTTATGGAGTACGCGGATGTTTCCCTGCGCCGGGCATTGGTGGCGCGGCGGAGGCGGTTGGGGGAGGGAAAGTGATTGAGCGCCGAGCGCGACATCTCAAAGATTTATTCCCGAACCTGAGGGGCTGGTCAACCATCAATCCCAAATACCCGCACTTCTTTTGCGCCGCATTGCCTGGATCTTCGATTTGGTCAGCGAGCTGATGACCAAACTGAACAGCGCCGTCGAACGCGATAGCTATGCCTAGCAGACTGTTTTGCTCTGCTGCAGCACGCTGGGGAAAAACGTCACGAACCGACCGGTTGAAATGAGCGTTGTCTTCGCAGCGGGCTACTATTTTGATAGTCAAAACAGAGCGTAGATGAGACCTAGGGGACGGCTATCTCTGGACTGAGATTGCTAGCAGTCAACCGCTTTAACGCAATGCCGAGAGCTTGATCATCGAACAGCCTGCTTTTCCGAGCCGCCGCACCTGCGCCTCCATCCCAATTTTTCAATGCTTCACGCACTGCCGGAACCGTTGGAGAAACTCCCGACTTACTCAATAACCAGTCAACCGTCGCCAACAACTCCATACCGAAAGGCGACTCAAAGCCGTCAATCAGCTCTGCGGTACGCTCCAGAGCTTGGGAATATTCCTTGGCCTCTGTTTTCAGATAGGTTTGCAGAAAAGCCTTACGGCCCTCGTCAAACCAGATCACGTCGTTAATACCTGCGTCGCTGATGCGTTTATCGCAATGCAGGTAGCTGCCATCGAGATTGTCGAGTAGATGCTCAAGGCGATTGGCGTATGGCCCATATTTGTGGGCTACAAATTTGAGATCCAAGGGGTTCTTTGCGCTTGGCAATTGTTCTATCGAACGCTCCAGAAACCAAGCGAGCTTCTGAATTTCAAGCAGGCTACATTCCATGCCCAAAACCCAGTAACGCCGAACGAGTTCGGCGATGAGTGCACGTGCAGGCGTCAGCTTCTCGACACCGCTGTGCTTCGCTACATTCAGATATTGATCGGTGGGTTCAAAGACAAGTACATCCACATCCAGATCACTCAAGACATCAACAATCTGCTCACGGACCTCTACCCATTTCAAACCGCCATTACCAGCACCGAGAGGTGGAACTGCTACGGATTTCACTTGGTTATCAATCAAAAAGCGGCGCAGGTCCCGTAAGCCTTCAGTTATCCATGCCATCTGCGAGGGGGAGCGCCAGTGACGCTTGGTAGGAAAATTCACTATCCAGCGTGGCCCGTCCAGCTCGTTGACTGCCGTTACGTGAACCTTTCCGGTCTCTACCTCACCAGCCTTGCACGCCGCCGAATAGAGGCGATAGTTTTCGGTAAAGCGCTCCTTGAACATCAACGCAATGCCTTTTCCCATCACGCCTACGGTGTTCACCGTGTTGACGAGAGCTTCGGTATCTGCTTTCAGCAGATTGCCTTGGGTGAATCTGATCATTGGAAATACCATCCCGGACGCGCGTGGACAGGCAAGGTCAGACCTCTGGCGGCAACGTCTTGCTCAATGCGTTCTTTCATTGCATCGTCGTAGCACATGATGCCAAGGAGTCCTGTAATCGGTAGGTGATGGTGAATGAGCGCTTCGGCTTGATAACGCTCCATCTTACGCGGATCGTCAGGATCACGCTTGAAGTCTCGTCTCTGGATTATAGACCAGTCGATCTGGTCAAGACTCGCCAGCTCGCTATAGTAATCGGTCCAGTCAGGATAGGCGTGTGCATTGGTAAAGACGAAAGCCAGGCCAAGCTGCTCAACGCGAGGCAGGCTTGAAACCAGAATTACTATCTCGTCATTGCTACGCTGCTGGACGCTCCGGCCGGAATGGATATTTTTCATCATCACAGAGAAAGGTGTGAAGTAGAAGGGCACGTAGTCGGACAGTACGCCCGCTGGAGCAATAGGAACACCGCGATTGCGGCGTTTGCCAATCAGGTCAAGGTTACCGATGTTCACGTACTGCGGCGCTTGCACGTCTGAGCTGGCGCAATGAAGACCGTTGTCCAGAATCCAAGGCAGGTTATCGCGGTGGACGATACGCCAAATTAGAGCTTTTTTTGGATTCAGACTGCTGTACTTCATTTATGGAACATTCCGGGATTCACACTGATAGGAATTTTGAGTTTGGCCTCATGCATTTTAGCCGCACAAAGCTCCTCCATCCCATTGTTGGGGACGTAAATTCTGGAAAAATTCTGGGGAGGTACCGCAGAGGGAGAGAGGCATTCAGCCATGCAAACACTTTTACATGCCGGGTCCAGATAGTCCCGAGATTCCATCAGATCCCAATCTATTTTTTCAAAACCTTGGTCATAGTCAAGTAACTCGATAGCATCATTGGCAAGCGGATGACGAGGTATGATCTTCCAACGGTTTTGCTTAGCGAATGATCTGTAGACTGAAATCAGTACGAATTTAGACTGGGGTCTGCTGAGCTGCACTTTCCCATCAAATGGGTTGGAAGCAAACCAATGGAAAGGCACGTAGCAATCAAGGCCAAGAGCTTTACGCTTCTTGATTATGTCGTTATCTGCAACGTCAGTGAATTTAGTGAGGCTGGCCCGAGGCTTAAGACCCTCTTTGAAAATCCCATCCAGATTTTCAACAGAGGTCAAGTGATAGACAAAAAACCGCTCCTTGATGCTTTTCACTTCCGACATCGTGGTCTCCTTGACCTAAGAATCTGTCTAACAGACTTTAGTCCTGACTTTTCTCCAGTACCCTCTTGGGAGGCTTGGCTGGAGCGTCTTGATGCTAATATGCTATCATCGGGCCTGCAAGTGTTATGTGAATATTGGTCTGCCTGTCAAAGAGCCAAGAAATCACTTCTCCTTAAGGTAAAAATGATGCGGCGTTGGCAGTGGTAATGCTGCGATATGAGCTGCCATGATCCACTAAGCATATTAACTGGTTAGAATTTAATGGCTTACGTCGTTGAGCTCATTTACTGAGAGCGGGTAGGTAGGCTTGTGGATAGGCAATGTGTAACGCGGTCAGTTTCAATAGCCGTGCACTACTGAGGAGGCCTGCGCGATCCTAGCTGTTATGAGCCCAGCCAGCTCTGTTTTTGTAGGTTGCCTAGCCGTTGCTGATAGGAATGAGTTATTTGAAACAGTTTCTTGGGCGTTTCTGAGGTGCGCTGTCCGATTTGGTTGGAAGAGTCTCGGAATGGGCCGCTGAACTGATCGTATGTAGGGATAGGCATTGACGCTTCCTTGTGCTTCCAAAGATTTATCTTGCAGGAAGCTGCTTAAGGTAGTGGATATCCGATCCTCTGTGAAAGAAAAAAGCGTTAGACATTAAAAAGCCGGCTTGTGGCCGGCTTCTCGTAGGCGGTTCCGGTCTATTTTTGATAAACCGCAATCGCCTTCAACAGATGCGCTCCTGAAGAAGCGCGAATAGACAACAGGGCAAACGGATCACATGCCCCGTTCAAACACCCCACCGCTTAAAAGCGCCAGGTGCTCTGGATGGTGCACAGAATACTGAAATTCCCTGACGATGCCCAGCCCGAATACCTTCCAGCGCTGAGCCCTCTCACAACAGCAGCATGGCATTGCGTCGGCTATTGAGTGTCGACCACCAGAATATCCAGCCCAGGATGTGTATTTTCTCCCGGTCTATGTCTTCTGCACTGAACAGCTCGTCCGGGTATTCGGCGTCGTTGTGGCTGCGCAGGCGCAGGCCCCCATTGGGGAGGCGGTAGAGGTAGCGCACGCGCAGGATGCCGCCGTGTTCGAGGGCGTAGATTTCGCCGTCGATGACCTGGGTCAGTTCGCGGTCGACGCCAAGGATCGAGCCGTCCTGGATTTTGTCGGCCATGCTGTTGCCGACCATGGCAACGCACATGCAGTTTTTAGGGTCGATGCCCATGTTCTGCAGGACTTGCAGGGGCAGGCGGATTTTCTGGCCGGGGGCTTCGGCGAGTACGGTTTTGCCGATGCCATGGGTGGATTCGATCTCCATGAAGATCTGGATTTCCACATCTCCACGCGACACGTTTCTCGCCTGATGAATCATGACGCGGGTATCAGCGCTGGTGGTCTCATTGGCGCGGTCGTTGGGGTGTTTGGGGCCTTCGCCGGTGCGCAACCAGCGAGCGTTGACGGTCAGCAGCTCAGCCACCTCGTCAATTCGTGCCATGGGCACGCCGCGCTTGAACCAGTTATTGACGTGTTGCGGCGTGATTTTGCGGTTGGCGGCAAAGTCAGTCGCTGTGAGATGGCACTCCCGAAGGAGGATGCGGAGTCGATCACCTGATGTATTCATAGGAGCGAAGTCTACGGGCGTGGCCAGAGCGTTTAAATGAACGAGGTGTTGAGATCGACGTTATCCCAAGGGGGTGGCGGCTATCCGGACTACGGATGGAATGAATATCGCGTAGGCAGATTCCGTAATAGCGCTTTTGCGTTTAAACGAAGTCCTGGCCGTTTACCCCGGTTATACGGGCTTTAACGAACTGTTTATGGAATGCCTAAAAGCCACGCGCATTTTTAAACGCACGCGCTGCAAAAAATCGGATGTGGTGTGCTTCAGGGAGCGGCTTGGCGGGGGAGGTGCAGCGGGGAAGGGGGCAAACGTGTTTCAGGGCACAGGCGTGGCGTGCCCTGAAACGGCGGATCAATGATCAGCCTTTGAACGCTGCAACCGATTTGGTGATCTCGGCGCGGGCAGCTTCAGCATTGCCCCAGCCTTCGATTTTCACCCATTTGCCTTTTTCGAGATCCTTGTAGTTCTCGAAGAAGTGCTTGATCTGCTCAAGCAGCAGGGCTGGCAGGTCGGTGTACTCTTTCACGTCGACATACAGTTGGGACAGCTTGTCGTGTGGTACTGCGATAACCTTGGCATCGCCGCCGCCGTCGTCAGTCATGTGCAGGATGCCGACCGGACGGGCACGAATGACCGAACCCGGGGACACCGGGTAAGGGGTCACCACCAGCACGTCCAGCGGGTCGCCGTCGTCAGCCAGCGTGTTAGGGATGAAACCGTAGTTGGCCGGGTAGAACATCGGGGTGGCCATGAAACGGTCAACGAACAGGCAATCGGTTTCTTTGTCGATTTCGTACTTGATCGGCGCATGGTTGGCCGGGATTTCGATCGCGACGTAGATGTCGTTCGGAAGGTCTTTGCCTGCCGGAATCTTGCTGTAGCTCATTGGGCATTGCCCCCATAGTTGACCAGACAGATTTTGGCGCGAACCGCCAAAAAGTGGTCCGGATTATAGGCATATTCTGTTTTGGTTGCCACGCATGGCCTTGGGCGCTGTCAGTTGTCCCGGTAAGCCGTGTCTTGCTGGCGCAGCAGGTTCAGTCGCGCCAGGGTGTCCTGACGGTAGAACGCCTTCAGTTGTGCGTAGACTGCCGGGTAACTGCTGTGCAGCAGATCGGGCGCGCTGAAGAAGTATTCACTGGTCACGGCGAAAAATTCGGCGGGGTCTTCTGCGGCATACGGGTCGATGGCGGTTTGCGCCTCTGGGTTCTGGTCCAGTTGCCGGTTGAGGTCGTCAAACGCGCGTTGCATGACGCTGGCCCATTCAGTCACCTGCATGTCGCTGTGCAGGGGTGGTAGCCCATTGGCATCGCCGTTGAGCATGTCGAGCTTGTGCGCCAGTTCGTGGATCACCAGATTGTAGCCGTCCCACTCGCCGCTGCTCAGCACACCCGGCCAGGCCAGAATTACCGGGCCTTGCAGCCACGCTTCGCCACTGTGTTCGCCGTCCCATTCATGCTCCACGCCGCTCGCATCGCGATGGCGTTGCGGGCTGACGAAGTCGTCGGGGTACAGCACGATCTCGTGAAAGCCCTGATACCAGTTCAATTCGCCGAGGGCCAGCAGTGGCAGTTGCGCCTGGGCGGCGAGGAACAGCCGCTGCTCGTCATCCAGGTCAACGCCCGGCAGTGCACTGAGGTGTTTGTCATTGAGGAACAGCACGCAGGCGTCGCGCAGGTGCGCGTGCTGCCCGCTGCTCAGGCCATCAAGGATCGGCAGACGTTCACGTACCTTCCGCCATAGTTCATCGGCAACCGGATGCCTGGCCAGCGTACGCTGCCTGCGCCAGTTGCTGAATGACCACATGGTTCAGCGTGCGTCTACCGGGGGCGCGCTGCGGCTGCGCACCACCCCGATAATCATTGGCACCAGCGACAGCAGGATGATTGCCAGCACCAACAAGGTCAGGTTCTGCTTGATGAACGGTACATTGCCGAAGAAGAAGCCCAGGGTCACCAGACTGCCGACCCACAGCACCGAGCCCAGCACGCTGAAGCCTGCGAAGCGCGGGTAGGACATTCTGCCGACGCCAGCCACGAAGGGCGCAAACGTGCGGATGATCGGCAGAAAACGCGCCAGGGTGACGGTTTTGCCACCGTGGCGCTCATAGAAATCCTGGGTTCGCAGGAGATAGTCGCGGCGGAAGATGCGCGATTTGGGGTTGCTGAACAGCTTTTCTCCCGCAGTGCGGCCGATCACATAGTTGGTGCTGTCGCCCAGAATCGCCGCCAGCATCAGCAGCCCGGCGAGCAGTACCGGGTCCATGCCGCCCCCGGCAGCCACGGCTCCGGCGATGAACAACAGCGAGTCGCCCGGCAGGAAGGGCATGATCACCAACCCGGTCTCGCAGAAAATCACCAGAAACAGAATTGCGTAAACCCATGTGCCGTAGTTGGTCACCAGCAGGTCAAGGTAGACGTCGAGATGCAGAATAAGGTCAAGCGGGTTGAATTCCATTAAGGCACCTGAGGCGAGAACCCTGTCCGGGGTCGCATGCGGAAGAAACGACTGTGCGGTATGCGCGGCATTATAGAAGCAGAATGCGCAGAAGGGGCTTCGGAATAAGCGCCATGCGTTGAGTGTGCGACGACGGGAGCACTGTTTTGTGCGCAGACGCGGCTTCGCTGCCGCGTTCTGGCGAGCGGGGGTCAGTTCTGGCTGATGGGCAGCACGTAGTTCTTGAACTGCGTGTCTTCCTTGAATCCGATGGATTCATAGACCTTTTGCGCAACTTCGTTATTGCTGCTGGTAGAAACGCGCAGTCGGACCGCATGCGTTTCCTTGGCCATTTTTTTCGCCTGTTTCATCAAGTGATCGGCGACCAGTTGGCGACGAGCGTCCTCGGCAACATAGATGTCGTTGAGAATCCATACCCGCTTGAGCGACAGCGATGAGTAGCTGGGATAAAGCTGGCAAAATCCCAGCAACCGGTTCTCGTCATCTTTGGCCAGCGCCAGATAAATCACGGACTCGTCGCGCCGCAGGCGCTTTTCGAGAAAGTCTCGCGATGAGTCCGGGAACGGCGACTCGCCGTAGAATTCGCGATACTTGATGAACAACGGGCAGAGCAGGTCCAGGTGTTCGAGAGTTGCTTTGATGATCCGCATGGTTGGCCTCAACTTCCCTATGGGCTGATGCAGTGCGCCGGGACGGTGACGTGATCCTGCCCGGCGGCTTTAGAAAGCACAATCTAATGTGGAGCAGCCGGGCCGTCGAGCAGGAAATTGCCGATCTGCCTGCCCGGTTGATCAGCAGAGTCCTCGGATTCCAGGGTCTGCAGTTCGGCTTCATCCTTCAGGCTGACCCCTGAAATCTGCCGTCTGCAGGCCTCGCGCATCAGGTACAGCAAACGATGGGCCGCCATGCCGTAGCTCAAGCCTTCCAGGCGCACGTTGGAAATACAGTTGCGATGCGCATCGTTCAGGCCGACTTTGGGCGCGTAGGTGAAGTACAGCCCCAGACTGTCCGGTGAGCTCAAACCGGGGCGCTCGCCGATCAGGATGACCACCATCTTCGCGCCGAGCAGTTCGCCGACTTCGTCAGCCACGGCGACGCGGCCTTGCTCGACCATGACTACCGGCGACAGGGACCAGCCTTCGGCGCTGGCCTGCTCTTCCAGACGAATCAGGAAAGGCACGGCATGTCGATGCACCGCCAGGGCTGAAAGGCCGTCGGCGATCACGACCGCCAGATCGAGGCCGCCCGGATGGGCCTTCGCGTACTCGCGCAACGTCTGCACGGACTCTTCATGCAGGCGACGGCCCAGGTCCGGACGTTGCAGATAGCTGTCCCGGTCGGCGGCAGCACTGTGCAGCAACAAGGTTTCACGGCCCTTTTCGTTCAGTTGCGCACGGATCGCGGCATGGTCGAAGGCCAGATGCACGGCATCGCGCGCCTGGGCGTGTGCTGCCTGGAAGTCGAGCTGCGCGGAGGTCGGCAGGCTGGTGCCGGTTCGACCCAGCGCAATGCGCGCCGGGGTCAGGCGGCGTAGTTCCAGCCACGGATTGGCGGGCGCAGTGTTGTCGTGGATTTCGTTCATGGGCTGATCACTCATGCGAGGTGCGCCAGTGCCTGACGGAAGGCGGGCGGCAGGCTGTCACCGAAGCGGACGCGGCCGTCGGCCTGGGTGAAGATGCCCATTTTCTCCAGCCAGGCCTCGTATTCCGGCGCAGGGCGCAAGCCCAGGCTTTGTCGGGCGTACAGCGCGTCGTGGAACGAGGTGGTCTGGTAATTGAGCATGATGTCGTCGGAGCCAGGGATGCCCATGATGAAATTGATCCCCGCGACCCCCAGCAGCGTCAGCAGGGTGTCCATGTCGTCCTGATCGGCTTCAGCGTGGTTGGTGTAACAGATGTCACAGCCCATCGGCACGCCCAGCAGCTTGCCGCAGAAGTGGTCCTCCAGACCGGCGCGGATGATCTGCTTGCCGTTGTACAGGTACTCGGGACCGATGAAACCGACCACGGTATTGACCAGAAACGGATTGAAATGTCGGGCGACGGCGTACGCACGGGTTTCGCAGGTCTGCTGGTCGACGCCGTGATGCGCGTTGGCCGACAGCGCGCTGCCTTGTCCGGTCTCGAAATACATCAGGTTTTGCCCGAGGGTGCCGCGATTCAGGCTCAGGCCCGCTTCGTAGCCTTCCTGGAGCAGTTTGAGGCTGATACCGAAGCTTGCATTGGCGGCTTCCGTGCCGGTAATCGACTGGAACACCAGGTCCACCGGTACGCCACGGTTTATCACCTCGATGGACGTGGTGACGTGAGTCAGCACGCAGGATTGGGTCGGGATTTCATAGCGCTGGACAATCGCGTCGAGCATTTCCAGCAAGGCGACGATGGACGAGGTGCTGTCGGTCGCCGGGTTGATGCCGATCATTGCATCGCCATTGCCATACAGCAGACCGTCAAGCACGCTGGCTGCAATGCCTGACGGGTCGTCGGTGGGGTGGTTGGGTTGCAGGCGTGTCGATAGCCGACCGCGCAGGCCCATGGTGTTGCGAAAGCGCGTCACGACGCGGATCTTCTGCGCGACCAGCACCAGATCCTGCACACGCATGATTTTTGAGACGGCGGCGGCCATTTCCGGCGTCAGCCCCGGGGCCAGTGCGCGCAAGCTGGATTCATCGGCCTGCTCGCTGAGCAGCCAGTCCCGAAAGCCGCCGACCGTCAGATGACTGACCGGGGCGAATGCCGGTTTGTCATGGGTATCGATGATCAGCCGGGTGACTTCATCCTGTTCATAAGGGATCAGCGCTTCTTCAAGGAAATGCTTGAGCGGGATATTCGCCAGCGCCATCTGCGCCGCGACACGCTCACCATCGTTTTGTGCCGCAACCTCGGCCAGATAATCACCGGAACGCGCGGGGCTGGCCTTGGCCATGACTTCTTTGAGGCTGTCGAAGCGGTACGTCTGCGCACCGACAGAATGGGAAAAGCTCGCCATACAGATTCTCCATGACGTCGCGCTGCTTGCGTCGGACGTAGTCTTTCGCTCGAACCGGTGACGTCCCGGTTCAAACGACTGTGGGAAGCGATGCAAGCAATTAATACTCCATCCCGACCGGGAGTGCGAGTTTGCAGGACAGGCAGAGGGTTCTGGGGGAGGGATGCATCACGTCAGGGCGATGAGCCAAGGCACGATGCACGGAGTTGGTGCGCGATGCTTTTGAGATGACTACCGTGCCAAATCTTCGCTGCGCCGCACATTCAGGATCGGACGCGGAGCGTCCAGAACGGCATTCCCACGCGGAGCATGGGAACGATAAAGATCTTGAGACGGCTATCGTGCCAACGCTGCGCGTTGGTATGCAGTTCGTGACGCTCTGCGTCACAAATCTGCGTTGCACCGCGTATTCAGGATCGGACGCAGGGGGTCGAGAAATGCGTCCCCACGCATAACGTGGGGACGATCATTGCGGTGCCGTTGCCTAGAAAAACCCCAGCGGGTTGGTGTCGTAGCTCACCAGCAGGTTTTTGGTCTGTTGGTAATGCTCCAGGGCGATTTTGTGGGTTTCGCGGCCGACGCCGGATTTTTTGTAACCACCGAATGCAGCATGCGCCGGGTACAGGTGGTAGCAGTTGGTCCAGACGCGTCCGGCCTTGATCGCCCGGCCCACGCGGTAGGCGCGGTTAATGTCGCGGGTCCACAGACCTGCGCCCAGGCCGAACTCGGTATCATTGGCGATGGCGACGGCTTCTGCCTCGTCCTTGAAGGTCGTGACGCTGACCACCGGGCCGAAGATTTCTTCTTGAAACACGCGCATCTTGTTGTTGCCTTTGAGCAGCGTAGGCTGGATGTAATAGCCGGTGGAAAGGCTACCCTCCAGTTTCTCCACCTTGCCACCGGTCAACAGTTCGGCACCTTCGCCCTTGGCGATGTCGAGGTACGAAAGAATCTTGTCAAATTGTTGCTCGGATGCCTGAGCGCCGACCATGGTGTCGGTGTCCAGCGGGTCACCACGCTTGATCTTTTCGACCTTGCGCATCACCGCTTCCATGAATTGAGGATAGATGGACTCCTGAACCAGCGCGCGGGATGGGCAGGTGCAGACTTCGCCCTGATTGAAGAATGCCAGCACCAGACCTTCGGCGGCTTTGTCGATGAATTCCGGTTCGGCGCTCATGATGTCTTCGAAGAAGATATTCGGCGACTTGCCGCCCAACTCGACGGTGGACGGGATGATATTGTCCGCCGCCAGCTTCATGATATGCGAGCCGACCGGCGTCGAGCCGGTGAAGGCGATTTTGGCAATACGCTTGCTGCTGGCCAGCGCTTCGCCGGCTTCGCGCCCATAACCCTGCACGATGTTCAGTACGCCAGCGGGCAGCAGGTCGCCGATCAGCTCGATCAGGACGCTGATCCCAAGCGGCGTCTGTTCGGCGGGCTTGAGCACAATGCAGTTGCCGGCAGCCAGTGCCGGTGCGAGTTTCCAGGCCGCCATCAGAATCGGGAAATTCCACGGAATGATCTGCCCGACCACGCCCAGCGGCTCATGAATGTGGTAGGCCACGGTGTTGCCGTCGATCTCGGCGGCGCTGCCTTCCTGCGCGCGCAGCACGCCAGCGAAGTAGCGGAAGTGATCGGCGGCCAGCGGAATGTCGGCGTTGAGGGTTTCGCGAATCGCCTTGCCGTTGTCCCAGGTTTCGGTAATGGCCAAGACTTCAAGATTGGCTTCGATACGATCGGCAATCTTCAGCAGGACCAGCGAGCGAGCCTGCACCGAGGTCGAGCCCCAGGCTGCGGCGGCTGCGTGCGCGGCATCCAGGGCCTTGTCGATGTCTTCGGCAGTGGAACGGGGAAATTCGGCGATAGCCTTGCCAGTGACAGGCGAGGTGTTGGTGAAATACTGACCTTTGACCGGCGCGACGAACTCGCCGCCGATATAGTTACCGTAGCGTTCCTTGAAATTGACGATAGCGCCTTCGGTACCGGGATGAGCGTAACGCATGATATGTCTCCTGGTTCTTGTTGTGAGGGAGTCTGTGTCGATTCTGCTTTCGGGTATCTGGCAATAAGCGTTCAAGAATAGGCCATTTGCAATCGGCCGTGGCTAGGACTTTAGGCTTATCTGCCGGGCATTGAAATGGCCCGCGCACGCAATGTGCCGGACAAACTCAGGGTGCCATTTCAGCCTCCCTACGTTAACCTGCGCAGATGTTCTGAGAGGTTGGTCATGCATATTCATATCCTTGGTATCTGCGGCACGTTCATGGGGTCTCTGGCGGTGCTCGCCAAAGAGTTGGGGCATCGGGTCACCGGTTCCGACGCCAATGTCTATCCGCCGATGAGCACCCAACTGCAAGCCCAGGGCATCGAGCTGACCCAGGGTTACGACTCTGCGCAACTGGACCCGGCACCTGATCTGGTCGTGGTAGGCAATGCGCTCTCGCGTGGCAACCCGGCGGTTGAATATGTCCTGAATAAAGGTTTGCCGTATGTGTCCGGGCCGCAATGGCTGGCCGACCATGTGCTGCAAGGTCGCTGGGTACTGGCCGTGGCTGGTACGCATGGCAAGACCACCACCAGCAGCATGCTGGCCTGGGTACTTGAGCATGCGGGGATGAGCCCCGGCTTTTTGATCGGCGGCATTCCGCAGAACTTCGCCGTGTCGGCGCGCCTGGGGGATACACCGTTCTTTGTCGTCGAGGCCGATGAATACGACAGCGCCTTCTTCGACAAACGTTCCAAGTTCGTTCATTACCGCCCGCGGACTGCGATCCTCAACAACCTCGAATTCGATCACGCTGACATCTTTCCGGATCTGCCCGCCATCGAGCGCCAGTTTCATCATCTGGTGCGTACCATTCCCAGTGAAGGTCTGGTGATTCATCCGACTACCGAGCCAGCGTTGTCGCGGGTTATCGAGATGGGGTGCTGGACGCCGGTACAGACCACGGGGCAGAACGGTCAATGGCAGGCGCGACTGTCGAGCGAAGACGGCTCGCGTTTCGAGGTGCTGTTCGAGGGGCAGCTTCAGGGCACCGTCGACTGGGACATGACCGGTCAGCACAACGTGGCCAACGCGCTGGCGACGCTGGCGGCTGCGCGCCATGTGGGCGTCTTGCCGTCGCTGGGTGTGCAGGCACTTAGCGCCTTCAAGAGCGTCAAGCGGCGCATGGAAAAGGTCGCCGAGGTACGCGGCATCACCATTTATGATGACTTCGCCCATCACCCGACGGCCATTGCCACCACACTGGATGGCCTGCGCAAGAAGGTCGGCGATGCACCGATCATCGCTGTTATCGAACCGCGCTCCAACTCCATGAAACTCGGTGCGCACCGCGACGGCCTGCCGGACAGCGTGAATCAGGCGGATCAGGTGGTCTGGTATGCCCCGCCCAGTCTCGGGTGGGACCTGAGCGCTACGGTCGCTGGAGGCAAGGTGCCTGCTGTGGTGTGTGATTCGCTTGAAGCAATCATCGCCAGGGTTCACAGCCAGGCGCAGCCCGGCACGCACATTGTCATCATGAGTAACGGCGGCTTTGGCGGTCTGCATGGCAAACTGGCCGAGGCGCTGCGATGAGCGGCCCGGAGCGCGTTACGGTTGCGATGACCGGCGCTTCAGGCGCGCAATACGGCCTGCGTTTGCTGGATTGCCTGGTGCGTGAAGACCGGGAAGTGCACTTCCTGATCTCCAAAGCGGCACAGTTGGTGATGGCGACCGAAACCGATGTACGTCTGCCGCCCAAGCCAATGATGATGCAGGCGTTTCTGACCGAGTACACCGGTGCGTCTGCCGGGCAGATTCGGGTCTATGGTCGCGACGACTGGATGTCGCCGGTGGCCTCAGGCTCCGGGTCGCCCAGTGCGATGGTGGTGGTGCCATGCTCTACCGGTTCGCTGTCGGCAATTGCCACCGGGGCCTGCAACAATTTGATCGAGCGCGCCGCCGACGTTACGTTGAAAGAGCGTCGCCAGTTGATTCTGGTGCCACGCGAAGCACCCTTTTCCAGCATTCACCTGGAGAACATGCTCAAGCTGTCGAACATGGGCGCGGTTATCCTGCCTGCCTCACCGGGTTTTTATCATCAGCCGCAGACCATAGACGACCTGGTGGATTTCGTCGTTGCGCGCATTCTCAATCTGCTGAATATCCCTCAAGACATGCTGCCGCGCTGGGGCGAGCACCATGTTGGCGGCGATGAATAAGCTGCTGTCGATCTCGCTTGTGCTGGCGCTGACCGGCTGTGCCACTGCGCGCACGCTGGATGCGGCCAAGCCCGGTGCGCCAGTGGTGTATGCCGGCACACGGCTTAACCTGTATGCGCTACAGGGCGGTTGCTGTGCGGCTGACCGGTTCGGTGCAGAAGCACCTGCCTACCCGGGCCTGGACCTGCCGGGCAGTGCGCTGCTCGACACCCTGCTGCTGCCACTGTCATTGCTGACGGCGGCCGGGGTGGGCGTTCGGGCGACAGGCGGGCTTTAGAGGGACACCAGAGCGACTACCAGCGCTACCAATCGATGGTGATCGTTATACACAAGTCCGCTACCACGCCCTGCGGGCAGAAGCTTGAAATCCCCGTCCACCGGACTTTTCAGGGCTTGTGTATAGCGACGAGCGCGGAGCGTGGGGACCATCATAGTCCGGGCCCGGCGGTCATCACCTATTTGCCCAGCTTGCGCAGTTCATCCGACTCGACAATACGTTCGCCGTTCTGCTCTTCCAGCGCCAGGCGCCACATGGCGCGGGCCAGCTGGCAGGCCTCAATGGCGCCATATTTGCCGGGGATCAGTTTGGCGATGGGGGCTGCCAGTTGCTCGACCCAGCGGGTTTCGGGGCGGCTGCCCACCAGCAGCGAAGGGCGGGCGACGGTCAATTGCGGCCAGCCTTGCGCACGCAACGCCTGCTCCATCTCGCCTTTGACGCGGTTGTAGAAGGTACTGGACTTGGGGTCTGCGCCAATCGCACTGATCACCAGCAGATGGCGTGCGCCCAGCTCACGAGCACGTTTGGCGAACGCAACCACCAGCTCCAGATCGACCGCCTTGAAGGCCTCTTGCGATCCTGCCTGCTTGATGGTGGTGCCCAGGCAGCAGAACGCGATGTCTACACGGCCCGCCAGCGTCGGCAGCAGGGTGTTCAGTTCGCCGACCGGGTTCTCAAGGTGAGGATGTTCTGCCAGCGGCTTGCGCGTTGGGGCCAGCACACGGCTGACTGTCGGCTCGTTGAGCAGGCGGTCAAGCAAATGCTCGCCGGTCAGGCCGGTAGCGCCTGCGAGCAGGATGTGTTGCGGCGTCAGGTACATATCGTTCTCCTTGATACTGCTAAGCCTAGCGGCTAGTCGAGGTCTTCGCTTCCGTGCGGTTCAACGCCGTATTCAAAGCGCGTTCAGCCTGGCTTTTGCGCAACTGTTGCCAGCGCGCCAGAACTCCTTTCGGTGCCCATATTTGCGGTTCGGAGGCGTCGAAACTGTCTTCACTCTCACGTTGAGCAACATAGGCCTTTGCTTCATCGAACGCATGTTGCAGGTCATCGGTTTCGACCAATGCCCTAGCGAATAGTGCATCGCCGAAATAAGTGAAATCAGCCTCTTCCGAGCACCCGAACGACACACGGTCGGCGCGTGAGGCGGTCATGATCAGCGTGCGCTCATCTTTCAGACCGGGAATGAAACCACCGGAATAGCAGGCTGAAATCACCACGATCTTGTCACGGTTCTTCAGCGGCGCAAGGGCTGCAGCCAGGGCGTCAGCAGGCAGGTCTGCCAGCGACAGGCGTGGCTGGTCAAGCACCAGCTCATGGTCCTGAGTACCGTGGCTGGTCAGGTAAATGAATATCAGGTCTTCAGGCCCGGTACGTTGGGCGAGGGTCTGGACCGCACGGGTAATGGTCTCGCGCGTCGCCATTGGCCGGTCATCCATGTGGTCGCGATGATTGACCAGACTGACTTGCCCGACAGCACCAAAGCGCGATTTCAGCAGGTTGCTGACGTAGTCTGCCTCGTGCATGAACACGCTTTGCTTGCCATCGCCACCTACGACCAGCGTGTACAGCTCGGTAGCGGGCGTCGACGCAGGCACTGCGGCCAGCGCTTTTTCCAGAAGGGTGCCTTGCACCAGCAGCCCGGCTTCAAGTGCATCCGGCAGCAACTTGCCTTTTGCGTCACGCACCCGTTGACCGTTGGCCCAGATGCCACGCTGCTCCTTGCCATCCGGGGAGATCAGGACACCGTCACCCTCATAGGTGTCATCGGCAAACTGACCGACATAGCGGCTGCCATCGGGCAGTTGCAACTGACCCTGGCCCATGAAACGCCAGTTGTCGAAGTCGCCCTGATAACGGCTGCCGTCAGCACCGATCAATTCGCCTTTGCCGGTCAGGGCACCGTCCTTGAATTCACCGCTCCAGACGTCGCCGTCGCTGTTTTCATAGCGACCTTTGCCGTTCAGCTGGCTGTTGCGGAAATAGCCCACATATTGATCGCCGTCAGCACTGGTAAAGCTGCCGGTGCCCTGCAATTGACCGTCGACAAAGTTACCGCTGTACTGATTGCCGCTGGCGTCACTGCGTGAGCCTTCGCCGTTGGCCTTGCCATTGGCGAACATGCCTTGGTGCTGGCTGCCGTCTTCCAGTTCCAGTCGGCCGGGACCGTCGTACAGGCCTGCCTTGAACTGACCACGATAAAGCACGCCCTTGTCTTTCTGGGTGCCTTCGCCATCGCGCAGCCCGAGTTTGAAGTTGCCGACATAACTCGCGCCATTGCGGGTGGTTAGCCGGCCCTGGCCGTTGAACAGGCCTTGCTCGAAACCACCCTTATAGACGTCGCCATTGCTGGCGTGCCACTCACCCTGGCCTTGGCGCAGGCCGTTTTCGAACTGGCCTGCGTACCAACTGCCGTTGGGGTAGTCGATCCGCCCCTGGCCCTGTAATACGCCGTTGACCAGATCGCCGCGATAGCGTCCGCCGTCGGGCAGGCGGCCGTCGGGTGGCAAAATCGATTCGCCATCGCCGCAGCCTGCGATCAAGAGTGTCAAAGCCAATGGAGCGAGCGCGCGCATGTGAGATCCCGAAAGAATGATTCAGTGGCGAGCCCGGCTCTGCTGGGGCAGATGTTATGGGTCACGACCGCAGGGGAGTATGCCGCAGCGAGTAAGCGGGATGAAACAGTCTGTTACGACTGTTTCATGTTTTAAACGTATTACACGAAACACAAGGTCAAGGGTTCGGCGACAAAAGCGGGTTTTTCCTGACCTTCGATCTCCAGCGTGGCGTTGGCCTTGAGCAACCATTGGCCCGGTTTTTTCTCGGTCACTTCAGTCAGCTGGACCTTCAGACGTACGCGAGAGTTGACCGGCACCGGTTGCACAAAGCGCACGCTGTCCATCCCGTAGTTGACCGCCATCTTCAAGCCTTCGGGCAATACCATGATGCCCTCCATGAGCTTGGGAATCAGCGACAACGACAGGAATCCATGTGCAATAGTCGCACCGAACGGGGTCTGTGCGGCTTTGACCGGGTCGACATGAATGAACTGGAAATCACCTGTGGCTTCGGCGAACAGGTTGATGCGCTCCTGATCGATGGTCAGCCAGTCCGAACATCCTGCGTCCTTGCCGATGTAATGCTTGAGCTCTGTGACGGGTACGGAAGGCATGCCGCTCTCCTTGTCTGATGGGGTTGTGTATCGCACTGCCGTTGCCCGCGTCGGCTAATGCCTGCGGACGAACCACAAGATCAGCAGAGGGTTGCCGGTTGGTCAAGCAACGGCCTTAATGCGAATACCCTCTCATGACCTCTGGCGTGGCGTGTTTATAATGACGCCGATAATTCGCCGGATTCGTTTACAGGCTGGAGTCCTCATGTTGTTACGGGGTTTGACATGGCTGGTGCTGTTCCAATTGCTGGGGACTGCGCTCAACCATCTGTTTCTGTCGATATTGCCGGGGCCGATCATCGGGCTTGTGCTGTTAATGGCTTATCTGATGCTGCGCGGTGAAGTGAGCGAACCGATCAGCATGGCCGCGAGCAGCCTGCTGCGCTATCTGCCGCTGCTGCTGGTGCCGCCTGCCGTTGGCGTGATGGTTTATGCGTCGGCCATCGCCGAGGACTTCTGGGCGATATTCGGCACCTTGACGCTGTCGCTGATGATTTCCGTGACCTTCGTCGGCTGGCTGATGCAGGCCCTCATCAGGCGTCAGGCCCGCCGCCAGGAGGCACCATGAACATGGACTGGCACGGTGCATGGATGTCGGTCATTCACCATCCGCTTTTTGGCATCGCGATCACTCTGGGGGCGTATCAGTTGGCGATGGCTGCTTACGAACGGACGCGCTGGCTGTTTCTGCAGCCGGTGCTGGTTTCGATGGTGGTGGTGATCGGGGTTGTGCTGTTCTGTGACCTTGAGTACACCGAGTACCGCAAAAGCACTGAAATTCTGAGCACGCTGCTGGGGCCTGCGACCGTTGCGCTGGCTGTCCCGCTTTACCTGAATATGCGGCGAATCCGGCAGTTGTTGTGGCCGGTCTTGACTACGCTGGTAGTCGGCGGGGTTTTTGCTACCGGGTTGTGCGTGGGGTTCGGGGTGCTGTTTGGTGCCGACCACATGATTCTGATGACCATGGCGCCGAAGTCCGTGACTTCGCCCATCGCCATGCTGGTCGCCGAGCAGATCGGTGGCGTTGCAGCCCTGGCGGCGGTTTTTGTATTGATTACTGGCGTATTCGGTGCCATTTTCGGCCCCGGCCTGTTGTCGCTGGCCGGCGTTGATAATCCTGCTGCCCGCGGCATGGCGCTGGGACTTACCGCCCATGCGGTAGGGACATCCGTAGCATTGCAGGAGGGGGAGGAATCGGGGGCTTTTGCTGCGTTGGCAATGAGTCTGATGGGCGTTGCGACGGCACTGTTCCTGCCGTTGGCGATGTCGCTGGCCATTTAAAGGAGGCTTTTCCATGACGTTGCCACTGTTTCCATTGAACGCTGTGCTGTTTCCAGGGTGCGTGCTTGATCTGCAGTTGTTTGAAGCCCGCTATCTGGACATGATCGGCCGCTGCATGAAGCAGGGGGAAGGCTTTGGCGTGGTGTGCATCACCGAAGGTAGTGAAGTGGGCGCAGTGCCGGGCGGTTACTCACTGATCGGCTGCGAAGCACTGGTCACGGATTTCCAGCAGCAGGAAAACGGCTTGCTGGGTATTCGCGTTGTCGGGGGGCGTCGCTTCCGCGTGGTCGCCGCTGAAGTGCAACGCGATCAACTGCTGGTGGCCGAGGTAGAGTGGCTGGAAGAGCCGTTGGAGCGCCCGCTGCAGGAAGAGGACGCAGACCTCGTCGCCCTGCTGGAGGCGCTGGCCGAACATCCGATGGTGGCGTCCCTGAACATGGGAGTGGCTGCCGGTGGACAATATTCACTGTCCAACCAGCTAGCCTATCTGCTGCCGTTCACCGAGAAGGACAAAGTCGAACTGCTGGAAATCGACGACCCTGAAGAACGACTTGATGCGATTCAGGAATTGCTCGATGAAATGCAGGGCGATCTGCAGGCTTGAGTCCGGGCTTTTGCTTCCATATCCATGTGCGTCGGCATGCTGCATTTCCGGACGCCCCCGTCTGTATGCGCTGCTACCATGGGCGGCTGGGCGCTGAAGTGTTAGCGCGGGAGCAAGTAGCTGTGTCTGGCAGTAGCGTCAAATCCCGTCAGCGCGGTGGGTACTGTTCCAGGATTTTCGCCACAGTTGTTCGAATGGCCTGCTCTCGTTCAGTCGGGTTGCCGGCGTTGTCGTTGAGGATGCGCTCGGTGCTGCCACGCCAGACCAGCTTGCCGTCCTTGCCATCGAACATATCGATCTGCAGGGTGCCGACCTTGTAGTCCACGCTACGGGTTTCGGTGCTCATTGGCCCGTTCCAGTAGCCATAACCGCCCCAAGGGTTCCAGCCTCCACCATAATTGGTGCTGACGGTCTGCTGGCGGTTTTCGACAATCAGCCAGGCTTGAACCTTCACATCCGGCCGGGCACCGGCAGCGGCCATGCGCAGGCCGCGCTGGTCGAGCTGTTCGTTGATCGATTGGCGAATGCGTTGCTCGGTCAGATCGCTTTTGAGCCGAGGGTCATTGTCCGGCTGATACTGAACGGCGGGTTCTTTCCAGCTCCAGTTACGATAGCCGCCGAAATCCCGTTGGGCATCGAAGTCGCGATTGATCGAATTGCTCTGACAGGCAGCCAGCAGCAAGGAACAGGACAGCAGAACAATACGGCGGAACATGGCAGTTCTCCGAAGTCACGAAGGGGGGTAGGCCGTCAGGGCCTGTTGCACGGCCTGACGTAATGCGGTACTGCGGTCTGCCAGATTATTGCTGGCGCGTGCGTCTGCGCTGGCGCTCCATACCGGTTGGCCGGTGCGCGCGTCGATCAGGTTGATCTGCACCACCATTACGTTTTCCCGGTACGTGCGCACCACCGGCACGCTGGCGTATCCGCCGTAACCGGGCCGGTAACCATCGTAGCGGCCGTAGCCCATGCCGCCGCCGTAGTACGGATCGTAATCCTCACGCACCTGACGCAGCCGGGTTTCCTGGCGGGTTGTGGCGCTGACGTAGAGGTCTGCCGGTTGATTGCCGCGAGCAGGTCGCAAGCCACGCTGATCAAGACCATTGCTGACCGCTTCGACCACCTGTGCCGAGTCCACCCACGCCGTACCGGGCGGCAACTGGCCGTTGAGCCAGCCCCAGGACCGATACCGGCCATAGTCACGCGGCGGCGCGGGGTAGGCGCTCATGTCCAGTGTCTTTGCCGCTTGCGGTGGGGCGGGCGGCATGGGCAGCGAGCTGGCCACATACGGATTATCGCTCTGGCAGGCGCTAATCCCCAGCAGGCCTGTCCCCAGAAGCATGGCAAACCAGGCAGCACGGTATTTCATGGTGGTCTCCGCAGTGAATGTCAGACCGGACGGCATATCCAGTGCAGGTATCGACCCAGCCCGGCAAAAGCGGGATGACGCCGATGCGCCAGTTCCATTTCCAGTAGATCGGTCAGCCCGGCCCGAGCCTGGAACTCGACCGGCATGTAATCGTGGAACACTCGCACGCCGCTACGGGTTTCGACTTGCCAGAGGCCTTCAAGTTGCGTCGCCAGCGCCCGAGGGTCGAGTGGTTGCTGTGGCGTCAGGCTCTGTTTTTCCCCGGCCATGTCATTTTTGCGCATCTTGCGGAAATGACCTTTCAGCAGGTTGCGATAGATCAGCGCATCACGGTTGTAAAACGCCAGTGACAACCATCCGTCAGCTTTGGTCAACCGGTGCAGCACCGGAAGAATCGCGTACGGTTCGGCCAGCCACTCCAGCACGGCGTGGCACAGCACCAGATCATAAGTGTCGCTCAGTAATTCAGGCAGCGCCTGCCAAGGGGCCTGAATGAAGGTTGCCGTCTGTCCGGCAGCGGCAAAGCGCTGACGTGCGCCTTCGAGCATCGGCTCGGCGGGCTCGGCCAGTGTTACCTGGTGCCCTTGTTCGGCCAGCCACAGCGACATGTGCCCCAGCCCGGCACCGATATCCAGTACGCGAAGCGGTCGCGAGGGCAGGGTTTCGGTCAGGTCGGCCTGCAGCACTGCCAGGCGAATGGCACCCTTGGCCCCCCCATAGATTTTTTCCGCAAAGCGGGTCGCCAACTGGTCGAAATGACGATCACTCACTTGGCAAATCTCCGCTCGCTGTCTGCCAGCTTGTCGCGCACGACGGTTTCCATGTCCAGCCCCAGCTCGCTGCATAGCAGTAACAAATACAGAACGATATCGCCGACCTCCTGACCTGCGTGCTTCAGCTGGTCGGCAGGCAGTTCGCGGGACTGGTCTTCGCGCAGCCATTGGAATATTTCCACCAGCTCGGCCATTTCCACGCTGGCAGCCATGGCCAGATTTTTCGGGCTGTGAAATGGCTTCCAGTCATTCTGGTCGCGAATGCGGTGCAGGCGTTGGGTCAACTCGTCGAGGTTCATCGTGCTCTCCTGAAGACGCATAGCTTCAGGGGAATCAAGGCACCAGGCAAGTGGGCTGTGAGCTTTGTTCAGCCGTTGAAGGGAGCAGCGCTCCCGTCACAGGTCTTTATCGGGGAGCGTTATTCGGCTGCTGGCTGCCAACTGCCGACCATATGCACGATGCCCTCCTGACCTTCGACACGGAACTGACCATGAGAACCGGCAGCGCTGGCGGACAGTGTCACGTCGGCAGGCAGGCGCACCGGCTTCTGGAATTGCACGCTGATCTCGACATTCGAGGCCGGCAAATGCTCGCCCAGCGCCGCAAGCACACGGGCCTTGAGCCACATTCCATGGGCGATGGCGCGCGGGAAACCGAACAGCCTGGCGGTGGGCGCACTAAGGTGAATCGGGTTGTAGTCACCCGATACCTTGGCGTACTCGCGACCGGTCTGTGCGGAGGCCCTCCAGCTGTCCAGTTCGCTGACGGGCAGCGGCACAGGCTCGGGATGTATGACAGGCGCATCTTCAAGGTGTACGGCGGTGCAGAGCATGGTGCTTTCTTCTTCCCAAAGAAGCCCCATGCCGTCCTCGGCCTGAGTGACCAACGTGAAGGTCGCGCCTTTGGCATGTGGACGCAAGTCGGTGGCCTGAACGCTGATATACAACTGGCTTACGCCGCCGAGCGGACGATGCGTGCGAATGCAGTTGGCCAGGTGAATAAGCCCCAGCAACGGAAACGGAAACTCCTGTGACGTCATCAGCTGCATTTGTAGCGGGAAGGCCAGCACATGTGGATACGTCGGCGGCAGCAGGCTGCTTTCTTCGAACCCACAGACCTTGTTGTACGCGTCAAGTTTGTCGGTATCGACCGTGATCCAGCTTCGCAAGCCCAGATCAGGTAACTGCGAGCCGGTGACCTTGCGCCTGAGCGCTGCCTGGATGAACAGGTTGGACAGGGGCTGCAGGGAATTGAGGTAGCGCCAGTGAGCCGTCATCATCCATCTCCTTGAACTCGGTGCGGGACCTTAGGCCCCGATCACGTTTTGACCACATACACGTAGAACCTGGCCGCTCACCGCGCCGCTGCCCGGCTGACTGAACCACGCCACTGCTTCGGCAACGTCCTGGGGTGAGCCGCCCTGACCCAGTGAACTCATGCGCCGCCCGGCCTCGCGCAAGGTGAACGGCATGTGCGCGGTCATTTTCGTTTCGATGAAGCCCGGTGCAACGGCGTTTATGCTGATGCCACGCGACTTGAGTCCGGGAGCCATAGCCCTGGCAAAGCCGATCAGGCCGGCCTTGCTGGTGGTGTAGTTGGTTTGCCCGCGATTACCGGCAATGCCGCT
Organism: Pseudomonas syringae pv. tagetis; assembly: GCF_022557255.1. Taxonomy (NCBI): domain Bacteria; kingdom Pseudomonadati; phylum Pseudomonadota; class Gammaproteobacteria; order Pseudomonadales; family Pseudomonadaceae; genus Pseudomonas; species Pseudomonas syringae group genomosp. 7. Next base: position 657,234 of record NZ_CP092923.1, read on the forward strand.
GATCGAGGCCATGAGCACAATCCTGGCGTTATCCTTCAAGGCTCCTGCGTCGAGAAGCACCTGAGTCAACACTTGCGGGGCGTTGAGGTTGACCGCCAACACCGAGTCCCAGAAATCCTCCGGCATGTTGACCAGCGTCTTGTCGCGTGTGATACCGGCGTTGTGCACCAGTATGTCGACGCCGTCGGGCAAGTGCTCAAGCAACTGGGCCGGAGCATCCGCCGAGCATATATCCAGCGCAAGAGCCTGACCGCCGAGCCTTGAGGCCAATGCTTCCAGTTCGTTTCTGGTCTGCGGCACGTCCAGCAGAATGACGTGCGCGCCGTCACGCGTCAGGGTCTCGGCGATCGACGCCCCGATGCCACGTGCTGCGCCGGTTACCACAGCCTTGCGCCCGGCCAGCGGGCGAGTCCAGTCCTGCACCTTGCTCGGACAGGCACTGAGGTGCACGAACTGACCGGAAATGAACGCAGCCTTGGGCGTCAGGAAAAAGCGCAAGGCACCTTCCAGTTGATCCTGTGCGTCCTCATCCACTTGCAACAGCTTGACCGTTGCGCCGTTGCGCACTTCCTTGGCCAGCGAGCGGCTGAAGCCTTCAATGGCCTGCTGAGTGCTGGCCGCCAGCGGATCGGTGAGGGTCTCGGGGGCTCTGCCGAGGATCACCACATGGGCGCAATGGTCAAGGTTACGCAGCAGCGGCTGAAAGAAGTCGCGAAGTTGCCTGAGTTGCTCGGTGCGCAGGATCTGACTGGCATCAAAGACCACGGCTTTCAGGCGAGGCCCCTGATTGGATACCCAAGTCGTTGCACCGGGCATGTCGCTGCCGAAGCTGTAAAGCGAGTCTGTCAGGCGGCTGGCGAACTGCCGGACCTGATCACCCAGCGGTCCGGCACTGATCAGCAGGGTGCCCTCGACAGGACGAAGACGCCCGGCCTGCCAGCGCTCCAGGTGGGTGGGAGCAGGCAGACCGACGGCGTTCACCAGTCGCCGACCCATGTCGGAATTGGCGAAATCAATATAGCGATCTGACGGCATGGAACACTCTCCTGAAGTCGGGGTTCAAAGGAATGGACCACGGTGGCATGACGTTTGTTCTGCGATCGACACGGCTCATCCATTCGCTTGAAGAAAGGGAGTTTTCCATGACGCATCCTCGTCGGGTCGCCATCGTCGGCGGTAACCGCATTCCGTTTGCCCGTTCCGACGGCCCTTACGCCACTGCCAGCAATCAGGACATGCTCACCGCTGCTCTGGAGGGGCTGATCGAGCGCTTCAATCTGCACGGGCTGCGCATGGGCGAAGTGGTGACAGGCGCGGTGCTCAAGCACTCCAGAGATTTCAACCTCACCCGCGAATGCGTGCTCGGCTCGCGACTGTCGGCGCAGACCCCGGCGTACGACATTCAGCAAGCGTGCGGAACCGGTCTGGAAGCCGCGTTGCTGGTGGCCAACAAGATCGCGCTGGGGCAGATCGAATGCGGCATCGCCGGGGGCGTGGACACCACGTCCGATGCGCCGATAGGCGTCAACGAGGGGCTGCGCAAGATTTTGCTGCAGGTCAACCGCAGCAAGACACCGGTCGACAAAGTCAAGGCCCTGATGCAGTTACGCCCGCATCACCTCAAGCCGGAGCTGCCACGCAACGGCGAGCCGCGCACGGGGTTGTCGATGGGCCAGCATTGCGAACTGATGGCGCAGACCTGGGGCATAGAGCGTAGCGCGCAGGATCAACTGGCGCTTGAGAGCCATCTTAAAATGGCCGCAGCCTGCGCCGAGGGCTGGCAGGATGATTTGATGACGCCGTACAGGGGGCTGATCCGCGACAACAACCTGCGCCCTGACCTGACGATCGAGAAGCTGGCCGGCCTCAAGCCCGCGTTCGAGCGCAGCGCCAAAGGTACATTGTCGGCCGGCAATTCGACGCCGCTCACTGACGGTGCATCGGTGGTGTTGCTAGCCAGCGAAGAATGGGCTCGCGAGCGCGGCCTGCCGGTGCTGGCTTACTGGCGCGATGGTGAGGCCGCGGCGGTCGACTTCGTCAACGGCGCAGAAGGGCTGCTGATGGCTCCTGTCTACGCGGTCCCTCGCCTGTTGGCACGCAATGGCCTGAGCCTTCAGGACTTCGATTACTACGAAATCCATGAGGCCTTTGCCGCTCAGGTACTGTGCACGCTCAAGGCCTGGGAAGATGCCGATTACTGCAAGACCCGGCTTGGGCTGGACGCGCCGTTGGGGTCGATTGACCGCAGCAAACTGAACGTGAAGGGCAGCTCACTGGCCGCCGGTCACCCGTTTGCCGCGACCGGTGGCCGTATCGTCGCCAACCTGGCCAAACTGCTCGACGCAGCAGGCAGCGGACGTGGACTGATTTCTATCTGCGCAGATGGCGGGCAGGGCGTTACGGCGATTCTGGAGCGTTAAAGTCAGACGATAGTCAGGTTATCGTTCCTAGGCTCCAGCGCAGGAATGCATTTCGACGCTCTGCGTCAAAGATTCGCGCCACGCCGCCTGTTCAAGGCAGGACGCAGAGCGTCCAGAACGGCATGCCGACGCGGAGCGTCGCACGATAGTCATAGTTGAGGTTATCAGCGCAGGAATGCATTTCGTGACGCTCTGCGTCACAATCTGCGCCGCGCTGTATATCCAAGACTGGAAACAGCGTGCAGGATGATCAATCGGCATTATTGGCCTGTAACGTTGAGGTAAGGCATGGGGCTCATTATAGGGGTATCGGTACTTCTGATCCTGATCGGCACCGTGCTCTATCTGTTCGACAAGGGCTCGCGGACCCGATGGCTGAGGCCCTATGTCGGGCTTGCGCTGATCGGTTTGCTGATCGGCGGAATGGGCCTGCTGGTGGGGTTGGTTTCCGATGACATCGAAAGCTATTTTCTGCTGGTTGCCAAATGGGTCATCGCAGTGACCGGTATCATGTTCTGCCTGCGCCTGATCATATTGATCGCCAGGCGCTTCATCGTCAGAAATTGAGCGTGCAACCCGCCCATGCGTGACAGGACAACGTGGAAAATCACTTCAAGTTTCTGACCCTGCCCAAGACGTCGGGCGAGGTCGCCAACGTTTTCATTCACGGCTATTCGTCAGGGCATGATCTGGACGACCGGCGCATGCTGGCCAACAGCATTCCCGGTGCCTTGCGCCAGAGTGTGAATATCCTGGCGTTCTGGCCCTCCAGCCATTTCACCCAGATGGACAACCGCTCCCGTGGCCTGCTGATGGCCGCTGCACGTGTGCATCCGCTGGCAGGCGCAGCAGCGCTGGCGGGAGACCGGGTTGTGCATTTTGCGCGTATCCGCAACCGTGCCCGTGACATGGGCAAGGTATTGCTGGCACAGCTGGACCGCTATCTGTTCGAACATCATCCGGGCGTCAAACAGGTCAATCTGATCGGTCATTCATTGGGCGGTCGGCTTTTGGTCAGCGCGCTCAAGAACCTGGAGCATCCGCCCGAGCATGGACTTGTGGTGGGTGATGTATTACTGATGGCAGCGGCGGTGCGCATTAATGCTGCCGAGGCAGAAGTGCTTCAGCAGAGAATCAGCGGGCGGCTGATCAATGCGTACTCGACTGAAGACCACGTGCTGTTGCTGAATCTGGGCGAAAAGAGCCTTGGGCGTACGCCAGTCGAGCACTTCGAGAACGTGCGAATGCCGGGTTACCGCCATCACTATTACTGGCGACGTTTGCAGGAAGTGCTGATTGCAACCCGTTTCAGCGGCTGTGAAGGGCTGGAAACCGGCGTTGCCCTTTTGCCGACAATGACCCGCGACCCGGTCCTGCAGGACATTTGGCTGCACAGCGTTCTGGCCCGCTCGCCGGACTATGTGCTGGAGGCGGCCATCAAACATTTGTGCAGCAGTCGATGGACGCGTCTCAAGGCAAATGAAGCGGATCGCACCTACGCATTCGTGCGCGAATTCCAGTTGGTTGCCGGACACTTTCTGATCAATGCCGCCCGGCGTCGAGGCGTACCGTACACGCGAGTGCTGGGCATGCTGGCGCGGCAGTACGGCCTGAGCGACTCGCTGCACCAGTGCGCGACAGTGGTCGAAGTGGAAGAACTGCTGCTCAGGACGTTTTTTCGGCATGCGTTCAACAATGCGCACCCTTTGGTGCAAATGCCCCGTGCCAGTGTCAGCGCAATGAGCTGGGACGTATATGCCGCGCATGTCGACGCACTGGCCGAGCGCCTGACCGTTGCGGCGTTTTTCAAACCTGCGCAAACCGAGAACGCGCCCGGCGCGATCAAGGGGCTACTGGGCGCTATTCGCCAGGCACCGGTGCAGCGTCTCCTGACGCACTTTGGCACTGCGCTCAGGCCGGGTTATTCAGCGTTGATCCCAACCGTGGCAATCATCTTTTACGCGCGCGTCACGCTGGACGATGACGCGCTGATGTAGATCTTGATCAGGCGGCCCGAGCGTCTGCCAGTGCGGCCTCCGAAAGCTGCTGGCGATGACGACTGGCGTAGCTCTCGGCGATGATCGAGCAGACGATCAGCTGCATCGGGTGATAGATCATGATGGGTAACAGAATAAGCCCCAGGCCCGGATTGCTGCCGAAGATCAAGGCGGCCATCGGTGCGCCTGCGGCAAGGGACTTCTTGGTGGCGCAGAACACCGCCGCGACCTTATCGGCATGATCGAACTTGAGCGCTCGCGCTGTGCGCGTGGTCATCAACAGAATCACCGCCAGTAACAATGCGGTGCCGATGAACGCCGTCAGGATCACGCTGTTGCCCTGGCTCTGCCACATGCCGGAGATCATCGAATTGCAGAACGCCGCATAAACCAGCAGCAGGATGACCAGCTTGTCGATCAGGCTGGTGTATTTCTTGTGCCGCGCGAAAAACTTGCCCAGCAGCGGTCGCAGCAACTGGCCCAAGACCAGCGGCAGCAGAAGCATGGCGCACAGGTCGAGCAGCGTGTCGCCCAGATCGATCCCGCCGGCACCTGTCCCGACCAACAGGCTCACCAGCCAAGGCGTGATGAAAATACCGATGACGCTGGACATGCTGGCGTTGAGAATCGCCGCAGGGACATTGCCGCCTGCGCTGCCAGTCAACGCTACCGAGGAAGAAATGGTCGAGGGCAGGGCGCACAGATAGAAAAAGCCCAGCATCAGCAATGCAGGCACATGTGAACCCTGCAGCTTGTCGCACACCAGCCAGATCAGCGGGAACACCACGAACGTGAACGTCTGGATCATCACGTGTAGACGCCAGTTGGTCAGCCCTCGCTTGATCTGTTCGCTGGACAGGTTCACGCCATGCAGAAAGAACACCACGAACACGCCGATGTTGATCACGTATTCAGCATGCATGCTGCCGCCACTGGCACCAAAGCGTGGAAAGAAGTAGGCGAGCACCGTCGCCAGAACCATGCCCCAGAGGAACCAGTCGGTGGCGACGCGCTTGAAGTGTTTGAGTGCTTGCATGGCTAGTCTGGACAACTTTTGTAAATGAAGATGCGCGCAGGCTACTCTGTTGCTCTGCAGCCGTCTTGCGACATAAGGCCATAAGATGCCGACTAACGGACAAATCGATCAGCGTCATCCTGCGGGCGAGCGGCACATACCCGCATTGTCCGGTCTGCCACGGCCACTGTACGCTCGCGCCGAAAGCCTCAGCGCCGGTTCATGGACGCCGCCTCATCGCCACGACTGGGTGCAGTTTTCCTACGCGATAAGCGGAGTTCTGGGAGTGCACACCGCCGAGGGCAGTTTTTTTGCACCGCCGCAATGGGGTGTCTGGGTGCCCGCCGGGCTTGAGCACGAAGTCGTGACCTCCATGCGTGCCGAAATGCGCAGTCTGTACATCCGCACGGCTGACTCCGGCTGGGTTCCGCAGCGTTGCCGAGTGCTGGAAGTCACGCCGCTGGCCCGTGAACTGATCAAAAGCTTCTGTCTGTTGCCCGTGGACTACCCCGAGCAGGAAAGCCATGAAGCGCGGTTGGTGCAGGTTCTCCTGGATCAGTTGGCGCAACTGCCGGAAGTCGGTTTTTCGCTGCCGTTGCCGCGTCATCCGCGTCTGCTTGCGTTGTGCAGCGAATTGATAGAAGAGCCGGGCCGGTTGATTACCCTGCACGACTGGGCGGCCCGTCTCGGCACATCCGAGAAAACCCTGATGCGCCTGTTTCAGCGCGAAACCGGCTTGAGCTTTCGTGGCTGGCGTCAGCGGGCACGGTTATTGTCTTCACTTTCTGCACTGGAAGAGGGCACCAGTGTCACTCATACCGCGCTGGCGTGTGGTTATGACTCGACGTCGGCGTTTATCGCTGCGTTCAAAGGGTTGTTCGGTCATACCCCCGGTGATTTGTTCAAGTAACGCCGGATTCTATTGCGCACTAACGGATGCATCTAACGAGGCGTTTTCGGGTTTTACACGTTTTGTCCCGGAATATCTTTTATCGGCCGTACGGCACGAAAGGTGCTTTAAACCGGGGGATTGCGTGGTTTTCGCTTAAAAAACCTTTCAATCCACAGGGCTCTACCCCTACTCGCTGGCGGAGGATTGCCGTATAACGGCAACAATCGCGTATCTGGCAACAAAGGACCCACAATAAAAGCTGATGAAAACTCCTAAACGCATTGAACCCCTGATCGAAGACGGTCTGGTCGACGAGGTGCTGCGCCCGCTCATGAGTGGTAAAGAGGCAGCTGTTTATGTGGTGCGCTGTGGCAATGAGCTGCGGTGTGCCAAGGTTTACAAGGAGGCTAACAAACGCAGTTTCCGTCAGGCGGCCGAGTATCAGGAAGGTCGCAAGGTACGCAACAGCCGACAGGCCCGTGCCATGGCCAAGGGTTCGAAGTTCGGGCGCAAGGAAACGGAGGACGCCTGGCAGAACGCCGAAGTGGCTGCCCTGTTTCGTCTGGCCAGCGCGGGTGTGCGGGTTCCCAAGCCGTACGACTTCCTGGAAGGCGTGCTGCTTATGGAACTGGTGGCGGATGAATATGGCGATGCAGCGCCGCGGCTGAACGATGTGGTGCTGGAGCCTGATCAGGCACGGGAGTATCACACCTTCCTGATCGAACAGATCGTGCTGATGCTGTGTGCCGGCCTGGTGCACGGTGACCTGTCCGAGTTCAACGTGCTGCTGGCACCGTCCGGTCCGGTCATCATCGACCTGCCGCAAGCGGTCGATGCCGCGGGCAACAACCACGCGTTCAGCATGCTGGAGCGCGACGTGGGCAACATGGCACTGTACTTCGGCCGCTTTGCGCCGGAACTCAGGAAGACCAAATACGCCAAGGAAATGTGGTCGTACTACGAGGCGGGCACCCTGTCGCCAGCCACGGTACTGACCGGTGAGTTCGATGAGCCGGAGGACGAAGCCGATGTGGGTGGCGTACTGCGTGAAATCGAAGCTGCCCGTCTCGACGAAGCCCGCCGCCAGGCTGCTCGTGCCGCAGACGACGCACCACCGGGCAAGTCCAGCGAAGAACCACCGCCGCCGTGGATGCAGTAAAACCTGACTGACTCTTGTGCACTGCTCTGCGCCGCCGTGTGACGCAGAGCGTCACGAACTGCACTCCGACGCTGGAGCGTGCGGAACGATAATCTCAACTATCGTGCGACGCTCTGCGTCGCATGCAGTTCTGGACGCTCTGCGTCCGCTCTTGAGCGGCAGGCACCCCCATCAACAACACCCTCCCGATGCCAGGTCCTTGAGGATCGGGCAGTCCGGGCGGTCGTCGCCGTGGCAGTGTTCTACCAGTTCCTGAAGCGTGTCACGCAAACTCGCCAGTTCGTCGATCTTGCGGTTCAGCTCGGCGATGTGCTGACGGGCCAGTGCCTTGACGTCGGCACTGGCCCGTTGGCGGTCCTGCCAGAGGGTCAGCAGTTTGCCGACCTCTTCCAGTGAAAACCCCAGGTCTCTTGAGCGCTTGATGAACGCCAGCGTATGCAGATCGTCCGCACTGTACAGGCGATAACCGCTGTCGCTGCGATGAGCCGCCTTGAGCAGGCCGATGGATTCGTAATAGCGGATCATCTTTGCGCTCAAGCCACTGCTTTTCGCCGCCTGACCGATATTCATGGCCTGTCCTCCAGGTCGCGGGGCTTCCAGGTTTTCAACAACAGCGCGTTACTCACTACGCTGACACTGGACAGCGCCATGGCCGCGCCAGCCAATACCGGGTTGAGGTAGCCCAGCGCCGCCAAAGGAATGCCGATCAGGTTGTAGACGAACGCCCAGAACAGGTTCTGGCGGATTTTCGCGTAGGTCCGCCGGCTGATTTCCAGCGCGGCCGGAACCAGTCGCGGGTCGCCGCGCATCAGGGTGATACCCGCTGCATGCATCGCGACATCCGTGCCGCCGCCCATTGCAATACCGACATCCGCTGCGGCCAGCGCCGGAGCGTCGTTGATGCCGTCACCGACCATCGCAACCACATGATGGCTTTTCAGCCGGGTGACGGTGGAGGCCTTGTCGGCAGGCAGCACTTCGGCGTGTACGTCATGTATCCCCAGCGCCCTGGCAACCACCTGAGCGCTGCCGCGGTTATCGCCGGTCAGCAAATGGCTGGTGATGCCGCGTGCATTCAATGCTCTGATAGCCTGGTCCGTTCCAGGCTTGAGGGTGTCACCGAAGGCGAACATGCCGATGACCTTAGGCTCCGGGGCCCGCTCGATCAGCCAGGACAATGTTCGCCCTTCGGCTTCCCAGATACGTGCGGATTCGCTCAACTCGCCCATCGGCAGGCCGCTTTCATCCAGCAGGCGTCGATTGCCCAGCGCCAGTTCACGGCCCTGAACGGTGCCGGCGATGCCCCGGCCACTCAGCGCATGGCTGTTTTCTGCTGCATCGGGGCTGAGTTGCCATTCATGACACACATCCAGCACCGCCCTGGCCAAGGGGTGCTCACTGCCGCGTTGCAGTGCGCCTGCCAGCTGCAGCAGGTGTTCTTCATTGCCCTGCACGGCACTCATATTGGTGATGCGCGGCGTGCCGGAAGTCAGTGTTCCAGTCTTGTCGAATACCACGGCATCGACATCGTGGGCGCGCTCCAGTGCTTCTGCATCCTTGATCAGAATGCCGTAACGCGCCGCCACGCCGGTTCCGGCCATGATTGCTGTGGGTGTCGCAAGGCCAAGAGAGCATGGGCAGGCGATCACCAGCACGGCGACTGCATTGATCAGCGCCACTTCAAGCGAGGCTCCGGCCAGCAGCCATCCGCCCAGTGTGAAGAAGCCAATCGCCAGTACGGCGGGTACGAACACCTGGCTGACTTTATCCACCAGCTTCTGGATCGGAGCCTTGCCCGCCTGGGCGTCTTCGACCAGACGAATGATGCGCGCCAGTACCGTTTCTGCGCCCAGCGCTGTGGTCCGCACGAGCAGTTGGCCTTCGCCATTGATCGCGCCGCCCGTGACCTTGTCACCCGGTTGCTTGACCACCGGCAGGCTTTCACCGGTGATCAGCGCTTCATCGGCATGACTGCGGCCATCGACCACTTCGCCATCCACCGGAAACCGCTCGCCGGGCTTGACCAGCACCTGATCGCCCACCTGCAGCGAGCTGATCGCAACGTCCTGTTCAACGCCGTCGACCACACGTAGCGCACGTTCCGGACGCAGCGCCTCAAGGGCACGAATGGCACTGGCTGTCTGGCGCTTGGCGCGGCTTTCCAGATACTTGCCCAGCAGTACCAGCGCGATGACTACCGCCGACGCTTCAAAATACAGATGCGGTGTCGTGCCGGGTGCAGCCACCAGCCATTGATAGACGCTCAGGCCATAGCCTGCGCTGGTGCCGATGGCGACCAGCAGGTCCATATTGCCTGCGCCTGCGCGTATGGCTTTCCAGGCAGCCACATAAAAACGCGCGCCCAGTACGAACTGCACGGGTGTAGCCAGCGCGAATTGCACCCAGGCAGGCAGCATCCAGTGCACGCCCAGCGGCGTCAGGAGCATCGGCACGATCAGCGGCAGTGCCAGCACGATGGCCAACAGCAAGGCCCAACGTTCGTTGTGCAGGTGACGCGCTTTCTGGTCAGCTTCGGCGCGACGGTCCTGAGCCAGCGTCGCGCCATAGCCTGCATGACTGACGGCATCGATCAGGGTTTGCGGATCGGTGTGGGCTGCGGTGTCGACATGGGCGCGTTCATTGGCCAGGTTGACCGTCACGCTGTTGACCCCCGGCACTTTGGCCAGGGCACGCTCGACCCGACCCGCGCAACTGGCGCAGGTCATGCCGCTGATCGGCAGGTCGAAGGTGGTGGTGTCTTGCATGTGAATCACTCCCTGAGGCTGGATACCTGCAAGGATCAACCTTGCCATACGGGCAAGGTCAAGCGCGAATCAATAGTTGAGATCGGCTTTCTTGAGGTACAGCCCGTTCAGGTCGGTGGCGATACGGTACTTGAGGATATCGCCCGAACGTAGCTGGATCTTCGTGCTGCGCGGCGCTTCCATTCCGGGTTCGCAGCCCACTACATTGCCGCGCAGGGTGCTCAGTCGTACCGATACTTCCCCGGCCGGCAGATTGAAGGATACCGAGTCCTCCTGAAACAGCCTCCCGGCCAGACGGTCCTGCACATAGATGCCGATCTCGCAGGAGGTCGCGACTTCCAGGCGCTCTCGGGAAATGATCAGGATGCCGTAGTCCTGAGCTGCCTGAGTGGCGGGTGCGATAGCCAAGAAACCGAGAATGCTGAAGAGGCTCACTGCTGACCAGCGCATCGCTGATACTCCTGATGTAAACGTTGATGAGTCAGCTTGGCTCACGATCAGTCCGAATACCAGCCCGGCAGCGATAACAGAAACTTGACCTTGTCATGATGACAAGGTTGAAGATGTTCGCTGTTCATCAATGAGGGGAGTGACACCATGCAATTATTCAATGTTCAAGGCATGACCTGCGGACACTGCGTTCGCGTAGTGACCCAGGCGATCAAGAACGATGACCCTGCCGCCGATGTTCAGGTTGAACTGGCCAGCAAGCAGGTGAAAGTGCAAAGCACGCTGTCGCCCGAGCAGATCGTCAGGTTGATCAGCGACGAGGGTTATCAGGCGCAGCAGGTGTGACCGGAGCCAGGGAGATCGAAGCGGTCTCCCTGTCTGCAAACTCTGAAAAGTTTTGAATTAATTACCCCGTCCTTCGTTCTGTGCAAGGTAAGCCGGTTAGACTAACCCGTTGCCCTGCATCCGTTAATGGACACCCGATGAATCTACGAACGATCCTTATCCTTGGCTCATTGAGCGCCTTCGGCCCTCTGGCCATCGACTTCTATCTTCCTGGCTTTCCGGCCATGGCCTCGTATTTCGGGACCGATGAAAAACATATTCAGCTGACCCTGGCGGCCTACTTTCTCGGGCTTTCCCTGGGACAACTGGCTTACGGTCCTGTGGCTGACCGCTTTGGGCGACGTATTCCGTTGCTGTTCGGCGTGACCCTGTTCATGCTCGCATCGGTGGCCTGCGCCTTTGCGCCGAGCCTCGAATGGCTGATCGGTGCGCGTTTCGTTCAGGCGTTGGGCGGCTGCGCCGGGATGGTCCTGTCGCGGGCCATCGTCAGTGACAAATGCAATGCTGTCGAGTCGGCCAAGGTGTTTTCGCAACTGATGCTGGTCATGGGGCTGGCACCGATTCTGGCACCGATGCTCGGCGGAGTTCTGGTCAGCACCTTTGGCTGGCAATGGATCTTCGTCAGCCTGGCGCTTTTCAGTGGTGCCTGCCTGGCGGCGGTTGCGTTGGGTCTGCCGGAAAGCATGCCCGCCAGCACACCTCGTCAACCATTACGCGGCGCGTTGCGCCAGTACGTCAATCTGCTTCAGGAGCGCGTTTTCATAGGCCATGCTCTGACAGGCGGCATCGCGATGGCCGGCATGTTCGCTTACGTTGCGGGCTCGCCGTTTGTGTTCATCAAACTGTACGGCGTGCCTGCCGAGCATTACGGCTGGTTGTTCGGGATGAATGCGGCGGGCTTCATTCTGGTCGCGCAGATCAACGCGCGTCTGCTGCGCAAGACGGGACCAGCGTTTTTGCTGTCGCGTACGGTGTGGATCTATCTGGCTGCCGGGCTGGTTTTGCTGGCGATCAGCGGTCTGCGCACCGAAGCGCTATGGCCACTGTTGGTGCCGCTGTTCATTTGCGTGGCAAGCCTTGGGTGCATCATTCCCAATGCCTCGGCCTGCGCCATGAGCGGCCAGTGGGCACGCGCAGGCAGTGCCTCGGCGCTGCTGGGCTGTCTGCAATTCAGCGTGGCCGCCATCGCCGCCAGTCTGGTAGGCGTACTGCATGACGGCACCGCCACCCCCATGGCGCTGGTGATCAGCCTGTGCGGCGTGCTGACAGTGGGCCTTTCGGTACTGACCCGCCGTGCGCAAGGCACGCGTGATGCGCGGCCGAAGACCGCCTGATCAGGTGCGATGGTTGTGCCAGCTACTCGACGCGCTGACACAACCCTCTGGCCTTCAGAACCCTTCCAGTACCACCTTGCCCTTAGCCTTGCCACTTTCCAGCAAGGCATGAGCGCGGCGCAGATTCTCTGCATTGATGCTGCCGAAGTGCTCACCAAAGGTGGTTTTCAGCGTTCCGGCATCGATCAGCTCGGCCACTCGGTTAAGCAGGTTGTGCTGTTCGATCATGTCCTCGGTTTCGAACATCGACCGCGTGTACATGAATTCCCAGTGCAGCGAGAGGCTCTTGCGTTTGAGCTTCGACACATCCAGTGACTTGGGATCGTCGATCAGCCCCAGCTTGCCTTGCGGCTTGAGCGCCTCGACCAGTTGGTCCAGATGCTGTTCGGTCTGGGTCAGGCTGGCCACATGGGTGACCTGGTTCAAGCCAACGCGTTTCAGCTCTTCGCTCAAGGGCTTGCTATGGTCCAGCACTTCGTGTGCGCCCAGTTCACGAACCCAGCTTTCGGTTTCGGGCCGCGAGGCCGTGCCGATGACTTTCAGTGACGTCAGTTGCCGTGCCAGTTGGGTCAGGATCGAACCTACGCCGCCCGCAGCGCCGACGATCAGCAGGCTGTGAGAGCCTTCACCTTTTTGCTGCGCGACGTGCAGGCGCTCGAACAGCAACTCCCAGGCAGTGATCGCGGTCAACGGCAAGGCCGCCGCGTGGGCAAAGCTCAGGGTTTTTGGCATGTGGCCAACGATGCGTTCGTCGACCACGTGCAGTTCGCTGTTGGCGCCGGGCCGTGTCAGGGATCCTGCGTAGAACACCTTGTCCCCCGGTTTGAACAGCGTGACCTGGCTGCCGACTGCTTTCACGACACCCGCCACGTCCCAGCCCAGCACCTTCGCAGCGCCGTCCTCGGGCTGGACGTTCTGGCGGATTTTGGTGTCCACCGGATTGACGGAGATTGCCTTGACTTCAACCAGCAGATCGCGAGCGTCGGCAACCGGCTCAGGCAGCTCGATGTCTTGCAATGACTGTGCGTCGCTGATTGGCAGGGACTGGTAATAGGCGATGGCTTTCATGACGGGGTCCTCTCCAGAAAAATGATAAAGGGATCATTGGCTATTTCCTGAAAAGATAAAACCCGCTAAAACGGCAGGCTCTTTCAACTTTATTTTGATAATACGAGGCGTTGATGCTGCGTTTTGATGACCTGCAGTTGTTTGTCCGTGCAGCGGACCTGGGCAGTCTTTCTGCCGCTGCACGGGTGATGGACCTGTCTGCGGCGGTTGCCAGCGCGGCGCTCAAGCGCATCGAACGCCAGTTGGGCGCGCGCTTGCTGGCGCGCTCGACCCGCAGCCTGCGGCTGACCGCCGAAGGCGAGGGGTTTCTGGAGTATGCGCGCGCCGCGTTGGGCAGTCTGGAGGAAGGACGGCGATTGCTCGCCAGTAGCCAGGACCGTTGCGAGGGCGTGCTGCAACTCTCAGCACCCTCGGACCTGGGCCGTAACGTGCTTTTGCCCTGGCTCGACGAGTTTCAGCAGCAACATCCACAACTGACCGTGCGTCTATTGCTGGGCGATCGAATTGCCGATCTGTTCCGCCAGCCGGTCGATGTGGCGCTGCGTTATGGCGAACCGGAAGATTCCAGTCTGGTCGCATTGCCGATTTTGCCTGAAAACCGGCGGGTATTGTGCGCTGCGCCGAGTTACCTGCAACGCCATGGCGAACCGCAGCAGGTCGAGCAACTGGCGCAGCATAATTGCCTGTTGTTCATGCTTGGGGACCGCGTCCATGACCGCTGGACACTGAATGACGGCAAGCGCGAAATCAGCCTGACGGTCAGCGGCAACCGGTTCAGCGACGATGCAGATGTGGTGCGCCGCTGGGCGCTGGCGGGCGAAGGTGTGGCGTACAAGTCTTGGCTGGACGTCGCCGCCAATGTGCGGGCAGGGCACCTGAAAGTGCTGATGCCTGATTTGACCGGGGAGCGGGCGCCGCTGAACCTGCTATGCGCGCACCGCGCGCAACTCAGCAAACCCGTCATCCTGTTGCTGGAAATGCTCAGGTCACGTTGTAAGCAACAGGCTGTAGGCCCGTCGTCCGTTGGTTTGTTTTAATCGCCACGCTCCAGTAGGAAACGGCCTTCGGAAGTGTCGGAAAATAAAAGGGTTGAATATGTTTCAACGCTGCAAGGTTTGGTTCCCGAGGTAACTTTGCAACTGGCTGTTGTTAAGTGGTTTTGGCATTTTTGTCATAGGCAATGCGCTTGTTTTTTCAATCTGTTTTCGATGCAGCGGCCAAAACCCCTTTGCTAGAGGGGGTTTGGCGATAAGGGAGGAAGTTCTTGGTTATGACAGGGTGAGAGAAAAACGTGCGCTTTTTAACGGGGCCGTGGACCAACAGTTTGTACGAATCGTTTTTCGCCCGGCGGGGCCGGAGGGCATAGAGTTTATACTTGTCATTTCATATAAGAGCCACGTTCAACTCTACCGAGGCTTGATTGCTTTCACCCAGTCATCGCGATAGATGAATGTTTCAACAGGGAGTGAACACATGGAATACGGACCTTGCATCAGCCAGATCGCAACATTGCTGGCCGACCCCAAGCGCAGCGCAATGATCTGGGCACTGATGGATGGTACTGCTCGTCCTGCCGATGAATTGGCCATCCTGGCGGGGCTTTCGACCTCTTCGGCAGGTGCGCACCTGGCGCGCCTCACCAGTGGCGGTCTGTTGAAACAGGAAGCTCGGGGTCGCAAGCGTTTCTTTCGCCTGGCTGCGCCGGAAGTGGCGGCTGCAGTCGAAGCACTGGCCTGTGCCTCACTGGCCAGTGCCGAACAGATCAGTCGTCGGTATGCCCAGCCCATGCCGCCGTTGCCGCTGCGCCGTGCAAGAATCTGCTCCGATCATCTGGGTGGCGAAATGGCCGCCGAGCTTTATAAGCGCCTTCTGGAAGCGGGCTGGATCGAGCAGCAGGAAAAGCGCGTCGAGGTCACGAGCAAGGGCGCGGCCAGATTTGCCGAGCGCGGCATCTATATCCCGGCGCTGGCTCAGCGCAAGCGAGAAACAGTATGTGCCTGCCCGAAATGGAATGATCGCAACCCGCATCTTGGTGGCGCGCTGGGGGCGGGGCTGCTGCAGTTATTCATTCAGATGGGCTGGCTGCGCACCACTGAAGAGCCCAGCACGTTGCAGGTGTCTTCCAGCGGGCAGCGGGAAATCAGCAAGATAGCGGCGGCGGCTTGAGCGATACGCGTGGTTTAAGGCAGTAGCACGTGCATACCGCGCTGATGCTCCATGCTGCAGCCGCCTTGGGCGCTCCGCGTCCTCTTGCGGCGCAGAACGCCGCGAAAAGGCAGCGATGGCTCGGCGTCTCAGGACTTGATCAGGCGTGCATCCAGACTGTTTTGCGCCAGACGTTTTGCCTGATCTTCAGTCATGCCCAAATGTGTGTGCAGCGCATGGAAGTTCTCGGTCACGTAACCACCGAAGTAGGCCGGGTCATCCGAGTTGACGGTGACTTTCACGCCGCGTTCGAGCATGTCGAGGATATTGTGTTGGGCCATGTCGTCGAACACACAGAGCTTGGTGTTGGACAGCGGGCAGACGGTCAGCGGGATCTGTTCGTCGATGATGCGCTGCATCAGCCGCTCGTCTTCGATGGCACGTACGCCGTGGTCGATGCGCTGGATTTTCAACAGGTCCAGGGCTTCCCAGATGTATTCCGGCGGGCCTTCTTCACCGGCGTGGGCCACCGTCAGAAAGCCTTCGTTGCGGGCACGATCGAACACGCGCTGGAACTTGCTCGGCGGATGGCCCATTTCCGAACTGTCGAGGCCGACAGCAACGAACGCATCACGAAACGGCAGCGCCTGGTCGAGGGTCTTTTCGGCTTCGTCTTCGGACAGATGACGCAGGAAACTCAGGATCAGTCCACTGTCGACACCCAGTTTGGCCTTGCCGTCTTTCAGCGCACCGGTGATCCCGGCCAGCACGACTTCAAACGGGATACCCCGATCGGTGTGGGTTTGCGGATCAAAGAACGGTTCGGTGTGGATAACGTTCTGCGCCTTGCAGCGCAGCAGGTAAGCCCAGGTCAGGTCGTAGAAGTCCTGTTCGGTGCGCAACACATCCGCACCGCGGTAGTACAGATCGAGGAATTCCTGCAGGTTGTTGAAGGCATAGGCCTTGCGCAGGGTTTCGACGTCGTCCCACGGCAGGGCAATCCTGTTGCGCTCGGCCAGGGCGAACAGCAACTCGGGTTCCAGCGAGCCTTCGAGGTGCAGGTGCAGTTCTGCCTTGGGCAGGGCGTTCAACCAGTCGTACATATTCTTTTCTCATCAGGTGCAGATCGCCGACATTCTACAGATGCACGCCGCTGCGCAGGGTAAAACCTGACCGAACGTTCAACTTGCCTCCTGTTCTCGCCGGTAAGCGTAGGTATCAGCAAAGCGCGACAGCAGGAATTCGGCACAAGTGGTCACAGGATAGCGGGCTGGATGGCCTTCGCTCTGGCAACCGGGCAGGCATTCGATGCGCGTGTCGGGGTGGGGCTCGGCGAAGAACGGCATCGAATAGCGATCGACACCAAGCGGGCTGATGACCCGGTGTGGCGTGGACAGATAGCGATCATTGCTCCAGCGCGCCATCATGTCGCCCAGATTGACCACGAAGGTCCCGTCAATCGGCGGTGCGTCGATCCATTCGCCGCGCACGTCGCGCACCTGCAAACCACCCGCTGCGTCCTGGTACAGTAAGGTGATGCAGCCATAATCGGTATGCGCGCCTGCGCCTTGTTGCTCGGCCGAGGTCGCCGTATCACGCGGCGGGTAATGAATCATGCGCAGCACACTGACCGGGTCCCTGAAGCGTTGATCGAAGAAATCACGTTCGATGCCCAGCGCCAGGGTCATGGCGCGCAGCAGAGTTTGCGCCAGTGCCTGCATGTCCAGGTAATGCTGCTCCATCAGGCTTTCCCAGCCGGGAATGTCCGGATGGCGATTGGGACCACGCAGCGGTTTGCCAGCCAGCACGTCGGGGTGACCGGCATCCAGATGCAGGCCCATGTCGAACGTTTCTTTCAGATCGCTCGGCAGGCTGGGGTCCAACTGCTCGGTGGCGATGGCGCCATAGCCGCGATGATGCGTGCTCTGGGTGATGTCGATCAGGAGCTTTTCAGCTGCCGGCCGGGCAAAGAAATCCTTTGCCGCCGATTGCACCCGTTCGATGCGTTGCGCGCTGATCGGGTGACCCTTGATATAAAAAAAGCCCCATTCCCGACAGGCACTGTCGATTTGTCGGGCGACATCCTGCCAAGCCTGAGTGTCCGTGCCGTAGAGCGGGGCGATGTCGATGACGGGAAGCTGGTCCATTAACCGGTCCTGAAAGGGAAGTATCGGGTGTCGATGATCGTACCCGCCGAAACAGGCACGAGGGTCAGGCAACGGGCAGATAAGTTACTTCGGCAGCTCGGCCTTGATCCCTTCGACGTAGTAGTTCATCGAGGCCAGCTCGGCGTTGGTCGCGACCACACCATCAGCAATTTTCACGGTGCCGTTCTGGTCTTTGATCGGGCCGGTGAACGGATGGAATTCGCCACTTTCGATGCTGGCGATAATCTTCTGCGCCTCAGCCTTGACGTCGGCGGGCACCACGTCACTGATCGGCAACTCGACCGTGCCCTCTTTCAGGCCGCCCCAGTAATCCTGTGGTTTCCAGGTGCCTGCAATTGCGCCCTCGGCTGCCTGGATGTAATGCGGGCCCCAGTTGTTGACGATCGAGGCCAGCACCGCCTTCGGCCCGAAATGGGCCATGTCCGAGGCGTAGCCTACTGCGTAGACGCCACGACGTTCGGCGGTCTGAATCGGCGCAGGGCTGTCGGTGTGCTGGAACACCACGTCCACACCCTGATCGATCAGCGCGTTGGCAGCGTCGGCTTCCTTGCCTGGGTCGAACCAGGAGTTGACCCATACCACCTTGATTTCTGTACCCGGATTGTATTTGTTCAGCGCCAGCTGGATGGCGTCGATGTCGCGCAGCACTTCAGGAATCGGGAACGAGGCGACGTAACCGATCTTCTTGGTCTTGGTCATCTTCGCGGCGATGTAACCGCTCACATAGCGGCCTTCGTAGGTGCGGGCCAGATACGTGCCCATGTTCTTGTCCTGCTTGTAGCCCGTCGCGTGCTCGAATTTTACCTTGGGGAATTGCTTGGCGACTTTCAGGGTCGGGTTCATGTAGCCGAAAGAGGTGCTGAAAATCAGATCATAGCCACCCTTGGCCATGTTACGGATAACCCGCTCGGCGTCCGCGCCTTCCGGCACGTTTTCCACGAAGCTGCTGGTGACCTTGTCACCCAGCGCCTTGACCATCGCCTGGCGGCCCTGCTCGTGCTGATAGGTCCAGCCGTGGTCGCCGATGGGGCCGATGTAGACAAAGCCGACTTTCAGCGGATCGGCTGCCGAGGCGAGCAGGCTGGAGCCGATGCCGACAACGGCGGCGACGGCGCACAGCAGTTTTTTCAGGGGATGACGTGGGTTGGTCAGGTGCATCGGGTCTAGCTCCTTGCGGTCTTGTTGGAGTGCATACCCCCGACAATGCAAATAACTGACCAACAGGACAACTTACGATGCTGGCTTGCTTCCCTGCGCAGCGCGCCTATTGTTGTACATAGGTTTCGATGAGCCTGGAATATGTGACTTTCAGGTTTCTGCTCGCATGGCGTGGGAGCGAACTTGTTCGCGAAAGGGCCGATACATACTCCGAAAAATCATCGTCTGACCGATCTTCTTCGCGAACAAGTTCGCTCCTACGGCCTTTGGCCAGAATCAAGAGCAGTTTTGTGTATAGCCAGAGTGCAGCGCGAAGGTGCAGGCGCGGTGGGCTGCGCCGCTAACTGGTGCAGCGCGTGCTGCGCTCGACGATGCACATCGGCGTGCCTGCAACGGGTTCGCGCATGATCTGCACTTGCACATCGAACACTTGGCAGACCAGCTCCGCCGTCAGCACATCGCCCGGCGCGCCGCAGGTCACCAGGCGTCCACCCTGCATGACCGCCATATGGTCGGCGTAGCGGCAGGCCTGATTGATGTCGTGGAGCACGGTAATCACCGTTTTGCCTTCGGCACTGAGCTCACGCATCAGGTCCAGCAGTTCGACCTGATGGCTGATGTCCAGATAGGTGGTGGGTTCATCGAGCAGGACGATGGCGGCGTCCTGCGCGAGGATCATCGCCAGCCAGGCCCGTTGCCGTTGCCCGCCGGACAGATCGGACAGCGGGCGCTCGGCCAGGACCTCCAGCTCCATGCGTTGCAAGGCCTGATCGACACTGTGCTGATCGGCCCCGCTCAAGCGCCCCCACAGGCTGTTGTGCGGACTGCGACCGTAAGCCACCAGTTGGCGCACGCTGACGCCCTCTGGAATGGGCAGCACTTGCGGCAGAAACGCCACCTTGCGGGCCAGCTCTTTGGCGGAGAGCTGGCTGTAGTCTTTGCCGTCCAGGCTCAGGCTGCCCGATTGCGGGGTGAGAATTCGGGCAAACGCCTTGAGCAGGGTGGATTTGCCGCAACCGTTGGGGCCGATCAATGCGGTGACCTGGGCGGGCGGCGGGCTGAATGACAGGTCTTGCACGATCCGTGTTGCGCCGTAGCCGATGTCGAGTTGCTGCGCCTTAAGAATACTCATGGAATCAACCTTTGAATCGGGCCAGCAGCCAGAGGAAATAAGGAGCGCCGATCACGGCCGTAAGCACCCCGGCCGGAATCTCGCTGGGCGCAATCAGCGTGCGTCCGAGTGTGTCGGCCAGCACCAGCAGCAACGCGCCCAGCACCATTGAGGCGGGCAGCAGGTACTGATGATGACCACCGACCAGACGGCGGGCCATGTGTGGTGCAACCAGACCGACGAAACTCACCGGGCCGATGATGCCGACGCCCAGACTGGTCAACAGCACCGCGCTGCCCATCGCCAGCCAGCGTGTACGCTTGAGGCCGGTGCCCAGGCTCTGCGCCGCCTCATCACCCAGGCCAATCAGGTTCAGCGGTTTGGCCAGCAGCAGACCGAGCGGAATCAACAGCAGAAGCGGCGTGGCCAGCCACACATGGTGCCAGTTACGGCTCCACAGACTGCCGGTCAGGGCCAGCAGGGCGGTGTTGATGTCCAGCGGGTTGGACAGGATCAGGAATTCGGTGATGCTCGACAGCGTGACCGCAATCGCCACCCCGGACAGCGCGAAGCGCACGCCGGAAAACTGTACGCCGGTGTTATACAAGGCCAGCAGCAGTGCGCCCGCTGCGCCCCCCAGGCAGGCCACGAACGGCAATGCGGCCACTGGCAATTGCGGCAGGCCGATGATCGCGATGGTCAGCGCCAGTCCTGCGCCTTGGGTCACGCCGAGGATTTCCGGCGACGCCAGCGGGTTGCGAATCACACCTTGGACGATGGCTCCGGCCAGGCCAAATGCACAGCCGGTCATGATTGCAATCAGACCGCGTGGCAGGCGGTGATTCCAGACTTCGAAATCCTTGCTGTCGTGGGCGATCAGGTGATCGAGCACCGCGCCAGGCGTCAGCCACACAGTGCCCGCGCTGAGGCTCAGCAGCAGGGCAAGTGCCAGCAGGGTCAACAGCAGCAACAGCCTGGAGCGCGGGCGGTTCATAGCGCGCGCCTCGCCAGAAACAGAAAGAACGGCGCGCCGATCAATGCCGTCACCACCCCGGCCGGCGTTTCTGCCGGGAAGGCCACGGCGCGGCTGATCAGGTCCGAGGCCAGCACGATGGCCGCGCCCAGTCCGGCGCTGATCGGGATCAGCCAGCGGTAGTCGTTGCCCAGCCATTGGCGAGCAATGTTCGGCGCGATCAGGCCGACAAAGGCAATCGGCCCCACCGCGCAGACACTGGCACCGACCAGCAGCAGGCTGACCACGAACACCAGCAGGCGCAACGCACCTATACGCACGCCCAGCGAGCGGGCTGCGTCTTCGCCGAGGTTGATCAGATTCAAGCGCGGCGCGCAGGCAATCGCCAGTACCAGGCCGATCAGCGTGCAAGGCCAGAGCAATTGCAGTTGCGCAGCACCGACATTGGCCAGTGAACCGGCCAGCCAGTTGAGAACACTTTGTGCCTGGGCTTCGACAAGGATCACGGTGAGGCGGGTCAAGGCTGCACACAGGGCTGCAACAGCGACCCCGGCCAGCACCAGGCGCCCCTGAGCGGTGGCAGGCGACCATGCGCCGCCCAGACTGAATACGGTGATCCAGGCCAGTGCGCCGCCCAGGCAGGTCATCAACAGTGCCCCGCCCGGGAAAGGCAGAGCGACCAGCCCGGTGGAAAACAGCGCCAGCCCCAGTGCCGCGCCCGCTGTGACGCCAAACAGTGAAGGCGAGGCCAGGCGGTTGCGGGTAATGCCTTGCATCAAAGCCCCGGCGACGCCCAGGCAGGCACCCACCAGTGCCGCGCACAAGGCGCGTGGCACCCGCAGTTGCGCAACGATGTAAGCGATGTTGCCGCCTTCACGCCCCTGCGTGAACAGTCCGTTCCAGGCATCCACCTGACCAATACTGAACGACGACAGGGCAAACAGGGATACCCAGAACAGTCCCAGGCAGGCCACAGTAATCACGCCCGCCATCAGCCAGCGGCGCATTTACGGATTCAGCACGGCCTTGCCGCCCTTGAGCACGGCAAGCGCATCGTCGGCAATCTGCTCGGACGCCATGATCCCGCGATTGCGCGCCCAACTGTCGCCATCCACTTCGGCCACCTGTTTGTTACGCACCGCGCCAAGTACCTGCCATAGCGGCTGCTTGCTCCAGCTGTCGACAATGCTCGGACGGCGATAATGACCGACCAGCAGCCAGCCCGGATCCAGCGCCAGCAGTTGCTCCAGGCTGACGAATTCGGTGGGTGCGGCGTCTTTGCGTACTTCCGGGACTTTCAGGCCGATGGCTTGCAACACGCTGCCCGCGTAAGAATGTGGGCCATGAACCGAAAAACTGTCCTCGCGAGCAACACCGAACAGCACGTTGGTATTGGCGGGGACCTGTTCGGCGACGTTCTTCAGGTGCTGCCGGTTCTCCGCGATGCGTGCCTGCATCTGCGGCCCCTTGCCCAATGCGACGCCGATCAGTTCGGCGGATTTCAGGCTGCCCTGATAATCCTCGCCGCGTGACGGCAGCATCAATGTCGGCGCCAGACTGGCCAGATCGTTGTACAGCGCCTGATGGCGACCAAGGTCGGCAATGATCAGGTCCGGCTTGAGCCGCGCAATCACTTCTATATTGGGTTGCGAGCGCAGCCCCACTGACTGCCATTCGCCCACGGCCTTGCGTACCTTGGGCAGTACGCGGTTGGCATCGCCATCGTCGGCCGCACCGACGGGTGTTACGCCGACCGATGCCAGCCCGTCGAGAAACGAAAACTCCAGTACCACTACGCGCTTGGGGGTGTCAGGCAGGTGGACCTTGTGCTGACCGTCGTCGATATCGATAGGTGCCGCCTGGGCTGTGCCGAGCAGCGCTGCCAGCAGGCCGCCGGCCAATAGATGAGGGAGTCGAAAAACGCGCATGGCGAATGTCCTTTCTAACGGAAACAGGCTCATGCAAAAAGAGCCACCGAACGGGCGCAGCGCCTCTCCTGATCAAGATCATTGAGGTCGCGCAGAAAACGGCGGGCACTATTTCACATCGTGACGACGGGATCAAAAGTCATTTACGCGTGGGTGCCATTCTCATTCAGGTCATTTTTTGAAACCTTTTGTCACACACCGCACTCTGAACGGCTTCAATGACAGACACGTTCATGACTATCCGCGGCGATGTGTCGCAAGGGTTTGGAGAAAGTAATGGGCGCTTTGCTCAAGCAAGAAAAATTTCTACTGCTGGCAATTATCGCCATGTTTGTCGCGTATCCGCTGGAGCATGTGCTGCTGGGCAACGGTCAGGTGGTCGCGCTGGTGTCGGGTCTGGCGCTGGTCGGCTTCATCGTTTGCGCCTCGATGCGGGTGGCGCATCACGCCGAAGTGCTCGCGGAAAAGGTCGGTGATCCGTACGGCACGATGATCCTCACGCTGTCGGCGGTGCTGGTCGAAGTCGTCATCCTGGCGATCATGATGAGCAACGAACCGTCGCCGACGCTGGTGCGGGACACAATCTATTCTGCGGTGATGCTCGATATCAACGGCATCCTCGGTCTTGCTGCGCTGATGGGCGGTATCAAGCACGGCGAGCAGTCGTACAACGATGATTCGGCGCGTACCTACAGCGTGATGATCCTCACTGCCATGGGCGTGTCGATGGTGGTGCCCGAGTTCATTCCCAAGGGGGACTGGAAGATCTATTCGGCGTTCACCATTGGCGCGATGATCCTGCTTTACACCCTGTTCCTGCGCATGCAGGTCGGACCGCACAGCTACTTTTTCAGCTACAGCTATCCGGAAAAGAAAAAGCGCCAGGGCCAGAACCCGGCTGAAGAGCATGCAGAACCGGTCAATCTGACCCGCTCCATCGCCACATTGGTCACCGGCGTGGTGGTGATCGGTGCGCTGGCTGAAGTGATGTCCAAGACGGTCGATCTGGGGCTTGAGGGGACGGGCGCACCACCGGTGATGACCGCCATCCTGGTCGCAGCGATTTCCGCTGCTCCCGAGATATTGACGGCCCTGCGTGCTGCGCTGGCCAACCGCATGCAGTCGGTGGTCAACATCGCTCTGGGAGCCTCGCTGTCAACCGTGATCCTCACGGTGCCGGTGATGGAAGCGATGGCGCTCTACAGTGGTCAGCCCTTCCAGATGGCCATGACCCCGGTGCAGACCGTGATGATCTTCATCACCCTGCTGGTGTCCGCCATCAATCTCAACGACGGCGAAACCAATGCCATCGAAGGCATGACCCACTTCGTGCTGTTCGCGACGTTTATCATGCTGTCGTGCCTGGGGCTTTAGGGCTGTAGCGCTCATTGCCTGTCGCTCCCACGCTCCGCGTCCCAAGAGGACGCAGAGCGTCCTGAACGAGCGTCGCACGATAGTTGCAGATACAACACTCGCTCCGCACCTTCAGCCCTGAATCAATTCCCGCGCCGCCTGGCTGTGATCGGCAATCAGTTGCTTGATATCCAGCCCCTCGATCTGTCCGTCGACGACTCGCCACTGGCCGGCAATCATCACTCGATCCGCCCGGTCTGCACCACACAGCAACAGCGCTGACAGTGGGTCATGGCTGCCAGAGAAGCGCAGTTCGTCCAGCTTGAACAGCGCCAGATCGGCCTGTTTGCCCACTGCCAGTTCTCCGATGTCGGTGCGTCCCAGCAATTGCGCGGACCCTTTGGTAGCCCAGCCCAGTACCCGCTGCGGGGTGATTTTTTCCGCACCATAGCGCAGGCGTTGCAGATAAAGCGCCTGGCGGGTTTCGAGGATCATGTTCGAGGCATCGTTGGACGCCGAGCCGTCGACCCCGAGCCCCAGTGGCACACCGGCAGCACTCAGGTCCAGCGTTGGACAGATGCCGGAGGCCAGGCGCATGTTCGAACTCGGGCAGTGGCAGACACCCGTACCTGCTGCACCGAGACGGGCGATTTCATCCGGGTTGAAATGGATGCCGTGTGCCAGCCAGGTGCGTGGACCCAGCCAGCCGACGCTGTCCAGATAATCCACGGTGCGCAGGCCGAAACGTTGCAGGCAGAAGTCTTCTTCGTCGAGGGTCTCGGCCAGGTGCGTGTGCAGACGCACGTCGAGCTTTTCTGCCATGGCTGCACTCTCGGTCATGATCTGCGGCGTGACTGAAAACGGCGAGCAGGGTGCCAAGGCGATTTGAATCTGTGCTCCCTCGCCACGCTCGTGCCAGGTCTCGATCAGGCGCTGGCTGTCGGCCAGAATCACCTCGCCCTGCTGCACGGTTTGCTGTGGCGGCAAACCTCCATCGGCTTCGCCAAGACTCATCGAACCGCGCGTCAGCATCGCGCGCATACCCAGTTCACGAACGCCTTGCACCTGAACATCAATGGCGTGTTCCAGCCCGTCGGGGAACAGGTAGTGATGGTCGGCGGCAGTTGTGCAACCCGACAGCAGCAGTTCCGCCAACGCCACCTTGCTGGCGACCGCAAGCTTCTCCGGGGTCAGGCGCGCCCATACCGGGTACAGGGTTTTCAGCCACGGGAACAACGGCTGATTGACCACCGGTGCCCAGGCCCGCGTGAGGGTCTGATAGAAATGATGGTGAGTGTTGATCAGCCCCGGCAGCAACACATGCTCACGGGCATCGAATGTCCGAGTGCAGGGCGTTGACGGAAGCTGCCCGGCGGCCAGCACTTCGGTGATGACGCCACCTTCGATCACCAGACCGCCACGGGCGTCCAGGTCATTGGCGGTGAATACAGCAAGGGGATTTTTCAACCAGATACGGATCGCAGGCATTGGCCGGCTCCTCTGAAAGACAGGTTCAGGTTAGCCAGCTCAGTGTTGCCCTGTCTGCTGATCCAGGGTTGCCGGGGGGCAGGTGTGCCCCGGCGAAGGACGGCGATTCTAGTCGAGCGGCCGGTTACCAGGCAATCGTCTTGCCCTGGTAATCGATGAAGTGATGGCCGCCTTTGCCGGCGTAGGCATTGAGCTGTTCAACAAGCCCGGTGGTACTGGTCATGACATCGATGGCAGCATTTTCGCCACCCATGTCGGTCTTGACCCAGCCCGGATGCATCGACAGCACGGTCGGACGGTTCTCGCCCAGTTCAGTGACAAACGTATTGGTCATCGAATTGAGTGCTGCCTTGCTGGCCTTGTACAGCGCAAGGTTTGCGCCATCCGGGCAAATGACGCTGC
The DNA here is from genome assembly GCF_022557255.1 of Pseudomonas syringae pv. tagetis. Taxonomy (NCBI): domain Bacteria; kingdom Pseudomonadati; phylum Pseudomonadota; class Gammaproteobacteria; order Pseudomonadales; family Pseudomonadaceae; genus Pseudomonas; species Pseudomonas syringae group genomosp. 7. Next base: position 683,405 of record NZ_CP092923.1, read on the forward strand.
CCAGCCACGAACTCATGAACGCCAGAACGCCCGTGCCTGGACGAAGTTGATCGACGAAGCGCTCGGCCAGACGAATCGGCGCGACAGCGTTGGTCAGAAACAACTGCCCGAGCTCGGCAGCAGTCGACTTCGCAGCGCTTTGATGTTCTGCTCCGGTAATCCCGGCATTGACGAACAGCACGTCGAACACCTCACCGCGCAACTTCTGGACCAGCACTTCAAGCGAAGCAGTTTCGTCCAGATCGACCGCTTCAATGCGCACGCCTTCGACAGCTTTGAGGTTTTCGGCATTTTGCGGATCACGAACGGTGGCGGTGACCTGCCAGCCCTGCTCGGTCAAGCGCTGTACCAGGCCCAGGCCCAGGCCGCGCGACGCACCGATGATGAGGGCGGTTTTTTTGGTAGTGGTCATGAATGATTCCTTGGCAGATTGAGAGACGGACTCCATGGCAGTGCCAGCAAGGCCTCTCGAACGTTTCGACCTTGTAGCGTACTCCTGCCCATAACGTGTTGGAATCTTCGTGAGCCGGAAACGTTCAAGGTAGATGCCTGAGGCTGAGCGTTGGCGCGATAGTCGGGACTATCGTCTCGCACGTTCCAGCGTCGGAATGCCTTGCGTCACAGATCTGCGCCGCGCCGCACATTCAGGATCGGACGCGGAGCGTCGCACGATAACCCATCAGGTACGTGTACCGCACGAGCACAGAACGTGAATCATCCTTGCAACTTGAACCTCAATGCCCCGCCCGCCAAGGCTGGCCGAGCGAAACCGGTGCATACAGCCGGGTGCGCAGGGCGTCGCGGGAGAGCAGGACGAGGACGATGATGGTGGCCACATAAGGCAGCATCGCCAGCAGGTTGGACGGTATGGCCAGCCCGATGCCTTGTGCGACCAGGTGCAGGATGCTGGCCAGGCCGAACAGGTAGGCCCCGAGCAGCAGACGCCACACACGCCAGCTGGCGAACACCACCAGAGCCAATGCAATCCAACCGCGCCCGGCGCTCATGTTTTCCGCCCACATCGGTGTGTAGGCCAGTGACAGGTAAGCCCCGGCCAAGCCTGCCATGGCACCGCCGAACAGCACTGCCAGTGTGCGCACACGCAACACCGGCAAGCCCATGGCGCTGGCTGCATCGGGGTTTTCGCCAACCGCCTGAATGATCAGCCCGACGCGACTCTTCAGCAGCGCCCACGCGACCAGTGCGAACAAGGCGAAGGACAGGTAGACCAGCAGGTCTTGGGCAAACAGCATGCGGCCGATCAGCGGAATGTCGCTGAGCAGGGGGATGGCAACCGGTTCGAAGCCGCTCAACGGCTTGCCGACCCAGGCGGCACCGACGAAGCTGGAAAGTCCGACGCCGAAGATGGTCAGCGCCAGCCCGGTCGCCACCTGATTGGCGTTGAACACCAGTGCCACCAACGCAAACAGTGCCGACAGCAGCATGCCCGCGAGCATCGCCAGCAGTACGCCCAGCCACAAATTGCCGGTATTCAAGGCGATGATGAAACCGATCACCGCGCCAAACAGCATCATGCCTTCCTGACCCAGGTTGATGACGCCGCTCTTTTCGCAGATCAGTTCGCCCAGGGCCACCAGCAGCAAAGGGGTTCCGCAACGGACCATGGCGTAGAAAATATTGCTGAGCAGGTCGATATCCATCATGCGGCTCCTGTGACGGGTGTCATCTGGCGCTTGGCCCAGTGCAGTTTCAGGCGTGGGCGGTAGAGAATCAGCACATCACAGGCCAGCAGGAAGAAAAGCATCATCCCCTGAAACAATTGCGTGATTGCCAAGGGCAGGTTCAGGGTCATCTGGGCGCTTTCCCCTCCCAGATACAGCAGGGCGATCAACAGGCTGGAGAACAGAATGCCGATAGGGTTGAGACGTCCGAGAAAAGCCACGGTGATCGCGGCATAGCCGTAACCCGGCGAGACCTGCGGCACCAGTTGGCCTATCGGCCCGGTGACTTCCGACACGCCCGCCAGCCCGGCCAGCGCGCCACTGATCAACAGCGCCAGCCAGACCAGTCGCTTCTCGCGAAAACCGACAAAGCCGGCAGCGCGTTTGTCGAGCCCCAGCACCTTGATCTGAAAGCCGACAAAGCTGCGTTGCAGCAACACCCAGACCGCGACCAGCGCAAACAGGGCGAAGTACACCCCGATGTGCGCGCGACCATCGTCCATCAACAGCGGTAGCCGACTGGCATCGCCGAAGGTCGCTGATTCCGGGAAGTTCATGCCGGCCGGGTCTTTGAGCGGTCCGTGGACGAAGTACAGCAGCAAGTTGAGGGCGATGTAGTTGAGCATGATGCTGGTGAGAATTTCATTGGCGTTGAAGTGCGTGCGCAGCCAGGCGGTCACGCCCGCCCAGGCAGCGCCGGCGAGGGTACCGGCCAGCAGCACCATGACCAGCGCCCAACGACTCTCCATCTCGATGATATTCACCGCTACGGCACTGCCGGCCAATGCGCCGAGCAGCAACTGGCCTTCCGCGCCGATGTTCCAGATACGCGCTTGATAGGCGACCGCCAGACCCAGCGCGCAGAGCAGGATCGGCAGGGTCTTGACCATCAGTTCCGACAGTCCATACCAGTCGCTGACTGGCGCGATCAGCAATGTGTGCAGTGTCACCCAAGGGTCTAACCCCAGACCGATGAACAGTAACGAGCCGCAGACCAGTGTCAGGACGGCAGCCAGTAAAGGGGAACACCACAGCATGGCGCGCGATTGCTGGCCGCGCGGTTCCAGGGAAAGCAGCATCTTTTGCTCCGTTAACCCGCCGCATGGGCCTGGGTGTGAGAATGATCGAACTGTCCCGCCATCCAGCCGCCGATTTGTACGGTGCTGGTCTGTTCGGTGGGGATCAGGTCGGAAAGCTGACCACCGCTGAGGGCGGCGAGTCGGTCACTGATCTGGAACAATTCGTCCAGGTCTTCGGAAATCACCAGAATGGCGGCCCCCGCATCACGCAAGGCAATCAGTGCCCGGTGGATCGCCGCTGCCGCGCCGACATCCACACCCCAGGTCGGATGCGCAGCAATCAGCAGTTTCGGTTTTTGCAGGATTTCCCGGCCAAGAATGAATTTCTGCAGGTTGCCACCCGACAGACTGCGCGCCGGGGCTTGTGCGTCTGGCGTCTTGACCGCAAAGCGACGGATTATTTCGTCAGCCAGTGCGCGAACCTTGCCGCGCTGGATCAGACCGTTGCTCACCAGCCCTTGCTGAAAGGCGGTAAGCAGCGCGTTGTCGGCCAGGCTGAGTTCCGGCACGGCGCCATGCCCCAGGCGCTCGGCCGGGACGAATGCCAGGCCGCGTTTGCGCCGGGCGTCGGGCCGCAGGTTGCCTACCGGTGTGTCTTTAAAACGCAGGGTCGCCGCCTGGGCATCAGGCAGTGTCTGTTCGCCACTCAGCAGCGCAAGCAGTTCATCCTGGCCATTCCCGGCCACCCCTGCAATGCCGACGATTTCGCCGCTGCGTACGTCCAGACTCAGGTCTTTCAGCGAGCAACCGAACGGGTCCGGGTTATGCCAGGACAATCTGTCGATCCGCAGAAAAGCTTCACTGCCGGTGACTTTGTCGTATTGCGCGGTCAGTCCCTCGGCATCACCGACCATCAAGCGCGCCAGTTCCAGATCGGAGCATTCGGCCGGCACGCAGTGCCCGGACACCTTGCCATTGCGCAGTACCGTTGCGCTGTGACACAGGGCGCGAACCTCGCCCAGCTTGTGACTGATAAACAAAATGCTGCAGCCCTCCCGGGCCAGATGCCTGAGCGTCACGAACAGCTCTTCGGCCTCCTGAGGCGTGAGCACCGAAGTGGGTTCGTCGAGGATCAGCAAGCGGATGTCCTGCATCAGGCAACGAATGATTTCGACTTTCTGCCGCTCGCCAATCGACAGGCTGTGTACCAGACGCTGGGGCTCCACCGCCATGCCGTAGCGTTGTGAGACCTCGCGGATGCGCGGCTCCAGTTGCTTGGGTGTGCCGGCCGCTGCGCCCATCGCCAGGGCAATGTTTTGCGCGACGCTGAGGGTTTCGAATAGCGAGAAATGCTGAAACACCATACCGATTCCCAGGCCTCTGGCCTGAGCCGGATTGCGCATCTTCTGCGCCTGACCTTGCCAGGTGATCGACCCGGCGTCGGGCTGCGTGACGCCATAGATGATCTTCATCAAGGTGCTTTTGCCAGCACCGTTTTCTCCCAGCAGGGCATGAATTTCGCCAGCCTGAATCGTCAGATCGACAGCGTCGTTGGCCAGACAGCCGGGATACCGTTTAGTGATGTGGCGCAGTTGTAGACGCGCAGGTATCGCGTGGTTTGACATGGAAAACTCGGAGGCAGAAGTGGGTCGCTTGTGGATAAAGCAAAATCCTGGCCAAGGGGTCAGGATTCTCCTCCGATAAGCCAAATGAAGGCAGAGCAAGGCGTTTCCGTTACTTGTGTCTGCTGATGTGACTCGAACGTCCCGATTTCAGCACCAGTTCAGGGCGCTCTGAAGAAGCGAAGGGCTAATGTGGCTCTTTGACTTGAACAAAAAATGTACAGCTGGCGGCGAGCGCGGTGCGGTGTATGGATGCGCGACCCTTGCACCTGTTATCCACAGGTTCTTCCACAGATACTGTGCGCAAGCGGGGCAGAGGAGAATAATGCAGCGATGGCTAGCATCCAAAGGTGCTAAGGGGCGCTAACAGACTGTTTTTGCACCGTTTATGGATCTACGTCAGTCCATTGCTCAAAAAACGATCATTCGCCTGAAACGCCCGTCCGGCAAGGCCCGCAGTAGAGTGTGCTCAGCTTATCCACAGCCGGATGCACAGTAGATGTGGGCAATTGCGGTCGTGGTGCCTACTCTGTTGTCGTCTTGTGCAAAAGGATTCTGCCGCGACTCAGATCAGCCAGTTGGCGTTGCAGGGTATCGGCGTGCTCCGGGCCTATGGCAATTGCCATCTGCACGCCGTTGGCAGTGAAGTTCTCACTTTCCAGCAGGCCGCTCACTTCCGTCAGACGTAACTTGACCAGTGCCAGCTCACTGAAGCTGCATTCAAGGTGGAACGAAGAGCGCTGAATCAGCGGCAGGCGCTCGGCCTGCTGCAAGCATTTGTTGGCACCGCCGCCATACGCACGGGCCAGGCCACCAGTCCCCAACTGAATGCCGCCATACCAGCGGATTACCAGCACGACGACCTGATCGAACTCCTGGGCCTCGATAGCTGCCAGGATCGGCCTGCCTGCGGTACCGCCCGGTTCTCCGTCATCGTTGCTGCGATATTGACCACCCAGCTTCCAGGCCCAGCAATTGTGAGTGGCGTTCAGGTCGCTGTGCTGCTCGATGAACGCCTGGGCGTCGGCCGGGCTGGCGATCGGAGCGGCCAGGGTGATGAAGCGGCTCTTGCGGATTTCTTCACGAAATTCGCAAGGGCCGACAAGGGTAAAAGGCATGCGTGTGTCCAGCTGACGTCAAGGTGCGGATTCTACAAGGCTGGCGGTGTCAGCCCACAACCTTTGAGAATGATCCGGATCAGATTGTCGCTGGCTTGGTCCATGTCCTGGCGTGTCAGTCGGGTGCGGCCCGTTACACGACAGATCTGCGAGGCAAAATCGGCATAGTGCTGGGTGCTGCCCCACAGCAGGAAGATCAGGTGCACCGGGTCGACCGGGTCCATCTTGCCGGCATCGATCCAGGCTTGAAAAACGGCGGCACGGCCTTGAAACCAGAGGCGGTAATCCTGGCTGAAATACTCGCTCATGCATTCGCCACCGCTGATGATTTCCATGGCGAATATTCGCGAAGCCTGTGGCTGGCGGCGCGAAAATTCCATCTTGGCGCGAATGTAGCGGGCCAGTGCCTCTGCCGGATCATCGTCGACGCTGAGGTGGTTGAAGGTGCTGTCCCACAAATCAATGATGTTGCTCAGCACTGCGACGTACAGGCCAAGCTTGTTGGTGAAGTAGTAATGCAGATTGGCTTTTGGCAGCCCCGCTTTCAGCGCGATGGTGTTCATGCTGGTGCCTTTGAAGCCGTGGCGGGCAAATTCATCTTCGGCTGCCTGGATGATCGTTTCTTCGTTTTTCTGACGAATACGGCTTGCAGGCTTGGTGATGTGAGCGCTGTGTGCTGGGACTTCAAGGGTCATGGGCAATTCCGGACAGGTCGTAGGGCGCGACGGATGAACAGATAGCGCACCGGCGAACATCTCGCAAGCGCCGGTGCGGGCGCGACTATAGAAAACTATCGTGATTGCTCGATGGGGTCGGGTTCCCCTATGGCGTCATGCGGGGCCGCGGCGACTTTGCCTTCCGGAATCAGCAGGCACATGACGATGGCCGTAATGCCGCCGCTGGTGATGGCCGAGTCGAACAGGTTCTGCACCAGCCTGGGCATTTGATGCAGCAGTGCAGGCTGCGCCGCGATACCCAGCCCGACACCCAGTGACGTGGCGATGATCAGCATGCTGCGCCGGTCCAGTGGCGACTGGGCGAGAATGCGCACGCCGGCTGCCGCGACGCTGCCGAACATTACCAGCGTCGCGCCGCCGAGCACCGGTTTGGGGATTTGCTGGACGATGGCACCGATATGCGGGAACAGCCCGAGGATAAACAGCACCGCGCCGATGTACAGCCCGACGTAGCGACTGGCAACGCCAGTCAACTGAATCACGCCGTTGTTTTGCGCAAAAGTGGTGTTGGGGAAGGCACTGAACGTCGCGGCAATCATGCAGCTCACACCGTCGCCAAGTACGCCGCCCTTCAGCCGCGTCACGTAGCTCGGCCCGCTGATCGGCTGGCGCGCCAGCATGCAATTGGCCGTGAGGTCGCCGACCGTTTCGATGCTGCTGATCAGGTAAATCAGCGCGACAGGCAGGAAAGCGGTCCAGTCGAAATTGAAACCGAACCGGAACGGCACCGGTATGCTGATCAGGGGCAGGTCGTGAATGGATTGCGGCACCAGCTTGCCGCTGAACCAGGCGGCCAGGCTGCCGACCGCCAGACCGATGATGATCGCGGACAAGCGCACCCAGGGTGTGTCCGAACGGTTAAGGGCGATGATTACGGCCAGAACGAATGCGCCCAGCGCCAGATTCAACGGTGCGCCGAAGTCAGGTGCGTTGAGGCCGCCGCCCAGATCAGTCACGCCTACCTTGATCAGACTTATACCGATCAGCGTAATGACTATACCGGTCACCAGCGGAGTGATGACACGTCGCAACTGGCCGATGCAGCGACTGAGCGCGATTTGCACCAGTGCACCGAAAAAGCACACGCCGAAGATCATCGCCATGATGTCCTCCGGACTGCCGCCGCGCTGCTTGACCAGAAAGCCTGCGGACAACACCGCGCCCAGGAATGCGAAGCTGGTGCCTTGCAGGCAGATCATTCCCGCGCCGATACCAAACGGGCGGCGCGCCTGAATGAACGTGCCGGTGCCCGATACCATCAAGGCCATGCTGATCAGGTAGGGAAGGTATTGGGTAAGGCCAAGTGTCGATCCGATGATCAATGGTGGAGTGATGATCCCGACAAAACTGGCGAGGACATGCTGAAACGCTGCCAATAGTGCAGTTAAGGGTTTAGGGCGATCATTCAGACCGTAGATCAGGTCATCGTTGTCGAGTGGTTCAGGCTGCATGGCGAGGTCTCGGACGGGGAACTGCCATGTGCTGGCGTGTCGTTGGTCGGGATCACTGCAAAAAGCTGTCCATCTGCTCAGGTTATTTTTATTTGAGTCCTGCTATTTCAATGATTATCAGTCTGATAGCGTTTTCTACTCAGTCTTCAGGGCTGCTGGAGCGGACTGGCAGCGGGCAGGGATGTGTCATCGGGTAGCAGCAAGTGTTTCCAAAAAGCTTTCCAGCACCAAATGAGGGCGTCGGCCTTTGCGCGTCACGGTCACCAGATCGAGATCGTAAAACTTCGAGTCCGGTTTCAGTGCGCGCAACCTGCCTTCCTTCACCCAGGCATTGGCGTAATGATCGGGCAGATAACCAATGTAGCGCCCCGTCAGAATAAGGAAAGCAATGCCTTCCCGGTCTGACGCGCTGGCGGTGCAGGTCAGTGCCTGATAGTGGTCCTGAATATCTTTCGGCAGGCGAAACGTCGGGGCGATAGCCTCCTGCTGTGCGAGGCGTTGGTTATCCAGCGCTGAATTGTCTGCGTAAAAGAGCGGGTGGCCCACCGCGCAGTACAGCAGCGAACGTTCGCTGTACAGAGGATGATATTCAAGGCCCGGCAAGGCGCTGGCCTGTGGCACCACACCGACATGCAGGCCGCCATCCAGCACGCCCCGTTCGACTTCGGCCGGGGCAATCATGCGGATATTGATATGCACGCCCGGCCCGCGCTCTTTCAGCCGGGCAAGCGCATGGGTGATGCGCATATGGGGGAGGGTGACCAGGTTGTCGGTCAGGCCGATGTTCAGTTCGCCGCGCAGGTTCTGATGCAGGCCGTTGACTTCTGTCCTGAAGCTTTCCAGTGCGCTGAGCAATTGCAACGACGATTGGTAGACCTCACGCCCTTCGTCAGTCAGTGAAAAGCCGGCTCGCCCTCGCTGACAGAGGCGCAAGCCGAGACGCTGCTCGAGATCGCTCATTTGCTGGCTGATCGCCGACCGGCCAATGCCGAGCACGCTTTCGGCGGCAGAAAAGCCACCTGCCTCGACGACACATTTGAAAATGCGCAGCAAGCGGATATCAAAATCGCTCACCTGCGACACCGGATCGGAACGACGGACACTCATTGTTTAGTGGTCACCAAACCAAAGATCATGAAAATCGGGTTTTATGAACTTTAGCCGCGTGACACCTTGGCTGCAATGACCATTCGTTTTGCGCCTGAGAGGCCAGCTCCCATGAATATGTTCGAAGCGTCCGATGTACCTGTAGCCAGCCAGTTGAAGCTTGATGCCCACTGGATGCCTTACACCGCGAATCGAAATTTCCAGCGTGACCCGCGGATGATCGTGGCTGCGCATGGCAGCTACCTGACAGACGACAAGGGTCGCAAGATCTACGATGGGCTTTCCGGTCTATGGACATGCGGGGCCGGGCACACCCGCAAGGAAATTCGGGACGCCGTTTCACGGCAGCTCGGTGTGCTGGATTACTCGCCGGGCTTTCAGTTCGGGCATCCTCTTTCGTTCCAACTGGCAGAAAAGATTACCGAACTGACCCCCGGCCATCTCAATCACGTGTTCTATACCAACTCCGGGTCTGAGTGCGCGGATACAGCGGTGAAGATGGTGCGGGCCTACTGGCGGCTGAAAGGGCAGGCGACCAAGACCAAGATGATCGGGCGCGCGCGTGGGTACCACGGCGTCAACGTGGCGGGCACCAGCCTGGGCGGAGTGAATGGCAACCGCAAGATGTTCGGCCAGTTGATGGATGTCGACCACCTGCCGCACACCCTGCTGGCCAGCAACGCGTATTCGAAAGGTATGCCCGAAGCAGGCGGTATCGCGCTGGCTGACGAGATGCTCAAGTTGATCGAGCTGCACGATGCGTCGAACATTGCAGCGGTAATCGTCGAACCCATGGCGGGCTCTGCCGGTGTGATCGTTCCGCCGCAGGGCTACCTTAAGCGGCTGCGCGAGATTTGCGATCAGCACAACATTTTGCTGATCTTCGACGAAGTCATTACCGGCTTCGGACGTACAGGCTCGATGTTTGGTGCGGACAGTTTCGGCGTAACGCCTGACCTGATGTGCATCGCCAAACAGATCACCAATGGTGCGATCCCAATGGGCGCGGTAATCGCCAGCAGCGAGATCTATCAAACCTTCATGAACCAGCCTACGCCTGAATACGCCGTCGAATTCCCTCACGGCTATACCTATTCGGCGCACCCGGTGGCCTGTGCGGCCGGTCTGGCGGCGCTGGAGTTATTGCAGCGTGAGAATCTGGTGCAGCAGGCAGCAGAAATCGCCCCGCATTTTGAATGCGCGTTGCATGGTATCAAGGGCGTAAAAAACGTGGTGGATATCCGTAATTACGGTCTGGCAGGTGCTATCCAGATTGCGCCCCGTGACGGGGATGCCATCGTGCGGCCTTTCGAGGCGGGCATGAAGTTGTGGAAAGCCGGGTTCTATGTGCGCTTCGGTGGTGACACGTTGCAGTTCGGCCCGACCTTCAACAGTCAGGCACAGGATCTGGATCGGTTGTTCGATGCGGTTGGCGAAACACTGGGCCTGATCGACTGACCGCGCCGGCAGGTTCTCTTCTTATATACATGCCTTTATCGCATCGGGTGTGAGCTGACTCACGCCCGCTGCCTTTACCCGGAGTTTTCCATGAGCAGCATTCAACACCTGATCCACGGCGAGTTCGTTTCTGAAGAGGGGCGTAGCGCAGATGTGTTCAACCCATCGACCGGACAGGTTATTCACACGGTGTCGCTGGCCAGTCGCGAAACAGTCCAGAGGGCTATCGACTCGGCCAGGACTGCGTTTCCGGCATGGCGCAGCACGCCGCCGGCCAAACGCGCTCAGGTGATGTTCCGTTTCAAGCAATTGCTCGAGCAGAACGAGGCGCGCATTGCCCAATTGATCAGTGAAGAACACGGCAAGACCCTGGAGGACGCGGCGGGCGAGTTGAAGCGCGGTATCGAAAATGTGGAATACGCCTGTGCTGCGCCCGAAGTGCTCAAGGGTGAATACAGCCGCAACGTCGGGCCGAACATTGACGCATGGTCCGACTTCCAGCCGCTGGGTATCGTTGCCGGTATCACCCCGTTCAACTTTCCGGCCATGGTGCCGTTGTGGATGTATCCGCTGGCTATTGCGTGCGGCAACTGCTTTATCCTCAAACCCTCCGAGCGTGATCCAAGTTCTACGCTGTTGATTGCTGAGCTGCTGCATGAAGCCGGGCTGCCTAAGGGTGTGCTCAACGTGGTTCACGGTGACAAGGTCGCGGTCGATGCGCTGATCGACGCGCCGGAGGTCAAGGCGCTGAGCTTTGTCGGCTCGACCCCGATCGCCGACTACATCTACAAAGAGGGCGCTGCGCGGGGCAAGCGCGTTCAGGCGCTTGGCGGGGCGAAGAATCATGCGGTGCTGATGCCTGATGCCGACCTGGACAACGCCGTGAGTGCTCTGATGGGCGCAGCCTATGGATCCTGCGGTGAGCGTTGCATGGCTATTTCGGTGGCGGTGTGTGTCGGGGATCAGATCGCCGATGCATTGGTGGCCAAGCTGGTTCCGCAAATCCAGAGCCTGAAGATCGGTGCGGGCACGACCTGTGGCCTGGATATGGGGCCACTGGTCACAGGGCAGCATCGCGACAAGGTCGGCGGCTATATAGAGGACGGTGTGCAGGCAGGCGCGACCCTGGTGGTGGACGGTCGCAATCTTCAGGTTGCCGGGCACGAACAGGGCTTCTTCATGGGTGGTTGCCTGTTTGATCGCGTGACGCCACAGATGCGTATCTATAAAGAAGAGATTTTCGGGCCGGTGCTGTGCATCGTACGCGTCGACAGCCTCGAGCATGCCATGCAATTGATCAACGATCACGAATACGGCAATGGCACCTGCATCTTTACCCGTGATGGCGAAGCCGCGCGATTGTTCTGTGATGAAATTGAAGTGGGAATGGTTGGGGTAAATG
>NZ_CP092923.1:700000-907500 GCF_022557255.1 Pseudomonas syringae pv. tagetis
ACCACCCTGGCAACTTTGAGGTTCTAACTCAGGTCCGTTATCCGGATCGAGGACAGTGTATGGTGGGTAGTTTGACTGGGGCGGTCTCCTCCTAAAGAGTAACGGAGGAGTACGAAGGTGCGCTCAGACCGGTCGGAAATCGGTCGTAGAGTATAAAGGCAAAAGCGCGCTTGACTGCGAGACAGACACGTCGAGCAGGTACGAAAGTAGGTCTTAGTGATCCGGTGGTTCTGTATGGAAGGGCCATCGCTCAACGGATAAAAGGTACTCCGGGGATAACAGGCTGATACCGCCCAAGAGTTCATATCGACGGCGGTGTTTGGCACCTCGATGTCGGCTCATCACATCCTGGGGCTGAAGCCGGTCCCAAGGGTATGGCTGTTCGCCATTTAAAGTGGTACGCGAGCTGGGTTTAGAACGTCGTGAGACAGTTCGGTCCCTATCTGCCGTGGACGTTTGAGATTTGAGAGGGGCTGCTCCTAGTACGAGAGGACCGGAGTGGACGAACCTCTGGTGTTCCGGTTGTCACGCCAGTGGCATTGCCGGGTAGCTATGTTCGGAAAAGATAACCGCTGAAAGCATCTAAGCGGGAAACTTGCCTCAAGATGAGATCTCACTGGAACCTTGAGTTCCCTGAAGGGCCGTCGAAGACTACGACGTTGATAGGTTGGGTGTGTAAGCGCTGTGAGGCGTTGAGCTAACCAATACTAATTGCCCGTGAGGCTTGACCATATAACACCCAAGCAATCTGCGTGAGATGAGCAGATTGCGGTGACTGTGAAGATGACACGAACCGAAGGTTTGCGATCACGAACGCACCGAGCTATCACATACCCGATTTGCTGAAGCGCGCCGCAAGGCACGATTCGGTACCCGAATTTCTTGACGACCATAGAGCATTGGAACCACCTGATCCCATCCCGAACTCAGTAGTGAAACGATGTATCGCCGATGGTAGTGTGGGGTTTCCCCATGTGAGAGTAGGTCATCGTCAAGATTGAATTCCAAAACCCCATCTGCTCACGCAGATGGGGTTTTGTCTTTCTGGGGTTTCAATACATGCCTGTATTCTCCTGAACGGCTAACGCCGTACATCTCCGGCAGTCATTCAAACCAACATGCTTATGGCAATCCAGCGCGCTTGCCCTTATGGTTCGGCATCAGGTTCCACGTACCCGTCAAGGAAGCAAGCATGTCCGTTACAACCTCTCTGAGCGCAGGTTTCATGGTGGTTCAAGGCAACCGCCCGGATGAACTGCGTAGCCTGGTTGTGTCGTGGATGCGACGTTATCCATTGTCTCCCCTGGAAAACGAGATTGCGCTTGTCCAGAGCAATGGGATTGCGCAATGGTTGAAACTGGCATTGGCCGAAGATGCTCAAGATGAAGATAGCGGCGGCTGTGGTATCGCTGCTGCCATAGATGTCCAGTTGCCCGGTAGCTTCATGTGGACGCTGTATCGCATGGTGCTGGGTGCAGATGAGATTCCTCAGACCTCCTTACTCGACAAGACTCCACTGACCTGGCGTCTGATGCGCCTGCTGCCTTCGCTGATCAATCAGCCGCACTTCGAGCCTTTGCAGCGCTTCCTGACTGACGACACTGATCTGCGCAAACGCTATCAATTGTCCGAACGTCTGTCCGACCTGTTCGATCAGTACCAGGTTTACCGTGCCGACTGGCTGGAAGACTGGGCTGCCGGTCGCCATCAACTGCGCGACGGACGTGGCCAGTCCAGGCCGCTGTCAGCTGCCAATTGCTGGCAAGCTGAACTGTGGCGTGCGCTGTTGGAGGATGTCGGTGCCAAAGGCATGTCGCAGAGCCGGGCCGGTGTGCATCAGCGCTTCATCGAGCGTATCGCCAACATGACCGAAGCGCCTGCCGGCTTGCCAGCGCGCGTCATCGTCTTCGGTATTTCGTCGCTGCCAGCACAAGCACTCGAGGCATTGGCGGGTCTGGCGAAATTCAGTCAGGTATTGCTCTGTGTTCACAACCCGTGCCGCCACCACTGGGCTGACATCGTCGCCGACAAAGACCTGCTGCGTCACCAGTACAAACGCCAGGCGCGCAAGACCGGAATGCCGATTGTCCTCGACCCTCAAGCGCTTCATCAGCATGCTCACCCGCTACTCGCTGCCTGGGGCAAGCAGGGCCGCGATTACATCAATCTGCTGGACAGCCATGATGATCCGCGCAGCTACCGCTCCTCATTCAAGGACGAGCGAATTGATCTGTTCAGCGAAGCCGAGCCCACCAATCTGCTGAACCAGTTGCAGGACGATATTCTTGAGCTGCGCCCGCTTGATGAAACCCGTGAGCTCTGGCCTGCGGTCGATCCGCTTGAAGACCGATCTGTCCGCTTCCATGTCGCGCACAGTGCGCAACGCGAAGTGGAAGTGCTTCATGACCAGCTATTGGCGAGATTCAGCAAAGACCCTGACCTGCGCCCGCGTGACGTGATCGTCATGGTCCCGGATATCGACAGCTACGCCCCGCATATACGGGCGGTTTTCGGACAGATCGAGCGCGAGGACCGCCGGTTCATTCCTTTCACCCTGGCTGATCAGGGCCAACGTGGCCGCGAACCGCTGCTGATTGCCGTCGAACACCTGCTCAAACTCCCGGACAGCCGCTTTCCGGTCAGCGAAATTCTTGACCTGCTGGACGTCCCTGCCTTGCGAGCGCGCTTCAGGATTCAAGAGCGCGATTTGCCTACGCTGCACCGCTGGATAGAAGGGGCGGGCATCCGCTGGGGGCTCAACGCGCAACAGCGTGCTGGCCTGGGGCTGCCTGATGCTCTGGAGCAGAACAGCTGGCATTTCGGTCTGCGTCGAATGTTGCTGGGGTATGCCGTGGGGGCAGGCGCAGCTTACGACGGCATCGAGCCTTACGACGAGATTGGCGGGCTCGATGCCGCGCTGATAGGCCCGCTGGTAGCGTTGATTGATGCGCTTCAGGTCGCCCATACGGAGTTATCGACACCTGCAACGCCGGAAGTCTGGGGAGCACGTCTGCAATCGCTGTTGCAATTGTTCTTTCTTGCGGACAGCGAGCATGATGACTACCTGCTTGCACAGCTCGAAACGCTGCGCGAGAACTGGCTGGATACCTGTGCAACGGTCACGTTGATCGATGAGCTGCCACTGACCGTCGTGCGTGAGGCCTGGCTGGCCGGGCTTGATCAAGGCCGACTGTCCCAGCGCTTTCTGGCGGGCTCGGTCAACTTCTGCACGCTGATGCCCATGCGTGCCATCCCCTTTAAAGTGGTCTGCCTGCTGGGCATGAACGACGGCGATTACCCGCGCGCGCAGCCGCCGCTGGATTTCGACCTGATGGGCAGTGACTATCGCCCCGGAGACCGTTCCCGGCGTGAGGACGATCGCTACCTGTTGCTTGAAGCACTGCTCTCGGCCAGAGATCAGCTCTATATCAGTTGGGTTGGCCACAGCATTCGCGACAACAGCGAACGCCCTGCGTCGGTGCTCATTGGCCAACTGCGCGATCACCTGGCCAGTGGTTGGCGGCTTGCGAGCGAGACCGGTCCGGACGACAGCCAGGATAGTGGCGAGCGCTTGTTGCAAGCCTTGACCGTGGATCACCCGTTACAGCCCTTCAGCGCCAATTACTTCCACGCAGGCACAGGTTATTTCAGCTTCGCCCGCGAGTGGCGCCTGCTGCATGAAACGGATCTCCAGGTGCCCGTGCCTCAAGCGCTTCTTCCTCATCAACAGGAAGAGCCCTTGTCCATTGCACAATTGCAGGATTTCCTGAGGAACCCGGTAAAGCATTTTTTCAGTCAGCGCCTGAAGATCTATTTCGAAGTTGCCGAAGCCCCGCTCGCCGATGAAGAACCCTTCGTGCTTGATGCGCTTGAGCGTTACGGTCTCAGTGAAAGCCTGCTCAGCGCAGCCATGGTGTGCCCTGACGATATTGAGACTGCCCTGCAAACTCAGGCATTGAAACTCCAAGCCAGCGGGCTGCTGCCGCTTGCGGGATTCGGCACTCTGATGCAGAACGAACTGATCGAACCGTTGCCGGACGTACTCAAGCGCTACCACGATCTGCTGACGCTGTGGCCCGACACACTGAGCAGCGCATTGCCGATCAGCTTTAGTCATGCCGGTGTGAGCATTGACGGCTGGCTGGGCGGGCTGCACCGCAACGCCGATGGTGAGCTACTGCTGGTCACGGCGATTCCAAACAGCATCGGTTCGAAAAAGACCCGTAAGTGGCATCGACTGATTCGGCCCTGGGTGAATCATCTGGTGGCCTGCGCCTGTGAACTGCCGTTGCACACGGCGCTGGTCGCCAGTGATGAAACCCTGATGCTTGATCCATTGGACAAGGATGCAGCCATTACCACACTGAATCACGTGCTGATGGCCTGGCTGCGCGGCATGCAGGAGCCGCTGCCCGTCGCTGTCAAAACCGCATTTGCCTGGCTGGGCCAGCCCGCCGACAAAGCCGAGGCGGCGGCCCGCAAGGCTTATGAAGGTGACGGGCAGACCACCGATGGCGAGCGTCGCGAAAGCACGGCACTGGCCCGACAGTTTCCGGACTTCGACGCACTGCTGGACAGTGAAGAATTTGCAGGCTGGTGCGAGACCCTCTACAAGCCGATTTACGACGCTCCCTGGCAATCGCTGTCGGGCGGGGAGGGCAGTGCATGAACGAACAATCCCTTCCTCTCGCGCTACGCTTTCCGCTGCGCGGCAGCCAGTTGATCGAGGCCAGCGCCGGGACCGGAAAGACCTTCACCATCTCCGCCTTGTACCTGCGTCTGGTGCTCGGCCACGGCACCGAGCGGTCGGGCTTCGGTCGCGAACTTCTGCCGCCGCAGATCCTCGTGGTGACCTTTACCGACGCTGCCACCAAGGAATTGCGTGACAGGATTCGTACCCGGCTGGCGGAGGCTGCGCGGTTCTTTCGTGACGAGGTCGCTGCACCCGATAGTCTGATCGCCGAGCTGCGCGAACAGTTCGAAGCGTCGCTATGGCCGGCCTGTGCCAGCCGTCTGGACATCGCCGCACAGTGGATGGACGAGGCCGCGGTTTCGACCATCCACAGTTGGTGCCAGCGCATGTTGCGCGAGCACGCATTCGACAGCGGCAGCCTGTTCACTCAGACGCTGGAAACCGATCACAGCGACTTGCTCGGTGAAGTCCTGCGCGATTACTGGCGACGCTTCTGCTATCCCATGAGCGGCGATGCGTTGACCTGGGTGCGGGAAAATCTCAGCGGTCCGGCAGCTTTGTTACCGCGTGTGCGAGGGTTGTTCGGGCGCGATCGCAGCCCACTTGGCCAAGAGCCGGCGGAACTGATCGAGGCGTCACTGCAGGAGCGCCGAGCTGCGCTTGCAGCCCTGAAAGCACCTTGGGTCGTCTGGGCTGACGAGCTGTATGCCATCTGCCTGGACGCTGTAGCCCGTAAAGCGGTCGATGGCCGGAAAATGCAGGAGCGCTACTTCAAACCCTGGTTTGAAAAGCTTGCCGCCTGGGCCGCTGACGACACTCAGGAAGCACTGGACTTGGGCACCGGCTTCACTCGCCTGACCCCGGAAGGCGTTGCCGAAGCCTGGAAAGGCGACCCGCCTGTGCACCCGGCTTTCGAGGCCATGGCACAGCTGAAAACTGCGCTCGACGGCTTGCCTGAACCGGACGCTGCCGTGTTGCAACATGCGGCGCAGTGGGTCAGCGCCCGTTTTGAAGAAGAGAAGCGTCGTCGCGCCGAGATGGGCTTTGATGACATGCTGCTCAGGCTTGACGCGGCCCTGCATGGCGCTGGCGGCGAGCGTCTGGCCACGCTGATTCGCGAGCAGTTTCCGGTGGCGTTGATCGACGAATTTCAGGACACCGATCCTGTGCAGTACCGGATCTTCGACAGCATCTATCGCCTTGAATGCAATGACGAGCAGACCGGGCTGTTCCTGATCGGCGACCCGAAGCAGGCAATCTATGCATTTCGCGGTGCCGATATCTACACCTACCTGCGCGCCCGGCAGGCCACCCACGGTCGTTGGCACACGCTGGACACCAACTATCGTTCCAGTCATGCGATGGTCGAGTCGGTCAACCATGTGTTTACGCAGGCAGAGCAGCGTGAGCAAGGGCGCGGAGCGTTCCTGTTTCGTGATGACCAAGGCAATCAGGTGCCGTTTTCCGATGCGCTGGCTCAGGGGCGCAAAGAGACACTGGAAGTCGATGGCGCGCCACTGACTGCGCTGACGGTCTGGCATCTGGAGAGCGACCAGCCGGTGTCAGGCGTCATTTATCGGCAACAATTGGCGGCCAGTTGCGCCAGCGAGATTGTGCGCCTGCTCAACGCCGGTCAACGGGGCCGCGCCGGTTTCGTCACGCCCGACAAACCACTGCGGGGGCTGCGTCCGGCCGACATTGCGATTCTGGTACGCGACGGCAAGGAAGCGCAGGCGGTGCGCCAGCAACTGACCGCGCGTGGAGTGCGCAGCGTTTACCTGTCGGACAAGGATTCGGTGTTCGCCGCTCAGGAAGCCCATGACCTGTTGGCCTGGCTAAAAGCCTGTGCCGAGCCGGACTCAGAGCGCACGCTGCGTGCCGCACTGGCCTGCATCACTCTGGACCTGCCGTTGGCCGAGCTGGAGCGTCTGAATCAGGACGAACTGGCGTGGGAGCAGCGCGTCATGCAGTTTCGTGGCTACCGTGCCATATGGCGCAGCCAGGGTGTGCTGCCGATGCTGCGCCGCTTGCTGCACGACTTTGCCCTGCCACAGACATTGATGACGCGCACCGACGGCGAGCGAGTCCTGACCAACCTGCTGCACCTGTCTGAGCTGCTGCAACAGGCCGCCGCCGAACTGGACGGCGAACAGGCGCTGATTCGTCATCTGGGTGACCACCTGGCACTCTCGGGGCAGGCTGGCGAAGAACAGATCCTGCGTCTGGAAAGCGATGAGCAATTGGTCAAAGTGGTGACCATCCACAAGTCCAAGGGCCTGCAATATCCGCTGGTTTTCCTGCCGTTCATTTGCTCCTCGAAGCCCGTGGATGGCAGTCGCCTGCCACTGCAGTTTCATGACGCCGACGGCAAGTCCCAGATCAGCCTGCAGCCCACCGAAGCGCTGATCCAGCAAGCCGATGACGAACGTCTGGCCGAAGACCTGCGTTTGCTCTATGTCGCCCTGACCCGTTCGGAACATGCCTGCTGGCTGGGCGTCGCCGACCTCAAGCGCGGCAATGCCAACAGCTCGATGCTGCACCGTTCGGCGCTGGGTTACTTACTGGGTGGCGGCCTAGCGCTGAACGAGTCTGCAGAGCTGAAAGTCTGGCTGCGTGAGCTGGCCCACAATTGTGGCGCGATTGCCTTGCAGCCTGTTCCCGAGCCCACTGACGAACGCTTCAGCGCGCCACGCAACGAAGCCGCACTGGTCAAGCTGCTGGTGCCCAAGCGCCGCGCTGCCGAGAACTGGTGGATCGCGTCCTACAGTGCCCTGCGTATCGGCGACACGCTAACGACAGGTGCCGATGAATCACCTGACAGCCCGCAGGCACAGAAACTGTTCGACGATGAGCGTCTGGACCCTGATGCCCCGCGTGACCTCCTGACCAGCGGCGGCGATATCCATCGTTTTCCTCGGGGACCAAACCCGGGTACCTTTCTGCACGGGCTGCTGGAGTGGGCGGGCAACGACGGTTTTGCACTAACCGCACACAACCCTGAACTGATAAGAGACGCCGTTGCACGTCGCTGTAACCGTCGTGGCTGGTCGGGCTGGATCGAAACCCTGAGCGAGTGGCTGCAACACATGCTGAACATGCCGCTGCGTCTGTCAGCGGATGCCACGCCGGTTGCGCTAGGCGAACTGGATCAGCCCAATCAGTACCGTGTGGAGATGGAGTTCTGGTTCGCCAGCAACAACGTCAACGTGGCACACATGGATGCCCTCGTGCGCCGTTTCACCCACGACAACGCGCCGCGTGCTGCGACCGAGACGATCTCGCTCAACGGCATGTTCAAAGGCTTCATCGACCTTACGTTTGAGCATGAGGGCCGTTATTACGTGGCCGATTACAAGTCCAACTGGCTGGGTACTGATGACACTGCGTATACCGGGCAGGCGATGGAAGCCGCCATTCTCGACAACCGCTACGACCTGCAATACGTCCTGTACCTGCTGGCGTTGCATCGTCAACTCAAGGCGCGGATGGCCGACTATGATTACGATCAGCACATGGGCGGCGCGCTGTACCTGTTCCTGCGCGGCAGTCGCTCGGCGTCTCAAGGCGCGTACTTCACCCGTCCGCCACGCGAACTGATCGAGAGCCTGGATCTGCTGTTTCAGGGCAAACCGTTCGCGCATGACTTGCCGGGAGCATCGGCATGAGCCGCTCGTTCGATGATCTGTTGCCGACTGCGCTGGACGACATCAGTCTCGCCGATTCAAGCCCGCTGACGCGTGTTGGCGACCTGTTGATTCTGCTGGAGCGCTGGGTCGAGCGCGGCTGGTTGCGTGCGCTGGACAAGGCATTCGTTGCGTTTCTCAGTGATCTCGACCCACAGGCCGATCCCTTGGTGCTGGTGGCTGCGGCGTTGACCAGTCATCAACTCGGTCACGGCCATGTCTGTCTTGATCTGTACGAGACCCTGAAAGAGCCGGACTTTGCGCTGTCACTCCCGCCCGAAGGCGATCAGCAAAGCGCTCCGATGCTGCTGCCCTCGCAACTGCTGGCCGCGCTGGATGGTGCTGTGTGGTGCCAGGCGCTGGCACGCAGCGTGCTGGTCGCCGAGGTCGGAGACTCGAGTGCCGAGGCGCAGCAAAAACCGTTGGTGCTGGCCGAGCGGCGTCTGTACCTGCGCCGCTACTGGACTTACGAGCGGCGTATTGCCGCGTCCTTGCGTCAACGACTGGCCCGCAGCGAAGCAACGCCGGAGGATCTGCCTCAGCGACTCGACGCATTGTTCGGCTTGGCCGACGCCGCGCCGCAAGCCGTCATCGACTGGCAGAAACTTGCCTGTGCACTGGCGACCCGTAAGGGTTTCAGCATCATCACCGGCGGCCCCGGCACCGGCAAGACCACGACCGTGGTGCGCCTGCTGGCGTTGTTGCAAGCCCCGGCGGTGCAGAGTGGCCAGCCGCTGCGCATCCGCCTGGCCGCACCCACCGGCAAGGCAGCCGCACGCCTGACCGAGTCCATCAGCCAACAGGTGCAGAGCCTGGAGGTCAGCAACGACGTACGGCAGAAAATCCCCAGCGAAGTGACCACCGTCCACCGCCTGCTGGGCAGTCGCCCCGGTACCCGGCATTTCCGCCACCATGCAGGCAATTTACTGCCGCTGGATGTATTGGTGGTCGATGAAGCGTCCATGATCGACCTGGAAATGATGGCCAACCTGCTCGACGCATTGCCGCCGCATGCACGCATGGTTCTGCTGGGCGACAAGGACCAGTTGGCCTCTGTCGAAGCAGGTGCCGTGCTGGGCGATTTGTGTCGCGACGCCGAAGAGGGGTTCTACAGCCCTGAAACCCAGGCGTGGCTTGAAGCGGTCAGCGGCGAAGACCTCAGCAAGGGCATGTTGCGCCAAGGCGACGCGCAGCATCATCCGTTGGCGCAGCAAGTGGTCATGCTGCGTCACTCGCGCCGCTTCGGAGAAGGGAGCGGCATCGGCCGGCTGGCCCGGCTGGTTAACCAGCAGCAAGAGCAACAGGCCCGCGCACTGCTTGCGGCGGGGAGTCACGACGATCTGTTCGCCCTGGCGCTGAAGGGCGAGCAGGACCTCAAATTCGAACGCCTCGTGCTTGACGGTCTTGGCCGAGGCGAGCAAGGCCCGCAGGGTTACCGGCACTACCTGAATATACTGGCCGCCGGGCGGCCCGCCGATGATTCGGCACTTGATGACGAGTGCTGGACCCGATGGGCGCGCTCGGTACTCAGCGCCTTCGACGCCTTTCAACTGCTGTGCGCCGTGCGCAAAGGTCCGTGGGGCGTGGAAGGCCTGAACCAGCGCATCACTCACGCGCTGTTCAGCGCAAAGCTGATCGAAAGCGAACAGCAATGGTACGAAGGCCGTCCGGTGCTAATGACCCACAACGACTATGGCCTGGGCCTGATGAACGGCGACATCGGCATCACCTTGCGCCTGCCCGAGCGCGACGGCGAGGGCAAACACGTATTGCGCGTCGCCTTCCCCCGCAACGACGGCAGCGATGGCGTACGCTTCGTCCTGCCTAGCCGCCTTAATGAGGTAGAAACCGTGTACGCCATGACTGTGCACAAATCCCAGGGCTCGGAATTCGCCCACACCGCACTGATCCTGCCCGAAGCGCTCAACCCGGTCTTGACCAAAGAGCTCATCTACACCGGCATCACCCGCGCCAAACACTGGTTCAGCCTGATCGAACCGCGTCAGGGAATCTTCGAAGAAGCCCTGCGCCGCAAGGTCAAACGCCTGAGTGGGTTGATGTTGGGGCTTTGATCATGTCCAGGCTGTCCGGCGATTCTCTACCGGGCGGTACAGATACGAGGTCTAGCGTCATGAACCCTATGTTCTTCAACCGGGCTCAAGGGGCAACTGAAAAGGCCAGGGTGTAACTGCATGACGGCGGGACTTCAATGGGCAGCGTGGAGCCAGGCGAGTCAACGTGCGCGGCTGCTGTGCCAGAGTCAATGGAGGAGGCCGGGAACCAAGCGACAGCAAAGCGAAGTTTGGGTAGGTGGCACTCCACCATGACGGGATATATCTGGGCATTTCATGAGTGTCATGTGGCTCAAGACCTTCCCGATAGCCGGGTGCATTTTGTATAGGATGATGGAGGACACGATTTCAGATTTTTCTGGCACCCGCTGATGAATGAGCCGTCTGACAGGTGACACCAGATTTTCAAGGACGCCTTGAGCTTTCTCAGGGAGAGCCTTGCCTGAATCTGGGTATGGATCAGCTCTTCTTGGCGGTACTGCAAGCACTTCGTCCATGACCATCTTTGCAGGGACGCTTCCTTCAGGATGTCGTCCGCGTTCTACTTGGGGGGGGTAATGGGTGTACTTTGGTGCTGCTGGTAGGGCACCTTAGGACCGAAAAGGGTCAGGTTCCCCGGCACACTGTTTTAAACGAGCGATAACATCATGGTCAGTCGCAACAGTGTCGATTCGACCTTTATCATCAAGATAAATGTCTATCATCCGCCCCCATTTCGGCGTTACGTAGAAACACCTCTGAAATCCCTTATCGGTCCACCAGTCGAACCTCATGAAGAAGTCTTTATCAGGGAAGATTTGGCCCCACTCCACCGCTGAGCCGCCACCTGCGGGAATATTACCCTTATAGATTTGATGCTGAGTGTTCCAGATGTACCGAAACTCGTTTTTTCCTTCATGAGAAAAATTTACTGCCACGACTGGAGAAGCCAAGTACCAAAAGGCAATTGGGCCGACCAATAGGCCAACAAGCAGCCAACGGCCATACCCGGTTTTAGTTTTGCTTGCATTTGTGTTCACGGATGCCTTTTCCCCATGCTTCAGGTTCTATTGCAAGAACTTCCTTCATTACCATTTGTGGCGTAATTCCACCGGTGGGATTTTGGCTGAACAGCTTGATCCCAATGCCAATCGAAATCCGGTCTGGGGCGTCGTCCCATGCACGGAGTCCATCAATGTCGGCCGAGCGATTAGGCCCCGGAAGTTTTCTTTCCTCTTTCGGTTTCTGAAGGACCTCGACTGCTTTCCTGAGTGTGTCTGAAACGATCTGCTCAGCACCTGCGCCATCCAAAAGGATGCTTTCGGAAAGCCCACCAGCTCGCCCGACGTATCCATAGTGAATGTTCGACCAGATATCATAGAAGTAATCGTAATCGCCCTGTTTTTGGTAGACGACGCCATTGTATTTCGTGGCGAGTATCGGCTTGTGGTCCCACGGGCGATTCTGACCAACACGTTCCGCCCAGATAGCAAAAGCCTTTGCTTGCATACCGGCCGCCATGCTGTAGAAATCCGGCCCGGGACCAAGGCGCAAGTAAAATGGAAGCGCCTCATACTCCTTCATCTTTGCCGCCGCATCGAAGCTATTGAGGTCTCTCATCTGTCGAACTTCTGGACTATTGATGTTCGCGTTTATCTCGCCAGCAATATAAGTCGCCAGCTCCTCCATCCTGTCAGGGTCTCTGCAAACGACAGGTTCCGCTTTTGACTCAGGCCCCGCATCTGAGGCCTTCCCGGCAGCCTTGGGGTCTACAAAAGCGTCCGCTGCCAAAGCTTTCTCCGTGAGCTTCGGGTCAGCCAGCAAGGTCGCCATCTTCTCATTGTCCACGGAACCGTCTGGCCGGAAGGCCCCCAGCGCCATGACGTTGATAATGGTCGCGCCACCAGCATCACCCATGACGAAGCCGCCACCAACATTGCCTGAGCCCGTGATGATCGTCCCGCCGTGACTGGTGGGGCTCCCCAAGTGGGCCATAGGACGGCCGTTCACCAGAATGGCAGGAAAGCCTGTAGTGATCACCGCACCACACCCGCAGGTATCACCCACACGTGCTGCGCCCATGCCGTTGATGTTGACGTCACCGGATGCAGAATCGATAGGTGTTGTAGCGAGACCCGGCAATGGGCAGGCGTGCCTGTCGCCCAATCGAGCTGAAGAAATCATTGCATGCCGTCCCTGCGTTTCTGATACGTAGACGCCAACCAGCGTTTAGTTGACGCGTGGCAGGCTACCGGAAGCGTGAAAGTCGATATGTAGGGGAAATCTCAATTTTGCGCAGGACCTTGAGAATCTGATCGAAAGGTCGGGGTGACCTCAATGGGAGCGAACTAGCATCAGTGTCACAAACTGTCGGCCAACTCCGGTCTGCCCCACTACTATGCGGCCACCTGATTCCTTGAAAAAACTGTGATTACAGGAAGCGAATAGCGCGGTTTTCCCCCAACAAAAACCCCTTGTTCAACTCCGTTACCTCCCGAATGTAATCCCACAGCAACGTAATCCGCTTCAACTTGCGCAAGTCCTCCCGGCAGTACATCCAGAATTGCCGTTTGATGTTCACTTCATCCGGTAGCACCGGCAGCAACCTCGGGTCCTGGGCTGCGAGGAAGCACGGCAGGATCGCCAGTGCGCGGCCCTGCAGGGCGGCGGTGTATTGGGCTATGACGCTGGTGCTGCGCAGTTGTGCCTGGGCGTTGGGCAGCAGGTTGATCAGGTACAGCAGCTCGGAGCTGAACGCCAGGTCGTCGACGTAGCTGACGAAGACGTGTTCGCTCAGGTCCGCTTTGTGCTGGATGGGCGGGTGGCTGTCCAGGTATGCCTGGGTGGCATACACACGCAGGCTGTAATCGCAGAGTTTGCAGCACACGTAGGGGCCATGTTCCGGGCGTTCCAGAGCGATGACGAGATCGGCCTCGCGTTTCGACAGGCTGATGAAGTGCGGCAGCGGCAGAATGTCCAGCGAGATGCTCGGGTAACGGTCGAGAAAGTGGCTCAGTTGCGGGGTAATGAAAAAGCTGCCGAAGCCTTCGGTGCAGCCTATGCGGATATGCCCGGATAACGCCACGCTGGACCCGGAAACCTGCTCGCAGGCCATGTGCAGTGTGCTTTCGATGGACTCGGCGTAGCCCAGCAGGCGTTGGCCTTCGGCGGTCATGACGAAACCGTTATTGCGCGATTTTTCGAACAGCAGTGTGCCGAGCGAGGTTTCCAGCGAATTGATGCGTCGCGACACGGTGGTGTAGTCGACGGCCAGACGCCGGGCAGCGCTGCTGACTTTTCGGGTGCGTGCCACTTCAAGGAAAAACTTCAGGTCATCCCAGTTCAACAGCCCAAGGGAGGTGATGTTTTTTTGCATGTTGACCCTGCTTTTATCTGCATTCTTGTTAGAAGTTTGCACATCTATACTCCAAAGCACGCCCCCTGACCAACTCAAAAACAAGACTGTCGGCAGACCGTGGCTATCCATCGGCATACGCGCTGGATGCACGATCTGTCGAAGGGAGAACCGTTGAAATGAATGCCTCACTGAACGACACCACGACCTCGATTGCCCGCGCGAAACTGCTGATCAACGGTGAGTGGATTGACTCGCAAAGCCACGAATGGCAAGACATCGTCAACCCGGCGACTCAGGAGATCCTCGCTCGGGTGCCATTCGCCACGCCCGCTGAAGTCGACGCTGCCGTTGCTGCGGCTGTCACGGCTTATCGAACCTGGCGGGAAACGCCAATCGGTGTGCGGATGCGCATCATGCTCACATTACAGGCGCTGATTCGCGAGCACTCCAGACGTATCGCGTCAGTGTTGAGCGCCGAGCAAGGCAAGACACTGGCCGATGCCGAGGGCGATATCTTTCGCGGTCTTGAAGTGGTCGAGCACGCCTGTTCTATCGGTACGCTGCAAATGGGCGAGTTTGCCGAGAACGTTGCCGGTGGCGTTGATACTTATACTTTGCGCCAGCCCATAGGCGTATGCGCTGGGATCACGCCGTTCAACTTCCCGGCGATGATTCCGCTGTGGATGTTTCCGATGGCGATTGCCTGCGGAAATACCTTTGTCCTCAAGCCC
Organism: Pseudomonas syringae pv. tagetis; assembly: GCF_022557255.1. Classification (NCBI taxonomy): domain Bacteria; kingdom Pseudomonadati; phylum Pseudomonadota; class Gammaproteobacteria; order Pseudomonadales; family Pseudomonadaceae; genus Pseudomonas; species Pseudomonas syringae group genomosp. 7. Next base: position 714,517 of record NZ_CP092923.1, read on the forward strand.
TCTGAACAAGACCCGCTGTCGACCCTGTTGCTGGTCGAGCTGGCGATTGAGGCGGGCGTACCGGCCGGCGTGCTGAATGTGGTGCATGGCGGCAAGGAAGTGGTGGACGCGATCTGCACTCACAAGGACATCAAGGCGGTTTCCTTTGTCGGCTCGACTGCAGTCGGTACACATGTCTACGACCTTGCCGGTCGGCACGGCAAGCGTGTACAGGCAATGATGGGGGCGAAGAATCATGCCGTCGTGCTGCCTGATGCCAACCGCGAGCAAACGCTGAATGCGCTGGTGGGCGCGGGTTTTGGTGCGGCGGGCCAGCGCTGCATGGCGACCTCGGTGGTGGTGCTGGTTGGCGCGTCGAAACAGTGGCTGCCGGACCTCAAGGCGCGGGCGCAGGCACTCAAGGTCAATGCCGGTCAGGAACCGGATACCGATATCGGCCCGGTGATTTCCAGAAAAGCAAAGCAGCGCATTCTGGACCTGATCGAGAGCGGTGTGCGTGAAGGCGCGACGCTTGAGCTGGACGGTCGAGAGGTTTCGGTGCCGGGTTACGAGGGAGGTAACTTCGTAGGGCCGACGCTGTTCTCGGGCGTGACCACCGACATGCAGATCTACACTCAGGAAATTTTCGGTCCGGTGCTCGTGGTGCTGGAGGTCGATACCCTGGATGAGGCTATCGCACTGGTCAATGCCAACCCGTTCGGCAACGGCACCGGGCTGTTCACCCAGAGCGGCGCGGCGGCACGCAAGTTTCAAAGCGAGATTGATGTCGGGCAGGTCGGGATCAATATTCCGATTCCTGTGCCGGTGCCGTTTTTCAGTTTTACCGGCTCGCGGGGTTCCAAACTGGGCGATCTGGGGCCGTACGGCAAACAGGTGGTGCAGTTCTATACTCAGACCAAGACTGTGACCAGTCGCTGGTTCGATGACGACAGCGTGAACACCGGTGTGAACACTACGATCAATTTGCGCTGAACACGGCCAGCCGGGCCAGGAGAACAACAATGAACATCGCATTTATCGGTCTGGGCAATATGGGCGCGCCCATGGCCCGCAATCTGATCAGAGCCGGTCACGCCTTGCAGGTGTTCGACCTGAACAAGAGCGTACTGGCTGAATTCGCCGAGCTGGGTGCACAGGTCAGCGACTCGCCCGCACAGGCGGCCAAAGGCAGTGAGCTGGTCATCACCATGCTGCCCGCTGCGGCGCATGTGCGCAGCGTTTACCTGAATGAAGACGGCGTGCTGAAAGGCATCTCACCCGGCGTCCCGGCTGTTGATTGCAGCACTATCGACCCGCAGACCATTCGCGACATCGCGGCTATCGCCGCACAGCAAGACGTGGTGTTGGGCGATGCGCCGGTGTCTGGCGGCACCGGTGGTGCGCAGGCCGGGACGTTGACCTTCATGGTCGGCGGTTCGGTTGAGCACTTTGCCGTGCTCAAACCGCTGCTGGCGCAGATGGGCCGCAACATCGTGCATTGCGGCGACGTGGGCACCGGCCAGATCGCCAAGATCTGCAACAACATGCTGCTGGCGATCTCCATGATCGGTGTGGCCGAGTCCATGGCCTTGGGCAATGCGCTGGGTATCGATACCGAAGTGCTGGCCAGCATCATCAATACCTCGACTGGCCGCTGCTGGAGTTCCGAGGCGTACAACCCCTGGCCCGGCGTTGTCGAAACCGCGCCCGCTTCGCGAGGCTACAGCGGTGGCTTTGGTGCCGAACTGATGCTCAAGGACCTGGGGCTGGCAACCGAGGCTGCACGCGTTGCGGGTCAGCCGGTGATTCTTGGTGCGGTGGCGCAACAGTTGTACCAAGTCATGAGCCTGCAAGGCGATGGCGGCAAGGACTTCTCGGCGATTATCGAGGGGTATCGCCACAAGGCACTTTGATCGCGACGCTTGCGGGGCGGCAATGCCGCCCCAGAATGTTGTCACATCTTGTCCAACCTTCCTGAATGCAGATGCATACGATTCTCTTTTACTTGTGAATCGTAAGGAAGTTCCATGCATTCTCCTCTTCGTTTGCGGCCTGCAGCTGTGATGGTCAAACTCGCGCTGACCTGCATGGCATCAGGTCAGGTTTACGCTGCCGAGCAGGTGATCGAGCCCGCCAACGTGCTATCAATCGACGACGTTGTGGTGACGGCTTCCGGTTTCGAGCAGAACCTGGAGGATGCACCCGCCTCGATGACGGTCATTACCGGCGACGAACTGCGCAAGAAATCGTTTCGCGATCTCACCGATGCGCTGCGCGACGTTGAGGGTGTGACCGTCAACGGCGGTGCCAATGAAACCGACATTTCCATCCGCGGCATGCCTGCCGACTACACGCTGATCCTGGTCGATGGCAAACGTCAGAGTGCTCGCGAATCACGGGTCAACGGCAACAGTGGTTACGAACAGAGCTTTATTCCACCCGCCGAAGCCATCGAACGTGTCGAAGTCGTTCGTGGACCAATGTCGTCGTTGTACGGTTCGGATGCAATCGGCGGGGTGATCAACATCATCACGCGCAAGGTCACGCCGGAGTGGGGCGGTTCGGTCACTTACGATTATTCGGCACGCCAGCACAGTGATCAGGGTAATGCACGTCAGACCCAGTTCTTTCTCGGTGGCCCGATCAAGGAAGACATGCTCGGGCTACAGGTCTGGGGACGCTATCTGGACCGGCAGGCAGATGACAATGTCGAGCAAACCAACGGTTTCAGCAAGGCCGACCACCGCGATTTGACCGCTCGACTGTCGTTCACGCCGACCATTGACCACGACATCCTGCTGGAAGCCGGTGCCACGCGACTCAAGAACGGCGATGGCGTGAGCGCCAACTGGGCGACTCGCGAACAGGAAAACAACCGTGATCACTGGTCGGTTTCACACCAGGGCCGCTGGGGCTGGGCGACCTCGGACGTGTCTTTTGCGTACGAAAAATCCAGTCGTGAAGGTAAGGCCAGTGCGACACAGACCGACGTGCTAGGACGCAAGCCCGAGGTCGAAAACAAGGTGCTCGACGCCAAACTGGTCATGCCCACCGAACGCAACATCACCACCACCGGGCTGCAGTGGAACGACACCACCGTGACCGACTGGAATCAGGGGCTGGGTGACCGCAAGGACTATGAGTTCTCGGTTGTGCAAAAGGCGCTGTTCGCTGAAAACGAATGGTCTGTGACCGACACCTTCGCGCTGACTACCGGTCTGCGCATGGACCATCACGAACAGTATGGCGTGCATTTCAGCCCCAGGGTTTATGGCGTCTGGCGTGCCACCGATGACTGGACCATCAAAGGCGGCGTCGCGCGCGGCTTCAAGGCACCTGAAGTTCGTGCCGTAGTGCCGGGTTATTCGTATCTGCGCCGCAACCGGTTCGTGATGTTCGGCAACCCGGACCTCAAGCCGGAAACCAGCACCAACTACGAGTTGTCTGCGCTGTGGTCCAATCGCAACGACCTGTCGGCAGGCGCGACGGTGTTCTACAACGACTTCCAGGACAAACTCTCCACCGTCACCACCACCCAAGTGTGGAACGGCTTCATCGTCATGGACAGGGTCAATGTCGACAAGGCCGTCATCAAGGGCGTCGAGCTTAACGGCCGTTGGGACATCACATCGGCGGTTGCGATCAAGGGCAATTACACCTACACCGACTCGGAGCAGAAAAGCGGTGCCAACGCAGGGGCACCGCTGGCACTGACCCCGGAGCAGAAAGCCAATGTACGCGCAGAGTGGACCCTCAATGACCGCACCCAGCTGTGGGCCTCAACCAATTACTACGGCAAGGAATACGGCAACACCCTCACCGACGAGGCCGCGCCGGGCTACACCACAGCCGACTTCGGCGGCTCGTATGAACTGAGCAAAAACATCTCGCTCAACGCCGCCCTGTACAACGTGGCGGACAAGCGCCTGGATGATGAAACCTACGGCACCGTCAATTACGGTCGGACACTGTGGGCGAGCACGACCGTACGGTTTTGAGGCAGCACTTATCGTTCGTCATCGTTGAGATTATCGTTCCCTGCGCTCCAGCGTGTGAGCGCCTTGGTTGACGCTCTGCGTCACAAATCTGAGGCACAGCGCTGAGCGTAGAGTATTGCCACGCTAATCGTCAGCCAGCCTATCGCGAAGACTCAGCCCACCGGCAATCGCACCACGGCACACAATCCTGCTGGCGGACGGTTTTCCAGGGTGAGTTCGCCGCCGTGGGCCTGTACGCAGGCGCGGGCGATGGCCAGACCCAGACCGAGCCCACCACCTTGTGTGTGGTCTGCGCCGGTCTGGCTCAGTTGCACGAAGGGTTCGAATACCTGAGTCAGCCAGGCCTGTTCGATGCCTGGGCCGTGATCAAGAATCTCCAGCCGGATCTGCCCGTCAGGCTCTTTGCCGAGGCTGATCGTAGCGTCCCCTGCATGCTTCAGTGCGTTATCGATCAGGTTGGTCAGCGCACGTTTCAGCGCCAGAGGCCTGCAGCTGTAGCGAACCTCAACTGCGCTGTCGCGGGTGATCGGTTGTCCCATCGCCGCGTAACGCCTCGCCAGATCATCAAGCAGGGCAGTCAACGATATGTCGACAGTGGCTTCCTGCACCGCATCACCACGTACGAAATTCAATGTCTCGCGCACCATCGCACGCAGCTCATCGAGACTTTCCAGCATGTCATCGCGTGCCGGGCTGTCTTCGAGCAGCTCCATCTGCAGGCGCAATTCGGTGATCGGTGTGTTCAGGTCATGGCTGATGGCGGCCAGCATGCGCGTGCGGCCTTCGACATGACGGGCGATGCGTTCCTGCATGATGTTGAAGGCCATGGTCAGATCACGGGCTTCCTGCGGGCCGGACAGCGGCAGAGGCGGTATCCATTCGCCGCGACTGACACGCTCGGTCGCCTTCGCCAGTGTCTTGACCGGCTGCACGATGCGGCGCATGAAAAACACCACGATCAGCAATACCGGAATGGTGGTTACCGGCAGTGTGTAAGCAAGCATGCGCCCCCATTCGTAGCCGCCTGCCGGGTATTGAATCGCATTGAGGTACGCGCCGTTGAGCAGGTCGATGCTGGTGCGCAGACGCAACGGTGCCCACCCGGCGGCAACGAACACATGCTCGCGCGCCGGACCGCCACTGATCCGCTCAAGCTGCATGCCGATGCTAGTGTCGACGGGCAGCGTCAGACGCTTGCCAAGGTCGGCGATCAACCGGTGTTCTTCAGCGCGCATGTCCAGCGTATTGGCGACGGGATAAGCAGACACCCACAGCTCCGAATCGGACGTCTGCAACGCGGCCAGCAAGCGCGAAGCGTCCTCGGCCGGCATTCCCTGCGTAGCGTGGTAAGCGGTGATCAGCCGTTCGATGGCCAGCGTGCGCGACAGCGGATGAATCAACGCGCCGGTGCGTTGCAGATAGAGCATGGCGATGGCATTGGAGGCCAGCAAAGCCAGCAGCAATAATAGCGCCAGCTGGTGGGTCATGCGCCTGGGCCAGAAACGGCTCAACCTGTTCATGCGTCGAGCGTGTCGACGGTGGCCGCCAACATGTAACCATCACCCCAGACGGTACGCAGCAGTTCCGGCTCGACCGGGTTGTCACAGAGTTTGCGGCGCAAGCGGCTGATCTGCCGGTCGATGGCGCGGTCATAGACTTCATTGCCCGGTCGCGCCGTCAGGTCGATCAGTCGCTGGCGACTGAGAATGGTATTGGGGTGGCTTAGCAACACGTTCAGCAGGCGGCTTTCCACGGTGCTGAGCCTGACCTCCGAGCCGTCGCTGCGCAGCAGCGTCCCGGTTCGGGTGGTGAAACTCAGACCCGCGAACGCATAGCGCTGCGTTACCGTGGGCAGATCGTTGACAGGTGCAGCGCCGATTTCGCTGCGGCCCGGCCCACGCCTGCGCAATACGCTGTTGATGCGTGCCACCAGTTCCCGCGGTTCGAATGGCTTGGTGATGTAATCGTCGGCCCCGATATCCAGCCCGTGAACCCGGTCGGCAGGGGTGTCGCGTGCGGTCAGCAGGATCACCGGGATATTCTCGCGGCGATGCAAGCGGCTGCACAGTTCAAACCCGTCACCGTCCGGCAGCATTACATCCAGCACCACCACATCGAACGCCTGCTGCCTGAGCAACTGCCACATGCCCGCTGCATCTTCAGCGGTGCGCACATCGAACAAATGGCGACGCAAGTAAACAGCCAGCGGATCACGGATCTTGCGGTGATCGTCCACGACAAGCACGCGCGGAGCAGGGCGAGACTGGGGTGTAGTGCACATCATGATGTTCCTGGACTGCGCGTGGGGATGATTCTCATTGGTTTCTGAGATTTTATCCCATTTGTGACTGGCAAGTCGCCGCCGGGGGCGAAAAGCCATTATTCGAACGGGCGCTACCCGACCTGGCTGTGGATTTTTACACTAGGTAAACGCGCAGGAACCGGCTACTTTGACCCGGTCACACCGGCGCAGGGATACCCGGTACGCTTCGATGAGAGGTGCGGTGTCCCCGGCAGGGTGGCAATGCTTTCATCATCAAACGTCCCTGACTCAGAAAAAGAAGAGATCGATCATGAAGTTCGAACCCCTCGCCAGATCGCTGATCGCGACGGCACTGATTGTCGCGTATTCCCCCACATTCGCTGCGTCACAAGCCCCGGTTGCTGCCGAAAACGGCATGGTCGTCACGGCTCAGCACCTGGCCACGCATGTGGGTGTCGATGTGCTCAAGGCTGGCGGCAACGCTGTCGATGCGGCCGTAGCCGTCGGTTACGCACTGGCGGTGGTCTATCCTGCCGCCGGTAACCTCGGTGGTGGTGGTTTCATGACCATCCAGCTGGCGGACGGGCGCAAGACCTTCCTCGACTTCCGTGAGAAAGCACCGCTGGCAGCCACCGCCAACATGTACCTGGACAAGGACGGCAAGGTCATCCCTGACCTCAGCGCCAAAGGCCATCTGGCCGTTGGCGTGCCGGGCACGGTATCCGGCATGGAAATGGCGCTGAGCAAGTACGGTACTCGCAAACGCCAGGAGGTCATCGCACCGGCAATCAAACTCGCCGAAGAAGGATTTGTGCTGGGTCAGGGCGATGTGGACATGTTGTCGAGCGCCACGGATGTGTTCAAGGCAGACATGGCCGACTCCGGCTCTATCTTCCTCGACAAGGGCGAGCCGATGCAGGTCGGTCAGAAACTGGTGCAGAAAGACCTCGCCAAGACCCTTCAGGAAATCTCCGACAAGGGCAGCGACGGCTTCTACAAGGGCTGGGTCGCCAAGGCGCTGGTCGATTCCAGTCAGGCCGGCAAGGGCATCATTACCCAGGCGGACCTCGATCACTACAAGACCCGCGAGCTGGCCCCCGTCGAATGTGACTACCGTGGCTATCACGTAGTGTCAGCGCCACCGCCAAGCTCCGGCGGTGTGGTCATCTGCCAGATTCTGAACATCCTCGAAGGCTACCCGATGAAAGAGCTGGGCTTCCGCTCGGCGCAGGGTATGCACTATCAGATCGAAGCCATGCGTCACGCCTACGCGGACCGCAACAGCTACCTGGGCGACCCGGATTTCGTCAAGAACCCGGTCGAGCATCTGCTGGACGTCAAGTACGCGGCCAAACTGCGTGCCGCCATCGAACCGCAAAAGGCCGGTGATTCGAACAAGATCAAACCGGGTGTCGCGCCTCATGAAGGCAGCAACACCACCCACTATTCGATTGTCGACAAATGGGGCAATGCGGTTTCGGTGACTTACACCCTGAACAATTGGTTCGGCGCGGGCGTGATGGCCAGCAAGACCGGTGTGATTCTCAACGACGAAATGGATGACTTTACCGTCAAGGTCGGCGTGCCCAATATGTACGGCCTGGTGCAGGGTGAGGCCAACGCCATTGCGCCGGGCAAGACGCCGCTGTCGTCCATGAGCCCGACCATCGTCACCAAGGATGGCAAGGCTGTCATGGTCGTCGGCACGCCGGGTGGCAGTCGCATCATTACCGCGACCCTGCTGACCATGCTCAACGTCATCGACTACGGCATGAACATTCAGGAAGCGGTGGATGCGCCGCGTTTCCATCAGCAATGGCAGCCCGAGGCAACCAACATCGACACCTTTGCGGTCAGCCCCGACACGCTGAAGATTCTCGAGAGCTGGGGCCACAAATTCGCCGGTCCTCAGCCACTTAATCACGTGGCGGCAATTCTGGTGGGCGCGCCTTCGCTGGTTGGTAAACCGGTCGGTAACAACCGTTTCTACGGTGCCAACGACCCGCGCCGTAACACCGGTTTGTCGCTGGGTTACTGAGTCACGCCACTGATCACGCCACGGTTCTGTACGTCAGGACTGTGGCGTTTTTGTATCTGCTGTGGTTTCAACTGCGCACCCAGCGCTGTCTGCTCCAGCCGCTCAATGCGTCGACGGCAAACACCAGTATCAGCATCGCCAGAATGACCGTGCTGGCCTGTGCTTCCTGGAACAGGCTGAGACTGATGTAGAGCATCTGGCCCAAGCCTCCCGCCCCGACAAAACCCAGCACGCTGGCCATGCGAATGTTGTTTTCCCAGCGATACAGCGTGTAGGCCAGCAACTGCGGCCAGAGGTTGGGCAGGGTGCCATAGCTGAACGCCTGCCAGGCGCTGCCGCCCTGCAGGCGAATCGCTGCAGCGGGTTGCGGCGCGGTATTTTCCAGTGCCTCGGCAAACAGGCGGCCCAGAACGCCCGTGGTGTGCAGTGCCAGTGCCAGCGTGCCGGCATTGGGGCCGAGCCCGGCAGCCAGCACCATCAACACGGCCCACACCAGTTCCGGAATGGCGCGCAGCGCATTGAGCAGCAGGCGACTCATGCTGCGCAGGAGCCAACCGAAGCGCCCGGCAGCGGGCAATGCCAGGAGCAAACCTGCAATGGCCGCCAGCAACGTGCCAAGCGCAGACATGGCCAGGGTTTCCAGGGCACCTTTACCGATCGCCTGCAGGTGGTCGCTGCTCAGGTCCGGGTTCAGGAAGCGCGACGCGTAACGGCTCATCTGCGTCAGATTGTCATGACTGCCCAGCGTAAACAGGTCCAGGCCGAGATATGCAAACGAGGCGACCACAGCCGCAATCATCGCCAACAACAACAGCAGGTTGCCCATGCGCTTCATGTGAAGCGCCTGCGCAATAGACGGCTGAGCTGGTCGGCAAGCAGGACCAGCAGCAGAAAAGTCAGCAGCATGCTCGCCACTTCGTCACCGGCGAACATGCGCATCGAAAGGTCAATCTGCTGACCCAGTCCGCCCGCGCCGACAAAGCCCATGACCACCGAGGCGCGCACGGCGCACTCCCAGCGATACACGGTATAGGACGTCAACTCTGCGGCCGCATTGGGCAGGATGCCGTAGGCGAGCGCGGCCAGCCGTCCGCTGCCTGACTGGAGCAGCGCGTGGGCGGGGCGTTGGTCCACCGATTCGAAAATCTCGGCGTACACCTTGCCGAGCATGCCTGCATAGGTGATGGCGATGGCCAGCACGCCTGCGGTGGGACCCAGCCCGACCGCACGCACAAACAACAGCGCCCAGACGATTTCCGGCACGCTGCGCAGGAAAATCAGCACGCCGCGCACCGGCCAGCGCAGGCATTGGCCGAGCCAGCCGGGCCGTCCGCCGCGCGAGGCGGCTGACAGGGACAAGGCCTTGCTGGCGAGCAGACCTGCCGGTATGGCCAGCAGCAGAGCGAGCGCGATGCCCGCAGTGGCGATAGCCAGCGTTTGCAAGGTCGCATCCAGCAGCAGTTCGAGAAATTCTGCTGAGTGCGCTGCAGGCCAGAACCCGGCGAGGAAGCTGCCCATTGTCCGGGCATTGTCGGCGTGCAGCAGGACCAGCGGGTTCAGCTCGGCCAGACGAATGCCCGGCCAGAGCAGGACGACAGCCAACAGCGTCAGCAACAGTCGTGGCATTGCTGCCGGATCGCGCTGATCCCGGGTCAGCATCGCGGCGTCCAGTGTGTTTCAGGCGCATCAATGACGGGCCGAGGGCTCAGCTGTTCATTGGCATACAGCGTGTCCAGATGCTGCTTGTCGACCTCGTTTGCAGTGAGGTCAAAGTGGATTTTCCCGTCACGCACCCCTATGACTCGCGGGAAGTGGGCCAGCGCCAGCTCTACCGCATGCAGGCTGGCGACCAGCGTCACGTTGTGCTCGACGGCGTGCTGGCATAACAGCGCAAGGGTGTGATCGGCCAGACGCGGGTCCATCGCAGAAACCGGCTCGTCGGCCAGCAGCAGTTCAGGCGTCTGATACAAGGCGCGGGCGATGCCGACGCGTTGCAACTGCCCGCCAGACAATTGCTGGCAGCGCTCGAACAGTTTGTCCGCCAGGTCCAGGCGTGCCAGCACCTCGCGGGCACCGCGGATGTCCAGTGGATGCAGCAGGTTCAGCAGGCTTTTGCCCAGCCCCCATTGACTCAGTCGGCCCGCAGACACCGCCGTGATGACCCGCTGACGCGCAGGCAACGGCGGTGCCTGATGGATCAGCGCAATGCGGCTGCGCAGGCGTTGGCGGTGTTTGCTGGAGAGTTGCCAGGGATTTGCCCCCAGCACCTCAAGTTGACCGGCACTGGGTGGCAGCGCGCTGGCCAGCAGATTGAGCAGCGTTGTCTTGCCCGCACCGGACGGCCCGATGATCGCCACCCGCTCGCCGCGAGCGATGCTCAGGTCCAGGCCGCGCAACGCCAGTGTGCCGTCGTTGTGGCGCAGCTCGATGCCGGACAGACGCAGGGTCATTTCAGCAGGTCGGCAGCGCGTGCGGCTTCTTCGATGCCTTTGTAGTTTTCTGGTTTGGTCTCGATGAAACGGCTGGCAGCCTGAAGATCAAGAATTGCCTTCTGCTCCGGGTTGGCCGGGTCGAGGTCAAGGAACGCCTGCTTGATCTTCGCCGCCAGCGCCGGGTCGAGGCTGCCACGTACGGTCCAGTTGTAGTCGAAATAAGCCGGTGTGGTTTCAAAAACGTGCACCTTGCTCGTGTCGACCTTACCGCTGGCAACCAGTTTGTCCCACACGCTGGCGTTGAGCACGCCTGCATCGACCTTGCCCGCCTGAACCCAGGCAGCGGTTGCGTCATGCGCGCCGGAATAAGCGACACGGCTGAAGAATGTTTCCGGCTTGATGTTTTCCTTGAGCATGAAATAGCGCGGCATCAGGCTGCCGGATGTCGACGACACCGAGCCAAAGGCAAACGTCTTGCCTTTGAGGTCCGCCAGGGTTTTCACTTTCGGATCGGAAGTGATGAATTTGCTGGTGAATCTGGCGTCCTGTTCACGCTGTACCAGTGGCACCGCATTACCGGTCTTGAGGTTGACCTGGACGAAGGTGAAGCCGCCCAGCCACGCCATGTCGAGCCGGTCAGTGGCCAGTGCCTCGACCACTGCCGGGTAATCCGCAACCGGAACGAACTCGACTTTCATGCCCAGGCGCTGTTCCAGATAGGCTCCCAGCGGTTTGAACTTGCGCAGCAGTTCGGTAGGCGCTTCATCGGGAATGGCCGAAACGCGCAGGGTGTCGGCAGCATGGCTGGTCAGTGCGGAGAAGGACAGGGCAAGGCCGGCGGCGAGCGCCAGGGTACGCTTGAGCATGGAGGTTCTCCGGTTCAATAGCGGAAAAAGGATTGAGCGAGGCCCGCGAGCATGAGCAGGCGGTGCTTCACAGGATTCGATGGTGATGCGCGGGGATTATAAGAGGCATGGCGAGAAAGGCCAGTTCGGCAGATTCTTCGCCCGGATGCACAACCGGCGGGCGACGCGGTTTGCGCTGATAAGGGCACAGCCCCTAGACTCCGCAGCCTGTTTCCCGGTAACCGAGAGTGTTGCGATGAACGAGCCAATCCGCCTGACCCAGTACAGTCACGGAGCAGGGTGTGGCTGCAAGATTTCCCCCAAAGTGCTGGACGTGATCCTCGCGGGCAGTGGCGCTCAGAACCTCGACCCTAACCTCTGGGTTGGCAACGCCTCGCGTGACGATGCTGCGGTCTATGCGCTGGATGACGAACGCGGCGTGGTATCGACCACTGACTTTTTCATGCCCATCGTCGATGATCCGTTCGACTTCGGGCGCATCGCTGCCACCAACGCCATCAGCGATATCTACGCGATGGGCGGCGACCCGCTGATGGCCATCGCCATTCTCGGCTGGCCGGTCAACGTGCTGCCCCCCGAAGTCGCGCGCGAGGTCATTCGCGGTGGCCGTGCAGTCTGTGATGCTGCCGGTATTCCGCTGGCTGGCGGGCACTCCATCGATGCGCCGGAGCCGATCTTCGGTCTGGCTGTAACGGGCGTGGTGCAGAAAAAGCACATGAAACGCAACGACACTGCGCAGGCGGGGTGCACGCTTTACCTGACCAAACCCCTGGGCATCGGCATCCTCACGACCGCCGAAAAAAAGTCGAAGTTGCGCGATGAAGACATCGGTCTCGCGCGCGACTGGATGTGTACCCTGAACAAGCCGGGTAGCCGTTTTGGCAAACTGGCAGGCGTGGCAGCAATGACCGATGTCACCGGTTTCGGTCTGCTCGGGCATTTGGTGGAAATGGCTGACGGCGCAGGTTTGACTGCCCGCCTGGACTACGCCGCCGTACCGCGGCTGCCCGGCGTCGAGCATTACATTGCCGAGGGCTGTGTGCCGGGGGGCACATTGCGCAATTTCGACAGTTATGGCGACAGGATTGCGTCGCTCAGCGATGCGCAACGCGACCTGCTGTGCGACCCGCAGACCAGCGGTGGTTTGCTGGTCGCGGTCAGCCCTGAAGGCGAAGCGGAGTTTCTGATAGTGGCTGCCGAACTGGGCCTGCTGCTCAATCCTATCGGCACCCTGCGTGAGCGACAGACCCACGCCGTCGAGGTGTTCTGATGGCCGACAACAGCAGCGACTACCGCAGGCTTTTTCTCGACGACGTGCCGATGATGGACGCTCGCGCACCGGTCGAGTTTTCCAAGGGCGCTTTTCCCGGAGTGATCAACCTGCCGCTAATGAATGACATCGAGCGACAGAAGGTCGGCACCTGTTACAAACAACACGGTCAGGACGCCGCCATCCAGCTCGGGCATCAACTGGTGTGCGGTCAGGTCAAGGACGCACGGGTCAGCGCGTGGATCGAATTTGCCAGAGCGAACCCGGACGGCTACCTGTATTGCTTCCGCGGCGGTCTGCGTTCACAGACGGTCCAGCGCTGGCTGAAGGAGGCCGGAGTCGACTATCCGCGCATTCTTGGCGGCTACAAGGCAATGCGCACCTTCCTGCTGGATACTCTTCACGATGCCGTGACCGAGTGCGATCTTGTCGTGCTGGGCGGCATGACCGGGACGGGCAAGACCGAGGTACTGACACAGTTGCCCAATAGCCTGGATCTGGAAGGTATCGCCAATCATCGCGGTTCCAGCTTCGGCAAGCGTGCAACCGGTCAGCCCGCGCAGATCGACTTCGAAAATCGTCTGGCCATCGACCTGCTCAAGAAGCGTGCAGCCGGTATCGAACAGTTCGTTGTGGAGGATGAAAGCCGTCTGGTCGGCAGCTGCAACGTACCTCTGGAACTGCACCAGGCAATGCAGGGCTGCGCCATGGTCTGGCTGGAAGACAGCTTCGAGAACCGTGTCGAGCGCATTCTGGATGATTATGTCGTCAACCTGTGCGCCGAGTTCATCAGCGTCAAGGGAGAAGAGCAGGGGTTTGGTCTGTTCGCTGAGCGTTTGCTGCAAAGTCTGGCAAATATTCACAAACGCCTGGGCGGCGAGCGTCATCAGCGACTTTCGGGCCTGATGCAGACGGCGTTGGAAGCGCAACAGCGTAACGGTACGGTTGACCTGCACAGAGTCTGGATCGAAGGCCTGCTCGGCGAATATTACGATCCGATGTACGCTTATCAGCGCGAACACAAAGCGGCGCGTATCGAATTCGCAGGCAATCAGGTGGACGTGCAGGCCTATTTGCGCGAGCGGTCTGACAAACGCTAAGCCCTAACCCACCCATAAATCTGGCCAGGGATGCCATGCACTCAGTCCTCGATTTCTATCAGGCCCTCGGCTGGGAGCTTTCGGCGCTGGTGATCGGCACGTTCCTCCTGGCCGGTACCGTCAAGGGTGTCATCGGTCTTGGTTTGCCCACCGTGGCGATGGGTTTGCTGGGACTGGCCATGCTGCCGGCACAGGCCGCCGCGTTACTGATTATTCCATCGACCTTCACCAACGTCTGGCAACTGGCGACGGGGGGGAATCTGCGGCCTCTGTTGAAACGGTTATGGCCGATGCTGAGCATGATTTTCATCGGCACCCTGGCCGGAGCCTTCTGGCTTGGCATGAGCGGCAGTCATTCGATGACGCGAGCATTAGGCGGAGCGTTGTTTCTGTATGCGTTGAGCGGACTGTTCCTGCCGACCTTCAGGGTTGCGGCCGCAGCCGAGCGCTGGCTGGGGCCGTTGTGCGGCCTGGTGACCGGGGTTATCGCTTCGGCCACCGGTGTGTTCGTGATTCCCGTGGTGCCCTATCTCCAGGCGCTGGGGCTTGAGCGTGATCAACTGGTTCAGGCGCTGGGGTTGTCGTTTACCGTCTCTACGCTGGCACTGGCGGCTGGTCTGTCGTGGAATGGTGCGCTGGGCGGCGCAGAACTGGGCGCGTCGACACTGGCGCTGATCCCGGCCCTGCTGGGCATGCTGCTCGGACAATGGCTGCGACAGCGGATCAGCGCTGTGCTGTTCAAACGGGTGTTTTTCATCGGCATGGGGCTGTTGGGGCTGCATCTGCTGATAAAAGGCTGATCTCGATCCGCTGTGCGCTTGGGCGAGGGTTCATCCGTTCGGCTCAACAGTCGTAACGCTATTCGTGACTTGGCAGCAAGAGTATTTTGACCGTTGCTACCTTACTCATGCATGCACATCCCTCTATCCTCGGCTCATCCATTAATGACCTTCCCCCGGTTTCAAGATTTGCCGGGGCGAGCAGCGAGAGATCAGCCATGAAAAAAGTATTGTTCCTCAACGGCGGTAAACAGTTTGCGCATTCCGATGGCCGCTACAACGCAACCCTGCATGAGGCTGGTGTAGCGTTCATGGACCGTGCCGGTTTTGATGTGCAGCAAACTTTCATCGACGGTGGCTACGACGTGGCCGAGGAAGTGCAGAAGTTTCTTTGGGCCGATGTCATCGTTTGGCAAATGCCTGGCTGGTGGATGGGCGCGCCCTGGACAGTCAAGAAATACATTGATGAAGTGTTTACCGAAGGTCACGGCAGCCTCTACGCCAACGACGGCCGCACCCGTTCGGATGCATCGCAGACTTACGGCAGTGGCGGCTTGCTGCACGGCAAGCAGTACATGATCTCCGCAACCTGGAATGCGCCGCAGAAAGCTTTCGACGATCCGTCCGATTTCTTCGAGGCCAAGGGCGTCGATGCGGTGTACTTCCCGTTTCACAAGGCCAACGAGTTTCTGGGCATGACCGGGCTGCCCACGTTTCTTGCCGTGGACGTGATGAAAGTGCCGACTATCGAAGCGGACGTACAGCGTTATGAAGCGCACCTGGGCGCTGTGTTTGCTGTGCAGTGAGCAAAACGTGCAGTACGCAGAACTTTTGCACTGAACAGCGCTAATATCCCCTGAGTGTTGAGCAGGGGACAACAGTGAAAGCCCGATCCGATGAATTGCAGGTGTTTGTCTCGGTCGTCGAAAGTGGTTCGATTTCCGCTGCAGCCGAGAAAATGGGCCAGACGCCCTCAGGCGTCAGCCGTACTTTGTCGCGTCTGGAAGCCAAGCTTGAAACCACGCTGATCAACCGAACGACGCGGCGCATGGACCTGACCGAGGAGGGCAGGTTCTTTCTGGAGCGGGCCCGTCATATCCTCGAGCAGATGGAAAGCCTGGAGGAAAGGCTCTCGTCATCCCGACAGACGCCCGCCGGACGCTTGCGTATCAACGCTGCATCACCGTTCATGCTGCATTCCATCGTGCCGCATGTGGCGGAGTTTCGGCAGCGTTATCCGGGTATCGAGCTGGAGCTCAACAGCGATGACTGGTTCATCGACCTGCTCGAGCAGAGCACGGATATTGCCATTCGTATCGGTGTGCTGCCTGATTCCACCCTGCACGCCCGCCCGCTGGGCAGTTGCCTGCTGAATATCGTCGCCAGCCCGGCCTATCTGAAGCGTCATGGTGCTCCCAAAACTGCGGAAGACCTGGCGCAGCATGTGTTGGTGGGTTTCACGCAGGTGGAGGCCCTCAATCAATGGCCCCTGCGCCATGCAGACGGTGATCGCCTGCCGATCAAGCCTGCCATATCGGCCTCCAGCGGAGACACCTTGCGTCATCTGGTGCTTGAGGGTGTCGGGATTGCCTGCCTGTCCGACTTCATGACCCGAGAGGACCTGCGTGAGGGGCGGATGGTCAGTCTGTTGCGCGAGGCCAATAGCGGTTATCGCCAGCCGATCCATGCGGTGTACTACCGCAATTCCCAACTGGCGTTGAGGATTCAATGCTTTCTGGATTTCATGCAGGACAAGCTTGCCAACTACGCACACTGACGGCACCTGAGTGCGTTAGCAGCTGGCGATTGGTGCTGTAAGCAGACAATAAAAAGCCCGTCGCGCTGGACGGGCTTTTGACCAGGCTGGCGGTCAGTGCGTGCGGGCGACTGCAAATTCGCTCAGTTCAACCAGTGCGTCTCGATACTCGCTGGGCGGCAGTGCGTCCAGGCAAGCAATCGCGCGGGCCGCATAGTCGCGGGCCAACTGCGCAGTGTAATCCAGGGCTCCAGCGCTTTCTACGGCATTGCGGATGCTTTCCAGATCTTCCAGGCCACCCTTCTGGATCGCCTGACGAACCAGGGCGGCCTGTTCCGGGCTGCCTTCGCGCATGGTGTAGATAAGCGGCAGGGTCGGTTTACCTTCCGCGAGGTCGTCACCGACGTTCTTGCCCAGAGTCTCTGCATCGCCACGGTAGTCCAGCAGGTCGTCGACCAGCTGGAAGGCCACACCCAGGTGGTCGCCGAACGTGCGCAATGCCTCGCTCTGTACATCGGAGGCATTGCACAGGGCCGCAGCACTGTGAGTCGAGGCTTCGAACAACATGGCCGTCTTGCCGCGAATAACTTCCATGTAGGTTTCTTCGGTGGTGCTGGCGTCGCGAATCTTCGAGAGCTGCAGCACTTCGCCTTCGGCAATGATACGGGTCGCCTTGGAGAGGATCTGCATCACCTCCATCGAGCCCAGTTCGACCATCATTTCGAATGACCGGGAATAGAGGAAGTCACCCACCAGCACGCTGGGCGCGTTACCCCAGAGTGCATTGGCGGTGGAACGTCCGCGACGCATGCCGGACATGTCGACGACGTCGTCGTGCAGCAGGGTCGCGGTGTGCAGGAATTCGATGGTGGCGGCCAGCAGGCGGATGTCGTCGCCTTCGCGGCCCAGAGCCTTGCCACACAACAGCACCAGCAACGGGCGCAGACGTTTGCCGCCTGCCGACGTAATGTAATCACCGATTTTCGAGACCAGCGGTACGCGCGACGTCAGTTGCTTTTTGATGATAAGGTCAACGGCACTAAAGTCGTCCGCCACCGCGCGATAGAAGGCTTGGGGTTGCATCAGCGACAGGTGCTCCGGATAGGTTGCGCCGCATGCTAGGTCGCGGGGTAGAGCGTGTCAAGGTATGACGAGCGGCCTCTTGCAACACACGGATGCCTTGCGTACAATCGCGCACCCTAACTTTCCTGGGCAGCACCTGCCTTACGCAATGCAAACGGGCCGTTCCAGCCCCATGCAGCCATGCCAGCCGATACTCTTCTTATAAAGAGCTGGGTGAGCAGGATTTTCGGAGAAATACCATGTACGCAGTAATTGTTACCGGTGGCAAGCAGTACAAAGTCGCCCCAGGTGAATACCTGAAAATTGAAAAACTGGAAATCGCTACTGGCGAATCCGTCACGTTTGACCGCGTTCTGCTGGTTGGCAATGGCGACGACGTCAATATCGGTGCTCCTGTTGTTGCTGGCGCTACCGTTGTGGCTGAAGTGGTTTCGCAAGGTCGTCACGATAAGGTTCGTATCATCAAGTTCCGTCGTCGTAAGCACCACATGAAGCGTATGGGCCACCGCCAGTGGTACACCGAGATCAAAATCACAGGTATTCAGGCTTAATTCAGCCTAATCCTCATTTGGAGAATTGACTCATGGCACACAAAAAAGCTGGTGGTAGTACCCGTAACGGGCGCGACTCAGAAGCCAAACGCCTTGGCGTGAAGATGTATGGCGGCCAGGCTATCATCCCTGGCAACATCATCGTGCGTCAGCGCGGTACCCAATTCCACGCTGGCTACGGCGTTGGCATGGGTAAGGATCACACCCTGTTCGCGAAAGTGGAAGGCGTGATCAAGTTTCAGGTCAAGGGCGCCTTCGGTCGCCGCTACGTGAGCATCGTTCCGAAGACTGAAGTCTCCGCAGCGTAATCACGCAGTTGCTTAAAAGCCCTGTCTTGCGACGGGGCTTTTTTGTTTGTAGAGGTAGAGAGGCAGGTGAGTCTCTTGCAAAACTGTTTGTGCGGGCTGTTGTGATGTTGACCCTTGGGGTCGCTGGTTTCTGATCGGTATCGCAACGCTCATTTTTGCAAGAGTCTTATGTAATTTATGTGGTTCTGCTCGTCCCTGTGGCGGGAGGCGTGCGTTATGAAATTTGTAGATGAAGTATCCATTCGAGTAAAGGCCGGTGATGGCGGCAACGGTTGCATGAGCTTCCGTCGCGAGAAGTTCATCGAGAACGGTGGTCCCAACGGTGGCGATGGTGGTGATGGCGGTTCGATCTTCATGGTTGCCGACGTCAACCTGAACACGCTGGTCGACTACCGTTATACCCGTCACTTCGACGCCGAGCGCGGCTCCAATGGCGGCAGCGCCGACTGCACGGGTCGCAAGGGTGAAGAGCTGGTGCTGCGTGTGCCGGTCGGCACCACCATCATCGACGCAACCACCCAGGAAATCATCGGTGACCTGACCAAGGACGGTCAGCGTCTGATGGTCGCCCAGGGCGGCTGGCACGGTCTGGGTAACACCCGATTCAAATCCAGTACCAACCGCGCCCCGCGTCAGACCACGCCGGGCAAGCCGGGTGATCAGCGTGATCTCAAGCTTGAGCTTAAAGTGCTGGCTGATGTGGGCCTGCTGGGCTTGCCAAATGCTGGCAAGAGCACCTTCATTCGTTCGGTATCGGCTGCCAAGCCAAAAGTCGCCGACTATCCGTTCACCACGCTGGTGCCGAACCTGGGTGTGGTCAGTGTCGATCGCTGGAAGAGCTTTGTCGTTGCCGACATTCCGGGCCTGATCGAGGGTGCGTCCGATGGTGCTGGTCTGGGGATTCGCTTCCTCAAGCATCTGGCGCGTACCCGCCTGTTGCTGCACCTCGTTGATATGGCGCCGCTGGATGAAAGCAGCGCTCCGGATGCTGCCGAAGTGATCGTCAATGAGCTGGAAAAATTCAGCCCGTCGCTGGCTGAGCGTGATCGCTGGCTGGTCCTGAACAAGTGCGACCAGATTCTTGAAGAAGAGCAGGAGGCGCGTAAGCAGGAAATTGTTGATCGTCTGGAGTGGACCGGTCCGGTTTACGTGATCTCTGCAATTGCCAAAGAAGGCACCGAACAGCTGACCCGCGACATCATGCGTTACCTCGAAGAGCGCAGTCAGCGCATTGCCGAGGAGCCTGGCTACGCCGAAGAGCTGGCCGAGCTGGATCAGCGCATCGAAGACGAAGCCCGTGCCCAGTTGCAGGCGCTGGACGATCAGCGTGCCCTGCGTCGCAGTGGCGTGAAGAGCGTGCATGACATCGGTGACGATGACTGGGATGAAGAAGATGTGGACGATGAAGATGGTCCGGAAATCATTTACGTCCGTGACTGATCGCTTGAAGTAAACTTGAACGCCGCTACGATTGTTAGCGGCGTTTTTGTATCCCGAATTTGAAAACTCTCTGGCTAAGGTTGGAAGAAGATGCGCAGCAAAGTGACGGGCGCCCAGCGCTGGGTTGTGAAGATTGGCAGTGCCTTGCTGACCGCGGACGGCAAGGGACTGGATCGCAACGCCATGGGTGTTTGGGTGGAGCAGATGGTGGCGCTGCATGAAGCAGGTGTCGAGCTGGTGCTGGTGTCTTCCGGGGCGGTGGCTGCCGGTATGAGCCGTCTTGGCTGGACGTCCCGACCCAGTGCCATGCATGAACTCCAGGCTGCTGCGGCCATTGGCCAGATGGGGTTGGTGCAGGCGTGGGAGTCGAGCTTTGCCGAGCATGGCCGGCATACCGCGCAGATTCTTCTGACTCATGACGACCTGTCGGATCGCAAGCGCTACCTGAATGCCCGCAGCACCCTGCGTACGCTGGTCGAGCTGGGAGTAGTCCCGGTCATCAACGAAAACGACACGGTGGTCACTGACGAAATTCGTTTCGGCGACAACGACACGCTGGCGGCGCTGGTTGCCAATCTGGTCGAGGCCGATCTGCTGGTCATCCTGACCGATCGCGATGGCATGTTCGACGCTGATCCGCGCAACAATCCGGATGCACAACTCATTTACGAGGCGCGTGCCGATGATCCTGCGCTGGATGCGGTGGCTGGCGGCACGGGTGGTGCTCTGGGGCGTGGTGGTATGCAGACCAAGTTGCGCGCCGCGCGTTTGGCAGCGCGCTCCGGTGCGCATACCGTTATTGTCGGTGGGCGTATCGAGCGTGTTCTGGCGCGCCTGAAGGGTGGAGAGCGGCTGGGGACGCTGCTGTCTCCCGAGCGTGGCATGCTTGCCGCACGCAAGCAGTGGCTTGCAGGTCATCTGCAGACTCGTGGCACGCTGGTGCTGGATGATGGTGCGGTGGTGGCGCTGGCCAAGGATCAGAAGAGCTTGCTGCCGGTGGGGGTCAAGCTGGTGCAGGGCAGCTTCCGACGTGGCGAAATGGTTGTTTGTGTCGCTCCGGATGGTCGCGAAATCGCTCGCGGGCTGAGTAACTACAGTGCTATCGAGGCCCAGAAAATCATTGGTCATTCATCCGAATCCATTGTGCGCGAGCTAGGCTATATGGCCGAGCCTGAGCTGATTCATCGGGACAACCTGATCCTTGTCTGACTCAAGGCTGCAGAAGGAAGATTTGATGCGTTTCATGAAAAGTGTGTTGGCCGTCGCGTTGCTGCTGCCGGTGCTGGCCTCGGCGGAAGAGATTGGTCAGGTGTCGACTGTGTTCAAGATGGTGGGGCCAAACGATCGCATCGTGGTCGAGGCGTTTGATGATCCCAAGGTGGACGGGGTGACGTGTTACCTCTCGCGAGCCAAGACAGGCGGAGTAAGGGGTGGCCTGGGGTTGGCCGAGGATCGTGCCGAGGCGTCCATCGCCTGCCGTCAGGTCGGGCCAATCCGCTTCAAGGAAACGCTCAAGGACGGTGATGAGGTATTCAAGGAGCGTACTTCGCTGGTCTTCAAGACGATGCAAGTGGTGCGCTTCTTCGACAAGAAGCGCAATGCGCTGGTGTACCTGGTTTACAGCGACCGGGTCATCGAGGGCAGTCCGCAGAATGCCGTGACTGCAATTCCGATCCTGCCTTGGACAACTGCGCCTGCGCCTTGAGCCTGTAGAGGGATCGGACGCTTCTCGTTCCTCACGCTCCAGCATGGGTGCGATAGTTACAGGGCTGTCGTTCCTAGCGCTCCAGCGTGGGAATGCCTTTCGTGACGATCTGCGTCACAGATCTGTGCAGCGCCGCACATTTGCGTTCCCCGCTACTTTCCAGCAGGCAATAAAAAACCGACCCTGAGGTCGGTTTTTTAACAAGCTTGTCGCTTAGGCTGCAGCAGCAAGGCTCAGAGCCTTGATGTGGCCGTTCAGACGACCTTTGTGGCGAGCAGCCTTGTTCTTGTGGATGATACCTTTGTCGGCCATGCGGTCGATAACAGGTACAGCCAGAACATAAGCGGCTTGCGCTTTTTCTGCGTCTTTTGCGTCGATGGCTTTAACTACATTCTTGATGTAGGTACGAACCATGGAACGCAGGCTGGCGTTGTGGCTGCGACGCTTCTCAGCCTGTTTTGCACGTTTTTTGGCGGAAGGTGTGTTGGCCACCGTCGAGCTCCTCGAAAGACTTTGTGAAATAGCAAACAAAATAGGCCGCGAATCATGCCGATGAGTTGAAGTCTTGTCAAGGGCAGTTAAGGTGTTCCGCCGAGTGGTTGCTACATTTGACCGGAGGATTTATTTCCGGGCTGTGACCTGTAAACTCGCGGCCTTTGCTTCGGGCGTTTTTGCGGCGCGAAGTATCGCATAAATGGCTTGCTTAATCGCCCATCCTTTGCCATGGCGCACAACTCTTTCAATGAATCTACTCAAGTCACTCGCCGCCGTCAGCTCTATCACCATGGTTTCCCGGGTTCTGGGCTTTGTTCGCGACACTATTATCGCGCGCACTTTCGGAGCCGGAATGGCCACGGACGCATTTTTCATCGCCTTCAAGCTGCCCAATCTGCTGCGCAGGATTTTCGCGGAGGGCGCCTTCTCCCAGGCATTTGTACCCATTCTTGCGGAATACAAGAGCCAGCAGGGGGAGGAGGCGACTCGGACGTTTGTCGCCTATGTCACCGGGCTGCTGACCCTGGCGCTGGCACTGGTGACGCTGCTTGGAGTGATCTTTGCGCCCTGGGTGATCTGGGCCACTGCGCCCGGCTTCGTCGATACCCCGGAGAAATTCGCGCTGACCTCGGATCTGCTGCGCGTGACCTTTCCTTATATATTGCTGATCTCTCTGTCATCGATGGCCGGAGCGATCCTCAATACTTGGAACCGTTTCTCGGTGCCGGCGTTCGTGCCGACGCTGCTCAACGTAAGCATGATCTTTTTCGCGCTGTTCCTGACCCCGTATTTCGATCCTCCGGTCATGGCGCTGGGTTGGGCAGTTCTGGTCGGCGGTCTGTTGCAGTTGCTTTACCAACTGCCCCATCTGAAAAAGATCGGCATGCTGGTGCTGCCGCGTCTGAACCTGCGCGATACCGGCGTCTGGCGAGTGATGAAGCAGATGCTGCCCGCCATACTTGGCGTCTCTGTCAGTCAGATATCTCTGATCATCAATACGATATTTGCCTCGTTCCTAGTCGCCGGCTCGGTGTCATGGATGTACTACGCCGACCGTCTGATGGAGTTGCCCTCCGGTGTGCTGGGTGTGGCGCTGGGCACGATCCTGCTGCCGATCCTGTCCAAAACCTACGCGCAACGGGACCGTCAGGAGTACTCGCGCATTCTCGACTGGGGGCTACGGTTGTGCTTTGTGCTGGTCCTGCCCTGTACCCTTGCACTGGGGTTGCTCGCCGAGCCGTTGACCGTTTCGCTGTTCCAGTATGGTAAATTCGATGCGCTTGATTCGGCCATGACCCAGCGTGCTCTGGTCGCCTATTCGATCGGCTTGCTGGGGATCATTCTGATCAAGGTGCTGGCTCCCGGCTTTTATGCGCAACAAAATATCCGCACCCCGGTGAAAATCGCGATCTTCACCCTCATAGTGACTCAACTGCTCAACCTGGCATTTATCGTGCCCTTGCAGCATGCCGGTCTGGCACTGGCCATCAGCGTGGGGGCGTGTATCAATGCCGGGTTGCTGTTCTGGCAATTGCGCAAACAGGATCTGTTTCAACCGCAGCCTGGCTGGACGAAATTCCTGTTCAAACTGGTGATCGCCGTTGCCGTGATGTCGGCGGTGCTGCTAGGGCTGATGCAGGTCATGCCGGCGTGGGATGAAGGGCACATGCTGGAGCGTTTTCTGCGTCTGGGGGCGCTGGTTGCCGCCGGGGTCGTGACCTATTTCGCCATGCTTCTGCTATTAGGCTTTCGCCTCAGGGATTTTGCCCGCAAGGCCATTATGTAGGGTGCATCGCAAGGGTTGACCGCCGTTTTTTGTCGCCGCACGCCGAGAACCTTCATCCGGTCTTGGAGTGTTGCCTGTCGTCCACGGCCGTGTGTGGTTATAATCGGCCACTTTATGAGCAAGAAGTGCGTTATGCAGCTGGTTAGAGGCCTTCACAACCTGCGCCCCGAGCATCGGGGCTGCGTCGCCACGATTGGCAATTTCGACGGCGTTCACCGCGGCCACCAGGCTATCCTGGCGCGTCTGCGCGAACGCGCCGTCGAATTGGGTGTGCCCAGCTGTGTGGTGATTTTCGAACCTCAGCCGCGTGAGTTCTTCGCCCCCGAGACGGCTCCTGCACGCCTTGCCCGCTTGCGTGACAAGCTTGAGCTGCTGAGCGCCGAGGGTGTCGACCGGGTACTTTGCCTGTCCTTCAATCAGCGCCTGTGCAAGCTCAGCGCGGCAAGTTTTGTAGAAACGGTTCTGATCGAGGGGCTTGGTGTTCAGCACCTTGAGGTCGGCGACGATTTTCGTTTCGGTTTTGACCGAGTCGGCGACTTTGACTTCCTGCAACAGGCCGGTACGACGTATGGGTTTACCGTAGAAGCGGCGCAGACCGTTGAAATAGATGGCATCCGGGTCAGCAGTACCAAAGTGCGCAAGGCCCTGGCTGCATCGGACTTTGCCTTGGCCGAGCGTATGCTCGGTCGTCCGTTTCAGATAACCGGACGGGTATTGCATGGTCAGAAGCTGGCGCGCCAGTTGGGTACACCTACCGCCAACGTGCAGCTCAAGCGTCGTCGTGTGCCGTTGAGCGGGGTTTACCTGGTCAGCACGGACATCGATGGCAAAGCCTGGCCGGGTGTCGCCAACATCGGCGTTCGCCCGACGGTAACGGGTGATGGCAGTGCCCACCTTGAAGTGCATCTTCTGGATTTTGCCGGCGATCTTTACGACCGGCGTTTGACGGTGGCTTTCCACCACAAGCTGCGTGATGAGCAGCGTTTCGCCTCACTGGAGGCGCTCAAGACGGCGATCAATGCGGACGTCGCCGCCGCCCGTGCCCATTGGCATGGCTAACCGCTAAACAAGAGCCTGAAATGACTGACTATAAAGCCACGCTAAACCTTCCGGACACCGCCTTCCCTATGAAGGCCGGCCTGCCCCAGCGCGAGCCGCAAACTCTGCAGCGCTGGGACAGTATTGGCCTGTACCAGAAGCTGCGCGAGATTGGCAAGGATCGTCCCAAGTTCGTCCTGCACGACGGTCCTCCATACGCCAACGGCAATATTCACATCGGTCATGCGGTCAACAAGATTCTCAAGGACATGATCCTGCGCTCCAAGACCCTGGCGGGTTTCGACGCGCCTTATGTGCCGGGCTGGGATTGCCACGGTCTGCCGATCGAGCACAAGGTCGAAGTGACTCACGGCAAGAACCTCTCCGCAGATCGTACGCGTGAGCTGTGCCGCGCCTATGCAGCCGAGCAGATCGAAGGCCAGAAGTCCGAGTTCATCCGTCTGGGTGTGCTGGGTGACTGGAGCAATCCGTACCTGACCATGAACTTCGCCAACGAAGCCGGAGAAATCCGCGCGCTGGCCGAGATGGTCAAGGGCGGTTTCGTCTTCAAGGGGCTCAAGCCGGTCAACTGGTGCTTCGACTGCGGCTCGGCACTGGCTGAAGCCGAAGTCGAGTATCAGGACAAGAAGTCTTCAACCATCGACGTCGCGTTCCCGATCGCTGACGAAGCAAAACTCGCAGCCGCGTTCGGCGTTTCCTCGCTGGGCAAGCCTGCGTCCATCGTCATCTGGACAACCACACCGTGGACGATCCCCGCCAACCAGGCGCTGAACGTCCACCCTGAATTCGAGTACGCGCTGGTCGATGTCGGCGACAAACTGCTGGTGCTGGCTTCCGAACTGGTCGAAAGCTGCCTGGCCCGTTACAAGCTGGAAGGCACCGTCATCGCTACCACCACCGGACAGGCGCTGGAGCTGATCAACTTCCGCCACCCGTTCTATGATCGCCTGTCGCCCGTCTATCTGGCTGACTACGTCGAGTTGGGGGCGGGCACGGGTATCGTTCACTCCTCGCCTGCCTATGGCGTAGATGACTTCAACATCTGCAAACAGTACGGCCTGAGCAACGACGACATTATCAGCCCGGTGCAGAGCAACGGCGTGTATGTCGAGTCGCTGGAGTTCTTTGGTGGCCAGTTCATCTTCAAGGCCAATCAGAACATCATCGACAAGCTGGTCGAAGTCGACAGCCTGATGAACACCGAAACCATCAGCCACAGCTACATGCATTGCTGGCGCCACAAGTCACCACTGATCTACCGCGCTACCGCGCAGTGGTTCGTGGGCATGGACAAGCAGCCTAAGAGCGGCGAGACCCTGCGCGAGCGTGCGGTCAAGGCCATCGAAGATACGCAGTTCGTACCGGCCTGGGGGCAGGCGCGCCTGCACTCGATGATCGCCAACCGACCTGACTGGTGCATCTCGCGTCAACGCAACTGGGGCGTGCCGATTCCGTTCTTCCTGCACAAGGAAAGCGGCGACCTGCATCCGCGCACCGTCGAACTGATGGAAGAAGTGGCTCTACGTGTCGAGAAAGAGGGTATCGAAGCCTGGTTCAAGCTGGACGCCAGCGAGCTGCTGGGTGACGAGGCAGCCAAATACGACAAGATCTCCGACACCCTGGACGTCTGGTTCGACTCGGGTACCACGCACTGGCACGTGTTGCGCGGTTCGCATCCGATGGGCCATGAAAGCGGTCCGCGTGCCGACCTGTATCTTGAGGGTTCCGACCAGCATCGCGGCTGGTTCCATTCTTCGCTGCTGACCGGTTGCATGCTGGACGATCACGCGCCGTATCGCGAGTTGCTGACTCACGGGTTTGTGGTCGACGAGAACGGTCGCAAGATGTCCAAGTCGCTGAATAACGTCGTGGCACCGCAGAAGGTCAACGATTCACTGGGCGCGGACATCATGCGCCTGTGGGTATCGGCGACTGATTATTCGGGCGAGATGGCGGTTTCCGATCAGATCCTGCAGCGCAGCGCCGACGCTTATCGTCGTATCCGCAACACGGCCCGTTTTCTGCTCTCCAACCTGTCGGGTTTCAACCCGGCGACCGACATCCTGCCTGCCGAGGAAATGCTCGCGCTGGACCGTTGGGCCGTGGATCGCACGCTGCTGCTGCAACGCGAGCTGCAAGAGCATTACGGCGAATACCGCTTCTGGAACGTGTACTCCAAGATCCACAACTTCTGCGTGCAGGAGCTGGGTGGTTTCTATCTGGACATCATCAAGGATCGTCAGTACACAACAGCGGCCGACAGCACTGCACGGCGTTCCTGCCAGACGGCACTGTTCCACATCTCCGAAGCGCTGGTGCGCTGGATCGCTCCGATCCTGGCCTTTACCGCCGACGAGCTGTGGCAGTTCCTGCCGGGCGAGCGCAACGAATCGGTGATGCTCAACACCTGGTACGAAGGCCTGACCGAAATGCCTGCCGATTTCGACATGGACCGCGCCTACTGGGAGCGGATCATGGCGGTGAAGACGTCGGTCAACAAGGAAATGGAAAACCTGCGCGCGGCCAAGGCCATTGGCGGCAACCTGCAGGCCGAAGTGACTCTGTACGCTGAAGATTCGCTGGTCGCCGACCTGTCGAAGCTGAGCAACGAACTACGCTTCGTGCTGATCACCTCGACGGCCAGCGTTGCTCCGCTTGTGTCGGCTCCGGCTGATGCGGTGGTTACCGAGGTCGCGGGCTTGAAGCTCAAGGTGCTCAAGTCTAGCCACGCCAAGTGTGCCCGTTGCTGGCACCACCGCGAGGATGTGGGTGTAAACCCTGAACATCCGGAAATCTGCGGCCGTTGCGTAGACAACATCAGCGGCACCGGCGAGGTCCGTCATTATGCCTAACGCCGCATATGGCCGACTGGCCTGGCTATGGTTGAGCGTGCTGGTTCTGGTCATCGACCAGGCCAGCAAGTATTACTTCGAAAACACGTTGAGCCTGTATCAACAAATCATTGTGATTCCAGACCTCTTCAGCTGGACCCTGGCCTATAACACCGGTGCTGCCTTCAGTTTTCTGGCAGACGGTGCCGGCTGGCAGCGCTGGTTGTTTGCCCTGATCGCCATTGTGGTCAGTGCCGTGCTGGTCGTCTGGCTCAAACGTCTGGGGCGCGACGATACGTGGCTGGCCGTTGCGCTGGCGCTAGTGCTCGGCGGCGCGCTGGGCAACCTGTACGACCGTATCGTGCTGGGTCATGTGATCGACTTCATTCTGGTCCACTGGGAAAACCGCTGGTATTTTCCGGCGTTCAACGTCGCGGACAGTGCAATCACTGTCGGCGCAATCATGCTGGCGCTGGACATGTTCAAGAGCAAGAAAACCGGAGAAACCGTCAATGACTGAGCAGTCGTCGACTCAAGGCTCGTCTGGCGAGCTGCGCATCGGTCAGAATACCCAGGTCACCTTGCACTTCGCCCTGCGCCTGGAAAACGGCGATACCGTCGACAGCACCTTCGAAAAGGCCCCGGCCACTTTCAAGGTCGGTGACGGCAATCTGTTGCCCGGTTTCGAAATGGCGATTTTCGGCTTCAAGGCGGGCGATCGTAAGACCGTGGAAATTCCGCCGGAAAACGCCTTTGGTCAGCCCAACCCACAAAACGTGCAGATCATGCCACGCTCGCAGTTTGTGGGAATGGAACTGTCCGAAGGGTTGCTGGTGATCTTCAACGACGCCGCCAATACCGAATTGCCCGGCGTGGTGAAGGCTTTCGATGATGATCAGGTCACCATCGACTTCAATCACCCGCTGGCAGGCAAGACACTGAGCTTCGAAGTGGAAATTTTCGAAGTGAAGGCGATTCTGGCTTCCTGATATTCGCCATCAAGCCCGGCTTCGGCCGGGCTGCACCGCACGCAACCATGAGGCACAGCATGCAAATCAAACTCGCCAACCCCCGCGGCTTCTGTGCCGGAGTGGACCGCGCGATCGAAATCGTCAATCGCGCTCTGGAAGTGTTTGGTCCGCCGATTTATGTGCGCCATGAAGTCGTTCACAACAAATTCGTCGTCGAAGACCTGCGCTCTCGTGGTGCGATCTTCGTCGAAGAGCTGGATCAGGTGCCGGACGACGTCATCGTCATATTTAGCGCCCACGGTGTTTCTCAGGCGGTGCGTACCGAGGCAGCCGGTCGTGGCCTGAAAGTCTTCGATGCCACCTGTCCGCTGGTCACCAAGGTGCATATCGAGGTTGCCCGTTACAGCCGTGACGGTCGCGAGTGCATTCTGATCGGCCATGCCGGTCACCCGGAAGTCGAAGGCACCATGGGCCAGTACGACGCCAGCAATGGCGGTGCGATCTATCTGGTCGAAGACGAAGACGACGTTGCCAGCCTGCAGGTGCGTAACCCGGATTCTCTGGCATTCGTGACCCAGACCACGTTGTCCATGGACGACACCAGTCGGGTGATCGACGCCTTGCGCAAGCGTTTTCCAGCCATTGGCGGGCCGCGCAAGGACGATATCTGCTACGCCACGCAAAACCGTCAGGACGCGGTCAAGCAACTGGCCGACGAGTGCGATGTGGTCTTGGTGGTGGGCAGCCCGAACAGCTCCAATTCGAACCGCCTGCGCGAGCTGGCCGAACGCATGGCGACTCCGGCGTACCTCATCGACGGTGCCGAAGACATGCAGCAAGGCTGGTTCGACGGTGTCGAGCGTATCGGCATCACCGCCGGTGCGTCCGCCCCTGAGGTCCTGGTGCGCGGTGTTATCCAGCAATTGCAGGCTTGGGGCGCTACCGGCGCAGATGAACTTGCCGGCCGCGAAGAGAACATCACGTTCTCCATGCCCAAGGAACTGCGGGTCAAATCGCTGCTCTGAGGCTATTCAGCCACACAGCGCTGCATCGATTTTCGTGTCCTCGACCCTCACGCGTCCAGCCGGTGCGACTATCACTCGATAGTTGCTGACCGGCTGGTCTGCGGCGCAAACGTGCAACGTCCTGGCGGTTCTGCGCCGCAACGTGCCCAAACCGTTGAAACTGATGTCCTCGACACGCTTGCGGTTATCGACCACCCGCGCTGTGCCGCCATTGGCGCGTTCTATCAGTACCGTATCGTTTTCGTCGGGACCTTTGCCATCCACGTCGAGTATGATCCGCCAGCCGTTACTCCAGTCTTCTTCAATGGCGTGAATGGTAACGATCTGATTGCGTGTAACGGCAGCCGCTCTCGCCGAGCGTATGCCGCTGGCCAGTTCACGAGCGGTTGCAAGCCCGCGACTTGAATCGATCAATTCCTTGAAAGAGGGTGTTGCGATGTTGGCGAGAATGCCGATCAGTGCAACGACGATCAATAATTCGATCAGTGTGAATCCTGCATGCTTCATATGCCTTCCTCCCTGGAAACCGCTGTTTCAGCACCTTGCGGACGTTCGTCGTCGCAAAACAACCGTACGTCCCGCCATGGATTTTTCAGCGGCATTGCTGCCTTATAGTCGTAACGTCTAGGAGACACTCAATGCGTCATATAGCCAAGGGATTCAGCCTCATCGAATTGTTAGTCACTGTGTCCCTGGTGGGCATCCTGGCGGCTATCGCTATCCCGAGTTTCACCAGCTCCATTCAGAGCAACAAGGCCGACACCGAGCTCAGTGATTTGCAGCGCGCGCTCAACTATGCGCGACTTGAGGCGATAAACAGGGGAGTGGCGGTGCGCATCGCACCCACCAGCGGAACGGCCTGGACCAGCGAACTGCAGGTTTATCTGGTTTCCGATGCCAACAAGAAGGCGCTTCGTAAAGTGGCGGCAATCGGCAGCGGCGGCACGCTGGTGGCAGACAACAATGCCACGGCAATTGATTTCAACAACCTGGGTGCCCTCATTGCCCCGGCTGCGGCGGTGACCATGACTTACACCCGAGGCAGCACGACCAAAACCATGAGTATTTGCCTGACTGGCCGAATCGTTCTCAATGGAAGCTGCAATGCTCAATGATCCCCCACATCGCCAGACCGGCATGACCCTGATCGAGGTGCTGGTTTCGGTACTCATCCTGGCAATAGGCCTGCTGGGCGCAGCCGCTATCCAGCTCAACGCGCTCAAGTACACCGACAGCTCGGCGATGACCAGCCAGGCGAGCTTCATTGCCTACGACACGATGGATCGTATCCGCGCCAATGTTGATGGCAACTCGTCTGCCAATGGGTCGACCAATGTCCTGGCCAACTATGCCCTGGCAAGTCTGGCGGCGACGCAAGTTGCCAACCTGAACGATGCCAGGGTTCAGGATCTGTTCGATTTCAAGAACAACATCATTAATTTTGCAGGCACGAGCGGCACGGGCAGCATTGATGTCAGCAAGGCTCCGGAGGTGACCATCATCATTGGCTGGAGCGACACGCGCGCTGCGAGCTCGAGCAATCAGGCAACAGGGAATACGACCGGCAGCCCGACCACTCAGAGCTTCAAACTGGTCTCCAGGATCGGGGTCAACCCATGAGGAAACCTTCCAGAGGCTTCGGTCTGGTCGAAATCATGGTGGCGCTGGTGCTGGGGCTGGTCGTCAGCCTCGGTATCGTGCAGATATTCACGGCTGCCAGAGGCACCTATCAAAGCCAGAATGCTGCAGCACGGATGCAAGAGGACGCACGTTTCATATTGAGCAAGCTTATTCAGGAAATCAGGATGACCGGAATGTATGGTTGCCTGAGTTTCAAAGACTATGCGCCTACGCCGCCTGCGATCAACTGGCCTCTCGCGCTTGATAATCCCATCCTCTGGGATAACGCGAACAAAACGCTGACCTTGATAACCAGCGATGTGGGTACAGCAGGCAGTTCACCTACCTGGACAATCTTGTCGGATTGCATGACCGACACTCAGCTTTACAGCGGTGCGAAGGCACCGGCGGCGGCCCAGACAGCCTTCCCGCTGCGGCAGTTGGTCTACACGCTCACTGGAACAGATCTGACTATCAAATACGGTACGGCGGGAGATGTGCAGCCGCTGCTGCAAAACGTCGTGAACTTTGATGTTTCCTTTGGCGTAGTGGGAAATCCGATGTCGTACACCTCTGTAATCACCGCTGCCAACGCCGCTGATATTCGCAGTGTCCGTATCGGCTTGACGCTGCGGGATGGCCAGAATGGCATCGTCAAGAATCAGCAATACAACGTTGTCGCCTATTTGCGTAACCGCTTTTGAACGAGCCGAGCATGAACAGAACTGTGCTATTCAATTCGAATCAAGCGTTCCCGAACGGGCAGCGCGGCATGGTATTGCTGGTTAGTCTGGTATTCCTGCTACTGCTTACATTGCTGGGAATCTCTTCAATGCAAAATGCCACGTTGCAGGAAAAGATGGCAGGTAGCGTAACCGTTCGAAATCAGTCATTTCAGTCGGCCGAAGCTCTGCTGCGCCAAGGGGAGTCGTCGATCATGCTTTCCGGGTTTTCGCTTGCGGCCTGCAGTACTCCTTCGAGCTGCGCTCCGCCTGCAGAGTCCACCACGGTGGTGGCTGCCGGTACAGGCGCTTCCGGTGTGAAATGGATTGGAACGCCCGTTGCGTTGTATGGCATACAGAATCTGGGGCGTCCTTACGGCCCCCTTACCAAGTGTGTCAATCCGGATTTAAGCAAGATGACTGTGTACCGGGTGACAGCGGTCGCCATTCAAGGCCCTTCGCGGACCGTTCTGGAGAGCATTTATGTTACCGGTTGCTAAGGCGTTCCGCTCTCTCTCGAAATACCTCTACGGCATTTTTCTTGCGCTGTATCTGACCGCGCCTGCCTATGCCTTTACGCCGGCGCAAGTGCCATTGCTCAGTGCCTCTGCCGTGCCGCCGAACCTCATGCTGCTCGTCGATAACTCCGGGAGCATGTACAACATTATCTGGGCGTCGGGTTTTGACTCGACGGTCAATCGTCCCAGCATCGGTTATTACTCCACTCAATGCCTGAGTGGCCTGATTACCGTTGTTTGCCCTTTCATGAGCACGATTTCAGGAGACGATACCCTGACGCTGGGCGATATCAACTCTACCAGCGTGGTCAATCTGTCATTAATGTGTTTGTTCGGCGGACGCGCGGTTTTTCGCAACGGCATCCAGTATTGCCTCAACCTGCCCGATCCTGCCGGGAACGGACTCACGCGTTACACCGCTAGTTATCTTTCCTATCTGATCGACCTGGTCAGCCCCAATCTGTTTGGGGTTCGCAACTACACCAACGGTGTCATACCCAACGATTACCGGATGAACGTTGCGAAAACCGTGGCGACCAGCCTGGTTTCCAATAACCTGACACTCAGGATCGGACTGGCTTCCTACAACGAGCCTGTTAACGGCGATCCAGGTCCTGGGGGGAGAATTGCACGGGCGGTTACGGATCTTTCTCCCGTGACGGCCACCACTTATCAGCCCACAGGTGTTACCCAAGCGCAGGCAACGGCCAACGTCAATGCTCTGAAACAGGCAATTGCCAACCTGACGCCCTCTACCAATACGCCGCTTGCTGAAACCTATTACGAGATTACCCGATACTTTCGCGGCATGACGCCGTTCTATCAAACCGGTTCGACCTATGTCAGCCCGATCCAGTACCGTTGCCAGAGAAATTATGGCGTCGTGATTACCGACGGCTTGCCAACGTATGATCGAACCTTTCCAACGACTGATCCCGATGATGTTCTGGACACTACCCGCTCGTTACCCAATTGGGATTTGAATGCAGCCAATGATGGTGACAATCTCGCTGGCGACGGTGAGGGAGATACGCTTTATCTGGACGATCTTGCCAAGTTCGCCTACGACATCGACCTGCGTCGGGACGCAGTGACCAGCGGCGGGGATCTGACCGGCAAGAGTTGGGATACGGCAGGCTTCGCCAAGCAGAATATAAGTACCTACACCGTTGGTTTTACGCTTTCAAATCAGATGCTGATCGATGCGGCCGACGGTAATCACGGTCATGGCAAATACTTCCAGGCCAACGACAGCTCAGGATTGAACACGGCGTTGAATCTGGCGCTTAGCGATATCTACTCCAGAGTAGGTTCAGGTGCGGCCGGGGCCGGGAACGCCTCGGCGCTTCAGGTAGGAGCGCAGTTTTACCAGGCATTTTACGATCCGACCGACTGGCACGGCACCATCACCGCTTTCAACCTGGATCCGACAACTCGGATCCTGAGTGCGCCTGTCTGGAGTACTGACACGGCTATAGTCAGTGGATCAGCCGCGCCGGTATTCGAGTCGTGGAGCACTGCGTCCACGCCAGTTAAAATCGCCCTGGATTATGCAAATTTCAGCGCTGCCCAGCAAAGTGCGTTGAATGCCACATTGCCGACCAATATTACCGGAGCAGAGATTATTGCCTGGGCCAAAGGCGGTTCCAATACGAAACTCAGAACACGCACGCGGTTGTTGGGCGATATCGTCAACTCATCGCTTGCCGTGGCGTTGCCGACACAAAAAACAGCGGTCAGTCTGTTGGGGGATACCAGCTACATTACCTATCTTTCCAACAAATTGAGCAGCATGAATTACAACATCCTGGCCAATGCCAACGATGGTTTTTTTAATGTAGTCAATCCTGCTGACGGTTCCAGGCGATATGCCTATATGCCATCGACTGCTCTGACCTCGCTGGCGACGATCGCATCGACCACTTATGGATCAGGCGTTCATAAATTCACCGTAGATGGACAGATTGCGGTGTTCGACACACAGGTGTCCGCTGGGTCGGCATGGCGTACTGTCGCTTATGGGGGGACTGGAGCCGGTGGCAAAGCATTCTTTGCGATAAAGCTGTTTGAAGGTGCCAGCAATACCATCAGTGCGTTGTGGGAAGTCAAGGCACCTGATACCTCTGACGCCAATAATAAATTCAACAACCTTGGGTATACCTATTCAGAGCCGGATGTCGCGCGGATGGCCGACGGTACCGGGATCGTGGTGGTCGGTAACGGTTATGGCAGTTTTACCGGCAGGGCGTCGCTTTATGTACTGAATGCCAATACCGGGGCGTTCATTGCCGAAATTCAGACGCCTGTCCTCAATAACGAAACCGACAACGGGCTGTCGTCGGTCAAGTTGCGCGTCAACTCCCAGAATGTGGTTCAGGCCGCTTACGCTGGCGACCTGAAAGGGCGGCTCTGGAAGTTCGATATGAGTGGCGCTGCCGCCTCCAGCTGGAAGTTGGCATTTGGTGGCGCGCCTTTATTTACCGCTCCCCGTGGCGCTAATCAGCCGATAACGGTGCAGCCCTTTGTGCTGAATCACCCTCTCAACGGTAAGATTGTCTATTTCGGAACCGGTAAATTCCTTGAAGTGGCAGACAAGCAAACAACCGCTCAGCAGGACTTCTACGCCATATGGGATGCCGATAGCGGATCAGGCAGTATCGTTGAGGCGAACTTGCAGGCTCAAGCGGTCAATGGCAGTGTCATCAGTAACGGAACCACTTACTTCACGTCGACAACCAACGATGTGGATTGGTCCGTCAAGAAGGGCTGGTTCATGCCGCTCGCCACAACATCGCCTTATCTGGGAGAGCGAATTGTCTACCCTGCCCAGACAAGCAGTGACCGGATAATTTTTTCCACCGGCTCCTTGAACTCGACTGACCCCTGCGAAAGCACGGGAACCGGACGAGTATTCGAACTCAACGCTGCCACTGGAAGCATGCTCAACTACAAGGTGCTCGACACCAATGGCGATAACAGCATCAATAATACCGATCTGTCTGTCGCAGGCTTTGCTGACGGATCAGGTATGCCGGTCATATCTGCTATTTTCAGCGGCTCTCCAGGCAGCGGCGGCGTCGAAAATAAAATTGTAAATAACTCGACTGGCAATAAGCAGGTCTTGCCGGAAAAAGGTGCAAACCAACGCATCATGTGGCGACAAATCCAATAGGGAAACTAATCATGCGAGCGACATCCAGGGGCTTTACGCTGATCGAACTCATGATCGTCGTGGCGATTGTCGGTATTCTGGCCGCCATCGCGTACCCCAGTTACACCGAATACGTGAAGCGCACCCAACGGTCGGCAATTGCCAGCCTGTTGTCGGAGCAGAGCCAGGCGCTGGAGCGCTTTTATTCACGAGCAAACCAGCCCACCTACATGGGGGCCACCGTGAGCGGCGGCAATACGTACTACAATATAACGCCGACCCTTACCGCCACCGACTTCACCCTGAAAGCTGACCCTATTGCAGGTACGCTGATGGCTGGCGACAAGTGCGGCAGCTTCGTGATCACTAACACCGGGGCGCGTACCAATACGGGCACGACAGGCGGCGTAACGGCCAAAGACTGTTGGGGCCGCTAAAACCGCTTTTCTTGTCCTGAGACCGAGATGTCCAAGCAAAAAACAGTCATTGTCGGCGGTGGCGTCATAGGGCTGCTGACCGCCTTCAATCTGGCGTCCGAGCAGGTCAGCGTAGTGTTGCTGGACCGTTCGGGCGTTGGCCAGGAGTCCTCCTGGGCGGGCGGCGGAATTGTCTCGCCGCTTTATCCGTGGCGCTACAGCCCGGCAGTCACCGCGCTGGCGCACTGGTCGCAGGATTTTTACCCACACCTTGCCGAGCGTTTGCTCACACTGAGCGGTATCGATCCCGAAGTCCACAGGACGGGCCTGTACTGGCTCGACCTTGACGACGAACCGGCTGCGCTTGAATGGGCGGTGCGCCAAAAACGCTCGTTGAACCGCGTGGATATCTCGGCGGTGAATGATGCCGTGCCGGTGCTGGGGGAGGGCTATTCGCGGGCGATCTACATGGCCGATGTGGCCAATGTACGCAATCCTCGGCTGGTCAAATCGCTCAAGGCGGCCTTGCTGGCAATGCCCGATGTCGAGATTCGCGAGCAGTGTGAAGTGAGCGGCTTTGTGCATGAGGGCGGCAGGATTTCGGGTGTGCAGACACCGTCAGGGAACATCACCGGTGATCGGATCATCCTGGCGGCAGGCGCATGGAGCGGTGAACTGCTCAAGACCCTGGGTCTGGAATTGCCGGTCGAGCCGGTAAAAGGCCAGATGATTCTCTACAAGTGTGCATCGGACTTTCTGTCGAGCATGGTGCTGGCGAAAGGGCGTTATGCGATACCGCGTCGTGACGGGCATATCCTGATTGGCAGCACCCTTGAGCATGAAGGTTTCGACAAAACCACCACGCAGGCTGCATTGGAGAGTTTGAAGGCGTCGGCCGTCGAATTGCTTCCGCAATTGGCCCATCTAGAGCCGGTCGCCCAGTGGGCAGGTTTGCGCCCTGGTTCGCCTGAGGGCATCCCTTTTATCGGAGCGCTGGACGGTTTTGACGGGCTCTGGCTCAACTGTGGTCACTACCGCAATGGACTGGTGCTTGCGCCTGCTTCCTGCCAGTTAATCACTGACCTGCTGCTGGACCGCGAGCCGATCATCGACCCGGCACCTTACGCGCCGACTGGGCGTCTGACAGGCTAGCCATTCTCACGGTCACGCGGAGCGTAGGGCGCGATGTGTACTCACGCGCACCTGACGTTTTGCACGCTCCAGCGTGGGAATGTCTTTCGTGACGCTCTGCGTCACACGTTTTTTGCCACGCAACG
This sequence comes from Pseudomonas syringae pv. tagetis, assembly GCF_022557255.1. Classification (NCBI taxonomy): domain Bacteria; kingdom Pseudomonadati; phylum Pseudomonadota; class Gammaproteobacteria; order Pseudomonadales; family Pseudomonadaceae; genus Pseudomonas; species Pseudomonas syringae group genomosp. 7. The sequence goes on from NZ_CP092923.1 coordinate 751,956, forward strand.
CATTCAATCCAGGCCCAGCTTCTTCAGCCGGTAGCGCAGTGACCTGAAGGACAAACTGAGTCTTTCTGCCGCTGCGGTGCGGTTCCAGCGGGTTTCTTCCAGTGCCTGCAGGATGAGCTTGCGCTCGATGCTTTCGAGGTAATCTTCAAGGTTGTCGATGTCGGCCAGGCTCGGGCCGTCGCCCTCCTGAGGGCTGGCGGATTCTGTCAGGCGCAGGTCGCTGGCGTGGATTTCATCGTTTTCACAAAGCGTGTAAGCGCGCTCCAGCATGTTTTCCAGTTCGCGCACGTTACCGGGGAAGCGGTAGCTCTTCAGCGTTTCCAGCGCCTGCGCGTTCAGGCGCGCGGCGGGTTGTGCGCCGTTTCCTGCAAGGCGCTTGAGAACGCTGGCTGCCAGTTGATCGATATCCTCACGCCGCTCGCGCAATGAGGGCACGCGCACTTCGATCACGTTCAGGCGGTAATACAGGTCCTGACGGAAGCGACCTTCTACAACCTCGGTATTCAGGTTCTTGTGGGTGGCACACAGAATGCGCACGTCCACGACCTGTTCTTGCTGGCCGCCGACGCTGCGGATGGACTTTTCCTGGATGGCTCGTAGCAGTTTCACCTGCATCGCCAGCGGCAGGTCGGCGACCTCGTCGAGAAACAGCGTCCCGGTATGCGCCGCCTGAAACAGACCGGGCTTGTCTTCGTGGGCACCGCTGAAACTGCCTTTGCGGTGACCAAAGAATTCGCTCTCCATCAGTTCGGAAGGAATTGCCCCGCAGTTGACCGGTATGAACGGCCTGTCAATACGCGGGCCCTGTTCGTGGATCAACCGTGCGACAAGCTCCTTGCCGCTGCCCGACTCGCCGCTGATATAGATGGGGGCCTGACTGCGCGCCAGTTTGCCGATCTGATTGCGCAAGGTGCGCATCGCCAGCGAATCGCCCAGCAGACGGCTGTCGATGCTACGTGCTGGCTGGGCGCAAGGCAGGCTCAGCGCGCTGTTGACCAGCTCGCGCAGCCTGCCGAGGTCGACCGGTTTGGTCACAAAATCGAAAGCCCCGGCCTTGAGTGCGTTAATTGCGGTATCCAGATTGCCGTGGGCGGTTATCATTGCCACCGGCACCTGGGGGTAACCGTGCTGGATGTGTTGTACCAGTTCCAGGCCGTTACCGTCGGGCAGACGCATGTCGGTCAGGCACATGTCGAACGGCTCGCGGGCCAGCAATTCGTGCGCCTCGGCAACGTTACGGGCGCTGCGAGTATCGAGTTTCATGCGCCCCAGCGTGATCTCCAGAAGCTCACGAATATCCGGCTCATCATCGACTATCAGGATTTTTTGCCGTTGGCTCATGCTCAGCTCGTTTTGAACGGGTGGGCGAAGGTGATGCGCAAGCAACTGCCGCCACCTTGTCGCGGGACATATTCCAGGTGCGCCTGATTGCTTTCGCACAGCTCGCGTGACAGATATAGACCAAGACCGGTGCCTTTGCTCTCTGTGGTGAAAAACGGCTCGAACATCTTGCTCAGGTGTTGTTCGCTGACCCCCGGCCCGTCGTCCAGTACTTCCAGGATGGGTAAATCGCTTTTCCGGTCGTGATGCAGCTTCAGCCAGACCTGCGCTGATGGATGATGTTTGCCGCTGTAGCGCAGGCCGTTCTGTAACAGGTTGGTCATGATTTGGGTCAGTTGTCCAGAATCCATGCGCGTCGTCAGCGTGCCGGGGCTGATATCGACATGAATCGACTGATTGGCCGAGGCGGCGCTGCGAAACTCGGTCACAAACTGTTCCAGCCAGGTTTTCAGATCCAGCAGCTCGGGTTGCGCCTCGCGCCGACGTGACAGTTGCAGAACGTTTTCAATGACCTGATCAATTCGTCCAGACTGCTCATGGATGATCTGCCCGAGGCGTCTATCTTCCGTGCTGAGCTCTTCCGACTCGTTGAGCAGTTGTGCAGCATGACTGACCGCGCCCAGTGGGTTGCGTATCTCATGGGCAATCCCGGCGGTCAGGCGTCCCAGTGCGGCGAGTTTGAGCTGCTGCGCCTGATGGGCAATCTGCGACAGGTCTTCGAGAAAGATCAGCGTCTGGCGTTGATCACCACGATTGAGTGCGACAAAGCTCGGTTGCAGCACGGGCCCGATGGGGGAAGTCGTGATGCTGCGCGGTACCATGATCGGATTGACGAGCCACTGGCGCAGACGTTCTACCAGTTGCGGCGAGTAGGCGTCGATAATTTGCCCGACCAGTCGCTCGTGGCCCAGCAGGGTCAGGGCACCCTGATTGGCCAGCAATACCTGGCGGCGGGCATCCAGTACCAGAATCCCGGTGCGCATGCGTTGCAGGATCAGTGCGTTGAGTTCTTCAAGGCTGTCGACATCCGCAGCGCGCTGTTCGGCCAGCACTTCACTGACCTGCATGCGTGCCGTCAGAGCCTGCACCAGCAATGCTGCGGCGAAGCACAGGGCACCCAGCGAGCCGGCCTGCACGTAGTCATTGGAGACCGACGGTGTGCCGAAGCTGATGTAGAACGTCAGGTAGATGATGCCAATGGCAGAAACAGCGGCGATCAGCAGACCGATACGGCCACGCAGCAGCACATTGCTGATCGCCACTGAAGCAATCAGCAGATTGCCGATGCCGCTGGAAGGGCCGCCCGCTGCGTAGAACAGCGCGGAAAGCATGATTGCGTCGGTCATTGCCAGGCTGAACAGCTGTGCCTGACGGCTCGGGCGTTCCAGCAGCACCACCACCAGAATGTTGAACACCAGATACAACCAGCAGCCCGAACGGAACAGATTCGGGTTGGCCAGTTGCAGCAGTTCGGTTTCCAGGCTGCTGGAGATCAGCAAGACCAGTACGACGCCAATGGTCAGTCGGTAAAGGTGGTACAGCCGCAGAATCCGCTGCGCCTGCGGGCTGGCAAGGGAGGGCGTATCAGCGGTCACGTGCCGCGGGGCCTTCCAGGCGATGTGCCTCGCTGCAATACCATTGCTGCGCCTGGCTCAACGCACGATCCTGAGGCAGATGAACGCCGCAGTGTGCGCAACGCACCATCGGGGTAGCTGCTATTTCCGGCGGCTCGGCGCGGGATTTCGGTTTAGGAGGATTGATCAGGCGCTTGATGAACCAGATCACCGCCGCGATCAACGCGACCCACATTAATAGGCGAATCATGATTACCAGCTTGGTGATTGACGATGGCGCAGTGTAGCCAAGCCACAGGCGGGCGCACAGAGGCTGCTGCTCATAAATGTGATGCATAAAAAAAGAGGCCCGCAGGCCTCTTTGTTCATGCAGTGCAGATCAGTCGAACAGACCCAGCGTCATGTAGCTGAACCATGAACGGCTCTTGGTGCCTTTCGCTTCGGCTTCTTTTTCTGCCTGTTCGTCCAGCTCTGCCTGATTTTCCGGCAGCAGCTCTTTCGGGATGGCGTCCTTGGCGTCCTGATACTGCTTCTTCATGTCCTGATCGGCGCGGGTCTGGCCCGGTGGCAGCGGTGCGCTACCGTCGATCAGCCCCAACGTCGCTTTCGACAGCCACGAGCGGTTGTCGGCTTCGGCCTGACGCGGTGTGAACTTGCCGTCAGCCAACTGCGGGTGGTTCGGGTAGTTGGTCTTGAGCACTTCAAGGCTGGTGGCTGCCAGGTCGTCAAGGTGCAGGCGCTGATAGGATTCGACCATCACGGCCAGACCGTCACCGACCGATGGCGTCTCCTGGAAGTTTTCCACTACATAGCGGCCACGATTGGCGGCGGCAACATAGGCCTGACGAGTCAGGTAGTAATCGGCCACGTGGATTTCGTAGGAGGCCAGCAGGTTGCGCAGGTAGATCATGCGCTGTTTGGCATCAGGCGAATAGCGGCTGTTCGGGAAGCGGCTGGTCAACTGAGCGAACTCGTTGAACGAGTCGCGGGCAGCCCCCGGGTCACGTTTGGTCTGGTCCAGCGGCAGGAAACGCGCCAGCAGGCCTACGTCCTGGTCGAAGGAGGTCAGGCCCTTCATGTAATACGCGTAATCGACGTTCGGGTGCTGCGGATGCAGGCGGATGAAGCGTTCGGCAGCGGATTTGGCTGCTTCGGGTTCACCGTTCTTGTAGTTCGAGTAGATCAACTCGAGCTGGGCCTGATCGGCGTAGCGACCGAACGGGTAGCGTGATTCCAGCGCCTTGAGCTTCTCGGTGGCACTGTTATAGCTGTTATTTCCCAGGTCGGCCTGCGCCTGCTGGTACAGCTCGACTTCGCTGAGGTTTTCGTCGATGACTTCCTTCGACGAACAGGCCGCAGTCAATGCGAGGATGGCGATCAGCAGCAGGTGTTTCACTTGCATGGCGGCTTGCGTCCCTATAACGGCCTGCTGTCTTGGGCGGGGCCGTCCTGTTATGATGAGCGCCCCGCGATACCGGCGGGACAAAAGACGCCGTATTTAACCACAAGCGCGCTGCCGAAACCAAAGGCTAGCCGCCACCTAGTCTGGTCATGTCCGAAAATATAGAACTCCGCGCAGAGGTGCCGTCCGAATTGGGCGGTCAACGCCTCGATCAAGTCGCCGCACAATTATTCGCTGAGCACTCGCGCTCGCGCCTTTCCGCCTGGATCAAGGACGGCCGCCTGACTGTGGACGGAGGCGTACTGCGCCCTCGCGACATCGTGCATGGTGGCGCTGTTCTCGAACTGATTGCCGAGCAGGAGGCCCAGGGTGAATGGGTCGCTCAGGATATCGAGCTCGACATCATCTACGAAGACGACCAGATCCTCGTCATCAACAAACCTGCGGGGCTTGTGGTGCATCCGGCTGCCGGTCATGCCGACGGCACGCTGCTCAATGCCTTGCTGCACCACGTGCCGGACATCATCAATGTTCCGCGTGCGGGTATCGTGCATCGCCTGGACAAGGACACCACCGGTCTGATGGTGGTCGCCAAGACCATCCAGGCACAGACGCAACTGGTGACACAGTTGCAGAGTCGCAGTGTCAGCCGCATCTACGAGTGCATCGTGATCGGCGTGGTGACTGCTGGCGGCAAGATCGACGCACCGATCGGTCGTCACGGCCAGCAGCGTCAACGCATGGCCGTCATGGAGGGCGGCAAGCAGGCCGTCAGTCATTACCGCGTGCTGGAACGCTTCCGTTCGCACACCCATGTACGCGTCAAGCTGGAAACCGGCCGGACGCACCAGATCCGCGTGCACATGGCGCACATCAACTACCCGTTGGTCGGCGATCCGGCCTATGGCGGTCGTTTCCGCATTCCGCCAGCGGCCAGCCTGACCATGGTCGATTCGCTCAAGACCTTTCCGCGCCAGGCGCTGCATGCCCGCTTCCTGGAGCTCGACCATCCGGTCACCGGCAAGCGCATGAGCTGGGAGTCGCCACTGCCGGATGATTTTGTCTGGCTGCTGTCGTTGCTCAAGCAGGATCGCGAGGCGTTCATCGGGTGAATGACTGGCTGATACCTGACTGGCCTGCGCCAGCACAGATCAAGTCTTGCGTTACCACTCGCTCGGGCGGGGTCAGCCTGGCTCCGTTCGAGAGCTTCAATCTGGGCGATCACGTCGACGACAGCCCCGAGGCCGTGGCGACCAATCGCCTGCGCCTGACCTCCAGCCTCAATGTTCAACCTGCATGGCTGAAGCAGGTGCACGGCATAGGCGTCGTGCCTGCCGACCCGTCCCGGGTTGTCGAAGCGGATGCCAGCTGGACCGGCAACCACGGCGTCGCCTGCACCATCATGACCGCCGATTGTCTGCCCGCGTTGTTCTGTCGTCGTGATGGCACTCGCGTCGCTGCAGCGCATGCCGGCTGGCGCGGGCTCGCGGCTGGTGTGCTGGAAGCCACTGCCGACAGTTTGCAGTGCGCTGCCGAAGACATCATGGTCTGGCTGGGCCCGGCCATCGGCCAGCCTTCGTTCGAAGTCGGCTCCGAAGTGCGTGAGGTCTTTACTCGCAGCCATCCCCAGACAGCCGATGCATTTGTCGCCAGTTCGAATCCTGATCGTTTCATGGCCGACATCTACAGGCTTGCCCGACTGCGTCTTGCTGCGCAGGGTATCCATGCCGTGTATGGCGGCGGTCTGGACACTTTTACCGACCCTCGTTTCTTTTCCTACCGGCGTGCCGCTCGCACTGGCCGTTTCGCTTCGTTGATCTGGATCGATCACGCCTGAATGCAGGCTGTTTTACGCCAGCCAGCTAGGCTTGCCTGAGCGCTCCTCTGATGTGTATCAATCCCGGCCAGCTTGAAACGCGCAGAATCGTCCGCATCTAACTGGCTATTCAGCAGGTTTTCGTTATAGGTGTGTTCATTGCTCCGGCCTGCATTAAAAGGAAGGTGACTAATGCGTATCGACAGATTGACCAGCAAATTACAGTTAGCGTTATCGGACTCCCAGTCGCTGGCCGTTGGCCTCGACCATCCCGCCATTGAGCCTGCACATTTGATGCAGGCGCTGCTTGAACAGCAGGGCGGTTCCATCAAGCCTTTACTGCTGCAAGTCGGCTTCGACATCAACAGCCTGCGCAAGGAACTGAGTGCAGAGCTGGACCGGCTGCCCAAAATCCAGAACCCGACCGGCGACGTCAACATGTCGCAGGATCTGGCGCGCCTGCTCAACCAGGCCGACCGTCTGGCACAGCAGAAAGGTGATCAGTTCATTTCCAGCGAGCTGGTATTGCTCGCGGCAATGGACGAGAACAGCAAGCTCGGCAAGTTGCTGCTGGGACAGGGCGTCAGCAAGAAGGCGCTGGAAAATGCCATCAACAACCTGCGCGGCGAAGGTGCGGTTAACGACCCGAACGTCGAAGAGTCGCGTCAGGCACTGGACAAGTACACCGTCGATCTGACCAAGCGTGCCGAAGAGGGCAAGCTCGATCCGGTGATCGGCCGTGATGACGAGATTCGTCGCACTATTCAGGTCCTGCAACGCCGTACCAAGAACAACCCGGTGCTGATCGGTGAGCCTGGCGTGGGTAAGACCGCCATCGCCGAAGGGCTGGCGCAACGCATCATCAATGGCGAGGTGCCGGATGGCTTGCGCGGCAAGCGTCTGCTGTCGCTGGACATGGGCGCGCTGATTGCCGGTGCCAAGTACCGTGGCGAGTTCGAAGAGCGCCTGAAGTCGCTGCTCAACGAGCTGTCCAAGCAGGAAGGCCAGATCATCCTGTTTATCGATGAGCTGCACACCATGGTCGGCGCGGGCAAGGGTGAAGGCTCGATGGACGCTGGCAACATGCTCAAGCCTGCGCTGGCGCGCGGCGAGTTGCACTGTGTCGGCGCCACTACGCTCAACGAGTACCGCCAATATATAGAGAAGGATGCTGCACTTGAGCGTCGTTTCCAGAAAGTACTGGTCGACGAGCCAAGCGAAGAAGACACCATTGCGATCCTGCGTGGCCTCAAGGAGCGCTATGAAGTGCATCACAAGGTTGCAATCACCGATGGTGCGATCATCGCAGCGGCCAAACTGAGCCATCGCTATATCACCGATCGCCAGTTGCCGGACAAGGCGATTGACCTGATCGACGAAGCAGCCAGCCGCATTCGTATGGAGATCGATTCCAAGCCTGAAGTGCTCGACCGCCTTGAGCGACGCCTGATCCAGCTGAAGGTAGAAGCCCAGGCTCTCAAGAAGGAAAAGGACGAAGCTGCGATCAAGCGTCTGGAAAAACTCCAGGGCGAAATCGAACGCCTTGAGCTTGAGTACGCGGATCTTGAAGAAATCTGGACCTCGGAAAAAGCCGAAGTCACCGGTTCGGCGCAGATCCAGCAGAAAATCGAACAGTCTCGTCAGGAACTGGAAGCGGCACGCCGTCGCGGCGATCTGAACCGTATGGCCGAGTTGCAGTACGGGATCATTCCGGACCTGGAACGCAGCCTGCAAATGGTCGATCAGCATGGCAAGCCCGAGAATCAGTTGCTGCGCAGCAAAGTGACCGAGGAAGAAATTGCCGAAGTCGTGTCGAAGTGGACCGGTATTCCTGTGTCGAAGATGCTGGAAGGCGAGCGCGAGAAGCTGTTGCGCATGGAAACCCTGTTGCACAATCGGGTGATCGGTCAGGAAGAGGCAGTGGTCGCGGTTTCCAACGCTGTGCGTCGTTCGCGTGCCGGTCTGTCAGACCCTAATCGGCCAAGTGGTTCGTTCATGTTTCTCGGCCCTACCGGGGTGGGCAAGACCGAGCTGTGCAAGGCGCTGGCCGAGTTCCTGTTTGACACCGAAGAGGCCATGGTGCGTATCGACATGTCCGAGTTCATGGAGAAACATTCCGTGGCTCGCCTGATCGGTGCACCACCAGGCTATGTCGGTTACGAGGAGGGCGGTTACCTGACAGAAGCCGTGCGTCGCAAGCCGTATTCGCTGATTCTGCTCGATGAGGTCGAGAAGGCGCATTCCGACGTATTCAACATCCTGTTGCAGGTGCTTGAAGATGGACGCCTCACTGACAGCCACGGGCGGACGGTGGATTTCCGCAATACCGTGATCGTCATGACCTCCAACCTGGGCTCGGCGCAGATTCAGGAGCTGGTCGGTGATCGTGAGGCGCAGCGTGCTGCGGTGATGGACGCGGTCGGTACGCATTTCCGTCCTGAGTTCGTTAACCGGATCGACGAAGTGGTGATTTTCGAGCCGCTGGCGCGTGATCAGATCGCCGGTATCACCGATATCCAGCTGGGTCGTCTGCGCAAGCGTCTGGCCGAGCGCGAGCTGGCGCTGACCTTGAGCCCAGAGGCTCTGGACAAGCTGATTGCTGTTGGTTACGACCCGGTCTATGGTGCACGGCCGCTGAAACGGGCGATCCAGCGCTGGATCGAGAACCCGCTGGCACAGATGATCCTCTCGGGAGGCTTCATGCCAGGCACGACCATCACCGGCAAGGTGGTCGACGACGAGATTGTGTTTGCCTGACAGCGTTCTTCTGCTCTCTATAGAGGGCCCTCACGTCGAGGGCCTTTTTCTTGAGGACGCTGCCAGCTGTAAATCAGGCCCGAAAGGCGATCTGAAAAAAAATCGCAAATCATTGTCTTAAAAAGCAATTTATAGGGTTGACAGGTGTTTTTAAAATTGTAGAATAGCGCGCCTCAGAGACGTGAACGCAACGATACAAACGAAGCGCAAAGGTCGATGAGATTGAAATCAACGAGTTAACAGCACGCTGGTTTCAAGGCAACAGGTTGTAACGTTGAATCTGAAATCAATAGTTCCGCGATAGCTCAGTTGGTAGAGCAAGTGACTGTTAATCACTGGGTCCCTGGTTCGAGTCCAGGTCGTGGAGCCAGATTTCGCAAGATGCAACGCAGTTTCAGTCGGGGTATAGCGCAGTCCGGTAGCGCGCCTGCTTTGGGAGCAGGATGTCAGGAGTTCGAATCCCCTTACCCCGACCATATTTGGGTCGTTAGCTCAGTTGGTAGAGCAGTTGGCTTTTAACCAATTGGTCGTAGGTTCGAATCCCACACGACCCACCATTTTTGGTTCCAAGGTTGACCTTGGAGCCGAATCTTAAAGATCTGATGCCACTTGTATCAGGTCGCAGGCAGCTGGTTGAGGTGCCTTGATTTACCGGGGTATAGCGCAGTCCGGTAGCGCGCCTGCTTTGGGAGCAGGATGTCAGGAGTTCGAATCCCCTTACCCCGACCAAACACTGTTGTGGCTGTATCTTTAGGACCTTGATGGGTGTTCATGTCTCAGTTGAGGCAGGCTTTACCGTATGAGGGGTCTTATACCCAAACAAGCAGCCGTCTGTCGCGAAACATAGCGCCAGCAAGCTGTGATGTCAAATTGGAGCGCCCCGTACCGAGCGAAAGCTTGTGTACGGGGCGTTTTTTTTGGCAAAAAATGCTGTGCTGCGCGTGTATCGGCCCATATGAAGCAGTCATTAGGCCTGATAACTAAATAATCGGCATCGCGATGCATCTGCTGATAATGGCAGATTGAGTATTTTTACAAATATCCAACGCAAGGGATCAGCCTGACCTGCCGATCCATCCGGCCAATTCCAGCATTTCCGGGCGTAGATGCCGAGCATCCTGGCTTGGGACAGGTCTTTCCTCGATCACTGGTTCAGCACCAGCTCCTCCGCCGGCAATGTTGTTCTGTACCCACCTGGTGAGTTCCCCCAAGCTTCGCAATAGATCTTCTGGACTGGAGCAGCCTAACGGTAGCTGGCTGACTGCGGTGTCGCGGTCACTAGCGGGTGAGGGCGTTTCGTCGCGGTTCACTGTCCGGGTATCTGGAGCAGTTGACGGGCTCATGGTCGAGACCGGTGTAGGCAATGCGCGGGGCCTGGCCAAGGCCCGGCCAGCTGATCTTTCGGCTCCTGCAGTTGTTTCGCGAGTCGCAGTCGACGGAGTCAAGTCCTTAACTGGAGCAGAAATTGATCGGTGTCTATCAGCACGCAGCGTCGCATCCGGTTTTGCCATGTAGCTGATTTTGGCCGGCCGCTTTCCTCGTTCATTCATCACCTCCCGCATCATGTCGTAGTCGGGTTCGATGTAATCCATCGTGGTAGCTATATTCGAGTGGTTCAGCAATTTCTTGGTCAGATAGATGTTGCGCTCCGGTAGCGTCATCAGCTCACTGGCGATCGTGTGTCGGAAGCGGTGAGGCGTCATCCGTATACCGGTCATCGCAGTGAGTTTTTTATACATCGCCTCGACTTGGTTGGAATTCATCTCATGGCGGCGGTAGTGGCCTGAAAATCTGTTTACGTTGAACAACTGGTCACCAGGCTGGAACCTTAAGGCCTTCGCTGCGTGCATAAGCGTTTCTAGCTGGGCCATCAGGCCGTCTGGGATCGGAACCAGGAACTCACGGTGAGTCTTTTCTGTTTCACCTCGGACTCTGATCAGGCGATCGCGCAGGTATACATCCGCATATCTCAGGCATAGCAACGCGTTGAGGCGGATCCCTGTGTAGTAGAACGTTTCGAACACGCTCAGCCAGAACCAGGCAGGTGTAATTTCTGTCCGTTTTGCGGTGGCACGCTCCTCTGAGCTCAGCATCCTCAACCAGTTACGAGCGCGGACGCTTGCGTCGTTCGCAACTGTTTTTTTGGGGCGCTTGGGCGGCATCACACGCGTGTTTTTAAGTGGGTTAACAACCAGATCCAGCAGACCGTGCTCGATTGCATAGCCGTATATGGTGCGCAAATGGCTGGAGTATGTGTTCCAGCTGCGCTTGGAGATCCGCTCGAGCTCAGACCTGCGCCAGTCAAGCATGTCGCGGTGGGTCGTCTCACAGGCAAGGCAGTCGCCGAAGAATCTGACGTAGGATTTTGTGGCAGCCCAATAGATCTTGACGGTGTCGGGCCTATCAGTGGTGTTTTGCCAGATCAGTGCCGGCGCTATTTTCAGCACTGTGAACGTGTTCTTCCAGCCGCGACCATTATCGATGCTGGCCTTCCAAATGGCTTTTCCCTCTCCGTTGGGCTGAATGATTGCTTGATCCTGGAGCAGATTAAACATTGGGGCGTTGGAGGTGGGGATGTGTTCGATACCCTGAGACAGTAGAAGAGCTCTGAGCTGATCTACGGCTGGCTTGCTGACAAGCCACAAGCCTTCCTGAGTCAGCCATCCGTCCGAGGGGCCGTCGGGCTGGTTCAACTTGAATTTATCCGCCACGAGCATCCTCAAGCCTTCAGCCAACTGCCGTTGGATAGACTGTTTGGGCGCTGACATAGCCCTTCCAGGATTGCCTCCGAGTTCCTGTGCCACGGAAGCCTGGTCTGCTTGGGAGACAATTTCACCAAGGATATCGGCATGCTCATACTGACCTGCGAACGCGAACACGAGTTGAGACCAGAGCTCGGGAAACCCGCTGAGCCAGTCCAGTGCCTTTGCCGGAATTACATTGGAGTAGATCAGCGACGAAGCGGCTCCATGTAACCGATAGTCTCGATCTTTCACGTACTTGAATCGGTATGGCTGATCCAGAGGCCCATGCCATGGATGCCAGATAGTGCCATCTGCGAGCTCAACCTTGACGTCTACTGCAATCTTGCCCAGGTCGTGGACGAGCGCACCGTAGGCCGATGCTGCAGACCATGCTTCCGACTGGGCCGCCTGCGACTCGGGCGGTGCTCCGATGGGGAGCAGATACATTTGCCGTATCTTCAATGCGTAGGCGACGATTTCGAGACCGTGATCCAGCATGCCACCATGATATGCATGGTGGTGATTCTCAGAGGCAGGGAGATGCTGCACCAAGGCTGCATAGCTCTTGAATGCCTGCATGTAAAGGGTCTCGAACTGCTCACGCGGCAGAGAGGTCCGCTGCCAGATGTTTTCAATCAACTGGCGCCGTCGGGAAGTCGACAGCAACGCGTCGGGAGATTCTGGTTTGAAAAAGCCTGCAGCAGCATTGGACGATATCGGAGACGCTTTTCTTCGCGTGAAGAAACTGAGCATATAGGCACCCATGATGAAGTCATTGGTGGGCCTTTTGCTCTATATGGCTCAGCGTGACAAGTCGAAACCTATATCCGTCCTGGAAAGGTTATATGCATAAGACGCCACCTGATTGGGCGGGATCCAAGCAGTGTCAGTAATCGGATGTTGCCACGCTTGCGTGGAAAAATGTAGCCTCCAAGTATCTGTTAAGTAACATTTTTTATAAAGTTCGTTTTTATGGAGGCCGCCTCTCGTACCCTTTCGGCATCCATTTCCGGCGGACTCGCCGGCCTTTTCGGGTAAGGCACTTACCCTTATTCCCCCATTCCATTCAAACCCTTCGCTTTGCCATTTGCTTCAGCCCATTTCGCCCCTTTCGGTGCGGACGACGTGGGGCAGACTAAGAGGGACAGCCCGTGGTCGAGTCGAAGTCAAAGGCATGGGGCCGTCAAAGCCCGACAGGCTGGATGAGCTCCGGTCCTTGATTTCGCACGTTCCCTACTGCGCGATCAACCGGGAACCATTCAAAATCGTCAACAATCCTGCAGTGCTCTTTTACCAATGCTTCAGCTTTCTGCGGTGCTGTTTCGGAATCAAGCCATGCCCGCGCATCTTCTGCTGTCAGTACCACCGGGCGGCGATCATGAATATCCACCATTCCCGAGTCGCTTGCCGACGTGATGATGACGAACCCGTCACCATCATGCGGTTCAAGCCCTGTGTGCACCTGGGCCAACACCGCGAAGAACATGGGCTTTTTACTCTTAAGGCGGATGAAGTAGGCCTGCTTTTTCTTGGGGTCATCCGGGTCCTTCACCCATTCAAACCAACCGTTCGCTGGTGCAAGTGCCCGTCCGTTAGGCCATAGCTCCTTGAAGAATTTTCCCGTCATCACGGTTTCGACTCGCGCGTTGATTGGTGCTGGTCGTTTGCCTTTTGCCCAGAAAGGCTCCCACCCCCACCGAACCTTGTCGACACTCAGGCCCTCCTCGGTGGGACGGATGATCTCAACCCGGGTACTAGGGGCCACGTTGTAGCGCTCTATGGGCCTTAGGTCGTACCCATTGATCACGAGCTGTTCTGGGGCAAGCTCCTTGAGGTAGTGGTCCATGGATTCGTAGATCGAGTAGCGTCCGCACATGATGTCACCCCTAATGTCACTCGTCGAAAATGCCTGCCTATACGATTGACCGCACGCGGGCTGAAGAGTTAACTGTATATGCATACAGCAATCCCAATCGAAAGGTTTCCCATATGAGCGTAGTCATTCTCGGCCCTCTGTCTGAAGGGGGCATCAAGCTCCCGCTTTACTCGTTCCAGGTGCCTGCAGGATTTGCTTCGCCAGCTGTCGATTACATTGAGAAGCACGTCTCACTGGATGAAATGGCCGAGGTACGTGCGCCTCATGTGTATCTTGCGAAGATCCTCGGTGACAGCATGATAGGCGCGGGCATTTTCGATAGGGACCTGATCGTAGTCGACCGCAGCCGTAACGCGGAGCATGGGGAGATCGTCGTTGCAGCGCTTAACAACTCTGAGCCTATCTGCAAGCGGCTCTTCATGATGGATGGAGTCGTCAAGCTTCAGTCTGAAAACGCCGCGTATCCGGCTCGGCATATCTTGGAAGGTGACAACCTGGTCATTTGGGGTGTGGTGAACTACAGCATGCGCCGTCATGGAAAGGCATGAGCCGGTTTTCGCGCTGATTGACTGCAACTGCTTTTATGCGAGCTGCGAGCGCGTCTTCCGTCCTGACTTGGAAAAGACTCCCATCGTGGTCCTCAGCAATAACGACGGATGCGTCATCGCCCGTAGCTATGACGCCAAGCCATTTGTGAAAATGGGAGCTCCGTATTTCCAGATCAAAGAGGTACTGCGCCGCAATGGCATCAAGGTGTTCAGCAGCAACTATGCGCTTTATGGCGATATGAGCGAGCGTGTGATGTCGATCATCGAGTCCATGGTGCCCGCCACGGAGGTTTACAGCATCGATAAGAATAAGTTGCATACTGTGGACACCCAAACGTAGATCTTGTCCCATGGACATTGACGCTTGCTCTTACAGAGATTCCACTTGCCTACCGTCGAACACATTCACTTCAGTCCGCATGACCTTTCTGTCAAAGACCGCCTGATTACCTACTCGCTGAATAGCTCCCGTGTAGTGATCGAAGGTCTACCACAAATATTCTGGGAAGACGGCTTGCCTTGGAGAGAAGCCAATCTCTGGGCTATGGAGAGAGTCACCAATGGTGAGGCACTCCTTAAGACCGTTTCTAGCAACCTGAATGGGCTGTTGAACTACGCGAAGTTTTTGGAGAGTCGCGGGCTTCAGTGGTTTGAGTTTCCGTCTCGAAAGACTGATCGATGTCTTGTTCAGTACCGTGGGGCGCTTATCAAGGCTCGCGATGCTGGTCATATCAGCCCCGCCACGGCCTCCGAATACATGCGTAATTGCATCAGTTTCTACAGGTGGGTTAGGAGGCATGGCCTTCTAAGCCCGTTATTGCCGCTGTGGAAAGACAAGCGCTATTTCATCAAATACTTTGACCAGGTCGGCTTCGAGCGGACGCTAGCTGGCACCAGCACCGATCTTGGTATTCCAAACCGAAAACGCATTGGGGCCACTTTGGAAGGTGGTCTATTTCCAGTCTCTGCGGTTGATCGAGACACCATTCTTGATTTCGCAAAACAGAGCGCCTCACCCGAGCTCTACCTGATGTTGGCTTTAGGTTTCTTCACGGGTATGCGACTGGGAACGATCTGTGACCTTCGTATCGATACGTTGGAGCGTGCCCTACATGATCCGTCTGCTAAAGGTCTGTTTCTGATATCCGTAGGGCCAGGTGCGTCCCCGCCCGTGCATACCAAATTTGGAGTAACTGGCCAGGTATGGATTCCCGAAGCTTTGTGTTCAGAAGTCTTGGAGTACGCCAAGGGGCTTCGCAGGTTGACTCGCGAGGCATCTGCTGCTGGCGAGCATCAAGACTTAGTGTTCTTGACACGTTTCGGAAACCCTTTCGGACGTCGCAACAGTGATCAGTCTTCGGCCATAAACGTTGAGATGTCATCGCTTAGAAAATTAGGCATCGCGTCGGGCATCAAAGCGCTCAGGAAGTTTCGCTTCCATCAGTCCAGGTGCACTTTTGGGACTGAGCTAGCCAAGCTGGCTTTAGCAAATTGCGATGATGTGGCGATAGTGATTGCGACTGTCAGCAATGCTTTGCTCCACGGTCGAAATTCGGAGGCTACCACCTTCAAATACATCAAATTTGTCCAAGCCGCACCCGCTAAGCAGGCCATTGCGAACAGCTTCATGGCTGCATTTACAGGAATTGCTTCGATGCAGGGAGCGAGCAATGAATAATCTGACGTCTTCAGACCTAACGTTCCCAATGCTTGAGTACGCGAAAAATGAGACGCCCTGGGATCTGGCACCACTTTTATACAGTGGTGGTGCAAGGGCAAAAGTGCAGTGGTCTAATGATTCCGGACACTCATTTAGGCGAGAATATCGCCAGATAGAGGTGTCTGATGACCAAACAACGCCGTACCTTCTCTGCTGAATTCAAACGTGAGGCCGCAGGCCTCGTGCTCGATCAGGGCTATAGCCACATTGAGGCCTCCCGCTCACTAGGGGTGGTCGAGTCTGCGCTGCGTCGCTGGGTGAGCCAGCTCCAGCAGGAGCGCAATGGCGTAACGCCTCAGAGCAAAGCCCTGACGCCCGAGCAGCAGAAAATTCAGGAGCTGGAAGCGCGGATCGCTCGTCTTGAGCGGGAGAAATCCATTTTAAAAAAGGCTACCGCGCTCTTGATGTCGGAAGAACACGAGCGCTTGCGCTGATCGATCAGCTAGGTGCCCATGAGCCGATCGAATTGCTGTGCGAGGTGTTCGAGACACCTCGCTCGTGCTACTACGACCATTGCCAGCGGCGTCGGGCTCCAGACGCTGAGCGGGTTCGTTTACTCAGTCGAGTCAATGAGCTGTTCGGGCAAAGTCGAAGCGCTGCAGGCAGCCGCAGTATCGTTTCGATATTGCAGGAAGATGGCGAGCAAATTGGTCGGTTCAAGGTACGTGGCCTGATGCGGGAACTGGGATTAATCAGCAAGCAACCTGGCTCTCATGCTTATAAAAAAGCAACAGTGGAGAGGCCTGACATTCCGAACATTTTGAATCGGGAGTTCGATGTACCCGCGCCCAATCAGGTCTGGTGTGGCGACATCACCTACATCTGGGCGCAAGGAAAATGGCATTACCTGGCGGTGGTTATGGATCTTTATGCGCGTCGGGTGGTGGGCTGGGCGTTTTCAAACAAACCGGACACGGACTTGGTCATCAAGGCGCTGGACATGGCTTATGAGCAACGCGGCAAGCCTCAGGGCCTGCTGTTTCACTCAGATCAGGGCTCCCAATATGGGAGCCGACAGTTTCGCCAGCGGCTTTGGCGATACCGCATGCGCCAGAGCATGAGTCGCCGAGGTAATTGCTACGACAACTCGCCGATGGAGCGTGTATTCCGCAGCTTGAAAACCGAGTGGATACCCGCCGTGGGCTACATGACGGCCCAAGAGGCACAGCGGGATATCAGTCATTATCTGATGCATCGCTACAACTGGGTTCGGCCACACCAGTTCAATGATGGACTGGCACCCGCTCAGTACGAGAAAAACCTTAACGTCGTGTCCGGGATCAGTTGACCACTACAATACGGTTTGAAACAGTCGGCCGGCTGTTCGTCGGAAGGTTGATTTCTAAGGGAAAGTAGGTTGAATATGTGAGTTTATAGGTCTATAAATGATGTCACAACGACATGTTGATTGAGTCACGAGGTGGCTATGAGCACAGTTAAAGTACAAGGCAGCGCTGCAATTCGGATCGGGCAGGGCCTGGGCCGTGGTGTGGCTGCAGTTTTGCGCCTGGAAAAAGCTTTGTGGTCATCGCTGGGCCGTGCCGGTATACCTGCATTGGTTGTGACCGCTGTGAAGTGGAGTGCTCGGGTGGCTTTCCTCGGTGCTGGAGCGCTGCTCGCAACTTGGGGTTTGCTACAGCTTCTTGGATTGCTCGCCATCATCGCTATCGGAATCGGTATCTTTAGCAGCCCTTCGATTCAGCAGGGGTCGCAGAGCGTCAACTTCGACTTGGATGCCAACAAGGCGACGAAGATCGAAGTCCGTGAAGGCTTGGATGGTTATGGGACTTATGTTGGTAGCCATCGGGTCGAATAAGTGCGCCAGGTAGCTGGTTCAAACCAGTACCTGGCACATTTACGTAGTTGGTCAGATCTTCCCTTTGGCTGCTGACACAGCCAACTGTCCACCTTTCCCTCCAGCGTCCTGAGCCGCGCTAGTGCCAGTAGCCAATCCGCTCATCAAGCTTCCTAGTTTCGCACCACTCCAGCCCAACGCGACTATCCAAAAGCTGGGGAGCACGATGAACATCGCTCCCATCACGAAGTCCAGCAGCAGATCTCCTTGCGCATTGCTCGCTCCAAATACCGGGTCAAAATTGGTGTGGGGAACGTTGCTGCCGATCCCGTTACCGTAGAGGGCATCGAGAATCGTACTGTCTACCCATCGTGCGAGCTGGAACCAGAAGTCCACGAAAATCAAGGAAAATGCTGCGAAAGTCACCGTCATCACGACTTTCAAGTCGAACGCCCCGATGACCAGTACAAACGGAATGCAAATGATGAGAGCCATCTTTAGGAAGGCCATCACCATGGGCGCTGCTTGCCTTACACTGTCCATGGCTGGATACATCACAAGAGATCCTGCTGCCTGACCAGCTGTAGCTGCAAGGCGTGTGAAGTCATTTAGCACAGAGCCACCGACTTGACCGCCATAGTCTGAATAAACCTGACCCTGGGTCAGTTGCTGCTTCCTCGGAGAGACCAGATCCCGGATGACCGAGTCGCTCACTTCGGTCTGGGTCATGAATTTTGCCCACTGAGCAAGCTTGCTCAGCAGATCTGGACTGACCTGTTCCAGCAGCCTGGCTCTAAGACCGACGCTTCCATCCGACCACCATTGAGTGCACGTTGGAAAGCCCCCCCCACCAGTGGTTTGTGGCAGGCCAGCATCTCGGGTTGCGTCATATGGCCACTTGGTACGAGGAGTGTGTGACCTGAATCCTGAGAAACCATCGCTGTAATAACCGGATGTTTGTAGGAAGAAGTGCGAACCGATCCAGTTGACATCGTTGAGTTGATCATTGCTTAGGGTTGGCTGGGTCATGAACAGCTTTGCGCGCGCACGTGCGTAGCAATCGTTCGTGAAGTCAGCGACCTCCTGGGCAAGCAGCGGATCGTTGATGCGGGCCTTGTTGACGTCCATCCGGACCTGTTGCAAGTCCACTCCACAGGGAATGGCCGCGACTGAGGCTGCAGTTGCTGCCTTTGACATCGCATGCACAAACAGCCACCAGACGGGCACTGTGGCGCTTTTACCGTTCAGCGTACTGAAGGATGTTTCCCAGCCTGTATCAGTCGGATTGGGTATTGAGTATTGGCATTGTTCCGAGCGGCTTCGGTCGAACTGGATGGTATCAATGCTGACGTTTACCAGAGGCATACAAGCCAGGATGATGACTAGGATTGCCGTGTAGAACCGGTTTTCTACTCGGGCCAACGAGAGGACGCCCTTGTTGCCTTCATCAGCTCCCTCACCGCGGGCTTTGAGCCATTCGCTGATGACAATGGCGGCAAAGGGGGCCGCGAATAGTCCGCTGTCCTCGATCATGTTCCAGATGCCGCCGTTTATGAGCCATCCGACCAACGTCAGGTAATACTCAAGGTAGTCATTCGTGTGCAAGATCATGGCAGTTCGACTCCCGCTACAGTGGCGGCGCGTCGAAGCTCGAAAAGGAGAACGATGAAGATGGCCATGACCTCGCAGCGTCGAAGACCCGAGGGAAATGGATTTGTGTCTGATGCTCGCTGTTTGATGATGCGCCTGAGCCTGTACCAGCCGAGCCCTATCGCCGCATAAAGCGACAGCCGCCAGGCCAGCATGTAGTTGTAATGCGCTTTTTGCCATTCCCTGAAGTGCTCAATATCTCCAAAGAAATGCGCGATGGCTGTCATGAAAATCACAGCCAGAACAATAGTCAGCAAGACCGGCCAGGTGAATGACACGAGCGCTTTCGCGCCCCTACGTAGCCATCCCTTGGCAACCGGCAATGAGCTCATAGTCAGTTACCTTTTGCAGGGTTCTGCAGCTGATCAAGGCGGTCGGGCGTTGGATCGCCTTGGAAAATGCCTTTGGAGCTGTCCTTCCGGCTTTGAGCCCTCTGTAGGATGGCTGTCGGTGAGTTGCTGGCCAAGCTGCGGCGCATAACCGCAATCGGTCCTTGGGTAAGTCGTCGCCTTGTGAGTTTCGTAAAGTGACTGTGCTACGTCCAGCGTCTCTTGCACACCCATCCCAAACTTTGCAGAGCACACCTCCTGCAGGGTGCTCAGATCGAACGGGAGCGGAGCTGGATCCTTGCCACGCTTTGTATCAACAGAAACAGTTGTGGCAGCCTGGCTATTTTTCAGCGCGGCCAGTGCGGCAGCTGCAGCGGCTTGATCAAGGCAACGGCCTTCCTCATCTACCACGTACTCATCGGCGACCCATTTCGCCAAGAATGATTGTCCTGCAGTCCAGAGCTGCACCTCGACACTCCAGAACGGTTTGGGTATGAAGTTTGAGATCTCCCGGTCGCGGTCCACCACCAGGCGAAGGGTCGGTGTTTGAACACGGCCGACGGAGAGCACACCGGTATACCCGGCCTGCCGGCCCAGCAAGGTGAAAAGCCGCGAAAAGTTCATGCCGATGAGCCAGTCCGCTCTGGAGCGAGCGAGCGCGGAGAGATACAACGGATAGGTTTCAGAGCCTTGTTTGACGGTGTTGAGTGCCTGGCGGATGGATGCTTCATTGAGCGCAGACAGCCATAGCCTTTGAATCGGTCCCCGGTACCCACAATACTCGATCAGTTCGCGCGCGATCATCTCCCCCTCGCGGTCAGCGTCTGTCGCAATGACGAGCTCGGTGGCCTGCTTGAGTAGCTGCTTGACGATCTTGAACTGACTGGCAGTTTTCGGCTTGACGAGCACTTTCCATTCCGCAGGCAGGATTGGGAGTGTGTCCAAGCTCCAGTTTTTCAGGTGCTCGCCGTAGGCATCGGGCGGAGCTGTTTCCAGCAAGTGTCCAATTCCCCAGGTCACGGCCACACCGTTGCCTTTGATGCAGCCGTCACCTCGTGTTTTGGCTCCGAGTACGGCGGCGATGTCTTTACCCTGGCTGGGCTTCTCGCACAGATACAAACGCATAAGGACTCCGATGAGAATTTAACTCAAAGGAGAACATTGCCAGCTACGATCAAGACATGCCTTAGAAAACCCGATATGGATCGTTTTGGGTTTAGCCGACCACGATACGTCAGCTGCCAGCGTTCTGGAGCTAACGAGCTTGCCGTACCCTGGCAGGATGGTGAATCCTTTTTACGGAGTAGATCGCTTTTGTCAATCCAGTACTCGGCATTTGCAGTACGTAAAAAACTGTCCTCGACTACGCCAATTCTAGGCCCGCGACATGGTCAAAGTGATTCCAGGTACTTTGCCAATCGTACCAGAACACCATCCATCGTCTTGTCCGTAAGTTCTTGCCGAGCTTTAAAGTGGTTCCAGACTTCGTCTTCGTATCTGCTCATAGAGACTATATTTTTTTGCGAAAGGACAATAGAGAAATCGACTTTACGTTCTTTCAAAACAAGTTCGTTGATTGCGGCAGAGTAATCTGTGGTGTAAGTCACTTTAAGTGTGTCTTTATCTCGATAGCCGCTTATGGTAGGGACAATTACAAAGTCGTCGTCCATTCCTCCAGCTTCGTGAAGAATTCCTATATTCGCAACCCTGCCAACGTATACTTTGCGGTCACTCATTGAGAACATATAAAGATTGTTCTGGTCCCGCATAGATGCTCTAAGTGCTCGAGTCAAAGGCCGAGCAGGCACTTTTGTTGCGAGGATTAAAGCCTTGATGGTATTGGGACCAGTCCAGTGCCTAACCATAAGTGATAGCATAAACAGCCGGGGCGCAACCCAAGCTAATATCAGCGATAATACTGAGGCCTGTCCAAGAAAAGCCCAAACAGGCGCTTCTTTGATGTCCGCGATCTCATTGTTGATAAGGAAATTTTTAATGGCTCTAACGTAATCGCTTTGTTCGCCAAAGGTGCTCGCAAAGGATCCGTCCTTGCTGACGTACATTAACCAGAAACTAGCCAGACAAGCAATGGCAAAAAAAACTAGCCCAGTCTTCGCTATTAGCATGTACAAAAGTTGGCCATCATAGCGGCTCATTGTGGCCTGACGATAGACGCTTCCGTTACAGAATAAGTATCCACTCACCAGGATCGGCAAGATTAGTAGAACACCCATTAACCATTGGCCACAGTTTTTTTGGCTTTCTCACTTGCCTCGCGGAAACCTTTACTCTCCAATATTTCCTGCGGATCTATAGACATACCGCCGCGATCACTGACGCGCAAAGTTTTGAGGCCTCGCAACGATTCAAGTATTTCTTTTTCCTGCTTACTAGTTTTAAAAAGTAGGCTAAACATTTCAATTTCCCTCGCAGGCATCGTCGGACGGCTTCTGGTGCGTCGAACCCCACTCCCTTGAGACTCTATCACAGTTTATGCAATACGTCTCTCACCCTAGGGTACGGGCGGAGTGTGCATTGCTCAGCGAGGCCGTGCGGATCGACACGTCAGACCCTATGGGACGCGGGAGGCGATAGTGGTGATAAAATACGTTATCACCACTTTATTGCCGTTCATCTGTTTTAGCCACAACCCTGCATTCGACGTGGCTTTTGTGACTGAGCAGAAAGCATATGATTGCAGCGTGGCCAGCTGGGAGAGAGAAATGCAGGAATTGACGAAAGCAGCTCAACTCGATCAGCGTCGCCTCACCGCGGTCGAATTTCAGACGCTGGCTCGCGTTCCGGCGGCAGTCGAGTGGTTTGCCAACCTGGACAACCCTCGGACACGTCGTGCCTACCAAAATGACCTGACGGATTTCTCTTCCTTTATAGGGCTGGCCAGCGCCGATGATTTTCGCCAGGTCACCCGCTCGCACGTCTTGGCCTGGCGCGCCGACCTGGAACAACGCGGCCTGGCCGGGGCCACCATCCGGCGCAAACTGGCCGCGCTGGCCAGCCTCTTCGATCACCTCCTGGAGAACAACGCGGTCGCGGGAGGTAATCCCGTACACGGCGTCAAACGGCCTCGGATTGAGAGCAATGAAGGCAAGACACCGGCCCTCGGTGACCACCAGGCCAAGCAGCTGCTCGATGCTCCAGACACTGAAACACTCAAGGGGCTGCGCGATAGGGCCATCTTGGCCGTGCTGCTGTACCACGGCTTGCGTCGAGAGGAAGCGGCGCAACTGAAGACCGGCGATCTGCAGGAGCGACGTGGCATCAAACACCTGCGGGTGCACGGCAAAGGCAGCAAGATCCGCTTTTTGCCCCTACACCCCGTGGCTGCCGAGCGTATCTACGCGTACCTGGAACAGGATGCAGAGCGTGCCGCAGCGCCCGGTCCGCTGTTTCGCTCGCTGCGCGGTACCACCACCGGCGCCGGCATTACGGCCAACGGCATCTACACCGTGGTCGAGACCTATGCCGAGAAGGCCGGCATCGTCGTCGAGCACCTGGGCGTGCATGGCCTGCGCGCAACCGCGGCAACCAACGCCCTGGAGCACGACGCCGATATCGCCAAGGTGCAGATGTGGCTGGGGCACGCGAACATCAGCACCACCCGCCTTTACGACCGGCGCAGTCAGCGGCCGGAGGATTCGCCTACTTTTAAAGTAAAGTACTGAGTCGAAATTGGCTGCAAAGTAGTTGCCGTGCAGGGCAAGTAGCGTGACGTGTTACCGCTGATGTTTGTTTACTGAGGCCCGGTAAACAGCCGAGGCACGCTGGATCGAGATTTGTGCTAACGACTTTCAGCCGCAGGCTGAACCGTTTACCAAGGAACCGTATCCGCTGTTACGGCCACTTAGTGCAAATATTGCTATCTACGGATGTAATCATGAGCTTATCGCCGACACTGCAAAAGCTGACCAATATATTGGGCCAGACAAGCACTGCCAAGCCTGCCACAGATGCTATCCAGTGGCAGGAAGGCATGGATATAACGCTGCATGCCAGCGGCCACAGCCTTACCTTACTAGCTACCATCATAGATCTGCGTGCAGACCCTAAAGACGACATTTTATTGCGCAAGCTGCTTACCCATGCGTTTCCGGGCCTACGTCTGCGCCGTGGTGCACTTACCATCACCCCTGATGAAAGTACCTTGGTGTTCTCTTATGAACACGATTTTCACCTTTTGGACAAAGCCCGTTTCGAGAGCCTACTGGCCAACTTTGCTGAAACGGCGCAGGGGCTTCGAGACACTGCGACGCATTTACGTTTTAACTGAGGAAAGAGTATGTTGGATAAAGTGGGGAGCAGTGCCCGTGTAGATAATGCACAGCATGTCGAAGCTACTGCAGGGCCGGAGCCTATGAGGCTTGATGCTGCCCAAGGCCAGAAGCCCAAAGCCCCTATGGATGCACCGTCATCATTGCGTTTGCGAGCGATAGCGGGTGGCATGCCCAGTGAAGAAATAGGAAAAATTGCACCTGCAGATGTAAATCAGCCGCCACCTACTCCTACTGATGTTCGCCCAGAAACGGGTGTAGATCCTGTGAGACTCTTCGTCAAACTGATGGTAGGAACTCTGGCGCTGTCAACAGGAGTCCGTTTTGCAAGATACCCAGGTGATTTTGCGAAGGATCCGGGAGGCAGTGTATGGGCAGCAATCAATCTGCAGCATCGCTCAAGTGTCACACATCTTGAACAAGGCAATCAGACGGTTCTTGAGCGTTTCTGTGCACACATTCCAAAAGACAGCGCGTGTTTTAAAGCTCGCGCTGAGGTCTCACACGATATTCCCTCAGGCGTGGCAGGGCAGTGGAATCGTAAAACCCAGCGGGTAAAATTGAACCCTAACATTCATTTCGAGAGCCATCCGGCAGCAGTTGCCGGACATGAGTTCATACACTGTTACACACACCCTGAGTTTGTCGAACGCCATATAAAACATCCGCACTGGAAAGCCCTGAACGAAGGGTTGACGACTCGTTTGACAGAGAAACTGCCAGACCCCAAGCGTCTCTTGCCCATTCCCTTGGCCAAGGATCCCTATCATGGTTTCAAGCTGTCCACCGGGGACTCCTGGCCGGATGCGGCCAAGCGAATCGAAGACGAGGTTGGCGAAGATGTGTTGTTGAAAGCGTTCTTTGGCGGCGATGACCACGCTATTGGTGAAGTAGCTAAAGCCGCTGCTCAGATCTACCCCAAGATTGCCTCAAGTATTACCGAGAGAGAGTTGTACCAAGCGGGCAGCATGCGTGGAGGACAACAGCTTGCCGAGTGTTACGTAGGTGCGTTGCTAAAAAACGGTCAGAAACTGCCTGACAGTTTTACGAATTATCTGCTACCTGTATTCAGCTATTCAGATATAAGCCCTGATCACGCAAAAAAAATACAGGCGCAAGCGAAAAAAAGTCAGAAGCGGATGGGAATTGTGTTCGATGCCGCGTTCTTTTCACCTGACCTGAAGACCCAGAGATTGGCACTTGGCATGCTGCGTGAGGACCTGCTGATACACTGGAAAAAAGTTATTCCGGATAGGAAGCAAGGTACGCGTTACTCAAGACTTAGTTAAAATCAAGATAAATATTATTGGAGTGAGTTATGTTGAATTCGCCTGGTTCTATTGGCATTAGCGGCCCATCATTGCATCATGAACC
The DNA here is from genome assembly GCF_022557255.1 of Pseudomonas syringae pv. tagetis. Lineage (NCBI taxonomy): Bacteria > Pseudomonadati > Pseudomonadota > Gammaproteobacteria > Pseudomonadales > Pseudomonadaceae > Pseudomonas > Pseudomonas syringae group genomosp. 7. The sequence goes on from NZ_CP092923.1 coordinate 777,171, forward strand.
TGATAGACTGGAAAGTGTAAGTGCCGATAATTTATTTCCAAAACTGAATCCTGCCGCACTAAAAAAAGATAGCAATATTCTATCGCAACTAGCGGCCTTAAACAATATAGAGATTGATACTAAAAAAATTATTGCTCAGGAGCTGAAGGATAAGTTATCTAACGTTTGTTGTCCTGACAAGAAATATGTGGAAAATGATATTGATTTAATTAAGCAGATATTGTCTGATATCTCGACGGCATCAAAAGGATCCCTTAACCTTGTTTTAAAGAATCATGCGGTTAAAGCTGTAAAGGATGCTGTGTATTGCTTTACTTTTGATGACTTTTCTATAACGCACCCCAATGTAAATAACGAGTCTTCAAACTTTAATCGAATTTTGCCTAGTCTTGGTTGTGCTGCTCAAAATTATGGATATTTTGGTCGAAAGATTATTTTGCATACTGCCGAGCAGATGTTGAGCGACTATAAAAAAACTGATCGACTAGGAAAACTTGAAAAAGTAATACTAAATAATCCAAGTAACGAGGCGACTGAACTATCGACTGGTGATTATTATATGAAATATCTCACAGACTACGGTATCTCCTTAGATGAGGAGTACGACAAGACCAAAATGTCTTAAGTGGGGAGCGGGGGTTTGGGGTGCAATGGAACTGAAAACGGAGGCCGGGGATCACTGAACAGGGCAGCCTGCGGCTGCAAATCGCCCGTTCTTGCGATCGCGTATGGGCTGTGCAATGCCGAGGGCAATGGTTTCAAGCACGTGCTGCGCGTGCAGCTTTTGCGTTCTGCGGTTACTGATTTACAGCTCCTTTCTACGCATGCGAACAGACCCCTGCGCCGGCGCGCCGGACTCGGCGCTGCGCAGGGTTAAGCGGTTGATTTCTTGGAAACCACCTCCGGACCTGGAGGTGGCTGATGCAAACGGCTCAGTCCATGCTCATGCCATCGTCTTCTTCCGGGGATGTCTGGCCCGTTGCTGCTTGAGGTGCAGGGAACAAACGGTCTTCCACCTCGTTGACTACCTGACCGGAGAAAAACCTGTCTCAGCGGAGTTGGTGGAATCCGTGCTGTCGCGGCAACTGGATGATCTGGAGCCTACCCTGACGCGCCATGGCTACCGCATCAAGGATCTGGTCGAGCAGTTCGACGCCAAGCCTACAGAGATCAAAGCACTGTTCAGTAACGCACTCGATCCGGCTCGCACCACAGAGCTGCGCGACAGGATGCTGGCGGCGGGGTTGCCGATCTGAGGCTCTGGCCATTTGCAGTTGATCTGCCCGAAGCCACGCTTGTCGCAGGCCATTGCAGGTAGTATTGCCGGGCAGCACATTCAGCTAAAGAGCAGCCATGAAAGCAGGGATAGCAGTAACAATTGCATTCGGAGTTTTTGTTAAGTGGATGCCAAGCTCAGATCATCCAAAAGGCATCAAGAGGGTATCATAAAAATCTCTTAATAATACTAAAAAGATATCCTTTTAGCACCCTATTACACTCCAGCGTCCAGTAGCCGCCTCACCGCAATTTTGATCAATGCTGGTCGCGACAGGCCCAGTTGCTTACGGGCAGCATCAAATTCAGCCAATAGCTCAGGCTCAAAACCTACCTGGAACATTTCTCGCTTGCCTCTGATGTTCTTCTTCGCCTTGCTATCGGGAGCGGTGGCCGCTGCTTTAGCCGCGACCTGACTTGACTCTCGGTCGGCGCTCGCCGGTTTAGGTGCTCTTTGAATGATCGCCATGATATATTTTCCTGATACCTTAAAAATACCCTAATGATACTTAATGGATGCCATAAGGATATGAAAAAAATATCCTTATGGTCGTTTCTCAAAATAGTGCAGCTAAAAGCGCATCAATTTCCTTAATCGCTTTGGGGTCTTTGGGTTTCATTTCACTGACTGCAAGGCCCAAGGTCGATGCCGCGGCGATTGACTTACGCTTGGCGATACTCAAATCCATCAATGTCAGTTGAGGGTAATTCTCAATGGATTTGCGCGTGCCTATGTTGTCGCTTGAGTATTTTTTTGGCTCAGCCATATTGAGATAGACATAGATGGGAAGAGGGTTGTCACCACGTAATGCCTGGATCTCGATGATCAGAGGCACCAACTCATCTTCAAGCGCGTCAAGCTCGAAATTTCCAGGAGCAATGGGGACAAGCATCACATCCGCTATCATCATCGCGTGCCGAAAGGCGCTGCTATCGCGACCGCCCGCATCGATGATGATGTCGTCGTACTTATCCAGCTGCCTCAGCACTTGAGTACGCAGTTGCTCACCGTCAGGGTAAGCCACCAAGGTAACGCTGGGTGTGAGACCTGCAGCATCGCGACGATCAATTGCCTTGGATGAGGATGACTGGCGATCACTGTTGACCAGCAGCACGTCCTTACCCTGCAAGGCTCGCCCTACAGCTACCTGCACAGTGTTAGTAGATTTACCAACACCACCTTTAGTATTGCCTATAACAATGACTGACATGGTTTTTCCCTTAATCCCAAAGGATGATGAAAAGGATATCCTTTTGATACCTATTGTCAACCATTAAGATATTTAATAGATATCTTTAAACGTTTAAGAGCGTGAAGCTATTCAGGGGTTAGGGGAGAAATAACGGCAATAGGCACCAATTTTGGGGAGCCATGCTGGAGAATGTTCATGAAAGCTTCAGCTACACAGGGGACCGCAATCTCCCTGGCGAACCACAACAGCAGTGGCCGGTGTTCGGGATTGGCCAATTCAGCAATCGGCAGGCTTCGGAGGGTGGTGTAGGTGGTATATTCATTAAGGAGCATATTTTAGCCATGACAGGTTTGATGTGTTCCAAGCTGGGGATGGTTACAGCCATGCCCCGGCACCCTTTCTAACGCTGGTTCTACGCCATAAATGCCAATACCGGGATGATGTCCTGCGGGGCTCGCCCCGTGAGCACTAGGAAGTGTCGCCAAACGCCATAAGGCACCTTCCTTACTCCCTGCTTGTAATCACGCACGCGCCGATCAGACGAAAGCCCCAATAGCTTGGCTAATTTTCCATCTGTCCCATGCTCCGGGAAGCATCCCTGAAAATGTCGGAAATACGCTCCAACAATTTCAGGGGAGGGCGGTTCCCACCCTTCATGCTCGCGTAGCAGGTGCGTGCGGCTGTACAAGCTTTCGTCCAGTTCCGACTGTCCTGGAAGCCTGGGCGCATTCAGATTAGCTTTCAGTTGCTTAATACCTTCCTCGGTGGCAGCTTGAAAAATAACCTCTTGCTGCTTGCTAACGGACGGCAACGGTATGTCTATTCTCATTCCTCATTCCTCATTCCTCAATTTCATCAAAGAAGTGGAGGCCTTTCGGCCCCCGTCTTCACCGTGGTGACAGCTCGATGCTTCGAACGTCTGAAACACGGATATTGACCAGACTCAGTGTCCCTGTGGCTAACTGCTTCCAATGCCCCGACTGGTGAACGTGGGTAAGGGCGTAGAACAGGTAGTCCGGTAACAACAGATCAGTTCGGTCAATTCGGATGCCGATATGTTCTGGATTGAACTCTCGTACCGCTTCGCCGCAATGCTCTGCTGAGCCCCTTCGAACAATCCAGAAGTGAGCCTCTGGAAAATTCGTCCGGATGGTCGCCACCGCAGTTAGTTTCATCTCGTTCTCCGCTGGCGGCATGACTAGCCCCCTCAGAGTCGAGTGGCTTTCTGCATGCCACCAACAGGAACCATATTAGGCGCTTTGCGCCTAATATGCAATATTTATTTAGGCTCAATGCGCCTAATTAACCACTCGCTTTTGTGTCGTCAATAAACTACAATATCCTCCATGACCACGATAAAACAGACCTCAACCTATATGGCTTGGGAACGCAGGCTCAAAGACCAAAAGGCCAAAGCTGCAATTGCCGCTCGTATTTTTAGAGTTGCAAATGGCCTGATGGGTGATGTCTCGCCAGTAGGGCAGGGCGTGAGTGAGCTACGGATACACGTTGGCCCTGGTTACCGTGTTTATTTCCAGCAGCGAGGCGATGAACTGATCTTGCTGCTGTGCGGTGGTGACAAGAGCAGCCAATCCCGAGATATCGAAACAGCCAAGAAACTGGCTGATCAATGGAGGCAAGAATGAAAGAACAAATTTTCGATTACGACCCAGCAGCAGCCCTTGACGGGCCTGAGGCAATTGCGATTTTTATCTCTGACGCATTTGAGACGGGGGATGCGGAGTACATCGCGAAGGCTATGGGGGTTGTCGCAAGGGCCAAAGGGATGACCGAGCTTGCGCGTGAGACAGGTCTTTCTCGAGAGCAGCTTTACAGATCGTTCAGTAGCAAGGGCAATCCAACCTTAAAAACCATGTTGACGGTAATGAGAGCCCTGGGCGTGGACATGACAGCTCGAATGCACTGATCCCCTGACCCTAATTTTAGGGGCAGGGGATCAATAGAACAGAATAACCGTGAACGATCACCTGGCGTAGCCTAGCGCTTTTTCAAACTCTGGAGTTCAAGCTCAGTCAGTTGTTCACGGTGTATGTAATAGCCTTCAACCGGTGGAGGCTCATGTAGCTTTCGACCACCTTCCCCAGGAAATATCGGAGCGATCAGCCCTACTACGGCTGTTTGGCCTTTCGCATCAGGCGATTTTAGGGCCCAAGCTGCCACTTGGTAGAGAATCGGAGGATCGGTCGGTTTAACGCCGTCGTGTCGAAAAAACCAATCTTGAGTAGGCGTAATTTGCGTATACGTCATGTCAGTTCCTTTTCGTTTCTAAGTCAACGAGCGTATGGCATACCGTATCTAGGGAGCAACCCTATTAACTTGGTCACTTAGCTTTTACGACCCACAACTGATCAAGCCGTGTCGTGTAGCTCTGGCTCATCTGCTCACGGCGCATGCCCCATGCCCCAATCTGGGGTGACTGGTACTGAGCCTGTACACAGCGTCCCACGTCCCCACTTGCCGTTGATTGAGTCCAAAGCGGCCATCAGCCGATCTGAACTCACCGGTTGATTGACCGCGAACAGGTCATCGGTAAATTCGCCTGGTTGGCAGATATCCATCAGCAGCACTTCGGCTTTGCTGTACCTGAAGCCTGGTCGAAAAATCCGCGAAACCGCCTCGGTCGCGTATTGGGTCATCAGCCGCACATCGTTGGTGGGGTACCTTCGCACGGATGACTGACACATGCCCCGTCGCTCGATCCTCTCGGCCAGTGAGCGCGACACGTTGCTTGCGCTGCCGGACAGCCAAGACGACCTGATCCGCTATTACACCTTTAACGAATCCGACCTGTCGCTGATCCGTCAGCGACGGGGTGATGCCAATCGCCTCGGCTTTGCCGTGCAACTTTGTCTGTTGCGCTATCCCGGTTACGCGCTGGCCAGCGACAGCGTGCTGCCCGATCCGGTCATTGAGTGGATAGCCCGACAGGTTCAGGCAGCACCAGAAAGTTGGGCGAAGTACGGTCAGCGCGATGTCACCCGTCGAGAGCACGCCCAGGAACTGCGTGCCTACCTGGGTTTGCTGCCGTTCGGATTATCGGATTTCCGTGCCCTTGTACGCGAGTTGACCGGCCTGGCCCAGCAGACCGACAGAGGCCTGTTGCTGGCTGGGCAGGCGTTGGAGAGTCTGCGTCAGCAACGGCGGATCTTGCCGCCCCTTATGGTGATTGATCGAGCCTGCTCCGAGGCAGTGGCCCGATCCAACCGGAGGATTTATCGTGCTTTGATCGAGCCGCTGAACCAGCAGCATCGTAATAAGCTCGACGAACTATTGACCGTTAAGGCAGGCAGCAACAGCACTTGGTTGACCTGGCTACGCCAGTCACCATTGAAACCGAATTCACGGCACATGATGGAACACATTGAGCGGCTGAAGATTTTCCAACTGGTTGCGCTGCCTGAAGGGCTTGATGGGAGCATCCATCAGAACCGCCTGTTGAAGCTGGCCCGGGAAGGTGGGCAGATGACACCTCGGGATCTGGGCAAGTTCGAGAATGAGCGGCGCTACGCCACCCTGGTGGCCGTCGTGCTGGAAAGCACCGCTACGGTGACGGATGAACTGGTGGATCTGCACGACCGTATTCTAGTCAAGCTGTTCAGCAGTGCCAGAAACAAGCATCAGCAGCAATTTCAGAAGCAGGGTAAAGCGATCAACGACAAAGTACGCTTGTACTCGAAGATCGGACAGGCCCTGCTGGACGCCAAAGCCTCGGGTGAAGATCCCTTCGCCGCCATCGAGGCGGTCATGCCTTGGGATGAATTCGCTCAAAGCGTCACTGATGCCGAGCTGCTTGCCCGCCCAGAGGCCTTCGACCATCTGCACCTGGTCGGCGAGAACTTCAATACGCTGCGCCGCTACACTCCGGCCTTTATGGAGGTTCTTCAGCTGCGGGCCGCCCCAGCTGCGCAACGTGTGCTGGATGCCATCCAGCAGCTGCGCGAGATGAACGTAAACAATTTGCGCAAGGTGCCGTCGGACGCCCCGACCGCGTTCATCAAGCCCCGCTGGAAACCGCTGGTAATCACGCAGGAAGGGATCGATCGTCGTTTTTACGAAATCTGCGCCCTGTCCGAGCTGAAAAATGCGCTGCGCTCCGGTGACATCTGGGTCAAGGGTTCCCGGCAGTTCCGTGACTTTGAAGATTACCTGCTGCCACCCGCAAAGTTTGCCGCGCTCAAAAAGGAACAGGCGCTGCCATTAGCGATCAACCCCAACAGCGACCAGTACCTGGAAGAGCGCTTGCAGCTGCTGGATAAGCAGTTGGCCACCGTCGCCAAGCTAGCCAAGGACAATGAACTACCCGACGCGATCCTCACCGAGACCGGACTGAAGATCACGCCGCTGGATGCGGCGGTACCGGACACCGCCCAAGCGCTGATCGACAAGACCAGTCAGCTACTGCCACGCATCAAAATCACCGAGCTGCTGATGGACGTGGACGAGTGGACGGGATTTACACGTCACTTTACCCACCTGAAGGATGGGGCCCTTGCCAAGGATAAAACTCTGCTACTGACGCGCCATGCGCTGGATATCGCTCCGGGCGAAAGCACCGCTGTCAAGTCCATGGGGCTGGCATCGATTGTCGGGATGATTCCACTGATTGCCAGCAACAAGGCAACCGGGCTGCTGTCGGAACAGGTACTGCGTATTTTCCGGAGCGCCGTCTTCAATCCAATCGAAGCCATCGCTCTGAACGCGTTGGCGCTTGGCGGGCGTGTCAACGTTCCCGGGCTATTTGATTCAGACAATGCCAAGCATGCACGCGTGGTACAAACCATCCTTGCGCGGGCCAGCCAGCACATGGAAGCTGGAGACCGTTACATTTCCGCAGAGGAGCTACATCAAATGCTGGCTCCCCGGAGCGAGTTCCTGCGCCATGTGGGATCTGCGATCGTCAACGGCATGAATGCCAGCTTTGAGGCAATTCCCGCCCTGGTTCGGAAGCTTGGATATGGTGAGGCTCCATTGGCCGAACGTATTCCGTATCAAGACCTGGCTGTGCCCGACACGCCGCGGCAGCCCGCACCCTGAATCATAGTCGACGCGATCTACAGTCAGGCGGGTAGCATGGTTTTTCACCGTGCTACCCTCGCCATCGCGGATGGTCCCACATTTGTCGGCACTACGGGTCAATCTGGGGCTACCGTCGACTGGACAAGCGCAGATTTGGCTAAAGCGGACATCAATAACTTTGCTTTCTCTGGATGCGTCACATCATCTGGACCTACTTGCTCTACAACACCAAATCCTTCTGTGTGTATAGCTTTGGGTTTAAATAGCAGTTTTGCCGCCCCTGGCACTGAGGCCAGTAATGTCAGAGGATCATACAGGTTTAGCTTCGTCACCTTAGGCCAGATATCTTCAAACGAATTCTCTTTATTTTTATCCAGTTGTACTGCTTCAATCTGTGCATTCGGCATGAACGTCCGAAAGAACCATGAGTCATCCAACCCGGGAAGCAATCCATCTTGAATACCTTCCCAGAGGCCTTTCAACGCACTCTTCTGAACGTCTCTCAGGTAGTGGCCTACTGGATGTCCGCTCCCTGCTATTCCTTCGTAAAATGAAGGTGAAACCGCCGTTTTATAGGCCGCCTCCTTTGTCACTATACGAAGTGGAATGCCAAGCTCCTGTGCTTTTCGATAAAGACTGCGCGCAGCGTCCATGTCGGTCGTATTGTTGTAAGCGCGTGCATCAGGCTGTACAAAACCATCTGCGTCCTTTAAAGGCTCGACGCCGCCCATGATGGTGATGTCATCAACCCGTTCGCGCACAATATCCGGGCAGGTAGTGATGAGCGCATTGATATCACTCATGCCTGCAATTACGACAATACCGACTCCATGTGGCGCACGGGCCAGGCGCCTGCTCATGTCCTGCAAGCTGTCGCGGTGTATTTCACCAGGTCCAGCCCTTAAAGCATGACCTTCCAGTAAAAATTTGGCATGTTCCTTCGACTGAAGCGAATTCATTGCGTAATCCCGACCACGCGACACATGCACGTCATGCAACTCAAGCTTGTTGAACACGCCTTTGGCCATCTCGGCACGTTGAGAGCGAACTTCAGCATCACCCAGTGTTGCCACTACGTCTGTGATGTGCACAAAGCCCTCAGCCTGCAATTGCTTGCCCAAGGTGTAGGTCACGACATCATCCGGGTCCTTGTTAGGATCAGTGAAAAACCACGTATCCTTAGGTAACCGGGGCTTGTGTAATCTCAGTTCATTGATGGCCATGTTTTCGTCTGAGGTCAGATGAGCGTTGCATGCGCCCACTTGTGCAAGCATCGTGCGCTGTGCCGCAGTCAATAAAGTTGGCGCACTTTTCGACCGCTCCAGAACTGGGCTGCTCATACTTGTTTGCTGAGGAAGTGCTGATTGCACGCTACTTTCCGATGGGGTGCGTGATATCTGTTTTGACTGATCTAGGATGAGACGTGAGGTGGTATAGGCTGCGGTGATAGGACGATGCATTGAGTCGACCTCCTGGATAGATGAACCTGCTGTGTGGCAAGCAACGCCGTTTCGGTTTCATCACTAGGGTCAAGTGCAGCGCGCTCCGGGTTACAACATATGCGGATTTTATCCGTCGGATATGCGAACCACATCTTGCTCGATGTTACCGCTGATGCAGAATTGACCCATGTGCCGACTTGGCGTCGCCCATAAGTATTCAGCCCAAAGTCAGACCTGCTAACACTTTACGGAGTAGAAGCTTGGGTCAGCGAAATTTCGGCAGCTGGGTCAATTCTGCATCAGCGGCAACACGTGTAACTTGCTTTGGTGGCACCCCTGCCTGGTATTACATTTCACATCTGACTGTGAGCGATATTACCCTCTGAGTAGGCAGAGTGCCATACCGACCCAGCCCCAATAACAAGGAAACCTCGCGGTAAAGGCTATCGCTCAGGCAAAAAAAAACCGCCTTAGTAGGGCGGTTTTTGGCTGCATTACGGTTAGTAGCCGCTTTGCAGGGTCTTACAGGGATCATCTGACTGGGATCATATTTACAAAAGTTGACACCGATGGCAACTCATATTTGATCAACGGCCCCTAGAGCCATGTGCCCTGGCTCGGCTCGGTGACCTCTTGGAGAGACACCAATCGGTGCGCGAGGATGTCATAAGGCTACCTGCGGACAGATCTCGTTGCCTATCTTTTTTCTTTACCTGTGCTCAACTGGTGCAGTCGGCTAAAGGCAGGGAAGGTTTCGGTCAATTTCCTCAAAACCTGACTCGTCTCAATGCGATGATCCATGGCCTCCCGTATCGGTAAACGCGTTTGTCTTTCTGCATCTGTGTCCCCGTTGTTCCTCAGCTCCTTCGCTTTCAGATGCAGTGCTTGGATTTCGTCCGCAGCTTGACTATCTTTTTTCTGCGCTTCATCAAACTGGCGATAGATTTGTGTTCGGCCTTCATGATCCGGATGGAATTCAGCGGCTAGCTGAATGTCCGCCAAAACCGACAAGGAATGCTGGATAGACTCAAGCGCTTTAAGAGCTTGCGGAAGGAAACTATTAAGCGGGTAATCTTGTTCAGCCATATTCTCCACCTGGTTATCCACGGACGCGAATCAGAGCGCCCATGCACTATGCCAATGTCACTATTGATACGCCACTGCTGCTCCGTTCGGTACGCTGACTGGCACAGCGACACCCACGTAGCCAGAGGATGGTGTGATAAGTGTACCGGATGAGGCCGTGCCGATGGCCAGCGATCCTCCAGTCAAATTGATCATCTCTGAAACAAGACCGGGAGGAGGGGATCCGAAGAACGCGTAACTTCGTCCAGCATCGATCACTCCCTCCACCCCAGGGTAACGCGCGTACCAGCTGGGCAGTGCCAACTGGTTATCGGCCACCGTTCCTGATGCAGCTTTGTGAGCGTATGCATACTCGGCCAAGGCATTTCTGTAGACGAGGACGTTATGAGCGATGAGTGATACTTCCACGGTCTGGGAGCTGACTTCTGCTTGGTGGGTCTTGTCATAAACCATTCCGAGCACTGCTGTAATCACCACCATTGCAAGCCAGTAAATGTTCACTCTACTTCCTCGATGACTGCTATGCGCCTGGTCAGAACTGGCAACAGAAAATGGTGGCGTAATCATTCTGGCCTATCACGATTCCCGGGGTACTACTGTTCCGCTGGCCGGAGCCGGTGGTGTCCCACCCGACTTTCGTGTAGCCGACTGGGCAGGAATAGGTAGTCGCGTCGTTTGCGTCGTAACCGTTGATAGTCTTCGCCGTGCAGGTCGGGGCACTGGAACCGTTCACCACCCAGACCTGGTTATCACAAGAAAGTGATCGACCCGTACTGGTTCGACCAACCATGCCGTTTGCAGCACAGGCAGCCGTGCCGCCATTGATCGAGGTGGTGACCTTCTGCCCGCGACCAATCTTCGTGGCCAGCGTCACACAGGCATCTTGGGGCAAACCGGCCTCGGTCACGGTGAATGTCATCCCGTTGGCAACCACAGTGACCTGCCACAGCAGGCCTGTCACGAAGGATCGTCCGTGATAAGTGAGAATCTGAACTTTGCCATCGCTGGGCATTGCTGGGCGCGTAGCGCGCTTTCGCATCAGAGAGGACAGGTTCGCCATGTCAGTTGGTCACAATCGGGGTGATCAGCACTACCAGAACGCTTTTTGACGAGGTGCGCTTACGCCCACCTCCAAGCCCGAAGAATCCGGGAGAACCTGTGCCGATCTTGTCCGTGTTGTCGCTGAGCTCCTCAAAGCCCGACAGGATCAATGTCTGACCGCTGCGCAGCTTCACCTTCGGTGACAGACTTTTCGCATCGTAGTTGGGGATCTGGACGCTGGAGCCGTTGCTCGTGAATGGCTCAAAGGTAGGTTTGGAGCTCATATTGATCGATACCATGAGCAACATCTCGTCATCGTCCATCAAGCGAGGCTGCAGTGTCATGTTGAAGCCAGAGGTGATGGTGCCCGGAGTAATTGCCGTGCTGGAGCCCACTGAAGCCGTGGTGTTGGTCTGAACCGATGGGATGTAGCCTTGGACGTTGCCGATCTGCAGCGGAGCAGGCTGCAGATTCAATGTGGTCACAGACGGCGATCGAACATTCGAGATCCGGGCCTGCTCTGCGATTGCCTGGATGATCGCGTTGGAACCTGCCCAGGCAGAGTTGGCCGTGTCGACAATGCCGACAGAGCCCGAGATTGCGCTGGAGCTGATGCCTGGCACAGTATTCGAGAGAGACAGACCCCACTTAGTGCTCAGCGAGTTGTAGACGGCCGCCCAGTTCAAAGCCAGCTGATCGGTGTCGGTCAGCGTCGCCTCAAACACCTTCACATTGAACAGCACTTGTTGGGTGATCGCGTGGTTGGTCTTGGCCAGATAGGTCTCAACGTTCGATAGCACGTCGGGCCGGTCAGTCACGGTCAACGTCCCGGTCGACGGTGACAGATACATGCGACCAGGCGGCGAGGTACTCAGCATTGCCCTCACGTTGCTCTGGATGTCAGTCAGGATCGATGTGTTGAGCGTGACTGTCGTGCTCTGGTTGCTGCCCGAGTCACCCGAAACGCCTGAGGAACTGCTGCCTGACGATGATCCGCTCGACGAACCACTCCCCGAGCCCGAAGAAGTCGTCATACCGGATCTGACGGTGCTTTTGATTTCCTGCACGTCTCCAAATGCGTAGACGTCAAACACCTTGGTGTCGAAATAGCTGACCTGCACTGACCGTGAGGTGGGATTGAATCGATAGGTCAGTCCCAGCCGCGAGGTGACATCATCCAGCAGACCCGAAGCTTTCCCGGAGTAGCGCAAACCGCTGACGAGATTCGGTGTCAGCATCGATGCGAAGTCGGAGCTTCTGCCCTGAGAGGCCTGTGCCAGGTTGGAGCCGCCCGTAATGCCTGCAGGCAGCAACCCGGCCAGACTGTCAGGGTTGGGGGCCGTGCTGATCGGAGGAGCATTGTTGCCCTGAGCAGGTGCATTAGCGTTCAGCAGGCCAGGATTGAGCGCATCCGGCGAGACCAGGACAGGGATCCCGCATTGGCCGGAAATGTACTGGGCAATTTCAGCAATTCCGACACTGCCGGCAGGCCGATATGCGACCTCACAGTCATACTTGGAGGGGATGCCTCGTCTCGCAACAACTGGCTGCGTTGAAACCCAGGGTTTGTCGCTGAATATCACTGTGTCCCGGCGTTCCTGTTGCTGCTTGTTACGCTGGATAGCCGCGTAACGGCCGGCAGAATCGGCGGTAGCCTCTGCACGTGCAGCAGCTTCATCCACCCGTTGGACTGAGCAGGCTGATGCCGATAGAACTGCGAGACACAGAGCGGTCTGACGCATGAAGGGCATGCTCATTTTTTCCTCTCCGATACGTGCAGAACCTGCTGACCATTTCCCTCATTCCCGTCCACCACAAAGGACCGTTTGGCGTTGTCGTACAGTGGGAATATCTGCCTGACCGCCGAGCTGAAGGAGCCTGTAAAACTCAACGGTGCCTCGATGGGGTAGTCCAAGTCTTCCGGCACCCAGATCACCTGCCAGCCGGCCCGTTTGGCCCAATCCTCGACCGATTGACGCAAGGTACTGCCCACAGGCGCATTCCACGTTTGCTGTGGCGCAACGGTTGCTACGGGTTTCGCTGCTGGTTCAGGTTTCGTCGGAGCCTGGCTGGTCGAAGCGATGCTCTTGGTGACGGCGGTCTGAGATGTGGCCTTCGCCGGAGCCGCGCTGTCAGGAGTCGGCTTTTGCTGTGTAGGGGTGCCTTCCTTGGCTGGGGTGCTGATGGATGCAGCTGGTTGCGCTTTTGCCTGCGTGACGACCGTGGTTTGCGGTTGCCCTGCAGGCGATGTGCTCTTGCTGAAGGAGGTTCCGGTTGCCGGGGCAGTTACAACGGTCACGGCTGGGGAGGTGTTGGCTACCGAGGTTGATCCAGCGCTGGCCGGTTGGGTAGGTTGAGCCAGTGCCACAGGCTTTGGCGTCTCCGGCAGTTGGTAACCTGGCCGCAGTACAAAACACACACCGCGTGTGACTTCGTTGACTTTGACCTGCCATGCCGGACCGGCCAGGACCTGCAGCGTGTTGCGCATGCTCATTGGCCCAAGCTTGTACTGGGCAGCAGGAAGAGGGTGTGTGAACAAGATGTTTACGTGACCGGTGCTCGGTGGGCACAAGGTGTAGCCTGAGCGGCTGACCACATACTGCATTGCATCCTGGACGGACGGATGCATGTTGGCGGGAATGCTGACGTCGATGATTTGGGCCATCAGATCGCGTTGCTCCGCTTCCGGAGCGGTATTCACCAGCGCGTATCGACCATAGCGGACCATGGGCTCCTGACCGGACTTGGCGCCATTTGAATATAGGTCTGGCGAGAGCAGCTCAGGATTCTGGCTGCTGTCGAAAGCTGCTCCAACCGGTTTGTCCGCCACAGACGCACATCCGGCGAACAGCGCGAGTATGGATAGTGTGGAAAGCTGCCTGATCATGTGTGCCTTGACCCCATTTCTTGATGGTGGCCAAGGTGCCAGCGCTCTGAATGCAAAGCACTGCTAAACCCTTACCGGATCGATTCAGGTTAATGAGGAGGGAGGCATTGGGAAGCCGGGCGTGAGATGAGCTCAGTCGCGTAACCTCTCTTGATCACTGCGACACGGCGGCCAATAGGTGATCGCTACTTGGGTAACGATCACAGCTGGCAGAGTCAGCTTCCTTGATTGTTGCAGAGTACGAGTTAAAGCTTAGGTTGCTACCAATTGAATAAATATAGCCAATGCTATGAGAAGAATAATTTGTGATGTCCAGGGTATTGTAAGCAAGTACTTGAGCTTCACAGGGAAACGTTCAATTTCTTTTATATCCAACAAACCCCTTTTTTTTCCTAGGCTTGGAACCCATAGGTAAAAATAAATCATGTTACAACGCATAATTTTTCCCAGAAGCCCTGCGCTCAAAAAAACCCTTTTATTATGTTCAACAAATTTACAGTTAGGAAGGCAGTGTTCAAATTTCTCGGTATAGGCGTGAGCCACATAAAAAGAAATACCCACCATGACTACCCCGGATAAAATAATGATCGTAGCTATCAGTCCTGGATCAACGTCTGTCATGGGCTTGTCTGCCTGTATAGATAGTCACCCATCATCTCGCCACCTTTAGTTCCAAGCGCACCTCCCGCCATACCTCCGGCAGCGCCTCCGATTACTGCGCATGCTAATGCAGCACCTCCGCCTGTTGGTATGCTTAATCCAACACATATTATTCCAGCAATGCCACTACCGACCGTGCCACCTATCGCTCCGAAGCTCAAACTCCCCAATAGCGAGCTACCCTCGACATATTTGGCTTTTTTGCACTCTTCTTCTCTGCCCAATGTACAGGCTTTATGGATCGACAAACCTGTTGATGCCACATCCAAAGCTGTGCCTATGTAGGCACCTTTCTTAACTAAATTGGCGGCTCTTGCAACCCCAGACACTTTATCGGCGTACCCGGAGATTTCGCCGGTATGCATATAGCTAGATGTAGAGATTCCCAAAAGCTTTTTAATTGAGCCTTCATTACGTAACCCCGAACCGTAAGAGGCCATGTTTGATAACTGCTTATCAAGTTTTAAAAAAAGGGCTGTTCTTTTTGCATAAAACGTGTCGCGTTGTACCATGGAGCCTGAACCGAGGTGCTCCCGATGCAAAGTTTCTATATCGTCGAGCGTGGTCTTGATAGCGTTAAGATGTTTATTCCAACCATCAGTTGCAGTACCTACACCTGTGGAAGCATGAGAAAGAAGACTTTGCAAAAGCTCAAAGTTATCAAGAAAAAAATCATCCCCTCCAGCGCCATTACTGAGCAAGTCCGTATGGATTTGACTAGCCTTGGCCATCAGGTAGGCTTCTTGGCTTGTGCAGGAGGGCGTAGATGGATCACCTACAATGACAAGCTCTCCAGCACTTACAACACTTCCTGCTATATGAGAATTGAGAATGTTGAATTTAGCTTTGGAATTCCCAGAAAGCCCGGCATTCGCCTTCAGGGTTTCGAAGGTTTGGGTTCTAGCGTTGATGAAAGACTTAACTTCGGCCATTTCCTTGCCTCACGAATATATCTTGTTGCCGATCCGATCCCATCCCCCGGTTACATTACCGCCGGCCGCGCCATCGCTGCGCTTTTGCAAGGTATAAGTGGCTTTTATACGTCCATAGTTGAGTTGTACAATTTCGATTGGTACGCCTGAACTTGCGCTTTGAGAGTAGTCAGCGATTATGACCTCCTCCAGTACCACCTCATAATATTTGAGTCTGTCTGTGCTTGCTCGGCAGAGCACTAACTTGACTTCTTTAAGGTGCTGGCCCGCGCAGCTGACCTCCATCAGCTTGCAACTGGCGCTGTCCAGATATTTGGTGAAGGTGAAATTAGTCATTGTAGTTCGACCAGAGGACGCGCCTCCTGATGAACTGGCTGTGGCTGACGTGCTTTGACTAACGCCGAAATTGTAGCCAGTAATTTCGATCCACTTACTAAACTTCTCGTCAAGAGCTTCGCCAGGAATCTCTGCGATTTGAATATAACCGTCAAAAGCCATGTGTACCGCTCCTTGGCAAGCTGTAGTGTGTAAGGTTCAACCCTACGTAACGGACAGCCCTTTTTTTTTGAGGTTCCGTATACAGCCACCTATTTTTTGCGCTTCGTTCAATTTCGTTACCACCTAGATAGTTTCGGCAAGAGCTTTTTTGCTCGACGCCTCCGCCTCCGGATCGATGAGATCGCTGGCCAGAGCGCGCTTGTCCATGAGCATTTGCCACAGCTGCTGGTCGATGGTGTCTTCAGCCAAGGGAATTTTGACTACCACCATGCGGAGTTGCCCATTGCGGTACGCTCGGTCCTCTGCTTGGTCCTGGAGCCCCGGAGTCCATGGAAGCCCCAGAAAAAACACATAGTTCGCAGCAGTCAGGTTGTAACCTGTACCGGCGGCCGACCTGGTCCCGATAAACACCCTGCAGTCCGGATCCTGCTGGAAAGCATCAATCGCCTTCTGTCGTTTCTTGGGCGAGTCACTGCCTACCAACGTCACGCACCCGACGCCCATCTTGAGGCAGTGCTCACGCAAAGTGGCCACGGATTCCTGATATTCGCAGAAGAGGATCACCTTGTCGTCGACGTCCAGCTCGGCCATCAGATCCGCCAGGATCCGTACCTTCACGCGCTCGAGCAGTTGGCGCAGTGCGCCCAGCCTTGCGAATCGGTGCTGGTCGCTCCGCATGATCTGGTTGTACTCGTCACGTTCTACCTGGCTGAGTATCACCGGTACAGTCTGCCGCTGCTTCCCCTTCAGGTTGGGCAGCACATCCTTACGGCGACGAAGCATCCAGTCGGATATCTCATCCCTAAGCGTCTTGCGAAACTCAGGACTGCCGGCGAATCGCTCGCAGAACTCATTGAGGGGCAGTTGTCCGATTGGGTGGCCTGAAAGCCTGAGGAGTGTGTGCAGCTCGGCTTCACGATTGAGCACAGGCGTGCCCGTCAACAGATAGCGGTTTTGTACCTGAGCCGCGATGTCAAAGCCGTGGCGTGTCCATGCAGCAGTGGGTTCCTTGAGTCGGTGAGCCTCGTCAATGACCATCACCGCGAAACGATTCGCGTGCATGACAAAGTCACCCAGTCGCTCGTAGTTCACGATGATCCAGCCAGCGCTCTCATCAAAAGTTTGCATTGCGATTTGAGCCTGAGGAAACACCATCAGGATCTCACGCTGCCAGTTGATGATCAGGCTGTTGAGCACAATCACCAGAACCGGTTTACCTTGGGCGCGTATGCCAGCGGCAATGACCGCCTGGCGAGTTTTGCCCAGTCCCATGTCGTCGGCCAACCACCACTTGCACCACGACTGCCATCAGACCCACGAGCACCATCGCGCCGAGCAACATGCCCCAATCCTGCGACAGGCCAACTGCGCACAGGGCTAGAGCCGACAGCAACATTTGTGTAAGGATAAGTTTCTTGCGATTGAGCAAATCACCCAGCGGAACGATGAACAACAATCCCACGGCATAACCCGCTTGCGTCGCGGTCACTACGATACCAATCGTGCCCGGCGATACCGACAGGCTGGCAGCCATCGATTCCAGTAAAGGCTGGGCGAAGTAGACGTTTGCGACCGCCATGGCGCAGGTAATTGCAAAAAGAAAAGTCTGATAGCGACTAAGCTTGGAGGTGTCCTGGGGGTGGGGGGCTTGCGTGTACCCACCGCTGGATTTTTCGGCTTCGATGTCCATCTTTACCGGGGTACGAGACTTGAACGGCATCGCTCCATCCTTGGAATATGTGGTTTCAAAAGAAAACCTTGTGTGAGCTTTTAACAAACAAGGTTGTTAAATGCAACCACACGTGTAAAACATTTTCGTATGACGTTAGAACGTTTTAAATTTCCTACTGACTCGCCTCCAGGAGACCCATGGCCAAACAGCAATTACTGGCGCAGAGCGAATGCCCTGTCGCCCGCACGCTTGAAGCAATCGGAGATCGCTGGGTCTTAATGATCATACGCGATGCGTTCGACGACGTTCGCCGCTTCAGTGAATTTCAGAAACGTCTTGGTCTCGCCAAGAACATCCTCACGGTCAAGCTCAAAATGCTCGTCGAGTTGGGCGTATTCAACGTCCAGCCTGCCTCCGACGGCAGTGCCTACAAGGAATATGTGCTGACTGATATGGGGCGCGCGGTGTTTCCCATCGTCGTCAGCATGCGTCAGTGGGGGGAGCATTACTTGTTTAAAGCAGGGGAGAGCTACTCGGTGTTGCTCGACAATGAATTGTCGGAGCCGGTAGAAACCATCGCAGTACGTTCCAGGACGGGCAAGGTGCTGACCCCGGCCAATTGTCATCGGCGAGTCGTCAAGCGCTGGGGGTGAGGCGAGCCGAAACGCCGAAACGACCGGAGACCGGAACGCAAGCTGATCTGTTCATCACTGGCGGTGCTGCTAGCGATTAAAGGCAATTTAGATGGGCGTCAGGGTACTGCGGCGTCTTTTCGTTTGCAGCGTAAAGCAAAGAGATTTGCAGATCACCCCTTTAGGACTGGCTTAGCTTTTACGTCCGTGAAATCAAGCCCCAGGTAGAGGTCAACAAAGGGCGTGTCGATAATTGGGTTCATGCTCAGCAGGCCGTCCAAGCGACGGTGTTGCTGTCTGTAGTGCAGCCACTGGTAGCAGCAGAACTCACCTCGCCGCTCACAGCTGTGCCGCCGTTGGTAGAGGCGGTAACCCTTCTGAACGCGTCCGATCTTCGTGGCCAGCGTCACACAGGCATCTTGAGGCAAGCCTGCCTCGGTGACGGTGTAAGTCGCCCCGTTCTCTTATCGAACTGAGCTGGGCGATCAGATCGGTCCCTGACGCTCCGTAACCGGCACTGCCTTTGAGCTTGCGTGTGTTGGCGATCAGTTGACCGACGTTACCGTGCTCGTTGTTGACGTCCGAACTGCCCATCCCGATCAGGATAACGATGAGAGCGAATAACAATTCAACCGAGATATAACCGCTTTGGTTCGTCCGAGCCGAAAGGGTGGTGTTGTGCGTGTGTGTAGTCCTGAGTATGTGGGTTCGGGATGCTTGTCCTCGATATGATTCGCTCTGGATCAGTCAGGTATGGATTTGCTGTAATCCAAGGAGACTTGTCGCCTTGGATTACAGCGGCCAGAAAGCGCCAAGGCACGCTGGCCATTACTCCCAGCCTCCCACAATCCCGCGGGAGTTATGTCTGGTTACAGCATTTCGGTTGAGTCGATGGAGGCGCTGACTACGCCCACCAATGACACTTGCCCCTGCGGCGCGAAGATCATGTCGGCATTGCTCAGATCCTGGGTCCAGTCGCCGGTGAGGCCGATTTCGAAGCGATGGCCCTGAGTGTCCGATTCCACATCCTTGAGGTAGGTGCGGTCCAGGTCTTGGTTATAGACCATCTTCAGTGTCGTCCCGGTACCGTCTCCGAACCCCGTGTAACCCAATGCCGACACGTCGATTTTGTCGTTGTTGTCGGCGAACCGGACAATCAGGTCCACGAAGCTCTGGCTGTCCGTGCGGTAGCTGTCAGTTGCCGCCGTGTAGCGGAACACGTCGGCGTCATTTATGCCGTTACGGCCATAGACCGAGAGGTTCGGATCGTCGCCGCCGCTCAATTGGTCGGCACCCGCGCCTCCAATGATCACATCCGAGCCCCTGCCGCCGTCGATGCGGTCGTTACCGGCCAGTCCATAGATGACCTCCGACATGGCAGTTCCCGTGATCACGTCCCTGCCTGCGGTGCCTTCGACGGTTGGGGCGGTGAACACCAGATTGGTGCTGTTCAGTTGCTCCGTGAGGTTGCCTTCGAACGCCAGTTCGAAGCGCTGCCCGTCGGCATCGAAGCTTTTCAGATACGTGCGCGTGCCCTCGGCGTTGGCCTGGATGGCCAGCGTGCCATTGTGGCCGTCGCCAATGCCGGTGAAGCCCAACGCAATCAGGTCTACACGGTCCTGGGAGGCATCGAAGTCCAGGATCCGGTCGCTGCCGGTTTCGGTAGCGGTACGGAAGCTGTCGCTGATCTGGGTGTAGCGGAAGATGTCCGATCCCGTCCCGCCTGTCAGGACGTCACGGCCACCGGCGCCTTGCAGCACATCGTCTCCGCCCAGGCCGCGGATGATCTCGGCCGTGTCGTTGCCAATCAATTGATTGGCATCGCTGGAACCATCCACGTGGTAGTTTCCGTCCTGACTGCCAAAGCTGGTGTCCAGGCTGCCATCCGCATTCAAGCGGGTGATTACGTCGCCGGCAATCAGAATTTTGCCATCGGGCTGGACGACGACCGAATGGGCATAGCTGGAGGCACCTTGGGGCACCTGGATCGTGAGCTTGCCATCGCCGCTGAAGGAGGTGTCGAACGAACCATCCGCATTCAGCCGCAGTACGTTGAAGGCTCTATCGTCGTTACTCTCGCCGGCAATGATGATCTTGCCATCGGCCTGCACGGTCATCGCAGAACGGTAGTCCAGTCCCAGCGTGGCATCGAAGTACACCACGCCGTCCGCACCAAACCTGGCATCCACGTTGCCATCCGCCGTAAGTCGCTGAACGGCATAGACTGGATCGCCCGGGCTGCCAGGTCCCTCGCCGTCTGCATACAGCCAACTGCCGAGCAATACGCTGCCGTCGGGTTGCACGACGGTGGCGATATTACCGGTGCCGTAATACCCGGTAGGATTGAGGACAAGTGCACCACCGGTACCGAAATCCTCGGCCGGAGCACCGCTGTCGTCCAGCTTGAACACCATTGCTTGAGAGGTGCCGCGAAGGCTGACGTACACCGAGCCATCTGCTGTTGTATAAATAGCCATTCCATCAGCCCCGATCGGTACATCAAGGCCTGCAACGCCGCCATTGCCGAAAGTGGTATCCAGGGTGCCATCCACGTTGAAGCGTTCTACCTTCAAACCCCCAAGCCCTGGCTGTGCCGACAGTACTTTGCCGTCGGCCTGCACTGCCATGACGTAGTAAGCATAATCTTCCGGATCCAGATTGGCAGGCACGAGGGTAATCCCGTCCTGGCTGAAGCTGTTGTCCAGGCTCCCATCACTGTTGAGGCGCACCGCCGTGTAGCTGCCGCGCGTACCATAGCTTTCATCGCCCGGCGAGCCCGGGTAACCAATGGCGGACTGGAAGCTTTCGCCGCCGACGATGATCTTGCCGTCAGGCTGGAGGATTATGCTCCAGTTTGAATCGCGTCCCGTGGACGGGTCGACCTGTACAGTTCCCGGGCCGGTTCGCACGGTGTAATTGATGGTGGCCTTGCTATTGATTGACGCCATGACATTGTCCTTTTGGCATGGGACCCGACGGATTGGGAAAAGGCTTGCACAGGTCCGTTGAATCTGACCCTGGCAGCGCCTATTAATGCGAACGGTTTAGGCTCTGGTAAGCGGATCTGCTTTTACCTGATGCGCGATGGCGATCAAGCTCAGACGCCGGCGAATGGCCATCACAGTCGGGCTGATTTTTCATCGGGAAAAGCGGTCGGTGCCTCTGTCCGTTCTACCGTTGTCATCTCGATGCCTGTGACAGTTCGCGCTCGCGCCAGTAAATGTTCTTCCAGCGGTCGCCACGGCCTCTATGAACTGGATCGGATCTCGCAAAGAGCGTTGTGTAATCGCGATGGCCTGTCACCACTCCCTGGGGCACCTGAATCTTTAGCTCGAGCCAGTCATGTCCCCTTCAGCTTAAGTGTCGCCGAAGGGCAGGGGCAGGTTCATATATTCGTACAGGCACTGTATGAGATTCGGAATCTGAGCTGTACTGTACGAGACTGCGTTCCGACGCCGAACGTGGCCCGGGATCCGCCCCCAAAGGAAATAACATTCGGTGCCTGTGTGGACGGGGACTACGGTCGGGAAGGAGTGAGGGGGTAAGCACATTCAGTGTCACCATTGCCAACAGCAATCGTTGTTGGCAATGAGCAGCGTTAGCTCCCTGTTAGTGTTGCAAAACCGAGCGGCAGTAACAAGCAAGCGTCAGGGAGGTGGATGATTTCGTGCGTGTTTTATCTATTGGTTGCAATATGCGTGGCTTTAGGATGCTCTCCAAAGAGCTGAATATAATATTTGCAGAAAACATGATAGTTCAAGAACCCCACTTGAAGCGCCGCACGTTGTGGGCTGCATGCCGACCCGGGCTGTAACAGAAGAGTCCTGGCTCTCATTAGCCTTTCTTTTCTTAAGAACTGGAGGGGGCTCATTCCTTTGTAACGTTTGAATCCTACTTGAAGAGACCGTACACTGATGCCCGTGAACGTCGCGACGTCACCCACTGTCAGCTCGGGGTCTGTATTGAATGTCATAAATTCAACAGCAGACTTTATAGCGTAGGGTGTGGGAACAGGTACGTTTCCGACGTCAATCAAACTGTCCTTGTGGGTGTTGCTGATATTATTGACAAGGAAGCCAATCATGGTCTCTTTCAGGCTGTCCAACACGCCCTTGAAAGGCACCTGTGAGTGTTCGGCATAATCAAGTATTGTGTTTGCGATAGTTGTAATGAAGCGGATCTCCCAGCTTTCAATAGTGGACCTGTGAAAATAAGTCCTTGATTTTGGTTGGAACCCCAGTAGCAGTGTCAGGTGTTTTACTATTTCGGTGTTTTCTATGTAAATACTTGTTGATCGAATGCCGGGTGTGTACGTTGAAATCAAAACTTCTCGCTGGTCGACCACTGCAAGCGCGCCAGCATTAGCCTTGAACGTACCTCCGCGAGTTTTCCAGGACATACTCCCGGTGTGCGGGAAGGTGAATAGAAATCCGTCAATTTCAGTGTTCAGTTCATACCCCCAACCCGTGACGCTGGCCGACGAACAAACGAAAGACTTACCGAAAACGCATACCCTTTTACAATACTGAAACTTTCCAGCCGGAAAGTCCATTATGTCCAGGTCGGCACCATAGGCTTGATAATGGCGTGCAGCACTTTCTATGCGGTTGAAAGAGTACTGAGCATACGGGGGGTGTTCCATATGAATAACCTCAACAAGAGATGCTGCTTTATCAGCATGAAGCCCACAGAAAAAGATGTCAAACCAAGCGTCTTCTTTCGATTCGAAAGGGGGCTCCCGTCTGTTAAATTACGGGCTGATTGCCTCTGTAATCATTGCGTGCAGCATCTCCAGGTTAACGATGGACTCGATTAATACCACTTGATACTTCTGGGAGTTTTCCACGTTAAGGGGGGTGGCTTCGAAGGCAGAATTTAATTCATTGGCCAACGTGGTCCTTAACTCCTCAAGTGCGAAGGTTAACTTGTTTTTGATGACGGTTGCCATGCCGTCCACTGCGACGTTCAGTGCTTTTATATCGCGCTCTAGTAGTCGGGCCGGGAGAAAGACAGGCTGTGGTAGCAATGGTGCACCTGCCGTTCGATATTTTGCCGCTGCAACAACTGTTTCTAGTTGAGTAACAGTCTCCTTTATTGAGTGGATCGACGTCATGATGTTCTCAACGTCGGACGCTATCTTTTGTGTGTTTTTTTTACACGTGATCGTTAAGTATGTGTAGACGTTTTCCAGCGTTCCCATCAGCCAGTACCTGCTTACGTTTTGCGTTTGCAGTAACGTACCTCCTATTGACAGTGAGGTGTGCATCAGTCCTCAAGATTTTCGCAAACGCTTTTTGATTAATCTGCGTTTTTTTTTAAAGTTGCGTTTTTCTTTAAAAAAAACGTTGGCGCGTTGATAGCATGACACGGCGGTGATGGGCTTGAGGTGCGAAGCTGTTGAGCCCGCCTGACCAAAATCCGAAACTCCTGTTCCCGGCATTGCTGAAAGGCTGTTGCAGCTCCCCGTTCTTATCGGCTTTCGGTCGACAGTTAATTCGGCATTGTGCAAAAAACTAAAAATTAAGGGTTTGAGGTCGACGATGTTCAATACAGTGCAGGCGCGCTACACGGCCATATTTGTGGCCTTGATTCTAGTGATTGCGGTCATTACTCAACAGGGGATTGTGTATTTCGTCACGCCCAAGGTTCGAGAGACTCAGGAAAAAGTGGTGTTGAGTCAGGTGGATCAGATCGGCACGCGCATTCTGTCGGACCTGGCCCGCGTCGAGGCCCAGTCACGTGCGATCACTCAAGTGGTGCCGCTGCTGGACAGCGATGGTATAGACAAAGCGCTACCGGGGCTGGTCGATCAATATGGCGATCAGAAGGTCTTCGGTGGTGGCGTCTGGCCGATGCCGGACAAGCGTGCCCAAGGGCGCAACAAGTACGGTTCATTTTTCCACCGCAACGACAGTGGCCAACTGGTGGTCAGCAACTTCTGGAACTCCGCCCTTGCGCCCAACTATTGGGAACAACCTTGGCACCGTGCCGGACAGAACGCACCCAAGGGCAAATGTGCCTGGGCAGCGGCCTATCAGGACGAAGCCAGTCCGCAACCGCGGACCAACTGCGCGATGGGCATTTACAAAGATGGCGCGCTCTATGGCGTCTCGACTATTGACGTCACCCTGGGTTTCTTCAACGGCCTGATTCAGGAGAAGGAGAAAGACATTCAGGGTCAGGTTATGATCGTCGAGCGGGACGGCAAGATCCTCACCAACCAGAGCCGGATTCCCGGCGAAATCATCCTCAAGAACATCTCAAACTTCAGTGGTCAGTCCATGTTTGCGAAGGCCATTCAAGTCGGCCTGGGCAAAATCTCCGGCGATGCTGTGTATTCCCAGGAATACATCGATCCGCAGCTAGGTGATCTGACTTTCTTTCTAAGCCCTGTGGCAGGCACGCCGTGGGTCATCGCCACATCGCTGCCGACCGCCATGCTCACCGCCAGTAGCACCGAAGTATTAAAAGCCCTGGGTTGGCTGCAGATCCCACTGGTCATTTTTTTGCTGCTCGTGCTGTGTTTCGCTTTCCATCGGTTGTTTGCGCGCCTGAAGGTGCTGCGTACCAATATTGATGCGCTGTCTTCGGGTGAGGCGGATCTGACTCGTCGTATCCCGATAAAGGGCAAAGATGAACTGGACGACGTGGGTCAGTCGGTAAACAGGTTCATCGCCTTCCAACAGGTCATGATCGTTGAAGTGCGCAGTGGCACCGAACAGATATCCGCTGGGCTGGTCCAGCTGCAGGAACAGTCGCGTAACATCAACCAGATCCTCAACCGTCATGCGTTGGAAACCGATCAGGCGGTGACCGCGATCAACGAGATGAGCACCACCGCCGACAGCGTCGCCGAGAGCGCTACGCAAACAGCAAGCTTTACCCAGTCGGCAAATGATGCTGCGCAGCGGTCCCGTGATGTCGTTGACGAAGCGTCTATCAGCGTGCGGGCGCTGGTGGCCGAGGTTGAGCATGCGACCCAATACGTGCAGGAAATGCAGGTCGACGCCAAGCGCATCACGGACGTGCTCGGGGTCATCGGCGGCATTGCCCAGCAGACCAATCTGTTGGCTCTGAACGCAGCCATCGAGGCTGCGCGGGCGGGTGAGCAGGGCCGCGGCTTTGCGGTAGTGGCTGATGAGGTAAGAGCGTTGGCAGGTCGTACCCAGCAGAGCACCTCGGAGATCAATGAGATGCTCGCGCGTCTTGAGGAGGGTGTCAGCACCGCCGTCGATGCCATGGAAAAAACCAAGGTCAGTTGCCAGTCCACCGCTGACCGCACTTCTCGCGTCAATGAAGGCTTGGATGGCATGGCTGGGTCGGTGCTGCGCATCCATGACTTGAGCGCTCACATTGCCACGGCGGCGGAGGAGCAGAGCGCGGTGACTGAGGAGATCAATCAAAACATGATTGCTATTCGGCACATGGTTGGTGAACTGGTCGGCTGTGGTCAGCAGACTGATACCAGCGTTGATGCCCTGGTTGCCTCCAACGAACGGCTGGTGGCGATGATCGATCGCTTCAAGGTTCGTTAAGTAGCCCGTCATTCAACCTCGCAACGTAAGTCGGAGCTGTTTTCGGCTCCGGTTTATTTTCGTGCACAGGTCATGCGACATGTCGGTTGTCGCCTCGCATATAAGCATCATCGATCCACTCTACCGCCGTGACAGCCTGATGAACACGCCAGTGCTTTATGGCTTGCGAATATGGCTGGCGGTGCGGCTATGCACCAAAACAATCCCTCAGGTGCTGCTTCACTGCGGCGTAGATAGTTTGAACACCTTATCCGCTTTGCTTTCCAAACCAGACCGAAGCTTGGGGCAACCTAATGAAACGCACATTTTTGGCCATATCGGCGCCTTTGAATCAGAACGTTGCAGCCGCTGAACAGACATTTGACTTGCCGAGTTGTGATGTAGAGGGGCAGCGTACTTTGGCTGGAAAAACCGGTGGAGAGATCAGTGACACCAGGCAAGCCCACCTGTCAGGGGAGCAGATTTTCTGAGTGCAGATATCAATACATCACGCAGAGCTCGCAGGGTCACTCAGGCTCACGCTGAGTTCATGCTCAAACGCGTGAGGCGATCCGGCAACAGAATGACGACCTTGTCGAGCAGCAGGGTTTTTTGAGTGCTGCAGAAAAAGCGAGCGTTGACCGCGATTTCGACGCCATCGCATTGCAGCTGTGCCAGTAGGGTAGACCATGTTAGAACATCTTGACCTCAACGCGATGATTGCCGCCTACGGCTATTGGGTAATCTTGGTGGGCTGTCTGCTGGAAGGTGAAACAGTGTTGATCCTCGGCGGTATGGCTGCGCACCAAGGCACTCTGCAAATGCTGCAAGTGATCGGCTGGGCTACGTTGGGCGGCATATTGGGCGACCAGTTGTTATTCTGGACCGGACGTTATTCCGGTGAGCGTCTGCTGCCCAGACTCAAACGTCACCAATCTGCCATCGAACGGGTCGAGGTTCTTATCAAGCGCTACCCCACGACTTCTGTGTTCGCTGTTCGCTTTCTGTACGGAATGCGTCTTGTGGGGCCTATGGTGATAGGTGCAAGTGGCTTATCGCCTTGGCGCTTCGCCTTGATCAATGTGCTGGGCGCGGCAGTCTGGGCAACCCTGTTCGTCTGTGCGGGCTATTGGGCCGGCGAGGCGCTGGAGCATTTTCTTGGCGACCTTAAGCCCTATCGCCTGCCGATCTTTCTCACGGTGGTAGCACTAGTGACCTTTGCGGCACTGTTACGGTATCTACGTAAGCGGGGGGAAGCAAAGCATCGGTGAGGCAGCGGGTTCGAGACATTGGAATGGTCAGATTCCACGCCTTTTCTTGATCTTCTTTCGCATGTCGAAGCGCATATCCTCAACACACACAGATTTCCTCAGGCACCAGAATGGATTTCATATCGATTTTTTAAACTGATTGCAACGGGAGATAGCAATCAATACCGGCAGTTTGTGTGTGGGGATGGAGTATTCGGCGCACCTACAGGTAACGCATTATTACGAATTCGAGATTTGGACAGGTATGTGCCTATTAGAGTCAAAGTTCTATTTCGTCCGTTCGTCGATACACACCCAAAAAAATTTCAGAAAAGAAAAAGTGTGACGACATAATAGCGCTTAGTCATGGATCGGCTTTTTATCTTAACTGAGAGATGTTCGATCTATGAATAGGCTTTCCCTGCCTAGGCCCCCCGTTGCCCCGAAAATGAATGTTTTTCGAGTATTTACTCAGCCTGCTCGACGGGGGGGGCGGATGACGCAGCAGTGCGTCCAGTCAATCATCCGGCCCTGCCCCCAGTGAGGGGGTGAGCAGAATGAATTGAGTGGGTTATCCGGATTTTTATCAAGCCTGATGCTTAGGTGTTTTTCCGGCGGACTTTTTTTTCAAAAAAATTAATGGGTTATATATGTCCAGCGCAACATCAGGTTTGTTAAGTAATATGACGGTCCGGGCGAAGCTTATGTTCGGCTTCGGGGTGTTGATTTTAATGCTGCTATTGATGGCCTATACAGGAAAGGAAGCGACTGACTCGTTGAAGCGCCGTGCCGAACGGTCTGGAGACATTGCTCAGTTCAGTTCCACCGCTCGAGATATGCGCATCGAGCGTTTGGTTTATTTTTTAAAGGCAGACGATGCACAGGCTGCAAAGTGGTTGGAAGCATTAGAGCGGACCGAGCGTCAGTTGGCAACGATGTCACCGCGTTTCAAAACGCCCAACAATATTGAACTGCTGAAAGAGGCCCAGACAACGATGCAGCGTTATCGTGGGTTCTACGGTCGATCAGTCGAGGCTACCCGAGAGCGTGAGCAGTTACGTACACAGGCTGGCGCATCGGGCGAAACGATTAACGGGTTTTTGACGAAGGTCGCAGAAGCCGCCAATGGCGAGAATGGGAGTGCAACGGAACGTCAGAAACTTCCCGAGCTTTTTATCTCTGTCCAGAAGATGCGTACCGCCTTTCGTTCGTATACGGCATCCCCAAGTAAAAATGGGGAAGATACAGTTCGTCAGGCTATAGGGCAGGTGGGGGCACGTGTAGAGGCTCTCAGAAATACAAACTTACCCACTGCCGAGGTTCAAGGATTAGCCGCCAGCGTGGCCGTCTACAGTGGGCAGCTGGAAGCGTTGGTTGTCGCTCAGACTAAAGTTGATGAGGCTCAAGGCGGTATCACGACATCGATCGCTACCATTCTGGGTATCACGGACAAGATGACCGCCATTCAAAATGAGCTTCGTACATCCGATGCAGAGAAAGCACAGCAGAAGATTTTGCTCTGGCTGACCCTGTCTGCCCTCTTGAGTGTGCTTGCTGCCTGGTTGATCACACGGTCGATTGTTCATCCGCTCAAAGAGACTGTTGAAATCGTTGAGGTCGTTGCAGGAGGAGACTTTACGTACAAGACAGTCGTTACCCGTAGCGATGAGCTTGGCACATTGCAGGGCAGCATGCTGCGTATGACGGCCGGACTTAGAAGCCTGATCAGCGAAATGAAAGACGGGGTTGTGCAGGTCGCAAGCGCAGCAGAGGAGCTTTCAGCGGTAACGGAGCAGACCAGTGCGGGCGTGAACGCGCAGAAGCTGGAGACTGAGCAAATTGCCACTGCGATGCAGCAGATGACGGCCACCACTCATGAGGTATCCCGTAATGCAGCTCAAGCCGTCAATACAGCACAAATCGCCAGTCAGTTGGCCCTGAAAGGTGGGCAAGTCGTTGACAGGACTCGCTCCCAGATAGAGACCCTGGCGCGAGAGATGAACATGACAAGAACGGCAATGGCGGCGCTTAGAGGGAATACTCAAAGCATTGGTGGCGTTCTGGACGTGATAAAAACGGTGGCTGATCAGACTAACCTGCTGGCGTTGAACGCGGCCATTGAAGCGGCGCGTGCCGGGGAGGCTGGACGTGGGTTTGCTGTAGTCGCGGATGAGGTCAGGGGCTTGGCCGTGCGCACCCGCACGTCGACAGATGAGATCGCGTTGCTCATAAACGAACTGCAAACCAGTACCCACCATATGGGGCAAGTGTTGGAGCAGAATCTGGCACTGACAGACAGCAGTGTTGAACTGTCTACCCAGGCCAGTGAGATGCTGCAAAGTATCACGGCATCTGTTCATGAGATTGAGGTCATGAACGAACAGATCGCTGTTGCCACCGAGCAGCAAAGTAACGTCGGTGACGAAATAGGCAGAGGCGTCACAAATGTCAGGGACATTTCAGACCAAACGGCTGCTGCCAGTGAAGAGACAGCAACATCGAGCGTCGAATTGGCCAGGGTCAGCGCCAGGCTACAAGAAATGACCAACAGATTCATAATCTAGCAACTACTTGGTCCAAGGCGATTTCGTCGTGGGCCAGGACCTGGATTCGGAGGGGTATGATTTACCCTCTGTTCTTCGAATCGTATGGCTTTTTTGCAGGGGCGGTCAGTCAAGCAATGAATCATGGCGCGTTGCTGCAAACATCGACGTATGAGTTCGATCATCCACAACGGATACCCGGAAGTTTCGGATATTGGCTCCTGTGCAGGCAGCTGCCACAGCAGTGTGGGCTAACCTTGTGTCGCGCGACATTCACATCGGCTGCACAGTGGTCTGAAAGGGCTATTGGCTTGTGCTCGCGGGCTCGAAATACACTGAACGCCCAATCTCTATCTGACTCCAAATCTTGCCCCGGCGCTCAAAAACCAATGCATCACGTCGATGGGTATTCGAATCATCTGCCTATCAAGGAATTCCCATGACCGATCCACGTAACGTTGCGCATGACAAAAAAGTTCAGCAAGAGAAGAAGAACCATGGCGAAGAAATCGCCCCCAATGCCGAACACGCGCCTCAGCCAGGTTTGAAGCCAGCACTCAAACACGAAAACGATGACAAGGAAGACGAGCAAGCTTGAGCCGGGCATCCGCCTGACCTGAAGGTTTTCGTTTGGCGCTGCTGGCTAAGGTCGGCAGCGCCATTTTTACTGGCGTTACCTGTACTTCGCGCGTCCTGAAAAAACTTGCGCTTTATGATTGCCCTCAAGAAGAAGTAAGGATTCGGGGAGCGACGTAATCAGCGCGGTTATCCGCCGTCGCCGGTTGATATAGCGTTTACCTCATACCTGAACGTATAAATTTTCGCTGAACCAACCCGCAGGGTCCATACGGTTGCCATACTAGAGCGCAGATTTTGCATCTATCAAAGGCTGATATGTCTAGTACACGTTTTTTCTTTCTGGTGGCGGCGATTTTCGTGCTGCTTGCGGTTTTCCACCAATGGTTGGTGACTCGCATAGGCGTCGAGCGGGTTCTGGGACTGCTTTTCGTCGTTGTGCTGATCAGCGGGCGTATCGGGCTGTATGTCTACAGGAAATCGCGGGGCCGTAAAGACCGTCTTGATACACAACGTTGGTGGGATGTCTTTTAATTCAGATAACTCTGTCCGGTACGGGGGATGCCTTGTTGTCAAGGCTTGGGCCGGATGCGCAGACGCGTGCCCGTTTTTTCAGAGCAGTAGATGGGGGCGTGATGCAGTTCCGATTCCCATGACCAATGGTTGATGACAAGAGGCTTTCCAATGAGTTCGGGCTGGTGACCATTCGAAGCAAAACTGCCCCAATGGCCATCCAGCCCGACGTTGCAACTACAGTCAGAAGCGAACCGTCACGCCTGCGTTAACCGAATGGAAGCGCGTGTCGGTACCGAACTGCCCCTGGTAGGACAAGTCCAGATCGGTCTGCCGATTCAAGCGCAGTTTCGCGCCCACTTCAGTCAAGGCGGTGTTGCGGGTTTGAGCTACACCCTGTACCTCAAAGTCTGGACCGCCGGCAAAGGACTGAATGTTTCGCGGGTCCAGGTCGCCATAGGCGCGTCTCCATCCCAGCGAGCCGTACACCTGAGTATTGACGTTCGCCACATCGATGTTCGACGACGCGCGCAGACCCAGTGTCGAAAAGACGGTGTCCTGTTTGTCGCTGGACACGTCCAGGGCGGCTGGTCCGCCTTTTTCGTGCAGGTCCTGGGCGTCGTAGCGTACATAAGACAGGCCGGCGAAAGGCTCCAGAGCGACACGGCCAACCGGGATGCGGTAGGCCGCTTCACCACTGGCCTGCAGGGACTTGGCGTTGCGTTTGCCGGTCAGGTGGTCGCTGAATCCGGCAAAGGCCACGTTCCGCTCGCTTTCCAGCTTGTGCCAGGTGTAACCGACGTCAGCACTGAGGCGCAGGGCGTCGATTTGGCCACCGGTGTAGAGACCCAGATGGTAGTTGTCGCTGTGGCCGTCGGCATCGCGGTCATCGGCATCGAATTTCGAGCGGCTGTAGCCGGCGTAAACGCCACCGCGCCAGTCAGGGGTGAAACTGCCATCCGCCCCGAACAACAGGCCGCCGGTGCTTTGGTGCAGACCGCCCGCACCGTTGTTGCCGTCTACCTTGGTCCAGTTACCGAAGGGCTGCACCCAGGCACCGTTTTGAGTGGTTGGCGCGCTTGGCATCAGATTGAGCGCCATGGCTGGCATGCGCAGCGTTCCCGTATCCAGAATATTGCGCAGGCGAGTGCCCAGCACGCCGGACACCACTTGGCTATTGGCGATCAGGGCCGTCGAGGTGCTGCCGTGATAGTCGCCGGACAGTTGATCGGCCGCATCGCGAGCGCTTTGTGCATCCAGAATCAGCAGGTTGTTGTAGAGCCGCAGCGGTTCGCCGCTTTGCTCCAGCACGCTCAGCGCACCAGCGGTATTGAACTGGTTTTGGGTCAGCATGACTGTCTGAAAGATACCCGGAGTAGGCGCAGGCTCAGGGGCGGGTGTCGGCGCAGGTTCTGGTGTGGGTGTCGGCGCAGGTTCTGGTGTGGGTGTCGGTACAGGTTCCGGAGTGGGCGTAGGTGTAGGTTCTGGGGTTGGCGTTGGCGTTGGCGTCGGTGTTGGAGTGGGTTCCGGGGTTGGCGTCGGTGTTGGAGTCGGTTCTGGCGTTGGCGTTGGCTCGACGCTTTTTTGCTCGATGGTCAGGTTCAGGTCGTTGGTAGTACGCTGCAGCCCGACATTCAGGAACGCCGAGTTGGTCAGCGCCTGGGCATAGGCTGTGCCTGCGGCGGCACCATCAACCACGCCGCCCTGGGCGGAGAGCAGGGTGTAGGTTCTGCCGCTCTGATAGCTCTGCGCCGGATCCAGCGCGGTCACGTTGACCTGCGTACCGCGCAGGGTCGCTGTGCCGCTTACGTTGATCTTGTCGGCTCTACCGTCGCCGGCGATGTCCGCGGCATAACGCGAGCCTGCGGCCATGTCGAGGTCGCCTTGTATGGCCAGTGCGCCGATGGCGTTTTCGCCGGGCGACAGCGTACCGCCGGCAGCGACCTGTGTGGTGCCCACTTGACCGACGCCAGCCAGAATACCTCCGTCCAGTACCTGAGCGCTGTTGGTGTAGGTTCCGAACTCGGTGCGGCCCGCAATGCCGTTGACCACCAGGGTGCCGTTGCCTACGTTAAACCGCGAAACGCTTTGGGTGGTGGCCGTGTTGCCGCGCTGATTGACCTGGTCGACGTTGCCCGACAGCACGAGTCGACCGCCGCGCACCACGACGCTACCGGCCAACCCCGAAGTGTCGCCGCTCAACGTGGTATTTCCGTTGAACGCATACACTCGACCCGTTCCGTTCAGCGTGTTGGCGAACTGCAGATCGGTGTCGGTATGGTTGAATGCAAGGTGCCCGTTTCCGGTGCCGAAAGTAATGGCGGTTTGCGGGTCTAGCCGGCCTGCCGCCTGAGGTGTTCCGGCACTCACGAAATCGATATCAGTACGGTTGGGATCGACCACGAGCGGGCCGCCAACAATAAGCGTGCCTCGTGTCGCATTGTTGATGTCGTTCACAGTACTAATAAGGATACCGTTGGTGGCGCTCAGCTCAGCGCCGTCGGCCACTGTCAGGTAGGTGCGGGTTTCGTTGGTACCGAGCGTTATGTTTTGCGCTGCCAGACGTGTGCCTTGGCCGGTAATATTCACCTGATTGCTTCGACTGCTGACGGCTGAACCCAGTCGCAGAGTGTTACTCGTCAGTACTGCGCCGTTCTCGAGGGTCAGATCGTTTTTATTAAGGAAAGAGCCGCTGTTGTCCCAGCGCGTTCCTGCACCGGAAAGCCTGACGACCGAGTCGATGTCGACCTGCTGGCTGTTGATCTTGCCGCCGTCATTGGCCGTGATGCTCGAGCGATAGACAAACACTCCGCCGGCCTGGATGTTGACCGCATCAACCAGGGAGTTCTGACCACTCACCGACAGCGTCGCGTTCGAAAATGCGTTGGAACGGGCCCCGAAAACGTCACCCATATCCAGATCCCGCACCGACACTTGCCCGCCGTTACGGACCGTCAGGTCGCCCTGGCCGACACCACCGACAACGATGCTATTACCGAGCACGAATGAGGTACGAGGCACCACCCAGCGCGAACCCGCCCCTTCAACCACAACGTTGGCCTGAGCCATGTTGACGCCGGTACTGCTGGCTTGACCCACGATACGGCCGCCTTCGCTGGTCACCGTTGCGCCGCTGTTGATCGTGAGGGTGGAGGTGTTGCCGTCAGTTGAATTGACGTCGATCGCGCCATCAATCACGCGGTCGCTGCTAAAGGTCTCCTGACCGTTAGTGAGCACATAGTCAACTGCATGGGCCTCCGGGAGCAGTGCAAGAGTAATCGCAAAAGCAAGGGGGGATATTCTAAATAAGGGGTTCATAGCGACTCCAGATACTCCATAAAGGCCACAAGGGTGGCTGCCAGCCCTGAGGGCTTGGGCGGTTCCGTTCGGCAGGTTGCCAACGACGGGAGTATTGGGAGGCGAGGGGGTAATGGAAATAGTACGCATGTACTAGGCCTGTCTATAAAGTGGCTACGCTCGCCGACTGTTCTTACAGAGCCGGGTGGCCGCTGAATAACGCCGCTGAATTAATAAAGACTGCTCGGTGACTAAGGCGCTGCCTTAGTGCATCTGTACTATTGATGTTAGGTCACGCAGTAGCTACCGTCTCGTGCGACGTTATCGGGCGCAAATTATTTAAATAATGAATGACAGGGTTAGGCACTTGGTTAGCCAGTCACTGGAGTGTGTAAATGAAAAGTGTAGCCTTGTTTCCATTGATCCTGGCTTTGTCGGGATGCGCGGGTCTTGATCAGGCCATGTCAGTGACCAATGGTGTTATTGATCAGGCGGGTGATGTGCTGAGCGGAGATTTCAGAGGGCTGACGGATGCCAAGCAAACGACGTTGACGGAAATATGGGCCGATTGGCAGAC
The DNA here is from genome assembly GCF_022557255.1 of Pseudomonas syringae pv. tagetis. Taxonomy (NCBI): domain Bacteria; kingdom Pseudomonadati; phylum Pseudomonadota; class Gammaproteobacteria; order Pseudomonadales; family Pseudomonadaceae; genus Pseudomonas; species Pseudomonas syringae group genomosp. 7. Next base: position 811,796 of record NZ_CP092923.1, read on the forward strand.
CAATGAGGTTACCGCCAAAGAAAAATGGGACGCCCGTACACTGATTATTCCTGGCGTGGTGCAACGTATTACCAAAACAGACACAGTCGTCGGTCAGAATCAGATTGCCGTCATCTTCAGCGATCCGTCCAACCCGAAGTGCACGGGCCAGGGCTTGACTCGCGATGATCTGTTGGTGAACAAGAAAAAAATAAGCAACTTCAAGAAGGGCGACAGAATCCTTGTGAAAGGGGTTTTAGGCACCAGTGAGTCGAAATGGACCGATAATGATTCCTGCTGGCTATCGTTTGATAAAGCCGAATTTACACTTCAGAAATAAAGCACGGCAGCACAAAACCCGGACAGTGTCCGGGTTCTTCAAGCGGCCTGTCTGCTGCGCGGTCAGTTTTGCCAGGTGGTGTAATAAACCGGAACGCCGCGCGAGTTGGTGATGGAGGCATAGTTGAAACCCGGCGCAAACGATTCTCCGCCTGCGAAGGTATAACCAAACGCGCTGAATTCAATACCACCGCCGACCTGAGCCAACTCGCTCTCGTCCAGTACACGAAGGGCTGGCACGGCAGAAAGTGCATCATGCGCCTGGTGTGGGTTCACTGTGTGAGTCATGGCTTTATTTCCTCTGAGCTGATCATTGAATGGGTCTTGCGGTCACGAGAGGTGACAGCAGACCACAGCATTAAAGTCAGCGCCGACAGGCACATCAATAGTACAGATGAACTAGTTATTCATGTGTCTCTTGGCCATTAGTTCATCTGTGCTATTGAGGTTACACGGCATCAGGGGCTGTAATGCGTCGTCCTGTTGTCTCGATAGTATTGCCAGCGTGCCCTTGCAGATTCAGTGATGCAGTCAGGTAGCTGTTACATGGGCTGGTGACACGTCTGTTTTGATCTTTTCAAAACACGGGTGAACCCCCTGTCTGTTTTTAGGGTGCATTCCTGATGATCGAAGCGATGTTCATTCATGCTCTTCCGGCCTGAGGCGCTTGACGCGCAAAAGCGCAGTACGCTGGGGACGGTTTTGCTGGTCAGCCCATTGTCGATGAGACTGGCCGCCGCAGTGGCGTTGCTGTTCTGCATGTGCATGGGCCTGTTCCTGACTTTCGCCACCTACACCAAGCGCACAGCCGCGAGCGGCGTGCTGTTGCCTGAAACCGGCCTGATCAGGATCTACTCGCCGCAGGCCGGAGTGATCACCCGTCTGGACATCGCCGAGGGGCAACGCGTGGATGCCGGTGCCGTGCTGATGACCTTGTCCAGCGACACACAGAGCGGTGAGGCGGGTGGCGCGCAACAGGCGATCAGTCTCTCGATCAGACGGCGTCAGGAAAGCCTCACCCAGGAAATCGACGAGACGCTTGCCCTGCATCGTCAAGAGCTGGACGGCAAGAAACGTCAGGTCGCTGCGCTGGAAACCGAGCAACAGAAGATACTCGCGCAAATCGATCTGACGCGTCAGCGGCTGGCCTTGACCAAGGGCCTTGCCGAGCGCTACGCCAACCTGCAACGCCAGGACTACGTGTCCCGCGATCAGCTTCAGGAAAAAGAAGACGCCGTTCTGGACATGCGCCTGCGTGGCGAGGAACTGAATCGGTCGCTGCTGACGGTTCGCGCCGAAAGCACAAAGCTGCGGGCGGAACTGGTCGAGTTGCCGTTCAACCAGAGCAAGCAGCTCGCCGATCTGCAACGCCGACTGGCCGAGAATCAGGATCGTCTGATCGAAAGTGAAACCAAGCGAGAGATTCTCATCACCGCTCCGACGCTGGGCGAGGCCACGGCGATTGCAGTCTCCAACGGTTCGCGAGTCGACAGTGCGCGACCGTTGCTGAGCATTGTGCCTGCCGACGCGCAACTGCACGCCGAACTCTATCTGCCCAGTCGCTCAGTGGGGTTCGTACGCACGGGTGACACGGTCATGCTGCGTTACCAGGCCTACCCCTATCAGCGCTTTGGATTGCAACCGGGCACGGTTTCATCGATCTCGCGTACCGCGTTGCCGGCCGATGAAGTCATGACCCTGGGCAACGTCTCTGACCCGATGCGCGAGCAAGGGCCTTTCTATCGGGTCACGGTTGCCCTGGCGGCTCAAACCATCGACGGTCAGGGCATGCACGAGCGCTTGCGTTCCGGCATGCAACTGGACGCCGACATCATGCAGGAAAGGCTGCCGCTCTATGAATGGATGCTGGAGCCCTTGCGCGGAATAGGAAAGCGGCTTTGAACCTGAAAAATGCCTTCACGTTTGGTATCGGGAGAAAGCTGCCGGTTGTGCTTCAGGCTGAGGCCACCGAGTGCGGTCTGGCGTGCATGGCCATGATCGCCAGCTATCACGGCCAGCACAGCGATCTTTTGTCATTGCGTCAACGCCTCTCGCCCTCGATGAAAGGGGTCAACCTCAAGCAACTGACCCACATGGCGGCGCGGCTCGGGTTAGGCAGCCGTGCGTTGCGCGTCGAACTGGATGCGCTCGGGCAGTTGCAGTTGCCTTGTGTGCTGCACTGGAATTTCAACCATTTTGTGGTGCTCAAAGAGGTCAATGCACGCGGCGCAGTGGTGCATGATCCGGGGCGGGGGGTGTGCAAGCTGACCTTCGACGAGGTGTCCGCAGCCTTTACCGGCGTGGCACTGGAGGTGTGGCCGGAAAGTGATTTCCAGCCCGCCGCTGCACAGCCGCCGATCCCGCTGCGCAAGCTGCTGGGGCGAGTGCAGGGCTTTGGCCGGGTATTGACGCACGTGCTGCTTCTGGCTCTGGCGCTGGAGCTGTGCACCATTCTCAGTCCGTTTTTCATGCAGACCGTCATCGACAAGGTCCTGGTCAGCGCGGATACCGACCTGTTGACGGTGCTGGCGATCGGATTTGGCATATTGCTGATCATTCAACACACCGTTGCGCTGGCCCGTGCCTGGGCGTTGATGTACCTGGGGACGATGCTCGGCTCGCAGTGGCAGATCAATGTCTTTACCCACCTGCTGCGCTTGCCGGTGGCGTTTTTCGAACGTCGTCATCTGGGCGATATCGTTTCGCGTTTCGGTTCTCTGAAGGCGATCCAGCAGACCGTTACCACATCGTTCATCGAGGCCCTGCTGGATGGGTTGATGACGGTTGTCACGCTGGGACTGATGATTGCCTATAGCCCCAGGCTGGCGCTTGTTGCAGTGGTGGCGATGATTATCTACGGCCTGGCGCGCTGGATATGGTTCGGGCCGCTGCGTCGTGCCAGCGAGAATCAGCTGGTCCACGCGGCACGCCAGCAGTCGCACTTTCTGGAAAGCGCGCGGGGCGTGCGCACGATCAAGCTGTTCAACCGGCATGAGCAGCGTTGCAGCGCCTGGAGCGCTTTGCTGGTCGAAGAAATCAATGCCGGGCTGCACCCGCAGAAACTGCAACTGGCCTATCGTGCGTTCAACGGCGTGCTGTTCGGGCTGGTCACGATCATTGTTATCTGGATGGGCGCCACGCTGGTTCTGGAAGGGCAGTTCAGCGCCGGTATGCTGATTGCCTTCAACTCCTACAAAGAGCAGTTCAATGGTCGGGTGGCCGGTCTGATCGACAAGATTGTCGACGTGATCATGCTGCGCCTGCACGGTGAGCGTCTGGCCGATATCGTGCTGCACGATGCCGAGCCGATTGCCGGTCCACAGGCGTTCGATGAGGCGGGCAACGACAGGGTGCCCAGCCTTGAAGTGCGTCAACTGCGCTTTCGCTATTCCGAGCATGAACCCTACGTTCTGGACGATGTGTCGATCCATATCCGCGCAGGCGAATCGGTGGCCATCGTCGGCCCGTCGGGGGGCGGCAAAAGTACCCTGCTCAATGTGATGCTGGGCATCCTGGCTCCCTGCGCAGGCAGCGTTCTGCTGGATGGCTTGCCGGTCGGGGCAGAGAGCATGGGCAGGCTGCGTCGTATCACCGGCACGGTGCTGCAGGACGATGTGCTGTTTGCCGGTTCCATCGGCGACAACATCAGCTTTTTCGAGACCGGTGCCGACCAGCAGTGGATCGAGCAATGCGCGCGTCTGGCTGCCGTCCATGATGACATTGCGCAGATGCCAATGGGCTACAACACCCTGGTGGGCGACATGGGTACGGTGCTTTCCGGAGGTCAGAAGCAAAGGGTGTTACTGGCCCGTGCCCTCTACAAACGGCCGCAGCTACTGTTTCTCGATGAAGCGACCAGCCACCTGGACATCGCTCGTGAAGCAGCAGTCAATCAGGCGCTGCAGGCGTTGAACATCACTCGCATCATCGTTGCCCATCGTCCGGAAACCATCCGTACGGCGGATCGGGTTGTGGCGCTTGCGCAAGGCCGGGTTGCCTACGATGGTCCAGTGCTCAACGAAGCTCCTTCAGCGTGAGCCTCGCGGGCATGATGCGCCGTACTCGCTGGCGGTCCATGTGGTGCGTTTTCGGCGTGTTGGCCGCCTCGTTATGCATGGCGGACGCCCGTGTGGACGCGTGCCCCGGCTCCAGTCGACTGCCTGACGCGCTGAGTCTGGCAACAGCAGTCTCTGTCGCATTGTGCGCCGATCCGAAACTGCGTGAGGTGTGGCTGACCGAGCTGGCTCGGCAGGCAGAACTGGATGCCGAGCATTCGGCTTACTATCCGACCGTGCAGGGTCAGTTTCAAAAAGGCCGCGCTGGCAAGACCACGCGCTATCCGGGGTTTCCCGAAGCGGACTCCAGACTGAACTCCAATACCAGCGTCTACGGTCTCAACCTGAACTGGGTGCTGTTCGATTTTGGCCTGCGCGCCGCAAAAGTCGAAAGTGCCCGGCAGTTGTTGAATGTCGCCAGCAGCAGCCGGGTTGAAGAAGTGCAAAAGTCGATGCTTGCCACTGCCAGGGTTTTCTATCAGGTACAGGCGAACACGGCGCTGCTGCAAGCCAGACTCAGCGCCGAACGTCTGGCGGCCAATAGTCTGAAAGCCGCTGATGCGAAATATCGCGCCGGGGCCGGTGAGCAGACTGATCGCCTCCAGGCTCAATCCAGTTATGCCGAAGCGCAGCTGGAGAGGGTCATGGCGGAGGGGGATCTGGCCGCAGCGCAAGGCGAGTTGGCCAGCCAGCTGGGGTTGTCACCGGCAGCACCGCTCAAACTGGTTGCGCTGGATGAGCCCGGGGCTGATGAAATGGTGTTTCTGGGCGACGTCAGCAGTCTGATGGAGCAGGCCAGGGCAGGGCATCCGGCTATCGAAAAGGCCCGTGCCGACTGGGCGGCAAGCCGCGCCAAGGCCGATGCGGCAAGCGCCCAAGGGCTGCCGACGGTGTCGTTGTTCAGCAATTACAGCCGCCAGGACACGCCTATCGAACAGGTTTCGACCCGTCAGGAGGTGAACACCTGGACCGTCGGTGTGCAGATCACCGTGCCGATTTTCGATGGTTTTCTCAATCGGCGCAGGGCGCGGGCCGCCGGTTACGAAAGCGCTGCCCGGGAAGAGGCCCTGCACGAGGTGGAAAACAGCATCGCGCTCAGTGTCTGGAAAAGTCGACAGACACTGGAGTCCAGGACCCGGGCGCTGGCCATCAGTCGTCTTTTTGTCGAGAGTGCCAGCAAGTCTTACGAAATTGCCCAGGGTCGTTACAAAGCGGGCGTAGGCAGTATTCTGGAGCTCCTGCGCTCGCAAAACGATCTGAGCGCGGCCACTCAGAAGCGCGTGGAGTCTCTGGTCAACTGGCATAACGCCAAGCTGCAGTTGGCATCCGATCTTGGCAGCCTGAACATCGGCGACTGAACGCCGTCACGGGACTTGCCTGATCAACTGCATAGGGTGAGCGGTTCCGGTTCGCTGCGAACGAGGTGTGTCGATGAAAGACAGAAAGAAAAACGCTGAGCTGGATCAGGCTACCTTGAGGTTGATCGTGGCGACATTTGCGATCACCTACGTATCGTTGATCGGTTTTCTGCCGGGGCTCAGCGTTGCCACCTACCAGCCCATCATTTTCTACTATGCGGGTTTTCTGGTGGTGTCTCTGCTGCTGCGCCAGCACATCATCAGTTACCCAGGTGTGTTTCCACTGCGCCGCGTCCTGGGCATGGTGCATGACTACACTGGCATTTCTGTCGGGCTGATTGTTGGCGGTGAAGCCACACTGCCGATTTTCAGCGTGATGGTCTGGGTCACTCTGGGCAACGGCATGCGCTTTGGCTCGCGCTATCTTGCAATTGCCGCGTCTCTGGCCCTGTTGGCGATACTGATTACCTATCAACTGACGCCTTACTGGCAGGCGCAGCCGTTCATGGTCCTGATGCTCGTCGCCGTCACGATTCTGGTGCCTGCCTACGCTCACATTCTGTTGGTGAGGGCTCGTCAGGCGTCAGAGCAGGCGACCGTGGCCAATCGCGAGAAAGAGCGGTTTCTGGCTCAGGCCAGCCATGACCTGCGTCAGCCCATTCACTCCATAGGCATGTTTACTGCCTGCCTGCGCTCAAGCGCGCTGGGCGATCACGAGCGTCAACTGGTCGACAACATCGATCGTTCCCTGCACAACGTGTCGCAACTGTTTCGCTCTATTCTGGACATTTACACGCTGGACAGTGGCAAGGTTTCAGCGAAGCTGGATGTAGTGAATCTGGGCGACATGCTCAATGAAGTCGCGCATCAGAACGCGGCGGCGGCTCGCTGGGCCGGTGTGGAGCTCAGAGTGCGCCCCTGTCGGCGATGGGTCAGAGTCGATGCCACGCTGCTCGCCACGATGGTGCAGAACATCATCTCCAATGCCCTCAAGTATGCGCCTGACCACCCGGTGCTGATCGGTGTGCGCAGTCACGCGGGGCACCTGTCTATCAGTGTGCATGACCAGGGGCGGGGTATTGCTGCTGAACATCTGCCCAGAGTCTGCGACGAGTTCTACCGGATCCGCCATGTACGCGACAAGGACGTGGAGGGCGTGGGGCTGGGGTTGTCGATCGTCAAGCGGCTCAGCCAGATCCTCAATGTGCACATCGCGATTGTTTCGCGGATAGATCGTGGGACGACGGTCACCATTCATGGACTCGAAGAGGTGAGCGCACCTGTGCGGGTGGTCCGCAAAAAAACGTTGGGCGAGAGTCTGCTCAAAGGGGTCAGGGTCTGCCTGGTGGAAGACGACCAGAACGTTCTGATGGCCACTGCAGCGCTGCTCGAAAGGTGGGGATGTGAGGTACAGACAGCCCGTTCGGCGCAAGGGCTGATTACCGATTGCGACATTATCGTTGCCGATTACGATCTGGGTACCGTGGCCAATGGGCTGGACTGTATCGAGAGCATACGCGCCGCCCGTGGCTGGGATGTCCCCGCCCTGATTGTTACCGGGAGGGAGGTGGACGTTGTTCTTGAGTCCATGCAGGGCGCAGAGGTGTCAGTGCTGTCCAAACCGTTGCGCCCTTCGGAACTGCGCCTGAACCTGCTCTCGATCCGCGAGCGGAGGTTGAGTACTCCCTGACCTGCAGGCACGCGGGCCAGGGAATACAGGTGCATCAGACGGTGATGACGGGGCCGCGAATATCCGACGGCGGGGGCACGTCAGGGAATGGGTAGACGCAGATCGGGTCCGGTTTGATTACACCAATACCGGGCACCGGCATGATGGTGAAATCGGCACCGCCGGAGACGCTGTGCATCTCGGCGTCGGTCAATAAATGCGCATGAGCCGAACAGCCATCGACTGTGTTTTTCTGATTGCGGTTATTCATGTCAAACCTCTTGGTCGTTATGAAAAAAACGCTTCAAGCGAGGCCGGTTATTCAGGGGCTCGATTATCAGGTGCTGTCAACGGCGTCCAGAGGCTAGCGTCCCGAGCGTGTCTGTAGCCGGATCAACCGTTGAAAGGCACTTGATAATGAGCACGTCAACCATGAGCGCACTCGCCGTGCAGCATTTGCAAAGACAGCAGTCTGTGGGCAGACGTGTTTGAACCCTAGACTTCTTGCCGACGTTGATGGGTGGCGGCCATTGCTACGAACATGCCGGCCAGCCCGATGTAATACCATTGAAAATCAAGACTGGCGGCAATCAGAAACGCTAGCGCTGCCAGCCAGAACAGCTTCGACGAATTAACGGTCTTCCCAAAGAGCTTATGACGATCAGGCATCATAATGTTCTCCTGTATGCCCAGTGGGTCATTGCACTGCGCTGTCCATTCGGAATGGCAGGCGTGTCACTGCGCCATCTGGTAGGTCTGAAAAGCGTCAATCGCGGCGGCACCTGCCACGCCAGCCAATATGACCCCGGCACCGACCGCCGTCACTGGGGCCAGCGCCGTTGCAGCGGCCACTACGCCGATGGCTGCAACACCTTCTCCTACGCTCATGCCGCCGGATATCTGTGCCAGTTCTTCATGAGTCAGTTCGCGCATGATCGATTCCTTATTCATTCGACGTTACCTCGTTATCGTAGTGTTTAACCTGTCTGGTCAGTAGACCAACCGCGTTGTCGTCGGCGGTTCTCTGAGCGCCGGTGACTCGCGAGTGGCAGGGACAATACTTAACGACTGTGCTCGCTAATTAAATAGTACAGGTGTGCTAACTGAGCGGGTTAATATTATAAAGCCATTATTCGCGGGTGCTTTATTTGTCGGCAACATTGTCAAGTACTCGACCATTGCTCTGCGCTCCGTAGCAGGCAGACGCCTGTCGAACGTTCACTGAAAAGAGTGCTGCCAAGCCTCGTTGGTGGTTGGCAAGTGTGCGGCATGCCTTTGTTTAATGAACGTGCTCTGTTTGAAACTTCTAATGCGCCGGCGGGCAGCAGTGACTTTCTTATAGGTTGTCGTATAACTTACGACTGACCACATGGCTGCACAGGGGCGATAAAAATAACGTGGCTTAAACCCGGCTCTATCGGGTTTAAAGATTTTTCCAGTATTCTGAATCACTCGCAGTGATACTTTTTTATACTGTAACTTCTTCTCGTTATTTAATGGAACCTCACGGCGCACTGCGACACTCATCTACTCAATTTTCTAACGGGTTTAGCCGATGAGCCTTCGCCATGAAGAATATCCAACCGATTATAAACAGTGCTTATTTTCGATATTTGCCGGGCGGTGGCAATGAGCTGCTTATTTCGGGCTGCCCATGATCAATCGGATGTATTCATGACTCGCTCGATTCAGAAAGTGGCTATCTGCTTTACGAGCATCGGCTGACAGCCTTTGGGCCAGTTGAACGTCCTGATGCCTGTGCTGCCAATGACGAAATTTCATCACTTGCCCCCGACGAATGTGCAGGAATGTTTAATGATAAATCCCATAAAACACTCGTTCAGTCACCTTGGGTCTTCCAACGCTCAAAGTGCCTCGACATCACACAGTGACCTGGTGCCTAACTTTGTGTCTCGAGGACGGACTGGAAAAGTCTCGCTGACCCATTTCGACACCCACGATGAGCGTCATCTGGCAAACCGGCAGAACAACGTTCTGGAATCAATAGACGGCAGAGACTTCATGCTGCTGTTGCAGAAGTACACAGCGGCTGAAACAACCAACGAAGAGTTTGCTGTTCTGAGGGCCGCCATTCCGCGCTATTCCATTGAGTTGGCTGAACCGGGCCGTTCTAAATTGCTTTATCGGGGGATATCGCTGGGCAGAGCGTCTGCGTCGATCTTGCTGACTCTTCCCAAGGGCTATTACAGCCGTGAAGTAGCACATGGCCTTGTGCATGGCATGCAGTTGTCGGACGGCAGTTACTCCGGACGGGGCGTGGCCAGTACCTCGACAGTGTCGGCCATTTCAGAAAGCTTCGCGCTGACCAACGCAATCAGGAAAAAGGAAGTACCCATCCTTTTTGAGCTGGAGGCAATGCCCCCCGTTCCAGAGCTCAAACACAGTGGTGCGAAGGGCGTGACACTTAGCATCAGCCGGTTGCCCTCGTCGGCAGCCGGCAAGAGTGAACATGAAGTCATTCTGGATATCACCAATCGCTACGAAATCACGGAGGTCACCCAGAAAGACAAGTGCATGGTTGTCAAAATGACCGTTTTGGGCCGGTCAAAAAGGGGAGACGAACTCGCCGCGCTCGAGACGGATAAATGGAAACAACTCTCGACGGCCAAAGGTTCTAACCCGGGCGGATTGTTTCAGGCCCCTGATGGCGTTAAATGGTATGTGAAAACAGGGCGTTCTACGGATAACTTCCATAACGAAGCGCTTGCCTCCTTTCGCAATGAAGTGCTCGCTTCCAAGCTGTATAGCGCCGCAGGTGTTGCTGTCCCCGATGTGCGGCTGGCGTCCCGGCATGGCAAGCCCGCGTTGATTTCCCGACTTGTAGACGGAACTCAAAAAGACCTTGCGACGATGGCAAGGAGTAGCCAGTTGAAGTGCGGCTTTGCTGTGGACGTCTGGTTGGGCAACTGGGATGTCATCGGCAGGGAGGGGGACAATGTTGTGTTCAGCCACAACCACAAGCCTGTGCGTATCGACCTGGGCGGCGCACTGGTCTTCCGCGCCGGTGGCGAGCGTAAGGGTAACTTCGGTGTCACGCCTATGGAACTGGTCACCCTGCTGTCTCGTAAAGAAAACACGTCCAGTTATGTCTTCCAGAATATTGAGCGTAATGACATCCGCGCCGGCATTGCGGCGATAGAAAAAATACCGGACGCACGCATTGCCGAACTCTGTGCAAAACACGGCCCTGATAATCGTCTCGCACGTGAGGCACTCGGTGAAGTGTTGATCAGAAGGAAAAGGTGGCTGGTCAGTGTGAAGCAAGAGCTCCCTTATATTCATCCTCGAAAGAATGAGCTCGGCCAGGTAATCACCGTTAAAAATCCAACGTTACCCAGCGGCGTGGACACATGGCGTGATTCATCCCGAACGGCTGTTTTCGTACCTCACCGTTCTGTCCGGGGCAGCCTGAACAATACCCCGTTCAAATCATTTCAGGCCCCTGGAACGCTTACGGAGTGGAGTCGGATCAGAACGCGCGCTGTCGCTTTCGCAGAGCCTTCGTTCCAGAAGCATGATCGTCTTCGCTCAGCCAGCGGTGCGATAGTTTTCGAGCCCGATGGCAGGGTATGGGTCACCGAGCCGACCAACCATGTATTCGGCACCGCTCATTCTTTCCCCAAGGGCGGTCTGGAAAACGGACTGAACCTGAGGACCAACGCGGTCAAGGAAGTCTATGAAGAGACCGGACTACACGTTCAGCTCTACGGCTTCATTGGCGATTACGACAGAACAACGTCACGCACCCGTTACTACCTTGCCAAACGCGTGGATGGAACACCTTCTGACATGGGTTTTGAATCTCAAAGCCTGAAGCTGGCCAGGCTTACCGAGGCCGGCAGATTGCTGTCCAGCGAGCTGGACACAACCATCTTGCTGGACGCAGTGAAGGTTTTCCAAAAGACCTCCTTCCACTAAGCATCGGATGCTTCAGCGCTGACGGACGGTAGAAGGATCTTCAAACCCTGCGAAAAAACAGTTCACCCAAACGCGTTACCTCCACAGGAAAGGAGTAATGAAATGAGTATGAACACACCCGTAAGCAATAATGGCCACGCCTGGTTGCCTGCCCCGTCGGGCAACCAGGCGTCGGGTTCGGAATATTCCGGGAAGTCATCGAGCAATGCGGTGCACTTTCTTCCTCCAGAAAACACCCATCGTTCGCCCAATACCGTCAGTTGGGGGAATGGCACGCCAACAGCCACCACAGCGAATGCACGAGCCGGTGGAGCCGATCGGAATGACCTGGTCGAGGCGTTGAAGACGCTCATTTATGCGTTGCTGAAAAACCTGCTGGGTCGTTCTTCTGCCAGTGATCCTTCTCAGCGCCAGCCCTCTGCGTCGTCCGGACCAGGGCCGGCTTCTGCTTCTCCCGGCAGTGCTGCTCATTCGACTCCAGACTCAAGCCGGTCCGGGCAGCCTGATGACGGTCGTGCCTTCAATAACGCTGGCCTGGGCACTCATGGCGGCGCGAATACGGTTCCTGACCGGATTGCTTCCCCTGAGGCGGCGCGAAAAATGGTCGACGATGTGAAAAGTGCCGGCGGCGGAACACTTCGCATACAAATGACTCACGACCAGATCAATGACCCCGCGCAGATGGCCAAGCTCAAAGCGATGGTCGATGCCGGTGACAAACAAGGGGTCAAGGTTCAGTTCACGTTTCGTGACAACGCCAATGGCGGCGGTGGCAACGTCTTGTCCGGGGACAAACTCAAACAAGCCGCTGACGATATCAAAAACGTAGTTTCGGCACTCGGAAAACACCCAAGCTTTGTACTCGACACGTTCAATGAGGGCGGCAAGAGCGCCACCCAGGATTGGGCCGATATGCAAAGCACGCTGATCAAATCTGCGCGAGACGCAGGCTACAAAGGCGACATTGTGGTGGAAGACAGCAATTGGGGAGGTGGCCTGACCGCTGGCGGGGAAAGCGGGCTGGTCAAATACGCCGATCAATTGAAGGCCGCCAATGGCAGCAACAACCCCGGCCTGATCGGCAGTATCCATGAGTACGCCAGCGGTGCCGACGCTTCTTCACGCCTGTCATCGGAGATCAAGGCGCTGACGGGCGCGGGCTTCAAACCTCAGATCGGCGAAGTCGGCAACGCCAACTGGACCGGGGGCGGTAACTTTGAACAGCGCGACGGGGCCAACCAGGCTGTGAACGACAACATGGATGCGCTGAAAGCCGCTGGTGCCGATGTCCTGCCGTGGATGGACCAGTTCAGAAACGGAAAGATCAAGCACGACATCGGCTTCTCTAACAACGATCAATTTTCCTGACATTGCTCGTGGACATCTGATCACGCTCATCAACTGACCGTCGCCGGGTTACCTGCAAAGGTGGCCAGCGATCCATTCAGCGTATCAACACAGGGGAGGGCGACGATAGGCAACAGCGTCGCCGCCTCTGCTCTTTATTTGTCTGAAAAAGGAGGTAATCAAAGCCATGGCTGTCACCAAACCCATGCTCAATCTGAAGTTGAACACCCAGTTAACGCCACCCCCTGTCAAAAAGGACACAAGCGCCGAACTAAGCCGTTTGAATCCGGGAGAAGTGCGCGCCAACACTCAAACGCGCTTTGCCTTGAATCATCGTGCCCCCACGTACGCGGTAGCGCAGCGCGCGCGGGGTGAAAATCATGGTGGCTGGACGGTTTTCAATACCTCCAGGGCGACAGGGACTGACCTGTTCATTCACATGGATCGCCGGGAGCCCAAGAGCAAGGGTGACTTTGCCGGTGACAAGTTTCACCTGAGTGTTGCGCCCGAACATGTCGCCAGCGCATTTGATGCAATAGGCAAACTCTTGCAAGCGGACGACAGTCCTGTCGACAAGTGGAAAGTGACCGACATGAATAGTGTGCAGACACACTCGTCGGCTGAACAAGCGCGTGTTACGCAGGGGGCTCAGTTCACCCTGTATGCCAAGCCTGACCGCGCGGATAACACTTACAGCCCTCAATACATGGGAAAAATGAGGGGCATGATCAGCAGCATCGAGCATGCGTTACGAGCCGCCGGCGTAGCGCAGAGCCGTCATCGCCCTGCATCGGATGTTGCCCCCGGGCATTGGGCGTATGCGTCTTATCGCAATGAGCACCGAAGCGAAAGAGCGGGATCAGCCAGCCAGGTCAATGAACTGCAAACAGAGCCGTTTTTCCAGCTGGTTTCATCGCCTGACATGGTCGCCTCGCCAGCGATGCCGAATGCCGGAAGTCGCTCGTTGCTGCCACCGCCCTGGACCCGCTGAACAGGTCCGGCTGTGGATCGTTGAATACCAACCAGTTCTCTTTACATCACATTGCCCGCAACCCTTGATCGGGTGTGTGCAGATTCTGTGATCACCCCACGTGCTACCTGCGTGCTTACAAAGCACGTATTGGAACTAGAAAAAAGCCGTCGTACAACGAGGCGCCTTACAGGAAAAATGTCATGCCGAATCCAGTTTCTCAACACTCTGCCAGTCATGCTTATCTCTACAATCAGCCTTCCGGTAGCCAGCGTCCTTCGCAAGCACCCAGTGCTTCACAACAGGCTCATCGTGCCAGACCAGGCAACACCGTGGCGCTTGTCGGAGGACACCCTGTTCAATTGACCGCGATGAATCGGACCGGGTTTGCGTCTGCGTTTGCAACCTCCCAGACAGTGCACACCACGCAATGGGGGCAAAGAGGCATAGCGCCTGCCTCTGCCCAACAGGTTTTAAATCAGCGCCACCGACTGGCGCACGCGGCAGAGCTTGAAAAACAGCATATCCTCAACAATCAGCTGAATAATTTCCCGACAGAAAAAAGCAGGATTGCACATAACAGTCTGCAGCACTTTAGCCGCTATTCACCCTCGCAGGGCAGGCAAGTCGTTGATGCATTGCATATCTATCAGCAGGATTATGGCGATAACTATCTGATGAATATCAGCGCGATGGGTTATCGCTCTCTGAGCCACTACTTGCAATCGCTCGACCCTAAATACCACAACGAAGCCGAGGTGAATAATTTTGTCCGTGATTTTGCTCGACATTACGAGGCGGGCGAACTGAACGCCGAGGAGTTTGAAATCCACAAGACCCACATCGAAACCCAGTTGGCGCCACAAACGGCTCTTTTACGACAGTTCATTCATGCCGCTCCGCGTATTTCAGGTGTCTCTCTGTTGAAAGGTGCGACAGGGCATGACGATCTGTTCACGACTCAACTCAATGGCGAGTCTGCGCTGCACGCTCTGCTCTCGGGCAAGGCGCTGCGCTTCAACGGTTTTCTCAGTACGACATCCAGCGCGGACGCGGCAGTAGAATTCTCCAGTGTGTCGGATGAGCGAGGGTTGGGCAGAGCCAGGTATACGGTGGACCTTTCAAGCGGTGACCTTTCATCTGAAGTGTTGCGGCGTCAAACGCTGCGTGATCTGCAGAGCAATCGCGTTGATGCCTCGTCGATCTTTTTCCGCTTCAAGGCCGACCGCGTTGCGGGTATCCACGTGGATGCCATTCAGGATGCTCACAATCCGGATATGAGCATCAGCGAAGCGGGTGAGCAGGAAATTCTGCTCAATCCAGGGCATTACTTTCAGCCGGAAAAAATCGTGATGCTTGAGCAAGGTTTTGCAGTCACCGGGCGGCTTGCTTATGGCGAGCGCTGACGTGTCCTGAGCTGATCGGCAAGCGCGCTGACGTTACCTGTGCAGGATCGCCTGATGAATCTCCTGCAACGGCATGATGCGTTGCGCAGCGTTCAGTTTGATGGCTTCCTTGGGCATGCCGAACACCACGCAACTGGCTTCGTCCTGGGCGACTGTCGAGCTGCCGGCATCAAGCATTTCCTTGAGCCCGCGTGCGCCGTCGTCGCCCATGCCGGTCATGATGATGCCTGTCGCATTCTTGCCGGCGAATTTGGCCACGGAGCGAAACAGCACGTCCACGGAAGGACGGTGCCGGTTGACCAGCGGGCCGTCGATGACCTGCACGTGGTAAAAGGCACCGCTACGAGTGACCATCATGTGCTTGCCGCCGGGCGCAATCAGGGCCAGGCCGGGCAGGATGCGGTCATTGTTTCTGGCCTCGCGTACTTCGATCTGTGACAGGCCGTTGAGGCGTTCGGCGAACGAGGCGGTGAATTTTTCCGGCATGTGCTGGACGATGACGATACCCGGGCAGACTCTGGGCAGCGCAGTCAGCACCGCTTCCAGCGCCTGGGTGCCGCCTGTCGAGGTGCCGATGGCTACGATCCGCTCGGTAGTCTGCGCCATGGCATGACCGCTGGCAGCAGGCAGGATGGCGTCGGCAGTGAGTTTGCTGGCAGGCGTCAACACCGGTGCGGCAGCGCGCTTGCCGAGGTTCCTTACATTGGAGTTTGCCGCAGCACGGACTGCCGCGACCAGTTCGGCGGCCGAATCAATGAGGAAGTTCTTCAGGCCGGTGGTGGGTTTGGTAATGATTTCCACCGCCCCGGCAGACAGTGCCTGCAACGAGGTTTCCGCGCCTTTCTGGGTCAGCGACGAGCAGATCACCACCGGCGTCGGCCGTTCGCTCATGATCTTCTTGAGAAAGGTGATGCCGTCCATGCGTGGCATTTCCACGTCCAGCACGATGACGTCCGGCCATTCCTGAGCCAGCTTGCCCATGGCGAAAATCGGGTCCGACGCCGCGCCCATCACATGAATATCGGGGGTGTCGTTGAGAATTGCCACGAGTACCTGGCGAACGACGGCCGAATCATCGACCAGCAATACGCTGATTTTTTTGTTTGGCATCTTTTTCAATTGCTTCCATTGGTTGGTGCCTGACCCATACGTTTCCGTTCCACAGGTCGAAAATGATGTTGCGATGACCAGTGCTGCCCAAGTCCTGAGCCGTCAGCTTCAGACGGTGCCGGTCGGCCAGTTCCAGCGCCGCATGGATATTGCGATCCGCGACGTTCTGCATCTGCTGATCCTGACGCTGTGCAGGAAACATCTCGCCGCCGCCGAACAGCTTGACCTGATACTCCTCCGGCAACGTGCCGCTGGCCAGCGCATGGCGGATAAGCATTTCCATCGCTTCATCACCGTACTTGCCGTCCAGTGGTTGATGCTTGCGAATGCGCCCCGGCAACATGAAGTGGCACATCCCGCCGATACGCCGCCACGGGTGCCAGAACGTGATCGCAACACATGAGCCCAACAGCGTGCGCAGGCGCACCGGTCGAGTCTGGAAGACCACTTCTCCGGGAGCCAGGACTATCTCGGCAACGCCGACCGGCGTGTTCATGGTTTGCGGTAGATCGAAGGGGAGATGAGTTTCAGCGTGTCGTTTATGCCGTTGAGGCTCTCCGAATGGCTGATGATGAAATAACCCCCTGACTTGAGACGCGGCAGCAATCGCGCAACGACTTTACTCTTGGTTTCCTGATCGAAATAAATCATTACGTTGCGCAGAAAGATCACGTCGAATTCACCCAGATCGGGCAGGGTGTCATTGAGGTTGACCTGCACGAAGCTGACCCGGCTGCGCAACGACTTGTCGATCAGAAAGGTGCCTTCCTGTCGCCCAATGCCCTTCAGGCAATATTTGAACAACAACGGTTGCGGCAGGGTTTCGGTGCGCTCCATGGGATAGTGCCCGCTGCGCGCCTTGCTCAGCACGCGAGTGCTGATGTCCGAACCGACCACTTCCCAGGGGGTGGTGCCCAGATGTTCCGCCAGCGTCATGGCCAGGCTGTAAGGCTCTTCGCCGGAAGAGCTGGCGGCGCTCCAGATCCGAAACACCTTGCCCGGCGTCACTTTGGGCAGGACCTGCTGGCGCAGGAAGTCAAAGTGCTTGGGCTCGCGAAAGAAGTACGTTTCGTTGGTGGTCAGCAGGTCGAGCGCCACTTGCAGCTCGCCATTGCGCTGGTCGCCCATGATCAGCTTGAAATACTCGCCATAGTTGTCCAGCCGGTAGTGCTTGAGGCGCTTGAACAGACGGCCTGCCACCAGTGCTTTCTTGGCCAGCGTCAGTTTGATGCCCGCAGCGTTGTACAGCCAGGCCTGGAACTGGCCGAACTCGCGATCGGTGAGCGACGCTGTATCAGGCATGTGCAGGCCTCACGTCGCGTCGGTGTCGGGCGGCAGTGACTGGCCAGCCTCTGCCAGGCTGGACATTTCATCGATGGACAACACGCGATCGACCTCAAGGACGATCACGAACTTGCCGTCGACCTTGGCCATGCCGCTGATGAAGTCGGCACGAATGCGCGCACCGAAGTTCGGTGGCGGTTCGATCTGCGAGGCCGGTATTTCCAGCACTGCCGAGACGTTATCGACCAACAGGCCGATGTCCTGGGGCTGGCCGTCCTCGCTGTTGGCCTCGATGATGATCACGCACGAGCGTCGTGTGATGTCCGAGTTCTGTCGCCCGAAGCGCGCCGACAGATCAACCACGGGCACCACCGCGCCGCGCAGATTGATCACCCCGCGCACGAAGGCGGGCATCATCGGCACCACCGTCAGGCTGCCGTACTCGATGATTTCCTTGATGCCCAGAATGCCGATGGCGAACATCTCGCCACCGAGCATGAAAGTCAGGTACTGCGCCTCTTCTTCGACCGCCGGGGCGGTCTGCCGAGTCGTGACCAATGAGCCCATGTCGTTCTCCCTTTGAATCGCTAACGAAGCCGGCAATCAGAACCGGGTGAATTCCGATTCGTCCGGGGCTCCCATGCTTTGCGCAAATGCCTTGCGCGGAGCCTGTTGCGGCGGACGCGACGGCTGGCGGTTCGGGCTGCTGCGGCTGTCGACAGGGCCGCCTTGTGGGACGCCCCTTGGCGACGCATCAAGGGTGAAGAAGCTCATGGCCTGTTGCAGTTGTTCGGCCTGACTGCTCATTTCTTCAGCGGTAGCGGCCAATTCTTCGCTGCTCGAGGCATTTTGCTGGGTAACCTGGTTGAGTTGGGTCATGGCGGTATTGATCTGCGCCACACCGGCCGCCTGTTCTTCCGACGCTGCGCTGATTTCCTGCACAAGGTCAGAGGTCTTGTTGATCGACGGGACCATTTCGTCCAGTAGCTTGCCCGCCTTCTCGGCCATTTCCACGCTGCTCGAAGACAGCTCGCCAATTTCCTGGGCGGCGACCTGACTGCGCTCAGCCAGCTTGCGCACCTCGGCGGCCACTACCGCGAAACCCTTGCCGTGCTCGCCCGCACGGGCCGCTTCGATGGCCGCGTTGAGGGCGAGCAGGTTGGTCTGGTAAGCGATGTCGTCGATGATGCTGATGCGTTGTGCGATTTTCTTCATCGCGACCACGGTCTGCTGTACCGATTCGCCGCCATCGGTGGCTTCCTTGGCGGCCTTGCTGGCCATGCCATCGGTGACTTTGGCGTTCTCGGTGTTCTGGTTGATGCTGGCACTCATCTGCTCGACCGATGCGCTGGTCTCTTCGACGCTGGCGGCCTGTTCGCTGGTGGCCTGACTCATCGACTGCGCGGTAGCGCTGACTTCTTCCGAGGCGCTGGCCAGGTTATCGGCGGCATTGCGTACTTCGCCGATAATATGCGACAGCTTGCCGACCATATTGCGCATGGCGTTCAGCACCATGCCGGTCTCGTCCCTGGAGCCGTGACCGATGTGCGCGTTGAGATTGCCCTCTGCCAGTTGCTCGGCGGCAGTCGCTGCTTCTTTGAGCGGGCGGGAAATGATCCGTGCAATGAACAGTGCCAGCCCCAGGCCGACCAACAAGGCTGCAACCAGTACGGCGATGATCGAGATGCGCGCGCTTTCGTACAGGCTCGTGCCCTTTTCTCCGGCGGCGGTTGCCCCGGCGTCGTTGAGCTCGACCATTTTTTGCAACTGGTTGGTCACTTCGTCGAAGTGCAGTTTGGACTCACCGCGCAGCAATGCACGCGCTTCGGTTTCCTGGCCCTGCCGGGAAAGCTCGAACAGGTCGTTGCTGACTTTCAGGTAGGCGGACCACGAGGCACTTACGGCACTGAACATCTGCCGGTCCTGATCGCTGATGATCAGCTTGTCGTAGGTGGCCAGTCGCGTTTCAAACTGTTTGCGGGACTCTGCAGCTTCCTGCTCCATCTGCGTCTTTTCCTGGGCAGTGTCGGCAGCAATGTGGCGGTTTTCCTTCAGCCGGAAGTTAGCTGCATAAAAGCGCATGCCTGACGCCGCACGCATGGACGGCATCCAGTTTTCCTTGATGTCCTGAGCGGCCTGGTTGACCTGGCCGAGCTGGATGATGGCAAAAACTCCCATGGCTGCGGTCAACGCCAGAACCACCAGAAACGAGGTAATCAGCTTGGTGGAAATCTTCAGATCGTAGAACCATTTCATTGAAGTAACTCCTTGGGAATTGCGAATCCGTCAGCGAGAAGTGGGCAAAAGGGATTGAGGCGCCTGGGTCGAGCGGGCTTCCATCTGTACGATCTGGTTGAGCAGAGCCGGGATGTCGAGAATCAACGCCACTGCTCCGCTGCCCAGAATCGTCGAGCCGCTGATACCGCGCAGTGCGCCGAACAGCTTGCCCAGAGGTTTGATGACCGTCTGAAACTCGCCCAGCAGGTCATCTACCACCAGCCCGGCCTTATGTTCGGCGTAACGCACCACCACGACGTTCTGGCGACGCGCGGCCGGGCCTTCATGATTGAAATGGTCGCGCAGGTAGACCAGCGGCAGCACTTCGCCACGCAGGTCCAGATAGCCGCTGTCCCGGGTCAGGTGACGATTCTGTTCGTCCAGTTCGATGCATTCCTGCACCATGTCCAGCGGGATGACGTAAGTCGATTGATCGATGCCGACCAGAAAACCGTTGATGATTGCCAGCGTCAGCGGCAGGCGAATGCGCACGATGGTGCCCTCACCGGGCTGGCTGTCCAGGTCTACGGTGCCGCGCAGCAAGGTGATATTGCGCTTGACCACGTCCATGCCGACACCACGCCCCGACAGGTTGGTGACGGCCTCGGCGGTGGAAAAACCGGGTTCGAAGATCAGGTTGTAGATTTCCTGATCAGTGAGGCTTGCGCCAGCTGCCACCAGCCCGCGTTGCTGGGCTTTGTCGAGGATTCGCTCGCGGTTGAGTCCGGCACCGTCATCGGCGATCTCAATGACGATGCTGCCCGAGTCATGGTACGCATTGAGGCTCAAATGGCCTTTGGCCGGTTTGCCTGCCGCACGGCGCGCTTCGGCGCTTTCGATGCCGTGGTCCATGGAGTTGCGCAGCAGGTGCATGAGCGGGTCGCCGATCTTTTCGACGACGGTCTTGTCCAGTTCGGTTTCCGCACCGTTGATAATCAGGTCGATGTCCTTGCCCAGTTCCTGGCTGACATCGCGCACCACGCGGCGGAAACGATTGAACGTGTCGCCTATGGGGATCATGCGCAGGTGCAACGCACCGTCCAGAATTTGCTCGACCAGGCCTGAAACGGTCGAACTGGCTTCCTGAAGCGGGTCGTTGTCACACGAACGGGCCAGCAGATTGGCACCGGCGCTGGCAATGACCAGCTCGCCGACCAGGTTGATCAGTTCATCAAGTTTGTCAGCGTTGACGCGCACATAACGGCCGTCCTTGCTTTTCTGTTCGCTGCCCGAAGAGGGTGGGCGTTCTACTGCCGTAGCCGTAGCGGGCGTGCGCGGCACAGCACGCTGATCGCCCAGCAGTTCGCCGCTGGCAACCGCAGGGCTGTGTCCGGTCTGCGAGACCAGTTCTGTACCGGTTGGCTCGATGCCGTCTGCGGGCTCGTTTATGAGGGTTATTTCTACGGCACAGTCTTCACGTACAAAATCGAAGACTTCATTGATCGCGGCGTGCCCGGCAGAAGAGCGGAAATCGATCTCGAAACCCAGATGACAGGATTCCGGGTCCCACGCTTCCACTGCCGGAATGCTGTCGGTTACCGTCGTGACCTGAACCATCTGCCCCAGGGTATTGAGGTAGCGCAGGAACGACAGCGGGTCCATACCATTACGAAACACATCCACGCCAAAACGCAGCGAGATATGCCATAACCCTTCGGCCGGCGGCTCATCGATCACGTCCGGCGCTCGCGCATCGTCGGCAGGCTGGGCATTGGCGGGGGCCTGATAGACCTGTAATGCCTGGCGCAATGCCGCTTCGCGTTCCAGAGCAGGTGCCTGCAATTGCTCGCCACGGCTGGCCACCACGTCGATCAACTCAAGCATGTGATCGCCGGATTTGAGCAGCACCGCGATCAGCCTCGCGTCAACCGAAACACTGCCCTCACGCAGACGATCCAGCACGTCTTCGACGATGTGAGTAAAACTGACGATGGGCGTCAGCCCGAACAGTCCCGCCGAGCCTTTGATAGTGTGCGCTGCGCGGAAAACTGCGCCAATCGCATCCTGATCGCCGGGTTCGCCTTCGAGCTGCAGGAGGGATTCTTCCATAGCCTGCAAAAGCTCACGCGCTTCAACGATGAACGTTTGCTGTGCCTGATCGAGATTAATACTCACGGTGACTTCCTTGATCGATCACTGGGCAGTACTGCAAATGGACGCGCTACAGCACGACACCCGGATTACATAACTCGAAGGTTTCGCTGACCGCTTTGCTTTGCCCGGTCAAATGCAGCGAAGTCCCGGTCTTGCCGGCTTCTCGCTGGATGACCGCCAGCAATTGCAGGCCCGCACCGTCCATCTCGGTGACCTGCGAAAGGTCCACCTCCAGACGTGCCGCAGCGCCGATCTGTGGCAGCAGTCGGGCAGCAAGTTCGGTCACGGTGTAAATCGTCAGCTCGCCATCTATCTGCACGCGTGCAGTGTCGGTGGCACTCTCGTCTGGCGTCGGCATGCTGGCCTCCAGGGACCGGGGTCTCAGGGCAGGATCAGCTTGGAAACAGCCGCCAGCATTTGTGCTGGCTGGAACGGTTTGACGACCCACGCTTTTGCGCCGGCAGCCTGACCTTCAGCTTTTTTCGATTCCTGAGACTCGGTGGTCAGCATGATGATCGGCGTGAATTTGTAACTGGCCAGCTTCTTCACTTCCTTGACGAACGTGATGCCATCCATATTCGGCATGTTCACGTCGCTGATGATCAGGTGCACTTTCTGCCCGGTCAGCTTGCCCAGTGCATCTTTGCCGTCGCAGGCTTCGATAACGTCGTATCCGGCACTTTTCAACGCGATGCCGACCACCTGCCGGACACTGCTTGAATCGTCGACCACCAAAACACTCTTAGCCATGATCTACTCCTAGAAAAATGTGATTTCCTGCGAATTCTGCTGGGCAGCCGATTCACCGTGGTGAGTACGGCGTTGCTCGTCGGTCGCGTAGGTGGACTCCATACGCGCCAGCCATTGCCGTGCGTCGATGGCGACGGCCTGATCGGGAGACTGGCTGGCCTGCAGCAAGTGCGCATGCAAAGAGTCGATGTTGTCGCGTACGTGGGTCAGGATCTGGCTGACCCGATCCTGAAACTGCAGGTTTACGAGCACCTCGGTCATTTCGTCGCGAATCCCGTAGCTTTCCTGCTTGAGCAGGTCTGCGGATTCGGCCAGGCGACCTGTAATGCTCTGGAAGCGCTCCAGTACGTTCTGGATACTTTGCTCGGAAGCCGCCACCGAATGGCTGTCCTGGTCGGCACCGCTGGAGGCGGCCTGCACCAGTTGCGTGATGGCGTTGTTGATGATGTCGACCTTGGCGGACATCTGCTGACCGGTTTCGCTGGACTTGCTCGACAGGCTGCGCACCGCGTCGGCTACCACGGCGAAACCTCGGCCTGCTTCGCCTGCGCGTGCGGCTTCGATGGCGGCGTTGAGGGCTAGCAGGTTGGTCTGTGCAGCAATGGCGGCAACGTCCGCGGCCATGGTGCGCAATTCGCCAGTGTAGGCGGTCAGGCTGCGAACCTGAGACAGCGTCTGGTCGCGGCTGGCCTGGGTGGCCTTGAGGGAGTCGATTACCTGGCTCAGCTCGCTGTCGCTCTGGGACAGGACTTTCAACGCACCATCGGCGTTCTGACCGTCGAGTTCGCCGGCAGCGTGTTGCGAGGCCTGCACGGTTTCCTGCAAACGCTCGGAAATCCCCATGAAACGGCTGCTCAGCTCGACGATGGCGGTTTCGGTCTGCTGACGTGAGCTTTCAACCTGTTTGGCCCAGATCGGCATGGCACCGAGGAAGATTTCATTGAGTTGGGTACTGGTGGCCGTCGCGGCGCTTTGCCCGCTGTGCGCCTGATGATGGTCCAGCGCTTGAGTCACGGCGCGACGCACTTCATTACGTTGTGACTGAGCAGCCCAGAAAGCAGCGCCAACGCCAATGGCAACAAGGGCAGCGCACGCAACCAGTTCGGCAGGGCGCGTACCCGATTGCGTCAGTATCCAGGCAACGGCAGGTATGACAGGAATCAGGGGAAACCAGATAAAGCGTGGATGGCTTTGCGCAGGAGTACTGCTGAATTGATTCGACATATGGGTTCGATCCCTGAACAGTGCAGCGTGATACACGACTCCCTAGTTATCTGCGTGGCGTAGACGAACTTTATACCTGTGCGGGTGCCTTCCGTCTGATCACTGCGTGTAGAGCCCGATCACTTTAAAAATAGCGGGTATTCAGAACGCTGCAAGTCAGCGTCGGAAGTGGGTTTTCAGGCTTCTGCCCGCAGGACGTGGGAGCGAACTTGTTCGCGAAAGGGCCGGCATAATCGCCGAAAATGCGTCGCCTGAAACACTGTCTTCGCGAACAAGCGAAGCGTCGCCCGTCCGCTCCCACGGCCTCCGGCCAGAATCTAAAGCAGACTTGTATAAAACGCTGAGCGCTGTGGAATGCATTTCGCGACGCTCTGCATCGCAAGAGGACGCAGAGCGTCCAGAGCGGCATGCCGACGCGGAGCGTCGCACGATAGTCGAGGCTATCGCTGCGTACGCTCCAGCGCCGGTATGGCAATAAGCCCGGCGCGGGCTGTTAGTGCAGCTTCATTCGCGGCTCGGTGCCTTTGCCGATCTTGCTGCCCAGCATCAGCATCAGGGTGCGGAAGGTGCCGTACAGCGCCATCTGGTGCATGCGGTACAGCGATACATAAAACATCCGCGCCAGCCAGCCTTCAAGCATCACGCTGCCCATCAGGTTACCCATCAGATTGCCGACTGCCGAGAAGCTCGACAGCGAGATCAGTGACCCGTAGTCCTTGTAGGTGTATTCCGGCAGTGTCTTGCCTTCGATCCGCAGGCGCAGCGATTTGGCCAGGAGTGACGCCTGCTGGTGAGCAGCCTGGGCGCGGGGCGGGACGTTGCGGTCGGTGCCTTTTTGCGGGCAGGCTGCGCAGTCGCCGAACGCGAAGATATTCTCGTCACGGGTGGTTTGCAGCGTCGGCAGCACTTGCAACTGATTGATCCGGTTGCTTTCCAGGCCATCCAGTTCATGCAGAAACGCCGGGGCACGAATACCTGCCGCCCAGACTTTCAAACTGGCCGGGATGAGCTGCCCGGTAGCCGTGATCAAACCATCAGCGGTCACTTCACTGACTGCTGCGTTGGTCAGTACCGTCACACCGAGCTTTTCCAGGGTCTTGTGGACCGGCGCGCCGATGCGTTCTGGCAGCGCAGGCAACACCCGTGGCCCGGCTTCGATCACCGTGATACGCAGGTTTTCCGGTTTGATCTGGCCCAGCCCGTAAGCTGCCAGCTCATGCGCCGCGTTGTGCAGCTCTGCCGCCAGCTCGACACCGGTGGCGCCAGCGCCCACGATGGCCACGGTAATTTCCTGCGCGCTGTCGGCCTGACCGGCGTGGGCGCGCAGGTAGTGGTTGAGCAGTTGCTGGTGAAAACGTTCGGCCTGCTTGCGGCTGTCGAGAAACAGGCAGTGCTCTGCTGCGCCCTTGGTGCCGAAGTCGTTGGTGGTGCTGCCCACCGCGATCACCAGTGAGTCGTAACCCAGGCTGCGCGCCGGAACCAGTTCTGCGCCGTTTTCATCCAGCGTCTCGGCCAGATGAATCTGACGGCTGGCGCGGTCCAGGCCGGTCATGCGCCCGAGCTGGAACTGAAAGTTGTTCCACTTGGCCTGAGCGACGTAGTTCAGCTCGTCCTCATACGAGTTGAGCGAACCGGCAGCCACTTCGTGCAACAGCGGTTTCCAGATATGCGTCAGGTTGGCGTCGACCAGCGTGACACTGGCCGTGCCTTTCTTGCCCAGGGTCTTGCCCAGACTGGTAGCCAGCTCCAGACCGCCAGCGCCTCCGCCAACGATAACAATACGATGCGTCATAAGGATTACTCGGAAGGTTTAAGGAATTCGGGGGGAGCTCGATCTTCGCGAGCGCAAGGCAGCTCATAGCGTCAGAAGGCTCGATAACAGGTTCATCACGGCAATACCGGAATCAGTAGCGGCCTGCGCTCGACTGGATAGCGGTTTGCCTGAAGGTACTCTTCGACACACCTTTGCGGTTCCGGGTTCAGAGGGCTGCTCAATTTATCCGTCGTCTCAGGCGTGCTGGCGGGCAGGGGGCCAGGGATCGGTGACTTCGAGCGGCTCGACCTGCAGCGTGTCATCCAGGCGGATGATTCCGCTTTGTAACACTCGCGCAGTAATTCCACCATGCCCGCGCACCGCTTGAAAGGTGCCGTGGCCGAGGCGCTGCTCAAGCCGCGCACAAGGCTGACACCAGCCGGTGGTTTCGAAAATAGCCTGACCTATTCTGAAACGTCGATTCTTCAGGCTGAACAGGTTGATGCCACTGATCACCAGATTGCGCCGCAAGTCCTGCGGCACGACAGGGTTATCCGCCGCACGGCCCAGCAACGAGCCAATCACGGCCAGATGTTCCCACTGAATCAACGTCACCTGCCGCGCATTACGCGGGCCAGGCCGTGAATGGTCGCCGGTCAGACCCGCTTCGCGACGCGCCTCCACTGCATCCAGCTCGATCATCTCGACCCGCGACTGCGGGCGCACGCCTATCCAGCGCACGCGACCTTGTTGAGGCACATCGGCCAGCAGTTCCTGCAAGGGGCTCATAAACTGATTCCAACATCGAAAACGACACTGCGCCCCAGATTGGTACGCAGAAAATCCGGAGCGCCCGGATGCGCGAACAATACCCGAGCGAAGGTCGGCCCCACCAGCGACAACGAACGCCAGCCCTGACGCAGGTACTCGGTCGGCGGCGGAAAGTGACTGTTGAGGTCCAGAACCTCACGCTTGAGACTGGCGAAGGCGATGATATCCAGCCCGCCCAGATCAATGCCGCGTTCGCGATAGTTGGTGGATTTCTTGCGCAGGGTAGGGGCGAGTCGGTGCAGCAGTTCAGAGGCAGGAATCCGCTTGGGCTTGGCTTCCCGACGTACCAGCTGGCTCAACGAGAACGCGCTTCGTCGTCGCGCCAGTTCCTCGCGCCACTCGTCATTGAGACGCCGCCCCTCGTCGAGTACGAAAAACACCTCGAAACGCCCGTCACGAAACAGCACATCGGGCGGCTCCTGACTGGCGGGGGTGAAGTCCTCATTGCGATGCGCAATGTTCAGCCCCTGCAACAACCGCTGACAAACCCAACGCTCACGCTCCCACTTCCGCGCATTGGACAGAAAGGCGTTGGCTTGTTCGGCCTGGATCGTCAACAGGCGCAGGTAGTCTGAGTCATCCATAGGGGGCTAGCTTAGCGTTCAAGTTGCCATGACTGGAAGAGTGAATGCCGGGGTGTAGACTGGCAATTCATTTTTTGATTGCCTGCCATAAATGCTCGCAGGCGCTGCTTTTATCGAGGATCGATCTGTGAAGCTCCTGCCCATCCTGCTGCTGGCCTTGCTGCCCCTCACCGCCAACGCTCTGCAAGTCGACGAACGTCTATCCTCCTGGACGTTGCTTGATCAATACGACCAGCCCTATACGTTGAATAACCACACGCAAACCCTGCTCGTCGCACGCAGCATGGACGCCGCCAAGCTGGTCAATGCCGCCCTTCAGAACAAGCCCAAAGGCTTTCTGGAATCGCGCCAGACGGTGTTCGTCGCTGACATCCAGAAAATGCCGACCCTCATCGCCAAAATGTTCGCCATCCCCAAAATGCGGGATTACAGCTATCGCGTAATGCTTGATCGAGAAGCGCGCATCGTGCCGCAGTACGCAGGCGATGACGATAAAGTGCTGTGGTTACAGTTGCGCGACGGGCAGTTGGTCAGTCAGCAGCAGTTTGGCAGTGCGGATGCGTTGAGGGCTGCGTTGGAGAAGCCTCAGTCTTGACGGCGTGCTTGCGCACTTGCTTATACATGTACTGCGTTAGGGCAGATTCAGGTTGGGATCAAAGCATGGGTTAGATAAACCTGCCTGATCTGGGGTCGAGCATTTATAAGGCGCTTGCTCACCGCTCAAGGCGATGGCTATGAAAATAGACTGTGCCGCTTTCAATTTTTTTGCCGTGTGTATAGCGCGTGGTAGATTTCCATTCAGTCGCCTAAAGCTTTTCTGTCCAGCGCCGAAGGCATGAAAAGCCAGTCAAATGGTACTCAGGGTTTCTTCTCACATGGATCGTAAATGAAGCTATTTTTCTCTCTGGGTCGGGCGATCTTGATCTGCATTTTTACCTACGCACAAGCGTTCTGTGCCTGTTCAACGCCAAATGCCTGCGGGCGAATGTGGCGGGTGATGAGGGTCTCTAAACATGTATTCAGGAAGCGGATATTGAAAGCTGATGCACTCTTCGCCGGCTTTTTGTTCTTTTGTCTTTCAACGAGTGCATTGGCATCAATGCAGAAGGGCCTGGATGCGTACAGTCAAGGACTGTATCAGCAAGCATTTTCTCTCTTCCAAAAAGAGGCTGCAAAAGGCAATGCTCAGGCCGAGTACTACATCGGGTTGCAGTATGAGGAGGGTAAAGGTGTCTCCAAAGATGCGATAAAGGCCTTTGAGAATATCTCTGCCGCCGCACAACAACGGCTGGTGCTGGCTCAATACAGGTTAGGTTTTTTTTACGAAAACGGTGTTGGCACAGCTGTAAATCTAGCAAAGGCTGCTGAGTTTTATAAGGTCGCTGCGGAACAAGGTTTGCCTGCTGCGCAGTCCCGATACGCACTTATGCTTGGCGAAGGAAGAGGCGTAGAAAAAGATGAAGCGTCAGCGGTAGACTTCATACAGCGTGCCGCTGACAGCGGTGATGCCGAGGCGTTGAATATTCTGGGCGTGGGATACATCGAAGGTCGTGGTGTCGACCGTGATGCGGCCAAAGGTTTTCGCTTTCTCAAATTGGCAGCCGAGAAGGGCGACACCCTTGCGCAACGAAACCTGGCTAAAAGCCTCGCGGACGGAAAGGGCGTCGAGAGAGATGAGCGTGAGGCATTTAAATGGTATGAAAAATCCGCTGCGGGAAACGACCCTGTCGGTCAACTGGCGCTGGGCCAAGCCTATGAGTATGGCGCAGGTGTAGAACAGGATTATAAAAGCGCCCTTGCCTGGTATAGGCGTAGCGCTTCAGCTGACTATGCCCCTGCGCAGTACAAGATTGGGTATTTTTCTATCGTTGGCAAAGGAGTGGCGACGGACTACACAGAGGCTCGTTATTGGCTTGGGCTCGCAGCTACTCAAGGGCTTGCCGTTGCGCAGGCGGATCTTGCAAGTCTTTTTGAATCGGGCCGTGGCGGTGCTGTTGATAACGCCGCAGCTGCAAAGTGGTACCGATTAGCGGCTGCTCAAAATATGCCGCGTGCCCAGTATCAGCTTGCGCGCATGCTGAAAGAGGGGCGTGGTGTCGAACGTAACTATGCAGAAGCGCTGCTGTATTTTCGTGCGCTCTCTGCGGAGCGAATTGCCTATGCGGAAAACGAGTTAGGCAACATGTACAAACATGGCTATGGTGTTCCCCAGGATTACCCGAAAGCTATGGATTGGTACTGGAAGGCAGCGGAGCAGGACGACGCCGCCGCTTTCGCGAACCTCAGCTTAATCTATGGGAAAGGTTTGGGCGTTTCGAAAAATTCAGTGATTAGCTATGCCTTGATGAAATGCGCGTCTAGCATAAATCCTGACAGCAAGGTCTACAAAGACGCAATACGTAAGGTTGTCGAGGAGATGGATCTCGGGAAGACTATCGATGGAGACAGACTGTCGCACGAGGTTTGTAGAAGCAAGAGCGTTGCTATTGGTAACTACCTGAAATAGACTTTTTTGCGCAGTTTATTAGCGCGCTGGTAGAAGCGTCATGTGGGGCTGAAAAGGCTGATGTGGCAGTGAAGGTAAAATTATCCTGAAGCAGGAACCTGGCAGTGTTTATTTTGGGTTTGGTGGTTTACGTGTTGGGCGGTATAGGTCTCTATTATGTGACTGGGCATTTAAGAGCTACGGGTGAGATAATGGACGCCATGTATGCTTGGATTTTTCTTGACGCGGGAGTTCAGATATCGGTCTATCAGTTTACGTGCTTTGGGTGGTCAACAGTATGTCACGCTTGTTGGAGTACATTTTTCTCACGACGGGGTGTGGTGTGGGTGGAGAGTATAAGTTTTTCAAACGTTATTTGTTTATTTTTTAGAATGCTCGGTTATTTATTTTTCTGTCTTTTTATTCTGGGGATTGTTGGAGTGGGGGTTGCCAAGAGACCTTTTTCTGACTTTCATCAATTCTTTTCCATACTGATTCCCTGTCTTTTGCTGGGCGGCTGGGTTTGGTCTGCACGAGATATTCTGATTGCTGTTTCTGGGGGCAAGAAAAGGGG
The DNA here is from genome assembly GCF_022557255.1 of Pseudomonas syringae pv. tagetis. NCBI lineage: Bacteria > Pseudomonadati > Pseudomonadota > Gammaproteobacteria > Pseudomonadales > Pseudomonadaceae > Pseudomonas > Pseudomonas syringae group genomosp. 7. The sequence continues at coordinate 841,824 of NZ_CP092923.1, forward strand.
GCGGGTGAATATACCCTCGAGAGGCTGACCACAGCCGCTTGGAGTCAGGCGACTGTGAGACAGCCTTCGTGTGCAACTCGGATCGTCGCTCTAGTCACTCGTCCGTTGGCAAGAAGAGAGTTGTCTGGGACCGTGTCGATCAATGCCCCCGATGCGGAGCCTCCAGATCACCTGAGAACAACTCATCCTCAGCATCCGGACTCACCGGAATCGCATGCTCTTCAGAAGCCCAGGCTCCCAGGTCGATCAGTTTGCAGCGTTCTGAGCAGAACGGGCGGCTTGGACTGGCCGCGCTCCATTCCACAGGGGCGTCGCAGGTTGGGCATTGAACGGTCATTGGTTGGCTCATGATTGGCCTCCACGCAAAGTAAGGTAAAAGTGGTGCAGCCGCTCGACCTCGCTGATCAGCCAGTCAGGGTCGCGGTCGTTGACCAGCACATCGTCAGCATGACGCAGGCGGTCTTCACGTTGGATCTGCACCTTGAGAATGGCTTCGACCTGCTCCTGGCTGGAGCTGTCGCGCAGCATGGTGCGTTCTATCTGCAGGTGCGCCGGAGCATCGATCACCAGCAGCCGCTGAACCATGCGGTATTGCCCGGACTCGACCAGCAGTGGCGAGACCAGAATGGCATACGGCGATTTGGCCTTGGCCAGATGGCTGACGATTTCCTGATTGATCAACGGATGCAGCAGCGCTTCCAGCCAGCGCCGCTGCTCGGGGTTTTCGAAGATCAGCTTGCGCAGCGCGCCACGATCCAGCTCGCCGCTGGCCTGCAACACGCCCTTGCCGAAATGCGCGGCTATCTGTTCCAGCGCCGGGCGCCCCGGTTCGACCACCCAGCGGGCGGCGTGGTCGGCATCCACGGTGTCGATGCCAAGGTCGATAAAGCACTGTGCCGCTGCACTTTTACCGCTACCAATGCCGCCAGTCAGGCCAAGAATCCAGGGTTTTTGATCGGGGTGAGTCATCTGAAACCGGCAAACTGCATGTAAGAGTCGGTTATTTGACCACCCCAGAGCAAAGCGATCCACCCCGCAATGGCCAGATAAGGACCAAAGGGGATCGGCGTACCGCTTTCGACCCTGCGCACACGCATCATGATCACCCCCAGCACCGCGCCCACCAGCGACGACAGCAGGATGGTCAACGGTAGAATCTGCCAGCCGCCCCACGCGCCAAGCATGGCCAGCAACTTGAAGTCGCCATAACCCATGCCTTCCTTGCCGGTCACCAGCTTGAACAGCCAGAACACCGACCACAGCGCCAGATAGCCGGCCACCGCTCCCCATAGCGCATCATTCAGCGAGGTGAACAGCCCGAAAGCGTTGACGATCAGGCCCAGCCACAGCAATGGCAGCACCAGAGAATCAGGTAACAGCTGGTGATCAGCGTCGATCAGACTCATCGCCAGCAGCCCCCAGCTCAACACCAGCATCGCCGGCGCCTGCCAGCCGTAGCCGAAATGCCAGGCGACGTAGGCTGATAACACTGCGCAGGTCAGCTCGACCAGCGGGTAGCGTTTGCTGATCGGCGCTTTGCACTGCGAGCATTTACCGCGCAGCAGCAGATAGCTGATGACCGGCAGATTTTCCCACGGGCGGATTTTGTGCGCGCAGTGCGGGCAACTGGAGCGGGGGCGGTTCAGGTTGAAGGCAGGCTGATCGGGTTCGGCGGGCAGGCCGAGCATTTCGCGGGATTGGGCTTTCCAGTCGCGCTCCATCATTAGTGGCAGGCGGTAGACGACCACGTTGAGGAAGCTTCCGATGATGAGGCCGAGGATGCAGCAGGTGGTGACGAAGGCCAGGGGGGAGCTGGCCAGTAGGTCGAGGAGAGGCATTTCAGACAACGTCTCCGAGCTTGAAAATCGGTAAGTACATTGCTATGACCAATCCGCCCACTACCACACCGAGAACGGCCATAATCATAGGTTCCATAAGGCTGGTCAGACTGTCTACCATATTGTCGACCTCATCCTCATAATAAGTTGCGACCTTATCCAACATATTATCCAACGCACCAGACTCTTCTCCAATGGCAGTCATCTGAATTGCTAAACTGGGAAAAACTCCAGTAGAGCGCATTGAGAAATTAAGCTGCATTCCGGTGGACACGTCTTGCTTAACCTTGTTCACAGCGTTTCTGAACACCACGTTGCCCGTTGCCCCTGCGACAGAGTCGAGAGCCTCTACTAGCGGAACTCCAGCGGCAAAAGTTGTTGCGAGCGTGCGGGCATAACGCGCTACTGATGACTTAAAAATCAGCGGCCCAATGATGGGGACTTTCAGCAAAAGACGGTCAAGGCTGTCGCGAAATTTCTGAGACTTATTATAAGCACGTTTGAATATGAAAATGCTGAAGAAAAACATGCCTGCAATCGCCAGCCACCATTTCTGCACAATCTCTGAAAGACTTATAACCATCAATGTGAACGTAGGGAGTTCTGCACCAAAGCCTGCAAAAACTGACTGAAACTGCGGAACTACTTTAATTAATAGAATGCCGGACACAATAAGTGCAACGATTAAAACAGCAGCGGGGTAGGTCATGGCTTTCTTTATTTTTGCTTTGAGCTTTTCTGTCTTTTCTTTGTAGCTTGCTACTCGATCCAGCAGACTCTCAAGAGCACCAGCTTGCTCGCCCGCATCCACGAGGTTGCAAAAGAGATCATCAAAGTACTCGGGCTTTTGCCGCAAAGCCGTTGCAAAACTGTTACCTGCTGATACTTCTTGTTTGAGTGAGCCTACCAGCGCTCGCATATTCGGATTTTCTGCACCCTCACCGATAATATCGAACGACTGTAGCAGCGGAACTCCGGCTTTCATCATCGTCGCCATTTGCCGAGAGAAAAAAGCGATGTCTAGAGGCTTGATTTTTTTACCCTTGCCGAAGATCGAGGCAGCTTTTTTGCGCACCTTGGTAGGGTTGACACCCTGTTTACGCAATTGTGCTTTGATAAGCGCCGGATTGTGGCCGCTTAATTCTCCGCTAAGTTTGACGCCTTTTTTGTCCACGCCTTCCCATGTGTAAACGATGACTTTGACTGCCTTGCTGGCCATGTTTAATCCTTGGTCACGCGGTTGACTTCTTCAAGGCTGGTGATGCCCTGCATGGCTTTCGAAAGCCCTGATGTGCGAAGGTCATTGAAACCGTCCTTGCGCATCTGTCTAGAGATCTCCAGCGAGTTGCCTTCTTCCATGATGATGCGTTCCAGTTCCGGTGTTTTCTTGACCACTTCGTAAATGCCCACCCTGCCTCGGTAACCCCCGTTGCAGTGCTCACAGCCCACCGGGCCGTATATCTTGAAATTGCCGATTTTCTCTTCTGGAAAACCTTCCTGAATAAGTGTCTCGCGAGGAATATCCAATTCTTTCTTGCAGTGGCTGCACAGCTTACGTGCCAGCCGTTGCGCAATAATCAGGTTGATTGCCGTAGCAATGTTGAATGCCGCGACACCCATATGATGCAGTCGAGTCAGCGTTTCCGCTGCGCTGTTGGTGTGCAGTGTGGAAAGCACCATATGCCCGGTCTGCGAGGCTTTGATGGCAATTTCTGCCGTTTCCAAGTCTCGTATCTCACCGACCATTATCACGTCGGGATCTTGACGCAGGAACGCGCGCAATGCTTGAGAAAAGTCTAGCCCCTGACGCGGGTTGACGTTGACCTGATTGATACCTTCTAGGTTGATCTCTACCGGGTCTTCGGCCGTGGATATATTGATGTCCACAGTATTGAGGATATTCAGACCGGTATACAGAGAAACGGTCTTGCCGGAACCCGTGGGGCCGGTCACTAGAATCATGCCCTGCGGCTGTTTCAGCGCCTCCAGATACAGTGCTTTTTGCTCTGGCTCGTAGCCCAGAGCATCGATGCCCATCTGTGCGCTGGTCGGGTCGAGAATCCGCATCACGATTTTCTCGCCCCATAGAGTGGGCAAGGTATTCATACGAAAATCAATAGCTTTGGTTTTGGACATTCGTAACTTGACCCGGCCGTCCTGTGGTTTGCGCCGTTCCGAAATGTCGAGGCTCGCCATGACTTTCAGGCGTGCAGCAATACGATTTGCCAGATGAATCGGCGGCCTGGCAACCTCATGCAAAATGCCATCGGTACGCAGGCGCACGCGAAAGATCTTTTCGTAGGGCTCGAAATGTAGATCGGACGATCCTAACCGGATGGCATCCAACAGCATTTTGTTGACGAAACGGACCACCGGGGCATCGTCAGCGTCATTCTGCGTCGCGAGGGACGTTTCCTTACCATCAGCCGGTTCGATATCCACACCCAGATCGACATCTTCCAGATTGCCCAGACCGCTATCACTGTCAAAAAATCGATCTATCGCAGTGGTCAGCTTGTCATCTTCGACCAGAATCGCTTCGGTGTTTAGGCCAGTACTGAACTGAATATCGGTCACAGCCTGATGATTGGTCGGATCCGATATGCCAATGAACAGCTTGTTACCTCGTCGCCAGAGCGGCAGGGCGTGATGCTGCCGAACCAGCTTTTCACTCACTAGACCTTTAGGCTGGCTTTCCTTGTCCAGGCTGGCGAGGTCCATGAACGGCACGCCGAACTGATCAGAAGCCAATTCCGCCAGCGTGAGGCTTTTGACCAGCTTGTTCTGAACCAGATAGCTCACCAACGAAATCTTGTCGCGGCGCGCCTGTTGATACGCTTGCTGCGCAACAGGTTCAGTAAGGAGCTCGGCGAGGACCAATTGCTTGGCCAAACCAGTGAGGACAGCATCAGTCATAAAACCACCAGACACAGACAATGGGTGGGTTATAGCGCAGTCGGGCGGTGCTGCCAAATGGCAGTGCGGGATGTGACGTAAATTGTCAGTTTCTGCGGATTACGGAGCAACCTGATGCCACGGATAACGGCTTTCCAAATGGTTCGCAACGCATTGCACTTTGGCACGCCGTGTGCTTTAGGTGGATCAAGGCACTAAAAACTGACGCCTCGGAGAAGTAAGCTATGAAAACACAAAAAGGTTTTACGTTGATCGAGCTGATGATCGTAGTGGCGATCATCGGGATTCTGGCTGCGGTGGCACTGCCTGCATATCAGAATTACACCAGAAAAGCGGCTTACACAGAGGTCGTGTTGGCTATGGACGCCGTTAAATCTGCCGTCGCCGTTTGCTATGCGCAGACGACTGACCTCACCGCATGCGATACTGCAGCAAAATTAGGCATCACTCTTCCAACCGCCACCCCAGGTGCTTTGGCTAGCGTTGGTATTACGGCTACAACAGCGGTTATCACCGGTACACCTAATGCTTACAAGGGCATTGCTGCTGCGGATACCTGCATATTGACCCCTACCCGCTTGGTTGGTAACACCGACGTTCTTACTTGGCAGTACAGCGGTGGTTGTTTGACACAGGGTTACGTGAAAAACTAATTCCAACATGCAGCTAATCGCGCCTCTTTAATGTTAGCGTTAAAGAGGCCGATTTAGATAGCCTGTTAGCACAGGATTGTCTTTGCTATAAGTTTGTAGGGGGCAGTTCTCAGTATTAATCAGAGAAAAATTTCGATCTATGCTGGTCGAGCCTTCTCTCTTTGCTTTTTTTTTCAGGCAAGTATTTCAAACTCAAGACTGTATCTGTTGCTTGCAACTAACGGAATTTAATTCTCAAGTCGCACACCATCTGCCACGTCCTTCCCCCGCTTCAACCTCAACCGATATTCAATCTTCGCAATCGCCGGCAGCAACTCCAATTTCAACTCCGAAAGACTGTACTCCGCAGGAGGTGGCGAAGTCGCCAGCACCGTCCGAACAACCACACCTTTATCTCCCACCTCTTCAAGCCTACCGACAGTATCTTTGCCGAAATACCGGGGATGTCGACGCGCAGTTCGCCGAATCGCCGAGGCCCACCACTTTAACTCCACAGCAAATTTGGAGTCCAGACACCGCTCAGGAGCCACATGCACGCCGCTATCGCGCATTCGGGGACGGGATGGTTGACTTGCTTTTGCGCATTTTCAATGACATGGCAGGGTTTTCCTTGTCGGATCGCGAGTTTCCAGAGCGTAACCAGGTTACATAACGGCAACCGGAGAACTAGAGTAACCTTAAGTTACCAGCTATAAAAAGTTATCTGAGTGCTAGGATCTGGTCATTCTCAGCCACCGGAACAATCACCTATGAAGCTTTACTACTCACCTGGCTCCTGTTCGCTTGCTGCTCACATCGTGTTGCACGAAGCGGGTGTCGCTCACGAATTGGTCAAGGTCAATCTGCGGCAGCATACGATTGAATCCGGCGATGACTATTACGCGATCAACCCCAAAGGGCTGTTCCTGCGTTGGGGTTGGATGGCGGTGCTGTTCTGACTGAAGGCAATATCTGGGTGACCACTTCGTACCAATGCTGGTGCCAGCCAACGGGACGCTGGAGCGCGCAAGGCTGCAGGAGATACTCAATTATCTGGCTGCTGAATATCACAAGGCCTGGACACCGCTTTTCTATTTGGCGAAGGGGGTGGATGCCACCGACGCCCAGCGCCCGGTCATCGCCAAACAAACCTACTTGAATGGTCTGCTGGCGAATGGTCTTGATTACCTGCTGGGTAACGATTTCAGCGTTGCCGACACCTACCTGTTCGCGGTAACACGCTGGCCTGTCAATTTTGGCATTTCGCTGGAAGCGCAACCTGCTTTGCAAGCGTTCGTGGCGCGAGTAGAAGCACGTCCATCCGTCAAGGCTGTACTGAAAGCGAAGGGTTTGCCCAAACTGTTCAACAAGACCTGAGCCTGCTTAAGACTCAGGTTAGACTCACCTTTTAAACAATAGCGCCCCCGGCGGATGTGCTTCGTTGCGGGCGCTTTGATTCGATTACTTGGTGTTATCACGATGGCATCGTAGGAAATTTCAGCTTTTGCATTAGGTCACTTCCTGATCCGCTTCGGTTATCAAAACGTCCGTTGATTGATATCCGAATCAAGCCCAGAATTACTCTCCTGATTACCCTACACATGAAGAGAGGAGCTATGAACACCACTACATCACCCAGCCGCCTCCTCGGTGTGGGCCTATACACCCCAGCAGAAGCGTCCTCATACACCGGCATTCCGGCGAAAGACATTCGCAGATGGATGTTCGGCTATAGCGCGGCAGGCGTCGATCACCCCGGCCTCTGGACGCCAGAGGTCGCATTTCTGGACGACAAGCTGCTCGGCTTCCACGACCTGCTGGAAATTCGCTTTGTCCATGCGTTTCGCCAGCACGGCGTCAGCTTGCAAGCGATCCGCAGCGCCTCGTTACAAGCCAGAGAAATGTTCGGCCAGCTCTACCCGTTTACGTGCAGACGTTTTCAAACTGACGGACGAGATATTTTCGCGACCGTTCTGTATGAAACGGGTGATGAGGCGCTTCTGGATCTGGTGAAGCGGCAATACGCGTTCAAGCAGGTCATTACGCCCTCTCTGTACGAGGGCATTGATTACGCAGGTGAAGAGTCGGCAAAGCGCTGGTATCCATTAAAGCGAAGCAAGGCAGTTGTTTTGGACCCGGCAAGGAATTTTGGCAAACCGGTGTTGGCAACGACGGGAATCGACACAGCAGCGATCTATCATTCTTATCTGGCTGAAGGCCAGAACGCGAAGCGTGTAGCGTTACTTTATGAGATTCCGCCTGCAGCAGTGGAAGCCGCAGTCAATTTTGAGCACAGGATCGCGGCTTGAATTTTTTGATCGATAACAATCTGCCGCCCGCTATCGCCAGAGCGCTCAATGAGCTGACAAAGAGTGAAGGTCACTCAGTGGTATCGCTGCGTGAAAGATTCCCTGCCAACTCCGCTGATATTGACTGGGTGACCCATCTCAAAAAAGAAGGCGGTTGGGCGGTCGTGTCTCAGGACAAGTTTTCCAAGGGAGACGCTGAGCGTCGGGCATTCCGGGAGTGTGGGATGCCCATTTTCTGCCTTGCCAGGCAATGGGGGAAAATGACCTACTGGAACAAGGCAGAAAACCTGGTCAGGTGGTGGCCTTCAATTACCGAGCAGGCTTTGTTAATCGAAGGCGGCGCAGCCTTTCGTGTGCCATGGACGTTTTCTGCGGCCCGCAAGTTCCAGCAGCTCCATATATAGCCCGATCATAGACCGGGCTTTTCGCAGTATCTAAAGTACGAAAAATTACCTCACCACCCCATCAACCCGCGCCCGCCCTTTAAACCGCCTCCTCACCCCAACCACCACCATCACCACCAGCAACCCCACCACCACAAAAAAGACCGTATTAAAAATCGGAAACGGCTGATCACGACTCGTCACCGCCTCAACCTCGGTCACGTTGGGAAACATCGACAGGATCGTTATGCGCCAGCCGTAATAACGAATCAGCGCCAGCTGTTGGGAGTCACGCGAGTAGCCCTGGGCTTTGGCCTGGATGTCGGCGGAGTCGAATTTGAAGTACCACGGGAAGCTCCAGCCGGTGTCTTCGTTGCGGTAGACCACGACCTTTTTGCTGTCCGGGTCTTCGGTGTTGATGAAGTACACGTCGCGGGTCGGGCCGTCTGCCGGGTTTTCGGCGTTGATGACGCCGTCGGCGTCCATTCTTTTGACTTCCACGCCGGTGATCATCACGACATCATGGCGCGGCAGGACGTAATAGAGGCTTAATGCGCCGATCCCGAGTGCAACGAATACCACAAGCCAAATCGACCTTTTAAGCCACTTCATACCAGCGTCCTCTGTTTAAAATTGCGTGACTTTGCCCTAATCCGAACATTTCGAAGCAAAACAGTTATTACAAAATTCGACAAGGCCGTTGCGGATGGCGTTGTCTCCCGGAGATTGACATGATTTGGTTCCTTGAAGGGCAGTCCAGCCAGCGTGAAGTGATCATGGGCGCGCGCGACGCATTGCCCGCGTCAGTGCAGATTATCGCCTCCCATCGCCAGCAGCGCTCCGAAATTACCGGGCAGGCCCATGTGGCACTGCAAGAGCCGGTCGACAATGAAGAGCGTATCGACTGGGTGCTGGAGACCGCTCGGGCGCTGGGCGTCAGGGTTATCGTCGCCGGGCGCATAGGCAGCTTTTACGAAGCGCAGCGTGCACGTTTTGTTGCCGAGGGTTTTGACCTCGTCACAGGCGGAACGTCCCGGCAGACTTTCATGGATGTCGATGACAAGAGCCGCTTCACGGCAGCGGCCGAGGCGGCAGGGCTGGCGTGTATTCCGGGAATCGCCGCGAGCAATGCCGAGGAGTTGCAGGCGGCTTACGAAGCGTTGTCGGTATATGGCGAGGTGTGTATCAAACCGGTGGTCGGGATTTATGGCCGCGGTTTCTGGCGCTTCAAGACCGATGTCGACGATTTTCGCTGTTTCGCCAACCCGGATGCTCGTGAAACCACCTTTCAGGCGTACCTTGATGCTTATCGCCAGTCCGATGACGTTCCGGCGATGTTGCTGATGCCGTATATGCCGGGCAGTGAGTGCTCGGTGGACATGGTTTGCGAGCACGGCAAGGCGGTTGCCTTCGTCGGACGGCGCAAGGTGGGGCTCAATCAGACCTTCGAGCGTGACAGCGAAGCGGTGCAACTGGCGGTGCGCGCAGCGGAGCATTTTGCCTGCGACGGGCTGATCAATGTGCAGACCCGCGACGATGCCGACGGCAAGCCGCGCTTGCTGGAAATCAACCCGCGTTACTCGGGCGGCATCGGTTATGTGCGTGAAACCGGCGTTAACCTGCCGGGTATTTTTGCGACCCGCCGTCTCGGCTTGAAAGAACCGGAAACACATTGGCTTGAAGATATCCGCGTGAAGGCCATCACGGTCGCTGTACGGGCCTGGGTTTGATCGCGATAATAGATTTTTGCTATCACTAATCGCTCTTATCAGGGAGGATCGGGCATGAAGCTTCTTGCGCCAGGTGCAAATACTGCTTTAGCTGGCGCCCACTGCTCCTGGAACCTGGAGAGCGGTCAATCTTCGGTGTTCGGTGAATACGCCGCTGTCGCCTTGCTGGCGGTCAACGACAAGCGCCAGCCTATGGGCGATCCGGCGCTGCTGCATCAGGAACAGAACTGGATGGAGTGGAGCGGCGGCCCTCAGGATGTCGGCTGTACGCTCAGGCTGGACAGGCTCCCGAGCGGCAGTGATCGCGTGCTGTTGATGGTCTACGTGTATGCGGCCATGGGGCCGGTCCGTGATATCGGCAGCCTGCACCTCATGGTGGATGGCGACATCGAGCACCGCCTGGACCTGCGCGATAACGGCGAAGCGGCGATCATCATCGGCGAGTTCTACAAGCGTAACGAACAGTGGAAATTCCGTGCGCTGAGCGAAGGTTCTGCGTATGGGCTGTCGGCGTTCGGGCGCAAGATCGGGCTGGAGGTCGACGACCGTCATCCGCGCCGCCCGTCCGGAACGGCCGGTAGCGCGCCTCGGCATGAGTCGGCGACGGGTACGGCGTTTGTGGTCGGTCCTGCGCACGTCATGACCTGTGCGCATGTTATCGAAGACATGGGCGTGTTCTATATCACTTCACTGGAGGGTCGTTACAAGGCCGAGCCGGTGGTGATCGACCGTCGCAACGACATCGCGCTGCTGCGCGTGCAAGGTGCACCGCCGTTGTCTCCGGTTACATTCCGGGACGGGCAGGGCTGTGAGCCGGGTGATACCGTAGCGGTCTTGGGTTATCCACTGGCGTCCATTTCCGGCGGCGGGCTGCAGGTGACTCAGGGCGGTATCTCCGGTTTGTTCGGCCTGCACAATGACGCCAGCCTGTTCCAGTTCACGGCCCCGATTCAGCCGGGGTCCAGTGGTAGTCCGTTATTCGATAACGGTGGTGCGGTGATCGGCATGGTGACGTCCACCGTGCCGGACGGGCAAAACATGAACTTCGCCGTGAAGTCCGCACTGCTTATGTCCTTTCTGCAGGCTTGCCGCATCGATGCGCCGCATGACCGTGCGGAAAGGTCGTACACCACCACCGAAATCTCGCGCACCGCCCAGTCATCGTTGTGGCTCGTTGAAGCCTCACGTCAATGAAATCGGTGTTGCCTGCTCAATCCGCAGGCGTCTGGGGCTGCGGCCCCGTTAATCAGGAATTTATCGATGGACAGCAGCGCAGCTTTTTCCAACCCTACAAAGCTTCGTGCTGATCTGCTTCGTGGTCGCCTCGATGTCAGTGTCGATTCGTCGACCATTGCTCCGGACTCCCTGTTCGGCTTTGCCGAGCGGCGCAACCCCAAGCGTGCTTTTCTGTTCGTGTCCCGAGTGCTGGGGCGCCATATCCCTGCGCGCCCGGGCGTGATGCTGAAAAGCTTTCAGGACCTGGCGCACAAGATCCCGGCAGACCTGCCCGGTCCGGTGCTGGTCATCGGCATGGCCGAAACGGCAGTCGGCCTCGGTGCCGGGGTACACCGTGCCTACAGCGAAACGCGCCCTGATGCCTTGTATCTGGTCAGCACGCGCCATCCGACCGGTAGCCAGCTGTTTGCCCGTTTTGAAGAAGAGCATAGCCACGCCAGCGCTCACCTTATTCATCTGCCTGTCGATCCGGCGTTACGCGAGATGATGCTTGGCGCACGCTCGCTGGTGCTGGTCGACGACGAGGCTTCGACGGGCAAGACCTTCATCAATCTGCATCAGGCGCTGGTCGAAGCCGGGTTGAGCAAGATCGAGCGGGTGGTGACCTGCGTGCTCACCGACTGGTCGGCCGGAGCGGTCAGCTCATCGATGGGGGCAGTGGCGGAGCAGGTCTCGCTGTTGCAAGGCTCGTATTCCTTCGATGAGGACGTGAGTGCGCCATTGCCGGACATGCCGGAGGTCGGCACCGTCGCAATGGGCGACTGGCCGCTGGTGACCGCCAACGACTGGGGGCGGATGGGCGTGCTGTCGGTGGCCGATACGCTGGCTCCCGGGCTCACGGTCAAAACGGGTGAACGCGTTCTGGTCGTGGGCACCAGCGAGTTCGTCTGGCGTCCGTTTCTGCTGGCCGAGCGTCTGGAAAAAGCTGGGGCCGATGTGCATTTCAGCTCTACCAGCCGTTCACCGATTGCCTTGGGGCATGCCATCGATCATGCGCTGTCTTTCTCCGACAACTATGGGCTGGGCATTCCCAATTTTCTTTACAACGTAAGGCCGGGTCAGTTCGACCGGGTGCTGATCTGCACCGAAACCCCAAGGCAGGCGGTGCCTGCCGAGCTTATCGAAGCGCTGAACGCCGAGGTCATCTGCGATGAGTAACGAGCGCCCGCTGATCTTCGTCGATCTGGACGACACGCTGTTCCAGACCGCGCGCAAAACCCCTGCTGACATTGAAAAGCATGTCGCAACCCTCGACATCGCTGGTAACGCCAACGGTTACATGACCAACGTGCAGAAGTCCTTCGCGCACTGGCTGCTGGCGCATTCGGACGTAGTGCCGGTGACGGCACGCAGTGTCGAGGCCTACAGTCGGGTCAAACTGCCGTTCGCCGCAGGCGCGATCTGTTCGCACGGTGGTGTGATGCTCGATGTCATGGGTCGACTGGACCCTGACTGGAACGAGCAGATGAAACAGACCCTGGCCAGCTATCAGTCGCGTCTGCATGAACTGTCTGCCACCACACTGGCGATTGGTCAGGAACTGGGTTTTTCACTGCGCGGCTGGGTGGTTGAAGAGGCGCAGCTGTTTCATTACGTGGTGACCAAGCACAACGAGAGCGATGACAGCATCCTCACCAAAGTGCTGGCCGAAGTGCAGGCCCGCGGCTTGCTCGATGGCATGCACATTCACGGCAATGGCAACAATCTGGCCTTTCTGCCCGAGGGGCTGGCCAAGCGCTACGCGGTACAGGAATGGCTGCGGCGCGACAGGGCGATCAATGGCGAACGCCCGGTGCTCGGTTTTGGCGACAGCATTACCGACCTGGGTTTCATGGACGAGTGCCATTGGTGGGCGACCCCTGCCCGCAGTCAGTTGGCGAAAATGTTTGTCGGAGCAGCACATGAGTGATCCCGTTCACGGGCTCGACACGGTTGGCAGCGGCAGTTATCTGCACGATGACGTGCATTTTCTGCTGCGCAGCATCGCGATGCAGACCACCAGCGTCGAGGAAAAGGAGCGCCTGATCCAGACGCGGCAGAAGCACTATTCGGAAATGATCAGCGAGGAGTCTGCCCCCAGCGCCGCTCACAAGGCGTTGTATGAGCGGGCGCTCAGCCAGAACGGCACGCGCATGGCCGGTGACGTGCAAGCCCTGGCACAGGCGCTTGACCGGGAATGCACCGGCGCTGAAATCGTTCTGGTGTCATTTGTACGCGCCGGCTTGCCGCTGGGTGTGCTGCTGCGTCGGGCGCTGATCGATCTTGGCCGCGAAACGCATCACTACGGCATCAGTATCGTTCGTGATCGTGGTATCGATAACGTGGCACTGGAAGCCATCATCCAGGCCCATGGCGCGCAGAACATCGTGTTTGTCGACGGCTGGACCGGCAAGGGTGCGATTTCAGGTGAGATCCGTCGCAGTCTGGCGGGCGATGCACGTTTTCCCGATGAGCCACGGCTGGTCGTGCTGGCCGACCCCTGCGGCAGCGCCTGGCTGGCAGCGTCGGCGGAAGACTGGGTGATTCCCTCCGGGATCCTGGGTGCCACGGTGTCCGGTCTGGTGTCACGCTCCATCTGGCCGACCGACGGCGGGCTGCACGGTTGTGTGGTGTACGAGCAGTTGCAGGGGCACGACGTCACGCAGTCTTTTATTGAACAGATCGACAACCAGCGTCGTCAAAACACTTCTACGCTCACCTTGACACCCTGGACGCTGCGTCAGCGAACCGAACTCAAGGCTGGCGCATTGCAGGTGATCGACCGCCTGGCCGAGCGCTTCGAGATCAATAACCTCAATCGCATCAAGCCGGGCATTGCCGAAGCCACTAGAGCGGTGATGCGCCGCGTACCGGATCATGTGCTGGTACGCAATCTCGCTGACAGCGATGTGCAGTTGCTACTGCATTTGACAGAAAAAGCGGGCATTCCCGTTGAAGAAGTCGGCGATGTCCTGGGCCCTTATCGGGCAGTGACCATCATTCGGAGTCTGAGCTAATGGCCTTATTCTCGCCTTACGCGCTGGGGGCAACGCTGTACATGCCTGCTACCCGGGACGACATCGTCGATGTGGTGTTCGGTGAAAAGATTCCCGAGCTGCGTTCGTTGGTTGTGTGCCTGGAAGATGCGGTAGCGCTGATCGATGTCGACACTGCGCTGGTCAACCTTCGCCAGGTGCTGACCCGCATTCAGGACCGTGGCGGCCGTCCGGCCAATGGTCCGCTGTTGTTCGTTCGCCCGAGAGACGCGGCGATGGCGCGGATTCTCAACGACTGGCCGCTGATGGCGCACGTTGACGGGTTCGTTGTCCCCAAGCTCTCGCTGAAAAGCCTGACAAGCTGGGAGCAGGCTGTGACCAACCCGGCGCTGGCGCTGATGCCTACGCTGGAAACACCGGAAGTGTTCAATCCGACGGCAATGGTCGAGCTGGGTGAGGCGTTGAAGGCCAGCCTTTACGAGCGGATAATTGCCTTGCGCATCGGTGGCAATGACCTGATGGGCTGTCTGGGGCTGCGTCGCAATCCGGCCATGACCCTGTATTCGACCCCAATGGGTTATGTCATCCCGATGCTGGCTGGCGTAATGGGCTCGCAGGGCTTTGCACTCACCGCGCCGGTGTTCGAGCAACTGGCCACTCCGGACATTCTGGAGCATGAGCTGACGCTGGATATTACCAACGGGCTGGTCGGTAAAACGGCAATTCACCCCTCGCAGGTCAATATCATTCAGAATGCACTCCGCGTCAGTCTGGAGGACATGAACTCCGCCCGGATGATTTTGAACTCTGTGGCCCCCGCAGTGTTCAAGTACAACGATGCGATGTGTGAACCGGCTACCCATTACAAATGGGCAACCCACATCATGGAGCGCGCCAAATGGCATGGAGTGTTATCCGCACCCGCTTCGATCATGGATGCCAGCATTCGACTCGCTGAGGCAGTTAGCTAGATGATAGAACCTGACCTTGAAACCGTAGAACCTGATCTTCAACCAGCAGGGCCTGATCTTGAAATCGAAGTGGAGCAACGCCTGCTGGCGGTTTTCGATTTCGACGGGACCATTACCCGGCACGACAGCTTTGTGCCGTTTCTCAAGTTCGCTTTCGGACAACGTGCCTTCTCTGTGCGCATGGCCCGGCTGGTATTGCCGAGCATTGGTTATCTGGCCAAGCGCGTGACCCGCGACGAGCTGAAGGGCCGCCTTATCAAGGCGTTTCTCAGCGGCGTCGAGGTGCAATGGCTGCAGCAAAAGGCCGAAGCGTTCTGCCAGTCGCACTGGAGTCGCCTCATGCGCCCTGCTGCGCTGGAATCGATCGCCGCCGAAATCGAGAAGGGTGCCATTGTCACGCTTTGTTCAGCATCGCCTGCTATGGTCCTGCAACCCTTCGCTGATCGCTTGAAAGTGGAGCTGATCGGCACCAATCTGGAAGTCATCGACGGCAAATTGACCGGACTGATCGAGGGCAGCAACTGCCGTTGCGACTCCAAGGTTGCGCGTCTTGAAAGTGTTTACGGGCCGCTTACGCAGTTCCGGGTACGTGCCTGGGGCGACACGCGGGGGGATCACGAATTGCTCGCCGCTGCTCAGGATGCGCACTGGCGTCTGTTCCATCCGACGTGGCGTCGAGGCCGTTATAAAGGTCCCGTTAACGCCAAGTTACACAATCCTGATGGCAATGACGGGCCAACACGGTAAGGCTGTAACACTTTTATCCGAATTCCGACGTCCACATGGAGCGAAAAATGGCACTCACTTTGGCAAAGAACCAGACGATCTCACTCGAGAAAACCGCTGGGACCGGCCTCAAGAAAGTCAGCATGGGCCTTGGATGGGACCCTGAAAAAGCCACTGGCTTCTTCGGCAAATTGCTCGGCGGTGGCGGCGGTGACATCGATCTGGACGCGTCCTGCATCATGCTCGACGCCGACAAGAAGCCTCTTGATCTTGTCTGGTTCCGCCAATTGCAGTCACGCGACGGTGCCATTCAGCATTCGGGTGACAATCGCACCGGCGAAGGTGCGGGCGACGATGAAACCATCAGTGTCGACCTGGAGAAACTGCCAGCCACCGTCAAATACCTGGTGTTCACGGTCAACTCGTTCACCGGTCAGAATTTTGAAAAAGTCGCCAATGCCTACTGCCGTATCGTCGATCTGGGCAGCCGCAACGAACTGGGTCGCTTCGATCTGTCCGAGAAAGGTCAGCACACCGGCGTGGTGATGTCCTACCTGGCGCGTACCCCGGCAGGCTGGGATTTCACCGCGGTAGGGCAGGTTACCAATGGCCGCACTGCCGATGACCTGGTCGAACTGGCGATTGGAGCTGTGCGCGCATGACCCGACTTGTCCCGGGCGCCAACGCGCCAGTCGCTGCAGGTCCATTGACGATCGAGGTCAATTACTCGCCGCTGGCGGATGCGGATATCGACGTGTCTGCATTCCTGCTGACCGGCACTGGCAAGGTGCGTGGCGACCAGGACATGTGTTTCTACGGCCAGAAAAGCGTAAACGGCGGTGCGGTCCAGCAAACAGAAGCATCGGCCGGGCGTGCTGTGTTCAGTTTTGACCCGAGCCGTCTGGACTCCGTCATCGAGAAAGTTGCCCTGACGGCCACCCTTTACGAGAACAAGGCCAGCTTTGGCAGCGTGTCACGATTGGCATTGAGCATCACTGGCGGTATCGAAGCGGATATCCCCACCAACGGCATGAAAGAAACCGCGCTGATCCTGGGCGAGTTCTATCTGCGTCAGGGCGTGTGGAAATTCCGTTGCGTGGCCCAGGGGTTTGCAGGCGGCCTTGAGCCGTTGGCAAAAAACTTTGGCATTGAAGTGTCCGCGCCTCAGGATCAGCCTGCACCTGCACCTGCACCTGCACCTGCACCTGCACCTGCACCTGCACCTGCACCTGCCGTCAGGTCGACCGTCAGTCTCAGCAAGATCACGCTGGACAAGACCCGTGCTTCGATCAGTCTGGAAAAATCCAGCGCCGGTTTCGGAGAAATCCGGGTCAACCTGAACTGGAACCGTCGCAGTGACAGCAAAGGCGGCGGCTTCTTCTCGATGAAGAAGAGCAATGCCATCGACCTTGATGTAGGCTGCCTCTTCGAATTGCAGGACGGCTTGAAAGGCGCTGTTCAGGCGCTGGGCAACTCGTTCGGTTCGCTCGACACCGAGCCTTTCATCAAATTGATGGGTGATGACCGCACCGGCTCGATCAGTGATGGCGAATGGCTGCACATCAATGGCGCGCACTGGAACAAGATCCGCCGCATTCTGGTCTATGCGTTCATCTATGAAGGTGCGCCGAACTGGAAAGAAACCGACGGGGTCGTCACCATTCATGCGCCGGGTCAGCCACCTATCGAGGTCCGCCTTAACGAAGAGGGCGGGCGTCAGGGCATGTGTGCAATTGCTTTGCTGGAAAACGACAATGGTGCGGTCAAGGTGACACGTCGTGTGGATTTCCATAACGGCCACAGCAACATGGACAAGGCCTATGGCTGGGGCATGCGCTGGGCTGCCGGTTCCAAGTAAACAATACCGTGGTATTTCTGGGCTGGCTGTGCCGCCTCATGGGAGATAGACATGCTGGACTGGTTGAAAACAAATGCGACAGCTGCTCGCGACAAGCTGGCTTCGGAAGTCTCGAAGTTCAAGAATCGTGAATTCATGGAGGCTGTGGTTTCCGGCTGTGCTCTGGTATCGGCCGCAGACGGCGATATCAGCTCCAGTGAAAAGCAGAAAATGGCAGGCTTCATTCAGAACTCTCAGGAGCTGAAAGTTTTTGACATGAAGGAAGTCATTCAGGGTTTTCAGGATGCCTGCTCCAAGTTCGAGTTCGATTTTGAAATTGGCCGTGCCGAAGCGTTGAAAACCATCGGCAAGATCAAAAAGAAAGAAGATGCTGCCCGTTTGCTGGTGCGCGTCTGCTGTGCTATCGGTGGCGCCGATGGCAGCTTCGATGAGAAAGAGCGGGAAGTGTGCCGCACGATCTGTCGAGAGCTTGGCCTGAACCCGTCCGATTTCGACCTGTAATTTTTTACCCTAAGGAACGCAGTTAAATGGAAAGCACCTCTCTAGGCTTCCCTCCACTCACGATGGCGGTTTTCGTCGGTCTGGCCATTACGGCTATGGCTATCGACATGTTCTCCCACCGGGGAAACAAACCAATTACCCTTGCGCAAGCCTCGGCGTGGTCGATTTTCTGGGTCGCCATTTCGCTGGCTTTTGCCGGGTTCCTGTATGTGCAGCACGGCTCTGAAGTCGCGACGCTGTTTGTTACCGGTTATGCGCTGGAAAAAGTACTGAGCGTCGACAACCTGTTCGTGTTCATGGCGCTGTTCTCCTGGTTCAAGATACCGGATGGCCTGCGCCATCGCGTTCTGTACTGGGGCATCATCGGTGCCATCGTCTTCCGCGGCATTTTCGTTGCCATTGGTACCGGCCTCCTGGCTCTGGGCCCTTGGGTCGAAGTGGTGTTCGCGGTCATCGTTGCCTGGACAGCCATCATGATGCTCAGAGCGGGTGATGATGACGACGAAGAAGTCGACTACTCGCAACACATGGCGTATCGCTTCGCCAAAAAGCTGTTCCCGGTATGGCCAAAGCTGCACGGCAGCAATTTCTTCGTCCGTCGCTCGGTTCTGGAAGAAGAAGTCAAAAAGCCAGAAAACGCCGGTATCACGCTGGCTGCCAAGGGTGCCCTGTTCGCAACTCCGTTGTTCCTGTGTCTGGTCGTGGCGGAAATATCCGACGTGCTGTTCGCGTTCGATTCCGTGCCCGCGATCATCGCGGTGAGCCGCGAGCCGCTGATCGTGTTCTCGGCGATGCTCTTCGCGATTCTCGGTCTGCGTACCCTGTATTTCGTTCTTGAAGCCCTCAAGCGCTATCTGGTGCACCTGGAGAAAGCGGTCATTGCTTTGCTGTTCTTCATCGCCATCAAACTGGGTCTGAACGCAACCAACCACCTGTTCCATCACGGTTACGAGATCAGCGCCAATACCAGCCTGCTGGTTGTGGTCGTCGTGTTGATCATCGGTATCGTTGCAAGCCTGCTCTTCCCGGGTAAAGAAGAACCCGCCGAAGAAAAAGCGTAAACACTGGATAGAGGAGATAAACGAATCATGGCTTTGACCCTGCAAAAAGGTGGCAACCTTTCGCTGTCGAAAACCGACCCGACCCTGACCAATGTATTGATCGGTCTGGGCTGGGACCCGCGAGCCACTGACGGCCAGGAATTCGACCTGGACGCCAGCGCATTCCTGCTGGGCGCCAATGACAAGGTCCGCAGTGAAGCTGACTTCATTTTCTACAACCAGCTCAAGAGCGCCGATGGTTCTGTCGAACACACCGGTGACAACCGTACCGGTGCTGGCGACGGCGATGACGAAGTGCTCAAGGTCGACCTGACCCGTGTTCCAGCCGATGTGAACAAGGTCGTCTTTGTGGTGACCATTCATGAGGCTGAAGGTCGCAAGCAGAATTTCGGTCAGGTAGGCGGCTCGTTCATTCGCGTATTGAATGAAAAGTCAGGTTCTGAGGTTGTTCGCTACGACCTGGCGGAAGACGCGTCGACTGAAACCGCAATGATCTTCGCCGAGCTGTATCGCAATGGCCAGGAATGGAAATTTCGTGCGGTTGGCCAGGGTTACGCCGGTGGCCTGAAAGCTGTCGCCAACCATTTCGGCATGAGTTTCTGATTCGCGCCTAACCAATTTTCCAGAAAGGATTACGAACATGGCAGTAAGTCTGAGTAAAGGCGGTAACGTTTCCCTGTCGAAAGAGGCTCCTGGCCTGACAGAAATTACCGTTGGTCTGGGCTGGGATCCACGCGTTACCGATGGCACCGAATTCGACCTGGACGCCTCGGTATTTATCGTGGGTGAAAATGGCAAGGTGCTGGACGACAACAGCTTCATTTTCTACAACAACAAAAAATCGGCTGACGGTTCGGTCGAGCACTTGGGCGATAACCGTTCCGGTGCAGGCGATGGCGACGATGAGTCGGTGAACGTCAAGCTCACCGGTCTGGCCGCTGCGGTCAAAAAGCTGGTTTTTGCGGTCACTATCCACTCGGCTGAAGAGCGCAAGCAAAGCTTTGGTCAGGTATCCAACGCTTACATCCGCGTTGTGAACAAGGCGGACGGCAAAGAAGTCGCTCGTTACGACCTGTCGGAAGATGCATCGACCGAAACTGCGATGATCTTCGGCGAGCTGTACCGCAATGGCGAAGAGTTCAAGTTCAAGGCCATTGGTCAAGGCTTTGCAGGCGGCCTGAAGCCGTTGGCAGAGGCGCACGGCGTGGCAATCGGCTAACCCCGGGCAACGCACAATAAAAACCCCTGCCAGCGATGGCAGGGGTTTTTTGTTATGTCGAAAAGAGGACGCGGAGCGTCCAGAACGGCATGGCAACGCAGAGCGTCGCACGCTAGTAGAGGTTGTCGTTGGGAGCGCTCCAGCATACAAGTGCCTTCCGCACGCCAGTTGAGCACGCTCGATGTTTTACAAAATCCCCGCCGCCTTGGCCGCTTTCAGCCAGTCCGGGAACTCTTCCATCAGCAGGTCATAAAGTTTCTCTTCCGGGACCTCATCCAGCCGGTCCAGGGCAAAGAAGTTACAGTTGTCGACAACGCGGCCGCCCATGTCATCGAGTTTTTCCAGAATCCCGTAACCACGTCCGCCAAGGCCTACGAACTGCCAGAAGATCGGCAGCTTTGCCGCTTCGGTCATTAACCGGGTAATTTCGCGGTCCTGATGCACGCCGCCGTCGCTGATGAACAGGATGTAGACCGGCGTCTTGTCACCGGACTTCCTGTAATAGTCGATGACCATGCGCATTGCCTTGGGCTCATCGTTGATGCGCGCGCCCAGTTCCCAGTCTTTCCAGCCGCCATGATCGGTCTTGATGAAGTGCTGAAAGTTGCTCAGCGTCACCGCGCTCAGTTGCTGCGGCTTGGCGCCGAACGCCCAGCAGTCCAGTGCGCCGTCGTCATCGAAATGCACGGCAAGCGGGATCAGGCGATCCACCACCTCCTGAACATGGCCGCGGGTATATTGCGGATTCATCGAGCCGGATGCATCCAGTACCAGACCGACCCGGGCTTTGGTATCGGTCAGTCTGGCTTTTTCAAGACTGACCTGAGCCTTCTTGGCCAGGCTTATCAATTGCGGTGCGGCGTCAGCGATTTTCTTTTCCAGCGAAATTCGCGCAGGTGCCGCCGGCGCGGGTGCCGGCGCATCAGCCACTTCGCCGCCGAAGTGGACCACCAGTGCATCCAGCCCGGCGTTGTAACCCTGCAGGTTGGACGCTATGCGCCATTCGCCGCCCTTGCGATAGATATCGGCAACCATGATTGCTTTTTCGGCGGCAAAAGTTGCGCCGGAGAACTCGCCACGGGCCACTTCGCGGCCCTCATGCCGGATGCTGAAATGGCTCGCCTGAATCTCGCTCATGGTGCCAGCACCATCAATGGACGCCGTAAATACCAACCGGTCTATCGAGGCAGGCAAACTCGCGAGCGATAGCTGGAAATCGCCGCCGTTCAGCTGTTTGACACTGTGGCAGGGGCTGCTCGGCTGATTGAAGAAAATCATGTAACGATCGTCCGACAGCTTGCCGTTGGCATCGATGCCGAAGCAGACGTAATCAATGACCTGCGCAGACTGGATGGCAATCGACAGTGTGAGGTCAGTGCCCTGAATCAGGCTGGACAGGGGAATGCGTTGACCTTGAGTAATCTGCATGTCTCTTCCTTGGCAATGGGGGCGCTGCATGGCCCCCGATCGAATGACGAAATGCTGACGTTAACGTTCGCTTCTGCCCACTCCGGCTGGCCCTGCTGCCAGCATGCGTCCGGCCAGTCGTGAGAAGGGCAGGCTTTGCAGCCATACCGTGCCAGGCCCTGTCAGCCTGGCGAAAAACACACCTTCGCCGCCGAACAACATCGACTTGATACCGCCACCGACCATGCGGATATCGTAATCGACCGTCTGCGTCATGGCCGCCAGACACCCGGTATCGACGTCCAGTGCTTCGCCTGCAGCCAGTTCGATCTTGCGCACTGTGCCGCCCATGTGCACGAACACCCAGCCGTCGCCCTCCAGCTTTTGCAGGACGAAACCTTCGCCTCCGAACAAACCGGTGAGGATTTTTTTCTGAAACTGGATGCCGATGGAGACGCCTTTGGCACCGGCTAGAAAGCTGTCTTTCTGGCAGATAAGCTTGCCGTCGAAATCACCCAGGTTCAGTGGCAGGATGGTGCCGGGGTAGGGCGCTGCAAATGCCACGCGTCCCTTGCCCGATCCTTGTTGCGAAAACACTGTGGTGAACAGGCTTTCGCCCGTCAGCATGCGTTTGCCGGCACCGAACAGCGACCCCAGCAGCCCTGATGACTGGTTGCTGCCGTCGCCGAAGATGGTTTCCATCTGCACGTCGCAGGTCTTGTACATCATCGCCCCGGCTTCGGCGACGGCACTTTCGCCAGGATCAAGCTCCAGTTCGACGAACTGTGTTTCCGCACCGTACAGCTTGAAGTCCACCCCGGCGGTCGCCTGCGACAGACCATAGCCACCCGATGCGTTCGGGTCTGGCGTAAATGAAGGACGTTTTGCAGGTGCAGGTGCAGGTGCAGGTGCAGGTGCAGGTGTCGGGGCGGATTGTGCAGGCAGCCCGGAGGGTTTCGGCTGGATCATGTCCGGTGTCGGGGCCGGGAAGGGCGTCACGCCATCCTTCTTCATCGCACGAACCTGCGGCACCTGATAGATCGGCTGCCAGTCCGGCATGCCTTGTTTCCAGCACCATGCACCGGGTGATTCACGGGCAATCAGCCGTGCGGCGTCCGCATCCATCGGGCCAAGCTGCTTGCCCGCATTCATGACAAACCATTGTTCCAAAGCGTCCACTCCCGAGCGAATCGTGACAGTCGTCTGTGTGTGATGGGTCAGAGGCTCAGGCGCATGGACAGGTCCACAGCCTTTACGTCCTTGGTCATGGCACCGATGGAAATGTAATCCACACCCGTTTCGGCAATCACCCGCAGCGTGTCGTCATTGATGCCACCGCTGGCTTCCAGGCGGGCGCGGCCTGCGGTCAGGCGCACGGCCTCGCGCATATCATCAAGGCTCAACTCATCGAGCATGATGATGTCGGCACCCGCGTCCAGGGCCTGCTTGAGCTCACTCAGGCTTTCTACCTCGACTTCCACGGGCTTGCCCGGTGCAATGCGGTGCGCTGTTTCTACCGCCTGAGCAATGCCGCCACAGGCTGCAATATGGTTTTCCTTGATCAGAAATGCGTCGTACAGACCGATCCGGTGGTTGTGGCAGCCGCCGCAGGTAACTGCGTATTTCTGCGCCATGCGCAGGCCCGGCAGTGTCTTGCGGGTATCCAGCAGCTTGACCTGGGTGCCGGCAACCATGTCAGCGAAATATTGCGCACGCGTGGCCACGCCCGAGAGCATCTGCAAAAAGTTGAGCGCGCTGCGCTCGCCGGTCAACAGCGAACGAGCCGGGCCTTCCAGATGGAACAGCGCCTGATTCGGGCTGACCCGGTCGCCGTCGCTCACCTGCCAGTGCACTGCCACCCGAGGATCCAGTTGCCGGAAGACGGTATCGACCCACGCGGTTCCTGCGATCACCGCTGCATCGCGGGAAATGATAGTGGCCTTGGCCAGCCGTTCTGCCGGAATCAATTGGGCGGTGATATCGCCGCTGCCGACATCCTCAAGCAATGCACGACGCACATTGGCTTCGATCTCGGCGGTCAGGTCGGCAATTCGTAAATTCGGCATAGCGGGCTCCAGTAGCAAAGTCGTCCGAGTATAAGGCACCGCACACCGCGAACCCACCTGCGGCAATGCTCAGGTGCGGCACTGGGAACATGCAGTTGGTCGGTTTGGCAAATTCGTTTGCGATGGAAAGCGAATATCGCGGTCTATCGCAGCATATGAGTGCCTTGTCACATTTCTCACCAGAGTGAAAGAAGTCTCACTGGCGTTCATGACAAGTTTTGAAAGATAATCCGACTTGTAATTGACGTCATGACTTTGACGTTGTGCAAGGCCAAGCGGGTCGCTTCACAGTGCGAGGATAGCAAGCCACGTTTGTGATGGGGTTCAGGTTGTTTCCTGTCAGGGGGTGTAATGCCGAACGACGAAAAAGTAGTGCCGTTGAGCAAATCGCTCCCCGCGCAAGGGGCCGGTACTCCTTTGGCCCGATTACCCGTTGTGTTGCTGCAGGTCCGCGACAAGGCCGCTCAGCAGCTCAAGGATGCATTGCAGGCGCTGTTCGACAACGCCGACGACACGCTGTTCGAAATGGCTGATCGTGCTCGCAGCAACACTGACCAGAACATCTTCTTTGAAGCCATGCGTGACTTGCGCCTCAAGCGCAAAAGCATAGAACGTGGCTTTCTCGACAAATTTTATGAGTCTTTTCTGGCTTTGGGCCAGTATCAGATTCATGAGCCCGTGCTTCCCTCCTCGGTGTCTTTCGACAAACTGGCGCTGGTGCATAACGACGACCTGGAAAAGACGGTGGCCGTGGATGCGATGGTCAGCAAGGTCATGAGCCGTGACAGCCTGGCGCTGGGCCAGCTTACTGCGCGCCTGAATGTTCTGATTCCTCAGACCATCACCGAGGACGCTAACCCGCTGGGGCCGGCCATGTTGTGCAGGTTTTTCCTGGAGGCCGGACGCAGCCTTGGTGTCGAGATCAAGGTCAAATTGATCATTCTCAAGCTGTTCGAGAAATATGTTCTGGCCAACACTGACCACCTGTACAGCGAAGCCAATCAGCTGTTGATTGCGACGGGTGTGTTGCCGGACATGAAGGCATTGCCGACCCGCCGATCATCAGACCGGGCCGCTCCGCGAAACCGCGGTTCCGAAATGTCCGATCCTGCTCTGAACGAAGCCGCCGACAAGCTCGACAAGGGCGTGCAGGAGGTTTTTTCTGCTTTGCAGGAGCTGTTGCTGCAGGTTCGTGGCAACCTCGCTCCGCGCCATGAGCCCAATGCCGAAGTGCGTCCGATTTCCAGCAAGGATCTGCTACGCCTGCTTTCTCACCTGCAGCAATACGTTCCCTCTCAGGACACCGCAGACGATTTTGACCTGCGTGATCAGCTGGAGCAGTTGCTGACCCGGGTCAACGTCAAGACTGGCAAGTCCAGAATTGTCGGCGTTGGCGATGAAGATGTGATCAACCTGATTGCCATGCTGTTCGAGTTTATTCTCGATGATCGCAACCTGACGCCGTCATTGCGTGCGCTGATCGGACGCCTGCAGATCCCGATGCTCAAGGTGGCGGTGCTCGACAAGAGCTTTTTCAGTCGTGGCAGCCATCCGGCCCGTCGCCTGCTCAACGAAATTGCCACTGCCGCGTTGGGCTGGGGCGGCCGCGACGATTATCAGCGCGACTCGCTCTACCAGCGGGTCGAACAGATCGTGCAGCGTCTGCTCAACGATTTTGTCGATGACCCGGCAATCTTTTCCGAGTTGCTGGCAGATTTTCTGGCGTTCACCAGCGACGAGCGCCGTCGCAGCGAGTTGCTTGAGCAGCGCACCCGTGACGCCGAAGAAGGGCGCGCGCGCGCCGAACTGGCTCGGCAACAGGTGCAGCATGAGTTGAATCAGCGCCTGCTGGGCAGAACTTTGCCTGAAGTGGTTGTGCGCCTGTTGCAGGAGGCCTGGAGCAAGGTGCTTCTGCTGACCTGTCTCAAGCATGGCGAAGAGTCCAGCGAGTGGCAGGCCGGGCTGGCAACCATGGACGAGCTGATCTGGAGCGTCGAGCAACATGACGATCCGCAGGCACTCCAGCGTCTGCTTGACCTGGTGCCGGGGTTGCTCAAGTCTCTGCGTGATGGCCTGACCAGCGCAGCATTCGATCCGTTTGCCACCAGCGAATTCTTCAGCCAGCTTGAATCGCTGCACGTTCAGGCGTTCCAGCATTTCTCGCGGTTGCAGGAAGGCAGTGAGGACGATGCGCAGGACGATACGCCGCCGACCGGCTTGTACCCTGCTGAAGGCCCGCCGATGATGGCTGTTGTTGAAGAGATCGTTCTGATCGCACCTGAAGAGCGAATGCTCAACGAGCCAACCGTGCAACTGCCTGACGACGACGCCGGTCTGCAGATGGTCGACAAGCTGCGCGTCGGTTGCTGGGTCGAGATTCAGGAAGATGAGGAGCACAAGCTGCGCTGCAAGCTGACCGCGATTGTCGAGCCGACGGGGCGCTATGTGTTCGTCAACCGGACCGGCATGAAGGTCCTGGAAAAGACCCGCGTCGGCCTTGCCATCGAATTTCGTCGCGGTGCGGTGCGGATTCTTGACGACGCGTTGCTGTTTGATCGCGCACTGGAGTCGGTCATCAGCAACTTGCGCAAGCTCAAGGGCGCGTGATCGCCTGCCTTGAAGCCCTTGTCTTCCTGTCGTTTCCTTATTTGTGCCGGCGCTCCGCGTCGGCATGCAGTTGCTGATGCTTCGCGTCACACCGCTCGGTGGTGAATAGCGTATCCCCCGCACCGCAAATCTGTACCCGACCCCACACCGGCTCTTGTCACGGGCATAATCAGCGCGACTTACTCATCCCCGATCAAGGAGCGTTCATGCAACTGGACTCCGCAAGCGGCTGGTGCGACGGCGTACAGCATTGCCCTTCGCCCAACTTCAATGCGCGACCCGACGGCGAGATCTCGCTGCTGGTGATCCATAACATCAGCTTGCCGCCCGCACAATTCAAGACTGGCAAGGTGCAGGCCTTCTTTCAGAACCAGCTCGACACCACCGAGCATCCCTACTTTGTGGGGATTGCCGATCTGCGCGTTTCAGCGCATTTTCTGATCGAGCGTGATGGCGACGTCATTCAGTTCGTCTCTTGTCTTGATCGCGCCTGGCACGCTGGTGTTTCCAGTTTTCAGGGCCGTGAGGGCTGTAACGATTTTTCGGTCGGCATCGAGCTGGAAGGAACTGACGAGCAGCCGTTCACCGATGCGCAATACGACGCACTGATCGACCTGACGCGTCAGTTGCGTCAGGCTTTTGTGGCAATCACCCCCGAGCGTATCTGTGGTCACAGTGACATCGCGCCGGGACGCAAGACTGATCCTGGCCCCTGTTTTGACTGGGCCAGGTTTCGAGCGGCTTTGCTGGATTGATGTGAGGGACGAACAATGAGTTTTCTGGTGCTACTGCTGGCCGTTCTTATCGAAAAGTTTTCTGCTCTGCGTCAGCGTGTTCAACGCGACGGGCCATGGCTGAAAGAGCTGGCAAAACTCGAGGCCGGTCCGCGAACGGCGACGCGTCCATGGGTCATGCTGGCGCTGCTGGTTCTTGTGCCTGTCCTGATCCTGCAACTGGCATTGACCATCATCGGCTCGGTGGCCTACGGCTGGCTGGTCCTGCCCATTCATCTGCTGGTGCTGATCTACAGCCTGGGCCGGGTTGACCTGATTGCAGTTCTCGGGCCATTCCGCGACGCCTGCAGGCGTGGCGATGCGCAGGCGGCGGTGCATGTTGCCGAGCGCGACATGAGCGTACAGGCGGACAATGGCGAGCAACTGCTGCAGGGTGTTCAGGGTTACGTGCTCTGGCAGGCGTTTCAGAGTTTCTTTGCCGTGATTTTCTGGTACTTCGTGCTGGGGCCTGTGGCCGCGCTCGCCTACAGGCTGTTGGCGCTTGCCGCCGAGCATGGCAGGACACCCGCGCTGGTCGAGCGGGCAGGGCAGTTGCGCCACGCCTTTGACTGGGTGCCGGTCAGATTGCTTGCCGCGAGCTTTGCGCTGGTCGGCAATTTTGTTGCGGTCAGCCGGGTCATGCTGCACGAGCTGCTCAACTGGAATATCAGCGCCGCGCAGTTAATTACACGTGTGGGTTGCGCCGCCAGCGAGGTCCCGCCTCCGGTGATCGGCCCGCAAGGTGTAACCGGTCTCGACATGCTCTGGGAGCTGCTGGTTCGTGCTGCGATCGTCTGGTACGCAGGGTTTGCGCTGTGGACCCTGTTGCTCTGATCCTGCTCAGCAAGCGTTCTCTCTTGACCAGCCAAACAGCTCGAAGGCATTGTCGGTGCTCGCTTCAGCCAGGCGCTGCGGGGTAGTTTTCATCAGGCCCGCGAGTGCTTGGCAAATGTCCGGCAGATGCTGCGGGCTGTTGCGCATATCGGGGTGCATGGCGGGGGCCATGTCCGGAGAATCGGTTTCCAGCACAACACTCTCAAGCGGCAGTTCGGCGATAACACGGTGCATGCGCAGCGCCTGTGGCCAGGTCGCGGCACCGCCAAGGCCAAGTTTGAAGCCCAGCTTCATGTATTCGCGTGCCTCCTCACGGCTGCCGGCAAAGGCGTGAACGATGCCGGCGCGCTTGAGCTTGTGGCGCTTCAGGGTCGCTATCACGTCCGCGTGACTGCGGCGCACATGCAGCAAGGCGGGCAGGTTGAAATCTGACGCCAATTGCAGTTGTGCTTCAAAAAACGCCTGCTGACGCGGCTTGTCTGGATGTTCGACGTAGTAATCCAGACCGATCTCGCCCACGGCGCACAGTTGCGGATGGCCTTGCAGGCGCGTCAGCCAGTCCCCCAGCCCGGTCAGGTGTTCGGTACGGTGCTCATCGATGTACACCGGATGCAGGCCGAACGCTGCGTGCACGGCAGGGTTGGCCTTTGTGAGATCCCACAGTCGCTGCCAGTGACGCTGATATACCCCAAGCACCACAACGCGCTGCACGCCGAGCGCCAGGCAGCTATCCAGGACTTGATCGCGGTCGGCATCGAAGTCCGGAAAGTCCAGGTGGGTGTGGGTGTCGATCAGCGTCATGCTCACGCCTCGTGAATGCGTTGCTTGAAGGCCCGCGCAATGGCATGCACGCCAGGTTGATAATCATCCTTCTCAATGGCGGCCAGAGCCAGTTGCAGGGCCTTGTCGGCGATCAACTGGTGTTGCTGGGCCATCGCGTTGACGGGCAGCGGAAGGAAATCCAGCAACTGCGTATCACCGAATGTCCCCAGGTGCAGTTGGGTCGATTGCAGCGCCTGACTTTGCAGTACGTCGAACACGCCTTGCAGCAGCACGTAGGACGTGGTGATGAGCGCATCAGGAAAATGCCCCTGTCGCTGTAGCATTTCGGTCATCAAACGCTGGCCACACTGGCGGCTGAACGCTTCGCCGTGTTCGATGATGGTTGCCCCGGCAAAACCATCCAGTGCGTGTTCGAAGCCTGCGGCCCGAGCACGGCTGATGCTCAGTTCGGGGCGTGCTCCGATCAGGGCGATGTGTCGCGGTCTGGTCTGCAGCAGGCTGCGGGTCAGTTGCAGACTTGCATCGTGGTCGTCGCTGACCACCGAGCAGAAAAACCCGGGATTCATTTCCCGGTCGATGGCGATGATCGGTGTGCCCTTGAGCTGCAGGTCCCGATAGCTCTCGTCGCCGGGCGGCAGGCAACTGGCGACCAGCAACGCATCGCAGCGGCGCGCACGGAACAGCTGTAAAAGCTGGAGTTCGCTGGCAGGGTCGTCATCGGAACTGGCAATCAGCAGCTGATAGCCGAGCTTGCGGGCACCCTGTTCAAGCAGTTTGGCGATGCGCGCGTAGCTGGGGTTTTCCAGATCCGGCAGGATGAAGCCCAGCGTTTTGCTATGACGGCTGCGCAGGCCCGCCGCCTGTGGGTTAGGCCGAAAGTCATGCTGCTCGACCACGGCCTTGACGCGCTCCACCGTTGCCGGACTGATGCGCTGTTGTTCGGCCTTGCCATTGATCACGTAACTGGCCGTTGTGACAGAAACACCCGCCAGACGTGCAATATCGCTCAGTTTCACCCCGGAATTTCCTTTAGTCAGGTAAGTGGCTCAGGACAGTCGAATTATTTTTGCTATGACGATGATCTTTACACCAGACCGTAGGAAATTCCCATGTGCTTCAAGTATTTTGGGAAGTGTCCCACAGTGATCAGACCGACTGGGCTTCAATGACGCCCCAGAATCGAGTAACGTGCCGGGCAATTGTAGATTAAACGATTCAGCATGCCTGTTGTCTGCTGCAATCGAGATGAAAGTGATGTCCGATACGATGTCCGGCAAAGCATCACTTGCATCCCCCAAGCTGTCGATCACGTGATCGTCATTAAAACAAGAATCAGGTGGCGCCCTGGCGCTGCACAGGAGTCAAGGCAATGCTCGAACTCACTCTGGAGCAAATATCCATGGCCCGTTCGGCTGTGGATAAAACTGCCGCACTTAAGCTGATTGCCGACCACCTGGT
Source organism: Pseudomonas syringae pv. tagetis (assembly GCF_022557255.1). NCBI lineage: Bacteria > Pseudomonadati > Pseudomonadota > Gammaproteobacteria > Pseudomonadales > Pseudomonadaceae > Pseudomonas > Pseudomonas syringae group genomosp. 7. Next base: position 872,107 of record NZ_CP092923.1, read on the forward strand.
CGCTGATGGTCTGGTGGCCGAGGGCTACCTCACCGGGCTGATGAACCGTGAGCAGCAAGGCTCGACCTTTCTCGGTCAGGGCATCGCCATCCCGCACGGCACACCCGAAACCCGCGACCTGGTGGTGACCACCGGTGTGCGTCTGATGCAGTTCCCTGAAGGGGTGGACTGGGGTGACGGGCAGATTGTCTACCTGGCGATTGGTATTGCGGCCAAGTCCGACGAGCATTTGCGCCTGCTGCAACTGCTGACGCGCGCACTGGGTGAAGAAGATCTGGGTCAGGCGCTACGCGAGGCGAATACACCAGAAGACCTGCTCAAACTGTTACAGGGCGCGCCTCAGGAGCTGGCCCTCGATGCGCAGATGATCAGTCTCGGCGTATCAGCCGACGATTTTGAAGAGCTGGTCTGGCGTGGTGCACGTCTGCTGCGCAAGGCCGACTGCGTGAGCAATGGCTTTGCTGCGGTGCTCCAGCAGGTCGAAGCGTTGTCGCTGGGTGATGGCCTGTGGTGGCTGCACAGCGAACAAACCGTCAAGCGCCCCGGTCTGGCGTTCGTTACACCTGACAAACCGATCCGCTACCTGGGCCAGCCGCTGACCGGCCTGTTCTGTCTCGCCAGTCTGGGTGAGGCACATCAAGCCCTGCTGGAGCGCCTGTGCCTGTTGCTGATCGAAGGTCGTGGCCATGAGTTGGGCCACGCCACCAACAGCCGTGTGGTACTCGAAGCGCTAGGCGGCGAAGTGCCTGCCGAGTGGCCGACCCAGCGTGTCCAGCTGGCCAACGCGCACGGCCTGCACGCCCGTCCGGCGAAGATACTGGCGCAGCTGGCCAAGGAGTTTGACGGCGAAATTCGCATGCGTGTTCTGGAAACCGGCGAATCGGCAGTGTCGGCCAAAAGCCTGAGCAAGCTGCTCAGCCTCGGCGCACGCCGTGGTCAGACGCTGGAGTTCATTGCCGAGCCGACCATCGCCAACGATGCGTTACCCGCCCTGATTGCCGCAGTCGAGCAGGGCCTGGGTGAAGAAGTCGAACCGTTGCCCGTTGCCGCAGAGGTGCAGGCTGCGCCTACCCCTGTTGCTGTCGCCAGACCGCTCAATGCTCCGGCTGCCGGTAGTGTGTTGCAGGCTGTGTCTGCTTCGCCGGGCATTGCCATCGGCCCGGCGCACGTTCAGGTGCTGCAAAGCTTCGATTATCCGCAGCAGGGCGAATCGGTGGCCGCCGAACGCGAGCGCCTGCACAAGGCGGTTGGTGAAGTCCGCAGTGATATCGAAAACCTCATTCAGCGCAGCAAGTCCAAGGCCATCCGGGAAATCTTCATCACCCACCAGGAGATGCTCGAAGACCCGGAACTGACCAGCGAAGTCGAGTCGCGTCTGAATAACAACGAAAGCGCGGCCGCGGCCTGGGCTACGGTCATCGAAACGGCTGCCGTTCAGCAGGAACAATTGCAAGATGCGCTGCTGGCCGAACGCGCCGCCGACCTGCGCGATGTAGGGCGCCGTGTGCTGGCACAGATTTGTGGTGTTGAAACCATCGCCGCCCCGGACGAACCCTACATTCTGGTGATGGATGAAGTAGGGCCGTCCGACGTTGCCCGTCTGGACCCGGCGCAGGTCGCTGGCATCCTGACCGCGCGTGGTGGCGCGACTGCACACAGCGCGATTGTGGCGCGTGCGTTGGGTATCCCCGCGCTGGTCGGTGCCGGTGATGAAGTGCTGCTGCTCAAGCCGGGCACTGTGCTGCTGCTCGACAGCCAGCGCGGGCGGCTGACCGTTGCGCCTGATGAGGCTACCCTGCAGCGCGCAGTGCAAGACCGTGATGCCCGCGAAGAGCGTCTCAAGGCTGCGGCGGCAGCGCGTATGGAGCCGGCCGTAACACGTGATGGACATGCCGTTGAAGTCTTCGCCAATATCGGCGACAGCACGGGGACGCCGGCTGCCGTGGAGCAGGGCGCGGAAGGTGTTGGCCTGCTGCGTACCGAGCTGCTGTTTATGGCGCATTCGCAGGCACCCGACGAAGCCACGCAGGAAGCTGAATACCGCCGCGTGCTGACTGATCTGGGAGGGCGTCCGCTGGTGGTCCGCACGCTGGATGTGGGGGGCGACAAGCCGTTGCCTTACTGGCCGATCGCCAAGGAAGAAAACCCGTTCCTCGGTGTCCGTGGTATCCGGCTGACCCTGCAGCGTCCGGACGTCATGGAAAGCCAGCTTCGCGCTCTGTTGCGTGCCGCAGACAGCGGCCCGCTGCGTATCATGTTCCCGATGATCGGCACCCTTGAAGAGTGGCGTCAGGCGCGGGAAATGACTGAGCGGCTGCGCGAGGAAATTCCGGTCAGCGACCTGCAGTTGGGGATCATGATCGAAGTGCCGTCGGCGGCTCTGATTGCCCCGGTTCTGGCGAAGGAAGTGGATTTTTTCAGTATCGGCACCAATGATCTCACGCAGTACACGATGGCCATCGACCGTGGTCACCCGACCCTGTCGGCTCAGGCTGACGGGCTGCATCCCTCGGTGCTGCAACTGATCGACATGACCGTGCGCGCTGCCCATGCCAATGGCAAATGGGTGGGCGTGTGCGGCGAACTGGCCGCAGACCCGCTGGCGGTGCCGGTTCTGGTCGGCCTGGGTGTGGATGAATTGAGCGTGTCGGCGCGCAGCATTGGCGAGGTCAAGGCGTGTGTCCGTGAACTGACCCTGAGCAGCGCTCGGCAACTGGCGCAAAATGCGCTGACGGCGGGCAGCGCCGCCGAAGTCCGTGCGCTTGTGGAGGCTGTGTAATGGCGAAGATTCTTACCCTGACGATGAACCCGGCACTGGACCTGACTGTGCAGTTGGGCCAGTTGGAGCTGGGCCAGGTCAACCGCAGCACGGCAATGCTCACCCACGCGGCGGGCAAGGGTCTGAATGTGGCGCAGGTGCTGGCTGACCTGGGGCACGACCTGACCGTCGCCGGTTTTCTTGGCGTCGACAACCAGCAAGCGTTCGAGGCGTTGTTCGAGCGTCGCAACTTTGTTGACGAGTTTGTCCGTGTACCGGGAGAAACCCGCAGCAATATCAAACTGGCCGAAGGCAGTGGCCGCATCACCGACCTGAACGGCCCCGGACCGCAGGTCAGTGAGGAGGCGCAGCAAGCGCTGTTCACCCGTGTGCAACAGATTGCATCAGGTTTCGACGTGGTCGTCGTTGCCGGCAGCCTGCCGCGCGGTGTCACGCCAGAGTGGCTGCACAAACTGTTGGTGATGCTCAAGGACCTTGGCCTGAAAGTGGCGCTGGACAGCAGTGGTCTGGCCTTGCGTGCCGGTCTGACGGCCGGGCCGTGGCTGATCAAGCCCAACACCGAAGAGCTGGCCGACGCGCTTGATGCACCGATCATTTCCATCGCTGCACAAGCCGAGGTAGCTGCACGTCTGCACACGCAAGGCATCGAGCATGTGGTGATCTCTCAAGGGTCCGAAGGTGTGCACTGGTTCAGCCCGAATGTGGCGCTGCACTCTCTGCCGCCCAAGGTCACGGTGGCCAGCACGGTAGGTGCTGGCGACTCGCTTCTGGCCGGCATGGTGCACGGTCTGATCAGCGGTCATGAACCTCAGAAGACCTTGCGCACCGCTACGGCGATTGCCGCCATGGCGGTGACCCAGATCGGTTTCGGCATCACCGATGCCGCGCAACTCAAACGGCTTGAAGGCGGCGTTACTGTACGCAGCCTTTCAGAACAATAAGAGAGGATCGTCATGAAGTTAGCCATAGTTACGGCCTGCCCGAACGGCAAGGTCAGCAGCGTACTCAGCGCACGATTGCTCGAAGCGGCGGCATTGCGCCTGGGCTGGGAAACCAGTGTCGAAATCATCGATCCCAACAAGTCGGACCAGCAGTTGTCCGCTCAGGACATTGAGGCTGCCGATCTTGTTCTGGTGGTCAATACCGGTCCGGTGGACTTGAACCGCTTTGTCGGCAAGCGCCTGTTTCAGGATTCGCCTGCCCATGCGTTGCAGGACGTCGACGGTTTTCTGCAGCGCGCCGAGCGAGACGCGCAGGTGCATGCGGCGTCCGTGGCAACCGCGCCGCAAGCGACAGGGGGCGCTGGCGCGCAGCCGCGCATCGTTGCGATCACGGCCTGCCCCACCGGGGTTGCGCACACGTTCATGGCCGCAGAAGCGATCCAGCAAGCGGCCAAGCGTCTGGATTACGACTTGCAAGTCGAGACCCAAGGCTCGGTCGGTGCGCGCAACCCGCTTAGCGCCAAGGCTATTGCCGAGGCCGATGTGGTGCTGCTGGCGGCGGATATCGAAGTCAATACTGACCGCTTTGCCGGCAAGAAGATCTATCGTTGCGGCACCGGGATCGCGCTCAAGCAGTCCGAGGCGACCCTGAAAAAAGCCTTGGCGGAAGGGCAGGTAGAATCCGATGAGGCCACCGCCAAGTCACCAGCCAGACAAGAGAAAACGGGCGTCTACAAACACCTGCTGACCGGCGTGTCGTTCATGCTGCCGATGGTCGTGGCAGGCGGACTGTTGATCGCCCTTTCCTTCGTGTTCGGTATCACCGCGTTCAAGGAGCCGGGTACGCTGGCTGCGGCATTGATGCAGATCGGTGGGGAAGCGGCGTTCAAGCTGATGGTGCCTTTGCTGGCCGGTTACATTGCGTATTCGATTGCGGATCGTCCGGGGCTGGCACCCGGCATGATCGGCGGTCTGCTGGCGAGCACTCTGGGTGCCGGATTCATCGGCGGTATCGTTGCCGGTTTTCTGGCCGGGTACAGTGCCGCGGCGATCAACCGCTACGCCCGCCTGCCGGCCAGCGTCGAAGCGCTCAAGCCGATTCTGATCATCCCGTTGCTGTCGAGCCTGTTTACCGGGCTGGTGATGATCTACGTGGTCGGCAAGCCGGTTGCCGGGATGCTGGAAGCGTTGACCCATTTCCTCGACAGCATGGGCACTACCAACGCCATCTTGCTGGGCGTGGTGCTGGGCGCAATGATGTGCGTCGACCTCGGCGGGCCGATCAACAAGGCGTCCTATGCGTTCTCTGTCGGTCTGCTGGCGTCCCAGAGCTATGCGCCGATGGCGACAGCGATGGCCGCCGGTATGGTGCCGCCCATCGGGATGGGCATCGCCACGCTCCTGGCGCGCCGCAAGTTCGCCCAGAGCGAGCGTGAGGCCGGCAAGGCTGCGTTCGTACTGGGGCTGTGCTTTATTTCGGAAGGTGCCATTCCGTTCGCTGCCAAGGACCCGCTGCGGGTGATTCCGGCCAGTGTCGTGGGTGGCGCGCTGACCGGCGCATTGTCGATGTACTTCGGCTGCAAGCTGATGGCACCCCACGGCGGCCTGTTCGTGATGTTGATCCCCAACGCCATCAACCACGCGCTGCTTTATCTGGTGGCGATCATAGCGGGTAGCGTTCTGACCGGCGTAGTCTACGCGCTGATCAAGCGCCCGGAGCCTGCCGACATGGAAGTGGTCCCGGCCGCCGCCTGATCAAGGCGCGGCCTGTTCCGCGCCTCATGCCCGCCCTAGCGCGCCAGTGCCAGGGCAACCCCCTGGCCACCGCCGATGCACAGCGTGGCCAGACCCTTCTTCGCATCGCGCCTGATCATTTCGTGCAGCAGGGTCACCAGCACGCGGCATCCTGACGCGCCAATCGGATGACCGAGGGCGATAGCGCCGCCATTGACGTTCAGCTTTTGCGGATCCAGCCCCAGTTCCTTGCCGACCGACAATGATTGTGCGGCAAAGGCTTCGTTGGCTTCGATCAGGTCCAGCTCGCCCAGCGACCAGCCAGCCTTGTCGAGGCAGCGACGGGTTGCGCTGACCGGGCCAATGCCCATGATCGCCGGGTCGACGCCTGCGTTGGCATACGCGGCTATGCGTGCCAGTACCGGCAAGCCCAGCTGCTCTGCTTTGCCAGCGCTCATCAGCATCACGGCAGCGGCGCCGTCGTTGAGCGAAGAGGCGTTACCGGCGGTGACCGTGCCGTCCTTTTTGAACGCAGGCTTGAGTTTGCCCAGCGTCTGGGCGGTGGTGTCGGCACGAGGCTGTTCGTCTGTGGCGAAGGACAGCGGATCACCTTTGCGCCGGGGGATCAGAATCGGCGTGATCTCATCGACAAAGCGCCCGGCTTCAATGGCGGCGATCGCTTTTTGCTGAGACAGGGCGGCGAACTCATCCTGGGCTTCACGGCTGATGCCGTACTGCTGCGCCAGGTTTTCGGCGGTGATGCCCATGTGGTAATCGTTGAACGCATCCCACAGGCCATCAGTGATCATCGTGTCGATCATGCTGGCGTGGCCCATGCGCAAACCGGTTCGCGCGCCTGGCAGCACATAGTTGGACAGACTCATGTTTTCCTGGCCACCGGCAATGATGATCTCTGCATCACCGCAACGAATCGCCTGGGTCGCGAGGTGCAGGGCTTTGAGGCCAGAGCCACAGACCTTGTTGAGGGTCATCGCCGGTACCGAGAAGGGCAGGCCGGCCTTGATGCCTGCCTGCCGCGCCGGGTTCTGGCCCGCCCCCGCAGTCAGCACCTGACCCATGATGACTTCATCGACTTGCGCGCCGTCCACACCGGCCTGAACCAGCAGTTGACGAATGACGGCCGCGCCCAGATCTACAGCAGGTACAGCAGCCAGAGAGCCCTGGAAACTGCCTACGGCGGTACGGGTGGCGGCGACGATAACGACGTCCTGCATGGTGCTGATCCTCATTGTTATTGAGGGCTCATGGTGGCACACATAGGCAGGCAGGTTCCAACCGCGAACCGCTCGGTCACGTTATGCCGAAAACCTCCCTGCCACGTTCAGAGGTCCATGCGGCGTCTGGCGCGTTGCGCTGATCCGTCCCGCACTGCCCAGCGCAGAATGGGCGCGGTGCTGTTCACGCCCAGCCTGATCAGGCGGCGTTTCAAGGGACGTTGGGTGACGTCGAGCATTTCGCTGGCCCAATCCGGCAGCAGATCGATACCGGCGCGCATCATCAGTACGCCAAACGGCTTGGCCAGCCAGTTCGGCGCAGGCGCGTCGAGCAGCAGACGCAGCACTTCGCGACTGCGGTCGTCACAAATCAGTTGCCCGCGAATGTCTGCCAGGTAGTCAGCAATGGCCTGGCGAGAGCGCGGAACATTGCATGCGCCAAGCCGTTCGGCAATCAGCGCTGTTTCGGCGTAATACGCGTCCTGATCGGCCAGCGACATTTCCGGATTGAGGTAGCGCAGGTGTGCGGCGAGAAAGCTGCTGACTTCAGCCACATGCACCCAGGTCAGCAAATCCGGATCGCTGGCAGCGTAAGGCCGACCGTCGGGTGCCGTGCCGATAATGTTCAGGTGAATCTTGCGCACCTTGTCGATCAGCCAGTTGGCATCCCGGGTTGCACCGTAGGTGGTGCCGGACAAAAACTGCCCGGTACGTCGAAGGCGGCCAAGCATGTCCTGCCGAAAGTTGGAGTGGTCCCAGATGCCTGCCAATGCCAGTGGGTGTAGAGCCTGCAGCATCAATGCGCTTATGCCGCCGACCAGCATGCTGGTAAAGTCGCCGTGCACCCTCCAGCACACCGCCTGTGGGCCGAACAGGCCGGGATCGCCCTTGGGGTTCTCCAGATCCAGTTGACCGAGGGCCAGACCGGTAAGGCTGATGACCTGGGTTTCGATGCGGGTGCGGATGAATTCCATGTCGTGCTCGTGCATCGGGAGAGGTAAACCCCGTTACGCACTCATGGTTAGACACACGCCCTGAGGCCCCGAGCTTCTGCCCGCAGGGCGTGAGAGCGAACTTGTTCGCGAAAGGACCGCTACATTCGCCAAGAATATATCGTCTGAAATACCGTATTCGCGAACAAGTTCGCTCCCACGGCCTTCGGCCAGAATCAAGAGCGAGCTTGTGTGTAGCAAGGAGCCTGGGGGGCGATTGCGTTTAGCCGCGGTGACGGCCGCGGAAGTAATTGATCAGGCCTTGGGTCGATGCATCGTCAGCCGGTTCTTCAGTGCCGCCGGTCAGACGCTGGTACACGGCCTTGCCCATTTCCTTGCCCAGCTCCACACCCCATTGGTCGAAGGCATTGGTGCCCCAGATCACGCTCTGCACGAACACTTTGTGCTCATACATTGCCACCAGAGCGCCAAGCCGGCGCGGGCTGATGCGCTCGACCACAAGGGTATTGCTCGGACGGTTGCCGGGGATGACCTTGTGCGGTGCCAGTTTCTGCACCTCTTCTTCAGCCATGCCCTTCTCGCGCAGTTCGGCCTCGGCTTCGGCGCGGGTCTTGCCCATCATCAACGCCTGGCTCTGCGACAGGCAGTTGGCGTACAGCCACTGGTGATGGTCGGCAACCGGGTTGAAGCTGACGATCGGCACAATGAAGTCGGCCGGAATCATCTGTGTACCTTGATGCAGCAACTGGTGGTAAGCGTGCTGACCGTTGGCCCCGACGCCGCCCCAGATGACCGGGCCGGTGTCGGTGGACGTCGGCGTACCGTCCTGGCGGACACTCTTGCCGTTGGATTCCATATCGAGTTGTTGCAGGTGTTTGGTGATGTTGCGCAGGTAATGGTCATACGGCAGGATCGCGTGGCTTTGTGCGCCCCAGAAATTGCCGTACCAGACGCCCAGCAATGCCAGTAATACGGGCATGTTCTGTTCGAAAGGCGCGCTCTGGAAATGCTGGTCCATGGTGTAGGCACCGGACAGCAGTTCCTTGAAGTTGGACATGCCGATGGCCAGCGCGATAGGCAGGCCGATTGCCGACCACAGCGAATAGCGACCGCCCACCCAGTCCCACATCGGGAAGATGTTTTCTTCACGGATACCGAATGCTACGGCCGCCGCATTGTTGCTCGACACGGCGATGAAGTGGCGATGCAGTTCGACCTCGGAGCCGCCCTGCGCCAAGTACCAGGCGCGTGCCGCCTGAGCGTTTTTAAGGGTTTCCAGCGTATTGAAGGACTTCGACGAGACGATAAACAGCGTGGTCTCGGCGCGAATTTTCATCGACAGCTCATGGAACTCGCTGCCGTCGATGTTTGCCAGGTAATGGCAGCGAACACCCTTGTGCGCGTAGGCCACCAGCGCTTCGGAGACCAGCTCCGGGCCGAGGAACGAGCCGCCGATGCCGATGTTTACCACGTCGGTGATCGGCTTTTCGGTGTAACCGCGCCAGAGGCCGTCGTGGATGCGGCCGACCAGCTCGGTCATCTGGTTCAGCACGCGGTGCACATCGGGCATCACGTCGTTGCCGTTGACTTTCAGCTTGTCGCCTACCGGACGGCGCAGGGCGGTGTGCAACGCCGGACGACCCTCGGATGAGTTGACCAGTTCGCCATCGTACTGAGCCTTGATCGCGTCCTTGAGGCCCACTTCGCCCGCCAGGCTGACCAGCAGATCACGGGTCTCGGTAGTGATCAGGTTTTTGGAGTAGTCGAGAAACAGACCGGCGCTGCTGAGGGTGAATTGGCTGAAGCGCTGCGGGTCAGTATTGAACGCTTCGCGCATGCTGAAATTCTGCATGGCCTGGCGGTGTTTGCTCAACGCTTGCCAGGCGGGCAGAGCGGTCACATCGGAAGGAGTGCGGTAGTACGCCATCGCTGCGGGTTTCCTTTAACTGGATCTGTCTTTGGATATTCTTGGAGCGAGGTCGCAAGCTTTCTCACGGGCTATACATAGCAGACTACCCTTCGCATACCCTTTTGTCTGCGCCTCGCCTTGCATGACCCCGGTACTTTTTCGCACACAAGGGACCGGGGCTTCCACTCAAATGCTGTCGGTTGCGGTTCAGGCGACCTGTACCGGTATGGCATTACCGGTGTGGCTTAGTTCATTGCCTCGGCGCATCGTTTCAGCTTCCGGTCAGGTGCAGATTGTCGATCAGGCGGGTTTTGCCCAGGAAGGCAGCTGCGAGGATCACCAGATCGCGATCCTCGGCAGTCGCCGGACGCAGGCTGGTGGCGTTGCGTATCTCCAGATAATCGATGCGAAAGCCTGCGGCCTCCAGTTGCTGCCGCTTGCCGGTCAGCAGTGCATCGAAATCCCGCTCGCCTGCGTTGATCGCATCGGCTGTCTGGCGGATGGCCTGATACAGCGCAGGTGCCGCCACACGTTGATCGTCGTTCAGATAACCGTTACGTGAGGACAGCGCCAGGCCGTCGTGGGCGCGCACGGTCGGTTCGCCGATGATCTGGATCGGCATGTTCAGATCCCGGACCATGGCGCGAATCACCGCCAGTTGCTGGAAGTCTTTCTCGCCGAAAATCGCCAGGTCAGGCTGCACCATATTGAACAGCTTGCTGACGACCGTAGCGACACCTTCGAAATGACCGGGGCGGCTCGCGCCACACAGGCCTTGCGACAGATGCGGCACGCTGACCAGTGTCTGGTCGGCCATGCCATGCGGATACATCTCCTCGACGCTAGGGGTAAACAGCAAGTTGCAACCGGCCTGCAGGAGTTTCTCCTGGTCGGCGGCCAGCGTGCGAGGGTAGGTGGCCAGGTCTTCGTTAGGGCCGAACTGCAGCGGATTGACGAAGATGGTAGCGACCACGAAGTCGGCACGCTGGGCCGCTTTGGCGACCAAGGCTGCGTGCCCGCTGTGCAGATTGCCCATGGTCGGGGTCAGTGCGATCCGCTTGCCTTCGCTGCGTGCCCGGGCGACGGCAGCACGCAGTTCCTGTACGGTTTTTACTGTATTCATGCCGAGAATCCGTGTTCGGTTGCCGGAAAGCTGACGTTTTTGACTGCGGCCACATAGGCCCGGATTGCCGACTGAATGTCAGGCTGACCGGTCATGAAGTTCTTTACGAATTTGGGCACGCGTCCGCTGATAGACAGGCCCAGCATGTCGTGCAGCACAAGCACCTGGCCATCGGTCGCGCTGCCTGCGCCAATGCCGATGACAGGAATCTTTACCGCGTGGGTGATCTCTTCGGCGAGTTCGCCGGGCACGCATTCCAGCAAAATCATCGCCGCACCGGCCTGTTCCAGCGCGATGGCATCGGCACGCATCTGCCGGGCATGGGTCTCCAGCCTTCCCTGAACCTTGTAACCGCCCAGCACGTTGACCGCCTGCGGCGTCAGGCCCATGTGTGCGCACACCGGAATACCGCGCTCTGCCAGCAAGCGGATCGACTCGCTCAGCCATGCTGCGCCTTCGACCTTGACCATGTGCGCACCCGCCTGCATCAACGTGGCGCTATTGATGAAGGTCTGTTCCAGCGTAGCGTTGGCCATGAACGGCAGGTCAGCGAGAATCATGGCACCTCGATTGCCGCGTTTCACACACGCAACGTGGTATGCCGTTTCGGCTGTGGTTACAGGCAGGGTACTGTCGTGACCTTGCAGGACCATGCCCAGCGAGTCGCCTATCAGCAGCACTTCGACACCTGCCTCGCAGGCAGTGTGAGCGAAGGTCGCGTCGTAGCAGGTCAGCATGGTGATTTTCTCACCTTTCTGTTTCATGGCCTGCAGCGACGTAACGGTTATGTTCGGCATGTAAAGTCCTCCATCAGGCGCTGTGAAGACCGGTGATCAGCGCGTGAGAGTCATCCTGGAAAAGCAGGCACACCGTCGTGTCGCGGTGTTTTGCAAAGGCCTGTTTCGCGCCCGTTCGCCAGTGGTGTGGCGGCGGGAGGCCTATCTTCGTGAGGAGGGGGCGTGAAGTCAATTGAAGGTGTTACCTGTGTGTCGCACCGGTTACGCATGTGCGGTGACAGGCGGGCGTCATGCCTCGGCAGGCAGGCGCTCCAGGCCGCTAAACGGGCACTCGCCCAGCAGGCTATTCAGCTCGCGCCCGTCGGCCAGCGTTAACCCGGGTGCCAGCTCAGCCAGCGGGTACAGCACGAATGCACGGGCCTGCATGTGGTAGTGCGGCACCTTGAGGCGCGGCTCATCGATCATTCGGTCGCCGAACAGCAGGATATCGAGGTCCAGCGTGCGTGGCCCCCAGCGTTCGAGGCGTTCGCGGCCCTGATCCAGCTCGATGGCCTGTAGCGCGTCAAGCAGGATGAGTGGCGTCAGAGAGGTGTCGAGCGCCGCCACGGCGTTGGTAAAGCGCGGCTGGCCGGGCAGCAGCGAGTCGCTGACATAGAACGATGAAACGCCAATCAGCTCACATCCGGGTAAATGCGCCATTGCCTTGAGAGCGCTGCGCAGTTGCTCGGCAGGGTCGGCAAGATTGCTGCCCAGGCCGATGTAAACCCGCTCAGTGGTCAGCAGCGGTTCATTCACCGCTTTGCGCCTCGCCGGTGGTGCGCTTGCGTTTGGCCCCGCTGTTACGGCGGCGCTTGCGCGGCGCTGTGCCTACTGTTTCGGGCTTGCTGCTCAGGTCGCGAATCATGTCGCGGCGTTCGCTGTCGTTGCAGTCCTGATAATCGGTCCACCACTGGCCCAGACCATCTGTCTGCTCGCCCGCCGTTTCACGCAACAGGAGGAAGTCGTAGCCAGCACGGAACCTTGAGTTGTCCAGCAGCATGTCCGCGCGTTTGCCCGAACGACGCGGCAGACGTTCCTGCATGTCCCAGATCTCGCGGATCGGCAGGGTGAAGCGCTTGGGAATCGCGATGCGCTGGCATTGCTCGATGATCAGCTCGTGAGCGGCCTCCTGCATGGCTGCGATCGGCGGCATGCCGCGTTCCTGAGCGCGCAGCACCTTGGCCGGCAGCGCAGGCCAGAGGAGGGCGGCAAACAGGAATGCCGGCGTGACCGGCTTGTTCTGCTTGATGCGCAGGTCGGTGTTGATCAGGGCGTTGCTGATCAGCGTATGGGTGTAGGTCGGGTTGTATTCCAGCGCCTTGGAACTGGCCGGGAACAGCGGTTCGAACAGTTCCAGGTCCACCAGCATTTCGAAGGTGGGGGCGGCGTGCCCGGAGAGGAACAGCTTGAGCACTTCTTCGAACAGGCGTGCCGACGGAATGTCACGCAGCATCGGTGCCAGCGAGCGAATAGGTTGCGCGCTGTGTTTTTCGATGCCGAAGTCCAGCTTGGCAGCGAAACGTACGGCACGCAGCATGCGCACCGGGTCTTCCTTGTAACGCTGTTCCGGGTCGCCGATCAGACGGATCAGACGGTTGCGGATGTCGTGTACGCCATTGGCGTAATCCAGAACACGTTCACTGACCGGATCGTAATACAGCGCGTTGATCGTGAAGTCGCGACGTTGCGCGTCTTCTTCAAGCGTGCCGTACACATTGTCACGCAGGATGCGACCGCTCTCGTTGCGCGAGGACTGGTTGCTGTCCTCTTCTTCGTCATCCTGGGGATGATTGGCGCGGAAGGTCGCCACTTCGATGATTTCACGACCGAAATGGATGTGCACCAGTTTGAACCGACGGCCGATGATCCGCGCATTGCGGAATTCGGCACGCACTTGTTCTGGCGTGGCGCTGGTGGCGACGTCGAAATCCTTGGGCGTGATATTGAGCATCATGTCGCGTACGCAACCACCTACCAGGTAGGCCTGGTAGCCAGCGTTCTGCAGGCGCTCGACGATATTGACGGCATAGCGGCTGAACTGACTGCGTTGCAGCGAATGTTGGCTGCTGTTGAGCACTTCAGGCGTGGTGCGCGTATGTTGCTGCGGTTTGCGCAGTGGGGAACGAAATGACTGGAACAACTTCTTCAGCATGGGATGCACTGTTTGAAGGAATATTCGGCCAAAAACGTGGAATGACCGCATGATGGGCGGGGATTCTAGCATTTAGTCGAGGGATGGTGTAGGAAGCTGTCGCGCAAGGACAAACGATGGCGTGGATCAAGGCGTGAGAAGCTACTGGGGGAGCCGAAGCTCCCCCAAAGTGTGTGCTCTTTATTATTGTTTTCTGTACGGGCTTCTTGTTTTTGTTGAGTGCCCATTCACAAGACTTGCGCCTGTGAAACCTCCCAATCGGGAGTCAAGAGCAAACGGATTGCTTTGGTCGCTGCGTTGCAATGATCATTCGATCCAACCAGTTCAGGCTCTACCTAAGGGTAGTTTTTGTTGTTCTCGGCCTGGTTGCGGGGCAAGCCCCAAATACAACTCCTCTCCAAAAGAATCAGTTAGCTGCGCCTCCGCCGTGTTGTTCTTGTTATGCGTGAGTCGATTCGTATTGTTTTTATTATGGGTGTCGTACTGCTTGTTGTTTTTCTTGTACCAAGCATATAGCAGAAGCTGTGCCAACTTTTTCCAGGCCCCGTAAACCGGGCGTTTTCAGGCGCAAGGACGTTATTGCGCACACAAAAAAGCCGGGCCTGCGTTACCGTAAGACCCGGCTTTTGTTACGTGAAGTGCTTGAGGTAACAGTTTGTACCCGCGCTGCGCACCGCGTGCCAGAGCCTTACAATGCGTTTATGTCTCGTTGGCGACGCCTTTGCGACGCGGGATGCCCAGACGCTGGCGGCGTTCCCACAGACATTTGCGGCTGACGCCCAGTTTGCGGGCCAGCTCGGTTTCGGTCATGTGGTCCTGATGCTCCAGAACGAAGTGCTGGAAGTAGTCTTCGAGCGAGAGGTCTTCAGCGGGCTCGTTGCCGGTCGAACCGGAAGACCCCGGCAAAGGTGCCATGCCCATGTATTCGTCATCGTCCAGGCCGTCGAGCTCGATGTCGATGCCCAGCAGGTCCGCGGTGATTTCCGGGTTCTCACACAGGATCACCGAGCGCTCTACTGCGTTTTCCAGTTCGCGCACGTTGCCCGGCCAGCTGTAGTGGCGGATGGCCTGCTCGGCGTCGGGCGCAAATTTCAGGTCGTCGCGACCGACCTTGGCGCTCTGGCGTACCAGAAACGCGCGGGCGATTTCCAGAATATCGCCGCCACGTTCGCGCAGGGCGGGGAGCTTCAGGGCGATGACGTGCAGACGATAGAACAGGTCTTCACGAAACTCGCCATTTTTGGCCAGTGTCTTGAGGTCACGATGGGTCGCAGCGATCAGGCGTACATCGACTTTTTGCGACTGCACCGAGCCGACGCGACGAATCTCGCCCTCTTGCAGTACCCGCAGCAGGCGAGCCTGCGCCTCCAGAGGCAGCTCTCCGATTTCATCAAGGAACAGCGTGCCGCCATCAGCGGCTTCGACCAGACCTGCACGACCCGCACTGGCACCGGTAAACGCGCCCTTCTCGTGGCCGAACAACTCGGACTCGATCAGCGATTCGGGGATGGCCGCACAGTTGACCGAGATCATCGGTGCCTTGGCTCGGCGTGACAGGTTGTGCAGGGCGCGGGCCACCAGTTCTTTGCCGGTGCCCGACTCGCCCTGAACCAGGACGTTGGAATCAGTCGGGGCCACTTTGCGGATCTTGCTGTAGAGATCCAGCATGGGCGGGCATGACCCGATGATGCCAATCTCGCCATTATGATTGTGCGCCGGTCCTTTTTCAGCGTCGCTCGCTTTGGCGATGGCACTGCGCTCGTCCTGGAGCCCCTTGACCGTCTGGCGATCGCGCAGGATTCGCGAGACCGCCTGCAGCATTTCGTCGTGGTCGAAGGGTTTGGCGATGTAGTCCACGGCACCCATCTTCATCGAGTCGACGGCTGAGCGCAGGCTGGCGTAACTGGTCATGATCAGCACCGGTTTGCCTTCACCCAGCTTGATCAGTTCGGTGCCGGGTGCGCCTGGCAGACGCAGGTCGCTGACGATCAGATCGAAAGACGGAATGCTGAAGCGTTCCTGAGCTTCCTGAACGGAGCCGGCCTCACTGACTTCGTACTGATTGCGTTCAAGCAGGCGACGCAGGGCTGAGCGGATAATCGTTTCGTCTTCGACGATCAAAATATGCGGCATTGATTCAGTTCTCTCGACGGTCTCAGTTCGCGGTGGACGTCGCGTCGACATGGCGTGGCAAGGTCACCCGAATACGGGTTCCACGCTGCTGCTCGGGATCGGCCGGGCTGTCGATAGTGATTTGTCCATAATGCTCTTCAACGATGGAATAGACCAGCGCAAGGCCGAGTCCGGTTCCTTCGCCAGGCTCCTTGGTGGTGAAAAACGGCTCGAACAATCGGTCCATGATTGCCTTTGAAATCCCACTGCCTTCGTCTTCGACGATCAAGTCCACAGTGTGCTCGGACACTTCGCTTCTGACCCTGACCGCACTGCCTGCAGGGGAAGCGTCGCGGGCGTTGGAGAGCAGATTGATCAGCACTTGTGCCAATCGCTGCGGATCGCCAACGGCCCAATGCTCGGGGTTGCACAGGTTATAGAAGTGTACTTCGAAATTGCGCCGGTTCAGCGCCAGCAGACCAATAGCATCCTGAGCCACCACCGCCAGACAAACGGCTTCGTCGCTGTGCTGATGAGCGCCCGCATGGGCGAAGCTCATCAATGACTGGACGATGCGCGAGACACGTTTGGTCTGTTCGAGTATCTGGCTGCTGATTTCCTTCAATTCGCCGTCTTCTTCGCGTTCTTCACGCAGGTTCTGCGCGAGACAGGCAATGCCGGTGATCGGATTGCCTATCTCGTGGGCCACGCCTGCTGCCAGTCGGCCGATACTGGCCAGGCGTTCGGAGTGCACCAGCTTGTCTTCGAGCATCTGGGTATCGGTCAGGTCCTCGACCAGCACCACCAGGCCACTGTTGCCCGGCGCGAGCGGCTCGTTGATGGCCGCCTTGTGCAGGTTGAGCCAGCGTGTCTGGCCGTCCAGACCGAGCTTCTGCTTGTGCAAATGCTCATCGGGGAGGCTGGTAAATCCGGTCAGCAGGCTTTTCCAGGGCTCGGCAATGGTTTCCAGTCGCGAACCGACCACGCGTTGGGCGACGATCCCGGTCAGTTCCTCCATGGCCCTGTTCCACATCAGGATTTCCTGATCCTCGGCCAGCGAGCACACGCCCATCGGCAGTTCCTGCAGGGTCTGACGGTGATAGCGGCGCAGGGCGTCGAGTTCGGCGGCAAGGCCCGTCAGGCGCGAGTGGTAGTCCTCAAGCCGGCTTTCAATGAAATGTATGTCTTCGGTGACGTACTTTTCGCTGCCCGACTTGTACGGCAGGAAGGTTTCCACCATATCCTGCGCGACGCTGGGACCCATCAGCCCGGAGAGATTGGCCTCGATCCGGTCGCGCAGGCGGCGCAGTGCATAAGGGCGGCGTTCATCGAACGGCAGGTACAGATCGCGTAGCGCTTGTTCGACTTCTTTTTGTGCCGCTTTGGCACCCAGCGGCTTGGCCAGTTGAGTGGCGAACTCCTGAGGCGACACGGCATGCAGCTCGCGGCGTTGCGGGCGGCGCACGTTATCGACCGCGCAGGCCTCGGCGGCACCGACCTCTTCGGGGCTGGCATTGGTGAACAGGGATATCAGGGTGAACAGCAACACGTTCGCCGCAAGCGACGCGATAGCTGCCATGTGCCAGCTGGTGTCGTCCAGCACATAGATCATGTTCAGCCAGGGAATATAGAAGCCCTGCAGATTGCCGATCAGCGGCAACAGCATGCTGACCGCCCAGACCGCAATGCCGGCCAGCAGGCCTGCGATGAAACCGCGTCGGTTGGCGGTCGGCCAATACAGCACCGACAGCACACCCGGCAGAAATTGCAGTGTCGCAACGAAAGCGACAATGCCCAGGTTGGCCAGATCCTGCTGCGCGCCCAGCAGCAGGTAGAAGCCGTAACCCAGAGCGATGATCGCGACAATCAGCCCGCGCCGCGTCCACTTCAGCCAGCGATAGATATTACCCTCGGCTGGCGGCTGATAAAGCGGTAGCACCAGGTGATTGAGGGCCATGCCGGACAGCGCCAGCGTAGTGACAATGATCAGCCCGCTGGCTGCCGACAGCCCTCCGATGTAAGCGAGCAGGGCCAGCGATTTGCTGTTGGCCGCGATACCGATCCCGAGCGTGAAGTATTCCGGGCTGGTCGTGGCACCCAGCTTGAGACCCGCCCAGAGGATCAGCGGCACGGCGAGGCTGATCAACAGCAGAAACAACGGCAGCCCCCAGCTGGCGCTGACCAGCGAGCGCGGGTTGAGGTTTTCCGTGAAGGTCATGTGGTACATGTGCGGCATTACGATGGCTGAGGCGAAGAACACCAGCAGCAGCGTGCGCCAGGGGCCTTCCTGCAACGGGGTATGCAGCGAGGCGAGGGCAGTCTGGTTTTGCAGCAGCCACAGCTCCAGCTGTTGCGGGCCGTCGAACACGCCATACAAGGCGTATAGTCCGACTCCGCCCAGCGCGATCAGCTTGATCAGTGATTCGAAGGCAATGGCGAACACCAGGCCTTCATGTTTTTCGCGGGTTGCAATATGCCGCGAGCCAAAGAAAATCGTGAACAGGGTGATCAGCGCGCAGAACGCCACGGCCACCCGGTCCTGCACCGGTTCGCGGGTCAGAATGCCGATGGAGTCGGCAACTGCCTGAATCTGCAAGGCCAGCAACGGCAATACACCGATCAGCATGAAGACGGTGGTCAGCGCACCAGCCCAGGTGCTGCGAAAGCGGAAGGCGAACAGATCGGCCAGCGATGACAACTGGTAGGTACGGGTAATTCTGAGAATCGGATACAGCAGCACCGGTGCCAACAGGAATGCCCCGGAAACGCCCAGGTAACTGGACAGAAAGCCATAGCCATACTGATAGGCCAGGCCGACGGTGCCATAGAACGCCCAGGCGCTGGCATATACGCCCAGCGACAGGGTGTAGGTCAGCGGATGGCGGATGATCCAGCGCGGAATCAGGCCGTGCTCGCTGATCCAGGCGACACCGAACAGCACCAGCAGGTAGGCGGCGCTGACCATCAGCATCTGCGTCAGACTAAAGCTCATCGGCATCTCGCTGGCTCTGCAGGATGAACGTCACCACGATCAGGATCAGCCACAGCATATAGGGGCGATACCAGGCACCGGTGGCATCGATCCACCAGTCCATGATGGCCGGAGAGAACAGATAGATGCCTACCACCAGAAGCAAAACCAATCGGTATATGTACATCTGGTCTCCCTGCGCTGGTAGATGAGGAGCGGCATGTTAACGGATGGCGGATAACCTGCAAGTATCCTTGCGTCGTAGTTTTCCGCGACCGCTCTGGATCAGTCTATCCGGGCTTCTTCAATCGTGCGCAGTTTGGGAATCAGGTCGGCGTTCCAGTGCTGGATGCCCCAGGCCAGCACTTCCTGCGCCGTGCCATCGGCAATGTGTGCGTCGACCGGCTGACCCAGCGCGCGCAGGGCGCGCAGCAACAGCGGGGTCGCCTGATCGGCCTCCAGGGGCGGGGAGCGGTAGGATTTTCCCAGTTTATGGCCGTCAGGCTGGGTGATCAGCGGTACATGCAGGTAGCGTGGCTGAGGCAGGCCCAGCAGCTCCTGCAGATAGAGGTGCCGGGGTGTCGAGTCCAGAAGGTCGGCACCACGCACGATATCGGTAATGCCTTGCCAGGCATCATCGATAACCACCGCGAGCTGATAGGCGTAAAGCCCATCGCGCCTGCGAATCACAAAGTCGCCGCTTTCGCGCCCCAAGTGCATTTTGAAGAGGCCTTGAACCCGGTCTTCAAACCGATATTCCAGCTCCGGGACGCGAATGCGGATTGCGGCGTTTTCCGGCGAATGCCCTGCATTACGGCAGAAACCCGGATAGATACCCTGGAAGTCTTCAAGCTGTTTGCGCGAGCAGGTGCAGGCGTAGGCCAGGCCATGATTGAACCAGCGCTGGAGGATCTCGGCGTAGGCGTCATGGCGTTCGCTTTGCCGCACCATCTGGCCGTCCCATTCAAAACCGTAGCGCTCAAGCGTCTCGATAATCCCCGCCTGCGCGCCGGCCACTTCGCGCGGCGGGTCGAGATCCTCCATGCGCAATAGCCACTGACCTCCTGCCGCACGTGCGTCAAGATAGGAAGCGAGTGCTGCGACCAGCGAGCCAAAATGCAGGTAGCCACTGGGGGTCGGCGCAAAGCGCCCGATATAGGCCGGTTTTTTCATGGGCGGGATGTTACGGGTGGCGAGCTTGGGCGGGCAAGTGGAACGCAGATGATGGTTGTGCTCGGTTGCCATTTGAAGTGCTTTTCGGTCGCGATGGCAAAGCGGTTCTGCGATGTCAGAGGGGGCGGGGTTCGACTCAGATCACCTTTTCGCCTCTCGGCGAGTTGCTTTGATGAGGCCAAAGTCACCAAAGCCTTACGCTCCTGTTTCCGGCCCGACTTCGCCCTGTCACTAACGTCGCGCTCTGCGTCGTGAGTGCCATCGCGATCAAAGAGCATTTGTGTGGCAGTCGCTATCGGCAGGACATGATGGCGATAGCGTGGGAGTCAGTTGGACTTGTGGACAGCGATGAGTAAGGAATGCGGGAACAGGATTCGCCGTTATCGTGCCTTCCACAGGCACAAAAAAAGACGCCGAAGCGTCTTTTCAGTAAAGGCGGCCCCAGGTCACTTACCGACCTGTTTTTCCTTGATTTCTGCAAGGGTCTTGCAGTCGACGCACTGGTCCGCGGTCGGGCGTGCTTCAAGACGGCGGATGCCGATCTCTACGCCACAGGATTCGCACCAGCCATACTCTTCGTCCTTGATCAGTTGCAGCGTCTTGTCGATCTTCTTGATCAGCTTGCGTTCGCGATCACGGGCGCGAAGTTCCAGGCTGAACTCTTCTTCCTGGCTGGCACGGTCGGCCGGGTCGGGGAAGTTGGCAGCCTCATCCTTCATATGGTCTACCGTTCGGTCGACCTCTTGCATCAAGTCCTGCTTCCACTTGTTCAGGATCTTGGTGAAGTGAGCGCGCATGGGCTCGCCCATATACTCCTCACCCTTCGTTGGCACGTAGGGTTCAAAGCCGCTGATTAGATGGTTCTGTTGCTTTTCTGGGGTGGGCATGTCTGGACCGCCTCTCACTCTTCTAATCTATTGCGCAGGATTGTTCCATCACCGACACCCGTCGGCCCTGCAGCTGCAAGCGGGCGAACTTACCAGATCAAATCGGAGTGCGCTACTCCCGGTTGTCGAGCATGACGACGCCGTCTGCTTACAGAGATGGCCATTTCGCATCTGCCTTCCACTTAAATGAACTCCAGTCGCTGCACGCCGTCGTAGCTTTCTTTTATTCAGCGTTCGGCGACCGGGTTTTTCAGCCTGTAAACCCACCACTGGGCGGTCGGTTCGGTAGAATCATGCCGCGTCGTCATGACAATCATGTTTTTAATGCGCGCACCTATAAAGGAATACCCATGACCCAGCCCTACAGTGCGCGCAGTCGCGCCATCGAACCTTTTCATGTCATGGCGCTGTTGGCGCGTGCCAACGAATTGCAGGCAGCGGGTCATGATGTCATTCACCTGGAAATCGGCGAACCCGATTTTACCACCGCAGATCCCATCATAAAGGCTGGCCAGGCGGCCCTGGCAGACGGCAAGACCCGCTACACCGCCGCGCGTGGTCTGCCGCAATTGCGCGAAGCCATTTCCGGGTTTTACGCCCAGCGCTACGGGGTTGATATCGATCCCCGTCGCATTCTGATCACACCGGGCGGTTCAGGGGCCTTGTTGCTTGCCAGCAGTCTGCTGGTCGATCCAGGCAAGCACTGGTTGCTGGCGGACCCTGGTTACCCGTGCAACCGGCATTTCTTGCGTTTGATCGAGGGCGAGGCGCAACTGGTGCCGGTCGGCCCCCAAGAGCGTTATCAGCTGACCCCTGAGCTGGTGGCGACGCACTGGAATCACAACAGTGTCGGCGCTCTGGTGGCATCACCGGCCAATCCGACCGGCACCCTGTTGAGCCGCGACGAACTGGCAGCCTTGTCTCATGCATTGAAAGCCCGCAATGGGCACTTGGTGGTGGACGAGATCTATCACGGCCTGACCTACGGTGTGGACGCCAGCAGTGTGCTGGAAGTTGATAACGACGCTTTTGTTCTCAATAGTTTTTCAAAGTATTTCGGCATGACCGGATGGCGTCTTGGCTGGCTGGTCGCGCCACAGGATGCCGTGGCCGATCTGGAAAAACTGGCCCAGAACCTCTATATCAGCGCGCCAAGCATGGCGCAACATGCCGCGCTCGCCTGCTTTGAGCCGCAGACACTGGCCATACTCGAGCAGCGGCGCGCCGAGTTCGGCCGCCGCCGTGACTTTCTGCTGCCAGCGCTGCGCGAACTGGGCTTCGGTATTGCCGTCGAGCCGGAAGGCGCTTTTTACCTGTACGCCGATATCTCTGCATTTGGCGGCGATGCCTTCGCGTTTTGCAGGTATTTTCTGGAAACCGAGCATGTCGCCTTCACACCAGGCCTGGACTTTGGTCGTTTTAAAGCCGGGCACCACGTGCGCTTTGCCTATACGCAAAGCCTGCCGCGCCTTGAACAGGCGGTCGAGCGAATCGCACGCGGTTTGCGTAGCTGGGGCGTCTGATGCGCTTTTCTCCGCAGCTTGAACAGGGTCGTCTGCTGGTGCGTTACAAGCGTTTTCTGGCTGATATCGAAACCGATAGCGGTGAATTGTTGACCATTCACTGCCCCAACACGGGCTCGATGCTCAACTGCATGATGCCCGGCGGGCGCGTGTGGTTCAGTCGTTCGAGTGACCCGAAGCGCAAGCTGCCGGGCACTTGGGAAATCAGCGAGACCCCACAGGGCAGGCTGGCCTGTATCAATACCGGACGAGCCAATACGCTGGTTGAAGAGGCCTTGCGCGCAGGGATCATTAGTGAACTTGCGGGGTTCACGGCGCTCAGGCGCGAAGTGGCCTACGGGCAGGAAAAGAGCCGTGTGGACTTTCGCCTGGAGTACCCGGATGGCTATCTGTATCTGGAAGTGAAAAGCGTCACTCTGGGTTTCGATGATTCCAGCGTGGCAGCGTTTCCCGACGCCGTCACCCAACGAGGCGCTCGGCATTTGCGCGAGCTGGCGACGCTGGCACGCGAGGGCGTGCGCGCCGTGTTGCTGTATTGCGTCAACCTTACCGGCGTCGATGCTGTGCGGCCGGCAAAGGAAATCGACCTGGCCTACGCGTCTGCGTTGCGCGAAGCCATCGATGCCGGCGTGCAAATTCTTGCCTACGGTGTGCAGTTGACGCCGGAAGAGATTCTTATCGACCGAAGGCTGCAGGTTCACTGGCTGGACTGAACCGCACTGACAGGGTCAGCATTCGTCATCGCCCGTGGGCAGGCATACCCAGATCCCCTCGGCATCTTCCCGGCTTTCAATTGCACTCAATGACTGGCCGGCGCAAGGCCCCGCAACGCATTCGCCGCTCTCGATCAGGAACAATGCTCCATGCGTGGCGCACTGGATAAGGCTGGCGCTGCTGTCCAGGAACCGGTCCGGTTGCCATTCCAGAGCGATACCACGGTGCGGGCAGCGGTTTTTGTAGACGAACACATGCCCCTGACGACGTACGGCGAATAGGCTATGTTCGCCCAGCTCAAAGCCTCTGCTTTGGGCTTCGGGCAGATGACGTGAAGTGCAAAGGAATTTCAAGAAGCCTCCACAGGCCTGTTTTCGAGTCGGCGCCTGGCCAGGGCAGTCTGACAGAGTTATCTCCACGAGTGCGTTGTCGTACAGTGCGCCTTTTACAGTCTGCGTCGGTTTTTTCCTGTCTTCCTGTAGCTTTTTTCTCTAAGCAATTCGCTCGCGCCTGCTGGCCCTCGTGTCCGTATATCGTCCTGCTTATGTTTTGCAGAGTGGAAACGCCATGAAAGAGATGACAGCAGATGATGAGCGGCTGGCGCGTCAGGTCATAGGGCTGCTTGAGCTGTTTGCCCTCAACACGGACGACACCGAGCAGCGTATTGTCGGTATCTGTCAGCGCGCATTGACGCCTGTAGGGCCGGTGGCTGCGGTCTGCGTCCAGCCGCGTTTTGTATGTCTGGCGCGAACCACTCTGGACCGTATGCTGGCGCGTGGCGTCAAGGTCGTCGGCGTCGTCAATTTCCCTCATGGCAGCAGCAATATCCCGGCAGTGACCACTGAAGTGCGTGATGCGCTGATGTCTGGCGCGGACGAAATCGATGTCGTCTACCCCTTTCGCGCGCTGCTCTGCGGAGATCGGCTGGCCGGCCTTGAGATGATATCGGCTTGTGCCGCCGTGTGTGCAGGGCAGGCCAGACTCACTGCGACACTCGAAACCTGTGATCTGCGCGATTCGCAAATGATCCTAGACGCTTGCCGCGATGCGATAGCGTCAGGTGCCGATTTCCTCAAGACCTGCACGGGCAAGGCCGCCAGTCACGTCACTCCGCAGGCTGTACGTGTGATGCTTGAGTCCATTTCGGATGTGGGCGGTCAGGTTGGGTTGAAGGTCGCAGGCGGTATACGC
Organism: Pseudomonas syringae pv. tagetis; assembly: GCF_022557255.1. Classification (NCBI taxonomy): domain Bacteria; kingdom Pseudomonadati; phylum Pseudomonadota; class Gammaproteobacteria; order Pseudomonadales; family Pseudomonadaceae; genus Pseudomonas; species Pseudomonas syringae group genomosp. 7. Next base: position 896,280 of record NZ_CP092923.1, read on the forward strand.
ACGTTCGACGAGGCATGTATCTACATGACGCTGGCCCACGCCCGTTTCGGTCGGCAATGGATGAATGCGGGGCGCTTACGGTTGGGCGGCTCCAGCTTGCTGGACGATTTACTGGTCAGGCTTGGCCTGCTTGAATCGCATGGCAATGGTTTTTGAGAACAGGGCAGCTTTTCTGGCGGGCAAAAAAAGACCCGGCAAAGAGCCGGGTCAAAAACCGTGATTAGCCTGATGAGGAGATAATCTGAAAGTCCGAACCAAGGTCTTTCAGTTACCGTCCAGTCTCGCGACCGGATGTGATAATCATAACGATTCTCATTTGTAAGTCAACATTTCTTTTGCCCGCATAAACGCCTGTCCTCAGGCCTTGTTCACAGGCCAAAAGATGCCTGACAGAATACGGCGATGGGGTGCGTACGGTTGTGATATGGAGAGAGGAGAGGCAGCAGCGTAGCGACACAGCGCCAGCCCGACATGCATTGCGCATGCAGGCTGCAACGTTGTTTTCAGTTCTAGCGGGTGCGATAGCGCAGGCGCGTGCCGAAATTGACCGACATCAGAATCTCGTCAGCCGAGAGTTCTGCAGGGAAGAACACACCTGAAATCTGTGCATGAGCGATGCTCGCGCCTTCCATTGGTGTGTGGCGCAAGTCCAGGCCGCGAAGGTCGGCGGACCGGAAGTAGGCGTCGGTGAAGTCGATCCCGGCAGTGTCCAGAGCACGCAGGTCCAGCCCCCGGAAGTCGCCCCCGACCATATCAATCGTGCCGGTTCGCGGTTTCTCTTGATTGAAACCTTCGACATCATCTCTGCGCAGCAGCATGTAAAGCGGTGAGTCGATCTGTTTGGGCTGGCTCATGATGGCCTCGGACATGTGGTTGCGTTGGAATTATGACGCCATTATATCGCCATCATTGTGAGACCGTGAAGCATTACCCGCTCAACGGCCGTGCATCATTTTTACAGGCCTGGCAGGCGTTGGCGCAGGTTGTCGATCAGGTTGTCCAGATCGCTGCTGACATTGGTTGCAACCTTCTTGCTGCGCACTAGCTCTTCTGCACTGAGCGGCTCGCGACTGGCTTGCTGAGCATCGATGACGTCCAGAGTTGCGTCGGAAGGATCAGTGTTCTCAGCCTGGCGCTGGGCAAGCCAGCCCGCGATCACTGCCTGTGGCGCTTCGCAATCCAGGATCAGATACGGAACGCCGGTGTTTTCAGCGATTTTCGCTGCGGCATCACGCTGCTCGCGCTTGAGGTAGGTGGCATCGATCACTACCGAGAAGCCTGCTCGCAGGGTTGCGCCGGCAAGCTCATGCAGGCGTGTATAGGTTGCGCTGCTGGCTTGCGTGTCATAAAGATCCTGATTCTGGCTGGCAAAAAGGCGCTTGCGCTCTACGTCCGATCGCAGACGGATGGCACCCAGCGATTCCACCAGGCGCATCGCTACATGACTTTTGCCGACGGCTGATACGCCGTGGGTGATAGTCAGAAAAGGCGAGGGAATGGCGCTGTAGCTTTCGGCCAGATTGGCATAATTGCGGTATTGACGAAGCGTCGCCGCGCGTTGCACACCGTCGGCATTGGCCGGCTGGCTGAACAGCGCTACCTTGGCGCGGACCATCGCACGGTAGGCCTTGTAGAAATTCAGCAGTTCCAGCCCCGCGTAGTCGCCGGTGATTTCCAGGTACTGACTGATCAAACGCCGGGACAGAGATTTCAGTCCACGGTCTTCAAGGTCCATTGCCAGGAAGCCGATGTCGGCATAGACGTCAGTCTTGCGGAACGGCTCGTTGAACTCGATGCAGTCGAACAGCACCACCTTGCCGTCGATCACCGTTGCATTGCCCAGATGGATGTCGCCATGGCATTCGCGAATAAATCCGTCGGCTTTGCGTTGAGCCAGCAGCGGTTTGAGTCGTGCAAAGCTCGATTCTGCCCATGCTTGTAGAGCATCAAGCTGCGCCAGATCGGTTTTTTCGCTGATCAGTGGGCGAATTTGCTCAAAGTTCTGTGTCACGGGGGCCATGACGCTGTCAGGCGAGCCCAGTTCGCTTTCCGGTCCGACCCGCGGCGAAGCGAGGTGAAAACCTGCGATCTGGCGCGCCAGTTCGTCGATATGCGCGGTCGTTACCTCGCCATTGGCTTGCAGGGTGCTGAGCAGCCCATCCTGTGAGAACTGCTTCATCTTCAGCGCGTATTCGATGACTTCGCCGTCGCCGCCCAGTTGCGGCGCGTCTTCTGTGCCGGTGATCGGCAGAACGTCGATGTAGAGGTCATCGGTCAGACGCTGATTCAGGCGCAGCTCTTCGCGGCAGAAGTGCTCACGGAGGGCCAGGGTGGTGAAATCCAGAAAACCGAAGTTCATTGGCTTTTTGAATTTGTAGGCATACGGGCCAGTCAGCAGAACCCACGAAATGTGCGTTTCGATGACCTGGAAATGCTCCACCGGATGTGGGAAAAGGGCAGGGTTCTGCAGGGCGGCAATCAAAGACTGGCTCACGGGCGATCCTTCAGGAATGTGTTCAAAATGTAAGTACGCGATGCCGCCATTATGGCCGCTTGGCGCAAGGCTGCAAACCGCTGACTCGGGCGTCTGTCGATCCTCGGTAAAGTGCGTATAATCCGCGCCCATGACTCGATCCCGCACCTCCCGTTCTCCTAAAAAGCAACCTCCCCGCAGCCTGAACAAGTGGCTGGGCTGGGCGTTGAAGCTCGGTATTGTCGCCCTGGTTTTGCTGGGCGGCCTGGCCATTTATCTCGATGCAATCGTCCAGGAGAAATTCTCCGGCAAGCGCTGGACCATCCCGGCCAAGGTCTATGCACGGCCGCTGGAGCTTTTCGTCGGACAGAAGCTGAGCCGCGACGATTTTCTCATCGAACTCGACGCGTTGGGGTATCGCCGCGAAAGCGTTGCGAATGGTCCCGGTGCTGCGGCGGTGAACGGCAACACTGTCGATCTCAACACACGTGGCTTCCAGTTTTATGAAGGCACTGATGCGGCGCAGCAGGTTCGCGTTCGCTTTTCCGGGGATTATGTGGCTGACCTGTCTTCAGGCAATGGTGCCAAGCTTGCGGTCGCACGGCTTGAGCCTTTGCTGATCGGCGGCCTGTACCCGAAGAACCTCGAAGACCGGATTCTCATCAAGCTGGATCAGGCCCCCCCGTATCTGCTCGACGGGCTGGTAGCGGTCGAGGACCGTGATTTCTATCACCACTTCGGCGTGTCGCCCAAGTCCATTGCCCGGGCCATCTGGGTCAATACTTCGCAGGGGCAGATGCGTCAGGGCGGCAGTACGCTGACCCAGCAGTTGGTCAAGAACTTCTACCTGACCAATGAACGCAGCCTGACCCGCAAGCTGACCGAGGCCATGATGGCCGTTCTGCTGGAGATTCATTACAGCAAGCAGGAAATCCTCGAGGCCTATCTCAATGAAGTGTTTGTCGGTCAGGACGGCCAGCGCGCAGTCCATGGATTTGGCCTGGCCAGTCAGTACTTCTTCAGTCAGCCACTTTCCGAGCTGAAAATTCATCAGGTGGCGATGCTGGTCGGACTGGTCAAAGGGCCGTCCTTCTACAATCCGCGTCGCAATCCGGAGCGTGCTCTGGAGCGTCGCAATCTGGTGCTCGATCTGTTCGAGCAGCAGGGCGTAGCCACGCCGGAAGTGGTTGCCGCAGCGAAGAAAATGCCATTGGGTGTGACCAAAACCGGCACGCTCGCCGACAGCTCGTTCCCGGCGTTTCTGGATCTGGTCAAGCGTCAGTTGCGCGAGGACTACCGCGATGAAGACTTGACCGAAGAAGGGTTGCGGATCTTTACCAGCTTCGATCCGATCCTGCAGATGAAGTCCCAGGCTGCCATGGACGACACGTTCAAAAAACTGGCAGGGCGCAAGGGCTCGGACGAAGTGGAGTCGGCAATGGTCGTCACCAACCCGGAAACAGGTGAAGTGCAGGCGCTGATCGGCGGGCGTGAGGCCGGGTTCTCGGGTTTCAACCGGGCGATCGATGCTGTGCGTCCGATCGGCTCGCTGGTCAAGCCTGCCATCTACCTGACGGCACTGGAGCGACCAAGCCAATACACGCTGACCAGCTGGATCGCCGACGAACTGTTCCAGGTCAAAGGTGCCGATGGCCAGATATGGAAGCCACAGAACTACGATCACAAGTCCCACGGTAATATCTTCCTGTATCAGGGGCTGGCGCATTCGTACAACCTGTCGACCGCCAAGCTGGGTCTTGAAGTGGGCATTCCAAGCGTGTTCAAGACGCTCGCCAAGCTGGGTGTGACGCGGGAATGGCCCGCCTATCCGTCGATGTTGCTGGGGGCGGGCGGCCTTAGTCCGATAGAAGTCGCGACGATGTACCAGACCATCGCCAGCGGCGGTTTCAATACGCCCATGCGCGGCATTCGCAGTGTGCTCACGGCGGAAGGCGAACCGCTCAAGCGTTACCCGTTCCAGATCGAACAGCGCTTCGATCCGGGTGCCATTTATCTGGTGCAGAATGCGATGCAGCGGGTCATGCGCGAAGGTACAGGCAAATCTGTTTACAACGTGTTGCCAGGCTCATTGAATCTGGCGGGCAAGACCGGCACCAGTAACGACTCTCGTGACAGCTGGTTTGCAGGCTTCAGTCAGGATCTGCTGGCCGTGGTGTGGATGGGGCGTGACGACAACGGTAAAACACCGTTTACCGGTGCCACCGGTGCCTTGCAGGTCTGGACCAGCTTCATGCGCAAGGCCGGCCCGCTGCCGCTGGACATGGCGATGCCGGATAACGTCGTTCAGGCGTGGGTCGACGCGCAGACAGGACAGGGTTCCGACGCGAGCTGCCCGAATGCAGTGCAGATGCCGTATATTCGCGGCAGTGAGCCCCAGCCCGGCGCGACATGCGGCGGCGCTCCGGCACCTGCCACTGAGGTGATGGACTGGGTCAAGGGTTGGTTGAACTAGGCAATCGAGGGTTTGAAGTGAATAAATGGTGGATTCCAGCTTTAACGGCACTGGCCTTGCTGAACGGCTGCGCCAGTGTGGAACGCGGCTCGATTCCGGTCGTGGATTCAAGCTCCAAGGTGTCCAACGGCGAGCGTGTGACCGCTTCGCGCAATGGTGCTTACCGAACCGGCACCGCTCCGGTTCAGCAGCAGCCGCAAGCAGTGCCGCAGGATTCGGGTGTCGTGGTAATGGTGCCGGGTGCGGGTGGCGCTGATGCAGGGCAGAGCTTCTCTGCACCGACCAGTCAGACACCGTTCAGTGTCGACACACCGCCTGTCGACGCTGCTCCGGTCAATCAGGCACCGGTCAGTCCGGCTCCGGCAAACAACAGTTACAGCATGCCCGCTGCATCTGCGCCGACCGGGATTCCGTCCAGTGGCGGCGGTCTGTCGGAAGACGAACAGCTTGACGGCCCGGTCCTGGCACTGCTGACCACGGCACAGCAACAGCAGACCAGTGGTGACCTCAACGGTGCGTCCTCCAGCCTTGAGCGTGCTCAGCGTGTTGCACCGCGTGAGCCTCAGGTGCTTTATCGTCTGGCCCAGGTGCGTCTGGCTCAGGGCGATGCGGCCCAGGCCGAACAACTGGCACGCCGCGGCCTGACTTACGCCAATGGGCGTACCAGTCTTCAGGCCAGTCTGTGGGGATTGATCGCTCAGTCTCGTGAGAAGCAGGGTGATGCGGCCGGTGCAGCGCTGGCTCGCCAAAAGGCTCGCTGATGGACGTGCGTTTGCCCGAGGTTGCCGAACAGTTGCTGTTGATAGAGCGCGAGTTGCGTGCGCTGGGCTGGTGGGACGCAACGCCACCCAGCGATCAGGCGCTTGCCAGTCAGGAGCCGTTCAGCGTCGATACCCTTGAGTTCGCGCAGTGGCTGCAATGGATCTTCCTGCCGCGCATGAAGATCATCCTTGAGCGCGATCTGCCGCTGCCCAATGCCTCCGGCATTCTGGAAATGGCCGAAATGGTCTACGCCGGTCGGTTGAGTGAAACCCGCCTGCTGCAGCAGCATCTGGCGCGGTTTGACCAGCTGATCACGGCGGCTCGTTGAGCGAATCTGTCTAGCGACACAATTCGTTGATGGCCTTCTCGGTTTCCTCGATACGCGTCTTGCGGTTTTCATCCGTAAGACGCCTCGACTCTCCTCCAACCTGCTCGCGCACTCGCGGATTGTTCTGCAACTGCGCAAGGTTGGTGCGCAGGTTCTCGCAATTTTCAGCGCGTTTTGCTTCCTGTGCCTTCACCTGACTTTTGACTTTCTGGTCAATGGCGCGTTGCTGCGCAGCGCCGTCGTCAGCCGGTGTGCCTGGTGCCGCGGCAGGCGGCGGTGTCTGCACATTGATTTCCTGTACCTGCTGGCCAGTGGGAGGCTGGGCGTCAAAGTGCGTCACGCCCTGAGCGTCGACCCACTTGTAGATCGAGGCGGCCTGGCTGGTTGCGCTGATTGCGCTGATTGCCAGTGTGACGGCGAGAATCATCCAATGCATGTCGTGTCCTTGAGATTCTGTGCATGCAGAAAACTACCATAACGGTGCATTTCAGTCCGAAACGGTGCAATTTCACCCGTCTGCTGTCAAGAAAGCGCACGGATGACTTGACTTGAAGGGGGGGAATCACAACAATCCAGAGTTCGCTGTAGAAGGACTGCCAGAAGCAGACCCTCTCGGTAGATCATGAGGCGCACACCCGCGCCGACCTGTAACACCCGCAACGCGTTACCTCGCGCTGGGTGGGAATGTTCCGCAACACTCAGGGACCTCCCAATACTTGCTCAGTCAGTGCTGACGTAGTCGGCGACCACCGTCGCTCATGCTCTGCTGGCAGTAAACCTATTAAGACCCGTCCCGGAGTGGGCGGTATTCTGGCGTTTTAGAGGTGAACAACGTGGAGCTTTTATCTGGCGCTGAAATGGTCGTCCGCTTTTTGCGTGACGAAGGCGTTGAGCATATCTACGGGTACCCGGGTGGTGCCCTTCTGCATGTCTACGATGCCCTGTTCAAGGAACCGGCGGTAAGCCATATCCTTGTTCGCCACGAGCAGGCTGCCACGCATATGGCCGACGGCTATGCGCGTGCTACCGGCAAGGCGGGCGTGGTGCTGGTGACCTCGGGTCCGGGTGCGACCAATGCCATTACCGGTATTGCCACTGCTTACATGGACTCGATTCCGATGGTGGTTCTGTCCGGTCAGGTAGCGAGCACGCTGGTGGGCACCGATGCGTTCCAGGAGACCGACATGATCGGTATCTCCCGGCCGATCGTGAAGCACAGCTTCATGATCAAGCACCCGTCGGAAATCCCGGAAGTCCTGAAAAAGGCTTTCTACCTGGCGCAGTCCGGTCGTCCCGGCCCGGTGGTCGTCGACATTCCCAAAGATATGACCAACCCGGCCGAAAAATTCGAATACGTCTTCCCGAAAAAAGCCAAGCTGCGCTCCTACAGCCCGGCGGTTCGTGGCCATTCCGGCCAGATCCGCAAGGCCGTTGAAATGCTGCTGGCTGCCAAGCGTCCGATTATCTATGCGGGCGGTGGCGTGGTCATGGGCAATGCCTCGGCACAACTGACCGAGCTGGCTCAACTGCTCAATGCTCCGGTCACCAACACCCTGATGGGGCTTGGTTGCTATCCGGGCACTGACCGCCAGTTCGTCGGCATGCTCGGGATGCATGGCAGCTACACTGCCAACCTCGCGATGCACCACACCGACGTCATTCTGGCCGTCGGCGCACGTTTCGATGACCGGGTCATCAACGGCGCAAGCAAGTTCTGCCCGAACGCCAAAATCATTCACATCGATATCGATCCGGCTTCGATTTCCAAGACCATCAAGGCCGATGTGCCTATCGTAGGTCCTGTCGAAAGCGTACTGACCGAAATGGTCGCCACCTTGAAAGAAATCGGCGAGACGCCCGACAAGGCATCCGTTGCCGCATGGTGGAAGCAGATCGACGAGTGGCGCGGTACGGGCGATCTGTTCCCGTACAACCGTGGCGATGGCTCCGTCATCAAGCCGCAGGCCGTCATCGAAACGCTGTGCGAAGTCACCAAGGGCGACGCTTATGTCACCTCTGACGTGGGCCAGCATCAGATGTTCGCTGCGCAGTACTACCGTTTCAACAAGCCGAACCGCTGGATCAACTCGGGCGGTCTGGGCACGATGGGCTTTGGTTTTCCGGCTGCGATGGGCGTCAAACTGAGCTTTCCGGATGCGCACGTTGCCTGTGTGACCGGTGAGGGCAGTATCCAGATGAACATTCAGGAGCTGTCGACCTGCCTGCAGTACGGCTTGCCGGTGAAGATCATCCTGCTTAACAACGGTGTTCTGGGTATGGTCCGTCAGTGGCAGGACATGAGCTACGGCTCCCGTCACTCGCATTCCTACATGGAATCGCTGCCTGATTTCGTCAAGCTGGTCGAAGCCTATGGCCACGTGGGCATGCGTATCACCGATCTCAAGGATCTGAAGCCGAAGATGGAAGAAGCCTTTGCCATGACTGACCGTCTGGTGTTCCTGGATATTCAGGTCGATGTGACAGAGCACGTCTATCCGATGCAGATCAAGGACGGCTCTATGCGCGATATGTGGTTGAGCAAGACGGAGCGGACATAATCATGCGCCATATCATTTCCCTGCTGCTGGAAAACGAACCGGGTGCCTTGTCTCGCGTCGTCGGTCTGTTCTCCCAGCGCAACTACAACATCGAAAGCCTGACGGTTGCGCCGACCGAAGACCCGACCCTGTCGCGTCTGACGCTCACCACAGTAGGCCATGACGAGGTGATCGAGCAGATCACCAAGAACCTCAACAAGCTCATCGAAGTGGTCAAGCTCGTCGACCTATCGGAGAGCGCTCATATCGAGCGTGAGCTGATGCTGGTCAAGGTCAAGGCCACTGGCGCGCAGCGTGCCGAGATCAAGCGCACTACGGATATCTTCCGCGGGCAGATCGTCGACGTGACTGCCAGCGTTTACACCGTGCAACTGAGCGGCACGAGCGACAAACTGGACAGCTTCATTCAGGCCATCGGCACCGCCGCTATCCTGGAAACAGTACGCAGTGGCGTAACGGGCATTGCCCGCGGCGACAAAGTGCTGAGCATTTAAATCAATTAAGCAAATGGCCTGAACGGCCAAGATAACAGGGGATTTCCATGAAAGTTTTCTACGACAAAGACTGTGACCTTTCGATCATCCAAGGCAAGAAAGTCGCCATCATCGGCTACGGTTCGCAAGGCCACGCTCAGGCGTGCAACCTGAAAGATTCCGGCGTTGATGTCACTGTTGGTCTGCGTAAAGGTTCGGCTACTGTCGCCAAGGCCGAGGCTCATGGCCTGAAAGTGACTGACGTCGCTTCGGCCGTTGCTGCTGCCGATCTGGTCATGATCCTGACCCCGGACGAATTCCAGTCCCAGCTGTACAAGAATGAAATCGAGCCGAACCTTAAGAAGGGTGCCACGCTGGCGTTCTCCCACGGCTTCGCGATTCACTACAACCAGGTTGTGCCGCGCGCCGATCTCGACGTGATCATGATCGCGCCGAAGGCACCAGGTCACACCGTGCGTACCGAGTTCGTCAAGGGCGGCGGTATCCCTGACCTGATCGCGGTTTATCAGGATGCTTCCGGTAACGCCAAGAACGTCGCCCTGTCCTACGCTTCTGGCGTTGGCGGCGGCCGCACCGGCATCATCGAAACCACCTTCAAGGACGAGACTGAAACCGACCTGTTCGGCGAGCAGGCTGTTCTGTGCGGCGGTACTGTCGAACTGGTCAAAGCTGGTTTCGAAACGCTGGTTGAAGCTGGCTATGCGCCGGAAATGGCTTACTTCGAGTGCCTGCACGAACTGAAGCTGATCGTTGACCTCATGTATGAAGGCGGTATCGCCAACATGAACTACTCGATCTCCAACAACGCCGAATACGGCGAGTACGTCACCGGTCCTGAAGTCATCAACGCCGAATCCCGTCAGGCCATGCGCAACGCTCTGAAGCGCATCCAGGACGGTGAATACGCGAAGATGTTCATCAGCGAAGGTGCCACCGGCTACCCGTCGATGACTGCCAAGCGTCGCAATAACGCTGCGCACGGTATCGAAATCATCGGTGAAAAACTGCGCTCGATGATGCCTTGGATCGCGGCGAACAAAATCGTCGACAAAGAAAAGAACTAACTTTTCCGGTTCACAGCTGGTTTACAGCCGGTTTACGAAAAAAAGCGCGACCAGTCGGTCGCGTTTTTTCGTTCTGGGTCAGGCTCTGGTATAAAGCTGCATCGTTTGCCGGCGAACCCTCGTCGCAGACCTTTGTCGAACCTTTTCATACCGCTGCAAGGTAATCTCCATGAGCGAACGTCCTGAAGAGCCCGTAAAGGCCTCTGACGCTGAAAGTCTGCTACCTATCGATGAACACGTGGAAGAAGGGAGTGACGCCGAGGGCCGTCAGGTCCGACATCGCGGCATCTATCTGCTTCCCAATCTGTTTACCACGGCGAATCTGTTCGCCGGTTTCTACTCCATCATCAGCTCCATGAGTGCCCAGAGTGCCATGAGCGCTGGTGATTTTTCCGGAGCAAGCAAGTATTTCGCATTCGCTGCCATTGCGATCTTCGTGGCGATGGTCCTCGACGGGCTGGACGGTCGCGTTGCACGCATGACTAACACACAGAGTGCGTTTGGCGCCGAGTACGACTCGCTGTCCGACATGGTTGCCTTCGGTGTGGCTCCGGCGCTGCTGGCATTCGGCTGGGCCCTGGGTGACATGGGCAAGGTGGGCTGGATGGTCGCCTTCATCTATGTGGCTGGCGCGGCATTGCGTCTGGCGCGCTTCAATACTCAGGTCGGCAAGGCTGACAAGCGCTACTTCATTGGTCTGGCCAGCCCGGCGGCGGCAGGTGTCGTGGCGGGGACCGTCTGGGCATTCAGCGATTTCGGGATTCAGGGTTCCAAGCTGTCGTTTCTGGTGGCCTTGCTGGTAGCAGCAGCAGGCATGCTGATGGTCAGCAACATCAAGTACAACAGCTTCAAGGAACTGGACCTGAAAGGCCGCGTGCCTTTCGTTGCGATTCTGGCGGTGGTCTTGGTGTTTGCTGTCGTATTCAGCGACCCGCCGCGCATTTTGCTGCTGATATTCCTTGCCTATGCCCTCTCTGGACCGATTCAGTATCTATTGCGTCGCCATAAAGCCTCCCAATGATCTAATTTCCACCATACTCCGTAGTCTATTGGTGCATCAGTTCCCCCT
>NZ_CP092923.1:912500-3727500 GCF_022557255.1 Pseudomonas syringae pv. tagetis
GGCTAATCAAGCTCGGAGATAGCTGGTTCTCCTCGAAAGCTATTTAGGTAGCGCCTCATGTATCACTGTAGGGGGTAGAGCACTGTTTCGGCTAGGGGGTCATCCCGACTTACCAAACCGATGCAAACTCCGAATACCTACAAGTGCCGAGCATGGGAGACACACGGCGGGTGCTAACGTCCGTCGTGAAAAGGGAAACAACCCAGACCGTCAGCTAAGGTCCCAAAGTCATGGTTAAGTGGGAAACGATGTGGGAAGGCTTAGACAGCTAGGAGGTTGGCTTAGAAGCAGCCACCCTTTAAAGAAAGCGTAATAGCTCACTAGTCGAGTCGGCCTGCGCGGAAGATGTAACGGGGCTCAAACCATGCACCGAAGCTACGGGTATCATCTCAGGATGATGCGGTAGAGGAGCGTTCTGTAAGCCTGTGAAGGTGAGTTGAGAAGCTTGCTGGAGGTATCAGAAGTGCGAATGCTGACATGAGTAACGACAATGGGTGTGAAAAACACCCACGCCGAAAGACCAAGGTTTCCTGCGCAACGTTAATCGACGCAGGGTTAGTCGGTCCCTAAGGCGAGGCTGAAAAGCGTAGTCGATGGAAAACAGGTTAATATTCCTGTACTTCTGGTTATTGCGATGGAGGGACGGAGAAGGCTAGGCCAGCCTGGCGTTGGTTGTCCAGGTTTAAGGTGGTAGGCTGAGATCTTAGGTAAATCCGGGGTCTCAAGGCCGAGAGCTGATGACGAGTGTTCTTTTAGAACACGAAGTGGTTGATGCCATGCTTCCAAGAAAAGCTTCTAAGCTTCAGGTAACCAGGAACCGTACCCCAAACCGACACAGGTGGTTGGGTAGAGAATACCAAGGCGCTTGAGAGAACTCGGGTGAAGGAACTAGGCAAAATGGCACCGTAACTTCGGGAGAAGGTGCGCCGGTGAGGGTGAAGCATTTACTGCGTAAGCCCACGCCGGTCGAAGATACCAGGCCGCTGCGACTGTTTATTAAAAACACAGCACTCTGCAAACACGAAAGTGGACGTATAGGGTGTGACGCCTGCCCGGTGCCGGAAGGTTAATTGATGGGGTTAGCGCAAGCGAAGCTCTTGATCGAAGCCCCGGTAAACGGCGGCCGTAACTATAACGGTCCTAAGGTAGCGAAATTCCTTGTCGGGTAAGTTCCGACCTGCACGAATGGCGTAACGATGGCGGCGCTGTCTCCACCCGAGACTCAGTGAAATTGAAATCGCTGTGAAGATGCAGTGTATCCGCGGCTAGACGGAAAGACCCCGTGAACCTTTACTATAGCTTTGCACTGGACTTTGAATTTGCTTGTGTAGGATAGGTGGGAGGCTTTGAAGCGTGGACGCCAGTCTGCGTGGAGCCAACCTTGAAATACCACCCTGGCAACTTTGAGGTTCTAACTCAGGTCCGTTATCCGGATCGAGGACAGTGTATGGTGGGTAGTTTGACTGGGGCGGTCTCCTCCTAAAGAGTAACGGAGGAGTACGAAGGTGCGCTCAGACCGGTCGGAAATCGGTCGTAGAGTATAAAGGCAAAAGCGCGCTTGACTGCGAGACAGACACGTCGAGCAGGTACGAAAGTAGGTCTTAGTGATCCGGTGGTTCTGTATGGAAGGGCCATCGCTCAACGGATAAAAGGTACTCCGGGGATAACAGGCTGATACCGCCCAAGAGTTCATATCGACGGCGGTGTTTGGCACCTCGATGTCGGCTCATCACATCCTGGGGCTGAAGCCGGTCCCAAGGGTATGGCTGTTCGCCATTTAAAGTGGTACGCGAGCTGGGTTTAGAACGTCGTGAGACAGTTCGGTCCCTATCTGCCGTGGACGTTTGAGATTTGAGAGGGGCTGCTCCTAGTACGAGAGGACCGGAGTGGACGAACCTCTGGTGTTCCGGTTGTCACGCCAGTGGCATTGCCGGGTAGCTATGTTCGGAAAAGATAACCGCTGAAAGCATCTAAGCGGGAAACTTGCCTCAAGATGAGATCTCACTGGAACCTTGAGTTCCCTGAAGGGCCGTCGAAGACTACGACGTTGATAGGTTGGGTGTGTAAGCGCTGTGAGGCGTTGAGCTAACCAATACTAATTGCCCGTGAGGCTTGACCATATAACACCCAAGCAATCTGCGTGAGATGAGCAGATTGCGGTGACTGTGAAGATGACACGAACCGAAGGTTTGCGATCACGAACGCACCGAGCTATCACATACCCGATTTGCTGAAGCGCGCCGCAAGGCACGATTCGGTACCCGAATTTCTTGACGACCATAGAGCATTGGAACCACCTGATCCCATCCCGAACTCAGTAGTGAAACGATGTATCGCCGATGGTAGTGTGGGGTTTCCCCATGTGAGAGTAGGTCATCGTCAAGATTGAATTCCAAAACCCCATCTGCTCACGCAGATGGGGTTTTGTCTTTCTGGCGTTTAGAAAACTCAAGCTCTGTTCGCTGCCTCACTTGAATGGTTTCCAACACATCCAGCTATCGAGTCGACGTCCTTTCCCCGTCACTCAGTGAAAGCCCCCATACCAGCAAGCCTGCTTCCGGATTTCAGGTGGAAGCTGCGCAGCACCGGCAGGCTTCCGTCAGGCTGACGCGGTGCGTCCCAGCCTGTGTCCGAGACATCGTCGAAGTCAGCGTCCGTTACCGGTGCTGGCAAGGTCCATGAGTTGTGCGCCATATCCAGCCCTTCGGTATTGATGGTCAGCCGTCCCCTGTAGGCAATGTTGTTCAACAGATTGCCAAGAGGGGTTGGTGAACCGTCCGGCGCGATGCCTGCCATGTTGTAGTCCGCTCCGTTGGAAAAGGCTGTGTTGTTGATGAAGTCCAGCGCCAAGGGGTGGTGATTGGCATAGAAGCCGGCAGCCTTGTTGTCGAAAGCAACCGAGTTACGGATGATGTGTCTCACGCCGTTCGGTACATACTTGCCACCATAGCCGCCTGCTTTGATGCCATTGCCGTTGCCCGCCTCGAGTTTTGTAAGCGTGCCAGGCAAGTAGCCTTGCTGCCACGCCCATGAGTTTTCGATGATTACCGGGGAGAAAGCATTGATCAGGTCAAAGCCATCGTCGGAGTTGGCCCACGCGCGGCAGCCGCGAAATACATTACCTGGATGGCCCGCTTTGATATGGGCACCGAAACCATCGGCGCTCTGGCCTGCGCCGTTTGAGGTGTAAGGGTCGTAGTTGTGATGGGAGTCGGTGTTCAGGACTTGGTTGTAGCCACCGTTCTGAATGAACAGTCCTGGTCCCATGTTGTGGTGCAGGTTGAGCCGCTCGAAGACATTGTGGCTGCCGTTATTCCAGATACCCCAGGACTCGTGGTTGAGATGGTTTTCTGGCTGCTGCGGTACGCCCGTCACCTCCAGCCCTTTCAGGTGCAACCAGCTACCGGTGACGTTGAAGCCTTTGACGCGGCAATCATCTTTCATCGCCGAGAAATCGAAGACCGGTGTTTCGCCAGGATAGGCCCAGTAACGAATAGGCCTGCCTTCGCTGCCACTGTTGTCAAGGGTGATGGCATTGACGGTGTCTATACGCGTGGCACAGCTGTTGACGCCTGACGTGTAGGCATAGACGCCGCCGCGAAAGTACACCGTGTCACCGGCCCTTGCGGCTTGCTGTGCGCGCATGATGGACCGCAACGGTGCGGCTTTTGTACCCACAGCGTGATCATTGCCGTCGGGGGCAACGTAGTAATCGGTTGCCTGCGCTGTTGCCGCTACGGTCAGCAAAGATGCCAGCAGTATCGTTTTCATAAGGTTATTCCAGGCCAGCCTCCTGGAATCGTATGCGTGTTTGCAGCCTTCCATCATGAATTCGATGAATAAAGAGCTTGGTCGACGAAGCCTGGCGATAGGGCCTCACTCGATTCAAAGACAATAAAAAAGGCCGCATTTTCATGCGGCCTTTTACGACAACTGACAGCCTTACGAAGCCAGCTCGGGAACCTCTGGTTTGACATCGTCGCGACGCTGAATGTATTTCCAGTCCGCCTCATCGATGTAGATGCCATTAGGCCCGCTGCCACCTTCCAGGTCGATGGCCACATGGGCCGAGACCTGTGGCTTCACACTTGCCAGAATCGGAACGAAGCCCAGTTGCAGGCTCGTTTCAAGCAGTGCTGCCTGATTCTTCTCATCGATGTCCGCGGCTTCGTCCAGGTAGTACGGTAAGCGTACGCGACCGGCCTGATCGCGATCCATCAAGTGCAGCAACAGGTACATGTTGGTCAAGGCCTTGATGGTCATTGTGGTGCCGTTGGACGCAGCGCCGTCGATATCGGTGTGGATAACCGGCTGACCATTGACCTTGGTGATCTCGAATGCCAGCTCGAACAGGTCCTTCAATCCCAACTGGTTATGGTTGGCAGCGACAAGCCTCGCCAGGTACTCCTTGGCCTCTTCGTTCTTGTTGTCCTGCTCTGCGCTCTGGCTCAGGTCGAAGACCGACAACGTCTCGCCTTCCTCATATTGCCCGGCGCTGTGGATAATCTGGTCGATGTGCTTGAGCGCTTCCTTGTTCGGCGCGAGCACGATACGGAAGCTTGCCAGGTTCGACACCTGACGCTTGTTGATCTCGCGGTTGAACAGCGCCAGTTGGTGCTCAAGACTGTCGTAGTCGCTACGAATATTGCGCAGGGTGCGCGCAATGTCGGTGACTGCTGCGCGGCGAGCCTTGCCCAGCGTAAGCGCCTCGTCGGTACGGTGTGCGTAGGCATTGATCAGCAGTTGCAGGCGACGCTCCATGTCGTCCTCGCTGTCGAATTTGGCCACACCCTTGAGGCGTACCTGAGCATACAGCGCCTCGATCTGTCCGTCGCTGCGCAGCAGGCCTTGCCAGCTGTCCTGATAGTCGTTGAGCAGAGGCAGAAGGTTATCCATGGAATCGTCGATCGGGTCCATGAACGGTGTTCCGAACGGCAGGTCCGCAGGCAACAGCTGGCGACGGCGTAACGCGTCATCCAGCGTGCGTTGCTTGGATTCCATATCACCAATCTGACGTGCGATCAGTTGCAGCTTGGCCGAGAGCTGCTGGACGCGCTCGGTAAAGGCATCGCTGGAGCGTTTCAATTCATCCTGAGCGGCCTCCATCTGCGCCAGATCTTCCAGCTTGCCCGACTCTTCCGCGCTCAGGGTCTGGCACCGGCGGAAGTCTTCAAGGGCTTTTTGCGCATCCAGCACCTGTTGATACAGCGCTTCGGTCTGGGTTTTGCTCGCTGCGCGGTCGGCAGCAACGGCCTGCTGCGTCTTCAGCTGCTTGAGTTCCTTCTCCAGTCGCTCTTTCTGATCGCGCAGTGCAGCACGATCGGCCAGCGCCTGCAGGGCAGGGGGTTCGATGCTCGACAGGTTGATCGTCAACCCCGGCACGGCGAACTGATCGCCTTTGAAGCCGTCCAGAATGGTTTCCAGCGATTTGACCCACGCATCGCCGTCGTCGAGGGCAATACCTTGCTCACCCAGTGGCAGGCTGAACAGCGCGCTGTTGAACAGGCGCATCAGGCGTTCGACATCCGGCTGGGAAAACTCTTCACGCAGACGGGCATAACTGTTGTTATCCGCGTGGTCGAGTTGCTGCCTGACAGACTTGAGGCGTTTCTCGAGATCGCGCAGGCGCTCGTCCAGGTCTTCGGCGCTGAACTGGCGGGACTGGGCCAGCGCACCCGCCAGCTCATCGTGAGCGTCTTTGGCCGCGAGCAGTTGCTGCTCCAGCACTTTAACGTCATCGACCAGTGCGAAACGATTCTTCAGCACCGCCAATTCGCCGACCCAGCGCTGGATGCTGCTGATTTCGCGCTCCAGGCGCATCAGTTCCTGGGTGCTGCTGCGCTGATCGTTTTGCATCTCATCCTGCTGAGCACGGTAGTGCTCGGCCTGAATGACCAGTTCTTCCTTGCGCGCGCCGGAGTAGTCCGACCAGGTGCCGAGCAGTGAGTCAAGGATGGGTGACAGGCGATGTAGCTTGCCGCGCAACAGATCGCGCTGTTTGACGCCAGCAGCCAGCGCCTCGACCAGAGGGCCGGCCAGCACCAGCGAGTTGTAATCCTGTTCCATGCGTCGTACATCACGGAAGGCCTCTTCACAGGCAGCGATGTAGTCGACGCTGCCAGAGCGCAGGCTGTGTTCGAAAGCATCCAGAAACAACTGTTTGAGTTTTGCCGCAGTGATTTCACGCATGTGCAGCAGGTTGATGAACAGCGCGCGGAAGGTCTTCAGGCTCTGTTCACTGGTGGAGCGCAACGGGATCAGTGTCAGGTCCAGCGGAATGGACGTATGCCCGCCGACCAGCAGACGCCGCAATTCGTCGGGCTTCAGCTCGTAGGCTTTCAGGCCCTGGCTCTCCAGATTGCTGAACAGCTCTTTCTGACGCAGGCAGGTGTCGTTTTTCTGGTAATGCCCCAGATCCAGCTCGCCGGCATAGGCAAAGAACTGATGGCCGAAACCGCCGCCCGGACCGCGGCCCACGACGCCAATGACATGCGGGCCGTGGGGCAGGGAGACTTCCACCAGTATGTAGCTGGTATCGGAAGCAAAGTAGAAGCGCCTGGATTGCTCCAGGCTGTACTTGCCGAAGCTCATGTCCGACATGCGCGCCAGAATCGGGAACTGCAGAGCGTTGATCGAGGCACTCTTGCCCAGGTTGTTCGCGCCATACACCGACAGCGGGTTCTCCAGCGGGAACAGGCCGAGGCTGTAACCGGCAGTGTTCAACAGGGCAAAGCGGCGGATGCCATAACGTTCCTGGCTCATGTGTCCATCTCCTGTCGTTGCTCATCGGCGATTGCCCGGGCAAGTGCCTCTTCCTCGGTTTCTTCACCGAATTCAGCGAGGTCCAGCGGGTCATCGGTTTCCAGCAGCTTCTCGTCGCTGTCGTCATCGATGAGCACAGGCGTCGGGAGGGGCAGGGCGCTATGCAGGCTGGCCGCCAGATCTCGGTCCTGTTGCACCGACAGGCAGACATCGAGAAAGCGGTGCATCGGTGGCAGAAAGCGATAGATGCCGACTTCTTCGCTGGCAAAGCCCAGTTGCGTCATGCGGCGCATGATCTTCTCTTCAAGCTCTTCCTGGGTCTGCACTTCCGCCTGGAGAAACAGGTCGCGGTACTTTTCCAGCATTGAAGGCAGCTCATCGCGGCCCAGGCTGCCGCCGTCCAGCACGGCCATAGGGTCGCGGCCCTGATCGGCCAGATGCTCGACGAGGATGAAGGTGAACAGCGCCAGACGCTGAGCCGTCTTGTTGACCTGCGCGGCTGCCAGCTCAGGCACGAAATAATAGAAACCGCGGGTGTCGCAGACCAGTTCGTAGCCCAACGCCTTGAACAGCGCACGGTACTGGTCCTGGCAATTGGAGAGCTGGGCATACAGCTCCGGGTCGCGACGGCTGATGTGATAGCCCTTGAACAGCTCGCGAAAGATCGGCGCAAGCTGGGACATTTCGGATAGATCAAGATGCATGAACGGTGCTCTCGGAATGCGCTGGCTGCTCGTCTTTCGCGGCGAGCAGGGCAAAGGAGCGCAGGCTGACGCGGTGCTCCCGGGTGAAATAGTCGCGACGCTCGAGGCGTTCGCGTGCGAAGCGCTTGTCCCGCGACAGGCGCGAGAACCAGTAGAGCAGTTCGTCGGTTTCGCCAGTCGGCTCCTGCTCCAGCAGCCAGACCATCAGGTCAGGCATCGGCAAGGCGTCTTCGCAGCGCTCGAGCATTTCCTTGACCGTACGTGGCGCACGGGGCGGTTCGCCCTTGCGAGTGCCACTGGCCTTGGGGAATTTCGCGGGTTTGGGCTCGAATCGCGCCAAGGCATATACATAAGCCTCGACCTGACTCGCACTGCCCAGAAACGTACTTTGTGGACGGGTGAACAACGGCATTGCAGCCTGAGGCACTGCGTCCAGGCCCTTGCGACGAATCGCCGACAGGGCCAGCGCTGCACCACGGGTCACCGCGTTATGGCGACGCGCTTCCTCACGCAGCGGCAGCAGCAGCTCGCGCGCATGACGCAAGGTCAACTGGGCGCTGGTCTGCATTTCGAGAATGCGCGCATGGGTACGCAGCAGCATGTCGTCGTCGACCAGATGACCCAGCCGTTGCTGCTCGGTCAACAGCCTCAGCAGCACATTCTCGACCTTGCGCACGCCCTGCTCAAAAGCGCCATCGGCGTTGACCAGCTGGATCATCGGCTCGACGTATTCGTCCCAGGTTGCCAGAACTTCTGCATACCGCTGGCGCAACGGAATCTGCCGGTCGCTGGTCTTGGCCCGGTCGGCCACGGCAACCAGCGCCTGTTCGTCGTTGGCGAGTTTTTTGAGAACGTCGCGTACGCGCATATCCAGCAGCCGCAGTTGCCTGGCCAGATCGTTGGCATCGCGGATATCGAACGCGTCCTGAATATAACCGGCCAGTCGCTCCAGGTGGCGCAGATAAGCCTCGATTTCCAGGCACAGGCCCAGGCGGTGCTCGCGGCGCAGGTAGGACAGGAAGTCATGAATCTGTGCGTTGAGCTCAAAGCGATTGGGGCTTTTCGCGACAGGCACCAGAATGTCCAGACGAATCCACACGTCCAGCAGGTTGGTGATGTCTTGCGGTGTACTGTCCTGCTGTTGGGCGCTCAGTTGCAGGCGCAGCTCGCTCAGGCTCAACGTACCCTGGTCGAAATGTTCGCATAAGGGCTCGAGTAGCGCCCAGTGCTCGGCAAGGGCGCGCAGGACGCGCTTGGGTTCGATCATCGTTAGGCCGACTGTTGGCAAGTGAAAAGCAGCAATTGTACTGCATCAGTCGCCTGATATTTCACCTGCGGGCGATATGCTGCAGCGCAAAAAGCCGAACAACGCTAGAATTGCGCGCTTAACTTATCCACAGGTGGCCGACCCTTGCTCAACGAGTCCCGTCGCCGCGCTTATTTGACCGCCATGCAGGTGGTCAACTGGCTGCCGCGCACAGAACTGCCATTTGCCGCGCCGTCGCGTCCGCAATTGCTTGCCCCGGTGCCGCCACCGGTCGAGGTGCAGAGTGCTGCGTCTGCCGAGGCATATGCTGCGCCTGCCGAAACGCCGAACGTTGAGCCCGCTGCACGGCAGCCTGAGCGGCCAAAAATCGACCTGCCGCGTCCTTCATTGGCGAGCACGCGCACAGCTGCGCCGGCCGCCGAAGAGGCCGAACCGGCACCGCCCAAGGCACCTGTGGTTCCGCCCCCGCGTTTTACTCTGCAATTACTGCGTGCCGGTCGTTGCCTGCTGCTGGTCGAACTGACCACCGGCCAGCCGTTTCAGAGCCGCGACCCGTCCTATCTGCTGCTCAAGGACATGCTGCGCGCTGCCGGTCTGCCCGACAGCCCGCAGATTATCGGCGAGCCTGTGCGCTGGCCATTGCTGGTGCGTGGCCAGATGGATCAGGGCCCGGAGGCCGCGCGCGATTTTGTGCAGGGTTTTGTCGGTGCACGGGTGGAGGATGAGCCCTGCGCGTGCCTCTGGCTGATCGGTCTGCCGTCGATGAAGTACGCCGGTGAAGCCGATGCCGAGTCTTATAACCGTGAACTGCAGATCGAAGGTCTGGGCACTGCCTGGGCATTGCCGGGCCTTGAATTAATGATGGACGAGCCTGAGCGCAAGGCGGATGTCTGGAAAGCCATGCGTCGGCTGATGACGCGCTGGAAATCTACCGATGAGTGATGCCGTAACTTTCCGCCGCATGACCGAAGCCGATATGGATGCGGTCCTGAAAATCGAATACGCAGCGTTCAGCCACCCCTGGACACGCGGCATCTTTCTCGATGGCCTCAAATCCTACGAGATCTGGCTGATGTTCGAGGGCGCGCAGCAGGTCGGGCACGGTGTCATCCAGGTCATCATTGATGAGGCGCATCTGCTCAACATCACTGTTAAGCCCGAGAATCAAGGCCGTGGCCTTGGCTTGCTGTTGCTGGATCATCTGATGAAGCGTGCTTATCAGCTCAATGCACGGGAATGCTTTCTGGAACTGCGTGATAGCAACCGTCCAGCCTATCGTCTGTATGAAAACTATGGTTTCAACGAGATAGGCCGGCGTCGTGACTATTATCCGGCAGCGGATGGCCGTGAAGACGCAGTGGTCATGGCCTGTACGCTGCTGGAAGAGTAACTCGCATCAGCGCTGATGGCCGTCCAGTGGATCGACGATCGCCAGCTCTTCCTCGTCCAGACCGTTGCCGCCGCCGATGTCATCCTCATCGACCACCGTTATGTCCAGATCGGCCGGAACATCTTCACCCTGTTCGTTCGACGAGCGGGCACCGTCCTCATGGATCAGGGTTTCCGGCGACAGATCGTCGTCGGTCGGGTGATGGTCTTCAGTTGACGCACCGGTCAGGCCTGCCTCACGTACGCGTTGATCCGGAATTTCATGTTGCAGTTCGTCTTCAGGGATAAGATCGCCGATACGGGCGGTCTCATCTTCATTGAAATCGAGTGTTTCCATTGAGCCCATACGGTCTTCATTGTCGTCGATGGGTTCCGGCTGGGTAGCACCGAACGGACGGCGTGAATCGTTCATGACAAATCCTCATTTCAGATGGTCGTAGAAGGTGGACCGGCCATCACTTTGAAGATTCCTTTTTGTTGACCGACAGTTCTTATCAAGTAATGGCATTCAAGGCGTGACTTGAGGGATCGGACACCAGTCCAAGTCTGGGCATCATTATCGAGGCGTCAAAGCATGAACGAGCTACAAGACCTGATTGATAACAATGCACGTTGGGCCGATGCGATAAAGCAGGAAGACCCTGAGTTTTTCGCCAAGCTGGCCCGCCAGCAAACGCCTGAGTTTCTGTGGATCGGCTGTTCGGATGCACGCGTTCCGGCCAACGAAATCGTTGGCATGCTGCCCGGTGACCTGTTCGTTCACCGCAACGTGGCCAACGTTGTGCTGCATACCGATCTGAACTGCCTGTCAGTCATTCAGTACGCCGTGGATGTGTTGAAGGTCAAACACATTCTGGTCACCGGCCACTATGGTTGCGGTGGTGTGCGTGCGTCCATGCAGGACCGCCAGTTCGGCCTGATCGACGGCTGGCTGCGCACGATTCGTGATCTGTATTACGAAAACCGTGAAGTGCTGGCCAAATTGCCGACCGAGGAAGAGCGTGTCGACCGCCTGTGTGAACTGAACGTGATTCAGCAAGTGGCCAACGTCGGTCATACCAGCATCGTACAGAACGCCTGGCACCGTGGGCAGAGCCTGTCTGTGCATGGCTGCATCTACGGTATCAAGGACGGTCGCTGGAAAAGTCTCGACGTGACCATCAGCGGTTTCGAGCAGTTGCCGCCACAATACCGTCTGCGTCCGCAAGACTGATAGCTGCCCCGGGTTGTATCGTCGTCAGCCAGCCCGTTTCCCTGACGGCTGGCTGCTGGCGAGTCGGGGTATCACAGCACGAAGCGTTGGACCATCAGGTTCAGATCAGTTGCCAGCATCGACAGTGCGTTACTTGCGACGGTTGTCTGCTGTGCGCCTGACGCTGTCTGGCTCGACAGGTCACGAATGCTGCTCAGGTTGCGGTCAACTTCAGTCGCGACCTGGGCTTGCTGTTCCGCTGCGCTGGCTATCAACAGGTTACGGTCGTTGATGGTCGTTGTTGAATGGATGATCACTTTCAATGCTTCGCCGGTCGACGCTGCCTGCTCCATGGTCAGGTTGGCCTGTGTTGCTGTGTGACGCAACGAACTGGCGGTTTGGTGGGTGCTTTGCTGTACGCCGCTGATCAGCCCTTCGATTTCTGCCGTCGACGCGCTGGTGCGTTGCGCCAGCGAGCGGACTTCATCGGCCACCACGGCAAATCCGCGTCCCGCTTCGCCCGCCCGGGCGGCCTCGATGGCAGCGTTCAGGGCGAGCAGGTTGGTCTGGTTGGCGATCGCGCGAATCACATCGAGAATGCTGCTGATGCTCTGTGTGCGTTCGGCCAGGCCCTCGGCCTGATGCGAGGAGTTCAGCACGTTTTCTGTCAGTTCCTTGATCGAAAGAATCGTTGCCGACAGTTTTTCTTGTCCTTGTGCGGCTGCACGGGTCGATGCCTGCGATTCGGTCACCGTACTGCTGGCGTTGCCTGCGACTTCGATGGCGGCCTGACTCATTTGATTGACGGCAACAGCGGCCTGCTCGATTTCGCTGTTCTGCGATTGCAGGTTGAGCGCACTGGCTTCGGCAATGCTGCCCATTTCCTGGACCGACTGTGAGAGTTGTGTTGCCGCTGCGTATATCTGATCAATCGTGCTGTGCAGGTTGGTGCGCATGCGCCCCAGCGTGATCAGTAGTTGTGCGGTTTCGTCCTTGCCGTCCGGTATCTGGTGTTCGGTCAGATCACCGTCGGCAATGGTGCTGGCGATGTGTAAAGCCTGGCGCACCGGGTGAATGATGCTGACGCTCAGACGCCAGGCGAGCAACAGCGTCAGTGCCAATACGACAGCGATGACGCTGAGCGCAATGATTCGCGTCTGTTCGTAGCTGGCGACAGCTGAATCCACGGCCGAGGCAGCGCTTTGTTTGTTCAGTTCCCGCAGCAACTGCACCTGCATGTCCATCAGGTCGCCCTGTAGCGCGAGCATGGTATTGGCGAGCATTCTCGCCTCATCCAGCTTGTTCTGTTCGATCAGTGCGATCTGATCCTGCAAGCCTGGCATGAAAGCCTTGTAGGCTTCCTGCAACGCGACGATAGAGTCGTGTTCAGTGCCTGACTGGACGCGTGCGAGGTATTCCGAGAATCCTTTCTCGACTTCGTTCCTGAGTTGTTCGACGTTGATTCTGCTGTTGATGACTGCGCCGGGATCATCGGCATTGGCGATCAGACGAATGGTTTCGCTGCGCAGTTTGACCAGACCGATGGCGATGGCATCGGCCATGGCGATGCTGGGCAGTGCGCCACTCTCGACCGCTTCGCCCTGCTTGCGGATTTCCTGCATCTGCAGCAGGCAGAACGCGCCCAGCGCGACCATCAGCAGCGAGGTGATACCGAAGCAGATCACCAGGCGCAGAGTGATTTTGAAACGGCGCAAGAGTGTTGTCGTTGTGGTTTGCCGACGCAGGAAACGAGGCATAAATCTTTTCACGGCACACAACCTCTATAAGCACGCAGACCTTTGCGGAGAGCCGTTTATAGGGCAGTTGTGTGATGTCTTTATGACATCGGGTATTTTCGTCAGGGGCAGCGGACGACTCACGCCCGAGGCGCACCGATTTCCTCCATCAGTTCATCAAGAAAGCGCTTCAGTCGGTCGTGTCTGATCTTCGCCATGTGCGCACCGGTATCAGTCTGAAAACCATCGGAAAGTTTTAACAGCTTGGTGTGAAAGTGGTCGACGGCGAAGTTCATGTCGTCATGGGCACGCTGGCTGGCATGCGGATCATTCGGGTCGTAGAGTCGTCTGCCCATTCGCCCTGATACGTAGAAGGTTCGAGCGACGCCGATCATGCCCAGGGAATCGAGGCGGTCAGCGTCCTGCAGTATCCGGGCCTCCAGCGTCAAGGGGGTTATCGCCGCCGAGAAACTGTGCGCTTCGACAGCGTGGGCGACCGAAGCGATGCTTTCTTCATCCCACCCCATCTCGGTAAGCAGTTCGCTGGCCCGCGCTGCCGACAGTCGTGAAGCGCTGGAGCGAAACGGCGAGTCTTTCTCGACTGACGCGCAGTCGTGCAACAACGTAGCGGCAATCAGTACGCGGGCATCGCCGCCTTCCCGGTCACGGATGGCGCAGACGTTTTTCCAGACGCGCAACAAGTGCGAGACATCATGCGAGCCGTCGATTTTCTCTGCACCGGTGTGCGGGATCAGCAGGCTGGCCAGATCCTCAAACGGGGCGAAGCTGGCGTGGGTCATGCGGTGTTCCTCGGGCGTCTGTGCGGGTATCAGCATTACAGACAATGCCGCTTCATAAAACCCTGTCACTGATCAAGGATGTGGCTGATCTGGCCGGCAAGCAGCCCTGCGCCCTTGGCGTTGAGGTGATTGAAGTCCTTGTAATAGGAATTCATGTCGCCAATCAGGCACTGGCTGTTCTTACAAAAGGCTTCATCCAGTGTTACGAGCCTGATCTGTTTCGCTCGGCTGGCGCGCAGGAACGCATCGCGGGAAAAATGCTGCAGCCGATCATGTTGTTCGACCGGCACCGACAGGTCGCTGACCCGCTGCAATTTTTGTGCGTTGCTGTCCGAGGCGTCTCGGGCCAGGCGGTAATAGAGGCTTTCAGGGTTGACCCGTTGTTGTGGCACTTGCGCGACGATGAAGAGCTCGCTGCCAATCTCCCGATAGGCCCTGATCGTCGTATCAAGCGCCTGCCTGAACACTTCCCGCGAGGTTTCCCGGCTTTTTTCCGGATGGGTGCGCGAGGTCAGGAAATACTTGCTCATCTTTCTCTCACCGTAATTGCCGTCGGTGTACAGCGTCCAGCGTGCAACCAGCACGACCTTTTTGATCTGACGCTGCTTCACGTATTCGAACTCGCGATCGGCCAGCGCCTGGCATACCCCGGCAGCATAGTTGCCGTTGGTGACGTCCACGCCGAGCAACGGCAGGCAACCACCCAGCCCGATATGCGCGACGGTTTTGCCCTGATCCCGCGCGGCGGCGTCAAACGTTGCCAACAGAGCCTCGGAATGGCTGTCGCCAAACAGGGCCATGTCCGGTGTAACCTTATTGTCCGCGAGGCCAAACAGACAAAAATCGACGTTCCAGCGCTTGTCCGCAAGGTTCCGGTCGCATTTGTCGCGTATCTGCGGGTCGGTAAATGCCTGATGCATCGCCGGATCGACAGCGAAGAGCCAGGTAAAGCCGTTGTTGAGATAGCCGGCCAGCCCCAGCGCCACGAACAGTGTCGAGGCAACGCCTGCGGAGGCGAAGATCTGTCGGCGGTTGAACGCACCGGCCTTGCGAAAAGGCTGCTCGACGAATCGCCAGCTCAGCCATGCCAGGCCCATCGACAGAAGGGTCAGCGCCAGCATCAGCGGCAGGTCTGGCTCAATCAGACTGCGCTGACGCGCAAAGGCGAAGACGGGCTGATGCCATAAGTAGGCGCTGTAGCTGATCATGCCGATCAGAACCGCTGCCTGTGAGCCCAGCGCTTTGCCCACCCAGGTCTTGCCGGTGGCGAACACGATGATCAGTGCGGCCCCCAGCACGGGCACCAGCGCGTTGAGGCCGGGGAAGGGTGTGCTGCTGTCGAAGCAAGCGACGGCGTAACCGATCAGCAGAACCCCCAGCAGCGTTGCCGCCTGATCAAGCAAGCTGGCGCGCTCGGTAGCACGCGGTCGCCAGGCAAAGTAAAAGGCGATAAACGACCCTGTCAGCAATTCCCAGGCGCGTGCAGGCAGCAGATAAAACGCGTTGCTGGCGTTTTGATGTGCACCCAGTTCAGCCAGCGTCAGGCTCGCCAGGGCGATGCCGATCAGCAGGGCAATCAGCCACTTGCGACCCATGCCCCAGGCAAGCATCAGTAGCAACGGGAAAAACAGGTAGTACTGCTCTTCTACCGCCAGCGTCCAGGTGTGCAGCAACGGCTTGAGCTCTGCCGTTGCATCGAAATAGCCGCTTTCCAGCCAAAACAACACGTTGGATGAAAACGTCGGCACCGCTACAAGGCTTTTGGCGAAGTACTTCAAATCGGACGGGTCGAGCGTCAACCACGCGACGGGCAGGCAAATCAGCATCATCACGTACAGTGCCGGCAGAATGCGCCGGGCGCGTCGTTCGTAGAAGTCGATCAGCGAGAATCTGCCTGCGAACATCTGCGCACTAATGATCGAGGTAATGAGATAACCGGAGATCACAAAAAAGATATCGACCCCCACGAATCCACCGGAAAACAGCGGCAAGCCAGCGTGAAACAGGATGACCGGGATCACCGCAAGCGCGCGCAGGCCATCGATTTCGGGTCGATAGCCCAGCGCCGGGTTATGAGAAATGCCCATGAGTGTGCTCGATGCAAGAAGTGATGAAAGGCGGTAAATGCGGGCTGCAATAGCTACCGCCAGCGCGTGGCGCAGGCGTCGGGGATGAAGGAGCAGAGGGGATTGCTGGAGGCCGATTGGCTCGAACGCCTGTATTTTTAGTTCAGGTATTCAGTTCTGTCCAATGGCTGATGCTGCTTTACACCGTGCGGTTACGACAACAGATCAGCCTGTTCCCACCTGAAACCGTAAAAGCCCTTTATAATTCATGGTTTTTACCCTCCCTGATGCGAGAACCATTGTGAGCTTACCGTCCTGCCCGAAATGCAATTCCGAATACACCTATGAAGACGGCAGCCTGCTGATCTGCCCGGAATGCGCCCATGAATGGTCTGCCGACGCGGCTGGCACCGACGCGTCCGACGACGTGAAAGTCATCAAGGACTCAACGGGCAACGTGCTGCAGGACGGCGACACCATCACCGTGATCAAGGACTTGAAAGTCAAAGGCTCCTCGCTGGTGGTCAAGGTCGGCACCAAGGTCAAGAACATCCGCCTGGTCGATGGCGACCATGACATCGATTGCAAGATCGACGGCATCGGCGCGATGAAGCTGAAGTCGGAGTTCGTCCGCAAGGTTTGATTCTGCCGGGCAATGGCTTTAGCCTGAACGCCTCGCCGGTCTTTCGACTGGCGGGGCGTTCATGTTTCCGGGCGCGCCAGGGCTGTTTTTCCTGAACAGGTGAATACCGTGCCGACTACCCCCGCCCCTTATCTGAAACCCGATGAATGCGTCGTGCTGTTCGATGGCGTCTGCAAGCTGTGCAATGGCGTGGTGAAGTTTCTGATTCGCCATGACCCGCATCGGCGTCTGCGGTTGGCCGCAGTGCAGTCTGAGCAAGGACAGGCATTGTTGAAGTGGGCCGGGCTGCCACTGGACGATTTTCACACCATCGCGGTCATCGTCAACAATCGGGTGTTCGTGCGCTCGGATGCCTTTCTGCACATCATGGGGCTGCTGCCTGCGCCGTGGCCGCTGCTCAAAGTGCTGGGGATTTTTCCACGCTTTCTTCGGGACTGGGCCTACAACCGTATCGCGCTCAACCGATATCGCCTGTTCGGACGCCATGATCACTGCCAGTTGCCTTCGCCCGAGCACCGGCAGCGCTTCCTTGATGGTTGACGACCGGCGGTCAATTGCCACGTCTGTTACGTGTGCACGGGTTGTGATCCACTCTGGCGGTCCGTAGAATTCGTTTCATCTGGCTTCATTCCCACTACCCACAATAATCCACTTTGCACACTGCGCCCGATCCTGAAGGTCGAGCGGAGCGTTTTTGCGTTGGTTTTTCAGTGGGGCGAGCCGCGGTTTTCCATACAGGTGTCAGGCGTGTGTGTTCACGCGTGGCGGTCGGCCTTCGGGTCGGAACATTTTCAGGGCGTTGTGATTCTTGATAACTTCACCTCCAAACGAGCAGGCAGGTAGCTGGCTTGGCGTATTCGCGCTGGCGCTGGCGGCCTTCATTTTCAATACCACCGAGTTCGTGCCGATTGGTCTGCTGAGCAACATCGGCCAGAGTTTCGAGATGACCCCGGCGCAGGTCGGGTTGATGCTCACGATCTATGCCTGGGTCGTGTCGCTGATGTCGTTGCCGATGATGCTGGCAACGCGCAACATCGAGCGCCGCAAGTTGCTAATGTTCGTGTTCGGCCTGTTTGTGGTCAGCCACGTCCTCTCTGCGATCGCCCCCAGCTTTGCGATCCTGCTGGTGAGCCGGGTCGGTATCGCGTTTGCACATGCGGTGTTCTGGTCGGTCACGGCGTCGCTGGCCGTGCGCATCGCACCGCCCGGCAAGCAGGTTCAGGCGCTTGGCCTGTTGGCGACCGGTACTTCGCTGGCAATGGTGCTGGGTATTCCGCTGGGCCGCGTGCTGGGCGAAGCGCTGGGCTGGCGGACCACCTTCATGGGCATCGCCGGCGTTGCTGCGCTGGTAGTCTTCCTGCTGACTCGCGCGCTGCCGTTGTTGCCCAGTCAGAACTCCGGGTCCTTGCGCAGCCTGCCGATCCTGTTCAAGCGCCCACGGCTGATGGCGATCTACCTGCTGACTGCGATTGTGGTAACCGCTCATTTCACCGCCTACAGCTATATAGAACCGTTCACTCAGACCGTGTCCCGGCTCAGCGGCGAAATGACCACGATCCTGCTGCTGGTCTTCGGCGGTGCCGGAATCATGGGCTCGATCATCTTCAGCCTGTTCAGCGACCGTTTCCCGAATGGGCTACTAATCACCGCCATTGGCACGCTGACCGTTTGCCTGCTTATGCTGTTGCCACTCTCCGGTGATGCCGCAACGCTCGGCACGCTGACCATTATCTGGGGCATGGCGATCATGTGCTTCGGCCTGACATTGCAGGCGCGCGTCCTGTCGCTGGCACCCGATGCGACCGACGTGGCAATGGCGCTGTTCTCAGGCATTTTCAATATCGGTATTGGTGGCGGCGCGCTGCTCGGCAGCGTGGTCAGCAGCCATCTCGGGGTTGCCAACGTCGGTATCGTAGGCGGTCTGCTGGCCCTGGGCGGTTTGGGGTTGTGCTGTTTTACCACGCATTACTTTGGCAAGGTCCGGCCCTCTGCCGAGATGCACGCCGAGAGCAAATAGGACGCGCATAAAAAAGCTCGCTGACCGCGCAAGGCGATCAGCGAGCTGTTTGTTCTGACATGAAGATCAGGCTTTAAGCCGACCCAGCCATTCCAGCGACGTTCTCCAGATACAAATCCCCAGAAAGTACGCCGACATCGCCAGCCACAGTCCCATTACCACAGGGCCATTGTGTGGATGGTTGATGATCAGCAGGGCGCTGGACAGCAGCCATACGGTGGTGACGGCGATATTGATCGGCATAAAGCGGCGCACACGGAACGGGTGCAGAAACTTCATGCGGGTCAGGGTCAGCAGTGCCAGAGCAATAATGGTGATGAAGGTCAGCCACGGCGCGGGCGACAGAATGTAGAGGCAAAGGGCAACCACGTTCCATGCAGCAGGAAAGCCCTGAAAATAGTTGTCCTTGCTTTTCATGTCGACGTTGCAGAAGCAGAACAGCGACGACACCAGAATTACCGATACGCTGAGCAGCAGCGTGTAATCGGGCACCGGAATGTAGCGGTAGATGAACAATGCTGGAATGAACACGTAGGTCAGGTAGTCGATGACCAGGTCCAGCACCGAACCATCGAAGTGCGGCAGAACAGACGTTGTATTGACCTTGCGGGCCAGCGAGCCGTCTACTCCATCCACGATCAGGGCCGCGCCCAGCCACAGCAGGCAGGCCTTGGGTTCATTGTTGAACAGGGCGATGGTGGCCAGGAACGCAAGGACTACGCCGGTGGCGGTGAAGCCATGCGCGCCCCATGCGTTGAGTCTGGCTATGCGTTGATTGGTTATCACGGGGGCGCTCTCCAGGAAATAATGCTTGCCAGGGTGTGCCGCAAACCTGACCGGTAGCAACTATCGACCCGGCAATTGCCGATAAGTTTAGCGGTGACTATCCCTTGTTTCCCGGTTGTTTTCCAGAAAACTGCGATCTGTGTCAGACCGCTCGTCTCTGTAGTCTTCCGGTTCGACGAAACAGGTAGGCTCGTCACCGTTGGCATTGAGTTGGTTGATCAGGGTCGGCTGGCCTTGTTCATTGAACACTACCTGACCGACACCTGCCGAGTTCCATAAGCGTTCACCGGCCTTGCTGTGCTCGGGCGTGCGCGGAACAACCTTCATCAGGCGGCGCTTGGTGAACCAGTTAAGAGGTGAGCGGGGAGAGTATAACCAGCGATTCAAGCGATCAAAAGTGTCCAGCAGACGACGGGGGAATTCATTCTTGATGCCACTGCTGGTGATTTGCCAGATGCGAGGCCCGCCACTGCGATGGCGAATCAGGATTTCGTAGACGAACGAGTAATGCACATCGCCCGACAGAATCACGTAGTTGCCCGGGGTTCTGGAGTGGCGAAAGATGTTCAGAATAACGTTGGCAGCGCCACGGTGCGCCATCCAGTTTTCCGCATCGACCAGCAACGGATAGCCGCACCAGATGAAGATCCGCTGTATCGCCTCGATCAACTTGACGCCGAACACAGGGGCAGGTGACACGATAATCGCCGATTTGTGGTCAAGCAGTTCCTGTTGCAACTCACTGAGTGCTTCCCAGTCCAGCAGGCCGGACGGGTGATTGAAATTCGTCTCGCTGCGCCAGCGCCGCGTGCGAGTATCCAGGACCACCAGCGCGGGGCTGGTCGGCAGCACGTAATGCCATTGTTGAAACTTCAGCAATTGGTCGATCAGTGCGTCCTGGGCCGTGCTCTCCAGCCAGTTATTCTGGCGCATTGCCTCTGTGCTCAGTTCATGTGCCTGCCGGACCAGGTCGTTGAGTGCGTCGGGGTTGTTGCCCCAGCCCTGACAGAGCAGATAGGCCAGCAGCGCGTTACCGATGATGCGTTTCGAGAAGGGATGGCCGTAAGCAGTCTCTTCCCAGTTTGCCGACAGGTTCCAGTCATCGGTGATGTCATGGTCGTCAAAAATCATCATGCACGGCAGGTGAGCCATCGCACGCGCTACGCCGTTCAGTCCTGCGGTGAAAGCCTCGATCACGTGCTGCTCTTTGGCATAACGCTCGACTTCGTCGGCTTCCAGATGCGGCCTGCCGGGCTCGATCAGGGTCCAGGGCGTAGGTGACCAGACCAGCAGGTACATCGCGATGACTTCCGCCAGCGTGACCAGATGGTTATCCGCAGTGCTGCTGGTAAATACCGGCTTGCTGGTGCCGCCAAAGAATCGCTCGCGCAGCGTGTCGTTGCTTTTCAGGGCGGGCAGCAGATCGGCGCGCTGGTAATAGCTGGCCGGATGCGTATACAGGCTGCTGCTGTCATCGACCACCGCACCGTCAAGTTGCTCATCGAACAACCCCAGCCGTTCGATCAGCACATGGATGGCACGCAGCATCGGCCCGGCCACGTCGTCGGCGTAAATCTGATCGCCGCTCATCATCAACAGGGCAGGGCGCTGCTGCGGTGCCTTGCTGTCGGCCAACAGACGGTCCACACAGAGCAGACCTTCTGCTGCGCTGTGGTGCGGCTTGCGGCACGAGCCATGCAGCAGATGATCGATGCTGCTGCGCACCACGAAGTTCGGATAGCGGGCACCGTCGTACAGCAGGTGAGGTGCCCACTCGGCGATGCCGCCCGGTTCGCCATTCACCACCAGGTCGTAATCGATCCAGGCGTCCCGAGGCAGTTCGGCCTCCAGTTGCAGGTCGATCAGATGAATGAATGCGTGGCGACCCACCGCGATGACCTGACATCGCTGGCCAGTCAGTGAATGATCGGTAAAGCCGCGCGCGGCATCATCGGCGTCATGGCGCAGACGCAACGTGAGGTCGAGCGGGCGCGAGCCCACCAGCCATAACACCAGGCGGCCGGCTTCCTGACGGCGCAACAGCGGGCCGGCGAGGATGGACGGTAACGGAGCAGGTTGTTCGGCGGGCGAAGACGGCATCCTGATTCAAGACTCTGGCTGATCGTGGGCAGGAAATACTAACGCAGTCAGTGTGGAAAGTTCTTGTTACACAGATGCACCGTGGTCCCCAGCCTGTTTCAAAGCATTGCACCAGAGAGTTGGAGCATCGGAGCGCCAAAGCGGATGAATGCCCCTTCAGTGGTGTGCAATGTTGCCGATAGCCGCTTTTATATAGAGCCTGAAGTTGCCGGTTCCCCTGCATCGCTGCTCAGCCTCAGCCAGCTTTTCAAACTAGAGATCTTTCCATGAACTGGTTCTATAACGCCAAGCTGTCCACCAAACTGTTTATTTCATTCTCACTCTGCGCGGTCATTACCCTCGCGGTGGGCATGGTTGCGAGCCGGGGGATTGGTGAACTCGCCACTAACCTGAAACTTGCGTTCTCCAATAACCTGGTCTCGGTGTCGAAAACCAACGAGGCGACCACCAATGTGGTCGAGCAGAACCGTGATGTGTATCGTCTGCTTTCGATGGCCGCTGCCAATGCACCGCAAAGCGCCAAGGATGAAATTCTCGCCAGCCTTAAAAATAATCGGGCGGAAGCAGAAAAGGCCTATGCCACCTATCGCGCAACGCCGCTTGAAGATGACGAGCGCGCTGCGGGCGATCAGATGGACCAGGACTGGCCCGTCTATCAGGCACTGGTCGATCGTGCTGTGACCGTGGCTTTTTCCGGAGACGTTGCAGCGGCCAGGGCGCTGGTCGAGGGTGACGTTCGCAAAGCCTACCTGACGGTGATGGACGAACTGAACATCATGGTCGGCTCCAACAACCGTCAGATAGGCGAAGGTGCCGCCGCGGCTGAGAAGACCGAGTCCTCAGCCAACCTCAATCTGTACCTGGGTATCGGCATTGCCTTCGTCGCTGCGTTTGTTTTGGCACTGTTTATCAGTCGTGTCATCAGCTCACCCATTTCCTCTGCGCTTGCCAGTGCACAGCGCATCGCGGGGGGGATCTGACCCAGCCGATTGTCAGCACCCGTCGTGACGAAGCTGGCCTTATGCTCGCCGCGCTGAGTGACATGCAGACCAGCCTGAAAAGCACCATCGGGCAGATTTCCAGCGCCGCTGATCAGCTTGCTTCAGCTGCTGAAGAGCTTAATGCCGTTACCGAAGAGGGTAGCCGTGGCCTGACGCGGCAGAACGACGAAATCCAGTTGGCTGCCACCGCTGTTACCGAAATGACGGCTGCCGTCGAGGAAGTGGCGCGTAACGCGATGTCTACCTCTGATGCTTCAAAGCGAACCAGTACCGAAGCGGCTACCGGACGTGATCAGGCTCGTGAGGCGGTCAGTGCGATCAACAACGTCAGCGCCGAGATCAGCAGTTCTACTTCGATGGTCGAAGAGCTTGCCGGGCGTGTTCGCGAGATTGGTCAGGTGCTGGATGTGATCCGTGGTATTGCCGAACAGACCAACCTGCTGGCCCTCAACGCCGCTATCGAGGCAGCGCGTGCAGGCGAGCAAGGCCGCGGCTTTGCCGTGGTGGCCGATGAGGTGCGTGCTCTGGCCGCTCGTACCCAGGCGTCCACCGGTGAAATCGAAACCATGATCGGCAGCGTTCAGGCCAGTGCCGATCAGGCTGTGCGAGCCATGGGCAACAGCCGCACCCTTGCCTGCAATACTCAATCCCTGGCTCAGGCCACAGGCCACAGGCCAGTCGCTGGAGCGCATTACGCAAAGCATTGCCGAGATCAATGATCGCAACATGCTGATTGCTACGGCGTCCGAAGAGCAGTCTCACGTTGCGCGCGAGGTGGATCGCAACCTGGTCAATATTCAGGACCTTTCCACCCAGACCGCTGCCGGCGCTCACCAGACCAGCGCTTCCAGTCAGGAGCTGTCTCGTCTGGCGATTTCCTTCAACAACCTGGTAGGCAGGTTCAAAGTCTGACGCAGGCGTCAGGACGTTGTAGACGGCAGGCGCTTCTGGAAAAAGAAGCGCTTGTTGCCGGGCGGATAATCGTCGATCTGGCCGAACTTGGTGTAACCGTGGCGACGATAGAACTCGGGCGCCTGGAAGTCGAAAGTGTCCAGCCAGATCCCTGCGCAGCCCTTCTCGATCGCCAGATCCTCGGCCATCTGCATCAAACGCGAGCCCATTCCCTGTCCACGTGTTTGCTCCGGCACTACCAGCAGCTCGATGAACAACCATTGATAAAAAATACGTGCGTGCAGGCCACCGAGAATTTCCCGGGTCTGATCATCGCGAATGAACATTGCCACCTTCTCGGACTTGCCGTCACCCGCCTGCTCGGCGTTGAAGCGCCGCAGTGGCTCCAGAATCGCCAGGCGATCTTCTTCCGTAGGGTTGCTGTCGACGTCAATATAAACGCTCATGCGATGGCTCCCAGCCGTAGTGTGCGCGACGAGCTTAGAGCGGCAGAGACATTTGGTAAAGGCAGGCCCCGCAACGTGTCATTTCACGCAAAACACACGCAGTTTCGTCCGGCGCGCTTGGCGGCGTAGAGTGCATTGTCGGCAGCGCTGATCAGCTTGTCGGACGTGATTTGGGGAGCCACTGCACACGCGACCCCGAGGCTGACGGTGACGAAGGCGCTTTCGCCCAGCACCGGGTGCGGCAACTTGAGCGCGGCTACAGCGCTCTGCAAGGCGTTGGCCATGTCTCTGGCCTGTCCGGCATCGCCATTCATCAGGACCAGAACCTCTTCGCCACCAAACCGAAACGCCACAGCGCCGTTTTCATGTGCACTTTGCTGGATTTTCTGGCAGAGCAACTTGAGGCAGGTGTCGCCTTGTGGATGGCCGTAACTGTCGTTGTAGGATTTGAAGTGATCAATGTCCAGCAGGATGATGGCCACGTTCGCCGGCGTTTTGCGCGCGCGTTCCCAGACTGAGTTCATCACTTCGTCCTGATAGCGCCGGTTGAACAGGCGGGTCAACCCGTCGGTACGCGCAAACTCCATCAGTTGCACCTGAAGCAGGCGGCCGCGAAGCGCAAACAGGTAGCTCATGCGGCTGCCGCGTTCCAGGAAGTAGGAGGCCATCAGCAGCAGCATGACTGTGGAGACGAACAACACGGCATTGGCCTGCCAGATCACGAAATCTGCGAAATTGGCAATGTAGGTGGTCACTAGCTGGATGATCAGCATGCATGACAGTGCGACCGCTGCATGGCGCAGGGGTAATTGTTGAATCATGGTGCAATAGACCATGATCAGCAGCATTCCCAGTTGATAAAAGATTTGATACGGACTCTCGCTGTGGATCATCACCAGCATTGGCATGAGCGAGCACAGCACCGTCGCGACTGCCGCAGTGGTTTCCATTGCCCAGCGAGAAGAAAAGCGCCGCGCCAGCACTAACAGCACAACGAACATCGGCGTGATCAGGAGTAGACGCCCTAGCGCCACGTAAACAAACACATCGCGCAGAATCAACCAGTCACTGATCAGAAACAGGTTGTAGATCAGGCTGCCCCCAATCCCGACCGCCGTGAGGAACTCGCGCCGCTGTGGCCGGGTTTCAGTCTGATAGCGCCGCTCAAGCATACGGCTGAAACGCAACGCACCCACGCCCGAAATAATCGTCTGCTCTACCTCTGCAAGGAGTTGCGCATCTTCAGGGGTAGGACGGTCAAGCGCAGAAACGAGCATGTGACACCGGTACATTAACATCGAGAGACTTAGGACATCACGAATGATGTCTTAGTGCTATTAGTGCGTGGTGCATGAATGTTCAAGTCGACCGGCGGTTGCCGTGGGCGACTGATGAGCGCAGCCAAGCCTGCGGTGGAAACGACAGCCGTTTTCCGCCGCTTACAGCAGGTCATTGTCAATCCGCATGAGGGGCGTGAACGGCCGGGCGGCATAGATTAATTCCATGTGCCCTCTTCAGACGAAATACCTTAACGCCGTCTACGCTTATGCCGATACCCACGTATAACCCCACTACTGGTGCCGTCATGTTCAACACTCGCTTGAAAAGGGAATTACAGGCACAACACGCCGAGTTATCCATGTATCGGCAAATGCGGAAAGGAATGGACGCGCGCATGGTGTCGTTGAGCCTGGACGCCAGCAATCACATCGTTCATGCCAATGACAACTTCCTCAGGGCGCTTGGTTATTCCGCCGAACAGTTGCTGGGCAAGGACCTTGACCAGATGGTGCCGACCTACGTCAAACAGCTCGATTGCTACCGCAACCTCAAGCTGGCGGTGCAGAAGGGCGAGTCGGTGATCGACAATTACCGCTTTTTGCATGCGAATGGCAGCCTGGTGTGGATTCGGGCCATGTGGCAGCCGGTTCTGGACTACCAGGGCAAGCTGGTGACGTTGCAATGCTATGGGTCGGACATCACCCAGACTGTCGAAACGGCTGCCGAGAACTCTGCATTCATTCAGGCGCTGCTGCGTTCTACCGCGGTGATCGAGTTTGATTTGAGTGGTCATGTACTGACCGCGAACGAACAGTTCCTGCGTGGCATGGGTTACAGCCTGGCGCAGATCAAGGGCAAGCACCACAGCCTGTTCTGCGATCCGCAGGAAACCTCGCAGGCGCCATACCGGGAATTCTGGTCGAGGCTCAACCGTGGCGAGTTCGTTGCCGGGCGTTTCAAACGTATCGACAGCAGCGGGCGCGAGGTCTGGCTGGAGGCTACCTACAATCCGGTTCACGATGCTCAGGGCAAACTCTACAAGATCGTCAAGTTCGCCACCCTGGTGACCGATCAGGTAGCCCGCGAAGACGAAGTGAGCCAGGCGGCAAGCGTGGCGTTCGAAATCTCCCAGCAGACCGACGTCAGTGCCCAGCGTGGCGCGGACGTGGTGCAGAACACCGTGCAGACCATGCGCAAGATTTCCGAAGAGATGCAGTCGGCTTCCTCAGGCATTGAAGCGCTGGGCAAGCAGTCACTGTTGATCAGCTCCATCGTGCAGACCATCGGTGGCATTGCCCAGCAGACCAACCTGCTGGCCCTCAACGCCGCCATCGAAGCCGCGCGTGCCGGTGAGCAGGGCAGGGGCTTTGCGGTGGTGGCGGATGAAGTCCGTCAGCTGGCTGGCCGCACCAGCGCGGCGACCGAAGAAATCGTCAACGTCGTGCAGCAGAACCGGGCACTGGCCGATGAAGCCGTGCGCGGCATGGCCAACAGCCGCACCCAGGCCGAACAAGGGCTGGCACTGGCCAACGAGGCAGGCGCGGTGATCGTCGAGATTCAGGAGGGGGCCAAACAGGTGGTGGGTGCGGTGGGGCGGTTTGCCAATCAGTTGAAGTGACTGTATTTAGGGTGTTGCGTGTCACGGATGACCGGCAACACCTGATAGCTCTGGCATCATTTTTGGACGGCAGGCAGAATGCCCGGCAGTTGGTCAGTGGGCACATTCGCACTCATGTGTTGTGACTCGCTGGTCCCGCTCTGACAAGGATTGGTTGGATGCTGCTTGTTGCACTTACTGCTCTCAATGCCTTTTGCCTTATAGGTGGCTTGCTGTTCAACGCAGAGTTGCTGAACAAGGCAGGTGCCGATATTCCCCTTAAAAACCTGCAGGCCCTGGAAATATACGGGCAGACTCTTGCAGCCGTGAGCGTATGCCTGGCGGCGTGGCGCCTGTGTATCTGGGCCCATGGAAAATGGGGGCATCAGCAGCATCTCGTGCGTTCCATCCTGCTCAGCACTGCGATACTGGCCCCGCTGACCTGGTGGGTTCAGGGGGTGGTCCCGGACGCAATTGCTGAAGAGTTTCCGGCCGAACTTCAGGTTTACAGCCTTTACGCCTACGTGACCAAGAAAGGTCTGCTCTACGATTCGGTGCAGATACCCGGCATTCCCTATCAGGAGTATCGGGACAAGGGCGAGGGCAAAGCCTTCATCGCCAACCTTGGCGTACTCATGAGTGTGCAGGGCTCGTACGTCGAGCAGATCGGCCACAACTTTCAGGGCTTTGCTCAAACCGTCTTCAGGGGATATGCTCGGCGCAATGCCGATAAGCTCTATGTGCGTTTACAGACCGAAGTCATCCCGCTGTTTGACGATATCGCCCGTGAATACGTGAGGATAGAGGCATTGCGGCGCGCTGGCGCAACGGGCAATAAACGAAAAGCGCTTGCCCCGCCGTCGGTCGCTACTCAACAACAGGCCTTGCCGAGTGCCGAAGACTACGCGTTGGCGATGCCTTCAGGCCTGCGTACCCGTCAAGCGATGGCCAATACCGCAGAGGTTCGCGGCATGGCACGTCGAGCCCTGGGCCCGTTATATGTAGAGGGTATGGACCTGCTTGCCACACGCACTCAGTTCAACACCTATCTCAATGGCATTGCCGTCAACATGGCCAGCGACGTTGCGAGCACTGATGTACATGGCGCGCAGAGTCTGAGCGTCCTCAAAAACATGTGGTTCGTACCTTGGTCATTGCTGAGCGGTCTTTTCATGGGTGCCCTCAATATCGCCGGTCTGCTGCTGTCGACCATCGAGCAGCGTGCGTTCATACATAAGAGGCGTGTCGCCCTCAGGGCGGCAGCAGTCATCCTGATCGTGGTGGTTCCACTGCTTGCCGGCAACGCAATCATTCAATCGCCAGGCTATCGCACCGCGTTCAAGAGTATCGAGGCCGGCCCTACCCTCATGGCCGGTGTCTTTCATTGGGCGATGTCTGCAGAAGCCATGTTGTACAACTTGACCAGACCTCTGCTCGACGCGGAGTGAGGCGTTTTTAAAAAGGAGCAGGTCCAGTGCGCAGGAAGTTCGTTGCATCAGTTCTGGCGATAACGGTCGCCACCTCAGTCACCGGATGCGCGCAGATGGGCATCAGCAAGGAACAGGCGGGTACTGTGATCGGCGGCATCGCCGGTCTGGCGGTGGGCGCAACGATGGGCAAGGGCAAAGGCCAGATCGCCGCCGCGCTGATCGTTGCAGGCATCGGTGGCTACATCGGTAACCGTATCGGTCAGTTGCTCGACGACAGAGACAAGCAAGCGCTGGCGCTGCGCACTCAGGAAGTTCTGAATCAGGCTGCGACCCCTGTGGCGCAGTCCACTGCTATCTGGCGTTCCGATCATTCCAATGCAAGCGCCAGGATTACGCCGGGCCCGGAATACAAGGCGGTCCGGACCATCGAAGTCAAGCGTACCTCCAGCATTCAGGGCGTACCGTCGATGAAGCTGATCAATAAGCCCTATGTCACCCGATCCACCCTCAACGTCCGCTCGGCACCTAACATGTATGCCGACAAGGTGGGCAGCCTGCCGGGCAATACACAATTTACTGCCGTGGGTTCTACCGGCGACTGGATTCTGGTCGGACGCAAGGGCGTGACCGTGGGCTACGTGCACAGGGACTACGTTATGACGCAGTCTGATGCCGACGCCAGTAAGAGGCTTGCCGCAGCCAGGCTCGATGATATGAACGTAACGGGCAGCAAAGAGACTGAGGCATTCGATCTGGGCTCTATCTCTTCACTGCCCTCCGGCAAAACGGCCGTCGAGACCACTTGTCGACCGCTTACTGTGAGCCTGGAAGCCAGCGGTAGCACCACTGAAAAGCAGGAAAACACATTCTGCAGGCAGGCCAACGATACGTGGGAGTTGATTTGACGCAGGCCCCTACCGAGCCGTCAGTGCCGAATAACTGTTCATCAGGTTGCGGTAGTTCGGGATCCGCTCGGAAAGCAGGTTGCCCAGCCCTTCGATATCGTTGCGCCAGTCACCCTGCAGCTCACAGGCCACCGAGAACCAGTTCATCAACTGCGCGCCTGCCTGGGTCATACGGGACCAGGCGGCTTGCTGGACGGTGGTGTTGAAGGTGCCGGACGCATCGGTGACCACGAACACCTCAAAGCCTTCGGCCAGTGCCGACAGGGTGGGGAAGGTCACGCAGACATCGGTCACTACCCCGGCAATGATCAATTGCTTGCGGCCGGTCGCCTTGATCGCCTTTACAAAGTCTTCGTTGTCCCAGGCGTTGATCTGACCCGGACGGGCAATGTACGGCGCGTCAGGGAACATGGCCTTGAGCTCCGGAACCAACGGGCCGTTGGGACCTTGTTCAAAGCTGGTGGTGAGGATGGTCGGCAGCTCGAAGAACCGGGCCAGATCAGCCAGGGCCAGGACGTTGTTCTTGAACTCGTTCGGCGAGAAGTCCTGTACCAGCGAGATCAGGCCTGTCTGGTGGTCGATCAGCAGTACGATGGCGTCATCTTTGTTCAGGCGGCTGTATGGGGCGTTTTTCATGGTCAAGTCCTTTCGTTTGGGTAGGTGAGGTCTGGCGTTCAACATGGGCTCAGAGTAGTGGCTCACCGGAAAGGGAAAAAGCGCCTGAAGCGGGTTTTACTGTCTCTTCACAGTGGACAATATTGTCCAGGTCCGACTTGTCCAAAGGCTTGCCTACCCAGGAACAGCCCCTGCCTTGCCAGCTTCTACCGTGAAGCGTTTGAGCGTCGACACGCTGGCGGCGGGGTCGAGCACATCCGACACCACCTGAAAGCGGGTCAGCATCTGCTGTTCGCTCAGGTCCACCGCGACGTAACCGCGCTGGCGGCTGTCGAAGAACTTCACATGGGGGTTGAGCCCGAGAATGCTGTTGAAGGCGTCGAACGACGGTCCGCTGGAGGTCACCGAAGTGCCGACGAACTCAGTGGCGACGACGGCTGAATCCGGATTGTCCGCATCGGCGTGCAGGTCGGTGGTCCAGAACGAATGGATATCGCCACCCCAGAACACCGGGTTGCGGGTCCGGTGGCGTTGCAGGGAGGCCAGCATGCGCTCGCGGGTCGTCATGTAGCCATCCCAACCGTCGGTCCAGTGGCCCAGCTCCTGAGTGTTCGGGTCGCGCTGCTTCAGCGGTGCGACCAGCAAATCCTGCGCAATGACATTCCACTGCCCCGGTGACCGGGCGAAGCTGCGATCCAGCCAGGCTTCCTGCTGCCAACCAAGCATGGTGCGTTTCGGATCGCGCGGATCCGTGCATTTGCTGGGCGCGACGTGGCCTTGACGGCTGCCATTGGCCTGGATGCACGGCTGTTCGGAACGGTATTGTCGACCGTCGAGTACATGGAAGCGTGCCAGCCGGCCATAATCCAGGTTCCGGTAAATACGCATGTCCGGCCCTTTGGGCAGGCTGCTGGCGCGCAAGGGCATGTGCTCGTAAAACGCCTGATAGGCGGCGGCTCTGCGGCGCAAAAAGCTGTCCACGGGAACGCCTGGATCCTGTGACCATTGTGCGGCGTAATCATTCTGTACTTCGTGGTCGTCCCAGGTGGCCACGCTCGGCGCACAGGCATGCAGCGCTTGCAGATCGGGGTCGGTCTTGTACTGCGCGTATCGGTTGCGATAGCCCGCCAGGTCCATTGGCTCGGACGTGGCATGGCTGCGCGCAGCCGGGCTTTTTTTAGACGCGTTCGACTCGTAGATGTAGTCACCCAGAAAGAACACCAGGTCCGGGCGCTCTGCCGCCAGGTGGCGATATGCGCTGAAATACCCGGCCTCCCAGTGCGAACACGACACAAAGCCGAACCGCGCCGAGACCATTGCGCTTGCCAGCGGTGCAGTACACGCCTGACCGACAGCGCTTTGCGCTCCCAGGCTCTCGAACTGATACCAATAAGGACGTCCAGGTTGCAAGCCGCTCACCTCTATATGGACCGAATGGGCAAGGCGTGGGTGGGCAGTGGCCTGTCCTGTGCGGACCACGTGAGCCATGGCCGCATCGCTTGCGATCTTCCAGCGCACCTCGACAGGTTTGTTCAGGCCGCCATCACCCGAGGGCGTCATCACCTTGGGCACCAGGCGTGTCCATATCACGAAGCCGTCCGGCAGCGGATCGCCAGACGCCACGCCCAGCGTGAATGGATAATCGACACCCGCGCTGCGCGCGAACGGGCTGAGGATCGACAGCAGCGTGGCACCGGCGACTCCGGTAATGATGCGTCGACGGTCCGGGTTGAAATCGGTCATGACGCGGCCTCCGACGATTCGTATTCCGAGCGCAACAGTCCGAACAGCAACATGTTCTTGAACACACCGTTTTTCAGAAACGCCTCTCTCGTACAGCCCTCATACGATAACCCGCACTTCTCCAGAACCCTGGCGCTGGCCGGGTTGTCGCTGAAGCACTGGCCGGCGATGCGATTGAGGTTCATGTCAGTGAAGCCATGCTTCAGCAAGCCTTGAGTCGCTTCGCAGGCGTAACCCTGATTTTGGTACTGCGTTCCTGTCCAGTAACCCAGATGGCCACTGCGATGCGCCATCGAAAGGCGCAGCGAGACGATCCCGATCAACGTGCCGGTTTCCTGGAGGTGAACCCCGAGGCTCAACGTCTGACCGGCGGCGTATTGGTCGTGGGTCTGGGCGATGAATGCCCGCGCATGCTCAAGGGTGTAGGGGCTGGGCAGCGCAGAGGTCATGGC
The DNA here is from genome assembly GCF_022557255.1 of Pseudomonas syringae pv. tagetis. NCBI lineage: Bacteria > Pseudomonadati > Pseudomonadota > Gammaproteobacteria > Pseudomonadales > Pseudomonadaceae > Pseudomonas > Pseudomonas syringae group genomosp. 7. The sequence goes on from NZ_CP092923.1 coordinate 944,345, forward strand.
GGCAATCGTCGGGTCGTCGGCCAGGCGTGACAAGGTGAGTGCCTGTTCAGGCTGCAACGCGGCGAGCAGCAAGCGCGAGGTTCTGATAGTGGGCAACGGGTGACTCATCCGTATTTTCCATCGGGTTGAATGCTCAAACGCTGCCGCGTTGCTATGGCATTTCCGTGACAGCCTCAAGAATCATTTAAGTGCCATGAGATGTGCAGGTAACAGCCATGTAACAGTCACGTATCGGTCTTGTAAAACCAACCGATCGGTCATGTTCGGTTGCTAGATTCTCGGCCTCCAAGAAGAAAGCGAGAGGCTGGCATGAGAACGTGGGACGAACCTAAAAAGCGCAAGGCGCACATCGAACTGATCCCCATGATCGACGTGATGATGTTCCTGCTGGTCTTTTTCGTATTGGTAAGCCTGAACGTGATTCCGGCACTGGGGATGAAAACCCAGTTGCCGAGCGCCAGCAGTTCGCAGCAACTGAAGCCGCAGAATAAATCGATCCTCACTCTGGGGCTCAACGGCGAATTACAGCTCGACGGCAAGGCGACCACGGTCGACGCCCTGGTGCCTGCCTTGAAGGCGCTGGAAAAGCCCGACACTAAAACCACGATCATCGTTAACAGTGACAAGGGCGTGGAAGTCGCCCGTCTGGTCGAGATCATGGACACCCTGCGTCTGGGTGGTTTCACGTCAGTCTCCATCGCCACGCGCAAATCCTGACCATGTATTTCCTGTTTCGTGTACGTCAGTGGCTCGGCGGCCTGCCTGCGCTGGTGGCGCTCATCGCAATCGTGATCGGTGTGCAGACCCGTCCTCTGAAAATGGAACCGGTCTACGACGAATCTGCCGTCGAGCTGGCGCTTGTCGAGCCCGAGCCGCTTGCGCCCGAGCCCGTTGCTCAGCCTGAGCCGCCTGAACTGCCTGTGGTTCAGCCCGAAGAGCCGCCACCGCCTCCTGTCGTGGAAAGCGAAGAGGTCGAACCGGCACCGCCGCCGCCCAAGCCCGTTCCCAAACCAAAACCCAAGCCGGAGATCAAGCCAGAACCGCGGCCTAAACCCTTGCCCAAGCCGGCAGTGGCAAAACCCGTCGAGCCGGTTCAGGCCCCCGGCAAGCCGATAGCCAGCGCCCAGGTTGCGCCGCCCGCACCGCCTGCGCCACCCGCACCGCCGAAAGTCGACACTCAGGCTATGGAAGGTGGCTACCTCAAAGGGCTGCGCAGCGAACTGGACGGTTACAAGCAGTACCCGACCGGACGACAGGCCTCGCTGGAACGCCCGAGCGGCGAGGTGGTGGTGTGGTTGCTGGTCGATCGCCAGGGGAGAGTGCTGGACTCCGGCATTCAGACCCAGGCGTCCAGCATGCTGCTCAACCGCGCGGCAGCCAACAGCCTGCGACGTATCAAGCAAGTCAAACCGTTTCCCGAGCAAGCCTTCGGCGGGCGTAGCGAACAGCGCTTCACCGCCACCTTCAACTACAGCGTGCAATAGTACTGACAAGGAACAGAGTGATGAAGCTTTCCAGAATTCACCTTGCGTTGGTCGCCGCGGGCATGAGCCACGGCATGGTTATGGCCGACTCGAGTGCCAGTGACGTCGGCACCATCGGTGTGCAAGGCAAGGCGACGGTTGGGGGCGGTTACATGGTGCAGGAGGAGAGCATCAAGGCGCGCTCCACGGTGACTAAGGAGGCGCTCGACAAGCAGACCGCAACAGGTAATGCGATCGATAAACTCAAGTACACACCGGGCCTGAATATCTCCAGTGAGGACGCCACGGGTCTTTCTGGCTTCAAGTTCACCATGCGCGGCCTCAACTCCGACCAGGTCGGCATGTCGGTAGACGGCATGCCGATCAACGACTCCGGTAACTACGCGTTGTATTCCAACCTGTTGGGTGACCCGGAAAACATCGATCAGATTTTCGTGACTCAAGGCTCTGCCGAAAGTGATGGCCCGCACATCGGTTCCAGCGGCGGCAACATCGGTATCGTCACCATCCGGCCTACCAAGGACACCGGCGCATTCGTCAAGCAGGTGGCGGGCAGCAATGGCACTTACAAGACCTTCGCGCGACTCAACACCGGAGAAATCAACGGGCTGAGCAACTGGCTGTCGATGTCTCACACTGAAGGTCAGAAATGGCGCGGCGATGGTGCAGTGCGTGCCGACAAGGTGGAATGGAACAGCTTCTTCGACATGGGCTCGGGCAATACGGCCAACCTGATCCTCAAATATCATGAGCAGGACAACAACAGCTACAGCCAGCTCACCAAGAGCCAGTTCCAGCAGAACGGGCGCAAGTTTGACCCTTATCCTTCGACGCCCGCGCGGGGCAGCAACGGCAAGTTGTCCAGCTACTACGAGCTGGCGCAGAACCCGTTCCAGACGTTCACAGGTGTGCTCAATACCCAGTTCAAACTGGCCGACAATCTGGCTCTTTCAGTCATCCCCTATTATTTCTGGGGTAACGGCAGCGGCGTGAACAGTTCTTCCTATGCGCTCAATCGCGGCTCGAATCAGAACGGTGTGTTTGACCTGAGCAACTTGCCGACGGCAGCCGCCTATAACGCCGACGGCTCATCGACCACTGGCGTGTATTACCGACCTTCGCGCACCCAGACCTGGCGTCCGGGGATCACCACCAAGTTGAACTGGGATGTCAACGACGAGCACAGCGTGCAAGTCGGCTACTGGTATGAGCGCGCGCGTCAGTTGCAGACCCAGCCTTTCATTCGCCTGAAGAGCAACGGCAAGCCAGAGAGTATCTGGCCAGACTCGGATTACATGGTCGATGCCAACGGCAATGAGATCCAGGGCCGTGATCGCTATACCGTAACGCCTGCACAAAAAGTATGGGCTCAGGACACCTGGTATTTCGCCCCGGACTGGACGCTGGTCGGCGGCCTGGCCTACATGAATGTCGAGCGTGAAGGCACCAACCACGGTAGTCTGACCGAGCGGCCGGAAAAGCGTGACCAGACCTACAACAAGCTGTTACCGAACGTCGGCCTCAAATATCAACTGGATGAGCGCGACCAGCTGTTCTATAGCCTGTCACGCAACATGCGCGTGCCGCAGAACTACGTTCTGTATGACCCGGGCACCGGCTCCATCAACAGCAAGCCGGAGACCAGCTGGAACCATGAGCTGGGCTGGCGCTACACCGAACAGGACATGACACTGGCGGCCACGCTGTTTTACTTGCAGTTCAAGGACCGTCAGGTGTCATCAAGAGACATCAACGGCGACTTTGCCGACATCAATGCCGGTGCCGTTGACAACAGCGGTCTGGAACTGGAGTGGAGTGGCCTGCTACCGCACCATTTCAATTACTACGCCTCGTACACCTACACCCGCGCCAAACAGAAAGATGACCTGACCGTCTTCAATAACGGCGCAGCCATCGAGTTGCCCACCCGCGGCAAGCAGTTCACCAACGTGCCGAAGAACATGCTGGCCGCCAACATCGGCTACGACGACGGCAGTTATTACGGGACCTTTGGCGCCAAGCTCACCAGCAAGCTGTATGGCGACCTGACCAACGACGAAAGCATTCCGGGGCGCACCATCTTCAATCTGGGCGCGGGGATCTACCTCCCGGTGGACAAGAAAATCGTCAAGGACGCCACCCTGCGTCTGAACGTCGACAACCTGTTCGACAAGGAATACCTGGACGGCGTGTATACCACCAAAACCAACGCGGCCACGTACAGCGGTTTTCGCGATGGCGACCCGGCCTACATCGTCGGGGTCGAGCGTACCGTTACCGTTTCTCTTGAAGCCAATTTCTAATCTTCATTGACCAGAGGTCCGTGCCATGGACATGAATCAGCTTCACGACATCACCTTCTATGTGATGTACGCCGCCATCGCGATAGCGATCTTTGTTGCGATTGAACGAGGCATCTACTTTGCTTACGTGCGTAGACAGTCACGGGCGCTGCAAGCGGCACTCGGCGCTTCGGTGCACAGTGAAAAGGACCTGCCGGAGACGCTGACGCGCCGGAGCAGCCTGCCGCTGGAAATGGTCTTGCCGGTGCTTGCGCAAAAAAATGCGCAGGGCTCGCGCAGGGATCTGGATGACGTCATCGAAACCCAGTACCTGAGCACTCGCGCACCGCTGGCCCGCAGCCTCTGGCTGATCGAAACCATCACCACCGCTGCGCCATTGCTGGGCTTGCTGGGGACGATTCTGGGTATCATCGACACGTTCAAAGCCCTGGCCAGTGCGGGTGTGTCAGACCCTGGGCAGATTTCCGCTGGTATCGGTACGGCGCTGTTCGCGACCGGGCTGGGTATTGCGATTGCGTTGTTCTGCGTGGCCTTTCACAACTACTTTCAGGACAGCCTAGAACGCATCAATGACCAGCTCAAGATCCTGCTGATCCGCGCTTCCAGCAACGCACGTGTGCAGGATGAAGCCGAGCATCCGGCTGCGTCAGCTCAGCCGAAATACCGGACTGCCTGATCCTCCTGGCGGCGCGTGCCTCTGGCATGCGCCATCTTGTCTGTATGTGGCGACGAGGCTCGCAATGCCCTTTTATCCTTCGTATCGTCGACTGTCCCTGAGCTACCGCGCCGTGATCGCAGCGTTACTGCTGGGCAGTTCTTGCGCGCAGGCAGACTTCGCCATTCCAGGTTTCGAGCTGGTACACACCGTTCCGGTCGGGTCTGACCTGCAGACACCCGACCTGCGAGCACCTGGCGAGGTCTGGCGCGAGCTGTTTGACGGAGCTCGCGAGCGTATCGATATCGAACAGTTCTATGTCGCAGACCACGCAGGCTCGGTCATGGACAAGGTGCTTGAAAGCCTGACGGCAGCCGGGCAACGCGGAGTGAAAATCCGTTTTCTGCTTGAGGAAAAAGGCCTGAAACTATCCGACCCACAGACCCTTGAGCGGCTTCGCGCGATCCCTAACCTCACCTTGCGCGTGCTGCCCTACGCAAAGCTCACGGGCAGTGGCATCATTCACGCCAAATTCCTGGTCGTGGATGGCCGGCAGGCGTTCATCGGCAGCCAGAACTTCGATTGGCGCTCACTGGAGCATATCCATGAAACCGGCCTGCGCATTGACCAGCCGATTATCGTGGGTCAGACGCAGGCCATATTCGATCAGGACTGGCTTGCCCTGGCTGCCATTACCGAGGGCAAACCGGTTCCTGTACCGCGCCCGATCAATAGCGCATTGCCTGACGGCAACTACCTGATCGCCAGCCCGCAGCGCTATAACCCGCCAGGGGTAGTCGACTCTCAGGCCGAACTGCCGCGCTTGTTGGCACAAGCCAAAAGCGAAGTTCGTGTCCAGTTGCTGGATTACGCGCCCCTGTCCTACGGGCCTGATAAAACCCGGCCTTACTACGCGGTAATCGACAACGCCATCCGCAGTGCAGCCGCTCGCGGCGTGTCGATAAAACTCATGGTGTCCGACTGGAACACTGGCATGCCAGAAGTCGCCTACCTGAAAAGTCTGGCCCTGGTGCCCAACGTACAAGTGCGCATCGTCACGTTGCCAATGGCTGCTCAGGGCTTCATCCCGTATGCGCGCGTGATCCACAGCAAGACCATGGAGATTGACGATCAGGTTGCCTGGGTAGGCACCAGCAACTGGCTGGGCGGCTACCTCGACAATTCGCGCAATCTGGAAGTGGTGATGCACGACGGCGCGATGGCCAAACGCATCGGCCAACTGCACGAGCAGCTCTGGGATGGGCCGTACGCCAACCCCATCGACATCAATCGCGATTACCCAGAGCCGCATCCGGGCCAGCCTTGAGGGCTTTGTTCGAGAGGCTCGTCGTGCAATCCGCCCCGACCCCCTAGGCTCCTCTGCCCGCATCAGCCACAATGACGCCTTTTTACCCATCAGCCTGCTGCGGGCTGTAAAAGGATTGGTGCTGCCGATGATGCTCTCTTTAAAGCCATGGTTGCGGGGCCTGGCGCTGGTTTTGCCACTGGCTGCGTTGCTGACTGCGTGTGACAAGTCCGACAAGCCGGTGACACCTCCTGCGCCGCCGCACACCACTTATACCCAGGCTGGCTGGGACGCGCTGCCAGCGGTGTCCGACGCGGATCTGCAGGCCGGTTTTGCCTCGTGGCGCAGCGCGTGCGTTCGTTTGAAGGCCGATGCGGTATGGGGGCCAACGTGCGCGGCGGCTGCGAGTCTTGCGGCTGCGCCGGAGGCTGCGCAAATCCGGACCTTTTTGCAGGAGCAATTGCAGGTCTACAGCCTGCGCGCCGACGGGGGCAGTGCCGATGGTTTGATCACAGGCTATTACGAGCCTGTTTATCCGGGCAGCCTGACCCAGACTGCCACCGCCAATGTGCCGGTGTATGGCATCCCGGACGATCTGATCGTGGTCAATCTGGACAGCATTTATCCCGAGCTCAAAGGCAAGCGTCTGCGTGGTCGGCTTGAGGGGAGGGTGCTCAAACCTTACGACGATGCCGCGACGATCAACGCGCAAGGGTTGAACGCGCCGGTGATTGCCTGGCTGACCGATCCGATGGATCTGCAGTTCCTGCAGATTCAGGGCTCCGGGCGAGTGAGTCTGGAGGATGGCTCGCAGTTGCGTCTGGGCTACGCCGATCAGAACGGCCGACCGTATCGCGCAATTGGTCGCTGGCTGGTAGAGCAGGGGCAGTTGAAGAAGGAAGACGTGACCATGGGCAGCATCGCGGCTTGGGCCAAGGCGCACCCGGAGCGGGTCAGCGAGTTGCTGGCCAGCAACCCCAGCTACGTGTTTTTTGCTCGTAACCCCGACAGCAACGAAGGCCCGCGCGGTTCGCTCAACGTGCCGCTGACGCCGGGTTACAGCGTGGCCATCGACCGCAAGGTGATTCCGCTGGGCAGTCTGCTCTGGCTGTCCACCACTCGACCTGACGGCAGCAGCGTGGTGCGTCCGGTTGCGGCGCAGGACACAGGCGGTGCGATTGCCGGTGAAGTCCGTGCCGATTTGTTCTGGGGCACGGGCGATGAAGCGGGCAAGCTGGCCGGCGACATGAAGCAGAAAGGTAACATCTGGTTGCTGTGGCCCAAGGGTATGGCGTTGCCTCAGACAGTCGATGCGGCACCTGCGCCAGCCAGCCACTGATTCAATCTGATCCTCTACCTGAAGCTATACATTCAAAATGAATGCATGGCTTCAGGTGCATGAAACCCTCGATTCAAAGCCGTTTGCCCGCCAATACGTGCCAAATCCACAATTTTTTAACGCCAATAAAATGTCGAAATTGTGAGTGACTTACCGCTCATCGGTAAATCATGGACGTCATATATCAGTTTCTTGACACTGTCACAATGACATCACACATTAGCATTAATGCTTTTTCACAGGGATCGTACTTAGCGGCCCCATTCGAGGTTGTACAGAATGAGTCGTGCTGACGATGTGGCCAATCTGTTTCAACGTTTTGGCGCGAGCTCGGACGGTTATCTGGAGATCGACAACAGCCTGGTTTATCAGGAATCGTTGGCTCCCGGGACCCACTCGGTCGCATTGCAAGGCGCAACCTCTCAGCCGTCTCTGGAGCAACCTCGCACAGAGCAACCGGCGCAAGTCAGCGCCACTGTACTTGATTCGATAACGACCGATACCACCAGACGCACTACCTCTGCTGCATTGGCGAATCTGCTGGCCGAGGCCGCTCAGGCGCGGCAGGCCGAGGCGCAGGCGCGTAACAACGAAGCACTGGCTCAGTCGATGCTCAAGGGGCAACCTTCGAGAGCCCCGGCGCACGTCATCGCCGTGGTGTCGGCCAAAGGCGGGGTGGGTAAAAGCACCCTGAGCGCGGCGCTGACCACCCTGGTCAAAGTGCCTGGCGGGCAGACGCTGGCCATTGACCTCGATCCGCAGAACGCCTTACAGCATCATTTCAACGCCAGCCCGGATGTGGCGGGCCTCGGCGGTGCCAGTCTGAGCGGCGAAAACTGGCGTGCCCTGTTGCTCAACGGGTCTGCCGACACGCAGGTGCTTGCGTACGGCACATTGCAGCTTGACGAGCGTCGTTCGCTGGAGCGTTTTCAGGACAGTGACCCGGACTGGCTGGTCCGCCAGATCGCGCGCATGCAGTTGAGTGCTCGCGACGTGGTGATTCTCGATGTGCCGTGCGGTGATTTACGCATGCTGGAGCAGGCGCTGAATGCCGCCAGCCAGGTGCTGGTGGTGCTCACTGCCGATGCCGCGTGCTATCTCACGCTGGACCAGATGCAGGGCTGGCTTGAGCCGGTACTGGCCGGTCCGCAGCCGCCGGTCTGCCACTACGTCATCAATCAGCTCGATGCGTCGCGTGCATTCAGCCGCGACATGCGCGATGTAATGGCGAAACGCCTGGGCGGCCGTTTGCTGGGCATCGTGCACAAGGATAATGCGCTCGCAGAAGCGCTGGCCTACGGGCACAACGCAGTACAGGTTCCGGGCGCCTCATCCGGTGCTCAAGACCTGCGCGTGCTGAGTGACTTGCTGACAACCAGACTGCTGACTCAGGACGTAGAAGAGACCCGATTGTCATGACTGACCTGTCGCTCGACGTGTCCCCCCCCCCCGGACGCGCTTATCGCTGTGGCTGAATGCTTTGTCGGCAACGTTCGGCCAGCAGTCCAGAACCCTGCGCCGCACACTGAAAACCGTGGCCAGCGTTATCGGGCTGCTGGTGATGGCGCTGGTCGTCACCGTGCCTCTAGATCTCTACGCGCAGTGCTTCTTTGCCCTGGCATGCTTTGCCGCGATGCTGGTGATTCGCAAGATACCGGGGCGTATTTCGGTACTCGCTCTGGTGACGCTTTCGCTATTGGCATCGTTCCGCTACATGTACTGGCGTCTGACGTCGACTCTGGATTTCGACAACTGGCTGGACAGTCTGCTGGGTTATGGGCTGATCGTCGCCGAGTTCTACACGCTGATCGTCATTGTGCTGGGTTACGTGCAGACAGCCTGGCCGCTGCAGCGCAAACCGGTGATCATGCCGAGCGATTCCAGCCAATGGCCGACGGTGGATGTGTTCATCCCTTCTTACAACGAAGCGCTGAGCATCGTAAAGCTGACCATTTTTGCTGCGCAATCCATCGACTGGCCGCGCGACAAGCTGCGGGTCTACGTCCTCGATGATGGTCGCCGCGAAGATTTTCGCGAGTTCTGCGAGCAGATCGGTGTCGGCTACCTGACCCGTGACAACAATCGTCACGCCAAGGCTGGCAACCTCAATGAAGCGCTCAAGTCGACTGATGGCGAATACATCGCCATGTTCGATGCCGACCACGTGCCGACCCGCTCGTTTCTGCAGGTCGCCATGGGCTGGTTCCTCAAGGACTCGAAGCTGGCGATGTTGCAGACGCCGCACTTTTTCTTCTCACCTGACCCGTTTGAAAAGAACCTCGACACCTTCCGCAGTGTGCCCAACGAAGGCGAGCTGTTTTATGGCCTGTTGCAGGACGGCAATGACCTGTGGAACGCGACCTTCTTCTGTGGCTCATGTGCAGTGCTGCGGCGTTCGTCGTTGCTGGAAATTGGCGGCGTGGCCACCGAAACCGTGACTGAGGATGCGCACACTGCGTTGAAGCTCAACCGCGCCGGTTACAACACCGCTTACCTGGCAATTCCGCAGGCGGCGGGGCTGGCCACTGAAAGCCTGTCGCGCCATGTGGCCCAGCGCATTCGCTGGGCGCGCGGGATGGCGCAGATCTTTCGCACCGACAACCCGCTACTGGGCAAAGGTCTGTCTTTGGGTCAGCGGCTGTGCTACGCCAACTCCATGCTGCACTTCTTTTACGGCCTGCCGCGTCTGGTGTTTCTTACTGCGCCACTGGCCTATCTGCTGTTCGGTGCCGAGGTCATGCACGCCTCGGCGCTGATGATCACCGCTTACGTATTGCCGCACCTGGCCCACGCCAGTCTGACCAACTCCAGGATTCAGGGGCGTTTCCGCCATTCGTTCTGGAACGAGGTCTACGAGGCCGTGCTGGCCTGGTACATCATGGGCCCGGTGCTCATGGCGCTTATCAACCCGAAGTTCGGTGGTTTCAACGTCACCGACAAAGGTGGCGTGGTCGAGGAGAAGTTCTTTGACTGGACGCTGGCGCGACCTTACATCGTGCTGCTGACGCTCAACGTGGTGGTCTTCGCGCTCGGTATCTACAGCCTGTATCAACTGGGCTGGAACAACGATGCGATCACCCTGACGATCATCATCAACATGGCCTGGACGCTCTACAACATCATTATTACCAGCGCTGCAATTGCAGTAGCCAGCGAGATCCGCCAGGTGCGCACCGAACCGCGGGTGCAGGCCAGACTGCCGATTCGCGTGACGCGCGCTGACGGCGTGGTATTCGACGCCGTGACTCAGGATTTTTCCCAGACCGGCCTCGGGCTGGTACTGCCCGCCGATTCGGGCATCGACAGTGGCGACAGCATCACGGTATCGCTGTATCGCGGCGCGCAGACCAGCCATTTCCCCGCAACCGTGATGTTCTGCCGCGATTGCTATCTGGGTACTCGTTTCGATGATTTGTCACTGCGCCAGCAGAGCGAACTGGTACGCCTGACGTTTGGTCGGGCCGACACCTGGGCATCGACCTGGGGGCATGGCAAACCGGATACACCGCTGACCGCGCTGCGCGAAGTCAGCCACATCGGCGTCCGTGGTGTTGTCGAGCTGTTCAAGGCCACCCGCAAGGATTTCAGCCGCCTGTTACCAACACGTAAAAAAATCTCCCCACCTCCCGCAAACTGATGGATTGAGTAGTCATGACCAAACGGTATTTTATCGGTGCCGAACGGTTCGCCGTTCGCCGCTCATGGGCTTTGTTGGCCTGTGCGTTGTCCGTGCTCTCCACGGGTGGTGTCGCAACTGCTGCCGAAACAGCCGCTGCAAACGATGGTTACAGCGTAACGCTCAAGCAGTTGGGCCGTAATTACCCCATGAGCCTGCGCGGTGTGGACGCCACTGACAGCGTCAACTTCAACGTGCGTGCCGATCAGGTGGTGACCGGGGCGAGCCTGACCTTGAGTTACAGCTATTCACCGGCATTGCTTGCCGATTTGTCGCAGATCAACGTCATGATCAACGACGAAGTCGCAGCGACCCTGCCGTTGCCCAAAGAGGGTGCAGGCAAGCCGCAGACTCAGGTGATCGAGATTCCACCGCAGATGATCACCGAGTTCAACCGCCTGAATCTGCAGTTCATCGGCCACTACACAATGAGCTGCGAAGACCCCAGGCACTCCAGCCTCTGGGCGCGGATCAACAACGACACGCGTCTGGACATCCGCGTTACGCCATTCGCGCTGTCCAACGACCTGGCGATTCTGCCGCTGCCGTTCTTTGACCGTCGCGATGACCGTGACGTCAACCTGCCCGTGGTGATGGGGGCGGCACCCGATAACATGACTCTGGAGGCGGCGGGCGCACTGGCGTCGTGGATCGGTGCGGCCAAGACCCGCTCGCGTATGGCCAGCTTCCCGGCGCACTTCAATGAGCTGCCGGCCAGGGGCAACGCGCTGGTGTTGCTCAAGGGCGACGGTGCTCTGCAACTGGGCGCCTTGACCATGCCTGCGCCGAAAGGTCCGACCCTGACGATGGTGACGCACCCCAGCGACCCCAACAGCAAGTTGCTGGTGATCACCGGGCGTACTTCCGCCGAGCTTAAAACAGCGGTCAACGCGCTGGTGGTCGGCGGGCAGAGCCTGGTCGGCAGCAGTGCGCTGATCGAACAGGTCGACATGCTTGCGCCGCGCAAGCCATACGACGCGCCGAACTGGCTGCCGAGTGATCGGCCGATCAAGCTGGGCGAGCTGATGCCTGCCAACAAACTGAGTGTCTCCGGTTACGATCCGGGCGATATCACCGTGCCGCTGAACTTGCCTCCAGACCTGTTCAACTGGCGCGAAGACGGCGTACCGCTGCACCTCAAGTACCGCTACACGCCGCAGGAGCGCTCCAACAATTCATCGATCATGGTCAGCCTCAACGATACCCTGATCAAGGCCGAGCCTTTGCCATCGGTTGACCGTCTGAGCAATTCGATCGTGGCCCGGCTGACCGGTGGCAACGACACGATCAGCGCGTGAAGCGCATGTGTACCTGCCGCTCACTTCGGCAGCGCTGCAATCGCGTCTGCAACTGCGCTACATGTTCGATTACCTCAAGCAGGGCGAGTGTGACGACATCATCATCGACAACATGCGCGGCAGCATAGATCCGGAATCAACCCTGGATTTCAGCGGCTACGACCACTTCATGGCGATGCCCAACCTGGGCGTGTTCAAGGATTCGGGCTTCCCGTTCACGCGTCTGGCTGACCTGTCGCAAACTGCGGTGGTACTGGCTGACCAGCCGAGTCCCGAGGACGTCAGTGCGTACCTGAATGTGCTGGGACGTTTTGGTGAGTCCACCGGTTACCCGGCGACTGGCGTGACCGTGATGCAGGCTGCACAGATCGCCAGCGCCGCTGACAAGGACATTCTGGTCATGTCTTCTGGCACCGATCAGCCGCTGCTCAAACAATGGGCCGACCGCCTGCCGACCTCCGGCAACGGCCAGCAGCAGGGCTTCGAGCTTTCCGATCTGTCGTTTCGCCTGCGTGAGTGGATGAGCCCGGACCCGGATGAAAATCAGCGCAGGGCGCGGGTGGCGATGGCGTTCTCCAGCGATGCGCGCAGCACCTTCCTGACCGGCTTCGAATCGCCCCTGCAAAAAGGCCGCAGCGTGGTGTTGATCTCGAGCGGCCAGCCAGGCGGCATGAGCGATGTCACCCGAGCGCTGAGCAGCAGCGACAAGGTGCAGGGCAGTCTGGTAGTGGTGCGCGGCGACTCGGTCGAAGCGCTGGTTGCCGAACAGAATTACTACGTTGGTGATCTAGGGCCGCTCAAGTACGTGCAGTGGCTGATGTCGCGCAATGTGCTGTGGCTGTTGCTGGCGGTCGTCGTGGGTGTAGTGCTGGTCACCGGGGTGGCTTACCTGACCCTGCGTTCGCTTGCCAAACGCCGTCTGGAGCATGAATAAATCATGCCGGCCATGTTAACCAGTCTGCGTCGTGCTTTTGGCTGCATGAGCGGTGTGCTGGCGTCGGCAATGCTGACGCCGGTTCTTGCGGCCGGCACCTGCGACAGTCCGGCCTGGCCGTTCTGGCAGGACTACGCCACGCGCTATGTGCAGGCCGACGGGCGCGTGCTCGAGTCCAGCCTGAAAGCCAACCACAGCACCTCCGAAGGCCAGTCTTACGGCATGCTCTTTGCGCTGGTGGCCAATGATCGCGAGCGCTTCGACAGGCTCTGGACATGGACTGCCGAGAACATGGCCGGTGCCGACCTCAAGACCCGCCTGCCCGGCTGGTTGTGGGGGCAGGGCGAGGATGGCAGTTGGAAACTGCAGGACGCCAACTCCGCGTCCGATGCTGATCTGTGGATCATCTATGCGTTGCTGGAAGCCGCCCGCATCTGGCAGCACCCGGTTTATCGAAACGATGCGCTGGCACTGCTCAAGACCGTGGAATCCCGGTTGGTGGTCAACCTGCCGGGGTTCGGCAAGATGCTCCTGCCCGGCCCGGAAGGTTTTGTGCAGCCCGACCACCTGTGGCGCTTGAACGCCAGCTACCTGCCGGTGCCGCTGTTGCGGCGTCTGGCCAGAGAAGTACCAGGTGGTTCTTGGAAGGAAATCGCTGACAACACGGCGAAACTGATCGACGGATCAAGCCCGAAAGGGTTTATCGCCGACTGGGTGGGTTATCGCGGTACATCGCCAAACACCGGACTGTTCGTGGTCGACCCGGTCACGGGCGAGCTGGGCAGCTATGACGCGATTCGCGTCTACCTCTGGGCGGGCATGACGCCTGCGTCCGACCCATTGGCTGCGCGCTTGCTGGCGCGTCTCGACGGAATGTCGATAAGCACGGCCTCCAGCGGTATTCCCCCGGAAAAGGTGCAGGTGATGAGTGGCGTGAGCCAGGGCCAGGCACCGTTTGGTTATTCGGCGGCGTTGCTGCCGTATTTCCAGGCCAAGGGCCAGACATGGCTGGCTGAACAGCAGCAGCGCAGGGTCGAAGCCGGGGTCAGCCAGGCGCTGGCCCGCGATCCGAAAGACCGCACCGAACCGGCCTATTACAACCTCATGCTCAGCCTGTTTGCCTTGGGCTGGGTTGAAAAACGCTATCGGTTCCGTGAAGACGGAACCCTTGAATTGTCCTGGGAGACGTCATGCCCGCGCGCCGCCACACGTTAGTCATCGGGTTGGTTGCCGCGATTGCAGCCAGCGTTCCTCATGCTCAGGCCGCCACCGCCGAGGCGCAGTTGATCGAGCAGGGCCAGTACTGGCAGGCTCGCTCGAACGCATTGCGCGCCGCCGAGGTCTGGCAGAAGGTGCTGCAGATAGAGCCCGATCAGATCGATGCGTTGTATGGCATGGGGCTGATCGGCGTCAAACAGAACAAGCCGCAGCAGGCGCAGGCTTATCTGGCTCGGCTGCAGGCCTTGTCGCCCGTGCCGTGGCAGGCGGTGCAACTGGAGCAGGACATTGCCCTCGGTCAGCCGCAGAATCAGGCCTTGCTGGATGATGCCCGACGCCTGGCCGATGCCGGCGAGCGCGACAAGGCGACCGGGGTCTTTCGCCAACTGTTCAACGGCCGTTTGCCTGAAGGCACGGTCGGGCGCGAGTACTACACCAACCTGGGTTTCAGCAGCGCGGACTGGCCCGAAGCGCGCAAAGGCTTCGAACGCCTGATTCGGCAGAACCCGGACGACTCGATTCTGTCGCTGTTTTTCGCCAAGCATCTGGCCCGTCGCGAAGACACCCGAGCCGAGGGTATCGCTGCGCTGGCACGGCTGAGTACGCACCCGGATATCGCCGGGGACGCCGATCAGAGCTGGCGTATGGCGCTGGTCTGGATCGGTCCGCCCACGCCGGCGCAAGTGCCGCTGTTCGACGCGTTTCTCAAGGTTCATCCCGATGATCAGGAGATTTGCGACCAGTTGAACAAGGGCCGCCAGCAGCACGCCAGCGGCGCTGGTTCAGGCTGGCAGCAGGACCCGCTGGTAGCACGTGGGCTGAAGGCGCTGGAGCGAAATGATCATGCCGCTGCTGAACAGGCCTTTGTCGCGCGCCTGAAAATCAAGGCCGACGATGCCGATGCGCTGGGTGGGCTGGGTGTGGTCCGCCAGCAGCAAAATCGATTGGCGGAAGCCGAGCAACTGCTGACCCGCGCAAATCGCCAGCCCGGCGGTGCACGCTGGAAAAGCGCACTCGAGAGCGTGCAGCTCTGGACATCCCTGCAACAGGCCCGCGACCTGCAGGCCAAGGGTCAGACCGGCAAGGCTCAGGAGTTGCTGGCCCAGGTGCAGCGGCAGAACCCGAACAGCGTTGATGTGCGTTTGACTCAGGCTGATCTGCAGGCTCAGACCGGCCAGCTCGACGCGGCCCAAGCGGGCTATCGTCAGGTGCTGGCGACCCAGCGGCAATCCGCAAGCCATGCGCGGGCTGATCAACGTATTGGCGCAAAGCGGCCAAGCCGATGAAGCGCTGCGCCTGCTCGATACCTTATCGCCTGCCGACCAGGCTGCACTGGGCGACAGCAGTCGCTTCAAGGCGTTACGTGCCACGCAGACTGCACGTCTGGCCGAGCAACACGGCGATCTCCGTGCCGCCCAGGCGGCTCTGAGGGAAGCGGTAAAAGATGACCCGGACAGTGTCTGGACCCGTTTCGACCTGGCGCGTCTGAACCTCAAGACCGACGAAGCGCCCAAGGCCCGCGCGCTGATCGACGAGCTGCTCAAGTCTCGGCCCAACGATATCGACGCGCTCTACACCCGTGCGCTGCTGTCGGTGGAGATGGGCCAGTGGCAAGACGCGCAGGCCACCTTTGCGCGCATTCCTGTCGACCAGCGCACCCCGGACATGAAGGCGCTTGCCGACGAAGTGAGCATGACCGTGCAGATCAACCTGGCCATCGGTGCCGCCAGGCGCGGTCAGCGCCAGGAAGCGCTGGCGCTGCTCGATCGTCTGCAGCCGGTCGCCAGCGGCAGCCCGGAGCGTCAACTCACGCTGGCCAGTGCCTATATCGACGCCGGCGAGCCGGAGCGTGGTCGGGAAATGGCCCGCGCAGCCATCGCTCAGGCACCTGCGCAGTCACCTGATCTGCTACTGCAATACGCCAGTCTGTTGCTCGCGGCGGGGGATGACGTTCAGGTCAATGCGATCCTGCGTAATGTGCAGGGCCAGCCCATGAGCGTGCAGACCCGTAAACGTTTCGACGACCTGCTGTATCGCTACCGCATCCGTCAGGCCGATCTGTTGCGTGAAGCCGCTGACCCTCGACGCAGCGCTGCACGGCGAGGTGACTCACCAACTGGCCAAACAGCTGTCCGGGACTTTTCTGGCCCAGCGTGCGGCCAGTATCGAGCGTGGCGCGAGCTGGCTGCTGTTTCATGACACCGGCCCGCGGGTGCGTAAGGGGTGCCCGGGCTGGTTGTTCCTGACCGATGAGTTCAGGCTCAATCGCGATGCGCAGACCAATGCGCAACGCAAGGTCCAGGCGGTGATCGCTGTGCAGCGCAGCCTCAAGAAACGTGGCATCGAATTGTTGGTCGCCGTAGTGCCCGACAAAAGCCGCATTGCGGCATCCCGACTGTGCGGCCTTTATCGGCCTGACGTGTTGCAGGCCCGTGTCGAGCGTTGGATCAGCGACCTGAAAGCTGCCGGCGTCGATGCCCTGGACCTGACCGCGACCCTGCAACCGCTGGGCGAAACGGCTTATCTGCGCACCGACACGCACTGGAGTGAGAGTGGTGCCAACAGCGCCGCCAGAGCCATTGGTCTGCAGGTGCAAAAAGCCGGTATTCAGGCCACTCCGCAGCGTCAGTTTCAGGTTCAGACGTTACCCATTGCCGAGCGCCCCGGCGACCTGGTGCGCCTCGCCGGGCTCGACTGGCTGCCGTCGTCATTACAACCTGCGCCGCAAAGCGTGGCCGTCACGCAAATTACCGAGCTTGCCAGCGAATCAGCAACGGGCAGCGATAACCTCGACGACCTGTTCGGCGACAGCAACCTGCCCAACGTCGCACTGATCGGCACGTCGTTCTCGCGCAATTCGGGTTTTGTCGGGTTTCTACAGCGCGCACTGGGGGCACCGGTCGGCAACTTTGCCAGGGACGGCGGCGAGTTCTCGGGCGCTGCCAACGTCTACTTCGACAGCCCGGCCTTCCGCCAGACACCCCCAAAATTGCTTATATGGGAAATCCCGGAGCGGGATCTGCAGACGGTTGATGGGGGAATCGACAGGTTAGATACACGCTTAAAATAAACGTTGGGTATACCCTGTTCGAGACGCTGTTACGATTACCAAGTGCCAGCTGAAAGCAGATGAAAGCGAGTTCCTTCCAGCGGGGGCCTTTGACCGTGTGGCCATTTTCATCTAAAGCCAGAAGGCCCTCACGAAAAAGTCTGGTGTACTAATCGCCCAGTCATCTCACCTCAAACGCGGATCGACCACAAACTCCAGCTCTTTTGCAGTGGCCACAACAGCCCGGAATTCCGGATGCTGGACATTGAGCAGGTAATTGGACTCACGCGGGATGATCACGCTGGGCACGGCCAGCGCCAGGCTCTGGCCAGAGGCCAGCCAGTCGTCGCCGAACGAGGCGGTGGCCGGAGGCGCGGGCTCTTCACGCCAGTCGGAGGGCAGGGTGTCGAAGCGTGCATTGAGGATGTACGCTTCGGCAATCTGCAGTTCAAGCATCGCGTAGTGCTGAGCCACGCTGGCATTGCCCAGATGCACCAGCACTTCCAGCAGCGCCAGCGATTCGCTGCCTGCGCAGTACACGCAGGCGTTGCCTTTGCTGTTCCAGCGTCCGCCGTAGAGCTTGGCACCTTCACCGTCGAACGCCTGGGCCAGCCATTTGCGTTTGACCAGACGGTAGACTGCAATCACGCCCCGACACCGTGTTCCAGCCGACCGATCAGATCAAGCACTGCCTGCGCCTCGGCCGAGGTGGCAAGCATTTCCAGCGGCCTGCGATTGCCCAGCCCGTAGACCGGACTGGCCAGCCACAGTCGGGTCGCTTCGGCATCGTTTTCAAAAAGGTCCAGCGCCGCCTTGTAGACCGCTGCCAGGCGAAACAGACGGTCGCTTTCCTCGGCATTGAAACGACGCACCTTGAGACGCCGCTGCAACGTTGCCGGAGCGATGCCCAGATGCTCGGCCAGGGTCGAGCGGTTCAGGTCGGTGTAATGTGCAAGGCGTTCGAAGACTTCATAAGGCAGGCCATCGTGCAATGCCGAGTACAGACGCGTACCACGCGCCGGAATGCCCAGATGCTGCCAAAAATCGTCCGGCCGGGGCAGGGCTGGATGGTAATCGCTT
Source organism: Pseudomonas syringae pv. tagetis (assembly GCF_022557255.1). Lineage (NCBI taxonomy): Bacteria > Pseudomonadati > Pseudomonadota > Gammaproteobacteria > Pseudomonadales > Pseudomonadaceae > Pseudomonas > Pseudomonas syringae group genomosp. 7. Next base: position 962,687 of record NZ_CP092923.1, read on the forward strand.
ATGGGCAGAGACATGGCACACCTGTCTATCGAGTGATTGCTATTAAATCTATCACTTGATAATAGGCATGTTTGTGACGTCGCGATATTGATTTATGGCAATCGATGGCGAATAAAACTACAGAAACTCGAAAAATCACCGACTTAGGCTATAGGTTTAGTTTGAATGTTACTGAGCGCGCGTTATAGGCTCGGTGTCAGTCGATCTCGATAGTGCCGTCGAACGTATACGTGCTGTCCGCCGTTGTCAGCCTGATTTTTTCGCAGTGAGAATTACACGATGTCCACGCTTGCACTATTGATATGCGATGACTCGAACATGGCGCGAAAGCAGCTGCTGCGCGCGCTGCCTGCCGACTGGGATGTGTCGGTCACACTGGCCACCCAGGGGCAGGAAGGCCTGGAGGCCATTCGTAAAGGCCAGGGTCAGGTGGTGCTGCTGGACCTGACCATGCCGGTGATGGACGGCTACCAGACCCTGACGGCGATTCGTGACGAAAACCTGGATGCCAAGGTCATCGTGGTGTCAGGTGACGTTCAGGACGAGGCCGTTCGCCGGGTGATGGAACTGGGTGCGCTGGCGTTTTTGAAAAAGCCTGCCGACCCGGACGAACTCAAGAGCACACTGGAGCGTCTGGGGCTGCTGGGCAAGCCGGCGGCGTCACCGGTTGCGCTGCCGGCGCTCAACAACAAGGGCGGGGTAATCAGCTTTCAGGATGCCTTCCGCGAAACCATCAACGTGGCCATGGGCCGGGCGGCGGCGTTACTGGCCAAGGTGCTGGGCGTGTTCGTGCAGTTGCCGGTGCCCAACGTCAACATGCTCGAAGTCGGCGAGCTGCACATGGCGCTGGCCGACGCCCACAGTGACCAGCGCCTGACGGCGGTGTGCCAGGGCTACATAGGTGGCGGTATTGCTGGCGAAGCGTTGTTGATTTTCCACGACTCGGAAATCTCCGGCATGTCTCAGTTGATGGGCGGCGATCAGTCCGACAGCTCCAACATGGAGATGCTTCTCGACTTGTCGACGATCCTCATTGGTGCCTGCCTGAGCGGTATCGCCGAGCAGATCGACATCGCGTTCTCGCAAGGCCACCCGCAACTGCTGGGTGCGCAGGGCGGCATCGACGAGCTTATCCGTATCAATCAGCAGCGTTGGAAAAAGACCCTGGCGGTTGAAATCAGTTACAGCGTGGAAGGCCATAACATTCACTTCGATCTGCTGATGCTGTTCACCGAAGATTCGGTCGAGCTGCTTACCAAAAAACTTGCCTACATGATGAGCTGACCCATGAGCAACGCTATTGAAATCAACGAGCTTCATTGGTTGCTGGCCGTCACGCAAAACATTGACGTAGGCATTGTGGTGCTGGACCTGAACTACCGGGTGACGGTCTGGAATACCTTCATGGAAAACCGCTCGGGCGTGGTGCCCTATGTGGCCATCGACAAGACGTTCTTCGAGCTGTTTCCCGAAGTGAACCGGCAATGGCTGAGCAAGAAAATAGATAACGTCGTGACCCTCGGCACACCGGCGTTCACCATCTGGGAGCAACGACCCTACCTGGTGCGCTTCAAGAATTACCAGCCGATCACTGGCCACGAAGAGTTCATGTACCAGAACACCACACTGTTCCCGCTGCGTTCGACCACCGGGGCAATCAGCCATGTGTGTCTGGTGATCTACGACGTTACCGACGTGGCGGCCAACCGCAATCAGTTGCTGGCGGCCAACGACAAGCTGCAGCAACTGTCGGGTGCAGTTAAAAACTGACGTGTGCCGATGCGCGTCGATGATTGAAACCTGCACTGCGGGCTTGATCCCGCTCGTGCTAGGATCGCGATTTTTCCGCTGACGCTCAGGGACATCATGCGACCTCAAGCCACCCTCACTGTTTTGCCTGTCGAGCGCCCTCTGGTCGGGCGCGTCAGCCCGCCGGGCTCCAAGTCGATCACCAACCGTGCGTTGTTGCTGGCCGGGCTGGCCAAAGGCACCAGCCGCCTGACCGGTGCGCTGAAGAGTGACGACACCCGCGTGATGTCCGAAGCATTGCGTTTGATGGGTGTGCAGGTCGACGAGCCGGATGACAGCACCTTTGTGGTAACCAGCAGCGGACACTGGCAAGCGCCGCAGCAGGCGCTGTTTCTTGGTAACGCCGGCACGGCAACGCGTTTCCTGACCGCTGCGCTGGCCAACTTCGAAGGTGACTTCGTCGTCGATGGCGACGAATACATGCGCAAGCGCCCGATCGGGCCATTAGTGGATGCCTTGCAGCGCATGGGCGTGCAAGTCAGCGCCGCCAGCGGTTGCCCGCCAGTGACTATCAAGGGCAAGGGCGGTCTTGAGGCCGGCCGGATAGAAATCGACGGCAACCTGTCCAGCCAGTACGTGTCGGCGCTGCTGATGGCCGGTGCCTGCGGCAAGGGGCCAGTGGAAGTTGCGCTGACCGGCAGCGAGATCGGTGCTCGCGGTTACGTCGACCTGACGCTGGCGGCCATGCAGGCGTTCGGTGCCGAGGTTCAGACCATTGGCGACGCCGCCTGGAAAGTCTCGGCTACCGGCTATCGCGCTACGGATTTCCACATCGAGCCGGATGCCTCGGCCGCCACTTACCTGTGGGCCGCGCAAGCCCTGACTGAGGGCGCTATCGACCTCGGCGTGGCCAGCGATGCGTTTACTCAGCCCGATGCACTGGCCAGCCAGATCATCGACAGCTTTCCGAACATGCCCGCCGTGATCGACGGCTCGCAGATGCAGGACGCGATTCCGACGCTGGCGGTACTCGCCGCCTTTAATCGTCAACCGGTGCGTTTTGTCGGCATCGCCAATCTGCGGGTCAAGGAGTGTGACCGTATTTCAGCACTGTCACACGGCCTGTGTGCCATCGCACCCGGCCTTGCGGTTGAAGAGGGTGACGATCTGCTGGTACACGCCAACCCGGCGCTGGCTGGGACTACGGTCGATGCACTGATCGACACCCATTCCGACCACCGCATCGCCATGTGTTTTGCGCTGGCAGGCTTGAAAATTGCCGGTATTCGCATTCTCGACCCCGATTGTGTCGGCAAGACCTATCCGGGGTACTGGGACGCGCTGGCTTCGCTGGGTGTCAGCGTTCAGCGCTGAACGCAGGCATGAAGGCCGTTTTTCAAATCCCGAAAAACGGCTGCATCATCCGCGCCATCAGCCCGTGAAAGCGCAGCCTTGAGTCGGTCGCCAGCACGCAGATGCATTCCCGATCGGGGTAGGCGATGGGCTGGTGCTGGATATGGCTGTCCAGATCGGCCACATCGTTGAGCCCGAACGCTCCCTGTATATCGTGATACGCACCCTTGAGCACCATGGTCATCTCGCCGCTTTCATGGCTATGCACCGGCATGCTGACGCCGGGGGCGATTTTCAGCAGCATGAGGTTGCCATGCTGGATACCTTCGGCGCGGACGCGTTGTACACCGGGGATCAGGGTCTTCCACTTCAGAGTGCTCAGCTGTCGACCAAAATGCGCCTGCATGCAGACAGGCAGCAGGTCCGGGTCCTGATTGGCCGCCGGCATCGCATAGATTGCCGGTTCAGTGCTCGCTGCCGCTTCATCAAGACGCGCCAGCATCGCCGACCTGCCCTTGAGCGGCACCACGCTGCTGGTGTGCTGCTGCATCAATACTCCGCCAATCTCTTCAGCCTGCCTGAGTCGTGCCCGGCACTCGGCGCAGCGTTCCAGGTGCGCGGCGGTGACCACAGAGATGACCTGCGACAGCGCTCCTGCAGCGTAGCTGACCAGAGTCGCGTCATCCGGATGATGTCGTGGGCTCATCATGATTCCTCTATCCGCGAGCGCAATTTTTGAAAGGCCAGGCGCAGGCAGGACTTCACCGTGCCCAGTGGCATACCAAGACGTTCGGAAATTTCCCGGTGGCTGAGCGCTTCGAAATAAGACATTCGCAGCACTCGGGCCTGATCGGTGGGGAGGTTCTGGATGGCGATGTTCAATTGCTGCTCCTGGCGCTGGCTGTAATCGAGCGTCCGATCCACCGGTGCTTCCAGGCGTTCGAGTTGTTCCAGCGAATTCTGCACCTGCACCCAGCCGCGGTCCTTGCGCACGCTGTCGATGTAAAGATTGCGCGCAATGCGAAACAGCCATGTTCCCAGGCTTGCCTTGGCCGGGTCGAACGAATCGGCCTTGTGCCACAGCTTGAGTAACACTTCCTGCACCAGCTCCTCAGCTTGCCCCTCGGGTACATTCAGACCGGTCAGATAACGCAACAACCGCGGTGCGAAGTGATCGTAGATGCGCATGAAGCTTTCGCGGTCCCTCTGGCGGGCCACGGCAGTGACTTCATCGATCCAAAGTCGGGTTATCGTCGATTCGCTGTGAGGAGGGGACAAGTGACAGAAGATCCTGAGACTGGCAGTAGTGCGCATGATCCACCTTCTGATCACCATTGTCTGGTTTTGGTTCGCGATGCACAGGTGTTACGTAGCGGGATGGGGAGCGGATCACAGGATGTGACGAGCGGTGCGTCAGCTCGGGTGTCACAGTTTTTTGCACTTGCAGGGTGTATTCAGTGGATGAGCCCGTCATCCAAAAGAAGCACTGATGCGCTGAAAATCGAGCAGATTTTTAGTGGCAATGATCAGCCCGATAGCGCGCGACTGACGTTCTCGCCATCGAACCAACTGTTCCAGGATGCACCTGCAGGCGAGATGATGCGGGTTTTGCCCGCCACTACAATATCGATGCGTTCCACGTCGTCTGGCAGCGCTATTGCCCTCGGCAGCAGGATGACCTGACTACGATTATTTTTGAATACTGTTGATTGCTGCATGGAGTGTTTCTCAAGGCCGGTAAGCCGGACAAGCTGAGTATGACGTTTCAAGGACATGTAATCGTTCCATCGCTCCTGAATGTTGCAAAACAGCTACTCAAGTAGGTATCAGATTATGTTGGTTTCAATGCCCGATAAGACAGACTGACCTCCAACCCCATCGACTCCCCCTGCCGCAACAGCCTCAATCCTGGCCGCCCTGGCAAATGATGCGCGTTGACCGGGTGGCTGACCGGCTCGAAGCAAAAGAAATCCAGCCCCGGTGGGCAGAACACCAGAAAGTATTCGCTTTCGGTGGCCTGGCAGTGCAGCTCATAGCCCAGGTCAGGCTGGCTGATGATGCTGTGGCCATCCCAGCCGGTGAAACCGTTGTCCAGGCGTGTGTCGGGCAGCGCGTTGCCATGCCGGAAGTCCCACTCGGCGGGCAGGTCCTGCAAGTCACTTGGCAAACCGGCTTCGTCGCACAGCCAGACCTGCGCAGCCTTGGCCTGCAAACGAGTGTGGGCCGTGCGCGGCAAGTACGGGTGCAGGCCCAGCCCGTGCCAGACGGCGCGGCTGTTCTGATGGGTGGTGCTCAGTTCGATGCTCAGCTTGCCTCCTTGCAGGGTGTAGCGCAGTTGGGCGCGGTAGGCGAACGGTATCAGGCTGTCGAGTTGCAGGCAGACCTGCTGCGGGGTTTGTTCGATAACCGTCCAGGCTTGTTGCCAGGCACTGCCGTGGATCGGCAGCGGGTCATTGGCGCTGTTTGGCTTCAAGGCCAGCCAGCCGTCCGGCGTGTCGAAACCGCCGTTGCCGATCCGGTTTGACCACGGTGCCAGCGGGTAGCAGGCCAGCCGACGGGGCGTCCCGGCCGCCAAAGCCTGTTCGTCGCTGGGGCGCAGCAGAGGTTGCCCGCTGGCCAGGATGGTCCAGTTGACGATACTGCCGCCGATGTCGGGGGCCAGTGTCAGGCGGGTCAGGCCATCTTCAAGGATCAGTACGTTCGCGGGCATGCTTCAGGGCCTTGCTGGGTGAGGGACTGGAAGGTTGAGGTGCTTGCGATGGGCTGCGCCGCCAAGTCAGCAACACAATACCGCTGACGACCATCAGCCCGCCGATGACCTGACCGCTGCTGAGCAATTGATCGAGAATCAGCCAGCCGAACAGCAGGCTTGCCACCGGCTCGATGTTCATCACCGGCGCGTTGCGGGCGATATCCAGACGCGCCATGCAGATGAACAGCAGCGAGAAGCCCAGGCCGTACAGCACCACCAGGCTGGCCAGCGCGGTCCAGCCGACAGAGCTTGTCGGCAGACCCACACCGCCGGGCAGCACGCCGCTGCTGCCTGCTATTGCGGCGATTACAAACACTACTGCCATGGTCAACATGCTGCGTACGCTGCCGCGCATGCCCGCCAGCTTGTTATCGGTAATCCACAGCGCAAAGGCGAACACCACCGCAGCGGTGGACGCGTAGGCGATGCCCTCGAGCCATTGCGGCTCGCTGCTGCCCGGATTCGACAAGCGTTGTGGCACGTCGAGCGCCATCGCCAGGCCAAACAGGATCAACCCCATCAGGCCTGCTGCGCGCCGCGTCGGCCTGGCACCCCCCAGTGCCCAGGTCAACAGTGCCAGCAGAATCGGCGATACATTGACCACCAGCAGTGCCAGCGCCACCGGAATACGTGCCACCGCTGAGTAGATACAAAAACTCTGCGTGGCGATCAATAGCCCCAGAAGCAGTTGCCAGCGCCAGGTGCTGGCGGGAAGGCCGAGCCCTTCCCGCTGCCAGAGCACCAGGCTGACCAGTACCAGCAGGGTCACGCCGGAGCGACAGAGGATGGCCAGCAGCAGGCCGGTGTCATGATCGAAGGCAATACGGGCGGCGATGTGGTTGCCGGCGAACGAACAGGCCAGCAACGCCAGGATCAGTACAGCAATATGGCGCGGGAAGAGGGCAGGGGCGGACATGCGGACCAGCCTCCTTGGCTGGAGAGGGAAATGGCATGCCGACGCTCGCGAGGAGCCCCGGCAGCCGTATGACCAGAGGCTTTAGAGCACGACGCTCGGCAACCACAGTGAGATGGCAGGAATGTAGGTGACCAGCATCAGCACCAGGAACAGCGCAACATAGAACGGCAGCAACGCTTTTACGGTGGCTTCGATGGTGACTTTGCCCACTGCGGCACCGACGAACAGCACAGCACCGACAGGCGGCGTGATCAGTCCGATCCCCAGGTTGACCAGCATGATCATGCCGAAATGCACCGGGTCCACGCCGACGCCGACGATGACTGGCAGCAATATCGGGGTCAGGATCAGAATCAGCGGCGCCATGTCCATCACCGTGCCCAGCAGCAGCAACATCACGTTGATGCACATCAGGATCACGTAGCGGTTATCCGACAGGGTCAGAAACGCGGTGGTGATCTTCATCGGGATTTCCATCAGCGTCAGGATGTAGCCGAAGCTGGCAGCAAAGCCGATCAGGATCATCACGATGGAAATGGTGCGTGCTGCCCGGTGCATCAGTTTGGGCAGATCGCGCCATTTGTAATCGCGGTAGATAAACATGGTGACGAAGAACGCCCAGAGCACGGCAATGGCGGCCGACTCGGTGGCAGTGAAGATCCCCGACAGAATACCGCCGAGAATAATGACCATGGCCATCATGCCCCAGAGTGCTTCACCGGCGATTTTCAGTGCCTGACGCAGCGGAATCACTTCACCTTTTGGGTAGTTGCGCTTGCGCGCAAAAATCATGCACATGCCCATCATCACCGCACTGAGCAAGAGTCCCGGCATGATCCCGGCCATGAACAGCGACGCAATCGAGACAGTACCGCCCGCAGCCAGCGAATAGAGCACCGAGTTATGGCTGGGGGGCGTCAACAAAGCCTGAACCGAACCGCTGACGGTCACTGCCGTCGAGAAGTCCCGCGGGTAGCCGTTGCGTTCCATCTCAGGGATCAGCACCGAACCCACCGAGGCCGTGTCCGCTACCGAGGAACCCGAGATCGCGCCGAAGAAGGTCGAGGCCACGATATTGACCAGCGACAGGCCACCGCGCACGAAGCCCACTAGCACTGCGGCAAAGGCGACCAGGCGTCGCGACATACCGCCTTCGGCCATGATTGCTCCGGCCAGCACGAAGAACGGAATTGCCAGCAGCGAGAATTTGTTTACGCCCCCCGCAATCTGAATCATCAACGCATCGGCCGGGATATCGATCCACCAGGCCCCGACCAGCGCTGACAGCCCCAGCGCGTAGGCAACAGGCATGCCGAGGAGAATCAGCGCAATGAAGCTGCCCAACAGTATAAAAGCGTCCATTTATGCGGCACCTTCGCTTTCTTCAATGACGTCGAAACGCATGACCGCGCGATGACTCTGGTCACCCAGCAACAGCCTTTCCAGCACAAAAATCAGGGTCACGATGCCGCCAATGGGAATCGGCAGATACGAGATGCCAACGCGCAGAAACGGCAGTTCGCCGACAAACTGATTCCAGGTGGTGGCGCACAGCTTGAAGCCCTTGAAAATCATGAACAGGGCGACGATCGCCATCAGAATCTGCACCACCACGCTGGCGACTCTGCGCACCTGCTGCGGCATGCGGTCAACGGCCATCGACACGGCCATGTGCGCACCGGCCCGGTAGCTGGCGGCGGCACCGAAGAAGGTAAACACCACCATCAGCAGAATGGCAGTGGGTTCAGGCCAGCTGGAACCGCTGCCGAGTATGTAGCGGGCAAAGATGCCCCAGGGGATGATCAGGGTCATGATCAGCACCGACAGGCCGGCAATGCCGATGCAGACCCGATAAATCGTGTCATTGACGCGCAATAGCGTATTTTTCATGGGGCTCACCACTGCGGCGGGAGCGAGCTTTCACTCGTCCCCGCAGCTTGATCGGACAGGCTTATTGGGCCGCTTGGGTATTGTTCGCCGCGAGTGCCGGATTGGTCTGGACCGCTTCGATGCGGCTGATCAGATCCTTGTAAGGCGCACCGAACTTGTCACGCACCGGCTGGGTGGCGTCGTAGAAGGCTTTCTTCTGCTCCGGCGTCAGGGTGATGAACTCCACGCCCGCTGCCTTGAGTTTGGTCTCGGCATCGGCTGACGACTTGTCCCACAGCGCGCGCTCTTCCATCTGCGCTTCACGGGCCAGCTTTTTCACCAGCGTCTGTTGCTCGGGCTTGAGCTTTTCCCAAGTGGCCTTCGACATCACGATGGGCTCGGGCAGGATCAGGTGCTCGGTCATGGTGAAGAACTTGGCGTTCTGATAGTGGTTGTGCTGGTAGTAGGTCGGCGGGTTGTTTTCGGCACCATCGATCACGCCGGTCTGCAGGGCGCTGAAGATTTCCCCGGTGGCCATGGCGATCCCATTGCCGCCCATGTCGTTGATGGTTTCGATGAACACCGGGTTGCCCTGAACGCGGATTTTCATACCTTTGAGGTCGGAAATCTGGCGTACCGGCTTCTTGGTGTACAGGTTGCGGGTGCCACCATCCATCCAGGCCAGCGCGACCATGTTGAATGGCGAGTTGGTGATCTTGTCGAGAATTTCCTGGCCGATTTCGCCGTCGATGATCGTGCGCATATGCGCTTGATCGCGGAACACGAACGGCAGGTTGAAGACGTTGACGTCCGGCACGACCGGGCCGACGATGCCGAGGCTGACGCGGGTCATCTGTACGGCACCGCTCTGGACCTGCTCGACGACTTCCTTTTCGGAACCGAGCACGCCGCCCGCGTACATCTTGAAACTGATCTCGCCCTTGGACTGTTCTTCGAGTTTCTTGCCCATGTTTTGCTCAGCCACCACCGGCGCGTAGCCTGCGGGATGAACTTCGGCAAATTTGATTTTGACTTCTGCCTGGGCCATGCCCGATACGCAGAAGGCCAACGGGAGTGCAGCGATGAGGAGCTTGCGTTTGAAATCCATGGATATCTCCGATTTTGTTATTTTTGGTCGAGCTACGGGATTTTCGGTGAGCGCTGTCAGCCCTGAAAAACGGGTTCCTCCAGGCCTTTGACGCCAGGTCGCAACGCGAACACACCACCGGCGAGTGGCTGGTCGCTGAGATCGCCACCCGGGCGAATGGAGGTGACGAACAGGGTGTCCAGATCGGGTCCGCCAAAGGCACACATGGCCGGTTTTTTCACCGGCACGAACAGCGAGCGGTCGAGTTTGCCATTGGGCGTAAAGCGGTGGATCAGGCCGGCATCGTTGCCGCAGATCCAGTAGCAGCCATCGGTATCGATCGCGGCACCGTCGGGGCGGCCCAGGTGATGGTTCATGTCGACGAACAGGCGACGGTTGTGTGGCGTGCCACTGTCGGTGTCGTAATCGAACGCCCAGATCTTCTGCACGCTGGGGTGGGAGTCGGACAGGTACATCGTCTTGCCATCCGGGCTGAACGCCAGGCCGTTGGGCACGATGAAATCCTTCAACCGTGCGTCAAGCGTCTTCTGCCCGGCGCTGTAGCGATACATCGCGCCAACCACTGCGCCTGCCGCCATGTCCATCAACATGGTGCCCGCCCAGAAACGGCCCTGTCGGTCGCAACGGCCATCATTGAAGCGCATGCCGGTCTGTGCATGCTCGACGCTTGCCAGAAGCGTACTGATCAGGCTGCCGTCTTCGCAGGGCTGTAGATGGAAAATGCCGCTTTCCATCCCTGCAATCCAGCCACCTCGGCTGTCGGCGGCGATACAGGCCAGCATCTGCGGGGCTTTCCAACTGCGGGTGCTGTCCTCGCCAAAACGCCAGCTATGCAGCTCGCCTTTGGGAATATCCACCCAGTACAGCGCCTGGTCACGTACGCTCCAGACGGGGCTTTCGCCGGTGGCATTCTGTGCATCGGCAATCAGTTCGGCATCCATGACGGCTCGTATCTCCAGAGTTCTGCAACAGGAAGGCGCTGCTTATTTATCGCCGAAGGGTCCGGAGGCTACAAAGGCACCGCCCTGATAGACCATTGCCGGGTCATCGGCTGCCAGCGGCGGCTGAGCGTCGACCTTGGCGCGGAAAACTTCCGAGCTGTCCTTGGGGGCGTAGTCCAGTTTGCTGGCCAGGCGGTTGTCCCACCACACCGTCTTGTTGTCCGAAACGCCGTAGACCACCGTGTGGCCGACGTCTGGCGTGTACAGGGAGCGCTCGATCAACTGGGTCAGGTCGCCAAAGCTCAGCCAGGTGCTCATCATCCGGCGGTTCTGTGGTTCAGGGAACGACGAGCCGATGCGAATGCTGACGGTTTCGATGCCGTAACGATCGAAGTAGAAACTGGCCATGTCTTCGCCATAGGACTTGGACAGACCGTAATAACTGTCCGGACGGCGAGGGGAGTTCGCGTCGATGGTTTCGCTCTGCTTGTAGAAACCGATCACGTGGTTGGAGCTGGCGAAGATCACGCGTTTCACGCCATGGCGGCGGGCAGCTTCGTAGATGTGGAAAACACCGCAGATATTAGCGCCGAGAACCTCCTCGAACGGTCTCTCGACCGATACGCCGCCGAAATGCACAATCGCGTCAACGCCTTCGACCAGACGGTGTACGGCGTCCTTGTCTGCCAGATCGCAGACCTGAACCTCTTCACCACCGACCGCGGGTGCCATGTAAGCAATGTCGGACAGTCGCAGAATGTTTGCGTAAGGGCGCAGTGTTTCACGCAATACCTTGCCTAGGCCACCTGCCGCACCGGTCAGCAGCAGGCGAGTAAAGGGAGTTTGAGTGGTATGAGCCGATGCCATGAGAAAAGTCCCGATTGTTATTGTTGTCATCTGTTGTCGTATGACTTGCCGGATTATCGGCACCGCATACGTTGATTGTCAACGCGGCCAAAGTATAAAAACGACCCGCTGGCTCACTTGGCCCGATACATTTGTAACAAGGCAAAACCTGTCTGTGCAGCCGAGCTTTCAGGCAGGCTTTGCCATGCATTTCAGAGCAGTGAAATCGGGTAGCTGATAAACACGCGATTCTCGTCGAACTCATTGGTACTGAAATCACGACGCAGGCTGGAGTTGCGCCATTTGACGTTCAGATTCTTGAGCGCGCCGCTTTGTACGGTATAGGCCAGTTCGGACTCTCGCCCCCATTCCTTGCCATCGGTAATGTTGCCGGTGTGTACATTGTCGCCGCTGATATAGCGGTTCATCAGGGTCAGGCCGGGGACGCCAAGCACCGCGAAGTTATAGTCATGGCGCAACTGCCAGGATTTCTCCTTGGCGTTGTCGTAGCTGGAGTTATAGCTGTCGTTGGCCAGCGTGCCGCCGCTGGTGCCATTGACCCGCATCCACGCTGTATCGCCAGTGAGCTTTTGCAGGCCGACATAGAATGTACTGCCGCCGTAGCGTGCCGAGAGCAACGCGTAGGCGGTCTTGTTGTCGAGGTCGCCAGCCAGTTTGTTGCCGTCCTCCTTGCCGATGAAGTAACCCAGGTTGGCACCCAGGGTCCAGTCACCGACTGGCTGACTGTGCAGCAGGTTGAAGAACTGCTGTTGATAGATGTCCTGTAGCTCCGAGTACCAGACCCCCACCTGGGTACGCTTGTCATTGAAGACGTATTCGCCACCGCCGAAATTGAAGCGATCGGACGTGAACGCGCCGCGTCCGTTCATCGACATGTCTTCCATACTGGCGTCGTTGCGCGGGCTGTTGCCGCGGAACTGCCCGCCATACAGTGTCAGGCCGTCGAATTCTTTGGACGTTACCTGGCCACCGCGGAACGTCTGCGGCAACGAACGACCATCGTCGGAACGCAGGATCGGCAGCACCGGCATCCATTCGCCGACCTTCAGTTCGGTTTTGGAAACCCGCGCCTTGCCTGCCACACCCAGACGTCCGAAGTCATCGGCCGGGCGACCGTCACTGTGGATCGGCAACAACTGGGTGCCGCCGGTGCCCTTGCCGCCATCGAGCTTGATCGAATACAGGCCCAGCACATCGACCCCGAAACCGACCACGCCCTGAGTGAAGCCCGACTTGGCGTCGAGAATGAAGTTTTGCGTCCATTCCTCGGCCTTGTTCTGCGGTGCGGCACTGTTGGGGAACGCGGGGTTGGTGAAGTTGCGATTGAAGTACGCGTTACGCAGGGTCAGTGTGGCTTTGGTGTCGTCGACGAAACCCTCGGCCATGCCGAGCATCGGGAAAATCAGCGTCATGCCGCCAACGCTCAGCAGAATGCGTGAGCGGGAAGTGTGAGATGTCATTATTGTTTTGCTCCCTTGTTTATTGAAACCGTCCCCTTTTCTGGCCGCACGAACAGCAGCCGACTCCTGTGAGGATTGCGTGATGCCCGTTGCCAGGCATGGCCTCGGCCAACAGACGGCCGAGTACCGTTCGCCGGGTATCAGCGAATGGTGTGAATCCGGAAAGGTGTCAGGTGCTGCTCAGCAGCCAGCGTGAACGAGGCTTCAGTAATGTCGACAATGGAGGCTTTGATAATGGAAAGCGCAGATGTACAGGCGTGAATCTTCATGGTGAACAGGCCCCTGTTTTGTTTTTATTTTTGGCGTTATAGGTTGTCGTACAACAACGCGGATTATTTGCAGGCTGCCGCGTACTTGTCAACGAGCCAGGGCCGAGGTTTAACGATTCACCAGTGTTTCATGCGGCTTGAAAACGCAAATTGAATGCGAGTGAACGCTCAAGGGGAGTGAGCAGTCCACCCGTTAACCCCATTCATTTTTTGGAGAATGCTCAATGAACCGTTTCACCCAGAAAGTCATCGTTGTTACAGGTGCCGGTTCCGGGATCGGCGAAGCCACGGCAAAACGTTTTGCCAAGGAAGGTGCAAGCGTTGTGCTGGTCGGACGTAACCGCGACAAGCTGGCCAAAGTGGCTGAGCAACTGGCGGGCGAAGGGCACTTGATCAGAGCCACCGATGTGGCTGACCCAAGCGATGTGGAGGCACTCTTCAAAGAAGTAGCCACACGTTTCGGGCGCCTGGATGTACTGGTCAACAATGCCGGTATCGTCAAGTCCGGCAAAATCACCGAGTTGGGTGTAGAAGACTGGAAAGAGCTGATGTCAGTGGACCTGGACGGCGTGTTCTATTGCACCCGTAGCGCCATGCCAGCGCTGGTTGCCAGCAAAGGCAACATCATCAACGTCTCGTCTGTTTCCGGCCTGGGCGGCGACTGGGGCATGAGTTTTTACAACGCAGCCAAAGGCGCAATCACCAACTTCACCCGCGCGCTGGCCATGGACCACGGTGCCGACGGTGTGCGCGTCAATGCTGTCTGCCCGTCCCTGACCCGCAGTGAACTGACTGAAGACATGCTGGACGACAAGGCGCTGATGGCCAAATTCATGGAGCGCATTCCGCTTGGACGCCCGGGCGAAGCAGAAGACGTTGGTGACGTTGTCGCCTTTCTGGCCAGCGACGACGCGCGTTTCGTAACCGGTGTCAATCTGCCGGTGGATGGTGGTCTGTCAGCGTCCAACGGGCAGCCGCCTCAGGCTTGATGACGTTGGCGAGGTACGGGAGTTGTTACAGCCCCGAGCCTTTTTTATAGCCATCAGTGGCAGAGCTTGCCGAATTAAAGTCGTTACTTTTGCCGATACCAGAAACGAACAAGCCCGGTAAAAACCGGGCTTGCAGGTCGTTGCGAGGTATCAGATCCGAAAGTGGCTGACCATCGTTTGCAACTGCCCGCCCAGGCGCGCCAGTTCGACACTGGAAGCGGCGGTTTCTTCGCTGGCTGAAGCGGTCTGTTCGGACACGTCGCGCACATTGACGATGCTGCGACTGATCTCTTCGGCAACCGCGCTCTGCTCTTCCGCAGCAGCTGCAATCTGCTGGTTCATGGCCTGGATGTTGGAAACCGTCTGCGTGATGCTGCCCAGCGATGTACCCGCCTGACGGCTGAGCTGTACGCTGCTGACAGTCAGCTCGCGGCTGTTGAGCATAATGCTGGAAACCTGACGCGTGCCGCTCTGCAAGGCAGCGACCAGCGTTTCGATTTCGACGGTGGATTGCTGCGTGCGTTGTGCGAGGCCGCGGACTTCATCGGCGACCACGGCAAAACCACGTCCGGCTTCCCCGGCACGGGCGGCTTCGATCGCAGCGTTGAGGGCAAGCAGATTGGTTTGCTCGGCCACCGCCTTGATAACGTCCATGACCTTGCCAATCTTGTCGCTTTCCTGCTCCAACTGATTCATGGCATCGGCCGAACGACCTACCTCGTTGGCCAGACGCTCGATCTGGACAATCGCCTCACCTACTACCTTGTCACCGTCACGCGCTTCGCGGTCGGCGTCGGAGGCCGCTTGCGAGGCCTGTTCGGCATTACGGGCCACTTCGGCAACCGTTGCCGACATCTCGTGCATGGCGGTGGCCACCTGGTCGGTTTCGACTTTCTGGCTGTTTACGCCGGCGCTGGTCTGTTCGGTGACCGCCGACAGCTCTTCGGCGGCGCTGGCGATCTGCACAACGCTGTCGCGAATGCCCCCGATCAGCTCGCGCAAGGTGCTGCCCATACGCTGGATGCCTTGTTGCAGAACACCCAGTTCGTCGCGGCGGGTGACTGCCAGGGTCTGGGTCAGGTCGCCGGACGCAATGCGGTCAACCACTGCCAGGGTTTCCTGCAGGGGACGAGTAATCTGCCGGGTGATGACGACGGCGGCAACGATGCCCAAGATGATTGCCAACAGGGTGCAGGTGATTTGCGTGGTGCGAGCCTGTGCGCTTTCCTGATCGCGGCGATCCAGTTGCAACTGATACATGGCTTCGCTGATCTTGACGATGTCCTGCCCTTGGGTGGTCATCTCCTTGCGCGCCTGAACAATATTGCCCGTGGCAACCTTGAAGTTTTGCAGAGTCGTTCGGTAGGCCGTCAGCGAGCTGTCCAGCTGCCTGAGTTGATCGGCCTGGGTACCGCTGAAGCTCGCTTTCAGCGCATCGAGATCCTTGATGGCCGCATCCAGTTTCGAGACGGCTGCCTGCTCGGTTTCGGGGGTGGCATTGGTGGTGTAACCGCGCACCTCATAGCGTGCAAGTCTCAAGTCATCTTTTGCATCGGTGACGATCCGGTATTGCTCGAATCGGTTGGCGTCAGCCGGGTCCATGTCTTTGACTTCAGCCTGAAGCTTCTCGAACACCTCAAGGCTTTTGACGGCATGCGTGGTGAGTTCATCACGCGCAGTCGTGCTGGCCTTGTAGCCACTGCGCATGTTGTTCAGGGATTTCTGGTAGTCAGCGATCACCCCTGCCAGCTGCTCGAGCATTTTCACGTTTTCGGGGCTTTTGAACGAGGTCAGCAATTTCTCCTGGTACGCCTTGAAGCTGTCCAGTGAGGACTGGACGGTTTCGGCGACCTTCTCGTCGCCGTCGGCCACCATGTACTGCAGGCGTGTTACCCGAAGTTTGGTCAATTGTGCATTGAGTGAAGTAATGTCACTCATCCAGTTGCTGCGATTGATCAGCCCGCTCATGCTGGTCCAGCCAGTCAGTGCAAGAATCGCAGTAAAAACAAGTACAAGACCGAACCCGAGGGCCAGTTTCATATTGACGCTGATATTTGCAAACCAGCTACTCATTGAATTCTCCAACAACAGCCATTTAAAGCAGTAGGGCCCCTGAGAGGCATGGCGTACAGGTCAGGGGCAGGGCAAGGTATACAGACACTATCGGCAGGGGGTGGCCAAGCTAAAATAAAAAAAAGAGAAAGTTTCACGTCGCTTGAAAGACGTGCTCAGGGCCTATCAATTGTTGTCGCGCGCCGTTATAAGGAACCGTTGAAATCATTGAAATAGAGCGCCGCTTTCCAGAGCAACGGCAAAATATTGTCTATGCTCGCGACAGTGGAAACCTTATCCGTTGTGGGTTCATTGCGTGTGCAGGGCATGACACATTAATGTCACAAGTTGCGCGGGCATCCGAGCCTCTTTCCGTCCCGTTGAGATGCCTTTTCATGAACTTGAAGTTTCGTCATAAAATTCTCCTGGCTGCGGCCGGGGTTGTGGTGTTGGCCTTTGCCTTGTTCACCCTGTACAACGACTACCTGCAACGTACCACCATCAATCAGAACCTCGAGTCCTCAGTGGGCCAGGCGGGTCAGCTGACGGCCAGCAGTGTGCAGAACTGGCTGAGCGGACGCATTCTGGTGCTGGAAAATCTCACCCAGAACGTGGCCTTCCAAGGGATCAATTCCGATCTGACCGGGCTGGTGTCGCAGTCCTCACTGGTATCGACCTTTCAATTCACCTACGTCGGTGACAGCAAGGGCGCGTTCACCCAGCGACCCGATGTCGACATGCCCGCTGGCTATGATCCGCGGCAGCGGCCCTGGTACAAATCCACAGTCGACGCCGGCAAAACCATTCTCAGCGCGCCTTACCTGGCTTCCGTGGGCGGTCTGGTGGTGACGATTGCCAGTCCGGTGAAGACTGCTGGTCAGATCACGGGCGTGGTCGGCGGTGATCTGAGTCTCGACACGCTGGTCAAAATCATCAACTCGGTCGAGTTCGGCGGGCTCGGTTATGCCTTCCTGGTCAGCGGAGACGGGCAGGTCATCGTCAGCCCCGACAAGGACCAGGTGATGAAAAACCTCAAGGACATTTACCCTGGGCAGACCCTCAGCCTGGATGCACGCTTGCGTGAGGTCACGCTCAACGGCCAGCACAGGCTGCTGTCGTTTACCCCGATCACCGGGCTGCCTTCGGCCGACTGGTACATCGGTCTGTCGATCGACAAAGACAAGGCCTATGCACCGTTGAGCCAGTTCCGCAGCTCGGCGATGGTTGCCGTGCTGATTGCAGTGGCCGTGATCGCCTTGCTGTTGAGTCTGCTGATTCGTGCGCTGATGCGGCCGCTGACCGATATGGGCCGTGCGATGCAGGACATTGCCCAGGGCGAGGGTGATCTGACCCGGCGTCTGAGTATTCAGGGCAAGGATGAATTCGCCGAACTGGGCGGCTCGTTCAACCAGTTCGTGGAGCGCGTGCATGCGTCTATTGCCGAAGTCTCTTCGGCAACGCTGCAGGTGCATGACCTGTCGCAGCGGGTGGTCAATTCCTCCAACTCTTCAATCGTCGGCTTCGACGAGCAGAGTGCCCGAACCAACAGCGTGGCTGCCGCGATCAATGAGCTGGGCGCCGCCACTCAGGAGATAGCCCGCAACGCGTCGGACGCTTCGATTCAGGCCAGTGAGGCCCGAACCCAGGCTGAAGACGGTCAGGTGGTGGTTGAAAAAACGATCAACGCCATGAGCACGCTGTCGGCCAAGATCAGTGATTCGTGCACGCAGATCGAGCAACTCAATGCCAGTACCGACAACATTGGTCATATTCTGGATGTCATCAAAGGTATTTCGCAGCAAACCAACCTGCTGGCGCTTAACGCTGCTATCGAAGCGGCCCGTGCAGGTGAAGCCGGGCGTGGATTTGCCGTGGTTGCCGATGAGGTGCGAAACCTCGCTCACCGTACGCAGACATCGGCCGATGAGATTCACAAGATGATCGGTGGCTTGCAAACCGGGTCTCAGCATGCGGTGCTCAATATGAACGAGAGCCAGGTGTCGAGTCAGGAAAGTGTCGAAGTTGCCAATCAGGCGGGCAGTCGTTTACGCGATGTGACGCGCCGCATTGGCGATATCGATGGCATGAATCAATCTGTTGCTGCTGCAACGGAAGAGCAGACCGCTGTTGTGGAAACACTCAACATCGATATCAACCAGATCAATACGCTTAACCAGCAAGGTGTGGCCAACCTTAATGAAACTCTGAAGGATTGTGCTGCGCTTTCGCAACAAGCGGGGCGATTGAAGCAACTGGTCGATAGTTTCAAGATCTGACCGTACATCCAGTGACAGAGGCCGGACCGCTTATATGAGGTCCGGCCTTCGAAGGGGGGAAAGTGTTGCAAAGGGGAGAAGTCGGGCAGTTAGCGGGCTGGCTGACTGCCCGGCCTCAGCCCGACATAAAAAGTCTGCCTGGAGGCGGCGTGTTGTCAGAGATCTTTTTTGACCTCTT
Source organism: Pseudomonas syringae pv. tagetis (assembly GCF_022557255.1). Taxonomy (NCBI): domain Bacteria; kingdom Pseudomonadati; phylum Pseudomonadota; class Gammaproteobacteria; order Pseudomonadales; family Pseudomonadaceae; genus Pseudomonas; species Pseudomonas syringae group genomosp. 7. The sequence goes on from NZ_CP092923.1 coordinate 981,466, forward strand.
TATCGACATGTTTGTCAGCCTTGTGACGTTCCTTGTCGTCATGCTTCGCCCCTTTGTCGACTTCGTCGGCGTCATGTTTCACGCCCTTGTCCACTTCCTTCGCGTCATGATCAACACCTTTATCCAGCTCACGGTTATCGTGTCGGACGCCCTTTTCCAGCTCACTCTCTGCAAAGGCAGCGGGCGCGACGGCACCCGCCAGCAAGAGGGCGGCAGTCATTGAGAGTACGAGTTTGCGCATGCTTTGCTCCTTGTGAAAAATGCTGGCCCTTCATAAGCCATCATTTTCGAGCATAGACCAGGCAGGCAGTGCGGGGGCGCAGCTCGTCGACCTGCGAACCGCCACGAATGAGCATTCGGGCGGTCACGCTGGCGATTCACTGCTATAAAACAATGGGCCGTGCATCGCCGATATGCCGATGCCGATGCCGATACGAGAGGGCATCGGTAAGACTTCCCGACAATTGCGCTCGAGCGCAATGTTCTGACCACGCTGCGGATGCACGGCCAATGTACCCTTGCGAATACTGTTTTTTTCTACAGGCGTAATCGTTAACTTCGTAAAGTTCAATTTATTCTTGAAAGGGCTCATCTGCTGATGGCGCAGCTTTCAGTGTGGCCCCATACTGCAAGGCCTTGCACATGCTCCTGCATTTCTCCCTTGAGGCTAAAATGACGCTACCCCGCCCGATTGTCTCGACTGGCAATGCCGGATTTGACTCAATCCTTAAGGGTGGTCTGCCTCGCAACAGATTGTATTTGCTCGAGGGTACGCCCGGGGCAGGCAAGACCACGCTGGGACTTCAGTTCCTGCTTGACGGTGTCAGGGCTGGCGAGCCCGTGTTGTACATCACACTTTCGGAAACCAGCGAAGAGCTGGAAAGTGTCGCGCACTCACATGGCTGGTCATTGGACGGCATTGACCTGTTCGAGTTTTCCTCGACCGAGGAAGTGCTGGGTGATGAGTACGAGCAGTCCATCCTGCATCCATGGGAAGCGGAGCTGGGCGATACCATCAAGCTTATCCAGCAACGAGTCGACAAGCTTCAGCCCAGACGACTGGTATTCGACAGCCTTTCCGAGATGCGGCTTCTGGCTCAGGATCCCCTGCGCTATCGTCGCCAGGTGTTGGCGCTCAAGCAGTATTTTGCAGGTCGCAATATCACTGTTTTACTCGTGGACGATCTCACGGGGTCCTCGGGTGAGCGAGATAACCATCTTCATAGCCTGTGCCACGGTGTAATCACGCTTGAAAGACTGACACTGGATTTCGGTGCAGCCCGCAGGCGACTTCAGGTGCAGAAGTTGCGAGGCGTTGACTTCGTTGCCGGTTTTCACGATTTCACCATCCGCAGAGGCGGGCTGGAGGTGTATCCGAGGTTGATCGCCGCCACCCACCACGTCCCGTTCAAGGCCGAGCCTGTTCCCAGTGGGGTGAAGGCGCTGGACGATTTGCTGGTCGGCGGTCCGCTCAGAGGGACCAGCACTTTGGTCACAGGGCCTGCGGGCTCTGGAAAGACCACCGTTTGTCTGGCCTATCTGGCCGCAGCCTGCTCTCGGGGTGAGAAATGCACCATATATGAGTTCGATGAGCGCATCGCTACCCTGGTCTCCCGGGCGGACAGCATGGGCATGGACTTGAGTCGCCATATAGCGAGCGGTCAGTTGGTCATTCAACAAATTGACCCTGCCGAGATTTCTCCCGGGGAATTTGCGTGGCGAGTTCGCTCGGAGGTCGAAGAGCGGGGCAGTACCATGATCGTGGTCGATAGCCTTAACGGGTACATGGCGGCGATGCCTCAGGAACAGCAGCTGATCCTGCAGATGCATGAACTGCTTTCATATCTGAGCCGGTTGGGTGTCGTGACGTTCCTGATCAACCCTCAGCATGGTCTGGTCGGGTCGATGTCAACCAACCTGAATATTTCCTATGTCGCAGACTCTGTCATCCTCATTCGTTTCTTTGAGGCGCAGGGGCGTCTGCGCAAGGCCGTCTCTGTTCTTAAACACCGCACCGGCGCCCATGAGGACGCGATTCGTGAACTTCGGATTGACTCCAAAGGTGTTCGAGTCGGTGAGCCACTGGTTGATTTCCGCGGCGTGTTGACGGGTACTCCGGAGTATTTCGGGGCCGATCTTCCGCTGATGGAAGGGCGAAAGCGTGACGACTGAGCAATTATCCGAAAGCAAAACCCTGCTGATCGTAGCGCCGTTCAAGGGCGATGCAATCAGCCTCGGCAAGCTGTTCGGTGATCTCTATCCCCTTCAGACTCACCACGACCTGACCTCGCTTTCGACCGCCCTGGGTGAAAGTACCGGTCTGGTGATACTCACGGAGGAAAGCCTTTCCGGGGATGTGCTGAGTCTCGGAAAGGCTTTGGACCTGCAACCGGCGTGGTCGGAGATCCCGATTATCCTGCTCGCGTCGAACAAGGGTCGTTCCGGTCGGGACACCGAGATGGCCAGGCGCAGGCTGCCAAAGTCGGCAGGGCACGTGATCGTCCTGGAGCGTCCGCTCAGCTCGGCCTCGTTATTGAGCGCCATCGCCGCAGCCTGGCGAGCGCGTGAGCGTCAATTCGAGATGCGGCAGAGTCTCACTCAGTTGGCCGAAGAACGAACCCGTTTGCAGATCCTGCTTGAAAATATCCCGGTTGGTGTGTGTTTCATGGACACCCAAGGGACCTCGCTAGTGAGCAATCCTTTGTATCGCCAATATGTGCCGGATGATGTGATTCCTTCCAGGCATCCAGATGGCGCTGCACGGTGGGTGGGGCTCGACACACTGGGTAAACGCCTGGAGCCCGCCATGTTTCCCGGTGCCAGAGCGCTGAGGGGCGACGCGGCAACCGGCGTGGACTTCTATCATCGCCAGGATGGCGGTCGCGAATCGTGGATGCGTGTCAGTGCTGTGCCCCTGTATGACGAAAAGCAGCACATCATTGGTGCCGCCTCCGTCATCGTCGATATCAACGACGAAAAACAGGCTGAGCTGAATTTGCGCAGGTTCAATGAGGAGCTGGAGGTCCAGGTCGAGGCCAGAACGCAAGAGCTGAACGCTGCGGTCGAGCAGCTCAAGGCCGAAAGTGAAGAGCGAGCCCGCGCCGAAGAACAATTGCGACAATCCTTGAAAATGGAAGCGGTAGGCCAGTTGACCGGCGGGATCGCGCATGACTTCAATAACATGCTGACCGGAGTGATCGGCTCGCTCGACCTGATCAAGCTTCGGATGGCAAAAGGCCGACTGGAGGGCGTTGAGCGATTCATGGACGCCGCGCTCATTTCTGCCCAGAGGGCCGCTTCACTGACTCACAGACTGCTTGCGTTCTCCCGACGCCAGTCTCTGGATGAAAAAGCGGTCTCGGTCAATCAGCTCATCAATGCTCTTGCCGATCTGCTCCAGAAGACCGTCACCGAAAAAGTCATCATCAAATTCGATTTGAGCGCCGAAGACCCCTGGATTTTTGCAGACGCCAACCAGTTGGAGAACGCCTTACTCAATCTGGTAATCAACGCGCGGGATGCCATGCCGCATGGCGGTGGGTTGATCATTGCTACACGCGTGGAGCAGGGAACCCAGGACCACTCTTCGCGGCATGTATGCGTGCAGGTGCGCGATACAGGGTGCGGCATCCCCAAGGACATGCTGGACAAGGTGACGGAGCCCTTTTTCACGACCAAGCCTATTGGCCAGGGCACAGGCTTGGGTCTATCAATGGTTTACGGGTTTGCGAATCAAAGCAATGGACGGCTTTCAATCGATAGCACGGTCGGGAGCGGAACCACCGTGTCCATCTGCTTGCCCGAGCATAAGGAAGTCAAATCGGATCAGCCGCTCACTTCCTCGAAGTTCAGCACAGGCCAGGGCCAGAGTATTCTTCTGGTCGAAGATGACGACTCGGTGCGCCTGATCAACCAGGAGGTCCTGGAGGAGCTTGGATACCGGGTTCACGTCGCACGTGACGGCGAAGAGGCCTTGAGGGTTTTCGACGACCTGGAAAAGATCGACCTGCTGCTCACGGATGTCGGTTTGCCAGGCATGAACGGTCGTCAACTGGCCGAAATTCTCCAGCAATTCCGGCCGCGCCTGCCCGTTCTGTTTCTGACAGGATATGCCGAGGGCGCGTTGGCCAGGGCCGACTTTCTCGGTCCCTACATGCAGCTTCTGACAAAACCCTTCACCCTGGAGTCGCTTGCCGTCACAGTAGCCAGCATGCTGGAAGTCGATGAGCGCGTGGCTCTGGAATAGACCTTTCGGCAGCACACCTGTGTGGTCGAAATGGCGCCCACTTTCCGGATAGGTATTTATTGAACCCGCCATCAAGGCATGCGCGATGGCGAGGCAAGGGGGCGGGGCGGGTGGAATCCCGGAAACAAGAAAGCCCGCACAAGGCGGGCTTCTTGGGGGGATTCATAGACTGCTGTAGACATCTATGGATCGGTACTTGGTGGCTACACAGTCATTTGAACTGGGTTGATAACTATTTGTATTTATTAAGTATTATTTTCATTGATCTTGTAAGGGATACATATGGGGATACACGATGCTGTCTGCTGTGATGTTTTTCGGTCCCATTGCACAGTCGTTCGGCACGATTTCAATCACCGATCGGACCGACGAACGGCTGATTCGATCATGTGCATTTGACGGGCAATCTCGTCAATCCTGCTTTTTGGTGTCTCTGGGTGATCGGCTTGCTTCAGGTTTGCCCCTAACCATCGCGAGTACTCTGTCGAACTCCTCTTTTGACTTCGCGTGAGGATCAGGCTTTGCTGCGAGTGCTTGGCCGCCGACTCTACCCATAGCCCTTTTTCCGGGTTTCGGTAAAGGCGGCGTGTCCGAGGGCTGTCGCTTATAAACCGAGTTTGCCGCGATGTAAGCGTCCGCCCATGCATCCAACTCCAAGCGGTCAAATCCGACCCCCTGTTTGCCGATGGGGAATTCGCGCACATTCGGGCGTACTGTCTTGTTGAATTCATCCCGGCACATCCCTAGGTAGCCATGCGCCTGGTTCGCTCTCAGAATTCGCGGCGGAATGACTGTATTGTTCACGGGAGTGCCCTTGAGACGTCAATCAAATGCTGACGCGCTGATCGCATGACGGCCAGCCTGGCGCAGCGAGCGGCCATGCTTTATGGATACCAGGCTAGCCGGCCGAGACACGAAGTCCCGACAGCTCCAACGTACTGGAGGAGTCGCGCTGGAGCAACGGTCAAACCGACAGGTGGAATGGCGGACAGATCCGCGTTGGCTGAAGGAAAGCGTTTTTTGACGACCAGTATGAAAGATGCGAGCGTGATCACTGAAGCCTCGCACGTCGAATCACACGGGTAGTGAGATGGATCAGGATCGCGTTCACAGAGATACGCTCTACGCCGAAGTATGGGCCACGCCCATGCTTTCTCTCGCTCCCAAGTACGGAGTGTCAGCGGTTTTTCTGTCACGGGTCTGTGCCCGCCTGAACGTGCCTTGTCCACCCCGGGGTTATTGGGCGAAAAAGAATTCGGGACAAAAGCTGAGTATTCCGCCTCTCCCAAAGTTGAGGGTTGGAGATCCTGCCGACTGGAGGAAGGGTGATCAGCTACTCCGCAGTAAGGGAGCTGCGCCCGTTGATGCTGCGTTGAACGGCCTAAGTGATAGTCGTTTGATGGTGATGGGATCGCTCGAACCGTTCACGAGCGGTAGGGTCGCGGGTGACGGCTACCTCAAACCGATGAAACGGAACCTCCCTGATCTGGTAGTCACCGAGCCCACTCTTCACCGGGCTGCGACGATACTCCAGAAAATCGCGACCCGTTTCCGCGATCAGAAGCATCGTATCTCTGTGGCATGCGGGGAAACCGGATTTACGCGCAAAGCACTTACAGACGAGCAAGGTAGATTGAAACGCTCGATATTCGAAACCAACACTATTTGGTCGCCAGGCAGGCCAACAGTAGTTTTTATCGGCGATGTTGCAATTGGACTGACTATTTATGAGCAGACAGTCGAGAAAGAGATGGTCTACATCGATGGACAGTCTCTGCCGGTGCATGAGGCGAGAATTCTCAATCCGGGTCTATGGGATCGTAGGACGAAGACCGCTTACACGAAAAGCATTCTGCCTGCCCCCTCTGGCCGTCTCTGCTTGAAAGCCTACAGCCCATACTACCGAGTGGAATGGGCTCTAACCTGGACATAGGATGATTTAAGGCTTTCAAAACAAATAGACGAGATTGTCTCGTTGCTGATCTCCGCTGCCAGCGATCTCAAGGTGCTGGTCTCTGAGGCAAACAAAAAAGCTGAAGAGGAGCATGAGCAATGGCAGGTGGCGCGCGCGATTTTCCAGGCGGAGCAACAGCGTTCGGTGATCGAAAAATCCCGGCAAGACTCACTCAAGAGTTTGCTGAAAATAATCGACAGATGGAGTGAGAGCAGAAAAGTCGGTGATTTCTTCGATGACATCATTGCTCGCTCAGCCAATCTGACAGAACGCGAGCGATCGGAGATTTTGGCAAAGGTAAAAGATGCGAGAGAATTGATTGCCTCCCCTGATAGTACTGAAGCTCTCAGGCTATGGGATTCGCCCCCACCGCTGCCAGCCGAGTAGGCAGCATGGTTTCCAGGCAATTCCGTGGAAACCTATGTGGAAACCATTGTTTTTTGATATCGGCCGAACGACTGACGTCGGGCGTCATGCTAGGGAAGGGCGGTAAAGCCAGGCTATGCTGTGATTGAGTCTTTGATTTTCATCACAGTTGTAGTTGAGCAGTCGGCGTGCCGGGCAGTGGCACGGATACCCAGTCCGGCCTTCAGCAACTCTTTCACGCGTTTGTGCAGATCGACGTCGACCGGGCGGCCCTGATACTTGCCCTCGGCCTTCGCCTTCTCGATCCCCTGCGCCTGGCGTTCGCGTCGCTGCTCATAATCCTTGCGGGCAATTGCGGCCATCATCTCCACCAGCATCGAGTTGATTGCGCCCAGCATCCGGCCGGTGAACTCATCGCCTTTCGTGTCCTGCATCCCCTGGTGGCTGGTCGGCAGATCGAGTGCAACGATGCGCAACCCCTTGGAGTCAATCGCGGCTTTGAGCTTCTGCCAGTCATCCACCGGCAGGCGTGAGAGGCGGTCGATTGATTCCACCAGCAGCACATCACCCTTGCGCGCATCCTTGAGCAGGCGAAGCAGCTCCGGCCGGTCAGCAGCCGCTCCGCTGGCATTCTCCAGGTAGACGCTGGCGATTACCTTATTGTGGTCCGTAGCGAACTGCTCGAGCGATGCCCTTGCGCGGCCAGCGTCCTGCTCGTCGGTCGATGCTCTGAGGTATGCGCGGATGAACATGAAGTGCTTCCCGTATCAGTTTGGATGTCTCACTAATACTGTTGCACTTTGGGTGTCACATATCAAGCGAAAAGACCTAATATGCGAAGATATGCTCGTATCAGCTCAGGCATACCCTAAAAAGGAACGTTGTAGCAGTCATTCATAGTTCGTGGTTTTGATGTGGTCATTGTCAGCGGTGGCGCGCGCGATGTCATCGCGTGAAATCGCCGACCTGGTCCGCTCCCTCCATGACGATGTGAAACGGTCGATTGACCGCCTTGTTGCAACTGGCGTGGATATCCCAACCGCCAACGGCGGCTGTACCATAGCTGGCTAGATTCATGGCCGACCTGGGCAATGAACGCGGCGATGCGCAGCGGGCTCACGATCTGGTACTTGCTCATCGCCGTATTGAGGACGGGTGCAAAAACGCCGGCTTTCTTTCCGGCGTTCGGGAGAATATGCAGCAGCCGCTGCGTGGTGATGGGCATATTTTTTCTCCGTATGGAAACCGCTAAACCGCGAGATGGGTATTTATTTTCTTTCACTTCCGTGATCGGTTTTGTCACATTTTATTATCGCCATGATATTTGACCGAACTGCATACATGGACTAGCTTCCAAAGGCAAACCCAACAACCTAGGAATATATAATGAGTAAACTCTCAGTAGGCGAAGAGCTTCTATATACAACAATCAAAATAACCTCAAACAAAAACGGAGTCGCCGCCAGCACTGGATCGGGATTTATTTTCAATTTTTCTGATGAAAAAGGACAGATACCAGCACTCATAACTAACAAGCACGTTGTACATGACTGCGAAAGCATAACGGCTATATTTCATACTGAGCAACATTCATCAGAGGCAAGGCCGTTTGCAAGAATAACGATAGATCTAAATGAAATGACATTAGTTTTGCATGAGGATCAGGAAACTGATTTGTGCGCTATTCTCATTGGAAATGCAATAAATGAATTCAATAGATTAGGGCATGGAATTTTCTTTAGAAACCTAGTAAAAGAACAAATACCGTCAGACTCAGAATGGAAAAATTTTGACGCAATTGAAACTGTGACAATGATAGGATGCCCTAATGGGCTCTCTGATGAAGTGAATAACTTTCCAATCGCAAGACAGGGGATTACCGCCTCTCATGTAAGCAGAAAATACAATGGCAAAAATGAATTCCTGATAGATATGGCTTGTTTCCCAGGCTCATCAGGCTCCCCTGTATTCATATACAACAGAGACGGATATTATGACAAGCAACTACATTCTTATCTAGCAGGAGCAGCTAGGTTAAAGCTATTAGGAATATTGCACGCAGGCCCCACCATCACAGCAACAGGAGCAATTATACTATCAAACCCAAATACTTTCGAACTGAAAAACATGATGCACTTGGGGTATGTAATAAAGTCAGATGAAATAATGCGCATGGAACACCAAGTTATTGGAATAATTAAGCGAGCCGATGAGATAAGAGCATCTAAAAACGGAAAATAAAAATTCAGGCCGCCCAATAAGGTGGCCTGTTATTTATTGATCTCAGTCAATCTTGGAGAGGCAAGCTATCTCTCCATGGATTACCCGGCGCGCAATGGTAACACCAAAAAGTTCTTCATATCACATACCAACTAGAATGTTTTTGTCTCCATAACCGCCCATTTATCAATCGACTTGATATAGGTGAGGTATATCGGACGCCATGTAGCCACCGGAGATACTGACGACAGTATGTTACCTGTATTTAAAATCGAAGGTGTAGAGCTATTAAAGATCAGCGTTAACTCACGACCTGGATATAAGTTGCCACAAGTGATTGTGGAAACATTCACTGTGCCCGTCAAAAAAACTACTTCAGCAGCATCAGGAATAGTAACGGTCGCAGCAGTCGCGACCGTTATCTGAGAAGGCGATGCCATATGGCTGGCCCGACAAGCGCCTGGCCTTACAATGTTGAATGACGAAATGCATCGTATGTCCTGAACGGCGCCAGAGTTAGAGGCAACATTGGCGTCGACATAACACCCCGAAGTGTCAGCAGTGAGCAGGATGCCATAGTCTTGATTTGGGCCGGGGCCTACATAGTTCCCTGTTACCGCGATGCTTGAGGTTGGGCCTGTAAATGGGTAGCCGCCCGCACCAAGCTGGAGGACGATTCCAGCTTTGAGGATGTTGACCTTTGTGTTGTTGCCATTGACAGTATTACCGCTTACGACTCCCCTCAAGCAGGAGTTTACCTCAATGCCCATATCGCCGTTTCCAATAGCCTGATTACCGACGCATGTGATGTCTTCGCAATCCCCCCAGTCAACACCGACACTGCCGTTGAATTTCAGCTCATTGGAGTTAACAGTACACTGCTGACCGTTGACAAGAACTCCTGACAATCCATTATTATTGATAGTAGATCCAATTATCTGTTTATCCTTGCCCTGCAAGGTAATGCCATTCTGCCCATTATAACAGGCACTAACGTTGGAAATCCTGACTTTTCCACAACGTCCTTTCAGAGTCGTATAGTTTAAGTAGGGGAAAAGGATGCCGCTGTATCCGTTGTGGTCGTAATCTCCGCCACTGATATTAATATCGCTTCCAGACTCTTCCTTTGTTCCATCGTAGGCAAGACCAAAACCATCGTTATTTGTGCCGGAGCAGTTAATTATGTCAAGTCTGGTGCCCTCGTAAATAAGGATTCCTGAATATCCAGAGCCTGGACATTTGACGTTTCTTAAGTACGACTTACTTGGATGGACATCTGTATTGGCCTCCACTAGAACACCACAGTATTTTGCATCAAACACCTCAACATCATTAAGCTGGAATCCCGAGCATCCTTTAATCTCAATTCCCGAAACCTGAGATAACTGGTTTGCCCTGTTGCCGTCAATCCTCAAGCCCTTGGCCCTGAAACCAGTAACTCCTAGAAAGGTAATGAAGGGAGCGTCAGTTGCCGCCTTTTGCTTGAGCGCTCCTTCGTCCGCGACGATGTGAACCTTCTTGTTCACCACCAGGCCGCTGGCAACGCAGCCGGCGGCGCTCGGCGCTATCTCCACCGTTGAGCCAGCAGGGGCCGCGTTGATCGCGGCCTGGATGGCGCTGGAGTCGTCTGTAATCCCGTCCAGCACAGCACCAAACCACCGGGAGCTGATCTTTCCGGACACGACGCGGTGAAACGAGTAGGCGCCACTGGTAGAGACGAGTAGTGTCCCACCATTGTCTACGTCACCGCTGGCGAAGGCCTTCTTTACAAAAGATCCCTCCATGCCGTCGGCGACGATCCTGAACTTCGTCAGAGGACCGCTGTAGGCGCGCAATGCGTTGTAGCTGGGCACGTTCTTGCTAAGGTTGAGTTGCTCGCCGACGCTCCCGCCATCCCACCCCAGAAGCGATGCACCTTTCTGCGGGTCAGTTCGGTTCTGAAAGTTGTCTACAGCCTCCTGGCTGTCGTTGATCAGCCAGCCTCCAGACTTGTAAATGTATTCGGCCTGATCATTGGTGTTGAAATATCGGTCGCCAAATTGAAGAGGCAGGCCGTTATCGCGGACGGTGGGGGGCTCTGACGCGGAGCCAAGAAATCCAGCCGTGCGCGCAGTAGCGATATCAGCCGCATTTTCTGCGGCCTGCGCAGCTTCGTTTGATGCGTCGAGCGCGGTCTGCACTGCCTGCGACGACATAGCTTTCTTGCCGGTGTTCACCGCGGCGCCGGCCTGGTTCTTCCATACGGTGTAAATGGTGTCAGCATCTGCCGACTGCACTAGGAAGATGCCATCAGCGGCGGTGGCGGCAAGGCCAGCAGCAGGGCTTTGGTAAATAGTGGTGGCGATGCTGATCTTCTCGGCGCCGTCTTCCTGGATCTGGGCGACTACTTGCTTGAGATTCGGAATAGATCCCGAGTCGGTAGGGATCGGACTGTTGGCTGCTGGATCGTTGGCAAAGTGGTAAACGATATTGCCGCCGATCTCAGCCCTTACAGTGGCGATTTCGAGTCGTTGCGTTTGGTCAGCCATGGAGATTTTCCTTTAGGCGCAAGCGACCGGAGCCGGTCAGCAGCGGGCCGTGTATTGGTTTAAGCAAGTTGTGTGGAAGGGGCGCCGCCGTCATGGGAAGGGCCTCAGTTCGGAATGATTGCGAAGCTGTTGGCACTGAGGGAAAGCCCCTCGGCGAGCCTCAGCGCGCGTTCATACGCCTCTTGCTCGGTGCAGCCCTGCAGAACGGCTAAGGTCCGGCCCTGGTGTTTGAGCCTGACGTGGTACAGCTGCGGTAAGCCGCGGAGCGCTCGATAGCAAACCTGGCCACGCTCGGCAGGGCGCAGCGTCATAGCAGGACCGGCGCCGGGCTGGCTGCAGTCTTCATTTGCAGGCTGATGCGGGCGTTGCGGATGCTTGCAACCACTCGGGCCGGACGTGCAACTCGATCAATCGTCTTATCCAGCGCGTGCTTGAGTTTTACGGCATCGGCATAGAAGTCCGGAACGCTCGCGACGTTGATTGCTTCCAGATGTTTACTGGCGCCCAGAGCAAGCGTGTAGAACGTGTCGGTGCTCGGCGCGGAATTGATAATGGCAAGAAACTCGCCGGCCTTGTCCTTGAGCTGCTGCACCCATGCGGCGTGCTCGCTAACAATGGCGTTTGCAGCCTTTGCGTTGCGCTGCTGCTCGAAATCATCGGCTGCTTCTTGTTCAGAGCGCAGGCGCTCTTCCAAAGCCTCCAGACGCGCGGCCTCGACTACCTGCTCACTGGTCAGACTATCCTTTTGCTTTGCTAGCTCGCCCGGATCGCCTTCGCCCAGGAGTGACGCTTTCCAGGCAGCTTGTGCAGCTGGAATCTCGTTTGAGAGCTCAGCGAGGCGGGTAAGGGTTTTGCGGATCGTCTCAGCCGTGCCCATCATTTCTTCTCCCGGGGTGCGGGGAGAGTTACGGTGCGCTGCGCCTTCTGTTCCGGCTTCGGCGATGTCTTGAGCAGGTCGCGGTTCGTGCTGTCGATAACGTCTTTGGTGTAAATCTTTTTACCCATTACTTTTGCTCCTTTCGGCTGTTTAATTGTTTGCGCTGTTGCTGCCGTTGGATCTCGGCATTAGCGAGTCGAGACAACGCCCCGCGGTACTGATATTCAGCTTCGCGCGGCTTGGATTCGGTGAACATGGTCATGGTCTTCCACCCAAATAAGTCGCAAGCCTTGGGCGTGAGTAGCGCTGCGCATCTTCCAGGCCCGAATGGCGAGTGACGATGTGGCGGCCGGCCTGGCGCAGCTCTTGAATGCGTACGGTAGGGCGCAAGACGAAGAGCTCGCCGCCGGCCGTGAGTCGACGCACTCGCTTAGTGCTCGTGCTGTTGCCAGCTATGTTGGGGCGGCTGCAGTAATTCATGCGGCGCGACCCTCCAGATGAAGGGGGCGACCCTCTGCTAGGGCGATCAGTAACGCGCTCGCCTCGACGCTGCCCGTTTCTGCGGCCGCACGGAGTCGCGCCCACGCAGCGACGACTTCTGCCCGGGTGGGTTTGGTTTGTGGGCCGCGTTGCTTCGAATGGTTGGCCTGCATGATCAATCCTCAATTGGCTGCGTACCGATGTACGTGGCCAAATTAGAACTGATCTGACTGTATATCCAGTGCTTTTTGAGTGCACTTTGAGTGATACACAGAACGAGACAGAACTGGACGGAAAGACCCTTTAAAAGCGGATGAACGGTAAAGCCTTGGAGAGAGATTTTGTTGCAGTAAGGCGAGGATACTCAAAGTGATACAGAGCTAAATTTTCAGCTCAGCGGCCCAGCCTCAGATTGAGGTTGGGCAACGGCCGCCCTAATGGGAGAGAGTTGTTCCGCGCCACGAAATACGAGCAGGCCATTTCGTGGCGCGGATGATGTTGTCCACCCTCAATCCGAGGATGAATACCTATTGAGACGAGCTACGCCGATCTGATGGGGTGAACGATTCATTCACCTATTCCAGCACGCTGTCCGGCTTTCCCACCGATGGTGGCTTTCAACTCTCCCCACTGGGGGACGTTGGGAAAATCCCGCATTCAACTGATTAACCCGCTCACAGAAAGATGCCCTCAACTTTCAGGGCATCTCCGACAGGACCAGCACCTGGCCTCCCGTTTCGGTATGGCAGGTATTCCCCCAACGGGGGAGCATCTCCACTCATGGCTCAGATCTGAGCCATCCCCCATTGGGGGCTAGACCCCACATCCAGATGTGAGCAGGTTTGCTCACATCGACCTCAGGCCCTTGATCAGCCGACTCGACGGATACAGATGGGGCTCCCCTGAATGGGCACGGCGGGCTATTCCACTCCGGGAAGTTTCGACGGAGCTTGGCGCTTTCGGCCCGGCCGCGCAGGAGTGTGCAAGCCGTTTTCAAATTCCTGCAGGAACTGCCGAACTGTGTTGACCCGCCAGCAAATGCGGCTGCCCTGCTTGAACGATGGTGGCAACCACGGAGCGCCTGCCTGCCTGGCGCTGCGGATCGATGATTCGGTGCGTCCCAACAACTTGGCTAACTCAGGGATGTGGATAATCTCGGGCTCCATATGAGGCTCCTCACGCGCTACGCTGCGCTTAATAGGCTTTTTTCGGTTCAGACTATCACCGACATATTACGGGCAGGGCCGAGCGCGACGGCCGGGATTGGTCGATGCGCTCACATCTCAGAACACCAATTCCCTCAGCTTGAGGAAAACCCAGCCGGTTCCCCATGGGTTTCGCGAGCTGGTCGTAAAAGGGTGTCGTTCCTTGAAACGACACCCTTCTGGATCTCGAATCCGAAACTACCGACATCCCGGTAGATACCGGAAAACTTTCCGCCATCTCACTCACCCCAGATTTGGGGGATGCCATAGATCGGCTTGAAAATCAGCCAATGTCCAGGGGTGCAATTATTTTGCATCCCCCCATTGCGTTACTAGTCACGAAGCGGTATCGTCGATCCATCGTAACTAGTAACGGAGGCAGGTAGTGGCAGATCAGCCCAAGCAACCCCGCTCAGCAGCAGCCAGGCAGCGGGACTACAAAGAGCGGCAGCGCGCAGCAGGATACAAGCTCACCGCTGTATGGATTCACGAGGAGACAGCGAAGGACGGGATTAGGGCGGCACGGAAAGGCGAGCCGCTAGCGCCGATGGATTCACTCGACCCGCTCAGTTGGGCGGCCGGGTGGATCAGCGAGAAGGGTAAGCAATAGACCGGCAAAGAATTTTGCCAATCTGAAATAGGTGCCAGCCCGGTGTGCAACCACCGGGCCGGCTATCACACGACGAAAATTGAAGGTAAACGTCATGCAATCATATCAAAATGCCACTAATACCGTTAAAAATCAAGATATTATCGCCGAGACGGCCGTGGTACTCGAGCTGCTCGCCTTCGCGGCCGGCACTATCTCCAATCCGCGCACGCCGGCTGTGCTCTCCCAGGCGCTGGCCATCCTCTCCTACAACTGCGCGATCAGCTGGGCATCGATGCTGCAAGCGGAGGTCGCACAATGAAAGTCATGAACTGGTGTGACCTGCTGATCAAGCGCGAAGACATCGCAAAAATGGACGCTGATAGCCTCGACGCGGTTACCAGTGCGACCGAATCACGTCTCACGACACTCGCATTTGGCGTTTCAGGCCTGGGCAACCTGCTGGCCTGCGCGGCATCAAACGAAGATACAGGACTGAACGAGGATGCCGTGGCCAACGTGGGATGGATGCTTGAGATCATCGGCTCGCTGATGGGCGGCCTCGATAACGTAGCTACACAAGCTTCGGATGCCACGATGACCCTCAAGACCAAGGATAAAGCGAAACTTTCGTAGTTTGGCGGCACTACCTTGTTACGGGGTAGCGTTTCACGACACCATCAAGGGATGCCCTCGAAACTGAGTGCATCCCTTTTTCGTTTGATGGTCCAGATCTGGGTCATCTTCAATGCATCCAAAACTGGATGGATCGCAGCACTTTGCGGAGACAACTAGATGCGTCCAAATCTGGACCGATCCCGTAATTACCCGAGCGAGCCCGAGTGTGTAGCTTTCAACACAGTGCGTCGTTTTTTACACGGTGGCAGGACTTCCTCAAAATGAGGGACTTGGCCAGGCCAGCGAGACAGACCATTTGAGCCGATTCGGACCTAAAGACCCATCTGGCGAGCAATCACCCGGGGCTCCACGCCACGCTGCAAAGCGCGCCGGGCGTCAGTCGTCATCTGATCTAGCGCTTTCTCCTCGAACTTCGTCGCCATGGCAGCAGCTTTACGCACAATGAGCAGTGCGAGCTCGGGCGGAAACTCGACTTTCGGGCGCGATGGCAGGTAGTCACAATCAATCACTGACACAGGCTGGTCCTCAGTGTTGGCGGGCAGGAATTACGCCTAGAGAATAGTTGTATCTATGGCGTAGTAGGAGTGGTGTAAAAACGACACCTGTGGAATGAGCAAAATGGCTCCACGGGTATCGAAAACGACACCTGTGGAGCACCAAAACAGCTTCAATGGTGCATATTCGACACCTGTGGCACCCTCACAGGTATCGTTTTTACACCGGTAGAAATCGAAACTCGGCTTTTTTCCCAGTCGTTTGTCGGGGCTCGATGTCGCCAACAAGGCATCCAGGTGAGGCGCCAAGTTCTGGTCTTGGACTGTGCGCGGCTACAGAACAGACTCTCGTCGACCATGACAATGAACCCTGCCTCCGTGAGCTCTACGAAGGCTCGCATGGCCAGCTTTCGCGAGCACGGGATCTCTTGCTCAGCCTGGCGTATGCCAAAGCCGATAGGGCCGCTTGGCGTCCAGAAAGAATGCATGAGGTGAATCAGCGCCTTCGCCTGGGCTGTAAGCCCCAGATATTCGGGAGACCTCACAAGGCGGCGCTGTATTGCCTGTACTCCGCCGTCCTTGTCATAGGGAAGGCTGCTTTTCTTAGCCATTAGAAGCCCCTCAGGCGCGTTCGGCGCTCTCCATGCTGCGCGCGATATCCATGTGGTGGTTATAGCGGCGCAGGCGTACAGCAAGGGAGGAGTTGGCGCGGAGAGCTGCTAAGGCCATCGCTCTATGGGCGGCAGCGCGTGTATCAGACGGATTGAGGGCGTTCATGGGTAAGGCTCCTTGTACTGAGGAACCGCCACGTTCTGCCGCCAAGCAGAAGAGGGTGGCGGGTTGCGCAGGATTGGCGGACCGGCGTACAAGGAGACCGGCGCACCCGAAGGTGCTCCTACGCAACCCACCATAATGCGAAGCTGCGGGCGCAAAAAAAGCGCCTGCAATCGAATCGGTGGCGCTGTTGCGCCTCGTACTGTTCAGGCCGCCAAGCCTGGCCGCTGAGTTTGCAGCGACCTGATGACGATAGCTGTGATCATCCTGCATTGCAAGCGACGAACAACTGCCCACATCCATTAGGCCACCTTTCCAGGCTCAGCCAGCAGCGTGTATAGCGCGACCTTCGGATGCTTACAACCCCACTCATCCTCAAGCGTGATGAGTTGCGTGTGGATGACGTAGCCCGCTTTACGCAGATCGCAAATCCGCGCGCCTGGGCGGCAGATGTTTAATTCGCGCATGATGGCAAAGGTGTCTGCAGATCCCTCCCTAAGCCGGGGAACAAGGCGTGCATTCTGGGCGTTGATGCTGGTATTCTTGCTTGGAGATATTTCGTGGCTGGCCTGTTGGTCGGCCATTTTTTTGTCTGTCATTTATGCTGCCTCCCCTCGAAGCGCGATGCGCTGCCGCACCCATGCGTGGACCTCGGCCAATACAAAGCCCACCGGAGAGCCTCGCGACTTGCTGTTACTTAGCGGCACTGGACGGGGGAATGTCGGGTCGTCTTTTAGGCGCTTATAGACCGTCGGCCGGGCGAGGCCGGTAATGGCTTCTACGTCCGGCATACGAATGATGGTGCTGAAAGGATCGAAGTTACGCGAGACGCTGACTGAGTATTGCGGAGCCTGAACTGGTTGCATGATGGTTATCCCGTATAGTTGACGGGATAAGGATGTATAGGTATGGACGCTAAGGCACCGCAATTACGGAATGCGTTATCGCAATTGCGGCGCCTAGTCTTTTAGGTAGATGACTTCATAACCTTATTCGACACGGAGAAGATTTCTTCCAGCGTTCGCTTACCTAATCCCCTGAACTCAAAACGCGCTAGGATCGACTCAATGACAGCCGCTTGATTCAAGCCGTTCGGCCTGGGGTGCTTCACAGGCTCCTTGAGGAGCTCTAGCAACGCCGATATTGCTAGGAAATGAGATGGCTTTAAGTTGTCTGCGCGGTCAGGCTCATCGGAGAGAGGCTCTGCAAGCAGCCTGTCTTCCAATAACCGAATTGATTCGTTTCTGTAGTGGTCAACTGATCCCGGACACGACGTTAAGGTTTTTCTCGTACTGAGCGGGTGCCAGTCCATCATTGAACTGGTGTGGCCGAACCCAGTTGTAGCGATGCATCAGATAATGACTGATATCCCGCTGTGCCTCTTGGGCCGTCATGTAGCCCACGGCGGGTATCCACTCGGTTTTCAAGCTGCGGAATACACGCTCCATCGGCGAGTTGTCGTAGCAATTACCTCGGCGACTCATGCTCTGGCGCATGCGGTATCGCCAAAGCCGCTGGCGAAACTGTCGGCTCCCATATTGGGAGCCCTGATCTGAGTGAAACAGCAGGCCCTGAGGCTTGCCGCGTTGCTCATAAGCCATGTCCAGCGCCTTGATGACCAAGTCCGTGTCCGGTTTGTTTGAAAACGCCCAGCCCACCACCCGACGCGCATAAAGATCCATAACCACCGCCAGGTAATGCCATTTTCCTTGCGCCCAGATGTAGGTGATGTCGCCACACCAGACCTGATTGGGCGCGGGTACATCGAACTCCCGATTCAAAATGTTCGGAATGTCAGGCCTCTCCACTGTTGCTTTTTTATAAGCATGAGAGCCAGGTTGCTTGCTGATTAATCCCAGTTCCCGCATCAGGCCACGTACCTTGAACCGACCAATTTGCTCGCCATCTTCCTGCAATATCGAAACGATACTGCGGCTGCCTGCAGCGCTTCGACTTTGCCCGAACAGCTCATTGACTCGACTGAGTAAACGAACCCGCTCAGCGTCTGGAGCCCGACGCCGCTGGCAATGGTCGTAGTAGCACGAGCGAGGTGTCTCGAACACCTCGCACAGCAATTCGATCGGCTCATGGGCACCTAGCTGATCGATCAGCGCAAGCGCTCGTGTTCTTCCGACATCAAGAGCGCGGTAGCCTTTTTTAAAATGGATTTCTCCCGCTCAAGACGAGCGATCCGCGCTTCCAGCTCCTGAATTTTCTGCTGCTCGGGCGTCAGGGCTTTGCTCTGAGGCGTTACGCCATTGCGCTCCTGCTGGAGCTGGCTCACCCAGCGACGCAGCGCAGACTCGACCACCCCTAGTGAGCGGGAGGCCTCAATGTGGCTATAGCCCTGATCGAGCACGAGGCCTGCGGCCTCACGTTTGAATTCAGCAGAGAAGGTACGGCGTTGTTTGGTCATCAGACACCTCTATCTGGCGATATTCTCGCCTAAATGAGTGTCCGGAATCATTAGACCACTGCATTTCTTACCACTAGCCTGCAGGTCAAGGGCAGTCCACTAGCCGGATAATAATTGTCTATACCTCGACTCTTGGAGGCGCTTTCTAAAAACGATACGCGACTTTCCATATATCGTTCTCGCAAGTTTTTAGCCTCCTCGGAATTGAGGGCCTGCAGCAAGATCCTTGACTCGATGTTCTCGAGATTCGCTCTCGATCCTTGCATGTAACCGTTATCCTCATAGCTCTCGAGAATTTGGTAATACTCGTCGTTCTCGCCCTTAACGAATGCGCCCTCAATATTCATCAATTCCACGAGAGGGCCGTCAGTAAGCTCCTGATACATGTTCTCCACGTCGAGAGCCTCAGAGCCCCACATTGCCAAATCGTATACGCCTTGAAGTCGCACCGGGGCGTCGACACTCACTGGTTGAAGAAGCTCGTATTGGCTGACAGCGAATCCGGCAAAAATCTCTTCAGGCTCACCCTCTAGCCCCATCAGTTTCGGGTCATAAGTTAATGTTTTGGCGCGATCGCGGGGTGTTTTTACCCAAGGCTGGGCTCTTGCATGGTTTACGAAGTCGACGGACAACACCAGCTCACCATCAAGTGCGAGTCGCAAGACATCAGCTACCGATATCGGCTCCTCGGCCGAGCTGGAAAGTCGCCTTGCGGCCTCATCAAGTGTGAGCCATTTTTTCAGCTTGAACAGCTTATTCATCTTACCCACTCCGATTTAGCTACCAGACTGGTGAGAGAACACCTGTCTATATGAACAGCACTGAATCTCAGTCTATATCTGTCAAGCGGATCAAGAAACTCCGTCTCGGACCATCTTGATCTCTACTAGGTTACCTACCGCTAGGGCGTCCAAGTGGTCGCTATACCATTGCATCATCGCCTTGCGTTGGGGCAGGTATTTGGCCTTGTTGTATACGCCGGCAACGCCGGGCTTCTTATGTGAAAGCTGAGCCTCAATGTGATTCTCGTCGAATCCATTTTCGTTGAGGGCAGTGGACGCGATGTGCCTGAACCCGTGGCCAGTCTGGCGCCCTTCGTAACCCATCCGTCGTAGTGCCATCAGAAATACAGTGTCGCTTCGGGGCTTCGTGTGGTCGCTTCGTCCTGGGAAGAGGAGAGAATAGCCGCCAGTGTAGTGACGCAACTCTTCAAGCGCGGCGATCGCTTGAGTTGAAAGCGGTACCAGGTGCTCAAGTCCTTTTTTCCGGCCCTTGCGATCAGCCGGCACTGTCCAGACTTTCTTATCTAAGTCGAACTCTGTCCATCGGGCCTCGCGCAACTCACTGGGGCGCACTGCGAACAGGCTCAGGAGGCGCAGGCCGAGGCGAACATCATGGGCGTGTGGATATGCGGCGATAGCGCGTATCAACCCGGGAAGCTCGTCCTGCGCTACGTGGGCGTAGTTCTCAGGCTTGCCCGACTGCAGGTATTTCTGGAGCCCCTCAAGCGGATTATGAGTGGCCCGGCCAGTTACCCTCGCCAGGTCGTAGACGTCGCGGCAGTAGGAGCGAACCCGGCTCATTTGCTCAAGGATTCCCTTTTGCTCCATGCCGCGCAGGAAATCCATCCATTCGAGCGAGGTGATATGCGCGAACTGACGCCTGCCGAAAACTGGGAAGACATGACGATCGAGGGCGCCGATGATCCGCTTCGCCGTGCCTGCGTCCCAATTGTTCAGGCGAGACGCATACCACTCCCGCGCTAACGGTTCGAATGTTTCGCCGGCGGTATCACGATCTGCCTTTTTGCGAGCTTGCTTGGTGACGATGGGGTTTTTGCCGTCGGCGGCGTCTGTGCGCAGCTCGGCAGCTTTCTGCCTGGCTACTGATCCGCTCACATCGGGGTAACCCCCGAGCCCAAGCCACGACCATTTGCCGTCGGGCTTCTTGTAGCGGAGTTGCCAGGACTTTTGGCCGTCAGGCTTCACGCGGAAATAAAGGCCACTCCCGTCTAGCTCGCGGTACTCGTTGGCATCAGGCTCAAGGCCGGCCAATGTGGTATCGGAGAGGGGGCGACGTTTGATTTCAGAGCGTTTCACAGCGTGTATCCCCTCGGTTCAATTATTTGGCAAGGATACACAGAGGGATACACGGGGGGAAGGTATGAGGGGATACAGAACGAGATAGCCAGAAACAAGAAAGCCCGCACTAGGCGGGCTTCTTGGGGTGTTTAGAGACTCATGGAGACATCTGTAAACAGGTACTTGGTGGCTACACAGGGACTTGAACCCCGGACCCCAGCATTATGAATGCTATGCTCTAACCAACTGAGCTATGTAGCCAAGTGGCGCGCATTATTCTCGGAGAACGCATATGTGTCAAGCGTTGTTGTGAAAAATAATTGCGCGCGATCAACCGGTTAGGTGGCAGGCCCTTTGAAAGGCGCGTATTCCGGGCTCTTAACGCAGCAAGGTATCCAGTAGCTCCAGATCATCAAATTCGTCCAGCCGTTCCAGCATATCGGCCATCTCCCGCTGGTCCCTGAGCCATAGTTTAAGACTTCTCGGCTCGGTCAATGCCTGCAGTTCATCCTGCGCCTCTTCAAGGACTTCACGTAGGGCCTCGAGCTGCTTTGCACATTGTGCGTTGACCGTTCTGGGTTTCAGGTCTTCATAGGGGTCCATCAGAAACTGTTCCCGGATCAGCATCTTGCGGTCGTGGATCTCGTCTTCCAGCTCTCTGAGTTGTTCGCTCAGGATCCGGTTGAAGTGCTTGAGTCGCTTGTCGGAGAGGCTGTCGATGTGGGCCTGGTCAATCTGCTCGATCTCCATTTGCATCTGCAACAGCGCCAGCAGGTCATCATGTTCATACGCTTCATTGACCCGTTGCATGAGCGCAGTCTTGCGCTCGCGCTCATCGGTGTCCTGCTCACGGTCCGGGTGCAGTGAGCTGACCAGCTTGCGGTAGATTTCGCGTAGTGACTGGCTGCCTTCTGCCTCTTCCTGTTCGCGACGTATTTCGCTGGCAGTCGGCTTCTTCGGCTTTTGGCTGCTTTCGGCTTGTTCGGCCTGTTCGCGCCGTTTTTCTTCAACGTGCCGGGTCACGTCCTCGACGGAGTCAAGGTCAACGTCGTCTCCCAGTTTTACGCCAAGCTTCTCTTCCAGTGAGGATTTGAACAGCTGGTTTTGCAGGCGCTCATTTTCGTCGTAATCATTGCCGGTGTATTTGAAGTAGAAACGCTTCAGCTCTTCATCGTGTTCGCCGCCCATGAGCGACATCGTCATGACACAGATGATCTCCAGTAACGTGGCTCTGTCTTTCTTGCTCAGACGGAACTGATCGAACGCCTGGTCAAGCAGGCGCAGCTTGCTTATCTCGTTTGCTGATTGCTCGTTGATCAACGGGACCAGCTCTTCGATCCAGAGTTTTTCGCAGGTTGTTGAAATCACGAGCCATTGCTGCAGCAGTTTGCGCCGGGTATCGAGCTTTTCCATCAGCGCGTTGAATTTCTTCTGGCCGGCGTTCAGTTGAGGCTTGGACGGTTGCGTAGCGATGCGGGGCGAGGCGGGCGGAGTGATCATGAAAAAGCCTCCTTGACGAGGGTGCGGCTAAGGCAGAGTCAGTCGGTGTGTTCAAAGTTTACTTTTTCAGTGGTTTATCCGGGGTGAATAATTTGCTGCTGTAAAAGCATCTTCCGGTCTCGCATGCGGTCCGGTTTTTGCTTAAGTGTCGGTGATACGTCAATTGCCGGGCCATTGGGTGTGAAAACCAGTCGTCAGCTGCGCTTTTCGTACCAATGTGAGGCGACATGTATCGCCATTGAAACAAGAACATGGCATTTTGCTGTTAGCGTTTTTAAAAAAAGCATCGCCTCTGTTTGTTCAGATCTGGCCGGTGTTCACGGGGAGTCGCAGGACATGAACAGTCTTTTGTCACCAGGCATGCGCCTGATGGGACATTTTGGTTTTGCTCGCAAGTTTCAGGTCTTGTTCCTGCTGTTCATGTTGCCTCTGGCGGGCAGTGCATGGGTCATCACCAAGGAATACAGCAACAAGCTCGATGTCATTTCCGGCGAGCAATCAGGCGTGCGTCAGCTCCTGGCGCTTGATGATCTGAATATCGAGTTGTCCGCGCAGCGCGACCATGCCGCACGCTGGAAAGCTGCCGACATCCTGCGCGAGCCGACGCCGGCTGCGAAGGCTGCGATGGTCAATGTCGATGCCGGCATCCCGCGTATCACCAAAGCGCTGGAAGGCGTCGATGCCGCGCTGAAGCGCGAAAACGCCCCGGCCGATACGATGAACCGCTTCAAGGCCCTTCAGGCGGCGGTGACGGGGCTGGATACTGCGTCATTGCGCACGGTTGGCTGGTGGCCTGATGGTTATGACCGGTTCACCACAGTGCTGAACCTGGTTCAGGCGCTGCGCGAACAGATCGCAATGGACAGCGGGTTGATTCTTGACCCTTGGCTTGAAACTTACATGCTCATGCAACTTTCTACCCAGCAGGTGCCTGACCTGATCGAGCGTATCGGTCGCCTGTCGAGCGTCGGGCAGACGTCAGTAGCCGCGGGCCAGTTCAGCTTGCAGAGCCGACTGCAGATGCGCGATCTTCGCGGCCGTATCGATGATTCCAAGGACCAGATGCAAAAGGCTGCCAGCCTGCTGCTCTCCAAACTCCCCGAACAGTTGCAACCTTGGGCCGACAAGTACGCAGCGGTCAAACAAGTGCTGGAGACCGAGCTGAAGGTTCTTGACGACGGCGTTTTCGGCGGCAGCATCAAACTCAAACCGGAAGAGTTCGAAAAGAGCATTGATACCCTGACCGGCAGTACGTCGGATCTGCGCAGGCAATCGCTCGAAGCGCTCAATGGACGCCTCGATTATTACCATGAAACCTCCAATATGGAGTTCATTCCGCTGGCGTTCATCTTTTGTGTGCTGGTGGTCATGGCGATCTATCTGTTTGCCTGTCTGCAATCTTCAATTCGCAACAGCGCCCGCGGCATTACCACGCTGGCTGAGTCCCTGCGTGACGGCAATCTATGTGTCGAAGTGGCCGTGCAGGGGCGTGACGAGCTTGCCGCCATCAGCAGGGCACTCAATGTTGCGGTCGTGCAGTTACGTACAAGCCTGCTGGGCGTCAACCAAGAGACCGTACGCGTCGGCGACGCCGTGCTGACTCTGAATGCTCAGTCCAGCGGGACGCTGACCGAAGTCGAGGACCAGCAACAGCAGATCAGCCAGATTGCGGCGGCGGCCACTGAGCTGGCGGCCACTTCCCAGGGTGTTGCCAGAAGCTGTGAACAGGCCTCCGAAAGTGCAAGGCAGACCCGCCGCATTGCCGAGCAAAGCAGCCAGGACAGCCAGCGCACCACCGACAGTATCCAGCAGCTCAACCAGCGTCTGACCGATACCGCCGCGGCGCTGGGCAGGGTCAGTGATCAGGGCCAGCAGATTCAATCGGTGGTGGACGCCATTCGCGGCATCGCCGAACAGACCAACCTGCTGGCGCTCAACGCGGCCATCGAGGCGGCGCGGGCGGGTGAGCAAGGGCGCGGGTTCGCGGTGGTTGCCGACGAAGTGCGCAGCCTGTCGCAACGTACTCAGGCTTCGACCGCTCAGATTGCCGGCACGGTCGACAGCTTGCGCTCCACCGTGACTCAGGCGGTTAACCTGATGGAGGCGGCCTGCGGACAAGCGGTCAACGACGCACAATCGGTAACCGGTCTGGGCATCCGACTGGGCGAAATCGCTACGGCAGTGCAGGGCGTTACCGATACGCTGGCGCAGATATCGACGGCGGTGGAAGAGCAGGCATCGACTGCCGACGAAGTCAGCAGCAACATCCAGCAGGTCGATCAGGCAGCCGGGCGCTTGCTGGAAGGTGCACGAGCGGTCAATCAGGCGGCGGATACGTTGAGTCAGGGCAGTCGGGCGTTGAACGACAATACAGCGCGGTTTCGCTTGGCGTGAGGCGTTGCTGTTGATGGAAAGCCCTGGTGATGGGGCTTTCCATCAACGGATGGTGGATATTCACTTCAGCAGGTCGTGGTAAACCTGCACGGTCGATGCGCACATTCGTTCAGCGGTGAACAGCTGCTCAAACCTTGCCAGCGCGTTCTCTCCGAAACCGGCGGCTTCATCCGGGGATTCCCACAAGCGGCGCATCGCTTCGCGCAATGCCGGCGGATTTTCCGGTGGCACTGCCAGCCCGGTGTCTTCATCGATATTCACATAGGTCGTGCCCGTGCCGATCTCGCAAGAAATCATTGGCTTGCCGTACATCGCGGCCTCGAGCAACGAGATGCCGAATGCTTCCGAGCGTAGATGCGAAGGGAACACCAGCGCGTAACACATCTGCAGCAGGCATGCCTTGTCTTCATCGTCCAGCCGGCCGAGAAACAGGACATTGCGCAACTGGAGTTTTTCGGCCTGTTCCTTGAGTTCTGCTTCCTGAGGCCCGCCACCCAGGATCACTACCGGGTAATCGACGCCCTCCAGAGCGCTGAGCAACGTATGCAGGCCTTTGTAGTAGCGCAGCACGCCGACGAACAGAAAGAACTTGCCGGGCACACGCTGCTGCCATTCTGCTCGTTTGTGCGCCGGTACCACCGGATAAGCCGACTGATCCAGCCCGTAAGGAACGACCACGGTCTTGTCAGCGAAAGGCTTCAGGGTTTCGCTGGTCCGCAAGTAATTGGGCGAGGCCACCAGAATGCGGTCCATGCGTTTGAGAAACTGGTTCATCAACGGGCTATAGAGCTTTAGAAGCGTGCGTTGCTTGATGATGTCCGAGTGATAACTGAGCACCGTTGGCCGGCCATGACGGGTGGCGAAATGCACCAGATCCATCAGCGGCCAAGGGAAATGAAAATGAACCAGATCGGCTTCCGCGGCCATTTCCCTGAACTGACTGAAGACGCTTGCAGAAAAGCCCGTGGACGCCAGATTGAAGTTTTCCTTCACGCGCGTGACCTGGTGGTCTGCGACCTGCAGGCGAGCGGGGGAGGGGGATGGGCTCAGCGTCAGCACCTGGCTTTCTACATCCAACGCACGGCAGCCCTGAGCAAGCTGGAAAATGACCTGCTCTATCCCGCCGGTAGTGTCCGGGTAGTAGGTTTTGAAGAAGTGAAGAACCTTGATCATTGTTTGCCTGATTCAGTCATGCGTGCTGAGTCTTTCACCACGGGCTTTAGAGGGTGTTTAAAAAGGAAAGGCCTGTCTACAGGGTAGACAGGCCTTATTTGTAACTGCCAGCCGTTCAACCGGCAGGCAACATCCAGCTCAGGGTTTCGCGAAGCGGCGGCGTCTCCCAGTCGTGGACCAGTGCTCGCAGACGAGCATTGTTCCCGCACAGGGTCTTGACCTCATTGGCCCGGACAAACGCAGGGTTCACCTGAACGTCGATATCCTGACCAGTGATTTCCCGGCACATGTCGATCACTTCGCGCAGCGAGTGCGTCACGCCGGAGCTGACGTTGATCGTCTGCCCCACCGGACGGGCTTCCAGCAGGCCCCGGTAGGCGCTGACAACCGCACGTACATCGCTGAAATCACGCCACACATCAAGGTTGCCCAGCTCGATGGTGCTGGCCTTGCGTGCGAAGTGCGAAACGATCTTGGGCAGCAGAAAGTTTTCTGCCTGCCCGACGCCGGTGTAGTTGAACGGCCTGGCGATGACGATAGGCAACCTGGTTTGCCAGAGGCTCGCCATGTATTCCATCGCCAGTTTGCTCACGGCATAGTCGTTGGCCGGTGCGGGCGGAGTCGTCTCATCCAGCATGCCGGATGAAGCATTGCCGTAGACATTGGCGCTGCTTGCCAGCAACACACAGTCAGGCACCTTGCCGCAGGCATCAATCGCCTCGAGCAGGTTGCGGGTACCGATCAGGTTGACCTGATAGAAAGCATCCGCTGCTCCATGCCCGACGAACGCCAGTGCTGCGAGGTGCACGACGATATCCGGCTGAGTGTCTGCCAGCAGCTTGCGAAGACCTGCCACGTCTGCCAGATCCACCTGGTAGTAGCCGGGACTGTCAGAAGGCTGACTGCCGACGCCAAGGACTTCACAGCCCTGGGCGGCAAGCTCGTTCGCCATGAAACGGCCTGTAAAGCCGTTGATTCCGGTGATCAGTGCGCGCTTGCCGGCAATACTCATCAGAACGAAAAGCCTTTTTCATTACGACGCAGATCCGCTTCAACCATCATGCGGCACAGCTCTTCCAGGTTGGTCTTCGGCTCCCAGCCCAGGACATCCTTGGCTTTTGCAGGGTTACCGATCAGCAGTTCCACTTCGGTAGGGCGGTAGAACTTCGGATTGACCGAAACCAGCACTTTGCCAGTGGCAGCACAAATGCCTTTTTCCGACTCGGCTTCGCCTTCCCACTTGATGGTCACGCCTGTGGCCTTGAACGCCATGCTCACGAAGTCGCGTACGGTTTCAGTGCGATTGGTGGCCAGTACAAAGGTGTCCGGTTCGTCAGCCTGCAGCATGCGCCACATGCCTTCGACGTATTCCTTGGCAAAACCCCAGTCGCGCTTGGCATCCATGTTGCCGAGTTCGAACGACTCGATCAGGCCCAGTTTGATCTTGGCAACCGAATCGGTGATCTTGCGGGTCACGAACTCACGGCCGCGCAGTGGCGACTCGTGGTTGAACAGGATGCCGCTGGTGGCAAAGATGTTGTACGACTCACGGTAGTTGATGGTCATCCAGTGAGCGTAAAGCTTGGCCACGCCGTACGGGCTGCGAGGGTAGAACGGAGTGCTTTCTACTTGCGGGATCGCCTGAACCTTGCCGAACATCTCGGAAGTCGATGCCTGATAGAAGCGGATCTTGGTGTTGACGATACGGATGGCTTCCAGCAGGTTGACAGCGCCGATGCCGGTGATTTCGGCAGTGGTCAGCGGCTGTTCGAACGACACACCCACAAAGCTTTGTGCCGCAAGGTTGTAAACCTCGGTAGCGCCAGTGGTTTGCAGCAAGCGAATGCTGGCAGACAGGTCAGTCAGGTCATACTCGACGAGATGCAGATTAGGATTGTTCTGGATCCCGAGCTCTTCTATACGCCAGAAATTGACGGAGCTGGTACGGCGGTAGGTGCCGTAAACGGTATAGCCTTTTTCGAGCAGCAGCTCAGCCAGGTAAGCGCCGTCTTGACCAGTAATGCCGGTAATGATTGCTTTCATGCTAGATTTTTTAACTCCATCAAAGATCGGGTGCCCCAGATTATTCACGGGGGGCTAGTGCTGTATTCGAGGCGTGCCATGATACAGGTTAGCAAGCGTGTAGACGACTGTTGCACCCATTTGTGTGGCAGATATTATGCCGATTCGGGGACCGATGGGCGCCTGCGCCAGGGCTGTGCCGCGATTAGCAATGTGGCGATAAGGCATCATCGCGCCCGGTCCACTCGTCGACGTCTATAAGTGCACGCCTGCGGACGTGTTCTGCAATCTCCTGATTTTTATGTGGATTTCATGATTTTCTTGCAGTGCCATTGATGAATAATTCGTCTGTAAAGCGCCGATTTAAAGACTAAACGGTGACTATTCCAGCGAAGGCGATATAGTGCGCCCCCAGAAACCTTTTTCTGCTTTTTGCGTTTCGTCGCCTGTTAAAACCAGCGTCCCGCGCACTGCGGCAGGGCCTTGTGTATTGATTGCACGAAACAGGAACACTCAGGGTAAGCGCGACTTCACCCTTTTCAGGAGTCATCAATGTTGGAGCTGTTCAGAAGCCTTTGGGGTTACCGGGGATTCGTCTTTTCATCTATACGCAATGAGTTTTCCGCACGTTTCGCCCGCAGCCGCCTGGGTGGCCTGTGGATGATCATCAACCCGCTGGCACAGGTTGCGATCTACGCGCTGGTTCTGTCCAACGTGCTGGCGGCCAAACTGCCCGGCATTGACAACAAGTATGCGTATGCGGTCTACCTGATGGCCGGCATGCTGGCCTGGAGCTATTTTTCAGAGATCATCGGTCGTTGCCTGACGCTGTTCATCGATCAGGGCAACTTGATGAAGAAGATGCGCTTTCCGCGCATTACATTGCCGGTGATTGTCGCGGGCTCATGCCTGCTCAACTATGTCCTGTTGTTTGCGGCGATCCTGCTGGTCTTCGCTGCGTTGGGGCAATGGCCGCACTGGCAAATGCTCTGGCTGATCCCGCTGACCCTTGTGGTCACGGCGCTGGCGGTAGGTCTCGGACTGATTCTGGGTGTACTGAACGTCTTCGTGCGCGATGTCGGTCAGGTCATCCCGATCCTGCTGCAGGTCTGGTTCTGGTTCACCCCTATCGTGTACCCGCTCAACATCATCCCCGAGCAGTTCAAGAGCGTCATGGGCATCAATCCCATGTTCCCGATCGTCAGCGCCTATCACGATGTGCTGGTTTATGCGCGAGCACCTGATCTGCAAAGCATGGCCGTCACTTCGGCGGTTGCGGTGGGCCTGATGCTGTTGGGGCTGTTCATGTTTCGCCGCGCAGCACCGGAAATGGTGGACGTACTATGAGCCTGTTGATTGTCAAGAACCTGGGCAAGGCCTATCGCGTCTACGCGTCCGAGTTTCAGCGCATAGGGCGCTGGTTCGGAATCAGCACCAAACCCAAGGAAGAGCACTGGGTCCTCAAGCACGTCAATTTCTCGATTCAGGCTGGCGAGGCCATTGGTATCGTCGGGCAGAACGGCGCGGGCAAATCGACTCTGCTGAAAATGATCACCGGTACATTGCAGCCCACTGAAGGCAATGTGCAGGTCAATGGACGTATCGCCGCGATTCTTGAGCTGGGCATGGGCTTTACCCCTGACCTTACAGGTCGTCAGAACGTGTACCACGCTGCGGGCCTCATGGGCTTCAACGCTGACCGTATTGACGAAGTCATCAAGGAAATCGAAGCGTTTGCCGAAATCGGCACCTACTTTGACGAGCCGGTGCGCACCTATTCCAGCGGCATGCAAATGCGCGTGGCGTTTGCCGTGGCCACCGCGATCAGACCTGAAATCCTCATCGTCGACGAAGCATTGTCGGTGGGGGACAGCTATTTCCAGCATAAAAGCTTTGATCGCATTCGCGAGTTTCAGCAGCAGGGCACGACGCTGCTTATCGTTTCGCACGACCGCGGCTCGATTCAGGCCCTGTGCAATCGGGCAATCCTGCTTGAAAAGGGCACCGTCATAAAAGACGGCAAACCTGAAGAAGTCATGGATTTCTATAACGCACTGATCGCTGAAAAAGAGAATGCAACGGTTCAACTGCGCGAACTGGAAGATGGTTCGGTACAGACGCGGTCTGGCAGCGGCGAAGCGACAATAGGCCCGGTAAGCCTGCACAACGCGGCCGGTGAGCGCATTGAATATGTGCCCGTCGGCGAGCCTGTTTCCCTGCGCATCAATGCCCAGGTCAACAGTGCCATTCCTGAGCTGGTAGTAGGGTATCTGATCAAGGACCGACTGGGTCAGCCCGTGTATGGCACAAATACCCATCATATGGGTTGCAAGGTCAGCGACCTGCAGCCGGGTGAATCGCTGGATTACGCTTTCAACTTTACTGCCAATCTTGGGCCGGGTTCGTATTCGGTTGCCGTGGCACTGCATACTACCGACAGTCATCTATCACGCAATTATGAATGGGTGGATTTAACGCTCGTGTTTAATGTAGTCAATATTTCCCAAAGCGAGTTTGTCGGTATGGCCTGGTTGCCACCGCAGGTGGAGTGCAGCCGATGAGTATTCCATTTTATCGTGCTTTTGAAGACCGCTATCGCGGCTCTCGTGAACTCATTCATGAGCGCCAGCAGGTTTACATACCGTTCCTTGAGCCGTTGAAGCAACTGTACCCGGAACGCCTGGCGCTGGATCTGGGGTGCGGTCGCGGGGAATGGCTGGAAATCCTGATTCAGAACGGGTTTCAGGCGCAGGGTATAGATCTGGACACGGGCATGCTCGAGGCCTGCAAGGCTTTAGGGCTACCGGTTGAAAACATTGACGCGCTGGAAAAACTGAAAGGTTTGCCAGATGAAAGCCTGACCGTAGTATCGGGCTTTCATCTCGCTGAGCACATTCCATTTGGCGATCTGAAAGTGCTGGTAGCCGAGGCACTTCGTGTGCTCAAGCCTGCCGGGCTGCTGATTCTGGAGACGCCTAACTCTGAAAATCTGGTGGTCGGCACGCAGACGTTCTATCTGGACCCTACGCATAACTGCCCTATACCGCACCTGCTATTGAGTTTTCTGGCTGAGTACTCTCAGTTCAGCCGTACCCAGTTGCTTCGCCTTCAAGAGTCGGCCGAGCTCGCAGAGGGTGGTCCCGTCGATTTGTTCAGCGTGCTGCACGGCGTGAGTCCGGATTACGCGATTGTTGCGCAAAAAGGTGCACCGCCTGAGCAACTGGATAAATTCGATACTGTCTTCGGTCGAGAATATGGCCTTTCGCTCGAGTCGTTGTCGCGTCGTTACGACGCCCAGGTGGCTGGCTGGGTAGAGCAAACCCATGCGTCCAATGCTGAATTGCGTGAGCAGCACGTAGGATTGCATCAGCAACATGTTGAGTTGCGTGAGCAATATACCGAGGTACGTGAGCAATACGCCGAGGTTCGTGAGCAACTGAATCAGGTTATGCAACACGGTCAGTACCTCGAGACCGCTGTGCGTGCACTGGAAGAAAACGACGATCTGGAAACCCAGATACGCGAGGCGACGCTACGTGCAGAGCTGGCCGAGTCACGCTTTCACAATGTTCAGTTGCACCAGGAGGCTGCTCAGCTTCGAGCCCGTGACTCCGAAGTACGCTTGGGTCAGGCGCTTTCAGCGCTGCAGCATGTTCAAACACAGCTAGACGAGTTACAACATGGCGCAACTGCCAACAAGACATCTGCTGCGCAAGCCGAGCACCAGGAACTACATGACCTTCATGTTCGCCTGAACGATTCGCTAATCAACGCGCACAATTGGTGGCTCAAAGCGACTGCTTACGAAGCGCATATCGCTCAACTTGAGAACAGTAAATCGTGGCGCCTCACCCGGCCATTACGCCGTTCTGCCAAGCTTACCGGCACAGCAGCAAGGTTGCCGATGAGTGTGGCCAGGCGCGTTACGCGCTCTGTGCTGGCTCGTTCCTTGCGTTTTGTTTTGAACAGGCCTGGCCTGCGGACCCGTTTGGCCAACAAGGCCCGCTCATACCCCAACCTGTTCAACAGCGTCAGGCAGTTTGCCTTGCGTCATGGGATTATTCAGCCTCAACCTCATGAAGTGAGCCCTGTTATATCGGCAACAGAGGCATCTGATGATGGTTTTCCGACTGCAAGCCCAAGAGTGGCGCGTGTCTATTCTGATTTGAAGCTGGCTTTTGAGCGCAAGGAAAACCGTTAATGCGTATCGTCATTGATCTACAAGGCGCTCAGTCTGAAAGTCGCTTTCGCGGTATTGGTCGCTACTCTCTTTCCTTGGCGCAAGCCATGGCGCGTAATGCTGGCGAGCATGAAATCTGGCTAGCACTCAACAATTGCATGTCGGAGAGTATTCCCGACATCAGGGCCGCGTTTTCCGGGCTTATTCCAGAAAGCCGAATCCGCATATTTGATATGCCCAGCGATGCTAATCCCACGCCTTGGGTAGCGCGGGCATCCGAAGTGGTGCGTGAATCCTTTCTGGCCACGCTCAAGCCAGACGTCGTATTGGTAAGCAGCCTGTTTGAAGGCTACTGGGCCAACGCGGTAACGTCAGTTGGCGCCATCCCTGCGGCGTATCAGACTGCCGTCATTCTTTATGATCTGATTCCGTTCATGAATGAAGACGTCTATCTGCCTACTGTGGAGCTTAAGGACTACTACCATCGCAAAATAGACTGGTTGAAAAAAACCGACACGTTATTGGCCATTTCCGACTCATCGCGTCAGGAGGCGGTTACTCACCTGGGCATTGACCGCGCACGTATAGCCAACATATCGGCGGCCATTGGCGAGCAGTTTATTCCCGATGAAGTTAACCTGACCAAAAGCTCAGCGATGCTTGAGCGCCTTGGCGTCAAGTCCGAATTCATCCTGTACGCACCTGGTGGCTTTGATCCGCGGAAGAACTTCGCGCGGTTGCTTGAGGCTTATAGCACCTTGCCCGACGCCTTGAAGGCCCGTCATCAGTTGGTTATCGCCAGTAAGCTGCATGCTCAGCAGAGAATGGAGCTGCTCGCTTTTGCAGAGCAATACGGAGTCAAATCTTCGGAACTGGTGCTCACCGGTTACGTCAATGACGCTGACCTGATTGCCCTGTATTCGCTGGCCAAACTGTTTGTTTTCCCGTCCACGCACGAAGGTTTCGGTCTTCCGGTGCTGGAAGCGATGGCATGCGGTGCCGCCGTTATCGGTTCCAACTGCAGCAGTGTTCCAGAAGTCATCGGCTTTGCCGACGCGTTGTTTGATCCGCTGTCGGTCAAGTCCATCGCGGGGAAAATGATCGAAGGCCTGGAAGACGAAGGCTTCCGTGCCAGATTGCTTGCCAATGCAGGAGAGCAGTGCACGAAGTTCTCTTGGGACGAATCAGCCAAGAAAGCCTTCGCCGCGCTTGAACTCAGGCATTCGCCGGTTACTGAGCAGGTGTCTGATCAAGCTGACCCCGCTGTCGAATTGCTGGAACGCCTGATTTCGCTTTCCGATACCGTCCCTACCGATATCGAGCTGTTCCAGATCGCGAAAAGCATCGCTTTCGATTTCGTAGGGGCCGAGCATCGGCAGCTGTTGCTCGACGTATCCAGTATTGTTCACAGTGATGCCAAGTCAGGCATTCAACGCGTTGTGCGAAGCCTGCTCCATGAGTTTCTGAACAAGCAGCCCGCAGGTCTCAACGTTCGTCCTATCTACTACGCGGACGGACAGTATTACTACGCCAACGCCTTCGCGTCGCGCATATACGCGGAGTTTCCCGAAGCGACCGACGCCATTATCGACTTTGCTCAGGATGACATTTATTTGTCCCTGGACTTGAACATGCATCTGGCGAGTCAACTTTATCCCCTGCACAGCCAGATGCGTCAGATGGGTGTGCAGGTCAGCTATATCGTCTATGACCTGCTGCTGTTTCACCGTCCTGACTGGTGGGTCGCACCGAACGCCGAGCTGTTCAACGACTGGCTGCAGAAGATCAGCATGGTCGCGAGCGACCTGATTTGCATATCAGGCGCGGTTGCAGACGAACTCAGGCAATGGCTCGCGGACAACACAGACAAGTGTGCCGGCAACAAGCCGAATGTTAAAAGCTTCCACCTGGGCGCCGATATCGACAACAGCATGCCTTCAGCAGGTTTACCTGATGATGCATGGGACCTGTTGGCACGCTTGGCGCAAAAACCGAGCTTTCTGATGGTAAGCACCATTGAGCCGCGCAAGGGCCATGCACAGACACTGGCTGCTTTTGAAGCGCTGTGGGAGCAAGGCCAGGATATCAATCTGGTGATCGTCGGCAAAAGAGGCTGGCTTGTCGATGAACTTGTTGTGCGCCTCGAGAAACATCCTGAAAAGGACAACAGGCTTTTCTGGCTGGAAGGTATCAGCGACGAATACCTCGAAAAGATCTATTCGGCTTCGACTTGCCTGATAGCGGCATCAGAAGGTGAAGGATTTGGCCTGCCACTGATTGAAGCGGCTCAGCATCACATGCCGATGATCATTCGTGATCTTCCCGTGTTCAGGGAAATTGCCGGCGAGCATGCATTTTATTTTCAGGGCATGGGCGCTGACGACCTGGCTTCCGCAGTTCTGGCCTGGCTGCAGCTGTTTGACCTTGGCGAGCACCCTGCATCAGTAACAATGCCGTGGCTGACATGGGAAGAAAGTGCACAACAGCTTCTCGGCGAGATAACGAAATAATGCGAGAGGTGCCTTCCAGGTTGAATCCTGGATCGTTCACCTGTGAGCCGGGTGCTCAAAATGCGAATGACTGTTGCATCGGTGGCCTGGAAAGTCACCGTGACTTTTAGCATTGGCAAATTTCGACATCTTCCGGCGGGCTAGCGGGCACTTCCGTGCCCTTTATCTCCACAAAGCCGTGATAGCCATGTATTCTTGACGGCTGATTTTATTGTCCATGTCCCTGGTCGTTGTTGATCAGGGACGAGTTATTATCACAACACCGATGGCGTAGGAAAATGACATCCAGACTCAAGTTCGAAGACAGCCTGGCCGGGAAAAAGGTATTGGTCACCGGTCATACCGGGTTCACAGGGGGGTGGGCATGTCTTTGGCTAACGTCTATCGGTGCTGAGGTTGCGGGGTATTCGCTTGCCCCTGAAACCAGACCCTCTCTTTTTGAAGAGATCGGGCTGGAAAACGATGTCACCAGTGTGCTGGGTGACATCTGCGACTTCGAAAAACTGCTGCAGGCCGTTGAAGCTTTCCAGCCGGATTTGATCCTGCATTTGGCCGCTCAACCTCTCGTTCGCAGGTCCTACCGCGAGCCCGTGCAGACCTTCATGGTCAATGCTCAGGGAACGGCGCACGTTCTGGAGGCCGCACGGCTGGTGAAGAGCGTGCGCGGCGTGCTTTGTGTAACGACAGACAAAGTCTATAAAAACAACGAATGGGCATGGCCGTATCGTGAGAACGATCCGCTGGGTGGCAAAGATCCTTACAGCGCATCAAAAGCCGCTGCCGAGATGATTATCCAGAGCTATGCTGCCTCCTACCCGTTCTCCCAAGGGCTGGGACCTGCGGTTGCTACTGCCAGAGGCGGCAACATCATTGGGGGTGGCGATTGGTCCGAAGACCGTCTTATCCCTGACTTCGTGCGGGCCGTAAACGAAGGGCAAGTCATGACCCTGCGTTATCCCGATGCCACCCGGCCTTGGCAGCATGTTCTGGCGCTTGTTCACGGCTACCTCGTCATTCTCGCCGGACTGCTGTCCGAAAACCCGGCCCGGGTTGCCAAGGCATGGAACCTTGGCCCTCAAGAGCTGAAGCAGTACTCAGTCAGAGATGTTCTTGAGTTGATGAGTGCCGACTGGCAGCGTCCTAATCTTGAATTCATGGACAACCCGTTGCCTGAGGCGGGTGCGTTGGCTCTGGACAGTTCCATTGCGAGGAATCAGCTGAACTGGATTCCGGTATGGAACACAGAAGAGGTGGTAGAAAAAACAGCATCCTGGTACCGGGATTTCTACGCCAGCCCTGGATGTGCACGGGACATTACCCTCGCTCAAATCAATGGGTGGCGAGCGGGCATTCAGGAATGATCTTCATCATAGGCAGCCGCGGACGACTGGGACAGGCGATCGCCGGGCAGTATCCATCGGATCAAGTGGTTTGCGTTGATCGGGCTGTCTATGAGCGTTGGGCCGCACCTGATTCGCCAGCCGCGATTGCCGAGTACTTCTCGGCACAGGCGCCTGAAAGCTCTGTCGTGTACATCTGTTCCGGGTTGCTTGATCCTCGACTGCCTGCAACGCAGTTACACGACGTAAACTTTTTGCTGCCGCGAAATATTATTGCCGCTGTCGCCCCCTTGGGCACTCACGTCGTGACGTTCGGGACGGCAATGGAGCGCACGCCCGTATCGAATGCGTACGTGCAAAGCAAACTGATGCTGAGTCAGTTCGTCGAGAATGTTGTCGAGGGGCGCAAGCCGACGCACATACGTATCCATACACTTTACGGTGCTGCGGAACCCAGCCCTTTCATGTTTCTTGGGCAGATATTGAGCGCCCTGCGTGAGGGCACCCCTTTTGATATGACGCAGGGACGGCAATTGCGCGAGTACCACCATGTTATGGACGATGCGGCCGCCATCAGGTTTCTGGTGGACAATCATGTCGAGGGTGTCGTTGAGCTGAGTCATGGCAAGCCTGTCAGCCTCAGGGATTTGGCAGGGGCCATCTTCGAAGCGTTCGGTAAGTCTCATCTCCTCCGCCTG
Organism: Pseudomonas syringae pv. tagetis; assembly: GCF_022557255.1. Taxonomy (NCBI): domain Bacteria; kingdom Pseudomonadati; phylum Pseudomonadota; class Gammaproteobacteria; order Pseudomonadales; family Pseudomonadaceae; genus Pseudomonas; species Pseudomonas syringae group genomosp. 7. The sequence goes on from NZ_CP092923.1 coordinate 1,018,152, forward strand.
GGCGCATTGCCTGAGCCTGCCCAGGAAAACTTCGGTCATGTTTTTGAACGGCCGGATGTGCTGGAGGGGATGGTGTTTCGCGACTGCCTGGGTTCGGTGGTTGATTATATGAAAATGCAGATAAACGCCTGAGTGCAGAGTTCTTTATGGAAAATTTAACGTCAGGCAAGCGGCCACTGGTATCGATCTCGATCCCGGTGCTTAACGAGTCGGGAAACATCGAAGCCCTGTACCGTAGGCTGGACGCTCTTGCCACCAAGATGAAAGACCGTTGTGATCTGGAGTTTGTCTTTTCAGATAATCATTCGGATGACAATACGTGGGCGATGCTGGCAGAACTTGCGGCCAAAGATACAAGAGTAAAGGCAATACGTTTTTCCCGGAATTACGGTTTTCAGCGCTCTATTCTTGCCAATTACATGCACACGAAAGGCGATGCAGTGATGCAAATTGACGCCGACCTGCAAGACCCTCCCGAGATGCTCGAGGAGTTTTTTGCTCGCTGGCAGGAAGGCCATGAGGTTGTGTATGGCGTACGTCGCAAACGGCCAGAAGGCTGGCTGCTGAACAACTTCCGTCGATTGGGATACTGGGCAATCGACAAAGTCAGCGAACACCCTATTCCGCGTGACGTGGGCGACTTTCGACTGATCGACAGGAAAGTCGTCGACGTACTGCTGAAGACCAAGACGGCCAATCCTTATTTGAGGGGAATGATCGCCGGTATTGGCTTTAACCAGACGGGCATCCCATACGATCGGGATGCGCGTATCGCCGGCGAGAGCAAGTTTAACCTCAGTCGACTGCTTCAGCTGGGGCTCACCGCTGTTTTCAACCATTCAACGGTGCCGTTGCGCACGGCTTCGTTTGTCGGCGTGTTGATTCTGGCGGTCAGCGTGTTAGGCGCGCTGTATTATGTATTGCTGCGCCTGTTCCACCCTGAGTTGCCGCCCGGCCTGGCCAGTATTCATATTCTGGTGCTGTTCGGCATAGGACTGAACTCTTTTTTGTTGGGGATCATCGGTGAATACTTGCTGCGTATTTACCTTGTGCTGCGCGCAGACCCCATTGCAGTCATCCAGCAAAGTCTGAATTTCGAACATTCCGATCTCAAGTTATAAGGAGAAAGCATGAAAGCTGTAATTTTGGCCGGTGGCTTGGGAACTCGCATCGCGGAAGAATCGGACACCAAACCGAAGCCCATGGTGGAGATCGGCGGGAAGCCTTTGCTTTGGCACATCATGCGTTCGTACGCGAACCACGGCATCAAGGATTTTGTCATCTGCCTGGGTTATAAGGGCTATGTGATCAAGGAGTTTTTCTCCAACTACTATAACCACATGTCAGATATGACCATCGATCTTGCGACCGGGGATCAAAAAATTCTGAACAGCCAGGCCGAAGACTGGAAGATTACGCTGGTCGATACCGGTGCTGAAACCATGACCGGTGGCCGCCTCAAGCGCGTGGCGCCTTATTTGAACAACGAAACCTTCTGCCTCACGTACGGTGACGGCCTCTCAGATATTGATATCAGTGCAGAAATAGCATTTCACCGTCAACATGGAAAACTGGCAACGGTTGCTGCGGTGCAGCCGCCTGGACGTTTCGGCGTGCTCAATATCGATGCAGAGAACAACGTGTCCAGCTTTTCTGAAAAGCCGGCCGATGAAATCGGCTGGATCAATGGCGGGTTCTTTGTACTGGAACCGGAAGTTATCAAGTACATCGACGGCGACAGCATATCCTGGGAGCGTGAGCCGCTAACCAACCTTGCCAAAGATGGCCACCTGTGTGCCTTTCAGCATTCCGGCTTCTGGCAGCCGTGCGACACCTTGCGCGACAAGCGCGAACTGGAAGCTTTGTGGGCGACCAACAATGCCCCTTGGCGGATTTGAGACAGACATGACACAGACGCAGCAGACGAAAGAGAGGCGCTGGATAAAACACGTGATTGGCGGGGGCATAACGCTCATTTGCCTTATCGCAATTTTTCGTCTGGTGAAGTTTTCGGAGGTCATGGAGGCCCTTGAGCATTTCCAGTGGCGCTACCTGATACTGGGAGTTCTATCGCTCGCCTTCGGCTATTCCGTTCGTATCTTTCGATGGTCTGTAATGCTTTCGGCGACAGGTACCCGCGTAGGATTCAGGAACTGTGCGGCGCCTTTTCTGGGCGCTATCGCGCTCAACAATGTATTGCCGTTGCGGTTGGGCGACGTTGTGCGCGCGTTGGTATTTCCTTATGCCATGGGGGTTACCAAGACCGCAGCGACAACCAGTCTGGTGGTGGAGAGACTTATAGACCTGGTCACTCTGCTGGCCTGTCTGGCGCTCGGCGTACTTGCCATACAAACGGTGGAAGTGCCTCCGGCACTCCGCCAGACGGCTGTCGTTCTTGCCGTATTGGGCGGTATGGCGCTGACGATCGGATTTTTCTTTTCCGGCAGCTTCGCCCGCCTGTTTCATTCATTGGGGGGCAGTCAGTCAGAGCAGATCAAGCCCACCAGAGTGCAGCAGATATTTCACGCTGTCGGAGGACTTTTCGAGAGTTTCGAAGTGATGTCGCGTCCTCGCGTGCTTGGCGCGATGCTGGGGTTGTCAGTGCTTGTGTGGGCGGGTGAGGCAGGCTTGTTTTACTTTGCGTTGATGGGGCTGGGCCTGAGCGCGAGTCCTCTCATGGCCTTGCTGGTAATGGCAATCGCAACACTGTCCACCCTGGCACCTTCGTCACCCGGTTATGTAGGTCCGTTTCATCTCGCTGCTTTCACTGCAGTGACGCTCATTGGTGGTTCTGCGGCTCAAGCAGGCAGCTATGCGATAATTGTACATCTGGCCCTCTGGCTACCAACGACGATTGTTGGAGCATTGGCGATATGGTCGCGGCCTGCGCTATTCAAGGCAGCGCGGACATAACCATGAAAAACTCTATACTGGTAAATGTTAATGAATAACTATGATGTGGTGATTGTAGGGGCTGGTTTCACAGGCCTCACGGCTGCTTACGTGCTGTCAAAACAGGGCAAGCGAGTAAAAGTCATTGAAGCAGACTCCACACCCGGCGGTCTGGCCGGGATCTTCGAGTTCAATGATGGCGTCCGTGTAGAGAAGTTTTATCACCACTGGTTCAATAACGACGTCTTTGTGCCGGAGCTGGTCAAGGAGCTGGGGCTGGAAGGCGATGTCATTCTCCTCCCTACGCGAACCGGCATGTATTTCAATGGCAGAATGTGGAAACTTTCCACTCCCCTGGATTTGCTTCGCTTCAAGGCGCTGTCCCTGGTAGATCGCATACGTCTCGGGCTTCTTGTTTTTCAAGTGCGCCGTATCAAGGACTGGAAGACGATCGAACATCTGAGTATCCGCGAATGGCTGGAAGGCATGTGCGGCAAGTCAGTTTACAAAGTGGTCTGGGAGCCGCTGATCAACTCCAAGTTCTCCGTCTACGCAGAGGCCGTCAACGCCGTCTGGATGTGGAAAAAGCTGGTATTGCGCGGCAGCACGCGCAACGACAAGGGCGGCGAAGAGCTTGCTTACTTCAAGGGCGGTTTCGGACGCCTGGCGGAAGCGCTCGTGTCGGCAATTCGTGCGAATGGCAGTGAAGTGATTTTTAATTCCAAAGTCACCGGGCTGGTGACCGCAGGTAAACAAGTCACTGCCGTGACCACCGACGACGGTGACGTGGCAGGTAACAAGTTCCTGTTTACGCCTTCGTTTCCATTGATTGCGGACATGTTTCAGAACTCCGCAGACGATGCATGGCTGGCGAAATTGCGCAGGGTCAAATACCTGGGCAACATGTGCCTGGTGCTGCGCCTGAAGCACAGCCTGTCAGATACCTACTGGCTCAACGTCAATGACCCGGGCTTCCCGTTTGTGGGTGTTATCGAGCACACAAACTTTGACACGCCGGAAAATTACAAGGGCACTCACATCGCCTACCTGTCTCGCTACCTGGCCACTGAAGATCCGGTCTGGGGCTACAGTGATGATGAGTACCTTGATTTCGCCCTGTCACACCTGAAGCGGATGTTCCCTCATTTCGAGAAAGAGTGGGTTGTCGACTTCAAGGTCTGGCGCTCCGAGTATGCTCAGCCGGTGACCGAGCGTAATTACTCTCAGTACGTACCTGATGCCTCTACACCGTTCGATAATGCGTTGATTTCGACGATGGCTCAGATTTATCCAGAGGACCGGGGAACGAACTACGCGATTCGCGAAGGTCGTTTGATCGCCCAAAAGCTCTAACCGGAAAGGGATCGTCTGAGTGAATCGAATGCAACTATTACCGTCGCGATTGTTCTGCTACACGCTGCTGCTGGTAACAGGGTGGTTGCTGGTGTCACATATTGATGTGCTGAGAAGTCAATCCGTTGATCTGGCACATCACTATGCCTTGGCCTATCGGATAGCTGAAAACTTTAACCTGGTAAACTCAAACGATCCTACGCTGGGAGAGATGAATTACTACCCCAGGCTCAGCCATGTAATGGCTGCGATAGTCGGCTGGCCGCTGCACTCGACATTCCTGGGGCTGCAGGTCGTCTCTTTGCTGTCGCTGGCCGCCCTCTGGGGCGGCTTCATCTATATGCTGAACACGCTGCCCAGGCGTGTGGCGAGGGCTTCCACGTTAACGCTTGTTCTACTGCTTTTAGTCAATCGGTACGTCTTCCATTTCGACGTACACGGTGCGGAGATAGTCGGTAACTATTTTTACTCCCAATTAGTCGGTCAGGCCGTCGCTGTTCTTGGCATGGCTGTCGCTGTGTTTCTTGAGGTGCGCAGGGGCAGAGGCACGGCGTATGTCTTTTTGATCGGCGTCATCGCCCTCAACACGGGCGTTCATTTGCTGCCGACCCTGGAACTGCTTGGTTTATTGGCTGGCCTGGTACTGTTTAACGCCTACTCAGACTTTCTTGACAAGAAGCTCAGCGTTGCGGCTGCCGTAGCCAGCCTTCTGATTCCCGTTGTGGCCTTGGCGGGGGTTGTTTTAAATCCCGCCTTTTCTTCAATGAGAAAAATTTCAGAAAATGACGGCTCATTAAGCTTTTTCAATATTACCTATCCGACCGGCGTCGCGACGTTGTGTGTGCTGGGTATTATTCTTTCGCTGGTGCTGTTGATACTTCACGTCAAGAACAGGTCGATGCTGGGCTATCCGGCTGTAAAGTACCTTGCTATCTATGGTGGGGCGGTGTCTTGCCTCTGCCTGCTGCAAATGGTACTCGTCAAGTTTGGAATGGGCTCGGACTACGCTGTAAAGAAATATGTATTTGGCATCGTCAGCCATCTTTTTGTCTCGCTTGCGATTCTGTTGGGTTTTGCGTTTTGTCGTAAAACGACTGAGGATCCGGACACCTCGAACAGAGAGTCGTTGGTTCACGCTGCGTTTGTCGCCGTCAGCTTTTATGCTGTTTTCAACGCTTCAATACTGACGCTGGAATCATACGATCTCTCGGACCTGGTGCAGCTGGAGAAAAAACTGGACGCATTAGCGTTACAGTTACCGGCTACCGAGAATGGAGAAAATAACGTGGTGATCGGGCTGGAAGGCAGATCGCCCATTTTCGACTACCTGTTTTCTATCTCTATTTTCAAAACACAGAGAGAACTGGCGATATCGGATGTGCTCATCGCTAACGCGTTGCAGAACTACGCTAATTACAGTCACGTCATTACAACCAGCGGCGTCAAGAGGTATGACACGAAGGAATGCCGGACGTCCTCGGGTGCCGGTGTGTCAGTGGCCAGCGCACAATGTTTGTCGGAGCGGGCAAACGAGTCAAGCTACTGCCGCGGGCATGTCGACTTCTCAACAAATGGATTAGTTGATCCACGTAGGTTGAAGGGCTTTGGTTCAGCAGAAAATGCTGGGACATGGGTCGTAGGAAAAAGCGCCGAGCTTAACTGTATCGTCGACCCTCAGCCCCCAACGGTAATGATTATAGACTGGCGTCCGTTTGTGAGCCCTCAGCATCCCAAGCAAGCGGTGAAGGTACTCGTCAATGGTGTGGAGCAATACAGTTCGGTATTGACCAATCCGGCAGGTACGGCAACAGAAATTAAATTGCCGCCTCTGAGCAGCGATAAGATGGTTATCACATTTTCGACACCGGATTCGATCTCTCCCCAACAATTGGGTATGAGTGAAGATGCACGCTCCTTGAGTGTATTTGTGAGGGCTGTCACTTTTAAATGAAGCCGTGTTACGGTTAGTGCGAAATCAGTCCTATGTCGCCCGACAGTCACTTGCCGGGCGGTGTGGTTTTTTTCACTCACTGCTGCTCTAAAAGCTCAATTCCCAGACTGTTCAGTTGAACATACCCTTTCCCGGTAGACCATCCGCCCAATCCAAACGATAGCCTGAACGGTTTTCCATCCGAGTTGAAGTAGGCCGTGATGGGTTGGTGTGCAGCAGTGGCTTGTGTTATCGCATAGATCATGCCCTTGCCATGAAATGAAAGATGCCCTGCATTGCTGCCGGGTTTTTCAGAAAGGGCTGATGAATCCAGAGTCGCATGTAATCGGTACGCTCCCGCTGGCAGCGTCAGTTCCTGGGACACAAAACCGGCGTCAGTGAACGAATCGGAAGAGACGCGTAAACGTCCCTTGTCGAAAAGCGCCGTCCCGTATTGTTCGAATGTCAACGTATCGAGACTGACAACCGGCAATCCGTCGACCTTACCGATTTTCTCGTAATCGTTGATATCGACAACAATGCGATCATGTTGTTGGGTAAAACTTATCACGCACTGGGTAGGCTCTGTCGGAACGCGCCATCCAAATACAATCGACCAGAATGACGGCGTGATGCTAAAGGCTTGTCCACTTCGGTACGCCACGGACACTGCACCCATGACAGGCTCCCAGAGGGAGTGATTCATATTAATGGTTGGCGTGCCGGTGCAGCGATGCATGGCTTCTTCAAGATCTGTAGACAAGCGCGATATGTGCTGGTCCGGTGTTTTAGCGATGACAACAGACTGGGTCATCTGCTGGTAATGCGTGGCTATGAACACCAGACTGGCCAGGCTGCCTGATAAAGCAAGCGCGTTTTTTACACGCGTGCTCGGGGGCGTGCCGTTGATAAGCAGCAGGGCTTGCAGCACGATAAATATACTGATCATCGGGATGAATGTGATGCTGTGATGCAGAATGGGGCCTGCCATTTTTGATAACGCATACAGATAGGTTACAAGTTGAATCAGGATCAGGCAGCCCAGTATCAACGCAGGTTTGTTGTTGTTTCTCCGCGCCACCAGGGTACAGAGCATCGAGGCTGTGATGGCCAGTGATCCCAGATACAGTGACAAGCCTCCCGGCTGCTCTGCCCCATAACTCAACGTCGCCCCTCGCATGGGCTCTCCCATCAGAACGGCAAGCGCATGCGCGGCCTCGGGAAGTGTGTGATCAGCGCGAGGTCTTGATGTGAAGAATTCGAAAATTTTCGAGATGTTATGCAGCTCATGGAGGGGCGGTATCCATGTGATTGCGAATAAAAATGCGGCAGCCACCCATAACAGTATTTCCGTTCGCTCAGGCCTCTTGTTTAACATCGAGCCTGCCAATGTGCTCAGTCCCAGTATGGCAGCGGGCAGCCAGAATGCGATGTGCATTTGTGTGACACAACTCAGTGCCAATGCGAGCAGGGGGATGAAGTAACGGTGTTTCAGTATGACCGCAAGGGAAAGGCTTAGGGCAAACACCCAGGGGAATATTGTTGAATAAGGCAGAAGTACGTCGAGAAAAACCCTTGCCCCTAACGCGACGGATGAATAGAGGATTACTGTGGTCAGAAACAAAGCGGCCGTGTTTCTCTCGCTGATCCTTGACACTGCCCACGTGGATCCCGCAATGAAGCCCAGGTTATAGAGGAAGGTTCCCAGTATCAGACCTGCTTCCTTTTCGCCAAAAAGCCAGTACCAGGGAGCCAGCATGTAATAATTGAACGGGCCCGGATGCGCCCAGCCAAACCGCGACGATATGCCAATCTCCTGGCTAAACTGCGACGCGTGAAACATGTCTATTAAAAAGATGGCGTAATCGCTTTTCCAATATAGAATCTGATTGGGGCCGGTGAATAGATATATCACTATGGCCAGTGCCGTTGCCATAAATACAAAAATAGTGGCGTACGTGGCACAGGTCGAGATATTGAACCTCGGCTCATGGACATTCATTTTCTCAGGCGTCTCCATAAAGTATAGTCATGTCCACGTGGCCGCTTCACAGGCCTTTAAACAGCATAGGTCATGGCGGATTTTAAACTACATGGCGCTGCACTGCTTTTAGCCCCAGTGCCGCTCCGGGGGATGAGCCAAGCGTTTATCGTTGATAGTTGAAAGTTGCTCACGGTGGAAAGCTGCGTCTATCAACGCTGCTTTCCACCGTTGCGGGTGTTCAAGGCCTGCACGATCGTCGCGACGTCATGCCTGCGAGGAGGGGGGCATCAAAATATCTTTTCTTTGAGGACATTCCTCAAGTACTGGCCGTAGCCATTCTTGATCAGCGGCTGGGCAAGCTTTTCAAGCTGTGCCGCGTCGATCCAGCCTGCACGGTAGCAGATCTCCTCGGGGCAGGCGACTTTCAGGCCCTGGCGTTTTTCCAGCGTGGCGATGTACTGACCGGCTTCCAGCAGGCTGTCATGTGTACCGGTATCCAGCCAGGCGTAGCCACGGCCCATGATCTCGACGTGCAGCTGCTTTTGCTCCAGGTAAAGCATGTTGAGATCCGTGATCTCCAGCTCGCCGCGTGGGGAGGGCTTCAGTTGGCGGGCCAGGTCAACTACCTGATTGTCGTAGAAGTACAGGCCGGTAACGGCGTAGTTCGACTTGGCAACTTTGGGCTTCTCTTCCAGCGACAGCACTCGGCCGCTGTCGTCGAACTCGGCCACGCCATAACGCTCGGGATCCTGCACGTGATACGCGAAAACCGAGGCACCCGATTCGCGGTTGCTGGCATTGAGCAGCAGCGACTGGAAGTCATGGCCGTAGAAAATGTTGTCGCCCAACACCAGAGCCGATGCGTCGTTGCCGATGAAGTCTGCGCCGATGGTAAAGGCCTGAGCCAGGCCGTCGGGGCTTGGCTGCACTGCGTAGTTGAGGTTCAGGCCCCACTGGCTGCCGTCGCCCAGCAACTGCGAGAAGCGCGGCGTGTCCTGGGGGGTGGAGATGATCAGAATGTCACGGATCCCCGCCAGCAACAGCGTGCACAGCGGGTAGTAGATCATCGGCTTGTCGTACACCGGCAACAACTGTTTGGAGACAGAGAGCGTGGCCGGGTGCAAACGGGTACCCGAGCCACCAGCCAGAATGATTCCTTTACGAGCCATGAGAGTCCTTAGCGCTGAATTTCATCCAGCATGCGTTGTGCGCCTTGTTGCCAGGGCGGCATCTTCAATTGAAAAGCGGTTTCGAGTTTACCCAAAGCCAGCCGGGAATTGTGCGGACGCGGTGCCGGCAGTGGATAAGCTTCCGTAGGGATCGCGCCGATCTGGTCGGGCGATACTTTCAGTGCTGCGCCATTACGTGCGGCGTGCTCCAGAACGAACCGGGCAAAGCCGTGCCACGACGTTTCACCGGCTGCGGCCAGGTGATAGACGCCAGCCAGTGCCGTAGGGTTTTGATCGACGCGCACTCGATGCAGGATCTGCGCAGTCACGTCGGCGATCAACTCGGCACCGGTCGGTGCGCCGTATTGGTCTGCCACTACGTTCAACGACTCACGCTCGGCGGCCAGACGCAGCATGGTCTTGGCAAAGTTATGGCCGCGCGCCGCATACACCCAGCTGGTGCGCAGTACAAACGCCTTGGCACCGCTGGCCTTAATGGCTTGCTCGCCCATCAGTTTGCTACGGCCATAGACCGACAACGGGCCGGTAGCCCCGTCCTCGTGCCACTGCGCTTCGCCGCTGCCATCAAACACGTAGTCAGTGGAGTAATGAATCAGCCACGCGCCCAGCGCCGCAGCTTCCCGAGCGAGCACGCCGGGCGCTTCGCCGTTGATCAGCATCGCCAGATCCGGCTCGCTCTCAGCCTTGTCCACAGCGGTGTAGGCCGCAGCGTTGACGATCACATCAGGCGCCAGCGTACGAACCGTGGCAGTCAGGCGCTCCAGATCGGCAAGGTCTCCGCACAGGCCATCGGCACCCTGACGATCCAGCGCGATCACTTCGCCCAGCGGGGCCAGAGAGCGCTGCAGCTCCCAGCCAACCTGTCCGTTCTTGCCCAGCAGCAAAATTTTCATATGTCGCTGACCTCATACTGTTGCACGATCCAGTCACGGTAACTTCCATCCATGACACCCGTTACCCACGGCTGATTGGCCAGATACCATTCCACGGTCTTGCGAATACCTGTCTCGAACGTCTCCGCAGGTTTCCAGCCCAGCTCGCGTTCTATCTTGCGTGCATCAATAGCATAGCGGCGGTCATGCCCCGGGCGGTCGGTCACGTAGGTAATCAGCTCGGCGTAGGCGCTGACTGGCTGGCCCGTCTTCTGATTGATGACCTGACGCGTAGCGGCTGGGGCCAGTTCGTCGAGCAACGCGCAAAGCGTCTGCACGATATCGATATTGGCCTTCTCGTTCCAGCCGCCAATGTTATAGGTCTCGCCCAGCGCACCGGCTTCCAGAACACGGCGAATACCCGAGCAATGATCTTCGACGTACAACCAGTCGCGGATCTGCTGTCCATCACCATAGACGGGAAGCGCCTTGCCAGCCAACGCGTTGACGATCATCAGCGGAATAAGCTTTTCCGGAAAGTGGAACGGCCCGTAATTGTTCGAGCAGTTGGTGGTCAGCACCGGCATGCCGTAGGTGTGATGGTAGGAACGCACCAAGTGATCACTGGCAGCCTTACTGGCCGAGTAGGGGCTGTTCGGCAGGTAGGGCGTTGTTTCGGTAAAAGCCGGGTCGTTGGCGCCCAGCGTGCCATACACTTCATCAGTGGATACATGCAGGAAGCGAAATGCAGCCTTGTCTACCGAATCCAGGCCGTTCCAGTACGCACGGGCAGCTTCCAGCAAACGGAAGGTACCCATTACGTTGGTCTCGACAAACGCTTCCGGGCCGGTAATCGAGCGATCCACATGCGACTCTGCAGCGAAATGCACCACAGCCCGCGGACGATGCTCGGCAAAGAGCCGGCTCAACAGCTCGGCGTCACCGATGTTGCCGTGGATGAAGCGATGCTGCTCGTTGCCTTCCAGCGACTGCAGGTTGGCCAGGTTGCCGGCATAGGTCAGCGCGTCCAGGTTCAATACCGGCTCGTCATTGCGAGCGCACCATTGCAGAACGAAATTCGAACCGATGAAGCCGGCTCCGCCTGTGACTAGGATCATTGGGGGACTCTTGAATTAATGTTTGATCAAAGGGTGTGCGTTAAGCCAAGCCGCTCTTCAGTCGTGCGTCGCTAATATTCGCCAACTGGGCTTCAATGAACTGAAGCTGCTCATTCAATCGCAGTTTTTCGGCTTCGAGGGCGGCAATAATTGCTGTTTCGTCTGCAGAATCTCCGTCTTTTTTATCATGTTTTGACTCGACAGTGACAACGTTTTCACTATTGAATTCGGAATTATTCTCTGGGCTTGGGGAGGTAGCATGAGAACGTTGCCTCGGTGCGTTGCTCACCGAGCCGTCAAGGTGTTGAACCGGGACTACTAGATCTCTGTCACCCTTGACAATTCTAACCCCCAACTGAGTCTCCGAGGCTTTTCTGCGTTGAACGATGCATATAGAGTTAATGAACTCTACCGAGTAAATCTCTGATAACAGCTCCTCAGTAAGACCTGCCGTGATGCAAAAAGCAGAAAGCCGTTCGAGTCGTGAAATTGGGAGACCCCAATGCTCGTGGTTAATGATGTCACATAAGGCCTTGAAAAAGTGGATGCCAGATGAAGGATGCTCTAGGCCGCCCTCATAGTCAGCCCAGTAACTGCAATGCAGGTCTTCAGCAACATAAATACCGTCGTATCGCAAGCGCGAAAACAGATTACTGAAAGACTTTATGATGTCTGAGCTAACGTGGGATCCATCATCAATAATAATATCAAACTCGCTCGACAATGAAGCAATGGAAGACAATGTGCTGGGCTGATTGATATCGCCTATGATAACGTTGATGTTGCTGGAGACATACTTTAGCTGGGAGCAGGCCGGATTAATATCACAGCCTATGATGTGAGTGGCTTTTGAAAAAAACTGACTCCAGATGTCGAGCGATCCGCCGTTCTGAACACCAATTTCAAGCAGTGCCAGAGGCTTGTCCCGTAACGAATTGAACAAACGAGAATAAGCTGAAATATAAAGGCTCCATTTGTCTGAAATAAGTCCTTGATGGCACATATAAAGATCTTTAAGGCTTTTTAGCTCACTCATGGCGCATATTCCTCTATTGCGTTTCAATCTTCACCAAACAAGTCTCGGGTGTACACTTTTTCCAGGCAATCCATAATGTCCCCAGACAATCGATTGGCAACGATAACATCAGACATTTTTTTGAAGGTATTCAGGTTCACAACAACTTTTGATCCAAAAAATTCTGTCTCTTCCAAAACTGGCTCATAAACGATCACGTTAATGCCTCTAGCGACCAGCCTTTTCATGATACCTTGTATTGAAGAGGTTCTGAAGTTATCTGATCCTGTCTTCATGATAAGCCGATAAATACCGACGGTCTTAGGATTCAGATTTGAGATTGCGTTGGCGATATAGTCTTTTCGCGTAGAGTTCGACTCGACAATTGCTCGCACAAGAGTATTAGGTACATCAGCATAGTTGGCCAGTAATTGTTTAGAATCTTTAGGCAGGCAATACCCTCCGTAGCCAAATGATGGATTATGATAGTGCTCCCCTATGCGTGGATCAAGACTTACACCTTCAATTATTTGTTTTGTTTGCAGGTTGTGAATGTCGGCATAGGTATCCAGTTCGTTGAAATAAGCTACGCGCATGGCCAAGTAGGTGTTGGCAAAAAGCTTGATAGCTTCAGCTTCTGTTGATTCAGTCAGCAGGATGGGCGTGTCCTTTTTCTTAGTGCCATCCAGTAGCATTTGAGCAAAGCATTGTCCTTTTTCTGAGCGATCACCCACAACAATTCTTGACGGATGAAGATTATCATAGAGTGCTCGGCCCTCTCGCAAGAACTCAGGCGAAAAAATTATATTCTTAGAGTCGAATTTTTCGCGCATGCGCTGTGTAAAGCCGACAGGAACTGTCGATTTAATTATTATAGTGGCACTCGAGTGAAGTTTAAGTGCATTTGCAATTATTGATTCGACTGATGATGTGTCAAAAAAATTGGTGATGGGGTCGTAGTCGGTAGGCGTTGCGATGATGATATAGTCGGCTCCCAAGTAGGCCTCCGAATCAACTAGCGTAGCCCGTAGATTCAAAATTCTTGACGACAAGTAATCTTTAACTTCTGGGTCCGACATAGGCGCATGACGGGAATTTATAGCGTCCACTTTCTCTTTGAGGACATCCAGAAGTATCACTTCATTATGTTGAGCAAGCAGTATGGCATTCGATACTCCAACATAACCTGTTCCAACAATTGCAATTTTCATCTGGCGCTCGTTTTAGTAGTGCTGGAATGACGCATCTACGGTAAGATTTTTAGGTCACTTAGGTTAAATGTTATCTCTTTGTGAGTCGACGCATAAGTCAAAAGTAGCTTGATCTGTTCTGACGAATAAAAGGATTCTGATGTACTTTTGGTTAGCGTCATCACGAAGCCCGCATCACTGTCAGCGTCAGGATAAAGCTCCAGCACATCGGATCGATAAACATAGCCTATGTGTATATGAATATCAGCGCTGCCGCTATAAAAAACTGAAATTTCCGGCTTGGTGCTTGACAGGGCGTCGAACGTCCATCCTTCGACTTGTATAGAGCGGTTGTGCTCAGTCAAAAGTAGTACGTCAACCGAAAGAAAAACACTCTCCATTTTTAAAGAGTCAGAAATAAGATCATTTATCTTGACGCCCTTTAGCTGTTCTCTGTATCTGGACAACAGTTCGGGGTTGGATCTAATCAGCGCAACTGCTTTATAAAACCGCTCAAAAATGAACTGCCTGGCCTCGGAGAGCAATGTTCTGATTCCGGTGTTGTGCAAGAAGTCTTCAAAGCCTGAGTCATAGTTTTCAAGCAAGCGAGCGTCAATTTTGAACGGAATGCCAGGACCTGAATCCAGATCTGCCAAGTAACCTGCTCTATTTACTTTAAAAATATTGTCATCATTTTTATGACCCCGGCCACGCAGAAGGGATGACATGTATTCTATGGAGGATCTATTGATCTGATGAAGAATAAACGCATCGTCATTTAACGACGCCTTGGTTTCTTCAAAAAATGTAAGCGGGGCCAACGATTTTTTTTGAGTCTCTTCATCATCTTCGGAGAACACAATTTTATTGTCGAGCAGATACAGCCCTTCATAAATCAAATGGTTGTGTATGGATAGCTCTTCCATTTGCGTAGTTATTTTGACAAGCGTTTTTAGGTGTCTGTTCTTTTGTACAATATTAATGTTGGAGAACGGTGGGCTAAAAACGTGCCTGAGACGGTCGGGCGAGTCTATAGCCCACTGGAATGAGATAGCATCGAATGATGCAGACTCAAGAATGTAATCTTTGATTGACGTTTTGAAATTTCTAGGAGTCCAGAACTCATCAAGGTCAAGAAATATAATATGAGAGCAGGTTGATTCCAGTAATGTTTCAAAATAAATCTTTGAGTAGGCTCTTTGTTGAAACGGCAAATCTTCTTCCAAGCATTGCTTCAGGAACACATCTGCATTCCTGAATTTAATCACGTCCGACCCGTAATGCTCGACTAATGCAGTGAGCATAGTCTCAGAAACGTCGACAGTGTTGTTTAACCAGATTTCAATCTCGTCAAAGCCAAAAGATAAATGATGATATATCCATTGCGGTATATAGGCTCCTTCGTCTTTCGCAATAGCAGCCAGCTTTACTTTTATGCCCATGACCCGCTTATTCCTTAACCAATTTTCGCAAAGGCGTACGGTTTTTTGGATTTTTTACTCGTCTGTTCGACCGTATCGAGCCCTGCTGCAAGGCTACTGATTGATATAATGCGTTCGATGGCGTGAGCGAATGTACCGTCTGTTTGCCCCAGCTCTTCGTCAAAGTCATCTTCATCAATAGCTAAGTTTAGAAGTGGCAATAATGCTTTCGTCTGCGCAAAGAACATTGTTCCGGCGGGAAACTCCTTGTCAATAATTTCTTCGAATTCGAAACCCAAGCGATTGGCTAGCCGTGCGCAGTTTTCAGCGTTTCCACCCCAATGGTTTTTTAATGGAACAAGGTGCCCGCTAGGCGATAGAACACCTATACTTTGGTTCTTGATAAGTGCCTGATGATTTTTATAAAGCGCCCCATCACTCACCAATTTGTCAACAAGTTCATTGCGCCATTTATCACCGTCTTCGCGATGTTTGGATCGTTTAGTGTGCAACTTCAATATGATGGGGTATTCATCTTTCGCAACGATGCGCGCCAAGTGCATGAACGGGAGTATGTCTCTACCCAGATTTTGAACGCCAGCCAGCAGATAAGGGATGCCTGAATCGTTCAACAGTGCTTCTACCTCTTTCTCATTTTCATAAGGCGTGGAAACATAAAGTTTTATTTTTAAGGAGGAAACGTTCTCCTGGATTTTTGAAATGAATTCTTTAAGTATGTCTACGTAAAAAGCGTGGATTACAATGGCTAGTTTGTTATTATCTGCTTTGATTTTTTCAGCTCTGGCTGCTGCCGCTTTTACCAAAGACATTTTAGTTGATTCTAAATAAGCATAACCATATTTCTGGTCAGGTTCCAAATGGGCACCTTCTGCCCATTCATTCCAGGCATTGATGAATATCAGGTTTTCTCCACTGCCCTTGTTGTATTCGTTGACATATTTTATGGAATTGTCCAGCCACTTCTGATAAAGCAGCGGTGAGCTGTTTAGGAAAATATAGCCTTTATTTTTTTTACGTGCGGTATTGTCCCATGAAGGGCATGCACCTCTGAATATGGTGAAATCTTCTTTTCGGTAATTATCACTCTGAACTACTAAGTTTTCGTAGTTAAACAATCCCCCTTCAAATTCATCGGGCAGATTTTCCAACAATGCTGATGATGGCGAAAGACCTGCGCTATTGGGTGTGAAATCTACAACGGCGTCAAAGCCGAAATCATCAGGATGAGATTTTTCAAAAGAATTCGTCATGGCAAGATATATTTCACCTATACCATCTTTCCGGCAGTAGTCACGCCAGATCTTAGCAGTCCTTTTTGCATCCGGAAGTTCGGCAGGTCGATAGACGACGACCAAAGGTTTTCCGTCTACACAAATATATCTTTTATCAGAAATATATTTTTTTATATATTTTATGAACTTCAAATCATCTTGATCAGAGTGTTTTTGTGCCATTAACACATCGGACTCATTGCCGTCCCAGCGGCGAGACCAGTTTTCATTGGCCCAGCAAAGGCAGAAAGGCATCGAGTGACTTTTGTCCTTGTGAAACATTTCTATGGGTTTTTCAAGCAAACGTTTCCCGTCGAACCAGTAGAAATAGAAACAGAAGCCATCAATCCCGTAGTCTTTAGCTTGAAGAATTTGGCGTTTTAAAGTTTCCGATTTCAATAAATTATAGTAGCCCACGTCCTCATGGGGAACATGAGGTTGATAATGACCTTCAAACTGAGGCTTCGCGGGTTGCACGTTAGTCCACTCAGTGAATCCTTTTCCCCACCATTTGTCATTTTCGGGTATGGCATGGAATTGAGGAAGAAAAAGGCAAATCGTTTTGACTGTTTTCTCTGGTATGAAGCTATAGGTTCCGCGTTTGATCGGAGGACTGTCAATAGTTCCCAATTCTTCAATTTTCAAGAAGCGCTTAAAGTTTCGACCCTCCATGAGGCCTTGGAAAATATAATGCTCCAAAGGATTTATCTGTGCCGAATAAACGTCTGGATTTAATTCAAAATAAGCAATGGTCGAAAACTTGGTGCTAGGGTCCCGCCCCATTTTCCAGCCGTATCTCATATAATGGATGACGGGGTCTATGCCGCTCAGTGCAACGTCAAGATAAGTTTTTATATACCATGCTTTATCGAAAAGTTTCGAAGATGCTATTGCTTCATAAACAAAAGAATTTACTTTGGGGGAGGCACCACTCGCATAGCTGTAATCGACACCATCGTCAACCCTGCTATGGCTGCGTATCGCCAAGGCTAGATCTTTTATAAGGTCTTTTTCGGTCTCTGGTTTTGCTTCGAAAATACTGACTGTTTCGGTGGGTAGCTCGCTAAAATCAATCTGCCACGTATAATCGTCAATAATTTTTACTGGGGTAAATGTTGGCTCAATCTGGGTCGATATTTCGACCGGCGCAATGCTTTCACTTAATTCTCGTTGTAACAGGCGAGCAGGCTGGGCTGCCGCAGCAGAGAGTATGTCGGCTGCATCTCTACGCTGCTTGGCAAGCTTTATATTGAACTCAATAAGCGAGCTTAGAGAGGGGTTTTGTTCAACTGCCAGCGTATAAAGCTCTAAAGCCTTGTCGTAATCATGCTCTCTCATCGCGAGGTTTGCTTGAGTCATCAAAGACTGGATCGGAACATTTTTCATAAAGTGCAAGCCCGTGAATAGATTTTAATTAGGCGATATTAAGCCTACGGTTCATCTGCTGCTGTGGCATAGCCAAAGAGCGCGAGTCATAGGTCATGCCAAGGTACGTCGATGATTTCTCATATTATTAACCATGATCTCTCTCACCGCGTTACCTAATTCCTGCCACTCCGTCCAGCGCAGTGACTTGTTATCCGCTTCTCTTTCCAGTATGCCCAGCTGAACCGACAAATTACTTACCAAGGCGGCTATCAGTATTTGGTCTGAATCCGAGAGAAGCTGCCATACGTTTGTATCGATGGCTTGTGGGTGGGCAAAACGCAGCTCTAATCGTAACCCGCGTCCGTCTTCGCTCTCCACAAACCAATTTTCAATGACATTTCGCGTGCTTTCAGGAAACTCCAGACGAGGATTTTCTCCAAATCCTCCATTCTCATCGACCGTTGCCAAGTTGTATTCAAGGCTATCCCAACGCTGCTCACCCAAGCTCACGTTGCTTAGTAAAATGCCGAGCGAGCGGTAGTGTTCAGTTTGAATCGTTTTAGTCAATGTCACTTTGTCATAGCGTAAAGAGAGTGGCCAGTTATCCAGTAGCTCCACCAGCTTTGCCAACCCGTCTCCAAGTAATCTAGCGTTGACGTTTTTTGGCACCGCAGTGTTCGTTCCTTTACCAAGAGCGCTTGCCATTCTCTTGAACAATTCCTTCAGCTTTTTCCAATCGCTCGTTCCCAATGAGCTCAGCAGCCAATTTGTGCCTTGGTATGGATGATCCTGAATAGGCGTGCATGGAAAAACTTCCTTGTCTGTAAGGCTATAAGGCCAACTGATCCAGTTAGAATTTTGTTTATCAGTTCGCTGAATAAAAACTTCTACGTTACTCTTAAAACAATAGGTTTTTATTTTGATTAAAGGAATCAGTTCATCGCCCAAATAAGCGTTGTGGATGTGCCACTGAACGACTTCTGCTGAGCGCTCATCCTTCAGGCGCTCCACTTCCAAACGTTCCACTTCCCAGTGGGTTGGGAACTTTTTCAATACGTGCCTGAGTCGACTTGATTGCTGGCTCAATGCCTGCGTATTCAATTCATCACGCTTCATCAGTCGCTCGTAGGCTTCCTGTGCCTCGTGAAGTTTTTCTAGCAGAAGCTGGTTTTCAGACAACACATCATTAAGCTGCTCGAGCTGTCTGTGCTGCTGAAATGCTTTTTCCTCCTGTTCTTCAGCGGTGACCCTTCTCAACTCCGACCTGAATGCTTCCAGCCGCTGCAGGGTTGCTTCGATTTCTGCATCGATCAGCATGGTCATCTCTTTTCGTGACTGGTTTTTTTCAAAACCTGGGCCGCCTTTAGTGGATTTAAGGCCCGTACTGACTTCCGGGCCAGCGCCGCCATAAACAGAAGTGTTATTCATTTTCACGCCATTAATTCTTGAGAGTCATTAAAAATGACAGATTGTCAGAAACGTCTGGCCTGCCTTGGATGACTTCGATCTTTCCCCAGGCGGCGTTGATTACGCGATCTGATGCCTGTTTACAGGCCAGAAATTCTGTTCCGATCACTTGGACGCCCTTATGGGATTATTCATTCTTGTTCTGCTATCCCTTGGCGGCATCGCCAACCCCCCATAAGGTCCACTCAAATAGTCCAGGCTCAGCGCCGGATGATAATACGGGTCGCTCTGGCCTGACTGGGACCAGCGTTCGATAAAGCCTTGTTGCTCACGCTGACCGCGGGCACGTTTCTCCGGGGTCTGGTCTTTGCCGCGGCTGGCTGATTCAGCGTGGATGAGTTCTGCGAAGGGCGTCCATATCAGGTTCAGGCCTTGTTGCCTGATACGCAGGCACAGGTCCACATCGTTGAAGGCGACCGGGAAGGCCTGTTCATCCAGTCCGTGCAGTGCGTCGAACACAGACTTGCGTAATAACAGACACGCAGCCGTGACAGCGCTTTGGCGTCGTGTGATCTGATTCATTCCCAGATAGCCGGGGTCGCGTTGTTCCAGGTGATTGCCAGTGTGCGCGGCCAGGCCATTGACGCCAACGACCACGCCGCCATGCTGCACCATACGATTGGGCCACAGCAATTTAGCCCCCACTGCGCCGATACCCGGACGCAGCAGTTGGCTGACCATTTCATTGAGCCAGCCAGCCCCGATGATTTCAATGTCGTTGTTGACCAGCCCGATCAGCTCACCTGAAGCATGGGTGACGGCGTAGTTGTTGATCGCGGAGTAATTGAACGGGTGAGGGTAAGGCAGCACCTTCACGCCGCGCCCGGACAACTCTTCCAGATAACTCAGGGTGTGCGGGTCGCTGGACTGGTTGTCGACAACGATGATTTCCAGGTTCGGGTAATCGGTCGCGGTCAGTAGCCCTTCGACGCAGGCGCGTAGCAGTCCGAGCTGGTCGCGTGTCGGCACGATCAGGCTGACGCGGGGCAGGGTGGCCGGTAATGGCCACTGCGTGCGCAGCAGTGCCGGGAAGTGAGGTACTTGCGTAACGTTTGCACCCGTTGCAAGGCTTTCGCTCATCCAGGCAATCGCGTTTAGGCGTTGGCTTGAGGGCTCTGCCTGTTCGGGGCTGGCCGCTGCGAACTGGCTGCGATGGTAGAGCACCTGCGGCAAGTGCGCGACGACGGCCTGACTGGTTTCAGTGGCAAGGGCGATGGCTGCGCTCAGATGGTGCCAGTCAAGAGGCTGCTGGCCGTCTGTTGCAGGTAGCAGGGCCAGAGCCTGGTCGATGATCGCAGCGCCGAAGATTGCGCCGGGGGTAAAGATATCAGCGCCGATGAACAGGTCGATGTCCCATACCGGCTTCATCCACGGCAGGCTGCGTTCGCCTTGCGGGCCATCCCGGTCACAATCGGAATAACCCCAGGCATGGCCGTCGGTAAGCAGTGCGCCGAGGTGTTCCAGTGCATAGGGAGCCAGACGATCGCCGGCCATCATCGGGACCACGGCGTCGCAGCCGGCCTCCAGCAACTGCTTGAGAGCAGGTAGCAAGTCACCCGCAACTGCTTTGACCAATTGATGGGGCGCTGATCGTTGGGTCTTCAGGCTGGCGAGGCTGTCGGTTTCCAGCCTGGCGTCGCCTTCACTGATCAACAGCAGGCCGATTCTGCATGGCTGCGGCTGACCATCTTTCGGCGCAACAGGCCTAAAGCGTTCATACCACTGCGGGTAATGATGAAAGCCTGCACTTTTCGGCAGGCGCAGTGCCAGATCCGCTGCAACCTGCGTGAGCAGTTCCAGATTTTGCTCGGTGGGTGTGCGCTCGTGCTGTTTGAGCAAGCCTTCCAGCCCGTCGTGCCAGCAACACACGGTTATCGGGCTGCCGGACAGCCTATGCCCCAGATCGTTTTCGATGTCCAGCGTATGTGGCTTGCCATCGGCCAGCTCCCAAGGCAGATCGAAACTGAAACCGTGGTCACTGGTAGCGCGATAGACCAGCGCCTGATGATGAGTATCACAAGTCATCTGGCCAAGTACCCGGCTGCCTTCGCGCACGGTGATCTGTACATGGCGCTGTGGCGCATCCGGATCCCATGCCCACCCGCCGAGCCGCAGGCCACCGCTGTGCCAGACTTGAGACGCAATGGGTGCCGGCTCTGCGCTGGGCGTAGTGGGCAATTGCAGGTCGCCAGCAAGCCAGCAGTCACTGTTGGCGACTCTGGCACTGATGTGTTTCGCATTGTCCAGCCAGCTTTGCCGCAGCTGTACGCCAAAGCCGTGAAATTGATCGCTTGCTTCTGGATCAGGGTGGAACTGATCAGCTCTTACCAATGAAACACAGGCACCGTCGATGTAAACCTCGACCACCAGACGCTCATCGGGCTTCAGGCCATTCAGCGCCCAGCCTTGTAACACGTCGCCATACAGGCCAATGATGGCGCCTCTGAAGTGTGTATCCGTGAGGGGCTGCCCGGTGCTGCCGGAGGTAACCAGGATTTTTTCTGACATCAGGCCCGACTCGATGAAATAGGTAATGTGTTGATCGGTAATGCTCCAGCTTCATTGGCGACCGGCCCCGGTGGTGCGTAAAGCGGAAGGCCCAGCTCGGCGGCCAGGTCCGCAGCGCGCCAGGATGCGCCGGGGTTTTGCTCCAGACTCAGTGCGGCTGTGCACCCGGCGATCAAAACCGCGTCGGCCAGGCTCAGGCCATGCGTGATGGGCAATGCATGAATTGCGCCAGTGGCGAGCAGGGTTTTGCTCCAGGGGCTGTCACTCGCCAAGAGCAATATCAGGGGCAATTTTTCACGTGTTATACGCCTGCCCAGTTCCAGCCACCGCCCGGCAATGTCAGCACCTGAAAGGCTGTCTGCGATTATCAAGGTGCCCGGCACTGTCTCGTTTGCCGCCACGCTCTGCGACATCGACTCGATCAGGAGGGTGGCCTGCGGCAGCGCTGCGGCGTAGCGTTCGCGCAAGGCATTCCATGGCAACTGGATGCTCTGTGCCTGTCCGGCGAAACTCGGCCAGTCGCAGCGAGCGTTCGGTTCAAGCAGGGCATCGTCACGACAGATGATTCGGTAGGGCTTTTCCAACTGTGCCGCCAGTGCGTAAAACTCGAGCGGGCAGTTGGCCAGGTTGTGATAGATCAGTTCCTCCAATGGCAGGCTGCGCAGGTCTTGCAGCAGTTGCTCGTTGTCGGCAGGCAGCTCGTAGTCGAGGCTGAACGTCAGCGGCAGCACGTTGGCCTGCAGCGTCGCCTCCGCATGCTGGCCGTTGTTGCGCCAGGTCAGGCTGAACGGTGCTTGCCGCGCTTCACTGTTACCGATGTGCAACTGTTTCAGTTGTGGCGTCGTCAGGTGTGCGGCCAGTTGCGCAACACGTGCGCGTTGCAGGGCCTGACGGGCTGGTCTGATCGGGTCGCGCAGGCAGAAGTTTTCATAGCGCGACGAGGCGTCAGGGTAGCGGCGCTTGAGAATGGCATTGTTGTGCGCCACCCGCAGCGCCTTTTCCGCACCGAACGAAATCCCGCCCTGATGCGCGACAAATACGTTGGGTGCTCCTGCATGACGCCAGCCCTGGCCGCGCGCGCGCAGGCACCAATCGGTTTCTTCGCCATAACCGCGCAATAGCTCGACTTCGTCCAGATAGCCAACGTTGTCCAAGGCACTGCGTTTGATGTACAGACAAAAGCCACAGCCGGTTTCGATCTCCATGGCCGGGCTATCGGTCTGGCGTGCAAGGTCGTCCAGTTGTGCCTGTTCGCGTGCGCTGGGCATCGGGTGGCTGAAACGGCTTTCAGGAAAGCTCATCAACTCGCCGTTATTGGTGAACGGTGTGACCGAAGCAATCGCTTCGTCGCTGTAGGCCACGTTGCGCAGGCGGTCCAGCCAATCGCCATGCACGCGTGTGTCGGCGTTCAGCCAGACCACGTCCTGCCGTGGGCTTAGTGCCATCGCACGGTTCATGCTACGGATGAAGCCCAGGTTGATGGGGTTCTGCACCAGTGTGATCTTGCCTTTGCCAGCGAGCACCTTCAGGGCTTTGCGCAGCGCGGGAACCGGCGTTGCGTCCTCGATCACCACCAGGCGATGAGGCGTGCGATTGAGTTTGCGTGCCTCCAGCGCACTGTTGATGCACTCAAGGGTTTCCGCCAGACCGTCGTAGACGGGAATGAGCACGTCGACAGGCTGTTTTTCACCCACTTTCAAGGCGACGGGTGGCGCGGCGAACACCGGCATTGCCGAGACCGGACTGCCCAGCAAAGGTGCGCCAGTATCGAAGCGCACCTGCACCGACGGAGTAGCGTTGGGCACCTTGATGCGGATACCGCCGTGGGTTGCAGGCAGCCCTGCGGCGGTCAGTAGCGGATGCGGCGCGCTGGCAAGCATGCTGATCAGTTGGCCGTTGGCTTCCAGTTGCAAAGAGGCAGGTGCCTGCACGTTATGCAGGTCAATGGCCCAGCCGTGAATCTCCTGCACGTCAGTCAGGTAACGGACCACGCCCAGTGTGCCGGGCAACCCGCTTTGCGCGGCCAGCAGCTTGAGCACAAAGGCCAGCTCGTTGGCTGCAGTAATGTCAGGCAGGTGCGCCAGAATGATGCGCCGCAAGTCTTCAGGCGTTTCCGACAGGCTGCGTGCTTGCCAGAGCATCATGCGCAGCGACGGGTCGTCAGGCATTTTTTGCCAGACGCCGTTCAGATAGCGATTGGCGAGTGAAGCGTGGCCCTGGGCAATGATGCTACGCCCGAGCAAGGCATGAATGTCCGCACGCAAAGGAAACGCATGGGCGGCGTTGAGCAAATAAATAAAGGCAAGCTTAGGGTCTTGTGGCAGGGCCCCGATACCTTTCCAGACAAGTGCTTCCGGACGGTATTCAGCGGTCTGCAATGCACACTCGAGTGCCATGGCGGCAAGGCCACGCTCATCGGCCTGGCGATGGCGGTGGAACATATCCATGAGCGTTTCTCGCCCACGGTCGAGGTGTCTGGACATAAGCTGGCGTGTTCACTTTAAAAATAAAAGAGGGGCGACCCGAAAGTCGCCCCTTTTTGCATACGACCCGACCTTGCGGCCGGGCGTATTTGTTACAACGGCAGGGCGGGTTACACCGCGCCGTGCAGCACGATAACGTTGTCGTTATGTGCTACAGCTTCTACCGAACCAACGATACCGATAGCGACGTCAGCGTGGGTGCCGCCGTTATTCAGAACGTTGATCCAGCCAGCTTTGCCGGATGCATCAGCAGCGCGACCAGTAGCGGTCAGGTACAGATTGTCGACGAAATCGCTATCTGCCTTCAGTGCAGCTTCCTGCGAGCCTACGATGCCTTGAGCCACGTCTGCACGGCTGGTGCCGTTGACTAGCAGCGAAACCCAGCCATCTAGGTCGTTTTGGTCAGCGCTACGACCCAGTGCAGCGGTATACAGGTCGCGAACGAAGTCACCGTTCGACTGATCGAAGCGTTGTGCTTCAACAGAACCTGCGATACCAGCCGCTACGTCAGCCAGGGAGCTGCCGTTAGCCAGCAATGCCTGCCAGCCAGCCAGACCACTTTCGTCTGCACCAGCGGTACGGCCGAGCAGCTCGTTGTACAGGGTGTTGATAGGTGCAACGGCAGCAGTGCCGATGAACTCGGCGGAGTTCAGGAAGCTGTTGGCGAGATCGGTCAACGATGTGCCGGAGTTCGCTGCGGCTGCGAAGCCTTGAGCGCCACCCAGATCTGCGTCACGACCCAGCAGGCCTTCGAACAGACGCAGAGCCGAAGCTTCAGTCTCGTTCTGTGCCAGAACAACAGTTTCAACAGCGCTGGTAGTGGTGTTGACGAAGGTCAGGAACTCGGCGCCTGTGATCGACGCAGTTTGTGCACCGGTCAGGTTGACGTTGAAGTTGTTGCCGGTAGCGAAGGTGTAGTCAGCAACCGAACCGTCCAGCTGAACAACGTCGTAGCCTGCGCCAGCGTTGACGACGTCTGCGTGGTTGGTGCCACTCAGAACGATGGTGTCGTTACCGGTACCGGTGATGATGTTGTTGTTGCCAGCACCAGCGATAACAGTGTTGTTACCGTTGCCAGTGATGATGGTGTCGTTGCCTGCACCCGCATCGATGTAGTTGTTCTGATCGCCATTGACGATGATCACGTCATCGCCCGAACCCGTGGTCAGCAGGAACTGAGTGGTAGCGGAAGCGTCAGCCGAAACAGCAACGCGAGCCAGCGACGAAACGTCGGCAGCAGCATCAGTCGCGATGGTTGGAGTGATGTTGACGCTGAGGTTGGCCTGGCTGTCGAGGATGATTGCCTTGGCAGCAGCTACTTCAGCAGTAACATTCAGGGTAACGAGGTCACCACGTGCGCCAGCGACAGTGCCGGTGATAACGTCGGTAGCAGCAGTTTGGCCGGTAGGAACCTCAAGACGGTTCACGCCATCCCAGCTAGCCAGGTTTACAGTAGAAGCGCTGTCCAGAGCCAGCAGGGTGCTGATTGCGGCAGTGGTGCTGTCGGTCAGGCTGGTAGCGGTCAAGAACGAGCTGAACGCGGTTGCGGTGACTGGGGCATCGTATTGCATGGGAAATTCCTGTTACTTCAAGCCGTTTGGCCTGTGCTACTGATTTTCTGCGTCAATGCAGAGTTTTCCCACGGAGACTTATAGCGGGCAGCGTTCATCTTCGTAGCGGGTGCGATGCAAATGTGTAACGCCACCAAGGGCTCTTTGCCGGTGGGGCCGTACATCATCTGGTTGGCAACAATGACCTGCGGCGCAGCGCTGCGGAATACAAGGTGGCCAGACAATTCGTAAAAATGCCGATCAGGTCCAACCAGGCTGAAACCTGCCGAAACCAAAGGCAAAGACTTGCCACGGGTACCGGTAAAGGCACCCGTAGCGACATTCGGGCTTGGGCCTGAACCAGCCACCGTCGACGTGTAAACCAGATCCACGCCCGCAGGCTTGTCGCCCCAGAGAATGCAAAAACCTTCAAGACGTCGGGTGCCGTCAGGCTCACCGGCCCAGCCTTCCGTAGACACCACATCACCTTCCCCTTGCAGGTGCGCAACCAGATTGAGCGCGACAGGCATGGGGCTGGAGGAGATAGCCGCACTCGGCTCGGCGGTCGCTACGATGGCGAAATTGCGCATGATGGCGGGGGAGGTGTCGATTCGGTCGATACGCAAGTCGATAGGGTCGATGACTGCGTCGAACATATGGTATTCGGTGATCAGAACGGTAGTGATACCGCCCTTTACGCGAGCAACAATGGTGTCGCCCAACCGGGTCAGCATGTTTTTGCTGACGCCTTCGGCCGGGAAGAAATCAATGGCACCTTTACCCAATGGGGCTTGCTGCAGTGCGATGCACACAGGCTTGTCAGCGGGCGGCTGCGAGGCATAACGGAAAATGTACATTCCCGGCTCGAGCAGCGTGACGCGAGAGCTGATTTTTAATCCATCAAGTTCTGGAGACTGCACCCAACAAGCTTCCTTCTTATCCTGAGCGGCTACACCGTTAGTCCTTTTACAGGGCTGATAACACGCTGCTCGGGTACTGCTACATATGGTTAATGGCTCTGTGCTAGCCAGATTGCGAGAGTATTCCTTTGGTAGGAAAAGTCAATTTGAATCCGATGAATTTTAGCCGCCATATGTAGGAAATTTCCGATGCTCAGATTCCGCCC
The DNA here is from genome assembly GCF_022557255.1 of Pseudomonas syringae pv. tagetis. Taxonomy (NCBI): domain Bacteria; kingdom Pseudomonadati; phylum Pseudomonadota; class Gammaproteobacteria; order Pseudomonadales; family Pseudomonadaceae; genus Pseudomonas; species Pseudomonas syringae group genomosp. 7. The sequence continues at coordinate 1,044,911 of NZ_CP092923.1, forward strand.
GGAGCCGCTCCCGGCTGTTCGCCAGGTGGCCGGATGCCATAGACTTTTTTGGTCTGTGCTTATGCTTGATCAGACTGATTCAGGATGTTTCTGCGCCCGCCGCGAGCGAAGCCGGTTGAGGCAGGGAGTGATTATTGAAATTGCGATTGTTCTACAATCTTCGCCAGTATCAAGCGTGAATCGTTCCAGCAGAGATGAAAGTGCTTCGGCTTTCTATGCAGCAGAGGTGTAGAGGGGGCAACAGGCAACTTCACTTCATCGTCAAGACACTGCTTTTATGACCGTTCTTGTATTTCAAATTCTTATTTCTTTTGCTTGTTAAAAAATTGAACTTTCGGTATTTGTGCGGGTATCCAGCGGCATAGAGGTAAAGGCGGTCGACCCTTGATCCCCAGGAAACCTTCACTTGTATCTGGCTGCGTTTTGCGTATTTTGATGGCGCTTTAATGCTGCGTTGCGCCAAAAGCAGGTGCTACACTGCCGCGCGTTTACCGTTTTCTCATCAGTACGGATTCTATGAGTCGTTCACACGAAAATAATTTGCAGGTAGCCCTCAAGGCTTGCAAAGGCAGCTTTATCTCAGTCGGTTTCTTCAGTCTGTTTGTAAACGCCTTGATGCTGGTCCCTACGTTCTACATGATTCAGGTTTCCGGTAGGGTGGTGCCCAGCAGCAGCACCTCTACCCTGATCATGCTTACTCTCATCATGACCGTACTGATGTTGACTTTAGGTTCTCTGGAGTGGGTTCGTTCCAGAATTCTCGTCCGTATCAGCAATCGTCTTGACGTGATGCTTAGTCGTGATGTGTACCGGGCTAGCTTTAAAAAAGCGCTGAGCAGTGGCGGTATGGACGCGTCCGCCCAGTCGTTGAATGATCTCACAGCGTTGCGCCAGTACCTGACAGGGAACGGCCTGTTTGCGTTTTTTGATGCTCCCTGGTTGCCAATTTATACCGCCGTAATGTTCATGTTCCATCCTTGGTTTGGCTGGATGACGGTGGCTTGTGCCGTCGTTCTGGTGGTGCTTGCCTATCTGAACAATCGCTATACCGGTCAATCTCTGATCGAGGCCAACCAGCAGAGCGTGGCCAGCAATCTCCAAACCACAAAAAATTTGCGCAACGCCGAAGTCATCGAATCGATGGGCATGCTTGACACCTTGATGGCTCGATGGGGGAAACGTCAACGCAGAGTGCTGGTGCTTCAGTCGGATGCTAGCGACAAGAGTGGCACTATTACTTCAATTTCCAAGACCTTTAGAAATTGGTCGCAATCATTCATGCTGGCTATCGGAGCCTATTTGGTGATCACCCACCAAGTCAGTCCAGGCCTGATGATGGCAGGGTCATTGCTGTTAGGACGTGCGCTGTCACCGATCGATCTGATGATTGGCAGCTGGAAAGGTTTTGTCGCTGCCCGTGTTCAGTACAGTCGCCTTAACGAAACACTTGAAAAGCTGCATAACGAACCTGATCGAATGGCTCTACCTGATCCGGAAGGTCATATTCAGGTGGAGAATCTTGTGGTAACGCCTCCGGGTGCCAAAACAGCTGTAATTCGCAACATCAGCTTTGTTACGCCAGCAGGCACTATCGTTGGTATTGTCGGCCCCAGTGCCGCCGGCAAGTCAACGCTGGTCAGGGCGCTATTGGGTATCTGGCCTGCACAGCACGGCACGGTCCGGTTGGACGGTGCCGATATCAGTGCTTGGGACAAGCAGAAGCTGGGCCCGCATCTGGGCTACCTGCCACAGGATATCGAGCTGTTCGAGGGCAGTATCAGCGACAATATCGCCCGGTTTACCAAAGTCGACCCAGAGAAAGTCGTTCTGGCTGCGCGAACGGCTGGCGTACATGAAATGATCCTTCAGTTGCCCGACGGCTACGACACCGTCATTGGCAGTGATGGCGTCAACCTGTCCGGTGGCCAGCGTCAACGCATCGGCCTGGCCAGAGCCATTTATGGCAGCCCGCGATTGATCGTGCTCGATGAGCCCAACTCCAACCTGGACGAGGTGGGGGAGCGCGCGCTGAGCGTTGCCCTGCAACTGATCAAAGAGTCAGGCGCCACGGTGTTTATCGTTTCTCACCGCCCGAATATTCTGTCGCGGCTTGACCGGGTAATGGTCATGAATGCAGGCGCCATCACCTTGTATGGCGCGCGTGATCAGGTCATTGCCGAGCTGGCACAGCAACAGGCCAAAGCTCAGCAAGCCCAGCAGAGGGTTGCTCCGGCAGCCACCGGTGTTGCACCTGCGCAACCTGGCGCGTGAAAGGAATTCATGAATGAGCATTAAGACAATATCCACGCTCGACGCGCACTCGGACGACATGCCTACCTCTGATCGGGGAATTCGCCGGATCGGCGTGGCGATCGTGCTGGTCACGTTCGGTCTGTTTGGCACCTGGGCGGCACTGGCACCCTTGGGCAATGCAGTTTACGGCTCAGGTGTGGTGATGGTGCAGAGTTATCGCAAGACGGTTCAGCATCTTGAAGGCGGTATCGTCAAGGAACTGCTTGTCCGTGATGGGGACACCGTCCATAAGGACGATCCGTTGATCGTCCTGGATGACTCGCAACTGCGTTCCCAATATGAGTCCACCCGCAATCAGCTGATTTCGACTCAGGCCAGAGAAGCGCGGCTGCGAGCCGAGCGCGACGAGCTGCCTTCGATTCCGCCGCTGACCATCAGTGGTACGGACAGCCAGCGCGCCAAGGAAGCCATCGAAGGCGAAGAACAGGTATTCCGGACCCGTAAAAATTCACGGCTGACCGAGATATCGGTACAGCGCGAACGCATCGGGCAGTTGAAGCAGCAGATCATTGGTCTGCGAGACATGATTCGCACCAAGGTCAGTCTTGAAAAATCCTACAGCAGCGAAATCACCGAGTTGAAGGATCTGCTGTCCCAGGGCTTCGTTGACAAGCAACGACTGCTTGAGCAGGAGCGCAAGCTGGACATGCTCAAGTCCGAGGTGGCGGATCACGAGTCGACCATCACCAAGACCCAGTTGCAGATCAGCGAGACCGAGCTGCAGATCATTCAGTTGAACAAGAATTTCAGCTCCGAAGTCGCAAAAGAACTGAGTGATGTACAGGCCAAGGTATTCGATCTGCAGGAGACCGCTACCGCGCTCCAGGACCGCCTGTCTCGCTCGGTCATTCGCGCGCCCGAAGACGGCATGGTGCTGGACATGAAGGTGCATACCGTGGGCGGTGTGGTCAGCGCGGGTACGCCGTTGCTGGATATCGTTCCGGAGTCGTCCGAGCTGGTGGTAGAGGCTCATGTCGCGATTAACGACATCGACCGGATTTCTATTGGCAAGCTCACTGATGTTCACTTCAGCGCATTCAATAGTGCAACCACTCCTGTGATCGAGGGCGTGGTGACTCGCATCTCCGCTGACCGTTTGAAGGATGATGCTGGCGAACCTTATTACCTTGTACGGGTTAAGCTCACCGAAAAAGGTCTGAAACGCCTGGGCGACCGTAAATTGCAGCCAGGTATGCCTGCCGAAGTGCTGATCAATGCCGGTGAACGAACCATGCTCCAATACCTGCTGAAGCCGGCGTCCAATGTCTTCATCAAATCGATGATCGAGGAATGATCGTGCTGCGCTTCGTTCCTGTGTTTTTTTCCTTGGGGCTGATTGGTGCGCAGGCCCAGGCAGACGCCACCCAGCCGGTTGCACCGCAGGTCACCAGCGCTTCCGCGTATTCTGTGGATCTGATGGGGCTGTTTCGTGAGGCGCGGCTTGAAGACCCTCGCGTGCTCTCCGCCTACCTGCGCGCTCAGTCAGCCGTCGACAGCGAGCGTGATGCGTTTGGCGGGTTGTTGCCGCAGGTTACTGCGAACGGTAGCTACAACCGGATCCTGCGCAAGGATGAGACCGAGCGGGAGATCTACAACAACTCCAGTTACTCGCTCAATCTGACCCAGTATCTGTACAACAAACAGGCTTGGGAGGCGTACCAGAAAGCCAAGAGCACGACGGAGCAGAAAAGCCATCAGGCAGAAGATGCCCAGGCTGAAGCCACCGTCGATCTGGCCAAACGGTATTTCCTGGCGCTGTCCGCCGACGATGAACTCGAGCTGATCATGGCCGAGCGTCGGGCGACGCAAAAGAGCCTGGATCGCGTCAGTGCGATGTACGACAAGAAGATGGCTGTCGTCACCGACCTGCTGGACCTCAAGGCCCGTGTCGACTTGCTTGCCGCGCAGGAAGTCGATGCCCGCAACCAGATTCGGCTCAGCCGTGCTGGACTCTCTGAAATCGTCGGTCGCCCGATCAACGAGCCGTTGAGCCGGATCAGAAACGACATCGCGCTGCAGGCTCCGGCAAAATCAATGGACACCTGGGTGGCGCAGGCCATCGACAGCAACCCTTTGCTCAAGGCGCGTGAAAGCAGCCTGGACGTCGCCAATGCGGCAGTACGTGAAGGGAAGGGCGGGCATTATCCGACCCTGACCTTTACCTTGGGGGCCCAGCAAAGTGACGTGGGTTACGACAATACTCTCTCGCCTCGCAGTGACAGCTACGTGGCAACGATTGGTGTGCGCGTGCCTATCTACAGCGGCGGCTCTACATCGGCGCGAGTGCGCGGGTTGTACAACGAACAACTCGCCACCGAGCAGGATGTGGAAAGCGTACGCCGCCAAGTGGTCAAGGAAACCACTAACGCTTATCTGACAGCGTTTTCCAGTGTTGAAAAAATTCGCGCCAACAAGAACGCATTGGCGTCGGCAGAGCAGTCGAGCATTGCGGCGCAGAAGGCATTTTCCTACGGCGTAGTGAACGCGGTCGATGTACTGACCAGCGTGCAGAATGAGTTCAAGGCCCGACGTGACCTGCTGAAGGCTCAATACGACTTCATCACCAACCTGTTCATTCTCAATCGATGGGCAGGCCGTCCGCCGCAGGAGAGTGTCGACAGCGTCAATGTGTGGCTGGGTGGCGCTAATCCGGCAGTCGAGAAGGCCGCTGAGTCTGCGTTGAAAAAGAAGCCCTGATCGCGCCAGCGGCGCGCTTCAGGGCTCATGCCTGGCGGCAGGTCGTTATTTGCGTGCAGCCAGTACCTGGCGATAGATGTCGAGCGTGTTCTGCGCACAGGCATCCCAATTGAAATGACGCGCACGCTCCAGCCCAAGCCGGACCTTGCGCTCACGCTCTTCAGGCTGCTCCAGCACGTTGCGCATCGCGGCACTGATGCTCTCGGCGTTGTGCGGATCCACCGCCCAGGCGGCGTCGCCCGTCACTTCCGGCAGCGAGGAGTTGTTGGACGCAATCAATGGACACTGTGCTGCGAACGCTTCGATGGCGGGCAGACCGAAGCCTTCATAAAGCGACGCAAACACCAGCGCCCCGGCGCTTTGCAGCAGTGACAGCACCTCGGCCTGCGGCAGGTAGCTCAGCCAGCGCCCTTCGCCCCGTTGCTGCAACGCCTCTAGCTGTGGCAACAGTTCTTCATTGCTCCAGCCGTCTCGACCGACAATCACCAGCGGATGCTCTTTGCGCACCTGCGCGGGCAGTTGCTGGAAGGCTTCAAGCACGCGTTGCAGGTTCTTGCGGGGTTGCAAAGTGCCAACCACCAGAAAGAAACCGGGTTTGAGGCCGTGCGTGGCCAGCACTCTTTCACGCTCGGTAATGTCGATGCGCTCGAAATACACCGGGTCCACGCCCAGCGGGGTGACGCTGATTCGCTCCGGCGCAATGCCCAGATGGCGAACCATGTCCTGCTTGCTGTACTCGGAGATGGTGATGATGTGATCAGCGCGTTCGATGCTGGTGGTGAACAGCCAGCTTTTCAGGCGCTTGAGGTCCTGCTTGATCCATTCCGGGTACAACACCGGAATCACATCCATAATCGTGGCGACGACAGGTACGCCCTTGATCAGCGGGATCTGGTGATCGGTGGCATGAAACAGCTGTACGTCCTTGGCGACGGTTGACGAGCTGTTCAATGGCAGCTTGAGTACGCCACTGAGTACGGCATGGATACGGTAATCGCCGGCCAGCTGTTGTGGTTCACCACAGGACAGGGCTGGCAGGTGCCTGCCAAAAGCATAAGGCTTGACGTGGATATCGTTGGTCTGACTCAGTCTGTCCAGACCTTGCCAGAGGGCCCGGGAGTAAATGCCGATACCGTCCAGATGCCCGGCGCGTTCGCCGTTTGCCCAGACCGTGCAGCTCAAGCCTATATCCATGTTCTGTGGTTCTCAATGTCGATCAATTGCTTTACTTCTCAATGGCGTACTCGGATAGCGTATTGACGCGTGCTTGCGGCGGATATACGAAGGCAGGTACGGAATCGGGCGCGAAGACTAACATGCGCCAGCCTGGCTCGCACGGAGTGGCGGGCCGTTGCAGTGACACAGTTGCTGAACGGTAGGTTTATTGTAGTGGCCATGCTGTTGCATAGCGGCTGGAGCGGCCGGATAATGAGGCCTTTGCTACACCTTTGTGGCCCAAGAATGGAGCGTCTATGTTCACCCCTGTAATTCTGGCTGGCGGTAGTGGTTCGCGGTTATGGCCTCTGTCGCGGCAGAGTTTCCCGAAGCAGTTTCTTGCCCTTGATGGCCAGGATCAGGGAACCATGTTTCAACGCACGCTGGCTCGCCTGAAAGGCCTTGAGCACTCGCCTGCGGTTGTTGTAAGCAACGAGAATCACCGTTTCATCGTCGCCGAGCAGTTGCGTGTGGCGAAAATGGGCAGTCGCCGTGTCATTCTCGAACCGCTTGCCCGCAATACCGCGCCGGCTATCGCTCTGGCTGCGCTGGAGGCAACCGCTGATGGCACAGACCCCATCCTGCTGGTGCTGGCTGCCGACCACCATATCCATGATGAAGAGGCTTTTCGACAAGCAGTCCAGATCGCCCAGGTGCACGCCGAGGCTGGTCGTCTGGTGACGTTCGGGATTACCCCGACTCACGCTGAAACCGGTTTTGGGTACATCCACTGTGGTGAATCCATTGCTCAGGGTGGCTTCGCGATTGAGGCGTTCAAGGAGAAGCCGTCGCCGGAAATGGCTGCCGAATACCTCTCTTCGGGTGCTTATCTGTGGAACAGCGGTATGTTCATGTTCCGTGCCTCGGTGTTCCTGGCTGAGCTGAAAAAGCATCGCTCCGACATATTGTCTGCCTGCCGCATAGCCTTGGCTGACTCCGATGCCGACAACTACTTCCTGCATGTCTCGGCCGAGAAGTTTGCCTTGTGCGCCGATGAGTCCGTGGACTACGCGGTCATGGAGCACACCGACCTTGGTCTGGTCGTGTCACTGGATGCAGGCTGGAACGATTTGGGCAGCTGGGCAGCGATCTGGGACGTGGGCCCGCACGACGAAAATGCCAACCGCCTGGAAGGCGACGTGATGGCAATCGACACGCGTAACTGTCTGGTGCAGTCGCACCATCGACTGGTTGCCACTGTCGGCGTCGAGGATCTGATCGTTATCGAAACCAAGGACGCCGTTCTGGTCGCCAACAAGCACAACAGTCAGCAGGTCAAGGACGTGGTCAAGCGTCTGCAGGCAGAAGAGCGTCCCGAGTTCGTCACTCACCCGTTGGTCAACCGTCCGTGGGGACATTACGACACGATCGATCTCGGCGAGCGTTATCAGGTCAAGCGCATCAGCGTGCTGCCGGGCGAGTGCCTGTCGCTGCAGATGCATTACCACCGTGCCGAGCACTGGATTGTGGTATCCGGTACCGCCAAGGTTATCTGCGACGACAAGGAGCTGATCCTCTCCGAGAACCAGTCCACTTACATTCCACTGGGCGTCAAACACTCGCTGGCCAACCCTGGCAAGGTTCCGCTGGAGCTCATCGAAGTGCAGTCGGGTTCGTACCTGGGTGAAGACGATATTGTTCGTTTCGAAGACCGCTACGGGCGTTTGAAGAAGTAATTTCTCAGGCCCCGCTACACGTTTGGCAAAACGCCCCGCAAGCTCGCTTGCGGGGCGTTTTTTGTTGGCATGGGAATGTTTTACGGGTAGTTGTGGCGATACCGCCGGATGTAACAAATCCTGCCGCTGTTTAGAGGTCTCCGATACTTCAGCAGCGTTACCTGCATTTTGAATAAATTTGATAAGCTTCAACGGGCTTAGGTGTGCCGTGATCAAAACAAGGGAGCTACATGATTATACAGTCGAGGGATCCGGTGATAGATCGAGCCGCACCCAATGAAGATTCACCCATAAGTTTTTACTGCAAGCTTGAAGACGACAATGCCGTTATGTAGTGGTCAACTGATCCCGGACACGACGTTAAGGTTTTTCTCGTACTGAGCGGGTGCCAGTCCATCATTGAACTGGTGTGGCCGAACCCAGTTGTAGCGATGCATCAGATAATGACTGATATCCCGCTGTGCCTCTTGGGCCGTCATGTAGCCCACGGCGGGTATCCACTCGGTTTTCAAGCTGCGGAATACACGCTCCATCGGCGAGTTGTCGTAGCAATTACCTCGGCGACTCATGCTCTGGCGCATGCGGTATCGCCAAAGCCGCTGGCGAAACTGTCGGCTCCCATATTGGGAGCCCTGATCTGAGTGAAACAGCAGGCCCTGAGGCTTGCCGCGTTGCTCATAAGCCATGTCCAGCGCCTTGATGACCAAGTCCGTGTCCGGTTTGTTTGAAAACGCCCAGCCCACCACCCGACGCGCATAAAGATCCATAACCACCGCCAGGTAATGCCATTTTCCTTGCGCCCAGATGTAGGTGATGTCGCCACACCAGACCTGATTGGGCGCGGGTACATCGAACTCCCGATTCAAAATGTTCGGAATGTCAGGCCTCTCCACTGTTGCTTTTTTATAAGCATGAGAGCCAGGTTGCTTGCTGATTAATCCCAGTTCCCGCATCAGGCCACGTACCTTGAACCGACCAATTTGCTCGCCATCTTCCTGCAATATCGAAACGATACTGCGGCTGCCTGCAGCGCTTCGACTTTGCCCGAACAGCTCATTGACTCGACTGAGTAAACGAACCCGCTCAGCGTCTGGAGCCCGACGCCGCTGGCAATGGTCGTAGTAGCACGAGCGAGGTGTCTCGAACACCTCGCACAGCAATTCGATCGGCTCATGGGCACCTAGCTGATCGATCAGCGCAAGCGCTCGTGTTCTTCCGACATCAAGAGCGCGGTAGCCTTTTTTAAAATGGATTTCTCCCGCTCAAGACGAGCGATCCGCGCTTCCAGCTCCTGAATTTTCTGCTGCTCGGGCGTCAGGGCTTTGCTCTGAGGCGTTACGCCATTGCGCTCCTGCTGGAGCTGGCTCACCCAGCGACGCAGCGCAGACTCGACCACCCCTAGTGAGCGGGAGGCCTCAATGTGGCTATAGCCCTGATCGAGCACGAGGCCTGCGGCCTCACGTTTGAATTCAGCAGAGAAGGTACGGCGTTGTTTGGTCATCAGACACCTCTATCTGGCGATATTCTCGCCTAAATGAGTGTCCGGAATCATTAGACCACTGCACATTAGCTGCCCCAAGACAAAATATTGTGGAATTGCTCGTTGGGTTAGCACTAGGCGCAAGGTGATTTTCTAACGTTAATAGTTGAAACCTAATCCGTTGCTCAAGCTCTTATCGAGGGACACAACTGCTTTTTGAGCTGTCCAGACGCGTTCGCAGAATGATAAAAATTCTTCCCACGAAAACAGAAAACCGCGCAAAGGCGCGGTTTTATTGGGCTTAGGCAGCTTATAAGTGTTTCAACAAGCTCCCTGAAGCCAAGTGCTCAATCAGACGTTAAATCTGAAATGCATCACATCACCATCCTTGACGACATATTCTTTGCCTTCCAGACGCCATTTACCCGCTTCCTTGGCACCGGCCTCGCCCTTGAACTGGATGAAGTCGTCGTAGGCCACCACTTCGGCGCGGATGAAGCCTTTTTCGAAGTCGGTGTGGATGACGCCTGCGGCCTGTGGTGCGGTGGCACCGACGCGGACGGTCCAGGCGCGAACTTCTTCGACGCCAGCGGTGAAGTAGGTCTGCAGGTGAAGCATTTCGTAGCCGGCGCGAATGACGCGGTTCAGGCCGGGTTCTTCTAGGCCCAGAGCTTCGAGGAACATGTCTTTTTCTTCGCCGTCATCCAGTTCGGCGATTTCGGCTTCGATCTTGTTGCAGACCGGCACCAGCATTGCGCCTTCTTCTTCGGCGATGGCGCGGACCACGTCCAGCAGCGGGTTGTTCTCGAAGCCGTCTTCGGCAACGTTGGCGATGTACATGACCGGCTTGGTGGTCAGCAGGTGGAAGCCACGAATGATGACTTTCTCGTCATTGCTCATGCTCTTCATGAGGCTGCGTGCTGGCTTGCCTTCGCTGAAGTGGGCGATCAGTTGTTCAAGCAGGCCTTTCTGGACCACTGCGTCCTTGTCACCGCCCTTGGCATTGCGCGTGACCTTTTGCAGCTGCTTCTCGCAGCTGTCGAGGTCAGCGAAGATCAGTTCCAGATCGATGATCTCGATATCGCGCTTGGGGTCGACGCTGTTGGAGACGTGAATCACGTTCTCGTCTTCAAAGCAGCGCACCACGTGAGCGATGGCGTCGGTCTCGCGGATGTTGGCGAGGAACTTGTTGCCCAGGCCTTCACCTTTCGAGGCACCTGCCACCAGGCCTGCGATGTCGACGAACTCCATGGTAGTTGGCAGGATGCGTTTCGGGTTGACGATGGCCGCCAGAGCCGCCAGGCGCGGGTCAGGCATCGGCACGATACCGCTGTTTGGTTCGATGGTGCAGAAGGGGAAGTTCTCGGCCGCGATACCAGATTTGGTCAGGGCGTTGAACAGGGTGGACTTGCCGACGTTAGGCAGGCCGACGATGCCGCAATTGAATCCCATGGTGTTTCCCCTCGAGTGATGTCAGGCCTTCTGGCTGTGCAGGTTTTTCATCGCCCGGTTCCATTCACCGGCGAAGATATCCGGCAGCACGCCGAGGGCAAAGTCGATACTGGCGTCCAGTTTTTCCTGTTCGGCGCGTGGCGCTCGACCCAGGACAAAGCCGGATACCTTGCTGGCATCGCCCGGGTGGCCTATGCCAAGCCGCAAGCGATGAAAAGTGTTCTGATTGCCGAGCTGCGCGATGATGTCGCGCAGGCCGTTATGACCGCCATGACCGCCGCCCACTTTGAGTTTGGCAACGCCCGGAGGCAGGTCCAGTTCGTCATGCGCCACCAGAATCGATTCGACCGGAATACGATAGAAACCGGCGAGTGCCGCTACGGCTTGGCCGCTGCGGTTCATGTAGGTGGTGGGGATCAGCAGACGAACATCCTGACCCTGATGCGTAAAGCGTCCGGTCAGGCCAAAGAATTTGCGCTCGGGAACGAGGTTGACTCGTTGCGCCGCAGCAATACGCTCGACAAAAAAAGCCCCTGCGTTATGCCGGGTCTGTTCGTATTCGGCGCCTGGATTTCCCAGGCCCACGATCAGTTGTATGGCGGTCACGACAGGGGCTCTTCCTTTGGAGTTGAGGGTTGAACCGCTGACGACAGCGGCAATGTGGGCGAAAACTGCTCATTTACCATGATGTAAACTCAGCGATCTCGCCCGCTTTGCCTGCTATCGCTCGCGATGTTTCCTGAGCAACTCCGACGTTACCAAGTAAATGAATTACTCGGCAGCGCCTTCTTCACCTTCTTCTGCTTCGTCTTTGACGATGCGCGGTGCGTGGACGTTGGCGATTGCCAGGTCAGTACCGTGTGCCAAGGCAACGAACTCAACGCCTTTAGGTGCTTTCAGCTCGGACAGGTGAACGTTGTCGCCAACTTCCAGCGCGCCCAGATCAACTTCGATGAACTCAGGCAGGTCTTTAGGCAGGCAGGTCACTTCCAGTTCAGTGGTAGTGTGCGAGATCTCGCCGCCTTTCTTGACCGGAGCTTCTTCGTTCAGGAAGTGGATCGGCACGATTGCGGTCAGTTTCTGGCCGGCAATAACGCGCACGAAGTCAGCGTGCATCACGTGGCCTTTGGCCGGGTGACGTTGCAGCGCCTTGATGATGACATTTTGCTTCTTGCCGCCAACGTTCAGCTCGATGATGTGGCTGTAGGCCGCATCGTTTTCGAGCAGTTTGGCAACTTCCTTGGCCAGCATGCTGATGGACTCGGGGGCTTTGTCGCCACCGTAGACTACAGCTGGAACCAGGCTAGCGAGACGACGCAGGCGGCGGCTCGCACCTTTCCCCAGGTCGGAACGCTGTTCTGCATTCAGGGTAAATTCGTTCATGTTGTATCTCCAAATTAACCACATCCGCCGTTGCGTTTGCGACCAGCGCTCGGGCGGTATGGGCAAAAAAGCCCCGCCCTGACCGGATGTCAGGGCGGGGCGCTTTTCGTCTGCGTGATGCCAGTTAACGGAACATCGCGCTGATCGATTCTTCATTGCTGATGCGGCGGACCGCTTCGGCGACTACCGGCGCAATATCCAGTTGGCGGATACGGCTGCAGGCTTGTGCTGCTGCGGACAACGGGATGGTGTTGGTCACCACCAGTTCGTCCAGCACGGAATTTTCAATGTTTTCGATCGCCCGACCCGACAGCACAGGGTGTGTGCAGTAGGCAAAGACCTTGGCTGCGCCATGCTCTTTCAGGGCCTTGGCCGCGTGGCACAGAGTGCCGGCGGTGTCGACCATGTCGTCGACCAGAATGCAGGTACGCCCTTCGACATCACCGATGATGTGCATCACTTCGGAGTGATTGGCTTTCTCACGGCGTTTGTCGATGATCCCGAGATCGACGCCCAGGGATTTGGCAACAGCACGTGCGCGCACGACGCCGCCGATATCCGGGGAAACGATCATCAGGTTTTCAAAGCGCTGGTCTTCGATGTCATCCACCAGAACGGGGGAGCCGTAGATGTTATCTACCGGAATATCGAAGAAGCCCTGAATCTGGTCAGCATGAAGATCAACCGTGAGTACACGATCGATCCCCACCACGGTAAGCATGTCAGCAACGACTTTCGCGCTGATTGCAACACGTGCGGAGCGCGGACGGCGATCCTGGCGGGCATAACCAAAGTAGGGAATCACAGCAGTGATTCGGGACGCTGAGGAGCGACGGAAGGCATCAGCCATCACGACGAGTTCCATCAGGTTGTCATTTGTCGGTGCGCAGGTCGGCTGAATGATAAATACGTCTTTACCGCGGACGTTTTCATTAATCTCAGTGCTGATTTCACCGTCGGAGAATTTTCCGACAGAAACATCACCCAGTGGGATATGCAGCTGACGTACTACACGCCGAGCGAGATCGGGGTTGGCATTCCCCGTAAAGACCATCATCTTGGACACGCGCAGTACCTAGAGGCTGAGGGTAACCTGGATGAGTATGGAAAATGGCAGGGGCGGCTGGATTCGAACCAACGCATGGCAGGATCAAAACCTGCTGCCTTACCGCTTGGCGACGCCCCTGTATTGAATCAATCGAGTGCCTGGCACTCAATTCCTGCTACAGAATTTGCAGCTTGCGATGCAACATCGAAATGTTACTTCCTTTCGCTACGAACCCCGTAAGGGTCTCTGTAAGAAGGGCCGAGACTTTATCAGCTTCAGCTTTGTTTGGGAAGGCCCCAAACACACAACTTCCAGTTCCGGTTAATTTTGCTTCGGTAAAATTACCTAGCAAATTCAAAGCGTTACGTACTTCTGGGTAACGCCTCTCTACAACCGCCTTACAGTCATTTCGACTGTTTCCCTTGGGAACGGGGCGCACTTTAATGGGCGGCGTGTCGCGTGTCAACAACGGATCTGAAAAAATTTCTGCTGTACTTACAGCGACTTGCGGAACGAGCACCAAATACCACGGTTCTTCCGGGTCTACCGGGGTAAGAATTTCTCCGACGCCCTCAGCAAATGCGGCGTGTCCGCGTACAAAAACCGGTACATCGGCACCCAGCGTCAGGCCCAGCGCCGCCAGACGATCCTCATCCCAGCCAAGCTGCCACAAGTGGTTCAAAGCCAGCAGCGTGGTGGCGGCATCCGAGCTGCCGCCACCGATGCCGCCGCCCATGGGCAGACGTTTTTCCAGCCAGATGTCCATGCCCAGTGTGCAACCGGACTGTTTTTGCAGCGCGCGGGCGGCTTTGACGATCAGGTTGCTGTCGTGTGGGACGCCAGGGACTTCGGTCTGCAGACGAATCTCGCCGTCCTCGCGGACGCTAAACCCCAGCTCGTCGCCGTAATCGAGAAACTGAAACAGGGTTTGCAGTTCGTGATAGCCGTCAGAGCGGCGCCCCAGGATGTGCAACATCAGGTTGAGTTTTGCCGGGGCGGGCAAAACCAGCTGTGGCGTACCCATGATCATTGCCCCAGCTTTCGAGGCTGCCAGTCCTTGATGACCAGCGTGACATCGAGGTCCTGGCCATGCAGCTTGATGCGTTCCGGCAGCCAGTAGCCGTTCTGTTCGACGTAGCTGAGGTACTCCACTTGCCAGCCATCCTGTTCAAGGCTGGCCAGGCGGCTGTCGCCGTCAAGTGTCACGCTGCTTTTGCTGTCCGGTGCCGGCAAGCCACGCACCCACCATACCAGGTGGGAAACCGGCAGTTTCCAGCCCAGTTGATCCTGTAGAAGCGATTCCGGCGTGGTGGCTTCGTAGCGACCCTGATTGGCGACTTCCAGCACAACTGCGCCGGGGCGGCCGGTCAGTCGGGCGGCACCGCGGCCGAGCGGGCCGGACAGGCGGATATCGTAGTAACCCTGACGCTGCAGCCAGAACAGGGTGCCGCTGCCGGAGTCTTTCGGTGCGCGAATGCCTACCTTGCCGTTGATCTGCCAGCCATCGAGGCTGCTCAGTTGCTGTTTGTGTTCGCGCCATTGCGCGGGATCACCCTTGCCTTGTACGGCTTCGCGGGAGGTGAGGCCGGCGCAGCCGGCGAGCAGGGCGATGAAGCTGAATACGATTAGGTGGCGCAAAAACATAACGTCAAAGGGTCTCTGATCCAGTCAAGCGTCGCAGTGTGCTGCGCAGGACGGTACTGTCGGGTTGTTGTTCGAGGGCTTTGGCCCACACTTTTCTGGCTTCGCGCTGTTCGCCCTTGGCCCAGAGTACTTCGCCCAGGTGCGCTGCCACTTCGTGATCAGGGAAGCGTTCGAGGGCCTGCCGCAGGTAACGCTCGGCCTCATCGAGGTTGCCCAGGCGATAGTTAACCCAGCCAAGGCTGTCGAGAACCGCCGGATCGTCGGGGCTGATCTGGTGAGCTTTCTCGATCAACTGGCGGGCTTCGGCGTAACGCGTGGTGCGATCTGAAAGGGTATAGCCCAGTGCGTTCAGCGCCATGGCGTTTTCAGGCTCGCGCTTGATGATGCTGCGCAGGTCTTTTTCCATCTGCGCCAGATCATTGCGTTTTTCCGCCAGCATGGCGCGGGTATAGAGCAGGTTGGCGTCATCCGGGTATTGCTTGAGCGCCTGATTCAACACCTGCCAGCCGCGATCCAGTTGGTCGTTGCTGGTCAGGACCTCGGCTTCGATCAGGTAAAGCTGGATGGCGTAGTCGGACTCTTCGGCGCGCGCCTCAGACAGGCGTTTGGCAGCTTCCGCACCGTTGCCATTGCTGACCAGAATATCGGCCTGGCGCAATTGAGCGGCAAGGAAGTCCGGGCCCGGACCGACTTGAGCGTATTCGTTGAGCGCGCTTTGCGGGTCCTCGCGCTCTTCGTGGATGCGGCCCAGATTCAAATGCGCAGAGTCGACGTGTGCGCCACGGGCAATCAGTTCTTCCAGATAGCCAGCCGCTTCGTCCCAAGCCTTGGCTTCAAGGCACACCAGAGCCAGCGAGAAACGCAGCTCGTCGTCATCCGGATACTGCTGCAAAAGAGCGGAAAACTGCACCTTGGCGTCTTCCATGCGGTTTTGCTCGACAAGCATGCGCGCATACGTCAGGCGCAGGCGTTTATCGTCCGGGTACTTCTTGATGCTTTTTTCCAGCAGGGGCACCGCTTCCTTGCCTCGGTTCATGCTTTGCAGCAGGCGGGCGTGCAGCAGGATAGGGGCGATTTCGCCGTCTTTCGGCGGGTTGTCTTCCAGCAGCTTCAACGACTGTTCGGCGTCACCATTCTGCTGAAGCAACAGCGCCTTGCCGAAAATCAGCTGGCTGTTATTGGGGTATTTGCCCAGCAATCGGTCAAAGCTCTTGAGCAGACCATTGCGGGTGTCAGGATCGGTTTCGGCAGCGGACAGGGCCAGAAAGTCGAAGTGCGTGTCCCCCTGACCTTGCAGGACTCTCTCCATATACACCAGAGAGTCGTCGTAGCGTCCGGCGCGCGCCAACTGAATGGCTGCGGCTCGTTGTGCTTCAAGATTGCCCGGCGCGTTCCTCGCCCAGATCAGGGCAGTGTCCAGCGCAGACTGATCAGCGCCCATGTACTCGGCGATCTGGTAGGCGCGTTCTGAGACTCCCGGGTCCTGGGTCTTGATCGCTTGGGTCACGTAGTTGTCCAGGGCGATATCGAAGCGGTTGCGCTGGCCGGCCAGCTCCGCGCTCAACAGGCTGACCAGGGTGTCCTGAGTGAACGAGCCGTAGACCTGCGGCTTGGCTTCAGGCGCGGGAGGGGCGTCTTTCTGAGCGGGCACGGGCTGTGACGAGACGGGGGCCACGGACTGGCAGCCGCCCAGAAAGGCAAGAGCAAGGAACAACGCGGAGTATCTATTCATATATAAGAAGGGCGGCTTACCTGCGGTGGGAGCATCATGACACAAGGCTGTCGGCAAAACCCACAGCCGTCGGAAAAACTGATGCAATGCGTGTGTTTGCAGTGTCGCGGGCCTGAAAACGCAGTCTGCGACGAGCGATTGTAGTGGGACAATAATATGTGGTGGTTGTTCTGAGCTTATTGAAGTAGGACAATTACCGGCTTCACGTCACCACCTGCGACCCTGAATGGCCTTCCTTGCACTCGGTATCAACCATAAGACCGCCTCGGTCGACGTTCGCGAGCGTGTGGCATTTACCCCGGAACAACTGGTCGAGGCGTTGCAGCAGCTCTGCCACCTGACCGAAAGTCGTGAAGCTGCGATTCTTTCAACCTGCAATCGCAGCGAGCTGTATATCGAGCACGAGCATCTCGGTGCGGACAGCATTCTCGCCTGGCTCGCCGATTATCATCACCTCAGCCTGGAAGAACTGCGCGCCAGTGCTTACGTGCACGAGGATGATGCCGCCGTACGGCACATGATGCGCGTCGCCTCCGGGCTCGATTCGCTGGTGCTCGGCGAGCCGCAGATTCTCGGCCAGATGAAGTCCGCGTACGCCGTTGCCCGCGAAGCCGGTACGGTCGGGCCGTTGCTGGGTCGGCTGTTTCAGGCCACGTTCAGCGCCGCCAAGCAGGTGCGCACCGATACTGCAATCGGCGAAAACCCGGTGTCCGTGGCGTTTGCTGCGGTCAGTCTGGCCAAACAGATTTTCAGCGATCTGCAACGCAGTCAGGCTTTGTTGATCGGTGCAGGCGAGACCATTACTCTGGTCGCCCGGCATCTGCATGACCTGGGCGTCAAGCGTATCGTGGTTGCCAACCGCACGCTTGAGCGCGCCAGCATGCTCGCCGCCGAGTTTGGTGCGCACGCCGTGCTGCTGTCGGATATTCCGGCCGAACTGGTCAATAGCGATATCGTGATCAGCTCCACCGCCAGCCAGTTGCCGATTCTGGGCAAGGGGGCTGTGGAAAGCGCGCTGAAACTGCGCAAGCACAAACCGATCTTCATGGTCGATATCGCCGTACCGCGGGATATCGAGCCTGAAGTCGGCGAACTGGACGACGTTTACCTCTATAGCGTTGATGACCTGCATGAAGTAGTGGCAGAGAATCTGAAGAGTCGTCAGGGTGCTGCGCTGGCTGCCGAGCAACTGGTCAGCGTGGGGGCCGAAGACTTCATGTCGCGGCTGCGCGAACTGGCGGCGGTGGATGTGTTGCGCGCCTATCGTCAGCAAAGCGAACGTCTGCGTGACGAAGAGCTGAGCAAGGCGCAACGTATGCTGGCCAACGGCAGCAATGCCGAGGATGTACTGATCCAGCTGGCACGTGGTCTGACCAACAAATTGCTGCACGCACCCAGCGTACAGCTCAAGAAGCTGTCTGCCGAAGGCCGCGTCGATGCGCTGGCCATGGCCCAGGAACTTTTTGCCCTCGGTGAGGGCTCGACGGATAAAACCCCGCAATGAAAGCTTCACTGCTCAATAAGCTGGATGTCCTCAGCGACCGATTCGAGGAACTGACCGCGCTGCTTGGCGACGCCGAGGTCATCAGCGATCAGACACGCTTTCGCGCCTATTCCCGTGAATATGCCGAAGTGGAGTCGGTCGTTGCGCTTTATCAACAGTTGATCAGGGTGCAGGGCGATCTGGAGGGCGCGCAGGCGCTGCTCAAGGACAGCGACCCGGACATGCGCGAAATGGCCGTCGAGGAAGTTCGCGAGACCAGGCAGCAACTGGTCGAGCTTGAAGCGCAATTGCAGCGCATGCTGCTGCCCAAGGACCCGAACGACGGCCGTAACGTTTTCCTGGAAATCCGCGCCGGCACGGGCGGCGATGAGGCTGCGATTTTCTCCGGCGACCTGTTTCGCATGTATTCGCGTTACGCCGAGCGGCGTGGCTGGCGGGTCGAAATCCTGTCCGAAAATGAAGGCGAGCATGGCGGCTACAAGGAAGTCATTGCGCGTGTCGAAGGTGACAGCGTCTACGGCAAGCTGAAATTCGAGTCCGGCGCGCACCGTGTGCAGCGCGTGCCCGAGACCGAGTCGCAGGGCCGCATCCACACGTCTGCCTGTACGGTTGCGGTGTTGCCGGAGCCCGATGAGCAACAGGCGATCGAGATCAACCCGGCCGACCTGCGTGTCGACACCTACCGCTCTTCGGGCGCCGGTGGTCAGCACGTCAACAAAACCGACTCGGCAATCCGCATCACGCATTTGCCATCGGGTATCGTCGTCGAATGTCAGGAAGAGCGCTCGCAGCACAAGAACAGGGCCCGGGCAATGTCCTGGCTGTCTGCCAAACTGAATGATCAACAGACCAGCGCGGCGGCCAATGCCATCGCCAGCGAGCGCAAGCTGCTCGTGGGGTCGGGTGATCGTTCCGAGCGTATCCGTACGTATAATTTCCCTCAAGGGCGAGTGACGGATCACCGCGTGAACCTGACTTTGTATTCGCTGGATGAAGTTCTGGCGGGCGGAGTCGATGCAGTGATAGAGCCGCTACTCGCTGAATATCAGGCTGATCAACTTGCGGCACTGGGTGAGTAAATGACCATCATCGCAAGTTTGTTAAGAAGCGCCGAGCTTCCCGATTCCCCGACCGCACGGCTCGACATCGAGCTGCTGCTTGCGGCAGCGCTAGGCAAGCCGCGAAGCTTTCTGCACACCTGGCCCGAGCGCATTGTCAGCACCGAGGCCGCCCTGGCATTTGCAGATTACCTGCAGCGCCGACGCACGGGCGAGCCAGTGGCCTATATTCTCGGCCAGCAAGGTTTCTGGAAGCTTGATCTGGAGGTTGCGCCGCACACTCTGATCCCGCGTCCCGAGACCGAGATGCTGGTGGAAGCGGCACTGGAGCTGGTGCCTGCCTTCGCGCCTGCCAGGGTTCTGGATCTGGGCACCGGCACCGGGGCTATTGCCTTGGCGCTGGCCAACGAACGTCAGCAATGGCAAGTCACGGCGGTTGACCGTGTGCCAGAGGCCGTTGCGCTGGCCGAACGCAATCGGCAGCGCCTGCAACTGGACAACGCCGAAGTGCTCGACAGCCACTGGTTCAGCGCCCTGGCAGGGCGTCAGTTCGATCTGATCATCAGCAATCCGCCGTACATTGCCGATGCCGATCCGCATCTGTCGGCCGGTGATGTGCGCTTCGAGCCGAGCAGCGCACTGGTGGCCGGTTCCGACGGTCTGGATGACTTGCGCCAGATTATCGAACAAGCGCCTGCCCACCTTAATCCGGACGGCTGGTTGCTGCTGGAACATGGCTACGATCAAGGCGCAGCGGTGCGTGAGCTGCTGACTCGTCAGGGCTTCGAACGTATCCAGACCCGCCGCGACCTGGGCGAGCACGAGCGGATCACGTTCGGGTGCAAGCCGTGCTGAGTGATCAGGAACTGCTGCGCTATAGCCGGCAGATTCTGTTGCAACAGGTTGATATCGAGGGGCAGTTGAGGCTGAAACAAGGCCGTGTGCTTATCGTCGGCGTCGGCGGTCTCGGCTCTCCTGTGGCCTTGTACCTGGCCGCCGCCGGTGTCGGGGAGCTGCATCTGGCGGATTTCGATCACGTCGATCTGACCAACCTGCAGCGCCAGATTATCCATGACACGCAGAGCGTCGGGCTGGCCAAGGTGGACTCGGCGGTGGCTCGGCTCAAGGCGATCAACCCCTCCATTACCCTGGTTGCCCATCGTGCTGCACTGGATACCCACTCATTGGGTGCGGCCGTGCAGGCTGTCGATCTGGTGCTGGACTGTTCGGATAATTTCGCCACCCGTGAAGCAGTCAATGCTGCCTGTGTCGCTGCGCGCAAGCCGTTGGTCAGCGGTGCTGCAATCCGGCTCGAGGGGCAGTTATCGGTGTTCGATCCACGCCGTGCAGACAGCCCTTGTTACCATTGTCTGTACGGTCACGGCAGCGAAGCAGAACTGACCTGCAGCGAGGCCGGTGTCATCGGGCCGCTGGTCGGGCTGGTCGGCAGCCTGCAGGCGCTGGAAGCCTTGAAGCTGCTGGCCGGTTTTGGCGAGCCGATGGTTGGCCGGCTGTTATTGGTCGATGCCTTGAGCACCCGGTTCCGCGAGCTGAAAGTCAAACGTGACCCGGCGTGCAGCGTCTGCGGTCAGGCCAGCGGGCAGGGCGAGCATGCCTGACATTCATATGAGCTACGGCAGCGATGCGCCGGTCGGAATCTTCGATTCCGGGGTTGGGGGTCTGTCGGTACTCAATGAAATCCGTCAGCTGTTGCCCAGCGAGTCTCTGTTGTATCTGGCGGATTGCGGGCATATTCCCTACGGCGAAAAGACCCCTGAGTTCATCATCGACCGTTGCCTGACGATTGCCGGCTTCTTTCGCGAGCAGGGTGCCAAGGCCCTGGTCGTCGCTTGCAACACTGCCACGGCTGCGGGCGTGGCGCATATACGGCAACGCTACCCGGACTGGCCGATTGTGGGCATGGAACCCGCCGTCAAACCGGCTGCCGAAGCCACGCGCAGCGGCGTCGTCGGGGTGCTGGCGACCACCGGGACGCTGCAGAGCGCCAGGTTTGCTGCCTTGCTGGACCGCTTTGCCAGTGATGTCAGGGTCATAACGCAGCCGTGCCCCGGTCTGGTCGAGCTGATCGAAACCGGCGATCTGTTCAGCCCGCAGATCCGTCAATTGCTACGGCGCTACCTCGAGCCTTTGCTGGTTGCATGCTGTGACACGATCATTCTGGGCTGCACTCACTATCCCTTTCTCAAGCCATTGCTGCGGGAAATGCTCCCCGAATCAGTCACGCTGATCGACACGGGTGCCGCCGTAGCGCGTCAGTTGCAGCGTCTTTTGTCGCGTTCCAGCCTTCTTGCCAATGGCGTTGCGCGAGACACTGTGTATTGGTCTAGTGACATTCCGGACAATTTCAGAAAAATCCTACCTTTTTTGTCGCAAAACCCTGGCAATGTGAGAAGCTTCCGTTTGTAAAAAAAACGTGAAAAAAGGTGCTTTTCGGGTGAACTAACCTCACCTCGCAAGCTTCTATAAATACGGCTGATGAACTCCAACACTTTTCGTACACTTTAATATATTTAGGACGTTTCTCATGAAGAGACTCTTTTGCCTGGCCGTGATTGCGGCCGCTCTGGCAGGGCAAGCTTCAATCGCGCAGGCCGACGGTGTTGAGTTTTCGGTGGGGCAGACCGGCGAGTCGACCATGACTTATCGCCTGGGCGTGCAGTTCGATTGGGATAAAACCTGGCTGCAAAGCGACATTGGCCGTCTGACCGGCTACTGGGATGGCGCTTACACCTACTGGGATGGCAAGGACTACAAGGATAACCACAGCCTGTCGTTCTCCCCGGTTCTGGTCTACGAATTCGGCAACGGCAATGTCAAGCCCTACGTAGAAGCCGGTATCGGCGTCTCGGTGTTCTCGAACACCCAGGTCGAAGACCGCAAGTTCGGGTCTGCTTTCAACTTCGAAGACCGTATCGGCTTTGGTCTGCGTTTCGCGGGCGGGCATGAAGTCGGTATTCGCGCGACACACTATTCCAACGCCGGCATCAAAGAGCCGAACGACGGTATAGAAAGCTACGCATTGCATTACAAGATGCCGTTCTGATACATCAAGTTGGCTATTGTGCCAATGCCCTGCATTGGCACGCTGTTCCTGACGCGCCTCGTTGAAAACCTGTGCTGCCGCGCATGCCCACGACGCGGAGCGTCCGGAACTGCATTCCCACGCGGAGCGTGGGGACGATAGTCATGAGCCAGGCAACACTGATCAGAGATAAGCCGTCGCAATCCCTTTGCGTTCGTTCAGGCAGTCTTCCGCACCGGCTTCGAATTCACGACAGATCAACGGTCGTTTTTCGTAGATCGTGCACATCATGGTGTTGCGATCCAGTGCGGCGCACCAGCCGTCATCCAGACGCAGCATGACCTCGCCACCCCACTCGTCGGTATCAATGTAGCGCTCAGGCACGCCCGTATCGGTGATGAGCATCACTTCCAGTTGGCAACAGCAGGCTGCGCAGGTGGAGCAGGTGACTTCCGTTTCGCTGTGAATCTCTGCGACCGGAATGAGTGTGGCGTTCAGAGCGTTTCTCCCGAGTGTCTGGCTGCCCGGGTTGCCAGCCATTGAAGCAGGGGAAATACACCTGCCCAGACCACCCCCAGCAGCACCATACCTGGCCACACTCCGAGGGGGAGGTGAACCTGAGCCAGTTGCGAGCCGGCATAGTACGACATCGGGCCGCCAATAGCCCCCAGCAGGGCTGCACGCCATAGCGGCTTTGCCGTCCACGCCAGGCAATGATTGAGCGTAGTGCCCAGCACTGCCCACAGTAGCGCCAGCCACAGAGGCAACAGGTAGCCGTCGCTGCCAAAGTCAAAAACGCCGAGGGTCATCAAGGCGCTGTCCAGCACAATGCCGATCAACGTGACCGTCAGAATCAGCCGACCTTCTGCGGCCCATGAGCTGATCCACAGGAAATGCACGGCCAGCACGGCAACGGCAATCAGCAGCCAATAACTGTTGCCGCCCAGTACGCAGGCGAACCAGCCGATCTGGAACAGCACTGCGTTGGCGATCGATTTAAGCATTGAAGCGCCCAAGCAACGGTTCGCGCAGGGCATCGGGCTTGGCGAGCAATAACTGGGCGGTACCGATGGTCCGCTCCAGAAAGCCGCCTTCGCAGTAGCACAGATAGAACTCCCACAGCCGCAGGAAATGGTCGTCATAACCCAGTTCGGCCAGTTTGCCGTGGGCCTGTTTGAAGTTGTCGTGCCACACGCGCAGCGTGCGCGCGTAATGCAGGCCGAAATCTTCCATGTGCAGGAGGTTCATGTCGGTATCGCTGCCGACGATGTCGAGCATTTTCGCCACTGACGGTAGAGCGCCGCCAGGGAAAATGTAACGCTGGATGAAATCCACATTGCGTTTGGCCTGGGCATAACGCTGCTCGCGGATAGTGATCGCCTGCAGCAGCATCATCCCGTTACTTTTGAGCAGGTTCGCGCATTGCTTGAAGTAAGTCGGCAGAAAACGATGGCCGACCGCTTCGATCATCTCGATGGACACCAGCTTGTCGTATTCACCGGTCAGGTCCCGGTAGTCGGTCAGCAACAGCGTGACGCGATCCTGCAAGCCCAGCTCGATCAGGCGTTGCTCGGTGTAGGCGAACTGTTCTCTGGACAGCGTGGTGGTGGTCACCCGGCAGCCGTAGTGCTGCGCCGCATAAATAGCCATGCTGCCCCAGCCGGTGCCGATTTCCAGCAGGTGATCGTCAGGTTTCAGGGCCAGCTTCTGGCAGATGCGCTCCAGCTTGTTCAACTGTGCCTGTTCCAGCGTGTCGTCCTCGCTGAGAAACTGTGCAGCGGAGTACATCATCGTCGGGTCGAGAAACTGCTCGAACAGCCTGTTGCCAAGGTCGTAGTGGGCAGCGATGTTTTTCTGCGAGCCTTCGCGCGTATTGCGATTCAGCCAGTGCAGGGCGTGAATCAACGGGCGGGTCAGGCGAGCCATGCCGCCTTCCATTGCATCCAGCACATCCAGATTGCTGACAAAGACCCGCACCACCGCGGTAAGGTCAGGCGTGGTCCAGTAGCCGTGGATAAACGCCTCGCCAGCGCCGATGGAGCCGTTGCTGGCAACCATGCCCCAGGCGGCGGAATGCAGAATATGAATCTCTGCATGAATCAGCGCACCGGTCTTGCCAAACACATGGCGCTCGCCGCCGTCGATAACCACCAACTGGCCATTGCGCAGACCCGCGAGCTGTCGCAGTACACCGCGGCGCAGGATATTGGCCGTCAGACCATTGGTGCCCAGATTGGCAGAAAAACTGCTGCTACTGCTTTTCATGGCGTGAGTCCTTGGTTTGCGCGGCGGCAGCACGGTACTCGCCGTCGGCGGCCTGATGAGAAAAAATAGGTATGCGTTTGAGCAGCAGGCGCATCGCCTGCCAGTAAATCGCCAGACAGGTTTTAGCGGTCATCCACGGATAAGCCATCAGGTAACGATGCAGCGTCTGGCGGCTAAGGTTCTGGCGGGTCAGATTGAGGGTTGCGTCGAACATTTTCAGTTCGCCTTGCCAGTCAGCCATGTGTACACCGATCCGCTCGGCGGGCTGGCTGAAGCTCATACGGTATTCAAGGTCTCGTGGCAGGAACGGCGACACGTGAAAGGCCTTGGCCACCGCAAAATACTGATGCCCTTCACCCGTGGCAGGCAGCACATAGCTGTAGCGCTCGCCCCAGGGCGTGTTGGTGACTTCACACAGAATGCCGGCCAGGGGGCCGTCTGCCTCATGACAGTAGAAAAAACTCACCGGGTTGAACGACAAACCCCAACTGCGTGCCTGGGTCAGCAGGCAGACACGCCCCGATGGCGTACGGCCCAATGCTTTGCCAACCCGTTCGCGGACCGCCTCTATCAGCGTCATTCCTTGCCCGGTCAGCTCTGGCAGGTAGTCACACTCGCGAAACGAGAAAGGCGCAAAACGTCCTTTGCCTGCCAGCGGAGAGAGCCCCAGTACGTGCTCCTGCTCATCCAGGTCCAGATAGAGCAAGCCTATTCGATAGGTGAACGCATGGGCGCGCGGCGAAAATCGCCGGTGGCTGATCCAGCCGCTGTAGAGCGCGCTGTTCACAGGGTTTCACCAAAGGCCTGAGCCACGCGCAAGCCGCTGACGACGCCGTCTTCGTGGAAACCGTTGGCCCAGTAGGCGCCGCAGTACCAGGTGTGATCGACGCCGTTGATTTCCTCCCAGCGTGCCTGTGCGGCGATCGCATCAAGGCTGTATTGCGGATGCGCGTAACGGTAGCGACCGAGGATTTTTGCCGGGTCGATGGCGGCGGTCTGATTGAGGCTGACACAGAACGTTGTGTCGCTCTCGATCCCTTGCAGGATGTTCATGTCGTAAGTAACGGCTGCCGACTGCTGTTCACTGCCGCCCAGACGGTAGTTCCAGCTTGCCCAGGCCAGTTTGCGCTGGGGCAGCAGTCGCGTATCGGTGTGCAGCACTACATCGTTCTCGGCATAGCGCAGGGCCCCGAGAATCGAGCGCTCGGCACTGGATGGCTCGGCCAGCAGCGCCAAGGCCTGGTCGCTGTGGCAGGCAAACACCACCTTGTCGAAGCGTTCGGTGCCCAGCCTGCTGTGCAGCGTTACGCCGTCGCTGTCGCGTTCCACCCGCGTGACGGGGCAGGACAGGCGAATCCGCTCTCGGAACGAAGCCGTCAACGGTTCGACATAACTTCTCGAACCACCCTCGATGACGCACCATTGCGGCCGATGAGTGACCGAGAGCAGGCCGTGATTCTTGAAAAAGCGCACGAAGAACTGCAACGGAAAGCCGAGCATGTCCGCCAGTGACATCGACCAGATCGCCGCGCCCATGGGCACGATGTAATGGTCGATGAAACGCTGGCCATAGCCGCCGCTCTTCAGGTACTCGCCCAGCGTCGTGTCTGCCGCGATGCGCTGGTTTTCCAGATCATCGACCGACTGACGATTGAAACGCAGGATATCGCGCAGCATGCCCCAGAACCTGGGTGAAAGCAGATTGCTGCGCTGGGCGAACAGGCTGTTGAGGTTGTTGCCGTTATATTCCACGCCAGTGCGCGGATCATGCACCGAAAAGCTCATTTCGGCCGGCTTGAAGCCGACACCCAACTGACTGAGCAGGCGAATGAAGTTGGGGTAGGTCCAGTCGTTAAAGACAATGAAACCGGTGTCAATGGCATAGGTTCGGCCTTCGACCTGCACGTCGACCGTATGGGTATGCCCGCCGATCCAGTCGGAGGACTCGAAAACGGTCACCTCATGCGCGCGGTCAAGCAGGTAAGCGCTGGTCAGGCCGGCAATCCCGCTGCCGATGACGGCGATTTTCATTGCGCATCCTTATTCGACGACTCGGTCCGCGCCATGCGTTTGCCGAGTGCAAGCCTGGCGCGTGCCGGAAGCAGGGCCAGTAAGCTCATGCTGAATATGAACAACGCCGGAAAGGCGATATCCAGCGGACGTTTGTTGCGCCCCAGTTTGCTGGCGATGTGTTTGGCTGCCTTTTCGACAGGCCAGCGCATCGGCATCGGGAAATCATTTTTTTGTGTCAGCGGTGTGTCGACGAACCCGGGGCTGACCACTGTGACGTCGATGTTTTCGCTGGCCAGGTCCAGACGCAGCGCTTCGAGCAGATAACGCAGGCCGGCCTTCGACGCGCCGTAGGCTTCTGCGCGCGGCAAAGCCAGGTAGGTCACCGCACTGGCCACTCCGACCAGATGCGGCTGATGCCCTTTGCGTAACAGCGGTAGCGCGTGCTCGATGCAGTAACTGCTGGCCAGCAGGTTGGTGCGCACTACGCGTTCGACCATGGCCGCTTCAAACTGCCGGGCATCGATGTATTCGCACGTGCCCGCGTTGAAGATGGCGGTGTCCAGGGCTCCCCATTGCCGGGCGATATCGTCGGCAATCGCTTTCACTTGCTCGGGGTCGGTGATATCACCGGTCACCAGCAGCACCTGCGTGGGATAAACGTTCGCCAGGTCCTGCAATGGCTCAAGCGTACGGGCGGTCAGTGCCAGCCGGTGTCCGGCGTTGAGCAGCTCTTTTGCCAGCGCCAGACCAATGCCGCTGCTTGCTCCGGTCAACCAGATGCGTCGTGCAACAGGAGTGCTCATCCCAACCTCTTCTTCAGCCAATGGATGACTCGACCCATGATGGGCAGATGTTCGTAGAGCAATGCACCGGCGTCGAAGTAGTCCCTGTGTCGATAAACCTTGTCGTGCCATTTCAGGTGCGAACAGCCTTCGACCCTGATTGTTTTGCCTGCGGCCAGGCGCGGATGCGAATAACTCATGGTCCAGACCAGATAGCCCTCACCGGGGCGCACTTCATCGAAGGCATGGAAATCGAACTGCAGATCCTGGACGTTGGCGTACAACTCGGCGAAATAGCGCCGCATGGCCGCGAGGCCGCGGATGTCGTGCATCGGGTCGCTGAACGACACGTCATCGCTGTACAGCTCGGCGACCCGATCAAGGTTGTCCTTGTTCAGCGCGGCAAAACCTTCGGCGAAGCGATGCAGGAAATCAGCCATGTTCGACTCCCGCAGCGGGCTGGCGAGCCGGAAGCGCCCTGAACGCTGCCAGGGCACGCGCTCGGCTCTTGCTCAGATCGACGATGGGTTTCGGGTAGTCGGCAGCGCCAAACAGGTCGCCGATCGAGGCGGGGTCATGAATCTGCTTTTTATTGAGATCGGCCAGTTCCGGCAACCAGCGCTTGATGAACACGCCCTCGGGGTCGAACCGCTCCGACTGAGACAACGGATTGAAAATACGGAAGTAGGGTGCCGAGTCGGTGCCCGTGGACGAACTCCACTGCCAGCCGCCATTGTTGGCCGCCAGATCGCCGTCGATCAGGTGGCGCATGAAGAAGCGCTCGCCCTCGCGCCAGTCGATCAGCAGGTTTTTGGTGAGGAACATCGCAACGACCATCCTTAGCCGATTGTGCATCCATCCGGTTTCCAGCAACTGGCGCATCGCTGCGTCAATGATCGGCAGGCCGGTACGCGCCTCTTGCCACGCCAGCAGTTCTTCGGGGGCATCGCGCCACTTCAATGCCTCGGTTTCCGGGCGAAAGGCACGATGACGCGATACACGAGGGTAGCCTACCAGGGTGTGTTTATAGAACTCTCGCCACAATAGTTCGTTGATCCAGGTCACCGTGCCGACGTCACCACTTTCGAACTCCCCTTGATTACTGGCCAGAGCTGCGTGCAGACACTGGCGCGGTGAAATCACCCCTGCCGCCAGATAGGCGGACAACTGGCTGGTGCCGGGTTTGGCCGGGAAATCGCGCTCAGTCTTGTAATAGCTGATCTGCTCGTCGGCGAAGGTGTCCATGCGCCGCCTGGCTTCTGCCTCGCCTGCCGGCCACAGGTTGCGTAACGTTTGCGACGGCGTAGCAAAACCCTTGACTTGGTCAGGGATCGAATCGCTCTTGATCGACAGGGGTTGCTGCGTCTGCGGTGCGCGCCCCGGGTGCGGCATGGCCTCGTGCAGACGGCTGTAGCAGACTTTCTTGAACTGGGTGAACACCTGAAAATAGTTGCCGGTCTTGGTCAGGATACTGCTGGGCTTGAATAACAGCTGATCAAGGTAACTGTTGAAGTGCACACCGGCTTTTTCCATTGCCTTCTGCACGGCCTGGTCGCGACGGGTTTCATTGATGCCATATTCCTGATTGAGGTGCAGGCCATCGACCTTGAACTGTGTGCACAGTTTTGCCAGCACTTCAGGCGCCTGATCCCAGGTGTCCGCCTCGCGGATCAGCAGCGGCACGTTGAACGTGGCCAGCGCCTTTTCCAGCTCGACCAGATTGCGCAGCCAGAAGTCCACTTTGCAGTCGGCATCGTCGTGGCTGCGCCACTGCGCAGGACTGAGCAGGTAGACCGCCAGCGTCGGACCGCGCTCCATGGCAGCGGTCAGGGCAGTATTGTCGTGAACGCGCAGGTCGCTACGCAGCCAGATCAGTTGCATGAGAAGTCCTTAGATAAGTCCGAGCTTGCCCAGCTCGATCTGAGCGCTGAGTGCGTCGTGGGCAAGGGTCAATCCAGCTATCTCGTTTGCCTGTACGAGCAGCTCGGCGTTATGGATCTGCACCGTTGGTCCGCCCAGCACGACAGGGCAGGTTATATTGGCCAGCAAGCGGGGTAACTGGGCTACGTTCAGCGCTTTGCTGGAGTAGAGCAATATGCCGCGTGGCTTCAGGTATTCCGCGGCAAGCGCCAGCTCACCCACAGGCAGCGGCCAGTCGAACACCTCGACCGGGCAGTCGGCGCTGCTCACCAGCCAGGCCGCGAGCCACAGGTGCGGTTCGAGCGGCAGATCCGACTGATTGACCAGCAGCAACGGGCTGCCACTGAGCTGACGGTTGTTGTGGTAAATCCGTGCGCCGAACTTGCTGCGCAGCCACGAATAGAAAAACGTACGCTCCAGCTGCGCGCCGAACTTGCCTTGCCAGCGCTGCTCCAGTTCGGCCAGCAGTGGCAACAGAAGCTGTTCACACAGTGTGCGCGGCGGATAAAGCGACATCGCCTGATTGAACACGTCATCGACACGGCGTTCGGCCAACTCGCCGATTGCCACCAGCAGGGTCTGGCGCAGCGCGTCCCAGTCGTTGGTCGGGGGCAGGGCGTCCTGGCGGTTGTCGTCGATCAGGCCCTTGACATGGCTGACGGACACGCCGCGGTTGAGCCAGGTCAGGATCTTCATGACGCGCTGCACATGCTCGTCCGAATACAGTCGATGGCCCTTGGCGGTGCGGTGCGGGACGATCAGTCCGTAACGGCGCTCCCAGGCACGCAAGGTAACGGCGTTGACGCCTGTCTGCCGTGCGACCTCGCGGATAGGCAGCCAGTCGCCCGGCACCTCTGTGTCTGTTTCATTCATGAGTCAAATCGCATTGCGCAGGCTGAGGTTTTCCGGATGGGGCTGCATGTATACCTGCAGCGCCACGTACGGATCCGGATGTTGGCGAAAGTGATGTTTGAGCAGGGTCAGCGGTACGATCAAGGGCACGATGCCTTGATGGTACTGGCTGATCACTTCCTGGATTTCCTGCTTGTCCTCAGCACCGATCGTCTGTTTCAAATAACCGCACAGGTGCTGCAGGACGTTGGTATGAGTACGGCGAGTCGCACACTTTTTCAGTGCAGCCATGAGCTCGCTGAAATACAGCGGTGCGATTTCATTGGGATCGGTGCGGCCCATGCTGCCAAGCATTTTGCCCAGTGCCTTGTATTGCACCGGGTCGTTGGCCATTAGCTGGTATTTGTAACGCGAGTGGAATTCGGTCAGCGCACGCCGGGTGACGCCTTCTTTGAGCAACTGTTGCCAGGCGGCATAGGCAAATACGCGGGTGACGAAATTTTCCCGCAGTACGGCGTCGTTCAGCCGACCGTCTTCCTCGACCGGAAGGTTGGGGTGACGTTCACAAAACGCCTGAGCGTAGATTCCGCGACCGCCGCCATCTACCGGGGCACCGTTCTCGCGGTAGACCTTGACCCGCTCCAGGCCACAGGACGGGGATTTCTGCATGAAAATGTAACCACAGATATCACCCAGCTCTTCGGCCATCTGTACGCCGTAGTCCGCCAGGGCCTCGGTGACGTCCAGCTCGCGATTGACTGTGCCCAGCGCCTTGGGGTTTTCTGCATCGCCCACCAACCTGATCGGCTCACGCGGGATGCCCATGCCGATAGCCACTTCAGGGCACGCCTGAACAAAGTCGAAGTACTTGCTCAGTGCTTGGGTACACAGATGAGACTCCTTGTGGCCGCCATTGAAACGAACCTCGGCGCCCATCAGGCACGCACTGATGCCAAGCTTGGGTTTTTCGGTTGCGCACGTTGGCATCAGTCACCTCTACAGAAGACTTGTACAGATAGATCATGCTGTACAACTTGTCTTCATCATAGGGGCGTAGCTGTACAAGTCAAATTCTTTGTAGAGGATTTTGCACGTCTGTCAGCCACTGATTCGTGTGACTGTGGTGGCGCACCGCAAGAATCAGAAACCGGTTACTTCCAGCCCATTCGCCACGTATCCGCCTGTTGCAGCACCTGCCATGGCAGTCGCTGGCTGCGTTGGGTCAGCACAGCTTGCAACTCGACTTCCAGTACGGTGCCTTCTTCGTCCTTGAACAGTTCGGTCACCAGAAAGTGTTTTTCCCGGTTCAGCGGGGTGGCTGCTGTCCATTTTGACAGCAGCAGCTTGCGGGGATTGATCTGATTCATTGCAGGTGCTCGAGCAGTCGGCGCGCTGCTTCCTGGCCACTCAGCCATGCGCCTTCCACGCGCCCTGACAGGCACCAGTCACCGCACACATAAATACCCAGATCGGCATCCGACAGTGCGCCCCATTCATGAGAGCCGGCAGGCCGTGCATACAGCCAGCGGTGTGCAAGGCTGAACACAGGCGCGGGCATGGCACAATCGATCAACTCTGCGAACGCGCCGTGCAAGTGTTCGATAACCTGCTCTCTGGAGGCGTCGAGGTTTTGCCTGCTCCACTGGCTGGTGGCGTGCAGAACCCAGGTATCGAGCGTGTCGTTGCGCTCGGGTTTGCTGCGGTTGCGGGCCAGCCAGTCAAGCGGGCTGTCCTGCACGAAGCAACCTTGCATGGGCGTTTGCAGCGGGGTTTCGAAAGCCAGGGCCACTGCCCAGGTCGGGTCCATCGTCACGCCTGCCACCACGCTTGCCAGTTTCGGCGCAGCAGCCAGCAGGGCTGTAGCCTGCGGGGCAGGGGTGGCGATGATCACATGGCTGAAAGGGCCGTGGCTGCCGCCTTCGGCATCGAGCAGGTTCCAGTGCTGCTCGCCGCGAAACACCTCGGTGATCCGGCAGGAGAACGACACCGGCAAGTCGCCACGCATGGCTCGTGTGATGGCGCTCATGCCGGGCTTGCCCACCCAGCGCACTTGCTCATCCGGTGACGGGCTGAGCCTGCCGCCGTGAAAGTTGTAGAGCAATGGCGTCCACTCGGCGACATGCCCTTGGGCCTGCCATTGCTTCACGGCGGTGGCGAAGCGTCGGTCGCGAGCGGTGAAATATTGTGCGCCCATGTCCAGCGAACCTGCATCGCTGCGCTTGCTGGACATCCGACCGCCGCTGCCACGGCTCTTGTCGAAAAGGTGCACCTGATGCCCGGCGGATGTAAGCGCCTGAGCGGCTGAAAGTCCGGCGATACCGGTACCGATGATTGCGATAGGGACAGTCATAGGGGCCTCGTTACCTTGTCTGTACAGACTACGCCGTAGTTAAAACCTGTACAATCTTCTTGTTTGGTATAACTTGCAGTGGTTTTGGAATTTGCCTGTTGAGTCACATTGCAACTTGCAGGGTCGAACGGTTCAGCCATCAGGGCAAGGGCCGCCGGGCTGCGCTCCATTCAACTGTGGCCTAAGGTTCAGCTGACAGTTTCGTTTTCCGGATAAGCGTCGCGGAAAGCGCCACTGGTAAAAATAAGACTACTCAATTGTCACTTACGCCACGCGAGGTTATCTGCCATGCACATATTGCTGACCGGTGGTACTGGTTTGATAGGACGAGCGCTCTGCCGGTTCTGGTCTGCTCAAGGTCATGAACTGACGGTATGGAGCCGAACGCCCGCCGACGTTGCCGAGCTGTGCGGCCCTTCGGTGCGAGGTATCGCCAGCCTTGACGAGCTGGGTGCGCAGGCGGTGGACGCCATCGTCAATCTGGCCGGTGCGCCTATCGCGGATCGTCCCTGGACCCGCAAGCGTCGCCTGCTGTTGTGGGAGAGCCGCATCGGCCTGACCGAGCAACTGCTGACCTGGCTGGGCACCCGTTCACAACGACCTGCGCTGATGATTTCCGGCTCTGCGGTGGGGTGGTACGGCGACAGTGGCGAGCGCGAAATAGATGAAACCTCACTGCCTGCCAAGGAGGATTTTGCCAGCCAGCTGTGCAACGCCTGGGAAGAAACCGCGCAACGTGCCGAGTCGCTGGGCGTGCGTGTGGTGCTGATCCGTACAGGGCTGGTGCTGTCGGACCGCGCGGGTTTCCTGCAGCGCTTGTTGCCGCCTTTCAAATTCGGCATGGGCGGGCCTATCGGTAACGGCAGGCAGTGGATGCCCTGGGTTCACATCGAGGATCAAATCGCTGCGATTGATTTTCTGTTGAATCTGAATGAAGCAAAGGGTCCCTATAATGTTTGCGCGCCATCGCCGGTGCGCAATCGTCAGTTTGCCAAGGCACTGGCAGGTATTCTGCATCGACCCGCGTTCATGCCTATGCCTGCGCTGGCCCTGAAAGTATTGCTGGGTGAGCTTTCGGTATTGCTGCTCGGCGGCCAGCGTGCGCGGCCGGAGCGCTTGCAGGAAGCTGGTTTCATATTCAAGTACACCGAACTCGACACTGCCCTGCAGGATTTGCTGGGTCGCCACTGAACGCTTTGAAATAGGATGTTGCATGACCGATCACGCTTTGTTGCTGGTCAATCTGGGTTCGCCTGCTTCTACTCAAGTGGCAGACGTGCGCAGCTACCTGAACCAGTTTCTGATGGATCCCTATGTGATCGACTTGCCGTGGCCGGTGCGCAGGCTGCTGGTCTCGCTGATTCTGATCAAGCGGCCAGAGCAGTCCGCGCATGCCTATGCGTCCATCTGGTGGGATGAGGGTTCGCCACTGGTGGTGCTGAGCAAGCGCCTGCAGCAGGCGATGAAAAACGAGTGGTCGCACGGCCCGGTCGAACTGGCGATGCGCTATGGCGAGCCGTCCATTGAGACCGTATTGACGCGACTGTCAGAACAGGGTTTTAAGAAAGTCACCTTGGCACCGCTGTATCCGCAATTTGCCGACAGCACGGTAACCACCGTCATTGAAGAGGCCAAGCGCGTGGTGCGCGCCAAATCGTTGAAGATGCAATTCTCCGTTTTGCAGCCGTTCTACGATCAGCCCGAGTACCTGAGCGCATTGGTGGAAAGCGTCCGCCCGCATCTGGAGCAACCTTACGACCACTTGTTGCTGAGTTTCCACGGCTTGCCGGAGCGGCATCTGCACAAGCTGGACCCCACCGGCAAACACTGCCTCAAGGACGACTGCTGCATGACAGCGCCCGCCGAAGTGCTTGCCACCTGCTATCGCGCCCAGTGCCTGCAATCGGCTGCTGCGTTCGCCAAGCGCATGGGCATACCCGAGGGTAAATGGTCGGTGTCGTTTCAGTCCCGACTGGGGCGTGCCAAATGGATCGAACCCTACACCGAGGCACACCTCGAGGAACTGGCTGCGCAAGGGGTTAAAAAGCTGTTGGTCATGTGCCCGGCATTCGTGGCCGACTGCATCGAGACCCTGGAAGAGATCGGCGACCGCGGTGCCGAACAATTCAAGGAAGCGGGGGGAGAGGAACTGATTCTGATCCCTTGCCTGAACGACGATCCCAACTGGGCGAAAGAGCTGAACAGACTGTGCGAGCGTGCGCCGTTGATGCTGTGATGCGCTGAACCGCGGAGCATGGCACGATAGTGTTCTTCCAGACGCTTATCGTTGCTCACGCTCCAGCGTGGGAATGCCCTGGGTGACGCTCCGCGTCGCAAAGCTGCGCCGCACCGCACATTCAGGATCGGACGCAGAGCGTCCAGAACTGCATGCCAACGCGGAGCATTGGCACGTTAGTCAAGAAGTGAAGCGTCAAGGCAACTGATCATCCAGCTGCTTGTTCTTCCAGGTGTCGTTGCCCGGCAGGATCAGGTTCAGAATGATCGCCGTAATGGCGCACAGGGCAATGCCCTTCAGGCCAAAATCGTTCGGGCCGTTGCCGGTGCCGATCAGCACACCCCCGATCCCGAACACCAGCGTTACCGAAACGATCACCAGGTTGCGCGCTTCGGCCAGGTCGATCTTGTGGCGGATCAGTGTATTCATGCCCACCGCTGCAATCGAGCCGAACAGCAGGCACAGAATGCCGCCCATCACCGGTACCGGAATGCTCTGCAGCAGCGCACCGAACTTGCCAATGAATGCCAGCGTGATGGCGAAGAACGATGCCCAGATCATGATCTGCGGGTTGTAGTTCTTGGTCAGCATGACGGCACCGGTCACTTCGGCGTAGGTGGTATTGGGCGGACCGCCGAACAGGCCTGCGGCAGTCGTAGCGATGCCATCGCCGAACAGTGTGCGATGCAGGCCCGGTTTTTTCAGATAATCGCGCCCGGTCACGCTGCCGACCGCAATAACGCCGCCGATATGCTCGATGGCCGGGGCCAGAGCGACCGGAACAATAAACAGAATCGCCTGCCAGTTGAACTCCGGCGCGGTGAAGTGCGGCAAGGCCAGCCAGGCAGCGTCAGCGATCTTTTTGGTATCGACCACACCAAAGTAGAACGACAGCGCGAACCCCACCAGCACACCGGAGATGATCGGCACCAGACGGAAGATCCCTTTGCCGAACACCGCCACGATCAGCGTTGTCAGCAATGCCGGCATCGAGATCAGCATGGCGGTCTGATAGGGAATCAGCTGCACACCATCGCCGGTTTTGCCCATCGCCATGTTGGCCGCAATCGGGGCCATGGCCAGGCCGATGGAAATGATCACAGGCCCGATCACCACTGGCGGCAGCAGGCGGTCGATGAAGCCGGTGCCTTTGATTTTCACCGCCAGACCGAGAAAGGTGTAGACGAAGCCCGCCGCCATGACACCGCCCATGGTCGCGGCCAGGCCGAACTGGCCCTTGGCGAGGATGATCGGCGTGATGAAGGCAAAGCTCGATGCCAGAAATACCGGCACCTGACGCCCGGTAACGATCTGGAACAACAGCGTGCCCAGGCCTGCCGTGAACAGCGCCACGTTTGGATCGAGCCCAGTGATCAGCGGCATCAGTACCAGCGCGCCAAAGGCGACAAACAGCATCTGCGCGCCGGAAAGAATCGTGCGCCACAGTGGATCGTTGAACTCCTGCTGCGTCATCGTGTTACGCGTCCTTCTGTTTGGTGCCGAAGATCTTGTCACCGGCATCGCCCAGGCCCGGAATGATGTAGCCGTGTTCGTTCAGACGCTCGTCGATTGAGGCGGTGTAGATCATGACATCCGGATGCGCTTGCTCTACAGCCGCAATGCCCTCTGGCGCAGCGACCAGAACCATGGCGCGGATTTCCTTGCAGCCAGCCTTTTTCAGCAGGTCGATGGTGGCGACCATCGAGCTGCCGGTGGCCAGCATCGGGTCGATGATCATTGCCAGGCGCTCGTCGATTTCCGGAACCAGTTTTTCCAGGTAAGTGTGCGCCTGCAGGGTTTCTTCGTTGCGGGCTACACCGACCGCGCTGACCTTGGCACCCGGGATCAGGCTGAGCACGCCGTCAAGCATGCCGATACCGGCGCGCAGGATCGGGACGACAGTGATTTTCTTGCCCGCGATCTTCTCGACGGAAACAGTGCCGGCCCAGCCCTGAATGTCGTAGTTTTCCAGGGTCAGGTCGGCGGTGGCTTCATACGTCAGCAGCGCGCCGACTTCCTGAGCCAGCTCACGGAAATTCTTGGTACTGATGTCGGCGCGGCGCATCAGGCCGAGCTTGTGGCGGATCAGTGGGTGACGGATCTCACGGATGGGCATGGGGAAAGGCTCCAGCGGGGCAAAAATCGGTCTAGATTAATCTATTCAGCTGTTACTGTCTTAAAGCACGTGCGTTATCGTCTCGACGCTTCGACGTTCGCGGCTTTTGAAAGACACTCGCAACGTTAGTCCAGAATCGCTTGCTCTGGCTTGAACGGATGCGTACCTTTGCCCGCTTTTCTCAAACTGCCTTACCTGGAGAGCGCCATGTCCGCTGATCTCGAGCATATCCGTCAAATCATGCGCGAAGCCGACTGCCTGTACACCGAGGCCGAAGTGGATGCTGCCATTGCCCGCGTTGGCGCGCAGATCAATGCCGAACTGGCCGAACGCAACCCGGTGGTGTTCTGCGTTATGAATGGCGGCCTGATTTTCTCGGGCAAGCTGCTGACACACCTGAACTTTCCGCTGGAAGCGTCCTACCTGCACGCAACGCGTTATCGCAACGAAACCACCGGTGGCGATCTGTTCTGGAAAGCCAAGCCGGAAGTCTCGTTCATCGACCGTGACGTGCTGATCATCGACGACATCCTCGATGAGGGTCACACCCTGGGCGCCATCATCGACTTCTGCAAACACGCCGGTGCCCGCGCTGTGCACACTGCCGTGCTGATCGATAAAGACCACGATCGCAAGGCCCGCCCGGACCTGAAAGCCGACTACGTCGGCCTGCCGTGCATTGACCGTTACATCTTCGGTTTCGGTATGGACTACAAAGGCTACTGGCGTAATGCTGCCGGCATCTATGCCGTCAAAGGGATGTAAGGCATGCTGACGACCGCCGCTTGGAAATAGAGGGCGGTCGTCAATTCGCAATTATATGGAAACCCTCGATGAAGCTACTGATTTCCGGTGCTGTGGCATGGATGCTGTTGTCTGGCCTGACAGTGGCTGCAGCTGCTGCGCCGGTGGCGGCCAGCCCCATGCACGAGCAATACCTGCCGCCTGATGACCTGAGCCTGCGTGAGGGCGCGCCGGAGCAGCAACAATTGATGCGGGTCACCGAATACACCATCGTTGCCGGTAACCAGCGGCAATCCAGCCAGCAGCCGATTCCGGTCACTTCCCCCTTGTCGATGCGCCTGAAAGGCAAGTCACTGAACAAGGGCGCGTCCATTTCACAGGTGCTTGTGCATTTTGACGGTGGCGACAGCAAAAGCCTGAAAAAGCCCACCTATGACGAGCCGACCACCACGCTGACGCTTTATTACCCGCTGGCTCAGTACCGTGTGCTGGTCGACTTGCTGCGCAACGAGAAGGTTTATTGCCAGTTCCTGAGTTATGCCAACGGGCATATCTGGGCCGATCTGCACACCACCTCTGCACGTGCGCGTTGAGACCTGCACGCGCTGAGGGGTAAACTGCCTGCCCGTGAAAGTGTCTGCGACCTGCTGGAGCCTGTAATGCGTAAAGACAAGAAGCAGTTGATTGGCGATGAGATTGGCGATGAGCAGATCAAGCTGTTCCTCGACTTCGAACCCTATGATGCTACCTCGCCATCACTGCACAAGCTGATCAAGGCTTACCGTGGGCTGCGCATCAACGATTTTGAACGCTTCCTGGTGTTTTTCAGGGAAGCAGGCCACGACTTCGATGGCAAGGACGAGCAAGGCAACGACTTCGTTGCCCTGATCAAGGATCAGCGTAATGCCGATGAGTACATCGAGCTGATCGAAAAAGCCCGCGGTTGAAACCTGAATTTGGCTGAAACGCTTTTCAGGTGGGAGCGAACTTGTTCGCGAAGGCTTTATTTCGGACAATAAGCCTTCTGTGAATCACGCGCCTCTTCGCGAGCAAGCTTGCTCCCACAGTAATATGTATTATCAGTTAATCAACCAACGTTTCAGTCCTACTTCCGCGCCTGATACGCCTTGCCGTAATGCCTTTCCAGTCGCGACTGCAGCAACTCCAAGCCGATCGACATGATCCAGTACAGCACCGCTGCGGTGGTCAGCATTTCGATGTATCGATAGCTTGACCGGCCATAGGACTGCGCCAGAAACATCACCTCCCAGACGCCCATCACTGAAATCAGTGACGAATCCTTGAGCATCGAGATGAACTGGTTGGTCGTCGGCGGAATGATGGTGCGCATGGCCTGGGGCAGGGTAACGCGCCAGAAGATCTGCGCCGGGCGCAAGGCCAGGGCCAGTGCGGCTTCACGCTGTCCGGCAGCGACACCGATGATGCCTGCACGAAAAATCTCGCTCAGGTAAGCCCCGTAGTTGAGCGATAGCGCGATGACGCCTGCGCTGATGGCTCCCGGCACGATGCCGATTTGCGGCAGCCCGAGATAGATCAGCAGAATCTGAATCAACAGCGGTGTGCCACGAAAGAACGAGGCATAAAAGCTGGCAATGCCGAACGCCACTGCACTGCTGGAGAGCCGGGCCAGGGCGGTGACGAAGCCCAGCACTACCGAGACTGCAATCGAACACACCGAAACAAACAGCGTCAGCGCCGCACCCTGAAGAAAGCCGTTGGGGGCCAGGTGCAGACCGATCAGGTTGGGCAGTTTGTCGAGGATGATCGACAGCTTCAGGTCGAAACTCAGGAAGAAGCCGGCGAACAGCGCGAACATGACCAGCCACGTCAGGTAAAGCCGCGTACGGAAGCCGAAAACTCGCTTTAGCAGGCTCTGTTCAGCCTGCTCAGGTGGGCGCTGGGGCTGGAAGGAAGTCATTTGCTGATATCAGCACCGATCCACTTTTGCGACAGCTGGCTGAGCGTGCCGTCTTTCTTGAGTTCGGCGAAGACTTCGCGGACCTTGGCGTCCCATTCCGGATCGTCTTTTTCGATGGCCACGGAGTTGGGTTCCTCGTACAGCGACTCGCCCGCCAGTTTGAAGCGTTTGTCCTGATCCAGACGCGGTTTTGCCGTCACCAGATTGGTGAGTATGGCGTCCAGCCGCTTGCCTGCGCCCAGGCCCAGGTCCTGAAACGCCACGTTGTCGTTATCGTACGGGGCGATCTGTACGTCATCGAACGGGTATTGCAATGGCTTGTCTTCTGCCCCATCAATGACCAGGTTCTTATTCAGGTAGCTTTCGTAGCTGGAAGCGCTGGTCAGGCCGACCTTTTTGCCGCTGAGGTCCTTGGCCGAATGAATGCGGTCATCCGAGGCGTTGACCACGATCACCGCAGGCGAAGCGTAGTACTCGACCGGGAAGTTGAAGACTTCAGCGCGGGCTTTGCTTGGGGTCATCGAGCAGACGCAGATGTCGTAACGGCCGCTCCAGTGGCCTGCCGCGATGACATCCCAGGAGGGCGTTTCAAGGCGCAACTTGACGCCCAGTTTTTGCGCCACGGCCTTGGCGACGTCCACGTCGAAGCCGTCCAGTTCGTTCTTGTCATTCAGGAAGGAGAAGGGCGGGTAACTTTCCATGAGGACGTTGACCAGCTCTTTGTTTTTCTGCACGCGATCCAGCGTGGCGCCGGCCAGAGCTTGAGTGGAGGCCGCCAAAGTGACCAGGCCAATGCCTAGTAGAGCGCGATAATTCACAGATATCCCCTGAAAAAGTATTTGTAGTTTGATGAAAGCGCCGTATTAAATACGTTATACAAGACTGACTCATAATGAGTTTTTTTCATATACATATAAGTAGATCATCTATGACTCAAGGCACAACTGTAATTC
The DNA here is from genome assembly GCF_022557255.1 of Pseudomonas syringae pv. tagetis. Classification (NCBI taxonomy): domain Bacteria; kingdom Pseudomonadati; phylum Pseudomonadota; class Gammaproteobacteria; order Pseudomonadales; family Pseudomonadaceae; genus Pseudomonas; species Pseudomonas syringae group genomosp. 7. The sequence continues at coordinate 1,085,326 of NZ_CP092923.1, forward strand.
TCGATGGCGGCATGGGCCGTGAGCTGCAGCGTCGCGGAGCCCCGTTTCGTCAGCCTGAATGGTCGGCGCTGGCATTGAGTGAGGCCCCTGAAGCGGTCAGCGCGGTGCACGCGGCTTATATCGAAAGTGGCGCTCGGGTCATTACCAGCAACAGCTATGCCGTTGTGCCTTTTCATATTGGCGAAGAGCGCTTTGCCCGCGAGGGGCAGGCACTCGCAGCGCTGGCCGGGCAACTTGCGCGCGCGTCGGCCGACGCTTCGGGTGGACGGGCCCGGGTGGCGGGCTCCATTCCGCCACTGTTCGGCTCCTATCGTCCTGATCTGTACAAGCCTGAGCGGGCAGCCGATATTTTGAAGCCACTGGTGGCCGGGCTGTCGCCGTTTGTCGATCTGTGGCTGGCCGAAACGCAGAGCTGCATACTCGAAGCGCAGACCATCCGCGCCGGGCTGCCCAATGACGGCAAGCCGTTCTGGCTGTCGTTTACCCTTCAGGATGAAGACACCGACGAGGTGCCGCGTTTGCGCTCAGGCGAGCCGGTTGCCGACGCGGCAAAGGCCGCTGCGCAGATGGGGGTTGCGACGCTGCTGTTCAACTGCAGCCAGCCAGAGGTGATCGGCGGTGCAATCGACGCGGCGCGCGAAGTGTTCAAGTCGTTGAATGTCGACATCGCCATTGGTGCCTATGCCAATGCTTTCCCGCCGCAACCCAAGGATGCCAAAGCCAACGATGGTCTGGATGAGTTGCGTGAAGACCTTGATCCTCAGGGCTATCAGCAATGGGCTGCGGACTGGGTCAGACGCGGTGCTACGCACATCGGCGGCTGCTGCGGGATTGGTCCGGAGCACATTGCCGTGTTGTCGAAAAACCTCTGACTGACATCCGCAACGAAAAGCCCCGTGACTCGCAGGAGTTCACGGGGCTTTTTGTCTATACAGCAAGCCGCCTGTGCAGCAGGCTCAGGGGCCTTGAAGCAGGTCAGGCGAAACTGTGCTCCTGGCTGCTTTTCTCGACCAGTTCCAGGGCCTCGTCGTTCTGGGTGCTGATACGCTCGTACAACTGCGCATCGGTTTCCAGGAGTTTTTCCCGGGCCGGGAAAATCTCGTCGAGTTTGGCTGCCCACTCGGTGCGGGTTTTCTCCGGGAAGCAACGTTCCAGCAGTTCCAGCATGATCGATACAGTGACCGAAGCGCCCGGCGAAGCACCCAGCAGGGCGGCGAGTGAGCCGTCCTTCGCCGAAACAAGCTCGGTGCCGAACTGCAGCACACCGCCTTTTTGCGCATCTTTCTTGATGATCTGCACCCGCTGGCCGGCAATTTCGAGACGCCAGTCTTCAGCTTTCGCTTCCGGATAGAAGCGGCGCAGCGATTCCAAGCGTTGCTCCATCGACTGCATCACTTCGCTGACCAGGTACTTGGTCAGGTCCATGTTGTCACGGGCTACCGCGAGCATCGGCTTGATGTTGGCCAGGCGTACCGAGAGCGGCAGGTCGAGAAACGAGCCATGCTTGAGGAATTTGGTGGTGAAGCCGGCATACGGTCCGAACAACAGGGATTTCTTGCCATCGACCACGCGGGTATCCAGATGCGGCACCGACATCGGCGGGGAGCCCACGGCTGCCTGACTGTAGACCTTGGCCTGATGATGCTTGACCACTTCCGGGTTGTCGCAACGCAGCCACTGGCCACTGACCGGGAAGCCGCCAAAGCCCTTGCTCTCTTCGATGCCTGACAACTGCAGCAGCGGCAACGCTGCGCCACCGGCACCGAGGAACACGAATCTGGCGTCTATCTCACGGGTGCCGCCGCCGTTCACGTCCTTGACGCTCACGATCCAGCCTGCGCCGTTGCGGGTCAGGTTGGTGACCCGGCTGCGGTATTTGATCTGCGTGTCCGGAGCGCTGGACAGGTGGCTGAGCAGTTGATTGGTCAGTGCGCCAAAGTTGACGTCTGTGCCGTTCATCATGCGCGTTGCGGCGATTCTTTCGTCAGCAGGCCGCCCGGGCATCATCAGCGGCATCCATTCGGCCAGCTTCGCATTGTCTTCGGTGTACTCCATCGAAGAAAACGCGTGATGCCTGCTCATGGCTTCAAAGCGGGTCTTGAGGAACGAGATGCCGTTTTCACCCTGCACAAAACTCAGGTGCGGGACCGGGTTGATGAATGATCTGGCTGAACCGAAGGTGCCCTTGCGCGCCAGATAGGCCCAGAACTGTTTCGAGACCTCGAACTGGGTGTTGATGTGCACCGCTTTCTTGATGTCGATGGAGCCATCGGCCGCAGGCGGGGTGTAGTTCAGCTCGCACAGACCGGCGTGGCCGGTACCTGCGTTGTTCCACGGGTTGGAACTCTCGGCAGCACCGGAATCCATCAGCTCAACGACTTCCAGCTTGAGGCCGGGGTCGAGCTCCTTGAGCAATACCGCCAGAGTGGCACTCATGATGCCCGCTCCGACCAGTACTACGTCGACTGCTTCGTTATGCGCCATTAACGCGTCTCCAAAATCTGCAGCACCAAATTGACGGCATACGATCCTGAGGCTGGTTGCCAGGTGTTCGGGGTCTGGATCAAAAGGGTGCCCTCGCTTTCCTGGCCAGGATCGCCTGACCGATTCTTCGCAATTTTCCGCATCTAAAGCGCAGGTCCCGGTCAGGCCCGGTCATGGTTCATCAATGCTTCATGAACGCATTTCCAGGCCTGCGAGGCCATTCGACCATCGTCAGGGAGGCCGTCATGCGATGGACTCCTGTCGATGGCGTCAGGCTCCGGTCATGGAGGCGCAGCCGCGGTCAGTCCTGTTCAAGAGAGCCGGTTCAGACGCTGATGGTGCATTTACAAACGCGTACCTATTCATTTGCTCGCCACACTCTTGTGAAGTAGTGAAACCCGTTTTTCACGTCCTTTTGGAAACGTGAACCAAACCTCAAAATGGCTGCGATGACAGCGCTGGCAGGTCAGGAGCCTAAAGAGTGAGGCGCTGGCAGGCGAGAAAGGTTCGATACGATTCGAGCATTCTTCGCCGTTCATCGGGCACACTCGTGCGCACATGACCTGTGTGGGCGGCTCTCTGTGGGCAGTACGAAGGCGCTAATACGACGATTAGCAATGCTGCGAGGCCCGATCAGGAGACGTCCTTATAATCGGGGGGAGATTATAGCGATGAAATGGCAGGAATTGATCGCTTTAAATGACTTTTATTCGCTATCGGGTCAGGCGGTGAGCAACTGGCCGCGTGTCGAGCGCGCGCTACGCTGCGTCACTCGGGCGCTGGCAGGCAGAGGCTGGTTCAGCCAGCCGAGTCTTTGCTCGGTCACTTCGACCCACTCGACACCCGCCGGACGTTGCGCGCAATGCTTGAACGCGCGGCAGATGCCTGCCTGATCAATGCGTGCATAGTGGCGATGCTGGCGGCGTGCGGTAAACAGAGACTGGAAAAGATTCATGGCGCAGCTCCTGTGACGTGGATGAGCGTCTGGGCGATGCAGGCGAGTTTGCCGACCGGATGTGACGCCCTGATTACATCGTGCTGCATCAATCTCAGCCCGCGCCGTCGCGTGAACCCCGATGCAGGCCGGATGTCCGAAGCCTAACGGTCAGCGGCCTCTGGTTAGCGGCTGTGACTGGCCGCTATACTGCGGCACATTCAGTGTCTGGCCCATGGAGAAATGAGCATGCTGCGTCGCATTTTGTTCGGTTTGCTTGCTGTAAGCAGTTTGACCCTGGCGGGCTGTGCCCACAGTCCGCAACAACTCAGCCCCACTCCCAAGCTCAACGCACAGCTCGCCGCCGTAGGGCGTGGTCAGCCTGTGGTCGTGCGTGTCGTCGATGGCCGCCCTGGCCCGACGCTAGGTACCCGTGGCGGCATGTACCCGGAAACCAGCGCCATCAGCGTCAACGGTGCAGATATCGTTCCCAAGCTCCAGGCGCAAGCTGAAGCGGCAGTGCGCCTGCTGGGCTTCACGCCGACACAAGGTGGCAACGCTCCGCAGTTGACCGTTACCCTGGCAGACCTGAAGTACCAGTCACCGAAGGAAGGTCTGTACGTGACTGAAGCCACCATCAGCTCGACGTTCCGCGCTGACGTGCGCAATAACGGGCGCAGCTACAGCGGTCGTTATGCCGCATCGCTGGACCAGCGTTTCGGTATGGCCCCGAACCAGGAAACTAACACCAAGCTGGTGAGTGACGTGTTGAGCGATGCGCTGACCCGCGTCTTCCAGGACGCAACCATCGGTTCTACCCTAGCGCAGTAAGGCTCGCATAAAAAAGAAAAGCCCGGCCCTTGTCGAAGGGGCCGGGCTTTTTGCTTTTTCGGGACCGGCGACGCAGCCGTTGTCAGGCTCAGGCCGCCTGTTGATAGAAATCCAGAAAACTGAAACCGGTGGCCTGGTCCAGATCCGGCAAATCATGATGAGCATGCCCGCCCAGTGCGCAGTAGACCAGCCAGTGGCGGTCCTGAACGTTGAAGGCCAGGCCATCGATCAATTCTTGCTGCTCATCGCTCGGGGCAATGAGATAAAGGCGGTCCTGATTTTTTGCGTGCAGCATGACAAGCTCCAAAAAGAGGGAAGTCCGTTTCTTGAGGAGCCACACAATGCAGGCGAAGTATGACGCTGGGGTGACACCGGCAGAGAATTGTCATGCTGGATGTTTCGGGGCTGCATGACCTCGCGGAGCATGGGCATGATGTGCGCCCTCCCGTACACCTGTCGTTCCTCACGCTCCAGCGCGGGAATGCCTTGGGTGACGCTCTGCGTCACGGCGCGCTGAAGCGCTCAAGGTCGGACGCAGAGCGTCCAGAACTGCATGCCTGTGCGGAGCGTGAGGAACGATAGGTCAGGTTTTTCCCGGACACATTAGAGTGGCAGCCCAGCCTTGACGCGGTACTGGTTGCGGACCGGTGTCGCGTACTGCTGAATCAGGTAAGGGCGATGTTCGACCGGCACGCCAGCCAGGCGGCCTTCCCATTCATCCCGGGCGCGCTCCAGCTCATCGGCGGGAAACAGGGTCGCAACTGGCGGAACGTCGAGACTCGGGTCGGCAGCGCTCCATTGTGCGTACGCAAGGTAATGCACCGGAAACAGGCGATAGCCCCCGAGAATCTGCCGGTCCATCTCGATGGCCAGTTGCTTGGTGTCCTCGAACTGCTCGGTGATCGGCGGTGCGAAGTTGACGTGTACGCGGCCTTTATAACCGGTGATTCCCAGAGCGATACTTACGTCGTCTTCGCCCGGCGTCTTGGTGTAAGAGCCGGTGGTTGCACGAATGTACAGCTCCCGGGCCTTGGCGCTGTCGCACGGGTCGTATTCATAGCTGATCGATACCGGGATCAGGTTCAGAGAACGAATCACGTCGCCAAACGGCTCATCCTTGCGGCTCATGTGAAACATCTTGAGGATCGCCGACTCGGTGCGGTCGTCACCATCCTTGGCACGGCCTTCGGCCTGAGCGATCCAGATGGATTGGCAGTCCTTGGTAATCGAGTGATTGATGTAGGCCGACAGCAATTGATAGGCCGCCATTTTCTCGCGCCGCCCGCTGATCGAGCGATGCACGATGAAGCTCTTGTTCAGGCGCATCAGGTCGCTGACGAAGGGCTTCTGCAGGAGGTTGTCGCCAATGGCAATGCGCGGTGTTGGCAGGCCTGCGTGGTACACGGCATAGTTGACGAATGCCGGGTCCATGACGATATCGCGGTGATTGGCCAGAAACAGGTACGCACAACCGGACTTGAGCTGTTCGACGCCAGTGTAGGTGACCCCGTCGGTGGCGCGCTCGATGGTATGGTCGACGTAATACTCGACCTTGTCCTGCAGCGTGGCGACCGAGTCGATACCGGCAAACTCGCGGCGCAGTTTGCGCGCCAGCGTTGGCTGCAGCAGCCAGCCGAACGCACCCGCCAGGCGGGGAAAGCGAAATCGGGTCAGAATTGCGAGAAAGGCTTTGTCGCTCAGCAGACGTGCCAAGACGGCGGGGACTTCTGCATCGTTGTAAGGTCGGATGGCATCAAATTCGCCCATCATGCTCTCTTGTTGGAATCGGATAGGGTAAAAAGAAGACGGATTTGTTAAAACAGCCTTCTGAAGAATGGGGCAATTATACGCATAACTGATCCCGGAGACCGTGATGCAGGAATTAGAGAGTTACGACTGCCCTTATTGCGGGGAGCCTGTCGAAGCCGTACTGGACCTGTCCGGTGGCGATCAACAGTATATTGAAGACTGCCCGGTCTGCTGCCGCCCGATCATTTTCAACCTGCAGACCGACGGCGAAGACTGGAATCTGGACGTTCGCAGCGAGAACGAGTGATGCAGAAGATCTATGAGCCCGAGAACCTGATGGAGGCCGAGTTGCTGCTGGCAATGCTCGCCAGCGAGGGCGTCAAGGCGCATCTGGCTGGTCGCGATCTGCTCGGTGCGATGGGCGAGCTGCCGGGCCTCGGGCTTCTGGCGCTCAAGGTCGACGATGCACAGGTCGCACGGGCACGCGAGCTGATCACTGCGTACAATAGCGCCTCGCCCTTGTCTGGCGATGAGCTGCCGGATGATTTTCCCGACATCCTCGTGTGTTGAGCACGATCAAAAGAGTCTGATAACCCCCCATGTGTGGACGCTTCGCCCTGTTTCGCTGGACCCCTGCCTTTGCCGCCTTGCCCGGTTTTCCTGCCGATCAACAGGCGCAATGGAACATTTCGCCAGCCGACTGGGTGTTGATCATGCGCGCTGCCGAGAACGAGGGCGGTATCGAGCTGGTGCGTGCGCGCTGGGGGCTGACCCCGGCCTGGCTTACCGACCTGTCGAAGACCCCGGCCCACGCACGGGCCGAAACGGTGGCCGAGCAACCGATGTTTCGCGACGCCTTTACCCATCGCCGCTGCCTGCTGCCCGCCAACGGCTTTTACGAGTGGCGCGGCACGGTGCGCAAGCGACCGTTCTGGCTGACGCCGGGGGAGGGGGCTGCGTTGTTTTTTGCGGCAATATGGGAGGCGTATCCGGTGCAGGGGCATACCTATCTGAGCGTGGCGGTGGTCACCCAGGCAGCCGCGAGCCAGCGTCGCCCCTTGATTCTCGATGCTCAAGGACAGAAGGACTGGCTGGCCGCCGATACGCCATTGCCAACCCTGCAAGCATTATTGGCCGCCCCGCAGACTGCATTGCGAGAGCGGCCTCTGGCCAACCTGGTCAATGACCCGAAACTCAATGCGCCTGAGTGCCTTACCCCTTTGAGCTAGGCGCGCAGACCTGAAAGCGGCGAATCAGACAAATCCGATATCCGCTTTGAAGCACATCTGATACAAACGGGACATACCTTCGGGAACCATCCACCTCTCTCAAAGCCCAAGATGCCAGTTGGCCGGTATCTGGCGCAGAGGTCTGCCCCGGTAATGACCGTTTCATAAACAAGGAGATTCACCATGCGTCAGTCATTTGCCTTCTGTGCCTTGAGCGCCGCGTTGCTGCTCGGCGGGTGTCAGGCTGTGAATACCACCAGTGGCGACTCGGTCGGTGTGGAGCGCAAACAGTACATGTTCAGCATGCTCTCGACTGACGAAGTCAACAAAATGTACGCCCAGTCCTATCAGCAGACCGTCAGCGAAGCGACCAGCAAAGGGGTGCTGGATACCACCAGCGCAAATGCCAAGCGTGTTCACGCAATCGCTGACCGCTTGATTGCCCAGGCCCCGAAACTGCGGCCGGACTCGGCTCAGTGGCAGTGGGAAGTCAACCTGATCAAGAGCGATGAGCTGAACGCCAACTGTGGTCCGGGCGGCAAGATTTTCGTGTATACCGGCCTGATCGACACCCTCAAGCTGACCGACGATGAACTTGCCGCGGTCATGGGACACGAGATCGCCCATGCCTTGCGCGAGCACGGGCGTGAAGCGATGTCCAAGGCCTACGGTGTGGCAATGGCCAAACAGGGGGCGGGTGCCTTTCTGGGGCTGGGTCAGGACAGCCTGGCGCTGGCCGACACCGTGGTCAACTACAGCTTGACCTTGCCCAACAGCCGCAGCAATGAAAACGAAGCCGACCTGATCGGCCTGGAGCTGGCCGCACGTGCGGGTTACAACCCCAATGCGGCCATCACTCTATGGCAGAAGATGACTCAGAACGCGGGGGGCTCGCAGCCCGAGTTCATGAGTACTCACCCGGCATCCCAGAGTCGCATCGCATCGCTGCAGGCCGCGATCCCCAAGGTGATGCCGCTGTATGAGCAAGCCCCTAAATCCTGATCGGCCCAAATCCCGTAGCGTGGCGCGTTTGCGCAACGCCCCGGGTATGGGTCACACCCAGCCGCTGACCTGCATTGCCTTGTACACCGCCACCAGCGCCAGCACGAAGAACGCGCAGGCAGCCAGGCGGCGGATCAGCGTCAGTGGCAATTTCTCGGCGGCAAAATTACCCGCCAGCACCACCGGCACGTTGGCCAGCAGCATGCCTACGGTGGTACCGAGAATCACCAGCCACAGGTAGGAATATTGCGCAGCCAGCATCACGGTGGCGATCTGCGTCTTGTCACCGATTTCAGCGATGAAGAAGGTGATCAACGTGGTCATGAACGGGCCGAATTTGCGTGCCGTACTGGCTTCTTCGTCATCCATCTTGTCCGGAACCAGTGTCCACAGCGCCGTGGCGGTAAAGCTGGCGGCGAGGATCCAGTGCAGCACTGCGTCTGACAGGAAGCTGCTGAACCATGCACCTACAGCGCCTGCTGCCGCATGATTGGCCAGGGTTGCGGCGACGATGCCCGCGATGATCGGCCATGGCTTGCGAAAGCGTGCGGCGAGAATGAGCGCGAGCAACTGCGTCTTGTCACCGATCTCGGCGAGCGCAACCACTGCGGTAGGGATTAAGAATGATTCCAGCATCAGGTTTCCTAAGGGGCGGGTCGACACGGCTATGACACGTACGACCTCCCCGCCCCGGGTAAGGTGTTCGTGTCATAGGTCTTGTCAAACCACCGATCCGTCTGAGCGGATTCCGGGTCGCACGTACCATGGTCTGAGGACCAAGTATGTTGATACGTGCCGGACGAGCATGGCGCTCGTGGGAGACTACTCCCCTAGGACGGAGCGGATTCTGCCTCCGCGAAAACGTTTCGGCAAGTGCTTATTTCAAGGGCGCCTGGCGCTGTAGATTTTGAAACCGTTGCCTTGGGCCCTGACTTCGCATTGCCCGACATGCTCTTCGATCAGTGGCTGATAACGCAGAAAATTATTGGCCACCAAGCGCAGTTCGCCGCCTGATTTAAGATGTTGGCGTGCTTTTCTCAGCAGGTTTTCCGTCGCCATGTAATCGGTATGAACCCCGACATGGAACGGCGGGTTGCTCAGGATCGTGTTCAGGCCCATCGGTGCAGCGTCGATTCCGTCACCGGTCAGCACCTGCGCTTCCAGGCCATTGGCGGCCAGGGTCAGGCGTGAACTGGCCGTTGCGAAAGCGTCCACATCCAGCAGGACGACATCGTTATGCGGGTAGCGACGCTTGACCGCTGCACCGAGTACGCCGGCACCACAGCCGAAGTCGAGCAGATTGCCGCTCGGCAGTTTGTCGATGTTTTCCAGCAAAAGCGCCGAACCACGATCAAGTCGGCCATGGCTGAAAACGCCCGGCAGGCTGACTACGGTCAGCGGGCCGTCCTGCAATTCAATCTGGTAGGGCCTGGCCAGGCTTTCCAGTGTCACGGCTTGCGGTGCGTTCTCGACGGTGACCTGCCAGAGCTGGCAGTGGCGGGCACTGTCGAGCTTGCGTGCGCGACCGAACGGACTCAGTTGCTTTGCCGCCGCTTCGATACCACCCCGCTTTTCGCCGACCAGAAACAGCTCGCGCCCGGCCAGACGCGAGGCCAGTGCATTGAGCAGGTAGTCGGTCAGGTCACGAGCCTTGGGAAGGAACAGTACGGCAGCTTCGAAGGCGGTCTCTGGCGCCTCAACGCCGAAATCCACGCGGCCCTCAAACCGCGCATCCAGCGCGGCCTGATCACCGGCATGCCAGCACCATCCACGCGCGCCCGGCAGTTTTCCGAGCAGGTCGTCGGCGGGCAGCCCCACCAGCAACAGCGAGCCCTGAAACAGCTCGGCCTGACGGAGTAACACTTCACTGCGCGGGTCCATGGAATGGCTCCTGAAAAAGCGCGCAGTCTAACAGGATATGGGGCAGGAGGACGCGGAGCGTCCAGAACGGCATGCGACGCGGAGCGTCGCACGATGGTTGTGATGATCGTTTTGCACGCTCCAGCGTGGGGATGCGGTTCTTGATGTTCTGCGTTGCGAGAGGACGCGGAGCGTCGCACGGTAGTTGAGATTATCGTTCCGCACGCTCCAGCGTGGGGATGCAGTTCTCGACGCTCTGCGTCGCCCAAAGGACGCTTCGCATCAATGCTGGCACCTGTTGCGAAGACATCAGACAGCGTAATCTGCCGGGTCAGACTTCAATCCTCCAGGAGGCCCCACATGTATTGGGCAGAATTTCTCACCGTCGCGCTGATCCACCTGCTGGCTGTGGCCAGCCCCGGTCCGGACTTTGCGGTGGTGGTGCGCGAGAGCGTGACGCATGGACGCAAGGCGGGCACCTGGTCAGCGCTGGGCGTCGGTTCGGCCATCTTCCTTCATGTGGGTTATTCGTTGCTGGGTATCGGCATTATCGTTTCCCAGTCCATCGTCCTGTTCAACGCATTGAAATGGGCGGCAGCCGCGTACCTGCTGTACATCGGTATCAAGGCCCTGCGAGCCAGACCCGCTGCCGAAACAGACGATGCCGCCATCAAGGCAGCCCCTGGCGAGCGCACGGCAAAGGGGGCCTACATCAGCGGTTTTGTTACCAACGGACTTAATCCCAAGGCAACGCTGTTTTTCCTCTCGCTGTTCACGGTAGTGATCAATCCGCACACACCGCTGCTGGTGCAGGGCGGCTATGGTGTTTACCTCGCAGTGGCGACGGCCGCCTGGTTCTGTCTGGTGGCGCGCCTGTTCAGTCAGGCGCGGGTACGCGCGGGGTTTGCGCGCATGGGGCACTGGTTTGATCGGGCAATGGGCGGCGTGCTGGTTGCGCTGGGCATCAAACTGGCGCTCACCGAAGTACGCTGAAACCTGTATTCAATGAGGGCTTTGCTGATCATGCACAGCCTTTGGGCGCCTCTCGGAGACAGCGAGAGGCCGCCTGAATCATCCCTTTTACTGATTTCACTGGCAGCGGAGGGCTCTAGAGTCCATATTCCAGCTTCGCCTGTGGACTTGAAAAGGGGCTCATATGTTACAGACTCGTGTTCTTCCGCCAGCCGATAGCGCTTACCAGTACCCTCTGTTGATCAAGCGCCTGCTGTTGTCCGGCGGTCGTTATGAAAAGACGCGCGAAATTGTTTACCGCGACTCCGTCCGCTATACCTACCCCACGCTCAACGAACGCATTTGCCGTCTGGCCAACGTACTCACGGCTGCAGGCGTGAAGGCGGGCGATACCGTGGCGGTCATGGACTGGGACAGCCACCGTTATCTGGAATGCATGTTCGCGATCCCGATGATCGGCGCGGTGATACATACCGTCAATGTGCGGCTCTCTCCCGAGCAGATCGTCTATACCATCAATCATGCCGATGACCGCCTGGTGCTGGTGAACAGCGAGTTTGTGGGGCTGTATCAGGCGATGTCCGGACACTTGACTACGGTCGAAAAGACCCTGCTGCTGACGGATCTGCCAGACAAGACTGCCGATCTGCCAAACCTTGTCGGCGAGTACGAGACCCTGCTGGCGGCCGCCAGCCCCGAGTACGTCTTCGAGGATTTCGACGAAAATTCGGTCGCGACCATGTTCTACACAACAGGCACGACGGGTAACCCGAAAGGGGTCTACTTCACCCATCGCCAGCTCGTGTTGCACACCATGGGTGGGGCGGCCACCCTGGGGGGCGTCGACACACCACGGCTGCTGGGCAGCGATGATGTCTACATGCCTATCACTCCGATGTTCCACGTGCATGCCTGGGGCATTCCCTACGTTGCTACCCTGCTGGGCCTGAAACAGGTGTACCCCGGCCGCTATGAGCCCGAACTGCTGGTAGAGCTTTGGCGCAAGGAGAAGGTGACGTTCTCCCACTGTGTGCCGACCATCCTGCAAATGTTGCTCAACGCCAAATCCGCCCAGAATGCAGATTTCGGCGGCTGGAAAATCATCATTGGCGGCAGCTCGTTGAACCGCAGCCTGTATCAGGCCGCCAAGGCCAAGGGCATCCAGCTGACTGCCGCGTATGGCATGTCTGAAACCGGGCCGCTGATTTCCATCGCGCACATCAATGACGAACTGCAGGCCAGCAGTGAGGACGAGCGGATCACCTACCGGATCAAGGCGGGTGTTCCCGTCATGCTGGTGGAGGCAGCCATCGTCGATCTGCAAGGCAACGTTCTCCCGGCCGATGGCGAGACCCAGGGTGAATTGGTCCTGCGTGCGCCGTGGCTGACCGAAAGCTATTTCCGTGAGCCCGAGAAAGGCGCTGAACTGTGGGCGGATGGCTGGCTGCATACGGGCGATGTGGCAACGCTGGACGCTATGGGCTTCATCGATATTCGCGACCGTATCAAGGACGTGATCAAGACCGGTGGTGAATGGATTTCTTCGCTGGAACTCGAAGACCTGTGCAGTCGCCATCCAGCCGTGCGCGAAGTGGCCGTGGTCGGGATCGCCGATCCGCAATGGGGCGAACGCCCGTTTGCCTTGCTGGTGATCCGCGATGGCCATCAACTCGATGCCAAAGGATTGAAGGAGCACCTCAAGCCGTTTGTCGAGCAAGGTCACATCAATAAGTGGGCAATTCCCAGCCAGATCGCGCTTGTTACCGAAATTCCCAAGACCAGCGTCGGCAAGCTGGACAAAAAGCGCATGCGCCTGGACATCATCGAGTGGCAAAAAAGCAACAGCGCGTTTCTGTCGACGCTCTGAGCGCTCATGCTTGCCGTGCCCGTCCGGTGCGGCAAGTGTCTGCGCTGCAGGTCCTGCTCTGTCACTTGCCAAATTTCCAGATTACGCCCCATCCTCCCCGCCACACGTTTTTCAGCGGCCTCCCGGAAACGGGCGGGCCAGAGGCGTTGGCCCTGCAAATCACACTTTAGAGGGATCTAGCGTCAGGGCGTGCTGGCTATAGTCGGCACAGGGAATGAGCAAGAGCGAGCTGGCTGTGTGTGTTGATTCGATGACTGAGTCGTTTTTGGATTTTCCCACTGCCATAACAATAAAACACAAGGAGTAGCGTCGATGACAAGCACACCCCCATTCTGGCGTCGGGCCAGGCTGCCTCTGGCCGTCAGCCTTGCTTCCTCGCTCGCCGGCCCGGCCTTTGGCGTGACCTTCAATGTCGGTGAGATCGAAGGCAGTTTCGATTCATCGCTGTCGGTGGGCGCCAACTGGTCGACCGCAAACCCCAATAAAAACCTGATCGGTGCCAACAACGGCGGACGTGGTCTGTCGCAGACTTCCGATGACGGTCACTTGAACTTCAAACGGGGGGAAACGTTTTCGAAGATTTTCAAGGGCATCCATGATCTGGAACTGAAGTACGGCGATACCGGCGTGTTCCTGCGTGGCAAATACTGGTACGACTTTGAACTCAAGGATGAAAATCGCGAGTTCAAGGACATCAGTGACTCGGGCCGCAAGGAGGGCGCAAAGTCATCCGGGTTTCAGTTGCTTGACGCATTTGTCTATCACAACTATTCGATCGCCGATCAACCGGGCGCTGTGCGCTTCGGCAAGCAGGTCATCAGTTGGGGTGAAAGTACCTTCATTCAGGGCGGCATCAACAGCGTCAACCCGGTCGATGTCTCGGCCTTCCGGCGTCCAGGCTCTGAAATCAAGGAAGGCCTGATTCCGGTCAACATGTTCTACCTGTCGCAGAGCCTGACCGACAACCTGTCTGCCGAGGGTTTCTACCAGCTCGAATGGGACCAGACGGTCGTCGATAACTGCGGCACCTTCTTTTCGCAGCCAGATGTGATTGCCGACGGTTGCAACAACAACCTCGCCGTGTTGCGCAGCCGCAGCGGCCTGAACAGTTCACTGACCGCTGCCGGTTTGCCGGCGGGCGCACGCGGTGCGGTCTTCAACTCGCTGTCGCAGCAGGGCGTGGTGTTCGGCAACCCCGATGAGGGCGCGGTTGTGCGCCGTGGTCCGGACCGCGATGCGCGTGACAGCGGCCAGTTCGGTTTTGCCCTGCGTTACAACTTCGAACCGCTGGACACCGAGTTCGGTGCCTACATGATGAATTACCACAGCCGTGCGCCGATTTTCAGCGGGCGCGGCGGCTCGGCAGCTTCGTTCAGCCCGCAAGGGCTGGTGGGCTCACTGGTTCGCAACGGTTTGCCTGCCAGCACTGCCGCAGCGCTGGCACCGACCTTGCTGCCGGTTGTCGTGGCCGGCAACTCCAGTTATTACGTCGAGTACCCGGAAGACATCCGCCTTTATGGCCTGAGCTTCTCGACCACCCTGCCTACCGGCACGGCGTGGAGCGGCGAGATCAGCTACCGCCCCAACGCACCGATTCAGGTCAACACCACCGATATCCTGTATTCGGGCATTTCCCCGCTCAACCCCAATGTATCGCTGCTGAGCGGGCAGCCCAATACCGATCAGCCCGGTTATCGCCGCAAGGAGATCACCCAGCTGCAAACCACCTTCACCCAGTTTTTTGACCAGGTCATGGGGGCCGAGCGTCTGACGGTGGTCGGTGAAGTCGGCTGGACACATGTGGGGGGCCTGGAAAGCACGTCCAAAATTCGCTACGGCCGCGACCCCGTGTATGGACCGGGCCCTCTGCCTGGCGGGCAGTGCGCGACGCTGAACGCAGGCACGCTGACCGGTACCGAACAGAACAACCTGACCCGCTACTGCGAAGACGACGGTTTCACCACTGCCAACTCCTGGGGCTACCGCGCCCGCGCCATCTGGGATTACAACAGCGTGTTTGCGGGGGTAAACCTCAAGCCGAGTGTGGCCTGGTCGCATGACGTCAAAGGCTATTCCCCCGGCCCTGGCGGCAACTTCGAGGAGGGTCGCAAGGCGGTCAGCCTGGGGCTCGATGCCGAGTACCAGAACACGTACACCGCCAACCTTTCCTACACCAACTTCTTTGATGGCAAATACACCACGGTTGATGACCGTGACTTCGTAGCGCTCAGCTTTGGCATGAACTTCTAAGAACATGGTTTTCAGGATGACGATGAATATGAAAATAACAAAAAGTCTGTTGCAAGCTGGGGTTCTGGGCATGTCGTTGCTGGCGACCGGTGTGATGGCGGCGGTCTCAGCATCGGACGCGGCAAAGCTGGGGACGTCGCTGACGCCGATGGGCGCGGAAAAAGCCGGCAACGCGGCCAACACCATTCCTGCCTGGAGCCCGTTGCCGAAAAATGCCGGAGCGGTGGACAGCAAGGGGTTCCTCGCCAACCCGTATGCCAGCGAAAAACCGTTGTTTATCATCACCGCGGCCAATGTCGAGCAGTACAAGGACAAACTGGCACCCGGTCAGTATGCAATGTTCAAGCGTTATCCCGACAGTTACCGGATCCCGGTCTACCCGACCCATCGCGGTGCCACTGTGCCGGATGAGGTGTTCGCCGCCATCAGGAAAAACGCCACGACCACCAGACTGGTCGGCGGCGGCAGCGGCCTGGAGAACTTCGACACGGCCATCCCGTTCCCGATTCCGGCCAATGGTGTCGAAGTCATCTGGAACCACATCACCCGTTACCGCGGCGGCAGCGTCAAGCGTCTGGTCACTCAGGCCACGCCGCAGCCCAACGGCTCCTACAGTCTGGTGTACTTCTCCGATCAGTTCGTGTTTCGCGACAAGATGAGGGATTTCGATCCGAAAAATCCAGGTAATATCCTGTTTTACTTCAAGCAGGAAGTGACTGCTCCGGCACGTCTTGCGGGCGGCGTGCTGCTGGTGCACGAAACCCTGGATCAGGTCGCCGAACCGCGTTCGGCATGGCTGTATAACGCCGGTCAGCGGCGTGTGCGACGTGCCCCGCAGGTTTCCTATGACGGGCCGGGCACCGCTTCGGATGGTCTGCGTACTTCCGACAATCTGGACATGTACAACGGTGCGCCGGATCGCTATGACTGGAAGCTGATCGGCAAGCAGGAAATGTACATAGCGTCCAACAGCCACAAGCTGGACGATCCGACGCTCAAGTACGCCGACATCATCAAGGCTGGCCACATCAATCAGGACCTGACCCGCTATGAGCTGCGTCGCGTGTGGCACGTCACCGCCACCCTCAAGGAAGGTCAGCGGCATATCTATGCCAAGCGTGACTTCTTCATCGATGAAGACACTTGGCAGGCTGCCGTTATCGACCATTACGACGGGCGTGGTCAGCTGTGGCGCGTTGCCGAAGCGCATGCGGAAAACTATTATGACCAGCAGGTGCCGTGGTACGCGGTGGAAACGCTGTATGACCTGCAATCCGGCCGCTATGTGGCTTTGGGCATGAAAAACGAAGAGAAGCGGGCGTACGAGTTCGGTTTCACTGCCGGCACCAGCGACTTCACCCCCAATGCACTGCGTCAGGAAGGCGTTCGTTGATACCTGATCGATACACGCTGTGAATGGACGTCTGCCTCGTGCTCCTGAAAAGCCCCTTGATTGGGGCTTTTTCATTTTCAGGACGCTGACTTATAAACTGTAGGAATTTTGTTACAGTCTTTTCGGTGATGACCTTTCAAAAGAAACGCTTTACCCGCTAGTCTCGGAACACCGCGATGCCGAAACAACGATCTTCACACGAGCCGGCCATGACTGATCTGTCCCGAATGCAAGGGTTCGCAGACAGCGCGATTCCTGCGTTGGAAGGGCGATTTTTCCGTCCACCTCTCCCTGAGGCTTATGTTCCTCGCCCCCGCTTGTGCCAACGCCTCGATCAGGGGTTGAGTGGCAGGTTGCTGTTGGTGTGTGCTCCGGCCGGGTTCGGCAAGAGTTCGCTGGCCGTCGAGTTCTGTCAGGGGCTGCCGGACAAGTGGCAGAACGCATGGCTGGGTCTGAGCGCACGCGACAGTGACCCCGGTCGTTTTCTCGAACGTTTGCTGGCCAGCCTTCAGCAGTTCTTTCCGCAACTGGGCACGCAGGCAATGGGCTTGCTGAAAATGCGTCAGCGTCACCAACCGTTCGCGTTCGAGGAGTGGCTCGACGGTCTGCTCGACGAACTGGCCATGCACCTGATGCTGAGCAAGCCGCTACTGTTGGTGCTTGATGATTATCATCTGGCACAGGGTCCGGTTCTTGACCGCTGCTTGCAGTTCCTGCTCAACCACTTGCCGGTTGGACTGGTGATCATGGTGACCAGTCGACAGCGTCCTGAGTGGCACCTGGCACGCCTGCGTCTGACCCGGCAGTTGCTCGAGCTCAACGAGCAGGACCTGCGCCTCACGCATGCCGAGTCCATGGCGGTGCTGGATCGGCACAGCAGCTCGCTCGACAGCGAGGTGTTGCAAAGCCTTGTCCAGCGCAGCGAAGGCTGGGTGGCCGGGCTGCGATTCTGGTTGCTGGCGGCGTCCGGGGCCGGGGATGAGAGCACCCTGTCACACACACTGCGTGGCAGTGAGGTGCTGATTCGCGAGTATCTGCTCGAGGAAGTGATCGACTGCCTGCCAGCCGAGGTCCAGGCGTTTCTTTATGACACTGCGTGTCTGGAGCGATTTTGCGCCGAGCTGTGCGATGCTGCGCGTGACAGCCATGACAGCGTCGAGATGCTGGCTTATCTGCAGGCGCACCAGGTATTTCTGGTGCCTCTGGACGAGCAGGGGCACTGGTTTCGCTATCACCATCTGTTTTCCGATCTGTTGCGCGCACGGCAGACTGGCGGGTCGCAACCGACCCGTCTGCACCTCAACGCCTGTCGCTGGTTCAGTGCCCAGGGGCAACTGGACGAAGCGGTCGAGCAGGCATTACGCGCCGGTCACCTGGATGTGGCCGCCAATCTGGTGCAGAACCTCTCCGAAGAGCAACTGCTGGCCGAGCAGAATGTCGGCATGTTGCTGCGCTGGAAGATGGACTTGCCGGATGAGCTGTTGACCAGTACGCCACGCTTGATTGTGCTTTACGCCTGGGCACTGGGGCTGGCCTGCCAACTGGATGCTGCCGAGGAACTGGCCAATCAACTGAGCCGGTTCCTGCCTGCGCCCTCGGCGACCGCACAAAAATCCATGCTTGCCCAGTGGCTGGCACTCAGCGGCATCATCGCGCGTGGCCGCGGGGACAGTGAAAAGACGGAACGCTATTGCACTGAGGCTTTGCTGAGCCTGCCGGAAAAACGCTATGGCCAGCGGCTGGTCTGCCTGTCGACACTGGCCAACCTTGCGGTTGCCAAGGGAGATCTGTGGCAAGCCCGTGTGCTGAATCGTGATGCGCTGGAGCTGGCGCAGCGTGTTGCCAACCCGTTGTTCGAGGCGCTGGCGCATTACGACCGTGCCAGAGTCCTCCAGGCCCGTGGCGAAATTCTGCGTGCGCTGGACGAAGTGCGACGTGGACAGCAGCGTCTCAAAGGGCTGTCCACCGTGCGCCTGTACGCGGTGCGTGCGCGCTTGACGCTGTACGAAGGCTATTTGCTGACCCTGCGCCTGCAGGTGGATCAGGGGCGGGTTCTATTGCTGGCCGGTCTGGCCGAAGCACGCGCCTGTCGCGACATCAGCGTGCTGATCGGCCACTGTGTGATTGCCACCATGGAGGGATGCGCCGGACAATTTGCCGAAGCCTTCGCCGAGCTTGCCGAGGCCGAACGCCTGATGCATATCTGGGACGTACCACCGGTCTACTATCTGGCGATGATTACCCTGGTCAAGTGCGAATTGTGGCTGTTGCAAGGGCGCATGGATCTTGCCGAAGCCTGGCTGCTGCGCCTGACTCAGACCTACAGCGGAGGGGCGGGCGCTGCGGGCCCCGAGTGTCACCCACAATTGCCGCAACACATTGAATTGCAGCGTGCGGTACTGGAACAGACACAAGGTGACAGCGTTGCCAGCGAGCAGCGCTTGCAGGCGCTCGAACGGTGCGCTCAGGAGGTGGGCGCGCATCTGCTCGGGCTGCTCGCCATGACCCGGCAAATCGGTCTGCTGCTGACTCAGACACGGCACGACGAGGCGCGAGCGCTGTTGCTCCGCAGCCTGCACGCAGCGGCCGGCGGGGCACTGTTACCTTTCAGAGCGTTGCTGAGTGAGCATTCCCAATGGCTGCATGAGCAACTGCTTCAGGTTCCGCCCTGCAGGGTTCGCGACGCCTTGCTGGAAAAGCTACCGGCCTCTTGCACGGCGGCAGCCGAGCCTGCGCATGGCAGCAATTGCCTGAGTGTCCGCGAACTGGGCGTGCTGCAACTGATTGCGCAGGGCTGTTCCAATCAGGAGATCAGCGAGCAACTGTTCATTTCCCTGCACACCGTCAAGACGCACGCCAGCCATATCAACAGCAAACTGGGGGTCGAACGGCGTACCCAGGCGGTGGCGAGAGCGAAGGTGCTGGGCTTGCTGGGTTAGCCGGCCGGTTGATTCATCGTGGTGGTCAGGCCGGGCTGCCCGCCCACAGCGTATCGACCTCTGCCAGCCCCCAGTCGGTGGGCTTTTCGATTTTGACGATCGCGTCCGGATCGGCAAAGCAGCCCAGGTCGATGATCTGCGCGGCGAACGTCTTGCCGGTGCGCGCCGACATGAAAACCTTCACCTTTGGTTTCAGCAGCGACGCCTCGCTTTGCTCGACCACGACGCCAAGACGCCCGCTTTCAAGGCGGACCAGCGTGCCGATCGGATAGATGCCCACGGTTTTGACGAAGCTTTGAAACACGATGTCGTCAAAATGCCCTTTCCAGGACGCCATTTCGCGAATCGAGTGGGCAACGCCCCAACCCTTTTTGTACGGGCGGTCGGAGGTAATCGCGTCATAGACATCGCAGACTGCGCCCATGCGCGCAAAGATGCTGATCTGATCACCCTTCAGGCCGTGGGGATAACCCGAGCCGTCGACCTTCTCGTGGTGATGCAGGCACACGTCCATGACCGTTGCCGCCACAGGTTGAGTCTCTTTGAGGATCTGCAGGCCCAGTTCGGGGTGAGCCTTCATGATCTCGAACTCTTCATGAGTGAGGCGGCCCGGTTTATTCAGCACTTCCGGTGCGATCATCATTTTGCCGACATCGTGCATCAACCCGGCAACACCCGCTTCGCGCACTTGGTCGTCAGGCAGACCCATGCGTCTGGCGAGCGCGACCATCAGTGCGCAGACCGCCACCGAATGCATGTAGGTGTATTCGTCGGACGTCTTCAGGCGTGACAGGCTGATCAGCGCATGCGGATGGCGCAGGATCGAACTGGAGATTTCTTCCACCAGTAACTGCACATTGTCGACATCCATGGCCTGGCCCATGCGGGCCTCGGTAAACATGGCCATGACTGCGTTTCTGGCCCTCCCGCAGATAGCTCGGGCGCGCAGGACTTCCTTGTCTAGACTGGCTGGGGCGGTGTCCTTGACGGCTGGTGTCGATGAGGCCTGAGGTACAACTGCACGGCTTTTGCCGGTTTCGATCCAGACGTTCCGGGTGTCCGATTGCTGGATGCGCCTGAGCACTTCGACGTCATCAAGCATGACTTCGACCAGGCCTGTCCAGAACGGATCGTCCGTCCAGCGGCGGCAGACTTTATGGATGTGCATGCCGAGGACAAGGTCGGCGACAGGGATTTTTTTCAGCATGCTCAGTCACCCGCGTGCGTTGGCATGGCAGGCAACGGGCGGGCGCAACAAGCAGGCTGCGGGTTGCTGGCTGATGCCAGCGGCAGGGTGCAGGCGCTACCGAACGACATGATGTCACCTCGTTGACTGCAAGGATCATCCTGATTTCGAAATGCCAGTATACGGTGCTGCCAGCAAAAAAATATGCCTGTTTATTGTGTGTCAACAACACGTCAATCGCACTGCCTGACGGTTTCAGAGTGGCTGCCCTGCAGGATTTTTGACGTAATCGAGTGCCTGAAAGCATTTCACGCGACGGGTACGCCGCCCGACAAATGGTGATATCGGCGGGCAAAGTACACCAGCGCGTCCGAGTCGCTCTGATGCCTTATATCCATCACTTCGCAAAAGAGAATGTCATGGGTGCCGACGCTGACCGATTGGGTGATCTTGCAGTCGAGCGCCAGCTTGGCTTTGTCCAGTATCGGTGCGCCGGTCACTCCGCTTTCCCATTGGCCACAGGCAAAACGCTCTTGCTGTGAAGTCTTGCCGCCGAACAGGTTGGACAGGTCCTGCTGACTGTCGCCCAGCGTATTGACACACAGCAGGCCATTCTCGATGAAGGTTTCATAGACCGAGGCACTGCGGTTGATGCATACCAGCAGCGTCGGTGGTTGATCGGTCACGCTGCAGACAGCTGTGGCGGTAAAGCCGGCACGACCACCGGGGCCGTCTGTGGTGACGACGTTGACGGCGGCGGCGAGGCTGGACATTGCATCGCGAAACGCCGACTGACTGACCGGATCAGTGTCTGGCAGGCTGGCATGGGCTTGAGAGTGGGCAGGCATGGGATGAGTCCTTTCAGGTTTGTGCGCTGAGGAAGTCGAGCACGGCGCGTTGGAAGGGCAGCGGATCGGTAATGTTCGAGGCGTGGCCGCCATATTCCAGCAACACCAGGCTGGCATTGGGCAGGGCTTCGGCCAGATGCCGCGATCGTTGCCACGGCACCAGCATGTCGTCGCGGTTGGCAATCAGCAGGGTCGGCGTGCGGATATGTGCCAGGTCAGCCTCCACGTCGAAGCTCTCCAGCGCATGAATGCGCCGCAGCAGGTTGTCGGTGTCGGGAAAGTGCGCCAGTGCATGGGCCTCGTCATCGGCCAGTCGGACACCGTTGGCAGCTATCCAGTCTGCCGGGTAGAGGAACAACGCCTGCGCTTGTACGTAGGCCTCCGGCCCGCTGTTCAACAACAGTTTTTTGCGCACTGAAAAGCACCGCGCGCTGTGTGGGTTGGGGCTGCTCCAGGCATTGATCAACACTTGGCTTTGCAGCAGCTCCGGCCTTAGCAGCGCCAGCTCCAGGCCCACGAGACCGCCCAGTGCATGGCCCATGAAATGGCAGCGCTGGATGCCAAGTGAATCGAGCAGGGTCAGCAACTCCACGGCCATATGCCGGATCGAATAGTCCGGCGGCAGAACCGCAGGGCTGCGTCCGGTCCCGGCATGATCGTAGACAAGCACACGGTAATCGCGGGTCAGCAGCGCCAGGTCATCCGCCCAGTAGCGGCTGGACCCACCCAGCCCGGAGCTGAGCACCAGTGTGGGCGCGTCGGCATGCTGGCAGGCATGAAACTCATGGAACATGGGTTTTCTCCGGGTGGGCGTCAACTGCCCACGGTGCGATTCAGCCGATGTGGGCGATACTGGCGATTTCGATCAGGGCATCGGGTTTTACCAGGCCGCACTGGATGCAGTAACGGGCTGGCTTCTCGCCGGCGAAATACTCGGCATACACTTCGTTGACCTTGGCGTAGTCGGACCAGTCACGAATCATGATCATGTTGAAGGTGACATCGTCCATCGTCCCGCCAGCCGTTTCGACCACGCTTTTGATGGTTTCCAGCACATGGCGCGTCTGTGCGCTTGCGTCGCCGACGTGCACCACATTGTTGTCCTTGTCGAACGGCAGCGTACCCGAGACGTAGAGCACGCCGTCGGCCATGGAACCCGGAACGAAGGGGGCGATGGGCTTGCTAGTGCCGGCTGGGATGATCGCTTTCTTGGTCATGCTGGAGTCCTCACGAAGGTTGCCCGACAGGGCTGAAGGTAGAGCAGAAGTCATCGACGCTGGACACCCAGCCGAAGAACGTTTCGATGTTGAACAGCGCGGCTTGCTGAGCGAATTCCGGACCTGCCTGATGGGTTGCATCCGCCAGCACCACGCCGAAATATTCCAGATGGAAACCGTCGCGCAATGTCGATTCAACGCATACATTAGTGGCAATGCCGGTGAACACCAGGTTGCGAATCCCGCGGCTGCGCAGCACGCTGTCGAAGCTGGAATTGAAGAAACCGCTGTAGCGGATTTTCGGCACCACGATGTCGCCAGGCTGTGGCTTCAGTTCATCGACCAGTTGATAGTCCCAGCCGCCCTTGGCCAGCAGTTGCCCGTCAAGCTCAGGGCGTTTGCGCATGGTCTTCAGAGCATTGGACTTGTGCCAGTTCGGAGAGCCGGGGCCGCCGGCCTCGACATAGGCCGGGTCCCAGCCATTCTGGAAAAAGATCACCGGGATACCTGCAGCTCGTGCTGCGGCACAGGCTTTGTTGATATTGGCGATGACCGGCCCGGTGCTGCTGACATCGAACCCGGCGAGATCCAGATACCCGCCGAGCGACGCGTAGGCGTTCTGCATGTCGACCACCACCAGCGCGGTTTCGCCGGGTTTCATGCGCAGCGGTTCGGGACGGGCGGGCAGCTCGCGGGCGGGCTGCGGGTCCGGCAGGTCAACGCCTGCGACAGCTGTCGAGGTGTTCATCAGACCACCTCCTTGAGCTGCACGATGTGCTTGCGGCTGGTCATCAGCGGCTGGATCTTCTCGCCAAAGTCTTCGACGCCTTTGACGAAGTCATCGAACGTCAGCATCACGCCCTGAGTTCCCGGTACAGTGGCGACCTCGTCGAGCATTCGAGCCACTGTGGCCCACGACCCGACCAGCGTGCCCATGTTTATGTTGACCGCCGAGGTCGGGTCGGCCATCTGTCGCAGATTGGAACCGGCACTTTTATCCGCCGAGCCTTTTTCGCTCAGCCAGGCGATGGCTTCTTCGTCGGCACCGTCCTTGATGTGTTCCCAGCGAGCGCGTGCCGCGTCGTCTGTTTCGTCGGCGATGATCATGAACAGCACACAGGAGGTGACGTTGCGACCGGTCTTTTCGTTGGCTTCGATCAATTTATGAGCGGTAGGCGCAAAGGCGGTGGGGGTGTTCACGCCTTTGCCGAAGCAGAAATTGTAGTCGGCGTATTGCGCTGAAAACGCCATGCCCGCTTCGCTTTGACCCGCGCAGATCAGCTTCATGTCGGCTTGTGGGCGAGGGCTGACGCGGCAGTCCTGCATGCTGAAGTGTTCGCCCTTGAAATCACTGCTGCCGGTAGCCCACAGGTCACGCAAGACCTGGGCATACTCGGCCAGGTATTCGTAGCGGGTGTGGAAGAACTCATCGCCGGGCCACAGGCCCATCTGCTCGTATTCCGGCTTCTGCCAGCCAGTGACCAGGTTGATGCCGAAGCGTCCGTTGGAAATCGAGTCGATCGTCGACGCCATGCGCGCTGCAATGGCGGGCGGGATGGTCAGGGTGGCGACTGTAGCGAACAGTTGAATTTTGCTGGTCACGGCTGCCAGCCCGGCCATCAGCGTGAACGACTCCAGGTTATGTTCCCAGAACGCTGTCTTGCCGCCAAAGCCCCGCAATTTGATCATCGACAGCGCAAAGTCGAAGCCGTAGCCCTCGGCCTTCTGCACGATTTGTTTGTTCAGCTCGAAAGTCGGCATGTACTGCGGGGCGTTGCTGGAAATCAGCCAGCCGTTATTGCCGATGGGGATGAAGATACCGATGTCCATATAAGGCCTCTCTGCGTGGGTCGATGCATGCCAAGACGACTGGCGGCATTTGAATCGTCTTCGTAATCGGCTTTTGCATTAAGCGGGCCAAGAATTTTTATCGTTTTTATTCAATGGCTTATAAATTTACTGAAAGTTTTTCAGACCATTTGGTCTGAATCAGAGCACTTGGTTTGTGCAGGGTGCACGCGGATGGGGCAGGTCTGACGGGGCAGGTAATCCGTATCGACAAAACAGCTGCGCCCGTTAAGATGCCCGCTTATTTCGGCATCACTGGATGGATGTGCGTGAACAAGAAACCTCCCTTGGCTGAACCCGCGAACAAGCGTGCACGCAAGGTCAAGCCAGAGACTGTGGTCAAGACGACCCGCGAGCCCAGTGCGACGTCCCTGAAAAGGCGCATGCGTCTGATGGAAGGCAAGCGCACGCTGATTCTCGATGCGGCGCTGGAGATATTTTCCCGCTACGGCGTGCACGGCAGCAGTCTGGATCAGGTCGCGAGCCTGGCGGACGTTTCCAAGACCAACCTGCTGTACTACTTCAGCAGCAAGGACGATCTCTACCTGAACGTGCTGCGTCAGCTGCTTGAGGTCTGGCTGAGTCCGCTGGTGCACTTCACCGCCGACAAGGAGCCGGTTCAGGCGATCAGTGCCTATATCAAGGCCAAGCTGGAGATGTCTCGTGATCATCCGGCCGAATCACGGCTGTTCTGCATGGAAGTGATGCAGGGCGCACCACTTATTCAGGGCGAGTTGCAGCATCCGTTGCGCGACACGGTGCAGGCCAAGGTGGCAGTGATTCAGCACTGGATCGACAGCGGCCGGTTGGCCCCCGTCAACCCGCACCATCTGATTTTTACCTTGTGGGCGACGACTCAGCATTACGCCGACTTCCGTACTCAGGTCGAGGCGGTCACCGGCAAGACGCTGGACGATCCGGCGTTTTTCGAGGAAGTGCTGGCGAGCCTGCGCAGCATGGTTCTGGACGGGATTTTGCCGCGCAACGCCTGAATGCCGCGCTTGTTCCTGGACGCGCACTCCGGACGGGCAGCAAATGTGCGTCATGCACAAACCAAGTGCTCTGATTCGGACCGTTTGATCTGTTTTCAACGGTGCGATCAGGTCAGGTCGTTGTCGCATAATGTTTTTCGGGGAGTGGCATGGATGCTGCTAAAGCCTGAGAGTCGGCCAAGTGCTGTCCTCATCGGCCATTACCCTCAGGAAAACGTCTATGTACAAGAAACTGTTGCCCGGGACATTGTGTGCGGCCGTAGCGTTCGGGACAGTCAGCCTCGCTCAGGCTGAAGGATTGACCCTCAAAGGGCCTGCGAAGATCGCCATGGTGTATATCAGCCCGCGCAATGACGGCGGCTGGACTCAGGCCTTCGACGAGGCGCGGGTGAAGCTGGAAAAGGAACTGGACACAAAAATCCAGTTCGTGGAAAGCGTGCCCGAGAACGCAGCAGCCATTACCCCCGTGGTCGACCGACTCATCGCGCGCGGTGCAAACATCATCGTCGGTACCGCGTTCGGCTATTCCGACACCTTCCTTGCGCTGGCAAAAAAATACCCTGATGTCGCATTCCTGAATGGCTCGGGCACCACCAATGCGGCCAACCTCGAATCGTTTTATGGCCGTACTTACGAGAGCCAGTATCTGTGCGGCATGGCTGCAGGCGCTGCCTCGAAGACCGGTAAACTGGGCTTCGTCGCTGCCAACCCGTTCGGCCAGGTCAACTGGACCATCAACGCTTATGAACTGGGGGCGCGGCAGATCAATCCGAAAGCCACCCTTACCGTGGTCTACACCGGAGCCTGGAACGATCCGGTCAAGGAGCGCGCGGCAACCATGGCGCTGATCGACAACGGCGTCGACGTGGTCGGCCAGCACGTCGACAGTCCGACACCGCAGATCGTTGCTCAAGAGCGCGGCATTCAGGGGACCGGTCACCATCGCGACCTCAGCGAATTCGCCCCCAAGGCGACCGTCTGTTCTTCGTTGTGGGTGTGGGATCGCTTCCTGGGGCCAGAACTCAAGAAAGTCATTGCTGGCAACTGGACGCCTGCCGCCAACGGTGCGCTGTTGTCGATGCAGCAGGGCGGTACCGATATCACGCTGACTAAAGACCCGATCATTTCCGACGACAATCGCAAGAAGATCGAAGCCGAGCGCGCCGAGCTGCTGGCAGGCAGGAAAATCATCTACAGCGGTCCGCTGGCCGATCGCGATGGCAAAGAGCGAGTTGCGGCGGGTCAGCAGCTGTCTGACCCGGATCTATGGAAAATGGACTGGTTCGTCGAAGGCGTGAAGACTCAGCAATGAGTCAGGTCAACGCGCTGCAACTCACGGGTATCAGCAAATCTTTCGATGGTTTCAAGGCGCTGATCGATGCCGACTTCACTGCCTGTTGGGGCGAAGTGCATGCGTTGCTGGGCGAGAATGGTGCAGGCAAGTCCTCGCTGATGAACATCGCAGCCGGGCTGTATGCACCGGAAACCGGCACGCTGTTGCTGGACGACAACCCGGTTCAGCTTCAGGGGCCAAGGGATGCCAGCCGCTACCGGATCGGCATGGTTCACCAGCACTTCAAGCTGGTGAAGCCCTTTACGGTGGCGCAGAACGTTCTGCTGGCGCTGCCCGAGCAACCCGGTGAAGGCAGCTATCGCAAGCGTCTGCGCGCACTGGAACAGGAGATTGTCGACAAGGCCGGCGCGCTGGGTTTTGCGATTGACCCGACGCGGACCGTCGACAGCCTGTCGGTCGCTGAACAGCAGCGTGTCGAGATTCTCAAAGTGCTGCTGGCCGGCGCGCGGATCCTGATTCTCGATGAGCCAACCGCAGTCCTCACCGATCAGGAAGCCGAGCGCCTGCTGCTGACCGTTCAGGCCTTCGCGCGGCAGGGTGCAGCGGTGATTCTGGTGACGCACAAGATGGCTGATGTCAAACGCTATGCCGACCGTGTGACCGTGATGCGCGGCGGGCGCACCGTGAAGACCCTCGATCCGCAAAAGGTAAGTGTCGAGCAACTGGTGCAACTGACCGTGGGCGAATCGGTGTCGGTCGCCGAGCATCACCCTGCGACGCCTGGTGAACTGCGCTTGCAGGTGCGCGATTTGCGCAGTGTCGGCAGCAGCGCGCTCAATGGCGTGAACATGGCTCTGCACGCGGGTCAGATCTACGGTATTGCAGGCGTTGGCGGCAATGGCCAGGCCGAACTCGCCAATGCATTGATGGGGCTCCCGCACGTCACCGAGGGTGAAATCCACATGACCGCTTTCGGCGATTTGCGCAGCGCCTCGGCCGACCAGCGCCGGCAACTGCGTATCGCGTCTATCCCGGCGGACCGCTATGGCGCGGCGCTGGCCGGGTCGTTGTCGGTGGCCGAGAACTTTGGCGTCGGCAATATCCACAGTGGCCAGTACGGCTCTTTCTGGCGTTTGGGCTACAAACGCCTGAAACAGGATGCGCAGCGCGCAGTGGCGGACTTCGATGTGCAGGGCGTGCGTTCTCTCGATCAGAAAGCCGCACTGTTGTCGGGGGGTAACGCTCAGAAACTGGTGATTGCCCGCGAATTCAGCCGCGACCCGCAATTGGTGCTGGTGCATAGCCCGAGCCGGGGTCTGGACGTGCGTGCCACACAGGCGGTGCATGCCCGATTACGGGCCGCTCGGGACGCTGGCGCTGCGGTGCTGGTGATCAGCGAGGATCTGGACGAAGTATTGGCCCTGGCTGACCGTATCGGTGTGATGAATGGCGGGCGCATCGTCGCCGAGTTCGATTACCCCGCCGACCGTCAAGCCATCGGCAAAGCGATGGTGAGCCATGAATGAAATAGCACAATCCCCTGTAGCTGCCCCGAAAATCGTGCGGCAGCCGTTGCTGTCGCGGCGCTACACCCTGGAACTCCGTCAACAGACCGGTTGGCCTTTGCAGGCGCTGATCATTGCCCTTGCATTGCTGATCGGGTTGGCCATTTGTACTTCAATCCTGATTGGTGCCGGCGTGCCTGCGGACGAGTTGCTCAACGAGTTCGTCGTTCAGACGGTATTCGATGCGCAAAACTTCAAGGCCGTGCTGTTTCAGGCATCGCCGATGATTATGGTCGGACTGGCCGGGTGCATGGCATTTCGGGCGCGCTTCTGGAACCTTGGCCTGGAAGGCCAGATGATCTGGGGGGCTATCGGGGCTACGGCGATTTCGCTGTTTCAGGTAGGGCCTGAGTTGCTGCGTCTGCCGCTGATGATGGCGGCGGCCGTGTTCTGTGGATTGCTGTGGGGGCTGGGGCCGGTTCTGTTGAAGCTCAAATGGCAGGTCAACGAGATCATCTCGACCCTGATGCTCAATTACATCGCCGCCAATTTCCTGCTGCACCTGGTTTACGGCAGTTGGAAAGATCCACGAGACAACTTTCCCTACTCGCCTGCGTTCCAGAGCTTTGAGCGATTACCCGATCTGTTTGCCGGGTATAACGCAGCGATTCCGCTGGCGCTGCTGGTAACCGGCCTGACGCTGTGGTTTGTCGGCGTCTCGCGGGCCGGTCTGTACCTGCGTTTCGTCGATGCCAACCCGAACGTCGCCGCAGCCGTAGGCGTGCCGGTGCGCAAGATGATTATCGGCACTGTGCTGCTTTCAGGTGCGCTGGCCGGGCTCGCGGGGTTTGTCGTGACGTCGGGACAGGAAGGTCGCCTGACCCAGTCGTTCTATCAGGGGTACGGTTTTTCCGGAATCCTCATCGCCTTTCTGGCCCGCAACAATCCGGTAGCCGCCACTGTGGTCGCGTTGCTGATCGCCATGCTGTTCGTGGCCGGGCGCAACCTGCAGGTCTTCTATCAGATTCCGTTTTCGATGGTGCAACTGATCCAGGCGATCCTGGTGATCTGCGTCGCGTCGTCGGACTTTTTTATCCGCCATCGCCTGCGTCGCATTCAGGCAGGAGAACGTTGATGGAGCTTATTTCCCACTGGCTGGGCAGCGCACCGGACTTTGCCGTGCCGTTCGCGCTGGCTGCACTGGGCCTGATCCTCATCGAGCGCAGTGGCGTACTGGCGCTGGGTGTCGAAGGGCTGATGCTGGTCGGTGCGCTGGCGGGCATCGGGATGCAGCTGAGCCTGGGGTCGCCGGGCCTGTCACTGCTGGCGTCGATGGTCGCGGCAGGTCTGGTTTCGTTATTGTTTGCGCTGATGGTGCTGGTCCTGCGGATCAATCAGGTGATTGCCGGGCTGGCTCTGGTGTTCTTTTGCCAGGGCTTGACCGGGCTGCTGGGCACCCTGCTTGGCTGGACCAATCGACCGGTCAGTGGCTTGCAGGCGGTAGAACTATGGCCGTTATCCGAGCTGCCGGTGGTGGGCCGGGTGTTTGTTCAGAATCCGATGGTGTACCTGACTGTGGTGGTTTTCATTGCAGTGGTCTGGCTGCTTGACCGCACCCGGACCGGGCTTCGTTTGCGGGCCGTTGGCGAGAACCCGCAGGCCGCCGATGCAGCGGGCATTTCCGTATCGGGTTATCGTCTGGCGGCGATTGTCGCCGGGTCTGCCTTGATGGGGCTGGCGGGTGGCTTCATTGCCGTGCTCAGTACCAAAATGTGGATTGCGGACATGACGGGCGGACGTGGCTGGATCGCGGTTTCACTGGTGATCTTCGCACGCTGGTCGCCGTGGCGCGCCCTGGCGGGCGCATTGCTGTTCGGCGGTATCGAGGCGCTGATCCCGCAGTTGGCGGCAACGGGCGTGCGTCTTCCTCAGTATTTTGTCTTGATGACGCCTTACGCCGTCACGCTGCTGGTCATGGTCTGGGTGGCAAGCGGCAAGCGTCAATCCAGCAGCCAGCCGGGTGCGCTGGGGGAACCTTACATCCGTGAGGAACGACGTTGAATGAAACGCGCGAAGCGCCGTAGTACGGGCGGTTCAGCCGGGGTTAAGGAATTTTTGACAGACGGCATGCTCTAATCCGGTTACCAGCGTTCGTCAAAACCAGGAGCTCCTGAATGTTTACCTCGCGTCGTTTGATCATTGTCGCCACCGCCGTAGCCATGCTGTCCGGCTGTGCGACACCCAATCCCTATGACAATCAAGGCCAGGCACAAAGCTCCGGTGGCATGAGCAAAACCGCTAAATACGGCGGACTCGGCGCATTGGCCGGTGCGGTAGCAGGCGCAGCCATTGATCATAACCATCGTGGCAAGGGCGCATTGATCGGTGCTGCCGTTGCGGGGGCTGCATCGGCAGGTTACGGCTACTACGCAGACAAGCAGGAAGCGGCTTTGCGCGAGAGCATGGCCAACACCGGCGTCGAGGTGCAGCGTCAGGGTGATCAGATCAAGTTGATCATGCCGGGCAACATCACGTTTGCGACGGACTCTTCGGCCATCGCCAGCAGCTTCTATTCGCCGCTCAACAACCTGGCCAGTTCGCTGAAGCAGTTCAACCAGAACAACATTGAAATCGTCGGTTACACAGACAGCACCGGCAGCCGTCAGCACAACATGGACCTGTCGCAACAGCGCGCTCAGAGCGTAGCGACGTACCTGACCTCGCAGGGCGTTGACCAGTCGCACCTCTCGGTGCGTGGCGCAGGCCCCGACCAGCCGATTGCCAGCAACGCCGACGTCAACGGCCGCGCGCAGAACCGTCGCGTAGAGGTCAACCTGAAGCCGATTCCGGGTCAGCAGTACTAAGCCGAACGCCTCGGAAACGATAGGTAGCACACCCGCTACCTATCGTCTCTCACGGCAGCGTGGGAATGCATTGTGTGACGCTCTGCGTCGCAATGCGATGACGTGAGCAGGAGGCGCAGCGTCCAGGACGGCATGCCGACGCGGAGCGTTGGCACAACAGTCGATAGCTGAAACGCGAGGTTTGCGGCGGCCTTGATGGCCCCTTCGCGAGCAAGCTCGCTTCCACTTCTCACCAGTCAATATCAATGCCGCGCTGGATACTGCTTATGCAGTCTGTCCAGCAGCCTGTCTTTCTCCTCCCATAACGCATTGATCCACTGCTGGAATTCCAGTCGGTATTCAGCGTCCTGGTCGTAGTTTTTGCCGAGAAACTGCTGCGGAATCTTGATCTCTTCGAAGTGGGCGACCACCTCCCTCACGTTGCCGCACAGCAGGTCCCAGTAGCCGGGTTGCCCGCCCGGATAGTGGATGGTCACGTTGATGATCGACTCCAGCTGTTCGCCCATCGCATCAAGCACGAAGGCAATGCCGCCCGCCTTGGGTTTTAGCAAGTGGCGAAACGGCGAGTTCTGCTGGGCGTGTTTGCCGGCCGTAAAGCGCGTGCCTTCGGCGAAGTTGAAAATTCCTACGGGGTTGTGGCGGAATTTCGCACAGGTGCGGCGCGTGGTTTCCAGGTCCTTGCCTTTCTTTTCCGGGTGTTTCGCAAGGTAAGCCTTGGAGTAGCGCTTCATGAACGGAAAGCCCAAAGCCCACCACGCCAGACCGATGATCGGGACCCAGATCAGCTCCTGCTTGAGGAAGAACTTCAGCGGGCGAATGCGCCGGTTGAGCACGTACTGCAAGACCATGATGTCAACCCAGCTCTGGTGATTGCTGGTGACCAGATACGAGTGCTGGTAATCGAGTCCTTCCAGGCCGCTCAGGTGCCAGCGGGTATGGCAAAGAAGTCTGATCCAGGCATTGTTGTTACCGATCCAGATTTCATGAATGTGGCTCATCAGCCAGTCGGTGAAGCGCTGTGCAGCAGAGAAGGGCAGGCAGATCTTGAGAATCGTGACCGCGAACAGCACCGAGCAACAGATGATGGTGTTCAGCGCCAGCAACAGCGAGGCAATGACGCCGCGTAACGGGGCAGGCAGGAAATCCATGAAGGAGATGGCTCCGGAAGTTGTCGGAAGCCGCAGACTGCTCTGCGGCACCATGATCGGGTATCAGGACAGCGTGTCCGCCTGGATGGCTGTCAGCGCAATGGTGTAGACGATGTCGTCGACCTGTGCGCCTCTAGGCAGGTCGTTCACCGGTTTGCGCAGGCCTTGCAGCATCGGGCCAAGGCTTACGCAGTCGGCACTGCGTTGCACCGCCTTGTACGTGGTATTGCCTGTGTTCAGGTCCGGGAACACGAACACGTTGGCGCGTCCTGCCACCAGGCTGCCCGGAGCCAGCTGCCGGGCGACGTGCTCGTTGGCGGCAGCATCATACTGCAGCGGCCCGTCGATCAACAGATCGCGCCGGGTCTCCCGAGCCAGTTGCGTGGCCTCGCGGACTTTCTCCACTTCTTCGCCACTGGCCGAGTTGCCGCTGGAATAGCTGATCATCGCCACCCGTGGCGAAATGCCGAACGCTGTGGCTGAATCGGCGCTTTGCAGAGCGATCTCGGACAGTTCGCTGGCGCTTGGGTGCGGGTTCATGATGCAGTCGCCATACATCAGCACCTGCTCGGGGAAAAGCATGAAAAATACCGAAGACACCAGCGTGCAGCCCGGTGCGGTCTTGATCAGTTGCAGGGCAGGCCGAATGGTATTGGCGGTGGAGTGAACAACGCCCGACACCAGCCCGTCGACCTCGTCCAGCGCCAGCATCACGGTGCCGATCACCACCGGGTCTTCGAGCTGCTGCTCGGCCATGGGTGCGTTCAGGCTTTTGTTTTTGCGCAGTTCTACCATCGGCTCGACATAGCGCTCGCGAATCAGCTCCGGATCAAGAATTTCGAG
The DNA here is from genome assembly GCF_022557255.1 of Pseudomonas syringae pv. tagetis. Lineage (NCBI taxonomy): Bacteria > Pseudomonadati > Pseudomonadota > Gammaproteobacteria > Pseudomonadales > Pseudomonadaceae > Pseudomonas > Pseudomonas syringae group genomosp. 7. The sequence continues at coordinate 1,118,581 of NZ_CP092923.1, forward strand.
CCCCTGCGGCAGTTCGATCCCGTGCGCCTGCGCGACAGCCTGCACGTCTTCTGGTCTGGCCAGTAACACGCAGCGTGCAATGCCACGCGCCTGGCAGATGGCGGCTGCCTGAATGGTCAGCGGCTCGTTGCCTTCCGGCAGGACGATGCGTTTATTGGCTGCCTGGGCACGCTGGATCAGTTGATAGCGAAACACCGCGGGTGACAGGCGCAGCTCGCGGGGTGTGCCACAACGTTGATGCAGCCAGCTAGCGTCGAGGTGGCTGGCAACGAAATCGGTGATGTTTTCCGCGCGCTCGCGGTCATCGATGGGGATTTCCTTGTTCAACTGATTGAGGCGGTTTGCCGTGTCATAGGAACCGCTGCTGACCGACAGCACAGGCAGACCGGCCTGGAATGCGCCCCGGCACAGCTCCATGATGCGCGGGTCGGGCACGGTATCGCTGGTCAGCAGCAGGCCAGCCAGCGGTACACCATTTATTGCCGCCAGGCTTACCGCCAGAATGATGTCGTCACGGTCGCCCGGCGTCACCACCAGCACGCCCGGCTTGAGCAGCGGTACGGTGTTGAGCACCGTACGGGCACAGATAATGATTCTGGACATACGACGCTGATCGTAGTCGCCCGCGTTCAGCACCTGCGCGCCCAGCAACTCGGCCACGTCACGGGTGCGCGGTGCATTGAGTTCGGCGCGATAGGGGATGCAGCCCAGCAGCCGGAAATCGCCACTGCGCAACAGCGGCGAGTGCTCTTTCAGGCGCGAGGCGAAGACCTCCATGCTTTCTTCGGTGCGGACCTTGTTGAGTATGACGCCCAGCACCTTAGGGTCCTTGGGTCCGCCAAACAGCTGAGCCTGTAACTCGACCCTTCCCGACAGCTCGGCAAGCACTTCGTTTTCCGGCGCAGAGACCAGGATGACGTCGGCGTCCAGACTCTTGGCCAAATGCAGATTGACCCGCGCGGCGTAGCTCGCGCTACGGGTCGGGACCATGCCCTCGACGACCAGCACGTCCTTGCCGACAGCGGCCTGCTGGTAAAGATTGATAATCTCTTCGAGCAGCTCATCCAGTTGCCCGTCGCCGAGCATGCGCTCGACATGCGCCAGGCCCAGAGGCTTGGGCGGCTTGAGGCCGTGGGTGCGGGCCATCAGTTCGGTCGAGCGCTCGGGGCCAAGATCCCCGGGATGTGGCTGGGCAATCGGTTTGAAAAAACCTACTTTCAAGCCGGCGCGCTCCAGCGTGCGCACCAGGCCCAGGCTGATGGAGGTCAACCCCACGCCAAAGTCAGTGGGGGCGATGAAAAAAGTCTGCATACTGGCTTCTCGATTGAGCAGTGCAAGGGTCGCAGCACATAGGGAACAGCTGCCGACCGAAAAAGTCCGGAAATCGTCTAGCGCGATTTCTCTGCGGCAAGACTATCGTTATCTGCAGCGTTCGCACACCAGCCGCAACGAAAGGCCTGACCTGTCATCTGTTGACGTTTTATCGGGTCCAGCACCCAGGCACGCGACTGCCACGGTGGCTGGTGACGCAGGTGTTGAGTGTGGCCGCAGGACAGTAGCGCAATCCAGTGCCCTTCTTCATCCTGCCTGAAGCCAATAACCGTTGAACTTTCCAATCAGGGCCGTCTGTCAGAGTTGCGTTCGCTTTCGGGCGATTGCTTGGTTAAACTTGCTCGTTCTTCAATCTTAAGCAAAAGGTCTTGTCCCCATGCCGATCGCCGCCAATAAGGCTGTCTCCATTGACTATACCCTGACCAACGACGCTGGTGAGGTCATCGACAGCTCTGCCGGTGGTGCGCCGCTGGTTTACCTGCAAGGTGCAGGCAACATCATCCCTGGCCTGGAAAAGGCGCTGGAAGGCAAGGACGTCGGTGACGAGCTGAAAGTCGCCGTCGAGCCGGAAGATGCCTACGGCGAATATTCTGCCGAGCTGGTCAGCACCCTGAGCAGCAGCATGTTCGAAGGTGTCGACAAACTTGAAGTCGGCATGCAGTTTCACGCTTCCGGCCCGGATGGCGGCATGCAGATCGTGACTATCCGCGATCTGGATGGCGATGACGTCACTGTTGACGGCAATCACCCGCTCGCAGGCCAGCGCCTGAACTTCGACGTGAAGGTTGTGGCAATTCGCGATGCCAGCGAAGAAGAAATGGCTCACGGCCATGTTCACGGTGAAGGCGGTCATCAACACTGATTTGTTCGGTCAGGGTCCGTTCCCGTTTCATCGCGGCCGCGCTGGAACGGAAACAGCCCCAGGCTCAGGTCACTGAAAAGGCGCCCTGGCTGTTCTGCGATGACGACTTTCGTTACGCGTGCGGTCACGGTGCCTTTTTTCAGGTTGTGGCCTTGGGTTACTTGTTTCAAAAGAGGTTCTCATGAGTGCTTTTCACGACATCAAATTGAAAGCGCTGGGTGGTCAGGAACTGCCGCTGGCGGATTTCAAGAATAAAGTGGTTCTGGTAGTCAACGTCGCGTCCAAATGCGGGCTGACGCCGCAATACGCAGCACTTGAAAACCTCTATCAGCAATACAGGGACAAGGGCCTGGAGATCCTCGGGCTGCCGTGCAACCAGTTTGCCGGGCAGGAACCGGGTACCGAAAAAGAGATTGCCGAATTTTGCGAACTTAATTACGGCGTGACGTTTACTCTGGGTGAAAAACTCGATGTCAACGGGCCAGAGCGGCATTCGCTTTACCGCCTGCTGGCGGGCGAAGGTGCCGAGTTTCCCGGGGACATCACCTGGAATTTCGAAAAATTTCTGGTTGGCAAGAACGGTGGGGTGAGCGCGCGTTTCTCTCCGCGTACTCCGCCGGATGATCCCGCGGTGATTCTGGCCATCGAAAAGGCCTTGGCGCAAAACTGATCATGTGGCCGGGGTAGCGATTGCTCGCCCGGCTTTCTTCTGCCTTCGCAGCTTCTGCACTCAAATCAGCCAGATCAATAGTACTGGGCCATTGCTGACGCCCGGCGATATCCTGCGCGCCTGATCTGGCGCCTGTCGCCGCAGTGCAATCCACTTATGTCCGGAGTTCCGCATGTCGGTAGAAGCCTTGTTTACGCCTTTGCGCCTGGGCAGCCTGGCGTTGTCGTCGCGGGTAGTCATGGCGCCTATGACCCGTTCGTTCTCGCCGGGGCATGTGCCCAACTCGAAGGTTGTCGAGTATTACCGGCGTCGTGCGGCGGCAGGTGTAGGCCTTATCGTTACCGAAGGCACAACGGTCAATCACAAGGCTGCCAATGGCTATCCAGACGTTCCGCAGTTTTTTGGTGATGCGCCGCTGGCCGGTTGGCGCAAGGTCGTTGAGGCGGTGCATGCGGAGGGCGGCAGGATCGTCCCGCAACTCTGGCACGTAGGCGCAGTGCGCCGTCCCGGTACCGAGCCGCACGCAAGCGTGCCTGCCTACGGGCCGATGGAGAAGGTCAAGGACGGTCAGGTGCTGGTGCATGGCATGAACAGGCAGGACATCGACGATGTTGTGGCTGCCTTTGCCCAGGCCGCCGCCGATGCCAAGGCGATTGGCATGGACGGCGTCGAAATCCATGGGGCCCATGGTTATCTGATTGATCAGTTTTTCTGGGAAGGCAGCAACCAGCGCACTGACGAATACGGCGGCAGCCTCGCCAACCGTTCGCGGTTTGCCATCGAGTTGATCAAGGCCGTGCGTGTCGCAGTGGGACCTGACTACCCGATCATTTTCCGTTTCTCGCAATGGAAACAGCAGGACTACACTGCGCGGCTGGTGCAGACACCGGAAGCGTTGGGTGAATTCCTGCAACCTCTGGCTGACGCTGGCGTGGACATCTTCCACTGCTCGACCCGGCGTTTCTGGGAGCCTGAGTTTGAAGGCTCCGACCTGAACCTGGCGGGCTGGACGCGCAAGCTGACCGGCAAGCCGACCATTACCGTCGGTAGTGTCGGGCTGGACGGCGAGTTCCTTCAATTCATGGTCAATACCGACAAGATCGCGCAACCGGCCAGTCTGGAGAATCTGCTGAAGCGGCTGGGCAACGGCGAGTTTGATCTGGTGGCAGTGGGGCGTGCCCTGCTGGTCGATCCGGACTGGGCAGTGAAAGTGCGCGAGGGACGCGAGCAAGACATCCTGCCATTCAGTCGAGACGCACTGATGACACTGGTCTGATCTTCTTGGTGGCTGCGTGCCTGATTTCTTTGACGTGAGCGGTATTTTCGCCGGGGCACGCCTCACGCAACTGACGCTCGAACTGATCGATAATCGCTGTCCAGCCCTGGCGACTCGCATGTTGCCGGGCGTTCAGGCGCACCCGACGCAATGTCTCGTCGTCTTCCAGCAACCAGCGCGCCGCGTCGATAAACGCCGTTTGGTCACCCGGCATCGCCAGCGCACCATTGTGGCCATGGCGGATGTGCTGCCCGGCAGCGGCCTCATCGTAAGCGACGACACCCAGCCCTGAGGCCAGCGCTTCCAGGACCACATTGCCGAACGTTTCGGTCAGGCTCGGAAACAGAAACATATCTGCCGAGGCATAGTGCATCGCCAGCACCTCGCCCCGCTGAGTTCCACAGAAGATCGCGTCCGGGATCTGTTGCTCAAGCTGTGACCGCTGAGGTCCATCGCCCACGACAATCAGTTTGATATTGCGTTGTGGGTAACTGTCCTTGAGCACTGTGAAGCTGGCATTGAGCAGCCCCAGGTTTTTCTCTGGCGCAAGTCGTCCGACGTGTATGACCCCGATGTCACCTGCCTGCAGGCCCCAGCTCTCGCGTAACGACTGCGAGCGTCTGGCGGGTGTGAACAGTTGGCTGTCGACGCCGCGAGACAACAGTTCAATCCTTTCAAAGCCACGCCGCTCCAGCTCCAGCTTCTGACTGACGCTCGGCACCAGGGTCATGCGCGAACGGTTATGGAACCAGCGCAGGTAATGAGTCAGCAATCGCGTGATAAACCCCATACCGTATTGCTGCGTGTATTGCGGAAAGTTGGTGTGAAAGCCGCTGATCACTGCGATCCCCAAGCGCCGCGCCGCCCGTAATGCCGATAGCCCCAGCGGGCCTTCGGTGGCGATGTACAGCACATCCGGCCGACGCCGTTGCCAGCGCCGTAACAGCTTGTGCATCGAAGACTGACCCCATTGCAACCCTGGATAGCCCGGTATTGGCCAGCCCCGGCACAACAGCAGGTCTTCCGCAGCACCCGCATGAGTCTCGTCATTCTGGCGCGGCCGGACCAGTTCAACCCGATGCCCGCGTAATCGCAACCCGTCACAAAGTCGCCCAAGGGTATTGGCAACGCCATTGATTTCGGGAGTAAAGGTTTCAGTAATCAGGGTGACATTAAGAATTTGGCTCATGGGAGCAGTGTCGACTGATTACATTTCGGTTATGTGGCGGTTGTGTGATGGATTGGTGATAAGACGCCGGGAGATAGGTTAGCGGGCGTGAAATTGTGCGTAATAGCCAATAGGTAAATAGAGTGATTGTAAAATGTTGTTTATAAAAAAACATGGTGAGGTGTATTGGCGTCCTGCAACAGTTTACAAGATTTCCCAACGGTGTGTAGTGCGCCCATGCTACCAATTAGCCATGTCTCGAAATTTTTTGGGAAGAGAGTCGTTAAAGTTTAATATTTTCTCAAGGATTTTAGCGGCGGGCGTACCTTTCAAGTACTCCTCTTCATAAAGGGGGCTTCTCTCTTTATGCACCCAGCTCTCTGTTTCCTCAAAGTAAGCGCTTGACTCGGGTGTTACGACTTTTCCAGTAGCACAGTAAAGAATTATAGGGTGATCAGATAATTTGGAGCACGTTAGCGAGGATTCCAGGTATCGATGGGGTGGTGAGTGGTGTTGTTTTTTATCGCACTCCCAACGGTGTAACGTTCAGAAACGGCGTAGAGTTGCTATAGGTCATTTCAACGGTCCTCTCTTACTTTCCATTACTCTATGGCATTCTGTTATCTAGATGCAACAGAGCAAGCGTAATGCCAATCTTGACATGTTAGTTTGGTCCTGCACGCTTGAGTTGAGTGGGCAGGGTGCTGATTTTTTTAGCCTGCAGAGGCGGCCTACATGAAACTTTTTGAAACGCTGGCAACGTGTGTTCTTAGCGGCAACGGCTTGCCGGCGGTCAGGTAGACGAGTTCGATCATGGTTGTAAGGCTTGAGATTTTTGTTTGTAGGAGGCTTCTTTATAGCTATATTTTTTGCAGGGTTTTGATTCGTCTGATAGCATTCGCTCTCTTTTCAAAGGGATATGAAATGTCAGATTTAATGTATGCGCCACCGAAAGCCAGCCTGGAAAAAGATGAGTCGGGCAGTAGCGGTCCGGAATTTTATGTCGTGTCTCTAAAGAAATTCTTCATTCTGTACCTTTTGACATCGGGCTTTTTCGCGATTTACTGGTTTTATCGAAACTGGTCGCTGAACAAGAAGTTTTCAGGCAGTAAAGTGTGGCCCGTTGCGCGTGTGATCTTCGCCGTTATTTACGCCTTTCCGCTATTTCGTACTGTGGACAAAAGTCTGCGCCGACAGGGTCGTGGCCACATGGCGTACTGGGCGATTAGCGCTTTGGTGTTGCTGGCGTTGACTATTGCGGGGATGGTGCTTTCGCAAGGTGTCTCTGGGCATATGCAATTCAAACCGGTCGGCGGCTTTCTGGTATGGGCCGTTCTGCTGGCAACTGCGCAAACATTTAATTTAATGCTGGTGCAGTCGAAGATGAATGCCGCGGCGCTTGATCCAGAGGGACGTACCAACTCAAGATTGACATGGGTCAATGGCATATGGATTCTTGCCGGGTGTGCTATCTGGTTGATGAGTATACCGACCTACCTCTCTGCGTCTGCTGCAGGGTAGATACTACTGACGCCAATTGAAGTGCCGAACAGATCATCCATTATCTATTCGGCACTCTTTCAGGCTTTGTCGTCACTCGGCCAGTCAATCAGAGCAATCAGCCCAGGTCATTGACCAGTTGGCCGATCACTTCACCCACCTTGGCCAGGTCCGGTGCAGCGAGGCGATGTTCGTCGGCATACGAGTAAGCCACGGTGAACAGGCCTGCTGCGTGGCTGGAGTAGGCGGGGGCGTCTTTCTCGAAAACGCGGTTTACTGCTTCGGCAGTCAGGGACGCGGAACTGATGACCAGGCGCTCTTCGGGATTGTTCACACCATTGATGTACACATCATCCGGGTTGATCGACCACTCAGACAGTTCGCTGATCAGAAAGGCGCGAATCTTTTCTTCGACGGTTGCAGTGTTTTGGGTAGCAAATGCCGCTGGGTTTACTGGAGTATTCATGATTTAACATCCTTGTTAAGTTTCATGTGTCGGCGTGTTCGATGGAAGCGGGCTTCACATGAACGGGTTGGTTGAGGCCTCATTGAGCCTCAGTCGGAAAGGTCGAGTGCGGTAACTATATATAGCGTGTGATTTTTTCTTCAGATCGGCCGGGCCGTATTGCACGGTCCGGCCTTTCAAGCCTTCAGCCCCTTGCCTGCGTCACCGGCAACGCATCCGCCCCGCGCTCGCGCACCCAGAACAATGTCGCACCTGCCACTGCCGCAGGCATCATCAGCAGGTTGACCACCGGGATCAGCAAGGCGACGTAGACAATGCCGCCGAAGCTCAGACTCTGCCAGCGTTTGCTTTTCAGCCAGCCGAGCATTTCGTTCCAGCCCAGTTTGTGGTTGTCGGCGGGGTAGTCAATGTACTGGATCGCCATCATCCAGATGCCGAACAGCAGCCACAGCGGAGCGGCGATGATGTTTGCCACAGGGATGAACGACAGGATGAATAACCCGAGCATGCGCGGCAGCATATAGCCCAGCTTGCGGGCTTCGCGGGCCAGGGTGCGTGGCACCATGGCCACCAGTTCGGCCCAGCTGAAATCGGGCGAGTCGTCCACGCCACGAACCACGGCTTCGACCTTTTCGGACAAAAAACCGTTGAACGGTGCGGCGATGATATTGGCGACCACGGTGAAGGTGAAAAACACCATCAGCAGTACCAGCGCCACGAACAGCGGCCAGAGGATATAACTGAGAAAGCTCAACCAGTGAGGGAGCGTGGGCATGAAGGTGTCGACCCACAGCTCGAACTGGTGCACCGCCAGATAGATCAGACCGCAGAACAACACCAGATTGATGCTCAATGGCAGCAGAACGAACAATCGCAAGCCAGGACTGAGGACCAGTTTCAGGCCCTCTCTGAGGTATTGCGGGCCGGTGAGGGCGGGAGCGGGCATGGCAGCCTCCAGGTGCTGAAAGGCGTGACCTTACCGACTTTGTGACAGGCATGAAAGAGCTGATGGCGGTCAGCGTCGAGGGCCGTTCGCTGCGCGTGGCCTGCGCCTGTAGGGGCTGGATGTTGATGTGAGCACATCGCTGTCGCCCAGTCATTCTATAGAAGTGACCTATGGGGTGGATTGTGAAACGATATTTCCTTAACCTTTGCTACCCCGATAGGCTTGGCACCAATTTCAGGACCTGTCTCAGGCGTCAGAACTTTCAGGATCCGCCGAGTGAATGGCACTTCCCCAAGTGCTTCGGCGGTCCTTTTTTATCCAGCTGTTTCGATTGCGGCTTGAACAGTCGGTCGACAGGAGTGTGTCATGTCAGACGTACGTCATTCCCGAGTGATTATTCTCGGCTCCGGCCCTGCCGGTTACAGCGCTGCGGTTTACGCCGCACGCGCCAACCTCAAGCCTCTGCTGATTACCGGCATGCAGGCTGGCGGTCAATTGACCACCACCACTGAAGTCGACAACTGGCCGGGCGATCCCCATGGTCTGACCGGTCCTGCGCTGATGGAGCGTATGCGTGAGCACGCCGAGCGTTTCGAGACTGAAATCGTCTTCGATCACATCAACTCCGTTGATCTGGCCGGCAAGCCGTTCAGCCTTCAGGGCGACAGCGCAACCTACACCTGCGACGCGCTGATCATCGCCACCGGTGCCAGTGCCCGTTATCTGGGGCTGCCCTCGGAAGAGGCCTTCATGGGCAAGGGTGTTTCTGCGTGCGCCACATGCGACGGTTTCTTCTACCGCAACCGTGAGGTCGCGGTGGTCGGTGGTGGCAATACCGCTGTGGAAGAGGCGCTGTACCTGGCCAACATCGCCAGCAAGGTAACCCTGGTTCACCGTCGCGAAACGTTCCGCGCCGAGAAGATTCTCATCGACAAGCTGCACGCACGCGTTGCTGAAGGCAAGATCGAACTCAAGCTCAACGCCACGCTGGACGAAGTGCTGGGTGACAACATGGGCGTGACCGGTGCGCGCCTGAAGAACAATGACGGTAGCAGCGACGAGCTGAAAGTCGACGGCGTGTTCATCGCTATCGGCCATACACCGAACACCTCGCTGTTCGACGGGCAACTGGCCTTGAAGGACGGTTACATGGTCGTACAGGGCGGCCGTGAAGGCAACGCCACAGCAACCAGCGTCGAAGGCGTATTTGCTGCCGGTGACGTGGCCGACCACGTGTATCGTCAGGCAATTACCTCGGCCGGTGCGGGCTGCATGGCAGCGCTGGACGTAGAGCGTTACCTGGACGGGCTGGCAGACGTATCGTTCTGATTGCCGTCTGATTCACTCTCGTGCCGATGCAAGTCGGCACGCACCGGATCAAGCGTGGAGTGTCGGAAAGACACTGCCACGCTGGACCGTGAGCAACGACAGGTTTACAGGGGCTTGATCAAACCTTGCGCTTGAGCGGCTCGCCTTCAAACTTCACACCCGCCAGACCATTCGCAATCAGCGCACGTATGTTGCCGTGGTCGCTGCCTTCGGGGGTGGCTTGCACCGAGCGGTAGTGTTCGCCGAACGCCAGCAGTGCCTCCTCGTCGCTCAAGCCCTCCAGTAACGCCAGGCCAAGTGTCTTGCAAGAGCCTTCGTTTTGTCCGGCAGCGTTGTCAACGTTGCCATTTCTGAATGCCTGAGGCTGATAGTCGTAACCTTGCGCGATGAAGGCCAGGGTATCGGCGAATGCATGCTCGCCGCTGCGCAGGCTGTTGCGCAGGGAGTTCAGATCAGTCATGTCTGGTTTCCTTGGCGAACGCCGCCTGTTGTTCGGCATTCGCTTCTTTCTGGTAGAGCGCTTTCCACTCGTTGTACGGCATGCCATAAACCACTTCGCGGGCATCATCGAGGCTGATGTCGATGTGCTTTTCATCGGCAGCGGCCTTGTACCACTTGGACAGACAGTTACGGCAAAAGCCGGACAGGTTCATCAGGTCGATGTTCTGGACATCCTTGCGGCTGTCCAGGTGTGCGACCAGACGACGGAAGGCTGCAGCTTCAAGTTCGAGGCGTTCTTGCTCGGTCATGACGGGCTCTTTAAATAGACGGTTCGCGCCATGATAAGAGTTTCAGCGCTGACCGGCGAGCGTGATCGATACCGACTCGGCAAAGCGCAGCGCATGCGGCTTATCGACTTCCACCTCAGCGTAGGTCACTGCTTCGTGGCTCATCACCAGGTCCAGCACTTCTTGCGTCAGTCTTTCCAGCAGGGCAAAGCGGTTCCCTTCGACATGCTGAATAATGGCTTTGGTGATGGTGCGATAGTTGAGTGCATGCTCGATATCGTTATCCCGAACGGCTTCCTGTGCCGCGTAGAGAATCGTCAGGTTGATCAGCACATCCTGTTTGTTGACGATTTCGTCCTCGTTGATACCGATGAATGTACGCAGGCGCAGGTCCTTGACCCGGATGCGTGCGGTGCCAGGTTCGAGTCTTGCCATTATTGCCTGCTCCGTCCGATCAATTGCAGAAACTCCATGCGGGTGGTGCTCGAATCGCGGAAGGCACCCAGCATCACTGACGTGTTCATGGTCGAATTCTGTTTTTCGACACCGCGCATCATCATGCACATGTGTTTGGCCTCGATGACCACGGCGACACCTGCGGCCCCCGTGACTGCCTGAATGGCGTCGGCAATCTGTTTGGTCAGGTTTTCCTGGATCTGCAGGCGGCGGGCGAACATATCCACAATGCGTGCAATTTTCGACAGGCCCAGTACCTTGCCGGTCGGGATATAAGCCACATGCGCCTTGCCTATGAATGGCAGCAGGTGATGCTCGCAGAGCGAATACAGCTCGATGTTCTGGACAATCACCATCTCATCGTTATCGGAAGCGAACAGGGCACCATTGACGATCTCTTCGACGCTCTGGGTGTAGCCATGACACAGATACTGCATCGCTTTGGAGGCGCGTTTCGGGGTGTCCAGAAGACCTTCACGGTCTGGATCTTCACCGAGGCCCAGAAGGATTTCCCGGTAGTGCTGTGGCAGGGATGAACTCATCAGAATGTTCCTCGGGGCGGCTTACTTGACGTGCCGTCCGCCGTTTACGGTCAGTGTTGTGCCGGTGACATAGGTGCTGTCCAGAAGGTAGCGCAGGCTCTGGTAAATCACTTCTGCACCAGGCTCTATGCCGATGGCCGACTTGGCCAGGGCGTTGGCGCGGTAGGCTGCATCGTCCCTGGGTTGAAACATCAACAGCGCAGGTGCTATGCCGTTGACTTTGACAAGAGGGGCGAACCTTGCGGCGAAGGACAGCGTCAGGCTTTCCAGGCCGGCCTTGGTTGCACAATAGGCCATGTGCTTGCTGCTGCCCTTGCGGGTTACGTCATCGCTGATATGCACGATGTCAGCGACGTCACTGGCATTCAGTAAATGCTCGCAGTGCAGATTGATCAGATAGGGTGCCAGCATATGCACGCTGAACATGCGGGTGAAATTTTCGGCTTCTTCGCCAGGGGTTTCTGCCAGCCACTCGGACGCATTGTGAACGATGGCACGCAGGCACGAGGTCTGGGTTTTCAGCAGATCGATAAACGCCGTGATTCCGGTTTCGCAGGAAAAGTCGCCGTAGAGCGCCACTGCTCCGGCCTGGCGCAGTTCCGTCACACTCGCATGTTCGGTGCGATAACTGATGATAACCCGATGCCCATGCTCGAGCAGGCGCAAGGCGCAATGCAGGCCCACGCGCTGGCTGGCGCCGGTGATCAGGATCGGTGCAGAAGATAAGGCCATCGACAGCTCACGTATCAGTTGTCCGAAGTGGACGGGGATTGTACGGTCGATTGTTTCTTCCGGTTCACAGGCAAAGTTATACCAGAGAATTTTTTTGTACAACCCTGGGTGATATCAAGCGCATGTAGAGGCAGCGTGAGCAAGCGCTGTCCGTAAGCGTCATGGAGAATTGAGCGTGTGTCGGGGTTGCAAAGACCTGTACCTGAGTATCAGGCGTGTACAGGTCTTTTCGATATCAGCGAGGGGATGGCGACTGTGTCGGGCGTGCAGGTGTCGCTGGTGCGCTTTGCAGCCAGGGCGCGAGCAGACGCGTGGACAGGGGAATGAACAGATAGACCATCAGCGGGGTGAGCACCGCTGTACTGATCATGATACGAGGCAGCAGGTCCAGATGATTGAGCAGCGGACCGAGCAGGAAGTTGAAGATCAGTGATACCGGAAAAAACGCCAGCCAGATCGCAACGGCCTGTTTCCAGCGGGGCGGGCGCTGATCGATTGCGCCAAACCAGCCATCGATACCGCTGACGCGATGTTCCGAAGGTTGCGCAAAAAGACCGCTGCCGCGCACCAGCCAGGAGCGTCGGGAGGCGGAATGCTCCCAGGCGTGCATGGTGTGCTCATCGGTGAAGCGGAAAATAATCTGAAACTCATCATCGCCAGGCGGGGGAGCCAGCACGCCAGAGCCCAGATAGCCCGGGAAATCCGTGGCCAACTGTTCGCCTTCGTGCAACCAGGCCATCATTTCATGGTAGCGACCATGCGCCACGCGGCGGGCAACCATCAGGGTGACGGGGGAGGTAGACATTGTGTATCTCCGGTAGAGGCGTGAGATTCCCGGGTAGGGAGGTCACATGCCGCGATCCGGGGTGATGGGTCGCGACAGCTTCACTTGAAAGGCAAGCAAGGATTATTCCTTAAACGCTGCGCGACCGGTAGAGATTTGCTGCGTCGGCGGATTACTTGTGTAAGGACGGATGCTTGCGACGATGCTCCTGCAGAATGTACTGACGCAAACGCTCGGCGTCGTCCTTGCCGTGCTTGCTGAAGTGATAGGCACCGACATTGGGCTCGGTCATTCGCTCCAGCTTGCCGCGCATCGGAATAGGCGCATGACCTGGCGGGTTGAACCAGGCCGAAAAGTTTCTCGGCAGCTTGCCTTCCTTGCGGTACTCAAGCAGCACGCCCTTGAACGACAGCTCGTGTACCCAGAGCGCCGTCAATGCGCCTTTTTCTGTTTCGAGCGGGATAGGCTCTTCCAGCACGAGTCGCCACGGGCGAATCTTCGGGCCTTCCTCGAAAATACTCGGTGCGCCCAGCTCCAGGTGCAGTGCATGAAATTCGTCCTCCACCAGGTGCAGAGGGAAATTCATCTGCTGGTTTTCGAACTGCGCATGGATCGTCACCTGCTCGTGAGCGGCCAGACGCGTCAGCAGATCCTGAATCTGAACCCCGCCATTGACCAACAGACTGCGCGTACTGTCGCGTACGTTCAGCTTCGGATTGCGCTGCATGCTCTGGATGAAGTCCAGTTCAGCCTGTGTGAGGAGTGAATCAGGTTGCATTGGCGGATGACTCGGTCTGACCGGTTATTGAGAACAAAGACCATTGATTCCGCAAGTTGTTCTGACCGCTCATCGTATTGTTCCCTTTTAATGTTTCAACTTTGCCATGCGGTTTCCGTGCAGGCCAAAGGCATAATGGTCCGTAGAAAATTCAGATGGCATTCTAAGGCATAATGTTTCACTTTTTTTAAGCTACTGCAGGAATAGCCATGAAAGTTGCCATCGTGTGTGGAACGGTCTACGGATCGGCCGAAGAAGTTGCCAGACACGCCTCTGCACTGTTGCGTGCCGCGGGTCACGAGACACTCGTCAACCCTCGGCTGACGTTGCCTGACGTGCTGGCCTTCGGGCCCGAGGCAATCCTTGCGGTGACGTCGACCACGGGAATGGGCGAATTGCCTGACAACCTCGTGCCGCTCCATTCTGAGTTACGTGATCTTCTGCCTGCCAGGTTGCGCGGTTTGCCGGGAGGAGTGATTGCGCTGGGTGATGCCAGCTACGGTGACACCTTCTGTGCCGGCGGCGAGCAGATGCGCGAATTGTTCGCTGAACTGGGTGTGAATGAAGTGCAGGACATGCTGCGGCTGGACGGAAGTGAAAGCGTGACCCCGGAAACCGACGCCGAGCCCTGGCTGGCAGCGTTCATCAAGCACCTGGGCTGAAATCATCCTGCTGCTTTATCAAGCATGATTCAGCACAGCGAGTATTGATTGTGACCGGCAGGTGCCTGGACGACACTCATCGCAACGTTTCCTTTAAGCCTGGAGCCTGCGATGAGCGAGTCGGTACGTTTCGAAGATAAAGTCGTGATTGTGACTGGTGCCGGTGGCGGGCTGGGATGCTCTCATGCGCTGCTGTTTGCCAGACATGGCGCGCGCGTGGTGGTCAACGATCTGGGCGGCTCGGCGCATGGCGAAGGGGCCAGTGCGTCGGCTGCCGATCGTGTCGTGGCCGAGATACGCGAGGCCGGTGGCACGGCGATAGCCAACCATGACTCGGTGATCGACGGCGAGCGGATAGTGCAGCACGCGCTCGATGCTTTCGGTCGTATCGATGTACTGGTCAACAACGCTGGCATCCTGCGCGACAAGACCTTCGCCAAAATGGAGGATGCCGACTGGGATCTCGTTTATCGCGTCCATGTCGAGGGTGCCTACAAGGTGACCCATGCCGCCTGGCCGCACCTGCGCGAGCAGAACTATGGACGGGTGATCTTCACGTCATCGACGTCCGGCATCTACGGCAACTTCGGACAGTCCAATTACGCAACGGCCAAGCTCGGGCTTTACGGGCTGACGCGCACCCTCGCGCTGGAAGGTCGCAAGAACCGGATTCTTGTCAACGCCATAGCGCCAACGGGCGGCACACGCATGACCGAAGGCCTGATACCGGCCAATGTGTTCGAGTTGCTCAAACCTGAACTGGTCAGCCCGCTGGTGGTGTACCTGGGCAGTGAACAATGTCTGGGCAGCGGCGACCTGTTTGAAGTGGGCGGCGGCTGGATCGGCAAGGTCCGCTGGCAGCGCAGTCAGGGAGCCTGCTTCGACCCGCAGACAGGTTTCAGCCCCGAGGACGTCGCCGCGCAGTGGCAGACAATTGGGGATTTCGATAACGCCGCGCACCCCGCTGATAATATCGAGGCGTTGAAAGAAATGATGGCCAATCTGCAAAAGTACGTTAATTAATCAGGTTCTTATAGACGACGGACAGCGGAGAGAAAAGTGTTTGTCTGGCCAATGGGGCTTATAATTACTTAATTTTTTATAAGGGTTTTTGCTTTCTGTTGTAAGAACGGTCTTGTGACACTGTAGGCACGGGATGGATTTCTTTATGCCTATTAATTAGGCAGCGTCAGCTCCGATATGAAGTTTGACTACATTCATATCAGGAGTATCACATGGCCAAAACAATGTGGGGTGACTTGCCACCGGTCACTGTCGCCGCGCCCCCGGCAAGACTCAAGATAAAAAAGGCTGCCGCACAGGTCATTCAGGTTTTGCAGGAAGTGGGTGAAAACGCAATTGCGCTTAATTCGCTGGCAATGGAGAAACGCAAAATGAAGCCGCTGTTCAAGGGCTTCAATCCCGAACAGATTACCCCGAAGGACCTCAACAGGGCCGGAATGATCTTGTACAAGTTCGGCATGATCGACAATCACACCGCCGAACTCATGAGCCGAACCGGTGATGAGTTCGACAAGAAAGGCAAACTTGTCGATCCAGCCAAGGAAATCAATGCGCTGGAGTTTTTTGCCAATCGGATCATTGAAATGAAAGAAAAGGCAATGAGCGGAGATCCTTACGCCAAGATATTATTGCCGGATTACATAAAGACGATCCATATCATGCAGAATCTTCAGGCATTCGCCGAATCGGGCGACAGTTACGACATGCGCAAGATCAAGGATATGGAAAACAAGGGGCTGGTCAAACGATCACCGAATGCCAAGGCGTGAGGTTGCCCAGGCAATAAAAAAGGCCGCTGTACCTGTACAGGCAGCGGCCAAACAAAACGCAGGATCAAGGGAGCTTGCAAATCCACGTCGATTCAACGCGCGCAGGTTACCTGCCCTCGTTGCGCTGAAAAATCCCCGCAGGGGATATGCACCCTTACCGGGCAGGTAACAATTCGCAGAAAGAGCGTACGCGGTTCAATGAAACCTGTTACTTGCCGGCAGCCGGCTAAGGCGCTGGGCAAGCTCAAAGCGTTGCAGCGGATCTTCACTGAGCAACAGCGCGCGCTCCAGGTCGAAACGTTCGGCCTGCGGGCATTCCAGGAATTTATACAGGCTGGCACGGGCCAGGTGATCGCTGCTGGTCGCCTGGCCCAGCTCGACGATTCGGTCTGCGTCCTTGAGAGCAGCGAGAAAATCGTCGTTGATCTGATGCAGGTGCCTCAGGTTACGTGACAGCCGCTGCAGCATGCTGGTCGGTGTGGCACGCGTCATGTGCTCGGCGCGCAACTGCATGGTCGGGCCGAATTGCCTTATCAGCAGTTCGCGGCAGTCTTTGGGGTAAAGTCTGCGCCCGCTGCAGGGGTCGAGCAAATGATCGGCACCCGGCACGCGCAGCAGGAAGTGACCCGGAAAGTTTACCCCTTCCAGCGCAATCTCCAGCCGCCGTGCAATCTCCAGAGCGACCATCGCCAGCCCCAACGGCTGGCCTCGGCGCTGTTGCACGACCTTGTGCAGGAGCGCTGAATCGGGCTTGGGCGGGTTCCAGTCATCCTGCTGGAACCCCAGCGCATTGAGTTGTCGCAACAGGGGTTGCGCGAGTTCGGGAGTGGGCAGGACAGGTAGCGCAGCGCCTATCTGGCGCTGCAACTGGTCCATGTCGCTCATCACCTCATGTCGCGCAAAGTGCGCGTCATGCTCGGTCGACACCCATAGCGCGGCCTCAAACACCAGGGGTGGCGTTTTTTGCAGGCAGGACAGGCAATGCTGACGTGGAGTCATCGACCACTCCGTGCGGCTCAAAATCCAGTACGAAGACTCTTTGTAGCCCCGCGCGGGAATTTCGTCCAGCGTCACTTGTTTCTACTTGTTCAGGGCTTCTATCAAGTCGGGCGTCACATAATGCGGGCCGTCGAACAGGTACAGCGGATAGCCATCGAAGGCGGCGATCTGCGGCTTCAGTTCGGCAGCCGTCGCTGGGCGGAAACCGCCGCCCACTTGCGGGCGAAACGCTTCGACGATGATTCTGACCCGATTCTTGCCCAGCCTGTTGCGCAAGGCGTCTGCATAGGTTCGGGCCACCGGAGCGGTGCGGGCATACACACCTACGCCATCCTGAAAGAACACGCCGATATCGTCCGGCAGCCAGGTTTTCAGCCAGTCCGCAGTGGCAATCGGGCCGATGTTGGCGCCATCGTAGATGCTGATCCACAAAGGTCTGGGCAGTTTCGCCAGCAGCGCGGGTAACTCCTTTGCGCGACTCCAGCTGGGGTCGACCTCGGCCGGAAAATACCAGCCGGTTACATTAAGTGGCGTTTTCACCTTGGCCAGTTGCGCCGACAGCAGCGCCAACTGTTCGATATTGTCCCGTGAACGGTTTTCGCTGAAGTACCCGGCCAGCCCGAGAATCACCTCTTGCGCCCAAGGCTCCTTGCCGATCCGCGCCCAGTCCGGCAGCACCGGCACATGGGGCATCTGGGTGCCCGGTATGAACGACTGGTCATCGACCGCCGTCCACTGCACGAGCAATTGCCGTGCGCCGAGCCTGTCCCAATTGCCACTTATACCCACCGTTGCGTTATCGGGTTGCCAGACGATGCCGACGACTCCCGGCCCTTTGGGCTGTATCAACTGATAAAGCTCGCTGGAGGCCAGGGTCAGAGCACCCACCAGCACGGCGGCCAGTGAGGTCCTGATCAACGTTGGCTGTCGCAGCAGTGCGGCCAAAGCCTTCAAACATTACTCCCTGATGGGTCACTCGGGATGATTACCACGAGAACGTCATGCGTGCGAACACGCCTTCTGCCCGGTCTTCGCCAAATACTTTCTCGCGATACTGCACCGAGAAATCGACATACGACTGGGGGGCCTTGTACGTGTCCTCGCGGAACCAGTAGCGCACGCCAGCACCCACCCCTATGCCGCCAGCGTTGCCGGATGACGTACTGCTGCGGCCCAGGCTGTCGACTTCACTGCGCATCTTTGAATCGTAGTCCACTGCGGCGACGACATGTGGGAATACCACCAGCCTGGGGCTGATGCTGTCCAGACGAAAGCTGCGTCCGACCTGCCATTCACTGTTGAAATAGTTGCGCTTGTCCTGCAGATAACGCCCGCCCTCAGCGTACAGCTGCGAGGTCCACCAGCTTGGTACATCGACGCGCAAATCGGTGCCGATGCTGGAGCCATAGCCAAGGCGCACAAGCCAGTCGCCATCGGCGTTTGAGTTGCCCAGAGGGAAGGTGCGTTCAAAGGCACCGATGACGTTGACCGCAGTGAACGGCTTGACCCTGATGCCCAGCGCACCCTGCAAGGCATCCGCGCCGGTGTCGGACTCACCGTCCTTGCTCCACAATGTGTCGGTTACGCGCCCGTAAAGCTCGACGAAGCGCGCATAGCGGTAGCCGAATGGTCGCCAGAACACCTCGGTGCTGTTCTGCACACTGTCCGTGTTGCTGCTTGGCGCGCTGTTCAGGCCGCTGCCACTGCTGGTGCTTGCACCGCGATAGGTTGTGGTGTTGGTCAAGCCCCATTCACGGGAAAGGTCGGAGACAGCACGCCGGGTATCGAACACCTGTTGTGCCGGCATCTGCAAATCACCGGTCCGCTGGTAGTCGAGTACCCGTTTGAAGTAGGCGATGGCTTGCACGTCGTCCGGTGTACGCATGGCGCTGTAGGCCGCGTCCTGAACTTCACGCGGCTTGAGTCCGGAGCTTCGGTCGACGCGCTTGAATTCGTTCAGCGCGCCACGATCATCGCCAGCCTGGCTGAGGAAGTAGGCAATCTGCACCTCATCGCCCGGTTGCAGTTCGCCCGCATCGCGAGCTTTCTGCAAACGTTGCAGCGCTTCGCTCGGCTGGCCCATGGCGGCATATAAAGAAGCCTGTTCACGCAGCGGCAGATTGCCAACCGCCATGGCCTGGGAAAAATCCTGACGGGCCCCGTCCTGATCGCCCAGGCGTTGACGCATTTGCCCGCGCTGGACGAGCAGCGTGGCATCGTTGCCATTCAGCGCGAGTGCTTCAGTTGCCGCAGAGCGCGCTTCGGCGTACTGCCCCTGAGCAATCAGCGCACTGACCAGCAGCTTGCGGTAGGCCATTTGTTTCGGGAAGCTGCGGACAGCGTCACGGGCTTCGCTGACCGCGGTTTCGTTGTCGCCACGTGCCAGTGCCTTATAGCCGGTGGCCGCCTTGTCGACCGCTACCTGCTCCTGAATCGCTTGACGGCGACGAGTCAACACCGGCTGTGCGCCGAGTGCCTGCTCCGCCTCGTTGATCGCCACCTGCGCTTCGTCCAGACGCTGCTGACGTTGCAGCGCTTCGATCAGCATCATGCGGTAATCGAGATTGTTCGGTGCCTGGGCAATGGCTTTGCGCGCATGGCTTGCCGAGCCGTCGTAGTCGCGGTTGGCATACGCGCGCAGCGCCTGATTACCTTCCAGATAACCGGGCTTGGGGCGGGCCTTGGGGAAGCGTGCAGGGTGATCGCGACGGTATTTGTCACGTTCGGCCAGCGCAATCAGATCGCGCAGCTGGTCGGCATCGCCTCGCTGACGCAACGCCTCGCGTGCCTTGGCGATAGCGAGGTCGTAGTCCTTGCGGTTGTACGCTAGGTAGGCTTCGTTGGCGATGGCATACGCAGGACCGGTCAACGGCAGAGGCAGTGTTTCTGCCTGATTGAGCGGCGAAACAAGACTCAGGCCGCTCACCAGCAGCGACAGGATGAAGGGACGCTTCATAGTGGCTGCTCCGTATGATCGTCAGACCGGTAATGGTTGTGTTGGCGTGCCACCGCCTGTTCGATGGTTTCTCTGGGCAGTACGCCGATATCGACCAGGTAATCGCCGATCCGCCCATGCACATGCGGGCGATAACCGAGCATGGCTTTCTGGAATACATCGCGGTCCAGCAAACCCTGCTCGATCAACAGATCACCCAGCAGCGGGGCAGTGGCCGGCAACGGCTGGCCTTCTACCGCCTGGAGCTGACGCAGCTGCGCGACGATGTCGCTTTCACGCGCAATCAGTTGCACCGGCTCGGCCCCCAACTGTTCGGTAATCTGCTGCAGGCCTTCATCCGGTAGCGGGCTGGCGACCGCAATTTCCTGGCGGCCCAGCGCATTCATCTGCAGCGGTACGACGCGCCAGCGCAGGCAGAACTCGTCGGCCAGGACACTGGTTGCCGAACGTTTGCCTGCGATGTCGAAGACCCGCGGCAGGTCGTTTTGAAACGCAATGGCCTCAGCCAGGGTCTCGTCATCGAGCCAGCCATGACTTAACAGAATCCTGCCCAGTGGCACTTGGCGAGTCTGCTGTTCAGTCAATGCGGTCTGCAGTTTTTCATCGTTTATGGCCTGCCAGGAGAGCAGTACGCTGCCCAGGCGTCGTGGTGCGGCAGCCACCAGATCGGTCGACGGGAAGTCGTGCATGGTCTTGTCCCAGACCAGCTTGCGGTTGAGCACCTTGCCCACCAGAAACATCCGCCAGGCGCGTGCCGCAGCCATGAAGTTGACGAAGTTGCCAACCACCATGCGCGGGATGGACAGCAGGCCGTGCTGCCAGCCGTAGAGAACCGTGGTGAAGTAGCAGCGGTGCAGAATTCGCCACAGCAACGCGATGCCGTTAGCCACCAGCAGATACTGAATGAGGCCGCTGGTTTCAAACGGGGTCGGAAAGCTGGTGTTCCACAGCCCGCTGGAGCGCAGGACGATCAGCGCCAGCAACTGAATCAGAATCGCATAAGCGAGGATACTGACGAACGAGGTCACCACACCTTTGCGATCCCGGAACAACAAATAGCGGTTGGCCAGCGAACCGCTCCAGCCCATTTGCTCCCAGCCTTGCAGACCGATGCCCAACGTCCAGCGAGCTTTCTGGCGAAAGGCGGTACGGAAGGTGTCCGGGAAGAATTCGCGCACACACAGGGGCATCTCCAGCGTCGACTCATAGGGCTTGCGGAACCAGGATTTGCGCAGCACCCGAAACTGCACCGGGAAGCGCACAAAGATCGCCTGCATGCCGTATTTCGCCAACCGCGCGCCGACATCGTAGTCTTCGGTCAGGCTTTCGGTATTGAAGGGCTGATTCTGGTTTTCATCCGCCAGCACCATCAGTGCGCGCCGCGAGAAACAGGTGCCTACGCCAGCCGAAGGCACGGTATCGGTCATGCTTTCGCGTACGACAAGGTCCTTGCCGTGCCATTCGGCAAATTCGTCCATGTAGGTGCCGGCCACCCATTCGTACCAGTTTCGCTCCAGCGACACGACCGGCAACTGGATCATGTCCTTGCGCGGCAGCAGGTAATTGAACAGGCGCAGCTCCAGCGGGTGCAGTACATCTTCGCTGTCGTGCAGGATGGTCCCGGCAAACTGTACGGCGTGGGTTTTCTCGTACAGAAAAATCGCCTGGATGACCCAGTTCAGGCAGTCGGCCTTGCAGGTCGGGCCGGCGTGCGGCACTTCTACGCGGTGCAACTGCTTGTAACGGCGGCGCATGCGCTCCACTTCATCAATGGTGCGCTGATCGTTGATGTAGGTGCCGACGAATACCACGTAGTTCTGGTAATCGAGCGTCGATACCATGTTTTCGATCATCGGCGCGATGACGTCATATTCCAGCCAGGCCGGGACCATGATCGCCAGCGGCTGCTCGTCGCGGGCCATCAACTGCTCGGCAGTCAGTGGCCGGTAGCGGCGTTCGGCGGTGAACTTGCGGTACAGCCGCCTGGCCCAGTACCAGATGTCGATGAACAGGTCGTCGATGCTCGATACCAGGATAATCAGCCCGACAACGATCGTCGCGACTTCCAGCACGCTGTAGTAATGGGCCAGCCAGTAAGGCCAATAGAGCGACGTCATTGCGGCGGCCCGTTACGAGCGATTGCGACGGGCGCTACGGCCAGCCAGCAACAGGATGAGAAAGAGTACGATGCCAGCCGGAATCAGCCACAGCAGCGACGGTTTGCGCCAGGCGTCGAGGCCGGTGCTTTCCTCGTCCTCGATCATCTGGCTGCCGGTCGGATCCTTGGCGTCAAAGGTGGCGATCGGGCCGTTGTCGGCAAGCACGGTGGCGTTACCGCGCTCCAGCAGTAGCGGACGCTCGAAAATCGGTGCCTGGCCGCCGAGTGTGCGATAGACCATGCCGTGCTGGCCGCCTGCGTCGATCACTTGCAGCGAGGCCAGGTGATTGAGGGATTTGAGGTCGAGCAGCGTCTGTTCTTTGTGATTGATCAGCAGATGACCGTCGTTGCTGGCCTTGACCGACTCGGCGCCGTCCTTGACTGGCAGTTCGAAGGCCAGAAACGCTTTGGCGGGCGTCACCGCTACACTGGCGTCATCGCTGACGCTGAGTTGAGCGCGCAACGGCGAGACACCGGAAGCACTGGCAATGCGGATGACTTGCGGCAGGCTGCTGGCCGGGCGCTCAAGGTAGCCCTTGGGAACCATTATCTGAGTGTCCGCAGCGAAGCGTGCGGCCATGCCCGAGAAGTTTTCATCGGGAGTAACCTTGTCCAGTACCACGTGGCTGGTCGGCAGCACCGAAATCGGGAACGCCTGCGGCGTCTCCAGACACTGGTTACTGACCGGCTGACGCTGGAAGGACACCCGCAAGGTGTTCTGCGCCGCCAGTGCGTACTGCGGAATCCTTGCTTCGATGCGTTCCTTCTTGCCGTCGGCAGTCAGTTGCATTGCGCCGATCAGGTAGTCATTGAGAAACAGCGTGGCGACCGGTGGCGTTCCCGACGCGCCGGGTGCCGCCGCGATATCAATCATCGCCGTTACCGGCACGCGACCGTCATAGGCCACGCTGCCCAGCGGGAACGAGGCGCTCCAGTCGGTTTTCGCCAGTACATCCACCGTGCCGGGCTTGCCACCCAGACGCGTCAACGCGACACGACCGTCCTCGCTGAGCGGCATGGCGGTTTCTTCGCCGATGGTCAGCTGGCGACTGCGCGCCAGTTTGTTCCACGCCGAACTGAACAGGCCGATAGCCTTGTCGGCTGACTCGGGCTTGATCATCAACAGTGCGCGATTGCCGAGCAGGGCAAGACTGACGTCTTCCGGGCTGTTGGCGAGCGGTTGTCTGATATGACGCTCGCGCCACTGGCCCAGTGCGGCGGCCGCGGTTGCATCAAGACCCTGCACCTGGGCCTGAAGCGCATTCAGGGCGTCGTCGATTGCCTTGAGCAACTGCGGATCGCTGATCGCCAGGTCGGCCTGCAATGCCGGGCTCTGGCCAAGCATCAGCAAGGCACCGATTTCCGCCGGATCGCGCAGCGTGTACTGGCCCTTGCCGTCGAGACTGGCGAACGCCGGAATCTGCTTGAGTTCTGCCGGAACCTTAAGGTTGCCCAGGTCGACACTGTCCTGAACCGCTGGAAACGGCAGGATGCGCGCCTGTTTACCGATGCGCTCCAGCGCTACACCCATACGCCAGGCGGCGTCGTAGCTGGCGCTCGACAATGTGCCGGGTGCGACCATCAGTCCAGGCTTGCCGGGCAGCGCATTCCATGCCGCGCCCACATCCTGCAACTGACTGGCGTCGTAGCTATAAGTCAGACGCGTGTGCGGATCGATGCGTAATACGTTGCCGATGGCGCGCTCGTCTTCGCAGAGCACTTTCGAGATCACAGAGGACCAGGCAATGCCCAATCGCACCGAGCCGCTTTCCCGGGCCGCCTTGTCTACGCCCAGGGTTGCACTGGCATTACCCTGTTCTTCGTTGAGGCCCAGTGCGCGCACCGGATAACCATCCAGCGACAGCAGCAGCGTGTTGCGGCCTGCTTCGCCGTTCAGATAGCTGGCGTCAAAATTCAGCGTTGCATCCGTCAGCGGCACATTAGCGGGCACCGGGAGGTACAGCTCGCGACGTGCATCGGTGGCATTGAGAATGATCGGGCGATCAATGCCCAGTTCTCTCAGCTCGATCACTCGTTCCTGACGACTGTCAGCGGTGATTCGGTTGATAGCCTGGGTCAACGGGCTGTCGGCAGCCAGGGCGAACGCAGGCATCAGGGCCAGCAGGCTCATCCCGCAGGCAAGGATATTCAGCGCGCCCATGTTTACGGCAACGGAAGATTTCATCGTGCAGATCTCGGTAAAGGCTCAAGGCCATTGGGTCTTGATACAGGCTGCCGGTCTGCTACAACGTTTTTCGGGCACCCGGTCTGAACCGGGTGCCCGTATCGTTTGCGGACTGCTTCCTGCGGATGTGTTTAGTGTTCTTTTGCGCTACCTGCGCGTTTGTTTTTTGCTAACTTGCCATCGAGCGCATCTGGGTATGGTGGTGCTGAGGCTGGATCAGCGTGTCGAGCTGGACATCCACCGGGTCGGAGCGATAACGCGGCAGCTCGGCGACAAATTCATCCACCGGACGGCCCATCAGGGCGTCGACGATGCGTGTGCTGGCCTTGCCGTCGCCATAAGGGTTGGCTGCATGGGACGCTCTCTGCCATAGGGCATCATCGTCGAACAGCGCGTTCACGCCGCGAATGATGGCGTCCGGCTCGGTGCCCACCAGACGCACAGTGCCAGCGGCGACGGCTTCCGGACGCTCGGTAACGTCACGCATGACCAACACTGGCTTGCCCAGCGACGGCGCTTCTTCCTGCACGCCCCCGGAGTCAGTAAGGATGACGTGGGCGCGTTGCATCAGACGCACAAACGACAGGTAGTCCAGTGGTTTGATCAGGTGCACATTCGGCAAATTGCCCAGGTGCTCGGTCACCGGCCCCAGTACATTGGGGTTCAGGTGCACGGGATAGACTATTTGTATGTCGTCGCGCAGCGCGAGTTCGCCCAGCGCCTTGCAGATGTTCAGGAAGCCATCGCCGAAGTTCTCGCGACGATGTCCAGTGACCACCAGGACCCTGCGCTCAGGCACCAGAAACGAGAACTGGCGATCCAGTGCGTGGCGTAACTGGCGGTTGCTGTCGATGCGCTGAGCCGTCAGGTGCAAGGCGTCGATCACGGTGTTGCCGGTCACGAACGAGATGCCCTGCAGGCGCTCGCCCAGCACGTTGCGACGCGACTCGGCGGTCGGTGCGAACAGATGATCGGAAATCAGATCGATGCAGCGGCGGTTCATCTCTTCAGGCCATGGCTGACGGATGTCGCCAGTGCGCAATCCGGCCTCGACATGACCGATGGGAATTCGGCGGTGAAATGCCGACATTGCCGCGACCATGGCTGAGGTGGTGTCGCCGTGAACCAGCACTTTGTCTGGTTTCATCTCGTCCAGAATCGGATCGATAGCAGCGTAAAGCGCTGCCGTCAGAGAATTCAGCGTCTGATCGGGGCGCATCACGTCGAGGCTGTAATCGGCCTTGAGTTCGAACATGTCCAGCACCTGTTGCAGCATGCTCTGATGCTGCCCGGTGATGCAGATTCTTGAATCGATACCCGGCTCTGCGGCCAGTGCTCTGACCAGCGGAGCCATCTTGATGGCTTCTGGACGAGTGCCGAATATGGAAAGGACCTTCATTCTGGGTTGCTGACCAGCCATTATTTCCTCCCGCGCTTTTTGCGCGCCGCACAGCAGCAGAACCAGGCTGAGAACAGCTTGGCCAGCTTGCGAGTTGATGAGTTTCTCGGGCGGGGAAGATCGGAGTTTATGGCTCGATGTTCACTTCAGTGTGATGTAGCAATATGCCTTGATACCCGGAATTATCGGGATTATTAGCAGAACAAAATAATAAAGCAAAACTTTTTGTTAAGTATTTTTCAAAGTAACAATTGGCAGGAACTTTGTTTTTTCAGAGCGGTCAGTACAGGGTTAAAATGTTTAAAAATACCGTTTTGACCAATGAATACGGGGATTTTGTCGCTGTATGATAAAGTCTTTTGAGCTGTTTTCAAAGGCCGCTAGTGTTCCAGAAGTCGCCATGATGGCAAAAAGTTCCAACAAAAATAGTCGGGCTGAGGCGTGCGTCATTACAGCAGATTACTGACGCCTGATTAATGACAGGAGAAGCGAAGGGGTTCACAAAATTGGCGTTGATATAATGGCGGTGTTGAACTTTATGGGTGTGGCGAGTTTGAGGCGTTGGCAGGTAGACGGGAAGTTAATATTTAGCTTGGGTGCCACGAAAGTTACGGCTGCCTGCAGTAGTGAGTTGTAGCAGCATTAAGGGCAGTTGCCCAGTTGTTAGAAGAGAGGGATGAGCGACCTCCTCGGAATGAGGAGGGTCGCAGTGCCGCGCAGAATTAGCCTTGCGACTCGACGGGCTCCGACAGCTCGCTCAGCGCACTGGCGTTATTTTTGAACGCGGCGGCAAAAACGGCGCGATTCTTCGCCATGTAGATACTCGCATCCTCTGCATGCTTTTCCGAAATGCCCGGTACGTTCTTGATCAGGACGTCGGTGAGAAGCTCGGCCAGCTCGAGCATTTGATCGTGCGCATCGGCGAGTTTACGGTCCACGAAAGTAGTCTCCAGATCGCGGGTACTGCGGTAAAGGGTTTCAACAGCCATTTTGGCCTCGTCGTGTTATCCAGTGTTGAAAGGGCTAGACCCGGACGTTCAGCGCTTCACGCTCTGACCAGCGGGTGTGCAAAGCATCGGTCGTGCATGACCAGCGTGCCGGTCAGGTGTAGCGGGCACCGCATGAAGACCCGTCGCCAGCGCATCGGCGAAGGCGACTTCGTGATTACTGTGTTTTTATACAGTAAAAGCCATGTGCCAATCAACCCCTGCCTGAATAGTGGCGTTCAGGCATCTTTTTGCGCTGCAAATGTGCCTTGCGACAACCCGTCGCGCTCTCAACCATAGCCTATGGCCCTGTTCCTGCTTTAAAAAGCAGGCCACACAGGCGTCACGAGTACCCGGCATCATCCGGTCGGCATAAACGAAGGTTCAGAGGTAGCGCGTCATGGGAAACAAATGGGCAGTAAAGATAAGACACCGTGTGCATGCACAGGCCGAGTCGCTGGGCAATCTCTGCGTCGAAAGCTTCCACTTTCTGGCGTTGTTCGCGATCGGCGCGATCACCGCCTGGGCATCCGTGGTTGCGTTCCTGGGCATGGTCGAGAAGGGCAACGTCACGGTCGATGACATCCTGCTGCTGTTCATTTACCTGGAACTGGGGGCGATGACCGGGATTTATTTCAAGACCAACCACATGCCCGTGCGCTTTCTGATCTATGTCGCGATCACTGCACTGACTCGCCTGCTGATTTCCGACGTGTCCCATCACAACCCGCCGGACATCGGCATCATCTACCTGTGTGGCGGCATTCTGTTGCTGGCGTTTGCGATTCTGGTGGTGCGTTACGCGTCGTACAAATACCCGTCGGCGAAGATTCCCGACTCGTCCAGCACCATCAAAGGCGCTGTGACGGAAGAAAAGGGCGAGATCTGATCGAAACAATGGCGGCACCCGTGAAGGATGCCGCCATTACGTTGTAATGGAAGAAAGCAATCAGTCAAGCCAGACCCCGGCATGCCAATGCCAGCCGTCACCCGCGCTTTCCCAGTGCGGATGCATGTAGTGATAGCCTGGTCGTTCAGCCTCCCAGTGGCCATGCACCGGCACGAAACGCTGTCCGTTCCAGTGCCAGTAACCGCGAGCCCATATATAGCCGGGACGAGGTGCCGGTTCTACTTCTATCACCCGTTCAGGGGGTGGTTGCGGCGCGATGACTTCTTCAACGTACTCATGATGTACGTGCGGTCGTTCATGCACTACCCGCTCCTCAACACAGCCTGACGCTATCGCAAGTGATGCGATCAATACCCCATACCGTAAGAACATGTTGCCTCCTCGGAATCATCCGCAGGTGCAGTGGCGCTGAACGCGGTGCCCAGTCGCTCGAATGTTTCTGCGCAAGGATTGTTGTAGCAGGATGTATCTGTACTTTTGCTGAAGAGGCGGGAGGGGGAATCATAGCTAAAGGCCGGTTTTACTGGGGGAAAAGTCCGTGCAAGCAGACTGGAGCGTATTGAACGGCGGCAACAGGTGCTTGCTCTATGCAGCGCCGACACCGGGACTGCACAGAGGGGAAGGGCAGGTGTGAATCAAACCCCGGCATTCACCGTTGCGTGACTCTGCGGCCACAGACCATTGGCCGGGACAGGTGTCTTTTTCAGCGTCGCGCCGTCGGTCATGGCCGCAAGGATCTTGATCGCGCTGTCGCCACGTTCGATGGCGATGCCGAATTGCACGCTTTCTATCAGCTTGCGCAGGCGTTGTGGGTCATTGCGTTGGGCAGCGCTGATCAGGCGCTTGGCAACGACTCCACATTCGTTGGACAAAGTCAGCATGATGCTGCCGTCCAGTCCTTGAATGCTCAGATTCACCCGATAGTCGGGGTGAAAAGTATCCGTGATCATCTGAAAAGGATTGTCCATATCATTCACCTGCTAAATGGTCTGCATAAGTTGACCGGGTAATAGTCCTTTTGGTTCTCGACGACTGATCAGCGGTTGCGTTACTCCTGCGCTTGCTGCTGACGGTGTTGCTGTCGTCTTGCGCGTTGATGACAGGGTTTGTTTGAGACGCTTTGACGCATTCACAACGTTCAGTTCGCGTCAGCCATTGGCCGTCCTGATGGCCGCTGCCTGGCGCGTACTACAGGGCACTGCATGGTTCGGGCCATATTGCGTGGACGATGTTTGAGAGGCCGCGAGGCGGGAGCACTTCGCAGCCGCTTCATGGCTTGCTTTGCAGCCAGACGAACCGGTCAATCCGATTAAAAAAATGCTCTCGAAAACGCGCGGTGTGCACCTCCCGTACATGACCTGATTCTCTCGCGAATGCAGTTTTCGCATGGCTTTTTCGAGTGATTGTCTGACACTTTTGCAACCAGTTGTTGACGCCAGAGATTCGTAACGGCGGGGTCGAAACCGTACTTGCCTGCTGTTCAGGTTCTGGCGTTGAGCGTCGTGCTGCCAGCGGCTGGACGAGTGCTGAGCGCTTGGTCGGTATGGATGGCTGACTGAGGGGGGGCGGCATGATTTTTTGCTCGCTGATGGCTGTCAGATTCAGCGCTCTGGCTGCTCGGCACCGAATGTTAAATTCGATGGACGGCACCCGAGGTCGAGGTGGCTGCGAGGCAACGGGTGTGGCAGGGTTGCCAAAGCTGTGCAACGACCTTTTGTGGTGCACACCGATCAGGGCATGATCAGTGCGTTGGGCACGCTGGCGGCAAAGTGTTCATCCGCGTCGAACGGTTTCACGAGGCTGTGAGTTGTGTTCAACGCCGCGTTTGCTTTCCCATCGCAAACAAAAAGGGCGAACCGTTGCCGGTTCGCCCTTTTCTTGCAAAACGTGTCAGTGAAGCATCAGGTCAGACGAGCGGCTTCTTTCTCCTGCTCTTTCTCCAGAAATTCTTCTTCGAGCAACGCGTCCGGGCTGACCGGATCTTCATCCTGTTCGAGGATGGTCGGTGCGGCGCCTCGTTTGCCGCGTAGTTTGCCAAACAGATGCTCGAGGGCGTGATCGAGTTTTACAGCAGCGCCATCCACAGCCTGATCTACCGTATCGGCCTTGTGGGAAACAGAAATGGGTTGGTGTCCTTTGGGGCGAGCCTCCATCTGGCACTTGATGTCGTGCGGGCCAGGCTTGTCGCCGTTTTCGTCGCGGATGTGGACTTCCACGCGGGTCAGGTTTTCATCGTAGTGTTCGAGCGTGCTTTCAACGGTGGTACGAACCCACTCCTCCAGTCGGATACTGCTTTCGATGTGATTATCGCTATTGACCTGGATTTGCATAGTTAATCCTTATTAGGGCTTGCTCGTGCGAGGCTGGACTGCATGATTCCTGTCGGAATCGATTTCGTTTGCGCTCATTCACAGTGTTGGCGGCAATGGCCTGACAATTCAACCCCAATGTGTAAGAAATATTTCGCAGCAAAAAATCGCAACCCTGGCGCAAGGTTGCGAATCAGGAGCGGACGCAGAACGTCCAGAACGGCATTCCCACGCGGAACGTGAGGGACGAGAGGTGTCCGGGAGAACACTGCTCTCGCGCCCTGGCGTCCGAAACTAGAACGCAACCGACGTCTGCACATACACCGTGCGCGGTTCGCCGACGTACTTGCCGCGGTTGTTGTCGTCGAACGAGCGCGTGTAGTACTGGCGATTGAAGATGTTTTTCATTCCGACCGCTACGTTGAGGTCTGACAGCTGCGGGCCGAAATCGTAGTTGGCGCGGGTGCTGAACAGCATGTACCCGGGGATCTTGCCGGTGCTGCCATCGGCGCTCTCGGTCGCTGTGTTGGCGTTGTCGGCAAACTGATCGCTCTGGAACGAACTGTCGACATTGAGCTTCCACGGCCCCTCGGTGTAACTGACGCCCATCGTCCCTTTATGTTTTGACGAGAACGGCACACGGTTGCCCTTGTTCGGGCCGTCTTCACGGATCGTTGCATCAACGAACGCATAGGTCGCGTAGACGTCGTAACCGGCCAGCATCGGGCTCAGGCCTTCCAGCGCATAGTTGACGCTGGTCTCGATGCCTTGATGGCGTGTTTCGCCGCGCGCGATAACGGTATCGTTGGTCTGGTTACTGTCGTACTGGTTATCGAAATTGATCAGGAACGCACCTATCTCGGCTCGCAGGTTGCCGTTGTCGTAGCGGGTGCCCAGTTCCCAGGTACGGGCCTTTTCCGGTTTGACCTCATCGCCGGTGACGCGGTTAGGCATCTGGCTGTACTGCACGCTGCCGAACGAGCCTTCCGTGTTGGCATACAGGTTCCAGGTGTCGCTCAGGTGATAAAGCACGTTCAATGCCGGCAGTGCGGTGCTGTAGTCGCCTTGATAACGAGCGTTGGTCAGGTTGTTGTTCTGCGCGGTGTCGATCATCTCGTAGCGAATACCCGGCGTGATGGTCCACTTGCCGATATCGATTCGGTCGTCGATGTAGAACGCATGGGCTTCGGTAGCGCCACGTGTGTCGCGGTCGTTGCGGCTGGCGGTGGTCGGCAGATTGCCAGTTACCGGTTCGCGGTAGCGCAGTTCGTGGCCGGCCTCGTTGACATAGCGGTAGCCGACGCCCACCTCATGCCAGGTCTCGCCCAGGGCGAAGCCCTGCGAGAAGCGCGTTTCCAGACCACGCACCCAGTATTCGCGGGGCGACAGGGAAACGAAACTGCCCTGGTCCAGATAGCCGCTGCGCAGGGTCTTGGTGAAGAACGTGTTGGCGGTGAACACGCGCGCGTCCTGTTCGTAGCGGTAGCCGAAGTTGAACATCGTGCGGCGGCCCCAGAACTTGTCCTTGAGACGCGTCGACTGATACGGATCGGCATCGTAATCCCTGACGCTCAGGCCACCGGGCATCTGTGCCTCGCCATCGTAGTATTGCGCCATGGCATTGAGGCTGTTGGCCTCGTCGATCTGGTACTTGCCCTTGAGGATCAGGTCGTCGATTTCGGTGTCGCTGTGCTCACGCCAGTCGCCGCCACGCACGCCGGAATACAGAATCGCACCACCCAGACCATTGTCCGCCGTGCCGCCCGCCAGCAGATTGCCCGTGGTCTTGAAACCATCGTGGCTGGACGACGGGCTGGTTTCAGTCTGGATGCCGCCCTTGAGCGTGGGGGCATCGGGGATCGCGCGGGTCACGAAGTTGACGATGCCGCCCACGTTCTGCGGGCCGTAACGCACTGCGCCACCGCCGCGTACCACATCGACCGCGTCCATGTTGCCCATGCTGATCGGTGCGAAGGACAGTTGAGGCTGGCCGTAAGGCGCGAAGGGCACCGGAATGCCGTCCATCAGTACGGTAGAGCGCGAAGCCAGACGTGGATTGAGGCCACGAATACCGAAGTTCAGCGCCATGTCGTGGCTGCCGGTGCCGTTATTGTCCGGGGCATTGACGCCAGGGATGCGGTTGAGCACTTCACGCGCCGATGTCGCGCCGACACGCTCGAACTCCTCGCGACGAATCACGTCACGTGCGCCGGGATGCTCGAAAACGTTGGTCTGCTGTGCAGCGCCCAGCCAGTCGCCGACTACGGTGGACACACCCAGCTCGATGGGCGCACCAGCGGCATTGGCCGGTTGCAGGGTAAACCCGTTATTGCCATCGGCCAAAGCCTGCAGGCCGGTGCCTTCGAGCAACGCATTGAGGCCCTGCTCGGGCGTGTACTGACCTTCCAGGCCACGGCTTTTGAGGCCACTGGTGATCTGCGAACCGTAGGAAATCAGCACGCCGGACTCTCGACCGAACTGGCTCAGCGCAGCTTCAAGCTCGCTCGGCGCGATGTGATACGCCTTGGGTGCCACATCGGCTGCCTGCGCCATCGACAAGCTGCCGACCGAGAGGCTGGCACCGAAAATGACGTGGCGCAACGTGCGCACCAGCGGTGAAAGTTGGGTAGGGCGGGCTGACATGCAGAAGTCCTTTGGCCGGAAGGTTGAGAGATGCTTTCCCTGTCTGTCACGCGAGGAGTGGAAAACGGCTCACGTTTCTTGAAAAATTTTAGCCGGCCAGTGTAAATCCCCCTGACACCACAGAACCGCCGTGTGACGCAGAGCGTCACGAACTGCATGCCGACGCGGAGCGTAGGCACGATAGTCATCCGTGCCTTCAGCCCAACTGCTTTAAAACGCTTTTCAACCGCGATGGCACAGACGACGCAGAGTGCGACGTAAGTGACGGCTGAGTCCTGACGCTGATCCGGGGGTAGCCTGGCAGGACCCCAGGCTAGCCGCACCGGGCCATGGATGGCCCGTTGCGCCGACCCGCGGATCAGTGACAGGGCGAAGGAACCCGACGAAGTCGGGCCGGAAACGGAGCCGAGGGGTTTGGTTACTTTGGCCCCATCAAAGTAACTCGCCGAGGGGCGAAAAACCGATTCGAGTCGAACCCCAATCCCCCTGACACCACAGAACCGCCATGTGACGCAGAGCGTCACGAACTGCATGCCGACGCGGAGCGTCGGCACGATAGTCAGAGGAGGAGAAAATCCCCCTGACACCACAGACCGCCGTGTGACGCGGAGCGTCACGAACTGCATGCCCACGCGGAGCGTCGGCACGATAGTCAGAGGAGGCGAAAATCCACCTGACACCACAGAACCGCCGTGTGACGCGGAGCGTCACGAACTGCATGCCCACGCGGAGCGTCGGCACGATAGTCAGAAGAGGCGAAAATCCACCTGAGGCCACAGAGCCGCCGTATGACGCAGAGCTTCACGAACTGCATGCCCACGCAATAATCGGCGTAGGATCAGCCCCGTATTCCGGGCTTTCCAGAACGTGTACGTCACCATGAGCGCTGGAAAGTGGGAACAAGCAATCACGATCAAACGCGCGCCTGCACATTTACCCAATACCGGGTAAAACGCTGCACGCGCACAGGGAGGGCAAGTTCCAGCATGTCGAGGATGCGCTCGCTGTCGGCCAGCGGATAGCTGCCGGAAATCAGCAGGTCGGCGATTTTCGCATCGCAGTGCAGACGTCCACGGCGATAGCGACCCAGTTCTGCGAGAAAATCCGCCAGCCTCATGCGCGACGCCACCAGCATCCCGTCCGCCCATGCGCCACTGCCTGCGTCCAGCGGGCGCACGTTGTCCCAGGCATCAGGGCCAAACGTCACTTGTTGACTGGCCCGCAGCATCAAACCCTGGCCGCTCCTGCTGATCGGGGATATTTCCAGGGAACCGGCAAACACCGCCAGTTGTGTGCGTCCCTCCAGCTGGCGCAGGTTGAAACGGCTGGTGCCTGTCGATGCCCTGACCGTGCCTTCGGCGCTCGACAGCCTCAGCGGACGGTTGTCCGCTGAGGCGCTCACGAGGATTTCGCCCTGCAGCAGCCGGATCACGCGTTGCTGTGCATCGAAACGCACATCGACCGCACTGGCGGTATTCAACTGCACCTGACTGCCATCGCTCAACGCCACCTTGCGTTGCTCGCCCACGCCGCTGTTGTAGTCGGCCAGCAAGGGTTGCAGCGCGATCTGCTCGCGCAGGCTCCAGCCTGCTGCCGAACCTGCGCCCAGTAACAACAGCAGTTTCAGAGCATGCCGACGATTGGCGGATTTCGGCGCGTTGAGTGCGGCATGCGCCAGCGGCGAATTCAGCCCGCTGAGGCGCTGGTTGACGCGCTGCATGTGCGCCCATGCCCGCTGGTGTTCGGCGTTGCCATTGAGCCAGAGCTGCCAGGCTTGTTGACGACGGGCATTCAGCGCACCTTCCTGCATTTCCAGCAGCCAGCCGACCGCCTGCTGCGCAACGCCAGGCGAGATGTCGGATTTGTTCAGGGATTCGCTGTCAGGGTTCATAAGGCGAAATAGCAGCGCAGTGCAGCCTTGTTCAGGTGGCGTTTGACGGTTGCGATGGAGATGCCCAGCTCGGCCGCAATCCGGCCGTGACTGAAGCCGTCGACCTGCGCCATCAGGAACGCCCGCTTGACGTGCGCTGGCAGGCCGTCCAGCAGTTGATCCAGTTCCACCAGGGTTTCGAGAATGATCACCCGTTCTTCTTCCGAAGGTGCCACGCACTCTGGCAGTTCAGCCAGCGCCTGATAGTAAGCGTGCTCCAGATCCTGACGTCGGTAGTGATTGCATAGCACGCGCTTGGCAATCGTGGTCAGAAAGGCGCGGGGCTCGATGATCTGCGGCGTGTCGCGCGCGCCAAGCACCTTGATGAAGGTGTCCTGGGCCAGATCTGCTGCACTGTGCGGACAGCCAAGCCTGCGTCGCAACCAGGTCGTCAGCCAGGTGTTGTGCGCCCTGTACAGGCTTTCGACAGTGTGATTGAGAGCGGAGTGGGCGATGGGCAGCACGGGGAACGATCCACGGGGACTCATTGATGGCGTGGATTCTGGCAGACTCTTTTGCGTATGAGAATATTTATCATTAATATTGCGGTTCATTTGTCCGATCGGGGACGAATGGCTCATGCGCTGGCATTCATCACGACCTCATCCGGTGGGCGCGTGATCCGGCTCTCATGTTTCATGGATCAATGAAGACCCTCTGATGGATGTCACCCCTGCAAGCCGCCCGCTGCCGGAAAAACGCACGGCAAAAGCCAGAAGCAAGAGGCTTGCAACCGGTTATCGGCTTGCCGTCACCTCACGGGCGCTGGCTGCCGTGTTTGCTGGCTATCTGCTGGCCTCGGTGGTCAGCATCTGCGTTGCGCAGTGGCTGCCGATCCCCCGTGCCGAATCGGTTGTGGCGGGGATGATGCTGTCGTTCCTCGTCTATCTGGTCGCAGTGCTTTGGTGTTTTGCCTGCCGCACGGTCCTACAGGCCTGGGTCGGAGTGCTGGCGCCCTGCGCGCTGCTCGGAGCCGCCTGTGCCTGCGGTCGGTGGCTGCTATGAAGGAAGGTTTTCGTCAGTCGATGGCCTGGTTGCACACGTGGGTCGGTTTACTGTTCGGCTGGTTACTGTTCGCGATTTTTCTGACCGGCACACTTTCCTATTTCAAGGATGAGATCACCCAATGGATGCAGCCGGAGATTCCGGTTCGCGCCCTTGACGCCGGGGCCAGCGTGCAACAGGCGCAGCATTACCTGCAAAACCACGCGGCCGGGGCCACGCGCTGGTTCATCAGCCTGCCCGACGCGCGCACGCCGGGTCTGACGGTCGGCTGGCTGCCCGAAGGCAAGCAGGGGCAGCGCAATAACTTCGTACGCAAACTGCTCGATCCGCACACCGGCAGCGAGGTACAGGCGCGCGACACACGCGGCGGCGATTTCTTCTACCGGTTTCACTACCAGTTGCAGATGCCCTATCCATGGGGCCGCTGGCTGGCAACCAGTGCGGCGATGGCAATGTTCGTCGCCTTGATCACCGGGATCATCATTCACAAGAAGGTTTTCAAGGAGTTCTTCACGTTTCGTCCGCGCAAGGGCCAGCGCTCCTGGCTCGACGGGCATAACGCGTTGGGCGTGCTGGTGTTGCCGTTTCACCTGATGATCACCTACAGCAGCCTGGTGATTTTCATGTCGATGGTGATGCCCGCGAGCATCCTTAGCCAGTACGACACTGTTCAGGCGTTCTACCGCGAAGCCTATCCGTCCCCGGAACTGGTCAAGCCAGAAGGCAAACCTGCGCCGCTGGTGGCACTTGCACCGCTGGTCAACGCCGCGAACGCAAAGTGGGACAGCGGTCAGGTTGGTCGGGTGATCGTCAACAACCCGGGCGACAGCACCGCGTCGGTATTGCTGACGCGTGATGACAAGGGCAGCATCGTACCGGATCGGGGCGGGGCGCTGACATTCAGCGGTGCCAGCGGTGCGTTGCTGAACGAAGCAGCCGAGCGTCCGGTTGCCCTGCTGATTGCGAGCGGGATGTACGGCCTGCATGTGGGCCATTTCGCCGAACCGCTGCTGCGCTGGCTGTATTTCATTTTTGGTGTCGCCGGAACCGCGATGATCGGCACGGGGCTGGTGATGTGGCTGGGTAAACGCCAGCTCAAACACGCAAAAACCGGTGTGCTGCCACTGGAATTGCGTCTGGTGGAAGTGCTCAATATCGCCAGCATGTCAGGGTTGATGATCGCCGTGGCGAGCTTCTTCTGGGCCAATCGTTTGCTGCCGTCGGGTCTCAGCGGGCGTGCCGATTGGGAAGTCAGCGTGTTCTTCACGTTGTGGGCCTTGTCAGCGGTGCACGCCCTTGTGCGTAAAGGGCGCAGCGCGTGGCGCGAACAATTGCGGCTGGGCGCGCTGCTGTTTGCAGGTCTGCCACTGCTCGACCTGCTGACGTGCGGTGGCTATCTACTGGGGGCGCTGACGTCAGGCAACTGGGCAATGGCCGCCTTTGACCTGACCGCGCTGGTCACTGGAGTCTTCCTGGGCTGGGCATCGCTGAAATTCAAGGCGGCACGTGCGGGTAGAGCCGCCAGCGCTGCTTTGCAGGCCACACCTCAGGAGAGCCATTGATGCTGTTGGCTGCCTTGCTTTGTTATGTGGGGTTCACGTGCCTGTGCCTGTCCATGACGCGTCATTACGGCGAGTTGCTCAAAGGGCCGTTGACCGGACATCGGCGGCGGGCGCTCAAGCTGGTCGGCTGGGGCGCGCTGTCATTGTCGTCATGGGCGGCGATTCAAGCCGATGGCTGGATGATGGGCACGGTGAATTGGTTCGCTGTATTGATGAGCAGTGCCGTGCTGCTGGTTGCACTGCTGCCGTTCCGGCCGCGCTGGGTGCTTGCGCTGGCAGGATGCGGTGCGCTGCTGAGCCCTCTGGCCGCCATGAGTCGTCTACTGACCTAGCGCCAACCGGTATTCGCCTGGCGTGGCCCCCATGGCCTGACGAAAACGGTTGCTGAAATGACTGGCGCTGGCAAAACCGCAAGCCAGCGCAATCTCGCCCAATGGTTTGCTGGTGCTGCGCAGCAATTGGCGAGCCTGTTCGATACGTCGCGCCAACACATACTGGTGCGGCGGCAAACCGAAGCTTTCGCGGAACATGCGGGCGAAGTGGTATTCCGACAGCGCACACATGTTTGCCAGTTGACCAAGGCTCAGCGGGTCGGCCAGGTGCATTTCGATGAAGTCCACCATTTGCCGGCGCAGGTGCGGGGCCAGGCCGCCTTTCAAACGCAGCCCTTCGCGCAGCCCCACCTGGCTGAGCAGCGCATGGCTGACCATCTCGTGAGCCATGCTGCTGGTCAGCAGACGTTCGCCGGGTTCTGCCCAGTTCAGGCGGATCAGTTGCTGGAAGCGCAGGGCTTGTGCTTCGTCTTCAAGAAAGGTGTTGTCACGCAGCTGCATTTCGCGGGGTTCGCGATCCAGCAGGGTCACGCAGCCCAGGGCGAAGTGCTCCGGGCTGAAATACAAATGCGCCAGACGGATTTCGCCGTTCACCACCCAGGCCGATTCATGCCCGGCGGGCAGCACGCACAGTTTGCCCGGTGAGCCTTTCTGGTCGGGCTGGCCGCGCCTGAACGTGCCGGTGCCGTCTGCGATGTAACACGACAAGGTATGGTGGGTGGGAGCGTGATACTCCTGCGAGTCATGACGATTGTTCCACAGCGCCGCCACCAGCCCGTCGCCCAGCGGCGCACTCTGCTCAAGGTTGGCATTAGGTGAACTGTTCAGGGCCTGAAAGACCTGGATGGATTCAATGGCGGGCATGACGATTCCTCTAGGCTTCGTATCCTACTCCCGGCAAGCGTGGTTGCCAGTACCCCGTCAATCAAATGCGCAAGATTGTGCAAGCGGGCGCAGACCGATGCGCAGCAGACTGATGGCTCACCAAGGAGCCTGCACCATGAACCTCTCGCTTTACCTGCTGACTGTGCTGATCTGGGGCACGACCTGGATCGCCCTGAAACTTCAACTCGGCGATGTCGCGATTCCAGTCTCCATCGTGTATCGCTTCGCATTGGCCGCACTGGTGCTGTTCGCGTTTCTACTGCTGAGCAAGCGGCTGCAACCGGTCAATCGTCGCGGCCAGTTGATCTGCCTGGCGCAGGGCGTCTGTCTGTTCTGCGTCAACTTCATGTGCTTTTACACCGCCAGTCAATGGATACCCAGCGGCTTGATCGCCGTGGTGTTCTCGACTTCGACGCTGTGGAATGCGCTGAATGCGCGGGTGTTCTTTCGCCAGAAAATCGCCGGTAATGTCCTTGCCGGTGGTGCGATGGGTCTGCTGGGGCTGGCGTGCCTGTTTTGGCCCGAGCTGTCCGGGCACAGCGCCAGCCGTGAGACCTTGATCGGACTGGGTTTGGCACTGCTCGGCACACTGTGCTTCTCGGCGGGCAACATGCTGTCGAGTCTGCAACAGAAAGCCGGCCTGCGCCCGCTGACCACCAATGCCTGGGGCATGTTCTACGGCGCGAGCATTCTTGGCATCTACTGCCTGCTTAGCGGCACGCCGTTCGTGTTTGAGTGGAACACCCGTTATGTCGGTTCATTGCTGTATCTGGTAGTACCCGGTTCGGTGATCGCCTTCACCGCTTATCTGACCCTGGTCGGACGCATGGGCCCGGAACGCGCGGCTTATTGCACGGTGTTGTTTCCGATTGTGGCGCTGAACATCTCCACATGGTTTGAAGGTTATCAGTGGACCCTGGCTGCCTTGGTGGGGCTTGTGCTGGTGATGGGGGGCAACGTACTGGTGTTCAGAAAGTCGCGTGCCAAACCTGCGATTGCCACGCGAATTGCCGCCGGAGGAGTGTCCTGACAGACGATGATTCAGGAGTCATACCCAGCACTTTTGCTAGTTGAGCGACGGCAATACTCGTCCGACTATGGACCGGTATCTGCCGTCATCAGCGGTTCGTGGCCATGGATGGGCACAAGGACTGAGGGCAGCTTTTCGAGGTGCTCTCATTCCTGAAAGGACTCATTCATGGACAGGCTTTTCTTGCGTGTCAGTTCGCTGGCATTTTCACTCGTTTGCTCTCTGGTCTGCTCGTCGCTGCTGGCGCAGGAGGCTGGTAAACCGGAAAATCAGGAGGCAACCGCGCTGTTACCCTTGCGCAACGATCTCGACCTGGCCCCGATATCGGGACAAGTCGATTTTGCACAAACACATGTCATCAGCGCGCAGCGAAACGTGTTTGATCCGCTATTGGTTCCGGGACGTGATCTTCTGGTGACGTTTACACTTTTCTCGGTATTGAACTACAGCGCGGTGAGTGTGTTGCTGAGGCACCAGAATTTCACCCATACAATCCCCATGACTTCGCCGCAATTGTTCCCGCGAAACGCGGTTTACGATGAGCGCGACACGTTTTCGGGTAACGCCATCGTCGGGAGCTATCCGACCCTTGGAACGAGGTCTTTTTCAGCAACGATTCCTTATGGGTTGATCACGTCGGAAACAGAGTTCAGTTTTATGGTCGATAACAAACCCTACTTGGTGGGCAGGTTGAACCCGAGCAAAACTGTATTCCTTAAAAGTGAAAGCGATGGGCTGGTTCTGATGAACATCAAGGGCTGTCTTTTCAAGGAACAGAGCACCTGCAAGACTGTGCTGGATCAGTTCGACACCGAAAATAATCCTGTTCTGGCCAACGTTGCCGCCCGTGAAATGTTCTCGCAGTTGCCGGTCAGGCAATTGGTTCTGGGCACGGGGCAAGGCTACTGGCCTTATATCGTTGCTCGTGGTCCTGATGGCAAACCTCATCGTTACTCCACCTCGGACCGCAACTACCATGAGTGGGCCGAGTTCGGCGACAAGACGCTCCCTGCGAAAGTCGGAATGGGTGATTACTGGAGAGCGGCTTCAAACCTTGGCGACAAACGGCCCGGTCAGTTTGTGGCGATTTCGGGGCAATTGCTGGATGTGCCTGATGACATAGAGGCATTTCCTTCTGGCGTTCAGGCAAGCTGCGCTGGCGACAGTTGTAACTACCCTTGGAGGCCTTTGGGTTTCTGGCACGAGACGGGTCATGCGCTGGGCCTCTCACATAACACACCACCGCGCTATGAACAGTGGGCGTACCGTTCATATGATCTGAAATTTTTACCCAACTATCACCCAGACCCCGCCGGATATGGCCTGGAGGTGGACTACCTCGGTTATCACTACTTCGGCCATGTAATGGGGGCTCTGGGCGGGCCTGTGTGGCCAGGTAAACCTGCCGCAACGGCGTCGGCTCCGCGGGTTGATGAATTTGAAACGCTGCGCAATGAAAGTCCTCTGATCGCCGCCGAATGGCGCGAGGCCATTGTTCCTTTTACCCATCAGCAGATGTTGCAGATACAGCAGCGGTTTGGCAGCTTCCCGGAAGGCTTGCAGTATGCCGGCCTGTTTGACGACCATCGGCCCCGTCCACAGACTGTTCAGACCCCGGACGCGCCAGCAGTTATGGCCCCGGCGCAAGTCATCGACTCAGGTATTGATCAGGTTGTTCACGACAGGGGCACGCTGCTCAAACTGTTGCAGCCTGGAGATAAACCTCTTCTGAAGGGCGTTCCTGTGCAGACGCTAGTGGTGACACTGGCAGATGCGCAGCACGACGCAGAAAAAATCACCCAGATATATCCGCCGATTATTTCCAACTACGGAAATGTATTTGCGGCGACGGCCAGTTATTCCGCTGCTGCTGTAAAGGATTTCGCTGGAGTGCTCCCTGTTGCCGGTCCGCCGAGTAGCACCGAAGCGCCGGATGCCATGAACCTGTCGGGCTCACCGAATAACTATGTATTGAATGTTCATTACGCCGATGGATCGGCAGACGGCTGGGCCATCTACTCCGGCAGCATTGCTGCTGAGAATGTTATCTCTGCGACGATCAACATCTCTGCACAACGTAAACCAGTACTTGTCGAACTTTCGCGAGGTGGCGTGATTATCGATAAGAGAAGGCTTGATAATGATCCGCTCCTCACGTCGTCGGTAGTCGTGGGCGCCGAAGCAGGAGCGACATTCATAAACCCTCGGTTTTTGCGTTCCCGATTAAACGGCTTGTGTGTGTCCCGCACATCGAACAATACCCTGACTCAGCAGACCTGCAACGCTGGTGACGTCAACCAGCAATGGTCAATGCCTCCGGCTCCGGCAGCCTCGGAGATACATTTTGCACTGACGGGACCGCGCTATGATGATTGCCTGAATAGCAATCTTCAGATGAATATCTGCATCAAATATCTACCTTTCGCTCAATGGAGCGAGCGTCCGGACCCTGCTCACCCGGGTTCAATACTGTTGTATAGCGTTCGATCAAAAGGTTTTATGACCATCGGACCAGAAGGCAAGATTGCACTTCAGGACTACTCGAATGGGCCTGAGCAGAGCTTTGACATCATCGGTTCGCAAGACCTTGCTCCCTTGCACGCTATTCTCTCCGTCGGTGCGGGAGGGTGCCTGACGCGCAGTGGAGAGGATATCATCGCTCGGCCGTGTAAAAACGACTCAAGCCAGCTTTGGCGGATCAATCCACTGAATGAGCCCGGTGAGCTCCCAGGCCCTTACATCAATATCGTCAGCCTGGATGACACCCGCTGTCTGCGCGACGGCTTGAAGCTGACTGCGTGCCAGGTCAAGAACAACAGCGATCGCTGGTCCCTTCGCGATGACTACCTGACTCCCGGGTTTGCGCGTCTGCAGAGCCTGGAGTCGCGTACCTTCGTGACCGCCTCGAAAGACAGCACTTTCTTTGGTCAGGCGGCTTATGACAACACTGCCAAC
Organism: Pseudomonas syringae pv. tagetis; assembly: GCF_022557255.1. Classification (NCBI taxonomy): domain Bacteria; kingdom Pseudomonadati; phylum Pseudomonadota; class Gammaproteobacteria; order Pseudomonadales; family Pseudomonadaceae; genus Pseudomonas; species Pseudomonas syringae group genomosp. 7. Next base: position 1,160,849 of record NZ_CP092923.1, read on the forward strand.
CAGTTGTACGTGCTCATTCCGGCAACTCAACTACAGGTGCCCACTTCTCCATCCGTGCACGCTGTGAAGTAAGGGAGCGCAGCAGCGCGCTGCCTCCGTTGGCCGCGCGCCGCTTTCAATCAGCCTTTCCACACCTGCGGATTGACCAGATCCTGCGGTCGTTCACCCAGCAATGCACTGCGCAGATTGCCGCAGGCGCGGTCGGCCATGGCCTGACGGGTTTCAGTGGTGGCCGAACCGATGTGTGGCAGCGTGACAGCGTTCTTGAGCTGGAACAGTGGGGATTCTTTCAGCGGCTCTTTTTCATAAACGTCCAGACCGGCACCGCGAATGGTGCCGTTCTGCAAAGCCTCGATCAACGCAGGCTCGTCGACAATCGGGCCGCGGGCGATGTTGATCAGGATTGCGCCGGGCTTCATCAGGCTCAGTTCGCGGCGGCCGATCAGGTGTTTGGTCTTTTCACTCAGCGGCACCACCAGACAGACGAAATCCGCCTCGGCCAGCAATTGGTCCAGGCTGCGAAACTGTGCGCCCAGTTCCTGTTCGAGTTCGCTTTTGCGGCTGTTGCCGCTATACAGAATCGGCATATTGAAGCCCAGGCGACCGCGGCGGGCGATGGCTGCGCCGATGTTGCCCATGCCGACGATACCCAGTGTCTTGCCATGCACGTCGGTGCCGAAATGCGGAGGCTCGATGCTGCGTGTCCACTGTCCGGCCTTGGTATAGGCGTCCAGTTCGGCGACGCGGCGGGCGCTGCTCATGATCAACGAGAAACCCAGGTCTGCGGTGCTTTCGGTCAGTACGTCCGGCGTGTTGGTGAGCAGAATGCCGCGCTCGCTCAGGTAGTCGACATCGTAGTTGTCGTAACCCACCGAGATACTGGAAACCACCTCCAGCTTGCTGGCGTTTTGCAGTTGCTCACGACCCAGCCTGCGGCCTGCGCCGATCAGCCCGTGGGATTCAGGCAAGGCTTCGTCAAACTGGGCGTTGATGTCTCCCTGCTTGGGATTGGGCACGATCACGTTGAAGTCTTGCGCCAGACGCTCGGCCATTTCAGGAGAAACACGGCTGAAGGCGAGTACAGTTTTTTTCATTGGGCAGTCACTCTTGAGCGGTTGAATGAGTAGCACGCTAACATTCCTCTCCGCTCTTTGGCAGCCGCTTTTTGCAGTTGTACGATGTCAGAACGAGGACTTGAGTGCCTGCACGTGCAGATCGGCTTCGTCGGCCGCGAGAATTTCCGGCAGAGAACCGCGCAGGTATTCGACCCAGGTTCTGATCTTGGCATCCAGGTACTGGCGGGACGGGTAGATGGCGTACAGGTTGAGTTCCTGCGAGCGGTAATCAGACAACACTCGCACCAGCGTGCCGTTACGCAGACCTTCGATTGCCGAGTAGATCGGCAGTATGCCGATCCCCATGCCGCTGGAGATGGCGGTTTTCATGGCATCCGCAGAGTTGACCAGCAGCGGCGAGCTGTTGATGGTGACCATCTCCTGGCCTTCAGGGCCGTCGAATAGCCATTTGTCCAGCGGGAACACCGGGCTGACCAGGCGCAGGCACGCATGATTCAACAGGTCTGCAGGCTTGTGCGCCATGCCGAACGTTTTGACGTATTCGGGTGATGCACACACGATGCTGTAGGTGATGCCCAGGCGCTGGGACACAAAACCGGAGTCTGCCAGTTCGCTGGCCAGCACGATCGACACGTCATAGCCTTCTTCCAGTAAGTCCGGCACGCGGTGAGTCATGGTCAGATCGAACGCGACGTCAGGGTGGTTGCGTCGATAACGGGCAATGGCGTCGATCACGTAATGCTGGCCGACGCCGGGCATGGAATGCACCTTGAGCTGACCGGCAGGGCGGGCATGGGCGTCGCTGGCTTCGGCCTCGGCCTCTTCGACCGAGGCCAGAATCTGCTCACAGCGCAACAAGTAACGCTTGCCTGCTTCGGTAAGCGCAATGCGCCGGGTGGTGCGGTTGAGCAGACGCGTCTGCAGGTGCGCCTCAAGGTTGGAAACAGCGCGCGAGACATTGGCGGTGGTGGTGTCGAGCACGGCTGCGGCGGCGGTAAAACTGCCCGCTTGCGCCACGCAGCTGAAGGCACGCATGTTTTGCAGGGTGTCCATGGGTACTTCTCTAGGTAGATGGCAAATTGTGACACGAAGTAACGGTTGCATGTATCCAGACCAAAGGATTATCACCGTTTCAGTAACAAAGATTCACATATCTCCCCGCTTATCGCCGCGTCGAGCGCCGCCTAGAATCGCCGCCATTCAAGGTGCATCACCTTCGTTCGGGAACTCGCAGTTGTGCAGCGTCGCATCATCAGAGGGCTCAAGCCCCTCGGTATTCTGGCTTTTACGCTGGTTCTCAGCGGCTGTATCGAAACCCACGGAATCAAACCGCACGGCAGTGTATTGCGCGCCGACAGCCTGGCCACCGACGAGGCGATCCAGCGCGCTGCCCTCGATGCGCACTGGCCCATGGCGCAGTGGTGGCGTGTCTACGGCGATGCGCAACTGGATCGTTGGATCGATATTGCGACATCAGGCAGCCCGGGCCTGGCGCTCGCCGCGGCTCGTGTGCGCCAGGCAAAGGCGGTGGCGCAGGTCGCCGAGTCCTCCGAGGCTGTGCAGGTGCAAAGCGATACCAGCCTGACGCGTCATGCCTGGCCAAACGATCAGTTCTATGGTCCGGGAGCCTTGGCCGATACTCGCACCTGGGACAACAATGCATCGCTGGGTTTGAGCTACGCGCTGGATCTGTGGGGACGTGAGCGCAATGCCACCGAGCAGGCACTCGATGTGGCCCATGCACGTGCTGCCGAGCAGCGTCAGGCGCAACTCGAATTGCAGGAAAACGTGGTCCGCGCCTACATCCAGTTCGCCCTGAACTACGCCCGGCTGGACATCGCCGAGGCCGCTCTGGCTCAGCAACAGCAAATGCTGGACCTGGCCCGGCGTCGCCTCAAGGGCGGGATCGGCACGCATTTCGACGTCAGTCAGGCCGAAACGCCATTGCCTGAAGCCCATCGACAGATCGATGCGTTGCAAGAAGCCATCGCCCTGAGTCGCAACCAGTTGGCAGCACTGGCAGGCAAGGGCCCGGGTGAGGGCGCTGCGTTGCAACGGCCCGCGCTGTCGCTGCGTACCGAGCTTAAATTGCCGTCGGCATTACCCGCCGAGCTGCTGGGCCAGCGGCCTGATGTGGTGGCTGCTCGCTGGCAGGTGGCGGCGCAGGCACGCGGCATCGACGTCGCGCACGCGGGCTTTTATCCCAATATCGACCTGGTCGGCAGCCTGAGCTACATGGCCACCGGCGGCGGCCTGCTGGAGTTTTTGACCGGCAGCAAACTGAGTTACAAGGCGGGGCCGGCGATCAGCCTGCCGATCTTCGATGGCGGGCGCTTGCGCGCCGAGCTGGGGCAGGCATCGGCCGCTTATGACCAGGCGGTGGCGCATTACAACCAGACGCTGGTGATGGCGCTGAAAAGTATTTCCGATCAGTTGATTCGCCGTGCCTCGATGGACAAGCAACAGGCATTCGCCGCCGAGTCGGTCGCATCGGCGCAAAAGACCTACGACATTGCGCTGATCGCCTGGCAACGCGGTCTGACCGATTACCTGAACGTGCTCAACGCACGCACGCAACTGTTTCGCCAGCAGCAGATCCAGCAACAGGTCGAGGCGGCGCGCTTGAACGCCTACGCCGGGCTGGTGGTGGCGTTGGGTGGTGACAATCGTCATTGCGCGGGTGCCGCGGCCGATCGAGCGTGCGCTCAATGATCGCCTCTGTGCGCCGCATCAGTGACTTGCCCTGGCGTCGCGAGCTACACAGTTGGGCGCGCAGCGACGGGGTGACGTGGGTTTACCTGGGCAAGGTATTGATTGCTGCATTCCTGACCTACTGGCTGGCTCTGCGCCTGGAGCTGCCACAGCCGCACACGGCGATGATCACTGTGTTCATCGTCATGCAGCCGCAAAGCGGGCACGTGTTCGCCAAGAGTTTTTATCGGCTGCTGGGGACGCTGGCCGGGTCGTCGATGATGGTGCTGTTGATGGCCTTGTTTGCGCAGAATCCGGTACTGTTTCTCGGCTGCCTGGCGCTCTGGGTCGGTATCTGCTCTGCCGGTGCGGCACGTTATCGCAATTTTCGCGCTTACGGCTTCGTGCTGGCAGGGTACACGGCTGCGATGGTCGGGCTGCCCGCTCTGGCTCATCCCGAAGCGTCGTTCATGTCCGCAGTGTGGCGGGTGCTGGAAATTACCCTGGGCATTCTCTGTTCCACTGCGGTCAGTGCAGCGATCCTGCCGCAGAGTTCCAGCGCCGCCATGCGCAACGCCCTGTACCAGCGCTTTGGTGTGTTCGCCCGCTTTATGGCCGAGGGGTTGCGCGGGGGCATCTCACGCGCGGCCTTTGAAACCGGGAACGTGCGTTTCGTGGCCGAGGCCATTGGTCTGGAAGGGCTGCGCAGCGTCACGGTATTCGAAGACCCGCACATGCGCCGACGCAATGGCCGGCTCAATCGCTTGAACAGCGAATTCATGGCCGTCACTACGCGCTTCAATGCGTTGCATCAGTTGCTGGAGCGGCTGCGTATGGGACATGCCGATACCGTGTTGACGCACGTCGGCCCCGGCCTTGAAAGCCTCGCAGACCTGCTTGACGGGTTCGCGAACCGTGCATTGACCAACAGCGATGCCGCGCTGCTGGTCACACGTCTTGAGTCCTGCCGGGCGCAGTTGCCCGAACGGGTCAGAAGCCTGCGCGCCGAGCTTGAGCGAGACCTGCCGAGCGAAGCCGAACGGCTCGACTTTCATACGGCGTTCGAGCTGCTGTACCGGCTGCTCAGCGAACTGCATGATTACGCGCTGACCCATGCATCGCTGGCTGATCACACTCATGTGCGTGAGCAGTGGCAAGCCTCATTCGTGCCGCGTACGCACTGGATGACGGCGCTGGCGTCCGGTGTCCGTGCGACCTGCGTGGTCGGCCTGATGAGTGCGTATTGGGTGTTGACGGCGTGGCCCAGCGGCGCAAGCATGGTGCTGGCCTCGGCGGCTACCGTTGCTTTGTCATCGACCACCAACAACCCCAGGCGCATGTCGCTGCAGATGGCCGGGGGGACGTTGCTCGGTGCACTACTGGGCTTTGTCGAAACCTTCTTTCTGTTTCCGCACATCGACGGCTTTGTGCTGTTGTGTCTGCTATTGGCCCCGGTATTTGTGCTCGGCGCATTTCTGGGTTCCCGTCCGCAGTGGACGGGATGCGGCCTGGGGCTGCTGATTTTTTTCAGCCTGGGCTCGGTGCCGGGCAACCTGACGGTCTACAACCCTTACACCTTCATCAATGATTACCTCGCGATGGTTATCGGCATGCTCATCTGTGCCGCAGCCGGGGCGATCATCCTGCCCCCCAACAGCCGCTGGATGTGGCAACGTCTGGAGCAAGCCCTGCGCAACCAAGTGGTGTTTGCGATGGGTGCACCGCTCAAGCGCCTGGGGTCAAGCTTCGAGAGCCAGACCCGCGATCTGATGCATCAGGCGTACGGTCTGGCGATCAGCAGGCCCTTGGTGCAGCGCGAGTTGTTGCGCTGGATGTTCGTAGTGCTGGAAATCGGTCACGCGATTATCGAGTTGCGCCGTGAACAGTCGACCCTGCCGATTCATCCCGCCTACGCCGACTACCAGCCCTGGCGCATTGCGTTGCGTGTCATGGGACGCGCGCTGGTGCGTCTGTTCATTCAGCCCGATGCGGTCAATCTGCAACGCGGCCTGGCGGCAGTCGACCAGGCCATCAAGCGTGTGCAGGAGGCCGATGAGCCTTTCGCTGCGCATTTCGACACGTCGGTGTTGCGTCGGGTGAAAAGCTATCTGCACTTCATCCGCACCTCGCTGCTCGACCCGCAGTCGCCGTTTGCTGTCTATGGCGATCACACCGCTTCAGGAATGGCCCATGCCGCGTGAGATAGCGTTTCACGGCCTTTACCTGCCGACCCTGACCCTGCTGTTTCTGCTGGCGGCAGGTGTGGCGTGGGCGCTGGATCGTCTGCTGGCCGGATTCGACCTGTATCGGCATTTCTGGCACCCGGCCTTGCTGCGCCTGAGTCTGTTTATCTGCATCTTCGGCGCTCTGGCGCTGCCCCTTTATCAGTGATGCCCGATCGAGAAATCCCTGCATGAAAAAGTTTTACAGCCTGTTTGCGACCTTGCTGGTGCTGGCCATTGCGCTCTGGGTCGGTCGTACGCTGTGGGTGGATTACATGGATACCCCGTGGACCCGTGATGGCCGGGTACGCGCCGATATCATCAATGTGGCCGCCGATGTGTCCGGCACCGTGGTGGATGTTCCGGTGCGCGACAACCAGTGGGTAAAACGTGGCGACTTGCTGATGCAGATCGATCCGGAACACTACCGGATTGCAGTCAGGCAGGCGCAGGCATTGCTGGCTTCACGCAAGGCGACCTGGGAGATGCGCAAGCTCAACGCCAAGCGTCGCGCTGATATGGATGAGCTGGTCATCTCGGCAGAAAATCGTGAAGATGCCGGCAACGTCGCCACCTCGGCGCTGGCCGATTATCAACTGGCGCAGGCGCAGCTGGAAGCCGCCGAACTGAACCTGGCCCGTACACGGGTGCTGGCGGCGGTGGACGGTTACGTTACCAACCTGAACGTGCATCGCGGCGACTACGCGCGCATTGGCGAAGCGAAGATGGCGGTGGTCGATATGAACTCGTTCTGGGTCTATGGCTTTTTCGAGGAAACCAAGCTGCCGCACCTCAAGGTGGGTGACCCGGCAGACCTGCAACTGATGAGCGGCGAAGTCCTCACGGGGCGTGTCGAAAGTATCGCGCGGGGCATCTACGATCGCGACAACCCGCAAAGCCGCGAGCTGATCGCCGACGTCAACCCGACCTTCAACTGGGTCCGCCTGGCCCAGCGCGTGCCGGTGCGTATCCATCTGGACGCTGTACCTGAGGGCGTATTGCTGGCAGCGGGCATGACCTGCACGGTGATCGTCAGGCCGGTAGACGGCTGATCAGCGTTTGTGACGCTTTGTGTCACAAGTCGGCATTCAATCCGAAGCGTTTTCTCAAGACATTCTCCAGTAAAGCCTTGGGCAGTAACCACGCTATCAGCGGCAGGAGGCGCGAGCCGTTCCCCAGCCGCAGCAGGCGCGGCGGATGGGCTTGCTGCGCGGCTTTGAGCAGGTCGCGAGCGAATTCGGTCGCTGGGGTCGGGTTGTCCAGAGAAGCCCTGGCGCGTGCACGAATACCCTCGCGGATCGGCCACCACGGCGATTGCTCGCTGATCAACTGTTCGGCTTGCTGGCTGGCGTTTTTCGCGAAACTCGATGCAATGGCACCGGGCTGGACTTCCATCACCTGTACGCCAAACGGTGCCAGCTCCAGACGCAGCGCGTCACTCAGTGCATGTACCGCAGCCTTGGACGCGCAGTATGCGCCAGCAAACGGCGTGACCAGCACACCTGAAACACTGCCGATATTCACTACCAGGCCCTTGTTGCGACGCAGTGCCGGAAACAGCGCCCGGGTAACCCCGACGACTGAAAACACATTGGTTTCGAACTGCCGTTGCAAGGCATCCACGCCACCGTCAAGCAAAGGACCCATCGCGCCATAGCCGGCGTTGTTGATCAACACATCCAGGCCGCTGTGCTCCAGACCGGCGGCCAGTTGCTCCACTGCCAGGCTGTCGTTGACATCCAGTTGCACGGCAATGAAGCCGGCAGCACTGAGTGCCGCAACATCGTCTGCCTTGCGCGCAGTGGCCCAGACTTCATAGCCCGTGGCCTTGAACGCGTCGGCCAGAGCACGGCCGATGCCACTGGAGCAGCCTGTAATCAAAGCGATGGGCATGGGGGAGATCCTTGTGATCAGTCCGAGAAACTGCCTTGCAGATGTTCTGCGCGAAATTCCAGGGTTTGTGGGCGATACCCGTTGCGCAGTGCGGGCACCGGCACGCAATCCTGCCACGTGCCTTTGGCCTGAAGCTCACCGGGACCGCGATAGCGTGCGGACGCGTAGGTGTTGTCGGTCAGATTCACCGAATCACCGGGCGCATAGGCTGCTATCCGCCAACGCAGCTCCTGCAGGGTGACTGGATTGGTGTTGGTGATGCTGACCTGCAACGGACGATCTGCCGGGCAGCCTTGCGGATCGTAACTCAGGCGAATATCCAGATGCTCAAGCTGGCGCGTTTCGCGGCTGTCCTGCCAGATGACGATGGCCGCCACTGCCCCGAGCCCGACAGCCGCAGCCAGCGAGACGGGCAAGGCCTTCGCCGGGTAGCGGAGCAGGAGGATAAGCCAGGTCAGGATTAACAGGATGCCGATAAACATGCGGGTCTCCAGCGTGGGACAGTGTAGGAGATACTACAGACATTGGGCAGGCGTTGACCAATGAGCAAGGCACCGGTGCAAGGCGCGCTGCAGTCTGCTCTCGTTGTTCCTCTGTCATAAGTGTCAGTAGGCGCTACGGCCCCACTTATCTAGAGTGTGGGACAGCGCGGAAGCTTCCCGCGTCATCGGACTTATGCAGGTGCCAGTCATGGTTGAACGTTCGATTGCCCTTCATCAGCACACGCCGGCATTACAGTTGGTGGATCCGCGCGGGTTGCCTGTGGTGTCAATTGCGCTATGCCGCGCGAGTAGCGATATCGAACCGCAAATCCTTGGTAGCCATGCGTCGTTCGACATGGCGGGGCGACCTGTCAGCCATTGGGATCCGCGCCTGTGGGCTGATCGGGCACCTGCCAATCTCAGCGTCATTCATTCGCTCAGCGGTCGGGTTCTGGCCAGCGACAGTGTGGATGCGGGCTGGCGGGTGTTGCTGGCGGGGGAGGCCGGACAGGTGCTGGAGGCCTGGGATGGCCGGGGCATTGTGCGACGTACTCAGTACGATGCGTTGCTCAGGCCCACGGAGGTTTTTGAAGATGAACACTGCGTTGAGCGCCTGCTTTATGGCGGCCCTGATGCGACCGCGTATAACCAGTGCGGTCAGTTGATTCGTCATGACGATCCGGCAGGTACGCTGCTTGACGACGCGTACGGTCTTTCGGGAAGTGTGATCCGTCAAACACGACGGTTTCTGCACGCAGTCGATGAGCCTGACTGGCCCGAGTCGCTGACCGGGCGCGATGCCTTGCTGGAGCCCGGCGACGGTGCGACCACCCACTGGCGCTATAACCCGCTGAACGAGACCACCCGGCAGACCGATGCGCAGGGCAATGTTCAGTCGTTGGATTACACCATTGCAGGTCAGTTGAAAGACAGTCGTTTACAGCTCAACGGTCAGGCCGAACAGGTTCTGGTCAGTGCCATTCAGTACGACGCGCAGGGGCGGGTGGTGTCGGAAACGGCTGGCAATGGGGTGATCAGCACTGCGCTTTATGCCACTGAAGACGGTCGTCTGCTGGAGCTGAATGCCAGGCGGGCCAATGGGCCGATGTTGCAAGACTTGCTGTACGACTACGACCCGGTCGGTAACGTAATTCGTATCGAGGATCGCGCTCAGCCAACGGTCTATAGCGGCAATCAGCGTATCGACCCTGTTTCGACCTATCAATACGACACGCTTTACCAACTGATCGAAGCCACGGGCAGGGAATCATCAGTTGTCAATCACGGCCCCGTGCTTCCCGGTTTCCAGAGCCCTGCGGATCCCACGCAGCTGGCCAACTACACGCAGACCTACCGCTACGACGCAGGTGGCAACCTGCAACAGCTTACCCATTCAGGCGCGCAGTCCCATTCGCGAACACTGGTGACTGCGCGTTACAGCAACCGTAGTCTGCCGGTGATCAATAACCATAAGCCTGAAGAAGCAGAAATCGCTGCTGCCTTCGACGCCAATGGCAATTTACTCGCCCTGCAAGCCGGGCAGGACCTGAGTTGGGATCGCCGCAATCAGTTGCAGCAAGTGCGGCCAGTGATTCGTGAATCCGGCAATGACGACAGTGAACGATACAGTTACGACGCCAGCGGCCAGCGCCTGCGCAAGGTGCGCACCACCCAGGCCAAAGCCGTCACCCACATCGCCGACGTGCGCTATCTGCCAGGACTTGAAATACGCACTGATAGCGCCACCGATGAAGCCCTGCACGTCGTGGTTGCTCAAGGCGGACGCAACAGTGCACGAGTGCTGCACTGGCAGACCGGCAAGCCCGATGCAATTAAAAATGACCAGATCCGCTACACCCTGAGTGATCATCTGGGGTCCGGCCCGCTTGAACTGGACGCGCAGGGGCGACTGATCAGTCAGGAAAGTTACTACCCGTTTGGCGGAACATCATGGTGGACAGGTCGCAATATCATCGAGGCGAGTTATAAGACCGTGCGTTACTCGGGTAAGGAGCGTGATGCGACAGGGCTTTATTATTACGGGCTGCGGTATTACGCGCCGTGGTTACAGCGGTGGATCAATCCGGACCCTGCCGGTATCGAGGACGGACTTAATCTATACGGTATGTTGAGGAACAACCCGCTCACGTTCATTGACGCTGGGGGAGGAGTCGCTGAAATCCCCAAGCATATTCACTACATCTGGTTGGGCGCTCCCGAACCATTGATGAAACACCTTAAAGGGATTGAAAACACTTCTGTGCTGAACCCCGACTATCAAATGACGCTGCATCTGCATATGGACCTGCGAAAGGGTGATGAAACGGAAATAGTTTCGGCGCTGCGCGGGCGAAGGAACGTTCATATTTCAAATCTCAGGGAAGAAGAATTTTTCAAGAAGTTTCAGAAAACCCCGTCATACGAGATTTATAAGGATTTGTATGGGGATGATCCTCGACACTACTCGGCAGCCAGTGACGTGCTGCGATACAGCCTGATCAACCATTATGGCGGTATTTATTCAGACACCGACGACTCGTTCACTCGCGGTATCAGGGATTCCGATTTCATAACCAAACACAACCGGGTCTTCACGTTGTATCCCACGGATACGCCTTGGAACAGGAGTGAATTCGTGCTTAACAACAGCTCGTTCGCTTCACCTGCTAAAAATCCGGTGCTCAGCAGTTTGGAAAAGGAGGTCGTCAGCCGGTACAGCGTCTATCGAGAGACGGGCCTTGGAAAAGTGCTCAGTAGCACCGCCGATGTAAACGACAGGATGAGAATTGTTTCAGCCGTGACGGGGCCCAGAGTGTTCACGGACGTGTTGCTCAGGGAAGGGCGTGGGTTAAAAAAGCTGTTTTCAACAATGATCAATCACCATGTTAAGGGTGAAAAATTAAAAAATCCGGAACGTCATCATGCAGAAACTGAGAAGCGAATGCCACTCTCGCGCTTCGTGAAAATGGGAAGCAGCCACTCTTGGCGATAGCCTGCCGATCAGTGCATATGAGCAGGCGGAATATGAGCACATGCTATTCCAGCGCAACAATGAGCAGTACGGCGATACAAAAAGCCCCCAACGATCCTGTGCGTATAAAAATACGCAAAGAATTGCCGGGGGCTGTCTCGCTGGCAGCTAAAAGCGTCTGTTAGCGCGCAATCGTCTGCGTCTTCACACCCGCTTCCAGCGCATTCGAACGACCGTAGATATCTTCGAAACGCTCGATGTCGTCTTCGCCCAGGTAGCTGCCCGATTGCACTTCGATGATTTCCAACGGGATCTTGCCTGGGTTACGCAGGCGATGGACCGAGGCGATCGGGATGTAGGTGGACTGGTTCTCAGTGAGCAGGAACACGTTCTCGTCACAGGTGACCTGCGCAGTGCCGGATACCACGATCCAGTGTTCGGCGCGGTGGTGGTGCATCTGCAAGGACAGGCATGCGCCCGGCTTGACGGAGATACGCTTGACCTGGAAGCGACCGCCCATGTCTACCGAATCGTAGGAGCCCCACGGACGGTACACTTCGAGGTGGTTCTGGGTCTCGGTGCGGCCCTGTTCGTTCAGGGTGGCGACCATCTGCTTAACGCCCTGGACCTTGTCCTTGTGGGCAATCATCATCGCGTCCTTGGTTTCGACGACCACGATGTTGTCCAGACCGATCACCGACACCAGTTTGCCGTTGCCGTGGATCATGCAGTTGCGGCTGTCCTGAATGACCACGTCGCCCTTGGTGACGTTACCGTTGGCGTCCTTGGCGTTGACTTCCCACAGCGAGGACCAGCAACCGACATCGCTCCAGCCAGCCGACAGCGGAACGACGCAGGCGCGCTGGGTTTTTTCCATGACCGCGTAGTCAATGGAGTTGTCCGGGCAGCAGGCGAAGGTGGAGGCGTCGATCTCAACCGCATCGCCATCCTGTACGCTGCGCTCGAGGGTCAGCAGGCAGGTGTCGTAGATGTCCGGATCGTGCTTTTTCAGCTCTTCGAGGAAGCGGCTGGCACGGAACAGGAACATGCCGCTGTTCCAGTAGTAGCCACCGGCTTCAACGAACTCTTTGGCGCGTTTTTCGTCAGGTTTTTCGACGAACTGCGAAACGCGGCTGACGCCTTCCGGCAGCAGGGCATCGGCGGTGGACTTGATGTAGCCGTAGCCGGTTTCAGGCTTGTTGGCCGGTACGCCGAACAGCACCATTTCGCCGCGTTCTGCGGCTACGGTCGCCAGTGCCAGTGCGCGTTGCAGGGCTTTCTGGTCTTCGATGACGTGGTCGGCAGGCAGGACCAGCATCAGGCCGTCGTTGCCTTCATTGACCAGCTTCATGGCGGTCAGCGCAACGGCGGGTGCCGTGTTGCGGCCGAACGGTTCCATGAGGATCGCCTGGGTTTCCAGGTTCAGCGCCGCCAGTTGCTCATTGACGATGAAACGGTGGTCCTTGTTGCAGACCACGATAGGCTCCTGCATGCCCTCGAACACCAGACGCTCCAGGGTTTGCTGGAACAGGGTGTGCTCGCCGGTCAGTGCCAGGAACTGTTTAGGGAATTGTTTACGCGAAAGCGGCCAGAGTCGTGAACCACTACCGCCTGACAAGATAACTGGAATCATTTTGTTTCTCCAAAAGCATTCAATTAGGGCCGTACGAGGTGTCTGTCGTTTCTGTCTTGTTCTTGTTCCGCGTCGGTCGGTTCATGGCAACTGCCCTGAACCGACCGGCATAATCCGTTTAGCGGGTTGCAACCGGTGGCTTGACCCACACTGGCGAGAGGCTGCTGCCGCTGCCGGTGATGTAGAGCACGGCGGCTTCGCCACGCTCCAGCGCCACAGGTTTCACATCGGTGACTTTCTTGTCGCCGTCGTACAGCGCCAGGCTGACTTTTACCGGATTGATTTCACGCTCGCCGGTGCCTTTGGCCGCGACGGTATTGACCACTTCGGTCTTGCCGTCTGCGGTTTTCAGAGTCAGAGACTTGTCGCTGAGGTTCTGAACGCGAACCAAGGATTTTTGCTTGTTCTTGAACGGCGGCTCCTCAACAAGCTGCGGCTTGCCGCTGGCGTTGTTGACGATGGTGTAGTAATGATCGCCGGCCAGTTTTACCGGCAGGCTCTGGCTGCCCAGTTTGGCGGTGTAGTCGCCCTGCGGCATGAAGCTGAACGCGGTGCTGCCCAGTGGTGCCACTTCGTTGAGGTTGGTGTTGCCGACACTTGCACTGATTTCAGCATTGCTGGCGTTGTAGACACGCACGAAGGTCGAGCCTTTGGGGGCGGTCGGACCATACAGGGCGGAGTCACCGGCGAACGCTTGCAGGGACATCAGGCCCAGACCTGCGGCGAGTGCGCAGGTTTTGAACAGGCGGTTTTTGGTCGACAGCTTGGCAGTAGTGTTAAAGGTCATGAGTCAGTCCTCTCAGTTTTGCGCCCGGTTGGGCGACTCGGATTATTTGGCGTTGAGCGCCACGTTTTCTTGGGTGTCACGCGATTTCTTCAGCTCGGCGATCCACTTCGGATCGAACTCGCCAAGATCGTTGTGTGCCGGCAGGTAGCGCTCCGGAAACTCCCAGATGACCACTTGCGGCGGGGTATTCTTGAAGGCGTCGGTCTGCAGGTACTTGAGCATCGGCAGGATCGGGCCATGCCCGTCTTCCGCGTAGTTGACGACATCGCTGCGCAGGGCTTCTTTCAGAGCACCCACGAAGTTCCAGTTCGGGTTGGCGCTGTAGCTGGTGCCGACCAGGCCCACCGGAATGTCGCTGTCTGCGAACAGGGCGTCACCGCCTGCTGCTTCGCCTTCCACCGGATCGGTGCTGCGTTTCTGCAGTTCGTCCGGCTTGGGCAGCAGATTGCTGAACAGCGGGTCGAGCGGCAGGAAGGTGGTCAGGTCGCCTTTGTAAGCTTCGGTGCCCTTGGCTTGCGTGACGAACTGCTCAGGTTCGCCTTCCAGCGGCGTCTTCTGGGCAATGGCTACGCTCAGTTGCTGCGCGGCCACTTCGGCACCCATCGGCGTCCAGTGAGTGTCGGTGCGCAGGAAAACCTGGCCCTTCTGCTTCGCAGCTTGCAGAGGCGTCAGCAGGTCCGGCGCGAAGATCCCGGCCTTGGCGACCTGAGCGTGGAACTGCTGATACAGGTCAGCGTGCAGGCTGGCTGGCTTGGTGTCGCCAATGTGTTCCGGATACAGACGGGTTTTTGCCGGAACAATCGCCAGTACCAGCTTGGTGCCCCGTTTTTCCAGCGCGTCGCGGACACCCTGAATCAAGGCCAGGTTGTCGGCTTCGTTCTGTTCGCCATTGGCAACCGCATCGAACTCTTCGTCGGTGTACAGCCACTGGTCCTTGCCGAGCACGACGCCTGGACGACCTTCGTTGAACAGTTTGAAGTCCAGCGCCGCCCAGAGGTTGGTGCCCAGACGCTTGATCGGGAACTCGTCGTCGTAATGAGTTTCCGCTGCCTTGGTCCACTTGCCATTGAGCACGGTGGTCTCGGCCGAGGTCGAGAATGTGCTGAAACTGCGCAGCGACCAGATGCCCAGAACCAGCAGTATGGCCAGGAAGATGGCGATATAGAGGATTCGTAATGAACGGGTCATGTCAGGCTCCTCAGAACTGGAAGTAAAGGAACGGCGAAAAGCTTTGCGCCGAGAGTTTTAGAATCGAGGCTACGAACAGCAGCAGGATCAATGCGCGCATGGCGTAACGTGGCCAGTCGGCTTCCCAATAGGCGGCTTGCACGCGTGCTTCGCTGCCTACGGTGTAGCCAGGCAGGTGCAGACTGCCGGGTGCGTCACCAGGAACGGCCTTGATGGTGCCCGGTTGGGCCGTCGCAGGACCGTCAGCCTTGGCACTTTTGCTGCTGTCGGCTTCACGGTTCTGATAGAAGTCACGCAGACCGAAGAACGCCAGGGTTGCGTAGGCCACTACCAGTGTTGCTACTTGCAAACCGGTCAGGCTGGCGCGGTTGAGTTCGGACAATTGCCATTCGCCGAAGCTGAACATGGCGCTGTACATACGTCCGGCGACGTGAAGGTTTTCAGCGCGGAAGATCACCCAGCCTATGACCACAAGAAGGAAGGTCAGTGCCCAGCGAATCGGATTGAAGCTATAAGGCTTGGTATTGATGCCGACCGCTTTCTCGATCGCCAGCCACATGCCGTGCCAGGCACCCCAGATGATGTAAGTGACGTTGGCACCGTGCCACAGGCCGCCCAGCAGCATGGTCAGGAACAGGTTGCGGTAAGTCGCGAACTTGCCACCACGGTTGCCGCCCAAGGTGATGTACAGGTAGTCACGCAGCCAGGTGGACAGGCTGATGTGCCAGCGACGCCAGAACTCGGTAATCGACTGGCTGATGTAGGGCTGCTTGAAGTTTTCCATGAAACGGAAACCCATCATCAGACCCAGGCCGATGGCCATGTCGCTGTAACCGGAGAAGTCGAAATACAGTTGTGCGGTGTAGGCCAGTGCACCCAGCCAAGCGTCGCCGGTTGTCGGGTTTTGCAGGGCAAAGCAGTGGTCTGCGACCACGGCCAGGGTATCGGCGATGAACACTTTCTTGATGAAGCCCTGCATGAATCGCGTGGCGCCTTCGGAGAACTTATCCAGCGTGTGCGTACGGTTGTTGAACTGATCGGCCAGATCACGGAAGCGCAGCACAGGCCCGGCGATGAGGTGCGGGAAGATCGCGACGAATGCAGCGAAGTCGATCAGGTTGCGCGTAGCCGGCGTGTCGCCGCGGTAGACGTCGATGATGTAGCTGATGGACTCGAAGACATAGAACGAGATACCGATCGGCAACAGCACGTGGGTCAGGATAAACGGCTCCAGCCCCATCGAGGTCATGGCTGCGTTGATGCTTTCCACACCGAAGTTGGCGTATTTGAAGTAACCCAGAATGCACAGGTCGACGATCACGCCGAGGAGCAGCCAGCGTTGTGCCGGTTTGGTTCGCACACCTGCTGCGCCCACTTTGAGACCGATCCAGTAGTTCCACACGGTCACGCCGATGAACAGTGCCAGGAAGTCCACACGCCACCAGGCGTAGAAGATATAGCTGGCAATCAGCAGCAGCAGATTGCGATAGCGTTGCCCGCTCAGGTAGTACAAGCCGAGGAAGATCGGCAAGAACAGGAACAGGAACACGTTGGATGAGAAAACCATCCTTATCTCTCCGTTTGTCCAACAGTCAAGGGCTCAAAGCCCCCCCAAACCCCCCGTTGAAACAGGGGGTAAATCGCTTCACAGCTTGTCGGCGAAGCTGGCCAGGCGAGATCCGTCTTTATGGATGCATCGCTTGGGCAGATGTCTTCGCGGACAAGTCCGCTCCTACAGATAACGACGGTGAATCAGGAGCCGTCGCTGTCGCCCTTGTCGCCTTTCTCATGCGTCGGGTCGTAGACCTTGGTCAGGTCGCCGCCCAGACGGAAAGTCTTGAACGGCTGCTTTTCGTGTTTCTCTTCCAGCACATCCGGGCTGCAGGTGTAGAGCGAGCAGTACGGTTCGAGCCAGGCGAATTTCGGATCTTTCTTGAGGTCCGTCATGTCCTGCTTCTCGCCGTTGTGTTCAGCGAATATCGAAGGGTCTTTGACACCTGCCAGAACCCGGTCACCGAGACGCTTCAATGCACCGTTGTTTTCCGGACGCAGGTCCACGCCGTTGGCCTGAGCGAAGCTGGCAATCATCGCGAGCGGCGGCAAGGCATAGTTGTGATACGACAATGCACGCTGGCGGCGCTTCATTTCGTTGGGCAGGAAGCCGTCCTTGTCCACCTGATTGGCCGCGACCTTGAATTCCTTCACCGCCCAGTCGAACAGATCCTGACGATTGGTGGCGACGGCGGTTGCCATCACCGACCATGCGGCCCAGTAGGAGTGGTTGTTGATTTTTTCCAGCGGCAGATTGCTCCAGTCGCTGACTACCTGATCGGCCAGCTTGCTGAACCAGGCTTCAATGATCTGTGCGTCCTGCTGACGATTGGCCAGCGGGTGCGACTCGGAGAATTTCAAGCGCAGGTAGGCGGAGGACATGCTGCCCAATGCCCATTTGCGCATGGATTTGCCGGTGTGATTGAACTCGCGCGATTCCAGCGCATCGGCCTTGGCCCATGTGGTCATCATGTTCAGCGCGCAATCGAGCTGTTCCGGACGACCGTCGCGCATGTACTGCATCACGACCTTGCTGACGCCACGCTCAAGGGTGGTGATGTCCTTGGTTGCGTCGCGAAACGCTTCTTCGGAGACGGCGTTCAGGGTCGCCCGCGCCTTGTCCGAGCCTTCGTACTTGCTGCGGAATACCAGTTTGTCGGTATAAGGTTTTGGAATGGCTTCACAGGTGAAATTGTGATCGCCAGTCTTCATCTTTTCGATCGGGGCGTCGTAGCCCTTGGGTGGAACCAGTGCGGCGGACGCACCCGTAGCCCAAGCCATCGACGACAGGATCGCCATCGACAGCAGGGTAGGGCGTATCAGTTTAGGAGTCTGCATAAGTCACCTCATAGTCCGGCTTGAGCGGTGTGTGTCGCAGCGCTCGGGAACACGTTGCGTTTGCATACTTTGGCTTCGACTTTCTGTGGTGCCGTGCCTGCTTCCGGTCCCTGGATTTCCAGCGCCAGCAGTTGCTGGTTAGCCCAGTCCTCGTCTTCGCGCAGTTCGAACGCAAAGCGTCCGTCGGTATCGGACGTTTCCGGTTTTTCGATTTTCAGGTCCTCGTGACGGCCGTTCATGTACCAGAGTCTGGCCTGAAGGGTTTTCACCGAGGTGTCGTCAAACTTGATATCGATCTGGTTGCTGCCGTTGCGGATGTCCTTGATGCCATTCTTGCCATTGACCAACACTTCGTTGGTGCCCGGCTTGAGGGTGGTACTGGCGCTCATGACCGCAGGCTTGCCTTCGCAACCGTTGTCCAGCAGCGCCATCATCTGGCGATAGATGGTTTCCTGATCCAGGCGATACAGCGGTGAGAACTCCCAGATGAGAATTTTCGGCGGACGCTTCTGGAAGTCTTCGCTGCCCAGATACTGCAGCATGGAGCCTTCAAGGCCACCGCCAGGGAACGCCACGTTCAATACGTCGGCACCCATGTATTCCTGAAGGAAGCCGGCAAAGTTGTAGTTCTTGCCGCTGTGACTGGTGCCCACCAGCGTGATCTCCGGGTTACCGGAGTCGCCGAACAGGTCGCCATCGCCCGCCTCACCCTTGGGCTCGGTGGTGAACTGGTCCATGTACTGGATCGCGTAACTGGTGCCGCACAATTGACCCGCCATATTGTGCAAAGTGCCCGTTTTGCCCATCCGACCGGAAATATGGCTTTCGAATTCACGCTTGGGGATGTCGCTGTAACCCGGAACTTTCTTCACGGTTTCGGCCACGATCTTCGCGGTGCGCTGAGCGCCATAAGGTGTCCAGTGCTGGTCGCCGCGGAAGTAGAAATCATGCGCCTGTTGCTCATTGGTCAACGGCGACAGATCCGGCACCCAGTAACCCATCTTGCTGAAGCGGCCGAGCATGGCCTGGTAGTTTTTCAGCGCCTTGTCATAGTCGAACTTGTCGCGCTCGGCCGGAAACAGCTTGTTGCGATCCACCAGACCACGGGTTGGCTGATAGACCACGACCAGCTCGACGCCTTTGCTCTTGAACGCATCGTGCAGTTCTTTCATGCGGCGATAGCCGGCAGGTGTGGTGTCGAACTCGGTGCGCAAGTCTTCCTGAGTCCGGAACAGCCAGTCGCCCTGGGCCTGAACCAGTGTGGTGAAGTTCTGCTGATAGCGTGTGGTGTAGTTTTTCGCATCATGCGCGGCCGGGCACAGCGTGCAGCAAGGTTCGGCCTTGAACGTCGGCGCTTGTGAGTCGTCTGCCCGAGCGACACCTGCGGCGGCCATCAGGGCGGCGGTGAGGCTGGACAGGCTCAACAGCTTGATCAGATGTGCGTGCATAACAATACCCTTCCTCATTCCCGCAGCTCGGTCTGGCTTTCGACGGGGTCGATCAATACGGCTTTTTTCTGGCGTACCAGCAGGTCGAGGATCTCGTCCTGGCGCTCACCGAGGATGCCGTTGAGGCTGATACCAACCTCTTTGGTCGGCATCAGCATCGAGACGCGATACAGCTCGACGCTCAGTGGCGAATCGATGGACAGCGGGCCCGAGCCATTGCTGGACAGTTCACCGCCGACCATGATCAGCGACACCTGAGCGTCGAACGGGTCGAGCTCGATGTCGCGGTCGGTGTCGCTCAAGTCTTTGATGTGGCCGTAGACGCCCATCAGGCCGTTGCCCATGGCGACGTTTTCGTACAGCTTGATATTCACGCTGTTACGCACGCGGATGCCGTGACGGCGGTTGGCTATTACGCGATTGCCCCACAGCAGGTTATTGCCGCTTTCGTACAGGGTGATGCCGTCAGTGTGGTTCTGATAGATCTCGTTGTAGGCGACGATATTGCCGACGCTGTTACGGTCCAGAACCACGCCGGACAATTTGTTGTTATGGCTCTTGTTGCGGAAGATGAAGCTGTTGTCCACTTCCCGGGAAATAATGATCCCGTGTTTTTTCTTGGTCCCGTAAACGTCGTTTTCGGCGATGATCAGACCGTGTGAGCGGTCATGCGGGTCAATGCCGTAAACGATGTTGTCACGATAGGTATTGCCCTTGACCACGAAGTCGCGCGTCTCGTAGCAGTAAAAGCCGTACCACATGTCCGAGAATTCGGAGTCGATGATCCAGCCGGTCGGCTCGGCGCGCTTGAGAATCTTGGCGGTGTTGGGTGTGTACTGGGAAATACTGATGCCGTAGGACTTGCTCTGGTCGTAGCCCATGCTCGCCATTTTGGTGTTGGCGATCCAGGTTTGCGAGCCGCCCCAGGTCAGCAGGAAGGGGCGAAACTCGTCAGGCTTGCGATAGGTCGCCAGGCTGTTGCGGGTTTCACTCCAGGCGTTGACCTGAGTGTGGGTGATCAGCATGTTGCCTTCGCTGACGATGAATGAACCCTTTTCCTGAGACAGACGCAATTCCTTGGTCTTGCTGTCGATCTCGAAGATGCCGGTTTCCTTGATCAGGATCGGCAGGCGCGCAACATAGACGCCCGGCGAGACTTCGCTGAGAAACTGCTTGGGCACCTTTTTGGCCAGGTCCTGCAGGTTTACGTAGCCGTCGGAAATCATGATGGCTTGCGGGATACCCTTTTGACGGTTAACCCATTCGGCCATCTTGTTGTCACCGCCGATGAATTCCTTGAGGCCGGTTTCTTCCATCATCCGCGAGACAGTGACCTTGCCCGGTTTGTTGCGCACGATCTTTTTCAGCGCCGCCTCAGCGGTGTAGCCGCTCAGGTCGGGCAACACCGGCTTGGCCATTTCCAGCGGCTCGGTCGGCGGGCTGGTGATGGTGTAGGTCTTGGCTTCATGCAGCTCTTTGACCACCGCCTTCTGTGCATCGGTGACGACAGGGGCGTTAGCCAGCGCCACACCGCTGGCCATCAGCAGAGCGCTGGTCAGCAGTGCGCTTTCGAGCAGGGCATGCGGCCAGCTTCGGCTACGCCCATTGCTTGTATGACTGTTCATCTCTGGCACTCCTTTGGCGGTTCGCATCAGAAGCGCCAGATGACGTCGACAACGGCGCGGTGCATATAGCTGTCCACGTTGTTCTGATAGGCGTCGCCGGGCTTGAAGACACCTGCGCGCAGGCGCACCAGTGCCGAAGGTTCATCGAACGACTGGCTGAGCGAGGCGGGCAGCAGGCCTTGCTTGAAATACTTGGTCACGACCAGGTCCATTTCCTGACCCAGGTCCTTGCTTCCGTCTTCCAGTGGCAGCGAGCTGAACGTACCGTCCTGGTTATCGTTTACCGCGTTGATGCCCGAACCGCCGATACCGGTGTTGCCGTCCACGCGGCGGAACTTGTGGTAGATCAGCGACGCGTCGTATTCCTCGTTCATCTGCCAGGAAGCGAACAGCGAGCCGGTTTCCACATTGGCCATTTCACCCTGGAAGGCTTCACCGAAGCGATGGATGCGTGAGCGGGTGCCGGTCCAGTTAGAGCGGTTACTTTCCAGACCGTTCTGGACGTAATCCTTGCTGGCGCGCGAGTAGGCGGCACCGACTTGCCACTGCGGGTCAAGGCGCAGGCGCAGGCCCAGGTCGGTGGCCCAGCCATTCATGTCGCGGCTGTTCTTCTGACCCGCAATGAACTGGTCGTTGGCGGCGGAAGTCACGCCGATCTCGTCGCGCGTTCCGTCCAGCCAGGTCAGGCTGCCCCAGTAGTTGAGCTGATTGACGTTGCTGCGATAGTTGTACGCATCGCTGTCAGCCTGCAGGCCCACCCAGGTCAGGTCGCCGTTGGACGTCTTGTCCAGATCATCGAGCACCTGACCCTGAGACTTGAGCTTGCCGTCGTCTGCACTGTGATGGGCACGGATACCGGCCCAATGGCCCGGAGTCCACTGGTAGCTGACCGAACCGAACAGATGCTTGCGATCTTCGTCGTCCGGTGCCAGTTCGGTCAGGTCGGTACGGTATTCGCTGAAACGCTGGGCAGCGCCCAGTTCAGCGCGCAGCAATGTGGTATCGAACGACCAGTTGATGGCTTCGATGTTGGTATCGTGCCACTGGCCGTCATCATTGCGCAGACGCTGACGGCCGACTTTGAGGATCTCGCCGGGGTAGGGCGTGAAACCGCTGTAGCCGATCCAGAATTCCCGCAGTGCAGCGTAGGTCTTGTCGGTTTCACGCTCGCTGGCCGTGCCACGCGAGGTCTGCGTTCCGCTGCCATCGCTGTTGCTCTGCTCCAGCGGGTCGGTCTGAATGATGTCGGTAGCGGTCACTACCTGACCCATTGCGTAACCGCTCCAGTCGCCGCGCTCGCCATATACCCAAGGGCGCAGATCCAGGCCCACACCGTTGACGTCACCGCCCGAACGGGTGCCCAGGTCGCGATCATCCTCGGCCTGCGCCGTGGCTTTGATTTCGATACCGAAATTCTGTTGTTCGGTCAGCGCTGCCAGCGTCGGGCAAGCCCACAACAGGGTGAAGCCAAGGCCCATGCCGGCGGCCATCAGGGGATTCAACTTCATAGTGCTTCCTCACCGTCTTTTTCTTCTTGCAGGGCCTGTAATGCCATCGCGTTCTGAGTAGCGGCGGCGCCCCGGACTTTTTGCTCGCGTGCCAACAGGTCTTTGGCAGAGGCGAGTTTTTCAGGCGGCAGTTGTGCGTTGAGTGCCTGGGCAAGCTCGGTGGCTTGCGGGGTTTCACTGGTCAGCGCCAGCTGGGCGAAAACCCAGGCGTTGACTGGATCGGGCATGGTGCCCTTGCCCTGCGAGAACAGTTGCGCGAGGGCGAAGTCGGCGCTGTTCTGACCACCACGGGCGGCGGTCAGCAGCTCATCCACGGCTTTTTGCGGGTAAACCTGGCCCAGATAGCCGCGACGGTAGATCTGCCCCAGGTAGTAATGGGCAGAGATTTCCGTTGCGGTGGCCTTCTTCAGGTGCTCCTCGGCCTTGACGGCATCGGGTGTTACCCATTTGCCTTCGTAATAAAGGCGTCCAAGCAGCAGCTCGGCACGAGGCTGATCGGCCGCGCGTCCGTTGTTCAGGTATTCCATCATTTTGTTGACGTCGCCCAGTTCGGGGAAGTCGTAAAGCAGTTTGGCCAGCGTCACCCAGGAAATCGGGTAGCCCGGCGCAACGCTTTCCAGCAATTGCTGAGCGGTCTTCTCGTCCGGCGTACCGATCGTGGAGTCACCCAGCACACGCGCAACACTGTCCACTCGCTGCGCACCGACACGGCCGGCAGCGTATTCGCTCTTGAGTTTGTCGATCAGTGCCGTCTGTTGCTCGGCCTGGCCGCGCGTCTGATAGACGGTGGCCAGTTCGACGTAGCAGATGTCCGTAACCGACAGCGCCTGCTTGCAGATGCTCTCGACTTCATCGAGGTGTTGAGCATAAGTGCCTTGAGTGCGGTACAGCAGCACCTGAGCCAGGCCGGCCTCCGGGTAACCGGCTGTGCGCCACTCGCTGATCTTCTGCTGCGCATTCACTTCCGGGAATGTGTGCGGGTATTGCAGATAAAGCATGGCCAGCGGGATCAACGTGCCGGATTCGCCGTTGGCGAAAGCCTTTTTCAGCAGGCCTTCGGCTTCGCGGTGCTCGGCTTCGGTAGCGTCGGGCTTGACAGCCAGCAGGCGACCCAGGCGCGACTGCGCCCGAGGCGACGTCTCTGCTGCAGCGCGGTAGGTAGCCTCGGCCTGCTTGAGCAGCGCCGGGTCACGGGTCGTGACCTGAATATCAGCCAGGCCGACTTGCGCGTCGCTATAGCCCAGGTCCGCCAGCTGCCGATAGTTCTGCTCCGCCAGTGCAGTGTCGCCGTTTTTCAAGGCTTCATTGGCAAGGCGTTGATCAGGCAGGCCGGCACAGCCGCTCAGGCCGAGCGCGATGGCGAGGCTCAATAGCGTGGGGGTCGACAGGCGTCGTAGTGGGCTGTTCATGGTTACAGACCCGCAGCCATTGCTTTATCGAGCAGCCAGTTCACGGACGGGCCGCGATCGCTGACGACTTCGACAGGGCGGCCGGCAAGCGAGCTGCTCAGGCTTTCGTCAGGCTTGATCTGCACGCGGATGTCGGTAGACAGATCGGCGTCGCTCAGATTGGTGCTGCTGACGATCTGACCGGTGCGCAGTTGGTCTTCACCGGCAATCTGGAAGCTGACACGGGTGCCTGGCTTGACATCGTTGAACTGGCGATAGGTGAAGCGTGCTTCAACCGTGGCCGGCGCGTTGCGTGGCACAAGCTGGAAGATCACTTGACCCTTGGATGCGAACTGGCCGTCGGCAACCAGTTGGCGAGCCACAACGCAATCGCACGGGCTGGTCATGGTGCCGCTCATTTGCTTGCCATACAGCTCTTCGATCTTGGCTGGCTGCAGGTCTTCGCCGGTCAGGCTGCCCTTGAGCATTTCCAGCATGCTGGTGTTGAAGGACGCCAGTGGCGCGCCTTTGGCAGCTTCGCCGTTCTGGGCGACCAGGCTTTGCACGGTGCCTTCACGCGGCATGGTCACGTCCATGCTTGGGATGGTGACCAGGCCGGCCGATGCATGGCTGACGAAGTACAGGCCGTAGATCGTCTTGAAAATGAAGCCGAAGGCGGCCAGACCGACAATGAAGATACCCAGGCTGAAGGTCACGGCGCGCAGGCGACCCATGGCGCTCATGCCGCTGTCCTTGCCCTTGACCTTACGTGCCTTGGTGAAGTTGTCGCGCTGCAGTGTTGCCAGCACTTCACCCAGGGTGACGACTTCGCCGGACAGGTGCGAGGTGATCAGGTGGCGCAGGGTGGCAATGTCCTGAGGTTCCAGGTTCTGGAACTGGCAGCCGATACGGTGGCTGGAGTTGTCTATCGAGCGCACCTGCAGGTCGACGTCCATGGCCAGGCCGAGGTTGTCGATGATGAATTGCAGGCGTCCTTTGACGATCTGACCTTCGCTGAATTTTTGCCCGCTCGGAGCAACGAAGCTCAGACCACCGGCCGACAGGTCTTCGACACGTACCAACGGTGCGTTGGGCTGATCATTCAGCAGACGCAGCTTGGCAGGGATCTTGATCCTCGCGTGTTGGCGCTGGGCTTCGGATTCATGTACGACGTTCGCATTCACGGCTGTATTCATGGCTAATTTTCCTACTTAAGCGATTAATCCGTTGGCCCGGTCAAACCATCGTCAACAGCACGGCGACGAAGATGGTGCCAGCCGAGAAAGTCATGGTTCGGGACGACCACGTGTTGAACCAGCCCTGAAAGCTGGCCATGTCGCGGCTCAGTTTGGTGTCCTGGCGTGTCCAGGACTGGCGGTCCAGGCGGAAGAAGACGTAGATCTTCATCAGCGCGCCGACGATCTGGTTGTAATAGAGAATTATCGGGTAGGCAGGCCCGATCCTGTGCCCCGACAGGGACAGCAGCAGGGTGAGGATCAGGCGGGTCATGCCGATCCACAGCAGATACATCAGCAGGAACGCGCCACCGTATTTGAAACTGGCGATCAGGGCGACGGTCAGGCCGAGGATGGATGTCCACATCGACACACGCTGGTCGAACAGTACGATGCTGGTGAAAATACCCAGGCGACGCACGCCCAGACCCAAGGCACGCGAGTTCTGACGCAAATTGTTGCCGTACCAGCGATACATCAGCTTGCGGCTGGCTTTCAGGAAGCTTTTCTCGGGCGGGTGCTCCACGGTGTTGATCGCAGCATCCGGCACGTAGAACGTGTCGTAACCCAGACGCATCAGGCTGAACCAACTGGACTTGTCGTCACCGGTCAAGAACCGGAAGGTGCCCAGACGCCAGTGATTGAGCGAGTCGCTTTCCACGTCGGCAATGAACTCGGGGTCGGTTACCACGGTTGCGCGGAACACCGACATGCGACCGGTCATGGTCAACACGCGTTTGGACAAGGCCATCGAGCACATGTTGATGTGACGCTGAGCGAAACGCAGCTTGTGCCATTCGCTCATGATGTAGCCGCCACGGACTTCACAGAACTCGTTGGTGGTCAGGCCGCCGACATTGTCGAACAGCTGGAACCACGGCACGGTCTTGGCGACCACGCCTTCGTTGAGCACCGTATCGCCGTCGATTACCGCAACTACTGCACGGCTGTCGGGTAAGTGGCGCGAGATGGCACGGAAACCGTAGGCCAGGCCATCGCGTTTGCCAGTGCCTGGAATGCGTACGAAGTCCAGCTTGACGCGTTCCGGCGGATTGAATTTGGCCCACATGCTCTTGACCAGCAGCTCATCGGACATTTCCACCAGCGAGCAGACGATAGTCGTCGGCAGGCCGCAGTCGATGGCTTCGCGGATGACCGAGTTGTACACCTGTGCGGTGGTCAACGCGTCGATACGAAAACTGGTAACCATCAGAAACACATGAGACGGGTCTGCTGCGCTGCCCAGCTTGCGAACCTTGCGGCGCAAGTGCGGGTAGACGATGTACAGGAAAATCATCCCGCGCACGAAGTGCGTGATGCCCATCGAGTAGCGCCAGATACCGACAGCGCCAATCAGGAATATAAAGTTCTTCGACTGTGAGTCGAAGATACTGGTGGGCAATGCCGCAGCAAGGCCCATGAGTAAACTTAAATAGAACAGCCAACCTGCGGCCTGTAACAGGCCGTGCTTGAGCCTCTGCATAATCGTATCCCTAAGTCAGTTGCGAGCCTCAAGCCCCAGGCTGCAAGCACATTGCTTGAGCCTGTGGCCTGGAGCCTGGCGCTTGTGGCTTGCGGCTGATTTACCAGCAGATACCTTCGGCGCGACCGTCTTCGCTGGTGGCGTTAGTCATGAAGCCCACCAGGTCAATAACGCGCTTGCCTTCAGGTGTCTTGTTGGCGAGGGCGCGGAAACGCTCATCGCGGTTGCCAAGGATGATGACGTCGGAGTCATTGATGACTTTGTCGAAGTCCGAATTCAGCAGCGACGAAACGTGCGGAATCTTGGATTCGATGTAGTCCTTGTTGGCACCGTGAACGCGTGCATATTCAACGTTGCTGTCGAAGATGCTCAGGTCGAAGCCTTTACCGATCAGCATTTCAGCCAGCTCTACCAGCGGGCTTTCACGCAGGTCGTCAGTACCGGCCTTGAAGCTCAGGCCCAGCAGTGCAACTTTACGGGTGTCGTAGCTGGCGACCATGTCGAATGCGTTCTGCACCTGCGAGGTGTTACTGCGCATCAGCGAGTTGAGCAGAGGTGCTTCGACATCCAGGCTGCTGGCGCGGTAGGTGAGGGCGCGAACGTCTTTCGGCAGGCAGGAGCCGCCGAATGCGAAGCCTGGGCGCATGTAGTACTGGGACAGGTTCAACGCCTTGTCCTGGCAGACCACGTCCATCACTTCACGACCATCGACGCCGACGGCCTTGGCGATGTTGCCGATTTCGTTGGCAAAAGTAACCTTGGTGGCGTGCCACACGTTGCAGGTGTACTTGATCATTTCGGCAACGGCGATGTCCTTGCGGATGATCGGAGCGTCGAGTTCTTCGTACAGCGATTGCAGTACATCGCCCGAGGCTTTGTCGAACTCGCCGATGACGGTCATTGGCGGCAGGTCGTAGTCCTTGATCGCGGTACTTTCGCGCAGGAACTCCGGGTTGACGGCAACACCGAAATCGACACCGGCTTTCTTGCCGGAGCAGTCTTCCAGAATCGGGATGACCACATTGGCAACGGTGCCCGGCAGTACGGTACTGCGAACAACGATCGTGTGGCGGGTGGCTTTGTCACGCAGGACGTAGCCGATTTCACGGCACACCGATTCAATGTAATCGAGTTCCAGATCGCCGTTCTTCTTGCTCGGCGTACCGACGCAGATCATCGACAGGTCGGTGGCGCGAATGGCTTCGGCGAAGTCAGTAGTGCCGCGCAGTTTTCCGGTACTGATACCTTTCTGCAGCAGCTCTTCCAGACCCGGTTCAACGATAGGTGATTTGCCGTTGTTGATCAGATCGATCTTGGTGCTGGAAATATCCACACCAACTA
The DNA here is from genome assembly GCF_022557255.1 of Pseudomonas syringae pv. tagetis. Lineage (NCBI taxonomy): Bacteria > Pseudomonadati > Pseudomonadota > Gammaproteobacteria > Pseudomonadales > Pseudomonadaceae > Pseudomonas > Pseudomonas syringae group genomosp. 7. Next base: position 1,188,709 of record NZ_CP092923.1, read on the forward strand.
CATCGTGACCGCGGGCAGACAGGCAACCGGCACAGACTGCACCGACATAACCCAAACCAAATATGCTGATACGCATCGTATTCTCCTCGATTTTTCACGCCATAAATTGGCTGGATATTAAATTTTGGCCAGCAGATGTCACGCGCCATCCTGTACGGCTAACAACGCCGTAGAACTAACGCAGGCATATTTAATGAGTGAGTGCCCAAAACAAGTGAGGCGAACTCAAATGACACTAAGTGCAAGCGGCAAGTAACCTGTCCGTTCGGTCAGGGCCCTGCTCTCCTTGGATGCAGTAAACCACTCCTGTTTGACGATCGACGGCGGACCTCGGTCGGAAAGCCTCTGGCTAGAGCCATGGCCGTCCTTGTCGAATCCTGCGCGTCACACCGGGTCGGCGCTTCGCCTGTCTACAACATCAACTAGTGATGTGAGTTTAATTCTGGTACCTGACGCCAGTGTCGTGTGGACCTGGCTTCCCTGTCGGTAACGTCCCGTTAGTCCAGACGACCTGTAAGTGATCTCTTACACGTCAGTCCAGAATTGTTACGGGATGTAGGAGCGTACGAATTCGCATTTAGTTCCGGGCCGCTCGTCCTGATTTGCGTATTTTGGTGTATCCGGTTTGTCATAAGGACGGTATCGAGATGATGGCTTTTTTCTTAAAAGCCTTGACTTGCAAGGGGTTCAGGCAGGGAGATACTAAAAGGCTACTACTGAAAAAAGTTAAAATGCCACTACTTAAAAAAGTTGGATTTTTTTCACAAAAAAATTGGACGTCAGTGCACAGTCTAAAACATGACGTTTATCTGACGTCATAATGCTGGCAATCGGTGTCGGATCGTAGGACAGGTCGTGTAACAGCGGTGCGTTACACGACGGTTACAATGACTAGTCTTCTGCAACATTGCGCAGGAACACCAACTTGTCGGGTGTCGATTGTTCACGGTTGTAACGATAGCCCTGTGCATCGAACGCCTGTAAGGCTTCGGGACTGTTGATGCGCTCTTCTATAACGAAGCGGCTCATCATGCCGCGCGCCTTCTTGGCATAGAAGCTGATGATCTTATAGTGGCCGTTCTTGAAGTCCTTGAACTCGGTGTCGATGATTCGGGCCTTGAGCGCCGAGCGTTTGACTGCAGAAAAGTACTCTGTGGAGGCCAGATTGAGCAGCAGGTCGTCGCCCTGATCGGCCAGCGCTTCATTCAACCACTCGCTGATTCGCGTGCCCCAGAAGGCATAAAGGTCCTTGCCGCGAGCATTGGCCAGTCGAGTACCCATCTCCAGCCTGTAGGGCTGCATCAGGTCCAGCGGGCGCAGCAGACCGTACAGACCTGAAAGCATGCGCAAGTGCCCTTGCGCATAGTCCAGCTGCGCGTCGTCGAGAGTGTCCGCTTCCAGGCCTGTGTAGACATCTCCTTTGAAAGCCAGCAGGGCCTGCTTGGCGTTGTCGAGCGTGAAGGCCGGGTTCCAGCTGCCGAAGCGTGCCGCGTTCAGCCCGGCCAGCTTGTCGGACAGATGCATCAGTTCACTGATCTGGGCCGGCGTCAGTTCACGCAGTTGGGTGATCAACTCCTGAGAGTGATCCAGATACTGCGGCTGAGTGAAGCGTCCGGTAGTGGGCGGGGTCTCGAAATCGAGGGTTTTTGCCGGGGAAATCACCATCAGCATGAAGTCGTCTCCTTAGATCGTCCGGGGATTCTAGGGGCTGATGGCCTGCGACTCCAGCTATGGGGGCGATAGGGCCTGCTCAACTTGTCGCGTTGGCGTGACAAGCGGCTTTGTATGCGTGCCGACATAAGAAGCCAGGCTCATATCAGCTATAGTGGCGCGCTGGTCATGATGTTAATGGTTGATCGAGAGGGCGTCGGGTTTGCGTATTGTTTTAGCAGTGTGTGCAGGTCTGTTCTGGCTTCAGGCGCAGGCAGCAGCGCCGGTCATTGCCGCCATTGACCGCAGTGTGTGGCCTGAGCGCCTCGAAACGCCGGGGTTGTTCGACGTCGCGTCGCGGGCGGAAATCCTCGCGTTTGCTCACGAACTGTACCTCAGCGAGAAGCTGGACGAGGAGGGGCTCAAGCAGCGCCTCGGCTTGCGCTTCGTCAATGTGCCGTCGCTGAACGTCGTCCGCCATCGCCTGTGGCTGCGTCTGCTGGAAAATTATCAGAACGCACAGAAGAGCTGCGAACAGGATGCCAACTTCTGTGTGCTGGTGGAGGACATGGACCAGTTGCGCCAGCGTGCCGAAGAGTTTCAGGTGTCGAACGATTCGTTCTACGCCAACTGGGCCAGACCCGGCGCCGCTTTCCATCAGCGTTATTTGAACGAACTGCTGTTCATGGCTGCGTTGTTTCCACAGACCAGCAGCGAGATCGAACGGTACAACTCCGATGAAATGAGCGGCGACGAAATGCCGGACCGTACTTTCATGCTCAATTTCGAAAGCGGCCCGAGCCCGGCCGATGGCGGAACCGACTGGCTGGCCGATTTCATGCGTCAGCAGAAAATGACTGCCACCTTCTTTGTCCTGGGCAAAAGCCTTCAGGAGCGTCTCGACAGCACGTCGAGCGCAGGTCTGCAGGCGTTGTATCGCCAGCAGTGTGTAGGCATCCAGGGCTGGGAGTACCGTTCGCACAGTCAGTGGCTGGACTGGCAGGATTCAGTGCAGCGCAGCGCCGCACTGGTTCAACGCGTGCTTCCGGATAACTTCGTGCCGCTGTTCCGTCCGCCTTACGGTCATCGGCGTGCCGACAGCGGAGACTTCTTTCGCGCCGAGCATTTACGCGTGTCATTGTGGAATATCGACGCAGAGGACGGCACCGGACGGCTTTCGGCAGAGCAGGTGGGTGACCGCGTATTGACCCTCATGCTGCTCTGGCGCAAGGGCACTGTGGTTTTCCATGACGTGGCCAACAAGGCGCAGTCTGCGCTACCGTTGCTGCTGGCCAATACCGCGCAAAGCGAGCTGATCTGGGACGATTGCCGAAATATCTCTGAAGCCCCCGTGGAGCAAGGGCTGGAGGGCAGCGAGGAGGCTGCACCCGAGGGGGAATGAGGGCAGATTCGGCGTGGGCGGACTTCCGACTTTAAACGTGCTGTGAACGTCCGCCAAGCTCTATTCGTCAGGCTGTGAAATAAAGTTCAAAAAACTGTCAAAGAGCTTTTTTCTGTCATCCCTTTTGCTGTATTACGAATACAGACCGCCGAAACCTGCAACACAGGTGGCGTCTTCCAAGACCCACCTTGAGCGACATTTCTACCCTGCCTGAAGGGAAGAATCCGGCGGCCTTTTCGTGGCGCAGTACTGTCGTGGTTCTGCGTCGCCCGGCTTCTACAAAGGTGAGCGAGTATGGATGACCACGGACGCACCCCTTCCACCAACCAGCCAATCCTTTACGTGCTCGATACCAACGTATTGATCCATGATCCAAACGCACTGCTGAATTTCGAAGAACACCACGTTGCCATCCCCATGACGGTTCTGGAGGAACTGGACAAACTCAAGGCCGGTAAACATTCGGTTGCTGCCGAGTGCCGTCAGGCCATCCGCCTGATCGACAAGACGCTGGGCGAAGCTTCGCCGGAAGAGGTCGAGAAGGGCGTGCCCATCGACCGCGGTACAGGCGTATTCAAGGGCTACCTGTCGATTTTGATGAGCAAACGCGAGGAGCCCAACAGTCTGCTGCCCGAGCACCTCAACGACAACATCATCATCAACCAATTGATCGACCTGCATGCGCGCAACAAGGACTTGAGCGTCGTGCTGGTGACCAAAGACATCAACATGCGGCTCAAGGCGCGCGCCTGCGGTATTGCGGCCGAGGATTACAGTACCGACCAACTGGTAGACGACGTGTCGCTGCTGTCGCGTGGCTACCACGACATGACCGGTTCGTTCTGGGACCGGGTCAACAAGGTCGACACGCGCCAGGAGCGTGGCCGCACCTGGCACCGCGTGCAGCTCAATGAAATGCTGCCGGCCGTTCACATCAATGAGTTCATTGTCGATGAACAGGGTTTCGTAGGCTGGATCAAGGGCGTCAAGAACGACGAATTGCTGATTCTGGACATGCATCAGGAGCCATTGCTGCATCAGGAGGCCTGGGGTCTGAAACCGCGGGACATCTATCAGGGGTTGGCATTGTTCGCACTGCTCGACCCGGACATTCACCTGGTCAACCTGTCCGGTGCTGCTGGCTCGGGTAAAACCATTCTGGCGTTGGCGGCTGCCATCGAGCAGACCATGGTCACCAAGCGTTACCGCCGCATTATCGCGACCCGCAGCGTTCAGGGCCTGGATCAGGAAATCGGCTTCCTGCCCGGCACCGAGGCGGAGAAAATGGAGCCCTGGCTCGGCGCTATCACCGATAACCTCGAAGCGCTGCATATGGATGATGAAAACACTCATGGCAGTGTCGACTACATCCTCAGCAAAGTGCCGTTGCAGTTCAAATCCCTCAACTACATCCGGGGTCGCAGCTTCCAGCAAAGTCTGATCCTGATCGATGAATGCCAGAACCTCACCCCGCACCAGATGAAAACCATCATCACCCGTGCTGGCGCCGGTTCCAAAGTGGTCTGCCTGGGCAACCTGGCGCAGATCGATACCCCTTACCTGTCGGCCACCAGTTCCGGGCTGACGTACCTGACGGAGCGTTTCAAGGACTTTCCGAACGGCGTACACATCACCCTTCAGGGCGTGCCACGCTCAATCCTGGCCGAATACGCGGAGAGTCATTTGTAAATAAGCCGCAAGCGGGGAGCCCATGCGTGAATGGGTTCCTTGCCTGCAGCTTGTAGCGTGTAGCAGCCACACCCTCTACACTTCTTGCTTCTGCCAAGGAGTAACGTTGTGCTCACTCATCTCGATTCTCAGGGGCGTGCCAATATGGTCGATGTCACGGATAAAGCCGTGACATCCCGTGAGGCGGTGGCCGAAGCTTTCGTACGCATGCTGCCGACAACGCTGCAAATGATTGTCAGCGGTGGTCATCCCAAGGGTGACGTGTTTGCCGTAGCACGTATTGCCGGTATCCAGGCAGCGAAGAAGACCAGCGATCTGATTCCGCTTTGCCATCCGTTGATGCTCACCAGCATCAAGGTTCACCTCGCCGCCGAGGGCGATGATGCCGTTCGGATCACGGCAAGCTGCAAGCTGGCCGGGCAGACGGGTGTGGAAATGGAAGCCCTGACCGCAGCCAGTATTGCGGCACTGACGATTTACGACATGTGCAAGGCCGTTGACCGTGGCATGGCCATCGAGTCGGTTCGGTTGCTTGAGAAGCTGGGCGGCAAGAGCGGTCACTTCATTGCTGATCAGGCACAGGTCCCGTCATGAAGATTCAGGTTCAGTATTTTGCCCGTTACCGTGAAACCCTGGGCCTGGACAGTGAGCACGTCGAAGGTGAATTCGCCACACTGGACGCACTGCGCCAGACGCTGCTGCAGCGTGGCGAGGCCTGGCAGGTGCTTGCCGAGCAGAACCTGATGTGCGCTCGTAACCAGGAGCTGTGCAAGCCGACCGAGCCATTGTCCGATGGCGATGAAGTCGCGTTCTTTCCGCCCGTGACCGGAGGTTGACGATGACTGTTCGCATACAGGCCGCAGCCTTTGACCCCGGCCACGAAGTCAACGCGTTGCACGCGGCCAACCTCGGCATCGGCGCGGTGGTCAGTTTTGTCGGCTATGTTCGCGACTTCAATGAAGGGCGTGAAGTGTCAGGCATGTTTCTGGAGCATTATTCGGGCATGACTGAAAAAGCATTGGCAAAAATCGTTGCAGAAGCCGAACAGCGCTGGCCCTTGCTGCGCCTCGATGTGCTGCACCGGGTGGGTGCGCTGGAGCCGGGCGAGCCGATCGTGTTCGTAGGCGTTGCCAGTGCTCATCGGCAGGCAGCGTTCGAAGCCTGCGATTTTGTCATGGACTATCTCAAAACACGCGCGCCGTTCTGGAAGCGTGAAAATACGGCCGACGGCCCGCGCTGGGTAGAAGGGCGTCACAGCGACCAGCAAGCGGCCGATCGCTGGAAGTGACCGTCAGGCGTTGCTTCGCACCACGGCCCTGAGCAGATGGGTCGGCGGTGTTTCACAACTGATCTTGCGACCCAGTTTTTCTTCGATGGCCGGCAACTGATAAGAGTCATCTTCGCCGGCAAAGCTGATCGAGACGCCATCGGCCCCTGCACGACCGGTACGGCCGATGCGGTGCACGTAATCGTCCGGCACCTCGGGCAGGGTGAAGTTGATCACGTGGCTGATGCCGTCAATATGGATTCCCCGACCGGCTACATCGGTGGCGACCAGTACGCGGATCTTGCCTTCGCGGAAGCCTTCAAGGGTCTTGATGCGCTTGTGCTGAGGTACATCGCCCGACAGTTGCGCCGCATTGACGCCGTCGCGTACCAGGCGCTCTTCGATCCGTCGGACTTCGTCCTTGCGGTTGGCAAAGACCATCACCCGTTCCCAGCCGTTGTCGGTCACCAGGTTATAGAGCAACTTGTACTTGTCGGCACCGGCAACGGCATAGATATGCTGTTCGACATTGTCGCTGGCGACATTCAGCGACTCTATCTCGACGATGGATGGCTCCGTCGTCCACTGTTTGGCGAGGTTCATCACGTCGTCGGTGAAGGTCGCGGAAAACAGCAGGGTCTGGCGTTCACCTTTGTGCGGGGTCTGGCGAATGATCTGACGGACCTGCGGGATGAAACCCATGTCCAGCATGCGGTCGGCTTCGTCGAGGACCATGACTTCGACCATGTCCAGATGCACTTCGCCGCGCTGGTTGAAGTCCAGCAGTCGGCCAGGTGTAGCCACAAGAATGTCGCAGTGCCGTGCTTCAAGTTGTTTGAGTTGCTTGTCGAAGTCCATGCCGCCGACGAACGTCATGACGTTCAGGTTGGTGTACTTGGTCAGGTCGGCAGCGTCCTTGGCGATTTGTACGACCAGTTCGCGAGTCGGTGCGATGATCAGTGCACGGGGCTCACCCATGTAGCGTTCGGCTGGTGGCGGCGTCTGGGTCAACTGCTCAATGATCGAGATCAGAAACGCGGCGGTCTTGCCCGTGCCGGTCTGGGCGCGCCCGATGGCGTCCTTGCCCTTGAGGGTGAAACCCAGCACGCCCGCCTGGATCGGCGTGCAATACGGGAAACCGAGGTCCTGAATGGCGTGCATCAGTTCAGGTGCCAGGTTGAAATCGTGGAAGCGGGTCTTGCCTTCCTGCGGCTCGACGACGAAATCTTCGAGTTTCCAGGCTGGCGCAGGCGGTTTTACCACGCGCTCACGACGCGGACGCTCGGCCCTGGGCTTGTCGGTGCGCGGCGCTCTGGCTTTGGAGGGCGCGATGGTCGTGTCCAGAGCCTGAGTCTGGGCAGCATGACCCGATGTGTCGGCTGTGGCAGCGGGAGAGGCGGGAATAGAGGTTGTCGGACCAGGCGCGCGCTGCTCAGCCTCGCTTTTACCGAACATCTTTTTAAGTGCTTTGAGCACGGTCATCTCATCAATTGGTTAAGGAATGTACGCCGAGCAGTGTAAAGCAAGAACCGTGCTCGGCGTAGTGCCATCCGAGGCGAGCTACAAAAGCGGTCTGTTGCAGAGGCCCCGGCGTGCCTCAGCGCAGCCTGTCGGACAGCCAGACACCAATGTCCTGGATTTCCTGCGGTAACACTTGATGCCCCATTGGGTACTCTTGCCATTGAGCGGTTACACCCTGGGTCTTGAGGTGCTCATAAACCGTCCGGCCCATGGCATTGTGGACCACCTCGTCGTGCTGGCCATGCAGGCAGTAGGCTGGAATACGTTGCTGACTGGCGGACAGCGTCATTTCATTGCTGAATGTGGGTGCATAAGTCGACAGCGCGAGCACACCGCCCAGCGGACCCTGCCAGCGTCGATAGCCGGCGTGTAATACCACCGCACCGCCCTGGGAAAAACCTGCGATGAATATTCGTGCCGGGTCGATGCCGCTGTCGCGCTGTTGCTCGATCAGGTCCAGCACCTTCTGCGCCGAGGCTTCCATCTGATCGTGATCAATGGCGCGCGCTTCGGAACTCATGGCTTTGATGTCATACCAGCTTGGCATTTCATAACCGCCATTGACCGTCACGGCACGTGTCGGCGCCTGAGGCAGGACGAAGCGAGTGGTCGGCAGCGACTCCTGCAGCGCTTCGGCGACCGGGAGAAAATCATAACGGTCGGCACCCAGTCCGTGCAGCCAGATAACGCACGCATCTGCCGTGCCGGAAGGTTGGATGATCAAAGGTTCACTCATGTCTGCTCCATTTGTGTGCGCTGGCTCATTTCGAGCGCTTTAATAAGGTGCGCGGGTAGATTAAAAATGAAAGAAGATGTCGCAAGATTACAAGTTTTTGTCTTGACCTGTCGCTAATTCGACATAGCCAGCATGCTGGTACGGGCTTTGCTACAGCAGGACTGGAGTCGAGGCGCTCACATCGTTCGGTAACACTATAAGGCTATTACTTATAGCGATCGAAAAGCAGCTCGGGAGTCCATGCGTCAGGATTCGCGGCACGATTCAACCTGTACCGCTCTGGTCCGGGAAAATCATAGGGTTTCAGTCCACGGGGCCGATTCTGAATGATGAAGACGAATGACGGGATGATCCTGCAGACGATTCGTAATTCAGGCCCAGCGTTGCATGACCCAAAAATAAGCCAGCACGGGTTATTAGCGCCTCACAAAGGTGCGACGCGACTGAGACACCTACACAACAAAGAGCAAACTGGAGGTTTTTGAATGAAGATGTTGAAATCCACCCTGGCTGTCGTCACCGCCTTGGCCGCATTTGGTGTAACCGGGGCTGCCAACGCCGGTGCCACCCTTGACGCTATTCAGAAGAAAGGCTTTGTTCAGTGCGGCGTCAGCGATGGCCTGCCAGGGTTTTCCGTTCCAGACTCCACCGGCAAGATCACCGGTATCGACGCTGATGTCTGCCGCGCTGTAGCGGCCGCCGTATTCGGCGACGCCACCAAGGTCAAGTTCAGCCAGTTGAACGCCAAGGAGCGCTTCACTGCACTGCAATCCGGCGAGATCGACATCCTGTCGCGTAACACCACGTGGACCAGCTCCCGTGATGCGGGCATGGGCCTGGTATTCACCGGCGTGACCTATTACGACGGTATCGGCTTTCTGGTGAACAACAAGCTGGGCGTTAAAAGCGCCAAGGAACTGGACGGTGCAACCATCTGCATCCAGGCCGGTACCACCACCGAGCTGAACGTCTCCGACTACTTCCGTTCCAACGGCCTGAAATACACGCCGATCACTTTCGATACCTCCGACGAAAGCGCCAAGTCGCTGGAAGGCGGTCGTTGCGACGTACTGACTTCCGACCAGTCGCAGCTCTACGCACAGCGCAGCAAGCTGGCCAAGCCGGACGATTACGTTGTTCTGCCTGAAGTGATTTCCAAAGAGCCTCTGGGCCCTGTCGTCCGCAAAGGCGACGAAGAGTGGTTCTCCATCGTTCGCTGGACCCTGTTCGCCATGCTCAACGCCGAGGAAGCCAAAATCACTTCCAAGAACGTCGAAGCTGAAGCCAAGTCGACCAAGAACCCTGACGTAGCCCGTATGCTGGGTGCCGACGGCACTTACGGCAAGGATCTGAAGCTGCCGAAGGACTGGGTCGTGCAGATCGTCAAGCAAGTCGGTAACTACGGCGAAGTGTTCGAACGCAACCTGGGCGAGGGCACCCCGCTGAAAATCAAGCGTGGCCAAAACGCTCTGTGGAATGCCGGCGGCATCCAGTACGCTCCACCTATTCGTTGATTGACCCGGCGCCCGACAGGCTTCCCAGCCTGTCGGGCGTTGTTCTGTTGGATTTTTCCTGGGGCATTTCATGGAAAAGCAAATCGTCGCACCCAAGCAAAAGCTCTCTCTGAGCGATCCGAAAGTGCGCGCGTGGTTATTTCAGATCATCACTGTTGCAGCGGTGATCGCGTTGGGCTGGTTCATCTTCGACAACACCCAGACCAACCTGCAACACCGTGGTATTACCTCGGGTTTCGGTTTTCTTGAGAACAGTGCCGGTTTCGGTATCGCCCAGCACCTGATCGACTACAGCGAAGCGGACAGCTATGCCCGCGTATTTGTGATCGGCCTGCTGAATACCTTGCTGGTTTCGGTTATCGGTATTGTCCTGGCGACCTTGCTGGGCTTTGTCATCGGTGTCGCGCGGCTGTCTCCGAACTGGATGATCAGCAAGCTGGCCACTGTGTATGTCGAAGTCTTCCGCAACATTCCGCCGCTGTTGCAGATCCTTTTCTGGTACACCGCCGTATTCCTCACGCTGCCCGGTCCGCGTCAGGCGCATGGTTATCTGGACATGTTCTTTGTCAGCAGCCGCGGGCTCAATATGCCCAGAGCCCTGCCTGCCGAAGGTGTCTGGGCATTTCTAGTCAGCATCGTGGTTGCCGTCATCGCGATTGTCATGATGGTGCGCTGGGCCAACAAGCGCTTTGAAGCCACGGGTCAGCCGTTCCACAAGTTCTGGGTCGGCCTGGCGTTGTTGCTGGCGATTCCGGGCCTGAGCATGCTGATTTTCGGCAGCCCGGTACATTGGGAGCTGCCGCAACTGAAAGGCTTCAACTTCACCGGTGGCTGGGTGCTGATCCCTGAACTGATCTCCCTGACACTGGCACTGACGATCTACACGGCGGCGTTCATCGCCGAAATCGTGCGTTCGGGTATCAAGTCGGTGAGCCATGGTCAGACCGAAGCAGCCCGCTCGCTGGGCCTGCGTCCCGGGCCAACGCTGCGCAAGGTCATCATCCCGCAGGCTCTGCGAGTGATCATTCCCCCGTTGACCAGTCAGTTCCTGAACCTGGCGAAGAACTCTTCGCTGGCAGCCGCCATCGGCTATCCGGAAATGGTGTCCCTGTTCGCCGGTACGGTGCTCAATCAGACCGGACAGGCCATTGAAGTCATTGCCATCACCATGAGCGTGTACCTGGCGATCAGTATCAGCATTTCCCTGCTGATGAACTGGTACAACAAGCGCATTGCGCTGATCGAGCGGTGAGGAAACGCGCATGACAACTCATACTTTCAAACCTGATATGCCACCACCGGGCAAAGTGTTCGGACCGATGGCGTGGATGCGGCAGAACCTGTTCTCCAGCTGGATCAATACCCTGCTGACCCTGTTCTCGCTCTACCTGATCTACCTGGTCGTTCCGCCCATCATCAGTTGGGCTCTGCTGGACGCCAACTGGATCGGCACCACCAAGGAAGACTGCACCAAGGCGGGCGCCTGCTGGGTGTTCATCGAGCAGCGTTTCGGTCAGTTCATGTATGGCTACTTCCCCAATGAACTGCGCTGGAGAGTCGACCTGACCGCCATCCTGGCAATCGTCGGCGCTGCACCGCTGTTCATCTCGAAGTTTCCGCGCAAGGCCGTCTACGGTATTGCTTTCCTGGTGATCTACCCGGTTGTTGCGTTCTACCTGCTGCACGGCGGTGCTTTTGGCCTGACCAATGTCCCGACCAGTCAGTGGGGCGGTCTGATGCTGACCCTGGTAATTGCCACTGTGGGTATCGTCGGTGCCTTGCCGCTGGGTATTCTGCTGGCGCTCGGTCGTCGCTCCAACATGCCGGCTGTGCGTGTGGTGTGCGTGACGTTCATCGAGTTCTGGCGCGGTGTGCCGCTGATCACCGTGCTGTTCATGTCTTCAGTCATGTTGCCGCTGTTCATGCCAGAGGGCATGAACTTCGACAAGCTGCTGCGTGCGTTGATCGGTGTCATCCTGTTCCAGTCCGCGTACATCGCTGAAGTGGTGCGCGGCGGCATGCAGGCCATTCCCAAGGGCCAGTACGAGGCAGCCTCGGCGATGGGCCTCGGCTATTGGCGCAGCATGGGGCTGGTGATCCTGCCGCAGGCTCTGAAGATGGTCATTCCCGGCATCGTCAACACCTTCATTGCATTGTTCAAAGACACCAGCCTGGTAATCATTATCGGCCTGTTCGACCTGCTCAACAGCGTCAAGCAAGCTACCGCCGACCCGGCATGGCTGGGTATGGCCACTGAAGGCTATGTCTTCGCGGCCCTGGTGTTCTGGATCTTCTGTTTCGGTATGTCCCGCTATTCCATGCATTTGGAACGTAAGCTGGACACAGGCCACAAGCGTTAGGAGTTTTGTGATGAGTGAAGTTATCAATAAGCCTCTGGGCGCTGAAGGCATGATCCGCATGGAGGGCGTACACAAGTGGTACGGCCAGTTCCATGTACTCAAGGACATCAACCTGAATGTGCGTCAGGGCGAACGTATCGTGCTGTGCGGCCCGTCGGGCTCGGGAAAATCGACCACCATTCGCTGTCTCAACCGTCTGGAAGAGCATCAGCAGGGTCGTATCATCGTCGATGGCACCGAACTGACCTCGGACCTCAAGCAGATCGAGACCATCCGCCGCGAAGTGGGTATGGTGTTTCAGCACTTCAACCTGTTCCCGCACCTGACCATTCTGCAGAACTGCACGCTGGCACCGATGTGGGTGCGCAACATGCCGAAGAAGAAGGCCGAAGAAATCGCCATGCATTATCTGGAGCGTGTGCGTATCCCGGAGCAGGCCCACAAGTTTCCGGGTCAGCTTTCCGGTGGTCAGCAACAGCGTGTAGCGATTGCCCGCGCCTTGTGCATGAAGCCGAAAATCATGCTGTTCGATGAGCCGACGTCGGCCCTCGACCCGGAAATGGTCAAGGAAGTACTCGACACCATGGTCGGCCTGGCTGAAGAAGGCATGACCATGCTGTGTGTGACTCACGAGATGGGCTTCGCCCGTACCGTGGCGAACCGGGTGATCTTCATGGACAAGGGTGAAATCGTCGAACAGGCCGCGCCGAACGACTTTTTCGACAACCCGCAAAGCGACCGTACCAAGCTGTTCCTCAGCCAGATCATTCACTGAGTCAGTCGCGGTTGCACAAGAAACCGGGCTCTGCGCCCGGTTTTTTATTGCCTGAATTCGCCACCCTTGTTGTATGCAATTTTGGCTGAACCTTGTATTCGCGATCATTCTCCAACAGGATACCGCCCCCCTGAAAAGGGTCGACATACCTGATTACCGAGAAACCGATGACTGCCAAGGCTCAACCCAGCCCTCAACCGATTGCTGATCAACCCCATCCCGTTCTGAAACGCCCCTGGCTGTTGTTGCTGGGCCTGGTGCTGGTCGCCCTCAACCTGCGCCCTGCATTGTCCAGTGTTGCGCCGCTGCTCAATGAGGTGTCCGAAAGCCTCGGGATGTCGGCTGCCGAAGCCGGTCTGCTGACCACCTTGCCGGTGTTGTGCCTGGGACTGTTCGCGCCATTGGCACCGATTCTCGCCCGGCGTTTCGGCAGTGAGCGCGTGGTGCTGGTCGTTCTTCTGACGCTGGCGGCCGGCCTGGGAGCGCGTAGCCTGTTTGGCGAAGTCGGCCTTTTCACCGGCAGTCTGCTGGCGGGCGCGAGCATCGGTATCATCGGCGTATTATTGCCCGGTATCGTCAAGCGTGATTTCCCCCACAAGGCCGGGGCCATGACCGGTGTCTACACTATGGCGCTGTGCCTGGGGGCAGCAATCGCCGCCGGTTCGACGGTGCCGTTGAGCCAGTACTTCGGTGACAGCTGGCAGATCGGCCTGGGTTTCTGGCTGATCCCGGCGGTGATTGCTGCGCTTTTCTGGTTCCCGCAGGCGCGTGAAATGCACGGCTCACATCGTGATATGTATCGAGTCAGCGGCCTGTTGCGTGACCCGCTGGCCTGGCAGGTCACGTTGTACATGGGCTTGCAATCATCGCTGTCCTATATCGTCTTCGGCTGGTTGCCGTCGATCCTCATCGGTCGTGGCCTGACGCCGACCCAGGCCGGTCTGCTGCTGTCCGGCTCGATCATCGCGCAAGTCATCAGCGCCCTGGCGGTGCCCTATCTGGCCACGCGCGGCAAGGATCAGCGCCTGGCGATCATGCTGGTCATGTCGCTTACGCTGACCGGTCTGTTCGGTTGCCTTTACGCACCTCTCGGCGGTCTATGGGGCTGGGCAGTCCTGCTGGGCATCGGGCAGGGCGGCACGTTCAGTCTGGCGCTGGCATTGATCGTTCTTCGCTCGCGCGACTCCCATGTGGCTGCCAACCTGTCGAGCATGGCACAAGGCTTTGGCTACACCATCGCTTCGATCGGGCCATTTGCGGTGGGCGTGGTCCATGACATGACGGGCAGCTGGACCGCGATTGGCTGGATCTTTGCGGTGCTGGGGCTGGGTGCCATGATCGCCGGCATGGGGGCCGGTCGTGCGCTGCAGGTGCAGGTCAGTAGCGAGAAGGTTTGATTTTCGATGATTTTTGATTATTTGCAGCGGGCTTGAGTGGCTTCAGGACTGAGCCAGATTGGCCAGCGCCCATTGTTCGGCACTGGTGATGCTCAGCCCTGCCTGCGCGTTGTAGGTATTGGCGACGTCCCATGCCACACCTCGGCCCATGGCAAAGACTGCCCGGTATTTGCGCAAATTGTCATCCGGCATTTCCGTAAGCTCGCCCTGCAACCGCGCAACACTCCATACGTGCCGCTCGATATCACGTCCTGTGACACGCTCCACGAGATCGGCCAGCCCGGCGTACGTCAATGTGTCGCCAGCGGTGTACAGCACTTGATTCACGATGCGCGGCTCGTGCATCACGATGGCAGCGGTCAGCCTGCCAATGTCTTCTGCAGTGGTGACCGTCACGGCGGTATCGAGGCTGCCCAGCGCATTGATCCGTCCGCCTTGCAGATCGACGACACCGAACGCCGGTTCGAACAGGAAGCTTGTAAACATACCGGTCGAAACGATCACCCATTCGGTGTGCTGCTGGGCGCGCAGCTTTTCTCGCACATCGAGTTGCTCGTCGAACAAATCCTGAGGGCTGCCGCGGCCGATAAGGTCGTATTCAACGCCGAACTGCCAGGGCAGGTAGCGTTTTATGCCAGCCTTGAGCGCCGCATCGGTCAGTTTGCGTTGAGTACCCCGGACGGCGGCGAATCCCGCACAGCTGATTACCATGTCGTAGCGCGCCATGACGGTGGCAAGTTGGTCCGCGGTGGCATCGGCCAGATCGGCCGTTTCGATGGCAACGTCCAGCGCGCGAATCTCTTCGATTTCCGCACGCTTGGCAGGCTCTTGCGTATTCAGGCTGCTCTGGCGTAGCAGCACGGCAATGCCGAGGCCGTGTCCTCCGGCTTTCTCAACCAGCCCTCGCAACACGGCGAGCCCAAGCTCTCCTGCACCTATGACCAGAATGCGTTGTTTGACGTTTGCGTTATCGGCTTGCATGGTGACCCCCTTCGGATAGCGTTTCAATTCAGACGGGGGAGATGCTGGCATGCCTGTCGACATACAAAAAGTAGGTACATTGGTGATACCAGGCGGGCTGGACGCTCAGGAAGTGGTAAGACGCTCCGAAGCGGCGTGTGCTGCGCTCAGCGATGATGAGGATGGTCTCAAGCGGGACATCCTCGGTCACGCCGGTAATCGTTGGTCATTGGGCGTGGTACATGCCCTTGGCGTCAGCAGCCCTTTGCGCCATGCGCAATTGCGCCGAAAGCTGCACGGTGTGACCCAGCGCATGCTCACTCATACCTTGCGCCAGCTTGAGCAGGATGGGCTGATCACCCGCCACGACTACCGCGAGAAGCCGCTCAGGGTGGAATATTCGTTGACCGATCTGGGGATGGGGCTGCTGGTGCAAATGATTCCGCTGTGGACATGGGTCATTGAAAATTCGGAGGCGTTCAGTGCGGCGCGAGATCGTTTTCCGGACAGGCAAAAGTGATGGCTGATGCGCCATCAACCTCTCGCCATTTTCCGCGGCGCCGCTTATCGTGCACGGATAATTCGCCAAGGGATGTGCACGCATGAACTACGAAGAACAAAGTCAGGCCAACAGCGCACTGATCACCCGCTTTTATGAGGCGTTTGCGCAGCTGGATGCCGAGGCGATGAGTGCTTGCTATACCGATGACGTGCTGTTCAGCGACCCTGCCTTTGGCCAATTGCGCGGCGCTCAGGCAGGCGACATGTGGCGCATGCTGACTTCCCGGGCGAAAGATTTCTCGGTGGTCTTCGATCAGGTACGAGCCGATGACCGGACGGGCAGTGCGCACTGGGTGGCGACGTATCTGTTCAGTCAGACCGCAAGCACGGTAGTGAACGATATTCAGGCCCGATTCGTGTTTCGTGATGGCAAGATCTGCGAGCATCACGATCATTTCGATATGTGGCGCTGGTCGCGTCAGGCTCTGGGGTTGAAGGGCCTGTTGCTTGGCTGGACGCCTTTGGTGCGCAACGCCGTCAGGGCTCAGGCGCTCAAGGGCCTGAAAGCCTTTTCAGAGAGCCGCCGTGCCTGAGGTCGCCAGTACCGCGAGTGCGTCGATTGCCGGACCGGCGCTCGGTAAACCCTGGTTCGTCTATCTGGTGCGCGCTGCCAACGGCGCGCTGTACTGCGGCATCAGTGATGATCCGCAGCGGCGATTTGCTGCGCACCAGAGCGGCAAGGGCGCGCGCTTTTTCAGTTCAAGCCCGGCGATGGCGCTGGTTTATGTCGAGCAATGGTCCAGCAAGGGCGAGGCGTTGCGTCACGAGCGGCTGATCAAGAAACTCAGAAAAAGCGCCAAAGAGGCGCTGGCAGCCAGTTATGCCGGATCGTTGATCCATGAGCGTGATGTTGTGACATCAGTTTGAGTCTGTGGGCGGGCAGGGTGCCGCAGGTTAAGCTGTGGGCTCCCCGAGCGCACAGAGGCTGAACATGTCCGAGTTGATCCTTCATCACTACCCCACATCGCTGTTTGCCGAAAAAGCCCGTCTGATGCTGGGCTTCAAAGGGCTCACATGGCGCTCGGTAACTGTCCCGTCGATCATGCCCAAACCCGACCTGACCGCGCTGACCGGTGGCTATCGCAAGACACCGGTGTTGCAGATCGGCGCAGATATCTACTGTGACACGGCGCTGATGGCCCGCCGCCTTGAGCGGGAAAAGCCTGCGCCGGCGTTTTATCCGCAAGGTCAGGAATTTGCGGTTGCAGGTCTGGCCGCATGGGCGGACTCGGTGCTCTTTCTGCATGCCGTAAGTCTGGTGTTTCAGCCTGAATCCCTGGCCGTACGCTTTGCCAAAGTGCCGCCAGAGGCCGCCAAGGCGTTTGTGGCTGACCGCTCTATGCTGTTTAACGGCGGCACGGCGTCACGTCCGCCTGTCGAGCAGGTCAAGCACCAGTGGCCCACGCTAATGTCACGTCTGGAACTGCAACTGTCCCACGGTGGTGAATTTCTATTTGGTGTGCCTTCGATTGCCGATTTTTCGGTTGCACACACTCTGTGGTTTCTCAAGCAGACGCCGGTCACTGCGCCATTTGTCGATGATTATCCGAGTGTCAGTGCCTGGCTGGGGCGTGTCCTGGGTTTCGGTCATGGTACATCCAACGACCTGAGTTCGGCCGACGCTATCGACATCGCCAGAAATGCCGCGCCTGCACCGCTGCCAGATGAAACCTTCGTCGATCCAAACGGCTTCAAGGCCGGCGACAAGGTTGCGGTTTCTGCGGTCGACTACGGCGTCGAAGCGGTTGAGGGCGAGTTGGTATTTACCGGCCGCGAAGAACTGATCCTGCGCCGTGAGGACGAGCGTGCGGGTGTCTTGCACGTACACTTCCCGAGAATGGGTTATCGAATCGAGAAGCGCTGAGGTTCAACGATGCCCTGCGTTGCAAAGAGGACGCGGAGCGCGGCTTTACTACCATGCCAGCGCGCAGCTTGGGCTACTTCAACGCCGCCAGTATCTGATCCGGGTCAAATCCCCGGATCAGTGTGCCGTT
Source organism: Pseudomonas syringae pv. tagetis (assembly GCF_022557255.1). Lineage (NCBI taxonomy): Bacteria > Pseudomonadati > Pseudomonadota > Gammaproteobacteria > Pseudomonadales > Pseudomonadaceae > Pseudomonas > Pseudomonas syringae group genomosp. 7. The sequence goes on from NZ_CP092923.1 coordinate 1,206,535, forward strand.
GACGTCGATCAGCGGAATGCCTCTCCCGCCCAGCGCCTCATACGCCTTGCGGCCTTGTTCCGACTTCTCGATGTCGAACTCCTGATACGCAATCCCCTTGCTGTCCAGAAAACGTCGGGTCTGCTTGCAGTAGCCGCACCAGTCGGTGGCGTACATCACCACTTTTGCCTGGCTGTAGCGCTGCGCAACGTCTGCTGGAGGGGGGTTGACGAAATTCTCGATCCTGCCCCAGTTCTGGTAAATCACCACCACCAGCATGATCAGGGCAAATTTTTTGAGGGTGCGCAGCAGCATGTCGGTTACCGTCGCTTCAACTGGTCGGTCAGTTGCGTCGGCAGCCCTTTGATAATCAGGGTGCCTGCGGTTTCGTCGTATTCAATTTTGTCGCCCAGCAAATGGGCCTCAAAACTGATCGACAACCCCTCGGCGCGGCCGGTGAAGCGGCGGAACTGGTTGAGGGTGCGCTTATCGGCCGGGATCTCGGGTGACAGGCCATAGTCCTTGTTGCGGATATGATCGTAGAACGCCCGTGGCCGCTCCTCGTCGATCAGTTCGGACAGTTCTTCCAGTCCCATCGGCTCGCCCATTTTGCTCTGGCTGCTGGCGTAATCGACCAGGGTTTTGGTCTTCTCGCGGGCCGATTCTTCCGGCAGGTCTTCGCTTTCAACGAAGTCGCTGAAGGCCTTGAGCAGGGTGCGGGTTTCGCCGGGGCCATCCACGCCTTCCTGGCAGCCGATGAAGTCGCGGAAGTACTCGGACACCTTCTTGCCGTTCTTGCCCTTGATGAACGAGATGTATTGTTTTGACTGCTTGTTGTTCTGCCACTCCGACAGGTTGATCCGCGCGGCAAGGTGCAACTGGCCCAGGTCCAGGTGGCGCGAAGGGGTCACGTCCAGTTCGGCATTCACCGCCACGCCCTCGCTGTGGTGCAGCAGGGCGATGGCCAGGTAATCGGTCATGCCTTGCTGATAGTGGGCGAAAAGAACATGGCCGCCGACGGAAAGATTGGATTCCTCCATCAGCTTCTGCAATTGTTCGACCGAGGTGCGCGAGAAGGCGGTGAAATCATTGCCGCCGTCCAGGTACTCTTTCAGCCAGCCGCTGAAAGGGTGCGCGCCGGATTCGGGATGGAACAGGCCCCATGCCTTGCCTTGTTTGGCGTTGTAGCTCTCGTTGAGGTCGGCCAGCATGTTCTCGATGGCCTGGGACTCAGCGAGTTCGGAGTCGCGTGCGTGGAGAACAGCGGGCGTACCGTCGGGTTTCTTATCGATCAGGTGGACGATGCAATGACGGATCGGCATGGGCTTCTCGGCTGAAAAAGGTGAAGAGCGTGCAGCTCGTTGCAAGACGGCAAGTGTAACGCACGCATGCGCCTGTTGGCCCTGAGCAGGCTGGTTTTCGCCAGCAGTGAGTGTTTGCTGGATGTTTTTTGCTCAATTAGCATTAAAACCTGACCAAAAGGATAGGTAGAGGCGGATATTTGCCCGGCTCTGTGCTAGTTTTGCGCGGTCTTGCGCACTTAGCGCGTCAGGCATGCAGTTAGCGCACACGTAGGTCGAACCATTACCCGGTTTCAGTATCTACACTTTCGCGATTAATCGTGGCTGCTAGCGGGTGGCCAGGTTCATTGCCTGGCCACGGGCCGACGTTGCACTCTGCAATCCACATGAATTTGATAGGGAAGGAACACCACCATGGCTCTTACTAAAGACCAATTGATCGCCGATATCGCTGAAGCTATCGACGCGCCAAAAACTACTGCGCGTAATGCTCTTGAGCAATTGGGCCAAATTGTTGCCGACCAACTGGAAAACGGCGTGGAAATCACTTTGCCAGGTATCGGTAAACTGAAAGTTGCAGAGCGTCCGGCTCGCACTGGCCGCAACCCTTCGACTGGCGCTGCCATCGAAATCGCTGCCAAGAAAGTTATCAAGTTCGTACCAGCCAAAGTGCTGACCGACTCGATCAACAAGTAAGCACCCGCTTGCTGTAAAAAGCCGTGCACCGGTTAACCGGGCACGGCTTTTTTGTGGGCGCCTGGTGTTGTGGATGTCTAGCGTTCATCACGCGGAGCGTTTCAGTCAACGCTGCGCGCGCTGTGCCTTGTCGAGAAACGTCCAGGCCACAAAACGGCTTTGCTTCTGGCCCTGACCCATTTCCACTACCTTTACTTCAAGCGCGCCGGCTTTTTTCAGGGCGCTCTGAATTGGCGGCAGGTTGGATGCCTTGGACACAAGGGTACTGAACCACCCCACCTGATCCGGCAATCTTGCGCTTTCCTGGATCAACTGGGTCACGAAGCCGATCTCGCCACCTTCGCACCACAACTCCTGAGACTGCCCGCCGAAGTTGAGTACCGGAAGCTTACGCTTGGGATCAGCCTTGCCCAGCGCGCGCCATTTGCGCTGGCTGCCACGCTGGGCCTCATCAAGCGAAGCATGGAAGGGCGGGTTGCAGAGGCTCACGTGGAAGCGTTCGTCACTGTCGAGCAGCCCAAGCAGGATCTGCTTGCGATTGCCCTGCCGGCGCACGCTGATGGCCTTTTGCAGGCCGTTGGCTTTGACAATGGTGGTCGCCGCGGCAATGGCCGTGCTGTCGATGTCCGAGCCGACGAATTGCCAGCCATAGTCGCTGTGCCCCAGCAGGGGATAAATGCAGTTGGCACCGGTGCCAATATCCAGTGCCTTGGTAGACGGCCCCCGCGGAATCACGCCCTCGTTGTCCTCTGCCAGCAAGTCGGCGAGGAAGTGTAGATAGTCCGCACGCCCCGGTATGGGCGGGCACAGGTAATCGGCCGGGATGTCCCAGTGGGCAATGCCATAAAACGCCTTGAGCAGAGCGCGATTGAACACGCGCACTGCCTGCGGATCGGCGAAGTCGATGCTTTCCTTGCCGTACGGATTGAGGATCACGAACGCTGCCAGTTCGGGACTGGATTTGATCAGCTTCGGAAAATCGTAATGGCCCTGATGACGATTGCGCGGGTGCAAGGTGGCCTTTTCACGCGGCACAACCGGTCTGGCTGGCCGCTGAGGCTTTTTGCGTGGTGGTTTGCGGGTATCGGTCATGGGGTCGATGTTCAGCCGTAGTGTCGGGTGCGAATGTTCAGATAACAAAAAGCCAGCCCATGTTCGGGCTGGCTTTGCGGCCACCTTAGAGGCTGGCGATGCGTGCGTGCTGCTCTGCCAGCTTGCCCAGTGCCTGTTCGGCCTCGGTCAGCTTGGCGCGTTCCTTGGCGATGACTTCAGGCGGTGCCTTGTCGACGAAGGCTGCGTTGGACAGCTTGCCGCCGACGCGTTGCACTTCACCTTGCAGACGCTGGATTTCCTTGTCCAGACGCGCCAGTTCGGCTGCCTTGTCGATAAGCCCGGCCATCGGCACCAGGACCTCCATGTCGCCCACCAGCGCAGTGGCCGACAGCGGTGCTTCTGCACCCTCGGTCAATACGGTCATGGATTCGAGCTTGGCGAGCTTCTTGAGCAGGTAATCGTTTTCGCTCAGGCGGCGTTGATCCTCGGCACTGGCGTTCTTGAGGAACAGTTGCAGCGGCTTGCCGGGACCGATGTTCATTTCGCCGCGGATGTTACGCACCGCCAGCATCAGGCCTTTGAGCCACTCGATGTCGTCTTCGGCGGCCTGATCGATGCGTGCTTCATTGGCCACCGGCCAGGGTTGCAGCATGATGGTCTTGCCTTCGACACCTGCCAGCGGCGCGAGACGCTGCCAGATTTCTTCAGTGATGAACGGCATGAACGGGTGCGCGAGGCGCAGTGCGACTTCCAGTACGCGAACCAGCGTGCGGCGTGTGCCGCGTTGACGTTCGACCGGTGCGGTCTCGTCCCACAGCACAGGCTTGGACAGCTCCAGATACCAGTCGCAATACTGGTTCCAGATAAATTCGTACAACGCCTGAGCGGCGAGGTCGAAGCGGAACTGATCCAGCTGGCGGGTCACTTCGGCTTCGGTACGTTGCAGTTGCGAGATGATCCAGCGATCGGCCAGCGACAGTTCGACAGCTTCGCCGTTCTGACCGCAGTCTTCACCTTTGTCCAGCACGTAGCGCGCGGCGTTCCAGATCTTGTTGCAGAAGTTGCGGTAGCCTTCGACGCGGCCCATGTCGAACTTGATGTCGCGACCGGTGGACGCCAGTGAGCAAAAAGTAAAACGCAGGGCATCGGTGCCGTAGCTGGCGATGCCGTCGGCGAATTCCTGACGGGTCTGCTTCTCGATCTTTTTCGCCAGTTGCGGTTGCATCAGGCCGCTGGTGCGTTTCTGCACCAGCGTCTCGAGGTCGATACCGTCGACGATATCCAGCGGATCAAGGACGTTGCCCTTGGACTTGGACATTTTCTGGCCCTGGCCATCACGCACCAGGCCGTGCACATAGACAGTCTTGAACGGGACTTGCGGCGTGCCGTCCTCGTTCTTCACCAGATGCAGGGTGAGCATGATCATCCGGGCGACCCAGAAGAAAATGATGTCGAAACCGGTGACCAGCACGTCGGTGGAGTGGAAGGTCTCCAGTGCCTTGGTCTTTTCCGGCCAGCCGAGTGTGGAGAAGGTCCACAGGCCCGAGCTGAACCAGGTGTCGAGTACGTCGTTGTCCTGCTGCAGCGCGATTTCCGGGCCCAGATTGTTCTTGGCCCGTACTTCGGCTTCGTCGCGACCGACATACACCTTGCCGGACTCATCGTACCAGGCCGGAATGCGGTGGCCCCACCAGAGCTGACGGCTGATGCACCAGTCCTGAATGTCGCGCATCCATGAGAAGTACATGTTTTCGTATTGTTTGGGCACGAAGGCGATACGGCCATCTTCGACCGCAGCGATAGCAGGTTCGGCCAATGGCTTGGTAGAGACGTACCACTGATCGGTCAGCCATGGTTCGATGATCGTGCCGGACCGGTCGCCTTTCGGCACCTTCAGGGCGTGATCGTCGACGCTGACCAGCAGGCCGGCTGCATCGAACGCTGCAACGATCTGCTTGCGCGCTTCGAAACGGTCCAGACCGGCGTAGTCTGCCGGCAGGCTGCCGTCAACGGTTTCGTTCAGCGTGCCGTCAAGGTTGAAAACCTGAGCGCTCGAAAGCACGGTGGCGTTCTTGTCGAAAATGTTCAGCAGCGGCAGGTTATGACGCTTGCCGACTTCATAGTCGTTGAAGTCGTGCGCCGGGGTGATTTTCACGCAGCCGGTGCCGAATTCGGGGTCGCAATAGTCGTCAGCGATGATCGGGATGCGACGGCCTACCAGCGGCAGTTCGACGAATTTGCCGATCAGTGCCTGATAGCGTTCGTCCTGCGGGTTCACCGCCACGGCGGCGTCACCGAGCATGGTTTCCGGACGCGTGGTGGCAACGATCAGGTAATCCAGACCTTCGGCGGTTTTCGCGCCGTCGGCCAGTGGATAACGCAGGTTCCAAAGATGGCCTTTCTCGTCGTGGTTCTCCACTTCGAGGTCGGAAATGGCGGTGTGCAGCTTGGTGTCCCAGTTGACCAGGCGCTTGCCACGGTAAATAAGGCCGTCTTCATGCAGGCGCACGAAGGCTTCCTTGACTGCGTCGGACAGGCCGTCGTCCATGGTAAAGCGCTCGCGGCTCCAGTCGACGGATGAACCCAGACGGCGGATCTGACGGCTGATGTTGCCGCCTGACTCGGCTTTCCATTCCCAGATCTTGTCCAGAAACTTTTCGCGACCCAGCTCGTGACGGCTGACGCCTTGCGCTTCAAGTCGACGCTCCACCAGCATCTGCGTAGCGATACCGGCGTGGTCGGTGCCTGGTTGCCACAGCGTGTTGCGACCCTGCATGCGGCGGAAACGGATCAGGGCGTCCATGATCGCGTTATTGAAGCCGTGGCCCATGTGCAGGCTGCCGGTGACGTTCGGCGGCGGGATCATGATGGTGTACGAGTCACCCACGCCTTGCGGAGCGAAGTAGTTCTCGGACTCCCAGGTCTGGTACCAGGAAGTTTCGATGGCGTGCGGCTGGTAAGTCTTGTCCATGCGCGGCGGGAACCTGTGGCATTGATTCGGAAACCGGCAAGTATAGCCCTTGCGGCCAGCGACAAGCCATAAGTGCCGGGCCACAACTGGCAGATCTGTCAGCAGGCGGCAAGTGGGCCAAGGGGCGTTGGCTGCCCTGATACGCTCGCCACTGGATACTCGCCGACAAAGTATCCATTTAACCAGGAAGCAGGTCCCCGGCCAGAAACCTCACTTCTGCTGCTGCGCCAATAGCCGCTCCAGCCTTGCCTCCAGCCGACGTTTGATTTCGTTTTCGATATGCGGGGCGAAGTCGGCAATCACGTCCTGCATGATCAATTGCGCGGCGGCGCGCAGTTCGCTGTCCAGGTGCAGCAATGTCTCGGGGTTGGGTAGCGCTTGAGACTCGGCCGCCTGCTGCACCTGCGGGGCGGGGGCTGCATGGATATCAGGTGTCAGCGTCGGGATATCGTCTTCGTCGAAGTCCGGCTGATGCACGCTGTCGGGGCGAGTGCCGACCACATCGAACAACAGAGGGATCTGTCCTTCCGGACGGGCCGGGTCGTTAGGCAGCGGGGAATGTGCGGGGTCATCGCCGAGCAGTTGGCGGATCGATTCCAGATCGTTGAGCAAATGCGCGGATTCAGCTTTTTTTGAAGTATCCATCGTGTCCTCAAAGACGCTGCAGTCGGTGATCTTGCGGAGGATAGCCCTGTTCACGGTAGGAACGGAAACTCTCGCGTGCGGCAAGGCGTATGGCCGGGTCCTCGACAACGACTTCCGCCACACGGGCGAAACGTTTGAAGAAGGTCGGAATGCTCAGGTCGAGGTTGACCAGCAGGTCGTCGTGAGCCCCCGAGTCGTCACCCAGCCCTAGCACCACCGGGGCATCGGTATCGCTCTCGGCTTCGCCGTGGGGCAGAAACACTTCGCCCCTGAAACGCCAGAGCCGGGCATCGAGGTCTTCACGCTGTGCTGCATCGCTGCAATGCAGATAGACCTTGTGACCCAGACGCCAGGCCTTTTCCGTGAGCTTGCAGGCGAAATCCAGGCGAGCCGCAGGGTCTGCGCTGGGCAGGATGTAAAAATCGACTTGAGTCATGTGGGTTCCAGAGCCTGTGGCGTATCGACCGCAAAGCCGATACGCCAGGGCTTGTTCTTATACGCCGGCGCGATCGAGCAGGTATTGGGTCAGCAGTGGAACCGGGCGTCCAGTGGCGCCTTTTTCCTTGCCGCCGCTCAGCCATGCAGTGCCGGCAATGTCCAGATGAGCCCAGTCATAGGCCTTGGTGAAGCGCGACAGGAAGCAGGCCGCCGTGATGGTGCCGCCTTTCGGGCCACCGATGTTGGCGATGTCGGCGAACGGGCTGTCGAGCTGCTCCTGGTACTCATCGAACAGCGGCAGCTGCCAGGCACGGTCATCCGCCTGTTTGCCCGCGTCGAGCAACTGGTTGATCAGTGCGTCGTTGTTGCCCAGCAGGCCGGAAGTGTGGCCGCCCAGCGCAACCACGCATGCGCCGGTCAGGGTCGCGATGTCGATGACCGCCTTTGGCTTGAAGCGTTCGGCGTAGGTCAGTGCGTCGCACAGCACCAGACGGCCTTCGGCGTCGGTGTTGAGGATTTCGACCGTTTGCCCACTCATGGTGGTGACGATGTCGCCGGGACGTGTCGCGGTGCCGCTCGGCATGTTCTCGGCGCAGGCCAGAATACACACCAGATTGATCGGCAACTTCAATTCCAGTACGGCGCGCAGGGTGCCGAAGACGCTGGCAGCACCGCACATGTCGAATTTCATCTCGTCCATGCCCGAAGCAGGCTTGATGCTGATGCCGCCGGTGTCGAACGTGATGCCTTTACCGACCAGCACAAAAGGCTGGTCGCCTTTTTTGGCACCTTGATAGTTCATGACGATCAGGCGAGGAGGCTGGGCGCTGCCCTGAGCGACTGCGAGGAAAGAGCCCATGCCCAGTTCGGCCAGCTTCTTCTCGTCGTGGATTTCCACTTTCAGATTCTTGTGCGCCTTGCCCAGGGCCTTGGCTTCTTCGCCCAGGTAGGTCGGGTGGCAGATGTTCGGTGGCAGATTGCCCAGGTCGCGGGTCAATGCCATGCCGGTAGCGATGGCCCGAGCGTGAGTGGACGCGCGCTCGACGTCGGCTGTGCGGACTTTGTCGGTCAGCAGGGTGATTTTTTTCAGGGCGCGAACGTCGGCTTTCTGAGTCTTGAAGCGGTCGAAGACGTATTCGCCGTCCGCCAGAGCCTCGACCAGCAGGCGAGCCATGCCGTACGTATCGCGGTTCTTAACCGACAGGTCATCGATAGCAATTGCTGCGTCGGTGCCGCCCAGGCCCTTGAGGCATGACAGCGCCGCGCCGACGACTTTTTTCAATTGACGGTCCGACAGTTCGCCTTCCTTGCCGATGCCGATCAGCAGCACGCGCTCGGCCTTGATGTTGGGCAGGTTGTGCAACAGCAGACTCTGACCGACCTTGCCCGCCAGGTCGCCGCGTTTCAGGATCAGCGAGATGGCTCCGCCGCTGAGGACATCGACAGCCTGAGCAGCTCCCGCCAGTACGCGGCTTTCGCCGACGGTGACCACCAGCGTTGCGGTTTTCAAGGTTTCTGGGCTTACGCTTTTAACAACCAATTCCATGTGGGGTCCCCGAATAGACGATGAGAGTCGCAATATAAATGATGTACGCGGCATGGCCTGAGTGTTTTCCAGGACGATACCCGCGATAAGCCTTGCAGTTTGACCCCGCTGCACGACTGCTGACAACCCCGCAAAGCCGCCTGCTTTGCGTGTATGTGCGAACTATCCCCGGCGCGCAGTGACAGAAACACACAATCACAGGATAATGCCGCATATTTTTTGATGCCCACGCCATTTGCCGGCGTGAATCTGTGGTTGCCGTGGCTCACAATTTTTCCCTGTTTGGCTGCCTGAGCCTGACAACTCTGGAGTGTCTGGTTTGATTGTCTTCCGTTATCTGTCCCGAGAAGTGCTGCTTACCTTGAGCGCGGTCAGCGCCGTGCTGCTGGTGTTCATCATGAGCGGACGCTTCATCAAATACCTTGCGCAGGCCGCGTCCGGTGCGCTCGATCCAGGCGTGCTGTTCATGATCATGGGGTTCCGCCTGCCGGGTTTCCTGCAGGTCATCCTGCCGCTGGGCCTGTTCCTCGGCATCCTGATGGCTTACGGACGCCTGTATCTGGAAAGTGAAATGACCGTGCTGGCCGCCACCGGCATGAGTCAGCAGCGGTTACTTGCCATTACCATGGGGCCTGCCACGCTGGTCGGACTGCTGGTTGCCTGGCTGAGCTTCAGTCTGGCTCCCCAGGGCGCTACCCAGTTTTCGCTGCTGATCAATCAGCAGGATGCCATGACCGAGTTCGACACGCTGGTACCCGGCCGTTTTCAGGCGCTGCGTGACGGGACCCGTATCACCTACACCAAGGAACTGTCGGAAGACCGCTCGCAACTGGCTGGTGTGTTCATCTCCGAAAAACGCATGTCCAGCGACAAGAGCAAGGACAACGGCATCACCGTGCTGGTGGCGGAGAAGGGCCATCAGGAGGTCAGGCCCAATGGCAGTCGCTTCCTGATACTCGAAAACGGCTATCGCTACGATGGCAATCCGGGTGCAGCCGATTATCGCGTGATCAAGTACGACACCTACGGCGCGATGCTGCCCAAACCGGAAATCAGCGAAGAAATCACTGACCGTGAAGCCATCCCCACCAGCGAGCTGTTCGGCAGTAACGCGCCGCGTTCCGTGGCTGAATTGCAGTGGCGTATTTCGCTGCCTTTGTCAGTGTTCATCGTGACGTTGATGGCCATTCCGCTGTCGCGCGTCAATCCGCGTCAGGGCCGTTATCTGAAGCTATTGCCGGCGATCCTTCTGTACATGTCTTATCTGGCCATTCTGATCTCGGTGCGCAGTTCGCTGGAGAAGGGCAAGCTGCCGCTCAGTCTGGGCATGTGGTGGGTGCACGCCATCTACCTGGCCATCGGTCTTGTGTTGTTCTATTGGGAGCCTCTGCGTCTGAAGATGGCGAGTCGTCGCAGCGTCACGGAGGTGACTCGTGGTCAAGCTTGATCGATACATCGGTAAAAGCGTTCTTCTGGCAATTCTCGCGGTCCTGGGGATCATTCTTGGCCTGGTTTCGCTGTTCGCGTTCATCGACGAGATGGGTGATATCAGCGATACCTACACGCTGGCAGATGCGCTCAGCTACGTGATGATGACTGCGCCGCGCCGCGTTTACGACACCTTGCCGATGGCGGCCCTGATCGGCTGCCTGATTGGTCTGGGTACGCTGGCCAGCAGCAGTGAACTGACCATCATGCGCGCTGCGGGGGTATCCATCGGGCGCATCGTCTGGGCAGTCATGAAGCCTATGCTGCTGCTGATGATCGCCGGCGTGCTGGTCGGCGAGTACGTTGCTCCCTACGCCGAGAACCAGGCTCAGGCCGCGCGCTCGCTGGCTCAGGGGTCCGGTGATGCGCAGAGCGCCAGGCACGGTCTGTGGCACCGTCAAGGTGATGAATTCATCCACATCAACACCGTCCAGCCCAATGGTCTGATGCTTGGCGTGACACGCTATCGTTTCGACGATCAACGCCACATGCTGACGTCCAGCTTCGCCAAAGAGGCCAACTTCAAGACCGATTACTGGGAGTTGAAGGACGTCAGCACCACGCACTTTAATGAAGGCCGCACCGAAGTCATCAATACGCCGGTCGAGCGTTGGGATGTGGCGTTGAGCCCGCAACTGCTGAGCACGGTCATCATGCCGCCGGAGTCGCTCTCGATCAGCGGTCTCTGGAACTACGCGCATTATCTGGCCGATCAGGGCTTGAGCAATGGACGCTACTGGCTGGCGTTCTGGACCAAGGTCTTGCAACCGGCTGTGACAGTCGCTCTGGTGCTGATGGCGATATCGTTCATCTTCGGTCCGTTGCGTTCAGTCACGCTGGGGCAGCGTGTGTTCACGGGCGTGGTGGTCGGTTTCACCTTCCGCATCATCCAGGACCTGCTCGGTCCGTCGAGTTTGCTGTTCGGCTTCCCGCCGTTGCTGGCGGTGTTGCTGCCTGCCGCAGCATGCGCGCTGGCAGGGATACTCCTGTTGCGCCGTGCCGGATAGCGTCGTATGGTGATCCTGAAAAAGCCGACTTTGAGTCGGCTTTTTCATGGGCGGCAACCGCCGTTCAGGTTTCAGTGCGTGCAAAAAAAGCCTCTGGCATCGCTGCCAGAGGCTTTTTTGCACGTACGCGAGTGTGTGATCAGGCTTCGGCTTGAACTTCGTCAGCCTGCATGCCTTTCTGGCCCTGCACTGCAACGAAGGTAACTTTCTGGCCTTCTTTCAGGCTCTTGAAGCCGTTACCCTGGATGGCGCGGAAGTGTACGAACAGATCCGGCCCGCTCTCAGGAGTGATAAAACCAAACCCTTTTTCGTCGTTGAACCACTTGACGGTACCGCTCTGACGTTCAGCCATTTTCTTATTTCCTTGACGCTTGACTTGAATTGGTGACAGCCTCTTTCACGCGAAAGAGCACTGGGGCTGGTTGCAGGAAGTAAGAAACGTAGAACGGGTTGTAGCAAACCTAGAGCTACTGCCCAGGTCCAGATTCGGCGACCCTTGCAAACACAGTCCGGAAACTCTACGCCAACTCTAGTTACAAATACAACCCCCCTGTCTTGCACCCTGTTTCCGGGGGGTTGAGCCTTATGCACTGCGTGTTTGCACGCAGTGCACGGTGCTTGATCCTTCATAACATTTTGCACTTTATAGGTGCATTTTTTGCATATGGAAAAGACTGTTCACTCGGTTGAAACACTGCCGAAACATTGACGTGGAACAGCGTTCCCACACCACAGAAGTGTTGCTGTTTTTTTGACGCCGTTGTTTAACCGCGGAAGTAACGTTGCGCAACGAAAGGCATTTTTGCAACACGCATAGGTACTCTTTTGCCACGTACCACTGCCCAGACGAGTGTCTCCAGCGCGGTGTAATTATTGTGCAAGTAACCCATGGCAAGCGGGCCGGCCAGTGTGGGGCCAAAACCGCCACTGCAGACAGTGCCTATTACAGTGCCCTGTTCATCGACAATTTCTGTGCCTTCGCGCACTGGCGTTCGCTCTTGGGGAAGCAGGCCGACACGTTTTTTTTCTACACCCTTCTGTTGCTGGGCGAAGATCTGCTCGGCTCCCGGGAAGCCGCCTGCACGCGCACCGTCGGCGCGGCGTACTCTGGAAATGGCCCACAGCAGACTGGCCTCGACCGGCGAGGTCTGCGTGTCCATGTCATGACCGTACAGGCAAAGGCCCGCTTCCAGTCGCAGCGAGTCACGTGCGCCCAAGCCGATCGGGGCAACTTCCGGCTCTTCCAGCAGGCGGCGCGCAAGGGCTTCAGCCTGGTCGGCCGGCACTGAAATTTCATAGCCGTCTTCGCCGGTATAGCCCGAGCGACTGACGTAGCACTGAACGCCCAGCAGCTTGACGCTGGCGAACTGCATGAACGTCATCTTGGCTACTTCCGGGGCAAGGCGTGCCAGCACCGTAACAGCGGCCGGCCCCTGTAGTGCGAGCAGAGCGCGCTCTTCAAACAGCGGCTCGATCTTGCAGTGCCCGGCCAGATGCTTGCACAGGTGGGCGAGGTCCTGGTCCTTGCAGGCCGCATTGACCACCAGCATCAGTTGGTCATTGCCGAGATTGGCGACCATCAGGTCATCGAGAATGCCGCCGGTCTCGCTGGTGAACATTGCATAACGCTGCATGCCCACCGGCAAATCAAGGATATCCACCGGTACCAGCGTCTCCAGCGCCCTGGCCGCTTCTGCGCCGGTGAGGCGAATCTGGCCCATGTGCGAGACATCGAACAAGCCGGCCTGCGCACGGGTGTGCAAGTGTTCTTTCATTACGCCCGCCGGGTATTGCACGGGCATGTCGTAACCGGCGAAGGGCACCATCTTCGCGCCAAGTTCGCGGTGAAGGGCGTGCAGGGGAGTGGTCAGCAGTGATTCTGTAGACATGTTCAATTCCTTGTTGAGCGTGCCATGCAGAGCGGTACTGCCTGCACTCGCAACCGAGTATATGCAGGCAGTCCCGCAGCACGGGCTATCAGGCTTCCTGATAGCTCTCGATGGACGGGCAGGCGCAGACCAGATTACGGTCGCCGAAAACGTTGTCGACACGTCCGACCGGAGGCCAGTACTTGTTCTCGATCAGCGAATCAACCGGATACACCGCCTGTTCGCGGCTGTAAGGATGGCTCCACTGGCCAACGATTTCGGCAGCGGTGTGCGGCGCGTTCTTCAGCGGATTGTCTTCCTTGTCCAGCGTGCCGTTTTCAACTGCGCGGATTTCTTCACGGATCTTGATCATGGCGTCGCAGAAACGGTCCAGTTCTTCTCTGGACTCACTCTCGGTCGGCTCGATCATCAACGTCCCGGCCACCGGGAACGACATGGTCGGGGCATGAAAGCCGAAGTCGATCAGGCGCTTTGCCACATCATCGACGCTGATGCCGCTACTGTCCTTGATCGGACGCAGGTCGAGGATGCATTCGTGCGCAACCAGACCGTTGGTGCCGGTGTACAGCACCGGGTAGTGCTCTTCCAGGCGGCGCGAAATGTAGTTGGCGTTGAGGATCGCCAGCTGCGAAGCGCGCTTCAGGCCTTCGCCGCCCATCATGCGGATATACATCCAGGTGATCGGCAGAATGCTGGCACTGCCGAACGGTGCCGCGCAGACCGCGCCCTCCTTGCGCTCCATGCGTGCGTGGCCCGGCATGAACGGGGCGAGGTGGGATTTGACGCCAATCGGGCCGACACCCGGGCCGCCGCCGCCGTGCGGGATGCAGAAGGTCTTGTGCAGGTTGAGGTGCGAGACGTCGCCGCCGAACTTGCCCGGTGCACACAGGCCGACCATGGCGTTCATGTTTGCGCCGTCGATGTACACCTGACCGCCATTGTCATGAACGATGCCGCAGATTTCGCGGATGCCTTCTTCGAATACACCGTGGGTCGACGGGTAGGTGATCATGATGGCTGCAAGCTGATCGCGATGCTGAACGGCCTTGGCCCGCAGGTCTTCGATATCGACGTTGCCGCGCGCATCGCAGGCAGTGACCACCACACGCATGCCGGCCATGTTGGCAGTGGCCGGGTTGGTGCCGTGGGCCGACGAAGGGATCAGGCAGATATCACGATGCTCATCGCCACGGCTCTGGTGATAAGCGCGGATAGCCAGCAAACCGGCATATTCACCTTGAGAGCCTGCGTTCGGTTGCAGCGAGATCGCGTCGTATCCGGTAGCCGCACAGAGCATGGCCTCCAGCTCGTCGGTCAGTTGCTGATACCCGGCACTTTGCTCGGCTGGGGCGAAGGGGTGCAGGTTGCCGAATTCGGCCCAGGTCACCGGGATCATTTCGCTGGCGGCGTTGAGCTTCATGGTGCACGAGCCCAGTGGAATCATGGTGCGGTCCAGTGCCAGGTCCTTGTCGGCCAGCTTGCGCAGGTAACGCATCAGCTCTGTTTCGGAATGATAGCGGTTGAACACCGGGTGGCTGAGAATTGCCGTCTGGCGCAACAGCGCAGCAGGCAGGCGCGACTGAACGCTGGCTGCCAGCGCGGCGAAGTCCGGCAAGCTCTGGCCGTCGCTGACGAAGATTTCCCACAGCGTTTCGACCGCCGACTGCGAGGTGGTCTCGTCCAGTGAAAGCCCCAGGTGCTGACCGTCGATTTCACGCAGGTTGATGTGCCTTGCGCGCGCCGCAGCATGCAGTGCATCGGTCCTGTTGCCGGTGTTCAGGGTCAGGCTGTCGAAGAAGAATGCCTGCTCGGCCTTCAGGCCCAGCTCGCTCAGGCCTTCGGCAAGAATTGCGGTCAACCGGTGAACGCGCTGGGCAATTTGGGTCAGACCACGTGGACCGTGGTAGACGGCGTACATGCTGGCAATGTTGGCCAGCAGCACTTGTGCAGTGCAAATGTTGCTGGTGGCTTTCTCGCGACGAATATGCTGCTCGCGGGTCTGCATGGCCAGGCGCAGGGCCTGCTTGCCGTGACGGTCTACCGACACGCCGACCAGGCGGCCCGGCATGTCGCGCTTGAAGGCATCGCGGGTCGAGAAGTACGCCGCGTGCGGGCCGCCGAAGCCCAGTGGCACGCCAAAGCGTTGTGCGCTGCCAATGGCAACGTCAGCGCTAAACTCACCTGGCGGGGTCAGCAGCGTCAGGGCCAGCAGGTCGGCAGCGACGGCCACCAGCGCATTGGCGCCGTGGAAGCGCTCGACCAGATCGCGGTAATCGAACACATCACCATTGCTGGCCGGGTATTGCAGCAACGCGCCGAAGTAATCGCTGACATCGCCCAGCTCGGCTTCATCGGCTACAACCACGGTGATGCCCAGCGGCTCGGCGCGGGTGCGCAAGACGTCGAGGGTCTGCGGATGGCAATGGCTTGAGGCAAAAAATTGCTGGCTGCCCTTGTTTTTGCTCAACCGTTTGCAGAAGGTCATCGCTTCGGCGGCGGCGGTCGCTTCGTCCAGCAAAGAGGCGTTGGCAATCGGCAGGCCGGTGAGATCACTGATCAGCGTCTGGAAATTGAGCAACGACTCCAGACGGCCTTGTGAAATCTCTGGCTGATAGGGGGTGTAGGCGGTGTACCAGGCCGGATTTTCCAGCAGGTTGCGCAGGATGGGTGCCGGTGTATGAGTGTTGTAGTAACCCTGGCCAATGTAGGTTTTGAACAGTTGATTCTTGCTGGCGATGGCCTTGATGGACGCCAGTGCGTCGGCTTCGCTCTGCCCGGCGGGCAGGCTCAGAACGCTGGTGCCCTTGATGCTTTCCGGGATGACGCTTTCGCTCAAGGCTTCGATGGAGTCGAAACCCAATGTTTGCAGCATGGCCTGTTCGTCGGCGGCGCGCGGACCGATGTGACGGGCAATGAATTCGTTGGCAGTTGTCAGTTCGATACGGTCAGTCATGGCTTGCTCCTCAGGCTTGGGCGTTGGCTTTGATCAGGCGGTCGTAGGCGTCCTGATCCAGCAGGCCGTGGATGGCGTCGGCATCCTGTGGAATGAAACGAAAGAACCAGCCTGCACCGAGAGCGTCTTCATTGACCAGCTCGGGTGTAGCGTCGAGGGCGGAATTGACCTCGACGACTTCACCGTCCAGCGGCATATTGATGCTGCTGGCGGCCTTCACCGACTCCACCACCGACACTTCAGCGTGTTGAGTGTAGGCCTGCATATCCGGGAGCTGCACGAAGACCACATCGCCCAGCGACTCTTGTGCATAGGGCGTTATGCCGACCGTAACGCTGCCGTCGGCTTCGGCACGCAGCCATTCATGGTCAACAGTGAATCGCAACTCGCTCATACAGACTCCTTGGAGAACAGGGCTCGCGCAGAGCGCGAGTGATATGAGCTATGGCATAGCAATTTAGCGGCCATGTTTTATTTTTTGATTTAAAACAATGATTTAGATTGTTTTCGTGGTCGCGGATCAAGTACGTGTGTAGCGAAATCGATACACCCGGTGGGCATTTGAAAATGCTTGCCTGATCAAGGCCTTGGTTCAAGCGAGGTTAAGTGCCTTGGAGCGAAATCGTTACGATGGAACGATTTCGTTGCGGTGGGATGGCCTTACTGCACTCGGCCAGCGCACAGGCGCTGGCCGGGTGTTCATTCATGGGGCGGGATCAAGGCTTGGGCGCGGTCGCCGCTACTGAAATATTGCCCGCTTCCCACTGGGATTCACGCGCGTCCAGCGCCACTTCAATAGCCTGCACCTTGGTCGACGAGAGCTCGGACGGCAGCGGATCCAGGCCGGCACTGGCAAAAATCTGCCCATAAGCATTGCGCAGATCGGCATACGCCAGGTCGCGACGCAGATCAGCCTGCAGCGTGTTCAGTTCGCCCTAAATCAGGTCCAGTTCGCCCAGACCGGCTGCCTGATAACGATTACGCAGCTGGCCGACGATCTGGCTGTCGATGCTCGACAGCTGTTGACTGGTCTTGAACTGGCGCAGTGCTTCATTGTAGTTGGCATTTGCCACGTAGAGCTGGGCCAGTACGGCGATGGACATCGCCTGACGACGCGCGGTAGCGACTTCTTCACCGGCTTTGGCCACGTCAATGGCGGCAGGTGCCGACAGCACGTTGAAAAGGTTCCAGGTGACTTTTACGCCCAGATCGGCCCATTTGTCGTTGACCAGAAACGAGTTGCTGTCGTAATGGCCACCAGCCGAGAACTCCAGGCCGGACAGCATGCGCAGCATCGCCTTGCGGGTTTCGGCCGAGCTGATGCGGGTTTGGTAATCCTGTTCGCGCAGTTCGGGACGACTGGCCAGCGCTTCGGTTTCCAGACGCGCCATATCGACCTTGAGCTCCGGAATCGAGTAATCGTCCGGCGTTGCCAGCTTCAGATCCGTGCCCAGCGGCAGATTGATCAGGGTGGCCAGTTCAGTCTTGGCCAGTGAAAGTGCCTTGCGCTGCTCTTCGAGCTGGCGCGTTGCCTGGATCAGCGAGCGCTGATAACCCAGTGCCTGCACCGGATCACCCACCCGCTGCTGGCTCATTTGCTGGCTGTTGCCCTGGGCTTTTTCGACGCGGACCATCAGGCTGTCGATCTGCTTGAGCATGCGTTCGGCAGCGACGGCGCGCCAATAGGCTGAACGTACGTCCTGAACGATGGTGTTGATCACCTTGCGGCGGCGTTCCTGAACGATCAGGCGCTGATCGCCTTGCTGCTTGGCGCTGATGTAGCTGACACCGAAGTCGAGCACGTTCCACACCATGGTCAGGTCAGCGACGCGACGGCTGCGGTCCTGCGAGGTCGACGGTTCGAGGGACTGGGTGCCGGTCTCGACGCTTTCACTGCTGGACGCACTGACGCTGCAGCGTTTGATCTGTACCTGATAGACGCCGGACTGCGCCTGAGTTTCGGAAAGCTTCGCTTCGGCGCGAGCCACCTCGAAGCGGCCCACCGAGTTGAGCGCCGCCAGTTGCCGGTTGTGCGCCAGTTCTTCGCTGGCACCACGGCTGGCCGCCTGCGCGGCATTGAGCTGAGCCTGATAGGCCGAGCAGTCGAAGCGCGCCAGGGTATCGCCCTTGTTGAACGACTCGCCTTCCTGGAAAGGCAGGTCAGTAATACGGCCAGACAACTCGCTGGCAAGCACCGCCTGATTGGTCGCCCGCAGCACGCCTCGTGCTTCGCTGGCCGGGGCAGCTGCGCTGGCGGACGCAGTGTCCTCGATCAGCCCGGCATCGTTGGACGTTTGCGCCTGGACCAGGCTCGCCACACTTAGCATCCCTAAAAGTACAGCTTGCAAACACCGCATGCAGCGAACTCCTTCAAAAATGCATGAACGGCACCGCCTGTGCCGATCATGCCGTGTTACCCGACGCGGTGTGCCGGTGAGCGCAGAAATACTTCGAGCTCTTCAAGTGGCAGCGGCTTGCTGATCAGATAACCCTGGATTTGATCGCAATGGTTTTCGCGCAGGAACGCCAGTTGCTCGGGTGTTTCCACCCCCTCAGCGATAACCTGCAGGTCGAGGCTGTGAGCCAGTTCGATGATGGCTCTGGCAATGGCCGCGTCCTGTGGGTTGCTGGTTACCTCGCGAATGAATGCGATATCGATTTTAAGCTTGTCGATAGGGAATCGGCGCAGGTACGCCAGACTTGAATAGCCAGTGCCGAAATCGTCGATGGAAATGCTCACGCCATTGGTCCGCAGGGTTCCCAGGGTGGCGATGGTGTGGGAGGTGTTTTCCATCAACGAGCTTTCCGTCAGTTCGACCTCCAGCCATTCCGGCGCAACCTTGTGTTTCTCGAGTGCCTGACGAATGTCGGCCACCAGGCTGCTGCTGGAAATCTGTTGCCCGGAAATATTGACTGCTACCTGAAACGACCCCAGTCCGGCACGTTGCCATTTCGCAATCTGGGCACAGACGCTGTCGACGACCCAATTGCCGACTTCACCGATCAGACCCAGGCTTTCCAGCACAGGCACGAATACGGCGGGCGAAACGCCAGTCTGGCCAGGGCGTGGCCAGCGCAGCAGCGCTTCAAGCCCGCATACCCGGTTATCGTTCAGGTTCAGCTTGGGTTGGTAGACAATTTCGAAAGCCTGCTTTTGTACGGCGTCGCGTAAAGCCGCTTCAAGGTCCAGGCGCGCCGAGACGTCGGCATTCATCTGCGCTGTATAGAACCGGTAGGTGTCCGGGCCCATTTTTTTGGCGCTGTTCATCGCGGTATAGGCATGTTTGATCAGCTCGCGTGAGTCTTCGCCATCCTCCGGATAGAGAGCAACGCCAATGCTGGCGGTCATGACAATGCTCTGGCCCTCGATCTCAAAGGGCAACCGCAATGCGTTACGTATGCGGTCCAGCGTCTGACGGGTATCGGCCTGGCCATCACGAAGCATCAGGATCAGTGCAAATTGATCGCCATCCACACGGCCGAGGGTGTCGCTGGCGTTAAGGCACTCCGACAGGCGGTGGCTCACTTCCAGAAGCACCTCGTCACCCAGCACATGCCCCCAGGTTTCATTGATGTTCTTGAAACCGTCCAGATTGACCGTCAGCGCCGCCAGCCTCCAGCGGCTGATGGCCGCCTGGGTCAAGCCCATCTGCAGGCTGGTAAAAAACAGGTCACGATTGGGCAGACCGGTCAGCGTATCGTAGTGGGCCATGGTCAGCAGGCGTTGATCGCTTTCCTTGCGCCGGGTGATGTCGCGCACGATGCCGACGATGACCCAGTCCTCGCCGGTGCGATAGGCCTGGCGATGAATTTCGACTTCGACATCGCGCCCGCTCTTGTCGCGAATCTGGGTTTCGAGCGGTTCGCTGGGGCCTTTGCCGGCAATGATCTGGTCATACACGACCTCAAGCTGCTCCATGGACGTTTCGCCCAGCTCGGCGGGTGTCTTGTGCGACAGCTCCTCGGCGGTATAGCCCAGCAACTGGCATGCCCGGCGGTTGAATTCGATCAGGCTCATGGTGTTGCGGTTGATGAGGAAAATCGCGTCTTCGGAGGCGTCCATCACTGTGCGAAAGCGCTCAAGGTCGATTGTGCGCTGCTGCAACTGGTCTTCGAGGATCAGGCTGTGGCTTTTCAGGTAATCGCCGAATGCCTTGAGGCGCAGCAGGTTTCGCACGCGCAGCCACAGTTCGGCGCTGTCCACAGGTTTGCTTAGGTATTCCTCGGCACCGGCTTCCAGCCCCGACAGCCGGGCGCTCTGATCACCCAGTGCCGAGAGCATGATAATCGGTATGTTGGCGGTGCTCTTGCCAGCCTTGAGCCGGCTGGCGACTTCGTAACCGTCCATCCCCGGCATCATGATGTCCAGCAGGATCAGGTCGGGCGACTGCTGTTCGACCATTGCCAGCGCTAGTTCGCCTGATTCCGCAGTCAGCGTCCGATAACCCTGATTCTGCAGCAGAACTTCCAGCAGGTCTCGGACATGGACATCGTCATCGATAATCAGGATGGTTGCGGCGCTCTGGGTCATATCGAATGCTCAGGTAATGGGCTGTTGAGGCAGATTTTTTTCCAGCAGGGTGTCGATGACCCGGTATAGCTCCTTGTAGCGCAACGGCTTGATGATGTAAGCGTTGCAGCCCGCCAGGCGGATCTTTTCCTTGTCTTCCTTCATCGCCATCGCCGTCAGTGCAACCACTGGAATCGCTGCTGTAACAGCGTCTTTCTTCAGCAGCGCTGTCGCGGCCAGGCCGTCCATTTCCGGCAGATGGATGTCCATCAGAATCAGGTCCGGCTGACGCTCGCGGGCCAGTTTCAAGCCGGTTTCGGCATCGACTGCCGATAGCACGCCGTGACCGGCACTGGTCAGTAACAGTTCTGTCAGGCGCATGTTCGCCGCATTGTCTTCGATGATCAGGATCTGGGCCATTGCGCCTCTCCGGATTCAAGCGGGCGAATGGGCAGCCAGGCCACGAAACGCGCACCGAGGTCCTTTACGCTGGCAACGGCAACGCAGCCGCCATGCAGTTCGGTCAGTTGCTTTACCATCGCCAGACCCAGCCCGGTGCCCTCGAATTTGCGTGCCAGACCACTGTCTATCTGGCTGAAGGCTTTGAACAGCTTGTTCATATCGCTCTGGGCGATGCCGATTCCCGAGTCGCTGACGCTCAGTTCCAGAAACTGCTCGTAGTCACTGGACGGCAGGGGGAACCCGTATACTGGCCAGTCACCCTCGATGAGGCCTGCCTGCGCAAACGGCACAATACGAACAGCCAGCGTCACCCAGCCGCCGGGTTCGCTGAATTTCACTGCGTTGGCCAGCAGGTTGTAGACAATCTGCTTGGTCTTGCGCCGGTCCAGTTCAAGACGGCCGAAGTCGGCTTCTGTTTCCAGTTTCAGCTGAATGCGTTGCAGAGCCGCCTGCTCGCGAACGATCAGCAGGCTGTTGCTCAACAGTTCGTCAAGATCGACCGGTTCAAGCTCCAGCGTCATCATTCCGGCTTCGACCTTGGACAGGTCGAGAATGTCGTTTATCAGCGACAGCAGATGTTGGCCGCTGTTGAAGATATCGCCTATGTAGCGCCGCTGGGCATCGGTCATGTCACCAACCATGCCGTCCTTGAGTGCCTCGGAAAAACCGATGACGGCGTTGAGCGGCGTGCGCAGCTCGTGAGACATGGTGGCAAGGAATTCGGACTTCATATGGCTGGCGTGCTCCAGCTCGATGTTCTTTTCTTCCAGCGTACGCTCGAAACGTTTGCGCTCGGTCACGTCGCGGGCGGCGGCGAAGACGCCCTTGAGTTTGCGGTCACGGTCATGAAAAGTCGCAGCGTTGTAGGACACGACGGTTTCGGTGCCGTCGTAGGCGCGCACGGTGAGTTCATAGTCGCTGACCTTGTGTTCGCTGAGCACGCGCTTGATAGCGGCATCGGCACTCGCCGGATCGGTAAAGAAGTTCTTGCAGGGCGCGCCGATCAATTCATCCCGGGTACGCCCGGTCAGCGCCATCATCTGCTTGTTGACATCGGAAATGATGCCTTGCGGGTCAGTCATCATCAGCGCATCGATGTTCGATTCGATCAGCGAACGGGTATAGAACTGCTGGTCCCGCAACCGCTGGTCCAGCAAGGCCTGAGCTTCCTCCTCCTGTTTGCGCGCGGTGTTATCTGTACCGATCAGCAGATAACCGATGATGGTTTCGGCGCTGTCACGCAGCGAAGTGACTGACACCATGGCCGAAAGACGGCTGCCGTCCTTGCGGATGTAGGTCAGTTCGTAGATATCTTCGATGCCACGCGAAGCCTTGAATACCAATGCCTCAAAGCCTGGCGTGATGGGCGTGTTCAACTCATGGCTGAGTGCTGCCGCGCGAAGGATGAGCTCAGCCGGGTCGGAGATGTCTGCCGGCGTGATTTTGTCGACCACATCCTCCGAGTGGTAACCGAGCATGCGTTCGGCACCGACATTGAATATCTGAATAACGCCGTGTTCGTCAGTGGCGATGCTGGAGAAATAGGCGCTGTTGAAAATGGCGTCCTGCAGCGCGCCAGTCTTGAGCAGGGTTTTCTGACGGCGAGATTCAACGATTTTCTCAGCGCGAGACTGAGCGTCGATGAGCGGGCGGTCTACTGGCGGGGCTGGCATATGACTTCCCGATACTATCTGACCTTTCTGCCATCACGGCCGTAATCACACTTACGGACATCCACTCAAATGGATGATAAGAGGTTTGTGGACCATACCAGATCGTTATCGGCCAATCGGATATTAAATGAAGCTTTCGGAATATATTTAGATGATTGACGTCAATCCACTAGCGCGTGCCGGGAATTCCATATTTTCGCAAGCGGTGCGCAATGGCCGTGTGCGAAGTATGCAGGCGGTTGGCCAGCTGACGGGTAGACGGGTAGTCTGCGTAGAGCTTTTCGAGCAGATCCCGTTCGAAAGCTTCGACGGCATGTTCAAGGCTGTCTATCGAACTGTCGTTCTGACGCGCTACCGCAGTGCCTGCAATGTCCAGATCGCCTATATCCACTTGAGTGTGTTCGCAGATGGCAGCGGCGCGGAAAATCACGTTCTGCAATTGCCGTACATTGCCCGGCCAGCGATTGCCCAGCAGGGCAGGGTAGGTGCCATGTGCAAGCCGGCAGACCGGCCGCTGAATCTGGGCGCAGGCCTGCTCCATGAAGTAGCGGGCCAGTAACAGGATGTCCTGGCCTCGTTCACGCAGCGGCGGAACTTGCAGATTGAGGACGTTGAGACGGTAGAAAAGGTCCTCACGAAACGTCCCTTCACTGACCATTTTCTCCAGATCCCGATGGGTGGCGCTGAGAATACGCACATTGACCCTGACTTCCCGATCCCCACCGACACGGCGGAAGCTTCCATCGTTTAGAAACCGCAACAGTTTGGCTTGCAGATAGGGCGACATTTCGCCGATTTCATCCAGAAACACGGTGCCCTGGTTGGCCAGCTCCATCAGCCCCGGCTTGCCACCGCGCTGAGCGCCGGTAAAGGCTCCGGGGGCGTAACCGAACAGTTCGCTTTCAGCGAGGTTTTCCGGGAGCGCTGCGCAGTTCAGCGCCAGGAACGGTTCGCCGTGGCGGGCGCTGCTGGCGTGGCAAGCCCGTGCTACCAGCTCTTTGCCAGTGCCGGTCTCGCCCTGAATCAGCAGCGGCGCGTCCAGTGCTGCCACACGCTGCGCTCTGGCCTTGAGCGTGCGGATTGCGGCAGAGTCGCCGAGTAGGGCATCGAAGCCTTCGGCGTGATCGTGATGTAACGCCGACAAGCGTTCGCCGATACGACTGGGCAGATAAAGGGTGATCAGCGCACCCGCTTCGGTGATCGGAGTGGCATCCAGCAGCAGTGCTTCACCGTTCAGCGTAATCTCGCGCAGCGGCAGACGAAATCCGTTTTCCAGTAATACGACGTGCAGGCTTGGGTCGCTGAACAGCTCACCAATCGATTCGCCTTCCGGTTCGCGACCGATCAGCGTGATAAGCGCAGGATTGGCCAGCAGCACATGCCCGGCGCTGTCCAGTGCCAGCACCGGGTCGGTCATGGCTGCAAGCAGCGCGTCCAGTTGCAGATGGCGGCGCTGCCCCGGAAGGATGTCCACCACGGTGATCGCTTCCACACCGCGCACCCGGAACAACGCATCCTTGAGCTCTTCGAGCATCTGGTGGCTGAGGGTGGGCGCATCGATGTACACATTGGGCGGCACCATCTCCACCGCATCCAGATTCAGATTGCGTCCACCCAGAATCGCCAGCACTTCCTGGGTAATACCGACGCGGTCGATGAAGCTGACATGGATGCGCATGAGGCGTTGAAGGTTCGCGAGTGATGGGGCGGCAAGTATGCCTTGTGACGGCGGGTTTGGTGAAATCCGCCGGTGAGCCTGGGCACGGTAGTGTTTTTCCAGGCAGTTCTCGTTACGCACGCTCCAGCGTGGGAACGTCTTGGGTGACACTTTGCGTCACATACCTGTGGCGCGTCGTGCGTTCAAGACAGGACGCAGAGCGTGGGCATGACAGCCTGAAGCTCAAGTCCGAAGCGCTATTCCAGATGCTCCGGCTTCACCGGCTCGCCTGACCTGACGTGGAGTTTGTCGCGAATGTCCGCAAACATTCGGTCGTAGTCCTTGTGCTGGGCGATGGGCAGTGAGGCCGAGCTCGGCAGGCCGTGCCTTATGGCAATGCGGCTTGCATCGTGAGCAAAGTTGAAAGCCAGATCACGGGTCAGCTGGAATTGCTCTTCGAACGGCTTGCCGTTGATTTCACCCTTCATGGTGAAGTGCACGCAAGTGCCATCTTTCGGGTCTTCGTTCACTTCATAGCGCAGGTGAATGTCGTAGCTGATATCCGTAGGCTGCAACGCCACGTGAGTGAGATGCAGATGGCCTGGCTCGTACATGGAGATGCTCCATCAAGTGATGAGTGTGTTCAGTCAGACACTGCACGCATCTGCGCAGTTCAGCCCGGTGCATGTTGACTCAGCGATTGTCCCTGCCGGGTTCCGGCCTCGACCATATCCATAGATTGCCCAGTGCCATGCCCGTAAGGGCCAGATACAGCCACCAGGCGTGGCCGATCAGGCTCAGCATCACCACAGCGCAGACGAGCATACTGATGGTGGCGCTGATCTTGGCCTTGCGGGCGACCAGCCTGCCGTTACGCCAGTTGTACAGAATCGGTCCGAATACACGGTGGTTTTCCAGCCAGGCATTCAGGCGCGGCGAGCTGCGTGTCGCAGCCCAGGCCGCGAGCAGAATGAACTCGGTGGTCGGCAGGCCGGGGATGAAGATCGCAACAATGCCTATGCCGAGGGCGACATACGCGAGAATGCCGTATAAAAGGCGTGAAAGTCTTGAGCCGGGTGGTTTGTACGTCATGGTCTCTACAGGCAGGTTCGGGGAGCCCGGCCAGCTTAACAGCACCGGGCGCTTTTTCATGCCTGTGCCATGTCTGCAACCGGGGCATCGGCGTAGGCGTACTGCAGCAGGACGCTGAAGCGCTCGAATGCAGCGATGGCACCCCGATCCAGTTCTGCCTCCTGTTCTGCGGTCAGTGTCAGCTCATCAAGCGCGCCGACAAAGGCTTTCCAGCCCGCAGCACGGCCTCCCGCAGGCTCGCCCAAATGGCGTGCGCCAAAGCTGTGGTTCAGGTTCAAGGCTTCGGCGCGTTTGATCAGAAACGCGGCACCTAGCTTGGAACCTTCGGAGACGAATAGCCAGCCGAGTGCCTCTGCGGTACTCGAACCTTGCACGGCGCCAGCCACCGATGGGGGAATGTCCACGTTCAGGTCCGAAAGGTCCGCTCTGGCCTGTGCGGCCCGGCAGCGTGCCGGCAGGTCGCTGATGATTGCCTGGAGCGCAGGCTCGTTGTACAGGCTTTGCAGCTCCGCCTGAAAAAGGTATTGAGCAACCACGAAACGTGCGTAGCTGGCGAGGGTTTCAAACGGTGCGTGAGCCTTGACCGCCTTGTCGAGCGTTTCATGCGGTGCGTGAGTGATCTGATTCAGGCGTTGCGAACGCGGGGTCGGTCGGTTCTGATCAAGAGTCATGGAATTCTTCCTTGCTGAAAAAGGGGCTTGTTGAATAGACGAATGGCTAGGCCCGAACGCGTAAAAAACCTGTCGCCGACACATTCGGCGACGGGCTTTCAGTTGCTTTCGGGCTCAGATATCCCACACCAGGTTGACGCTGAAGTTGCGCCCCGGCTGAGTCAGACGATCCAGGTTGGCGGGCGCGGTTACACCTGCTTCTCCCACGCCGTCGTAGCCGCGCACATCGTCCCAGAGCCAGTATTTTTTGTCGGTCAGGTTGTACAGGCCTGCATTCAAGGTCACATCGTCGCTGACCTTGTAGTAGCCGGTCAGGTCCAGAATGCCGAACCCTGGTGTCTTGAATTGGCTGGAGGTGCCGTCCGGCGTGTGGAAGTTGCTGTCGTCCACGCGATTCTTGCGCTTGACCAGCGTCCAGCTCAGCAGACCGCCGTAGTCGTTCTGCTCATAACCCATGCCGATAACACCGGTCAGTGGGTTGACACTGTTGATCGGCTCGCCCGTATCGTTGTTGCGGCCCTGCACATAGGCAATCGATGCCTGGCTGTAGAGACCGTTCGGTGCGCTGAGGCTGTCGAGGTCGAGGCGACCCTTGAGTTCGGCCCCTTTCAGCGTGGCATGCTTGATGTTGTTGGACTGGAACGTGAGCTCGTTGTAACCGGGAGTGATGGCGTCCTCGTTGATGAAATCACGGTATTTGTTGTAGAACACCGCGATGTCGAACGAGCCGGATTCGAAGCGGCCGCGCAGGCCGGTTTCATAACTTTTGCTGGTCTCGGGCTCCAGGTTCGGGTTGGGTTCGACCACGTAGCCAGCCGTCGGGTTTTCGAAACGCCCGTAAAGCGACTTGGCCGACGGTGTGCGGAAGCCCTCGGCATACTGGCCGTACCAGGTGTAGGCGTCGCTGAGCGCATAGGTCACGCCGAACTTGGGCGACAGACGATGCCAGGTCCGGGTTTCATCGTTCGCCTGAGCCGGGTCGGTCAAGCTGACCGATCTGAGAAATTGCGAGGTGAACTTCGGATCGAGCCGGGTGTGGTCGTAACGTACACCGGGCATGAAGGTCCAGTCGTTCCAGCGGATCTGATCCTGTGCGAACAGCGCATAGCTGGTGATGGTCGGGTCCGGGAAATCACTCGTTGCGGCCAGCCGGTCGCTCGGGCTGTCTACGCCGACCACGCGGCAGGAGCCGAATACGCGCGCACAGGTCCCGCTGCCGCTGCGCAGTCCGGTGACTTTCTGCTGCTTGACCGTCGTGCCGTAGGTCAGCACATGGTCCGTGCTGGCAAGCGAGAATGCCTTGTCCAGCTGGGCATCGAATACCCATTGCTTTTCCTGATATTGCGTGTCGCGGTCACGAATGACGTCTCGGGAGAACGGAAAATAACGTTCCCGAGTGCTCTGATCGGTCTTCGCGGTCTGGTAGTTCAGGCTCCACTTGACGTTGTCGACCAGCAGACTGTCGAGGGCGAAGCTGTTTTCGATGCCGAAGCGCTCGCGGGTGATAGTGTCGTTACCTTCGCGCGACTGGTACATGCCCAACCCGCTGCCGTTGGTGAACGGGCCGCCGACTGCGCTTTTCAGATTGCTGTCGCGGTCGTCCTTGTACTTCTCGTAGGCCAGAGCCAGGCGCGAACCGTCACCGTAGTTCCAGCCCAGTTTGGCCAGAATGTTGGTACTGCGTGCGTCCTGAGGGTTGGCTTCGGTGCGACTCAGGCCGTTGCCACCGGTGCTGCCATGCGATTCGGTTTCATGACCATTGCGCTGGCTCAGGTGCAGCAAGGCGTCGAACTCGCCCTGTCGCCCTGCGACGGTGGCTGAATTGAGCCAGCTTTGGTCTGCCGAGCTGTAGCCGGTTTTCAGGCGTGCGCCGACGTCCTTGTCCGGCTTGATGATGTCGTCCGGGTCCAGTGTGTAATAGCTGACCACGCCACCAATCGCGCTGCTGCCGTACAGCGCAGACGCGGGGCCGCGGAGGATTTCCACGCGCTTGACGATCTCCGGGTCGACGTAGTTGCGATGGGTCTGCGCATAAGGTCCGGTGAAAAAGCTGTCAGGAACCTCGACGCCGTCGACCTGAGTCAGGATCCGGTTGCCATCGATGCCGCGGATGTTATAGCCGGTCGTGCCTGCCCGTTGTCCTGCGCCGCCCACCGAAACCCCTGGCTCGTAGCGAACCAGATCGCGAAGGGTGTTGACGTTGCTGCGGTCCAGTTCTGCACGGGAATGTACGCTGACGGTGCTCGGCACCGTGACGACATCCTGAGCCTGACGCGTGGCGCTGACGGTTATCTGGTCGAGCGCCATGACACCGGCAGCCGCGGTGCGCTTTTCCAGGACTACCGTGTTGTTGCCCGGATTGCGGTAGCTCAGCGAAGTGCCAGCCAGCATGTTGTCCAGCGCCTGTGCGGCGCTCAGGTTACCGCGGGCACCTGGAGAGATGACGTTTTGAGCCAGCTCCGCTGGCATGCCCACCTGCCATCCGGTCACGCGGCTGAACTCGTTCAGGGCCGACACCAGCGGTTGCTGGCCGATCGAGAATCGGTAGGTGCCTGACGGGTGCGCCGGCCGGGTACTTTCACTGGCCGCGCTGGCGGTCTGCGTCTGCAGGCTGGCGCCCAGCACCGCAAGGGTCAGCAAAGAAAGCGTGAGCCGTGCGCGCGATCGGGCGGCAGGCGTGAACGTGGATGACATCGGTAGCGCTCCCTGGGGTATTGCTCGTCATAGTGTTTACAGACTGTTTCAAAATGAGAATCAGTTGCATTGGCTATAACTAAACGAACGGGCAGTCGCTATCGAGTAAAAAAACTTTCCTTCAGTTGAGAATCACCAGTGCGGGCATTTCGTGAAGGCTTGCCGAGGTGATCTGCGCCAGCGAGCGCACTACGTCAAGCGGGCTGTCCAGACGGTAGTTGCCGGTTACCGCAATACGATCCAGCTGCGCATTGGTGCTAATGATCCAGCCGGGATAGTAACGGCGCAGTTCAGCCAGTACCTCGCTGAGCGGGCAGTTGTCGAAGATCAGTCGGCCTTGTACCCAGGCGAAGTCCTGGGTCGGGTCGAGCTTTTCACGGTGCCCGAAACCTGTGGGGCCGACGCGAACGCTTTCTCCGGCGCCCAGACTGACGCTGGAGTCGCCGCGCGTGGCGCGCACGTCGACGGCACCGCGCTGCACGCGCACTTGCGCAACACCGTTCAGGTAACGTACGGAAAATTCGGTGCTGTTGGCGCTCATGCGCACCGGTCCCGCTTCGATTTCCAGTGGCCGTCCCGATCTGGCCGTTACGTCGAAGAAGGCCTCACCCTGATATAGGCGTGCGGAACGCTGCTGGTCACTGATTTGGCTGGAGAAGGCCGAGTCGGTGTTGAGCAGCACCTTCGATCCGTCTGCCAGTTCCAGGCGCTGGCGTTCGCCCACGACGGTCAGGTGGTCGGCCTGCAGGCGCAGGGGCAGATTGCTGAAGCTGAACAGTCCCAACAGTAGCACCGCTGCAGTTGCCAGCGGTTTCCAGTGCGGGCGGACACGTTGCCAGACCGATGGCTTGCGGGGCAGTGCGATGCGTTCGGCGGCATGCTCGACCTGCGGTGAATTCCAGAGCGCGCTGGCCTTGTCGAAGGCAAGTGCGTGTTCGGGGTCGGCATTCAGCCATTCCTGAAAACGAGCCAGCCGGGTATCGTCCGCGTCTTCCAGTTCGATCAGCCAGCTCAGCGCCTGATCCATTGCAGCATTGCTCAACACGTCCTGCGCAATCGCGTGCGGGCGTTCTGTCTTCGGGGCCACGGTGTTCCTCGGCAATCCTGAAACTGTATCAATGAGAGTCTGGCAGCGTGCGGCAGGGTTCAGGGCGGGTCAAGTCTTGAAAGGACCCCAACGCAGATCGCCATGATCAGTTTCAGCTCTTTCTGGACGGTGCTGGCAGAAACCTGCAATTGCTCGGCAATTTCCAGATAACTGCGGCCCTCCAGCCGATTGAGGGTAAATATTTTCTGCTGGCGCGGGCTCAACGTGCCCAGGCTGACGCTCAGGCTTTCAAGCAGACGCTTGGCATGCGCAGCATTTTCAGGCGAGCCCAGCTGGGCCACGACGCTTTCCAGTCGGGCGGGAGAAACGTCTTCAAGCATGGTCCGGCCATGAATGCGCCGTGCGCGCAAATGGTCCAGCGCCAGATTGCGAGCGGTCTGAAAGACGAAGGGTTCAAGATGATCGACAGGATGTTCGGTCAATGCCCGACTGACACGCAGCCAGGTTTCCTGAAGCAGGTCCTCGGCAGCACTTTGATTGCCGACCATGCGATGCAGGGTACGTAACAGGACTGGGCGCTGGGCCAGAAAGACATCGTTGAAGCGTGACTGCGACACAGAGAGGCCCGACCGGAGATGTGAGCAAATGATAATGCTTCTCATCTTCGGGTCGGGTCAAGCCTGCATCTGTAAATATTTATCTGTGTGCGTTTTCTCGCTCAGCCTGCATCGACGCTGACTCGTTTTTCGCGAAGCTACGCACTGCGTTACTGTGCGTTATGCAGTGCCAGGCAATTGTCGAGCATGCGGTTGGAGAACGCCCATTCGTTGTCGTACCACGACAGGACCTTGAGCAACTTGCCACTGACCTTGGTGTGATTGGCGTCGAAGATCGACGACAGCGGGTTGTGGTTGAAGTCGTGGGAAACCAGCGGCAGGGTGTTGTAGCCCAGCACTTTGGAATGCTGGCTGGCTTCTTTCATCAGCGCATTGACTTCTTCGGCGGTGGTTTCACGCTTCAGGGTCACGGTCAGGTCGACCAGCGAAACGTTGATGACAGGTACGCGCACGGCCATGCCGGTGAGTTTGCCCGCCAGTTCCGGCAGCACCAGGCCGACTGCTTCGGCTGCACCGGTCTTGCTCGGGATCATCGATTGGGTGGCCGAACGGGCGCGGTATGGGTCGCTGTGGTAAACGTCGATCAGCGTCTGGTCGTTGGTGTAGGCATGGATGGTGGTCATCAGGCCGTTTTCGATACCCAGTTCGCGGTGCAGCACCTGGGCAACCGGTGCCAGGCAGTTGGTGGTGCAGGATGCGCTGGAAATGATCTGATGCGACTGGCGCAGCGTGTCGTGATTGACGCCATAGACGATGGTGGCATCGGCACCGCTGGCAGGGGCGGAGATAATGACCTTGCGCGCACCGGCGGTAAGGTGAGCGGCCGCC
The DNA here is from genome assembly GCF_022557255.1 of Pseudomonas syringae pv. tagetis. Lineage (NCBI taxonomy): Bacteria > Pseudomonadati > Pseudomonadota > Gammaproteobacteria > Pseudomonadales > Pseudomonadaceae > Pseudomonas > Pseudomonas syringae group genomosp. 7. The sequence goes on from NZ_CP092923.1 coordinate 1,237,753, forward strand.
TTGTCGCGGCTGGTGAACAGACCGGTGCACTCGAACACCACATCGATATCCTGCGCCTTCCACGGCAACTCGGCCGGATTGCGAATGGCACTGACCGAAATACGGTCACCATTGACGGTCAGGCTTTCCTTGTCGCACTCGACCGTGCCGCTGAAAGGGCCGTGTACCGTGTCGAAGCGCAGCAGGTGTGCGTTGATTTCGCTGTCGCCAAGATCGTTGATGGCGACGACCTGCAGGTCCTGGCGGTAGCCTTGGGTATACAGTGCACGTAGGACGTTGCGGCCGATGCGGCCAAAACCGTTGATTGCGATACGAAGAGTCATACAGCCGTCCTTCTGAATTTGTTGTTGGAATTACAAGATTATTCTCATAGAAATAGAAAACAAGCCTTTTTAGTGGCAATATTTTGTTTTATCTACAACTACAAGCCTGAAAGGCCCTCCCGGTTGATCGAGATCAGGGTTTTACTCCCTGACCGTCACTGCTCGAAAACCGGAACCGTCTTTACGGGTGACCTTAGACGTTAGCCTGGAGTTCATCACATGCATCCCCGCGTCCTTGAAGTAACCGAGCGACTCATCGCCCGCAGTCGCGATACCCGTCAGCGCTACCTTCAATTGATTCGCGGCGCAGCGAGCGATGGCCCGATGCGCGGCAAGCTTCAATGTGCCAACTTTGCTCACGGCGTCGCTGCCTGCGGACCGGAAGACAAGCAAAGCCTGCGTCTGATGAACGCCGCCAACGTGGCAATCGTCTCGTCCTACAACGAAATGCTCTCGGCGCATCAGCCCTACGAGCACTTTCCTGCCCAGATCAAACAGGCTTTACGTGACATTGGTTCGGTCGGTCAGTTTGCCGGCGGCGTGCCTGCCATGTGCGATGGGGTGACTCAGGGAGAACCGGGCATGGAGCTGGCCATTGCCAGCCGCGAAGTGATTGCCATGTCCACGGCAGTTGCTTTGTCACACAATATGTTCGACGCCGCGATGATGCTGGGTATCTGCGACAAGATCGTACCCGGTCTGATGATGGGGGCTTTGCGTTTCGGTCATCTGCCTACCATCTTCGTGCCTGGCGGGCCGATGGTTTCAGGGATCTCCAACAAGGAAAAAGCCGACGTACGGCAACGTTATGCGGAAGGCAAAGCCACCCGTGAAGAGTTACTCGACTCGGAAATGAAGTCCTATCACGGCCCGGGAACCTGCACCTTCTACGGGACGGCCAACACCAATCAGTTGTTGATGGAAGTCATGGGTATGCACCTTCCCGGTGCCTCGTTCGTCAATCCCTACACGCCATTGCGCGACGCGCTGACCGCTGAAGCGGCTCGCCAGGTGACGCGTCTGACCATGCAGAGCGGCAGTTTCATGCCGATTGGCGAAATCGTCGACGAGCGCTCGCTGGTCAACTCCATCGTTGCGCTGCACGCCACTGGCGGCTCGACCAACCATACGCTGCACATGCCGGCCATTGCCCAGGCCGCCGGAATCCAGTTGACCTGGCAGGACATGGCCGACCTGTCTGAAGTGGTGCCGACCCTCAGCCACGTCTACCCCAACGGCAAAGCCGATATCAACCACTTCCAGGCTGCGGGCGGCATGTCGTTCCTGATCCGTGAATTGCTCGCTGCCGGTCTGCTGCACGAAAACGTCAACACCGTGGCAGGTTATGGTTTGAGCCGTTACACCAAAGAACCCTTCCTGGAAGACGGCAAGCTGGTCTGGCGTGAAGGGCCGCTCGAAAGCCTGGATGAAAACATCTTGCGGCCGGTTGCCCGTCCGTTCTCGCCGGAAGGGGGGTTGCGGGTCATGGAAGGCAATCTGGGACGCGGTGTGATGAAAGTCTCCGCCGTGGCGCCGGAGCATCAGATTGTCGAAGCGCCAGCCAAGGTCTTTCAGGATCAGAAAGAGCTGGCAGATGCGTTCAAGGCCGGCGAGCTGGAGTGCGATTTCGTCGCCGTGATGCGTTTCCAGGGGCCGCGCTGCAACGGCATGCCCGAACTGCACAAGATGACGCCGTTTCTGGGGGTTTTGCAGGACCGTGGTTTCAAGGTTGCGTTGGTCACCGATGGACGCATGTCGGGCGCGTCGGGCAAGATCCCGGCGGCCATTCATGTCTGCCCGGAAGCGTTCGATGGTGGTCCGCTGGCGCTGGTGCGCGATGGTGACGTGATCCGCGTGGATGGCGTAAAAGGCACGTTACAAGTGCTGGTCGAAGCGTCAGAATTGGCCGCCAGAGAGCCGGCCATCAACCAGATCGACAACACTGTCGGCTGTGGTCGCGAGCTGTTTGGATTCATGCGCATGGCCTTCAGCTCCGCAGAGCAAGGTGCCAGCGCCTTTACCTCTAGTCTGGAGACGCTTAAGTGAAGTTGGCCCTGGTCGGTGATATAGGCGGTACCAATGCACGTTTTGCCATTTGGGAAGACGACACGCTGCATTCTGTCCGGGTATTCCCGACCATTGACTACGCCGGGCCCGAAAAGGCCATCGAAGTCTATCTGCAGGACCTTGAGCTGCAGCGCGGAGATATCAGCCATGTATGCCTGGCCGTAGCCGGGCCGGTCGACGGTGATTTCTTCCAGTTCACCAACAGCCATTGGCAGTTGAGCCGCACGGCGTTCTGTGCCGACCTGAAGGTCGAACATCTGCTGCTGATCAACGACTTCACTGCCATGGCGCTGGGTATGACCCGCCTCAGCGAAGATGAGTACCTGACGGTCTGCCATGGCGTCGGTAAACCTGATCGCCCAAGCGTGGTCGTGGGGCCGGGTACAGGGCTGGGCGTCGGAACGCTGATCAGGCTTGAAGGCAGTCGCTGGATGGCGTTGCCGGGCGAGGGCGGGCATGTTGACCTGCCAATCGGTACGGCGCGCGAGGCGCTGTTGTGGACCCGTTTGATGGCCGAGCACGAACATGTCAGCGCTGAGGTCGTACTCAGCGGCGCGGGCTTGCTGTTGCTGTATCAGGTCAGTTGCGCATTGGACGATGTCGAGCCGGTGCTCAAGTCGCCTGCCGCGATCACGTCGGCTGCGCTGTCAGGCGATCCGGTCGCTGCCGCCGTGCTGGAGCAGTTCTGCGTGTTTCTCGGCAGAGTGGTGGGCAATACTGTCCTTACCCTAGGAGGTCTGGGCGGGGTCTATATGGTGGGTGGCGTAGTACCGCGTTTCACCGATTTCTTCATGAACAGCGGGTTCAAGCGAGCCATGGCCGAGAAGGGCGTCATGAGCGACTATTTCAAGGACCTGCCGGTCTGGCTGGTGACTGCCGAGTACCCTGGCCTTACAGGCGCAGGTGTCGCTCTGCAGCAAGCGTTTGCTGCGCAGATCTGAGCAACCTCCCATAACAACAAAGCTTCACAGCCAACAAGGACGCTTCAACTTGAGCTCAGTCAGTAAATCGATCCTGCTGGTGGATGACGATCAGGAGATTCGCGAATTGCTGGACGCTTACCTGAGCCGCGCCGGTTTTCAGGTCCGCACGGTGGGTGATGGCGCGGATTTTCGGCGCGCGTTCAATGAAGAGCCAAGCGACTTGCTGATCCTTGATGTCATGCTGCCCGATGAAGATGGTTTCAGCCTGTGTCGCTGGATCCGCCAACATCCACGTCAGCCGCACGTGCCCATCATCATGCTGACTGCCAGTTCGGACGAGGCTGACCGGGTCATCGGTCTGGAGCTGGGTGCCGACGATTACCTGGGCAAGCCCTTCAGCCCGCGTGAGCTTCAGGCCCGGATCAAGGCGCTGTTGCGACGGGCCCAGTTCGGTCAGGAGCGTCTAGGTGGCGACGTGATCCTGTTCGATGAGTGGCGGCTGGACATGGTCAGTCACCGGCTGTTTCACAACGACGGCGAAGAGGTGATCCTGTCCGGTGCCGACTTCGCACTGCTCAAGCTGTTTCTCGACAACCCCCAGCAGATTCTCGACCGCGACACCATCGGCAACGCCACGCGCGGGCGTGAGCTGATGCCGCTGGAGCGGATTGTCGACATGGCAGTCAGTCGTCTGCGCCAGCGTCTGCGCGACACCGGCAAGTCGCCGCGTCTGATCCGCACCATTCGCGGCAGCGGTTATCTGCTGGCCGCGAACGTCAACTCGCAAGCGGGCAACGGCTATTAACTCCCCGGCGGCAGTGCCGAAAAGAACCGGCCTGCCACTGCCGCGCTCGTTGCTGGGGCGCATGCTGCTGTTGACGTTACTGGCGGTCCTGCTGGCGCAGATGCTGTCCAGCGTGATCTGGCTGTCACAGTTGCGAGCCACTCAGACAGAGGGGCTGGTGACCAGTGCGCGCAGCCTGGCGTACTCGATGGCAGCCAGCGTCAGTTACTTTCGCTCATTGCCGCTGGCCTATCGCCCTATGGTGCTGGATCAATTACGCAGCATGGGGGGCACGCGCTTCGTCGTCTCGCTCAACGACCATCCGCTGGACATGCAGATCATGCAGCCTACGCCCCGCAAACAGGCGGTGCTGGACGTGGTGGGCGACGTATTGCGCCAGCGGCTGGGCAATGGCCCGGACATCACCGTGTGGTTTGCGCGGCCCGACGAATTGCGGATTTTCAATAGCGGCCTGAAGCTCGATGAGTTGCCGCGCTCGTGGGCGCATTACGCGTTGACACTTGAGCCGGTGAACCCTCCGGTGCTGGTTACGCAAATCGAAATGGCACCCGGCGAGTGGTTCTACATTGCCTCGCTGCTGCCTGAACCCTATACCTCGCTGGAGGAGCAGGACCTGCCCCTCCAGCAGGTCTCATTCATCGTTCTGACCAGCGCATTTCTGCTGTTGTTTATCGGTTTGCTGGTGCATTGGCAGAGCCGGCCGCTCAAGCGCCTGGCGCGGGCCGCGCGGGATATGTCGCTGGGGGCGGACGTCGAGCCTGTGGTCGAGGGCGGCGGCAGTGAGGTCATCGAGGTCAGCCGGGCGTTCAACGCCATGCGCACGCGGATCAGCCGCTACCTGACCGAGCGCGGCCAGTTGTTCAGTGCCATCTCCCACGACCTGCGCACGCCCATTACCCGTCTGCGGCTGCGTGTCGAGCTGCTGGAAGACGAGCACGTGCAGCGTAAATTCAGCCGCGACCTGGACGAGTTGGAGTTGCTGGTCAAAGGCGCGCTGCAATGCGTCAAGGACACCGATATTCATGAAAACATCGAGCCGGTGGACCTCAATGTTTTGCTTGATTGCCTGGTCGAGCCCTGGCTCAGCGCCGAAGGCGACGGGCGCGTCACTCAGTTGGGCGAGGCTCAGGCCGCCTATCCCGGCAAGCCGCTGGCGCTGAGGCGCTGCATCGGAAATCTGATCGACAATGCGCTCAAATACGGCCATCGGGCTCACTTGAAAGTCGAAGACAACGCTGCGGCTTTCGTCCTGCATGTGGATGACGAAGGGCCTGGTGTACCCGAGCAACGTCTGGAACACGTATTCGAGCCGCATTTCCGTCTGGCAGGTAACCAGCAGCAGGGTTACGGTCTGGGTCTGGGTATTGCGCGCAACATCGCTCACAGTCATGGCGGCGAGGTCAGCCTGCAGAATCTGCGTGACGGTGGGTTGCGAGTCACGCTGTACCTGCCCAGGACCACGGAATGATTGGCCTGATAGTGGCTTTAGGCTCTTGATTGCCCGGTGATTTCATTTGTCACTATCTTGTGACAATTGCGCATCCCTTCGTTACTGTCACTGCCTCTGGCTTGGTTAGACTCCCACGAAGCGCAAGCACCAGACTTGCTCAGGCATAACAACAAGAAAGGTCAAATCGATGAATTCCATGTCACGTCTCGCCGTTGTCATCTCTCTCGCTTCGTTGTTCCCTCTGAGCGCTACCGCCGCTGAATCCAAAGGCACTGTTGAAGTGGTGCACTGGTGGACCTCGGGTGGCGAAAAGGCTGCGGTCGATGTTCTGAAAGCCCAGGTCGAAAAAGACGGTTTTGTCTGGAAGGACGGTGCCGTCGCAGGTGGCGGTGGTGCCACAGCCATGACCGTGCTCAAGAGCCGCGCGGTTTCCGGCAACCCGCCGGGCGTTGCGCAGATCAAAGGCCCCGATATTCAGGAGTGGGCGTCTACCGGTCTGCTGGATAGCGATGCGTTGAAAGACGTCGCCAAGGCTGAAAAGTGGGACTCCCTGCTGGACAAGAAAGTCTCCGATACCGTCAAGTACGATGGCGACTACGTTGCCGTGCCGGTGAACATTCACCGCGTCAACTGGCTGTGGATCAATCCCGAAGTCTTCAAGAAAGCCGGTATCGACAAGGCACCGACCACCCTCGAAGAATTCTACGCTGCGGGCGACAAGCTGAAGAAAGCCGGTTTCATCCCGCTGGCGCACGGCGGTCAGCCGTGGCAGGACAGCACGGTATTCGAAGCTGTTGTGCTGTCGGTCATGGGCGCTGATGGCTACAAGAAAGCGCTGGTCGATCTGGACGAGAGCGCGCTGACTGGTCCTGAAATGGTCAAGTCGCTGACTGAACTCAAGAAGGTCGCGACCTACATGGACGCCGACGGCAAGGGCCAGGACTGGAATCTGGAAGCTGCCAAGGTGATCAACGGCAAGGCCGGCATGCAGATCATGGGTGACTGGGCCAAGAGCGAGTGGACAGCAGCCAAGAAGGTCGCCGGCAAGGATTATCAGTGCGTAGCCTTCCCGGGCACCGACAAGGCGTTCACCTATAACATCGACTCGCTGGCGGTGTTCAAGCAGAAAGACAAGGGCACCACTGCCGCGCAGCAGGACCTTGCCAAGGTCGCGATGGGTGAAGATTTCCAGAAGGTCTTCAGCATCAACAAAGGCTCGATCCCGGTTCGTGAAGACATGCTGTCCGACATGAGCAAATACGGTTTCGACTCGTGTGCGCAAACCGCTGCGAAGGACTTCCTGGCTGACTCGAAGACCGGTGGTCTGCAGCCAAGCATGGCGCACAACATGGCAACTACGCTGGCAGTCCAGGGTGCGTTCTTCGATGTGGTAACCAACTACATCAATGATCCGAAAGCTGATCCGGCAGAAACAGCCAAAAAGCTGGCCGCTGCGATCAAATCTGCCAAGTAATTCGTTCTGAACTGCCTTTAACCGTCGTCCGCAGTGTTGAAATCCCTGGTTGATTTCGCCTGCGGCTGCGGCCTGAATTCGATACACCTGATGGGATACTCCCGATGAGCTCTGTCGCTGCGCACAGCAAAGCCTCGCCAATGGATGCGCTGCAACGCTGGCTACCAAAACTGGTGCTGGCACCCAGCATGTTCATCGTGTTGGTCGGTTTCTATGGCTACATCCTCTGGACCTTCGCACTGTCGTTCACCAACTCGACGTTTCTGCCGTCCTACAAATGGGTCGGTCTGGCGCAATATGCGCGCCTCATGGACAACGACCGCTGGTGGGTGGCGAGCAAGAACCTCGCCGTGTTTGGCGGCATGTTCATTGCCATCAGCCTGGTGATCGGTGTTCTGCTGGCCGTCTTGCTGGACCAGCGAATCCGTCGTGAAGGCATGATTCGCACCATCTACCTGTACCCGATGGCGTTGTCGATGATCGTCACCGGTACGGCGTGGAAGTGGCTGCTCAATCCTGGTCTGGGCCTGGACAAGATGCTGCGTGACTGGGGCTGGGAAGGTTTCCGCCTGGACTGGCTGGTCGATCCGGATCGAGTAGTCTACTGCCTAGTCATCGCTGCCGTGTGGCAATCCTCCGGTTTTGTCATGGCGCTGTTTCTGGCCGGGCTGCGTGGAGTCGATCAGTCGATCATCCGTGCAGCGCAAATGGATGGCGCAAGTCTCCCGATGATCTACTGGCGTGTAGTGCTGCCGAGCCTGCGTCCGGTATTTTTCAGTGCGGTCATGATTCTGGCGCACATCGCCATCAAGAGTTTCGATCTGGTGGCCGCAATGACGGCCGGAGGCCCGGGTTACTCATCCGACTTGCCCGCGATGTTCATGTATTCCTTTACCTTCAGCCGTGGCCAGATGGGCATGGGCTCGGCCAGTGCAATTCTGATGCTCGGCGCGATTCTGGCGATTCTGGTGCCGTACCTGTATTCCGAGCTGAGGACCAAACGCCATGACTAGTCATGTTGGAAAACCGGGTATCAGCTTCAGTCGCATTGTCATCTATGCCGTGTTGTTGCTGGCCTGCCTGCTATATCTGGTGCCGTTGGTGGTGATGCTGTTCACCAGCTTCAAGACCCCCGAAGACATCGGCACCGGTAACCTGCTGAGCTGGCCGAGCGTGGTCACTGCAATTGGCTGGATCAAGGCCTGGGACATCGTTGACGGCTACTTCTGGAACTCGATCAAGATCACGGTTCCGGCGGTGCTCATTTCCACTGCAATCGGCGCGCTCAACGGCTATGTGCTGTCGATGTGGCGCTTCAAAGGCTCGCAGCTGTTCTTCGGTCTGTTGCTGTTTGGTTGCTTCCTGCCGTTCCAGACCGTTCTGCTGCCAGCCTCTTTCACGCTCGGCAAGATGGGCCTGGCCAACACGACCACCGGGCTGGTATTTGTCCATGTGGTCTACGGGCTGGCGTTTACAACGCTATTCTTCCGTAATTACTACGTCAGCATTCCCGATGCGCTGGTCAAGGCAGCACGGCTGGACGGTGCCGGTTTCTTCACCATCTTCGGGCGCATCATTCTGCCGATGTCCACGCCCATCGTGATGGTCTGCCTGATCTGGCAGTTCACCCAGATCTGGAACGATTTCCTGTTCGGCGTTGTGTTCTCCAGTGGCGAGTCACAGCCGATCACTGTGGCCCTGAACAATCTGGTCAATACCAGCACAGGTGCCAAGGAATACAACGTTGACATGGCGGCGGCGATGATTGCCGGTCTGCCGACACTGCTGGTGTATGTACTGGCTGGCAAGTATTTCCTGCGTGGGCTCACGGCCGGCGCGGTCAAGGGGTAATCATGGCGACTCTCGAATTACGCAACGTCAACAAGACTTACGGCAGCAACCTGCCGGACACGCTCAAGAACATCGACCTGTCGATCAAGGATGGCGAGTTTCTGATCCTGGTCGGTCCGTCCGGCTGCGGTAAATCCACCCTGATGAACTGCATTGCGGGTCTGGAAAGCATCAGCGGCGGGGAGATCCTGATCGACGGTCAGGACGTCAGCAGTACCAGCCCCAAGGACCGCGACATCGCGATGGTCTTCCAGTCCTACGCCCTGTACCCGACCATGAGCGTGCGTGAAAACATCGCCTTCGGGCTAAAGATTCGCAAGATGCCGCAAGCCGAAATCGATGAAGAAGTGGCGCGCGTTGCCAAGCTTTTGCAGATCGAGCACCTGCTCAATCGCAAGCCGGGCCAGATGTCCGGCGGTCAGCAGCAGCGCGTTGCGATGGGGCGTGCGCTGGCTCGTCGGCCGAAGATTTACCTCTTCGATGAGCCGCTGTCCAACCTCGACGCCAAGTTGCGGGTCGAGATGCGTACCGAAATGAAGTTGATGCACCAGCGTCTCAAAACCACCACGGTCTATGTGACTCACGATCAGATCGAGGCCATGACGCTCGGTGACAAGGTGGCGGTCATGAAGGACGGCATCGTTCAGCAGTTCGGAACACCCAAGCAGATCTACACCGATCCTGCCAACTTGTTCGTGGCCAGTTTCATCGGTTCGCCGCCGATGAACTTCATCCCGATGCGTCTGCAACGCAAGGATGGCCAGTTGATTGCTCTGCTCGACAGTGGTCAGGCGCGTTGCGAGCTGCCGGTCGGTGTTTCCGATGTCGGTTTGGAAGATCGAGAAATCATTCTTGGTATCCGGCCAGAACAGATTATGCTGGCAGGCGCTGAATCGAGCGGCCTGCCGACCATCCGTGCCGAGGTCCAGGTAACCGAGCCAACCGGGCCGGATACGCTGGTGTTCGTCACGCTCAATCAGAGTAAGGTCTGCTGTCGCCTTGCTCCGGATGTTGCACCTCAGGTTGGCGAAAGCCTGACCCTGCAATTCGACCCGTCCAGAGTGCTGATTTTCGATGCTCAGAGCGGCGAGCGTCTTGGGGTTCTGGGAGCGCCGTCGATGGCTGCAGGTAAACAAACTCTCCCAGTTGAGCCACAAGTGATAAATTGATTCAGCACCAGGCATTGCCCCAGGGTCGTTGACTGCCACACTGCCACGACCGACCGGCGAACACGAAGCAGTGAATGAAGCAAGACGTCTACCAAAGCTAATAACAATAAAACGAGGATTGATGGGATGAAGAAGATCAACAAAGGTAAATCGCTTTCCCGGCTCCAGTTTGTATGCAAGCTGTCGGCGTTGGGTGCGATGGGTCTGGCGAGCAGTGTTCACGCTGCCGAGCCATTCGCCGCCGACTCGCCCTGGATGACAGGTGACTGGGGCGGCAAACGCACTGAACTGCTCGACAAAGGTTATGACTTCTCGCTGGAATACGTTTCCGAGATGGCCAGCAACCTGAAGGGCGGCTACAACGACGACAAGACCGGCCGCTACAGCGACCAGTTCGCGCTGGGCATGAAAGTCGATTTGCAGAAAGTTCTCGGTTGGCAGGACGCGGAGTTCAAGCTGGCGATCACCGAGCGTAGCGGGCGCAACATCTCCAATGACCGGATCGGCGATCCTCGCGCCGGTACCCTCAGTTCCTCTCAGGAAGTCTGGGGTCGTGGCCAGACCTGGCGTCTGACCCAGATGTGGGTCAAGCAGAAGTATTTTGACGGCGCACTGGACGTCAAGGCCGGTCGTTTCGGACCGGGCGAAGACTTCAACAGCTTCCCGTGCGACTTCCAGAACCTGTCGTTCTGCGGCTCGCAGGTCGGTAACTACGTGAACACCTGGTACAACTGGCCAATCAGCCAGTGGGCCTTGCGCGTGAAGTACAACATTACGCCGGAAGTGTATGCACAGGTCGGCGTGTACGAGCAGAACCCGTCCAACCTCGAAACCGGCAATGGTTTCAAGCTCAGCGGCAGCGGCACCAAAGGCATGATCCTGCCGGTCGAGCTGGTCTGGACTCCGACCATCAATTCGTTGCCCGGTGAATACCGTGTCGGCTTCTACAAAAGCACGCCCAACGCAGATGATGTCTACGAAGACGTCAACGGCCAGCCGCAGGCAGCTACCGGCGCAGCCTTCAAGTCGCATGACAGCAAGCATGGCTGGTGGGTTGTGGCTCAGCAACAGCTGACAACTCACAACGGTGATGCGTCACGCGGTCTGAACATCTTTGCCAACGCCACCGTACATGACAAGGCAACCAACTTCGTCGACAACTACCAGCAGATCGGTCTGACGTACAAAGGTCCGTTCGACTCGCGTCCGAAAGATGACATCGGCGTTGGTATCGCCCGAATCCACGTCAACGATGACGTGCAGGATCGTGTGCGCCTGGCCAACCAGATCAGCGGTATCAACGACTACGACAACCCTGGCTACCTGCCGGTCCAGAGCACTGAGTACAACTCGGAAATCTACTACGGCTTCCACGTTACCAATTGGCTGACCGTGCGTCCCAACCTGCAATACATCAAGCATCCTGGCGGCGTAGACCAGGTGGATGATGCGATTGTAGCGGGCATCAAAATCCAGTCGAAGTTCTGAGTATCGATTGACGCGTAACGCGATCAAGGGTCGTGTGTGCTTTGCGGGCAGCTTGGCTGCCCGTTTTTTTATGGCTTGATCCTTTTATTTTTCAGGGACGCGATTGGCGATGACCTCTCACGACGCGCAACTGCCTGAACACCCTCTGCAACGTTTCTTCCGGTCCCGACGTGCCAGGCCGACTTTCGAGTGGGAGCGCCACCAGCTGCGCGATGTACTGGTCATCGATCATCCACAGTGCCAGGCAGTCTTCAGTCGCCAAGGCGCGCAGTTGCTGCATTTCCAGCCGCACGGCCAGAAGCCCTGGCTCTGGTGCGCTGCGCAGTGGCCGCAGGTGGGGGCGATCCGTGGTGGTGTGCCGGTTTGCTGGCCTTGGTATGGCCGGCATCCCGGTGAGAGCGGCTGGCCGGCACACGGCTGGGGGCGCTTGCTGGACTGGAAACTGATCGACAGCAGCGAGAGTGAGGAGGGTGTCAACCTGCACTGGCGCTTGCAGCTGTGGGACTGGCAGGTTGATCTGCATGCCGAGTTGGGGCAGGGCATGGCGTTACGTCTGAGCACATGCCACGAGGACAGCGAGCCCTGTCATTTCAGTCATGCGCTGCACGTCTACTGGCGGATCGGTGACGTGTCCGAAGTTGCCCTGGAGGGGCTCGATGGCGCACAGGGTTACGACGAACTGAGTCGGCAAACCTGTCAGCAACAAGGCGAACTGCGCGTGGCAGGCGCCTGCCAGCGCGTATTCGAACACGCAGGTGCCGTGCAGCTCCAGGACCCGATCTGGCAGCGCAGGCTGAACATCGACACCGGCGACAGCGCCAACACCGCCGTCTGGCACCCCGGCAGCAGGCCGCTATTGGGCGTATGCGGAAGCGAAACCACAGGCTTTGTCCGAGTAGAAGCCGCTTCAGGCTCTGGCGACACCTTCAGTCTGCGGCCCGGAGAACAGGTGCAGCTCAAACTGCAGGCGAGTCTGGCAGGGTGAGTTGCATCGTCTTCCTTCGCGCTCTGCACGGATCCCCCTGACACCACAGAACCGATGTGTGACGCAAAGCGTCACGAACTGCGTCCCCACGCGGGAGCGTGGGGACGATAGTCAACGCAATGCTTTTCAACCTCGGTGGTACAAACGACGCAGAGTGCGACGTAAGTGACGGCTGAGTGCTGGCGCTGATCCGGGGCTAGCCTGGCAGGACGCCAAGCTAGCCGCACCGGGCCATGGATGGCCCGTTGCGGCGACCCGCGGATCAGTGACAGGGCGAAGGAACCCGACGCAGTCGGGCCGGAAACGGAGCCAGGGGGTTTGGTTACTTTGGCCCCATCAAAGTAACTCGCCGAGGGGCGAAAAGCCGACCCGAGTCGAACCCCAATCTACCTGACACCACAGAACCGCCGTGTGACGCAGCGCGTCACGAACTGCATTCCGACGCGGAGCTTTGGAACGATAGCCACACCTATGCATAGCGAAGAGCGTGAGAGCTGTCAGCCCTGATCCTCGATCGGATAACGGCTATCGTTCAGGCTTTCCTTGATCTTGCGCAAATGCGGCTGGAAGTCGACGCCGCGGCGCAGCGTCATGCCAGTGGCCAAAACATCGAGAACCGTGAGCTGGATGATCCTTGAGGTCATCGGCATATAGATATCGGTGTCTTCGGGCAATGGAATGTTCAGGCTCACAGTACTGGCCTGAGCCAATGGCGAGCCCGCTGCCGTCAGGCCCAGCACCGAGGCACCGTTGGCCCGCGCAATACGGGCCACTTCCACCAGTTCGCGGGTGCGGCCAGTGTAGGAAATGATTACGAACAGCTCACCGGTGTGCGCCACCGACGCAATCATCCGCTGCATCAGCACATCGGCATGCGCCGTGACCGCCAGATTGAAGCGGAAGAATTTGTGCTGTGCATCAAGGGCCACCGGTGCTGAAGCACCCAGTCCGAAAAAGTGGATCTGCCGCGCCTGGATCAGCATGTCTACAGATTTGCTGATCAGCGCAGGGTCCAGCTGCTGACAGGCGCTGTCCAGTGACGCGATGGCGCTGCCGAAAATCTTCTGAGTGTATGCCTCGGGATTGTCGTCGGCTTCGACCGCACGGCTGACATAGGCTGCGCCGCTGGCCAGGCTTTGGGCCAGCTGCAGTTTCAATTCCGGATAGCCGCTGACGCTGAACGAACGGCAAAAGCGATTGACCGTCGGTTCGCTGACCTTGGCGGCCTGGGCAAGCGCTGCAATGCTCAGCCGCGTTGCCATCTGCGGGTTGAGCAGGATGACCTCGGCCACTTTGCGCTCGGCCTTGTTCAGCTCGTCGAGCCGGCCCTGGATTTGCTCCAGGAGGTTTCTTACGCGGTCCATTCAAAGTCCTTGTCGGGGCTGATTTACCAACGGTTTTGTCTTGGGCTTTTATTAGCCCTTTAGCCTGTAGCAAAGGTGGCCTATCGTACTGAGGGCCTGTGTTGATCACCACTGGAATATGCTTTCAGGCAGAATGTTGTGGTTATTACTACATATGGCCTTGAGTAACGCCTTTAAAAAAGGTATTTGTAGCCTAACTTGATAAAAGAACCAACATTATGCCCTTGATTACGGTTGAACCGTGCACATTTGCCCTGTTTGGTGCCTTGGGAGACCTGGCGGTACGCAAGCTGTTCCCGGCTCTTTATCAGCTTGATCGCGCTGGACTGCTGCATGAAGACACAAAAATTCTTGCCCTGGCGCGTGAACCAGGCGACGAACAGTCGCATCTGGCGTATATCGAAAAATCCATGCGTCGCTTCATTCCCGAGAAAGAACTCGAGCCTGAAAATCTGGGCCGGTTTCTGGCCCGCCTCAGCTATCTGCATGTCGATTTCCTTAAGGCTGAGGATTACCTCGCACTGGCCGAGCGCGTCGGCAATGCCGAAACCCTGATCGCCTATTTCGCCACACCCGCTTCGGTCTACGGTGCGATCTGCGAGCACCTTGCGTCGGTCAATCTGGCCGAGCGTACGCGCGCCGTCCTGGAGAAACCCATTGGCCACGACCTGGCCTCTTCGCGCCGGGTCAATGACGCCGTGGCGCAGTTTTTCCCGGAAAACCGCGTGTATCGCATTGACCACTATCTGGGCAAAGACACGGTTCAGAACCTCATTGCCCTGCGTTTCGCCAACAGCCTGTTCGAGACCCAGTGGAACCAGAACCATATTTCGCACGTAGAGATCACGGTGGCCGAGAAGGTCGGCATCGAGGGCCGTTGGGGCTATTTCGATCAGGCCGGCCAGTTGCGCGACATGATCCAGAACCATTTGCTGCAACTGCTTTGCCTGATTGCCATGGACCCGCCAAGCGACCTGTCGGCCGACAGCATTCGTGACGAGAAGGTCAAGGTGCTCAAGGCCCTGGCGCCGTTCACCCCCGAGCGTCTGGCAACCCAGGTGGTGCGTGGCCAGTACACCTCCGGCTACAGCGAAGGCAAGGCAGTGCCGGGTTATCTGGAGGAGGAAAACTCCAATACCCAGAGCGATACCGAGACCTTCGTCGCATTGCGTGCCGACATCCGCAACTGGCGCTGGTCGGGCACGCCGTTTTACCTGCGTACCGGCAAGCGTATGCCGCAGAAGCTGTCGCAAATCGTGATCCATTTCAAAGAGCCGCCGCACTACATCTTCGCGCCTGAACAGCGTTTGCAGATCAGCAACCGCCTGATCATCCGCCTGCAGCCGGACGAAGGCATTTCCTTGCAGGTGATGACCAAGGATCAGGGCCTGGACAAAGGCATGCAGTTGCGCAGCGGACCTTTGCAACTGAACTTTTCCGACACCTACCGCAGCGCTCGTGTCCCCGACGCTTATGAGCGGTTGTTGCTGGAAGTCATGCGTGGCAATCAGAACCTGTTTGTCCGCAAAGATGAAATCGAGTACGCCTGGCAATGGTGCGATCAGTTGATCGCTGGCTGGAAAAAAGCGGGCGATGCGCCCAAGCCTTATCCGGCCGGAACCTGGGGGCCAATGAGCTCCATTGCTCTGATTACTCGCGACGGGAGATCCTGGTATGGCGATATGTGACCTTCAGCTACCGGCAGGGCTGGTAGCGCGTGATTTCGACACGCCTCAGCAACTGGCCGATGCACTGGCTACCAATGTAGCCGAGCGTCTGCAACAGGCAATCGGTGAAAACGGCGCAGCGACCCTGGTGGTGTCCGGTGGCCGCAGTCCGGTGGCTTTTTTTCAGAGTCTGGCGGTAAAGCCGCTGGACTGGTCGAAAGTGGTCATCAGTCTGGCCGATGAGCGTTTCGTTCCGACCGAGCATGCCGACAGCAATGCGGGGCTGTTGCAGCGTCACCTGCTGCAGGGCCCTGCGGCGAAGGCCAGGTTTCTTGGGTTATACAGCGTAGCGAGCAGTGTCGAGGAGGCAGCGCTGGCTGCCGATCAGGCACTGGCCGAGCTGCCGCCCATTGATGTGCTTGTTCTGGGCATGGGCGATGACGGGCATACCGCCTCGCTGTTTCCCGACAGTCCGAATCTGCAAGAAGCCCTTGATCTGCAAGGCGAGCGCCGCTGCCTGCCGATGCTGGCACCGAGCGTACCGCATCAGCGTCTGACCCTGACCCGCCGTCTGCTGGCGTCGGCGCGTTCGCCGATCCTGTCGGTGTCCGGTCAGGCCAAACTCGACACCCTGCGCACGGCGCTGGCGGGCGATGACCTCGCCGAAATGCCGGTGCGTGCCTTTCTCAACCCGTCACTCGAGATCTACTGGTGCCCATAAGCAAAGGAACCGTCGCCATGACACAGAACGAAAATAATCAGCCGCTCATCAGCATGGCGAACAAGATTGCCCGGATCGACGAACTTTGCGCCAAGGCGAAGATTCTGCCGGTCATTACCATTGCCCGTGATCAGGATGTGCTGCCCCTGGCCGATGCCCTGGCCGCTGGCGGCATGACAGCACTGGAAGTTACCTTGCGCTCGGCGTTCGGCCTGAGCGCGATCCGCACCCTGCGTGAACAGCGTCCCGAGTTGTGTGTAGGCGCCGGAACCATTCTGGACCGCAAGATGCTGGCAGACGCCGAAGCGGCCGGTTCGCAGTTCATCGTTACCCCGGGCAGTACGCAAGACTTGCTGCAGGCCGCAGTCGACAGCCCGCTGCCCCTGCTGCCAGGCGTCAGCAGTGCCTCGGAAATCATGATCGGTTATGCCATGGGCTATCGCCGTTTCAAGCTTTTCCCGGCAGAGATCAGTGGTGGTGTCGCAGCGATCAAGGCCTTGGGCGGCCCTTTCAATGAAGTGCGTTTTTGCCCGACTGGCGGCGTTAACGAACAGAACCTCAAGAACTACATGGCCCTGCCCAACGTCATGTGCGTTGGCGGGACCTGGATGATCGATAACGCCTGGGTCAGGAATGGCGATTGGGGCCGTATTCAGGAGGCCACTGCCCAAGCCCTGGCCCTGTTCGACTGATCGACAGGCATTTCAGAGTCAGTCCAGGTGGACGGCTCAGGTAAAGAAGTTGTTGTTGGTTGTATGGCTTTGCGGTGCCCCCTGGTCCGGGGCACCGTTTTTTTCCTTTCAGGACCGTGCAAGTTTTGTTTGCCCGCGTGTGTTCTACCCCTTGTCCTTGAATGCCTGACGCGGACGTGTGCGCAACGGGTCCAACAGTCCACTCAGGCCGTTGTGATCGATTTCCTGCATCAGTGCCAACAAACTTCCCAATTCACCTTTGGGGAAGCCTTCACGTGCGAACCAGTTAAGGTAATGCCCTGGTAGATCAGCGATCAGCCGACCCTTGTATTTGCCGAACGGCATTTCCTGTGTGACCAACAGCTTGAGTGTGTCCGGATTCATCGCCGATACCTGTGTTCTCGTTTGCGCCGACGATACGTGCATTCTGCATGCAGGCCAATCGACAGATCATGCAGAAGTCACGATCGGGTAATTGTGAAAATTTCGTAAATATTTGATTTTAAAGCATTATTTTCATTTCAATAACTGGCACGGTGTCTGCAATTACCTAGATATGGAACACTTTCGTATCAACCTGCCATTAGGAAATTATCAAATGACTGATATCAACAAAGAAACGATCTCTATTCTGAATGACTTGGTCGAAACCAGCATCGACGGCAAAGAAGGCTTCGAAACCAGCGCCAAGAACGCGAAGACTCCAAGCGTAAAAGAATTCTTCGCACGTCGTGCCATTGAAGTTGGCAAGGCAGTCACTGACCTGCAGGCGCATGTACAGCGACTGGGCGGCAAGCCGGAAGATTCCTCCAGCGTATCGGCTGACATTCATCAGGCATGGGTCAAGCTGAAAACTGCGTTCACCAGCAATGATGATCTGGCTGTGCTGGAGGAAGCAGAGCGTGGTGAAGACGTCGCCAAGAAGGCCTACAGCAAGGCAATCGAGAAGCTGAATGAGAAAGGCGCTGATGCAACCGTGGTTGCCTTGGTCAACGATCAGTACCAAGGTGTTCTGAAGAACCACCGCGAAGTAAAAGCATTGCGTGACGCGGCCCGCGCTGCGGCGTAAGCCGATGCGTCAGCGCTAACCGAAAAAACGCCAGCCAGCCTGGCGTTTTTTTATGCCCGAAGATGGCACGTCAAACCTCATCGATCACTTTTCTGGCAACCGCACTGCGGTACTCGACCCGGTTACGCCCATTGTCCTTGGCCTGATACAGCGCCTTGTCGGCCACTCCGAAAAATGCCTCCAGTTTGTCGCCCTGGCGAACGATATCCGAAGCGACCCCGATGCTCACGGTGATGGGATGCTTGGCATTCATGAACAGCGGGAGTGACTCTGCGGCCTTGCGGATTTTTTCCGCGATCAGCATGGCTCCCGGCAATTCTGTTTCCGGCAGCACAACCACGAACTCCTCCCCTCCATAGCGCGCAACCTGGTCACCCGGTCGACGAATGTTATCCGAGATGGTCTGTGCGATCAGACGCAACGCCTCATCCCCGCCTTGATGGCCGTGGCGTTCATTGAATGCCTTGAAATGGTCCACGTCGATCATCAGCAAGGAAAGCTGCTTGCCGGAGCGCTGTGCCCGCGCCCATTCAGTCTCCATGGCTTCGTCGAGCTGACGACGATTGTCGAGACCGGTCAAGCCGTCCGTCGCAGCGAGGCTGGCCAGCGCATCTTCGGCACGGTGACGTCTTCGCAACTCGCGACTCAGCAACCCTGTGAGCCACAGGATGCCGAGACACAGCACACTGGTGGCGGAGCCGACCAGCCAAGCGTTGCGCCGCCATACAGCATACACTTCGTCCTCGGACTGGCCGATGACGACCACCAGCGGCAGATTGCCGACCCTGGAAAACGTATACAGCCGACGAGCGTTCAACTGCGTCGACATGGCGGCAAAACTGCCGTCGCCTTCTTGAATAATGCGCTGAAAGTTGGGGCTGTGGCTGTAATCCTTGCCGATCAGGTCTTCACCCTCCAGATCGGGGTAGCGGACAATCAGGATGCCTGCGGTATTGATCAGGTTAATACTGCTGTCGCTGCCCAGGTTCTGGCTCATGAACAAGTGCTTGAAATACACCAGGCGCATGGCCGCACTCACAATCCCGGCGAATTCACCGTTGGGGCCCGACATGCGCCGGCTGAAACTGATACACCAGTCCTTGTAGCCCCAGCGAGTCTTGTACGGCGAACTGACGTGGAGATTCAGCGAGGGATCCACAGCGTGCTCTTTGAAATAGGAGCGATCAGAAAAGTTGTCATTTCGGGGAACGACGGACAGTGAGTCAGCCAGTATTGCGCCCTTGTTATCGAGCAACACCAGATCACCCTTATATGACGCTGCGGTGGAGCGATCAAACAGGACAAGTTGTCGCAGTTCAGGTGACAGGTCCTTGAGGTCAGGACGTTGCCACGCGCTGATCATGCCTTGCAGGGACGAGTCGTACAGTTCTGCGTTATGCAGGACGTCTGCATCGATCAATTGCACGATATTGGCCGCTGCACGGGCCGCCGTATCGGCTGCATCCTCGCGTTCCCGGGCCAGTAGAGATGCCACGATCGCCAGAATGGCGAGCATTGAAACCGAGCTGCCGAAGACCAGCAGGAGCTCCGGACGGGTCCACGCGAGCCGGGCGCGCCGAGATAACGCAAACAACATCATTGGTTGTTCTACCTGCAGACGGTTGAGTCTTGAGAAATGGTTAAGACAGTTAAATTGTTTTCCGGGTGTTGCGGCTGGGTATATAGCACGCTCCTTATAGCCTCATATGAATGGAATGTGAATAAAGCAAGTGTATTTAAAAGGATGCGAACAGACGCACATGAAAGGACACGCAAAACAGGTTGTGCCCACTTGACGTCTTCAAGTATCAGCGAGGAAGGTGGATACCGAATGTGTTGACGCCCTTGCCGCTATTCACGAATACAGTGCCGCCATGCATCAGCGCAATCGCCTTGACGATGGCCAGCCCCAGGCCATGATTGGCACCGCTGTTGCTGCGTGACGCATCGACCCGATAAAAGCGCTCGAAGAGTCTGGGCAAATGTTCCGGAGCGATTGGCGCGCCCGGATTGGTTACGCCGATACTTATATGGGCACCGCAGGATTCGATAGTGACCTGAATGACGTTGCCGGCATCGGTGTGCTGCACAGCGTTATGCAGCAAGTTGATCAGGGCGCGGCGCAGGTGAGGTTTTTCAATCGGCGCACTGGCGTCGCCCGCTACCTGAACTTTCACCTGCGCGTCCTCCAGAATGAAGTCCAGGTAGTCCAGCGTGGTAGCCACCTCATCTGCCAGTGACGCGCAGGTCTGTGCCTTGACCTTGGTGCCCTGATCTGCGCTGGCCAGAAACAGCATGTCGTTGATGATCGAGCGCAAACGCTCCAGTTCTTCGAGGTTCGATTGCAATACCTCGAAATAATGCTCGGCAGAGCGACCGCGAGTCAGCGCCACCTGGGTCTGACCGATCAGGTTGGTCAATGGTGAGCGAAGCTCGTGCGCGACATCGGCATTGAACGATTCCAGTCTTGAGTAGGCTTGCTCGACCCGTTCCAGCGTGGAGTTGAACGAGGCCACGAACTGCTCGAGCTCGGGTGGCAGCGGCGACAGCTGCAAGCGCCCCGACAACCGTGGCGGGGCGAGCTTCTGGACTTCCTGCGAGAGGCTGGTCAGCGGGCGCAGGCCAATGCGCGTGACCCAGTAACCCAGCACCGAAGCCAGCAGAATGCCCAGCGTAGCCAGGCTGATCAGTGCGACCAGCAGCGAGTGCTGTGTGTGCCAGAACGTCTCGGTGTCGATGGCGGTCAGAAAGCGTAACGCCGGGCGCTGCTCCTTGGCCGGGAACTCGCTGACCAGCACTTTGAACGCAAAAGGGTGGTCAGCCAGTTTCAGGTCGTGCATGCCCAGCGGACCCTGCGCAAAGCGACGAATGTCCGCGCCGGGATTGCCGAACTCGTAGAGCGGATTGTCACTCACCACCCAGAAGCGCAGGCGTTTGTCTTCTTCGCTGAGCAACGCGAGTTTTGCCTTGATCTTGCCCCAATGCTCCGGGTTGCCAAAACGATTCACCGCCGATTCCAGCACGCTGTAGCGCGCATCGACCTCGGCGCGCGGCAACAGGTCCAGGCTCTTGTCGACCTGCAGATACAACGCCCAGCCGATCAGCAGGAACACCACCAGCGCCACCAGCGCGAACAGGCCGCTAAGGCGCAGGGCAATCGAGTCAACCCGCACTGCGGTTCTCCAGCACATAGCCCATGCCGCGAATGGTGTGCAGCAGTTTGTGCTCGTGAGGACCATCGAGTTTGGCGCGCAAGCGTTTGATCGCGACTTCGACGACATTGGTATCGCTGTCGAAGTTGATGTCCCAGACCATCTCGGCGATTGAGGTCTTGGAGAGGATGTCGCCCTGACGTCTGGCCAGCACGCTGAGCAGCGAGAACTCCTTGGCGGTCAGGTCCAGACGCATGCCGGCGCGTGTCGCCTTGCGGCTGATCAAGTCTATCCACAGGTCGGCGATGGTAATCTGCACCGGCTCGTGACCGCCGCTGCGACGGGTCATCGCCTGCAGACGGGCGACCAGTTCCAGAAAGGAAAACGGCTTGCCGAGATAATCGTCGGCACCTTCGCGCAGACCGCGAATGCGGTCATCGACCTGCTCGCGAGCGGTCAGCATGATGACGGGCGTCTGCTTGCGTGCGCGCAATGCACGCAGCACGCCGAAACCGTCGAGGCCCGGCAGCATCACATCAAGAATGATGATTGCGTGATCGTTTTCCAGCGCCAGGTGCAGGCCTTCGATGCCGTCGCGGGCGACGTCGACGGCATAGCCCTGTTCGGTCAGGCCGCGACGCAGGTAGTCAGCGGTTTTTTCTTCGTCTTCGATAATCAGCACGCGCATCGGGCGACTCTCACTTGTGAAGGGCCAGCGCCGGGGCGGCAGGCGCAGGGTGGCGTCGATGAAACAGGCGCTCGAGTTGCAGATAAATGACTGGCGTGGTGAACAGGGTCAGCATCTGGCTCACCAACAGACCGCCGACCACTGCAATACCCAGCGGCTGACGCAACTCGGCACCGACCCCGAAACCCAGCATCAGCGGCAATGCGCCGAGCAGGGCGGCGAGGGTGGTCATGATAATCGGCCTGAAACGTGTGATGCAGGCCTCATAGAGGGCCTCCTGTGACGTAAGGCCCTGCTCGCGCTGTGCTTGCAGGGCAAAGTCCACCAGAAGAATGCCGTTCTTCTTGACGATACCGATCAGCAATACCACGCCGATCAGGGCCATGATCGAGAAGTCCTGCCCCATCATCCACAGCAGTAGTAATGCCCCGATGCCTGCGGAGGGCAGCGTGGAGATGATGGTCAACGGGTGTACGAAGCTTTCATAGAGCACACCCAAAATAATGTACACCGCCACCAACGCCGCGAGGATCAGCCACGGCTGATTGGCCAGCGAACTCTGGAAGGCCTGTGCCGCACCCTGAAAGCTGCCGATGATCGAGGCTGGCATGCCGATTTCGTTTTTGGCTTGATCGAGCATGCGCACGGCATCGCCCAGCGCGACCCCGGACGCAAGGTTGAACGACAGGTTCGCTGCCGGGAACATGCCATCATGGCTGATCGAAAGCGGGCCCATGCGCGGCGCACTGACTTTGGCCAGCGCCGACAGCGGCACCATTTCGTTGGTCAGCGGCGAGCGCAGGTAGAAGTAAGCCAGACTTTCGGCCTTGCCACGCTGCTGAGCGTCCAGTTCAAGGATCACCTTGTACTGATTGACCTCAGTCTGATATTCGCTGATCTGCCGCTGGCCGAATGCGTCGTACAGCGCCTGATCGACGTCTGCGGTGGTCAGGCCGAAACGTGCGGCAGCACTGCGATCGATATCGATATGTGTGACGCTGCCGCCCAGTTGCAAGTCGTTGGACATGTCACGAAACGCCGGGTTGCTGCGCAGCTTTTCGGTCAGCCGTTGCGTCCAGGTATTGAGCAATTCGCCGTCGTTGCTCTTGAGCACGTACTGATACTGGCTGCGGCTCGGACCGGAACTGAGGTTGATGTCCTGTCCGGCGCGCAGGTACAGAACGATGCCGGGGACTTTCGCCAGCTTGGGGCGCAGGCGGTCGATGAACTCACTGACCGACACATCGCGTTCGGATCGCGGCTTGAGCGAGATCCAGAAGCGGCCGTTGGCAATGGTCTGGTTGCTGCCTGAGACGCCTACCGAGTGCGAGAACGCCAGCACTGCAGGGTCCGCGCCAACGATCTTCGCCAGTTGCAGGTGCTTTTCCACCATGTCCGGATAGGAAATATCGGCAGCGGCCTCGGTAGTGCCGAGTGCAAAAGCGGTGTCCTGAACCGGAAAGAACCCCTTAGGGATGAGGATGTAGCCGACTACCGCCAGCGCCAGGGTCAGGCCGAACACCCCGAGCATCAGCCGCTGATGAGCCAGCGCCTTGCGCAAGCCACGCTCATAGGAGGCCAGCAGGCGTTCACCGAACCCCGGCTTCTGATGCGGGTTGTGTGTGGGCGCGCGCATGAACAGTGCCGCCAGCGTCGGGGCCAGGGTCAGCGAGACAACGACCGAGATCAGGATGGTCGCCGTTGCGGTCAGCGCAAATTCCTTGAACAGCCGCCCGACCACGCCGCCCATGAACAACAATGGAATGAACGCTGCTACCAGCGAGAAACTGATCGACACCACGGTAAAACCGATTTCACCCGAGCCTTTTATCGCTGCTTCGCGCATGCCCTGTCCGGCTTCGAGGTGGCGGTGGATGTTCTCCACCACCACGATGGCGTCGTCCACCACGAACCCGACCGCAACCACGATGGCCACCAATGTCAGGTTGTTCAAGCTGAACCCGAACAGGTACATCATCGCAAAGCTGGCGATCAGCGATACTCCGAGCACTGCGCTGACGATCAGTGTGGCGGACAGCTGGCGCAGAAACAGCGCCATGACCGCCACCACCAGCAGCACTGCAATCATCAGGGTCAGCTCCACTTCATGCAGCGAGGCGCGAATGGTGCGGGTCCGGTCGTTGAGTACCGATACGTCAACGGTTGCCGGGAGCATTTCCTGCAACCGTGGCAGTTCACGCTGGATGCGGTCTACCGTGTCGACAATGTTTGCACCAGGCTGGCGAAAAATAGCGATGTTGACGCCTTGCTGGTCGCCGGACCACGCTTTGACATAGGCGTTTTCCGAACCTGCGACCACCCGCGCCACATCCTTGAGCTGGACAGGCGCGCCGTTTTTGTAGGAAACGATCAGTTGCGCGTAGTCCTGCGGCTTGAACAACTGGTCGTTGGACGACAGGGTCGAGATACTGTCCTTGCCATACAAGGCACCCTTGGCCAGGTTAAGGCTGGTCTGTTGCACTGCTACACGAATGTCTGCGAGGGTAAGCCCCAGCGCGGCAAGTTTTTCAGGAGCGGCCTGAACACGAATCGCCGGCCGTTGCTGGCCGGTAATGAACACCTGGCCCACGCCTTCGATCTGGCTGAGCTGGCGCGCCAGAATGGTTTCGGTGACATCGCTCAGTTCCGTACCGGGCATCAGGCCTGAACTCACGCTCAGGATCAGCACCGGACTGTCGGCCGGGTTGACCTTGCGCCAGGTCGGCAGACTGGGCATGTCGGCAGGCAGGCGTCCTGCCGCGGTGTTGATCGCCGCCTGGACTTCCTGGGCTGCCGTGTCGATGCTTTTGTTGAGGGTAAATTGCAGTGTCAGGTTGGTGGACCCCAGCGCGCTGCTGGAGGTCATCTGGGTCATGCCGGGTATCGCGCTGAACTGCACTTCCAGCGGCGTGGCAACCGAAGACGCCATGGTTTCCGGGCTGGCACCGGGAAGCTGCGCAGTGACCTGAATGGTCGGAAACTCGGCCTCCGGCAGCGGTGCAATCGGCAGCCGGGGAAAGGCAATGACCCCCAGCAATACCAGCGCGAAGGTCAATAACAATGTGGCCACAGGATGGTCGATGCACCACGCCGATACCGAACCTCGGCCATTCATCGTGCATGCTCCACGTGTGCACTCGCCACATCCGGGACGGGCGCGCTGACCACCTCCACAGTTGCCCCCGGCCGCAGCCGCGACTGACCGTCGCTGACCAGCGTATCTCCGGCGTTTGGCCCGCTGATCAATGTCTGCTCGCTGTCCTGATAAAGCACCTTGACCGGTACGACTTCCACTTTGTTATCCGCACCAAGCCGGTAGACGAAATGCTGATCGATGCCACGCTGTACCACTTGTGGCGGCACCTTGAGCGAGTTGAGCTCTACGCCGGTCTGGATCTTCACCGTCACCAGTTGCCCCGGCCAGAGTTGTTCTGCGGGGTTTTTGAATTGAGCCTTGGCGCGGATCGTGCCGGTGGTTGCCGACACCTGATTGTCGATCAGTGAAAGTGTGCCTTCGCCCAGTAGCAGGCCATTTGCAGCGCCGTCGCCCTGATACGCTTTGACCACCGCAGAAGTGTGCTCGGCAATAAGCCCCTGCAGTGTCGGCAACATCTGCTGTGGAAGAGAGAACTCCACCGCAATCGGGTCGATCTGGGTGACCGAAAACAGCCCGGTAGCATCGCTGACGCGCAGGAAGTTGCCCTCATCGACATTGCGAATGCCGACCCGACCCGTAACCGGAGAGCGAATCTGGGTGTAGGAAAGCTGCACCTGGGCGGCATTGATGCTGGCTTCGTTGCCTTTCACCGTAGCATCGAGCTGCCTGACCAGTGCCTGTTGCTGATCGAAGGTCTGGCGTGAAATGCCGTTATCCTCAGTGAGCTGGCGATAGCGTTTAAGGTCCAGCTGCGCGACGTCGAGTTGCGCCTTGCTCTGCGCAAGTCGGGCACGTGCCTGCTCCAGCGAGGCGCGGATCGAACGGTCATCCAGCGTCGCCAGCAGCTCGCCGGCCTTCACCTGTTGGCCCTCCTTGACCAGCACGCGCGTCAGTACGCCGTCTACCTGAGGACGAATTACCACGCTTTGCAGTGACAACACCGAGCCGATCCCTGTGACGAAGCGTGGCACATCCTCAACGTTTACCGTGATCACCTTGACCGGCACCGCCGCAACTGAATTTTTCGGGAGTGTGGCAGGGCGTGTCAGTTTCCATCCGGCAAAGGCCGCACAGGTGATCAGCAGAACTACGGCGGTGACGGTCAGGGTCTGTCTGCGCATATGAAGAAAACGCCAAATGTCGGTACGGGAGTAATGTTTTTTTACAGCTTCCTTATAGCCTGCAAACCCGGTCAGCAGAATGACTTTCAGCTGTCAGGTTTGTCAGAAAGCCTCCATCTGTCAGGGCGTCCAGTCAAGAAAAGTCAGTGCCGGACGATATCTATGTTGAAGGGATATTTGTCCAGATGTTTATAAAGTCCTAGGAATTTTCTTACATTTTCCTAGGCCGGCTTCTGGCAGTTAATTCTCCCGTCAACTTAACTCACTGTATGAGCCTATGAGTGGAGAACGCCATGAACAGTAAAAAATCAACCTGGACAGGCATGTTGAAATCTGTCTTTCTCCGTCAGGGGCTGAGGGTCTTGACGGTGTCAATCCCATTACTGGTTGCGCCTGCTATTTCCTGGGCAAAGGACGGTACGATCACGTTGCATGGCAGCATCGTCAACAGCAGTTGCGCAATGACCGAGCGTCATGTGAATACGCCTGTTACGCATGCACGAATGTTGCAAGTTGCGCCAGGGGTCGATATGCAGGTGAGCACCGAACACAATGCGTGTACCGATCAGGCGGTGCCCTTCGTTGCGCAGTATCAGGTATTAACCACCGCCCAGAGTGATGGAGAGGCCCTGCAGGTCCGTGCCGGATTGATTACGGTAAGCTATCAATAACAACACGTCTGTATTGTTTTTCTGTCCGGACTGTCACGTCATATTGAGTGGCCGTCCAATCCCCGATCAGCCATCCAGTATGCCGGAGCCGCGCCGCAGAATTATAAAAGCGCCCGTGTCGAATGCAGACGCACGTACAGAGGCTGTGCAACTTCCTTATTAGCGTGTCCGCGCAAGACTTATGGTTATTCCTACAGACCTGTCCTGCGCGTCGTGTTGTGTTGTCTGCGGGTTAAAAGTTATCAAGCTGACAGCGCTGAAAAAGAGCGGGCTCTATAGTGCTCGCCGTCCGATAGCGGGCACACACGAAATAACACAAGGAAGGTCGTTAGCATGAAAAAGCTTTCTCTTACATTGGCAGTTCTGGGCGTGATGGGCGTTGGCATGGCGGGTACTGCCAGTGCGGCGAACAACGGAAAAATGGTCTTTAACGGAACACTGACCAATATCTCCTGCGATGTGGGACCGGGCACGGGCGTCAGTGCGGGCACCAACCCTGGCGAAATCAATGTCGACCTGGGCAACGTTTCCTTCTCTGATATCGGTGTCTCAAGCGAAAGTCGATTTGAAACGGCTGCGCCTATTCAGTTGCTGGTCAACTGCAGCGCGGGCGCAGAGCAGTACAGCATGGTGAAGATGCGCCTTACGGCCCGTAACGGCAGTGGCCTGGACAACAACGATGCCAAACTTCTGCGCACCACCGGTGCCGCAGACGGGGTCGGCATCGGCCTGCTCAATGCCTCCAGCGTCCTGATGGACCTGAGCGGCGCTGAAACCATCGATACCACTCTTATCAAGGACGGTGCCAGCGGTGCAACTGCTGAAATCAACTTTGGCGCGGTGTATGTGCTTAACGGCACGCCGACCAACCCGGGTAATGCCGACGGCTTCCTGCCGTTCGTGATGGATTACGAGTAACCGTGTCGGACAGAGCGGGCACGGCTCGCTCTGTCCTCTATAGAATTCAAGGCGAACACCCGTATGTTTCCTGATTTTTTTCGCTGCACGGTGCTTGTTGCGATGGTGTGCTGGGCGTCCTTTGTTCAGGCGGGGATCGTATTGAACACGACGCGGGTTATATACCAAGGCAATGAAAAAGAGGCCAGCCTGAGTGTTCAAAACAGTGGCGGGGGGGAAATTCTGTTGCAATCCTGGCTTGAGTCTCCGGCAGGGGCAGGCACTAACAAAAACACCGCGCAGCCTGTGCCTTTTATCGTGACACCCGCACTGGCACGTATGGCCGGAGGTGGCAGGCAACTGTTGCGCATTATTCATTCCGGTACCGACATGCCCACCGATCGAGAGTCAGTGTTGTGGCTCAATGTTCAGGAAATTCCTCAGGCGGCGGCAGAGAACACACTGCAGATTGCAATACGTCAACGCATCAAAGTGTTTTTCCGGCCTGACGGTTTGCCCGGTGACCCACAGCAGGCACCGGAAACACTGAACTGGCAACTGGCCGATAACGCAACTGTGCAGGTCGACAATCCAGGGCCTTATCACGTCTCCATGCTCAAGGTATCCATACAGCAACACGACACTGAACTTGCCAGTCTCGACAGTCAGATGCTTGCGCCTTACCAGCGTCTGCGTATTCCGTTGCGGCGCACGCCGGGAAGTGCACCGTTGATGCTGAGTTTCGTCAGTATCAATGACTTCGGCGGGCAAGTGTCTTATCACGCGACACTTGCCGATAAAGAACCGGGTTACGCCCGCAAGGCCTTGCCTCGATAACCTGCCGCATCAACCGTCAGCGTTCACTGTTCAAACCGTTGGGCCTCTGCGACAAGCCGGCCCGGCAGACCTGCGTCTGTGTAAAAGGATTGCGCGGCGCGCGCGACAGCCGAAGTAGAGTGAAGACCGCTATGGAATGGCGCAAAAAAGATAACAAGGGAGTCATTGCTCAGTTCGCTCCCCCTCACCTCCAACGATTCCAGCCGGTTATCGGTCTTGGGTTGACGTTGATATTTTCGCTCGGCACGTTCGCGGCTCAGCCTGGCAGCGCCCGTGGCGAGGGGGCCGTCAAATTCAATACGGCGTTCATCCAGGGAACCGATCAGCCACCTGACCTGCAGGAGTTTCTACGGACCAACAGCGTATTGCCCGGCACTTATCGGGTCGATATCTATGTCAATCGCAAGCTGAGTGGCAGACGAGATATTACTTTTTCAAAGAACCCGATATCAGGCCTGATCGAACCCTGCCTGTCGCTTGAAATGTTACAGAGTTTCGGCCTGGACTTGAGTCGCCTGCCTCCAGATGAGGCCCCTGCTCAGGCCTGTTTCGATCTGCCTGCGCGTATCGAGTTTGCACGCGTCGACTATCAACCCGGTGCGTTGCGACTCACCATCAGTGTGCCGCAAGCCTTCATGTCGCGCGGTACCCGTGGTTATGTTTCACCAGAGCTTTGGGACCACGGCGAGACAGCCGGTTTTATCAATTACAACGCCAATGCCAGCAGACGCCGTAATAAAGATTTGCACGCTGACCAGTATTACCTCGGTCTGCGAAATGGCCTGAACCTAGGAGCCTGGCGATTGCGCAACGAATCATCACTGGTCGGTGGCAGTGACCGGTCCTGGCTGTACCGCAGCAATCGTACCTTCGCGCAGCGCGACGTCACGTTCCTCAAAAGCCAGTTCACAGTGGGGGAAACCTTCAGCGACTCGCAAGTGTTCGACAGTGTTCGCTTCAAGGGGGCGGCACTGGCCTCGGACGATGGCATGCTGTCCGACAGCGAGCGGGCCTATGCCCCGGTCATCCGCGGGATTGCCGAAACCAACGCCACGGTGGAAGTCCGTCAAAACGGCTTCCTGCTGTACAGCGGCAGTGTCTCGCCCGGGCCGTTTGAAATTTCCGATATCTATCCCAGTGGCTCCAATGGGGACTTGTCAGTGTCGGTCATTGAAGCCGACGGCCGGGTACGAACCTTCACTCAGGCCTATGCCTCGCTGCCGATCATGGTGCCCTCGGGATCCTTGCGCTACAGCCTCGCTGTCGGCCAGGTCGACAGCAATGACGACCTTCAGGCGTCCCCCGGTTTTGTCGGCGCAGCTCTGATCTATGGGCTTTCCGAGCGAATTACCGGGTTCGGAGGCCTGCAGTTGGCCGAAGCTTATCAGGCCGGGAATATAGGCGCCGGGGTCAATACCGGGCTGGGCGCGGTGTCGCTGGATATCACCCGGTCTGTCAGCCAGACAGACCGGCAGTCGCTCAGCGGTCAAAGCCTGCGGGTACGTTATGCCAACACGCTGGACGTCACCGACACCACCCTGGCGGTGGCGGGTTACCGGTATTCCACTGAAGCCTACCGTACCCTGAGCCAGCACGTCAGCGATACCGATCCGCAAAGGCGTGCCTTGTCCGCTGGCCTGGCACGAGATCGGCTTGAGCTGAGTGTCACTCAGATAGTGCCGAGCCAGGCCGCATCACTGAGCCTGACCGCTTCCGAGCAGCGCTACTGGAACCTGCCCGGCAAAACCCGGCAGCTCTATCTGTCCTATAACGCTGCCTGGCGCAGCGTCAATTACAGCCTTTCCGTCGAACGGAACGAGGACTTTGGGCGAAACGGTCAAGCGAGCACGGATAATCGTGTCGCCTTGAGCGTGACTCTGCCACTTGGATCGAGTCCGGGTTCTTCGCGACTGTCTTTCAATGCGGTGCGCGACAGCACGGGCGAATACAACGCCCAGGCCGGGCTCAACGGGCAGGTGCTGGGGGATCGCGACACGTTTTATTCGGTACAGACCGGACGTGACAGCAGCTCTGGCGGCTTTGGCGCAGGGAAGATCAGTACAACCAGCGGATTCGGTCGCTTCGAGGCCGGTTACAGCCAGGGCCAGGATTACGATGCATTCAGTCTGTCTGCGGCAGGTTCACTGGTGGCTCATGCCGGTGGCTTGAACCTGGGGCAGGCGCTCGGTGAAACCTTCGCCCTGATTCAGGTTCCGGATGTCAGTGGGGCACGTTTGAAATCGTTCAGTAACGTCGAGACGGCAGGCAACGGCTATGCGATTTTGCCGTATGCGCAACCCTACCGGACCAATTGGGTCAGCCTCGACACCCGGCAACTGGGTGCAGATATCGACCTGGAAAACGCTATCACCCAGGTCGTGCCGCGCCGGGGAGCGATGCCGGTGGTACGCTTCAAGGCTGTTGTGGGTCGCCGTGTCCAGTTTGAGCTGGTGCGCTTTGACGGCAGCAAATTACCGCTGGGTGCCAGTGTCGAGGATGAGCAGGGCAGGGCGCTGGCGGTGGTCGACCCGGACAGTCAGGCGTTGGTGCTCAGTGAGCAGGATGTGGGCAGTTTGCGGGTGCGCTGGTCCGATCAGAGTTGTCAGGCCGCATTCTCTCTGCCGCCCAAAGATCCTGCCCGTGCCTACGAGCGGATCAGAGTGACCTGCCAATGAACGCCCTTGTCTACCCATGCAAGGTATTGTTGGCGGTTTTGCTTCTGGGCGTCGGCGTTGGCGTGCAAGGGGCGGTTTCGCTGTCCGGGACGCGACTGGTCTTCGATGGCCAGTATCGTGAAGTCAGCATTGAGGTACGCAATCGCGGCAAGGCCGAGGCTCTTTTACAGACCTGGCTCAGTGATCCGCTGGATGATGACGACACTCCCCTGAACCGGCGCAACGCGCTGCCGTTCGTGGTCACGCCGCCACTTTCACGTCTGCCGGTTGGCGGCAGGCAGGCCCTGCGCGTGTTGTATCAAGGCACCGGGATGCCGCAGGAGCGCGAGTCGCTGGTGCATTTGTATGTGCTTGAGGTGCCTCGACGCCAGGACGGCCTTCATCAGTTGAACGTCGCCGTGCGTCAGCGCATCAATGTGTTCTACCGGCCAACCGGTCTCGAAGGTGATCCGGCCGACACCGCCGCAAGGTTGCTGTGGACGCTGACTCACGGCCAGGCGGATGTGGTCTTGCTGACGGTCAGTAACCCGACGCCTTACTACGCCGCTCTGCACGCGTTACGCATCGACGGCATTCAACTCGGCGAGCACCTGCTGCTGGCACCGGGTGCTCATGTTGATCTCGCTGCGCCAACGAGTCTTCTGCCTTCCGCAACCCATCGTTTTTCCTATAAGGCGCTGACCGACTATGGCGGTCAGCGAACCTATTGCACACCGCTCAAGGGGCAGGTGGCCGTTACGGCGCGCCTGCTGGAGAACAATCCCGTTCAGGATGAATGCTGATATGAAATTTCTGTCTGCCAGACGCTGGCTGCACTCCATGGCCGTATTGCTGATACTGAATCCGACGGCGGTATTTGCGTTGGTCTGTACCGCTCAGGGGACTGGCGAAAACGAAATCCACAACGACCTGAGCAGTACCGTGGCGATTCCGGAATCGACGCCCGACGGGGAAGTGGTGTGGCGTTCCGAACCCTTGAATATTCAGGTCGAATGCGCCAGAGAAGGTTTGCAGTCTGTCGAGGAGGAAATTTTTGTCTATCTGAATCCGGACAATCGTGTGATCGGTCAGGGTATCCGGGCCGGAATGACGCTTCAGGGCATCGACCACCTGCAAGGCAGTGGACGTATCAGTACCGGAAGCCACTTGCCGATCTGTCATGCAGGCGACGGCAATGTCGATAACTGTTCGAAGGTGAGATTCACTCTGGCGTTCTCCGTATTCATTCAAAAGTTCGGTGCCACACCGCCTACAGGCGTGGCCAGTGATTTACTGGACTACCGGTTTTTTCAGCTGGGCGGCGCAACAGATTCGAACCGGGTGCCGGGGCGCAGCCTCAGTTATGTGATCAACAACTTGCGGGGGCTGCGGTTCGTGGCCTGCGATGCCGACCTGCAAGTACTCCCTGAAACCGTGGAGTTCGGCGACGTTGCCATACACCAGGTGGCTATTGGCAAGGTGATAGCCGCACAGACATTCTCCCTGCTGACCAGCCGGACCTGTGACTCGCCCTTCAGCATCGATGCGCGTTTCAGGCCGGTCACAGGCAATCTGTCAGGCGATCTGCTCGTCCCTTCCGGTAACGATTCATTGGGGATTCGCATTGCAAGCGCAGTCAATGGTCAGCTATTACGTTACAACGAGCCCTTCCATCTGGCGGAATTGCTGGGTGAAACCAATGCTGCCAGTGCCGACTTCAACGCTGAGCTGCTCTGGAACACGAACACGCCAAGGCCTGGACCGTTCAATGCCGAGATCATGGTCGATCTGTTCTACAAATGACGGCGACAGGAGGCTCGGGCGGTTGCGCGGCGATTGATGTATGCTGCGCGACCGCGGGCACGTGCCCGGCCAATTCGACTTTCTGGTGACACCATGACCACTCCTGAACAACCTCATGTTCAAGACGCCGCAGCCGAGCCCGTCGCAGACACTGAAAAGAAGGCTGTCATCGCGCCTTTCAGCTTTCCGTTCAAGCCTTCGGAGTTTGCCCAGGCCAAAAAGGAGCCGGCATGGCATCAGAAAGCCAATAAGCATGGCCATCACAAGACGCCTGGCGTCGCCCCTGCCGGTACGCGCAGATCGATGGGTAAACGCTGATCGCGTGAGCGATCCGGTTCAGGCTGCCTGCAACGGTATGAACAGGTAGGACACCGGATCCCGATCAGTGACGTCCGCACCCTCCTGCTGAAGGGTGCTGAGTACCTGCTGTCCAGCCACATGAAACGCCCAGTGTGACCTCTCGGGCAGCATACTCTGCGCTGAATTCGTGACTTCCTCGATGGCGGCCGCGAATGCGCTCATGTCCGGCAGGTACGCCACGAAACCGTTGCCCTTGAGGGCTGTGGTACGAATACCCAGCTTCTGACAGATCCGCTGTTTGACCTCTATTTCGTCTCGATCGGCCTGACGCGACTGTTCGATCAGGTTCATCAACTGTGTATCTACAAGCCTGTCGGCAACGATCAGGTCGGGACCCTGTTCCCAGGATTCGGGTGGGCAACCTTTGGTTTCAGGGCGTAACGGAATATGCGGGTTGATCTCCATCGGATAAATCCGGCACACCAGCGGTCGGCGCTC
Organism: Pseudomonas syringae pv. tagetis; assembly: GCF_022557255.1. NCBI lineage: Bacteria > Pseudomonadati > Pseudomonadota > Gammaproteobacteria > Pseudomonadales > Pseudomonadaceae > Pseudomonas > Pseudomonas syringae group genomosp. 7. The sequence continues at coordinate 1,271,579 of NZ_CP092923.1, forward strand.
GTAAATGCGACAAAGGTTTTTTTCGTCAAGATTCCGGCAGCGCCCGACGTTGTAGGCCGCGAAGGTGATCGCCACGAAGGCTGTCGTACTGCCACTGCTCACTTCGGTCGAGCGACGGCTGGCATGGGTCAGCTGCGTTTCGGAGACGCCATAGCCATTGCTCAGAAATGCTTCGGTCAAGACAATGACGTTGCCGCCGTCTGCCGCCCATTGCCTGGCTTCGCCGAGCGTGAGGGGGACGTGGTGATCGGTGCAGCAACCGCCACAACCCACACAGGAAAACTTCGTGTCCATTGTCTCGATGACCCTTTCAGAGGTGCGCGCCGGCCGACAACAACTGGTCGTTCGCCGGGCTGATGCAGCTGAGGAAGCAAGTTGTGCGCCAGCCGCCTGTGGGCGATACACAATTCAGGGCGCAGAGGTCTCGAAACGCCTCAGGCAGGACATTCCTGATTTGGCGTAAAGGTGCCGCGCTGCAAGATTGTTTTCCATGACATACAGATCGACCGCCGCTTCGCCGCATTGCTGTAAATGGGCGAACAGATGGTTGAGCAGCGCTGAACCGATCCCGGTATTTCGCACATCAGGATTCACGACCAGGTCCTTGATGAATGCGCTGGTCCAGCAGACGATCACGCCCACCACCGTTTCGTCGAGCGTGGCCACAAAGCAGCGTGATGTGTCGAATTCCGGGTCTCGCTCGAAGGCGGCCAGCCAGCTCTTATAATCCGGAACGCTGCCTTGCCCATTGGCATAACCCAGTGCCAGCAGGTGGTGAACCTCCTGTGCCCGGTCAAGGGTGAAAGGCTGCGGCAGGACACGCGGCGGCCAGACCGCAGCGGGTACGGGTATGGCGAGTGGCCGACGCATCAGCCAGTAATGTCCGGCAGATGCGTCGGTCAGGTCAGGACGTTGCGTCGGTGTGCACTCCGGGATCAGAGCCCTTGGGCGACCACCGTGCGTGCGGCCTCGATCAGGCATTTGGTCAGCTCGGGCGACGAGAACTTGGTCAACACAGCGTTGGCTCCGGCGATCTGGGATTTCTCGCTGTTCATCGCGCTGTCGAGCGACGTGTGCAAGAGGATGTACAGGTCGCTGAAGTCGGGTGTGTCGCGAAGTGTACGGGTGAGGGCGTAGCCGTCCATCTCCGACATCTCGATATCGGAAACCACGACGTTGATCTGCCTTGCAGTACCCTGCAGATCCAGCAGAACGTCGATAGCTTCCTTGGCACTGCGCGCCGTGTGGCATTCGATGCCCAGATTGCGCAAGGTAATGATCGACTGCTGCAGGGCAACCTGGCTGTCATCGACGACCAGAATCCGCGCCTTGCTCAGCAGTTCCGCATCTTCTTTGGCCAGTTCTGTCGATTGCACGACGATCTGCGCCGGAGCAATGCCGTGAATGACTTTTTCGATATCCAGCACCTGTACCAGCACGCCGTCGACCTGAGTTACCCCGGTAATGAACGACTTGCTGCTGGACCCATAGGGCGGCGGACGGATATCGGTGGTCAGGCAGTGCACTATCTTGCTGACGGCCTGAACGTGCAGGCCCTGTTTCGAGCGGCTGACGTCGGTAACGATCAGGCAGCCGCCGTCGGGATCGGCCAAGGGACGCTCACCGATGGCACGGCTCAGGTCAATGACCGACAGCGAAGAGCCGCGTAACGTAGCGATGCCTTTGACGTGCGGGTGCGATTCGGGCAGATGGGTCAGGGGAGGGCAGGGAATGATCTCACTGACCTTGAGCAAGTTGATCGCCATCAGCTTGCCGCTGCGCAACGTGAAGAGGAGCAGCGAAAGTGAATCTGCTCGGACGTTCTTGGACATATGAACCTTCTGGCTGTAGGTGTTTCGTCGCCTGGAAGCGGCAAACAACTTTCTATGTCAGGTTATCGACCTGCGGCGAGCAGGCTTGAGGATTTTTAACGGACAGCCGACCTGGCCGTTCGCTCATCATGGAAAGTCGTTTCAGCACATCCCGGCAGCCTGCATGAGCTGCCTGCGCAGACGCTGATAGTGGCAGTCTGGCTTCGGTTGCGTCAAACCGGGCGAGAGCGGCACATTGTCGCTCTGCCCGGTCCGACAGATCGCGTCGCGGGTTCGAACGCTGCTGCCCTTTGACAGATTCGGGGCCTGCGGCAAAATACCGCAGCTATATATAGAAGAAGTGGTGCGACAAACTGACGCACCCTTCTATATATAGAAGGGCCTTGCATCGGCTCCTGACAAAAGATCTTCAGGTGCGACGCATCGGTGCGGCTGCGCAGACCATCCGGCTGGCAAATGCGCCCGTACGGCTGGCGAATGCTTGAGTTGCCGAATCAGACAGAAGATCATCGCGCACGCTTCGGCGCAGCCGGGCCGTACACTCTGGATCAGGCTTCGGCCCCGGGTTCATGGCGTTGGCCAACCACCTCATCAGTTCAGTAAGGTAAGTGAATGAGCGACAACACGTTGTACCTGAGACGCGAAAAGCGCTTTCTGGTTTTGCTGGGGATTATCTGCCTGGCCCTGATCGGCGGTGCCCTGTACATGCAGATCGTGCTGGGCGAAGCGCCTTGTCCGCTGTGCATCCTGCAGCGCTACGCGTTGCTGTTCATCGCCATTTTCGCATTCCTCGGCGCAGCCATGCCCGGACGCCGTGGCGTAACGGTATTTGAAACGCTGGTTACCCTCAGTGCATTGGGCGGGATTGCTGCTGCCGGCCGGCATGTATGGATTCTCGCCCATCCGTCCGACAGCTGCGGTATCGATATTCTGCAACCGATTGTCGATGGCCTGCCATTGGCTACACTGTTTCCTGTCGGGTTCCAGGTCAGCGGTTTCTGCACGACGCCGTATCCGCCGGTTCTCGGGTTGTCACTCGCACAATGGGCGTTGGTAGCGTTTGTCCTGACGGCCGTTCTGGTACCGGCGTGCATCATTCGCAACCGCCGCAAACCTTACTAAATACAGGGGCTTTCCAGTAAAGAGCCCCGTGATTACGGGGCTTTTTTTGGACGGAATGACATGTTTTCAGGTTGATTGTTACGCTTATGGAGAATAACTGTTACAAAATTAGGCATAGTCATTGAAAATTTACGTATCTACAATCCCCACCACTTGTCGTCCAGCCTGGCTGAACGATCAGCATTTTGAGGCTTGGAGCGTCCCCTGTGCACTCTGAACAGGCAGCGCAACGCTTGCCTCTGAGGGCGTATAATGGTCGCGTCGAAAGCGTCTGCCCGCTATTTTGGGCAGTTCCAGCAACTCAAAAAACAAGAATCCATAGCTAAACCCGGACTTGTCGATATGCCGCTGTGCGTACTGGCAGGCCCTTGTTCAATTCAAAAAAATTAGCCGGCACTGGCAGGGCGAAGTGTTGGCGGTCGAAACCCAACTGCACCGCGCAAGCTGCTTTTAGAGGTCGTGAAATGAGTAAAAAAAGGTACCCCAGGTTTTTTGGCTTCTTGGCCCTTTTCTGTATGCTTTTGCTCAGTGGATGCGATGGCGTACCTCTGCTCGATCCAAAAGGGCAGGTGGGTATCGAGCAGCGGAACCTGATCGTAATAGCTACGTTGCTGATGCTGATCGTCGTGATCCCGGTCATTCTGATGACCCTGATCTTCGCATGGAAGTATCGCGCTTCGAACAAGGCCGCCAAGTACACGCCGGACTGGTCTCACTCCACCAAGATCGAAATCGCAGTCTGGGGCGTACCCATGCTGTTGCTGGTCTTCCTGGGGTACATCACCTACGTCTCGACCCACTCGCTGGACCCTTACCGTCCGCTGGAGTCGGACGTCAAGCCGGTCACCATTCAGGCGATCTCGGTTGACTGGAAATGGGTATTCATCTACCCGGACTACGGCATCGCCACGGTCAACAAGATCGTGTTCCCTGCCAAGACTCCGATCAACTTCCAGGTCACCTCGGACAGTGTGATGAACTCGTTCTTCATCCCTGGTCTGGGTGGTCAGATCTACGCGATGGCGGGTATGCACACCAAGCTGCATCTCATTGCCAACGAGAATCATGAATTCAACGGTATTTCGGCCAACTACAGTGGCGCAGGCTTTACCGGCATGAAGTTCAAGGCTATCGCTACCAGCCAGGCTGATTTCGACAGCTGGGTCAGCGAAGTCAAGAGCTCACCTAAAAAGCTTGGCACGGCCGAATACGCCGAGTTGATCAAGCCGAGCGAACGCAACCCTGTCGAACTCTTTTCCTCGGTCACCCCGAACCTGTTCCAGATCGTCATCGACAAGTATGAAGGTATGAATCCAGGCAAGAAGGTTGTTGCTGGTGAGAAGGAAGTGGCCGGTGACGCTGGTGCGGAAAAAGGCAAAAATTCAGCTGCTGGGGCAGAGGAGTAAACGATGTTTGGCAAATTAAGTCTGGAAGCGGTGCCGTTCCACGAGCCCATAGTCATGGTGACACTTGCCATGATCGCGCTCGGCGGCATTGCGGTTGTCGGGTTGATCACCTATTTCCGCAAGTGGACGTACTTGTGGTCTGAATGGCTGACCTCTGTCGACCACAAGAAAATCGGCGTGATGTACATCGTCGTTGCCATGGTCATGCTGCTGCGTGGTTTTGCCGACGCCATCATGATGCGTACCCAACTGGCGATGGCCCAGAACGGCTCCGAAGGGTTCCTCCCGCCGGAGCACTATGACCAGATCTTCACCGCTCACGGTGTGATCATGATCATCTTCATGGCGATGCCGTTCTTTACCGGTCTGATGAACATCGTTCTGCCTCTGCAGATCGGTGCTCGCGACGTGGCGTTCCCGTTCCTGAACTCCCTGAGCTTCTGGCTGCTGGTCGCAGGCATGCTGCTGATCAACATCTCCCTGGGTGTCGGTGAGTTCGCCAAGACCGGCTGGGTAGCCTATCCGCCTCTTTCCGGGCTGCAATACAGTCCTGGCGTAGGCGTTGACTACTATATCTGGGCGCTACAGTTATCCGGGTTAGGTACGACGCTGACGGGGGTCAACTTCCTCGTGACCGTTCTGAAGATGCGTACCCCTGGCATGAAACTGATGGACATGCCGATCTTCACCTGGACCTGCACCTGGGCAAACATCCTGATCGTGGCTTCGTTCCCGATCCTGACCGCTACCCTGGCGTTCCTGACCCTTGACCGCTACCTGGACTTCCATATTTTCACGAACGAAATGGGTGGTAACCCCATGATGTACGTGAACCTGTTCTGGGCGTGGGGTCACCCTGAGGTGTATATCCTGATCCTGCCGGCATTCGGCGTGTTCTCGGAAGTCATCTCCACGTTCTCCGGCAAGCGTCTGTTCGGCCACAAGTCGATGATCTTCGCGTCCGGTGCGATCTGTATCCTGGGCTTCATGGTCTGGCTGCACCACTTCTTCACCATGGGTGCGGGTGCCAACGTCAACGCCTTCTTCGGTCTGGCGACCATGCTCATCGCGATCCCGACGGGTGTGAAGCTGTTCAACTGGCTGTTCACGATGTACCAGGGTCGTCTGCGCTTCACTGCGCCAGTGCTCTGGACCCTGGGCTTCATGGTCACCTTCTCGATCGGCGGCATGACCGGCGTTCTGCTGGCGATCCCGGGTGCTGACTTCGTGCTGCACAACAGCCTGTTCGTAATCGCTCACTTCCACAACGTCATCATCGGCGGTGCGGTATTCGGTTACATTGCCGGCTTCGCGTTCTGGTTCCCTAAAGCGTTCGGTTTCACCCTGAACGAGAAGTGGGGCAAGGCAGCGTTCTGGTTCTGGATCGTCGGCTTCTTCGTCGCGTTCATGCCGCTTTACGCGCTGGGCTTCCTGGGCATGACCCGTCGTCTGAACGCTACCGACATGCCTGAGTGGAACATCTACCTGGACGTCGCGCTGTTCGGTGCCGTGCTGATCGCCATGGGTATCGCTTCGCAGCTGATCCAGTTGTTCGTAAGTATCCGTGACCGTGACAACAATCGCGATCTGACCGGTGACCCATGGAATGGCCATACTCTGGAATGGTCTACTTCTTCTCCACCGCCGTTCTACAACTTTGCCGAGCTGCCAAAAGCTGACGACATCGACCCGTTCACCGACGCCAAACGTGCCGGCACTGCTTACAAGGTTCCTGCCCGCTACTCGGCGATCCACATGCCTAACAACACGGCGACCGGCCTGTATATGGGTATGTTGCTGACGGTCTTCGGCTTTGCATTCATCTGGCACATCTGGTGGCTGGTAGGCGCAAGCCTGGTTGCGACCATCGCAGTCTTCGTTGCTCACGCTGTCCGTGACGACCAGGGCTACATGGTGCCCGCTGAAGATGTAGCGCGTATTGAAGGTGAGCATCACAAGGTCCTGGCGGCCAACGGTGCATACACTCCTGTCAAGTCCTCGCTGGAACAGGTTTAAACAATGTCAAATATTGCAATCAACTCCGGAGCCCACGATCACGGTCACGACCATGATCATGGGCATGACGATCACCACGACAGCGGTGGAATGACGGTCTACGGCTTCTGGCTGTACCTGATGACCGACTGCGTGTTGTTCGCCTCGTTCTTCGCGGTGTACGCCGTGATGGTCAACAGTGTCGCGGGTGGTCCGTCGGGCCAGGACATTTTCCTGCTGCCATTCGTGGCTGTGGAAACCGCGTTCCTGCTGGTCAGTAGTATCACTTACGGCTTCGCCATGCTGGCACTGTACAAAGGCAAGAAGAGCCAGGTACTGGGCTGGCTGGCGCTGACCTTCCTGTGTGGTGCTGCGTTTATCGGTATGGAAATCTATGAATTCCATCACCTGATCCACGAAGGTTACGGTCCGAGCCGCAGCGGCTTCCTGTCAGCGTTTTTCGCGCTGGTCGGCCTGCACGGCGCCCACGTGACCAGCGGTCTGATCTGGATGGCGATCATGATGTTCCAGGTCCAGAAAAAAGGCCTGACCAACACCAATAAGACGCGCCTGAGCTGCCTCAGCCTGTTCTGGCACTTCCTGGACGTTGTCTGGATCGGCGTGTTCACCGTTGTCTATCTGATGGGAGCTTTGTAATGTCAAATTCGCATCACTCCGCTGAAGACAATAGTCACGGCTCCGTGAAGTCGTACATCATCGGTTTCGTACTGTCGGTCATCCTGACCGCTATTCCGTTTGCCCTGGTGATGTCACCTTCGCTGCCGAAGGACATGACGATCGCAATCGTTCTGGTCTTCGCGATCATCCAGATTCTGGTGCATCTGCATTACTTCCTGCATCTGGACTTCACGAGCGTGCAGCGTAACAACGTGATGGCCTTCGCCTTTACCACGATGGTTATCGTCCTGCTGGTCGGCTTGTCGCTGTGGATCATTTTCAGCGTCCACCGCGAAATGATGGCGCATTGAGGAATACCAGATGTCACTGAAGCACTTTATCCAAATCACCAAGCCGGGGATCATTTTCGGTAACGTGCTTTCGGTGGCAGGTGGCTTTTTTCTGGCTTCCAAGGGAAATATCGATTTCGGCGTGTTTCTCGCTGCGGTCATCGGTACTTCCCTGGTCGTTGCGTCTGGTTGCGTGTTCAATAACTGCATCGATCGCGATATCGATCAGCGAATGGAAAGGACCCGTAACCGGGTCCTGGTGCAGGGTCTGGTTTCACTGAAACTGGCGCTGCTCTACGCAACCCTGCTCGGTGTTGCAGGCGTTGGCCTGCTGTATACCGAGGCCAATCCGTTGGCCGCACTGTTTGCAGTGATCGGTTTCGTTATCTACGTCGGCCTCTACAGCCTGTACCTGAAACGCAGATCCGTTCACGGCACACTGGTGGGCAGTCTCTCGGGGGCGATGCCTCCAGTGATTGGCTACTGCGCAGTGAGCAACAGCTTCGACTTTGCAGCCCTGACGCTACTGGTGATGTTCAGCCTGTGGCAGATGCCGCATTCGTATGCGATCGCGATTTTCCGTTTCAATGATTATCGTGCGGCGAAAATTCCGGTCCTGCCGGTCAAACGCGGCATTCTGGTCACCAAGCGCCACATCATGCTCTACATCCTGGCGTTCCTCGTTGCGACCCTGATGTTGACCGTCGGTGGTTACGCGGGCCTCAACTACCTGGCTGTTGCAGCAGGTATGGGCATGTACTGGTTGTACATGGCCTGGAAGGGCTACAAGGCCGTTGACGATACTGTCTGGGCTCGCAAGCTGTTCGTATTCTCGATCTTCACCATCACTGCCCTGAGCGTGATGATGTCGGTCGACTTTCAGGTGACAAAAGAATTGCTGGTGACTTACGCCTTCTGATGCCAACTGATGCGCGACATGAAAAACCCCGTTCTGTGAGGCACGGGGTTTTTTTTCGGGCGCAGTTCTACACTTGATGATGACATGACGGGATAACCGAGTTTTAGCGGCTGGATACGCCTGGTTACACGGCGATTGTGACCTGTCATGGAAACTCAGGATCGTTTGCCGCATGATGTGCCGTTTTCAAGCGACCTGTTATGGATATCCGGTTTCCAGGCCCGTCAGGGCTGATCATGATCACGGCTGCTACCCATGATGTCTTCAGAAAGTCAGAACCTTACGCCCAAACCTCTGGTATCGATTGTTGCGCCTTGTTATAACGCCGAGCGATTTCTTGAGGTCGCGATTCAGAGCATTTTTGCTCAGGATTACGAGAATTTCGAGGTCATCGTTGTTGACGATGGCTCGACCGACAACAGCATTGCGATGCTCGAGTCCTTGCAGGAACACTATCCCTTTCAGCTTTACCGTCAGGTCAATCAGGGTGTCAGCGCTGCGCTCAATCATGGTTTGCGCTATGCAAAGGGCGTCTATCTCTCAACACCGGACCTGGATGATATCATGCTGCCTTCATCGGTGCGTGTCCGTGCCGAGTACCTCGACAAGCATCCTGCGGCGGGCTGCGTCGGCGCGTTGATCTGCTACATGGACTGTGAAGGCAGGGAAATCAAGCGCCAGTCACGCGACAGGGTCGAGCAGCTGACATTCGATGACATACTGCGCGGCGCGGTCGTGGTCGGGGCACCGGTGGCGTTGTATCGGATGCAGGCCATGCGGGACGCGAACGGATATGACCCGGAAATAAAGGTTCAGGATTTCCAGGCCACGCTGAGAATTGCCCGCCTGGGTTATGAAATGCATGTCATCCCTGAAGTCGTGACACGCTATCGACGTCACCCCGACAACCTCTCACGCAAATACAAAGTATTGCTCGAGGCCGACCTGAAAAGCATCGAGCCCTACCGAGATCATCCTGATTACCAGCGGGGGCGTACTCAGATCATCAACAAGGCACTCAAATACGCTGCGGTCGCGGATAAGCGGCATGCCTGGAGCCTGTTGCTTTCCATTCCCCTGAAGTACATCAATCGAACGACCTGGCGGCGCTGCAGGCGCTTGCTCCTGAGTTATCGCTGAACGTGACCTGAGTGTCCGTAAAACCCTTTTATTCAAGGTGGCCATGAAACTCATCGAGCTTCTGAAATCCAGGAAAGTACGCAAGCAGCTTCGCAAGATGGATAAGCTGGAGCGGCTTGCCGAGAAAATCAGGTTGCACTATCCCCGAGCCGAAGTGGGAGTAGGTACATATGGCACCCCGGACATCGTCGAGTTTGGAGACGATTCGGTGTTGCGCGTAGGATCGTACACATCCATTGCCGAAGGCGTGAGGATTCTGTTGGGCGGCGAGCACCGCACAGACTGGATTACCACTTATCCATTTCCCGCGATGGTCGAACAATTATCAGACATAAAGGATTACTCGCCCAGCAAGGGCGACGTAACGATTGGCAGTGACTGCTGGATTTGCGCGAACGCGGTCATCGTGTCGGGCGTCACCATCGGTCACGGCGCTATCGTCGGTGCCGGTGCAATGGTCGTGCGCGATGTGGCTCCCTATTCGGTTGTCGGTGGCAATCCGTGCAAATTCATCCGTTGGCGTTTCGATGAGGATGTTCGCGACCTGCTGTTGCAAACGGCGTGGTGGGACTGGCCTATGGAGGAAGTAAAGTCGGTAGCGCGAACGCTTTGCAGTTCGGACATGGAAGCTTTTCTTGCCTATGTTCGCCAGTGTCGGACAGCGCCACCTTCGTTGGCCAACTGACGGTACATGAAGAGCGCCCGTATCTGGACCTGCGTCAGAAATGCCATGTCGGTTTGCATTTATTTCAAGCCTCAGAGCCTGAATGATCTGGCAGAATAAGGCATTGGCCTGACTCGTCCAGGCAGTCGCTAAAATGATAGAGGGCGTTATGAGTCAAGAAAGCATCAACTGGGACACTCTGGGTTTCGATTACATCAAGACTGACAAGCGCTACCTTTCTCATTGGCGCGACGGTGCCTGGGATCAGGGTTCGCTGACCGAAGACAACACACTGCATATCAGCGAGGGTTCGACTGCGCTGCATTACGGTCAGCAGTGCTTCGAGGGACTCAAAGCCTACCGCTGCAAGGATGGTTCGATCAATCTGTTCCGTCCCGACCAGAACGCGCAACGCATGCAGCGCAGCTGCTCCCGCCTGTTGATGCCTCATGTCCCGACCGATGTATTCATCGAAGCCTGCAAACAGGTGGTCAAGGTCAACGAACGCTTCATCCCGCCTTACGGTTCCGGCGGCGCGCTGTACCTGCGTCCGTTCGTTATCGGTGTGGGTGACAACATCGGTGTGCGCACGGCACCGGAGTTCATCTTCTCGATTTTCTGCATCCCGGTGGGCGCTTATTTCAAGGGTGGCCTGAAGCCGAACAATTTCGTCATCTCCGGCTACGACCGCGCTGCGCCCAACGGTACAGGCGCGGCCAAGGTTGGCGGAAACTACGCCGCCAGCCTGATGCCCGGATCCGAAGCCAAGAAACACAGTTTTGCAGATTGCATCTATCTTGATCCGCAGACCCATTCCAAGATCGAGGAAGTGGGTTCGGCCAATTTCTTTGCCATCACCAGGGATGATGTGTTCCTGACGCCGAAATCACCCTCGGTATTGCCGGGCATCACCCGCCTGTCGTTGATCGAACTGGCGAAATCCCGTCTGAACCTGACGGTCGAGGAGGGTGACGTATTCATCGACCAGCTTGACACCTTCAAGGAAGCAGGCGCTTGCGGTACGGCTGCAGTGATTACGCCGATTGGCGGAATTTCCTACAAGGACAACCTGCACGTGTTCTACAGCCAGACCGAAGTCGGTCCGGTGACCCAGCGTCTGTACAAGGAATTGACCGGCGTTCAATCCGGCGACGTCGAAGCACCCGCAGGCTGGATCGTCAAGGTCTGACGGCTTGAAGCTGATCGTTCCAGTCTCACTCTGGAACGATCATTGGCTGCCTGCTCAAGTGGCAGGCACCTTCCCTTCCTCAACCCATTCTTTCGCAGGCCCCAGCACAATTGCCAGATGCCGCAAGTCATCGACTTCCAGGCCATAGCTCTTGCCTGAGGGGCTTTGTGTGACTGTTCCCAGCGCGTACACCGTGAAGAACTTCACCTCCTCCGCGTGGCTCAGCAACTCGCTGATGTAACGGCTGGAGCGGTAGGCCTGCATCTGTGCGGGCGAGACGTAGAGTGTCACCAGTTTACCGTCGAGACGGTCGAAGAACCTGAACTTGAACCCCAGTCCGTAACGTTGCTCGATCAATCCTCCGCCGAACAGCACACGGCCGTTATCGCCTGTTTGTGCGTATTTGATATGGCGAAAATAAGCGCGCAGCGACACTTCGCTCTGGCCCGGCACTTTCAGCTTCAGCAACTTGAAATCTTCCAGCGGCAGCTCGGCCTTGGCTTGCCGGTAGCTGTCCACCAGCCGCTCCAGATTATTGGTGCGGGTTTCACTGTAGCGAACGGCTTTAGAGGTGGCGGGCTCCTGGGGCGCAAGCGCGGCAGCAGGGCGCTGATTGCCAGCATCAGGGTTTTCGACACTGGACTTGTCTTTGGCTGGCACCTTGATCGTCGGATCGAATATATCGATGTAGTCGTCCAGCTTGCGTTTGGCCTTGCGTAGACGTGTTTGTACGTCGGTCTCTACCAGTTGATCGTCTGGCTGCTCGTCTGCACTGTCGTCCACCCACTCACAACCCGGATGGTGATCGTAATGCGGGTTGGCGCGAAAGTGCGCAGCAACGAAGGTCGGGTTGTCTTGAGGCTTCACGTCGTAGCGAACCCCGGTCACCTTTGCTCCCATTGCCCTGCAGGCCTCGTTCGAGCAGAGAAACTCGAAGCGTGTGCGGGGTTGCTCCTGAGAGAAGTATTCACGTCGGGCAGCAGCGATCGACAGCTCCTGCTGCAAATCGACGCAGAATGCGCGGGTGATAGGTTTGCTGGGCTTCATGCGGGCCGTCCTTGTTCGTGCAGAACACCACGCTATTTCAGGCGCAATGCGCTTGCAACAGAATATGTACACAGACGTGACGGCCAGATTGAAAAGCAGCGCACCCTGACCGTCTTGACAGCCTGCAGAGTGCGTGTTGCATCAGGACAGGCGGAAGCGTCCGACGATATTGTTCAGGTCCAGAGCCAGCGTCGACAATTCACGGCTTGCGCTGCTGGTTTGCTGCGCACCCGATGAGGATTGCGCAGACAAATCACGAATGTTCACCAGATTGCGGTCGACTTCCCGAGCAACGTGTGCCTGTTGTTGCGCAGCGCTGGCGATGACCAGATTAAGGTCGTTGATTTCACTCACCGCAGTACTGATGACGGTCAGAGAGTCATTGGCACCCTCAGCGATACTGAGTGTATCGCTGGCCAGTTCGGTATTACCGCGCATGGAATTTACCGCCCGGTCAGTACCATTCTGGATATTGCTCACCAGACGCTCGATTTCGCTGGTTGATTGCTGTGTGCGATGCGCCAAGGCGCGCACTTCGTCCGCTACCACCGCAAATCCGCGTCCGGCTTCACCTGCCCGAGCTGCTTCGATTGCGGCGTTGAGAGCCAGCAGGTTGGTCTGCTCGGCGAGGCCACGGATGACATCCAGAACCTTGCCGATGTCACGCGACTGATCAGCCAGCTCGCCGATCAGGACGGCCGTTTTTTGTACGTCGGTGCTCATGGTGTTGATTGCGCTGACAGTCTTTTTCACCAGTCCCAGGCCCGCTTGCGCCGCGCTGGTTGCATTGCTTGAGGAGCGTGCGGTGTGTTCCGCATTACGTGCCACTTCTTCTACCGCACTGGTCATTTCATTGACGGCGGTCGCGGCCTGGTCAATCTCGTTGTTCTGGCGCTGAATGCCTTGAACACCATCTTCGGTGATGGCTGTCATCTCTTCGGCCGCAGCGGCCAACTGAGTGGCCGAGTTTGAAATCTGCTGAAGTGTGTCTCGCAGTTGAGTCTGCATGGCAACCACGGCAGCGGCGACGCTGGTGGTGTCATTGGCATTGACCTTGATTGTACTGCTCAGGTCGCCCCTGGCGATGGTGCGTGTGATTGTAGCCACCGTTCCCGGTTCGCCCCCGATGGCTGAAAGAATGCTGCGTATGGTCAGCAGTGTCACCACGACACCCAGCACCGCAATCACCAGTGTGGCGGCAATGGACAGATTGTTGGCCCGAGCGGCGCTTGCTTCCTGGGCTTCAAAACGCTCGCCAGCACTCTGTTTGCCCTGCTCGCGCAGGGTTTGCAGGGTCTTGAATACCTGTTCGGCGAACGGTTTTACTTCGGTGCGGTTGATGTTGGTGGCGGCTGCAATATCACCCGTCTGAATGACACTCGTCTGGTGTCGCATGCCATCACGCAAATTTGTGTAATCACGCTGCAACTGCTGGGTCAGCGCGACATCCAGCGTTTCAGCCGTGTCCTTGCCGAGCAGGACTGTCAGTTGGTCCAGCCTGGCAAAAGCCGCCTCGTTCTCATTCTTCCAGCCTGCAGTCTGTTCCGGATTGCCGATGGCGATCATGCGCAGGATGTTGATGTCCACACGGGTCAATGCGCCATCGATATTGTTCACCGCCTCAGTGGCGAGAAAATCCCGGTTGTACAGCGCGTCGACATTCTCGGTGGAGGTCTTGAGTGTGTGGATCATGAAAACCGAGAGCGCGATAAACGCAACGATGATGGCGAAGGTGGAAGCCATCAATCGTTGTTTTATGGTAGGGCCGGTAGTAGCTGCTTGGATTTGGGACATGGGGGGGTTCCCTTTAAGGGTTGTGCGCCTGCTGAATCGGAACCGTGCGAAATACGGCACAGCTTCAAAGCTATCGGCGTCCCCGGCCCAAGCTTTAAGTAGTAGCTAAATGATATTTTTACAGCTGTGCAGGCACTGCCAGCCACTCTCCCAGCGCCTGCTGATACTCACCGGTGGCCTTGCTCAGATGCAGCCATTGGTCCACGTAGCTTTTCCAGGTCACATCGTCGCGTGGCAACAGGTACGCTTTTTCACCGTACTGCATGTACCGGGTCGGGTTGACGGCGCACAAGCCCGGCATGCGTTTCTGCTGGTAGAGCGCTTCGGAGGCGTCAGTGATCATCACGTCAGCCTTTTTGTCCAGCAGCTCCTGAAAGATGGTCTTGTTGTCGTGAAAAGACAGGGATGCCTTTGGCAGATGGGCGCGGGCGAAGGCTTCATTGGTGCCGCCAGCAGGTTCTATCAGGCGCACTGACGGCTGGTTGATCTGCTCGACAGTCTGATAGGAAGCCTTGTCTTCACAACGTACCAAGGGAATCTTGCCGTCCACGTCCAGTGTATTGCTGAAGAACGCCTTCTTCTGACGTTCCAGGCTGACCGAGATGCCGCCCATGCCGATGTCGCATTTACCGGCAACCATGTCCGGCATGAGATTCTTCCAGGTGGTAGGCACCCACTGCACGTTCACTCCCAGGCTTTTGGCCAGCGAGCGGGCCATGGTGATATCGATGCCTTCGTACTCACCGTCTTCGCGGAGCAGGGTGTAAGGCTTGTAGTCGCCGGTCGTGCAAACCGCCAATTGACCAGCCTGCAGCACCTTGTCCAGGTGCGAGGAGGAATCCTGAGCCTGAGCCATACCTGTCATGCCCAGCAGCAGGGCGGTGAATACGCTGTATTTAAGGTTCATCATGAGTATGAGTGCTCGCAGCCATGCAGTCGGTTTTGTTGGAGTCGACAGATTGCTTCATTTGTCAGGCCGATGTGAAGCTGTAATGAAAACATGCGTTCAGATGTACGGGCATCAATCAGGGGTTGAACATTTCGTAAAAAAGCGTAATGTTGTGCCCCATGATTCTTGAGCAAATCAAAGCGGTCGGCAATGACACTCGCATGTTGATCATGGAGTGGCTGAAAAACCCGCAAGCCCATTTCCCTCCACAGGACCACGGTGATCCGGCGATAGGCGTGTGCGTGTCGCACATTCAAGCCAAGGCAAGTCTGTCGGCTTCCACGGCGTCTGCGCATCTGGCCATCCTGCAACGCGCCGGGCTGGTTCAGGCGACGAGGATCGGCAAGTGGACTTATTTTCGTCGCGACGAGCAAGCCATTGACCGGTTCGCTGAGCGGCTCAAGAAAGAATTGTAAGTCTTACTTAAACATTTCGTCATTTTGCGTAATGTTGAATTGATAGGAGATTGATCATGAGCAACACAACTATCTACGTGCAGGCCGGTGGCGGCTACGACCAAGTGATTGTGGGTGACAGCGAAGTGCTGGCTCCGAAGGCCGGTGAAATCACCGTGCGTCTGCATGCCAACTCGCTCAACTATCATGACTTCGCCGTCGTCAGTGGTATGTGGGGCCCGAGCGAGTCGCGCATTCCGATGGCCGACGGTGCCGGTGTGGTAACGGCAGTAGGCGAGGGCGTCAGCGAATTCGCTGTCGGCGACGCTGTAGTCAGCACGTTTTTCCCTGAATGGATCAGCGGCGAACCGCAGGTTGAAGGTTTTGTCACTGTGCCGGGTGACGGCGTCGACGGTTACGCCCGCGAGCAGGTGACTGCTCGTGCAACCTCGTTCACTCATGCCCCGCTGGGTTATACCCATGCTGAAGCGTCCACGCTGACCACCGCTGGCCTGACCGCGTGGCGCGCCCTGATGGTTGATGACGCGTTGAAAGCCGGTGATACCGTTCTGGTGCAAGGCACTGGCGGCGTTTCGATCTTTGCGTTGCAGTTTGCCAAGATGGTCGGCGCTACGGTCATCGCGACATCGTCGAGTGATGAAAAGCTGGAGCGTCTGCAAGCCATGGGGGCCGACCATCTGATCAACTATCGCAAAGACAGCAACTGGGGCGAGACTGCCCGCAAGCTGACTGGCGGTCGTGGTGTGGATCACATCATCGACGTTGGCGGTCCCTCGACATTGCAGCATTCCATGACCGCCGCGCGGGTTGCTGGCCATATCTCGGTCATCGGTATTCTGAGCGGTGTCGCCGGTCAACTGGAGTTCGTTCCGGCACTGGTCAAGCAACTGCGCATGCAGGGCGTACTGGTCGGCAGCCGTACCCAGCAACAGGACATGATCCGCGCCATTGACGCCAACGGGATGCGTCCGGTCATGGATCGCTCGTTCCCGATGACCGACATCGTCGAAGCGTTCCGTTATCAGGAAACCAATCAGCATTTCGGCAAGATCTGCCTGGATATCTGATTTACACCGTTACGCCTGTTCCTGACCGCGAGTCAGGATCGCTGGCCTGCCTTCCTTTGTGTTGGCGGGCCAGCCGTGACGTTTTGCATAACGTTCCCTGTTCATTTTTTTGCATCAAGTGCGCGCCTCTGCGGTCACACCCTATGTGACATCAAGGACGTTGCGTGGCATGCGGTTTAACGCTGCCCGCCGTGACGTTCAATCCGATTACCAGATCAGGGACGCATTGAAATCATGAAACCTCATCTTTGGCTAGGCCTGCTCGGCGTTTTCTCCCTCAGTGTCCAGGCTGCATCGCTGGACGTTCCAATCAATCTGGTCAGCGCAGACGGCGCGCCCAAGCCTGTTGGCAACGTGACGGTGAGCGAAACGCAGTACGGCTTGCTGTTTACCCCGAACCTGAAAGACCTGCCTGCAGGCATCCACGGTTTTCATGTACATGAAAACGGCAGTTGCGAAGCCGGCACGAAAGACGGCAAAAAAGTTGCAGCGCTGGCCGCAGGCGGTCACTTTGACCCGGGCAAAACCGGCAAGCACTTGGGGCCCTATGCTGATGGCCATTTAGGCGATCTGCCAGCGTTGTACGTTAACGCTGATGGCACCGCTAACTACCCGGTCCTTGCGCCACGCTTGAAAAAGCTGTCGGAGATCAAAGGTCATGCGCTCATGGTTCATGCGGGTGGCGATAATCACTCCGACCATCCTGCGCCCTTGGGCGGTGGCGGTGATCGTGCAGCCTGTGGTGTGATCTGATGCGCCGTGCCTGTGTCCGCTTCGGGTGCAGGCACATCTACCCGTAACGACGGGACGGGCGAGAGGTGGCAAGGAAACAGAGAATCATTGCTCTTGAGGAAGATCAGCGCAGTCCATGCGCTCGATTTATTGCAGGGAAGTACGGGTATAACTCAGACGTCGAAGAAATCAACCTTGCCGTTTTCCAGGCTGTAATAGGCACCGACAACCTTCACCTTGCCGTCCTTGATCGGGTTCATCAGGGTGGGTTCCGAAGCCGTACGCAGACGAGCAACTGTGCGCTGGACATTGGCCTTGACCGAGTCTTCCAGCAGGCTTGTGCCTTTTTTGGATTTGGCGGTCAGCACTGCGGGCAAAATGGGTTCTATCATTTGCCCGATGGCACCCGGATACACCGTGTTGTCCTCGACTACGGAGACAGCGGCAGCCACAGCGCCGCACTTCTCGTGACCCATCACAACGACCAGTGGCACGCCTAACTGACTGACGCCATATTCGATCGAACCCAGCGCGGCAGTGTCGACGGTGTTGCCAGCGTTACGCACGATGAACAGCTCGCCAAGACCGCGCCCGAACAGCAGTTCTGGAGGCACACGAGAGTCCGAGCACGAGATCAGAATGCAGAACGGCGTCTGCCCCTTGGCGATTTCCAGGCGGCGATCACGGTTGCGCTCGACATTGATTTCCTTGTCTTTCATGAAGGCATCATTGCCGTCACGCAGCGCTTTCAGCGCCTGTTCAGCAGTCAGTGAAGTGCGAGGAGAGGTGGGCGCAGCAGCATTGGCAATTGAAGGTAATTCCATCAGCGCTGCGGCGACGGGAAGGCAGCAGGCACACTGAAGGATCTTGCGGCGAGACAACGACGAATTCATAAAAAGCCTCAGGCTGGTCAACTGTCGAAGGGCGTGGACCCCGCACGCAACGCGCGACAGGCGTTGAGCGAAGAGTCCTTTTACTTCATACAGTTAATGGAATTTTATTTCCAATTGTATTTGTTTTGATACAGGCACTTCAGTTTGCCAACGCCAGTTGTCGGGGCGCGTTGAACACGGTGAGCTGGCGTCCTGAGGTCAGGTGCGCCACAGCGGGCGCATGTTGTCATCTATCGTCCAGTGAGGCTGCCCAACCTGAATGCAGACTCCGCCAACCCAGCGCACTTGATGGCAGTAATCAGGCCAATAGGCCTCTGCCTCCAGTACTTGCCGCCCCAAGCGCGTTAACCTGATTGAGCGGCGATGCCACTCGAGTTGGGTATCTGACTCGATCAGCAGCGCAGTAGGGGAATCAATCAAAGGACGCATGATTGCGTGAAACATCATATCGCCCAGAAACGGCAAGGGCTCGCGTTTGTTGGTCAGTTCTGCAAACACCTCGCCGAAGGTCACTGAAGCTGATTCGCCGATGTACTGCAATGACAGGCGCTCGGTGAGCGACAGGCCATCATTGACGCCCGGTAATTCCTGTAACTGACGCAACAGCGCCGGGGCAAGAAAGGGCAATGCTGGCTGCGGGGTGTGGGCCAGGTCGGCAAGGGCAACTGGCGAGGGGTTGCAGTAAGCCGCCCATGCCTGGCGGGCCAGATGCAGCATTTCTTCAGTCACCGCCTGGCGCTGCGGCCACAGCCAGGCAAGCAGATCAGGTGCCAGTTGGCCAATGCCGATGAAGCGTTCGACGCCGGGGATCTGCTTCACCTGAATAAGCTCGAGTCTGGGAGGCAATTGCTCAAGTGCGGCCAGCGCCCTGATCAGGAAAAGCTGGTCGTAGGCGTCTGCCTCGCACCACAACACACTGTGATCGGCGCTGCTCATGTGCCTTAGATCTGCGTACTCATTATCGAACCTGCGTGCAACCTCCGCGCGCCCCAGCCCGAATGCCTGGCTGATGTACTGGCTGCGCGCTGCCTGGTAGGCCTCTGCGGGCAGAGCCTGAACCGGACCCATGCACAATGGGTCCGTAAGCGTCTTGAAAGAGCCTTTGAAACCGGCCAGTTTCAGAGTGTGGGCAATGTCGCTGCCGCATCGCCAATGTACGGTTCGCACCTCATCGCTAGCGTCGAAATCCGGGTGTCGGGCTGCGAAGTCGACAGCCTCGACGTGAGCTTTCAGTCTGGGCCAACTGCTGAAGCCCAACTGCCTCGCGATCAACCATTGGGCATCCGATAAAAGTGGCGTCGTTTTGCCGAGCTGGATGAGCTGATCAGGCGCGGTGCCGTTTTTCATCCGCAGCAGAAGCTCTTTGGCACGCTTGCGCTGTTGCTCAAGGTTGATACGGCCGTGATGAGACGAGGACATGTCAGTGCTGGACATACGATCTCCTTGCAAAAACCTTGTCCGCTTGAAGGTCGGGAGTCGTAGTGACGGAATATCGAATCAGTATCCTGGGCGCAGCCCTTTCCGCGGGAGGTGGCGTAGAGGGTGCCACATCGGAATATAGGTAATCGGACAGTTGTTTTCAACCTGCCCGTTTGCATTGATCACGCGTGTTCGAGCGCACCCTCATGATGCAATGCCGAGTGGCCGGTCTTGTCGCTCTTCACTTCGTACTGTGGGGCGTCCTTTGACGCAGGTCGATGTTTGCCCATGAACGTGACGTCTTTCACATGCACTTTACTAACCTTCCCATGTATCTCGCCTGCTTCGGAGTTCCAGCGTACGGCGTCGCCAACGTTGAATGCGGTGGTCATTTCGTTTCCTCGAGTAGGGAGCGACTGATCTGCGGCGTTCGCTCGATACTGTTCGGAGTGTCCGCTGCGGCAAGAATTCACTGCGGTTTGTTGTGTGGTTGGCCTTTATCTTGCTCATGTACATGCAGTCCCTTATCAAGGAAGTGATTACATGAGGACGTGGCTTACAGGCACGCAGATTACCAATGATCAAACCCGGGCTGTTATTGACGGCGTCTTGCAATACGGCCGTGCATTGTCCGAGGCGAAAGGGGGAGTGGCTGATCCGATTGCCTGCATGATCATGGAGAACGGCCTGTTGATTGGCGGCACCACAGGCCGAACCGAATTTCAACGGCTCTTTGTGAGTTACCTCTGGGTTGATGCCGGGTCGCGCGGAAAAGGGCTCGGGGCGCAGACCCTGCACAGGCTTGAAGCGCTGGCCATCAAGCGAGGCTGTACTGACGCCCTGATCGAAACGCTGGATGACGATGTCGCCAAGTGGTACGAGCGTTGCGGTTACGTGTCGATCGCATGTCTTCCACGCTACTGTGGCCCCTGGAGTCGGCACACGCTATTGAAGTCGTTCGCAGCAGAGGACTGCTTGTGAAAAAGTCAGATGTGCACTGTCATGGGCCTGCACACTGCATGCCTTTCGCAAGCTTCAATCCTCGCGCAACACTGCCAGCCTGCGCAGGATCTTCAGCACGTAGTCTTTTTCGATCATCGAGCCGTGGTGCCCATCGTAGACTGGCAGCCAGGCCTGATTTTCCTGCACGCGTGACATGGATTCTTGCTGATCGACAGGCTGCGCGGGCGATAACCGGTCAGGCAGATGCGCCTTGGGCTTTCGGTCGAAGCGCGCTTTCAGGCGCATCAGCAGCTTGATCATATGAGCGCTCCACTGCATTGCTTCGTTTTAAAAGGGGATTCTCGCATCATTGCGCTTGGTGTAAGTTGGAAAGCATCCTGATCAAACGATCAGAAAATTCGCGCTTTGCCTGCCAAGGAATGCCTTCAATAATGAACCTGTCACTCAAACACCTGGCCGCAACCACCTTGATACTCGCCAGTCTTTCGTCGTTCACCAGTCTGGCAAATGCCAATGTCACCGCACAACAGAGCGCCGTCATCCTCAAGACGTTCAACGATACATCGGTAAAGGATTTCAGACAGTTTCTGACAAGCCTGTCCGATACCGAGGGTGTTAAAACGGCCGACTTTGCTCCGGCCATCACCGCCTTTCTCGATAACAAAACACTTTCCGAAGCGCAACAAAACGATATTCATCGCCTGCTCGGTCTGTATACCCGGTTGAGGTATGGCAGTGCGGCAACCGAAACGTTGCGTGAACTTGTCGCCATTCCAACCGCGCGCGTCGACGGTGTGGCTCAGCACGAAAACCCCGAATTCATCAAGATCGCCAACGCGATCAAAGCCATTGCCGAACGCTTCAATCTGAAATTCCGCAACGTCGATAACCGTGTTTATGAAGTCTCGCTCGACGGTGCGGGCGATGAAGTCGTGGGTATTCACGTCCATGCCGATGTGGTACCGGTCACGCCTGAGAACTGGGTGTTGCCCGATGGCACTCGACTGGACCCGTTCAAGGTCACGCTGATCGGAGACCGCCTGTATGGACGTGGCACCGAAGATGATAAAAACGGCATCGTCGTGGCGCTTTATGCCATGAAAGTCATCAAGGAAGAAAAGCTGCCGCTGGCCAGAAACTTCAAGTTGCTGATCGATACAACTGAAGAAACCACCGGTGACGCCATTCCCTATTACTTTGAACGCAATCCGACACCCGCCTACAACCTTGCGCTGGATGGCAGCTATCCGGTTGTGATCGCGGAAAAAGGTTATGGCACGGTCATGGCCAGCTTTGCCCGACGCACTGCAGAAGGCGAGGGTGCTGAAATCGTCTCGATGACCGGTGGTATGGCCACTAACCAGATTCCGTCGAAATCGGTTGTCACGCTGGTGACCGATAAACCTGCAGAACTGGCCGCCGGCCTGCAACAGGCCGGTGCCGAATACGTGAAACGCAATGGTGGGGATTTCGACGTCGATGCCAAGGTCGACGGCAATGACGTCAAGTTGACAGTGACCGGTGTTTCCGCGCACTCATCGTCGCCCCAGTCCGGCGTCAACCCGGTCGCGAGGATGCTGGGCTTTATCGACAGCCTTCAAGGCAGGGTCGCGCTTAAACATAACCAGATTACGGATGCCGCTCGCTATGCTGCCGACAACTGGGGACTTGATTATCTGGGCAGCAAGTTGGGCGTTGGTTTCTCCGACGACTTCATGGGGCCGCTGACCGCTTCCCTTACCTACGTCGCGATGGATGAGAAAGCGTTCAAACTGGCGGTCAACTTGCGCGTGCCTAAGGGCAGGTCGCCGGAAGCGCTAAAATCCGCAATCGCCGAAAAACTGGCTGCCTGGAGCTCCAAGACCGGTATCAAACCAGCGTTCGACTATTCGATTGCCAAGCCGATGTACCGAAACCCGGAAGGCGAGTGGGTCAAGGCGCTGCTCGCTGTTGCCAGTGAAAACCTGGATATGAAGCACGCATTCGGCACCTCGGCTGGTGCGACATCGGTACATGAGTTGCCCAATGGCGTGCAGTTCGGCCTGGCGCGGCCCGAAGTCAAATACACCGGTCATACCGATAACGAGTTCAAGACGACCGGACAGTTTCTGCTGGACCTGCAGATCGTCACAGAGATGATGGGACGCATCGGTCAGTTGCCAAAACTCTGATGCAGCCTCCGGGCCTGCTGTCAGGGCAGGTCCGGTCTGGATGAGCCATTGTTTCATTGCGCTGTCCCGTGCGACCGGTTTCATGATCGTCAGGCGCACATTGACGTTGCCTTGCCATTCAGTGTTCTCGTAAACAAGGATTTAACCCATGAAAGCGTTCTTCGCATTTGCACTGACCTGTGCTGCGGTTTGTGCGGCAGGCAACACTGCCCATGCTGCGCTGCTGGCTGTGCCCGCAAACTCTCAAGAAAGCACCACCAGCAACGGCAAGCTTCAGCCCCCCGTCACGTACGCCACCGTCTGGGCCGATGAGACAGGGGCCACCCATGTCGACCACTGCCGTATCGAGGGGCTGGAATTCAAAAGTTATGCGCCACCCGCCGAACCGCAGTGGATCGGCGTGTCGCCCGACGAGATAGAGAGTATTGCCTACGCGGTATTGCCGCCGGGTTATGTCGGTAGCTGGCATCATGCTCCCGGCCCTCAGTGGGTGATTACCCTGCAGGGCCAGTGGTCGGTGGAAACCACTGACGGCACGGTGCTGGTTCAAGGACCCGGGGAGATGCAGTTCAACGCTGACAGTCACTCAAGGGCGCGGCCTGGCGACGACAGGGTCGGGCATCTGAGTCGTACTGTCGGTGATCAGCCCAATGTTCAGCTCATCGTGAAACTCAAGCCGGATGCCGCTGCCAAACGTTCCTCTGGCCGCTGTGCCTATTGATCAATGGGGCGAAATGCATGAAACGAGTCTTCCGTCATCCTGGCAAGAAATCAACGTCGTTCTTGCTGGCTAGCGCGCTTCTTGCTGCGGGCGCAGTGATGGCTTCGGACGCATCGCCAGTCACGGTGGTCGCCAGTAATCCCCGGTTCGCCTCGCTTGTCGAGCCAAGTGCGCAGGCCGAAGTGCTTGCCGCCGATGCGCAGTGGGCGGAAGGTCCGTTGTGTTTGCCCGATGGTCGGTTGATCTGGAGTGATGTAAAAGCGAACAAAGTCATGAGCTGGAAAGAGCATGAGGGCGTCACTGTATGGCTGGACCCTGCCCATTATCAGAATGGCCATGCTCTGGACGCCAAAGGGCGCGTCGTCGCCGCATCTCATGGCGAACGCGCAATTGTCCGGCAGGAGGCAGATGGTCAATGGCGCACACTGGTCGACCGGTATCAGGGCAAACGCTTGAACAGTCCCAATGACGTCGTGGTCGACGACCGTGGTGGAATCTGGTTCAGCGACCCGACGTTCGGCGTTTTGAACAAAGCAGAAAGCTACGGCGGCAAGCCAGAACAGGGCGGCGAGTTTGTATACCGCTATGACCCGGAGCACAACCAACTGCTGAGGCTGGACACCCCCGGGCTTCATTCGCCAAACGGCCTGGCGTTTTCACCCGATCAGAGCCTGCTGTATGTCGCGGACTCACAACTGGCGCACGACTTCAAGAATCCGGAACTGGCACATAGCATCCGGGTGTATCAGGTGCGTGACGGTGCGCTGAGTAATGGCAAGGTGTTTGCTAAGATCGCACCCGGCATCCCTGATGGCGTGAAGGTCGACGCGCAGGGTAATGTCTGGAGCAGCAGCAAAGAGGGTGTTCAGGTGTTCTCCGCTAGCGGTGAGTTGCTGGGTAAGCTGCAGGTCGCGGCGAAGGACACCGGCAATCTTGCGTTCTGTTCTGCCGGTTCAAGGCACTGGATTTACATCACGGCGGCCAACAAGGTGCTGAGAATACCTGCGCTTGTTGGCGGTAGTCGCCCGTAACGATTGCGCTATGGGCAAACAATGATAGCCCGCCGGGGCCGCTGATGACCCGGTGGCAGACAACCTTAATAAACCGGCTTGTCGGCCTGCGCGCCTTCGACGCGGTTGCGACCCAGGCGCTTGGCTTGATAGAGCGCCTTGTCTGCACGCTGAATAAGGCTGGCCGCAGTTTCCCCAGGGCCAAGTTCCGCCACACCCAGAGAAATGGTCACGGAGCCTGTTTCCGGCATGACCAGACTTTCAACGCCCTTGCGGATGCGATCGGCCAATTCGGCCGCTTGCTTCAGCGAGCTGTCGGGCACCAGTATCAGAAACTCTTCTCCTCCCCATCGGGCAGCGACATCCGGCAGGCGGATCCGTTGTTTGAGGATGGCCGCGACGCTGGTCAATACGCTATCGCCAGCGGGGTGGCCGTAGCGGTCATTGACCGACTTGAAATGGTCGATGTCCCCGATGACAAGGCTGAACGGCCTGCCCGATAACCGTGCGGTATCGATCAGGCGTTCAAGCGCATGTTCGGCCGCTCTACGGTTATCCAGCCCGGTCAGCGGGTCACGGTGAGCGATTTCCAGCAACTTCTGTTCACGGCCCAGCCGCGTGGTCACATCCTGGCTGATGCTGACGTAGTGCGTGATGGCTCCCTCCAGGTTACACAGCGGAGAAATACTGTGCTCTGCATAGAACAGAGAGCCGTCCTTGCGCTTGTTGATGAAGGTCGTGCGAAACGGGGCCCCACTCGACAGCGCCTCGTTGAATTGTGCATAAAACGTCTCGTCATGTTTACCCGAGCGCAGCACGCGCGGGTTTTCGCCGATGATTTCCGACGCGCTGTAGCCGGTGATGTGCTGAAACGCCTCATTGGCAAACACAATAGTAGAGTTGCAGTCGGTGATGATAATCGGATCGAGCGCGGCGTTGAGTGCCTGAGCCAGCAAGTGTTGTTCGCGCTCTGCCCGGATGCGCGGGCTGATATTCTGCTGCACCGAGACAAAATTGCACACCATGCCCCCATCGTTACGCACGGGGGAGATTTTCCACTCGACAACGTAGGGGCTTCCATCTGCGCGGTAGTTGACCGTCGACCCTTCGAAAAAAAGACTCTCGCTCAGGCACTGGCGCATACGCGCGATCACCTGAGGGTCGGTGTCGGGGCCTTGCAGAATCCGTGGCGAAAGGCCGATCAAGGCCTCGGCTGCATAGCCGGTCATCGCGCAGAATGCCGGATTGACATAGACAATGAACGGGCCGCCGTTCGTCAGGTTGGCGTCGGTGATCAATACGGCATCGAATGACTGCTCGACAACTGCTTCAAGCAAGGCCAGGCGCTGGCTGGATGAGGTCATCTGATTTCCTGTCGAGTGATCCGTTAATTGATAGCGGCTCTGATCAGATAGGGTGAGGCAATGCCGGACGGTTAATGGATACCGTAAGACCGCGCGCGCTCAGCACATGTTGCACAGGCACTATACCCACATGATTCACAGGGTGCATTACGTACGTAACAACGTCATCCGGCGTATTGCAAGGCGTCTGTGACCGTCTCTGCCGAAGATTGTTGCCGAGGCTGAAGACGTTTTCTGAGGGACCTGCGTTTCTGGTTGAGTCGGCAAATATTAGCTGCGACGCGATGTCGCATTCCGGTATTGTTCGGTCAATTGAAACCAATTGTTTCTGTTTTTTCGGAAGGCAGGCTGAAAAGCGGCCTGGAAAAACCGAACCCCAGGAGGCCCGTGTTGGATCTGTCGTCTACTGTCTGGGTGTTTCACGACACCCGTCTGATTATTTGCTGCCTGATCGCCATCGCCACGATTATCGTACTGATCAGCGCCACGAAACTTCCCCCTTTTCTATCGATTCTCGTGGGCACTTTCATTGCGGGCATAGGCGCCGGATTGCCTGCCGAGTCCGTTGCAAAAGCCTTCAGTAAAGGTGCAGGTGCCATTCTTGGCGAGGCGGGAATCATCATCGCGCTGGGTGCGATGCTGGGTGCGTTGATGGCCGAATCGGGGGCGGCGGATCGCATCGCTTCTACCTTGCTCAGGCTGGGCAAGGGCCGGACGTTGCCGTGGATCATGGCGCTGGTGGCGATGGTCATCGGTCTGCCGCTGTTTTTCGAGGTCGGCCTGGTACTGATGGTGCCGATCATATTTGTCATGGCGCGTCAGTCCGGTCAGCCGCTCCTGAAAATCGCGATTCCGGCATTGGCAGGCATGACCACGTTACATGCCCTGATGCCGCCGCATCCCGGGCCGTTGATTGCCGTCAGCGCTTTGCACGCCGATCTGGGCCTGACCATGCTGCTGGGCTTGTGCATCGCGGTGCCCGCCGTGATTCTCGCCGGGCCTCTTTACGGCAATTGGCTGTCCGGGCGTATGCAGATTGAAGAGCCCGCCGAGCTGGGCGAGTTGTTCAGTGCCAAGCCTGATAGCCGCCGTCAGCCAGGTTTCGGCATTTCACTGCTGATCATACTTTTGCCAGTGATTCTGATGCTCGGCAGCACCTTGGCCAAGGTCACCATGGAGCCTGAAAGCAGTGCGGCCCTGGCGTTGAAGTTTCTAGGCGAACCGCTGGTTGCTCTGGGCATCGCGGTACTGGCTGCGACGGTCTGCCTGGGTTGGGCCAACGGGCTGTCCCGTGAACGGGTCGGCGGAACATTGCGCAAAAGCCTTGCGCCCATTGCGGTGCTGCTGCTGACCATCGGCGCCGGTGGCGGCCTCAAGCAAACGCTGCTGGACGCCGGGGTCAGCCAGACCATCAGCAAAGTGGCGGAAGGCGCACACATGCCGTATCTGCTGCTGGCCTGGCTGATTGCCGTGGCGTTGCGTCAGGCAACCGGTTCCGCGACCGTCGCAACCACCACGACCGCAGGCATACTCGCGCCGATGATGGCCGGCCTGGCACCGGTGCAGGCATCGCTGATCGCACTGGTGATCGGTGCCGGCTCGGTGTTCTTCTGTCATGTCAACGACGCTGGCTTCTGGATGGTCCGCGAATACTTTGGCCTGCAACTGAAACAGACGCTCTGGGTGTGGTCGGTGTTGCAGACGATTGTCTCGGTGGTCGGGCTGGCAGGGACACTGTTGCTGTGGCATTGGTGGGCATGAGCGCATCACATTGATGGTTCGCAGCGCGAGGACGAGTCAGTGCGCGTCACGAACGCGCTTCGTCCCACTCAACAATGCCCCGCGGCGCCGGTGTACCATGTCCGTATTTTTTCGCCCCGGGATGTGGCTGCCATGCGTAAGTTTCTTGAGGTTTTTCGTAATCGCGCACTGGATGTCATGTCATCGGCTTTGCCTGCCGAGTCGCTTCTTGAAGACTTTGCCCTTGCACTGCAGGCCAGATAGCCTGGCATGATCGTCGGCATCAATGTGCTGGACAAGGCCGGCAGAACATTTCGCCAGTCTCTTTTTCCGAATCTTCCCTCCGGGTTTTCTCAAGCCCTGACGGGCAACATCATTACCGGCAAGCATGGTTCCTGCGGGCTGGGCATCCTCAAATTGAGCACCAGCGAAATCGACATGGTCATGCTGATTCAGGAAATGCTCGCGCCTTATCGAACAGACTGCAGCATCCATTTCTCGGGCCCCGATATTCTATTGACTCAGGAGGCGGCTTCGGCGCTGGCGCTGGTCGTACCCGAGCTGGGCACCAATGCTGCCAAGTACGGCGCACTGTCTCAACCCAATGGAGAGCTGAACATCGAGTGGTTGATCGTGGCGCAGGGTGTCGATGATCTCGACGCCACGTTCAAACTGATGTGGACCGAGCGCAACGGTCCGCTGGTTGAGCAGCCGGATCGAAAAGGCTACGGCACGGCAATGATCAAGGGCAGCCTGAGCAGTGCGTTTGATGGTGTGGCGACGTTCTTCTATGAACTCTGTGGCGTGAAGTGCGAGATATCTGCACCGTTCACCGGGAAACTGGGCAAAAGAAACTGATCGGAATGAGTACGTTATGCCTCATACCTCATGCCTCATGCCTCATGCCGCCGCCGCGCATCGCTGAGCATGGATATCGTCAGTTTGCGTACTTCGAGCTTGCTGATTTCCACATGAGAGCGCAGCAATAACAGTGCTTCGTCCCGTTTGCGTGCCTGCAACGCATTGAGGATCGCAGCGTGCTCGAGGTAGGTGTGCTCGATACGGGCACTTTTGAAGAAGTCCAGTCTGCGGACGATGCGGATACGCTCGGTCACTTCCTGATGAACACGGGCCATTTCCAGATTGCCCGAAGCGGCCACCAATTGAGTGTGAAACTGTTCGTCCAGGTCTGCGACGACTTGCATGTCGATCTGCCAGCAATCACGATCAATCAGCCAGTGCTGGCGCAGAACATTGAGCTCCGGATGCACCTCGTGGGACGCACAGATGCGCTCGACCGCAGCGCATTCAAGCACGATGCGCAGGTCGTACAGCTGGTCGATCTGGTCGAAATCCAGCGGTTTGACTGACCACCCCCGGCGAAACTCGACGTCCAGATAACCCTCGCGCTGAAGCCGGTACAACGCGTCACGCACCGGCGTCCGCGAGACCTGGTAACGATCTGCCAGCTGCGTTTCGGTAAACCGGTCGTAGGGCAGCAGGTAGAAATCGAAGATCTCCTGCTTGAGGCGGCGATAGACGTCTTCTGCCAGCGCGTTGGTGGTGTTCGGGGAATTCAAGGGCGTGGCTCCAGGCTGCTCAGGTCAATGCTGACATGTGCTGCAACGACTTTCCAGCCGCCATCCAGTCGCGCCCAGGTCTGCATTTGCCGTCCCAACCGCCGGGTAGCATCCTCGTGAAACTCGGTACTGACGGTGGCGAAGTCTTCGCCGAAGGTGCTCACCACGGTGCGCAATAGCTTTCGACCAGGCCCGACCGGCTGACACTCACGTCGATAGCGCGCAATGGTTTCGGCACCGTGCAGGTTTTCCGCTACGCCATAGCGAACGGTCTGCTCGGAATTCCAGAAGTACGCGTCCAGCGTAGTCAGTTCGTTGGCGAGCAGGGCGCGCTCGTAATCGATGAAGGCGTTGGTGACTTCGGCGACGACGTGGGGAAGATTGATGTCCATTACGGTGTACTCCTCGTTCGTACAGCCCGCTGCAGATCAGCCAGGGACGCTACACGTCCGACAATTGCGTTTTGTGCGGTGATCATCTCCAGCGTGGCCTGCTTGAAGGCCGGGAAATAGCTTTCGGTGGCATCCTCGATCAGCAGACAGCGATAGCCCCGGTCATTGGCCTCACGCATGCTGGTCTGCACGCAGACTTCGGTGGTTACACCCGCGAAGATCAAATGGGTGATGCCCGCTTCGCTCAATCGCTGATGCAGATCGGTGGCGAAGAACATGCCCTTGCCGGGTTTGTCGATGACCCACTCGCAGGCAAGCGGGGTCAGGCTGTCGATAATCTGATTGCCGGGTTCGCCGCGGATCAGGATACGTCCCATCGGGCCGGGGTCGCCGATACGCAGGCCGGGTGAGCCGTGGTCGAGTTTGGCTGGCGGGCAGTCGGCAAGGTCCGAGCTGTGTGATTCGCGGGTATGGATCACTGCTATGCCCTGGTCACGGGCCAGCGCCAGCAGTCTTTGCACCGACGGCACAATGGCTTGCAACAGTGCGACATCGTTGCCCAGCGCGGCACCGAAGCCGCCGGGCTCAAGGAAGTCGCGCTGCATGTCGATGATCACCACAGCGGCACAGGACCTGTCGAACGTGAAACTGTCCGGACGCGCATTGACGCTGATCATGCCGATTCTCCGGTCAGATGCTCGGCACCGGCCATGTGTCGACCCAGCTCGGTTCGATCAGCGGTCGCCGCGCGGGTTTCGAAGACCAGTTCGCCGTCATGAATCACGACAATGCGGTCTGCCAGGCTCAACAGCTCGTCAAGGTCTTCGCTGAGCAACAGCACTGCCGTGCCGCTGTTGCGCGCGTCGATCAGGCGCTGGTGGATGAGGGCGACACTGGCGAAGTCCAGGCCGAACACCGGGTTGGCGACGATCAGTACCGCGACATCACGGGTCAGTTCGCGGGCCAGGACGGCGCGCTGCACATTGCCCCCGGACAAGGTGCCGATCGGTCGGTCCGGGTCGTTGGGCGACACCTGAAACTGTTCGATCAGTGCGCGTGCCTGTGCGCCTATGGCGCGGCGATCAAGACGCCAGCCCTGACGGCACAACGGCGGCCGGTCGAAGTTGCGCAGGGCCAGGTTTTCGGCGACGCTGAAGCTGCCGATGCAGGCGTTGCGCAAGGGTTCTTCGGGCAGGCTGAAGACACGCAGGCGCTGCATCTCTTCACGCCGTGCATGGTAGGGCTGGCCGTTGACCGATAGCCGTCCGGCGCTGAAAGAACGCTGGCCGAGCAGCGCTTCGGTGAGTTCGCGCTGACCGTTGCCGGAGATGCCTGCCACTCCGACGATTTCTCCCGGATGGACCGCCAGAGAAAGGTTTTTCACTGCCAGAGTGCCTTTGTCACCGGGCACATTCAGCGCCTCCATGTGTAACTGAGGTGGGCGGGGTGCCATCTCCGGGCGTTCGCTACTCACGCTACGCACGCGCGCTTCGCCCATCATCCAGGCCGCCATTTGCTGCGTAGAAGTGTCAGCCACTGCTGCCGTCCCTACCCAGCGCCCCTTGCGCAGCACGGTAACGTCATCGGCATAGGTGCTGACTTCGCGAAACTTGTGGGTAATCATCAGCACCGTGATGTCGCCGCGATGCGCCATCGACTGCATCAGCCCCAGCACCTCATCGGCTTCCTGCGGGGTAAGCACCGAAGTGGGTTCGTCGAGAATGATCAGCCGACGTTCCAGATACAGCTGCTTGAGAATTTCCAGCTTCTGCTTTTCACCTGCCGCCAGGCTGCTGACGGGGCGATGGATATCCAGACGAAAAGGCATCGTCGCCATGAACGCTTCAAGGCGTTCGTGCTCGCGGGTCCAGTTGATACGCCACGGCAGATCGCCGCGCGACAGCACCAGGTTTTCAGCCACGCTCAGGCCCGGTGCGACGGTAAAATGCTGATACACCATGCCGATCTGCAACTGATGAGAGTCGCGCGGAGTGTGGATGGCATGCTCGCGATTGTTGACCAGAATACTGCCCGATTGCAGCGGGCTGTAGCCGATGATGCCTTTGACCAGCGTGCTCTTGCCGGCACCGTTCTCGCCGAGCAGGGCGTGAACGGTGCCGGCGCGGACCTTGAACGATACCTCGTCCAGTGCGCAAAACGTGCCGAAATGCTTGCTGACACCAATCGTCTCAAGGCTCGGGGCGCGCATGCTCATGCTCCCAACAGGTCGCGAAGCATGGAGGAGTGGCCGACTGCACCGAATACTCCGCCCTGCATCTTGACCATGCTCAGTGCCGCCGCATGGTTGGCAGGATCGGTCGCACCGCAGCAATCCTCCAGCAGCAGGCATTCAAAGCCACGGTCATTGGCTTCGCGCATCGTGGTGTGTACACAGACATCGGTGGTGATGCCGGTCAGGATCAGGTTGTCGATGCCGCGCGTGCGCAGGATCAGTTCCAGATCGGTAGCGCAGAAGGAGCCTTTGCCGGGTTTGTCGATAACGATTTCGCCGGGCACTGGTGCCAGCTCGTCGATGATCTCCCAGCCCGGTTCGCCGCGCACCAGGATCTTGCCGCACGGGCCGGGGTCGCCGATGCCGGCACCGATGCGTTGCGAGCGCCAGCGTTTGTTGGCAGGCAGGTCACTGAGGTCTGGACGGTGACCTTCGCGGGTATGGATGATGGTAAACCCGAGCGGGCGCATCGCGGCCAATAGTGCCTTGATCGGCTCGATGGGCGCGCGGGTCAGCGCCAGGTCGTAACCCATGCTGTCGACGTAACCACCGACGCCACAGAAATCGGTCTGCATGTCGATCACGATCAGCGCAGTGTTGTGCGCATGCAGTTGCCCGTTCCAGGGCCAGGGGTAGGGCGCCGATGCAATATGACGTTCACTCATGGCGTTACTCCTTCCAGCTGCCGGGGGAGGGTTTGAAGTCGCGCTCGGGGGCCGCAAAACCGCACGAGCTGCCGTCGGTATGCACGACATCGTCTTCCCAGGGCAGACGGTACTGGCCTGCGCTCAGATCGTGCATGTAGGTGTAAGGACAGTCGCGTGCGCCGCCCTTGACCGCCACATAGCCGCGATGCCCGAATTGATAAATGTTGTTTTCCACGCCCCAGTGCACGCGGGCTTCGCGGACCAGATCGGGGCGCAGTTCACAGCAGACGATTTCGTCCGCCCGGCCACCGCCTTCGGCCATGACCGTACCGTCGAAGTCGACAAACATGGCCTCGCCCATGGAGTCGAATGTGCCGTCGGAGCCGCACATGCAGACGCTCGCGGTCTGCATGAGGTTGGTGAAGGCGTTGCTCTGATTGGTGATTTTCCAGGCGTGGCGAATCGGCGCGGTGTACCCCGCAGTGCGGAGCATGATATCGGCCCCCTTGTAGGCGCACTCGCGGGCCATTTCCGGAAACATGCCATCGTGGCAAATGATCAGGGCCAGCTTGCTGCCGCGCGGGCCGTCGCACACCGGAATGCCCAGATCGCCAGGTTCCCACGGCTCGACCGGCACCCACGGGTGCAGCTTGCGGTAGTAAAGGCGAATCTCACCGAGGTCATCGACGATCAGGCCACTGTTGAATGGATTGCCGTGGGGGTTGGCCTCCATGATCGAGAAGCAGCCCCATATCCGGTGCTCCTGACACGCCTGACGCAGCGCCATGACTTCCGGCCCGTCGAGGCTGCACATAATCTGCGGGGCGGTGCTCATGGACAGACCGTGCAAGCAATATTCAGGAAACACGATCAGGTCCATGCCCGGATTGCTGCGCCGCGCCTTGGCGACCATGCTGACCACTTTCTGCGTTTGTGCCCACAACGCCTCGCGGGTATGCGGATCGGGCAGCGCCAGTTGCGCCAGTCCGATCACCACCCCATTGGGCGACTTGTTCAAACCGCCAAGACCACTGGCCATGTGCATGCCTCCTCGAAAAGATCAGTTCATCGCGTCAGGCTGAGTTCGCCAGGAGCACCGTTCAGGGTGCGTCCACGGCGGCAGGTGGCGTACATCACCACCAGCGTCAGCGCGTAAGGTGCTGCTGCGAACAGGTAATAACCGGAGCTGATGCCCACCGCTTGCAAGGCTGGCCCGATGGCACCGGCAGCGCCGAACAGCAACGATGCCCACAGGCACGCCAGTGGACGCCAGCGGGCAAAGATCACCAGCGCCACGGCCATCAACCCTTGTCCGCTGGACAGGCCTTCATTCCAGCTGCCGGGATAGTAAAGGGACAGGTAGGCACCGCCGATCCCGGCCAGCCCGCCGCCAGTTGCCGTGGCCAGAATGCGTACCTTGAGCGGTCGATAGCCCAGCGCCTGGGCCGTTTCGGCATGATCACCGACCAGGCGCAGCATCAACCCCCAGCGCGTTGTGCGCAGCCCCCAGTGCAGGATGAACGCCAGCGCTACGCCGACGAAAAACAGCACATTGATGTTCAGCGCCGAGCGCACGCGTTCTTCGTTGCTCCAGGCCCCCAGTGCCAGTGAGGGCAACATAGGGGCTTGCGGCTGGATGAAGGCTTTGCCAAGAAAAAACGCAAGCCCGGTGCCGAGCAGAATCAGCGCGATGCCGAATGCGATGTCGTTGACCCGCGGCAACGAGCATGCAAGGCCGTGCAGCAGCCCTAACAGAATGCCGACTCCGGCGGCTGCGCCGACGCCCAGCCATGCCGAACCGCTCAGGTACGCCACGGCGTACCCAGACATCGCGCCGGCAACCAGAATGCCTTCCAGCCCCAGGTTGATCCGTCCGCTTTTTTCGGTCAGGCATTCGCCCAGGCTGACGAACAGAAAAGGTGTACCGACGCGGATCGCGCCAGCCAGCAATGCCAGCAGAAAAGTGCTCAGGTCGATATCAGCCATGTTGCAGCGCTCCTTTCCTCGCAGGCGTACTGACAGCCGCCAGCCTGATCTTCCAGTCAGCGATACGGCCACTCAGGGCTTCCCAGAGCAACAGGTTGGTGAACAGCAAGCCTTCAAGAATCAGCGTGGTGGCGTCCGGCAGGCCAAGCCGTCGTTGCAGCAGCCCGCCACTGGCTTCCAGCCCGCCAAGCAGTACCGCGCAAACGATGATTGCCAGCGGATGATGGCGTGCGGCGAAGGCGACAAGAATGCCGCTGGTGCCATAACCTGCAATCAGCGCGGCGTTGGCGCTGCCTTGCACGGCAGTGACTTCGAACATTCCGGCCAGACCGGCCGCGGCGCCGCCCAGCAGACAACTGAGCAGGATCAGACGGTCTACCGGCAGGCCGATCATCAATGCCGTGCGAACATTGCCGCCCACCACGCCGAGGGCAAACCCCTTGATACTGTGGCGCACCAGCACATACGCCAGCAGGCAGGCGACCACGCCTGCCACCAGACCCCAGTGCACTTCAAGACTTTCGCTGATGGTGCCGATCAGATAGGGCTCGTCCAGCGGCGGGGTCGAGGGCTTGTTCAGGCTTGCCGGATCGCGCAATGGTCCTTCGACCAATTGCCGGAACAGCGCCAGCGCAATATACGAAAGCAGCAGGCTGCTGATGGTTTCGTTGACCCCGCGGCGCTGGCGCATCCAGCCACTCAGGCCGATCCACAACGCGCCCACGGTCATCGCCGCCAAGGCCATGCAGACAAGCATCGGCCCGGATGACAACTGGCCGAGACACAAGGGCGTCACTGCCGCTGCCAGGCCGCCCAGCACCAGCGCGCCTTCGCCGCCGATGATGATCAGCCCGGCCCTTGCCGGCAGAGCGACGCAGAGTGCGGTCAACATCAAAGGGGCTGCGCGCTGCAAGGTGTTTTCCAGCGCGAACCATGAGCCAAACGCGCCTTCGCCGACCAGTTGCAGGGCTTGCCACGCAGGCTTGCCCTGAACCGCCAGAAACAGCCCGAACAGCACGCACGAAGAAAACACCGCCAGCACCGTCGGCAGTCCCGGCAACAACGCGCTGGCAAGGCGGCGCAGACTTCTCGATGAACTCATGAACGTTCCTCAGAGCTGGCCAAGAACGCCTTCGACCAGGTAATTCATGCTCTCCAGAGCAATGTCGGTCTGGCCTTGTGCAACGCCATCGGCAATCACCACGGCCCCTTTGTTGTCCTTGAGCGGGCCTTTGAAAATCACGAACTGGCCCGCCATCATCTGCGCCTTGATGGCATCTGCTTTCTGCCTGGCGTCGGCTGTTACCGCAGGCCCGTAGGCAGACGTTTTGACGAAGCCTTCCTTCAGCCCGCCGCGCAAGAAGTTGATCATCGGCGCGCCGCTCTGGGCTGCCGCGACGTGAGCACGATAAGGCGTCTCCCAGTTCCATTCGGCGCCGGTCAGGTAGCCCTTGGGAGCCAGCGCAGCCTGGCTGGCGTGATAGCCACAGGTCATGACGCCGCGTTTTTCAGCCGTTTCGACGATCACCTTGGGGCCATCGACATGGCAGGTCAGCACGTCACAGCCCTGGTCGATCAGGCCATTGGCCGCTTCCGCTTCCTTGACCGGCAATGACCAATCGCCGGTGAAGATCACTGTGGTGACAATGCTCGGGTCGACCGAGCGGGCCCCCATGGCGAACGCGTTCAGGTTGCGCAGCACTTGAGGCACAGGTTTGGCGGCGACGAAACCAAGTTTTTTGCTCTTGCTCATGTGTCCGGCAATCACGCCGTTGAGGTATTGCGCTTCGTCGATGTAACCAAAAAAGCTCCCCGCATTCATCGGGTCGCGACCTTTCTGCCACAGGCCGCCGCAGTGCGCGAAACGTACGTCCGGGTACTTTTTCGCGACCTTGACCACGTGCGGCTCGAAGTAGCCGAACGAGGTCGGGAAAATCAGCGTTGCACCGTCCTGACGGATCATGGCTTCCATGGTCTTTTGTACGGCCACGGTTTCCGGAACATTTTCCTCTTCAATCACTTTGACGTTGGGTAGCGACTTGATGATGGCGGCCGCCTGGGCGTGTGCCTGGTTGTAACCAAAGTCGTCGCGAGCACCGACGTAAATGAAACCCACCACCAGCGGGGCATCGGCTGAGTAGGCGCGACCAAAGGGCAGCGCCGCACTCAGGCCGATAATGCCTGCCAACTTGATGAAACTGCGACGATCAACGTTCGACATGCCTACTACCCCTGATCAATGAGCGATGGAAGATGTGTGTGCGGCGCGGTAGGCGCGCCAGCCTTTGTAGTCGGTGATGTCCAGCGCGCCCTCAAGGCCGGCAGGCTCACAGATGAAACCCTTGACCCACTGGCCGTCGGCCAGTTGCAGCGAGCCGATGCCCAGTGGAGCGGGAATGGCCGCGACGAAAGCGCCGAACTGGCTCAGCGGCATTTCCCAGACTTCTATCTCGATGCTCGCGCCCTGTTCAGCTACGCGCACCAGTCCCGGCTTCGGCGGCGACGTTTCTGCCAGCGCATACAGGCGGTAATCCGCGCTGGTAGTTGTGGTGCGCAGCAAACGTGCGCCGCCTTCGAGCAATTGCCAGTTGAGTGGCTGGCCGACGAGGTGTGCACCGACCACCGCAACCTGCACGGTGGGGCTGTTATAGGGCAGGGGAGCCATCGCCACGGCGTCACGCTGGTCGGCCTGGCCGAACAGCGGCTGCCAGGCAGCGGCGATCTCTGCCAGGCGCTGATCGGCACCGGCCGGGCCGATCAGCGTGATGCCCGCAGGCAACCCGTCGGCACGGCGCTCTGCCGGGATGGCGATGGCGCACATGTTCATCAGGTTGACGAAGTTGGTGTAATAGCCGAGCTGTGAGTTGAGTGCTACCGGATCGCCGAGCACCGCGTCGATGGTCGGCATGCACGGCGCGGTCGGCACCACCAGCACGTCGATGTCGGTCAGCAACTGCTGCGCAGCGCGGGTCAGTTCTGCCAGGCGATAGCGAGCGTTGAACATGTCCACTGCATCAAACGAAGCAGCATTTTGCAGAATACCGTGTACCACCGGGTGAATATCGGCCGCATTGGTTGTGAAGAACTTGCCTGCCGCTGCACGCCGTTCGGCCACCCACGGGCCTTGATACAGCAGGGCAGCCGCCTCGGCGAAGACGTCGAACTCGACCTGGCTGACAGTCACCAGCGGGTCTTTTTGCAGGGCTTCCAGGGTTTTGAGGTAAGCCGTCTTTGCCTGCTCGTCACCGAAGAACTCGCAGTGTCGCGCGACGGCGACACGCCGAGCCCTGCGCTGCACCGGCAGTGCCGACACGGCCACACTGGCCGGATCGAGAGGGTCGTAAGCCGCGATGACCTGCGCCACTTGCCAGGCTTGCAGCACATCACCGGCAAATATGGACGGGCAATCCAGCGTCCGGCAGGCGGGCACCACTCCCCGGCTGCTGAACAAGCCAAGGCTGGGTTTGAGCCCGACGATGCCGTTGAAACCGGCAGGCACCCGGCCTGACCCTGCGGTGTCCGTGCCCAGCGCAAAGCTCACATAGCCGCGCGCGACGGCCACTGCCGAGCCTGAGCTCGAGCCGCCGCTGACGTAGGCGGGGTCGTGGGCATTGCGTACCGCGCCGTAGGGCGACCGGACGCCCACCAGCCCCGTGGCGAATTGATCGAGATTGGTCTTGCCCATCAGGATTGCGCCGCTGTCGAGCAGCAGTTGCACAACGTGAGCCGTCTCCTTGGGCAAGTAGGCGAAAGCCGGACACGCAGCTGTCGTGGGGATTTGCGCCACGTCGAAATTGTCCTTGACCGCAAACGGCACACCGAACAGCGGCAGTCGCTCATACACCGAATCGCCCAGTTCGCTGGCAATGCTCTCCAGCGCTTTGGCTCGGTCCAGCAGCACGGGAAGAGGCTCGCGATGAATCCAGACTTCTGCACGGTCATCCGCGTCAATATGCGCTGTCAGGGTTTGCACAAGTGTCGTCAGGGTAGTCTGGCCCGAACGTAACGCCGACTGAAGTTGAGAAATGTCGAGTGCGGTCATGGTGGTGTTCATTCATGTATACAAGATGAGCTGACGCGTTTGCACGTTACGGGCCAAGGTCAGCCTGAGGGCAATTTACGGCGGGATTACTGGCTATTGGCAGGGTATTGCGTGGCAGTCGTGCGTCATGTTTGCGCTTGAACGTGCCTGCGTGCACAAAGATAGGTCATGTCAGCCGCAGGGCGAATATATCGACCTGCGACCGACATTAAATGCAGGTTTCTCAGCTCTCACAGAACCTGAGCCGGTTGCCAAACGGGTCGCAGACTTCCAGTACTTGTCCCCAGCCCTGCTGAACAATCTCCGGTCTTGCGTAACCGTACTGTTTGCCTACCAATTCATCGCGCAGTTGTTCGATGTTTTGAGTGGGGATAAACACCGCTGCCCCTGGACAGGCGTCACCGTGATGTTCGGAAAGATGCAAGTGCAGCCCGTTGCGGCTGATCCCCAGGTACAACGGCAGATCAGCCTCGAAGCGGTGCTCGAACTCGATGCTGAAACCGAGAAAGTCGATGTAGAACTCACGCGCTTTGCATTCATTGAACATCCGCAGGATCGGGATGGCACTGGTGAAGGTCACGGTGGCTGGCTCCTTTGCAGGCATTGCTATTCCTTTATCGAGATGGTTGGCGTGCAGTCATCGACGCCCATGCACACATTTATACATGGCGGTCATCTGCGGCGACAGCAGGCATGGCTATGCAGGCTGCTTAACCGGGAACGAGACGAACGGTTTTATTTCCTTGAGGACGAACATGCTCTGCATTTCCTTGATGCCGGGTAATCGTCTGACCACTGTCATGGCGAAGTCAGCAAAGGAATCCAGATCGGGCGCGACGACCTGAAGCAGGAAGTCCGCATCGCCCCCGATGCTGTAGCACGCCACGACATCTTCCAGCTGCATGACTTCCTTCTCGAATTTTCTGGCTTCGGCCTCACTATGACTGTCGATGCTTATACGAATGAACACCATGACGCCAAGCCCGATCTTGCGGCGGTCCAGTACGGCTCGGTAACCCTGTATATAGCGATGTTCTTCCAACTGCCTGACCCGTCGCCAGCAGGGCGAGGCAGACATGCCGATCTGATCGGCCAGGGTCTGGTTGGTGATCCGGCCGTCCTGCTGCAGAGCCGTGAGGATCCTTACATCAATCGGGCTTAACGTCGGCTTGGTCATAAATACCGTTACTCCGCATGGAGCAGGAAATTTATACCGGTTTTAGCCATTCAGCCAGTAAGAACAGGTGATTTTTTCCGCATTGAAACGCGTAGTATTTTTCGGCACAGGGCTTGTCTGATGGATCTCAAGCGAGCTCTGCAATCAACGCCACGTCTCAAGGAGTGCGACATGCTTGATCTGACCCAGGTTCTTACGTATTCGGCAGCGCTGGGCATCGCCGCCGCCATCCCAGGCCCCGGTATGGCCGCGCTGGTAGCGCGAAGCGTCAGTGGCGGTGCGGTGTCAGGGTTCTGCCTGCTGTCCGGGCTGATTCTGGGTGATTTGACCTATCTTTCATTTGCAGTATTTGGTCTTGCCATGATTGCCGAGCACTTCAATGCGTTGTTTCAGGTCGTGCGTTGGGGGGCCGCGATTTATCTGTGCTACCTGGCCTGGCAGTTCTGGTTCGCAGATCATCAAGCCATAAAAATCGGAAAACCGGCAAAAAAGAAAGAGTTGCTGTCTGCAGCCGCATCCGGACTGACCATAACCCTGGGCAACCCCAAGACCATCGCTTTTTATCTGGCGCTTTTACCGTTGGTCATCAATCTTGAAACGGTCTCTCTGCAGACGTGGGGGCTGGCTCTGGTGCCGCTGACTGTATTGGTGCTGCTGGGGGTTGGGGCAGTGTTCATATTTGCCGCCTTGCGCATTCGACATTTGCTGTCGAGTGAGCGCGCGCAGAGGAAACTGTTTCGCGGTGCGGCGGCAATCATGGTCGCGGCGGCAGCTTCGATGCTGGTGCGCTGATCTGCCTGGAGGGAAGATGAGGCCGTTGACGGCCTCATCCGGTCGCCGTTACAGCTCTTTCTTCAGGTGCTTCTCGATCTGCTCAAGCGACTTGCCTTTGGTTTCCGGAAGGCACAGGAAGACAAATATCAGTGAGCCGACGTTGATGGCCGCGAAGATGAAGAACGTCGGGTTACCGATGGTATCGACTGCAATCGGGAAAGTGAATGCCACCGATGCGTTGAATAACCACTGCATCGATACGGCTGTACCCGTCAGTAATCCTCTTACCTGCATCGGGAACAGTTCCGACATCAGCAGCCAGTACACCGGCGATATACACATCTGCATGAACAGCAGGAATACCAGAATGCAGGCGAGGGCAGTGTAGCTCTGGGTCAGGTTCTGCGGCATGAATTGCAACACGCAACCCAGCGCTGCCTGCATCAGGATGACCATTACCAGCCCGGTCATCAGCAGGTGCCGACGTCCATAACGGCCAATTGCCCAAATGCCGAGCAGGGTGGCGATGACGGATACCACACCGTTGCCGATCGTGGCCGTCAGCGCGGCGTTGGTGCCCATGCCGGTATTCTTGAGGATGATCGGCGTGTAATACATAAAGGCGTTGACGCCTGTGAGCTGGGCGGTAAAGCCCAGACCAATGCCGATCAGCAGCAACTTGATGACCCAGCCCTGACGCAGCAACTCTCTGGCTTTCGGGCGATGGCGAGCTTGCTCGTCCTGCGCTTTCATCTCGTCCACTTCGCGCTGTGCATCTTGCTTGTTGGTACGCAGTTGCTCCAGTACGTCCTGCGCTTCATCGAAGCGACCTTTGGATGCCAGCCAGCGCGGCGACGGTGGTACGAAGAACGTACCGACCAGCAGCAACACGCCGGGCACCATGGCAATGGCCAGCATGTAACGCCAGATTCCCGGTGTGTGCAGCAGCGCAGCCATGACCGCACTCAGTACGTAGGCAAGCAGCTGGCCGCTGACGATCATCAGTTCATTCCGGCTGACCAGTCGCGCACGGCGTGACGGCCCGGCAATTTCGGCGATGAACACCGGCACCGTTGCCGAGCCGCCACCCACCGCAATACCCAGCAGGAAGCGCGCAGCGACCATGAACGGAATGGATGGCGCGATGGCCGTGCCCAGTGCGCCAGCGATAAATAGCACCGACAGTAGACGCAACGTCAGGCGACGCCCGAAACGGTCGGAGATGTAGCCGCTGGCAAGCGAGCCAAATGCAGCGCCAACGATCAGTGAAGCCGTGATCATCCCCTCGCTGTAAGCATCCAGACCCAGCCCGCCTTGATCGGCGGGTAGCGTCATGAACGGCAATGCACCGGCGATGATACCGGTGTCATACCCGAACGCCAGGGCACCCATGGTTGCCACCAGCACAGAGATAAAGATGAGTCGATTCGGTGAAGCGCTTTGCCGACCTTGCTGATCAGCCGCTGCTGAGGTGCTACTTGAAGACATGAATCTGAAGTCCTTCGCTTGAAACCAGCGTCGCGCCAGTACGTAGATGTGAGGCTTAGGGCGATGTCGGCCGCGTGAGTTCCCTACAAACCCACTCAGGATTACTTTCCTGGAAAAAGCCTTGGGCGTGAGGCGGCTGAAACGATTAACGTTGGTTGGTCATAATGACTCTTTTTTTTAATTTTTAGCGTCAATAAGACCAGGTCTTTTTGACGGTGTATGGAATTTTTACATTGATTTTAAAGCAGTTTTTGTCTGGCATGTACGTTGCTATCACTACAGGAACCTGACTGAATACCCTGGAGTCGATCATGCTTACCACCGCCCAGCGCGACATCATCAAAGCCACGGTCCCGATCCTGGAGACGGGCGGTGAAGCGCTGACCAGCCATTTTTACCGAATCATGCTAGACGGCTATCCCGTGGTTCGTCCCCTGTTCAATCAGGCCAACCAGGAGAATGGGGCACAACCGCGAGCGTTGGCCAACGCGGTCTTGATGTATGCGCGCAATATCGATCGCCTCGAGAATCTCGGCCCGCTGGCGAGTCAGATCGTCAACAAACATGTCGCGCTGCAAATACTGCCCGAGCATTATCCGATTGTCGGTACCTGCCTGCTGCGCGCCATTCGCGAGGTATTGGGCGCTGAGACGGCCACGGATCAAGTGGTTGATGCTTGGGCTGCGGCGTATCAGCAACTGGCGGACATGCTGAT
The DNA here is from genome assembly GCF_022557255.1 of Pseudomonas syringae pv. tagetis. Classification (NCBI taxonomy): domain Bacteria; kingdom Pseudomonadati; phylum Pseudomonadota; class Gammaproteobacteria; order Pseudomonadales; family Pseudomonadaceae; genus Pseudomonas; species Pseudomonas syringae group genomosp. 7. The sequence goes on from NZ_CP092923.1 coordinate 1,314,134, forward strand.
CGATGCCGAACACAGTGTGTACGAAAGCATCGCCGCCGCACCTGGCGGCTGGCGTGGCGCACGGCTGTTCAGGGTCACTCGCAAGGTTCCGGAAAGCAGCGAAATTACCTCGTTCTACCTGCAACCTGTGGATGGAAGACCGGTTATCGCGCACAAGGCCGGTCAGTACATCGGTGTGCGTCTGAATACCAGGAGCGGCGAGGTTCGTCGAAATTACTCGCTGTCTGCGCCCGCCAATGGACTCGGCTATCGCATCAGCGTCAAGCGCCAGCAAGGCGGGGTTGCCTCCGCTTACCTGCACGACCAGATCATGGTGAATGACACTTTCGAGCTGTTTCCGCCCTCGGGCGACTTCGTCCTAATCGACAGTGTCAGGCCGTTGGTGCTGATCAGCGGCGGCGTCGGCATCACTCCGACGCTGGCCATGGCTGAAACAGCGTTGCAGGCAGGCAATCGCGATGTCGTGTTTATCCACTACGCGCGTAACGCCAGTGCGCAGGCATTTCAGACGATCATTGATGAATGGCGCGAGCGCTATCCGCAGTTTACTGCGCATGTGGTGTACAGCGACGTGAAGCCCGGCGATGGGGCTGCAGGAAGGTTGACCGGGCTTCCTTCGCTGACGCATCTGAGGCAGTGGTTGCCTGCCAATCGGGATATCGAGGCCTACTTTCTCGGTCCGCAACCGTTCATGGCCTTCATGAAACGTGCGCTGCACGAGCTGGGCGTGCCGGACCGGCAAAGTCATTACGAGTTTTTTGGGCCAGCGCAGGCGTTGGCATAAGCGCTACAGTAAGCCAGCAGATGTGTGCGGCCTTCTCGACGAGGCTGCTTCGGATCTTTTCAAAAGGAGGACGCAACATGAACCTGGCCGAGCAGTACGCTGCCTACATCGCCTGCCTCAATGAACGTCGCTGGCAGGACCTGGGCGATTTCGTCGACAATGGCGTGCACTACAACGGTGAGCAGATCAGTCTGGCCGGTTACCGGTCGATGCTGGAAAACGACGTCAGAATCATCCCCGACCTGCAGTTCAATATCGACCTGCTGGTGGTCGAAGCGCCACAGGTCGCCGCACGTCTGCTCTTCAACTGCTCGCCGCAAGGCCGCTTTATGGGGCTGGAGGCACGTGGTCAGCGCATCACCTTCAGCGAAAACGTGTTCTACACCTTTCGCGAAGGCAGGATCGTCAGCGTCTGGTCGGTCATCGATAAAGCCGCAGTGGAACGCGAACTTCGTGGAGAGCATGCGGCTGCCTGCAGTGACAGAAGCGCCTGAACGAGTCGGGTACGTTCATCGAAGTAAAATCATTTCAGGGCACTCCCCGGTGGCAGTGCAGTCTTTTTTAGACACACTCACCCGGCGGAGCCTTACATGATCACGGTCCATCACCTGAACAACTCACGTTCGCAGCGCATTCTGTGGCTGCTCGAAGAGCTCGACCTGCCCTACGAGATCAAGCGTTACCAACGCGACCCGAAAACCAATCTGGCACCCCCTGAACTCAAGGCCATCCACCCGCTGGGCAAATCGCCCGTCATTGAAGAGGGGCCGCATGTCGTCATCGAGTCAGGTGCCATTGTCGACTACCTGATTCGCCGCCATAGCGATGGCCGTCTGCAACCGGACCCCGCCAGTGCCACCTACGATGAATACGTGCAGTGGCTGCACTTCGCTGAAGGCTCGGCCATTCTGCCGATGATGCTCAACCTGTACGTCGGACGCCTGGGTGATGCTGGCGCGCCGCTGCATCCTCGCATCCAGTCGGAGCTGGCCAACTACCTCGGCTATCTGAACGAGGCCCTGGGTTTGACCCCTTATCTGTTGGGCGAAGAGCTGAGCGGCGCAGATATTCAGATGAGCTTCGTTGGCGAATTCGCCAAGGCACAGGGAATGCTGCAGCCATACCCGAACGTTACCGCCTGGGTTGAAAGGCTCCAGAGCGGGCCTGCATACCGCAAGGCTCTGGAGAAAGGCGGGGAATACTCGTTCGCCCGCTAACGCCAGCGGTTGACGGGTTTTTCGTGATACGCACCATCGGACTCAATAGCACAAGCGACGCCGTGGGTGCGCAAGCGTTCTGGATCAGCCCTCGGTAGTGCTGACCGGTTCCTGGCCGAGCTCATTCGCCAGTTTCAGGCGGTCGGCTTTACTGATGTATTTAGGCTTGCTTTGCGGGGCCAGTTTGGCGCTGGCCTTCTTGGCATGAGCTTTCAGCAACTGCTGTATTTTTTTACGACGGTTCATGTTCATCAACTCGTGTGCAGATGCGCCAATGATATCAGCTCGAATATCGGGCCACACAAGCGACGATCACCCCGCGTTTCCAGCCATCTGCCATAACGACGCACCTACACCGGTGATGCTCTCTCCGGCGATCAGTCCCGCCGCTGCAGTAATGGCAAAGCGCTCGGTCAGTGACGGCCAGCGACAGTTCACCAGCCAGGTGAGCACCGCACCGAGTGCCATCATCAGCGACACCGACGCCGGCAAGACAAAGGCCAGACCCAAGGCTGCGGCGCTAGGCATGTACCGGGCACGGTGGGCGGGCAGGGTGCTGTCGAGGACTCCCAGCAACAGCCCGACCAGACCCGCAATGAAAATCGCCCAGCGGATGCTCGCGGACAGCGAGTCCAGACCGTGTGTCAGCGTTTGTGCGACCGCTTTCCAGGTCGCTACCGCCGGGGCTGGCCACTCTTCGGTGAGCAGCATCGATTGCGGGTCCGGGATCAGCGCCATGTAAGCCAGGACCCCGACGATACTGCCGACGAAAATGCCCAGCGTCTGGGCGATCAACTGTTTGCGCGGCGTGGCGCCAATTGCCCGGCCCACCTTGAAGTCGTTCATCAGGTCGGTGCATTGCCCGGCCGAGCCTCCGGCCGTGTTGGCACTCATCAGGTTGATCGGCACCTGCCCTGGCGCAACGATGCCGAAGCTCAGTTGCGATAACTGCCCGATCGCGCCGATGGGCGGAATGCCGGTAGCACCGACCACCCGAGCCGCCACGGCTGCGAGGCAGATCGCCAGTGGAATGGTCAGCAATGCCATCCACACGTTAATGCCGAACAACAGCGCCTGCAGGCTCACGACCAATCCGATAGCCAGTGCAAAACCGGCCGCAGGCCCGGCCTTGGGCATTGACCAGGTCGTCCCGCCACTGGCTCTGGTAGAGGCGTGCAATGCCCACAACCGAATCGCCAGTGAGGCCAGCGTCGAGCAGACCATCAGGCTCACGCCCGGCCACAACAACCACTCCACCAGCGCTGCGAACTGCGGGCCGTCGCTGTTGGCCGGCAAGATCACCAGACCTTGCCCCAGCAGCCACGGTGCCAGGCCGCCCCAGGCCAGCAAGGCACCCAGCAGCAGGGTCATGCCGACTCGAATACCGATAATTGCGCCAAAGCCCACCAGCAGCAGTGATGGATCAGCGGTAAACGTCAGACGCTCCAGCTGGGCGCCAGGCGACCAGCGCGGGAATGCCCAGATGAACGTGTCGATCCACTTGGCCAGTGCTGACAGCAGCGCGGTGCCGAGCAGCACTTTCAAGCGTATCGCGGCTTCGCGCCCGTGGTTGTAGATGTGCAACAGGGTTTCCAGTGTGGCCATGCCTTCGGGAAACTTCAGTGATTTGTCGTTGAGCAATGACGGTCGCAAGTACCACGCAATCCAGATACCCAGGAAACTCACCGAAAATACCCAGGCGATCATCGGGACGGCGTTCAACTGCTGCCCCGTCAGCAAGGTATAAGCCGGAATCGGCGCGACCAGCCCGCCGGAAATGATCGATGCCGCCGCCGACGCCACAGTCTGGTTGATGTTGCTCTCGTGCAGGGTCCACGGCAGGTGCCTGGACGAGCGTTTCGACAGCCCTTGCCAGATCGCATAACCGATCAACAGCGCGATGATCGACATGTTGAACGACCAGCCGATCTTCAACCCGGCGTATACGTTGGAGGGCGTCAAGAGAATGCCAAGCACGATCCCGGTAACGACCGCACGCAGACTGAGCTCGCGCTCGACAGGACTATCAAGAGGTACAGATGGCGAGGTTGAAAGCATGCGAGTTCCTTTCGGCGATAAGACACGGCAACCTATAAAGTGAGCGTCATATCGGTCGAAGGTTCATAGAGCGGGGTTGGCTGCGGAATGGGCGGGCTTTGGTATCTGGCGCGGGAGCCCACAGATCAAGGCGGCAAGGGTTTTGCCGGTTTGCCGATGAACTACAGGCGGTGAACCAGAATATCCAGCCCTTCTTCAGCATCGGGAACACGAAAATAACCCGTGATCAGCCTGAACTGGGCATCTGTAGCGGCAAAGTCATGCTCGGCTTTTTCGTTGCGGGCGTGCAATCTGGCAAGGCAGGTATCATCGTCCACGTCGAGGTAGTGCAAACAACGATGTATGACCTGCGCATGCTCAGCCAGGCGGCGAAGCCACCGACGATCCGCAAGCGTGTTCGCAGGGAAGTCCAGAACCACGCACGTGCCGGACTTCAGCAGGTCGATGACCAGAGGGCCGATGATCTCGCGAATTCGATGTGCCAGCCTCACGTAGTCCGACACTGACTCGATCTCGTCCGGGTAGAGCCGTGAAAGCCACTGATCTTCACTCAGCAGGATCGCTGAGTATTCAGCCGCAAGAAACTTCGCGAGCGTCGATTTACCGGATGCGATCTTGCCGCACAAGAGGTGAAGTTTCGTGTCAGGCATGACGAAGTGTTCTTTTGTCGGATCGCAAGCTATGCACTCCTGGAGAGGGGGGAGTCCTGAACGCTACGGGAGCCTGTCAGCCAAGCACATTCAGCCCGTCATTTAAATGACATTCTCGATCATCGCCACCCAGGTTTTGCGGCAGAAAAGCGGTGAGGTCGTAGGCAAGTAACAGGCATTGTTTGAACATACATTCCCTTGCTTCCGGATTGATGCAACGTGTGCGTCATTCTAATCGCACAATCCCGCGGCGAGCATCCTGCGCACAGCCTGGGTGATGTCTTGCTCTGATTGCGCGGTCTGCTCACCGGGCAACTGATCGAACATATGCGGCACGCCGGGGTAAACGTGCATTTCCACAGGGACCCCCGAACGCGACAGGGTCAGCCCGAATGCCAGGTCCTCTTCCAGAAACAGATCGAGTGCGCCAACACAGATAAAGGTGGGTGGCAGATCGCTCAAGTCGGTGGCCAGTGCGGGGGAGAACAAGGCCAAGCGGTTATCGTCCAGTGCGTACGCACCGCGCAGGCATTCCCAGCAAAAATGATTGGCCTGACGCGACCAGCTGAACGTGCCGGTAGTCGGGTTGCCTGGCGGAGCGTCGGGCGCGCCTGTGCGGTGATCCAGCATCGGGTAGACCAACACCAGACCGGCGATTGCCCGTAGGCCTTTGTTTCTTGCGAGGATGGCGAGCGCGGCAGCAAGCCCGCCGCCGGCACTGTGGCCCATGACCACCACGTTGCGGGTGTTCATGACCTGCGTCGGCCCGTTGCAGAGTATCCACTTCAGTGCTGCATGGCAGTCGTCCAGCGGAATCGGGAACGGATGCTCGGGCGCCAGCCGGTAATCGACGGCAACCACCAATGCCTTGAGCTCGATTGCCAGCTTTGTGAGGTAGTCCTCGGCCATTTCCGGGCTGCCCAGAACAAAGCCGCCACCGTGGACATACAGGACGACGGGGAGTTTGCTGTGATCGAGCGGCAGGTGAGGCCGGTAAAGACACAACCTGACACCGCTGGCCGGGTCGCCGGTGGTCCAGTGCTGCTCACTGCGAGACGCCCCTGTTGTTTTCCAGGCAGAATCGACACGCGCCCTGATCCCGGGGAGGGTCTGGTACGTCCAGCTATTTGATGGTTCGTCCAGAAAGGAGCGATAGGCCGGGTCCAGCAATTCATTTGCGTTCAACGGTTACCCCCCATGCGCAGGGCCGGGATGATGGCCCTGCGCGTCTCAGAACCTAGAGCCACGCCTTGATTTGCGCACAGACTGCAGGTGTAGAAATGCCATAACGATCATGCAGTGTAGGCAAAGCCCCCGCATCGAGAAACGCGTCCGGCAGCGCGATCTGCCTGAATGTTGGCGTAACGTCATTGCGCAGCAGCACGGTGGCCACTGCCTCGCCCAGCCCGCCGATGATCGAATGGTTTTCGGCGGTCACCACGAGGCGGCCCGGTTTTCTGGCCTCGGCCAGGATAGTCTGTTCGTCCAGCGGTTTGATGGTCGGTACATGCAGCACCGCAACATCGACACCGTCGGCCTGCAGTTCCCTGGCCGCTTCCAGTGCGCGCATGGTCATCAGGCCGGTGGAGATGATCAGCACATCGTTACCCGTACGTAACGTTTTGGCCTTGCCGATCTCGAACGTGTAGCCGTATTCGTCCAGCACCAGCGGCACGTTACCGCGCAGCAAACGCATGTATACCGGCCCCTGATGCGCGGCGATGGCTGGCACAGCCTGTTCGATTTCAAGCGCATCGCATGGATCGACGATCATCAGGTTGGGCATGGCGCGAAAGATTGCCAGGTCATCCGTTGCCTGGTGGCTGGGGCCGTAGCCAGTCGTCAGGCCTGGCAGGCCGCAGACGATTTTGACGTTGAGGTTGTCTTCGGCAATTGCCATACAAATGAAGTCATAGGCACGCCGCGAAGCAAATACCGCATAAGTGGTGGCGAATGGCACGAAGCCTTCCCGAGCCATGCCCGCAGCCGCACTCATCAGCAACTGCTCGGCCATGCCCATCTGGTAGAAGCGTTCAGGATGCGCTTTGGCGAAAATATGCAGGTCAGTGTATTTCGACAGGTCAGCCGAGAGCCCGACGATATCCTGACGTTGCTCTGCCAGCTCGGCCAGCGCGTGGCCGAACGGTGCCGGGCGGGTGGCCTGGCCTTCGGAAGCGATGGAAGCAATCATCGCCGAGGTGGTCAGCTTTTTCTTCGCAGGAGCGGCTGCCGATGTCGAATTGTCGTGGGTCGAACTCATACGGATTTCCCCTCGTCGAGGTTGTTCAGGGCGACGTCCCATTCGTGTTCGTCCACGCGGATGAAATGGGTCTTTTCACGGGTTTCCAGAAACGTCACGCCCTTGCCCATTTTGGTGTCGCAAATGATGACTCTTGGCTGAGTGCCGGTGTGCTGGCGAGCGTTGTCGAACGCTTCGACCAGAGCGTCCAGGTCGTTGCCGTCGACCCGCTGGGTAAACCAGCCAAACGCCTGCCAGCGATCCACGACAGGTTCGAAAGCCAGCACTTCGCTGGAGTGGCCATCGGCCTGCTGGTTGTTCACATCGATGATCGCGATCAGGTTATCCAGCTTCCAGTGCGAGGCCGACATGGCCGCTTCCCAGGTCGAGCCTTCGTTCAGTTCGCCGTCCGACAGCAAGTTGTAGACGAAAGATCTGGAAGCCTTGCGCTTCAGGCCCAGACAGGCACCCACCGCAATGCCCAGACCATGACCCAGCGAACCCCCGGTTATTTCCATTCCCGGTGTATACGTGGCCATTCCCGACATGGGCAGGCGGCTGTCATCCGAGCCGTAGGTTTCCAGTTCGTCGAGAGGGATGATGTCGGCTTCGATCAGGGCTGCATACAGGGCGATGGCGTAATGGCCGATCGACAGATAAAAGCGGTCGCGCTGCTCCCATTCAGGGTCTTCGGGCCTGTAGCGCATGGCGTGAAAGTAGGAAACCGCGAGCAGGTCTGCGGCGCCCAGTGCCTGTCCGACATAACCCTGGCCCTGAACCTGGCCCATGCGCAACGCGTGGCGGCGGATGTTGTGGGCACGCTGCGCCAGCGAGGTGGAAGGGTTGGATAACGTAGTGGCTGTCATGCTTGTTACTCCGTTGACTCAACGATTGACCGAGGCGGCAGGGATGCGCAGAACCAGCCAGGCGCCGATGAACAGCACGCCCGTGATCAGGTACATGCCGATCGCGCTTGAGCCGGTCGTGGTGGTGATCCAGCCGATCAGATAGGGTGAGCAGAAACCGGCGAGGTTGGCGAAGCTGTTGATTCCGGCGATCCCGGCGGCGGCCGACACGCCACCCAGCAAGGTGGTGGGCAGCATCCAGAACATCGACGACGCAGAAAGAATGCCCGCTGCGGCAAGGCACAGACTCAGCACTGACAGCAGCAGATTGCCGCCGAACAGCGCGGCCAGACTCAGCCCCAGCGCGCCTGCGATCATCGGGCCGACCAGGTGCCATCTGCGCTCGCGATGCTTGTCGCCGCTGCGCCCCATCAACACCATCACGACGATGGCGCACACGTAAGGAAGGCTGGTCATCAGGCCGATATGCAGCGGGTCGGAAACGCCCGCATTGCGAATCAGCGTCGGAAGCCAGAACGTGATCGCATACTGGCCCATTACCACGCAGAAATAGATGCAGGCCAGCAGCCACAGCCGACGGTCGCGAATAAATGCGCCGATCGAGGCATGTACCACTTTCTGGCTGTTGTCTTCCTCCAGTTCCTTGTGCACCAGGTCCTTTTCCTGATCCGAAAGCCAGGTCGCCTGATGCACGCCGTCCTTCAGATAGCTCAGCACCAGCAACCCGACGATGACCGTGGGGATGGCTTCGAGGACGAACATCCATTGCCAGCCGGCCCAGCCATGAACGCCTGCGAAGCGGGTCATGATGTATCCCGACAGCGGACCGCCGATCATGCCGGACAGCGGAATTGCGATGAACCACAGCACCGTCATGCGCGCACGGCGGTAGGAAGGAAACCAGTACGTCAGGTAAAGCAGCAGGCCGGGTGCCAGACCGGCTTCCGCCACCCCGAGCAGAAAGCGCAGGGTATAGAACTGCCAGGCTGTTTCGACAAAGGCGAACAGAGCAGAAATGATGCCCCAGGAGATCATGATACGGGCGATCCAGCGCCTTGCACCGACCCGGTGGAGGATCAGGTTGCTGGGCACTTCACAAAGGAAATAACCGATGAAAAACATTCCGGCGCCGAGGCCGTAGACGGTTTCGCTGAAGGCCAGGTCGTTCATCATCTGCAGCTTGGCGAAGCCGACGTTGACACGGTCCAGATAGGCGCACAGATAGCACAGCATCAGGAACGGCATCAGTCGCCAGGCGGTCTTGCGGTAGGCATTTGCGCGCGTGGTCGAAACCGCGTCGAGCGTCATGGTGGTTATCATGATGGTCTGATCTCTTGTTTTTATAGACCGCCAGGCGAGCGCCTGGCATATCGTAGATCCAGAACAAACACGGGCAGATTGTCGGCCCGTTCAAGCGCGGTCAGTGAATCAGCATGCCGCCGTTCACATCCAGCGTGATACCGGTGAGATAGGACGACAGGTCGCTGGCCAGAAACAGCGCTGCATTGGCCACATCCTGCGCTGCGCCCAGACGGCCCAGCGGAATGCCGTCGATGATCGCGTGACGTCGCTCATCCTGCATCAGGCCGCCGGTGATATCGGTGTGGATAAGGCCGGGGGCAATAGAGTTGACACGTACCTGATCCGGGCCGAACTCCCGTGCCATCGCCTTGCCCAGACCCAGCACGCCCGCTTTCGCTGCGCTGTAGTGAGGGCCACCGAAAATGCCTCCGCCGCGCTGAGCGGAAACCGAAGACATGCAAACGATACTGCCGCAGGATTGGGCGCGCATGCTCGGGATCACAGCTTGCGACATGAGCAAGGTGCCGCGCAGGCTGACATCGAGGACTTTGTCATAATCGCAAGGGCGGATATCGAGGGTCTTGATGGGCTGAGTGATGCCGGCGTTATTGACCAGGATATCGATGCGACCGTAGTGCTCGATGACTTTGGCGACGGCCGCGTGAACCTGTTTCTCGTCAGCGACGTTGGCAGACACTCCAAGGTGACCTTCGCCCAGCGCAGCGGCGGCATCACGTGCTGCGGACTCATCGAGATCGATGATAACGACCCGCGCGCCATGCTGAGCGAACGTGACTGCGGTTGCGCGGCCGATACCACGCGCCGAGGCAGCACCGGTGACAATTGCGATTTTGCCGTGAAGAAGCATGGGGGATACCTCTGAATTATTTTTATGGGTTCGATTCAGGTGATCGACAATTCAGAGTGTTCCGGACGCGGCTGCTGAGCAATGCTGCAAAAATCACTGGATGCTGAAAAAAATTCACCTCTCGTCAATCGTGCGTGTGAATGGTTGAATGCACCAAACCTGGAAAATCGCACACACTGGAGCGCTAATGCGGCCTGATGACGATGCCTCCTTTAGCCTGCCACCGCTGAAAGCGCTTCAGGCCTTCGAGCAGACCGCCCGCTTCGGCAATCTGGCCAGAGCCGCCGAAGTGCTGGACCTCACGCCGTCGGCAGTCAGCCACCAGTTGGCCAGACTGGAGGCCTTGATTGGCCGCCAGCTCTTCGTCCGGGCCGCGCGCGGGGTCACGCTCACGCCGGTCGGCGAGCAGTACCTGAAAGATGTCTCGGGCGTGCTGCACAGCCTTGCCGTCGCCACCGAGCGTGCCGCCAGCGATGTCAGCCTCGATTGTCTGCGCCTGCATTCCGCACCCAGTTTCGGGCTGCTCTGGCTGATGCCGAGGCTGGAAGCGTTTCGGGTAAGCCATCCGGATATCCAGATCAACCTGTCGTGTTCTTATGAATCGCTGCATTTCAGCCGGGACAAGATCGATGTCGATATTCGGCATGGCAGGCCAAACTGGCCGAGTTATGAAGTTCGCACCCTGCGCGACGAGAAGTTCGCGGTGCTGGCGTCTCCGGCCTTGCTGGCACGACGCCCGGTTGCCTGCGCCGCTGACCTGCTCGACCGCGAGCTGATTCTTTCCGAAGCCACTTTATTGAAATGGCCCGAATGGTTTGCCCGGCATGGTCTGGCTCGCCCGGAAAAGCCTTATGCGCTGAGTTTTGATCGCTCATACATGACCCTCGAAGCAGCCAGCCACGGGCTTGGGTTTGCCCTGGAAAGTACGTTGCTGGCGCAGAAGTACCTCGCCACTGGAGAACTGCTGGAAGTTGCCCCGCAAGCGTTGACTGCCCCGGTCGCGGCGCATCATCTGGTGTTTCCCAAAGCCCATTCCAGCTTCCCCAGAGTCAGAAGATTCCTCGAATGGATGGAAGGTGAGCTGAGGCAGGGGTTTGTGTTTTAAGCCACCGTGCTTATGCGTTTGCATAGCGAAGCAGATTCGAGATGTGCCGCGCAGCTTCAGGAACTACCGGCCAATGCGCAGCATTGGCACGGTAGGCAGACGACCTTCAGACGGCTAGCCGATGCGACTGCCAGGCGCCACCCTCCTGGCCTGACGCGTCTGTCGACAGCGCTTGTCTTTCCGGTGCACGGAACATCGAATGCAGGTTTTTTTCGATGGTGTTGCACAGGTCTTCCATACGAATCCGGTGCTGGCTGCTGCCGAAAGGTGCCTGCAGGTCGGTGCCGATACGGTCCATTGCCAGCAGCAGGCAACCGACCACGGTGGATATTGCCGGGGTGAACCAGCCCAGAGTCGTCACCATACTCAATGGCATGATGATGCAGAACAGGGTGCTGAACAGCCTTGGAAAATAGACATACGGGTAGGGCAAAGGCGTATTGGCAATTCGCTCCATACCGCCCTGGCAGTTGGACAACTCGACCATGGTCGACTCCAGTCGGGCCAGCCGGATGCTGTCGATTCGTCCTGCCGCAAACTCCTGCGAAAGAAGTGCGGCAGAGCCGCCAAGAATGTCGTTGGGGAAGTTGTTGCTGTCGGACGCCTGACGAATTTCGGAATCCGACAACAGACCGTTGAGCTGTGCGCTGCTGACGTCACCTTTGAGGTGAGCCCGCAGTGCCCGAAGGTAGGCCACATGGCGACGAAACAGCACTTCTTTCACGGGGTTGTCACGCTCATCGGCGTTACCTTCAATAAGAGTCAGCACCTGACGACCGTAGCTGCGCGAGCTGTTGACCATCGCGCCCCACAGGGTGCGCGCTTCCCACCAGCGATTGTAGGCACTCGAGTTGCGAAAGCTGATCAGCACGATAAGCGCCGAGCATAGTAATGTCAGTGGCATGAGCGGGAAATCGATGCCTTTGCCTTCGATCAGCATGACATCCACGGTCACGGCCAGGTCCCACAGCAGAAGCCAGAACAGCGACCAGCCAACGTAGGTCACGGTTCTCCTGATGCACCGCCATTTTTTTTCGAAAAGACCAGGCATTGCGGCACTCCCTTGCTGGGTTGGAGAATGGCTTCACATGTTCAGTGAAACGCTATGCCGCGAACTTACGTGGGCTGCCTTAAAACTCGCTTAATTCCTCTTTCGACAGCGTCAGCGGGGTGTGCACGGGCCACTTGTGGAACCGTCAACCCATCAAGGACCACACAGCCTTTATCGATCCCGCTCAACTGACGGATGCCCGGACGGTCGCAACTTCTGCGCTGTGGGATCGAATGCCAATGCCTTGCCTTTACGCAAGAAAGCCGTCCCGGACAAGCCCGTCTCAGCGCGTTGCTACTTGAACTTCCGCCGACAGAGAGGGATTTTCCATGCACCCGACCATTACTAATCGACCCAGTCTTCAACCACTCGAGATTGAAAGTGAGAGCTTTCGGTCCGCGCTGGAGTCTCTTGCTTCCGGCTCCGTACGGTCTGTCAGTTCGACCTCGCAGGACGACCCGCAACCTATTATCGATTACCTGAAAGACCATGTGTTTGCTGCACACAAGCTTCCGTTGACCGATTCGGCGGGTGATCAGAGCGCGATTCACGCGCATAACGCGCAAATCGATGCGCTTATCGATGCTCGCGCGAGACGTTTAAGCAACGAGGGAGAGACCCGGGCAACCATTGCCGAAACCTTTGCCAAAGCTGAAAAGCTCGACCGTATGGCGACCCTGTCCTCCAGCGCCTTGCGCGCTACGCCTTTCGCAGCGGCTTCGATGCTGCAGTACATGCAGCCTGCCATCAACAAGGGCGACTGGCTGCCGACGCCGCTCAAACCATTGGCGCCGCTTATTTCCGGAGCACTGTCGGGGGCCATGGATCAAGTCGGTACTGGCGTCATGAACCGTGCTACAGGCGACCTTCATTATCTGAGCACTGCACCGGAGAAGCTTCACGATGCGATGGCTGCGTCGGTAAAACGACATTCCCCCGGCGTAGCCCTGCAAGCGGTGGACATGGGGATCGCTGTTCAGACATACACTGCGCGTAACGCAGTACGCACCGTGCTGGCTCCGGCGCTGGCGTCCCGGCCTGCCGTGCAGGGCGCTGTCGACATCGGTGTCTCGGCGGCGGGCGGTCTGGCCGCCAACGCAGGCTTTGGCAACCGTATGCTCAGTGTACAGTCGCGCGATCACTTGCGTGGTGGTGCATTTGTGCTCGGTTTGAAGGACAAAGAGCCCAAAGCTGACCTGAGCGCCGAAAACGACTGGTTTACTGCGTACCGGGAGATCCAGTCGGCCAGCTACTCGGGTGCTGCGCTGAATGCTGGCAAGCGGGTCGCAGGCTTGCCGCTGGACATCGCGACCGATGGCCTTAAAGCGGTAAGAAGTCTTGTCTCGGCAACCAGCCTGGTACAAAACGGTCTGGCACTGGCGGGCGGTTTTGCCGGGGTCGGCAAGCTGCAGGAAATGGCGACCAGGAACATTACTTATCCGGCGACCAAGGCAGCGGTCAGTCAACTGACCAATCTGGCTGGTTCGGCAGGCGTTTTCGTCGGATGGACAACGGCTGCGGTGGCCACCGATCCGGTCGTGAAAAAAGCCGAATCGTTCCTTCAGGACACGGTGAAATCGACAACCTCCAGTGCGACCGGCTACGTTGCGGATCAGACCGTCAAGCTGGCGAAAACAGTCAAGGACAAAGGCGGGGAGGCAATCACCGCTACCGGAGCCACCTTGCGCAATACAGTCGATAACCTGCGTCGTCGGCCTGTGCGTGAACCCGATATCGAAGAGGGCGGTGTTGCGGCATTTTCCCCGAGCGAAACCCCTTTTCAGCCTGGGCGGTCGTAAACAACCTGTAAGCGGCATTTAGTCAGCAGCAAGAGGGGGCGTACTCGCAGAGTTCACCCCCTCTTTTTTGGGGTTGAGGTGTGCGGACTCAAATCTCTGTTTGTTGGGTAGAGGCCTTGGTTTTATCGTAGGCATGCTTGACGTCGGTCATGGCCATGTTGCCGGTGGCCAGTTTCAGGTTTTCGCTGTCGCTTTTGACAAGCGCGAACTTGCCGTGGTTGGCCTCTATGTCATTCAGCTCGATGCTCATATCGTCAAACTGTTTGCCCCCGTTGGTACGGACCATCGTACCGAAGTCATCGGCGTTGAAACCTTTGACGCTCAGGTGGGTATTGGCATTGAGCTGGACCACCTTGTCATCTGCGCCTTCAGCACTGCTGTTCTTGATGTCCAGATTGGTAATTTTTGCGCCTCCCTCGCCTTTGACAGTGATCATGTCCTCGCCGACGTTCTGGGCGTGCACGTTATCAATAGTGACTTTCCTGTCGTCAGCGGCCTTGACGTGGATACCGTCAACTTCGTTTTCACCCAGGTTCACATTCTTCAGCACGGCACCTTCAGCCAATTCGAACATGGGTTTCTGATTTTCCGCCTGATCTCCGTTACCCATCGACTTGTCGGCGGTGTAGGTCGCGCAGTGCCCGTCGTAGACCTGACCGGCACCGACATGGATGGTATCTTTCACGACGTTGACCTTGCCGGCGTCGTCGTTAGAGCCTGCGGTGTCTGAAACCTGACCAGTACCGCCGGTATGACCGGGGTTGGCCAGTTGTGGTGTGATCTGAGGCGAGGTGCTATCGCCGCCATCGGTTCCGTTGCCCGAAGTAGTCGGCGCACCGCCACTGCCACCGCCAGTTGCGTCTGGTGTACTGCCTCCACCGCCGCCAGTCGCTGCTGGCGCATCACCGCCGCCTCCGCCGCCTGCTGCATCCGGTGTACCGCCCCCACTATCGGTGCTCGAGGGAGTGCCGAGCCCGCCATTGTTCTGAAACGGGGTCTGGCTATCATTCTGTTCCTGGTCGGCATTCTGTTTTTTATTCGGATTCATCAGCATCTGCAGCAGCGACATGATCAACGCGCTGAGCAACTTGACGATATTGGACTGGCTATCGTCTGTCTTGCTGCTGTCCTGCGGGTTTTGCACGGTATTGTCGGGTTGCCCGAAATTGACGTCCTTCTGACTGTCGCTGCTGAACAGCAGGGCGCCCGGGTCTACGGCTTGCTGAGTGTTCTGCTCGCCCAGCGTGTTTTGTTGCGGACTTTTTCCGCTCAGCGCGGAAAAATCCAGCTGGGTGGGTGAGGGTTGGTAGGGCGTGGGATTGATACCGATGCTCATGGTGCTTTACCTCGATGGGGTGGACATATGAACCAGCGTCGTATTCCGGATTTACCCGTATCGGTCGCAGCGTCCCTGTCAGTTCTATAAGTCGACGAGGACTTCGCTTTGATGTTGCTCGAAGTGAGTGGTAGCGCGAGATGATGGGTTCCCGTTTCGCCTGAATCGGATCGGGGTGTTTTCAATGCGCCTTGTGGATTGCTTGACGAGTGGAAGGAACCAGAACGCCTTTGCCTTCGACTCAGTCCGCACACACCGGCAGAGAAACGGTGTGGCTTGATATCGCTCTCAGAGGCCGTGAAATGAACAACAATGACCCGTACCACACCTTGATCAACGAAATTTGCGCACTCAGCCTTATCTCCACGCCTGAACGTTTCTACGAGTCTGCCAATTTCAAAATCAGCGAAGTGGACTTCACTCTTCAGTACCTGGATCGCGACGAGGGCCGTGCGGTCCTGATCTACGGTGACATGGGCACGTTGCCCACGCGCAACCGTGACGCCGCCTTGCTGGCACTGATGGACATCAATTTTCATATGTTTTCAGGCGCCCATAGCCCGGTTTTTTCCTGGAATGCTCAGACCGGCCGGGTGCTGCTGATGGGCTCGGTGGGCCTGGAACGAGCATCCGCCGAAGGTGTTTTGCTGTTGATGAAGTCGTTTGCCGAGCTGGCGAAAGAATGGCGTGATCATGCCTTCATGGGGCCATCCGCAACGACGGCCTCCGCGACAGACAAGTCTGTTGCGCCTGTGCTCAAACGCGAGAGCCTGGCGGTTCCGGGGAGGTTCCAATGATCGGTTCGCGTGTCGGTGGGTCAGGCAGTGTCGAGCTCACCCCGATAAACCAGCAAAGCGTTACTGCTCCCGCTCAGACAGCTCATCCGAATGCGGTGACACCAGGCATGAACCCGCCGCTGACTGCCACTCAGTCGGCACCGCATGCGGCAGAAAGCTCGGCTGCCGGCGCTGCGCGGTTGAATGTTGCTGCGCGGCATACGACGCTTTTGCAGGCATTCAGGGCGGAGCAGGCGACGGCTCCGGTCAGCGGCGCGCCGATGATCAGCTCGCGTGCCGCATTGTTGATCGGCAGCTTGCTGCAGGCTGAACAACTGCCTTTCGAAGTCATGGCTGAAAGGCTTTCCCCTGAGCGATATCAACTGAAGCAGTTTCAGGGGTCTGACGTGCAGCAGTTGCTGAGCAGGTTCGCGCAGCCGGGTCAGGCACCCGACAAGGCCGAAGTCGGGCAACTGATCAAGGGGTTTGCTCAATCGGTTGCCGATCAACTGGAGCACTTTCAACTGATGCATGACGCTGCGCCCGTTCCCGCAGGCCAGAACGCGAGCGAGGACCGAGCGGCTCTGGCTGCCAGTCAGGCTGCTCTTGGTGAATACGCAGGCCGTGCAAGCAAGGCAATCGGAGAAGGGCTGAGCAAAAGCATCGATTCGCTGGATGAGCACATCACTGCGCTGGATGTCAGGCTGCAAGGTGCTGAGGAAGGCGACAAGGAGGCCCTGCACGCTGACCGGCAAGCGCTGGTTGATGCCAAAGCCACGCTGACCGATCTGCACACCGATTTCGTCAAATCGCCAGAGGCCAAACGCCTTGCTTCGGTCGCTGCACATACCCAACTGGACACCGTTGTCAGTGATCTTGTCACTGCGCGCAACTCAGTGGGCGGCTGGAAAGGGGCAGGGCCGATTGTTGCGGCTGCAGTTCCGCAGTTCCTGTCTTCGATGACGCACCTGGGTTATGTGCGTTTGTCTACCAGCGACAAGCTACGAGAGGCTGTACCCGAGACCAGCAGTGACGCCAGCATGCTCAAGGCCGCAATAACCGGCATGGTGGCGGGCATTGCCCACGAGACGGTCAACAGCGTGGTAAAACCGATGTTTCAGGCCGCCTTGCAGAAGACGGGCTTCAACGAACGCCTGAACATGGTTCCACTCAAGGCTGTCGATACCAACTCGGTCATTCCGGACCCTTTTGAGCTGAAAAGTGAACACGGTGAGCTGGTCAGAAAAACACCCGAGGAACTCACTCAGGACAAAGCGTTCGTCAAGGGCGAACGGGCGGTCTTCAACCAGAAGAAAGTGCAGGGTTCATCCACTCATCCCGTGGGTGAACTGATGGCTTACAGCGCTTTTGGCGGGTCTCAGGCCGTACGTCAGATGCTCAACGATTTACATCAGATCAATGGTCAGACGCTGAGTGCCAGAGCCCTGGCATCCGGGTTCGGCGGCGCGGTGTCTGCCAGTTCGCAAACACTCTTGCAGTTGAAGTCGACGTATGTCGATCCGCAGGGGCGCGAAATCCCGGTCTTCACACCGGACCGAGCCAAGAGCGAACTGAAAAAAGATCTGGCCAAAGGTATGGACCTGCGCGAGCCGTCGGTACGCACCACGTTCTACAGCAAGGCGCTATCGGGTATCCAGAGCTCGGCACTGACTTCAGCACTGCCACCTGTGACCGCTCAAGCCGCAGGATCAAGCGGCACGCTCAGTGCGGGCAATATCCTGCGCAACATGGCCCTGGCGGCGACGGGGTCTGTTTCCTACCTGTCCACGCTGTACACCAACCAATCGGTCACCGCTGAAGCCAAAGCGTTGAAAGATGCGGGCATGGGCGGTGCAACGCCCATGCTGGAGCGTACTGAAACAGCCTTGAACAACATCCGGCACCCGAACAGGGCGTCACTGCCACATACGTTCCAGCCAAGCACATTGAGTGGCATCCCCAGAGCCCTGGAAAGTGCTTATCACGTGGCACGAGGCGCGTTGCAACTGCCGACCCAGATGGCGGTGGATACCGTACGGGTCGTAGAGGAGGGTGTGCTGAACGGCGTGTCGTCAGCACGCGCTGCGCTTGCGCCAGCCAAACCGTCCGAGGCGAGCCGGCCTGTCGAAGAGACCGTGGCCGAAGCCTACCCACCGCCGCCTACAGTGCAGCGACCAGCACCTTCCGTGCCGCTCGACGATGATCAGTTGAGGGCGCTGGAAGAAGGCTTGCTCGCCCCGCGTTGATCGCGATGCCGGGTGCAGACGCAGGTGTCTGCTGCCCGGCTGATTCACATCGCTTTACCCTTAAAGGACTATGAAGATGAAAACCCCGAAACCCGATTTCAGCCGATTCATTCACTCTCTGGGTGCGCAGCTCGGCACCTCACTGGTACTGCAGAATGGCGTCTGTGCCTTGTATGACGGCCATAACAACGAAGCTGCAATCATTGAATTACCCGAGCACAGCGAGATGGTCATCTTTCACTGTCGAGTGGGCCGCTCTCCGGAACGCGCTGCCGATCTGCAGCGCCTGTTGAGTCTGAACTTCGACGTTGCCCGCCTGCACGGTTGCTGGTTTGCCGTCGATCAGGGGGATGTGCGTCTGTGCGCCCAGCGCGAGCTGGCATCGCTTGATGAACCGGCATTCTGTGACGTCACTCGCGGCTTCATTTCCCAGGCACGTGACGCACGCGCGTTTCTGATGGCCTGAATGAACAGCGCCGCCGCAGGCGGCGCTTTTCAATACTTCGAGTGTCAGCTTTTCAGTTCAAAACCCTCCTTCTGCAACTGGTCGGCCGCCTTGTTCAGGGATTCGGATGGCCGTGACATCTCCCCGTCAAATGTATAACCAATCGGTTTGTCCTGGTCTTCGCCATAAATGAAATTGATACGTCCAAGTGTTTTGGTGACGCTCAGACTGGCTCCGCTGTTGTAGCTGACCAGCGGTAACGGGGAAGTGAAATTTTCAGCCTGAGTGGCGGTATGAAACACCACCAGACGTTTGATCCGCATCTTGTTGCGGTCTTCGAGATGGCTGGAGAGATCGTGCTGAGTCATGGTGCCGTTGCGGCTACCCTCATCGATCAGGTCGATCAATTCGTCCTTCGGCTCTAGCCGTACACGTGCCAATGTACCTTGGCTGTTTTCCATTTCCTTGAGCAGGGCGCTGAGTTTTGGGTCCTGGCGCATGAATTCGGCAACCCGCGCCGCATTGCCAGGTGCACTGGCCTCTCTCACCGAAGCCATGATCCTGGTCAGGATGCTTTCTTTGGTCAGGCCCGACAGATCCGTTTTGCTGGTCTCGAAGCGAGCGTTATCCAGCACGCTGTGCTTGTTGACCGACGCTTGCTGTTCAACGGTTGCCCGTTTCAAACCGCGCAATGCCTTGTACTGGTTATCGTTCTGCGATGGCACACCGGCAAACAGCTCGTTCAGCCCGTCGAGCTGTGCCTGAATGGCCTCTGCCGGACTCTTGCCGGTGTAGCGAGCGTTTAGCGGATCGGCCAGTTCTGCCAGGCGTGCTTTTGTAGTGCTGTCCTTGAACACGTCCCCCAGGCTTTTGGACAGCTTGCTCAAGGCTTCGGCAGTCATTGGTTTCGCCACGTTGTAGCGGAACTTGACCCTTTTGACGGTTCTCGCTTCCACGCTCATGTTCGCGGCAACGCCAAGGTTGTTGGCGGCGGTCTGGGTGGCCGGTGTCGGGCCGGCGGCAGAGGCGGGTGTGTTGGTTGGATCAGTGTGGGTG
Organism: Pseudomonas syringae pv. tagetis; assembly: GCF_022557255.1. NCBI lineage: Bacteria > Pseudomonadati > Pseudomonadota > Gammaproteobacteria > Pseudomonadales > Pseudomonadaceae > Pseudomonas > Pseudomonas syringae group genomosp. 7. The sequence goes on from NZ_CP092923.1 coordinate 1,333,932, forward strand.
GCACCGAGCTGCCCACGAAGCTGCCCGCCACCCGTCAGGTTGTTGATGAACCGTGGTCGGTTCTTGCCACCTTCACGCAATTCGGTCTTGTCGTTTTTCTGCGTCAGCGAATAGTCGGTGTATGTCATCAGGTTAACCAGAATGTTCGTGGCAAACCCGCCGCGTACGACGGCAGAGAACGGGTTGCTGCCATCTTCTGTCAGGTTGACTCCCGCGCGTAAGTCTGCGGTTCCTCCCGTCGTGATATCAAGCGTGAAGCGGCGTGCTTCATAGGTTTCATGGTCCACTGCTTTTTTCAATACTTGCAACGGGTTCAGTTTGCCTTCGAACAAATCATCGACGAACCCGTCGATATCTTCGTCCGGCACATTGAAGACCACGCCAGCACGTTGACTGGCTCCTGCGGTGGCCGTCAGGTCCACGCGGAGGCGAAAGTTGGGTGTCAGCGTACGATCGTTACCTACATCGACACTGCGGGCCGGATTGTTCGCGTCGAAAAAGCCCGGCCAGTAGTCCTTGCCGGCCCCCACGCCGATACTTGCGTTGCCTGAGGCTTCACTCATCAAGTACAGGGTAACGCCGCCTTCGCAACGTTCGGCGTTGAGAATGTAGTTGCGGTTACCGGTGGCGCCTGCCGTCGGCCATGGGCCGGTAGCCTTGTCGGCCAGAACCGTGAAAGGACTGGTCAGGTTCAGGCCGTAGCTGCGTTGCAGCCCGATTTCATCATCACCATGCTCCAGCTGTTTGAGCATGCTCTTGAACTTGTCGGCAAGCTCGGCCTGGTCAGGGCTGCCGGTTGCCACGCGCATATTGACGCTGACCGCATGATCAGGCTTTTTGAACGATTTCAGGAATGACTTGACTGCATCATAGCCACTCTCCAGCGCCGCATTATCGGTAAACCCCATGTCCGTCACCTGCTTGACGGGATTCTCCCCGTAGGTGATATCACGCAGCGTCGTCAGTTTTTTCTGTATCACGCTCATGTCACTGTGCGGGGTCAGCAGCTCGGCCTCGTCGAGCAGATTACCCAGGCTTTTCAGGGTGACCAGATCCAGAGCGAGCCGCGCTTTGCTCAAACCCTGATCTTCGCTGGCATCACGGCGCTGTCCCAAGGGGATATCCGCTTTGCGATGGCTGAGTTTCAGCCCGTTGTCCTTGAGAGTGCCAAGCAGTTTTCCGGTAGGGTTTTCCGCTGATGGCGCAACCTGGGTCAGGGCGTCCTGCAGTTCTTTTACCAGATCGTGCCCGGAGCTTTTGAAGTTGAGCTTTGTGCCCAGTTCGGCAAGCTTTTTGCCGAATTGCATACGCAGCGATGATTTGGCCAGTTCGCCGTGCTGATTGAGCAGACCGTCCTGCTGCCTCAGATTTTTCACCTTGCCATGACTCTGACCGATGGCCATCAGCGCTGTGTAGGTATGGTTTTCGAGCTCGTCTCGCAACGCTTCGAGTTCCTTGACCAGCGTCGCGCCTTCAGAGCCCAGGTTCAGTCGGGCGATGCGCGCCTTCAGGTCGTTACCCGGCTCCGGGGGAGGGCCGCCTGCCTCGTGAATCAGCTCCAGTTGCTTGAACAGGATCGACTCGCTCTCGTATACCTCTCTCAGACCGACACGACCATGATGGCGATGCTGAATATGATTACCAACGTTCTTCATCCAGCGTGGTGGCTCTGCAGTGTTTTTATAAACGTTGGCGCGTATGAACTCGCTGGTGCTGGCTGTATGGGTTTTTTCCATCCCACCGCGGCCCATGACATTTATGTCGAGTCTGGCGGTCAGTCCGGTTTTAGGAATTCGCCAGGTCTTGTTGGAACGTGTGATGCGCGCATGCACATCGTTCAAACCGTTTTCTTCCACGGGGCGTGGCTCGAACGCTTGCCATTTTCCGCCCTTTAGTTGCATCAGGCCTTGTCCTGGCGCGTCCTCGATCTGTGCACTCAGCCTGTTGTCATCGTTGGTGAAGAGTGCCTTGACGGGCTGGCCTTCAGGTGTGGCAACCGGCGTCCAGCGGGCGCGCAGGCGGTCTCCGAACTTCACCGCCTGCCACTCCTCCCTGGGCAGGCAGTAAACTTCACCGGTGCTGGTGAGCGCGTGCAGATTGTGCTTTTCATCCAGCGACAGGCTCTTGATATCGCCTTGCAGTCCGGGGATATCCAGCGTAATGGGCTTATGGTCTTTGCTGTGGGCGGTCAGGCAACCCTTGTCATCCAGCGCGACAAAGCGTTTATCGCTGACCATCGCAAAAGCGGTAATCACCCGATCATCAAGGCCCTCTATTTCCTTGCCCATGGCGACTTTGGTCGAGCGTGCCGTCTGGGCCAGCGCCGTATTGTGGTCAAAGGCCATGTTGGGGTGTTCGGGAACAACCGTCAGCTTGTGCAGCTTGCCGCCCTTGAGTACGTAAGCGTTGCTGTCGGCCCCGCGTTGCAGGCGATCAATGTCTTTGATCCCGGCGTCTTTCCAGCATTGTGGTGTCGCGTCCCAACGCTGAATGCGCCCCTCGCTGAGGCCGACCAGCCCGGAGCGGTCGAGATTGAGCCGGTCAGTAGCGGCGGGAGCTGCTGGTATCGTCAGGCCACGAGTGTTGTCCAGCACCAGTGCATTGGTCAGGTTCCAGCCGCTTTCCAGTCTGGAGCCCTGTTCGTCCAGGGCGTGGGAGTGAACTTCGCCCTGACGGTTTTGGATCAACGCATGAATACGACCGTCGTCGCCGTTGATGAAACCGGTGACGCTGTTGTGGCCCCCAAGGGGCAGGCCTGCCAACTGATAGCCGGTCTGCTCGGGCATGAGCGTCAACTGCTCGGCGTCGCTGTCAAAGGCGCTACGGTCTGTGCTGTAAAGCCTGCCCTGAGTGTCTGCGACGAACAGCTTGTCGGCGCTCAGGCCGACCGCAGCCGCTTGCGCCTTGCCGCCATCCAGTTCCAGGGTTTTGATTTTCTTCTCCGTCAGCCCGCCAATCACCGGCGTCATGTCGGTCAGCAGGATCGTTTGAGTGTCTTTGCCACTGAGCAACGCCGCTCTGTTGTCCGGCGCGACCGAGAATGACTGCAGGTCTTTGACTTCCACATGCGGCATGAACGGACTCGAAAGGTCGACCACGGCATCATCACTTTTTGCATAGACCGAGCCGTTGCCGCCCATGGCAAGACTATTGAAGGCAATGTCCTCCATGTTTTCGGGAGCTTTCCAGCGAATGTTTATCGGGTCGAACTGATACAGCCGGTCTTCGTGCACGCGCAGGCGATCACTGGCCTCTGTGAGGTATATGTCGGTGAGGTACGCGAGATGGGCCTTGCCCGGTAATTCCTGAGTTGTGCGCCCGCTGGGGGAGCTGATGTGAAGGTGACCATCTTCCCGTTCCAGGCTTACGGCTGCGGGTTTTCTTCCTTCTATAGGCAGCGCCTCGTTGCTGCTGCGGATCAACGCCAGCGCGCTGTCGTCCTGTGCCAGATGCAACAGATGCCCGTTGGTTTGCAACAACTGGTGGCCATACACGCCCTGTTTGCTCTCTTGGGCCAGATAGGTCTGGCCGGAGTTGGCAAGAATGTCTTCCAGCAACGGGTCGAGGCCAGGCGTATCAAACGTGGAAAAGTCGGGTTTGCCTTTGGCATCCAGTCCAATCGTGCCCTGTGGCTGTGAGTTGCGCACCAGCTCCCCGGCCTTGAGTTCAAAGCGGCCGCCGTTGCTGGGTCCCAGCCGGGCATAAGGGGCCGGCGCTTCTTCGGAGTCTCCGGCTTTGGTGCCGGAACTGCTTGCCTCGTTCTGGTGTTCTCCCGGCAGATCGAATATGACGTGAAGATTGTTTCGCCTGGCCATGTCGATACGCGGCGACGTGTGTTCGATTTCATGGGCGTCTGCCTCGGCGCTTCCTGTCGTGTTCGGACTGTTACGCAGGATTGACTTGAGGGGAGTGGCAGAGGGCGGCGTCAGGTTTTCCGCCAGGCGCGGTTCGCGTTGAGAGCGTTTTGCGGTCTGTGAATGGGATGCAGATGCAGCAGGCGTGGTATTTTTGCTGCTGAGCGGTCTGGCCGCTGTTTGCTGCGGTGCCTTGGACTTCTGAAACAATTTGCCGACACTCTTCAGTGCTCGCTTGCCGATGCTGCTCAATGAGTGCGAAGCGCGTTGTGTCGGCTGCTCGTTTTTCTGCTGTAGCCCCGTGGCGGTGTGCGTGCTTGCAGTGCTTGATGACTGTAGGGTGTTTCCGGTGGTCCGGTTGATAGGTGGTGCTTGCACGGTGAATCTCCCTGTCCTTTTTGACGCTGATAGCCGCCTGATGTAACCCTGAGAAAAATCCTTCACAAGCTGAGTGTCATGGGGTGCAGGCCGGTTCCATAAGAAATGGCGGTAATGAAAGTCAAAAGCTGAAATGATTCAGCTTTTCGTCGTCTAGGGATATACGGGGCTTTTTCGGGAATATCTGCCTGACAGGGAACCGGAATGGCGAGCACGCCACGTAGGGTGGACACGTTCAGGACATTCCCGCCCATGCCCGCCGTCGCCTTACCTGATTCCCGTCCACGCTTGCTCGCTCGCTCGGTCCAGATCGCCGTCCTCGCTTTGGGCTCGCTGTGTGTGGGCTGTCAGTCAGTCGACTATGCACAACCGCGTATGGATCGCATGCCGCGTCTCGTTGCAGGGCTGACATCCTGGGTGGACGATGAGCAGCCAGGTTCAAGGGCTTCGCAAAAGATCTCCGACTTGCCCGTCTACAACGGCGAAGATGTCTGGCAGCGGGTGGCCCAGCGTTGCAGGCTGGCAGATAGCCAGGGCATGAATGAGCGTATTGCCCGGCAACGTGACTGGCTGTTGAGCAATCGCGGCTTTATTACCGGAGCGAGTGGCAGGGCCAGTCCCTATCTGCATTTCATCGTCGAGCGTCTGGACGAGCGCAACATGCCGCTGGAGCTGGCGCTGCTGCCGATGATCGAGAGCTCTTACAACCCGATGGCCAATTCACCCTCTGCTGCGGCGGGGCTGTGGCAGTTCATCCCTTCCACAGGGCGCAGTTTCAATCTGAATCAAAGCGCTACCTACGACGCTCGCCGTGACGTAGTGGCCTCAAGCAAGGCCGCAATGGATTATCTGACACGTCTGCATGATCAGTTCGACAATGACTGGCTGCTGGCGCTGGCCGCCTACAATGCGGGCGAGGGGACTGTCGGGCGGGCGATCGAAGCCAACCGTCGGCGCGGTCTGCCTGTCGATTACTGGCACCTGACGTTACCCAGGGAAACCCAGGATTACGTACCTCGTTTGCTGGCACTCTCGATTCTGGTTCGCAACCCTGAGGCCTACGGGGTAAAGCTGACTCCGGTCGCCAATACGCCTTATTTCGACATGGTCGAGCTTAACCATGCAGTGGATCTTACCCAACTGGCGGCTACAGCCGGCGTGGATGAGGGGCAACTGCTCAGACTCAACTCGGCGTTTCTGCGCAAAAAAACGCCGGATGGACCGGGGCGGTTGCTGCTGCCCAAGACTCAGAAGCAGGTGCTGACAGCGGGTATTGCGCGAATAACGGGTGAGTCGCCAGTGACGACAGGCCCTCAACGCGTTGAGAAGCCTGTGATCGAACGCTTGCCCACATCCCCACCTGCACGGCCGGTGCAAGTGGTCGAACGAACACCTGTGCCAAAGCCTGTCCAGGCAGTACAAACGGCTGAGCAGGTGCCTGCGCCACGCCCGGTGGAGTCCGCGCCGGTAGCAGAACAGGCATCCGTAGCGCAGATACAGCCACCAGAGCAGGCTGTGAAGCCTGAAGAGTCGCCGACGATCACACCGCCGGTTCCGGCAGGCAACCCATCATTGGTATCAAATGGCGTACAAGCCCGGCATTACATAGATGACCGTTCGTCGCCGCGCAGGCGCGATGATATCGAGGATCGCAACGGTCCGCGCGAGCTGCCGAGCGGACCGCGAGTAGTGGTCTACGCCAGCGAATCGCGCTAAAAATCTGCGGTCCTGAGGCACTGCGACTACGCAAATCCCCTTAAAAATGCGCTTTTTTGGTGCTTTTTCTCGTTTTCGAGTGCATGTGATCCTGTGTCTAAGTGCTCTATCTTTACCCTGATATCCTCTTTTTTTGTTCTCGCTCGTGGCAGGTCGCCATGAACTATTTACTCGCATCAAGCCTATTTTCGCTGAACTTTTGTAAATATTTGTAAGCTAGTTCTTACACACATTTAGAAACATTCCAGGGCTGTGACGGCGTATCAGTGGTCTTTATGATCACCACTTCTGTCGGAGCTTCCGTTAGCGATTGACGGATTGTCCTACACTGAATCCTTTCAGTTGGCTATTTACCTCGCCGTCTTTTTTGCTTGTGTGCGTCTGTACCCACTCGTTCGGATAGCCGAATGAAGGGGTGGCGTAACGCCACCTAGGCTCATGCCCAAAATACGGGAGTTTTGTGCGGTCTACAGAGCGAAGGGTGAGTTGCGTTCGGAAAACCGAATGAGAAAAACCGTTGCAGTCTTGCTGTTCAACGTCTGGGTCAAGCCCTCTGTTTTAACGCATAAAGTGGCAAGTTTTTGTAAACGCTTTGTTATTTAAGCGTGTGCACAGTTCAAACTATTTAGTTTGTGCGATGCACTTTTTTTGCGCGTCAGGTTCTTTGTGCCTCTTTAAGTGAAGTGACAATTGATTTTTTTGTGGGGGGGCGTGTGATGGCTTTTAAATGTATTCGATTAAGCCTGCTGTTCAATCGGTAATTTTTTTAGATAATAAACCGTGCGGTTACATGGTTTTTTGCCTGGCTCCAAGACAGGGCATCCGGTCTCAAGGCCCGCAGGCAGGAGGGCAGGCGGATTTTTCTGGTCGTAAATCCTTGATCAGGATGGAATAACGATAGATTAAAGTAATCATCCCAACAGAGTGGCTCTATGCCAGATCTGCTCATGGGATGATGGTATTACTATGATAATAATTCTCAACTTTGTGAGCTTTTTCTCATTCGTTGGGGAACTAAATTACTATATGTCTGCCTTGTAAGACGTGGTATTAATAGTCCGCTTGCCACCCACAGTGAGAGTGAACGATGAGCACAGGCATTGATAAGGACGCCCGAGAGTGTTGGGGCGTAACTGCATTATCCGCTGGTCATCAAATTGTAATGAACAGCGCGTTTCTGGATATGGATTTGTTGCTGTGCGGGGAAACCGGAACCGGCAAAGACACCTTGGCCAATCGCGTTCATGAGCTGTCCAGCCGGTCCGGGCCTTTTGTCGGCATGAATTGCGCCGCCATTCCGGAGTCGCTGGCAGAAAGCCAGTTATTCGGTGTCGTCAATGGCGCATTTACCGGTGTCTGCCGCGCTCGTGAGGGCTACATCGAAGCGTCCAGCGGCGGCACGCTTTACCTGGATGAAATCGACAGCATGCCGTTGAGTCTTCAGGCCAAATTACTGCGCGTGCTGGAGAGCCGGGGAGTCGAGCGGCTGGGCTCGACCGAGTTCATTCCACTGGATTTGCGCGTGATTGCTTCAGCCCAGCGCCCATTGGATGAACTGGTGGAACAAGGACTTTTTCGTCGCGATCTGTTTTTTCGGCTCAACGTGCTGACGCTTCACTTGCCAGCCTTGCGCAAACGTCGCGAGCAGATCCTGCCGTTGTTCGACCAGTTCACCCAGGAGATTGCCGCTGAGTTCCAACGTCCCGTTCCTGTACTGGACAACGGTCGTGTGCAGATCCTCCTCAGCCATGACTGGCCGGGCAACGTACGTGAGCTGAAGTCCGCGGCCAAGCGGTTTGTGTTGGGGTTCCCTCTGCTGGGCGCCGAGCCGGTGGACGCGCGCGACCCCGCGACAGGTCTGCGCATGCAAATGCGTGTGATCGAGAAAATGCTTATTCAGGACGCACTCAAGCGGCACCGACACAATGTAGACGCCGTGCTACAGGAGCTTGAACTGCCCAGACGTACGCTTTACCACCGCATGAAGGAGTTGGGCGTTGCTGCGTGATTGCAGCAACGCCTAGAGTCCGAAAAGCTGATGTCTAGGGAGTTGTGGGATGGAGCTTGATGATGGGTTTGATGATGATCTGGACCAGGAGTGTGTGCCGAATCTGGGGATCGTTGCTGAAAGCATTTCGCAACTCGGTATCGATGTGTTGCTGTCAGGCGAGACCGGGACCGGCAAAGACACTATCGCCCAGCGAATTCATGCAATGTCTGGCCGTAAAGGCCGCCTGGTCGCGATGAATTGCGCTGCGATTCCGGAGTCACTGGCCGAGAGCGAGCTGTTTGGCGTGGTCAGTGGTGCCTACACCGGTGCTGACCGTTCCAGGGTCGGTTACATCGAAGCGGCGCAAGGCGGTACGCTGTATCTGGATGAGATCGATAGCATGCCGCTCAGCCTGCAGGCCAAGCTGTTGAGGGTGCTGGAAACCCGCGCCTTGGAACGACTGGGTTCGACGTCGACGATCAAGCTGGACGTCTGCGTGATCGCGTCGGCTCAGTCGTGTCTGGACGATGCCGTCGAGCAGGGCAGGTTTCGTCGCGATCTGTACTTTCGCCTCAACGTGCTGACCCTCCAGCTGCCGGCGTTGCGTACCCAGCCTGAGCGTATTCTGCCCTTGTTCAAGCGATTCGTTGCGGCTGCCGCCAAAGAGCTGGAGGCTGTCCCGCCCGATGTCTGTCCCCTGCTTCAGCAGGTGTTACTGGGGCATAACTGGCCTGGCAATATTCGTGAGCTCAAGGCCGCAGCCAAGCGCCATGTATTGGGCTTCCCCGTGCTGGGCGTCGATCCGCAAAGTGAAGAACACCTGGCCTGCGGTCTCAAATCCCAGTTGCGGGCGATTGAAAAGGCTTTGATTCAACAGGCGCTCAAGCGTCACCGCAATTGCATTGACGCCGCAAGCCTGGAGCTGGATATGCCTCGGCGTACGCTTTATCGACGTATCAAGGAATTGCAGATCTGATTTTTTGCAAACCCGCTGGAACCGATCTGCGGGTCGTTGCCACCTAGCTGTACCAAGCAATAACGCTGGTGTAGATAAAAGGGGCATCACGTCATGGTCGCATTTTCAAGTCTAACCTCGAAACTCACCAACCTCGGCAACGGTGCCGTCAACGGTGTCGGTGGCGCGTTGCAAGGCGCCAACACTGTTGCGGCCAACGCCAGCCTGCAGAGCAGTATTCTTTCGGGCACGGGCGACAGCCTGTCGGTTGCCGCACAGACCAAGGCCAGTAAAGAGACCGACGCCAATGGCGCGAAACTGATTACCATGCAAGCCGAAGAAGCCCAGAGGAAGCAGACGATGGACGTGCTGAACGCCATCGAAGCGGGCAAGGAAGACTCCACCAACAAGAAGATCAGTGCCACAGCGCAGAACGCTAAGGGTATCAGTTACTAATTATTTCTGATTGCCCCCTCGCCAGAGGGGGCCGCTATCTCAGGACGGGCGTTTCTATGCAAGCTCTCAATAGCTTCAATTCCCTGCAAACCTCGGCTTCACTGTTCCCTGTGTCGCTCGACAACGACGCAACCAGCAGCGCCAGCACCTCCAGCAAGGAACTCAAGGCCGTCATCGACCAACTGGTTCAGGCCCTGACCAAAAATGGCCAGCTGGATGACACCTCGCCGCTCGGCAAGATGCTCGCCAAGGCCATGGCTGCGGACGGCAAGTCGGGCGGTAGCATTGCCGATATCACGGCAGCGCTCGACAAACTGATCCACGAAAAGCTCGGTGACAATTTCGGCGCTTCCGCAGGCATCGGTGGTGGCGCGGGTTCAGGTTCGGGCGCTGGTGGCGGCCAGCTGGACGGCGCGAGTGGCGGACAGTCTGACCTGATGAATCAGGTGCTCAATGGCCTCGGCAAAGCCGTGCTGGACAATCTGCTGACTCCCAGCGGGGAAGGCGGAACAACGTTCTCCAGCGACGATATGCCGATTCTGGAAAAAGTCGCTCAGTTCATGGACGACAACAAGGCCCAGTTCCCCACCCGTGACGGTGGTTCCTGGATGAACGAGTTGAAGGAAGACAATGGTCTTGACGGTCAGGAAACCGCCCAATTCCGCTCGGCCCTCGACATTCTCGGTCAGCAGCTTGGCCAGCAACAGAGTGATGCCAGCGGCCTTTCGGGCAGTGGCGGCGGTGGCCTGGGGTCGCCCGTGAGTGATTCGGCAGGCGCTCCGGCTTCGCTGGGTGATCCTGCAATCGACGCCAACACCGGACCTGCCGCGAACGGCAACGGCAACATCGATGTGGGCCAGTTGATCGGGCAACTGATCGACCGCGGTCTGCAGGCGTCTGGCGGAGGTCTGGGTACGCCGACTGACAACTCTACGCAGCCGGGCACCACCAATGGCAACCTGTCCAATCAGGACTTGGGGCAGTTGTTGGAAGGCTTGCTGCAGAAGGGGCTGGAGGCCACGCTCAAGGATGCTACCGGCGCTGGCAATGATTTGCAGGCAAGCGCTGCGCAGACTGTCGCCCAGATCCTCAATACCCTGTTGCAAAGCAGCAATAACCAGGCTGTTGCCTGACCGACCGCCGCCTGACGGAGAAACCTGTATGAGCATTTCCCATATCAGCCACCTCAAGAGCCTGTCTTCAGAGCTTGGGCCCAATGTGCATCAGGAGCTCGTTTCCGAGCCCGTTCAGGCGGATGTCGATCTTTTTACGGCGGCCATGCGCCCGGACAGTGGCCCTTCGTCTTCTCATCTGTCAGACAAGGTTGCCAGTGCGCTGTCCGAGCGCCTGGGCGATACCGCAAAACTTTCCCAACAGGCGCTGCGCCAGATGAAGAGAGTCGCAGGTTCCGAAGACGGCGCTGACATTGTTCAGATGGGCCGTGCGCTGTCGCAATGCTCGTTACAAATGGCGTTGACAACCAAAGTTGTGAGCAAGAGCGCTCAGGCGCTCGACAAGCTGACCAACCTGCAGTAGAGGTCTACGTGAAATTTCTCAGCGCAGGTCTGCTGCTGATGTGCATTCTGATGCTCGGCGGCTGCAGTGATGACACCGATTTGTTCACTGGACTCTCCGAACAGGATTCCAACGAAGTCGTGGCGCGGCTTGCGGATCAGCATATCGATGCGCGCAAACGCCTGGAAAAAACCGGTGTGGTGGTCACTGTCGCTACCAGCGACATGAACCGTGCCGTACGTGTTCTGGACGCTGCTGGTCTGCCGCGGCATTCGCGCACCAGCCTGGGCGAAATCTTCAAGAAGGAAGGCGTGATTTCGACGCCGCTCGAAGAACGTGCTCGTTACATCTATGCCTTGTCTCAGGAGCTTGAGGCAACTCTTTCGCAAATCGACGGCGTTATTGTCGCCAGGGTGCATGTGGTGCTCCCGGAGCGCATAGCGCCGGGCGAGCCGGTGCAACCTGCGTCCGCAGCCGTGTTCATCAAGCATTCTGCATCGCTTGACCCCGACAGTGTGCGTGGGCGAATTCAACAGATGGTCGCCAGCAGTATTCCTGGCATGTCTACCCAGTCCGCGGATTCGAAGAAGTTCTCCATCGTGTTCGTGCCCGCTGTGGAGTTTCAGGAAACCACCCAATGGGTGAGTTTCGGGCCTTTCAAGCTGGACAGCGCAAACCTGCCATTCTGGAACGTCATGCTCTGGGTCATCCCGGCAGGCTTTGCTCTTTTGCTGCTGATTGTCTTGCTGGCAGTACGCAGTGACTGGCGTAACGGGCTGCTGCGCCGCACAGGTTTCGGCGCGCGCAGTCGTACCGGCCTGCCGGCGCGTACGTAATGGCTCCGACGGTCGAAGCGCTCTGGGCTCGCTGGTGGTGCAATCCCTGGTCGTGGGCTCATCCGGCCCGGCAGCACATATTCGCCGAGTCTTGCGGACTGACGGTGGGTGAGTGCGACGCGCTCATGGCTTGCCGCCACAGCGTGTTCCTGGAGAGCGTGGGAATTGCGCCCGCTCAACCGGCTGTTGCCGACACGGCGGTGCTGGACTGGCTGACATTGACACCCGTTCAGCGTGAGCAGGCCATAGGCCTGGCGCAGTTGATCTGTTTTACCCGCTATGAGAGTGACGGGCCGGACGGGCAGTGGTGTTGGGCGCTCGCCAAGGCGCTGCGTCCGGCGGTATGGCTGCCTGCCGATGTCTACGATGCGCGCTTGCTGTTAGGTGCCTGGCTCGGGTCGCAGTACTGGTCGCGTCTGCGGCTGGCCTGGCCGCCGGGCGAAGTTGCCGATGTGCCCTGCGAGGCGCCGGAGAACAAGCTTCAGACACTGTGGCGCGCCATCCTGTGGCGCGTCACGGCATCCTGAATTGAACCTCATATCTTCTGCGTCAGGAATTGCCCATGCTTGCCAAACGCAGTATTGCCTTGACGACCGCGTCGCTGCTGCCTGAACCGATCTTGCGTCGCGAAGACATCGCCGACAGTCTGCTGGCGCACGACATCCTCGCTGACGCCCGTCAGCAGGCCGAACAGTTGCTTGTCCGCACGCAGGAGGAGGCCGATCGTCTCAACCAGCAGGCGCTGGCGCAGTTCTGGGAAAACGCCAATGCGTTTCTCGGCGAGCTTCAGCAGCAGCGCGAAACCCTGCAACAGGAATCGATGGTTGCCGTGGAGGCGCTGTTGAGCGAGTCACTGCGGCACTTGCTGGACGACACCACGCTGGCCGAGCGGGCGCGGGCTCTGGCCAGAAACCTGGCTGCCAGCCAGCTCAACCAGGCAATCGCAACGCTCAGCGTGCACCCCGACATGGCTGAACCAGTCGCCGAGTGGCTGGCGGAAAGCCGTTTCGCCGAGCACTGGCAGCTCAAGCGAGATGCATCGGTAGCATCAGGCAGCCTGCGCCTGAGCGACGCCAACGGTGCCTTCGATATCGACTGGATGACGTTGCGCAATGGCCTGCTGGGGGCCGAACAGTCTGCCTGACACAGGTTTGAGCGCACGCAGAGTTGAAGATGGAACCGTGCCGCAGGTTTGCTCCACTCAAGGTATGAACCCTTTTGCTGGAGCACCAGGACATGATCAGTTTCAACAGCTTGCAACGCCATCTCGACAACTCCGCGAGCCGCGCGCAGACCCACATGGAAGACGCGGCAATGGATGCCTCGGAAAGTGGCTCCATCGAAGACCTTCAGGCTTTCAACGATGCGCAGCAGCAGGTGGACGTCGCAGGTATTGCCGTCAACGAAAGCTTGCGCGCCAAACACGGCATCACCAAAGCGATCATCGATGGAATTCAGTGACTTCACCGAGATCCTCGGCCAGTGGGCTGAACAGCGTCCGGCGACTCCGCTGGACTGCTGGATCGATGATGCCAACGTGCGTCTTGCGGCACACGTCAACGGTATATGTTGCAGCATCGAGCTGCTTGATCCCTACGATGCCGCTGATCCGCAACGTCTGGAAGCCCTGCTTAGTGAAGGCGGGGCGAGCCTGGCGTGTGCCTGCGAGGGCGCACTGGGTATCGATCCAGAAACGCGCTGTGTAGTCCTGGTCAGCTGGATCCCCGACCCCTTTCATCTCAACGACCTGCTCAGTCGCCTGGAAAGCCTGGCCAATCAGCGCGCGGCCTTGCTCAGCCTGATGCAGACCTCAATTCGCAATACGGCGCCCACTCTGCTCGGGCGTGCGAACCTCAACAACCGGCAACCGGGAGTGTGAAATGCGCAAGGCCTTAATGTGGTTGCCTTTACTGTTGATCGGGGCGACCCCTGTTACCTGGGCGGTCACCCCCGAAGCCTGGAAGCACACTGCCTACGCCTACGATGCCCGGCAGACTGAGCTGGGTACGGCACTGGCTGACTTTGCCAAAGAGTTCGGCATGGCACTGGATATGCCATCGATGCCGGGAAAGCTGGATGGCCGGATTCGCGCCCAGAACCCCGAGGAATTTCTCGACCGTCTGGGTCAGGAATACCACTTTCAGTGGTTCGTCTATAACGACACGCTGTACATCAGTCCTTCCAGCGAACGCACATCGGCGCGTATCGAGGTTTCTCCCGACGCCGTGGATGACCTGCAGACTGCCCTGACCGACGTGGGCCTGCTGGACAAACGCTTCGGCTGGGGCGCTCTGCCCGATGAAGGTGTGGTACTGGTCCGCGGTCCGGCCAAATATGTGGAGTTCGTGCGCGACTACAGCAAGAAAGTCGAAAAGCCGGATAAAAAAGCCGATAAGCAGGACGTTGTCGTCCTGCCGCTCAGGTACGCCAACGCCGCCGATCGCACTATTCGTTATCGCGACCAGCAACTGGTCGTGGCCGGTGTTGCCAGTATTCTTCAGGACCTGCTGGAAAGTCGTGCACGTGGCGAGAGCATCGACAGTGTGAACCTGCTGCCGGGGCAGGGCGGTGGCATCTCGAGCGGTGCCGGGGCTTCGGCTGCGGCCTTGCCTTACAACCTGGGTTCCAACGGGATCGATACAGGTGCCTTGCAGCAAGGCATTGACCGCGTATTGAGTTTCGGCAGCAAACGATCCGGTAAAGGTCATTCCGCAGGGCGCACAAGCATTCGGGTAAGCGCTGACGTGCGTAACAACGCGGTACTGATCTATGACTTGCCAGAGCGCAAGGCCATGTACGAGAAGCTGGTCAAGGAGCTCGATGTTCCTCGCAACCTGATCGAAATCGATGCGGTGATTCTCGACATCGACCGCAACGAGCTGGCGGAGCTGTCCAGCCGCTGGAATTTCAATGCAGGCAATGTAAGTGGCGGTGCCAGCCTGTTTGACGCCGGGACCAGTTCGACCATGTTCATTCAGAACGCCAGCAAGTTTTCCGCCGAGCTGCACGCGCTGGAAGGCAATGGTTCTGCGTCGGTCATCGGTAATCCGTCGATCCTGACACTGGAGAATCAGCCAGCGGTAATCGACCTGAGCCGTACTGAATACCTGACCGCCACGTCTGAACGCGCGGCTGAAATTCTGCCGATCACTGCCGGCACCAGCCTGCAGGTCATCCCCCGTTCGCTGGACCACGACGGCAAGCCCCAGGTGCAAATGATCGTGGACATCGAAGACGGTCAGATCGATGTTTCGACCATCAATGACACGCAGCCAAGTGTGCGCAGAGGAAACGTCAGCACCCAGGCGGTGATCGCCGAGCATGGCTCGCTGGTGGTCGGCGGCTTCCACGGGCTGGAGGCCAATGACCGGATTCACAAGATTCCGTTGCTGGGCGACATCCCGTACATCGGCAAGCTGCTGTTCCAGTCCCGCAGCCGTGAATTGAGCCAGCGTGAACGTCTGTTCATCCTGACCCCGCGTCTGATCGGCGATCAGGTCAACCCGGCCCGCTATGTGGAAAACGGCAACCCGCATGACATCGATGACCAGATGAAGAAGATCAAGGACCGTCGTGACGGGGGAGAGTTGCCGACCCGTGGTGACATCCAGAAGGTCTTCACTCAGATGGTCGACGGTGCCGCGCCGGTAGGCATGCGCACGGGCGAAACACTGCCCTTTGAAACCGACAGCCTGTGTGACCCGGGCGAAGGTCTGACGCTCGATCGCCAACGCTCGCAGTGGTTCGTCAAGAAAGACTGGGGCGTTGCAGTGGTGGTCGCACGCAACAACACCGACAAGCCGGTACGGATCGACGAAAGTCGCTGTGGTGGCCGCTGGGTCATTGGCGTTGCCGCGTGGCCTCACGCATGGCTGCAGCCGGGCGAGGAGAGCGAGGTGTATATCGCTGTACGCCAGCCACAGATATCGAAAATGGCCAAAGAAAGCCGACCTTCGTTGCTAAAGGGAGCGACACCATGAGTATGCGTCATCTTGCTGTCATGTTTTTGCTGGTCGCTACTCTGACGGGTTGTGCTACCCATGGTTGCACCGGGTACGCGTGCAAGCGTCCCGACTCGAACAGCCGCGAGCTGGTGATCTGGTGGCCGCCTGACATGCGTCAGGGGCTGGATGATCGTGATCATGAGCTGGATTACACCGTTGTGCAGTTAAAGGACTGAAGATGATCGAGGTAATGGAAAAAGCAGCGTTCTACGCCCAGGTCGCCGCCCAGAGCCCGGCCGTATGGCCGGTCGCCAAGGGTGTCGCTTTCGTCAGCCGGCGTGAGCACCACGACTGGGGTATCGCGTTGCATATCGAAGGCCGCGCGCTGCGCCCCGAGCAATTGCGCGAGGCACTGCAACGCCGCTTCATGGAAGCCGAACGGTTTAGTCGTTACTTTCTGTTTCTGGATGTACGGCGCGACTTTGTGGTGTGGCACGCAGTGAACGACACGCCCGACTCGTTCGCCAGCTTGGATGAAATCCGTCGACACGAGTTGATGCTGGCGGGGCTTGAACATTTGAATGAGGAGCTGCACTGACCGCCTGATTTACCCGTGTGGGTGGGCCCGATCAGGGCCCATCAACACGGCCTTCCGGATTTCCCCCCTTCGTAATGCCTCTTCGCACTCATGTCCCTACCCGTATGGTCACGGCACTTCTCGTGGTTTGAGCCCTGTCTTGCGGGTTCTTCATGAGCTGCCCATCACACCAGCGCAAATCACCATAGCCCTGCACGCGCGTGTTCATGCCGGTGGATTCCTGCGTTCAGTGCGGGGTTGCGGTGTGTGATGCTCTGCGGGACTACTGCTCGTCTTCGATGCGAATCACTTCGCTGGTGACTTCGTCCAGTTGACGGACGACCTTGTAGATATGAGCGACGGTCAGCAGTGTGGTGCGGGGGATGTACTTGCCGGCTTTGACCTTGTACAGGGTGCGCGCCAGCCAGATGCTCTGAACAACCGGAATGCCAGCCTTCTTGGCCCGCTCGATCAGCGCCAGTGCGTCCGCGTCCTCACCCTTGCAATGGATCATCGGCAGCGGTGTCTCCCCTGACCGGTAATACAGCGCCACCGCGTAGTGGGTCGGGTTGATCAGCAGCATGTCCGCCTCTTCCACCGGTTTGGGCGCAGCACTGGGTTCCTGGTTGAGGATTTCATGGGACAGCTGCCGACGGTGATCCTTGACGTGCGGATCGCCTTCGGACTGTTTGTATTCCTTCTTGATGTCTTCATGGCTCATGCGCAGTTTTTTCGCGTGGAAGTACTTCTGCATGGCAAAGTCGACCATGGCAATGACCAGCAACAAACCCAGAATCACCCGCAGAGTGTGCTGAAACAGCTCGACCAGTGCATGCCAGTAGGTTGTCAGTTCGCTGTTGGCCAGCAGGATCAGCGTGCCCAGCGCCGGTTTGACCTGTGAGTACAGCGTCGCTCCGATCGCCAGGGCTTTGAGTACGCTGAGCACCAGGTTGAGAATGTTCTGCCCGGAAAACATCTGCTTGGCATGGGAGAAGGGGTTGATCTTGTTGATGTCGAGTTTCAAGGCCTTGGGGGCGAACAGGAAGCCGATCTGCATCCAGCTGCTGATCAGGCGCATGAGCATTGCCAGGCCGACGCTGCACAACGTAAAGCTGAGCAACACGGAAAAGCCTTCGTTGGCGATCAGTTCCACCGATGCCATGAACGGCCGGTCGATACCCTTGAACGAAAGCCCCAGCAAGGCTTGCAGACGATTCACACTTTCGTCGGCCAGGCCCAGGGTGACTTCGCTGACGGCCAGCAACACCAGCAGTTTGCCGAGGTCCTGACTCTGCCCGACCTGACCCTTTTCCCGCGCGTCGCGAATCTGTTTGGGCGTCGCCTTTTCTGTTTTTTCGCTCACGGCACCTGCACCATAAAGCCGAGTATCGACTTGAGATCAGCCAGCTTCGATAGCTGACCTGTGCCCAGTTCCAGCAACGTCGGCAAGTAGATCAGCAGGAACGCGAGACCGGCCATGCTCTTGGCGGGCATGGCCAGAATCGAGACATTGAGCTGCTGCGCATACAGGCCGATGATCGCCAGCGCCGCCTCGATCAACAGCAACAGGGCAATGAAGGGCGCGGCGTACAGCATCATGTGTTGCAGGGTCTGGTTGATCTGGCCGAGAAAAACGTCCAGGCCGTTCGCCGTCATGCCTGGCAGCCATGAGGTCGGCGGCCAGACGCTGTAGCTGTCCCAGATGACCTGGGTGATCATCGACAGCCCCCCCGTAAGGATCACCAACATGATCAGTGTTTCCTGAAACAACTCGCCCAGCGGCGTTGCGTCCGGCCCCAGCGCCGGATTTATCTGCCCGCCGCTGAGTGCGCCGCGCTGGCTGTCCAGCAAGGCGCCCACGGACGCAAACATCCAGAACGGCGCGTACAGCAGCATGCCCAGCAGGGTGCCGAGTACCGCTTCCTTGAGCAGCAGACCGCCTATGGCAAACCAGTCCTCATTAAGTGACGTCAGCGCGCGGCTGATGCCCGGTGCAGGAATCATCGCAACCACGGCGACTACCGCGTAGCGCAGCGGTCCCTTGAGGTATTTGAAGCAGAAGGCCGGCACCAGCAACATGCACGGCACCAGCCTTGCCATCGCCAGGCCCATGCCCAGTATGAATTCGAAAAAATCCTGGGCGTGCAGAGGCATCTAATGCGCAACTCCGGACCGGGCAATCAGATCGAAGGCCATATTGATGAACTGAATCAGCTCCACGCCGATCCAGCGCCCGGTAACCGCCAGTGTCATGCCCACGGCAGCCAGCTTGATGCCGAAGGGCAGCGTCTGGTCCTGAATCTGCATCAGCGCCTGTAACAACGAGGTGATGACCCCGACCAGTACCGCAACACCCAAAGGCGGTGCGGTCAGGATGACGACCAGAAACATGCCTTGCTTGAACAGTGCCAATGCTTCCATGACCGCCTCACATATACGAATAGAACAGGCTGTCGAGCAGGCGCGACCAGCCTGACACCAGTACGAACAGCAGCAGTTTGAGCGGCAGCGACAGGGTCATGGGCGAGACCATCTGCATGCCCAGCGCCAGCAGCAGATTGGAGACAATCAGGTCGATAACGATAAACGGGATGTAGATCAGAAAACCGATCTCGAAACCGGCTTGCAGTTCGGAGAGAACAAAGGCAGGGATTGCCAGGAGCAAATCTTCTTTGCTTGCCTGATCGGCCATTTCCTTGGGCCACATGCGCTGTGTGTTGTCCAGCAGATGGGCAACCACATCGGGGTCAGTGTTGCGGGTCATGAAGCGTTGCAGCGGTTCTATCACTGTTCTGGCACTGGCCTGGAGCTTCTCGGTATTGCCCAGCTCTAGCGGATGGTCGTGCACGCGCTGCTGCATTTCGTGGGCGACCGGCGCCATGACGAACAGCGTGGCGGCGAGTGCGATGCCATACAGCGCCATGTTCGGCGGGACTTGCTGAACGCCGATAGCGTTGCGGGTGATCAGCAAAGTCATGGCGATTTTCAGGAAGGCGGTGCAGACGATCAGCAGAAACGGAATCAACGACAGCGCGCCGAGAAACAGTGCCAAAAGGAGCGGGTTGGCCCCTTCCATAATCATGGCTGAGCTGCCAGTCGGGTTATTTGCAGGCCCAGCCGACCGTCTACATCGACCAGTTCGCCTTCGGCCACCACGCGCTCGCCATGGCACAGTGTGGCGTAGCCTGGCGCAATGCCGCTGACCTCAAGGACCGTGCCCGCGTCCAGTCGGCGCAGTTCGGCAAGGGTCAACCTGAGTTCTCCGCAGCGCAGGGTCAGGTCCAGTGGCAGTGAGTCGACTGCAGACAATGGACTGTGCTCATCCTGCTCGTCCTGTTCATCAGGTCCAATGGGCTCATCAGGCTCATCGGATGGGAGGCCGGGCTGTTCTTCGACGTCCACATCCGCCCACTGCTGCTCACCGATTTGTTCGTCGTAATCGTCGAGGCTTTCGACATCGTCCTGATACAGATCTTCAGTACTCATGGTGACTGTGTTCCTCGTGGCTGAGCCGCAAAAAAAGATGCTGTGCCTGAAGCTCGGTCTGTGCCTCCCACTGCCGCCCGGCAAGGCTCAGCACGCCTTGCCCGGCGCTGTCGAACCGGCAGCGGGCGGGCAGTACCACGTCACCTGGCCGCAGCGAAGCAAGTTGTTCCAGCGTCAGCGACAGCTCGCCAATGATCAGCGGCGTGGCCACACAAAAGTCTTCATCGACCGGCTTTTGAACAGGGTGCCAGCGCGCCGAGCGCAATATCCTGATAAGCGTCTCTGGTGCTGCGTGCAGATGGGCATGAACCTGTTGCCCTGCGAGCCGGACCTGAATCCGGCAAGCCATTAAAGACGCTTGCGTGCTGTCGGACTGCGGTTCGATGGGGGCGAGCAGATCGGCAATGACCGGGCTCAGGCACTGATTGAACAACTGCCAGTACCAGGCGTGCTGATCGCCAGCCAGGGTAAGAGGCACCTCGCCGAGCAGGCTCAGCACTGCCTCGGCATCGCTCAGGCACACGGGCCCCGCAGCGGTACTCAACCAGGCACCGACACGCGGTGTAACGACATCGGCCAGCAGTGGGAGAAGTGTCAGCTCGGCGTTACCGCCCTGAACGTCGAAGTCCAGACGCTGACCGGCGCCCAGCTCGCGTGTGGCCTGGGCAAACAGCGGGGCGACCTTGCGCAGGAGCAGCGCACTCATGCTGCAAAGTCTTCGTGCATCGACAGGTCAACGTCCTGGCCCAGTGCCTCCGAGAGCGATTCGCGACACGCGCCTGCGTGGCCATGCAGGCGCTTGAGCACATCGCGCCGGGCAAAGCCCAGCTGGATACTCCAACGATTGTCGGCTTTGCTGGCGTTGACCCGAACGCTGCCCAGATTAGGCATCAGCAGGGTGAAGGCGAGCGGGCCATCGGGCTGATCGGGCAGGCGCTGTACGACCTCATCGATCAACTCGGTCGGTACATTTTCTGCTCTGACCGAAAAGGCGATTGCGCCGCCTGCGAAGCTCTGTTGATCAGACTGGGCAACTACCGGCGGCACCAGCAGTTGTGAAAAGAACAGGCCATCGGCGTTTATCGGTGTGTCCGCCGTCGATCTGTTGAATGCCGAACGACTTGCCTGCAGATCGCTGCGTAGAGCACCGCCAGAGGCGGCGCGTTTGTCACCTGCCGGCCTGGCGCTGAATGCTGTTGGCAGAGACTCCGCCGGTTTTTCGCGTACAGGTGGCGCTGGTGCCTTGGCAGGGGTTTTGATCGGTGCGGTCATCGTCACTCAACCTTCTTCGTTGAGCGTCTCCTCCATGCAGGCGAGTTTCTCGACTGCGCGCTGAGACGCTTTGGCTTGCAGGCGTCTCTGTTCAAGCACAGCCTGCTGTTCGGCTACCCGCAATTGCTGTTGCTGCATGTCCTGACGGATATGGGCCAGGCGGTCGAGCATGTTTTTTTCCTTCTCGTGCCACCGGTCTACATCGTTCAGGCTGATGGTCTTTGCCAGGTGCGCTCTGGACAGGCTCTCGCGACGTCGTTTGTGGTTGTCACGTTCCTGGTCCAGTGATGCCCGTGTCTTTGATAAGTGGTCGAGCATTGATTTCAGTTCCACCTGCGCCTGGCGATGCGCCCGCTCGGCACTCGCCTGACGGTGTTGGCGCAGGGGCGTCAGCAGGCCGATTACCTGTTCCAGCGCCGCCCGCTGCGGGTCTTCCTCGAATGTTTCGTCCATGTTCTACTCCGGCAGTTGGGCGGTCAGCCGCAGCAAGCCGTCCAGGGTTTCCTGCAAGGGCACAGGCTCACGCAGGTCCTGGCGCAGAAAGGCGTTGATGGCGTCATTCAGCTGTACCGCGCAATCGGTCACCGGGTCTGCCCCGGCCTGGTATTCGCCCAGACGCAGGAGCATTTCCACCTGCTTGTAGGCGGCCAGTAGCTGGCGCAGACGATTGTTGGCTCGCTGGTGTTCGCGGCCGGTGACGTTGCTGAGGATCCGGCTGATGCTGGCGGACACGTCAATGGCGGGGTAATGCCCGCGCTCGGCCAGCTTGCGGGACAGCACGATGTGTCCGTCGAGCAGTGAGCGCACTTCATCCGCTACCGGATCGTTCATCGAGTCCTGTTCGATCAGGACCGTGTAAAGGGCGGTGATCGAACCGTTCTCGCTCATACCGGCGCGCTCGACCAGACGTGGCAGTAAGGTGTACACCGAGGGCGGCAGGCCGCCACGGCCCAGCGGCTCGCCCGAAGCAATCCCTATTTCTCGCTGCGCACGGGCAAACCGGGTCAGGGAGTCGAGCAGCAACAGCACTTTCTGGCCTCGTGCGCGGAACGCTTCGGCGATGGCGGTCGCGGTGAACGCTGCGCGGGCGCGCTCCATGCTTGAGCGATCGGACGTGGCGCAGACCAGCACTGAGCGGGCGCGCAAGGTTTCGTCCAGTTCATGGTCGAGAAACTCGCGCAACTCGCGGCCCCGTTCGCCGATCAGTCCGAAGACGATAACGTCGCAGCCCATGTTGCGGGCCAGTTCGGCCATCAGTGTGGTCTTGCCACAGCCAGCACCGGCGAACAGCCCCACGCGTTGACCTTCGCCCAGCAGGATGGCGCTGTCGATGGCGCGTACTCCGGTGGGCAGGGCGTTGGTGATGCGCGGGCGCTGGGTGGGTGGCAGGGCGTCGGCAATCACCGGCAGTGTTTCGCGACGATCCTCCGGACCGGCGAAAGCGCCGAGACAATCACCGAGCAGCGGTCGTCCGAAACCATCCAGCACGCAGCCCAGCAAACTGTCGTCAACGCCAATCCGGTGGGCTATGCCAAGCGGGCGGATCGGCGCGCCGACCTGAATCCCGTCCGGTGCGCCCAAGGCGCTGAGCAGTGTACATTCCTGAGTGAAACCGACGATTTCAGCCAGCAACATACCGCCATCGGCCTTGCTCACCTCACAAAGGTCGCCGACCTTGGCGGCGGGAATCTTGCACTCCAGCAGGATGCCCCGTACGGCGCTGACCCGCCCGCTGACGCGAACTGCGGAGTATTGACTCAAGCGTGCTGCATGGGTCGCTTTCCATTGGCTCAGCGCGGCGTTCACCACGTCACCTCTATATGACGATCACCGTCGAACTGAAGATGCTGATCGTCGATTCTGGTCAGACGCAGTCCGTCCACTTCATCGCCGACATACACGCGCCGACCATCGGCGGTGACAAGGTGCGCATGTGGCCCGGTCATGATCTGCACGACCACGAACGGCAGGGTATTTTGCTTGCCGGAAACGTTGTCGAGGACGGTCACAGGCGATTCGTAGCGGTCCTTGAAACGCTGCAGCATGCGCTGGTAAACCAGCAGCGATTCTTCCTTGAGATTGCCGTTGAGCATCAACCCGTTCGGTGTCTCCTCAATGCTCACGTCGGTCAGCAGACGATCGCTGAGCATGCTGTTGAGCTGATGCCTGACGGCATCGGCACTGCTCAGACGTACGCGTTTATCAGTCGCAGGACGGGCGGTCTTCTCTGACGCAGGGTGCGTTTTATCCTGTGCGGCCGGGGTGGCGGAGGCAATGTGCGCAGGCCCCTGATCAAGGGTGACAGGTGAAGGGCGAGTCAGGCTCCAGGCACTGCCAATCACACCGACCAGCAACCCGGCGATGATCCCCGTGGTGCGATTGAGCCATTGCGAGCGCGACTTGACCTTCTTCAGGGGCGGGTCGTTGCGTGGGGTATCAGGCTGTGCCGGCTGCTCGGGTATAACGGCCGGCACGGAGGGCCACGCGTCGTCAGCGGAGGAAACACACAGCCATACCGAACCCAGCATGAAGGCGCTATTGAGGTTCAAGTCAGGGGTATGCCGGGCATTGCCATCTTCATCGTGCACCGCTCCCTCTTCAGCGCTCAGGGTCCAGCTGTCGCCCAGGCGCTGCAGACGGCAATGCAGGCTTTCCACGCCCGGATCGTCCAGCGCCAGATCCTGCTGTTCGGCAGAGCCGATCGACCACTCCTCGCCCACCAGTGGCAGAGCGGCGCCCTGATGCAGGCCATTCAGTACGCGTAATTCAAACATCTGACCCTCTCCCTGTGCTCAACCCTTGAAGGCTCAAGCGGCGTGCTCGTTGTCCAGCGGTTCAAGGTCGTCTTCAAGGTCGAATCGACCCATGACCCGAACCTTGGCTGCATTGCTGATTTCCGCAAAAGACAGTACGGGAACGTGATAGAACTCTTCCCTCAACAAGGTCCGCAGCGGACTGCGCAGGTCCTGCGCGACCAGCAGTACCGCCTGCTCGGGCGCGCGCACCGGAAACGCAATATTCATTTGCTGCACGAGCATCTGGCTGACCTCGTTGCTCAATGCGAAGAATGTTTCGGTCTGTGTCTGGCGCAGGCCGTCGCGCAGCAAGCCTTCACTTTCCGGCGTCAGCAGCCATACCTGCAGGCCTTCGGCACCGCAATACTGGTGGTAGATCTGCGACTTGAGCGCGATGCGCACGTAATCGGTCAACACGCTGGTATCGCGTTCGTGCTGGCAGTGTTCGATCAGTGTTTCGGCGATCACGCGGATGGCGCGCAGCGGCACACACTCCGATGCCAGCCGCTGCAGAACCGCCGAGAAGCGTGTCAGTGTGAGTACCCGCTGCATCTCTTGAGCGAGTTCCGGTTGCTCGGACTCCAGCCAGCCGAGAATGGCTTTGGTTTCCTGCAAGCCGATGAATTGCGGCCCGCATGCCTGCAGTGCGCGCTCCATGCGCTCGACAATCAGCGTCATTGAATCGACTGTGGGAAGGCCGTCGCTGTGCTCGGCAGGCAGCCAGACCCACTGATCTTCCTGGCGATCCGTCGTGCCGGACACGGCAGCAGGTAGCGTCTCTCCGTTCAACTGGCGGACATCTACCGCAACGTGGGTCTGGCTGAATGTTGCCCTGAGCATAGGCACGTCATACACCATGAAGCGAAATTCGTCTGGTGGCAGATGATCGACATGCTCAATGATGAAAGAAGGCAGGGTCAGGCCGAACTGCACCACCAGCCGGTTGCGGCGTTGGCGTATTTCGCTGATCAGCGCCTCGATCTGCGTGCTGTCCTGAGCGGGGTGAAACTGCATGACAAACTGGCGACTCGGAGAAAATGTGCGCAGGTCTTCGTTGCCATTCATTTCCGGAGCCACTGCGACGGCGCCTTGCTCCTCGGCTTTGGGCCTGGCCCGCTGCAATTGCAGCATCCCGCCCGCGCCGCAGATGATCGCGATGGTGATAAACACCCCCGTCGGCATGCCGGGCAGCGCGGCAAAACCGAGCATGGCGACGGCGGCGATGATCCAGGCTTTCGGCTGGCTGGTGATTTGCTCGGCGATTTCCCGGCCGATGTTGGCTTCCACGCCGGCTTCGGTGTTGGGAACGCGGGTGATGATCATGCCGCATGTCACAGAGATCAGCAGCGCCGGAATCTGTGCGATCAGGCCGTCACCGATGGTCAGCACGGTGTACAACTGCAACGCGTCGCCAGCACTCATGCCATGCTGCACGACACCGATCGAGATGCCTCCGATCATGTTGATGGCGACGATGATCAAACCGGCGATAGCATCGCCGTTGACGAACTTCATCGCCCCGTCCATTGCGCCGAACAGCTGACTTTCCTTGTTCAGCTCGGCGCGTCGTTTGCGTGCTTCATGAACAGTGATCAGGTTTGCCCGCAAGTCGCTGTCGATGGACATCTGTTTACCGGGCATGGCATCGAGTGTGAATCGTGCGCCCACTTCGGCGACCCGTTCCGAGCCCTTGGTGATCACCAGAAAGTTGACCACTGTCAGGATCAGGAAGATCACCAGGCCTACCGCCAGATTACCGCCCACCACGAACTGACCGAACGCCTCGACAATGTGCCCGGCATCCTGGTTGAGCAGGATCAATCGGGTTGTGGAAATCGACAGCGCCAGACGAAACATGGTGGTCAGCAACAACACGGCCGGGAAGGTCGAGAAGGCCAGAGGCCTGGGCAGGTGCATGGCCAGCATGATCAGCAGACAGGAAATACAGATGTTCACGGCGATCAGTACGTCGACCAGCCCGGTGGGCAGCGGCGTGATCATCATGAACACAACGGCAATCACAAAGAATGCGCCGACGACTTCCGAGCGGCGCATGGCCGACAAGGCGACCATGTTCAGTACGTTGATGACTCTGTTCATCAGGCAAGCCCCACATAAAGCTGCTTCTGTTCCTGCTGGGTAAGCTCGGCCATCAGCACGAGCAGGTTACTCAGCGCGGTCTGGCGGCTTTTCATGTCGCGCCAGAGCAAAATCGGCAATTGCAGCAACATCGGCCGCAAGCCGTTGAGAAACGCCAGTTGGTGCTTGAGTTTTTTGCCACCGATGTGTTGGGTCAATTGCAGGGTCTGATTCACATTCATTCCGTTGGCCGTCAGGGTCAGCAAGTGCTTGAGAAAGGCTGGCGGATCGACTTTCAGATCGGGGTTCTTGTCGCGCATGCGCCCCAGCAGGTGCTCGCAGCCTTTAAGCAATATGGTGACGTGACGTGCGGTATTGAGCCCGTGCATCAGTGTGCGCAGTTGCTCATGGGAGGCCGACGGGGTCATGGCTGACAGGTCATCGGCGATGGCGATACGCATATCTCGCAGGTCGAGGTTGAACTGCCCCGCTTCTTGCTGATCGCTGAGCAGCGCCTCTATCAGGCCGGTAATGTTCGGCTGCCCGGATACCGCCACGTTGTAGAGATTGCGCAGGGAAGCCCGGCGTTTGTTATCGATGTTCGGACGGGCGAAAGCTCTTGCGGTATTGATCCCCGCGCGCGCACGTGGACCGTATTTCCGTCGCAGCAGCTTCAGCTTCTGGGTCAGGACCACATGTTCGCCTGTAGCACCATCGGCTTCGGCCTGTTTTCTGGCAGCCTGCAATACCACGTGAGCCTTGGCGGCATCGCCGTCAGTAAAAGCCAGGACCAGCGAAAGATCGTTGGACGAGTCTTCCTGCATCAGCTTCTTGCGCAGCATTTTGGCGGCGTTATCCAGCCCGGTGTCCTGGGCTCCCATCAGTAACTGATAGAGCTCCCCCAGTTTGACTGCGCGGGACTGCAGGGCATTGTTGCTGGCAATCAGCTCGCGCTGGTGGAGGATGCGGCTGTGCTGGATAAGCGCCGCAGCGAAGCGGGAAACCTGCTGTTGAGAGGTTCCGGAGCCTTGTGCAGCGACACCGAGAGTCAGCGGCGCAACAGGCGGCACGACGCGGGTCGGCGCGACCGGGAGTGTCTGCATGGGAGGCGGCGGAGCGACGATTTTCATAGGGCAGTTCTAAGCCGGGTCATGTCCTCTGAGTGGGCCACAGACCGGTTCGGTTCCCTTGGCAAGGGAGGAGGCGGGTTTGTGCCAAAAGCTGTTGTCGTAAAAAAAGGTTTGCGCAAGAATTTGTATTACAAAAAATTACATATTTGTTAATTATTATATAAATCAATAAGTTATACGTTTTTTTGAACTGGCACAGTTATCGCTATAAGGCTTGCACACTATTGACTTAGGACAAGCCCATGTTTCCGAACCTTGTGATCCTTGATGCAACCCAGCCACGTCAGTCCTCCTCCTCCTCAGCCGGCATTCGTCAGCTCACCGCTGATCAGATACAGATGCTGAGGGCATTCATCCAGAAGCGCGTGATGAACCCCGATGATGTCGATGACATCCTGCAATGCGTGTTTCTGGAAGCCCTGCGCAACGAGCACAAGTTTCAGCACGCCAGCAAACCGCAGACCTGGCTGTGTGGCATTGCGTTGAACCTGATCCGCAATCACTTTCGTAAAATGTATCGCCAGCCTTACCAGGAGAGCTGGGAGGAAGACGTCCATTCCGAGCTTGATGGACACCGTGATGTCAGTCATCAGGTAGACGGCCATCGACAGCTGGCACGCGTCATCCAGGCCATTGACTGCCTGCCTTCGAACATGCAGAAGGTGCTGGAAGTCTCTCTGGAAATGGACGGCAACTATCAGGAAACCGCCAACAGTCTTGGTGTGCCGATTGGTACCGTCCGTTCACGCCTCTCGCGGGCGCGGGTGCAGTTGAAGCAGCAGATCGATCCGTTTGCATGACTGACGGTTTCGATAAATTTTCTGGAACCAGCCCGACCCTGCAGCCACACAGTTGCCATCGCTCACTCTCGGATGGCAACTTACCATGCGTATTTCCAGTTCTCCCTTCAGCGGTATCGTGAATCAACCCAACCCTGGCGAACTGGCTGGTGAGTCGCCGCTTGCAAAGGCCCTGCTGACGCCAGCCGGAGGTGCTCAAGCCGGAGTACAGTTCGGTCAGTCGGCTGCAAATCCAGCAGGCACACCCGCCGGAACCGAGCAAGCCGCGTCATCGATCCTGGCCCTGCTGTTGAAGGGCGGTGGCGAAAACACGCCAGTTACTGCCGGCCCGCAGGCACAGCCTCAGCCGTGCGGCGAAACGCCCGCTCAAGTCGCGCCTGCTGCGCCCGTCGCTCCCACTGAGGCTGCGCAGGGCACTGATGCATCCGACCCGGCCAATGCGCCGAAGGCGGCAGATGCAGCGTTTCTCGACGATTCGGAATACTCGTCGCCCGAAGCCTTGAAACGCTGGGAACCGATGGTCGCGCACTTGCCGCCCGAGCAACGTCTGCAAGCTGAAAAGGAGCTGAACCGTCCTATCGCAGCAGCATGGATGGCCCGTGAAGATGGCCCCAATGCCGCGAAAGCGATGGAGTTTATCAATGCCAATCCTGCGTTGAAGACTGCCGTGGACGTTGGCAAGGATGGCGGCAATGCCGACGGCAAGATCACAAACAAGGACCTCAAGGCGTTTGCCAAAAACATGGAAAAGGCCGCAGACAAGGCCGACGACGATCTGGCTGACTACATCAAGAACAACCCTGACGCTGATCCCCAGTCGCTGGAAATGGTTCGTAACGCTTCGGTCATGCAGGCCAATTTGCCTCTGGTCAGGGCTGCCGACCCCCACCATGCCGCCGATGAGAATGATAAAGACAAGGTCGATGGCAACGTCAGCGCCGACGATCTCAAGGGGCTGGCGCAAGGTAATCCGGGGCTGTCGGGAACACTCAAGCAATCCTGCAGCACCTGGTCGCAAGCCGGCTTTCTCGGTCAGCTTGACGAGGCGGGAATGTCGGGGCGCAAAAAGGCGGCGCACAGTCCCGACCAGTTATTCGACGCCAAAAACCTCAGTGAATGGATCAAGACCAGTGCGCCCACCAATGGTGGCCAGTTCGCCAGCATGCTCAGCGATGCCGCGACGCTGAATGCGGTGTCAGGCATTGATATCAGCAAGCTCAACGCGGATGTGTTCGACCCCAACAAGTCCAAGTCCTACAGTGGCGCGCAAAAAGCCGCAGTCATGGTCAAGCTGCAGCAAACCCAGCAGAGCGTCATTGCCGGGCGACAATTGCGCAATACCGAAAAAACCGAGTCGGAGCTGAACGACAGGATCAGAACGCTGCAGTCTGACCCTGACGTGCAGGCTTACCTGAACAAGGCCATACCTGATCAGGAGCGCAAGCTGGTAAACAGCGACGCTGCTTTGCGAAAAGCAGTGACCGAACAGGCGAAGAACGTCAACAGCGGTCAGGCGCTTCAGACTGATATGGCGACCGCTGACAAGGCCGTCGACAAGCACAAACCGAATGCCGATTACAGCGGTGCCATCAGCGGCCTGTCCGCTCAGTTGCAGTTACAGAAAGACCTGTTTCCCGATACCCATGTGCCGACTGCCGATCAGGTCATCGGCAATCGTCCCGAGCTTCAATCGAAGATCGCTGATTCGTACGTTCGCAATTTCAGCGAAGGCGGCGCACTGAAACAACTGCTCGGCCAAAAGAAAGCCGACGCCGGTGAATCGCTGCAATCGGCTGATGATCAGAAAGCGATTTACGACAGCGTATTGCCCAGCGATTTTACCCAGAGCCAGCAAAGTGACTACCTGAACGCCACGGTCACCCAGCTTCAGGATTCGAAAAAGGGTCGCAAGCTGCTGGAAGGCAAGAACGAGGATAACCAGGGCCCGTCAATCGTCAGTCAGGTCGCCGCGGAAATGGGGCCTCGCGCGCTTCAATCGGTCATGGGCTTTGCGTCGGTGTCCGACATGCTCGCCCAGGGTAACAAGGTCGGTGCCGCACAAACCATCATCGACAGCGCGAAACTGGGCGGCGAGGCGATCAAGGGCGGCATTGATGCCGGGGCAAAACTGATGGGGCGTGAAGCATCCGCCGGACTCGGCCGCATGGCCGGCCAGATCGCAGGCCGCGCCATCGGTATGGTCGCAGGCGAGGCCACGGGGCTCGCGGCGGGTGCGGCGCTGGGCGCTGCAGTGCCCGTCATTGGCTGGGCCATCGACGGCGCGATGGCGCTGGGCTTCGGCATCTCCGCTATCGTCGATGCGGTGAAGAAGCACAAGGCGCAAAAGGCGTTCGATCATAACGTCGATCCGGTGCTTGAGCAGTTCGGGATTGCGAAGGCGCATTGATTGCTCGTCAGCAAAATACCTGCGCTTTCCGATAGACGAGGCAAGCCTATTTCAGGGTGACGGAGCTGGGGAGGGGAAGAGGGCGACTGTATCAGAACACTTCCCATCAGACGGAAAAAAGACCTTGAAACTCAAGGTCTTTTTTAATTTGGTGATACCTGAGGGAAACTTGAAATAACATTTTTATCGAACAGGTCAAAGATAGACTACCTGGTCTGCCGAAGATGCCGAACGGCACCTGATGAATTTTTATCATCAGTCGGGCTTCATCAGCATGCCAAGCTGACTACTGCCATTACGAGGGTCTGGGTGGGTCCTTAAATGCAGGATTTTTTGCGAACACCTCGGCGATGAAATCCATGAATACAATAGCCCTTTTGGGGAGGAGTCGGTCGGCAACGTAAATGACTTGCACGGGGACCGCCGGAGCTGCGTAGTCCCTGAGCAACACCTGCAGATTGCCATTTTTCAGCCCTTCGTCGTAAAGCCATTCGGGCCCTTGTGCGATTCCCAGTCCTTCGTTTACATACGCTCGTATGGCCTCAGGTGAGTTGACCCGAAGCCTGCCTGAAACGGGCACATCGATATCCCGAAAGTGCCATGTGCTGCCTGTCGACAGCAGGGTGTAGATCAGGCAATCGTGCGTTCTCAGATCATCGGGCGTCGTGGGGATTCCGCGTTTGGCCAGGTATCCCTTGCTGCCAACGCATACACGCTCGAACCAGCCTAGCGGCCGGGCTCGCATTGTGCTGTCTTCCAGATGTCCGATACGGATCGCCAGTTCAGCCCCTTCGTCGACCAGATTCACATAGCGATCATTGATCTGCAGGTCGAGCGTCAGCTCTGGATAGCGCTCCAGAAATGTGGACACATGCGGCACCACGAATGCATGGGCCAGCGCGGTCGGACAGGCGACTCGCAACAATCCGGACGGGGCGACGTTCTCCCTGAAAGACGACTCCGATTCTTCCACGGCATCGAGAATGCGCCGGGCATCTGCGTAATAGCGTTCTCCCTCCGGGGTGAGGGCAAGCTTACGTGTGGATCGGTGAAGCAGCCTGGTTTGCAAATGGTTTTCCAGCGCCGCCACATAGCGGCTGACATTAGGCTGTCCCAGCCCCAGGTCACGCCCCGCAGCCGAGAAGCTTCCTGTCTCGACAGCGCGAACAAAGCAGGTCATCAGCAATAGTCGGTCCATCCAAGCCTCTGATTCATGCAATAAAAGCATGAAAATTATTCGAAAATCCCATCTTATCAATCTGAAGGTATGAATACATAGTTTCCGTCAGGCAGGTCAGTACATCGACTGACCGTGAAAAACCGAAAAGGAAACTGACATGTCCCGATTGCAAGGCAAACGCACTCTCATCACCGGCGGCACCAGCGGAATTGGCCTGGAAACGGCCAAGCAGTTCCTCGCCGAAGGCGCGCGCGTGATCGTTACCGGAGTCAATCCGGAGTCCATCACAAAGGCTCAGACTGAATTGGGAAGCGAAGTACTGGTACTGCGTGCTGACTCGGCCAGCATCAATGCGCAGAAGGAACTGGCGCAGGCCGTTCAGACTCACTATGGCCAACTCGATGTTGCCTTTCTCAATGCAGGCGTATCCGTTTGGCTGCCGATCGAAGAGTGGACGGAGGAAATGTTCGATCGCTCTTTCGACATCAACGTCAAGGGGCCGTACTTTCTGATCCAGGCATTGCTGCCAGTTTTCGCGAACCCTGCGTCAGTGGTTCTTAACACCTCGGTCAGTGCACACCTCGGTGACGCACGTTCATCAGTCTATGGCGCGACCAAGGCCGCTTTCCTGAACATGTCAAAAACGCTTTCCAGCGAACTGCTCCCGCGTGGTATTCGCGTCAATGCAGTCAGCCCTGGCCCGGTAGATACGCCACTTTACGACAAGCTCGGTATTCCCGATGCCTATCGCGAACAGCTCAACCATGATATCGCAGCGACCATTCCGTTCGGCCGGTTTGGTACGCCTGAGGAAGTGGCCAAGGCCGTGCTGTACCTGGCGTCAGACGAGTCACGATGGACGGTGGGCTCGGAACTCATCGTTGACGGTGGCCGCTCGCTTTAGCTGCCAACGGTATGAGCGTCTACTGAGCTTTTACGGAAAACCTGCCACTCAGGCTTTCTTGAAGTCACGGACGTAGCTTCTATACGGCCCGCTCCCACTCGTGGCGGCGGGCTTTGATTCTTCAGTGGGTCTATTCCAATGCCACAGTCACAGTTCACACTCGTCAGCCATCCGTTATGCCCATTCGTTCAGCGAGTGGCCATCGTGTTACTCGAAAAAGGTATTACCTTTCAGCGTATCGATGTCGATCTTCGCGACAGGCCAGACTGGTTTCTGGCGATGTCGCCAAGCGGTAAGGTTCCGCTGCTCAAGGTTCCAGACGGCAATGAAGGCGAGTCCGTTCTATTCGAGAGCGTCGCCATTTGCGAATACCTGGAGGGGGTGTACCCGGAACCTGCGTTACATCCAATGAATGCGTTGATCCGAGCACAACACCGTGCATGGATCGAATTCGCCTCTGCCACACTGGCGGATGCATGGGGATTTTTGAACGCCACCGACCAGCAGACAGCCCTTGGCAAATCTGCAGCATTGAGAGGAAAGCTAGAGCGATTCGACAGTGAAATATTGGATGGCCCTTATTTCGTCGGCGAGAGGCTCAGCATGGTCGACATCGCCGTGGCTCCAGTTTTTCGCTACTTCGACATACTTGGATTCGAGCCCAATCATCAGTTGTTCGATGGACTGAATCGAGTGGCTGATTGGCGCCGTGCGCTGGCCAGCCGTTTCAGCATTCAGGCGGCAGTTGCAGAGGACTATGCCATCCGGTTCCGCAACCACTTGCAGGAAGCAAGAGCACTCTTGGCTACTGCATCGGAAACGCATCCCCTATGAATGCCGATGCGATCGCGCCGCCGCTAGCTTGGCCAGCAGGGGCGCTGGCCAGGCTGGCCGGGGCAATTAAGCTCCTAATCGCCAGCGTGGTCGGTGCCGCCGTGCGCGGCGATGAACATGGCGACGGCCGACCGGCAATAGGATTCGATTTCGTTGTCGTCCTCTGCTCTCGCCTCATCGAAGCGCGCGATAATCAGGAGATCGGATCCTTTGAAAAGCGCGGCAAACAAGCGGGCGGACTGGAGAGGATCGGGCACGTTCAGAACCGCCTTCGCGTGCAACTGACGCAACAGGGCCTCGATTTGGGCGATGACATAGGCGGGGCCGGCTTCGTATTGGCGCTTGCTTAACGACTTTTGATTCGTCTTGTCGGCCATGATCATGGCTTCGACACTCCGCACGTCCGGGCTCAACAGCGTGCGAAGCAGGGTTGATCCCACCGCCATGAGCTGATCTTCGGCCGAACCGCCGACGCCTTCAAAAAGGGCTTGTGGTGCAAACTGCTGGCAGTGGGCCGCGATGGCTGCGCTGAACAGCGCCTCCTTGTTCTCGAAGTGCCGATAGATGCTTAGCTTGGATATCTTCGCCCGCTGGGCGACCTTGTCCATTGTCGTCGCTTGAAAACCCAATTCCACAAAAAGTTCGCACGCGGCGTCGGCTATCGTTTGGCCAAGCGCCTCGTTGGCGGGCCGGCCGCGCCGGCCTTGACTGTTTTCGCTCATAAAAAATTCCAGTACTTGACAGTATTCTAATTCTTGAATTAGGGTACTTCAAAGTATCTTAAAGCTGCAAGCCAATCTCCTTTATCCACAGCACGGAGCCCATCACCATGAATGACGTCATCATCATCGGCGGCAGCTTTGCCGGGCTTGCCGCCGCCCTGCAGCTTGGCCGTGCCCGCCGAAAGGTCACCGTTCTCGATACCGGCCTGCCGCGCAATCGCTTCGCCGACCACTCGCATGGCCTGCTCGGCCACGACCACAAGCCACCGCTGGAGATCCTGGCCGAGGCGCGGCAGCAGCTGGCGCGCTATCCCACGGTCAGGCTGGTCACTGCCCGGGCAGAGAGTATCTCCGGCGCCATCGACGATTTCTCCGTCCTCACTGGCGATGGCGAAAGCCTCAAGGCGCGCCGCCTGATCCTGAGCTATGGCGTCGCCGATCAGATGCCTGAAGTTCCCGGCTTTGCCGAAGGCTGGGGCACCTCCATCGTGCCCTGCCCCTATTGCGACGGCTTTGAAGTTGCCGGCAGGCATTGGGGCCTCGTCTGGTCCGGCCCGCCGTCGCACAACTACGTCAGGCTATACCACGACTGGACCGACACATTGACGGTCTTCGCCAATGGTCACGACATTCCACCCGACATCCGGGCCGATCTGGCGCGCCGCGGCATCCCTGTCGTCGATGGCCGGATCACCGAAATCGACCATGACGAGAGCCATAACACCACCGTCAGGCTCGACGCCGGCCCCCCTGTCGCGGTCGACATTCTGTTCGCGCATCCGCGCAACAAGCCGTCCGCAAGCCTGCATGAATCGCTGGGCCTCGCCACGGTCGATACACCCCTGGGCATCGCCCTCAAGGTCGACGAGCGCCGCGAAACCAGCATGCCCGGCGTCTACGCCGCCGGCGACCTCGCCAATCCCCTCATGCCCTCGGTCACCACGGCATCATGGCAAGGCGCGACGGCGGGTATCTCCGCCCAGCAGTCGATGTTGGTTTGAGAGCACAGGTTCCCTTCTTCGGTGGTTGCTGGTTTCTGAATGTTGCTTCGAAGCAGCATCGATCACGCCAGTTTCAATTTCACAATAGACAGGAGCGCAACCATGGCCGACCAAAAGCCGCAAGACCGTAAATTCAAACCGCTAGACGATAAATTCCCGCTTGAGCGCCAACTCGGCATCGCGGCCGCGCCAGTCGTGCTCATCAACCTCTTCACGCTCGATTACGCCGACGAAGCGGGCTTCCTGGACGCTTTCAAGGCGGCTGCCGAGATCATAACGAAGCAACCGGGCTTCATTTCCATGCAACTGCATCGAGCGATCGGCGATAGCCCGACTTACCTGAACTATGTGGTATGGGAATCCACCGAGACGGTCCGCGCCGGCCTCACCCATCCCGAGTTCGTCGCGAAGCTTTCGGCCTATCCGTCATCCGTCGTAGGCAGCCCGCACCTGTTCCAGAAGGTCGCCGTTCCCGGCTTTTGCACGGCCTAGTTAAGAGCGAATCAAAACGAGGAGATGTCATGACAGAGCAAAATGCCTATCAGGTAGCCGACTGGAATGGCCAAAGTGGAGAGTACTGGGCCGCCAACCAGGCCCGGCTCGACGCCATGTTCGCGGTGTTCGGCCAGGCCGCGATAGAAGCCGCCGCGCCCGCGACGGGCGAACGCGTTCTGGACGTCGGCTGCGGCGCGGGCGGCCATGTGCTAGGCGTGGACATATCCGAACCGTTGATCTGCCGAGCGCGTGCGCTTGCGCCGAAGGATACGCCGGCCCTGTTCCGGGTGGCCGACGCCAGCAGCGCCGAGCTGCCCGAGGGCGCGTTCGACATCCTGTTCTCGCGTTTCGGGGTGATGTTCTTCGACGATCCGACTGGGGCGTTTGCCCATATGCGGCGTGCGCTGTGGCCGGGCGGGCGGGTCGCTTTCGTCTGCTGGCGCGGCGTGGCCGAGAACGATTGGCTGCGCCTGCCGATGGGCGCGATCAAGGACATCGTCCCGCTACCCGCGCCGCCCGGTCCCGAAGCGCCCGGCCCGTTCTCGTTCGGCGACCGGGGACGGGTGACGCGCATCCTGACAGCGGCCGGCTTCACCGATATCGCTATCGCGCCCTTCGATGCTTGTATCCCGTTCGGTGAGGGCGGGACGCGAGACGCGGCGATCGATGGCGCGGTGAAGATGGCGTTCGAGGGCGGCCCGCTGTCGCTTGCGCTCGCCGATCAGCCCGACGACATCCGCGCCCGCGCCTCGGCGGCGGTTCGTGGCGCTTTCGCCAGCCTTCCCGGCGAGCGGTCGGTGATGATCGACGGCGCGGCGTGGATCGTCATGGCACGCAATTCGGCAAGCTGAAAGCCGAGTTGGGAATCATCGAAGAGTAGGATGATGAAATCATGGACGATATAAATATCGCCATTTACCGATTTCATCAGTTGCTGGCTATCCGTGGGTGTGCCGTAAGTATTCAATCGGCTGCCTTGGGTCGATTCTGTTGAAAAAGTCGATTCTTTCAGACGGCCCGGATACTGACCGCTGAAAACACCTTTTTTGCGCGCTGCTACGCGAAATCTGAACCCGGAATCCACTGCTCAAGGCAAAGATTTTAAGCTCTAGCGCGTACTTTTCTACCGTGGAAACAAGGGCCGACTTTTTCAACAGAATCGGTCGAAAACCGCCAATCACGAATGGTTGCTTATGGCCCCGTTTTCTGACCTTCGTTTAAAGGTTGAACTGCCAGGATTTTCCTAAGCGATGAGTGAGTAATTGCATGGTCAGCAAATAGTAATAGCGCGTCGATTCAGTGTGCTGGTTTAGCTGGTGATTCAAAAACCACGCAAGGTGTTTTCTCTGCCAAGTCCATGGATTGTCGCGTTACCAGCGCTCAGTGATCGCTGTTTGGATGGCCTTCGCCTGACGCAGGTGGCGTTGGCGCGTGGTATGCGAACCGGTCAGGACGCCCGCCAGGAACAAATCCATATCGAATGCCGTGCTCATGTGGGACCACCAATGTAAGCGGCCACCACGACGATACGGTTGTGCCCCAGCTCATAGCTGATTTGTACTCGGGCTTCCTGATCGAGACGTCGGTCGAGTTGATAGCAATGGCCTCCGTTGATGGGGGCGGGATGGTGGGTGATTTGCTCATAGCGTTCGCAAGCATAGGCTGCCCGCAATTCGTGGAAGCCTTTGAGGTCGTGCTTATGGATGATGTCCCGTGCGGGGCAGACGATTCCCTGCAAGAAATCGAGGTGGCTTTCGTTCGGTGCAAGCAGGTTGCGGCTACCCGTAGGCGACACCTGTTTTACGAACCAAAGCGCGTCACGAATATGGTCATCCACAGCAATCCAACGTGGCGCCGACGCGCCGGATCGGCCCCCTTTGGTGCCATCCTGGATGTTGATCTTGCCGTAGTGTTCGGCTTCGCGTTTTAGGCGCGGAAGGTCGGCTAAGATGGCCTCGCGTAAGCGCATGCCGGTAGCTCGGGCCAACTGCACGATTGCAGCCGCGCGCCGCAGTTGGTGTTCGTAAAGCGCCTCGACGATCCGCTTAACTTGTTCACGATCCTGGCCTTGCGGGGCTGCTGTGCGCACGGTTGTGCGCTGCATTCCCAGCGCCTTACTCTGGCTCTGCACTTTCACATACTGATCACCGCGAAGCGCGGCCATGGTGCGATTCACACTGGACAACCGGTTTTGCGCAGTGGCGATGGCCAGCTCACCTTGTTCAACTTGTTGGCGCAGATGTCCGGCGTAGTCCAACAAGGTCTGCCGGTCAATTTTTCGCGCATCGTTAAACCCCGGCCCATCCTCCGACCGACACCAGCGCACTAACGCCTGCCAGCGGTCACTGTGCGCCTTGACCGTGCCGTAGTGTCCGCCGCCGAACATGTCTTTCAATGCCTGAGGCCCGGCATAGCTCAATTGCCGACCCCATCCAAAATTGCGTCCGTCCTGTCTACCTACCAATGCCATGATCAAACTCCTCTCGAAGCCAAAACTTTTAAAACTTTCCCCACGTCATCCCGCCAAGAATGTTGAGTGTTATCAGGGATCAAGGTCCCTGCGACCTGTGAGGGTTGTCCACTAACGCGGGACTGACGGCTCTTTACGACCGGGAGCTTGGGCATCTCATGATCTGGCCTCCTGAACACTTCCGCAGAAGTGGGAGGGTGGAGGCTGCGCTGGC
The DNA here is from genome assembly GCF_022557255.1 of Pseudomonas syringae pv. tagetis. Classification (NCBI taxonomy): domain Bacteria; kingdom Pseudomonadati; phylum Pseudomonadota; class Gammaproteobacteria; order Pseudomonadales; family Pseudomonadaceae; genus Pseudomonas; species Pseudomonas syringae group genomosp. 7. Next base: position 1,371,942 of record NZ_CP092923.1, read on the forward strand.
TGACGAGACCGGCGCCGCGAGATCCTGAGTCAGGTGAAGGCAGTGAGGCGATGATTGGGGTATGCCTGACTGTCAGTCAGGTGCAGTCCATTCCATGGGCTGCGGCACCATCATCTGCATCGCTGTTGCTGGTGACTCCGGTGTTTGTCACGCCGATTGTCACGAGGGGAAATGCCGCAAAGCCTTGTAAGAGTTGGGCTGCAGCAGCGGTAGGAGCGCCCGTCTCTTTCCAGAAGAAAGAGACGGGCGCAGGTTGGCGCAAGGAAATGGCCAAGCGGATAGGTTGCTGCAGGGCAGTTGGGGGAGGGGGATGTATTTGCCGCAATGGCAATGATCTGGAATTGGCATCCATCACTCGGTGAGTGACCGTGCAAGCTGCCGGACGCTAATCGCACTTTGGGAGAACCACCACGCTGTGGCGTAGCCTTAAAGGTTCTTGCTACCTGGGTTGCTGTCAACGACAGCCCTTGCCCGATCTTTTCTACGCCTGTGGATAATTCGGGTCAAGGTTCGAATTTATGGAGATTCTGCGGCTGTGGCTGAAATTATACTCCGGTGGAAATCAGTGTTTTTCCCCAGACGGTTGTGTGGGCTTTAGATTTTTTAAGTGAGGTCCATCCAAGCAGGGCGGCTTTGCAGCCCTGCTTGGATGGACCCGCGTGGAAAGCTGGGCTACGGAGATCTAACAGGCTTAAGCAGTGTTGAAATGCGCCACGGTTGTTTTACAAGGCGATGATGTTGACGCCGACCGGGCCGAATTCGTGAGGCATCGCGTGATCGCGGTGTCTCAGCTTAGTCTGTTTCGATAGAAAACTTATCATCTATGCGTGCGTGGGATGTTGTTAGAGGCGATGCAGAAGGGCGTGCGAGAAACTGATTAACGCGAGTATCAAATTGATCGCGAAGGCTGGCAGTAATGCCTAGTTTGAGGGCGTCGAGATAGTCCGCATACCACTGCATCATGATCCGACGTTGCGGCAAGTATAGGGCTTGATTGTACTCACCAGAGATGCCGCCCTCGACGTGAGCCAGTTGGCTTTCGACATGGTCCTTCAGCCAGCCATGTTCGCGCAGCAGCGTGCTTGCGGTATGACGAGTGCCATGGCTGACGAGTCGTCCTTTATAGCCGATCTCGGCGAACACCAAGTTGATCGTGTTTTCACTGATGACTGGCTGCTTTTCACCATTGCCTGGGAATAGATACCGACTGCGGCCAGTGCTTTGGTTCAGTTTGGTAAGCATGGCGATCAATTGATGAGGTAGAGGGCTAACGTAGTCTCTGCGCATTTTCATGCGGGCGGCCGGGATGGTCCAAATCCCTTCCTCAAAATCGATTTCCTCCCATTTTGCGTAGCGAACCATGCCGGGGCGGCTCGCCGTCAGAATTGTCATCCATGATGCAATCCTCGCTGGTAGCCGGCTGGTGGTCTTGCTTAAGGACCGGAGAAACTCAGGTAGTTCGTGTTCGTGCAGATGTGGGTAGTGTTGAGTGGGCGGTGGGGCGATCGCAATGGCATGGAGTTCGGAGGCTGGATTGTGTTCGCACAGGCCGCGTGCAATGGCTTGACTGAAAGTCTGTTTCAGCCAGGTCCGGGTCTTGTCCGCAACATTGAAGGCGCCTCGTTTTTCTATGCAGGCCTGCAGTTTTGCGCAGTCGCTTCGCGTGATGAGCTCCAGTTGCTTCTCGCCGAGAGCGGGCAGTAGATCCTTATCGAGATAGTCGCGGATCTTCTTCAGCGTCGCGCTGCTGCGGCCGGAGTCCGATTTGAATTGGTACCAGTACTCCGCGGCTCGCCTGAAGGTGTTGAGCCCGGCCTCCTGCTGTCGCAGCTTGTCATCGCGGCGTTTGGCGCCGGGGTTGGTGCCTTGCTTGAGTAGGTTGCGGCATTCCGCAGCTCGTTCACGGGCTTCCTGCAAGGAGATATGCGGATACACGCCCAGTGACATGCGCGCCGCCCGACCCTGATACGTGTACCGGAAGTGCCAATACTTGCTGCCGTTGGGTTTCACCAGTTGGGCAAGACCCGAACTATCACTCAGCGTGAACGGTCTGTCGGCAGGCTTGGACGCTTTGATTTGCAAGGCGGTCAATGGCATCGCTGTACACCTCCGGTTCTCGAACTGGAATATGTACAGAAAATGTACCAAAAAGAGGCTGGCTTGCAAGGGACGGAGGTGGAACCCCAGAGACCAAAAAGCCCGCATTTAGCGGGCTCTAGGGGTGTTGCGTAGACGCTGGTAGTCGTCTATGTACTGCAAATGGTGCCCCGAGGGAGAATCGAACTCCCACTTCTTTCGAAAACGGATTTTGAATCCGCCGCGTCTACCAATTCCGCCATCAGGGCTCAATGGCGGCGAAGTATAAGGATGAGTTTTCCGTTGGTCAACAGCGATTTACGCAGGTTTTTTACTAATGCTGCCAAACCGGATAAACTTCCCGGCCCTGCTAAACGAACCCGATCATGCGCGTCGCTGACTTTACTTTCGAACTCCCCGATTCCCTGATTGCTCGCCATCCGCTGGCCGAGCGTCGTAGCAGTCGTCTGTTGACCCTCGATGGGCCGACTGGCGCGCTGGCACATCGTCAATTCGCTGATTTGCTTGAGCATTTGCGCTCGGGCGACTTGATGGTGTTCAACAATACCCGCGTCATTCCCGCTCGACTGTTCGGGCAGAAGGCGTCCGGCGGCAAGCTGGAGATTCTGGTCGAGCGCGTGCTGGACAGCCATCGGGTACTGGCGCATGTGCGTTCCAGCAAGTCGCCCAAGCCGGGCTCGTCGATTCTGATCGACGGCGGCGGGGAGGCCGAGATGGTGGCGCGGCATGACGCGCTGTTCGAACTGCGCTTCGCCGAAGAAGTGCTGCCGTTGCTGGAGCGTGTCGGCCATATGCCGTTGCCTCCTTATATAGACCGCCCGGACGAAAGTGCGGACCGCGAACGCTATCAGACCGTTTACGCCCAGCGCGCAGGTGCTGTGGCTGCACCGACCGCCGGTCTGCATTTCGATCAGCCGCTGATGGAAGCGATTGCCGCCAAGGGCGTTGAAACCGCGTTCGTCACGCTGCACGTTGGCGCGGGTACTTTCCAGCCGGTGCGCGTCGAGCAGATCGAAGATCACCACATGCACAGCGAATGGCTGGAGGTCAGCCAGGACGTGGTGGATGCGGTGGCAGCATGCCGCGCGCGAGGCGGGCGTGTGATTGCCATCGGGACCACCAGCGTACGCTCGCTGGAGAGTGCGGCGCGCGACGGTCAGTTGAAGCCGTTCAGCGGCGACACCGACATCTTTATCTACCCAGGCCGGCCGTTTCATGTGGTCGATGCCCTGGTAACCAATTTCCATCTGCCTGAATCCACGCTGTTGATGCTGGTTTCGGCGTTCGCCGGTTATCCCGAGACGATGGCGGCCTACGCGGCGGCCATCGAGCACGGCTACCGCTTCTTCAGTTACGGTGATGCGATGTTCATCACCCGCAATCCCGCGCCGACGGCCCCTCAGGAATCGGCACCAGAGGATCACGCATGAGTCGCACCTGTCGTATGTCTTTCGAATTGCTGGCCACCGACGGCAAGGCCCGTCGCGGTCGTCTGACCTTTCCGCGTGGTGTAGTGGAAACTCCGGCCTTCATGCCGGTGGGTACCTATGGCACGGTCAAGGGCATGCTGCCGCGTGATATCGAGGCCACGGGTGCGCAGATGATTCTGGGTAACACCTTTCACCTGTGGCTGCGTCCCGGCACCGAAGTCATCAAGGGCCACGGCGATCTGCACGATTTCATGCAATGGCAGGGGCCGATTCTGACCGACTCCGGCGGTTTTCAGGTGTTCAGCCTGGGTGCCATGCGCAAGATCAAGGAGGAGGGCGTGACCTTCGCTTCGCCGGTCGATGGTGCCAAGGTGTTCATGGGGCCTGAAGAGTCGATGCAGGTCCAGCGTGATCTGGGCTCTGACGTCGTGATGATCTTCGACGAATGTACGCCTTATCCGGCTGATGAGGACGTGGCGCGTATCTCCATGGAGCTGTCGCTGCGCTGGGCCAGGCGCTCCAAGGTTGCGCATGGCGAAAACACGGCCGCACTGTTCGGCATTGTTCAGGGCGGCATGCACGAGAACCTGCGCAAGCGTTCGCTGGAAGGCCTGGATGAGATCGGCTTTGATGGCCTGGCGATCGGCGGGCTGTCGGTGGGCGAGCCCAAGCACGAGATGATCAAAGTGCTGGACTACCTGCCGGGCCTTATGCCAGCAGACAAACCTCGTTACTTGATGGGTGTAGGCAAACCGGAGGATCTGGTCGAAGGTGTGCGCCGCGGTGTTGACATGTTCGACTGCGTGATGCCGACCCGCAATGCCCGCAACGGTCATCTGTTCACCGATACCGGTGTGCTGAAAATCCGCAACGCGTTCCATCGTCATGACAATTCGCCGCTGGATCCGACCTGCGACTGCTACACCTGCAAGAACTTCTCGCGCGCTTATCTGCATCACCTGGACAAGTGCGGCGAAATGCTGGGGAGCATGCTTAATACGATCCACAATTTGCGGCACTACCAGCTGCTTATGGCTGGTTTGCGCGAGGCTATTCAACAGGGTACATTGGCCGCCTTCGTCGATGCCTTCTATGCCAAACGCGGCCTTCCAACGCCGCCTCTGGGTTGAAACAGAACGAGTTTTTCCTGCTTTTTATACTAATTATGTAACTGGAGCGACAAATGAGCTTTTTCATCTCTCCCGCTTTTGCGGATGCTGCTGCACCGGCTGCCGGTCTTGCGGGCAGTGGTTTCGAGTGGATCTTTCTGGTCGGCTTCCTGGTCATCTTCTACCTGATGATCTGGCGTCCACAGGCCAAGCGCGCCAAAGAGCAGAAAAACCTGCTGGGCAACCTGCAGAAAGGCGATGAAGTTGTCACCAGCGGCGGTATTGCGGGCAAGATCAATAAAGTGACCGACGACTTCGTGGTTATCGAAGTGTCTGACACCGTTGAGCTGAAAATCCAGAAGGGCGCCATCGCGGCCACTCTGCCAAAAGGCACCCTGAAAGCGATCTGAGCAACAACTTTTACCCATCGACGGGGCGCGCAAGGCGCCCCGCGTTTTAAGCGGGCGGCGTGATGCTGAACAAATACCCTCTGTGGAAATACGTACTGATCCTGGCGGTGCTGGTGGTCGGTTTTATTTATTCCGCACCCAATCTCTACCCTGATGATTCTGCCATTCAGATCAGCGGTGCAAGCACTGCGCTGCAAGTCAATCAGGCAGATGTCGATCGTGCAGCCAAGGCGCTTGCCGATGCCGGCATCTCGGTCAAGGCTTCTTCTCTGGCCGAGAATGGCAAGGGCGGTTTGTTGCGTCTGAGCAAGCAGGAAGACCAGTTGCCGGCCAAGGATGTCGTGCGCAAGGCGTTGGGTGATGACTATGTCGTTGCACTGAACCTGGCGCGTACCACGCCGACCTGGTTGCGTAACCTGGGCGCAAGCCCGATGAAGCTCGGTCTCGACCTGTCCGGTGGTGTGCACTTCCTGCTGGAAGTCGACATGGACAAGGCGATCGATGCGCGTCTGAAGGTTTACGAAGGCGAAGTCAAATCGCTGTTGCGCAAGGAGAAGGTGCGCTATCGCAGTTTGCCGCAGCTGGGCAATGTGATTCAGCTGGGCTTTTCCGATGATACAGAGCGCGAGCAGGCTCGTGCGCTGGTGCGCAAGACCTTCACCGATTTCGAAATCACGCCTGCCGAGCTGAACGGGATTCCCGTACTGCGCATGGCGTTGACTCCGGCCAAACTGGCCGAGATTCGCGAATACTCGATCAAGCAGAACCTGACCACCGTACGTAACCGGGTCAACGAGCTGGGTGTTGCCGAACCGCTGGTCCAGCGTCAGGGTGCCAACCGCATCGTGGTCGAGCTGCCGGGTGTACAGGACACTGCGGAAGCCAAGCGTATTCTGGGCAAGACTGCCAACCTCGAATTCCGTCTGGGCGCAGGCCCGGATGACTCGAAAGGCACCACCGAAATGTTCGAGTTCCGCGAAGGCGGACGTCCGGCAGCAGCGGTGGAGCGTGGTCTGATCATTACCGGCGATCAGGTGACTGACGCCAAGGCCAGTTTCGACGAGCATGGCCGTCCACAAGTGAACATCAACCTTGATGGCCACGGTGGCGAGCTGATGAGTCGCGCAACCCGCAGTAATGTGGGGCGCAGCATGGCGGTGATTTTCATCGAGCAGCGTCCGACTACTACCTACACCAGACAAATGGTCAACGGCGTCGAGAAAGACGTGCCTGTTCAGACCTTCAAGGAAGAAAAGAAGATCATCAGTCTGGCGACCATCCAGTCGCCACTGGGCAGCCAGTTCCGAATCACCGGTCTGAACGGTCAGGGCGAGTCTTCCGAGCTGGCGCTGCTGTTGCGTGCCGGTGGTCTGGCGGCACCGATGTACTTCGCTGAAGAGCGCACCATTGGCCCGAGCCTGGGCGCCGACAACATCACCAAGGGTATCGACGCTTCCCTGTGGGGCATGCTGTTCGTTTCGCTGTTCATCATGGCGATCTACCGCTTCTTCGGTCTGATCGCGACCGTTGCCCTGGCCTTGAACATGGTCATGCTGCTGGCGCTGATGTCCTTGCTGGGTGCGACACTGACCCTGCCGGGTATTGCCGGTATCGTGTTGACGATGGGTATGGCGGTGGATGCGAACGTACTGATCTTCTCGCGGATTCGTGAAGAGATCGCCAACGGCATGACGGTTCAGCGTGCTATCAACGAAGGTTTCGATCGTGCCTACACGGCGATCCTCGACGCCAACCTGACGACGCTGCTGGTCGGCGGCATTCTCTTTGCGATGGGCACCGGCCCGGTCAAAGGGTTTGCGGTGACCATGTCGCTCGGGATCTTTACCTCGATGTTCACGGCCATCATGGTGACCCGCGCTATGGTCAACCTGATCTACGGCGGTCGTGACTTCAAGAAGTTGTGGATTTAAGGGGCTGCCATGTTACGTACCATCAACTTCATGGGCGTTCGCAATGTTGCGTTCGCCATCACGATGCTCCTTACCGCACTGGCGTTGTTCAGCTGGTTCCATAAAGGGCTCAACTTTGGTCTGGACTTCACCGGCGGTACGCTCATTGAGCTGACCTACGAGCGTCCGGCCGATCTGGGCAAGGTTCGCCAGGAGCTGGTTTCGGCGGGCTATCACGAAGCCGTTGTACAGAGCTTCGGTGCCACCACTGACTTGCTGGTGCGCATGCCGGGTGAAGACCCGCAACTGGGTACTCAGGTTGCTGACGCGCTGCGCAAGGCGGGTGCCGACAACCCGGCCGTGGTCAAGCGCGTCGAGTTCGTCGGCCCGCAGGTCGGTGAAGAGCTGCGCGATCAGGGCGGCCTCGGCATGCTGATGGCGCTGGGCGGCGTTCTGATCTACCTGGCGTTCCGCTTCCAGTGGAAATTCGCGGTCGGGGCGATCATCTCGCTGATCCACGACGTGGTGGTGACGATGGGCATCCTGTCGTTCTTCCAGATCACCTTCGACCTGACCGTGCTGGCGGCGGTACTGGCGATCATCGGTTACTCGCTGAACGACACTATCGTGGTCTTTGACCGGGTACGCGAAAACTTCCGCCTGCTGCGCAAGGCTTCGCTGATCGAGAACATCAACATTTCCACCACGCAGACACTCCTGCGCACCATTGCAACCTCGGTTTCGACCCTGTTGGCAATCGCCGCATTGTGGGCGTTTGGTGGTGACAGCCTGGAAGGCTTCTCCATTGCGTTGTTCATCGGTGTGCTGGCGGGTACTTACTCGTCCATCTACATCGCCAACGTGGTGCTGATCTGGCTGAATCTGACCACCGAGGATCTGATCCCGCCCGTGGTCGTCGAGAAGGCTGACGATCTTCCGTAGATCCGACCGTCATAAAAAAGGCGCGAGTGCTGAACTCGCGCCTTTTTTTATGCTCCAAGGCTAGGCATTGCGCAGCCATGCTGCGTTTCGATTGGTCAGGAGGTTCAAGTGAACAAGTCTATGCTTGTTGGTGCTGTGTTAGGTGCTGCTGTCGTGACTGCTGGCGGCGCCGTTGCCACCTATAGCTTGGTCAAGGGTGGTCCTGAGTATGCGGATGTATTGGCGGTAGAGCCGATCAATCAGCAGATCAAAACCCCCCGTGAAGTTTGCAAGGACGTAACCGTTACCCGTCAGGCGCCGGTCAAGGACCAGCACCAGATCGTAGGTAGCGTTATCGGCGCGGTAGCCGGTGGCTTGCTCGGCAACCAGATCGGTGGTGGTAACGGCAAGAAAATCGCAACAGTCGCCGGTGCGGTAGGCGGTGGTTATGCGGGCAACAAGGTTCAGGAAGGCATGCAAGAACGTGATACCTACACCACTACGCAAAACCGCTGCACAACGGTCAACGATGTGAGCGACAAGGTTGTGGGCTACAACGTCAAATACAAGTTGAACGAGAAAGTGGGTCAGGTTCGGATGGAGCGTGATCCGGGCAGCCAGATTCCAGTCGACAAGAATGGTCAGCTGATATTGGGTCAGGCGCAATAACGCCAGCCGCTGAGCTTCTGCAAGACATAAAAAAACCGGCTTTCGCCGGTTTTTTTATGCCTGCAGCTTAACGCTTGAGTGAAGCCGGCAGGTGCGGTGCAATTGCAGTCAGCACGGCCTTGAAGCATTTGGTGTTACCGGCAACGACATGGCCTTTTTCCAGGAAGTCATGACCGCCAGTGAAGTCGCTGACCAGGCCGCCTGCTTCCTGAATCAGCAAAGCGCCTGCCGCCATGTCCCATTCAGACAGGCCTGACTCCCAGAACGCATCGAAACGGCCGGCAGCTACATAGGCCAGGTCAAGGCTTGCGGCGCCTGCGCGTCGGATGCCGGCGGTCTGGCCGACCAGACTGCGGAACATGCCCAGGTAGTTTTCGATGTTGTCCATCTGGTTGTCACGGAATGGGAAGCCGGTGCCGAGCAGTGCGCCTTCGAGGCTCTTGCGCTGGCTGACACGCAGGCGACGGCCGTTCAGGGCTGCGCCGCGACCACGGCTGGCGGTGAATTCTTCCTGGCGGACCGGGTCGAGAACGACGGCGTGCTCAAGGCGACCGCGGTATTTGCAGGCGATGCTGACAGCAAAGTGCGGGATGCCGCGAACGAAGTTGGTAGTGCCGTCCAGCGGGTCGATGATCCACAGGTAGTCGGTGCCTTCGCCGCTGCCTTTGTGCAGGCCGCTTTCTTCGCCAAGGATTCCGTGAGTCGGGTAGGCCTTGCGCAGCGCAGTGATGATGCTCTGCTCGGCGGCGCGGTCGATCTCTGTGACGTAGTCTTTGGCTTCTTTTTCGTCAACCTTGATGGTATCCAAGCGCTCGATGGAGCGGAAAATCAATTCGCTGGCGCTGCGGGCGGCGCGCAGCGCGATATTCAGCATGGGCTGCATGGACAATTCACCTAAGGTTGTTAAAGAGAGCCGGGCATTCTATGGGCTGATTCGAATTATTTCCAGCCTTGCGTTGTTACGGTTGTCGGGTTCGTGTGGGTTTTTTCCAGGCGAGAGCGGTTAGGGCCGATCTTCCGGCCCGCACAGCTTCATGGCGCAAGTCGAACCGTTTCTGTAAGATTTGCCCCCCTAATTAGTGTCAGTGAGCGTTCGCTTTGTTGCAGAACATTCGTGTTGTCCTGGTCGGCACTACCCACCCCGGAAATATCGGCGGGGCCGCTCGCGCCATGAAAAACATGGGCCTGTCGCGTCTGGTGCTGGTCGATCCAAGGATCTTTCCTTCGCCCGACGCCGATGCACGCGCCTCTGGCGCCACCGACATTCTGGAGTGCGCGCAGGTTGTCGCGACCCTTGAAGAGGCGCTGGTCGGCTGCCGTCTGGTGCTGGGTACCAGTGCGCGGGACCGAAGCCTGCCGTGGCCCTTGCTTGATCCGCGTGCTTCGGGTGAAAAGGTCGTCGAGCAGGCCGGTAAGGGCGCCGAAGTGGCGCTGGTGTTCGGGCGCGAGCATGCGGGCCTTACCAATGAAGAGCTGCAGCGCTGTCACTTTCATGTGCATATCCCGTCTGACCCGGCGTTCAGCTCCCTCAATCTGGCGGCTGCCGTACAGGTGCTCAGTTATGAGGTGCGCATGGCCTGGCTGGCGGTTTCTGCGCAGTCGGAACAGCGCGAAGTGCCGCGAGCCGTCTCGGCACATAATGCAGAGCTGGCGACGATGGATGAGATGGAAGGTTTCTACGCGCATCTTGAAGCCACGCTTGTGGCCATCGGCTTCCTTGATCCGGAAAAGCCACGCCATCTGATGGCGCGATTGCGCAGGCTTTACGGGCGCAGCGAAGTCGAGCGATCCGAGTTGAGCATCCTGCGTGGCGTGCTTACCGAAACCCAGAAAGCCGCACGCGGTGAACCCTACAAGCGGAAGGATCAGTAATGTTCGAGCGTCTGCGAGAAGACATTCAAAGCGTGTTCCATCGCGATCCTGCTGCACGCAATGCCTTTGAGGTCCTGACCTGCTATCCGGGCATGCATGCCATCTGGCTGCACCGCTTCGGGCATATCCTGTGGCGTAACGGCTGGAAGTGGCCTGCGCGGGTGGTGTCGAACTTCGGTCGCTGGATGACCGGTATCGAAATCCATCCGGGCGCGCGCATCGGCCGCCGTTTTTTCATTGACCATGGCATGGGCATTGTTATCGGCGAAACCGCCGAGATCGGCAATGACGTAACGCTTTATCAGGGCGTGACCCTGGGCGGCACCAGCTGGAATGCCGGCAAGCGTCACCCGACGCTGGAGGACGGTGTGGTCGTGGGGGCGGGTGCGAAAGTGCTCGGGCCGTTCACGGTGGGGGCGGGTGCCAAGATCGGCTCCAACGCCGTGGTGACCAAAGCGGTGCCAGCGGGCGCGACTGCCGTCGGTATTCCGGGGCGCATAATCGTCAAGTCGGACGACGAAGCAGAAGCCAAGCGCAAGGCTATGGCTGAAAAGCTTGGCTTCGATGCGTACGGCGTGAGCGCCGATATGCCGGACCCGGTCGCTCGCGCCATTGGGCAACTGCTTGACCATCTGCAGGCGGTCGACGGTCGTCTGGAAGGCATGTGCGACGCGCTCGGCAGGCTCGGCAGTGATTACTGTGCCAAAGAATTGCCCGAGCTGCGCGACGAGGTTTTCGATTGCGTCAAGGATCGTCGCGAAGACAAGGTCGGCTAGGCCGCATGGAGGTCTGGCGCGTGCCATTGCGCCGCACTTTTGCTATGATGCAGCCCGCACTTTTCGCTAATCCCGACTGTTTTACTTGGTCTAATAGTTGACTCATTTACTCGGGAATAGCATACTCGCTCTCATTCCGAACCTCTGCGGTATACGCCATGCGACTGACTACTAAAGGCCGATACGCTGTAACTGCCATGCTTGACCTGGCGTTGCACGCGCAGAACGGGCCAGTGTCTCTGGCCGACATCTCCGAGCGGCAGGGGATTTCCCTGTCCTACCTCGAGCAGCTGTTCGCCAAACTGCGTCGCGGCAATCTGGTTTCCAGTGTTCGCGGTCCGGGCGGCGGCTACCAGCTGTCGCGGGACATGAAAGGCATTCAGGTTGCTCAGGTTGTCGACGCGGTCAATGAATCGGTCGACGCCACGCGGTGCCAGGGTCTGGGCGATTGCCACGCTGGCGATACATGCCTGACCCACCACTTGTGGTGCGACCTTAGCCAGCAGATTCACGAATTTCTAAGCGGTATCAGCTTGGCGGATCTTGTCACTCGCCGTGAGGTACAAGAAGTCGCTCAGCGCCAGGATATGCGTCGTGGTCATCACCACGTTTCGCAACTGGGTAAGATCGAAACGTCCGCCGTCGAATGAACGCAGATGAATGAGCGGTGCGCCTGCCTGATAGGAGAGCTTCAATGAAATTGCCGATTTACCTCGATTACTCCGCGACGACCCCGGTCGATCCGCGTGTCGCGCAGAAAATGATCGAATGCCTGACAGTCGAAGGAAACTTCGGCAACCCTGCATCGCGCTCCCACGTCTTTGGCTGGAAAGCCGAAGAAGCGGTCGAGAACGCTCGCCGTCAGGTCGCAGACCTGGTCAACGCCGATCCGCGCGAAATCGTCTGGACGTCGGGGGCTACCGAGTCCGACAACCTGGCCATCAAGGGTGTTGCGCATTTCTATGCCAGCAAGGGCAAGCACCTGATCACGTCCAAGGTTGAGCACAAGGCTGTCCTCGACACCACGCGCCAACTGGAGCGGGAAGGTTTCGAAGTCACGTACATCGAGCCGGGTGAAGACGGTCTGATCACGCCTTCCATGATTGAAGCTGCATTGCGCGACGACACCATTCTGGTTTCGATCATGCATGTGAACAACGAAATCGGCACCATCAACGATATCGCCGCGATTGGTGAGCTGACTCGCTCGCGTGGCGTGCTGTTCCACGTCGATGGCGCGCAGTCGACCGGCAAGGTTGAAATCGATCTGGCCAGCCTCAAGGTTGATCTGATGTCGTTCTCGGCGCACAAGACCTATGGCCCCAAAGGCATCGGCGCGCTGTATGTCAGCCGTAAGCCACGTGTCCGCCTCGAAGCGGCCATGCACGGCGGCGGTCACGAGCGCGGCATGCGTTCCGGTACGCTGGCTACGCACCAGATTGTCGGTATGGGTGAAGCATTCCGTATCGCCAAGGAAGAAATGGCCGCTGAAAACGTGCGCATCAAGGCGCTCAGTGATCGTTTCTTCAAACAGGTCGAAAATCTGGAAGAGCTGTACGTCAACGGCAGCCTGACTGCCCGCGTACCGCACAACCTGAATCTGAGCTTCAACTATGTCGAAGGCGAGTCGCTGATCATGGCGCTCAAGGATCTGGCTGTATCGTCGGGTTCGGCCTGTACATCGGCCTCGCTTGAGCCGTCGTATGTATTGCGTGCCCTGGGCCGTAACGACGAACTGGCGCACAGCTCGATTCGTTTTACCTTCGGTCGTTTCAGCACTGAAGAAGAGATCGATTACGCCGCGCAGAAGGTCTGCGAGGCTGTTACCAGGCTGCGTGCTCTTTCGCCGCTGTGGGACATGTTCAAAGACGGCGTCGATATCTCCAAGATCGAGTGGGCGGCGCACTAATTTAAAGCCGCCTCCAATACAGGTCATGTGCAATTGCGGCGTGACCTGCAGAGCGGCTCCCTGATGTGAGAGGAACAGAATCATGGCTTACAGCGAAAAGGTCATCGACCACTACGAAAACCCACGTAACGTCGGCAAGATGAACGCCGAAGATCCTGATGTCGGCACCGGTATGGTCGGCGCTCCGGCGTGCGGCGACGTGATGCGCCTGCAGATCAAGGTCAACGAACAAGGCGTTATCGAAGATGCCAAGTTCAAGACCTACGGCTGCGGTTCGGCAATTGCCTCCAGTTCACTGGCCACCGAGTGGATGAAGGGCAAGACTCTGGATGAAGCAGAGACCATCAAGAACACTCAGCTGGCTGAAGAACTGGCGCTGCCGCCGGTGAAGATTCACTGCTCGGTACTCGCCGAAGACGCAATCAAGGCCGCCGTTCGCGACTACAAGCAGAAGAAAGGTCTGCTGTAAGCAGGCTTTGCAGCGCAGCGCGCAACAGCGTTAACGTGCAATACAGTTGAGGAGTTCCGATGGCTATCAGCATGACAGAAGCTGCCGCTAACCACGTACGACGTTCCCTTGAGGGACGCGGCAAGGGTGATGGCGTTCGTCTGGGTGTCCGCACCACAGGCTGTTCAGGTCTGGCCTACGTACTGGAGTTCGTCGATGAGGCGGCCAGCGAAGACACCGTGTTTGAAATGCACGGCGTCAAGGTCATCATTGACCCGAAAAGCCTGGTCTATCTGGATGGCACCGAGCTCGACTTCGTGCGTGAAGGGTTGAATGAAGGCTTTAAATTCAACAACCCCAACTCGCGCGGTGAGTGCGGCTGTGGCGAAAGCTTCAACGTCTGAGGCTTTTATTGTGGGTACTCCCTGTCATTTCGCCCTGTTCGACCTCAAACCCGAGTTTCAGCTCGATCTTGATCAGTTGGCAACGCGCTACCGCGAGCTGGCGCGCAACGTACATCCCGATCGTTTTGCTGACGCCTCCGAGCGTGAGCAGCGTCTGGCGCTCGAACGTTCAGCCAGTCTCAACGAGGCCTATCAGACCCTGAAAAGCCCGCCGAAAAGGGCGCGCTATCTTCTGGCGATGAAGGGTAACGAGGTGCCGCTCGAGGTCACTGTGCATGATCCTGAATTTCTTCTGCAGCAGATGCAATTGCGCGAAGACCTCGAGGATCTGCAGGATGAGGCCGATCTTGCCGGCGTGGCGACCTTCAAGCGCCAGCTCAAGGTTGCTCAGGACGAGTTGAACCAGAGCTTCGCCGCTTGTTGGAACGATGCTGCACAACGCGAGCACGCTGAAAAGCTGATGCGGCGTATGCAGTTCCTCGACAAGCTCTCTCACGAAGTGCGCCAGCTAGAAGAGCGCCTCGACGATTAACCCCGCGCGGCTTTGGTCGCGCGCCAGTGATTATTCTGAACAGCATGGCTTTACTGCAGATCGCCGAACCCGGCCTGAGTCCTCAACCGCATCAGCGCCGTCTGGCTGTGGGTATCGACCTGGGCACTACCAACTCTCTGGTTGCTGCAGTGCGCAGCGGCCTGTCCGAACCGCTGGCCGATGCAGAAGGGCAGGTTATTCTGCCGTCTGCCGTGCGCTATCACGCTGACCGTGTCGAGGTCGGGCAGTCAGCGAAATCCGCTGCGTCACAGGACCCTTTCAACACCGTTCTTTCGGTCAAGCGTCTGATGGGTCGCGGGCTGACTGACGTCAAGCAACTGGGCGAACAACTGCCTTATCGCTTCGTCGGTGGTGAGTCGCATATGCCGTTCATCGAAACCGTACAGGGGCCTAAAAGCCCGGTCGAAGTGTCTGCCGATATTCTCAAGGTCTTGCGCCAGCGAGCCGAGTCCGCATTGGGCGGCGAACTGGTGGGCGCGGTGATCACCGTTCCTGCCTATTTCGACGACGCTCAGCGTCAGGCCACCAAGGATGCCGCCAGGCTGGCGGGTCTCAATGTTTTGCGCCTGCTCAACGAGCCAACGGCTGCTGCTGTCGCCTATGGTCTGGATCAGAAAGCCGAAGGTGTGGTGGCTATCTATGACCTAGGCGGCGGGACGTTCGATATATCGATCCTGCGCCTGACTGGCGGTGTGTTTGAAGTGCTGGCCACTGGCGGCGACACCGCGCTGGGCGGCGATGACTTCGATCACGCCATCGCGAACTGGATTGTTGCCGATGCCGGTCTGTCTGCCGACCTGGACCCTTCCGCCCAGCGTAACCTGCTGCAGGCAGCCTGCTCGGCCAAGGAAGCACTGACCGACGCCCAGTCTGTTGAAATTGCCTACGGTGAATGGCGCGGCACGCTGACCCGTGATGCATTCGATGCGCTGATCGAACCTATGATTGCACGCAGTCTCAAGGCCTGTCGTCGTGCAGTGCGTGATACCGGTATCGAGCTTGACGAGGTCGAGGCCGTGGTCATGGTCGGTGGTTCGACGCGTGTTCCGCGTGTGCGTGAGGCAGTTGCCGAATTGTTCGGCCGTCAGCCGCTGACCCAGATTGACCCGGACCAGGTGGTGGCCATCGGTGCTGCGATACAGGCCGATACACTGGCAGGCAACAAGCATGATGGTAGCGAGTTGCTTCTGCTTGACGTGATTCCGCTGTCTCTCGGGCTGGAAACAATGGGTGGGCTGATGGAAAAGGTCATCCCGCGTAACACCACCATTCCTGTAGCGCGTGGTCAGGAATTCACCACGTACAAGGATGGCCAGACGGCCATGAAGATTCATGTGTTGCAGGGCGAACGCGAATTGATCAGCGACTGTCGATCGCTAGCGCGTTTCGAACTGCGTGGCATCCCGCCAATGGTTGCGGGTGCTGCGAAGATTCGTATCACCTTTCAGGTCGACGCCGACGGTTTGCTCAGCGTTTCGGCGCGTGAGATGGGGTCGGGCATTGAGTCGAGCATTCAGGTCAAGCCATCCTACGGGCTGACCGATGACGAGGTGACTCGCATGCTCAAGGATTCCTTCGAGTACGCGGGTGATGACAAGGTCGCCCGTGTGCTGCGCGAGCACCAGGTTGACGCCGAGCGCCTGCTCGAAGCCGTTCAAGGTGCTCTGGAAGCGGATGGCGAGCGTCTCCTCGATGAAGAAGAGCTGCTGGTCATCAACCTGCAGATGGACGAATTACGTGAATTGATGCAAGGCACCGATGGTTACGCCATCGAGCAGCAGACTAAGCGTCTGTCGCAGGTGACCGACGCATTTGCTGCCCGACGCCTTGATTCGACGGTAAAAGCCGCATTGGCCGGGCGCAACTTGAATGAGATTGAGGAATAACTGATGCCGCAGGTGATTTTTCTGCCCCACGCCGAGCATTGCCCGGACGGGTTGGTTGTAGAAGTGGAGCCCGGCACGTCTATTCTCGACATTGCCCACGAGCACCACATCGAGATTGAAAGCGCCTGTGGTGGCGTGTGTGCCTGCACTACTTGTCATTGCGTCATTCGAGAGGGTTTCGACTCGCTGAACGAAGCCGACGAGCTGGAAGAGGACATGCTCGACAAGGCCTGGGGGCTGGAGGCTCAATCGCGCCTTTCCTGTCAGGCAATCGTCGGTAACGAAGACCTGACTGTCGAAATACCCAAGTATTCGCTCAATCACGCTGCTGAAGCGCCACACTGATTCAAGGATTGCTCATGAGTCTCAAATGGGTCGATGTGCAGGAAATTGCCATCCAACTGGCTGAAAGCCATCCGGAGATCAATCCGCTCGCGGTGAGTTTCCCCAGGTTGCGCGATCTGGTGATTGCCTTGCCTGAGTTCGATGACGACCCCGCCCGCAGCGGGGAGAAGGTTCTCGAAGCGATCCAGGGGTTATGGATCGAAGAGCTGGATTGACGTTCAGTAACGTACGCCGTTAGGCAATACACCAGAACCCGCGTATAATTCGCGGGTTTAATTTTTCGCTTAAATCACTGTTTCTGGAGTTTCACCATGGCTGTTCAACGTACTTTCTCCATCATCAAGCCTGACGCCGTTGCAAAGAACGTAATCGGCGAGATCACCACTCGTTTCGAAAAAGCCGGTCTGCGCGTTGTCGCTTCCAAGCTGAAGCAGCTGTCCAAGGCCGAAGCTGAAGGTTTCTACGCTGAGCATAGCGCTCGTGGTTTCTTCGGCGACCTGGTTGCGTTCATGATCTCCGGTCCGGTTGTGGTTCAGGTTCTGGAAGGCGAAAACGCTATCGCTCTGAACCGTGAGCTGATGGGCGCTACCAACCCTAAAGAAGCTGCTGCCGGCACCATCCGCGCCGATTTCGCTGATTCCATCGATGCCAACGCTGTTCACGGCTCCGATTCCGAAGCAGCTGCTGCTCGCGAAATCTCGTACTTCTTCGCCGCTACCGAAGTAACCGCTCGCTAAGTCATTTTTGACTGACGAGTGAAGGGTGAATTCATGATTGCATCGACTGGTAAAACCAACCTGCTGGGACTGACTCAACAGGAAATGGAGAAATTCTTCGACTCTATCGGGGAGAAGCGCTTCCGTGCCGGTCAGGTCATGAAGTGGATTCACCACTTCGGCGTCGAAGATTTCGACGCAATGACGAACGTCAGCAAGGCCCTGCGCGAAAAGCTCAAGGCGTGTGCCGAGGTTCGCGGTCCTGAAGTGGTCAGCGAGGACATCTCCAGCGACGGCACCCGTAAATGGGTCGTGCGCGTAGAGTCCGGCAGCTGTGTCGAGACCGTCTATATTCCGCAGGGCAAGCGCGGCACCTTGTGTGTTTCGTCCCAGGCGGGCTGTGCCCTGGATTGCAGTTTCTGCTCCACCGGCAAGCAAGGCTTCAACAGCAACCTCACCGCCGCCGAAGTCATCGGTCAGGTGTGGATTGCCAACAAATCCTTTGGCAGCGTCCCGGCGACCGTCGACCGTGCCATCACCAACGTGGTGATGATGGGCATGGGTGAGCCGCTGCTGAACTTCGACAATGTCATTGCCGCCATGCGTCTGATGATGGACGACCTGGGGTATGGCATATCCAAGCGCCGGGTGACGTTGTCCACCTCCGGTGTGGTACCGATGATCGATGAGCTTGCGAAGCACATTGACGTTTCCCTGGCCTTGTCGCTGCACGCACCCAACGATGCGTTGCGCAACCAGTTGGTGCCGATCAACAAGAAATACCCGTTGCAGATGCTTCTCGAGTCCTGCCGCCGTTACATGTCCAGCCTGGGCGAAAAGCGTGTACTCACCATCGAGTACACGATGCTCAAGGACATTAATGACAAGGTCGAGCACGCCGTCGAGATGATCGAACTGCTCAAGGACACGCCTTGCAAGATCAACCTGATCCCGTTCAACCCGTTTCCGCACTCCGGATACGAGCGTCCCAGCAACAACGCGATCCGTCGTTTTCAGGACCTGTTGCATCAGGCCGGTTATAACGTCACTGTGCGCACCACGCGCGGTGAAGACATTGATGCTGCATGCGGCCAACTGGTCGGGCAGGTGATGGACCGCACGCGCCGTAGTGAACGCTACATCGCTGTGCGTGAGTTGAGCGCCGAGGCCGACACGGTGCCGGTTGCGGCAACTCGAACCTGACTGCCAACCTGATCGAGAGAGACTCCATGTCTGTGCGTGCCTCGCTGCTGCTGTGTGTTGCCATGTTGCTGACGGCGTGCGTGTCCACCGGCAACGTCAACCCGCTGACGACAGCGCAGGGACGTGAAGAAGCGCGCAGGGCTTACGTGCAGCTTGGATTGGGTTACTTTCAGCAGGGGCAGACCGAACGGGCCAAGGTTCCGCTGAAAAAGGCACTCGAACTGGACAGTTCCGATGCGCAGGCCAATGCCGCGCTGGCCCTGGTTTTTCAGACCGAGATGGAGCCGGAGCTTGCAGAGCAATATTTTCGCAAGGCACTGGCTTCCAGCAACAACGAAACACGTATCGTCAATAATTACGGCAGTTTTCTGTTCGAACAAAAACGTTACAAGGAAGCCTACGAGCGTTTTGAACAGGCGGCTGCCGACAACCTGTATCCTGAGCGGTCACGGGTCTTTGAAAGCCTGGGCATGACTTCGCTGAAACTGGGTGATCGCGAGCAGGCCCGTGAGCACTTTACCAAGGCGTTGCGCCTTGACCGCCAGTTGCCGCGATCCTTGCTGGAAATGGCGCAGATGTCCTACGAAGACAAGCAATATGTGCCAGCACGTGATTATTACGACCGTTTTAGCCAGCTCAGCGAGCAAAATGCACGTAGTCTATTGCTCGGTACGCGTCTGGCGAAGATCTATGATGATCGTAACAAGGCGGCCAGTTTTGGTCTGCTGTTGAAAAGACTCTATCCCGGTACGCCGGAATATCAGCAATACCTGTCGGAGCAATGATGAAAGCGGCGCATCCCGAAGTTGTAGCAACCACCCGCGTGAACCCTGGAGAAACCCTGCGCCAGGTCCGCGAGAGCAGGAGCTGGTCGCTGCCAGATGTGGCTTTGAGACTGAACCTCACCGTGACCTCCTTGAGCAATCTGGAGAACGGCCATTTTGAAAAACTGCCTGGGCATACGTTCGCCCGGGGGTATGTACGCGCTTACGCCAAATTGCTCGATCTCGATCAGGCGGCGCTGGTCGAGCAGTTCGACCAGTTCACCGGCACCGATGGCAAGGGCAGTTCGGTTCATGCACTGGGCCGTATTGAAGAGCCGGTCAGGCTGTCACACAACATTCTGCGCATCGTCAGTCTTTTGTTGCTGGTGATACTGGTCGGCGGTGGTTTCTTCTGGTGGCAGGATCAGGCCTCTCTGCGCGGCAAGGATCAGTCCGGGTTGAACATGGAGCACGTCGAAGTCGAAAGCGCCGACGGCACCACGCAGATCCATCCGCTGGATGAGCCGGAAGAGCCCGCAGTGGCTGAAACGCCCGCCCCCGGTCAGACCTCTCTGCCGTTGAATACCGGTGCGCCTGCAAGTGAGGCGCCTGCCACTGCGCCTGCGGCCCCGGCTTCAAACGTCACAGGTCACGCAACGACACAACCACAGACACCTGCTGCTACGCCATCGGCGAGCACTCCTCAGGCTCCCGTTGCTGCGCCGACCGTCCCTTCGATGCCGACTGCGCCAGCCGAGCAACCCGCGCCTGTCGTGGCGGGTGCCGGTCAGGTCACGGTGCAATTCGTCGCCGATTGCTGGACTCAGGTTACCGACGGAAACGGCAAAGTGCTGGTGAGCGGTCTAAAGCGCAAGGGCGATAGCCTTGACGTCAGCGGCAAGCCGCCATTGACCCTGCGTCTGGGCTTCGCGCGCGGTGCACAGGTCAGCTACAACGGTCAGCCTGTAGACGTGGCACCTTTTACCAGCGGCGAAACTGCTCGCCTGAAGCTAGGGCAATAAGTCATGCACGGCGAATCTCCAATCAAGCGTCGCGAATCCCGAAAAATATGGGTCGGTTCCGTACCGGTCGGCGGTGATGCGCCGATCGCGGTGCAGAGCATGACCAACAGCGATACCAATGATGTCGCTGCCACCGTGGCCCAGATCAATCGTCTGGAAGCGGCCGGCGTCGACATCGTGCGTGTTTCCGTACCGGACATGGACGCCGCCGAGGCCTTTGGGCGTATCAAGCAACTGGTCAAGGTGCCGCTGGTCGCCGATATCCATTTCGATTACCGCATTGCGTTGCGTGTGGCGGAGCTGGGTGTCGACTGTCTGCGTATCAATCCGGGCAATATCGGTCGCGAAGACCGTGTGCGGGCCGTGGTCGATGCTGCGCGTGATCGCGGTATTCCGATCCGGATCGGCGTCAATGCCGGATCGCTGGAAAAAGACCTGCAGAAGAAGTATGGCGAGCCAACGCCGGAAGCCCTCGTCGAGTCTGCGCTGCGTCACGTCGAACACCTGGAGCGCCTGAGCTTTCAGGACTTCAAGGTCAGCGTCAAAGCCTCCGATGTGTTCATGGCCGTCGCTGCCTACCGGCTGCTGGCCAAACAGATCGTCCAGCCGCTGCACCTGGGTATCACTGAGGCCGGTGGCTTGCGTTCAGGCACAGTGAAATCGGCTGTCGGTCTCGGTATGCTGCTCGCCGAAGGAATTGGCGATACTATCCGCATCTCGCTGGCTGCCGATCCCGTCGAGGAAGTGAAGGTCGGTTACGACATCCTCAAGTCCTTGCGCCTTCGTTCCCGTGGCATCAACTTCATCGCCTGCCCGAGTTGCTCGCGGCAGAACTTCGATGTTGTCAAGACCATGAACGAGCTTGAAGGTCGCCTCGAGGATTTGCTGGTGCCGCTCGATGTCGCAGTGATCGGTTGTGTGGTCAACGGTCCAGGCGAGGCCAAGGAGGCGCATATCGGCCTGACGGGCGGTACACCGAACCTGATCTACATCGACGGCAAGCCCGCGCAGAAACTGACCAACGACAATCTTGTGGACGAGCTTGAACGCTTGATTCGCGAGAAAGCGGCTGAAAAGGCCGAAGCCGACGCATCGGTCATCGTGCGCGGCTAACCAGGATTGCTAAGGATTTTCTGTGAGTAAGTCTCTACAAGCCATTCGTGGCATGAATGACATCCTGCCCGAGCAGACGCCGCTGTGGCGCCACTTCGAAGGCACTGTTTCACGACTGCTGGATAACTACGGTTACCGGCAGATTCGTATGCCTATCGTCGAATTCACCGAGCTGTTCAAGCGCTCCATCGGTGAAGTGACCGATATCGTCGAGAAAGAAATGTACACCTTCGCCGACCGCAACGGCGACTCCCTGACCCTGCGCCCGGAAGGCACTGCCGCCTGTGTGCGTGCGGTTCTGGAGCATGGCATCACCGGTGGCGGTCAGGTTCAGAAACTCTGGTACATCGGCCCGATGTTTCGTCACGAGCGGCCACAGAAAGGTCGTTATCGCCAGTTTCACCAGATTGGTGTAGAGGTCTTCAACCTTGATGGGCCGGACATCGACGCCGAACTGATTGTCATGACCTGGCGCCTCTGGGGCCTGCTGGGCATCCGCAATGCGGTCAAGCTCGAACTGAACAGCTTGGGCACCAGCGAGGCGCGTGCGCGCTATCGGGATGCGCTGGTCGAGTATCTGTCGGCACGTCTTGATCAACTCGACGAAGACAGCCAGCGCCGCCTGAAAACCAATCCGCTGCGGGTCCTCGATACCAAACACCCTGAAACCCAGGCTGTGCTGGTCGATGCACCGAAGCTGGCGGATTATCTGGATGATGAATCACGCGTTCACTTCGAAGGCCTGAAGGCCCGTCTGGACGCGGCAGGCATTCCTTATGTCATCAACCCGAAGCTGGTTCGCGGGCTGGACTATTACAGCAAGACCGTTTTCGAATGGGTCACCGATCAACTGGGTGCCCAGGGTACGGTCTGTGCCGGTGGTCGCTATGATGGCCTGGTCGAGCAGATGGGCGGCAAGCCCACTGCCGGCGTCGGTTTCGCGATGGGTATCGAACGACTGGTGCTGTTGCTGGAGACCCTTGAGCAGGTCCCCGAAGAAATTGCCCGTCAGGTCGATGTCTACCTGTGCGCCTTTGGCGAAGCGGCCGAGCTGGCGGCGCTGGCCCTCACCGAAAAGGTGCGTGATCAGTTGCCGAACCTGCGTTTACAGGTCAATGCCGGTGCCGGCAGCTTCAAAAGCCAGTTCAAGAAGGCCGACAAGAGTGGTGCGCTGTATGCGCTGATCCTCGGTGAAGAAGAACTTGCTGCACAGGTCATAGGCGTCAAACCTCTGCGTGGTCAGGGTGAACAACAAAATATTGCCTGGGATGCTCTCTCGGAGCACCTGGCCTCCTGCGTTGTGCAGGGTTGAAGCTGATTAACAGCCGTTTAGCGAATAGGAGTATTGGGGTGTCGGGTACCGAAGATGAAGAGCTGGCGGTAATGAAGGACTGGTGGCAGCGTAACGGCAAACCCCTGTTGACCGGTGGTCTGCTTGCGTTGGTCGTGGTCTTGGGTTGGCAGTTCTGGCACCGGTATCAGGCCGGCCAGTCGCAAGGCGCCTCGATGCTTTATCAGCAATTGCTGGAAACCGCACTGACGCCGAGTGGCCAGGCAGACACCGCCCGTGTCGCCGAAATATCCGGCAAACTGAAAAGCGAATTCGGTGGCACTACCTACGCACAGTTCGGTAGCCTGTTCGTCGCCAAGGTGGCGGTCGATGCCGGCAAGCTGGACGATGCCGTAGCCGAGCTGAAAACCGTGGCCGACAAGCCTGCCAACGACACGCTGGGTGAAATTGCCCGTCAACGTCTGGCTCGCGTGCTGGCTGCGCAGAACAAGACCGATGACGCGCTGAAGCTGCTCGACGGCGATGCCGACAAGGCTTTCCTCGCCAGTCGTGAAGAACTCAAGGGTGACCTGCTGGTACAGCTGGGTCGTACTGATGAGGCCTATGCTGCATACCAAAAGGCCAAATCCGCGCTGTCCGAAGACGCAGCGGTAGGTGGCCTGCAAATGAAGCTCGACGATCTGGCGAAAGGGGATGCGTGACGTGATTCGTTGGAAACATGCAGCATTGCTGGCTCTGGCCATTCTGGCCGCGGGTTGCAGCAGCAACAGCAAAAAGGAATTGCCTCCGGCCGAGCTGACCGACTTCAAAGAAGAAGTGGTTCTGCACAAGCAGTGGAGCCGTTCCATTGGCGACGGTCAGGGCAAGACGTACAACATGCTCGTGCCGGCCATTGATGGCGACCGCATCTATGCGGCTGACGTTACGGGTGAAGTCGTCTCGCTGGATCGTCTGACCGGTGACGTGATCTGGAAGAAAGACCTCGATCTGCCCGTTTCCGGTGCAGTCGGCGTAGGTTATGGCCTGGTGATGATCGGCACCCTCAAGGGTGAAGTCATTGCCATGGACGCTACTTCCGGTGAGGAAAAGTGGCGTGCTCGCGTGACCAGCGAAGTGCTGGCCCCGCCTGCCACCAACGGTTCCGTGGTCGTTGTCCAGACTCAGGATGACCGTATTGTCGGTTTCGACGCCTCTACCGGTTCGCAGCTCTGGATCTACGAAAGTACGCCAGCGGTACTGACGCTGCGTGGCACGGGAGCTCCGCTCGCAACCAACCGTCTCGCCGTGGCGGGTCTGTCGACCGGCAAGGTCGTCGCCCTGGATATCACCAACGGCGTACCGATCTGGGAGCAGCGTGTTGCCATCCCGCAAGGTCGCTCGGAACTGGATCGCGTGGTTGACATCGACGGCGGCCTGTTGCTGTCAGGCGGTACACTGTATGTCGCGACCTATCAGGGCCGCGTCGCAGGTCTGGAGCTGGAAAGCGGTCGTGTGCTCTGGCAGCGTGACGCTTCCAGCTACTCGGGCGTAGCCCAGGGCTTTGGCAGCGTTTACGCCACCCTGGCCTCCGGCACTGTAGAGGGTATCGACGAGCGTTCGTCTTCGGCACTGTGGAGCAACGAATCGCTGGCCCGTCGCCAACTGGGCGCGCCGGAAGTGTATTCCAGCTATGTAGCGGTCGGTGACATGGAAGGCTACCTTCATCTGCTGAGTCAGGTGGACGGTCGCTTTGTAGGTCGCGAACGTATCGACAGCGACGGCCTGCGCGCGCGTCCGCTGGTGGTTGGGGACATGATTTACGTGTATGGCAACAGCGGCAAACTGGAAGCCCTGACCATCAAGCAATAAGTGTCCATGCCCAAGGCTCATGGCCTTGGGTGCCCTTGCTTCGGCAAGGCTGCGGTGCCTTTGTGGCATTGCCCCGAACTCCGGCCGCTGCCCTGCAGCGGCTTTTGTATTTTCTGAAATAACGAAGTGGAGAGCCGCATGGTTCCCGTAATCGCCCTGGTGGGTCGACCGAACGTCGGCAAGTCCACCATGTTCAACCGCCTGACCAGGACTCGCGACGCCATTGTCGGCGATCTGTCCGGTCTTACCCGTGATCGCCAATACGGAGAGGCGAAGTGGCAAGGGCGCTCCTATATTCTGATCGACACCGGCGGTATCT
This sequence comes from Pseudomonas syringae pv. tagetis, assembly GCF_022557255.1. NCBI lineage: Bacteria > Pseudomonadati > Pseudomonadota > Gammaproteobacteria > Pseudomonadales > Pseudomonadaceae > Pseudomonas > Pseudomonas syringae group genomosp. 7. Next base: position 1,396,957 of record NZ_CP092923.1, read on the forward strand.
CCGGTGACGAGCATGGCATGGACGAAAAGATGGCCGAGCAGTCGCTGCTGGCCATTGAAGAAGCCGATGTGGTGCTGTTTCTGGTGGATGCCCGTGCAGGCTACACCGCTGCTGATCAGATGATTGGTGAGCACCTGCGCAAACGCAACAAGCGTTCCTACGTGGTAGCCAACAAGATCGACAACATCGATGAAAACCTGGCGCGTGCCGAGTTCAGCCCGATGGGTCTGGGCGACGCCATTCCGGTAGCCGGTGCCCACGGTCGTGGCATCTCGCAGATGCTCGAAATCGCCCTGCGGGACTTTCCCAAGGACGAAGACGAGCTGGAGGAAGGCGAGGAGGTCGAGGAAGTCGCCGAAGGTCAGGAAGCCAAGCGCATTCCAGGCCCGAGCGAAAAGGACGGCATCAAGATCGCCATCATCGGTCGTCCCAACGTCGGCAAATCGACGCTGGTCAACCGCATGCTGGGTGAAGACCGGGTTATTGTCTATGACGAGCCGGGCACGACACGCGACAGTATCTACATTCCCTTCGAACGTAACGAAGAGAAGTACACGCTGATCGACACTGCCGGTGTGCGCAAGCGCGGCAAGATCCACGAGGAAGTCGAGAAGTTCTCGGTGGTCAAGACGCTGCAGGCCATCAAAGACGCCAACGTGGTGATTTTTGTGATGGACGCCCGTGAAGGGGTGGTCGACCATGACCTGAACCTGCTGGGCTTCGCCCTTGAAGCCGGTCGTGCGCTGGTCATTGCGCTGAACAAGTGGGATGGCATGACGCCGGGCGAACGTGATTTCGTGAAAATCGAGCTGGAACGCCGGCTTTTCTTCGTCGACTTTGCAGACATCCACTTCATTTCCGCAATGCATGGCACGGGCGTGGGCAACCTGTATCAGTCGGTACAGAACTCGTTCAAGTCTGCCGTAACTCGCTGGCCAACCAGCCGCCTGACCCAGATTCTGGAAGATGCGGTCAGCGAGCATGCGCCACCGATGGTCGGCAGCCGACGCATCAAGCTGCGCTACGCTCACTTGGGCGGTGCCAACCCGCCGTTGATCGTGATTCACGGCAACCAGGTCGAGAAAGTACCCAAGTCCTATGTCCGTTATCTGGAAAACACCTATCGCCGCGTGCTCAAGCTGGTTGGTACGCCGATCCGCATCGAGTTCAAGGGTGGCGAGAACCCGTATGAAGGCAACAAGAACACGCTGACTGACCGTCAGGTCAACAAAAAGCGTCGAATGATGTCGCACCACAAGAAAGCCGACAAGAAGCGCCGCGACAAGCGCTGAACCGGCAGCAGGAAAAAGGCGCTTCGGCGCCTTTTTTTGTGCCCGTTTTATGGGCTATCCTGCCTGACCCCGTGCCGCCCGGTGTCGGGAGATTGCAGGGAAAGGGTTCCATGATCGACAGCAAGTTGCCCAACGTGGGCACCACTATCTTCACCGTCATGTCACAGCTGGCCGCCGAAACCGGTGCTATGAACCTGTCCCAGGGGTTTCCCGATTTCGACGGACCGCCGGCGCTGCGCGATGCGGTCTGCCGACATGTCACTCAAGGCCATAACCAGTACTCACCGATGACCGGGCTGCCTGCGCTTCGTCAGCAGGTGGCGGCAAAGATCGCCCGCAGTTACAGGCGTGAGGTTAACCCTGACAGCGAAATCACCATTACGCCCGGTGCTACTCAGGCGATTTTCTGCGCGATCCAGAGCGTTATCCGAACCGGTGACGAGGTGATTATTTTCGACCCTTGCTATGACAGCTATGAACCTGCTGTCGAGCTGGCCGGAGGGCGCTGCGTTCACGTGCAACTGGCACTCGATGACTTTTCCATTGACTGGCAAAAGCTGACCGATGCGCTGAGCCCGCGCACACGCATGATCGTCATCAACAGCCCGCACAACCCGAGCGGGGCCCTGATCAGTCGCGCCGAGCTTGATCGATTGGCCGCACTGATTGCCGAGCGCGATATCTACCTGCTCAGTGATGAAGTCTACGAACATCTGGTGTTCGACGGCGCACGCCATGTCAGTGTGCTTGACCACGAAGCGCTGTATCAGCGCGCTTTTGTCGTCAGCTCTTTCGGCAAGACGTATCACGTTACCGGCTGGAAAACCGGCTATGTGGTCGCACCTCCTGCGCTGACTGCCGAATTGCGCAAGGTGCATCAGTACGTGAGTTTCTGTGGTGTGACGCCGTTGCAGTACGCACTGGCCGATTTCATGGCTGAGCACCCTGAGCATGTTGATGAGTTGCCCGCCTTTTATCAGGCCAAGCGGGATTTTTTCTGTGGTCATCTGGCTGAATCGCGTTTCAGCTTCAGGCCGGTCGGTGGCACTTATTTTCAATTGGTGGACTATTCGCAGATTCGGCCTGATCTGAACGATGTGGACATGGCTCTGTGGATGACCCGTGAGCACGGTGTGGCGAGCATTCCGATCTCTGTGTTCTACCAGAGCCCGCCAGCAGGACAGCGCCTGATTCGCCTGTGTTTCGCCAAGCAAGAAGCAACCTTGCTTCAGGCTGCGGAGAAACTATGCGCGATATAAGTGAACTGCCGAACCTGAATCTCGCGCTGATCCAGACCACGCTGGCCTGGCATGATCGCGAGGCCAACCTCGAGCACTTCGAGCAACTGCTCGACCAGGCGCGCGGTGTTGATCTGGTGATCCTCCCGGAAATGTTCACCACCGGGTTCTCGATGGAGTCCGAAGCCCTGGCCGAGCCGGAAGCCGGGCCGACATCAACATGGCTGCTGGCGCAGGCCAGACGCATCAACGCGGTGGTGACCGGCAGCGTCATCATCCGCGCTGCCGATGGCAGCCATCGCAACCGCCTGCTGTGGGCACGACCGGATGGTGAGTTGCTGCATTACGACAAGCGTCATCTGTTTCGCATGGCCGGTGAGCATGAGCACTACACGCCGGGCGAGCGTCAGGTGATGTTTGAGCTCAACGGCTGGCGTATTCGTCCGCTGATCTGCTATGACCTGCGCTTCCCGGTCTGGAGCCGTGATGCCGAGGGCACCGACTTGCTGGTGTACACCGCCAACTGGCCCGGCGCTCGACGTCTGCACTGGAATCGCCTGCTGCCTGCCAGAGCTATCGAAAACCTCTGCTATGTAGCTGCAGTCAATCGAGTGGGCTCGGATGGCAAGGGCTTTGCGTACACGGGTGACAGTCAGGTTATGGATTTTCAGGGTGAAGGCGTCTTGAGTGCTGGCGAAGCTGATGGCGTATTCAAGGCGACCCTCAGCGCTGCTGATCTGCAGGCCTATCGCACCCGGTTCCCGGCCGGGCTGGATGCTGATTCATTTATTGTTCATTAAATTGCTTCAGATTGTTACGGGGCAGCCGATAGGTAGTCCAGACCCTCAGGAGATTGCCATGACTACTATCAACACTTCCACGTTGAACACTTATTCCAGTTCACTGACCCTAACAGTCAAAAATCCCGATGCCGAGGCAACCAAGGCCGCCACTGCGAGCACAACGGAAGCCGAAAAGACGTCCGATCAGGCCTCGACAGAGGGTGGCAAGGCAGGCGCTGCAGCAGGCGGGGGCAGTGCTGGTGGTTCAACTAAAGCGGCACTTGAAGAAACGATCGAGAAAATAAAACAACAGATCAAGGAAGCTCAGAAGCAATTGGCCCAGCAGCAGGCTCAATTGGCTGCGGCCCAAAGCGGTAAAGGTACGCCAGAAGAGAAAGCTCAGAAGGCTTTGGCGATCCAGGCACAGATCTCGGCCACCAGTGCCAATCTGCAAACGTTGCAAGGCTCGCTGTTGCAACTGCAGACCGAAGGCGGCGTCAACACCACTGCGTGATCTTTTCCGCAAGAGCGTCTGAAGTGACGCTCGATGCGTTCACGCTCCGCATGGGTATGCTGTCTGGCTGTCTGGACGTACTGCGTCCGCTTCTGGTCAGGCGGCGCAGCGTCCAGAGTCAGTCATCCTGCCTGTTACTCATTCACGTTCATGAACTTGCGGGCCCACTCTACGTAGTCTTCGGGCTGAGTATAGGTGTGGGTCAATTCCGTAGCGCTCATGTTCGACTCGCTGCCCAGTATCTGGCGTTGCTCGCGCAGGCAGTCGTAGGTGGCCTTGATCGCGGCAAAGTACGCAGCATGGCCATGCACGCAGACCCTGACGCCCATCTCGGCGAGACGTGCATTGTCGTGCAGTTCCGGGTTGCCGTATGTGACCAGCATCAGCGGCACGGTCACGCCTTCGGATATCTGTGCCAGGTGATCAAAGTCACGAATGCCGACAATGGTGATGCCATCAGCGCCAGCGGCCTGATACTGCTGAACCCGGCTGATGGCTTCCTGAACCGGGATGATTGCCGCATTGGTACGAGCGAAAATCGACATCTCCGGATCGACACGTGCTTCCAGCGCTGCGCGGATCTTGCCGACGCCTTCAGCCGTGGAAATCAGGTCAGTGGACTTACGCCCGAATTGCGCAGGCAGCAGGGTATCTTCAATCGTCAGCGCAGAAATACCGGCGCGTTCCAGTTCGACCACGGTACGCATGACGTTAAGGGCATTGCCATAACCATGGTCTGCGTCCGCGATGACCGGGAGCTGCGCGACACGGCCGATGCGCGTGGCCTGTTCAACGAATTCGCTCAGGGTGATCAATGCGAAGTCAGGTGCTGCCAGTACCTGCAGCGACGCGACGGAGCCGCCGAGGATGCCTACTTCAAAGCCCAGATCCGCTGCGATTCGCGCTGACATGGGGTCGAACACCGAGGCTGTGTGAAAGCACGAATTCGACGAGGTAAGCGCCCGGAAACTGCGGCGCAAATCTTGATGGGAAGCCTTGGGCATAATCGCTCCAAATGTGATTGGATCAGCTCAGCGTACCGAGGCCGATGGTAATTTCAATGCACGGTGGGTCTGCCCGAGCATTCTTTTCGTCCGGAAATCAATGCAATAGTCGTCTTGGTTTTATAGGAAAGATGCAGATGGCAGGTAAGTCCGGACGGGCATCGTCAGCATATGAATTGCTGTTGGATTGCGCCCGCGCAGGAGTAAAGGCAGCATGCTACCACAGCATAAATGAAAAAGATTATGCCGAAACAGGCAGGGTCATGCGTGGAATGCAAGAGGCTGGCGGGGAGGGAAGCGCAGGTTCGGTTTGCATCAGGATGGCGGACTTGCACCCGCCATCCTGCTGTCGACTCAGGCTGCTTTGGCCTGTGTCTGGCTCAGTGAGCGATTCAGTGCGCTGAACAGGGCTCGGAAGCTGGCGGTGGTAATGTTTTCATCAATGCCCACGCCATGCACGGCACGCTCGCCGTTCACTCGCAGTTCGATGTAGGCAGCGGCCTTGGCCGTGGTGCCCGAACCAATCGCATGCTCGTTGTAGTCCATGATTTCCACGGCCACCGGCAGACCGGCCACCAGCGCTTCCAGCGCGCCTTTACCCTTGCCGCGCCAATGCTGGGTTTCACCGTCGACATGCACTTCGGCATCCACCGAGCTGTTGCCGTTCTCTTCCTGCAACTTATGACTGATCAGCGCATACGGCACATTGGCTTGCAGGTATTCACGACGCAATAACGAGTGGATCTGCTCGGCGGTCATCTCCAGGCCCAGACGGTCGGTTTCACCCTGAACCACCTGACTGAACTCGATCTGCATGCGGCGTGGCAGGGAAATGCCATATTCCTGTTCCAGCAGGTATGTGATGCCACCCTTGCCTGACTGGCTGTTGACACGAATCACCGCTTCGTAGCTACGACCGATGTCGGCCGGGTCGATCGGCAGGTAAGGCACTTCCCACAACTCGCCTTCCTTCTGCTGGGTGAAACCCTTGCGGATAGCATCCTGGTGCGAGCCGGAGAATGCAGTGTGAACCAGGTCGCCGACGTAGGGGTGACGCGGGTGAACCGGAATCTGGTTGCATTCTTCGACAACCTTGCGCACGCCGTCGATGTCCGAAAAGTCCAGCTCGGGGTCGATGCCCTGGGTGTAAAGGTTCAGTGCAACCGTAACCAGGTCGACGTTACCGGTCCGCTCGCCGTTGCCGAACAGGCAGCCTTCGACACGATCCGCACCCGCCATCAGGCCCAGCTCGGTCGCAGCAACGCCAGTACCGCGGTCATTGTGCGTATGCAGGCTGATCAGCACGCTGTCGCGGCGGGTGATGTTGCGTCCGAACCACTCGATCTGGTCCGCATAAATGTTTGGCGTTGCTACTTCCACCGTAGCCGGGAGGTTGAGGATCACCTTGTTCTGAGGTGTCGGGTTCCAGACCTCGATCACGGCATCGCAGACTTCCTTGGCGAACTCCAGCTCGGTCGCACTGAAGGTTTCCGGCGAGTATTCGAAGGTCCACTGGGTTTCAGGCTGTTGTGCTGCGTATTTGACGAACAGCTTGGCCGCGTTGACCGCGATCTCCTTCACCCCGGCCTTGTCCTGATTGAAGACAATGCGGCGGAACGACGGGCTGGTCGCGTTATACAGGTGAACGATGGCTTTCTTGGCGCCGCGCAGCGATTCGAATGTGCGGGCGATCAGGTCTTCGCGAGCCTGGGTCAGGACCTGGATGGTGGTGTCATCCGGGATGTGGCCGTCTTCGATCAGGGTACGCACGAAGTCGAAGTCAGTCTGCGAAGCCGATGGAAAGGATGCCTCGATTTCCTTGACGCCGACGCTGACCAGGGTTTTCCAGAAGCGCAGCTTCTTGGCCGCGTCCATCGGTTCGATCAGCGACTGGTTGCCATCGCGCAGGTCGGAGCTGCACCAGATAGGCGCTGTATCGATGGTCTTCGAAGGCCAGGTGCGGTCAGGCAGATCAATGGTCGGGAACGCACGGTACTTCTTCGAGGGGTCTTTGAGCATGGTCATCAGGAAATCCTTTTGTATTCACGGGGCCGGGGTTGGGTCGGCCTGCCGTTCTGGATAGCACAGGGAATTACGAACATATGGGCGAGGCACAGCAATCTAGCCTGGCAGTCGGGCGCTGACCAGGCTGAGGCACCGGTGTTGGCGCAACAGAATGAGGGTTTGAGAGCTTTTCATGAGGCCAACCGTAACCATTGAGATGGATGATGGCAAGCACTTGAAAAAGATTGGGATAAATTCTCGAAAATGCGTTTTTATCGATCGTTTATAGCGACATTTCAAGATTTACAGTGCGCTTATTGTTGGCTCATAGCGATGTGCGCAAAGACAGGTTGCAGTGAGCAAGCGCCGCTGCGCTCGCTCACCGGATGGATCACGGCTGAAACGCGCCGATGAAGATCGCCGGATCGACGCGTGCGTCATTCAGGCTGACGTTCCAGTGCATGTGCGGGCCGGTTGCCCGACCGGTGGCACCGACTTTGCCGACCACGCCGCCACGCGGCACCAGGTCACCGACCTTCACGTCGATTTTCGACATGTGGCAAAACATGCTGATAAAGCCCTGGCCATGGTCAACGAATACCGTATTGCCATTGAAGAAGTAATTGCCGGTCAGGATGACCTTGCCTGCTGCTGGTGACTTGATCGGTGTGCCGGCCGGTACGGCGAAATCCAGCCCTGAATGCGGGTTGCGTTCCTCGCCGTTGAAGAAGCGGCGTACGCCGAATTTGCTCGACAGCGGGCCGTTGACCGGCTTGTCCAGAATCAGGTTGCTCGGCGTGCCGGGGCTGAAACTGCGGTAGGCGCGTAGCTGTTCAGCCAGTTCGCCTTCGATGCGTTTGTTGTCTTCGGGGTTGGGATTGACCTGACGTTTGTTCTTCAGGGTGATGTGCTGTTCCGGGTATTTCTTGCTGCCAACCGTAAAGTTGAGTGCCCGCCCGCCGGAGGTGATTTGCTGAGTACCGGGCTTGACGGTCAGTGGAATGCCGACGATCGCCAGCCAGCGCGTGCCCTGTTCCTGGACCACCAGCACCGGTTTGCCTTGATAGGTGGCTCTTGGCGCTTGCGCACCTGTGCCCAGATCAATAACGGCCACGCCGCCGGGCACCGGTTTGTCGAGGGCGCGGGTAATAAAGCTGTCGGCGTGGGCGGGCAGGCATAGCAGTAGCGCGAACAGCGGGGCGATAAGACGTAGCATCAGGCAGTCAGTCCAGAAGGGAAAGGGTCACGGGTGTGAGGTGGTTGTCTTCGACACGTACTTGCAGTTCGCCTTCGCCGAGCCTGGCGGTAAGTCGCTGGCCCGTCCTGGTTTGTGCGGCGTTACGGATCGCATGACCGCGCTCGTCGAGCAGGATGCTGTAGCCGCGCCCTAGTGTGGCGAGCGGGCTGACGACATTGAGGGTCTGCACCTGACTCTGCAGCTGCAGCTTGCGCGCTTTGATCTGATCGCGAATGGCTCTCGGCAGCCGCTCGGCCAACGCATCCAGACGCTGACGCAGGAAGGCCAGGGTTCGCCCTGGATGCTGGGCCGCAAGACGGCTTTCCATGTGGGCAAGACGCACCTGACGTTGATGCATGTTCTGTTCAAAGGCGCGGCGCAGGCGCATGTCCAGATCGTCCAGGCGTTGGGACTGCTGGCGCAACCGTTCGCCAGGGTGACGCAGACGCCGTGAAATACCTTCAAGACGCAGCCGCTCGCGCATCAGGCGATCCTGCATGCGGCTCACCAGTCGCCGGTGCAGGTTGTCGACGCGCCGATGCAGGTCGCTGGAATCCGGGGCGAGCAGTTCAGCGGCGGCGGAGGGCGTCGGAGCGCGCACGTCGGCGACAAAGTCGCTGATGGAAACATCGGTTTCATGCCCGACAGCGCTGACAATCGGCGTCACGCAGGCGTCGATGGCGCGGGCGACGGCTTCTTCGTTGAAGCACCACAGGTCCTCCAGCGAGCCGCCGCCACGGGCCAGGATCAGCGCATCGAAGCCTCTGCTGTCGGCCAGCTTTAGTGCGCGGACAATCTGGTTGATCGCCTCGCGGCCTTGAACGGCTGTGGGAATCAAGGTCAGCTCGACCCGTGGTGCGCGACGGCGGAACACGCTGATGATGTCGCGTATCACCGCACCGGTCGGTGAGCTGATGATACCGATACGTTGCGGGTGCAGTGGCAGAGCGACCTTGCGCTCGGCGCTGAACATGCCTTCGTCGCTGAGCTTGGCCTTCAATGCATCGAACGCCAGGCGCAATGCACCATCACCGGCAGGTTCCACTGTATCGAGAATCAACTGATAGTCGCCGCGGCCTTCAAATAGCGAAACCTTACCGCGCACCTTGACCTGCAAGCCGTCCTTGAGCGCCTGGCGCACGCGGGCTGCGCTCTGCCGGAACAACGCGCAGCGCACCTGCGCACCAGAGTCCTTGAGCGTGAAATACACATGACCCGAAGCCGGACGCGAGAGATTGGAAATCTCGCCTTCGACCCAGATACTGCTGAACACGTCCTCCAGCAACACCCGCGCACGGCCGTTCAGCTGGCTGACAGTAAGGACTTCCCGGTCGAGGCCGAGTCTTGCGAAAGGGTCTTTGATCATGTCGGGCATCATAATGGCAATGCAGGTCTGGCGCACGGGTCTGTATCGCCGCTTCGAGCAGGATTTCACCTTGACCAGAATCATCAGCCTATTAAGCTGCGGCCTCGAACAGTTTTAAGCGACGCTCCGTTATGAACACCCAAAGCATTATCGTCCCGCAAATCTCCACGTTCCCCGGGCACGAAGCCCGAGCGCGGTTGATCCTGCGCTGGCTGGTCAAACTCGATGTGGTCGAGCCGGAGCTGACGACCTGTGGGCGGACCTATAACAAGATGGCCTACGCGGTGGCACCCGGAGCGAAGCGGGTGGTGAAGAAGCCCGATGCGTTGCCGTTCGGGCAAACGGTCAACGGTCTGGAAGTTGTCACCAAACGCTGCATCTATACCCCCCTGAACGACTTTGCCGAGGAGGCCGGTTGCCCGGAGTGTCGTCGCGAAGTGGGGGAGGCGCTGTTCGATAGCCTGGAAGACTGGATGCCCGGCCACACGGATAACTTCACGTGCCCCGAATGTCGCCATGAAGATGACATCAACGGCTTTCTCTTTCTGGATGCCTGCGGGTTTTCCAACCTGGGTTTCATCTTCAATAACTGGCTGGATGCTTCGTTCGCGCAGTCCTTTCTGGACGACTTCGCCGAACGTCTTGATCGCCCAGTGTCTTTCGTTCATGTGCGTCTATAAACAGCTTTGATAATAGGCTGAGGTTTACATTGAGCCGGGCGGGGTCTGTAGGTATAATGGCGCGCTTCCAATTTCCCGCCCGGGAGCCCCCGCGATGCTGCGTATCAGTCAAGAAGCCCTTACATTCGACGACATTCTCCTTGTGCCCGGTTATTCCGAGGTGCTTCCTAACGAAGTCAGTCTGAAAACCCGTTTGACCCGTGGCATCGAGCTGAATATACCTTTGGTCTCTGCTGCAATGGATACAGTCACCGAGGCCCGTCTGGCGATTGCCATGGCCCAGGAAGGCGGTATCGGTATCATCCACAAGAACATGACCATCGAGCAGCAAGCTGCCGAAGTGCGCAAGGTCAAAAAGTTCGAGGCCGGTGTCGTCAAGGATCCGATCACGATCGAAGCCGATGCCACTGTCCGCGATCTGTTCGAACTCACTCGCATGCACAACATTTCCGGCGTACCGGTCCTGCACAATGGCGACCTGGTCGGCATTGTGACGTCCCGCGACGTACGCTTCGAAAACCGTCTTGATGTCCCGGTCCGTGAAGTGATGACGCCCAAAGAGCGTCTGGTCACCGTGCGTGAAGGCGCCGACAAGAACGAAGTGCGCGAACTGCTGCACAAGCACCGGCTTGAAAAAGTCCTGATCGTCGACGGCAACTTCGCGCTCAAGGGCATGATGACCGTCAAGGACATCGAAAAAGCCAAGGCTTACCCGCTGGCCAGCAAGGACGATCAGGCTCGCCTGCGTGTCGGCGCTGCAGTCGGTACCGGCAAGGACACTGGCGAGCGCGTCACCGCGCTGGTTGCTGCCGGCGTTGACGTTGTCGTGGTCGACACCGCTCACGGTCACTCCAAGGGTGTGATCGACCGCGTTCGCTGGGTCAAGGAAAACTTCCCTCAGGTACAGGTCATCGGCGGCAACATCGCTACCGGTGAGGCTGCCAGAGCGCTGGTTGCTGCAGGTGCCGATGCCGTCAAGGTCGGTATCGGCCCGGGCTCCATCTGCACCACGCGTATCGTTGCCGGTGTCGGCGTGCCGCAGATCAGCGCCATCGCCAACGTCTCTGCTGCCCTTGAAGGCACGGGCGTGCCGATGATCGCCGACGGCGGTATCCGCTTCTCCGGTGACCTGTCCAAGGCCATCGTGGCCGGTGCCTCCTGCGTGATGATGGGTTCGATGTTCGCCGGTACCGAAGAAGCGCCGGGCGAAATCGAGCTGTTTCAGGGGCGCTCCTACAAGGCTTATCGCGGCATGGGATCGCTGGGTGCAATGTCCCAGGCGCAAGGCTCGTCCGATCGCTACTTCCAGGATTCGTCTGCAGGTGCCGAGAAATTGGTACCGGAAGGTATCGAAGGTCGTGTGGCCTATAAAGGTCCGTTGTCGGCCATCATCCATCAGTTGATGGGCGGCCTGCGTTCCTCCATGGGTTACACCGGCAGTGCCGACATCGAGCAGATGCGCACCAAGCCCGAGTTCGTTCGCATCACCGGTGCCGGTATGGCTGAATCCCACGTCCATGACGTGCAGATCACCAAGGAAGCGCCTAACTATCGCGTTGGTTGATCCGGACTGCATCGGGGTGTGTGCCACGATGCAGGCCAACAAGTTTCATAGCCGGGGCTGTTGACGCAGCCCCGTGTCGTTTCTGTTTTTTGACGAGAATGAGTCATGGCCCTCGACATTCACGCCCACCGTATCCTGATCCTCGACTTCGGTTCCCAGTACACCCAGCTGATCGCCCGCCGCGTGCGCGAAATCGGCGTGTATTGCGAGCTGCATCCGTTTGACATGGACGACGAAGCGATTCGCGAATTCGCTCCAAAAGGCGTGATCCTCGCCGGCGGCCCCGAGTCCGTACACGAAGCCGACAGCCCGCGCTGCCCGCAGGCGGTATTTGACCTGGGTGTGCCGGTTTTCGGTATCTGCTACGGCATGCAGACCATGGCCGAGCAGTTGGGCGGCAAGGTTGCTGGTTCTGAGCTGCGCGAGTTCGGCTACGCGCGCGTTGACGTAGTCGGCAAAAGCCGTCTGCTCGATGGTATCGAAGACCATATCGACGCCGACGGCCTGTTTGGCCTCGACGTATGGATGAGTCACGGTGACAAGGTCACCAAACTGCCGGAAGACTTCCACATTCTGGCCAGTACCCCGAGCTGCCCGATTGCCGGTATGGCTGACGACGCTCGCGGTTACTACGGCGTGCAGTTCCACCCGGAAGTGACCCACACCAAGCAGGGCGGTCGCATCCTGTCGCGCTTCATCCTCGACATTTGCGGCTGTGAAGCACTGTGGACCCCCTCGAAGATTGCTGAAGACGCTATCGCTCAGGTTCGCGATCAGGTCGGTACTGACAACGTCCTGCTGGGCCTGTCCGGCGGCGTTGACTCCTCCGTGGTCGCGGCGCTGCTGCACAAGGCCATCGGCGATCAACTGACCTGCGTATTCGTCGACAACGGCCTGCTGCGCCTGCACGAAGGCGAGCAGGTGATGGCCATGTTCGCCGAGAACATGGGCGTCAAGGTGATCCGCGCCAACGCCGAAGAGCAGTTCCTGAACAACCTGGAAGGCGAGAGCGATCCAGAGAAAAAGCGCAAGATCATCGGCCGCACCTTCATCGACGTATTCGATGCCGAGTCCTGCAAGCTGGATAACATCAAGTACCTGGCGCAAGGCACCATCTACCCGGACGTCATCGAGTCGGCCGGCGCGAAAAGCGGCAAGGCCCACGTCATCAAGTCGCACCACAACGTGGGCGGCCTGCCGGAAGAAATGAACCTCAAACTGGTAGAGCCACTGCGCGAGCTGTTCAAGGACGAAGTCCGCCGCCTGGGCCTCGAACTCGGCCTGCCGTACGACATGGTCTACCGCCACCCATTCCCCGGCCCAGGCCTTGGCGTACGCATCCTTGGCGAAGTGAAGAAGGAATACGCCGACCTCCTGCGTCGTGCCGACCACATCTTCATCGAAGAACTGCGCAAGGCCGACTGGTATCACAAAGTCAGCCAAGCGTTCGTAGTGTTCCAGCCGGTCAAATCAGTCGGCGTCGTCGGTGACGGCCGCCGCTACGCCTGGGTCGTCGCGCTGCGCGCTGTCGAAACCATCGACTTCATGACCGCTCGCTGGGCGCACCTGCCTTATGAGCTGCTGGAGACGGTAAGCGGTCGGATCATCAACGAGATCGAAGGGATTTCGCGGGTGACTTATGACGTGTCGAGCAAGCCGCCGGCTACGATTGAGTGGGAATGATTTTAGCGTTGCTTAGGTAGTAATAGAAACCCAGCTAAGCTGGGTTTTTATCGACTGTAGAAAATCAGATTAAGTTTGAAGCGTCCACTTTTCTGAATGTGAGCGATATGCGTCGAACTCTTGGACTCGCGCCTTCAAATTTCCTGCTAGGAATCTCGTGAGTCCATTCATGTCTGGCTGGTCCATTAAGTGATGCTGCACTACGCCTGTAGAGCGTCGTCTCAAACTTATCTTTTCCTCGGCGGAAGAGCATTCGCCACGATTCGCAGAGACTGATAGTAACGATAGGTCCTTTAAAGCATGTAGGGCAGTCGACATGCTTACTTATACCTTGATCTTTCAGGTATTCATTAACGATGACCTGATCCGCAAGCTCTGGCATAAGATTCTCGGCAACTAGGCGCTCTGCAAGGGTTTGAGCCCATTCAGGAAGAGCACCAAGATAGCTTGATTTAAGTACTTTTCTCGAAGAGTAGTCGTACTTCCAGCCATAATGTTGTACTCGCCTTGATAAAGTATCTAGCCATGGGGCTTTATCGACGAGTTCGATTAACCGTTCTTCTTCGTTACTTGTGAGGAATTCTTCGGCTATAATCAGGCCCACAGGCATTAATTCTGCTGTTTTCGATGCTACACCTCCTGGCGGAAGCGGAAGTTTTCTTGTGATTTTTCCAGTTGTAATCCATTTTTTGAAGAGGTCACTGCTAAAGTGCCGATCAAACTTTACTGACTCTGGAAGCTCCAGAAAAACTTTTCCTGAGGCTTCCAGCGTTTTTGGCATTTCCCGCATTACAAGGCTTCCATCGCCGGAAAATGCAATCCTACAGTTTTCGACAGCTACGATTAAATTAAAAGATTTGACGCCCTGTTCCTCAGCTATAGCGGATGCCGCCGCAGTCACCTCAGGCAGAGAATAGTCTGCGTCGTACCATGCTCCTCGGCGTCCTAGCTTCTTTTCAAAAATTAAAGCGCTACCTGATTGCAGTTTTATTTTTTCTGTAGAACGAGAGAATGTGGGGCTAGGGAGCATATCTGCTGGCCATTTACTAGATGTAGAAGCTCCCTGCCAAGTCGTAATAGAGGCCGTTTTTTCCGCAATGATTGTCCCGCGGAAGCGAGACTCCAGATTTCGATACCCGTTAATCAAGCCAGATAAAATTACACCGCTCCACCAAATAGCGGGTGGCAAAGCAGGAAATTCAGCTTTCCATGTTATGAAGTGTTCAGGCTTGGGGCGTAAAAGTACAAGTTGCAAGACAAGGGCTATTGGGTCAGTACTAGCTTGATCTAAGTTTACTGTGCGTTTGTCTTCGAGTATTTCACCTGTCTCATGCAGTAGAGCATCAAGTCGTTCGATTCGATGATCAGTCTTTCTCGCAAGATCGAAAACAGCTTCGAGAAGCTCATCCGGTCGCCAGGACTCCCGGATATTCGAACGAGAGAAAACATCGATCATCGCTAACCAAAGGGCGCCACATTCAGCTGTCGATGTTTCTGATTTTGAAAGTAGCCAAGGCGGCGTATCTAGCCATGGGGCTTCCAGATGCGTTGCGATTGCTGATGCTTTTTCATTGGCAAGCCATTTGCACAGCAAATCTACCCACGGCGCGATGCTTGGAACCCCCCAAATTGCCATTGCTGCGGCACCTCGTAGCGAATTCCAATGTTCTGGTGGCTGGAATGCATCTCTCGGCGCTCGCTCGCCCAAGTCCTTCGGCTCAAAGTAATTAGCTACTTCGACAGTGATAGGCTGTGGCGGAAGTACAATATTAGCGAAGCCCTGCGCGAGACCTATCAGATTTTCTGCTATGTCAGGGGCTGAAACAGAAAAGTGGGTAACCGCAAATAATGGGATGGGTCCAGGCCATACGATTTGCTGGTCTTTTCCGTTCAAACCGCTGAGCGCTACGTTCACCCACTTACCTTTACGTCGTGTCAAAACCTTGACATTGCTCGGAAGTAGCTCTGGATCAAGCCAGACTATAACTTCATAGCGCCCATTGGGTATGGCTGACTTAACTGGTTTTCCTGATCCCAACCTGACCATGCACGCTTCTCTTCTGACCGGCCACCAAGACTCAGCCAAAAGGCTCAGCCAAGCGCGATGATCAAATGACAGCGCGAGAAGCTGGGGCAAGGACTCTGAAGCAGGGGGCGTGATTTCAGTGCCCGGCGCAGTGAGTTCGGCATCGAACTGCAGGGGGAGTGTCATCGGCTGAGGCGGTTTAGGAATCATCGTAGTAGTAGGATCTTGTCCGGAAGGCTGTCGTACTGACTAGCGGTTAAAGCCGATGGGCCATCAATGAGCACAAGGTTATCGCGAGCTCGTGCGCACAACATATAGAGCCGTCGGTACTGGTCAGGCTGGGCACAAGGCAATGAGCGAGCTAGATCTTGCAAGTAGACGGTCTCAAATTCAAGGCCTATCGCTGACTCCCCGGTGAGCACGGTCACACCTGGAGTCATCAGATGAATATTTTTTTCTGATCCAGATTTATTTCTGCTGGTATACGCATCAATGCGCGAAGAAGGCAGCTCCTTTTGCAGCATGCTTTTCAGAGCTTCCGCCTCATTTGCGAGCCTTACGATAACACCGATCGATTCGCCACGGTTCTTAAGGCGGATTTTGACCAAAGTAACGACCTCGGACCACATTTTTACCTTTTCTATGGTCGGAATGTTACCGCTACGTGGGCGTCTGACGATTGCGGCGGGGAGAGTTCGTGATTTATGGAAATGTTCTGCTACACGAGCAATTTCTTGAGTGTTTCGGTGGTTTTCCGAAAGCCGAATTGGTTCTGGCATGGGGGCTGCGCAAATCTCCTCAATGCTCGCGCGCTGAGGTAGAGTTGTTTGATCTTCATCTGCAAAGACGCTTACATTTTTTGCGCCAAAACGCACTGCCCATGCATAAAAGGCGCTGGGCAAATTCTGCCCCTCGTCTATTATTAGGTGGTCTAAAGTCGGCGTCACTCTCGCTTTTTCGTACTCATCCATAATTTCTTGCCAGCTGTACACGAAAGGCTTCGGTTCGGGTGCGTTGCGCCCAAAACGTCTGTGGAATTCGGATGTGATAAAGCTGTTCATTGTCAAAGTAGTGAATGAGTTGTCGCCTAGCTGACCAGCGAGAGCTGCAAGCATTCTGTTTTTGGTTAAGAGAATAGCGCTGCTTCCAATACCAAGAAGTCTTTTTATTCTATGTACGGCCATGGTTGTTTTTCCAGAGCCGGGCGGCCCTAGGACAAAAAGATTTTCCTTTAAGCTAGCTTCGTAAACATTTAATTGCTCATCAATTAGGTCGTCGAGTAGCGGTAGCTTCATGTTCATTATTTCCTTCGTATACTTGAATTGGCGGGCTTGAAAAAGAGCGCATAATGTATTTTTATATGAGTTTTTGAGGTTGCAGTAAATAATTCAGTAGTGTCGATAATCGTCTTGTAGCCAGCGGCCTCAAGATTTTTCTTGAAAATTGGGAATTTTTGCCGTGCTTCAGGGCGCGCGCTATTAGTGTAAAGCACTGCAGATGGCCCTAAGCTAGCGTTTCCATGAACGCGGTTGATTTTTTGTGCAAGAAGCGCCGAATCTATTGAAGGGCTGGCCAGCAGATAGGATGCAACGAAAATCGTGAGATTACCGCTGATGTTTTCAAATTTTATTTTATCAATATCATTTGTAAATTCATAAGTTGTCATCGGATGAAGTTCTTTGCTCGCGCGAGCAGCCGTTGCCATCTGTGAGCCAAGTGTTCGCATTGATTGGTAGCAATCTACCCCGTAGTAGCTAAAAATCTTTTCTTTACCAAGCGCATTGGCTAGAGACAGGCCCGCCGTGAATGGTCCACAGCCCAGATCAAACATTATCGGATTTCCATAGCCTATATCACCTAGCAATTGATCAAATGCGCAACATAGTTCGTCAATATGACGAACCTGATTGTATTTTGCGTAGAGCAACGCTCTGTCGTAGGCGGAAAGGTGCTCGATAGGTTGATCAAAATCAGCTTGGCCGCCGACGATAACATCGTTAAATATAGTTTTTCGACTCCATCCTAAATACGTCGTTTCCGTTGTCCTGTGATCATTTAAAACGCGATCTTCTATCTCTGATTGGTACAAGGCATTTAGCCAGGCTTTTGAAAATGACATCGTCGTCCCTAGCCTATTTCCAGAAGGTTGCTGTTAATTTTGGATCCAAATTTGGTCGTGCGATCAAAATGCCACTGTCTGGCTTTCGCGTCAACCTGTACTGGCTGGCGCGCTTGACGATAGAAGATTGATCGGCGAAAGGGGCAGTGATCGGGCCTGCGTCGAACCTTTCTCGATTTCTCACCTCTTTATTGCCAACCGCAACCCACCCTTATCTTTCCCCAAATGCAGGTGTATCGTATTCGCCCCTCGCATTTGCATCGCAGATGCGCTCAGTCGTCGTTTTCGAGGTCCCGCCGTTCATGTCCTTCACCCGTCGTCAGATCCTCACAGGCATTGCCGGTCTTGCTGTAGTCGGCCTTGGCGCAGGTGGTGCTTCGCGTTACTGGATGGGGCGGCGCGAGTCTGAAGCTGGCTCTGACTTTGTGCTGATCGCCGCGCCACTGGATATAGAGCTGGTTTCTGGCCACAAGACACCTGCCTGGGCCTTCGGCGGTTCTGCGCCGGGCACCGAGTTGCGCGTACGCCAGGGTGAGTGGCTGCGGTTGCGCTTCATCAATCAGTTGCCGGTCGAGACGACCATTCACTGGCATGGCATCCGCTTGCCGCTGGAAATGGACGGCGTGCCTTACGTTTCGCAGTTGCCAGTGAAGCCGGGTGAATATTTCGATTACAAATTCCGTGTGCCGGACGCGGGTAGCTACTGGTATCACCCGCATGTCAGCAGCAGTGAAGAGCTGGGCCGCGGGCTGGTCGGGCCGCTGATCGTCGAAGAGAGGGAGCCGACCGGTTTTGCTTACGAGCGCACGGTCAGTCTGAAAAGCTGGCATGTGGACGAAGAGGGCGCATTTACCGAGTTCAGCGTGCTGCGTGAAGCGGCGCGTGAGGGTACGGCGGGGCGGCTTTCAACGCTGAACGGCATTCCGCAGGCGGTGATCGAATTGCCGGCCGGGCAGATCACGCGCGTGCGCTTGCTCAACCTCGACAATACCGTGACTTATCGACTCAACCTGCCGGACGCCGAAGCGCAGATTTATGCGCTGGATGGCAACCCTGTAAAGCCGCGTCCGTTTGGCGACGAATATTGGCTGGGGCCGGGCATGCGCATCTGTCTGGCGATCAAGGCCCCGCCGGCGGGCGAGGAAATCTCGCTGCGTAACGGTCCGGTGCGCCTGGGGACGTTTCGTTCGGTCGCCAACAATGATACGCCTGGCCAGTGGCCGCCGGAGTTGCCGGCCAACCCCGTGGCTGAGCCTGATATGGATAGCGCCGAGAAGATCAATTTCAACTTTGAATGGGTGGGCTCGATGTCGGTCAACACCGACAATGGCAAGCCGCCCAGCCTGTGGCAAATCAACGGCGAAGCCTGGGATATTACCGACAAGACCTGTGCCGATCGGCCTATCGCCAGATTGAAACTGGGCAAGAGCTACATCTTCGAATTGAAAAACATGACCCAGTATCAGCACCCCATTCACCTGCACGGCATGAGTTTCAAGGTGATTGCGTCCAATCGCCGCAAGATCATTCCGTACTTTACCGACACGTTCCTGCTCGGCCGCAACGAGCGAGCGCGGGTGGCGCTGGTGGCGGATAATCCCGGCGTATGGATGTTCCACTGCCATGTGATCGATCACATGGAAACCGGCCTGATGGCCGCCATCGAGGTGGCGTGATGCGCCAGCCGCAAATTATTGATCGCAGCAAGGATCAGGACTTCATGCGTGAGGCGCTGGCGCTTGCCGCGCAAGGCGCGCTGCTGGGTGAGGTGCCGGTCGGTGCCGTGTTGGTGCAGAACGGCGAGATCATCGGCCGTGGTTACAATCGCCCGATCAGTGGCAGCGACCCCAGTGCGCATGCCGAAATGGTCGCTATTCGTGATGCCGCCAAGGCGCTGGACAATTATCGTCTGCCGGGCAGCACCCTTTACGTGACGCTGGAGCCGTGCAGTATGTGTGCAGGTTTGATCGTGCACGCCCGGGTGGCGCGCGTGGTTTACGGCGCGCTTGAACCCAAGGCAGGTATCGTCCAAAGCCAGGGGCAGTTTTTCAGTCAGGGCTTTCTCAATCACCGCATATTGTTTGAGGGCGGTGTGCTGGGCGAGGAGTGCGGTGCAATGCTGAGTGAGTTTTTCAGGATGCGCCGGTCGGCCAGGGACGCAGGCAAAAATCAGGGCGACGTTTAGAGCGCCGGCTTGTCCGGGCTGCTGGAAGCGGGTGCAGAGGGGGTTGGCGGCACCGGCGGCTGAGTCTTGTCGACACCGGGAACATGCAGGTTGCCATCGGCGACCTGACTGCCCTCCAACTGAGGCTGCGTGACCCAGGTCAAAATGTCGTAATAACGACGGATGTTGGCAACGAAATGCACCGGCTCACCGCCTCGGGCGTAACCGTAACGCGTTTTGCTGTACCACTTTTTCTGTGACAGACGCGGCAGCATCTTTTTAACGTCCAGCCACTTATTTGGATTCAGCCCTTCGTTTTCCGCCAATTTGCGCGCATCTTCCAGGTGACCGCTGCCAATGTTGTAGGACGCCAGAGCCAGCCATGTGCGATCAGGCTCTTGAACTTTGTCATCCAGCTGATCTTTCACGTAGGCAAAATACTTGGCTCCGCCCTGAATGCTCTGGCGGGCATCGAGCCTGTTGGTCACGCCCATGGCCTGAGCGGTGTTCTGGGTCAGCATCATCAGGCCGCGCACCCCGGTTTTTGACGTCACGGCGGGTTGCCACATAGATTCCTGATAGCCGATGGCGGCCAGCAATCTCCAGTCGACCTGTTCTTTCTTGGCCGATGTCTGGAAGTGTTTCTCGTATTTGGGCAGGCGCTCCTGCAGGTGTTGGGCGAAGGTATAAGCGCCAACGTAGCCAAGCACATCGACGTGACCGTAGTAACGATCTTTCAGGCGTTGCAGTGTGCCGTTCTTCTCGACCTTGTCCAGGTACGCATTGATTTCGTTGAGCAGGCTATTGTCTTCGCCCGGTGCAACTGCCCAGCGCTGTTCACGGGCTTCGCCCAGGTCGAAGGCTACACGCACGTTGGGGAAGTAGACCTGGTTCATCGCCAGTTCATTGGAGTCGACCAGGGTCAGGTCGATCTGGCCTTCATCGACCATGCGCAGGAGATCGACGACCTCGACCGCGTCCGATTCTTCATATTCAAGGGCTGGATTCTGCGCCTTGAGCGCCGCCAGCTGTTCGGCATGCGCGCTGCCTTTCAGAACCACGATGCGTTTGCCCACCAGATCGCCAGGGTCGGTCGGGCGTGATTGGCCGTTGCGATAGACAACCTGGGGAGTTACTTCCAGGTAAGAATGCGAGAAACGCGCCTGTTGCTTGCGTTTCGGCGTTTCGATCAGGCCAGCGGCACCGAGCACCGGACCGCCTGGCTTGTTCATCTGATCGAAAAGGTCGTCAAGGTTGTCAGCCGTTTCGATCTTCAGTTCGACGCCCAGGTCTTCGGCAAAGCGCTTGACCAGCTCGTATTCAAAACCGGTTTCACCGTTGCGGTCCTGAAAATAAGTCGCCGGACTGTTACGGGTGATCACCCGCAGTACACCGTCCTCCTTGACTCGTTCCAGTGTGGTGGGTTTCTCCACACAGGCGCCGAGCATCAGGAAGAGTCCGGTTGCGATGAGCCACTTGGCGCAACGTGGGCGGAAATCTGGTCTGAAGAACATCGGTGCAGTATACGCAAAGCGCACCGGGCGCCATATCTCGACAGTGACGCCTGCGTCTGATAGGCGAAGGGGTTTTACAGGTATTTCCGGCCTTTTTTGGTGTGGGGCGACATTCGGGCGCACCGGATGCCGCCGTTTTGGGTGATCAAAGGCCCGCTTTAGGCTAGAATACCCGGCCTCAAAGCACACCCCCTTCTCGAGGCTGTCCCGAAGATGTTGATCCTGCGCGGTGCTCCTGCCCTTTCTGCCTTCCGCCACAGCAAATTACTAGAACAACTGAAACAAAAAGTTTCAGCTGTCAGTGGCTTGTACGCCGAATTCGCTCACTTCGCTGACGTCAACGACGTTCTGACCAGCGAAGAACAGCAGGTTCTCGACCGTCTCCTGAAATACGGCCCCAGCGTGCCGGTTCAAGAGCCGAGCGGCCGTCTGTTTCTGGTGTTGCCACGTTTTGGCACTATTTCACCCTGGTCGAGCAAGGCCAGCGACATCGCCCGTAATTGCGGCCTGACAAAAATCCAGCGCATCGAGCGCGGGATTGCCTTCTATGTAGAGGGGCAGTTCAGTGAAGTCGAGGCTCAGGCAATCGCGGACAGCCTGCATGACCGCATGACGCAGCTGGTGCTGGGCGACCACGAGCAGGCTGCCGGCCTGTTCAGCCACGCTCAGCCTAAACCGCTGACGGCCGTGGACATTCTGGGTGGCGGCCGCGCGGCGCTGGAAAAAGCCAACGTCGATCTGGGCCTGGCCCTCGCTGAAGATGAAATCGATTACCTGATCACCAGCTTCAACGGTCTCGGGCGCAACCCGCACGACATCGAGCTGATGATGTTTGCCCAGGCGAACTCCGAGCATTGCCGCCACAAGATTTTCAACGCCAGTTGGGACAT
This sequence comes from Pseudomonas syringae pv. tagetis, assembly GCF_022557255.1. Classification (NCBI taxonomy): domain Bacteria; kingdom Pseudomonadati; phylum Pseudomonadota; class Gammaproteobacteria; order Pseudomonadales; family Pseudomonadaceae; genus Pseudomonas; species Pseudomonas syringae group genomosp. 7. The sequence continues at coordinate 1,419,034 of NZ_CP092923.1, forward strand.
CGATGGCCAGAGCCAGGAAAAAAGCCTGTTTGGCATGATCAAGAACACCTACCAGATGCACAGCGAAGGCGTGCTGTCCGCTTACAAGGACAACGCTTCGGTGATCGTCGGCAATGTCGCCGGTCGCTTTTTCCCGGACCCTGAAACCCGTCAGTACGGCGCGGTTCAGGAGCCTGTGCACATTCTGATGAAGGTCGAGACCCACAACCACCCGACCGCCATTGCGCCGTTTCCTGGTGCCGCGACCGGCTCCGGTGGCGAGATTCGCGACGAGGGCGCAACCGGTCGTGGTGCCAAGCCCAAGGCGGGTCTGACCGGTTTCACCGTGTCCAACCTGCAGATTCCCGGTTTCGTACAGCCCTGGGAGGTGCCATACGGCAAACCCGAGCGCATCGTTACCGCGCTGGACATCATGATTGAAGGCCCGCTGGGTGGCGCGGCGTTCAACAACGAGTTCGGCCGTCCAGCATTGACCGGGTACTTCCGTACCTTCGAGCAGTCCATTACGACACCGCACGGTGACGAGGTTCGTGGTTACCACAAGCCGATCATGCTGGCGGGCGGTATGGGCAACATCCGCGAAGACCACGTCCAGAAGGGCGAGATCACCGTGGGCTCCAAACTGATCGTGCTGGGTGGTCCGGCAATGCTGATCGGTCTGGGTGGCGGTGCGGCCTCCTCGATGGCGACGGGCACCAGTTCGGCGGATCTGGATTTTGCCTCGGTTCAGCGTGAAAACCCTGAGATGGAGCGTCGTTGTCAGGAAGTCATCGACCGCTGCTGGCAACTGGGCGACCGTAACCCGATCAGTTTCATCCATGACGTCGGTGCTGGCGGCCTGTCCAACGCCTTCCCTGAACTGGTCAACGATGGCGACCGGGGTGGCCGTTTCGAACTGCGTAACGTGCCCAACGACGAGCCGGGCATGGCCCCGCTGGAAATCTGGAGCAACGAATCCCAGGAGCGTTACGTGCTGGCCGTGGGCGTCGAGGATTTCGAGCGCTTCAAGGCTATCTGCGAGCGCGAGCGTTGCCCATTTGCGGTTGTCGGCGAAGCCACTGCCGAGCCGCAACTGACCGTCACCGACAGCCATTTCGGCAACAATCCGGTCGACATGCCGCTGGAAGTATTGCTGGGCAAGGCTCCACGCATGCACCGTTCGGTCGAGCGCGAAGCCGAGCTGGGCGATGATTTCGACCCGAGCACGCTGGATATCGAAGAAAGCGTGCAACGCGTATTGCGCCACCCGGCGGTCGCCAGCAAAAGCTTCCTGATCACCATTGGCGACCGTAGCATTACCGGCCTGGTCGCTCGCGATCAGATGGTCGGCCCATGGCAGGTGCCTGTGGCCGACTGCGCGGTGACCGCAACCAGCTTTGACGTCAACACCGGCGAAGCCATGGCGATGGGCGAGCGCACACCGCTGGCGCTGCTGGATGCTCCGGCCTCGGGCCGTATGGCGATTGGCGAGACACTGACCAACATTGCCGCTTCGCGTATTGAAAAACTGTCGGACATCAAGTTGTCGGCCAACTGGATGTCGGCTGCTGGCCACCCCGGAGAAGACGCGCGTCTGTATGACACCGTGAAAGCGGTCGGTATGGAACTGTGTCCTGAATTGGGCATCACCATTCCAGTGGGCAAGGACTCGATGTCCATGAAGACCCGCTGGAGCGATGACGGTACTGAAAAGACCGTGACTTCGCCGCTGTCATTGATCGTGACTGGCTTTGCGCCGGTGCTCGACATTCGGCAGACCCTTACGCCCGAGTTGCGCATGGACAAAGGCATCACTGACCTGATCCTGATCGATCTGGGTCGTGGTCAGAACCGCATGGGCGCGTCCATTCTTGCGCAGACGCACGGCAAACTGGGCCGTGTTGCTCCGGATGTCGATGACGCTGAAGACCTCAAGGCCTTCTTCGCCGTGATTCAGGGCCTCAACTCGGACGGTCATATCCTGTCCTATCACGACCGTTCCGACGGCGGTCTGCTGGTCAGCACGCTGGAAATGGCCTTTGCCGGTCATTGCGGTCTGAACCTGCACCTTGATGGCGTGGCCGATAACGTTTCCGAACTGAGCGCGATTCTGTTCAACGAAGAACTGGGTGCGGTGATCCAGGTACGTCAGGACGCGACTCCGCTGGTGCTGGCACAATTCAGCGCAGCCGGTCTGGAAGATTGCGTGGCGGTGATCGGTCAGCCGATCAACAACGACGAAGTGTCGATCAGCTTCCATGGCGAGCCGGTATTCAGCGGCCAGCGCCGTCTGCTGCAACGTCAGTGGGCCGAGACCAGCTATCAGATCCAGCGCCTGCGCGACAACGCCGAATGCGCGGATCAGGAATTCGATGCGCTGCTGGAAGAAGACAACCCGGGTCTGACCGTCAAGCTGGGCTTCGACGTCAACGAAGATATCGCTGCGCCTTACATCAAGACCGGTGTCCGTCCACAGGTTGCTGTGCTGCGCGAGCAGGGCGTCAACGGTCAGGTCGAGATGGCGGCAGCCTTCGATCGGGCCGGTTTCAACGCAATCGACGTGCACATGAGCGACATCCTCGCCGGTCGTGTCGATCTGAACGAATTCAAGGGCATGGTTGCCTGCGGTGGCTTCTCTTACGGCGACGTCCTGGGGGCCGGTGAAGGCTGGGCGAAGTCGGCACTGTTCAACAGCCGCGCCCGCGATGCGTTTCAGGGCTTCTTCGAGCGTTCCGACAGCTTTACGCTGGGGGTGTGCAACGGTTGCCAGATGCTGTCCAACCTGCACGAGCTGATTCCGGGTAGCGAGTTCTGGCCTCACTTCGTGCGTAACCGCTCCGAGCAGTTCGAAGCGCGCGTGGCCATGGTTCAGGTTCAGGAGTCGGCGTCGATCTTCCTGCAGGGCATGGCCGGTTCGCGCATGCCGATCGCCATCGCTCACGGCGAAGGGCATGCGGAGTTCCGCAATGACGACGCGCTGCTTGAAGCGGACGTGTCCGGTACTGTAGCGCTGCGCTTCGTCGACAACCACGGCAAGATTACTGAAGCCTATCCGGCCAATCCGAACGGCTCGCCGCGCGGTATTGGTGGCATGACGACCCTCGACGGTCGCGTGACCATCATGATGCCGCACCCGGAACGCGTGTTCCGCGCAGTGCAGAACTCGTGGCGTCCCGAAGACTGGAACGAGGACGGTGCCTGGATGCGCATGTTCCGCAATGCGCGGGCCTGGGTTAACTAAGGCGCATGTACAAGCTCGCCTTCTTTGTTCCATCGAGTCATGTTGACGAGGTCAAAGACGCCATATTCGCTGCTGGTGCAGGGCGAATCGGCGCTTACGATCACTGCTCATGGCAGGTGCTCGGCCAAGGGCAGTTCCGGCCGCTGGATGGCAGTCAGCCATTCATCGGGCAGGGCGGTGTGGTCGAGTCGGTGGAAGAATGGAAGGTCGAGCTGGTCGTCGCTGACGAGCTGATTCAGCAAGTGGTGTTAGCCCTCAAGCAGAGCCATCCCTACGAAACGCCTGCTTACGAAGTGTGGCGGCTGGAAGAGTTCTGAGGGGCTGTACCGGCCTCTCGCGGCGGCATGCAGTCGGACGCCCTTGACTACGCTCGGTAGTGCGTTAATCCACTCCGATGATCAAGGCCGAATCTCGATCATCGTCCCGTCTTTCACCAGATCCCAGATTTCCCTCATATCGTTGTTCTTGAGCGCGATGCAGCCGTTGGTCCAGTCCAGCGTGTGGAAATACCATTCCGGGTACTCCTCATCCACCGGCGTGCCATGAATCATGATCATGCTGCCCGGTTTCACACCTTCGCGACGTGCGCGTGCCGAATCCGAGATGTTCGGGTAGGAAATGTGCATCGACAGATTGTAATTGTTGCTGGGCTTGCGCCAGTCGAGCCAGTAGAAACCCTCTGGCGTACGTTGGTCGCCTTCCTGCAGCTTGGTGCCCTTGGGGTTCTTGCCCAACGAAATTCGATAGGTTTTCAGGGCCTCGCCGCCGCTGATCAATTGCAGCTGGCGCACCGACTTGAGTACCAGCACCTTGTCGATCGGCTTGCTGGCGATACTCTCGGTATTGATGACCTTGTTGTTGATGATTTTCTGTTCGCTGCCTTTGGGCACGATGGTCTGAGTAAACGCAGCCTGCGAAAGCGGTACGAATGACATGCAAAAGAGTGCGAGCAACCAGCGCATTACGATTTCCCTGAAGGCGCTTCTTTCTGAAGAAGGCGCCGATGTTGTGTGCGACCCTGGCTTTCAGGTGTCCAGCAACGGACGTGACGGGGGAAGGGCGCTGGTATGAACCGGGTAGGCCTGCCGACGCCGATCCTTGAAGAAGTATTCTAGGGTACGTCCGACTGTCATGAAAGCCAGGTCCGACCACGGAATGTCGGCTTCGTCGAATAACTGCACTTCCAGGCTCTCGATACCTGCGGCGAACGCTTCAGTGGCCATTTCTGCCCGATAGAACACGTGCACCTGATTGATATGCGGCACGTCGATCAAGGTATACAAATGCAGCTCGGTCAAGGTGGCGCAGGCTTCTTCTAGGGTTTCGCGCCGCGCGGCCTGTTCGATGGTTTCACCGTTTTCCATGAACCCGGCCGGCAACGTCCAGAAGCCCAGGCGTGGTTCTATGGCACGGCGGCATAGCAGAACCTTGCCTGCGTGGGTCACCAGGCAGCCTGCAACGATGTTCGGATTCTGATAATGAATGGTGTGGCAATGTTCGCAGACATACCGCAAACGGCTGTCGCCTTCGGGAATACGCTGAATAACCGGGTTGCCGCACTGGCTGCAAAATTTCATGGGGTCAGTCGATAGTGAACGCAGCCGCTATCTTGGCCTGTCGTGCTGCGGCTCGGCAACCCTCCGTGTGCAGGAGTTGTAGTGCAAGGGGTTGGGCGCAACGTCGCTTTGGTGCATGATGCCAGACAGGCAACAGATCGAGATTTCCCATGCTGGATGAGCTACTTCGCCGTGTAGTCAGTCATACGCCAGAAACCCTCGACATGGATCGTGGATTCCCCGAGGCGGCCGTTCTGGTGCCTGTCACCCGCAGTGAGCAACCCGAGCTGATCTTGACCCTGCGCGCCAGTGGCCTGTCGACGCATGGCGGTGAAGTGGCTTTTCCGGGTGGTCGCCGTGATCCGGGCGATCCTGATCTGATTTTTACCGCCCTGCGTGAAGCCGAGGAAGAAATCGGCCTGCCACCCGGACTGGTCGAAGTGATTGGCCCGCTCAGTCCACTGATTTCCAAACATGGCATCAAAGTCACGCCCTACGTGGGGGTGATACCCGATTTTGTCGAATACCGTCCCAATGACGACGAGATCGCTGCGGTGTTCAGTGTGCCGCTGGAGTTCTTCCGCCAGGACACCCGTGAGCATACTCACCGTATCGATTATGAAGGCCGCAGTTGGTACGTACCCAGCTACCGCTACGGCGAGTACAAGATCTGGGGGCTGACCGCGATCATGATCGTCGAACTGGTGAATGTGCTGTACGACACCAAAATCAGCCTGCATCATCCGCCCGAACGCTCGACCACCTGAGCAGCCTGTATCTGAAGCGTCACCCATAAAAGCTCGTACCCATGAGTACGGCCCGCCTGAGGAGGCTGCATGAAATATCGCCTGGGGGAATCCCGTGTCCAGACCGACTTGCACAGCTGGGTCGCTCCCAACGCGGTGTTGATCGGCAATGTCAGGCTGGAGGCCGGCGCGAGCGTGTGGTTCAACGCGGTGTTGCGTGGTGATAACGAGCTTATCCACATCGGTGAAAACAGCAACGTGCAGGACGGCACAGTAATGCACACCGACATGGGCTCGCCATTGAGTATCGGCAAAGGCGTGACCATTGGGCACAACGCCATGTTGCATGGCTGCAGTGTTGATGACTACAGCCTGATCGGTATCAATGCCGTTATTCTCAACGGGGCGAAAATCGGAAAATACTGCATCATCGGCGCTAATTCGCTGATCGGTGAGGGCAAAGTAATCCCCGACGGATCGCTGGTCATGGGGTCGCCGGGCAAAGTGATACGCGAACTCACCGATGTGCAAAAGAAGATGCTGGAAGCCAGCGCCGCCCATTACGTACACAACGCCCGACGGTACGCCCGTGACCTGGCTGTGCAGGAAGACTGATGAGTATCGATGCCCCGATTGAAAAGCCGGTCCGCTCTCCCTGCGTAAGCATTTGCGCGCTGGATGAGCAGGATATATGCACCGGTTGTCAGCGAACCGTGAGTGAGATCACCCAGTGGAGCAGGATGAGCAACGACGAGCGCCGGGTGGTACTCGGTCTTTGCGACGAGCGCGCAAGAGCCAGCGGCCTGATGTGGACAGTGGGCGAGGCACGCTGACGTTCCCATGGCCTAAAGGAGCGAACTTGCTTTTAAAGAGGCCGGTGCAGTAGAAGAATTTGCTGCGTTTGGAATATAGCCTTCGCGAACAAGTTCGCTCCCACAGGTTATCCGTGGGCTTTGTGGGAGCGAACTTGTTCGCGAAGAGGCCGGTGCAGTCGATGCATTATCTTCGTCAGAAATAGCGCTTTCGCCCACGCTTGGGCGCGTCTCCTGTCCGCGTTTGCTATCATTGCCAACCGCTCGCACAGGCCCGAACCCTCCATGCTGTTCCTGATCGCCTACATCAGCAGTGTCGTGCTGATCAACTTCGCTTTTTCCAGTGCGCCGCACCTGGACATGATCTGGTCTGCCTGGGGTGGGCTGGTGTTCGTATTGCGGGATATGGTGCAGATTCGCTTCGGCCATGGCGCGATCATCGCCATGCTGGTGGCGCTGGTGCTTTCGTACGTTACCAGCGATCCGACCATTGCCCTGGCCAGCGCCACGGCGTTTGCGGTATCCGAATGCATCGACTGGCTGGTGTTCAGCGTCACCAGGCGCCCGTTGCGTGATCGATTGTGGATCAGCTCGGCGCTCAGCATCCCGCTCGATACCTTTATCTTCTTCGGCATGATCGACGCCATGACCGTGCCGGTCGTGCTCACTGCGCTGGTGTCGAAGTTCGCTGGCGTGACGGTTGTCTGGATGATCATGGCGTGGCGGGCACGTAACAACGCTTGTCCGGGCTGAGCGCCCATTTACCGGGGCTTCGTGGTAAATTGCGCGCCTTTCTCCACAGCGGTTGCTTGCGTATGGCGGGCAGCCCTCGATATCTGCTTCACGAGGACCTGAGATGACTCAAATCGGAACTCCACTGTCGCCCACCGCGACTCGCGTACTGTTCTGCGGCAGCGGCGAACTGGGCAAGGAAGTCGTGATCGAGCTGCAGCGCCTTGGCGTTGAAGTGATCGCTGTTGACCGTTATGAAAATGCCCCGGCGATGCAGGTTGCTCATCGCAGCCATGTAATCAACATGCTCGACGGTGCAGCACTGCGTGCGGTCATCGAAGCCGAGAAGCCGGATTTCATCGTTCCGGAAATCGAAGCCATTGCCACCGCTACGCTGGTTGAGCTCGAGGCTGAAGGCTTCACCGTGATCCCGACGGCACGCGCCGCGCAACTGACCATGAATCGGGAAGGCATTCGTCGTCTGGCCGCTGAAGAGCTGAAGCTGCCGACATCGCCTTACCACTTTGCCGACACCTTCGAAGCTTACAGCAAGGCCGTCGAAGACCTCGGTTTCCCATGCGTGGTCAAGCCGGTCATGAGCTCGTCCGGCAAAGGGCAGAGCCTGCTCAAGAGCGCCGATGATGTGCAAAAGGCCTGGGACTATGCGCAGGAAGGTGGTCGTGCTGGCAAGGGGCGCGTCATTGTCGAAGGCTTCATCGACTTTGATTACGAAATCACCCTGCTGACCGTGCGCCACATCGGCGGTACTACCTTTTGTGCGCCGGTTGGTCATCGACAGGAGAAGGGCGATTATCAGGAATCCTGGCAGCCACAGGCCATGAGTCCGGTAGCGCTGGCAGAGTCCGAGCGTGTTGCCAGGGCGGTGACCGAGGCGTTGGGTGGTCGCGGAATGTTCGGCGTCGAGTTGTTCATTAAGGGCGATCAGGTGTGGTTCAGCGAAGTCTCGCCGCGCCCGCATGACACCGGCCTGGTAACGCTGATTTCTCAAGACCTGTCCCAGTTTGCCCTGCACGCTCGCGCGATTCTCGGCCTGCCGATCCCGCTGATTCGCCAGTTCGGGCCATCGGCTTCGGCGGTGATTCTGGTTGAGGGCCACTCGACTCAGACCGCCTTTGCCAACCTCGGCGCTGCGCTGGCTGAGCCCGACACGGCGTTGCGTCTGTTCGGCAAGCCGCAAGTCAATGGCCAGCGCCGCATGGGCGTTGCCCTGGCGCGTGACGAGTCCATCGAAGCCGCTCGGGCCAAAGCGACCCGAGCCTCGCAAGCGGTAGACGTAAGGTTGTAAGGCCGTAGCTGCAGGCTGCAAGAAGGAGGGTGTTGCTCTTTCTTGCAGCTTAAAGCGCTGTATCCTTCGTTTCCTTCAGGCTCAACACCGCCAGTACGCTGATCAGCGCCGCAGCGGACACATACCCGCCCACCCAGCTCAGACCGCCCATCGCCACCAGTTTCTGGGCGAAAAAGGGCGCTACCGATGCGCCCACGATTCCGCCCAGATTGTAGGCTGCCGATGCACCTGTGTAGCGAACCTGCGTCGGAAACAGCTCTGGTAGCAATGCGCCCATCGGGGCAAAGGTGATGCCCATCAGAAACAGCTCTATACACAGAAACAAGGCCACAGCCCAGGTGCTGCCGTGGGTCAGCAGCGGTTCCATGGTGAAACCTGACAGTATCGCCAGCACCCCTCCCGCAATCAGTACCGGCTTGCGCCCGAAGCGGTCGCTTGCCATCGCGGCCAGAGGCGTTGCAGCCGCCATGAACAGCACGGCAAAGCACAAAAGTCCCAGGAACGTTTCACGGGTGTAGCCCAGTGTGGCCACGCCATAACTCAGTGAAAACACCGTCGAGATATAAAACAGCGCGTAGCAAACGACCATCGACGCCGCACCGAGCAGCATGGGCTTCCAGTGCTGGCTGAAGGTTTCCACGATTGGCAGGCTGACGCGTTCGTGACGGGCTATGGCCTTTGCGAAGACCGGGGTCTCTTCCAGTTTCAGGCGCACATACAGCCCTACCATGACCAGCGCGGCGCTGAGCAAAAACGGAATTCGCCAGCCCCATGAGCGAAACTGTTCGTCCGTCAGGGTCATGGCCAATGCCAGAAACAAACCGTTGGCGGCCAGAAAACCGATCGAAGGGCCCAACTGTGGAAACATGCCGAACCAGGCCCGCTTGCCCTCCGGAGCATTCTCGGTCGCCAGCAGTGCAGCGCCACCCCATTCCCCGCCCAGGCCAAGTCCCTGACCGAAGCGCAGCACGCAGAGCAGAATCGGCGCCCATGCACCGATAGTGGCATAGCCGGGTAATACGCCGATCAGCGTGGTGCAGATCCCCATCAGCAGCAGCGATGCTACCAAGGTCGATTTACGTCCGATCCGGTCGCCGAAATGACCGAACAGCGCCGACCCTAGGGGGCGTGCGAGAAAAGCGATACCGAAGGTCAGAAACGACGACAGCATCTGTGCCGTGCCCGAGGTCTGCGGGAAAAACACCGGGCCTATCACCAGCGCGGCGGCAGTCGCGTAAACATAAAAGTCGTAGAACTCGATGGCCGTGCCGATAAAGCTGGCGGTGGCAACGCGGGTCGCCGAATTTACCGGTTTTACGTGCGCGGCATTATCTTCGCGAGAGAACGGGGTGCTGGTCATGCGGATTCCCTGACTGTCGACTCGCCGGGCGGCAAGGACCGTGCTCCGGCAAGTATTCATTATTGTGATTGTAGGTACGGCTTTAGGTGCGGCGTCGAGCAGAGTAACCCGAAAGGGCCGGGAGGCAATGGCAGGGAGCAGGAAACTATTTGAAGGTGCGAACGAGGGTGTTCTGCCACATGGCCACGCGCTTGACGCGATTGTCCTCGGTCTCAAGGATTTCCAGGCGATAAGGCCCGATTCTCAGGCAGACCGGTGCCTCTGGAATGGTTTCCAGTGCCTCGGTAACCAGGCCGTTGACGGTTTTCGGACCATCTGACGGCAAATGCCAGCCAAGGCTCTTGTTCAGCTCGCGAATGGACGCGGCTCCTTCCACTTCGAGGCGTCCGTCTTCCTGCTGCTTGACGTGAGGGTTATCGAGCCGCTGCTCGCTCTCGAATTCGCCGACGATCTCTTCGAGGATGTCCTCAAGGGTGACAATGCCCAATACTTCCCCGTATTCATCGACCACTACGCCGAGACGCCGCTGTTGTTTGTGGAAATTCAGCAATTGCAGTTGCAGCGGAGTGCTTTCCGGAACGAAATACGGTTCGTAGCAAACTGCTAGTAGTTGCTCCTTGGTCAGGGTTCCCTTGGGCAGCAGGTGGCTGATGTCGCGCGTGTTGATGACGCCTTGTACCTGATTGATGTCGTTGTGATAGACCGGCAGGCGTGTGTGGCGTGAAATGATCAGGCGCTCGATGATCAGATCCATCGGTTCATCCAGGTTGACGCCATCTACCTCGTTGCGCGGGATCAGGATGTCGTTGACCGTGATGCTGTCCAGTGCGCGAATGCCCGACAGCACACTGGCACGCGGATAATGCTCGTGAACGGTGTCGTGTCGGGCTGAGCTCTGCGTGTCGTCTTCGAAATGCTGATCCTGTTGTTGCACAGCAGGTGACAGGAAGGGGCGCAGCAGTGTCTTGGCCAGAACGTTGAAAACATAGGCCAGCGGCCAGAGGATCTTCATCGGGATGCGCAGTACGCCATTGCCCAGCATCAGCGTCGAGACAGGGTGGCGATTCGCCAGGCGTCGAGGCACGTATTCGGCAAAGACCAGCATGATGCTCACGGTGCCGAGCCATGCCACGGTCGGGCCGTTGTAGAACCAGTAATTGGCAGCAATCAGCGTCGCGATGACAGTGATCAGTACCCTGATCAGGGTATTGCCCAGGATGAGGCTGTTCAGGTTGAACGCCAGTTCTGGAAGGGGCATCGCCTTTTCCGGACGACCCGAGGCACGCATTGCCTTGAGCTGATGATGCGCGGCTTCGACCGATGTCAGCAGGCCAGCCCACAGCATCAGTAGGGCGAGGACGCCGAGCAGCGGGCCTAGGGGCAGATTATCCATGATCAGGGCCCGTCAGATGTGCAGGATGAATTCGCGTACCAGCTTGCTGCCGAAGTAGGCGAGCATCAGCAGGCAGAAACCGCCCAGAGTCCAGCGAATGGCCTTGTGCCCACGCCACCCGAGGCGGTTGCGCCCCCAAAGCAGGACGCTGAACACGATCCAGGCGAGGCACGCCAGCAGGGTTTTGTGCACAAGATGCTGTGCAAACAGGTTCTCCACGAACAGCCAGCCGGAAAGCAGCGACAGCGAGAGCAGTGTCCAGCCGGCCCAGAGGAAGCCGAACAGCAGGCTTTCCATGGTTTGCAGCGGTGGAAAGTTCTTGATCAGTCCGGAAGGGTGCTTGTGCTTGAGCCGGTAATCCTGCAACAACAACAGTAGCGCCTGGAATACCGCAATGGTGAACATGCCATAAGCCAGCAGCGAAAGCAGGATATGACTCAGGATGCCGGGTTCTTCCATGATCGGCTGTACGGTGCCGCTTGGGGCAAACTGGGCGAGCAGGACGGTGACCATTCCCAGCGGGAACAACAGCACCAGCAAGTTTTCCACCGGGATGCGTGACGTGGCGATCAGGGTCACGACGATCACGGATGCTGCGATAAGGCTGGCCGAATTGAAAAAGTCCAGGCCCAGGCCGGCGGAGTGCGTCAGTTGGGAGAACAGACCGATGGCGTGTGCGACCACCGCCAGCGTTCCGAGCAGGCAAAGCAGCCGCTTGTCGGGCTTGACGGCCTGGCTCAGGCGCAGGCTCTGATAGACGGTCGCAGCGGCGTAAAGGATGGCGGCGGCGAGGCTGGGAAGCAGGCTGGGTGGCAAAGGGGACATAGATCCTGATGGACGGGCCTGAAAAGACGCTGAGTTTGGCATAGAACCGGCAAATCACGAAAGACCACAGAAGCAGACTGCGTGGTGTCCGTGCGGCAGAGTCTTCGCTATAATCCGCGACCTGCTCAAGCCGCAGGCTCGCCGAGCGTCATTTCTGCATTACGGGCCGGGCCGCATCAACCGGGGTTCGACGAGAGCCTGAAAGGATCGCGCATGTTTGAAAACCTGACTGACCGCCTCTCGCAGACGCTGCGCCATGTTACTGGCAAGGCCAAGCTGAACGAGGAAAACATCAAAGATACCTTGCGCGAAGTGCGTATGGCGTTGCTTGAAGCCGACGTCGCCTTGCCGGTGGTCAAAGACTTCGTCAACAACGTCAAGGAGCGCGCCGTCGGCACCGAGGTGTCGCGCAGCCTGACCCCGGGTCAGGCGTTCGTGAAGATCGTCCAGGCCGAACTCGAAAGTCTGATGGGCGCAGCCAACGAAGATCTGGTGCTCAATGTCACGCCGCCAGCCGTAATCCTGATGGCGGGTCTGCAGGGTGCGGGCAAAACCACCACAGCGGGCAAGCTGGCGCGCTTCCTTAAAGAGCGCAAGAAAAAAACCGTAATGGTGGTGTCGGTCGACGTATACCGTCCTGCTGCCATCAAGCAGCTCGAAACCCTGGCCAACGACATCGGCGTGACGTTCTTCGCCTCCGACATCAGCCAGAAGCCGGTGGACATCGCCCTGGCAGCCATCAAGGAAGCGAAGCTCAAGTTCATTGACGTCGTTATCGTCGATACCGCTGGTCGTCTGCACGTCGATGTCGAGATGATGGGCGAGATCCAGTCGCTGCACGCTGCAGTCAAGCCGGCCGAGACGCTGTTCGTGGTCGATGCCATGACCGGCCAGGATGCGGCCAACACTGCCAAGGCTTTCGGCGACGCACTGCCGCTGACCGGGGTGATCCTCACCAAGGTCGACGGTGATGCTCGCGGTGGTGCTGCCCTGTCTGTCCGTGCAGTTACCGGCAAGCCTATCAAGTTCATCGGCATGGGCGAGAAGAGCGAGGCGCTTGAGCCGTTTCACCCTGATCGTATTGCATCGCGCATCCTCGGTATGGGCGATGTGCTCAGCCTGATCGAACAGGCTGAACAGACGCTCGACAAGGACAAGGCCGACAAACTGGCCAAAAAGCTCAAGAAAGGCAAAGGCTTCGACCTCGAAGACTTCCGCGACCAGTTGCAACAGATGAAAAACATGGGCGGCCTCGGCGGGCTCATGGACAAGCTGCCAAGCATCGGTGGTGTCAACCTGTCGCAGATGGGTAATGCCCAGGGCGCGGCCGAAAAGCAGTTCAAGCAGATGGAAGCCATCATCAACTCTATGACACCTGGGGAACGTCGTGACCCGGACCTGATCAGCGGCTCGCGCAAGCGCCGTATTGCAATGGGTTCGGGGACTCAGGTTCAGGACATCGGGCGTCTGATCAAACAGCATAAACAGATGCAGAAGATGATGAAGAAATTCTCCGCCAAGGGCGGAATGGCAAAAATGATGCGCGGCATGGGGGGGATGTTCCCCGGCGGCGGCATGCCGAAAATGTAATTGAGTCGCGTGCAAGGTACCTTGCACGCTTTCATGCGGGGGGTTGCCCCCCGGCCAGCCCGCGTTTTACGGGCTTTTACCTGCTGTCAGACCGACAGCTCCCTCGCAAATCTGAAAGGCATGCCGATAGGCGCCGGAAAAAGACATTTGCAAAAGTCGGGATATTCCTTAGAATATGCGGCCTTTCGGGCACCTATGCCCGCTGTGCATCTTAGATTTGCAGCACCGACTACAGGAACGATGTTCAATGCTAACCATCCGTCTTGCCCTTGGCGGCTCCAAAAAGCGCCCGTTTTACCACCTGACCGTAACCGACAGCCGCAACGCTCGTGACGGTTCCCACAAGGAACAGGTTGGTTTCTTCAACCCGGTTGCCCGTGGTCAGGAAATCCGTTTGTCCGTTAACGAAGAACGCGTCAACTACTGGTTGAGCGTGGGTGCACAAACTTCCGAGCGCGTTGCCCAGCTGCTCAAAGAGCACAACAAGACCAAGGCCGCGGCCTGAGTCTTATGAGCGCGACGCCTGCATCTGCCGACGATCTGATCGTCATTGGCAAGATTTACTCGGTTCATGGCGTTCGCGGCGAAGTGAAGGTTTATTCCTTTACCGATCCGATTGGAAACCTGTTGGACTACAAAACCTGGACGCTTCGGCGCGAAGGCAGCGTTGACAAGCAGGTGGAGCTGGTCAGTGGACGCTTGCAGAGCAAGTTCCTGGTCACGAAGCTCAAAGGTCTCGATGATCGAGAGGAAGCACGTCTTCTCTCCGGTTACGAAATCTGCGTGCCGCGTAATCTGTTCCCTGATCTGGATGATGGCGAGTACTACTGGTACCAGCTTGAAGGCCTCAAGGTCATCGACCAACTCGGGCAATTGCTCGGGAAAATCGATCATCTGCTCGAAACCGGTTCGAACGATGTAATGGTTGTAAAGCCCTGCGCGGGTAGCCTGGACGATCGTGAACGCTTGTTGCCCTATACAGAGCAATGCGTGTTGGCAATCGATATGGCTGCTGGCGAGATGAAGGTGGATTGGGACGCGGACTTCTGAATGCCATGGCCAGCCTGCGCATAGAAGTCATCAGCTTGTTTCCCGAGATGTTTTCCGCCATCAGTGAATACGGCATTACCAGCCGTGCGGTGAAACAAGGGCTGTTGCAGCTTACTTGTTGGAATCCGCGGGATTACACCACTGATCGCCATCACACTGTGGATGATCGCCCATTTGGCGGTGGTCCGGGCATGGTGATGAAGATCAAGCCCCTTGAAGATGCTCTGGTTCAGGCCAGGCAAGCAGCAGGGGATGCGGCGAAGGTGATTTACCTGTCGCCACAAGGCCGCCAGTTGAATCAGTCTGCGGTACGCGAACTGGCGCAGGAGGAAGCGATTATCCTCATCGCCGGTCGTTATGAAGGCATTGACGAGCGTTTTATTGATGCTCATGTCGATGAAGAGTGGTCGATTGGTGACTATGTTCTTTCCGGTGGCGAGCTGCCGGCGATGGTCCTGATTGACGCGGTTACGCGGCTGCTGCCTGGAGCTTTAGGGCATGTGGACTCCGCGGAGGAAGATTCCTTCACGGATGGTCTGCTGGATTGCCCGCACTACACCCGACCTGAGGTGTATGCGGATCAGCGTGTTCCCGACGTGTTGCTTAGTGGCAATCACGCGCACATCCGGCGTTGGCGTTTACAGCAGTCCCTTGGGCGGACCTATGAACGACGCGCCGATCTTCTGGAAAGCCGCTCGCTTTCTGGAGAAGAGAAGAAGCTGCTGGCGGAATACATCCGCGAGCGGGACGATAGTTAACGTATCGATGGTCGATCCAGACGGATTACCTTAGGAGCACCAGCATGACTAACAAAATCATTCTTGCCCTCGAAGCAGAGCAGATGACCAAAGAGATCCCTACCTTTGCACCGGGCGACACCATCGTCGTTCAGGTAAAAGTGAAGGAAGGCGACCGCGCTCGTCTGCAAGCATTCGAAGGCGTCGTCATTGCCAAGCGTAACCGTGGTGTGAACAGTGCTTTCACTGTTCGTAAAATTTCCAACGGTGTTGGCGTTGAGCGTACCTTCCAGACTTACAGCCCGCAAATCGACAGCATGGCTGTGAAACGTCGCGGTGACGTTCGCAAGGCCAAACTGTACTACCTGCGTGACCTGTCCGGTAAAGCAGCGCGCATCAAGGAAAAACTGTCCTGATACAGTTTTTCGATGCATAAAAAAGGCAGCCTCAGGGCTGCCTTTTTGCTGTCTGCCGTCTGATGATTCACCCTTGTCTACCGACGCACATACTGAGTAAACATGGCTACCATCGACCATCCGCTGATTGACCGGTTTCTGGACGCGCTCTGGCTGGAAAAGGGCTTGTCCGATAACACCCGCGACTCGTACCGCAGTGACCTTGCGCTATTCAACGGCTGGCTGCAGGAGCACGGTGTTGAGCTGCAGAGCGCCGGACGAGAGGTGATTCTCGATCATCTTGCATGGCGTGTAGACAACGCCTACAAGCCGCGTTCTACCGCGCGTTTTCTGTCCGGCGCGCGCGGTTTCTACCGCTATCTGCTGCGCGAAAAGCTGATTGCAACCGATCCTACTCTGCAGATCGATATGCCTCAGTTGGGCAAGCCGCTGCCAAAATCGTTATCCGAGGCTGATGTAGAAGCGCTGCTGGCTGCCCCGGACCTCAGTGAGCCGATTGGTCAGCGTGACCGGGCGATGCTGGAGGTGCTGTATGCCTGCGGTTTGCGTGTGACCGAGCTGATAAGCCTGACACTGGAACAGGTCAACTTGCGTCAGGGTGTTCTGCGTGTCATGGGCAAGGGTAGCAAGGAGCGGTTGGTGCCCATGGGCGAAGAGTCCATCGTCTGGGTGGAGCGCTATCTGCGGGGTGCCCGAGATGAGCTGCTTGGTGGAAAACCCAGCGACGTGCTGTTTCCCAGTACTCGCGGCGATCAGATGACTCGTCAGACTTTCTGGCACCGTATCAAGCATCAGGCGGCGGTTGCCGGTATCGGCAAGTCCCTGTCACCGCACACACTGCGTCATGCCTTCGCCACACATTTGCTCAATCATGGCGCAGACCTGAGGGTCGTGCAGATGTTGCTGGGGCATAGCGATCTGTCGACTACCCAGATCTACACCCATGTGGCGCGTGCGAGATTGCAGGAGATTCATGCGAAGCATCATCCGCGTGGTTGATATCGGATGTAATTTACGAAGAGTCTTACGTCGGTCTGAGTCGGCCCCGTGAGCCTTCTGTGGTAGGCTTTGCCGGTTTCGCATATCAAGGCTGGCGCGTCTTTTTCTGACCGCTGCCGGTCTGTCCGTCGTCATAGGAGTTTTCATGCGTTTGCCCCAGTTTTTCGCTGCCGCCGCTTTGATGCTGGCTGGCACATTCAGTCTCTCTGCCTTCGCTGATACTGCCCCCGATCAGGCTATTCGCAAGACGCTCGACTCGCTGGAGCTGCAATTGCCGGTCGAGAGCATCTCGCCGAGCCCGCTCAACGGCCTTTACGAAGTGAAACTCAAGGGCGGCCGTGTTCTGTACGCCAGTGCCGACGGTCAGTTCGTGGTTCAGGGCTATCTGTTTCAAGTGCAGAACGGCAAGCCGGTCAATCTGACCGAGAAGACCGAGCGTCTGGCCATCTCCAAGACCATCAATGCCATTCCGACTTCCGAGATGGTGATTTACCCGGCTTTGGGCGAGACCAAGTCGCACATCACGGTATTCACCGACACCACCTGCCCGTATTGCCACAAGCTGCACGAGGAAGTCGGGCAGTTGAACAAAATGGGTGTAGAAGTCCGTTACATGGCATTCCCGCGTCAGGGCCTGGGGTCTCCGGGTGACGAGCAGTTGCAGGCCGTCTGGTGCTCCAAGGACCGCAAGAGCGCCATGGACCGCATGGTCGACGGCAAGGATATCAAGGCTGCCAAATGCGACAATCCGGTGAGCAGGCAATATGAAATAGGTCAGTCGATCGGCGTCAATGGCACACCTGCAATTGTCCTCGCCGACGGTCAGGTTATTCCGGGTTATCAACCTGCAGCTCAGGTTGCCAAACTGGCGCTGAGCGCCAAATAAGCCGGCGCGTTCAGGCTTGCCTTGCGTGTGCAGGGCACCAGCTTTCGGCATTTCGTCAAATGTGTAGTCGCATGGCGACATGCGGCGGTTTTCCACAGTCGATTCAGGTTCGGCTGTTTTTCGGGGAGTTCATCAGTGAAACCGGTCAAAGTAGGCATATGTGGGCTGGGTACTGTCGGTGGCGGTACTTTCAACGTACTTCAGCGTAACGCCGAGGAGATTGCCCGCCGGGCCGGGCGTGGAATCGAAGTTGCGCAGATTGCGGTTCGTACACCAAACCCCAATTGCCAGATCGGCGGTACGCCTACTACCAGTGATGTATTTGCCGTTGCGACCAACCCTGAAATCGATATCGTCGTCGAGCTGATCGGTGGCTACACCATAGCCCGTGATCTGGTTCTCAAGGCCATCGAGCACGGCAAGCATGTAGTGACTGCCAACAAGGCGCTTATCGCGGTTCATGGCAACGAGATTTTCGCCAAAGCGCGTGAAAAGGGCGTGATCGTAGCCTTTGAAGCCGCTGTTGCTGGTGGTATCCCGGTCATCAAGGCCATCCGTGAAGGCCTGTCGGCAAACCGCATCAATTGGGTTGCAGGCATTATCAACGGCACCGGCAACTTCATCCTTACCGAAATGCGCGAGAAGGGCCGTACGTTCCCGGACGTGCTGGCCGAAGCCCAGGCGTTGGGTTACGCCGAAGCCGACCCGACCTTCGACGTGGAAGGTATCGACGCAGCGCACAAACTGACGATTCTGGCCTCCATTGCCTTCGGCATTCCATTGCAGTTCGACAAGGCCTACACCGAAGGCATTACCAAGCTGACCACCGCGGACGTGAACTACGCCGAAGCGCTGGGTTATCGCATCAAGCACCTGGGCGTTGCACGCAGCACGGCTCAGGGTATCGAATTGCGCGTACACCCGACGCTGATCCCGGCTGACCGTCTCATCGCCAACGTAAACGGTGTGATGAATGCTGTCATGGTCAACGGCGATGCGTCCGGTTCGACCCTGTTCTATGGGGCCGGTGCCGGTATGGAGCCTACGGCTTCTTCCGTGGTGGCTGATCTGGTGGACGTGGTCCGGGCGATGACATCCGATCCGGAAAACCGCGTACCTCACCTGGCGTTTCAGCCTGACTCGTTGTCGGCCCATCCGATCCTGCCGATCGAAGCCTGCGAAAGCGCCTATTACCTGCGCATCCAGGCCAAGGATCACCCAGGCGTGCTGGCTCAGGTAGCGAGTATCCTGTCCGAGCGCGGTATCAACATAGAGTCGATCATGCAGAAAGAAGTCGAAGAACATGATGGCCTGGTGCCGATGATCCTGTTGACGCACCGGGTGGTGGAGCAGCGCATCAATGACGCCATTCAAGCCCTGGAAGCTCTTCAGGACGTGGTTGGCCCCGTCGTTCGTATTCGCGTAGAACATCTCAATTAAGGCAGCAGCAAGCGATCCGTTTCAAGCTTCACGCCACACGCTACAGGCCAGACGCCACCCGTCTTGAGCTTGCAGCTTGTGGTTTCAAGCTTGCAGCATCAAGCTTGCAGCTCAAACCAAAGGTTTGGTCCCATGCGCTATATCAGTACTCGCGGGCAAGCGCCTGCATTGAATTTCGAAGACGTGCTACTGACTGGTCTGGCCAGCGACGGCGGCCTCTATGTGCCGGAAAACCTGCCACGCTTCACTCAGGAAGAGATCGCCTCCTGGGCCGGTCTGCCTTATCACGAACTTGCTTTCCGGGTGATGCGCCCTTTTGTGTCTGGAAGCATCCCGGATGCCGATTTCAAGAAAATCCTTGAAGAGACTTACGGCGTCTTTGCCCACAGTGCGGTAGCCCCGTTGCGTCAGTTGAATGGCAATGAATGGGTACTTGAGCTGTTCCACGGCCCTACGCTGGCGTTCAAGGATTTCGCGCTGCAATTGCTCGGTCGTCTGCTGGACTACGTGCTGGCCGAGCGTGGCGAGCGCGTGGTGATCATCGGCGCAACGTCCGGCGACACCGGTTCTGCGGCCATCGAAGGCTGCCGCCGGTGCGATAACGTCGATATCTTCATTCTGCACCCGAACAATCGGGTATCGGACGTTCAGCGCCGGCAGATGACCACCATCTTCGGCGACAACATCCATAACATCGCTGTAGAAGGCAACTTTGACGACTGCCAGGAAATGGTCAAGGCCAGTTTCGCCGACCAGGGTTTCCTCAAGGGTACACGTCTGGTAGCGGTCAATTCGATCAACTGGGCGCGGATAATGGCCCAGATCGTCTACTACTTCCATGCCTCGCTGCAATTGGGCGGGCCTGCGCGCTCGGTATCGTTTTCGGTTCCGACCGGTAACTTCGGCGATATCTTTGCCGGTTATCTGGCACGCAATATGGGGCTACCGGTCAATCAACTGATTGTTGCCACCAATCGCAACGACATTCTGCACCGCTTCATGAGCGGTAATCAGTACGTCAAGGAAACCCTGCACGCCACGTTGTCGCCTTCCATGGACATCATGGTGTCGTCCAACTTCGAGCGCCTGCTGTTCGATATGCACGGTCGCAACGGCTCTGCCATTGCCGAACTGATGAGCACATTCAGGCAGGGGGGCGGTTTCAGTGTCGAAGAAGAACGCTGGACCGAGACCCGCAAACTGTTCGATTCGCTGGCGGTCAGCGATGAGGACACCTGCACGACCATCGCCGAAGTGTTTGCCAGCACTGGCGAGCTGCTGGACCCACACACCGCTATCGGGGTCAAGGCGGCCCGTGAATGCCGTCGCAGCCTGGACGCGCCAATGGTTATTCTGGGGACCGCGCATCCAGTCAAGTTTCCGGAAGCCGTGGAGAAGGCCGGTGTAGGAAAAGCGCTTGAACTGCCTGCACATTTGTCTGATTTATTCGAACGTGACGAGCGCTGCACGGTGCTGCCAAATGACCTGAAAGCCATACAGGCGTTTGTCAGCCAGCACGGCAATCGCGGCAAACCGCTCTGACAGAAGCGTCGTGTAACAACTTTAGGCCCGCCACTTGGCGGGCCTTTCTGTTTCTACGTGCCAAACTTCGCTGGTTTTTCGAACCATAGGGTTGGGTCATTTGCAGTGAAGCAGGCAAGCATGCAGAGCGTAGTCAGGGAGACAGGCAGTACATCGAGGTGTCGCGCATGGCGCATGGCATGCGTGTTGTGGGCGCTGATTTTTGCCGGAGCGGCCGGTGCAGCGCAAAGCTTGCCGTTTACACTGACAGCGCCCTTCGTGGTTTCAGCGGATCTTGCTCTCGCAGATCAGGATCGGGCATGGCTCGACCAGCGCAAGGTGCTTCGAGTCGGCATCGCGATCGCCGACTATGAACCCATTGATATCACCAGCGACCGTAACCGCTATCAGGGTATCAGTGCCGACTACCTCGGGCTGGTCAGTGATCAGCTGAACATCCCTGTGCAGGTGACGGGGTTTGCCAAACGTTACGAGGCCATCGAGGCGCTGCGCGACGGCAAGATAGACCTTCTGACTAGTGCCAACGGTTTTGAACGGGGTGTGAAGGGGCTGTCATTCTCGACCGAATACATGCCCGACCGATCAGTGGTCGTCGGTCGCGGTGATGATCTGAGTCCGCCGCCGGGCCTGGCCGGCAAAAAGGTTGTACTGCTTGATGGCTATGCCGATTCGGATGTGGCCCATCGGGTTTATCCTGACAGCGAGCTCATTATCGCGCCTAACCTCTACAGCGCTCTCGAGGCTTTGAGTCAGGGCGAAGTCGACGTGTTCATCGGCAACGAAGTCATTGTCCGTGCCTATACAGCACTGCGGCCTTATCTCGGATTACAGATCAAGTTCGAAAGCCGATTGCCTCCGGTAGGGTTCTCCTTTGCCGTGCGTGATGATGAGCAGCGCTTGCTGGCTTTCATCAATCGTGCGCTGGACAGCATTGAACCCTCTATCAGTCGTGAAGTGCTCGGTCGCTGGACCATGGGGCTGGGCGCTGATGTAGAAGGGCAGCGCATTCGCCTCACCGGTGCCGAGCGGCGCTGGTTGCTGAAGCATCCGAGTGTGACCATTGCCACCACGCAGCATCCGCCATACATCTACAAAGACAAGAACGGCCACTGGGTAGGGCTGAACGCCGATGTACTGTCCCGTATCTCACGCATGACAGGGTTGCAGTTCGTCCATCATGAGGTACCTTCCACGCAGCAAAGCATCGAGATGCTGCGTGCCGGTCTTGCCGAGATGAACACCTCGCTTGCGGAAAACGCCGAGCGCCGACGTTTTCTGGACTTTACCTACTCGTTCGGCGGCAACAGCTGGATGTTCGTGGTGCGCTCCGAGCGCTCGTCCCGGGTATCGCTCGACAGCCTGCAAGGAAAAGTGCTGGCACTGCCTGCCCGGCATGCGCTCGAGGACCTGATCAGGCGCGAGCACCCCTTGATTCAGCTGCGGTTGGTGGACACTTACGATCAGGCTCGTGCTCTGGTGGAAAGCGGTGTTGCCGACGCAACCATTCAGAATGAGGTGGGCGCTTACCTGTTTCCCTCGGGGCAGTTGAAGGTGGCCCGCAGTGTCGATGGCAAATGGTCACCCGACAGATTTTCGGTGATCAAGACCCAGCCCGAGTTGCTGGGTATTCTGAACAAGGCGCTGGAAGAGTTTCCGGTGGCCGAGTTGCGCTCAATCCGTCTGAAGTGGCTGGGATCGGTGCTGCCTCAGCCTTCGCTCTGGGGGCGTATACCGCAATGGGTATTCTGGGTGCTGGCCCTGGCCTTGCTGACCGGACTCGTTTCGCTGGCCTGGAGCAGCCGTCTCAAGGTGCAGATTCGCCAGCGTCTCAAGGCTGAAAGGCAGCTCAATGACCAGTTGGCCTTCAAACATGCCTTGTTCGATGGTATTCCCAATCCGATTTATGTACGGGACCTCAAGGGACGACTGATCTCCTGCAACCGTAGCTACGAGCAAAGCCTGAGCATCAGTTTCGAGCAGATGAATGGCCGACGCCTTACGGATGTCAATCTTATCCCGCGTGCATTGGCCGAGCAGATGCATGCCGATTACCTCAATCTGCTGGAAAATCAACAACCGGTTTTTTCTGATCGCACGATCGAACTGTCCGGAAAACGTCTGGACGTCTGGCAGTGGACCGTCCCTTTTTTCGCCGCCGACGGGCAGTTGCAAGGATTGCTGGGTGGCTGGATCGATATCACAGAGCGCAAGCAGCTTGAGCAGCAGCTTCAGGAAGCAATGCATCTTGCTGCTCAGGCCAACGAGGCCAAAAGTATCTTTCTGGCCAGCATGAGCCATGAAATCCGCACGCCAATGGGGGCCATCATCGGTTTACTGGAGCTGGAATGCGAATACGCAGTGCGCCAGGGGCAGATGCCGTCGCAAGGCTTGCAGGTGGCCCACCGGTCGGCTACGGAGCTGGTGGCACTGATTGGCGAAAGTCTTGACCTGGCGAGAATCGAAGCGGGTGGTATGCAGCTGGCGTTGGCCGTCACATCCTTGCAGGCTCTTTTCGAAGGCGTCATTGAGCTTTTTTCGGCGCAGGCTCGGGATAAGGGGCTGGAACTGCGACTGGAGTTCTCCGAACAGGCGCGGGGAGATTTCTGGCTTGACCCGCTGAGGTTGCGACAGGTGCTGCATAACGTTCTGGGCAATGCATTGAAATTCACCCGGCAAGGGGCGATCACCCTGAGGGTGGATGTATCGGCTGAATCGGCTGACTCATCGCGGGTGCGGATCGGTATTCAGGACAGTGGTGAGGGTATTGAGCCAGAGCGTCAGCAACAGATATTTCAACCGTTCACTCAGGCCAACGATGACACTGCAGCACATTACGGCGGAAGCGGGCTGGGCCTGAGTATCACCTGGCAACTGGTGGAGTTGATGAAGGGTGACATCAGTCTGCACAGTGAACCGGGCAAGGGTACGCTGGTCACCATCGATTTGCCGCTGGTCAGGGTGAGCGAGGCACTTTCGCCTTCTGACGCCGTTTCGGATACCCCCTCGGATACGCGTAGCCTTCGCCTGTTGGTGGTCGATGACATGTCGGCCAATCGGCTGGTATTGACTCGCCAGCTGGAGTTTCTCGGCCATCAGGTGGCGTCGGTAGAAGACGGCAAGGCAGCGCTGTCGAGCTGGCGCCAGGAACCGTTCGACGCGGTGATCACTGACTGCAATATGCCGGGTATCAGTGGCTATGCATTGACCGAAGCCATTCGACAGATTGAAGCGCAAGAGCAGCGCCGACGTTGTCCGGTCATTGGCTGCACCGCTAACGTGATGAGCGACGAGGCTGCACGTTGTGAGCAGGCAGGCATGGATGGCCTGTTGATCAAACCGCTGTCACTGGCGCGTCTGGCCCGGGAGCTGGCGGATCTGGTGCGTGAGCCGACGTTCGACATCGGCACGCTGCGAAACATGACTCAGGCCAATCCGCAACAATTGCAGCGCTTGTTGGGCGAGTTGTGGAAGAACCTCAGGCATGAGCACGCCTTGCTGGAGCCGGCGGTGCTGGCGAACGACTGGCAAACCCTGAGCGCCTGTCTGCATCGGCTCAAGGGCGCGGCCAGTCTGGTTGACGCGGTGCCTTTGGCCAAAGCATGCGCCGCGCTGGATGAAAGTGTACGTCTGCAGTGCGTGGCCAGTACGCCAGAGCGCTGGTTGGCGCTGGAGGCTGCGATGACAGGCTTGCGTGCTGATATCGAGTTGCAATGGTCGGCGATGCCCGGGACTGCGGGGCCAGGCGAGTGAGTCTTGCTGACAGAGTTCTGGGATCGCCAGCGGGTTTAGGACATGTCCTATAGGGTGAGCGCTCGGGACGAGCTACAGTGAGTGTTCCCCTGGGCCGCTGGCCCTGACTCTGTAGGCATGACCGTGCACTCACTCAAGGTTCTGATTCTCGAAGATCATCCTTTCCAGCTGATGGCCCTGCACCAGATGCTCAACGCCAATCAGGTGTTCGATGTGCTGGCGGCCGACAGCGTTGCGGTTGCCCGGCTTTCCCTGCAAAGCCGGGGGCCTGTCGACATTGCCATCTGTGACCTGCAGATGGAAGGTCCCGACGGCCTCGAGTTGATCCGTTTCATGGCTGAAAACGGACTGGCGAGGGCGCTGATAATTGTGAGCAGTTCCGCTGCTTGCGTGCTGGAGGGGGTTGCTCAGCTGGCGCTTAGCCAAGGGTTGAAGGTGTTGGGGTATGTGCAGAAACCTGCTTCGGCTGCAGCGTTATATGATCTGCTCGAGGCGTACGTAAAGAGCCGTGCCGTGCATGCGCCGCGGTCGCCGGTAAACGGCGCATTCGGTGCACTGTCTGCTGTGGAATTATTTGATTCGCCTGGCAGCATGCCTGTAGACGGTGCGTCCGTTGCTGAACAATGGGTTGCCTATTTCCAACCCAAGGTCAGTCTGCAAGGCGAGTTGCTGGGTGCCGAGGCGCTGGTCCGTTGGCAACATCCAGTGCATGGCCTGCTGGCTCCCGGACGGTTCATGGAGGCCATTGACGCTGAGGCGCTGACCATTGCGTTGACTTGGCGTGTGCTGGATCAGGCTCTGCAGTTTTCGGCACAAGTCATGCGCGAGCAGGGTGAGGCGCTCTCGATTGCCGTCAACATCGACCCTCAGGTGCTACAGCAGCCGGATTTCGCCGAGCAGATCATGCAGGCGCTTGCGCGTCATAGCGTACCGCCAACTGCACTGACCCTGGAAATTCTCGAGCAGGACGCCGCCCGCCCGGAAACCTGGCAACTGGAAGGCCTGCTGAGGCTTTGCATGCAGGGCTGCAAACTGTCTATTGATGACTTTGGCATGGGCGCTTCGAATATCGAGAGACTTCTGCAGTTGCCCTTCAGCGAGTTGAAGATCCCGACCGAGTTCGTGCGCGGCATGGCCGACGATGCGCGCAAGTCCGCTGTGGTGGCGGGAGCCATGCTTATGGCGCAGCGGATGTCGATGCCGGTAGTGGTTGAGGGCGTCGAGACGATTGAAGATTTTCACAGCCTGTCGGCTCTGGGCAATCCTGCCATTCAGGGGTATTTCATTGCACCTCCGATGTCCGCATCGGGGTTCATGCGCTGGGTTGCCGAGCGTGATATCCCTCATCTGCTCGCCACATTGACAGATCGGCAGCCTCATGACATGCCGCTTTCCTGCAAATAGATGAACAGCGCAGCGTCGTTGGCCAGGCCGAGTTTGCGCATGGCAGCCACCTTCTGGGCACTGACGGTCTGTTTGCTGCGATTGAGCAGGGCTGCAATCTGGCCGACCGTATGACCGGCCGACAGCAGGCGCAGCACTTCCAGCTCCCTTGGCGACAATCGCTCCGTCTGTAACGGCGCGTCAGGCCCGTGGTGCAGGGCTTCTCTCAGTGCCCTGCGCACGGAATCGGCGACAAACAGCTTACCGTGTTTCACGGCCCTGATTGCAGCAGGCAGCTCTCCGGCAAGGCTGGCCTTGCTCAACAGACCTTGAACATCAAGGTTCAGCATGGACTGAAAAAGCCCGGCATTGCTCAGCGTGGTCACAACGATCACTGGCAGCGCCGGAAAGTCCCGGTGGATACGCTGTAGCAGGCGCAGGCCATCGTTCTGTCGTTCGACGGGCATCATGAAATCAGTCACCAGCACATCACAGACATGGTGCGTGAGCACCTGCAGCAGTTCGTCCGGATTACGGGCCTCGGCGACGACGGTAGCCAGACCGTCCTGTTCCAGGACAACACGCAGACCAATCAAAAAAATAGGGTGGTCATCAGCCACGATGACGCGCAGCGGGCGACGATTGGAATCGCTCAAGGGGTGGCTCCATCAAAAAGGGCTGACGGGTATTACAGATGACGGGTCGATTTAAAGCAGTGATTAATAGCATAGGCACCCTGTAGGACGCGTAGCTGAATTATGTTGAGTTTTCCTACGAACCTGCTTTCCGTATCCCTCTACCTCTGGTTTTTTCCTTGTCACATTCAACAGGCATGCTCGAAATGACAGACAGGTGCTGCGATCAGGCGATAAAAAGAACTTTCTGCTATCGCCGACTGTCATTGGTTAGCACCTTTGCATTCAAACTGTTGAGTGGTGATCCGGATGGAAAATATCAGCTTACTGCTAAGCGAAGCGCTGGCTCCTTATCAGGCCTGTATTGGCCCGGCAGGTACTCGGGGTGAACGTCTGGTGACTCTGAAAGATAAAGCGGGCGTTTGTGTGATCGAGCGTACCTTCGGCGCCGATCAGCTGAGCGACAAACGTCAGCTCACCGACGTGGTAGACGGGCTACGCCGGGATTTGATGGTCGCTGAGGGCAGAATCGAGCCATGCGTCATTGCTGCGATGCGCAATGCTGCAATCGGCCGTACGTTTGTAGGCACTCCGTCTTTTGCTTAACAGTTGCTTGATCCATGTCAACGATGCCGGAACCTAACGGGTTCGCAGCACTCTTATTCATTACGTCAGGTTTGATCATTGTGCTCCGGTGATCAAGGGCTGGCGTACTGACCATAGTGGTCATGTTTACCCCGAGCAGGCCCCCTCTGCCCGGGGTTTCTTTTGTGTGCTCAGTTGTTCTCCAGCAGCGCTCTTACGTCCTCCAGGTAGCGTGCCCGTTGCTCGGGCTCCAGCCACTCTGCGTAAAAACCCATCAGGCTGGTTTCGCGTAGTTCGTGCATCTCGCGGTTGATCTGCGCGAGGGCTTTTTTGCCTTCAGGCGAGTTGCTGCAGCTGATGTAGACAAATTGATAGGCTGAGTTGCCCTTGATCGGTAAAAAGGTCAGT
Organism: Pseudomonas syringae pv. tagetis; assembly: GCF_022557255.1. Classification (NCBI taxonomy): domain Bacteria; kingdom Pseudomonadati; phylum Pseudomonadota; class Gammaproteobacteria; order Pseudomonadales; family Pseudomonadaceae; genus Pseudomonas; species Pseudomonas syringae group genomosp. 7. The sequence goes on from NZ_CP092923.1 coordinate 1,446,405, forward strand.
TCATCTGGCCTGATACCTTGTTGCATAGCTTGATAGCGCGCTTCCGGCCAGAAACTGATAAAAGCTTGCAGACGTCCCAGGCGCTCCATTTGCAGAAGACTACCGGTCGCGTCATTACCGTAATGGAGCACCAGTGCGTCTTCGTCGACAGTTTGCAGGGTATGGTCGATCAGTTCCCCATAGCTGCGTTCGGCAACCATGCCCAATTTGATCGTGCGGCTTGCCATCAATGCGGCAAAGTCGATTTTTCCGTCCTCGACATAGGGCTCGAACCTCGAGATTTCCTCTTTGCGTACAATCAGGCCACTGCTGAGTATGGCGCCGATCGGGATCGAGAAAAGCAGGGTTCTGGCTCGTTCGGCGGTCCACAGCATGGTGGGATCGCAACTGAGCGACGTGGCGTCGTTCAGCATCTGCAGGCCTCTGGCGCGGTTGACGCGCATCAGCACATGATCGTAGCCGGGCATTCGTGCAGTCAGCAACGGCATGAGCTGATCAATCGCGCCGCGCCCGCGCATGGCCCCGGAAAAAATCGTCGAAGGCGGTATGTCACGCATCAGCCAGGTCAGCGTTTCCCTCGCCTGACTGGCGCATGACAGGGCCGCCAGCAAGAGGGCGAGCATCAATCGAGCCGTTGTGCAGTACGAGGCAGGAAGGGGCATTCGCGGGTGTCATCCTCGAAAATGGTTCAACGATCTGGAGTGTGGGGGCAGCTCTTTGAGTGGTCCTGCGTCTATGGCGTCACATTCACCTGCCCCGACCGGGAATTCAGGCTGTCACTGCAAATCGTCTGTAAGCACAGATTTGTATCAGAATTTTGTTTCAGGCTATCGATTTTTGTATAGCCCGCAAATCGGGGCGAACACATCCCTGTGCGAGCAAGTTCGTTCACAGGCCCGGCATCGGTTAGACTTGCCATCTTCCCTCCAGATACTAGAAGCCCGTTCATGGCCCAGCCGTCCACGACCTACAAATTCGAACTCAATCTCACCGACCTTGATCGCGGAGTGTACGAGAGCGTCAAGCAGACCATCGCCCGTCACCCTTCGGAAACCGAAGAACGCATGACCGTACGTCTGCTGGCTTATTCCTTTTGGTACAACGAGCAATTGTCGTTCGGCCGCGGCCTGTCCGATGTAGATGAACCTGCGCTGTGGGAAAAAAGCCTGGATGATCGCGTGCTGCACTGGATCGAAGTGGGCCAGCCTGATGCCGACCGCCTGACCTGGTGCTCGCGCCGTACCGAACGCACCAGCCTGCTGGCCTATGGCAGTCTGCGTGTCTGGGAAGGCAAGGTCATCCCGGCGATCAAAAATCTGAAGAACGTCAATATTGCCGCCGTTCCGCAAGAGGTGCTGGAAGTGCTGGCCAAAGACATGCCTCGGGTCATCAAGTGGGATGTGATGATCAGTGAGGGGACTGTGTTCGTCACCGACGACCGTGGCCAGCATGAAGTCCAGTTGCAATGGCTTGCGGGCGAGCGCGGTTGATAACCACCCGTTCCGACCGGCAGACACATAAATCGACACTGCAAAGAGAATCAGCTGACCCGCATGCGCATTGAACCTCGTCTATTGCCCGATACCTTGCCATTCCTCGGCGACCTGCCTCCCTTGCTCACCCGACTGTACGCGGCAAGGGGCGTGGCCTGCGAGGCCGAGCTGGACAAAAGCCTCGCGCGGCTGATTCCTTATCAGCAACTCAAGGGCATCGATGCAGCGGTAGACCTGCTGGTGACAGCGTTGCGCGAGGGTCAGCGCATGCTGATCGTCGGTGATTTCGATGCGGACGGCGCGACCGCCAGCACTGTGGGTGTTCTGGGTCTGCGCCTGTTGGGTGCGGCGCACGTCGATTATCTGGTGCCCAATCGGTTTGAGTACGGTTATGGTCTGACACCGGAAATCGTCGAAGTCGCGTTGCAGCGCGAACCTCAGCTCTTGATCACCGTGGACAATGGCATTTCAAGCGTCGAGGGCGTGGCCGCTGCCAAGGCAGCGGGCTTGCAGGTACTGGTAACCGATCACCATTTGCCGGGTCACGAGCTTCCAGCGGCAGACGCCATCGTCAATCCCAACCAGCCAGGCTGTACCTTTCCCAGTAAATCGCTGGCCGGTGTCGGGGTTATTTTCTATGTATTGATGGCCTTGCGTGCGCGTTTGCGTGAAACCGGCTGGTTCGAGAGCAATCAGCGTGCACAGCCCAATCTTGGCGAGCTTCTGGATCTGGTCGCGCTGGGCAGCGTGGCGGACGTTGTACCGCTCGACGCCAATAACCGCATTCTGGTCCATCAAGGCCTGATGCGTATTCGTGCCGGGCGCGCACGGCCGGGGCTGCGCGCGATTCTCGAGGTCGCACGGCGAGAGCCTTCGCGCATTACCTCCACCGACCTGGGGTTTATTCTCGGGCCGCGGTTGAACGCAGCGGGACGTCTGGATGACATGAGTCTGGGCATTGAATGCCTGCTTTGCGATGACCCGACACTGGCGCGTGAAATGGCCGTGCAACTGGACGAGTTGAACCAGGACCGCAAGTCCATCGAGCAGGGCATGCAACGCGAGGCGCTTGCGCAGCTCAAGGACCTGCCACTGGAGTCCATGCCATTCGGCCTCTGCCTGTTCGACGCCGAATGGCATCAGGGCGTCATCGGCATCCTGGCTTCGCGTCTCAAGGAGCGTTACCACCGACCCACCATCGCCTTCGCCAGTGCCGGGGAGGGCGTGCTCAAGGGCTCGGCCCGCTCGGTGCCGGGCTTTCACATTCGCGATGCGCTGGACGCCGTGGCTGCGGGTCACCCGCAACTGATCAGCAAATTCGGCGGACACGCCATGGCGGCAGGTCTTTCCCTGCCCGAGGAAAACTTTCCTGCGTTTGCCGAAGCATTCGATCTGGAAGTGCGTCGGCAGCTCGATGAGCAGGACCTGACCGGGCGCTTGCTGTCCGATGGTTCGCTGGCGGTCGAGGAGTTTCATCTGGAACTGGCCCGCGCGTTGCGAAATGCCGGTCCCTGGGGGCAGCACTTTCCTGAGCCGTTGTTTCACGGGGTGTTTCAACTGGTCGAGCAACGCGTGGTGGGCGAGCGTCATTTGAAAATGGTCCTCAAGACCGAGTGCGGCAGCGTCAAGCTCGATGGCATTGCGTTCAGCGTCGACCGTGACATCTGGCCCAACCCCAATATTCGCTGGGTCGAACTCGCGTACAAACTCGACCTCAACGAGTTTCGTGGCAACGAAACCGTACAGCTGATGGTGGTGCATCTCGCGCCACGCTGACAATCAGCAGGAACCCCTCTCGCTACCGGGTTGTCGACAACAGACTGTCTGCCGGATCGTTCAATGAATGAACGAGGCCTGGACGCCTGAATTTTCACTACGAGAGGTTGCCATGAGTCTGCTGCTTGAACCCTACACCCTGCGCCAATTGACCCTTCGCAATCGCATCGCGGTGTCGCCGATGTGTCAGTACTCCAGTGTCGATGGTCTGGCCAACGACTGGCACCTGGTTCATCTGGGAAGTCGTGCCGTTGGCGGTGCAGGCCTGGTCATGAGCGAAGCGATGGCGGTGACGCCGGACGGCCGCATCACGCCCGAGGACCTTGGGCTGTGGAACGATGAACAGATCGAACCACTGCAACGCATCACCCGCTTTATCAATGCTCAGGGTGCCGTCGCAGGCATCCAGCTGGCGCACGCCGGCCGCAAGGCCAGCACCTGGCGCCCTTGGCTTGGCAAACACGGCAGCATCTCACTCAATGAGGGCGGCTGGACACCGGTCGGGCCGTCGGCGATTGCGTTTGATCCGCAACATACGGCACCGGTACAGCTGAACGAAACGCAGATTCAGGAGCTGATCAAAGCGTTCGTCGATTCCGCACGACGCGCGCTGACCGCGGGCTTCAAGGTCGTGGAAATTCATGCCGCGCATGGTTATCTGCTGCACCAGTTCCTGTCGCCATTGAGCAATCAGCGCACTGATCAGTATGGGGGTTCGTTCGAAAACCGCATTCGCCTGACGCTGCAAGTCACCGAAGCGGTGCGTGCGGTGTGGCCTGAAGAACTGCCATTATTCGTTCGCGTGTCCGCTACCGACTGGGTGGAAGACGGCTGGAACGCCGATGAAACGGTAGAACTGGCGCGTCGCCTGAAAGCACTGGGCACGGACCTGATCGACGTATCGTCAGGCGGTACGTCTGCCAATGCGGAAATTCCGGTTGGCCCTGGCTATCAGACGCGATTTGCCGAACGGGTTCGCAAAGAGTCCGATATCGCCACAGGCACGGTGGGCATGATTACCGATCCGGCTCAGGCAGAACATATTCTGCGCACCGGGCAGGCCGATATCATCCTGCTGGCTCGAGAGCTGCTGCGTGATCCGTACTGGCCATTGCGTGCCGACGAAGATCTGGGTGGACGGCTGGCGACCTGGCCTGCGCAGTATCAACGCGCCACACACCGGGATCAGCCGATTCATGAGTCTGACCTGCGCGACTGATCATCACCTGGTTCACGGATGACGTATCAAAAAATGAGCGCCGCAAGGCGCTCATTTTTTTATTCCCCCTCCAGCAACTCGGTGACGCGTCCGATCAGTTCGGCAATGGCAAAAGGCTTGGGCAGCACGTGCATGCCTGGTTCGAGTGTGTCATGGGCCAGCGCTGCGTTTTCAGCGTAACCGGTCACGAACAGTATTTTCAGGTCGGGACGTACCTCTCTGGCCGCGTCGGCAACCTGGCGACCGTTCATGCCGCCCGGCAGGCCAACGTCGGTTATCAACAGGTCGATGGCCGCCTTGGACTGCAGAATGGTCAGCGCATCGGCACCTCGCTCGGCCTGCAAAACGACATAACCCAGGTCTTCAAGCAGCTCGGCAATCAGCACGCGCACAGCAGGCTCGTCGTCGACAACCAGGATGGTTTCATCGCCAGCGCTTGGCGTGGGCACTTGTAGAGGGCTGTCTTCAAGTGCCACTGTTTCAGCTTCACCTTCATGCATCGGCAGCAGGATGCAGACGTTGGAACCCTCGCCAACGTTTGAAGTGATATGAACGCCGCCGCCCGACTGCCGTGCAAAACCGTAGATCATCGACAACCCCAGGCCGGTGCCCATGCCTAACGGTTTGGTGGTGAAGAACGGATCGAAGGCCCGAGCCATGACGTCCTTGTCCATGCCAGTGCCTGTGTCGCTGACGGATAACTCTACATAACGCCCTGGGGGCAGTTGATACTTTGTCGCTGTGGCTGCATTCAGATGGCGGTTGCCGGTCTGGATCAGCAGTTGTCCGCCATCGGGCATGGCGTCCTTGGCGTTGATACACAAATTGAGCAGCGAGTTTTCCAACTGGTGCGGATCGACCAGAGTCGACCACAGGCCGCGCGACGCAACGACCTGCATATCGATAGCGGGACCCACGGTACGCCGGATGAGCTCGTCCATGCCCGTGACCAGAAGGTCGATATCCGTGGCCTTGGGGGCCAGGGTCTGGCGGCGCGAGAATGCCAGCAGCCGATGCGTCAGGGAGGCGGCGCGTCTCGAGCCTTCCAGTGCAGCATTGATATAGCGATCCAGCTCTGAGAAGCGTTCCTGTCGGATCCTCGACAGGAGCAGCTCCATATTGCCGGTCACGCCCATCAGCAGATTGTTGAAGTCATGTGCCAGACCGCCGGTCAATTGCCCGACGGCTTCCATTTTCTGGGATTGGATCAGCGCCTCTTCGGCAGCACGCAATGCTTCGATGCGTTTCTTCTCGTGGGTCAGGTGCTTGCCCAGCGCGAAAATGATTCCATTGCCCGGCGCAGCAGTCCAGCCAAACCAGTGATAGGTCCCGTCGACATGCTGATAACGATTTTCAAACAACGGTAGAACATGGCTGATGGTATGTTTCAGGGCATCCTCGGTATTACGGACATCATCGGGGTGCAGCAGAGTCATGATCGAACTGCCCAGCAGCTCTTGTTCCGTATGGCCCAGAAGCACCGTCCAGGCCGGATTCACCCGCAGGAAGATACCGTTGAAATCGAGTATCGCCAGCGGGTCCGGGGAAATCTCCCAAAACGTATCCAGCTCGAGAGTCCGTTGTGCCAGCCTGGCAGTCTGTAGCCGTTCCTGATTGACCAGGTCGTCGATCAGCTTCAGGCGTTTGCGTTCGCTGTCCTGCAAGGCTTGCTGATTGAGCACATGCGCGGTGGTTTCGTTGGTGATGCAAAACATGCCGACGATCATGCCGTGCTCGTCGATCACCGGCGAGAAGGAAAACGACCACCATGTCTGTTCGATCTCACCGAAGCGGGCCATGCTCAGCGGCATGTCCTTGTAATGGCAGGGCTTGCCCGCGTATGCGTCAATGACCAGTGGCGCGACCTGATCCCAGACATCGGCCCACAGGTCCGGGATAAGCGCACCTATCGCGTTATCCTTGCGCGGGCCGAGGATGGGGGTGTAAGCGTCGTTATGGAAAAACACCAACTCCGGCCCCCAGAGCAGGTACATGGACTCTGGCGAGTTCAGGATCAGATTAAGGGTGTTTTTCAGCGATACCGGCCAGTACTCGATAGGCCCGAGAGAGGTCTGGCTCCAGTCCTTTGATCGGATAATCCCGGCAGCCTTGCCGTTAGCTGTCGGGAAACCAGTGGGCGATATCACTTCAGGCAAGCTCCTGACAATCTGCATGGAGGGGGGCAGCAGTGTTCATATGAATGTGCTTAGTGTGTCGAACAACTCAGGCAAGGGAGCTGTATACCCGCTTTTACGCCCGGATGGCACATTATTGACCCTTGAATCCCGATATCGGTTGCACGCATTTCGGCGTCAGGCAGTGCAGTTTGACGAACGGGGCCTGGCGATACCCGTAACATCCGGAAGCACACCGGCAGTTAGAAGCCAGTGACTTCCTGTCAACTTGTTGGTCAATGACTCATCTGACAAACCTTGTAGGAGGCTTCCTGTGAATACGCGTGGTTTACTCGATCAGTTGCTCAAGTCCGGACAAAGCATGTTGCAGGACAAGACTAATGGCAAATCCGGCAAGTCATCGTCGGGCAGCGATTCATTGATCAACGGTCTGGGCAGCCTGCTCGGTGGTGGAAAAGGCCAGGGCGGTTCTCAGAGCGGGCTGGGCGGTCTGTTGTCCGGTGCCGGTGGTGGCGCACTGGCCGCAGGTGCCATGAGCCTCCTGCGGGGCAAACGCTCTCGCGGTATGGGCGGCAAGGTGCTGACCTACGGAGGCCTGGCGGCATTGGGCGTACTGGCCTACAAGGCTTATAACAACTGGCAGGCCAGTCAGGGGCTCACCGGTCAGCGCGAACCGCAGACCATCGACCGGCTTCCGGAGGCCGAGGCCGAGCAGCATAGCCAGGCAATCCTGCGTGCACTGGTTGCCGCAGCAAAAGCCGATGGTCATGTGGATGAGCGTGAGCGTGAACTGATCGAGGGCGAATTCAGCAAGCTGAACAACGATCAGGCACTTCAGCAATGGCTTCAGGCCGAGTTGAACAAGCCGCTGGATCCGGCAGAGGTGGCCCGTGCTGCCACCACGCCTGAAATGGCCGCGGAAATGTACATCGCCAGTGTCATGCTGGTGGATGAAGAGCATTTCATGGAACGCGCCTACCTTGATGAGCTGGCGCGCCAGTTGAAACTGGAGCCCGGCCTGAAGACCGAACTGGAAGGGCAGGTGCGCCAGGCTCAGTAGGCCGGAACTCCCGCCAGCGGGTTGCCTGGCGCACCGTGTGTAGCCAGGCAACCTGTTCCATCAATGGTTTTCCATTCCTTCAGCGTTGGTCAGTTCCCTGATCAACGTAGTTTCCTGTTGCTTGAACCTCGCTTCGAACTCCCGAATACGCCCTTCGTATTCAGCGCTGTCGAGGCTGATGTTGCGTTGCTCGAACTCGTCGGTGAGACGGGTCAGGTCAGTCCGGTACAGGCGCTCGAGTGCGTCGAATCGTCCAGCATGGTTCTCGCGCAGGTAGTTGATCCAGTAATCCTGCTGCTCGGCGAAGCGCAGGAATGGCTCGCCTTGTTCGCCGGTCTGCACGCGGAGCAGGGCCGCATCGAACTCGCCCGGTCTGATGGCAGCGTGGGCCTGGTAAAGCATGCCCTCCGGCGGGACAGGCAAGTCCAGCGCGCTTGCCCAGTGTGTGCGATAAGCCAGGCGGACTTCGGCTTCATCACGGCTTCCGGTCTGTTCGCGAGCGGCAGCATCCAGCTCGGAAAGCCGATAGAGCCGGGTTGTCAGCCGGTACAGCAAGGCACCTCGTTGCTCCGGCACGACGTCCTGCAATGACTGGCGAATGAACACCAGTACCTCCATCTGGTTGAACTCCAGAAGGATACCGTCCGGGCAGGTGTTGTTGTCACGAAACAGCCTGAGCGGTTCTTCAGCGATAGCGTTGAGGGTCATCCCCAGTTGCGGGTCCTGTCCCACAGTGGCGAGTACACGCCAGACGCGTTCCTGCAGTGCCGGGCGACTGGCCGAGTTGCGGTAGTCGGCGCTATGGCGCAGCGATCCGACAAGATCCAGAAGATTGCGCGTATGCTGGCTGGCTTCCAGTTGTTCCCAGATCTTGCGCCGCGCTGTGCTCAGGGCGTTGCTGTCATCGAGCCAGGGTTCGGCAGTAACGGGCTCCGGTGTCGATGCCTCAGCGCTCTCTGAGGACAGATAATCTGAAATCGACGAGTCCGAGTCATGCTGCTCGGTCCACCCTATCGCCCGGAGATCGGGCGGCAGGTCCATGTCGAAGCTGAACGAGCGTCCGTAACGTTCTGACAAATGTGCTCGACGCATGGCGTCTTCGGAAAGCGGGTTGTTCAGCAGGCTGATCTCCGTGTGCGAAAATTCGCTCCGGGGGTTGGCGACGATGTTCTCTGGCAGGTCGGTGATGAGATTACCGTCCAGCAACAGCGTCCTTAAATGTGCCGGAATCAAGCCGTCAACCCAGGCAGGCCATTCGGCCAGCTCGACATTGTTCAGCGACAGCCAGTTGAGCGCAGTGTTGTTGAGGGCGGACGGGTCTCGAATAGTGCCTATACGATTACCATCGAGTTCCAGCCGCTCGAGCGTCGGAATCCGGCTGAAAAAATCGATGTGCTGTTGGTCGATCAGCATCCCTTGATCGATCAGGGATAACGAGCGAAGCGATCTAAGTTCAAGCAGCGCCGATGGCAGTTGCAGCAGCGGTGCGACATGTCCCCCCATTTCCAGCGAGTTCAGATCGGTCATGCGGCGCAACAGCTGGTTCAGATCAGACACCGTGCCGGTGATTCTACTCAGGTGCAGATAGCGTATCTGGCGATAGAAGAAGCTCGGCAACTGTCGGGGGAAGTCGCTCAGTGCAATGTCTGCAAGGCGCAAAGGCCGATGGATTTGCCCCAGGCTGAACGCTCGCCAGTGATCGAGCAGTGCCCTGCCGATCCGGCGGCGGGCTTCGACGGAGTGTTCATCCGGGATGGCCATGGAGCTTGAAGCCTGCGCCCAATGATCGACTGCTGCTGATAATTCCCTGCCTTCGCTCAGTTGCAGGTCTATAGCCGCCTGCATAGCCGCCGGAGTGTCCATGACAAAGCGGAAGGAACTGCCGTCTACGGCCTCATTGATTCGCGCGTGCATCGCTGAGTGCCGGGACAGGCTGTTGCCACGCAAGTCGATCAGGGTCTGATGCTCGGGGCTCGGCGGGTTGTCGAGGATCCAGCTCGGCAGTTCGGTCAGGTTGTTGTGGGCCACCGACAGCTCACGAATATTATTCGGGATCATGTCCGTCAGCCATGAAGGCCAGCGATGCATGCCGACTCGCTCCAGTATCAGTCGATCGAGATGCAGCCAGCCCAGATCCATGGGCAGTACGCTGACCAGCCGATTGCCGCTCAGGTTCAACCTCCTCAGCTCAGGCATCGCGCGAAGGTGATCCATCTGCGCCTGATCGAGAAAAATTCCCTGATTGATCAGCGACAGCTCGGTGAGTTGAGGCAGCACACTGGACACCTGCTGGGGCAGGTTGAGAAAGATTGAGGTCTCGGGATCCGCCACGGCCCCCGCTTCGCTGACCAGGCTCAGTGAGCGAGCGTGCGGGAAGCGTTGCAAGAATCTCCCAAGCTCGAAACTGTTGGTCAACTGACGGGGCAGGTTCATGCCCGCAGGCGTGATGTCCCCTGCGCCAGGTCTTGTTCTGGGTTCGACCGATATGTTTTCCAGATACAGCCCGGTAACACGGGCATGCACAAACTCCGGCAGGTATCGCGGGAAATCGGTCAGGGACACCGATTGCAGGCGCAGCGGTTCGAGTGTTCGCCCGATCTCGGGAAGATTGGAGAGGCGCCAGTGCCTCCAGATAGCCTCGTTGATGCGCGTGCGACTGTCTATGTGAGCCTGGCTCATGGCGGGCATGGCCACGACTTCATAGGCCCAGGCGTCAAGACTTGCCCGCAGTACCATTTGCTCGCCCAGCAGAGCGTTGAGCCGCTCGTCGATGGACCTGTTGTCCCAGCCGATGTGGCGCAGTCGACTGAGGATGTCTTCGGGGAATGCGTCCTCCAGCTCAAGCATGCGGATCTTGTCCAGCAGGCTTTCGTCGGTCATGTGCCAGTCGGTTCTGCCACGGCCGCTCAAAGGATAGCCAAGTCGACCGTCGGCCAGACGCATGGGCGATCTCGAGCCTGGCTTGATTGCCTGCATCTTGAGCAATGGCGCAAGGTTTTGGCGGGGCAGGGAGTTCTCCTGGATCAGCGTTGCCAGCGCGGGGCCCTGGCTGGTGTGGGCAAAGCCCAGTTGGTTACGTTCCGCATCGGGCAGGGCATGCAGCACGGACGAATACAAATCGTCCAGCCCATGCTGGTGCTGGTCGTCAGCGTCTCGTGTCTCGTAACGATTGCCGTCTTTGATCAGCACTTTGCGGACAGTCGCCTCCTTAGGGCCGATGCTGTCGATCAACCGCCCACCGAAATATCGATCATGGACCTCCAGCCTGACCTGTGAAGGCCATTGCGGCAGAGCTTCAAGGCTGTGCAACACGAGACAATCGGTATCGGCGCTGGATACCGAGGCCAGATAAAGTCCCTCATAGGCCCGCGCGAGTCTTACCTGCTGTAAATAGGCGCTGGCCTCTTCGGCCATGAGTAACGGTACACGGCGTGCCGTCATGAGCTGGACCCGTTCTGCCGGCGATGCATGACTGGCCAGTTCCTGAGCAACCAAAGGCGGCAGTCCGGGAAACACCTGCAGAATGGTGTGCGCGCCGTCTGCTTCGGTGACCTTCAAGGCACGGTAAAGTGACTCGAACAGCCTGGTTCGGGTAGCTCGGGCCCGCGCCACCAATTGCGCCCGCAGTCTGATCAGTCGCGGTGACAGACCGAGCTGCCCCGCGCCGAACTCTTCGTTGAGCAGGGTCCGGATTTCGTTGTTGCTCAGCTTTTCCAGCACCTGGCGCAGGGCATCTGGCTGGTCGGCACGAACTTCGATATTACTACGGGTAGCGCCTGCGACCGGCTGACGTGCCGAAGCGAATGTCTGCAGCGCACTGCCCTCGGCATCCACCAGCACCAGTGTATGAGTGTTTGGCCAGCCTGGGTCCTGGCTCAGCAATTCAAGTTGAAGAGAGGCCGCTGCGTTTACTTCGTTGGCCTCCATCTGCTCGATGAACCGCTCGATTTCCTGATCCAGCCTGAACCTGCGTGCCGTGTCCTCAAGCAATGCCGGTGGACGACGCTGATCGGCCAGCGCCTCGCGCATCACGGATTCAGACGTATTGCTGACTTTCACGATACGGCTGGCTGCTTTGTCGGAAAACGTTTCACTGGAGTACCCCAGCCGTCGAAACAGTCTCAGCCCTTCCATCTCCAGCGGCTGCTCGGCCTCATGCAGCCATGCTCCCGCTCCATTGTGGCGCAAGGCGGGTTGGTAGCTTTCCGGACGGGTAGGGTGTTCGATCCGATAACCTTCGCCGGTTGAGCCGGGTCTGACTGAATAGGTTCGCCCTTCAAGGGGCAGCCACTGCTTGTTCTGCCATGTGTACAGGCCAGTGGCGTCGGGCTGCAGTCCCTTCGGCAGCACGATGTCATGGGCGAACGGTGCCAGATCAGGCTTCCACAGACGAGTGGTTCCACTCGGCAATTCTACGGGTTTGAGGCCGCGTACGAACTCGGGCACCTGTATCGCAGGGATGCCTGATGCGCCTGTCGCCGCCGCACCAAGCGCCGACATCAGGGCGATGTTCTCCACCACGTCGAACAGGTAGGCGAACGCTTGCTGTTTCTCATCTTTGGCCCAGCTTTCCACGCCCTCATAAACTTCGTGGACCAACTGAATGGCCGTGACGCCCATCATCACTTCGCCCAATACCGGAACGACGAAGCCTGCGATATTCAAGACATCGAAGGCTTTGTCCTTGAAGTACTGCAGACGCTCGTCGGAGGTTTTCTGATCTTGCGCTGCCGTTGGCACGCCATGAAACAGTGCGTCGTTCTTCAAGGCTGCACGTTTGCGATCGTACAAAGCGTCCAGCAAGGGGCCTTGCAGCGCGACCTCCCTGAGGTCCAGCCGTGCGTTTCGGTCTGCTTCACGCTCTAGCCACTGACGCTCGAAAATCCCCCCTTTCCTGACGTTCGGGTAAAGGCGTTCAGACAACCTTTCGAATAAGGCGCTTCGATGGCGCGCCGGGATGAAACGCGTGAAGAAGTCCAGATACCCCTGAGTGAACATCCGATCACGCAGCGCGTTGATAAAGACCTCGACCGAGTCGTATTCCTTCAGCGGCGCAACGGGATCATCCGGAATATAGACGACAATCTTTTCGGCTTGAGTTGCGCTGTCCCGGTCCTTGCCGATAACCAGAAGGCCGACAAGTTCGACATCCCCCAGGCACAGTAGGCTGCAGTTGACGGGCGTGTTATCGAGTCGGACGTTTTGCTTGCCGTCGAGAATATCCAGTAATGCGCCCTGCAAAGTCGGGCTGACGCGTTCCTGCAACGATGCAATCTGCAACTGCAGCCGGATGGACGATGACTGCAGTTGCATAAAGTCCCTGCGCAGCCTGGATGCTGCGGCGTCCGCAGTTTCTTCGGGTAACGAGGGTGTACGGAAAACGGATTCCAGGTGTCTCTGGTACTGGCCGCCCAAGTCCAGATCACGGCACATCGCCGCGAACCCGCTGGGGGAAATCGGCAGGGATTTACCGTTGATCTGTTGACCGATGATTTCAAACGAAGAAAACACCTGAGCCTTGAGACCCGATTCCGAGTCCATCGCACCAAGCGCTGTTTCCCACGCTTCGAAATTTTGCAGCGCAGCCTTGAGCAGACTCTGGTTGGCGGCCTTCAGCGCTTTGTTGGCCTGGATAACAGGGTCTCTGGACGCAGAAAGGAACGACTGGTCGATCCGTGCCCGGCGGGCGTGAAACAGCCATGTCGCAGTGACGTCCACGTCCAGCCCGAAGCGATCCTTGATAGCCGCCGTCAACAGGGGCTTTGCAAAGTCTTCCAGCGTCGAAAGACGATCGAGCGTCGGGCAAACCTGTTGTTCGTTCTGGCGCTGACGCGTGTAAAGCCGCTGCAGTTTATCTACTTCGTCCGGGCTGGACTTGCGCGCGCGCTCCAGCCATTGCAGCGGATGTGTGGCTGCGCGGCGCAAGGCTTTATGCGTTGCCGGTTCTGCGTCAAGCAGCCACGCAGGTGATTTATCTTTTATAAGGTGTACATGTGGAGTGGCAGACGCATTGCCCGCCGGCGTTTGATCCAGCATTGAAGTGCCTTGTCATGAGTGAACAGGCAACAAAGCTTACGTTTGTGATCCTTACTGCAAGTGCTAACTATCTATGTGCAGGGCATGTTCTTCACTTCGTGTGCTCAAGTAGTGGTGGCGCTTGCCGACAAGCAGGCAGGGAAAGAGTGTAAATGGACAAGTGCCATGATTGGTTTTGCATTCCCCGCGTACCGGTTGACGGCTGGGCTATACTCACGCCGCTTGGACCGCTCGTCGGTCCGCTTCTTGAACACGGCCCGACGCCGTCGTTGAACTCTTGAGGGCTGACTGTGAAGAACTGGACCTTGCGCCAACGGATTCTGGCGAGTTTCGCCGTCATCATCGCAATCATGCTGTTGATGGTCGTTGTATCTTATTCACGACTTTTGTCCATCGAGTCCAGCGAGGAAGAAGTCCGTCTCGATGCGTTGCCCGGCGTCTACTACAGCACGCTGGTACGTAGCGCCTGGGGAGAAAGCTACATCCGCACGCTGGAGCTGATCGCCGAAGGCGAGGCGCGTGCGATGACCAAGCAGGAAAAAGACCAGTTTCAAGCGTTCGACGAGAACCTGCAGGCGCAAATGGACGGCTACAAGAAGTCCATTTTCGATAACGCGGACCGGGACAGCTTTGCGCTGTTCGAAAAGCGTCGTGAGGTGTATTCGCGCATGCTCGCCGAGGTTCACGCCAAGTACGATCGCGGCGATTACGCCGGTGCGCGCGCCGAGTTCTATGGCGAGGTCAACCCGGTGTGGCTCACTGGCCGCAAACAGCTCAACGACCTTATCGTTGCCAACAAGCAACTGGCTGATCAGGCCACCGCCAATATCGTCAACGCGGTACTCGCTGCCAAGATCAGTATGATCCTGTCGCTGCTGGTGGCAGTACTGGCGGCTGCGGCCTGCGGTCTGCTGCTGATGCGTTCGATCATGGCACCGATGCAGCTGATCGTTCGGATTCTGGACATCATGCGTACCGGCGACCTGAGCACTCGCCTGAACCTGTCCCGCAAGGACGAGTTCAATGCGGTCGAAACCGGCTTCAACGACATGATGACCGAGCTGACCGCGCTGGTTGCGCAGGCCCAGCGTTCTTCGGTTCAGGTGACCACTTCGGTGACTGAAATCGCCGCGACGTCTCGTCAGCAGCAGGCCACGGCTAACGAGACCGCTGCAACCACCACCGAGATCGGCGCGACGTCGCGGGAAATTGCCGCCACCTCGCGGGATCTGGTTCGAACCATGACCGAAGTCACCTCGGCGGCAGATCAGGCCTCGATCCTCGCAGGTTCCGGCCGGCAGGGGCTGGCGCGCATGGAAGACACCATGCATCAGGTAATGGGCGCCGCCAATCTGGTCAATGCCAAGCTGGCAATCCTCAACGAAAAGGCCGGCAACATCAACCAGGTGGTCGTCACCATCGTCAAGGTGGCCGACCAGACCAATCTGCTGTCGCTCAATGCGGCCATCGAGGCCGAGAAAGCGGGCGAATACGGCCGCGGATTCGCCGTGGTTGCCACCGAAGTACGCCGCCTTGCCGATCAGACTGCCGTTGCCACGTATGACATCGAGCAGATGGTTCGTGAAATCCAGTCGGCAGTTTCTGCAGGCGTCATGGGCATGGACAAGTTTTCCGAAGAAGTGCGCCGTGGCATGTTCGAGGTCACTCAGGTCGGAGAGCAATTGTCGCAGATCATTCAGCAGGTTCAGGCGTTGGCGCCTCGCGTGTTGATGGTCAATGAAGGCATGCAGGCCCAGGCTACGGGCGCCGAACAGATCAATCAGGCACTGGTGCAACTGGCGGATGCCAGCAGCCAGACCGTCGAGTCCCTGCGCCAGGCCAGTTTCGCCATCGACGAGTTGAGTCAGGTCGCGGTCGGGCTTCGCAGCGGCGTTTCGCGTTTCAAGGTCTGAACATTCAATGACGGACCAATCGCCGAGGCGCAACGGCACGCCACTGACCGCAAGCAAACTTTTTCTGCTGTTTTGCATCGGCGAAGACCGCTATGCGCTGGACGCGACCGAGATCGCTGAAATCCTGCCTCGCGTGAAGCTCAAGGCCATTGCCCAGGCACCGCACTGGGTAGCGGGAATCTTTGCCCACCGTGGCGAGATCGTGCCGGTAATTGATATCAGTGCGCTGAACTCCGGTCAGTCAGCGCGCTCGCGCACCAGCACTCGCATGGTTCTGGTGCATTATCGGCACGACGACGCGCACCCGGCGCAGTTGCTCGGGCTGATTCTGGAGCAGGCCACCGAAACGCTGCGTTGCCCGGTCTCGCAATTCAAGGCATACGGGCTGGACAATCGTCTGTCGCCTTACCTGGGGCCGGTTCGCGAGGATGAGCTGGGGCTGCTGCAATGGATTCACGTTCAGGAGTTGTTGAGCGAGCCGGTTCGCGAGCTGTTGTACCCGGTGCCGCCAGTCGACCTCGCACTGCTTGAGGACGCGCCATGAAGGGTGACGATTCGCGTTTCTTCAGCTTCCTCAAGGAGCGTATCGGGCTGGACGTGACCTCCGTCGGTGAGGCAATCATCGAGCGCGCCTTGCGGCAGCGCGCAACGGCCGCCAATTGCCCCGACAGCGATGCCTACTGGCATCTTCTGGTGTCATCGTCTCAAGAGCAGCAGGCGCTGATCGAAGCGGTGATCGTCCCTGAAACCTGGTTTTTTCGTTACCCGGAATCATTTGTCACATTAGGCCTGCTGGCTCGTGAACGGATCGCGAGCCTTGCCGGCGCCCGCCCGCTGCGTATTCTCAGCCTGCCGTGTTCAACCGGCGAAGAGCCCTATTCCATAGCCATGGCGTTATTCGATGCGGGGGTCGAGCCCCGGCAGTTCAAAGTCGATGCCATCGATATCAGCCCCGTCTCCATTGCCAAGGCCGAGTATGGCATCTATGGCAAAAATTCTTTCCGGGGCAGTGACATCGGCTATCGAGAGCGCTATTTCAACCCGGTTACCGACGGCTTTGAAATCGCCGACAGTGTTCGCGCCTGTGTGAGTTTTCAGGCGGGCAACCTGCTCGATCCGAAACTGGCTGCACAGGTCGCGTATGACATCGTCTTTTGCCGCAATCTGGTGATCTATTTCGATCGGCAGACCCAGCAGCATGTATTCAAGGTCCTCAAGCAACTGACCCGTGAAGACGGCCTGCTGTTCATCGGTCCGGCCGAGGGCAACCTGCTGGCAGGTATCGGCATGCGCTCGATCGGTATTGCGCAATCATTTGCCTTCCGACATGCGCCGGTCGACGTAGCGGCTCCGATACCGGTGCCGACGGCGACGCCGTCCGCTCCGCGTCCAGTCGTCGAAGCACCTGTCAGGGCACCTGTGCCACCACGGCCCGCCATACGAACGTCTGCAGCCTTTGCGCCTGTGGTGAAACCGGTCGCTGCGGCTGGCAATGGCGAGGTATCAGCACTTCTGGACAGGATTGCCGGTCTGGCCAATGAGGGTAAAAGTGCCGAAGCGCGGGCCGCCTGTGAACGCTATCTGCAACAGCATGAGCCGGTCGCACAGGTATTTTACTGGCTCGGGCTGCTCAGCGAAGTGGAAGGCAACGTGGCTCAGGCTCAGGGTTTCTATCGCAAGGCGTTGTACCTGCAACCGCAGCACCCCGAATCGCTGGCCCAACTTGCCGCACTGCTGGCCGCTCAGGGTGACAGTGCCGGGGCCCGGCGCTTGCAGGACCGTGCTGCACGTGGCGCGAACAAACAAGGAAACCACTGATGACGGGGCTGTCCGGTTTTTCCAGTCTTACCCATGACCAGGCTCTGGATATCGATGATTGCTGGAACCGCATCGGCATTCACGGAGATCGCTCCTGTCCGTTGCTTGAAGAGCACATTCACTGCCGCAACTGCGCGGTTTATTCCGCTGCGGCTACCCGACTGCTGGACCGCTATGCGCTGGCCCAGGAGTCGCATGAACACTTTCAGGGCTCGGTGTTGCTGCGCGACATCAAGACCCGTTCGATTCTGGTGTTCCGTCTCGGTGAAGAGTGGCTGGGGCTGGCTTCGCGCTGCCTCTCGGAGGTCGCCCCCAACCAGACGATTCACTCGCTGCCGCACCAGCGCTCACGAGCGATGCTGGGTGTCGCCAATGTACGCGGTGCTCTGGTAGCGTGCATATCGCTGGTTGAACTGCTCGGTCTGGACAGCAATGCGGCGAGTAACCCGTCTTCGAGAGTGGTGCCGCGCATGTTGATCGTTGCTGCCGAAGGTGGTCCGGTGGTAGTGCCGGTTGACGAGGTTGACGGCATTCACGCCATTGACGAGCGTGAACTTGAAGCCGCTTCTGCCTCCGGCACCCATGCCAATGCCCGTTTCACTCGCGGCGTTTTGCAATGGAAGGACCGCAGCCTGCGCTGGCTGGACGAAGAAGAGTTGTTGTCAGCGGTGCATCGGAGCCTCACATGACGCCAGATCAAATGCGTGACGCCTCGCTGTTTGAACTGTTCACACTGGAAGCCGACGCGCAGACCCAGGTACTGAGTGCGGGCCTGTTGGCGCTTGAGCGTAACCCGACCCAGGCGGATCAACTGGAAGCCTGCATGCGTGCAGCGCATTCGCTCAAGGGCGCGGCGCGGATTGTCGGCGTCGATTTCGGGGTGAGTGTTGCGCATGTGATGGAAGACTGTCTGGTCAGCGCTCAGGAAGGGCGTCTGTTACTACAGGCCGAGCATATCGACGCGCTGCTGTCGGGAACCGATCTGTTAATGCGCATTGCCACACCCGGCGGTAACAGCGTCGTTCAGCCCGATATCGACAGTTATGTCGAAAGGCTCAATACACTTCTGGCATCCAGCGCTGGTGCTGCGCGCACGTTCAGTACGCCGCTGCTGGACCCGGCGTCGGATGCCTTGCTGGCCAGCGCGATGCAGCAGCTTGAGTCCTCAGCCGAAGCCCCGGCGACAGCGATCGAGCCCGTCGCTGAGCCGCGCGCAGCAGAGTCGCATCCTGTGGCCATGCCAGCCGCCATCCCAGCCGCCATCCCGGTTGGGGAACCGGAAGCGCCGTTTATCCCGCTGCGTGAGCGTCGGGTGGCCGAGGGCGGCGAACGTGTGTTGCGGGTCACCGCCGAGCGTTTGAACGGTCTGCTGGATATGTCCAGCAAATCGCTGGTCGAGACCCAGCGACTCAAGCCGCTGCTGGCCGGTATGCAGCGTCTCAAACGCCTGCAAAGCAGCAGCGACCGTGCGCTTGAAGTGCTGGGTGCCAGCTTTGGCGAAGAAGGCCCTCCGGCCGATGTGCAGAAAGCCCTTGAAGATGCGCGCAACCTGTTGTCCCAGGCGCAGCACGTGCTGGTCCAGCAGACTGCCGAGCTGGATGAGTTCGGCTGGCAGTCGGCGCAGCGTGCGCAGTTGCTGTATGACACGGCGCTGGCCTGTCGTATGCGGCCTTTTGCCGATGTGCTGAACGGTCAGGCGCGCATGGTTCGCGACCTGGGACGTGAACTGGGCAAGCAGGTCCGCTTGCAGATCGAAGGGGAGAAGACCCAGGTTGATCGCGATGTGCTGGAAAAGCTCGATGCGCCATTGACCCATCTGTTGCGCAATGCTGTGGATCACGGCATCGAATCACCCGAGAAGCGCGTGGCGTCCGGCAAGGATCCTGAAGGTCTGATTCGTTTGCAGGCTTCGCATCAGGCTGGCTTGCTGGTGGTCGAACTGAGCGATGACGGCGGCGGTGTGGATCTGGAGCGTCTGCGCCAGAGCATCGTCGACCGCAAGCTTTCGCCTGCCGAAACCGCCGCGCAGTTGAGTGAAGAGGAACTGCTCAGCTTTCTGTTCCTGCCGGGTTTCAGCATGCGCGACAAGGTCACGCAGATATCCGGCCGTGGTGTCGGCCTTGATGCGGTGCAGCATATGGTTCGCCAGATGCATGGCAGTGTCGAGTTGCAGCAATGGGCTGGCGAGGGCAGTCGCTTCAGGATTGAAATGCCGCTGACGCTTTCAGTGGTGCGCAGCCTGGTGGTGGAAGTAGGCGGGGAAGCCTATGCCTTTCCTCTGGCTCATATCGAGCGCATGCGCGATTTGCAACCGGATGATATTTTGCAACTGGAAGGGCGTCAGCACTTCTGGGACGAAGACCGTCATGTGGGGCTGGTCTCGGCCAGTCAATTGTTGAATCGCCCCCCGGCCCAGAATGCCGGCGAGTCGCTCAAGGTTGTGGTTATTCGCGAGCGTGACGCCGTTTATGGCGTAGCCGTCGAACGCTTCATTGGCGAGCGCACGCTGGTGGTGATGCCGCTCGATGCGCGTCTGGGCAAGGTTCAGGACGTTTCGGCAGGGGCCTTGCTCGATGACGGGTCGGTCGTGTTGATCATTGATGTGGAAGACATTTTGCGCTCGGTGGAGAAGCTCCTGAACACCGGACGCCTCGAGCGCATTGACCGGCGCAACCGTCAGGTCGACGCTGTGTCGCGTAAGCGAGTGCTGGTGGTCGATGATTCTTTGACCGTTCGCGAGCTGGAACGCAAGCTGCTGGTCAGTCGTGGCTACGAAGTGTCGGTTGCCGTGGACGGAATGGATGGCTGGAATGCACTGCGTGCCGAGGACTTTGATCTGCTCATCACGGACATCGACATGCCGCGCATGGACGGTATCGAGCTGGTGACGCTGTTGCGCCGGGATACCCGTCTGCAGTCGTTGCCAGTGATGGTCGTTTCCTACAAGGATCGTGAAGAAGACCGACGTCGCGGCCTGGACGCCGGCGCTGATTACTACCTGGCAAAAGCCAGTTTCCATGATGATGCCTTGCTCGACGCTGTTGTCGAATTGATAGGAGACGCGCAAGGATGAAGATTGCCATCGTCAACGACATGCCCATGGCCATCGAGGCCCTGCGCCGTGCGCTGGCTTTCGAGCCTGCGCACCAGATCATATGGGTGGCGTCTAATGGTGCCGACGCCGTGCAGCGTTGCGTCGAGCAGACCCCCGATCTCATCCTGATGGACCTGATCATGCCGGTCATGGATGGCGTGGAGGCTACACGCCGGATCATGGCCGAAACCCCCTGCGCTGTCGTCATTGTGACGGTAGACCGCGAGCAGAACATGCGCCGCGTGTTCGAAGCGATGGGCCACGGTGCACTGGATGTCGTGGACACGCCTGCCATCGGCGGCCCCAACCCCAGAGAGGCGGCGGCACCCCTGTTGCGCAAGATACTCAACATCGACTGGCTGATCGGTCAGCGTGTCGGCCCTGAGCGCGTGATGGCTGCGCCCAGGTCGGAGTCTTCAAGGCGCGACAGGCTGGTCGCGATCGGCTGCTCTGCGGGTGGACCGGCGGCGCTGGAGATACTTCTCAAGGGGCTTCCGGTGAGCTTTCCGGCAGCAATCGTCCTTGTGCAGCACGTCGATCAGGTTTTCGCTGCCGGTATGGCCGAGTGGCTGAGTTCCGCTTCCGGCCTGCCGGTAAGATTGGCAAAAGAAGGCGAAACGCCAGAACCCGGTGTGGTGCTGCTGGCCGGGACCAATCATCATATTCGTTTGCTCAAGGACGGTACGCTGGCGTATACCGCAGAGCCGGTGAATGAAGTTTACAGGCCCTCGATCGATGTGTTTTTCGAGAGCGTTACCCGTTATTGGAGTGGTGAGGCAGTCGGCGTTCTATTGACCGGCATGGGGCGCGACGGTGCGCAGGGGCTCAAGGCAATGCGTGAGCGTGGTTTTCTGACCATCGCTCAGGATCAGGCCAGTTCTGCCGTGTATGGCATGCCCAAGGCTGCTGCAGCCATTGATGCTGCCGTGGAGATTCGCCCATTGCCCGCCATTGCACCTCGCTTGATCGAGGTGTTCACTCAATGACTGTTCAGGTGTCCGCACCGGTGGTCGGCGATCAGGAGATACATCATGCATGACCTGCAGACGGACGAGATCAAGACCCCGGATGAAAACACCGCGATGGTGCTTCTGGTTGATGATCAGGCCATGATTGGCGAGGCAGTCCGGCGTGGCCTGGCTGGCCACGAATCGATCGATTTTCACTTTTGCGCCGACCCGCATCAGGCAATTGCCCAGGCAGTGCAGATCAAGCCGACGGTGATTCTCCAGGATCTGGTGATGCCGGGCCTGGACGGTCTGACGCTGGTTCGCGAATACCGCAGCAACCCGTTGACCCGCGATATTCCGATCATCGTGTTGTCGACCAAGGAAGATCCACTGATCAAGAGCGCTGCCTTCTCGGCCGGGGCCAATGACTATCTGGTCAAGCTGCCGGACAACATCGAGCTGGTAGCACGCATTCGTTATCACTCTCGCTCGTACATGACGCTCTTGCAGCGTGACGAGGCCTACCGCGCCCTGCGGGTCAGCCAGCAACAATTGCTCGACACCAATCTGGTGCTGCAACGCCTGATGAACTCCGACGGCCTGACGGGGCTGTCGAACCGTCGCCATTTCGATGAGTATCTGGAACTGGAGTGGCGACGGGCAACGCGTGATCAGGCGCAGTTGTCGCTGTTGATGATCGATGTCGATTACTTCAAGGCCTACAACGATAACTTCGGGCATCTCGAGGGCGATGAAGCTCTGCGTCAGGTTGCGAAAGCCATCCGCAACAGTTGCAGTCGCCCGTCGGACTTGCCGGCGCGCTACGGTGGCGAGGAGTTCGCCATGGTTCTGCCCAATACTTCTCCGGGCGGGGCGCGTCTGCTGGCTGAAAAACTGCGCCAGAGCGTGGCGGGCATGAATATCCCGCACATCGCGCCGACGCCCGGTTCCAGCCTGACCGTGAGCATTGGTGTCGCGACCATGACGCCGCAGGTCGGGATGCACAGCCGTCAGCTGATTCTGGACGCCGACAAGGGCCTTTATCTGGCCAAGAACAACGGACGCAATCAGGTTGCAGCGGGCTGACGACAGCCTGCTGTCCTGCTGCCGATAAAATAGGCAGCAGAACGCCTGCCCGACGGGCTGCCTTAGCGGCCCGGGCTGGGGTATACTCGTCGGCTTTGAAAATTTCGCCTGCGAGTGCTGCCCACCATGGAAATCAACCCGATCCTAAACAGCATCAAGGATTTGTCCGAGCGCTCCGAAACCATTCGGGGGTATCTTTGACTACGATCACAAACATGATCGTCTGACCGAAGTCAACCGCGAGCTCGAAGATCCAAACGTCTGGAACAACCCGGCCTACGCCCAGGAACTGGGGCGCGAGCGCTCCCTGCTGGCGCAGATCGTGGAAACCCTGGATGAAATGTCCTCGGGGCTGGCCGATGCCAAAGACCTGCTGCTGATGTCCGCCGAAGAAGAAGACCAGGCTGCCGTCGATGACGTGGCTGCCGAAGTCGAGCGCCTGCGCGAATCGCTGGAAAAACTCGAATTCCGCCGCATGTTCAGTGGCGACATGGACCCTAACAACGCCTACCTGGACATCCAGGCCGGTTCCGGCGGAACCGAAGCGCAGGACTGGGCGAATATCCTGCTGCGCATGTACCTGCGCTGGGCTGACAAGCGCGGTTTCGACGCCACCATCATGGAGCTGTCCGCCGGTGAAGTCGCCGGTATCAAGGGCGCTACCGTGCACATCAAGGGTGAATACGCCTTTGGCTGGCTGCGTACCGAGATCGGCGTTCACCGTCTGGTGCGCAAGAGCCCGTTCGACTCTGGCAACCGTCGCCATACCTCGTTCTCTGCGGTGTTCGTTTCGCCGGAAATCGATGACAACATCGAAATCGACATCAATCCGTCGGACCTGCGCATCGACACCTACCGCTCCTCCGGTGCCGGTGGTCAGCACGTAAACACCACCGATTCGGCGGTACGTATCACCCACGTTCCGACCAACACCGTGGTCAGTTGCCAGAACGAACGTTCCCAGCATGCGAACAAGGACACCGCCATGAAAATGCTGCGTGCCCGTTTGTATGAGCAGGAAGTGCAGAAGCGCAACGCAGCGTCCCAGGCCCTCGAAGACACCAAGTCCGATATCGGCTGGGGTCATCAGATTCGCTCCTATGTACTGGACGCCTCGCGTATCAAGGACCTGCGGACCAACATCGAACGCAGCGACTGCGACAAGGTGCTTGATGGCGATATCGACGAATACCTGATCGCGAGCCTCAAGCAAGGGCTGTAAACCGTCAGCCGACACCTCAAGCCCCTCGTCGCAGGACGAGGGCGAACCTGTGATGGAATATTTAAAGACATGAGCGACCAACAACTCGACCCGCAAGCCCTGCAACAGGAAGAAAACACCCTGATCGCCCTGCGCAAGGAAAAGCTTGCTGCAGGCCGTGCCAAGGGTCAGGCCTTCCCCAACGACTTCCGCCGCGACAGCTACTGCAACGACTTGCAGAAACAGTACGTCGACAAGACCAAGGAAGAGCTGGCAGAGGCAGCGATTCCGGTCAAGGTTGCCGGTCGCATCATGCTCAACCGTGGCTCGTTCATGGTGATTCAGGACATGTCCGGGCGCATCCAGGTGTATGTCAACCGCAAGACCCTGCCCGAAGAAACCCTGGCCGAGGTGAAGACCTGGGACCTGGGCGACATTATTGCTGCCGAAGGCACCCTGGCGCGCTCCGGCAAGGGCGACCTGTATGTCGAGATGACCAGCGTTCGCCTGCTGACCAAATCGCTGCGTCCGCTGCCCGACAAGCACCACGGTCTGACCGACACCGAGCAGCGCTATCGCCAGCGGTACGTCGATCTGATCGTCAACGAGGACGTGCGCGAGACCTTCCGCGTGCGCTCGCAGGTCATTGCTCATATTCGCAGCTTTCTGATGAAGCGTGACTTCCTTGAAGTCGAAACGCCGATGCTGCAGACCATTCCAGGCGGCGCGGCAGCCAAACCGTTCGAAACCCACCACAACGCGCTGGACATGGAAATGTTCCTGCGCATCGCGCCTGAGCTGTACCTCAAGCGCCTGGTGGTCGGCGGTTTCGAGAAAGTCTTCGAGATCAATCGCAACTTCCGTAACGAGGGTGTTTCAACCCGGCACAACCCCGAGTTCACCATGCTCGAGTTCTACCAGGCCTACGCCGATTACGAAGACAACATGGACCTCACCGAGGAACTGTTCCGCGAACTGGCGCAGTTGATCCTGGGCAGCACCGACGTGCCTTACGGCGACAAGGTGTTCCACTTCGGCGAGCCGTTCGTGCGTCTGTCGGTGTTCGACTCCATCCTCAAGTACAACCCTGATCTGACCGCTGCTGACCTGCAGGACATCGACAAGGCACGTGCCATCGCCAAAAAGGCCGGGGCCAAGGTGCTCGGCTTCGAGGGCCTGGGTAAATTGCAGGTGATGATTTTCGAAGAACTGGTCGAGCACAAGCTGGAGCAGCCGCACTTCATCACCCAATACCCGTTCGAAGTGTCTCCGCTGGCCCGTCGCAACGACGAAAACCCGAGCGTCACCGACCGTTTCGAGCTGTTCATCGGCGGTCGCGAAATCGCCAACGCCTACTCTGAGCTCAACGACGCCGAAGATCAGGCCGAACGCTTCCAGGCTCAGGTGGCCGACAAGGACGCCGGTGACGACGAAGCCATGCACTATGACGCCGACTTTGTTCGCGCGCTGGAGTACGGCATGCCGCCTACGGCGGGTGAGGGGATCGGTATTGACCGGCTGGTGATGCTGCTTACCGACTCGCCGTCGATTCGGGACGTGATCCTGTTCCCGCACATGCGCCCGCAAGCGTAACCAGTGGAAAAACAGCCGCCTTCAATGGGCGGCTTTTTTTTAGGTGTTTTTCGGGACGATCCCAAAAAGGAAACTGTCGTGACGATTGCCAGAGAAGGGGCCGCCGGCGTAGCGAGCGCGGTGGCCAAAAGCGTCAAGTATCAGGGTCGCAAGGCTGCACGCGAAGGCAGTGAACAACGCAGGCAGGTGATTCTCGACGCGGCCATGCGCATCGTGGTGCGCGATGGCGTACGCGCCGTGCGTCATCGGGCGGTGGCCGCCGAGGCCAGCGTGCCGTTGTCAGCAACGACCTATTACTTCAAGGATATCGATGACCTGCTCACCGATGCCTTCGCCCAGTATGTACAGCGCAGTGCCGACTACCTGGCACGACTGTGGCAGAACACCGAAGTCATTCTGCGTGAAATGATGAGTCGCAGTTCAGGCAGCCCGACCGACCGTTTTCGGCTGGCTGATGACATTGCACGGATGGTAATGGAGCATATCCGGCATCAGTTGCTGACCCGTCGCGACTATCTGATCGCTGAGCAGGCGTTCTACCACGAAGCACTGATCAACCCGCGCCTGACGCCGCTGGTAATGGCCCATCAGGAAATTCTGTTGCAGGGCAGCTGTCAGTTTTTCCAGGTCATTGGCTCGCTGCAGCCCTATCAGGATGCTCAGGTATTGACGGGGCTCATCCGGCGCATGGAGTATCAAGGTCTGCTTCATGGGCCACAGCGTCAGGCAGACGAAGAAATGCTGTGTATCCTGACCCGACAGATGCGCCTGGTGCTGGGCACGCCGCAGCCGGTTCGAGGGTGACTATACTTTTTTCGACGTGCTCTGGATCGGCCGTTCAGACGGCTTGACGATCCTGCCAATTTCGATATTTTCCAGCGATGGCGCGCTTTCCTTCGCCATCGAGCAGTAGCGAGACAGCCAAGGAGTACCGGTGGACGAGTATCAACAGACTATTCGTGCTTTATCGGATCGGATCGTCGTTGCACAGACGCCGATTCGCATTCTGGATGCGGTTAAATGGGACGAGACCGTTCGCAAGGAGTTTCTGGCCGCCAAGGGTAAGGCGCTTCCTGCGGTGGACCGTGCGTATTACGAAAACCGTCCGCTGGGCTTCGATTCGGTAGCCTTGAAGCAAGAGTTTCAGAACATCGAGCGGGACGTCACGCGCCAGTTGGGGCAGTTCAACCCGGTGGGTCAGATCATGCGTCGCATGTGCCGTGAATACCGCATGGTGGTGCGTATGCTTGAAGCGCGCGGCACGCCCGACTTCGGGCTGATCTCGCAGGAGTTGTATGGCGCTGCGTCCGATGCCTTCCATGCCGGCGACCCGACGCTGGCCGATCTTGGCCTGATGCTTTCGGATTACCTGAACAACATCGCCGGGCGCGGTGACCTGAAGGACGAAGCGAAAACCCTTACGGCCAAGGATGCGGTTTCGCTGCTGCAATCGCGTTTGAACCGTGTGTTCGGTGAGGCCGAGGAAACCATCAGGGTGTTCGAGTCCGACGGGATCGTCGCCGACGCGGCTGCCGGTGCCGATTACATCAAGATCCGCACTGACGCGATGTTCAACGAGCGGGACGTACGAGCGCTGGAGGTTCACGAGGGACTGGTGCACGTCGGCACCACGCTGAACGGGCAAAACCAGCCGATCTGTACGTTTCTGTCCAAAGGTCCGCCGTCATCGACGGTGACTCAGGAAGGCCTGGCCATTCTCATGGAAGTCATTGCCTTTGCTTCCTACCCCAGTCGTCTGCGCAAGCTGACCAATCGTACGCGCGCCATCCACATGGCGGAGCAGGGCGCTGATTTTCTGCAAGTGTTCGAATTCTACCGCGAGCAAGGTTTTGGCATGTCGGAAAGCTACGGCAATGCCAGCCGCGTATTCCGCGGCTCGGTGCCTAACGGCCTGCCGTTCACCAAAGACCTGTCCTATCTGAAAGGCTTCATCATGGTCTACAACTACATTCAGTTGGCCGTGCGCAAGGGCAAGCTCGAACAGGTGCCGCTGCTGTTTTGCGGCAAGACCACGCTGGAAGACATGCGAACCCTGCGGCAACTGGTCGATGAAGGGCTGGTGGTAGCACCCAAATACTTGCCTGAGCAGTTCCGCGACATGAACGCCTTGTCGGCCTGGATGTGCTTCTCCAACTTCCTCAATCACCTGAGCCTGGACCGAATCGAAGCGGATTACTCGAATATTTTGTAGGCATCGATCGTCGCCCTGCACAAGTCGAACTGACTATCGTGCCAATGCTCTGCGTTGGCATGCGTTGTGTGACGCTCCGCGTCACAAATTTGCAGCCTTGCGCGGTATCGAGCGCAAACAGTCCCGGGCGTCGGTGCTGTCTGTATCCCGGGCCGGATTGAATGGCGCACCATGTCTGCAATGTGACGTAGAGCGTCACGAAATGCATTACTACGCGGAGCGTGGAAACGAGAACATGCATACACCTGAGTCTCGTGTCGGCGCGGAGCGTTGGCACGGGAGTGATGTGACGATGAAAACAACAAGGAAGCCCCATTTGAAACTGCTCGGCCTCTTCACCCTGCTTTTCGCGCTCACCGGTTGCAGTTCGATGTTGTTCTACCCCGAGCAGGGTGTTCCGTTCACGCCTGACAAGGCGCGTCTGCACTACCAGGATGTAAACCTCACCGCCGCCGATGGCACGCGCCTGCATGGCTGGTGGCTGCCTGCCAGGCAAGGGGTGCCGGTCAAGGGCACGGTGCTGCATCTGCACGGCAACGGTGGCAACCTGTCGTGGCATCTTGGCGGCGTCTGGTGGCTGCCCGAGCAGGGTTATCAGGTGTTGATGCTGGATTACCGTGGCTATGGCGAGTCGCAGGGCCAGCCAAGCCTGCCAGCGGTTTATCAGGACGTTCAGGCCGCTTTCGACTGGTTGAACACTGCACCGCAAGTGCAAGGCAAACCCCTTGTGGTCCTGGGGCAAAGCATTGGTGGGGCGCTGGCCGTGCATTACCTGTCCGAACACCCGCAAGAGCGTTCGCGGCTCAAGGCGCTGGTGCTGGACAGCGTGCCGGCCAGCTACCGCAGTGTCGCGCGAAACTCGCTGAGCAAATCGTGGCTGACCTGGCCATTGAAAACGCCCTTGTCCTGGTTGATCCCGGAGGCCGACAGCGCCGTCAATGGCCTGCCACGACTGGCCGGCACACCGATGCTGATCTTCCACAGCATGGACGACACGCTGGTGCCGCTCGCCAACGGTATCGAGCTGTACAAGGCCGCGCCTCCACCGCGTGTATTGCAATTGACTCGGGGTGAGCATGTGCAGACGTTCGCAGACCCTCTCTGGCGTCAGGTCATGCTGCGTTATCTGGACGACCCGACGCATTTCAACGGCCTGCGCCGCCTCGCGGAAGTGCCCAACTACCCGACCCCTGCAACACCGCCAGCGCAATGAGCCGCGACCGTAATCTCAACGGCATGATCCTCAGCGCTGTTGGCGCGGTCATCGGCACGGTGGGCTGTCTGTGGTTCTATGGCTATCTGCATTTCGCGAAACCTGAGGATGCGCTGCTGCTCGGTGAATTCACCCTGCTCAAAACCGTGCCCGGCGAGGATTACAAGGTCGCTGCCACGCCGGCCGTTGAGGTTGCGCAGTGTGTTGATGGCGTACTGGTGCTGTTCGATACGTCGCGAAAAGGCCTGTCAGGCGTATTGATTGATGACCGCAGGCAGGCCGTGCGTTGCCTCGGCCAGCAAACGCCCCGGCAATAAAAACAGCGTTAAAAACCTTCGCCCATGAAAAAGCCCCGCCTGTATGCGCAGGCGGGGCTTCGGTGCAGCAGCCCGGTCGATTATTTCATCGAAGAGCGTGGTGCAACAGGCTGGTTGTCGTTGGAGATAGTGACTTCCACACGACGGTTCATGGCGCGGCCCGAGTTGCTGGAGTTGTCAGCAACAGGATATTCCTTGCCATAGCCCATGGTGACGACGCGAGCCGGATCCACACCCATGCGCACCAGCGCCATGCGAACCGAATTGGCACGGCGCTCGGACAGCGACTGATTGTAGGACGCCGAACCGGTGCTGTCGGTGTAGCCTTCGACGATCACTTTGCGGTCAGGATTTTCCTGAAGGAAAGCAGCCAGCTTGCCGATGTCGCCTTGGGCGGTCGGCTTGAGATCGGCCTTGTTGTAGTCGAACAGCACGTCACCGAAGGTCACCAGCGTACCGCGTTCGGTCTGCTTGGCGTTCAGGCTGTTTTTCAGTGCAGCGATCTGAGCGTCACGCGCTTCAAGGCGCGCCTTGGCGCGGTCGGCGGAAGCGTTCTGCAGCGCTGCTTCGGACGTGCGCAGAGCGATGGTCTGCTTGGCCAGTTCGACGCGCTGGTTGGTCAGGTAAGAAAGCTGATCGACTTTCTTGACGTCATCATCGTTACGGAAAGCCTGTTCTGCCTTGGCCAGCCATTCGCTGGCGTCCTTGGTTTCAAGGGCGGCAACTTTGGTGGCTTCCGGGTTGGTCTGCAGCGCGGTGAAGTTGCTGCGTGCCTGTTCCAGATTAGGGTTGGGCTTGGTTGCACAGGCTGCCAGAGCAACACTCATGGCCAGCAGAGCAGGGATCATCAATTGTTTACGCATAATAAGGTCGTCCTTTAATCAGTTACGAATTCATGAAAGCAGAAGGTGTTCAGGGCGTTCACTGCACCTGACGCAAGCCTTCATCACGGAGTTCGTTGACGCCCTGACGAGCATCCTGCACAGCTTTGGCAGCTTTGGCGGCCTGAGATTTGCGTTCTGCTACACGAGCGTCCCACTCGGCTTGTTCAGCCAGACGGCGAGCTTCATCGTACTTGTGATCCTGCATGGCCAGATCAGCTTCTTTCAGCTTGTCCTGAGCCGACTTCATTTCCACCGCTGCGAACTCGGTACCGCCAGCGCTGACGGCGCTGTTAACGGCCGATTGCGAAACTGCATATTGCTCGGATGGCGGGTTACCTGCACAACCGGCGAGGATAAAGGTGCTACCGAGCGCCAGCGCAGCCAACTTGAGACCGCGCAGGCCTTTGAACTTGGTTTTGGCAGTTAAGGTGTTCATGGTGATCAACTCCATTGTCTGACTCCGAACGTGGTTATCCATGACAGTTATTGCATCAAGTCCGGGCATGAGGTCGTACAACCGCCTGCTGCCTTACGGGCTTTCCTGTAATGGTTAATGGCTCGGACCTGCGCGGTTTTTGAATAGTTCAGATAAATATCTACCGGGCGGTCAGGAATTTTTCGCCTCCTTCAGACAACGGTCAGTATGTCGGCTGTCATATCAATGGCCCTCGAATCAGAATGGATGACTCTTTCAACGCGCAGGTTTTCGCTGAAGCATTGTCGAATTGCAGGCTTTTGGTGCACTGTTGGCAATGCGGATTTGAATTCATGTGCGCCCGTGCTGCCAGGCGGGTACGTAACTGAGCCCAGACAAAAACCGGGAGAGGAACGATGGCCGATATCGATGCGCGTCTGCGCGAAGACGTTCACCTGCTGGGTGAACTGTTGGGTAACACGATTCGTGATCAGCGAGGGGCTGAATTTCTCGACAAGATCGAGCGTATTCGCAAGGGTGCCAAAGCTGGCAGGCGCGGTTCTGCAGAGGGTGCCGAGCAACTTAGCTCAAGCGTTGACGGGTTGGGTGATGACGAGCTGCTGCCTGTCGCTCGCGCTTTCAATCAGTTCCTCAACCTGGCCAATATTGCCGAGCAATATCAGCTCATGCATCGGCGTGACGATAGACAGCCCCTGCCTTTCGAATCACGGGTGCTGCCCGAGCTGCTTGATCGCCTGAAAACGGAAGGCCATACGCCTGATGCCCTGGCGCGCCAGTTGAGCAAGCTGGAAATCGAACTGGTATTGACGGCGCACCCGACCGAAGTAGCACGTCGCACACTGATTCAGAAGTACGATGCGATCGCTGCGCAGTTGGCCGCGCTCGATCATCGCGACCTCAATAGCGCCGAGCGCGCACAGATTACCTCGCGCCTGCAGCGACTGATCGCCGAAGCCTGGCATACCGAAGAGATCCGGCGGATCAGGCCCACACCGGTTGATGAAGCCAAATGGGGCTTTGCGGTCATCGAGCATTCCCTCTGGCACGCCATTCCTAACTATCTGCGCAAGGCTGACCACGCACTGCACGCGGCTACCGGCCTGCATTTGCCTTTGGAAGCAGCGCCGATCCGGTTTGCCTCCTGGATGGGCGGGGATCGTGACGGCAACCCGAATGTCACGGCTGCGGTTACCCGTGAAGTGCTATTGCTGGCACGCTGGATGGCGGCTGACCTGTATTTGCGTGACGTGGACAATCTGGCCGCAGAACTGTCGATGCAACAGGCCAGTGCGGCCTTGCGGGCCAGCGTCGGCGACAGTGCCGAGCCTTACCGGGCGGAGCTCAAGCGTCTGCGCGAGCGCCTGCGTGCCACGCGTAACTGGGCCAATGCTTCACTGAGCGAGACCTTGCCCGCGCCCGAAGCGGTGCTGCGAGACAATCGCGAGCTGCTGGACCCGCTGCTGTTGTGCTTCCAGTCGCTGCACGAATGCGGCATGGGCGTGATCGCCGACGGGCCGCTTCTGGACTGCCTGCGCCGCGCCGTCACGTTCGGTCTGTTTCTGGTACGACTGGACGTCCGTCAGGATTCCAGTCGCCACTGTGCGGCGATGACCGAGATCACCGATTACCTTGGGCTGGGGCGCTACGAGGAATGGGACGAGCAGACCCGTATCGACTTCCTGTTGCGCGAACTGAATAACCGCAGACCGCTGCTGCCGTCCTACTTCAAACCGGCGGCCGATACGGCTGAAGTCCTGGCAACCTGCAGAGAGGTGGCAGCAGCCCCGGCAGCGTCGTTGGGCTCTTATGTGATCTCGATGGCAGGTTCCGCATCCGACGTGCTGGCCGTGCAGTTGCTGCTCAAAGAGTCCGGGCTGCAACGGCCTATGCGTGTGGTGCCGCTGTTCGAGACCCTGGCCGACCTGGATAACGCCGGGCCGGTGATCGAGACGTTGCTCGGTTTGCCGGGTTATCGCTCTCGTCTTCACGGCCCGCAGGAAGTCATGATCGGCTATTCCGATTCAGCGAAGGACGCAGGCACTACGGCGGCAGCCTGGGCGCAGTACCGGGCGCAGGAACGACTTGTGGAAATCTGTCGCGAGCAGCAGGTCGAACTGCTGCTGTTTCACGGTCGTGGCGGTACGGTCGGTCGTGGCGGCGGCCCCGCGCATGCGGCGATTCTGTCGCAACCGCCGGGCTCTGTGGCCGGGCGCTTCCGGACCACCGAGCAAGGTGAAATGATTCGTTTCAAATTCGGTCTGCCGGACATCGCCGAACAGAACCTCAATCTTTATCTGGCAGCAGTGCTGGAAGCCACGCTGTTGCCACCGCCGCCTCCGCAACCGGCATGGCGGTCGATGATGGACCAGATGGCGAGCGACGGAGTCAGTGCCTACCGTGCGGTGGTGCGCGAGAACCCTGAATTCGTAGAGTATTTCCGTCAGGCGACGCCCGAGCAGGAGCTGGGCCGTCTGCCGCTCGGCAGTCGCCCCGCCAAGCGCCGCGAGGGTGGGGTAGAAAGCCTTCGCGCTATCCCATGGATTTTCGCCTGGACACAGACGCGCTTGATGCTGCCCGCCTGGCTGGGCTGGGAGGCTGCATTGAGCAAGGCCCTGGAGCGTGGGGAAGGTCAGGTGCTGGGCCAGATGCGCGAGCAGTGGCCGTTTTTCAGAACCCGCATCGACATGCTGGAAATGGTTCTGGCCAAAGCCGATGCCGATATTGCCCGGCTTTACGACGAACGTCTGGTCAGCGCTGAGCTGCAACATTTAGGCGCACATTTACGCGACCTATTGTCGCAGGCGTGCAATGTGGTTCTGGGGCTTACCGGGCAGACGCAACTGCTGGCTCACAGCCCTGAAACGCTGGAATTCATCAGCCTGCGCAACACGTATCTCGACCCGTTGCATTTGCTCCAGGTGGAGCTGCTGTCCCGCTCACGCAGCCGCGAGGCCAGTCTGGACAGTCCTCTGGAACTGGCGCTGCTGGTGTCTGTGGCGGGGATCGCTGCTGGTCTGCGCAACACCGGCTGATCGATCCGGGCAATGTCGTCGCCGCGCTATTTCGGCTCGGCGGCGGCAGGGGCGAGACGTGTGTGCCGGTCTGGCTTGAACGTTGATACAGGTCACATCACTCGATAATCAAGGCGCGCAAGCCGGTGAGCCTGCGCTGACTGCGACTTTCGGCGGCTTGTGCGGCCTCGGTCTGCTGTGTATCTTGATCAGCCTTTCGGCCTGTTGGCCTGATTCATTTTTTAGATTGGCCCCCGAGGCGAATCCGATGATTTCACTATAAAAAATTTGAGGAGCATGACGATGCGCGTGATTCTGCTGGGAGCTCCCGGGGCCGGTAAAGGTACTCAGGCAAAATTCATCACTGAAAAGTTCGGCATCCCGCAGGTTTCGACAGGCGACATGCTGCGCGCTGCGGTCAAGGCTGGTACTGAACTGGGTCTGAAAGCCAAAAGCGTCATGGATGCAGGCGGTCTGGTTTCCGATGACCTGATCATCGGCCTGATCAAGGACCGCCTGGCCGAGCCGGACTGCGCGAACGGCGTGCTGTTTGATGGCTTCCCGCGCACCATTCCACAGGCCGAAGCCTTGTTGAAAGCCGGTCTGGAAATCGACCATGTGCTGGAAATCGCCGTTGATGACGAAGAAATCGTCAAGCGCATGTCCGGCCGCCGGGTTCACGAAGGTTCCGGGCGTATCTACCACACCATCTTCAATCCGCCGAAGGTCGAAGGTATTGATGATGTGACTGGCGAACCGCTGCTGCAGCGCAAGGACGATGTCGAAGAGACCGTGCGCCATCGCCTGTCGGTGTACCACGCCCAGACCAAGCCGCTGGTCGAGTTCTACAGCAAGCTTGAAGCGAAGAATGGCAAGCCCAAGTGCAGCCATATTCCGGGCGTCGGCTCGGTTGAAGACATCACGGCAAAAGTACTGCAAGCCTTGAGCTGAGGCATGCAGGCTGATCAATAAATGGCCCGCTTGCGGGCCATTTGTCATTTATACTGCTGCACTTTTTGACTTTAACCAAGACGGAAACACCGATGACCACCTTGCTGGCCCTGGACACCGCCACTGAAGCCTGCTCGGTTGCTTTGCTGCATGACGGCAAAGTGCTGAGCCACTACGAGGTGATCCCGCGTCTGCACGCTCAGCGACTGTTGCCCATGATCAAGGATCTGCTGGCCGAGTCGGGCATTGCGATGTCGGCACTGGATGCCATCGCCTTCGGACGCGGTCCTGGTGCGTTCACCGGCGTGCGTATCGCCATCGGCGTCGTGCAAGGCCTGGCTTTTGCGCTCGATCGGCCGGTATTGCCCGTTTCCAACCTTGCCGTATTGGCGCAGCGCGCGTATCGCGAACAGGGTGTTTCCCAGGTGGCGTCGGCGATTGATGCACGCATGGATGAGGTGTACTGGGGATGCTACCGCGAGACAGCGGGGGAGATGCGTCTGTCAGGCGACGAAGCGGTCATGGCTCCGGAACTGGCAACATTGCCCGTGCAAGCCAGCGGGCAATGGTTTGGTGCCGGTACGGGGTGGGGCTATGCCGAGCGTATTCCGGTCAGTCTGGCAGGGCATGATGCAGGCATGCTGCCACATGCGCAGGATTTGCTGACGCTGGCGACCTTTGCCTGGAACCGCGGCGAAACCTTGCCGGCAGACGATGCGCTGCCAGTCTACCTGCGAGACAAGGTCGCCACACCCAAAGCGCGTTAAATCCGGCTTCAGGCACGGACGAATGGCTGGGTGCCAAGGTTATCGAGGCAATCATAGTCCAGTAGTTGACAGTAAAATATCAATTTGCCATCTACCGTTTATCGTCTGAATGGTCTTTAATCTCATTTGGCGAAAACAATTTGCAATATATGTGGTCTAGTTATCGTTAAGCAATTTGCGAACTACAAGGCAGTAACGCTAAATTGCCACTATCGACGCCGAGTACATAATCGATGCGCATAGACGGAACATCATCACGTTCTTACCCGATCAAGCGAAAGCCGCAGAAAACGCCTTCGACCGTAGAAGGTTCTTTCGAAGAAGTCACAGTTGACGCTGAATTACCGGCTCCTGCGGCTCAGGCTCGCCGCGAAGCGGGTGATTCACCGATTGGCAGCACTGCCAACGTTCCCGCGCGTCCGCAAGACATCATTTTCCCGCGCTCGATGAGTTCGCGTGTCGCCCACGCACTGGCCAGCTACCTGACCACTGCCAGCTTTGTAGATTGGGACCTTGAAGTATCGGGGCTCGATCTTCACGTTTGATTGTGTCTGACCTGCCTTACTACCTCGGTTGCCCGTCATGGAGTGAAAACGCCTGGCGACAGTCGTTGTACCCCGAAGATGCCCGCCCCAACGACTTTCTGAGTCTTTATACCCAGGTCTTCAACGCTGTTGAAGGCAACACCACGTTCTATGCTCGTCCTGCCGCCACGACTGTGCAGCGCTGGGCAGAAATAATGCCTGAAGATTTTCGTTTCACCGCCAAGTTTCATCAGGACATCAGTCATGGCGGTGACCTCCGTCAGCAGGTAGGTGCAGCCGAGGAATTCATCCGCCTGCTCAAACCGCTGGGCAGCCGGATCGCGCCATTCTGGCTTCAACTCCCGGCCAGCTTCACACCCCAGCGTCTCGCCGAGCTGATCGGGTTTCTCGATGAGCTCACCGTGCCCTTGGCAGTGGAAGTACGCCACCTGGCGTTTTTCATGAAGGGCGACGAAGAGCGCATGCTCAATCGTGTGCTGCTGGATCGAGGTGTCGAGCGCATCTGTCTCGACTCGCGGGCATTGTTCAGCTGTGTGTCGAGCGATCCCGCTGTGCTGCACGCCCAATCGAAAAAGCCCAAGTTGCCGCCTCGTCCGGCAGCGTTGACGCTGTTTCCCCAAGTCCGCTTCATCGGCGGTCCGGACCTGGAGGCCAACGACCGGTTTCTGGTGCAGTGGGTAGAAAAAGTCGCCGTGTGGATCGAAGAAGGACGCACGCCTTATGTCTTCCTGCACACCCCTGACAACATAAAGGCTGCCGAGCAGGCCATGCGTTTTCACCAGCAACTGATGGCGCGATTGCCCGGCCTGCCTGCGTTGTCCGAACTGGATCGCGGACCTCAAGTGGAACAGTTGGGCTTGCTCTGAGGTCTTTCAGGTGTGGGCCGATAAGCCTTATCTTTTAAAGGGCATGCAGATGGATTCGCGACCGCGCTGTTTTGATTGTCACACCAATGCTTTCACAGCGGCTGTCTCGTTCGCCGGGTTTACTCGGAGCCTGGGTTGAGCATGCGCGTGTTGCTGGTGTTGCTGATGCTCTGCGTGATTGGCGCGTTTGCGGTCTGGCGAGGCTGGGTCGATGTACCTGCACGCTGGAATCCGTGGGCACCGCTAGACGTGCGGGCCGAACCGAATTTTTTGACGCCTTACAAACTGTCACGATTGCAGAGTGACACCGCGCTGTGCGATCAGGCGCTGAGTACATCCGGACTGCGGTTCAGTCGCCAGGCCGACAGCGGTCCATCTGCTCGTTGCCCTTTGGAGAACATCTTGCGCATCCAGGGCGGCGACGTTGCGCCAAGCAGCAGCTTCCTCGCCAGTTGTCCGCTGGCGGTGGCCTATGCGCTGTTCGATATCCACACCTTGCAGCCTGCTGCTCAAGCGGTTTTCGGCCAGCGGGTAGTGCGGATAGACCACTTGGGCAGCTTTGCCTGCCGTAACATCTACAACCGTGCCAACAGTCGGCTCAGCCAGCATGCGACAGCTAATGCGCTGGACATGGCAGGCTTTCGTCTGGCTGACGGCCAGCGCATCGGAGTGCTCAAGGACTGGAGCGATGAGGGAGACAAAGGGCGTTTTCTAAGGCTGGTGCGCGATGGTGCCTGCAAGCATTTCAGCACAGTGCTCGGGCCTGAATACAACGCGGCGCATCGTGATCATTTTCACGTGGACATGGGCAGATGGCAGGTGTGCCGGTAGGCAAATCAGCAGCAAGCTTCAAGCATCCGGCTCAACGCGCAGACTTGCCGTTTATGCGGCCATTCTAAGGTTTTGCAGGATCAGCGGGCGTGCCCAGCCGTTTTCGTAGTCGAACTGACGTTGCTGGGCTGCGATGGTCTGCTCATCCAGAGGCAAGGCGGGCTTGTCGGCCAGTTCCCATTCGAATTCGGCAATCGGCAAGTGCAACGGACGAGGCTGTGGGCCCGGGCCTGGATTGACGCTGTCGTTATAAGGGTTGAGAACGGTCGGGCGTACCCAGTGGCTTTCGAATTCCAGGTCGCGCTGCTGTTCGATCAGCTCGGCCATGCTGAACGGTTCAGCAGGAGGTGGCAGCAAATCAAGGTCAAACTCGGCAATCGGCAGGAACAGCGGCTCGGGTGGCTTGACCTCAGTGTCGGTGACCGGGCATGTCCGCTGCTCGACGATCTTGCTCAGGGTTTTTGCGCCAGCGACCGGTTCGCCTGTTTCGACATCCACTTCAACAGCCGTCGGATGCACCGGGACTGGCGTGCTTTCACTGACCTGATCAGCCATCGCCCGGGCAAAGGCATCCGACCACAGCTGCGTCACACCACCCAGTGTGCGGCTGTTGCGAACGCTAAAGTCGCCTGAGTGCGACAAATAGCCGATGGTTGATTGAACAATCTCTGACATAGCGATCAGTACTGGCCTTGGGTCTGGCAAAATGCCGGATACTTGGTTATCGGCAGATTTTGCCGATCATTAACAATTTTTGAGTGTGTAGACGTAATGATTGAGCAGCAAGCAGGCAGTCGTATCCGGGTCGAAGCCCTGGCAGTTGGCGGACAGGAACTGGCGGCACAGTGGGCAGAGCGTCTTGGCCTGCCCCTGCACGATGCGCAAGCTGATTTTGCTCTCCAATCAACCGATGGCGGTCTGCAATTGCAGCAGTTGGGCGATGACGCGCCCGGCGCAGTGCGAGTCGATTTTGTCGACGGTGCAGTTGCTCATCGGCGGCTGTTTGGGGGAGGCACCGGGCAGATGATTGCCAAGGCGGTCGGTATTCAGTCTGGTATTCGCCCCGCTGTGCTGGATGCCACGGCAGGTCTGGGCAAGGATGCGTTCGTGCTGGCGAGTCTAGGCTGCGAGGTGAGCCTGATCGAGCGTCAGCCGATCATTGCTGCTCTGCTGGAGGACGGTCTTGCTCGGGCACAGGGTGATCGCGATGTCGGCTCGATCGTCGCCCGGATGCGTCTGTTGACCGGCAATGCCATCGAGCTCATTCGGAGCTGGGCAGAAGAACCGCCACAGGTCGTTTACCTCGACCCGATGTTTCCGCATCGGGAAAAAACCGCACTGGTCAAAAAGGAAATGCGCCTGTTTCGGCCACTGGTCGGCGATGACATGGACGCACCGGCATTGCTGGAAGCAGCTCTGGCGCTTGCCACACACCGGGTGGTGGTCAAACGCCCTCGCAAGGCTCCCTGCATCGACGGTCCCAAGCCGGGTTACGCGCTGGATGGCAAATCCAGCCGCTACGACATCTATCCGAAGAAAGCCCTGAAGCCCAAGGCGGCTTCAGACGAGAAGGACGTGTAGAGGCCATACCATACCCCGACGCCTTTGGCCAGATGTCAAAGCCGGCGGACATCGTGACATGGGGAAGCAACTGTATTCAGAGTGCACCAAATACCTTCTTCGCCAGGCCGGTAGCCGCTGCTGCCGGGTTGGCGCGGATGCTCTCTTCCTGTTTTGCGATCATTTCAAACAGGCCGTTCAGCGCCTGTTCGGTCACGTAGCTTTCAAGATTGGCACTTTTGCTGTCCAGTGCGCCAAACGCTGCTGCCTTGCCTGCGAATGCGTTGTACTTCTGTGCCAGACCGACCTGATCCGTGGACTTCTTGACGATAGGCAGGAACCTGGCGCGAATCTGTTCACGGCTGGTGCTGTTGAGGTACTGCGTAGCGGAGTCCTTGCCCCCGCCGAGAATGGCCTTGGCGTCAGTTACGCTCATCTTTTTCACTGCGTCTATCAACAACGCCTGAGCTTGAGGAACGGCAGCCTCGGCGGCCTGGTTCATGCTTGTTTCCAGTTGGTCGACCTGAGTGCCCATGCCCAGCATCTTCATCTTTTTCGCGACCTGCCCGAGTTTGCCCGGCAGCTCGATACGCACCTCTTCATTTTTGCTGAAACCGCCGGGCACACCGAGCTGTTTGACCGCAACCTGAGCGCCCTGTGTCAGGGCATCCTTGAGCCCTCCGGTGGCGTCAGACTGTGAGAGGTCGCTCAGCGACAGGGCGAACACGTTGGCAGACAGCAAAAGACCGGCACACAAGCCAGCGAGAGTGAACGAAAAGCGAGGCATGATAGCGTCCTTGTGAGAGAGTGGTTTCTGATCTGGGTCTGTTTCGCAGTACACGATCAAGCGTATCAGGAAGTTGCGGTGCTCACTCAAAACCGGAAGGAAACAGCGCGCTCACGTCGAGGAAGATAATGTTTTACGTAACGTCAGCGACGCGTTGAAATGCGCCGCTGGCGAAAGCCTTTGCTTTGACGGGCAATCAACCGTTCACTTGAATGACCTTTATCTTCAGACCGCTCTGGTCTTGGTTGGTCAGTTCGATCCGGTGCACAGTATCTTCGATCCATTCAAGGGTGCCATCGCGCTCGATGCGTGCCGACAAGGCGTAAGTGTGGCCCTGAACGGGGTAGCGATCCATTGCGTAGCCCAGTTCAAAAGGCAATGGCACCTGGCGGGTAATTTCTGTTTCGCTGACATCAATGACAGTGGCCGGTACGTCGGCAAGACTGATGTCACTCAGGGTGACAATCAGTTTGCAGCCCGTTGGCAACGCAATACGTGGCAGGTAATACACTTCGCCCTGAAGGCGTACTAGGGGTTCGCTGGACATTTCAATTTCCTTATTGAGTGTGAGTACCAGTCGTTGGTACGGACCACACCCTAGCAGGTGCCAGAGAGCATAAAACCCTCGTCTAAAGATCCCTGGCCACTTACGGAAAAGCCCTACGTAATCCCTTAGTCGCTTCCTACGTCCAGCTCTTCTTCGTTGCTGTGCAGCGCCACTTGCCGTATCGACAGGCGGATTTCGGCAGGCAATACCCGCTTGGCCGCACCTTCTGCCAGTTCGCCCAGCATCGGGTGATAGCTCAGCTTGCCGGCACTGTCCTTGCGTAGCACGCCCAGGTCCAGAAGCGTCTGGATGAAGTGCCGGAACAGGCTTTTGTCGAAGAACTCGGGCGCATTGAGGCCATGCAGGATAGAAAGGCGTTGGGCCATGACCGTGCACAGGTCTTCAAGCTGCTCGGGGCTCAGCGTGTTCTGTCCGCTGTTGAGCAACAAGGCAATTGCCATGTAGAAGCGTTGCAGGGTCTGCGCGATAGCCCTAGACAACAGGGTCAGCAGCACGAACTCGCGAGAGCTTGGTTCCGGGCGCACGTAGACGTCCTTTTTGAAGCGCAGCAAGCCTTGCTCCACGAACGCAGCCAGCCATTGATCGACGACCTCATCCAGCTCGTTCAGCGGCCAGCGAATGAACAGTTCCGATTGTAGAAACGGATACAGCGCACGCGTGTAGCGCAGGATCTGATCGCGGCTCATACGTGACGAACTCTGGAAGAAGCTTGCCAGCAGTGAGGGCAGGGCGAAGATATGCAAGACGTTGTTGCGGTAGTACGTCATCAAGACCGCATTCTGTTCGTTCAGGTACAGAATCTTGCCCAGTGCATCTTTCTGTTCGGCGAGCAGGTCCATGCCTTTGACGTGCTCGATCAGTGAGCGGCCATCGCCTTCCGGCAGCGTGGTGTGCGGTGAGTATGGTACGGCGCGCAGCAGCGTCAGGTAGAGGTCGAGAACACGTTCCATGGCCTGATCGTCCAGCGCCAGCCGTTGTGTCGACAACAGCGCTACGGCGACCAGATTCATCGGGTTGACGGCAGCTGCTTCATTCAGGTGCTGGGCCACACGCTCACCCAGCTGGTGTGTGGTTTCGCTCAGCCATTCAGGGCGGTATTGCGGTGCCAGTTCCTGCTCGCGCCAGTCCGGTTGTTCGGCATCGAGGAACTCGGCCAGCTTGATAGGGGCACCGAAGTTCACCGAAACCTGGCCGAAGCGCTGCTTCAGTGCACCGATGACTTTGAAAATGTCGAAGATCGATTCTTTCTTCTTGGTGGCTCCGCGCAGCTCGCCCAGATAGGTACGTCCTTCCAGTACACGTTCATAGCCGATATACACCGGAACGAACACAATGGGCATTCGCGAATTGCGCAGGAAACTGCGCAGGGTAATGGCCAGCATGCCTGTTTTGGGTTGCAACATGCGCCCGGTACGCGAGCGACCGCCTTCGACAAAGTACTCGACCGGAAAACCCTTGATGAACAGCGTGTGCAGGTACTCGGTGAACACCGCTGTGTAGAGCGGGTTGCCCTTGAACGTGCGGCGCATGAAAAATGCCCCGCCACGGCGCAGCAGGCTACCGACGACCGGCATGTTCAGGTTGATACCGGCAGCGATGTGCGGCGGCGTGAGTCCATTGCGAAACAGCAGGTAGGACAGCAGAAGATAATCGATATGGCTGCGGTGGCAAGGCACATAAATGACCTCATGGCCCGGCGCGATTTCCTGAACGCCTTCGATGTGGCTGACCTTGATACCGTCGTAAATCTTGTTCCAGAACCAGCTTAGAACTACTTCCATGAAGCGGATGACGGAGTAGGTATAGTCTGAAGCGATCTCGTTGCCGTAACCCAGCGCCCGTTCCCGAGCCTTTTCCTGGGTGATCTTTTCCCGCTCGGCTTCTTCGATGATCGCCTGCTTGACCAGTGGCTCGTCGAGCAAGCCTTTGACCACTGTGCGCCGGTGTGAAACGTCTGGGCCGATCACGGCACTTTTCAGGTTGCGGAAATGCACGCGCAAAAGCCGTTGGGTCATGCGCAGCGTCAGCTCGTAACCTTTGTTTTCACCCACCAGTTCGCGCATGTGAATGGGGGCGGAAAACTGTACGCGGGTCTTGCGGCCCAGAATCAGAATGCTGACCAGGCGGCGCAGTCGACCCGTCACGGCCCAGCTGTCGGCAAACAGCAGCTTCCAGGCGCTGGACTCGCGGTCAGGCGACTGGCCCCAGAACACACTGACCGGAATGATCTGCGCATCTTCGCCGGGGTTCTGGCTGACGGCTGCGACCAGGCGCTCAAGGGTCGGCGGTGCGCCGCGTTTGTCCTGGCGGCCGAGCCAGTCGGGTGCGGGGGTCAGATAAAAAAAAGCAGCGGGCTCGATCAGGTTGCCGACCGCGACCGACAGTACCGGGCGAGGCAGGCCGGCTTTGCGACACTCTGTGTCGATCACCGCCAGATCACTGATCGACGGCGACTGCAAGGCATATAACACTGGACGGCTGCGGTCCAGGTTGAGCGTAAAAGACGACTGATTGATGGTTTCCGAGCGAACCCAGAGATACAACAACCGGCGCAGGGTGCCGAACACAAGACGACGGAACGGAGAACGGGTCATACGGCTTCTGCTGAGTGAGGGACGGGCGGCTGCCCGAGATGGGCGTCAGTGTGACGTATCCCGACGC
Organism: Pseudomonas syringae pv. tagetis; assembly: GCF_022557255.1. Lineage (NCBI taxonomy): Bacteria > Pseudomonadati > Pseudomonadota > Gammaproteobacteria > Pseudomonadales > Pseudomonadaceae > Pseudomonas > Pseudomonas syringae group genomosp. 7. Next base: position 1,489,388 of record NZ_CP092923.1, read on the forward strand.
GATCGGCAAAAGTGGCGGGTGTTTCCGGGGAAGAGACAACGACTGAATGGCGACCTTTGCGCGCAGCGACGACGGCATGCATTCATGCCGTCACAGCGAACGGTTTACGACGTGCGCCAGGTGATCTCTTCTTCGCCATCGGCGCTGACGCGTATCCAGCGGTCGGCGGTTTCATCGCTTTCTTCTTCAACCCAGGTGCCGGGTGCACAGCGCACTTCGACATTCAGCGCCTTGAATGCTGCGCGAGCGCAGGCGATGTCGTCTTCCCACGGGGTCTGGTCACTGTCCAGGTGCAGGCTGTTCCATTTGCCGACAGCTTTGGGCAGCCAGGTCACGGCGACAGTGCCGGCCGTGCACTTCCAGGTCTGGCCTTTCTGCTTCCAGTCGCTGCAAGGGCCCAGTGCAACGTTCAGCCACTGGGCAATGGCCTTGTGGTCGACGTCTTCGTCTTTCAGGTAAATCTCGATATCGGGTTGGCGCATGGGTGCCTCTGTTGAATGCTTATTGCAGCACGAAATAATCGTAGCGCATGGAAACGGTAACCTTGAAAGGTCCTGTTTGCTCGATGACAGCCGTTCGGCGTTCGGCGCTGGCTCGCCAGCCGTGGGGCGTCATGGCCAGCAGGTCGGCGCGGGACTGGCCATCGATCAGCTTCAGCGTATAACGCAGGGTTTCGCTGTGTTGCAACTGCATGCCGGGTGGCACCAGCGATAGATGCTTGTCGTCGGCATAATCGCGTACCTCATCGTACAGCTGCTGACGCAGCTCCATGAGGTGCTCGCTGGTCGGGCCTACCCGCATCAGTCCGCCGCCCGGAGTCAGCAACCGCTTGGCTTCGAGCCAGTCCAGCGGGCTGAACACACTGGCCAGAAACTGACAGCTGGCATCCGGCAAAGGAACGCGAGCCATGCTGGCGACCATCCAGGTCAGCCTGGGGTCACGACGGCAGGCGCGTTTCACGGCCTCACGAGAGATGTCCAGTGCATAGCCGTCGGCGTGAGGCAAGGATTGGGCTATTAGCGCGGTGTAATAACCTTCGCCGCAGCCGATGTCCAGCCAGTGAGCAGGAGATCGCTCGGCGGCCAGTTCAGCCAGCCGTCGGGCCACTGGCGCATAATGCCCGGCGTTGAGGAAGTCCCGCCGTGCTTCGACCATGGCCTGATTGTCGCCCGGGTCGCGGCTGTTCTTGTGCTGCACCGGCAACAGGTTCAGATAACCCTGGCGTGCACGGTCGAAGCGGTGATTGGCCGGGCAGACTACGCCGTTATCGGCGGTGCTGAGTGGCGCTGAGCAGATCGGGCAGGTCAGCATCAGGCGAGCAACTTGACCAGGGTCTGGTAGTAGATTTCGGTCAGCACGTCCAGATCACTGGCCAGAATTCGCTCGTTGACCTGATGGATCGTGGCGTTGACCGGCCCCAGCTCGACCACTTGCGTGCCGAGGGTCGCGATAAAACGACCATCAGAGGTTCCGCCGCTGGTAGAGGCTTTGGTATCGCGGCCTGTGACGCTTTTGATGCTGGACGAAACAGCGTCCAGCAACGCGCCTGGCTCGGTCAAGAACGGCAGGCCCGACAACGCCCAGTTCACGTGCCAGTCCAGTTCGTGTTTGTCGAGGATGGCGGCGACGCGCTGCTGCAAGCCTTCGACTGTCGATTCGGTTGAAAAGCGGAAGTTGAAAACCGCCACCAGATCGCCTGGAATGACATTGGTCGCGCCCGTGCCGGCGTTCAGGTTAGAGATCTGGAAGCTGGTTGGCGGAAAGAAGTCGTTGCCGTGGTCCCAGTGCTCTGCGGCCAGTTCGGCGAGGGCCGGAACGGCCAGGTGAATCGGATTCTTTGCCAGATGCGGGTAAGCCACATGCCCTTGTTTGCCACGCACGGTCAGGGTGGCACCCAGCGAACCGCGACGGCCGTTCTTGACTACGTCGCCCACCAGTGTGGTGCTTGAAGGCTCGCCAACGATGCACCAGTCCAGACGCTCCTTGCGTGCCGCCAGGCGTTCGACGACCGCTTTGGTGCCGTGATGCGCGGGGCCTTCTTCGTCGCTGGTGATCAGGAACGCCACCGAACCCTTGTGATCCGGGTGATCGGCAACAAAACGCTCGGCGGCTACCAGCATGGCCGCCAGGCTGCCTTTCATGTCTGCTGCGCCGCGTCCGCAGAGCATGCCCTGCTCGTCGATCAAAGCATCGAACGGATCGTTCTGCCAGTTTTCCACCGGACCGGTCGGAACCACATCGGTATGGCCGGCGAAACACAGCACCGGACCGTCTGCTGTGCCATGTGTGGCCCAGAAGTTGTCGACGTCTTCGATACGCATCGGCTCCAGCTTGAAGCCAGCAGCGCCCAGGCGCTGCATCATCACCGTCTGGCAATCGGCATCGACCGGCGTCACTGAAGGTCGGCGGATCAGATCGCAGGCAAGTTGGAGGGTGGGCGACAGGTCGGTAGGGGCAGTCATGTACAGAACTCCGGTAGCAAGACTTCGGGCGCGAAAAGGCGGATATCTTAAAGCAAAACGACGACCCGGGGCCGTCGTTTATTGTGCGCTGTGGATATGTCGGACAGTGGACGGGGCAGGGCGGGTTGTGCTGAGCATTGTCAGAGAACAAGCCGGGTGTCTTACCTCCGACAAAACCCTATAATGCGCGCCGGTTTTTGAGGTATTGATCATGAGCGCAGAAGATCCACGTTTTGCCGGCATCGCCCGTCTGTATGGTATTGAGGGGCTGGCGCGCCTGCGCGCGGCTCATGTGGCGGTGGTCGGTATCGGCGGCGTGGGTTCCTGGGCAGCGGAGGCCATGGCGCGCAGTGGCGTGGGCGAGATTTCACTGTTCGACATGGACGACGTATGTGTCAGCAACAGCAACCGCCAGTTACACGCGCTGGACACGACTGTGGGGCGGCCGAAGGTCGAGGTGATGGCCGAGCGCATTCGCGCGATCAACCCCGACTGTATCGTGCACGCTGTGGCCGATTTCGTGACCCGTGACACCATGGCCGAGTGCATTACCCCGGACATGGACTTCGTGATCGACTGCATCGACAGCGTCAACGCCAAGGCAGCGCTGATTTCGTGGTGCAAGCGGCGCAAGATCCAGATGGTCACCACCGGGGGCGCCGGTGGGCAGATCGATCCGACCCTGATTCAGATAGCCGACCTCAACCGTACCTTCAATGACCCGCTGGCCTCCAAGGTTCGCTCGACCCTGCGTCGGGACTATGGTTTTTCACGCACGCCGAACCGCCACTACAGTGTCCCGTGTGTGTTTTCCAGCGAACAGCTGCGTTATCCCAAGCCGGATGGCAGCATTTGTCTGGAAAAGAAATTCGTTGGTGAGGGTGTAAAACTTGACTGTGCTGGCGGCTTCGGCGCAGTGATGATGGTGACTGCGACGTTTGGCATGGTGGCGGCCACGCGTGCAGTGGACAAACTGGTTGCAGGCACGCGACGCCCTTCAGAGCGGATCAAGCCAGCGGTGACCGCGCCCGATCAGGCTTGAGTCAGCTGACGCATTTTCTGCAGTACTGCATTCAGGCCGTTGCTGCGCGAGGGTGAGAGTTGACGGGCGAGGCCCAACTGATTGAACCAGTCAGGTAAATCCACGGCTGCCAGCTCTCGGTCAGACAGACCGTTGACACGCGCCAGCAGCAGCGCCACCAGGCCGCGAATCAGTCGGGCGTCGCTCGCTGCCCGAAACAGCCAGGCGTTGTCGCTGACTTCGCCAGTCAGCCAGACCTTGCTTTCACAGCCGTGCACCAGATTGTCATTGGTCCTTTCTCCGTCGCTCAGTGGGGCAAGTTGATCACCCCATTGCATCAGCAGGCGTGCGCGCTGCTCCCAGCCTTGCTGCCGGGTGAAGCTGTCGAGCGCAGTTTGCGCCAATGCGGGCAGGTTCATCGAAGCAACTCCAGTGCCTGATCCAGTGCGCTGAAGAAATGCAGCAGATCGTCCGAATCGTTGTACAGCGCCAGCGACACTCGGATCGCGCCTGGCAGGCCAAGGTTCTTGAACAGCGGCATCGCGCAGTGATGACCGGCTCGGACGGCAATGCCCTGTTCGGTCAGCAGGTGGGCAAGGTCGGCATTGTGAATGCCTTCGACGACGAAGCTGACCAGTGCCAGGTCCGGCGAGCCCAGGACTTGAATGCCGTCCCGCTGTTGCAAACCCTCAAGCAAGCGACGGTGCAGTCTGGCTTCATGTTCTGCGACCGCCTGAGGATCGAGGCTGTCCAGGTAGGCCAACGTAGCGCCCAGACCGATCACGCTGGCGATGGGCGGGGTGCCCGCCTCGAAACCCAGAGGTGCCGGTCGAAATTTTGCGTGTTGATACTCGGCGGTCAGCACCATCTCGCCGCCGAACTGCCAGTGCATCAGGCTCTGCAGTGCTTCGTTGCGTCCGTACAGCACGCCCAGTGCTTCCGGGCCATAAAGCTTGTGGCTGGAAAATACATAGAAGTCACAACCCAGCGCCTGCACATTCTGGCGTCCATGCACCACGCCTTGTGAGCCGTCCACCACGGTGTGCGCGCCTTGTGCCTTGGCCAATGCGATAAGCCTGGCAACCGGTTGCCAGGTGCCGAGCACGTTGGAGAGCTGGCTGACCGCCAGCAGTCGTGTGCGTGGGCCGATCAGGCTGGCCGCCGCATCACAGTCGATCACACCGTCTGGATCAAGCGGCAGAATGACCAGTTTAAGACCGCGACGCTGAGCCAGTTGCTGCCACGGCAGCAGGTTGGCGTGGTGTTCCAATGCACTGATGGCGATCTCGTCGCCCGCAGTGAAACTGTGTTCCAGCCCGTAGGCCAGCAGGTTGAGCGCCGACGTGGCACCGTGGGTGAAGATGATCTGTCCACTCTCGGCCGCATTCAGCCAGCGGGCAGCTTTGCCACGGCTGGCCTCGAACGCCTGAGTGGCGTGTGCGCCGGGCAGATGCTGGGCACGGTGCACATTGGCGGCACCGCTGACGTAGTAATGAGTCAGGGCATCGATCAGCGCCTGAGGCTTTTGCGTGGTGGCAGCGTTGTCCAGATAGGTCTGGCCTTGCCGTTGCAGAGCGGCGATGGCAGGAAAGTCATCACGCCAGGGAGAAATGAGGGGCATTGTTCGTCCAGCATGTGGAGGCGGGTTCAAGGTCGGGAGCCTTGAACCCGCACACAGCATCAGTTGTGAGCGTGCAGTGCTTCGTTCAGCTCGATGGCCGACTTGTGGGTTTTGCATTCCACTGCGCCGGTCTGCGAGTTGCGACGGAACAACAGGTCGTTCTGGCCGGCCAAGTCGCGGGCCTTGACGATTTTGACCAGCTCATTGTTTTCGTCGAGCAGCGCGACCTTTGTACCCGCGGTCACGTACAGGCCCGACTCCACGGTGTTGCGGTCACCCAGCGGAATGCCGATGCCCGCGTTGGCACCAATCAGGCAGCCTTCACCGACCTTGATGATGATGTTGCCACCGCCGGACAATGTACCCATGGTCGAGCAGCCGCCGCCCAGGTCCGAGCCCTTGCCGACGAATACACCTGCAGAAACGCGGCCTTCGATCATGCCCGGACCTTCGGTGCCGCCATTGAAGTTGACGAAGCCTTCGTGCATCACCGTAGTGCCTTCACCGATGTAAGCACCCAGGCGCACGCGGGCGCTGTCAGCGATACGAACGCCGCTCGGCACGACGTAGTCGGTCATTTTCGGGAATTTGTCGACCGAGAACACTTCCAGCAGCTCGCCCTTGAGGCGAGCTTCGAGCTGGCGTTCGGCCAGTTCGGTCAGGTCGACTGCGCCCTGGCTGGTCCAGGCTACGTTCGGCAGTAGCGGGAAGATACCTGCCAGGTTCAGGTCGTGCGGCTTGACCAGTCGATGCGACAACAGGTGCAGCTTGAGGTAAGCCTCAGGGGTCGACGTCAGTGTGGCGTCTTCAGCCAGCAGGGTCGCGACCAGCGGCTTCTGGCTCTCAGCCAGACGGGTCAGCAGTGCGGCCTGGGTAGCGTCCACGGACTTGACCGCTTCGGCCAGCTTGTACGCCAGATCCACATTGAATGTGATTGCCTGGTTGCCGCTTGTGTAACCCAGAACAGGCGCGATGGCAGCGATCAGTTCTGCAGAAGGATTGATCAGGGGCTGAGCGTAAAATACTTCAAGCCATGAGCCTTGGCGATTTTGAGTGCCGACGCCGAAGGCCAGGCTGAACAGGGTAGTAGACATGTAAATACCTCTTGGCTTTATCGAGGGGCTTTCAGTAGCGCGCGGGCTTACTGTAAAGCCGCTGCATACAGGTCGGGCTTGAAGCCGATCAGGGTTTTATTGCCCAGATCAAGCACCGGGCGCTTGATCATGGACGGCTGCGCGAGCATCAGTTCTATGGCTTTCGCCTGGTCGAGATCGGCCTTTTGTCCGTCGTCGAGCTTGCGAAAAGTAGTGCCTGCGCGATTCAGCACTACCTGCCATCCGTGTTCATCACACCATTGCTTCAGGTGCTCACGGTCAATGCCCTGTGTCTTGTAGTCATGAAATTCGTAGCTCACGGCGTTATCGTCGAGCCAGGTACGGGCCTTTTTCATGGTATCGCAGGCTTTGATGCCAAATAGAGTGTAAGTCATTGTTTTCGGGGGGGGCGGCTGATTCTGCTCGATACTCCCCACGTTCTCTCCTTGCAATCCAGCCCATCATTATGCCACGTCAGGCCATTCAGTGTTGTGACAGCGTTGGTACAAAGACTGAACAAAAACTAGATAATAACGCTAACCACCATTAAGAAAACTTCACCCTCTCACGCTTGAGTGGCTGGCCGTGGCGGGCAATTATTGGTTTCCATTTAAAGTCTGGGTGCGTTATGTCTGAACAAGAGAAGAAGCGTCAAGAAGCGCTTGTCCGGCAGCGTTATTACAGGGAACGTCAGCGTGCCGAGGGATTCAAGCAGAGTACGCTCTGGATTCATGGTGAGGCCGAGACACAAGGCAGGCTGGCCGCCCGCGAAGGAAAACCGTTGCTGCCCATGCAGTCTCATGACCCGGTGAGCTGGGCGGTCGGGTGGGTGGCGGAAAAATTGCGAACCCGGCAGTAACCGTCATTGCTGCAAAACCATCGCGCTGCGCGGGCAAAGCGGATGAAGCGGGAGTGCAGACGGTTACTGACGGGGTTGGCTGGGCTACCCCGTGCCCCGCAGTCATCGCTCTGATTCACTGCCTGAAAATCGGCAGATCCTCATGAAATGTCTTCTCAGGGTGCTTCAAATTTCGAGTTCTCGCGGTCCGGGTAGATGGCGCTCATCGCTTCGATGTCCTTTGGGCTGAGCGTCTTGCCGATGTTGATGATCTCGAAGTCGCCGAGTGTCAGGCCGTTGGGGACATCCAGGTGCATGACGGAGTCACGGTCGTAAGCTGAATAATGGAAGTCGGCGGCCTCGTACCTGTCGAAAAAATTGGCATTGATTTCGTCATCACTTAATCCGGTCTGCGCAAGCAGAGAGCGCATAAGCGGTTCGTTCCAGGGGATGTTGGCCTGGGGATGCTGATGTTCGTGAACCGCCCCCAGCGCGTGTCCGAACTCATGGAGCACAATGCGCGTCAATTCAGGCAGAGGTTTCAGGTCCGCGGTATAGAGCTCCATGATGTTGAACTCCATGGTGGGCTCATTCTGCCCCTTCAGCAGGCTGTCGGTCCCGATGGCGCTCCAGTTCAGGTGCTTGTTGAAGCCGATTCGAATATCGCTTGCCCCGTCCGTCACGAACTCGAATTTGAGGTTTACGTGAGGCAGCCATTTTTTTGCCGCTTCGACAATGGGCGCTGTAAGGATGGCTGGAGGGTTTTTCTGAAAAAGAATCTTCAGGGTTCGCCCTCGTGCCCAGTAACGGGTGAACGAGACCAGGAGGCGCGCCTGATGTGCTGGTGCCTCGACGCCATAGCTCGTTTCTGATTCGTAGGTGGGAGTGATTGCCGCGTTGGCAGGGTTTTCGCGAATTGCGGCGTCATACGAGGCCTGATAATCAGTTGCGCTGCGCATTGCACAGGATGCAGGCAGCTTGACGCTTTGGGTGCTGGTGGGGGCAGGCATGGGAGTGACCTTCATGGTGGTTCGCCTCCTGTCAGGAAGCGTGAAAAATGAAGGTTGAAGGTACGGTGCGGCAAGGGAGGGCAGGTGGTAATTAATTACCCCGCCGCATATTGCATGCAGCGGGGTCATTCTGCCGGGGCTTCGCCTTATTTGCTCACGAATGCGCGAATACGTTCGGCGGCTTCGATGCACTCGGCCAGTGATGCCACAAGCGCCAGGCGAATACGGCCGGCACCCGGGTTGACGCCATCGACCTCGCGGGACAGATACGAGCCCGGTACTGCAGTTACATGCTGATCGATGAACAGATCGCGGCAAAATGCAGCGTCATCGGTGCCGACATTCGGCCACAGGTAAAAACCACCGTCCGGGCGTTGAACGTCGAGTACTGGTGCGAGAATGTCGAGTACAGCGTCGAACTTTTCACGATACAGGTCACGGTTGGCACGTACGTGCTCCTCGTCATTCCAGGCAGCGATGCTGGCCAGTTGAGTCTGGACCGGCATGGCGCAGCCGTGATAGGTGCGATACAGCAGGAAGGCCTTGAGAATTTCCGCGTCACCTGCCACGAAACCTGAGCGCAGACCAGGCAGATTGGAGCGCTTGGACAGGCTATGGAATACCACGCAGCGCTTGAAATCCTGGCGACCCAGTTCCACACAGGCGCTGAGCAGGCCCGGCGGCGGGGTCTGTTCGTCGAAGTACAGCTCGCTGTAGCACTCGTCCGCGGCGATGACAAAGTCATGTTCGTCGGCCAGGGCAATGAGTTTTTTCAGTGTTTCAACCGGTATCAGTGCCCCGGTCGGGTTGCCCGGCGAGCACAGGAAGAGGATTTGGCAGCGCTTCCAGATGTCAGGGCTGACTGCATCGAAATCGGGATTGAAACCGTTATCGCTCAGGCACGGCAGATAGTGCGGCTGAGCTCCGGCCAGGAACGCTGCGCCTTCGTAGATCTGATAAAACGGGTTCGGGCTGATTACCAGGCCGTCATCGCTGCGACTGACCACCGTCTGAGTGAACGCGAACAGCGCCTCGCGCGTGCCATTGACCGGCAGTACATTGCGCGCCGGATCAATCCAGCCCTGTGGTACGTCGAATCGACGGCTGCACCAGCCGGCAATGGCCTCGCGCAGTGCCGGGATACCCAGTGTGGTCGGATAAACCGCCATCTGATCGAGGTTGTCTGCCAGTGCTCTGGCGACGAAATCGGGCGAGCGGTGCTTCGGTTCGCCAATCGACAATGCCACAGGGCGCTTTTCCGGGTTGGGGGTTACCCCGGCCAGCAAGGCGCGCAGCTTCTCGAAAGGGTAGGGCTGAAGCAGTTGCATGGCGTTATTCATGGAGCGTGTTCCTCAATGGGCTGCGTTGAGTCGATTCGTTTGGCCGAGCCTTCATATGCTGATCCGCAAATCGCTTCCGGGCTCTGAGTTGACGCTCAGTTGCTTGACGATTGCGTCCTGCAACTGGCTGCACAACTGTGGGTCGGACAGTGGATGATTGTTAGCGTCGGTGATGAAGAACACGTCTTCCACGCGTTCGCCCAGGGTCGCAATCTTCGCGTTCTGCAGTGACAGGTCGAACTCCAGGAAAATCTTGCCGATGCGCGCCAGCAGGCCGGGGCGATCAGGGGCGAGGAGTTCCAGCACGGTCACCGGGCGCTGGGCATCGTTGTGGATGGTGACTTGCGGTGCGAAAGCAAAGTGCTTGAGTTGGCGTGGCACGCGGCGTTTGATGATTGTCGGGTAATCATCCGGGTTGCGCAGGGCGTCGCTCAGGCCATCGCGGATTTCCTGAATGCGTTCCGGATTGTTGCCGATCGAGCCGCCCTCGTTGTCGAGGACAATGTAGGTGTCGAGTGTGAATTTGCTGCTGGACGTAATAATGCGTGCGTCATGAATGTTCAGGTTCAGCTGATCCATTGCCGCCACGGTCACCGCGAAGAAATCATGCTGGTCCGGAGCGTAAATGAATATCTGCGTACCGCCCTCGAATTCACGCTGGGTAGTTTCCTTGATCAGGACCAGCGGGCCGCCGTCGGCTGGCTGCTGCAGAATCGCATCGCTGTGCCACGCCACGTCTCCAGCGGTATGCCGCAGGAAATAATCGTCGCCCAGCGCCGACCAGAGTTGCTCTACGTCATCAGGGTCGGTGCCGTTGCGGACCAGAATGTCCAGCGCTGCGGTCTGGGTGCGACGTATCTGCTCCTCGCGATCAACCGGGTTCTCCAGACCGCGACGCAAGGCGCGCTTGGTCTCGGTGTACAACTGGCGCAGCAGGCTGGCCCGCCATGAGTTCCAGAGCGTCGGGTTGGTCGCGTTGATGTCGGCGACGGTCAGCACATACAGATAGTCCAGGTGCACTTCGTCACCGACGAACTGAGCAAAATCATGAATGACCTGCGGGTCGGAAAGATCCTTGCGCTGTGCGGTGGTCGACATCACCAGATGGTTGCTCACCAGCCAGACAATGAGGCGGTTGTCCCAGGCAGGCAGATGATGGCGTGTGCCGAACGCCTGTGCGTCTATTGCGCCGAGCTCCGAATGATCGCCGCCACGGCCCTTGCCGATGTCGTGATACAGCCCGGCCAGGTAGATCAACTCCGGCTTCGGCAGGCGCGCCATGATTTTGCTGGCCAGCGGAAATTTTTCCGACACTTCGGTGTATTGCAGCTTGCGCAGGTGCTTGATCAGATTCAGCGTGTGCGCATCGACGGTATAGATGTGGAACAGGTCATGCTGCATCTGCCCGACAATATGGCCGAACTCCGGCAGGTACAGCCCGAGAATGCCGTAACGGTTCATCCGCCGCAGGTTGCGATGGATGCCGATCTCGCACTTGAACAGCTCGATAAACAGGCTGGTATTGCGAATGTCGTTGCGGAAGTCATCGTTGATCAGGTGCCGATGTTCGCGCAGCAGGCGAATGGTGTCGGCGCGCACACCCTTTATCTCGGGATGCTGGGCCATGAGCACGAAAATCTCGAGCATGGCAAACGGGGTGCGCTTGAAAACATTCGGGTGGGTGGCTTCTATATAGCCGTCGTGCAGCTGGAAGCGTGAATTGATCGGCTGTGGTGTACCGCTGTCGTCGGAAAGAATCACTTCTTCGAAATGCTGGATGATCAGATCGCTGAGTTCGGCGATGCTCATGACCACCCGGTAGTACTTCTGCATGAAGCGTTCTATGGCGAGCTTGGCATCATTGTCTTCATAGCCCAGCAATCCGGCGATGCGAACCTGATAATCGAACAGAAGCCGGTCCTCGGATCGTCCGGCCAGCATGTGCAGCGCGTAGCGCACTTTCCACAAAAACTCCTGGGAGGAGGCCAGCAGGGCGTTTTCGCTGCCCAGCAGAAAGCCCTCACCCGCCAGAGCGTGCAGATTCAGCGTGCCGTACTGGCGTCTCGCAACCCAGAGAATGGTCTGGATGTCGCGCAGGCCGCCGGGCGAGCCCTTGACGTTGGGCTCCAGGTTATATTCGGTATCGTTGTACTTGTGGTGGCGCTTTTTCTGTTCGGCGTGTTTTGCGAGGAAGAACTCCTTGCTCGGCCACATATGGCGTGTGCTGGTGACTTCCAGCATGCGTTGGCGCAGGTGCTCGGGGCCGGCAATGGTGCGGCTCTCCATCAGGTTGGTGATCACCGTCAGGTCGGCCCGGCCTTCCTGTGCACACTCATTGACGGAGCGCACGCTCTGCCCGACCTCCAGGCCGATATCCCAAAGCAGCGTCAGAAACCGCTCGATGGGTTCGCGGAAGACTTCGTGGTCATCACTGTCCAGCAGGATCAGCAGATCGATGTCCGAGTACGGGTGCAGCTCGCCACGCCCGTAGCCGCCCACTGCCAACAGTGCTATATCGGCGTCTTCACTCCATTCGAACTGGTCCCAGGCTTGCTGCAGAATGTTATCTACAAACCACGCCCGGTCTTCGATCAGTCGACGAATGTCGCGTCCCGACCTGAAGCGATCATCAAGGACGTCTCTCGCCTTGCGGATAGCCTTCTTGAACGCTGCGATGGGGCTGGCTTTCAAGGCCAGTTCGGCCTGGAACTGGCCACGATCGAACAAGTCTGGATCTACCTGCGGCATGGAGCAGTATTCCTCACGTCGGGCTGTGCAAGTGATGTATCGGGTGTTCGGGCAGGCTCCGGTCAGGGAGCCTTTTGTGCAATAGTGTCGTCACTGCGTAAAGTGAAGATTTCGTAACCGTCGGCGGTGACCAGCAGCGTGTGCTCCCATTGTGCCGAGAGCTTGCGGTCCTTGGTGATCGCCGTCCAGCCATCACCAAGGATCTTGGTTTCGGGGCGTCCCTGGTTGATCATCGGCTCGATAGTGAAGGTCATACCTTCCTTGAGTTCGATACCGGTTCCGGCTTCGCCGAAGTGCATGACCTGCGGCTCTTCATGAAACACCTTGCCGATGCCGTGACCGCAGAACTCCCGGACCACCGAGAAACCGTTCTTTTCCGCATGCTTCTGAATGACTGCGCCGATGTCGCCCAGGCGGGTGCCGGGTCTGACGATTTCGATGGCTTTGTACAGGCACTCCTGGGTCACCTTCGACAGGCGCTCGGCCCATACCGGAACGGTGCCGACATGGAACATCCTGCTGGTGTCGCCGTGGTACCCATCCTTTATGACGGTGACGTCGATGTTGAGCGAGTCGCCGTTCTTCAGTTTCTTGTCGCTCGGGATGCCGTGACAGACCACCTGATTGATCGAGGTGCAGATCGATTTCGGGAAGCCCTTGTAGTTCAGCGGGGCAGGAATCGCCTGTTGCTCGTTGACGATGTAATCGTGGCAGAGGCGATCCAGCTCTTCAGTGGTCACGCCAGGCTTGACGTGAGGCGCTATCATTTCCAGAACATCGGCGGCCAGACGACCGGCGATGCGCATCTTTTCGATGTCTTCCGGGGTTTTGAGGGTGATGGTCATACAGAATCTCTCGACGTGGCAGGCACGCGGTTGGTGCGCAAAGGTGCAATTCTATCAGACCGTCGATGCGGGGTAATCATCGCTTCCTTCTATAAGGCAACCGATGTGGCTCTAAAAGCACCACAAAACAAGAACTTGATGGGAGTTCCGTTCTCTTCCCTTTTGTGATATAAAATGCGCCGCTTTCCAAGGTCCGTCCTTGAAGCACAAACCCACACACGTGTCGACACGATGACCTGGGTGCCTTTGGCAGATGCCACTGGTTGGTCATTGGGATACGTGGAGGCCTAACCCGACTTATCAAGGAACTATCATGTCCCAAGTCAATATGCGCGATATGCTGAAGGCCGGTGTGCACTTCGGTCACCAAACCCGTTACTGGAACCCGAAAATGGGTAAGTACATTTTCGGCGCGCGTAACAAGATTCACATCATCAACCTTGAAAAAACCCTGCCAATGTTCAATGAAGCACTGACTTTCGTTGAGCGCCTGGCGTCGGGCAAAAACAAGATTCTCTTCGTCGGCACCAAGCGTTCCGCTGGCAAGATCGTTGCTGAAGAAGCAGCACGTTGCGGTTCGCCGTACGTCGACCATCGCTGGTTGGGCGGTATGCTGACCAACTTCAAGACCATCCGTCAGTCGATCAAGCGTCTGCGCGAGCTGGAAGTACAGTCCGAAGACGGTACTTTCGCCAAGCTGACCAAGAAAGAAGCACTGATGCGCACCCGTGATCTGGAAAAACTGGATCGCAGCCTGGGTGGTATCAAGGACATGGGCGGTCTGCCAGACGCACTGTTCGTTATCGACGTTGATCACGAGCGCATCGCGATCACCGAAGCCAACAAGCTGGGTATCCCGGTCATCGGCGTTGTCGATACCAACAGCAGCCCTGAGGGCGTTGACTACATCATCCCGGGCAACGATGACGCAATCCGCGCCATCCAGCTGTACATGGGTTCGATGGCTGATGCTGTTATCCGTGGTCGTAACAATGTTGCTGGCGGCACCGACGTATTCGTCGAAGAAGCTCCAGCTGCAGCCGCTGTAGAAGGCTGAGTAAAAACGCCTGGCGTTTACTCAGTACGCGAAAAGGGGGCTTAGCCCCCTTTTTGCCACCTAGGAAATGATTTGTCGGTCTGTAGCCATGACCTTGCTGTCATGTGTTGCTGCCACCCTGATTTTTCAAGAATTGCACGCCCGGCAAGCCGGGTGGAATGGTTGAAGACCTATCCAAGAGGATTTTGAAATGGCAGAGATTACTGCAGCGTTGGTCAAAGAACTGCGCGAGCGTACCGGCGAAGGCATGATGGATTGCAAAAAGGCCTTGACCAAGGCTGGCGGCGACATCGAAAAAGCAATCGACGATATGCGTGCTTCCGGCGCAATCAAGGCCGCCAAGAAAGCAGGCAACGTTGCTGCTGAAGGTGCAATCGCTATCAAGGACGACGGCAAGGCTGCTGTCATCATCGAAGTCAACTCGCAGACCGACTTCCTGGCCCTGCAGGACGATTTCAAGAACTTTGTCACTGAAAGCGTTGAAAAAGCCTTTGCTGACAAGCTGACTGATGTCGCTCCGCTGATCGAAGCTCAGGAAGCTGCGCGTCTGGTGCTGGTCGGCAAGGTTGGCGAAAACGTCAACATCCGCCGCCTGAAGCGCATCGAGGGTGACGTTGTGGGTACTTACCTGCACGGCAACAAGATCGGTGTGGTTGTTACCCTCAAGGGTGGCAATGTCGAGCTGGCTAAAGACATCGCCATGCATGTGGCAGCAAGCAACCCCGAGTTCCTGTTCCCTTCGGAAGTTTCTGCCGAAGCGATCGAGCGCGAGAAGAACGTCTTCCTGCAATTGAACGAAGACAAGATCAAAGGCAAGCCAGCTGAAATCGTTGAGAAAATGGTTGGCGGCCGTATCACCAAGTTCCTGGCTGAAGCCAGCCTTGTTGAGCAGGCATTCGTCAAGAATCCGGAAGTCAAGGTCGGTGATCTGGCCAAGAAAGCCGGCGCTGAAATCGTTTCCTTCACCTACTTCAAGGTAGGCGAAGGCATCGAGAAGCCGGTTGATAACTTCGCTGACGAAGTGGCTGCACAGCTGGCTGCCGCCAAGCAGTAAGACGGTTTTTCAACTGTCGCCCCAAAGAGGCTGCCCGCTTGCGCGTGCGGCCTCTTTGTCGAAAGAGGAAAGGAAATTTTCCTTGGAGATTGTGCTCACAAGGCTGCATTCTCCCGACGCGTGCCAAGCGTCAAGCTAAAGTAATCGCAGGCTTGAGATAGCCCGCACAGATTTTTTTCAGAAAACGCCGCAGGAGAGATTCGCAATGGCTCAGCAGGGCAGTGGTTATCAGGCTCGCTATAAACGCATTCTACTCAAGCTCAGCGGTGAAGCCCTCATGGGCTCGGAAGAGTTCGGCATTGACCCCAAGGTGCTGGACCGCATGGCGCTGGAAGTCGGTCAACTGGTCGGTATCGGCGTTCAGGTCGGACTGGTGATCGGCGGCGGTAATCTGTTCCGTGGCGCGGCCTTGAGTGCTGCGGGCATGGATCGGGTGACAGGCGACCACATGGGCATGCTGGCCACTGTGATGAACGCCCTGGCAATGCGCGATGCGCTGGAGCGCGCTAATATCACGGCCATCGTGATGTCGGCCATTTCCATGCTGGGTGTGACCGACCATTATGACCGTCGCAAGGCCATGCGCCATCTCAGCGCCAAAGAGGTGGTGATCTTTGCTGCGGGTACGGGTAATCCGTTCTTTACGACTGATTCGGCTGCCTGCCTGCGCGCGATAGAGATCGACGCCGATGTGGTGCTCAAGGCGACCAAGGTGGACGGCGTGTACACCGCAGATCCGTTCAAGGACCCAAATGCCGAGAAGTTCGATCATCTGACTTACGATGAGGTGCTGGATCGCAAGCTGGGTGTAATGGATCTGACCGCAATCTGCCTGTGTCGCGACCACAAGATGCCATTGCGCGTCTTTAACATGAACAAGCCGGGTGCCCTTCTGAATATCGTCCATGGTGGCGCTGAAGGAACCCTGATCGAGGAAGCCCAACAATGATCAACGAAATCAAGAAAGATGCTCAGACCCGTATGCAGAAGAGTCTGGAGTCGCTGACGCATGCGTTTACCCGAATCCGTACCGGCAAAGCGCACCCAAGCATTCTGGGTGGTGTCATGGTCCCTTACTACGGTGCCGATACCCCGCTGAGCCAGGTCGCCAACGTGACCGTCAAAGACTCGCGCACTCTTCAGGTCGTGGCGTTCGAGCGCAATATGCTCGCGGCTGTCGACAAGGCCATCCAGAGCTCCGGTCTGGGCTTCAACCCGACCAACCTGGGTGAGCTGCTGTTGATCTCGATGCCGGCACTGACCGAGGAAACCCGCAAGGGCTTCACCAAGCAGGCGCGCGATGCTGCTGAAGACGCTCGTGTAGCGGTGCGCAACATCCGTCGTGACGCGCTTGGCCAGTTGAAAGACCTGGTCAAGGAAAAGGAAATCAGCGAAGACGAAGAGCGTCGCGCAGCTGACGACGTGCAAAAGCTGACCGACAAGTTCGTTGCGGAAATCGAAGTTGCGGTCAAGCAGAAAGAAGCTGATCTGATGGCTGTTTAAGGTTTCGGACGCTTTCATGGAAAAGATAAAACCGGCCGTGCCGTCATCGGTACCGCGCCATGTCGCGATTATCATGGATGGTAATAATCGCTGGGCCAAGAAGCGTCTGCTACCGGGCGTTGCTGGCCATAAGGCGGGCGTCGACGCCGTACGTGCCGTGATCGAAGTGTGTGCCGAAGCCAAGGTCGAGGTGCTGACACTGTTCGCGTTCTCCAGTGAAAACTGGCAGCGACCGGCCGAAGAGGTCGGTGCACTGATGGAGTTGTTTTTCACGGCGCTGCGCCGTGAAACCAAGCGCTTGAACGAGAACGACATCAGCCTGCGGATCATTGGCGATCGCTCGCGTTTTCATCCTGAGCTTCAGGCTGCAATGCGTGAGGCAGAAGTGCGCACGTCCGGCAACAGCCGGTTTGTGCTGCAGATCGCTGCCAACTACGGTGGGCAGTGGGACATCGCGCAGGCCGCCCAGCGGCTGGCGCGCGAGGTTCAGGCGGGGCACTTGCAACCGGAAGACATTACCCCTGATCTACTGCAGACCTGCCTGGCAACAGGTGATCTGCCGTTGCCTGACCTGTGCATCCGCACGGGGGGCGAGCACCGCATCAGTAATTTCCTGCTATGGCAGCTGGCGTATGCAGAGCTGTACTTCTCCGACCTGTTCTGGCCGGACTTCAAACACGATGCCATGCGCGCCGCGCTGGCAGATTTCGCTTCTCGCCAACGTCGCTTCGGTAAAACCAGCGAACAGGTAGAAGCTGGAGCCCGGGCTTAATGCTGAAACAACGGATCATCACGGCACTCATTCTTTTGCCGATCGCCCTGTGTGGGTTTTTCCTGCTGACCGGCATGTACTTCGCCCTGTTTATCGGGGTGGTGGTGGTGCTGGGTGCCTGGGAGTGGGCGCGGCTTGCAGGGTTTGCCGCGCAGTCGATGCGCATCGGCTATGCGGCCGTGGTCGCAGTGCTGCTTTTTTTCATGTACCTGCTGCCGGGGCTGGAGCCCTGGGTGCTTGTTGCGGCAGTTATCTGGTGGAGTGTGGCGACCTTTCTGGTTCTTACCTATCCAGACTCCAGCAGCCATTGGGCAAGCGCCGCCTGCAAGCTGGTGATCGGCCTTCTGATCTTGCTGCCTGCCTGGCAGGGGTTGGTGCTGATCAAGCAGTGGCCATTGGGTAACTGGTTGATCTTGTCGGTAATGGTGCTGGTCTGGGCTGCCGACATTGGCGCCTACTTCTCAGGAAAGGCTTTCGGCAAGCGCAAGCTGGCTCCGAAGGTGAGTCCTGGCAAGAGCTGGGAAGGGGTATACGGTGGTCTGGCGGTCAGTCTGGGTATTACGGCAGCCGTGGGCGTTTCCCGCGACTGGACCGTTGTTCAGTTCATCGCAGGGCTTCTGGGTGCCGCAGTGATCGTGTTCATTTCGGTGATTGGCGACCTGACTGAAAGCATGTTCAAGCGCCAGTCCGGCGTCAAGGACAGCAGCAATCTGCTGCCTGGGCACGGCGGAGTGCTGGACCGTATCGACAGCCTTACGGCAGCCATTCCGGTATTCGCCGTTCTGCTCTGGGCTGCTGACTGGGGTGTCATGTGAGTGGTCCCCAGCAAATCACCATTCTGGGTGCAACCGGCTCTATTGGCCTGAGCACTCTGGATGTCGTTGCACGCCATCCTGCGCTTTATCAAGTGTTCGCGCTGACCGGCTTCAGTCGCCTGGATGAATTGCTGGCCCTGTGCATCCGGCATACACCGCAATACGCCGTGGTTCCCGATCAGGCTGTCGCCCGCAAGTTGCAGGACGACCTCGCTGTGGCCGGACTCGATACCCGGGTTCTGGTCGGCGAGGGCGGTCTGTGCGAAGTGGCGGCGCACCCTCGGGTCGATGCAGTGATGGCGGCTATTGTCGGTGCGGCAGGTCTGCGTCCTACTCTGGCTGCAGTAGAAGCAGGCAAGAAGGTGTTGCTGGCCAACAAGGAGGCGCTGGTCATGTCCGGCGCCCTGTTCATGCAGGCTGTTCGGCAGAGTGGTGCAGTGCTGCTGCCCATCGACAGTGAGCACAATGCGATTTTCCAGTGTCTGCCCGGCGACTTCGCACGCGGGCTCGGCGCTGTCGGCGTCAGGCGAATAATGCTGACAGCCTCGGGTGGGCCGTTTCGCGAAACGCCACTGGAGCAGTTGCAGAATGTGACGCCTGAGCAGGCTTGTGCCCATCCGGTCTGGTCGATGGGCCGCAAGATCTCCGTTGATTCGGCGACCATGATGAACAAGGGGCTCGAGTTGATCGAAGCCTGCTGGCTGTTCGACGCCCGCCCGGATCAGGTCGAGGTGGTGATCCACCCTCAGAGCGTGATCCATTCATTGGTCGATTACGTCGATGGCTCGGTGCTGGCTCAGTTGGGCAATCCAGACATGCGTACGCCTATCGCCAATGCCCTGGCCTGGCCTGCACGTGTAGACTCTGGCGTTGCGCCACTCGATCTGTTTCGTATTGGACAGCTGGATTTTCAAAAGCCGGACGAGGAGCGTTTTCCTTGTCTTCGGCTGGCGCGTCAGGCGGCGGAGGCTGGGGGCAGTGCGCCTGCCATGCTTAACGCTGCCAACGAAGTCGCTGTTGCTGCATTCCTTGATGGGCGTATCCGTTACCTGGAAATCGCCGGTATGATCGAGGAGGTTCTGAATCATGAGCCTGTGACTGCGGTCGAAGGGCTCGATGCGGTATTTGCCGCAGATGCGAAAGCGCGTTTGCTGGCAGATCAATGGCTTGATAGAAGTGGGCGATAGCGATCTGACGACCCGTCAGGATATGAATGAACGGGTCGGTGGTGCGTGGCGGGCTTGGAAGCCTGTGATGATTAACACACTGGCTGACCAGTCGGTACCCGGAGAAGGCTGATGAGCGCTTTATACATGATTCTCGGCACCCTGATTGCACTCGGCGTGCTGGTGACCTTCCACGAATTCGGCCACTTCTGGGTGGCCCGTCGGTGTGGGGTCAAGGTGCTGCGTTTTTCGGTAGGCTTCGGCACGCCGCTTCTGCGTTGGAGTGATCGTCACGGTACGGAGTACGTCGTCGCTGCGATTCCCTTGGGCGGCTATGTAAA
The DNA here is from genome assembly GCF_022557255.1 of Pseudomonas syringae pv. tagetis. NCBI lineage: Bacteria > Pseudomonadati > Pseudomonadota > Gammaproteobacteria > Pseudomonadales > Pseudomonadaceae > Pseudomonas > Pseudomonas syringae group genomosp. 7. The sequence continues at coordinate 1,509,075 of NZ_CP092923.1, forward strand.
AATGCTCGACGAGCGTGAAGGCAATGTCCCGCCGGAGCTGGCCGATCAATCGTTCAATCGCAAGACAGTCGGGCAGCGGATCGCGATCGTAATCGCGGGCCCGACCGCCAATTTCCTGCTGGCCATCGCATTTTTCTGGGTGCTGGCGATGATGGGCAGCGAGCAGGTGCGCCCGGTTATCGGCGCGGTCGAGTCCGGGAGCATCGCACAGCAGGCCGGTCTGGCTGCCGGGCAGGAAATCGTCGAAGTCGATGGCGAACCGACATCGGGTTGGGCCGGGGTCAATCTGCAACTGGTACGCCGTCTGGGCGAAAGCGGTACTATCGCGCTGAAAGTCAGGGACCAAGGGGCTTCTGTCGACACGCCTCATGAGCTGGTACTGAGCGACTGGCTCAGGGGCGCTGAAGAGCCTGATCCTATCAAGTCGCTGGGTATTCGTCCGTGGCGTCCGGCCTTGTTGCCGGTGCTGGCGGAGATCGATCCAAAAGGTCCGGCCCACGGTGCCGGGCTTAAAACCGGCGACCGCCTGATTTCGATGGACGGTCAGCCGCTCAATGAATGGCAGCAGGTTGTCGACCGGGTACGCGAGCGTCCCGACGCGAAAGTATCGATGCGCGTTGAGCGTGATGGCGTGCAAATGGACATGCCGGTAACGCTCGCCGCCAAAGGTGAAGGCAAAGCAGCCGCAGGTTACCTGGGCGCCGGTGTAAAAGCTGTCGACTGGCCACCGGAAATGCTGCGTGAGGTCAGCTATGGTCCTTTCGCCGCGATGGGCGAGGGTATAAAGCGTACCTGGAACATGAGCGTACTGACCCTGGACTCGCTGAAGAAAATGTTGTTCGGCGAGCTCTCGGTAAAAAACTTGAGTGGACCGATAACCATTGCTAAAGTGGCGGGCGCTTCGGCCCAGTCGGGCATCGGAGATTTTCTGAACTTCCTCGCTTATCTGAGTATCAGCCTGGGCGTTCTCAATCTGCTGCCCATTCCCGTCCTGGACGGGGGGCATTTGCTGTTTTATCTGATCGAGTGGGCGCGTGGTCGTCCCCTTTCGGAAAAGGTTCAAGGTTGGGGGGCGCAGATCGGTATCAGTCTGGTAGTGGGCGTTATGTTGCTCGCGCTGGTCAACGATCTGGGCCGACTGTAAAGCTTTGCCGAGTTGCGAATCTGCCGCATTTTGCGGCAGTTTGTTTATTGCCAGTTGGAATAAGAAAGGACTTCATGAAACGTCTGCTGCTAACTGCGGTTCTTTCCGCACTGATGATCGCTGAAGTTCACGCCGAGTCCTTCACCATCTCCGATATTCGTGTCAATGGCCTGCAGCGGGTTTCCGCCGGCAGTGTCTTTGGTGCGCTGCCGCTGAACGTGGGCGAACAGGCGGACGATGGTCGTTTGGTCGATGCTACCCGTTCGCTGTTCAAAACCGGTTTCTTTCAAGATATCCAGCTGGGTCGCGATGGCAACGTACTCGTCATCAACGTCGTCGAACGCCCTTCGGTCGCAAGTATCGAAATCGAGGGCAACAAGGCCATTTCCACCGAAGACCTGATGAAAGGGCTGAAGCAGTCCGGTCTGGCCGAGGGTGAAATTTTCCAGCGTGCAACCCTCGAAGGTGTGCGTAACGAGCTGCAACGCCAATACGTTGCCCAGGGCCGTTACTCTGCCGAGGTCGATGCCGAGGTCGTTCCACAGCCGCGCAACCGCGTAGGGCTGAAAATCAACATCAATGAAGGCACTGTAGCCTCCATTCAACACATCAACGTGGTCGGCAACACGGTCTTTTCCGACGAAGACCTGACCGACCTGTTCGAGCTCAAGACCAGCAACTGGCTGTCGTTCTTCAAGAATGACGACAAATATGCCCGTGAAAAGCTGTCGGGTGACCTTGAGCGTCTGCGTTCGTACTACCTCGATCGCGGCTATATCAATATGGATATCGCCTCGACTCAGGTCTCGATCACGCCTGACAAGAAGAACGTCTATATCACGGTCAACATCAACGAAGGCGAGAAGTACAGCGTCAAGTCGGTGAAACTGAGCGGCGACCTGAAGGTGCCTGAAGATCAGGTCAAATCCTTGCTGCTGGTGCAGCCAGGGCAGGTCTTCTCGCGCAAGGTCATGACCACGACCTCCGAGTTGATCACCCGTCGTCTGGGTAACGAAGGCTATACCTTCGCCAACGTCAACGGCGTGCCGACCCCGAACAACGAAGACCACACCGTCGATATCACCTTCGTGGTCGATCCCGGCAAGCGTGCCTATGTCAACCGCATCAACTACCGCGGCAACACCAAGTCGGAAGACGAAGTGCTGCGTCGCGAAATGCGTCAGATGGAAGGCGGCTGGGCATCGACCTACCTGATCGACCAGTCGAAAACCCGTCTGGACCGTCTGGGCTTCTTCAAGGAAGTCAACGTTGAAACGCCACCTGTTCCAGGCACCGACGATCAGGTCGATGTGAACTACGCCGTTGAAGAGCAGGCGTCCGGTTCGATCACCGCCAGCGTGGGTTTTGCGCAAAGCGCCGGTCTGATCCTCGGTGGTTCGATCAGCCAGAACAACTTCCTGGGTACGGGTAACAAGGTCAGCATCGGCCTGACCCGCAGCGAATACCAAAGCCGTTACAACTTCAGCTACGTCGATCCGTACTACACGCCGGACGGTGTCAGCCTGGGTTACAGCGCGTTCTATCGCACCACCAACTACGACGACCTCGACGTTGATGTTGCAAGCTATGCGGTTGACAGTCTGGGTGCCGGTATCAACCTTGGCTACCCGATCAGCGAGACCTCGCGCCTGACCTACGGCCTGACCGTACAGCAGGACGAGATCAAGACTGGCCGTTACACCGTCGATGAAATCTTTGATTTTGTACAGCAAGAAGGCGACAAGTACCTGAACTTCAAGGGTTCGATTGGCTGGTCTGAATCGACTCTGAACAAAGGCGTACTGGCGACCCGTGGACACTCGCAAAGCCTGGTGTTCGAATCCACCTTGCCGGGCAGCGACCTGTCGTTCTTCAAGCTGGATTACCGTGCTCAGTACTTCCACCCGATCACCGACAACTACACCCTGCGTCTGCACACCGAGCTGGGTTATGGCGACGGGTACGGTTCGACCTCGGGTCTGCCGTTCTACGAGAACTACTATGCGGGTGGTTTCAACTCGGTTCGTGGCTTCAAGGACAGCACGCTTGGTCCACGTAGTACGCCAAGCCGCGGTGCGGCTGTGACGGGAAATCAAGGTACTGATCCGGACCCTGATCAGGATCCACTGCCGTTCGGTGGCAATGCGCTGGTTCAGGGTGGTGTAGAAGTCATGTTCCCGTTGCCATTCGTCAAGGATCAGCGTTCTCTGCGCACCTCCGTGTTCTGGGATGTCGGCAACGTATTTGATACCAACTGTGACTCCACCAGGACGACCGCCAGTGGCAAGAAAGTCGAATGCAACAACATCGACCTTTCCGGCATGGCCAGCTCTGTGGGTATCGGCGTCACCTGGATCACCGCGCTCGGCCCGCTGAGCTTCGCCTTGGCGGTGCCAGTCAAGAAGCCGGACGACGAAGCCGAAACGCAGGTCTTCCAATTCTCCCTGGGTCAGACGTTCTAAGCGTCTGATCTTTGATAACGCAACGAATTTTGTAGGAGTTGTATTGTGCGTAAGTTGACTCAATTGGTAATGCTGGCAACCGTACTGGTCGCAAGCCCTGCATTCGCCGACATGAAAATCGCGGTACTGAACTATCAGATGGCCTTGCTGGAATCTGACGCTGCCAAGAAATACGCTGTCGATGCCGAGAAGAAATTCGGCCCGCAACTGACCAAGCTGAAAAGTCTGGAAAGCAGCGCCAAGGGTATTCAGGATCGTCTGGTGAGTGGCGGTGACAAAATGGCTCAGCCTGAGCGCGAGCGTCTTGAGCTTGAATTCAAGCAAAAAGCACGTGACTTCCAGTTCCAGTCCAAAGAACTGAACGAAGCCAAGGCCGTTGCTGACCGCGAAATGCTCAAGCAGCTCAAGCCTAAGCTGGACCAGGCTGTTGAAGAAGTCATCAAGAAAGGCGGCTTTGACCTGGTTTTCGAGCGCGGTGCGGTGATTGACGTCAAGCCTCAATATGACGTTACTCGCCAGGTCATCGAGCGCATGAATCAGCTGAAGTAACCATGAGCATAACCATCAAGCTCGGCCAGCTGGCCGAGTTCCTTGGCGCCACGCTTCGTGGCGACAAGGACAAGGACATTACCGGGCTGGCCACTTTGCAAGAGGCCGGCCCTGGTCAGATCAGTTTTCTGGCAAAGTCCGGGTACCGTAAATTTCTGGTAGATGCCCAGGCTGCTGCCGTGTTGCTCAAGCCCGCAGACGCCGACAGCTACACCGGCGACGCGCTGTTGGTCCCGGATCCTTACCTGGCCTATGCGCGCATTTCGCACTTTTTCGACCCCAAGCCCAAGAGCGTGGCCGGCGTTCACCCTACAGCGGTGATTGCCGACGATGCTCTGGTCGATCCTGCCGCCAGTATTGGCGCTTTCGTCGTTATCGAGAGCGGTGCCCGTATTGCGGCCAATGTCACCATTGGTGCGCATTGCTTCATCGGCGCTCGTTGTGAAATCGGTGAAGGTGGCTGGCTGGCACCACGTGTGACGCTCTATCACGATGTTCGTATTGGCAAGCGCGTGGTCATTCAGTCGGGTGCGGTACTGGGCGGTGAAGGCTTTGGCTTTGCCAATGAAAAGGGTGTCTGGCAGAAGATTGCCCAGATCGGCGGCGTCACCCTGGGTGATGATGTCGAGATCGGCGTCAATACGGCGATTGATCGTGGTGCGCTGGCTGATACGCGAATTGGCAACGGTGTGAAGCTGGATAACCAGATCCAGATCGCCCACAACGTACAGATTGGCGATCACACGGCAATGGCTGCGTGTGTCGGCATCTCCGGAAGCACCAAGATAGGCAAGCACTGCATGCTGGCTGGCGGTGTCGGTCTGGTGGGGCATATCGAAATTTGCGATGGCGTTTTCATCACCGGCATGACGATGGTGACGCATTCCATTACCGAGCCGGGTTCCTACTCGTCGGGTACGGCCATGCAGCCAGCCGCCGAGTGGCGCAAGAGCGCAGCTCGTCTGCGCAAGATCGATGACATGGCGCGGCGTCTGCAAAAGCTCGAAAAGGCTGTCGAGACGGTGACCTGCTCCGATAATCGCTCATCTGATGGCTGATACCTTTTTAATATCAAGCGTGCACAGTCGATAAACTGCCTCCTTGATGTAGAGGGGTGTTGCGCAGTCGCGACGCACCCCTAATCTTTACTACAGGCTTCCCCTCGAAATGATGGACATCAAAGAAATTCGCGAATACCTGCCTCACCGTTACCCGTTCCTGCTGGTGGATCGTGTGACCGAGCTGGATGTCGAGAACAAGAACATTCGCGCCTACAAGAATGTCAGCGTCAACGAGCCTTTTTTCAACGGTCATTTCCCCGAGCATCCCATCATGCCGGGCGTCCTGATCATCGAAGCGATGGCGCAGGCTGCGGGTATTCTTGCGTTCAAGATGCTTGATGCGAAACCATCCGACGGTACACTTTATTATTTCGTGGGTTCGGACAAGCTGCGCTTCCGTCACCCGGTTCTGCCGGGCGACCAGTTGGTTCTTGAAGCGAAGTTCCTGAGCTGCAAGCGTCAGATCTGGAAGTTCGAATGCAAGGCTACAGTTGATGGCAAGGCAGTGTGCTCTGCCGAGATCATCTGTGCGGAACGTAAACTATGAGTTTGATTGACCCTCGCGCAATCATCGATCCGACGGCCATCCTGGCCGACAACGTTGAGGTCGGCCCTTGGTCGATCGTCGGAGCCGGTGTGGAAATTGGCGAGGGTACAGTCGTCGGTCCCCATGTTGTCCTCAAGGGGCCAACCAGGATCGGCAAGCACAATCGCATCTACCAGTTCTCGTCGGTAGGTGAAGACACGCCTGATCTGAAATACAAGGGCGAGGAAACCCGCCTTGTCATCGGCGATCACAACGTGATCCGGGAAGGGGTGACCATTCATCGCGGGACGGTTCAGGACCGTGCCGAAACCACGCTGGGCGACCACAACCTGATCATGGCCTACGCCCATATCGGGCATGACAGCGTGATCGGCAACCACGTGATCCTGGTCAACAATACCGCGCTGGCGGGTCATGTTCATGTCGATGACTGGGCTATCCTGTCCGGCTTCACCCTTGTGCATCAGTTCTGCCACATCGGTGCTCACAGCTTCTCCGGCATGGGTACGGCGATCGGCAAGGATGTCCCGGCGTTCGTGACGGTCTTCGGCAACCCGGCCGAAGCGCGCAGCATGAACTTCGAAGGCATGCGCCGTCGCGGCTTCTCCGAAGAAGCCATTCATGCGCTGCGCAGAGCCTACAAGACGGTTTATCGTCAGGGGCTGACCATCGCCCAGGCACTGTCCGATCTGGCCGAGCCTGCGGCTCGGTTCCCGGAAGTAGCCGTATTCCTGCAGTCCATCCAGACGTCGACTCGCGGCATCATTCGCTAATCATGACCAAGCCATTATGTATTGCCCTGGTCGCTGGTGAAGCATCCGGCGATATCCTCGGATCCGGTCTGATGCGGGCCCTCAAGTTACGCCACCCCGATGTGCGCTTCATCGGCGTGGGTGGCCCGCTGATGGAAGCTGAAGGCATGCAGTCTTATTTTCCGATGGAGCGCTTGTCGGTAATGGGACTGGTCGAGGTTCTCGGTCGGTTGCGTGAGTTGCTGGCGCGACGCAAGTTGCTGGTCCAGACCCTGATCGATGAAAAGCCGGACGTCTTCATCGGTATCGATGCCCCCGATTTCACGCTCAACATCGAACTGCAACTGCGCCGCGCCGGAATCAAGACCGTGCACTATGTCAGCCCTTCAGTCTGGGCCTGGCGTCAGAAGCGTGTGCTGAAGATTCGTGAAGGCTGTGATCTGATGCTGACCTTGTTGCCGTTCGAAGCCCGATTCTATGAAGAGAAGGGCGTGCCGGTGCGTTTTGTCGGTCATCCGTTGGCGGACACCATCCCTCTGGAATCCGATCGTGCCTCTGCGCGCGCAGAGCTGGGCCTCGCCCTTGAAGCGCCTGTCGTCGCCCTGATGCCGGGTAGCCGGGGCGGCGAAGTAGGGCGTCTGGGCGGGTTGTTTTTCGATGCTGCCGAGCTTTTGCTCGCGCAGCGCCCTGGTTTGCGCTTCGTGCTGCCTTGCGCCAGCCCGCAGCGACGGGTTCAGGTAGAGCAACTGTTGCAAGACCGCAATTTGCCGGTCACGCTGCTCGACGGACAGTCACATATCGCGCTGGCAGCTTGCGATGCGGTACTCATCGCCTCCGGTACCGCCACCCTGGAAGCCCTGCTTTACAAACGACCGATGGTGGTCGCCTATCGTCTGGCACCGCTGACCTTCTGGATACTCAAACGAATGGTCAAAAGCCCTTACGTGTCGCTGCCTAATCTGCTGGCCCAGCGCCTACTGGTGCCAGAGTTGCTGCAGGATGATGCCACCCCCGAAGCGCTGGCCCGGACGCTGTTGCCACTGATCGAAGACGGCGGTGCGCAAACCGCTGGTTTCGATGCCATTCACCGTACGCTGCGTCGCGATGCGTCCAATCAGGCCGCCGATGCGGTGTTGAGCCTGCTTGGCCAGTCGCCTTCGTTGTGAGGTCGCCCATCATGCAGCCAGGTCTGGATTTCACCCTCGTCGAGGATCTGGTAGCGGGTGTTGATGAAGTGGGCCGCGGTCCACTGTGCGGCGCGGTTGTAACGGCGGCTGTCATTCTCGACCCTGCCCGGCCTATTCTCGGGCTCAACGATTCGAAAAAACTGACCGAAGCCAGGCGCGAGAAGCTGTACGTCGAAATTCAGGAAAAGGCCCTGTGCTGGTTTATCGCCCGGGCTGAAGTTGAAGAAATCGATCGGTTGAATATCCTGCACGCCACGATGCTGGCCATGAAGCGCGCCGTTGAAGGGCTGAGCATCACGCCGAAGCTTGCCCTGATCGACGGCAACCGCTGCCCTCAGCTGTCCGTACCCTCGGCTCCGGTGGTAAAGGGTGACTCCAAAGTGCCAGCTATCGCAGCCGCATCGATTCTCGCCAAAGTGAGCCGGGATCGGGAAATGGCGGCATTTGAACGCATCTATCCGGGTTATGGCATCGGTGGGCACAAGGGTTATCCTACGCCGGTGCACCTGGAGGCATTGGCCCGACTCGGACCTACGCCCATTCATCGACGCTCCTTTGCGCCAGTGCGTGCGGCCCATGAGGCGCGTTCATCGATAATGATCGGCGGCGCGATGCCGTTTCCAGTCGGCTTATTGCAGGACTGACGTTTCATCCCGGGCCCGTTACAATCCCGCCCTTCGTTTTTGTATTTTCGCGTTTTATAGGATCACCATGCCGGCTTCTTTCGTTCATCTACGCCTGCACACCGAATACTCCCTGGTTGACGGTCTGGTCCGGGTCAAACCGTTGATCAAGGCGCTGACCGGCATGAACATGCCTGCCGTGGCGGTAACCGACCAGAACAACATGTGTTCGCTGGTCAAGTTCTACAAGGCTGCCCAAGGTTCCGGTATCAAGCCGATTTGTGGTGTCGACCTGTGGCTGGCGGGCAGGGATGAAGACGCCGCGCTCAGTCGTATCAGCCTGTTGGCCATGAATGCCCAGGGCTACCGAAACCTGACCGAGCTGATTTCCCGTGGCTTCATTGAGGGCCAGCGCAACGGGCAGATCGTCATCCAGCGCCAATGGGTCGCACAGGCCAGTGAAGGCGTCATTGCGCTTTCCGCGGCCAAGGAAGGCGAAATCGGCATGGCACTGCTCGGTGGCAATCCCGGCGAGGCGGACGAGCTGCTGCGCGAATGGATGGCGGTATTTCCCGACCGTTTCTACCTCGAGGTGCAGCGCACCAATCGCAACAATGACGAAGAGCACCTGCATGCCGCTGTTGCCCTGGCCGAGCGTCACGGTGCGCCGCTGGTAGCGACCAATGACGTGCGTTTCATCAAGCAGGCCGATTTCGAAGCCCACGAGACCCGTGTGTGCATCGGCGAAGGCCGGGCACTGGACGATCCGCGTCGCTCGCACAATTACAGCGATCAGCAATACCTGAAAAGCCCGGAAGAAATGGCCGAGCTGTTCAGCGACCTGCCCGAGGCCCTGGAAAACACCGTCGAAATTGCCAAACGCTGCAACATCGACGTCAAGCTGGGCACTCACTTCCTGCCCAACTTCCCGATTCCCGATGGCATGACCATCGATGAGTATTTCCGCAAGGTCTCGTTCGATGGTCTCGAAGAGCGTCTCGCCGTCCTCTTGCCCAAAGACACGACGGAGGATTACGAAGCCAGGCGGCAGGTGTATGTCGACCGACTGAATTTCGAGCTGGATATCATCATCCAGATGGGGTTCCCCGGTTACTTCCTGATCGTTATGGATTTTATCCAGTGGGCCAAGAGCAACGGCGTGCCGGTAGGTCCGGGCCGTGGTTCGGGTGCCGGTTCGCTGGTCGCCTACGTGCAGAAGATCACCGACCTCGATCCGCTGGAGTACGACCTGCTGTTCGAACGTTTCCTGAACCCGGAGCGGGTCTCCATGCCCGACTTCGACGTCGACTTCTGTATGGACGGCCGTGATCGGGTGATCGAATACGTGGCCGAGAAATACGGTCGCAATGCGGTCAGCCAGATCATCACGTTCGGTTCGATGGCCGCCAAGGCGGTGGTGCGTGATGTCGCGCGGGTGCAAGGCAAGTCTTACGGGCTGGCTGATCGCCTGTCGAAGATGATCCCGTTCGAAGTCGGCATGACCCTCGAAAAGGCCTATGAGCAGGAAGAAATTCTTCGCGACTTCCTCAAGGTTGATGAGGAAGCCGCAGAAATCTGGGAGATGGCGCTCAAGCTTGAAGGCATTGTGCGTAACGTGGGCAAGCACGCCGGTGGTGTGGTTATTGCTCCGACCAAGCTGACGGACTTTGCACCGATCTATTGCGACGAAGCCGGTGACGGTCTGGTGACCCAGTTCGACAAGGACGATGTCGAGGCGGCGGGGCTGGTGAAGTTCGACTTCCTCGGTCTGCGTACCCTGACCATCATCGACTGGGCGCTCAAGACCATCAACCGCGACCGTGCCAAGGTCAACGAAGCGCCGCTGGACATTGCGTTCATTCCGCTCGATGACATGCCGACCTATCAGTTGTTGCAGCGCGCCGAAACCACAGCGGTGTTCCAGCTCGAGTCGCGCGGCATGAAGGAGCTGATCAAAAAGCTCAAGCCCGACTGCCTGGAAGACTTGATCGCATTGGTGGCGCTGTTCCGTCCCGGCCCTCTGCAATCGGGCATGGTGGACGACTTCATCAACCGTAAGCACGGTCGTGCAGAGCTGTCCTACCCGCACGTCGATTACCAGTATGAAGGCCTGAAGCCGGTACTGGCACCGACCTACGGGATCATTCTGTATCAGGAACAGGTGATGCAGATTGCCCAGGTCATGGCCGGTTACACCCTCGGCGGTGCGGACATGCTGCGCCGCGCGATGGGCAAGAAGAAGCCAGAGGAAATGGCCAAGCAGCGCGGCGGTTTCATTGAGGGTTGCAAGACCAACAATATCGAGCCTGACCTGGCGGGTAACATTTTCGACCTGGTGGAGAAATTTGCCGGGTACGGCTTCAACAAGTCCCACTCGGCGGCCTACGGCCTGGTGTCGTACCAGACTGCCTGGTTGAAGACCCACTACCCGGCGCCGTTCATGGCCGCCGTGTTGTCGGCGGACATGCACAACACCGACAAGGTCGTGACCTTGATCGAAGAAGTGCGCACGATGAAGCTGCGCCTCGATGCGCCGGACGTGAACACATCGGAGTTCAAGTTCACGGTAAGCGATGACGGCCGGATTCTTTATGGGCTGGGTGCCATCAAAGGGGTGGGCGAGGGCCCGGTCGAGGCGATTACCGATGCGCGTCAGAACGGGCCGTTCAAGGATCTGTTCGATTTCTGCGCCCGCGTCGATCTCAAGCGGGTCAACAAGCGTACGCTGGATGGCCTGATTCGTAGTGGCGCACTGGATCGTCTCGGACCTTATTTCGAGCTGGAGCCCAAGGCCTATCAGGCCAATATCGACCGTAACCGGTCGGTACTGCTTGCGGCACTGGAGGAGGCCATTCAGGCGGCAGAACAAACCGCACGCAGTCACGACAGTGGGCACGCCGATCTGTTTGGCGGCCTGTTCGTCGAAGCGGATGCCGATGTCTACGCCAATCATCGCAAGACCCGCGAGCTGAGCCTGAAGGATCGTCTGCGCGGTGAAAAGGAAACCCTTGGCCTCTATCTGACCGGTCACCCTATCGACGAGTACGAAGGCGAGATTCGTCGTTTCGCTCGTCAGCGGATCATCGACCTCAAGCCCGCCAGAGACACCCAGACGGTCGCCGGCCTGATCATCGCCTTGCGCGTGATGAAGAACAAGAAGGGCGACAAGATGGGGTTCATTACCCTGGACGACCGCTCTGCACGCATCGAAGCGTCTCTGTTTGCCGAAGCATTTCATTCGGCTCAGTCGCTGCTGCAGACCGATGCTATGGTAGTGGTCGAGGGCGAAGTCAGTAATGACGACTTCTCCGGAGGGCTGCGATTGCGCGCCAAGCGCGTCATGAGCATCGAGGACGCCCGTACCAACCTGGCCGAAAGCCTGCGCGTGACGGTGCGCGCCGAAGCGCTCAAGGGCGACCGGCTACGCTGGCTGGGTGATCTGTGCAAGCGCCATCGCGGTGCCTGCCCGATCACGGTGGACTACACGGGGCAGGATGCCCGTGCCTTGCTGCAATTGGGAGAAGCATGGCGGATTGATCCCGCAGACAGCTTGATTCAAGCTCTGCGTGACCAGTTCGGACGTGAGAACGTCTTTCTCCAGTATCGTTGAACGCCGCAGGCTCGACTTGCGCTCAACCCTGAATTTTAATTTCGACCTGACCGCGCCTGTTCCGAACAGGAAAGGCGCAGACGGATCAACCGGCCGGCCTCTTGGCCGTCGACCCAAGACGGATGCCTATGAACCCGAATTTTCTTGATTTCGAACAGCCTATCGCTGACTTGCAGGCCAAAATCGAAGAACTGCGCTTGGTGGGTAACGACAACTCGCTGAACATCGGCGACGAGATCTCCCGGCTGCAAGACAAGAGCAAGACGCTTACCGAAAGCATCTTTGGCAACCTGACCAGTTGGCAGATCGCGCGCATGGCACGCCATCCGCGTCGTCCCTACACGCTGGACTACATCGAAAACATCTTTACCGAGTTCGATGAGCTGCACGGTGATCGCCACTTCTCCGATGACGCGGCAATCGTCGGCGGCATTGCCCGTCTTGACGGTCAGCCAGTCATGGTTATCGGTCACCAGAAAGGTCGTGAAGTGCGCGAGAAGGTTCGCCGCAACTTCGGCATGCCGCGCCCGGAGGGTTATCGCAAGGCCTGCCGTCTGATGGAAATGGCCGAGCGCTTCAAGATGCCGATCCTGACCTTCATCGACACGCCAGGTGCCTATCCGGGTATCGACGCGGAAGAGCGCAACCAGAGCGAAGCGATTGCCTGGAACCTGCGCGTAATGGCTCGTCTTAAAACCCCGATCATCGCCACTGTTATTGGTGAGGGTGGCTCCGGCGGCGCACTGGCCATTGGCGTCTGCGACCAGTTGAACATGCTGCAATACTCGACGTACGCGGTGATTTCTCCAGAAGGCTGCGCGTCGATTCTGTGGAAAACCGCCGAGAAGGCACCTGATGCTGCTGAGGCTATGGGTATCACTGCCGATCGCCTGAAAGGCCTGGGCATCGTCGATAAGGTCATCGCTGAGCCGCTGGGCGGTGCGCATCGCGACCCGGTTGCCGCCGCCGCTCTGATCCGTGAAGAGCTGAGCAGCCAATTGGCGATGCTCAAGGAACTCGATAACGAAGCGCTGCTGGCTCGTCGCTATGACCGTCTGATGAGCTACGGTCTTTAAGCTTCGCTGCCCCGATTGTTTCCACGTCCTGCGGGCTTCCGCCCGAAGGACGTGGGAGCGAACCTGTTCGCGAAAAGGCTGGTTTGAGCACTGAAGCCTTCAGTGTGCGAACTCGCCAGGTCGGTGAAAAACAGCCATGACCACCCCCTCACACACCGGTCATGATCTTTCTGCCAGGCTTCTTCAGGTCTTGGCCCCATGGCGCAATGCGCCTGCCTGGCATGTCGGTTTCTCCGGCGGCCTCGACTCGACCGTGCTTTTGCATCTTCTGGCTGAACTCGCCAGCCGCGAAACCCTGCCTGCGCTCAAAGCAGTCCATGTGCACCACGGTCTGCAGCCCGTTGCCGATGCCTGGCCAGAGCATTGTCAGCAGGTTTGCAAGACGCTTGGGGTGGCATTCGAGTCTGTTCGTGTTCAGGTCGAGCCCGGCCCGAGTGTCGAGCAGGCTGCCCGGCAGGCGCGCTACCTCGCGTTCAGCGAGCGGCTGGAGGATGGAGAGGTCCTGCTGACCGGGCAGCATCGCGATGATCAGGCCGAGACCCTGTTGTTCCGTTTGCTGCGAGGCGCAGGTGTGCGCGGTCTGGCTGCCATGCCCGAGCAGCGAATTCTGGGGCGTGGGCATCTGGTGCGACCGTTGCTGACAATGTCTCGTACCGAGCTTGAAGGCTACGCGCATCAGCACGGCCTGAAGTGGGTTGAGGATCCCAGTAACAGTAATCAGCAGTTCTCGCGCAACTTTCTGCGCAGTGAGGTGCTGCCACTGTTGACCTCCAGATGGCCACAGGCGGCTGCCAGTCTGGCGCGGACGGCAGGTCATCTCGGTGAAGCGCAGCAACTGCTGGACGAGCTTGCGGTGCAGGATCTGGTCCGTGCCCAGGTCTCCACGCCATTTGTCTGGCTGGACTTGCCGGTGCTGGGCCTGGGGCCGCTGACCGGACTGTCCGCAGCACGCCAGCGCAATGCACTGCGCCACTGGCTTGCGCCCCTTACGCGGATGCCGGACACCGATCACTGGGCCGGCTGGGAAGCATTGCGCGATGCGACGCATGACGCCCGTCCACTGTGGCGGCTTGCCGATGGCGAACTGCACAGAGCGCAGGACTGCATCTGGTGGGTGCCCGCTGGCTGGGGGGCGGTCTGTGATGACGTAACAGACTGGTTCGAGCCTCAAGTGTCGCTGCACCTGCCGGGTAACGGTCGGGTGCTCATCGAAGGTCAGGCACCGTCGGGCTGCCTGCAAATCCGCTACCGGCAGGGCGGTGAAACGATGTACCTCAGCGGACGTGGCAATCGCGATCTCAAACGCCTGCTCAACGAACAGGCAGTGCCGGTATTTCTGCGCGGCAGATTGCCGCTGCTGTACCTCGATAACATTCTGTTGGCCGTCGCCAACCTGCCTGGACTGGACGGTTCGCCCAATGAAAACTGGCGTTTGCGCTGGGTTGCGCCGACCGGCGACCAAAGTTTGAGCTGAAAGGCCCTTTCAGGTAGACTACGCTCCCTTCTTGATACAACTTCTGTTGGTTCTTTTGAAACAACGCAAGTTGCCGGTTACCAACCAGTGTTTACTGGGTAATTCTTAAAATGTAGCGCACACCACACTGGCTTCGGCCGGTCGGTTTCAACGCAGCAGTTTCGGGAGTGCACCGTGAATTTTGTCGGTAATCGGGGGCTTCGGCCTTCCTTCGCTATCCCCGGCGGCTCTGACCGCTTTAACGCAGACTTCTAGGGTTTTTCATGACGCGCTACATCTTCGTCACGGGCGGTGTTGTTTCTTCATTGGGGAAAGGCATTGCCTCGGCTTCATTGGCGGCCATCCTGGAGGCGCGGGGACTCAAGGTCACCATGCTCAAACTGGATCCCTACATCAACGTGGACCCAGGCACCATGAGCCCGTTCCAGCACGGTGAAGTGTTCGTCACTCACGACGGCGCCGAGACCGACCTGGACCTTGGTCACTACGAGCGGTTCATCCGCACCACCATGACCCAGAACAACAACTTCACCACCGGCCGTGTGTACGAACACGTCCTGCGCAAAGAGCGCCGTGGTGATTATCTGGGGGCGACCATTCAGGTCATCCCGCACATTACCGACGAAATCAAGCGCCGCATCATCAAGGGTGCAGGCGATGCCGACGTGGCGCTGGTCGAGATCGGCGGTACGGTGGGTGACATCGAGTCGCAACCCTTCCTTGAAGCCATCCGCCAGTTGCGTTTCGAAGTCGGCGCACGCCGCGCGATGCTGATGCACCTGACGCTGGTGCCGTACATCGCCACCGCTGGCGAGACCAAGACCAAGCCGACTCAGCATTCGGTAAAGGAACTGCGCTCCATCGGCCTGCAGCCTGATGTGCTGGTCTGCCGTTCCGACCATCCGATCGACGTCTCCTCGCGCCGCAAGATCGCTCAGTTCACCAACGTCGAAGAGCGAGCGGTTATCGCCCTGGAAGACGCAGACACCATCTACAAGATCCCGGGCATTCTGCACTCGCAGGGTCTGGACGATTTCGTGGTCGAGCGTTTCGGTCTCCAGTGTGGCGGTGCCGACCTGTCCGAATGGGACAAGGTCGTCGACGCCAAGCTCAACCCGGAGCACGAAGTGACCATCGCGATGGTCGGCAAGTACATGGAACTGCTCGACGCCTACAAGTCGTTGATCGAAGCCATGAGCCACGCCGGTATCACCAATCGCACCAAGGTCAACCTGCGTTACATCGACTCTGAAGATATCGAAAACCAGGGCACCGGCCTGCTTGAAGGCGTGGATGCGATCCTGGTTCCGGGCGGCTTCGGTCTGCGTGGCGTCGAAGGCAAGATCACTGCCGTTCAGTTCGCTCGCGAGAACAAGGTTCCCTACCTGGGCATCTGCCTGGGTATGCAGGTCGCCGTCATCGAGTTCGCTCGTAACGTGCTGGGCTGGAAAGACGCCAACTCCACCGAATTCGACCGTACCAGCGCGCACGCCGTGGTGGGTCTGATCACCGAGTGGGAAGATGCCACTGGCGCAGTCGAAACCCGTACCGAAAGCTCCGATCTGGGCGGCACCATGCGTCTGGGCGCGCAGGAGTGCCAGCTTGAAGCCGGCTCGCTGGTGCACGATTGCTACAGCAAGGATGTGATTGTCGAGCGCCATCGTCATCGTTACGAGGTGAACAACAACCTGTTGCCGCAACTGATCGAGGCTGGCCTGAAGATTTCCGGTCGCTCCGGTGACGGTGCGCTGGTTGAAGTGGTTGAAGCCCCGGATCATCCATGGTTCGTGGCCTGCCAGTTCCACCCCGAGTTCACCTCTACGCCCCGTGACGGTCACCCGCTGTTCAGCGGTTTCGTCAAGGCGGCACTGGCACAACATCAGAAAAACTCCTGACAGGGACTTCAGACATGGCTCAGAAAATCATCCGTGTAGGTTCGATCGAGATCGCCAACGACAAGCCAATGGTGCTGTTCGGCGGCATGAACGTGCTTGAATCCCGTGATATGGCCATGCAGGTCTGCGAAGAATACGTGAGGGTTACCGAAAAGCTCGGTATCCCTTATGTGTTCAAGGCCAGCTTCGACAAAGCCAACCGCTCTTCGGTAAATTCCTACCGTGGTCCAGGCCTTGAAGAGGGCATGCGTATTTTCGAAGAGATCAAACGCACCTTCAATGTGCCGTTGATCACTGATGTCCACGAGCCTCATCAGGCTGCCGTGGTCGCCGAAGTCTGCGACATCATCCAGTTGCCGGCCTTTCTGTCGCGTCAGACCGATCTGGTCGTTGCGATGGCGAAGACCGGCGCAGTCATCAACATCAAGAAAGCCCAGTTCCTCGCGCCTCAGGAAATGAAACATATCCTGACCAAGTGCGAAGAGGCCGGTAATGATCAGTTGATCCTCTGCGAGCGCGGTTCCAGCTTCGGTTACAACAACCTGGTCGTGGACATGCTCGGCTTCGGCATCATGAAGCAGTTCGAGTACCCGATATTGTTCGACGTGACCCACGCCCTGCAAATGCCGGGCGGTCGTTCCGATTCTGCCGGTGGTCGTCGTGCCCAGGTTCTTGATCTGGCCAAAGCCGGTATCAGCCAGAATCTGGCCGGTCTGTTCCTTGAGGCGCATCCGGACCCTGACAACGCCAAATGCGACGGCCCGTGTGCCTTGCGTCTGGACAAGCTGGAACCGTTCCTGGCTCAGCTCAAGTCACTGGATGAACTTGTAAAAAGTTTTCCGATCGTAGAGACCGCTTGAACAGGGTTCTCCGGTAAAGTGCCGTTCCCCGTCATTCGTGACGGGGTTGTCGCATTCGGACCTGCCCTTTTCTGCGTCTGACTGCGAGCATTGTTTTCCCAGCTGCGTCGTTTTCGTCAATCTTGGAGTGTTTACAACAATGGCAAAAATCGTCGACATCAAAGGTCGTGAAGTTCTCGACTCCCGTGGCAATCCCACCGTGGAAGCAGATGTGCTCCTCGATAACGGCATCATCGGCAGCGCCTGCGCGCCGTCCGGTGCTTCAACCGGCTCGCGCGAAGCGCTGGAGCTGCGTGATGGCGACAAGAGCCGTTACATGGGCAAGGGCGTTCTGAAGGCTGTAGCCAACATCAACGGGCCTATCCGTGATCTGCTTCTGGGCAAGGACCCGGTTGACCAGAAGGCGCTGGATCACGCGATGATCAAGCTGGACGGCACCGAGAACAAGGCAAGTCTGGGCGCAAACGCAATCCTCGCGGTCTCCCTGGCGGCTGCCAAGGCGGCGGCACAGGATCAGGATCTGCCGTTGTACGCGCACATCGCCAACCTCAATGGCACTCCGGGCGTGTACTCCATGCCGGTTCCGATGATGAACATCATCAACGGTGGCGAGCATGCCGATAACAACATCGACATCCAGGAATTCATGATCCAGCCTGTCGGCGCCAAAACCTTTGCTGAAGGCCTGCGCTGGGGCACCGAGATTTTTCATCACCTCAAGGCAGTGCTCAAGGCGCGTGGCCTGAACACCGCTGTCGGCGACGAAGGCGGTTTCGCGCCTAACCTGGCGTCCAACAAAGAAGCGCTCGACGCTATTGCCGAAGCCGTCGCCAATGCGGGCTACACGCTGGGCACTGATGTGACCCTGGCGCTGGACTGCGCAGCCAGCGAGTTCTACAAGAACGGCAAGTACAAACTCAGCGAAGAGGGCGAGTACAGCTCCGCCGAGTTTGCCGAATACCTTGCCGAGCTGACGCGCAAGCACCCGATCATTTCCATTGAAGACGGTCTGGACGAGTCCGATTGGGATGGCTGGAAAGTTCTCACCGACAAGATCGGCGAGAAAGTCCAGCTAGTCGGTGACGACCTGTTCGTGACCAACACCAAGATCCTGAAAGAAGGCATCGACAAGAATATCGCTAACTCGATTCTGATCAAGTTCAATCAGATCGGCTCCCTGACCGAAACGCTGGAAGCCATTCAGATGGCCAAAGCTGCCGGTTACACTGCGATCATCTCTCACCGTTCCGGCGAAACCGAAGACTCGACCATTGCCGACCTGGCTGTGGGCACGTCTGCCGGTCAGATCAAAACCGGTTCACTGTGCCGCTCCGATCGCGTTTCCAAGTACAACCAACTGCTGCGCATCGAGGAGCAATTGGGCTCCAAGGCTGTGTATCGTGGGCGTGCCGAGTTTCGCGGCTAAGCCATAGATGGTAAAAAGACGCAGAGCGCTGCATGGCGTCGAGTTCGCTGACTCGCCTGTGCAGCTCCGATGCTGACGCTCCGCGGTAATCTGGAGTGATTGAGCCTGGCTTATGTCAGGCTCAATGCCCTCAGTCATTTGTTGTTTACGTTGGCTCTGCTGTCTTTTTTACTGGGTGCCCGATATTTCAATGCGCAGTCCTAACTGGTTGTTCCTCGTCCTGCTTCTGTTGCTGGCTGGCTTGCAGTACCGCCTATGGGTCGGTAACGGAAGCCTTGCGCAAGTGGCCAGCCTGACTCAGCAGATTGCCGACCAGCATGCTGAAAATCAGGTGTTGCTGGAGCGCAACCGCGTGCTTGATGCCGAGGTCATGGAATTGAAAAAAGGTCTTGAAACCGTCGAAGAGCGTGCCCGACACGAACTGGGTATGGTCAAGGACGGCGAAACCCTTTACCAGCTCGCGCAATAATCAAGTTGGTGCAATGAAAGACATTCTTCCTGCCTTCTGGGCAGTGATACCTGCGGCGGGCATCGGTGCTCGTATGGCAGCCGACCGTCCCAAGCAGTACCTGCAACTGGGCGGCCTGACAATTCTCGAACACAGCCTGCTTTGCTTTCTCGATCATCCGCGGCTCAAGGGCCTGGTGATCAGTCTGGCTGTGGATGACCCATACTGGGCGGCGTTGCCCTGTGCGCACGATACCCGCATTCAGCGCGTGGATGGTGGCAGCGAGCGCTCAGGCTCGGTGCTTAACGCGCTTCTGCATTTGCATGCACAGGGTGCCAGTGACAATGACTGGGTGCTGGTTCATGACGCTGCGCGTCCGAATCTGGCGCGCAGCGATCTGGATAATCTGCTTGGCGAGCTGGCTGACGATCCTGTCGGTGGCCTGCTGGCCGTACCCGCTCGGGATACCCTCAAGCGGGCCGACAGCAATGGTCGGGTGCTTGAGACGGTAGACCGTAGCCTGATCTGGCAAGCATTCACGCCGCAGATGTTTCGTCTTGGTGCGTTGCATCGCGCGCTGGCTGACAGTCTGGTATCCAATGTCCGCATCACCGATGAGGCATCAGCCATCGAGTGGGCAGGGCAGTCGCCACGCTTGATCGAGGGGCGTTCCGATAACATCAAGATCACTCGCCCCGAGGACCTGGAGTGGTTGCGCCAGCGCCGCACCGAGTTTGGCCGCTAGGCTACTGACGGTACTCATCCCGCATCGCCAGCCCTTCTTTCAGATAGTCCACCAGCTTGCGCACCTTGGGTGACAGGTGCCTTTGCTGCGGATAGAGCGCCCAGACGGCCGTATTGGGCGGTTGATGCGCCTCCAGCAACGAAACCAGCGTTCCGTCGTTGAGGTGTTTCTGCACGTAATAGTCCGGCAACTGACACAGGCCAACGCCGTGCAGCGCGGCGTCGAGCACTGCCTGGCCGCTGTTGCAACGCCAGTTACCTTGCACACGCTGTGAAAACTCACGCCCGTTCTGCTGCAGTTGCCAGGTATCGCTGCCCCCGACCAGGCAGTTATGGCGGTTCAATTCCGACAGGCTGTGCGGTCGTCCGTAGCGCTCGATGTAGGAGGGCGCGGCGCACAGGTACATTTGCCGAGGTGCGAGGCGGGTTGCGACCAGACGCGAGTCTTGCAACCGGCCCAGGCGAATGGCCAGATCCATGCCTTCATGAACCAGATCGAGCGTGTCATTGCTGAGTTCGATGTCTACCCGCAGGTGCGGGTAGACATCCATGAAACGCGTGACCAACGGTGTGATGAAGCGCTCGCCATAAGCCACAGCGCAGGTCATGCGCAACAGCCCTTTCGGCTCGCTGGCCAGATCGCCCACGGCGCGCAAGGCCTCTTCCCGGCCGTCCTGCAGGCGCTGGCAGTGATGCAAAAATGTCTGGCCGGCCTCGGTCAGCGTGACCTTGCGCGTACTGCGATACAGCAAACGGGTTTGCAGGCGTTCCTCAAGTCGCACGATCTGCCGGCTGACATGCGATGAAGACACGCCAAGCCGTCGCGCCGCTGCGGTGAATTGACCACATTCAGCGACTGCAACGAATTCGTCCAGACCTTCCCAGCGATTGATGTACATCGATTATCCCTGTACAGCATTAATGTTTTGCTTTTAGCCGTATTACTCGCTAATTGGCACTGTACTACACTGCAAACCTGTTTTTACCCGTCGGAGAAGATTGATGATCAAGTCGCGCGCTGCTGTCGCTTTTGAAGCCAAAAAGCCATTGGAGATCGTTGAAGTCGATGTCGCCATGCCCAAGGCCGGAGAAGTGCTGCTCAGAGTAGTGGCCTCCGGCGTCTGCCATACCGATGCCTACACACTTTCCGGTGCTGACCCCGAAGGTATTTTCCCGTCCATCCTCGGCCACGAAGGCGGTGCGATTGTCGAAGCAGTGGGTGAAGGAGTGACTTCGGTGGTCGTCGGTGATCACGTTATTCCGCTTTACACTCCGGAATGCCGCCAGTGCAAGTTCTGCCGCTCGGGCAAGACCAACCTGTGCCAGTCGATTCGTGCAACCCAGGGCAAGGGGCTGATGCCCGATGGGACAACGCGCTTTTCCTACAAGGGCGAGCCGATTTTCCACTACATGGGTACGTCGACGTTTTCTGAATACACCGTGCTGCCTGAAATTTCGGTGGCCAAAATCGACAAGCAGGCACCGCTGGAAAAAGTCTGCTTGCTGGGCTGCGGCGTAACTACCGGTATCGGCGCAGTGCTCAATACTGCCAAGGTCAAGCCGGGCGATACTGTGGCGATCTTCGGTCTGGGCGGCATTGGTCTGTCTGCCGTGATCGGTGCGGTCAAAGCAAAGGCGGCCCGAATCATCGCCATCGACATCAACCCGGCCAAGTTCGAGATCGCCAGACAGCTGGGCGCGACCGATTGCGTCAACCCGAAGGATTTCGACCGCCCGATTCAGGAAGTCATCGTCGACATGACCGATGGCGGCGTGGACTTCTCGTTTGAGTGCATCGGCAATGTGCAACTGATGCGTGCAGCGCTTGAATCCTGCCACAAGGGCTGGGGCGAGTCGGTCATCATCGGCGTGGCCGGAGCCGGTCAGGAGATTTCCACCCGTCCGTTCCAACTGGTGACCGGACGCGTCTGGCGCGGTTCGGCGTTTGGCGGCGTGCGTGGCCGCACTGAACTGCCAAGCTATGTCGACATGGCGCAGACCGGTGAAATCCCGCTGGATACGTTCATCACCCATACCATGGGCCTGGAAGACATCAACAAGGCGTTCGACCTGATGCATGAAGGCAAAAGCATCCGCACCGTCATTCATTTTTGAGGAGCAGTGGCAAGCGGCAAGCACGAAGATCTGTTAGATGCTTGTAGCTTGCCGCTTGCAACTGGGGGAAACGACATGCCTTTGGAAAATATTTCCTGTCAGAAAAGCTTCGGCGGCTGGCACAAGCGTTACAAGCACCATTCTCAAGTACTGGGTTGTGACATGGTGTTTGCGGTCTATCTGCCGCTCCAGGCAGAGCAGGGCAGCAAGCTCCCGGTGCTGTACTGGTTGTCCGGTCTGACCTGCACCGACGAGAACTTCATGCAGAAGGCCGCAGCTCACCGGCTTGCGGCCGAACTGGGCATTATTATCGTGGCACCTGACACCAGCCCGCGCGGTGCTGACGTAGCAGACGACCCTGAAGGTGCCTGGGACTTCGGTCAAGGGGCGGGCTTCTATCTCAATGCCACCGAACAGCCGTATGCACGGCATTACCAGATGCATGATTACGTCGTCAGGGAGCTGCCAGCCCTTATCGAAGAGCACTTCCCGGCGTCAGAGGCGCGCAGTATCAGCGGGCACTCGATGGGCGGACATGGGGCTCTGGTCTGCGCACTGCGCAATCCCGGTCGCTACAGGTCGGTGTCGGCGTTCTCGCCGATCAGCAATCCGATTGACTGCCCGTGGGGGCAAAAAGCGTTTTCCCGTTATCTGGGTGAAGACCGTTCGCGCTGGCGCGAGTGGGATGCCAGTGTGTTGATTGCGCAAGCGTCGGAAAAGCTGCCGACATTGGTTGATCAAGGGGATCGTGACGATTTTCTGGTCAACCAGCTCAAGCCCGAAGCACTGGTTCAGGCCGCCAAGGCGGCGGACTATCCGCTGACTCTGCGGATGCAGCCAGGTTACGACCATAGCTATTTCTTCATCGCCAGCTTCATCGAAGACCATCTCAGGCATCACGCTGAAGCCTTGAACAGCTAACGCGCGCCAAAGCAGGTAGAATCACGCCCTGACTTTTTTCAGGGCGTTTTTTTATGCGTATTGGCCATGGCTATGATGTGCACCGTTTCGCCGAAGGCGACTTTATTACCTTGGGCGGCGTGCGGATTGCACACGGGTTCGGGCTGCTGGCCCATTCCGATGGCGATGTCCTGCTGCACGCCCTGAGCGATGCGCTTCTGGGAGCTGCGGCGCTGGGCGATATCGGCAAGCATTTTCCCGATACAGACCCGCAATTCAAAGGGGCCGACAGCCGCGTGCTGCTGCGTTATGTCCTCAAGCAGATCCACGGCAAAGGCTGGAAGGTCGGTAATGTCGATGCCACCATTGTCGCTCAGGCACCGAAAATGGCACCGCACATCGATGCGATGCGTGCCTTGATTGCGGAGGATCTGCAGGTTGAACCTGACCAGGTGAACGTTAAAGCGACAACGACGGAAAAACTCGGTTTTACCGGCCGTGAAGAAGGCATCGCGGTGCATGCCGTTGCGTTGTTATTGCGCGCATGAATGAGCTTGAACTGCTTGGGCCTCGGGCTTACGACGACGCATTGGGCCGTGCAGTCCTCAAGGCGACCGCCGAAGATTTTCAGGTCGACGAGGTGCTGGACATTCCGCTTTCAGGCGATGGCGAGCACTTGTGGCTGTGGGTCGAGAAGCGTGGCCTGAATACCGAGGAGGCTGCACGCCGGCTGGCCCGAGCGGCGGGCGTTCAGCTGCGTACGGTCAGCTATGCCGGTCTCAAGGACCGTCACGCGTTGACCCGCCAGTGGTTCAGCATCCAGCTGCCAGGCAAGGCCGACCCCGATCTGTCGGCCGCCCAGGACGACACCCTGCAGATTCTCAAGAGCAGCCGACACAAGCGCAAGCTGCAACGCGGTGCCCACGCAGCCAACGGCTTCACACTGCGGCTGACCCAACTGGATGCCGACAGGGACGCGTTGAACGAGCGCCTCGAAACCATCGCCCGACAGGGCATCCCCAATTACTTCGGTACCCAGCGTTTCGGCTATCAGGGTGGAAACCTCGGCGAAGCACGTGATTACGCAGCCCGTAAAGCGCTGCCCGAGCAGCGCGCAGTGCGCTCGCGGCTCTTGTCCACGGCGCGCAGCTACCTGTTCAATCGAGTGCTGGCCGCTCGTGTTGCCGATGGCAGCTGGCACAAGGCTCAAGTCGGGGATTTGCTGGCTTTCACTGACAGCCGCAGTTTTTTTCCGGCGGGTATCGACGAGTGCAGCGATCCTCGTCTGGCGATTCTTGATCTGCACCCTACCGGGCCTCAATGGGGCGAGGGCCTTTCGCCAGCTGGAGGCGCGACGGCAGCGCTGGAAAATGCCATCGCCAATGATGAGGCCCCACTGCGTGACTGGCTGGTCAGAGCAGGCATGGAGCACGAACGTCGCATCCTGCGACTGCCCATTGGGCGGCTGACGTGGCATTATCCCGAGTCTGACATTCTGCAACTGGAATTCGTCCTTCCGCCCGGATGCTTCGCTACTGTTTTGGTTCGCGAACTCGTTGATCTGGTGCCGGTTGGGCAGACGGACAGCTCATGCGTATTCTGATATCAAATGATGACGGGGTGAACGCGCCCGGTCTTGTCGCGCTGCATGCAGCGCTGGCGGACTATGCCGAGTGCGTGGTGATCGCCCCTGATCAGGACAAAAGCGGTGCCAGCAGTTCCCTGACACTTGACCGGCCCTTGCACCCGCATACACTGGCCAACGGCTTCATCAGTCTCAATGGTACGCCGACCGACTGCGTACATCTGGGGATTCATGGGCTATTGGAGCGTGCACCGGATATGGTGGTTTCAGGTATCAACCTGGGTGCCAATCTTGGGGACGACGTACTGTATTCCGGAACGGTCGCTGCAGCGCTTGAAGGGCGCTTTTTGCAGCGTCCGTCGTTTGCCTTTTCGTTTTTGTCACGTCAGCCGGATAATCTGGCGACGGCGGCGCATTACGCGCGCTTGCTGGTCGAGGCTCATGAGCAACTCGATCTGCCACCCCGCACGGTACTGAACGTGAATATTCCGAATCTGCCGCTTGAGCATATCCGCGGCATTCAACTGACCCGATTGGGGCACCGTGCCCGTGCTGCCGCACCGGTCAAAGTCGTCGATCCGCGTGGTCGTGCCGGCTACTGGATCGCTGCTGCCGGCGATGTCGAAGACGGCGGTGCCGGCACCGATTTCCATGCAGTCGTACAAGGCTATGTATCGATTACGCCGTTGCAGCTGGATCGAACGTATCAGAATGGATTCAGCAGTCTGAATACCTGGCTGGAGGGACTTCGTTGATGTCGCGCGAGCAGGATGATCTATTGCGTCGCGGGATCGGGATGACCTCGCAACGCACCCGCGAACGTCTGATTCAGCGCCTTTGCGAAGAGGGCATTTCCAATCAACGGGTACTGGACGTCATCCGCAAGACGCCTCGGCACCTGTTTGTCGATGAAGCACTGGCGCATCGCGCCTATGAAGACACAGCCTTGCCCATCGGCCACAACCAGACGATTTCCCAGCCTTATATGGTTGCGCGGATGAGCGAGCTGCTGCTAGCAGCGGGGCCGCTGGACAAGGTCATGGAGATCGGCACGGGTTCCGGCTATCAGACTGCGGTGCTGGCGCAGCTGGTGGAGCGCGTGTTTTCGGTGGAACGCATCAAAGTGCTTCAGGATCGCGCCAAAGAGCGCCTGGTCGAGCTCAATTTGCGCAATGTGGTTTTCCGCTGGGGTGACGGCTGGGAGGGCTGGCCGGCTCTTGCGCCCTATAACGGCATCATCGTCACGGCTGTGGCAACCGACGTGCCGCAGGCGCTGCTTGATCAACTGGCGCCGGGGGGCCGGCTGGTGATACCGGTAGGCTCGGGTGAGGTTCAGCAATTGATGCTGATTATCCGCGAAGAAAACGGTTTTTCCCGTCATGTATTGGGGGCTGTGCGCTTCGTGCCGCTGCTCAATGGACCGATCGCTTGAAGATTGTCTGCAGTAAACAGTGAATTCTGGCGTCAGTCATCGGTCTACAGCGCGCGGCCCGGAATGTTGAATGGCCTGATGGCATCATTTCATGTAGCTGATTGATACATAACAACGTTTTTTCAGCGGTTAATCACTGGCTGCCCGTCGCTATTACGGCACAATAGGCATCTTTTTTGAATTCAGTCACCAGTAAAGGGAGTGGCGGGTGAGTCTCACAGTCATTCAGCAGCTCAGGTCTTCAAGAAGTTATCAGCGTCTGGTGATTGGCATTGCTCTCAGTGTCCTTTTGGTCGGCTGCTCCAGCACGCCCTCAGGCGGCGTTCGTGTCGTTGATCGCAACGGTAACGCGGTGGCTCAGCGTCCAACGGTGACTACCGGACAATACGTGGTCAGGCGCGGTGACACGCTTTTTTCTATTGCATTTCGTTACGGCTGGGACTGGAAAGCGCTCGCAGCCCGCAATCAGATTCCCGAGCCGTTTACCATCAAGCCAGGTCAGACAATTCGCTTTGACGGGCGCTCCTCTTCAACGCAGGACGTAGCATCGACCTCGGGTGCAGGACGCCCGGTAACGTCTACATCAACCAGTACCAGCAGTTCCGGGTCCGTCAAGACAACGGTTATTTCCAAGCCTGTTGCAGTTGTGCCTGTAGTGATACCCCCGTCTGCAACTACCGCAACAGGCCCGGCCGGCAAGTCTCCGACGGGTTGGACCTGGCCTTCCAGCGGCATTCTGATAGGAAAATTTTCCTCAAACGGTAGTTTGAATAAAGGAATTGATATCGCTGGTGATTTGGGACAGCCTGTTTTGGCAGCGTCTGATGGTTCAGTTGTTTACGCCGGAAGTGGATTACGGGGCTACGGCGAATTGATCATCATCAAACACAGCGATACCTACGTCAGTGCCTACGGTCATAACCGCAGGCTTTTGGTACGGGAAGGGCAGCAGGTCAAGGCAGGGCAGACGATTGCCGAAATGGGGTCAACAGGAACTGACCGGGTGAAACTGCATTTTGAGATTCGCCGCCAAGGGAAACCTGTAGATCCATTGGGATTTTTGCCACGTCGTTGATAGTTGCCAGCCTGTTCCTGGCGTAATAGGAACAGGCTCAAGTGTTGCCATGGAACCAGGCGACGCTGGAGCTTGAGGTCGAACTCACCAAAGGACTAAAACAATGGCTCTTGGCAACGAAGCGCCGGAGTTTGACATCGATGATGAAGTGCTCCTTATGGAAGCCGGCATTGTCCTGAAGGAAGCGTCAAACGAGAAGCAGCAACCCGCTGCCTCGGGACGCACCAAGGCCAAGCATTCAACATCGCTCAAACAACACAAGTACATTGATTACACGCGGGCGCTTGATGCTACCCAGCTGTATCTCAATGAAATCGGTTTTTCTCCTCTACTGTCCCCGGAAGAAGAAGTTCACTTTGCGCGCCTGTCGCAACGTGGAGATCCGGCCGGGCGCAAACGCATGATTGAAAGCAATCTGCGTCTGGTCGTAAAAATCGCCAGACGCTACGTCAATCGTGGGCTTTCATTGCTTGATCTGATCGAGGAGGGCAACCTGGGGTTGATTCGGGCGGTCGAGAAATTCGACCCGGAACGCGGCTTTCGTTTTTCTACCTACGCCACCTGGTGGATTCGTCAGACCATCGAGCGCGCGATCATGAATCAGACCCGGACTATCCGGCTGCCAATTCATGTCGTCAAGGAACTGAACGTCTATCTGCGCGCGGCCCGAGAGCTGACTCAGAAGCTGGACCACGAACCCTCTCCTGAAGAGATCGCCAACCTTCTGGAAAAACCGGTAGGTGAGGTCAAACGCATGCTCGGCCTGAACGAGCGTGTTTCTTCGGTAGATGTTTCGCTGGGGCCTGATTCGGACAAGACCCTGCTGGATACGCTGACTGATGACCGGCCGACAGACCCCTGCGAACTGCTGCAGGACGATGACCTTTCCCAGAGCATCGATCAATGGTTATCGGAACTGACCGAGAAGCAGCGTGAGGTTGTCATCCGCCGCTTTGGCCTGCGCGGGCATGAAAGCAGCACGCTTGAAGATGTAGGGCTCGAGATCGGTCTGACACGTGAACGTGTAAGGCAGATCCAGGTAGAAGGACTCAAGCGCCTGCGTGAGATTCTTGAAAAGAATGGCCTGTCCAGCGAGTCTCTCTTCCAGTAATCCCCCTCTTGGTGTCAATCCAGGGCCGATATAAGCACCGTGTGCATATATCGGCCTTTTTATATGGCTTTCGTCATCTCAATACCGATGTCCCATGCGCTCGCTCAGGCTTTCGGCTTTCAAAGCCTGTAAGTCATTGCGCACACTTGCTGTAAGTCATTCAGGCAAGATACGTGAGGCTTGTCGCCAGACCAGGCTTCCCTGGTCGGTAAGAATCTGTTTTAGAAGGGATTATATTTTAATCGATCAACACGATGGAAATATCCTGGAGCGTTTCAGGTGTTGCTCTGCAGGGCTAAATCTCTAATATCGAAGCTGTGCCAACGGACAGGCACAGGCCATCAAGGATGACGGTCAAGGACATCGCGGGATGCGATTCATCAGGATGATGACAAGGGAATACAGGGATCAAGGATAAAATGTGGGCGGGTCATACCGCCCCTTTTTTTTACCTGCGAAAAAACCGCGTTCAACAAAAAAAGGCCCCGTCGAGGGCCTTTTTGTCTGTATGGAATCTAGCGTTCCAGATCAGCGATCTTGCCGGGTTTGCCATCCCACTCGGCCGCATCCGGCATCGCGTCTTTCTTTTCGGTGATATTGGGCCAGACCTCGGCAAGCTCGGCGTTGAGCTCGATGAAGTTTTCCATGCCGGCAGGGATCTCGTCTTCCGAGTAAATGGCCACGGCAGGGCATTCAGGCTCGCAGAGTGCGCAGTCGATGCACTCGTCCGGGTGGATCACCAGGAAATTCGGGCCTTCGTAAAAGCAGTCCACCGGACAGACTTCTACGCAGTCGGTGTACTTGCACTTGATGCAGTTGTCGGTGACGACGAAGGTCATTTCTAATTTTCTCCTCAGGCGGCTGCTGCGGCAGAGCCCTTCCAGACAGGGTTGCCAGGTTCGGGAGGTTTCCCGGCCCTATGAAAATACGTGCTTTTGGTGGGCAGCCTTGAAGCAGTGGAACTGCGTCGCCTGCTACCTGCCTTAGGTTCGCTGCATTTTCACGCGGCTCGAAAACGCCCCGGCCAGGCTAAAAGCCTAGAGCGTCCCAAACCGCGCGGGATTCTAACAGCATGTAACGCTTCGCGTCACAGGCGAGTTTGCAATGTGTATAGCAAATCCAGTGCCTGTCGCGGTGTCAGATCATCGACTTTGACCTTCGACAGTTCGTCGAGCACCGGGTGAGGCAGGCTTGCGAACATATCGCTCTGCTGCGGCACCGCAGGTTTGCCGGGTTTGGCCTTCGGCTGCTCGTGCGGCAGGCTGGTGGTTTCCAGACGCTGCAAGTGCTCCTTGGCGCGAGTGATGACTTTCCCCGGAACGCCCGCAAGCTGTGCCACAGCCAGGCCGTAGCTCTGGCTCGCCGGCCCTGGCAGTACGCGGTGCAGGAACACGATTCGCTCGTTATGTTCAGTGGCATTCAGGTGCACATTGGTCACCAAGGGTTCGCTTTCCGGCAAAACCGTCAGTTCGAAATAGTGCGTTGCGAACAGTGTGTAAGCCCGCAATTGCGCGAGGCATTCAGCTGCAGCCCAAGCCAGCGAAAGGCCGTCGAAGGTACTGGTACCGCGTCCGACCTCGTCCATCAACACCAGGCTTCTATCGGTGGCGTTGTGCAGGATGTTTGCCGTTTCGCTCATTTCAACCATGAATGTCGAGCGGCCGCCCGCCAGATCGTCGCTGGAGCCGATACGGGTAAAGATCCGGTCGACCAGCGACAGCTCACAGCTGGCGGCAGGCACGAAGCTGCCGATGTGAGCCAATAGCACGATCAGTGCCGTCTGACGCATATAGGTCGATTTACCGCCCATGTTCGGGCCGGTGATGACCAGCATGCGAGTACTGTCGTCCAGCGCCAGGTCGTTGGCAACGAACGGTGTGCTCAGCACTTGCTCGACGACCGGATGACGGCCTTGCTCGATGCGCATGCAGGGCTCGGCGACAAACCGAGGGCAATTGAGGTCCAGATTCAGCGCGCGCTCTGCGAGGTTGCTCAGCACGTCCAGCTCAGCCAGCGCCGCTGCCGTATCCTGAAGTGGCGCAAGATGTCCGATCAGGTCCTCTAGCAGCGCTTCGTAGAGCATCTTCTCGCGTGCCAGAGCGCGGCTTTTCGCTGAAAGCGCCTTGTCTTCGAACTCCTTGAGCTCGGGTGTGATAAAGCGCTCGGCTCCCTTGAGAGTCTGGCGACGTATGTAATCGGCCGGTGCCTGCTCAGCCTGCTTGCTTGGCAACTCGATGAAGTAGCCATGCACGCGGTTGTAGCCGACTTTAAGGTTGGCGAGGCCGGTGCGGGCCTTTTCGCGAGCTTCCAGATCGATCAGGAACTGACCGGCGTTTTCACTCAGCGATTGCAGATCATCCAGCTCGGCGTCGTAGCCGGTCTTGAGAACGCCGCCGTCGCGAATCACGGCGGGCGGATTGTCGATGATCGCGCGCTGCAGCAGATCGGCCAGTTCCGGATAGGTACTGGCAGTCAGCGCAAGCTGCTGCAGGTGCGGCGCGTCCAGGTCGGTCATCGCCTGTTGCAGTTCAGGCAATGCACTCAGGGCATCGCGCAGACGAGCGAGGTCCCGTGGGCGGGCATTGCGTAGGCCGATACGCGCCAGAATCCGCTCGATGTCACCGATTTCCTTGAGCTGCGGTTGCAGGTTTTCGAAGCGATAGCGCTCCAGGAAGCAGGTAATGGACGTCTGGCGTGCCTGAAGAATCGTCAGATCGCGCAGCGGTCGGTTCAGCCAGCGAGTCAGCAGACGCGTCCCCATTGCGGTCTGGCAGCGGTCCATGACGGATTGCAGGGTATTGTCGCGGCCACCGGAAAGATTGGTGTCCAGCTCCAGATTGCGCCGACTGGCAGCATCGAGGATTACAGTGTCGTCGAGACGCTCGTGACGCAGGCTGCGCAAGTGAGGCAGGGCGGTACGCTGGGTTTCCTTTGCGTAACTGAGCAGGCAGCCTGCGGCACCGATGGCCAGGGTCAGGCTTTCGCAGCCGAAACCTTTCAGGTCCTGGGTCGAAAACTGCTGACACAGACTTTTATGGGCCGAATCCCGCTCGAAATCCCACGGTGCACGACGTCGCGCACCACGGCGCTTTTCAGCAGGCAGACCTTGCGGCCAGTCGTCTGGAATCAACAGCTCGACCGGGTTGATGCGTTCGAGCTCGGCCAGCAGATTCTCCCAGCCCTTGATCTCCAGCACACTGAAGTTGCCGCTGGTGATATCCAGTACGGCGAGGCCGAACAGGCGCTCATCACCCAGCACGGCAGCGATCAGATTGTCTCTGCGCTCATCCAGCAAGGCCTCATCGCTGATGGTCCCTGGCGTGATGATACGCACCACCTGACGATCCACCGGCCCCTTGCTGGTGGCCGGGTCGCCGATCTGCTCGCAGATCACGACCGATTCGCCCAGTTTCACCAGCTTGGCCAGATAGCCCTCGGCGGCGTGGTAAGGAATACCGCACATGGGAATGCTCTGACCTGCCGACTGGCCGCGTGCGGTCAGGGTGATGTCCAGCAGCTTGGCGGCTTTCTTCGCGTCTTCGTAGAAGATCTCGTAGAAATCGCCCATGCGATAGAACATCAATTGATCCAGGTGCTGGTTTTTGAGCTTCCAGTACTGCTGCATCATGGGCGTATGTGAGGAGAGGTCGGAAATTGCTTTGTTCATCAGTGGCTTAGGCAAGTTCTTGAGATGGGTGAGGCAACCTTGAGACATGACGGGTGATCCGTCCCTGAACCAAGGTGCGTCTGCCGGTATGTGCGATGGCCGCAAGGTTATCATGCTCGACCAAGCGGTGCAGTTGCAGCGTGGCACTGCTTATTGGTGACCGGGCGTTTCCCGGCCGCCATGAACGTCGATGTGCCGTATAGACTTTCATCGCTGCCACCCGATCGTCGGGCGGCATTGTATAAAAAAGGACTTATATATGAAAAACAAACGGGCAAGGGACTCTGTCAACGGACGCTTCATCCCTTTGGAAGAAGCCAGAAAAAGGCCGAGAGAAACGACGGTAGAAACGGTCAAAAAGCCTGCTCGCAGGAAAAATGACTGAATGAATCGGCACGTGCAAAGCCGCTGAACGGCGTATGCACTGTCTCTGCAATGACTTTCACAGGCTTCCAGCATGAACGAAGACACCGTGGACGAGATAACCGGGCTTGCCGATACGCTTGGCAGGCTCCTCGACGCTATCAATGCTCAAGTGACCACTGCCGAATCCTGCACGGGAGGCGCGATAGCCGAAGCAATTACGCGCATCGCCGGCAGCTCGGCATGGTTCGAAGCGGGTTATGTAACGTATTCGAATGCCCAGAAGACCCGACAATTAGGTGTGCCCGAAGCCTTGTTCGCGCAGGTCGGGGCGGTCAGTCAGCCGGTCGTTGAGGCCATGGTGCGGGGCGCGCAGCGTGAAAGTGGTGCGCGATTTGCCGTCGCGGTCAGCGGTGTCGCAGGCCCCGGCGGCGGTTCGCCGGACAAGCCGGTTGGTACTGTATGGCTGTGCTGGGGCAAGGATGACGCACTGGTTACACGGCGTCACCAGTTTGATGGCGACCGGGATCAGGTCCGTCGACAGGCAGTCGAAGCCGCTCTGCAAGGGCTGATACAGCTTGCTCGTGGAGAAATGCCAAAACAGGGGTAGGCGCGCGCTCATCGCTGTGGAATAATACTGTCTACTTATACAGGTGTTGTGGCCATCAAGGCCCTAATTGAATTTGATTACGTGAGGACTTCAATGGACGACAACAAGAAGAAAGCCTTGGCTGCGGCCTTGGGTCAGATCGAGCGTCAGTTCGGTAAAGGTGCCGTGATGCGCATGGGTGACCATGATCGCCAGGCCATTCCCGCCATTTCGACCGGCTCACTGGGTCTGGATATCGCGCTTGGCATCGGCGGCCTGCCGAAAGGCCGGATCGTAGAAATCTACGGTCCGGAATCTTCCGGTAAAACGACGTTGACCCTGTCGGTCATCGCGCAGGCCCAGAAAATGGGGGCTACCTGTGCGTTTGTCGACGCCGAACACGCACTTGATCCGGAATACGCCGGCAAGTTGGGCGTCAACGTCGACGACCTGCTGGTTTCGCAACCGGACACCGGTGAGCAGGCACTGGAAATCACTGACATGCTGGTGCGCTCCAATGCCATCGACGTCATCGTTGTCGACTCCGTTGCTGCGCTGGTGCCGAAGGCAGAGATCGAAGGCGAAATGGGCGACATGCACGTGGGTCTGCAGGCGCGTCTGATGTCCCAGGCGTTGCGCAAGATTACCGGCAACATCAAGAATGCCAACTGTCTGGTTATCTTCATCAACCAGATCCGCATGAAGATCGGCGTGATGTTCGGTAGCCCGGAAACCACCACCGGTGGTAACGCGCTGAAGTTCTACGCTTCGGTACGTCTGGATATCCGTCGTACCGGTGCTGTTAAAGAAGGCGACGAGGTGGTCGGCAGCGAAACCCGCGTCAAGGTCGTCAAGAACAAGGTGGCTCCGCCGTTCCGTCAGGCCGAGTTCCAGATTCTTTATGGCAAGGGCATCTACCTGAACGGCGAAATCGTTGATCTGGCAGTGTTGCATGGTTTCGTCGAGAAGTCCGGCGCCTGGTACAGCTACCAAGGCAGCAAGATCGGCCAGGGTAAGGCCAACTCGGCCAAGTTCCTGGCGGACAATCCGGAAATCTGCAAGGCGCTCGAAAAGCAGATCCGCGACAAGCTGCTGACCCCGGGTGTCGACACCAAAGCAGTCGGTTCTCGTGAAGCAGTTGTTGCCGATGATGTGGCCGAAGCAGATGCCGATATCTGATAGCCATGCCTGTCGTACTTGATACACCCGTCGCCGTAAGGCGCACCGCAATGGACCTGCTCGCACGTCGCGAGCACGGTCGGGTCGAGCTGACGCGTAAACTGCGTCAGCGCGGCGCTCCTTCAGAGCTTATCGATGCTGCCCTTGACCGACTGGTCGAGGAGGGCTTGCTCTCCGAATCCCGTTACCTTGAAAGCTTCGTTTCCTATCGGGCGCGCTCGGGCTATGGCCCTGTTCGTATTCGGGAAGAACTGAGTCAGCGTGGTTTGCAGCGTGCCGACATTGAGCTGGCGCTGAGGGAATGCGGCGTGGACTGGCAGGAGAAGCTTCACGAACTCTGGCAGCGAAAGTTTGCTGGCGTTCTGCCTGCCGATGCGCGTGAGCGGGCAAGACAAGGAAGATTCTTGAGTTATCGCGGCTATCCGCTAGACATGATCGGCCGCATGCTAAGCGGCCGTGGCGGGGATGACTGACGTATCAGCGAGCTTTCGGTAGCGCGTTGCCCTGCGCAGCCTCTCTTGTCGCTGAAGCTTCCTCCCAGTTCTGCTGCTGATTGATGTAGTCCACCAGCTCACGAAGTCTGCCCTGATTACGTCCTGTGAACGTAAATGCAAGTCGCGTCAGGTGACTGAATTGCGCTTCATCGTGCTCTTCGCCCTGGTAACCGTGCTGATGAAAGCTTTCATTGACGCACAGATCGGCGAAAGCCTCCTGCATGTGTTCAAGGGCCTGTTCGCTGAGCGCGTGGCGCATACGGATCACAAACTTGTTCTTCAGCCAGCGGCTGGAGTGGAAGTTGCCATAAAACCGGTTGATCTCTTCAACAGCCTCGTCGGCGCTGTAGACCAGTCTCATCAGTTTCATGTCGGCTGGCAGAATGTAGTGATTGTCCTGCAACTGGTTCCTGATGAAGTCCAGCGCACCTTGCCAGAAACTGCCGCCAGGCGTATCCAGCAACACGACGGGCACCAGCGGGCTTTTGCCAGTCTGTATCAGCGTCAGCACTTCCAGCGCTTCATCCAGGGTTCCGAATCCGCCCGGGCACAGCACCAGCGCATCGGCCTCCTTGACGAAAAACAGCTTGCGCGTGAAAAAGAAATGGAACGGCAACAGATTTTCCGTGCCCTCTACCGTCGGATTCGCGTGCTGTTCGAACGGCAGGGTAATGTTGAACCCCAGGCTGTGTTTCAGACCTGCACCTGCATGAGCTGCCGCCATGATGCCGCCGCCAGCGCCAGTAATGACCATCATGTCCGACTGGGCCAGTTTTTCGCCCAGCTCTCTGGCCTGTGCGTAGAGGGGGTGTTCGATGGGTGTGCGTGCGGAGCCAAATACGGTGACTTTGCGGCGGCCCTTGAAGCGTTCGAGCACCCGGAAGGCTTTGTCCAGTTCGCGCAGGGTTTGCAGTGTTATTTTGACGTCCCAACGGTTCCGGTCGTCCTGCGCCATGCGTAGCACAGTGAGAATCATGTCGCGGTACAGCGGCAGGTTTCTACTGTCCGGCGCGACAACGTTGATGTGTTCTTCAACTTTGCTGGTCAGGTCGAGCCCGTTGCTTTGAAAGTGTCGGGATAGAAGATCGTCAGGTACATACGGCATT
Source organism: Pseudomonas syringae pv. tagetis (assembly GCF_022557255.1). Taxonomy (NCBI): domain Bacteria; kingdom Pseudomonadati; phylum Pseudomonadota; class Gammaproteobacteria; order Pseudomonadales; family Pseudomonadaceae; genus Pseudomonas; species Pseudomonas syringae group genomosp. 7. Next base: position 1,544,549 of record NZ_CP092923.1, read on the forward strand.
CGGGATTTATCCTCCTGCAGAATCAATGGCCCGTTGGGGCGTGTTGAATCGATGATGTCCCGGTTTGCGGAGAAAGGCTACCCATTCCCAGTGCATTTGCAGTGAGGATTGATTGCAGGATGTCTTGAGCTGCATCGAGCTGACGCGCCTGGGGGGCAGGCGCGCGGGAAGGGGGGAAGTGTTCGGGGCGCTTATTTCTTTGGCTTAACAGTGCAATCAGAGGCCTGAAAAGTCTGGGTGGCAACCGGTCGATTGGTCTTGTACTCGGTGAACTGATACTTGAGTACGGCACCCTTGGTCATCAACTGGCGAAAACCATTATTGTGGCAAACGCTATTACCCAGCTGGTTGCGCATCACATCCGGGTTGGCCCGCATTTGCTGCGCCTGGCCTTCGCGTACGCTCAGGTGATTGATCAGTTCGTTGCCGCTGACGGTATAACCCTGGTCCAGGATGTCTTCATTGATCGCTCTTGGCGTGCCGACACTGCTTTCCTTAGCGACTTTTTCCAGCATCTTGCTGAGTTCGAACTCCTGTTTCGATGCCGCCTGGGCGCACAGCGGAGCAACGAGCAAAAGCGTAAGGGTGGGTACGATAAGGCGCAGCATCAAACTCTCCTGATTAAGTGGCTGGCCGTTGGACCAGCGACTTCAAAGTGCGTTCCGGTCAGTCCGCCAATAGCGCGGGCTGCAATGGCGCAGCAGTATAGAGCAGGAGCCTTCATCGGGCCTAGGGGCTTTGCCGTTTCAGCCTGGCCGTGCTGAAGTGGCAGCAGCTGCTTGACCGAAAGCGCGTTGAAGGGCCGGTGCTCTGATAAACTGCGCGCACTTTAATCCTGCCGAGTCTTTGTGGTGTCGATGTCTTTCTCCCGCAGGCGTGTCCTGTAATGAGCCATGCCGTATCCCGCCTGCGCGACGAGCGTCTGGCCCGTAGCACCAGGCCCTTTATCGCTCGCGGCTCCCGTGCGCCGCGCTGCCCGGATTGTCGGATCATCTCCAGTTATTGCCTGTGCGCATGGCGACCTGCTGTTACTGCCGAGTCGGGTATGTGCCTGCTGATGTATGACACCGAGCCCTTGAAACCGACCAACACCGGTTGGCTGATTGCCGATGTCATCAAGGACACTCACGCCTTTGGCTGGTCGCGGATCGAGGTCGACGAGCAGTTGCTCGCTTTGCTGGACGATCCGCAGTGGCAACCCTATATCGTCTTTCCTGGTGAGTTCGTTGCCGAAGAGCGCGTAGTGACGCGCGTGTCGCATGCGGATGGCAAGCGCCCGCTGTTCATTCTGCTGGATGCCACCTGGACCGAGGCGCGCAAGATGTTCCGCAAAAGTCCGTATCTGGAGAGGTTTCCGGTATTGAGTCTGGAGCCTGAGCAGATCTCGCGTTACCGTTTGCGTCGATCCAGGCGCGATGATCACTTCTGCACCGCGGAAGTGGCTGCCCTTTGTCTGGAACTGGCCGGGGACACCACCGCCAGTGGCGTGCTGGATGCTTACCTGGACGTATTCAGCGCCCATTATCTGGGTGCCAAGTACCTGAAGCCGATTGATCCAGACGATGCTGCGCATACCCATTTGAAGGCTTTCATTTGAGGGTTTTTCGATAGCGAAATGCTGCTGATCTATCCGGTTTGGGCTGATTGCCACCTATGTTCCCGGGTATCGGCGCTTCGCGCTTGACCGTCATGGTCTTGCTGGGCATGCTTGGCGCCGCCTGGAAGCCGATTCATCTTGTCTGGCGTGGCACTGGTGCCCTTTGCGGGGCGCCGTGATGCCCGTTCGCCAGTCTTGCCGGGTGGCTGATTCTGTCGGCCATCCACTATAAAAACAGGATCACTACATGACCTACGACATCCTGATCGCTGATGATCATCCCCTGTTTCGCAGCGCGCTGCATCAGGCGCTGAGCATTGGTCTGGGGCCTGAAGCGCGGCTGGTCGAGGCAGAAAGCATTGCCCAGCTCGAGTCTCGTCTGGGAGACAAGGCGGATTGGGATCTGGTGCTGCTGGACCTGAACATGCCGGGAGCCTATGGCTTCTCCGGGCTGGTCCTTTTACGTGGGCAGTATCCGCAGATACCGGTGGTGATGGTCTCGGCGCAGGAAGAGGCGTCGATCGTCGTGCGTTCCAGAGAGTTTGGTGCCAGCGGGTTCATTCCCAAATCCAGTTCGCTCGAAGTCATTCAGCAGGCGGTACGCACCGTGCTCGATGGCGATGTCTGGTGGCCGCCACAGGTCAATGAAGTGGTCAGTGTTTCCGATGAGGCGAAAGCTGCAAGCGCTGGCCTTGCCAGTCTCACGCCGCAGCAGTTTCGAGTGTTGACCATGGTCTGCGAGGGTTTGCTGAACAAGCAGATTGCCTCAGAACTCAGCGTCTCCGAAGCCACTATCAAAGCGCATGTCACGGCCATCTTCCGCAAGCTTGGCGTGCGCACGCGCACTCAGGCTGCGTTGTTGTTGCAGCAGCTCGAGTCCATCTCGTCCAGCTAACGGCTTTCAGGTTGCAAGCATTCACGCTTTTTTGACCTTTGGTGCCTTAGCTTTCCTCATCTTTTTTACACAGCAGCCTCTCTATGTCGCCCTTCAAAGGCCAAACCGGTCTGAAACGTATCCTCAATGCTGCAGGCTATTCCCTTGATGGTCTGTCAGCTGCCTTCAAAGGCGAAGCGGCTTTCCGCCAATTGGTACTGCTCAATGTGGTATTGATCCCGCTGTCGTTTTTCCTGCACGTCAGCAAGGCCGAGCATGCCTTGCTGGTTGCGGTCTGTCTGCTGGCCTTGATTGTCGAGTTGCTCAACTCTGCGGTAGAGGCCGCCATTGATCGAATCTCTCTGGACCTGCATCCGTTGTCCAAGAACGCCAAGGACATGGGCAGCGCTGCCCAGCTCATTGCGCTGAGCATCATTGCTCTGGTGTGGGGCATCATTCTGTTGGGTTAGGGCTTTTTCAGTACAGGCTCGGCAGTACGATCTCGTCGCTGCGCTTCACTCCGGCAGTGAACGCGCGGCACAGTTCGAGAAATTCGCGCATGGCCGAAGTCTGATATTTCTGTTTATGCCAGATGAAATAGAACTGACGCGCCAGATCCAGCTCCGGCGTGGCCAGTTCTACAAGATTGCCGCGACGAAACGAATCGCGCAGTGCCAGTCTGGAAATACAGCCAATGCCCAATCCTGACTCGACCGCTCGCTTGATGGCTTCGGTGTGTTCCAGCTCCAGCCGTACATTCAGCCCGTTACGGTGATGGCGCATGGCTTGATCGAACGTCAAACGCGTGCCCGAGCCCTGTTCCCGGAGGATCCAGGCTTCATGGGTCAGTTCTTCCAAGGTTACATGGGCGCGTCTGGCGAGTGGATGCTGGGGGGCGCAGAACACCACCAGTTCATCCTCGACCCAGGACTGAACTTCGATGTCCGGGTGGCTGCAATCGCCTTCGATCAGGCCCAGATCTATCTCGTAGTGAGCAACCTGTTGCACGATATGCGCGGTGTTCTGGACGTGAAGCTTGACCTGGCTTTCCGGATGGCGCTGCATGTACCCGCCGATCAGCAGGGTCGCCAGATAATTGCCAATCGTCAGCGTCGCCCCGACCGCCAGCGAGCCGAAGCCTGATTTGCCATTGAGCAAGTCTTCGATTTCCTTGGCCTGATCCAGCAGCGCAACGGCCTGCGGCAGCAATTGCCTGCCTGTGGCATTAAGGCTGAGCCGCTTGCCGGCACGATCAAACAGCTGGCAGCTCGACTGGCGCTCCAGTTCGGTGATGGAGGTGCTGGCAGCGGACTGCGAAAGCGAAAGCAGCACGGCTGCCTTGGACACGCTTTCCTGTCGGGCGACGGCGACGAAAACCTGGAGCTGGCGGAGAGTAAATCGCATATCTATATAACCGATAACCTATATCTTGATAATTCATTTAACAGATATTGTGTCTGCCACTAGAATGTCGCGCAATAGCGCAGTGCTTCTGCGCGCACTATTTTTTCAGGAGTCCTCACGTACATGAGCAACATGAACCACGAGCGTGTCCTCAGCGTCCACCATTGGAACGACACCCTCTTCAGTTTCAAGTGCACCCGCGATCCTGGTTTGCGTTTCGAGAACGGTCAGTTCGTCATGATCGGTCTGCAGCAGCCAAACGGTCGTCCGCTCATGCGCGCCTACTCGATTGCCAGCCCGAACTGGGAAGAGCATCTGGAATTCTTCAGTATCAAGGTGCCGGATGGCCCGCTGACTTCGCAGTTGCAGCACCTCAAGGAAGGCGATGAAATCATCATCAGCAAGAAGCCTACAGGCACACTGGTGCTGGACGACCTCAAGCCGGGCAAGCATCTCTATCTGCTGAGCACCGGTACAGGCCTTGCGCCGTTCATGAGTGTCATCCAGGATCCTGAAACCTATGAGCGTTTCGAGAAAGTCATCCTGTGCCACGGCGTACGCTACGTGAACGAAGTCGCCTACCGCGAATTCATCACCGAGCACCTGCCGCAGAACGAATTCTTCGGCGAAGCGCTGCGCGACAAGCTGATTTATTACCCGACCGTTACGCGTGAGCCGTTCGAGAACGAAGGCCGCCTGACCGACCTGATGCGCAGCGGCAAGCTGTTCAGCGACATCGGCCTGCCGCCCATCAACCCGCAGGACGACCGCGCCATGTTGTGCGGCAGCCCGAGCATGCTCGATGAGACCAGCGAAGTGCTCAACAGCTTTGGCCTAACCGTTTCGCCACGCATGCGCGAGCCAGGCGACTACCTGATCGAGCGTGCGTTCGTCGAAAAGTAAGTAAGCCTCACAAGACCCGCCTCGTCCTTGAAGGGATCAGGCGGGTTTTTTATGCGCGGGATTTGTCACTGGAATGATTTCAGACGAGCTGAACTTCAAGCACGCAAATCACCCCAGGCTGCGGGTAGTGCCAGCGCACGTCCAGATCCCACAGCTGAGCACCGTAGCGGCGCTCCGGCGTGGGTCGCTGATAGGCCGGGCGCGGGTCTTGCGCCAGGCATTGCTCGATCAGTTCGACCACCGGTTCATTCAGGCGTAGCGCGTGATCGCGGGCCTGTAGCAAGGCGCTGTCCTGCCATTGCACCGGTATCAGCGTTGGCGCAGCACTGGCTATAGGGTTGGTTGCCTCGGCGATGGCATCGGCGTAGGGCACGTAAGGCTTGATGTCCAGTACCGGAGTGCCATCCAGCAAGTCGATGCCGGACAGCCACAGTCGACCGGCTTCGACTTTGTCCAGCTTGACCACCGACTGGCCGATGCCGTTCGGGCGGTGCGTTGCGCGTGTGGCAAACACCCCCATTGACTGGTTGCCGCCCAGGCGTGGAGGGCGCACCTTCAGGCGCGGCGTATCTTCCAGCGCGAGATGGAACAGGAACAATAGCCAGACATGACTGACCTGTTCGAGCCCCTGAACAGCTTCACCTTGATCAAAAGGTGCCACCAGTTCCAGCACTCCACGTGCTGCCGGAGCCAGGTGTGGCTGACGCGGGATGGCGAATTTCTCCTTGAAGCAGGAGCGCACAAAGCCGACAGGGGAGACGTTGTAACTCATGGGGTCGGCCGCTTAGCCACGCACGCGCAAGGTCAGACCCTTGAGGAAATTGCGCAGCAGCTGATCGCCACAGGCACGGTAGTTGGTGTGGCCGACCTTGCGGAACAGCGCGCTCAGCTCGGGCTTGGAGACCGGGAAGTCCACCGATTTGAGGATGGCGTGCATGTCATCTTCTTTCAGTTCGAACGCCACGCGCAGTTTTTTCAGGACAATATTATTGGTGATTGGCAAATCGATCGGCTGCGGCGGACGGCTTTCATCCCTGCCACGCTTGAAGTAGACCAGGCCGTCAAGGAAGTGCGCCATGATTTCATCGCTGCAATCCAGGTAGCCTTCTTCTTCCTCTTTCTTCATGAACGCAATGACGTCGCTTTTTGATACTTCAAAACCGGTCAGGGCGGTGATTTCGACGATCTTGCTGTCGCTGATATCGAGCATGTAGCGCACGCTGCGCAGTACGTCGTTGTTCATCATGGGGCGTGTTTCCTGATAAGCGTATGGCAGCGCATGACGGTGGTCACGCGCGCGTTGATAAGGTGGGTGTCGCGATGATTAAAACTTTTCCTTGGTCGTCATGTAGCGCCACTGGCCTTCGGGCAATTTACCCATGGACACGCCGCCGATGCGGATACGGCGCATGGCGACGACTTTCAGGCCAACGGCTTCGCACAGCAGGGCGATGATACCGGGCTGAGGATTTTTCATTGCGAAGCGCAGACGGTTCTCGTTCTGCCAGCTGGCCTTTACCGCTGGCAGCTCCTTGCCCTTATAGGTCAGGCCGTGGTTCAACCGGTTTAGGCCGTGAGCGACCATTTCGCCGGAAATTTCCACCACGTACTCCTGCTCGATCTTGCTGCGGTCGTCAGTGAGTTTGCGGAGGATTTTCCAGTCCTGGCTGAATACCATCAGGCCACTGGCATTGGCTTGCAGGCTTGAAATGGCCTCAAGGCGCATGAAATGACCTTTGAGTGGGCGCTTGCTGTAGCTGTGCTCTACCGAGAGAGTGCCTGGCGTGATCATCTGCAGGGCGCTTTCGGCACTTGCCAAGGCAGGTTTGTGCAGAATGATCGTGACGGGCTCCGGCGCGTCAGCCTTGGCGTCAGGGCTCAGTTCGATTTTCTGGGTGCTGACTTTGAAGTGCGGCTCTTCGATAACCACGCCATCCACAGTGACCCAGCCACCTTCGATAAACAGTTCGGCCTCCCGGCGGGAGCAGCCGACCAGCTCGATAAGGCGTTTGGAAAGGCGAATGGGGTCTGTCATGAAGAAAAGCCGTTTGCTGATTAGAAAGGTGCCATTGTAACCGCCCGACGCTGGTTAATCGCGGCAACATTGCATTTGCACTGCAATCGACGTCAGTTACGGCCGATCAGGCGCATTCTGAGCATGGGATAGGGCTGGCCGAGGCCATCGACTTCAGAACGGCTGACCACCTCGAAACCATGCCTGAGGTAGAACCCCAGAGCCTGCGTGTTCTGTTCATTGACGTCCAGTTCATGAATATCGAAGTGTTCGATTGCGTGGGTCAGCAACTGCGTACCCTGCTTCTTGCCGCGATGATTAGGGTCGATGAACAGCATATCCAGCCTGTTTCGGTTGACGCCCGCGAAGCCGGTGATATTGAACTGCTCGTCCTGGGTACAGAACAGGGTGACGCTGTCCAGATACTGCGTCAGCAGCCCCTTGAGCCTGATGATATAGGCGTCCGGTAAAAAGTCATGGGTCGCGCGCACCGAGCGCTCCCATACCTCGGTCATTTCCGGGTAATCGTCAGTGTCCGGGGTATATAGCGGCATCTCGCGTACTCCTTTCGGCAAGTCCTGCATAGACAACGGCCCGAGACGAAAAAGCCCTGCCGGTTCAAGGGCAGGGCTTTCGTTTGCGACAATGGCCCGTATTTACAGCACCTCGGCCCACAAGTCGTATTCATCGGCGTCGGTAACGCGGCACATGATCTTGTCGCCGGGCTGAACGGTGCTGCCATCTTCCAGGCCGATAAACACATTACCGTCGATTTCCGGTGCATCGAAGAAGCAGCGGCCTACAGCCCCGCGATCATCGACTTCATCGATCAGCACTTCGATTTCCTTGCCGATCTTCATCTGCAGGCGCGCGGCGCTGATTGCCTGTTGATGGGCCATGAAGCGATCCCAGCGGTCCTGCTTGACGTCGTCCGCAACGATGGCGGCGTCCAGCAGGTTGGCCGGAGCGCCTTCAACCGGCGAATACTGGAAGCAGCCGACACGGTCCAGCTGGGCTTCGGTCAGCCAGTCCAGCAAATACTGGAAGTCTTCTTCGGTTTCACCGGGAAAGCCGACGATGAATGTCGAGCGGATGATCAGGTCAGGACACTGCTCGCGCCAGTTCTTGATGCGTGCCAGTGTCTTGTCTTCGAAGGCTGGCCGCTTCATCAGCTTGAGGATTTTCGGGCTGGCGTGCTGGAACGGGATGTCCAGGTACGGCAGGATTTTGCCAGCGGCCATCAGCGGGATCAGTTCGTCGACATGCGGGTAGGGGTAAACGTAGTGCAAGCGAACCCAGACGCCCATCGAGCCCAGCGCCTGACACAGTTCGGTCATGCGGGTCCTGACCGGCTGGCCGTCCCAGAAGCCGGTGCGGTATTTGACGTCGACACCGTAGGCGCTGGTGTCCTGAGAAATGACCAGCAGTTCCTTCACGCCGGATTTGACCAGGCGCTTGGCCTCGTCCAGCACATCGCCAACCGGACGGCTGACCAGCTTGCCGCGCATCGACGGGATGATGCAGAAGCTGCAGCTATGGTTGCAGCCTTCGGAAATTTTCAGATACGCGTAGTGGCGCGGGGTCAGCTTGACGCCTTGCGGCGGCACCAGATCGATCAGCGGATTATGATCCTGGCGGGGCGGCACGACATCGTGTACCGCATTGACCACTTGCTCGTACTGCTGCGGACCGGTTACCGAGAGCACGCTGGGGTGCACATCGCGAATGACATTCGCATCGACGCCCATGCAGCCGGTGACGATGACCTTGCCGTTTTCCTTGATTGCCTCGCCGATCACTTCCAGCGACTCGGCCTTGGCCGTATCGATGAAGCCGCAGGTATTGACCACGACCACGTCAGCGTCCTCGTAAGTCGCGACGACTTCGTAACCTTCCATGCGCAGCTGGGTCAGGATGCGTTCGGAGTCAACGAGTGCCTTCGGGCAACCCAGTGAAACGAATCCAACCTTGGGGGCGGACGGCGTGGTGACGGTGGACATGGCAAACCTCGGCGTGAAGGGCACCCGAGCGCAAAGCGCAGGCGCTGACTGGGCGCTTGCTGCGCCTCTGATCAAAAAGTGCGCAATTCTAGCGGTGAGTGGCCGGGATGACCAGCGTTTGGATGAGAATTACGACGTACGTGAAACGCGAGAGCGGGCAGACCTGACCGAGTCGAACAAATCCCGACTGACGGGGGACGGCTATATATGGCGTATTCAGGAAAGTGAGCGGGGTTGGCGAGGGTGGTGGCACGCATTTACTGCGTGGTTCAGGCCGGCCGTATGACTGGATCAGTCCATTCAGGCCCGCGTTTGCGGGCCTTAACTACCTCAGTAGTCGGTCAGCCCTTCGGCTCGTGGATCGGGCACCCATTGTGCTGACTGCGAAACCCCGCCGAGTGCTCATAGGCAGGCTTGCGTACTCGCATGACCCCACCCAGCGGGCGATGCGCCTCAAGACCGTGCCACGGGCTGAATGACATGGCTTCATCGACTTCCTGGATGCTTTGCTCGGACCACGACGACTGGCGGGGCACATCGATTCGAGCGACGGCGACATACGGGCTGAGGTCTTCCGGCCAGATCGACGAAGCGTCCTCTATCGGCATTTTTTCCAGATCCGTAGCCAATTGGACACGCACCTCCCAGCTGGCGTCGTTTTCAAGGAAGAACGCTTTGACCGCTTCACGCAGGCCGTCCGGATTATCGTTCAGGTCCACGGCCTTGCCGGTCAGTGCAACCAGTTCCGCAGAAACGGGGACCACACTCAGTTTTGCGTAGTAAGGCCCATATAGAAAAGGTACGACGGTGTTGAAGGTTTCGCCCAGAATATGGGTCATCGGGTGCCCGCCAAGGCTTCTCAGTGTGCCGCTTTCGCCCCCGGCAGACTCGATGACCGACTCGATGCCACGAAGTACTGCGGACAGTGCTTTCTTCATGCCCGGTGCCTTGTCGGTCGTTTTGGCCAGTAACTTCAGGGTCTTTAAAAAAGCCTTGGGGTCCTTGGCGGTGAAGGCCTTGGCGTTCTGCATGACAAAATCCTGGGTCGATGCACCGGCGCTGCCCGGTAGCCGCGCGCCTTCGACACCCACAAGTTTGATTGCCAGGCCTCGAGGTGTAGATACCTTGTCGTCAAGAATATCCCCCGGATTGGTCGAGAACCGCATGACGACCGGAAGGTTGACGGGTTTCGCAAAAGCGCCTTGAGCCAGCGGCTCGGGCAGGTCGCCGTAAACCTGAATCTGCCCGTGCAGTAGCCCGTGAGCCTTGGCATGCACACTGCGGATGGCGTGCCCGGTGTCCTGGAAAGTAGTTTCAAGAATGGAGTGCATCGCTTCTACCAGCTCTTTGCTGGTCTGCGCTTCATCGTCAGGGACGACTTCGAATGAGGGCTGGAAGCGTAAGGGCTGGACAGTCAGGTTGTGTGTGGTCATCAGAGCATCTCGGTCAGAGGATTCAGGGTGCCCGGGCGTCGATGCGGTTCTTGAAGACCCTTGAGGCTGCAGGCTTAATTAATGACCGGCCGGTATTTGCGTCGTTCAATCAGAAATAGTGCAGCGAAAACCGCTTCGAACGCTGGGCATGTGGACCTGATCACGCTCGTCATCTGCGTTTCATCAAGAATTACGCCGAGTGCTGCGTTATGCTTCGCGCCATCGCGCCGAGGCATGTCAATGTCTGGCTGAATCTGAATTGTTACGCCTTGTGATGTTCTCAGTGTTGAACCTCATGTCTGGTTGTCGGGAGTAGTGGATGAGTCAAACAAACAGTCATGCGGAGGCCGGAAGCACTGCCAGGCCCATCGGGTTGCTGATCGCGGCAGTGGGTGTGGTTTACGGCGACATCGGCACCAGCCCGTTGTACACCCTCAAGGAAGTGTTTCAGGGCGGTTACGGCGTGGAAGTCACACATGACGCGATCCTCGGGGTGCTTTCACTGATCTTCTGGTCACTTATCTGGGTGGTTTCTTTCAAGTACATGGCGTTTGTTCTGCGTGCCGACAATCAGGGCGAGGGCGGCATCATGGCGCTGATGGCACTGGCACGACGTGCATCGGCCAAACATCCCCGACTGCAAATGATGATGGTGGTGTTCGGGCTGTTCGGTGCTGCGCTGTTTTACGGCGACAGCATGATTACCCCGGCGGTCTCGGTGCTTTCCGCGATGGAAGGTCTGGAACTGGCTTTCGATGGCCTGGATCACTGGATCGTGCCCATGGCGCTGATTGTGCTGGTGGGGCTGTTTCTGATTCAGCGCCACGGCACTGCGCGGATTGGGGTGCTGTTCGGGCCTGTGATGGTGACCTGGTTTCTGGTGCTGGGCGCGCTGGGTATTTACGGCATCATGCAATCGCCCGAAGTGCTGAAAGCGGTCAATCCGGCCTGGGGGTTGAACTTCTTCATCATCCACCCGGGCATTGGCGTCGCCATTCTGGGCGCTGTGGTGCTGGCCCTGACGGGGGCTGAGGCGCTGTATGCCGACATGGGGCATTTTGGCCGCAAGCCCATTTCACGCGCGTGGTTCATCCTTGTGCTACCCGCGCTGTTGCTCAACTATTTCGGTCAGGGTGCGCTGGTGTTGGGCAATCCTGAAACGGTTCGTAACCCTTTCTACCTGTTGGCACCAGGCTGGGCACTTCTGCCCCTGATCGGCCTGTCGACCATGGCGACCATCATTGCGTCGCAAGCAGTGATCTCCGGCGCGTTCTCGATGACGCTGCAGGCTATCCAGTTAGGCTACATCCCGCGCATGCACATTCAGCACACTTCAAGCGATGCGCAGGGCCAGATCTACATTGGTGCTGTCAACTGGGCGCTGATGGCAGGTGTCATCATGCTGGTCATCGGTTTTGAATCATCTGGTGCCTTGGCTTCTGCTTACGGCGTGGCAGTGACTGGCACCATGCTCTGCACCACGATTCTGGTGTCGACAGTCATGCTGATGCTCTGGAAGTGGCCGCCATTGCTGGCCGTACCGCTGTTGATCTGTCTGCTGCTGGTCGACGGCCTGTTCTTCGCTGCCAACGTACCGAAGATTTTCCAGGGCGGGGCGTTTCCGGTGCTGGCAGGTGCGGTGCTGTTTATCCTCATGACCACCTGGAAGCGTGGCAAACAATTGCTGGCCGAGCGGATTGACGAGGGCGGGCTGCCGTTGCCGATCTTCATCGGCAGTATTCGCGTTCAGCCGCCGCATCGCGTGCAGGGCACTGCGGTGTTCCTGACGGCACGATCGGATGCTGTCCCCCATGCGCTGCTGCACAACATGCTGCATAACCAGGTACTGCACGAGCAAGTGGTTCTGCTGACGGTGGTGTATGAAGACTCGCCACGTGTACCTGCCGCTCAGCGCTTTGAGGTGGAGTCCTATGGCGAAGGTTTTTATCGGGTGATCCTGCACTTCGGCTTTATCGACGAGCCCGATGTGCCTGCTGCACTGGCCTTGTGTCATCTGCCGGAGCTGGATTTCAGTCCGATGCGTACCACCTATTTCCTCAGCCGCGAAACGGTCATCCCGTCGAAGATGGACGGCATGGCGCGCTGGCGTGAGGCGTTGTTCGCTTTCATGCTCAAGAATGCCAATGGCAATCTGCGCTTCTTCAAGCTGCCGTTCAACCGGGTGATCGAACTGGGTACGCAAGTGGAGATGTAAGGTTCGCCGGTGGCTCCGGCAGCGTCGACAAAAAAATCCCGGCGACCTCACGGTGCCGGGATTTTTTGTGTCTGCAGACGATGCTTACTGCGCGGTAGCCTTGCCTTGACGCTTGTTGATGGCGTCGATCAGGCGTTTGGCCAATGCCGGATAGTCCTCATCGAAGTGGTGACCCCCTGGCAACTGAACAGCTTCGCCGACTGCTGTGGTGTCGGTGCAACCGCTGTCTTTCTTCTCTTCGACACCGTAGACACAGAACACCTTCGCGGCAGGCAGCTTGGCCATTTCCTGTCCGGTCGTGGCTTCCTTGCCTGCGTTACCGAGCCAGCCGTCGACGTGAATCTCGAAACTGCCGGTGCGCGCGAACGCCAGCAGAATGATCGCGTCTACCCGATTCTGATCATCCGCAGCCAGGCGATTGTAGATCGCCGGCATGACGTCTGCGCCGAACGAATAGCCCGCCAGGATGAAGCGTTTGGTGCCCCATTTCTGACGGTAGTGGTTCATCAGGTCGGTCAGGTCGACAGCGGTCTGTTCCGGTGTCTTGTGCTCCCAGTAGTAACGCAACACGTCGATGCCCACCACCGGGTAGCCCATCTTGGCCATGTCGCCCGCCACGACCTTGTCCAGATCGCGCCAGCCGCCATCACCGGACATGAACAGCGTCACGGTATCGGAAGGCTGGCTGGCCGGGACTTCGACGACCGGGATACCCAGGCCACCGCTGTCGTTCTCGCCGAGCAGCAGGTGACGCAATTCCGTATTGAGCACCTGAGGCAATGGGATTTCGTAGTCGCTGATGCTGGTGTCCGCATTGGTCTGATCCCGCACGAACGCGGCACTCGGATCATCCGGCGCATCGTTCCAGGCGGCCAGCCAGTGCCCGTGCGGGGCTTTTTGTGGCAGTGGCACGTCACAGATCTGCGGCGGTTTCTCGTCCTCTTCCAGAACAGGCGGCGGGTTCGACACATGTTCAAGCGCAAACCCTACGGAAATGGCCTGTGCCTTGTCATCGGTCTGTCCGGCCAGCCAGCGCCAGGCCAGTGTCGCGCCAGGGCCTATGCCGCCGACGACCTGTGCGGGGCCGTCGAGCTTCGCCAGAGCGTCCTGAAAGGTTTTCTGTTGCAGCACGCAGTCGTCCTTGGGCAGCACGACCTGAATGATGCGTGCCGATGCGTCCTTGCTGATCGCCAGCAACTGCTTGTCGGTGAGCATTTCTTCGGCGGTGACGGCCAGCGCAATTCGGGTCTTGATGCGTGTGGCCGGGGTCACGCTGGTCAGTGGCGCGCCACCGTCAAGGTTCACATGTTCCAGTGAGGCGGGTGGGGCGGGGCGGTTCCAGATCCATATTCCCAGCGCTACGACTAAAAGAACAATTACCAGAGCTGCGAGCAAAAGGTGCCAGGAGCGTCGAATCATCAGCGTTTCACCAATCCAGTCAGGCCGCCCGCAATCAGGGCAGCGGTGTCAGCCAGCGCCACGAGCGGATCGAGTCCGGCAGGCACGGCCATATAACGAGGTTCCCAGTCGGGCTGGAACTTGTCCTTGAAGCGGCGCAGCCCCTGGAAGTTGTAGAGCTGTTCGCCGCGACGGAAGATCATCGAACCCAGGCGCTGGGTAATCGGTGCGCCACGTCTTGGCTGCAAGCCCGACAAGGGCACCATCCCCAAGCTGAATCGCGCGTAGCCCTGGGCCTTGTAGTGCAGAATCAGGCCGACCATCATGAATTCCATGGTCAGCTTGGGTGCATCAGGGTGAGAACGCATCAGGTCCAAGCTGGCCAGTTCCGGGCTGGTGGTTTCCAGCAAGTTGGAAAACGCGACCGGTTTGCCCTGAAAGTGCACGATGGCAATACGGAAATACTTCAGGTATTCAGGGCTGAAGCGGCCTAGCGAGAAGCCTTTTTCGCGGACGTTCTTGCCGGTCAGCCAGGCATCGGAAATCACTTTCAGCTCGTCGATAGGCGCTTGGCCAGGCTCGTAGATTTCCAGCGAAAGCCCATCGCGGCCACCTCGGTTCCAGGTGTAACGCAGGTCTTTCATCTCCTTGCCTTTGGCATCGATGTCGAAGCGTCGCAGATCAACGCGTGCTTCCTCGCCCAGCTTGATAGCCGTGAGACCGATGTCCATGTAGAACGGCAGGTTTTCCGCACGTACCTGGTAGAACACCGGGCGGGCGTGGTGCACGTCGCACAGATCGCGGAACTGCCAGATAAGCTCGGCACGCTGCTGGGTCGGGCCAATCGGGTCATAAAGCGCTACCAGACTGCGTCCACGATGCGAGTACATCAGAAACGCATTGCCGGCCGGGTGAAACAGGATCGCCTTGTCGCCGGTCAGCACCAACCCGCCATTGGGCTGGCTGGATGCCTTGAGGATCTCGGCAGCCTTGTCCAGATCAGCCACATCGGGCAGCTTGATCACCGGTCGGGCGGTACGCAGCAGCCAGGTCAGCGAAACCACCACCAGCAGCACCGCGCTGCCCAGCGCCGAGCGCAGGCCGCGTGGAGCGTCTGCATCGAGGGTGAACTGCCACCACAACTGGTGGCTGTAGGGCACGTCCTGATAAGCAAACAGCAGAAGCCAGATCGAGGCACCGACAACACAAATGCTGGCAATCAGGTAGAGCGGCGAGAATGGCAGCTCCAGCAGTCGACTGGGGCGATAGAACGAACGGCGGAATGTCAGCAGCAGGCAGGCAGTCAGCAACAGCATGCTGGCTTCTTCCCAGTCGAAACCTTTGAGCATCGACAGCACTGCGCCCACCAGCAGCAGAATGGAGGTCAGCATCCACGCAGCCGACAGCCGACGCCGCAAGCCCTGGGCGAGCAACAGGCACAGGACGCCCACCAGGCTGGCCCCGAAGTGCGACGCGTCGATCAGCCGATGGGGAATCATGAAGCCGACGTTTTCCAGTCGGGTATCGATTTCAGGGGTGGCACCAGAGAAGAGCAGCACCACCCCCGACAAGAAAACCAGTAGGGCCAGAATCGGTGCCGCCAGCCCCGAGGCGACACGGATGGCTTGCCGTGTCGGCAGCAGGCGCTGGGCTTCGGTAAACAGCAGCGTCAGGCAGGCCAGCAACAGCGGCAGTACCACATAGATCAGGCGGTACAGCAGGAGCGCGGCCGCGAGCGGGGCAGCGCCCAGCTCGTTGGCAAAGGCTGCAAGCAGAATGGCCTCGAATACGCCAACGCCGCCAGGAACATGGCTGAGTACGCCAGCGGCAAGCGCCAGCAGGTAAATCAGAATGAATGCACCCAGCGGTGGCGCGTGCGGCAGCAATAGATAAAGCACCATCGCTGCCGCCGCGACGTCCAGCGCGGTGATGACCAGCTGGATCAGCGTCAGCTTCAAGTCTGGAAGGCGTAAGGTGCGGCGACCGAGGCGAACCAGAATATTGTGCGGAATATCCTGTTCCGGCAGGCGGCGGCGGTAGACAAAGACCGCCAGCAGCACGCTGCCGAGCAGCACCGCTGTGGCAACGACGGCCAGCACGTCGACCGGAAGTTTGAGTGCCAGTGACGCGCCGGACAGGTTGCTCAGCGTGGCCAGTGCCGCCAGCGGCGGCAACGCACAGCCCAGCGAAAGACTGGCGAACACGGTCATGCGGGCGATTTCGATTGCCCCCACCCCATAGCGCGAGTACAGGCGGTAACGGACCGAACCGCCAGACAGCATCGACAGGCCGACCGCATTGCCGATGGCAAATGAGGTGAAGCCGCCGAGGATCAGCGTTCTGGTGGGCAGATCTACATTGGCGTAGCGGCTGGCGGACAGTTCATAGCCCATCAAAATGACATAACCGACTATTGCTGCGAGCAACGCGCCGCCCAGAGCGGGCAGGGGCACTGCGAACAGTGAGTCGTGCAGCGCATACCAGTCCATCTCGACCAGCATGTGGCGGCAGGCAATAAGGGCCAGGCTGAACAACAGCAGCATGACCGCCAGCCCGATAGGCTGCCGGTATTTGCTTAGCAGTTCCCGCCAGTTCTGGCGCGGCAGGCTGCCGGGTTGTTCTGCATCAACTGTTTCATTGGAATCGGACATGTTGTCGCGCATCAATCACTCCTTGGATCGTGCGCGACAGGATGGAGGTATGCAGCCAAGTTACCAATCCCTACGCAGAAAATATTTCAGGATGTTAGCGCGTCAACGTCTAACGAGCGAATAGCGAATCGAGCCGGGTGATGCTGTTCAGCTGCGGTTCAGTCGTGATTCAGCTTAGTAACACCTATCGGCAGCGCATGCAAAAACTGTCGTAAATGAAAGCATTACGTTACAGATGTGATGATAGGGTTTCAAACGGCTTGGGAAATAGTCTTTTTTTGTCAGACAGTTAGCTATCGCCCGATATGTTTTTTCATCGGAAACAAAAAAGGCCACTCTTTCGAGTAGCCTTTTTTGATGTTTGGTTGCGGGAGCCGGATTTGAACCGACGACCTTCGGGTTATGAGCCCGACGAGCTACCAGACTGCTCCATCCCGCGTCTGTGTGGCGGCATTCTACAGCCGAACGACGAAGTGTCAACCCTTAATCCGCAAAGCAGGCAAATGAGTGGCAGATTGTGCTCGATGCACACGCTTCAGAGCGCATGCATGCGATAAGCGCATCTGATGCCCCTCGTTCCTCGCGCCGCCACGTGAGAGTATCGCTCATGATGTTCTTGGGTATGGCTCTGCGCCGTGCAGCGTCTTCAGAAGAGTTGGTGAAGATGGGGGTTATCGTCACGTGAGGCATTGAAGTGCTCAGCATCGTGCATAGCGATTGGTTCAGTGCTTGAGCAAAGCACTTTTCAGGTGCGCACAAAAAAGGCCACTCTTTCGAGTGGCCTTTTTTGATGTTTGGTTGCGGGAGCCGGATTTGAACCGACGACCTTCGGGTTATGAGCCCGACGAGCTACCAGACTGCTCCATCCCGCGTCTGTGTGGCGGCATTCTACAGAGAGATGGCGGGGTGTCAATGGTTAGTTTTAAAAAGTGCTTTTTCTTCAAATGCTTAGCGACGCCGCTGGCGCATCTGTTCGGCTTTGGCGCTTGCATGACGTGGGCTGCAGCTGTTTCGTTCATGGACCGGAAGGCTTTTGCCGGTATTTCAGGGGGCTGGCGCATCATTGGATGTTACTTGTCGATACCAATGAGATACTGCTGGGCCATTGATTGCAAAATCCCATCAGGTCATGACGCAGCGCAAAATCATCCACATCGACTGCGACTGCTTTTATGCAGCCATTGAAATGCGTGACGAGCCCGACCTCGCTGGTAAACCGCTGGCGGTGGGCGGCTCTGCGGAGCGCCGCGGGGTCATCGCGACCTGTAATTATGAGGCGCGTGCGTACGGGGTGCGCTCAGCCATGTCATCGCGTCATGCGCTCAAGCTCTGTCCGCACCTGACCATCGTCAAGCCGCGTATGGAGGCTTATAAAGAAGCATCGCGTGAAATTCATACGATCTTCCGGGATTACACCGATCTCATAGAACCTTTGTCTCTGGATGAGGCGTTCCTGGACGTATCGGATGCCGGGCACTTTTCCGGAAGCGCCACGCGCATCGCCCAGGACATCCGTCGCCGGGTGTCGAATCAATTGCATATCACGGTTTCGGCGGGCGTAGCCCCCAACAAGTTCTTGGCCAAGATTGCCAGTGACTGGAAAAAGCCCAACGGGCTGTTCGTGATCACTCCGGATCAGGTCGAGGATTTCGTCGCCTCGCTGCCTGTCACCAAGCTCCACGGCGTCGGCAAAGTGACCGCAGACAAGTTGGGCCGACTCGGTATTATCGACTGTGCTGACTTGCGAAGCCGGAACAAACTGGCGCTGGTCCGCGAATTTGGCAGCTTTGGTGAGCGCCTCTGGAGCCTGGCGCACGGAGTGGATGACCGTCCCGTGCAAAATGACAGTCGGCGTCAGTCGGTCAGTGTTGAAAATACGTACGACACGGATCTGCCCGATCTGGCTGCCTGTCTGGAGAAGCTGCCCGCGCTGCTGGACACCTTGGGTAACCGGATGGCGAGAATGGAAGGGCAGTACCGGCCCGGCAAACCGTTCGTCAAAGTGAAGTTTCACGACTTCACTCAGACGACGCTTGAGCAATCCGGCGCAGGAAGGGATCTGGGCAGTTACGAGCAGTTACTGGCCCAGGCGTTTGCCCGGGGTGGCAAGCCGGTTCGCCTGCTGGGCATAGGTGTACGCCTGCACGATCTGCGTGCAGCCCACGAGCAATTGGACTTGTTCTCGCGATAATGGCCGGCTGCGAGCACATCCCGCAGCCGTCTGTATTACTGGCTCTGAGCAGGAACGGCGACCAGACGGCCGGCATCTCTGGCAAGTGATTTGAGAAACTCACCCTGCAACTGCGGATCGTTTCGTGTCAGCTCGATCAGGCTCTGTTCAAGTTCGCTGGCTTCTTCTTCCAGTCCAAGGTCAGAAAGGCGTTTGACTCGATGCACCCACTGGCTGACTTCGTCATCTTCCAGATCGTCGTAGATCAGGGCGTGGGCTTCGAGCAGCTTGCCGCGCAAGGAATGGCTGATCGGCAAACTGGCATTGGCGTGAGCACTGTCCTGATCGTCTTCGACGTTGATATAAATGCGTATGATACGGCTCAGGTCCTGTTCGGCAAACGGGCTGTCCAGCAGGTTCAGGCGCAGAATGCCGTTGCGATCGGTGCTCATTTCGTGGGTTTCGTTGCCAGCCTTGACCATCACCGGACGTTCATTCCACGGTAGCGTAGAGTTCTCGATCCGCTTGTCTTTCTGGACTTCGTCAATGCTCGCCAGATTCTGCTGGGCCCGACCGTGGGACGGGGCATTCATGAAGGGATTCAGACCTGCTACACCGTAGTGAATCCAGTCCCGGGTCATGCTGTCCGGCAAATGGCCCAGCGCAATCACGTTGACCACGTTCGCTCCGACGCCTGCGACAACAGCGACCGCGCCGAGCGGAATCTCGTAGATTTCCCGCCAGGGCTGATAGGGGGTATAGCGATCATAGTGGCGGGTGACTTCAAAATCAGTGACCTCGAACGACTTGTGCTCGTGAATCCGCACGCGACGTTGTGGTAACTCCAGCGTTTTGGGTTCGCCAATATCGACTTGCAGCGTGTGTTCAAGCAGTTTGCGTTCGACACGCTCTTCGTGCTCGCTGCGTTGTGATAGCTGGTTGGCGCAGCCGCCGACAAGAAAAGAGCCGCACAGAACGGCGCTGCCTAGGCTTAAGGTGCTTCGTTTGAGCATGAGATCTCTGATGCGGATTGGGCGAGTGACGAGCGGCGCACCCTTAAGCAAAACAGGTGCGCCTTTGACTCAGCGGTTCACTTTGCCCTGGATGAACGACAGCACATCCGCGACCGCAATGGCTTGCGGTTGCGACTCGGTACGGCTTTTGTATTCCAGATTGCCTTCGGCCAGGCCGCGGTCACTGACTACAATACGATGCGGGATACCGATCAGCTCCATGTCCGCGAACTTGATGCCGGGGCTGGTTTTCTTATCGCGGTCATCGAGCAGGACTTCAAAGCCGGCGGCAGTCAGCTCGGCGTACAGTTTGTCTGTCGCTTCACGAACCGCGTCTGTCTCGTAGCGCAGCGGGATCAGGGCGATCTGGAAAGGCGCCAGAGTGTCGTTCCAGATAATGCCGTTTTCGTCGCTGTTCTGTTCGATGGCGGCCGCAACCACGCGGGAAACGCCGATTCCGTAGCAGCCCATCGCCAGATTGACCGGCTTGCCGTTCTCTCCCAGTACCTGGCATTTCATCGCTTCGCTGTACTTGGTGCCCAGCTGGAAGATGTGGCCGACTTCGATGCCGCGCTTGATTTCCAGCGTGCCTTTGCCGTCCGGGCTTGGATCACCGGCCACGACATTACGCAGGTCGGCGACGGTCGGAACCGGCAGGTCGCGTTCCCAATTGACGCCGAAATAGTGCTTGTCATCGATGTTGGCACCGACGCTGAAGTCGCTCATCAGCTCGACAGAGCGGTCGATGATGCAGGGCAGCGGCAGATTCAGAGGGCCCAGTGAGCCTGCGCCTGCACCGATGGCATCACGCAGTTCGGTTTCGGACGCCATCACCAGTGGGCTGGCGACCTGTTCCTGCTGGCTGGCCTTGATTTCGTTGAGCTCATGATCGCCACGGATGATCAGTGCAATCAGCTTGCCTTCTTCGGCAGCATGGACCACCAGCGTCTTGACGGTCTTCTCGATCGGCAAGCCGAAGCCTTCGACCAGTTGGGCAATGGTCTTGGCGTTTGGCGTATCGATCAGGCGCAATTCTTCTGTAGCGGCCGGACGAGTCTTCTCGCGAGGCACCGCTTCGGCTTTTTCGATGTTGGCTGCGTAATCGGAGCCATCGCTGAACACGATATCGTCTTCGCCGGATTCGGCCAGCACGTGGAACTCGTGCGAGCCTGCGCCGCCAATCGAGCCGTTGTCAGCTTCGACCGGGCGAAACTTCAGGCCGAGGCGGGTAAAGATGTTGCTGTACGCCAGATGCATGCGGTCGTAGGTGATCTGCAGCGATGCGTGATCAGCGTGGAACGAATAGGCGTCTTTCATGACGAACTCGCGCCCACGCATGAGGCCGAAGCGTGGACGGATTTCGTCACGGAATTTGGTCTGGATCTGGTACATGTTGATTGGCAGCTGTTTATAGCTGTTGAGCTCATTGCGTGCCAGATCGGTGATGACTTCTTCGTGGGTAGGGCCCAGGCAGAACTCACGGTTGTGGCGATCAACCAGGCGCATCAGCTCCGGGCCGTATTGTTCCCAGCGGCCTGACTCTTGCCACAGCTCTGCGGGCTGAATGCCGGGCATCAGAATCTCGAGTGCGCCAGCGGCGTCCATTTCTTCACGGACAATGGCTTCGACCTTGCGCAATACGCGCAGGCCCATGGGCAGCCAGGTATAGAGGCCGGATGCCAGTTTGCGGATCATGCCGGCACGCAGCATCAGTTGATGGCTGACCACGACCGCATCGGAAGGGGTTTCTTTCTGTGTGGCGAGCAAAAATTGACTGGTGCGCATGGTTGGCCGTTGTCGGTTGCTGAGACTGGATTTGACCTGGCATTGTACGGCGGTGTTCCGGTCGCGTACAGGGCGGGGCAGGCTTGCAGAGGATGGCAAGGAGCTTTCAAGGCTCAACGAAAAAGCCCGGCATGAGCCGGGCTTCTTCTATTAACGAGTGCTGAGCGGTGATTACAGGATCGAGATCGGGTAATCGACAATCAGGCGGAACTCGTTGACGTCGCCTTCGCCCTGATCTGCGTTGGCGCGGTGCCAAGCTTGACGGGCACGGAAGGACAGGTCCTTGGCCGGACCGGTTTGTACTACGTATTTGGCTTCAAGGTTGGTTTCGTGGTGCTCGCCGTCAGCACCGTACAGACCGGCGTAAGCGCTGCCAGTCGGTGTCTTGGTGCCGTCGATATCAGTACCCTTGATGTAGCGGGTCATGAAGCTCAGACCAGGAACGCCATATGGCGTCATGTTCAGGTCGTAGCGAGCCTGCCAGGATTTTTCACCCGGACCGTTGAAGTCGGAGTACTGGATCGAGTTGTTCAGGAAGATCGAGTCGCCGCCGCGGTTGTTATCGCCAATACCGATGTAGTCGAACGGAGTGTCGCCGTTGATTTTCTGGAACGCCAGGGTCACGGTATGAGCAGCAAGGAACGAGTAGGCTGCGGAACCGGAGAACGCGGTGTTGCTGATCGAGCCAGCTTTGGCGCTCCCTTCGTCAACGGTGCGATAAATGTTCGCATCGAATGCCAGAGACTGATCGCCGCCCAGTGGGAGGGCGTAGTTCACGTTACCGTAGTACTGATCCCAGATGTCTTCCAGCTTGGCTGCATAGAATGCAACGCCCAGGCTGTCGGTAATGGCATATTTGCCGCCAGCAAAGTCAGCGCTGTTCGCACGAACACCGGCGTAGTTTGCAAAGATGCTGCCGCTATGGCTTGTGTCGTCCTGGCTGGTGCCGGAGTAGAAATGACCTGCTTCAACGTCCAGCCCCTGGAGCTCGCTGCTCTGCAGGCTGATACCGCTTGCAGTCTGCGGCAACAGACGTGAACCGCCTACTGCGAAGACTGGACTGGTCGGCTGCATGTCGCCCACTTTCAGTTCGGTTTTCGATACGCGGAATTTGACCGCGCCGCCAGCTTTGGCCTGAGTGTCTTCGTTGTTACCGGCAGAATCAGTCACCAGGTTGCCTGAACCCGAGTACTTGTCCGGGCCCCACAGTTTCACGCCAGCGTAGGCGAATGCCTCGACGCCGACACCGATGGTGCCTTGGGTGTAGCCGGTGCTGAAGTTGGCCCAGATACCCTGGGTCCAGTCGCGATCGTCATCAGCGCCTGCTTTCTTGTCGCGGTTGTAATAGTAATTGCGCAACTTCAGGTCAAGCGTGCTGCCTTCAACAAAGCCCTTGGCATCAGCCTGATCGCTGACGAAAGGTGCCGCGGTTGCCATTTGGGCGCTGGCTGCAGTAACGGCCAGTGCGATTGCGCTCCACTTCATCACTCTCATCGTGATTGCTCCTTTGGTTTTTAGAAGATTTTCTGCCGTCCCACCTGTTTTTTTATCTGGGCGGCTCTTTCTATTTTTGTCGGCGGAATCTATCTCACGCTGACTTTGGTTGCTATAGCTACAGCTTTATCCTTTCAGAATCTTTACGACGCAGTGCCAGATCAGTCCGTAGTGGCATTCTGTACTTGATCAGAATCGATGATTATCGAGTCTATTCAAGACATTCCCCAAGGTCGCCAGCCGGGTTTCCCTTGATTCTGTCACCCCTGTTTTCCGCCAGGGGTGGCGTGATCATATGGGTCATAAAGCAACAAGCGTGCACAAAGTTTCTGAAAATGAAAAAAATTTGTGAAAAATCAGAATCAGCATCGCTTTTTATATCTATCTGTATGTTTTGTATAGATATTTTAATTTTATTAAAATGTCTATAGTTTTTACCTTCCATCCATGAGTGTGGGGTTATCCGACAAAAACGTTACCCGGGTCATCATCATTTGAGTAGAAAACGAATTCGTGGTGTTGCTGTCGCAACAGCTGTGTGTGTTTTTGGTGCAGTGCATGCATGGTTCGCCTGAACCTGGAGCATCGTTCTTGCTGGTGGTCATGGTGAGGCCACGGTTGTTTCATTTTCATGTACCTAAAGCACACCATTGTCAGGCGGCCTGCCGACGGATGAGCTCATCCTGTCCCTTTGGCGACTTTTCCGGGCGTCAAATCGGTGCGATCGGTATCCTGCCGGGCTCATTCTGGTGCGCATGCGTGTGTGCAGGTGATGCGTCACGCGAACCCTAGTATCCTGCGAGTCTCGCAGCACCCTGCTACCGACAGGGCAGGTGCATTCACCTGGCAGTCAGGAGTTTTTATCGTGTTCGTTCTGGATTCTCGTCTTCAACAAGACACCTTGGCCATTGGTGACTTTCCACTGTGCCGGTTGCTGCTCTCCAATGACAGTCACTATCCGTGGTTCATTCTGGTGCCGCGTCGAGCTGATATCACTGAAGTGTTTCAGTTGAGCGCTGCAGATCAGGCGCAGTTATGGCAGGAGACCAGCGCCTTGGCCAAAGTGCTGAAAGAGGTGTTCGATGCGGATAAAATCAACATTGCCGCTTTGGGCAATGTGGTCAGCCAGCTGCATATGCACGTGATCGTGCGCAAACGTGACGATGCTGCCTGGCCAGCGCCCGTGTGGGGCAAGCATGCTGCCAGTGCCTATACCGGCGAGCAGTTCTCGGCAATCTGTCGGCAGCTCAAGCCTGTGTTGACGAATGATTTTCGATTTGAGGAGGACCAATCATGAGCCTTGAAGAGCGGGTCATGGAACTGGAAAGCCGTATGGCCTTTCAGGACGATACGATCCAGGCGCTCAATGATGTGCTGGTACAGCAGCGGCGCGAGTTGGATCATCTGCAACTGCAGATGGCGGCGATGCTCAAGCGTCAGGAGGAAATGGGCAGCCAGTTCGAGACCTTCGAGGAAGATGCGCCGCCACCTCACTACTGATCTGCGGCCATAAAAAACCGCGACTTTCGTTGGAAGTCGCGGTTTTTTGTTGCTTGAGACAATCAGCGGCGCGGCAGCGCTGCAATGACGTCTTCGGCCTGCAGGCCTTTGTCGCGGTTCATCACAGAAAACTCGACGCGTTGGCCCTCTACCAGCACACGATGACCCTCACCGCGAATGGCACGAAAATGCACAAAAATATCGTCGCCGGAATCCCGAGAGATAAAACCGAAGCCCTTGGAGGTGTTGAACCATTTTACGGTGCCAGTATCACGATTTCCCATGTCGTGGTTTTGAGGTGCGGACGAGGGTGTGTAAGACCTGTAAAAGCTGACGCCCAGGTGCAGGGCGACAGCGACGATGGCAATGACCAGGCTCACCAGAATGGCGGGTTGACCTGCGATGCCAGGCAGAGGAACAAGCAAGGTCAGCGTTTGCACGATTACTGCAATGACAAGCAGGGCGCTGACCAGATTTTGCAGATTGTGACGTGGGCCTCGATTCCAGTAAGGAATTACCGGAGCGAGTATCAGGTTAAGCAGCCCGAGGAAGGCGAGGCAGATCGCATCAGGATTTTGCAGGTAGAGAGATGCTGCTTCACTACGCAGGCTGGGTATGAAAGAGAGCAACAGCGCTGCGGCTCCCGTTACCAGGTGGACGATTTTCAACATTTTAAAAAGCTCACATGCAAGAAGGATTACAAGAAATAGCGGGTAACGCCCGGTACGCTTCTGAACAAGATGAGGCGTGATGCACGAGCGCTGGGCCAGCCTATGCGCCAACGCTGAAAGGCAAATCGTCGGCGGCACGCGGTGTATTTAACAGCAAAGCCTGATCCTACTCAAATCAGCAATCGCTGACGCCCGTCGGGCCTGCCCGGCTCTGGCCTTACATTACCGTTCTATATGCCCACGGGGCCCGAAACAGAGCATCCAGGCAGGCTTTATCGGTGACTCTCCGGGGTGTGTACGAATGCGCTGCTGCGGCGATGGGGTGCAGCGTTGCGGTTTTCTCGTGAATCACTGCCTGCACGCTGCATCGCTACAACGGAAAGCTGCGCCGGTCGGGTTCTCTTGATAGAGTAGTGGTCTTTACTGCTTTTCAATCCTCACTAAAAGGGCATGAAACATGGCAATCGATATCGGTATCAGTGAAGAGGATCGCAAATCGATCGTGGACGGTCTGTCGCATTTGCTGTCGGATACTTATGTGCTTTACCTCAAGACTCACAACTTTCACTGGAATGTCAGCGGGCCGATGTTTCGCACGCTGCACTTGATGTTTGAAGAACAGTACAACGAACTGGCACTGGCGGTCGACTCCATCGCCGAACGTATCCGTGCACTAGGCTTTCCGGCCCCCGGTACTTATTCGACATATGCTCGCCTGTCTTCCATCAAGGAAGAAGAAGGCGTGCCAAGCGCTGAAGATATGATCAAAAGTCTGGTTCAGGGTCAAGAGGCTGTTGTCCGTACTGCTCGTAGTATCTTTCCTCTTCTGGATAAAGTGAGCGATGAGCCGACAGCTGATCTGCTGACGCAGCGTATGCAGGTTCATGAGAAAACTGCCTGGATGTTGCGTTCGATGCTCGAGTCGAAGTAACGACCCGTGGCGAGCGGCCTTCGGTGCCGCTCGCCTGCTTCTCAACTGTTTACTCGTTATAGCTTTTCTGTATCGTCCCGGTCGTCACGGCTCTCGGGCCTCTCAAGGTTTAGTCATTGCCTGCTGCTCTGCACGCTGCCCGGCAGTTCCTCGTGCTCTTTCTCATTGTCCCTTCAGGGTTAAACGATATTCCGCTGATGGCTGTGGCCGTATCCTACAATTAAGGGGTATAGGGCCTGCTGGATATAAGATCTCGAATCCTGTTTTATACATCGGGACATTTATTTGTTTTTGAATATTTCTTTCGGTGTTTAAAATTCGATGATTCGAAGGTGACAGTTATGATGTTACGCGGTGTTGAGCGAGAGCTTAAGTTGTTGCATCGGGAGGTGGAAATACGCCACGACCCTTTTGTCGAGGATTTCAATATGACGCTGGCACAGCCTCACTCCAAATCCGTTCGGCTCAATGGTCTGGCCACTTGTCTGCGTCTGGAGAACGTGTACTGGAACATTCTTTCAGGTATCGCAACTTCCAATGAGTGCTCTGTTAATGCGGTATTGTCCTACATTGATCGGGAGGTTCACTTACGCTACGGGGGTGTAAAGAATTTCAGTGGTCTGATTCGTGTTGTGTGTGTTGCGCATCTGTTGAAGGGCGATCGCCTGGAAAATTCCCGCGTCTAGAATGGCCTTCATCCTCATTCCTGCAGGCCCGCTTCGGCGTGCCTGCGTTTCCCGGCGCGGCGCGAGTGAGCAGCTCGGCTGCGCCAGGCGAGTCATGAACTTATCCGGGCGTGACGGGTTCGTTCGGCTGCACGGTGCCAATTAACTCTATATAATCCTCCGTCTTGCTAGCGGGCGTGACTCTGCGTGGGCCAGGGCTGGCTTTATTCAGCCTTGTGCCGGTGCCTTGTACCACTGAGCGCAAGCCAGGAGCGAAAGCGCCACCGAATTCGAATTACGAGAAGTGAAAACACCATCATGATGCGCAGCCATTATTGCGGCCAACTGAACGAGAGTCTGGAAGGCCAGGAAATCACCCTTTGCGGATGGGTCCACCGTCGTCGTGACCACGGAGGCGTTATCTTCCTCGATATTCGCGACCGTGAAGGCATGGCTCAAGTCGTGTTCGACCCCGATCGTGCCGACAGTTTCGCTGCCGCTGACCGAGTGCGCAGCGAGTACGTGGTCAAGGTAGTGGGCAAGGTTCGTGCTCGTCCGGCGGGTGCCGTGAACGCGAACATGGCGTCCGGTGCCATCGAGGTGCTGGGTTACGAGCTCGAAGTGCTGAACGAGTCCGAGACTCCGCCGTTCCCTCTGAATGAATACTCCGATGTAGGCGAGGAAACCCGTCTGCGTTATCGCTTCATCGATCTGCGTCGCCCGGAAATGGCCGAGAAGCTGCGTCTGCGTTCGCGCATCACTACCAGCATCCGTCGCTATCTGGATGACAACGGCTTCCTCGATGTCGAGACGCCGATCCTGACCCGCGCGACGCCAGAAGGTGCTCGTGACTATCTGGTTCCAAGCCGCACACACCCGGGCAGCTTCTTCGCCCTGCCGCAATCGCCTCAGTTGTTCAAGCAACTGCTGATGGTGGCTGGCTTCGACCGTTACTACCAGATCGCCAAGTGCTTCCGCGACGAAGACCTGCGTGCCGACCGCCAGCCGGAATTCACTCAGATCGACATCGAGACCAGTTTCCTCAATGAAGAGGACATCATCGGTCTGACCGAGAAGATGGTTCGCCAACTGTTCAAGGAAGTTCTGGACCTGGAGTTCGGTGACTTCCCGCACATGACCTTCGAAGAGGCCATGCGTCGCTACGGCTCCGACAAGCCAGACCTGCGCAATCCGCTGGAACTGGTGGACGTTGCCGATCAGCTCACTGGCGTGGAATTCAAAGTGTTCAGCGGCCCGGCCAACGATCCCAAGGGGCGCGTTGCCGCACTGCGTGTACCGGGCGCTGCCAGCATGGCGCGCAGCCAGATCGACGACTACACCAAGTTCGTCAGTATCTACGGTGCCAAAGGCCTGGCCTACATCAAGGTCAATGAGCGTGCGAAGGGGCCGGAAGGCTTGCAATCGCCGATCGTCAAGTTCATCCCGGAAGACAACCTGAATGTCATCCTCGATCGTGTGGGTGCGGTCGATGGCGATATCGTTTTCTTTGGGGCGGACAAGTTCAAGATCGTCAGCGAAGCGCTTGGCGCGCTGCGGATCAAGATCGGCAACGACCTCAAGCTGCATACCTGCGAATGGGCTCCGATGTGGGTCGTTGATTTCCCGATGTTCGAAGAAAACGACGACGGCAGCTTCACCGCACTGCATCACCCCTTCACGGCACCCAAGTGCACGCCTGAAGAGCTGGAAGCCAACCCGGCAACGGCGCTTTCCCGTGCCTACGACATGGTGCTCAACGGTACCGAGCTGGGCGGTGGTTCGATTCGTATTCACCGCAAGGAAATGCAACAGGCGGTCTTCCGTCTGCTGGGCATCGCCGAAGACGAGCAGCAGGAAAAATTCGGCTTCCTGCTCGATGCTCTGAAGTACGGTGCACCGCCGCACGGTGGTCTGGCGTTCGGCCTTGACCGTCTGGTCATGCTGATGACCGGAGCGCAGTCGATCCGTGAAGTAATCGCTTTCCCGAAAACCCAGAGCGCTGCCGATGTCATGACCCAGGCGCCTGGCGTTGTCGATGCCAAGGCGTTGCGAGAGCTGCACATCCGTCTGCGCGAGCAGCCAAAGGCCGAGTGATGCCGGGCAGGGCGTATTTCGATACGCCCTGCTTCTGCCCTTATTGAGTGAAGCTTTTTGCCCGATTGTTCAGGGCGAAAGGTGAAGGTGTTTCAAAAAGAATCTGGAGCGAAAAATGGCAGGTCATTCTAAGTGGGCGAACATCAAGCACCGCAAAGAGCGTCAGGATGCCAAGAAAGGCAAGATTTTCACCAAGTGGATTCGTGAACTGACCGTAGCTGCGCGTCAGGGCGGCGGCGATCCAGGTTCCAACCCGCGTCTGCGTCTGGCGCTGGACAAGGCGCTTGGTGCAAACATGACCCGTGACACCATTGATCGCGCAGTCGCGCGGGGCGTGGGGGCATCCGACGGTGACGATGTCGAGGAGCTGGGTTACGAGGGCTACGGCCCAGGCGGCGTGGCGATCATGGTCGAAACCATGACCGACAACCGTAATCGTACCGCCGCGGCTGTGCGCCATGCGTTCACCAAATGCGGCGGCAACCTGGGCACCGACGGCTCTGTTGCCTACCTGTTTGATCGCAAGGGCCAGATTTCCTTTGCAACTGGCGTCGATGAGGATTCCCTGATCGAAGCTGCCATGGACGCAGATGCCGATGATGTCGTGACCAACGAAGACGGCTCGATCGATGTCTTTACGTCGTTCTCCGGCTTCTACGCTGTGCGTAACGCACTTGAGGCAGCAGGTTTCAAGGCTGCTGATGCGGAAATCGTCATGTTGCCGACCACCAGTGCGGTACTTGATCTGGAAACCGCTGAAAAGGTACTCAAGCTGATCGACATGCTTGAGGATCTGGATGACGTGCAGAACGTTTATTCAAATGCGGAAATCCCGGACGAAGTCATGGAGCAGTTGGGCTGATCGCCGACAGGTAACACCGAGTCAGAAGCCGGGGGAGCGACGCTGTGAGCATCACGCAGCTATCGGCCTCCGGCTTCTGCCTTTATGCTGCACCTATTGCTTTGCGTTACCTCCTCAAGCTGCAGGCGTTATGACTCTTATTCTTGGTATCGATCCCGGTTCGCGAATTACCGGCTATGGCGTGGTACGTGACACCGGTCGCGGTTGTGTCTACGTCGCTTCCGGGTGCATCCGTACCGGCAGCGGCGAATTGCACGAGCGTTTGCAGATCGTTTATCGCGGTGTGCGGGAGGTCATAAAGACCTACGGGCCCGTGACGATGGGCATCGAAAAGGTCTTCATGGCGCGTAACGCCGATTCTGCGCTGAAACTGGGGCAGGCCAGGGGCGCGGCCATCGTTGCGGGTGCCGAAGAGGCGCTGGAAATTGCCGAGTACACTGCAACTCAGGTCAAGCAGGCCGTTGCCGGGACCGGCGGTGCCAATAAAGAGCAAGTGATGATGATGGTCATGCACCTGCTCAAGCTGACCCAGAAACCGCAGATAGATGCCTCTGATGCCCTGGCCATTGCGCTGTGTCATGCGCACACACGTTCCAGCCTGATCCCGCACGGGTTGGGCACTGCGCGGAGCCGCGGCGGTCGGTTGCGCCTGTGACTGCATCATGAATAAGTACGGTTTTACGATGATTGTGTTCAATTTCTTCGCGCGAGCGACAGGCAACACGAAAGGATCTGAAACGTGATTGGACGTTTACGCGGCTCTCTTGCCGAAAAACAGCCTCCGCATCTGGTGCTGGATGTCAATGGTGTCGGTTACGAGCTGGAAGTGCCGATGACGACGCTTTATCGGCTGCCGCATGTCGGCGAGACGGTGACATTGCATACCCACCTGGTGGTCCGCGAGGACGCGCATCTGCTCTATGGCTTCTACGAAAAGCGCGAGCGCGAGCTGTTTCGTGAGTTGATCCGACTGAACGGGGTGGGCCCCAAGCTGGCGCTGGCGTTGATGTCCGGTCTGGAGGTCGATGAGTTGGTGCGTTGTGTCCAGGCGCAGGACACGTCGGCGCTGACGCGAATTCCGGGCGTGGGCAAGAAAACTGCCGAACGCCTGCTGGTCGAGCTCAAGGATCGTTTCAAAGCCTGGGAGTCGTTGCCAGGCACTTTTACACTGGTTTCCAATGGCCCGAATCAGGCCGAGCCTGTGGCGTCGGCTGAGTCCGATGCGGTCAGTGCACTGATTTCGCTGGGCTACAAACCTCAGGAGGCAAGCAAGGCTGTCTCCGCGATCAAGGAAAAAGATTTGAGCAGTGCGGACCTGATTCGCCGCGCGTTGAAGGGGATGGGTTAAGTGATAGACGCCGACCGCCTGATAACCGCCGCTGGCGGCCGTGATCGTGATGAACAGATGGACCGTGCAATTCGTCCGCTGAGCCTTGCCGATTACATCGGCCAGCCGACAGTCCGCGAGCAGATGGAGTTGTTTATCCAGGCTGCCCGCGGCCGTAATGAGGCGCTGGATCATACATTGATCTTTGGCCCGCCCGGTCTGGGCAAGACCACGCTCGCCAATATCATCGCTCAGGAAATGGGCGTGTCGATCAAGAGCACCTCCGGCCCGGTGCTTGAACGCCCGGGTGATCTGGCGGCAATTCTCACCAACCTTGAACCCAACGATGTG
The DNA here is from genome assembly GCF_022557255.1 of Pseudomonas syringae pv. tagetis. Taxonomy (NCBI): domain Bacteria; kingdom Pseudomonadati; phylum Pseudomonadota; class Gammaproteobacteria; order Pseudomonadales; family Pseudomonadaceae; genus Pseudomonas; species Pseudomonas syringae group genomosp. 7. The sequence goes on from NZ_CP092923.1 coordinate 1,575,901, forward strand.
CTGTTCATCGATGAGATTCATCGTCTGTCACCGATTGTCGAAGAAGTGCTGTATCCGGCCATGGAAGACTTCCAGCTCGACATCATGATTGGCGAAGGCCCGGCTGCGCGTTCGATCAAGCTTGATCTGCCGCCGTTTACACTGGTGGGTGCGACCACTCGCGCGGGTATGCTGACCAATCCGCTGCGCGACCGTTTCGGCATCGTTCAGCGGCTCGAGTTTTATAATATCGCCGATCTATCCACGATCGTGTCGCGCTCTGCGGGCATTCTGGGGCTGGTCATCGAGCCGCAAGGTGCTTTCGAGATCGCCAGACGCGCCCGTGGTACACCGCGTATCGCCAACCGTCTGTTGCGTCGGGTAAGGGATTTCGCCGAGGTGCGTGGTAATGGGCAGATCACCCGGCAGACCGCTGACAAGGCCCTCAACCTACTGGACGTCGATGAGCACGGCTTCGATCATCAGGACCGGCGTCTGCTGCTGACCATGATCGAGAAGTTCGACGGTGGTCCGGTAGGTGTCGACAGCCTTGCGGCGGCCATCAGTGAGGAGCGTCATACAATCGAAGACGTGCTTGAGCCCTATTTGATCCAGCAAGGCTATATCATGCGCACGCCTCGCGGGCGTGTGGTTACCCGCCATGCGTATCTGCATTTCGGGTTGAATGTCCCTTCGAGGATGGGGGAGATACCGGTACCGGACGATTTCGGTGACGAGCCTGTGGATTTATAGCAATGGTTTGCAATTTATTTGCGGTCGGCGTGGTCACATTGCCAGTCCGGTTGCCGATACCGGTAATAAGTGGCAAAACGTTGAAAACAGTTGCCTGACCCGATTGGCAACCTGAGGAGTAAGCTCTAGAGTATGCGCGCGCAAAACGGGGTTCAGTCGTTCGCACATCGCTGTCGCGTTTATTACGAGGACACCGATGCCGGCGGCATCGTCTACTACGTCAATTATCTGAAATTCATGGAGCGGGCTCGTACCGAGCAACTACGGGAATTGGGCTTTGCCCAATCCGGAATGGCGCAGGAAAACCTTTTATTTGTCGTGCACTCCAGTGAGGCGCGTTATCACAAGCCTGCACGGCTGGATGACGAGCTGCTCGTCAGTGCAGCAGTAATCGAATTGAACCGTGTCAGCCTGCGCTATCAACAGCAGATCAGGCGGGCGTCGGATGCAACGCTGCTCTGTGAAGGGCAGTTCCTGGTGGCGTGTGTACGCGCCGATAGTTTTAAACCCCGGGCCATTCCCGAAGCTCTGCGAGCGGCCCTTGCCGACCAGAGCGGCGCGGGCATACATTCAGAGCAGGAGATAAAGCGTGGAAGCTAACGTCGTCGACCATTCCTCCATGTGGAGTTTGGTCAGCAATGCCAGCATTGTTGTTCAGTTGGTAATGCTGATTCTGGTGGCTGCTTCGGTCACTTCGTGGATCGTGATTTTTCAGCGCAGCAATATGCTGCGCGCAGGTCGGCGCGCACTGGACAGCTTTGAAGAGCGTTTCTGGTCGGGTATCGACCTGTCCAAGCTGTACCGGCAGGCGGGTAGCAATCCCGATCCCGACTCGGGCGTCGAACAGATCTTTCGTGCTGGTTTCAAGGAATTTTCCCGTCTGCGTCAGCAGTCCGGTGTCGATCCTGATGCGGTCATGGAAGGTGTGGCGCGCGCCATGCGGGTAGCTATTTCCCGCGAGGAAGAAAAGCTCGAAGCAGGTTTGCCGTATCTGGCGACCGTGGGATCTACCAGCCCGTATGTCGGCCTGTTCGGTACGGTCTGGGGGATCATGAACTCCTTCCGCGGTCTGGCGACTGCCCAGCAGGCAACGCTGGCCACCGTTGCGCCGGGTATTGCCGAGGCGCTGATTGCAACGGCGATCGGCCTGTTCGCAGCCATCCCGGCCGTTATTGCCTACAACCGTTTCGCCGCGCGCAGTGAGACCTTGATCAGCCGTTACTACACGTTCGCTGACGAGTTCCAGGCCATCCTGCACCGTAAAGTGCACACCAGCGAAGAGTGAGCAGGTAATTCCCCATGGCTTTAATCGCTCGAGATCGTCGCAGAAAACGCAAGCCGGTCGCCGAAATGAACGTAGTGCCCTACATCGATGTGATGCTGGTGTTGCTCGTCATTTTCATGGTGACGGCTCCCATGATCAACCAGGGCGTGAAAGTCGACTTGCCCAAGGTCTCCAGCGAGGCTTTGCCGCAAGACAACAACAATCAGGTCCTGACCATTTCGATCAAGGCTGACAAGACCTATTACTGGAACCTTGGCAGCGAAGTCGATACCGACAAGCAGATGGACAAGGCAATGACCCTGCCGCAGCTGACTGCCGCAGTGACCAAGATCGTCGCTGCCGGTCGTGATGCAGGCAAGCAGACACAGGTGTTCATTCGTGGTGACAAGACCGTTGATTACGGCTCGGTCATGGGCACGATGGGCGGGCTGCAGAAGGCTGGGGTCGGGAATGTTGGCTTGATTACCGAGGCACCCTGATGCAGCCGATTCGAGAGCCGTCCGCCTCGGAGAGCTACTTCTGGCCCAGTGTCTGGGCCGTGGCATTGCATATTCTGATTTTCGGCATGCTGTTTGTCAGCTTTGCCATGACTCCGGATCTGCCCGAAGCCAAGCCTATCGTTCAGGCAACGCTCTATCAGCTCAAGTCCAAGAGCCAGGCCACTACCCAGACCAACCAGAAGATTGCCGGTGAGGCGAAGAAAACTGCTGCGCGACAGACTGAAGTCGAGCAGCTGGAGCAGAAGAAGATCGAGCAGCTTAAACAGGAAGCTGTAAAAGCTGCGGAACAAAAGAAAGAAGAGTCGGCTCAAAAAGCCGAAGAGCAAAAAGCTGCCGATGAAGCCAAAAAGGCCGAACAAAAAGCAGAAGAGGCCAAAAAGGCTGACGATGCCAAGAAAGCCGATGAAGCGAAGAAGGTGGCCGACGCCAAAAAGCTCGAGGAGAAGCAGCTGGCTGATATAGCCAAGAAGAAGGCTGAAGACGAGGCGAAGAAAAAAGCCGAAGAAGACGCCAAGAAGGCTGCTGCCGAGGAAGCCAAGAAACAGGCGGCTGATGAGGCAAAGAAAAAGGCCGCAGAAGACGCCAAGAAAAAGGCTGCCGAGGACGCGAAGAAAAAAGCCGCTGCAGATTCCGCCAAGAAGGCGCAGGAAGCAGCTCGCAAATCCGCCGAAGACAAGAAGGCGCAAGCACTGGCCGATTTGCTGTCCGATAAACCGGAACGGCAACAGGCTCTGGCTGACGAGCGGGGCGATGAAACGGCTGGCAGTTTCGATGACCTGATTCGTGTCAGGGCTTCCGAAGGCTGGAGTCGTCCACCATCGGCACGTAACAACATGTCGGTAACGTTGCAGATCGGGATGTTGCCGGACGGTACGATTGCTTCCGTATCGATTGCCAAATCCAGTGGTGACGGGCCGTTCGACAGCTCTGCGGTTGCTGCGGTGAAGAACATTGGACGTTTGACAGAAATGCAGGGTCTGAAGCCGGCTGACTTCGCTCCCTATCGTTCATTCAAGATGACATTCACACCTGGAGATCTAGCCTTGTGATCAACCTTTTTCGAGGACTGCTGGTCGTTCTCTGTTTCGCATCCGCAATGGTGTCGGCAGAAGAAAAGAACATTCTGGTCACCAGCGGCAGTGACCGCGCAGCACCGATTGCCGTTGTGCCATTCGGTTGGCAGGGCGGTAACGTGCTACCTGAAGACATGGCAGAAATCGTGAGCAACGATCTGCGCAACTCCGGCTATTACGCGCCGATTCCCAAGCAGAACATGATCAGCTTGCCGACCCAGGCCAGCGAAGTCATTTTCCGTGACTGGAAGGCGCTGGGTGCACAGTACGTCATGGTCGGCAACATTACCCCTGCCGGAGGGCGTCTGCAGATTCAGTACGCGCTGTTCAACGTGGCCACCGAGCAGCAGGTTCTGACCGGTAACGTGTCGGGCACCAACGATCAACTGCGCGACATGGCGCATTACATCGCCGACCAGTCGTTTGAGAAGCTCACCGGTATCAAGGGTGCGTTTTCGACCCGTATGCTCTACGTGACGGCCGAACGCTTCTCGGAGAACAACACGCGTTACACCCTGCAGCGCTCGGATTACGACGGTGCTCGCGCGGTAACCCTGTTGCAATCCCGTGAGCCAATCCTGTCGCCGCGCTTTGCCCCGGACGGCAAGCGCATTGCCTATGTCTCGTTCGAACAGAAGCGTCCACGCATTTTCGTTCAGCATATCGATACCGGTCGCCGCGAGCAGATCACCAACTTCGAAGGCCTGAACGGTGCACCTGCCTGGTCGCCGGATGGCAGCAAGCTGGCATTCGTTCTGTCCAAAGACGGTAACCCAGAAATCTATGTAATCAATCTGGCCTCGCGTCAATTGAGTCGCGTCACCAACGATTCTTCGATTGATACTGAACCTTTCTTCGGTAAGGACGGGTCTACGCTATACTTCACGTCGGACCGTGGCGGCAAGCCACAGATCTACAAGACAAACATTAATGGCGGCGGTGCCGAACGTGTAACGTTCGTGGGTAACTACAATGCCAACCCGAAATTGTCAGCCGATGAAAAGACGCTGGTAATGATTCACCGGCAGGACGGCTTCACTAATTTCAAGGTAGCAGTGCAGGATTTGGCCCGCGGTAGCGTAAAAATCCTCACAGATAGCAACCTTGATGAGTCGCCTACTGTTGCGCCCAACGGCACCATGGTAATCTACGCCACCCGCCAGCAGGGCCGGGGAGTCTTGATGCTCGTGTCCATTAATGGACGCGTAAGGCTCCCGCTTCCTACCGCTCAAGGCGAAGTCAGAGAACCTTCCTGGTCCCCTTACCTGAACTGACGCGGCGCTACACGATTTGCTTAACACACTGGGGTTCATTAGGAGTTTCAAGATGGAAATGCTGAAGTTTGGTAAATTTGCTGCGCTGGCTCTGGCCATGGCTGTAGCTGTAGGTTGCTCGTCCAAAGGCGGCGACAACGCCGGTGCAGGCGGTGCTGTTGACCCTAACGCTGGTTACGGCGCCAACACTGGTGCAGTTGACGGCTCCCTGAGCGAAGAAGCTGCTCTGCGCGCAATCACCACCTTCTACTTCGAATACGACAGTTCGGACCTGAAGCCAGAAGCCATGCGCTCCCTGGACGTGCACGCCAAAGACCTGAAAGCTAACGGCGCTCGCGTTGTTCTGGAAGGCAACACCGACGAACGTGGTACTCGTGAGTACAACATGGCACTGGGCGAGCGTCGTGCGAAAGCCGTTCAACGCTACCTGGTTCTGCAAGGTGTTTCCCCAGCTCAGCTGGAACTGGTTTCCTATGGCGAAGAGCGTCCAGTTGCTACCGGCAACGACGAGCAGTCCTGGGCTCAAAACCGTCGCGTCGAACTGCGTAAGTAATTTGACATGCGAACGTGCCGACGTGCTCTAACCGTTTTGGCCCTCGCCCTCCCGTTTTCAGCGTTGGGTGCGGCACCTGTGGTCGATAACAATTCTGGCTCTGGCAGCAGCAGTTATCCGCCAGCGGGTTATGGCACGTCCGGCGCCTATGCCGGGGGAGGGGTTACGGCCCCTGCCTCGGCACAAGGTCAGCTGTTCATGCAGTTGCAGCAGATGCAGGACGAAATCGCGCGTTTGCGCGGTGTTGTCGAGGTCCAGCAGAATGACATCCAGCGTATGAAGCAGGAAGCTCTGGAGCGTTATCAGGAACTCGATCAACGTATAGCCAGTGGCGCAGCCGCTCCGGCTAACAATAATTCTCAACCTTCTGGTGGCGCTATCGACGCCAGTGGGACGCCGGCGGCCTCAGCGGCTCAGCAGGCACCTGCAGCAGGCACCGAGCCTCCTGATCCGGCGAAGGAAAAGCTGTATTACGAAGCGGCCTTCGATTTGATCAAGGCAAAGGATTTCGACAAGGCCAGTCAGGCCTTCACCGCTTTCCTGCGCAAATACCCGAACAGCTCCTACGCGGGCAATGCCCAGTACTGGCTGGGTGAGGTAAATCTGGCCAAGGGCGACCTTCAGGGTGCCGGTCAGGCGTTCGCCAAGGTCAGTCAGCAGTATCCGAAGCACGCCAAGGTGCCTGATTCGCTTTACAAGCTGGCTGACGTCGAGCGTCGCCTGGGTCATACCGATAAGGTAAAAGGCATATTGCAGCAGGTTGTTGCCCAGTATCCGGGTACTTCAGCTGCACAATTGGCGCAACGAGATCTTCAACGTCTTTGATGTTCTGACCCGTTAATCAAGAAAGCCGCGCTAGTCGCGGCTTTTTTCGTTAGAATCTCGCACCCGAAATTCCGGTACACCTTACGCTTTTCCGGATTCTGCGATTGCAGGGTTCCTTGAAGTGCCTGACGGAGGCGGACGGCCTGTTTAGCTGTTACGCCCGTGGCTGATATGCAAGACACATTACGCATCACCGAAATCTTTCACTCGTTGCAGGGTGAAACCCGTACGGCTGGCCTGCCCACCGTATTTGTCCGCCTGACCGGCTGCCCATTGCGCTGTCAGTACTGCGACAGTGCCTACGCGTTCAGTGGCGGCACCATTCAGACGCTGGATGACATCGTCGGGCAAGTCGCGTCCTATCGTCCCCGCTACGTTTGTGTCACCGGCGGCGAGCCGCTTGCCCAGCCCAACGCTATTCCATTGCTCAAGCGTCTTTGTGATGCGGGCTATGAAGTGTCGCTGGAGACCAGTGGTGCGTTGGATATCTCGGCAGTGGACCCTCGCGTCAGCCGCGTCGTCGATCTCAAGACCCCAGGGTCGAAGGAAGTCGCACGCAACCGCTACGAGAACATGGCGTTGCTGACGCCAAACGATCAAGTCAAGTTCGTGATTTGCTCGCGTGAGGATTATGACTGGGCGGTCTCCAAGCTGATCCAATACGGCCTCGATGGTCGTGCTGGCGAAGTCCTGTTTTCGGCCAGTCACCACGAACTGAAAAGTCGAGATCTTGCGGACTGGATCGTTGCCGACAACCTGCCGGTACGCCTGCAGATGCAATTGCATAAAATTCTTTGGGATGACGAGCCGGGGCGCTGATATGAGTGAATTCACCAACACCGAAAAAAGAGCCGTGATCCTGCTGTCGGGTGGCCTGGATTCCGCGACCGTCGTCGCCATGGCGCGTGCCGAGGGTTACGCCTGCTACACCGTGAGCTTCGACTACGGTCAGCGCCATCGCGCCGAGCTGGATGCGGCCGCACGCGTTGCTCGCGACCTGGGTGCGGTCGAGCACAAAGTCATTGGCCTGAACCTCAACGGCATTGGCGGCTCGGCATTGACCGACAGCACCATCGCCGTGCCGGAGTCGCCCTCCGAGGGCATTCCGGTAACCTACGTACCTGCACGCAACACGGTGTTCCTGTCGCTGGCGCTGGGCTGGGCAGAAGTGTTGGGTGCACGGGATATCTTCATCGGGGTCAATGCTGTGGACTACTCGGGCTATCCGGATTGCCGTCCCGAGTTCGTCGAGTCGTTCGAGCGTATGGCCAACCTTGCCACCAAGGCCGGTGTGGAAGGGCAGGGCTTCACGATCAGGGCACCGCTGCAGAATATGAGCAAGTCGGACATCGTCAAGGCAGGCACTGCTTTGGGAGTCGATTATTCACTGACAGTTTCCTGCTACCAGGCTGATGATCAGGGCCGCGCCTGTGGCAAATGCGACAGCTGTCGCCTGCGCGCAGGCGGCTTTACGGCTGCCGGTATGGCAGACCCGACACGTTATTTTTAAAGTTTTCAAAAAAGGTGTTGAATTACTGATAAAAATCAGTAATATACGCGCCACACAACAGAGGGTCGTTAGCTCAGTTGGTAGAGCAGTTGGCTTTTAACCAATTGGTCGTAGGTTCGAATCCCACACGACCCACCATTTCAAAAATCTGGAAGGCCCATGAAAATGAGGATTTCCGGATTTTTTTTTGCGTTGCGGATCGTCATGGTCGGATAGCGGCTCTGCGCATCCGTCATCGGGCTGATGCAACGCTCTGTAAAAATTGGTAAGTCTTTCGAAGCCGAAGGCAGGCGATACCGTTTGAGCGCGATGCGCACCCAGACAAGCAGCCGTCTGTCGCAAAACATAGCGCCGGCAAGCCTTGATGTCAAATTGCAAGTCGGAATGCTGCTTCAGAGCTACTGGAGGCCGCGCATATTTTTTCATCATGACGCCGTGCGTGGCTGTTATCGGCTGTCTTGCAGGTTTATTGAAACTGAACACATCGCTCTGGCGAGCGCTCATGATGATGGCATTTAGAGATCCGCCGCGCCGTCGACTCACTTTACAGATCCACTGCTCCAAGGGATCCTGTAATAGCCGTCGGGCAATTGAATAGATGCCTTGCCTTCGCTTATTGTGGCTGTGTCCTCCTCAGCTGCAATCTGAACAACAATTTCGCCAGCAGCCTTTTCACTTATCCAGCGACCGATATCCTCCAATTCGCCGAACCCATATTCCATTTCCGGTCCGTCCGATATCAAACTCAATGCCTGCGCTTTGGCCTCGTGTGAGGTTACGAGCTCGTTATGACCAGAAACTGGTGTGGAGTTTGATACATTGATCAAAGGCGCGGTCGACATCAGCTCAAGACGCTCCGCTACTTTATCATCGGCTTTTTTGGCCTCACTCGTTTCGGTTGTCGCCGGTTGCGGCTCTGTCCCGGATACCAAGCTCAACCGCGATCCTGCGCTGCCAGCCGCAGGGCCTGAACCTTTGGGGATTACCGGTCTAACTAGATAATTTATCTTGGCCTGTTGTTGACCTCTTTCATTCATAACTTCTCGCATCAGATCGTAGTCTAGTTCTATGTACTCCATCGTCGTCGCTATATTTGAATGATTCAGCAGATTCTTTGTAATGTGAATATTACGCTCGGGCTGCCTCATCAGTTCGCTGGCTATCGTGTGCCTGAAGCGGTGCGGTGTCATGCGCGTGCCAGTCATATTGGTCAGCTTTTTGTACATGGCTTCCACCTGATCAGAGTTCATATGCTCTCGTTTGTAACGACCGGAGAATCTGTTGATATTGAAAACTTGGTCAGTACCAGAAAAGCCAATCTTCTTGGCTGTGTCCATCACCCGCACCAGATGCGGCATCATTCCATCAGGTATTGGAATCATAAACTCCCGGTGCGTTTTCTCTGTTTCTCCCCTCACTCTTATCCGTCTCTGTCCCAGATCTACGTTTTCGTACCTCAAGCACAGCAACGCGTTGAGTCTTATGCCTGTGTAGTAGAAGGTTTCAAACACTGCCAGCCAGAACCATGCCGGAGTGATCTCTGATCGTTTTCCAGTCGATAGTTCCTCTTGTACGAGAAACCTTAGCCAGTTGCGTGCCCGAACAATGACGTCGTTCCCAATCGTCTTCTTCGGACGTTTGGTAGGCATGACACGGGTATCCTTTAGCGGATTTACTTTCAGCTCGACAAGCCCGTGCTCCATTGCGTACCTGAACACCGTCCGCAGATGGCTTGAGTAAGTATTCCAGCTCCGCTTGGAGATCCTTGCCAGTTCCGATCGGTGCCATTCGAGCATGTCTCGATGAGTGGTTTCGCAGGCTAGGCATTCGCCAAAAAAGCTCACGTACGCTTTCGTAGCCGCTCTGTAAATCTTCACTGTGTCAGGATGAAGGTCATGGGTGAGGATGTACTCCTGGGTCAGTTCCGGACCTTTCACGTACTTGAATCGGTATGGCTGATCCAGAGGCCCGTGCCATGGATGCCAGATAGTGCCATCGGCGAGTTCAACCTTGACGTCTACCGCAATCTTGCCCAAGTCGTGGACGAGCGCACCATAGGCCGATGCTGCAGACCATGTTTCTGACTGGGCCGCCTGCGACTCGGGCGGTGCTCCGATGGGGAGCAGATACATTTGCTGTATCTTCAGCGCGTAGGCGACGATCTCGAGACCGTGATCCAGCATGCCACCATGATATGCATGGTGATGATTCTCAGAGGCAGGGAGATGCTGCACCAAGGCCGCGTAGCTCTTGAATGCCTGCATGTAAAGCGTCTCGAACTGCTCACGAGGCAGAGAGGTCCGCTGCCAGATGTTTTCAATCAACTGACGCCGTCGGGAAGTCGACAGCAACGCGTCGGGGGATTCTGGTTTGAAAAAGCCTGCAGCAGCATTGGACGAGATCGGAGAGGCTTTTCTTCGCGTGAAGAAACTAAGCATGTAGGCACCCATGATGAAGTCATTGGTGGGCCTTTTGCTTCATATGGCTCAGCGTGACAAGTCGAAACCTATATCCGTCCTGGAAAGGTTATATACATAAGACACCACTTGATTGGTTGGGATCCAAGAGTGTTAGTAATCGGATATTGCCATGCTTGCGTATAAGAATTTAGCTTCCAAGTACCTGTTAAGTAACATTTTTTTTTTTTGAGTTTAATTTTTATGGAGGCCGCCTCGCGTACCCTTTAGCCATCCATTTTCGGCGGACTCGCCGGCCTTTTCGGGTAAGGCACTTACCCTTATTTCCCATTCCATTCAAACCCTTGGCTTTGCCATTTGCTTCAGCCCATTTCGCCCATTTCGCCCCTTTCGGAGCGAACGTGGGTAGACGAAGGCGGACAGCCCTGGTCGAGTCGAAGCGCAAAGCATGGGGCAGTCAAAGCCCAACAGGCAATTGCGCCACGCGGCCTATCCTGGCCGCTTGTTCGACAAACCCAGATAGGTTAATTAGCGAGAAGTCCGGTGCATCTAGAACCTGCGGGGATGCAGCAGATCCGCCCAGACACCCATTTCAAATCCGAGATTGGCGGTAATGCGTGCTGATATCGAATCGAAGACTAACGGCCACTAGATGCCAGTAGCACGCGAAACGAAAGGCGTAATGCTTGGTGGGAAACTTTGGGCATGATCAATCCTCACGTTGGCCTTCATCGCGTGAACGATCAGTGCCAACTCAAAAGTGTGGCGAGACTATGACGCAAAAAATAGGGGTTGATGACGTTTCAGAATGACTCGATGCGCAGATGTCATTACCCATACATTAGAGGGGTATTTCGAGTTTCGGAATTTCGATCAACTGACTGGTTTGTCGTGGAGATCGCGGGAAGCGCCTTCGAGGGTTTTCCACAAGCTGCGCATTGTGGGGTTCTCGTTGCTTAAGGAGCAGTAAGAGCGTATCTCCAGTCGCGTACTCCATTCATCACCACCAGCTTTCACCAACTCACCTCGCTGAAGCTCGTTAATCACTGCGCTTTGTGGCAACCATGCTACGCCATACCCCTCTATCGCCATGCGCATCAAAAGCATCGCCATGTCTGCCTCGTAACAGCGCTCCAGCAAGGTAACACTTGGCCCATTTTTGATGACTATGTCGGCAACGCGTCCTAAGAAAGTTGTGGCCGTATAAGCGAGGTGTGGAACAGATTTTACTGAGGTACCGGGCAAGCGATACAGCGGTTGTCCCTTGCCGTCAGGGGCACACAACGGAATGAAAGCGTCATGTCCCAAAGTTAGGCTGGCGAATTTTGCTGGATCCAGAAGTATGGGGGCCAGGGGATGATGGTAGACGATCATCAGGTCGCATCCCCCTTCCTCCAAGGCAATAACGGCATCATGAATATTCGCGGCGACGACTCGGGCGTTGAACTGCTCGTTGTGCTGCTGAAACTGGGTTAACCACTTCGGTAGAAACGTCATCGACAAGCTGTGGCCTGCCGTGACCTGGATGGATCGCCCTGGCATCCGTTCCACCTCGCGCAGACTTGAGCGCAGCCTCATTAGTCCAGCCAATGCCTCGCGACTTTCGTCACAAAATGTACGGCCAGCAGGGGTCAGTTGAACAGGATAGGTGCCTCGATCCACTAACTCCGCACCTACCCATTCTTCTAATGACTTTATACGTCTCGACAAAGCCGACTGGGTCACACATCGAATCTCCGCAGCCCGCGAAAAATTCTTCCACTCTGCGACCGCCAGAAGATCGTCCAGCCATTTGATTTGCATATTGTCACCCCATATCCCGAATGAGCAGTTTACTGCCGCGCAGTCCGGGTAAGGGATCGATTTCGAAAACTATTCCAAAAGCGCATGGGCCTATTAAGATTACTCATCATGACCCTACAAACCCGACCATAGAATCGAAAACGTAGAAGCCAGACCGAAGAGCTTCGATCGAATGACACTTTTCTCCTGCCAAGTAAAAAAGCAAAAAAACTACTTGAGGATAGCTCTGTGAAGAAAAATAAACTTCCGCGTCGGATCGCAATTGGTATCGCCTCAGGTGTGCTTGTCGGTTGGGCGTGCCATCACTTCGCAGGAAGCGAACAAAATGCTAAAGATATTGCTTCTTACTTCTCGATGGTCACTGACATCTTTTTACGCATGATCAAGATGATCATCGCGCCTCTCGTGTTCGCCACCTTGGTCGGCGGCATTGCCAGCATGGGAAACTCCCGCTCGGTTGGACGTATTGGCTTGCGAGCCATGGCATGGTTCGTTACCGCGTCGGTAATCTCACTAGCAATCGGCATGGGCCTGGTGAATCTGTTCCAACCTGGCGTAGGAATGAACATGGAGGTCGTCCAGCACGCGGCAACCCCCCTGTTGAACACTGGGGACTTCAGCCTTAAGATTTTCATCAGCCACGTGTTTCCACGCAGCATTGCTGAAGCAATGGCCAACAATGAAATCCTTCAAATTGTGGTGTTCTCGTTGTTCTTCGGTTTTGCCTTGGCGACTGTTAAACGAGCAGGTTATACAACGATAGTCGATGGCATTGAAGAGCTGGCCAAGGTGATGTTCAGGGTCACGGACTTCGTCATGGCCTTCGCGCCCGTCGGCGTTTTTGCAGCCATCGCATCAGCTATCACCACCCAAGGCCTCGGATTGATTGTTGATTACGGAAAGCTAATTGCCGAGTTCTACTTGGGGATCGTGATTCTGTGGTGCGGCTTGTTCGCTGCTGGCTACATGTTTCTAGGACGCTCCGTATTTACGTTGGGTAAGCTGATTCGAGAACCTCTCCTGTTGGCGTTCTCTACTGCTAGTAGCGAGTCTGCATATCCCAAAACCATGGAGGCACTGGAGAAATTTGGTGCGCCGAAACGAGTTTCCAGCTTCGTACTACCGCTGGGCTACTCATTCAACCTTGATGGTTCAATGATGTATCAAGCGTTCGCCATCATGTTCATCGCCCAAGCTTACAACGTCGACCTTAGCTTCACACAGCAACTTCTCATCTTGCTGACGTTGATGATCACCAGCAAGGGAATGGCAGGTGTAGCTCGAGCATCGGTGGTTGTGGTGGCGGCGACGTTGCCGATGTTCAACCTCCCCGAAGCCGGAATTCTGTTGATCCTTGGCATTGACCAATTCTTTGATATGGCCAGGACTGCAACCAACGTGGTTGGCAACAGTATCGCGACAGCCGTGGTGGCCAAATCAGAACCAGATGAAGAGGTCGAAGACCAAGCCGAAAAGATTGAGTCCCAGACTTCTACTGTAGCTACCGCTTGAGAGCCTAGAGATGAAAGGTAAATCGAAGCCGTCCAGCAAGTCGTCGTTTGCTCGCAAACTAGGTATCGTCGGTGGACTTGGCTCACTGGCCGGCGGCGACCTTTTCTATAAACTGGTGAAGTCCAGAGCGGTTTTGGAAGATCAAGGCCGCTATCACTTCTTATTTGAGCAGCACCCTTTCAAGGACGTCCTGATGCCGTTGGATCGGACCGCCTACATGACCTCCAGGAAGTTCTATGTGTTCCAGGTTTGCCAGACGTTCGAGGCTAGCGAAGTCAATGCAGTCTTACTGCCTTGTTTCGCCAGCCACACCTTTCGAGAGGAGATCCAGGAAGAGCTAGGCATACCTGTCTTGGATATGATGAAGGCATTGCGCAAGCACGTCGATTATGTCGCGGAGCCTGGTACCACGTTGGGCATCGTCGCTTCTGACTACGTTCGGCACTCAGGGTTGTTTGAGCGATATTTTAGTACCGACTTCAAACTGGTCTATCCCCATGAGAGCGAGCAGTCTGGGTTGATGGACGCCATGTATGGGGTGGACGGTATTAAAGACGGACACCTCACTGGGTTACCATTGGAGTGCGTGTATCAGGCATGCCTCTCGCTCCAAGCTCAGGGAGCTACAATAATCCTGCCCGGTATGACGGAACTCTCGTTGGTCTGCGGTGATCTTCAAAGACGTGGTCTGACCGTCCTAGATATCAACGAGATTTATGCCACTTTTGCCACTTCGGAAAAAGGCCAGTCAACCCGCCCGCCATTCAAGCTTGGGATCTTGGGCGGAGTTGGGCCGGCGGCAACGGTCGACTTCATGGGTAAGATCGTGGCGCATACACCAGCAGGTCGTGATCAAGAGCACATCAAAATGGTGGTGGAACAAAACCCCCAGATTCCTGATCGAACAGCCAATTTGCTGCATGATGAAACTGATCCGACGATGGCGATGTACGCAACCTGTAAGCGACTGGAAAGCGCTGGAGCCAATGCCATAGCAATTCCATGCAATACTGCTCATGCATTTGTTAAGCGCATCCAGGCACACCTGCGTGTGCCTATAGTGAACATGCTAACTGAAACGATAGAGGCAATCGTACACAAGTATGGCACAGGCAAAACCGTTGGCTTGCTTGCGACCTCCGGGACGATAAAAAGTCAGGTGTATCATGAGGCAGCCCGGCGGGGTGGCCTGCAAATCATCATCCCAGGCACAGACTACCAAGCGCTGGTGATGGCGTCGATTTACGGAGACTACGGAATCAAGGCGGGTTTCACTGAGGGCATCTGTAAAGATCAGTTACTGACCGCCGCAGAGCATTTATGTGAGCTGGGTGCAGACGTACTCATTCTGGGGTGCACAGAGCTACCCCTGGTGCTTGAGCACAGCGAGTCCTACATGATCAAAAATTACGAGGTCGCATTAGTTGATCCGACAACTATTTTGGCATTGAGATGCATTAAGATAGCACAGGAAAATACAGCAAAGCCAACTCAGCAAGATGCCCTTTAGGCTTAGAAAGGTCCTCTTTGAAGTCAAATTCCGCTTTAGTCAAAAAAGGCCTTTGTTGGGCCGATTCTATTGAAAAAGTCGGAAGTGGTTTTCACAGCAGAAAAGTACGCGCCTTAGCTTAAAATCTAGAATCGGCGCAGAGGTATTCGGACTCAGATTTCACGTGGCAGCGCATAAAAAAGACGCGTTCACCGATCAATATGCTGGCGGTTTGTATGCGTCCGGCCAAGTCATCTACCCAGCCCTGCGAGGCCAAGACATGGTGTACACTTTAATTTAGGTGGACACCAGTTCTAGCTTTTTAAGCGGGTATTTCATGCAGCCACAACGCCTACCCTACTCCAAGTCCTTTAAGGCCCAAGTCATTCAAGAGTGTGCCCAGCCCGGCGGTTCTATTGCCAGCATCGCGCTCAGCCATAGCCTCAACGCAAACCTCGTCCATAAATGGATTCGGGTACAAGCGCAGAAAAACAAGGCGTCGCAATCTGCGTTTATTCCGTTACCCACGCAGCTAGCTGGAGTAAATTCGCAAGCTGCATCATCGAATATCTGCGTTGAGATCCAGCACCCGCGTGGCACCGTCAAAGTGAACTGGCCAACTGAAAGTGCTGCTGCGTGCGCGACCTTTCTTCGAGACCTGCTGCGATGATTCGCATCGACTCCATCTGGCTCGCTACCGAGCCGATGGACATGCGAGCAGGCACCGAGACCGCGTTGGCCAGAGTGATAGCGGTGTTCGGTGCGGCGAAGCCGCACTGTGCTTATCTGTTCGCCAACCGCCGCGCCACTCGTATGAAAGTGCTGGTGCATGTCCGTGCGTATGAACGGGCATGATCCGTATGCTTATCTGAAGGACGTTCTGACTCGTCCGCCGACGCAGCGGTCGAGTGAGATTGAGCAACTGCTGCCACATAAGTGGATGCCGGCCTAGTCATGCAAGACGCAGTGGCTGGACGCTTGCTGTCTAGGGAATGACGTGAGGCGATGAACGAGCGACGACGCCTATTATCGGCATCATCCTGGGCAGCTCAACTGTTCAGGGTGAAGCTCAATGGAAAAGAGTGTGCTGTTCCTGGCCAGGTAGTAATGCTCCTGATAAAGCTTGAGCCTGCGCATCATCGCCAGCAACTGCGGTTCCTTGCAGGCCAGTTGCTCCAGATCACGGCGTATTCTCGCCTCCATGCCGGCCTTGCGTTCCTCGGAGAGACTGCTCGCTGCTAAGTCAATCTTGTAGCGGTAGAAAATCGTGTCACTGTACGTCAAACCCACGTACTCAAGAGTGGTAATTGTATCCAGTTGCTTTGGCAGAGTCGCGTCCAACTGGGCGAGGCGTTGGACCAGCAGCGCCTGTTGGGTCACCTTCTCCTGCTCGGCCTTGAGCGCGAAATAGCGTCCAATCCCGGCAATCAGTACCACCGCAGCGATACCCAGATAGAAATTACGCGGGTTGCGCCTCTTCTTCGGCGCCAGCTTCATCAACATCTTGAATGACTCGTCCTGAGCATGAAAACGCCCCTAATGGAACTAGGGGCTACGGGTAAAAACGGCATAGTTTGACACAATACCCCTCGGGAGACCCTAGTGAAACAATAGGAGTGATCATGTCGAAAGGAGCCGGCTCCTCCAGCTTTGAGGCCGAATCTATTGAGCCGCAATGGGAAGAGCTGCGAGTCAGTCACCAGCCACTGGGTCAACAGATCTATGACCTGTGGGTTGTCGTGGATGTGAGCAAAGCGTGCGTTGTTGATCACGTGCAGCTCAAAGATATTGTGTGGCATTGGGGCGCATTCTGCGGAGCGGTTCGTCTGATAGCGTGCGACGCTTAAGGGTTGGATGACGCAATTCGTCCGTGACGGCGCGTAATCTGCCGACAAGGCTGCAGAGCTAGACACACGTGTTGAGGCTCTAAACCTTGCGTGAAAGAATGTAGAACGACGCGATGCTGGCCTGTGTGGCGAGGCTTTCAATTCGCCCGCGAGAGTACGGAGCCTTGTGCACCTGGTAACTGATCAATGCTGCGCCGATCAGGGCGATTCATCCAACGTCTTCGGACAGACCAAGGGATGGTTTGAATCTGATAGTGAATACAAATAAAAAAGACCAGCTTTCGCTGGTCTTTCTTTATTCTGCGCTGTTACTTTTTTACCTGATTTATAATTTCTCCAGCTCCTTTTCCCCCTGCGGCTTGGGCAGATTTTGTTCCCTCGCTTAGCCCATTCATGAGTGAGCCAAGCTTCATTCCGGTCCAGCCCAAGGCGACTACCCAAAAGCTGGGGAGCACGATGAACATCGCTCCCATCACGAAGTCAAGCAGCAGATCTCCTTGCGCATTGCTCGCTCCGAATACTGGGTCAAAATTGGTGTGGGGAACGTTGCTGCCGATCCCGTTACCGTAGAGGGCATCGAGAATCGTACTGTCTACCCATCGTGCGAGCTGGAACCAGAAGTCCACGAAAATCAAGGCAAATGCTGCGAAAGTCACCGTCATCACGACTTTCAAGTCGAACGCCCCGATCACCAGTACAAACGGAATGCAAATGATGAGAGCCATCTTTAGGAAGGCCATCACCATGGGCGCTGCTTGCCTTAGCCATCCCTTGGCAACCGGCAATGAACTCATGATCAGTTACCTTTCGCAGGGTTCTGCAGCTGATCGAGGCGGTCGGGCGTTGGATCCCCTTGAAAGATGCCTTTGGAGCTGTCCTTCCGGCTCTGAGCCCTCTGTAGGATGGCTGTCGGTGAGTTGCTGGCCAAGCTGCGACGCATATCCAACTCGGTCTTGAGGTTGTCAATTTCCTGTTGCAGGCTGCTGTTCTGCTGACTGACCGCCTGCAGAGCCACATCGTTGGCGGCAATGTTCGGCTCTTTGCTGCCGGTGAACATGGTGCGTTGAAGCAGTAGCGCCTTGCCGAGGACCTCAGATAACGCGACCTCCGAAGCAAGACGTTTTGCGAGGATATCCTGGTCATGCTCAGTCCTGAGTGCCTCGACCACACCACGGGTAACAGGCAGAGAATCGCTACTCGCTGCAGTCAGGTTTTCCGAGGTGAGCGCTTTGCTGCCCGAGATCAATTCCTGCAGCGCCTTGAGCTTGGAGTCGTAGGATTCCTGGATGAGAGGGGTGAGCCCGACGCCGGCAGTGGAGGTTGTTTTGGTGCAGTCCTCACAGGTGCGTTGTTGTTGTTCTCCCAGTACACGGTTAGCGAACGTCGTGGCTGCCTGAGGCGAGGACCAGGTGGAGCAGACCATGCCGTTGTTGCAGGTCGAAGGACTAATGGACGATGTATCCGCAGCGCCGCGTCCGTTCAGCAAGTTGTATCCCGCGCGAGTAACGTCGCCTACGACCTTGATAGGTTGCTGGCCAGATCCGCCTGCTTTATTTCCTCCGAGCCACGTAATCCCGTCATTCCCTCCTTGTTTTTCGACCTGCGCAACGGCTGAGACAGCATCTGTGTTCCCGTTTTTCACCGCCTGACTCATAGCCTGACCTTCGGCGATCTTGTTCCAGCCCATCTGTCCTCCAGCGACATCGAGCATCTTGTCAGCGATGGCGCGGCAGGTGCCTTTGGAGCGGTCGAAGTCAAGCCGGCCCTGTAGAATGCCGTTGGTGAGCAGGTTGTACAAAGCCGGGTTAGCACGCTGAATAATCAATCCTGGCAGTGATGAAACGGCGCTGGTGGCGTTAGAGATCATCGACCCCATGATCGTCTGAAATCCGGAAGTTGCTCCGTTCAACTGATTTTGGAGCGTGTTGTTCATGCTCATGTTTCCGCAGACCAGATTGCTGTTCCAGCCTCCGCCGATGCTGATGCTATCCATGTTCCCCGCCGATCCCATCGTCACTGCGTTGCCGCCTCCGACGCTGTACAACACATCGTCACCGATCACACTGCCTGCCGAGCTTGCATTGATTCCCGGCGTTTCAGCGAAAGCACTGTGGGCTGCCAGAGTGCTCATGAATGCAATAGTCAGAAAAGCAGCGCGGCGCATAGTTGAAGTCCTCTTGATCATCATTGAAAGTCCGTACTGCCAAGAAAGGTTTGTCCTTCCCGCTTGCAGCAGGAATACGGGCGCCATAACGCCCAGGCGTAACCACCATCGGTTGCCTGCACACGGGGCTGTGAGTTTGGAAATACCGCACAGCTTTGACTGAGGGTCGGCGTGAGCTCTTGCCACTTACCGGTGGTGGCGTCGGTCTCGATCAATTCTCCTGCCGGCCAGTAGCCTGGCTGCGGCTGTGCCAGAAGCGGTTGATAGACATGAACCTGACCGCTGCGAGTGACCACGTCACCTGCACGCTGCGCTATCACGGATGCCGCCTTGTAATCGTCGGCTTGATGGATAAAACCACTGCGAGGGTAGACGCTTCCCCACATGTCCCCCGACGTCAGACCACCCACCTCTCGACGGCCGGGTATCAGTGCTTCTGGATACACAGATTCTGGAACGCCGTAACGCCAGGCGACAGTGTCCAAAGTGCTCAGCAGGTAGGGCATGTAGGGCGTGGCAGCACCCTGGCAGGCATAGCCCGAGGCGCTGGCAAACTTACTGAATGTTGCTCCTCCGGGGTGGCCTATGACGTCAGCGTTTTTGAATTTAGCCAGGCTATCTTCGTTGTTGTGATTGGTGGTTCCGTCACTGCCATCCTGGGCGAACGAAGTTGATGAGCTCAACGAAGAGACCTCAACCCACGGGTTTTCACCGGTATTCGAGTAGCTTGAGACCACTGCGTCTGGGACGAAGTGACGAACCTTGGTCGACGTCTTTACCTTGCATCCAAACGGGGTGCAGAGCAGCCAGTAGCAGATTCCGACCACCTTGTACTCCAGGCAGTCAGGCGACAGGGTTGAGGCGACCAGGGTGGCAGATGTCACCGTGCCCGCTGCTGCTGGCCAGGTTGAGATCGACAAGGCCAAGGCTGCCCACGCTGGAGGCTTTCGCAGGTTCATCGCGGGGCGTCTCCCTGGCCAGATGCGTTCTGATGATTGGCGGCGGCGCGCCACTGGGCAATGCGATTTTCAGCCGCTGTAGCGTTGGTTTCCCCGTACACAACAAACCTGCGGTCGACCACCACTGCAGGCACCTTCGTTACCCCCATGCTCCAAGCGTCTACGAGGTCTTGTTGAGCCAAAGCCAGATCTCGTTGCAAGCGCTGCGCATCGCTGCTCTTGAGGCGTTGCTGCATGATTGCGATTGATTGTTGCTGATTAGCCGGTAGTCCTTCAGAGAGCTTGGCCTCAAGCCTTTCTGATTCGTCCAGGAGGATCAACCGGACACGTGCCGGTGCCTGGACTGGCTGGTTCCGGTCAGTAACGATCCACGTCTCTGCTTTAACGAAGGGGACCTGTATGGCCGCAATCAAGATCAGGAAGGTCATGCGGTTCTTGCAACTGAAGCGATAGGGGGTGGAGGGGGGCATGAGGCAGTACCTGCAGGTGGTGTCAGGTACAGAAAACGTGATTCATGGGCTGTCGTCAGTATGAAACCGTTATCGGGACGGTTGGGGTTTAGGGAGTCTGCTTGGATTGCGCTCCCGCCATGCAGCATCAAGCTTATTTGCATCACACGGGATTGCTGTTGAGGCTATTACGGACCGGGCGACAAAGGAGCTAGTGGTGCTGAGGCAGACTAGTGCCGATCGCACGCCGTGGGTCAATCAAGGTCTGGATGGCACAGCAGGTTCCGTACTGCGTATTCTTGGGTAAATACGCACATTGCAACGGCGATACAGGAGCAAATCGCTGCGACCAAGGAGCTTAACCAGAACACGATCGCCATTAGGCACATCGGCGAGCCAGTGGGCTGTGGTCAGTAGAGCGACGCCGTCGTAGATGCGCTGAAGGCGTCCAACGAGCGCCAAATGGCGATAATTGATCGTTTCAAATTTAGTTAAACGTCCATTCGTTTACCTATAAAGCAGGCCGAAATTCCAAAAGCGGCTTTCAAGCTCGGGTTAATGGGACACTAATCGCCTGTCGTAGACCCAACGCGAAGCAAAACTCGTGGCTCATGTGCATGAGCTGCGGTTGGAACATTTGAATACTAACTGTTATTTCGACGATACCCGCTTCCGGACAGGAAGCGGGACGTGTAGTTTTGAAGGCGTGCCTATGTCGTTAAAGCGAGCGGCCACCGTCAACAATAATTTCTGTTCCCACCGTCCAACGAGACTCGTCCGACGCTAAGTACAGCACTGCCTTAGCTACTTCTTCAGGTGTGCCGAAACGGCCAAATGGGATAGTCGCAGCAATATCTTTGTTCACCTGCTCGCGGTAGGCATCGGGGATACCCGCCTTGTCGTAAAGCGGCGTGTCGATTGGGCCAGGGCTTACCGCATTTACTCGAACACCACGCGGTAGAAGCTCGCTAGAGAGTGTTTTGGACATGCTCAGGAAAGCAGCCTTTGTTGCGGCATAAATGGATGACCGCGGGCTGCCCAGGTGCGCGCTGACCGAGGTGTTAAGAACCACCGATGCAGGGTCGGAGAGGACCGGCAGCAGCGCTTGCAGGAGGAAGTACGGGCCTTTGACATTGATGTCAAAGGAGCGGTCAAACATCTCCTCGTTCCACTCTTCGATTGGTTTCCAGACGGAGACTCCAGCATTGAGGAAGGCAACGTCGAGCTGGCCGTAATGAGACTGAATGGCGTGGGCCAGCTCTTTTTGGGCTGCGACACTAGCGGAGTCGGCTTGTACTACCAGAACCTCGTTGCCTAAAACAGCTCGGGCGTTTGCAAGTGACTCAGGATTAACACCAGTGACTATAACCCTTGCGCCTTCGGCGAGGAATAGCTTTGCGGTCTCCAGGCCAATACCGCTTGTACCCCCAGTGATGAGCGTACGTTTGCCTTGTAAACGGGACATGTAAATTTCCTCTCATTTGTGACGACCAGTCGGGCGACTGAACTTCTGAGAGTGAGTGTGAATTCATGCTAGGACGCTGATAAGATGGCTATATAGAATAAATATCATGCTAAATCCGCATGAATGAGGAGAAATTATGGATCGGTTGTTACTGATGAGCTGTTTCGTACGCGCGGTTGAGACCGGTAGTTTTTCAGCTGCGGGACGTCATCTTGGACTCGGACAACCAAACGTCAGCCGTTACGTTGCGGCACTCGAAGATCATCTACAAACCAGGCTCCTTCACCGCTCAACAAGAAAGCTGACGCTCACGCCGGAAGGTGAGCAGTACTACGCAGATGCGCGGCGTATTCTGGAATCAGTCGAGCAGTCGGAGTCCTCACTGAGGGGAAATGTGGCACCGTCTGGATTATTGCGCGTTGCATGTCCGACTGCATTGGCGCACACCTTTATCGTGCCCCATATGGCTACCTTTCTGGAGATCTATCCAGAAGTATCGCTAGACCTTCAGATCAATGATCGCTACGTCAATCTGGTCGACGAGGGCGCCGAGCTCGCGATTCGCATTGGCCACCTGGAGGACAGCGCAATGCGTGCTCGGCCACTAGGGTGGTTCGAGCGTGTATGTGTAGCCAGCCGCGAGTACGTGAAGAAACGTGGCTCTCCTTCTACGCCTTATGACCTGAAGGAACACGACTGCCTTATTTACACTCTGCTATCTACCGGTGCGAACTGGAGGTTTAAAGACATTGACGTCCCGGTCTCCGGTCGCCTGCGGATCAATTCACCCGAGGCGATACGTGAGTACGTCAATGCGGGATTAGGAATCGCGCAAGGCCCTCAATGGCTTTACGAGGAAGGGCTAAGAAGTGGCAATCTTCAGTTGCTGCTTGGTGACTATGTAGCGCCACAGGTGCCGATCCAAGTCGTTTACCTAGCGAATAGGCTGCTGCCCAAGCGAGCTGTCGTTTTCATGGACTTCATGGCGGACGTGTTTGCGAAAAGCTCTTCTTTCCATGAAGGCCTAGCGTAACCCTTGCCCATGACCAGGCTTTTCAACCGCATAACGCGATTCGGTAGCGGTAGACGTGCCGTTAATAGCCGCATCGTCGACCGCCTGGCTCATCTCTGTGACCGCAGTAGCAACCGTTAGACATGTATTTATACTTCAAGAAAGGATCCAAAGTTTTGGGTACATTACTTTGAGCCTCAATAATATTGTTCATGCGAATAAGTGGTAGTCATCTATTTGCCCTCTGATAGGTTGTTTTAGGGTGCTCTCCAAAACTTTTAAGATAGTATTTACAGAATAGCTGGTAGTTCAAGAAGCCTACTTGAAAAGCAGCATGTTGTGGTGTTTGCACTAAGCCAGTCTGCAATAAAATATCTCTTGCCTTCGCTAATCTTTGTTGTCTTAAGAATTGAATGGGAGTCATGTTTTTATACCGCTTGAATCCCACCTGAAGCGAACGTACGCTGATACCAGCGAAAGTCGCAACATCTCCGATTGTTAAATCGGGATTCGTATTAGATTCCATGAATTCTGCAGCATGCTTTATGTCGTAAGGTGTAGTTTTCTGATATTTTTCTGTCTCGGTTATAATGCTCGTGTAACTATTGCTAACGTTGTGTAACAGAAACCCTACTAGGCTCTCCATCAGGCTGTCGGCTACGCTTTTCGGCGAGATTTTTGAGTTTCTTACGTATGTCAAAAACATTGAAATAAGATTTATAAAGTGCTGAATTTCCCAGGTTTCGACTTTGGAGTTGTGGAAGCGAATTCTTGCCTTAGGTTCGTGTCCTAGAATAAGTGTCAAGTATTTTAAGATTTCTGAGTTGTCAATGAGCAAGGTCTTTGACCTAATGCCCTCTGAAAATGTTGTAGTTAGAACCTCGCGTTGGTCGTAGATCGCAAGTGTACCGGGATTTGCTTTATACGTACTTGAAATAGTTTTCCAAGTCAGGCTGCCGGTTTGGGGACAAGTTACCAAAAATCCATCGAGCTCATTTTTCAGCCCATAGTTTCGCTCAGTGAGGCTAGACGACGAGCACACGAACGAGTTATCAAAAGAACAAATTTCTTGCCGGTATAGAAATTTCCCGCGTGGATAGTTCATGATATCCAGGTCGACACCAGTCATTTTGTGAAAAATTGCGACAGCTTCAACTTCTGTAAAAGAATAATCAGCATACTCGTACACGCTCATAATGCGGCCTTGTCTATTAGTGCTGGCATAACGATATCACAATGATTGTGAAAAATGTAGTCTCGGACTCTCAGCGTTGGATCCATGCTGATCACTGGTTTTCGGTTACTACGATTGATTCATAGGTCGTTAATCGTGGCTTTTTTCAGTTCTACGATGGAGTCGCTCAGTATAATTTTTTAGCGCTTAACAAAAATCAAACAAAAGGCTGTCTGAAAGATGCTTTCAATTTTATCTAGTTAGTCAAGGTGGCTCTGAATTGTTCAATCGTAGAAAGTTGTTGTGTTTTAACGGCTTTTCTAGTTGCTTTGGTGTGTTCGTGTTTTCCAGCTTCCCTAAATAATCGCCGGTAAATATGTAGCTGATGAAAAGTTGTGCCATAGGTAGGCATAGATTCAAACTTGTCCAATACGACATTTCTTAATTTGCGAATTGTCTTGTTCAAGATTTTATAAAAATAATTACATTGTAGTCTTTGGAAAAAGTCTCCTTGGTGGGTAATTCGCATTTCAAAATGGCATCAATGGGCTGCTTTTCCATCGGTCACATTGAATAGCTTTGCTCAAATTTTATTTTTACGATATTAATCCGCCTTGAATTTACTTTGGAATACTCCCAATTTTCCTATCCAGATTCCTAAAGTCTAAAATTGATCTGCGCATTTTTTTATAACTGCGGTTTTTTTTAAAATCTTCTGTAGTTTTCTGACAGTATGCCGAAATGCGGGAGGGTGATAGCTCTGGAGTATATATTGATGCTTTTTAAAATGGTGGGGGCAATTTACACCGCAATATTTGCGGTGTTGGCTTTAGTGATTGCAGTTATCACCCATTCCGGCATCGTTCAGTTGGTCGCGCCAAAGGCCCGTGCGGCACAGAAGCAGGTATTGCTGGGTCGAGTAACTCGGATTGGTACGAGTATTCTGTCGGACCTGAGCCGTTTAGAGGCCCAGATTCGGGCAATCACTCAGGCTGTGCCGCTGCTTGACACCGACGGCATTGACAAAGTGCTACCAGGCCTGGTCGATCAGTACGGCGGTCAGAAAATCTTCAGCGGCGTCATGTTGTTGATGCCGGACAAGCGCACTCTGAGGCTCAGCAAGCACAGCTCGTTTTTCCACCGTGCTAGCGATGACCAAAAAGTAGTTGTAAGCACGTTCTGGAACTCTGCCGCTGCGCCCAAACACCGAGAGCAGTCACGGCACCGCGCCGGTCAGAACGCAGCCGAGGTCAAATTTGCCTAGCCTGCGGGTTAGCAGAATGAGGCCAGCCAGCAGCCACGCACCAACTGCGCGATGTGCGTAAACGGTGTTGGGCAAAAATACAACCGTTTTTTCAAGTTAATTATTCTTCCTACGCGCTAGAGCGCTATCAAAGCTTAATAGTGACTCAAGCTTATTCGTCGTTTCGACAATGTTGGTGTAACTAATGCCCGGAGGCAGGTAAATGAAAATGAAAACTAAGGGTGTAGCGGCTAAATTAGCTTTATTGACGCTTCTATGCAGTGGGTCTGCACTTGCTGGTTATGATGGCGTCTGGCGTTCACCGTTGTGGGCACCTGACGGGACGCGCCCGGATGCGCAAGGAGACTGTCTGGGGGGGAATGGCGGAACCAAACCGAGCTCCTGCATATGGCATGAGGTGCGTCATGATTATTCCGAAGGACCAGCTGTTGTAGTGGGTGATACTTATTACAATTGCAACTCTAAGGTCGCAAACTCTTTCAATATAACCTATATGTACCAGAGCTCTTCTTCCGTCACTGTTGAGCACTCACAGTCATCGACTGCAAGCTTTGACCTTAAGGGGGAGTTTAGTGATGCTGTCAGTGCAACGCTGGGCATCAGCAACACAACCAGTAGCAGCAAGGGATATACAACAGGGAAAACCTCTACGGTTTCCCAGATGTATACTGTAAATGTCCCTGCACATCAAAAGGCATTCCTAACTTTTATTCCGAAATATCGACGCTCATTTGGCTGGCTAGAAGTGAATTACGGTCATAAAATTTATGGTCATTACTATTGGTATTATAGCGGCAAAGGCAGTTCGGATGTTGTTGCCTTAACTCCGCTGTATCAGGTTGGCACTGGAACAGCCTTGGGTGTTATAAAGCCCGTATATGTTAGTTGTAAAGGTTGAGATTGATAGCTTGCTTTTGATTTTTGATATTTCAAACGGCTCTTTAATTATTTAAGGGCCGTTTTCTCAATGTTTGTTTTGTTTTTGGTTTTATGTTTCTGATACTTGTCGATGATATTTTGTTCCAAATCGCTCACTCCGAAAATTCTGCGCAAGGCTTAAGGAATATGCGGGGCTTAAACTCGCCGGTCCCAAGATACTCGGGTCGACCAGATGGAAATTAATGGCAGCGCAGAAGTTGCTATATGTGGGCAAGGCGCTATGGCGGGTGCCTTGATTGTCCGCAGTGCGGAATGCCACTGGCTGGAAAACCCGCCGCTCCAAGGTGTCATTCAGCCATACGCCGACATTGGAACGGAACACTTTTCCTTGTACGCCCATTTGCATCAGGAGGCCGCTAATGCGCCGATCACTGACATCCTGTGAGCGTCGCGGCGCCGCCTTGATTGGTCTGGCGCTGGTGCTTTGCGTTTCCTACTGGTTGTTGATCGATAGCTGGTTCGCTAGCCGGCTGCGTGACATCAACGAGCAAGCCGAACAATTGCGTGTTCAGCATGAGCACTATGCACGGCTGCTGCGGCAGGGCGATACCCTGCGCAAAGAGCTCGCGCAGGCGCAGCAGGATTCGAACAAAAGTACTAGCCTGTTGCCAGGGCAAGATCCGAATGCTGTAGCGGCTGACTTGATGCAGCGAGTCGCCGATCTAATCGCTAGCCACGCCGACACCGGTGCAGGTTGCGCTCTGAAACAGCTCATGCCAATCACTCCCGAGCAGCAAGGCAGCGAGCCGTATCTGCAGATCAAGGTCCGCCTTACCCTTGAGTGTGGCATTGAGCCGCTGATGGCGATTTTGCATGAGCTGGAGTACCAGCGGCCGTATCTGTTCGTTGAGGAAATGAGCCTGCACCGCAACCCCAGTGCGCCCCTCAAGGGCGGCGCAGGCAAGCTGGCTGCCCAATTGCTAGTGAGTGGTTACATGCAACCGGCCACTATTGTCCTGGTCGCACCATGATCGCCTCTTTGAAAGCACCTGAATTGGGCTTGATCGCCGTTGCAATGCTTTTGCTCTTGTTGATTGCCTGCTTGCTGGACGGCGTTGCTCGCTCGCCTAATTGGCTGCCCGCTGTGATACCGCGTCAGAGAGAAGCCAGCCGGCAGGTGCCGGGCTTACCCGTTGCGCAATTATCCAGCCTGGCAAACACATGGCAAACGCCGCTGTTCAGTACCGACCGCAGTCCCGATGTTTCGCCATACCAGCTAGAACTGACATCGAGCCTAAATGGCTTGGGCCTTAGCGGTGTGATCCTCACCCGTGATGTGCAAGTCGCCTTCATTCGGCAGACCAACGGCCCGGCGCTGAAAATCCGCCAGGGTGAAAGCCTGCCCAACGGCTGGACCCTACAAACCCTGACCCCGCTGCAAGCCGTTTTTACCTCAGATGGTCGTACCGAAACCCTTAGCCTTCCGGCGCTCAAACTGCCATCGCCTTCTTCTGAACCACCGATCTCTCTACCCTATGAGTCCGCACCATGAAGGTTCCTTCAGATATCGCTGCGTTACGCCCAGCCGTGCTCTGCCTCGCCATTGCCGCAGGCCTCAGCGGCTGTGTGTCTACTCCCTTTACCTCTGGTCCGGACAGCGAGATGCTGCTTGAAGCACTGAAAGGAACAGGAGTGCAGCGCCCGCCGGCGTACCTGAGCAGCGAACAACCACCGATCATGTCGAAAACCGCTGATAATCGTAACGCTATGGCTCAGCAGGTAATTAAAGGGACGCAGAGGTTCGTGCGTTCAACGCCAGTTGAGCTTATAGCCCAGCAGGCCCCCCATACAAATAATTCGGATGACCTAAACGGCGGTATTGTATTTAACTTTGCCAATCAACCCATTCAGGCAGTGGTCAATAGCGTTATGGGCGACCTACTGCACGAAAACTACAGCATCGCTGATGGAGTTGAGGGCGATGTCAGTTTCTCGACATCCAAGCCTGTTGACAGGCTGCAAGCGCTATCAATTCTTGAGACTCTGTTGTCTTGGACAAACAATGCAATGATCCGTCAGGGCAGTAGCTACGTGATTATGCCAGCCAGTCAGGCGATCCGCGGTAACATATTCCCCCAGATATCAATGCCCCAGCCAATGGCTGGACTTTCCGCGCGCCTTTTTCCACTGCGTTACATTTCAGCTATTGAAATGCAGAAGTTACTCAAGCCGTTTACCCGAGAAAACGCTCTACTACTGGTGGATCCAGCGCGAAATTTGCTGAGCTTGGCAGGAACGCCGGACGAGCTCGCGAACTATCAGTCAACCATCGACACCTTCGATGTGGACTGGCTCAAGGGAATGTCAGTAGGCATATTCGGTTTGCAGCATGCATCTGTTGGTGAATTGATGCCTGAGTTGCAAAAAATTTTCGGTCCTGTCAGCGGTTTACCTCTTGCTGGAATGGTGCGGTTTCTACCCGTGGAGCGAACTAATACAATTGTGGCATTTTCTTCGCAACCTCGTTACCTTGACGAAGTCGGTAACTGGATTCGTACCATTGACGAAGGCGACGGTAATGAACTACAGATGTACGTATATGACGTACGCAACATGAAAGCCACAGATCTAGCCCGGTACCTGCGTCAGATGTACGGGGGGGATGCAATAAACGATGATGCTGCTGCGAAAGTGGCGCCAGGGTTGCGCGCAAACTCTTTATCATCGCAGGTGAATGGAGACAGCTCTACAGGCGAATCTACCAGCATCATGGACGGCGGGATTAGAGATAGCAGAATACCCGGCGACATGGCAGATCAACAAGCGTTAGCCAGTGACACCGAAGCCACCATGGTCGAAGATCAAGAGAGCAGCAATGACTACTTTGTCTCTCAAGACTCTGGCAAGAGTGTAAAGAGTCTTATGGCTAGCGCACGTATTTCTGCACAGAAAAATAGTAATCAATTATTAGTTAGAACTCGTCCCGCTCAGTGGAAAGAAATAGAAACAGCGATCCAGCGTTTAGATACCACGCCTCTGCAAGTTCAAATTGAAACGCGAATACTGGAAGTGAAACTAACTGGCGAGCTACATCAAGGTGTTCAGTGGTATCTAGGACGTTTGGCTGGAAACGCGAAAAGTACCACCGTAGCCAACACTCCAGGTATACAAGGGGCATTGGGCGCAGGCGGCGCTGGCTTAGCTAGTACCGATTCGCTCTTTTATTCTTTCGTCAGCAATAAATTACAGATCGCAATTCACGCGCTTGAGACCAGCGGCCTGACGCAGGTTCTTTCGGCACCTTCACTGGTGGTGATGAATAATCAGAAAGCTCAGATACAAGTGGGAGAGAACATTCCGGTCAGCCAGACGACAGTTAATGCCGGTACCTCTGACACATCGCTAAGCAGTGTGGAGTACTTGCAGACGGGTATCATTCTGAAAGTGGTTCCTCGGATTAATTCGGAAGGATTAGTTTATATGGATATACAACAGCAGGTTAGCGAGGCTGATTTTACAGGACTTGTAAATGGAAATCCAAGAATTTCGACACGCTCCGTGGCTACGCAAGTAATCGCGCAAAGTGGTCAAACTATATTGCTCGGTGGTCTAATTAAGCAGGGTAACAGCTTAAACACAAGTGATGTTCCTTTTTTAAGTCGTTTGCCGGGCGTTAGATGGTTGTTTGGATTGAATAATAAGACTAAAAATCGCACAGAGTTATTGGTTTTAATTACTCCGCGTATTGTCAATGGCAGTAATCAGGCGCGTCAGCTGACTGACGATTATCGGCAACAAATGATTTTTCTCCATTCAGGTAAAAAATGAGTTTTTCGAAATAGTACCCTATCAGAAAACCACTTAAATCAAAGCACGAGTGCAGCTCCTGCGTCTTAATAAGTATGAATGCAATATAAATATTGCCCTATTCGGGCAGCAAATAAAGTTCGAAATTAGTCAAAGGGGGGGCTGACCTGGGGAGCGACGAGTAAAGTGTCAGTTTCGGGTTGGCGTTGACATATAGGCTCTCGTTCACGGTACCTATCGGTCGTGGTGAGGGGTACGTCGGGCCCAATTGCTCTCGCTGAGTTCGGACGCCACGTCAGCGACATCACTGAACATGCCGTGCTAGGTTTCGTACGAAAAGTCGGCGCGGGTACCAGTACGGTTGAACATCTCCCCGTCGGCGCCCATGCAAAACATGTCCATGGCTTCGGCCATTTCAAGCATCCGATTGCGTCTCCCCTCCGGAATGGAGGTGTCTTCACCGGCCGTGCGCAACGCATTGCGGACATCTTCCGTCAGGACGGTGCGATCGGCGTCGGAACAAATTCTGGCCGCTGCAAGGATGCACTGTCGGATTACGCTGCGGTCAGCCCGGGTCAGCCGAGCTTCCTCTTTCTCCTCACCGCCGGTGATCATCAAGCGAGCTACGATTTCCATCTCGCCAAGGACATCCCGTTCATCATCGTCCTCATCGGGCTTGGCATTCATGTCCTCGTCAGAGCTTTCTAGGTCATCAGCGTCCAAGGTCTTGACCTGGCTCGGGGTGTTTACCAATCGAATAGCGTCGGCGAACGGAGCCAGGCTTACACCCGAGTTTGGGGCCAGCTTGATCCGGTTGACTGTCAAGCCAAGTTTTTTCGCGAAGTCCCCTAAGAGGCCGAAACTGTTACCCGCCTCGACGATGAACAGGCGCGGTGCGTAAACCGCAATGAGCTGGTTGAGCAGGTTATTCAACGTGGCGGACTTACCGGCACCTGTGGGGCCGAACAGAAACATGTGGGCATTCATCTGACGGTCCAGCTTGTTGAATGGATCAAATGTCAGTGGAGCCCCACCACGGTTGAATAGTGTGATGCCAGGATGCCCAGTACCACTGGAACGACCCCACACCGGGCACAGGTTTGCAACATGCTGGGCGAGCATCATCTGCACGTACCAGTCCATGGCTCGCTTTTGATTGACGTCGAAGTTCCCAGGAAGCCAACGCAGGTAGCTGTTGAGCGGGGCCACCTCGTCGTCAGAGGCTACGGGTTCCATACCGGCACCCAGCAATGCGTTGGTCAACTGCATGCTGCGTGCGGTGAGCTGTGCTTCGTCATTTCCCTTGAGGTAAAAGGCGATGCTGCCTCGGTACAGCTTGTGCTCACGACCGATCAGTTTTCTGGCATCGTTTACCGCTTCGCGGGTCAGTAGTGAAGCTTGGTTGTCACCCACCGACTTGCGTGCCAGCTTTTCAAGATGAGCCTCCAGCACGTCTTGAGGGGTGATGACCAGGGTGATGGCCAACACAGTGTCCTCAGGCAACTTGTCGAACAGGGCATGCAAGGCATCACCGCCTTTACGTGTTTCGCCAGTCAGGTGGCCGGTCTTCGGGGCTTCGCGCAGCCGATCCAGCATGATGACCCTGTGAGGCTGGCCATCGAAGTACCACAAGCCTTTTTGACTGTCAGATTTTGGCTCTCGATAAAAGAGTCCCTGGGCGAAGTCGTCGCCAGTGACCAGTGGGAGATCCTCGCCGGCATCCTCTGTGCGTTTGTTCACCAGTTGAAAGAAGCGATCAAAGTCTTTGAGCGTCGTTCCCAAGTGATCAGGGTGAGGGTTGAACCACTGCAGTAGCCAGTGTCGGATGTCGTAACCGTCCATCCGTTTGCTGTTGATGCCAGCGTTGGCCAGACCTCCTGTGAAACGCTGACAAATGTTGTCCAGGTGCATGGCAGGGGTTTGGCCACGGAACGCTGCATCACCGACTACCCGGCGATACACGACCACCCGCACGCGGCGCTGCTGGCCACGCCAAGGCAATTTTGAAACTGTGGTGTCTTCAAAAAGACCACCAGGTTTGGCGATTGCATCGAGGTGATGTTTGAAAAGATCCAGGTACAGCTCCGAGAAAGGGCTGCCTTTAGCCTGTGGTCGGATGTATTCACGCAGGTTCCGAAGGTAGTCATCCCAGCTGGTTTCGTCCTTGGCGTAGAACTGCACAACCCAAGGGGAGGTATCGAGCTCGTCAAAACTGTTTTGCAGCGCGTTCTCCAGGGCATCGCGCACCTTGCGAAGCCATTCGGGATCACGGCCTTCAGTGCCGATAGGAGTCAGTTCGAAGAATGCTGCCAAGGATTTGCCATCCTCAAGCAGCATCGCTTGCTCAACTGGCAGATACTCAATCCATGGAAGGAGGTCGACAAAGCTCGGCTTGACGTCGTACAGCGCGGCGACGTCGCCAACTGTGGCAGGCTTCTGCTTCGGGTTTCTCCAATCGCCTGGCGCGGGTATGCCCTGATCCTCCAGTCGCTTCAGGTAACGTTCAAGGGCAGCATCCACATCGTTTTGATCTGAAGCTTTCAAGTCCTCTACCAGATCATCCTCAGGCTGTTCAAGTTCGACCGCTGAAGGCTCGCTCAGCAGAGGGTCGCCCGCTATATCCGTCTGCGTAGCTGAATTGAGGGGCGCGCGGCTTTTGAACCGTTGAAAAAGAGTCATCAGTAGTCCTCGACCCGCTCGCCAGGCATGGCGTATTGCACACGCTGATAGAGAGGGAACACAGTGGTGTAGCCAGGGACTGGTGCTGGATCGGAGCCCGCAAGGTGCGGAAACACATACATGACAAGATCCGGATTGGGCAGTCGTTTGAACTGGCTGGGTGTAGGCCGCGCTGTCCTGAAAGGCCTGGGTAGCGCGTACATCGATTGGACGGCGCAACTCCGAACGCGCATCGAGCAACTGCCGGCCACTAGCGCTCCCGGCCGAACCGGTCGTGCCTTGGTTCCAGACATCCATCATGGTGTTTTGACCATGCGGCAGCATTTGCTCTTTGTTTGTCGAGCATCCAGTCAGCAAGCCCGCGCTGAGAACGCAATACAACAGCGCGCTGCGCGCTGACCCCAAGTGATCAATCCAGGTTGGCATTGGCATGGTTCGCTCCTGAGGCGTATTTGACCTTGCGGCCTTTGAGTTCGTAGTCAATTTCCAGCTCTTGATCGATGTGCAGCGAGACTTGCGCACCAGGCAGTACATAAATGGCCGCGAACGCTTGTCCATAGAGTTTGTTAACCCAGCTCGAAACGTCCGTGACTCCTTGGGTCAGGATCTTTCCCATCGCCTCGTTACCAGACAAACCGGTGCTACCCAGCGTCCCAGAAGCGTTCGAGACGTAAGAGGAGGTGCTTCCCTCGGTCTTGATCAACGACGCTGCTCCAGCACCGGCTGCGGTAATGAGGGCTTGTGAGCCGATGTACTGCTGAGCATTACTGCGTCGCTCGCCCGCAATACAGGGAATGCCGTATGGATCACTGATCCAGCCCAGACCACCCTGGATGGGTTGTTGGTCTCCAGAGTTGTTCTGGTTGTTGTTCTGTTGACTCCCACCCTGAACCGGTGCTGGCAGCGTGCGGACAGTGCCGTCGGTAAACACGAAGGTCAGACTTTTGATCTGCCCCCGCACGCATGAGAGGGTCCAGTCGCCGGATGCTGTACCGCTGGCCACCGCACCGGCTACGTCAGGAAGGTCGATGCCATTGGCGGTCAGGTTGTCGGGACCGATCAGCACCTTGAACGGGTAGGGGTCATTAACCGTCCCATCAACAGGAACCCGGCCGATCAACGCGGACATGGCCACCGACCCCATCAACGTCGAGTTCTGAGGCAGGGTGTAGGCACGACGTACCTTCTTACGTTCCTGTTGCTGGCCACCCATGTCATCGCGGACAGACTGAGCGCCTGTTGTCAGCGCTTTCTGGCCTCGGTCTACGGACTCGCCGAAGGCTGTAGGAAAGCTGTAGGCGCTGGCTGGGACGCTATTGCCGGCAGTGATCGGTTTACCGTTACTGTCCAGGGCCGTCGCGTCCTGTGGATCAATCCACACGATGTCTGAACCGCCTGTTTCCGATTTGAACTGTTGGCCATCACCAGGCTGAACACCCAAACCAATCGGTAGGTCCGAACTGGGATTACTGTTTTGTCCCATTCGGGTCAGTTCATCCATCTGTTTGCGCAAGCCCTCCAGCACGCTCTGCTGTTGCTGCTGACTATCCAGCTTGAACTGCTCCTGGGCGTTTTTAAGGCGCTGGTCGACGGTCTGGTCAATGTTTGCCAGCCGCTGTTTGAGCGTCTCGTTGTCCTGTTTGTAGGCAGTGTTCTGTGCAATGACGTCGGTGATTTGTTGCTTGAGCTCACGTCCTTCAGCGACGACCGTGCGTAGCGTGTCGCTCGGCGTGTCGCCTTCCACACCAAGGGCTTTGGCTTGCTCAGCCGTCAGTTTTGGAGCAGGGGTTTCAGTATTAGGTGCGGGGGCACTTCCCAGTGACTTGATGCCGACGAAAATCACGAACAGGAGGAATGGGATCACCAGGTATTTGAGCAGCGGATTACCTTTCATGCTTCGCTCCTTGCGCTGCACGCGGATCTGCTTGGGTCGCCGAGAATACGGCCGCCTGTGTCAGCCCGTGCCCTCGCGTGACCAAGTACAAGGTCGTGGTGTCACTGGCATCGCCGCGTGATCCAAGGTAAGGATGTTGAAACGCTGCAGTGACGAATTCACCCATGAGCTCGCGAGGGTCAAGCGTGATGCGCTGCGTCGTCTGATTCTGCAGCTTCACAGCAGTCACCCAATAATCATCCAGACGCCATGCACCTAAGGGTGTGGACTTCACAGGTAGAGTGGGAAGCAGGGTGGCCAGATCAAGGTTGCGCTCAACCTTCACCTGGGCGATGCCGTCTACAGGCTCGACGGTGCGCAACGGCGCATAGAGCATCTGGGCCGCATAGCGGGTGAGGACGACTGGTACGGGCGTTTCTCGCTTGACCACTTCCTGTGGTTCATCGTCTTCATCGCTTGAGCGGCTGGTTGAGTCCGTGCTCTTCGTGGTGGCCTTGGCTGAGCGTGCTGTAGCAGCCCCTCCATAGCGTGCGGATGATGTTTCACCTTCCACAATCTTCACCGGCTCCAACGCTGGTTGGCCCGTAGGAGCCTCTGTAGCAGCGATGTCGACCAGAATGATCTCGCCGGTCTTGGCGTTCTGCAGCTGGAGCCGTGTGGGCTCAATCGCTTCCTTCGCAAACAGGTAGATCGCGCCGCCCGTACTCTGCACCCGCAGTTTTTCAGTCAGCGAGCGCGGGAGTCCAACACGAACATTCTGATCAACGAAGACGATGCGTTCCTGATTGATGCGCAGAGGGATGGCCAGCGGCAATCGCTCCCAGCGGAGAATCTCGACCGCCGAGGCGACCTGGGCGTTGCCAGCCAACACCGCCAGTAATGTCGAGCATGTGATTACTCGCAGAACACTCATTTGAAGACTCCTTTCGACGGAGTTGCGGGAGCTTCAACATTGCCCTCGATGCGTTGTGGTGCGCCGTTGTAGCAGTCCCAGGCCAAACCGAAGGGGTTGGTTTCAGGGTCGACGTCCATACGTACAACGTGGAGCGGATATCTCGCGAGGGCACGCTTGACCAATTGCCCGCCGTAATACTCGTCTGCTGTGATATCGAGCGTGACAGTCCAATCGTCGATAGAGTGGGTCACCGTCCGGATCTCTGGCGAATCTCCATAGCCCCGACCTGGAATTTCGTACACGCCCCGGACTCGCTTGCGTAGCTCACCGCTAGACCTGCGCAGTTCAAAATCACTCTGCAGGTAATGCTTGCAAGACGGGGTGATGTAAGCATCCAGACGGGTGATGTTTGCCTGGTAATCCTGCTCGCCGTCGACCGGCCACCGGTTCATCTGCTGAAAGATGTACAGGCCGAATGTGTATACCGACTGGGGAGGGACATCCCACCACATTCGTGTGCTTCCAGAACGCAGATCTGGCGGGACATGAACGGTCAATTGCTTCGGCGCACTCCACCAGCCGACGCCAAGACCTGCTGCCACCAGCGCGAGCAATACAATCGCTATCCTCAAGCTATTGATGTGCGCACGTTGGGAGTCCGCCAACTTCAAAAAACGGCTCATCGTTGCTCGCTCCGACGGCAAGTCCAGTTGCCTGATCGAAGGATCAGGTTGGCATTGTTGAATGAGGTCGGACCGAGCATTGCAGTCTGTAGCTGCAACCTGCGGTAGACCCATGTCTCCGGTCTACTGCGTTTAAGACGTCGTAAGACCCGAGATGCGATGAGCATTCCCAATACTCCTCCTACGAGGGCGCACACCACCGGCATGGATGGAGTGATCATGAAGGCCAGCGGCAGACCAATCACAAAGCCAAACCCACTACAGCCAAATACGGTCACCCACATCTCGTCCGCCGTAAGGCCGCCAATAACCACAGGCTGATTGTTTAAGCGACTTGGCAGAAAACGCAGGGTGCCGTCTTCATGCTGATCTTGCTGGAGCTCAGTCATGGAAGCCTCTGCGACTCAAAGGATGTTGGAAGCTGTAGTGACCAGGTAGATCGTGACGCCAATCAAGCACACACCTACTATGGCCGTGCTGCCCAAGTCAGCCCATTTGGCTTTGCCCATGTGGATTTCGTGGAAGACGCCCAGTGCATGGCGTCCGACCATCACGATGCCGTAAGCGCAGAGACACAACCCCAGCAGTGTGAAGCCATCAAACGCGTAGTTTTGAATCGTCTGTATGAAGCTGGTCCCCGTGCCGCGAGTTGGGGCCTGCGCGCCTGGTAGCGCTGCAAAAGCACTACTTGGGCTTACCGCCATGAGGACGATTGAGCGGCGGGACTGAAAAAGGGCACGTGCTTGGGAAAATAATAGATACAGCGTCATCTTTGTCTCCTTGGAAAAATCAACTCAACAGCATGAAAGTCATAATCATGAACAGGACTGCCCAGCGAGTTGCTGCTACTGCAGCCGCTGGAGCTGCAAGGTTTCTTGTCGCCCAACCGCGATAAATGCTTGTAAACACCCAGACACCCCAGAGAATGAGGATGCCCATAGCAAGCCCGGCCCACAGCGTGTTGCTGTTGGCCGGTGAAAAGCCGGCAGCGGCCTGAAAGGCACTGATCTGGGTGGAGGACATCGTCATCGCGTGTGATCACCGCTGACGTTGTATTGGCCTGATATCTCGACTGGGTCGCGGGGCTGTGCCCGGGAGGGAGTCAGATAATCCTGCAGACCTTGGCGAATGCGCGCGATATCGCTGACCAATCTGGAGTAATCCAGGTGATAGCGCTGGGCCGATTCACTGGGTAGGTCAGCGCTGCGCTGCGCAACGGCCTCTAGCGCATTGAGCTGGCGAATCATGACTTCCACATTGGCTTGCTCGGAAGCCGTACCGGCTGTTCGGGCATGCGAGGAAAACAGCGGTGTGCATATGAGGACTGCAGACAGGCAGATCTGCATGCTTGAAAACGCTGGTTTGATCGCAGGGAGTTTGATTTTCACGTCGCGGGCCTTGGAAGCTGTAGGAATCTATGTCCACAGCATGCCCATCGGCCCGGATGGAATCAGTACGAAACCCTTTTTAGGTCTGAGGGGGGTTCAGGAGCGAGGTTTTCCCCTCGCATTCCGAAGCTTTATTTGTAGAGCACATCAATGTCCGGAGATGGTTGATGGGAAGCACTTTGAATTGAATCCTGCAAATATTTTCTTGGGAAAAATTTATGAGCTCAAGCTTTTGAAGCTTCATAATCTGTGCTAGAAAAAATTGCTTTGCCGTTCGTCGACATCTGAAAAAAATTATAGAAAACAACGTGGTTGTCGACATAATGGCGAATCGCCAAGGATCGGCTTTTTTATATAAATTGCGAGAAATCGACTATGTGTAGGCTTATCCTGCCTCGGCCCCTTGCTGCCTGGAATATGAATATATTTTCGAGCTTTTACTCAAATGCCTCGATGCTGGTGCGGCTGACGCCGCTGTGCTTGATATTCATAGACGTGGAATATTGTTCATGGAGGCTGCCTACAGGACGAATGTTTTAGATAAGATCTGATGGCTAAAGCTATGTGGTATTAGAAAGATATTTTTTAATAAGTTTTTAATGGTGAAAGTAGATGTCGAGCTCAACGTCAGGTTTGTTAAGTGGTGTCGCGGTTAGAACAAAGCTGCTCATCGGTTTTGGACTGCTGCTTATAATGGTTATACTTATGGCATACACCGGTACGGTAGCCACTGATACTTTGAAGCGTCGTGCTGAATTGTCTGGAGAGATTGGTAAGTTTAGTTCTCTTGCTCGAGATATGCGTATCGAGCGTTTAGTTTATTTTCTAAAGGCAGATGACGCTCAGGCATCAAAATGGTTGGGGGCACTAGAGCAGACCGAGCGTCAGTTGACGGATATGTCGCCGAGTTTCAAAACATCCAATAATGTTGCGCTGATTCAGGAAGCCAAGATAACGATGCAGAATTATCGTGGCTTCTATAATAGAACGGTCGAGTCGACTCGAGAACGTGAGCAGTTACGGGCCGTAGTCGGGAGCTTGGGTGAAGCTGTTAACGTTTCATTAATGAAGATAGCAGAGGCAGCCAACGATGGTAGCGAACATGCAGCGGATCGTCAGAAACTACCGGCACTTTTCATCTCTGTCCAGAAGATGCAAACCGCATTCCGCTCTTACACAGCATCTCCGAGTAAAAGCGGGGAGGATACTGTTCGTCAGGCAATAAGGCAGGTGGCGATAATTATCGACACGCTCAAAAGTACAAGTCTTTCCGTTGCTGAAGTTCAAGAGTTGGCTGCAGGATTGGCTGACTACAGTGCGCACCTTGAAGCTTTAGTCGCAGCTCAAGCCAAAGTCGATGAGGCTCAAGGCGGTATCACAGCCTCCATTGCCACCATTCTAGGTATAACTGATAAAATGACAGCTATCCAAGTGCAGCTTCGTGCATCCGATGCAGAGAACGCACAGGAGAAAATTTTGCTCTGGCTAGCTCTCTCTGCCTTCTTAGGTGTTCTTGCTGCATGGCTGATCACGAGATCAATTGTTCATCCTCTTAAGGAAACTGTTGAGATCGTTGAGATCGTTGCACAGGGGGACTTTACTTACAAGGCAGAGGTTACTAGGGGCGATGAGCTAGGCGCGTTGCAGGGCAGCATGTTGCGCATGACTTCCGGCCTTCGAAATTTGATAGGGGAGATGAAAGACGGAATTGTGCAGGTGGCGAGCGCGGCAGAGCAGCTTTCAGCAGTAACGGAGCAGACCAGCGCGGGCGTGAGCGCGCAAAAAGTGGAGACTGAGCAAATTGCAACGGCGATGCAGCAGATGACAGCCACTACCCATGAGGTATCCCGTAATGCAGCTCAAGCAGTAAACACTGCGCAAATCGCTAGTCAACTTGCCCAAAAAGGTGGGCAAGTCGTTGACAGGACTCGCTCTCAGATAGAAGCTTTGGCGCTCGAGATGAACCTTACCAGAACGGCAATGGCGACGCTTAGAGGGAATACTCAAAGCATTGGTGGCGTTCTCGATGTAATAAAAACAGTGGCTGATCAGACGAATCTTCTTGCGTTGAATGCGGCCATTGAAGCTGCGCGCGCTGGGGAGGCAGGACGCGGGTTCGCTGTAGTCGCGGACGAGGTAAGAGGCTTAGCCGTGCGCACCCGCACTTCAACAGATGAAATCGCTTTGCTTATAAATGAACTGCAAACCAGTACCGATCATATGGGGCAAGTTTTAGAGCAAAATCTTGCACTTACAGATAGCAGTGTTGAGCTATCTAACCAAGCTAGTGAGATGCTGCAGAACATCACTGCATCTGTTCATGAGATTGAGCTTATGAACGAACAGATCGCCGTTGCCACTGAGCAGCAAAGTAATGTTGGTGAAGAAATAGGCCGAGGCGTAACAAATGTCAGGGATATTTCAGACCAAACGGCTGCTGCCAGTGAAGAGACGGCGACGTCGAGCGTTGAATTAGCCAGAGTCAGCGCGACTTTGCAGGAAATGACTAACAGATTTAAAGTCTAGCGAAGCTACCCAGCTATACGGGTTTCCCCATGGGCTGGTAACTATATTTGGACGGGTATAATTTATGACTCGTCCCTCAAATATAGATTGGATTTCTTGTAAGGGCAGTCAATAAATGATGAGTTACGCTGTCGGTCCATCAACATTAAAGTACTGGTTCTGCATGACTAATTAATTTTGCGTTTGGAAATGAACAGAAGTCCGAAGCCTATTGCATAGCCAAACGCCCAGCCCTGTGCGTTTTGATTGCCAATTTGTTCATGGCCACGATTGATTTGCTGAACGCTCTCCAGCTCCCATCTTACTCTGCCGTGGCGATTCAATACGGCCAGAGTTTCTGGGTCGCTCATATACCTCTCAACATCCGGTTGCGTTGTCTCATCTGTCGACTTGAACATAAACACGCCGCTGGTCACGGTTTTGTAGGGGAGGGGAACGAAGGTCTGGGTGTGTTCAAAAGTGGTCGTGGGGCAGCCTCACACTATGGCCGCGATTACGGATCGGTTGTCTTTGAAGCGTTGCATGATGTCGATCACCAACGAGTTGACGGCCAGAATCTTCATGGCTCGTGTGACAGCTACGTACAGAAGGTTCAGCTCATCGTCGCGTTTGCCGGCGTCGATGTCAGGGGAAAGCGGATCCGCAGAAAAGTCGTCATAAAGTCCAACGAAGTCCCACTCCAGACCTTTGGCTCTGTGCGCAGTGGTAAGGGTCACGGTTGCATCGAGCTCCGACGTCACAGATGCAGCACGCAGTTGCTCGATTCGTTGGGGCAGATCTGCATAGTTT
Organism: Pseudomonas syringae pv. tagetis; assembly: GCF_022557255.1. Lineage (NCBI taxonomy): Bacteria > Pseudomonadati > Pseudomonadota > Gammaproteobacteria > Pseudomonadales > Pseudomonadaceae > Pseudomonas > Pseudomonas syringae group genomosp. 7. The sequence goes on from NZ_CP092923.1 coordinate 1,616,748, forward strand.
TCGATGATTTTGATCGACCGCAGCATCTCAGGATCCTGCGTGGCCTTCGCGATCACGACATACTGGTCGTAATCGGCATAGTCGGTCAGCAATTTGCGCTGTTGGACCTGGTCATTCATATGCCGGCTGAAATAGAACAGGTCCTCCAGATCGCGCAAGGAATAGCTGTCGATCCCTCCGATCCACTGCATGCGCTGGTTTTGGTTGACCAGGCGCAGCGCGTTCTCGATCACACCGCTCACAGTGCGGTGCAGGTAGGTGCGGTGAGGGAGATCGTCCGGTAAGGCTCGTTTCACCAACGTGGGCTGTCCCAGGCCTTGCAGGGGGATCTTTTCACCTTTGAAGGACAGGATGACGTTGGCCACGTAGGCAACTGCCGGCCCAAATCTGAAGCTCTGAGTCAGAAAGTGTCTCTCAGCGTCCTTCATTGCGGGGCTGTTCAACGCATCAACAGCGCCTCTGAACCTATAGAGCTGCTGATGTCGATCACCGACGGTGACTTGTGTGATTTTTTGGATCTGGACCAGATTCGCAATGACCGGGTTCACGTCTTGCCCTTCGTCAAGCAGGATCGCACCGAAGCGCTGGCTCAGATCTGGTTGGCTCATCTGGTAGAGCTTCAGATATCCATCATGCGTCATGGGGACTAAGCGGTCGTGGATATCGACCATTTTCTCCCAAACGCTCTTAGTAAGGTTCAGTGCTTTGTTCATGTACTGTTGCTGGACCGAGGTCAGTGTGCGATTGCTTTGGAATCGCACAAAGTGGTCATCCAGCAGCTCCAGATCCTTGCTCGCCATGAAAGCATTGAGGGTAGAAACGATGTCTTTGGCCAGCTCCCAATCCTGCGTATTGATCGTCCTCGCGATGTCGGTCAAACGCAGATTGCCAGCCTGCTTGTGTTTGTACTGGCTGCCATAGACAGCGTAGGCGAGGCCGTGAGCTGTTTTGCAGGTAACGTTGCGTGGAAAACGGTTCTTTGCTGCGATCTCAACGGCTTTGTTGTAGCAGAGGTACAGCATTTTGACCGACGAATTATGCGTGGCGTAACCTACGAGTGTCGTTGTCTTCCCGGTACCGGCAAACGCCTGGACCAGTAGCTTCTTCGCGAAAGAGTGAATAGCTGGCAGTTGTTCTTCTGTCCATTGCATGGAGGGCACCTAAAGGTATTTTTTGAAGCTGGACGCCGTAATGCTGACCGCCAGGCCGAGCAGTGCCGCGCATGGCAGGAGCACTAACAATGGGCTCACGCTGAATGGCAGAGCCAGGTAGAGGCTCCAGGGGATGATCACCAGCGGCACCATCGTTGCTCTAGCTTTGTGATACAGGTAGCTGGACTCGCGGCCGGCACCGAACCGCCGCAAGTCTCTGCGCACCAGCCCGTCGACAAAACCAACAAACGCCGTCATCAAGAATAACGGGATTGCGAGGGTCAGGATCACCAGGCGCACGCAAAACACCAGTGTCGTGTAGAGCGCCGCAAGGCCGTAATCCTGAAACTTGCTGACTCCCACGCCGAGCATGTAGCGCATATCGAAACCGCGTGATTGTTGTCCTGCCGCTGCATAATCAGAGGTGTGTTGAACCCAGTCCTGAAGCCCAGTCTTGACCACCAGCCAGTCATACGTAGTTTGAACCAGCCATGTCGCTGTTCGGCCAGGCTCTTGAACAACCACACTCTGCAGGAACCCCTTAGAGAGCCAGCTGAGTTCATGATCGAGCATTGCGCGAGCATGCTGCCAACCTGCCTCTGGCCAGAAAAAGTACATGCAGATCCATTCGACGATAATGGCTCCCCCCAGCGAGAGGAACATCACTGCCGCGAATCGGAAGGGCAGGGTGAAGAGAGATCCTATGAACGACTGTTCGTGGTCTTGTTGCTGTTTCGCGCGATCGGCAACGTCAGCCATATCAGATGCCTCCCTGCCAATCGCTCAACCTGCCGACAGTCATGCCGCATCCTCAGGTGCAACAGCGATTTTTTTGAAGTCGTCGAGCAGATCTGCAGGTAGGGACTCGTTGAGCGTCTGATAACCAGGCGCTGACCACCAACCGGTGTCGTCGACCTTGCCCACCTGATAGGTCTGACGCATGCTTTCCGCCAAAGCCTGCAGATCTGCCGGCATCACCTCATCAGGATCATGCCCAGGCAAAGGCATTCTGATTTTCCACAGATTGCCGCCCTCCATGAGCGCAAAGCATTGGCCCTTGGGTAGGCCGACGACATGCGCTGGCTCAATCATCGGCACGCTGACCTGCTGTACCAGGTCATGACTGGAGGACGTGAACGCGGTATTGCCCGTTGCACTGTCATTCGCCGAGCTGGCCGGGGTCGACGTGAAAACCTGAACCTTGGGCAACTGATTTGTGAGCAGCTCGGCGGTGGACGTTTCGCGGACTCGCAGCATGAACACGTTGTTGAAGTTGCCGATCACCTGGCCGGCCTTGGCTTTGTTGCCGATCTTTGCTTCGATATCGCTCATGGTCTGGGTGTACGCAGTCACCTGCATGCCGGCACCGCCGCCCTTGTTGATCATCGGAATGAACTCCTCACCCATCAGCTCGTTGAACTCATCGGCGTGGAGATTAATAGGCACTTTGGTGCCAGGGACGCCGCCCGGTAGTCCGTCGTCGACGCCGAACTTGTAGATATGGCCAGCGACTGAGACCAGGTCGGAGAACATCGAGTTGCCGACGGCAGCGGCGACCTCTGTGTCCGACAAGGCGTCTAGGCCGATATAGACCACGGCCTTTTTGCGGACCACCTGCATCCAGTCGAAGATCGGTCGAGGATCGTTCACGTCCTGATAGTCAGGCGAGATCAGTTCCGCCATGCGACCTGTTGTCAGCTTCTCAAGCAGCGGCAGCAGCGAAGCGACGATCTTGTCGAAATAGGTCTTGTCGTAGCGGACCGCACTGCGCAGTCCATCCATCACTGGATCTGCCACGCGCGTCTGAGACAGGTATTGATCGATGGCCACCACACGGAACGGCCGGCCCTTCATGTTGAACGGTACGTTTTTTTCGTTGAGCTTGCCCTCAATGGCGACGATCGCCTCCCAAGCCTTTGGATCAGATTCATCAAAGTATTTAGAGGCATACTCTTGGAAGATCCCTTCGATGTTGATCACGTGCTGCTGGATCTGCAGGTAGTCTGGTCGGCGGCCCAGTGCGACAAGGGCGCGTGCGATGATGTTCACGAAACGCCAGGCGAATTCACGGAATGCAGCCGAGTTTCCTTCGCCGGAGAGCTGGCCAGCGATCCGGGTGGCCACCTCCGAAATCCGGCCAAAACGCCCAACGGCGTTGTAGCGTGCCGAGTGATCCGGCCAGCCCAGGTGGAACACATAAAATTCATTCAGGCGTCCGGCGCGTTTGGCCTCGAGATACATGCGCTTGAGCAGATCGGCGTCGCCCTTCGGGTCGAAGACGATAACGACCTCATGCTGGCCGTGTTTTTTACGCCTAATGTCCTGAGTGATGAACAACTCAAACTCAGCCAGTCTCGTTTTTCCGACACGGGTAGTGCCCAGGACAATTGAATGGCCTACTCGCTCACCCAAAGGGAGAGAGACATTCTCCTCGTATGGCTCGATGCCGTGCAGCCTTGGCAAGCCGCCGACGGGTGGCAGAGGTCGCACAGGATTGATGGGTACATCCCATGATGTGGCTTTGGCCAGAAGCCGGACCGGGTATGGAGCGAACTCAGCTCTTTCCTCAAAACGACGCGCGGCGCGGAATAGTGGGGTGGCTTCAACGTAGCTGGCGTACTTCGGCAGGTAAGTGTCCATCAGCCGCTGGGTGTGGCGCTGCTGCCAGCGAAAGCCAAGACCGATGAAGAGACGTTGATTGCTGACCGGCACTTCTTTACTGGTCATCGTGTAATGAGGCAGTCGACGGATGTTTCGGCGATAGCGCAGCACCTGCCATGCTTGTTTCAGACGCACTAAACCTAAAGCGAGAAAGCCTGCGGAGGTCACGAGGCCGAATAGCGGAGTAAGCGCAAACGCCCAAGGAGCGAACACGCATAGGAATGCACCTGCAGCGCACACGTACACGGTGTACAGTTCTACGGCAGGTCTGAGCAGTGATTCAATGGCGTAATCGTGAGCCATAACCCGACCTCCTATTGCTCGATGGCGGTTGGGGTGATCAACACCGGATAGTGATTCAGGCCGAGTCGTTGAGAAAGCTCGTCACCTGATGCGGGGGACACGAGCGCGTCGGGCAACCAACTCCTGACTACGGCAAGTCGTTCTTGTGTGGCCACGTTGACCACCAGTCCTACGGCCTGCATCTGCTTCAGCACCGCACCGCGATCTTGTAGCCATCGGCGTGAAGTTTCATCGTCCCCGATCAGGAACAAAGGCTGCAGGCCTGGCGCGTTGATGATCCGGCCCTGAACTGTCCCCGGAGTCATTCGAGTGGTGCGTACCGGCAATCCCTGTGCTGCTACAGGATCCAGTTGCGAGGTCAGGTCATTTGAGACAGAAGAGGAAGGCTCGGGATTGAGAGATCGATAGTAAGGCAGCGCTGAGTCGCCACCTTTGTCTTCAACCACGGTGAGCTCTGCAGCTTGGCAGATCATAAATGGCAGGCAGAGCGCTGCGCCGAGGATCACTGATCGGGTCATGGATTGGTCACCAGCATTTGGATGCCGGTTACCCGGCTGAGATGTTTGGCAAAGGCCTTGCGGTAATTGGCGGCTGGAGCGCCGCCGGCAGGCCGGTGATAGCGTCCGGCTACGGTGATCCAGTCACCGCCAAGCGCGCGCAGTTCGGCGAGCATTTGTGCAGCTACATCGAGGTTCTTGTAGGGATTGAGCGCGTCGCACGGATTGCTTGATTTAAATCTCTGGCCGTTCCAGCCCATGTTGACCTGACCTAATCCGACGTCGACCCGCTTGGGACCCGTCTGCGCGAGTGCGATGATAAGTGCGGTGCAGGCATCGGCACGGGTTGCAAAACGATAACCAGCGCCGGCAACGTTCAGCGTCCAAGGCCACGGGACCAGTTGGCCCCGCAGTGGCGTCCCGCTTTCCTGCAGTGCCACCGAGTAGAGCACTTCCGACGGAATGTTCGCGGCGTGAGCAGCCAGTTGATAAGCCGGCGGCGGAAGCTCGGCTGCATGGCTTGTCAACGCGAAGCACAGCAGGGCAAGGCCTGCCCACGTCACTGACGCAGCCATTGCCCATTCACCTCTCGCACAACGGCCGGTAACTCGCCACCCAAGCTCAGGCCAAGCCAACGCCCACCGTCATGGTTGAGGGTGATTTGTCGGGTTCTGACATTCGCAGGGTCGATCCCCGAGACAATCGCCCAGTTGCGAATTCGTTCATCGTCGTTCTGGCTACCCACCATGTACACGTCAAACGGCTGCTTTTGAGCTTGAAGGGCCTTCACCCGAATTGAGCATTCCGGGCAGTCGTCCTTAACGAATACTGCCAATCGACCGTTGCCTTGGTTGGCTGGGCTCGCGGCCGCCCCTTGTGGCGCGGAACTGGCGATGGGCATCAGATTGGGATAGAGGCGTTTGAAGGCATCGTCATATGCGCGTTGATACGCTAATTCTTTTGCAGTGCGCTGCGCCTCGGCTTTGACCTGGAGTTCTGCATACCTCCGGCGCTCTTCATCATTGCGGGCTTCGATACCCAACGCAGTCAGCGGATCCAGCCCGGGGGAATACACACCTCGTGAACTCTGCATCAGCGTTTGATAGCGCTGCCATTCCTGAGTGCTGAGGTTCCAGTCTCGTGCCCGCATCTCGTCGCTCGATTGCGACTGGCTGTCCAGTAAGGCGCTCTGTTGCTCTCTACTGGTGGACTGTGCAGAGCTGTTGGTTGCGGCGTTGGCCATGCCAGTTGCTATGAGCAGGATGACTCCCGTCAGTGTGAACATTCGCAAGGTGTAAATGGACATGTGAACCTCTAAGAGCGCAGGGGCAGAATGCGGGTTGAGCCGTTGATGCTGAAAAGGGCGCGCGAGTCATCCAGGCTGTTGAGCTGCCAGTTGCTCCCCGCGACCATGTCGCCCGGGCGCACCAGGTTCAGTTGACTCAGCTGAGTGCTGCCAGGCGGGGCAACTGACAAGAAACGTTCGCCTCCCCGGTACTCCACACCCACGACCGAAAACGGTGGTGGAGCCTCCGGAACTTTGGTTTTTGCTGTTGATTTGCGGGAGGGGGGTAGAGTCTTTGGCTTGGCTGCCGTGATTTGCACAGATGCTGGTTTAGCCGCACGCAGGTCTTGGAGTTTCACCTGCAGCTCCTCGATCCGAGCGCCCATGACCACAACTTCTTCCATTGTGGCACCCTGCTGGGCAGCGTCCTTCGCCGCCTCCTGCACCTGCTTCAGGAGGGCTTGAACGGCATCGATGCGGTTTGACAGCGCCTGCTGGGCGGCCCTGAAATCATCGATGGTTACGGGCTTCAGCTGGCTGGCGGCATCGAGCCGGTCATCCACGCCGTTGATGCGTTGGGTGATGGCGTTGACGGTTTCCAGGTTTGCAGCTGATTCAAAACCTGTTTTCAATTGGAAAATCTGCCACTGCTGGTAGACCAGAATGCCGATCAGGACGATCACGGCCAGGATTTGCAGTACGGTGGCGCTGGAAAGAGAAGGGCGCAATGGCAGCTTCATGGAGGACCTCACTCAAGATGTGAGGCACGTTCGCAAAAACGAAGACCTGAAGCAGCAGGAAACCCTTTCCCGGTCTGAATGGGTTTAAAATTTTGAGGGTTGCGCATGAGCCTTCTGATTTCCTGCGCGGCAACCGGATGGATTTGACCGACCCCAAGTATTCTGATTGCGCTCGAAAGGAAGGTAGTTCCGGACCTACTGTACGGGTAGTTAATCCTCGGAGAGAGCATCAGATGAGCTTTCTCGCTCAGCAGCTCGCTTCTGATATTGATCCTCCAGACTCCGATAGAGCTTTTCAAAACTTTGATACTTACTCACTCTTGATTTGTTGAGCTGTGAGCGTGAAGCCAGTTCTAACAAACTTCGATATGTTTTGATGAAGACTCGCTCGTACATTTCCTGTGTGATTTCATTCGATGTGGTTACTTGTCCGCACTTTAACAGCATGCGGACGATTTTGGTGAGGTTCGAGTTGTCAAGTGACTCGAAGTACGAAATGTATTCCTCTTCATTTGCTTGATAAATACCCTCCAGTATGCCCCTGGTCTGCATGCCATTTTTCGCATGCATGGCTAGCTCAATTAACTCCTCGAAAGTGACTTTGTTCTGACGATTCACTCCGCTAAAGTGCTCTTTTAGCTTTCGGGCGAAGTGAGGGTTTGTCGGCCAGTTAAATATATCATTCTCATCTTCAAGGTCGGATTTAGGAATGATCTCCAGGACATATTGATCTATTGTTGTGTTAATCTCATCTGCACGGTTAAGCTCATAGTAAAGATCTGCAACAGAGTTAAGCTCGTCTATGGTCAGGAAGTTTAAGCCCGAGCGGATCGCTTCTGAGAATGCCTCTATAATTGTTGGCTCATTGTTTAGGAAAGACTTGTGGTACTGATCCCATGCATCGCGGAGTTTATAAACATGTTTTTCGTGCTCGATTTTTTGTTTAAACCGTTCGATCAATTTTTCAAGTTTGGTTGGCTCCAGGTAGCCATTTCGAACAAGATCTATTATGGATAAGTCAAAATCGTCAATTGTTGTAAGGCCGTAATCTGTTAAAAGTTGAGCCTTTGCTTGACCCTCAGCCCGCTTCAGTTGTGCTACTGGGTCAGGATCTCCTGGGTCGGGGAGAGGCTTAGATCGTCCATACAGAACGAAATCCAAATCGATTTTTGCAGTGCTGCCACCATAGATCGCCAGGATCGCCAATGGCAATACCAAAAAAGCCCGTTCTAGGATCTTAGCTTCGCCCCGTTTAAGAGATGACAAAATTATATCCGCGAAACGTTTGATTTTCTTTAATAAGCGGAGGTTGTTGATTTCCAGCGCTATGCAGTTAGTTTTTAGTACTTCATATTCATGTACATGTTCTTCGAATGCTATCGATACTGCGTCCTCAGGTGCAGGTTTAAAGTTGATCTCATAGTCAAATACCTTCTCGTGATAGGTAATGTACTCATCACTCAGGTTTTGGTCGTTTAGTAGCATGAGTACTCGGCAGTTCTTGCTTTCGCAGAGTAGCGATATCAATCCAAGAACTTCTTTGTCGTAGAGTGTTGAACTTTTTCGTTCAAAGTCATCTAGGACAATTAGTGTATCTGTTACTCTAAAGAACTGCAAGGCTTCAATCGCTGGTCCTACTCCGCGAAATCCAAATGCGGTGAAATCGCTCAGTAGGGACGATCCTTTTCGTATCCAGCCTGGGGAGTCGTCTTTAAGATCTTTTAAGCTTTCCCGAAAGCTATGTGCGCTAGGCTTGGAAATGGCGCTTTCCCGAAAGACTTTATTCTCAAATAACGCACGCTTTAAATCTTTAAGTGTGCTGATTCCAAATAGTGAGACATAGCTATAGTTGCGATTTTTAAAATACTTGCTATTGGTCTTAACAATTTCTTCCCATAAAAAAGTTTTACCTGTTCCCCATGCCCCTTTCAATACTATCGAATTGTTAACTTCTTCAGTGGCGAATGTTCTGAGGGTATCTTTGACTCTTTCCACGTAATTCAAAACTCGCTCCTTGATCAGCGTTGGCGCTGAATAATCCATTGCGTGACATAAAAAACGTTCAATATTCCTACAAGTGACTCATGTAGGCTCTGAGGTGTATCAATAGCTTTGCTCAGGTATCATCGTCAAGTTTTTTGTTTGAAGATGCTTTCTAGCATATCAAGAGCTGAAAAGACCACCCGAAGGTGGCCATGGTCAAGCGTTGATGAGTTGTCTGGCGAGTGCCATCTCTACGGAATCACCATCCTGATTCAGCGAATCCAGCCCGGATTCTGGAACATCCCCTGAGGTACTCTGCGACACGGCGATCTTCTTGGCCATCAGCTGCAGGCAGGTGATCTGAGAGCTGCCGATGTAGCCGAAAAAGATCACTCTCACGTCCTGCTTCTGTCCGATCCTCCATGACCGCCTCGCCGCTTGTTGCACCGTGTAGACGTTGTAACCCGTCTGCATGAACGCAATGGTCGGAAAGTCCAGCAGGTCCAGACCTGTTTTTACGAGCTCCGGGTTGGTGATCAGTACGTCGACGCCTCGATCAACCTGGTCAAGGATCCAGTCCTCGCGCCTGGCGGTGTCCACTGATGCACGTAGTACTGCCACCTTAAGTCCCGATTGTTCGAGCACCCGCTTCATGCGGCTTGTGGTGTCTCTGGTACCTGTGTAAACCGAGTAGGCCAGAACCTTGCGGTTTCGGGTTTTTTCAGCAAGACATAGGTCCAGAAGGGCCTGTTCCTTCGGCATGAGCTCATCCTCTTCGAAGATCGATTGCACGAAAGCCAACGTGTCTCTGGATCGAGGATGTTTCACCACCTCAGGTTGAAAGCAGCAGTCCGGCCATGCCAACAGCACGTTTAACACCACCCCTAACAGCGTCGTATCTCTACGGGCCAGCGCCTGCCGAAGCTCGACGGTCAATGTCTGGGCAAGCTTACAGTGAGCCGCCTCCTGGTCTGGAGACATCGGTACATCAATGAACTCCTCCCGGTAACCAGGTAGCACGTTGCCGCCGATATCCTTGAGTTTCAGAAACACAGTGAAGGGTAGAACGAAGCGGTGAATGCCTTTCGGGCCGAAGCCCGGTGCTTTGACCGTCCGCACGGAGAGTTTCTTGCCTTTGGCCGTCTTGTGAGTGCTGCCATCACGCTCGGTGTAGATATCCTTCAATACCCCGTGATCCCGCATAAAGGACATCGCCGCCGGTGCCATGCTTCCTCGCGCGTTGGGCTGATAGCCGTCCTCGATCATACGTCTGGTGAGGATCCGGAACAGGAGGTAGAACAGATCGTCTGCATAGCCGCCCATCAGAGTCCCGGCCAGCAGCACAGTCTTTCGTGCTTTGGCTGCAAGTACACCCATAGCCTGGCCTTGAGCAGATCCACTGTTCTTGTACTCGTGCCCCTCGTCCACGACCAGTAGGTCGAAGCATCCATCAGGTAGGTAGCGTTTGATGAACTCGGTGGGTTGGTAACCTCCCTCGCCGAACCCGAACTCGATGTTGGCCATCGCACGCTCCATGCGCTTGGCCTGGCGGTCGCTGAAGATGAAATTGCCTTTGGCGTCCATCAGGTTGATGAACTCAGAGACATTGTCCAGAAGCATCGAGGCTAGAAAGTCTTCGCCGAAGTCAGATAAAAGCCGTTCTGCACGAACAGGTCCGATTGTAGGGATGCGACACATCGACTTTAGGATCGTGTTACGGCGGCTGCCGCCATCCGATTTGCCCGGACGCATCAGCGTCCATAAAGCGGCATCACAATGATCGCAGCGTCGACGTCGCTCTTCTCGCTGAAATTCCTCAGCGGTGATCAGATTGCCTTCCTGGTCCTGGAGCAGGCGTCCACAATCTGGACACGCTGCCAGGCTCCTTCCACCGGAGGCGCGTCGTTGCCAAAAGGCCAGACGCCAGTGGAATCCCATGCGCATCCCAAACTTTGCAGAGCACACCTCCTGCAGGGTGCTCAGATCGAACGGGAGCGGAGCTGGATCCTTGCCACGCTTTGTATCAACAGAAACAGTTGAGGCAGCCTGGCTACTTCTCAGCGCGGCCAGTGCGGCAGCTGCAGCAGCTTGATCAAGGCAACGGCCTTCCTCATCTACCACGTACTCATCGGCGACCCATTTCGCCAAGAACGATTGTCCTGCAGTCCAGAGCAGAACCTCGACACTCCAGAACGGTTTGGGAATGAAATTCGAGATCTCCCGATCGCGGTCGACCACCAGGCGAAGGGGCGGTGTTTGAACCCGGCCCACCGAGAGCACACCGGTGTACCCGGCCTGTCGGCCGAGCAGGGTGAACAGGCGTGAAAAGTTCATGCCGATCAACCAGTCTGCTCTGGAGCGGGCGAGCGCGGAGAGGTACAACGGGTAGGTTTCAGACCCTTGTTTGACGCTGTTAAGTGCCTGGCGGATAGATGCTTCGCTGAGGGCTGATAGCCAAAGCCGTTGAATCGGTCCCCGGTAGCCACAATACTCGATCAGCTCGCGCGCGATCATTTCCCCCTCACGGTCAGCATCTGTCGCAATGACGAGCTCGGTGGCCTGCTTGAGTATGTACAGAAGATAGTTGTGTTAGATAAAAGAAATCAGGGTATTTAAAGCTATGGATATTTATAGGGTCCAACCATATTTGGACCGTGCCAAGGAACTATTGAAGGCCTCTGACGAGCACACAAAAAGATATGCTGCTCTTGAGTTGCGTTTTGCGTTGGAAAATGTCGTGTACAGACAGATGCGTCAGTACGGGGGATATCTTGCCTGGCAATGTGCTCAGTATGTGGAAGCCTGATCAGATGCTGAAAGCGCTGATATCATTTGATCCTATGAATGAAAACGGTGGCGAGCTGGCATTTGCCCTAAAAAACGGGGATGAGCGGCCTGCTGACTCAGATTTTAAAGCCATTGGTTCTACCAAGGCAATTCCGTGGAGAGACTTTCGGGAAGTATTACAACAAGCTCGGATCCTATCTCCACACCCCCGTAAATCAAGAGACTGTGCAGAAGGTCAAAAAGATTGTAGAGGAAGACTTTGCGAAAATAATAAATTGCCTTGAGGAAGTTGCCAAGGCAACAGCCGTATTTGCGTTTAAAGCTGTGGTGTTCGGTACGTGTCAGTGTGGAAATGTTCTTTATGTTGGTCAACGTGAATTCGATAACGAGGATTTGGTTCTATGCAGTAACAGAAGATGCAATCTGCTTTGGAGCAAATGGACGGAGAGCGATGGGACCCAGCTGCTTGTCAAAGTAGAGACGATCATCTTTGAATGCGCTGATTGTCAGGCAGTGATTCCAGTCCCGCCGGCCCAAATTTGGCAACCCATCCGGTGCAGCGACTGTTCCAGTCTCTTCGGGGTTGAAGTCAGGCTTTCTAGGCTCGATGGGGGAGACTGAAGGCCTTAGGCCATACGAGGGTAGACGAAGCTCGAATTTTTTGAATCGTTCCCATACTCCGGAAGCAGCCACTCAATGGTAAAAAAGCTTACGGGGCGATTTCGAGAAAAGTGGTGATAAAATAGGTTATCACCACTTTTACGCCATTCATCGATTTTAGCCACAACCCTGCATTCCACGTTGCTTTCGTGACTGGAGAGGCAGCTTATGAACGCGATCCGGCCAGCCAGGAGAGAGAAGACGAAAGGCGCACCACTCGATCACCGCAGGCTTACTGCGGTCGAATTTCAGACGCTGGCTCGCGTTCCGGCGGCAGTCGAGTGGTTTGCCAACCTGGATAACCCTCGGACACGTCGTGCCTACCAAAATGACCTGGAAGATTTTTGCGAGTTTGTCGGATTGGCGTCGGTCGATGAGTTTCGTGTGGTGACCCGCTCGCACGTCTTGGCCTGGCGCGCCAACCTGGAACAACGCTGCCTGGCCGGGGCCACGATCCGGCGCAAACTGGCCGCGCTGGCCAGCCTCTTCGATCACCTCCTGGAAAACAATGCAGTCGCCGGCGGCAACCCAGTGCACGGCGTCAAACGGCCTCGGATTGAGACCAACGAAGGCAAGACCCCGGCCCTCGGCGATCACCAGGCCAAGCAACTGCTCGATGCTCCGGACACCGAAACGCTCAAGGGCCTGCGCGATCGGGCGATTCTGGCCGTGCTGCTCTACCACGGCCTGCGCCGCGAAGAAGCGGCGCAGTTGCACACCCACGACCTGCAGGAGCGACGCGGCATCAAGCACCTGCGGGTCCACGGCAAAGGCAGCAAGATCCGCTTTTTGCCCCTGCATCCCGTCGCCGCCGAGCGCATTTACACGTATCTGGAGCAGGACAGTGAGCGCGCAACGACGCCCGGTCTGCTGTTTCGCTCGCTGCGCGGCACTACCACCGGTGCCGGCATTACGGCCAACGGCATCTACACCGTGGTCGAGGCCTATGCCAAGAAGGCCGGCATCGTCGTCGAGCACCTGGGCGTGCATGGCCTGCGCGCAACTGCGGCAACCAACGCCCTGGAGCACGACGCCGATATCGCCAAGGTGCAGATATGGCTGGGGCACGCGAACATCAGCACCACCCGCCTTTACGACCGGCGCGGTCAGCGGCCGGAGGATTCGCCGACGTTTAAAGTGAAGTACTGACTTACACCACATGCCATAGACTGCTATTTGGTGAAAGACTAACGCTACCGACGCCTATGAGTAATGACAGGACCAGGCGTGCGATCGATCACTTCACTATCAACACCTCAGCACTGGGACAGTACATTGGCGCGTTAATTTTTTGCCCTGAAAACAACTATCCCCGGCGTTCTCGCAACATACTCAAAGAACGGTGAGTCCACAACTTTTTCATTTTCTTTTCGCGAGGATGCGTTTCGTAGAACAGGGCCTTTGTCCGTCATTATAAAGATGCCGACGTGAGTTACGTCCAGCCCCGGAAGCTTGGTGTAAACACCAATATAATCCCCCGTTCGCAAGTGACTCACAACCTTGTCATCGACAAGATCGCTTGGGATATAGGTGATACTACGCTCGACTACTGGCAAACCAGGCAGATAGGTTTGGCCGTCGGACTTTTCGTTAAGCCTTTTTTCAACACTCACTGTATTTGAACTAATCCGCGCAGTGATGTCATCCGCTAAAGCGTGTGTTTTACTGTGAGCCCAGTCGGTGAAAAAATGCTTGCGTTTCAAAAAGTCGACATCGCCATCATGATAGCGCGTCTGAATCAAGTTTCTCACAAACGCCTGCTGCGATGTTGATTTTCGTAACGCTTCTACGTAGTCCAGATACGTAAAACAGTCCAGGCCTCTAAAGTCGATGACTAACTGCTCAGTTATATTTTCTGAGCCTTGCAACATATTGGCGCGGTACGGTGTTCCTAAAAATTTCGCTGAGATCAAGTCAATCATCTGACCTTTATCAAAAAAAAGGCTCTTGGCCTTGGCCTCCAAAATAGAGTTCAGCTTTTCTGACGTGTAAGCGTCCAAGTTTATTGAAATCGGCTCTTCTGTCTCTATCCGGGTGTCAGAAATAACATTTTTTATCTCCGCTTCTGAAACTCCGCAGCCTGTTAATAGGGAAAAAATCAAAACTAATCCAGATATTTTTTGCAATTGATTCCCCATCATTCAAATGAATGCTTACTGCACCATGCCCAAAAAGGATCCAACGCCTAAGCTTATGTTTAAGTCAAACGCCTTACGCGCGCAATCTTAAATCTTAAGAAATAATGTACCTGAATGCAACTAAAAAATATTTAACTTTTGCTTTTATAAGATAAATACATCATATAACTGGCATTCTAGGGATGGTCTAAAGTAGGCCGCTATTTTTAGGCTGCTGAGCCATAGCCGCTTTCAAAAAACGGTAGTCGTTCACAATCGATCAAGTCTGCCGCCTATTTCATCCATTTTTACCGCTGCACGTGCCCCGCAGGAGCTATTTCCCTCATTACGGACGCACGTCTCCTGCGCTGGAGAGCAAATATCGACGCGCCATCCAAAGGTTCGACAGGGCGAATAGCGTCACCATCTGAGCAGTGTTTTTCACCAAGCCTCGGAAGCGCACTTTCGTATAACCAAACTGACGCTTGATCACCCAAAATGGATGCTCAACCTTGGCGCGAACCTGGGCCTTGGCTTTCTCGATCTGCGCATCGCTTTGTACAGCGCGCTGCGTTTACCGTGTTTTTTCTAGGTACTGCGCCGGGCTGCAACCTGCCAGATGACTTGGCGTCCTGCATGCTCTTCACGCGTCTCGACACCGGTATAGCCTGCATCGGCGCAGACCACGTTCTCAGCACCGTGTAGCAGTTTGTCGACTTGGGTTATGTCCGCGACATTGGCCGCAGTGACCACCACGCTGTGCACCAGCCCCGATTCATCGTCGACCCCAATGTGCGCTTTGGCACCAAAGTAATACTGGTTGCCCTTCTTTGTCTGGTGCATTTCCGAGGACGATGCTCTTTTGAAGGTAATCCAGAACGCTGACGAACAGTGGCTGGGACTCCAGTTATCTGTGGTCCGCGCCAAGCCTTGATGGACGTAGGAAAATCCCGTAGCGCGACAGCCCGCCGAGTCGCGGGCTTTGGCAGTACCGGGGAGCGCGTTTCGCGTTCACCAATAAGGGACGAACGTAAAACCATGAAGCGCCTAGGTGACTTGGCCGGACGGTTACAAGGCTCCTGTCTCCTGATCTATTTTTCAACCGGAAACGCCATTTACATAGTCATGGCTCTGCATATACTGCTCCAGAAATGGAAAAGGCCCGCCGATGTGGCTTAATGCTGTTCACTTAAGCATTTGAGTCCAAGCCGGGCTTTATAGAGAATCCGATGTCGGCCCCCTGGCATCGGATTTTTTTATGCCCATTCAGCAGCAGTTGCTCGACCTCGGCGATCTCTTCAATTTTTCTGACCTGAGCACCTTCACTCAGAACATCCCAATCGAGTGGGTAGCGAGTGCGCTGAACCTCTCGGCGCAAGCCACCATACGGCGGCGCCGCTTGCCGAGAGATCAAGTTCTTTGGCTCGTTTTGGGCATGGCTTTGTTTCGTGATGAGCCCGTCCACGAAGTCGCCAGGCGTTTGAATATCTGCGCGCAAGGCTTGGCTTCTGATCAGTTGCTGGCTCGAAGTGGGGTAACTGAAGCTCGCAAACGGCTAGGCGCTGACCCCGTTGAATCGCTTTTCCGTCAGACCGGTAAGCATTGGGGCAACGAGCGCTACGAGGCAGATAACTGGAACGGTCTACAAGTCTTCGCGGTGGACGGTGCATTGCTGCGCACCCCTGATTCACCCGAGCTCAGAGAGCATTTTGGCTCCGGCAATACCGGCACCAACCGTCAGACCCCGTTCCCGATGCTGCGGCTCGTTGCGCTGATGAATGTCCGCTCGCATGTCATCCTCGATGCGCAGCTCAGCCCTTTTCGGGGCAGTGAAATGCGGTTGGCCGAAACGTATCTGGGACAAATTCCAGACAATTCGATCACCTTGTTCGACAAAGGCTTCTGGGGCGCGGATCTACTGCTGAGCGTGGTTGGCGGCGGCGCGAACCGACACTGGCTGACACCCGCTCGCAAGAATCTGGTCATGGAGGAAGTTGAGCGCTACGGCGAGCATGATCGTCTTGTCCGGATGAAGGTTTCTCCTCAGGCTCGCAAACGAAATCCCGAGATGCCCTTGAGTTGGGAGGTGCGTGAAGTTAGCTATGAAAGCCATGGAAAAGTCAGGTCGCTTCTTACCTCTCTGTCTGTCGAGAGCTATGACACAGCAGCTGTAACCAAGCTGTACCTGGAACGGTGGGAAATTGAGCTGGGCTTCAGGGATATCAAAAGCTCGATGCAACAGAACGCGGTAACGCTGCGCAGCAAGAAAGTCGAGCTGATTTATCAGGAGGTCTGGGGGCTTTTGCTGGCTTATAATATTATTCGTCGGGAGGCCAGCCAAGCAGCCGTAGCATTCGGCCGCGCACCTTCGGACATACGGTTCAAGCCTGCCTGCCAGTACATAGCGGTGCAGTTGATAGTGATGGCAGCAGCTAATCCAGTATCGGCAACAGGAAGGAGGCTAAGCGAGCTGAGGGGAGGAGTAGGATGAATGTTTCTGGATCACCGCCCAAGGCCGGGAAGGCCAAGGACGGTGAAGATTTCCAAAACCCGGTACCCAGTGGAACGTAAGGCTGCTCCGCTTAAGTGAACAGCATTACGCCGATGTGGCGGGCCTTTGGATAGGAGCAGATGGTGGTTCCCGGCCGACTTAGAATTCTGCGCTACGAACCCGCCAAGCGAGTTAATTGCAGACCAGACCTCGTCCAACGATGAAGGTACATGGCGGATTATTAGCGGCAGCAGCGGCCGCTTCGGCGGCGGCACGCTGGTCAGCCGAACTCTGTGCACCGCTAGGCGCCGAGCCCGTTACTGAGTCTGCAAAAGCATTGCCTGCCAATGCCGCAAACGAAAAAAAAGCAATATAGAGTGCGCAATTGAGGGGTTTTCCTTCTGTTGTAGCGGTCTAATGATTCCGGACACTCATTTAGGCGAGAATATCGCCAGATAGAGGTGTCTGATGATAACGCCGTACTTGTCCACTGAATTCAAACGTGAGGCCATCAGTTTGTCTTCGCTCATGTGGAATTGACCTACGTGCCGGCGAATCGCTGCTGCACGTCATCCGACCAAAAAGCCGGCGCCATTAACGGTTTACGTAGCCACAACCTGGGTCAGTGAAACCTCAGCAGTAGGGGCATTCCTCCATCAGAGGCCACACCTTGCGCCAAGCGGTAGGCCAAGGCCCGAAAGCACAGACAACCGGAGGCGGCGTAGGAGCTTGCCTCATAGGTTTGTGCATAGCGCATTATCTAGAAAAGTTTGACGTGGAGCGTCTGGTTATCCAGGCACGCACTCGCAAAAAGCTGATCAACCGTGCGCTGGACCTATATCTGCCAGCTTACAAGACGTGTTACTTCGAAAACCTCGACAGCCTTTCCGCGCCTGACGACTTTCACGTCCGCTTCGCATGTAGAGACCAGCATCATTTTTACCAAGAGCGAGCGCAGGCGTTGGCGAGGCAAAGAAACGCAGCATTGGCAAAATCGGCAGCATGCCTTCGCTTCCTGATTTCGACTAATTAAACCCTGCACAACTGCGCGCTATCGCAGCGCAGCCGATGCAGCGTATCGAGACTCTCGATCAAAAAGTCGAGTCCATGATAGCGTTAACACTGTGGCAACCGGGGCCTGTTACGGTAGTCTCAGCCCTATCCGTATGATCTGTAAGAGCCCGAACCATGACCCGAACGATTTTACTGACACTGCTAGTCGTGATATTACTTGCTGCACTGGCTGGCTGTTCGCCCTTGAGGGTGCTGAACAACTTGAACCCGAACGGCTCCGTCGACTATGTTTCCGGCCTGAGCTATGGTCCGGACCCGCGCAACATGCTGGACATCTACACGCCGAAATCGAAACCGGCCAATGCGCCGGTGGTGGTGTTTTTCTATGGCGGAAGCTGGAGAAGAGGGTCCAGGGCTGACTACGCGTTTGTCGGCCAGGCACTGGCGGCACGTGGCATCGTCGCCGTCATTGCCGACTACCGGTTGTACCCACAAGTGCGTTACCCGGACTTTCTTAATGACTCGGCTCAGGCGGTGGCTTGGACGTACAAACACATCAAAACCTACGGCGGCGATCCCGAACGTCTGTTTGTGATGGGTCACAGTGCGGGCGCCTACAACGCGGCGATGCTGGCCCTTGATCCTCGCTGGCTGGTGCGTGAAGGATTGTCGCCGTCGATTCTCAGCGGCTGGATCGGGCTGGCCGGGCCTTACGACTTCTTGCCCATAGAGGAAGAGGAAGTGAGACCAGTGTTCTTCTACCCGAACTCGCCTCCGGAGTCGCAGCCTGTCAAGTACGTGAGCGCCAGCGCACCACCGGCGCTGCTGATGGCCTCGCGCAACGACACAGTGGTCAACCCAGAGCGCAACACCGGCGGCCTGGCGCAGAAGCTGCGAGCAGCAGGCGTGCCTGCGCGTGACGTGTATTTCTCGCGCACCAATCACGGCACGCTGGTCGGCGCGTTCGCCAAAGTGTTGAGCGGCCTGGCACCGGTTGCGGACGAAGTTGAGATGTTCGTCAACAATACGCCGCACAAGCACCCGGCCGCGAAAGCACCGGCTCAGTGAGTGAACCAGCCACGTGTCAGGCGCCAGGCAATGGAGCCCAGGCTCAATCAACGGGCTGACGGTGCGGGGACCGATCCTCAACGCTCAGACGATCGCGCAGATGAGGTACGTGAAGCCCTGAGAGGGGGAAGGTGCGTCCACACCTAGGATCAGCGGCAAAATAACCTGCGATGATGCAGGGGGGCGCCTCAGAAAACGGATTTTAAAGTACGCTAAGCGATTTCACTCGTCGTAATGGTCAGAATTTCCCCGCGCTGTTGCCGCTAAAGCTGGATTTCCACATCAGTGAAAGCTCTGCGCGCAGATTAATGTTGCTTCAGCGACTATGGCATAGATTAGGGAACTTGCTTGGTGGGAACCTGACCCGGCCAAATGACGACATAGCTAGCATGATGAAAGTATTTAATTCGTTGAGATAAAATGAAAATACATAACGCTGGCCTAACCCCACCTTTGCCGGGCATTTCGAATGGAAACGTTGGAAAGGCGGCGCAATCATCAATAACTCAACCGCAGAGCCAGCAAGGCTCTCATGGCTTGCCACCAGAAAGCTCTGAGACTCGCCCTGATAGGGCGCGTGCGAACTATCCATATTCATCAGTACAAACACGGTTGCCGCCCGTTGCGTCTGCTGGGAAACCGCTGCCTGATACACCATCTTCTTTGCCCGGCTACTTACTGTTGCGAAGGCTGGACCATCGCCCTGTGGATCAGGAAGGTACCAAAAGTCTGATCCCGGCAGACAAGGCTGTGGCTGAAGCGCGCCGTGCATTGCCCTTTGGAAGAGGCAATATTGATGTGGATGCGCAACTTTCCAATCTGGAAAGTGGAGCCCGCACCCTTGCAGCGAGGTGCTTGAGAAAAGATGCCGAGGCCGCCGGTCATGAGCCTATGCCTGCGAATGAGCAGATGAACTGGCATGTTCTTGTTGCGATGTCAGGCCAGGTGTTCGGCGCGGGCAACTGTGGCGAACATGCTCGTATAGCGAGCTTCGCCTATGGAGCTTTGGCCCAGGAAAACGGACGATCTGAAGATGAAAACATCTACTTGGCTGCATCGACTGAGGAAGATCATGTGTGGGCTGAAACCGACGAATCCCAGTCTGGCACCTCAACGATTGTCATGGATCCGTGGTCAAATGGTTCAGCCATATTTGCGGAGGACAGTAGGTTTGCGAAAAATCGAAATGCTGTAGAGCGTATGGATACGTTTAATCTTTCAACCGCAGCCGAAGCGGGCAAAATTACGCGTGAGACAGCCGAGAAGGCTTTGACGCAGGTCACAACCCGATTGCAGAAACGCCTGGCGGATCAGCAGGAGCAAGTCTCGCCCATCAAAAGTGGTCGCTATCGACCAGAAAAATCGGTACTTGATGATGCATTTGTCCGCAGAGTGAGCGACAAGTTGACCTCCCCTGATTTGCGGCGTGCACTACAGGTAGATATTGAAGCGGTCGGAGTCGCAATGTCGCTCGGCACCAAGGGCGTCAAGGAAGCTACTCGACAAGCCCGACCTTTGGTTGAGCTTGCAGTGAAGGTCGCCTCTCCTCAAGGCTTGGCGAGACGAGATGTCTGAAACCTGAACTCGCATTTTAAAGTACGTTAAGAATAAGCGCTCCATTCATTCACGATGCCAGCGCTTTGTAGACCGTCGAACGACCGATCTTCAGCTGCCTGGCAATCTCCATCGCACTGACACCCTGATCGTGCAGGGTGAAGACATCGGCCTTATTCACCTTAGGTTTACGGCCAAATTTCACGCCCTTGGCCTTGGCTTCCAAACGACCTTCGTTGGTACGTTCCAGTATGCGCAGGCGCTCGGCCTGAGCCACCGCAGACAGGATGGTGACCACCATTTTTCCCATGGTCCCCTCTGTACTGATGCCATCATCCAGAAAACGGACGGCCACGCCCATGTCGTCGAACTCTTTGATGAGCTGAATCATGTCCGCAGTATCGCGACCTAATCGGTCAAGTTTTTTTACCAAGACAACTGAATCGCCCCTGGTTTCCTAGACACTCTCCAAGCTCAGGAAATAACGTTTCTCATACTCTACTGGAGACAGCTGCATAGCACTGCTGTGCCGGCGTTTAGGGTTATAGAACATTTCGATGTAATCGAAAATATCACTTCGGGCGTCTTCACGCGTTGTGTAGATCTTTCGTCGTATTCGCTCCCGCTTCAAAAGCTGGAAAAAGCTCTCGGCTACGGCATTGTCGTGGCAGTTTCCTCGCCGACTCATGCTGCTGATTACATTGTTGGCCTTCAAGAAGCTTTGCCAGTCTGAACTACTGTACTGACTGCCTTGGTCTGAGTGGATCATTACTTGCTGCTGTGGTTTGCGTCGCCACACAGCCATCAACATCGCATCGATAGCCAGGTCGCTGCACATCCTTGGCTTCATTGACCAACCAATTACTTGGCGTGAGAACAGATCCAGCACTACTGCCAGGTAGAGCCATCCTTCATAGGTGCGGATGTAAGTGATATCGGTCACCCAGACCTTGTTCGGCTCACTGACCTTGAACTGCCGCGCGAGGTGGTTGGGCGAGGCCACTGTTGGTTTTCCACCGTAAAACCCTGGACGCCGCCGATAGCCCGTTTGCGAACGCAGCCCCTCCGCCTGCATCAAGCGCCCGACCCGATTTCGCCCGCATGCCTCTCCCAGCTCACGTAGGTCATCGTGAATTTTGCGATAGCCGTATACACCTCCGCTTTCCAGCCAAGCGTGTTTGATCAAGCCAAGCAGACGTTGATCTTCTTTCGCTCGGGCAGATTGAGGCTCGGCCAGCCAAGCGTAGTAGCCGCTGGCGTGCACCTTGAGGGTTTGGCAAAGGCGCCTCACCGGGTAAGCAGTCGAGTGCTTCTTGATGAAGGCGTACTTCAGCCACACTCCTTGGCAAAGTACGCGGCGGCCTTTTTTAAGATGTCTCGCTCTTCAGTCACGCGCTTAAGTTCAGCGTGTGGATTGCGCAGTTCTGCCTGCTGATCGTCGTCTTGCTGACGCTGCTCTTGGGGCTTGCTGTAGACCTTGATCCAGGCGTAAAGGCTGTGCACGGACATGCCCAGGCGCTGGGCGACATCGGCGACAGGTTTGCCTTTTTCGGTCACTTGCTTGACCGCTTCGATCTTGAATTCTTCGGGGTAACGCTGACGACTCATGGCACCTCCTATTTGGGCCTCATTATGAGGCTTGGAGGTGTCTAGGAAACCAGGGACGATTCACTCTTCCCTTCTACGGTACAGAGATCTACACCAGCTCACCGCGCCATCCTCGCGTCGAGGAAGTAGTCCATCGTTGCCGGGTGATCCACACAAAAAACTGGAAGGTAGCTTAGATGTCCCAGCTTGTTATCCAACCTGAGCGTCGGCTGACGGCTGCGGAGTTTCAGCACCTGGCTGCGATGCCTGCGGCAGTGGAGTGGTTCGCCAATATCGACAACCCACGCACGCGTCGTGCGTACCAGAATGACCTGCAGGACTTCTGCAGCTTTGTCGGTCTGGCTGGCGCCGAGGAATTTCGCGCTGTTACCCGATCTCACGTTTTAGCCTGGCGCGCACAGTTGGAACTGCGAGGCCTGGCCGGTGCCACGATCCGGCGCAAACTGGCGGCGCTGGCCAGCTTGTTCGATCATCTCCTGGAGAACAACGCGGTCGCCGGCGGCAATCCCGTGCATGGCGTCAAACGGCCTCGCGTCGAGAGCAATGAAGGCAAGACACCGGCCCTTGGTGATCACCAGGCCAAGCAGCTGCTCGATGCTCCGGACACTGAAACGCTCAAGGGTCTGCGCGACCGGGCAATTCTGGCCGTGCTGCTGTACCACGGCCTGCGTCGGGAGGAAGCGGCGCAACTAAAGACCGGCGACCTGCAGGAGCGAGGTGGCATCAAACACCTGCGGGTGCATGGCAAAGGCAGCAAGATCCGCTTTCTGCCGCTCCATCCAGTGGCCGCCGAGCGTATCTAGAGCGGGATGTTGAACGAGACGCTGCGCCAGGTGCGCTGTTTCGCTCGATGCGTGGGACCACCACAGGTGCTGGTATCACGGCGAACGGCCTTTACACCATTGTTGGCCAGTGGGCACGGGTGGCGGGCATTAAAGTAGAGCGGTTAGGTGTGCATGGTTTGCAAGCCACGGCGGCTACCAACGCGCTGGAGCATGATGCGGATATCGCCAAGGTGCAGATGTGGCTGGGGCACGCCAATATCAGTACCACGAGGCTATATGACCGGCGCGGCCAGCGGCCGGAGGATTCTCCGACTTTTTAAGGTCAAATACTGAGAACCGCTGGTTTTGGGACCCTCTGCGTACTACCGTTCGTCAGTTGGTGAGGGCCGATTGGACTACTGCTGCCAGCGCATGGGAAATCGCCAGAAATGCTCGTAGAGGTGTCCCGGATACTTCCAGCTACCTCAAAACGCCATTTCTACGAAAAACGCTTGTTCAGAAAAACCCCCGCGCAAGGCGGGGGCTAGTGGCATCACCATCGATATCAGGTGGCAATGCAATTTTCTTGCGATTAACATCGATGCAACACATGACACATACAACGGGACCTAGGAAATCTCAGAGTATTGCGGGTAAACCCCTTGCGTCAACTCCTCTAGGGGGTTTACTCGCTGTCGTGTGGAGATGTCAGGAGCCTAACCCTGATCCCATCCACTCTGCGAGGACATCGCCATGCTGCGATTCATACCTGAAGAGTTGATCAGAGCGCTGCAGACCGTGTACTGGTCTATTCGTCTGATTCGACTAATTCAACAAGTCTAAGTAACAGCAGCAGGGGCATTCGCCTCTGCTACCTTTGTGTTTGCATCTGTGACGATCCGTCAATGGACTCATTGGTAAGCCACGGCTGCGCCGTTGGGTACTGTCGCCGACAGTGCGATTCCTACGTTACCTGATGACGGAGTGACAAGGCTCCCAGACGACGCCGTGCCGATGGACAGCGATCCCTCAGTCAAATTGATCATCTCTGAAACAAGACCGGGAGGAGGTGATCCGAAGAACGCGTAACTTCGTCCAGCATCGATCACTCCATCCACTCCAGAGTAACGAGCGTACCAAGTGGGCAGAACCAATTGGTCGTAGGTTCGAATCCCACACGACCCACCATTTCAAAAATCTGGAAGGCCCATGAAAATGAGGATTTCCGGATTTTTTTTGCTTTGCGGATTGTGGTGCGTGGATTGCTGCTTTGGGCTTTCTGCGTTTGGTTGGGGCTGTGATCTGTAGAGCAAGCGATGAATCGTTCGAAGCTGAGGGCAGGCGTCATCTTTTGAGTGAGATACGCATCCAGACGAGCAGCCGTCTGCGGAGGACTTCAATTCCCCCCGCAGCCTCGGCTGAAAATAATATCCGTTAAAACGGAGCTCCAGGCACCACGGATTTCATCGGAACAAACGCTGCCGTGCAATCGACCGGCGTGCCGTCTCCAGGACTGCCGGACACCGTGACGTCATCTTTTATCGAAGGCACCAGCTTATTGGCGAAACTCAACGGCCCTGGTCCCAAAGTGAAGTGGGTCGCGGTAAGCCCGGTGAAGCTGGGCTGGGCTCCATCGAAAACAACGTTATTCAGCGTAATGGAAATCGGCCGTTTCTGGCCGTTGTCGCTGTAGCCGACAAAGGTCGTCTTGCCACCACCGAATCGTGGGCTACCCAAATAATGAAACCCCTTCACGGTAATGCCGCTGAAGTCGGGGTACGAGGTTCCACTGCTGCTGCCATAGTTGGTGTCGAACACCATCGGGAATTTGACGTTGCGCATGCACACGTTTTCGTAACGAATACCTTCTACCGTTCCGCCGCTTTTGGCGTTCGACTTGATTCTCAGTCCAATGCCGTCCTGGCTGTCTGCGCCATCCGCTGCCAAATCCACAACGTTGACATTGTGCACGCCTCCACTGGTCTCACTGCCGATGGAAAGGCCGTGCCCGTAGTAGAAATGATTGTGTGCGAACATCAGGTCTCGACTGCCAGTGGTTCTGCTGGACTTTATGCCAACGTTGTCATCGCCGGTGCTGATATAGGAGTAGGCCAGGAGTACCTTGTTCGATTGGCCTGGGTCGAAGCCGTCCGTGTTCTTTACGGTTTCCGGAGTAAAGCAGGTGCCCGGGGTCTTCTGGTCGGGAGTCGAACCGGCCGGGCAATGGTAGCCCTCTACGCTGTAGACCCGACTGGGGGTCAGAATCCTGATCCCCCACACAGTCACCCCCGTCACGCCATCAGTCACGATGTTGAAGTCTGGCGCGTTTTGCAGCGTCAGCCCTTGGATGACGAAGTCCGTTCCGCCGCTGACTTGTATGAGGCGTGGCTTTTGCTGATAAACGTTGGACAGAGTCTTTTGGTAAACAAGGTCCCACCAACTGCGCAGATTGGCGTTTGCCCCGGCGGTAAGCACGCTTCCGCCGCGACCATCTATGACGCCTTTACCGATAACACCGCTGGAGTGGGTGTTTTTGGCGGAGATCAGTGAGCTGCAGGCATCCTGATTGGCAACCGTAGTCACGCCACACGTGCCTTTGCCGTTGTCGTAGTCCTTGGGGTTGCGTGAGGCGAAGAGCGTAACGCCCTCGTCAATCCAGAGTGTTACGCCGGATTTCAATTGCAGAGGGCCGCTGAGGAATGCCGAGGCACCGCCCGCACCCTTGATCAGTTGTACCGCTTGTCCGACTGCGCATCCATTGATTGCGCTCTGGATTTTGTCCTGATCAGGCCTGGAGTCGAGCGCTGCACCGTCGACGCTGTCCAGCGAGCCGTCTTTGGGGGAGAGTGTTGCTTGAATCTGCTTGCAGACTGGCGGGCTGGGTGGCTCGTTGATGGTGCCCCAGGGCGTTACCACGGCGGCGTCGCTGGCCGCCTGTGCGGGCATGACGGAGGTGATCGAAATAGTCGCGCAAGTGGCTATCCAGATGGTCTGCCGAAAAGTTTTTCGGGCGAAGTGCAGGGGGGCTGGCATTTGTGAGACCTGTCAAATTGGATGTTCAAATTGAGTCAGACAAGATAATTTAAGAATGTGTCAATTAGAAAATAATTACAGATTATATCTTTTTCATGTTACGGAATAAGTGCTTGTCCGATGGGCTTGAAGAACCGTTCTCATTGCCGCAGGTGAGGCCAGAAACTTCTGGCAAATCAGGTTTTTGCCGTTAGAATCGGCGCGCCTTCAGGTGCCGGGCCGATAGTTGCTGAACATCGGTCACCTGCTTGACTGCACACAGCGCGGCCTTTGTCGGGCGATGTATGCGCAACGCTGGAGTGACCTTCGTCGATCAGGGTTTCCGGCTTTTTTATTGCCTGTATTTCGGGTGTAAACTCGCCTTTCGCGCTCTAGCGCCTTCAGGTCCCGTGAACATGACACAGATTTCCGAACGCTTTCTGGTGCAGGCTCATCTCGATGCGAAGCAGCCCAGGACATTGAACCCTGAAGAACAGGCGCGCTACCGTGCCGAGATTGCTGCCGAGCTTAAAAAGCAGGACGCCGTGCTGGTCGCTCACTATTATTGCGACCCTGTCATTCAGGCCCTGGCCGAGGAAACCGGCGGTTGTGTGGCCGACTCTCTGGAAATGGCGCGTTTCAGCAATAACCACGCGGCCAGCACTGTGCTGGTAGCGGGTGTACGTTTCATGGGCGAAACCGCGAAGATTCTCAACCCGGAAAAACGCGTATTCATGCCGACGCTGGAAGCCACCTGTTCGCTGGACATAGGGTGCCCGGTCGATGAGTTTTCCGCGTTCTGCGATCAACACCCGGAGCGTACTGTCGTGGTGTATGCCAACACTTCGGCAGCGGTCAAAGCCCGTGCTGACTGGGTAGTGACTTCTGGCTGTGCGCTGGAAATCGTCGAAAGCCTGATGGATAACGGAGAGAAAATCATCTGGGCACCAGACAAGCACCTCGGGCGCTATATCCAGCGCGAAACCGGTGCCGACATGCTGTTATGGGACGGTGCTTGCATCGTCCATGAAGAGTTCAAATCCAAGCAGCTTGAGGACATGAAAGCCTTGTATCCCGAGGCAGCGATACTGGTTCACCCCGAGTCGCCGGAATCGGTAATAGAACTGGCGGATGTGGTCGGCTCCACCAGTCAGATGATTGCGGCGGCGCAGCGCCTGCCCAACAAGACATTTATCGTGGCCACTGATCGGGGCATTTTTTACAAGATGCAGCAGTTGTGCCCGGACAAGGTCTTCATTGAGGCACCCACGGCCGGTAACGGCGCTGCGTGCCGAAGCTGTGCACATTGTCCGTGGATGGCAATGAACACGCTTGAGCGCACCTTGCAGTGCCTGCGCGAGGGTAGTAACGAGATATTCGTTGATCCGGCGCTGATCCCCAACGCCGTGCGCCCGTTGCAGCGCATGCTGGACTTCACTCAGGCAGCGCGCCTGCGTCAGGCAGGCAATGCCTGACAGATGTGATCAAAAGCCCGGCGCAAGCGCCGGGCTTTTCGATTCCGATGATCAGTTCATCATGTCCTTGACCATTCGCTCTTGCTCGATCAGGTCCTTTTGCCGTGCATCAATGCGTGACGCCAGCTGGAAGTTATTGGCAGCACGCCGTTTGGCGAAGTCCAGTTGCTGAATCGCCTGACGGAAATCGCCGACCAGAGCGAAATATTCCGCACGCGCCTGATGCAAGCCGATGGTGTTGCCATTCAAGCCACGGGTTTCTGCCACGACATACCAGATGTCCGGATCATCCGGGCGGGTCTTGAGTAGCGCTTCAAGGCTTTTTTCAGCCTCGGCCGTGCGGTTTTGCTTGAGCAGCACGTCGATACGCACGTCATTGAGCGGATAGTTGCCGGGGTACAGCGTCAGCATGCGATCGACACGCTGCTGGGCATCCGCCAGTCGATTGTTGGTGATGTCCAGGTCGATCTGCGTGAGGTTGTAGGTGATGTCGTTCGGCGCTTTTTCGAGTAGTGGCTTGAGGGTTTCCCTGGCCTCGTTCAACTGTCCGCCCTTGATCTGTGCGATGGCCAGGCCATAGCGGGCCGGATCCGAGTTCGGGTTCTCGACCAGTTGCGCACGAAAACGCTTGGCGGCGATGCCAGGTGTTTCTTCGTAGATCAGCGCAACGCGAGCGCGCATCAGTTGATACAGCAAGCTGTCTTCCTTGCCACCGGGCTTGGCTTGCTCGGCACGGTTGCGTGTGTCGGCGATACGCGATTCGCTGACCGGGTGAGTCAGCAGAAACTCGGGTGGCCTGGCATCGAACCGGTACTGACGCATCAGGCGCTCGAACATGGTCGGCATGTTGCGCGGGTCATAACCTGCCTTCTCCAGATTGAGAATGCCGATGCGGTCGGCCTCCTGCTCGTTCTGACGCGAAAAGCGGCGTTGCTCTTGGATCGCGGCAGCCTGTGAGCCCGCGATGGTTGCGATACCGGCATCACCCGCGCCTGCGGCTGCCATGACAATGCCCGCCAGCATCGCCGCCATCACCGGCACCTGCATGCGTTGCTGCGCCTCCATACCTCTGGCGAAATGGCGCTGCGACAAGTGAGCGAGCTCGTGGGCCAGCACCGATGCGTATTCGCCCTCGGTCTGGGCATTGAGGAACAGCCCGCCGTTGACGCCGATAATCCCGCCGGGCGCGGCAAAGGCGTTGAGCTGCGGGCTGTTGATCAAGATAAATTCGAGGCGTCGGTCCTGAACCTGGCTGGTCTCGGCCAGGCGATATACCGAGGTCTCGACGTAGTCCTTGAGTTGCGGGTCTGACAGTTGCGCCACCTGGCCGCGCAGCAATCCCAGCCATGCGCGACCCAGGCGGTGTTCCTGTTCGGGGGAGACAATCGAGGAGCTGGCATCACCCAGCGAGGGCAAATCATCAGCCATGCCGTGTGTCGCGAACAGGCAAGCCAGGGTGAGCAGTGTAGGACGCAAAAAATTCATGCACGAAGCTCTGGTCAGAAGAACCTGTACTGTAGCTGGCCGAATGGCGTGCTGACCAGAGTGAGGTATCCTTGCCGCCTTGTCCGCCATGCCTTTTCGGACCTGCTTTGTAATTCGATGTGTCCGCCTGGAGAGAAACAATGTCTGACGCTGTAACGCGCCCCGAGGCCTGTGACGCCGAACTGGATGCCAGCGGTCTCAACTGTCCGCTGCCGTTGCTGAAAGCCAAGATGGAGCTCAACCGCTTGGCCAGTGGTGCGGTACTGAAAGTAATCGCCACCGACGCCGGATCGCAGCGGGATTTTCGAACTTTTGCCAGACTTGCCGGGCATGAGTTGCTGCATGAAGAGGTCGATGCCGGCATTTATCGTTACTGGCTACGCAAGGCTTGAACCACTGCCGCCGTTTTTTTCCGAAAAGGATGTTTGATGTTCAATGTGCTTCGCAATTGGGTGCAACGCTATTTCTCTGACGAGGAGGCGGTGGTACTGGCGGTTTTGTTGTTTCTGGCGTTCACCCTCGTCCTGACGCTGGGCGGCATGCTGGCTCCGGTCATCGCCGGGCTGGTTCTGGCGTTTCTGATGCACGGGCTGGTCAGTGTTCTTGAGCGTATGCGCATGCCGGAAATGGCCGCAGTCGGTCTGGTGTTCACGTTGTTCATCGGCGTGTTGCTGTTATTTCTGCTGGTTCTGGTGCCGCTGCTCTGGCATCAGTTGATTACGCTGTTCAACGAGGCACCGGGCATGCTCGCCAAATGGCAATCGGTACTGCTGTTGCTGCCCGAGCGCTATCCACACCTGGTCTCCGACGAGCAAGTGTTGCTGGCGATCGAAGTCGCCCGTGGTGAAGTGGGCAAGATCGGCCAGTTGGCGCTGACGTTCTCGATCTCCAGCCTGCCGTTGCTGGTCAATCTGATGATCTATCTGGTGCTGGTGCCGATTCTGGTGTTCTTCTTCCTCAAGGACCGGCACATGATCGGCCGTTGGGCGCGCGGCTATCTGCCTCGTGAGCGTGCGTTGATCAACCGGGTGGCGAATGAGATGAAGCGCCAGATTGCCAATTATATTCGCGGCAAGGTCATCGAGATTTTTATCTGCGGTGGCGTGACCTATATCGCATTCGCTGCGCTCGGGCTCAACTACGCCGCGCTGCTGGCAATGCTGGTGGGCATATCGGTGGTCGTGCCTTATGTCGGCGCGGTGGTGGTGACGGTGCCAGTGGCGTTGATCGGCCTGTTTCAGTGGGGCTGGGGTGATCAGTTCATCTACCTGATGATCGCCCACGGGATCATTCAGGCGCTGGATGGCAACGTTCTGGTACCGCTGCTGTTTTCAGAAGCCGTCAATCTGCACCCGGTGGCAATCATTTGCGCCGTTCTGCTGTTTGGCGGTCTGTGGGGGTTCTGGGGGATCTTCTTTGCGATTCCGCTGGCAACGCTGTTCAAGGCTGTACTTGACGCCTGGCCACGCAACGAGCCAACGGTAGCGCCTTTGCTTTAACGGGCGAGGCCGGACCGCTGCGACAGCCAGCCTGCCGCAGCGGTCACCTGCGCATCAGCCCTTGTTCAGCGCTTCGGCCTGCGCCAACACTTCAGCCACATGGCCAGGCACCTTCACGCCGCGCCATTCCTGACGCAGTACGCCTTCCTTGTCGATCAGAAACGTGCTGCGGTCAACGCCAAGGTATTCCTTGCCGTATAGCTTTTTGAGCTTGATGACGTCGAACAATTGGCAAAGCGCCTCTTCCTTGTCCGAAATCAGTTCGAACGGGAAAGACTGCTTGGCCTTGAAGTTTTCATGGGTCTTCAGGCTGTCCCGGGAAACGCCCAGCACAACCGTGTTGGCCGCCTGAAACTGCGCAATATGGTCTCGAAAGTCCTGGCCCTGCGTGGTGCAGCCGGGCGTGTTGTCTTTCGGATAAAAATAAATGACCACCTGCTGACCCTTGAGCGCAGACAGCTCGACAGTCTGTCCGCTGGTAGCGGGTGCCTGAAAATCGGGAACCGGTTGATCTACTGTGACGGTCATGGGAACTCCTTACATTGGGGCTTGCGGGCGCCAGGGTTCAATCAGTGCGTCCAGATTCAGTGCATCGGCGAAATCGAGAAATTGATCGCGCAGCCAGCTGATCTGAGTACCTGCCGGCAGTGTCACCGTGAAGGTGGCATTGAGCATGGTGCCACCGGTTTGCGGAGCCTGATACGTGTCACAGATCAGGTTCTCCAGCTCGACGTTATGGTCAATGAAGAACTGACACAGCTCATTGATGATGTCCGGGCGGTACGCCGAGCTGACGTAAGCCACGTACGGCAGAGCTTCCGGACGGTTCTCCAGCGTAGCGCTGCGCACGACGCTGGTCGTGAATGCATGCTTCTTGGAAAGGCTCGACAGGCCGGTTTCAAGGCGCGCCAGAGCGTCCCAGCTGCCCGACACCTGAAGAATCAGCGCACTGCACTCGCCGTGGCGGGTGAGGCGCGAGGTGACGACCGAGCAGCGGTTTTCATGGCTGGCGCGGCACAGGACGTTGGTCAGCTCCATGGGGTTGGCGCCAAGGGCACTGATGACAAGGAATTGTTCGCGAACTGTGGGGGTGGACGACATGCAGCATTCCTAGACGATGAGCGGTCGGTACTTTTTCGGCCTTGCGGGGCTGTTTCGACAATCGGTGGCGCAAGATACCTTGTCGGGTCCCGGAGCGCCTTGCTTGCATGGGCTTGCCATGACTGGGCTGGAGTGCACTGGGGCAGGGCTTCTGGCGACAAATTCGACCGATTGAGCGAGGTGCGCAGGTGACCAGTACCGATCAAAGGACGAAGGGTAGCGAAAACCATCGCTCAGGGGAATGCTCAGAGCGCGGTACTTCGCTTGTACAAGGCTGATAGCGCCAGTACCATTACGGCTCTCTTTTTCCGGCAGGAGCGGTTGCATGATTGCGGGCAGTATGGTGGCACTGGTCACACCAATGGATGCACAAGGTCGTCTGGACTGGGACAGCCTGAGCAAACTGGTTGACTTCCACTTGCAAGAGGGCACCAACGCCATTGTTGCCGTAGGCACCACCGGTGAATCGGCGACGCTGGATGTGAACGAACACATCGAAGTCATTCGCCGGGTGGTCACCCAGGTTGCAGGTCGTATCCCGGTCATCGCCGGTACGGGTGCCAATTCGACGCGTGAAGCCGTCGAACTGACCACCAATGCCAAAAACGCTGGTGCCGATGCGTGCCTGCTGGTGACGCCTTACTACAACAAGCCGACCCAGGAAGGGCTGTTCCAGCACTTCAGCCACATCGCCAATGCAGTCGACATCCCGCAAATCCTTTATAACGTGCCGGGACGTACGGCCTGCGACATGCTTCCGGAGACCGTTGCGCGCCTGTCGAAGGTGAAAAACATCATCGGCATCAAGGAAGCCACCGGCAACCTGCAACGCGCCAAGGACATCCTGGCCAGCGTCAGCAGCGATTTTCTGGTGTACTCCGGTGACGACGCCACAGCGGTCGAATTGATGCTGCTGGGCGGCAAGGGCAATATTTCCGTCACCGCCAACGTTGCACCGCGCGCCATGAGCGATCTGTGCGCAGCGGCCATGCGTGGCGATGCCGAGGCTGCACGGGCGATGCACGAAAAACTCATGCCGCTCAACAACACCCTGTTCATCGAATCCAACCCTATCCCCGTGAAGTGGGCATTGCATGAAATGGGTTTGATGCCAGACGGTATCCGTCTGCCGCTTACCTGGCTCAGCGAAGCCTGTCACGAACCGCTGCGTCAGGCCCTGCGCCAGTCCGGCGTCCTGGTTTAATTGAGGAAGTATCACGCAATGAAGCGATTGGCCGGACTTTCCGCACTTGCTCTTATCATCTCCAGCACCAGCGGTTGCGGTTGGCTCTGGGGCGAAGATGGTTACTTCCGTGATCGCGGCAGCGATTACCTCCAGGCGACCCAGACCCCACCCATGCAGGTGCCTGCCGATGTTTCCGGCGTCAAGCGTCTGGACCCGCTGCTGCCTATCCCGCGCAATGTGGCCGACAGCACCCAGAAAGAAGGCGAATACACCGTTCCTCGTCCTCTGCCGTTGGGCACGACGTCCGAGTCCAGCGATTTCAGCCTGCAGAAAAGTGGCGATGCGCGCTGGATTCTGGCTCAGCGTCAGCCAGCCGAAGTCTGGCCGGTGGCGCATCAATATTTTGAAGACAACGGTTTCCGTATTGCTGAAGAGCGTCCGCAGACTGGCGAATTCAGCTCCTCGTGGCAGCGCCTTGATGAGCTGTCCGCTTCGGTTGCCAAGCGTCTGAGCGCCGCTGGCGTGTCGGCCGACTCCGAAACCCGCGTGCGGGTTCGTATCGAGCCGGGCGTGCAGCGCAATACCAGCGAAGTCTATGTGGTCAGCGTCGAGCGTCCTGCCGGCAGCACGGCCGATGTGGCTTTCCCTGCCCGCACCACCAACCTGGGGCTTGATGCCGCGCTGACCGACGATCTGCTGGCCAGCATGGGCCGCAACGCTGAAAAGGGTGGTTCGATTTCCCTGCTGGCTGCGCGTGACTATGACACCCCGAGCCGTGTAGCCCTCATTGAAGATGGCAGTGGCAACCCGGTATTGAACCTCGGTGCCGATCTGGACCGTGCATGGTCGAGTGTCGGCCGTGCGCTGGATCAGGGTGACTGGCGCGTCGAGGACATCAACCGCAGCCTGGGTCTGTACTACATCAACCTGGCCGAGAAGGCCAAAACGCCTGAAAACGAGCCTGGTTTCTTCGGCCGCATGTTCGGCAGCAAGTCGAGCAAGGAAGAGATTGATGCCCGTGCCGAGCGCTATCAGGTCCGCCTGAGCAAGGTCGGTGACAACGTTCAAGTGACCGTCGAGAAGAACATCAACACTGTAGCGCCTGCGGATATCGCGCGTCGGGTGTTGAGCGTTATTCAAGACAACCTGGGTTAAGTGCGTTTCGCGGTTCTCGGCAGCGGCAGTCGTGGCAACGGCACGCTGGTCGCAAGCAACGAAACGTACGTACTGGTCGATTGCGGTTTCTCCCTGCGGGAAACCGAGCGACGCCTGGCACGTCTGGGCGTCTCGGCAAGCCAGCTCAGCGCTATTCTGGTCACTCACGAACACGCTGACCATGTGCATGGCGTGGGGTTGCTGTCGCGGCGCTACAATGTACCGGTCTACCTCAGCAGCGGTACGCTGCGCGGGATGCGCAAACCGGTTGAAGTTGCCGGGTTGCTGGCAGGCGGGGAGCGCTTGCAGATCGGCGCGCTGGATATCGATGTGGTGTCGGTCGCTCATGACGCACTCGAACCGACGCAGTTCGTCTTCAATGACGGCAAGCGCCGCTTCGGCCTGCTGACCGACCTTGGGTCTTACTGCGCCAACGTATTGCAGCGTTATCAAGGCCTGGATGCCTTGATGATCGAGGCCAATCACTGTCGCGACATGCTTGCTCGAGGCCAGTATCCGGTCTTTCTCAAGCAGCGCGTTGGCTGTGAAACCGGTCATTTGAACAACCATCAGGCCGCCAGCCTGGTGAGCGAGCTGGGATGGCAGGACCTTCAGCACCTGGTGCTGGCGCATCTCAGCAGCAAGAACAACCTGCCGCATCTGGCCCGGCAATGTTTTGTCGACACCCTTGGGTGCGACCCGGACTGGCTGCAACTGGCCGATCAAGATTCAGGGCTCGACTGGCGACATATCGCCTAGCCCAACTACTTAGCAAGCGGAGCCCATCATGGAAAAACGTGAAGAACTCTACCGCGGCAAAGCCAAGTCGGTTTACAAGACCGACGACGCTGACCGCTTGATCCTGCTGTTCCGCAACGACACGTCGGCGTTCGACGGCAAGCGCATCGAACAGCTGGACCGTAAAGGCATGGTGAACAACAAGTTCAACGCCTTCATCATGCAAAAGCTCGAAGAAGCGGGCATTCCAACCCAATTCGACAAGCTGCTGGGCGACAACGAGTGCCTGGTCAAGAAACTGGACATGATCCCGGTCGAGTGCGTCGTGCGTAACTACGCTGCCGGCAGCCTGGTCAAACGTCTGGGCATCGAAGAGGGCACCAGGCTCAATCCGTACACCTTCGAGCTGTTCCTCAAGGATGACGCCAAAGGCGACCCGTTCATCAACGAATCCCACGTTGTGGCGTTCGGCTGGGGCACTGCCGAGCAACTGGTTCGCATGAAAGAGCTTTCGATCAAGGTCAACGACGTGCTGACCAAACTGTTCGACGACGCCGGCCTGCTGCTGGTCGACTTTAAACTCGAGTTCGGCGTGTTCCACGGCGAAATCGTCCTGGGTGACGAATTCAGCCCGGACGGCTGCCGCCTCTGGGACAAGGATACCCGCAAGAAAATGGACAAGGACCGCTTCCGCCAGGGTCTGGGCGACGTTATCGAAGCGTACGAAGAAGTCGCAAACCGTCTGGGCGTACCGCTGTAACCCGAAAAAACACGCAAGCGCTTGATAGCACGAAAAAAATCAGCAGAAGGGCTTCGCCTTCTGCGCCGATACTGTTATGATGCGCGCCGTTGGAGAGATGCCAGAGTGGCCGAATGGGACGGATTCGAAATCCGTTGTACCTTCACCGGTACCTAGGGTTCGAATCCCTATCTCTCCGCCATTATTTGAAAAGCCCTGTAAATCAATGAGTTACGGGGCTTTTTCTTTTTGGATTGTACTACTTGTTTGTACTACTTGTTTGTACTACTCAAATCATGCAGCCCACGCCCTCTAGACACTTATTTCTTCAAATGTCTGTCAGCTAGCGTCTGTGCAGAATCTAACGCGAATTGAAGGATGTTTGCGGCATCTGTGAAGGCTCCTGGGTCACGCGTGCCGTTATAGATGAGTCCGCCTTCTGTGATGTCCTGCACGACGCTATCGACGTACTGGTAGAAGCTGACGACCAGTTGAGCATCCTCTGGCGAGAGATATCCAAGTTTCCCAAGATTGGCGACATAGACCCTGCAATAATGCTGTGGGATTCGTACCTGCAATGAAGCTTCTGGGCGTTCGTGTTCCGGTATTCCGAGTAGCACGTTTCCCATTTCGGTTAGATCGGCGTGGTAGCCTCGTTCTACGGCGATTTTCCTTAGTGCTAACACCTCAGCAACGATAGCTACGCGCACGCTTGTGCGTTCCTGCCAGCGTTGCCAAAACCACCCACCGACTACTACTAAGGCGGTGAGAAACAGACCTGCGGTGCTGATGATTTCACTGGTTTGCATTGCATTCTTATCCTTGTGCTAGATGCTGGCCGAGCCGACGGGCAGGTTTTGTGACGCACGACGCATAGTCGAACGGTGCAAACTGTAGTTGCCATGCACCATCTCCTGTTCTGTGAAGGGCAGAGCGTACCACTCGTTGAAATATTCACGTTCCGTTCCCGCCAAAACGCCCGCCGCCGCCCGGAGAGACCTTGCACCCAGAGAACAGATCCGACTCTGGCTGGGGAAAATAATAATGGAGAGTGGCATCTGTAAAGCGAGGTTATCCGCATAGCGACTTAACGCGAACACGGGCACCCTGTTTTAAAAGCTGAGTGACTCTAGAATAAGTGAAGGGCACCCTACGCACTGCCTGCCTTCAGTGGCTGCCTGTGAGGCTGTTGGTAAGCCTTGATCAGCTTGTGATGGGCGAGGCTTGGTGTTGTGTCAGCGTATCTTGGTGGGGCTGTAGGAAGCTGGGTTACAGAGTGCGTTCACTGTTTGAGTTGAGGGCATGAGAGAGCCCGCTCAGCGGCGGACTAGGTGTTCGTGTTGAGGTTGTCGGTGAGTGTGTTCGCTGAGTGAGTTCGCACTCTGGCGTGCAAGGCTTAATCCGTAACCACAAATCTCTGCCAGTGTCCAAGCGCCAAGCCCAACGTCTTGCGTAGGTTCCAGCGTTTTCGCTAGAAGGTGTCCAGATGTATTGGGTCTGTAATCCTGCTGCTCTGTCCCGGCTCGCTGCACGTGTCGCCGAATTGGAAGCTTGGAAATGGATGACGCTGCATTCGCCGCTGCCTACTACAGAGGCATCGTGTATGTCATCTGAAAGCTCACGCTTTCCGTGCAGAAGGTTCTTCTTCTATCCGACGCAAATAGGGTCGGGCCGTTTGGTGCTGGGTCAGATCCTCCGTTATCCGTGATAGGAAGAACGCACTTCAAGGAGTCGACACCCACGGTACCTAAGCTGGCACCAACGAAGACCGGTTAGCGGTTCAGCCCTGCATGCTTGGTCTCCAAAAAAACATCGACAAATGGCCTGCCCCGCTCGCCGTGCGGGCTACGTGGGTTTCTCCCGCTTCACACACAAATTAAGCACAGTGTTATCCACAGGTGATGCCTACCCAGACCGTGGGAAACACATTATCTTGTGTCCCCGCACCAGTCGTTACCGCAGATGTAGGGGGTGCGATCACTTTTTGCTCAAGCTTACACTTCACTTGCGGTTGAATGGCAGACTTAAACGGGGTGGGTGCTGCGCTTTAGAGGGCCTCTTTGGGGCCTTATAAACGCCTCTGAGGCGCTTTACAGTGATAGGCCTACCGAAACGATACCCTTTAAGCAGAAAATTGCTGGCGAGGCTCACAGAACGGTTGCAGAGGATGTGGCAACTGGATAGTATTCAAACCAACGCAAAAGCCCACCATGTAGGTGGGCTCCGCTGAAGATGTTCACGAGTAGTCACGCTCTGTCGCCAAACGTAACGCGACTACTCGCACCCCTTACGCATGCGTTAGCACTTGTTCGGAGAAGGACGCCATTTAAGCCAATTCACAGCGATTGAGTCAACTGTGATTGATCGGTGGTCGTTTCTGGATATGTGCGACCAAGTCGCAATTATCAGGAGACATCTATGAAAACGAATACCAAGCAATCCTCCGCAAAGCTGGCCAAACTGGCATCTGACACCCTGCGTGATCCCCACGCATCTGCAATAGCGAAAAGCCTCGCGGCCTCTACGTTGGCTCAAGCTAACACTGGTAAGCAAACGAGTGCTGAGATGGAGGCTAAGGCAGGTCGCGTGCTTCAGAGTGAGAAATACAGCGAAGAGACGAAGACTCTTGCGGGCTCGGTCGTGTCTCAAGCCAATAAAGCGCGGGGGGAGTAATTATGCCCTTTCATGCAGTTGTGACGGTCGATTTAGATAATGGCGTCAGCTCAACAGCTCGCACGAGATTTAATCAGGAGCTGAGCAAAAAGAACTTCAGCAAACACAAACTTACGACTCTCTGGACGGCGGTCTTTACACCAGCTTCAACGAGAGAGGGGGCAATCAGGTTCACCCGCGACAGTATTGATGCAGCGGCCGCTTCAGCAGGGATTTCCACCTACGAAGCCTTCGTTTCAATCAGCGAGTCGCCACCGGTTGAATGGAAGAAAGGCGCGACAAACTCTCTTGCGGATGCGTTGTTGCGGTTCCAGTAGTAAAGGCAGTAGGCCCCATCTCGGTGGGGCTTTTCACGTCTCGCGAACAGATTGCTACTGATGACTTTGACGGAGCTTCTGCGGTGGGGCGTCCGTACTGCAATCTCAAGCCCGCACCGCGAGCAGCTAGCACATCCGGCGGCGTACATATAGTCGGACAAACCAAGGCTTCGCTGAAACCGGTGCGGGAGATTGGATTCTGCTGCATCAGGTATGATAAATGCATCCGCCCATAGGGAAGGAGTCTGCACAATGAAGCTGCCTTCAGATCGAACGATACTGGAGCTTATCTACAAGCTCTACTACGAGGAATTTCAAAACCATTCTCGCGAGGTGGAGAGCGGGAGACGCAGTAAAATCTACGTACCCATCGACTGCCAGATGATCGCACGTGAACTGGATGTAGACGGTGATATCGTTTTCGGACGTCTCTACTATCACCTTCAAAAGAAATATGGATACACCAACGAAGACGAGTCCAAAGTGCTGTTCTTTGGTAACACCAATGGTGAAGGATTCTCTATCAACTTTCCGCTGATGGCCTCGGTGCTGGCTGGACTCCAAGAAGACGCTAATAAGTTCAGAACGGCCACATGGATATCCTCATGCGCACTGGCCGTGTCGATGGGAACAGCCGCATTCAATATCTTTTTTAAGTGACGTAGTTTTCTGGGGAATCCCAAATTCCCTCCGGATAGCAGGTTGCACATTCGACAGCGACTGCATCAAACTTACTCATCCAAGCTTCTGATTTCGTCTAGCAAGGCTGTCGGGGGTGCTGTACATAGGCCCGGCCTTTGGGTGTGAGTGCAGTGGTCTAATGATTCCGGACACTCATTTAGGCGAGAATATCGCCAGATAGAGGTGTCTGATGACCAAACAACGCCGTACCTTCTCTGCTGAATTCAAACGTGAGGCCGCAGGCCTCGTGCTCGATCAGGGCTATAGCCACATTGAGGCCTCCCGCTCACTAGGGGTGGTCGAGTCTGCGCTGCGTCGCTGGGTGAGCCAGCTCCAGCAGGAGCGCAATGGCGTAACGCCTCAGAGCAAAGCCCTGACGCCCGAGCAGCAGAAAATTCAGGAGCTGGAAGCGCGGATCGCTCGTCTTGAGCGGGAGAAATCCATTTTAAAAAAGGCTACCGCGCTCTTGATGTCGGAAGAACACGAGCGCTTGCGCTGATCGATCAGCTAGGTGCCCATGAGCCGATCGAATTGCTGTGCGAGGTGTTCGAGACACCTCGCTCGTGCTACTACGACCATTGCCAGCGGCGTCGGGCTCCAGACGCTGAGCGGGTTCGTTTACTCAGTCGAGTCAATGAGCTGTTCGGGCAAAGTCGAAGCGCTGCAGGCAGCCGCAGTATCGTTTCGATATTGCAGGAAGATGGCGAGCAAATTGGTCGGTTCAAGGTACGTGGCCTGATGCGGGAACTGGGATTAATCAGCAAGCAACCTGGCTCTCATGCTTATAAAAAAGCAACAGTGGAGAGGCCTGACATTCCGAACATTTTGAATCGGGAGTTCGATGTACCCGCGCCCAATCAGGTCTGGTGTGGCGACATCACCTACATCTGGGCGCAAGGAAAATGGCATTACCTGGCGGTGGTTATGGATCTTTATGCGCGTCGGGTGGTGGGCTGGGCGTTTTCAAACAAACCGGACACGGACTTGGTCATCAAGGCGCTGGACATGGCTTATGAGCAACGCGGCAAGCCTCAGGGCCTGCTGTTTCACTCAGATCAGGGCTCCCAATATGGGAGCCGACAGTTTCGCCAGCGGCTTTGGCGATACCGCATGCGCCAGAGCATGAGTCGCCGAGGTAATTGCTACGACAACTCGCCGATGGAGCGTGTATTCCGCAGCTTGAAAACCGAGTGGATACCCGCCGTGGGCTACATGACGGCCCAAGAGGCACAGCGGGATATCAGTCATTATCTGATGCATCGCTACAACTGGGTTCGGCCACACCAGTTCAATGATGGACTGGCACCCGCTCAGTACGAGAAAAACCTTAACGTCGTGTCCGGGATCAGTTGACCACTACAAACGGCGTTTTCATGGGCTTCGTAGCCCATAGGGCCACTTCTTCAATTGCAGCGGCTAAGGCGTGCTGGTTGCGGAGCAAGAGAGTTAGTACGTCTGCTGTGGCGATGTTGGCATCTGAGCTGTTAGGCATGGTGTTCATCCTTGATCGAGAGAACCAGCAGCCTAGACCAGTTCAGAGCACTTGCTGGAATCCGAGGTGACACGCCAGCTCAACACGTGGGCACCACTTCGCCCCAGGTCAATCGTGTGAAAACCGTAGGGGATATGCTGAGTTAATCGAGATTTTTTCAGGGTTTTCCATCTGGCCGACTGGATACAACCCGAACGCACAGCGCCGTACCAACCTCGATTGGCTTGTGCCTAAGTACACCGGCTACACCCTTCTTCTTGAACTCATTCAACACGGCCTTGGCACCGGTATCACAGCTCTGAATCATTGCGTTGGCAAACGTCGCTGAACCATCACTTGAGGCGTACAGGAATTTCAGGTTGGGCGGCAGGTGGCTTGTTGCGTAATACGGCTCCCTCCCGGCGTTGATGTCGATATGTTGACCCAATTCACTATCAACGATCATTCCGATTCTGCTGTGTTGCATCAGCGGGTGGATGCTCCGTGTAATCGCTAGGTGCCATCCAATCGGCTCACTCTTGGCGTGATGATCAGTGTTCAAGATGAGGAAGGTGGCGTGGTGAACGTAGCGACTCTCAGCATTCAGAGAACTGAGATGATCCTGCACCACGTAAATGCAACAAGCGCTGACCCGATAACCCTGATAGATTTCATTTAGCGTATTGGTATCTACAGCCATCAGGTAATCGAAGCGAGCCTTGAGTTCTTCGTAATGATCCAAGGACATCGAGAAGTCATCAGCTGGGGCTGAATAGAGAACCTTGTCATCCTTTTTCTCCCGCACGTACGTAATTTGATACCTGATACTGCTGGGATCAACCTCACGGACACTCAGTTGCTGCGTCACTGGGTCCATCTCCACAGTGAGTGATTCGACCTTGCCGGGAGTGTGTCCGTAGACGTAGTGGTCCCGTGGAATCGTTACCTGACCTTTCCTACGCTTCTTCTT
Source organism: Pseudomonas syringae pv. tagetis (assembly GCF_022557255.1). NCBI lineage: Bacteria > Pseudomonadati > Pseudomonadota > Gammaproteobacteria > Pseudomonadales > Pseudomonadaceae > Pseudomonas > Pseudomonas syringae group genomosp. 7. The sequence continues at coordinate 1,657,933 of NZ_CP092923.1, forward strand.
GTCATTCTTCGTCATGAGGCAGCGTCCCTTTTGGTCAGATGGCAACATTTTAGCCGCACTGGCTGGGCTGATCGCCATCATGGATACTGACTCAAACTACATGGACAAGGAGAATGGGAGTAAGCGCTCCATGAACCTCACATTCAAAGCCGCCGCTTAATCCCGGATGCTGTGCTCCCGATTTCGTTCTGGAGCCCGCCAACCATGATGCGTCCCGATGCAAAAGTCGAAAAAGTGTATCTGTACCCCAAGCCCGTCGACTTCCGAAAATCCATCGACGGTCTGGCAGCCTTGGTCGAGTTGGACATCAAGGTCGCGGTGTTCGACCCCGTGCTTTTCGTCTTCCTCAACAAGTCACGCAACCGCGTGAAGATCTTGTACTGGGAGCGCAACGGCTTATGGAGCGCTTACTTTCGTTCTTTGTGTTCGAGCTAGGGCATTTTTGCACTATGAGCAACGCTATTGAGGCACTGCCCGCAGAATGACGACATCAGCGCGATACCGAGTTGGGGGGACGGTCGTTGAGGTTGGGGAGTGTTTCCGTCGATCCCGAATGGGGGATGCGTCAGGAAATGATGAGTCGAAGCTGTACGGCACGATTGGATCAGATTTGGATCTGTGCCGTGTAAATTAAATAAGAGCAACTTTATTCTAAGTAAGTTTGTCTTTTATAAAATTTAGAAGCGGCTCCAGTTCGGTCTTTGAGGTTTGACAAACAACTTTTGTTAAAAGCTGTAGGCAATGAACTTTGTCTAGGCCGATATTAGAGGAGATTTCAAAAAATTCATTATGCTTCCCTGCCTGTAATCCGTACTCCATAATTTCGTCGACTTTATCTGCTTCTAACCCCAAAGCGTCTGATACTAGCAAAGTTTGTTCCTTTGCCTGCTGAACTATCCAGGCTTCTGGCCAAGTATCGCCAGGCAGGTAGGTCACGCGTTCATTGTACCAAGCGTCGAAGTTGGCTGGAGGATTTTCAACCATTCTTTTTGCATGAGATAGATTGTCACCGGCCTTTGCCATCTGGTCTGCGTCATAAACTGCTATAGTGGTTCTTTCCTCTCCACGTATATTCAGAGCTGCGAGTTGTCTGGAGATTGCTGAAGCTGATCCTATAACCAATATTTTAACCCTGGATCTAATTTCAGAAGGTAATAATGTCTGGATTATGTTGCGAGCAACTTCATCCTCGACAAAAATATCTAACTCACTTTGCTTTTGATTGCTCATTTTTGAGAATGCAAAGTCTGGTGCGATTTCTGGTGTGATCTTTGTTTTTCCCGCAATCGATTCTACAAAAAACCTTGCGTCATCAGGAAGCGATTCGAAAATATCTCTAGAGTGAGTTGTGCAAATTACCTGGGTTCCAGTTTCTAAACAAATTGTTTTTAGTTTTTCGATAAAAGATCGTTGCGCTTTTGAGTGGAGTCCAAGCTCTATTTCATCAAGCACCAGTAGGGAGTTTCCACCACTAGAATAGATAGTTGAAAATATTTCAAAGAGTGCGTTTTCACCTGCTCCCATATTAAATCCCGAGTATGTGATCCCGCCCACCTTTACTATTGGGAGGCTATATTTTGCGTGTTCTAAATATCTGAACTCGTCGTAAGTTTTTCCTAGAATTTTACCAACTAAATCTTTGACAGTGTTTTCCCAGCCTTTAAGGGGGACGTCTTTAAAAGATCTGGAGTATGAGCGTGACTGGCTTCTCTCTGCATGTGGAACTATGCGTTCGATACCTAAAAATATAACGGTTTTGTTGACTCTTAAATCATAATCATTCCAGCGGCCATTTTTCTTTTTTTTGCGTAACTGCGACGCTATCCCTATGCCTGTTGGGACGGTTTCAGATTTGCTCCAATTGTCGTGAGCTATGGTGTAATAAATTTGGATTCCGTGAGGTGAAGATTCATTCAGATGTTGGACAAAAAAGTCAGAGAATGTGTAGTAGCTTGTTTTTCTCTTGGGTAGTTTGAAGCCTGTTTTTAAATTGTGAAAGGCACAGCTTGAAATAGCTAGCAACGTAGATTTGCCAGCTCCATTAACTCCGGCAAATGCTGTTATAGGGAAGTTTAGTTCGACCCTGAATGGCGTCAAGCCTCTCATTTTTCCGGATTGTAAATGTATGCCTCTTAGTAATTGTTTTTTGTTATCATTTTTGAACCAGTTACGAAGCTTTTTGTCGATGGAACTCTCCCTGTACTTCATGTTTTTCCCTGTTAAATAGAGCTTTATGGGGTTTGTGGCTGAGTGCCAGTCTATGTGCACGGACGATTTTGTACAACCAAGAGTTTAAAGCTTTGTCTAGCGCGCCGTCGTCCTTCCCCCCCCACCTCCCCTGCGGCCTAATAGAGGTCCCTTTTCTGCTCTACCCCACGATCCTTGAGCATCGGCCCCAGGCCGCCCTGAGTTTGCATCGTATCGTATGGCGCTTATTCAAAAACCTATGGAGTAGATGCTTAGGATCAGTTCTGCTTGGACCAATACTGGTCACGAACAATCAAGCACTTTCTCGGTGTGCCTCGTTTCAGTATTGTTTTCGAGAATGGTGTAGTATGACTATATCAATTAGATTTGCGCGCTTTCCAACTGGAAACGACTTCTGACAGCAGCCAGTGCAACGCAGTAACCAGAAAAATGCAAGTAATAAGTATCCCGATAATTATCATCGTTTCTGCCTCTTCGGCTCCGCTGATGCTGAAAAGTGTCCGTAAGCCAGTATAAACTGCGTCACCTATGTAAGAGTCCAAACCAGCCCGCACAAGGCCGCTAATTATAGCGATCCTTGCTAGAAGGGAGGCGACTGCTAAAACTGCAAGAAATTTCAAGATAGATCTAATAATGGCTTTGGTGGTTTCCATTATTTACTTTTCCTCGGTTCAACAACTTTGGAGATTCATGATGTTTTTGGCAGGTGCTAGAAACTCTGTGTCCTGGCCTATTTCTCATTCGTTGAATTGAGCGTCAAACGCGTCGCCGGGGATATCATCTATTTTCAAATAAGCGTCAACAGCCATGAGTTTTTTACTTTCATGTTAATGTTTATGTCCATCCTCAGCGCTGCACTTTAGATCATAAAGGCTGCCCGCGCAAAAAATAATCGGATTGAACTGTGCCTGGCGCAGCGTTTAAATGGCGTTTCGGTATAAATTTAGGCGTCCGTTCGCTTTGACCTATCCCGCTGTCGCATCGCATTTGATAAAGTCAATCTGATCTCCTTGTTTTGCTGTATTAGATCAAGGGTTGCTTTGTTCAGGCACTCGGCTAACGGGTCAACTGATGCAGTTGCCCATCCTGGATTATGCTCGGCCAGTTTTATGTAGTACCAATCCGCTAGCTATATAAGTGCTTTCCTGTTTCGACCCTCTGCTAAATGGCGCATAACACCTTGTATTCTACTCACAGGTATCAACATCCCAGGCTCGCAGCTCGAACAGTGGGCGCGCAGAGCTCTGCTGCCGTGGAGCTGCTCGCCAGAGATGCCTCGCTAACCCCAGTCCTCATTTTTTGCCAGGTGGGGCTCGTGGCGTGGATACGTTTTTTGGGTTGTAGACTGGTTTTCGCAAATCCTGAGCGAGAATCCGACCCCGGCTTCTGTTAGGGTCTGTCTCGGCAATATTTGAGACGTTGCGTATGAACACCCACAGCTTGCTCACACACCTGCAATCCCGATTGCCTGACCTGTTGGCTGTCTACCTGTTCGGCAGCCAAGCGACCGGTCATGCCAACTCCGAAAGCGACCTGGATCTGGCCGTACTTGTGCAAGGCATTCTCGATCCTGTAGCGCTGTGGCGTTTGGCGGGGGAAATCGCAGACATCGCTGATTTGCCTGTGGACTTGATCGATCTGCGCACCGCCTCGACCGTGATGCAATATCAGATCATCACCAAAGGCCGTCGTCTCTGGTGTAAGAATGAGGCTGCGGGAATCTTCGAGGCGTTTGTGCTCAGCGAAAAGACCTCACTTGACTGCGCGAGGGCAGGTTTGCTCGAAGATATACAGAAAAAAGGAGTCGTTCATGGTCGATGATGTGCTCATTAACAAGGCCGCTTCCATTGAGCGCTGCGTGGCAAGGGTGCGAGAGGAGTTCGAAAAAGACCCTGCGACCTTTGAATTCGATTTCACTCGTCAGGATGCTGCAATTCTCAATATCCAGCGCGCCTGCGAGGCCGCTCTTGATATGGGGCAGCATCTGATAAGGCGTGAGGGGCTGGGAGTGCCACAGAGCGCGCGAGATGTCTTTGAGCTGCTTCATCGCGGAGGGTGGCTCGCTCCGTCACTGCTGCCGGTCATGAAGAATATGGTCGGCTTCAGAAATATTGCGGTTCACGAGTATCAAGCGCTGCAGTTGCCAATCACTGTGGCGATCATTACCCAACACTTGGGTGATTTTATTCTGTTCAGTTCGGCGATTTTACGCAGGGATGTGGCTACCCCGAGCGGCTGAACGACGTCAGCGCGGCGTGGACTCCACCAACCCATCCCCAAACTATTCACCCCTCCCGGTTTCCCTTTCGCCCTTTCTGATCTATACCTTGGGTTCAACGTTTTGTGAGGCGAGGAGCTATCAGATGTCGGACGTAGATCAGGTACAAAAGGCGCAACCTTCTCCCAGCCAGAGCCATGATGACGTGATTGCCCAGTTCAAGTGGCAGGGCAAGCAGATCGACTGGTTGCTGCAATGGCTGGTCAAGTTTGTCGCGAATACCAAGGTGGAGATGGGCGTGACGCTGTCTGTGGGCGGGAATCTGGTTTCCGGGCATCTGATTTCTCACGATGCGTATTTCGAGCAGCTGGCGGATGATATTTCGGCACCCTTCAGTTCGTTTGCCAATGGTACTGACGCGACCATGAAAGAAATGATTCTTTCCTTCAAGCCTGGGGAGTCGTCTGAAGATACGCCTGCTTTCCATTTCATTCACTTGAAGGATTGCCGAACCTACTCCACTGATGGCAACCCGATCTGTGAGGCGGGTGTGCTGTGGCGGGGCAGGATCTCGGCGGTCGATGGTTTTACCATCGGGCTCATCGCTGAAAAATCAAGCGCGTCCTGAGCTGTTCAGGCCCCGGCGTCCGTCGGGGCTTTTTCATCCGGTCTTTTGATGCATCCAGCGTGCGACATGCTTTCGCTGGGTGTGGAGAGCTGCGCCTGCAATAGCGTCACTTAGCCATTCTTTGCGCGACAAAATGTCGCAATGGGCCCTCAGGCGAGTAATATGTTCGCCCTGACCTTACACGCCGAATGGTTTTCGGCATGGCCTGATAGAGAACTGGCGACAAGAACAGACAACAAGAAAAGAGCCAGGCTGCCCGCCCCGGTCGACGTAAAGAATCAATGAGTAGACGAAAAAGGCGATTAGAGAAAATGACCAAAACTTCGCGACCTTTGTACATTTCCTACGCAGGACCCTCACTGCTGGAAATGCCCCTGCTGAACAAAGGCAGTGCCTTCACCCCTCAAGAGCGGGTCGAATTCAATCTGATCGGGCTCTTGCCGCAGAACGTGGAGACGATCGAAGAGCAAGTCACCCGGGTCTACAGCCAGTACAAACAGTGCGCGAGCGACCTGGACAAGCATATTTACCTGCGCTCGATTCAAGACAACAACGAAACCCTGTTTTTCCGCCTGCTCGACTCCCACCTGGACGAGATGCTGCCGATTATCTACACCCCGACGGTGGGTCAGGCGTGCCAGGAGTTCTCCAAGATCTACCGCACGCATCGTGGCCTGTTCATTTCCTACCCTGAGCGCGACCGCATTGATGACATCCTGCGCAGCGCCACCAAGGACCGGATCAAGATCATTGTCGTGACCGACAGCGAGCGAATTCTCGGACTGGGCGATCAAGGCATCGGCGGGATGGGCATCCCTATTGGCAAGTTGTCGCTGTACACCGCCTGTGGCGGGATCAGCCCGGCGTACACGCTGCCGATTGTGCTGGATGTCGGCACCAACAACCGCGAACTGCTGGATGACCCGATGTACATGGGGTGGCGTCACGAGCGGGTATCGGGCAAGGAATACGAGGACTTTATTGCCTTGTTCATTGACGCCGTACAGCGTCGCTGGCCGGACGTGTTGTTGCAGTTCGAAGACTTCGCCCAGTCCAACGCGATGCCGCTGCTTGAAAAGTATCGGGATGAGCTGTGCTGCTTCAACGATGACATTCAGGGCACTGCTTCGGTTGCCGTGGGCACGTTGCTGGCGGCCTGCAAGGCCAAGAATGAAACCCTTGGCCAGCAAAAGGTGGTGTTTGTGGGGGCCGGTTCGGCGGGTTGCGGGATCGCCGAGCACATCATCGCAGCAATGCGTATCGAAGGCCTGAGCGAAAGCGAGGCGCGTAAACGTATCTTCATGGTTGATCGCTTCGGCTTGTTGACTGAGGGCATGGATAATCTGCTCGATTTCCAGAAGCGACTGGCGCAAAAGACTGCCGATATGGCGGGCTGGACAGCCGGTACAGAAGCCTTTCCGCAGTTGCTCGATGTGGTTAAACAGGCCGGTGCCACCGTATTGATTGGCGTGTCCGGGCAGCGTGGTCTGTTTACCGAGCAGGTGATCCGCGAACTGCACAAGCACTGCGCCAAGCCGTTGGTAATGCCGCTGTCCAACCCGACCTCCAAGGTAGAAGCGACTCCGGAGGAAATCCTGCGCTGGACGGACGGCAATGCGCTGGTGGCCACCGGTAGCCCGTTCGCGCCGGTAGAGATCAACGGTCGCACCGTGCATATCGCCCAGTGCAATAACTCTTACATTTTTCCGGGCATCGGCCTTGGTGTGGTGGCCTGCAAGGCATCGCGCATTACCGACCGGATGCTGATGGCGGCGTCAAATGCACTGGCCGAGTGTTCTCCGATGGTCACAGGGAAGGGCGATGCGGTCTTGCCGCCGCTCAAGGAGATTCAGCAGGTGAGCCGTAAAATCGCGTTGGCTGTTGCCAAAGAGGCTCAGGCTGAGGGGCTGGCGCTGGAAACCTCAGAAGAGGCGCTGCTTGAAGCCATCGAGCGTAATTTCTGGCTGCCGGGCTATCGTGCCTATCGCCGTCGCTCGGTCTGATCGAGCGCCCAGGATGATGGCGTCTCCGCGAGGATGTTTGCGGAGACGCCTCTTTGGCGAAGTAACGGGGCGTGCTCGCGAGCGAATTGCTTGACGGTGAAATAAGCTTCATTCAACCCAATCCTCTCACCGTTTTCACATAAAATTGATGACGCGCTTCTTACAGTGCGCTCCATCGGGGAGTGACCTGGCTCCTGAATGCCCGATGCATATTAATTCGATAAGCAGACCACGATGCCGACACCCAGAACTGTTCGTCCAGAGGTTGTTACCGTACTTGCCAGTGCCTTTCTATTACTGGGTTTCAATATAAATCTTTGGCAGCACCTCTTCGCGATTACCAGTCCGGATGCGAAAGGCTTTGCCATGCGCTTTGCCTTTGGGTTGATGATTTTCTGCGTATTTAATATTTTTTTGACGTTGTTGGCATTCCGTCATGTGTTTAAACCTGTGGTGATCACCTTGTTTATGATCAGCGCCGGTGTGGTGTATTTCATGACCGAGTACGGTGTCATGATTGACGCAGGCATGTTCCGGAACTTCGCCGAAACCAACGTGACGGAAGTGCAGGGTCTGCTGTCTTTGAAGCTGGCGTTGTACATTGTTTTGTTGGGCGTACTGCCTTCGCTGATCCTGTGGAAGCTGCCGATCAGTTACCGTCGCTGGCACCTGGAACTGCTCAGCAAACTGGTGGTGGGTGTGGTCTGTTGCGTGGCAATAGGCGGCGTTGCGCTGGCAAATTATCAAGGCTTGTCCTCATTGTTTCGCAACCATCACGAATTGCGCCTGATGGTGGTGCCAAGCAATTACATCGGTGCCTCGATCGGCTACCTGAGCGAACAGGTGATGTCCGCACGGCGCCCGTTCGTGAAGATTGGCGAGGACGCCAAGCGTTCGCCTGACTGGGCTGCACACGCCCGCAAGTCGTTGACCGTGCTGGTGGTGGGCGAAAGTGCCCGGGCCGAGAACTTCGGGATTCTTGGCTATGGCCGCAACACCACGCCCAACCTGAACAAGGAGAGCGGGCTGGTGGCGTTTACCGATGTGTATTCCTGCGGCACCGAAACGGCAGTGTCGGTGCCGTGCATGTTTTCCAACATGGGGCGCAAGAATTACAACGCAACCAAGGCCCGTAATCAGGAAGGTTTACTGGATGTCCTGAACCGCGCCGGTATAGAAGTGGTGTGGCGTGACAACCAGGCGGGCTGCAAAGGAACCTGTGATCGAGTGGCCTTTCAGGATGTGAGTAATCTCAAGGACCCGTTGCTGTGCAACAATCATGAATGCCGGGACGAAATACTGTTGCAGAACCTGCAGGGTTTTATCGACAGCCTCGACAAGGATACGGTTCTGGTCCTGCACCAGATGGGCAGTCACGGCCCTGAATACTTCAAGCGTTACCCTGAAGCGTTTGAAAAGTTTACGCCGGTGTGTAAAAGCAATGCATTGAATAATTGCAGCCGGGACAGCATTGTCAATGCGTACGACAACACACTGCTGTATACCGATCATGTGCTGTCTAGCCTTATTGATCTGTTGCGCACGAATCAAAACAAGGTTGATACGGCCATGATCTACTTGTCGGACCATGGCGAATCGCTCGGCGAATACAACTTGTTCCTGCACGGCACTCCGTATGTGTTGGCCCCTGATCAGCAAAAGCATGTACCGATGCTTATCTGGTTGTCCGATACCTATCAGAAGTCTTTTGCGGTCACGCCGGATTGCCTGGCCAGACAGCGCAACGCACCGTTGAGCCAGGACAATCTTTTTCACTCCATGCTTGGCCTGTTGAAAGTCGACACTCAGGTCTATGACCCCAGCCTGGATATGTTTGCCGGATGCCGGACTGAGTTGTCGGCAGCCGACAAACACTGAGGTGCGCAGTGTGTTCGTGACCGTTCTCTCGCCGCGGCGAGGGGCGATCATCGGCACTGCTTGTGCCAGACAACGGTCCCTCCTGAAGCTCATTTGCGTGAAGATGCGCCAGACCCGGACGACAGACGCGCGATAATCTCCCATCACGATATATACTGCGCGCCATTGTTGAAGGGAGAGCCGTGTGGCCATCGATATTCACTGGATTCGCGACGACGACAGCCTCGCCCGGCATTGCGCACAATGGCAGTCGCTGCCTTTTGTCGCACTCGACACCGAGTTCATGCGGGTCGACACTTTTTATCCGATAGCTGCGTTGCTGCAGATCGGCGACGGGCAAAGCGCCTGGTTGATTGATCCGTTACTGATCAACGACTGGCAGCCATTGTCCGCGTTGCTCGAAAACCCCGACGTCATCAAAGTGGTGCATGCGTGCAGTGAAGACCTTGAAGTCTTGCTGCGCCTGACCGGCAGCCTGCCGGTGCCGCTGTTTGATACCCAATTGGCAGCTGCTTACCTGAACCTCGGTTTTTCCATGGGGTATTCACGTCTGGTGCAGGAGGTCCTCGACATCGACCTGCCCAAGGGCGAAACCCGGTCCGACTGGCTGCAACGCCCGCTGTCGGACACGCAGATCAGCTACGCTGCCGAAGACGCTGTGCACCTGGCCGAGTTGTTCACCCTCCTGCGTCCGCGTTTGTCCGATGACAAATACGCCTGGTTGCTGGACGACGGTGCTGAACTGGTTGCCAACCTGCGCCGCGAAGTTGACCCTTACGAGGTCTATCGCGATGCAAAGCTGGCCTGGAAACTGTCGCGTGCTCAGTTGGCCGTACTGCGCGAGCTGTGTGCCTGGCGTGAGCGTGAGGCGCGCGCGCGCAACCTGCCGCGCAACCGTATCGTGCGTGAGCATTCGCTGTGGCCATTGGCCAAAACCCAGCCAGACAACCTCGGTGCGCTGGCGCGGATCGAAGACATGCACCCGCGTACGGTCCGTCATGACGGCGAGTTTCTGCTTGAGCTGATCAAGACTGCAAGCGCGCTCCCTCCAGAAGAGTGGCCGCCTGCACTGCCCGAACCTTTGCCCATTGATGCCGCCGGGTCGATCAAGCGTCTGCGTGCAATCGGTCAGCAATACGCCGAACAGTTGCAGATGGCACCAGAATTGATGCTGCGCAAAAAGACCCTGGAAGCCCTGCTCAAGAGCGGCTACCCCGACGGTCCTTACCAATTGCCCGACTCGTTGCGTGGCTGGCGCCGCGAGTTGATGGGCCAGGCGCTGCTGGACAGCCTGGCTGCCCCCGGAGAAGCGTCTTGAAACGTATCTGCTCGATCTACCGCAGCCCGAAAAGAAACGAGATGTACCTTTATGTCTTGAAGAGTGACGTTCTCAAGCGCGTACCGCCTGAACTGTTGATCGCGTTTGGCAAGCCGGTTTATGCATTCGATCTGGTCCTCAGCCCGGAGCGCGCGCTGTCGCGCGAAGATATCAACGTGGTGCTGGAGAACCTCGACAGCCAGGGTTATCACTTGCAGATGCCTCCGGCCGAAGACGATTACATCGAGCATTTGCCCGAAGAGCTGCTGCGCCGCAACGACCCCATGTAATAGCTGCTCACGTTGTAAAGCGGCCCACATCGCCGTGGGTTGCCTGTCCTGTTTTTAAGGTTTTTGAAACATGCGCGTTCTGATTGCCGAGCACGATTACCACGTTTACACCCAACTGTTGCGCAAGGCTGCGCCTGATCTGGAAGTCCTCAGCACCGGCGACTCTGCCGAGCTGTCGCGTATGGCCAGCGATTGTCCGGTCTGGCTGGGACAGCCGGACCTGATGGCCAACCTGCTGCGTCAAGGGCACAAGCCTCAGTGGTTGCAATCCACCTGGGCGGGCATCACGCCACTGCTGGCCGATACGCTTTCGCGGGAATATCGGCTGACGCGTGCGGTAAGCATTTTCGGCCAGGTCATGGCCGAATTCGTTTTGACCTACATGCTCGGTCACGAGCGTGAGGTACTGGCGCGTTTGATGAGTCAGGTCGAGCGCAAGTGGGACAATCGTACCGGCCAGAGCCTGTCGGGTCGCAAGGTGCTGATCGTGGGTGCCGGTGATATTGGCCAGCGGGTTGCCGAGTTCCTTTTGCCGTTCGGTGTGCAGGTCTATGGCGTGGCCTCCAGTGCGCGTCTCCAGAAGCCGTTTATCGAGGTAACAGCGTTGTCAGACATGGCGCGTCTGCTGGGCGAGATGGACTACGTCATCAACCTGCTGCCCAACACGCCTGAGACGCACGATCTGTACAACGCAAAGCTGTTCGCCAGCTTCAAGCCCACTGCGCTGTTCATCAATGTCGGGCGTGGGGTGGCGGTCGTGGACGCGGATCTGGTCGAAGCCTTGAAAGAAGGGCATCTGGCCGGTGCAGTCATTGATGTCTGCCGCCAGGAGCCGCTGCCGCAGCGCCATCCTTTCTGGACCGCGTACGGCCTGCTGTTGACCGGCCACAGTTCGGCCCCGACATCGCCGGTAGCCATGACCGAGCTTTTCGTCCATAACCTGAAAGCTTTTCAGGCGGGACAGGCGCTGCGCGGAGAGGTCGATTTTTCGCGGGGTTACTGACGTGCTTGCACACGAGCCGACGTTTCAGGCGTCGGCTCGCAGGTCTTGCCTGGAGCAAACGGTCGGTTACAGGGAAAAATCCCCTTCAGCCGCCAGTTCTGTCAACGGCTTGCGCGGGCTTGGTACTTCGCGGCCTTGCAGGTATTCCGGCAATGTCGACTTGTCGCCCAACTTGCCAACCGCGATGGCTGCGTGCACCGCGTAGCCCTCTGGAATATTCAGTTCCCTGCGGGTCAGATCCTGATCGAAACCGGCCATGCCGTGCGTGTACCAGCCGCTCAGGCTGGCCTGCAGCGCCATATAACCCCAGGCCGAGCCGGTGTCGAAGGTGTGCCAAAGGGCCGGACTTTCTTCAGTTGCGCCGGGAGCGACGAAGGTGGTCTTGGAGATAACGATCACCAGTGCCGCAGCATGTTGCGCCCAGTTGCGATTGAACTCGTTCAACAGGCCCAGATAACGCTCCCAGTTCGGTGTATCGCGACGTGCATACAGAAACCGCCAAGGCTGGGAGTTGTAGGCCGACGGCGCCCAGCGCGCAGCTTCGAAAAAGCTCAACAGGGTTTCCTGCTCGATGCTTTCGCCGCTGAAGGCGCGTGGCGACCAGCGTTCGGTGAATTGCGGGTCGATAGGATGATCGGCGATGCGAGGGTTTGTGCTCATGAAAGTCCTTTATAGCGAAGGTGGAAAACGAGCGTGGCTTGATGGGCCGTGGTCGGCAGGCATCGCTTGAACGCGCTGAAAACCCGTCAAAGCTACTGTTTTGCCCTTTCGCTGACAAGCCCTTGGCTACCGGCAGTCGCAAGTGCTTGGCCCGCATCCGTTGTGCCTCTAGACTGGCGGCCTTTTCATTGTCGATACCGTTGTCCGAACCATGGCCGCTAAAGTTGAACCCTTCTGGATTCGCAAGACCCTCGATCAGCTCGACACCGAGGAGTGGGAGTCGTTGTGCGATGGTTGCGGTTTGTGCTGCCTGCAAAAGCTTGAGGACGAGGAAGACAACAGCGTCTATTACACGCGGATTGCCTGCAAGCTGCTGGACCTGAAGACCTGTCAGTGTTCCGACTATCCGAACCGTCGTGCCTCGGTGCCCGATTGTATTCAGCTGACACCGGGTCAGGCAGATGAATTCAAGTGGCTGCCGCCGACTTGCGGCTATCGTCTGGTCAGCGAGGGCAAGGATTTGCCGCTCTGGCACCATCTGGTGTGTGGTGATCGCACGGCTGTGCATCACGAACGTATCTCCCAGTCCGGCCGCATGCTCAGTGAGAACAATGTTGCCGAGGACGACTGGGAGGATTACCTGATCTTTCGCGCAGGCTGAACGCTTAGACGACCGGCTTGGGCTCGGTCAGGGCTTCTACACCCTTGACGGCTGCCTGCTTAACGGCATTTTCAGCGTCGTCTTTGAGGTTGTTCAGTTCCGCACCGGCACGTTCGATGGTCGAGCGTGCGCTGTGCAAGTCGCTACGGCCTTTTTCCACCAGGCTTTTTGCCGAACATTGACCGCTGATGCCGCGGGCCAACGCTGCGCCGCCGATTGCCAGTTGAATCAGGCCCAGCAGACCGCCACGACGGACGCCTTTGCCCATCAGCAGCACACCGCCAGCCAGCGAGCCGATACGCTCCCAGCCCTGGACGTTCTGATCCGGGTTGCGCTGAAGCAGTTCAGGTGTGTCGATGCGTTCGATGATCGGGGTGTCGCGCATGATGGCTCTCCATGAGGTAGTAGGTCGGTTCAGAGAAACTGACTACCCGCCTGCGACACAGGTTCAATGCTTTTCCGTCAGCGGTCCCTGGCCGGATCGATTTTCTCGCGGCCGAACTGAGGACCTGAACGAGTGTTGATGCCTTTGGCCATACGGTCATAGAGCACCACGTTGACGGTGGCCGCCAGGTTCATGCAGCCCTCGGTCGGGATGTAGACCACGTCTTCGCACCAGTCGCGGATTTCCTGATCCAGTGAGCCGTCTTCCGGACCGAAGATATACAACGCGCGGTCAGGATGGGTGTACTCAGGCAAGGCACGGGCACCGTCCACGAGTTCGACGGCAACCGGAATGCAGCCCAGTGGGAGAATGCTCTTGAGGTCTTCGATGCCGATCAGCGGAATGTCCTGATGGATTTTCTTGGTGTCGGTGATGAAGTCCCGGGCGCGTTCATAGCGTTTACCGGTATAGAACACCGACGCCACACCATAACAGCCAGCCGCACGCATGACGGAGCCGACGTTTTCCGGGGACTTGGGGTTGTAAAGACCGATGCAGGCGTACCGTTTGTTGGCCACGGGGAGGGTGCTCTGAAGAAAACCGGGGATTATACGGCAGCCTCAGAGCAATGCTATCGACTGTGTTCAGAACCACATGCGCACGCCGACCACCAGTCGCGCGTCCTGGGTGTCTTCGTCGTCCTCACGCGCGTAATCGGCGGTCTTGCCGTACGAGCGGTCCCAGCTCACCCCGACATAAGGGGCGAATTGCGGCGTGATCTCGTAGCGCAGCCTGAGGCCGAACTCGCTGGTCGACAGGCCCGAACCGTTGCCGCGTTGCGGGTCGTTCTTGCCGTAGAAGTCGAGCTCTGCGGTGGGCTGCAGTATCAGGTTGTTGGTCAGCAGAAAGTCATAGTCGGCTTCAAGGCGGGCGGCCGTCTGTCCTGCTTCACCAATAAAGGCGGTTGCTTCTAAATCAAGGTTTGAAATCGCCTGACCTTGCAGGCCAAAGGCTGCCCAGGTCTGCGGCGCGACGGGCTTGAAGTCCTGGCGCGCGCCGGCGACAACGTCCCACCACGGACTGATCGCGTGGCCCCACAGTGCCTGGATTTCCGCTTCCTCTGTCTTGCCGTTGGTTCGCTCGCCTTCGGAGCGCAGCAGCAGGCGGTCTACGTCGCCGCCAATCCAGCCGGACAAGTCCCAGGCCAGCGCACTGCCGTCGTTGGCGTTCTGCCATTCCAGCTTGTCGGCCAGAAAATAACTGTTGATGGCGCTGTCATGGACCTGATGGCCTGCGTGGCTGGTATACACCTCCGCCCGGTCGGCATCGGTGACGGGCGGGATCGGGGTTCGGCTCCGGGCGGGCGCAGTCTGTGTCGAGGGCGTACCCTCGCTGTCGCTGGCATCCATATGCATCGAATGGCTGCCATGATCCATGCCTTCCATCATCTCCGCGGCCAACGCCGGGGTCCACGGTGTGACGGCCAGCCCGGCGGTCAGCAACAGCATCGGCAGGCGGGATGAATTCAACGTTCTGCTCACCATCAGAGTCCTCATTCTTCCACCCGCACTTCGCGGAACATGCCCATTTCCATGTGGTACAGCATGTGACAGTGATAAGCCCACCGACCCAGCGCATCGGCAGTAACGCGATAGCTGCGGCGTGATCCTGGTGGCATGTCGATGGTGTGTTTGCGCACCATGAACTGTCCATTTTCGTCTTCGAGGTCGCTCCACATGCCATGCAGATGGATGGGGTGGGTCATCATCGTATCGTTGACCAGCACCACCCGAACCCGTTCGCCGTACTTGAGCAGGAGGGGTTTGGCGTCCGAGAACTTCACGCCATCGAACGACCAGGCGAATTTTTCCATGTGACCGGTCAGGTGCAGTTCGAGGGTGCGGCCTGGCTCGCGGCCATCCGGGTCTTCGAAGGTGCTGCGCAGGTCAGCGTAGGTCAGTACCCTGCGCCCATTGTCCCTGAGGCCTATGCCCGGATCGTTGAGTTTTGGCGAGGTGCTCATGGCTTGCATGTCGACCAGCGGATTACCCCGTTCGCTGCCCGGGTGTGACTGCATGGCGGGTGTCTCTTTCGCCGGCATCTTGCTGTGGTCCATGCCGAGCATCGAGTCGTGGCCCATCTTGCTGTGATCCATGCCCGGCATGTCGTCCATCGACGGCGTTGCGCTGTGGTCTATGCTGCCGTGGTCCATGCCCGCCATGCCGATATCGTCCATGCTCAGCAACGGGCGTGGATCGAGCGGTGGAACGACGGCCTGCAAGCCGGGCCTGCTGGCCAGGGTGCCGCGAGCGTAACCGGTTCGGTCCATTGATTGAGCGAACAGTGTGTAGGCACCTTCGTCGGGCTCGACAATCACGTCGTAGGTTTCTGCCACCGCGATACGTAACTCATCGACCGTCACCGGCTTGACGTGCAGGCCATCGCTGGCGACTACGGTCATCTTCAGGCCCGGAATACGTACGTCGAAATACGTCATCGCCGAGCCGTTGATCAAGCGCAGTCGAATGCGCTCACCGGGTACGAACAGGCCGGTCCAGTTCATGTCCGGGGCCTGGCCGTTCATCAGGTAGGTGTAGGTTGCGCCGCTGACATCCGCCAGATCGGTCGGGTTCATCCTCATCTGCGCCCACATCCTGCGATCCGCTGTGGTCTCGCTCCAGCCTTTTTCACTGACGTCGTTGATGAAGTCGCCGACGGTGCGCTTGTTATTGTTGTAGTAATCCGACTGTTTCTTCAGCTTTTTCATCAGGCGGACCGGATCTTCGTCGGTCCAGTCGGTAAGCATGACCACGTGTTCGCGGTCGTAGGTGAACGGTTCCGGCTCTCTGGCGTCGATTATCAGCGGCCCGTATACACCCGACTGCTCCTGAAAGCCCGAATGGCTGTGATACCAGTAGGTGCCGTTCTGTCTGACCTTGAAGCAATAGACGTACATGCCATCGGGCGCGATACCGTCGAAGCTCAACCCTGGCACACCGTCCATGTTGGCGGGCAGGATGATGCCGTGCCAATGAATGGACGTAGCCTCGTCGAGGCGATTTTTTACCCGTAAGGTCACGGTATCGCCTTCGCGCCAACGTAACAGTGGGCCTGGAATGCCACCGTTGATCGTCATCGCGGTTTTGGCGTTACCGGTGATGTTGACCTGGGTTTCGCCGATAAACAGATCGAACTCGGTGCCGGACAGCCCGGCCGGCTGCCCCGGATTCGGAACCGCCCACGCCGGGCTGCGCCACAGCCCCAGACCGCCGAGGAGGCCACTGGCGGCAAGCCCTTTCACAAAGGTTCGTCTTGAGGTTCGAGTGGGCATGGCGAAATATCCGGTCGGTCGTTTGGCCGCAGGCTAGGGGAAATGCGGGTAGGAGTGGAGGATGTTCGTTGTCGAAGGTGCCGGGGTCACTCGTCTTTCTTCATCAACCCTGCCAGCGCGGCGAATGGATTATGGGTCGCCTTTGCGGTTTTCGGACTGCCCAGAGAGCCGTCGGCGAAGTATTGCTGGTCGGTATAGCGCGAGTGCTCGTTATCGTGGCAGTACAGGCACAGCAGCTCCCAGTTGGAGCCGTCCTGCGGGTTGTTGTCATGGTTGTGGTCGCGGTGATGCACGGTCAGTTCGCTGAGGCGTTTGCCGGCGAATTCGCGAGCGCAGCGGCCGCAGACATGCGGGTACATACGCAGCGCCTTGTCGCGGTAACCCATTTCACGGTCGCGCTGGGCGTCGGCCAGAATGCGGTCCAGCTTGGCAGTATGGGAAGGAGGGTTGGCCGTGCTCATGGTGTCACCTGTGCGTGTGCGCATTGAAAGCGGAATGTGGGCAAGTTTAGCGCCAGATGGGCAAACTCACACCTGCTGCGACAATAATTGCCCGTCGACCATGCGCAGGCGCCTGGACAACGAAATGGCAAGAGCGCGGATGATCTTGGCAGCGATTTTCGGCGCCTCGTCGAGCATCTTGTCCAGCGAATCACGGCCCAGGTTCAATAACTGGCAATGGGTGGCTGCGATACAACTGGCCGAGCGGCGCTCGCCGTCCAGCACGGCCATCTCTCCGAACGCGCGTCCGCGACGCAGAACGGCGATTTCAACCTGCTGACCGTCAGCGGCAAGTTTCTGCACGGACACGGTACCTTGATGAATGATGCACATGAACGTCCCGGCATCGCCTTCGGCAAAAATGGTCTCGCCTTTTTCGATGTCGGTAATGCTGAAATACCCGGCTACAGTCACGAAATCGCCGGGCAGCAGGGTGTCGAACAGGCCGCAATCCAGCAGCATGTCGCGTATGGCGTTGTTCAGGTTGGACAATGGTTCTGACATGGTTCGGTCTTTCGATCCTGATGCAAAAGGGGCCACTCCGTGCCCCTCGATCCTAGTAAGACAGGTGTTTCACACCAAGTTCATTCGGCGATCTGCAATATCTTGAAGATAAAAGCATACTCGAGCGCCACGTCACGCAACCCCTGATAGCGGCCACTCATGCCGCCATGTCCGGCGCCCAGTTCGGTCTTGAGCAGAAGCGGGTTGTCGTCGGTTTTGGTGGCGCGCAATTTCGCGACCCATTTGGCGGCTTCCCAATACTGCACACGACTGTCGTTGTAACCGGCGATGACCAGCATGGACGGATAAGCCTGAGCCGTGACATTTTCATAAGGCGCGTAGGCCTTGATGCGTTCGTAGACCTCGGGTTCCTGCGGGTTGCCCCATTCGTCGTATTCGGTAACGGTCAGCGGCAGATCCGGGTCGAGCATGGTGTTCAGCACGTCAACGAACGGCACTTCGGCAATCGCCGCCTTGAACAGTTCGGGGCGCTGGTTGAGTACCGCACCGATCAGCAGGCCACCGGCGCTGCCGCCGCTGATCACCAGCTGTTCGGCGCTGGTCAGGCCCTGTGCGACAAGGTGTTCTGCGCAGGCAATGAAATCGCCGAAGGTGTTCTGCTTGTGCTCTTGCTTGCCGTTGCGATACCAGGTCTCGCCCAGCTCGCCACCGCCGCGTACATGAGCGATGGCAAAGGCCACGCCACGCTCGAGCAGGCTCAGACGCGCGTGGGAAAACCACGGATCAAGGCTTTCGCCGTAAGCGCCGTAGCCGTACAGATACAACGGCGTCGCTTTGCCGGCCAGCTCACGCTTGACCACCAGACTGATCGGCACCTGAGTACCATCGCTGGCGGTGGCCCACAAACGCTGGCTGACGTAAGCGTCGGCATCGAAGGTGCCCAGCACCGGCGTTTCCTTGAGCACCACTTGCTCGCCGCTCGCCAATGCCAGCTGACGCACCTGCGCCGGACGATTCAGCGACTGATAACGCAGGCGAATCCTGTCGCTGTCGAACTCCAGCGTGTCTTGCACGTACAGACTGTAGGCGGCATCAGGCAGTTGCACGCGATAAACCGGCAGGTCTTGCGGGCGCACCTCGATGATCGGCAGGCCGCCTTCGCGCAGGCTAAGGCTGATGCCCTTGGCGTTGAGACTGATGCCTTCGAGCATGACCTTGTCGTCGTGCGCGACCAACGTCTGCCAGTCCTCGCGTACCGGCGCGCCACTGGCTTGTGCCGCTGCGTGATACAGCGCGAAGTTGATGCCGCTCTGATTGCTGCGGATAAACCAGGTCCAGACGCCATCGAGCAGCCCGTGGTCTGGATAGTATTCATGACCTTCGGCGCGCGGTGCGAGGCAAGTGAAGTCCTGCAAGGGGTGATCGGCATCAAGCACCCAGGCTTCGCTGGTGGTTTTGCTGTTGAGCAAAATGATCAGTTGGCGTTCGGAACTGCTGCGGAAACAGTGCAGGAAGAATCGGCCGTCCGGTTCGTCGAACACCTGCTCGGCCGATGAGCTGCCCAAGGTGTGGCGATGCAGCCTTGCCGGACGATGGGTTTCGTCCAGTTCACCGAAAAACAGAGTCTGGCTGTCGTTGGCCCAGGTCATGCTGCCATCGCAGTTTTCGAACGGCAGGCTGCTGACCTGACCGGTGCTCAGTTCCTTTACATAAAGCTGGTACACCTCGTCGCCACTGGTGTCCAGGCTGTAGGCCAGGCGCTGGTGGTCGGGGCTGATGCTGAACGCACCCAGCGAGAAAAATCCGCCGTCGGCCATTGCGTTGGGGTCCAGCAACAATTCCTCACGGCGTTCATCCACCGAGTTGGAATCGTCAGCCGGGCGCGGGCAGCGATAGTGCCGGGCGTACTCGTCGCCCTGTGTGGTACGCGTGTAATAAAGGTAAGGCCCCCAAGGGGAGGGCAGGGACAGGTCGGTTTCGAGAATACGGCCCTTGATCTCCTGAAACAGGTGTTCGCGCAGCTCGGTCTGCTCCGCCAATTGCTGCTCTTGCCAGGCGTTTTCGGCCTTGAGGTAGTCGAGCACTTCATCGGTATCGCGGTTCTGCAGCCAGGCATAGGGATCGGAACCGTCGGCCTTGCGCGCAATCGGGGCGTTGGAGGTTGCATTCGAGACGGGCATGCTGGGCTCTCTGTTAAGGCATTAATCCGGAAAATATCGGTACACGCTGAACCGATTACTGAAGCGAGGCAAGCCGCCTCAGGCAAAAGCCGTTATCATAAGCGTCTCTTTACCTGCCTTACCACGGACGTCATGACCGAAAACGACTATCTGATCGCCTGGAGCGTCTACGCCTTCGCCGCGTTGGGTTGCCTGCTGGTATGGTTCCTGATGACCCGCTGGATGTGGCGGTACCTCAAGGAGCCGTTGCTGGTGGCGGTCGCGGTGCTGCTGTTTACGCCGACCATGGTTGACCCTGCCAAGGATGCAATGGCGCCCGCCGTGGCGATCACTGCGCTTGACCTGATGTTCAAGGTCGGCAGCAATGTCTGGACCGCTGTCTCGGATCTGGCCATGTATGGCATGTTCGCCTTCGCCGCGTACGTGCTGTTCGTACTGATCCGCTGGCCGATCGAACGCAGCCGCAAGGCTCGCCAGCCCGTGCCGGTTGCTCAGCCTGTCGACACAGACCCCGCCGACGAACCGTTTGCCGAGGACGATCACTACGCACGTCGATCCGCTGCGCCGCTTCCTCCCGCCAGAGGCGGGCGCGTCGAACCGCGGTTGTAAATCCCGCTTCGTTGGCAAGCGCCGCCCTTTGCGGCGCATGACCTGCTGCAAAACCTCTTGAAGCGAGAACCTGAGCATGTGTGAATTACTGGGCATGAGCGCCAATGTCCCGACCGACATAGTCTTCAGCTTTACCGGGCTGATGCAGCGCGGCGGGCGCACCGGTCCGCATCGCGATGGCTGGGGCATTGCCTTCTACGAGGGCCGCGGTCTGCGCCTGTTTCAGGACCCGGCAGCCAGCAGCGAATCGGAAGTCGCACAGTTGGTACAGCGCTACCCCATCAAGAGCGAAGTCGTGATTGGCCATATCCGTCAGGCCAACGTCGGTAAGGTCTGCCTGTCCAATACACATCCTTTCGTACGTGAGCTGTGGGGCCGTAACTGGTGCTTCGCACACAATGGCCAGTTAGCGAATTTTACCCCGGGCGCTACCTTTTATCGGCCAGTGGGCGATACCGACAGCGAAGCGGCGTTCTGCGATTTGCTCAATCGCGTGCGCGAAGCGTTTCCCGAGCCGGTCAAAGTCGAAGAGTTGCTGCCGTCACTGATCCAGGCGTGCGCCGAGTACCGTAGCAAAGGCGTATTCAACTGCCTGCTGAGTGACGGCGACTGGTTGTTCTGCTTTTGCAGCACCAAACTGGTTCAGATTACCCGCCGTGCTCCGTTCGGTCCGGCACGGTTGAAAGACGTCGACGTGATTGTCGATTTTCAGGCTGAAACAACGCCGCACGACGTGGTCACAGTCATTGCAACCGAGCCATTGACCGAGAACGAAAACTGGCACCGCTATGAGCCGGGTCAGTGGAGCCTGTGGCGCAAGGGTGAGTGCGTGGCGCAAGGCCTGGTTGAAACCGCCACGGATATCGCCAGGCCCTGAGAAACCCGTACACTTGCCTGCTGGATAAAAAAGAAGAGGGATATCGATGCTGCGAAGTTATCTGCGATTGGTCCTGTTTACGGTGGGCCTGCTGTTCGGGGTACAGATTCCCGGTTTCATCAGTGATTACAGCAAGCGTGTCGAAGCTCATTTGATCGAGGCGCAGCAGGCCGTCAAGGGCTACACCGCCACTGCGCAGCAGTTTTTCAAAGGCGATATCCAGGCGCTGATCCAGCACTATCGGAGCAGCGAAGACCCGGTGTTTCGCAGCGATGCGGACAACATCGATACGTTGATGAATCGCACTCATATTCTGGAGCGCCAGTGGCTCGGGCTTCAAGGGCCCTGGTATTCCAAGGCCTTTTTCGTCGCCACTGCTTCCGATCCGGATATCCGTCGCGAAACGTTCAACGGTTATACGTGGCAAGTCCTGCTGGCTCCTGAAGTCATCGCCTGGGGCATCATCAGCGCGTTGCTGCTGGCGCTGGTGATCGAAAGCTTCGTGCTGTTGCTCGGCTGGGTGATCCACGGTGGGCGACGCAAGCCGCAACTCGAGCGGGACTGGCGTTGACGGCAAGGCCGTAGCCATAACGGAGAACCATAAAGGGCGGCTCATGGGGCCGCCCTTGTTTCATTGCGCAGGTAGGCAAGCACTGTTTCAGGCGCGTTCCACATCAGCACATCAATGATCGAAAGGTTGTCGACAAAGTTCATGGGTGCTGTGGAATAGCTGAAGGACGAGGGTTCGAGAAACCTTAGTTGTATGTTTCTATCCTCCCAGTCACCAGGCTTGAAAATCTCGCGTCCGCCGGTGGTGTTGATGTACTGCCGGGCCTCCATTACCGTGCTTATTTCAAGTGCCCATTGGCCGGCATGTTGAATGGGGGGCAGATCAAGGTTCAGTGCTGCACAGCTCTCCCAGTCAAAGCTCATGCCTAAATAGTCACAAACGATTTTCAGGCCCCGGGTGTTGAGTTCGCACAAGTGAGTGGCAGGCACGCCGAGCGTCTGGTCGACCAGGTGCAAGGTTTCCCGGAAGTAGGGGGCCTTGCGTCGGTAATGTTCGAGTTGACTCCTGATTCGCTGATGGGCACAGGCGAGGTCGATAAGGGTCACGTCCTTGATCAGTGTTCCCTCGCTGGCACATACCGGAACGTTGATATATTGCCAGTCGCCTTGACTGCCGAGCACACGATTGCGGTTCATCCAGCTTTTGCGCTTGTATTTGACGATGTCAAAGACAAGCCCGCGCTGAACCGCAGCGATGAGCTGAAAGTAACCGATATAGGGAAAGAAATAAGGCTGCATGATCCCGAGCGTTTCGTTCATAAGTAACCCGCGAAGTCGCGACGGCTGCTCAGGCAAAACGATGGAGTAACGGCAACACTATCTACTCAATCAGCACTTCCCCGTCTGATTGGTGGTCTGGAAGTATCAGCGTAGTTCGGGGTTCTGGAATAGTCATGCAGGTGGTCGGCCAGTAGCGGCCGGTCGACGACCGGCCTATACGTTATGTGAAACCTCTTTATTTCATTTCGCCAGATAACGCATGCCCTCTTCCAGACCGCGCAGGGTGAGCGGATACATCTGCCCCTCGATCAGATCCCGCACGATGTGTGTGGACGTGGTGTAGTCCCATGCATCTTTCGGATAAGGATTGATCCAGATGACTTTCTTGAATTTGGCCATAAAGCGCTGCATCCACACATAGCCTGCCTCTTCATTCCAGTGTTCGACGCTGCCGCCGGGCTGGGTGATTTCATACGGCGCCATCGAGGCGTCGCCGATAAAAATCACCTTGTAGTCCGCGCCGTACTTGTGCAGCAGGTCCTGAGTGGCGGTCCGCTCGGAGCCGCGGCGCAGGTTGTTCTTCCACACTGATTCGTAAACGAAGTTATGGAAGTAGAAATACTCCATGTGCTTGAACTCGGTCTTGCAGGCCGAGAACAGCTCTTCGCAGGCCTTGACGTGCGAGTCCATCGAGCCGCCGATGTCGAACAGCAGCAGTAACTTGATGGTGTTGCGCCGTTCCGGACGCATCTGAATGTTCAGCAGACCAGCATCGCGTGCGGTGTGATCGATGGTGCCGTCGATATCCAGTTCATCCGCAGCGCCCTGGCGGGCGAACTTGCGCAAGCGACGCAGCGCCACCTTTATATTGCGCGTGCCCAGTTCAACCTGATCGTCCAGATTCTTATATTCACGCTGATCCCAGACCTTGACCGCCTTGCCTTTGCGCTCGCCTGCATCGCCTACACGTATGCCTTCCGGGTTGTAGCCACCCGAGCCGAACGGACTGGTGCCTCCGGTGCCGATCCATTTATTGCCACCGGCATGACGTTCCTTCTGTTCTTCCAGACGCTTCTTGAACTCTTCAATAAGCTTGTCGAGGCCGCCCAGCGACTGGATTTGCGCACGTTCCTCTTCCGTCAGCGAGCGCTCGAACTCTTTGCGCAGCCAGTCTTCGGGGATCAACGCCTGCAAATGGTCGTCGAGCTTTTCCAGGCCGTTGAAGTACGCACCAAAAGCCCGGTCGAATTTGTCGAAATGGCGCTCGTCCTTGACCAGAATCGTGCGTGCCAGAAAGTAGAACTCATCAATGTCGGCAAAGATGACACGCTGTTCAAGCGCATTGATCAGGTCCAGCAGTTCACGCAGAGACACCGGCACCCTGGCCGCACGCATTTCGTTGAACAGGTTGAGCAGCATGGCTGTCGCCCTTTACATGACAGGTTGAATAGACACGATCAGCGATTGCCGCGGCGGCTCATGAACGCCAGACGTTCCAGCAGATGCACGTCCTGTTCGTTTTTGACCAGCGCGCCGGCCAGCGGCGGGATGGCTTTGGTGGGGTCGCGCTCGCGCAATACAGCTTCACCGATGTTGTCGGCCATCAGCAGCTTGAGCCAGTCCACCAGTTCGGACGTCGAAGGCTTCTTCTTTAGCCCCGGCACCTTGCGCACGTCAAAGAACACATCCAGTGCTTCGCTCACCAGGTCTTTTTTGATGTCCGGGTAATGCACGTCGACGATGCGTTGCAGCGTGACCCGATCCGGAAAGGCGATGTAGTGGAAGAAGCAGCGACGCAGGAAGGCGTCCGGCAGCTCTTTCTCGTTGTTGGAGGTAATGATGATGATCGGTCGATGCCTGGCCTTGATGGTTTCATCCGTCTCGTAAACGTAGAACTCCATTTTGTCGAGTTCCTGCAACAGGTCGTTGGGGAATTCGATGTCAGCCTTGTCGATCTCGTCGATCAGCAAGATCACCCGTTCTTCCGACTCGAAGGCTTCCCAGAGCTTTCCCTTCTTGAGGTAATTGCGCACGTCATGGACCTTGTCGACGCCAAGTTGCGAGTCGCGCAGACGGCTGACGGCATCATATTCGTAAAGCCCCTGATGCGCTTTGGTGGTGGATTTGATGTGCCAGGTAATCAGCCTTGCGCCAAAGGACTCGGCCAGTTGCTCGGCGAGCATGGTCTTGCCGGTGCCGGGCTCGCCCTTGACCAGCAGCGGACGCTCCAGCGTGATCGCCGCGTTGACCGCCAGCTTGAGATCGTCAGTGGCAACGTAGGCCGGCGTACCTTCGAACTTCATTGATCCATCCTTTTCGCATGGGCGCGCGTAACTGGGTCGGCACGCACGCCGTAATTGGGGCAAACAATGCACGACTATAGCGTGGCTGCCGGATGACTGTGAACGCAGGAGCCTTATTCATTTCTTGACTCATGGGTACACTTAAAAACCATTCGGTCGGCTCCAAGCCTTGTAGAATAAGGCTTATAGCGAATTCAGATTGTGACACATGCCCCGATATTCAGGTTCCGCATGGTCCACAAGCTGCCAACACACGACCGTGACACGTGCCCCGGAGAAAGATGAATGTCTTACTTGTCCCGACGCGACGGACGGTATCACTACCGACGCAGGTTTCCTGCTGATGTGGCTCTCATTGTTGGACGTGCTGAGTTTCGTAAGGCGCTTGGCACTGCTGATAGGGCAGAGGCGCTGAGGCTTGCACGACAGGTGTCAGTCGAGTTCGACAAGATATGTGCTCAGGCAGTGCAGGGGCACTGTGGCGATGTCAGACCGATAGGCGACGAGTTGCCGGGCGTAGATGCCAATGCAGTTCTGAGTGGCTTACAGGCTGTTGTAGAGCGCGTCACATTGGCCGCAGTGCAGGCAATGCACCCAAGAGGACAGCGCTTAGCTAAGAGTTGGCAGGCTGAGCTGGAGTGGCAGGAAAGGGCGTGGCAGGCGGTTGCAGATGGTACGCATATTGACGCAGCTAAATACCACCCGTTGGAAGCTATGGCCGCACTCAAGGCAATACGCGCAGTGCGTGACGGCTCGCCTATGCCACTAGCTGCGCCTCCCGTGGCTGGGGAAGTTCGTGCGCCTCAGCAGCAGCGCGCAGTTGATGACGATCACCGGACAGGGGGAGAGTTCGCAGAAGCTCTCGACGGATACTGTCAGCGTGTCAGCTCCGGTCGTGCATCCATCATGCGTAAGCTGTGTAGCGATGTTCTCAGCTGGCCCAGTACCCAGGCGGAACAAGTGCAGCGCATCATGCAGTACGCCGAGGGAAAGCTCGCCAGCGGTGGTAAGGCAAGTTCAGTGCATACACAAGCAGCAGGGTTGATCACAATCCTGCGTGAGTTGCCGGGGTGGAGTGGCATCTCTTTGCCTAGGACTGGTGCGGTCGCAAGAGCTGTCAGGGCAGGGGCTGGCCTTTCCAAAGATGCGAGGGACTCCATGCCGCTGGCTGTTCTCGACAATGTGCACAAGAGCCTGGCTGCTCGCGGCGATGAAGTGGATGCGACAGCAGCGCGGTTGCTTGTTCGGTATGGCCTACGCCCGATAGAGCTGTTGCAAGAGGGGTTAGACGCGCTATCAGAACGTGTAGACATTCTCGGCACGCGTGAGCTAGTGTTCCGTGCTGGGTTGTCAGGTGCAAAGAACTCTGCAAGCCGGAGAGACTTGCCAGTGCACGATGATGACATCACAGCATTCAAGCTTGTCCTAGCGGCAGTGAACCTGCCGGAGAATGCGACGAAGCACCAGAGGGAGCGGCGCGGTAGACAACGCGTCACGCGACTAAGCGCAGCCGTTCGTATCGGGTTACGAGGACAGCCCGATGGATTGAGCCTGTACAGCCTCCGGCATACTTGCGCTGACCTGTTACGTGCAGTTGGTGCGTCAGGCGAAGAGGTGGGAGCAGTGCTTGGACATACGAGCAAAGGCTCCAGGGCAACGAGTATATACGGTGGGAGCGCACCGCTCGACCGACCTAGGGCATTGCTGGCAGCGGTACGCAACCTGCTGGACTGACTCGGGATGTGGAGTTCTATGCGCGGCCTAAAAATGCTGATTCCATGCGCGTAGCTCTCCGACTAAATCACGTCGCAGAATCCCCCGTGGGGGCCTTGCCGCATGTGTATGTCGACAAGGCCTCGGGATTGTAGACTCGCATGCCAGCGTGAAAGTGCGAGTTACTATTAAGGCTGCTGGATCGCGTACGCGACCAGTTGCCATTCGATCTTACCTATTCCCGCCGCATGCTGCCGATGGTTCTGAGGCGGTAGATGGTGTGTCGCAGCAATACCTATTTCATCACCGCATGCAGTGCACCGATAGATTCCCGGATGTGGTGCTGGGGTTCCAGGTGGGTGTGTCTTATCGAACTCGGTGCTGTCTGACTTAATCATGAGAGCAGCATTCTTGTATGACGCCATGAGTGGATATCCTTAGGAGATTGGAGATGGAAGGGTAGTTGCCATATGCCATTATGCAAGGCTCAAAAGGTACACGCTGTGAGCTATGCACAAACGACTGCGATAATGTAGCTCAAAGGTGTTGACTTAATTTGAGCTACCCAGCACTATGTGAGCCATAGGTTCTGAGCTACTCAGGCCACCCACTCAGGATTTCATCATGGCTACCATCGGATATGTGCGCGTCTCCACTCACGACCAAAGTGTCGATGCCCAAAAGCACGGGCTGTCCGATACATACAACGTGGAGGAGTGGTACGAGGACAGCGGTGTATCTGGCGCTGTGAAGGCCTTGGATCGTCCTGGCTTTGCTGCTCTTGTAGCGTACGTACGTCGTGGTGATACGCTCGTGGTGAGCGCTGTAGACCGCTTGGGGCGCGATACGCTGGACGTGCTGAACACTGTAGAGGTATTGCAGGCAAAGGGCGTAAGCATCATTTCCAAGCGCGAGGGCTTCGACCTGGGTACGCCTATGGGCAAAGCGATGCTCACCATGCTGGCTGCTGTGGCTGAGCTGGAGCGTTCAAATATCAAGGCGCGGCAGATGGCAGGTATTGAGCGCGCCAAGGCCGAGGGTAAGGCTCTAGGTCGCGAGAAGGTGATAGACGATGCACAGGTTAGCGCGTGGCGCGTTGCCCAAGGTGCCAGTATCAAGGCGACTGCCGAGCATTTCAGCATCTCGATTGCGTCGGTTAAGCGCGCCTGTGCTGCTGCCTGACCCTGTAATTGGAACTCCGTACACGATGTCCTGTTTGAAGTCACATACAGTGGTAAGAACGCGAAGGCTATGAACTGGGGCGGTTGGTCTGCGGCAATCCAAGTCTGGTGTTGCCCAGTCTTCATGCTGTGGTTCGGTCCTCCTAACCTAGAGGCCGCGTACCAGTATGTGAGTGACCCAGCCCCTTTTCAGTTTCGGTGCGCCGGTTGTCATGGGCCGGTCAAGCAGCAGCTATTGGGACGTTCTGGCTGCTGTCAGCACTATTTAACCGAAGCTCGATCACGAAACAGTACAGAACCCGATCAGGGCAATGTCTGCATTCGCAAGGTCATTAAAGCGACCAGCAAGAGCGCCAGCACCCATCCTCGTACTTACCCGCTTTAAGCCCGTTCCTGTACTACCACGTCAGTCGTCTATGTCCTGTGGACAACCTGCATTGAACCCATCACCGCTAGTCCGGAGACCCCGGCGTGTCGGGGGATTCCCTTTTGCCGTTTCGGCAGTATCAGTACACTAAGGAGTACACCAAGATGAAAGCTAACTACCTCTCTGGCGGGCGAAAACCTGTCGGTCAAGCCATGATTATCAGGGCTTTGCGTGTATTAAACGCGCGTCAGGAGCCCGCTACCGCAGGCGCAATCCGTCGTCAGGAACCCAGTCTGTCACGCAGTACGTTGATGGCAGGCTTGGCGTCACTTGTCCGCACGGCTGGGTTAATACCTATGCCGCTTGACGGTGCCCCATCGATCAACACCTACACTCTTGCCACGTATTCTCATCGGGCTGGCGTCAAGCTCAGTGATACCGACCTTCGGTACTACACGCGCATGGAGAACACTGCACTTCTGATGCTCTCCGAACATGAACAATCCAAAGCGGTGTTCAGCTAATGGCTAGGAAGAAAGCTATAACTACTGAGACTGTCAAGGCCAGTGCCTTGGAACTGCTCGATCTGACACTAAAGGCAACTAACAAACGATTTGAAGATGCTTTGCGGGATGATTACCCATGTGAGGCTGCTTTAATTAGTGCGTCGGTGGCATTGCTTAAAATGGTTGAGGCGAAAGGTTCACTGACTGACGATGATAAAGCGGGCGATCTAGCTGCCCAGCGTAAAGCATTCAACGATCGCAAGCTAACAACTCAGACCAAACACACACCCGAAGACATTGTTGCTTTGTATGCAGGCAACAGTTGATGGATTGATCAATGACAAAATTATCAGAGCTGCAGCAGCAAGCCCACGCCGCAACACCTATACTCTCAGCCTGCAAGTGGAACGAACAAACGGACGTACCTTTTGTAATACGAGCCTTGAAAGACGCGGGCATCTCTCTGGCGCAGCTTAGTAACTACGTGGCGAAGGCTGAGCAGTACAAAATCAAGCATGGCGAGTTAGCAGGCTGGACGGTAAACGGCGGTGGCAATGCTCAGGCGGTCTACCGAGAGCACTTCAAGCGGGAACAAGCTTCCCGTAAGCAGGCACAGAAAGAGCTGGCTGCCATTGGACACAAATCGTTGTATCCGACTTACCATGCTGTGAGGGACATGTTGACGGCAGCCCACGATAGTGCGTTCGAGGCGGTGCGGCCGAGCGGCCGCGAGATACTGCGAGGCTTGCATCCAAACCAAGAGGTAGTTGTGACGTTTGCCAAACGCGTGCCTAAGAAGCATACCCGGCGCGCCTTGAGCGAATTACAGAACCACCCAACGAGTAAGCGCCTGGACAAGCAGGGATTACGTGGCACACGTGATATTGCAGCAATCACCGGAGCATCTATGGCAGGTAGCGTTGCAGAGCTATACCGGCGCGCAGATGTAGCCAAGCGCCTGGAACAACAAGATGTGCTGGTGCTGGAAGTGGCAGACCTCAAGGCACGCTTGGCCGCGTTGGAAGCCCGCACAACTGCGTCTGAGGCACGCCACGAGATAACCGAGGCGTGTGGGCACTGGCATGATGTGGCGAGGCGTATGCGTGCTGACGGGGCCTCATATGGCACCATCGCTACTGCCACCGGCCAGAAGCCGGACACGGTTAAGAAGTTTATTCAACGACTGCCAAAGTAGGTTCACTACCCTTTAGGGTACAGGAATCCGTCCCCGATAGCTGGGGACACTGTCCCCTACATCTTATAACCCGTCCCACACTATACCGCTCGCTAGAGAGACCCGCCGTGGGCGTAGCAAAAGGAAGTAACATGAATGGCCAATATCCATGTCTGACTCTTGAAAAAAACTTCGGGTAGTATTTGCCTATCAAGCTGCGGCCATAAAGCCATCCCGCTCAACGCACTACACATCGAAAAGCGCAAATAAATGAGTGGCCAGAGGCTTACCTTTGATCACTTGCCGTAAGCGCTGTACTCCCCAATGTAAAACACATCACATCTTCCCGCGCATATCGCGCCACCCAAATGAGAAACTCACATGATTTCTAAAAAGAACGTTGTTAACTCCCCTGTAACTGCTATCGATAACGAGCGTGCACGCGCTCTATTAGCTTTGATGTCGACTACCGTTGAACTTTTCCGCGAGAGTGCGCCAGAGATTGTCGTTCCTGACATGCCCGCTTCTTACCCTGATGTACAACGCGGCATTGAGCGAATGACTGCTCAGTTCGTTGATCCGGCAAGAGCAGAGGGCCGACGTACTAGTGCTGACGATGTAGAACAGGAATTGTTGCAGGTATTCACTAATGCGCAAAATGCCGGATTCGATTTCGCCGAACTGGCAAAAGTCCTGACCTACCGGAAAGAAAGGGACCTTGCCCGCGCCATACAGGACGGTTACGTTCGCTCGTCTAGCGCTAGGGCCGAGCGCCTCGGCGAGCAGGTCCGCGAGTGGCTGCAAGACCTACTGGACGTACTCGCCATCCGTGATGTTGTCGGCGTTGATGCTGTTAAAGACGCTGCCGAGGCCAGCAACAAGACCTTGGCGGCCGTAGCATTAGACTTGATGGTACGGGAGAAGAGCAACGCCGCTGCTGCATCAGAGCTGAATACAGTTGCCGCAGGCCGTGGGTTGATGACTTTGGCGCAGGCAGGCATTGCCCCCGCTGACCTCCAGCACCAAGACCTGGAACAGGTAGCAGCACTGGCGGGCTTCGCCAGCTATCCAGAGGGTCTTAAGAGCTTCGGCCAGTGCCACGCGCCGTTGAGTATTCGCGTAGGGAATAGCGTGTTGCAAATAGATGCACAAGCGGCAGTTCTGTACAGCGAAGCTACTACCCCCCAGCAGGGCACCACCTTGTTGCCGCGTACAGCTCTTGTGGCTGCATCCGAGGCGGCACTTGTAGCAGCCCAAAAAATGATCAATAACGAGTTGGCCGGTACGCCGCACCGCTTCCATGATATGCCGAATGACGGCAACAGCAGCTTAGACACGGCCCGTCGCCGCATGTACGGCGGGAACTAGTAACGTCCAACCATCTGAGCAGCCACTATCACCCTAGCTGGGGAGGTATGCGGCTGCCCGCAATTTGAGTACCTTCATGAAGCATCATCCTATACCTGTCGCATGGGTGCGTGAGCACTTAGCCGTCGACCTTACATCGCCCACCGGACTGCGCTGGATCAAGTCTCCCACCAACAGCAAAATGATGGGGGCCATCGCAGGTAGTACGAATGGGTGGGGTTACTATCAGGTTCGCTGCCGTGGCGTTTCCCTACGGTCGAATCGGATCGCGTACGCCCTTCACTACGGCGTGGACCCTGGCCCGGCGCTGGTGGACCACCGCGACGGCAACAGGGCGAATAATGACCCACTGAATCTGCGCCTTTGCAGTGTTGCGCAGAACACGCAGAACCAGACGCTTGCCCGGCACAACCGTAGCGGCGTAAAGGGCTTGAGCTACTGGGCTGTGCGGAACCGTTGGCGCTGTGAGATAGGTGTCAACGGGAGACGGGCTACCCGGTCATTCCCCGCTGACCAGAAGGCCGAGGCGATACGCTGGCTACGCAACACCCGCGAGGCCCTGCACAGGGAGTTCACCAACCACGGAGAGTCTGGACAAGCAGCGTGATTAGGCCGATGCCTTATTCGCTTTCGCACGTAGCTTGCCGCCGCCCCATATCGCCAGCCACGCCAGCCCCAGCGTCAACAGCCCTATAATCAGTTGCGACACTACACTCGCCGCTGAATAGCCAGTGAACGCAGCTAAGACTCTGGTTATACCGGAGAAAGCCCAGAGACAGCCCAGTACCGTAAGTATCCATCCGACCACGCGCATGTGTGTTCCCTGTTGAATGCTTAATTAGAGCGCGCATTTTAGCCGTGGGCGTTCTCTGCTGCAATTCTATAATGCCACTATAGGCGCAGTTCCTTATTCAGAATTGGGGCACAGGCCAGCGGCACAGGCGCACAACCGCAGTACGTAACGCCGCTGAAAGCCCCGGTTTATAAGGCTCTCTATCGTATCCCTTGTTTATTTCTTGAATAGAGAGTCACGCTCTGTGCTCATTTAGACCATGCAGAGTCGGACGAGACCCCGACCGCTGCTCGCCTGTTTCGGCCTTGCCTGGCCTTCGCTCGCCGACCCTGTCGGGCAGGGCCTAGGAACCCTTGCTGCTCTCATAACGTGCATTGAACGCCTGAACGAACGCATTGCGCAGGATTTGCAGGAACGCCTGAAAACCGCTGATATCCTGCTGATGGACACTGCCGCTCAGGTCGACGCGGGTGGCGAACTGGTTTTCTCGCTGGTTTTTCAGCACGGTTTCACTGGTGCCGACCAGCGCTTCCCAGATCGAACGGAACACGCCCTTGTCCTTGTTCTCCACATCCTGGTGCCAGTTGA
Source organism: Pseudomonas syringae pv. tagetis (assembly GCF_022557255.1). Classification (NCBI taxonomy): domain Bacteria; kingdom Pseudomonadati; phylum Pseudomonadota; class Gammaproteobacteria; order Pseudomonadales; family Pseudomonadaceae; genus Pseudomonas; species Pseudomonas syringae group genomosp. 7. Next base: position 1,690,430 of record NZ_CP092923.1, read on the forward strand.
ACACGTCCACGTTGCGCAGCAGCGGCTTGACATAGCCTTTGAGTTGCCCTTTGTCGGCCTGCGCTTCAATCACGACATCACCATCGCCTGCGTTGAAATCGAACTTGCCGTAAGCCGACGAGAAGTCATTGAGCTTCCTGAGCTGTATGCCAGTGGCACGCAGTTTGAAATCGAAGTCTTCAAAGTTGCTGAACGGATCGAATCTGGCCGTGCTTTCCAGGTCGGCGTGGCCCAGCAGGCGCGCCTTGCCCTTAAACTCGGCATCGCGGTTGCCTTCTACATCGACCACGTTGGTCAGGTTGTAGATGCTGGCATTGACCTGGTCCGCCTCGATTTTCACCTTGGGCGTGGAATTGAAGTTATTGAACGTGATACGCCCGTTGTCGATTCGCAGTTCGTTAAGGGTGATGGGCAGCAGTTTGTTCATCTGCGTACGCCAGTCGGTGCCCTGACCGGTCTGCGAGGCTTGTTTGCTGCCGCCGTCGACAAAGTTGATTTGCGGGCCGGTGAACAAGGCTTTTGCCACCACGGCATGGTCATACCAGAGTGAATGCCAACTGACCGCCAGTTCGATCATCGGTGCGTCGAAGAAGGGCACCGGGACCTTGCCATCGGTCTTGACGATTTTCAGCCCCTTGATCCGATAGGCACCTCGCCACAAAGCCAGGTCCACATCGGCGATTTCGCCTCGGTAGTCACCCATGTCTGCGAGTTTGTCGTTCAGATAGTCGCGCACCAGATACGGCAGGGCGATATTGATAGCGATCAGCAGCACTACCAGAGCGGCCAGGGTCCATAGCGGCCAGCTGTAGCGACGTTTCATGACGTGAGTCTCCTGTTTCAATGAAAGGATGGACTGCGCGCGTCGTCATCCGTTCGGTCAGACTGGACGCCCCAAGGCTGGCGGCATAGGCTTTGACTCTTTAACCGATGTGCACAAGGACATCCTCATGAGCCGTATTTACGCTGATAACGCCCATTCCATCGGTAATACACCGCTGGTGCAGATCAACCGTATCGCGCCGCGCGGTGTCACCATTCTGGCCAAGATCGAAGGGCGTAATCCGGGCTATTCCGTCAAGTGCCGTATCGGTGCCAACATGATCTGGGACGCTGAAAGCAGCGGCAAGCTCAAGCCAGGCATGACTATTGTCGAACCGACCTCGGGCAACACCGGGATTGGCCTGGCGTTTGTTGCCGCTGCCCGTGGCTACAAGCTGATGTTGACCATGCCGGCTTCCATGAGCATAGAACGTCGCAAGGTACTCAAGGCGCTGGGTGCCGAAATGGTGTTGACCGAGCCGGCCAAGGGGATGAAAGGTGCAATCGCCAAGGCAGAGGAACTGCTGGCTGGCGACCCTGAAAACTACTTCATGCCGGCACAATTCGAAAACCCGGCCAACCCGGCCATCCATGAAAAGACCACTGGCCCTGAAATCTGGGCGGACACCGACGGTGCCATCGATGTGCTGGTGGCGGGCGTCGGAACTGGCGGGACTATCACCGGTATTTCCCGTTATATCAAGCACACCGCAGGCAAGCCGATTCTGTCTGTCGCGGTCGAACCGGACGGTTCGCCAATCATCACCCAGGCGATGGCGGGTGAAACGATCACGCCGAGCCCGCACAAGATTCAGGGTATCGGCGCTGGTTTTATCCCGAAAAACCTCGACCTGTCGATTGTTGACCGGGTAGAGCGTGTCACTGACGACGAATCCAAGGTCATGGCACGGCGTCTGATGCAGGAGGAGGGTATTCTCTGCGGTATTTCGTGCGGCGCAGCCATGGCGGCGGCTGTCCGCCTGGCTGAAAAGCCGGAGATGCAAGGCAAGACCATCGTGGTGATCCTGCCCGACTCCGGCGAGCGTTACCTGTCGAGCATGCTGTTCAGCGATCTGTTTACCGATCAGGAGCTTTCCCAGTAACACATCTTCGCAAGTGCGTACTTCATGCGGGCAACGCAAGGGTTTATGATGGCCAGCTTACGCATCGCCGGACGATTATCCCTGTCCGCACGTGCTCGAGGTCCTTCATTCAGAATCATGCATCAGTGCTGCCCGCGTGACGTTTGGCGTTATCTGCCCGCTTCAAGGAGAGCTTCATGACCCTTTCATTTGTTGCCAAGGCATCGATCCTGATGCTGTTCCTGGGCAGCACGCTTTACGTTCATCTGCGCGGTCGGGCCCGGCTGCCCCTGTTGCGGCAGTTCGTCAACCATTCGGCATTGTTTGCACCGTACAACGCACTGATGTATCTGTTTTCCCGCGTGCCGTCCGAGCCGTATCTGGACCGCAGCAAATTTCCTGAACTGGACGTCCTCAAGGACAACTGGGAAACCATTCGCGACGAAGCCATGCACCTGTTCGACGAAGGTTACATTCGTGCGGCCGAGAAGAACAACGATGCGGGGTTCGGCTCGTTCTTCAAGAAGGGCTGGAAGCGCTTTTACCTGAAGTGGTACGACAAGGCACTGCCATCTGCCGAAGCGCTGTGCCCGAAAACCGTTGAGCTGGTCAACAGTATTCCCAACGTCAAGGGCGCGATGTTCGCGCTTCTGCCGGGCGGCAGTCATCTCAACCCGCACCGCGATCCGTTCGCCGGTTCCCTGCGTTATCACCTGGGCCTGTCTACGCCGAACTCGGATGACTGCCGGATCTTTGTCGATGGCAAGGAGTACGCCTGGCGCGATGGCCAGGACGTCATGTTCGACGAGACGTACGTGCACTGGGTCAAGAATGAAACGGCCCAGACCCGGGTCATTCTGTTCTGCGACGTCGAGCGTCCGCTGACCAACCGCTTCATGACCCGTGTAAACCGTAGCGTCAGTGCCTTCCTGGGCCGTGCAACCGCTCCGCAGAACCTGGACGACGAGCGGGTGGGCGGGATCAATCAGGCGTATGCATTCAGCAAGCGTTTCAGCGATGGCTTCAGTGGCAAGGTCAAGCAGTTCAAACGGGCTAACCCCAAGGCGTATCGCGTGTTGCGCCCCGTTCTGGCTGTGGCGGTACTGACGTTGCTGGGCTACTGGTTGTTCGGTTAGGCAACAGCCTTGATCCGGTTGTTCGCTGCCGCAGCGAACAACCGCCAGCTTTTTCTCAATCCAGAGTCACATGCCGACTCAACAGCGCTCTCAGCGCTGCGGGCTTGACCGGCTTGGGCAGGTAATCGAGTCCTGCCGCATGCACTTGAGCGATCAGCTCCGGACGGCCATCGGCGCTGATCAGCACGCCGGGCACCGGTTGACCGAGGCGGGTCCTTAGCCAGGCCATCAGTTCAGTGCCGGTTTCGCCCTCATCGAGATGGTAATCCACCAACGCAATCTGCGGCCTGACGCCATTGTTCAGCAGTGTTTCGCATTCCTGGCGATTGCGAGCGGTCCAGACCTGGCAGCCCCAGCGTGACAGCAGGCTGTGCATGCCGATCAGAATGCTGTCTTCATTGTCGACACACAGCACCTGCGTACCGTTCAGAGTGGGTCTTCTTACATCAGACGTCTTGTCAGGGATTGTCAATGAGGCCGCTGCCAACGGCACCCGTACGCTGAAAACACTGCCTTTGCCGGTCCACGAACGCACCTGCAAGGGGTGTTCAAGGATGCGACACAGACCATCGGCAATCGCCAGTCCCAGTCCAAGCCCTTTGGCTGCGTGAGTCTTGTGGCTGTCGAGGCGCTTGAACTCTTCGAAAATCACCTGCCGCTTATCCTCGGGAATGCCCGGCCCGCGGTCCCAGACTTCAAGGCTCAGGCTGTCGCCGTAGCGCCTGACCCCCAGCAGGATGGGACCCTTGGCATAGCGGAAAGCGTTGGTCAGGAAGTTCTGCAGGACCCTGCGCAACAGCTTGATATCACTGTCGACGCGAAGCGAACTGCCCCTGACACGAAAATTCAGACCCTGTTCCTGGGCCAGCGCCTTGAATTCGGCCCCAAGGGTGTCAAACAGCGCGTTGAGCGGGAAGGGCTGGCGGTCCGGGGTGATCTTGCCGTTTTCGAGGCGGGAGATGTCCAGCAGATCACTGATCAGGTCTTCGGCAGAACGCAACGAGCTGTCCAGATGCTGGACGAGTTGCTGAGCGTCGCTGGAGATCCCGTCTTGCTGATGTGAGAGCGCAGCAGAAAACAATCGTGCAGCATTCAATGGCTGCATCAGGTCATGGCTGACGGCAGCCAGAAACCGGGTTTTCGATTCATTGGCGGCTTCGGCAGTGCCTTTGGCTTCAGTCAGTGCCTGGTTGAGCTGCGACAATTCGCGTGTCCGGGCGGCCACCCGCTGCTCAAGGCTTTCGTTGACGCCCTTGAGGGCCTGCTCGGCGGCGCGGAACGCGGTAATGTCGGTGAAACTCATGACGAAACCGCCACCGGGCATCGGGTTGCCGATCAGCTCGATCACCTGGCCATTGGGAAACAGCCGCTCCGAGGTGTGAGCGCGGCCCTGGCGCATCCAGTGCAGGCGTCGCGCCACATGAACTTCGGCCTCTCCCGGTCCGCACAGACCTCGTTCTGCGTTGTAGCGGATGATGTCGGCAATCGGCCGGCCGACGCCAATCAGCCCTTCGGGATAATTGAACAGCTCAAGGTAGCGACGATTCCAGGCCACCAGCCTCAAGGACTGATCGACGACACTGATGCCTTGGGTAATGTTTTCAATGGCTCCCTGCAGCAGCGCACGGTTGAACTGCAAAACTTCTGACGCTTCGTCGGCGATGCGTACGACGTCTTCCAGTTGCATGTCACGACCTTCGATAGCCGCCTTGACCACGGCGCGCGTCGAAGAGGTGCCCAGTACGCCTGCCAGCAGCCGCTCGGTGTGCGCGATCCATTCACCGTCGGCATTCTGGCTGGGATTGAAGCCCTTGCCTTGTCGGTAGGCGAAGCGAATGAAGCTCTGGCGCGCGCGGTCTTCACCGACAAAGCGTGCCGAGAGGCTGAGCAGATCGTCTATCTGGACAGCCAGCAGCGGACGGCTGAAGTCGCGCCCCTGGGTTTCCTGGCCAACGAAACGACCCGCTTGCCAGTGCTCCGCCACTCGCGTGCGTGACAACATCGACACCCAGGCGAACAGCGTGCAGTTGCCGGCCATCGACAGTACGACGCCTTGAGTCATTGGCGAGATCGGCAGATCGAACGGGTTGCTGTGCAGCCAGGAAAGTAGCGGGAAATTGCTCAGTGACCAACCCATGCCATGCGCCGCGACCGGCAGCACCAGGGTGTAGAACCAGATGAAGATTCCCGCCGCCAGTCCCGCAAATACGCCACGCCGATTGGCCTGCTTCCAGTACAGCGCACCGAACATGGCCGGGGCCAGCTGGGTGATCGCGGCGAAGGCGATCTGGCCGATGGTCGCCAGACTGGCTGTCGACCCCAGCATTCGGTAGCTGACATAGGCCAGCAGGAGAATCATCACAATGCTGATGCGCCTTACCGAAAGCATCCAGTGACGAAACGCTTCGAACGGCCGCTCGGTGTTTTTGCGCCTTAGCAGCCACGGCAGCAGCATGTCGTTGGAGACCATCGTCGACAGCGCCACGCAGGCAACGATTACCATGCCGGTTGCCGCCGATGCACCGCCGATGAAGGCCAGCAGGGCAAGTGACGGGTGAGCGTGTGCCAGTGGCAGGCTGATCACGAACGAGTCGGGCAGCATGGACGCTGGTAACAACATCTGCCCGGCCAGTGCGATCGGCACGACGAACAACGCGGCCAGCGCCAGATAGGCCGGGAACACCCATTTGGCGAGATTAAGGTCCTGAGGCTCGATGTTTTCTACCACTGTGACGTGAAACTGCCGAGGCAGACAGACGATAGCCATCATCGCCACACCGGTTTGCACGAACATCGACGGCCAGTTGATCGTGTCTTGCCAGTATTCCTCCAGGCGCGGCGCTAGTCTGGCCTGATTGAACAGGTCGTCAAACCCGTCATACAGACCGAATGTGACGAACACGCCGACTGCCATGAACGCAAACAGCTTGACCAGCGCCTCGAAGGCAATGGCCAGCACCATGCCGCGATGGTGTTCGGTGACGTCCAGATTGCGCGCGCCGAAGACGATGGTGAACAACGCAAGGATCAGCGACACCACCAGCGCGGTATCCTGAGCGCGGGTGCCGGTGGAGTCGGCCACCGCACCAATGAGAATATTCACGCCCAGCACGATGCCTTTCAGTTGCAGCGCGATATACGGCAGCATGCCGATCAGGCAGATCAACGCCACCATGACCGCCAGTGGCTGGGATTTTCCGTAGCGTGCTGCGATGAAGTCGGCAATCGAGGTGATGTTTTCCTGCTTGCTGATCAACACCATCTTCTGCAACACCCAGGGCGCCAGCACCATCAGCACGATAGGGCCCAGATAGATCGGCAGGAACGACCACAGCTGTTCGGCGGCCTGGCCTACTGCGCCGAAAAACGTCCAGCTGGTGCAGTAAACCGCCAGCGACAAGCTGTAGACCCAGGCGCGCATGGTCGGGCGCAGCGATGCGCTGTACCGGTCGCCGTAAAAGGCGATGGCGAACATGATGGCCATATAGGTAAGGGCAACGGCCGCAATCAGCCCGCTGGACAGCGACATATAAAAATCCACACCGTATCGATAGCGCGCAGTCTCGCACGATGGCCGCGCTTCGTCTTTGTCGACCAAGGTCGAGCGTGGCAGGGTGTCGCAGACGTTGCACAACGCCCAGATCGATAAAAAAAGCGCATTGGCGTTTTGTAAAAAGAAATGTCCTATCGACATTCGGCAGAGTTACGTCTTCAATGTGCCTCGGATTGGCGGCTGCGTCAGTTCGCCCCAGCCTCTCAGGACCACGGACGATGAGCCAACAGTCGCAATTCAGCTTGCTCGGGAAACGCCGTTTCCTGCCGTTTTTCATCACGCAGTCCCTCGGGGCGTTCAATGACAATATCTTCAAGCAGTCATTGATCCTCGCCATCCTTTACAAGCTCAGCATCGACGGCGACCGTTCGATCTACGTCAATCTGTGTGCTTTGCTGTTCATCCTGCCGTTCTTTCTGTTCTCGGCGCTGGCCGGGCAATTTGGCGAGAAGTATCCCAAGGACACGTTGATCCGCATTATCAAGTTCGGAGAGATCGTCATCATGGCGGTCGGCGCTGCGGGTTTTCTGTTCAATCATCTTGAATTGATGCTGGCGGCGCTGTTCGCCATGGGCACGCATTCGGCGCTGTTCGGACCGGTCAAGTATTCGATTCTGCCGCAGCACCTGCGCGAGAGCGAGCTGGTCGGCGGTAACGCGCTGGTCGAGATGGGCACCTTTCTGGCCATTCTGGCTGGCACCATCAGTGCGGGCGTGATGATGTCTTCTTCGCACTATGCCTGGGTGGTTGCGGCCGCTATCGTGCTGGTCGCCTGCCTGGGGTTCGTTGCCAGCTTCGGTATTCCGCGCGCGACTGCCGCCTCGCCTGAGATGAAACTCAACTGGAATATTTTCACCCAGTCGTGGGCGACCCTGCGCATGGGGCTGGGGCAGACGCCCGCCGTGTCGCGCTCGATTGTCGGCAACTCCTGGTTCTGGTTTGTCGGTGCTATCTACCTGACGCAGATCCCTGCTTACGCCAAGGAGTGGATGTATGGCGATGAAACGGTTGTTACGCTGATCCTGACCGTGTTCTCCATTGGCATCGCGCTGGGCTCGCTGCTTTGCGAGCGGTTATCCGGACATAAAGTCGAGATCGGGCTGGTGCCCTTCGGCTCGATGGGGTTGACGATTTTCGGTCTGCTGCTGTGGTGGCATTCCGGTGCTTTCCCGCAGACCGTGCGGGCCAACGACTGGCTGGCGGTCCTTTCCTACGGACAGGGCTGGCTGGTGTTGTTCGATATTCTGGGCATCGGTGTGTTCGGCGGCTTTTATATCGTGCCGCTGTACGCGCTGATCCAGTCGCGTACGCCGGTGAAAGAGCGCTCTCGCGTGATTGCCGCCAACAACATTCTCAACGCACTGTTCATGGTGGTTTCGGCGATTGTTTCGATCCTGCTGCTGAGCTTCGCCAAACTGTCGATTCCGCAGCTGTTTCTGGCGGTGTCGCTGATGAACATCGCGGTCAATATCTACATCTTCAAGATCGTCCCCGAGTTCACCATGCGCTTCATGATCTGGCTGCTGGGCCATTCCATGTACCGCGTCGAACACCGCGACCTGGACCGGATTCCGGATGAGGGCGCTGCTCTGTTGGTCTGCAACCATGTGTCCTTTGTCGATGCATTGCTGATTGCCGGTGCGGTGAGACGTCCGATCCGTTTTGTCATGTACTACAAGATCTACCAGTTGCCGGTCCTCAATTTTATCTTCCGCACCGCCGGAACCATCCCGATTGCCGGGCGTAATGAAGACATGGACATCTACGAGAAGTCGTTCAAACGCATCGCCCGGTACCTTGCGGAAGGCGAACTGGTGTGCATCTTCCCTGAAGGCAAACTGACGACCGACGGCGAAATCAGCGGCTTCAAGAGTGGCATGAGCCGCATTATCCAGGAGACCCCGGTGCCGGTCATACCACTGGCATTGCAAGGCCTGTGGGGCAGCTTCTTCAGCCGTGATCCGAGCAAGACCCTGTTTCGCCGCCTGTGGTCGCGCGTCGTACTGGTTGCCGGTTCGCCCATTGCAGCCGATGTGGCAACACCCGTGGATGTGCGTGAAGAAGTGAAAGCGCTGAGAGGAAAAGTGCAGTAGCGCGCCCGTATGACTGACGTGCCAATCACTCCGCGTTGGCACGATAATCAATCACTCCGCGTTGGCATGATGGTCAAAAGCCGACCCGAGTCGAAACCCAATCTCCCTGACATCCCAGAACCGCTGTGTGACGCAGAGCGTCACGAACTGCATGCCATGTATAGAGCGTGACCATGATAGTCCTCAGCGCCTGAGCTGCGACCTGAACGTATTCTCTTCCTCCGGCATCTTCCTGAAATACGTCGACAGCAACGCACCGGAAATATTGTGCCAGACACTGAACAGCGCACTCGGCACCGCTGCCAGCGGCGAGAAATGGGCACTGGCCAGTGCAGCGCCCAGCCCCGAGTTCTGCATACCGACCTCCAGCGCCAGCGACTTGCGTTGTGCTAATGGCAGCTTGAAGACCTTGCCAGTGAAATAACCCAGCAGAAAACCGAACGTGTTGTGCAGAATCACCACGGCCATGATAAGCAGACCGGATTCAGCGATTTTCGCCTGACTGGCGGCGACCACAGCGCAGACGATCATCACAATACTGACCACTGACACCAGCGGCAGCACATCTACCGCATAGCTCACCCGCGCGCCCAACAGGCGCTGGGCAATCACGCCCAGTACAATCGGCAGCATGACCAGTTGCATGATCGACCAGAACATATCGAGGAAGGACACCGGCAGCCACGCCGAAGCGAGGAACCAGATCAGGGCCGGGGTCAGCAGCGGGGCAAACAGGGTAGTCACCGCCGCAATGGCCACCGCCAGCGCCAGATCACCTTTGGCCAGCCAGGCCATGACGTTGGATGACGTGCCGCTCGGGCAGCAGCCGACCAGAATCACGCCCACTGCAATTTCCGGGGGCAGTTGAAACACCTGGCACAGCAACCAGGCCACACCGGGCATGATCACAAAATGCGCGACCACGCCGAGCGCAACGCGCCACGGGTTGCGCGCCACTTCAGAGAAATCTTCCAGCTTCAAGGTCAGGCCCATGCCGAACATGACCAAGCCCAGAAGCGGCACGATCCAGCTTTTCAGGCCGATGAAGGCTTGTGGAAACAGAAACGCCAGGATGGCGAACAGCAATACCCAATAGGCGAAGGTATTACCGACAAACCGACTCAAGGCTGCCAACGCGCGCATGGCGTGTTCCTTTTTGTAAATGACGGGTGTGAAATGAATGCGCCGTCTGACGAGACGGCGCGGTGTTGCAGACAGTAGCAGGCGTTATCAGATCCCCTGAGGGATTTCCTCTCCGCCCAGCGCTTCGAACAGTTCCGGGAGGAATTCGCCGAAGGTCAGCATCATCAGGGTAAAGCTTGCGTCCAGCTGGCCCAACGCTTCATCGCCGCCGTCCTGTTCAGCCTGATCCTGCAGCAGGTCTTCGAACTTCAGGCGCTTGACCACCAGCTTGTCGTCGAGCACGAACGACAGTTTGTCCTGCCAGGCCAGCGACAGTTGGGTAACTACCTTGCCCGTGTTCAAGTGCAGCTGAATTTCGTCGCTGGTCAGATCCTGACGCTTGCACCGCACGATACCGCCGTCTTCGTGGGTGTCGCGCAGTTCACATTCGTCCAGCACGAAGAAGTGGTCGGCCGCCTTCTGGGTCTTGACCCAGTCGGTCATGGTCGCACTCGGCGAAACCTTGACGGTCAATGGACGTACCGGCAACGAGCCGATCACTTCACGCAGGGTCGACAGCAGGTCTTCGGCACGTTTCGGGCTGGAAGCATTGACCAGAATCAGGCCCTGCTTTGGCGCGATGGCAGCGAAGGTCGCGGAGCGGCGGATAAACGCACGCGGCAGAAAGGCCTGGATGATTTCATCCTTGAGTTGATCGCGTTCCTTCTTGTAGACCTTGCGCATCTGCTCGGCTTCGATCTCGTCGACCTTTTCCTTGAGCGCGTCGCGCACGACGCTGCCGGGCAGGATGCGTTCTTCCTTGCGTGCAGCAATCAGCATGAAATCCTGGCTGATGTGTACCAATGGAGCGTCTTCACCCTTGCCGAAAGGAGCGACGAAACCATAGGTGGCCACCTCCTGGCTGGCGCAGGCACGAGCCGGTTTGGTTGCCAGTGCTGTTTCCAGCGCTTCGGCATCAAAAGGCACGTCCTGGGTCAGGCGATAGACAAGCAGGTTTTTGAACCACATGAGGTGAGTCTCTCTTTCTATACAAAGGCGGGCATTATTCGCTCCTCGGCGGCTCCGGCCAACCCTGCATAGAGCGTTTGTAAGCCTTTGGAAGGATTATAAAAATTATTTAAAAAAGTGCTTGCCAGAGTTCGGGTCGCTCCGTAGAATGCGCGCCACACCGAGAGTGAAGGGTGATTAGCTCAGCTGGGAGAGCAGCTGCCTTACAAGCAGCGGGTCGGCGGTTCGATCCCGTCATCACCCACCAAACTCGCTTTTAGTGTTACGCGCAGCGGTAGTTCAGTCGGTTAGAATACCGGCCTGTCACGCCGGGGGTCGCGGGTTCGAGTCCCGTCCGCTGCGCCATATTTCTCTTCAAGGCCCTTGAACTCCTTGAAGCAAACAGAAAGCCCGCCTCGTGCGGGCTTTCTGCTTTCTGTTGTCCTGAAAAGAGAAGTGTCCGTTCAGCGTAGGACGGCGGGCAAGAATCGGTTCTTCGGGGGCTGTCCCTGCCTCACGTCTTCTGTTGTGGCTGGCGGTTCGCCTTCAGAGCGTCCAGGCATCATTCGGTTTTAGTGGCCATCAAGGCATTCACCTCACCGCAGGTATGCGCTTTCAACGCAGGGGCATCGAGTTATCGCTGTTCAGGAAACTGCGGACCAATACTCCCATGGCGCCTTATAGAAACTCGGCGATACCGGAGCCCGCACTCCGGCGCCGGGCACCCAGACGCTTCAGCTCGCGTATCAATGGCAGCCCCTCCCGCAACAGCAGGTTGACCGGTAATTTGCGTTCAAGGCAGGCAGTGCTGATGTCGCTTGGCTGTTGCACAAGAAGCACTGCCCCTGACGCGATGCAGTGTCGTATGCATCAATACAGCACCAGGTAAGACGTTCTCTTTTTTAATGTAAGTTATTTCCTTGTTTGTTGAAATTCCTGACTCGCTCTTTATTTAGTCGGGTCAAGTCCTTGATTTCTCATCTTTGCTGGTATTAGCTGGTTATATCGGTTGGGAGCGTTAGTGTGCCGGCCGAATGCCTGATTATTTGAATTCTATGCAATCGCCCGGTCAAGGCGGTTGAATGTTATATATAAGGAAATTTGTATGAGCAATCGTCTTAAACTGTTAATGGCTGCATCTGTCATGGCCACCTCCGTCAGCGCGTTGGCCTCGACGGCGTTGCATACCGCGACCATCGATCAGCACGGCGTTGTCGTCGCGCAATCTTCTCCCTGGATAAAATCCGTGAATTACAGTAGCCAGAATGACTATTTCGCAACCTATAAAGTGCTTTTCAATGACGGCCTCTTTAAACAGGCACCGGGTTTTTGCTCGGTATCGTCCATTGATACCAGTGACTATGAACGTTTGTTCTACGGCCACGCCAAGTTAGGTGGCGCTGCTACCGCAGAAGAAGTCAATGTATTGGGACTTCTGGTGGGCAAGCGCGGTGCCTCGGGTGATTCCTCGATGAGTTTCCAGTTGGCGTGCAGCAATTGATCCAATGAACCCCGCCGATGCGGGGTTTTTTACGGTGACCCGCCCACTTCCTGCATTGTCCGGCTGTTCATCTTCTGCGTTTGCGCAGATCATCACCCTGACTCCCCAACAAGAAAAGGACGTGTCATGAGCCTGCCTCTTCAGGGCATCAAGGTGGTGGAACTGGGCCAGCTGATTGCCGGGCCTTTTGCGGCGAAGATCCTTGCCGAGTTCGGTGCCGAGGTCATCAAGGTCGAGCCGCCGCTGACCGGTGATCCTCTGCGCAAATGGCGCTTGCTACATAAAGGCACGTCCGTGTGGTGGGCGGTGCAGTCACGCAACAAGCAATCGGTGACGCTTGATCTGCACCAGCCTCAGGCGCAGGAGATAGCTCGGCGGCTGATCCGTGATGCCGATGTGCTGATCGAGAACTTCCGCCCCGGCACGCTTGAAAGCTGGGGCCTGGGTTGGGAAGAACTGCATGCTCTTAATCCGAAACTGATCATGTTGCGCGTTTCCGGTTATGGGCAGACGGGTCCATATCGCGACAGACCGGGTTTTGGCGTCATTGGCGAGGCGATGGGCGGTTTGCGGCATTTGTCGGGCGAGGCCGGGCGCACACCGGTGCGAGTCGGTGTATCGATCGGCGATTCGTTATCGGCCCTGCATGGCGTGATAGGCGTCCTGCTGGCGCTTCGTCATCGCGAGCAGAATGACGGCGAAGGGCAGCAGATCGATGTTGCGTTGTACGAGTCCGTGTTCAATGTGATGGAAAGCCTGATTCCTGAATACTCAGTATTCAATGTGGTCCGTGAGCCCGCTGGCAGCAGCATGCCGGGCATCGCGCCGACCAACGCCTATCGCTGCAACGACGGCAAGTACACGCTGATTGCGGGCAATGGCGACAGTATCTACCGCCGGTTGATGGAAAAAATAGGTCGCATGGATCTGGCCAATGACCCTGAGCTTGAGCACAACGACGGGCGGGTCAGGCATGTGGCGCGCATTGATGCCGCCATTTCGACCTGGACCGCCGAACGCTCGCTGGACGAAGTTCTCGCTGCGCTCAACGAGGCGCGTATCCCGGCCGGCAAGATCTATGATGCCGCCGACATCGCCGAAGACCCGCATTATCAGGCGCGGGACATGTTGTTGCAGAGCGCTCTGGATGACGGTACGCCCGTTACACTCCCGGGGATTGTGCCTAAACTTCAAGGCACGCCGGGTCAGGTAAGAACGCCTGCGCCGACCTTGGGCCAACACACCGATACCATTCTTGAAGCGCATGGTATCGACGCTGCCACCCGTGCCGAATGGCGTCGACTAGGCATCATCTGATCCGAATCGTAAATGTTGTCGTAAAACGAACTCTATTCCAAACGGAGCTGATCCCGTGATTGATCATCTGGACCATCTGGTATTGACCACTTCCGACGTCGATGCCTGCAAGGACTTTTACGTACGCATCATGGGTATGGCCCCTGAACGCTTTCGCCAGGGCCGCCTGGCGTTTCGCTTCGGTAATCAGAAAATCAACGTCCATGAGCGTGGCAAAGAGTTCGAGCCCAAGGCCCATCTGCCTGTACCTGGTGCGCTGGATTTGTGTTTCATTGCCAGCATTCCGCTGGAGCAGGTGATTGAGCACCTGCAGGAGCAGGACTGGCCTATTGTGGAAGGCCCGGTCGAGCGTACCGGTGCCACGGGGCCTATTCGTTCGGTTTATGTACGCGATCCTGATCTGAACCTCATCGAAATCTCCGAGCTGGCAGGTCCCGGCGTCTGATCCAGGCGCTCTGAGAGAAATTCCTGCCGACCACTGATCATCGGCAGGACGTTACTTCAATCAGAGCCAATCTGATTCAGGTCGGTGAGGGCGTGATCCCGTCCCTGATGGTGGCGGGTCTGGCTGGACCGTCTTTTGCCTGGGGCAATGTATCGGGCTGCCTCGGCTCGTCCTCGCCATTGAGCGCCCGGTGCATCTTTTCCGTGTCCAGCGCGCCGACCCATTTGGCAATGGCCATGGTACCGACGCCGTTGCCGATGGTATTGGTGATTGCCCGCGCTTCGGACATGAAGCGGTCCACGCCCAGCAACAGCACCATACCCGCGACCGGAATGGTGCCCAGAGACGCCAGCGTGGCGGCAAGAATGATGAACCCCGAGCCCGTGACGCCCGCCGAACCCTTGGAGGTGAACATCAACACCACCAGTACGATCAACTGGTCGGTCAGGGATAACGGCGTGTTGGTCGCCTGGGCGATGAAGATAGCGGCAATTGTGTAGTAGATCGCCTGACCGTCCGGATTGAAGGTCAGGCCGGACGGAATGATCATTCCGGCAACCGGTTTTGATACGCCGGCTTTCTCCATTTTCGAGATCATCTGTGGCAGCACCGATTCCGATGAGCTGGTGCCCAGCACCGTGATCAGTTCTTCCTTGATGAAACGCAGGAATTTCCAAAGGCTGAAACCGCTGTAGCGGCATATCGGCCCGAGCACGAAGATCACGAACACTGCGCAGGTCAGGTAGACACACGCCATCAGTTTGCCCAGGGAAAACAGTGAGCCGAAACCGTATTTGCCGATGGTGAAGGCGATCGCACCGAATGCCCCGAGCGGTGCCAGGCGCATGACCATATTGACGATTCTGAACATGCCTTGCATCAGGCTGTCCAGCGCATCGATAAAGGGCCTGGCGCGTGGACCTGTCTGCGCCAGAGCGACCCCGAGCAGGATCGAGAACAGCAGGATCTGAAGAATATTGCCCTTGGCGAAGGCGTCGATGATGGTATCGGGGATGATGCCCATCAGAAAGTCCATAAACGACGAATGTTTTGCGGCGCTGGTGTAGGTGCCAAGGCTGGACGAATCCAGCGTTGCCACGTCGATGTTCATCCCCGCACCCGGTCTGAATACATCCACTACAACGAGGCCGATGACCAGCGCGAGAGTCGATACCACTTCAAAATAGATCAGTGCCCGAAACCCGACGCGGCCCAGCTCTTTCATGTTTTCCATGCGCGCAATGCCGGACACGACAGTGAGGAAAATCACTGGTGCGAGCAGCATCTTGATCAGTTTGATGAAGGCGTCACCGATGGGTTTGAGCGATGCGCCGGTTTCCGGTGCCACGACGCCAACGATTGCGCCGAGAATGACGGCGAGTAGCACCTGTACGTACAGCTTGCCTAGAATACTTTTCATGACCGGGTCCTGAGTTTTTATTGTTGTCAGGAAATGCCCGGAGACTCGGCTGACCGGTCTCCGTGGCGTTGTACCGCGATACCGCAATGATCTGGCGAATACCCCTCAGCGATTGATCAGTTGCAGTACGGCATCGGTGACCTGCCGGGTGGTGGCTGTACCGCCTAGATCCGGGGTATGCAGACCGCTTTCCGTGACCGCCTCGATAGCCGACATCAGAGTGTTGGCTGCCGCCGATTCACCCAGGTGCTCGAGCATCATCGCGGCGGTCCAGAATGTGGCAATCGGGTTGGCGACGCCTTTGCCGGTGATATCGAAGGCTGAGCCGTGGATCGGTTCGAACATCGACGGGAAGTTGCGACCTGGATTGAGATTGGCGGTGGGCGCGATGCCCAGACTGCCCGACAGCGCGGCTGCCAGATCGGAGAGGATGTCGGCGTGCAGATTGGTGGCGACGATCACATCCAGCGACGACGGCTTGAGCACCATGCGCGTGGTCACGGCATCGACCAGTTCCTTGTCGATCCTGATATCCGGAAAGTCCTTGGCCACCTCGTAGAAAATCTCGTCCCACAACACCATGCCATGACGCTGCGCGTTGGACTTGGTGACCATGGTCAGTTGCTTGCGTGGGCGAGTACGCGCCAGTTCGAAAGCGAAGCGATGAATACGCTCTACACCGGCCCGAGTGAATACTGAAACCTCGGTTGCGACTTCTTCCGGCAAGCCGCGATGCACGCGCCCGCCATTGCCGGAGTACTCACCTTCGGAGTTTTCCCGAACGACGACCCAGTCGATTTCGTGGCCGTTGTGCAGCGGGCTTTTCACGCCGGGCAGAACGCGAGCCGGACGTACGTTGGCATATTGATCGAACCCTTGGCAGATCGGCAGGCGCAACCCCCACAGGGAAATATGATCCGGTACGTTCAAGGCACCCACGGCACCGAAGAAAATCGCATCGAACGTCTTGAGTTCGGCCAGGCCGCCGTCAGGGATGTAGTGGCCGTTCTTCAGGTAATTGGCGGAATTCCAGTCAAAATGCTTGAAGGTCAGGTCGAAACCGGATGTCTTTGACAGGGCCTGCAGGATTTCGACACCTGCGGCGATCACTTCCACGCCGATGCCGTCGCCGGGTACTGCTGCAATGTTGTAACTGCTCATGCTCCACTCCACTGTTCTGGTGCTTTTTGTTGTGCCTGCGAACGCGCTGTTCGCCAGGGTGTGGACGGAGTATATGTAGTGAGTCAAAGCGCATGAGTTACTCTAAATCACTACATAATTAACTTTGGGTTATCAATGAGCCAGACACAGGACCTGTCTTTTTTTCATCTGTTGGCCCAGCAGGGCAGCCTTGCTGCGACAGCCCGGGAACTGGGCGTCACGCCGCCTGCCGTCAGCAAGCGCTTGAGTCAGCTCGAGGCACGGCTCGGCACACGACTGGTGAATCGCACCACGCGATCCATGAGCCTGACTGCCGAGGGCGAGCTGTACTTCAGCCATGCAGCAAGGATCCTGACTCAGATCGATGAGGTCGAACAGTTGATTACCAGCAGTTCTGCCAGCCCCAAAGGGTTGATCAGGGTCAACGCCTCACTGGGGTTCGGCCGCCGCCACATAGGTCCTGCGCTGGCGGCTTTCTTTGCCCGTTACCCCGAGGTGCAGATCCAGCTGGAAATCAGTGACCATCCGCTGGACCTGGCGACTCACGGCTTCGATCTGGGCATTCGTTTCGGCAGTCTTCCTGACGCAGCCTTCCATGCGCGCAAGATTGCGTCTAACCGACGTCTGCTCTGTGCATCGCCGCTGTATCTGGAAAAGCACGGTACGCCGACCCGGCTGGCAGAACTGCAGCACCACAACTGTATTTTTCTGCGTCAGAACGAAACGCCCTATGGCGTCTGGAGTTTCAACAGCGGAGGTCGTACACAGAACGTCAAGGTGCATGGCGCATTGGGCTGCAATGACGGTGAAGTCGCGCTTAACTGGGCGCTGGAAGGGTTCGGCATCTTGCTGCGCGCTGAGTGGGACATTGCCCGGTACGTGCGCAGCGGCCGTTTGCGCCTGGTGCTTGAAGACCAGACGCCCACCCGGGCGGATGTCTACGCGGTGTATCCGCAGCAGTTGCATCTGTCCGCCAGGGTGCGTTGTCTGATCGATTTTCTGGTGGAGCGTTTTGCCAGTCTGGATCGGGTTGTGCCGCTGCAAGACCCGCAATGAGCCTCAGTGTCAGCAGCCCTTCGCAACAGCTCCGTCCTTCGGTACGAACGCAGTCTTGTCGCCTGGTTTGGTGACGATGTAAGCACGTCGCCAAGGCTGGCCGTCGATCAGCTTCCAGCGATGGCCGGGACCGGTGGTGTCCTGCGCCAGCAATATTTCTCCAGGGTGCAGTACAAAATTCTCTCCGCCAGTGGTGGAGAATTCGAGTGTGCCGGACAAGGTAATCACATATTGCTCTTCGGGTGCCGGATGCCACTCATAAGTAGAGTGCGCCGGGGTTTCCTTGAAGTGCAGGGCACTGACATCGGTCATGGCCTTCTGATCAATCGAGCCTTCGATGACATGTGACAGGTTGTCGGGGCCTGTGCACAGCCGATATGCCTTGATGACCCTCGGTCACAATGATGGGCGGCTTCTTGATGGCGTAAGCGGCGCTGAGCGGCAACATGACTGTTGCAGCAATTACGGCCAGGCTTGCCAAATGACGACTCGTCGAGCGCTTTGGGCGAAAACGATTGTTCGGATGCATAAAACGTTCCTGAGCACGACAAACTGCATGAGCCCTGATTGTCAGTCGCGATGATCGATCAGGGGCTGGGCTGAATCGCCCACGCCGTGGATCGAATCACCGTTCATTAACGGTTAAAAATTATCTTTAGTTTCATGTTGCCAGTTTCACGCTGCCAAGCGTCGGCTTGTCCACGTGTTGTGATATTCATCTATGTCATTCACCGCCTCGGGTTTCCTTACGCTGCTGACTCAATCAGTCAGGCTTCCAGGAGCCCCGAATGCACCACAGAAAAAGGCTTGAAAAACGATCCATTGATCATCACTCCGGCATGCCTGCGTTCAGCCCGCCGTTCGATCATCCGGACGAGGCAGCACGTTATGCTCACGAGCGGATCGGCAACCGCCGTGACCGCGAGTACGGTGGCTTCATTCTGGTTCGCCAGGACGGCAAGTACGTTGCGACCGAGCCCATGAGCGGCAGTCACTTCAGCTTCGACCCCAATGAAGTCTTTCCACGCAACGAAGAAGACGGTTATGTGCTCTACCCGCAAGGGCATGACGACTATGCGGTCTACCATTCTCACCCTTCACTCCAGGCCGGGCTCGATGAGTGGCCGGAGAGTGAAAAGGTCACTTACCCGAACAGTTTTTCAGCGGGTGATATTTATGCGGTGATCGACGATCAGGAGATTTGTCCGGCGACCTACCTTTCCGGGCCTGACGGTTCGCTGATCAAATACACGCTGTCCCGTTCTGCCGCCGAAGACACTTTGTTTGCACGTGTTGCCGGCCCGCCGAACATGCCGCACCTGAGTGAACTCAGCCAGATCCACAAGGCCCTGCAGAACCTGACCCTGATGCCCAGTGATGTGGTCCGGTTGCTGGCAGGTGCCGGAAATCTGGAAGTGATAGTGCCCAGCCGTCTGTGGGGGCGGGCCGGGAAAGTGTCGACTGACTGGCATCCTTACCCGGACGATAGGGCTGCTCGCGCAGCGCGTATGACACCGCCCGCAAGCTGTACCGCGCAGTGGCCACCCAGGGCTCTGCGCCTGAGTACGCCGTTTGGCAGTGCCGATGAGGCTGCAGGTTACGCCCACGGCCAGATCGGCACTCGCATTCATTCGCAAATCATCGGCTTCCTGCTGTTCAACCCGGTGACACGCGCCTACCGGATTGCGGAGCCGTTTCTTGACGATGGCACTCCGGTTTACGCGCCCTGTTCGGCGTTTCACCCCGATGCGTACTATCGACCTGCGTTACCTGACGGCTATCGCATTGACGGCATGTATTTTTCCTCTGCCAACCTTGCAGCGGAGGGTGGGCGCGAAGTAGTCAGCGATTTCTTCGAAGCGGACGACTTGCATCGCATGTTCAGTTATCGGCACAAGCCCGTACCGCGTCGTAAAGGCTTGCCGATTCGCTATGGCTTCGAGATGTCGGTGGTTTATTTCTCGGCAGCCGATGGTGCGTTGCTTGGGTACACGCCCAGCCAGTCCGATGAGGAGTTTCAACTGTTGCAAAGCGTATCGCGTGTGTACTCGGGGACCCAGTCCATCCAGGCGCAGCTCTCAGCCGGTGCCATGAGCGTGCCCGACTTTGTACGCAGAGTCGCGCGCGCGGGGCGTCTTCGGGTGCTGCAGACGAGCGCGCGCTGGCCTGAGGCCGGTGTGATCAGCCCTGTGCCTTGAACTCTCTGCAGCAAACCTGCGTGTTGCCCATGGGAATCACAAACTGAACTGCAACTGAACGATGCGGTGCCGATCCGGGAAAACCTTTGGATACCTGAACTTATCGGCGTTTTCTCCCTCTCATGCCGGTAGCCATTGATCGCGGCGGCCTGATAAGCTCGCGGCTTTACTCGTTTGCCCTTTTGGCGCATGAACAAGGAATTAGCATGAAACAGCATCGGTTGGCAGCGGCGATTGCCCTGGTCGGTCTGGTACTCGCAGGTTGTGACAAGCAAGCCAGCACCGTAGAGCTGAAAACTCCGGCACAAAAAGCGTCTTATGGCATCGGTCTGAACATGGGCAAAAGCCTGGCTCAGGAAGGCATGGATGATCTGGATTCCAAGGCTGTAGCTCTGGGTATCGAAGACGCTGTCGGCAAGAAAGATCAGAAACTGAAAGACGAAGAGCTGGTTGAAGCCTTCTCCGCGCTGCAAAAGCGCTCCGAAGAGCGTTTGGCGAAGATGAGCGAAGAGGCTTCTGCCGCAGGCAAGAAATTCCTCGAAGAGAACGGCAAAAAGGATGGCGTGGTCACCACGGCTTCCGGTTTGCAGTATCAGATCATCAAGAAAGCTGATGGCGCTCAGCCCAAGCCTACCGATGTTGTGACTGTTCACTACGAAGGCAAGCTGATTGACGGCAAGGTGTTCGACAGCTCCGTCGAGCGCGGCAGCCCGATTGACCTGCCGGTCGGTGGCGTCATTCCGGGTTGGGTCGAAGGTCTGCAACTGATGCACGTAGGCGAGAAGATCAAACTCTTCATCCCTAGTGATCTGGCTTACGGCGCGCAGAGCCCGAGCCCGGCCATCCCTGCCAACTCGGTACTGGTGTTCGATCTGGAACTGCTCGGTATCAAGGACCCAGCAGCGGCACCGGCGGCTGGCGCCGATGCCGATGAAGAAGAGGCAGCTCCTGCCGCTTCGGCTCCGGCCAAGAAGTAACGTTACACCTGGCTACAGAAAACGCCCTGTCTCGACAGGGCGTTTTTGTGTCCGGCTTATTTCCCGAACGCTTGGCCATTCGGGCAGTCCCACTATCATGGCGGTATGCAGGCATATTGTCAGACAGTCCGGCAAGATCAATGCATGCGTCCAGACGGGCGTATCCAGTCAATGCTTTTGTGGTTTTTTTTGTGAGTAAAAAACGCCCGATTTGACTGTGGCCCCCCGAAAACGGGGAGTTCAGGCTTGAAAAAAGCTGCTGTTCACAAGGTTATCCACAATTATTGTGGATAACCTTGTGACGCCGGCCATGCAGGTTTACAGAACCTGCTTCATCGAGAGACATTTTGCTGAACGGGAGTGGGTATGAAAGCACCGTGGAATTTGATCCGTTATCTGCCCGGAGCCCGGCGTCTGCTGGCAGCCGGGCGACTGCCTGGACTGCTGTTTGCGGTGGCGCGCAAGGGCAACAGTGAAGGTAATCGTCTGGGCAAGCTCAAGGAAGACCTGCGTTTGCTTCAGGCCCTGTGCCTGGCGTACTGGCGTGGCGAGTACCGAAGTATCAGCCCTAAGGCGATTTTGTCCATTGTCGCTGGTTTGATGTACTTCCTCAGCCCGCTGGACGCGATTCCCGACTGGATTCCGGGCTTGGGAATGCTTGATGACATCGCAGTGCTGGCGTGGGTCACCAAGCACCTGAGCGATGAACTGGATGCATTTCGCGCCTGGCGTGCGCAGCAATCGCCCGAGAAGCTGATCGTGGTCGAGCAACTGCCCAAGACTCAGGCGTTGCTGGAAAAAGAGCGAGGCAAGGTGTAAGTCTCAAGGATTGAACACCCGCCGTAGCGTTCCACTGTTAAGATGCCAGCGTATGAATCAAGCCTGATCAGTCTGCGGTCGTGTAGTACAAGGTGACGCTATGGATCTTCAAGTGATATCCCGCGACGGGGAGCCGGAATATGCAGTGCTTCCCTGGGCTCAGTACCAGGCACTGCTCAAGGCTGCCGGCCTGGTCGGCAAGCCGCCTCTGGAGCCGACAGCATCGGCTTCCGGCACCCCTGAAAGCGAGCTTCCCGGATTCGATGAGTTACGTGCGCTGCGTGAGGCCAAAGGTCTTGAAGTGGCCATTCTGGCTCGTACGGTCGGTATCAGCCCGTCCTATCTGGAGTTGATCGAAAGCGGTACGCGTCAACCGGACGGCGCAATCAAACGCAGTCTGGCATGGGAGCTTGGAGTGCCGGGCTGGCGAGGTGAGTCGTGAGCGTGCGCATCAGTCGCCAGCATTGGGACGGATTGCTGAATGAGCTCGATCAGGCGCGCCGGCAGCGCCATTTGCTGACCTATCGTGCCCTGGTGGAACGTTTGCAGTTGCCCAGCCCGGCGATGCAGACGCTGACTGCAGCCCTTGAGCACCTGGCTACCATGGACGCCCGCGCAGAGCAGCCTTTGCGCAGCTCGCTGGTGATCAGCCAGGGTGCCAGCCGTCTGCCGCGTCCTGGCTTCTTCGAGTGTGCAGAGCGTCTTGGACGCTTTACCGGCCCTTCGGATGGCGTCGCCGCCGCATCGTGGCATGCCGCCGAAGTGGTTCGTGTGTTCGAATACAGCTATCCGGATGCGCACACGCAGTAGGGCCGCCAGGCTGGCCCTTACGCCTCCAACAAATCCAGCCGCGTCGAATCGATCACATGAATACTCGCGCCAGCAACGTCCTTGGCAAAGTGTTTGGCTTGTGAAGCCAGGTCGGCCAGCTGGCTGGCATCGACCCGCGTGCAGCTTTCTTCGTGCAGGTGCACCACGCCCACCGACAGTGATAACAGCGGAAACTCCTGGCGTTGACCCTGACGGTTGAGGGCTACGAAGCAACCGGCTTCCAGGTGTTCCGCGCGGTAGAAGCGGCGACATTGATTCTGGAAATCATCCAGCAAGGTTTTCAGGCGCCGTTCCCAGTCCTCGAAACCCAGCACCATCAGAAAATCATCGCCGCCGATGTGCCCGACAAAATCCCGGCTCGGATCGACACGGTCGTTGAGGCACTGCGCCAGACACAGCAGCACTTCATCGCCACGGGCGTACCCGTAGATATCGTTGAAAGGCTTGAAGCTGTCGATGTCCACGTAGCAGATCATTGACTCGCGGCCCTGTTGCAGCAGACGAGTCAGGCATTGTTGAATCGGAACATTGCCTGGCAGCAGGGTCAGTGGATTGGCGTAACGGGCCTGCTGGATCTTCATTTCGGTAATCAGCTTCAGGACATCGATCACCCGTCCCAGACCCAGATAGACGCCGTTGGCAGTAATGATGAAGTCCTCTTCTATGCGCTGCCGGGCGCGGCTGGTCAACAATCGGCTGACTTGCTGCAGTGACTGGCTGACTTCTACAGCCAGAAAGTCATCGCTCATCAGACGGCTGATCGGCTTGCGGGCAAACAGTTCGGTACCGAATGGCTTGAGCAGGGCTTCGGACAACGAATGCCTATGGACGATGCCGCACGGTCTGGCGTCGTCGTCCAGTACCGCCAGCGAGTTGAGATTGGCTTGTCTGCGGAATGCTTCCAGTACCTCAGCCGTGGGCGTGGACTGACTGACCGAGGGTTGCGGGTTGAGCAGGGCAGAAAGGTCTGCGGCTTCTTCGTTGAGCGGCGCGCTGGTGGTCTCTGCCTTGGGCAGCATGGCGCGGGTGTCGCGCGGCGGTCGCTCCTGCGGGCGGGCCAGCAAATAGCCCTGAACCAGATCTACACCCATGTCTTTCAACGCTGCCAGCTCTTCCGGCAATTCGATGCCTTCGGCAATCACGGTCGCTCGGGAAGCCTTGGCCATTTGCAGCATGGAGCCGACGAACTCGCGCTTTACGGCATCCTGATGAATCCCGTCTATGAAGTGACGGTCGATTTTCACGTAGTCCGGGCGTAGCTCAGACCACAGCCGCAAGCTTGAATAACCCGCACCGAGATCGTCCAGCGCAATGGAAAAACCCATGTCGCGATAATGGTGCAGCGCGTTGTACAGCAGGTCGAAATCGTCGGTCGGCATCTGCTCGGTCAGCTCAATGACCACGTCCTTGGGCGCAATCCGGTAGCGACGCAGCATTTCCAGGGTACGCCCCGGCGGGTGTGAGGTTTCGAGCAGAGACTCAGGAGATACATTGAGAAACAGCTTGCCCGGCAACTTCTGCTGACTGAAGCGACGACAGGCACTGTCACGACAGCTCAGTTCCAGTTCACTCAGGCGGCCTGCCTGCCGAGCGATGGCAAACAGGTTGAGGGGCGAATGCAGCGCGCTATTGGACGGGCCCCGAGTCAAGGCCTCGTAGCCCAGAATCCTGCGTTCCGACAGCGAAACGATGGGCTGGAACAAGCTGTGCAAATCACCACGAGCCAGAATTGAACTCAGTGCGCTCAGCTGTTCGGTTATGGTCATGGTCGTCTCGAAGAGAATGAAAAAGGGCTGAGCGCTTGCGCGTTCAGCCCCGTATTTCACGACAGCTTCATGACTGTTTGATGACGTTGAAGCTAAATGGCCATCAATGAACCTGCCTCACTTTTTGGCCACGGCAGCACTCAGGCCCAGGTAGTCGATCAAAATACGCCCTGTCTCTGCCAGGTAGGCATCGTCCTCGGGTTTGGTTTTCTCGTCTTCCACCGGCAGCGCGTCCTCGTCTTCTTTCTTCAACTCCTTGAGTGGCTCTTCACCCTTGGCCTTGCGGCGGGTGTTTTCCAGTGCAAGCTGCTTGCTCTCGATGGAAGCATGCTCGGCACGGCGATCGGCTTCATTGAGGCTGACGGTTTTTTCATTCATCAGCTTCTTGGCCAGCGCGAGGCGATCTTCGATGAACACGAACTCGGCATCTTTTGCCGAACGTGCTTCATGACGCGCCTGCAGCTGGGCCAAGAACGGCTTGAACGGATCGATGGCCGGTTTGATCGCCGGTTTGATGCTGTCCCACGGCATGGCCTCGGGCAGGGCGCTCTCACCGATTTCCTTGGTGTCGATCAGCGACGGGTAAGTGATGTCAGGCACTACGCCCTGATGCTGTGTGCTCTGGCCGGAAACCCGGTAGAACTTGGCCAGGGTCAGCTTCAGTTCGCCATGGTTGAGCGGCTGGATGGTCTGCACGGTGCCCTTGCCGAAGGTCTGACCGCCAATCACCAGCGCGCGGTGATAATCCTGCATTGCACCAGCAAAAATCTCTGAAGCCGAGGCAGACAGACGGTTGACCAGCAGTGCCATCGGGCCTTTGTAGAACGCGCCCTTGGCTTCGTCTTCAAGCACATCGACCTTGCCGTCGGCATTGCGCACCAGCACCGTCGGGCCCTTGTCGATGAACAGACTGGTCAGCTCGGTTGCCTCCTGCAACGAACCGCCCCCGTTGTTGCGAAGGTCCAGCACCACGCCGTCGACCTTCTCGGCCTGCAGCTCGGTGAGCAGTTTCTTCACGTCACGGGTGGTGCTCTTGTACTCAGGATCGCCGGCACGGTAGGCCTTGAAGTCCAGATAGAACGCCGGAATGTCGATGACCCCGAGTTTGTAGTCCTTGCCATCCTGTTTGAGGTGCAGAATCGACTTCTTGGCCGCCTGCTCTTCAAGTTTTACCGCTTCACGGGTGATGGCGACTATCTTGCTGGTCTGGTCATTCGGCGCATTGCTGGCCGGGATGATTTCCAGACGGACTACAGAGCCTTTCGGACCGCGGATCAGCTTGACCACTTCGTCCAGACGCCAGCCGATCACGTCGACCATTTCCTTGTCGCCCTGGGCAACGGCGACGATCTTGTCCGCCGGTGCGACCTGCTTGGTCTTGGCTGCCGGGCCTGCCGGGACCAGGCGCACAATCTTCACATTGTCGTTATCGCTCTGCAACACGGCACCAATGCCTTCCAGCGACAGACTCATGTTGATGTCGAAGTTTTCCGCGCTGTCTGGTGACAGGTAGTTGGTGTGCGGATCGTAGGACATGGCGAAGGTGTTGATGTACGCCTGGAAAATATCTTCGGCGCGGGTCTGACCCAGGCGGGCCTGCTGATTCTTGTAGCGCTTGGTCAGGGTTTCCTGAATCTTCGCCGGATCCTTGCCCGCAATCTTCAGGCGCAGGACTTCATCCTTGATACGCTTGCGCCACAGCTCGTCGAGCTCGGCGGTATCCTTGGGCCATGCGGCGTCCTTACGGTCCACCAGCAGGGTTTCCTTAGTATTGAAGTCGAGCTTGTCGACGCCCTTGCTCAATTCGGCCAGCGCGAAATCAAGACGCGCCTTGATGCGGTCCAGGTAGCGCTTGTAGATCGTGAACCCCGGGTTCAGATCGCCGCTTTTGAGAAAATCGTCGAACTGAAACTGCCATTTGTCGAATTCGGCAATATCGCTGGCCATGAAATAGCTGCGCGCAGGGTCCAGTTGCTTGATATAGCTCTGATAAATAATGGCTGAACGCTTGTCGTCCAGGGGCGGCTTGCTGTAGTGATGTCGTTTGAGCAGCTCAACCACGTTGAGACTGGCAATCACTTCGTCGCGGTCTGGCTGAAGATTATCCCAGCTGTTGGCGGCTAAGGTACTGGCTGACATCGGCAAAACGCTGAGGCCGACAAACAGTGCGAGGGCAGTGCTGGGGAATAATTGCTTCATGCTGATTCGACGCGAGGACAATTGATAACGCATATTAGGCCGTCTGTGAGGTCGCCGGTTCCTTTGGACCCGGCCGCATAATGCAAAAGCCCGGGCAAAACAGCCACGGGCTCAGTCTGGACTCACTATGGAGGCACCGTGAAGGCATTGCAAGGCGTTGAAGGACATGTGGAATGGGTCGAGGAGCCGACGCCGGCCCTTGATGTGGGACAGGTACGTATCAAAGTGGCTGCGGCAGGTTTGAATCGGGCCGATCTGTTACAGCGCGCCGGGAAGTATCCGCCGCCGGCTGGCGTGACCGCGACACTGGGCCTGGAGTGCTCCGGAGTGGTCACCGAAGTCGGTCCGGGAACCTCCTGGCTGGTTGGCGACCGTGTCTGCGCGCTGCTGGCGGGCGGGGCGATGGCCGAAGAGGTGGTCGTCGACGGGCGACACGTTTTGCCAGTACCCGAGGGGCTGTCGCTGCACGAGGCGGCCGCCATTCCCGAGGTGTATGCCACGGCCTGGCTCAATCTCTTCGAGCTTGCAAGCCTCAAGCCTGGCGAGAAGGTTTTGTTGCACGCTGGCGCAAGTGGGGTTGGTTCAGCCGGCATTCAGCTTTGCAAGGCGTTCGGCAACCCGGTCTGGGTCAGCGTCGGTTCGACCGAACGGCTGGCCTATTGCGTCGAACTGGGGGCGCAGGGCGGCGTAGTGCGCAGTGAAAGTCTCGAAGGCCTGAACGATTTTGCTCCGTTCAACGTCATCCTTGATCCGGTAGGCGCAAGTTACGCCGAACTCAACGTCAAACTGCTGGCGCTGGATGGTCGCTGGGTGCTGATCGGCGTCATGAGCGGACGCGAGGCTCAAGTGGATCTGGAGCACGTGCTGGGCAAGCGTATCCAGTTGATGGGGTCGACCTTGCGCAGTCGCGACGACACGTTCAAGGCTGATCTGATCAGCGATCTGGGCCAGCACGTCTGGCCGTTGTTCACCGAAGGCCGCCTCAAGCCGCAGCTGGCAAAATCGTTTGCGATCAAGGATGCCGAGGCAGCATTCGAAGAGCTGGCGACCAACAAGGTGTCCGGCAAGATCGTACTGGTGATCGACGAAAGCCTGGTCTGACCCGGTAAGCCGCTGGGCTCAGCTCCAGTTGTGCACCGGCCAGCCTGCTTTCTGCGCATGTTCCAGCAGCACCGAATCGGGGTTGACCACGTTGGGGTGGTCGACCTTGAGCAGCAACGGCAGGTCATTGCGCGAGTCCGAATAGAAGCTCGCTCCCTCGAGGTTTTCACCTTCGGCGTCCAGCCATTCCATCAGGCGCGTGATCTTGCCTTCCCGGTAAGTCAGTACGCCGACGGTGGCACCGCTGTAAACACCATGCTGCACATCCAGCTCGATGCCCAGCACTTCGTCGATGCCGAGGCGCTCGGCGATGGGCTTGACCAGATGCACCCCCGAAGCGGAGATGACCAGAATACGGTCGCCTCTGGCGCGGTGTTTTGCAATGCACGTGCAGGCGTCGCTGTAGATGATCGGTTCGATGACGTCCTCTACCCAAGGGCCGACCAGATGGTCTATTTCTTCAGGTGTACGGCCCGCCATGGGTTCGAGGCTGAACGCCATGTAGTCTTCCATGGCCAGCTCGCCCGCGCTGTAGGCGGCCATCAGTTCGTCATTGCGCTGCATGAACGAGGTTGAGTCGACCCAGCCCAGGCGACCCATCTGCTCGCTCCAGAGAGTGGCGCAGTCGCCACCGATCAGGGTCTCGTCCAGGTCGAAAATTGCCAAGGGCATGTGTGCTTCTCCTTAGAGGGTTGTTGGGGCAGCTTCAAGCCTGAAGCGAACGCCCGGTGTTCTCGATCCGTCAGTCAAGCGCACAGAGCGCCGACGGCTCGATGTTCAATGTCACGCGTCGTCCATCCGGGTGCAGGTCGTCGGCGCTGCGGTTGAGTACGTCGACCACCAGTTGTACGCCACGGGCCTGTATCCGGTAGCGGATGACGTTGCCGAGCAGACTGTGACTGCGTACTTCGCCTTCCAGTTCGCCGGTCAGGCTCAATTGGATCGATTCAGGGCGAATAGCGACGCGGCTGGCGATCGGGCGCTGCATCAGGCGTGTGGCGTCCTCGGCTTCCAGCAGGTTGTAGTTGCCGATGAAACCTGCGGCAAATATATCAACCGGAGCAGTGTAGAGGGTTTCGGCGTCGCCGCTCTGCACGATCCGGCCTTGATTCATCAGAAATATGCGGTCTGACATGGTCAGTGCTTCCTCCTGATCGTGGGTCACGAAAATCGTGGTCAAGCCCAGCTCGCGCTGAATGGCCCGGATCTGTTCACGCAGGTTTTTGCGAATTCGCGCATCCAGCGCTGACAGCGGCTCATCAAGCAACAGCAGGCGCGGACGAGTGACCAGCGAGCGCGCCAGTGCCACGCGCTGGCATTGCCCACCAGACAACTGATGCGGGTAGCGCGTGGCGAAGTCGTGCAGCTCGACCATCCGCAGAATCTCGGCAACGCGCCTTGAGCTCTCATCGGCACTGACTTTCTGAATGCGCAGCCCGAAGGCGACGTTTTGCTCGACGGTCATGTTGGGAAACAGCGCATAGCTCTGGAACACCATGCCGATGTTGCGCTTTTGCGGCGTGAGCGGCACCAGATCGCTGCCGTCGAGCAGAATGCGCCCGCTGTTGACCGCTGTGAGCCCGGCAATGCAGCGCAGTAACGTGGATTTACCGCAGCCGGACGGGCCGAGCAAGGTGACGAACTCGCCTTTTTCGATGCGGCAATTGATGTCGCTGAACACTGACGTGCTGGCGTAGCTTTTCTGCAGGTTTTCAATGCTGACAAAACTCATCTCAGTCTTTGTCCTTGTTCAGTCGATTGGCGGCCCAGGTCAGCACCAGCACGAAGAAGAAATAGGAAATCACCAGCGCGCTGTTGAAGTGACCGCTGCTGTTGCGCATGTTGTTCAGGTACACCTGCAAGGTTTCATAGCGCGTGCCGACCAACAGGTTGGCGAACACGAATTCGCCGAACAGGAAGGAAAACGACAATAGCAGCGCGATCATCAAGCCCTTGCGCAGGTTGGGCAGTACAACCATGAACGCCGCTTGCCAGGTGCTGGCTCCCAGTAGCTGGGCAGCGTCCATCAAGTCGGTCAGGTTGATGGCTTGCAGGTTATTGGTGATGGCGCGGTACATGAAGGGCAAGGCAACCGTGAAATAGCAGCCGATCAGAATCCACGGTGTGCCGACCATGGCCATCGGTCCTGAGCCATAGAGCTGCAGCAAGCCTACCGACGAGACCACGGGAGGTACGGCGAACGGCAGCAGGATGAGGATGTTCATCAGCCCGTCGAGGCGCGGAAAGTAGTAATGCACAACAAACAGCAACGGCAGAATCAGCACCACCGACAAGATCAGTGCGCCTACGCACACCAGCAATGACTGGCCGAATGCCGTCAGAAAACGAGGGTCGCTCCACAACGCCACGTACCATTTGAAGGTCAGGCCACTGGGCAGAATGGTCGCCGACCAACTGGTGGAGATCGAGTACAGGAAAGTGCCGGCCAGCGGCAGCAACAGGATCAGGAACAGCAGGTAGACGACGGTCTTGTGGTAGATACCGGCAGGTCCTTGTTCAACGCGCGACATGGTAGCTCCTTCTCAACAGCCACTGATGGACCACGGTGACCAGGGTCATGAGCCCGACCAGAATCATCGCCAGGGCGCTGGCCATGTTCGGGTCCAGGGTGATATCGCCCGCAACCATCGCCGCGATACGGATCGGCAGCACGTTGAAATTGCCGGTGGTCAGGGCATAGACCGTTGCGTACGCGCCCAGCGCGTTGGCCAGCAAAATCACGAACGTACCGAGCAGTGCAGGGGTCAGGACCGGCAGGCCGATGTAACGCCAGAACTGATAACTGCTGGCCCCCAGCAATGCTGCCGACTCGTTCCAGTCCTCGCGCACAGCATCGAATGCGGGGTAGAGCAGCAGCACGCCCAGGGGGATCTGGAAGTAGGTGTAAAGGATGATCAGCCCGGTCTTGGAATACAGGTTGAAGTCATCGATGATCCCTGTTTGCTTGAGGATCAGGGTCAACGCGCCGTTGAACCCCAGCAGGATGATGAACGCGAACGCCAATGGCACGCCGGCAAAATTGCTGGTCATGTTGGCGAACGAGTTGACGAAATCCCGCAGGCGAGAGTCCACCTTGCGTAGCGAATGGGCACCCAGTACAGCAATGATGATGCCGAACAGGCTCGACCAAAAGCTGATCTCAAGGCTGTACTGTATCGCCTGGCGGTAAAACTTCGAGCTGAACGCCCGAATGAAGTTTTCCCAGCCCCAGCCGGCATCGCTTTGCAGGCTGTGAATCGCCACCCAGAGCAGCGGTGCAATCTGGAACACAATGAAGAAGACGGCAAACGGCACCAGGCACAACAGCCCCAGCCATTTGCCTCGGGAAAGGGTTGTCAATTGAGAATCTCCCGGCAGACCGGTTTGTTGTGTGGCACGCCCAGCAGCTCGCAGACAGTGCCGCACAGATCAATCTGGCGCGGCGCTGCGTCGACATTCAGGCTGAAGGCATCACCCAGTACGAACAGAGGCACCTCACGCTCTTCCGGCAATAAGCCGTTGTGCGAGCGGTCGTTGTTCATGCCGTGGTCGGCGGTCACCAGCACCTGATAACCCGCGTCCAGCCAGCGTTGGAGGTAGTCGGCCAGAATGATGTCGGCGCTGCGGGCGCTGTTGCGGTACTGCGCGGTGTCGAGACCGTGCTTGTGCCCGGCGTCGTCGATATTCATGGGGTGGATCAGCAGAAAGTTCGGGGCGTGTTTGAGACGCAGGCTCTCGGCGTCGGCGAACAGGTGCGAGTCAGGGTAGTGATCGGCCCAGTAGAACAGCCCGTTCTGAATCGGCAGATCCGCGGCCTCGGTATGGCGATCGCGTGCCGGGTCGAATGGCGTGCGGTTGTACAGCTCGCTGACCCAGTGATAGGCCGCCGCTGCCGTGCTCAGCCCGGCGTCGCGGGCATAGTGGAAGATGCTGCGTTGATTAGACAGGCGCGAGACGTTGTTATGCACGATGCCGCTGTCGATAGGCGCGACTCCGGTCAGTATGCATTCATACAGCGGGCGGGAGAGGGCAGGCAGCTCGCATTCCAGCTTGTACAGCGCGGCCCGGCCGGCATCATGCCAGGCTTGAAGATGGCCCATCGCATGACGTGCCACTTCGTAGTTGAGTCCATCAAGCACGATCAGGATGACATTGTGTTTCATGGGCAACTCGCTTTGAAAGAACGGGCGAGACTGGCTCGCCCGATGGACATGACTTCGTCCTTGAGCCGCAGGAGAGAATCAGTTCATCTCGATGATGACCTGCTCGTTCCACTTTTGAGGCAGCGCTTTGGAGGTTTTTTCCCAGGCATCTGCGTTCTTGATCGGCTTGGCATTGAGGTATTGCTCATGCGGCAGCAACTGGGCTTTCACGTCGTCTGGCAGCTTGATGTGTTCGACGCGAATCGGGCGTGCGTTGCCTTCTGCCAGCCTGATCTGACCCGCATCGCTAAAGGTGTATTCACGCGCCAGCTTGGCGGCGTTCGGGTGCTTGGCGTACTTGTTGATAATGGTGGTGTAGCCGGAAACAACCGAGCCGTCCGCAGGGATCAGCACCACGTAGTCATCCGGTTTGGCCATCTTGGCTTTGTAGTTGAGACCGTTGAAGTCCCAGACCACACCGACTTCGATTTCGCCTTTTTCGATGGTTTGAATGGTCGGGTTGGCCAGTGACAGACGCTTCTGTTTGGCCAGTTCGGTAAACAGTGCCAGGCCCGGTGAGATATTTTTTTCGTCACCTTTCATAGCGATGGCTGCCGCCAGTACACCGTTGGCAGCCTGAGCAGCAGTGCTCACATCACCGATGGAAACCTTGTATTTGCCGGTTTTCAGATCGGCCCAGCTTTTTGGTATTTCAGAGCCGTGCAGCAGGTTTTTATTGACGATGAAGGCGATGGTGCCGGTGTAGGCCAGCGCCCAGTGGCCGTCCTTGTCCTTGGCCCAGTCCGGGATTTGCTCCCAGGTGGTCGGCTTGTAAGGCTGGGTAACGCCTTTTTCTGCCGCGATAGGGCCAAATGCTGCGCCTACGTCGCCAATGTCACCGCTGGCATTGTCTTTCTCCGCATCGAATTTGGCGATCTCCTGGGCCGAACTCATGTCGGTGTCCATGTGCTTGAGGCCGTATTTGGTCTCAAGATCCTTCCAGATGCCACCCCAGTTTGCCCAGTCATCCGGCATGCCGAGGCTGTTGACCGCGCCTTCAGCCTTGGCCGCAGCCTCCAGCGTTTTAAGATCCGTGTCCGCAGCCATGGCCAGGGAACTCATTGCCATGGCTGAACCGAGGAGTGATGCCAACAGAAGATGTTTCATTCGGAGCTCCTAGTGCACTTCTTGCAAGAAGTGTTCGTTGCGGATTGTTTGGTCTAGATCAGCAATACCTGAGCCAAGTTAGGCTTTTTGCATGACATTTTCGTGTCGTGCCGAATAGGGAAAAGCGTTATTCGCGGGCCCGGGCAGTACCTGGCGCTAAGCGTAGACCATGGGAATGTGCAGGGTTTGCAGGGGCTTGGGGCTTTCCTCAACCCGGCTGGCATACACCGTGGTGCGGTGTGTAACAGAATGGTCATGTGCCCGGCCTAGGCTTGAATCAATGGAGTTAATGGCGTTGGTTGCATTGATGTGCGCCTCGCAATAGAGCTGGTCTAGTCCAGACGGATACCGGAATGCGCGAAGATGTGCCACGGGCGGTAACAACGATTTGCAGTGCGCTGCAAGAGCAGATCGAACATGGCTTGTTGCCCCATGGCAGCCAGTTGCCTGCGGAACGCAAGCTCAGTGAAGTCTTCGCGACCACCCGTATCACGTTGCGCGAGGCACTTCTGCAACTGGAGGCGCAAGGGCTCATTTACCGTGAAGAGCGACGCGGCTGGTTCATTTCCCCGCCACGGCTGGCGTACGACCTGATCAGGCGCAGCCATTTCCATGCAATGGTCTGCGCCCAGGGAAGAGTGGCTCACACCCGGCTCCTGTCTGCACGCCTGCAACCCGCCTCGGCAATGATCTGTGAAATGCTGGAACTGCCCGCACTGTCGAGCGTGATCCAGATCTGCCGCGCCCGACGTATCGATCAGCGGTTGGTGCTCTACGTGGAGCATTACCTGAGGCCAGAGCTGTTTCCGGGTATTCTGGAGCATGACCTGAACGAGTCACTTACCGAACTTTATGCCCGCTGTTATGACCTGCATTACGGGCAAGTGCAGTTCGATATGGTGCCCACCGCATTGCATGCCGACGCCGCAGCTGCGTTGAAGGTGTCGCTTGGCAGTCCCGGTTTGCGTATAGCACGGATCAATTATGATCAACGCGACCGTCTTATTGACTGCGATCTTGAATACTGGCGTCATGATGCTATTCATGTGCGTGCCACAGTTAGAGACAACGATTAGTTGAGCGTACCCTTCAAGGACTTTGCACCCGCTGAAAGTTTCAGAACACCCCTGTCCGTATAAAAAGTCTGTGGCCGGTTTTCGGTGTCAGCCCGTCAGCCTGACGCAAAGCGTATTGAAACTCATGACCGGGAAGGCCTGTTCAGCATGGACGCGGGTTTATTAAAAAAATTAATGAGAAAATCACTATAAGACGCGTAAAGGCGAGCGTAGTTTAAAAAGTTTTTGCAGTGAGAAATGCACGGATTTTTTGATTCCGGTTGTCGAAAATATAAGCAGTAAGTCGCGTGTTCATGAATATTTATTAGGGGGGTGTGGTAGGTTTTTAGAGCGTCGTTAGTGTTCTGTTAGTTGTCGGGTTGCTGGCGATGTCCGATGTATAAGTGTGAGGGTTGATCGGTGGCTGGCCATTAATTATGGGTCGATGAGCGCGGCTACTTTCATTTAAAGGATCGATGAGGGTACGGTAATGAGTATCGAGAAAGTGTTGGTGTTGCGGACGTGCGCAAATAACATGGCTGATCATTGCGGTCTCGTCTGGCCGGTTTCCGGGCCCGTCGAGTGCAAGCACTGGCAACCCACAAAAGGGCATGAAAATGGACTGTCTGGACTGCTATGGGGGGCTGGCACCAGCGCTTTTTTGAGTGTGCATGCCGATGCGCAATGGGTGGTCTGTGAAGTGGTCGTCGCAGACATCATTGAGTTGCCCGAAAGCGGAATGGTGAAATTCCAGCGTGCGCAAGTCGTCCATGTCGGTGACAAAAGCAGCGCTGCACAGTACCTCTTGATGCATAAGGCCAGCTACCTGTCGGCAAGCAACCCGGCAACAGTAGACGTTCGCCCGGCCAGTGGAGAGCTGGTTGTCAGTCATGAAGTATTTGATGTGGCATCAGTGGTTGCTTCTGCCAGCTCCGGGAATAACGTTCCTGCTGTCGCCACTCAGACGTTGCAGACAGCGACCTACGGCAGCACATTGAGCGGCGACAGCCACAGTCAGCTGGTCGCAGGTTATGGCAGCACCGAAACGGCGGGAGATCACAGTGACCTCACTGCCGGATACGGCAGCACCGGCACGGCAGGCTCTGACAGTTCGTTGACTGCCGGTTATGGCAGCACGCAAACGTCCGGGAGTGACAGCTCGCTAAGGGCTGGTTACGGGAGTACTCAGACAGCTCAGGAAAACAGCCACCTCACTGCCGGATACGGCAGCACCGGTACGGCAGGTTCCGACAGTTCGTTGATAGCCGGTTACGGCAGCACGCAGACTTCAGGCGGGGACAGCGCCCTGACGGCAGGCTATGGCAGCACGCAAACGGCTCAGGAAGGCAGCAACCTCACTGCCGGTTACGGCAGCACCGGTACTGCCGGAGCGGACAGTTCGCTGATAGCCGGTTACGGCAGCACGCAGACTTCAGGCAGCGACAGCGCCCTGACGGCAGGCTATGGCAGCACGCAAACGGCTCAGGAAGGCAGCGACCTGACTGCCGGTTACGGCAGCACCGGTACCGCAGGTTCCGACAGTTCGTTGATAGCCGGTTATGGCAGTACGCAGACTTCAGGCGGGGACAGCGCCCTGACGGCAGGCTATGGCAGCACGCAAACGGCTCAGGAAGGCAGCGACCTCACTGCCGGTTACGGCAGCACCGGCACGGCGGGAGCCGACAGCTCGCTGATTGCGGGCTATGGCAGTACGCAGACTTCGGGCAGCGATAGCTCGCTCACGGCGGGTTATGGCAGCACTCAGACTGCCCGGCAGGACAGCGACCTGACTGCCGGCTACGGCAGCACCGGCACGGCGGGAGCCGACAGCTCGCTGATTGCGGGCTATGGCAGTACGCAGACTTCGGGCAGCGATAGCTCGCTCACGGCGGGTTATGGCAGTACTCAGACTGCCCGGCAGGACAGCGACCTGACTGCCGGCTACGGCAGCACCGGCACGGCGGGAGCCGACAGCTCGCTGATTGCGGGCTATGGCAGCACGCAGACTTCAGGCAGCGATAGCTCGCTCACAGCAGGTTATGGCAGCACTCAGACTGCCCGGCAGGGCAGCGTGCTTACATCAGGTTACGGCAGTACGCAAACGGCCGGGGCTGCCAGTAATCTCACGGCAGGTTATGGAAGTACGGGTACGGCGGGTCATGAGAGCTTCATCATCGCGGGTTATGGCAGCACACAGACAGCGGGGCATAAAAGCATCCTGACTGCTGGATATGGGAGCACTCAGACGGCCAGGGATGGTAGTGACCTGATTGCGGGCTACGGCAGTACCGGAACAGCAGGTTCAAGTAGTTCGCTGATCGCAGGTTACGGCAGCACCCAGACCGCGAGTTATAAAAGTGTGCTGACCGCCGGTTATGGCAGTACACAGACTGCCAGAGAATACAGTGATCTTGTCGCAGGTTACGGCAGCACTTCAACGGCAGGCTCGAACAGTTCACTGATAGCCGGATATGGAAGCACCCAGACCGCAAGCTTCAAAAGCACACTGACCGCCGGTTATGGAAGTACCCAGACGGCACAGGAGCACAGTGACCTGGTTACAGGTTACGGAAGTACCTCCACCGCGGGTTATGCCAGTTCGCTTATCGCGGGTTATGGCAGTACGCAGACGGCAGGTTACGAAAGCACATTGACCGCCGGTTACGGCAGTACGCAAACCGCCCAGGACAGCAGTTCGCTCACCACCGGCTATGGCAGTACCTCTACCGCAGGCTATGCAAGTTCCCTGATCGCGGGTTACGGCAGTACGCAGACGGCAGGTTACGAAAGCACATTGACCGCCGGTTACGGCAGCACGCAAACCGCGCAGGAGCGCAGTGACCTCGTAACAGGTTACGGAAGTACGTCCACCGCTGGTTATGCAAGTTCCCTGATCGCGGGTTATGGCAGTACGCAAACGGCAGGTTACGAGAGCACGTTGACCGCCGGTTACGGCAGTACGCAAACCGCGCAGGAAAAAAGCTCGCTCACCACCGGCTATGGAAGTACCTCCACGGCGGGCTACGAAAGTTCGCTTATCGCGGGTTATGGCAGTACGCAGACGGCGGGCTATAACAGTACGCTCACAGCGGGCTACGGCAGCACACAGACGGCAGAGCATGGAAGTTCACTGACCGCGGGTTATGGCAGTACGGCAACGGCCGGGCAGGACAGCTCATTGATCGCTGGTTATGGCAGTTCCCTGACCAGCGGGATCAGAAGTTTTCTGACGGCAGGTTATGGCAGTACGCTGATCGCTGGACTTCGCAGTGTTTTGATTGCGGGGTATGGCAGCAGTCTTACATCGGGCATCCGCAGCACATTGACGGCAGGCTACGGCAGTAATCAGATTGCAAGTTATGGCAGTTCGTTGATTGCAGGCCATGAAAGTATTCAGGTGGCCGGGCATAAAAGCATGTTGATCGCCGGTAAGGGCAGTTCGCAGACTGCCGGTTTTCGCAGCACACTTATCGCGGGTGCGGACAGCGTACAACTGGCCGGTGATCGCAGCAGATTGATTGCCGGTGCGGACAGTCATCAGACGGCAGGTGACCGCAGTAAACTACTGGCTGGTAATAACAGTTATCTGACTGCGGGTGACAGAAGCAAACTGACCGGTGGGCACGATTGCACGTTAATGGCGGGTGACCAAAGCAGATTGACCGCCGGCAAGAACAGTGTTCTGACGGCGGGTGCTCGCAGCAGACTTATTGGCAGTGAAGGTTCAACGCTTTCGGCGGGCGAAGACTCTACCCTCGTGTTCAGACGTTGGGATGGTAAGCGCTATCGGCAGCTGGTTGCCAAAACCGGAGAAAACGGTGTGGAAGCCGATCTCCCGTATTACATGAATGAAGATGACGATATTGTCCATAAAAACGACGAGGACGATACCTGAGTCACGTTGCTGGAGAAGACGAATAATCGACGACTGAAACATCGACAGGGTACGTCGGTGGCGCGGGACATGAAGTCCCTTTATAACGAATAATGTGATGCCCTTTGCAATAATGCCGAGCAAAAAGCAGATAACGTCTGCCTTCTTTTTTAGGTCATTGGCAAA
Organism: Pseudomonas syringae pv. tagetis; assembly: GCF_022557255.1. Classification (NCBI taxonomy): domain Bacteria; kingdom Pseudomonadati; phylum Pseudomonadota; class Gammaproteobacteria; order Pseudomonadales; family Pseudomonadaceae; genus Pseudomonas; species Pseudomonas syringae group genomosp. 7. The sequence goes on from NZ_CP092923.1 coordinate 1,728,461, forward strand.
ATTGTAGTGTATTCGACGCGCATTTTACCGCGCATGAGCACCCACATGCGGGGGCTGTTGGCCGCGCCCCGCGATGTCGATGATTGCCTCAGTGGCTATGGGCTCCGTTATGGCAGCTCGTGGCTGGCATAGAACGCGCTCAATACTTTGACCAGGTGCGCCAGATCGTGGCTGCCGGCCAGTTCGCGAATCGAGTGCATGGCAAATGTCGGCAAGCCGATGTCTACCGTGCGGATACCCAGATGGCTGGCGGTAATCGGTCCGATGGTCGAGCCGCACGCCATGTCACTGCGTACCACGAAGCTCTGCACCGGAACTTCTTCAGCCATGCACAGATGGCGGAAGAAACCGGCGGTTTCACTGTTGGTGGCGTAACGCTGATTGCTGTTTACCTTGATCACCGGCCCAGCATTGAGCTTTGGACCATGATTGGCGTCGTGCTTGTCAGCATAGTTGGGGTGTATGCCGTGGGCGTTATCGGCCGATATCAGCAGCGACTTCTGAATGGTTCGTACGTAGTCTTCGCTGCTCGGCAGAAGGCGCTGGACGATCTGCTCCAGCATTGCACCGTCTGCGCCACAGGTCGACGACGAGCCGACTTCCTCATGATCAGTGCATACCAGCAGAGCGGTTTCGTCACTCTCGGTGGAGAGCAGCGCCTGCATTCCGGCGAAACACGAGAGCAGGTTATCCAGACGTGCGCCTGCCAGGAAGTCACCATTGAGGCCGACAACTGCGGCGCTCTGGGTGTCGTAGAAACTCAACTCGTAATCGAGCACCACGTCCGCGTTTAGCCCGTGCTCGCGAGCCAGTTGATCAGTCAGCAGCGCACGGAAGTCTGCACGTTCGTCACCAGCCACTTGCGCGAGGATCGGTGGCAGTTCGTTTTGCGCATTGATCGCCCAGCCTTCATTGGCGGTGCGGTTCAAGTGAATGGCCAGATTGGGAATCACGGCAATCGGCAGTTTGAAATCGATCAACTGGCTTTCGACCTTGCCGTCGCGGCGGAAGGTAACGCGACCAGCCAACGACAGATCACGGTCAAACCACGGTGCCAGAAGCGCGCCGCCGTAGACTTCTACACCCAGTTGCCAAAAGCCCTGGCGTTGCAGTTCCGGTTGTGGCTTGACCCGCAGGCAAGGGCTGTCGGTGTGTGCACCGACCATGCGAATACCGCCTGTGAGTGGCGACTGCCGGCCCATGCGGAAGGCGACGATAGAAGAGTCATTACGGGTGACGAAGTAACGACCTCCGGTTTCTATTGCCCAGGTATCACGCTCATCCAACCGTTGAAAGCCAGCGGCTTCGAAGTGTTGCACGAGGGTGGCGGTGGCGTGAAACGGGGTGGGAGAAGCCTTCAGGAAGTCGATAAGGCCTTTGTTCAACTCTGCGCGCATAAATAGCTCCAGACAGCAATGGTGCGAGTTTACCGTATTGGATGATTTGCTGCCTTCGGTTGCGCTCATTGCCGGTACACAACCCCGGCTCTCGTGTCGACGCACTGCGTCACACGGCGGTTCTGCGATGTCGGGGGCGTCACGAACGGCATTACCACGCGGAGCATCGGCACGATAGTCAGCGTGTCATTCAGATCAGAACGGTGCAGCACACTCGAAGGTCAGTCGCTCACCGGTGCCTGGATGCGTGAAGCTCAGCATGCTGGCATGCAGACACAGACGGGGGGAAGCCGCCAGCGCCTCGGGATGCGCGTACAGGCCATCACCCAACAGTGGATGTCCGATTGACAGCATGTGTACGCGCAACTGATGCGAGCGGCCAGTGATCGGCGTGAGCTCGACCCGGCAGTATGTGTCGTGGCGCTCGACAACTTTCCAGAACGTCAGCGCGTGCTTGCCTGCCTCATGATCCACCACATGCCGAGGCTTGGTGGGCGGGTCGTAGCGCAACGGCAGATCGATGCTGCCGCTGTCCAGCGAAGGCTGGCCCCAGCACAGCGCGGTGTAGGCTTTTTCGGTTTCGCGATCATGAAACTGACGCGACAGCTCACGATGCGTGTCGGCATCGCGGGCCAGCAGGATGATACCCGACGTTTCCCAGTCCAGACGATGGACGATACGGGCTTCGGGATAACCGTTTTCCTGCAGGCGGGTAATCAGGCAATCCTTGTTGTCATCGGCACGGCCGGGGACGGAAAGCAACAGGGTAGGCTTATCGATCACCAGAACGGCTGCGTCCTGATGAATGATGCGGATGTTCGACAACGGCATGCAACGGCCTCGAAACGCTAGAAACGCCAACGGCGGTAAGGGCGCAGCTTCCTGAGAAGTACGCCGATACCGCCGCAAGCGACTGCCTGATCAGCGATCGGGCAGGGTGATATTGAGTTCCAGAATCGAACAGCTGCCCTGGCTTTCCAGCGCAACCTGCACTTGATCAGACTCGATATTGACGTATTTACGGATCACTTCCACCAGTTCTTTCTGCAGGGCAGGAAGGTAGTCCGGAGTACTGCGCTGGCCGCGTTCGTGCGCAACGATGATCTGTAGACGCTCTTTCGCTACCGAGGCCGTGCTTTCTTTTTTGCGGTCACGAAAGAAGTCAAAAATATTCATTAATTACCCCCGAACAGACGTTCAAAGAATCCTTTCTTCTGCACATCCAGGAAGCGATGTTCCCGGTCTTTGCCCAGCAGGCGGTCAACGGCATCGCTATAGGCCTGACCCGCGTCGCTCTGGTCATCGAGGATGACCGGCACGCCCTGGTTGGAGGCTTTCAGCACCGCCTGGGATTCGGGAATCACGCCGAGCAGGGTGACAGCAAGGATTTCCTTGACGTCTTCCACACCGAGCATTTCGCCCTTGCTGACGCGCTCAGGGTTGTAGCGAGTCAGCAGCAAATGTTCCTTGATCGGATCTTCGCCACGCTCGGCGCGACGCGATTTGCTGGCCAGCAGCCCCAGCATGCGGTCCGAGTCACGCACCGACGATACTTCAGGGTTGGTCACGACGATCGCTTCATCGGCAAAGTACATCGCCAGGTGAGCACCGGTTTCGATACCGGCCGGCGAATCGCAGACGATGTATTCGAACGATTCCTTCAGTTCCATGAGGACTTTTTCGACGCCCTCTTTGGTCAGTGCTTCCTTGTCACGGGTCTGGCTGGCGGCCAGCACGAACAGGCCTTCGATCTTCTTGTCCTTGATCAGCGCCTGTTGCAGGTTGGCTTCGCCATTGACCACGTTGACGAAGTCATACACGACGCGACGCTCACAGCCCATGATAAGGTCGAGATTACGCAGGCCGACGTCGAAATCGACGATGACTGTCTTGTGGCCGCGCAGTGCGAGACCTGTACCGATAGCGGCGCTGGTGGTGGTCTTGCCCACACCACCCTTGCCGGATGTAACAACGAGAATCTTGGCCAAGGTGTATCACCCCTAGAGGAAAAGGACGTTTAGTCCCTGAAGAGCATTTCTTGACGCCACGTTTGTCGAAGCATTCTGGAAATCATGAGATCCGATCCCTGAAAGGTAGCGTTAAGCTATTACTTTCGGCTCATATACCCACTGAAAAAACAGTGCTTGTCAGAACTTCCTGCCGCCTTCACGACAATTCGCGACGAATCAGAGATGCTTTGAAAATTGCGGCAGTATCCGTTAAAGACGAATGATGTTCAACACATCCCCGGACAGGCTTACCTGAACCGGCGAGCCCCATAGCGGGTCCCTGCGCAGATCCTCGGAAACCTTGTATTGCCCGGCAATCGAAATCAGCTCTGCACTCAACTGCTGACAGAAGATTCGCGCTTTCGTGTCGCCCTTTATTCCTGCCAGTGCCCTGCCGCGCATTGGGCCGTACACATGGATGTTTCCATCGGCCAGAAGTTCCGCGCCGGGACTGACAGGCGCGACCACAACGAGATCGCCGCCCTGCGCATAAATCTGCTGACCGCCGCGCACGGGGGCGGTTATTACGCGGGTCGGCTTGATCAGCGGTTCGGGTGGTTTTTCCGGAATCTTTTTCGGTGCATCGGCTTCAACCGGGTCGATGACACGCTCACGTGCGCCGGACGGCGGCAGAACCGGGAGGTCGACGGCAATGGCCGCAGCGATGTCTTCGATACGGTTGGCGCGGATCGCCAGAGTGCGCAGGCCGTGCTGGCGGCAGATGCGCACCAGCCCGGGCAGATCGACCGGGCCTTCGTTGGGCGCGAGTTTGTCCAGAGCCAGGATCAACGGCGTATTGCTGAAGAAATTGGGGGCCTGTGCCACTTTTGCCGCCAGTTGCCTGTCGAGCGCCTCAAGGTTGGTCCGGGCCAGCTCCATCACAGTGATGGCGAGCATGCTGCCCTTGAGCTGAAATACAGGTTCCGGGTTTTGCGATTCAATCTGGCTCATGGTTGATATACACAACAGCTTGTCGCTAAAAGTGCCGAGACTTATAGCGAGAACGCCCGCGAGCCGCAAGCAGCTAGAACCGTTGTAGAATGCGCGGCCTTTGTTCTGACGGAAGCCCAAATGGATCGCCCGCGCTTTAAATCCAGTTTCCTTCACCCCCGTTTCTGGCCATTGTGGCTGGGGCTGGGGCTCTTGTGGCTGATTGTCCAGTTACCGTTCCGTGCCTTGCTGGTCATCGGTCGGGCACTGGGCGCGATCATGTATTGCGTGGCCACTGATCGAAAAAAAATCGCGGCGCGCAATCTTGAACTGTGCTTTGCGCACCTGTCCGCAACCGAACGCAAGCGTTTGCTCAAGGAAAACTTCGCCTCCACCGGGATTGCCTTCTTCGAGATGGCCATGAGCTGGTGGTGGTCTAGAAAACGCTTGGCCAGGCTTGCCCACGTCGAAGGGCTTGAACACTTGCAGAGCGCTCAGCAGAAAGGCGAGGGCGTGATTCTGATGGCGCTGCATTTCACCACGCTGGAGATCGGTGCTGCGCTGCTGGGCCAGCAACACACCATTGATGGCATGTACCGCGAACACAAGAGCCCGTTGTTCGATTTCATCCAGCGTCGCGGACGCGAGCGGCACAACCTCGATTCGCTGGCTGTCGAGCGTGATGACGTGCGCGGAATGCTCAAGTTGCTGCGTGCCGGCCGGGCCATCTGGTATGCACCGGATCAGGACTATGGCGCTAAACAGAGCGTCTTTGTGCCGCTGTTCGGCATTCAGGCTGCGACGGTGACCGCCACCAGCAAATTTGCTCGCCTGGGCCGTGCTCAGGTGGTGCCGTTCACTCAACAGCGTCTGCCGGACGGCAGCGGTTATCGACTGGTGATTCACCCACCGCTGAAGGACTTTCCCGGCGAAAGCGATGAAGCCGATTGCCTGCGTATCAATCAGTGGGTAGAAAGTGCTATCACTGACTGTCCGGAACAGTATCTTTGGGCCCATCGGCGCTTCAAGAGTCGACCGCCCGGCGAAGCGAAGCTGTATGAAAAACGTGGATAAAAAGCGTCGTTGACCATCGAGGGCGAGTCGTAGATGCCAGATACCGCCGTAGTGAACCGTGCTGTAACCGAAGTCGAGCCCGTGACCGGGCTTATTTTGTCAGGCGGCGGTGCGCGTGCTGCGTATCAGGTTGGCGTACTTGCAGGCATTGCCGACTTGTTGCCGCCCGGCTCTCCCAACCCTTTTCCAGTCATTGTCGGTACATCGGCCGGGGCGATCAACGCAGTAAAGCTGGCCAGCGGCGCGCTGCATTTTCGCATTGCCATTCATCAGTTGACCGAGTTCTGGCAGGCGTTCCGCAGCCATCAAGTGTTGCGCAGCGACTGGTCCGGCGTGATTCATCAGGCCAGCCGTTTTTTCGGGCGCAGCCTGATGGGCTTCGGAAGAAATATCCCGGTTGCCTTGCTCAACAGCTCACCCTTGCGTGAGCTGCTCAACGAGCGGCTGGACCTGTCCGGAATCGAAGCCGCTATTGATGCCCATCACTTGCGCGCGGTCGCGGTGACAGCATTCGGTTACGAATCAGGGCAGGCGGTCACGTTTTATCAGGGCCGCGGCACCATTGAACCCTGGCTGCGGCATCGGCGTATTGGTCGGCCGACTCAGCTGACGGTGGATCACTTGCTGGCCAGTTCGGCGATTCCCTTGCTGTTCGCACCGGTGATGCTGGATCAGGAATACTTTGGGGACGGTGCGGTGCGGCAATCGGCACCGATCAGTCCGGCGCTGCACCTGGGTGCCAATCGTGTTCTGGTCGTCGGTGTGAGCGGCAATCCGCGCGGGCTCAAAGCCGAAAGGCCGGCACCACGCGCGCCAAGCGGCGTTCAGCCAAGTCTGGCGCAGATCAGCGGCCACATGCTCAACAGTACGTTCATTGATAATCTGGAAAGCGATATCGAGTTGCTCGAACGCCTGAACATCGCCAGTGCGTTGCTGCCCGACGATCAGATCAGGCAGCCGGGTATGGAGCCGGTGGAAGTGCTGGTGATTTCCCCGAGCCGTCCGCTGGATGAAATCGCTGCCCGTCATCGCCGTGAACTACCCCCTGCATTACGTACGTTTTTGCGCGGCCCTGGCGCGACCAAAAGCAGTGGTGCCAGTGTTCTGAGCTATCTGTTGTTCGAATCGGGTTACTGCAGCGAATTGATCGAGTTGGGTCGACACGATGCCGTTGCCCAAGGGGCAGAATTGAAACGTTTCCTGCGCTTGCCCTGATCCGTCCCCGGCAGACGCTGATTCTGCCGGGGAACGTGCTTTTACCTCAGTCGCCTCACTTGCAGGCTGCCGCATGGCGGGCCACTCAATTGCTCCCCGGTTTCAAGGCTGAACACCGAGAAATGCAGGGGGCAGGTTATGGACCGCCGTTTCACGTTGATCACCCCGTGCTCCAGCCATCCCTCACGATGCGGGCAACTGCTCGGTACCAGGTATTCCTCCTGGCCGACACGTACGGTGAAGGTGTCGGGGCGACGAAACTCAGCAGGCTCGTTCAAGATTGGCCTCCTTGTTGAAGCGCTTGAGTCGGCGGGCCTTATCTACAGCCAGGTCGAATGCCAGATTGGTGATTTCGCGTCCCATGCAGATGCCTCGCCAGGCTTTTTCCGCGTCGAGGTCCCCACTGGCGTCCATGGCCTTGAGCAGGCGCTGCCCCTCGATTGCATGGAACACGTCAATATGGACATGTTCGGAGTAGTAAGTGTGAGCCTGTATCTGCAGACGCTCGCAGAGCCGGGTGTAGCATTCGAAAAAGAACGGCACCACGGTCTCGAAGTAGGTGATGACCCCGGCAAACCACGATGGATCGTCCGCGCGCATGGCTAGCCAGCAGAACATGTTGGGAAAGGTGAAGCCGGCGCTGGAGTTGGTTTCTACATAAAACTGCAGCTCCAGCGGCATTTCCAGCTCGCGCAACAGATCCTGATAAAGCGTGGTATGCGAGCGCTTGAGGTTTCCCGAGCCAAACTCGTCGATCATCATGCGCAGCATGGGCATTTGCGCGGGCAGGCTGAGCCTGGGCATCAGGTGATAGAAAACCTGCGCTTCGGTCAGGCCATCCAGCGCAAACTCCTGAACCAGAATCCTGAACTCGTCGAGCGTCATGTCGCTGGCGACATACTGTGCGCTGGGCGGCACTTCGCTGCTCTCGTGCTCAACCAGTTCAGCCAGCATCCTGCGCAGACCGGCGAGATCAGTAGGGATCTGAGCGGTCATGCTGCGCTCGATGGCGTCTTCGATCCAGCGCTGCTCAAAGGCAAGAATCTCCTGTGGGACAGGCACCAGCTTTTCGATAAGTGCACGATTGGCCAGAAACAGTTGCTTTTGCATGCTTTCCATCAGGCTGCCTCCTCGGTCAGAACCCGGTCGCTGTCGATCACGCCTCTGGTTTTAAGCTCGCGCTTGACCTGGGCGTACCAGTCGGACGCATTCAGCAGGAACCGTTCGTTGAGCATCGCGATTTCGTGACTGAGCGCCGGCTGCTGCCGGACGGTCGCTTGCCGGCAGAGCAGCGGTTCGAGGTTGGCGAGGGAGACCACATTGCCGTCGGATTCCAGCTCGCCGGCCAGCTGCATCTCCCAACCGATGAAGTAATCGACGCCCTGTTGCCGGATGGCATCCACCTGATCCTGTGGGCGAGGCACCGACGGCGAGTCCTTCAGGCCAATCACCTTGGGTAACTGTGCGATGACCTTGAGGGTGGCGAAGGACTTTTCGTTGCCTGACAGGCCGGCTTCGTTGTACATGAAGATATCCAGGTGCGTCGCGTCATGAACGGTCTGGTAGTGATCGATGATCGCCTGCTGGCTGATACCCGGTGTGAATGGAGAGGTAAACATGACCGCTTGCGCGCCTGCATCCTGAGCCATTAGGGCAAGGTCCAGTACCTCTTGGGTAGAGCTGCGTTCAATCCCGGCGATGACGACCTTGTCGCCCGCATGTTTAAGGGTCAGTTGCAACATCTGTAGCCATTGCCGACGCGACAGCCGCCAGCCCTCTCCGGAGGTCAGGCATGGAATATAGCCATCGACATGGGGGGCGAGGCTGCTCAAAAGGCGTTCGAGGCTGGGTTCGCAGACTTGCTCCTGTTCGTTCAGGGGTGTTACCAGCGGCACCAGAATGGTTTTACCAGACATGTTGAAAGTCCTCGTGACGGATCACCATGGCACGCGACTGGTCGTAGAGACGCTGCAGCATCTCCGGGAACACACGCTGTCTGGTGAGGCCTTCGAAAGGCTGGAGAAAAGGCTGCAGGACCTGCAGGCGCAGCAGCTCCGGATCGTGGGTATAAAACGGGATTTCCTGCTCCATCACCTGCGCTGCCAAGAGTTTCTTTTCGGCGGGCAGGCCTTTGAACAGTGTGTCGTTCGCGGCTCGTTGAAGTACCTGTTCGCTGCAGCCCTCACGCTGAATGGCCATGTCGGTGTGCAATACATCCATGAACGGGTAGTACACGTCCTGCAAGGCGCGGCTTTTCTTCCAGATAATGGCGTCGCAAATGCCTATCTGGGCGAAATTCATCTGCACACTGCTTTCATAGAACCGGGAGAAAACCCCGAGTGATTTGTCACGCACATCGGGGTCCGCATGGTGCATGCCCATGAAAACCGTCGCGTCGATCATCGGCAGGTCGAAATCAGACATGGAGGTTCTCCAGCGCTCGTGCGATGACCTTAACGGCGGCCTCGAATTCGTCGGGTTTGCGCGCAAGCGCCAGGCGTATGTAACGCTGGCCTTTTTCAGGCTGGCTCCAGTAGAAATATTTACCCGGCAGTACGTAAACGTCCGATTGCAGCAGATAAGCCTGCAACTCGTCGGCATTGATGCCCGCGGGCAGAATTTCGAACCACGCCACACTGGTGTCGATCATCGGCTCCACATACTTCAAAATCCTGCCCTCAAGACAGGTCCGTGCCTTGCGACGATTGACGTCCAGCACCGAGCGCACTGAATTGAAGTCGTCGTCGCTGCTGTCCTCGATATAGCGGGTCACGACATTGAGGACAAAAGGCGAGACGTTCAGCAGGACGCTGGTGACGATGCTGTAGATATCGGCATTGATGTCCTGGCTGGCCATGAGCGTGGCGCATTTGGTGTCCTGCAAGGGCCAAGTCTTGCCTGTGTCTTCCATGACCAGGTATCGAGTACCGATGTCGTCGAGAATCGCGTAGGCATCCATGCGCTCCCGGCCAGTGGCCTTGAAGAACGAGGCGAAGCAGAAGTCGAGTATCAGCAGCTTGTTATGATCCCGGCAGTATCTGGCCACCTCCACAAAGGTATCCGGACCCTCAGCGAACAGGCTGGACCCCGTTGGGTTATTGGGGTCGACGAGAAAGATCGCATCCAGACCAATGGCCGCTTTCTGCAAGTTCGCATACACCTGGGTCGAGGAGGTGAACAGGCGTTCATCGAGTGCCGACATGGGCACTTCCATGTGTTTCAACAGGTCGTGCAGGTTGTCGAAGCAGGGCTCGATCAGGCCGACGCTCATGTTATTTTTGCGCAGGTAGGTCGCGGTGATATGCATGGCCACGGACGCCGCGTAGACGAGATAGATTTCGTCATGGCGTTTCAGGGCGTGGTGCTGACCATGGAAGGTGAAAAAAGCACGGATGAAGGCCTGCTCACTCTGATATTGAGTCTGGTTCTGTGCGCTGTACCACAGCTCGGGCAGGCTGGCGACAATCAGGCGTTGGGTGGCGCTCTGGTCCTGATGAGTATGGGCATCGGCCAGATTGAAGCGGGTCTTGAGGGCAGAGATTTCGTGTTGGGTAATATCGTCCAGAACAGGCACAGCGTGCGAGGTGTCGATACCGGCATATAAACTATTCATACCATTATCCCTATGGAGTCATTATTGTTTGGGAGCGGCCGTTCTGGTTGTCCAGAACGCTGGAGCAGGTTTCCTTATTTTCGGCAGAAATAACACTGTACCTAAGTACAAACCATGCGGTGTTAGTGTTTCGGGCGGTTGACCTGTTCTTAGGTACAGTAGATTTGAAGGCTTAAGTAGGCGATGCTTCACGCTGGTTGCGCAGGGGGGAGCTTAATAATGTCGAGCGGGTTTGAATTTCAGATAGCCAGTTACAACACAATGCCCGTTACGTTGCTGGAAACACTGTATTGCATGCGCAAAAAGATTTTTTCGGATCGACTTGAATGGAATGTTCGTGTCAGTCATGCGTTTGAGTTCGATGAGTATGACAGTGCCACTGCTACTTACCTGATCGGACGCTGGAACGGAATTCCGCTGGCCGGCCTGCGGCTGATAAATACCTGTGATCCCTACATGCTGGAAGGTCCGTTTCGCTGTTTTTTCGACTACTCGGCGCCCAAAAATACTACCATGGCAGAGTCGAGCCGGTTCTTTGTCGACACGGACCGTGCCCGCTCGCTGGGTATCTTGCATGCGCCACTGACCGAGATGCTGCTGTTTTCCATGCACAACCATGCTGCATTGTCCGGTCTGCAATCGATCATCACGGTGGTGAGCAAGGCGATGGCGCGGATCGTACGAAAATCCGGATGGGAGCACCGAGTGCTGGCAACCGGGGAAGCGTCGCCTGGGGAAACGGTGCTGCTGCTGGAAATGCCGGTAACGGCTGACAATCATCAACGGCTACTCAAGAGCATTGCCCTCAGGCAGCAGGTCACGGATGACCTGCTGCGCTGGCCGGTGACGCTCGCAGCGGATGCCTCCGCGCGAGCCTGCATGGACAGCGCTGCCTGAGTCAGACCATGCCCATATTGATAGCTTTGTAGACGGCTTGCTTGGCCGTGCGCACTTCAAGCTTGCTCGAGACGTTGGACATGTGGAATTTCACGGTACGTTCCGAGATGGAAAATATTTCAGCGATTTCGCTGTACGACTTGCCCATGGCCACCCATTTCAGCACGCCTGTTTCGCGACTGGACAGCTTGCACTGGGAAGGCGGCGGAAAGAGTTCATGGGGTGCCCGGGTCTTGATCAGGCGATCATGGAAGCGGATAAGGCTCATCTGGATATCGGCGGCCTTTTCGCGGATTCGCTGATCGAAGTCGTTCTGTTGCCTGGTATTGCAAAGACTTAATGCGGCGAAAAGCCCAGTGGCATCGTGCAGGGTGAACGTGGCTCCTGAAGACAACTGGTATTTGGCCGACCGCTTCAGGAAATCATCGGTCTCTACACATTGAACGGCATTGCGAGCCTCTCTCCAGAAGAATGGCGTAATGCTATGCCAGGCATGTTTGATAATCGGATCAATCAGGTGATAGTTGGAGGCTACATACGATTTCAACCAGGAATCGGGATAATTGGACAGGATGACGGGCTTGGCGTTACGCGTCTTGGGCGTGGAAAAGTAGGCGTACGTGAAATCGCCGATGTGCTGCAGGTCATTTTCAAAGTCTTCGATCAATTGACGGAGAGGGGCGGGCGCCCCGTTGATCTTGAACGGTGGGCAGTCAAGTTGGGCTTTCACGGTACGAACCTCCATGTAATACCTTGTTTATTGTTTTGTTCCCGGCCTTGCCGTATTCATTATCCCCATTTGTATTCCAGGTCGTACATAAAAACATGGACTTCCTGTGTCTTTCGTTTTTGAACAACGGCTTGGCCGCGAAAAAACGTTTATCGAAGCATTGGCATGCGAGTCAACGTGCAGTCGGGGCCCGGCCTGCGCCGCAACAAGGCAGTGTTGTTGCGATTGCAATCATATTCTTCGTTCCATTAAGGTGCAAGGACGCTTGTCCGACAGCAAGGAGTAGTGATGAACAGCGCAGAGGGTCACCAGTTGGCGCCGCAAACCCGGGTTGCAGCGCTGGCGTGCATGGAAAAGATTCAGGCGGTTGCGGGGCTTGCGCTGCGCGGGTGCTGCTCACCCTTGTTTGCGATGGCCGATATCGTCGAGCGTCTGACCAGAGACCCTTATACATCACGGCGGATAGCCGTAATACGAGCCAGCAGGCACATGTCCTGTGCACAGGAGGGCATGCTCGCCAGCGCCTGGCCTTTGAGATTTGCAGCGCAGGCTGGCAGGGTCGAGTTGCCTCTGATCTACATGATCAGCAGCGAAACCTCGGCCGAACTGAGCGCGCTCGCGTCAGAGTCGTCCCAGCGCGGAATTTTCTGTAACGACATCGAAACGCTGCCGTCTCGCTGGCCCAAAGGGGCTCATCCGTGGCTGCCGTTATGGCTGCTTTCAAATCACAAGTGCCACCCTTACGACCCGGCGGATGCCGCGGAAGCGCGGGCCATCACGCTATACGCCCTGCACAGTCTGTATGTCGAAGGCCGCGCCGGTTTCTATTACATGGCGTTGCATGACGAATTCAATGATGAGGTCAGTGCGTTGAGCGAGACGCAGGCTGCGGCTGCCGTCAAAGGCATGTATCGGATTGGCGATGCCGTTTCCGGTCATGAGGGCCGTCGCGTACGCCTGTTGGGTGCAGGGCTGGCGCTGCGCTCGGTACGCCAGGCTGCCAGCCTGCTCAAGGAGCACTGGGATGTCGATTGTGAAATCTGGAGTTGCCCCAGCTATACCCGGCTGGCGCGCGATGCCGACTCGGCCCGACGCTGGAATCGTTTCCATCCTGCACAGATCGGACGGTCCTGGCACCTGCGTGACTGCCTGGGCGAAGGACAGGATGCCGTGGTCGCTGTTACCGGTTATCCGCAAGCTGTGGTCGAACAGTTGCGTGAACATGTTCCCGGACGGTTCGTTGCAGTGGGAGCCGACTCTGCCGCGCCGCAAGGTACGTCTGCAACCCAGGCAGAGTGGATCGTTGTTCAGGCCTTGACCGCGCTTGCGGAGGGTGGACAACTGGGCTACGAGCCGCTGAAACTCGCCCTGCAACGCTATCGGCTGGTCTGATGTCAGCCCTTGCCGCCGCTTTGCCGGGCTGCGAGCGCAGCACGCTCGAGTGCGTCAGCGAACAGGTGTCGTTGCGCGTCGTCGAATTGCGTCAGAAACAGCTCGTCGACTGCCTTTTCGTAGATCTGCCACATCTGTTTACGCAGTGCCCGGCCCTTGTCGGTGATCGCTGCCACAGCGCCTCGACCATCGCTGTCCGACCTGTGGCGCTCCACCAGTCCTTCGCTTTCAAGACGGTCGATGAGGCGGGTCAGGTTGTAGCGTTCGATGGCCATGACATCGGCCAGTTCATGCATCCGGCGCATGCCCCGAGGGCCGCTTTCCACACCCCAGAGTGCGTCATACCACGCATAGGGAGGCAGCTTGGCGGCCGCTAGGCGTCGCTCGATTTCGCGAATCAGACAGCGGTGCGCCCTGACGAATCTGAACCACGTATCCGGTTCGGCTGACGGCATGAGTCACCTTTGTCTGAAATTCTTGAGGGTTGCAATAGTAACCGAGCGCGGGATAAATTCCGGCATGTGATTGCAATTGCAATAATATTTTTCAGGGCAGACGCCTGTTCGGCGTCCAATGCCGCATCACAGTAGGAGACGACGATGGCACAGCAACCCCGGTTTCTTGACGAGGATCCGCAAGAAACCCGCGAATGGCTCGAATCGATTGAGTCGGTACTCAACAGTGAAGGGCGCCCGCGCGCGCACTACCTGATCGATCAGTTGCTGGACTTCGATGTCGCTCAACATGGCGATTTCTATGGTCGGGTCACAACGCCCTACGTCAACACCATTCCCGGCGACCGTCAGCAGCCTTATCCGGGTGACCTCCAGGTCGAGAAGCGTATCAACGCGTTCATCCGCTGGAACGCACTGGTGATGGTCCTGCGTGCCGGCAAGCATTCCGGAGTAGGTGGTCATATTGCATCCTATGCCTCAGCCGCCGTGCTCTATGATGTGGGGTTCGACCATTTCTTCCGGGGACGTACCGAGCAGTTTGCCGGCGACCTGGTCTACATTCAGGGCCATTCATCGCCGGGCATTTACGGCAGAGCGTATCTGGAAGGTCGCCTGAGCGAAGAGCAGTTGGACAACTTCCGTCGCGAAACCGACCGTGACGGCATCTCTTCCTATCCACACCCGCGCCTGATGCCGGATTTCTGGCAATTTCCTACGGTTTCGATGGGGCTGGGGCCGATCACTGCGGCGTATCAGGCGCGCTTCATGCGCTATCTGGAGAATCGCGGGCTCAAGGAGCATCAGGGGCGCAAGGTCTGGGCTTTCCTCGGCGATGGCGAGATGGATCAGCCCGAGTCCCAGGCGGCCATTGCGCTGGCCGGGCGTGAAAAACTCGACAACATCATTTTTGTGGTCAATTGCAACCTGCAGCGTCTTGACGGCCCGGTGCGCGGTAACAGCAAGGTCATTCAGGAGTTCGAAAGCCTGTATCGCGCCGCTGGCTGGAACGTGATCAAGGTGATCTGGGGCAGTGGCTGGGATGCGTTGCTGGAGAAGGACAAGAGCGGGCTGCTGCGTCAGCGCATGATGGAATGCGTGGACGGCGAGTACCAGAATTACAAGTCCCAGAACGGCGCTTACGTGCGTGAACACTTCTTCGGCAAGTACCCGGAGTTGCTGGAACTGGTCAGTGACATGAGCGATGACGATATCTGGAAGCTGTCGCGTGGTGGGCACGATCCGGAAAAAGTCTACAACGCTTACGCTGCCGCAATGCGCCACAAGGGCGGGCCGACCGTGATCCTGGCCAAGACCGTCAAAGGCTTCGGCATGGGCGAGGCAGGCGAAGGGCAGAACATCAATCATCAATTGAAAAAGCTCGGTGCCGAGGCGATCAAGGCCTTCCGCGACCGGTTCGCTCTGGATATCACTGACGACCAGTTGGGCGACATGCCTTATCTGAAACCCGCCGAGGGCAGTACCGAAGCGCTGTATCTCAAGGCCCGCCGTGCTCAATTGGGCGGCTATATTCCGGCGCGTTTCAGTGACGCAGCCACCCTGCAGATACCGCCGCTCTCGGTGCTGGATACCCAGCTGAAAAACACCGGTGATCGCGGCATATCGACGACCATGGCCTTTGTGCGCATCCTCTCGACCCTGCTCAAGGATCCGAACATCGGCAAACTGATTGTGCCGATCGTGCCGGACGAGTCCCGAACCTTTGGTATGGAGAACCTGTTCCGTCAGATCGGTATTCATTCCCACGTCGGTCAGTTGTACACGCCACAGGATGCAGGGCAACTGAGTTACTACAAGGAAAGCACCGACGGGCAGATCATGCAGGAAGGGCTGAATGAATCCGGTGCCATTTCTTCATGGATCGCGGCCAGTACGTCCTACGCCAACCACGGCGTGATGACCGTGCCGTTCTATATCTTCTATTCGATGTTTGGCTTCCAGCGAGTGGGGGATCTTGCCTGGGCGGCAGGGGATGCAAGGGCCAGAGGTTTTCTGCTGGGAGCCACATCGGGCCGGACCACGCTGATGGGCGAGGGCCTGCAGCATGACGACGGGCACAGCCATGTGATGTCGTCGACGATACCGTGCTGTGTGTCTTACGATCCGACGTTTGCCTTTGAGCTGGCGGTTATCATTCAGGACGGCATGCGGCGCATGTTTGCCGAAAATGAAGACATCTACTATTACATCACCTTGCTCAACGAGAACTACCCGCACCCCGATCTGCCCCAGGGGGCCGAGTCCGGCATTATCAAGGGGATGTACCCGTTGCAGGCCAGTGCATCGATCAATACCGGCAAGCATGTGCAATTGATGGGCTGCGGGTCGATCCTTCTGGAAGTCATCGCGGCCGCCAGATTGCTGGAGGACGATTTTGGTGTAAGCAGCGAAATCTGGAGTGTCACCAGCCTTACCGAGCTGCGCCGTGAAGGCCAGGACGTCGAGCGCTGGAATCTGCTGAATCCCGAGCAGGAGCCGCGCCAGAGTTATGTGGAAAGCTGTCTGGCCGACAGGGAAGGGCCAGTTGTCGTAGCGACGGATTACATGAAGATCTTCGCCGACCAGATCCGCCCGTTTGTCCCCATGCGTCGTTTTGTGGCGCTGGGTACGGATGGCTTTGGTCAGTCCGATACGCGCGAGTCGCTTCGCCATTTCTTCGAGGTAGACCGCTACTTCGTGGCTGTGGCGGCACTCAAGGCGCTGGCCGATGACGGCAAGATCGAGCGCAAGGTCGTGGCGAGTGCCATCGAGCGTTACAAGATCAATCCTGAAAAGCAGAATCCGGTGCTGGTCTGAGTCCGGTAGGTATCCGTCACGCAGGTGTCGTCTGACAGGCAACTTCGTAAGCAATGCGGTGCTGCGCATTGCTCACGATGGTCCAGTCAGGCAAGCGGAAAATCTGACGGCCTGAATCGACCCTAGGCCGTCAGACGATCTTCCCGAAAATCACGCAATGCCTGATCGATCTCTTCACGGGTGTTCATCACGAACGGTCCGTACTGCACGATTGGCTCGCGCAAAGGCTTGCCGGCAATCAACAAGACCCGCGCGCCCTGAGCGCTGCTGATCTGCAAATCACCTGTGTTAGACAGGCGCGCAAGATGGCGTTTGCCCACTGGGTGTTCGCTGCCTTCCAGTTTGATACTGCCCTCGTATACGTACAGCAACGCAAGATGCCCTTCAGGCAAGAGCGGGCTGATACGACTGCCAGCGGGCATGTCGAAATCAAAGTACAGGGGCTCGGTGTCCGGGCGTTGTACCGCACCGGCCTGTCGAACCTGACCATCGTCGAAATGCCCGGCCAGTACCACCACTCGCACACCGGTTTCGGTGGTCAGGTGAGGAACGTTTTCCGGCTGGATATCCTGATAGCTGGAATCGCTCAGCTTGTTCTTGCCTGGCAGGTTCAGCCATAGCTGAAAACCTCGCATGGTGCCTTCTTCCTGTTCAGGCATCTCGCTGTGAATGATCCCGCGCGCTGCGGTCATCCACTGTACACCGCCGCCCTGCAACAGGCCGACATTACCCATGTGGTCTTCGTGACGCATGCGACCTTCAAGCATGTAGGTCACTGTTTCGAAGCCACGGTGCGGATGGGGCGGGAAGCCTGCGATGTAATCATCGGGCACATCTGACCCGAACTCGTCCAGCATCAGGAAAGGATCGAATTGCTCTACGCCGCGACCGCCGAAAACGCGCGTCAGTTTGACACCCGCGCCGTCAGAGGCAGGTTGACCTGCCTGAATCGACAGGACTTTGCGAAATTGAGTCATGAAAGGTGAACACTCCTTATCAGGTAGCCTTATCAGATGATAGGGAGTGCCATGGTATGCCGGGCTGTTCGATAAACTGATTCGAATCCCGGAACGGAATGATCGTATTTATCGATATGTCACGGTTTTTAGCGGATGGGCAAAGGTGAAGAGGCAAGCCGCCCGAATGTCTTCAAGGCAGGCTTCAATACATCGAGTGATCAGTGCTTGCTGCCCTGCGTCGACATGGCCAGTAGCTGCTTCTCCTGATTCCAGTCGAATGGTTCATCATTCTGCTCGGCCTCGTAGCGGCGCTCTTCAAGCGCCTGATATAGCTCGATTTCATCGTCCGGCATGAAATGCAGGCAGTCACCGGCAAAAAACCACAGCAGATCGCGAGGCACCAGATGAGCGATTTGCGGGTAGCGCTGGATGACCTGACACAGAATGTCCTGTCCCAGATACTGGCTTTCTATAGGGTCCTGGGGCAGTTGCTCGACCAGTTCGTCGAAGCGCTCCATGAACAGCGTGTGGCTTTCTTCCGGAACCTGCTCGGCCTCGCCCAGCGCGACCAGGATGCTGCGCAGGTGTGCCAGCAGGCCAAGTTGGTGATCGAGAGTGGCGTCGGCCATCGGGTAATCCTCAAATACAAAAAACAGGCGCGAGAGTATAAAGCTCTACGCGCCTGCTGTGTGGGGTGACCTGATGGTCAGCGGATTTTGCCTGCTGCCAGGGTCAGCTCTTCCTTGTCGAAATCGTCTACGTCGATCACTTTGCGGCGAGCTGCTTCGGCTGTGCGCAGCGTCTGCGCCTCGTCTGCCTGCAACACTCCGAGGCGCAACGCAGCGTCTATTGCGTGCTCCCCTGCGTTCGGTTTGATCTGACCACTTTTGAGCGCCACTTGCAGCTTCTTGTGCAGCGGATAAGCAGCGCTCAGCAAGTCGACAGCATGTTGCAGTGCGCCAACCGCATCTTCTGCCGACTGCGGGCGATAACAACCTGCCAGCAACTCTTCCAGCGTCGGATCGCCCTTGGCGCGGCCCAGTACCTGTGCCACTTCGGCGTCCAGCTTGTCCGAAGGGCCCTTATGGCGACGACCGAACGGAAATACCACAGCGCGCAACAGTCCACCCAGCACCCGGTTGGGGAAATTGCTCAGGATTTCGTCCATTGCGCGCTCGGAATGCCCAAGGCTTTCTTCCATGGCCCAGCGAAACAGCGGGCTCATGTGGTCGGGGGAACCCAGGTCGTGATAGCGCTTGAGTGCCGCCGAGGCCAGGTACATATGGCTGAGCACATCACCCAGGCGGGCCGACAGGCGTTCGCGGCGTTTCAGCTCGCCACCCAGCAGCATCATGCTCAAGTCTGCGAGCATTGCGAACGCGGCTGCCTGCCGGTTCAGCGCGCGGAAATAGCCTTGGCTCAGGCTGTTGCCCGGTGCTCTTTCGAAATGCCCAAAGCCCAGATTGAGGATCAGCGTGCTGGCGGCGTTGCTCACCGCAAAACCTATGTGCTTGAGCAGCAGCGCGTCAAACTCGACCAGCGCCTGCTGTTTGTCTTCACGTCCGGCCAGGGCCATTTCCTTGAGTACGAACGGATGGCAACGAATCGCACCCTGGCCGAAGATCATCAGATTGCGCGAAAGGATATTGGCCCCCTCGACGGTGATGAAGATCGGCGCGCCTTGCCAGTTGCGACCCAGGTAATTATTCGGGCCCATGATGATGCCCTTGCCGCCGTGCACGTCCATGGCGTGACCGATACACTCGCGGCCACGTTCGGTCAGGTGATACTTGAGGATCGCTGAGAGCACCGAGGGCTTCTCGCCCAGATCGACCGCATTGGCGGTCAGCATGCGTGCGCTGTCCATCAGCCAGGCGTTGCCGCCGATGCGGGCCAGCGCTTCCTGAATGCCTTCGAACGCCGACAGCGGCACGTTGAACTGCTCACGTACCTTTGCATACTGGCCGGTAACCAGGCTGGTGTACTTGGCGGCCCCTGTGCCGACTGCAGGCAACGAAATGGAACGACCTACCGACAGGCAGTTCATCAGCATCATCCAGCCTTTGCCGAGCATCGGCTGCCCGCCGATCAGGTAGCTCAACGGGACAAAGACATCCTTGCCCGAGTTGGGGCCGTTCATGAACGCTGCGCCCAGTGGCAGGTGGCGACGACCGATCTCGACACCGGGTGTGTCAGTCGGAATCAAGGCCAGGCTGATGCCCAAGTCTTCTTCTTCGCCGAGCAGGTGCTCAGGGTCATAAGCCTTGAAAGCCAGGCCGAGCAGGGTGGCTACCGGGCCAAGGGTGATATAGCGCTTTTCCCAGGTCAGGCGCAGGCCGATGACTTCCTCGCCCTGCCACTGACCCTTGCAGATGATTCCGGTGTCAGGCATCGCGCCTGCATCGGAGCCTGCCAACGGGCCGGTCAGCGCAAAGCAGGGGATGTCTTCACCGCGCGCCAGACGTGGCAGGTAATGATTGCGTTGCTCTTCGGTGCCGTAGTGCAGTAGCAATTCGGCAGGACCGAGAGAATTGGGCACCATCACGGTGGACGCCAAGTCACCGCTGCGGGTGGCCAGCTTCATTGCCACCTGAGAGTGGGCATAAGCGGAAAAGCCTTTGCCACCGAATTCTTTCGGAATGATCAGGGCGAAGAATCCGTGCTCTTTCATGTGCACCCAAGCTTCGGCCGGCAGGTCCATTGCCTGACCGATCTCCCAGTCGCTGACCATTGCGCAGAGTTCTTCTGCTGGCCCGTCTATAAAAGCCTGCTCCTCTTCGGTCAGCTGGACTTTTGGATAGGCCAGCAGCTTGTCCCAGTCCGGGCGACCGCTGAATAGCTCGCCATCCCACCAGACCGTACCGGCATCGATCGCGTCGCGCTCGGTTTCCGACATGGGCGGCAGAACTTTCTGAAACCAGCTGAACATGGGCGCAGTGAAATGCTTGCGGCGCAGGTCGGGCAGCACAATAGGGACGAACACGGCCAGCCAGAGCACCCAGAACACCGTCAGCAGCCATCCTGGCGCGTGACTGAAAATGCCCATGGCCAGCAGGTAGGCCGCTACCACGCCAAGCGCCGGGAGCGGGGCGGTACGCCGATGAGCCAGCCAGGCAATGCCGACGACCAGCACTACAATCCACAACAACAGCATAAGAATTCCTCCGTGATGACAGCCGCCGTGGCAGCGATCAAGAACTGGTCGCCGGGCAGTGGTGAGGCGACATCGATAGTGACCCCCGGTTGACGAGGAAGTTGCCGCAGGTTCGGAGTAGACTGCCAGCGATTATTTTTCAGCCACTGCGAGGGGAACGCAATGCTCAAGATCTGGGGGCGAAAGAATTCCAGCAATGTACGCAAGGCACTCTGGATTGCCGAAGAAGCAGGCGTGCGCTACGAGACGCAGGACGCGGGTGGTGCATTCGGTCTGGTCAATGAAGCAGCCTACCGCGCGAAAAACCCCAATGGCCGTATTCCGATGATTGAAGACGGCGATTTCGTGCTCTGGGAATCGAACGCAATCGTACGCTACCTGGCTGCCCGTCACGCCCCGGATTCTGACTTGTACCCCGCTGACCTCCAGGCACGCGCCAGCGCGGACAAGTGGATGGACTGGACTACTTCGACCATTGCCGCCCCGTTCAGCACGGTATTCTGGGGTGTGGTGCGCACCCCGCCTGAAAAACAGGACTGGCCTGCCATCGAGCAGGGCATCAAGACGCTGCACAGCCTGTTGCTGGTCGCTGATGAGGCGTTGTCCCGGCAACCTTATCTGTCCGGGGAAGCTTTTGGCATGGGCGACATTCCGCTGGGGTGCTTCGCCTATGGCTGGTTCGAAATGCCGATTGAACGTCCGCCGCTGCCCCACCTCCAAGCCTGGTATGAACGCCTCAAGATGCGGCCGGCTTATCGCAAGGCCGTCATGACGCCATTGACCTGAGTGCATCATTTGCACGTGTAACAAGGGTTGATCGGACGCATGTCCGGCTTTCGATATTTACTATTAACAGATGTGTCTGTACTTGAACGACCCGGCCAAGCACCATTGCGAGGCTGGGCGTTCACGACAGACCGTTGTTACCGGCCAGTTTCATTCCTATTTCCTGATGAGTACTCTTTCCGATATGTCTTCAGCTCTGTCCATTCGGCAGCTAACCAAAACCTACGGCAACGGTTTCCAGGCCCTGAGTGGCATTGATCTGGACGTAGCCGAAGGTGATTTCTTCGCTTTGCTGGGCCCTAATGGCGCAGGCAAATCCACCACCATCGGTATCATCTCCACGCTGGTCAACAAGACCAGCGGGACAGTGAATATTTTCGGTCACGACCTGGACCGCGAGCCCGCCGCGCTCAAACGTTCCATTGGCGTGGTGCCGCAGGAATTCAACTTCAACCAGTTCGAAAAAACCTTCGACATCGTTGTGACTCAGGCCGGCTACTACGGCATTCCGGCCAAAATTGCCAAGGAGCGCGCCGAGCAGTACCTGACTCAACTGGGGCTCTGGGACAAGCGTGACGTTCCGTCCCGTTCGTTGTCCGGTGGTATGAAGCGGCGTCTGATGATTGCTCGTGCGTTGATTCACGAGCCGCGCCTGTTGATCCTCGACGAGCCTACCGCTGGTGTGGACATCGAGTTGCGCCGTTCGATGTGGACGTTCCTGACCGAGCTGAACAAGAAGGGCATCACCATCATCCTCACCACTCACTATCTGGAAGAGGCTGAGCAGCTGTGCCGCAACATCGGCATCATCGATCACGGTGTGATCGTGCAGAACACCGGCATGAAGCAGTTGCTCAGCACCTTGACCGTCGAAACCTTCGTGCTCGATCTCAAGGCGTCATGGCAGACCGCGCCACAACTGCCGGGTTTCCCCAGCCGGTTGCTCGACAGCCACACCCTCGAAGTTCAGGTCGACAAGAACGTCGGTATCACTGCGCTGTTCAGTCAACTCGCTTTTCAGAACATCGAAGTCTTGAGCCTGCGTAATAAATCCAATCGCCTTGAGGAGTTGTTTGTGTCCCTGGTGGAAAAAAACCTCGCGAAGGTGGCGCTATGACAGTGCATAACGGCGAATTGCGCCCGAACCTGGTCGCGCTGAAAACCATTGTCTATCGCGAAGTCCACCGCTTCATGAGGATCTGGCCGCAGACCCTGCTGCCGCCGGCCATCACGATGGTTCTGTACTTTGTGATCTTCGGTAACCTGATCGGTCGACAGATCGGCGACATGGGCGGCTTTACCTACATGCAGTACATCGTGCCGGGGCTGATCATGATGTCGGTGATCACCAACTCTTACGGCAACGTGGTCTCGAGCTTCTTCGGTGCCAAATTTCAGCATTCCATCGAAGAATTGATGGTCTCGCCGGTCTCACCGCACACCATTCTCGTCGGCTACACCCTGGGCGGCGTGTTACGGGGCCTGATGGTCGGTTTCATCGTCACCCTGCTGTCGATGTTTTTCACCGACCTGCAGGTACACCACCTGGGAGTTACCATCCTCGTGGTCGTGTTGACCGCAACGATCTTCTCGCTGCTGGGTTTCATCAACGCGGTGTTCGCCCGTAACTTCGACGATATCTCGATCATCCCGACGTTCGTCCTGACCCCGCTCACCTACCTGGGTGGCGTGTTCTATTCGATCAACCTGCTGCCGCCGTTCTGGCAGACCGTATCGCTGGCCAACCCGGTCCTGCACATGGTCAACGCCTTCCGCTATGGCATTCTGGGCGTCTCCGACATCAAGATCAGCATCGCTCTGGCGTTCATGATCGTGGCAACCTTTGTGCTTTATATCGGCTGCGCAAGGCTGCTGGTAAGCGGCCGCGGTATGCGTCAGTAACACACTGGTTTTCGACCCGTCAGGCTGGCGGGTCGGCTGCCTGTCAGAACAGATTTTTCAGATTCAGCAACACACCATCGCTTTCGACATTTCGGCAGTGCGTCGATCCTTGAGGCTTTCAGCTTCAAGGAGTCACCATGCGCACAGGGATGATCGCGCTCGCGCTGGGGCTTCTTGCCCTGCGTTTTCTACCGGCCTTGCCGCCCACCTGGCTATTGCTGCTGATGCCGATACTGGCATTGATGCTGTTGCCGTTTCGGAGCTATCCGCTGGCCTTCTTCCTGCTCGGATTCACATGGGCATGCGTGTCGGCGCAATGGGCGTTGAATGATCGTCTGGCGCATCGTCTGGATGGTCAGACGCTGTGGCTGCAGGGCAAGGTGGTCGGTTTGCCCAGTGTCGCCGAAGGTGTGGTGCGTTTCGAACTGCAAGGGGCCAGATCGCGGCGAGCGACGTTGCCTGCGCGAATCCGTGTGGCATGGTATGGCGGTCCGCAGGTCAGCAGCGGGGAACGCTGGCGCCTGGCGGTCAAGCTCAAGCGGCCGGGTGGACTGGTCAATCCCGATGCCTTCGATTACGAGGCGTGGCTGTTGGCCCAGCGCATCGGGGCGACTGGCACGGTGGTGGATGGCCAACGGCTGGCGCCTGCGCGTGGGGCCTGGCGCGACGCTATTCGTCAGCGTTTGCTGGCGGTCGATGCGCAGGGTCGGGAGGGCGGTCTGGCGGCGCTGGTGCTGGGCGATGGCTCCGGGCTGACAAGCGCCGACTGGCAGGTGTTGCAGGACACCGGCACCGTGCACCTGCTGGTAATCTCCGGTCAGCACATCGGGCTGCTGGCCGGCGTGGTCTATGCGCTGGTCGCAGCTCTCGCACGCTGGGGACTGTGGCCACGGGGCTTGCCCTGGCTGCCCTGGGCCTGTGTGCTGGCGTTCAGCGCGGCATTGGGCTACGGACTGCTGGCCGGTTTCGAGGTGCCGGTGCGACGTGCCTGTGTGATGGTCGCGATGGTGCTGCTGTGGCGTTTGCGTTTTCGCCATCTGGGCGTGGTCTGGCCTTTGCTGCTGTCATTCAACACGGTGCTGGTCTTCGAGCCACTGGTGACGCTGCAGCCGGGTTTCTGGCTGTCTTTTGCGGCGGTTGCCATTCTGGTGCTGATTTTCAGTGGCCGCCTCGGGACCTGGAGCCTGTGGCAAAGCTGGACACGTGCGCAGTGGTTGATCGCGATTGGTTTGCTGCCGCTTCTGCTGGCGCTGAACCTGCCGGTCAGTCTCAGTGGCCCGTTGGCCAATTTGCTTGCGGTGCCGTGGGTCAGCGTGATCGTCCTGCCGCCCGCGTTGATCGGAACCCTGTTGCTGCCTGTTCCTGTGGCAGGCGAAGGCTTGCTCTGGCTGGCCGGAGGCGCGCTGGAGTGGCTGTTCGTATTTCTCGGCCGGGTTGCCGCATTCTTGCCTGCCTGGCTGCCCAGTGCAATGCCGGGTTGGGCGTGGTTGCTGAGTCTGCTCGGAGCTTTGCTTTTACTGCTGCCTAAAGGCGTGCCGATGCGCCCGTTGGGCTGGCCACTGCTGTTGCTGTGCGTTTTTCCGCCGCTCGACTCAGTACCTGCGGGGCAGGTAGAGGTCTTGCAACTGGACGTAGGGCAAGGCCTTGCCATTCTTCTGCGCACTCGTAATCACACACTTTTGTACGATGCCGGTCCGCGTTTTGGCGAGTTCGACATCGGTCAGCGTGTGGTCGTGCCTGCCATGCGCAAGGCCGGTGTCCGTCATCTGGACCTGATGTTGATCAGCCACGCAGACGCCGATCATGCCGGGGGTGCAGTGGCAGTTCATCAGGCATTTCCGGTCGCCCGCGTGCTGGGTGGCGAGCTGGCCAGACTTGCTCCGCAGCTCGATGCCCGGCTGTGTGAGAGTGGCGCACGCTGGACGTGGGATGGCGTGGTGTTCTCCACGTGGCGCTGGGAGCAGGGGCCTGACGGCAATCCGGCGTCCTGTATCCTGAGTGCCGATGCCGGGGGCGAGCGTCTGTTGCTGTCCGGCGATATCGACGTCGACGCTGAGCGGGCGGCAATCGACAGTGGATTCGATCTTCGTGCTCACTGGCTGCAGGCCCCGCATCACGGCAGCCGGACCTCGTCATCCAAAGCGTTTCTGCAGGCCGTTGCACCTATCGGTGTGCTGATTTCCCGTGGCCGCAATAACTCTTTCGGTCACCCGCATCCGTTGGTCATGGCGCGCTATCGATGGTTGGGCATCGCCCATTACGACAGTGCCGAGCTGGGCGCTGTGCGTCTGCAACTGGGTACGTTCGGTGCGCCGCAGGCAGAACGTGCACAACGGCGTTTCTGGCGTGACTGAGCGAATGGATATCGATCTCGGCGTTCGGCACTTGGCGACCCTATGGTAGAGTGGCGCCAATTTTTCGAGGGAGTGATCACTGTGTGGGAACTGGTCAAATCTGGCGGCTGGATGATGCTGCCGATTATTCTGAGCTCCATCGCCGCTGCGGGCATTATCATCGAGCGCCTGTGGACGTTGCGTGCCAGCCGCATCACGCCACCGCATCTGCTTGGACAGGTCTGGCAGTGGATTCAGGAAAAGAAGCTGGACAGCGAAAAGCTCAAGCAACTGCGTGCCGACTCGCCACTGGGTGAAATCCTCGCTGCCGGGCTGGCCAATTCCAGGCATGGTCGCGAGATCATGAAAGAATGCATCGAAGAAGCCGCTGCCCGGGTTATCCATGACCTGGAGCGCTATCTGAGCGCACTGGGTTCGATTGCTGCAATGGCTCCGTTGCTTGGCCTGCTGGGTACCGTGTTGGGCATGATCGATATTTTTGGCTCGTTCAACAGCTCAGGTGCCACTGCCAATGCCGGTGTGCTGGCAGGTGGTATTTCCAAAGCGCTGATCTGTACCGCATCAGGGCTTATCGTGGCGATTCCCGCGATTTTCTTTCATCGCTTTCTGCAAAGCCGCGTCGATGAGCTGGTGGTCGGCATGGAGCAACAGGCCATTCGTCTGGTTGAAGTGGTGCAGGGCGACCGCGATGTCGATCTGATCGACGCCAGGATCGACCTCAAGTCTCTGGCCAGAGCGGGCGGGGGCAAGAAGAAGTGAAATTTCGCCGTCGCAGACCCCGGGAAAACATCGATATCAATCTGGTGTCCTTGATTGATGTGGTGTTCATCCTGCTGCTGTTTTTCATTGTGACGACCACCTTTACCCGTGAAACGCAGCTGCGGGTGGACCTTCCACAGGCCGTCACCGGTACGCCGGAAGTGGACGCCAGTGCAAAGCACCTGGACATTGCGATCAATGCCGACGGGATCTTTTCCCTGAACAATCAGCTGCTGCCCAAGAATGATCTGGCCACGCTGATCGAAGCGCTGCAACGCGAATCGGCTGGCGATACCAGTCTGCCTTTGTCGATCAGTGCCGACGGCAAGACTCCGCACCAATCGGTCATTACGGCCATGGATGCGGCGGGCAAGCTGGGCTTCAGTCATTTGCGCATGACCACTGTCGAGGCCACACCGGCTAACTGATGGCATTTACCGACCGCCTGCTTGATGCCTGGTACAAGGGCCACCCTGCGCTGGCGCTTTTGCGTCCGCTCGAAGCGCTTTACAGGCGTGTGGTAGAGAGCAAGCGTGCACGTTTTCTGGCGGGCGAGGGCAGCATCTACCGGGCTCCGGTGCCGGTCATCGTGGTGGGCAACATCACTGTTGGCGGCACTGGCAAGACGCCATTGATTCTATGGATGATCGAGCACTGTCGTCGTCGTGGCTTGCGCGTCGGTGTAGTCAGTCGCGGTTACGGTGCCAAACCTCCCAGCCTGCCCTGGCGCGTCAGGGCCGGCCAGAGTGCCGGCGAGGCAGGCGACGAGCCTTTACTCATCGTGCAGCGCAGCGGTGTTCCGCTGATGATCGATCCGGATCGCAGTCGTGCGGTGCAGGCCTTGCTCGCTGACGAGCCGCTGGATCTGATTCTGTCCGACGATGGCCTGCAACACTATCGCCTGGCCCGCGATCTGGAGCTGGTACTGATCGATGCTGCCCGTGGCCTGGGTAACCGTCGCTGCCTGCCTGCCGGACCATTGCGTGAGCCGGTCGAACGGCTGAACAGTGTCGACGCCTTGCTTTATAACGGCGCGACGGCTGATCGCGACGATGGGTACGCATTTACGCTCAAGCCGTCGGCGCTGGTCAGCCTGCGCAGTGGTGAACGCCAGCCGGTGGACTATTTCCCGAACGGGCAGGCGTTGCATGCGGTAGCCGGGATCGGCAATCCTCAACGTTTCTTCAATACCCTCGAAGGATTACACTGGCGACCGGTGGCTCACGCCTTCGCCGACCACGCGGTCTACAGTGCCCAGGCGCTGACTTTCACACCGTCCCTGCCCTTGGTCATGACCGAGAAGGATGCAGTGAAATGTCGGGCTTTTGCAGCCGATGACTGGTGGTATCTGGCGGTGGATGCAGTGCCGTCCGACGCTTTTGTCGGCTGGTTCGATGAGCAACTGCTACGTCTTTCTCCATGATTGCTTCAGGATCTCCTATGGACACCAAACTACTCGATATCCTCGCTTGCCCTGTCTGCAAGGGACCATTGAAGCTCAGCGCCGACAAGACCGAGCTGATCAGCAAGGGGGCAGGCTTGGCCTACCCGGTTCGTGACGGCATCCCGGTAATGCTTGAAAGTGAAGCCCGTACCTTGAGCACCGATGAGCGGCTGGACAAATGACAGCAGCGTTTACCGTTGTCATCCCTGCGCGCTACGGCTCCAGTCGCTTCCCCGGCAAGCCACTGAAAACCATTGCCGGCAAGCCCATGGTCCAGCTCGTCTGGGAGCAAGCTTGCAAGAGCAGCGCCGGGCGCGTAGTGATTGCCACCGACGATGCTCGCATTGTCGAAGCCTGTCAGGCTTTCGGTGCCGAAGTGCTGTTGACTCGCCAGGATCACAATTCCGGTACTGACCGTCTGGCCGAGGTGGCTGCGCAATTGGGGCTGGCCGCCGACGCGATTGTCGTCAATGTGCAGGGCGACGAGCCGATGATCCCGCCTGCGGTAATCGATCAGGTGGCGGCCAATCTTGCGGCTCACCCCGAAGCCGGCATGTCTACACTGGCCGAGCCTATCCACGACGTAGCGGCGTTGTTCAACCCGAACATCGTCAAGGTCGCAACGGACATCAACGGCCTGGCACTGACGTTCAGCCGGGCTCCCTTGCCGTGGGCGCGCGATGCGCTGGCCGCAAACAGGGACGAACTGCCTGCTGGCGTGCCTTATCGTCGCCATATCGGTATCTACGCTTATCGTGCGGGCTTCCTTCACGACTTTGTCAGTTGGGGCCCATGCTGGCTGGAAAACACCGAAAGCCTGGAGCAATTGCGAGCGCTGTGGAATGGCGTGCGGATTCACGTTGCCGATGCGCTCGAGGCGCCACCCGGTGGCGTCGATACGCCTGAAGACCTGGAGCGCGTAAGGCGCTTGCTGGAGGGTTAATGCACTTCGTCCAGTGGTTCGGGAAGGCGAGGGTATGACCTTGCAGGTACAGTCCGCGATTTCCCTCAAACCGTACAATACCTTTGGCGTCGACGTTCAGGCCCGATTGTTCGCTGAGGCGCACAGTGATGACGATGTTCGCGAGGCTCTGGCATATTCGGCCGAGCACGACGTACCGCTGCTGGTGATTGGCGGTGGCAGTAACCTGCTGCTCAGTGGTGACGTGCAGTCACTGGTCGTGCGCATGGCCAGCCGCGGCATTCGTATCGTGCATGAGGACTGTCTCGAGTCGATTGTCGAGGCAGAGGCTGGCGAGCCCTGGCATCCGTTTGTGCAGTCCTGCCTGGAACTGGGGCTGGCGGGGCTGGAAAACCTCAGTCTGATTCCAGGCACCGTTGGCGCTGCACCGATGCAGAACATCGGTGCTTATGGCGTCGAGATCAAGGATGTATTCCATGGCCTGACTGCGCTGGATCGTGAAACAGGCGAGTTGCGCGAGTTCTCTCTGCAGGATTGTGCCTTCGGCTATCGCGACAGCGTATTCAAGCATCAGGTCGCGCGCTGGCTGATCTTGCGCGTGCGCTTCAAGCTCAGTCGCGTAGCCACTCTGCACCTTGAATACGGTCCGGTTCGTCAGCGTCTCGACGAGCTAGGTCTCGATAAGCCAACCCCGTTCGATGTCAGCCGTGCGATCTGCGCCATTCGCAGTGAAAAGCTGCCTGACCCAGCGGTGTTGTGCAATGCCGGCAGTTTCTTCAAAAACCCGATTATCCCTGCCGAACTGTACGCTACGATCAAGCAGCAGTACCCAGGCATCGTCGGCTACCCGCAGGACGATGGTCGTGTGAAGCTGGCGGCCGGATGGCTGATCGAGCAGGCTGGCTGGAAGGGGTACCGTGACGGTGATGCCGGGGTGCACAGGCTTCAGTCTCTGGTGCTGGTCAATTACGGGCATGCCAGTGGCTTGCAGCTATTGAACCTGGCGCGCCGCATTCAGACCGACATCACCGAACGTTTTGGTGTGGAGTTGGAAATGGAGCCCAATCTTTACTGAGACTGCAACGTGACCAGAGAGTGATGCTGAATCGCAGATGTAAAAAAGCCCCGCCTGTCTGCACAGGCGGGGCTTTTTCGTGGGCCGGGGTTAAACGAGGGGTTTAGGCTCGTTTTCTTTCTCGGCTTCATGTTGCGGTTTGACTGCTGGTTGCTCAGTTGCCGCTTCTTCGGTCTGCTCCTCGACTGCCGGTGCAGGCTTTGCCGATTCTGCTTCAGCAGCAGGCGTTGCCTCGACGACTGGAGTGCTGGCAGCAGCTTCCTGCTGACGGCGTGCTTCTTCTTCACGCTTGCGGCGACGAACTTCACGAGGATCGTTCGGTGCGCGGCCCGTGCTGCTGACCACTGGTGCAGGCGCTGCTTCTACAAGTGCAGGTGCCTGCTCTTGTGGGGCAGGTGACTGTTCTTCAACGACCGGCTGAGGCGCGACGTAAGGAGCAGGCTCTTCTTTTACCGCTACCGGCTCGACGACATCAGCAGGTGCAGGCGTTGGCAGTTCGGATGATTCAGTGGCTGGCACTTCCTCATGAGCCGCTGCTTCGACCGGCACCTGTGGCTCTGGCGTTGGCTTGAACGGCACTACGCGTTCTGCGTGAGGTGCTTCGAACAGTTCGGACTGCGCAGCAATGGCAGGTGCTTCGACCGCTGCCGGTTGAACTTCAACCTCTGGAGCAGGCTCTGCTACAGGAGCGTCGTCTGCCACAGGGGCTTCAACGGCAGGCGCTTCGACAGTCGGCTCGGCAACAGTCGGTGCTTTTTCGGCAACCGGTGCTTCGGTGGCTGGTGTTTCAGCTACTGGCGTTTCAGTCGTATGTGCTTCGGCAGCAGGTGCCTGATGCACCGGCTCGGCGTCTGCAGTGACTGCATTGCTGTTGGCACGTTCTGCCTGCTGATGCGCATCGGCTTCGGCAGGCGCGCTGATCACGCTGCTTGCAGCCGAGGCGGCTGCGGTGAAGCCCAGACCAGCCGACAGGTCGGTGGCGCTGCTTTCTTCTTCGTTGCCATTCTCTTCGGAGCCTTCGATCACGTTGCCATTGGCATCGCGCTGACGCTCACGACGATTGCTGCGACGACGCTGGCCACGCGAGCGGCGGCGAGGGCGGTCGCCTTCGCTACCGTCGTTGCCTTCCTGGTTCTCGTCGTTGACCTGCTCTTCGTTGTGCAGCACTTCCTCTTCTTCGCTCACGGCGGCTGCGGCCTGTTCGGCACGTGGTTGACGTTCTTCACGAGGCTGGCGTGGCTGGCGCTCTTCGCGTGGAGCACGTTCAGGACGTTCTTCACGGGCAAGGTTCACGGCAGGGGCCGCGTCCAGAGGTTCGCGCAACTCACGGACCGGACGATCTTCGCGTGCTTCACGCGGCTTGCGCTCGCGAGAGGTACGCGCCGGACGCTCTTCGCGTGGTGTCGAGTCTTCGCGGGCTTCACGAGGTTCGCGAGCGGCGCGTTCTTCACGAGGAGCACGTTCCTCGCGAGGTGCGCGCTCTTCACGCGGTGCGCGTTCGGCACGTTCTTCGCGCGGGGCACGTTCTTCACGAGGCTTGCGTTCTTCGTCGCGACGGTTGTTGCGGCCACGGCTCTGCTGGCGACCGTTACGGCGCTCTTCATTACGGGCCGGACGCTGTTCTGCAACAGGTTTTTCAACCACAACCGGGGCGGCGGGCTCTTCCTTGGTCGCGAACAGGCTGACCAGGGATTTCACCAGGCCCTTGAACAGGCTTGGCTCGTGAGCGGCAGGTGCAGGTGTCGGTGCGGGCGCAACGGCTTCTACCGGAACGGGGGCATTGGCACGAGCCGGGGCAGTCTTGACGGCTGCTTCCTGACGAACCAGGGTGCGGGTTGCCGCAGCCAGAGGGGCAATCTCTTCCACTTCGGCAGCCGCCGCAGCGATTTCGTAGCTGGTCTGGCTGCTATGCGCTTCCGGGCTGTCATCACGCAGTCGCTGAACTTCGAAGTGCGGAGTCTCCAGTTGATCGTTCGGCAGGATGATGATGCGCGCACGGGTGCGCAGTTCGATCTTGGTGATCGAGTTGCGTTTCTCGTTGAGCAGGAAAGCCGCAACCGGTATAGGGACCTGGGCGCGCACTTCTGCAGTGCGGTCTTTCAGGGCTTCTTCTTCGATCAGGCGCAGAATGGCCAGAGACAGCGATTCGACATCCCGGATAATGCCAGTGCCGTTGCAGCGAGGGCAAACGATGCCGCTGCTTTCGCCCAGCGATGGGCGCAGGCGCTGACGGGACATCTCCAGCAGGCCGAAGCGCGAGATGCGACCGACCTGGACGCGGGCGCGGTCTGCTTCCAGGCTCTCGCGGACTTTTTCTTCCACGGCGCGCTGGTTCTTGGCTGGCGTCATGTCGATGAAGTCGATGACGATCAGGCCGCCGATATCACGCAGACGCAGTTGACGGGCGATTTCCTCAGCCGCTTCAAGGTTGGTCTGCAAGGCGGTTTCTTCGATGTCGCTGCCTTTGGTAGCGCGCGCCGAGTTGATGTCGATGGACACCAGGGCCTCGGTCGGATCGATGACGATGGAGCCGCCGGAAGGCAGTTCGACCACGCGCTGGAAGGCGGTTTCGATCTGGCTTTCGATCTGGAAGCGGTTGAACAGGGGGACGCTGTCTTCGTACAGTTTGATCTTGCTGGCGTACTGCGGCATCACCTGGCGGATGAAGGTCAGGGCTTCTTCCTGGGCTTCAACGCTGTCGATCAGGACTTCACCGATATCCTGACGCAGGTAGTCACGGATGGCGCGGATGATGACGTTGCTTTCCTGGTAGATCAGGAAAGGAGCCGAGCGGTCCAGGGACGCTTCCTTGATAGCGGTCCACAGTTGCAGCAGGTAATCGAGGTCCCACTGCATTTCTTCGCTGCTGCGGCCCAGGCCGGCAGTGCGAACGATCAGGCCCATGTCGGCTGGAGCGATCAGGCCGTTTAGCGCTTCACGCAGTTCGTTGCGTTCTTCGCCTTCGATACGGCGCGAGATGCCGCCGGCGCGAGGGTTGTTCGGCATCAGGACCAGATAGCGGCCTGCAAGGCTGATAAAGGTGGTCAGGGCGGCACCCTTGTTGCCACGCTCTTCTTTCTCGACCTGAACGATGACTTCCTGGCCTTCGCTCAGGACATCCTTGATGTTGACGCGGCCTTCGGGGGCTTTCTTGAAGTATTCGCGGGAGATTTCCTTGAGGGGCAGAAAGCCGTGGCGCTCAGAGCCGAAATCGACAAAGGCAGCCTCAAGGCTGGGTTCGATGCGAGTGATTCGGCCTTTATAGATGTTGGCCTTCTTCTGCTCGCGTGCACCTGACTCGATGTCCAGGTCGTAGAGGCGCTGGCCGTCTACCAGTGCAACACGCAACTCTTCGGGTTGAGTTGCGTTAATCAGCATTCTTTTCATGTAGTACCGTCGGTTTCCGGGCTGCCGGAAACGGCGTTCGGCACACACGACTTCTCACGGTCGGTGTCAGGGCGCGTCAGGAGTGGTTGGACACTCCAGTGTCTAGCGAGGTCCTCGCCCAGAGGGGGCGGAGGGTCGCGACGACGTTTCCTGCTTGCTGTGGTGGCGTAAGACACCCTTTCAGCAAAAGCTTTGTCAGGAGGAGGAATCGACCATCGGTAGCGGACGAGATGAAGCGTCTAGAACAAGCCTTGTGCTACACAGTCCGATGGTTGTGCGTCTCCACCCTACACGTATCCCTGATAATTCGGGTGCTGCCGCGCGCAGAATCCGCAGCGGGTTGGCATTTACCGCGATCTTCGATAGGGAAGGTCGCGCATCATGGCTTGAGGCGTTGTTCCCGAAGCATTCGCTCGTAGCGTCTGGAAGCGACTGCACTTTGTGAACTGGCCATGAACTGTCCGCACTGGCCGCGAGCTGTCTGCTCTGCTGTCAGGCGTGTTTCCGGCCTCATGTCACCTGCGCTCGTTACGTTTCCAGCTTGCTCCGTTGTCACCGAACACTGCGTAGGACGGCCTCCCGTCCTTGTGAATTGCGTTGGTCAGGGCCGGTTGTCAACCGTTGGTCCGCTGTCCGGCCGCTTTTGGCGGCGTTCGCGACTATAGCAGCAATCATTAAGTGCTTCAAATCCATAAAAAATTGTTATCATTTGCGGCATGACGAATATTGCCCCTCCAACCCCCGGCGTCCAGCTGGTCGAGGTTGCCCCGGAACTTGCCGGTCAACGCATCGATAATTTTCTGATCACTTATCTCAAGGGTGTGCCCAAAACCTTGATTTACCGCATTTTGCGCAAGGGCGAAGTGCGTGTGAACAAGGGGCGGATCAAGCCCGAGTATAAGCTGCAGGCAGGCGATATCGTGCGTATTCCCCCTGTGCGCGTGCCCGAGCGCGACGAGCCGGTGCCGGTCGCTCAGGCTTTGTTGCAGCGCCTTGAAGCGGCGATTGTCTACGAAGACAAGGCGTTGATCGTGCTCAACAAGCCTGCGGGTATCGCCGTGCATGGTGGCAGTGGCCTGAGCTTTGGTGTGATCGAGGCATTCCGCCAGTTGCGTCCCGATGCCAAGGAGCTTGAGCTTGTGCATCGTCTTGATCGCGACACGTCCGGGCTGCTGATGATTGCCAAGAAGCGCAGCATGCTGCGTCATCTGCACGAAGCTTTGCGTGGCGACGGCGTCGACAAGCGCTACATGGCGCTGGTCCGCGGTAACTGGGCGACAGCGCTGAAACAGGTGCGTGCTCCGCTGATGAAAAGCAATCTGCGTTCCGGCGAACGTATGGTCGAGGTCAATGAAGAGGGCAAGGAGGCTTTGACGATTTTCAAGGTGCTGCGTCGTTTCGGTGACTTTGCCACCATGGTCGAAGCCAAGCCAGTCACTGGTCGCACCCATCAGATCCGCGTGCATACGCTGCATGCGGGGCACGCCATTGCAGGCGACACCAAGTACGGTGACGAGAATTTCAGTCGCGAAATTCGCGATCTGGGCGGCAAACGCCTGTTTTTGCATGCTTACATGCTGACCGTGCCGATGCCCGATGGCAGCAAGCTGAATGTGCAGGCGTCTGTCGATGACATGTGGGCCAAAACAGTGGAGCGTCTGAGTGCGTCGTGATTACGATCTGTTGATTTTCGACTGGGACGGCACGCTGGCCGACTCAATCGGACGCATTGTCCTGTCCATGCGCGCGGCTGCCATCGAGACCGATCTTGAAGTTCGCGACGATCTGGCGATCAAGGGCATTATCGGCCTGGGGCTGCCGGAGGCGATCCGGACCCTCTATCCACAGATCAGCGGCAATCAGCTGATCGATTTCCGGCAGCGCTATGCTGACAGCTACATGGCAATGGATAATGTGCCCTCGCCGCTGTTCGAAGGCGTTCTGGAGTCGATGCAGGCGTTTCGCGAGGATGGCTATCGTCTTGCGGTTGCAACCGGCAAGGCGCGTCGCGGGCTGGACAGGGTGCTGAAGGCCAATGGCTGGCTGGATTACTTCGATGCTACCCGGGCTGCCGACGAAACAGCCAGCAAGCCTGACCCATTGATGTTGAACGAGATCATGGCGCACTGCGATGTTGCGCCGCAGCGTTCGTTGATGATCGGCGATGCATCGTTCGATCTGCTGATGGCCCGCAATGCGGGTATGGATTCGGTTGCGGTGGGGTACGGCGCGCAGCCGCTGGAGTCGTTGCGCCAGTTCCAGCCGCGGCTGGCTATCGAGCATTTTTCCGAGCTGCGTACCTGGTTGAACGGTCGCGGCGTCTAGTTTCAGGATTGGAGTGATTGGAACATGTCTGACGAATGGAAGGCACCTGTCTCGCAGAGCGTAGACGAGGGCATCAATAGCAGGGAAGAGGCAAAAAGCTGGAAACTTCTTGAAAAGACGCTGCTGGCCAGTGTTCAGGAGCAGCGTCGTGCGCGTCGCTGGGGGATCTTTTTCAAGCTGTTGACCTTCGCGTTTCTGTTTGTTGCGGTGATTGTGCCGATGCTGGATTTCGATGGTGGCACATCGCGGCGCTCCAGCCACACAGCGTTGATTGATGTGCAGGGCGTGATTGCCGACAAGGAGTCGGCCAGTGCCGAGAATATCGTCACCGCGTTGCAGAAGGCATTCGACGATGAAAAAACCAAGGGTGTGATTCTGCGCATCAATAGCCCTGGTGGCAGTCCTGTTCAGTCGGGTTACGTATATGACGAAATCCGTCGTCTGCGCGCCGCAAAGCCGGACATCAAGGTCTATGCCGTCATTACTGACCTGGGGGCTTCCGGGGCGTATTACATCGCCAGCGCCGCCGACCAGATTTATGCCGACAAGGCCAGTCTTGTAGGGTCCATTGGTGTGACGGCAGCCGGTTTCGGGTTTGT
Organism: Pseudomonas syringae pv. tagetis; assembly: GCF_022557255.1. Classification (NCBI taxonomy): domain Bacteria; kingdom Pseudomonadati; phylum Pseudomonadota; class Gammaproteobacteria; order Pseudomonadales; family Pseudomonadaceae; genus Pseudomonas; species Pseudomonas syringae group genomosp. 7. The sequence goes on from NZ_CP092923.1 coordinate 1,764,653, forward strand.
CGGCGCCATGGATAAGCTCGGCGTTGATCGACGCACTTACACATCGGGCGAGCACAAAGCCTTCCTTGATCCGTTTCAACCGCAAAAGGCTGAAGAAACGCAGTTTTGGCAGGGCGTGCTGGATACGACTCATCGTCAGTTCATCGCCAGCGTCAAGCAGGGGCGTGGTGAGCGTCTGAAGGACAAGGATCATCCCGAGCTGTTTTCAGGGTTGATCTGGACTGGTGAGCAGGCCGTTGCGCTCGGTCTGGTGGATGGTCTGGGCAGTGCAAGCTATGTTGCGCGGGATGTGATCAAGGAAAAGGACATCGTCGAATATACTGTCGAAGAGTCGCCATTTGATCGTTTTTCGAAAAAGCTCGGCACCAGTATCGCCGAGCGAATAGCCATGCTGGTCGGATTCAATGGGCCCAGCCTGCGCTGATGGTCTGTTGTCGATAAAAGAACCCGGTCATTGGCCGGGTTCTTTTGTCTGGGGTCAGGGCACGCTGACGCCTTCCTTTATCAGCATGTCCACCAGTCTTATCAGGGGCAGGCCGATCAGGCTCGTCGCATCGCTGCCGTCGGTGCTGCGAAACAGGCTGACGCCAAGGCCTTCTGCCTTGAAACTGCCTGCGCAGTCATAAGGCTCTTCTGCATGTAGATAGCGCTCGATGCTGGCGCGGTCGAGTTCACGCATGTGCACCGTAAAAGGCACACAATCGACCTGGCACTCGCCTGTGGTGCTGTTGAGCAGTGCCAGGCCGGTCAGGAACGTAACACTTGTGCCGCTGGCGGCCGTCAGTTGCCCAAGCGCGCGCTCGAAGGTGTGGGGCTTGCCAAGTACCTGTCCATCCAGCACGGCGACCTGGTCTGAGCCAATGATCAGGTGGCGCGGATACTCGTCCGCCAGCGCCTCGGCCTTCTCTCGGGCCAGGCGCCGTACGAGGTCGTGTGCAGTCTCGCCGGGGCGGTGGCTTTCATCAATGTCCGGAGACTTGCAGGCGAAGGGCAGGCGCAGGCGAGTGAGCAACTCGCGGCGGTAAGAAGAGCTGGAGGCAAGTAGCAGGGATGGCATGCGGTTCTCCGTAGGCTGAGCGTTGATTCTAAAGAGTGGTCGGAGTGACGAACAGGCCTGAATTTCCTTTGACATGCCAAGGGGGCATCCATAGAATGCTGCGCCTATGTTGAATGACCCGATTCCATCTCACGTTGACCCGCGCAAATTGTCTGATCGCGGCACTGCCCTTCAGGGTGAAGTGCTGCTGGGCGATTTGAAGAGACTCTGCGACCCGCTTGCCGACACTGTCGGTACGGTGCAGGCGAAATTCGTTTTTGAGCGTGACGAACGTCGTTCGGTGGTTATCCACAGTTCGATAGACGTTCCGGTCAAGATGGTTTGCCAGCGTTGTCTTGAGCTGGTGACCCTGCCGATCCACAGCGAATGCAGTTACGCCGTGGTGAAGGAGGGTGCGAATACCCAGTCGTTACCGAAAGGTTATGACGTGCTGGAACTGGGCGAAGATCCTTTGGATCTGCTGGCATTGATCGAGGAGGAGCTATTGCTCGCCTTGCCCATTGTGCCTGCTCATCATCCTGAAGAATGCCAGCAACCGGCGGGTCTCGATGAGCCCGAACCGAGCGTGGACGAGGTAACGCGGTCCAACCCGTTCAGTGTATTGGCGCAGTTAAAGCGTGACCCAAACGTTTAGGAGTTAATCAATTATGGCTGTTCAGCAGAACAAAAAATCCCGCTCTGCCCGTGACATGCGTCGTTCGCACGACGCTCTTGAGGCAAGCACTCTGTCGGTAGAAAAGACCACTGGTGAAATCCACCTGCGTCACCACGTATCGCCAGAAGGCGTATACCGTGGTCGTAAAGTGATCGACAAGGGCGCTGACGAGTAATTTCTTGTCCGCTCCGATCATCGCGATCGACGCAATGGGCGGGGACTTCGGTCCCCGCAACATTGTTCAGGCAAGCCTCGCGTGCCTGACAGCTACGCCCTCGCTTCATCTGGTCCTCGTCGGCCAAGCCTCCCTGATTGAAGAACTCATTGCCCGCCATGATGCTGTGGATCGCTCTCGCCTGCGTGTCGTGAATGCCGGCGAGACCATCGCGATGGACGAACTTCCTTCCCAGGCTCTGCGTGGCAAGCCTGATTCCTCGATGCGCGTGGCGCTCGAGCTTGTGGCAGGCGGGCAGGCCCAGGCGTGTGTCAGCGCCGGTAATACCGGTGCGCTGATGGCGCTTTCCCGATTTGTCCTCAAGACCTTGCCGGGGATTGATCGTCCCGCGATGGTCGCGGCCATTCCCACTCGATCAGGCCATTGCCAATTACTGGACCTGGGGGCGAATGTCGATTGCAGCGCCGAAGCGCTCTATCAGTTTGCCGTGATGGGCTCAGTGCTCGCCGAGATCCTTGGTGTCGCAACGCCCAGAGTGGCCTTGCTCAACGTCGGCACTGAAGACATCAAGGGCAACCAGCAAGTCAAGCGTGCCGCCGGTCTTCTGCAGGCTGCCTCGGGCCTTAACTACGTTGGCTATGTGGAAGGCGACGGGTTGTACCGGGGCGAGGCTGATGTGGTGGTATGCGACGGCTTTGTCGGTAACGTGCTGCTCAAGTCGAGTGAAGGGCTGGCGAGCATGATTGCTGCCAGAATCGATACACTGTTCAATCGTAACCTGCTGAGCAGGGCTGTCGGGGCGCTGGCGTTGCCGTTGCTCAGGCGACTGCAGACGGATCTGGCACCCGCTCGTCATAATGGTGCGAGCCTGCTCGGGTTGCAGGGGGTTGTGGTGAAAAGCCATGGCTCCGCCAGTGTCTCAGGATTCCAGAGTGCGATTCAGCGAGCGATCGTAGAATCCCGTGAAAACCTGCCGCAGCGTTTGAAAGGGCGACTTGAGACGCTGTTTCAGAACGGGCGGACCTGAAAATGTGACGCACCAGACTGGTCAGTCATCCAACCGATCAGTCATGTAAATTTGAATTCCCGCGTTCGGCTTGTCCGGACGCCCATTTTGGCGACAATAATTCAGAGGCTTGTCAAATGTCTGCATCCCTCGCATTCGTCTTTCCGGGTCAAGGATCGCAATCGCTCGGCATGCTCGCCGAGCAAGGCGCGCAGCATCCGTTGATCCTCGATACTTTCGAGCAGGCTTCCGATGCCCTTGGCTATGACCTGTGGGCGTTGACCCAGAACGGTCCTGTCGAATCGCTCAATCAGACCGACAAGACCCAGCCTGCGATTCTGACTGCTTCCGTAGCGTTGTGGCATGTCTGGCTGGCAGAGGGCGGTGCAGTTCCTGCTTTTGTCGCAGGCCACAGTCTGGGTGAATACAGTGCGCTGGTAGCTGCGCAAAGCCTGAGCCTGGCTGACGCGGTGAAGCTTGTCGAGCGTCGCGGCCAGTTGATGCAGGAAGCGGTGCCGGCCGGTCAGGGTGGTATGGCCGCCATTCTGGGGCTTGATGACGCCGACGTCATCGCCGCTTGTGCCGAAGCGGCGCAGGGCGAGGTCGTCAGTGCAGTGAATTTCAACTCGCCGGGCCAGGTCGTGATTGCCGGGGCTGCCGAGGCCGTCAAGCGCGCCATGGAGCTGTGCAAGGCGCGCGGTGCCAAGCGTGCATTGCCGTTGCCGGTCAGTGTGCCGTCGCACTGCGAGCTGATGCGCCCGGCCGCCGAGCGTTTCGCCGAAGCTGTCGAAGCCATCGAATGGCAAGCGCCTGAAATCGCGCTGGTACAGAACGTCAGTGCCAGCGCAGTCAGTGATCTGGCGACGCTCAAACGTGATCTGCTGGAGCAACTGTATAAACCGGTACGCTGGGTTGAATCCATTCAATGTCTGGCGAGCCGCGGAGCGACCCAGCTTGTGGAGTGTGGGCCGGGCAAGGTACTGGCCGGTCTGAACAAGCGTTGCGCCGAAGGCGTGATTACTTACAACCTTGATACCCCAGACGCCTTTGCCGCCGCGCGTGCGGCACTGGCCTGATTAGGAGACGCCTGCATGAGCCTTCAAGGTAAAGTTGCACTGGTAACCGGTGCAAGTCGCGGTATTGGTCAAGCCATCGCCCTGGAATTGGGGCGCAATGGTGCTGTCGTTGTGGGCACGGCAACGTCCGAGTCTGGTGCCGAGCGCATCAGCGCGACGCTCAAGGAAAACGGCATCGAAGGCTTTGGTCTGATGCTCAACGTCTGCGATGCCGATTCCGTGAACTCGGTCTTGTCGACCATTCAGGAGCGCGTCGGTGCACCGTTGATTCTGGTCAATAATGCCGGTATCACCCGTGATAATCTGATGATGCGCATGAAAGATGACGAATGGTCCGATGTCATCGACACCAACCTGAACAGCCTTTTCCGCCTTTCCAAGGGTGTTTTGCGCGGCATGACCAAGGCGCGTTGGGGCCGTATTATCAGCATTGGTTCGGTTGTGGGTGCCATGGGCAACGCCGGTCAAGTAAACTATGCTGCCGCGAAGGCCGGGCTGGAAGGTTTCGGCAGGGCTCTGGCTCGTGAAGTGGGCTCGCGTGCAGTAACCGTCAATTCGGTTACGCCCGGTTTCATCGACACTGACATGACACGTGAGCTGCCTGAAGCTCAGCGTGAGTCACTGATTACCCAGATACCCCTGGGCCGTTTGGGGCAGGCTGAAGAGATTGCGCATGTAGTCGCTTTTCTTGCGTCCGAAGGCGCAGGCTACGTTACCGGGGCCACAATCCCTGTTAACGGCGGCATGTACATGAGCTAATGTGACGATCTGTTTCAAAAAAATGTCATACGAGCTGTCTAAAATCCGTTATAAAGCTGCAATCTATGAATGGGCAAAGGTACGGTTGGGGACAAGGGGAGAGCGTTAAGCTTGAAATTCGCAAAACCTCTTCTATACACTTACCCACTGGCCAGATGCCTGAACATTTCCACTAGGAGTTAAAACTAGGTATGAGCACCATCGAAGAGCGCGTCAAGAAAATCGTTGCAGAGCAACTTGGCGTCAAATCAGAAGAGGTTGTCAACACTGCTTCTTTCGTTGAAGACCTGGGCGCTGACTCCCTGGACACCGTCGAGCTGGTAATGGCTCTGGAAGAGGAATTCGAGACCGAAATCCCTGACGAAGAGGCGGAAAAGATCACTACCGTTCAAGCAGCAATCGACTACGTCACCAGCCATCAGGCTTAAGATTTGTAATCGCTGACTGCTGTCACGGGAAAACCGCACTGCTTTAACCGGCGTGCGGTTTTTTCTTTAAAAAACGCTGTGATTGTTCGTAACTGATTGTTCCGTAAACAAGAGAGAAGGAGAGTCCTGTGTCGCGTAGACGCGTCGTGGTCACCGGGATGGGTATGCTTTCGCCACTGGGCAATGACGTGCCCAGCAGTTGGCAAGGCATTCTGGCGGGCCGCAGTGGCATTGGCCTTATCGAGCACACGGACTTGTCAGCCTTCACCACCCGCTTCGGCGGTTCGGTCAAGGGCTTCAACGTTGAAGAATACCTCGCGCCCAAAGAAGCGCGTCGGCTCGATCTCTTCATTCAGTATGGTCTTGCGGCCAGTTTTCAGGCCGTGCGTAACGCAGGCCTCGAAGTCACTGATGCAAACCGTGAGCGCATTGGCGTTGCCATGGGTTCGGGCATCGGTGGTCTGACCAACATCGAAAACAGCAGCCGTCTGCTGCACGAGCAAGGCCCGGGGCGGATTTCACCGTTTTTCGTGCCGGGCTCGATCATCAACATGATTTCCGGTTTCCTGTCTATCCATCTGGGTGCGCAGGGGCCTAACTACTCGATCGCCACGGCCTGCACCACTGCAACCCACTGCATCGGCATGGCAGCTCGCAACATTGCCTACGACGAAGCGGACGTGATGATTGCCGGTGGCGCTGAAATGGCCGCCTGTGGCCTGGGACTGGGCGGGTTTGGCGCGGCGCGTGCGCTGTCGACACGCAATGACGACCCGACCCGTGCCAGTCGTCCCTGGGACAAGGGGCGTGATGGTTTCGTCCTGTCCGACGGTGCCGGGGCAATGGTGCTTGAAGAGCTTGAGCACGCCAAGGCGCGCGGTGCGACCATCTATGCCGAGCTCGTCGGATTCGGCATGAGTGGCGATGCCTATCACATGACCTCACCGCCTGACGATGGTGCCGGTGCCGCGCGCTGCATCGTCAACGCATTGCGTGATGCCAGGGTCAATCCCGATCAGGTGCAGTACATCAATGCACACGGTACTTCGACGCCGGCAGGCGATCTGGCCGAGGCGTCTGCCATCAAATCGGTATTCGGTGATCACGCCTACAAGCTGGCCGTCAGCTCGACCAAATCGATGACAGGCCATTTGCTGGGTGCTGCCGGGGCTGTCGAAGCGATTTTCAGCGTACTGGCAATGGTTGATCAGGTAGCTCCGCCGACTATCAACCTGGATGAGCCGAGTGAAGGCTGCGATCTGGATTTCGTGCCTCACGAAGCACGCCGGATGCCCATCGATGTCGTCCTGTCCAACTCGTTCGGGTTTGGTGGCACCAATGGCTCGCTGGTATTCCGTCGGTTCGCCGAGTAATGCCTGGCTGGGTCGATGGCTGCCCGGCAGATGCCTTGTCCCTCAAGAATCGCGGGCTGGCCTACGGCGATGGGCTGTTCGAAACCATTGCCGTCAAGGCCGGGCAGCCAGTGCTGCTCGAGCGTCACCTGCAGCGTCTTGAAAGTGGATGCCAGCGACTTTCGATTGCTGCCGATCATACGCTGCTTCGCGCAGAAATGACCCACTTCGCCGCAGAGCTTGGCGACGGGGTCATGAAGCTGATACTCACCCGTGGCGACAGCCAGCGTGGCTATGCTCCGGCCCTGGACACTCCGTCACGCCGAATCCTGCAAGGCGGCCCGGCGCCCGTTTATCCCGGTGCACATGCCGAGCAGGGTGTGCGCCTGTTCGACTGCCGGACTCGTCTGGCCGAACAGCCGCTGCTTGCCGGGCTCAAGCATCTGAATCGCCTGGAGCAGGTGCTCGCCCGTTCCGAATGGAGCGATAGCGAGCATGCCGAAGGCTTGATGCGCGATACCTCGGGGCGGTTGATCGAGGGTGTTTACAGCAATCTGTTTCTGATCAGCAAAGGCTGTCTGCTGACGGCCGATCTGAGCCGCTGCGGAGTTGCAGGGGTGATGCGCGCCGAGCTGCTCGATCAGGCACGAAATCTGGAACTGGCTGTCGATATCCGTGATTTGCACATGTCCGACCTGGAATCGGCGGACGAAGTGTTTCTATGCAATAGCGTCTACGGCGTCTGGCCGGTTTGCGGCTTTGCAGCGTCGAACTGGCCGGTCGGGCCGCTCACCCGTAAACTGCAAGGCATTGCTCGCACCCTTCTGGATATCTGATTTGTGATCCGAAAAATATTGGTGTTGCTGGAAACAGCTGTCGTTCTGGCGGGGCTGCTGCTCGGCCTTGCGTTCTGGCAGCAATATCAGGCGCTGAACCAGCCGCTTGAAGTGGCGCAGGAGCAGTTGCTGGATGTTCCGGCCGGCTCGACGCCGACTGGTGTGCTCAATCGGCTGCAGGCCGATGGTGTCATCAAGGATGCTTTCTGGTTGCGTCTCTACTGGCGCTTCAATTTGTCGGGGCAAGCCTTGCACAGCGGCGAGTACCGCATGGTGCCAGGCATGAACGTCAAAGGTCTGTTCGATATCTGGAAGCGCAAGGAAGTCGTGCAATACAGCCTGACGCTGGTCGAGGGCTGGAATTTCCGCCAGGTGCGGGCCGCGCTGGCCAGGCAGGTCAAGCTCGATCAGACGCTGGCAGGCTTGTCCGACAGCGAACTGATGGCAAAAATCGGCCATCCCGACGTATTCCCTGAAGGCCGTTTCTTTCCTGACACCTATCGCTATGTGCGTGGCATGACCGATGCGGAATTGCTCAAGCAGGCTTACGGCCGTCTGGAGGAGGTACTGGATGAAGAATGGAACGCCAGATCGTCAGAGGCCCCTTATTCGAACCCCTATCAGGCCCTGATCATGGCTTCGCTGGTCGAGAAGGAAACCGGTGTGCCTCAGGAGCGCGGGCAGATTGCCGGCGTGTTTGTACGGCGTCTTAAACTGGGCATGCAATTGCAGACTGACCCGACCGTGATCTATGGCATGGGCGAGCGCTACAACGGCAAGTTGACCCGCGCCAACCTCAAGGAAGCCACGCCTTACAATACGTACGTGATAGCGGGTCTACCGCCGACACCTATCTCGCTGGTGGGGCGAGAAGCGATTCATGCCGCACTCAACCCGGTTGCGGGCAGCAGCCTGTATTTCGTTGCCAAGGGGGACGGCAGCCATGTGTTCTCTGACGACCTGGATGCCCATAACGCAGCTGTGCGTGATTACCAGCTCAAGCGCCGTGCCGATTATCGCTCCAGCCCGGCACCTGTTACGACGCCTCCGTCAGCCGACTCGCCCGCTTCCGAGCCCGAACCTGCAACCACACTTGATGCGCCGCAGCCCGAGCCGAATGAGCAATGATGACTATTAAGGATTGCCTGTGACTGGCTTGTTTATCACCCTGGAAGGCCCTGAAGGTGCTGGCAAAAGCACCAATCGCGAGTACCTGGCCGCACAGCTGCGCGCACAGGGTGTTGAGGTATTGCTGACCCGAGAGCCGGGCGGTACTCCGTTGGCCGAGCGCATTCGCGAGCTGCTGCTGGCCCCCAGTGACGAAACCATGAGCGCCGACACCGAGTTGCTGCTGGTCTTTGCTGCGCGTGCACAGCACCTGGCTGAGGTCATTCGTCCTGCGCTGGCGCGTGGCGAGGTAGTGCTTTGTGACCGGTTTACCGATGCAACCTACGCTTATCAAGGCGGCGGTCGCGGTTTGTCCCATCAGCGTATTGCGGCGCTGGAGCAGTTTGTTCAAGGCGATCTGCGCCCTGATCTGACGCTGGTGTTCGACCTGCCGGTGGAAATCGGTCTGTCACGCGCCGCTGCACGCGGCCGACTGGATCGATTCGAACAGGAAGGCAGAGTGTTCTTCGACGCAGTGCGCACAACGTATCTGGAGCGGGCGAAAGCTGATCCTGCACGTTATCGACTGGTAGACGCCGCACAGACACTTGCCAACGTGCAGGCTTCCCTGGATACATTACTGCCTCGGTTGCTGGAGCTGCGACGTGGCTGAAGCCTACCCCTGGCAGGCATCGCTCTGGCAACAAATGGCCGGTCGTGCCCAGCACGCGCATGCCTATCTGTTGCACGGTCCGGCCGGCATCGGCAAGCGGGCATTGGCCGAACGCCTGATGGCCAGCCTGCTGTGCAAGGCCCCCGAAGGGCTTGAGGCCTGCGGGCATTGCAAGTCCTGCCTTTTACTGGCAGTTGGCAGCCACCCGGACAATTATGTCCTGGAGCCGGAAGAGGCGGACAAGCCGATCAAGGTCGATCAGGTGCGTGATCTGGTCAGCTTTGTCGTGCAGACCGCACAGATGGGCGGTCGCAAGGTGGTGCTCGTCGAGCCGGTAGAGGCAATGAACATCAACGCTGCCAATGCTTTGCTGAAAAGTCTGGAAGAGCCTTCGGGCAATACCGTTCTGTTGCTGGTCAGTCATCAGCCGAGCCGGTTGCTGCCGACGGTCAAGAGCCGCTGTGTTCAGCAGGCTTGCCCGCTGCCAGGCGAGCAGATGAGCCTGGACTGGCTGAGCAATGCCTTGCCTGACTGCACGCAGGACGAGCGTTTTGAGTTGCTGACGCTGGCGGCCGGATCGCCGCTGGCGGCCGTGGCGCTCCATACGCAAGGCGTTCGCGAGCAACGCGCGCAGGTGGTGGACGGTGTCAAGAAGCTGCTCAAGCAACAGCAATCGGCGACTCAATTGGCCGAGGGCTGGAAGGATATTCCGCTTTTACTGCTGTTCGACTGGTTCTGCGACTGGTCGCACCTTATCCTGCGCTATCAGATGACGCAGGATGAAGAAGGCCTTGGTCTTGGCGACATGCGCAAGGTCGTTCAGTACCTGGCACAGAAATCCTCTCGCGCCAAAGTGCTGGATATTCAGGACTGGATTCTGGCGCAGCGACAAAAAGTCATGTCCAAGGCCAATCTCAATCGGGTCTTGCTGCTTGAAGCATTGCTGGTGCAGTGGGCAGGCCTGCCAGGACAGGCGTAGACTCTGCGTTATCCGGAACCGTTGAGGTGTTGTCATGAGTCTGCCGCTGAACACAGGTCCACGTAATGGCATTCTGTCCCTGACCATCAAGGACAAATCCGTCCTTTACGCTGCCTACATGCCTTTCATCAGAAACGGCGGGCTGTTCATTCCCACCAGCAAAAGCTACAAGCTGGGTGATGAGGTGTTCATGCTGCTCAACCTGATGGACGAGCCGGAAAAGGTTCCGGTGGCCGGCCGCGTCGCCTGGATTACGCCAAAAGGCGCGCAGGGCAATCGGACTGCCGGTGTCGGCGTGCAATTCAATGACGGCGACAATACCGCACGTAATCTGATCGAAACTCATCTGGTCGGTGCTCTCAAGTCCGATCGTCCAACCCATACGATGTAGTTGTGTTTTAACCCATGCTCGTAGATTCCCATTGTCACCTCGATCGCCTTGACCTCGCCCTGCACGATGGTTCTCTGGATGCCGCCCTTGACGCCGCGCGGGGCAGGGGCGTCGGGCACTTTCTCTGCATCGGTGTCAGCGCCGACAATGCCGGCGCAGTCAAAGCGCTCGCCGAACGCTACGCCGACGTCGACTGCTCGGTAGGCATCCATCCGCTGGACGTCAAGCCGGGTGAAATGCCCCCTCTGGACTGGTTGCTCAAGGAGCTGGACCATCCGCGCGTGGTGGCGATCGGCGAGACCGGTCTGGACTATCACTACGAGCCCGAGGCCGCCGAGCTGCAGCAGGCTTCTTTCCGGTTGCACCTTGAGGCAGCTCGTGTCACGGGTAAACCGGTGATCATCCATACCCGTGGCGCACGCGCCGATACATTGAGCCTTCTGGGTGAGGCAGCACTGCCACAGGCAGGCGTCCTGCATTGCTTCACCGAAGACTGGAACATGGCCAGGGCTGCGCTGGACCTGGGCTATTACATCTCGCTGTCCGGCATCGTGACCTTTCGCAATGCCGACGCATTGCGGGATGTTGCAAGGCAAGTCCCTGCAGACCGGCTGCTGGTTGAAACCGATTCGCCTTACCTTGCGCCTATCCCTTATCGGGGCAAGCCGAATCTGCCGCAGTATGTGCGTGAAGTTGCCGAATTTCTCGCGATGCTGCGAGGCGAGTCCTACGAGCGTTTTGCCGAGCAGACCACTGCCAACTTCGCTCGCCTGTTCCCGCTGGCACATGTTCAGCGCTGATTGGCCTACAGGTCGGTGCAAAAGCAAATCGCAGGCAAAAAAAACCCGGATTCTGGGGGGTGAAGCCGGGTTAAGACCATTAGGAGTAAAACAAAGGCACGCTGGTCCCTCGGCACCTTTACTGGCGAGTCATTTGGGGAATGATGACGCGTCAGCGGGTTAAGTATTGCTCAGCATGGCGCACCGTCCAGTCTCTTTTGGTCGTTTTTTAAACAGTTTTGGAATACTAAAGCGATTCTTGAGTCCTCTACAGGCGTTTTTTTGCCGAACCGGATGCAAGGCGGTTGTATCAATGTTGCCCGTGTGCGCCGATAGATCGGGCATACCAAGCGTTATTCAGTGTCTGGCCGGAGTTGTCGGGTGGAGTTTTCCAACGGTTTTCTATTGAGTCTGTCGTTGTGCCTGGACATCGGTCTAGCAAACATAGCGATGATTACGCTGTCCATGCAGCGCGGTTTTTCCAAGGGCTTATGGCTGGGGCTGGGAACCTGTGTCGGCGACCTGGCCTACGCGATTCTGGCCATGCTCGGCATGGCGGTGTTGCTGCAATACGAAGCTGTACGCTACGTGCTCTGGCTTGGCGGTACGGCCGTGCTGGCGTGGTTCTGCTTCAGGATGGTCATGAGTGCTACTACGGTCAGCGCTGGTCTGGAGAATCAGGACGTTCACTCGGAAAAGTCCAGCCTGGCATTGTTCCTGCGCGGGATTTTTCTGGCGATGTCTTCACCCAGCGCCATTCTCTGGTTTGCTGCCGTCGGCGGTGCGCTGATTGCCCGGCAGGGCTCTGATCTCGCCAGTGCCTCGACCTTCCTCGCGGGGTTCGTCGCAGCGGGCGTGGTCTGGTCGATTTCGCTGTGCGCGCTGGCACACCAGGGCGGGCGTTTCATGGGCGAGCGGATGCTGCGCTGGTCTTACATTGCCTCTGCGCTCATCTTTGCCTATTTCACGCTGTATGTGGTGATCACGGGGTATCTGGAGTTTGTCGTTGCAGCACCGGTGGGGCCTGCGTCTTAGCGTGCCGTCCGGTATCCGCTTTACCGGGTTGTCGACAACCGGCAGATTTTTCTAGCCCGATTCGTTCGTATAGGTCGACAAGTAAGGATGATCCGTGCAATTTAGCGCCGATTGGGCATAATACCCGGCTTCGATTTCGATCCTGACAGACCTCTCTATGCAGAAAGAACCTCGTAAGGTCCGTGAATTTCGCCGCCGCGAGCAGGAAATTCTCGACACCGCGCTAAAGCTGTTCCTGGAGCAGGGCGAAGACAGCGTCACTGTCGAGATGATCGCGGACGCTGTCGGCATTGGCAAAGGCACCATCTACAAGCACTTCAAGTCCAAGGCAGAGATCTATCTGCGCCTGATGCTCGATTACGAGCGGGACCTGAACGCGCTGCTGCATTCCGCCGATGTCGACAAGGACAAGGAAGCGCTCTCGCGTGCCTATTTTGAGTTCCGCATGCGTGATCCGCAGCGCTATCGTCTGTTTGACCGACTGGAAGAAAAAGTGGTCAAGGGCAATCAGGTGCCCGAACTGGTCGAAGAACTGCACAAGATCCGCGCCTCCAACTTCGAACACCTGACACTGCTGATCAAGGGGCGCATTACCGAAGGCAAGCTTGAAGATGTCCCGCCTTATTACCACTACTGTGCTGCGTGGGCGCTGGTGCACGGCGCAGTTGCGTTGTACCACTCGCCGTTCTGGAGCAATGTGCTGGAAGATCAGGAAGGCTTTTTCCACTTCCTGATGGACATTGGCGTACGCATGGGCAACAAGCGCAAGCGTGATGTCGATGTCACTGCCGAGCCCAGGCTCAAGCCCGAGCCCTCCGCCGAATAAGACCCCGTTCGGGTCTTGAACGCTCGCTTCAAGGCTTTGGCGCCGGCTGCGTCAGAGATGGCGCGGAAGCTGCATCCGACGACCATTCGCCGGTTTTCCGTCACCGGTATTTGGGAGGGGATAATGCGTAGCCTGGTTCTGCTGCTCGCGCTGTTGGCGCTGAGCGGCTGCATGAAAGTCAGTGACATGGGTGAAGGTGTTCGCGAGCAATTCAGCGATGCAGGGCTGCTCGATCATAGTGACACCCGCCGTACTGCCAACTGGCGCGTGCAGCCCGACTCGTTTATTTATATCGCGCAGGGTGCCTTCGTTCCGCCGGGTAATGCTTACCCGCGACCCAATGTGGTGGCCGAGGAGGCTTTCAAGGGCTTTGTCGAATACTTCCCGATGGTCCGCCGTGCCAGAGGGCCCATGGGGCTGGATGAAGCCATGATCGAGGCGCGCAGCGCAGGCGCACATTATTTGCTCTATACCCGTTTTGCCAAGGCCGATGACCGTATTGGCAATGGCGATCAGTGGTCTGATCAGGAAGCGGTGGACCGCCTGGGCGTCGACAGCGGCGTCATTCAACTGATGTTGATCGAAACCAGCACCCGCTATCTTATCGACAGCGCGCGCATTCGCAGCCGTGGCGGATTGCTGACGCTTTACGACAAAAGTCCCGAGGATTTGCTGGGTCCGCCTCTTGAGGACTACGCTCGTACTTTATTGGGCGTCGAACGTTAAAGCCCGCGTCAGGAGAGTGGAGTGACCGATTCAAACAAGGCGGGTGACCTGTTTGCACAGATCCCCAAAACCAAGGGGTTGCCGCCTGTTCATCTGTGGAATCCGGATTTCTGTGGCGATATCGACATGCGCATCGCCCGCGATGGCACCTGGTACTACCAGGGTACGCCGATCGGCCGTAAACCAATGGTCAGGCTGTTTTCGACCATCATGCGCCGTGACGGCGATGACTATTTTCTCATTACCCCCGTCGAGAAGGTCGGCATCAGGGTTGATGACGCGCCCTTTGTCGCCGTTAGCCTTGAGGTCCTGGGCGAGGGCGAAGGTCAGGTGCTGCGTTTCCTGACCAACGTCGAAGATCAGGCTGAAGCAGGGCCGGAGCACCCTCTGCGCGTTGTCACAAACCCCGATACTCAGGAGCCAGCGCCGTATATCCATATACGGAGCAATCTTGAGGCGCTGATTCATCGCAATGTTTTCTATCAGTTGGTCGAGCTGGCGGTTTCCCGCGAGATCGATGGAGAGCGCTGGCTGGGGGTCTGGAGCCACGGCGTATTTTTCCCGGTGGGGCTCGAGCCTTGAACGACACGGCTATTTTCCGGCTTGAATTGCCTGTCGGCAGTGCGGCAGTTAAAGTGCCGCTCCCTGATTTTCCTGAGGTTTTTGCATGAGCCAGTCCTTTGATATCGCCGTCGTCGGCGCAACCGGTACTGTCGGCGAAACCATTGTCCAGGTGCTCGAGGAGCGCAATTTCCCGGTGGGCAATCTGCACCTGCTGGCAAGTATCGAGTCTGCTGGCCACTCGGTGCCGTTTCGGGGCAAGAATGTGCGCGTACGCGAAGTCGACAGTTTCGACTTCGGCACGGTGCGTATGGCGTTCTTTGCTGCCGGCCCGGCCGTCAGTCGCAGTTACGCCGACAAGGCCGTAGCGGCGGGCTGCTCAGTCGTGGATTTGTCGGGCGCCTTTCCGTTTGCGCAGGCCCCGAATGTCGTGCCTGAAATAAATGCTACGCTTTTGCACAGCTACGGCGTCGCACCCTGTCTGGTGGCCAGCCCGAGCGCTTCTGCCACTGCGGTTGCATTGGCTCTTGCGCCACTGCGTACGCTGATCGATATCCAGTCCGTGACGGTAACAGCGTGTCTGGCTGTATCTGCACTGGGCCGCGAAGGCGTCAGCGAGCTGGCGCGCCAGACTACCGAGCTGCTGAATGTCCGTCCGCTGGAAACACGCTTTTTCGATCGTCAGATGGCATTCAATGTACTGGCCCAGGTGGGCACGCCTGACGAGTCGGGGCACTTGCCGCTTGAAAAGCGTCTGGTCGAAGAAATACGCGAACTGCTGGCGCTGCCGTCGCTCAAAGTGTCAGCTACCTGCATTCAGGTGCCGGTGTTCTTTGGTGACAGCTTCAGCGTAGCGTTGCGCACCGCCGGCCCGGTCGACGTGGCAGCGATCAATGCCGCGCTCGAGTCTGCAGCCGGGATCGAGCTGGTCGATGCCGGCGATTACCCTACCGCGGTGGGTGATGCTGTGGGTCAGGACGTGGTTTATGTGGGGCGGGTTCGGTCGGGCACTGACGATTCGGAGCAGCTCAATCTGTGGCTGACATCGGATAATGTGCGAAAGGGTGCTGCGCTGAATGCTGTCCAGGTTGGCGAATTGTTGATAAAAGACTATGTGTAAAAGATACTTGGCAACTATTTGAATAATTGTTTTAGCGGCGATACGCCTTACACCCAACTGCAGGACTACCTCTCCGGATATCGGGGAATCTTTAAACAAGGGATGGGCTATGGTTCAGGTTCGTAAACTGGTATTAGCAATCGCTGCGGCTTCAGCGCTGTCATCGGGTATGGCGCAGGCGCTGGGACTCGGGGAATTGTCGGTCAAGTCGACCCTGTATCAGCCTTTGGTAGCGGAAATCGAGTTGACCGAAGCACAGGGGCTCAATGCAACGCAAGTTGTGCCCAGTCTGGCAACCACCGCGGATTTCGCTCAGGCGGGCGTTACCCGTCAGGCGTTTCTTAACGACCTCACCTTTACCCCGGTTATCAACGCCAGCGGCAAGAGCGTTCTGCGCATTACCTCCAGCAAACCGGTGCGTGAACCCTACGTAAAGTTCTTGGTTCAGGTGCTCTGGCCAAACGGTCGGCTGCTGCGTGAATACAGTCTTTTGCTCGACCCGCCAAAATTTTCTCCCGAGGCAGCCGCAGCGGCAGCCGCTCCGGCCCCAGCTGCAGCACCCGCACAACTGGCAACGGTAGCGCCTTCGGCAGAGGCTCCCACGCCCGAAGCCCCAGCGCCTGCGGACAATGCAACTGCATTGCCGCCGCCAGCTGCAGACAAGCCGGCGCAATACGTCACCGCCAATAACGACACTTTGTGGGAAATTGCCGCCAAAGTGCGTAATGGCGGAACCGTTCAGCAAACCATGCTGGCGATACAGGCACTCAATCCGGAGGCCTTCATCGGCGGCAATATCAACCGCTTGAAGAAGGGGCAGGTGCTGCGCCTTCCGACGCCTCAGCAAACCGCCGCGCTGCCACAACCGCAGGCAGTTGCGGAAGTTTCCCGGCAATACAGCGCCTGGCGTGAAGGCCGTCGTCTGCCTGCCGGCACACGTCAAGTCGACGCCACTCGTCGTGACCGTGCTGGCGCGGCACCTTCCAGGGTTGAAACTTCCGACAACCTGAGCCTGGTTTCGGCCAGCGGCAAGCCTGCGGCAAAAGGCGCAGCGGGCGACAGTGATCTTGGCAACAAGCTGGCGGTGGCTCAGGAAGCACTGGACACCACGCGTCGTGACAATGCCGAGCTGAAAAGCCGCATGAACGACCTGCAAAGCCAGCTTGACAAGCTGCAGCGTATTATCGAACTGAAAAACGGTCAGTTGGCCAAAATGCAGGCAGCCGGTGCTGCCGTGCCTCCTGCTTCGGCTGCTGCCACCCCGGAAGCTGCGACGCCTGCCAATGCGGCAGTGCCCGCATCGCTTGTGGATGCCAACGGTACTCCGGTCAAACCGGCTGGCGAGATCGCTCCGGAAGATGCATTGCCGGCAGGTGCCGCCGAGGTTGCGACCCCGGCGGCCGATCAGCCGTTGGCCGTGGAGCCGGTTGCCCCTGCAGAAGACCAGGATGCGCTGCAGAAAATCCTCGACAACCCGGTACTGCTTGGCTTGATCGGCGGCGCTGTATTGTTGATTCTGGCCTTGCTGCTGTTGTTCCTGGCGCGTCGTCGCGCTGCGAAGGCTGAGGCCGAGAAGCACAAGCGCATGGCGCGTGCGCTGGCTGAAGAGTCAGATTTTGTTTCAGACATGGACATGAACGCACCGCCAGCCAGCTTCGATGGTCTTGATGTGCCGCCACCCAACGTGCGCATGGGGGCTGCCGCAGCCGCCGCAACCGCTGCTCGCGAACGTCCTGCCGATCCGCTGCTTCAGGCCGAGATTCATATTGCTTACGGCCGCATGAACCAGGCTGTCGAGCTGCTTGAGGAAGCCGTCAAGGAAGATCCGAAGCGCGATGATATTCGCCTGAAACTGATGGAAATCTACGCCGAGCAGGGCAACAACAAAGCCTATGCCGCGCACGAGCGTAAACTGGTGGCAGCGGGAAAGCGTGAAGCTGAGGTCGAGCAGCAGGAAGAATTCAACTCGACCCTGAAGCCTGTGGCACCTGTTGCCGCACCGCTGGCTTCTGAATCTGCAACCGCGTCGGTTGCCCCTGCGGTGGCCGCAGGGGCTGCAGCGGCCAGTGCCGCTGCCCTGGCAGCAGAGCTTGATGCCAAATATGTCGAAGAACTGCTGGCCGACGACTCGGCAGAGCAAAAGGCTGAGCCTGAACCTGAAATTGCGGCTACGCCGGATCCCGAGCCTGAACCTGAGATCGTTACTCCATTGGCCGCTCAGCCCGCAGAGGAAGATCCGTTCGATCACGATTTTGACTTGAGCCTGGACGAGTTCGAAGAAACGTCCACGCCTGAAGTCGCCACGGTGAATAATCTCGATGACTTGATGCTGGACGAGCCGAAGGTCTCAGCAGCAGCGGATGATGAGCCGCTGAGCTTTGAATCGATCATGCAGCAGCAGGAGGAGGCCCGCGCAGCTGCAACGCCGGAGGACCTTGCCGATTTCGACCTGGACCTGTCCGAGGAAGATCCGGCGCTCAAGAATGAAGATGACTTCCTGCTGGGGCTTGGCAGTGATCCGCTTGATCTGGGCGAAACCCCGTCTGCGCCGCCAATCAGTGACGACCTGGAGTTGCCGGAAGATTTTGATCTTTCGCTGGCTGACGAGATTGAAACCGATCAGGCAAGTCAGGCATTCGCCACCGAAATCGATGACGTCAACGCCGAGCTTGACCGGTTGTCGCAGAATCTCGAGCACCCGCCGCTCGATGAGCCAAGGTTCACAGCCGAAGATGCAGCGGCACTGGATGAGGAGCCTGACTTCGACTTCATGGCCGGTACTGACGAGGCGGCGACCAAGCTCGACCTGGCACGTGCCTATATCGACATGGGTGATGCAGACGGCGCCCGGGATATTCTGGACGAGGTGGTCACCGAGGGCGATGACGGGCAGAAAAGCGAAGCGCGGGAGATGCTTTCGCGGCTGGCCTGATTCGACTTGGGCAACCTGCAAACGGCCGCATACGCGGCCGTTTGCATTTCAGTTGTCCGGCTTGAGTAGCGTGTTTTTTTTGCGACCGTATAATGACCGACTTTTCGCGAACCGACAGGCTGTACCACTTTGGCGAACATAGATAACCCGGCCGCCGAGATGGCGGCCGAGGGCTTTTCCCGAATCGCGCTGGGCGTTGAATACAAGGGCTCGCGCTATTGCGGCTGGCAACGCCAGGCGTCCGGTGTGCTGACTGTGCAGGAAACCTTGGAAGACGCTCTGTCGAAGGTGGCTGCGTCACCGGTTTCATTGATGTGCGCTGGGCGTACGGACGCTGGCGTGCATGCCTGCGGGCAAGTGGTGCATTTCGATACCCAGGCCGAGCGCTCCATGAAGGCGTGGGTCATGGGCGCAAATATCAATCTGCCCCATGACGTCAGTGTGACCTGGGCCAGGGTCATGCCTGCCACGTTTCATGCGCGTTTCAAGGCCATCGCTCGTCGTTATCGCTACGTGATCTACAACGACCAGATTCGCCCGGCGCACCTGAATCAGGAGATTACCTGGAACCACCGGCCGCTGGATGTCGAGCGCATGGCACAGGCAGCCGAGTACCTGGTCGGTACCCACGATTTCAGTGCTTTTCGCGCTGGACAGTGCCAGGCCAAGTCGCCCGTCAAGCAGCTCCACCATCTGCGCGTGACCCGTCACGGCAAGATGATCGTAATCGATGTGCGCGCCAATGCCTTCCTTCACCATATGGTGCGCAACATCGCTGGCGTCTTGATGACCATCGGTACCGGAGAGCGTCCGGTCGAGTGGGCCCGTGATGTGCTGGAAAGCCGGGTTCGACGCACCGGCGGTGTGACGGCTCATCCTTACGGGCTGTATCTTGTGCAGGTCGAATACCGTGATGAGTTTCCGCTGCCCGAGCGCTTCATCGGTCCGCACTTTCTTACTGGCTTTGCGGAACTGGACGGCTGACGTCCCGAGCAGCATTTGCTAACATCCGGGACTTTCCGAAAGGTCTGAGGTTACTCACAACATGTCAGCCGTTCGCAGCAAGATCTGTGGGATTACCCGCATAGAAGATGCTCTGGCTGCTGCCGAGGCAGGAGCCGATGCAATTGGCCTGGTGTTCTATCCCAAAAGTCCGCGTGCGGTGACGGTGTTGCAGGCTCGTGCCATTATTGCCGCGCTGCCGCCTTTTATCACCACTGTCGGACTGTTCGTCAACGCCAGTCGCTGCGAGCTCAACGAGACGCTGGATGCGGTTGCACTGGACATGCTGCAGTTTCATGGCGATGAAACGCCGGATGAATGCGATGGCTACCATCGCCCTTATATCAAGGCCCTGCGGGTCAAGGCGGGTGATGATATCGCCCAGGCTTGTCGCAGCTATCGCAATGCGCGAGGCGTGCTGCTCGACACCTATGTAGAGGGGGTCCCCGGTGGTACCGGCGAAACCTTCGATTGGGCGCTGATTCCTGGCGATCTGGACAAGCCGGTGATTCTGGCTGGCGGTCTGACGTCGGCCAACGTGGCGCAGGCCATTGCCCAAGTACGGCCCTACGCTGTAGATGTCAGCGGTGGTGTCGAAAAGAGCAAGGGCATCAAGGATCGGGAAAAGATCCTTGCGTTCATGAGTGCGGTGCACGGCACCTGATGTGACGGTTGCCTGTCGGCCGCCGTCCATAAGCCTGTCCCTGCCATGAGGCATGCGGGTCGAATCAAGTAAGCGGTGGTGCCGATGCGCAACGCCGTCGTTGTGAAAAATCGGGATGAGGGATGCGCAGGTCCGGCCCTGGGTCGATCGCTATCCTTCATCATCGTCCATACACGAATTTATCTGAGGGCATGCGATTGGCGTGTTGACTGCCAGTCGTTCGAGCCACACCGGTACTGGAGATATAAAGCATGAGCAACTGGTTGGTAGACAAACTGATCCCATCGATCATGCGTTCCGAGGTCAAGAAGAGCTCGGTTCCCGAAGGCCTCTGGCACAAATGCCCGTCCTGTGAGGCGGTGCTGTATCGGCCGGAGCTGGAGAAGACCCTGGACGTCTGCCCCAAGTGCAATCACCACATGCGCATCGGCGCACGCGCACGCCTGAACATTTTTCTGGACGTCGAAGGGCGCGAAGAGCTGGGTGCCGATCTTGAGCCGGTCGACCGTTTGAAATTCCGCGACGGCAAGAAATACAAGGACCGTCTCACCGCTGCGCAGAAGCAGACGGGCGAAAAGGACGCGCTGATTTCCATGAGCGGCACGCTGTTGGGCATGCCGGTGGTCGCCTCGGCGTTCGAGTTCTCGTTCATGGGCGGTTCGATGGGTGCCATTGTCGGCGAGCGCTTCGTGCGTGCAGCCGATTACGCCCTGGAAAACCGTTGCCCGTTCATCTGCTTCGCTGCTTCGGGCGGTGCGCGCATGCAGGAAGCGCTGATCTCGCTGATGCAGATGGCCAAGACCTCGGCGGTTCTTGCGCGTCTTCGCGAAGAAGGGCTGCCCTTTATCTCGGTGTTGACCGACCCCGTCTATGGCGGCGTTTCCGCCAGTCTGGCCATGCTGGGTGACGTTATCGTTGCCGAGCCCAAGGCGTTGATCGGTTTCGCCGGCCCTCGCGTCATCGAGCAAACCGTTCGCGAGAAACTGCCTGAGGGCTTCCAGCGCAGCGAGTTCCTGCTGGATCACGGCGCTATCGACATGATCGTCTCGCGTAGCGAGCTTCGTCCGCGTCTGGGCAACCTGCTGGCTCAAATGATGAACCTGCCTACGCCTCGCTTTGTAGCACCCGTCATCGAGCCTATCGTCGTCCCACCGGCACCGACCAGCCTATGACATTTACATCCCTGGGCGACTGGCTCTCTTACCTGGAACAATTGCATCCGTCTGCCATCGACATGGGGCTGGATCGTTCCCGACAGGTGGCGCTGCAACTGGGGTTGACACGCCCGGCACGTCGGGTGATCACCGTGACAGGCACCAACGGCAAAGGATCGACCTGTGCCTTTGTCGCAGCCTTGTTGCAGGCTCAGGGCCTTAAAGTCGGTGTCTACAGCTCACCGCATTTGATTCGCTATAACGAGCGAGTGAAAGTGCAGGGCGTCGAAGCAACCGATCTCGAATTATGCGATGCGTTCGCTGCGGTC
Source organism: Pseudomonas syringae pv. tagetis (assembly GCF_022557255.1). Lineage (NCBI taxonomy): Bacteria > Pseudomonadati > Pseudomonadota > Gammaproteobacteria > Pseudomonadales > Pseudomonadaceae > Pseudomonas > Pseudomonas syringae group genomosp. 7. The sequence goes on from NZ_CP092923.1 coordinate 1,786,275, forward strand.
GAAGCGGCACGTGGCGATGTCACCCTGACTTACTTCGAAATGGGCACGCTGGCGGCATTCTGGCTGTTCGAGCAGGCCGGGCTGGATACAGTCGTCCTGGAGGTCGGTCTGGGCGGGCGTCTGGATGCGGTAAATATTGTCGATGCAGATGTCGCGCTGGTAACCAGTATCGGTGTCGATCATGCCGAGTATCTGGGTGATACCCGTGAGTCGGTGGCCTTCGAGAAGGCAGGGATCTTCCGCCCGGGCTGCCCTGCGCTGTGCGGCGATCCGGCACCGCCGGAGCCGCTGCTGGCCAAGGCTCGCGAGTTGGGCTCCCCGTTACTCATACGTGGTCAGGATTTCGACCTTGCCATAGGCAATGACAGCTGGGACTGGCGTGGTGTCGCTCATGGCGAGCAAGTCGAACTGCGCGGTCTGCCGCTGCTGGACCTGCCCATGCAGAATGCAGCGTTGGCGCTTCAGGCGTTTGCCTTGCTGGGGTATCCACTGCAACTGGATGCCATAGCGCAGGTTCTGGTCCGGACCCGGCTTGCCGGTCGACTCGATCGCAGAACCGTCAGTTGGCACGGCAAGCAGCTCGGGGTGCTTCTGGACGTCGGGCACAACCCCCATGCTGCTCAATTTCTGGGGCAGTGTCTGGCGCGTCAGCCGGTTGTCGGCAAACGTCGCGCGGTGTTTGGTCTGCTGAGTGACAAGTACCTTGACGGTGTTGTCGCGCATCTGGTGCCGTTTATCGATGAGTGGGCTGTAGCACCGCTGCCTACCTCGCGCAGTCGTCCGGCAGAAGAGTTGCATTCGGCCTTGCAGAACCTTGGCGCTCGCGTGACGTCCTATCAGAGTGTTGCGTTGGCGCTGGAGGCTCAGTGCGCGCATGCCACGCCCGATGACGAGATACTGCTGTTCGGATCATTTTACTGTGTTGCCGAGGCCCTGGAGTGGTTGGCCCGGTACACCGATGAGGACGCTGCAAATGGCTTTGCTGGATAACGTATTCAAGCAGCGGATGGTTGGAGCGCTGGTGCTGATCGCCGTGGCGGTGATCTTTCTTCCCATGCTCTTCACGCGTGAAGATGAAACGCGCCAGGTGCAGGTCGAGGCACCGTCCGCACCCCAGGCACCTTCTGCCTCGCAGGTTCGGGTCGATCCAGTGCCTGTTCCGGAGCCTCAGGCCCTGCCCCAGGAGCCGGTGCCGAATGACGATGACATGAGCAGCAGCCAGCCGCCATCCACGCCGATCGCGCCCGCCCCGAGCGTACCCGCTGCGCCTCCGGTTGCTAGCGCCCCGGCTTCGAAGCCTGCTGCCAAACCTGCACCTGCACCTGCACCTGCACCTGCACCAGCGACAGCTGCGGTCCCTACGAAACCTGCGGCTCCTGCTGGCGTCGACGCCAATGGTCTGTCGATCAACTGGTCGGTGCAGTTGGCAAGCATGTCCAACCGTGCCAATGCCGACAATCTGCAAAAGACCCTGCGAACGCAGGGCTACAACGCCTACATTCGCACTGCCGATGGCGTTAATCGGGTATTTGTCGGCCCGCTCATCGAGCGCGCCGAGGCTGACCGGCTGCGCGATCAGCTCGACAAGCAGCAAAAGCTCAAGGGTATTGTGGTGCGCTTTCAGCCTGAACGGGGCTGACCGTTCGGCACCTTGTGCCTTTACGTCAAAGGAAAATGCCTCGCGCCGGTAATCCCTGCTTACCGGCAGGCGGGCGCTCTGCTAAAATGCGCCGCCTTATCCGTCTGCAGGCTGCAACGTGCCATTTACTCCGGTTGACTGGGCAATTCTGGGAATTGTCGCCATCTCCGCCCTGATCAGTCTGAAACGCGGCTTCGTAAAAGAAGCATTGTCGTTGACGACGTGGATCATTGCAGGTGTTGTGGCCTGGATGTTTGGCGCAGGGCTGTCGCAGTATCTGGTCAATTACATAGAAACACCCTCGGCCCGCGTGATTGCGAGCTGCACCATTCTTTTTGTCGCCACCTTGCTGGTAGGCGCCATGGTCAATTTTCTGATAGGCGAGCTGATTCGTGTCACCGGGCTTTCCGGGACCGATCGTTTTCTCGGCATGGTCTTCGGCGCAGCACGCGGAGGCCTGCTTGTCGTTGTGGCGGTAGGGCTGTTGAGCCTGGGTCCGGTGCAACAGGATCAATGGTGGCAGCAGTCCAGGCTGGTGCCGCAATTTCTCATGGTCGCTGACTGGTCGAAAAACCTGATTCTCGGGATGTCCAGCAAGTGGCTCGCCAGCGGCATCAGCGTACCCGCTGATATGCCGTTCAAGGAACAGATCCTGCCGTCTACAATGCCGCAGGATGTGCTCGGTAAATCCAGTTCCACTAAGTAGGGGTTGTGTCGCATGTGTGGCATCGTCGGTATCGTCGGCAAGTCGAACGTCAATCAGGCGCTGTATGACGCGCTTACCGTCCTCCAGCACCGCGGCCAGGACGCTGCCGGTATCGTGACCAGCCATGATGGCCGGTTATTCCTGCGCAAGGACAATGGATTGGTGCGCGATGTGTTCCATCAACGCCATATGCAGCGGCTGGTCGGGCACATGGGCATCGGTCACGTGCGCTATCCCACTGCGGGCAGCTCGACATCGGCCGAGGCTCAGCCGTTCTACGTCAACTCGCCTTACGGCATCACGTTGGCGCACAACGGCAACCTGACCAACGTAGAGCAACTGGCCAAGGAGATTTACGAATCCGACCTGCGCCATGTGAACACCAATTCCGATTCGGAAGTGCTGCTCAACGTGTTCGCCCATGAGCTCGCCGTGCGTGGCAAGTTGCAGCCGACCGAAGAGGACATCTTCGCGGCAGTAACCGACGTGCACAATCGCTGCCGTGGTGGTTACGCGGTCGTGGCCATGATCACCGGTTATGGCATCGTCGGTTTCCGCGACCCGGACGCCATTCGTCCCATCGTATTCGGCCAGCGTCATACCGACGAAGGTGTCGAGTACATGATCGCGTCGGAAAGCGTGTCGCTGGACGTGCTGGGGTTTACCCTGATTCGCGACCTGGCACCGGGCGAAGCGGTCTACATCACTGAAGACGGCAAGCTGCACACCCGTCAGTGTGCGGCCAACCCCAGGTATGCGCCGTGCATTTTCGAACACGTCTACCTGGCACGTCCGGACTCCATCATCGACGGTATCTCGGTCTATAAGGCGCGTTTGCGCATGGGCGAGAAGCTGGCCGACAAGATCCTGCGCGAACGTCCTGATCACGACATCGACGTGGTCATCCCGATTCCGGATACTAGCCGTACCGCTGCGCTTGAACTGGCCAACCATCTGGGTGTCAAGTTCCGCGAAGGTTTCGTCAAGAACCGTTACATCGGCCGGACCTTCATCATGCCGGGTCAGGCAGCGCGCAAGAAGTCCGTGCGCCAGAAGCTGAACGCGATCGAACTGGAATTCCGCGGTAAGAACGTGATGCTGGTGGATGACTCCATCGTGCGTGGTACGACCTGCAAGCAGATTATCCAGATGGCCCGCGAAGCCGGTGCCAAGAATGTCTATTTCTGTTCGGCGGCCCCGGCCGTGCGCTACCCCAACGTCTATGGCATCGACATGCCGAGCGCTCACGAGCTGATCGCTCACAACCGTACCACTCAGGACGTTGCCGACCTCATCGGTGCCGACTGGCTGGTCTATCAGGATCTGAATGACCTGATCGAGGCGGTCAGTGGCAGCAAGAAAATCAAGATCGACAACTTCGATTGTTCGGTTTTCGACGGCAAGTACGTGACCGGCGACATCGACGAGCATTATCTGAACAGGATCGAGAGCGCGCGTAACGACGCCTCCAAGATCAAGACTCAGGCCGTGAGCGCGATCATCGATCTGTACAACAACTAATTGGACAAGGAGTGGGCGGCATGACTCAGGAATGGGATGCAGGTCGGCTGGACAGCGACCTTGAGGGCGTGGGTTTCGATACCCTTGCCGTACGTGCCGGGCAACACCGCACCCCGGAAGGTGAGCATGGTGATCCCATGTTCTTTACCTCCAGCTACGTATTTCGCACGGCCGCCGATGCGGCCGCGCGTTTTGCAGGCGAGGTGCCGGGCAATGTCTACTCGCGCTACACCAACCCGACTGTGCGTTCTTTCGAAGAGCGCATTGCTGCGCTGGAAGGTGCCGAGCAGGCCGTCGCCACGGCCACCGGTATGGCAGCGACCCTGGCGGTGGTGATGAGCCTGTGTAGTGCCGGGGACCATGTTCTGGTGTCACGCAGTGTCTTTGGTTCGACCATCAGCCTGTTCGACAAGTACTTCAAGCGCTTTGGCATCGAGGTGGACTACGTTCCGCTTGCAGATCTTGCTGGCTGGGACACGGCGATCAAGCCCAACACCAAAATGCTGTTTGTCGAATCCCCGTCCAATCCATTGGCCGAGCTGGTCGACATCGCTGCACTGGCTGAAATTGCGCATGCCAAAGGCGCGATGCTGATCGTCGATAACTGTTTCTGTACACCCGCCTTGCAGCAGCCGCTGTTGCTGGGTGCGGACATTGTTGTGCACTCGGCCACCAAGTTCATCGACGGCCAGGGTCGTTGCATGGGCGGCGTGGTTGCCGGTCGCAGCGAGCAGATGAAGGAAGTGGTCGGTTTCCTGCGTACGGCCGGGCCGACGCTTAGCCCGTTCAATGCGTGGATCTTCCTCAAGGGGCTCGAAACCCTTAATTTGCGGATGCGCGCTCACTGCGCCAATGCCCAGGCGCTGGCCGAGTGGCTTGAGCAGCAGGACGGTGTCGAAAAGGTTCATTACGCAGGGCTGAAGAGCCATCCGCAGCATGAGCTGGCTCTACGTCAGCAAAAGGGTTTTGGCGCAGTGGTGAGTTTCGAGGTCAAGGGTGGCAAGGATGGCGCATGGCGCTTCATCGATGCCACGCGACTGATCTCGATTACAGCCAATCTGGGCGACAGTAAAACCACGATCACTCACCCTAGCACCACTTCTCATGGCCGCCTGGCGCCGCAGGAGCGCGAAGCGGCGGGTATTCGCGACAGCCTGATTCGGGTTGCAGTGGGGCTGGAAGACGTGGCTGACCTGCAGGCCGACCTTTCTCGCGGCCTGGCGGCGTTGTGAGCGACAAGGCGCGTGACGGGGCCGGTGGCGAGGTGGGCGGTGAGTGGGCGTTGAAGTTTGCCAGCACTCACAACGGTCGTGTCGCTCTGGTGACCGGTGCCGCTCGCGGCATCGGTCTCGGCATCGCAGCGTGGCTGATTGCCGAGGGCTGGCAAGTGGTGCTGACTGACCTGGACCGTGCAAGAGGTTCTAAAGTGGCGGGTGCGCTGGGTGAAAACGCCTTGTTCATCGCCATGGATGTGGCCAGTGAAGAGCAGGTTTCAGCGGGCGTGGCCGAAGTGCTCCGGCAATTTGGGCGTCTGGACGCCCTGGTGTGCAATGCCGCGGTCGCCGATCCGCACAACACCACGCTGGAAAGCCTCGAACTGTCGCACTGGAACCGTGTGCTGGCCGTCAACCTCGGTGGCCCGATGCTGCTGGCCAAGCATTGCGCGCCTTACCTGCGTGCGCACTGCGGCAGTATCGTCAACCTGACGTCCACTCGCGCCCGCCAGTCCGAAGCCGATACCGAAGCTTATGCGGCCAGCAAGGGCGGCCTGATGGCGCTGACGCACGCGCTGGCGATCAGTCTGGGGCCGGAGATCCGTGTCAACGCCGTCAGCCCGGGCTGGATCGACGCGCGTGACCCTTCGTTGCGCAAGGCCGAGCCGTTGTCCGAGACCGATCATGCCCAGCATCCGGCCGGCAGGGTAGGGACAGTGGAAGACGTTGCTGCGATGGTGGCGTGGCTGCTGTCCAGAAACGCCGGTTTCGTTACCGGACAGGAGTTTGTGGTCGATGGCGGCATGACACGCAAGATGGTCTACGCCGAATAGTTTTGTGCAGTCTGCCGACATTGACTCTTTGTTGTGCTTTTGATGTGTGGTAGCGGTTTTGCGATTGAGCCTGTTTTTTAAAAAACTTCAATCAGGCTATTGACTTAGGTTCGTTAGGTGCGTAAATTTCGCGGCCTCAACGAAGCAAAGGGTGATTAGCTCAGCTGGGAGAGCAGCTGCCTTACAAGCAGCGGGTCGGCGGTTCGATCCCGTCATCACCCACCATCGTTGAGTTTGGAGGCTGAAGTACGAGGGCTTTCAAATGTGACTCTACAAAAGTTACACGGACGCAAGTCCACAATGCGCAGCGGTAGTTCAGTCGGTTAGAATACCGGCCTGTCACGCCGGGGGTCGCGGGTTCGAGTCCCGTCCGCTGCGCCATATTTGTACAGATCGGGTTTTCCCGGTTTGCGATTGAAAAGCCCAAGGGTTTTCAGTCAGGTGTACAGGAAACAGACTACCGAAAGTTTGTTTCAAACAGGTTTACAGCGATACGCAGCGGTAGTTCAGTCGGTTAGAATACCGGCCTGTCACGCCGGGGGTCGCGGGTTCGAGTCCCGTCCGCTGCGCCATACATAGTTTCAAGGCCCTTGAACTCCTTGAAGCAAACAGAAAAGCGACCTGAGGGTCGCTTTTTTGTTGCCTGTGTTTTGTCGGCTCGCGAGCAGGCCTGGTTCGCTTGAACACGTGTTGTATTCAAATCCTTTTGAACTGTACGTTGATCCAGCGTCGGCCTTGTTGCAGACTTACCGCCATTTCCCAGTTCGCAGTCTTGCTGGCAGTCTTTTCCTTCCTCAGGATTTTCGATGTTTAAGCTACTGAACGTTCGTACCGCATTCTGGATATCTGCCGTGTTGATGGCAGCTGGCTGTTCCTCGCCGAAGCAGGCGGTCTACGACCATGAACACTTCGATGATGCCGGGACGTTTTCCCGAAGCTATCCTGCGACCGACCTGGCTTATTGTGAGGCGGGGCGGCGCGCCTTGTTGAGTCAGGGTTATATCATCACCAGCAGCGACCCGAAGATGATTGCCGGTCGCAAGAGCTTTCAACAGACCGGCGACACGCATATCGAGATCAGCTTCAATCTTGTGTGCGCCGCCGATGCGAAGGATGGCAGCTCAACCATGTTCGCCAACGCCCTGCAGGACCGCTATGCGTTGAAGAAAACCAATAACTCGGCCAGCCTCGGGGTCGGTGTGCTGGGCTCTGTTTCGATGCCGATAGGCTCTACGGACGATTCGATGGTCAAGGTCGCCAGCGAAACCGTTTCCTCGGCGAAGTTCTATGAGCGCTTTTTTGGCCTGGTAGAGAATTTCCTGCCGCCGGAAGTGAAAAAGGCTGCACATATTGTCGAGAAGCCAAAAGCCGACCTCGGTGTTCCTGATGTAGCCCCTGCCGCAGCCGAACCAGGCAAGGCGGCCGAAGAGCGCGCCAAACCGGCTCCAGCAGAAAAGGAGTCGCCCGCCAAGGCTGAACCCGCTGCAGAGCCGGCCGCGCCGCCCGCCGTGAGCCAGCCCATGCCAGCACCTGCCGAGCCTGCATCGTTCAAGGCGGAAACAGTCGAAACACCGGCAGCCGAGCCAGCAGAAGGCGTCACGCCAACCGAGGCTGCGCCCGCTCAATAATGGCTGTCATGATCATGCACGGCAGTCTCAACAGCGTACGCAGAGCTTGCGTACGATAGGCACAGGTGTCCGGAGAATATCTATCGTGCCCATGTTCCGCGTGGGCATGCCGGTCTGGACGCTCCGTGTTCTCTTGTGACACGGAGCGTGAGCAACGATAGCGCTGTAACTATCGTGCCAGCGCTCCGCGTAGAGACCTCAGCCCAGAAACAACCGGTACGCCGGGTTCTCGCTCTCGTCCCAGTACGGGTAACCAATCTCGTCCAGCGCCGCCCCCACCAGATGCCGTTCCTCTTCGGGCACGACCAGCCCGGCAACCACGCGGCCATCGGCTGCGCCGTGGTTGCGGTAATGGAACATCGAGATGGTCCAGCGCCCGCCCAGGCGGTTGAGAAAGTTGAACAGCGCGCCCGGCCGCTCAGGGAACTCGAAACGCAGCACCACCTCATCGTCGACGCGCTCGGCATGCCCGCCGACCATGTGACGGATGTGCAGTTTGGCCAGTTCATTGTCGGTCAGGTCCAGCACCGGAAAACCCTGGCCGGTCAGGCTGGTGATCAGCGCGCTGCGCGGGTCGTTCTCCGGATGGGTCTGCACGCCGACGAAAATGTGGGCTTCACGGTCGGTGTGGTAGCGGTAGTTGAATTCGGTGATCTGGCGCTTGCCGATGGCTTCGCAGAACGCCTTGAAGCTGCCCGGTTGCTCGGGGATGGTCACGGCAATGATCGCTTCGCGGCCTTCGCCCAGCTCGGCGCGCTCGGCAACGTGACGCAGGCGGTCAAAGTTGACGTTGGCCCCGGAGTCGATCGCCACCAGCGTCTGGCCGCTGATGCCGCGCTGTTCGACGTATTTCTTGATCCCGGCCACGCCCAGCGCGCCCGCAGGCTCGGTGATCGAGCGGGTGTCGTCGTAGATATCCTTGATCGCAGCGCAAATCTCGTCGGTGCTGACGGTGATCACTTCATCGACATAATGACGGCACACCTCAAAGGTGTGATGGCCGATCTGCGCCACCGCCACGCCATCGGCAAACAGACCTACCTGGTTCAACACCACGCGCTCACCTGCGGCCATTGCGGCCTGCAGGCAATTGGAATCGTCCGGTTCGACACCAATCACCTTGATTTCCGGGCGCAGGTATTTGACGTAAGCCGCGATACCGGCAATCAGACCGCCGCCACCGACCGGCACGAAAATGGCGTCCAGGCGGCCCGGCTGCTGACGAAGGATTTCCATCGCCACGGTGCCTTGCCCGGCAATCGTGTCGGGATCGTCATAGGGATGGATGTAAACGAAGCCCTGCTCATCGACCAGTTTCAGCGAGTAAGCCAGCGCTTCGGGGAATGAATCGCCGTGCAGCACCACTGTGGCACCTCGTGAGCGCACGCCCTCGACCTTGATTTCCGGGGTGGTGCGCGGCATGACGATGGTGGCCAGAATGCCCAGTTCACGCGCTGCCAGCGCCAGGCCCTGCGCGTGGTTGCCCGCCGAAGCGGTGACCACGCCGCATGCGGCCTCTTGTGGGGTCAGTTGCGCCAGCTTGTTGTACGCCCCGCGAATCTTGAACGAGAACACCGGCTGCAGGTCTTCGCGCTTGAGCAACACCTGATTGCCCAGCCGTCCGGACAGTTGGCGAGCACCCTGCAGCGGGGTTTCGATGGCCACGTCATATACGCGGGAGGTGAGGATTTTGCGAGCATAGTTGTTGAGCAGATCGTGCCGGTCCTGACTCATCGCATCGCTCCTTCATGCGCTGCTCCGCGATACACGGCGCACGCCGGTACATTCGCCTGACCGGTAATCAGGCTAAAGGAGGCGAGAAGGGCGATAGAGCGAGGGATGACGATCATGTCTGACTCCTGGTTCGATAATGTTGCCCAGGAGACAGAAAAAACCCGCCTCCAGGGCGGGTTTTTTGCAAACGTCGGCTAACCCGCCATGACTGGAATGACGGTAATAATAATCTGGCCGACGTTTTGCTGGATGAGGTTCATGCTCTGGAGGTTAGGTCGACACGACCCTGCAAGTCAATAGCGCTTGACCGGCAAGGGGCCTGGTCGCGTGCTTAATCTGCCACGATCTTTTTCGTCTGTTTGACAGGAATCAACATTTTTATTTCACATTGGCACTTTAATGTTGATCTTGCGGTCAGTTATTTCAGCTTGATTCTCAGCCACACCTGATCAGCCAAGAGGGCGAAGAAATGGACGAATACCAGGAAGAACTGCTTGAATACCGTGCATCTGAACTGGACCCGGTAGAACCTGCCGACGACGCTACCGAGTTATGAACGGGGTCATGCGCTTTGGCGCTGGCTGCGGCGGAACTCTCCCGGAGTCTGTCCGTTCCAGCGCTTGAAGGCGCGTTGAAAGGCTTCGGCAGAAGCGAACCCCAGCAGGTAGGCGATCTCTCCGAACGCCAGTTCAGTGTCGCGAATATACGTCATTGCCAGATCACGCCGTGTGTCATTGAGCACCGTGCGAAAGCGTGTGCCTTCCTCGGCCAGCTTGCGGCGCAACGTCCACGTAGGCAGCTTGAGCCTTGCCGCCACTTCTTCCAGATCCGGCTCCCTTCCGCCGTTCAATAGCGGCCCGAGCAATTGGATGATGCGTTCACGGAGACTGCGGGTGCGGGTCTGCTGCTCCAGCTCGGTTTCGCATAATTGCAGCAGATGCCGCCAGGTACTTGGACAATGGCCCGGATTGCGCAGCGCAAGGCTGGTCTGATCCAGACGCAGTTGATTGGTGGCTGCACCAAACACCACCGGGTTATCGCTCAATGCGATGTATTGCGCTGCGTACTCAGGCGCCTCAAACTCGATTTCGATACGTTGAGCGCGCAGTCCGGTGCCCGTCAGGGCCGAGAGTTGAGTCAGCCAGCCGGCCAGAATCGAGTCCACGACAAAGCGGTTGTAGGCGTTATAGGGGCTGATTGAATAAAATCGCATCCAGGCACCTGACGCATCCTCGTGGAAAGTCGACTGTCCGCGATAATTGGACCCGTACAAGGGCTCGAAGCGTATCAGGGTGCGGGCGGCTTCGCGCACGTTGGGTGCCTGCGCAGCGGTGACACCCGCCAGACCTGCCTGAGCGAAGCGACTGAGCTGGCCCATGCGCAACCCCAGTCCAGGCTGGCCGGTGAGCTGGATAGCGGCATGCCCCAGGCGCATGTAACGCGGGATCGATAACCGCGCCCCGGCCTGACTCAGGCGAATAGGGTCAAGACCATACTGCTCCAGTAGAGGATCAGGGTTCTCGTCGAAGCTGATGACCGCATCGGTCAGGCTCTGGATAAAACCCACTGACAGGTCACCGAGGCGCAGGGTCAATGTCGGCATCGTCAAAGCCAGAGATTGATCAGACGTGCGCCGCCAGCGGCAGCATTTTCCGGTAACGGATCGGCTATTGTCTGGCCCGCGTGGCTGGCAAAACTCTGCCCGGCAACACCCTGATTCCAGAACTGCCCGCGCATGAACACGCTGACCCCGGCCTGTGCAGTGCTTTGCGCAGGACGGCCTGTGAGGGTCAGACGATGCCAGGCTTCGCCCTCGCTTGTAGTGTCAGCCGCCATGTCGATACCCGAGTGCCGGGGCTTGCGCCACGGTTCGGACCAACTGGCCTTGCCGATCACAAAGGCGGGAACCGCAATCAGCTGTGCGTCGCTTTGATTCAGGCGCGCGTAGTTTTCCGCATACCAACTGTCGCTGCCGATCAGCACGGCCAGACGTCCCGCAGGTGTGTCGAGCACATTCAAGGGCGCGTCGCTCCTGGTGTGCACGTAACGTTTCTGATAGCGGTCCGGATAGAGCTGGCGTTGTGGCTGACCGAGCGGTTGGCCATTGCTGCCGAACGTCACGCTGCTGTTATAGAGCGCGCCTTTACCGATTTTCAGCTGACCGCCTTCGATGCTTGGTTCTGGCAGCACAATCGAGCCAGCCACCAGTGTTACGCCGAACTCTCTGGCCAGGCCGCCGAACAGTGTCTGATAGTCCCGCGCCATCGATTGCGCCTTTAGGCGCAGGTGGGCGTCGTCGACACGGTCTCTGCCTTCGGCACCGAGCATGGCCACGATAAACTGCAGTGGATTGCTCCAGGACAGCCAGTCCATTGCTTCGTCTACCGTCGCAGCTTGATAAAGCTCATCCTTCTCGCCACTGGCGAATAGCCAGGTACCGATATGCTCGGGGAACACCACTACCGTTCTGCGGTTGATCAGTCCGTAATTGCGGGCCTGTTGCAGGTAAGCGGCCAGCTTGCGGTGCAGTCGATCAGTGTTCTGATAGTCAGTGGGGAACAGCTCCGGCTCGATGCCCAGCAGGTTTCCGCGTTCACTGGGCTCGCCTTCATTGATCGCCAGGCGAATGCGCAGATCGGACAGGTAGTGGCCCGCCGGGCGTTGCCCGGTCCAGACTGCGTAACTGACGAGGCTGGCTACGCTGAGCAGAATCAGACAGATGGCGAAGAGTTTGCGCATAAAAAGGCCGGGTAGCTGCCATCAGGAAATTGACGACTAGGGTAGGGCGGCGTCGGACGCTTGCCAAGTGCCGCTGCACGTTTGGATCAATAACTTGTCACTTTCGGTCATTGAGTGTGTGGCTGGATGCGTCTTTACTGTTGCCCATGAGAGGACACGCAGAGGTCCTTGTTTTCCCGTGATCGACTCGATGGAGCTTCGCCATGACTGCTGCTCATTACCCGCACCTGCTGGCCCCCCTGGACCTGGGTTTCACGACCCTGCGCAACCGGACCCTGATGGGGTCGATGCACACCGGTCTGGAAGAGCGTCCGGGTGGCTTCGAGCGCATGGCAGCCTACTTTGCCGAGCGGGCCCGGGGCGGGGTCGGGTTGATGGTGACTGGCGGGATCGCGCCGAACGAGGAGGGCGGTGTCTACGACGGCGCGGCAAAACTCACCAACGCCGAAGAGGCGGATCGGCATCGCGTCGTGACCCGGGCGGTCCATGATGCTGGCGGCAAGATCTGCCTGCAGATCCTGCATGCCGGTCGCTACGCCTACAGTCGCAAGCAGGTTGCGCCGAGCGCCATCCAGGCGCCTATCAACCCGTTCACGCCGCATGAGCTGGACGAAGACGGCATCGAAAAGCAGATCGCCGATTTCGTTACCTGCTCGACACTGGCCCGTAGCGCTGGTTATGACGGTGTCGAAATCATGGGCTCGGAAGGCTACTTCATCAATCAGTTCCTCGCCGCGCATACCAACCACCGCACTGACCGCTGGGGTGGCAGCTATGAAAATCGTATGCGCCTGGCGGTCGAGATCGTGACGCGGGTACGTGAGGCAGTCGGCGCGGAATTCATCATTATCTTTCGTCTGTCGATGCTGGATCTGGTGGAAGGCGGCAGCACCTGGGAGGAAATCGTCCAGTTGGCCAAGGCGGTCGAGCAGGCCGGCGCGACCCTGATCAACACCGGGATTGGCTGGCATGAAGCGCGTATACCGACCATTGCCACCAAGGTGCCGCGGGCAGCGTTCAGCAAAGTCACTGCCAAATTGCGGGGCTCGGTGAAGGTCCCGCTGATTACCACCAACCGGATCAATACCCCGGAAGTTGCCGAACGTATCCTCAGCGAAGGCGACGCGGACATGGTCTCGATGGCTCGTCCCTTTCTGGCCGACCCTGAGTTCGTCAACAAGGCGGTAGCGGGCCACGCCGAACGGATCAACACCTGCATCGGCTGCAATCAGGCCTGCCTTGACCACACCTTCGGCGGCAAACTGACCAGCTGCCTGGTCAACCCGCGTGCCTGCCACGAGACCGAGCTCAACTACCTGCCAACCCTGCAGATCAAAAAGATTGCCGTGGTGGGTGCCGGTCCTGCCGGCCTTGCCGCTGCAACCGTTGCCGCACAGCGTGGACATGAGGTTACCCTGTTCGATTCGGCCAGTGAAATCGGCGGCCAGTTCAATATCGCCAAGCGTGTGCCGGGCAAGGAGGAGTTCTCCGAAACCCTGCGTTACTTTCGCAACAAAGTGCAGGAAACCGGCGTGCAGTTGCGCCTAGGCACTCGCGTAAAGGCCGGCGATCTGCTGGAGGCCGGTTTTGACGAGGTGATTCTGGCAACCGGCATTGCGCCGCGCACTCCGGCGATCCCCGGCATCGATAACCCCAAAGTGCTCAGCTATCTGGATGTCATCTTGCAGCGCAAGCCGGTAGGGCATTGCGTAGCAGTGATCGGCGCGGGTGGCATCGGCTTCGACGTGTCGGAATTTCTCGTGCATCAGGGCGTGGCCACCAGTCTGGACCGTGAGGCGTTCTGGAAAGAGTGGGGCATCGACACCACCCTGCAGGCGCGCGGAGGTGTCGCCGGGGTCAAGCCCGAAGTGCATGCTCCGGCGCGACAGGTGTTTTTGTTGCAGCGCAAGAGCTCCAAGGTGGGTGACGGCCTGGGCAAGACTACCGGCTGGATTCACCGCACGGGGCTGAAAAACAAGCAGGTGCAGATGCTCAACAGTGTCCAGTACCTGAAAATCGACGATGCCGGGTTGCATATTCGCATCGGCGAAGACGGCGAGGAAAAGCTCCTGGCAGTGGATAACATCGTGATCTGTGCCGGGCAGGACCCATTGCGCGAGCTGTATGACGATCTGGTGGCGGTCGGGCAGAGCGTCCATCTGATCGGCGGCGCGGATGTCGCTGCAGAGCTGGATGCCAAACGGGCAATCGATCAGGGCTCACGGCTGGCCGCAGCCCTGTAAAGGCACAATGCTTGATCAGGCGTCTGTGAATTGGCGCAGACCCTGAAGCACCTTGCCTGTAGACTGCCGCGCATGATTATCGACGCCCTGGGCTGGCAACCCATCGCCCCCCTTGAACGCTTGAACCTGCCCTGGCTGCAAGACGCCGGGGTCGAGGTTGCGATCCTGCGTCTGGACCTCATTGATCCGCTGATCAGCGGCAACAAGTGGTTCAAGCTCAGCGAGCACCTGACCCTGGCTATCGATAAGGGTGCCGAGGGGTTGATCAGCCTCGGTGGTGCACACTCCAATCACCTTCATGCTCTGGCGGCCGCAGGCAAGCGTTTCGGCTTCCCGACGGCAGGCCTGTTGCGTGGCCATGCCCGGCAGACGCCTACCGTACTCGACTTGCAGGCGTTCGGCATGCAACTGCACTGGCTGGGGTATGCCGGTTATCGGGCGCGGCATGCCGCAGATTTCTGGGTGCCCTGGCAGGCCCTTCATCCCTGTCTATATCCTATTGCCGAAGGCGGTGGCGGGCTACCCGGTGCCGTGGGTTGCGGCCGGTTGCGGGAAATGGTCGTTGAGCAGCTCGAGCAACTCGGTTGGGACGATTATCACGGCTGGTGGCTGGCGGTGGGTACAGGCACAACACTAGCCGGTCTGCTGTTGGCCGAGGCCGGTGCCCGTCCGGTGTATGGCGCGATGGCGGTGCCGGGCGATCATGGTGTCGTTGAAAATATCATGGCTGTGCTGAACGAGTCCGCAGGACGGCAGGTGAACATCTCGCCGGACCTGCCCGATAACTGCGTTCTGCTTGAGGCCTGCCGTGGCGGTTTCGCCAGAACCGATGCCTCGCTGCTGGAATTCATCGCCAGCGGCGAGGCATACAGCGGCGTACCTATGGAGCCCTTGTACACCGGCAAGGCTTTGCTGGCCTTGCATGATGAGGTGCAGGCCGGTCGCTTTGAGTCAGGCACCCGCTTGGTCGTCATTCATACCGGTGGCCTGCAGGGGCGGCGTGCGATGGGGCTGTAAGCCTCGTGGCAGAGCCTTTGGCATGAATTTCTGCGCAGATCGATGACGAGACGTCGGCCACGACTACGTGGATGACACTTCTGGAGTGAGGCGTCCGTGGCGCTGTCTCGATAATCGATCCATTCCAGATCAAGACGCCGAGGTCAGCCATGACAACCACCCCCGTAGAGCAAGTCGACCCTGCCACGCTGAAAAAAGTCATCGTTGCGGCGGCCATCGGCAATTTCGTCGAGTGGTTCGATTTCGCCGTGTATGGCTTTCTGGCGACCACCATCGCACTGCAGTTCTTTCCCAGTGGTGACAACAGCGCTGCGTTATTGAAAACCTTCGCCGTGTTTGCCGTGGCCTTCGCATTCAGGCCGCTGGGCGGGGTTTTCTTTGGCATGCTGGGTGACCGGATCGGGCGCAAGAAGACCCTGGCAATGACCATCCTGCTGATGGCCGGTGCCACTACATTGATCGGCCTGCTGCCCACGTATGCAGCGATTGGCGTTATGGCACCGATCCTGTTGACGATCATTCGCTGTGCGCAAGGTTTTTCGGCCGGCGGTGAGTATGCCGGTGCCTGTGCTTACCTTATGGAGCACGCGCCGCGCACGCAGCGGGCCTGGTATGGCAGCTTCGTACCGGTCTCGACGTTTTCGGCCTTCGCTGCCGCGGCAGTAGTGGCTTACGCGCTGGAGTCTTCACTGTCGACTGAGGCCATGGGCAGTTGGGGCTGGCGTCTGCCGTTTCTGATTGCAGCACCGTTGGGTCTGGTCGGGTTGTACCTGCGCTGGAAACTCGATGAAACGCCAGCGTTTCAGGCTGTCGCGCAAGAGCATGCCGTTGCTCACTCGCCACTCAAGGACACCTTGCGCCACCACGCGTCGGCGATAGGCTGTCTGGGCGCATTCGTTTCGTTGACGGCGTTGTCGTTCTACATGTTCACGACGTATTTCGCGACCTACCTGCAAGTCGCTGGCGGCTTGAGTAGGGCGACGGCGTTACTCGTATCGTTGATTGCACTGGCCTTCGCCGCTGCTTTGTGTCCGCTGGCGGGTGCCTATTCGGACCGGGTAGGGCGTCGGGTCACCATGGCAACCGCCTGTACACTGTTGATGGTCGTGGTGTTTCCGTCGTTCCTGATGGCCAGCTCCGGCTCGTTCATTGCCTCGATCATCGGCGTCATGCTACTCGCCGTGGGCGCAGTGCTATGCGGCGTGGTAACGGCCGCATTGTTGTCGGAAACCTTTCCGACCCGCACCCGCTACACCGCCTCAGCGATCACTTACAACATGGCTTACACCCTGTTCGGCGGCACCGCACCGCTGATGGCTACCTGGCTGATCAGCATGACCGGCAGCAACCTGTCGCCAGCGTTCTATCTCATCGCCGTGGCAGTATTGGCGATGGCAGGCGGCCTTGCCCTGCCGGAAACCTCGAAAATCTCGTTGCATGATGTGCCTGCTGCAGGCAATGAGCCGGTGGGGTCAATTGCCTGAGGGCAAGGGCCGGAAACAAACATTACCGACACCGCAGAACCGCCGTGTGACGCAGAGCGTCACAAACTGCATTACCACGCGGAGCGTGGGAACGAGAATCTGAGTCGACCCCCAATCCATCTGACATCCCAGAACCGCTGTGTGACGCAGAGCGTCACGAACTGCGTTCCGACGCAGAGCGTCGGCACGATAATCAGCCCCAATCCACCTGACATCGCAGAGCGCCACGAACTGCATGCCCACGCGCAGCATCGTCGCGACAGTCAGACACAGGACACCGCCGTGCCCGGCAGAGCGCTTTCCGATTCGTCAGCAAAAACGCAACAAAACGTGGCACAGTCGCCCTGAAAAATGGCACATTGGCGCGCCCTGGTGCGCGTGACACATCTTGTAATCATCCGTCCGGGCGACCCGAAACCTTTTTTACGGATGAATATCAATGGCGACCAGCGCTCAGCCTGCGACGGCGAAGGCCTCGACCCCCCCTCAAGCCAGCCCGCTGGTCATGCGCATTATCGGTGCCGTTGCCCTCGCGCACCTGATCAACGACCTGATTCAAGCCATTCTTCCGTCGATCTACCCAATGCTCAAAGCCAGCTACGACTTGAGCTTCACACAGATCGGCCTGATCACCCTGACGTTTCAAATCACTGCGTCGCTGCTGCAGCCCTGGGTCGGTTACTACACCGACCGCCATCCCAATCCGCTGGTGCTGCCTGTCGGCTCGGTCTGCACGCTGATCGGCATTGTCATGATGTCCATGGTGGGTAGCTTCCCCTTGATTCTGCTGGCCGCCGCATTGATCGGCATCGGCTCCTCGACGTTTCACCCGGAGGCCTCACGTATTGCGCGGCTGGCTTCCGGTGGTCGCTACGGGCTCGCGCAATCGACGTTTCAGGTAGGCGGCAACACCGGTTCTGCGTTCGGACCGTTACTGGCGGCGGCGATCATCATCCCGTTCGGCCAGGGCAACGTCGCCTGGATCGGCTTGTTCGCGCTGTTTTCCCTGGGGTTGCTGTATGCAATCAGCCGCTGGTATCGCGCGCACCTCAATCTGTTCAAGCTCAAGGCAGGTCAGGCTGCCACTCATGGCCTGTCCAGAAAGCGCGTGATTGCCTCACTGGCCGTGCTGGCATTCCTGGTGTTTTCCAAGTTTTTCTACATGACCAGCCTGACCAGCTATTTCACCTTCTACCTGATCGAGAAGTTTGACCTGTCGGTCGCCAGTTCGCAGTTGCACTTGTTCCTGTTTCTGGGCGCGGTAGCGGCGGGGACCTTTTTCGGCGGTCCTATCGGCGACCGCATTGGCCGCAAGGCTGTGATCTGGTTTTCGATTCTCGGCGCTGCGCCGTTCACACTGGCATTGCCATATGCGGATCTGTTCTGGACCAGCGTCCTCAGCGTGATCATAGGATTTGTACTGGCTTCGGCTTTTTCCGCCATCGTCGTCTACGCCCAGGAGCTTGTGCCGGGTAATGTGGGCATGATTGCCGGGCTTTTCTTTGGCCTGATGTTCGGCTTCGGCGGCATCGGAGCCGCCTTGCTCGGCTATCTGGCTGACAGCCACGGCATCCTGTTTGTCTACACACTGTGCTCGTACCTGCCGCTGCTCGGCATCCTCGCGATTTTTCTGCCCCGGACTAAATAATGCTGATAGCAACGCTGATCTTCCTGTTCACCATCACGTTGGTCATCTGGCAGCCCAAAGGCCTGAGCGTAGGCTGGAGTGCGGTACTGGGGGCGGTTCTGGCACTGCTGACAGGGGTGGTGCACCTGGGCGACATTGCTGTGGTGTGGGGCATCATCTGGAACGCCACGGCAACGTTCATTTCGCTGATCATTATCACGTTGTTGCTGGATGAGGCCGGTTTCTTTGCCTGGGCAGCGTTGCACGTAGCGCGTTGGGGCAAGGGCAACGGGCGTCGTCTGTTCGCGCTGTTCGTGCTGTTCGGTGCGCTGGTGTCGGCCCTTTTCGCCAACGATGGTGCAGTGCTTATCCTGACCCCGATCGTCATCGCCATGATGCTGGCGCTGCGCTTTTCCGCTGCGTCGACCCTGGCGTTCGTCATGGCGGCCGGCTTTATTGCCGATACAGCCAGTCTGCCGCTGGTGGTTTCAAACCTGGTGAACATCGTCTCGGCGGATTATTTCAAGATCGGCTTCAACCGCTACGCAGCCGTCATGGTGCCGGTGAACCTGGCCAGTGTCGCGGCCACCCTGGCAGTGCTGATGGTGTACTTCCGTCGGGATATCCCCAGCGAATTCGAGCCCGAGCATCTGGATAAGCCCGAGACAGCTATCCATGACCGTGCCACGTTCCTGGCCGGTTGGGCTGTCCTGCTGATTCTGCTGGTGGGCTGTTTCGCCCTTGAGCCGCTGGGCATTCCGATCAGTGCGATTTCGTCGGTATGCGCATTGCTGTTGCTGGCTATCGCCGCGAAAGGGCATACGATCAAGACGCGCAAGGTCATGAAAGAAGCGCCGTGGCACATTGTGGTCTTTTCGCTGGGCATGTACCTGGTGGTCTACGGCCTGCGCAATGCAGGACTCACCGGTTACCTGGCCAGTCTGCTGGACTGGTTCGCGGGCTACGGCATCTGGGGCGCTGCGATGGGCACTGGCGTGATGACGGCATTTCTGTCTTCGATCATGAACAACATGCCCACCGTGCTCATCGGGCTGCTTTCTATCGACGCAAGCCATGCCAGTGGTGCTGTCCAGGAAGCAATGATCTACGCCAACGTGATCGGCAGCGATCTGGGGCCGAAAATCACCCCCATCGGCAGCCTGGCCACGTTGCTCTGGCTGCATGTGTTGCAGCGCAAGGGGATAACCATCAGTTGGGGGTATTACTTCAAGGTCGGTATCGTACTGACCGTGCCTGTGTTGCTTGTCACACTGGCTGCGCTGGCACTGCGATTGAATTGAGCAGGTGACTGGTGTCGGCCAGATTCGGCCACATGTCCGACACAAGAAAAAGCCGCTCGGCTTCTTCCCAGCTACCCTCGGTATTCTCCCTCAGACGCACCAGCAGTTGTGCTGGCGCCAGCGGGTCGAGCTCTGCCAGCCACTCGTGCAACTGCTGATCGCTCCAGGCCTCGCTGTACCGCGCAGGTGCCAGCCAGGCATGACGCGGCAGCGGTTGCCAGCGTCCTGGGCTGCTTTGTGCCAGAAACGATCGCCAGTCGCGTTGATGCAACCAGCGGCCCTTGAGGTGCTGCGGATGAACACCTGCGGGTGATTCGCATGAGCCTGGCCATGGGTACAGCAGATAACCGCCCAGCCATAGCTGTGCGCTGAAGGCTTCGACACCCAGGGTTGCCAGCGCGGCACGGCTTTCCGGGCGTGCCGACATCGGCAACTGATGCTGGCTCAGGTGGGCGAGCTTGCGGTCCAGACGATCCTGACAGCCAGGCCCCAGCCAGCAGGCCGGATCGCGACCGTCTCCGTCCTGTGGACCCAGGTAGAGCTTGATTGCCAGCTCGAGGTGATGCACGCCCTCACGATCACGCAGCAACATGTCCAACTCGCCCAGCGTCTGGCTGCCGAGCCGGATGGGCAGGTTGGCGGCAATGATTTCTACCCCCGGTGCCTGCTGCACTGCGAACTGCCAGAGTCGTTCGTAATAGCGGCCCAGTCGACGTGTCGTCGCCAGCGCCAGCCACTCCTCCAGCGGATGGCTGTCGCGGTCGAGCTGCCAGAGAAACTCCGCGAGCTGTCCAGGGGCTTGTACCCAGTCGCTGCCCGCCAGCGGATGGCGCTGCGGCCAGGGCGTGACGTCCAGCATGGGCGGGGCAAGTATCACCCAGGCAAGGTCACGCACTTCGGGGTGCCGTAACTGGTGGGGGAGGTCAAGCAGGCTGGGAAATAGAGTCATGCACCGAGGATAGCGTGACTCGCTGCCGACAGACAGTCTGTTTCGGCAGAGCGGGTGCTGCGGCGTATGAACGCGCGCTGAATGGACATCAAGTGAGCAGACACTGATATGAAATTGAGCGCGCGCTGCCATTGAGGGATTGTCTGTTTTCAATGTTAAATACTGCTCGCCTGTGCCAAACATGTTTATTGACGCAGGCCCTATGAACAGTCATTCAATTGTCATGGGTATTCTGCACTCCACCGGTTGAATATCGGCCGTCTATACAAAAGATTTCAGACGGCGGATAGTCTGTCTTGCCAACGGGATGCCTGGAGCTTTTTATGAATGGTGATATGCAGGCGCGGATAAAACATCTGCTCTCACCCGCCATTGCACGCGTACAATGTATTGCGATTGTCTGTTGGCTGATTGTTCTGTTTGTCACACCACATGTTCAATATGGCGTGCGGGAAATACTGTTGACGCTGGGGTTGCTGGCGGCCTGTTTCTGGCAATATCGGGTCGCCGATTTCAGAGCCTGGCGGCTGGCCGGCATTGCGTTTGTGATCATCGCTGCCCTGTGCTTTTCCCGGGCCAGCCAGCTGAATATCGGGCTGGGTATCGACGGGGCATTGCCGGTCGCGGTGATGATTATCCTGGTCTCGGCATTGTTAGTGGTTTATACCCGTGACTATCTTCTGGTGACGTTGCTCGTCTGGTGTATTCTCTCTCCCGCCCAGAGGGTTGAGGGCGACAGCGTGGCGTCTGTTTTCATGACACTGTTCTTTATTGCGTCTGCCAGTATGGGCAGTGTGCTCAATCACACTTATACCCGCGCCTTGCGCACCGTATTGAGCCTGGAGTGCCAGTTTCGTGAATGGTCGCTGACCGATGACCTGACCGCGATATTGAATCGTCGGGCATTGATGCAGGCACTGGATAATCATGTACTGAATAACACCGCGGGTTATTTTCTGATGCTCGACATTGATGATTTCAAACGCATTAATGATCAGTTCGGCCATGACGCAGGTGATCAGGCGCTTCGTGTCATGGCGGCCTGCCTGAAGGAAACCCGGGGCAGTCTCGCTGTTGGACGAATGGGCGGAGAGGAGTTCGGCGTTATCCTGCCGATGTGCAGTGAAAATGACGTTCGGGATTATGTCCTGCGTCTTCTGGACAGGATCAGAACATCGCTCGTCGTCAGCCCGCTGACCTGCAGTGCAGGGCTGGCCGACATCTTCTCTGCGTCGAGCAGCCCGGAAGTGCTGAAGACAGCCGACATCAACTTGTACAAAGCCAAGCGAGACGGCAAGGATCGGGCGTTCTGGAGAGGCGTGCCGCTGGAGGAGGTGCCGGCGGGCAGCACGGGCCTTGCGTATGACGGCACCCAGGCGTTGACACCCTAGGCCACAAGCGGACTTTTCAGCGCCTTCCGCGCACAGCCCTGCAACGTCTTCCTGCCTCCTTTTGCGCCCCGGTTTGCTGCTGTAAGGTCCTTTCGCCCATAATCACGTTTTTAAGTCGCATCGAACCCGCAGCAGGAGCCTCATGGAGCAATTTCGCAATATCGGCATCATCGGTCGTCTGGGCAGCGTTCAGGTGCTCGATACCGTCCGCCGACTCAAGAGATTCCTGCTGGACCGCCACCTGCACGTCATTCTCGAAGAGACGATTGCCGAAGTTCTGCCCGGTCATGGTCTGCAAACCTCGTCGCGCAAGATGCTCGGCGAGGTCTGCGACATGGTTATTGTGGTCGGTGGTGATGGCAGCCTGCTCGGTGCCGCGCGCGCGCTGGCCAGGCACAACGTGCCGGTGCTGGGCATAAATCGCGGCAGCCTGGGCTTTTTGACCGACATCCGTCCCGACGAGTTGGAGGTCAAGTGCGCCGAAGTGCTCGACGGGCACTATCTGGTCGAAAACCGCTTTCTGCTTCAGGCCGAAGTGCGCCGTCATGGCGAGGCCATCGGCCAGGGCGATGCGCTCAACGACGTGGTGCTGCACCCAGGCAAGTCCACGCGCATGATCGAGTTCGAGATCTATATCGACGGTCAGTTCGTGTGCAGTCAGAAGGCCGATGGCCTGATCGTCGCCACACCGACCGGATCGACGGCCTACGCGCTGTCGGCGGGCGGGCCGATCATGCATCCCAAGCTCGACGCAATCGTCATCGTGCCGATGTACCCGCACACCCTGTCCGGGCGGCCTATTGTGGTGGACGGTAACAGCGAGCTGAAAATCGTGGTGTCCAAGGACATGACCATCTACCCGCAAGTGTCCTGTGACGGCCAGAATCATTTTACCTGCGCGCCGGGCGACACCATCACGGTCAGCAAGAAACCGCAGAAGCTGCGTCTGATTCATCCACTGGATCACAACTATTACGAAGTCTGCCGCACCAAACTTGGCTGGGGCAGCAAGCTCGGCGGCGGGGGCGATTAATGCTCGATCCGGCGCGTGGCTACGATCTGATCGGTGACGTGCATGGGTGTGCCCATACCCTCGAGCACTTGCTGGAGCTTCTCGGTTACCGTCTGCAGGCTGGCGTGTGGCGCCACCCTGAGCGCATTGCACTTTTCCTTGGCGACATCATCGATCGTGGTCCGCGTATTCGCGAGTCGCTGCACATCGTCCGCGATATGGTTCAGGCCGGCCATGCCCTTTGCATCATGGGCAACCATGAGTTCAATGCGCTGGGCTGGGTGACGCTGGCCTTGCCGGAAAGCGGTCATCAGTTTGTGCGCGAGCACACTCCGCGGCACGCTCGGCTTATCGGTGAAACCCTGGCGCAGTTCGAACGCTATCCGGATGAGTGGAGCGAGTTCGTCAACTGGTTCTACGAACTGCCGCTGTATATCGATGCCGGTCGTTTCAGGGTAGTGCATGCCTGCTGGGATGCGGCCCTGATCGACCCGTTGCGTGGCCTGCATGGCAATGGCTGTATCGACAGGCATTTCGTCCAGGCGTCGGCAGTGCCCGGCAGCTTCGCCAGCAACGTCTTCAACCGTCTGTTGCGCGGCACCGACATGCGTCTGCCACATGGCCTGACGCTGACCGGTGGCGATGGGCTGACCCGTGAGTTTTTCCGTACCAAGTTCTGGGAAGACGACCCGCAGACCTATGGCGATGTGGTCTTTCAGCCGGACGCGCTACCCGAAGGCGTCGCCAAGACGCCGCTTTCCACGTCCGAAAAAAACGCATTGTTGCGGTACGGCATCAATGAACCGCTGCTGTTTGTCGGCCATTACTGGCGCAGCGGCATCCCTGCGCCGATCCGGCCGAACCTGGCCTGTCTGGATTACAGTGCCGTGCTCTATGGCAAGCTGGTCGCTTATCGGCTGGACCATGAAACACAGATCGACCCGGACAAGTTCGTCTGGGTCGACGTGCAGCGTCCCGAGGTTTCAGAATGAGTGCTGTTGCAGTTCTGCGTTTGCCGTTGACCACCAACCTGAGTGGTTTTGTGAGCCTGCTGCAGCGCTTGCGGATTCCCCACCGGGTCAGCGAAGAGGCGGGCGAGCAAGTGCTCTGGGTACCGGACGCGCCGCGACTGGCTGACGAAGTTCGCGAGTTGTACACGCGCTTTCCGGAAGGCGACGAGCATTTTCAACTGGCGCATGACACTCCGAGCCCCGCCTACAAGCCGCCAGGCCTGATTGAACAGTTACGTAACAGCCCGGTGACGGCTCTGGTGTTGCTGGTCACCTTGCTTGTGGCTGGCATGACATTGCTGGGCGACAACCTTGAGGTGATCCGCTGGCTGACCTTTCAGGATTTCCGTATCAATGGCGAATACGCGACATTTCTGCCGTTGTCCGCCAGCCTGGCCGACGGGCAATGGTGGCGGATCGTGTCACCGATGCTGATCCACTTTGGCATCCTGCACCTGGCCATGAACGGCATGTGGTTCTGGGAACTGGGGCGGCGTATCGAAATTCGTCAGGGCAGCCTGGCGCTGTTGCTGCTCACGCTGCTGTTTTCAGCCGTTTCAAATTATGTGCAATACCTGTTCAGCGGCCCGAGCCTGTTCGGTGGTTTGTCCGGCGTGCTGTACGGTTTGCTCGGCCATTGCTGGATCTTCCAGTTGCTGGCACCCAATCCGGTCTACCGTCTGCCGCGCGGGGTGTTGATCATGATGCTGATTTGGTTGGCACTTTGTTTGTCCGGGCTGGTGAGCATGCTCGGCTTTTGCGAAATCGCCAACGGCGCACATGTCGGCGGTTTGGTCATCGGTTGTGTCACCGGCCTCCTGGGCGGTGCGCTCGCGCGCCGTAAGGCGTAAAATAATCCGCTATTTTCTGGAGCGCGCCATGTCGTCTTTTATAGAAATGATCGAAAACATCACCCCGGATATCTACGAGAGCCTGAAACTGGCGGTGGAAATCGGTAAATGGTCCGACGGTCGCAAGCTGACTCAGGAGCAGCGCGAGCTGTCTTTGCAGGCGCTGATCGCCTGGGAAGCGCAGAACCTGCCTGAAGACCAGCGCACCGGCTATATGGGGCCGCAGGAATGCGCCTCCAAATCAGCGCCAGTGCCCAATATTCTGTTCAAATCGGATGCAATTCATTGATCGAAATTGGTCGCGGAGCCGTCAACAAAATGTCGGCGCGTCAGGATGACGCGTCGTGTGTGCAATACGCTTTTCGTCTTGGTGATACTGAAATTGCGGTCAACCCGCTGATCGGCAAGACGTTGCGCCTGGAGTTTCTCGGCGCCATTCATTGCAGTCATTGCGGGCGCAAGACCAAATCCAGCTACAGCCAGGGCTATTGCTACCCATGCATGCTCAAGCTGGCGCAATGCGACATGTGCATCATGAGCCCGGAAAAATGCCATCACGATCAGGGCACCTGTCGCGATCCGGCGTGGGGCGAGCAGTTCTGCATGACGGACCACATCGTCTATCTGGCCAATTCGTCAGGCGTGAAGGTCGGCATTACCCGCTCAACGCAGTTGCCGACCCGTTGGCTGGATCAGGGCGCAAGCCAGGCGTTGCCGATTCTGCGCGTGGCTACCCGCCAGCAGTCCGGCTTTGTCGAAGACCTGCTGCGCAGTCAGGTGGCCGACCGTACCAACTGGCGTGCCCTGCTCAAGGGCGATGCCCAGCCGGTAGACCTCAAGGCCATTCGTCAGGAGCTGTTCGACAGTTGCGGCGCGGGACTGCTGGGATTGCAAGAACGATTCGGTCTGCAAGCCATCCAACTGCTACATGACGCCGAGCCTGTCGAGTTTCGTTACCCGGTCGAGGCTTATCCAGCCAAGATAGTCAGCTTCAACCTGGACAAGCACCCGATTGCCGAGGGCACGCTGCTGGGGATCAAGGGCCAATACCTGATTTTCGATACCGGCGTGATCAATATTCGCAAATACACGGCCTATCAACTGGCCGTGCATCAGTAGAAGGATTCCAGCATGCGCACCGAACAACCGAAAATGATTTACCTGAAGGACTATCAGGCTCCCGAGTACCTTATCGACGAGACGAACCTGACCTTCGAACTGTTCGACGACCACTCGCTGGTGCATGCCCAACTGGTCATGCGCCGCAACCCGGAGCGCGGTGCAGGTCTGCCGCCGCTGGTGCTGGACGGTCAGCATCTGGAACTGGTGTCGGTCAAACTGAGCGACGTGGAGCTGAGCGCTGCGGATTACCAACTGACGGACGATCACCTGACGCTGCACCCTCAGGCTGAACGGTTCACGGTTGACAGCACGGTGCGCATTCATCCTGAAACCAATACCGCGCTGGAAGGCCTGTACAAGTCCAGCGGCATGTTCTGCACCCAGTGCGAGGCCGAAGGCTTCCGCAAGATTACCTACTACCTCGACCGACCCGACGTGATGAGCAAGTTCACCACCACGGTCAGCGCCGACAAGCAGGGCTTCCCGATCCTCCTGTCCAACGGTAACCCGGTGGCCAGCGGTGAAGAAGAGGGCGGACGGCACTGGGCGACCTGGGAAGACCCGTTCATGAAGCCGGCTTACCTGTTTGCGCTGGTGGCCGGTGATCTCTGGTGCATCGAAGACACCTTCACCACCATGAGTCAGCGGGAAGTGACCCTGCGCATTTACGTCGAGCCGGAAAACATCGACAAGTGCCAGCACGCCATGACCAGTCTGAAGAAGTCCATGCGCTGGGACGAAGAAACCTATGGCCGTGAGTACGACCTGGACATCTTCATGATTGTTGCGGTCAACGACTTCAACATGGGTGCGATGGAGAACAAAGGCCTCAACATCTTCAACTCCAGCGCCGTACTGGCGCGTGCCGAAACCGCGACTGATGCGGCACACCAGCGTGTCGAGGCGATCGTCGCCCACGAATATTTTCACAACTGGTCGGGCAACCGCGTGACCTGCCGCGACTGGTTCCAGCTATCGCTCAAGGAAGGCTTCACGGTTTACCGCGATGCCGGTTTCTCTGCGGATATGAACTCGGCGACGGTCAAGCGTATCCAGGACGTGGCTTATCTGCGTACTCACCAGTTTGCCGAAGATGCCGGGCCGATGGCGCATGCTGTGCGCCCGGACAGCTTTATCGAAATTTCCAATTTCTACACCCTGACCGTGTATGAAAAGGGTTCGGAAGTGGTCGGCATGCTTCACACCCTTTTGGGGGCCCAGGGCTTCCGCAAGGGCAGCGACCTTTATTTCGAGCGCCACGATGGCCAGGCCGTGACCTGCGACGACTTTATCAAAGCCATGGAAGACGCCAACGGTGTCGATCTGACCCGTTTCAAGCGCTGGTACAGCCAGGCGGGTACGCCGCGCCTGGCCGTCAGCGAGTCCTATGACGCCGCTGCAAAAACCTACAGCCTGACCTTCCGCCAGAGCTGCCCGACCACGCCGGGTCAGCCCGGTGATCAGAAGCAACCGTTCGTGATACCGGTCGAGCTGGGACTGCTGGACAGCAAAGGTGCCGAAGTGGCCCTGCGTCTGGCAAACGAAACGGCCGCTACCGGCACCACACGTGTGCTGTCGGTTACCGAAGCCGAGCAGACGTTCACCTTCGTCGACGTCGCTGAAAAGCCCTTGCCTTCGCTGCTGCGTGGATTCTCTGCGCCGGTCAGGCTGAGCTTTCCATATGACCGCGATCAACTGATGTTCCTGATGCAGCACGACAGCGATGGTTTCAATCGCTGGGACGCCGGCCAGCAATTGTCGGTTCAGGTGTTACAGGAACTGATCGTTCAGCATCAGCAAGGTCAGCCGCTGGTCATGGATCAGCGGTTGATTACCGCGCTGGGCACCGTGCTGGCGGACGAGCAGCTCGATCAGGCGATGGTGGCAGAAATGCTTTCGCTGCCAGGCGAGGCTTATCTGGCCGAAATCAGTGAAGTAGCAGATGTCGACGCTATTCACGCGGCTCGCGAGTTTGCCCGTCAGCAGCTGGCAGAAGGGCTGTTCGATGGCCTGCTGGCGCGTTATCAAGCCAACCGTGAGGTCTCGAAAGTCACGCCTTATGTCGCGGAAGCAGCGCATTTCGCACGGCGTGCCCTGCAGAACATTGCGCTGTCTTACCTGATGCTCAGCGGCAAGCCGGAGGTGCTGACGGCGACCATCGACCAGTTCGATACCAGCGACAACATGACCGAGCGCCTGACGGCATTGGCGGTGCTGGTCAACTCGCCCTTTACCGAGGAGCGTGACCAGGCACTTGCAGTGTTCGCCGAGAACTTCAAAGCCAACGCGCTGGTCATGGATCAATGGTTCAGTGTCCAGGCGGCCAGCACTCAGCCCGGTGGCTTGCAGCGCGTGCAGGAACTGATGAAGCACCCGGCCTTCAGCATCAGAAACCCGAACAAGGTCCGCGCCTTGATCGGTGCCTTCGCTGGGCAGAACCTGATCAACTTCCATGCAGCAGACGGTTCAGGTTACCGCTTCCTGGCGGATCTGGTCATCGAGCTGAATGCCCTCAACCCGCAAATCGCTTCTCGCCAACTGGCTCCTTTGACCCGCTGGCGTAAATATGACAGTGCCCGTCAGGCGCTGATGAAGGCCGAGCTTGAGCGCATCCTTGCCTCCGGCAAACTGTCGGCAGATGTGTATGAAGTGGTGAGCAAAAGCCTGGCTGAATAATGGGTGATGCGGTGCTGAGTGCGTGGTTAGGGCTCAGGAGAAAGGCGCTATCTGCTGATGTGGATGGCGCTTTTTTTGAGTTTTTTGTACCGATTCATTCGGTGCCTGGTGATCCGTCTTCGTGGACAAGTCCACTCCCACAAGGGCTCACACGCAAAGGTTGCCCGTAAAAAATCTCACATGTGAGGTATATCCATCCTCGAAAACATCTGCTACGTTGCTCACCTGATCCACGGCAGTGACAAGGGGAAGCGCCTATGCCTCGCAAGATCCAAGGCGATAACGCAGCAGTCCAGGCCAGGGTTTCCAAGAGCTCCACCGATTACATGCGTGAAATGCGTTTGCGACTCAAGGAAGCAGGGCTGGTCAAGCGGGAATTCTGGATACGGCCCGAGAACGTCGATGCCCTGCGTGGCATTGAAAAAGCCCTGAGACAGCCCTTTTTGGGCGACAGAATAAAACTGGAGGATTTCATGACCGAGAATACCCACTGGACCATCAGCTCTCTGCAGAAGGCACTCAGCGAACTGGAGCTGGTGACGAACGGCAAGATCGAGCTCGACGTGACCGAGGGCGATGCCTCGGGGATCAGGCTGACCATGGCCGACTACGGCGACCTGCCGATCTACATCGCCGTGGAAGGCGAGCAGATTCTCGCTGACGCGACCTTGATCGAAGTGAACAAGATCAAGAACGTGCAGGCTTTCAACGACGTGGTCCTGCGCAGCCGCGACCTGTTCCCGCTGTCCTCGGTCGGCATCGAAAAGCTGGGCGGCGGTCAGGAAGTCTACTGCCTGTTCGGCGCATTGAGCGCGGCATCGTCGCTCACGGTCGTGGTGCAGGAAATCCTCACCCTCGCGGACAACGTGATCCGTGCGGCCGACGCTTTTGAAGATCATTTCATCTACTGAACAGCGCTGTCAGGCGGAGAACATTCATGACGACAAGTATCTGGAAAAAACTGGTGACCGCTGTTCGTGGCGGCGCTTCCGAAGTGGGCGAGTCGATTGCCGACGCCAATGCCATCCGCATTCTGGACCAGGAAATCCGCGACGCCGAAAACGCGCTGGTCAAGGCCCGCGACGGGCTGATCACGATCAAGGCCAAGCACAAACTTTCGGCACAGCGTCTTGAAGAGCACGCCACCAGCATTGCCAACTGGGAAGGCCGCGCCATGCAGGCCCTGAACAAGGGTGAAGAAGCCCTGGCTGTCGAATGTGCAAACAAGATTGCCGAGATCGAAGCCCTGCGTGATCAGGAGCAGGAACTGGCCGATCAGTTCAGTAAGCAGGTCAACCTGCTGCAGGATCAGGTGATCAAGGCCGAATCGCGAATCAAGAGCCTCAAGCAGCAGGTCGAGATGGCCAAGGCCCGTGAAACCGTGCAAAAGGCTCGCGTTGCAACGGCAACCGCAACCGGCGGTGCCAGTGGTGCCGTCGAAACCGCGGTAGGGTCGCTGGCGCGTCTCAAGCAACGCCAGGACGAACAGGACGCCAAGCTCGAAGCGGCCGAGGAGCTGGCCAGCCAGTCCAGCGGCAGCGATCTGGAGCGTCGTCTGCAGGATGCCGGGATTGGGGCCAAAAGTGGCGGCGCGCAAGATGTGCTGGCACGCCTCAAAGCCAAAAACCAGACACCGTCCCAGTAAGCGGAGCAGCGGCGCAGACAAGGAGGGTGAATGGAGTTTTCCAGACGACTCAACGTCATCCTCGCGCTGTCGGCAGTGATGATCGCCGTGCAAGTGCTGAACTCGGTCACCGGTAACAGCCTGGTCCATTTCGGTATCATGCCGCGCAGTTCGACCGGGTTGCGTGGCATTGTGTTTGCGCCGTTTCTGCATGGTTCGATTCAGCACTTGCTCAGTAATCTGTTGCCGTTCATTGTGCTCAGCTGGCTGGTAGCCACCGAGGGTGTCAGGCGCTATGCGTGGGTGGTGGGGTTGGTTTGTCTGGTGGGCGGGTTGCTGGTCTGGATGTTCGGTCGCAGTAATATTCATGTCGGGGCAAGCGGGTTGATTTTCGGCCTGTGGTCTTATCTGCTGGCGCGGGCGTGCTATCAACGCAGTATTGCAAGCCTGTTGCTGGCCCTGATGGTGCTGGCAGGCTACGGCGGATTGATTTTTGGCTTCGTACCGGTGACGGGTGTTTCGTTTGAATCACATATTGCCGGGGCCGTTGCCGGTATTGGTGTGGCGTGGCTGATGCATTCCAGGGCGTTGCTGGCGCAGAACTGAGCCCGTTTCGCAAACCGTTGGTTTATTCCGGTCTTCAAGGATATGCACTATGAGTTGGTTCAAACGTGCCATGGGGCTGGAAGCACCCAAGGCAGCCGGCGGGGATGGCGCACAGTCCGTCGGTACGGTCAGTCCGCTTGGCCTGGCCTCCGGTCGTATGTTGTGTCTGGACAGTGCGTTGAAGCTGTTGCTCGATGGCCACTCGGAGGTGGTTGTTCCTGGCGACGAAAAGGTCTGGGCCGTGGGGAATGTCGACCTCGGCCAGTCGATGGCGCTTCATCGTTTCTACCTCGATGACGAGGACTATTTTTTGCAGGTGGTCAGCAACGGCCCCTCTGCGCAGGACGTGCAGGACATCATCCTGTTCGGTTACTACAGTGTCGAGCCGATCACCAGCAAGAACGAGTTGCTGCGCCTGACCGGCCCGTCGTCGAAGATCGGCCTGCCCACCTATGAGCACGATGGCGAGGTGTTCGAACGGCAGTGGGGCACGTCGCCCGGCCAGACCGAGCTGACGCCTCTGGATGAGGACATCGTCAGTCCGGACGCCGCGTATCGCGTCAAACACCTGAGCATGTTGTATGCCCGCGAAACGGGTCTGATCAACCGCCGTGAGTTTCTGCTGTTTTCCGTAGAGGAGGACGAGGAGGGCAGCATCACGCTCACCACGGCGGTTGGCATAACGCTGCAATCCACCGATATCAACGTTCTTTGACAAGGAAATCTTCATGATCGACGCGCTGCGTATGTCGCTCAATGCCACTGCCGTGTTTGGCTTCGTCATGTACATTCTGGTGGCGGCCATCCTGTTTGCGCTGTTCCAGTTCATTTACAGCAGAATTACACCGCACAAGGAGTTTGCGCTGATCCGCGAGAACAACAGTGCTGCCGCATTGGCGCTGGGTGGTTCGCTGATCGGTTTCGCACTGCCGGCCAGCAACATCATCAGTTACAGCATCAGTATTCTGGACGTGATCGTCTGGGCAGTGATTGCAGCCGTTGTGCAACTGCTGGCGTTCGGCGTTACCAGCCTTGTACTCAAGGGGTTGTCGACACGCATTGCCAAGGGCGAGATGGCGGCAGCTATCTATTCGGCGAGTGTCGCGATCAGCGTCGGTCTTCTCAATGCAGCCTGCATGACCCCTTCGGTCTGATGGCGGCCTTGAACAAGGAGACTCATGATGAGACGTAGTTCAGTAAAGCTGGTGCTCGCCAGTACGCTTCCCCTGGCCCTTGCCGGCTGCGGTCCGTCGGAAGACAAGGACACTTTCAATGCCCAGGCCAACTTCAGCTCGGTGCAGGAATGCGTCGATGCCAAGGTGCCGGTAAATGTCTGTTCGGACGCCTACATGCAGGCGCTATCCGACCATCGCCGCATAGCGCCGACCTACGATGACAAGGCTTCCTGCGACGCGGACTTCGTGCCGGATTATTGCCAGGTCACCTCTGACGGCAAGTACATGCCGAAGCTCGGCGGTTTCGAGCTGGGCTTTTCCGGCCGTGTGCCCAAAGAGGCGCTGGACCGGGCCAATCAGGAAGCCGCTCAGTCCGCCCCCGCAGGCATGAGTGGTACCACCGGGCTGATGGCCGGGCTGCTGATCGGTAATCTGCTCAGCAACGGTTTTGGCAATAACCGCTATTACTCGCAGCCCATTTACCAGACTCGCGATGACCGCGGTGGCTACTACAGCTCGTCCTTGCCAAGCCAGATCGATCGAGGCAAGACGTTCGGGCGTTCGACCCAAGCGCAATCCAGCCCGGACCGCAGCTATGGCAAGAGCACACTTGGGCGCAACCTTGGCAGTTCGGGGTCAGGCTCGTCGTCGGTATCATCGACCATCTCGCGTGGCGGCTTCGGCAGTCAGGCGTCGGCACGCAGCGGCTGGGGCGGCAAGAGCAGCAGTGGCAGTAGCAGTTTCGGAGGCTGACGGTCGGTCATGAAAAAGATCAGCATCGAGGAACGCCCGGACTGGCGCGCCACGGCGGAGCGTGAAGGGCTCAACTTCCACACCATCGACGGCGAGCGCTATTGGGATGAGCGCGGGTATTACCTGTTCACCGAACAGCAGATTACCCGCGACCTTGAAGCTCCTACGCAGGAACTTCACCAGATGTGTCTGGACGCGGTCGCCCGGGTCGTAGAGAGCGAGGCGTTGTTGCACCAGTTGGCGATCCCGGAAGCGTTCTTCGATGTGATCCGTGCTTCGTGGAAGGATGGGCATCCGCATCTCTACGGGCGCTTCGACTTTGCCTACGACGGTACGGGACCGGCAAAGATGTACGAAATCAATGCCGATACGCCGACCAGTCTGATGGAAGCCGGTGCGTTTCAGTTGCTCTGGCTGGATGAGCAGATGGCGCGTGGCGTTCTGCCTGCGCACGCCAGTCAGTTCAATTCGATTGCCGAGGACCTGGTTCGGGCCTTCGCCGAGTTTCCGGGCGCGAGTCCGTTCTACTTTTCGGCGATGTCGGGCTCTGTCGAAGACCGTGGCACTACCGATTTTCTGCGGCGTATGGCGGCGCACGTTGGGATTGATGCCCGGCATATCGATATCGAGGATATCGGGCTCAATGCCGAGGGGCGTTTTGTCGATCTGGACGGGCGCTGGATCGAACGGCTGTTCAAGCTTCACGCGTGGGAGCATATCTTTCACGAAGAGTTCGGCCAGCACGTGCCAGGCAGCGGCACTCAGTTCGTTGAACCCGCCTGGAAGGCCATTCTCAGCAACAAGGGGATTCTGCCGTTGTTGTGGCAGTTCAATGAAGGCCATCCGAACCTGCTGCCTTCTTGCGTCGATCAGGATCCGACCCGGCCGGTCCCCAGAGGCTGCGTGCGCAAGCCTTACTTTTCCCGCGAGGGTGCCAACATCGAAATGCGCACACTTGGCGATCAGCTGATTTCAGTCGATGGGCCTTACACCGACGCGCCTTACATTCTGCAGGCGTATTCACCGCTTCCGCGATTTGCTGACAGTTACACGCTGATCGGCTCCTGGGTCATCGGCGATCTGGCCTCCGGAATAGGCATTCGCGAAGATGACAGCCTGATTACCAAAGACACCAGTCGGTTCCTGCCTCACGTTGTCATTGATTGAGCTGCGGGTATTCTCGATAAGTGTTACTTGCCCGGGGCACGTAACACGTTCGCTGTTACCGACCTGCTATATCGCCAATAATGAATGGACTCAGTCGGTCGCTTTGCTGATGAGATGTCTGACAATCAAACGAACGTTATCGTATTTTCAATCCTGACGTTATCAATACAGTCGGCCATTAACTGATCTGTATGGACGCTTCGTTTTAATCTGTTTTTTTTACACGTATTGGCATTTGCGTTGCATTGCTGGGGCGGTCCCGGTGGGTGCTTTATCGGTAACAGTGCGCTGTAAGTTCAGGAAGTTTCCTACAGGCTCATGCCTGCCTGCACCGCGTTCGCGGGATCATTGGTGAAGTTGACTGTGTTCGTCCGTTTAATAACTCGTTATTACCAGGCCGCCACGCTATACGCCTCTCATCACACGCCGTTTATATCGGAAATACCATTGGCCTGGACGCCAGACACTTGTCCCGGACCGGCCACGCAAGGAGAGCCAACATGCTCATGAAACAACTGCTGGGGATCGCACTGGCGATACTGCTCGCGATCAATACCAGCCTGGCAGTCGACGCAACGCTGCTCGGAAAACGTCTGACACCGCTGGGAGGCGAGGTGGCGGGTAACGCGACCGGCACCATCCCGGCCTGGAGCGGCGGCATCACCCGCCCGCCGCCCGGATACGAGGGCTCCGGCACACGGCATGTGGACCCGTATGCCGCTGACAAGCCCTTGTTCACCATTACCCACGCCAACATGCAGCACTATCGCACGCACCTCACGCCTGGTCAGGTGGCGATGTTCGAAACCTATCCGGACAGCTATCAGATGCCGGTGTACACCACTCGACGTTCCGGATCGGCACCCCAGTGGGTATACGACAACACCCGTCGTAATGCGGAAAAAGCCCGCTTGATCGGTGGCGGTAACGGGTTTGTCGATGCCTATGGAGGTATTCCGTTTCCTCTGCCGGAAAAGGGTATTCAGGCCGTGTGGAATCACATTGCCCGCTACCGCGGTCATTACGTGGTGCGACGTACGTCGGAAGTTGCGATCCAGCGCGACGGCAGCTTCAAATTGAACACCTCGCGTCAGGAAGTGCTGTTCCGTTTCTATGATCCCGCTGGCAGTTTTGCCAGTCTGGACAACGTACTGTTTTATTACCTGTCATTTATCCAGTGTCCGACACGGATGGCCGGCTCCGCCGTGCTGGTTCACGAGACACTTGATCAGGTGCAGGAGCCTCGGCAGGCGTGGGCTTACAGTGCGGCACAACGTCGGGTAAGGCGGGCGCCGAGTCTGGCTTACGACATGCCGATCCCGGCTTCGGAGGGATTGCGCACCGCTGATGACACCGACATGTTCAACGGTTCACCGGACCGTTACGAGTGGAGGTTGCTGGGCAAACGCGAAATATACATTCCTTACAACAACTACCGGATATCCAGTCCCTCTATCAGTTACCGAAAATTGTTGCAGGTCGGTCACCTCAACCCTGCTTACACACGCCATGAGCTACACCGTGTCTGGGTGGTCGAGGGCACCCTCAAACCTACGGCACGGCACGTCTATTCGCGGCGCACCCTGTATCTGGATGAAGACAGCTGGCAGGCTGCAATTGTCGATCAGTATGACGGTCGCGGACAGCTGTGGCGGGTCTCCATGGCCTACCTGAAAAACTATTACGAGTTACCCACCACATGGTCTGCGCTGGATGTCTTTCACGACTTGCAGGCACGCCGTTATCACGTACAGAACCTAGACAATCAGGAGCCCGGCACCAGTGATTTTTCCCAGCCTGCGCCTGGTATGAACGCTTTCAAACCTGATGCATTGCGTCGCAGGGGTATTCGTTGACAGGTCTCGGCTAACCCGTTCGATCAACTGTCGTGATGATCCGTCAATCACATTCTGTGCGCTTAACAAAAGATAACGACATGTCGATTGTCAGGCATTTGCAAAACTGCCTAGGATGACCGGTCTTCCAGACGGGTAACGCCGGAGGGCTGTGGGTATCGGAGTCAGTCGAGCTGACGGATACCCGAATCCGATAACGCTCACCTGATAATAAGAGGGGAGAAGTCCATGCGTGAGTTTTTCCATCTGCGCATCCGGTCATGTACGGGCATGTACCTGGCTATTTGTGCTGCATGCTTTGTGCTGCCTGCAACGGCCGACTCCGGTTCGGTAGCCAGTGCAGCGACTTCCGCAGACAAGGCTGTCTACGCTGTCGAATCGGCCAGAGCTTCGCGCAGTTTGTTGCTGGACGTGGCCCATGCCGGCGCGCGCCTGGTCGTGGTGGGTGATCACGGGCACATTCTGTTTTCCGACGATCAAGGCAAGAGCTGGAGCCAGGCGCGCGTGCCGACCCGCCAACTGTTGACGGCGGTGTTTTTTGTGGACGAACAGCATGGCTGGGCAGTGGGGCATGACGCACAGATACTGGCCAGCAATGATGGCGGCAAGAGCTGGAGCAAGCAGTTCGAGGACCTCAAGCGCGAGGCCCCGCTGCTGGACGTCTGGTTCAAGGACCTCGATAACGGCTTTGCCGTGGGCGCCTACGGTGCATTATTGAGCACCGGTGATGGCGGTCAGCACTGGGAGGATGTCAGCGAGCGCCTGGACAACGAAGACCAGTATCACCTGAACAGCATCGCTCAGGTCAAAGATGCCGGCCTGTTCATCGTCGGCGAGGCGGGCAGCATGTTTCGCTCCAGTGACGAGGGACAGACATGGGAGAAACTTCAAGGTCCTTATCAAGGCTCGCTGTTCGGCGTGATCGGCACCGCTCAGCCTTCCACGCTGCTGGCCTATGGTCTGCGCGGCAACCTGTTTCGCTCCAGCGATTTTGGTGACAGCTGGCAGCCCATCGAATTGAAAGGCGCGCGTGGCCCGGTCGAGTTCGGTCTGGCCAGCGCCACGCTGCTGGCTGACGGTTCGCTGGTACTGGTCGGCAACGGTGGCAGCGTCATGCGCAGCCATGACGACGGCGAAACGTTCGAGGTCTTCAATCGTCCCGACCGCATTTCGCTGGCCGGCGTTACCAGCAACCTGCAAGGCAATCTGATTCTGGTAGGACAAGGCGGCGTGCGCATCACCTCGCCGACGGGCGCCGATACGACCCAACAATAAGACCTTTCAGGGCGGGGACATTCCGGCATGAGCACTCTTCAACACACGCAATATTCAGATGACAAGGCAACCTTCCTTGAGCGCCTGATTTTCAATCATCGCCCGGCGGTGATCATCCTTTGCCTGCTGGCGAGTATTTTCCTGTTCTGGCAAGCCACTCAGGTCCGGCCGTCCACCAGTTTCGAGAAAATGATCCCGCTGTCTCATCCGTTCATTCAGAACATGATGAAACACCGCAACGACCTGGCGAATCTCGGCAATACCGTGCGTATATCCGTCGAAGCGGTGGATGGCGATATCTTCTCCAAGGACTACATGGAGACCCTGCGCCAGATCAGCGACGAAGTGTTTTACATCCCCGGCGTAGACCGCTCCGGTCTCAAGTCGCTGTGGAGCCCCAGCGTACGCTGGACCGAAGTGACGGAAGAGGGCTTTGCCGGGGGCGAGGTGATACCGCAGAGTTACGACGGCTCGGACGCCAGCCTGGATCAGTTGCGCAACAACGTGCTCAAATCCGGACAGGTCGGGAGACTGGTCGCCAACGATTTCAGGTCGAGCATCATCGATGTGCCGCTGCAGGAGTCCTACCCGGACCCGGCAGACCAGGGCAGGTTGCTGGCCCTGGACTACCAGCAATTCTCCCATCAGCTTGAAGAGAAGATTCGCGACAAGTACCAGGCGCAGAACCCAAACATCAAGATTCACATCGTCGGTTTCGCCAAAAAAGTCGGCGACCTGATCGATGGCCTGTTCATGGTAGTCATGTTCTTTGGCATTGCCTTTCTGATCACGCTGGTATTGCTGATCTGGTTCACCCGATGCATCCGCAGCACCATCGCCGTACTCAGCACCACACTCATCGCAGTGATCTGGCAACTGGGGCTGATGCATGTCGTCGGCTTCGGCATCGATCCGTATTCCATGCTGGTGCCGTTCCTGATCTTCGCGATCGGTATTTCTCACGGCGTACAGAAGATCAACGGTATCGCCCTGCAGTCCAGTGAGGCTGACAATGCCCTGACCGCTGCACGTCGCACGTTTCGCCAGCTGTTCCTGCCCGGCATGATCGCGATTCTGGCCGATGCAGTGGGGTTTATCACGCTGCTGATCATCGACATCGGGGTAATCCGCGAGCTGGCCATCGGTGCGTCCATCGGCGTTGCGGTGATCGTGTTCACCAACCTGATTCTGTTGCCGGTGGCGATTTCCTACGCAGGCATCAGTAAACGGGCGGTGAACCGCAGCAAACAGGATGCGGTCTGCGAGCATCCTTTCTGGCGACTGCTGTCGAACTTTGCCAGCGCAAAAGTCGCGCCGGTATCGATCGTGTTGGCATTACTGGCCTTCGGTGGCGGGCTCTGGTACAGCCAGAACCTGAAGATCGGCGATCTGGACCAAGGAGCCCCCGAGCTGCGTCCGGACTCGCGCTACAACAAGGACAACGCGTTCATCATCAATCATTACTCGACCAGTTCCGACGTGCTGGTGGTCATGGTCAAGACACCGCCCGAGGGCTGTTCGGCGTATTCGACGCTCTCGGCGATCAACGAACTGGCGTGGAAGATGGAGAACACCCAGGGTGTGCAGTCGGCCATTTCGCTGGTGACCGTTTCCAGACAGGTCATCAAAGGCATGAACGAGGGCAATCTGAAATGGGAAAGCCTGTCGCGCAACAAGGACGTGCTGAACAACTCCATCGCCCGCGCCGACGGCCTGTACAACACCGATTGCTCGCTGGCACCGCTGCTGGTATTCCTCAATGACCACAAAGCCGAAACCCTCGACCGCGCGGTGCACGCCGTTCAGGACTTCGCCAAAGACAATGACACGCCGGACCTGCAGTTTCTGCTGGCTGCCGGCAACGCCGGGATCGAGGCGGCGACCAACGAAGTGATCAAGCAGTCCGAGCTGGTGATTCTGGTGCTGGTCTACCTCTGCGTGGCAGCGATGTGCATGATCACCTTCCGCTCATGGGCAGCCACCCTGTGCATTGTCCTGCCGCTGGTACTGACCTCGGTACTGGGCAACGCACTAATGGCGTTCATGGGCATTGGCGTCAAGGTCGCGACCTTGCCGGTGGTGGCGTTGGGAGTGGGCATCGGTGTCGATTACGGCATCTACATCTACAGCCGCCTGGAAAGCTTCCTGCGCGCTGGCCTGCCGTTACAGCAGGCTTATTACGAAACGCTGAAATCCACCGGCAAAGCCGTACTGTTCACCGGCCTGTGCCTGGCAATCGGTGTGTGCACCTGGATCTTCTCGGCGATCAAGTTCCAGGCCGACATGGGCCTGATGCTGACCTTCATGCTGCTGTGGAACATGTTCGGCGCACTGTGGCTGCTGCCCGCGCTGGCGCGGTTCCTGATCAAGCCAGAGAAGATGGCGGGGAAGGTGGGGAATTCGTTGTTTTCGCATTGAGGTTGGGGCGGCCTGTAACCCGGTATCCTTTTAACGATGACTTACGCCCCAAGATGAATATCGTGCCAATGCTCTGCGTTGGCACGCAGTGCGTGGCGCTTTGCGTCACAAATTTGCGCCGCGCTGCTTACTTGGCACATGACGCAGAGCGTCCAGAACGGCATTCCCACGCGGAGCGTTGGAACGATGACTTACACCTCAAGATGAATATCGTGCCAATGCTCTGCGTTGGCATGCAGTCAGTGACGCTCTGCGTCACAAATTTGCGCCGCGCTGCTTACTTGGGACAGGACGCAGAGCGTCCAGAACGGCATTCCCACGCGGAGCGTTGGAACGATGACTTACGCCTCAGATGAATATCGTGCCAATGCTCTGCGTTGGCATGCAGTTAGTGACGCTCTGCGTCACAAATTTGCGCCGCGCTGCTTACTTGGCACATGACGCAGAGCGTCCAGAACGGCATTCCCACGCGGAGCGTTGGGACGATGACTTACGCCTCAAGATGAATATCGTGCCAATGCTCTGCGTTGGCATGCAGTTAGTGACGCTCTGCGTCACAAATTTGCACCGCGCTGCTTACTTGGCACAGGACGCAGAGCGTCCAGAACGGCATTCCCACGCGGAGCGTTGGAACGATCATTTAAAAATGTCCAGCATCGTGATGCCCTC
Source organism: Pseudomonas syringae pv. tagetis (assembly GCF_022557255.1). Lineage (NCBI taxonomy): Bacteria > Pseudomonadati > Pseudomonadota > Gammaproteobacteria > Pseudomonadales > Pseudomonadaceae > Pseudomonas > Pseudomonas syringae group genomosp. 7. The sequence continues at coordinate 1,826,515 of NZ_CP092923.1, forward strand.
GTTATTGAGGGTTCATGCGAGTAGGGCGATCACCCATGCAATCAGGGAGATTGGGGCCAATCAAGATCAAACCGGACATTACCACTCCCGATCCACTTCCCCACGACAGTTTATCGCCCGCTGATTCCAGATCGTAAATCTTCGTCTCTGAAATCAATACGCCAGTGCGGTGATCATAAAGTCGAAAAAAGGCTGGGTAACCCCACCAGGGAAACCACGTGGGTGGTCGATCTTCGTTGGGATCGGATTCTCGATGAAACATCATAGGTAAGACCCAAAATGGTTTAAATATATCTACCCGATAACATCCGCCCGGACTTATATGCGGGCCGCTCGATTTTTCAGCCAGTCCTTTTTCCCACCATTCAGAAGCTATCCAGAGACCGCCTGCGATGATGACGTATGACAAAAAAAATACTATTGTGCGAGATGATTTTTTCATAGCCATGTCCCTAGCTCAATGATTTGATCGGATTTCTTCCACAGGATGTCCGAATAAATTATGAAGTCGCCCCCTTTGATTTTTTCTACACGATAATTTCGAAAGTTTGCGTTTGTTATTGCAGCAAAGGGCCCATCTTTCAATCTGATTATTAAGTTTCCTTGAGGGTGCAATGTTATGAGTGTTTCCGATTTGGTGAGTACGCGATCTTCTGTCCATGTGCCCAAGTATTGTATGCCATTGAAGTCGTAATGATCTCGGATATAAAGACCTACCTGCTCAACTTGAAAGTAATGCTGGCGATGTTGGGTGCCAGAAATTTCCTTGCTAAAGGTTTTTCCTGTTACACCAATTTTCATCGTTGCAAAGCCCAATGCTCCGTACATATCATCCAGCGTGCTCCATGTACTACCAAATTTAGCGAAGTTTACTTGAGAACAAGCGTCCATTTGTCTGGCGGACATCGTGTTTGAACCCAGTTGGCAGTCAATGTGATCACGCCAGCCAGCTTCTTTTAGCAGTTCTTTCAGTCGATTGACGGCGTTAGCTGTATTCAATCTTGACTCAGCCACTTCAACAGCCTGCCTGCATCGCTCAAACTGCATTGCCCATTCCATCTTCACGATGCTTTCATCGCACTGCGCGGGAGACAGGCTCATTGGGTCAGGCTGCGTTTCTCGCTCCTTCCACTCCTCCGGCATCTCCCACGCTGGACTGTCAAACCATCGCTGCATCAGCGCCGCTGCGGTGTTCCAACCCATGTTGCGCATGGCTCCGGGGATGCGGGAGAGGGCCAGGCTTTGGATAATGACTTCTTTGGCCGGGGTGTCTGTCGGGGCGTAGGTATGTGAGGCTCCTTGCGGCAAGGCGTAGAAGGTGTCGGGGCCCAAGGCGTTGGTGCGTTGGAAATCGTTCAGGGACATCGGGGTTACTCCATGACCGGCCAAGGGGCGGTGGTTGCGAGTTGTAGAGCGGTGACCGCGGGGCTTGTATGGCTGCGGCTGTAGCCTTGCAGGTCAAGCGCGCCGACGGCAGTGCAGCGCTGGTCTTGCATCACCACATAGCCCAGATGGCCAAGGCTGGAACGCTGTTGGTTGAACAGACGAAAACGTTCGTCGCATGCCATTGAGTTCTGCGGGCTCAGCAACGAATCAATGGCCTGTACGCAGCCGTGCACCACACCTTCGTCGCTGGCCACCTCCTGATGAAGGCCGGCCGAACTGTCGGGCGCAGCCCCCACAGCACTGGACCGCCTTTCGATCCAAAAGAAGTTTTGTTGCCTGGATATCAACCGAGCCCCACAACTGGTCAGATTGCCCTCCAGTGCGATGATATTTCCTTCGATATGAAAGTTGTTTTCTTCGCCGATGATTTTGCTGGCGCCATGTAGCGGGCAGATGACGTCGCAGCCCCTGTGCGCTACGGGGAAACCATTGATGCGCGTTGTTTGATCGCCATTGATAACAGACCCTCCGTGGTCTGTAGTATCGCCCTGGACGATGGCCAGAAGTTTCATGCAACTCTCCCTGAGTAATGTTTTCTGCAGGCCGCACGAATCCCTGACGTCTGATTTTTCTAATCGACGTGTATGAACAGGCGCGGCGTTTTAATTAAGGTGCAAGGAGAGATATCATTACTTTATGTTTTCGGAAATGGCAGATCGCTATTTATGGTATTTAAGGGCTGAGCTTACGCTGGGTTGATAAAGCTCTTACATATAGGCTGGATATATCCCACAGAAATAGAATACTCAGAGGTGGGTATCGGTAATCGATAGGGTTCGCCCTGCTTGATTGATAAACACGACGAACAGACAGACCCAAGACGTGATCGATTCAGTTGAACCGATTGATCAACCGCCGCCCAATACTACGCTCAGCGCATTGCGCGCATCGTCCAGTTGCACCAGCGAGGCATGGCGTGCGCCCAGTGCGTCGCGGTTCTGGATGGCAGTGAGGATGGCTTTGTGGCGGGGCATAGCCAGTTCGTGAAGATTGGGGCGTTTGTTGGAGTATTTGAGCGCTTCGCGCAACGCCAGTGAGAGCATGTTGCACAAGTGCGCCAGCAGGTCGTTGTGGGTGGCGTCGGCGATGCGGCTGTGGAAGTCGAGATCGGGTTGCAGCAGGTCTTCCGGCGTCGGTGCGGCTTCCATGCGCAGGTAGGCTTCGTGGATCGACTCGATTTCTGCGTCCGTGGCATGTTGCGCAGCCAGTGCTGCAACCGCCGGTTCGATGACAGCGCGTACGCTGGTCAGCAGGTTGAAGAATTCATTCTGTGGCGAGCTTTGCATGACCCAATGCAGCACATCCGGGTCCAGCAGGTGCCATTCGCGTCGGGCCTTGACCACTGTGCCGACACGCGGGCGCGAGTAGACCAGCCCCTTGGCGACCAGAACCCGTGTGGCTTCACGCAGCACTGGACGGCTGACGGCGTACTCTTCGCAGAGCAGCGCTTCGGGAGGCAGTTTTTCGTCAGGCTTGAAACGCCCGGATACGATCTGCATGCCCAGTTCCTGGACAATGCGCGCGTGCATGCTTTTACGGTCGGAAGGCTTTCGGTAATCCATGAGAACGCAATTCGGTCCTGGCGGTGATTGCTGGGCATCATACCATCGCGAAACGGTTGCGGCGGCCACCTGCGTCAGGCGACCGCCGTTTCGTTCAATGCGAGTGGCGTGGCACTTCGGAACCCCTGCAGCCGACCAGAAAATCGAAATCGCAGCCCTGATCGGCCTGCATCACCCGGTCCACGTACAATTGACGATAGCCGCCCAGCAACAATTGTGGCGGGGCCTGCCAGTCGGCGAGGCGCGCAGCCAGTTCGGCTTCCGGGATGTCCAGATGCAAGCGGCCGCCGGCACAGTCGAGTTCGATCCAGTCGCCCTCCTGAACCACGGCAAGCGGGCCACCCGCTGCGGCTTCCGGTGCCACATGCAGAACCACCGTGCCGTAAGCCGTGCCGCTCATGCGCGCATCAGAAATACGCACCATGTCAGTGACGCCCTGAGCGAGCAGTTTGGCTGGCAGACCCATGTTGCCAACCTCGGCCATACCCGGATAACCCTTGGGTCCGCAGTTCTTGAGGACCATTACCGATGTGGCGTCGATGTCCAGATCCGGATCGTTGATCCGCGATTTATACATCTCGAAATTCTCGAACACCACCGCACGGCCACGGTGCTGCATCAATGCCGGTGTGGCAGCTGAAGGCTTGAGTACAGCGCCAAGTGGCGCGAGGTTGCCGCGCAGGACACAGATGCCGCCGTCGGCGCGAATCGGGTTGTCCAACGCACGGATCACCTGATCCTCGCCATAGATCGGTGAATTGCAGGTGTTTTCGCCGATGCTTTTGCCGTTCACGGTCAGTGCGTCGGGGTTGGGCAGCAGGTTGGCTTCGTTCATGCGCCGCAGGACGGCAGGCAGGCCACCGGCGTAGTAGAACTCTTCCATCAGGAAGCGTCCGGAAGGTTGCAGGTCAACGATGGTCGGCATGCCACGGCCCATCCGTGACCAGTCATCCAGATCCAGATCGACGCCGATGCGTCCGGCAATGGCTTTCAAGTGGATAACGGCGTTGGTCGAGCCGCCGATGGCCGCGTTGACCCGAATCGCATTTTCGAACGCCGCCTTGGTGAGAATCTTCGACAGGCGCAGGTCTTCGCGGGCCATGTCCACCGCACGCATGCCGGACATGTGCGCCAGCACGTAACGGCGCGAATCCACAGCAGGAATGGCGGCGTTATGCGGCAATGAAGTACCCAGCGCTTCGGCCATGCAGGCCATGGTCGAGGCCGTGCCCATGGTGTTGCAGGTGCCTGCCGAGCGCGACATGCCGGCTTCGGCGGACAGAAACTCATCCAGGCTGATGGTCCCGGCCTTGTACGACTCATGCATCTGCCAGACGATGGTTCCGGCACCAATGTCCTTGCCCTGATGCTTGCCGTTGAGCATCGGTCCACCGGTCACGACGATGGCAGGGATGTCACAACTGGCAGCACCCATCAACAGGGCAGGCGTGGTTTTGTCGCAACCGGTCAGCAGCACGACGCCATCGATAGGGTTGCCGCGAATCGCTTCTTCGACGTCCATGCTCGCCAGGTTACGGGTAAACATGGCCGTCGGGCGCAGGTTGGATTCTCCATTGGAAAACACCGGGAACTCCACCGGCCAGCCACCGGCTTCGATCACGCCACGTTTGACGTGCTCGGCGATCTGCCGGAAATGCGCATTGCAGGGGGTCAGCTCCGACCAGGTGTTGCAAATACCGATGATCGGCTTGCCCTGAAACTGATGGTCGGCAATGCCCTGGTTCTTCATCCAGCTACGGTACATGAAGCCATTCTTGTCGGCGGTGCCAAACCACTGGGCAGAACGGAGGGTCGGTTTTTTATCGGAGTCAGACATGATCGGCTCTCTTATTGTAAGACTTAATGGCGATGCTGCTGGCTAAGGTAAGCCTAAAAAACGCGTATTGGAAGAGTTGTCAGTTCAAATAGTATTACTATATAGTCGATCGCAGACGAGGGATCATCCTGGCGCATGTGCAGCTTCATTCAGCCTCCAGGCACAGAGGCGATCCCCGCAGGTTCCATAACAAAAACAATGGGAGACCGCCTACATGAGCCAGGAACTGCGGCTTATACGCCGCATCACGTTCAAACTGATTCCTTTCCTTATCCTGCTGTACTTGATCGCCTATGTGGACCGCTCTGCCGTGGGCTTCGCCAAACTGCACATGGGCGCGGACATTGGTATCGGCGATGCTGCCTACGGTCTGGGTGCCGGGCTGTTCTTCATCGGCTACTTCCTGCTTGAAATCCCCAGCAATCTGATGCTCGAGCGTTTCGGCGCGCGCCGCTGGTTCGCGCGAATCATGATCACCTGGGGCGCAATCACCATCGGCATGGCCTTCGTGCAGGGGCCCCACAGTTTCTATGTGATGCGCTTTTTGCTGGGGGCGGCCGAAGCGGGCTTCTTTCCCGGAGTGCTGTACTACATCACCCAGTGGTTTCCGGTGCGTCATCGCGGCAAGATCCTCGGCCTTTTCATTCTGTCGCAACCCATTGCCATGATGATCACCGGCCCCGTGTCCGGTGGTTTGCTGGGGATGGACGGCATACTCGGTCTGCATGGCTGGCAGTGGCTGTTCATCGTGATCGGTACTCCGGCGATTCTGCTCACCTGGCCAGTGCTGCGCTGGCTGCCGGATGGTCCGCAGCAGGTCAAGTGGATGGATCAGACCGAGAAAGACTGGCTGACCGGCGAACTGAAAAAGGACCTGGAAGAATACGGTCAGACTCGCCACGGCAATCCGTTGCACGCCTTGAAGGACAAGCGTGTGCTGCTGCTGGCGCTTTTCTATCTGCCGGTGACGTTGAGCATCTACGGTCTGGGCCTGTGGTTGCCAACGCTGATCAAACAGTTTGGTGGCAGTGACCTGACGACAGGCTTCGTATCTTCGGTGCCCTACATCTTCGGCATCATTGGCCTGTTGATCGTGCCGCGCAGTTCCGACCGGCTCAATGACCGTTACGGGCACCTGGCGGTGCTGTATGTGCTGGGGGCCATCGGCCTGTTCTGCAGTGCCTGGCTGACCATGCCGGTGGCGCAACTGGCTGCGCTGTGTGTCGTGGCCTTTGCGCTGTTTTCTTGCACGGCGGTGTTCTGGACCTTGCCGGGGCGGTTCTTCGCCGGTGCCAGTGCTGCAGCCGGTATCGCGCTGATCAATTCGGTCGGCAATCTGGGCGGCTACATCGGCCCGTTCGTGATTGGTGCGTTGAAGGAAATCACCGGCAGTCTGGCGTCGGGCCTGTACTTCCTGTCAGGCGTGATGGTGTTCGGGCTGCTGCTGACCGGGATCGTTTATCACGTGCTGGAGCGCAAGCATGTGCTGCCGGCAGACGAGTTCGCGGCGAGTGCCAGATGAACAGCTGCACGCTTTAAGCGGCAAGAAGCAGTCGACCTGGGCGTTTTCAATGATTGTGTAAGGAGTATTTCATGCGGTTAGTGCAATTTGAATTGAGTGATGGTCAGCGCCGGGTCGGGCTGGTCGACGGTGATCAGGTACGTGAGGTACTGGGTGTCGAGAGTGTTCGCGAGCTGGCGCTGGCGGCTATCGAGGCAGGTTCTGTGCTGGCGCGTCAGGTCGAACAGCGTGGCGTGGGCGAGACCCACGATTACCCGCAACTGCTGAGAGAACTGCGGATTCTGCCGCCGCTCGACCATCCTGACCCGGCGCATTTGCTGGTCAGCGGTACGGGGCTGACGCACCTGGGCAGCGCGTCGGCGCGCGACAAGATGCACCAGCAGTCCGGCGACGAAGCCACGATGACCGACACCATGCGCATCTTCAAATGGGGCGTGGAAGGCGGCAAGCCAGCGGCGGGGCAGGCGGGTGTTCAGCCGGAATGGTTCTACAAAGGTGACGGCAGCATTGTCGTGCGGCCGGGGCATTCGTTTTCATTGCCACCCTTTGCCGAAGACGGCGGGGAAGAGCCGGAACTGAGTGGCCTGTACGTGATCGGTCATGACCGCAAGCCTTACCGGCTGGGCTTCGCCATCGGCAACGAGTATTCCGACCACGTCATGGAGCGTCGCAATTATCTGTATCTGGCGCATTCGAAACTGCGCGCCTGTTCATTCGGGCCGGAGCTGCGCGTTGGCGAACTGCCCCAGAGCCTGACGGGCACCAGCCGGATCTGGCGCGACGGACAAGTGCTGTGGGAGAAAGAGTTCCTAAGCGGCGAGGCCAATATGTGCCACAGCCTGGAAAACCTTGAATATCATCATTTCAAATACGCCCAGTTCCTCAGGCCCGGTGATGTGCATGTGCACTTTTTCGGCACCGCGACCCTGTCGTTTGCCGACGGCGTGCGCACTCAGCCGGGGGATCGCTTCGAGGTCAGCCAGGCCGAGTTCGGCCAGCCGTTGGTCAACGGTCTGGCACCGAGTGAGCCAGTGTTTCAGCCGGGCGGCATCGGCAAGCTCTGAGAGCCGGCGAGTAGTACCTGTTTGATTGCTCATCGTGCCGGCGCTTTGCGTTGGCATGCCTTTCTGGGCGCTCTGCGTCCGCTCTTGGCTGTCTCACAGCGCAGATCAGTGTATCTGCGCCTGCCTTTTGCCCTATCATTCGCGCTTTTGCTGGCCGGATAAATCTCATGACCACCACGCCCATCACACTGCTCGCCGCCCTCGAAGCCACCACCATGCTGGAAATCGACGGTCTGCACGCCTGGGACTTTTCTCTGGGCGATGAACTGAACATCGAATGCATGGACGGCCGCGAGCGTAAGGTATGGCGCTTCACCAGGACGCAAGTCGACGCTGCAACCTTCGATGAATCGCTGCAAAGCTGGGTGATCAATGACGGTAACGCCGATCACCGGATCATCTGCCTGGACGCTTTCACCCCTTCTGATGAAGATGATTCCGGGGACGAGTGAGTAAATGCGGGCTGGCGCTGTCATAGACCCGACAGTGCCGTAACAGGCATCAATAATTTCCACAAAAAGGGATGCCCCCATGCCCCATAAACTTCTGCCATGGCTGGCGATTGCCAGTGCCATGAGCGCCTTTACCGTGCAGGCCCAGACCATGCCCGACACTGAACTGCTGATGGGTTCCTACACACAAGGAAAGAGTGAAGGGATCTACCGTTTTGCCTTCAACAGCGAAACCGGGATGATCGATGCCAAGCCACTGCAAGTGGTCAAAGCCGAAAACCCGTCGTGGCTGACAGTCTCCAGAGACCAGCGCTACCTGTTCGCGGTCAATGAAAACGGTCCCGGACAAAAAGACGTGGTGGGTAAGGTCAGCAGCTTTGCAATCGACCCGAAAACCCGTCAGATCACGCCGATCAATCAGGTTCAAAGCCGCGGTGAAGAACCGACGCACTCCAGCCTGAGTTACGACGGTCGCTACCTGTTCGTGGCCAACTACGCCGTAAACCCGGACCCGGGCGGCGCGCTGACCGTGGTGCCGGTGGGCAAGGACGGTCAGTTGAGCGAAGCCGTTCAGGTGCTGCCGCTGGGTCCTGGAAGCAAGGTCAACGGTGAGCGGCAGATGTCGTCACATGTGCATCTGGCCGTGCCGACCCCGGATGACAAGTACGTGGTGACGGCCGATCTGGGCGCTGACAAGCTGTTTGTTTATCAGTACGACGCGAGCCAGGCCAAGCCATTGCAGCCAGCCAAGGAGTCGACCGTGCAGTTGCCTGGCGGTAGCGGGCCACGTCATACGCTGTTCAGTGGTGATGGCAGGCATGCCTGGCTGGTGCTGGAAATGACCGCGCAGGTCGCAGTGTTTGACTACCACGACGGCGTCTTCAAGCAGACCCAACTGGTTGATATGAAGAACAAGGGTGTGGAGGAGAAAAACGGTGGAGGCGCCTTGCACACCTCACCCGATGGCAAGTTTCTGTACGTGACCAATCGCGGTGACGCGAATCAGGTCGTGGTATTCCGCATCGATCAGGCCAGCGGCAAGCTTGAAGAAATTCAGCGTCGCTCCCTGGAAGGCAAGGAACCACGCGAGTTCGCTTTCGATCCGACCGGCAAGTTCATGCTGTTCGCCAATCAGAAGAGCAACCAGATCGTGACCGTACGCCGTGATCCGCAGAGCGGCAAGATCGGTGAAACGGTACAGAAATTCGATGCAGATGCACCTTCCTACCTGCGTTTTCTGACGGACAAGTAATCCGCTTCGGCTCCAGCCCGCACGATACAAGGGCTGGGGCCGTTATCATTCTTGATGATATGGGTTAGTGCTACAAAAGATTTCTGCTGAATCACCCTCGGGCGTAAGTTTGAGTCACGGCCAAGACGGTCAAGGCATCAAACCAGCGTACAGACAGACTAGAGGGGTGACCGACATGAATTTCAATATTTTCTCCATCATCGCTGCATCCGCTATCTCGGCGAGCGTCGCGCTTCCGGCCAGTGCCAGTGTCGACGTCAGTGACAAGAAAACTCACGCCACTCAGACCTACACCGCTAAATACCTGCAACAGAGCGCTAATTTCTACGCAGCGCTGGATCACAAGTCCGCTCGATGATTCATTAGCCGTCACGCTTTCGCGAGCATGTTCGCCCACACAGGTCCCTGCGACTTACTGCCCACTGCGCGGCAGACCATGCACGGAATGTCAGGCGAGCCTGTTCGCGAAAGCGCTGATGGCGGTGGCGCATTCAAGACAGGACGCAGAGCGTCCAGAACTATCGTGCGACGCGGAGCGCCGCACGATAGTCGAGATTGTCGGTCCTCACGCTCCAGCGGGGGAATGCCGTTTGTGACACTCAGCGTCACAGGTCTCTCAGCTACCCACCTCGATTGTGCTCAACCCATTGCCCTGACGACGCACCTTGATCTGCACCGGGATCCGCTCATGCATTTCCTGTACGTGTGAGATCACGCCGACCTTGCGGCCCTGCGCCTGCAAGCCGTCCAGTGCGTCCATTGCCAGTTGCAGTGACTCGGGGTCGAGGCTGCCGAAACCTTCATCGATGAACAGTGACTCGATGCGCAAGGTGCTGGAAGCCATCGAGGCGAGGCCCAGCGCCAGTGCCAGCGAGACAAGGAAGGTTTCCCCGCCGGACAGCGAGTGAACCGAACGCAGTTCGTCGCCCATTTCGGTGTCCATGACCAGCAGGCCGAGCATGCTGCCGCCGCGTTTCAGGCGGTAGCGGCGCACCAGTTGGCGGAGTTGGGCGTTGGCGTGATGAACCAGCAGGTCTAGGTTGTAGGCCTGGGCGATCTTGCGGAACCTGTCACCTTCAGCCGAGCCGATCAGCGACGCCAGACGCGCCCAGCGCAGGTATTCGCCGTTGGCTTCGGCGATGCGCGCCTGCAACTCGCTGTTGGCGTTGCGGCGGCGCTGATCCTCGCTGAGCTCTGCGCGTAGATCGGCGCAATGCTGTTCGCCGAGTGCCGACTGTTCATTAGCCTGTTGCAGCGCGGCTGTCATTTGCGCACTGTCGCCTTCATCAGCGTGTTGAGCCTGGTGCTGTTGCAGGCGCTGATCGCGTTCGTGCAGCAACACTTTTGCCTGCTCCAGCGCTTTGTCGGTGCTAGTGAGTTGCAGGCGCAGTTGCTCGACATGCGCGTCATCGTAAGTCAGCAACCTGTCGAGCGCCGCATCGTCCAGCTCTGGATGCTGGCCGCGCCATTCGCTGATCTGTACATCAAGTTCAGCCAGTTCCTGCTGCAAGGACTGTTGTTGCTGCTGCCCTGACTTGAGTTCGGCAACCCGTTGCACCAACTGGTCATGGATATCCTGAAGAGCCTGTGCCGCCGAGCTTTCAGCCTGTCTGGCCTGCTCTGTGGTCTGCTCCAGGGTCTGCTGCCATTGCTCCGCCGTAGCGTGCCCGCCGAGCAGTCCGGCAAGTGTCTGCTGGCTGGCTTGCTGCTGTTCGTCGAGCCGGGTGACTTCTTGCGCCAGTTCGGTCTGGCGGTGCAGGCGAGTCTGCTGCTCCGCCTGCTGCTTCTCGATCTTCTGCTGGCGCTCGGTTTGTTCCTGCTGCTCTTCGTGTTGCTGCTCCAGTTGATCGAGACGCTGGGTCACCTGCTGCTCAAGCTGCATCACCGTCGCCGATGCGTCACTGCGCAGCCCTTCAAGCACCTGGGGTGATACCAGTGGCGTGAATGCCGTCAGTTCTTCTTCCAGCCGCTGCTCGTCGGCCTTCAGTTGCTTTAGCTGCTCGGTAACATGGCCCGCAGCGGTCTGGCTGGCTTCACTCGCTGCCTGAAGTTGCTGTTGCAGGCGGGCAGCGTCTTTCTGCAAGGTCAGCAAGGCTTCCTGGCGTTGCTCGTCACGGGTAATGACCTGGTTCAGTTGACTCAACTGCTGGCTCAGCCAGCCGTCACGCTTACCGGTGTCGCGGTCGAGCAATTGAGCGGCAAGGGGATGAGATGCGAGGTCCGGGGCCAGGGCTTGATGACGCTGGGTAAGCTGCTCGTGCTGGCGAAGCAGCTCTTTCTGGCGGGCGATCACGCCGCCAACCTGTTCTCGCAATTGATTGCGCTGTTCGGTCAGATGGTCCACCGCTTTCTGCGCGCTGGCCTGCTCGTTGTCGTCGTGCTGTGTGAGGCTTTGCAATAACGCTTCCGGCTGATGCCAGGGATGTTCGATGCTGCCGCAGACCGGGCAGGGCTGGTCGTCCTGCAACTGGACACGCAATTCCTCGACGCTGGCGCTGCGGGCCAGACGCTGACGCTCCAGCAGTTGTCGGGTGACGGTCAGGGTCTGCTCGGCAACGGTCAGTTCGTCACGAACGCGAATGCCTTCGCTATTGAGCTGTTCGCGTTGCTGCTGAGCGCCTTGTTGCTGCTGCGCCAGATCGGCAAGCTGCCGGTCGACCTCCTGCTGACTGGCCCACAGACGCGCCAGCTCTTCGAAGGCGCGTTGTTGCTTGCGATTGTCCTGCAACAGACTGCCGAGAATCTGCACCTGCTCGGTCACGGCCTCCACTTCGCAGTCGGCTTCGCGGTACAGCAGTTCCAGAGCGTTACGCTGTTCGGTCAATTGTTGCTCGGCAGCACTGGCACGTTGCTGGAGCGCGGGCAGTTCACTCTGCCCGTACTTGAGGCGATTGGCGATCAGGGTCAGGGATTTCAGCCGGTCACGCCATGCGCTCCAGGTCTGGGCCAGCGGTGCCAGGTCGTCACTGCGCTGCAATTGTTCGGCAATACGCTCAAGGCGTATGGTCACCTGTTGCTGCTGGTCGAGCAGGGTTTGCAGGCTGGCGTGGCCCTGAGCGCAGAGCTGCCCGCTTTGCTGGTGCAGGTCGGACGCTTTGGCAAATTCACGGGCCAGGTGGTTAAGGGTGTTCTGTACGTCAAAAGCCTGCTGCAACAGCGGTCTTGCGCTGCTGTGGGCTTGCTGGGCGTCGAGCAGGCTGGCCTGCGCCTGAGTACGGCGGGTTTCCAGTTGTTGCTGCTGATCTTGTAACGCAGTCTGCTGTTGCCGATGCTGGCGAATCTGTTCTGCCAGCGGGTTGAGCTGGGCGTTCAGCGTGTCCCGACGTGCGAACCGATGGCGTTGTGGCCCCAGGCGTTCCAGGTGGCCGAGGGTCTGACGTGCCTCGCTCTGATCGTTCCACGTCTGATGGGCTGCGCTGAGCGCTTCTTGAGCGGCGAGCTGTTCGTCACGCAAGCGGTGCAGTTCGATCAGCCACTGCTGTTTGATTTCCAGCTGCCGTTGCTGTGCCTGATGGGCCTTTAGCTGCTGCTGCGCATCACTTAGGCGCTGCTCGAGTTCGGCCAGCAGCTCCGGGGCCAGCGGGATGATGTTGCTGGCCTGCGCGGTCAGGGTTTTCAGGGCGTCTTCAGCTTCTTTGCTCTTGCTGTAGGCGCGCCGTCCGAGCTGGCTGTAGATGGCAGTGTTGGTCAGTTTTTCCAGCAGTTCGCTGCGTTCCTTGTCGTCGGCCTTGAGGAAGGCGCTGAACTCGCTCTGGGCGAGCATCACGGCACGGGTGAACTGCTCGAAATTAAGACCCAGACGGCTTTCGACCAGTTGCTCGAATTCACGCTTGCTCTGATTGCTGAGCACCTGCTGGCTGTCCAGATCGGTCAGGGTCTGGCGGCTGGCCTGCAATTTTTTGGTCGCGTTGTCGCGCGCGCGGTTGGTTTCCCAGCGGGCGCGATAACGCCGCTGATCGATGCCGATGAAGTCTACCTCGGCGTAACCGCTGCCCGTGCCACGGCGCAATAGCGTGCGCGGGTCGCTGGTGGTGATGTCGCCGTCGATGTCCGGGACCTTGGACTGACCGATATTGCTCAACCGCGGAATCGCTCCGAACAGCGCCAGGCACAAGGCATCGAGCAGGGTACTTTTGCCTGCGCCGGTCGGGCCGGTGATTGCGAACAGTCCGGCGCTGGCCAGCGGCTCGGCAGTGAAATCAATTTCAAACGGTCCGGCCAGCGAGGCGAGGTTTTTCAGGCGAATGGCAAGAATTTTCATGGTTGTTCGCTCTCCTGCTGGACTTCACGCAGCAGCGTGGCGAAATCGGTCAGCGTCTGTTCGTCGACCTCGCTGCCGAAGTTGTCCTGCCAGGCACGGCTGAACAATTCCTGAGGCGTAAGCTGGTCCAGTTCGATCAGCCCGGCCTCACCTTCGTTGCCGTCGGCACTGCCTTTGCCAGCATATTCGGCACCGATGCGCACCAGCCGCACGGCTTTGCCTTGCAACGCAGCCTCGATCTGGTTGCGCAGGTCCGGTTGCGGTTCATCCAGGCGCACACGGACTTCCAGCCAGGGCTGACGATCCGGGTCGGCGAGCAGGTCGATGTCCGGCAATGCCTTGAGCTGCACCAGCAAGTCGGCCAACGGTGCAGGCCCCAGGCGTTGCAGGTTCACAGCGCGGGGGATCAGGCAAGGCTCGACGCTGGTCAGCGTTTCGCCGTCGCAGTTGATTTCGAGAATCTGGTGCTGGTAGCCGATTTCCGAAAATGACAGTGGAATCGGCGAACCGCTGTAGCGAATGCGCTCCTCACCGTTGACCCGCTGCGGTTTGTGCAGGTGGCCAAGCGCGACATAGGTGATGCTTGGCCCGAACAGGCTGGCAGGCAACGCTTCGGCATTGCCGATGATCAGGCTGCGCTCGGAGTCTTCCGAGACCGATCCGCCTGCCATGTGGGCGTGGCTGATGGCGATCAAAGCCTGACCTGGCTGGCGTTTGCGGTCGGCTGCCTCGATCAGCAGCTCATGCACTCGACCGATACCGCGCAGGTAATCATCCCCAAGCGTCGGGCCAGTGACTTCGGCGGGGCGCAGGAAGGGTAGCGCCAGGCACCAGGCTCTGATATGCCCTTCGGCGTCCGGCAAAGGCAGCAGCAGACGTTCGGCATCCAGTACGCCATCGTCCAGCCACATCACTCTGCCCAGGGCGTGGGTACGCAAACGGCGCATCAGCGGCGCGGGCAGCTCGATACGCGAGCCGGAGTCATGATTGCCCGCGATCATCACGATGGTCAGCAGCGGCTGCCGCTCGTGGGCGTTGACGATGAAGTCGTACAGGCGTTCCTGCGCTTTGACCGGCGGGTTGACCGTGTCGAATATGTCGCCCGCAATCAACAGGACATCAGGTTTTCGTTCGGCCAGACGGGCCAGCAGCCAGGTCAGAAAGCAGGCGTGTTCGAAATCCCTTTCCTGACCATGCAGGTTCTGACCCAGATGCCAGTCAGAGGTGTGAAACAGACGCATTGGTTTACCTTGTCGTGTAGAGGTATTGCCGGAGCCGCATCCTCACTTGGGATACAGCGGCGGCAACCCGGCATCACCTGCCGGGTCCTGAATATGTTCGGCGGCGGGCAACTTGCGCACGGCGCGCCAGAGGTCTTCACCCAGCCACAGCTTGCCGGTTTCGCTGTACAGCGCGCCGTTCAGACCGTCCAGCGCATCTGACAGCGGCACGAAACGCGCTGCCATTTCAGCCAGGGTTTCCGGCTGCTGGCGTGCCCAGGCGTCGAGTGCCTGACGGGTGCCCTGAGGGTCGTTGGCCAGACAGGCGCGTTTGAGGTCGTCCAGTACGCTACGCGGGCTCGGTCCGGTCTGCACGGTCCGGGCGATTGCCGGCTGTCCACGGGCCCGCCACCACAGGGCGAAGCCGTAAAAGGTGGTGCAGGCCAACAAGAGGGTACTCAGTTGCCACGGCCAGACCGGCGGGCCGATCACGGTCACGCCCGTATCGTTGCTCACCGGTGTGTCCACTGCCAGGCCGGGATTGTTGCTGATCTTCAGGGTGCGGGCAGCCAGACTGGTGTGTTCGAGATGATCTTCGCGGGTATTCCACCAGGTCACTTCGACGGCAGGCAGGTCGATCGCCCCGGCACGGCCCGGCACCAGTGCCTCGCGTTCTTCGCGTGTACCGATCAGGCCGCGTTCGCTGGGCAGATTGCGCAGTTGTGGCTGGTCCGGGTAACGCCGCAGGCCAGGCACTTCGGTGGCCGGCAACGGCGGCAACTGCGCGCCGGCCAGCCCTTCGGCCTTGAGTATGAGGGTTCGGGTCAGTGAATCTCCGACCTGAGTGGTGCCGGGTTCCGGGCTCCAGTTTTCTTCAAGGCTGATACTGCGCGCGGGCAGCCATGGGACATCGGCCGGGTAGTCGGCGGGTTTGGGTTTGACGGTCAGCGGGACCTCGGCGGATTTGACCCGCACCGATCGTCCCGGTTGCGGCCCGAACGGATTGGCCTCCTGGCCCTGCGAACCTTCGGCAGACGTCTGCACCAGCGTGGCACTGAACACTTGCGCCGGTATTTTCAACACGCCGCTCTGCTGCGGATAGATCGCGTAGCGTGTCTCGATCACGCCATGGCGCACGCCGTTGATCAGTTTTTCGTAAGTGCGCGAATCGCCCAGCTTTTCGACCCTTGCGTCCGGTACTTGCAGAGGGCTCAGGCTGCTGTCGTCGAACAGCGACACTGAGTGGTAGACGCGCAGTGTCAGGACCGTCTGAGCCTGAACATACACGCTGTCCTGATCCAGGCTCGCTTCGATGAAGATGGACGCCAGATGGTTGCCTGGGTCCTGAGGCTCGCTCTGCAGAACCTGGAGCGTGAGGGGCTGGCTTTTCAGCTCGCCCAGTTGCAGCGACGGAATCAACACGCTTCCGGTTTCGCGAGGCAGCAGGGTAACGATCCAGCGAGTGGTGGCCTGGCTGCTGCCATCCAGCGTTTTCAGGCTGTTGAGCTGACGCGTGTCGCGCACCTCGAAGCTGCTCTCCAGAGCGCTCATGTCCGGCTTGCCGAACTGGGTCACATCGTCGGTTTCCAGCGTCAGCTCGACGGTTTCGCCCGCGTTCAGGCGCGTGCGATCAACGCTGGCGGTCAGTTGCGCAGCCTGCAGCGACAAGCTGATCAGGCCCAGCAGCAGGCCGATCAATAGGGTGTACACGCGACTCATCGGGTTTTTTCCTGATGTTGCTGTTCGTAGCGGAATTTGCGCCGTAACAGTTCGCCCGGATCATCCGGAATCTGTCTCAGCCACTGTTCCAGCTCCTGACGCCGTTCGCCTGTGATAGGGCTGTCGGCGTTCTGGAGCGGCGGACGGGTGGTTGGCTCGTCGTCCATCGATTCGCCTGAGGTGGCCTGACCGCTGGCGTCCGGAGGCAGGCTTTCACTGGTGCCGGGCTGATCCGATCGGGACGGGTTCTGATCGGCTGGCGATGCGCTGCTGCCGGGGTCCTGCGACGCTTGCTGACCTTCTTCGCCTTGGTCGGCCTTGTTCTGCTCATCCTGTGCAGGCTTCTGGGCATCGGCCTGCTCCAGCAGGTTTTGCACCAGCGCCCGGTTGTTCTGTGCAGCGGGAAACTCGGGCTGGCGGTCCAGAGCCTGCTCATAGGCATCCAGTGCCGCCGCCAGCTCGCCACTGCGCGCCAGGGCGTTGCCGCGATTGTAGTGGTCGGCGGCGCTGTTGCCTTCGGCAAACTGCCGGGCGGCGCTGACGTAGTCTTCGGCCTGGTAAAACGCCACGCCTTTCCAGCGCGGGTCTTCGAAGCGTTGCGCGGCCTCTGCCGGTCGATGCTGCTCCAGCAGGCGCTGGCCCTGTTGATCGGGACGCAGCCACAGGTCCTGAAACTCGAACGCCTGGCTGTTCTGCGGAAACATGAACAGCAGCGGCAGACAGAACAGCCAGCCGCGCCGACCGGCCAAGGCGGCGATCAGCAACAGCGGGAGCAGGAACCAGTGGCCCTGGTCTGCCCAGGTATCGAGTTGCACGATCTGTCCGTCGCTGCTCATGTGTTGAGGGCTGTCCAGCAGGCCAAGGCTGCGCAAGTCTTCTTCATCGCCTCGTGCCTGACGATAGCTGCCGCCGACCTGATCGGCGAAGTCGTTGAGACCGGTGCTGTCCAGGCGTGGTACCAGAATCGCGCCTTGATCGTCCTTGAGCAGGCTGCCGTTTTCCTGCATGACCGGCGCGCCTTCGGCGGTGCCGATGCCGAGGATCAGCAACGGCGGTGACGGCCCGCGCAACGCGGCACGGATGCCCTGGCGCTCCTGCTCGCTCAGCGACGAGGTGATCAGCAGAATCCGCCCCTGGCCCAGTGCGCCCTGTTGCAGCAGGTGTTGCGCTTTCTGGACCGCAAGGTCCGCACGCTGGCCGGTCATGGGCATGATCGACGGTCTGATGGCTTCCAGCAGGTTATGGCTGGTGACCAGATCATCGGACAGTGGCACCAGCGTGTGCGCGCTGCCCGCGTAGACAACGATGGCGGTCTGCGCATCGCTGCGTTTTTGCAACAGGTCCAGCAGCTTGCGTCGCGCTTGTTCCAGACGGGTGGGCGGGGTGTCGGTGGCGAGCATCTGCGGAGTGAGTTCGAGTATCACCACCAGCGGGTCGACCGGCTTCTGGCTGATCTGTTCGACGCGCTGCCAGCTGGGGCCGAGCAATGCGAAAAGTGCCAGCAGCCAGGCCAGTCCGAGTGCGACCCACGGCAGTTTGCTGTTGCTGCCGCGTCCGCCGTTGAGCAGCACGGCATGAAAATGCGTCGGCAGCAGCATTTGCCAGCGTCCGGCGCGTTTCTGCCGATGCCAGAGTCGCCAGATCAGCAGCGCCAGCAAGGGCAAGATCAGCAGCCATTGCGGACGAAACCAGTGCGGCCACAGGGAGGCGATCATCGCGACCTCCACAGGCTCTGGATGCGCTCACGCCAGTTGACGGAACGCATGACAGTCAGCACGCGCTGCAGCGCGTTGTTCGGCCACAGTTCACGCAGCACCAGCAGCACGCTCAGCAGCAGCGCTATCGCCAGCGGCCATTGATAAAGCGTTTGCGCCGGACGCGCCTGGGTGGGCTGCTGCGCAACCGGTTCCAGGCCATCCAGGGTGGCGCGGATTTTTTCCAGCTGGTCGCCGTCGCGCGCCCGGAAATACTGACCGCCGCTGAGACTGGCGATCTCCTTGAGCGTCGGCTCGTCCAGATCAAGGCTCGGATTGAGGCCAAGCACGCTCTGCAGCGCGTCCTTGTCGGGGTCCGAGCCGATGCCGATGGGATAGATTTTCACGCCTTCTTCAGCAGCCAGACGTGCGGCGGTAATCGGATCGATCTGACCGGCGTTGTTGGCACCATCGGTTACCAGCACCAGTACGCGGCTGGTGGCCGGGCGCAGACGCAAGCGTTTCAGAGCCAGGCCGATGGCATCGCCCAGCGCGGTATTCTTGCCCGCAATGCCGATCTTCGCCTCGTCGAGCCAGACCCGCACGGTGCGCCTGTCGTAGGTGAGCGGTGCCTGTACGAACGCCTGAGAGCCGAACAGAATCAGGCCGACCCGGTCTCCCTTGCGGCCCTCCAGAAAATCACCGAGTAACTGCTGCACCAACACCAGTCGGCTGACTTCATCGCTTTTCCACTGCATGTCGGGGTAGTCCATGGAGCCGGACACGTCGACCGCGACCAGCAGATCGCGGCCACTTGCAGCCACCGGTAGCGGTTCGCCCAGCCATTGCGGTCGCGCTGCAGCAATCAGCAGCAACAGCCAGATCAGCACCACAGGTGCACGCTGTCTCCAGACCGGTAGATTGGCCTTGGCGCGCCGTCCGCTCAGCCCTTCGAGTTCACTGAGAAAGCTGACCTTGAGCGCAGGCTCGCCGCTGTCGGCCACAGGCAGCAGGGCGCGCAGCAGCCACGGCAGGGGCAGCAAGGCAAACACCCAGGGCCAGACGAACTCAAACATGTTTGCGGATCCAGGTATCGACCGCCTGGGTCAGCCCGGTTATGGCCTTGTCGTCCAGCTTGCACTCGGGCTTGTAGGCACCTTCGACCAGAATCATCCAGCGTGTCAGGCCTGCAGCCGGGCAGCGGTTGTCGAGGAACGCCAGCCACTTGCGGCCATTGAGGGTATGGCTCTGGCTGTGCGGGTAATGGTTGCGGCACAGGCGTTTGAGCAAGCCGTTGATCTGCTGCAGCCATGCACCTGCCGGTGCTCCATCGTAGGGCTTGGGCAGGCTGGCGAGTTCCGCCAGGGCGGCGATTCGCACCGGGTCCAGCGGTTGTTCGCTGCGAACCTTGCGGGCCTTGACCGGCAGCAAGCCGCGCAAACGCCACAGCCCCCAGCCTGCCACAGGGATCAGCAACAGCAGCAACCACCACCCTGGCGCGAGCGGCCACAAACCGACGGCCTGAGGGGCAATCAGCGGCTCCAGCTGATCCAGCGGATTCATTTACGTTTCACCGGACGCCGGGCATTGAGGTATTCGCGCAGTTGCTCGACGAGTTCCGCCTGGGTACTCAATGGCATCAGCAACACCCGCAGCTTCTGCGCCAGCAATTCCCAGCGCGCAGACCGATCTTCGCCCTGTTGCCGGTAGGCGCGGCGCAGTTCGGGGTTGAGGGTGTCGAGCTCCAGCTGCGCGCCGCGCTCGGCAAAGCGCAACAAGCCGGCAGCAGGCAGGGCCCGGTCCAACGGGTCGGACAGCGGCAGCAACAGCAGGTCGCTGTGGCGTGACAACAGGCTCAACTGTTGTTCGGCGGCATCGGACAACGCACGCTCGTCGCACAGGACGATAACCAGGCTGCCCGGGCGCAGCACTTCCCGGGCGCGACGCAGTGCAGTGCCGAACGCATCGCGGTCTGCCGGGATTTCAGTGTGCAATGACTGATTGACCCGCACCAGCCGGTTGAGCAACTGCAGCAGGCTTTGCTTGCTGCGTCGGGGCTTGATCTCGTAGTGCTCGTTATCGCCGAAAACCAGCCCGCCGACCCGGTCGTTGTGCTCCAGCGCGGCCCAGCCGATCAGCGCGGCCGCCTGGGCCGCCAGTACCGATTTGAACATCAGGCCGGAGCCGAAGAACAGCCGGCGGCTCTGTTCCACCAGAATGAAAATCGGCCGCTCGCGCTCCTCATGGAACAGCTTGGTGTGCGGCTCTTGGGTGCGTGCGGTCACGCGCCAGTCGATGCTGCGCACGTCGTCACCGGCCTGATAGACCCGCAC
The DNA here is from genome assembly GCF_022557255.1 of Pseudomonas syringae pv. tagetis. Classification (NCBI taxonomy): domain Bacteria; kingdom Pseudomonadati; phylum Pseudomonadota; class Gammaproteobacteria; order Pseudomonadales; family Pseudomonadaceae; genus Pseudomonas; species Pseudomonas syringae group genomosp. 7. Next base: position 1,846,877 of record NZ_CP092923.1, read on the forward strand.
CTGATCGAAATCCACGCCACGACCGCGCAGCTTTGAATGGTGCAGGCCGATCAAGGGGCTGCGTTGGCTCGGGGTGGAGAACAGTTGTACTTCCCGCACCCGATGACGCATCTCGATCAGCTCGCTGAGGCTGACGCGAATACCCGGCTGGGGGATCAGGTAGGGTTGCATGGGGTCAGGCGACGGCCACGACGTCGAGGATGCGCTGAATCACGCGATCCTGATCGATACCGGCAGCTTCGGCTTCGAACGACAGGATGATCCGGTGGCGCAACACATCGAACAGCACCGCCTGGATGTCTTCGGGGCTGACAAAATCACGCCCGGCCAGCCAGGCATGTGCCCGCGCGCAGCGGTCCAGCGAGATGGAACCGCGCGGGCTGGCACCGTAGGCAATCCACTCGGCCAGTTCCGGGTCGAACTTGGCCGGGGTGCGGGTGGCCATCACCAGTTGCACCAGGTACTCCTCAACTGCATCTGCCATGTACAGACCAAGGATTTCCTTGCGTGCGGCAAAGATCGCCTGCTGGCTGACACGGCGTTCAGGCTTGGTTTCGCCATTCAGCGCTTCGCCACGCGCCTGCTGCAGGATCTTGCGTTCGACAGCGGCATCCGGAAAGCCGATTTTGACGTGCATCAGGAAGCGGTCGAGCTGGGCTTCGGGCAGCGGGTAGGTGCCTTCCTGCTCGATCGGGTTCTGGGTGGCCATGACCAGAAACAGTGGCGACAGGTCGTAGGTACTGCGGCCCACGCTTACCTGACGTTCGGCCATGGCTTCGAGCAGCGCCGACTGGACCTTCGCCGGTGCACGGTTGATTTCGTCGGCCAGCACCAGATTGTGGAATATCGGCCCTTGCTGGAACACGAAACTGCCGGTTTCCGGACGATAGATTTCCGTACCGGTGATGTCGGCAGGCAGCAGGTCGGGGGTGAACTGGATACGGTGAAACTGCGCTTCGATACCTTCTGCGAGTTCCTTGATGGCCTTGGTCTTGGCCAGGCCGGGTGCGCCTTCGACCAGCATGTGGCCGTCGGCAAGCAGGGCGATGAGCAGGCGTTCGATCAGCTTTTCCTGGCCAAGGATCTGCGTTGAAAGAAATGTTCGCAGCGCAATCAGCGCTTCACGATGTTCCATCGGTGACGGTTCCTGGCAGGGTGATCAGCTGTGTCTGGTGACGGCTGAGCTGGGGGCGATACTTTAATCCATCCAGGCAGGTATCGACTAATGACTACCGCGTTTTTTATTGCATTTAGAGACGCATACGTCATTTAACTAGGAATTGTCCTACATGTTCTATGTATGTCATGTAGGACGATCGGGGTCTGGCCGTCAAAGGCAGCAGCGTCAGAGCCGGTAGAACTTTGCTGCGTTATCCCACAGCGCCTGACGGGCGCCGCTTTCGCCCAGTGCGTCGATCAGCAATTCGATGTCGTCTGGCTGAAAAGGGCGGGGTGCCCGTGTCGATGGCAGGTCGGTGCCGAACATCAAGGCATCCGGGTTGGCGGCATGGATATCCCTGAGTGCCTCGCGTACCGGGAAGTCGACACGCCCGAAACCACATGCCTTGATCCGTACGCCATGTTCGGCAAGGCGCAACACCACGGGCAGTCCTTCTGCGCTCAGCCCCAGGTGATCGATGCTGATCGCCGGGAGTTTGCGCAGGCGGGTTTCGATGTGCGCCAGTTCACGGGAGTCGATGTACAGCTCCGAATGCCAGCCTGCGTGTGCATGAACGCGCAAGGCCAGTGCTTCCAGTTGGTCGAGCTGTTCCGAGCCGCCGCGCTTGAGATTGAAACGCAAGGCGCGTACGCCTGCAGCACTGAGGGTGTCCAGCTCCGCATCGGTGACGCTGGCGGGCAGTTGAGTCACACCCACGAAGCCCGGCCCCAGCAGGCGCAGCGCCTGAAGCAGATAACCCTGGTCAAAGCCCTGAAAGGAGCCGGACACCACCGCGCCACCCTGAACGCCCAATGGCCTGACCGTCGCCAGATAGTCACTGACGCCGAACGGCTCCGGCAAGTAACCGTCATTGGCGATCAGCGGGAAGTGCGGGTCGATGATGTGGCAGTGGGCGTCGAAAATTCGGTTCATGACGGTCTCCTGTGCGGCGTAGTTGCTCACTCTAGCTTTTTTTGGCCGTCAACTGATCGTGCTGGTGTACTCACCCACGTTTTCGAGAATGATCTGTAACGTCCGGTGTACATCCTGCAACTCGCCTGCCTCGGTGGCGTGGAGAATTTCATACTGATGGTGGCCATCGAGCTGCTTCGCGTCCTGCGGGTCGATTTCCACCAACAGGCGCTCGGCACTGAAGGTGACTTTCAGGCTGGACACACTCAGTGACGTGTCATCGCTGACAGTGATTTCCACTTCGTTCTCGTCCGGGAAACGGGTCAGGGAAAACAGCATGCCGTTTTCTGCGTGGCAGCAGAGCAGTGCCATATCGTCGTATTCGTCGTCGCACGGGTTGGCGATGAGGCTGGCGGTCTTGATTTGCATAGGGGCTCCGGGTGAATGCGACTGAGGCGTGAGGTGGATTCTGCCAGCCCCGAACAAAGATTGTCGGGCGATGTTGGCACCTTCGTGCGGATTTTACCGCGACCTGATGACCGAATATGTCGCAGCCTCGTAAGCAGCGCGTCGTCAGCTCTCGTTAAGCTGCATGGCAGACGAGTGGTGTACGGTGTCGGATGCGCGTCGCTTTTTTTATTCCGGCATTCAAATGTGACTACCCTGACACAGCGCGCGTTAGTACTTTAGCTTTACACTCGATCAGGTTATGCCCGCGCAATTGGATGCAAAGGGCACACCGGTAGCAACACCTTCTTCAAGCCTCCCCAATAAAAGCCAAAGCGGAGTACCACAGATGGCGTTCTTCACCGCAGCCAGCAAGGCCGACTTCCAGCATCAACTGCAAGCGGCACTGGCTCAGCACATCAGCGAACAGGCACTGCCACAAGTGGCGCTGTTTGCCGAGCAATTCTTCGGCATCATTTCCCTCGACGAACTCACCCAGCGGCGTCTGTCCGACCTGGCAGGCTGCACCTTGTCCGCATGGCGTCTGCTGGAGCGTTTCGAACATGCTCACCCGCAGGTCCGTGTCTATAACCCCGATTACGAACGCCACGGCTGGCAATCGACTCACACTGCCGTTGAAGTGCTGCATCACGACCTGCCGTTTCTGGTCGACTCCGTCCGTACCGAGTTGAACCGTCGCGGCTATAGCATCCACACCCTGCAGACCACCGTGCTGAGCGTGCGTCGTGGCGCTGCTGGCGAACTGCTGGAACTGCTGCCCAAAGGCACGGCAGGGGAGGACGTGCTGCAGGAATCGCTGATGTACCTGGAGATCGACCGCTGCGCCAACGTCAGCGAGTTGAACGTGCTGGCTCGCGAGCTGGAGCAGGTGCTCGGCGAGGTGCGTGCCGCCGTCGAAGATTTTGGGCCGATGAAGGCGCGTCTGCATGAGCTGCTGGCCAGTATCGATGCCAACGAGTCCAATACCGACGTCGAAGAGAAGGCCGAGATCAAGGTCTTCCTGCAATGGCTGGTGGACAACCACTTCACCTTCCTGGGTTACGAAGAGTTCGAAGTGCGCAACGACGCCGAAGGCGGCCAGCTGGTGTATGACGAGTCGTCCTTCCTGGGACTGACCCGACTGCTGCGTCCCGGCCTGACCCGCGAAGAGCTGCACATCGAAGACTACGCAGTGAAATACCTGCAGGAGCCGGTGCTGCTGTCGTTTGCCAAAGCTGCGCATCCAAGCCGTGTACACCGTCCGGCTTACCCGGATTATGTTTCGATCCGGCAGATCGACGCCTCTGGCAAGGTCATCAAGGAATGCCGCTTCATGGGCCTGTACACCTCGTCGGTGTATGGCGAAAGCGTGCGGCAGATTCCGTATATCCGGCGCAAGGTCGCCGAGGTCGAGCGTCGTTCCGGTTTCGATGCCAAGGCGCATCTGGGCAAGGAGCTGGCGCAGGTCGTTGAAGTTCTGCCCCGTGACGACCTGTTTCAGACCCCGGTGGACGAATTGTTCTCCACGGTCATGTCCATCGTGCAGATTCAGGAGCGCAACAAGATTCGCGTATTCCTGCGCAAGGATCCGTATGGCCGTTTCTGCTACTGTCTGGCCTACGTGCCGCGCGACGTGTATTCCACCGAAGTGCGCCAGAAGATCCAGCAGGTATTGATGGATCGCCTGAAAGCCAGCGATTGCGAGTTCTGGACGTTCTTCTCCGAATCCGTGCTGGCGCGCGTGCAGTTGATTCTACGGGTAGACCCTAAAGTCAATCTGGACATCGACGTTGCTCAACTGGAAAACGAAGTCATCCAGGCGTGCCGTTCGTGGAAGGACGACTACGCCAGTCTGGTGGTCGAAAGCTTCGGTGAAGCCCACGGCACCAACGTGCTGGCCGACTTCCCGAAAGGCTTCCCGGCGGGCTATCGCGAGCGCTTTGCGGCGCATTCGGCGGTGGTCGACATGCAGCATGTGCTGAGCCTGAGTGAAACCAATCCGCTGGTGATGAGCTTCTATCAGCCACTGGCCGGTGGCCGTCAGCAGTTGCATTGCAAGCTGTATCACGCCGACACACCGCTGGCGCTGTCCGACGTACTGCCGATTCTGGAAAACCTCGGGCTGCGGGTACTGGGCGAGTTCCCGTATCGCCTGCACCACGCCAATGGTCGCGAGTTCTGGATTCACGATTTCGCCTTTACCTACGGCGAAGGTCTGAACCTCGATATTCAACAGCTCAATGACACCCTGCAGGATGCGTTCGTGCACATCGTGCGCGGCGATGCCGAAAACGATGCATTCAACCGCCTGGTACTGACTGCCGGTCTGCCGTGGCGCGACGTGGCGCTGCTGCGTGCCTATGCGCGTTATCTCAAGCAGATCCGCCTGGGCTTCGATCTGGGCTATATCGCCACCACGCTCAACAACCACACCGACATTGCTCGCGAGCTGACGCGTCTGTTCAAGACCCGCTTCTATCTGGCACGCAAGCTGGGTTCCGACGATCTGGATGACAAGCAACTGCGTCTTGAGCAGGCGATTCTGACTGCTCTTGACGACGTTCAGGTGCTCAACGAAGACCGCATCCTGCGTCGCTATCTGGACCTGATCAAGGCCACCCTGAGGACCAACTTCTATCAGGCCGATGCCAACGGGCAGAGCAAGGGCTATTTCAGCTTCAAGTTCAACCCGCGCCTGATCCCCGAGCTGCCCAAGCCGGTGCCCAAGTTTGAAATCTTTGTCTACTCGCCACGTGTCGAAGGCGTGCACCTGCGTTTCGGCAACGTGGCGCGTGGCGGCCTGCGCTGGTCCGATCGCGAGGAAGACTTCCGTACCGAAGTACTGGGCTTGGTAAAAGCCCAGCAGGTGAAGAACTCGGTCATTGTGCCAGTAGGTGCCAAAGGCGGTTTCGTGCCGCGTCGCCTGCCGACCACCGGCAATCGCGATGAAGTACAGGCAGAGGCGATTGCCTGCTACCGCATCTTCATCTCGGGGCTGCTGGACATCACTGACAACCTCAAGGAAGGCGTGCTGGTACCGCCGGTCAATGTGGTGCGTCATGACGACGATGATCCGTATCTGGTAGTTGCAGCCGACAAGGGCACCGCGACCTTTTCCGACATCGCCAACGGTATCGCCATCGACTACGGCTTCTGGCTGGGTGATGCGTTCGCCTCGGGTGGATCGGCCGGTTATGACCACAAGAAGATGGGCATCACCGCCAAGGGCGCATGGGTTGGCGTGCAGCGCCACTTCCGTGAGCGTGGCATCAATGTCCAGCAGGACAGCATCAGCGTGATCGGCATCGGCGATATGGCCGGTGATGTGTTCGGTAACGGCTTGCTGATGTCTGACCAGTTGCAACTGGTCGCTGCGTTCAACCATTTGCACATCTTCATCGATCCGAACCCGGACCCGGCCAGCAGCTTTGTCGAGCGTCAGCGCCTGTTCAATCTGCCACGCTCGTCCTGGACCGACTACGACACCAGCATCATGTCCGCTGGCGGCGGGATTTTCCCGCGCAGCCTCAAAAGCATCGCCATCACCGAGCAGATGAAGGCGCGCTTCGACATCAAGGCTGACAAGCTGACCCCGACCGAACTGCTGCATGCGTTACTCAAGGCGCCCGTCGATCTGTTGTGGAACGGTGGTATCGGCACGTACGTGAAGTCCAGCGAAGAATCGCACGCCGATGTGGGCGACAAGGCCAACGATGCGCTGCGCGTCGACGGTAACGAGCTGCGTTGCAAGGTGGTGGGTGAGGGCGGCAACCTGGGCTTGACCCAATTGGGCCGTGTCGAATTCGGCCTCAATGGCGGCGCTACCAACACCGACTTCATCGACAACGCGGGCGGAGTGGACTGCTCCGACCACGAAGTGAATATCAAGATCCTGCTCAACGAAGTGGTGCAGGCCGGTGACATGACCGAGAAGCAGCGTAACCAGCTGCTTGAAAGCATGACCGATGAAGTCGGCCATCTGGTGCTGGGTAACAACTACAAGCAGACTCAGGCGTTGTCGCTGGCGGCGCGCCGCGCTTACGAGCGGATTGCTGAATACAAGCGTCTGATGAGCGACCTGGAAGCCCGCGGCAAGCTTGACCGCGCCATCGAGTTCCTGCCGGCCGAAGAGCAGATTGCCGAGCGCGTGGCGGCGAAGCAGGGCTTGAGTCGCGCCGAGCTGTCGGTGCTGATCTCCTACAGCAAGATCGACCTCAAGGAAGCACTGCTGGAATCCCGTGTACCGGACGACGATTATCTGGCACGCGATATGGAAACCGCCTTCCCGCCGTCGCTGAGCGCCAGATTTTCAACGGCCATGCGCAGTCACCGTCTGAAGCGCGAGATCGTCAGCACCCAGATCGCCAACGATCTGGTCAACCACATGGGCATCACCTTCGTGCAACGGCTCAAAGAGTCGACCGGCATGAGTGCCGCCGCTGTGGCCGGTGCTTACGTGATTGTGCGTGACATCTTCCATCTGCCGCACTGGTTCCGCCAGATCGAGGCGCTGGACTACAAGGTTTCTGCCGAAATCCAGCTGGCGCTGATGGATGAGCTGATGCGTCTGGGACGCCGTGCGACACGCTGGTTCCTGCGCAGTCGTCGCAATGAACTGGATGCCGGGCGCGACGTCGCTCACTTCGGTCCGCACCTGGCCGCGCTGGGGCTCAAGCTCGATGAGCTGCTGGAAGGCCCGACCCGAGAGATCTGGCAGACGCGTTATCAGGCTTATGTCGAAGCCGGTGTGCCGGAACTGCTGGCGCGCATGGTGGCCGGTACGACTCACCTGTACACGCTCCTGCCGATCATCGAAGCCTCCGATGTGACCGGGCAAAACGCTGCCGACGTCGCCAAGGCCTACTTTGCCGTGGGCAGCGCACTGGACATTACCTGGTACTTGCAGCAGATCAGCAGTCTGCCGGTAGAAAACAACTGGCAGGCACTGGCCCGTGAAGCATTCCGTGACGATGTCGACTGGCAACAGCGGGCGATCACCGTTTCGGTCCTGCAAATGGCCGATGGTCCTTCGGAGATCGATGCGCGTCTGGCCTTGTGGCTGGAGCAGCATTCGCTGATGGTCGAGCGCTGGCGCGCCATGCTGGTTGAACTGCGCGCAGCAAGCGGGACGGACTACGCCATGTATGCCGTCGCCAACCGCGAGTTGCTGGACCTGGCCATGAGCGGGCAGACGCTGACAGTATGATCGGGCTGTAACAGGTTGTATCCATAAAAAACCGCATCGAAAGATGCGGTTTTTTTGTGCTCGCATGCAAACCTGATCGCGTCGATCAAGCCGCTGACAGATGCTCATACAGAATCGTTGCACCCACCGCGATCAGCACGATGCCGCCCACGATTTCAGCGCGCTTGCCCACCATGGTGCCCAGCACCCGACCCAGCATCACACCGATGGTGACCATTACCGTGGTGGCCAGGCCGATCGCCAGAGCGGCAATCACAATATTGACGTCGACAAACGCCAGGCCTACGCCGACTGCCAGCGCATCAATGCTGGTGGCGAACGCGGTGGCGGCGAGAATCCAGAAAGAATGCTGGCCGGGTTTTTCCTGCTCTTCATCGTCATCGTGCTTGATGCCGTTGTAGATCATGTGCAGGCCCAGTACCAGCAACAAGGTAAAGGCGATCCAGTGGTCCCAGCTTTCAGCGAAGCGGGCGGCGACCTGGCCGATGCCCCAACCGATAACCGGGGTGATGGTTTCGATGGCACCGAAAATCAGGCCTGTTCGCAATGCTTCGAGAAAGCGCGGTTTATGCAGGCTTGCTCCTTTACCCAGGGCCGCAGCAAAGGCGTCCGTGGACATGGCAAGCGCGAGAAAGAGGAGGGAAATCGGGTTCACGGCTATATCCAGTCGGGCTATGAGTCAACGACGCAACCACACGCCCGACTTTAGGCATAGATGCATCGTTGGTCTCGCCAACCAGAGGGTGTCCGCACCACGGCATGCTGCCGAGAATGTTGATGCGAACGCTCTGTGACCGGAGTCAAGAGCAGGCTACTCCCCAACAAGGGCCGCCACTATAGCCATCCGAATGTGAAAAATATATGTACGAGGATGATTCAGGCCAAAAAAAACCCGTCACGAGGACGGGGTTTTTTTAACGCTTTGCGCAGTGATTACACTTGCAGTGCCGGGATGTTGGCATTTGCAGCGGCTTCACGGAACTCGGCGATCTGATCAAAGCTCAGGTAGCGATATACGTCCGCTGCCATCGTATCGATCTGGTTGGCGTAGCCCATGTACTCTTCGACGGTCGGCAGACGACCCAGGATTGAAGCAACAGATGCCAGCTCGGCCGAGGCCAGGTAGACGTTTGCGCCGTCACCGAGACGGTTCGGGAAGTTACGGGTCGATGTCGACACCACGGTCGAGTTCGGCTCGACGCGTGCCTGGTTACCCATGCACAGCGAGCAGCCTGGCATTTCCATGCGCGCGCCAGCCTTGCCGTAGATGCCGTAGTAGCCTTCCTCGGTCAGCTGGTGAGCGTCCATCTTGGTCGGCGGCGACAGCCACAGACGTGTCGGCAGCTGACCTTTTACCTGATCCAGCAACTTGCCCGCAGCGCGGAAGTGACCGATGTTGGTCATGCAGGAACCGATGAACACTTCGTCGATCTTCTCGCCTTGTACCGAAGACAGCAGGCGGGCATCGTCCGGGTCGTTCGGCGCGCAGAGGACAGGCTCCTTGACGTCGGCCAGATCGATTTCGATGATTTCGGCGTACTCGGCGTCCTTGTCGGCTTCCAGCAGCTCCGGGTTGGCAATCCAGGCTTCCATCGCCTGAGCACGACGCTCCAGGGTGCGAGGATCACCGTAACCCTGTTCGATCATCCAGCGCAGCAGGGTGATGTTCGAATTCAGGTACTCGATGATCGGCTCTTTGGCCAGCTTGATGGTGCAACCGGCAGCCGAACGCTCGGCAGAGGCGTCGGACAGCTCGAAAGCCTGCTCGATGCTCAGGTTGTCGAGGCCTTCGATCTCCAGGATGCGACCGGAGAATGCGTTCTTCTTGCCTTTCTTCTCTACGGTCAGCAGGCCAGCCTGAATCGCGTAGTAAGGAATGGCGTGAACCAGGTCGCGCAGAGTGATGCCGGGTTGCATCTTGCCCTTGAAGCGAACCAGGATCGACTCAGGCATGTCCAGAGGCATGACGCCGGTGGCAGCAGCAAACGCTACCAGACCGGAACCGGCCGGGAAGGAGATACCGATCGGGAAGCGGGTGTGCGAGTCGCCACCGGTGCCGACGGTGTCCGGCAGCAGCATGCGGTTCAGCCAGCTGTGGATGATGCCGTCGCCCGGACGCAGGGAAACGCCGCCGCGGGTCATGATGAAGTCAGGCAGCGTGTGGTGGGTCTTGACGTCGATCGGCTTCGGATAAGCCGCAGTGTGGCAGAACGACTGCATGACCAGATCGGTCGAGAAACCCAGGCATGCCAGGTCTTTCAGCTCGTCGCGAGTCATCGGGCCAGTGGTGTCCTGAGAGCCGACGGTGGTCATCTTCGGCTCGCAGTAGGTGCCCGGACGAACGCCTGCTACGCCGCACGCCTTGCCGACCATCTTCTGCGCCAGGGTGTAACCCTTGGTGCTTTCGGCTGGCTGGTCTGGGGTCTTGAACAGGTCGAACTCCGGCAGGCCCAGTTCGGCGCGCGCCTTGCTGGTCAGGCCGCGACCGATGATCAGCGGGATGCGGCCGCCAGCGCGGACTTCGTCGAGCAGCACCGGGGTCTTCATTTCGAAGGTGGTGATGATTTCGTCGCTGTCGTGCTTGCAGACCTTGCCAGCGTAAGGGTAGACGTCGATCACGTCGCCCATGTTGATGTTCGAGACATCGAATTCGATTGGCAGAGCGCCAGCATCTTCCATGGTGTTGTAGAAGATCGGAGCAATCTTGCTGCCGAAGCAGAAACCGCCGGCACGCTTGTTCGGCACGTAAGGGACGTCGTCGCCGAAGAACCACAGCACCGAGTTGGTAGCCGATTTACGCGAGGAGCCGGTACCGACTACGTCACCGACGTAGGCGATAGGGAAACCCTGACCGCGCATGTCTTCAATCTGTTTCATCGGGCCGATGGAGCCCTGAACGTCCGGGACAATGCCGTCACGGGCCATTTTCAGCATGGCCAGGGCGTGCAGCGGGATATCCGGACGCGACCAGGCATCAGGTGCCGGGGACAGGTCGTCGGTGTTGGTTTCGCCGGTGACCTTGAACACGCGCAGGCTGATCTTCTCGGCCAGCATCGGGCGCTTCTTGAACCACTCGCCGTCAGCCCAGGACTGCAGGACAGCCTTGGCGTGGACATTACCGCTCTTGGCTTTTTCGGCCACGTCGTGGAAAGCATCGAACATCAGCAGGGTGTGCTTGAGTTGTTCGGCTGCGACCGGCGCAAGGGTAGCGTCGTCGAGCAGCTCAACCAGGGTGACGATGTTGTAGCCACCCTGCATGGTGCCCAGCAGTTCGGTGGCGCGTTTTTTGTCGATCAGGGGAGAGGTGGCTTCGCCCTTGGCCAGGGCAGACAGGAAGCCGGCCTTGACGTAGGCAGCTTCGTCAACGCCTGGCGGAACGCGATTGGTGATCAGATCGACAAGGAAAGCTTCTTCGCCAGCCGGGGGATTCTTCAGCAGCTCGACCAGGCCTGCAGTTTGTTCGGCGTTAAGCGGCTGGGGCACGATACCCTGGGCGGCACGCTCTTCGATGTGTTTACGGTAGGCTTCAAGCACAGTATTAACCCTCATCAGTGGTCCCAAATGGGTGTCCGGGACGCTCATCCAGAAATCGCCCGTACCCACGCAAGGCTTATTGAGCCTTGTTGGCAGGGTATCGGTGACTCCTAACAGAAGCTGTTTTCAAAGTTTTACGCCTGCAGGGCGGGGGGAGTGACAGTCGACATGGCCATTCGTGATGAGGGAATGGCCTGTCGACGCCGCACTGCGGGATTAACTTGACTGTGCTCGTGACGCTTTGAAAACAGCTTCCAACGGACATTGGCGCCTTAAAAGGCTCGCTGATTCTACGCCAAAACTTCGCCAAAGGTAAGTTAGCCCCTACATCTTCGGGGGTGAACTTGCTTAGACAAAGGGCTAACATGAGCCCCTGTTTTGCCTTCCGCAGCCCTGCCCGACATGCCCGATTACATCATCAAAACTCCCTGCGTCGGCCTTTGCTCCACTGTTTACGGGGATCTGGTGTGCCGTGGCTGCAAACGGTTCCACCACGAGGTCATCCACTGGAACGGCTACAACGACGACGAAAAAAGAGCGGTCTGGCTACGTCTGGAGCAATTGCTGGTCCAGGTGATGACTGCCAAGCTTGAAGTGTTCGACGCCGACAAGCTGCGTGCCCAGCTCACCCAGCGCAAGATCCGTTTTGTGCCGCATCAGTCCGAGTATTGCTGGGCCTACCAACTGATCGCACGAGGTGCGCGGGTCATCAGTCAGGTCGAGGCTTACGGTTTCGTGCTGCTGCCGGAGTTTCGTGACTGGACGCTGCCAGAGTTACGTGACGCGATCGACCGTGAGTTTTTCCTGCTGTCCGAGGCGCATTATCAGCGTTATATCGCGCCAGGCTTTCTGCGTGATGCATTCGGAGCCTGATCAGGCCTGTCCGGTGGTCGCATGCATTTGTGTCGCGAGGTACCGTCGCTCCTCGTATAATCACGCGCTTTGTCTCTCTGTCATTCTGTGAGCCTATGCACCCGATCCCCGAAATCGAAGCCTTCCTGCTTTGCCGCACGCCTGACAGCTGGGTCCAGGCTGCACTGCGCAACCTTGACATCCTGTTGATCGACCATGCGAACAACGAGAAGAAGGCCGCCGGGGCGGCGTTTCAGTTCATGTTCCAGTACAACGACAAGTTTGACCTGTTGAGCAAGATGTCGCGTCTGGCTCGGGAAGAGCTGCGCCATTTCGAGCAAGTGATCAGCATCATCAGAAAGCGCCAGATCCCCATGGCCAATATCAGCTCAGCGCGTTATGCCGGAGCGCTGCGCAAGCTCGTGCGCAACCATAACCCGTACCGGCTGACCGATGCCCTGATCGTCGGCGCTATCGTCGAAGCGCGTTCCTGCGAGCGTTTCGCGGCGCTGGTGCCGCACCTGGATGAAGAACTGGCGAAGTTCTATGGCGGTCTGCTGAAGTCCGAAGCGCGGCACTTTCAGGACTATTTGAAGCTGGCTTACAGCTACGGCGACAAGGCTGATGTCGATGCCAAGATCGAGGAGATCCGTCTAGCCGAACGTGAGCTGATCGAAAGCCCTGACGAAGAGTTCCGTTTTCACAGCGGCGTACCTGTCGCTGCCTGATTTCTGTAGCGCGCACTTCGAAAACGACCGCCTTGCCAGCGGTCGTTTTTTTGTGCGTATTTAGTAAGCAAGCTAATAAATGCTTTGACAACGGCTGCCTAGGCAGTAATATTTTGCAATCACTGCCTAGGCAGCTATCTGGATGAATTCTTGAAACATTTCAGCCCTGACAATTTTGATTCCAGCCTGATCGGGCTGCTCGTCGGTCGCACCAATGCGCTTAAAGACCGCATGCTCGACAAGTACCTGCTGCCTTATGACGTGACGTTCGCGCAGTTCAAGGTGCTGATCATCATTGCCCAGTTTTCGACGGATACCCCCGTCGAATTGTGTCGGCACCTGTCGCTCGACAGCGGTTCGATGACCCGCATGCTTGATCGGCTTGAGCAGAAGGGGCTGGTTGTGCGCAAGCGATCAGCGACTGATCGTCGTCAAGTGCGCCTGGCCCTGACCGAGCAGGGCCAAGCGCTTTCGGATCTGCTGCCGCAGATTGGCGCGGACGCCATGAACGATACATTCGCGGCGCTCGACAGTGATGAGGTCGAGACCCTGAAAAGGATTCTCACCAAAGTGCTGGTGGCCGCCGATGACCACATCACCCTGACTCGTCTGAGCTTCAACCCCAAAGCAAAAAGCTGAGCGTCGGACCTGTCGGCAGGCATGAACCTGCCTGTCGCTGTCGTCCCGCCGTTTTGCTGATTACAAGGTAACTGCCATGGCCACTGCCGCCGCTGAAAACACATCTGCCCCGTCTTCACAGCAAGCGCCGAAGCCGGGCAAGCGCAAGTTCCTGCTGATCGGGCTTGCTGTCATCGTCGTGATCCTTGGTCTGGCCATCTGGGCCTGGTACGAGGTCTATGGACAGTGGAGCGAAGAGACCGACGACGCTTACGTAAATGGCAACGTGGTCGAAATTACTCCGTTGGTCACTGGAACCGTTATCAGCATTGGTGCCGACGACGGGGATCTGGTGCACGAAGGGCAGGTCTTGCTCAAGTTCGATCCAAGCGACGCCGAAGTCTCGCTGCAAAGCGCCGAGGCCAATCTGGGCAAGGTTGTGCGTCAGGTACGTGGTTTGTACAGCAATGTAGACGGCATGAAAGCTCAACTGGCCGCCCAGCGCGCCGCCGTGCAGACTGCTCAGGACAACTACAACCGGCGGCGCAGCCTGGCCGCGGGCGGGGCGATTTCCCAGGAAGAGCTGTCGCATGCCAGAGACAGTCTGACCAGTGCGCAAAGCGCGCTGAACAATATTCAGCAGCAGTTGAGCACCAGCGTGGCGCTGGTCGATGACACGGTTGTTTCTTCACATCCCGACGTCAAAGCTGCTGCCTCCCAGCTACGTCAGGCCTTTCTGGCCAATGCACGCAGTACGCTGGTAGCGCCGGTCACCGGTTATGTGGCCAAGCGCAGCGTGCAACTGGGCCAGCGCATTCAGCCTGGCACCGCGACCATGGCTGTCATCCCGCTGGATCAGTTGTGGATCGATGCCAACTTCAAGGAAACCCAACTGGGCAAGATGCGCATCGGGCAACCGGTGGAGATCAGCTCCGACCTGTATGGCAGCGATGTCAAATACAGCGGCACCATCGACAGTCTGGGGGCTGGTACGGGTAGCGCTTTTGCGCTGCTGCCTGCGCAGAACGCGACGGGTAACTGGATCAAGATTGTTCAGCGCGTGCCGGTTCGCGTGCATATCAACCCGGATGAGCTGGTAAAGCACCCGTTGCGCATCGGCCTGTCGACCACGGTCGAGGTCAATCTGCACGACCAGAGCGGCCCGGTCCTGGCGCAACAGCCGCGTAAGCAGGCAGCGTTCAGCACTCAGGTCTACGCCGCGCAGCTGGCCGATGCCGATGCGTTGATTGCCCGCCTGATTCACGAAAACAGCGCTTCCAGTAGCAAGGCTACCGTTCAGCGCTGAACCGCCAATCCGTGAACCCCGGCCATCTGGCCGGGGTATCGCACTCGTCTTCAGGGATTTGCGATGAGCAACAACGCCCCCGCCTCTTTTACCCCGCCAAGCCTGTTGCTATGCACCATCGGTCTGTCGCTGGCGACATTCATGCAGGTGCTCGATACCACGATTGCCAACGTGGCGTTGCCGACCATTGCCGGTAACCTGGGGGTCAGCTCCGAGCAGAGCACCTGGGTCATCACCTCATTCGCCGTCAGCAACGCGATTGCCTTGCCCTTGACCGGCTGGCTCAGCCGCCGCTTCGGCGAGGTGAAGCTATTTCTGTGGGCCACCATTCTGTTCGTGATGGCGTCGTTTTTGTGTGGCATTTCCCAGTCAATGCCGGAACTGGTGGGTTTCCGGGCGTTGCAGGGCATGGTGGCCGGCCCGCTGTATCCGATGAGTCAGACCCTGCTGATTGCAGTGTACCCGCCTGCCAAAAGAGGCATGGCCCTGGCATTGCTGGCGATGGTGACGGTGGTCGCGCCTATCGCCGGGCCAATTCTCGGTGGCTGGATTACTGACAGTTACAGTTGGCCGTGGATTTTCTTCATCAACATCCCCATCGGCCTGTTCGCTGTGTTGGTGGTGCGTTCGCAAATGGCTAAAAGGCCGGTCAGCACCGCTCATCAACCGCTTGATTACATCGGCTTGCTGGCCCTGATTGTCGGTGTCGGTGCGTTGCAGATAGTGCTCGACAAGGGCAATGATCTTGACTGGTTCGAGTCAAACTTCATCATTTTCGGCTCGTTGACGTCGTTGATCGCGCTGACGTTCTTCGTGATCTGGGAAATGACCGACAAGCACCCGATCGTGAACCTACGGTTGTTTGCCTATCGCAATTTTCGTATCGGCACGCTGGTCATGATCGGCGGCTATTCGGGATTCTTCGGTATCAACCTGATATTACCGCAATGGTTGCAGACCCAGATGGGCTACACCGCGACTTGGGCGGGTCTGGCTGTTGCGCCGATTGGCATCCTGCCAGTGCTGATGTCGCCGTTTGTCGGCAAGTACGCGCACAAGTTCGACCTGCGCCTGCTGGCAGGGCTGGCGTTTCTGGCGATGGGACTGAGCTGTTTCATGCGTGCCGGCTTCAATACCGACGTGGATTTCGAGCACGTGGCGATGGTGCAGTTGTTCATGGGCATTGGTGTGGCGCTGTTCTTCATGCCGACCCTGAGCATTTTGCTGTCCGACCTGCCGCCCAACCAGATCGCCGATGGCTCGGGACTGGCAACTTTCCTGCGCACCCTTGGCGGCAGCTTCGCAGCGTCACTGACCACCTGGATCTGGATTCGTCGCGCCAACCAGCATCATGCCTACCTGAGTGAAAACATCAGCACGTTCGACCCGACAACCCGGCATGCCCTCGACAGCCTGGGCGGCGCGAGCCCGCAGGCCTACGCACAGCTGGAACGTACCCTCAACGCACAGGCCTACATGATGTCCACCGTTGATTACTTCTACCTGCTGGGCTGGATATTCGCAGGACTGATCCTGCTGGTCTGGCTGGCCAAACCCCCATTCGCTGCCAAAGCCGGGCCTGCGGCGGGGGGCGGGCACTAATGTCATAGGGCTGGCTTGACTCTCTACACCCCGTCATGCCTCCCTGCGGCCGCGGCTAACACAGTGCTTTTCAGCCACGGTGGCACAGACATCACAGAACTGCCGTGTGACGCAGAGCGTAACGAACTGCATGCCGACGCGGAGCGTCGGCACGATAGTTATCCGTGCCTTCAGCCAAACTGCTCTAAAACGCTTTTCACCGCGATGGCACAAACGACGCAGAGTGCGACGTAAGTGACGGCTGAGTCCTGGCGCTGATCCGTGGGTAGCCTGGCAGGACGCCAGGCTAGCCGCACCGGGCCATGGATGGCCCGTTGCGGCGACCCGCGGATCAGCGTCAGGGCGAAGGAACCCGACGAAGTCGGGCCGGAAACGGAGCCGGGGGTTTGGTTACTTTGGCCCCATCAAAGTAACTCGCCGAGGGGCGAAAAGGTTACTCGAGTCGAACCCCAATCCCCCTGACACCACAAAACCGCCATGTGACGCAGAGCGTCACGAACGGCATTACCACGCGGAGCGTGGGAACGAGAATCTGAGTCGAACCCTAATCCCCCTGACACCACAGAACCGCCGTGTGACGCGGAGCGTCAAGAACTGCATTACCACGCGGAGCGTCGGCACGATAATCAAAAGCCGGGCCTGCGGCGGGGGGCGGGCACTAATGTCATAGGGCTGGCGTGACTCTCTACACCACGTCATGCCTCCCTGCGGCCGCGGCTAACACAGTGCTTTTCAGCCACGGTGGCACAGACATCACAGAACTGCCGTGTGACGCAGAGCGTCACGAACTGCATGCCGACGCGGAGCGTGGGCACGATAGTTATCCGTGCCTTCAGCCAAACTGCTCTAAAACGCTTTTCACCGCGATGGCACAAACGACGCAGAGTGCGACGTAAGTGACGGCTGAGTCCTGGCGCTGATCCGTGGGTAGCCTGGCAGGACGCCAGGCTAGCCGCACCGGGCCATGGATGGCCCGTTGCGGCGACCCGCGGATCAGCGTCAGGACGAAGGAACCCGACGAAGTCGGGCCGGAAACGGAGCCAGGGGCTTTGGTTACTTTGGCCCCATCAAAGTAACTCGCCGAGGGGCGAAAAGCTGACCCGAGTCGAACCCCAATCCCCCTGACACCACATAACCGC
The DNA here is from genome assembly GCF_022557255.1 of Pseudomonas syringae pv. tagetis. Taxonomy (NCBI): domain Bacteria; kingdom Pseudomonadati; phylum Pseudomonadota; class Gammaproteobacteria; order Pseudomonadales; family Pseudomonadaceae; genus Pseudomonas; species Pseudomonas syringae group genomosp. 7. The sequence goes on from NZ_CP092923.1 coordinate 1,864,380, forward strand.
TGTGTGACGCAGAGCGTCACGAACGGCATTACCGCGCGGAGGGTGGGAACGAGAATCTGAGTCGAACCCCAATCCATCTGACATCACAGAACCGCCGTGTGACGCAGAGCGTCACGAACGGCATTACCACGCGGAGGGTGGGAACGAGAATCTGAGTCGACCCCCAATCCCCCTGACACCGCAGAACCGCCGTGTGACGCAGAGCGCCACGAACGGCATTACCACGCGGAGCGTGGGAACGAGAATCTGAGTCGACCCCCAATCCCCCTGACACCGCAGAACCGCCGTGTGACGCAGAGCGCCACGAACTGCATTACCACGCGGAGCGTGGGAACGAGAATCTGAGTCGAACCCCAATCCCCCTGACACCACAAAACCGCCATGTGACGCAGAGCGTCACGAACTGCATTACCACGCGGAGCGTCGGCACGATAATCAAAATCTTAGTCACTGCAAACGAAGTGCTTTTCAACCACGATGGCACAGACGACGCAGAGTGCGACGTAAGTGACGGCTGAGTCCTGGCGCTGATCCGTGGGTAGCCTGGCAGGACGCCAGGCTAGCCGCACCGGGCCATGGATGGCCCGTTGCGGCGACCCGCGGATCAGTGGCAGGACGAAGGAACCCGACGAAGTCGGGCCGGAAACGGAGCCAGGGGCTTTGGTTACTTTGGCCCCATCAAAGTAACTCGCCGAGGGGCGAAAAGCTGACCCGAGTCGAACCCCCATCCCCCTGACACCACAGAACCGCCGTGTGACGCAGAGCGTCACGAACTGCATGTCCACGCGGAGGGTGGGAACGAGAATCTGAGTCGAACCCCAATCCCCCTGACACCACAGAACCGCCGTGTGACGCGGAGCGTCACGAACTGCATTACCGCGCGGAGGGTGGGAACGAGAATCTGAGTCGAACCCCAATCCATCTGACATCACAGAACCGCCGTGTGACGCAGAGCGTCACGAACTGCATTACCACGCGGAGCGTGGGAACGAGAATCTGAGTCGAACCCCAATCCCCCTGACACCACAAAACCGCCGTGTGACGCAGAGCGTCACGAACTGCATTACCACGCGGAGCGTGGGAACGAGAATCTGAGTCGAACCCCAGTCCACCTGACACCACAGAACCGCCTTGTGACGCAGAGCGTCACGAACTGCATTCCGACGCGGAGCGTGGGAACGAGAATCTGAGTCGAACCCCAATCCCCCTGACACCACAAAACCGCCGTGTGACGCAGAGCGTCACGAACGGCATTACCACGCGTAGCGTAGGAACGAGAGTCTGTGTAGAACCACAACCTACCTGAAGTCGCAGAACAGCCACGCGCTCAGCAGCGTTCCCGCACCATCAATTCAACAGCGCAGTCGTCTCGGGTACAAAGTCAAACGCGCTCAGATTGAAGCCCTGCTCATCCACCTGCAGCACCCAGCCCTGACGATCCCAGTCACCCAGCACGATACGCCTGGCCGCCTGATCGCCAATCTGCAACTTATGAATCGCCGGACGATGAGTGTGGCCGTGGACCAGCGTGCGCACACCGAACTGCTGCATGATCCGCGGCACTTCTTCCGGGGTCACGTCGACAATATCGTTGGCCTTGAGGCTGGTCTTGGCGCGGCTTTCGTTGCGTAACTTGCGCGCCAGTTTATGGCGGGTGCCCAACGGCAGGTGACGCAATATGAACAACGTCAGCGGATGGCGCAGATAACGGCGCATCCGGATATAACCTTCGTCGCGGGTGCACAGGCTATCGCCATGCATCAACAGTACGGGCTCACCGTTCAACTGCACGACACTCGGGTCGCTCAACAGCGTACAGCCCGCTGCTTTGCAGAAACCCTTGCCGATCATGAAGTCGCGGTTGCCGTGCATCAGAAAAATTCGTGTGCCACTGTCGCTCAATTCGCGCAGGGCCTGGCAGATCGAAAGCTGGAACGGTGACATGGCATCGTCACCGATCCAGACTTCAAAGAAATCCCCGAGAATATACAGCGACTCGGCTTCGCGAGCGCGTCCTGCGAGCAGATCCAGAAACGCCCGGGTAATGTCCGGGCGCTCCTGTTCAAGGTGCAGATCGGAGATCAGCAGTATCACTCAACGATCTCGGCTTTCTCGATGATCACGTCTTCTACCGGAACGTCCTGATGGCCGGCTTTGCTGGAAGTCGCCACGCCCTTGATCTTGTCGACCACGTCAGTGCCTTCGACCACTTCACCGAATACAGCGTAACCCCAGCCCTGAACGGTCTTGGCGCTGTGGTTCAGGAAGGCGTTGTCAGCGACGTTGATGAAGAACTGCGCAGAGGCCGAATGCGGTTCCATGGTACGGGCCATGGCCACGCTGTACTTCTTGTTCGGCAGACCGTTGTCGGCTTCGTTCTGGATGCTCGGGCGCTTGTCTTTCTTTTCTTTCATGCCAGGCTCGAAACCGCCGCCCTGAACCATGAAATTGCCGATCACACGGTGGAAAACCGTGTTTTCGTAGTGGCCGGCTTTAACGTATTCGATGAAGTTGGCAACGGTCAGCGGCGCTTTTTCTTCGTTCAGTTGCAGCACGATGTCGCCGTGGTTGGTAGTCAGCTTTACATTAGGCATTTGGGAAGTCGCTCTCTAGTCATGCATGAATGGGCAGATTATGACCCTGACGCGCAGTTTACAGGCGAGGTTACATTTTTCAGCGCTTTTGCAGCTTTTATGCCCTCAAATACGCAGTCTGTTGTCAGGGGCTTGACAGCTTCGGCTATGATAAGCGCTTTGATTTAGTCGGCCTACCCTGGCCGCGCACGTATTGTCCAAGGATCCTATGAGCAAGCCCACTCCAGAACCCACTGCCCATTCAAAGGCAGGCCCGGCCGTACCGACCAATTTCCTGCGTCCTATCGTGCAGGCAGACCTGGACTCGGGCAAGCACAGTAAAATCGTGACCCGTTTTCCGCCTGAGCCCAACGGCTATCTGCATATCGGTCACGCTAAATCGATCTGCGTGAACTTCGGTCTGGCCGAGGAGTTTGGTGGCGATACGCACCTGCGTTTCGACGACACCAATCCGGCCAAGGAAGACCAGGAATACATCGACGCCATCATGAGTGACGTCAAGTGGCTGGGCTTTGAATGGGCGGGTGAGGTGCGCTACGCCTCACAGTATTTCGACCAGTTGCACGACTGGGCGGTGGAGCTGATCAAGTCGGGCAAGGCCTATGTAGACGATCTGACCCCCGAGCAGGCCCGAGAGTACCGCGGCACCTTGACCGAGCCGGGCAAGAACAGTCCGTTCCGTGAGCGTGGCGTCGAGGAAAACCTGGACCTGTTCGCGCGCATGAAAGCCGGGGAGTTCGAGGATGGCGCTCGCGTACTGCGTGCCAAAATCGACATGGCCTCGCCGAACATGAACCTGCGTGATCCGATCATCTATCGCATTCGTCATGCGCATCACCATCAGACCGGCGACAAGTGGTGCATCTACCCGATCTACGACTTCACCCACGGTCAGTCGGATGCGCTCGAAGGCATCACCCACTCGATCTGCACCCTGGAGTTCGAAAGCCATCGTCCGCTGTACGACTGGTTCCTCGACAACCTGCCGGTGCCATGCAAGCCGCGCCAGTACGAGTTCTCGCGCCTGAACCTGAATTACACCATCACCAGCAAGCGCAAGCTCAAGCAACTGGTTGACGAAAAGCACGTCAACGGCTGGGACGACCCGCGCATGTCGACGCTGTCGGGTTTCCGTCGTCGTGGTTACACGCCGAAATCGATCCGCAACTTCTGCGAAATGATCGGCACCAACCGTTCCGACGGCGTGGTCGATTTCGGCATGCTCGAATTCAGTATTCGCGATGACCTGGATCACAGTGCCCCACGTGCCATGTGCGTGCTGCGACCATTGAAAGTGGTCATCACCAACTACCCGGAAGGTCAGGTCGAGAAGCTGGAACTGCCGCGCCATCCGAAAGAAGACCTGGGCATGCGCGAGCTGCCGTTCTCGCGGGAGATCTACATCGATCGCGACGATTACATGGAAGAGCCGCCCAAAGGCTACAAGCGTCTTGAGCCCAATGGCGAAGTGCGTTTGCGTGGCAGTTATGTGATTCGCGCTGATGAGGCAATCAAGGACGCAGACGGAAACATCGTCGAACTGCGTTGCTCCTACGATCCGGACACGCTGGGCAAGAACCCTGAAGGCCGCAAGGTCAAGGGTGTTGTGCACTGGGTGCCTGCGGCAGAGAGCGTTGAATGCGAAGTGCGTCTTTATGACCGCCTGTTCCGTTCCGCCAACCCGGAAAAAGCCGAAGACGGCGCAAGCTTTCTGGACAACATCAACCCGGACTCCCTGCAAGTGCTGACCGGTTGTCGTGCTGAGCCGTCATTGGGACACGCGCAACCGGAAGACCGTTTCCAGTTCGAACGCGAAGGTTACTTCTGCGCGGACATCAAGGACTCGAAACCCGGTCAACCAGTTTTCAACCGCACGGTAACGTTGCGGGATTCCTGGACCTGAGATGTCCGAGGGGCAGATAGTGCTTTCTATTTACAACACGCTCACCAAGAGCAAAGAAGTTTTCAAGCCGCTGGATGGCAACAAGGTGCGCATGTACGTCTGCGGGATGACCGTATACGACTACTGCCACCTTGGTCATGGCCGCAGCATGGTGGCGTTCGACCTGGTGACCCGCTGGTTGCGCTTCAGTGGTTATGAACTGACCTATGTGCGCAATATCACCGACATCGACGACAAGATCATCAATCGTGCCCGTGACAACGGCGAGTCGTTCGACGCGCTCACGGCGCGCATGATCGACGCCATGCACGAGGACGAGGCTCGCCTCAATATCCTCAAACCGGACATGGAGCCGCGTGCCACCGATCACATCGCGGGCATGCACGCCATGATCCAGACCCTGATCGACAAGGGCTATGCCTACGCGCCGGGTAACGGCGACGTGTATTACCGTGTGGGCAAGTTTCAGGGTTACGGCAAACTGTCGCGCAAGAAGATCGAAGACCTGCGTATCGGCGCACGTATCGAGGTGGACGAGTCCAAGGAAGATCCGCTGGACTTCGTGCTCTGGAAAGGCGTCAAGCCGGGCGAGCCGAGCTGGGAATCGCCTTGGGGCGCCGGGCGTCCGGGCTGGCATATCGAATGTTCGGTGATGTCGACCTGCTGCCTGGGCGAGACCTTCGACATTCATGGCGGCGGCAGCGATCTGGAGTTTCCGCACCACGAAAACGAAATCGCCCAGAGCGAAGCCGCGACCGGCAAGACCTACGCCAATGCCTGGCTGCACTGCGGCATGATTCGCATCAATGGCGAGAAGATGTCCAAGTCCCTGAACAACTTCTTCACCATTCGTGACGTCCTGGAAAAATACCACCCGGAAGTGGTGCGTTACCTGCTGGTGTCAAGCCATTACCGCAGCGCGATCAACTACTCCGAAGACAGCCTGCGCGAGTCCAAAGCAGCGCTTGAGCGTTTCTATCACGCGCTCAAGGGCTTGCCGGTTGCCGAGCCCGCTGGTGGCGAAGCATTCGTCGAGCGTTTCAGCGCTGCAATGAATGACGACTTCGGTACGCCTGAAGCGTGTGCGGTCCTGTTCGAGATGGTCCGCGAGATCAATCGTCTGCGCGAATCCGATGTCGCTGCAGCGGCGGGGCTGGCGGCGCGCTTGAAGCAACTTGCCAGCGTATTGGGTGTTCTGCAGCTGGAAGCCGATGACTTCCTGCGCGCAGGCGCGGAAGGGCGCGTCGACGCGGCAGAAGTGGAAGCGCTGATTCAGGCTCGCCTGGCTGCTCGCGCGGCGAAAGACTGGGCTGAGTCCGACCGGATCCGCGACCGGATCACCGCGATGGGTGTGGTTCTGGAAGACGGCAAGGGCGGTACGACCTGGCGCCTTGCGGACTGATCAAGAACTGTCCCTGAAACACTGGAATGCCCATGCTGCGCATGGGCATTCTGTTCTGGACGCTGCGCGTCCGATCCTCGATATGCAGCCTGCCAAGCGTCATACACTAGACAATCCGCTGTTCCCGCAACCGCTTGTACAGCGTATTGCGACTGACCCCCAGACGTTTCGCCAGTTGTGAAATATTCCCGCCTGCCGCTTGAAACAGTTGGCCGAGGTCTTCAGTCGGGTGCAAGCGTAAGGCTGATTCCTGGGGCCTCGCCGGATCACGGCATTCTTCATCCACGTGCGTATCGAGCAGAAAGTCGTCTGGCAGATGTTCGGTGCCGATCGGCTGTTCGTCGGCCAGCGCAAGTGCCACCTGAATCACGCTGTTGAGCTGACGAAGGTTGCCCGGCCAGGGGTGATGCTCGAATAGCTCGAGCACTTCTCTGGAAAAACCTGCACGTTGATGAGCATCGCGGTGCCGCTCCCAGATACTCTGGATGAGCGCATGTTTGTCAGTGCGCTCGCGCAGTGGCGGGAGTTCGATGCTCAGGCCGCTGATCCGGTAATAAAGGTCCTGGCGAAAATGCCCGGTCTGAACCTGCTCGCGCAAGCCGCGATTGGTGGCCGAAATCAGGCGTATGTCCACCGGGTACAACTCGCTGCTGCCCAATGGTTGAACACAGCGCTCCTGCAGCACACGTAGCAGCCGCGCCTGCACCGGCAGGGGCATGTCGCCGACCTCGTCCAGAAACAGCGTACCTTTGTCGGCTTTACGAATCAGGCCGATGCTGCCCTTTTGACTGGCGCCGGTAAACGCCCCTCTTTCATAGCCAAATAGCTCAGCCTCGACCAGTTCGGCCGGAATTGCGGCGCAGTTGACGGCGATCAGCGGCAGGCCAGCGCGCGCACTGGCCTGATGCAGTGCTTTGACAAACACTTCCTTGCCGACCCCGGTTTCGCCATGAATCAGCAGTGGGATGTCTTTTTCCAGAAGTCGTTGCGCCTGATGTACAGCCTTCTCGATCCTGGGATCGCCCAGGCTGATCGCATCGAGGTCCAGGTTTCGCGGTGCTGCAGGCGTGTGCAGCGGCTGGACGCTATGCAGCTTCAGCGGCTTGCGGGTCGGGCGCTTGAGCAGGCATTGAAAGCGATTGTTGCCTAATGCATGCAGCGCAAATGGCCGCGCTTCGGTTTCGCTGAGCAGTTGCAGGATCGGACACTTGAACAGCGTCTCGATACTGACTCCGGACGGCGTTGTCCCCAGCAAGTTGTCAGCTCGCCGATTGGCACACAGGATCTGACCGCTTTCGTCGAAAATCAGCAGACCTGCCCATTGGCTGTCCAGGTTGTTCAGGCCTGTATTGAAGATCAACTGGTAGTGGGAGTCGCGAAACTGATCAAGAATCAGCCGGTTTTCTACTGACTGGCTCATCATCTTGACCATGCCAAGCGTGTGCGAGGGCGGCAGAAAGCTGTCACTGGACACATCCAGCACGGCAATGATGCGTCGATTGGCGTCGAAGATCGGTGAAGCTGACCCGGTCATGAAGCGATTGGCCTTGAGGAAGTGCTCGTCGGGCTCGATATGAATAGCCTGCTCGCAGGCCAGCGCTGTGCCAATGGCATTGGTGCCTGTGCCCCGTTCGCTCCAGCTGGCACCTGCCATGAAGCCCTGAGCCTGGGAAGACTCGACGAAGCGTTGTGCCCCCCACGATTTGAGCAACTGGCCTTGAGGATCGGCCAGCAGAATCAGGCAGTTGGAGTTGCTCAGAATATTTTCGTAGACCGGCAGGACTTCCTGATGAGTGGTCTGCACCAGGCCGTGATGACGCTCCAGCAGTCTGGCAACCTCTGCACCGGGCAGTTGGCCGAAGGAAGGACGCGTCTGATGGCTGAGGCCGAAGTCCCGGCAGCGCCTCCATGAATCCTGAATGATGATGTCGTGAGCAAGCGAAGCGCTGGGTTGAGACATGAGGATGCCTGCGAATGTGACGTGTTGTTTTTGTTTTTAGGTCCCGTCGGCGTGACCATCCTTGCCCGCAACGTCCGTCCAGTGTCGTTCAGTTTTGTTCAAAGTCAATGTTCATTTTGTTCAAGTGTTCAGTTTTTTCTGTTCATTATTGTTCAGCTGCGAAAGGCGTTTGGCCCAATGAATACGGGAGAGCGCTCTGTTTCGGGCTTTTGGCAGCGATCTGGCCGAGCTGGCATGAATGTCGCTATCTGCAGACAGTCACGCAATCACCCTTAAGAAAAAAACAACAAAGGGCACGCCATGTCACTCACGCTGGAGCATGTCAGTCGCGCAGTCGATGGTCAGGTCTGGATCGACGACGCTTCCCTGAGCTTTGAGCCGGGATCATTCAACGTTCTGCTGGGACGAACCCTGTCCGGCAAAACCAGCCTGATGCGCCTGATGGCCGGGCTGGACAAGCCTGACAGCGGACGGGTGCTGATGAACGGGGTCGATGTCACCAACCGCCCCGTTCGTTTGCGCAACGTCTCGATGGTTTATCAGCAGTTCATCAATTACCCAAGCATGACGGTGTTTGAAAACATCGCCTCGCCGCTGCGCCAAGCGGGGTTGTCCAGGGAGGTGATCGATAGCCGCGTGCAGGAAACCGCGAAGATGCTGCGCATCGAAAAATTCCTGCAGCGTCACCCCCTCGAATTGTCCGGTGGACAGCAACAGCGCACCGCGATGGCCAGGGCGCTGGTCAAGGATGCCGAACTGATCCTGTTCGACGAGCCGCTGGTCAACCTCGATTACAAGCTGCGCGAAGAGCTGCGTCAGGAAATGCGCGAGCTGTTTGCCGCTCGCCATACTATCGCCATCTACGCCACCACCGAGCCCAATGAGGCGCTGGCTCTGGGCGGCACTACCACCATTCTGCATGAGGGGCGAGTGGTGCAGAGTGGCAAGACTCCAGAGGTTTACCACCGGCCGAGCACTGTATTGGCCGCCGAGCTGTTTTCCGAACCGCCGATCAACCTGATGCCGGGTCGGATAGACGGCAATGAAGTCAGCTTCGCCAACTTCGTGCACTTTCCGCTCAATGTCGACCTGCGTGCCGTCGGCGATGGAGAGTATCGCTTCGGAGTACGCCCGAGTCATCTGAGCCTGGTGCCGTCCAACGATGATGACCTGGAACTAGCCGTCACCGTCGAGCTGGCGGAAATAAGCGGCTCGGAAACCTTCCTGCATGTGCGCAACGAGCTGTTCTCGCTGGTCCTGCATCTACCGGGCGTTCACGCCTACGACGTCGATGCAGCGATTCGGGTGTACATCCCGACCCACAAATTGTTTGTATTCGATCAGCAGGGCGGCCTGATTCAGGCACCGGGCCTGCGTATGGCGAGGGTTGCCTGATGGCCGAGATCCGCTTGCAGAACCTGGCGCACAGTTATAGCGCCAAGCCCGGTCCTGACGATTACGCGATACGGGAAATGAGCCATATCTGGGAGCAGGGTGGCGCCTACGCGCTACTTGGACCCTCCGGCTGTGGCAAGTCGACCTTGCTCAATATCATTTCGGGATTGCTCAGTCCTTCACAGGGCCAGGTATTGTTTGATTCAAAAGTGGTCAACGAGCTGCCGCCGGAGCGCCGCAATATTGCTCAGGTTTTCCAGTTTCCGGTGATCTACGACACCATGACCGTGTTCGATAACCTGGCCTTTCCTTTGCGTAATCAGGGCATGGACGAGGCGCGGATTCTCATCAAGGTCAACGAAATAGCCGATGTTCTGGACTTGCAGCCGCTGCTGAAAAAGAAGGCGCGCAACCTGAGCGCAGACGAGAAACAAAAGGTCTCCATGGGTCGCGGGCTGGTTCGCGATGACGTTTCAGCGATCCTTTTCGATGAGCCGCTGACGGTCATCGACCCGCACCTGAAATGGAAACTGCGGCGCAAGCTTAAGCAGATCCACGAGCAGTTCAATATCACCATGGTCTACGTGACCCACGATCAGCTCGAGGCTTCGACCTTCGCCGACAAGATCGCGGTGATGTATGGCGGACAGATTGTGCAGTTCGGTACACCGCGGGAGCTTTTTGAAAAGCCTTCCCACACCTTTGTCGGCTATTTCATCGGCAGCCCCGGCATGAATCTCATTGACGTCACGCCTCAAACAGGCGGAGTCGGTTTTGCCGACATTCATCTGCCGCTGCCTGAAGCGTTGCAGCAAAAGCTTGCCGATACGCCCTGGAAAAGTCTGAAAGTGGGCATTCGTCCAGAGTTCGTGCACGTCTGGGACGGGCCTTACGACGATGCCATGTGCGCCGACGTGACCTACGTGGAAGACCTCGGCACCTACAAGATCATCACCCTGAAACTGGCCGGACAGTTGCTCAAGGTTCGGCTGCAGGAAGACAAGCTGGTGCCGCAAGGCCAGGCGTGGATCAGTTTTCCGGGGCAATGGCTGATGCTGTACGCAGATGATTACCTGCTCGAAGCCGGCCCTGCCAGTGAGGTGTCCCATGCGTAAGGTTCAGAACAACAAGGCCTGGTGGCTGGTGATGCCAGTGTTTCTGCTGGTGGCATTCAGTGCCATCATCCCGATGATGACGGTGGTCAACTACTCGGTGCAGGACATCTTCGACCAGTCCAGCCGCTATTTCGTCGGCACCGACTGGTTCAGGCAAGTTCTGCAGGACCCGCGTCTGCACGATTCGCTGCTGCGTCAGTTCATTTACTCGGGCTGTGTGCTGCTGATCGAGATCCCGTTGGGCATCGCGATTGCCCTGACCATGCCTACCAAGGGCCGCTGGTCGTCGTTGTGCCTGATCGTGATGACCATTCCATTGCTGATTCCGTGGAATGTGGTCGGCACCATCTGGCAGATTTTCGGCCGTGGGGATATCGGCTTGCTCGGCTACACGCTGAACAATGTGCTGGGCATCAACTACAACTACGCCGCCAATGCGTCGGATGCCTGGGTGACGGTACTGGTCATCGACGTCTGGCACTGGACCTCGCTGGTCGCTTTGCTCTGCTATTCAGGGCTGCGAGCCATTCCGGACGTGTATTACCAGGCAGCACGGATTGATCGGGCGTCCGGTTGGGCCATCTTCCGGCATATTCAGTTGCCGAAGATGAAAAGCGTACTGCTGATTGCGGTGATGCTGCGCTTTATGGACAGCTTCATGATCTACACCGAGCCGTTCGTTCTGACCGGCGGCGGTCCGGGCAACTCCACCACCTTCCTCAGTCAGACCCTGACGACCATGGCGCTCGGGCAGTTCGACCTGGGGCCGGCGGCGGCGTTCTCGCTGGTGTATTTCCTGATCATTCTGTTGGTGTCATGGGTGTTCTATACCGCCATGACCCACGGCGAAAAGAATTGAGGGCCGGGTCATGAGTCTGCGCAAAATCATACCGCTGTGGATTTACCTGTTGTTTCTGCTGGTGCCGATCTACTGGCTGATCAACATGTCGTTCAAGACCAATACCGAGATCCTCAGCGGCCTGACCCTGTGGCCGCAGGATTTTACCCTGGCCAACTACAAGGTGATCTTCACCGACGAGAGCTGGTACAGCGGCTACCTCAACTCGCTGTACTACGTGTGCCTCAACACCGTGATATCGCTGAGCGTGGCACTGCCTGCAGCCTATGCCTTTTCCCGCTATCGTTTTCTCGGCGACAAGCACCTGTTCTTCTGGCTGCTGACCAATCGCATGGCACCACCTGCAGTATTCCTGTTGCCGTTTTTTCAGTTGTATTCGTCCATTGGCCTGTTTGACACGCACATCGCCGTCGCACTGGCGCATTGCCTGTTCAACGTTCCGCTGGCCGTTTGGATTCTGGAGGGCTTCATGTCCGGTGTTCCCAAGGAGATAGATGAGACGGCGTATATCGACGGTTACAGCTTTCCCAGGTTTTTCGTGAAGATCTTCATTCCGCTGATCGGCTCGGGCATTGGTGTAACGGCGTTTTTCTGCTTCATGTTCTCCTGGGTCGAACTGCTCCTGGCGCGCACGTTGACCTCGGTCAACGCCAAGCCGATAGCGGCAGTGATGACCCGCACGGTCTCGGCATCGGGTATCGATTGGGGGGTGCTGGCGGCCGCCGGGGTGTTGACCATCCTGCCGGGCATGCTGGTGATCTGGTTCGTTCGCAACCATGTGGTCAAGGGCTTCGCTCTTGGTCGCGTCTGAGGAGTCGAGAAATGGAGTGGATGTCCTGGACACTGCCCACTGCTGCCTTTTTCATCAGCATCGCTGTGCTGCTGGCGGGAATGACAGTATGGGAATTGCGCTCGGCAAGCATCGAGCGTCGTGGTTTTCTGCCGATTGCCACCACCCGTGGCGACCGTCTTTTCATTGGGCTTCTGGGCAGCGCTTACCTGCATCTGCTGGTGATCGGCGCGACTGACTGGAGTATCTGGATCGCTTCAGGGGCTTCCCTGGTGTGGTTGTTGGTGGTGATGCGTTGGGGTTAGGGAGCGGTCGGGTGCGATTGTATGACTGAATCGGCCGACGGTATTCGAAGAGCAGGACTACATAAAGGCAATCGTGGAGATGACTATGTTCAATAAGAAAAACAAGCTGCAACATAGCGTGACGCTGGCAACCATGATCATGCTCAGTGGGTTGAGTGTGTCGGCATGGGCAGATCAGTACGAGGATGCGGCGAAGAAATGGGCGGCAAGCGAATTCAAGCCGAGTACGCTTTCCGATGCCGAGCAGTTGAAAGAACTGGAGTGGTTCATCAAGGCCGCCGAGCCGTTCCGTGGCATGGACATCAAGGTGGTGTCGGAAACCCTGACCACCCACGAGTACGAATCGAAAACCCTGGCCAGGGCGTTCACTGAAATCACCGGTATCAAAGTCACCCACGATTTGCTGCAGGAAGGTGACGTCATCGAAAAGCTGCAGACCGCCATGCAGTCTGACAAGAGCATCTACGACGGCTGGGTTAACGATTCGGACCTGATCGGCACGCACTTTCGCTATGGCAAGGCGCTTTCTCTGACGGATCTGATGGCCAGTCCGGAAGGCAGTAAGGTCACATCGCCGACGCTGGACCTGAAAGACTTTATCGGTACTTCGTTTACCACGGCTCCAGACGGCAAGCTTTATCAGCTGCCCGATCAGCAGTTCGCCAACCTCTACTGGTTTCGTGCCGACTGGTTCGAGCGTCCTGACCTGAAAAAGAAATTCAAGGACAAGTACGGCTATGAACTGGGCGTCCCGGTCAACTGGTCGGCCTACGAAGACATTGCCAAATTCTTCAGTGAGGACGTCAAGGAAATCGACGGCAAGAAAGTCTTTGGCCACATGGATTACGGCAAAAAGGACCCGTCACTGGGCTGGCGTTTCACCGATGCCTGGTTCTCCATGGCGGGCAGCGGTGACAAGGGCTTGCCGAATGGTTTGCCTGTGGACGAGTGGGGCATCCGTGTAGAAGATTGCCATCCGGTCGGTTCCAGCATTACCCGTGGCGGCGACACCAACGGTCCGGCGGCGGTGTTCGCGACCCAGAAATACATCGACTGGCTGAAGGCCTATGCACCGCCGGAAGCGGCAGGCATGACGTTCTCGGAGTCCGGCCCCGTGCCTTCGCAGGGTAACGTCGCGCAACAGATATTCTGGTACACCGCCTTTACCGCTGACATGACCAAACCCGGTCTGCCGGTCATGAACGCCGATGGCACGCCGAAATGGCGTATGGCCCCGTCGCCGAAAGGGCCGTACTGGAAAGAAGGCATGAAACTCGGTTATCAGGATGTGGGTTCATGGACTTTCCTGAAATCTTCCGACGAGAAAAAACGTCTGGCGGCGTGGCTGTATGCGCAGTTCGTCACGTCGAAAAGTGTCTCTCTGAAGAAAACCATTGTTGGCCTGACGCCGATCCGCGAGTCGGATATCAACTCCAGGGAAATGACTGAGCTGGCACCGAAACTGGGTGGTCTGGTGGAGTTCTACCGCAGCCCGGCGCGGGTGCAATGGTCGCCTACCGGGACCAACGTGCCTGATTATCCGAAGCTTGCGCAGTTGTGGTGGAGCCATGTTGCCGAAGCGGTCACTGGCGAGAAGACTGCACAGCAGGCGCTGGACGGTCTGGCCAAGGATCAGGATGCAATCATGACGCGCATCGAGCGTTCCAAGGTTCAGGAAGGTAGCAAGTGTGCGCCGAAGATGAATCCGGAAACCACTGCAGAAGCCTGGTACAAGAAGGCCGAAGAGAGCGGTGGCAAGTTCCTTGCGCCACAACGCAAGCTGGCCAACGAGAAGCCGAAGGGGGAAACCATCGCCTACTCTGACCTGCTGAAGAGCTGGGAAGCGGCTAAAAAGTAAGCGTTTGCAGGCATAAAAAAACGGCACCCATGAGGTGCCGTTTTTTTGTTTGCATGCTGATCAGTCGTGCAGTGTTTCCGCTGCGTACAGCGTGTTTTCCAGCAGGCATGCGCGGGTCATGGGGCCGACGCCGCCGGGAACCGGAGTGATCCAGCCGGCGCGGGGCAGGGCGGTGTCGTAAACCACGTCGCCTACCAGCTTGCCGTCTTCCTGGCGATTGATGCCGACATCGATGACGATCGCGCCCTGCTTGATCCATTCGCCTTTGACAAGGCCCGGCTTGCCGGCGGCAACCACTACCAGATCGGCACGGCTCACATGACCTGCCAGATCCTTGGTGAAGCGGTGGGTCACGGTCACCGTGCAACCCGCCAGCAACAATTCCATCGCCATAGGGCGGCCGACGATGTTCGACGCGCCAACCACCACGGCATCCAGACCGTACAAGTCGACGCCGGTGCTTTCCAGCAGGGCAATGATCCCTTTGGGCGTACATGGCCGCAGGAGCGGAATGCGCTGCGCCAGACGGCCGACGTTATAAGGGTGGAAACCGTCCACGTCCTTGTCCGGACGAATGCGTTCCAGCAGCAGTGATGCGTCCAGGTGCGCAGGCAGAGGCAATTGCAACAGAATGCCGTCGACAGCGGCGTCTTCGTTGAGGCGGTCGATCAAATCGGTCAACGCAACCTGAGTGGTATCGGCGGGCAAGTCATAGGCACGGGAGATAAAGCCGACTTCCTCGCAGTCCTTGCGCTTGTGGGAGACATAGACCTGAGAAGCGGGGTCGCTGCCTACCAGAATCACCGCGAGGCCCGGCGTGCGCAAACCTTGCTGGCTACGTTCGGCGACACGTTTGGCGATCTGCTGGCGCAGGCTGGCGGCGATCGCCTTGCCGTCGATTAGTTTTGCAGTCATGACGCGTGATTAACCATCGAGAGGAAATAAAATGAGCGCGCATTCTCGCATGACATGGCGCGAGGGCAAAGGCGCATGCGTTGGATATTCAGCTAACTCCTTTATCTAGCTGAATTTTTTTCAAAAAAAGGTTGACGACCCCAGGGGCCGTCTATAAGATTCGTCGCACTTGCCGGGCAGCGCCCAGCACTGGTTAAGCTAGCACTGGTTGATTATGTCAGGCAGAGTTGCAAATCAGCCGGTGTGATTGAAAGCCTTTTAGTTTGTTATCGCAAGAATACAAATTATATAAGTGCCCGTAGCTCAGCTGGATAGAGCATCCGCCTTCTAAGCGGATGGTCGCAGGTTCGAGTCCTGCCGGGTGCGCCATTCAAGGCAGCTTTGGCACAGCAAGCAAGTTGTACCGTCACGCGCAATATGGTGGGCGTAGCTCAGTTGGTAGAGCACAGGATTGTGACTCCTGCGGTCGTGGGTTCGAACCCCATCGTCCACCCCATATTAAGAAGGGCGCCAGATTCATAGTCTGGCGCCTTTGCTTTAAAAGTCTGAAATGCGGATGTGGTGGAATTGGTAGACACACTGGATTTAGGTTCCAGCGCCGCAAGGTGTGAGAGTTCGAGTCTCTCCGTCCGCACCACCTTATAAATCAATGCTTTACGAGCTTCAGACAGGGTTCTCCTTGACCCGCTGGAGTTTCAGTGTAGCGAGATTGTGACAAGGGCATATCCAGTATGCCGACCGCATCCCTCACCCTTGCCGGTGACAAATGCGCGTACTTCTCCGTCATTTGCGTCGTTGAATGACCCAGCAAATCCCTGATCTCCATCAACGGCACTCCAGCCGTCGCAAGCCAAGCCGCGCACGTGTGTCTCAGATCGTGAATCACGAAGTCCTTGATGCCTGCTCGCTCACAAGCCCCATTGAATCCCTCTGACAAATCCAGCACCTTGTCTCCATTCTTGCGAATGAACACCCAGGGTGATGCAGGGTTGTGCTCGGCCCGGAATGCCATCCGGCCTTTGAGCGCAGCCATTGCCCCTTCATTCAGTGGAATACTCCGGCGCTTGCCTGCCTTGGTGTTGGCACCTTCCAGATAGATCAGTCGGTTGGCCATATCCACCCGACGCCACTCCAGACCCACCAACTCGTTTTTCCGGCAGCCGGTGTTCACGGCCAGCCGGATAAATGCTTCCAGCATATCCCCGCCACGTTGACGCCGCGCTTCCCGGCACAGCGACTCAACCTCGGCGCGTGTCAGCCAGCGCACCCGACTTTCGGCCTCGCGCAATGTCCGACCCTTTACCGGGTTTGGCAGCTTCCATTCGAGTTCGACCGCACACCAGTTGATCGCTGCCGACAGGGCCGCCAGTTCGCGATTGACGGTTGCCGCCGACTTGCCCGTCTTCATCCTCAGCGATGAGTATTCGCGGATATCCTTTCCCGCCAAATCATTCATGACACACCCGCCGAAGTGATCCAGTAACGCTTTCACCCGGTACTGCGTGGTTGCGAAGCTGCGCTGCGTCTGTCGGGCGTGGTCCAGGTATTCGATCATCACCTCTTCGAACATCCTCGGCGGATCAACGCCCAGCTCTTTCTGGCGCCACGCTGCGCCGCGGTGTTCCTGCTCTATGGCCTTGGCTGCTGCGTAGTCCTCGGTGCCAGCAGAGCGTCTAACGTACGTGCCATCTGCTGCGGTGAAACTGATCCACCACGTTTTTCCTCTTTTATATGGCATACCTTCTCCTGAGATACGCCGCCCGCGTCGGGGAGGGTATCAGGGATGCTGGCCTCGATCATCTGGACCAGCTTTTCATAGTGGACGCGCAAAGGGCCGAGGCCACGCACGCATGGAAGCTTGCCGGTCTTCGCCAGCGCATAAGCAGTCGTGCGGCCGATGCTCAGCATCTCGGCCGCCTGTGAGATTGAGATCAGGCGCATGTACTGCTCCGGGCCGCGCTGGGCGGCGGAAGGGTTTATCAGGCGGGTTTTGTAGTTCACTGCTATGGTCCACGCAGCCAGCAGGAGCTGGGGCGGCACCAAGGAGAGGTCATGGAATGCACCACAACGGCGGATGAGGTTTACGGCCCGCGCAATGCCAGGCTCGGCAGGCGGGCGGTGGATGGCAATATATGGTCGGGCACGACGATGATTTTCAGAATCATCGATGACCGGGTCTACTCAATGCACGAGCAGTACCTGGGCCGGCTCAAGTACGGCATGGCGATGACTGACAGGGGAGAGCTGATTTTCATGGTGCGGTAGGGTTGAGGCTATCGTTGGGCCAGCCGAGCGGCATTCCGTCAGCACGCATCAAGTGAGGCGGGAGGTCTTCGCGCAAACACATCGGCATTGTCCCAGGCACGCCGCAGGCATGGCATCCGCTCGGCATGCCTCGACATATCGAATGCAGCACAGGGAAGCCGCTTTTGCAGCGATCGTTCGTTGCGTCGTACTCCGAGCAAGGAATTCTTTCGGGCATGACTTCGTCCTTGCCGCACACGCGGCTGACATTGAATTGATTGAGAGGGGGAGGCAGGGTTATCTGGGGCGGTTGGCGTGCGCCGGGTGGTCAGGGCAGCAAACAGGGCATTCGCACCTTCTCGTGACGAGTTCCCGGTCGGGCGGTGGCGTCTGCATCAGAAACTCCCCATCCGGAACAGGCCGGGGGTCGAGCTTGGTCCAAAACGCGAGAACCTTCCGACCATCGCCCTTGTAAGGGCCGAGCCAGATCCCTTCCATTCGCTCATAGGAAGTGCTGATATGGCCTTGTTTTACCTTTCCGCCTACGCCCGGAATGTCATCAGGTAGGCGGTACAGCGCTACGGTCTCAAGTGCAGGATCAAGAGTTTGCAACTGTCGTATCAGCTGGCCTACTGTTTTAGGAGCCCCCCATACGACTGGCTCGACTGGCGGTTGAGGTGCTGCGGCGAGCATGTTCGAATATATTTCTTCGGCCATGTCGGAGCTGAGGCAGCCAATCCATTCTTCATCACCAGTTGCAAATGTGTAGGAGTCGCCTTCTACTGCCGCAATCATTTCCTCGGTCGGCTCGGCCGGAACCATCTTGTATTGCCTGCTCATGATCTTTCCCCTGTGTATTCACGCCAAGCGACCTTCACGCCGTTGACCAGAAAGCCCCAGTCGCCTTTCCAGCGGCTGGTGATGAAGAGCGTGTACACGCCGCCGGGCGACACTTCGTCGATGCGGTGGTATTCGCCGTGCTTGAGCTGGGCCGTTGAGCCAGGTCGCCGCCAGTATTCGAGATCGCTATGCCCGCCAGCCAACCAGAAGTGACGGCGCTGCTCCTTGTAGAAGCCGCGCAGGATGACCGTGCGCGCATCCCACGGATGGTCATGCAAGTCCCGGTCGGCGTCGGGCCGCATGATGTGGTGTACGCGGATCGACCAAGGGCACCAGCGGATGCGCCCGAGGTGGGTTTCCCGGTCGTAGGCGTTGAACAGCCACCAGCGGCCCATGTATACCTCTTGGCCATCAGCTGACTGTATGTGTAGGTATGGGGTGCGCTTGGCGCGGGTGATGAGCCAGCCAGCGATTGCCGGGCGCGCGAGTAGCTTGGCGAACATTCGCCAAAAGAGATTGAGCATGGTGGTACCTCGCCGGGCTGGCGTGAGTGTTGAAGTAGGATTCAGTCGCCGCAGAAGCAGGCTATGGCTTCGTCGTGGTCGGCGAACATATCGAACTGGGTGTCCGAGTAGTCGAGCATCTGCTGGTAGCTCGGTCGGTCGAAACGGAACAGCGCGCCGTCAGTTGTGGCGGTGCTGCTCTGGGTGGCGGTGCGTTCCATCCGAGCCCACCAGTCGGCCTTGCTCCGGTCGCTGGCGATGATCGAGTAGACCTGCTTTGCACCCTTGAGAAAGCACAGGTCGCAGTTGCCTTCCAGAGTGCGGCCATTGATCGTTGGTAGCTCCAGATCAAACGGCTGCGCCTTCCAGAATTCTCCGATCTGCTGCACGCCGACTCCGGCATCTGCCAGCGGCATCACCATCGTTGCGTGCTTGCTCTCTGATGTGGTCTTGCGATGCCGTATCTTGGCTACCCGCCGCGGTTCATCAGCTCGGATGCCGGTCATCATGTCGACCGGGGTTTCCTCTGTGGAGCATCCAACCATCCGCAGATATTTGTGGATCACCCTGATTTTGAGGTCAATGGTGCAGAACCGTGTGACCGGGTTGGGTAGATAGCTTCGCTTGCGGATCAGCGCTTCGAACGGCTCGCCGTCGCGGCTGGCGGTTTCGTAGGTGACGATGGCGAAGCCTCGATCATCATCGCGGTACTCCAGCCAGACAATGGGCACCTGCCAGCGCCGCGCGCATTGGTTCACAAAGTCGAGGGTGGCGGGGTTTTCCTTGCCGGTGTTGGCGAACGTGACGATCAGATCGTCCAGATCATCGTTGGCGTCCAGCACCTGGCGCAGCATGTAGGCACTGGTCCGGCCACCGGAAAAGCTGACAACCGTCGTCCCGGACATTTTGTAGGGGGACATGGGGATTCCTCGCCGGGGTGGCGTGAGTTGTTGAAGTGAGAAGGGGGTTCCGGTTTAAGCGGCCGGTACCGAGTCGCGAAATACGTCCATCTGTGCAGCGCCATCCAGCCATGCGGCGTCGATCCGGGCGCGTGCCAGTGCGGCATACTCGGGGTTCAGCTCGCAGATGATCGACCGCCGACCTTCCTGCATTGAAACCAGCGACGTAGTACCGGCACCGCCGAATGGGTCCAGCACCACACCACCGCGCGGCGCACCGGCCAAGATGCAGGGCCTGATCAGGTCGGGCGGGAAGGTGGCGAAGTGGGCGCCCTTGAAGCTGTGTGTCGCCACAGTCCAAACGCTGCGTTTGTTCCGCTCTGTCGGCATGATCGCCAAGGCTGAGTTCATTGACTCGTTGTCTTTGACCCTACCGCGCTGGCGCTGGTCGGAGTCTGTACCGTGTCCCCAGCCGACACCGTTCGACTTGCGCACGGTGGCCTTCATGTTGCCGTTGCTCTTGGCTCCGCCGTTGGCGCGCTCGCTGCCTATCTGCGCCTGAACATCCTGCGATAGCCGGGCGTGAGTGTTTGGTGAGCACGGCTCAAGGATGGCGGCTTGGTCGAAGTAGTATTTCTTCGATTTGCTCAGCAGGAAGATGTATTCATGCGACTTGGTGCACCGGTCCCGCACGCTCTCAGGCATCGGGTTCGGTTTGTTCCAGATGATGTCCTGCCGTAGATACCAGCCGTCGTCCTGCAGGGCGAATGCCAGGCGCCAAGGCATGCCCATCAGGTCCTTTGCCTTAAATCCGTCCGGCGGAGTGCGCCGATGACCTCTACGCACGGCGCCGCGAGTTGCTACCGACACCACGTCGTGTTTGCCGGCAGAACCGCCTTCAGCGTAGCCGCCGGCGACTGATGCGTAGCTATCGCCCATGTTCACCCAAATCGTGCCTTCAGCGCGGAGCACCCGGCGAACTTCGCGGAACACGTCGACCAGGCGTGCGATGAACTCGGCAGGTGTTTCCTCGAGGCCGATCCGGCCTTCTACGCCATAGTCACGCAGACCGTAGTAGGGCGGGCTGGTCACGCACGTATGCACGCTTTCATCTGGCAGCGTGCGCATCATGTCGATGCAGTCGCCTACCAGTATCTGGTGGAGCTGGCTCATATCGAATTCCAGGCATGCGCCTGCCGAGGCGTTCAGCGCAATAGGTGAGTTAAGTGATTTGAGCTACGCTTCTGCGCTCACATTGAGTAATCGTCATGAACGAAGATCGTGTAGAGGCGCTTGAACTGGCCCTGAAATACTTGGTTATTGTGATGAGAGAGCGCGGCGTCGATCTGAAACAAGTGAACGGCGCCGTGGCAGAACGACTGTTGCAGTCGCCAGAGCGAAAATATCTGGCGGCTCAGGCGGTTCTCGCTATTGAGGCGGCCGCCGCTGGCGCAGACGACACATAGCAGATCAGGCCAAACTCTGCGGCCACCTCGAATATCTGATTGAACGCGAGTCCGTCATCCTCAAGCGAATCGCCGTGCTTTGCGTCAAATCCCCATACCAACTTTCGGAGTGATTCACACCCGAGGCAAAGCTTGGCCGCATAGAAATCACCATCCCACTTGCCAGCAAACCCGACATACCGCTCCTTAGGAGCGATGGTGCGGCAACAACTATCGCAGCGCTGATGCTTTCTCGCGGTCGTTACACGCTGAACTTCAAATGAATCGCTCATAGATCGCTCCAGGCATGCGCCGCTCTCCGTGTCCGGTGGTGGCAAATAGGTTGAGGATGGGGAGTTACGAAACTTCTGCGGGTGCTTCGATCTCGTCAGCTTCATCACGATCAGGGTTGCTCATGATGCTTCTGATACCGTGGTCGTAAATCTCTCGCGCCACGGATTCACTGACTAATATTTCGTGGCGCGGATAAGTGAGAAATGCGTTCAGATCGGCATCACTCATCAGATCCATCTTCATTACTGCGATCTGCAGCAGCTCACTGACTGCGATCTTGCTCGCACGATCTCTGATGCGCTGTATCGCCTGCTCGATGCCTGGACGAACTCGGTGACGCAGCTCCTTTTCCGCAGCCTTCGCCCGTTTTTCCTTGAGTCTGTCGTTCCTCTGTTCTTGGGTCAGTGCCATGTTATTTCACCGTTGCGCACGAACTCAGTCTCGGCGCCGACGTCCAGCAAGTGGCATACCCGGTTGATGATCTTCAAAGCGGCGTCGAATACCTTGGCGTCGTCCGGCTCCCGGCTCAGCCGCTTCATGTTCGGCTGATGCTCCAGACAGACCTTGTCGACCAGCCGGCGTGCCAGCGCCCGGAGATGATCGGCGCTGTCGTACAAGCGAAGGCTTACGGCGAAGGCCAGCGCCACATCATCCGGCCGGTACTGGCCGCCGCTGCGTGTGTTGTAGAGCTTCCTGACCGATTTCATCCAGCCGGGGAGTGTCACCACCCCTGAAGCAATCTTTTGCATGGGTAATCTCCTTGATCCCGCTCGGCGGTAGGTGGAGTTGTTCGGCCCTGCGCCGGGCGCGGACTTTTGAATGTAATCGCCTCAACCTCAGGCGACCCGGAACAGATCAAGCTTGACGCTTTCGACTTGGCGCTCAAGGTTGGCGATGGTCTTCAGGCCGCGCTCGCGGTCGGCCGCACTCCAGCCGGGCGATGCTTCGTGAAGGCGCTCGATGCTTTCGCGCATATGGCGCAGGTGGGATTGGCGGTTCTGGTGAACAATCAGCGTGGTGGTCATGGTCATGCTCCGGGGTTGTGAGCCCCGATGCGCGGGGCTCTATCGGTTATCGGTTCAGTGCGGCGCGCACATACGGGTCGAGCTCTGCCTGACCAGAAAGCCAGCGCTTGTAATCGCTGGGCAGATCCGCGAATGCCATACCTTTATGCTTGCCGAAGGTGATGAAGTCAGGAATGCGTGCATCCTCTGAAAGCAACCACAACTCATCCCAGCTTGCGACCGGGCATCCCAATCGCTCGCCCAGAGCTTCAATGATCTTGACCAGCAGTCGATGGCAGTTCTTTACGTCGTCCAGCGCCGCGTGAGCATTGCGGAGCAGGGCGGGCGCTTCGCTGCGGTAGTGGAGGTAAATCATTGCTGACTGGCTGTGCGAGTCCGCTGCCGGCCAAAGCTTACGGCTCAGCGCCTGAGTGCAGATTCGTTTGATGTCAGGCTGGCCAATAACGCGCCAGTCGTAATCGACGTTGTGGCCGATGATGTAGGTGGTGTCGGCGGGCATACTGAAGTCAGTGTGCGGCGGGCAATCGGCCAATTCCTCGTCGAGGATGTGGCTGGTGGCCAGGGCTCCCAACTCAATTGGTTTGGATGGCTTGAAGCGGGCGAGGAATTGGTCATTGATTGGCAGGCCGGCAACATTGCCAATTTTCAGCCAGGCAGCCTCCACCAATTGGGGTTCAATGAGGCCTGTTGTTTCAGAGTCGAAGATGTATGCGGTCATGTGCGTGCTCTGCTGGTAATGAGGAAATTATCAATCGAAGGGAATATCGTCCCAGTCGCTTGGCGGCGCTGAATCATAATTGCCGCTGGTGTGATCGCCGCCGCTGCTGGATGTCTGACCTTTGGGGCGGCGATCAACTACCGGTTTCTTCATCACTTGCTGAACCATCTTTTCCAGCTTGGCGGGTGCTGGGTTGCGGGAATCCAGGATTTCCGAAGCCGTCTTTTCAGATTCAGCGCTGAACGGGGCGAAGATGGTCGGCCGCTCCATGCCAGTGATGCTGTTCTTCTCGATTTCCATCTGAAGCAAAAGGCCGATCGGCTTTCCGACCAGTTCGGGGAAGCTCGGGACGGAGACCTTTAAGCGCTGGCCAGCGTCCTTGTCCCACTTCTCGATTTCCATTGGCCGAGGTGCAGCCACAGTGCGCACCTGCATGCAGGCCATGATGGCGTTCAGAGTCGCGTGGCCGCCGTCATTCTTGGTGCCGTGCTGATACGACAGGTTGAGGTAGAACTGCGCTTCAGCGCCGTCTCGGGTCTTGTACGTAAAGCCGATGCCAGTGGAACCGGTATCCTGCTTCTCCATGTACTCAGCGCGGGTGAACGAGCCGAGGTATTTACCAGCCTCGTCGATGAATGCTGATTTGTTATCAGCGGACCGGGCGGCATTTGCGTCAAGGTTGAACATTTATGGTTTCCTTATGCGGCTTTAGGTGATTCGAATTGGTAGTAGGCGCAGATGGCTGCATCGACGGCGGCCAGATCGTTGTCGATCATGTCCTCCTCGAACATGCCCATTGGCGCCTTGGTGGTGTCTGAACCGTTATTGCGAGTGGAAAAGTAGTGGTGGCCGTCCTGCACGATGGCTCGAAGACAGATGGTCACCAAGCCTTCCAGGGTGATCTTGTCGTCGAGCATCTTTCCAACGGTCTTCATCTTAATCTGGCCGGTCTCGCTTTCCTCGGTGTGGCTGAGGATGTAGACCCGGACGTCGTCAGGCAGCTTGAGCAGGGCGTCGAATACGTCCCACGTGTGGCGGCCGATGTCGTTGAACTTGTCGTAGCCTTTCTCCTGGCTCCGACGCATGAACTCGTTGGCGAGCACGTACTGGTAGTCATCGATCACGATCACCTTGCGACCGCTTGCTGAAGCCTTCCTGCTGGCGGCTATGATCCTGGCATGGTCATCGGTGACGAAGGGCTTCCACTCTCCGGCACCCTTGAAGGGGAGGCGCTTGCCAATGACCTGCACCAAGGCGACGTCGGAGGGTTTGAAATTGCGCAGCGACGTGGACTTGCCGCTGCCGGACTTGCCGAGTATTAAAACGACTGTTGCCATGGCGTCCACCTCAGTTCGGTTGGTTGTCCCATTCCCGCTCAATGCGGTCTTGCTCTGCTTCGTATTCCTTGCGCTCTTCGCCAGTGAAGCGTTCAGGCGAAAAACTTCCGACCGTCATCCAGTCACTGCGGGCGGCCATACGTGGCTTGCTCATAACTGCTCTCAGTAGTTGATGGTGATGGCCGGTATCTTCTTTTGATGAATCAGGATGATGACGGCCTTGGCGCAGGCCTCATCAACTCCAAGACTGACCATGGCTTGCTGTGCGGCCAGGCAAACAGATTTGATGTGAGCCTTATCTGCCTCTCGGGCCTCAGCAATTCGGCGCGCTTCGGCGGCTTCCTGCTCTTGGCGGGAAATTTCATCAAGCCGGGCACGCTCAACCGCTGCTGCCTGACGTTGTTCGGCTGCAATTCGGTCCTGCTCGGCCTGAAGCTTCTGGCGTTCTTCACGTTCGGCGGCCAGCTTCAACTGAAGCGCTTGATTCTCTGCTGCTGCGTCGGCATCACGCTGCTTCTGTTCAGCGTCACGCCTTGCCTGTGCGGCCTGGTCGATGAGCTCCTGCTCTCGCTTGGCTGCTGCTTCGCGTTCGGCTTGGGCTTTCTGGTCGAGCTCACGCTGCGCCCGCTCTACAGCTTGGCGCGCGATCTCGGCGTCACGATCTTTCTGCTCGCGCTCAGCCTTCTCGGCTTTGAACTTGGCGATTTCCGCCAGCTCGGCTTCGTGCTTGGTGCGGTCTGCCAGAAGCGTGCGCAGTGTCGCCAGTGAGCGGTCTTTGGCTTGGGCCGCCTCCGGCAGAAACTCTTCCCAGCTGTCGTTGATTTCCACCAGCTCCAGATCGGCAATGATCTGGGCGACGTGCGCAGCGGTCGGCATCTCGGCAAACACCGCCATGTCCTTGATGCGCTGGATGCCGTCGTTGTGGGCGTCAATCCGCCTGTCGTTCGCTTCCTCCCAGTCAGTCAGCGGCTTGCGGGTAGCGTCACGCAGTGCGTCCATCTTGGTGACGAACTCACGCAGTTCTGTTTCGACGACCTTGGGCATTTCCTTCAGGCGCTTCAGGTAATCGCGGCCCGGCTTCTCGACGGCGGTTTTCGACTTGCTGACCTTGGCCGCCAGCGAAGCGATGCGGTCACGACCTTTGCGGGTGGTCAGGTCCGGCACTTCGGCGGTGACCTCGGCGGTTACAGCCTGGAGGAACTGGTTCAGACCGCCAGTGACGTAGATGGCCGGCGCATTGTCGGCGCTGATGTCATCAATCGTTATGACTTGCTGTGCTTCAGACACGGTTGCTCCTTGCGCCATGCCGTTGCCGGGGCGCTGCGATTGAAGATGGAAGGGGTTACTGCGTAATGTGGTCGGCCAATGACATGGCGAGCATCAGAAACGTGAAGGCTGCAAGTACTGGAAAGCTGCCGCGCCAGAAGATCATGCGCCGACGGCGCTGGCCCGTGGTCACTGCCGAGGCCTTACGGCGATGCGACCGGTCTTGACGGCCTCCACCAGCTTCGGCGGAAGGGCTGAAACGGGAATCTCACGTGGAAGCCCGGCGCTGACAATGCTCCAGCTGCGGGCGATTTCTTCCAGCTGCTCGTCGATCACGGACTTCACTATCGGCGTTGTCATGCGCTTGCTCCTTTTGGCGGGCAGATCATTTCCATTTGGCCCATGGCTATATTGATGCGCCGGGCAAGGTTCTTTTTGTAAGCCTTCTCGGCTTGAATTTTTGCCGAGTAGTCGACCTTCTCGTCGTAGTTGTGGAAGAAATCGGCCTTCAGCTCGATCAGGTTTCCGTAGGCGTCGTAGCCGCCCGCAATCTCACGAACCGAGCGCATGCCCTGGTAGCTGTCTTGATACCGCTCAAGATCGCTCATGCGCAGACCCTCAGACCCGGGTCACAGAGACGCATCACTCGGTCATTGCGCGCCTGCTTGATGTGCCGGCTGAGCAATGCATGCTCGTTGAAGCTGATGTCGCCAGAAAACAATGCGTAGGACAGCAGGCCAGAGGCAACGCCAAGCTCAGCTTCGGCGGCCACCAGATCGGACGGGGCCAAGGAGGCCACCTTTTTGATGCGATCCGCAAAGAACGCAGCAGCTTGTTCATTGAGCATGATTGCCTCCAAGGGGCTGGGTTATGCGGTTCGGGCGGCAAGCATGGCGTCGGCCAGTCTGTAAGCTGTGCCCGCGACTTCGTTCTCACAGCCACCCAAGCCAAGCAGGCAAGGAGCGCCAGCGGTTGATATAAGCCCCTGCAGCGCCTTAGCCGCAAAGTAGTCGCGCAGGGTCATGCCGAAGGCCGTGCCGTGGCCTCCGTACTCGCTGGCTGGAGTAGGGAAGGCGAATAAGTCTTCGTTGCTCATGCCGCCTCCGGCCAGTGGCGCTGAATGCTTTCTTTCGCATAGGGTGACAAGCGCTCGTAGCCATTCACGCCGCCGCATCCTGGCATCGTTCCTTCCAGTTCGACGCAGGCGTTGATGTCGCAGCGCCGTGAGCAGACCCAGCCGCCGTAGTGGCAGGTGCGCACAATTCCGCCCGGATCAGGGTGATAAGCCAAGCCGCCTTTCCATGAAGGCGAGCCGCGCAGCTTGAGGCCGCAACCGCGGCACACAGCTTGTGTATCAGTGCAGTTATGCATGTTCGCCTCCGAGGCGCATGGTGTTGGTGAACCCCTTCGACTGAACACTCAAGAACGGATAGAGGCCATACAGGCACTGGAGAGGGTTCAGTCGGAGAGGTTCGGGTGTGGGAAGGTTTGTTTAAGCTGAAAAGCGCCGCGCTTCGTTCATCCAGTGCTTGCGCTCTTGCGTGTAGGTTTCGGCGACTCGCGGAGTTCCGTTGCGTTTGGCGCGAACCGCGTAATGCTTCGAGGTTTTAGCCATGCTTACACAGTGCTCAATGGTGCAAAGCTGTTCGTTTGTTTTGGCCATTTCTTCATGCTCCTTTGATTGCGTGTGGCGTAGAAAAGCCCGAACTTGTCGGGCTTTATAGGTGCATCTTTGGCGGTGCCGCTGTTGGAAGGCCTCGGCGCGCTGTCGTGTTACATGGCTATATCTCCGCATTTCGTTTCAGCTGCGAGGAAGTCTCGTCAGCCGGTGCAGGGGGCCGCTTTCGCGGTGTGTACTCATCCGCATCGGGGTGTGATCTGTCCGGCATGGCACCATTTACGGCCTTAATCCCTTTCTGAATCGGGAGGCTTCCAGGAATAACCCAAGCTTCGTATTCACACAGATCACACTCCGATGCAGCCTGGCGCTATGACAGGGTTCGGGCAGTTTTCGTCAGGCTGACGCTTGCGCTGGTTGTTCAGTGAAAGACGACGGCACCACAATCGGCAGCAGCTTCAAAGGCGGCACGCCACTCCTAGTACTTGTCCCAAAAATGCCCGCCTACCGATTCAGCTTTAGCGGCGAACTCCGCGTAATCCTTTGCCAATTTCGCGCTGACAACTGGACCGATGGTGCCCTCGCAGTCGCTGAACTGAATTTGCTCGAAGAATGGACCCGACCCGGCAGCCCAAGCACCAGCGTCGTAGCCTTCCGCCTTTTTTCCGTAGTGCGTGTCGTATTCAGTTAGCGTATATCCTGCCATCTGAGCCAGCTCGTTCCGCCAGCGGTTGTAGCCGCCGTAACTGCCAGCGCAAAGTCCGTCCCCGTGCTCGCCAATACGGTAAACCGTATTCGGCTTCAAACCTTCGATTCGACCTGGAAAGTCAGGGTTATCGTAGAACTCGCGGTGGTTGTCGTAATCCGCCAGTTCGCCATCGCTGTCCCGCACTGCCTCTGGCGCTTCGACCAGTTTTCTGAAGACTGAAATATCCAAACCCATTGCCTTGCCCTCGTTTGATTTCCCGTCTGGCCCTGTCGCCAAGGCCAGCCAGTGAAATCTGATCACTGCTGTAGGTCGCTCATACAGACCCGAGCCGTTCCGCTCAGTCTGATTACCTCTCGCTCGCGCCTCAGACGCTCTGCCTTTGCCATATATTCAAAGGTGGGGTGGAAGTAGCATTCAGGCTTGTGCCCGTCTTTCTTCATGTGCCCCAGTTCACCGCTGCGCACTGCTGCATTGAGTGCCTTTCGAAGGTTCGCCGGGAGGCTGTTCACCACCATCCTGAAGCGCTCGTTGCGAACCATCTGCACATTCGCCTGATCAGCCGTCAGCTCTCCTCGCTGCATAAGGTCTTGCAGGTGCTCTATATCGTTTTGTCTGGCCACGTCACTTGCTCCGTTCGATTTTCCGGATGCCCCTGTCTCCAAGGGCACCGAGAAAATCTGTTCTCCACCACGCGCATCGCCCGATTCATATCTCTGGCCAGGTCACACATTTCGTGGACGGTGTTCTTCCCGGCTGGCTTGCGTGGTTTCGCGTGACCTCATATGGAAGTCACGGCCAGTTCCAGAGCTGGCATGGGATCGACTATTTGTTGCTCGCACTTACCAGATCGTGTCTGGGGTAGTCGGTCGCGAGGATCTTGGCGGTGGTAAAGAGCGGTTCGATCCGCTGGGCCTGTTGAGGGGCTGTTTCGCGTCTCGATGGGGTGAAAATTAGCACTGCTGATAATTACCTGTCAACAGCACTGCTAATATATTTTTACGCGCCCACAAAAAAGCCCGCTCAGTGGCGGGCCATTTCGATTGGAAGGTGGGGGCTTGTCAGGCGTGTATGAATTTAGCCGCAGTAAAGGCGATTACGGCCAGAGCTATCGCAGTGCTAATGAACCATTTGGTCTGGGAGGTAAAGCCATCGGCAATGACGGTTCTAAGATCGGCTAAATCGGCCTTTGTGGCCATAGTCTTCTCTATTCCCTCGAGCTTAGTCTCTACACGCACGAGCTTTTCCCGTATATCTACGGTCGTTTTCTCAAGTGCTGCAACTCTGGACTCCATATCACTGCCTCCTCCGCCAGGCGGACCTCCACCCCATGACGATGGTCCGGCCACCACATTACCAGAGGAATCTTTAACCGTGGGCGTGTTATTCATCGTTCTCCCTCCTGGCTTCTGCCTGGAGGATCATCTTGGACAAGGTCTGCACAAGCTCCTTTGCGGTTTCGATGGGCATCGTGACTGCTCCGACATCCAACCTGAAGACATCTATTTCACCTGCATCCCTTGTGGTTGTCGCTGTTCCTGGATCTGCACGGTAAATAGAGGTTTTCACGTTTATAGAGGTTCGACCAAACGTGAGGTGTATGGCGTCGGCGTTATTCCACATAATGGCAAAAGCGTCGAACTGATCGACCTGTTCATCCATGTAGGAGCCAGCCTTGACGTGTCTCATCGTTTGGTCTTGCTGATCGTCCACTTGGAGCTCCTTTTAGGCTCACTGCCTTTTACAAATCCCCGCCGCGCCAGATTACCCGGCCGACGATCTGGTGTTCGTTCGACTCGCTGCGCAGATAAAACCTGTCTGGGTACGCGGCTTTGTCGGTGTTGTCGCTGCGCAATATCCATTGCTGAAGTGGGGCGCGGACCAGGCGTTTTACCACTGTCCCGTCGATGCCACTTTCGATGACAAATACGCCGTTCTCTACCGGCTCTACCTGGGAGCTGTCGACAAGCAATACGTCTTGGTTGTTGATTGTCGGCCACATGCTTTCGCCGTCCGCATAGATCACCCGCAGGTTTCTGGGCTGAAGCCCTTTGGTGGCCAGCCATTCTTTCTTGAAGGCCAGGGTGCTGCGTATCTCAACGTGGGGGTTGTCGTGGCCTGCGCCAGCAGCAGCCATAGCGGTGTACTGAGGAATAAACGAATAACTGCTATCGAGATCAATATGTGGCTCGCCATCAGTTGGCATGGGCGTATTGGCTGAAGCGTGCCCAGATTTAGAAGCCACATCAAGATGATCTTCGGACGCACGCGCTATCCCATCAGCAAGAGTAGGGCTCACATCGGCCGGCTCGAAATCAAGAGCCTTAGAAAGCCTAATCAGTGCATCGAGGTTCAAGGCAACCTTGCCGTTTGCGTACTGGCTGAAGGCACTCTGCGGTGAATTCCAGCCGCAACGCTCCCCAACCTCGGCCTGATTTAGCGGGCGAGCGCCTGGCTTATCCTTCGATTCCGCAACTCGCTTTCTGTAAACAGCCCGCAGTCGCTCTGCATCAGCCAGCTGCCAGTCGGATAGAGGGGTTCTGGTTGGTTTATTCATGTGCGCGATTAAGTAGCAGAGCTGATAGTTAATCAAACAGCAGTGCTAATCCTTTCCTTGTTTTTCATAAAACAGCAGTGCTAATATCAATCCAAACCCATCAGAGATACGCCAATGAAGACCGTAACCCTTGGGGAGTACCTGGCAACTCATGGCACCCAGAGCGACCTCGCCAAGGCACTGGGCATTCAGCAGAGCGCCGTCTCCCAGATGCACCGATCAGGTCGCACCATCACCATCACTTTGATGGATGACGGCTCGCTATTGGCCAACGAAATAAGGCCAATCCCCGCAAGAAAATCAGCCGCTTAAACCCATTCATAAGCCACAAGGAGGCAATCAGATGGCCTACGTGCAAAACCCAGAAGACAAGCGCAACAAGCGTCGCCAAGTAAGTTTCAACCAGACACTGGACAAGATTTTGTCCCGTGCAGCCTGTCGAGCGCGCACCCAGCACGCGACGTTCCTGCTCGAGATTATCGAGTGGGGTGTCGAGAACGGCGCAATCGAAAGCCTGCTGAAGGATGAGAAGAAGTCTAGCGCTGCATGAGCAGCCTAAGGAGGGTCGTTTGCTCGAATACCAAAACCTGAGCCCTGAAACCAGGGAGCGAGTGGAAGAACTCGCCAGAGAGAAGCAGTACAGCCTTGATGAGGCTCTGGAAGAAATACTCATCGAGACAATCGCCATGGGCGGGCTGACGTTCGCGGCACGCCCTAAAGCCACTTTGACGTCAATCAAAGGAGGGCCGAAAGGCGATCACCTAATTAGGACCAGTGCTACTGACCCTCTTTAGGTTCACCAAATTACAGACAAAAAAAAGCCGGGGTAGTGACCCGGCCTTTTAAACACACAACTTGATAGGCGGATTATATGCAAATCGAATCACAAAGCAATACCCCTGTACCGCGCCACGAAATTGCACCTTCGCAAATCGTGGCGCGCACTATGTCATCGCGTGAAATCGCCGATCTGACTGGCAAGCGCCACCCTGATGTGAAGCGTGACATTCAGTCCATGGCGTCAGAGCTTCAAGAAGATGTGAGCAGCTTTGCGCACATCTATCTGGACAGCATGAACCGGCAGCAGACTGAGTACTTGCTCGACCGGGAGCATACCGACTGCCTCCTCACCGGCTACAGCGCTGCAATGCGCATGGCTGTGATCAAGCGCTGGCGCGAGCTGGAAGGTGGCCGAATCGTCGGTACGCTTCCCGACTTCTCCAATCCTGCCGCTGCCGCCCGAGCCTGGGCGGAACAGTTCGAACTGCAGCAGGCCGCCAATCAGGCGCTGGCTATCGCTGCGCCCAAAGCCGAGTTCGTCGACAAGTACGTCGAGTCCACCGGCCTGAAGGGCTTCCGCCAAACCGCCAAGCTGCTGGGTGCTAATGAGGCCCGCTTCCGTGAGTTCCTGCTTGATCGCCGGATCATGTACCGCATGGGCGGCGAATGGCAGGCCTACCAGAACCACGTCGACGCTGGCCGCTTTGAAGTGAAGACCGGCACCACTGACGGCGGGCACGCATTCAACCAAGCCAAATTCACTCCCAAGGGCGTCAACTGGATTGCCGGCCTGTGGGCTCAGTACAAACTGGAGGCCCAATGATGGCTGCTCTCCCATACATGCAGTTCTACGTCGCCGACTACCTGGCCGACACCTCACACCTGACCACAGAGGAACACGGCGCGTACATGCTGCTGTTGTTCAGCTACTGGCAGACCGGCAAGCCTCTGCGCATTGACCGCCTTTCCACCATTGCACGCGTACCCAACGACCGTTGGCATTCCGTTGCCGAAACGTTGAGTGAGTTCTTTCACGTCACCGAAACACACTGGATTCAGTTCCGTGTTGAGTCTGACCTTGATGCTGTGAACAGCAAAACACAGGCCGCCTCGAATGCAGGAAAGGCCTCGGCGAAGGCAAAAGCACTCAAAAAACAACAGGAACTCAACGAAAGCTCAACGACCGTTGCCGATCCGTTGCAACGAAACGTCAACCATATAGATACAGATACAGATACAGATACAGATACAGATAAGAACATTAAAAGCTCTTCGCCTTCGGCGGACGATCTGTTCCCAAAGTTCTGGAAGCTCTACCCGAACAAGAAGGGCAAGGCAGATGCGGAAAAGGCGTGGAAGAAACTCAAGGTCACTGACGACCTGTTCACCCTGATCGCCCAGGGGCTGGCCAGGCAATGCGCCTCACTGGCCTGGACCAAGGACGGCGGCCAGTTCATCCCGCACCCGGCCACCTGGCTCAACGGCAAGCGCTGGGAGGACGAGGTTCAGCCTGCCAGCAACGTGCACCAGTTCCCGCAGTCGCGCCACACCGGCTTCGACACTCGCGATTACAAGGCCGGCCTGACGCCGCGCGGGGATGGCACTTATGACTTCTGAATCCCCGAGTCTGGACCTGACCGTGCATGACCTTGAGCGCCGCTTCGGTGTTGTCTCCAAGCAGGCGGCTGAGTGCCCAACGCATGGCGCCTATGCCGCGATCATCCGCAAGAACGCTGATACAGCCTCGGGATGCCCTGGATGCGCCGCTGACGCTCAGCTGAGACGCGATCAGGACGAACAGCGTGCAATGTATGCCCGGATTGCCGAAGAGCGCCTTGAGCGAAAGCTGGGCGCCTCAATGATCCCGAAACGGTTCATGAGCAAGACCTTCGCCAACTTCCATGCTGAAACCGAAGCTCAGAAGGCGAACCTGGCCAAGTGCGTCGATTACGCCCAGTCGTTCCCAAAGCACCTGGACGAGGGTCGCTGCATCGTCATGACCGGCACGCCCGGTACTGGCAAGACGCATCTGGCTGCGGCAATCGCCGGTCACATCATCGCCCAGCACAACGCGACAGCCGTGTATCGAACCGTGGGCGGCCTGCTGCAGTACATCAAGGGCAGCTACGGCGACCGGGCTGAGTACTCCGAGAAGGAAGCATTCGCCAGCCTGATCGACCCTTCGCTGCTGATCATCGACGAAGTGGGCGCCACCAAGCCGACCGAGTTCGAGCTGGCGACCCTGTTCGCCGTGATCAACGGCCGGTACGAGGAACAGCTGCCCACCATCGTGATTTCCAACATCGACGCCAAAGAGCTGGGCGCGGTGCTGGGTGATCGGAGCGTGGATCGGTTGAGAGAGGGTCGCGGTATTGGCCTGGTATTCGAAGGCGCCTCTGAGCGCAGCAAGCGGAGGGCTTCGTGATGACGAAAGAAAAAATGTTGCTTTGGGTATTCGGTATCGGCTTCTGGGCGATGTTCATCCTGCTGCAGTTCACGTTCGAGCAGCGAGACAAGGCCCGCCAGTTCCACGCTCAATTCAACGACATGCAGCTGGTCTGCAGGATGGTGAAGCCATGAGCCGCTCAAACCCAGCACAACTGCGCCAGGCACTCGAAACGGCTCACCTCCTCACCAAGGCCGGTATCCGATTCGTACGCATGCCAGTGGTAGACGAGGCAGATGGCATGAACCTGAACAGTCAGGCCCAGCAGCGCCTTGAGCGCATGGCATTGATCGCGGAATCAGCGGAGAGACTGGCATGAGTGAGTTCAATGAGGTTGCAAGGTGGGTCAAGCGTAACAACCGGAAGAATCCGAAGCTCGTCCGATCTGAAGGAATCAATCACTACATCGTGTACTTCGACAAGGGAAAGGCCCGAGTCGGGATCGTCCACGACGGCATGTACAGCAGGTACGGGATCATGTGCTACGGCGCAATGCCGAACACCGATCCGTTCTACTGCTGGCAGGCCCAGCCTGGCGCATGTGACGAGAGCGACGTGAAGGTGATGGTCGACTATCTCAATGGCGTTAGCGAACTGCCGGACTTTGATTTCGCCTCGATCCAAGGAGTTCGACCATGACCGTCGATATCGAGAAGTTGGAAGCGCTGGCGAAGGCCTCGGCTGGCGAATGGTATGAAGGCGGGGAACTCCGCTACGAAGATCGTAAGAGCGGCGACCTACACGGCTTGCACCACGATGATGAGCGTTTCATCGCCGCCGCCAACCCTGCCGTCGTGCTGGAGCTGACCCAGACCATCCGTGACCTGCGCTCCTCGGTCTCCGGCCTCAAGACCGGCTACGAAGCTTACGAGCGGGTGAATGCTGGGTTGAACCAGCGCATCGCCAATCTTGAGCTGTGCCAGGCCGCCAGCCTGGGCGTGAGCGGGATCATCAAGTCTGCTGCAAGCGAGCTGGGTTTCGACGCGGCGGGCGAGGATAGCGCGCTGGATTATCTGATTGGGCTGGCGCGGTCGGCAGCTGCGTTGAGGGCTGAGTGCGAGGCGCTGCGCAAGGATGCCGGCCGGCATCGGTGGCTGAGTAAGCGTGATCGGTGGGCAAGTGTCCGAGCCGATTTTGGAGTTGGTGGCGTGTACCGGCAGCATCGAGTCTGCTGGTACGCCGGCGACAACTGGCCACAAGCTGAAGGTCAGTCCATGGGCGAAGCCATCGATGCCGCCATGAGCAAGGAGCAGAGCCATGACTGACAAGATCAGCGTCAACTGCCAATCCAAGCTCACCGAAGCCGTCACGCGCATGACTGAGATGTTCCGGCAGAAGAAGTTCGTTGTGGTCACCATGCGCGAAGGCAGGGACCGCACGCTCGACCAGAACGCATTGTGGTTCGCGTTCTACAAGCGCATCTCCGAGATGACCCAGATCGGCGACGCCAGTGAGGCCCGCAAGTACTGCAAGCTTCACCATGGCGTTCAGATCCTGATCAACGAGGACGAGGACTACCGCGCAGCCTGGCATCGGACCACCAAGCATCTGACCTACGAGGAAAAGCTCGGGCTGATGGGCGACTGCAAACTGCTGGGCCCGGACGGCTTTCCTGTCACCAGCCTGTTCAACCGCGCGCAGGGCATTGCGTACACGGATCGCATTCTTGCCGAGTTCTCGGCGCTTGGCGTCTTCTTCGGCGATCTGATCGGGGAGAAGGCGGCATGAAAAGCCAGGAAGCGAACATGCAGCGAAACAACGACTCCGGAAGCTTCTCCGAAATGGGATGGGTTGGGCATTACGGTAAGGGCCTATCCAGGCGCGAGACTCAGTTTCTGATTTTGGTCGCGGCAGGCATGACGACCAAGCAGATAGCCCGCCGATTCGATCTATCACCCTGCTCAGTGGAAAAACGTCTTGACGATGCGAGGTTTTATTTGCAGGCGAGGAATAGGGCTGAGCTGGTGGCGAAAGCTATGGCTAAAGGCGTAATCCAGTCTGAGCAGGTGGCGGCATGAGGCGTCGTGATTGGTATGAGCGTCGAGTGGACAAGCGTGTCGCGCTGCAGATCGCCGAGGAACAGGGTTTGGTTGCGGACAGTACGGTCTACCGGCAGTCGCTTGTGCTCAAGATGAAGTCCGGCGAGTACACCCAAGAGCAGGCCTTGTCTGAGCTGCGAAAGGTCAAGCGCGACGCCAAGAAGAGCGGACTCAAGACTCGTGACCAAGTTTGGAGGTCTGCATGAAGCGCACGCCACTGCAACGTAAAGCCCCGCTCACGTCAGGAAGTGCGCGCCGCAAGCGCTGCCCAGAGTGCCGGGTGATGTTCACCCCGGCCCGTGCAGGTCAGGCTGTGTGCGGGGAGATTAAATGCGCCATCGCTCACGGCCAGTCGGAAAAGGGTCGCGCCATCGCCGGCAA
The DNA here is from genome assembly GCF_022557255.1 of Pseudomonas syringae pv. tagetis. NCBI lineage: Bacteria > Pseudomonadati > Pseudomonadota > Gammaproteobacteria > Pseudomonadales > Pseudomonadaceae > Pseudomonas > Pseudomonas syringae group genomosp. 7. The sequence goes on from NZ_CP092923.1 coordinate 1,900,574, forward strand.
GGCCCTGGCCGAAGTAGGACGCCGGGAAATCAAGGTTCGCAAAGAGGCCCTGAAAAGTCGCTCGGACCACATGAAGGACACCCAGCAAGCGTTCAACGAGTGGGTGCGCTACCGCGATGCCTTGCTGCCTTGCGTCAGTTGCGGTCGCCACCACAACGGCCAATGGCACGCAGGGCATTTCAGATCGGCCGGCGGTCATCCAGAACTCAGATTCGAGCCGCTCAACGTCTGGAAGCAGTGTGCGCCGTGCAACACGCACAAGTCCGGCGATCTGGTGAATTACCGGGCAGAGCTGGTGCGTCGCATCGGCATCGTCAACGTGGAGTGGCTCGAAGGACCGCATGAGCCCCAGAAGTACACCATCGAAGAATTGAAAGCCCTGACAGCCAAGTACCGGGCACTGACCAGAGAATTGAAGAAAGGAGAAGCGGCATGATGTATCGGAACGTTGTAGCAGCAGTGGTCCGGGCTCTGGCTGCGGAAACCATCAACTCGGCTGGCGGCTGTGATTTCGAGCCCAAGGTCCAATGCGCCAAACAGAAGGGCGAGATCGTCGGCAAGGAGGCGGCATTCCTGACCGACTGCTGGGTGTTCGGTCGACTGCACAAGGCGTTGAGCCCGGATCACTGGCGCGCGCTGGTGGCAAAGTTCTCGACGCACACCGACCGCAAGCACGCGGCGATCACGGAAATCACCAAGCAGTACCGGTCGCCGGCGCCTGAGAGGTTCCGTCACTGCGCGATCGTCACATGGGCCATGCCAAAGCTGCCTGGCGTTGAAGGCAAGCGGAGTACAAATGTGCTTCCAGCTACCTGGTACGAGATGGACAACTGGAGCGACGATCCGCACCCGATCAAAACGCAGGAGCGATGGAGGCGTGACATTCGCAAGGGGCTGGAGAGCATGGTGGACGTGGCGCTGACTGAAGCTCAGCACATTTTGGAGGCTGAAGGCATTTTGATTGCAGATTGCGCTTGACGGCGATTGATCCAGTGAGCCATTATCCACCCCATCCTGTCATTCCTGCGCACATAGGGGATTGACCACAAAAAGCCCGGCTTAACCGTCGGGCTTTTTTTGTGCCTGCGATTTACCCAAACCCCTCGGAACCTCTGATCGCCAAGTTCAGCGAGGGCCTCATTCGTACCTCGTTCCTCATTGGGCGTACCTGACGCCCCTTTTTATTCCGGAGTAAAGATGGACCCAACCGACCTCGGCCCAGGCACAGCTACCTGGCTGGGCGGTACGGGCACAATCCTTTTGGGTGGCTTCCTGTGGTTGAGGAAATTCCTCTCCAGGGACGCGACCGACCGCGCCATGGACAACGCCGATATCGGTACTGTCCGCAGGCTGAACGAACTGCTCGACTCTGAACGGGTGGCCCGCAAAGAGGCTGAGGCCCGTGCCGATCAGTTCGCCAAAGAACGCAACGAGCTGGCTGCAGCTGTCGGCCGCATGGAAGGGAAGATCGAAGCCCTTACCAGCCAGGTATCCCAGCTCACTGACAAAGTGACCAGCCAAAGCGCTGAGATCGCCCGTCTGCGTGCACAGCTCGGAGGTATCAACTGATGGAAAGATGCGCAATTGATTTCATCGCTCGCCGCTGGTGGCGTCGGGTGGAGGTGTGGGTGATTGCCTCGCTCCTGGTGACTGGCTCGTTCGCGCTGGGCTTCGGTGCCTCGCAATGGTCGCTTGCCAGTTGGTATAGCGCCCAGGTCGCCGAGGTGCGCAGGGGTTACGACGAGGCCACCGTGCAGCGTGATATGCGCCTGAACAAGCTGGCCAAGACCGCGACCGACGCAGCGGTAAAGGTTGAAGGTGCAGCCGGTAAGGCCACGGAAGCGGCAGAGGCAGCCAGCAAGGCCGCCGACAAGGTCAACGAGGCGGTAGAGCGGCAGACGCCTTAACGCCCCACAAATTCAAATACTGCCATTTCGTGGCGCGGAGGAACTACATGACCGATACCACGCTGCTGACTGCAGGCGCCGAACTCAAGATCGAGGCGCTACAAGGATTCGCCAGTGGCTTCATGCTTGATCCATTGGAGCAAGCCATCGAGTCCACTGTTCGCATGCTGCGTGATGAGCATCAGCAAATGAAGGATATGGACGCCATACAGGACACGCCATTGAGTGACCGGCTCGGCGCGCACCTTGACGCGTTGCTGGCGATCCAGCTTCAGCGAGTGTCTGAAGACGTCGCATGACCAAGAAGAACTGGATGGTTACGACACCCGGCTACAAACCATTCCCGATGATCCTTCTTGAGTGCGCCCTCGATCAAGAAGGCGCGCTTGCCTTTGCCCGGTCGATCTGGCCGCGCTGCACAGTGGAGTAGAGCAATGATTCGTCCGACGCCGCCAGCCGAACTGCTGATGGAGTCGGAAGAGTCATATGTGTTCATGCGCCTGGTGCCAGCCAAGGACGTCTGGGGATGGATTCAAAGCGAGATCCTTGCCGATACCGGCAGCATCCACAACGAAGACCATGCCCATTTGATCGATGCTGACATCTGCATCATGTGGGCCTCATCTGCCTTCACGAAGCAAGGTCGCACAGTGCTGGGCCAAGCCGAACAGGTTGCGTTCCGTGCCGGTGGTTGGCAGAAGGCCCGGATGGAGCAGCAGATGCGTGACTGGTTCGGCTGCGTACCGAGCTACATCATCACCCTGGCTGCCGATTACTGCTCACAGTGCAGCGATGCGGACTTCTGTGCACTGGTCGAGCATGAGCTCTACCACATCGCCCAGGCAGTCGATCAGTACGGCGCGCCCAAGTTCACGCAAGACGGATTACCAAAGCTTGAGATGCGCGGCCATGACGTCGAAGAGTTCGTCGGTGTGGTCAGGCGCTATGGGGCAAGCCCAGACGTTCAGCTACTGGTCGACGCTGCAAACAAACCTGCCGAAGTCGGCAAACTCAATATTTCAAGGGCTTGCGGAACCTGTCTTCTCAAGCTGGCCTGAGGATAGACAGCAATAGACGGAACCCTACCCTATGGCAGCCCTGAGCAGCGAGGTGAAGGCCTTCATCGTTCAGGCTCTTGCCTGCTTCGATACACCCTCACAGGTGGCAGAGGCCGTCAAGCGAGAATTCAACATCGAGGTGAGCCGTCAGCAGGTGGAGTCACACGACCCCACCAAGCGATGCAGTAAAACCCTGGCCAAGCGTTGGGTGGACATGTTCCACGACGCGCGAGAGAGGTTCCGCCACCAGACGATTGACATACCCATCGCCAACCGGGCCTACAGGCTTCGGGCTATGGGGAGGATTATCGAGAAGGCCGAGAGCATGAAGAACCTGTCTCTCGCACTACAGGTGCTTGAGCAGGCGGCAAAGGAAACTGGCGACGCCTACGTGAATCGTCGCGTAGAGCCTGATAAGTCGCTGGACGACGAGATCAAGCGCCTCAACATTCAAAAGCTTCAGCGCGAACTGGAAGACCCGGATAAGGGGCTCCCCGAGCCGAAACGAGTAATCATCGGGGTGGAAGATGCAACCGATCCTGATGCTGAATAAGCCTCAATTCGAGTTCATCAAAAGCCACAACAAGTTCATGGCCTTCGTCGGAGGCTACCGCAGCGGCAAGACCTTCGTTGGCTGTGTGCGGATGTGCATCAACGCGCTGGAGTTCCCCGGCATACCTCAGGGCTACTTCGCTCCGACCTACCCGCAGATCACTGACATCTTCTACGACACCCTGCCGGGGGTCGCTGAGGCGTTCGGTCTGTTCGCCGATATCGTGGCCAGCAACAAGCGCGTGTACCTGCGAGACAAGAAGGGTAGATGCCTCTCGACGATCATCTGCAAGAGCATGGAGCACCCGCATCGCATCGTCGGCTTCAACATCGCGCACGCACTGGTCGACGAAATCGACTGTATGCCGATCAAGAAGGCAGACAGCGCCTGGAAGAAGATCATTGCGCGGATGTCCACGGTTTGGCCTGGCCGCGACATGAACACCATCGACGTGACCACCACGCCCGAGGGCTTCAACTGGGTTTATCGAAAGTTCGTCAAGGAGCTGGCATCCGATCCTACGCAACGCCAGTTCTACGGCATCGTGCACGCTTCCACGCGGCAGAACGCCAAGAACCTGCCGAAGGACTACATACCGTCACTGCGCAAGTCCTACCCGGCCAACCTGGTGGATGCATACATTGACGGCCTGTTCGTCAACCTGACGTCCGGAAGCGTGTATCCGAACTTCGACAGGCGCCTATGCCACACGGACGAGACGATCCGCCCGGGCGAGCAGCTGCACATCGGCATGGACTTCAACATCAACCGGATGGCGGCAACGATTCACGTCATTCGTGACGGCCTGCCTCGGCTGCTTGAGGAAGCGACATCACTGTTCGATACGCCGGCCATGATCATCGAGCTGAAGCGCCGATTCCCTGACCACAGCATCACGGTCTATCCGGACGCCAGCGGCAAGAACCGCAAGTCGGTCAACGGCAGCGAATCAGATCACAGCCTGCTGCGGGCCGCGGGCTTCATGGTGATGGTCAATCCATCCAACCCTGAGGTGCGAGACCGGGTGCTGGCCGTGAACGCCATGCTCCTGAACGGCGAGGGTCAGCGCCGATACCGGATCAACACCGACAACTGCCCGATCACCACCCAGGTGCTCGAGCAACAGGCCTATGACGACAAAGGCCAGCCCAACAAAGACGGCACTGAAGACCCGATCGACGCATTGGGCTACTTCATTGTCCAGCGCTTCCCCATTGCGGGCGGCTACACACTCGCAAACGTGAGCAACTCATGAGCGCAATAAGCTACCTAAAGGACAGCCTGCAGAACCTCGTCGCAGGACTGGGTACTGCGCGCGACAAGGCATCCCACTCGCACTACATCGCCACTGAACTTGACGACCAGCAGCTTCTGAACGCCTTCCGCAGCTCATGGACAGCCCAGAAGGGCGTCACAATCCCTGCTGTGGACGCGTGTCGCAACTGGCGAGCCTGGCAGGCATCCAAGAGTGAGATCGAGCTGATAGAGGCTGAAGAGGCCCGCCTGAACGTACAGGGCAAGATTCTTGAGGCCCTATTGAAGGCCCGTCTGTTCGGTGGTGCTGCTGTGTTCATCGGTACTGGTGAGCGGGACACGTCGTCTGCGCTGAACCCTGATCGCCTGGGTAAGGGTGGCATCAAGTACCTGACTGTGATGACTCGCCGTCAGCTTGCTGCCACTGAGATCGAGCAGGACCCGCAAAGTGATCGGTTCGGCTGGCCCAAGGCTTACCGACTGCCAGGCTCGAACGTCGAGATTCACCCATCCCGACTGGTGATCTTCATCGGTGTTCGCCATCCCGATCCTGAACTGGCGATGGGCACCGCATTCGGCTGGGGCGACTCGGTCCTGCTATCGGCCATGCCTGCGGTCAAGCACTACGATGAAACGGTGGCCAACGTCGTCAGCCTTGTTTACGAGGCGAAGATCGATGTCATCAACATCCCGAACCTGATGGCCAGCCTGCAGGACAAGAACTACCAGAAGAACCTGCTCGAACGCCTGAGGCTGGCAGCAACCGCCAAGGGCATCAACGGCACGCTGCTCCTCGATGGTACTGAGCAGCACTCATCCAAGTCAGCGAGCTTCGGCACTTTGCCTGAGGTGATCGCCAAGACAGAGCAGGGTGTGTCCGGCGCGTTCGATATCCCCGGCACGCGCATGTTCGGCCAGTCCTCGACCGGCCTGGGCGCCAATGGCGAAGAGAACACACGCAACTACTACGACAACGTCGCATCGCGCCAGAAGCTGGAGATCAAGCCAGCAATGAGCGTGCTGGACGAGTGCCTGATTCGTTCTGCGCTGGGCAGCAGGCCAAAGGAGGCCCATTACGCCTGGTCGCCACTGTGGCAGGCCACGGCCAAGGACAAAGCCGACATCGGCAAGACAACGGCAGAAACTATCAAGTCGCTGAAAGATTCTGGCCTGTTCCCGCCTGAGGCTCTATCCAAGGCCTCGGTGAACCTGCTGGTCGAGCTGAGCATCATGCCCGGCCTCGAAGCTGCCATTGATGAGTTCGGCGATGAGCTGGATGAAGAGAGCGATGACGATCTTGCCGCAGATGATCTTGGCGCTGCTGACCAGCCTCAGGACCGCAAAGCTCTGGCTGATGCGGCGCCACGCACGCTGTATGTGTCGAGAAAGGTCACCAACGCAGGCGAGATCATCGCCTGGGCCAAGTCGCAAGGGTTCGAAGCCACGCTGCCTGAGGCAGACCTGCACGTCACCATCGCCTACAGTCGCAACCCGGTTGACTGGATGAAGGTCGGCGAGTCGTGGTCGGGCGATGGCAAGGGTCAGCTGAAGATTTCACCAGGCGGCGCAAGGCTGATCGACAAGTTTGGCGAAGGCGCCGTGGTGTTGCTGTTTAACAGTTCCGAACTGGCTTGGCGACACGTCTCCATCGTTGAGGCCGGTGCCTCTTGGGATTGGCCTGAATATCAGCCGCACATCACCTTCACCTACGAGCCCGGCAGCGTCGATATCGCCAAGGTCGAGCCTTACCGCGGTGCAATTGAGCTGGGGCCTGAGATCTTCGAAGAGGTGTCGCCATGACCGAGCAAGAGAAGGCGGTAATTGAGGCTCTCTCTGCTGCCTGGAATGCTTTCTGCGCTCTCCCTTGCGAGCACGCAGACGACAACGACGAGTTTCGGCGCGGCATTCACATACTGCAGCGCCAAGTGTTCGCCAGGCCGGCGAGACGCCAGTACAACCTACCGGAGTAGATATGATCTTCACAGACTCAATACCGGTCTCTGGCGTTCGGCGCACAGCGGACGGATACCTTGTGGCCGAGGCGTATGTAGCTCGCACCGGCATCCAGGACTATCTGGGCACCGAGATCGACCCTAACAACGAACATGGGCTGAGAGACGTCCCTATCGTCAAGGTGTACCGACCTGAAAGCTCTGTGTTTCACAAAGATGCCATGAACTCTTACGCCTATCGGCCAATGACCAACGGACATCCGAGCGGCACAGGCGTCAACTCCAAAAACTGGAAGGACTTAGCCGTCGGCAACACTGGTGGCGAGGTCATCCGTGACGGAGAGCGAGTGAAAGTTCCGCTCGTTCTCATGGATGCCAAGGCGATCTCTGACTTCGAAGCCGGTAAGCGGCAGCTTTCCATGGGCTACGGCGCTGAAATCATCTTCCAGGATGGCGTGACGCCAGAGGGCCACGCTTATCACGTCAGCGTGGGCCCCATGAAAATGAATCACCTCAGCCTTGAGCATCGTGCCAGGGCTGGCGAAGAGTTTCGCATCGGTGACCACAAACCAGAAAACCCCAAAGGAGGCCATGACATGGCTGATTCACTGCGAAAACTCCTTGTCGACGGCATCTCCATTGATGTCACCGAGCAAGGCGCACAGGCCATCGAGAAGCTTGCCAAGCAGCTCAACGATGCCGCCAGTGCCACCAAGACCCTGACCGACGCGCACTCCGCTGCGTTGGCAGTTAAAGACGCAGCTTTGTCCAAGCTGCAAGCCGAGCTGGACGACGCCAAGACCAAAATCCTGAGCGACGCCCAGATCGACGCGCGCGTGAAAGAGCGCGCCGACCTGATCGGCGTTGCGAAAGTGATCGCGGATGCCGATTACACGGGCAAAACAGCTGCCGAGATCCGCAAGGCAGCAGTTCACGCCAAGCTGGGTGATGCTGCCGTCACTGGCAAGGACGACGCGTACATCGCTGTGCGCTTCGACATTCTCGTCGAGGACGCCGCCAAAAACCCCGCCAACGACCCGGTGCGCAGCCATTTCCAGGCGCAAGACGGCAAGCCGGCCGGCAATCCCCCTGCCGCCGCGCGCGCCAAGATGCTGGAAGACCTCAACTCCACCCAGCCTGCCAAGTAAGGAGCCATCATGGCCGCTTATCAAACGTCCTACCCGGATCGCCCAGCGAAAGGCCTGCACGGCGCATCGGCGAACGAAGAAATCAAGAACGACATCAGTCGTACCATCGAAAACGCTGCCGGTGTCCGCTTCGGCGAACCAGTTCAGCGCGGTGCGGGTGATCACGGCGTGGTGCCGTTCTCTACCGGCAAGTTCCTAGGCATCGCGAAGCTGAACCCAGCCGTACCGGCTGTGGCAAAAGGCTCGACGCTGATCGATGGCTACCCGCAGTACTGCACCGCTGCCATCCGTGAGCGCGGCCAGATGTACGTCGCAGTTAGCGCTCCTGTGGTTGATGGTGATCCCGTCTACTTCGTGACCGCCTCCAACACCTACACCAACGCGGCCGGCACCGGCATTGTTGGCCCGATCCCGAATGCCTTCTTCGACACCACCGGTGCCGCGGGCGACATCGTGGAAATCTCCCTCAAGAACCGGAGCGCGTAACATGCCTCAAGCTTTTCAAGACGCTCAAGCAGCGTTGCCATTCGTTGTGGCCCAGGGCCGCAACATCGAAGCGGCCATCTACGAGGCGCGCTATCCGGAGTACAGCTACCGCGATCTGATGCCGGTTGTCACCGAGGGCAATCAGTGGGCCGTGGGCACTCAGTTCTACAGCCAGCAGCTGGCGGGTGAGGCCAAGTTCCTCTCTGGCGCTGGCAACGACATGCCTTTCAACCAGGTGTCGTTCGGTGAAGGCTCCCATGATTTCTCGATGATCGGCTCCGGCTGGGAGTGGAACCTGGAAGAGGTCAACACCGCTGCTCTGTACGGCCGCAACCTCAACGATCTGAAGGCCATGTCTGCCAGTCGCTCCACCGAGCGCCTGCTGTACGACATCGCCGTGACCGGCAGCACCGAGAAAAACTGGCGCGGCTTCACTAACCAGAGCAACGTGCAGACCATCAACGCTGCCGCAACTGGCCTGAACGGCTCCACGCTGTTCGCGGACAAGACGCCGCTTCAGGTGCTCGCCGACCTGAACAACCTGCTGAAGCTGGTCCCTCAGGCTTCGAACAACGTTGAGCTGGCCGACACCATTTCTCTGCCGCTGGAAGTGATGGACTACATCTCTACCACGTTCGTTGGCACCGAAGCGAACAGCCCGACCATCCTGGAACGCTTCATCACTTCCAACGTGTACACGGCCCGTACCAAGCGCCCGCTGACCATTCTCACTGCCGACGCTCAGTCTACGGCCGGCAATGACGGCGGCGGCCGTATCGTGGCATACCGCAAGGCGATCGACGTGATTCGCTTCCACCTGCCGATGCCTCGCATGGTTCTGCCGGTTCACCAGAAGTCGATCATGGGCTTCGAGACCGGCATCATCGCGCGAACCGGTGGCGTTGAGGTCCGCTTGCCGGGCGCAATGGCCTACATGGATCGTGTTTCCGAGCCTGCATAAGGGGTACAGCATGAAAGTCACGAACAGCGGCACCGCCCCTTGGGGCGTTTACCTGGGCGGCACGATCAAGATGATCAAGCCCGGCGCAAGCCGGGAACTGGCGCTTGAAGGCGATGATCTGGTCCAGGCTCGCAAAATCGACGCACTCAGCTTTGAGGAAGTTGTGAAGCCTGAGTCGGACGAGAAGGCCGATCTGCTGGCCAAGTTAAAAGCGCTGGGTATCGAAGCTGGCAAGAACTCTGGCATCGAGACCCTGCAAAAGCGTCTTGCAGAAGCCGAGGCCGCAGCTGAAAAGCAGAAGGTTATCGACGAGCTGACCGAGCTGAAAGTCGAGTTCGACAAGGAAGCGAACCTGGAAGCCCTGCAAGCCGCACTGGCTGCAGCCAAGCAGTAACACCCCCGCAAAAACCGGAGCGGTTCGCCGCTCTACCTATTCGAGGATTCGAACATGAGCCAAATCAAAGCAGAGCGCTCCGGCCATATCGCGGTCGTAACAGGGCAAGGCTTCGAGTATCGAAAATGTGGCGAACTGGCATCCTTCAAGCAGACTGGCAAGGTTCCATCCCTTCGCGCCGCCAAGGCGTTTTGCAAGATGTTCGCCTCCTGATTCAAGGCCTTCGGGCCACCTATTCGAGACATCCCGATGCCAGACTTTTACGGAAACGTCGCAGATGCCGACGTCTATCACGCCGCCCGCGCGAACACCGCCTGGACTGGCGAAGACATGGCGAAGCAGGCCGCGCTGATCCGGGCATCGGCTTACATTGATGGCCGCTACCGCAAGCTGATGGCTTCGGGTATGTGGCAGTCACTGTTCCCTGGCGTAAAGACCGAGGGCAGAGGGCAAGCCAGGGAGTGGCCGCGCACCGGCGCAGAGGATTACGAGGGCAACCCGATCCCTGATGATCAGGTTCCCATCGAGGTCGAGCAGGCAACTTACGAAGCAGCGCTGAGAGAGATCACCCAACCCGGCAGTCTCAGCCCTGACTTCGTGGCAGCCACAATGGTGAAACGCGAGAAGGTCGGCCCACTGGAAACCGAGTTTGCCATTGCTACCGGCGCAGACGCTGCTGGCTCGGTCCGCCCGGTGATCAGCATCATCGACGAGATGATTGCACCGGTGCTGGTGGCTCGTTACACGCTGCCAGCGGTGTTTACGGTATGACGCCCGAGCAGATCATCCAAGCCATTGAAGGATTGGAGCCAGCGATGCAGCAGGCCTATCTGGCACAGGTTGAGTCTGTTGTTGGCACCGTGACGGTAGCGGAAGTTGAGCGACTCATCACCGAAGAGGACGAGGATGGTCTTGTGGCGCTGCTGAGCCTGGGTGCGCTTTCCGTATTCCTGGAGCTGGCACGCTCAGCCTTCCTCGCCGGTGCCAAGTTTGAAATCAAGGCGATCGTTATCCCGCGTGATATTGGACGATTCGAGTTCGACGCGCGCGAGCCGGTCGCAGAGCGCTGGATATCGGCGAAGGCCGAAGAGATCCGGGTCAATTCAGAGATCGATGTGCGCGCAGCCATCCGAGAAGTGGTTGCCAGTCGCCGCAGGGTACACCCGATCAGTGGCAGGCCTTCGCAGTCGGGCGTAAGCGTCGAAGTAAGTGCGAGCCCGATGGTGCGCACCCCTCGGCAGGTTGCGCTTGATCTCATTGGTCGCAAGAGCGCGCAAACAGGCGCTCGATCCGGTGGCGTAGTCGGCCTGCCGGGAAATTACGCCCAGTTTGTCATAAATGCTCGCGAGCAGTTGCTTGGCGGCAACCCGGATGAGATGCGCAAGTATCTGCAGCGCATCAGGCGTGACCGTCGCTTCGATGGCATCGTGAACCGCGCTATCAAGGCCGGGAAGCCGGTAGCCAAGGCGGACGTCGACAAGATCGCAGGTCGCTACGCCGAACGACTGATGAAGACCTATGCAGAAATGCTTTCCAAGGCCGAAGCGCTGGAGTCGTTTGGCGCTGGCCGTGACCAGGTCTACGAGCAGTTGATTGCCAAGGGGCTGGATCGGAATCTGGTCGAGAAAGAGTGGCGTGATCGCGGCGACAAAAAGGTGCGACACGCACACGTTGTTCTTGGCGGCCAGGTGGTTCAGAAAGACCAGCCGTTCCAAAGCCCTACCGGAGCATTGCTTCAATATCCTGGCGACTCGTCGATGGGCGCCGACTGGAATGATCGAGCCGGTTGCCGGTGTACTGCCATCTACCGAATAAGGCGCAAGTGATGCCAGATATCTATGATCGCGCAAAAGCCCTGGCAGCGCGCATGCTCGCTCCGCGCAGCAAGGGCGGGAAGGGTCTGGAGCTGATCTTGCGTCGCGAAACAGTTGGCGAGTATGACCCTGATGCCACCTCGGCCCCCACCGAATTGGTTCTGAGCGGATCGGGCTTCCGCGAAGAGTATGAAAGCAAGTACGTCGACGGGACGCTGATCATCAGGGGCGACGTGAAGCTGCTTGTTTCACCTGTGCAGCTTGATGGTAAGGATATGCCGCTGCCACAGAGCAATGATCGGATTGACTTTGACGGCACCACGTACACCGTGATTGCGGTCGGTCCCTGGAATTATGCAGGCCTGTCGGTCGGCTACGAGCTGCAGGTGCGCAAGTAATGGCCAACCACATGACCAGCCGCTACGGCGGGCAGCAGGGCGGATTCGCTGAGAGCCTTACCGCGTTCGCCGAAAGCACCAAGTCGGTGATAGACGAGGTGTTTCGGTCGGTCGTCATCGAGATCGGAACATCGGTAGTGATTCTTTCACCTGTTGATACGGGGCGATTCAAGGGCAACTGGCAGCTCACTATTGACCAGCCTTCATTGCAAAGCCTGGATAAGTACGACAAGGCGGGCCACGAAACAATCGCTGAATTGGTCGCCCAAGCAAGCCAGCTTGAGGCGGGGCAAGTTGCGTATATCGTGAACAACCTCGTCTACGGCATCCCGCTGGAGTACGGCCACTCGGATCAGGCTCCTGCGGGAATGGTGCAGATCACCCTGGCTCGCTTCCAGCAGATCGTCGAAGAAGCCATCAGGAATACTCAGGCATGAGCCACAACATAATTTCGGCGGCCTTCGAGTCGCGCCTGCTGGCCTGGGCAAAGGCTCGCGCCAAGCAGCTGAAAGTGGTCGTCGAAAATGAAACCTACAGTCCGGCGACAGGAGAGACGTACCTGCGCGCCTTCACGCTTCCATCGGTTACCGGCAGCAATACGCTCAGCGGCGACCACAGGGTCTACGTCGGCGTATTCCAGGTCAATGTCATCACACCATCCGGCAAATACCGGACCGAAGCCAGCGGCATCGTGGACGAACTGGCAGCGCTGTTCGCCCTGAACCTGCGCATAACTCGGGCAGGGCTGGTTGCTCTTGTCATGACACCCGTTGCGCCAGGCCCCGGCATCCAAGACGAAAACGCTTTCACCATACCGGCGTCATTCCAGTACCGGTCCGACACCAACTGATTCGCCCGCTGGGCAAACCCAGAACCCGCCAGTGAGCGGGTTTTGTCATTTCTGCAAAGAGGAAAATTAAATGGGCTTCAGACTCCCCAACGGCGCAACCCTCCAGATCGCTTCCGCCTACGGCGCTGCCATCCCGGTGACGGCGCTGAGCAATGCAAACCCTGCGGTGGCCACCGCAGCCGCTCACGGCCTGAGTGACGGCGACATCATCGCTCTGACATCCGGCTGGACCCGCCTTAATGATCGCGCCGCGCGCGTGGCAAACAGCCTGACCGGCACGTTCGCCCTGGAGCGCATCAACACCCTGAACACCCAGCCTTACCCGGTAGGTTCGGGCGCTGGCTCGGTGCGCGAGGTAACAGCATTCACCGAAATTTCGCAGATCACCGACGTGGCCACCAGTGGCGGCGACCAGCAGTTTCTGACCTTTGGCTTCCTGGCCGACGATGACGATCGACAGCTGCCGACCACCAAAAACCCGATCAGCATGGCGGTGACGGTCGCAGACGACCCTGATCTGCCGTACGTGGCCGTGGTTGAGGCTGCCGACGAGGACAAGGTCGCGCGCGTATTGCGCCTGAACCTGCCAAACGGCGACAGCATCCTCTACAACGCGTACGTGACCATCACGTCGACCCCCGCCCTGTCCCGAAACAACCTGATGACCCGGGTCATCACGCTGTCTCTGGCAGGCCGTCCAACCCGTTACTCGGCAGTGGTGGCGTAACTCATGCCCAAGATCAAGATCGCTCACAACCCGACGTTCAAGGCGCCGGTGATGATCCCGCGTATCGGTGAGTCGCCAGTGAAGGTCGACTTCGAATTCAAGTACATGGACCGTAAGGCCCTGGCCGAGATGTTCGAGTCGTGGAACAAGGCCCGCAAGGACCTGAACACCAAGACCGCCGAAGACGGCATGACCTGGCAAGAGGTGACGTCGGCCGAGATCCTGCTGCAAGTTCAGCAGATCAAAGACGTGGTGACCGGCTGGGGCTTCGATGACAAGTTCAGCCACGAATCGATCACTGCATTGGTGACCACCTGCGTCGGCGCGCCTCAGGCAGTCATCGAGGCGTACCAGGGCGCTTACGACCCGGCCCGCCTGGGAAACTGAGGGCGGCGGCTCGGGCGCTGTACGAGCCTGGGCCGTCCGATCAGCAGCTTGCGGCCTTCGGAATGACCAAGGCCGACATCCCAGACGAGGAAATCGAGGTATGGCCGGATGCCTGGCGCGCCTTCCGACTGTTCGAGTCCCTGTCTACGCAGTGGCGCACAGGCCCGGGTGGCGCGTCCGGGCTTGATTACGCCGCTATCCCAGCAACCGCCCAGATGACCGGCATGAAGCGCAGCGAGCTGCCTGGCATCTTTTCAGACCTCCGCACGCTGGAAGTCGAAGCACTGCTCGTTATGAGCGAATCGAAATAACGGAGCGCTCATGACGAACATTGCTGAGCTCGGCATCAAGGTTGATTCCAGCGATGCCGCACAGGCGACCACGGAACTGGACAAGCTCGCTGCCGCTGGCGGGCGTGCCGAGAAAGCCGCGGAAGGTGTAGCCGCTGGCTTCGACAAGGCCACAAACTCTGCATCAGGGCTTTCCTCTGCAGAGGGTAGGCTCAACGAAACCACTGATCAGGCGATAGCTCGGCTCACAGCGATGGCCAAGGCTTCGCTGGATTCGAGCGAGTATTACCAGCGCCTGACAGCCAGCGTCACTGCTAATACGTCAGCCGTGGATAGCTCCGCATCGTCTGCCGAAAGTCTGGCAGCGCTTCGGCGTCGTCTTCAGGCTGAATCTGACGCTCTGGTAGGCTCCACCGATCAGCTGACCACATCCACCAAGCAGGCGGCCGCCGCTACTGGCGTTCAGGCTGAAGGATTGTCGGCGCTTCTCGGTAGGATCAACCCGGCTGTGGCCGCGCTTGATAAGCTCGATCAGCAGCAGGCAGAGCTGCAGAAGTACAAAAACGCGGGACTGATCGATTCAGAGACGTTCCGCGATTATTCCACGCGCATTGACGCCTCCCGGCAGAAGCTGGGCGAATTCAGTGACGCCGTAAAAAGCACCGGCGTATCGACTGCCCAGACCCAGGCGGCGTTACGGCAGTTACCCGCGCAGTTTTCGGATATTTTTACCAGCCTTGCCGGCGGCCAGAACCCTTTGTTGGTGCTGATTCAGCAGGGCGGTCAGATCAAAGATTCGTTCGGCGGCATTGGGCCAACGATCGACGTGCTGGGTGGCAAGATCAAATCCATTCTCGGCATAGGCGGGGGAATAGGCGCAGTAGGTGAGGCTTTTGAAAGTGTCGGAACCGGCGCTAAAGCGGCCGCCGACGGGGCAGAAGCTGCCGGCGCTGGTCTCGGCGCAATGGCTGAGGGCGCAAACACTGCGGCTGATGCCAGCAAAAATGCCAAGGAAGCTGCTGATGCATTGAGAGCAGCAGGTGCCGGTGTAAGTTCAGGTTTTGGGGCGATACTAGTTGGAGCTGCGGCGGCCGCAGCTGCGCTCGCGGCTTTGATCTACGGATACTCCCAGGGCAGCAAAGAGTCAGATGAATACAATAAATCTCTAATTCTCACCGGTAATTACGCCGGGACATCTGCGTACCAGCTTGCAGATTTGGCCAAGCAGGTGAGTGCCACCAATGGGACAATTGGCGAGGCCGCCGCCTCACTGGCTAAAATGGCTTCGAGCGGTGCTATCGCCTCAACAAGCTTCAAGGTCATCGCAGATGCCGCCGCATCCATGGAAGATGCCACCGGCAAATCTGTTGATTCGACAATCGCTGAGTTTGTAAAGATTGCCAAGGATCCCGTGGCGGCGGCGAAGACGCTCAATGAGCAATATCATTTCCTTACAGCGTCGGTGTATTCGCAAATTACCGCACTGAAGGAGCAGGGCGACACCATCGGTGCTGCCAAGCTTCTGACCGATACCTATGCCAAAACGATCGAGGACCGTGCAGGCCAGATATCTCTCAATTTGGGAATAATTGAGAAGGGCTGGAAGGGTATCAAGGATGCCGCCAAAGGTGCGCTTGATGCAACGCTTGGGATAGGCCGGCAGGAAACGCTGGGCGACCAAATCAGCGCCCTAGAAACAAAGCTGGCGAATCCAGGATCGTATGCAAGCATTCCGATAATAGGTGCTGACAACCCAGACATGATGGAGGTCGGAAACACGAAGTCGCAGGACGAAGAGCGGCTTCGAGTTCTTAAGCTTTATAACCAGGAGCAGGTTTTAACCACCAAGCTCACTGGCGAGCGACAAAGGGCGCAAGAAGCATCGATTCTTTCCCAGGACAAACTCAACGCAAGCCTTAAGGCCACAGATAGCAATCAAAAGAAGCTGAAGGATCGGCTCAAAGAGATTGACGACCTTGCCAAAAAATCCTCAGAAGCCCAAGGAGGCCGCGTTTACACAAACGCAGAACTTGAGCAGCTGAGAGATGCTGCGAGGAAGCAATTTAAGGATCCCGCAGCCTCTTCAAAAGCGGTCGACCTGACTGCATTCAACGATGCTCAGAATCAGCTGAAGTCGATCACCGGTTATTACGATGGCATCCAGAAGGAGCTGGATGCATCGCAAAAGGCAGGGCTGATCAGCGCTGAGTCCTATGCCAGCCAGCGCGCGGCGATCATCGAGCAGCAGAAGGGCGATGTCACGTCAGCCTATGAGGCTGAGATAGCGGCTCTGGAGGCGGCTAAGGGCAAGGCGTCCACCAGCGCCGAGCAGCGCATCCAGCTTGATCAGAAAATCTCCGACGCCCGCACCTCAATGGTTGAGGCGCAGAAAAAAGCCGACAGCGAACTTTCTGTCTTAGCCACCAGCGAGACCGGCAGGCTCAAGAAGCAGGAATTGGCTGTATCGACCTACACCAGCGCCCTGGAGCAGCAGGCCAAAACGCTACGCCAGCAAGGGCAGCGTTCTGCGGCAACACTTGGTATGGGTGATCGCCAGCGCGGACTGACGGACCAGCAGAACTCCGTAGATGACCGGATCAACCAGCAGAAGGTCGAGCTTGCCAACCAGTACGGCGATGGCTCGCGGGGCATGAGTCTCGACGAGTACAACCTGAAGCTGGCAGCACTCAACAAGAACCAGCAGGACCTGCGCGATACGGTTCAGGCCAACTACGACGACATGACTGTCGCTCAAAACAGCTGGAGTTCAGGAGCATCGTCTGCGTTCCAGGATTATCTTGAGCAGGCCAGAGATGTAGCCGGACAAACAAAAACGCTATTCACGAATGCCTTTGACAGCATGGATGACTCTCTGGCGAACTTTGTTATCTCAGGGAAGTTTTCGTTCGCTGATTTTACAAAATCTATTTTGTCCGACATGGCTCGTATCGCAACTCGTCAGGCTAGCTCTGCTTTGCTCGGCAGCCTTTTTGGGGCAGCCACAAGCTACTTCAGCGGAGGATCGGCAGCCACCTCGGTCAGCTCGGCTGCAGGCTCTACAGCCGCTGGATACAGCGACGCTGCGCTAAGTGGCTGGTCCGGCGTTGCCCAGGCCAATGGCGGTGCATGGTCTAACGGCGTGCAGATGTTTGCCAACGGCGCGGCGTTCACCAACAGCATCGTCAGCAAGCCGACGGCGTTTGGTATGGCTGGCGGAGGCGTGGGGGTGATGGGCGAGGCGGGTGACGAAGCGATCATGCCGCTTACTCGCACTGCCGGTGGACAGCTTGGAGTCCGGGCGCTGGGTGGAGGCGGGAGCAGCGGAAGCAACACCTACAATTTCCCCGTCTCGGTATCAGTTCAGACGACTGGCGATTCTGGCGGCGCGAGCAGCCAGGAGGCTTCCACGCAACTCGGCAAAGGCATACAGCAAGCAGCAAAAGCCGAGGCTGAGACTGCAATCGCTCGAGCGTTGCAACCTGGCGGCTCGATCTGGAGGCTCACAAATGGCAGGTAGTTATGGCGATTGAAACCTTTACCTGGCCCACCCAGCACGGAGACGCGCCCGATATCACTTATCGGGTGCGCACCTCCCAGTTTGGCAACGGCTACAAACAGGATGTTGGCGACGGGCCGAACAACAAGGAGGACTCATACCCGATCACATTCACCGGAACGAAAGAGCGTGTCTTGCAGATTATGGAGTTTCTCGACAGGCACGCCGGGGCGAAAGCGTTCCTTTGGACCACGCCGCTCGGACAGCTCGGCCTGTTCACCTGCAAAAACCCAGTGCCCACCCCGATGGGCGGCATCGCATTCAAATTGACGGCCACGTTCGACCGGGCCTTTCACCCTTAAGGACTTCTCATGCCGTTGATTGCTGACATCCAGGCGCTTGAGCCAGGCAGCGAAGCGTTGCTGTTTGAGCTGGATGGCTCTGACTACGGCGCAGACATTCTGCGCTTTCATGGTCACGCCATCCCGCACACGCCAGCCGAACTTCTCGCCGTCGGCTTGGACGCTGACCAGTTGCCTGCCAAATCAATCTGGTGGCAAGGCAACGAGTACGGTGCCTGGCCCATGCAGATTGATGGCATAGAAGCAAATGGCGACGGCACGGCAGTTCGGCCCACGCTTTCAGTGGGCAACGTCAACGGTCGCATCACGGCGCTCTGCTTGGCATTCGAGGATTTGCTTGAGTTCAAGTTGACGATGCGGCACACGCTCGGCCGGTATCTGGACGCCGACAACTTCCCTGGCGGCAACCCCGACGCTGATCCGACTCAGGAATCTATTGAGGTCTGGTATCTCGATCAGAAAACCAATGAGGACGGTGAAACGGTCAGTTGGGAGTTGGCCAGTCCGGGCGACGTCGGCGGCGAATCGATTGGCAGGCAGATGACCACGCTTTGTCACTGGTGCCTCACTGGTGGGTATCGCGGGCCGAACTGCGGCTACACCGGTCCATACGTCGATAAGGACGGGCAACCCACCGATAACCCTGAACTTGATGTCTGCGATGCCACGTTGACGCGCGGATGCACGCCACGCTTCGGGGCTGGCAACGAAGTACCCTTTGGCGGTTTCCCCGCCGTATCCCTGATCGCGCGGAGCTGACCATGCTGAAATACATCCTGGCGGCCGTGCAGGCGCACGCGGTTGCTGAGTACCCGCGCGAGTGCTGCGGGCTGTTACTGAGCGTGGGGCGAAAGCAGCAGTACTTTCCCTGCTCCAACACGGCAACCGACCCAAAGGAAGAGTTCCGCATCAGCCCCGAGGATTACGCAGCGGCGGAAGACCTGGGCTCCGTCATCGGAGTTGTCCACTCGCACCCCGACGCTACCAGCAGACCTTCACCGCGCGACCTGGCGATGTGCGAAGCTACGGAGCTGCCCTGGCATATCCTCAGTTGGCCCGAGGGAGACCTGCGTACCATAGTGCCCATCGGCAATACACCGCTATTGAAGCGACCCTTTGTGCATGGCGCTTGGGACTGCTGGCAGGTCTGCGCCGATTGGTACAAGCGCGAGTTCGGCCTGGATTTCGAAGCATTTGAGCGTACAGACGGATGGTGGGAAAGTGCGGATGCGGAAAGCCTGTATGAAGCCAATTACGAGGCGGCCGGGTTCGTCAGGGTTGATCAGCCGCAGCGCGGCGACATGATCGTGATGGAGGTAGGGCGGACGAAGCATCCGAACCACGCTGGCATCTATCTCGGCGCGGACCCTTCGCTGGCCGGTGAAGAAAGCGAAGTATTCGGCCCCGGTCCGTTCCTATTGCACCATCTATATGGAAGACAGTCGGAGATCATCGTGTTCGGTGGTCCGTGGCTTGATCGAACGCGGCTGATCCTCAGGCACACACGACCAACTGGCGTTTGAATGCCGTGGCATGGACCTCTATATATGCTGATCGTGTCTCGGCCAAAATACCTATGCATAACCAAAAAAATTGATATTCTCGCGCTACACATGGAGAGTAATTTATGCGCGTTTTATTGATGTTCCTTGTTCTCGTTCTTTCTCTTTCAGGGTGCGCTTCAAAACCCACGCCTGAGCAGATCCAAAGCGCCGACTATGGCGCTTCGGTTTATCAAGCTGACGCAGAGAAATCTGTTAAGAGATTTTTCCAGGGATACCTGAAAGATCCTGAATCGGCCAGATACAGTTTCGGCTCTGTGTATAGGGGTTATGTGGTTGGCAGCGTGTTTGAGGGTAGAAAGGTTGAGGGCGGCTATCTGCTTGAGGTCGCGGTAAACGCGAAAAACAGTTTTGGCGGTTATGTAGGCGCCAGAAATTACAGGTTTTTGCTTAGGAACGACCGTTTAGTTGGTGGCTGGGATATGGGGACCAGCAACATCCCTGTGAAGATTCTGTAGTCACGTATTCAGCAAAATCGAATTAATTGCATGCCGCCTCCGGGCGGCTTTTTAATGCCCGGAGAAACCCATGGCGGCAATTCAATACTCGCCTATGACCACGATCAAGCTGTCTGGATCACTGGCCCGCAAGTTTGGTCGCGTACATCGCAGGCAGATAGACTCAGGTCAGACCTGGGAGGTATTCAAGGCCCTCAAGGCAACTCTGGAAGGTTTTGCTGAAGAGATTCGTCGACTTGATCGGCTGGGCATGCGTTTCGCGATATTCCGCAACGGCCAGAACGTCGGGGAGGAAGGCTTCGGGCTTGGAGGTTCTCGCGAGGTCAGGGTGGTGCCGGTGATTCAGGGTAGTAAGCGGGGAGGCCTGATACAGACCGTACTTGGCGTTGTACTGATCGCAGCAAGCTTCTTCGGAGCCCCCACGGCCCCCGCGGGCATCGCCTTGCTGGCTGGCGGCGTGATCCAGATGCTTAGCCCTCAAGCGGCAGGCATCAAGCAGAGCGCAGCGCCCGAAAACTCCCCCTCCTACGCCTTCGGCAGCGCCAAGAACACAACCGCCAGCGGCAACCCGGTGCCGATCTGCATCGGTGAGCGGCGCTGGGGCGGGGCGATCATCTCCGCATCAATATACGCCGAAGACAAGACGTAACCACCACGAATCCAACAGGCCGCCCAAGAGGCGGTTTTTTTATGCCTGGAGAAAAGCATGGGCGCAGCACTGAAGATCGATATCCACGGTGAGAAAGGCGGCAGCAGCAGTCCCAAGTCGCCGACCGAGGCCTCCGATAGCCTGCGCTCCACCAACCTGGCCAAGCTGCTCATCGCCGTAGGCGAGGGCGAGTTTGAAGGCACTCCGACGGCTGCCGACATCTACCTCGACAACACGCCGATCAACGATGCCAGCGGCAACGTCAATTTCCAAAACGTGAAATGGGAATGGCGCACCGGCTCGGTTGATCAGTCATATATTCCCGGCATTCCGTCCATCGACAACGAGACGACCGTCAACGTCGAGCTGCGCAATGACTCGCCCTGGGTTCGCTCGATCACCAATACTCAGTTGTCAGCCGTGCGCGTGCGCCTTGCATGGCCCGCGCTCCAGCAGCAGGACGACGAGGGGAATGTCGGCGGGTACCGCATTGAATACGCCATCGACGTGGCCACTGATGGCGGCAGCTACAAAGAGGCACTGCTGGAGGCCGTGGACGGCAAAACCACCACGCGCTACGAGCGTTCGCGCCGCATCGATTTGCCCGCCGCGACTTCAGGCTGGCAGATCCGCGTCCGCCGCCTGACCGCCAACCAGAACACCAACAAGATCGCCGACACCATGCTGGTGGCCGGGCTCACAGAGGTCATCGACGCAAAGCTGCGCTACCCGAACACGGCGCTGCTCTACATCGAGTTCGATGCCGAGCAGTTCACCAACATTCCCGCAGTGACGGTCAAGTGCAAAGCACGGAAATGGCAGGTGCCGAGCAATTACGATCCGTTCAACCGCACCTATTCGGGCGTGTGGGACGGCTCCATGAAAGAGGCATGGACCAATAACCCTGCCTGGGTGACATATGGCGTATGCACTCAAGATCGGTTTGGCCTGGGTAAACGCATCAAGCCGTGGATGGTCGACAAGTGGGAGTTGTACCGCATCGCGCAGTACTGCGACCAGGATGTACCAAATGGTGTGGGCGGCGTAGAACCTCGCTTCCTGTGCGATATGAACCTGCAGGGCAAGGCCGAAGCATGGTCGCTGCTGCGTGATATCTCCGGTATTTATCGCGGCATGACTTACTGGGCCCAAGGCCAGTTGGTTGCGCAGGCCGATATGCCGCGCAGCCAGGACTTCGATTATGTCTTCACTCGCGCCAACGTCATCGATGGTAAGTTCACCTACGGCAGCGCCTCGGCGAAGACACGCTACACCCGTGCCATCGTCAGTTACGACAACCCGGACAACAACTACGATACCGACGTCATCCCGTTCGCCGACCCTGTGCTGCAGCGCCGCTTCGGTGACAAGCCGACCGAGCTGACTGCCATCGGATGCACCCGTGCTTCTGAGGGGCAGCGTCGCGGTAAGTGGGTCGTTATGAGCAACAACCAAGACCGCACCGTCAGCTTCAGTACCGGCATGGAGGGCGCGATCCCGCTGCCTGGCTACATCATCCCGGTAGCTGACTCGCTGTTGGCTGGCCGTGAGGTAGGCGGGCGTATTGCTGGCGCTGCCGGGAGAGTGGTGACGCTTGACCGCGATACCTTGGCAAAGGCAGGTGACCGTTTGATCGTCAACCTCCCCAGCGGACAGGCTGAAGGCCGGACCGTGCAGTCGGTCGCAGGCAGGGCAGTCACCGTCACCGTCGCTTACAGCGAGACGCCTACCGCACAGTTGCAGTGGGCGCTGGACGCCGACGACTTGGCTATCCCTCTGTACCGGGTACTGAGCGTCAAGCGCAGTGCGGAAGGCGAGTACGCAATTACCGCTCTTCAGTACGAGCCGAGCAAGTTTGCCTATATCGACACCGGTGCACGGCTGGAGGAGCGTCCGATCAGCGTCATTCCGATCACCGTTGTTCCATCGCCTGCCAGCGTTTCGCTGACTTCGACGACGGCGATCGCGCAAGGCCTGGCCGTTACAACGATGACCATCAGCTGGCCCGACGTGGCCGGTGCAGTGGCTTATGACGTCGAGTGGCGCAAGGACAGCGGCAACTGGATCAAGGTACAGCGTAGCGGCTCCACCAGCGTCGACATCACTGGCATCTATGCCGGTGCCTATCTCGCCCGAGTGCGTGCCGTCAGCGCCTATGACATCTCGTCGAGCTGGCGGAATTCGATGCTGACCCAGCTCAAGGGTAAAGAGGGCCTGCCGCCTGCCGTCACCTCGCTGACTGCTGCATCGCTGATCTTCGGCATCAAGCTCAAGTGGACTTTCCCATCAGGCGCAGAGGATACGCAGCGCACCGAAATCTGGTACGGGCCGACGACCGACCTGGCCAAGGCCACGAAGCTCAGCGACCTGGCCTACCCTCAGTCGGAACACGTCATGCAAGGGCTACTGGCGGGTGTGACGTTCTTCTTCTGGGCGCGGCTGGTGGATCGGACCGGCAATATTGGCCCGTGGTATCCGACCGGCGCGGGCGTAATGGGGCAGGCCAGCAGTGATGCTGGGCCGATTCTTGAAATGATTGCCGGTCAGATTGGAGAAACCGAGCTTGGCCAAAACCTGCTGGAAAAGATCGAGCTGATCGAGCAACTGCAGGACCAGATCAACGCTCTGGACGGACTCAAGGCCTACGACCCAAATCACGCCTATGAAAAAGGTCAGATGGTCGTGGTGGATGGCCGGATATATCAGGCCGAGCAGGCCGTGCCTGTTTCGACGCCGCCGCCGAATTCAGCTTACTGGGAAGATGTGGGCAACCTGCTGGAGACGGCAAACGGCCTGGCGGCCCAAGTCCAGACTCACACCACCGAAATCAGTGAGTTGAATGGCGTTGTCACTGCCCAGGCATCAAGCATGCAAGCACTGCGGGCCGCTTACCGGGAAGACGACGGCGAGGGTGACCTGGCGGATGCCCTGAAGG
Organism: Pseudomonas syringae pv. tagetis; assembly: GCF_022557255.1. NCBI lineage: Bacteria > Pseudomonadati > Pseudomonadota > Gammaproteobacteria > Pseudomonadales > Pseudomonadaceae > Pseudomonas > Pseudomonas syringae group genomosp. 7. The sequence continues at coordinate 1,924,215 of NZ_CP092923.1, forward strand.
GCTACAACAGCGCCGCCAGCATTGTGCAGGAGCAGACGACGCGGGCGACGCAGAACGAGGCGATGGCCCGCACCGTTACTCAACTGAGCGCCACTGTTGGGGCGAACAGTGCTCAGGTCACCGATCTGCGTGAAGTGGTCACGACCAGTCAGGCAGCTACGTCGACCGCGCTTACGCAACTGACCACGAAGGTAGGCGATAACTCGGCAGCCATACAGTCAGAGGCAACGGCCAGGTCGAGCGCTGATGGCGCGCTGTCCACGAAACTGGATCAGGTGCAGGCCACGGCCAACGGTGCTAGCGCGGCGGTTCAGACCGTGAGTTCGGCGCAGGCAAACACGGACGGCAAGCTGAACACGATGTGGTCCGTCAAGATGCAGGTCGCTGCAAACGGACAGTACATCGCTGCGGGGATTGGGCTTGGCATCGAGAACACCGGAGCGGGTCTGCAAAGCCAGTTCCTGGTCAGCGCTGACAGATTTGCGGTGGTCAACTCCATGGCAGGAGGTGCAATTTCTGTCCCGTTCGCCGTGCAGAACGGTCAGGTATTCATCAACTCTGCATTCATCCAAGACGGCACCATCACCAACGCCAAGATCGGGAGTTATATCAGCTCGACAAACTACGTGGCCGGACAAACAGGATGGATTCTGAACAAGGACGGATCATTCGAGATCAACTCGGCGCTGGGCGGCGGCGGGCGTCAAGTCATCAACAGCGCGGGCGGAAAGGTGTTCGACCAGAACGGCGTGAAGCGCTACCAATGGGGGAATCTTGACGCATGAGTTTCGGTTCCAGGGTTTGGGATGAAAACGCGAACCTGGTCATGGACACGACCACGTTCACTTATCAGGTCATTTGGCAGGGGGTTATCGATTTCAGTGACACGTCCGGATCAACGGCAAAGGTAATCACGCTGAGCATCCCTGGCTTTGATCCGGCCAACTGCGTCTTCATGGTCATCCCCACAAGGGCGCAGGACATTCAGTCCGCCGAGGGCGATGCCGCCGGCAACACCAAGTCATACCCCTACGTGACCACATCGGCCGGGCAGGTGGTACTTAGGTCAGCCAACCCTTCAGCCAATCTCGGCAACACCAACCAGACGCGCATCGTCGCGAAAGGCTTTGCAGTGAGGTTCAAGACATGAGCTTTGGCGTTATCAGCATCAACGACAGCTCTTACGTGCAGATTGATTCGGAGACGCCTCGGCTTTGCGTGCTCACGAAGGGCAGTTATTCAGGAACAACAAACGCTAATGTCACCTTTCCGCGCGCGGTAACAAGTGCTGACCCGCCGCTGGTATTCATCAGGCCTGATCAAAACGGCATCGTTCAGGTGCCGATATCAGTTTGGTTCACTGGTGGGCCGGGCAACTGGACCGGCTTCGCAATGAAGGCATCAAACGTTCAGAGCACGCTGAGCGGTCAATACTTCATCGCGGCTTGGGCATCTATGGGTACAGCATCTTTCGGAATGCGTATTTGGGGGCCGGGCAGCGAGCTTGTATACGACAGCGGTGCGCCGCCTGTGGTCGTCACTTTCGCTGCCGGTAACTGGACATATGTGGGCAGCGAGCAACTCAGCGTTGGCCAGCGTTACAGGTGGAGCATCGACAAAGCGCTTGGAGTAGGGGAGTTCATATCCATAAATTCGTTTGCGTTTCATTGCCACAACGGCGCGAACGGTGGTGGATGCGGCATCGCTGTGGACTACGCGAACTCGAAGATCATGCTTTACAGCCTCGCAACTACCGCATGGACAGACCAGGGGCACCGCCCGTTCCTCTGCGCAAAACTTACCGCCTAAATCAAGGCGTTCAAATTAGGAGCTTTCAATGCCTTGGTATAAGTCGGGGACGGTTTCCGTCACCCAAAATTCGAATGCGGTCATTGGCACCAATACCGCATTCATAGCAAACAGCCGGGTAGGCGATGGCTTTCGCGGTCCCGATGGTGGCTGGTATGAGGTAACAAACATCGCCAGCAATACCGCGATGTCGATTGCGCCGAACTATCAGGGCACCACCAACAACGCGGGCGGGTACGCGCTGGCTCCGATGCAGGGCTACGTCAAGGATTCTGCAGACGCGCTTCGGGCGTTCGTGAATCAGTTTGGCAATACGCTTGCCTTGCTGGGTAACTCCGGCACCCAGGCAGGCGTGCGTGCAGCACTTGCGGCAGCGGCCAGTGGGAACAACAGCGACATTCTTTCACTGTCTGGACTGACCACGGCTCTGACGATTGAGCAGGGTGGCACAGGCAAGAAGACAGCAAGCGAGGCTATCCTGGCATTAGGTGGCGTGCGCTTGGGTGCGGGCAACTCGTCAGTCGGAACAAGCCTTTTTTCTGGCGCGCCGCCCGGTATCGCGTCCATAAGTTCAACGAACAACGACAGCAACACGGCGTTGCGGATTGCCAATGCCGCGAACAACAACGCATCGGCTGTAATGACCTTTATACGAGATACTGTTTTTGGTGTTCACCTTGGGCTGGATACCGACAACAGGTTTAAGATCGGTGGTTACTCAATGGGTGCTGTCGCCCGAACTATATATCATGAAGGCAATATAGTCGGAACGGTCTCCCAGACTGGCGGCATTCCAACTGGAGCTATTGTTGAGGAGGGCTCGAACAACAATGGCAGTTACGTAAAATTTGCAAGTGGCTTGATGATATGCAGGGGGGTTAGCGCAAACGCGTTGGCAGTTAACACTGCCGGGGGGAGCTTGTTTCACTCCGGTAACAACGTTGCCTTTACGTTTCCGTTCTCATTTGCGGGAGCGTTCCCGAGCGTAACTCTTAATGTGGTCACAGCTGGCTCATATTACTGCTGGGCGGCAGTTGAAGGGCAGACTACAGTGAATTCCGTAACTGCCCGTGTTGTATCTCCTGTATCCGGAACATCCGGATATGTTTGTTATACCGCTATTGGTAGGTGGTTCGCATGATGAACATCAAGTTTTCGGCAGTTCGAATGGAGGAAACCTTGCAGGTTTTTAAGTTGGGCGAGCAGCTAACACTTAACGGTGAGACGTTCGATTTTTCCAGAATGGTCGACGGGGACACTCTGCCGCGCGGTTCGGTCAAGTCGCGATGGTTTGACGGAGAGGTTGATAGGCAGGGTGGGGTGCTCAGCTTGACACTGATATTGCCAAATCCTGCGAACTACAGTCAGGAACAGGCATTCCCGGTGCCGCTTACTGATGTTCCGGACGGCTTCATCGTATTGCCTGATCCCCTGCCCACCGACGGCCCGGTTGAGCCAGTGCTCCCCGTGCCTGAACCGGTCTCCACGATTGGCGTGGTTGATTGGGCTCAGCTCATTACGCAAAAAATGAAAGACGCCGAGCAGGCGGCTCGCGAGCTTTCCCTTGCAAAGGCAGACCTTGCGGCTCGAAACAGCGCCGCGGCTGTCCAGATCGCTCGCATTCAGGATCGCATTGAAACGCTGGGCTATGGCATCGATGCTGGAGTCGCAACCGAAGAGGAAGAGGCGGAAGCGGCTGCACTCGCGCCCGTTCTCAAGACCTGGAAGGCCTACAAGTTCGCGCTGGGCAAGGTAACCGCACAGTCGACGTGGTATCAGGCGCCGGTCTGGCCGGTCGCGCCTGCGATACCAGAGATCGCCGCCGCACCGATGCTGGTGGAAGAGCCGCTGGCCTAACGTACACCTGCCACCGAACCCCGCCATCGAGCGGGTATTTTTTTGCCTGGAGAAACATCGATGCCGATCACCGCGCAGCAACTACTGCAGATCCTCCCGAACGCCGGCCAGAGAGCCGGCGTTTTTGCACCCGTTCTCAATACGGCGATGAGCAAGTACCAGATCGTGACACCGCTGCGCATCGCGGCATTCATTGCCCAGGTCGGTCATGAATCCGGCCAACTGCGCTACGTGCGTGAGATATGGGGGCCGACCCCGCAGCAGTTGGGGTACGAGGGGCGCAAAGACCTGGGCAATACCGTGCCGGGCGATGGCTCCAAATACCGTGGGCGCGGCCTGATCCAGATCACCGGACGGGCAAACTATGCTGAGTGCGGCGAAGCGCTGGGCCTGGGCCTGATCGACCACCCCGAATTGCTCGAGCTACCGCAGCACGCCGCGATGTCGGCAGCGTGGTTCTGGGGCAAGAGTGGGCTCAATACGCTGGCAGACAAAAGCGAGTTCGTGACCATCACCAAGCGTATCAACGGCGGCACGAATGGCCTGGCTGATCGGCAGGCGCTGTACGACCGAGCGCTTGAGGTGCTGGCGTGAAGGCCCTGCCGTGGAAGGCGGTCGGCCTGCTGCTGATCCTGCTGGCGCTTGCCGGTGCGCTGTACGGGGCATACCGGCACGGCGTGACAGTCACCGAGATGGCCTGGAAGGCGAAGTGGGCCGAGGAAGTCAGCGCCCAATCCGAAGTGGTGGCCACCACGACCACCGAGTACCGAACCGAAGAGCAACGCCGCCAGAAAGCGGCCAACCAGGTGGCGAACGATGCAAGACAAGAACAGACCGCTGCGCTTACTGATGCTGCTGTCGCTGACACTGCTGGCGACCGGCTGCGCGTCGAAGCTGGAAAGCTGGCAGCCACGGCAAGTTGTGTGCCCGGCGATACCGGAGCTACCGAACGAGGCAAGGCAGCCACCCGCGCCGCGATGGTGCTCTCCGACCTGCTCGGCCGGGCTGACGCGCGAGCGGGAGAGCTGGCAAAGGCTTATGACCAGTCCCGAATAGCCGGGCTGGCCTGCGAGCGATCTCAAAAATCCTTGATTACCTCTGAGTAACGGAACAACAAAATGGCCACGACGCAGCTGATTCAAAGAGACATGGGGCGGACGATGCTGATCGTCAAAGCGAACGGCGGCACGGTGACGGTCGAGAAAAAGGCCGGCGATAGCTGGGTGGTGACCGATACGCTGGCCAAGGACGGTGGTTATCTGCTGGAGCTGGGCAGCTCGTATACCCGCATCACCCCGACCGCAGGCGCTTACTTTGAGGTGACGCGATGAGCCTCTTGGTCAATCCGGCAGCGCGCCGCCAGCCGATCCGCCGAGGACTGGGCCTCCTCGGTGACAGCTTCTCCGGCAACTGCCACACTATCGATGCGAAGGCTTATGGCACCGAGGCCTACGGCTACGCGGCGATGATCGCAGCGCGCGCCGGGCTTTTCCCGAGCTACCTCGACAACCAGGGCAAGGTCGGCGACCACACCGGGCAGTTCCTGGCCAGGCTACCAGCCTGCATCGCTTCATCCACCGCTGACCTTTGGATGCTGCTGTCACGCACCAACGACAGCACCACGGCAGGTATGAGCCTGGCTGACACGAAAGCCAACGTGATGAAGATCGTGACCGCGTTCCTCAACACACCAGGTAAGTACCTGATCGTCGGTACCGGAACACCGCGCTTCGGTAGCAAGGCGCTGACCGGTCAGGCGCTGGCCGATGCGATCGCCTACAAAGACTGGGTGATCAGCTACGTCAGCCAGTTCGTTCCGGTCGTGAATATCTGGGATGGGTTTACCGAGGCCATGACGGTGGAGGGGCTGCACCCCAATATCATTGGCGCCGACTTCATCAGTTCGCGCGCGGTGCCGATCATCAATGCCAACTTCGAATTCCCCGGCATCCCGCTGCCTACGGACGCTGGCGACATTTATTCGGCCATCAGGCCCTATGGCTGCCTCAATACCAACCCTCTGCTGTTGGGTGCTACCGGCACGCTCCCGGCTGGCGTGAACGCTGTGGCCGGATCTGTTCTGGCGGACAGCTACAAGGCCGTTGGCTCTGGCCTGACCGGCATCACCACGCGCTGGTTCAAGGAACCTGCCGCCTATGGCGAGGCGCAGTGCATCGAGCTGGGCGGAACTCTGGCGGCGGCGGGTGGTTATGTGTACGTGCAGCCGATCGCCAACGTCACTATGGGCAATCTGGCAGCCGGCGATGTCATCGAGATGGTGTCGGCCGTGGAGATAGCTGGTTCGTCGCGCGGCATCCTGGGCTGGGAGGCTGAGCTGACAATCACCAAACCCGTCAGCGGCGCGTCCACCACCATTTACTACCGGTCGATGGACAAGTACCAGGAACCTTTCACGCTACCCGCCAGCTTCATCGGGCAGCTTGAGACGCAGCGCGGCACTGTCGATCTGACTGAGACGGTCATCACATCGCGCATGGGCCTGTACCTGGCCGCAGGTGTGGCGCAGAACTCGATTGTGAAGGTCGCGCAGTTCGGCATCAGGAAGATATAGGTCGGTCTGGCGGATTAACTGAATTTCTGAATGGGGATTTGGTTTGTTCGTCGGCAGGACGCCGGGGGAGGGTGTGACGGAAATGTGTCGATGATAACGGCACAATGTGACATGATGCGGTCGCTTTGAACGGTATTGACGAGTGCGGGCGTCGTAACCTACTGATTTAATGAGATTTTAGCTAGATTTGCATGATTTAGGTTCCAGCGCCGCAAGGTGTGAGAGTTCGAGTCTCTCCGTCCGCACCAGGATAAATGCAGTCGAGTGGTTACGCTTCGATTGCAGAATGTACAAAAAGAAAGCCGCCTAGTGCGGCTTTTTTTGTTTTGGCGTATTCGTTCCATCGCCTCGCTGGTCCGACGGCCATGCCGCCGTCGGTCGAGTGGGGCGTGCTATGCAGATGGATTCGGGCATCGTCCGGTGCAGGTGCTTCCTTATATAGGGGGCATGCCAGACACGTCGCGAGCGATGCGAGGTGTTTTTCTTTCTCCTCCGGCTGTAGTCCGATTCCTTCTTGTTAATCCGCCCTTTTTCAGTAGGGTGACTTCTTGAGTTTGACCCACTAGAATGCATGCCCTTGATTCTGGGGTCGGAAACGGCCGGCTAACGTCTGTGCAACGAGGAATATCCATGCAAGTTTCTGTTGAAAATACTTCCGCTCTTGAGCGCCGCATGACCATTGGCGTGCCTGCCGAACGCATCGAGACTGAAGTCAACAAGCGTCTGCAGCAGACCGCACGCAAAGCCAAGATCCCGGGCTTCCGCCCTGGCAAGGTGCCTATGAGCGTGATCCGTCAGCGTTACGAAGACGGCGCACGTCAGGAAGCACTGGGCGATCTGATTCAGGCTACCTTTTACGAAGCCGTGGTTGAGCAGAAGCTGAACCCGGCCGGCGCTCCAGCTGTAGAACCGAAATCTTTCGAAAAAGGCAAAGACCTGGAATACGTGGCTACTTTCGAAGTATTCCCGGAATTCACCGTTGCCGGTTTCGACACCATCGCTGTTGAGCGCCTGTCTGCCGACGTGGCCGAGAGCGATCTGGACAACATGCTGGAAGTACTGCGCAAGCAGAACGTTCGTTTTGAAGTAGCCGATCGCGCTGCCCAGAACGAAGATCAGCTGAACATCGATTTCGTGGGCAAGGTCGACGGCGAAGTGTTCGCTGGCGGTTCCGCCACCGCTACCCAACTGGTATTGGGTTCCGGTCGCATGATTCCTGGTTTCGAAGACGGTCTGGTTGGCGCCAAGGCTGGCGAAGAGCGCGTTCTGAACGTGACCTTCCCCGAGGACTATCAGAACCTCGAGCTGGCCGGCAAGGCTGCCGAGTTCACCGTGACCGTCAATACCGTTTCCGAGCCAAAGCTGCCTGAGCTGAACGAAGAGTTCTTCAAGCAGTTCGGCATCAAGGAAACCGGTATCGAAGGCTTCCGCACCGAGGTTCGCAAGAACATGGAGCGTGAGCTGCGTCAGGCGATCAAGTCCAAGGTCAAGAATCAGGTCATGGACGGTCTGCTGGCTGCCAACCCGATCGAAGTGCCTAAAGCGCTGCTGGAAAACGAAGTCAATCGTCTGCGCGTCCAGGCTGTTCAGCAGTTCGGTGGCAACATCAAGCCTGACCAGTTGCCGGCTGAGCTGTTCGAAGAGCAGGCCAAGCGCCGCGTCGAGCTGGGTCTGATCGTTGCCGAGGTCGTCAAGCAGTTCGACCTCAAGCCTGATGACGCTCGCGTTCGCGAAATGATCCAGGAAATGGCGTCTGCCTATCAGGAACCTGAGCAGGTTGTTGCCTGGTACTACAAGAACGAGCAGCAAATGAACGAGGTACGTTCTGTTGTGCTTGAAGAGCAAGTTGTAGATACTGTTTTGCAGAAAGCTAGCGTGACCGACAAATCGGTCTCCTACGAAGAAGCTGTCAAGCCGGTGGAAGCTCCAAAAGCCGACTGATTTCTCTTTTCGTGCGAAAACACCCACAAGCCAGCCTTCGCGCTGGCTTGTGCGTATTCAAGACTCGACTATTTGGGAGTGAATGCAGGACATGTCCCGCAATTCTTATATTCAGCAGAACTCTGACATCCAGGCCGCTGGCGGCCTGGTCCCGATGGTTATCGAGCAGTCCGCCCGTGGCGAACGCGCCTATGACATCTATTCGCGCCTTCTCAAGGAGCGAGTCATCTTTATGGTTGGTCCGGTAGAGGACTACATGGCCAACCTTATCGCGGCACAGCTGCTTTTCCTTGAAGCGGAAAACCCGGACAAGGATATCCATCTTTACATCAACTCGCCGGGCGGTTCGGTGACTGCAGGCATGTCGATCTACGACACCATGCAGTTCATCAAGCCGGACGTCTCGACGATCTGTATCGGTCAGGCTTGCAGCATGGGTGCATTCCTGCTGGCCGGTGGTGCAGAAGGCAAGCGTCATTGCCTGCCTAACTCGCGGATGATGATTCACCAGCCGCTGGGCGGTTTCCAGGGTCAGGCGTCGGATATCGACATCCATGCCAAGGAAATCCTGCACATTCGTCATCGCCTGAACTCGCTGCTGGCGCATCACACCGGCCAGAGCCTCGAAACCATCGAGCGTGACACCGAGCGTGACAACTTCATGAGCGCAGAGCGTGCGGCTGAATACGGCCTGATCGACTCGGTGATCAACAAGCGTCAAATGCCTGCCTAAGCGGCTCAAAATGTAGGGGGTCGGCACAACCGACCGCCTGCGGACTTGAAAAAGCCCGCAATAGCCTTCATCTTGTGTTGCAAGCCTACCGGATTGGATCGATCGAATGACTGACACCCGCAACGGCGAGGACAACGGCAAATTGCTCTATTGCTCCTTCTGTGGCAAAAGCCAGCATGAAGTGCGCAAATTGATTGCCGGCCCCTCGGTCTTTATCTGCGACGAGTGCGTCGACCTGTGCAATGACATCATCCGCGAGGAGGTGCAGGAAGCACAGGCCGAAAGCAGCGCGCATAAATTGCCTTCGCCTAAAGAAATCAGCGGCATCCTTGACCAGTACGTCATCGGTCAGGAGCGTGCCAAAAAAGTTCTCGCAGTAGCGGTGTATAACCACTACAAGCGTCTGAACCAGCGCGACAAGAAAAATGACGATGTCGAACTGGGCAAGAGCAACATCCTGCTTATCGGCCCTACGGGCTCAGGCAAGACGCTGCTGGCCGAAACACTGGCCCGTCTGCTCAATGTACCGTTCACCATCGCTGACGCCACCACTCTGACCGAAGCTGGTTATGTGGGTGAGGACGTCGAAAACATTATTCAGAAGCTGTTGCAGAAATGTGATTACGATGTCGAGAAGGCCCAGATGGGCATTGTCTACATCGACGAAATCGACAAGATTTCGCGCAAATCCGACAACCCTTCGATCACGCGTGACGTTTCCGGTGAAGGCGTGCAGCAAGCCTTGCTGAAACTGATCGAGGGCACTGTGGCTTCCGTTCCTCCTCAGGGTGGCCGAAAGCATCCGCAGCAGGAATTCCTGCAAGTGGACACACGCAATATCCTCTTCATCTGCGGTGGTGCCTTCTCGGGCCTGGAAAAGGTTATTCAGAACCGTTCCACCCGTGGCGGCATCGGCTTCAACGCCGAAGTTCGCAGCAAGGAGGAAGGCAAGAAGGTTGGCGAGTCCCTGCGTGAAGTCGAGCCTGACGATCTGGTCAAGTTCGGTTTGATCCCGGAGTTCGTGGGTCGTCTGCCAGTGCTTGCAACGCTGGACGAGCTGGACGAGGCTGCTTTGATACAGATCCTCACCGAGCCGAAGAATGCGCTGACCAAGCAATATGCCAAGCTGTTCGAGATGGAAGGTGTGGACCTTGAGTTCCGTACCGATGCACTGAAGTCGGTTGCCCGTCGCGCGCTGGAGCGCAAGACCGGTGCCCGTGGCTTGCGCTCCATCCTCGAAGGCGTACTGCTCGACACCATGTACGAGATCCCGTCGCAAAGTGACGTGAGCAAGGTGGTGATAGACGAGAGCGTCATCGATGGCACGTCCAAGCCGCTGCTGATCTACGAAAACAGCGAGCCGCCTGCCAAGGTCGCTCCTGACGCGTAACGCATGCAGGTGTCTGTGCGTGTGAAGTAATACGGAAGGGGGCCTTTTTGGTCCCCTTTTGCATTTTTCAGCCGTTCATTCGTTTTGTATGAAGAAATTGATCTTGGCGGGTCGTGGCTTCAGAGCTTGTTTTTTTTGGACGCTACCCCCATCTTGGCTTCAAGCTAATTCCATCTGTCCCGGCCGATTGGCCGCCGTAGAGGCGAAATCATGAAGACCACTATTGAATTGCCTCTCTTGCCATTGCGTGATGTTGTGGTTTATCCGCACATGGTTATCCCGCTGTTCGTGGGGCGCGAGAAGTCTATCGAAGCCCTTGAAGCGGCAATGACAGGCGACAAGCAGATCCTGCTGCTCGCGCAAAGAAACCCTGCTGACGACGATCCTGATGAAAAGGCTCTGTACAGCGTCGGCACCATTGCAACCGTGCTGCAGTTGCTGAAACTGCCCGACGGCACCGTCAAGGTGCTGGTCGAAGGTGAACAGCGAGGTTCGGTAGAGCGCTTCATCGAAGTCGAGGGCCATTACCGTGCAGACGTTGCGCTGATCGACGAAGTCGATGCGCCGGATCGTGAGTCTGAAGTATTTGTGCGCAGCCTGCTGGCTCAGTTCGAGCAGTATGTGCAATTAGGCAAGAAAGTCCCTGCAGAAGTGCTCTCGTCGCTTAACAGCATCGACGAGCCCGGTCGCTTGGTTGACACCATGGCAGCGCACATGGCGCTCAAGATCGAGCAGAAGCAGGAAATCCTCGAGATTATCGACCTCTCAGCGCGTGTCGAGCACGTGCTGGCCTTGCTGGATGCCGAAATAGACCTGCTGCAGGTTGAAAAGCGCATTCGCGGTCGCGTGAAGAAGCAAATGGAGCGCAGCCAGCGCGAGTACTACCTGAATGAGCAGATGAAGGCCATTCAGAAAGAACTGGGCGATGGCGACGAAGGCCATAACGAAATCGAAGAGCTGAAAAAGCGTATCGACGCTGCCGGCCTGCCCAAGGATGCGCTGACCAAGGCGACTGCCGAGCTGAACAAGCTCAAGCAAATGTCGCCGATGTCGGCTGAGGCGACGGTAGTACGTTCCTATATCGACTGGCTGGTTCAGGTGCCGTGGAAGGCGCAGAGCAAAGTACGTCTTGATCTTGCGCGCGCCGAGGCGATCCTCGATGCCGATCATTATGGTCTGGACGAGGTCAAGGAACGCATTCTTGAATACCTCGCCGTACAGAAGCGCGTGAAGAAGATTCGTGGGCCTGTGCTGTGTCTGGTAGGTCCTCCTGGTGTGGGTAAAACCTCTCTGGCCGAGTCCATCGCCAATGCAACCAATCGCAAGTTTGTGCGTATGGCGCTGGGTGGAGTGCGTGATGAAGCCGAAATTCGTGGTCACCGTCGAACTTATATCGGGTCGATGCCAGGAAGATTGATACAAAAGATGACAAAGGTGGGTGTCCGCAACCCGCTGTTCCTGCTCGATGAAATCGACAAGATGGGCAGTGACATGCGTGGCGATCCTGCCTCGGCATTGCTCGAGGTCCTGGATCCTGAACAGAACCACAATTTCAACGATCACTACCTTGAGGTAGATTACGATCTTTCCGATGTGATGTTCCTGTGCACGTCGAACTCGATGAACATCCCGCCAGCCTTGCTGGACCGGATGGAAGTCATCCGTCTGCCGGGTTACACCGAAGACGAAAAGATCAACATTGCGGTCAAATACCTCTCGCCAAAACAGATTCAGGCCAACGGTCTCAAGAAAGGCGAGATACGTTTCGACGAGGAAGCCATTCGCGACATCATCCGCTATTACACCCGTGAAGCCGGTGTGCGCGGGCTCGAGCGTCAGATTGCCAAGGTCTGCCGCAAGGCAGTCAAAGAGCACGCGATGGAAAAGCGCTTCGCTGTGCAGGTCACCGCAGACATGCTTGAACACTTCCTTGGCGTGCGCAAGTTCCGCTACGGTCTGGCAGAGCAACAGGACCAGATCGGTCAGGTTACCGGCCTGGCCTGGACTCAGGTGGGCGGTGAGTTGCTGACCATCGAGGCTGCAGTTGTATCGGGCAAGGGGCAGTTGATCAAGACCGGTTCGCTGGGCGATGTGATGGTCGAATCCATTACCGCAGCTCAGACCGTGGTACGCAGTCGTGCCCGTAGCCTGGGCATTCCAGCGGATTTCCACGAGAAGCACGACACGCATATCCACATGCCTGAAGGCGCTACGCCGAAGGATGGACCAAGCGCTGGCGTCGGTATGTGCACTGCGCTTGTATCGGCGCTTACGCAGATACCGGTGCGTGCGGATGTGGCGATGACGGGCGAAATTACTCTGCGCGGGCAGGTACTGGCGATTGGTGGTCTGAAGGAAAAACTTCTGGCTGCGCATCGCGGCGGAATCAAGACAGTGATCATTCCGGAAGAAAACGTGCGTGATTTGAAGGAGATTCCTGACAATATCAAGCAGGATCTGCAGATCAAGCCCGTTAAATGGATTGACGAAGTCCTGCAAATTGCGCTGCAATACGCGCCGGAGCCGTTGCCGGACGTGGCTACAGATCTGGTCGCAAAGGAAGAAAAACGCGAGTCTGACTCTAAGGACAGAATTAGCACGCATTAAGACTGGACAGGCTTCCTTGACAGCTTTTTAGAGCCCTTGTTATAAAGCGGCTCTTTAAAGCAAGCTTCAGCAAGCCTTCCAGCGCTCGTTTTGCTTAACACCTAAAACTTAGAAACATACTCAATATAGAGATAAGGGGACTTAGAGTGAACAAGTCGGAACTGATTGATGCTATCGCTGCATCTGCTGATATCCCGAAAGCTGCTGCTGGCCGTGCGCTGGACGCAGTGATCGAATCCGTCACTGGCGCTCTGAAGGCTGGCGACTCGGTTGTTTTGGTTGGCTTTGGTACGTTCTCCGTGACTGATCGTCCTGCTCGCATCGGTCGCAACCCGCAGACCGGTAAGACGCTGGAAATTGCTGCTGCTAAAAAACCAGGTTTCAAAGCCGGTAAAGCCCTCAAAGAAGCTGTCAACTAAGCGTCTTGATGCCTTTGCCCGCTGGATCAGGTCTGTCCTGATCCAGTAGCGGAGCGGTGGTGCATTCGGTTGCGACACCGAAGGGTTCGAGCCCTACCGCTTCGTCAGTTACGAGAAGGCGCATCCTCGGATGCGCCTTTCTTCTATCCGCTTTCTACCCACGCTCCGCGGTTGGTTAGTCAGTACAACCGTTTTGGGGGACGCAATGCTGCAGAACATCAGGGACAATTCACAAGGCTGGATTGCCAAGACAATCATCGGAATCATCATCGCGTTGATGGCTTTCACCGGCATCGAGGCGATGTTTACCGCTACCAGCAACAAGCAGAATGCTGCAGAAGTCAACGGCGAGGACATTTCTCAGAATGAGTTGAGTCAGGCCGTGGACATGCAGCGCCGCCAGTTGGCTCAGCAGCTTGCACAGCAGTTGGGCAAGGATTTCGATCCTGCCATGCTGGATGAAAAGCTGTTGCGTGAGTCGGCTCTCAAAGGCTTGATCGACCGCAAACTGCTGCTCCAGGGCGCGACGGATGCGAAGTTCTCGTTTTCCGACGCGGCACTCGATCAGCAGCTTCTGCAGACGCCCGAGTTTCAGGTCGATGGCAAGTTCAGTGCAGACCGTTTCGATCAGGTCATTCGCCAGCTGGGTTACAGCCGTCTGCAGTTCCGCCAGATGCTTGGACAGGAAATGCTCATCGGCCAAATGCGTGCAGGTGTTGCGGGCAGTGCGTTTGTAACCGACGCACAGGTTGACGCTTTCGCTCGTCTGGAAAAGCAGACGCGTGACTTCGCTTCGCTGACGCTGCCTGCCGATACCTCGGCAGTCAAAGTGACCGACGACGAAGTCAAGGCGCATTACGACCAGCATGCCAAGGAGTTCATGAGCCCTGAGCAGGTCGTACTTGATTACATCGAACTGAAGAAGTCGTCTTTCTTCGACAAGGTACAGGTCAAGGATGAGGACTTGCAGGCGGCTTATCAGAAAGAAATCGCCAACTTGTCCGAACAGCGTCGTGCTGCTCACATCCTGATTGAAGTGAACGACAAGCTGAACGATGAGCAGGCCAAGGCGAAGATTGAAGAAATTCAACAGCGTCTGGCCAAGGGTGAGGATTTCGCGGCGCTGGCCAAGGAGTACTCGCAGGACCCTGGTTCTTCCAGCAAGGGCGGTGATCTTGGCTTTGCGGGCAAGGGTGTTTACGACCCTGCTTTCGAAGACGCGTTGTACGCCTTGAACAAGGATCAGGTTTCCCAGCCAGTGCGTACCGACTTCGGCTGGCATCTGATCAAGCTGCTGGGCGTCGAGGCCCCTTCGGTACCGACGTTTGCCAGTCTGAAAGACAAGCTGACCACCGATCTGAAATCGCAGCTGGTTGAACAGAAGTTTGTCGAAGTGACCAAGCAGCTGGAAGACTCTGCATTCGAGTCATCCGACCTGTCCCAGCCGGCACAGGACCTGGGCCTGAAGGTTCAGACCACTGCGCCATTCGGTCGTGAAGGCGGCGAAGGTCTGACAGCCAATCGGGCCGTCATCCAGGCTGCGTTCAGTCCGGAAGTGCTGGAGGAGGGTTCCAACAGCAATACGCTGGAGCTGGATCCGGAGACCGTTGTGGTGGTGCGCTCCAAAGAGCATCTGCAACCGCAACAGCTGCCCCTTGAAAGCGTTGCCGGCTCGATTCGCGCGCAACTTGTCAAAGAGCACGCTACCGCTGCGGTGAAGGCCAAGGGCGAGGCGCTGCTGGCGGGCTTGCGTGATGGCAAGATCCCTCTGACTGCGAAGCAGGACGGACGTGAGTGGAAAGTAATGGAAGCGGTGACTCGCAGTCAGGAGGGTGTTGATCCTCAGGTACTGCAGACGCTATTCCGCATGCCCAAGCCGCATGGCAAGGACAAACCGCAATTCGCCAGCATTACCGCAACCGATGGCAGTTTTGTGATCGTGCGTCTTAATGGCGTGAATCAGGCAGCTGCACCGACTGACGCGGAAAAGGCGCAATATCGCCGCTTCCTCGCGTCGCGTGCCGGCCAGCAGGATTTCGCGGCCTACCGTGCACAGTTGGAAAGCAAGGCGAAGATCGAGAAGTTCTAAGCTCGAAACCTGCCCAAAAAAGAAGGCCGCTCATTGAGCGGCCTTCTTTTTTGAGTGCGGAAAAGTGCCGCTCGCAAGGAGCAGCGCTTGCCGTCTTACTCTTCCATGCTGCCCATCGCGGTGGTGTTGAAGCCGCCGTCAACGTACATGATCTCACCGCTGATGCCCGACGCCAGGTCCGAGCACAGGAACGCGCCGGCATTGCCGACTTCGTCGATGGTCACGTTGCGGCGCAGAGGCGTCTGCGCTTCGTTGGCTGCCAGCATCTTGCGGAAGTTCTTGATGCCCGAAGCGGCCAGGGTGCGGATCGGGCCAGCCGATACCGCATTGACGCGTGTACCTTCCGGGCCGAGGCTGCCAGCCAGGTAACGAACGCCGGCTTCCAGGCTGGCCTTGGCCATGCCCATGACGTTGTAGTTAGGCATGGTGCGTTCTGCGCCCAGATAGGACAGGGTCAGCAGGCTGCCATTGCGGCCTTTCATCATTTCACGACCGGCCTTGGCCAGCGCCACGAAGCTGTAGGCGCTGATGTCATGAGCAATGCGGAAACCTTCACGAGTGGTAGCCTCGGTGAAGTCGCCATCAAGCTGATCGCCCGGCGCAAAGCCGACCGAGTGAACGATCACGTCCAGGCCGTCCCACTTCTTGCTCAGCTCTTCAAAGACCTTGTTGATCTCTTCGTCGCTGGCTACATCGCAAGGGAAGCACAATTCAGGACCTGAGCCCCAGCCTGCGGCGAACTCTTCGACACGGCCCTTGAGCTTGTCGTTCTGGTAGGTGAAAGCAAGCTCTGCACCTTCACGATGCATGGCGGCAGCAATGCCGGATGCGATGGACAGTTTACTGGCGACACCGACGATCAGGGCGCGCTTACCGGCGAGAAAACCCATGTGTTGTTCCTCTTCAGGTTAATCGACAGCTACCGGTGCCAAAAAGGCGGCTTCCAGCAACTGTTGTGTATAAGGATGTTGCGGTGCGGCGAAGATATCCTGCGCTGCACCCTGTTCGACCACTTGGCCTTGCTTGACCACCATCAACTGGTGGCTCAGCGCTTTGACGACAGCCAGGTCATGGCTGATGAACAAATACGTCAGATTGTACTTGGCTTGCAGCGTGCGAAGCAGCTCGACGACCTGACGCTGCACGGTCCGGTCGAGTGCCGACGTCGGCTCGTCCAGCAAAATCAGCGCCGGTTTCAACACCAGCGCACGTGCAATGGCGATCCGCTGTCTTTGCCCTCCGGAGAACTCATGAGGGTAGCGGTGCCGGGTATCCGGATCCAGCCCAACCTCCCTGAGTGCTTCAACGATCGCAGCCTGTTGCTCGGCGGCCGTGCCCATGCCGTGGATTCGCAAGCCTTCGCCAACGATTTCACCCACCGACATGCGTGGGCTCAAACTGCCGAACGGGTCTTGGAACACCACCTGCATCTGCCTGCGCAGCGGACGGATCTGCTGTTGCGACAGGGATTCTAGCGCGTTGCCCTTGAACCGTATGGTGCCCTGACTGCCGATCAGTCGAAGAATCGCCAGCCCCAGTGTCGATTTGCCCGATCCGCTTTCACCCACAATACCCAGCGTTTGCCCTTTCGGCAGGCTGAAACGTATGCCATCCACCGCCTTGACGTGGTCGACTGTACGTTTGAGCAGGCCTTTTTTGATCGGGAACCAGACTTTCAAGTCCTCGACTTCAAGCAGCGGTGCACCGGCCGGATTGGTCGAGGGGCCGCCGCTGGGTTCTGCACTGAGCAACACTTTGGTGTAGGGGTGTTGCGGTGAACGGAACAATTCTTCACACGATGCCTGTTCGACGATGCAACCGCGCTGCATGACACATACGCGGTTGGCTATTTGCCTCACCACGTTCAGATCGTGGCTGATAAGCAGCAACGCCATCCCCAGCCGAGCCTGCAATTGCTTGAGCAATTCGAGGATTTTCAGCTGGACCGTAACATCCAGTGCCGTGGTCGGTTCGTCTGCAATCAGCAATTCAGGTTCATTGGCGAGGGCCATCGCAATCATCACGCGCTGGCGCTGCCCGCCTGACAGCTCGTGTGGCAGGGCTTTGAGGCGTTTGTGTGGCTCAGGAATGCCCACCAGCTCAAGAAGCTCCAGCGTGCGCTGTGTGGCGGCCTTGCCGGTCAGGCCCTTGTGCAGTCCCAGTACCTCGTTGATCTGTTTTTCGACCGAGTGCAGCGGGTTCAGCGACGTCATCGGTTCCTGGAAGATCATAGCGATGCGGTTGCCACGGATCGAGCGCAGTTTTTTCTCTTCCACTTTCAGCAGGTCTTCACCGGCGTAGCGAATAGTGCCGCTCGGATGGTTGGCGATAGGGTAGGGCAGCAGGCGCAGGATCGAATGCGCGGTAACTGATTTTCCCGAGCCGCTTTCGCCTACCAGCGCCAGGGTTTCACCCCGGCGGATGTCGAAGCTGATGTTCTCGACCACCCGTTGCCGTGAGTCGCCCGTCACGAACTCGACCGCCAGATCGCGGATTTCGATCAGATTGTCATTGCTCATCTTATTTCCTTGGGTCGAAAGCATCGCGGGCGGATTCGCCGATGAACACCAGCAAGCTCAGCATGATGGCCAGTACCGCGAACGCGCTGATGCCCAGCCAGGGTGCCTGCAGGTTGGATTTGCCCTGCGCCACTAGTTCGCCCAGTGAGGGCGACCCTGCGGGCAGGCCAAAGCCCAGGAAGTCGAGCGCCGTCAATGTGCCGATGGCTCCGGTGAGGATGAACGGCATGAAGGTCATGGTCGAGACCATGGCGTTGGGCAGGATATGACGGAACATGATTGCGCCGTTTTCCATGCCCAGTGCCCGCGCGGCTCGCACGTATTCAAGATTTCGGCCACGCAGAAACTCTGCGCGGACCACATCCACCAGGTTCATCCAGGAGAACAGCAGCATGATGCCCAGCAGCCACCAGAAGTTGGGCTGCACGAAGCTGGCGAGGATGATCAGCAGGTACAGCACGGGCAGGCCTGACCAGACTTCCAGAAAGCGTTGGCCCAGCAAGTCGACCCAGCCGCCATAGAAGCCCTGCAAAGCACCTGCGATGACGCCGATGATCGAGCTGAGGAGGGTCAGGGTCAGGGCGAACAGCACGGAAATCCTGAAGCCATAGATCACTCGCGCCAATACATCACGGCCCTGATCGTCGGTACCCAACAGGTTTTCCCGGGACGGTTGCGCAGGGGCAGGCACTTTCAGGTCGTAGTTGATGCTCTGGTAGCTGAACGGGATGGGGGCCCAGAGGGTCCAGCCGTCTTTCGCCGCAAGCAGCTCCTTGATGTACGGGCTTTTGTAGTTGGCTTCCAGCGGGAACTCGCCCCCGAAGGTGGTTTCCGGGTAACGCTCCAGCACGGGGAAATACCAGTGGCCATCGTAGCGCACGGCCAGCGGCTTATCGTTGGCGATCAGTTCGGCACCCAGGCTCAGGCCGAACAGAATCAGGAACAGCCATAACGACCACCAGCCACGCCTGTTGGCTTTGAAGCGTTCGAAGCGACGGCGATTGAGAGGAGACAGCTTCATATCAATGCTTCCTGCTTTCGAAGTCGATGCGCGGGTCTACCAGGGTGTAGGTGATGTCACCGATCAGCTTCACCACCAGCCCCAGCAGGGTGAAGATGAACAAGGTGCCGAACACGACCGGGTAATCGCGGTTGATAGCGGCTTCAAAGCTCATCAGGCCCAGGCCATCCAGCGAAAAGATCACCTCTACCAGCAACGAGCCGGTGAAGAAGATGCCGATGAACGCAGACGGGAAGCCGGCGATCACCAGCAACATTGCGTTGCGAAACACATGGCCGTAGAGCACCTTGTGGTTGCTCAGGCCCTTGGCCTTGGCTGTGGTCACGTATTGCTTGCTGATTTCGTCCAGAAAGCTGTTTTTGGTCAGCAGCGTCATGGTGGCGAAGTTGCCGATCACCAGCGCAGTGACTGGCAGTACCAGGTGCCAGAAATAATCGAAGATCTTGCCCGGCGTGCTCAGCTCGTCGTAGTTGTTGGAGGTCAGTCCACGCAACGGGAACCAGTTGAAATAGCTGCCCCCGGCAAACACCACGATCAGCAGAATCGCAAACAGAAACGCGGGGATGGCATAGCCGACGATGATCGCCGAGCTGGTCCAGACGTCGAACTGGCTGCCGTGGCGCGTGGCCTTGGCGATCCCCAGCGGGATCGACACCAGGTACATGATCAGGGTGCTCCATAAGCCCAGTGAGATGGAAACCGGCATTTTCTCGATGATCAGGTCGATCACTTTGGCATCACGAAAGAAGCTGTCGCCGAAATCCAGCGTGGCGTAGTTCTTGATCATGATCCACAGGCGCTCCGGAGCCGATTTATCGAAACCGTACATGCGTTCGATTTCCTTGATCAGCGCGGGGTCCAGGCCTTGCGCACCACGGTAGTTGGAGCCTGCCACCGACACTTCGGCACCGCCACCGGCAATCCGGCTGGTGGCCCCATCGAAGCCTTCGATCTTGGCGATCATTTGTTCGACCGGTCCACCGGGTGCGGCCTGAATGATGACGAAGTTGATGATCAGGATGCCGAGCAGGGTAGGGATGATCAACAGCAGCCGTCGCAGAATATAAGCCAGCATATTATTGCTCCGCGTTCGCAGGACTGGCCTGACCAGTGGCTGACGGGGTCGCGGTGACCGGACGGACGTCCGGCTTCGCCCACCAGGTCATCAGGCCGATATCGGAAAGCGCCTTGGCTTTCGGGTGATCGATGTGGTTCCAGTAAGCCACCCGCCAGGTTTTGATGTGCCAGTTGGGAACAACATAGAAGCCCCACAGCAGTACGCGGTCCAGCGCTTTGGTATGGGTGACAAGGCTCTCACGCGAGTCGGCGTTGATCAGGCCGGCGACCAGCGAGTCGATAGCCGGGTCCTTGAGCCCCATGAAATTGCGACTGCCCGGATTATCGGCGCTGGATGAATCGAAGTACACGCGCTGCTCGTTGCCGGGAGAGCTGGACTGCGGATAGCCGCTGACAATCATGTCGTAGTCCCGTGAACGCAAACGGTTGATGTATTGCGACACGTCAGCCCGACGAATCACCAGGTCGATGCCCAGGTCGCTCAGGTTGCGTTTGTAAGGCAGCAGGATGCGCTCGAATTCGGTCTGTGCAATCAGAAACTCCAGCTTCACCGGGTTGCCCTGGGCGTCGACCATCTTGTCGTCGACGATCTTCCAGCCCGCTTCCTGTAACAACTGGAAGGCCCTGCGTTGCTGTGGGCGAATCATGCCGCTGCCATCGGTTACCGGCAGCGTAAAGGGTTCGGTGAACACTCGATCCGGAATCTTGCCGCGCAACGGTTCAAGAATTTTGAGTTCTGCGGCAGACGGTAGGCCGCTGGAGGCCATTTCCGAGTTGTCGAAATAACTTTTAGTGCGACTGTAGGAGCCGTTGAACAGCTGTTTGTTGGTCCACTCGAAATCCAGCAGCAGTGTCAGTGCTTCACGTACTCTGGCATCTTGAAACACGGGTTTGCGCAGGTTGAAGACAAAACCCTGCATTCCGGTCGGGTTGCCGTTGGGCAGCTCTTCCTTGATCAGTCTGCCGTCCCTGACAGCTGGCGTGTCATACGCGGTCGCCCAGTTCTTGGCGCTGGTTTCCACCCAATAATCGAATTGCCCGGCCTTGCCAGCTTCCAGCGCAACCGTGTTGTCACGGTAATAGTCGGTGGTCAGCACATCGAAGTTGTAGAAGCCCTTGTTGATCGGCAGATCCCTGGCCCAGTAATCCTTGACCCGTTCATAGCGCACCGAACGCCCGGCCTTCACATCGGCCACCTTGTAAGGTCCGCTGCCCAGCGGGAACTCCAGATTGCCCTTGCTGAAATCGCGGTTTGCCCAGAAATGTTTGGGCAGTACGGGCAACTGGCCAAGAATCAGCGGCATTTCGCGGCTGCCCTTGTGCTTGAATTTGAACAGGACGCGCAACGGGTCTTCGACGACGACCTGATCGACGTCGGCGTAATAGCCCTTGTACATGGGCGACCCGTGCTCCATCAGCGTCTTGAAGCTGAACTCCACATCTTCGGCACGGATCGGGTGACCGTCGTGAAAGCGTGCTTCCGGGCGCAGGTAGAAACGTACCCAACTGTTGTCCGGAGCTTTCTCGATTTTGCCGGCAACCAGCCCGTATTCACTGAACGGTTCATCCAGGCTTGCACGGGCCAGGGTGTCGTAGATCAGGCCGATGTCATCTGCCGGCACGCCTTTGTTGATAAACGGGTTGAGGCTGTCAAAGCCGCCGAAGCCGGCCTGACGGAACGTGCCACCCTTGGGAGCGTCCGGGTTCACGTAATCGAAATGCTTGAAATCAGCCGGATACTTGGGGGCTTCGTCGTACAGCGTCACACCATGCTGAGGCGCTGCCTGTACCGTGCAAGCGAGGCCGGCCAGCAGCAGACCGGCTGCCTGTTGGCGCAGGGAATGCAGAGGGTTCATCGGGGCTTCTCCAGAGTCTTGAGCCACCACGCACGCAGACCCAGGGTATAGGGCGGGGTGGTGACCATGGCGAATCGGTTGCGATAGGCAAGCCGATGATTGTTCAGATACCAGTTGGGAATGCTGTAATGCTGAGCCAGTAGCACGCGGTCGAGGGCTCGTGCAGCCGCCACCTGTTCGTCACGGGTTTGCGCAGCCAGCAGTTTGTTCAGCAGGGCATCGACCACCGGGTTGGCAATACCTGCGTAGTTCTTGCTGCCGTTGATGGTGGCCTGGCTGGAATGGAAGTATTGCCACTGCTCAAGACCCGGGCTCAACGTTTGCTGCAGGGTCATGAGAATCATGTCGAAATCGAACCGGTCAAGGCGCTGTTTATACTGGGCACGGTCAACGGTGCGCAGCCCGGCGTCGATCCCCAGGCGTCGCAGGTCTTCGATGTAGGGTTGCAGGATGCGTTCAAGGTTGGGGTTGACCAGCAGTATCTCGAAACGCAACGGTTGTCTGTCGGCGTTGAGCAAACCCTGGTTCGACAATGTCCAGCCTGCGTCGGCGAGCAGTTTCAGGGCCTTGCGCAAGGTTTCGCGCGGGATGCCACCGCCATCGGTTTTCGAGGGCGTGAACGGCTGGGTGAACAGGCTGGCGGGCAACTGATCACGATAGGGGCTCAAGAGTAGCCATTCTGCTCCGGTTGGCAGTCCCCTGGCGGAAAATTCGCTGTTGGGATAGTAGCTGGTCGAACGCTCATAAGCGTCGCTGAAGAGAGTACGGTTGGTCCATTCAAAATTGAAAAGCAGCCCCAGTGCCTCGCGTACGCGGATATCCGCGAAGGCAGCGCGCCGGGTGTTCATGAACAGACCCTGGGTCTGGGTCGGTATGCGGTGTGGAATCTGTGCCTTGATCACCTGACCATTGGCTACCGCCGGGAAGTTGTAACCGTTGGCCCAGTTCTTGGCCTGATGCTCGATGTAGATATCGAATTCGCCCGCCTTGAAGGCTTCGAACGCCACATCACTGTCACGGTAGAACTCGACGTCGACCCGGTCGAAATTATATTTGCCACGGTTGACCGGCAGGTCCTTGCCCCAGTAATCCTTGACTCGTTCGAACACCAGTTGCCGTCCGGGCTGCACGCGCGTGATGCGATAGGGGCCGCTGCCCAGCGGCGGCTCGAAGGTCGTCGCCTTGAAGTCTCTGTCCTTCCAGTAATGCTGGGGCAGCACCGGCAATTCCCCCAGGCGCAGGATCAGCAGAGGGTTGCCGGAACGCTTGAAGACAAAGCGGATGCGATGGCGATTGAGAATGTCGACGCGCTGCACTTCCTGCAAGGCGGTGCGGTATTGAGGATGACCGTCCTTGAGCAGTGTCCGGTAGGAAAAAGCCACATCGTAGGCGGTGATCGGCTTACCGTCATGGAAGCGCGCCTGTGGGCGCAGATTGAATACCACCCAGCTACGGTCCTCGCTGTATTCAACCGACTGGGCGATCAGCCCGTAACTGGAGGTCGGTTCATCGCCGGAGGGGTCATACTGCCCCGTGCCAACCATCAACGGCTCGTTCAGTTCGTTGACGCCGTACTGCAGGAAATTTCCGGTAGAGACCGGGCTGCTGCCCTTGAATGTATAGGGGTTGAGCGTGTCGAACGTGCCAAACGCCATCATTCTCAAGGTGCCACCTTTCGGCGCCTCGGGATTGACCCAGTCGAAATGAGTGAAGCTGGCCGGGTACTTGAGAACACCAAACTGCGCGTAGCCATGACTTTCAGTGATGGCTGCGTTGGCGCAGAAGCTCAAGGCCAGGCTGACGGTTAGCAGGAAGGGACGTATCACGATCCAGGCGACTTGGGCTTTCGGGTCGCTAACAGTAACAGCTTGTTCCAGCTGGAAAAAGACTGCAGGTGATGGCGTGGTCGGGGCGGTGCTGGCCACCCGCCCCAAGGTCATCGAAGGGCAAGTGGCCGCGGTCATCAGTGCGGCAGGTAAACGGTCAGGGTCTGGCCGGGTTTGAGGGCCTGCCCGCTACGTGGATTCCAGCGCTTGAGATGTTGCATCTCGACGTTGAAGCGCTTGGCGACCAGGTACATGGAGTCGCCTTTCTGGATCTTGTACTGCATGGATTTCTTTTCGCCGTCCTTCGCACTGGCGCTGGCGACCGCCTTGCTGCTGACTTTGCTCGTGGCTTTGCTGTTGTCCTGCATAACCAGTGCCTGCCCGACCTTGAGCTTTTTGCCGGTCAGCTTGTTCCAGCGTTGCAAATCTTCGACATCGACCTTGTTGGCCTGCGCAATGGTGGTCAGGTTGTCGCCGCTTTTGACCTTGTAGGTGCGGGTGCGTGCCGGTTTGTCATTGCTGGCCAGCGCTTCGAACACCGGCTGTGACGTCTGCATTCCCGGCTTGACCGGGATACTCAGCGATTGACCGACTTTAAGCCTATTGCCCGCCAGCTTGTTGTTGCCCTTGAGCGAGCTGACTGTCACCTGATAGCGGCTGGCCAGGCTTTCGAGCGTGTCGCCCTTGCGGACGCGGTAAGGCTGCCAGGCAACCAGTTCTTCCTGCTTCATGGTAAGCAGGCTGGCCGTCAGCAGTTGCGCCTTGGACGTGGGCACCAGCAGGTGCTGGGGGCCATCGACGGTCAGGCGCTTCTTGTAGGCGGGGTTGAGCTGGATAAGCTCGTCCTCGTCAATGTCGGCAGCGCTGGCGACCTTGGACAGATCGACGCGCTTGTTGAGCTCGACGACTTCGAAATAGGGCTGATTGGCGATCGGGTTGAGGTTGACACCGTAGGCTTCCGGCGACAGCACGACCTGAGACAGCGCCAGCAGCTTGGGCACGTAGTCCCGGGTTTCCTGTGGCAGTGGCAGGTTCCAGTAGTCGGTCGGCAGGTTCAGCTTGTCATTGCGTTCGATGGCACGGCTCACCGTGCCTTCCCCCGCATTGTAGGCTGCCAGGGCCAGTAACCAGTCACCGTTGAACATGTCGTGCAGGCGGGTCAGGTAATCCAGTGCGGCAACGGTCGATGCCTGGATATCGCGACGTCCGTCATAAAAGCTGGTCTGACGCAGGTTGAAGTAACGCCCGGTCGACGGGATGAACTGCCACAGGCCTACAGCCTGGCTACGCGAAACGGCCATTGGGTTGTAGGCGCTTTCGATGACCGGAAGCAGGGCCAGCTCCAGCGGCATGTTGCGCTCTTCAAGGCGCTCGACGATGTAGTGCATGTACAGGCTGCCACGCTCGCCAGCGTTTTCCAGGAAGGAAGGATTGTTGGCGAACCACAGACGCTGTTGATCGATGCGAGGGTTCTGATCGTTGCCTTGTTGCAGTTGAAAGCCCTGACGCATGCGCTCCCAGACATCCTGTGGCGGGGCGAGCGGGGTGGTGGGCTTGTGAGACAGGAAAATCGGTTTTTGCTTGATGCCGGCGGCCAGATTAGGCGCTCGGTGGCTGCTGACGGGATCGACGCTGGCGGTGCTCTGGCAACCGGCCAGAAGCGCACTCGCGGTGACAGCCATGGCCTGAGCCAACCGAGTCAATGCGTCCGAATGTGAAGGCTTGCTGATAGATGACGACATTGTTCGGGGGGTACATCCAGACGAAAATGTCGGGCGATTCTAGGAAGCAGCCTGCCGTCGGTCAACCTTTCAGAATTTTATTGCGGTTTTACGGTCAGGTCAGAACTTATCTTTCCATGCCCTCAAGCTGGCAAAGACCGCACTCTGCGAGGTGTTTTGTCCTCCGCTCCGTTCGTCCGCTTTTTCTTTAACAGATGTTTCCCGGGTGCGCAGGAAAGGATTGGTACGCTTCTCCAGCGCCAGATTCGAAGGAAGGCTGATGCGATTTTCACTACGCCAGCGGGTCACTTCCGCGAGGCGCTCGGCAATGTCCAGATTGTCGGGCTCCACGGCCTGGGCGAAGCGCAGGTTGCTCAGGGTGTATTCGTGGGCGCAGTAAATCAGGGTGCTGTCCGGCAGTTCGGCCAGACGGCAGAGGGAGTCATGCATCTGCTGCGGTGTGCCCTCGAAAAGACGTCCACAGCCTGCTGCGAACAGTGTGTCGCCGCTGAACAGCAAGGGACTCGTGGCGTCTTCATGATAGAAGGCGATATGCCCCAGCGTATGACCGGGAACCGCGTGCACTACAAACTCAAGGCCTAGTACGGTCAGCCGGTCATGGTCGGCCAGCGCGATGTCGCGTGCCGGGATGCTCTCCGCTGCGGGACCGAGTACGCGTGCCCGGGTTGCCTGTTTGAGTTCCGCAACACCGCCGACATGATCGTTATGGTGGTGGGTGATCAGGATATCGGTCAGCCGATAGTCGGGATTTTGCGCCAGCCAGCCCATTACCGGCTTTGCGTCACCCGGATCGACCACGGCGCACTGCCGGCTGGAAAGGTCTTGTAACAACCATATGTAGTTGTCATTGAAAGCAGGAAGGGCATGGATCTGTATCATGGCGCAGTTCGCATAGCGGCGGACAATGGTGCATCTTAGAGTCTGTTGCCGCTGTACGCGAGCACCTCTGGAGGAGAACTCATGACCGATGAAGCGTTCGCTCAGGCCGATCCTGAGTGGCTTGCATTGATCCGCGCTGCCCGTGAATGGCTTTCGGGGCCGTTGGGGCAGCTTCTGCTCGAAGAGGAACGGCGTGTTCTCGACGAAGAACTGGGGCGGTATTTCGGCGGCTATCTGGTGCATTACGGCCCCTCGGCGGAAACCCCGCCGGTCGCGCCGCAAGTGCAGCGCAATGTGCGGCTCGGAGCGCCGTTGCCGGGTGTCGAGATCGTTTGCGAGGAGCAGGCCTGGCCACTGAGCGAGCACGCGGCCGATGTCGTGGTGCTTCAACATGGGCTGGATTTCTGTCTGTCGCCCCACGGGCTGCTGCGCGAGGCGGCCAGCAGTGTGCGCCCGGGCGGACACCTGCTGATCATCGGCATTAATCCGTGGAGCACCTGGGGTTTGCGCCACGTATTCGCTCGCGATGCACTGCGCAAGGCGCGCTGTATCTCGTCGTCGCGGGTGGCCGACTGGCTCAACCTGCTGGGCTTCGCGCTGGAGAAACGGCGCTTCGGATGCTATCGTCCGCCCCTTGCTTCAGCGGCATGGCAGTCGCGCCTGGCAGGGCTCGAAAGCCTGGGCGAGGGGCGTCAGAGCCCCGGTGGCGGCTTCTATCTCCTGGTAGCGCGCAAGCTGGTGGTAGGCCTCAGGCCCGTGCGTCAGGTACGCCGCGACCCTATCGGCAAGCTGATCCCCATGCCGATGGCCAAGGTCAGTCGCAATACTCAGGATCATTCCTGAGCGATGCCATGCTGCGCATGAAGCCCATCATTCTGGAAAGGTCGTAATGAGCGATAGCGTTGAACTCTTCACCGACGGTGCCTGCAAGGGTAATCCTGGCCCCGGCGGATGGGGCGCCTTGCTGGTGTGCAAAGGCGTCGAGAAAGAGCTGTGGGGTGGCGAAGCCAATACCACCAACAACCGGATGGAGCTGACTGGTGCGATTCGGGGGCTTGAAGAGCTCAAGCGTCCCTGCGAAGTGACGCTGGTGACCGACTCTCAGTACGTGATGAAAGGCATTACAGAGTGGATGGCCAACTGGAAGAAGCGCGGCTGGAAAACCGCGGCCAAGGAGCCGGTCAAAAATGCCGATCTTTGGCAATTGCTGGATGAGCAGGTCAGTCGGCACAACGTGAAATGGCAGTGGGTACGTGGCCATATCGGCCATCCCGGCAACGAGCGTGCCGACCAGCTTGCCAACCGCGGTGTTGACGAAGTGCGGGGCATCAAGCGCGAATAACCCCGGCAGGTGTGCACGCGCTGGTGTTTCTTCGGCCGCTGGCACGCTGAATTACCAGTGGCAGGTTGGCACTGAATGTGTCGGTCAAACGCTCTGTACGAAATCCAGGATGACGTTGCCTGCCGCGTGTGGCGCCACAAAGACACGCCCCGGGACTTCGCGATGCGGGACATCGTTGCTTTCCAGGATCGCGCGCAACGCAGTGAGGCTCGTGGTGTGCAATCGAATGGCTATGGCATGGGGGCGTTCGCTTGTGACCCTGGGCAGTTCGATGCCCGGAAATTCCACAGCAGCTTTCGCTGCATAGATAGCGCGTAACAGGCCGCACCGGGTATCCGCCTCCAGAACAGCACCGTTGTACCTTACGGTATCGCCGTAGATGGCTCGCCAGCGAGGTTCAAGCAGCCTGGGGTCTGCCAGATAAGTGATCGCGAGGATCCCGTCTGCGCCATTTGGGTGGTTTTGCCATTCGCGAACCCAGATCAACTCCGGACGGTGCTGGTGGCAGATAAAGTTGGAGGCGTCGGGGAGTTCCGGATCGATAAACAGTGCCAGTGAAACAACGGCCTCACCGTCTCGGCCGTCGGGAAGCATCATTTTTCGGCGAAAATCGATACGGCCCTGGCTTTCAAGCCCTGCTCGCGTCATTCGCGCGTGGTCAGCATCGGCATCCTTGCTGTGCAGCGCCACCAGCGAAACGCCTTCCTCGCCTCGGTCCAGGAATTGCCCCAACTGACGTCCGAAGCAGAAGCCGTTTACCGAGCGGGTGCCAAACTTTGCAGGGTCTTCAACGCCGATCAATTCTATGAAATTGCTGGGGAACATCATCAGCGATGTCACGCTTCCCCACGGGTGGTAACTGACCGGAGAGGGGGCGAAGCCCATTTTCCGGTAGAGCTCCAGGGCTTCAGCGTGATTACGCACAGTGACAAGAGGATGATCGATACCCTGAGGGAATTGCGCGGCTGCTGTCATGATCATGGCTCCTGATCAGCCTGTGGACTTGGTTGTGAAGGTGGCAAGAGAGTCCGGAGCATCGCCGACCACCTTTGTCGGTACACCGGCGACGACCGTTCCTGCGGCAACGGCCTTCAGCACCACCGAGTTGGCTGCCACGATGGCCCTGGCACCCACTTCGATGTTTCCGAGGACAGTGGCTCCGGCGCAAATCAGCGCGCCTCTGCGGATTTTCGGATGGCGATCGCCTGCTTCGCTGAGTGTGCTGCCCAGCGTGACACCGTGCCAGAGGCTGACTTCATCTTCGACTACGGCGGTCTCCCCAATGACAAGGCCAATGCCGTGATCGACAAACAGGGATTTTCCAAGGCGCGCCGCCGGGTGGATGTCGATGCTCCAGGTAGTGGCCGCCCAGTTCTGTACAAGCACCGCGCTTTGCACATCGCCCTCCGTCCACAATACATGGGCTATGCGGTACGCCTGAACTGCCTGTATGCCACGAAACGTCAGAAAGGCGGTGAGGTGATCCGGGCAGGCAGGGTTGACTGTCTGTAGATGCTCGATGTCGGCGGCCGCTGCCTGCGCAATGGAGGGGCTGGCCTTTATGATTGCCTTGAACCAGTTCTCCAGTGGCACATTGCTCGCTTGAGCCTGCATCTGTCGGGCAAGGTTCGCGGCGAGCGCATCCTCGAACGTCGAGTAGGCCAACAGATGGCTTGTCGCGTAATCGCTGAGTACCGGGTTGCGCTCGGTCAGTTGCCGAGCTTGATCGCGAAGGCGCTGCCAGAGAGGGCACATATCGATCTCCTGTTACCGATGGTTCGAGTATGGGCACGTGGCAGGTGCACCAGCAATAATCGAAAACTCACAACTTCGTTGCTTTAATCGCAACTCAGAGGTTGTACGAGTCTGGCGCAGAATCGTCGAACTTCTTGTGTTGTGAAAGCGCCTGCTGACGTTTATCCCTTTCGTTCTTGGATAGATCCGACAGGCTTCCAGTGGCTGCAGCGTGTTAGAATCGCGGCCTGTACATGAGGCAACAGTCAATGGCAATGCAAAACCTGGATAACAGATCGATCGTTCTCGATACCGAAACCACCGGTATGCCGGTGACAGATGGTCACCGCATCATCGAAATCGGTTGTGTCGAGTTGATTGGCCGCCGTCTGACCGGTCGGCATTTTCATGTGTACCTGCAACCTGATCGCGAAAGTGACGAAGGCGCGATTGGTGTTCACGGTATCACCAACGAATTTCTGGTCGGCAAACCCCGGTTTGCCGAAGTCGCCGATGAGTTTTTCGAATTCATCAAAGGCGCGCAGTTGATCATTCACAACGCGGCGTTCGACGTCGGCTTCATCAACAACGAATTTGCGTTGATGGGCGCGCAGGACAGGGCGGATATCACCCGTCACTGTTCGATCCTCGACACCCTGATGATGGCCCGCGAGCGTCACCCGGGACAGCGCAACAGTCTGGATGCCCTGTGCAAACGCTATGGCGTCGACAACTCGGGCCGTGAGCTGCACGGCGCATTGCTCGACTCCGAGATTCTGGCCGACGTCTATCTGGCAATGACCGGCGGACAGACCAGTCTGTCGCTGGCTGGCAATGCCTCCGATGGCAACGGGTCCGGTGAAGGCTCCGGCAACCGTGGTAGCGAAATTCGCCGCTTGCCTGCCGATCGCACACCTTGCCGCGTCATTCGCGCTTCGGAAAGTGAACTGGCCGAGCACGAAGTACGTATGAGCACCATCGCCAAGGCTTCCGGTGCACCTGCCCTGTGGGTACAAATGCTGGAAGCCGCGGCGCAGGCGTCTTCCTGACAGAAACCGGCGAGTGGTGACATGAACGTGGCAAATCCTGCCTTGAGCATTCGGGTTGCAGACGAATGCTTCGAGGACTACATCCTCAACAGCGAATTCACGTTTACAGTGCTTGGCTATGCCCAACCGCGTATCGGCGAAAGCGTTGACTCATGGCAGGTCGAACTGGTCGAGCCGTATAGCAAGAATTACGGTATCGATTCTCAGGAGTTTGCCGATCATCGTGACGCCAGTACGAGTTCGGTGATGGTTGCCTGGCTGGACGACCGCCCGGTTGGCCATATCGTGATGAGCACTCACTGGAGCGGATTCGCCTACATTGATGAACTTGCTGTCGACGAGTCGGCGCGTCGTCACGGAGTAGCCCGCTCATTGCTCGATGTCGCTCGATTCTGGAGTCTCAAGCGCAATCTGCCCGGTATCGTTCTGGAAACCCAGAACAATAATCTTGGTGCCTGCAAGTTATATGAGCGGTGTGGATACGTGGTAGGCGGGGTGGATAACATGCGCTATCGAGGCATAGATCCGAACACCCGTGAGACAGCTATCTTCTGGTATCTGATATTCCAGGACTGACGACTTCCCGCTGGCTGCGGCAGCTTGAGCGGGAGTTCTGCCGGTATTACGTGGGTGTGCGGGTGATTTTCACGCCTGATTGCACCAGTTGAAAGTCTTCGCCACCCAAATGCTTGACCCGATCACCGATTGCCAGCCTGTAGGTGATCACCGGCTGCCCGCCCTGCAACTCATCCGGCTGCGATTCCTGGAATTCATGCACCGGGTAAACGCGACCTTCGGCGTCTCTGGCATGAAATTGTCCGACGAGAACTGAAGCCATTTGCTCTGTAACCTCTGAAACTGAATATAACTGCTGGTTTACGAATCTATCGACGCTAGTAGACCACTGATCTATAGGTGAGTTTGCCCGTCGGGAAAAAATAATCCGCGCGGTTCGGGGGCGCCGGGGGAATTGACCCGGTCAACAGTCGTCTAAACCCGGCTGCTATTGTATACCTGATCCTCCCTTTAATCAGATGACGGATATTTTCATGAGCCAGGTTCATTCCATTGCCGTATTGGTCGGCAGTCTTCGAAAAGACTCCATCAACCGCAAGATCGCGCTTGCTCTCGCGGAGCTTGCGCCTGCCAGCCTCAAGCTGAATATTGTCGAAATTGGCGATTTGCCGCTGTATAACGAAGACATTGACGGCACCTCACCGCCCCCTGCGTACACCACCTTCCGCGAACAACTGGGTGCCGCCGATGGCGTGCTGTTCGTGACTCCAGAATACAATCGCTCAGTGCCGGGGGCGCTGAAAAACGCCATTGATGTGGGCTCGCGTCCTTATGGCAAAAGCGCTTTCAGCGGCAAGCCGGGCGCGGTCATAAGCGCTTCGCCGGGTGCCGTTGGTGGTTTTGGCGCTAATCATCATCTGCGTCAATCATTGGTGTTCCTGGATGTGCTGTGTCTTCAGCAGCCCGAGGCTTATCTGGGCGGTGCTGCGAGTTTCTTCGATGAGGCCGGCACGCTCTCCGAAAAAACCAGGCCTTTCTTGCAAACCTTCATCAACGCCTTTGCTGCCT
Organism: Pseudomonas syringae pv. tagetis; assembly: GCF_022557255.1. Classification (NCBI taxonomy): domain Bacteria; kingdom Pseudomonadati; phylum Pseudomonadota; class Gammaproteobacteria; order Pseudomonadales; family Pseudomonadaceae; genus Pseudomonas; species Pseudomonas syringae group genomosp. 7. Next base: position 1,956,261 of record NZ_CP092923.1, read on the forward strand.
GGGTAGAAAAGAACGCCAGGCCGTCTGCCAACTGATTCAAGTGACGCGCGCCTGTTGATCAATTGCTTTATGTAACGCAGGCGCGCCGCGCTACCTCAATAAGCTGTTTCCTTTACCTCGCCACGCGCCCGCACGGAGTGCGCGATGGGGCTTTATCCGAAGGAAACAGCACATGTCAGCAGCACTTCCATATTTTTTCAGCGACTCTCTGCGCGCACGATTCACACAAGACATTCAGGATGCAATCGACAGCTCTCGCATCAGCCTCGATGAGGGCAATTGGCTGCGGCTGTTGAATGCCGCGAACAGTGAGTCGACTGCTGATGCTGATGAACGCGTTCCGAGAGCCGACCGGCTGATCATAGGCGACGGTTCACCTGACAACGCCGAACTGGCAGGGGCCTTGTTCATCAGTGACCCTGCCAGAACTGCAGCGCCTGTTTTTTTGAGTACGCTGGCCTTCGGGATCGAGCGATTCGAGAGTCGCAGCTCGCTGCTCGCCACGTTGCAGCAGCGTTTCAATGAGGTTAGCGCGATATCGACGCTCGAGGCAGAGCGCATTGAGGGCTCACTTTTCGAAGCACGAACGCTGGCTGTGATGCGTGAGCAGGCCGGGCATCTGGATAATCTGTCGGTGCAGTTGCAGAACCTGCCTGACCTGAGAGCTGCGGCAGGCAAGGCCTTGCAGACAGTTTTATCGCAGAAGGGCTTAGGCAGCATCGACGTTTTCAGCCAGCTATTGCAGCTCGTCGATACCGAGGCCGGAACTGACCCAAGGGGCTCATCGGTCGTCGGCACTCAGTATCTGGCCGATGCGGCTGTGCAGGCATTTTCCGCGGAACCACGCCCGGGAAACCTGATACGGAAATTTATGGACGCCAAGGGCCTGGCCTTGTCTCAGGCACAGACGAGCCTGTTCGAGCAGGCGCTGGCTGACTCCGTTTCCGAAGTCAGCGTTGCTTACGAACAACTGCTGACTGACTACTGGATGTCCAGACGGCAGGACGGGCATTCAGTTCGAGACTTTGTCCGCCATGCGCTCGCGGAGTGTTTTCGTCAGCATCTTCTATCGAGCCGGGCACATGGCACGGTGACTGAGGTTGAGTATCGTTGTTTGCTCAGCCTGTTGCCTTCGAACCCTGACGCTGTTGATGCACCGTCGGTACGTGTCCGACGTCTGTCAGTCGCAGTGGCCGACCAGGAACCGGTAAAACTGGTGGGCATGTTCCTGATCGATTTTCCCGCAGAGTCGTCGAACGTATTTCTTTATTCCTCGTTACCCGGCTTCTTGCGCTTTGGCGATTCACCCCTGGCAATTGCACACGTAGTGAACGATCCCTCGCGTGCCGGGCTGTTGGCTTATTCATCCTTGAACGATCACCTTGCCGTCAGGGAGCAGGGAGAGGTCGAGCTGCATCAGGATGCGCTCTCCGCGGCGTTCTTCAGTGAGTTCGTTGATTCGGTCATTGCTTTGCAAAAGCGTAATTTGCGTTATGTGCTGGGGCTGCCCGCCCTTCATTCCGAAGAAAATCCGGTGCGGGTCGATGATGCGCTGGATATTCGCAGGCTACTGGACGGTCGGCTGCCGAGCCTGAATCACGCAGGGCGCTGGCACCCGGAGCTGATGGCCTTCGATCAGGTCTGGGAAGCGTCTGCACTGGCTGACACGCGGCAACACACGGACTTGGCTTCCGAGCGGTCCTACAACTGGATTGCCAGGCTGAAGAAGCTCGATGTGTTGCTGCAGCGCGTTGATGTTCTACATGCCGGCGTGGATGGCTGCATGCGCCATGCGCTGAACCGATACCTGGCTGTGATTGGAGGAGCGCCGCTGGATGCACGGAGGCTTTGGGTCTTGCCGGCTGCAGCAGACGCAGTGCCCGTGCGCCTGCTTTCGCTGGCGCTTGACCGGGTTTGCGGTGACACGCAGGCATCTCTGTCAGACGGCGTTGTGGTTGCGGGGCTGGTTTCTCCGGTTATGGCGCAGCCGGTGCACCGTCTGCCATTGGCATTGCTTGAGCACATACTGATCTGTGTGCAGGCGGATTGCCCTCGCCGCTTCGAGGAGCAGATCAGCGAATTCTATTCACGATCAATTCGTCCTTTGAATCGCTGCGTGCGCACCGGTGACCTGTCTGCGCGGGTTCGGGATGACACACTGCGCCTGGAACTGCTTGTCGAAAAGCGCATTGCTACACTTCCCGAATCAGTCATAGAAAACGTTCAGCAGCTACTGGACCGGCCATTACCACATCTCAGGGAGGCACTGGGTGAGGCACGTGTCGACGCTTTTGCCGTTTCAGTTCAATACGCTCCTGAGTCAGAAGCGATTCAGGTGCCCAACGTATTCGTGGTCAATAAAACGAATGCTGATAGTAAACCGACTCTGTGGATGCTGAGCAAAGGGCTCATACTTTTCGAAACGCTGCAGGCACTTAAGGAGTATGTAGCCGCGCGGTTGGCAGGCAGTGAACTGGTTTCCCACTTATCGGGCGTTTTTGCCGAGCCGGACAGGCAGACGCTGCTTGATCAGCGTGCCAAAGCAGGCATGCTTGATCTTGAGGTAGGTCTGAAGCGCATTGACGGGCATTTCATCGAGGCGTTGCAACAGGGGGAGATAGAGCGTCAGCGAAGCACTGCGGCCTATCTTTACCAGCAGGCAGTGGCTTGGCGGCTGCCGTCAGAACTTTTTGTCAACGTGCTGGGAGCAATAGAGCGCGATGACCGCAATCGCCAGGCCCTCAGCTACCTGGGCGTTGCGATTCAGTTCATCATTTACAAAGCCATCGTGCCCTCATGGATCAGCAATGCGTCGAGGGCCGATCAGATCATTCTGGTGGATGCCCTGCAGCGGTTCTATGTGACTTGTGTCGGGAAACAAGATTTTCTGTTTGATATCCCCAGCCTTTACGAATACTCCTGCGAGCAATTGAAAAGCAGGTTTGAAACCGATTTCACCGAGCCTCGTCCTGACCCTGAAAATGTCCGGGTTACGCTGACGCATTATGTTCCTGCCCCGGTTGCGCCGGGGCAAACGCCTCAATCGATACCTGCGTCCACGCAAACCGCAAGCGAAAACCTGGCCGAGTATGCTATCAACCGTTTCCTGTCCCGGCAGGACGGAGTCATTCTTCTTTCGTCCTTGGACGATCAGCCGCTGAATGCGTCACTGACGCCTGCTTATGTTCGTGATGTGGTCAGGTCGCTGGACCTCGCGGTGGGTTACCGGAGCATGTTGGACTCGGCGCTCGCCGTGACGGCTCCAGACTACCCCGAGCGACGCAAACTGTTCGTCGAACAGGTGCCCTCGCTGGATATTCTTCGAGCGCTTGCGCTCAGGCTGAAGAACGAACTGTCCGAGCAAGCCTATCGGGTCATCGAAAACGTATTGAATATGCCCGATGCACTTGCACGTCTACCTGTCGACGGCTGCCAGATAGGGGTGAGCCCCTTGCAGCTGCTTGCTGCCAGGGAAGGCTGGGAGCCGACCGTGGTCCTTAATACTTACCTGATGGGGCCATTGGAAAATCAGCCGGGACCTTGGGTGCTGTACGCGCCGCTGCACGAAGACTTTGTTTTCAAGGAGTACCCGGACAAGGCAGCGCTGCTGCAGGACATACACACCTCTGCAAGCCTTCAGACGTACATGCTGGACCGTATTGATCCCGATTTGCGCAAGGTCTACGACAACGGCGGCTTCGCGGAGCCGCACCTGCCTTTCAGCGCAGAGTCCTCTTTTGATATGCCCTTTGAAAAACCTGCACCGGTAACCGTAAAGATCAATCCTTATGAGGGCAATTGCCTGTTGCTGATGTTCAAGGGCGCTCTGGATATCCTGAAATTACAAGTGCAACAGCACAGTGTCACTAACGTCGAACATCGCAGTGCTTCGTCCCGCTACCTGTTCACGCTGGGTGCCGAGCAAGTCATGGCGCTGATGCCGGGCCGTCTGGGCGCGCTGATCGGAATCATTCAGGGACAGACGTTGTTGAATCTGTCGGTCATCTCTGCCGGGGATCAGAACTGGGGCAAGGCGCTCTCGGAATTCATGGCTGCGTTGAGCGTGATGATTTCTTCCAGACAGACGCCCTCGGCATTTACATCACGGATAACTGACGAAGCGGGCGTTTTATCCGAGGAGGCTGGCCTGTCTGATGCGCTTGTACAGCTGGACGGCGGGACCGATATGCCCGAGGTGGTCGAATTTTCCTGGGGCAACAGCTCACTGACGCAGCAGATACGAGAACGCTTGCGCGAATTCGAAGTCCGTGACATCGATTTGTCCGCGCTGCAAAAGGACGAGTTGTTGAGTATTTACCGCCATCCGGTCACAGGCAAAAAGTATGCAGTCATCGATGGAAAAACCCATGAATTGCAATCCGATGAGGACGGCTGGTTCATTATCGCAGGTAAAAAGATCGGTCCTTCTGTGGTACTGGATGCCAATCAGCAATGGATACTTGACATCCAGGGTGGGCTAAAAGGCGGGGGTGCCGCGCTCAGCCGCTTTGACGGCAGCCTTGTGGATGATCTGGTTGAAGAAACCATGGTCGTCAGCGCTCGCGGCATGCCTGAGATTCGACGTTCTTACCGGGAAATGGCCCAGTCCATCGAAGATGGGCACGCCCAGGCTCAGCGCTATCTGGAAAACTGTCTGGCCAACCTGACCTGGCGATTGCCGAACGGAAAGGTAAACCCGAGAACGGAAAAAATACTCGTCGATTTTTTTGCTCACAAGGACCCGGACGAGCGACTGTACGATGTTACCAAAAAGGCCGTTATCGACCTTTATCAAGAGTTGATGGATCCTTCGCTGTCGCCCATCGATTCTGCGCGCTATGTCGTCGGGATCAATCGAACAGGTCACGAGGCGTCCCATGCGTTCATTTTCAAGGAAGATCCATTAAGACGGGTTTTTCTGACCGAGCAGTTCTTTCGTCTGCCTACCTACCGGCTGAAACTCAGCGCAATACGTTCGGGGCAGTTCAAGTTTGGCCCGCACTATCGTGCTTCTATCCTGATTCATGAGTTGTCTCACCTGGTGCTGAACGCCGACGACATTGCGTATGTCGACTCTCAAGCGCCATTTATAGATGTGCTTGAAGATGCGCCGATTTATCGACTGCACATCAGGAACGAGCTGATTTATCAGCAGCAGAAAACCCTCTCCTTCCACACTGATCGCGACAAACTGTTCAAGCAGCTGGATGGAGCCTGGCGAGACTTGAGACGAAGGGACGGTAACGGCAAACAGACCATTCTGAGTATCACCGGCAAGAGAACGCTGGAAGAAGCGCGTGATGTGTTTTATAGCGACGTCAACAAGCGCACCGACATCATGCTTAAAAACGCCGATTCGGTCGCTTTGCTGGTGACTCTGCTTGGGCGGGAACGATTCACTGCGTGATGACGGCATGCCCCGACGGCGGCAGTCGCCGGGGCAGTCAGTGTGGTCAGACCAGATAGTGACGCAGTTCGCGAGCAATCAGCAGACGCTGGATTTCGCTGGAGCCTTCATAGATCTGGGTTATGCGCGCGTCCCGGTAATAGCGTTCGACAGGGTAGTCTTCAAGGTAACCGTAGCCGCCATGAATCTGGATTGCCTTGGAGCACACCCATTCGGCCATTTCCGAGGCAAACAGCTTGGCTTGTGATGCTTCGGACAGGCAGGGCTGGCTGGCGCTGCGCAGACGCGCAGCATGCAGAATCAACAATCGCGAGGCGTTGATGCGGGTGTGCATATCGGCCAGCAGGTTGGCGATGCTCTGATGCTCGATGATCGGTTTATCGAACTGCACGCGCTCACGCGCGTAGGCCAGCGCGGCCTCGAATGCGGCTCGGGCGATGCCCAGCGCCTGTGCCGCGATACCGATACGACCCCCTTCCAGATTGGAGAGGGCAATGGCAAGGCCCTTGCCTCGCTCACCCAGCAGATTGGCAGCCGGGATTCTGCAATTGTTCAAGGTCACCGCACAGGTGTCAGACGCCCGGATACCCATCTTGTGCTCGCTGCGGTCGACTGCGAAGCCGGGGTTCTCGGTAGGTACTAGAAACGCTGAAAGGCCCTTTTTGCCGAGTTCAGGGTCGGTCACGGCAAACACGATGGCCAGTTTTGCTCGCTTGCCATTACTGACAAACTGTTTGGCACCGTTTATGACCCATTCATCACCTTGTAATTCGGCGCGAGTCCTCAGGTTATGTGCTTCAGAGCCGGCATGGGGTTCGGTCAGACAGAAGCAGCCGATGGCGCGGCCAGTGGCAAGTTGCTCCAGCCAGGTGTATTTCTGCTCATCTGTCCCGTAATTGAGGACGGGACCGCAGCCGACTGAGCTATGTACGCTCATCAACGTTCCAGTGGCAGCGTCAGCGGCGGAGATTTCTTCAACCGCCAGCGCGTAGGCGACGTAATCGAGGTAGGTGCCACCCCATTGTTCCGGGACCACCATGCCCAGCAAGCCCAGCTCACCTAGCCTGGCGACCAACTCGTCATCGATCCAGCCGGCCTTTTCCCAGGCCTGGGCGTGCGGCGCGATTTCATTGCGGGCAAAGTCGCGCGCCATGTCGCGAATCATTACCTGCTCTTCACTCAGTTCAAGGTCGTGCACGGTTCAATTCTCCAGACCGCTGAAGAAACTGTGCACATGCGCGCTGCTGACGTCCTGCGCGCTGGCGTGTTTCCATTGCGGCTTCTTGTCTTTATCGATGATGAGGGCACGTATGCCTTCGATCAGATCACCGCGCTCGAACCATTGACGGTCAAGGTGCAGTTCCATGGCGAAGCAAGCCTGCAACGGCAAGTGACGGCCGCGACGCAGCATTTCAAGTGTCACGGCCATTGCCAGCGGCGAATGGCGTTTCATCCGCTCGACGGTGTCCATCGCCCATTCGCGGGTCTCGCCGATGACCACCTCTTGCAGTTGCTCAAGCATGCTGGGGATGTCGGGCAGGGCGAAAAAGTGATCGATGGCAGGTCGCAGGATTTCCAGGGGCGGGTAGGGCAGGCGCTGGGTCGCCAGCTTGGCCAGGGCTCCTTGCAGGTCCTTGAGCGGCGTCGACTTCCATTTAAGGTGGTCGAGCATATGATCGAGGCGCGGCAGCATTTCGCTGTCCATAGACCAGTTGGCAAGGCCGCAATACAACGCATCGGAAGCACCTATCTGTGACCCGGTTACGCCCAGCCAGGTGCCCAGTTCGCCTGGCAGTCGCGACAGAAAATGGCTGCCGCCCACATCCGGAAAGTAGCCAATGGCAACTTCCGGCATGCCGAGCCGACTGCGTTCGGTGACTACGCGCAGGTCGGCACCCTGAACCAAACCCATGCCGCCACCCAGCACCAGACCGTCCATCAGGGCCAGTACCGGTTTGCGGTAACGGTGAATCGTCAGGTCCAGTTCATACTCTTCGGCAAAGAATGTGTGATGAAGGTCTTGGCCGTTCTGATGGCTTTCATACAGTGAACGGATATCGCCGCCGGCGCAGAACGCCTTGCCACCTGCGCCGCGCAGAACCACGGCATGAACAGACGGGTCATCAGACCAGCGATCAAGTTGCAGGCGAAGCAGGCGGACCATGTCCAGATCGATTGCGTTCAGGCCTTCCGGGCGGTTGAGGGTCAGGTGACCGATGTGGTTACGCACGTCGACAACGATCGAATCCCGACTGGTGGGCTGTCGAACCGGGCGGGCCGATGAAACCTGTGAACTCATTCTGAACTCCTTGTTCGGTTGCGCTTTCTTCTTGTTCGAGTTTTGTTGGAGCTTCGCAGAAGATCCTAGCAGCGCAAATGTGCAAAGCAAAACTGCGTTTAAGCATAGCCTGAAGTTTCAGAAAACCACCATTTAGAGCGTTTGCGGGGGAACTAAGCGTTGCTGCACTTGAAGGGTCGAGGCGAATCGTTGTCTGCTGATGAGTATTATGACTGTCATTAATGTCACAGAAGTGAATTCTTCGGGTAGACCCATGAAAGCCTCCATGACTGTCCTGTATGACCGATAAATATGCACCGCGCGAGTGGGCTGCCCACGAGCGTCCGACCATGCCCGGCTCGCCGTCGACGCCGCTGCATTCTGACGCGCGGCGCTGGGCATTTGCCCTGGTGGGCGTGATCGTCGCGCTGACCGGCGGGCTCGGTAACGCGCTGGTGGTGGCCAACCTGCCGTATCTGCAAGGTGCGCTGGGGGCAACGTCGCAGGACATTGCCTGGCTACCGGCGGCTTACATCATGACCAACGTGTCGATGAACCTGTTGCTGGTGAAGTTTCGTCAGCAATTCGGCTTGCGCGCGTTCACCGAACTGTTTCTGGTGCTCTATGCACTGGTGACGCTGGCGCACCTGTTTGTCAACGACATTGATTCGGCCATCGCAGTGCGTGCGGCGCACGGTATGGTCGGTGCTGCGCTCAGTACCCTCGGGCTGTACTACATGATTCAGGCTTTTCCGCAGAAGTGGCGGCTCAAGGCCTTGGTTCTCGGGCTTGGCACGGCTCAGTTGGCGACGCCGCTGGCTCGTCTGGTGTCCGAAGACCTGTTGCAGATTGCCCAATGGCGCGGCCTGTATCTGTTCGAACTGGGTATGGCGCTGCTCTCGCTGGGCTGCGTGCTGATGCTCAAACTGCCACCGGGGGATCGTTTCAAGGCATTCGAAAAGCTGGATTTTCTGACCTTCGGTTTGCTGGCTACCGGCTTTGCACTGCTGTGCGCGGTGCTGTCGCTGGGGCGTATTGAATGGTGGCTGGAGGCGCAGTGGATAGGTCTGGCGTCAGCAGCCTCCATTGTGCTGATCTGTGCAGGACTGGCCATCGAGCATAACCGCAGCAATCCGTTGCTGATCACGCGCTGGCTCGGCAGCGGGGCGATTCTGCGCCTCGGCCTGGCCGTTATCCTGTTTCGAGTGGTGCTGTCCGAACAGTCAGTGGGGGCCGTAGGTTTTCTTCAGGCGCTGAACATGGGCAGTCAGCAACTGCACACGCTGTATCTGGTGATGTTGCTGGGCAGCGTGGCCGGGTTGGCGGCCAGTGCGCTGACAATCAATCCTGCGCATCTAATCAAGCCGTTGCTGATCTCCCTTGCGATGATGGCTATCGGTGCATGGATGGACAGTCACTCGACCAATCTGACCCGGCAATCGAACATGTACCTCAGCCAGTTTCTGCTGGCGTTCGGTGGCACGTTTTTTCTCGGTCCTACATTGGTGCTGGGGATCAGCGGGGTGCTCGCCAACCCGCGCAACATGGTGAGTTTTTCGGTGTTGTTCGGGATTACCCAAAACATCGGCGGTCTTATCGGGTCTGCTGCACTGGGCACTTTTCAGATCGTGCGCGAGAAGTTTCACTCCAGCCACATTGTCGAGCATCTGACCCTGATCGACCCGCTGGTTCAGGCGCGATTGCAAAGCTACAGCGCCAGTTACGGTTCGGTTATCGCTGATCCGTCGCTGCGCAACAGTCAAGGCATGCGCGCGATGGCTACGGCCGCGACACGGGAAGCCAACGTGCTGGCCTACAACGATGTGTTCATGCTGATCGCCCTGATTGCCGTGCTGACCATGGTCTGGATTTCAGCCCGAGTCCTGTGGCTGAAAATGACCACTCAACCGCTGGCGCTGGCACCCGTGGCACCTGGCGCTTCGACTTCCGTATCCCATTCCGGCGTTAAATCTTCATGACTCAATCCACTTCCTCAGATACAGAAGCAACCCGCAGCGCGCCGCCTCCGGCACCGTTGACTTCTCCGGTCACCAGCAAGCCGCGCTCGACCCGCAAGCGAGTGGTGTCTTCAGTGATCTTCGGGGCCGTCGCGCTGGCCGGGGTGCTGGTGGTGCTGTATGCCTGGCAACTGCCACCGTTTGCCAGTCCGATCGAGAGTACCGAGAACGCACAGGTCAAGGGCCAGACCACGCTGATCGGGCCGCAGTTGAGCGGGTATGTGTACGAAGTGCCGGTACAGGACTTCCAGTTCGTCAAGGCGGGCGACTTGCTGGTGCGTCTGGACGACCGTATTTATCGCCAGCGCCTGGACCAGGCCATTGCGCAACTGGCGGTGCAGAAGGCCTCGCTGGCCAATAACCTGCAACAGCGGCGCAGTGCCGAAGCGACTATCGGCCAGCGCCAGGCCGAATTGCAGAACAGCATTGCACAAAGTCGCAAAAGCGCTGCCGATCTGCGCCGCAATCAGGCGCTGGTGACCGATGGTTCGGTGTCGAAAAGCGAGCTTGACGTGACCCGTGCTGCAGATGCGCAGGCAAACGCTGCGGTTGCAGAAGCCAAGGCAGTATTGCAGATCGCCCGTGAGGACCTGCAAACAGTGATCGTCAACCGTGGCTCACTGGAAGCGTCGGTTGCCAACGCTCAGGCGGCCATCGAGCTGGCGCGCATCGACCTGGACAATACCCGTATCGTCGCTCCACGTGACGGCCAGTTGGGGCAGATTGGCGTGCGTCTTGGTGCCTACGTCAACTCGGGCGCGCAATTGATGGCACTGGTGCCTGCGCAGCGCTGGATCGTGGCCAATATGAAAGAAACCCAGATGGCCAACGTGCGTCTGGGCCAGCCGGTGAGCTTTACCGTCGATGCGCTCGACGGCCACAGGATGCACGGGCACGTTCAAAGAATTTCGCCTGCTGCGGGTTCGGAGTTCAGCCTGCTGCCCGCCGACAACGCAACCGGCAACTTTGTGAAGATTTCCCAGCGCATTCCGGTGCGCATCGTGGTCGATGCCGATCAGCCCATGCTGGAACGTTTGCGACCAGGCATGTCGGTGGTTGTAAGCATCGACACCAGCGCTGACGGCGATGTGCCGCCTGATGCTGATGTACGCTGAGTTCCATGACAGCCGGGACTTTGCCCACTCTGATCCCTCAAAGTAATTCGTCGAGGGGCGAAAAGGTGACTTGAGTCGAGTCCCAATCCCTCTGACATTACAGAACCGCTGTGTGACGCAGAGCGTCATCAACTGCATGTCGACGCGCGTCGCGCACGATAGTCAAAGGAGGGGCAACTCTCGCTTGCATCGCAGAATCGAGCATCGACAAGCTCGCATCCTGCCAGGATGGAGCTTGTCGCGACAGGCATCAGAACAGCTTGCTGAACACCCAATACAGCGAACCTGACAGGAGAATCGCCGCCGGCAGCGTCAGCACCCAGGCAGTGGCCAGGTTGCGCAGGGTGCGCATCTGCAGCCCTGAACCGTTGGCGACCATCGACCCCGCCACACCGGACGACAGCACATGAGTGGTCGACACCGGCAGCCCGTACATATCCGCAGCGCCGATGGTGAACATCGCCACGACTTCTGCCGACGCGCCCTGAGCGTACGTCATATGTGTCTTGCCTATACGCTCGCCAACGGTCACGACGATGCGCTTCCAGCCGACCATCGTGCCGAGCCCCAGAGCGATGGCCACCACAATCTTGACCCAGGTCGGAATAAAGCGTGTGGCACTGTCGATCTGCGCTTTGAAGGCATCAAGCTTGGTCTGGGTATCGGCGTCGAAATTGCCCACCTTGTTTTTATCCATCACACGGATGGTTTCCGAGGTCAGGTACATGTCGTTGCGGACGTTGGTCACTGCTTCGGCAGGCACCTTCGAGAGCGAGCCATAGCTGGCAACCTGATTGCCGATCTTGCCGGTCATGACCGCCAGCGCAGGAATCAGGTCAGGGCCTGCCTGTTTGCTGACCAGATAATCTGACAGGGTCTTGCGCGAGTCGCTCGGGGCGGGGAGGGGGACACTGCGCATCAGTGCCTGCTGGGTGACTTCGGCCACTGCACCGAACTGAGTGGCTTGATCGGCAGGCATGGTGCGGTTGAGCGCATAGGCCATTGGCAGGGTGCCGACCAGAATCAACATGATCAGGCCCATGCCTTTCTGTCCGTCGTTGGAGCCGTGGGCGAACGAGACGCCGGTGCAGGTCACGATCAGCATGGCGCGTATCCACAAGGGAGGCGGGGCATTGCCTTCCGGTGCCTTGTACAGCGCTCGATTCTTGATGAACATGCGCATGGCCAGCAACAGCAAGGCAGCACAGCCGAACCCGACCAATGGCGACAGCAGCAGCGAGTAGCCGATTTTGGTGGCCTGCGACCAGTCCACTCCGCTGGTCCCGTCCCGTCCGTGCATCAAGGCGTTGGCGATGCCGACACCGATGATCGAGCCGATCAGGGTATGTGACGAGGATGCCGGCAAACCCAGCCACCAGGTGCCCAGGTTCCAGATGATCGCCGCGATCAGCAGGGCAAAGATCATGGCGAAACCTGCCGACGAGCCGGTTTGCAGGATCAGTTCCACCGGCAGCAAGGCGATGATGCCGAACGCTACCGCACCGCTGGAAAGCATCACACCGAGAAAGTTGAAGAACCCTGACCAGACCACCGCAAAGCCGGGTGGCAGGGAATGGGTGTAGATCACAGTCGCCACTGCGTTGGCAGTGTCATGAAAGCCGTTGACGAATTCGAACCCCAGCGCGATCAGCAACGCCACGCCCAACAGTACGAACGGGGTCCAGGTGGTGACCACCGTGCCCATATCGTCCACATCCTGCTTAAGGCTGTAGCCGGTAAACAGCAGGCCGGCGATGAGTATGGCGAAGAAAATGACCATGGTCAGGCGACCGGGTTTGCGCCCGAAATGAGTCGCCGACAGGCTCGCCCGGCCCGTGGCGTCGGGAGAAAGTGCATTTGTAGCCATGTTCGCAATCCTGGGTTGAAAGAATATTGACATGGTCATTGCAAAATGTGACAGAGAGACGACATGTGCCTGATGATTGCGCTTTTGCGCCAGATTTCTGACAACCGGCAAGGCGGATCAGTAATCGCCTCGTTTGCGGAACGCCCAGCGTCCCGCGACCAGGGTAAAGGTCGCTACCAGCGCCACCAGAATCCAGAAGCCTTCAGGGTCGGACGCCAATGGCACGCCACCGACGTTCATGCCGAAAAAGCCCGCCACGATGTTGATCGGCAATGCCAGAACCGTGACTACGGTCAGAGTGAACAGGGTTCTGCTGCTCTGCTCGTTGAGGTTGGCAGCAATCTCTTCCTGCAACAGTTTGATGCGCTCGCCCAGTGCGGTGAGGTCGTTGATGACCAGCGACGACTCTTCGATGGACTGACGCAGCGCTTGTACATCCTGTTCGCGCAGCCATTGCGGAGGCTTGTGCAACAGGCGCATCAACGAACCCGGTTCCAGTGCCAGCAGACGTTGCAGGCGCACCAGAACCCGGCGCATGGCACCAAGTTCGGAGCGATTGTTGCTCAGTCGCTGGGACAGCAACTGGTCTTCGATGCGGTCGACATTGACGCTGGTCTTGCGCAGGAACTGGGTCAGCACCTCGCCCTGATCGCTCAGCAGGTGCGCGAGCAGTTCCAGCGGTGAATCGAACTGTTCGCCGTGTTTGACCGCAGAGCGCAATTTGTCCACCGACCGCAGCGGCTGCAGCCGGGCAGTGATCAGCAAACGCTGTCGGGCACAGACCCACAAGGTCGAAATGTCGGTCGAGAGCCTGTTGAAATCGAACACCACATCGTTGACAACCGCCAGCAATGTGGCATCTACGTGCTCGATCCGGGTCGAACGCGAGCCCTCGTGCAGCGCCTCGAAAAACTCTTCCGGAAGATCCAGCCGGGCCTTCATCCAACGCTCGCATGCCGCATGCGAGAGGTTCAGGTGCAGCCAGATGAAGTCGTTCTCTTCGGGAGGGTTTTGCAGGTAATCCAGCGCGGCGGCCGAGCCGATTTCCTGACCGCTTTCACCGTGGCGAAAACGGAAGCCGTAGAGCAGACCGAAAAGGTCGGAGTCCTGATGATGGTGAGCAATACTGTGGTTCATGGCTGTCCACGTGCGGCCTGGCCCGGGCGGGGAGGCGAAGGCCGCATGATGACAAGGCGCTATTTCATATTTGTGACAGCTTGTTGCCGAATGTGTCGTCTGCCGCAGCGCAAAACGGCCGCGTCGGCGGCCGTTCAGTCAATCGACAGCGTGGTTCTGGATCGAATCCGCTCAGACCATCGCCAAAGGGACTTTGCGTGTGGGCGCAGGCCAGGCCAGGTCGATATCGGCCAGATCACGCTCAGTGAGACGAATCTGTTCGGCAGCGATGTTCAGACGGATATGTTCCGGGTTGGTGGCCTTGGGAATGGCGATCATATTGTCCTGACGCAGGACCCAGGCGAGGGAAATCTGTGCCGGTGTTGCGTCGTGGCGTTTGGCGATTTCATGCAGGGCAGGGTGGTAAAGCAGGTCGCCAGCCTGGCCGATCGGGCAGTACGCCATCAATGGCAAATGACGATCGGCGCTCCACAGCATGAGGTCGAATTCGATGCCGCGCTGTTCCGGGTTGTACAGCACCTGATTAGTGGCGCAACGCGGGTTGTTGAGTTCGATCATGTCCGGGACGTCAAAGTTGGAAACACCCCAGGCCCCGATTTTGCCCGCTTCCTGCAGACGTTCGAATGCTTCGACGGTCTCGGTCAGCGGGTACTTGCCTGGCCAGTGCAGCAGATAAAGGTCGATATAGTCAGTGTTCATTCGTCGCAGGCTGGCCTCGCACGCGGCCGGGATACCGTCGCGGCTGGCGTTGTGCGGATAGACCTTGCTGACCACGAAGACTTTGTCACGCTGCCCGGCAATGGCTTGCCCGACAATCTCTTCGGCAGCGCCATCGGCGTACATTTCGGCCGTGTCGATCAGGGTCAGGCCCTGTTCGATGCCAAGGCACAGGCCAGCGATCTCTGCTGAGCGCAAGTGCCCTTTTTCACCCATGTGCCAGGTGCCCTGACCCAGCACTGGTACAGTTCTGCCTGCCAATTCCAGTGTGCGCATGTGACCCCCTGCAATTTAATAAGCAGCTAAGTGAGCGGTTGAGTAAGCAGGTCTGAGGCAACAAGAGGCGCACGAGGTTCCGTGCTCCCCATCGCAAAGCCTGTTTAAACCCGGAACTGCTTCAACAACCCGTTCAGTTCTTCGCTCAAACCTCGCAAGTGCAGGCTGGCCGAGGTCGATTGTTCGGCGGCCAGGGCGGTGCTCTGGGACAGCTGCGCGGCCTGGGTCACGTTCTGGTTGATGTCATCCACCACATGCGTCTGCTGCAGGGTGGCGCTGGCAATGGAAGCGTTCAGGCTGTTGAGATTGCGCAGCGCCTGGCTGATGGAGGTAAGGCTCTGGCCAGCCTGATTGGCCTGCTCGATCGTCAGTTGCGAGGAACGGCTGCTGTCACCGATCACCTTGACTGCTGCGTCGGAATGCTTTTGCAGCCGCTCGATCATTGCCTGAATTTCGGCGGTCGACTTCTGAGTACGCTGGGCCAGCAGACGCACCTCGTCGGCCACCACGGCAAAGCCGCGGCCCTGTTCACCCGCACGTGCCGCTTCGATGGCAGCGTTCAGCGCCAGAAGATTGGTCTGTTCGGCAATCGAACTGATCACTTCCAGCACACTGCCGATCTGCGTGCTCTCGCTGGCCAGGCTCTGCATCACTTCCACGGCCTGACCGATCGTGCTGGATAGGTGCTCAATCTGCTTCAGGCTGTTGTCGATGTTGACCTGACCCTGTTGCGCCTGGGATTCGGCATCGCGCATCTCGCTGGCGGCATGCTCGGCATTCTTGGCCACGTCCTGCACGCCGTAGGTGACTTCGTTGACGGCGGTGGCGACCAGGTCCATCTGCTGGGACTGCTGCTCGCTGCGGTTTTGCGCCTGCTCTGCATTGTTACCCAGGTCGGTGGAGGCCTTGCCCAGTGCCACGGCCGAATTCTGCAGCTGCCCGACGACATTGCGCAGCTTGGCGACAAAGGCGTTGAAGTGCGTGCCCAGTTCGGTGATTTCATCCTTGCCGTGGGTTTCCAGCGTGCGGGTCAGATCACTCTCGCCGCTGGCAATGTTGGCCATTGCACCGACCGCCGCTCTCAGCGGTCGCACAATACTGCGCACAATCATGACCAGCAGCAGCACCATGACCAACACAATTCCTGCGATGAAGATCCCGGCGTTCCACAGCTGTGTCTTGAACTCTGCCGCTACATCGTCCACATAAACGCCCGAGCCCAGAATCCAGCCCCATGGCTGAAACAGTTGCACGTAGGAGGTCTTTTTCACCGGTTCGCTTGCACCCGGCTTGGGCCAGCGATAATTCACCATCCCGGCACCCTTGGCCTTGGCGATCGCGACCATTTCGCTGAATACCGCAAAGCCGTCCGGGTCCTTGATGGTCGATATATCCTGGCCATCAAGTTTGGGGTTGGTGGGGTGCATGATCATGACCGGGCGCAAGTCGTTGATCCAGAAATAGTCGTTCTGGCTGTAACGCAGCCCCTTTATCTCTTTCAGCGCCTGCTGTTGCGCAGCCTCGCGCGTCATGCTGCCCGCCGCTTCGAGCCCTTGGTAAAAGGTGAGTATGCCGCTGGCGGTCTGTACCACATGCATGGTTTTCTCGGCCTTGGCCTGATACAGGTCGTTGTGAATCTGCCTGAGCAGCGTCGCGGACAAAACGAAGAGCATCAGCACTGAAACCACAAGGATCAGCCACAGACGGCGACTGATGGACAAACTGCGCATACTCATGATCGTCATCCCATGCATTATTTTTTCTTTTTATGGCCGCCGGGTCGCGCAACGCGCGATACAGAGCCTCTTAACCTTCTCGGCGCATCATGACCAAACATGAGATGGCAGTCACATTTTTTTACAGGCCTGCACGGGTATAGCGAAAGGCTTACATCAAGAGGCGCGATTGGCTCTATCGACTGACCCCCGATGAATGTAGGATCCAATTCAACAGCTGCAGCGAAGGAACGCCGCAGTGATCAGGGAGGATCGACCATTGCCAGGAGGCTACTGACAGGATGTCGGAATGGTCATGTTGCAAAACCACCCGCTTCGGCGGGTTTTTTGCGTCTGCCGGAATAAAAGTGCGGCGCTATCAGCGATCCGGTTCGCAGCCCTTGAGTACCAGCCTGAGGATGGTCTGGGTCGCAGCCTCGTAATCAACGTCCTCCAGCTTCGCCTTGCCGGTGACGGTTGCGATCTGCCAGTCGAAGTCAGCGTAGGTCTGGGTTGCGGCCCAGATAGTGAACATCAGGTGGTGGGGGTCGAGCCGGGCAATCTGCCCGCTGTCGATCCAGGCCTGAATGCATTCGATATTGTGTCGCGCCTGGCCATTGAGCTGTTCGATCTGCTCTGCGGTCAGGTGCGGTGCGCCGTGCATGATTTCGCTGGCGAAGACTTTCGACGCGAAGGGCAGGTCACGGGAAATCTGGATCTTCGAACGAATGTAACTGCCCAGCACTTCGGCCGGCACACCCCGAGGGTCGAATGGCGTCGACGCTTGCAGGATGGGCTCGATGATGCTTTCCAGTACCTCGCGGTAGAGGTTTTCCTTGGATTTGAAGTAGTAATAGACGTTGGGTTTGGGTACACCGGCCTTGGCCGCGATATCGCTGGTCTTGCTGGCGGCAAACCCCTTATCGGCGAATTCCTCGCTGGCAGCGCGCAGGATGAGTTCTTTGTTGCGCTCGCGGATGCTGCTCATGACCCGGTAATTCCCTTGCCTGCACGGCGGTCGCGCATGTTAGCACCGGGTTTGTGCAGCGCTCAATGTCGAAGGCCCGGAGCCGATTTGCACCGGGCCGGACGACTCAGGTGCTCATCAGTTCCTGAACCCTGGCAGCCAGGTCATCAATTGCAAACGGCTTGGTCAGCACCCGCATCCCTGGCCCGAGTTGCTCGTCACCAATGGCAGCGTTTTCCGCATAGCCGGTGATGAACAGGGTTTTCAGGTGCGGGCGCACCTCGCGCCCCGCATCGGCCATTTGTCGCCCGTTCATGCCGCCGGGCAGGCCCACATCAGTGATGAGCAGATCGATATGCACATCCGAGCGCAACAGCTTGAGGCCGGCAAGGCTGTCGGCTGCCTCGATCAGGGTATAGCCCAGATCGCCGAGTGCGTCGGTGAGCAGCATGCGCACCGTCGGTTCGTCGTCCACGATCAGGATAGTCTCTCCAGACTGCGTGGACTCGAACGGCTTCTTGTCCACATGGCCCTCGTCGCGGGTTGCAGTGCCGTCGTAACGCGGTAGATAAAGGGATATTGCGGTGCCTTTGCCCACCTCCGACTGAATGCGCACCCGACCGCCGGACTGATTGGCGAATCCGTAAATCATCGACAGACCAAGGCCCGTACCCTGGCCGATAGGCTTGGTGGTGAAGAAGGGGTCGAAGGCCTTGGCGATCACATCGGGTGTCATGCCGGTGCCGGTGTCGGTCACGCACAGCGACAGATAGCGGCCCTCGGGCATATCGTGCACTCGCGCCACATCACCTTCTATCCACTGGTTGCTGGCCTCGATGGTGATACGGCCGCCGTCCGGCATTGCGTCGCGGGCGTTGATGCACAGGTTCAACAGTGCGTTCTCCAGCTGACTGGCATCGACCAGCGTCGGCCACAAGCCCATGGCACCGATGGTTTCGACCAGGATGCTGGGGCCGACCGTGCGCTGGATCAGATCCGTCATGCCTTTCATCAGTCGGTTCACATCGGTCGGCTGCGGGTCCAGAGTCTGGCGTCGGGAGAAGGCCAGAAGCCGGTGCGTCAAGGCCGCTGCACGCTTGGCCGCCCCCTGTGCAGTCACGATGTATTTATCTACATCGTTCCAGCGTCCTTGGGCAATCCGGGTGCTCATCAACTCCAGAGCCCCGGAAATGCCTGCCAGCAAGTTGTTGAAGTCATGCGCGAGACCGCCCGTCAGTTGTCCCACCGCTTCCATTTTCTGCGACTGACGCAGCTTCTCTTCAGCCTGCATCAGTTCCGCCGTGCGGGAGGCAACGCGCTGTTCAAGCGTGTCGTTGAGCGCCCGCAGCGCCGCCGTGGCGCGGTCCCGTTCGGCCTCTACAGAGCGTCGTTCATCGACGTTGATGAGCACGCCGGGGAAACTCAATGGCGTGCCGTCCTCGGCACGGTCGACGCGGCCGTTTGCCTCGATCCAGTAGTAGATCCCATCGGTACGACGGACCCGGTACTGGTGGGCATACACGCGTCCATTGGTGATGACCGCGTTGATCGCATCGATCAAGCCTTGCTTGTCTTCGGGGTGAACGGTGGCGATGACTTGTTCCAGGCTCAAACCTTCGCGGCCCAGAGCGGGGTCCAGGCCAAACGCCTTGGCGAAGGCTTCGTCGACCGTAAAGCGGTCGGTCGGCAAATCCCAGTGCCAGGTGCCGATGATCGCGCCGGCGGCAAGGGCCAGTTGCACGCGGTCGACGTTTTCGCGCGCGATGGCTTCGCTGGTCCGCAATCGTTCCTCGGCGTCGCGCCGTGCAGTGACGTCGCTGAAGATGACCGCGATCTGCCGGTCAGCCGGTTCACCGACCCGCACCGCCCGGACTTCGAACCAGCGCTCGAAAGCCTTGGCGTAGTTCTCGAAGTTGGCAGGCTCGCCGGTTTTTGCGACATGGCCATACGCTTCAAACCAGAAACGCTCCAGGTCCGGCGCGAACTCGGTCACCCACTTGCCGCGCAGGTCGACCCCCGCCTGGTGTTCAAACGCAGGGTTGGCCTCGATGAAGCGGTAGTCCACCGGACTGTCGTCTGCATCGAACTTGACTTGGATAATGGCGAACGCGGCCTCGATGGTTTCCAGCATGGCTCTGGAGCGCTCTTCGCTCTGACGCAGCGCTGTCTCGGCCTTGCGCATTTTCGACATGTCGAGCATGGCGCCGATCATGCGCGCGGCCTTGCCCTCGGCATCACGAATCACATGGCCACGGTCCAGTACATCGGCGTAAGACCCGTCCAGACGGCGAAACCGGTATTCACCGGTCCAGGCAGTGCCGCTGCCGTCAATGACGGCATGGATGGAGTCGTAGATACGTGTCCGGTCGTCGGGATGGATCTGGGCTATCCACCAGTCGCCCGAGGTGTCCAGGGTCGCCAGCGGGTGGCCATAAGCCTGCTCCAGCGCGTCATTCCAGAGCACGTGGTTGGCGGCAAAATCCCAATCCCATATTGCGTCGTTGGTCGCCTTGGCGGCCAATCGGTAACGCTCCTGGGCTTCTTCGGTCGCGCGCGCCGCCAGGTGCTCTCTGGTGCGATCGCGCAGGATCTTTACAAAACCAAGGTGAGTATTTCTTTCATCATAAAGTGGCATCATCTCGCCCGATGCCCAGAACGACTCACCGTCCTTGCGCAGGTGCCAGCGCTCGTCCGATGCGCGGCCCACGCTCAGCGCGAGTTGCATCTCATGTTCGATCCGGCCGCGGGACACGTCTTCGGAGGTGAAGAAGCGTTCGGCACTTTGGCCGATCATCTCTTCCAGAGTCCAGCCCAGGACCTGTTCTGCGCCAGGGTTCCAGTCAGTGATGATTCCGTGCCGATCGGTCAGGATCATGGCGAAATCCATGGCACTGCCGAAGACCGCACGCTGGCGTGCTTCCCGGCTGGCAGTGACCGGTCGGTTTATCGCAGTCCCGGCGTCGATACCGGCTTCTTCAAGTGCCCGGCGCAGTTCCACGACCTGCGCCTTCAGCTCTTCTCTTGTCAGGTATTCCAGAGCGCCTCCCGCTCACACGTTATCGTTTGCATGGGCGGGCACGTGCCCGTGGCCTGCTTTGCGGATTGAGATCCGTTACTGTCGAGGTCGCCATTTGCCCATACGCTTCAGCGCCGGGGTGTCGGCCAACTGACGCGCGCCCTCGGCGGGGCTGCACCTGACACAGGGCGTTCTATGGCAATCGCCATATAGCCGGGCTTCGGTATCCATCGGCATGGGCGCAGGTTTCTTTAAGGGGCTTCAACATCGCTGGTCGACTTTGTTTACAGCCTGCACATCCGGTTGGTTATTGTGAGGCGCCTTATGCGCGGACGTCAGCCTTTTTTCGGGGTTGCTTTCGACTGCATGCTACGATTTATCCTTTCGTTGTGCGAACAGTGCCCTTCGTATGTCCGTGAAAGCAAACAATTCTGATACACCCGCCACCGCCAGGCAGGCTGCGGTCAAGCGTCGTCTTCCAAAGGGCGAAGTGCGCAAGGCAGAGATCATTCAGGCGGCCATGACCGTCTTTGCCCGAGACGGTTATGCGGGCGCGTCACTGTCCAACATCGCCAAAGTTGCAGGTCTCTCTCAGGTAGGCTTGCTCCATCACTTCCCGAGCAAGCTGGTGCTGCTGCAATCCGTTCTTGAACATCGGGACCAGTATATTGCTGCCAGTTTGCAGGACGCCGGGCAGGTCGCGTCGCTGGAGGCATTCATGTCCTTTCTGAAGCAGGTCATGCGTTTCAGTATCGAAGACATTTCCGTCAGTCAGGCGCTGATGATCATCAACACGGAAAGCCTGTCGGTCACGCACCCGGCTCACCGCTGGTTCAGCGAGCGTTTCCATCAGGTGCACGGCCACCTTCAGAATCATCTGAACAGGCTGGTTCAGGCTGGTGAAATTCGACAGGACGTCGATGCAAGGCAGATCAGCCTTGAGGTCGCCGCCATGATGGACGGCCTGCAGATTCAATGGCTTCGCTCGCCCGGAGACGTGCAGATAGAATGTGCATTTGCCAGATTTCTCGAACGACTCGCCCAGGATCTGAGAGAGCGCTGATCAACGGCTTGTTGCATGGATGTAATCGGTGGTCATCTCGACCACCGATTACTGCTGGAGGATTACTGCTGCTTAGTAAGCCTGCTCTGCCTTGACCTGAACTGCCTTGCGCAGAGGTATCGGAAGGGGGTTGGAGTCACGAGTGGTCAGTTGCTCCGGGTAAAGCGCCACCACCGTTCGATCGAGTGTCAGGTTTTCCGAGTCCTTGCCCACCAGAATCTTGAACTTGCCAGGGTCGACGTTCCAGCTCACTGAGTTGGCTGAGTAATAAGCGAACGAGCGCGAGTCCAGTGCAATCGTCACGGTTTTGCTTTCACCCGGCTTCAAGTAAACCTTGGAAAAGCCCTTCAACTCTTTCTCCGGACGGTCAACCTGAGGCCTGGATGGCTGCACATAGAGTTGAGCCACTTCAAAACCGGCCTTGTCGCCCGTATTGGTGACCTTGAACGAGGCCTGGAGGGTCGCGCCCGGGGCCAGTACGTTGCTCGACAGCTTCAGGTCGCTGTACTCGTACGTGGTGTAGGAAAGCCCGAAACCGAACGGATAGAGCGGCTTGGCGTGCTTCTTGTCGTAACCGCGATAGCCCAGGTACAGGCCTTCGCTGTAGGTCATTTCAACAGGAGGATTGGCGCTGCTGAAATAGTACGGCACCGGGTTCGAGTACGATGCATAGCTCGGATTATCCTGCGCCTTCTTGTCCAGCGTGATGGGCAGTTTGCCTGAAGGATTGACCTTGCCGTACAGAATTTCGGCCAGGGCCTGACCGCCTTGTTGTCCCGGATACCATGCGTGCAGAGAAGCGGCTACCTTGTCGGCCCACGGCTGCATGTCCATGCCACCGCCACCGTGCAGTACAACGACGGTTTTCGGATTGGCTTTCTGAATGAAGCTGATCAGCTCGGACTGAAATTGCGGCAGTTCGAACGGTCGATCAAGGGATTCACCTTCATATTCGAAGTTGTTGCCCGCGGCCACCACTACGGCGTCGTAGTCCGCCAGATTCTTCGGCGGACGCAACGAGGCCCAGCTCATCTGCACGCCGTTCATACCGCCCAGTACCGGTGTGAAATTCCCTTTCAACCGACGATACTCCAGGCGCACGTTGTACTCGGTGCCAGCCTTGAGAATCGCCGTTTTAACGGTGCGCGGGACCACTGGAATCAGGTCGAATGAGACTTGCGAGCCTTCGTCCTCAAGCACCAGTTCGTCATTGATCCAGAGTTTATAGGCACCGTCTGCGCGTACCTTGAACACCTGAGGGCCTGTGATCGTCGGTTTGATTCTGCCGGTGAAGCGGGCAGAGAACGAGCCTGCCGAAGGCGTATAACCGTTGACGGTGCCGGTGCCGCTATCGGTGACGTTGGTACTGGTGATCCAGTCCAGATTGACGCCCGGCTCGATGCGGGTTGCAACCGGGTCGCCGGACAGCGAGGTATTGGCGTAATACTCGGCTTTCACGCCGGTATTGCTGATGGCCTGTTTGTCCTGGCCTGGCTGATACCAGACCGATGACCTGGGGTTCAGGCTCATCTGCGCAAGGTATTCCACATTGGCGGTGTTCGCTGCCAGTTGCTTCAGGCCGCTCAGTTCAGTGACGTAACTGGCGGGCGCCGAGTAGGCCGTGCCGAACGGCGCGGTCGGCGGCTGCAGGGCCAGATCACCGATGACGGCTATCTTTGCGTTTCTGGACAATGGCAACAGGGGTTT
Source organism: Pseudomonas syringae pv. tagetis (assembly GCF_022557255.1). NCBI lineage: Bacteria > Pseudomonadati > Pseudomonadota > Gammaproteobacteria > Pseudomonadales > Pseudomonadaceae > Pseudomonas > Pseudomonas syringae group genomosp. 7. Next base: position 1,979,544 of record NZ_CP092923.1, read on the forward strand.
CTGTCCGTCTACCGGCTCGTTTCGCAGCAGCACTATAGATTCTCTGGCCACGTTCAAGGCGGCCAGTTGACCGTATTCACGATGCTCCAGCGGTTGTGCCTTGTTGATCGCCTTGTCGAAACCATAGCTGACCAGCGCTCTCAGGTTTCTGCGCACCTTGTCGTCAATCACGTTTTGATGCAATTGACCGTTCCAGACATAGGGCAGCAGTTTGGCTTCGGTAAACTGAAGCCCGCTGGGCATGTCGATGTCGGTGCCTGCCCAGGCACCCTTGAAGGCGTCCTGAACCGAATTGAAATCGCTCATGACGTTACCCTGAAAGCCCCATTGGCCTTTCAGGATGTCGGTGATGAGGTGGTGGTTTTCACAGGCGTATTCGCCATTGATTTTGTTATAGCCACACATGATCGAGGCGATGTTGGCGTTTTTGACCAGCGACTCGAAGCCAGGCAGGTACAACTCCTGCATCGCTCGTTCGTCGACCTTCACGTCCAGATAATGCCGGTTAGCTTCCTGCTCGTTCATCAGGTAATGCTTGGCAGCCGCCTGGATGCCCTGCACCTGAATACCGTTGGTCACGGCAGGTGCCAATACTGCGCCGAGAAACGGATCCTCTCCGCTCATGTATTCTGCCGCTCGCCCGTTGAAAGGGGTGCGATAGAGGTTGATGGCCGGCGACAGCATCTGCTGACCACCCGCTATTCGGGTTTCATAACCAATAGCCAGACCGAATTCCTTGGCCCGATTGATGCTCCAGGTAGCGGCCAGGGCTGATGGGGAAGGGTACTGCGCGCCGAATGTCTTGCCGCCGACCAGTACGCCCATCGCCGAATCGTAGGCGACCGTACCCTGCAGATTGAACGCGTCCAGCTTCGGAATCATCCGGCCATCGTCAACGCGCGAAAAATTGATTTTTTGCGATTGCGTCATGTTGTCCAGTATTGCGCCTACCCGGGCTTCGACTTCATTGCCTGTCATTGGCGTCACAGCGAACACGTTGCCTGCCTGGGCCAGACCGAGCGTCAGCAGGCTCAGGCCGAGGCCTTGTTTGATCATGGACACGGAGCTATTCCTTACATAATTCATGGGTTTTTCGGTTGTCTGTCAGCGCTGAACTCAGTGGTCTTCAGTGCCGGCAGGCGCGTCTGCGGTATCGATCGGGGCATCCACCAGCGTTTGCGCGCCATTAGGCGTTTTCTGTGCGGCGACGTCGGCCCCCGTGATCTGCTCACGCTGGGTGTCGACCTCCGCGCGGCGCTCGCTCGAGGTGGATGGCAGCGGGCTCTGCCTGTCAGCGGCAAATACCGGGAGTGCGGCCAGGGACATCATTAAGGTGGCAACAATAGGCAGCAGGGGGCTGGCCATCGGGAGAATCTCCAAATAGAAATATGAAACAGGCAGACAGCCACGTCGGCAGCTCAGGGCGGCTGACAGTTCATTGCAAGAGCGTCTGACGAGTGGGGGAATGGCGAGGAGATAAAATACACGAATGGAATTTTATATAATTCAATAAACTAAAATTCACTACCTGTAATTAAGTGATTTATTTATATTAAATTGTTAATAAAACTGTTTATCGGCAATAAAATCTTGAAATTTACTGTTTTTTTAAAATAATAAGCCTTTTTAAAAAGCAGAGTGATCACTCTGTTTTTAGCTTTTTGATGATTTTTAAGCGCGCGTGCCAGCCATCGCCAATGCCGAAAACTCGCGGATACGCGTAATGACCATAGAAAAAACCTTATGGCACACCGGCAAGTGTGCAGAACGGCGGGCAGGAGGGATGGCTGATCGCGATGCCGTGGACGGCGACGGGGTTCATGTGTGGTTCGGGACACTGATCTGACTTTGCAGGGCAGGGGGTGTGACGAAGGTATCTGATCTGGTGCCGGGTGGTGCCATGCGAGTGGCCATGCCGCTACCGATCAGGTTCGGTAGCGGCGTGCTTCATGCTCAGAAACTGTATTTGGCCGTCAATGCATAACTGCGCGGGTTGCCATAGACGTCAGTCGAGCCCCACACCGAGCTTGCGCCTATCGCGGTGTAGTAGGTGCGATCGAAGATGTTGTTGGCGTTCAGTTGCAGGTCCAGGTTCTTGCTCACCTGATAACCCGCCATCAGATCTGCGACGGCGTAGCTGCCCTGTTCCAGACGATAGCTGCCATCGGTGAGTGCGATGTCGTTATACATGCGGCTCTGCCAGTAGACGTTGCCGCCAACGCGCATTTTTTCCAGCGCGCCCTGTAGCCGATAGACAGTAGACACTTTGAACAGATGCTCGGGCGTGTCGGTGTCGAAACGCTGATTCTTGTTCGCCGGATCGGCGTCCTTGAGGTAATGGGTGCGGGCGTAGGTGTAGCCAGCGCCGACCTGCCAGTTTTCGCTCAGCGCGCCTTGCAGTTCCATCTCGATGCCCTGACTGCGTACCAGCCCGGCGGCGTCGTAACAGGTCAGTACCGCGCAGCCCGCCTGAGTCGGTGACTGGGTCTTGAGGTTTTTCTGGTCGATCTGGAACACCGCCAGGCTGGTATTGAGGGCACCGTTGAAATATTCGCCCTTGATACCGATTTCATAGTTTTCGCCGACCACCGGGTCGAGTACCTTGCCGGACAAGTCCTGTGCGCTCTGCGGCTGGAAGACATCGGTGTAGCTGGTGTACAGGGAATGGTGCTCATCCAGTTTGTAGATCAGCCCGGCGTAGCGCGTCAGGTTGCGGGTGACCTTGTAGTCTTCATCGCCGGAACGGTCATCGTAGTCGTACCAGTCCAGACGGCCGCCAAGGATCAGGGTCAGCGGATCGGCCAGGCTCAGGCGTGTGGTGAGATAAACCGCATCCTGTGTGGCGATGCTATGCGTCTTGCCATCGCGGACGAAGTCCGGTTTCGGCGCGCCTATCGGCAGTCCGGTGTCGTACGGGCTGTATTCCTTGCTGGTCTTGTCGTACACGCGCCGACTGGTGCCGACCACCACTTCATGGGTGCGGCCAAAAGCTTCCACCGGTCCGCTGGCGTAGACATCGAAAGCGCTTTGCTTCTCGTCCGGCCTCGACTGATAGGCCGTCGTTTCCAGCGGGCCGTTGTAACGAGAGAGATAAGTGCCCGAAAACAGGCCGTCCAGCGACGAGCTCGAGCCCGCCACACGCAGTTTCCAATCGTTGTCAAACCGGTGCTCCAGCTCGCCGAAGACGGTGTCGATGCGGATTTTCTTGTTTTCCCAATCCGAGCCGGAATAGGTCGAACGCGGCAGATTCAGGTGGTGGCCGTCAGTGCCGAGGGGCAGCCCGCCCCAGAAGTAATTGGTCTGATCTTCCTGTCGGGACAGGCCTATGGTCGCTGTCGTGGCGTCGTTCAGATCCGCTTCGACAACCCCGTAGAACACGCCGTGATCGCTTTTTTCCTTGTCGCGGAAACTGTTGGCATCCTGATAAGAACCGACCACCCGGCCACGCACTGTGCGACTGTCGTTCAATGGACCGGAAGCATCGAATACGCCACGGTAGTCGTCCCAGCTTCCGACAGTGCCGGTGGGGGTGACCTGCGGCTCGGCAGTAGGGCGTTTGCGCACCATATTGATTGCTGCCGAAGGATTGCCAGACCCTGTTGCCAGGCCAGTGGCACCTCTGATCACCTCGACATGATCGAACATGGCCAGATTGGGTTGGACACCCGCCGTGTACCCGGAGTACGAGGCGGGCAGGCCGTCGTACATGATGTTGTCGATATCGAAACCGCGGGATGTGTAGGTTTGCCGACCCGGTCCGCTGGACTGGTCGAGGAACAGCCCCGGCGTATACCTCACGACATCGTTGATGCTGGTCATGGCCTGATCGTCCATGCGCTGACGGGTGACGACCGTCACGGCCTGCGGCGTTTCACGAATGGTCAGCGGCAATTTGGTCGCCGTCTGCATCGGGCCCGTGGTGTAGGACTGACTGCCTTCGGTGGTGGAACCAAGCTGATCGGTGCTGATCTGTGTGGCACCCAGCTCCATGGTCGTGGCTGGTAGTGTTTCGGTGGTTTGGGTTTCTGCCGCAAAGGCCGCCTGAGAGGTGGCAGCCCAGATCCCCATTGCCAATAGCCCCGGCGTGAAACCATTACGGCTTTGCGATTGTTGCCCCGACATGAACCCGACACTCCCCCGATGCCTTCCGTGGCAGGATGATAATAATGTTGATAACTGTTCGCATTAGTGTGACAGGTTGTTTCGGCCAGAAAAAGACATTGCGAACAAATAGTTAACAAAATTTTCACATTTGCACGGGCGGGCAAGGTGCATCTCGGTGGCGAGGCGGACCGGGCAGGGCGGACCGTTACAGGTCTGGAAGTGCAGGATCAGGCAGACGTGTTTCCAGGTGTGGAATTGCCCAGTCGACAAACGCTTTGACCCGCGGCGAGAGCTGCAAGGCATGTGGATAAACCATTTGAATCGGCAGGTCTGCCGTTTCGAAGTCATTGAGCACCCTGATTAGGCGACCGTCAGCATCACGCCGTCGCGGCCATCAAGCCGGTGCTCCATGTCATCGAAATCCGCGAGCATGCGCCGGCTCCAGTGCAAGTACTCCTCGCCTTCGTCGGTCAGCGCCATGCGCCGTGTGCTGCGGTTCAACAAGCGTACGCCCAGATGGCTTTCCAGCGCCGCCAGCGAGCGGACCAGCGACGCGACCGATTGACCGGTAATGTCCGCCGCCGCACTCAGGCTGCCGCTGTCGACGATCCGCACGAAGTTGGCCATTGCCTTGAGCCTGTCCATTGCCACCCTTGATTTGTGCGATTAGTGCATAGGTCTTGTCAGGTCCGCAGCATAGGTGAAACGGCGGCCGTGGCAGACACTTGCGTAACTGCTTCCAACCGGAGTTTCACCCTGATGAGCCTGCAACCCAACCCCGCCCGGATTCTCGCATATGACCACATCGGCATTCGCGTCAGCGATCAAAACCGTGCACTGGCTTTCTACCAGGCGCTTGGTTTTGTCGAGAGTGCACGTTTTCCGCGTTACGAAGCCAACGAGATGCTCAGCACGGACGGTGTTCGCATCAATTTGATCTTCAATGGCGTTCGCGTGCCCCGTGCGCACAACGTGCTGCTGGATGCTCCGCTAAAACTGCCCGGCATGACGCACCCGGCGTTTGTCGTCGATGACTTGCAACTCCTCGAGCGCTGGCTTGATACGCAGGGCATTGTCGTCACGGAAGGACCGCACCCCATTGGCCCGAGACGAATCGCCCTGTTCATCCGCGACCCCGATGGCAATGTTCTGGAATTCAATCAACTCGTTGATGGAGACACGCAATGAAACTGTACGATCTGCAAGCCTCCGGCAACTGCTACAAAGTTCGCTTGTTCGCTGCGCTCGCCAATATCGAGCTTGAAGTGATCGCCGTGGACTTTCTGAATGCAGAGCATAAAAGGCCACCACTGTCCGACCTGAATCCATTGGGTGAATTGCCCGTTCTACAAGATGGCCCGGTTGTCCTGCGCGATTCGCAAGCCATTCTGGTTTACCTCGCTGGCGAATATGGCGGCCTGGCGTGGTGGCCCGCTCACCCTCAGGGGCAGGCCGAAATCGTCCAGTGGCTGTCGTTCGCCAGCAACGAGATCCAGCACAGCCTTTGCGCGGCACGGCTGGTGCAGAAATTCAGTGCTGTGCTGAACCAGGCCGAAGCTGTGCAGAAAGCGTCTGTAGTGTTGGGGCTGCTCGACAAACACCTTGAGCAGCACGATTGGCTGGCGATAGGTCGGCCCACGATCGCCGAATGTGCAGTTTATCCTTACGTGGCATTGGCACCGGAGGGTGGCGTGGAGTTGCAGACCTACCCGAATGTCTTGCGCTGGGCTAAGCGGGTAGAGGGGCTGACGGGGTATTCAATGAGGCCTTGAAAGTTGCCAGGCCACCACTGCTGGTGGCGTCGCCCAGGCAGACCGGATAACTCACTCTGCAGGTGCCCCGCCGGTTGGCGAGCCGTAGGTGAACGGATCTGCGCCGCGGTTCTGGCTGTTCTTCGCCTTGCGGGCCTCATCGGGCGGGCGGACCATTTGTACGGTCAGGCTGCCATCGGTGCCGGCGTAGACCACGGCGCTGACGCCGCCATCCTTGTAACTGGCGATGGTCGCCAGATTGATCTCGACCAGCGCACCGCTGACCCCGGTATTGCCCAGACGACGACCGATGTCGTAACCCTCTTCGACATTGCCGAGCTCAAGACCATGGCCGTCCTTGTTCAGGTCGTGCAGGGCGTTGTTCAGAGCAATTTCGGCTTCCGGATTGTTGGTGCTGTCGTAGAACACCCGGACCGGTTTCTGGCCTTCGGGCAAGGTATCCAGCGCCTGAACCCAGGCGGCTTGCAGGGCTTTTGCTTGCAAGGCAGGTTTCAGACGCTTGCCGTTTTCATCCTGCATGGACGCCTTGATCGGGCGATGCAGATAGCCGAGCACCGGCGCAGCGTCGAACTCCTTGACCTGATGCTGAGCCCAGCGGATCGGTAGCCAAGGGGAGGGTTCGAAGTTGCCGGGGCCGCGGTTGCTGATGGTTTTCCACAGGGTGGGGAGTTGGGCTTGCCAGTAGGGGGTGGACATTGTGCTAGGAGCATCCGGTACGTTGGGATTATAGGTGCCTGCTCCTGCTTCATATAGATTCTTGTCGCGCTCCCAGTAAAAAGCCCACAGCTTGCCTAGATCGCTATCTTTGTTTTGATTGTCCTCTGATTCGGTAGTCGCATACGGGCGAACATAACGATCTATCCGATCTGAACGACTGAGCAGTAGTCCAGTCATGCTCTCAAATATCTTAGGTACGACTTGCGCATTTTGCAGTCCTGGAGTACCTGAAACGCGTAATCCGTTACGGGTGACGTCACCATCTTCACTTACGATAAGTGCCTCGGGTACTAAGGGATTTTCGTCAAAAAAACGGAATAAACGCTCAAGTATTTTTTGAGCGTGAGTGGTGTTTTCAGCATCTTGCCACAAAAATAAAGTTACACCTAAGGTAGCAGCGTTGCGCCCATTGAGAATGTTATCAGCAGCGCCTGTATCTGATGGTTGTTTCGGGGGGGCAATTGCAAATGTCGGGATGGGCCAATATGCAACCGCTTCTCCTGCTGAGTGCTTGAATGCGGCACGGATATTAATGCTCTGGGTATTCTCTCGAGAGAGTAAAGAGTCCGTGTAATCTTCAGAATTTTGCGAATATATTGATGTGAAGTTGTTTTTCTTTTCTTTGATTTTCCGCCATACAGATGATTGATGCCATCCTGCTACGGCTAGCCCGATTCCACGCATTTCTAAGGCGTAGGTCCGTTTTTGCAAAGCCTGCTGTTCTAAAACTTGTGCTGCGACGTTGGATTTATAGGCCGCTAGGGCGGCCTTGTCATGAGCAATGGCTTTGCCCCACCAGTGACCACTATAGGTCAGTAGCACAGTGCCAAAAATAGCCGCAATACCCCAGCTTGTCACCGAGTGTATGTCACGAAGTTCCATGTTATTTTCCTGTGATTTTAAGTAGACGAATAGGACAAATCCTAACCAGAAAAAAAGCAGTGCTAATATAATCCAGATATAGAGCTTCAGCTTGGGACGTATCGGAGTGTTCTCTTGGCGAACCGTCACTGAACATCTCCTTTTATCTGAAAATCTGTTAGTAAGGGTGGCGGTGATAGTGGTACCAGGATGGATGACGGAAATATGCCTCGTTGGTAGTAAGTATGACTAGCTTCTACCAATGTCTGAGCTTCGACGCTAAGTTTTGTCCAGCCAGGCAGCCTCTCAATGAGTTCGAATTTTTTTTTGTCCATCTTCCAATCCGCAATCGCCACCAGCACATCACGCATTACCGGATCGTCCAGGCATTTCGCCTGACCAATCGCAATATCCATCGCCGTTACCCAACGTTGGTTTTCCGGGCTGCGCAAGAGGCCCGAGTGATAGCTGTTTTCGTCCAGCACCTCGCTGCTTTCATCCATAAACTTACGTATTTCATCTGGGGTTTCTTCCCGTTCTATGTCGTAACGATCCATCGGCTTCGGCGCGCCTTCACCTGTCACTCTTTTTTTACGCATGAGGCGGGTTTGCTCCCCTGGCGCCTTGCCCATGTTCCATCGGGCCAGCTCTTGCTCCAGATCTATCGGTCCAGTGTGGCTGCGAACATAACGCCAGTTGAATTTGGCTCTGGGATTGCCCAATGCAGAGGCTTTGTTTGTATCGTCAGGTCTGTCGCGGCCCGATGCAGTCGGCGTTCCCTCTACCGCCTCCCCGCCAAACATGTTGGGGGCATGGGGCGGGTACAGTTGTTCAGCATTGATCAGGAGCTTATGCCCTTCTTCGATAGGGCCTTTCGAAATGAGCCCGGTGATAAAACCGCCACCTGGATAACGAGATTCATTTTTGGCGCGTAACAGCTCATGGCCTGGAGGCTTTCCAACCATGACCGGCGATCCGTCGCGGTAGCGTTTGGTCCACATGCGTTGGAAAAAGCGCACGGCCTTCAATTCAGCCATAGGATTGCGAGTACTGTCTTTGCCATGGGTGTCCCACACCCCGTAAGTGCCGATGCCTCTCACGTCATCCAGTGCGACGGTGGTGTCGTCCGGGCAGAAATACAGGTACACCTTGCCGCGGTTATCCCGCTCGGGAAATACCGTCAGGTTACCGACCTTGTCCTTGCGCGAGCCTTGTGTAGGCGACCACTGCGGGCCGGCTCGTCCGCAGTAGGTTGCAGGGTTGCGCAGGTCTGACAGCGGCGGCTGGGTGTGCGGTGCCTGAGTCACCTGCGCCACGATGCGGGTCAATGTGGTCAGCGTGTCCTGATCTTTGGGGGTGACTTCCGGGAACAGGCAGTAGGGCGTGTCCACCATGATGATCGTGTCCGCGCAACGATGCCCTGCGTCGACCAGCAGCGCTTGCGCCAGCAGGGTGATTAACGTGCCTTGGCTATGCGCCATGATTGTGATGGTTTCGTTGGCAGATACCCGGCGTATCTCCTTGACCATCATGGCGAGCCGGTGAGCGGCCAGCACGTAATAACGCCGATGCGGGTTATCGCCTATAAAATGCGTATTGGGCAGCATGAGGCGGGCCGCCTTGAGACGCCCGGTAAGCGGCAGGCCTTTGTCATACATATCCAGCAGGTTGTTGGTGGCGTTAACGAAAAAACCACCGGCCTTGCCGAAATGCCGATCCAGGCGATTGCCCTGTATGTCCTGATACTGGTCGCGCAGTTTGGTGGGGTCGTTGTTTTTGTCTCGACTGATTTCGCTGGGGTCGGCTCGATATCCCCAATAAAAGGGAATCAGCAGACTACGAGTTTTCGGATCCTTGGTGTCGCGCTGATAAAGATAAGTGTCAGGATCATCAAGTAGGGCTCTCTGATCACTGTCCCTTTTCTCATAGGGAACATTTCCCGCTTCCTTGTATTTCTCCCCATACCGCCCCGCCAGCAGATCCGGCCGATCCAGCCGCTCATTGACCCCCTGACACAACCCCGTTTCCACCGACTCATAAGACGCCCCCGGATCATTCACGCCATGCAGAAAGATCACCACACCGGGCAAATCGGCGGGCACTTCCATTTTGCAGGTGGTGTTGAGGTTGGGGATCAGACGTGTGGTGCCTTGGGCAACGGTGTATTCATCGGCACCGTTCATTGCGCACCGCCTTTCGATGTACCGCTGCGCAGTGCCGAGACTTGTGCCTGATGCATCGTTTCGCGTTCCACTCGTTCTGTCAGTCCGTCTGCGTTCGTCATTCCTGTCACCCGGCTGCCGTCTTCCAGTTTGATTTCATAAGAATGGTCCACCGCTGCCCGCGGGCTTTCTTCGCTGTGACCGGGGTAGTGCAAGGCGACCTGTTGGGCGGCGGGGTCGCGGCCGAAAGAGGGGAACTGAGCGCTGTCGGTTTTCGGCCCGATCCAGTCGTGTTGGCTGGCGTGTACGGTGACCTTGCCTTGCGAGCCGATCTCGACGCCGCCGCCAATCCTGATATAGCTGCCGTCATCGGCGACCAGGCGAATGGTCGGCGCGGTGATCACCACTTCACCTTCGACGGCCGACACGTGCAGGTTTTTCTGCGCATTGAGGGCGATGTCGTCTTCCTGGGCCTGCACCAGCACTTTGCCCCGATTGGCGATGGCGCTGATCCCGCCGTCCTGGGCGAAGGCCGAGAGCCCTTTGCCGGCCTGCAGGTGCATGGCCGCGCCGCTGGTCAATTGCAGGTTGTCCTGCGCGGTGGTGTCGTGATTTTCGCCGGCATAGTGAACCTGCGAGCGCGGTGTGCCGCTGGCGATGCCGGCAGCAGCGGTCATGGCCAGTACCGGGTCGCCCAGGCCGTTGCCATCGGGCGCGGGCCACTGTTCGAGCGACTGACGCAAGGCTTCGATGCCTTGAACATCCACCGCCTGACCGCCGCGAGCGGCAGCCGTATCGCCGAGGGCTTTGAACAGTTCGCCGCACTCGGCCAGCAGCTTGAGCAACTCTTCGCGATCCAGTTGCGAGCCTTTTGCGTCAGTGCGCGCATAGGTCGTCAGCAACATGCCTTGCGCGGCACGCAGGGCGATGGCGGCATCGGTGCGCAGTTCTGCGCCGTGACCACGCGGTTGCGCAGTGCCGTCGGTGCGTGGGTCGGTCAGCTTGCCCAGGTCGAGCGCCGTGGCCTGATGGGTCGTGCCCATGCGTGCGCGCAGCGAACCGGGTGTGTCGTCGAACAGCAATTCGTTGAAGCCGCTGCCCTTGTGTTCCTGGGTACGGATCCCCGACAGCGTGCGGTTGCCCGGCAGCCCCGAGGCCTTGCTGAAGCGCGGTGGCAGGTTGATATTGTTGTAGAGCACCGACGTCACCAGAGGCCGGTCGATATCGCCCCCCAGAAACGTCACCAGCACTTCCTGGCCGATGCGTGGTAGGAACTGATGCCCAAAGCCGCTGCCCGCGCTGGGCATCGCCACCCTCAGCCACGTAGTGCCCTTCGGCAGGCTGTCGCCACGCTGCCAGTGGAACCTCACCTGTATCCGCGCCAGCTCATCAGTGAACACTTCCTCACCTTCCGGCCCGACCACGATTGCGCTGAGCGGGCCGGGAACGGTGGGGCGGGGTACGGTGAGCGGAGGCCGATAAGGGATCTTGTGACGGATGCATTCGAACTCGTTGTTGTAACCTGCGGCGTCCTTCGACAAGTAGTTATTGCAGCCCTCATGCCTGACCGATAACAGCAGAAAACGACGATCTTCGGCAGTGCCGCGGTCGTGATCGAAATGCTGTGTCAGTTCAAAGGTATGACCGGGGTACAGGGCGCGGCAATTACTGTTGCCGGTGAACGTCTTGCCCTTGACTTCAAGAGCTTCCAGGCGCTGACGCACCAGTCGTTCACCGTCATTGAACGTACCGTGGCTGTAATGATTGAGGAAGTCATACACTTCGTACGATTCGACATTGCCCTGCTCATTGATACTGGGCATGCCGACAGGCAATTGATTGCGGGGTTGCCTGTAATCGAAGGTCTGAATGGACATGCGCCCCGATTGCAGGCGCCGATGGCTGCGCCACTCGGTAATCGAGTCCGACGTTTCGGTAACGGACACCGTGTGATAGCGAAGGGTCGGCTGTTGTGGAAGTGGTAACAGGTCACGCGAGTGATCGAGAATAATCAGCGTGTGCTTTTCTTTGTCGTGCTCGAAATAAAAGAACAGCCCTTCGTGTTCCAGCAGTCTTAGCACAAACGTCAAATCGCTTTCACGGTATTGGGTGATGTAACTGTGCGTCTTGAGTGGCTGGCTGAGTTGAAACTCGAAATCGGGTAATACACCGTAGGCAGAAAAGACCGTGCGGATAACGGCTTCGATGGTGTGCTCCTGGAATATACGCGAGTCTATACGCCGCGAGAGCATCCACAGCCAGGGGCGTAGTGTGGCGCTGTAATGCGCCAGACCGCCGTCGCTGCCTTGCAGGCTGAAGGTGCTTATATAGCCATTGATGTAACGCGCCTCGCCGGTGGCCAGTTCGATTGCCAGTTGTGCAGGCTGGCCGATCTGGGACTTGAGCGCCAGGCCGGCGTCTCGGCTGAGCATGGATAACTCAAAGCTGAACAGTTCGGACAGGCCTTCAGTGCCGGTAAATTTCTCCAGCAGCAGTTCCTGTTCGTCACGGGCAACGGTCGTCAACTTGATCAAGCGACGGTTTTGCGGCGCAAAGAGGGCCGTTAAATCCTTTAGCATTGTTGCTCCGAGATAAAACCAGCGTCTCTTTCCGGTTGAGAGTGCCGATAGAGAGAGGTGTGGAAATCGATGGATCTGTTTCCGGGCTCACACCATGAGATTGCAGCGGTATGTCACCAGGCGACATTACTACTAATAACGCGGCGAAATGAGGCGAGAGGGCGAACGAATACGTCGGCCATTTCATAAGAAGTTGTAGTGCGTTTCTTACAGTGATGACGCTTTACACTTTGCTTGTATAGACCGACTGGATGACTGACTTCGCCTGAACAACTTGAAGCCTGCATTCAATCCAGTGCGAGGCCATCAAAAAATGCTATGAAAATCTTGTACATGAAATTACATTGGTACAAGTTTTGTGGCGCTGGGGTATTGGCCTGCCAGCGTTGATGTACAGACCAACAGCCTGTCGCCACGTCCTTTCAGGTGCTTGCAGAAGCCCCGCGGAGCTCGCCCATTGACCCAATCCCCCCATCTCTATCTTGTCCTCGGCGATCAGTTGTCCTTCGACCTGAAGTCTCTGGAACACCTCAACGCCGAACGCGACACGGTCCTGCTGGTCGAGGTGATGGAGGAGGCGAGCCATGTGCCGCATCATCCGCAGAAAATCGTGCTGATCTTCAGCGCCATGCGTCATTTTGCCCAGGCGCTGCGTGAGCGTGGGGTTCGGGTGCAGTACGTCGCGCTCGATGATCCGCACAATACCGGGTCGGTGCCGGGTGAGTTGCGGCGCTGGCAGGCTTTGCTGCAGGCCGAAGAGGTGCACGTTACCGAGTGCGGTGACTGGCGGCTGGAGCAATCGATCAAGGATTGCGGGCTGTCGATCCAGTGGCATGCCGATACGCGTTTTCTCTGTTCCCGTGAAGAATTTTCCTCTTGGGCACAAGGCAAGAAGCAGCTGCGCATGGAATTTTTCTACCGGGAAATGCGGCGCAAAAGCAGGCTGCTGTTGAACGGCGACGGCACGCCGGTGGGCGGTGCCTGGAACTTTGATGCGGAGAACCGCAAGGCGCTGCCCAAAGGGGTAGCGGCACCTTACCCGATGCGCTTCTGCGCAGACGCGATCACGCGCGACGTGTTGACACTGACGGGGCAACACTTTGCCAGTCACTACGGTTCGCTGGATGATTTCGATTACCCGGTCACGCATGCCGATGCCCAGTCGCTGTGGGACTACTTTCTGGATTTCGGGCTGGCCGGCTTTGGCGATTATCAGGACGCGATGGCCAGTGATGAGCCGTTTCTGTTTCATGCGCGGATCAGCGCTGCGCTGAATATCGGCCTGCTGGATCTGCGCCAGATCTGCAGTGACGTGGAGTCCGCGTACTGGTCGGGCAGGGTGGCGCTGAATGCCGCCGAGGGTTTTATTCGCCAGTTGATCGGCTGGCGGGAATACGTGCGCGGCGTCTATTGGCTGAAGATGCCCGAGTACGCCCATGGCAACCTGTTCGGCAACAGCAGGCCGCTGCCGGAGTTTTACTGGACCGGCGAAACGAAGATGAACTGCATGAGCCAGGCGATCGGCCAGAGCCTGAAGCATGCCTATGCCCACCATATTCAACGCCTGATGGTGACCGGCAACTTCGCCCTGCTGGCCGGTATTGTGCCGGAGCAGATCTGCGAGTGGTACCTGGCGATTTACATGGACGCCTTTGACTGGGTCGAACTGCCCAATACGCTGGGCATGGTCATGCACGCCGACGGTGGGTATCTGGGCTCCAAGCCCTATTGTGCCAGTGGTCAATACATCAAGCGTATGTCTGACTATTGCCGCAACTGCGCTTACAAGGTGACCGAAAGCACCACCGACGATGCCTGTCCGTTCAACGCGCTGTACTGGCATTTCCTGATGCGTCATGGCGATCTTTTACGGCGCAACCAGCGTATGGGCATTATTTACAAGAACCTTGATCGCATGGCCGAACCCAGACAACAGGCCCTGTGGGAACGTGGGGAGTCGTTGCTGGCCAGGCTGGATGCCGGAGAGGCGCTTTGAAAAAGAGTGAACTGCCGGTCAAAACCTGCGCGGTCTGCGGGCTGCCGTTTACCTGGCGCAAGAAGTGGGCGCGCTGCTGGGACGAGGTGCGCTATTGCTCGGAGCGCTGTCGGCGAAACAGGCAGTCGGTGAACCCATAACGCTTTCAAAATATTTCGAAATGAAAAGCGCTGAACTATCGCTTCGCCAGCATGATCCTTTTCTATGCGCATTCAGCGCGACCCCGACAGGCCAGAGCATTCGCACTGAGCATTGATCCAGGGTCGCCGAACGAAAAGGAGCCGTCATGACCGTAACCACCCATCCCCTGTACCGCTACACGCCAGGTCCGCTACACGCGACCCTGCTTGCGGGAACCGTCCCGCTGTTTCTCGGCGGACTGTTGAGCGACATCGCCTATTACCAGACCTATCAGATTCAGTGGAGCAACTTTGCCGCCTGGCTGATTGCCGGAGGTCTGTTGTTCTGCGGGCTGGCGTTGCTGTTCGCACTGGTCAATCTGGTGCGTGCGGATCACAAGGCCGGCCGTCCCGTGGCTTATTTCCTGTTGCTGCTGGTTACTTGGGTGCTGGGGTTGGTCAACGCCTTCGAACACGCGAAGGACGCCTGGGCGGTCATGCCGTCGGGGCTGGTGTTGTCGGTGATCGTGACCGTACTGGCCTGTGCTGCAACATGGACAGGGCTGACCAGCCTGCGTTCGGGAGGTGCAGAATGAAGCACGCTCACGCATTGACGGTATTGAGTATGGCGCTGCTGCTGAGCGCTTGCGGTGGCGAAGCGGACACTACGCAGGCACGCGGGCCGGACCCGAAACTGCCGGAGCCGCAACGCGGACTGCTGCCGAGCATGAAGATTGCCGAGCCTGTTGCATGGGGCGATCAAAAGCCGACTGTGCCCGAAGGCTTCAGCATCACGGCGATTGCCACCGACCTGAGCATTCCACGCCAATCCCTCGTGCTGCCAAACGGCGACATTATCATTGCCGAAGGTCGTGGTGGCAGTGCCGCCAAACTCAAGCCCAAGGATGTGATTGCCAGCGTCATCAAGGCGCAGGGCAATACCAAGGTCAAAGGCGGAAATCGCCTGACTTTGCTGCGTGACGCGGACGGCGACGGCCAATACGAGCTGAAGACGGTCTTCGCCGAAAACCTCAATGCGCCTTACGGCCTGGCGTTCGCCAATGGCAAGCTTTACGTGGCCAATCAGGATGCGCTGGTTCGCTTTGATTATCAGGACGGCCAGACCAAGGCCAGCGGTGAGCCGGTCAAGGTCACCGATCTACCTTCGGCGATCAATCACCATTGGACCAAGGCGCTGACGGTCAGCCCTGATGGTCGCTCCCTGTATGTCGGGATCGGTTCGAACAGTAACGTGACCGAGCGGGGCATGGAGGTCGAAATCGATCGCGCGATGGTCTGGCAGATCGATGCTGCAACGGGAGCCCACAAGCCTTATGCGACCGGCTTGCGTAACCCTACCGCACTGGCGATCCAACCCGGCACCGGGCAATTATGGACAGTGGTCAACGAGCGTGACGAGCTGGGGCCTGACCTGGTTCCCGACTACCTGACCTCGGTGAAGGAGGGCGCGTTCTACGGCTGGCCATACAGTTACTGGGGCCAGAACGTCGACACGCGTGCCCAGCCACAAAACCCGGCCAAGGTCGCTGCGGCGATCAAGCCTGACTACAGCCTTGGGTCGCACGTCGCCGCACTGGGCGTGTCGTTCTCGATCCCGGCGATGGGTGACAAATTCGCCGACGGCGTATTTGTCGGCGAGCACGGCAGCTGGAACCGTGATAACCCGGTTGGCTACAAGGTGATCTTCGTACCGTTCAGCAATGGACGTCCTGCGGGCGAGCCAGTGGACTTCGCAACGGGTTTCCGTGGGGCTGATGGCAAGACTCGCGGGCGACCAGTGGGTGTGACGGTGGATCCGAAGGGCGCGTTGATCATCGCCGATGACCTGGCAAACACTGTCTGGAGAGTGACCCGCAACAAATAGGCCATGACGATGACTGATGCCGCGCTGCGCCAGACAGTGGCGCAGCGCGGCACGAACTGTCTGTCGACGTGCAGTATCGGCACGCCGGTCAGGTGGATCGGTGTATGTCCACGTGCATTCTGTGCGGGAGCCGTCAAGCGTCAAGTGACAACAAAATCCCCTCGCAAGGTGGCTTCGCTACGGGCTTACACGTTAGGGTTGGTCGCTTCCGCGCGCTGGCCTGAACGATCAGTTGCTGACATTTCCGAATTCTGGAACCGCTGTGAGTCGCTTTGAAACCGCTGAAAATGTCAAACTGGAGCCCGCTTCCTGGTGGGCCGTCGGCAGTGTATCCCTTGGGTCGTTCGCTACCGTCACCACTGAATTTCTCCCTGTCGGGCTGCTGCCCGATATTGCTCGCGATCTGGGAACCAGCGTCAGTCAGACGGGCTTGATGATGGCGGTGCCCGGCATCCTCGCGGCCATTTCGGCACCTTCCTGTATCGCCCTGTTCAGTCATGTTGATCGCAAGCGCCTGCTGCTGGGGCTGCTGGCGATATTGCTGGCGTCCAACCTGATCGTGGCGTTCTCGGCGCACTTCTGGCTGACCCTTGCCGGCAGGGTATTGCTCGGCTTTGCGCTGGGCGGTTTCTGGACGATTGCCGGGTCGCTCGGGCCTCGCTTGAGGCCGGGCAAGGAGGGCGTAAAGGCGACCGCGTACATTCTCGCCGGTGTTTCGATAGGCACTGTTGCGGGGATTCCGGCGGGCACGCTGATCGGCGAAGCGTTCGGCTGGCGAGCCGCATTTGAAACGGCGGCAGCTGTGACCATCGCGGTTGGTTTGTTGATTGCAACCTGTCTGCCTGCGCTGCCGGGCGAGCGTTCTGCCGGCATCAGCCAGATGCTTTCACTGGCGGGCGAGCAACGAATCCGTCGTATGTTTGCTGCGGCACTGTTGATCTATGTGGGGCACTTCGCTGCCTACACTTACCTCGCGCCCTTTGTGCAGGAATTTGCGCATATCGAAGGTCAGACTCTGGGCGTTTTGCTGTTCGCCTTCGGTCTGGCAGCGGTCGCGGGTAACCTGGCCGGCGGAGCTCTGGCGGCCAGAAACGCACCGTCTTCGGTCTTGATCATGACCCTGTTGATGCTGGGCTCGCTGACTGCGCTGCTGACGTTTGTCGGCAACCCCTGGCTGCTCTGGCCGGTCATTCTGGTCTGGGGGTTCGCTTTCGGGATGATCCCCATCACCACGCAGATCTGGTGCTTCGAGGCGTCCAGTGGGCGTGTGGAGGGGGTTCAGGCCTTGTTGGTCTGCGTGGTCAACCTGTCGATTGGCGGCGGGGCGTTCATTGGCGGCGTGGTCTCCGGTCGTGTGGGCTTTACCGCGGCTATCGTGATTGGTGCAGTTTGCGCTGCGCTGTCCGCGACGACCGTGGCGCTGTCGCTGCGCAGATCAAGACCGGTGCGTTGCACAGACTGATGTGTCGGCGCTGACGAATCGGGCGATGACCAAATTCATCGCCCGATTCGCGTTTTCACACCCCTAGCCGACTTTGAAAAACGCTACTTTCCGGGTCAGGCGGTCCGCCAGCTGCGCCAACTCTTCGCTGGCGGTTGCCACCTGTTGCGAGCCACTGGCGGATTTGAGCGTCGAGTCGTGGATGCTGTTGATGTTCATGGCCACGTCCTCTGCGACCGAGCTTTGCTGAACCGCAGCGCTGGCGATCTGCGCATTCATGTGGTTGATTGCGCCCACCTCCTGATTGATTCTGGACAACGCACTTTGTGCATTGCGTGTCTGGTCGACGGCGCGATTGACCAGCTCACAGCTGTCACGCATGTTCTGCGCTGCTGTTTCAGTGCCTCCTTGCAGCGTGCTGATCATGCTTTGAATCTCCTGGGTCGACTGCTGGGTACGATTCGCCAGGGAGCGAACCTCATCAGCGACTACTGCAAAGCCACGGCCATGTTCGCCTGCGCGGGCTGCTTCGATGGCGGCATTGAGCGCCAGCAGGTTGGTTTGCGAGGCGATCGAGTTGATCACCTCAATGACGGTTTCGATCTGCTCGCCGTGCCTGGACACTTGCTCCACAGTGCTGGTTGTTTCAGTCAGCGTGGCTGCCAGTTGCTCGATGGCAACTGTGGTGCCTTCGACAAGGCTGTTACCGGTTGCCACTTCGCTGTCTGCCAGGCGTGCCGCGTCGGCGGCCTGCGCTGCATAGCCCGAAACTTCATTGACCGTCGCGGCCATTTGACTGATGGCGGTCGCCACCTGCTCGGCTTCACGGGTCTGGACCATGATCTGTGCATTGTTGGCCGATGAGGCTGCCAGCAGCACCGTAGATGACTGGCTGACCTCCTGAGCAGCCATCCTTACCTCGGTGATGGTCTCCGAGAGACGACCGAGCGCGGTGCCCAGTACGCCCATGACGCTGTCTGGATGCGCCGTACTGATGGTTTGCTGCAGATCGCCCGCAGCCAATCGGCGAATGGCCTGCGCAACCTCCACCGGTTCTGCGCCAAGTGTTCTTTTCACAAAGCGAATGATGAGAACCGACAGCGCAATGCTCAGCACTGCGGCGAAAGCCGTAGCCAGCAACATCAGGCCACGGAACTGGCTGGCCGTTGCCTGCACGTCATCCAGTTGAACCCTGATCGCGGCTTCCTCGTGGTCAATGAGGGCGTTGATGCGTTTCAGCCACTCGCTGTAGTCACCTGAGGTCTGGCGCAGCAACAATGCCTGGGCACCGGCAATGTCTCCCGTGCGGCGCAAGGCAATCACGCTTTTGGTGGAACCCAGCGTCTGCTGTTCGATTTCCTTGATGCCACGCAGTAGTTGCCTTTCCTCGGCAGTGACGGTCGGACTCGAGAACAGCTGATCCATCGGTGCTGCCGAGTCGATATAGTCTTTTTCAAGGCGGGTCATCTCTGCCAGATGAAGTGCCAGGTCCTGATCATTGTTGACCAGCACTGCATCGCGCAGGGCGATTGCCCGGTTATGCACGCTGCCACGAAAGTTGATCGCATAGCGCTGCACCTTTGCGGCGTTGTTGCTCACGTCTTCCAGGGTGCTGTCAATGAAGCCAACCCGCTGAATACCGACGGCTGTGATCAATATGAGCAGGGAAACGACTGCGGCAAACCCCAAGCCGATGCGGGTAGCCAGAGAAACCGGATTTTTCATGGAAGGAACTCGAACGGGGAAGTCGGGAAAGTCGAATCAAGCAATGGCAAACGGCCATTCATTGCGAATGGCCGGACAGTATCGTCCATTTTATCGGCTGCCCAATAGATATTTGCGTGCAGCGAGATAGGCAGGTGTTATTGCATAAGTATGTGACGTTGCGAAGGCGTCGATGACGGCATCAGAGCGCTTCCGCCCGGAAGGGCAATCCGCCACCGGGAACGGATTCCAATGCGTCCGTCAGACGAACCCGGTCACCCCATGCGGCACATACGGAGCCTCAAGGCGTTTGATGTCTTCATCGCTGAGCACCAGCGCCAGTGCAGCAATGGCATCGTCCAGCTGAGCGGCTTTGGAGGCACCGACAATCGGTGCCGATACCCCTCGTTTGGCCAATACCCAGGCCAGTGCAACCTGCGCCATCGGTACGCCTCGTTCTGCCGCGACCTGCTCCACGACATCGATTACCCGACCGTCTTCCTCTTCCGTGGCCTGGTAGAACGACTGACCGGAAATGTCGCTTTTCGTCCGTTCGGTCTGCTGACCGTGAGGCCTGGTCAACCTGCCGCGCGCCATAGGGCTCCAGGGCATCAGGCCGACACCTTGATCGATACACAGCGGGATCATCTCGCGTTCTTCTTCGCGATACACCAGGTTCAGGTAGTTCTGCATGGAGACAAACCTGCTCCAGCCGTGCGCGGCGGCCACCTGCTGGGCCTTGGCGAATTGCCATGCATACATGGATGACGCGCCGATGTACCTGGCTTTGCCGGCCTTGACCACGTCGTGAAGGGCCTCCATGGTTTCTTCAATCGGCGTGTCATAGTCCCAGCGGTGAATCTGGTACAGGTCGACGTAGTCAGTGCCAAGCCGTGCAAGGCTTGCATCGATACTGGACAGGATGGCTTTGCGCGAGAGCCCTTTCTCGTTGGGCCTTGTCGAGCCTTCCCACATGTTTGCCGGGAAGAACACCTTCGTTGCGATCACCGTCTCGTCGCGACGGGTGAACTCCTTCAGCAACTTTCCGACGATGGTTTCCGAGGTGCCTGCCGAGTAGCTGTTGGCGGTGTCGAAGAAGTTGATGCCTTGCTCGACGGCATGCCTGATGATCGGTCTGCTTGCTTCTTCGCCCAGTGTCCAGGGATGCGTTCCGGCATCAGGTTCGCCGAAGGTCATGCATCCAAGGCACAGTCTGGAAATATCCAGACCTGTGTTTCCAAGCTTCACGTAGTTCATGAACTCTCCATTCATCGGTGATTGGCCGGTCGCCGACCGTTTCGATACCGCTCATTACCTCTTCAATGCGGGCAATGTCTGCCCGGAACGACTATCTTCCGCGCGACTGCGTCTTCAGCGACTTTCTCTGTAGGGCTGTGTTTATAGTTCTACTTTTGTAGAACTATAAACGACGATACACATTTCGGGAGCGGCGATATGACCGGATTTGAACAGACAGGTTTTCTCGGGTTCGATGTATTCGGCACCGTCGTCGACTGGCGAAAGGGTGTCGCACGGGCCGCCGCCCCCTTTCTGCAACGCCATCGCGTGAACGTTGACCCCCTCGATTTTGCCGATCAGTGGCGCGGGCTCTATCAACCTTCCATGCAGCGGGTGCGCTCGGGTGAACGTCCTTTTGTGACACTCGACGTGCTTAACCGCGAGAGCCTGGAAACACTGCTGGCCCGGCACGAGGTGGATTTCGGCGCTATCCCTGACGCCGAGCTCGTCGAGCTCAATAAAGCCTGGGAACGGCTGGATCCATGGCCTGATTCCGTTGCCGGTCTGGCTCGGCTCAAGCGCAGGTTTTCGATCGGCACGCTTTCCAACGGGCACATCGCCGGAATGCTCAACCTGGCCAGGTTCGGCGGGCTTCCATGGGACGTCATCGTCGGCGCAGAAATCGCAGGCACGTACAAACCGATGCCCCAGACCTATCTGAAGTCCGCGAAGGCCGTGGGCCTTGCTCCGGAAGCCATCGCCATGGTGGCTGCGCATAATTCCGACCTGGCTGCCGCCCGCGCCAGTGGCTTCAAGACCGTATTCGTTCGACGTCCATCCGAGCATGGGCCAGGGCAGACCTCTGACCTTGACGCCGAACAGGACTGGGACCTGATCGTCGATTCCCTGACCGACGCGGCAGAAGCACTCGGCTGCTGAGCCCGAGCCGGTAAAGGCGGGGGGATGCGACGGTCGGGACAGCGATTACTGTCAGTGGCTCACTCGCGCAAATCCTTCCACATATGCACCTTGGAGACGAACCTGGAGCCCACAGCGACGGCAAGTGGCTCTACGCCAAAGGTGACAAAGCCCATTCGTTCATACAGCCCTTGTGCCTGGCTATTGCCCTGCGTGACAGTAAGCTGCACGACCAGAATCTCAGGACGCGATCTGGCGTGGGCAAGCACGCTGCTCATCAACTGATAGCCAATGCCTGTGTTCCTGTGCGTCAGGGGCACATACATACCGAAGAGGGTTGATTTATGGCTGGCCTTCTTCCGCGTTTCTACAGACAGCCCGGCGACACCCAGCAACTGATGGTCTTCAACTGCGGCGAACACGACGTCGGTAGCCGTATCGCTCTCATCGAGCCTTCTCTCCCACCATTCGACAGGCAGCGATTCACGTTGCTTCACGTCAGAAGTAAAGGCGTCTGGATGGAGTTCGTAGGCCTCAAGCATCAGCGCGCGATAAGCGACCGCATCAGCCGGTATCAGTCGTCGACAGGTGATGGTCATGAGCGCAGGGTTCCTCTGAGTCCGGCGCTGAGTATTGCATTCAAGGCCGGGAAAAGTCTTAACCCGGTGCCGATTTTTTAAACACGTCCATCGCCTCCAGCGCAGTGCCGTTTGACGGACACTTTCGGGGTTTGTAACTTTTTGTTTGCCTCACCGCCGAAATTCATGGTTATTATCCGGGGCGCTCAGGGCCAAAAACCCAGCGTCAATGATTGTAACGGGTCTACAAACCCCGCAGTCACAGCCGATCGGGTCCACCCTGGCGCTGACACCCCGGCGCAGGCCGTTCCCCGTCGTTGACCCTCAAACGGAAGATGAGGTTTCAATTGGTCACGCGGTATGCAAACGCCAGCTTCAGGGGCAGAGCGATCAGTCTCGTCAACGAGCCAGCCAACCCCCTTTCTGTATGCGAGTCGCGCCTTGCCGCGTTCGCCCGTCATTTCCCTGCGATCCCCCCGAGCGCTTCCATGTCTGGCCATGACGTGAGCGCAAGAGCGCGCGCCGCCCCCTGAGTGTCAAGGTTCATCCGGCATCTCTCATGCTGTGCCTGAAGGGCGGGAGGCTCTGTGCTTCCGTCCGTTCATAAAAATAATCTGCTCACGGACGGTGGTTCCTGATGGTCGACAAATCTTCCTCGCGCGGGACGGGCTTCGCTCATCCTGATACAGCGCACTTCTTTGACGAAAACCAGTCTGTACATGGCCTTTTCGAAGCGCAGGTGCAGCGTAATCCCGGCACCATCGCTGCGCGATTCGAAGAGGACGCGCTTGACTATGCGACGCTCAATATTCAGGCCAATCGTCTGGCCCATTACCTGCGCAGCCTCGGCGTTGGGCCGGATGTGCGCGTCGGCGTGTGCCTGGAGCGCTCGCTGGACATGCTGGTCGGCGTGCTTGCAGTGCTCAAGGCGGGCGGCGCTTACGTTCCGCTGGACCCCGCGTACCCGAAAGCCCGCCTGGCACACATGCTGGCGGACAGTGCGCCACGTGTGCTGTTGAGCCATGCTCCGGCGCGTGCGGCACTGTTGGCCGCTCTGCACGGCGTCGAGGTTGCACCAACCCTGCTGGATCTGGCCGACACCCCGCTGTGGGCAGCGCAATCAGTGCACAATCCGGACCCGCATGCGGTCGGGCTGACGTCACGCCATCTGGCTTACGTCATCTACACCTCGGGCTCCACCGGAACACCCAAGGGGGTGATGGTCGAGCATCGCGGGCTGATTGCGGTGAGTGCGGCATGGGAGCAGCTATACGCGCTGCGCAAGCCCCTCAACCACCTGCAGATGGCCGGGTTTTCCTTCGATGTGTTCAGCGCCGATCTGATCCGTGCGCTGGGGTTTGGCGGCACGCTCGTTCTGTGCCCGCGCGATACGCTGATGGACCCGCCGGCGCTGTATCGCTTGTTGAGCGAGGCACGCATCGATTTTGCGGACTTCGTACCGGCCGTGCTCAATCCGCTACTGGTCTGGGTGCAGGAAACGGGGCGCGACCTGTCGTTCATGAGCACGGTGGTCTGCGGATCGGACATCTGGACGGCCCACAGCGCGCGCCAGCTGCGCCGGTTGTGTGGCGAGCCTGTACAGATTGTCCAGGCCTACGGTGTCACCGAAGCGAGCATCGACAGCACCTGCTTCGAGTTCGAGGCCGACAGCCATGTCGACGCGGTGCTGCCCATCGGGCGGGCGTTGGCCAATACGCGGATTTACCTGCTCGATGCCGCTGGTGGCAGGGTTGCCCAAGGCGTGACCGGCGAACTGCACATCGGCGGCGCGGGGGTTGCGCGTGGCTACCTGAATTTGCCGGAATTGACCCGCGAGCGCTTCATCGACAGCCCGTTCGTGGCCGGTGAGCGGTTGTACCGTACTGGCGATCTGGCCCGCTGTCGGGCCGACGGCCATCTGGAGTTCCTCGGGCGCAACGACTCGCAGGCCAAGCTGCGCGGCCTGCGCCTGGAACTCGGTGAAATCGAGGCGCGTCTGGCCGAGGTTGCCGGTGTTCGTGACAACGTGGTGGTGCTGCGCGAGGACGGCGCGGGCGTGCCCAGGCTGATTGCCTACTTTCGCGAACAGACCGGCGCAGCGTTGACGCCTAAAGGCCTGCGCCAGCATCTGCAGCTCAGCCTGCCGGACTACATGATTCCTGCTGCGTTCGTGCGCATGGACGCGCTGCCGCTGACCGCCAATGGCAAGCTGGACCGCATCGCATTGCCTGAGCCTGGGGATGACGCATTCTATCGGCACGTCTTCGAAGCTGCGCAAGGCGAGAAAGAAATGGCCCTCGCGGCCATCTGGGCCGAGGTGCTGGGTGTCGAGCGGGTCGGTCGCCAGGATCACTTTTTTGCGCTCGGCGGCCACTCGCTGCTGGTGATGCGCGTGCTGGCCAAGGTCCGGCAGACATTGCATCTGGACGTGTCACCCTCAGCCCTGTTTACCGCCCCTGTGCTGCAGCAGTTCGCCGAACGACTGAGCTCCACTCGGCAGGGCAACCCACGCCCACCAATCACGGCTGTAGCGCGTAGCGGGGCACACACGCTGTCGTCGGCCCAGCAGCGCCTGTGGTTTCTGGCGCAAATGGAAGGCGGCAATGCGGCCTACCACATGCCCCTGAACCTGCGCCTGCGCGGGCCGTTGCAAGTGGCGGCGCTGGAACGCAGTTTCAATCAACTGGTGGCCCGCCACGAAGCGCTGCGCACCACGTTTTTCGCGGTCGAGGGCGAGGGGCGGCAGCGCGTGGCGACGGGAGCGTTCATTCCGTTGCCAGTCATCGACCTGCGCGGCGAGCGCGATGCCCAGGCGCGTCTGCTGGTATTGATCGACACAGAGGGCAGCAAGCCGTTCGATCTGGCGGTGGGGCCGTTGATGCGCGTCAGCCTGGTCAGGCTGGCCGACGACGATCACGTGTTATTGCTGACCCAGCACCACATTGTCTCCGATGGCTGGTCGATGGGCGTGCTGACACGTGAACTGGGATTGTTGTACGAAGCGGCATTGCACAAACATGCCAATCCACTGCCGCCCCTGCCTATCCAGTACGTGGACTACGCGGCCTGGCAACGCCAGTGGCTGTCCGGCGAAGTGCTGGATGCGCAGCGGCACTACTGGCGTGAAACCCTCAGCGGAGCACCGCTACTGCTGGCGTTGCCCACCGATCACAAACGTCCGGCGGCCCAGGATTACCGCGGCGGCTTCGTGCCGCTGGTCTTTGACCGTGCGCTGACGGCACGGCTCCGAGTGTTGGCTACGCAGCAGGGCACTACGTTGTTCATGAACCTGCTGGCGGCCTGGTCGCTGCTGCTGATGCGCCTGTCGGGGCAGGACGATGTGGTCATCGGTGTGCCCTCGGCGAACCGCAGCCAGCAGGAGCTGGAAGGGTTGATCGGGTTCTTCGTCAACACCCTGGCCTTGCGCATGACCCGCACCGGCAGCCCGACAGTGGCAAGCTGGCTGCAACAGGCGCGCAGCGTTGCGCTTGCCGCTCAGGAACATCAGGATTTGCCGTTCGATCAAGTGGTGGAGTTGCTCAACCCGCCGCGCAGTCTGGCTTACAGCCCGGTGTTTCAGGTGCTGTTCGCCTGGGAGCAGCATCAGGATTCCGATCTGGAATTGTCCGGGCTCGACGTCAGCGTGCTGCAAAGCGTCCAGCCAGTGGCCAAATTCGACCTGCAACTGGCCCTCAGCGAGCGTGACGGGCAAATCGTAGGCGGCCTGGAATACGCGTCCGGGCTGTTCGAGCCGGAGACCGTGATGCAGATGGGCGAATACCTGCGCCGCATCCTCACGCAGATGGTTGAGGACAGCGAAAAACCGCTTGCGACGCTCGACCTGCTCAACGCCGAGCAGCTTCGCCAGATCGTCCACGACTGGAACCGCACTGAAGGCAACACCTCGGGGCTGCCCGATTGTGTAACGCGTTTCGAGGACATCGCTCAACGCGTGCCCGGTGCCGAGGCAGTGCTTGCCGATGGGCAAACGCTGACCTATGCCGAGCTCAATCAGTCGGCCAATCGACTGGCCCATCATCTGATCCGGCAAGGCGTGAAACCCGAGCAGCGCGTGGGGCTGTGCCTGGAGCGTTCGCCGCAGATGGTCATCGGCCTGCTGGCCATTCTCAAGGCCGGTGCCGCTTATGTACCGTTCGACCCCGCCTATCCGGCCGAGCGTCTGGCATTCATGCTGGGTGATGCTGCACCGTCTTTGCTGCTGACTCAGGCCTCGCTGCGCGCAGGTCTGCCGCCGTTGCGCGACACACTGTCGGTCTGTTGTCTGGACGTGGATGCGCAGCTGTGGGCGCAGTGTTCCGATTCCAATCCGCAGGTTCGCGTCAGCCCCGGCAATCTGGCCTACGTGCTCTACACCTCCGGCTCCACCGGACGGCCCAAGGGTGTGGCACACAGCCGTGCGGCGCTGGACAACCTGATTGCCTGGCAACTGCAGCAAACGCCTGTGTCGCAACGCGTGCTGCAATTTGCCTCGTTGAATTTCGACGTTTCGTTTCAGGAAATCTGCAGCACCTTGTGTCAGGGCGGCAGCCTAGTGCTGATGAGCGAAACCGCTCGCAAGGACCTTGCTGCGCTGCGCCCGACGCTGGTAACCGAAGGCGTACAGCGGGCTTTTATGCCGTTTGCCGTGCTCCAGCAACTGGCTGGCCTGACCGAGACCGACGCGCCGATTCCAGCGGGTGGCTGCGAAATCATCACCGCTGGCGAGGCGCTGCTCATCAATGACGAACTGCGTGCCTTTGTCTGCGGCCTTGGCGGCGCGCGACTGCACAATCAGTACGGTCCGACCGAAACCCACGTGGTCAGCCAGTTCAGCCTGAACTGCGCAGAAGCTGGCCAGTGGCCGGATGCGCCGCCCATTGGCCGCCCCATCGCCCATGCGCGGCTGTACGTGCTGGACGGCGACTTGAATCCGGTGCCCGTCGGTGTGGCGGGGGAGCTGTACATCGCCGGCACCTGCCTGGCCCGTGGTTACCTGAATCGTCCGGACCTGAGCGCCGAACGCTTCCTGCCGGATCCGTTCGACCCGCAACCTGGCGCGCGCATGTACCGCAGCGGTGACTTGGCGCGGTTGCACGCTGACGGCAACGTGCACTACCTGGGCAGGATCGATCAGCAGGTCAAGCTGCGCGGCTTTCGCGTTGAACTCGGTGAGATCGACAGCCTTCTGCAGCAACAGCCCGGCGTGCAGGAAGCGGTCGTGCTGCTGCGCGAGGATGTGGCGGGCGACAAGCGTCTGGTGGCCTATGTGGTGGGGCCTGCAACTGCCGACACCCTGCGTGCCGCGCTGCACCGCCACCTGCCGGAACACATGATCCCGACGTCCTGGGTGTCACTGGCGCAGTTGCCGCTGACCCGCAATGGCAAGCTTGACCGTCAGGCGCTGCCTGCGCCCGAGCGCCAGAGCTCAGGCACTTACGTGGCCCCGCGTGACGAGACCGAGCGGCAGATGGTGCAGATCTGGGCCGAGGTGCTCAAGTCCGGGCAGGTCGGCCTCCACGACAACTTTTTCGACCTGGGCGGGCATTCGCTGCTGGCCACGCGGATGATCTACATGATCAACCAGCGCATGGGCGCGCAGCTGTCCCTGAGCAGCCTGTTCAAGACCCCGGTGCTGATGGACCTGGCAGAGCAGGTACGGCTCGGGCGTGGCGAAGATCATCCGGGGGAAACGTCGTTTACCCCGATCGAAGCTGATCGCGACGCACGTTACGCGCCATTTCCGTTGACCGATATTCAGCAGGCGTACTGGTTTGGTCGCGAATCTTCAGTCAGCCTCGGCGGTGTCAGCGCCCACGGCTACGAAGAGCTGCGCATTCCCGACCTGGATGTGCCACGTTTCGAACGGGCGCTGAACCGCATGATCCAGCGTCATGACATGCTGCGCGTGGTGTTCCTCAGCGACGGCACGCAGCAGATCCTCGAGAGCGTGCCGACTTATCACATGCCACGCAGCGATCTGCGCGACCTGTCCGTCGATGCTGCGCAGCAGGGCCTGCAAGTCACTCGCGAACGTCAGTCCCATCAGGTGCTGGACGCCAGTCGCTGGCCGTTGTTCGAGTTCAGTCTGTCGTTGCTCGATGGCGGCATCTGCCATCTGCATATCAGCCTCGACGCGCTGATCGTGGACGCTGCAAGCACGCAGATTCTGGCTCGCGAACTGATGGCGTTTTATGCCGAGCCGCAATTGAATCTGCCTGAGCCGGGTCTGACCTTTCGCGACTACGTGCTGGCCGAACACCGCTTGCGCAGCGACCGTCGCTACGAGCAGGCGCTGGGCTACTGGCGCGAAAAGGTGGCCACACTGGCGCCCGCACCGGATCTGCCGCTGGTGTGCCAGCCGGAAAGCATCAGCCAGCCGCACTTTACCCGCCGCGACCGCGAACTGTCGGCGCTGCAGTGGTCGCGGCTCAAGGAGCTCGCCAGACAGTTCGCGGTGACACCGTCGGTGATGCTGCTGACGGCGTTCAGTGAAGTGCTGGCGCTGTGGAGTCGGCAGCCGCGTTTCACCTTGAGCCTGCCGCTGTTCAACCGCATGCCCTTGCACCCGGATGTCGATGAGATCATCGGCGACTTCACCTCGCTGATCCTGCTGGAAGTCAGCCTTGATGCGGCCGCAAGCTTCACCGACAAGGCGCGTGCCGTGCAGGCACGGCTTTGGCAAGACATCGATCATTCCGTGGTCAGCGGGGTCAGGGTGCTGCGCGAACTGTCTCAGGCGCGTGGCGTGCAGCAGACCGCCATGCCGATTGTCTTCAACAGCACCCTGTCGGAGGCTGCGCCGGAACTGGCCGAATTCAATCTGGCCGACGCCCTGGGCGCCGAGCACATGCACAGCATCACTCAGACCCCGCAGGTGTGGCTGGACCACACGTTGCTGGAGCTTGAAGGGCGCCTGCTGTTCAACTGGGACAGCATTGACGAACTGTTTCCGGCGGGCATGATCGAGCAGATGTTCGACGCCTACAACGCGCTGCTGGACCGACTGCTTGAACCGGCTGCCTGGAGCGCCGGCACGGTGCACCTGATACCGCTGGCGCGATTGCCGGTACCCGATGTCAGCCCTGTCGATTCAGCGCTGATGCACGAGCTGTTTGACCGTCAGGCGCTTGCCACCCCGGATGCACCGGCCGTGATCGGAGTGCAGCGCCAGTTGAGTTATCGACAGCTGCGGGCAGAAGCACGGCACCTGGCGGCGCTGCTGCAGAGCAGGGGAGTGGTGCCCAATAAACTGGTCGCGGTCGTCATGGAGCGCGGCTGGGAACAGGTCGTGGCGACGCTGGCGATTCACTATGCAGGCGGTGCCTACCTGCCGCTCGATCCGGCGCTGCCGACGGAGCGCCTGGAGCACATTCTGCAACGTGCCGAAGCGAGCCTGGCCCTGACTCAGCCAGCAGTGCTGCAACGCATCGAGTGGCCTGCGCAAGTCGGCGTGATCAGCGTAACCGAACCGGTCAGTGTCGATCAGCCCGAACTGCACGCTGTGCACCTCACGCCAGATGACCTGGCCTACGTGATCTACACCTCCGGCTCGACCGGCATGCCCAAGGGCGTGGTCATCGATCATCGCGGTGCGGTCAACACATTGCTCGACATCAACCGGCGCTTTGCCGTCGGCGCGGTGGACCGGGTGCTGGCGATTTCGTCGCTGAGTTTCGACCTGTCGGTCTATGACTTCTTCGGCACCCTGGCAGCAGGCGCTGCGGTGGTGATGCTCGACCCGCAGCAGGCACTTGACCCTGCGCACTGGCTGGCGCTGATCGAGCAGCATCGGATCAGCCTGTGGAATTCAGTGCCCGCTTTGTTCGGCATGTTGCTGGAGCATGCCGAAAGCGAGCGTCGCGCGTTACCGTCGAGCCTGCGGGTGGCGATGCTGTCCGGCGACTGGATTGCGTTGACGCTGCCCGAACGCGCCTGGGCGCTACAGCCAACGCTGCAATTGATCAGTCTCGGCGGGGCAACCGAGGCGTCCATCTGGTCGATTCAGTATCCGCTGCAACAGGTCGATCCCGCCTGGCGCAGTATTCCCTATGGCAAGGCACTGGATCACCAGCGTTTTTACGTTCTGGATGACGCGTTGCAGGTTCGCCCGACGTGGGTGGCCGGTCAGTTGTACATCGGCGGTATCGGTCTGGCCAAAGGCTATTGGCGCGATGAAACCCTGAGTGCCGGCAGTTTCTTTGCTCACCCGTTGACGGGCGAGCGTCTGTACCGCACTGGCGACCTGGGGCGCTGGCTGCCCGACGGCAATATCGAGTTTCTCGGTCGGGAAGATACCCAGGTCAAGGTTCAGGGGCATCGTATCGAGCTGGGCGAGATCGAAGCTGCGCTCAATCGCCATCCCGGTGTGCAAAGCGCCGTGGTCCGCGTGCTCGGCGAAGCGCTGGGCGAGAAACGGCTTGCAGGCTACGTACTCAAGGCCGATCCAGCGTTGCAGGCCAGTGATTTCAATCAGTACCTGGCAGACAAACTGCCCGCCTACATGGTGCCGTCCTCGTTCACCTTCGTGCAGGAGTGGCCGTTGTCGTCCAACGGCAAAGTCGACAAGAAACGCCTGCCCGAACCGTCGCAGGCTCTGGAATCCGGTCCTGCGCTTGAAGTCGAGGGGCCACAGGAGCAACAACTGGTGACGATTGTGCAGGGCGTGCTCAAGCGGCCTTCGATTGCTGCCGACGCCAATCTGCTGAACCTGGGCGCAACCTCGATCGACATCGTCAGGATCAGCAATGCGCTGTCCGGCGAGCTGCGTTTCCGCCCCAATGTCGCGCAGTTGCTGGCGCAGCCAACCCTGTTCAATCTGCTCGGCATGTACCGCCAGAGTCTTGCCGACGGCAGCGTGATCGACAGCGTCCGGCAACGCACGTTTGCGCCCGAACAGGTGATTGAAGATCCGCAGCAGCGCGCCCGCTTCAAGGCCGATCAGCGTGGGCGCCGGGCGTTCGATCCGCACGTTCCGACGCTGGACCTTGCGCGGCCGGATAATCCGGCTCTGTCCCGACGGTTCAGTGATTACCGCTCGGTACGCCAGTTTGCTGCCCGGCCGATTCCGACCCAGGCATTTGCCGGGCTGTTGGCCAGCCTGGCGCAAGGGCAACTGGACGGCGAGGTCAAATACCAGTTTCCGTCTGCGGGCGGTCTGTACCCGATCCAGAGCTACCTGTACGTCAAACCGCAGCGGGTGGCCGGCGTTGCGGCGGGGGCTTATTACTACGATCCGATTCGGCATCGCCTGCTGCGGCTCGACAGCGATGTGCTGGACCCCGACACCTACGATTATTTCGTCAATCGCCCCGTGTATGAAAACGCTGCGTTTTCGCTGTTCTTCGTCGCCGACATGGCAGCGATCCGACCGTTGTATGGCGAGCGCAGTCGCGACTTCTGCCACATCGAAGCCGGCGGCATGGCGCAATTGCTGACCATGACGGCGGTCGAGCAGGGCCTTGGCCTGTGTGGAATGGGTTCAATCGAGGAGCAGCAGTTGTCGGCGCTGTTCGACCTGGGAGCGAATCATCAATTGATCTACTCGATGGTGGGCGGCCTGCGCACCGCCGCCGAACAACGCCACAGGCAGGTCGAGGCGTTCGCCTCTGCTGCGGATCAACCGGACGAAGCCAGCGACATGGAGGAGATAGAGATATGAACGCCTATCAATTGCTGGAGCTGTTCGGTCGCCATGCCGTGGTGCTGGAAGTGGACGGTGACAAACTGCGCTGCAAGGCACCGCGCGGGTTTCTGAATGACGAGATGTTGCAGGCGCTCAAGCAGCACAAGGCAGAGCTGATTGCCTTGCTGAGCGGCACGGACCCGGCGGCGATACCTCGCCGGGCCGCCGGGCAAATGGCGTTGCCGCTGTCTTTTTCGCAACGCCAGCTCTGGTTTCTCGATCAGATGGAGCCGGGCAATGCGTTCTATAACGTGCCCACGGCGGTCGTCTTGACGGGCACGCTGGAGGTGCCCGTGCTGGAGAAGGCGCTGAACGCCTTGATCACGCGTCATGAGATATTGCGCACCACATTCGCCAGCGTAGACGGCGAGCCACGGCAGATCGTGCACCCGGCGATGGCGCTGGTGATGCCGGTCGTCGACCTGCGCAGCCTGGCGCCGGAGGCGCGAGAAGCGCAGGTCAGAACGGCTGTCGATCACGAGGCCAAAGCGCCATTCGATCTTGCCAGCGGCCCATTGTTGCGTGCCTCGCTGCTGCGCCTGGCCGATGAGCAGTACCTCTGGCTGTACAGCGTGCACCACATCATTGCCGATGGCTGGTCGATGGGCGTGATCGCTCATGAAATTGCAGCCTTGTATGGTGATTTTCTGCGCGGTCAGGCGTCCAGTCTGCCGCCGCTGGCGGTGCAGTACGCCGATTACGCTTGTTGGCAGCAACAGCGTCTGGGCGGCGAGGCGCTGGCCGGGCAGCTGGCTTTCTGGCAGCGCACGCTGGCCGACGCGCCACCGATGCTGACGCTGCCGACCGACCGACCACGCCCGAGTGTGCAGCGCTACGCCGGGGCCACGTTCAGCTCGACGGTCGACGGCAGCACCTTGCGCGCGCTCAATGCCTTGGCGAGACACACCCAGGGCACGCTGTTCAACGTGCTGATCGGCGCGCTGTCGGTATTGCTGTGGCGTCATAGCGGTCAGCGGGACCTGTGCATCGGCACGCCGTTCGCCAACCGCAGCCGTCCCGAGATCGAGCCGCTGATCGGCCATTTCGTCAACACCCAGGTCATTCGTCAGCGCCTCGATCCGCAGCAGACCTTTGCCGAACTGTTGCGTGAGGTACGCGCCACCCTGCTGGATGTTCACGCCCATCAGGACGTGCCGTTCGACCGGGTGGTAGAGGCCGTCAACCCGCCGCGCGATAGCGGTTATTCGCCGTTGTTTCAAGTGATGATGGTGTTGCAGAACACCCCGGGCACTCCTGCGCACATGCCGGCGTTGAGCATGACGCCGTACGGCACCGGTAGCGCTACGGCGAAGTTCGATCTGGCTTTCGAGTGGGTCGAGCGCGACGGTCTGCTGAACCTGCTGGTGGAGTACAACACCGATCTGTTTGAGCGGGCCAGCATCGAGCGCCTGAGCGGGCATTATCGGCAACTGCTCGAGCAGGTCGCGCTGGACCCCAAGCAGCCGGTCGGCGCACTCACGCTGATCACCGCTGCGGAGCGCGAACAGATTCTCGACGAGTGGAACCGTCCGGCGGCGCTGACCCAGCCTGTCGATTGCGTGCATCGTTTGATCGAGACTCAGGTCGCGCGTCGCCGGGACGAGTGCGCAGTGATTTTCGAAGGCCAGTCGCTGAGCTACGGCCAGCTCAACAGCCAGGCCAACCGCCTTGCGCAGCACTTGCGCAGCCTCGGCGTCGGCCCGGATGTGCGCGTGGCGGTCTGTATCGAACGCTCTCTGGAACTGCCAGTGGCCTTGCTGGCGGTGCTCAAGGCTGGCGGTGCCTACGTGCCGCTGGACCCGGATTACCCGTCGGGACGCCTGCGCCATATTCTTGATGACACGTCCCCGGCGGTGCTGCTTGCCTTGGGGCCGACCCGCGAAATACTGCGTCAGGCGCTGCACGGTGCGGCCTGCGAAGTACCGATTATCGACATACAGGCCGACGCGGTGCTGTGGGGCGAATGTTCGTCGGACAATCCACATCCGCAGCGCGTCGGAGTGAACGCCGACCATCTGGCTTATGTGCTTTACACCTCCGGCACTACCGGTCTGCCCAAAGGCGCAATGGTCACGCATCGCGGGCTGAGCAACCTGCTGCTGTGGTGTCAGCAGTTCTGTGGCGAATCGGGAAACATGCTGCACAAGATTCCGTTCGGTTTCGACGCTTCGGCCTGGGAGATCTTCTGGCCGTTGCTGACCGGCGGCCGATTGGTCATTGCGCGTCCCGGCGGCCATTTCGAACCCGGTTATCTGGCCCGGGTGGTGCGTGAGCAACGTGTCACCGCGATGGTATTCGTGCCAGCCATGTTGCAACTGTTTCTGGAAGTCGAAGAGGTCAGCGCCTGTCACACCCTGATGGATGTGTTCAGCGGCGGCGGCGAATTGTCGCCAGCTCTGGCCAGACTCTTTCAGGAACGGCTGCCGCATGCGCGCCTGCACAACGTCTACGGTCCGACCGAAACCACGGTGATCAGCAGCGTCTGGACGCTGGACCCCGGTGCCGAGGTGCCGACACGTCGATTGCCCATCGGCCACCCCATTGCCAACACGCGTTTTTACGTGCTCGACGAGCGCGACGCGCCAGTCCCGGCGGGTGTGACCGGTCAACTGCACATTGGCGGCGTCGGCGTTGCGCGGGGTTATCTGGGCCTGGCCGCGCTCACTGCCGAGCGCTTTATCGACAACCCGTTCGTTGCTGGTGACCGCCTGTATCGCAGCGGCGATCTGGCGCGTTATCGCGCAGACGGTCAACTGGAGTTTCTCGGTCGCAATGACTTTCAGGTCAAGCTGCGCGGCATCCGTCTGGAGTTGAGTGAAATCGAAGCGCGGCTCGACCTGTTTCCCGGCATTCGCGCCAGTGTGGCGCTGATCGTCGGCGATACCGCGCAGAACCAGCGCCTGGTGGCGTGCTGCGTGACCGACAGCGCCCTTGATGAAGCGGCGCTGCGTGCGCACCTGGCGACGACGCTGTCCAGCGCGGTGATGCCCAGCGCTTATCTGTGGCTGGACGCCTTGCCGTTGACGGTCAATGGCAAGGTCGACCGTGTGGCGCTTGCGGCGCTGGCCGATCAGGACCTGGTCGATCGGCAGGTCAATATCGGCAGCCCCAGAGACCATATCGAACTGACGCTGTATCAAATCTGGAAAGACCTGCTGCTGGTGCCGCAAATCGGCATCCGTGACAACTTCTTCAATGTCGGCGGGACGTCGATTGCGGCAATCAAGATGGCTTACGAGATTGGCCGGGCGTTCAGTGTCGAGGTGCCGGTGCGGGTGATCATCGGCCAGCCGACCATCGAGGCGCTGGGCGGCTGGCTGCGCACCGGGGCCAGCCTGACCGCGGCACAGGGCAATCTGATCGAATTCCGGCGCGGTGCCGGGCAGCGCAATGTCGTGTGCATTCACCCGGCGGGCGGCACTGCGTTCTGCTACCTGTCGCTGGCCAAGGAGCTGCCGGAAACAATCGGGGTGTACGGGGTGCAATCACCGGGCTTGAATCCCGGAGAGAGCACCGAGCCAACCGTCGAGGCCATGGCCGACGCCTATCTGCGGCGCATCGCGTCACTGACCTCGCAACCGTTGATACTCACCGGGCTGTCGTTCGGCGGCCTGGTGGCTTACGAAATGGCCCGGCGCCTGACGGCTGCCGGCAATCGTCAGGTCACGGTGGTGCTGCTCGATACCCAGGGCTCGGATGATCCGGGGTTCCGGCAACAGATCGGCACCGTGGACATGGCTGAGTTTCGCGACAAACTGGTGCGCTTCAACGGCATGTACCCCGGCATCGAAGACGCGCAGGTCGAGCGTTACTTCCACCTCTATAACCACAACCGTCTGGCCATGGCTGCTTACGAATGTGAGCCGCAAGCCGGGCGCATCGTGCTGATTCAGGCGCGCGAAGGTTTCAGCCGCACGCAGTTGCATGAGCTGCGCAGGTTCTGGCGTCGCCGTGCGGGCAATGGCTATCGGGCCCGGCTGGTGCACGGCGGCCATTGGGACATGCTGGAAAGTGCCGAGGTGCACCGGGTCTCACAGACGCTCAGGCAAGAGCTGCAACGTTTCGATACGCAGGAGGCGCAATGATGAGCAGGCACCAGGAAAATAATGCCCGGCACCCCACGACCCTGCTGTCAGGCTTTGCCGGGCAGGTCGCACGCAATCCCCACGCGCTGGCAGTGATCGACCAGCACGTACGGCTGACCTACGAGCAATTGGCCGGCACCAGCGAGCGCATCGCCAAGGGTCTGCTGGCACAAGGCACAGGCCGCGGCGATCCGGTGGCTTTGTGCATGCCGCGTGGCTGGCAATGGGTCGCCACAATCATCGCTGCGTTGAAAGTGGGGGCAGTCGTGGTGCCGCTGGATCGCGCCAGCCCGGCCCGGCGTCGCACGCTGATGCTGGACGATGCAGGCTGTGTCGGGCTCGTCACCCTGGGCGAAGATTCTTCTGCCGTGTCGACGCAACGGGGCTGGCACGTCAGCGTCGAGACTCTGCTGGATTACCCTGATCAGCCGCCACAGCCTGTGCCCGAGGACTTCGCCGAGCTGAGTTTCCTGTTCTACACCTCGGGCACCACCGGCACACCCAAAGCTGTGGAAGTTGGCGAGCGCGGCCTGTTGCGTCTGGCCCACACCGACCGCTACATCGACATTCGCGAAGGCGACCGTTTCGCCTGCCTGTCCAACCCGGCGTTCGATGCCTGTAATTTCGAGCTGTGGGCACCGCTGCTCAATGGCGGCTGCTGCATCATCATCGCGGATGCCGACCTGCAGGACGCACGACGGTTGGCAACCGTGCTGGAAACGCAGCAGGTCGACAGCCTGTTCATGACCGTTTCACTGTTCAACACGCTGAGTGCAGATACCCCTGACTGTTTTGCCAGCCTGCGTCAGGTGCTGATCGGCGGCGAGCAGGTCAGTGCCGCTGCGGTCCGTGCCTGGTATCAGGCCAATCCCGATAGCCGCTGCCGGATCTTCAACGTCTACGGCCCCACGGAATGCACCACCTTCGCGCTGTGCCATCCCATTGCCCGAGACTTTGTCGGTGACGCGGTGCCGATTGGCCAGCCTTTGCCGGATACGGGCGTGCGCGTGCTCGACCCGCAACAGCGTCCGGTTGCTCCCGGCGAAGCGGGCGAGCTTTATCTGAGTGGCAGCGGGGTCGCACGGGGTTACCGCAACCGCCCCACTGAAACCGCGCACAGTTTCGTGCGCCTGCCGGTATCCGACGGCGGGGAAGCGCTGCATTACCGAACCGGCGATCAGGTTCGAGTCAATGCCGAGGGGTTGATCGAGTACCTGGGCCGGATTGACCGCCAGGTAAAGGTACGGGGTTTTCGCATCGAGCCGGGCGAGGTCGAGCAGCGCATTCTGGAGCATCCGCAGGTGGCGCAGGTGCATGTCTGTACCCGCAGGCAGGCTGCCGAAGACCACCAGTTGCTGGCGTTCATCGTGCCACGCGAGGGGCTGGGCTATCGCGACCTTGACCAGCATCTGCGCGAACATTTAGCCGTGTGGATGCGCCCGCATCAGTTGTTTACGCTGGAGCGCCTGCCGCTGACGGCCAACGGCAAGATCGACCAGCGTGCGCTGCTTGCCCGGCCCTTGAAGCCGTGGCGAGCGGACGCCGACTCGCCGCATGACGATCAGCACTCACCCGCGCTGGACTGGCTGTTGAGCCAGGCCCGCAGACTGCTCGCACAACCTGAACTGAATGGCCACGACGACTGGCTGGGCAGTGGTGGCGACTCTCTGAAGGCCATGCGCCTGCGTTCGGCAATCCGCACACACTGGCAGCGGGAGGTTGCCCTGAGCGCTTTGCTGAGCGAATCGTTCGCCGTACTGGCCGAGCGCCTGAGCGATGAGCAGGGCGCTGCGTCTGCCTATCCGCCCGCGCCACCGGTCAACAGGGCAGGGCGTGCGCCAGCCACTGCCGAGCAAAGTCGCCTGTGGTTGCTACAGCAACGTACGCCGCAGGCAACGGCCTACAACGTGCCGCTCATCCTGCATCTGGCGGCAGGCATTCAACTGCCCGCGCTGGCCGAAGCCGTGCAGCGTCTGCTGGCCCGCCACAGCGGGTTACGCAGCGCATTCGTGTCCGCAACCGACGGGCTGCATCAGCAGGTCTGCGACCGCGATACGCTGTGCCGGACGTTCGATGTGGGCGCGTTCAGTGAACAGACCTGGCGCAGCTTCGCGGCGCTGGTATTTGATACACCTTTCGATCTGGCGACATCAGCCCTGTGTCAGGCCTGGCTGTTACCGTTTGCCGATGGCAGCTGTCGCTTGCTGATGAACCTGCACCACATCGTCGTCGATGGCTGGTCGATGAACCTGTTGTTCGATGATCTGGTGCAGCTCTACGACGATGCGCTGCACGGGCGGGCGAGTGCCGAGCCTCCGAACGGCCTGAGTACGCTGGAGTTCGCGCTCTGGCAACGGCAATGGCGTGTCGACCCGCGCTATCGCGACCAGCGCCGCGCCCTGGCCGCGCTGCATCGTCGACAGCAAGCCTGTTCGTCACCGCTGGTGCCGGTCCGTGAGCCAGGCCTGCAGGCACGGCTGTACCGCCAGCCGCTGGGCGTCGCGCGCAGTGCTGCGCTGGATCGGTTTTGCAGTCAGCAACGCGTCACCCGCTATGAAGTGTTGTTCAGCGTCTATGCCTGGAGCGTGTATGCGCTGACCGGTTGTGAACGGCCGCGAATTGCCAGCCCGGTCTCCAACCGCCCGCTGACCGAATTCGAAGACGCGATCGGGATGTTCGCCAACACCGTGCTGATCCCGACGGCGTTCGACGATCGCATGGCGCTCGACCGGCAGATGCACCATCAGACCGCCACGGTGCGGGAGGTACTGGCCTTGCAGGACGTTGCGCTGGCTGATTTGGTGGAGGACCTGCGGTTGTCGTCCGGCAGTGCGCTGTTCGATTTCATGTTCGTGCTGGAAAACACCGACTATGCCCGGCTTGCTAAGACCGGCTTGCGAGCCACGCTGGAGTTGAGTGAAACCGTGCAGGCCAAATGCCCGCTGACCTTGTCGGTCGTCGATGCCGGTGCACAGCTGGAATGCTGGTGGGAATACCAGTGCAGCTACTTCGATGCCGGGCAAATGGTCGCCGCCCAGCAGGTGTTTCAACAGGGTCTTGATCTGCTCCTGGAAAAACCCTCGACCCTCCTCGACGATCTGCTCACGCCCTACCGTTTCAGCCTGCCGCCTGCCAGTCAGGGTGGCCGCGATGAGGCTCCGTTCGGCACCCTGGCCGACTGGTTCGAGTATCAGGTGAGTTGCACACCGGACGCCCCGGCACTGGTCGCTGATCGGCAGTGTGTGAGCTATGCCGAACTGGACTCGCTGGCTGACACGCTGGCGGCCACCCTGATCGAGCAATGTCCGCAGCCGGAGCGCACTGACGCAGCGCTGCAAGTGGTGCTGTACCTCGACGCGTCGGTCGAGCATATCGTCGCCTTGCTGGCGCTGGCCAGACTCAACCTGACGGCCGTGCCGCTTGACCCTGGCTATCCGCTGGCGGTGCAGCACCAGGTCATGCAGCAGGCACAGCCGTGTTGCCTGCTGTACAGCAGCGCAACCGAGGCGGCGCTGGATCGGTTGAGTGCCGGCCGGCTGGTTCGTCATCGGGTCGACCTGAGCGCTGCGGCACGGCCGTTCGAACGTCGCCGTCATGCGGGTGAGCGACCGTTGTACACGCTGTTCACGTCCGGCTCGACGGGTATCCCGAAAGGGGTTCAGGTGCCGGACCGGACCCTGTGCAACCTGTTGCACTGGCAGCGCACTGAAGGGCATTTGCCGGCCAGGTCGGTGACTCTGCAGTTCTCGATGCTGTCGTTCGATGTGTCGTTTCAGGAGATTTTCAGCACCCTCTGCGGTGGCGGCTGCTATCACCTGATCAACCCGCTCTGGCGACAGGATGCCCCGGCATTGCTGGACTACCTGCTGCAGGCGCGCATCGAACGGCTGTTCCTGCCGTGCGTGGCCTTGCAGCATCTGGCGCAGACCGCCGTCAGCCAGGGCGTTTACCCCCAGGCACTGCGCGAAGTGATCACGGCAGGCGAACAACTGCTGTGTACCGAGGCACTGCGCAGCTGGTTTGGCGGCATGCCGCAGGCGCGTCTGTTCAACCATTACGGCCCGACTGAAACCCACGTGGTCAGCGCCTGGCGTTTGCCCGCAGAAGTTCAGGACTGGCCGCTGCGAGCGCCCATCGGGCTGGCGGTGAACAACGCGCGCCTGCTGCTGGTGGATGAATACGACCGCCCGGTGCCGAGTGGCAGCCAGGGTTATCTGCTGGTGGCCGGACCGATGATTTCGCGCTGCTACCTCGCTGACCCGACACTGAATGCCGCGCGTTTTGTCGAATTGCCGCAGCCCGAGGGCAAAACCCTGTTCTATCGCACCGGCGACCTGGCACAGATGGGTGTCGATGCGTGCTTGCACTACCTTGGCCGCGATGATCAGCAGATCAAGGTCAGTGGCCAGCGTCTTGAGCTGGGGCAGATCGAAGCCGCACTGATGCAGGTCGCGCAGGTCAGCAATGCCGTGGTAGCCATGCAGGGCGAGCCGCCACGCCTGGTTGCCTGGCTGCACACCGAAGGTACGCGGCCCGATGTGCCTCAGCTTGATCGGCAGGTCATGCTGCACCTGCCTGCACATGTGCGAATCGACGAGTACCGGTGCATCGAGGCCTGGCCGCGGACGCCCAGCGGCAAGATCGACCGAAAGGCGCTGAGCGCGCTGGGCGAAGTGCTGCAACGGCCCCGCACGGCGCTTCCTGTGCCAGCACTGAGTGCGCTCGAACAGCAATTGAGCGAGTTGTTCGTTGCGGTTATCGGTCGCGACATCGAGCCCGATCAGACCTTCTTCGAGGCCGGTGCCACCAGCCTCGGTCTGATGCGCCTGCATGCCCGTTATAATCAGGAACTGCCGCAGCCGGTGGCGATGGCAGCGTTGTTCGAGCATGTCACCGTGCGCCTTCTGGCGCAGCACCTTGCGGCCTCGCCATCTGCTCCCGTGGCCCGTTTGCAATCGCCTGAAGCCGGTGAGCAGCCGATGGCAATCATCGGCATGTCGGTGAACGTGGCGGGAGCCGGCAATCTCGCCGATTTCTGGGCGATGGTTCAAGGAAACGAGCTGGGCATCGAGCTGTTTGATGCCGCCGATGGATTGGTCGGCGCTCGCAGTCAACTGGCGGGCCTGCTGGATTTCGATCCCGATTATTTCGGCATCAGCCTTCAGGAAGCGCGCTTGATGGACCCGCAACAGCGCCACCTGTTGATGGGCTGCGTGCAGGCCTTGCAACATGCTGCGATCACGCCAACAGCCGATGGCCCGCGCATCGGTTTGATCGCCAGCTGTGGCGAAACCACGTACTTCCAGCAAATGCTGCGCGAAACGGCCGAGGCCGATCTGCCGGACGGTTTTCAGATGGCGCTGCACCACGACAAGGATTTCCTGGCCACCAAGGCGGCTTACCACCTGGACCTCGACGGTCCGGCCTTGAGCGTTCAGGCGGCGTGTGGCAGCTCGCTGATTGCCGTGCACCTTGCGGCGGCGATGCTGCGCCAGGGCGACAGTGACGTGATGCTGGCCGCCGGGGTGCTGATCGACCCGACCCTGACCGATGGCTACCGTTACCGCCCGCAACACATTTTCTCTCGCGACGGGCTGTGCCGGCCGTTCAGTGACGACGCCAGCGGGACCATCGGTGCCAGTGGTTATGGGGTGGTGGTGCTTAAACCGCTGGCTCGCGCCCAGGCCGATGGCGACCGGATCTACGCGCTGGTCGAGGCTTCGGCGCTGAACAACGACGGTCGAGCCAAAATGAGCTACACCGCGCCGTCGGTGGCGGGGCAGAGCGCAGTCATCAGCGAGGCCTTGCGCAAGGCCGGCGTCACGGGTGCCGATATCGGTTACGTCGAGGCTCATGGGACCGGCACGTTGCTGGGCGACCCGATCGAAGTGGCCGCGTTGAGCAAGGCCTTCGGTGCCGCACCTGCCGCCAGTTGCGCACTGGCGTCAGTGAAAAGCCAGATCGGCCATCTGGGCGCGGCGGCGGGTGTGGTCGGGCTGATTCGTGCAGCGCTTGCGGTGTATCACGGGGTGATCCCGCCCAACCTCGGGTTTACCCGGATCAACCCGCAAGTCGATCTGCAGCATTCACCGTTCTACATTCCCGGTGCCTCACGACCGTGGCCCGAGGGCCGTCGACGTTTGGCCGGGGTCAGCAGTTTCGGCATCGGTGGCACCAACGCGCATGTGATTGTCGGCGCGCCGCCACCGCAGGCAGAGATGACAGAGGATTGCCCGCCGTGCCTGTTGCTGTCCGCGCACAGCCGCACAGCACTGGAACACGACGTAAGGGCGATAGAAGCATGGCTCAACACCTTTCCCGAGCAACAGACGGCGCTGCTGCGTTACCTGCAAAGCGGTCGACGTGCACTGCGCTGGCGCTTGGCGATGATTTGTCAGCCGGGTCAGGCGTTGCGCCTGCAACCCTCGGCGATCAAACAGGTGACGATCACGGATGCACGCCTGAACGCCAGTGAGCATTCACCGCAAGCATTGCTGGAGGCCTGGTATGCGGGGGCCAGTATCGACGCGCCGACTCGTTCGGCACCGCCACCGTGGAACTTGCCACCCTCTGCATTCGATCTGCAGACTTTCCGCTTCAAGCCATCCGCCCACGTCGAGCCATCGCCGCACACCGCTGACCGCCAGCCGATGGCCGACTGGTTTTACCAGCGTCAATGGCTGCGGGTACGTCGTCTGGGCACGCAAACGAATGGCGAGCTTCGTGGCGTGCTTGTGGTCTGCGCCCACGAGCGCATGGAGGCTGCGGTGCTTGATAGCCTTCAAAGCGTTTACCGGCAGGTTGTCGAAGTTCAGGCCGGCAACGGCTATCAGCAGCTTGGCCCGAGCCGTTATGAGCTGGATCCACTGGACCCGCTAGCGTTCAGCCGACTGATCGCAGCGCTGGAACACAATGGACACACTGCAACCGAACTGGACTGGCTGCATGCCTTGCCGCTGTCGGTAGGCGGGGTAGTCGGCGAGCAAAGCCTGGCAACCGCGCAATGGGCCTGTCTGGACACGGTCAGCGCGCTGTTGCAAGCCTGGGGGGCGAGCGAGCACAAGACAGCTTTGCGGCTCTGGCTGCTGTCCTGGCAGGCATGCCCGGTAAATGGCACGGTCCTGCGCCCGGAACTGGCGGCACTGGCTGGCGTCACCGAGGTAGCCCCGCAGGAGTACCCGATACGCTGTCACTGGCTGGATCTCCCTGCGGCGCGGTTGGACACCCAGGCTCGGCAACTGGCGGCACTGCTCGCCGACCCAATGTCACTGCCACGGCGTATGGCCATCCGTGACGACTATCTTTGGCAACCACAGCTGCAGGCCAGTCCGCTTGCGGAGCCTGCGGCCGTTTCGAATCTGCTACCGGCAAATGGCACGTTTCTGGTACTCGGCGGCACAGGTGGTATAGGGCGTACCTTGTGTGAGCACTTGCTGCAATCAAGCCAGCGGCGGGTGGTGTTGCTGTCGCGCCGCAGTGAGATTGCGCAAAGCCTGCACGCTCATGCCTCGCGCATCGACAGCGTCCAGGCGGACATCGCCGATCTGGCGCGCTGGCCTGGGGTGCTTGAGCAACTGCGCGAGCGTTACGGGCAGTTCGACGGTGTGATTCACGCTGCGGGGACCGGAGCGGGCAGCCTGATCCGTCAGCGCGATGCTCGGGTACTGTCCGAAGCGATGGCAAGCAAGACCCGCGGCATGCTGGCGGTCGAAGCCTTGATCGAGCAGATGAAACCGGGCTTCGTGCTGTACTGCTCGTCGATGTCGGCACTGTTCGGCGGTGCCGGACATCTGGACTACGCCGCCGCCAGTGCAGTGCTCGATGGTTTCACCTATTACCGCCCGAACGCCGAAAATGGCTGCGTGCGTCTGGGCATCAACTGGGACATCTGGCGCGATATCGGCATGGCCGCTGCCGCTGGCATCTGTGATGAAGCGCATCAGCGGCACCTGGCGGTCGGCATGTCGGCGCAGGAGGGCTGCCGGGTATTCGATGCAGCCCTGACGGCTCAACTGCCGCAATTACTGATCTCGACGACCGAACTGAACACTGCACGTCAGTTCTACCCGGCGCGACATGGCGGCAGTGACTCGACGGTGATTGAAGCCGCGCCGGCCTTTGCGGCAGAAACCGGTCTGCGTGAGCGTCTGCACGGCTGTCTGTACAAGTGGCTTGGCGTGAGCGCCCTGGAGGAGAATGACTCGTTCTACGAACTGGGTGCCGACTCCCTGACCCTGCTGGACCTGATCGATGAACTGCAGGCCGCGACAGGCGTGGTCTTCCAGCTGTCACAGTTCAGCCACAGGGTCAGCCTGCTCGAGGTGCTGACGCTGGTGCAGCAGGCAGCAGGGGAAGGGGCGGCGGCAGTCGACGAGCACTGGGCTGACGCAGTGCGGATCGACCAGTGGCATGCGGGGGCAGGCCGCGAACGACTGTATCTGATTCACCCGGTGGGTGGCGATGTGCAGGCATACCGCGAGCTGGCCTCGGCGCTGCACCCTGATCTCGGGGTGTGGGTGATCGCCGATCCGGCGTTGCGCCTGCCTGAGCTGCCGAACATCAGTGTGGCTGAACGGGCGCAGCTTTATCTCAAGGCGTTGCAGGCCCATTGCCCGTCAGGTTCAGCCTGGCGACTGGCTGGCTGGTCATTTGGCGCGTGGGTGGCGCAGGCGATGTGCAGTCTGCTGGCAGACGACTGCGAGCAGCCGTTGCTGTACCTGATCGACCCGCCCGCGCCGGATGCTGGCACAGAGCTGGCGAAGATCGACGAAGCGCATATCCAGCAGGTTTTCCAGCGCGAGTTTTCTGCACGCCGCACAGACTTGCCGGACAGCACCACCGCAGCTACAGAAGAAACGCCGCGTTACCTGCAAAGCCTGATCGTCTGCTGCCGGAACAACATGGCCAGCATGGTCGATCATCGACCCTTGTCACTGCCGTGCACCCGCGCGCGGCTGTTCATTGCCACGCATCCCAACCCTTACGGCATGGGCAGCGCCTGGCGGATGGCGGATCTGCAGCAGGCCTGGCAAGGGCTGTTGCCGAAACGGTCGGGCTGGCAGCCACTGGACACCGATCATTACGGCATCGTCACCGCGCCCTGGGCTCAGGTGATCGCCGAGATGATCAACGCTGACCTGTTGTCGGCAGA
Organism: Pseudomonas syringae pv. tagetis; assembly: GCF_022557255.1. NCBI lineage: Bacteria > Pseudomonadati > Pseudomonadota > Gammaproteobacteria > Pseudomonadales > Pseudomonadaceae > Pseudomonas > Pseudomonas syringae group genomosp. 7. The sequence goes on from NZ_CP092923.1 coordinate 2,024,537, forward strand.
AGGTTGAACGTGTGGGCAGCAGACTTTTCAGGCGGGCTGACCGCGTAAACGAATCACGGGCATGGTGATCGGCCATGCCGACAATTCAAAGGTGACGGATCATGGATCAACTGGCACTCAAGGCCATCGAAGGTATCGCAGGCACACCTCGTGCGCCCTATCACAGCATCACTGTTAATCGCCTGACACCCATCATTGGTGCAGAAGTCAGCGGTGTGGACCTTTCGCAGCCGACTGGCGAGGAGCAACTGGAGGAAATCCGCCGGGCGTTCCTGGAAAATCATGTCCTGGTGTTTCGCGACCAGCATCTGACCGTCGAACAGCACAAAGCCTTTGGCCGCCTGTTCGGTCCGCTACGCACCTTGCCGGTAGACAGTATCGATGGCGATGATCCGGAACTGGTCGTGGTTCGCGCCAACGCCCAGTCGCGCTTCGCCGCCGGCGAGCTGTGGCACACCGATGGCACCGCTGACCCGGAACCGTCGATGGGCTCGATGCTGTATGTCAAAGAGACGCCCGCCATCGGAACCGGTGGCGATACGCTGTTTGCCAACATGCACCTGGCAATTGAAATGCTCTCACCGGCAATGCAACGGTTTCTCGGCGAACTGACGGCCATTCACGATGGCGAGATCCCGTGGAAAGGCTATCAGCCGCCTGCCAACCTTCCGAAAAGCGAGCACCCGGTGGTGGTGCGCCACCCTGAAACGGGACGCCGCAGCCTGTTTGTCAATTCCGGGTTCACCTCACATATTGTGCAACTGTCCGCAGGAGAGAGCCGCACGGTGCTGAACATGCTGTTCGAGCTGATCGCACGAGAGCCCTGTCTCAGTTGCCGCGTGCGCTGGGAGCCGAACACACTGGTGTTCTGGGATAACCGTTGCACCCAGCACCACGCAGTCTGGGATTACTTTCCGCACTCGCGCTATGGTGAGCGTGTGACGATTCTGGGAGGGCGGCCCAAGGCTTGAGCTGCTTGCAGCCTGACGGCGAACGCCGGGCTGGGGGCTCATCAGCTCAGGTGCAGGTGGTATATCAGGTCGTCGAACCATTGGTCGCCGATCTGATAGGCGTGCGGGACTCGGCGCTCGAAAGAGAAACCGCACTTTTCCAGAACCTTGCAGGAGGCGATGTTGCCATCGGTCACGGTCGATTCCAGTGACTCAAGCCCGATGTCGGCGGCGTAGTCGATGATTGCGCGGCGTGACTCTGTGCCGAAGCCCTTGCCTTGATGTTCCGGCAGCAGCAGACAGCCCACTTCGGCATGGCCAGGCGACAGGATGCGAAAGCCGCTGACCCCAAGCTCCACGCGGCTGTGCCTGTCGATGACCACCAGGCACAGCCAGTGATCGGACTGCGGCGTCCAGACCGGGAGGCGATGATCGAAGCCCTTGCGGATTTGCTCTTCTTCGATTTCTCCAAATACGTACTGCATGGTCTGAGGTTCGGAGTGCAGCCTCAGAAACAGCCGCCAGTCACTGTCGACCAGGGTCCGCAGGTACAGCCGTTCGGTGTTCAGTTCCAGCATCCGTTGCTCCTTGCACGATCAAAAAGGCACTGGGTTTTGTACTCGGCATGCGGCCAATGATCAATGATGCGTGTGCACTTTATCGCCACGCTCGCGGCAATCGCTGCGTGGCAAGGCTCGGTTTCGCCCTTCAGCACATCGGTGACGCGTAAATGGCATTCCGGGCAGGCTACCTTGCCAGTCATCCGAAACACGACTGTCCTGAGCAGTTAAATAAATCTTAATCATTGCTCCTTGCCCCGTAATTCAAGGGGTACACGGTCTGCTCTATCGACCCATCAGTTATTCCAATCACGCTGTCTATCAAGTTAAGCCTTTCAGCGCCGATTTACGGGCATCCCGAAAAATCAAAGGCACACACTGAATGAGCGCGAAATGGTTGGACAACTTGAAAGTCAGCAAAAAACTGGGGCTGGGCTTTGCCGCTATTTTGCTGGGCGTACTGACCGTCACCGCCATCGGTTACTCCAGTACCAACCTGTTGATCGAGCGCCTTGGCAAAAGTGGCAAGGTGTTTGAAATCAAGACGGATGTTCTGAATGCCCGGATCGCCGCACAAGCCTATGCCACAGGCCCAAGCCCTGCCGGGATACAGACCTACGCCAGTGCTCTGGATACGTTGAGCCGCAGTGTCGATGAAGGTCTGCAAGTGTTCGTGGTGTCGAGCAACCTGGCCAGGCTGCGTGACATCAAGGAACAGGTGGGCGGCCTGAAGCAGACCTTCGATCAGTTGGTCAGCATCAACCAGAAAGTTGATGACGCCTTGAAACCCTTGATCAAGGTCTCGGACGATGTCAGTGCCACGTTCGAAAACCTGCTGCAAAAGACCATCGACGACACGTTGCGGGCTCCGGATGAAACCGGCATCAAACAGGTCAAGATTGCCGGCGACTTGCGCAATGGCATGACCAACTTCCGCCTGGTGTTTCGCCGTTATCTGAGTATCCCGACCGCCGATAACCGTCAGGCCACCTACAACGCTGCCGACGCACTGATCGCCCAGGTAGCGGCTGCGCGCAGCCAGTTGCCCAATGAAGCGAACGCTGCCGTGGACACCGCACTGAACGCGCTGAAACAGTACAAAGTGCTGATGGCGTCAATTTCGGAAATGCTGCAGCAAACCGATCAGGTTCGTAGCAATCTGCAACAGCAATCCATCGGCACCGCTGCACGGGCCGACGACTTGATGGCACAGCAAGTGGTCAGCGCCAAAAAAGAACAGGGCACTGCCGTTGTTCAGTTGCTGAGTGTGGCGCTGGTGGTGCTGCTGATCGGCATCTTCGCCGCGTTCCTGATCACCCGTCAGATCACCGTGCCGTTGAACGACACCGTGATTGCAGCGCGCCGGATCGCCGACGGTGATCTGACTCACGACACCAGCACCACCCGCCAGGACGAACTCGGTCTGTTGCAGAACACCATGCAGCATATGACCGTTTCACTGCGCGGCCTGATCGGCGGCATTGGCAACGGCGTGACGCAGATCGCCACGGCGGCCGAGCAACTGTCCGCTGTCAGCGAACAGACCAGCGCGGGCGTCACTCTGCAAAAAAACGAGGTCGATCAGGTGGCGACCGCCATGAACGAAATGGCGTCTACCGTGCAGGAAGTTGCGCGCAACACCGAAGACGCTTCACTGGCCGCCAAACAGGCCAGCGAGCGTGCCGCTCACGGCAGCAGTGTGGTGCAGCATGCCACTCGCGAAATCGGCCAGTTGGCCGGTGAAGTGAAGCAACTGGGCGAAGCCATGCAGCGCCTGACCGAAGACAGCGGCAAGATCGGCAGCGTGATTGACGTGATCAAGGCCGTCGCCGAACAGACCAATCTGCTGGCGCTCAACGCCGCCATCGAGGCCGCACGGGCGGGCGAGCAGGGGCGCGGTTTTGCGGTGGTGGCTGACGAAGTACGCTCGCTGGCTCAGCGTACGCAGAACTCCACAACCGAAATCGAAGCGCTGATCCAGGCCCTGCAAAAGGGCACAGGTGCCGCATCGGGCCTGATGGATGCGAGCCTGCAACGCACCGAAGGCACTGTGGTGCTGGCTCGTCAGGCCGAGCAGGCGCTGGTTGAGATCAATCAGTCCATCGGTACGATCGAACAGATGAGCCAGCAGATTTCTGCCGCTGCCGAGCAGCAGAGCGCAGTGACCGACGAAATCAACCGCAGCGTGCTCAGCGTACGCGACATCGCTGATCAATCCGCATCTGCCTCCGAGCAAAGTGCAGCGTCGACTGTAGAACTGGTGCGTCTGGGTAGCGATTTGCAGAGCATGGTTGCGCGTTTCAGGATCTGAGCCCCGGCGTCAGGCGCCTCGTGACAGCGTCACGAGGTGACCTGGCGCTCTTCCGCCCGGACCACCATCCACACCCCGATGCCTGACACTGCCATGCCTGCCGCTATCTGCCAGGACAACGGTTCGTTGAACATTGCCCAGGCCCAGAGCATGGTCACCGGTGGGCTGAGGTACAGCACGCTGGCGACGCGGGTAGCCGTTGCGCGGCGTAGGCACACCCAGTAAAGCCCGTAGCCGCCAAGCGTCGCCAGCCCCACCGTCCATATCACGCTAAGCGCAAACCCGGTACTGGGGATCGGGGCCAGGCTGCCCTGTGTTCCCTGGATGATGGCAAACGCGATGCTCGATACAAGACATTGCAGCCACAGGTTGGGGAGCAGGTCCATGGGCCGCGCCGCCGTGGCGTGTTTTTGCCACAGCGTCGCGATGGCCAGCGACAGCATGCCCAGTAATGGCAGACCATATGCCCACAACGGCGCATCTCCCACCGCAAGTGCGCTGTACGTGACCAGTACCACACCGACCAGACCCACTCCCAGGCCCGCCCATATTTGCCAGACAAGTCGCTGGCCGAGTACCCCGGCAGCCAGAAGCGCCATGCCCATCGGCAACAAATCGGCGAACAGCGCAGCCAGCCCCGCGGGTACGCCCATTGCTATGCCTTGCGTGACACCGGCGACGTAGCCGGTCATGGCCAGCAGACCGATACCCGCATTTTTCAACAGCGTGGCAGGCGGGATCGTTTTAAATTGCCTGGCGACGAAGGGAAGCAGGATCAGGGTGACCACCACACAGCGCCAGAACACCACCAGCAGCGGCGGCGCGTGTTCAAGCGAAAAGCGCGCACCGACGAAGCCGGAACTCCAGGTCAGAATCAGCGCCGCTTCAAGCAGGGGAAGGGGGATGGCCTGATGCCAGGCAGGCCGCGAGACGTTCGGAGCAATCGACAGGTGTGGGTTCATGGACACAGGTTACGAAACCGGCGTAGTCTAATAAATCAAAATTAACTGCATGAGTTATTCATTAAAACTGAACCATGGCCGCCATTCTGGACATCGAACTGTTGCGCACCTTTCACGCGGTGGCGCGAATAGGAAAGTTTTCCGCAGCCGCCGAGCAACTTCATAAAAGCCCGGCAGCGGTGAGCGTGCATATTCAGCGCCTTGAGGCCGTGGCAGGCGGACGCTTGCTCAACCGGGACAATCAGGCAGTGTCGCTGACGGCGCTGGGCAAGCGCTTGCTGTTGTCGACGACAGAGTTGTTGTCCACGCATGACCGGGTGCTGGCGGATCTGCAAGGCACTCATCTGGCCGGACGCATCACGCTGGGCGTTCCGGATGAGTACGCTGTGCATGTCATTCGCGACATCCTGCCGGTGTTCGCGGCCGCGTGGCCCAATGTGGTGCTGGAATTGAAATCCGCACCCAGCTACGCCCTGCGCGAGCACGTTGCTCGCGGCAAGTTGCAGACAGCCGTGATCGCGCAACCCAAAGGGCAACTGAGTGCCGATACGCAATTTCTGGTATCGACCAAGCCGGTCTGGGTCGGGCCGGCAAGGGGCGTACTGGCATCCACGGACCCGTTGCCGCTGGCCATCCACGCGGCTCAATGTCCTTACCGAGAAGCCATGATGACGTCACTCAAAGCCAACGGCCGCAAGACCCGCGTAGTCCTCGAAAGCCCGTCCAATCAAGCCATCAAAGCCTGTGTGGAAGCAGGCCTGGCGATCAGCCTAATCGATCGGAGCGGGGTCACGGAAGCCATGCAGATTCTCGATGACCTGCCTGAGATACCCGAGCACGAAATCGTCTTCCTGCGCTCGCCGTCGTCACAGACCGATGAGGCGGTGAGTTTGCTGGCGCAGGCGCTGCAGAAGTATTTTCGGGTTTAGCAGAAAGTACTGCAGTCGAAGGGTGCTATCGACTGCAGGAGCACTTTTGGCTCAACCGTCCTTGAACAGAAAACTGTAGGCATTCAACGCCGGTACGCCGCCGAGGTGGGCGTAGAGCACTTTCGAGCCTTCGGGGAATTCGCCGTTGCGCACCATGTCGATCATCCCGTGCATGGATTTGCCTTCGTAGACCGGGTCGGTCAGCACGCCCTCAAGGCGCGCGCAAAGACGAATGGCTTCAAGGGTGCCATCGTTGGGCAGGCCGTATTCGGGGTAGGCGTAGCGGGTGTCGAGCACCACGTCTTCAGCGGTGATGTCGCGACCCAGTTCCACCAGTTTTGCAGTGTTCTGGGCAATGCGCAGGACCTGCTCGCGGGTTTTGTCCGGCTTGGCCGAGGCGTCGATACCGATCACCCGCTGCGCACGGCCATCGGCAGCGAAGCCGACCAGCATCCCGGCATGTGTGCTGCCCGTCACCGAGCAGACCACGATGTAGTCGAATTTGAAGCCCAGTTCTTCTTCCTGCTGACGAACTTCATCGGCAAAACGCACAAACCCCAGGCCGCCATAAGGGTGTTCCGAGCAACCTGCCGGAATCGGAAACGGTTTGCCACCGCTCTCCACGACATCGGCCATGGCCTTTTCCCAGCTTGGGCGGATGCCGATGTCAAAACCTGCCGAGTCCAGGCGTACGTCGGCGCCCATGATGCGCGACATCTCGATATTGCCGACCCGGTCATACAGGGCGTCCGAGTAGTTGACCCAGTTTTCCTGAACCAGCACGCATTTCATGCCCAGATGCGCCGCCACAGCCGCCACCTGACGCGTCTGATTGGACTGGATGCCGCCGATCGACACCAGTGTGTCATAGCCGCCTTCGAGGGCTTCCGGTACCAGGTATTCCAGTTTGCGAGTCTTGTTACCGCCAAATGCCAGGCCGCTGTTGCAATCTTCGCGTTTGGCATACAACTCGACCTTGCCGCCCAGATGCTCGCTCAAGCGTTTCAGGGGAGTAATGGGCGAGGGGCCGAAGGTCAGAGGGTAGCGCTTGAACTTGCTCAGGTTCATATCGGGTCTCCGTTGATAAGTTGATCCGGGCGTTGAAGGTGGGTCTCGATGTCTTTATCGCGCTGCCCGGCATGGCTCCCATCATAGGAAATAGGCGCATTATCGTGGTTGCAAATAATTGTCTATCTACAAAACAAACGTTAGTCTGAACTGAATCAAATAAACTTTTAGTGTGTGAATTTTATTATGAAAGCAATAAATGAACGCGCTAGAAAGTCCGGAATCGACGTGGCTCCGCTGCTGGACAGGATTGACCGGGCCATTCTCAAGGCCCTGCAGCGCGACGCGTCCATTTCCAATGTGGCACTTGCCGAAAAGGTCAAACTGAGTCCGCCTGCATGCTTGCGGCGTGTCGAGCGGCTGAAAGAGGCGGGTGTGATCAAGGGCGTGGTAGCGCTGCTCAATGGCGATGTCCTGGATGCAGGCATGGTGGTGCTGATCGGTGTCGTACTGGATCGCTCGACGCCGGACTCATTCGCGCAATTCGAAGCCGCCGCGCAGAAGGTTTCCGGCTGCATGGAGTTTCATGTCGTCACCGGCGAGTTCGACTACTTCATGTTGTTGCGCACCAAGGACAGTCAGAGCTTCAACCGCCTGCACGCCGAACAGTTGCTGTACTTGCCCGGTGTCAGACAGATTCGGTCGTTCATGGGGTTGCGCCAAGTGGTGTCGACCACTCAGTTGCACATCTGAAGAGTTCGGCGTGGCCTGTCTGGTGCTTGCAGCGTCAAACGTTCACGCCTGATGAAGGTCAGAGTTGTTTGCTGCCACACGGTTGGCCCTGGCGCGTGGTTCACCAAGCGCCGTTTGCTTTTTTACTTGCTCAAGGATTTTCATTTTGGCTGCTGGAAGCTTGCTTACCCTGCTTGACGATATTGCGACCCTGCTCGACGACGTGGCGCTGGCCACCAAGAAAACTGCGGGTGTGCTGGGTGATGATCTGGCGCTCAATGCCCAACAGGTCACCGGTGTTTCAGCGGATCGTGAATTGCCGGTTGTCTGGGCCGTGGCCAAAGGGTCGCTGCTCAACAAGGCCATTCTGGTTCCTGCAGCGTTGCTGATCAGCGCTTTCGCACCTTGGGCGATTCTGCCTTTGCTGATGATTGGCGGTGCGTTCCTGTGTTTCGAAGGCTTCGAGAAAATCGCCCATAAATGGCTGCATCCAGACACCGGCGAAGAGCACGACCAGCGCAAGCAGGCGACCACGGATGCATCCGTGGACATGGTCGCGTTCGAAAAAGAGCGCATCAAGGGCGCGATTCGTACGGACTTCATTCTTTCGGCGGAAATTATCGTTCTGGCGCTGGGCGTGGTGTCGGCCAGACCATTCATGGATCAGGTCGGCGTGCTGGTTATCGTCGCGGTACTGATTACCGTGGGTGTCTATGGCCTTGTGGCGGGTATCGTCAAGCTGGACGATCTGGGCCTGTACCTGAAAAAGACGGCAAGTTCTGCGGCACAGAAGATCGGTGACGCCTTGCTGTGGCTGGCACCGGTCTTGATGAAAGTGCTGTCGATCGTCGGTACTGCAGCCATGTTCATGGTCGGCGGCGGGATTCTGGTCCACGGTTTGCCATTCGCTCATCATTGGGTCGAAGGCGTTACTGAAGCGGCGGCGGGTGCCGTGGGGGGGCTGTCGATGATTGTTCCGACCCTGATCGATGCGGTCGCGGGAATCATTGCCGGAGCGGTGCTGGTGCTGGTGGTGACGTTGATTGGCAAGGTCTGGAAAACCGCCAGTAAGTGAGTGAGGGGGCGTCGCGCAGAGGCTTCAGAAATGCATTCCCGCGCTGAGCGCGGGAACGAGAGTCACAACCGGATCGCTTAGAAGAACACCTTCACCAGCAAGCTCGCGGTGTTCTGGTCGGTTTCGAAGGCGCTGCTGTCCTTGATGCCGTATTTGTTGGTCCAGTAATCGTATTCGATACCGACGTACAGCTGACGCTCCGGGTAGTTCAGCGCCTTGCCCAGGTCATATTTGATCTGCGGGTTGAAGTGCAGGTTGGAGTGGTAAGTGCCACGCGATGTCTTGTCGTTGTCCACCACCCAGTCCATGAACCCGTCGATCAGCACATCGGATTTACCCGCAGGAATGGTGTAGGACCAGACCGGGGTGATCTGCCAGACGCCATCGCCCGGACGGTTGCCTTCGGTCTGACGCTGGTAGAAGTTGAGCTGGAAGTAATCGAAACCCGGAATCTTCAAATCGAACGCCGGGCCGATCAGGTACGACTCGTTATCGCCTTCGCCGAACTCGTAAGTTGCAGCGATCAGCACATCGGTGATCGGACCGAACTCGAACTTCTGGCCAGTTATCTTGCCCAGCGACAGGCGGGGCGAGAATTCCCCGTAATAGGTATTGTCACCGGCGGTCGCATCTTTCTTGCCGTTGTAGAAGATCTTGTCGACGAAGAAGAAGTTGTCGCCGTACTTCCAGCTGTCAGCATGTTCAAAGGTGAACGTCTGCTGGTTTTCCGGATTGACCGCAAAGTCCCGCCCGTTGAGGTAGGTCAGGCTGTTGCTCTGCCACTGGAAAATATCCCCGGCCATGGCTGGCGCGGCGGCCAGCAGACTGCTGGCCAGTAATACGCTGGAAAACGTACGGTTCATTCGGTAAGCCCCTTGAGATAGATCGTGATTTTTCAGACCGGCGTTCTCTGAGTGACGCCTTGTCTGTGGTTGCAGTAATTTGTCTGTCTGGTCAGCTTTGTGTTGTTAGCAAGAGCTGCGCCAATCCATGAAAAAAGTTCAAGTAATCTTCAAACCGGTACTAACGTGTCGGTTTCAAGTCATTTTTCCGGGTCGAGAGAGTCCTGACTGCTCAGTCAGCTAGTTGGCTGTTCGGTCAGATTCAACGTACGGGGGAATGGTGGTCCGGTTTTGCAGCGGCGGCGGAGGATACTGACTCGCGCTGCCGGGCTCAAGTGCTCCAGCGCAGGGCGTCTGGAGCGAAAGTGGGGCGCGGCGCTGCCTTTATCAGTTGATAGGTGCGCCCTGATCGATCCATGCTCCGACCCGTTCGCGCTCCTGCTGGGTCATCTGGGTGATATTGCCCAGCGGCATGATCGGCGAGGTGACGGCCTGCGCCTTGATGCGCTGGGCCTGTTGCTGGATTTGTTCCGGCGTATCGAACATCACCCCGGCAGGCGCAACGCTGAACAGCTGGCTGGTCGGCGTGGCCGAGTGGCACACCGTGCAGCGATGCTGGATCACTTCGTACACTTTGGTGAAATCCGCACCGCTGTCGGCAGGCTTTGCCTCGACCGGTGCAACTGCGGGTGCCAAGGGCTTTTCATCGGCCCGATGGCCACCGACTGCCGTGCCGGGCAGCGGTTGATAAACGATTTTTGCCGGTGGTTGCGCAGGGCCGGTGACATACGCCAGGCAGAGCATGCCCAGCGCGGCGACCGGCAGGGTCCAGGCGAATCGATGGCTGTCATGCCGTGTATTGAAATAGTGGCGCACCAACACCGCCAGGAGGGCGATGCCCGCCAGAATCAGCCAGTTGTATTCACTGCCGTAAGTGCTCGGAAAGTGGTTGCTGATCATGATGAACAGCACAGGCAGGGTGAAGTAGTTGTTGTGCCGCGAACGCAGCAGGCCCTTTGCGGGCAGACTCGGGTCCGGCGTGCGGTTCTCGGCGATGGCGGCGACCAGCGCTCGCTGGGCTGGCATGATGATGCGGAAGACGTTGCCGACCATGATGGTGCCCATGATCGCGCCCACGTGCAGGTACGCACCACGACCGCTGAACACCTTGCTGAACCCGTAAGCCGCCGCGACCAGCAACAGGAAAAGAATCAGGCCCAGCAGTGCAGGGCGCTTACCCAGCGGCGAGTCGCACAGGAAGCTGTAGATGAACCAGCCGACAAACAGCGAACCCAGGCCGATGTGCACACCTTCTGCACCGCTCAGGCTGCTGCCCGGTGCCAGCAGGTACAGCGTCGGGTTGGCGTAGAACACCACACACAACAGCGCGACGCCCGACAGCCAGGTGGAATAGGCTTCCCATTTGAACCAGTGCAGGTTCTCCGGCATGGTCGGTGGCGCGAGCTTGTACTTCTCCAGGTGGTAAATACCGCCACCGTGGATGGCCCACAAGTCCCCCGACAACCCGTCACGCGGATTGCTGCGGTTGAGGTTGTTCTCCAGCCAGACGAAGTAGAACGATGCGCCGATCCAGGCGACGCCCACGATCATGTGAATCCAGCGCACGCCCAGATTCAGCCATTCCATCATATGTGCCAGCACGGTTTTTACCCTTCCAGTGGGTGGGGGTCGAGAACCAGTAACTGGCTCTCGGCAAAGTAATGCTCGTCGCAGTTGTTGCCTTCGCCACTGCGGTCAACCACCAGAAAGTCATCCTGCTTTTCTATCGTCAGCACCGGGTGGTGCCAGACGCCGCGGTGGTAATTGATACCCTGCCTGCCGTTGGAGACAAAGGCCCGGGTCAGCGCTGATTCGGGCGCATCGCCAACGGGCGCGACCACGATCAGAAAAGGGTTACCGAGCAGCGGAATGAATGCCTGGCTGCCCAGCGGGTGCCGTTCCAGCATGCCAATGGTCAACGGCATCTGCAGCGCCTCGGCGCGGAAGATGCTGATGATCGCCTTGTCGTCCGGCTGCGCGGTCTGCACGTCAGCCAGACGATGAAAGCGCATGGTCGAGCCGTTATTGATCATGAAGTGATCGCTGCCGTCGGTTTCGATCACATCACCGAATGGCGCAAAGGCTTCCTTGGTCAGTGGCTCGATTATCAGTGTGCGCATGCGGGTTCTTCTTCAATGGTTTTGAGGGTGGGTCGTTTGCACATTCGTATTGATGACTATCGCGCCAACGCTCCGCGTTGACATGCACTTCGTCACGCTCTGCGTCACAACTCTGCGCCGCGCCACACACTCAGGACTGGACGCAGAGCGTCCGGAAATGCATTCCCACGCGGAGCGTGGGAACGATAGCCTGTTGCCTTGCGGCGCGTTGTTATCTGGCCACCTTGCCCAGCACTCGCAGGCGGCTCACGCCACCGTCCGGGAAAACGTTCAGGCGGATATGGGTGATCGGGCCGATGGCGTTGATCTGCTCGACGAACTCGTGTTCGGCATGCATGGTCAGCTTCTGGCTGGGCAGCAACTCGCGCCAGAACAGGCTCTGGGTTTCGATCTGACTGTCGGTGCCGCCCTTGACGAAAGCGCCCTGAATCGAACAGCTGTCCGGGTAGTTGCCCTTGAAGTGCAGCGTATCGACGATGACTTTCTCGACCTCGCCCTTGTGACCCAGCGCCACGATCACCCAGTCGTTGCCCGGTGTACGACGGCGGGCTGTCTCCCAGCCGTCGCCCATATTCACGCCCCGGCCAGGATTGAGGATGTTGCTCATGCTGCCGTAGTGTTCGTCCGAGCAGGCAACCGATCGGCCGCCGTTGAGTGCCGCGACCAGGTCGATCTGCTCGTCTTCGCTGACTTTCGACCAGTCGCGATGCGGCACGCCATAGACCCGCAGACGCGCGACACCACCGTCGGGGTAGATGTTGAAGCGCAGATGGCTGAACGCCTGATCGTGATGGATCTCGTGGTAATGATGGCTGTTGCCCTGCAATTCCACGGACGGCAGAACCTCAGTCCAGGCGGTGTTTTCATCCGGCTCGCCGGAAGCCAGGAAGCACGCTTCCAGCGACGCGGACGGCGGGAAGTTACCGGTGAAGAACGAGGTGTCGATGTCCACACCCTTGATCGTTCCCGCCACACCGAGGCGAATCACTGCGCTGTCGTACCCTTCGAAACGCTTGCGGCGCGACTCCCAGCCGTCCATCCACTTGCCGTTGTCGTCGAACACGCCTTCTTTCCAGACCGCCGGGGTCGGCTGGAACAGCCGGTTGGCGTCGGCGAACCAGTCATCGGTGACCGAAAGGATTTTGGTGCCCAGGCGTGCATCGGCCAGGTTCACGAACTTCTCGAACGGTGCGGCGTAAACTTTCATGCTTCTTGTCTGCCTTCTGAACAGGTGGATAACGGCGACGCTCAAAGCGCCTGTAGACGAAACAGTGCGATTTTGTTGATCTCGGCCAAGGCGCAAGCGAACTCGGCCTCGGGCGAGTGATGGATGCGTTGCTCGAACGCCGCCAGAATTTTATGTCTGTCGCTGCCCTTGACCGCCATGATGAACGGAAAGCCGAAACGCGCCTTGTAAGCCTCGTTCAACTCGGTGAAACGCTGAAACTCTTCAGGCGTGCAGTGGTGGATACCGGCGCCGGCCTGTTCATCGGTACTGGCCTGAGTCAGCTCGCCCTGAACGGCGGCCTTGCCGGCCAGATCCGGGTGAGCGTTGATCAGCGCCAGTTGTTGTGCGTGGGTGGCCCCGAGCAGAATTCTGCTCATGCGGGCGTGCAGAGCTTCGACCTGATCCAGTTCATGGCTTGTGCCCTGATCGAATACCTGTTGCGCGACCCACGGCGAATGCTCATAGACGTCGGCAAAGGCTGCGATGAATGCATCCCTGTCCAGGCTCGAGGGCGTCAGCTTCTGAAACGTGCTCATTGTGCCGCCTTGCCGGTAAACGGATGTTCAGTGTGCCAGTGGCGGGCGATATCGACACGTCGAGTGAACCACACCTGCTCATGGCCTTTGGCGTACTCAATGAAACGCTTGAGTGCGGCAAGGCGGGCAGGGCGCCCGATCAGGCGGCAATGCAGGCCGATGGAAAGCATCTTGGGTGCGTCTTCGCCCTCGGCGTACAGCACGTCGAAAGCGTCTTTGAGGTATTGAAAGAATTGTTCGCCGTTGTTGAAGCCCTGCACCTGGGTGAAGCGCATGTCGTTGGTGTCCAGCGTATAAGGGATGACCAGATGCGGCTTGCCGGTCGGGTTGTTCGGCTCCCAGTACGGCAGGTCGTCGTCATAGGTGTCGCAATCGTAAAGAAAACCGCCTTCCTCCATCACCAGACGCCGGGTGTTGGGGCCGGTACGACCGGTGTACCAGCCCAGCGGCCGTTCGCCGCTAATCTCGGTGAGGATCTGGATCGCCTGGCGCATGTGCTCACGCTCCTGGGCTTCGTCCATGTTCTGGTAGTCGATCCAGCGATAGCCGTGGCTGCAGATCTCGTGACCTTCGGCAACCATGGCGCGGATCACATCCGGATGACGCTGGGCGGCCATGGCCACGGCGAAGACAGTCAGAGGAATATCGAACTGCCTGAACAGCTTGAGAATGCGCCATACACCGGCACGGCTGCCGTACTCGTACAGCGACTCCATGCTCATGTTGCGCTGGCCCTGCAGTGGCTGCGCAGCCACCATCTCGGACAGAAACGCCTCTGATTCCTTGTCGCCATGCAAGATATTGCGCTCGCCACCTTCCTCGTAGTTCAGCACGAAGGACAGGGCAATGCGCGCGTCGCCCGGCCAGCGTGGACGAGGCGGGTTGTTGCCATAACCGATCAGGTCGCGTGGATAGTCAGCGCTCACTGCAAGCTTCCTTTTGTGCGTAATGTGCAATAGACAGGTGCGGTGCAGATGGCGGAGCCGGCACTGCAAAGCGCAGATTGTATACAATTTTATTTTCAGCTTGTAACCCTGGCTGGTAACCCTGTAGGTTTCCTCGCTGAAGTGCATTGGTACACGCAAAGCAAGCAAGAAACCTGCCTGAGTAGTCAGATAATCAGAAAAAATCTGATATTTTTCCTCTGCTTCCCTTCGTTTCAGTCAATTGAATGCCCGAAGAGCCGCGTAGGGATCGACTGTCGCTCAGCGAAGACTTTATTGTGTACAGGTTTTTTCAAAAGTGTCTTAATCGGTTGCAGTCGCACGGCACAGAGCACTCCATTGGTGCACTGTTTCAAGATCGCTGAGGGTGAGGAGTGAAGTTTTGGGGAAATTGACCACACACGTACTGGATTCCGCCCACGGTTGCCCAGGCAGTGCCATCCGCATTGAGTTGTATCGTGTCGAAGATCAGCAACTGCTGCACCTTGTCAGCGCGGTCACCAACAGCGACGGACGCTGCGATGCGCCTTTATTGCAAGGTGACACGTATCGCTCCGGCGTCTATCAACTGCACTTCAAGGCCGGCGATTACTACCGCGCACGCGGCGTGGTCCTGAACGAGCCAGCTTTTCTGGATGAGGTGGTGCTGCGCTTTGGCATTGATGCAGGTCAGGAGCACTTTCACGTGCCGCTGTTAATCTCGCCGTACAGCTACTCGACGTACCGGGGCAGCTGAATACCTCTTGCCCGCCCCACACTGCGGGCTTTTTTTTGCGCGCGTTTGCGGTTTTGCCCTGTGTACAATGCGTCCGTCCCGACGCCGTAACCCACCTGCGCACGAGTGCCCATGAACGACCAGTCCCTGCCTCTCAAGAAACAGCCGCGCAGCGCCAGCCGCAGCGTTACTCAGGACGATATCGTTTACGAGCATGTTTTCGATGCCATTCTGGAGCAGCGGCTGGCACCTGGTACCAAATTGAGCGAGGAGGCGCTGGGCGAGATTTTTGGTGTCAGCCGCACCATCATTCGTCGCGCCTTGTCGCGGCTCGGGCATGAGGGTGTCGTATTGTTGCGCCCCAACCGGGGGGCCGTGGTCGCCAGCCCCAGCGTTGAAGAGGCGCGTCAGGTGTTTTTTGCCCGGCGCATGGTCGAGAAGGCAATCACTGAACTGGCGGTCGAGCACGCCACTGACGAGCAACTGGCCGACCTGCGTCAACTGGTCAGCGACGAGCGCGACAGCTTTGCCCGTGGTGACCGTGGCGCAGGTATCCGCCTGTCCGGAGAGTTTCATCTGCAACTGGCCGTAGCCGCCAGAAATGCGCCGCTGATCAGCTTCCAGCGCAGCCTGGTGTCGCAGACGTCATTGATCATCGCCCAGTATGAATCCGGCAACCGCACGCATTGTTCCTACGACGAACACGCCCGCTTGATCGACGCCATCGAGTCGCGTAATACAGCGCTGGCCGTCGACCTGATGATGCATCACATGGACCGCATCGACAGCAAACTCAACCTCGACGAAGACAGTGCCTCGGATGATTTGCAGGCAGTGTTTTCACATGTCATGAGCAGGAAAAAGCCCGGGCGTTGAGGCTGCACGGATAGTTCGACTCTCGTGACTCCCTATCGTGCGACGCCCCCCATTGTCATGCCGTTCCGAACGTTCCGCGTCCTCTTGCGACACAGAGCGTCGCGAGCTGCATCCCCAGGCTGGAACGTGAGGGTCGAGAGCTGTGCAGAAGACCAGGTTCAACCACGCTCATGCACAAGCCGTCCACCGGACCAGGTTTGTTTTACGGTCCGGTCATCGCCGATCGTCATCAGCACAAACAGGATTTCTTCGATGCCCTTGGCCTGCTTCAATCGGTACGACAGCAGCGGGGTGGCGTTGTAGTCCAGCACTAGAAAGTCAGCCTCGTTGCCAGGCTTGAGGCTGCCGACCTTGTCTTCCAGCCGCAGTGCCCGTGCACCCCCCAATGTCGCCAGATACAGTGACTTGAACGGGCTGAGCCGCGCCCCCTGCATTTGCATGACCTTGTAGGCTTCGTTCAAGGTTTGCAGGATCGAAAAACTGGTGCCGCCGCCTACGTCGGTGCCCAGGCCGACATTGATCTGGTGCTTTTCGGCCATCGGCAGGTTGAACAGGCCGCTGCCCAGAAACAGGTTGGACGTCGGGCAGAAGGCAATCGCCGAGCCGGTCTGCGCCAGTCGCGCACATTGCTCGTCGCACAGGTGCACGCCATGGGCGAATACCGAGCGCTCGCCGAGCAGGTTGAAGTGATCGTAGACGTCCAGGTAGTGCTCGCGCTCCGGGAACAACCCCTTGACCCACTCGATCTCCTGAAGGTTTTCGCTAAGGTGGGTCTGCATGTACAGGCCAGGGTATTCGGTGAGCAGTTGCCCGGCGAGGCGCAGCTGTGCCGGGCTGCTGGTCGGTGCAAAACGTGGCGTTACGGCGTAACTCAAGCGGCCCTTGCCATGCCAGCGCTCGATCAGCGCCTTGCTGTCGGCATAGCCGGACTCCGGCGTGTCGACCAGATAATCCGGCGCGTTGCGGTCCATCAGCACCTTGCCGGCGATCATGCGCAGATCAAGCGCCTGCGCCGCACTGAAAAAAGCTTCGACCGACTCTTTATGCACACTGCCGAAGACCAGTGCTGTGGTCGTACCGTTGCGCAACAGCTCCTTGATGAAGATGTCCGCCACTTGCGCCGAATGCTCAGGGTCGGCGAACTGGCTTTCGCAGGGGAAGGTGTAAGTGTTGAGCCAGTCCAGCAGCTGTTCGCCGTAGGCACCGATCATGCCGGTCTGCGGCAAGTGGATATGGGTGTCAATGAAGCCTGGGGTGATCAGGGCGCCTGGATACTCGATCAGCTCGACGTCGTTGTCGAGGCTGCCGAGCAGATCGGCAGCAGGGCCCACCGAAATGATTTTGCCGCCCTCGATCAGCAGCAGGCCGTCGGCAAAGTACTCATAAGAAGCATCGACCTCCTGCTCGGCGGGGTCGGCGATGCTATGAACGATGGCGGCGCGGTAGGCTGTACGGCGGGAAACTGAACTCATGGGACTCTCGTTGGGACTGACTGCGGCCATTGCGACTGGCTGCGGCGCGATGCGGGCAGCAGTCTGGCGATAGGTTCGGCATTGGCACTGTGCTGGCCAAAACTGACATTGTAAGTGGCGATTATTTCGGCTGCGATGGACACTGCGATTTCGATAGGCAGCTTGCCTTTGACTTCTGCCAGCCCCATCGGGCAGCGCATGCGTTGCAGCAGGCTGGCGTCGAAACCGCGTTCCAGCAAGCGGTGTTCGAACTTGACGCGTTTGGTTTTCGAGCCGATCAGCCCGAAATAGCCGAAGTCGCCACGCTTGAGGATGGCGGCGGTCAGTTCCAGATCAAGTTGATGGTTGTGGGTCATGACGATGCAATAAGTGCCGACGGACAGTTGCGCGACTTCGTCGACCGGCTCGTCAGTGACGACTTTCAACACGCCCTCGGGCATCGACTCTGGGAATTCATTGTCACGGCCGTCGATCCAGCGCACCCGGCAGGGCAGGCTGGCCAGCAGCGGCACCAGCGCACGACCGACATGACCGGCACCGAACACCGCGATCTGTGCGACAGGCTCGCCCATCGGTTCGAACAGCAGCACATTCACGCCGCCGCAGCACTGGCCCAGACTCGCGCCCAGGTTGAAGCGCTCCAGCCGCGTCTGCCGGGAGCCGCTGGCAAGCATCTCGCGGGCGATTTCCATTGCTTTGTATTCCAGATGGCCGCCGCCGATGGTGTCATGGATGCGTTCGGCACAGACCACCATCTTTGAGCCGGCGTTGCGCGGCGTCGAGCCCAGTTCCTCGATAATGGTCACCAGGATGCCGGGTTCTCCACGGGCCTGTAGCTCGGCCAGGGCGCTGATCCAGTTGTTCATTTCTGCTCCCTGTCGGCATCGTTGCCAACGGACGCCTTCGCGAGCAAGCCCGCTCCCACAGTGGGAAGTGCAACTACAACCGGCTCGGCGCGCGCGCTTGATGCGCAACGCGCAGCGCTGTTCCGACGCATCTGCTCACAACCCCACAACACTTTTTCCGGTGTCGCCGGGGCGTCGATATCGGGCTGATGACGGTAGTCACCCAGGCTCGCCACGGCATCCTTGATGGCGCACCACGCGGCGATGCCGAGCATGAACGGCGGCTCGCCCACAGCCTTGGAGTGGAACACGGTGTCTTCCGGGTTCTTGCGGTTTTCCACCAGCTTGATGCGCATATCGAGCGGCATGTCTGCCACCGCCGGGATCTTGTAGGACGCCGGACCACTGGTCATCAGTTTGCCCTTGTCGTTCCATACCAGTTCCTCGGTGGTCAACCAGCCTGCGCCCTGAATGTAGCCGCCTTCGACCTGACCGATGTCGATGGCCGGGTTCAGCGAGGCACCGACATCGTGCAGGATGTCAGTACGCAACATTTTGTATTCGCCTGTCAGGGTATCGACGATGACCTCGACGCAGGCCGCGCCAAACGCGTAGTAATAGAACGGTCGGCCACGCGCCTGATTGCGGTCGTAGAAGATCTTCGGCGTCTTGTAATAACCCGTGCTGGACAGTGACACCTGCCCCACCCACGCCAGTTGTGCCAACTCGGCGAAAGGCAGAAACCTGTCGCCGATCCGCACGTGACCGTTACGGAACTCGACGTCTGTTTGCGCCACCTGATAGTGCCGGGCGGCAAACTCCACCAGCCGCTGCTTGAGGATTTCGGCGGCATTCTGGGCGGCCTTGCCGTTCAGGTCGGTGCCGCTGGAGGCCGCCGTGGGCGAGGTGTTCGGCACCTTGTCGGTGTTGGTGGCAGTGATCTGGATACGGTCGATGTCCACCTGAAACACTTCGGCCACGACCTGCGCGACTTTGGTGTTCAAACCCTGGCCCATCTCGGTGCCGCCGTGGTTCAAGTGGATGCTGCCGTCGGTGTAGATGTGGATCAGCGCCCCTGCCTGATTGAGGAAGCTGGCGGTAAAGGATATGCCGAATTTGACCGGCGTGAGTGCCAGGCCCTTTTTCAGAATCGGGCTGCTCGCGTTGAACGCACGGATGGCTTCGCGGCGTTCGGCATACTGGCTGCTCTGCTCCAGGTCGGCGGTCATCTCTTCCAGCAGGTTGTGTTCGACTGTCTGGTAATAGTGCGTGACGTTACGCTCGGTCTTGCCGTAATAGTTGGCTTTGCGCACTGCCAGCGGGTCTTTGCCGAGGAAGCGAGCGATGCAGTCCATGACCTCTTCGATGGCGACCATGCCTTGCGGGCCGCCAAAGCCCCGGTAGGCCGTGTTGGAAGCCGTGTGTGTCTTGCAGCGATGGCCGTTGACGGTGGCTTCGCCCAGATAATAGGCGTTGTCAGCGTGGAACATGGCGCGGTCGACGATGGACGCCGAGAGGTCCGGCGAATAGCCACAGTTGCCGGCCAGATCCAGCTGTATGCCCTGCAAGCGACCGTCGTCGTCGAAGCCCACGTCGTACTCGATGTAGAACGGGTGGCGTTTGCCGGTCATCTGCATGTCTTCGAAGCGTTGCAGGCGCATCTTGGTGGGCTGGCCGGTGAGTCGGGCAATAACGGCACACAGGCATGCCGGGCTGGCCGCCTGGGTCTCCTTGCCGCCAAAACCGCCGCCCATGCGGCGCATGTCGACCACGATCCGGTTCATCGGCACGCCCAGTACCTCGGCCACCAGCTTCTGGATTTCCGTGGGGTTCTGGGTCGAGCAATAGACGATCATGCCGCCGTCTTCGGTCGGCATCACCGAGGATATCTGCGTTTCCAGATAAAAATGTTCCTGGCCGCCGATGTGCAGATTGCCCTGCAAGCGGTGGGTAGCACTTTGCAGAGCCGCCGCTGAATCACCACGCTTGTGCGTGTGGCTGTCGAGCACGAAGTGTTTCTGCCGCATCGCCTGAACCACATCCAGCACCGGCTCCAGGTCTTCGTATTCGATGATCGCTGCCATTGCCGCCTGTCGTGCGACATCCAGATCACGCGCGGCCACGGCGAGCACCGGCTGACCGACGAATTCAACCGTGTCGATGGCCAGCAGCGGGTCGCCGGGCAGCAGCGGACCGATGTCTTTCAGTCCTGGAATATCCTCATGGGTAATCGCAATGCGTACGCCGTCGAAAGCATGGCAGGGTGTGGTGTCAATGCTGATGATTCGCGCGTGGGCACGGTCGGACAGACGTGCGTACACATGCAACTGATTGGGAAACTCCAGGCGGTCATCGATATACACCGCCTCGCCGGATACGTGCTTGTCAGCGCTGTCGTGCTTGACGCTGCGGCCAACGCCAGTGCTCAGACCTTGCTGAAACACGGCAAGCATTTCGGCCTGGGTCATGGATGGGGAATGTTCAGACATAGTCAGTCACCCGCGTTGCAACGGCAGGCGTCTGCAGTTCGATGAAATACTTGCGCAGCAGGTTCTGTGCGCTCAACAGGCGGTACTCCTTGCTGGCACGGAAGTCCGACAGCGGTGTGAAATCTTCGCTCAAAGCGGTGCAAGCCTGCTCCACGGTTGCGTGGCTCCATGACTGCCCGATCAAGGCCTTTTCGCAGGCCGTTGCGCGCTTGGGAATCGCCGCCATGCCACCGAACGCTATGCGCGCCTCGCGGATCACGCCGTCTTCCATTCTCAGGCGAAAAGCCGCACAAACCGCCGAGATATCGTCATCCAGCCGTTTGGAGATTTTATAGGCCCGAAAGGCCTGCCGAGGGTCGGCAGTGGGTACGATGATCTTTTCGATGAACTCGCTTTCCTGACGGGCCGTGACTTTGTAATCGATGAAATAGTCTTCCAGCGCCAGGGTGCGCTGGCGGTTGCCCTTGCGCAGCACGATCTGCGCACCAAGGGCGATCAGCAGAGGCGGGGAGTCGCCGATGGGGGAAGCGTTGCCGATATTGCCCCCCAGCGTGCCCTGGTTGCGGATCTGCAGCGAGGCGAAGCGCTGCAATAACTCGCCGAAGTCCGGGTATTCGGCGTTTAGCGCTGCGTAGCAATCGGTCAACGGGGTTGCCGCACCGATCTCCAGACGGTCGTCGAAACGGGCCACGCCCTTCATCTCGTCGATGTGGCCGACGTAAATCATAACGGACAGCGGCTTGTGAAACTGGGTGACTTCCAGCGCCAGATCGGTGCCGCCGGCCAGCAAGCGGGCCTGCGGATACCTGCCATACAGGTCCGCCAGATCAACCACCGTCAGCGGAATGAAACAGCTTTTTTCACCGTCACTCAGCTCGCCTGGTGTGTGTGGAGCAATTGCCCGCAGCCGCTCGACGGTCTGAGCCTGACGCAGATCGAACTGATCGGGCAGGCGCTGACGGCAAGACTGCTCGGCAGCAGCCAGAATAGGGCGGTAACCGGTGCAGCGGCACAGATTGCCCGCAAGGGCTTCATGGGTTTGATGCGCGTCGGCGTCGCTGCTGTTCTTTTGCAGGGCAAACAGCGACATGACAAAGCCGGGCGTACAGAAGCCACATTGCGAGCCGTGACACTCGACCATCGCCTTTTGCACACTGTGCAACTGGCCCTGATGCTTGAGGTCCTCGACGCTGATCAATTGCTTGCCGTGCAGGGAAGCCATGAAGGTCAGGCAGGAATTGAGGCTGCGATAACGCAGCGTCTGCTTCCCGGTAGCGTCATTGTGCAACTCGCCGACGACGACGGTGCAGGCACCACAGTCACCGCTGGCGCAACCTTCCTTGGTACCGGGCTTGTGTGCCTGCTCACGCAGGTAGGTCAGCACGGTCATATTCGGATTCAGGCTGCGCTCGGTTTTTAGCTCTTGGTTCAAAAGGAACTGAATCACGGCGCAAATCCCTCACATTTATTGTCATCAGACATGTCGATGAATCTATCAGCTCTGCTTATTGGGTCAATTTTTTTCTGACTTGAGAGTCAGGAAATTGAGTTTTTCAGCAATCTGCCGATCAAAGACCCCTGGTCCCTGGATCGCCCATACGGGTGAATTCAAGGTTTTGCGTATTTCGTGCCAGTTTCCGCGTTTATGGCCCTGCGCCATCCGTGCCGGTTGCGATACACTCCGCGGCTTGCATGCAGAACTGGTTTTTTTGAAGGATAGTCATGACGTTCAAGGCCCCGGACAGCCTCGCTGAGCAAATCGCTCATCATCTTGCCGAGCGGATCATTCGCGGTGAGCTCAAGCCTGGAGAGCGTATCCAGGAGCAGAAAGTCACGCAGGCGTTGAACGTCAGCCGTGGTTCCGTGCGCGAAGCATTATTGATTCTGGAACGCCGCCATCTGGTGGTGATCCTGCCGCGTCGGGGCGCACAGGTTACGTTGCTCAATGCGCATAACGTGACCAGTCTGTGCAGCCTGATGAGCGAGCTGTATATTCTGCTGGCCAATGCGGTGGTCGAACGCTGGAAGACCGAGGCGGATCTCGCGCCGTTCGTGCAGATCCAGCAGCGTCTGCAGGCCAGTTTCGAGCAGCAGGACGCCAAGGCCTTTGTCGAAGAGAGCTTCAATGTGATGCGCGCGGCCTACCCGTTCGCCAATAACCCGTACCTTGAAGAAACCGTCGAGAACCTGCAGCCCTCCATGAGTCGTAGCTATTTCCTGGCGCTTGAACAGCGCAAGGCAGAGATGAGCGATTACCTGACGTTGTTCGGCGATCTGCTTGCCGCCGTGATCGCGCGTGATCTGCAGAAGACTCGCGTTGTGCTGGTCAGCTACTGTCAGCGCAGCTGTCAGCTTGTGCTGTCCGCTTTGGCAGCGGGCTGACCGCATGCGCCTGAAGTGCATCAAGCTGGCGGGGTTCAAATCTTTCGTCGACCCCACCACGGTGAACTTCCCCAGTAACATGGCGGCCGTCGTCGGTCCCAACGGCTGTGGCAAATCCAACATCATCGATGCGGTACGCTGGGTCATGGGCGAAAGCTCGGCCAAGAACCTGCGCGGCGAGTCGATGACCGACGTCATCTTCAACGGCTCCACCAGCCGCAAACCGGTCAGTCAGGCGAGTATCGAGCTGGTCTTCGACAACTCCGATGGCACTCTGGTCGGCGAGTACGCGGCTTATGCGGAAATCTCGATTCGCCGCAAAGTGACGCGCGACAGCCAGAACAGCTACTACCTCAACGGCACCAAATGCCGCCGTCGCGATATCACCGATATCTTCCTCGGCACCGGCCTGGGGCCGCGCAGCTACTCGATCATCGAGCAGGGCATGATCTCCAAGCTGATCGAAGCCAAGCCTGAAGACCTGCGCAACTTTATCGAAGAAGCCGCCGGGATCTCCAAGTACAAGGAGCGGCGTCGGGAAACCGAAAACCGTATTCGCCGCACCCACGAAAATCTGGCACGTCTGACTGACTTGCGCGAAGAACTCGAGCGTCAGCTGGAGCGTCTGCACCGGCAGGCTCAGGCCGCCGAGAAGTATCAGGAATACAAAGCCGAAGAACGGCAGTTGAAGGCGCAACTGTCGGCACTGCGCTGGCAGGCCTTGAATGATCTGGTGGGTCAGCGCGAGGCCGTGATCGGCAATCAGGAAGTCGGTTTCGAGGCGCTGGTGGCAGATCAGCGCAGCGCCGATGCCAGTATCGAGAGGCTGCGCGACGGGCATCACGATCTGTCCGAACGCTTCAATCTGGTGCAGGGCCGCTTCTACTCGGTAGGCGGCGACATCGCCCGCGTCGAGCAAAGCATTCAGCACGGCCAGCAGCGCCTGCGCCAGTTGCAGGACGACCTGCGCGAAGCCGAACGCGCCCGCCAGGAAACCGAATCTCACCTTGGCCACGACACCACGCTACTCGCTACCCTCGGCGAAGAGCTGGAAATGCTTGAGCCCGAGCAGGAAATGACCAGCGCGGCCGCCGAGGAGTCGGCCGTTGCACTGGAGGACGCCGAAGCGGCCATGCAGGGCTGGCAAGAGAAGTGGGACGTCTTCAATCAGCAATCTGCCGAGCCGCAGCGTCAGGCGCAGGTCCAGCAGTCGCGCATTCAGCAACTGGAACAGAGCATTGAACGACTGGCCGAGCGTCAGCGGCGGCTGGCCGAAGAGCGTCAGTTGCTGGCCGCCGACCCCGAAGATGCGGCCATTCTGGAGCTTGGTGAAGACCTTGCCGCCCGTGACATGACCCTCGAAGAGCTGCATCTGGGTGAAGAACAGGCGGTCGAGCGGCTGGAGCAATTGCGTGATGCGCTGCAACACTCCAGTCAGGCGCAACAGCAGGCGCAAGGCGAGCTGCAACGTCTCAATGGCCGGCTGGCCTCCCTGGAAGCGTTGCAACAGGCCGCACTCGACCCTGACACCGGCACTGCCGAATGGCTGCGCGATCAGCAATTGGCCGAGCGCCCGCGGCTGGCCGAAGGACTGAATGTCGAAGCGGGCTGGGAACTGGCGGTGGAGACTGTGCTTGGCGCGGATTTGCAGGCCGTACTGGTGGATGACTTCGACGGGCTCGATCTGGCGAACTTCCAGCAAGGCGACCTGCGCCTGTTGAGCACCGGTACCGACACTGTGCGGATGCCGGGCAGCCTGCTGGAGAAGGTGGACAGTCCGGTTGATCTGTCGGCCTGGCTCGGTCAGGTGATTCCGGTCGGGGACCTGGACGAGGCGCTGGCACGACGCAAGCAACTCGGTGCCGGGCAAAGCCTTGTCAGTCGTGACGGTTACTGGGTAGGGCCGCACTTTCTGCGCGTACGACGCGCCAGCGAAGCGCAGAGCGGCGTGCTGGCCCGCGGGCAGGAGTTGCAACGGCTGGGGTTGGAACGTGATGAACGCGAAGCGACGCTGGCCACACTTGAAGAGCAGTTGCTGGTTTTGCGTGAGCAACAGTCGCAGCAGGAAGACGCTCGCGAACAACTGCGCCGTCGTGTGCAGGACGAAACCCGCCAGCAAAGTGAGCTGAAGGCGCAGTTGTCGGCCGTCAAGGTAAAGGTCGAGCAGTTGACCCTGCGTCGCTCCCGTCTGGACGAAGAGCTGGCCGAGCTGGGCGAACAACGTGCTGTCGAGCACGAGCACCTCGGCGAATCGCGCCTGCAGTTGCAGGATGCACTGGATGCGATGGCGCAGGATACCGAGCAGCGTGAGGTGCTCCAGGCCCAACGCGATGCGCTGCGCGAGCGTCTGGACCGAGTGCGCCAGGATGCGCGTCAGCACAAGGACCACAGCCATCAGCTGGCGGTACGCCTGGGGTCGCTCAAGGCGCAGTACGATTCGACGCGTCAGGCCCTGGAACGCCTGCGCATGCAGTCCGAAAGGCTTACCGAGAAGCGCGAGCAACTGAGCCTGAACCTGGAGGAGGGCGAGGCCCCCCTTGAAGAGTTGCGCCTCAAGCTCGAAGAATTGCTTGAGCGGCGCATGGTGGTCGATGACGAAATGCGCATCGCCAAGAACGCGCTCGAAGACGCTGACCGCGAATTGCGTGAAGCCGAAAAACGCCGCACTCAGGCCGAGCAGCAATCGCAGTTGTTGCGCGGCCAGCTAGAGCAGCAGCGCCTTGAATGGCAGGCGCTGACCGTGCGTCGCAAGGCTCTCCAGGATCAGTTGCATGAAGACGGCTACGATCTGCATGGCGTGCTCGCCACGCTGACACCGGAGGCCAGCGAACAGGCTGCCGAACAGCAACTGGAAAGCATCGCCGGGCGTATTCAGCGTCTCGGGGCAATCAACCTCGCCGCCATCGACGAGTACCAGCAGCAATCCGAGCGCAAACGCTATCTGGATGCGCAGGATGCGGATCTGGTAGAAGCGCTCGACACGCTGGAAAACGTCATTCGCAAGATCGACAAGGAAACCCGGAACCGCTTCAAAGATACCTTCGATCAGATAAATAGCGGAATTCAGGCACTTTTCCCAAAAGTTTTCGGTGGTGGCTCTGCTTATTTGGAACTGACGGGCGAAGATTTACTCGATACAGGGGTGACAATCATGGCGCGTCCTCCCGGCAAGAAGAACAGCACCATTCATCTGCTGTCGGGCGGTGAAAAAGCCTTGACTGCACTGGCGCTGGTTTTTGCCATTTTCAAACTCAATCCTGCGCCGTTTTGCATGCTTGACGAGGTGGATGCGCCGCTGGATGACGCCAACGTGGGCCGCTATGCACGTTTGGTGAAAGAAATGTCACAAACTGTTCAGTTCATCTACATCACCCACAACAAGATCGCCATGGAAATGGCTGATCAATTGATGGGTGTAACGATGCACGAGCCCGGCTGTTCGCGGCTGGTAGCGGTGGATGTAGAGCAGGCGATGGCGCTGGTGGATGCCTGATTGACCGCTTGATCGACCGGGGAAATCGCTGCGCAAGGACCTGAAAATGTGACGGTTGTGCAATAGATGGCACTTTGGGCGGCGAAGAGACGTAACAGACGGTGTAAAGTTACCTTTGGTCGTGCTAGTTTAGTGACCACTTTTTATTTTCGCGTGGGCAAATTGCCAGTCAGAACATGGACTTGGCACCACGTATTAAAGGGGTTTAGGCCCTTATTTTCAGATTTCTTCATTAGAGGCACTGGATTACATGGAAATCGGTCTGCGCGAGTGGCTGATCGTCATCGGCATAATAGTTATTGCCGGTATTCTCTTTGATGGCTGGCGCCGTATGCGCGGCAGCAAGGGTAAATTGAAATTCAGGCTGGATCGAAGCTTCTCCAATCTTCCGGATGAGGAGGAAGCCACGACCGCCGAAGTGCTCGGGCCTCCCCGTGTGCTGGATACTCACAAGGAGCCGCAGCTCGACGAGCACGATCTGCCGTCGATGAGTGCGAGCCCGCGTGAAGGCAAGCGCAGCAACAGCGATAAACGCGGCAGCAGTGACAAGAAGCGCAAGGACGAACCGCAGCAGGGTGATCTGAATCTGGACCTGGACGGGCCGAGCCTGTTCACCGCGCGTGACGACGATTTCCCGGACGACAAGCCTGCCCAGCGCATTACTGAAGACAAGGACCTGCCTCCGGTCGAGGAAGTACTGGTCATCAGCGTGATCTCGCGCAGCGAAGGCGGTTTCAAGGGCCCGGCACTGCTGCAGAACATTCTGGAAAGCGGCCTGCGTTTTGGCGAGATGGATATTTTCCACCGTCACGAAAGCATGGCAGGCAACGGCGAAGTGCTGTTTTCGATGGCCAATGCGGTCAAGCCCGGTGTGTTCGACCTGGACGACATCGACCATTTCAGCACTCGTGCAGTCAGCTTCTTCCTTGGTTTGCCAGGCCCTCGTCATCCCAAGCAGGCATTTGACGTGATGGTTGCCGCAGCCCGCAAGCTGGCCCACGAGCTTGATGGCGAACTGAAGGATGACCAGCGCAGTGTCATGACCGCACAGACGATCGAGCACTACCGCCAGCGCATCGTTGAATTCGAGCGCCGTGCGTTGACCCAGCGTCGCGGTTAAGCGCTTTCTTGCGCAGATACCCGACGAAAAGCGCGCTCTGGCGTGCTTTTCAGTGGGGCGGGGCCGCAACAGAACAGAACCAACAGATGAGCAGCCCCGGCTGCTCTTTTGCTTTTTGAGAGAACACCGTATGAAGGCCGTTGAAACCCGAATCCTGGAACTGCGTGCAGAACTGGATGAGCATAACTATCGCTACCACGTTCTGGATGAGCCAAGCATTCCGGATGTCGAGTACGACCGCCTGTTTCACGAACTCAAGGCCCTTGAGGCAGAAAACCCGCACCTGGTGACCCCCGATTCACCGACACAGCGGGTCGGTAGTGCCGCCTTGTCGGCGTTTACGCAGGTGCGTCACGAAATGCCGATGCTCAGCCTGGGCAACGCTTTCGAAGAAAACGACATGCTCGAGTTTGACCGCCGGGTAACCGAGGGCCTGGACCTGCCGGCCGGGGACCTGTTGGGTGAAGGCAGCAAGGTGCAGTACAGCTGCGAGCCCAAGCTCGATGGTCTGGCCGTCAGTCTGTTGTATCGCGACGGTGCGCTGGTGCGCGGTGCGACACGCGGGGACGGGGCTACGGGCGAAGACATCAGTGTCAATGTGCGCACCGTGCGCAATATCCCGCTCAAGCTGAAGGGCAAGGGCTGGCCGGATGTGCTGGAAGTGCGTGGCGAAGTGTTCATGTCCAAGGCGGGTTTCGAACGCCTCAACGCCAGCCAGCTGGAAATCGGCGGCAAAACCTTCGCCAACCCGCGCAATGCGGCAGCGGGCAGCCTGCGCCAGCTGGATTCGAAAATCACCGCCAATCGTCCGCTGGAGTTCTGCTGTTACGGCCTGGGCCAGACGTCGGCAGAAATCGCCGATACTCACATCGGCGTACTTGAAACACTGAAAAAATGGGGAATGCCGGTCAGTCGCGAGTTGAAACTGGCTGATGGCGTCGACGAGTGTCTGGCCTATTACCATGACATCGGCGAGCGGCGCCTGACACTGAGCTACGAGATCGACGGCGTGGTGTTCAAGGTCAATAACCTGGCTGCGCAACGCGAACTGGGCTTCCGCGCCCGTGAGCCGCGCTGGGCGATCGCCCACAAATTCCCGGCCATGGAAGAGCTGACCGAGCTGCTGGATGTCGAATTCCAGGTCGGCCGTACCGGCGCTGTGACACCGGTCGCGCGTCTCAAGCCGGTCAAGGTGGCGGGCGTCATGGTCGCCAACGCTACGCTGCACAACATGGATGAAGTGGCGCGGCTCGGCCTTATGATCGGCGATACGGTGATTATCCGCCGCGCCGGTGACGTGATTCCGCAGGTGGTGCAGGTTGTCACCGAGCGCCGTCCCGAGAGCGCCAGGCCGGTCCAGGTCCCACAGACCTGTCCGGTCTGCGGCTCGCATGTCGAGCGCACGCAGTTGATCAAACGCAGCAAGGGCAAGGAAACCGTATCCGAAGGGGCGGTGTACCGCTGCGTCGGGCGTCTGGCCTGTGGCGCGCAACTCAAGCAGGCGATCATCCATTATGTGTCGCGTCGCGCCATGGACATCGACGGGCTGGGTGACAAGACCATCGAGCAATTGGTCGATGAAAAACTCATCGGTTCGCCCGCCGATCTGTACAAACTGAAATACGAGCAGATCATCGACCTGGAAGGCTTTGCCGAAATCTCCAGCAACAAGCTGCTCAAGGCGATAGCCGATAGCCGCCAGCCGACCCTGGCGCGCTTCATCTATGCCTTGGGTATTCCTGATGTGGGAGAAGAAACGGCCAAGGTGCTGGCGCGTTCGCTGGCCTCGCTGGACCGAGTCAAACAGGCGCTGCCGGAGGTGTTGACATACCTGCCGGATGTGGGCCTGGAAGTCGCTTACGAGATTCACAGCTTTTTTGAAGACGAGCACAACCGTAACGTCATCGATGCGCTGCTGGGCGAATGTGGTCTGCAATTGCAGGATCAGGGTGAGCTGGGGGCTGAGTTTGCTGCCAGCACCACCCTGCAAGGGCTGATCGACAAATTGCACATTCCGTCGGTAGGGCCGGGCGCTGCGCAGAAACTGGCGGACAGGTTTGGCACGCTGGAGGCCGTCATCAGCGCCGACTGGCTGGACATGCGCCAGGCGCTGCCGGAGAAACAGGCAAAGTCGGTACGTGATTTCTTCGACGACAGCACGCACGCCGAGCGCGCCCGCGCTATCGAAGCACAGCTCAAGGACTTCGGCATGCACTGGCGCAGTGAGAAAAAAACCGTCGAAGGCTTGCCACTGGCCGGGCAGACCTGGGTGCTGACCGGTTCGCTGGAGCGCATGAGTCGTGATGTCGCCAAGGAAAAACTCGAAAGCCTGGGTGCCAAGGTGTCGGGCTCGGTATCGGCCAAGACCCACACCGTGGTTGCAGGGCCGGGTGCCGGCTCGAAACTGGCCAAGGCCAACGAGCTGGGCCTGACCGTGCTGGACGAAGATGCGCTGTTCAAACGCCTGGCCGAGCTGGGCGTGGCGGTTGATTGAGGAGGGCCTGCGCTCCGTATGCCCTGATTATCGTGCGACGCTCCGCGTCGTATGCCGTTCTGGACACTCTGCGTCCGATATCGAGCGTGATGCTGCGGCGTAGATCTGTGACGTGGAGCGTCACGCACTGCATTTCTGCGCTGGAGCGTGCGGAACGATCATCCCAACCAGCGTGCGGCGCACCGTTTTCGCCCACGCAAACGCCGTCGATGCTATCCGTCCCCGCTGCTCGATAATATTTTGAACCCCTGAAGCGTCGGCATGATCTAGTCCATGCAAGGCCAACGGGAGATCGCCATGTATCGCTTTTTCGAGCAATTGAGTTCACGCATTACCGCCCCATTTGTCGGCGAATCCAAACGTAACAGCAAGGTCTGGCAGTGCACCTGCGGCCAGTCGGTGTTTTTCCCCAATACCCAATGTCTGGCCTGCTCGGCGGCGTTGGGCTATCTGCCCGAGCAAGGGCGCATCGCTACGCTTGAGGCGGGGCCTGAGCCCACTATCTGGCGTTTGAGCGATGAGCCGGGTGCCGGTCTGTACCGGCGTTGCGCCAATCTCGATACCCCGGCAGCCTGCAACTGGCTGTTTCCGGAGCACAACGCCAGTGAGTTCTGCGTTGCGTGTAGCCTCAATCGCACCATTCCCGATCTGTCTATCGCCGAAAACGGTGAGCGCTGGCGCAAGGTCGAGACCGCCAAACGGCGTCTGGTCGCGCAGCTGATTTCTCTGGGGCTGCAAGTCATCCCCAAGTCGGTCGGCGAAGAAACCGGCCTGGCCTTCGATTTTGTCGGTGTCGATATGGAAGGCAATTTACCGACCACAGGCCACGCCAATGGCCTGATCACCCTGAACATCGAAGAAGCCGACGACGCACACCGCGAAGCAATGCGTGTGCAACTGCACGAACCCTACCGCACCTTGCTTGGCCACTTCCGGCATGAAGTCGGCCATTACTATTGGGATCGGCTTATTGCCAATACCCATTGGCAGGACGCCTGCCGCAATCTGTTCGGCGACGAGCGCGCCAGTTACGCCGATGCACTCGATCACCACTACAAGAACGGCGCGCCGGACCACTGGCAGGAAAGCTTCGTCAGTGCCTACGCCACCATGCACCCGTGGGAAGACTGGGCCGAAACCTGGGCTCACTACCTGCACATGATGGATGCGGTCGATACTGCGCTGGGTTTTGGCATGAGCGCTCGGGATATGGAACTCGATTATCAGCCGTTTCCGCTGGAAGTGCTCTACGACCCGCAGCACCCCGGTGGTCCGGCGTTCCTATCGTTCGTCAACGCCTGGATCGAACTGGCCAGCATGCTCAACGAGCTGTCACGCAGTATGGGGCAACCGGACTTCTATCCGTTCGTGCTGCCTCCTGCGGTGATCGCCAAACTGCACTTCATCCATCTGGTGATTCAGGATGCCGGTGGCAAGGCTGACGAGGTGTTGCAGGCCCAGTAATGCAGACGCTGCCTGACACAATGCGCACAGCGGCGTGTCAGGTGTCTGCTCACGTACAGGCTTACAGCTTCAGGGCCAGCCTGCGCTCGAAACCGATCCGTCCGCGATACGCTTCACCGGTATCGATCCAGCCCTGGCCTGCATACAGCCCAATCGCAGCCGAGTTGTCTGCATCCACCGACAGCATCAATTGGTTGATGTCCGGCCATTTCAGGCGCAGCGCTGCCGGCAGTGACTGCAGGCAAGCCTTGCCCAGCCCCTTGCCCTGTTCACGATGATCGATCTGCAAGGCATGCAGTGTCGCCGAACCATCCTCCTGTGCCCAATGCGGCAGGCAGTCCCCACGTTTGAGCAGGAAAAACCCTACAGGCCTGTCATCACCCAACAGTACAAAACCGCAGACATTCGGATTGGGGTTGACCAAAAGGGTGTTGAGGGCAGTGTAAATGTCGCCGGAGAACTGTGTCTGTTCCTGCGTGACCTCAAGGTGTCCGAGCTGCTGGCGTTGAGGGGCGCTGAGGTCGTGGTAGTCGACCAATCGAGTCTGCATGAGCAACCTGCCGGCTGATTATTGGTAAGGCGGGCAGGGTACAGGATCGAACGAGGGGGTTTCTAGGATTTCCGCCACCGATGACCGATGCGCATTTGCCTTTCAGCCCCGGCACACAAGTGCTTGAGCCTCCTCGAAATTTTTATCCGAAGCAACGGTTGTAAACTCGCGCCAGACCGGTACAATGGCGCGGCTCGCCAACTGGTGAGCGTCGTTATGGTGACCCCATCGGTCCCCCCGCAACGATTACCCGTTAACCTGGTCAGGCCCGGAAGGGAGCAGCCACAGCGGGAACATTGTGTGCCGGGGTGTGGCTGGTGGGGGCACCACCTATATCAAGGTCCTTTCTTAAACGGGACTGCTCGTAAAAACAACAGCCTGTTCCTGTTTCGACTGCGCCCTGCGCTGGCGAGAACTTCGTGCGTCTGTAAAAACAGTCTGCCCGGCACGGAGATGAAACCGCCGGATGTCTCTGGCCCGGCGGTTAATCCTGTGTGGACTGCCTTACTTCCATCGCGCCATGAATATGGACCTGCCGGTCTCACTCGGTGAGCGATGCACCAGTTTAGGAATGCTTTCTTCGGTAATGCCTTTGCCAGCAAAGAAATAGAAGCGGTCTTGCTTGGCTTCTTTGGTCTTTTGTGCGACCACCTCAGCGCTCACAGGGTTCATTTCTGCATATTCCCCGTTCGTAAACACGGCTTTTGACTCCGGCGACGTGACGAACTCTGTGCCGCGGCCCTCTATCGCTGAGATGCAAATGACCTTCATCGGTGCTCTGTCTTGATGCCATTGCTCCGAGCGCGGATTGTCGGCGCGCCGCAGTTGAAATTCGTGGGGGCGTAATTGTTGTTTTCTTCCCGTGAGCGAGGCTGCGATGTCTTTTGCGGCTGCCGTTACCGAGCGCTCATGCTCGGTCGTCCGCAGGTCAACGACTTTACCGACGGTTTCGTTTCGCCAGGCAGGGTTACTGAGACGGCTTTGCTCAAGCAAATAGCTTTTTGTGTGCTCCGACATGCGAACGCTGAAATATCCTTCCTCTTTGAGCTTTGCAGTCTTTTGCTGAATTTTCTCGGGTTCCAGCTTCAACTCATCAAAGGGCTGGGGTTGGGTGTAATACGTCGATGGTCCGGCTCCGCCACGGATGCTAAAGGTCATGAATATTTCCTCTGGGGTGATGTGATCTTTAACCATGGGTAGCCTTGTGGCCAGTTGGGCGAGTGTTGTTCTGGCTCCGCCACGGCAGGCTTTTGAGTGGCGATGAGTAGAAGAATGGTTCCATGCCGGCCAGCTCGGCAATCAGGAGAGGCCGTGGTGTGATTTCCAGTGTCCTGCCAGCAGCCAAATCAAACTGAACCCTCACTCCCACACATCCCCTAACCCCTTACGCGTCGCTTGAAACCGTTTTACGGCAAGGGGCAATTCAGGTCGCTGCGGGTGTCACAGGCTTTTCGGTCAGGCGTCTCGCAGCAGTGGAGCCGGGGGCCGGATGGAACAGGACATCATCAGATTTTTCACAGACTCGCAATTTCTGGGCATTTCGCTCGCTAACTGGATACTCGCCATCGTCGCGTCGACCCTGAGTTTTATCCTGGTCAGAGGCGTGATCGGATTCGTGCTCAGAAAGATGCGTTCGCGAGCGGATGCACCCACAACTCATATGCGATACATCGTGGTACAGGTGCTGTCGGGTACCAGTAATACATTGTTGCTGCTGGCCTCGATTCTCATCGGGGTCGGCATGCTCGATCTGCCGGATCGCTGGCTCGGGCGGGTCAGCAGTCTATGGTTCGTGGTTGCCGCCTTGCAGGTCGGGTTGTGGGCGAACCGCGCGATTGCGCTGGCATTGCAACGCTACTTTATTCGCCATAATGCCAACGGCACCTTTCAGGGCAGTGCGCTGGCCACGTTGAGCCTGTGGGGCGCGAAAGTATTGCTGTGGGCCACGGTGGTGATGGCGATGCTGTCTAACGTCGGGGTCAACATCACCGCGTTTGTCGCCAGCCTCGGGGTGGGAGGTATCGCGGTTGCGCTGGCGGTGCAGAATATTCTCGGGGATGTATTTGCCTCGCTGTCCATCGCCGTGGACAAGCCTTTCGAGGTCGGAGATTTTATCGTCGTCGGTGCGCTGTCAGGTACGGTCGAGCATGTCGGCCTGAAGACCACGCGCATCCGCAGCCTGGGCGGCGAGCAGATCGTGATGGCCAACGCCGACATGATCAACAATACGATCCAGAACTACAAACGCCTGCAGGAGCGGCGCATTGTCTTCGAATTCCGGCTTACGTACGACTGCTCTGTCGATCAGATACGGGAAGTGCCAAAAAAGGTCGAGGCGATCATCAATGCGCAGGAGCTGGCACGTTTCGACCGCTCGCATTTTCGCGGTTTTGGCGAGACGTCGCTGGAATTCGAGACCGTCTTCATCGTTCTCGACCCCAGCTACAACGTCTACATGGATGTGCAGCAGGCGATCAATCTGAAGATCATGGAGGCGTTCGCCGAGCTGGATGTGCGCTTTGCGTTCCCGTCTCGCACGGTGTATGTGGCGTCCCTGCCACCGGTGAAAACCTCACGTCCGACTGCACTGGAAGCAGCCGACGCGAGTACCTGAAGCAGTCTCAGGCGGGGAAG
The DNA here is from genome assembly GCF_022557255.1 of Pseudomonas syringae pv. tagetis. NCBI lineage: Bacteria > Pseudomonadati > Pseudomonadota > Gammaproteobacteria > Pseudomonadales > Pseudomonadaceae > Pseudomonas > Pseudomonas syringae group genomosp. 7. The sequence continues at coordinate 2,059,328 of NZ_CP092923.1, forward strand.
TGCAGTGCGTTGGTCAGGTCGCCCATGGGCACCTGTCCGCGCGCAACCATAGCGTCGTCGCGGCGTTTCAGTCCGTCGAGCTTTTCCAGGCCATGCACGCGGGTAATCAGGCGCAGGATCGAGGCCGTGTCATAAACGGTATGGTCCACCTTGCCCTTGCGTGCGAACGGCGAAATTACCAATGCCGGAATGCGCGTGCCAGGGCCGAAACGGTCCCCTTTGGGGGGCGCGACGTGGTCCCACCAGCCACCGTTCTCGTCCACGGTGACCACAATTACCATGTTGTCCCACTGTGGGCTCTTGCGCAGCACCTTGATCACCCGGTCGATATGCCGGTCGCCCGCCGCCACGTCTGCGTAACCGGCGTGCATGTTCAGGTTGCCCTGGGGTTTATAGAAGGTCACGGCGGGCAATTTGCCTGCTTCGGCATCGGCGAGGAAGCGGTTGGTGCTTGACTCGTCACCCAGACCGCCGTCACGCAGGCGCTTTTTGCGTTCTTCAGGGTTCTGCGGGCCTTGCTGCTTGAAGTAGTTGAACGGCTGGTGGTGGTATTGAAAGTTAGGGATCTTCGGGATACCGGTGGAATCCTTGAACTCGTCCAGCGTGACTTGCCAGGCACCGGCGTACCATGCCCAGTCGACATTTCTTTTCGACAGCTTGTCACCGATGTGCTCGTGGCTTTGCGGCACCAGCACGTTAGGCAGATCCGGTTTCGAGTAATCGGGGTTCTGCGGGTCGCGCAGCCAGGTGGGCCAGTAAGGCGGAGCCATGGTGTTGACGGCGTAGTTATCCGGGGTGATGGCGCTGGGGCCGAACTGTGGTGGCCCTTCCATCGCACTGGCAGGCGACTTGTCGAGAGGCTTGAGGCGCGGATCCTGCGGGTTGAAGCTCTGCAGGGTTGCGATCTGGGATTTCGCCGGTGATTCGGCCGCGTTGGGGTAGATAGGGGCGGTGGCGGAAATCAGGTACTGGTGGTTGAGGAACGAGCCGCCAAATGCACCCTGAAAGAAGTTGTCGCACAGCACGAACTCTGTGGCGACGTCCCACAGGCGCAGCGAATACTGAGTCTGTGCGTAGTTACCCATGGTCAGGCCACCAGCGTCGGCCCATGCCACGAATCGATCATTCCGGCCGTCGTTGATCTGCATCTGGTTCTGATAAAAGACATGCCACAGGTCGCGAGTCACCAGGCTCAGCGGCAGGTCTTCGCCGTTTGGCCCCTTGAGCGGGAAGGGCGCGTTGGGCAGGTCTTTCTGGAACTGTTCGCCGACCGGGTAGGTTACGCCGTCAACCGTTTGTGGCCCGACCTGCAGCACGCCGCCCCAGGCTGGCGGCAGTTTTGACAACAGCGTGCCGTCGCGGTCGCGCTGCTCGTACTCGGAAGGCCTGAGCGACGAGAGTGGCTTTTCGACCCCGGGGAAATCGCCGAACAGGTTGTTGAAGCTGCGGTTCTCGGCGTAGATCACCACAATGGTCTTCACATTTTCGCGCAGAGCTCGGTCCAGCGCCGGTCCGGCAAGATGATGGTGCCTTTCGTTGTCGGCAGGCGGTTTTTCGTGGGCCGAAACGTAGCTGCTCATCGTGACGCCTGCACCCAGGGCAGCCATCCCGCCCAGGAAACGACGGCGGCTGGGGTTGTTATTGGTGTCTTCGTCGTCTGGTCTGTCGCTCATCGCCAAATACTCGCGCTGGTTAATGTATTACCAAAGATTTCAAGGGAGGGTAGCGGCGGAATATGACGCTATTGCTACACCACAAGTGGAGGGTCACGGAGTAATGGGCGCGGTGTAGTGGTCGATGATTTGCTGAATTTCACCTGACAGACGCATTTGCACCAATGTGCGCAAAATTTTACTCACCGGAAGTTCAGGGTTGTTGCGTACCAGACAGGCCGCAGGCTGCTCGGCGACCAGTGATATAGGCTTGAGCTTCTTGCCCACAGGCAGGTTTCGATTGGTCCATTCAAGGATCAACTGGTTGGTCACGGCGTAGTTGTAGCGTCCAGCCATCAGCTTGCCGAGTGTCTGGTTCTGCGTGCGTGCGTCTTCGCGTATCAGTTGATGGTTGTCGAACAGATGCTGCAGAGCAGGGTAGTTGTAGCCCAGTACCGTGCCGACGGTCTCATTGTCGAACTGCTCGGGGTATGGGCCGGCAGCCGTTTCCGCGGAAGCGACCAGCCAGTCGCGCTGATAGAGAATCGGCAGGCTCCAGAGGTAATCACCGGACAGGTCGGGATACCACGCCTGGGCGCTGTAGCAGTGCATGTCCACTTCACCGCGTTCGAGCGCCGACTGGATACGCAGGCGCGGCATCACGTGGTAGCGGGCTTCGAGGCCTATGTGGTGCGCAAGGTTTTGCATGATGTCGAATAGAATGCCGGATTCGGGTCGAAAGTCGGTGATGTGCATCATCGGCATGGTCCAGCCTTCGTTGACCGCAAAGTCCAGGGAACCCTTGGCCGCTTCGACGGTTGGCGTCGATATCAAGAGCATGCACGCCACGGCTGCGTGAGGCAGCCGTAGTGTCGCAAAAGCCTGGATAAAGCGCGTCAACAGATTCATTTGCACAGCTTAGCCACAATAGAGACGGACACCAGATGCAATTTTGCCCCTGCTCGGCTAGCATTGGCGGTCTTCCGCTTACCAGTTGCGACGGTTTTAAATGAGTTATCAGGTTCTTGCACGTAAATGGCGTCCGCGCTCGTTCCGCGAAATGGTCGGCCAGGCTCATGTGTTGAAGGCCCTGATCAACGCGCTGGACAGCCAGCGCCTGCACCACGCCTATCTGTTCACCGGCACGCGGGGCGTCGGCAAGACCACTATCGCGCGGATCATCGCCAAGTGCCTGAACTGCGAAACCGGGATTACCTCCACGCCCTGTGGCACTTGCTCGGTGTGCAGAGAGATCGACGAGGGCCGTTTCGTCGACCTGATCGAAATCGACGCCGCCAGCCGGACCAAGGTCGAAGACACGCGCGAACTGCTGGATAACGTGCAGTACGCACCGAGTCGCGGGCGCTTCAAGGTCTACCTGATCGACGAAGTGCACATGCTGTCCAGCCACTCGTTCAACGCCTTGCTCAAGACGCTTGAAGAGCCTCCGCCCTACGTCAAGTTCATTCTCGCCACCACTGACCCGCAGAAGCTGCCCGCGACCATTCTGTCCCGCTGCCTGCAGTTCTCGCTGAAAAACATGACACCCGAACGCGTGGTCGAACACCTGACCCACGTGCTGGGCGTCGAGAACGTACCGTTCGAAGACGACGCGCTATGGCTGCTTGGGCGTGCCGCTGACGGTTCGATGCGTGATGCAATGAGCCTGACCGATCAGGCCATTGCCTTCGGTGAAGGCAAGGTCATGGCTGCCGATGTGCGCGCCATGCTCGGCACGCTCGATCACGGCCAGGTATTCGATGTGCTGACTGCATTGCTGGAAGGCGATGCTCGCGGCGTGCTGGAGGCCGTACGCCATCTGGCCGAGCAGGGGCCTGACTGGAATGGCGTGCTCTCGGAAATCCTTAATGTCCTGCACCGCGTGGCGATTGCCCAAGCGTTGCCGGAAGGTGTCGACAACGGTCATGGCGATCGTGACCGGGTATTGGCGTTGGCCCAGGCCTTGCCCGCCGAAGACGTACAGTTTTACTACCAGATGGGCCTGATTGGTCGCCGTGACCTGCCGCTGGCCCCGGATCCGCGTGGCGGGTTCGAGATGGTTCTGTTGCGGATGCTGGCGTTCCGCCCCGCCGACAGCGATGACGCGCCGAGGCAGGCGCTAAAGCCGGTGGGGATCAGCCAGGCCACGGTTGATTCCCGAAAGGCAGTGGTCGATGCAACACCTGTTGCATCGGTAGCGCCCGCCGTTTCAGTGGCGCCGGTAATGGCTGCGCCCGATCCGGCCTTCGAGGCACTGCCGCCTGCAGCCGCTCCGATACAGTCGGCTGCTGCACCGTCGCAAGCCAAGTCAGAAGCCCGGCCTGAGCCGGTCGAAGACATCGATCTGCCGTGGAATGAGCCGAAGCCATCGATTACCGAAAAAACCACCGAATCTGCACGTGATACAGAACCCCTTGCAGAGCCGGTGCTGGAGACTGTCTCCGAGCAGCCAGACCTCACGCCCATGCCGACGCCCGCGCCCGCCAGCCCGGTGCCAGCCGCACCGGAGGCCGAGCCTGCGGAGCCAGAACCGGAACCGGTTGCCGTGCAGCAGGTCAGCCCGGCGATGCTCGAAGCCATCCCGGATTCCGCGTATCTGTCCATGCACACGGATTCCATGTCTTCTGATTCCGGCCCCATGGGGCGTGATGACGAGCCGCCGGCGGACGACGATTATGTCGAGCCGGATATCGACATAGACCCGGCGTCCTACAGCTATCTGGACGAACTGGCACACGAGAGCGTCGTCGAGCTTGAGGCGGTCGAGCCGGAACCTGCTCCGGCCGCCAGACCGGCCACCGGCCTTGCTGCCGATTGGCTGGAAGTCTTCCCCAAACTGCCGATCTCCGGCATGACCGGCAGCATTGCGGCCAATTGCACCTTGATGGCAGTCAATGGCGATGACTGGCTGCTGCACCTGGACCCGGCACACAGTGCGCTGTTCAACTCGACCCAGCAGCGCCGTTTGAACGATGCGTTGAACCAGTACCACGGACGCACGATCAATCTGAGTATCGAACTGATCAAGCCTGAGCAGGAAACCCCGGCCCAGGCTGCTTCACGGTTGCGTGCCGAGCGTCAGCGCCAGGCCGAAGCCTCGATTCAGGCCGATCCGTATATCCAGCAGATGCTGCAACAGTTCGGCGCGGTAATCCGGGAAGACACGATCAAACCCGTGGACGCGCCTGCGGTGCAGGCTCAATAACTGAAGACAGGGCGCCATTGGCGCTACGCAAACGAACCATCCATTTTCGAGGAGATATCCCATGATGAAAGGTGGCATGGCTGGCCTGATGAAGCAGGCGCAGCAAATGCAGGAAAAAATGGCCAAGATGCAGGAAGAACTGGCCAACGCGGAAGTCACCGGTCAATCGGGTGCCGGTCTGGTGAGCGTCGTGATGACTGGCCGTCATGACGTCAAGCGCATTAACCTGGATGACAGTCTGATGCAGGAAGACAAGGAAGTGCTGGAAGACCTGATCGCCGCCGCAGTCAACGACGCCGTGCGCAAGATCGAGCAGGCCAGCCAGGACAAGACCGCTTCCATGACCGCAGGCATGCAACTGCCACCGGGCATGAAACTGCCGTTCTGACGATTGCCTGAGTGATGATCGATGCCAGGCCATGTGCCTGGCATTTTTCTGTCTGACGGTTGGCTGGTCGTCCTTGAGCATTCAGGGCTGGAGACGCAACAGTCAGGAACGGATGACCCCGCGCGTTGAATGGTCGAACATCGCGGCTCGGTAACGATCAGTGTTTGGCCTGATCGACTGAATTGAGCGACAATCGTCACCCGTCTCTGGAGTGCCCCATGTCTGAGCCCACTGAAAACCTCACCGTCGACGCCGTCCTGGACGCTGTCGGGCTGTTTTGCCCGGAACCGGTGATGATGCTGCATCAAAAGGTGCGTGATCTGCCTGCGGGCGGGCTGCTCAAAGTGATCGCGACCGATCCTTCCACTCGTCGTGATATTCCGAAATTCTGTGTCTTCCTTGGGCACGAGCTGGTGGCGGAACGGGCAGAAGAGGGCACGTTCCTGTACTGGATCCGTAAAAAGCCTGATTGATTGTCACATCGCTGCAACCCGCGCCGGTTCACGACGCGCCTGTTCCCAATGGGGACCGGTCCCTGTTCGCCAGACCCTGAGAGCCTTTCATGCGCATTGTTGCCGACGAAAATATCCCCCTGCTCGACGCTTTTTTTGCCCGTTTCGGTGAAATTCACCGCTTGCCAGGGCGCGCCATGGATCGCGCTGCGGTGGCCGATGCCGACATTCTGCTGGTGCGTTCCGTGACACCGGTGACCCGCGAGATGCTTGAAGGCAGCCCGGTGCGCTTTGTCGGAACCTGCACCATCGGCACCGATCATCTGGACCTGGACTGGCTTCAGCAAGCCGGTATCCAGTGGGCCAGTGCACCGGGCTGCAATGCCCGCGGAGTGGTGGATTACGTGCTCGGCAGCCTGCTGACCCTGGCGGAAATCGAAGGTGCGGATCTCACGCAGCGCACTTACGGTGTGGTCGGTGCGGGGCAGGTGGGTGGGCGTCTGGTCACGGTGTTGAAAGCACTGGGCTGGAACGTGCTGGTCTGCGACCCGCCACGTGAGTCTGCCGAGGGCGGTGACTTCGTCAGCCTTGACGAGATCATGCAGCGCTGTGATGTCATCAGCCTGCACACGCCATTGAGCAAAACCGGCTTGTTGCCGACCTGGCACCTGTTCGACGAAGCCCGCTTGCGTCAGCTCAGGCAGGGTGCCTGGCTGATCAACGCGAGCCGCGGTGCGGTGGTCGACAACGCAGCGTTGCACGACGTGCTGCTTGAGCGAGAAGACCTTCAGGCCGTGCTGGACGTGTGGGAAGGCGAGCCGCAGGTCAACGTTCCGCTGGCCGACCTGTGTGTTCTCGGTACGCCGCACATCGCCGGCTACAGCCTGGATGGCAGGCAGCGAGGCACTGCGCAGATCTATCAGGCGCTGTGCGCCTTTCTTGATCAGCCTGCGGTGATAAAACTGGACGATCTGCTGCCGAAACCCTGGCTGGCGCAGGTCAGCCTTGATGCTGCCTGTGATCCCGTCTGGGCGTTGAACATGTTATGCCGAGGTGTGTATGACCCGCGCCGTGACGATGCGGATTTTCGTCGCAGCCTGACCGGCGATACTGCCAGTCAGCGTCTGGCCTTCGATGCACTGCGCAAACATTACCCGCCACGTCGGGAAATCGAAGGGCTGAAGGTCCGTCTTGAAGGTGAGTCGCAGGCGCTGGCGCAACTCGTGAACGCACTGGGGGCGGTGCTGGTCTGAGGGGCCGCGATGCGTCGGGCATAAAAAACCCGACGCCAGGGTCGGGTTTCAAAACACATTCGGTAATGCTCGGTTTTATTTTTCCGGGGTTACCCAGTTCTTGTCGCATTCCTGGCAGGCAGCCTGAACCATTTCTTCAGTGATCAGGACTTCTTGCCCGTGCTGGTCGAGAATTGCACCGCCAACCGGCAGATTGGGCGTGGCTCGAACGACTTGAACTTCGTTGCTGCGCTCTTGCAGGCTCATGGTGTTTCTCCTTTCATCAGGTAACGGCGTTAAATTAACCGCGCTTGATGGCCGGTCCGTGACAGGTTCTGTCAGCCGCTCAAACGCGTTTCCAGTGCAACAGAAATGATGCGATTCTGCCAGCAGGCGCTTAGATCGATGTCTTATAGCCGCCTCTGTAAAGCAGTCATAACATGACTTCTGAAACCGGGGGCAAGTTCACTCGAAATGCTGCACAACGCGCCATGCATTGCAGGTGCAGGCTTCGCAACTCAGACAGATTGTGCAGACAGGCAGGTTCATTTTTGATGATTTCACGGATTACCCGACGTCACCGCCAGGCGCTCCGCCTGGCTGCGAGTTTCATTGCACCGTATCGCTGGCAAGCGTTTGGGGCATTGTTGGCACTGGTCGTCACGGCGGGCATCACCTTGTCGATCGGCCAGGGGATCAAGCTGATGGTCGATCAGGGTTTCATGACCCGCTCACCGCAGCTGCTGGAACGATCGATCGGATTCTTCATGCTTTTGACACTCGGCCTGGCTATCGGAACGTTCGCCCGTTTCTATCTGGTGTCATGGATCGGCGAGCGTGTGGTCGCCGACCTGCGCAAGAAAGTCTTCGATCACCTGATAGAGCTGCATCCGGGCTTTTATGAAAACAATCGCAGTTCGGAAATCCAGTCTCGACTGACCGCCGACACCACGCTGTTGCAGTCGGTGATTGGCTCGTCGTTGTCGATGTTCCTGCGCAATGTACTGATGGTCATCGGTGGCATTGTGCTGTTGTTCATCACCAACCCCAAGCTCACCAGTATTGTGGTGGTGGCATTGCCGCTGATCATCGCGCCGATTCTCATGTTCGGGCGGCGGGTGCGGAACCTGTCTCGCGAGAGTCAGGATCGGGTCGCCAACGTGGGCAGTTACGTGGCCGAGGCGTTGGGGCAGATCAAGACGGTGCAGGCCTATAACCATCAGCAACAGGACAAACAGCGCTTTTCGCGCACGGTGGAACAGGCGTTCGATACCGCCCGCAAACGGATCCTGCAGCGCTCCTGGCTGATCACGCTGGTGATCGTTCTGGTGTTGGGTGCGGTGGCTGTAATGCTGTGGGTGGGCGGCATGGACGTGATCAATGGGCGTATTTCCAGCGGTGAGCTGGCAGCGTTTGTATTTTATGCGCTGATGGTCGGCATGGCGTTTGGTACGTTGAGCGAGGTCATTGGCGATCTGCAGCGCGCCGCCGGGGCAGCCGAACGGATCGGCGAGCTGCTTCAGGCGCGTAGCGAGATCAAGGCGCCGGCTGCAGACCTGCAGAGCCTGCCACAGCGCATCAGCGGGCGTCTGGTGCTGGAAAGTGTCACGTTTGCCTACCCGTCGCGTTCCCAGCGCAATGCAGTCGATAACCTGACCCTGACCGTCGAGCCTGGCGAAACCCTGGCGCTGGTCGGGCCTTCCGGTGCGGGCAAGTCGACGATTTTCGACCTTTTGCTGCGTTTTTACGATCCCGGTCAAGGGCGCATTCTGATTGAGGGCATACCGGCCGCACAGCTTGATCCTCATGATCTGCGCCGGTGCTTTGCGCTGGTATCGCAAACGCCCGCGTTATTTTTTGGCAGCGTCGAAGACAATATTCGTTACGGCAATGCCACTGCCAGTCTTGAACAGGTCCAGGCGGCAGCGCGTATTGCCCATGCGCATGAGTTCATTCTTGAAATGGCCGACGGTTACCGAACGCATCTGGGCGAGGGCGGGTTGGGTCTTTCGGGCGGACAGCGGCAGCGTCTGGCGATCGCTCGCGCGTTACTGGTCGATGCGCCGATCCTGTTACTGGACGAGGCCACCAGTGCGCTGGATGCACAAAGCGAGCACCTGATTCAGCAGGCCCTGCCCAGCCTGATGCTGGGCCGTACTACACTGGTCATCGCGCACCGGCTGGCCACGGTGCAGAATGCCGACCGGATTGCAGTGATGGATCAAGGTCGGCTTGTGGCGGTCGGTACCCATCAGCAGTTGATCGCCAGCAATCCGCTCTACGCTCGTCTGGCGGCATTGCAGTTCAATACTGGCGTTGAATAGGAAGACGTCGGGGCAGGGAGGGTATGGGCAATGTGGGAGGTCGGAGCCTCCCACTTCGTCAGTCTCAGCGGTACTCGCACAGGTAAGCGGTATCGACGCTGACCTTGAGCTGGAACTTGCTGTTGGCCGGTACATTGAACTGACTGCCGGTGGAAAAAGTCTCCCAGTCGGTGCTGTCCGGAAGTTTCACGTTCAACTCGCCGGAGATCACATGCATGATTTCCCGTTGCGAAGTACCGAACTCATATTCGCCCGCTGCCATGACACCGATGGTTGCCTGACCGTCGGCCTGGCTGAAGGCGATGGATTTGACGGTGCCGTCGAAGTACTCGTTGACCTTGAACATGGGCGATTCCTTTTGAAAGGGCTGGAAATGGCCCGCCAGTATGCCCAACATGGTAAAACCCGTCACGCTCCATGCACGTTGATACTGAACACACGAGACTGTGCAGGCGTCTTCAATTAGGCAATATCAACGGCAACAGCCGGGCGGTATTACGCGCATCGACCAATGCCCGATGCTGCTGCCCGGTAAACTGCATGCCCGCCAGTTGCAACGCGCTGTTCAGCCCCATCGGCTTTTGTAACTGTCGAGCCTGGGCGAACCGCTGTTTGAGATTCACGTGCGGCATGCTCGACAGCGCACTGTCGAGGTGGTGATGGTGCCATTCCTCCAGCAATTGCTGGCGATCATAATCCCCCCAGCTCGCCCATCCCACGATGCGCGCCCGGTGATGGCTCAGCCAGCGCTCGAACTGAGGCCACACAGTAGTAAGCGGCGCAGCGCTATCGATATTGCTTTGGTTGATATGGGTCAGCTCGCGGCAAAAATGTGTTAGTAACGGCCTGCGTGCCGGACGTACGAAGCGCTCGAAATGGTCAAGCTCGCGTCCGTCCTGATTGACCAGCGTCGCGCCTATCTCGATGACTTCCATTTCTGCGACCGGCCAGCCACCTTCTTCGGTGGTAGCCTCAAGATCAATCACCAGCCAATGCGGCATCATCACGCTCCCTTACGATAATCAACGGCTTCAGCGTAGTCAGATTAACCTGTTGCGCCCCCGCCATGTGCCGAGTGGGCATCACCGTTTTTATGACGACCTTTACAGTGACCGCCGTTAATCGCATTGGTGCCTCACGCACGTTTATCGTGGCGATGCACACGACCACCGTCACAGTGAGCAACGCTGACGCCGTTGATTTGACAGTTGTTTAAATCAAGGAAACCGCATAGCGTGGAGGGCTTTGATTGATGTCGTGTTTTATGAAAAGACTTGCAGTGTTAATCGACGGCGTCGCGCGTACGGTCGTAACGGGTGCCTTGCTCTTTGTTCCGTTCATGGCAACGCCGCAAGTATTTGCCGCGCAGGTGGTGCGCGTGGCAGCGGTCCATTTCCCTCCGTATATGGTGCGCCCCGAAAAAGGCGAGGACGCCGGTCTTTTGCCCAGACTGATCGATGCCCTGAATGCCGAGCAGGACGATTACGAGTTCGTGATGATCCCCACCTCGGTGCCCCGGCGTTTTCGTGACTTCACTGAAGGGCGTTTCGACGTGGCGATCTTCGAGAACCCTGACTGGGGCTGGAGGGATATTCCGCACGAGACCGTGGATATGGGGCTTGAAGATGCCGAGGTCTATGTCGCGCGACGAGTCGAAGGCCGTGGGCAGGATTACTTCGATACGCTGTCTGACAAACGTCTGGCATTGTTCAGCGGCTACCATTATGGATTTGCCAACTTCAATACCGATCAGAAGTACCTGAGCGAGCACTTCACGATTACGTCTACGTACTCACACGACAGTAACCTGTTAATGGTCGTGCGTGGTCGAGCGGATATTGCGCCTGTGACCCGTTCCTACCTGATTGATTTCATGGCGCATAACAAAGATGAAGCGGCGCAGTTGATGGTTTCCGAGCGTGTTGATCAGATTTATCGTCAATACGCCTTGTTGCGCCCGAACGGCAATATTGATGTACCGCACTTCAAACAGCTGTTGGAAACCTTGCGAGCCGACGGGGAACTGGCGAAGATTTTTCAGCCGCTCCACATCAAGGTGCTTCCGGTCAGCACCGCACAGTCCGGTCACTAGGCAGGGGCAGGTTTTCAGCCTGCCACCTGCAAGGGCTCAACGGTCCTTGGCTTCCTTGGCGTCCATTTCTGCATTGCGCTCATGGACGCGCTTGAGCTGTTCTTCGGTGAGGGGCAGTTTCTTGGCCGTATCGCGCAGCATCATAAGACCGCCGACGATCGAACCGATGGCTACGAGCAGAATTAACCAGGCATACCAGGGCATAGCGCTCTCCTTGTTGTGATACCGGTTTGAGCAGCGAGGCTGATCAATGGTTCAAGTGTATGCGCCTTGAACGGGTTGCGTGCAAAAGCGTTTGCACGCAACCCCGAAACTTATTGCCCGGTGAGCATCGCATCGGATGGCGCGTCTGCACGCGATTTGGCGGTCAGGCTGAAGTAGATGAAGCCGATCGCCATCAGCCCCAGGAAGATCAGACCGATCAGCATGTTGAACCAGGCCATTGCCACCAGGCATACGACCGCCAGAGCGAGCGCGATACCAGGCACCACCGGGTAGCCTGGCGCACGGAAGCTGCGCTCCAGTAGCGGTTCGGTCTTGCGCAGCTTGAACAGGCTGAGCATGCTCATGATGTACATGACGATGGCACCGAATACAGCCATGGTGATCATGGCTGCGGTGAGTGTCATGCCGCTCAGATTGATCAGGCCGTCGCTGTAGATGGCGGCGATGCCGATCAGGCCGCCGGCGATGATTGCCCGGTGTGGTGTCTGAAAGCGTGACAGTCTGGCCAGTGAGGCAGGCAGGTAACCGGCACGGGCCAGGGCGAAGAACTGCCGCGAGTAACCCATGATGATGCCGTGAAAACTGGCAACCAGGCCGAACAGGCCAATCCATACCAGCATGTGCAGCCAGCCGGAGCTGTTACCGACCACGGCTTTCATGGCCTGTGGCAGCGGGTCGTTGATGTTGGCCAGGGTGCGCCAATCACCCACGCCACCGGCAAACAACATGACGCCGATCGCCAGAAATACCAGGGTCAGAATACCGCTGATGTAGGCCTTCGGAATGGTGCGCTTGGGGTCCTTGGCTTCTTCGGCGGCCATTGCAGCGCCTTCGATGGCCAGGAAAAACCAGATCGCGAAGGGGATGGCGGCAAACATGCCGGCAATGGCTTGCGGTCCGAATGTCTGGGAGCCGGCCCAACCGTTGAGGGCGAAGTTGCTGAAGCTGAATGCCGGTGCAACCACACCCATGAATACCAGCAGCTCTGCGACGGCCAGAATGCAGACGACCAGCTCGAAGGTTGCCGCGAGCTTCACGCCTACGATGTTGAGTGCCATGAATACGATGTAGGCACCGACTGCTGCGTGTCTGGGGTCCAGACCCGGGTATTGCACGTTGAGATACGCACCGATGGCCATGGCAATCGCCGGCGGTGCGAAAACAAACTCGATCAGGGTGGCCATGCCGGCGATCAGTCCGCCTTTTTCGCCAAACGCGCGACGGCTGTAGGCAAACGGGCCACCCGCATGCGGGATGGCTGTAGTGAGTTCGGTAAAGCTGAAGATGAAGCAGGTGTACATGGTTGCAACCATCAGGGCTGTTACCAAAAAGCCCAATGTACCGGCTACGCCCCAGCCGTAGCTCCAGCCGAAGTATTCGCCGGAAATCACCAGCCCGACAGCGATCCCCCATAAATGAATGGTGCCCAGCGTCGGCTTGAGTTGCGTGCTCATGGTCATCTCCCTGAGATTCGATAATCGTTGAAACATCCTGTTGCAGAGGCCGTGCCAGTGCACGGATCACTGTCGTGTTGCTTCAAAACGGGTCGTTTACAGAATGCTGACACGCGAGGATTTACAGTGTTGTGCAGGTTTGGTGCGCAATGGCGCGGCGGTGATCGTCAGGGGGGCAGCGAATCAGGACGATTGAAGACGGTCTTCTGCCAAATGCCGATCTACGGGTCCCGTCGACTCGCCGGTTCGGCTACAATGCGCGCCGATTTCGACTTACCTGAGACCACGCTCATGTCCGCCTGCCAGACTCCTGTCATTGTCGCCCTGGATTTCCCGACCCGAGAAGCCGCCTTGCGGCTGGCTGATCAGCTCGATCCCGATTTGTGCAGGGTCAAGGTCGGCAAGGAGCTGTTCACCAGCTGCGCGGCCGACATTGTCGAGACCTTGCGCAACAAGGGCTTCGAGGTATTTCTGGATCTCAAATTCCACGACATCCCCAACACCACAGCGATGGCGGTCAAGGCCGCTGCCGAGATGGGGGTGTGGATGGTCAATGTGCATTGTTCAGGCGGACTGCGCATGATGGCGGCGTGTCGGGAAGTGCTGGAGCAACGCACCGGTCCCCAGCCATTGCTGATTGGCGTGACCGTTCTGACCAGCATGGAGCGTGAAGACCTTGCCGGGATCGGCCTGGACATCGATCCGCAGGTACAGGTGCTGCGCCTCGCAGCGTTGGCCGAGAAGGCCGGGATGGACGGCCTGGTCTGCTCGGCGCTTGAAGCCCGGGCGCTCAAGTCTGCTCATCCATCGTTGCAGCTGGTAACGCCCGGCATTCGTCCGGCAGGTAGCGCGCAAGACGACCAGCGCCGCATTCTGACCCCGCGCCAGGCGCTGGATGCGGGTTCCGATTACCTTGTCATCGGCCGCCCGATCAGCCAGGCAGCTGATCCGGCGAAGGCCCTGGCGGCGGTGGTTGCCGAGCTGGCCTGACCGGATGAACGCCGCGCGTCACGTCAGGCACCTTTACGCCGGAGCGTGAGGTGTCTGCCTTGCCGGTTTATTCCACTTTCAATATCAGCTTGCCCTGATTTTCACCGCTGAACAGCATCTGGAAGGTCTCCGGGAAAGTCTCGAGGCCGTCGACGATATGCTCCTTGCTCTTGAGCTTGCCTTCCTTGATCCAGCCTGCCATCACCTGACCGGCTTCTGCAAAGCGCTCGGGGTGGTCCAGTACGATAAAGCCTTCCATGCGCGCGCGGTTGACCAGCAATGACATGTAGTTGGCCGGGCCTTTGATCGCCGTGGTGCTGTTGTATTGACTGATGGCACCGCAGATCACCACGCGTGCGCCAACCGCCAGCTGGCTGAGCGCCGCGTCCAGAATGTCGCCGCCGACATTGTCGAAATAGACATTTACCCCGTCCGGGCAATGACGCTTCAAACCCTCCATGACGTCTTCGGATTTATAGTCAATGGCTGCGTCGAAGCCCAGTTCCTCGGTCAACAGGCGGCATTTTTCCTTGCCCCCTGCAATGCCGACGACCCGGCAACCCTTGAGCTTGGCAATCTGTCCGGCCACGCTGCCGACTGCGCCCGCAGCGCCGGAAATCACTACAGTGTCGCCGCTTTTGGGCTGACCCACATCCAGCAGCGCCAGGTAGGCAGTCATACCGGTCATGCCCAGTGCCGACAGATAAAGCGGCAGCGGCGCCAGGCTGGTATCGACCTTGTAGAAGCCTTTCGGCTCGCCGGCAAAATAGTCCTGCACACCGACGGCGCCCTGTACATGATCACCCACCTTGAATTTCGGGTTTTTCGATTCAAGCACTTCGCCCACGCCCAGTGCGCGCATTGCTTCGCCCAGCTTTACGGCCGGAATATAGGATTTTCCCTCGTTCATCCAGCCGCGCATTGCCGGGTCCAGTGACAGGTATTTGTTCCTGACCAGAATCTGGCCGTCTGCAAGAGAAGGGACCGGGGCTTGCTGATAGGTAAAGTCATCGCGGCGCACATCGCCCGAAGGACGCTTGGCGAGCAGAAATTGGCGATTGGATAGATCAGTCATGGCAGGGTCTCCAAAAATGGTTCAAGGGTGGAATCAAACGCTCACAACGATACTCAGGCAAGAAGCGATCATCAAGCGAATGCCGTTTGATCCATATGATTGATAGGAGTCCGCTGCGGCTTTGGCGTTCAGATTGATCTTCCTGCGAAAAAGGTGGATGCCGATATGGCTTGAGTCACGTGCGGTGGTGTTCTAGATTCGTCGTTCGATAACGCTTGGATGACCGTAATGCCTGCCATCTCTGTACCCACGCTTCATCCTCAGGTCCTGCGCGCTGGCGACGCCGTGGCCCTGGTATCGCCTGCGGGGCCGGTAGACGCCGGCAAGATCGACGCTGCGGTTGCGGTATTGAAGGGATGGGGCCTGCGCCCGCGTGTCTACCCGCATGCACTGGGCAAATACTCGTTCTATTCGGGGACCGACGAGGAACGGCTCGCCGACCTCAACGCAGCGCTGGCCGATCCGGAGATTCGCGCGGTTATCTGCACCCGTGGCGGCTATGGAGTGCAGCGAATCGTCCAGCAGGTGGACATGGATGCCGTGCGTCGCGATCCCAGACTGGTCAGCGGATTTTCCGACATCACCGCGTTGCACGGGGCGTTGTGGAACCATGCGCGCCTGGCCACTGTTCACGGGCCGGTCGCTTCGCAGCTGGAACGTGGCGGTCTGTTCGTCAGCGGCCTGCGCCATGTGCTGATGAGTACAGAGCCGGTGCTGCTCAAGGCCGATGCTGGCTCGCCGACAGCCAGGGTCAGAACCGGTGGCAGCGCTCAGGGGCTGCTGCTTGGCGGCAACCTGTGCATCCTCGACACCTCGGTGGGCACGCCGTTCATGCCCGACATGGCCGGTGCGATTTTGCTCATCGAAGAGGTCAACGAACCGGCCTATCGGGTCGATCGCATGCTGACCCACCTGGGCAACTGCGGCATCCTCGCGAATCTGGCAGGTATTGCGATCGGCGAGTTTACCCCTGCCGCGAACACCGGCGGCACCATCAGCCCGGCCGATGTGTTGCTGGAGCGGCTGGGCAGTCTGGGCATTCCGGTGCTCGGCGGCTTGCCGGTTGGGCATGGGGAGTTCAATCAGGCTGTGCCTTTGGGAACGCAGGCAATACTCGACGCAGACGCCGGAACCTTGTTGGTATCGGCGGCTGCCCGCAGTTGATCGCTCTATTGCCGTTTGCCTGAGGCTGCTTCATTCGGCCTTGCGTGCATTCAGGATCAGCAAGGTCAGCAACCCCGCGACAATGCCCCAGAATGCCGAGCCGATGGAGAACAGTGTCAGTCCCGAGGCCGTCACCATAAAGGTGATCAGTGCCGGTTCGCGCTCGCGGGGCTCGGCCATGGCTACGGTCAGGCCATTGGTAATCGAGCCAAGCAGTGCCAGTGCAGCAATCGAAATCATCAGCTCCTTGGGGAATGCACTGAACAGGCCTGCCAGTGTGGCGCCGAAGACCCCTGCGATGGCGTAGAAGACTCCGCACCAGATCGCCGCTGTGTAGCGTCTGGATTTGTCTTCGTGTGCATGAGGGCTGGTGCAGATTGCGGCGCTGATGGCCGCGAGGTTGATCCCGTGGCATCCGAACGGCGCGGTCAGCAAAGAGGCAAAACCTGTCACCGATATCAGCGGTGAGGCAGGCGGGTAGTAACCGTCGGCGCGCAATACCGCCACACCGGGCATGTTCTGCGAGGTCATGGCCACCACGAACAGCGGAATGCCGATGCTGACCGTTGCTGCCCATGAAAACTCGGGGGTAGTCCACACCGGCATGGCCACTTCCAGTGCCAGATCGCCAATGTGCAGCAGGCCCAGCACACCGGATACTCCGACGCCTGCCAGCAGTGCCAGCAGAACCGAGTAGCGTGGAGAAAGACGCTTGACCACCAGGTACGTGAAAAACATGCTCAGGACCAGGCTGGTGCGGTGTTGGGCGGCGATGAAGATTTCACTGCCTATCCTGAACAGGATTCCGGCCAGCAAGGCAGCAGCCAGCGAGGCTGGCAAGCGCCGCACGATGCGCTCGAAACTGCCGGTCACACCGCAAAGGATGACCAGCAGCGCGCTGGTCACGAATGCGCCAATTGCCTGTGGGTATGCCACGCCACCCAGGCTTGTGATCAACAGCGCCGCGCCGGGTGTCGACCATGCCACGGTAATCGGCATGCGATAGCGCAGCGAGAGGCCGATGCTGCACACCGCCATGCCCATGAATAAAGCCCACAGCCAGGACGAAATCTGCACGCTGCTCAGGCCGGCCGCCTGTGCGGCTTGAAACATCAGCACCAGTGAACTGGTGCAACCCGTCATCATGGCAATGAAGCCGGCAACCACCGAGGACGGCGATGAGTCTGTCAGCGGGCGCAATGACGCCTTGAGGGGCTGGTTCATGCAGGGCGTTCCTTGAAGCGGGCAGGTAGCAAAGGCCGCCAAGCCTAAACGTATGGCCGCTCGGCCTTGCGATACAGCGATGCGAGTAAATGGCGGCACAGTTGCAACAGTGACATTTACTCGGCGTCAGGTCCGGTGGGGCAGGCCCCGGATTGCAGTGTCTGCCCCAGTGCCAGATTGACCGTCATCCAGCCGTCCACCGCTTCCTGACCCGCTTCGGCGAACACGCGCTGCAACAGCTTGACCTGTTCGCGCCGCAACGCCTGCTCGAAACGGGTGCCTTCTTCGGTGAGCCCCAGCAGCCGTTTGCGCTTGTCGGTCTCAGGGGCTGTGCTGTGGACCAGGTCCATGGCGATCAGTTGGCGAAGCGGGGCGTTAAGCGCCTGCTTGCTCACGCCCAGAACGGTGAGCAGCTCCTTGACGCTCAGGCCGGGATAGCGAGCGATGAAAAAAACGATGCGCTGATGCACGCGGCTGAAGCCACGTCTGTCGAGCATTTCATCTGCCTTGGCAGTGAATGCCTGATAGCCGAAGAAGAAGGCTTCCATGGCCATTTGTTGATTGGCAGGTTTTTTAAGGTCAAGCATGTTGACGTGTCCGGGTTGATCGTCGTAATTTGAGTCAACCAGTTTGACTTATTTTCAATTGCCCCGGCTACAGGTAACTGTCATGGCTTTCTCCGAACGCGTTTGCCGTCTGAAAAGTTCTCTGATTCGCGAGATCCTCGCCGCCGCTCAACGCCCGGAAGTGATGTCGTTCGCTGGTGGTCTGCCTGCCGAGTCGATGCTGCCCAAGGTCGAGTGGGCGGACATGCCTGTTGCCCTGGGCCAGTACGGCATGAGCGAGGGCGAGCCCGAACTGCGTGAAGCACTGGCTGCCGATGCCCGCGCTATGGGTATTGCCTGTAATGCCAGTCAGGTGATGGTGGTCAGTGGCTCCCAGCAAACGCTGGACCTGGCGGCCAAGCTGTACATCGACAAAGGCACCGAAATTCTGCTTGAAGCGCCCACTTATCTGGCGGCGCTGCAGATATTTCAGTTGTTTGGCGCCGACTGCATCACGGTGCCGTTGCAGGCTGAAGGTCCAGACCTGCTGGCCATGCGGCAGCGTCTTGAACAGTACACGCCAGCGTTCGCCTACTTGATCCCGACGTTCCAGAACCCCTCCGCAGTGCGCTACAGCCAGGCCAGTCGCGAGGCTGTTGCGGCCTTGCTCGACGAGTTCGGCGTCACCCTGATCGAGGATGAGCCGTATCGTGAGTTGAGCTTTGACGGCGGCAGTGCGCAGCCGATTGTCAGCCGCTTGAAGACAGCCAGCTGGATCTACACCGGTACGGTCTCCAAAACGCTGTTACCCGGCCTGCGCGTGGGTTATCTGATCGCCAGTCCCGATCTGTTTCCACATTTGCTGCGGCTGAAACAGTCAGCCGACCTGCATACCAACCGCCTTGGCCAGTGGCAGGCCTTGCAGTGGATTGGCACTGAGCACTATCGTGAGCATCTGGTGACGCTGTGCGAGTTTTATCGCGGTCGCCGGGATGCATTTGAACGCACGTTGCAGACGCATTTTTCGGATCTGGCCGAGTGGAACTGTCCGCAAGGCGGGCTGTTCTTCTGGCTGACCCTGAAACAGCCGCTGGACACCCGGACCTTGCTGGATGCCGCGCTTGCGCAGGACGTGGCGTTCATGCCGGGCGAACCCTTTTTTGCTGATCCGGACGCCAATCATGGACATCTGCGCCTTAATTTCAGTCATATCGACCCGGCGCGTTTGGATGAGGGCATAAAACGACTGGCTTCCGTGGTTCGGGCAGCACAAAATCTAAAAGCCGCCTGACTCGATCCGGCAACGCAGACACATCAAGGGAGCAGGGCGATGTACAAGGTTTATGGCGATTACAACTCGGGCAATTGCTACAAGGTCAAGCTGATGCTCAATCTGCTGGGCAGTGAGTACGAGTGGGTGCCGGTCGATATTCTCAACGGCGAAACCCAGACCCCGGCTTTTCTGGAAAAGAATCCCAACGGCAAGATCCCGGTGCTGGAGCTGGAAGACGGCACCTGCCTGTGGGAGTCCAATGCTATTCTCAATTTCCTTGCCGACGGCTCTTCGTATCTGCCGGTCGAACCACGGCTGCGTACTCAGGTGCTGCAGTGGCAGTTCTTTGAGCAGTACAGCCATGAGCCTTCTGTCGCAGTCGCTCGTTTCATCCAGTTTTATCTGGGCTTGCCCGCCGAGCGTATGGCCGAGTATCGCGCCATGCAGAAGTCCGGCTATCGCGCGCTGGCGGTGATGGAACAGCAACTGGATCGCACACCGTTTCTGGTCGGTGACAATTTCTCCATCGCCGATATTGCCTTGTATGCCTACACCCATGTCGCTCATCAGGGTGGTTTCGATCTGGCACCCTATACCGGGATTCGGCGCTGGCTGGATCGCGTCAAGGCACAGCCAGGTTACGTCGGTATGCTGGATTGATGTATCCGTTGATCAAAAAAGGACATCTATGCGCGTTTCAATAGTTTTGCTGGCCGCTTTCATTGCTCTGGGTATCGGCTGCTCGGCCCAGGCGAAGGATTGCGACGCCAATCAGGCAAGCATGAATGAGTGCGCTGCCAATGAGCTGGCAGCGCTCGATGCCGATCTCAACAAGCAGTACAACGCTCAGATGGCATGGCTGAAGACACCTGCCAAAAAGCAGGCATTCAAGGATGCACAACTGAAGTGGATAGCCTTGCGTGATGCCGATTGTCTGTATCAGGCAGGCAAGCCCGAGGATTCAGGCTCCATCTGGCCGTTGCTGCAGTCGCAGTGCCTGGCTGACCAGACTCGCGTGCGGCTAAAGCAGCTGCAAGCCTATGTCGCCTGTCGCGAGGACGGTTGCCCGCGTTGAGATACGTCGGGCAGGTCGAGCTCAGATCGCCCCGAACCGCTGGTTCAGGTAGTCGATGATCACCTTGGATTCGTACATCCAGACCGTCTTGTCGCCTTCTTCGATCCGCAGGCAGGGCACCTTGATTTTACCGCCCTCGTTGAGCAGGGTCTGGCGATCAAGTTCATTGTTCTTCGCATCGCGCAGGGCGACAGGAACGTTGAGACGGCGCAGGGTGCGACGGGTCTTTACGCAGAAAGGGCAGGCGTGGAACTGATACAGCGTCAGGTTTTGAGCCGCCTCGGCTACAGCCGCCTGGGCCTGCGGATCACGTTTTTTCCTGCCTGGTCGGGTCAGGAAGTCGATACCGATGACGAGTTGGCCAAGGCCTGTTCTTAACGCTTTCATGAACACGGTCATACCTCTTGCGGGCAGTGGCGCAGATCAGCCGGACGTTCAGCGTGCTCGAAGGCAAGTGAACCCAGGCTCGACCGGTCACTTGATCAGGCTGAGAAACTCACTACGGGTAGCGGCGTTTTCACGGAATTCGCCGAGCATCACCGAGGTGATCATCGCCGAGTTCTGCTTCTCGACGCCGCGCATCATCATGCACATGTGCTTGGCCTCGATAACCACTGCAACGCCCAGCGCACCGGTAACCTGCTGGATGGCTTCGGCGATCTGACGGCTGAGGTTTTCCTGGATCTGCAGGCGACGGGCGTACATATCGACGATCCGTGCCACCTTTGACAGGCCAAGTACCTTGCCCTTTGGAATGTAGGCTACATGTGCCTTGCCAATGAACGGCAGCAGATGGTGTTCGCACAGCGAATAAAGTTCGATGTCCTTGACCATCACCATTTCGCTCGCATCGGAGCTGAACAGCGCGCCATTGGTCACTTCTTCCAGGGTTTGCGCGTAACCGCGACACAGATACTGCATGGCCTTGGCGGCACGCTTGGGGGTGTCCAGCAGGCCTTCACGCGAGACGTCCTCGCCCAGTTGCCCGAGTATGGCGGTGTAATTCTGTTCCAGTGTCACAGGAGTGTGTTTCCGTGTGGGTTTCGATGGGTGCGAGGGCAGGCCCTTCGCGGATGCGCACATAGTAACTTACGCAAGAGTACGGGTGCACGGCAGCGCTGCAAATCAACAGTGCGGCTGGCGCTTTGTATCGTATCGCTTACACGCAGGCGACCAGATCGCTACCCACTTCCTTCGGACAGCGCTGTCTGAGTGTGCAGGTCATCCATTCATTGCCTGTCGAGAGAGTAAAGCCCGATGTTGAGTCGAGTAGCAAAAATAGCGTTGTTCGCGATCGTTCTGTCGTCCGTTTCCGGATGCTGGCCGTTCTGGCCGGGACCGGGTGGGCATGGCGGCGGTGGCGGCGGGCACCATGAAGGCGGTGGCCCTGGTCCGGGTGGTCCTGGCCCGGGTCGCTGAGTCACGTGCAGGCGCGGCGAGTTCTACTCGTCGCGTCCTTCCATCATCGTGCGTCTGAGTATCACGTAAACCGCACCCGCGCCGCCATGTTTGGCCAGGCATGAACAAAAGCCCAGTACATGCGAATGCTGACGAAGCCAGGTGTTGACGTGGCTCTTGATCATCGGACGTTTGCCATCCAGGCGTACCGCCTTGCCGTGGGTGACACGTACGCAACGTATTTCCAGACGGGTCGCTTCAGCCAGAAACTCCCACAGCGTCTCGCGCGCCACCTCCACGCTCATGCCATGCAGGTCCAGGCTGCCCTCGAAGCTGATCTGCCCGAGTTTCAGCTTGCGCATCTGACCTTCCTGCACGCCGTCGCGCGACCAGCTCAGGACATCTTCAGGACCGACGTCGATGACGAATTGATCCGACAAACCGTCGACGGTGACTGAATCGGTACGCACAGTGGCCGACTGGCGCAGGCGGGCCAGCATTTTTCGATCGGTTCTGGGTTTGCCGACATCGGCGTGTTCATGCTTGAGCGGCTTTACGCCACGCGTCTCGCTTCTGAACAGGGAAAAATCGTCGTCTTGCATGAGGCCTCCGCGAAGGGGGCTATTCTAACCGCTCAAGCGAGACGGTCAGTTGTGTTTTTTCATCAGGTGCGCGGAGATGCTCAGGCCACTGGCACTGCGCTGGCGGCGGCAGCGACGCCAGAGCCAGGTGCCCAGATACAGCACCAGCAACCCGCCGACAGCGACAAAGGCGGCACCTCCCGGGCTGGCGTTCAATTCCCCGAGCATCTGCGGATGAACGGTCAGGCTGGATACACCCGCTACTGTCATCAACACGCCCGACGCTAGCAAAAGCAGCGCGATCAGCGTGCCGATGCGCTTGCCCCAGTTGCCCTGACCCTTGGGGCGCAGGCGACGTGCATCGAAACCATCTGACGTTTTCATGCCTTTTCCTCAAACAGGTATCGGCTCAATGGAGTATCGGCGCTCTGACCAGGATCAGAAGGGGTTGTTCCCGCCTCCGGGGTGATCCAGGCCGGCAAGGGATGGGCGGTTATCTGAGTATGCTCACACAACCCCTGGGCTCTGTACTTAAAGTGGCTGCGCTTGATGACGCTGCGTTAAAAACAGGCTCGAGCGCGAGTCCGATCAGAATGCTCATGTAAAACTCGTAAAGCCGAACGCGACCCCGGCCGTTCCTCGCCTGTTTTTGCCCTGCCTGACCTTCTCGCCGATTTCTCGTCCAGAGCCTGGGGCCGGCAGGGATCAGATAAGGTCTTTGGTCAGTGCCAGTGTGGCGAAGTTGTCGGCCATGATTGCCATTTCGGTTCGGTGCACGACCTGTGCGCTGACCACGCCGTGCGGGCCAGGGAGGTCACGGGTTGCGCAGGCATCGTCGACAAGTGTGCAGCGATAACCATAGTCCTTGGTGGCGCGAACCGTGGTGCTGATACTCGAGTGGCTCATGAAGCCGCAGACGATCAGGTCCAGATGACCCAGTTTTTGCAGGAGCTCGTGCAGGCCGGTGCCGTTGAAGGCATTGGGCAGGCGTTTTTCGACCAGATGTTCGTCACCTTGCGGCACCAGTTCGGGCACCAGTTGACCACGGTCGCCCTGTGGATCGAACAGGCCGCCCACGGTGCCCAGATGGCGAATGTGAACGATCGGGCATTTGACTGCGCGTGCCTTATCGACCAATTGGCAGATATTGGCCAGAGCCTCGTCGACGCCGGTCAGCGCCAGCGGGCCGCTGAGGTATTCTTTCTGGGCGTCGATGATGATCAGCGTCGCATTGCTCAGATTGGCGGGCGCATGCACCCGGCCGCTGAGTTGGAACATGGTCTTTAAATCGGACATTCACGGGCTCCTTGGTGTGGGGCTTTTGCGACATTGTCCTCTGGCTGAGGCGTTCTGGGAATGGTAACCATCGCAGGCCACGGTTTTTATGGCCTGCAGGGCAGTTGGGCGGGCAGGTGGCTGGCGGTTTGCCTTGATGACAGTACACTAATCATGGAAACTTCCACGCCTGCCGGGGACGAAGAATGTACGTTGTCCGGAACCGGACTTTCCACCGTGAGTCGTCTCACAGCAGCTCGTCGTCTTTCCAAGGAGTTTTTCCATGATCACTTCCCGTTTGCGTACCGTGCGCGACCATATTCGGTGGGCCGTCAGCCGCTTTCACGAGGAAGACGTATTTTTCGGTCATGGCACTGACAATGCCTGGGATGAGGCGCGGCAACTGGTGCTGGGCGCACTGCACCTGCCTTGGGAAATCGCCGACAGCTATCTGGATTGCCGTCTGGAAGTCGACGAGATATCCGAACTGCAACGCCTGATCAAACGCCGCATCGATGACCGCGTGCCGACGCCTTACCTGCTGGGCGAAGCCTGGTTTTGCGGGATGTCGTTCATTGTCGATGATCGGGTACTGATCCCGCGCTCGCCTATCGCCGAACTGATTGAAGAGCGTTTCGCGCCCTGGCTTGCGAGCGAGCCAGCGCGCATTCTGGACCTTTGCACGGGTTCCGGGTGTATCGGTATCGCCTGTGCCGATGAGTTTCCGGAAGCCGAAGTGGCGCTGGCCGACCTGTCTTACGATGCGCTGGAAGTCGCCAACCAGAACATCGAGCGTCATGGCATGGAGGATCGCGTCTACACCGTTCAGGGCGATGGTTTCGACGGTTTGCCGGGCCAGCGCTTCGACCTGATTGTGTCCAACCCGCCTTACGTGGATGCCGAAGATTTTGCCGACATGCCCGATGAGTATCAGCACGAGCCGGAGCTGGCGCTGGCCTGTGGCAGCGACGGTCTGAACCTGGTGCGCCGCATGCTCGCTCAGGCCGCCGATCATCTGACCGACAAGGGGCTGTTGATCGTCGAAGTAGGCAACAGTCAGGTGCATGTGCAGGCGCTATACCCGGAAGTCGATTTCGCCTGGCTGGACTTCCGGCGGGGTGGTCACGGTGTGTTCATGCTGACCGCAGAACAGTGCCGCAGTCACCAGGCACTGTTCCAGTCGCGGATTTGAAGTCGACGGGGCTGAAACGAGCCCCTTTTTATCAGCGATGGGTCGCGATCCAGATCAACAGGCCCGCCTGAAAGACTGCGAAGGTCACCAGGCAGGCGATCGTGAAGCGCAGACCGGCGTCTTCGCGCTTGTACTTGCCGACCCGGTCTTCATGCTGGCGAATGATCACTTCCTGCTCGATCAGGTTCTTTTCAGCCTTCTCGAGCATTTGCGAGGCTTCGAGAATCTCGATGATCTGCACCTTGTCATTGTTCCAGGTGCTGTGCAGATTGCCGACATGGACGTCCTTGATGGTGCCTTTCATGTGCTGGGCATCGGCGTAAGCCACCTCAAAGCCCAGGGTGCGCAGGAAGTGGTCGCGTCGCAGACGTGTGTCCTCGTTCAGGCCGTCCTTGCTCGCCAGGGCCACACCTTCAATCTTGTAGGACGACCATCTTTTCTGTGCCCAATGCACCGCATGGGCAATCATGAAGCGACCGATGCCACGGTTCCACGGCTCGATCTGCAGGCCTGACTCGGGACCAAAACGCACCGTGCGTTTCTCGTGGTCGGCCCAGACATCCAGATTGTTCTGTTCCTTGCGAACCCGCTGGCCCGGCAACTGAACATTGATGCGTAGCAGACTCAATTCCTTGCTATGCCGTTCGGCGCGGCCGAACTGCACAAAACGCAAGGGGCGGCCACCTGTCGCACGGTCTGTAGGCAGTGGCGACAGACGCAACATCTGAAAGTTTTCGGGCAGAACGTCTTCCCACGGCTGTGGCGGTGCCGGCACCTCGGCTTCTGTGCTTGCGGGTGCTGCGGTGGTTTCAGTCATGGTATTCGCGTCAGTCATAATGGTGTCCTTTCCTGGGCCTTGCCCCGGCACACGGGTCACGGAACAAAAGGCCAGCAATCCGCTATCGGCCAGATCCGCCAGGACTGAAGGGCATGCGACTAACGGGCGTCAGATCTTTTTTTCCTGGTGGGGCAGGGCTTTGATAAAGCTCAGGATCCGCCTGGTGACTTCACTGGCCAGCGGCTGAGTCGGATTACGGTAGGACAGCAACTGCTGCTGCAGATCATCCGGGACGATGCGCAGCACATGGTTCATTCCGTCGATCAGGGCCAATTCGGCATCCGGCCTGGCTTTTTGCAGCAGCAGGGCGTCGCCTACGCCCACCTGAATGTCATTGCGGCCCTGAACGATCAGCGCCGGAATGTGCAATGCACCGAACGCTGCAGCCGGGTCCTGACGGAACAGCGAGATCAGATAAGGCTGAACGCTGGGGCGGAATACCACTTCCAGTTCGGCGGGCACGTTGTCATCGGTTTTGCCAGCCTTGAGTTCGTCCAGCAACTGATTGCTGCGTTGCAGCAGGTCTGGTGGCAAGCGTTCCTGAAACTGCTCGCGCAGCACCTGATCCACAGGTCGCCCGGTGCCTGCCACGGAAATCAGCGCCGCTGCACCCACCTTCTCAGCTGCCAGCGTTGCCACCAGTGCGCCCTCGCTGTGGCCCAGCAAGATCAACTGGCCCAGACGCGGATTGGCTTTGAGCGCCCTGGCCCAGAGCCCGACATCGGCAACGTAACGCTCGACGCTGAGGTTGCGCTCATCCGGGGTGACCGCCTTGCTGGCCGCGACGCCCCGTTTGTCGTAACGCACGCTGGCAATGTTGTTGCTGGCCAGAATGACCGCCAGGCGCTTCATGCTGTCGTTGCGTCCGCCCTCGGGGTTATTGCCGTCGCGGTCTGTGGGGCCGGAGCCGGCAATGATCAGCACCACCGGAACCGGTTTGTCCGACCGGGGCATGAGCAGGGTGCCATACAGCTTGCCGTTTTCGGTGTCCACCGTTATCTGCCGCTGCACCGCACTGGGCGTTGCTGCACTGGCTATTCCAGCCATGAGGCTCAGGATCAGGGTCATCGGCAGGGCCAGCAGACGCAACGCTTTTGGAACTCGAGACAGGGAATTACCGGATAACATCGCAAGGCCATCATGGGGGGGAGTCTCGCTTGGACGCACGCCACGGCAGAAGGTTCGAGGATGAACTGAACCGCCAGCCTGCGTATACTGGCGCGCTTGGTTTAACGATCTGGTTTTTTGGCTGATTTTTCGGAGCGCCCGCATGTCCGGCAACACTTTCGGCAAGCTGTTCACTGTCACCACCGCCGGCGAAAGCCACGGCCCGGCGCTGGTCGCTATCGTCGACGGCTGCCCGCCTGGGCTGGAGCTGGACCTGCAAGACCTGCAGCGTGATCTGGACCGGCGCAAACCGGGCACCAGCCGTCACACCACCCAGCGTCAGGAGGCCGATGAGGTCGAGATCCTCTCGGGCGTGTTCGAGGGCCGAACGACCGGTGCCTCCATTGGTTTGCTGATTCGCAACACCGACCAGAAATCCAAAGACTACTCGGCCATCAAGGACCTGTTCCGCCCGGCTCACGCCGATTACACCTACCACCACAAATACGGTATCCGCGACTACCGGGGCGGCGGCCGCAGTTCGGCAAGGGAAACCGCCATGCGGGTGGCGGCGGGGGCTATTGCCAAGAAATATCTGGCAACCCAGGGCATCGTCATTCGGGGTTACATGAGCCAGCTTGGCCCGATCCAGATCCCGTTCAAGACCTGGGAATGCGTCGAAGACAACGCGTTTTTCTGCCCCGACCCTGACAAGGTGCCGGAGCTGGAAGCCTACATGGACCAGCTACGTCGTGATCAGGACTCGGTCGGTGCGAAAATCACGGTGGTTGCAGAAGGCGTGATGCCTGGCCTTGGCGAACCGATCTTCGATCGTCTGGATGCCGAACTGGCCCATGCGTTGATGAGCATCAATGCGGTCAAGGGCGTGGAGATCGGTGCCGGTTTCGATTGCGTTGTGCAACGTGGCACCGAGCATCGCGACGAGATGACGCCGCAGGGTTTCCTGTCCAATCAGGCGGGCGGTATTCTCGGCGGTATTTCCTCTGGCCAGCCGATCATTGCGCACCTGGCACTCAAGCCTACGTCCAGCATCACCACACCGGGGCGCTCGATAGACACCGATGGCAACGCGGCCGACGTCATCACCAAAGGGCGGCACGACCCGTGTGTCGGCATCCGTGCCACACCGATTGCCGAGGCGATGATGGCCATCGTGTTGCTGGATCATCTGCTGCGTCATCGCGGTCAGAACGCCGATGTCAGCGTCAATACGCCTGTGCTGGGGCAGTTGTAATGCATGCCGTCACGGTCGCGGATTGCTAGCGTGGCGCAAGCTTGCGGCGGACAGCTTCCGTACTGGCGGCTGTCCGGGTTCTACGTGTGTTATTTCGCCTTGCTCGGCCTGTCCGCGCCGTTCATGGCCCTTTACCTTCACCATTTAGGTTTTTCCAGCGCACGAATCGGCGAACTGATCGCCATTCCCATGCTGATGCGCTGTGTAGCCCCCAATATCTGGGGCTGGCTGGGCGACCATACCGGGCGCCGGCTGATAATTGTGCGTTCTGGTGCCCTCTGCACGCTGCTGGCATTTTCGCTGATCCTGGTGGAAAAAAGTTACCCCTGGCTGGCGATGGTCATGGCGCTCTATGCATTCTTCTGGCACGCCATCCTTCCGCAGTTTGAGGTCATCACCCTCGCGCACCTTCAAGGCCAGACCTCGCGCTACAGCCAGATCAGGCTGTGGGGCTCGATCGGCTTCATTCTTGCGGTGGTGGTGC
Organism: Pseudomonas syringae pv. tagetis; assembly: GCF_022557255.1. Taxonomy (NCBI): domain Bacteria; kingdom Pseudomonadati; phylum Pseudomonadota; class Gammaproteobacteria; order Pseudomonadales; family Pseudomonadaceae; genus Pseudomonas; species Pseudomonas syringae group genomosp. 7. Next base: position 2,087,828 of record NZ_CP092923.1, read on the forward strand.
TGGGGCGGGTGTTCGAGTGGTTCAGCCTGGACCTGTTCCCCTACATCGTGCTGGCGATCATGTCGGGTATCGCTCTCAGCAGCTGGTGGGTTCCGAACGCGCATCCTGCGCCGTCGACGCGGGAAGCGGAGGCGGGCGGTTTTCTTCGGCAACTGGGAAGACCCGGTGTGTGGGCGTTTTACGTCAGCGTTGCGCTGATGGTGCTCAGTCATGGCCCGTATTACACCTTTTTGACCCTGCACCTGGAGGCACTCGGCTACAGCCGCGGTCTCATCGGCATGTTATGGGCGCTCGGCGTTGTGGCTGAAGTGCTGATGTTCATGGCAATGAGCCGTATTCTGCAGCGGTTTTCCGTGCGCCAGGTGCTGTTCGCCAGTTTTCTGCTGGCGGCGCTGCGCTGGCTGCTGTTGGGCATGTTTGCCGATCATTTGACTGCGCTGCTGATTGCGCAGGTGATGCATGCCGCTACGTTCGGCAGCTTTCACGCCGCTGCCATTCATTTCGTGCAAAGTAGTTTTGGCCCGCGCCAGCAAGGGCAGGGGCAGGCACTGTATGCTGCCTTGTCCGGTGTTGGTGGAGCCTTGGGCGCGCTGTACTCCGGCTATAGCTGGAACGCGCTGGGGCCTGCCTGGACATTTGCCATCGCCAGCCTTGCAGCCTTTGCCGCAGCCGTCATGATTGTCACACCCAAGAAAGAGGAAGGTGTATGAGCCGCGAACAACTGAGCCTGGAAATCATCGAAGCCGGGCGCTTCCTGTATGGCCGTGGCTGGTCGCCTGCCACCAGCAGCAATTATTCTGCCCGCCTTTCGGCCAGTGAAGCGCTGCTGACCGTATCCGGCAAGCACAAGGGCCAGTTGGGTCCCGACGATGTGCTGGCTACCGATCTGGCTGGCAACAGCCTGGAACCAGGCAAAAAACCGTCTGCCGAAACGTTGCTGCATACCCAGCTTTATAGCTGCAGACCACAGGTCGGTGCTGTATTGCACACCCACTCGGTGAACGCAACGGTGCTTTCAAGGCTGACCGCTGCCGATCATCTGGTGTTCGAGGACTATGAACTGCAGAAGGCTTTTCATGGCGTGATCACTCATCAGTCACAGGTCGTGGTCCCGATTTTTGACAATGATCAGGATATTGCCCGTCTCGCCGCAAAAGTGCAGCCTTGGCTCGACGCCCATCCCGATTGCGCCGGCTACCTGATTCGTGGTCACGGCCTTTACACCTGGGGAGCGAAAATGAGTGATGCATTGCGCCAGATCGAGGCGTTCGAGTTTCTGTTCGAGTGCGAGCTGAAAATGCGCGCGGTACTGAACCGTTAAAGACGCCGTATTAAACCAGTCTGTGAGCCTGACCGGCCTGTAAAAGCCGGAAGGCGGTGCCCCAAACCGAGGATTCATGCCATGAGCAGCTTGTCCGTTTATCACGTTTCAAGCCCCGACACGCCCAATAAGGTGCTGACCCATCTGGAAGACATTGCCTCGACGCTGGCCGAGCACGGCGTGGCGTTCGACCGCTGGGAAGCGGCAACGCCGATCACCCCCGGTGCCAGTCAGGAAGAGGTGATCAGCGCCTATCGTACCCAGATCGACAAACTGATGACCGAACGTGGCTATGTCACCGTAGACGTCATCAGTCTCAGCAGTGACCATCCGCAGAAAGCCGAGTTACGCGCCAAATTCCTTGAAGAGCACCGGCATGGCGAGGACGAAGTACGCTTTTTTGTGGCCGGACGGGGCTTGTTCACGCTGCACATCGAAGATTATGTGTACGCCGTGCTATGCGAGAAGAACGACCTGATTTCGGTACCGGCCGGCACACGGCACTGGTTCGATATGGGTGAGAATCCGCATTTCGTTGCCATTCGGTTGTTCAACAACCCGGAAGGCTGGGTGGCGAATTTCACCGGTGAAGATATTGCCGGCCGTTTTCCACGGCTGGAAGACTGACAGGAGCCCGATTCTGATGCCCATCAAAGCTGTCCTCACGGATATCGAAGGCACTACCAGTGCAGTGAGTTTTGTTTTCGAGGTGTTGTTTCCATTCGCCAGAAAACACTTGCCCGAATTTGTTCGGCAAAATGCCGGGCAGCCGCTCGTATCGTCGCAACTGCACGCAGTGCGCGCCGAGGCCAATGAGCCAGCCGCCGATGTCGAAAGGGTTATCGCGATATTGCTGGAATGGATTGCCGAGGACCGCAAGGCCACGCCGCTCAAGGCATTGCAGGGCATGATCTGGGAGCAGGGCTATAACGCGGGAGTGCTCAAAGGCCATGTTTACCCGGATGCCGTCGACGCATTGAAGCTCTGGCATCAGCAGGGCTACGGTCTCTACGTTTACTCGTCAGGCTCGATTCAAGCCCAGCAGCTTATCTTCGGCTGTTCCGAAGCGGGTGATCTTTCCGGTCTGTTCAGCGGTTATTTCGATACAACGTCCGGTCCCAAGCGCGAAGCGCAGTCATATCGGACAATTGCACAAGCAATTGGCTGTCCCGCCCAGGACATTCTGTTCCTCTCCGATATCGTCGAGGAACTCGACGCTGCCCAGGCCGCCGGGATGGCCACTTGCGGTCTGGCGCGTGAGGGCGGGGTGCTTGCTGGACACCGCTGTGTGAGCAGCTTTGCACTCATCGACCCTGCTTCTTTCTAGACGACTCCAGTCTGTTACGCGCGCCATCGCCCTGGTGGCGCGGCCTGAAAATCTGCCTGCTGCAAGGCTTGCGCGCCATTTCTGTAGGGCGTTTCCTGCTGTCGAGTAAGGCGTTTCCTGCCTGAAAGTGCGTTGAATCTGTTTGTTTGGCTCATCCTTCTTCAAAGCGATTATTCGTGTAATTTCTGCGCCATCGCCCCCGAGTCAGGGACAACACGTGTACCCGTTCACGGGCGCAGAAGGAGCGGTAGCGATGGGCAGTGCCATTACAGAAAGCGCAAGCAGGGATCTTTTGATACAGCAGATGGTAAGCACAATCACCGAACTCGATGGCCAGACCGCCATCGAAAATGCCCTCCAGTGGCTGCGACGCGAATGTGGCAGTGAGCGGGCGATGTTCTATCAGTTCAAAGGGCCGCTGTTGCTGACGTTCATTACGTCCAATGTCGATGATGCCTGGGGCAAGGCCTACCGCCAGCATGAGTTGATCACCCAGGACCCGGTCATCCGTTGTTACCGTAATCAGCTGGGGTTCATAAACTGGCAGGACGCATTCAGGCAATACCCGGTCTCAGCACGTTACGACGAGCTCGTCGAGGCGGGCGGACTGCTTCCGGCTATTTCTTACGGCTACACTAACCATTGCCGCGGTACTGACAGTGTCACATCGGTCTGCACACTGGGCGAGGTGGAACGCATGATCTCGGCTGAACAAAAATACCTCATGAGCAGTCTCATGCCAGTGCTGCATAGCGTCGCGCGGGGTTTGAAATTCTGTTCTCGTGGTCTGACCCATCGGGAACTGGAGGTGCTGCAGTGGGCCAGAGACGGAAAAACCGCCTGGGAGATATCCATGATCCGCGATGTGTCGGAGTCGACGGTGAAATATCATCTCAAGACCATTTATTCCAAACTGGGTGTTGCCAATCGGGCGCAGGCAGTAGGTGAGGCGCTTTGCCGTGGTCTGATCAGATAGCTCATCAACCACAGGCAGCCAAAATAGTGGGTAAAAAAAAGCCGCGAAAACAAAATGTAATCGCGGCAAACAAGGGATGAGAGAGCGTACAGCGGACGCCACCCACAAAGGGTGGCGAGAAAATCAACGGGTGTGGTAAGTCGGCAGATCGAAGCGGTGCTGGCTTTGCAGCATCGAAATGGCTGGCAACTCGCTGGCTTGTGCAGCCAGGTCGCGGCGGATAGCGCTGATTACCCATTCCAGTTGAACCGGAGTGTGCAACTGAGCATAAGACACGGAGCGACGGATCTGTTTGCCATCGTGAGTACGCAACGACAACAGTACACCACCATCAGGACGTGGCTGGGTGGTGACGGTGTAGTCGGAGAATACGGAAGCGAATTTTTCTTGAATAAAGGTCATGTCAGGCGGCTCCATTGCTCATGGGATAATAAGCTTGCAAGTACTATTGCAGTGTCTGTGCCAGTATTTGCACTTGAATTAAATCCTTTAAAATCAAGCAGTTAAAATATTATCGATTTTCAGGTCTCGTGCATTTTGCATGAACGCCCATCGTGCGCCCTGCATTTTGCCGGTTCCTGACCGTGGTCAATCGGGCAGAACGGAGTATTGGAGGATTTCGCTGCTGTCTCTGATGCCGATCGAACAGCCAGCGAGACTTGCGGTCAGTGTGTTTATCGCTGCCGGGCCATCAAATGCCCGGAGTGCCGTGCGCCAAGGAGCCATTTAATGACCGATACAGATATCAGCCCGTCGAAAACCATGACCGAAGACGAAGCAGCCGAGTTCGCCGAGCAAGTCTTCGACGTGGCTCGTCAGGGAAATGCAGTCATGCTCGAGCGCCTGCTTGAAAAGGGATTGCCTGCAGATTTGCGCAATCACAAGGGCGACACGCTATTGATGCTGGCCAGCTATCACTGTCATGCGGATGCGGTCAGGGTGCTGCTGAGTTTCAGGGCCGATCCGGAAATCCGTAATGACAATGGCCAGAGCCCTATCGCCGGTGCCGCGTTCAAAGGTGATCTGGCAGTGGTCCGGTTGCTGGTGGAGGCGGGTGCCAATGTGGACGGGGCCTCTGCCGACGGTCGTACCGCACTGATGATGGCCGCCATGTTCAATCGTAACGAGATAGTCGATTACCTGATCAGTCAGGGCGCAGATCCGCATGCCACTGATGCCAAGGGCATTAACGCACTGGGTGCCGCTCAGGCGATGGGTGCGACTGTCACCATCGAGCAGTTGACGAAACTGGGTGTACAGCCAGCCCGGTCATGAGGCCATGCTCTTCATGGGCGCAAGTACTCAGGCATGAACATAGAGGCGCGAAGGATTTACCGTTATCCTTCGCGCCTCTTTTTTTGCCCGTTATCAGGATCGCCATCATGAAAGACTCTCTGGTCGAATTAATCAGCAAAGTCAGCTCCGGCTGCATGGGCGACGATGAAATCGTGCATATTGCCGATGAGGCGGCGCAGGCGTATGCCGACCCTCAGGCGTTTCTGACCGCTAATCCTGATATCAACTACGACGACACCTTTCCGATCCCGTTGGGCGAATGGGTGGTGGTGGGGAGTTTGCCGGAGACAGTACTGTTCCAGGCTGACAGCTACATGGAGCTGTTCGAGCAGATCGTGCAATCGTTCGGCAAGGATGTGACGTTCAACATCAAGCCGAAACAGTTGGCCAAGGTCGAACCGCTCGTAGCGCTCAATCGTATTCAGATTCAATTGAGCAGCATGAACAAGGACATGGGCGGCTATGTCTTGATGAATTTCAGCCAGCCACTGGATGACGAATTGCAAGCAGTGCTGGTTTACGGTCGTGACGAGGCGCGTGTGCTCGAACTGGCAGCGCTGGCCGGCATCCATGCCGCCCCTGCACTGCAAGCGTTGCGCGGTTAGCCCAGGGCGGTGTCAAGAAACATCATCACTGCAAAGCCACCCATCAGCCCCAGCGTTGCCGAGGTCTGATGGCCGTTGCGGTGGGTTTCCGGGATGACTTCATGGGACACCACGAAGATCATCGCGCCTGCCGCGAGCCCCATGCTCAGCGGATAGGCAATGGCAAAGCCGCTGGAAATCCCCAGGCCCACCAGCGCGCCCAGCGGTTCCATCAGGCCTGAACCGATAGCCACCAGCATCGCCTTGAATGCCGACAGCCCCGTAGCACGCAGGGCCAGCGCGATGGCCAGACCTTCAGGAATGTCCTGAATGGCGATGGCCGTGGTCAACGGCAAGCCGACATTCATGTCGCCGCTGGCGAAACTGACGCCTATCGCCATGCCCTCGGGCAGGTTATGCAGGGTGATCGCCAGGACGAATAGCCAGACCCGACTGATGCGCTCCGAATGGGGCCCCTGACGACCTACGCTTTCATGCTCGTGCGGGGTGAACTTGTCCAGACCCAGCATCAATAGCACGCCCAGTCCAAGCCCCGCGACAACCGTTGCAGCGGCCCATGGTCCGCTGTCGGTAATGTCCCTTGCGGCCTCCAGCCCCGGCAGTATCAGCGAGAACGAACTGGCAGCCAGCATCATGCCAGCGGCAAAGCCGAGCATGATGTCCTGAGCGCGTTGCGAGACGTTGCGCAGGGCGACGGCCATGATCGCGCCCAGTGCTGTGGCCAGAAAACCGGCTGTCCCGCCGAGCAATGCATGATTGAAGTTGACCTGACTGGTGCCGTAGAAGGCGTTGTAGAGGCTGATGCCGATCAGGCCGGCGACGATCAGTAGAGCGAGCGCGAAGCCCAGGCTTACCAGCGGGCTGCCCTGAAGATGGCTGGACCATGTCGCCCAGGGCGTTCGGGGGTGTGCGGGCGTTGGCATGAAAACGGCTACCTTTGTGAGGGTTGAAAGCGATGGCGGATGAAATGCGAAGTTGACCCCGATTGGGAGCCCGAGAATATAAGGTTGGTTCAACGGAACCCCCGAACGGCGCAACTATCCTAGGAAGGTAAGCATTCAATTAGGGGCAACACCATGGGTTCTAGCTTCAATGGCCTGGTCGGCTTGATCATTCTGGCGCTCGATATCTGGGCCATCATCAATGTCTTGAAAAGCGGCGCAGAGACCGGCAAGAAAATCCTCTGGGTATTGCTGATCGTGCTGTTGCCTGTTGTGGGCCTGATCATCTGGGCAATTCTCGGGCCGCGCGGCAACGTACGCATCTGATACGTCGACAGGCTGCAAAGGAACGCTTGATTGCCCCGGTAATCAGGCGTTTTTCGTTTAAGGGAGCAGTCATCTGCATGGGATAAGCTGCACAGAGGTTCGACCTGTCATGCTCCTCGACGTAGAATGCGCGCCTTTGTTGCGGGCGGTCGGCCGTCCTGTCATCAGTACCCAGCGGGAGCTTACCCATGAGCGATTATCAGGAAACGTTGTACGAAGGCTACGGCCAGCGCTTTCGTATGGAAAAAATGCTTCACGAAGTGCGCACCGAACACCAGCATCTGGTGATCTTCCAGAACCCGCGCATGGGCCGTGTCATGGCTCTGGACGGCGTCATCCAGACCACAGAGGCGGATGAGTTCATCTACCACGAAATGCTCACCCACGTGCCGATTCTGGCTCACGGTGCCGCCAGGCGTGTACTGATCATCGGCGGTGGCGACGGCGGCATGTTGCGTGAAGTGGCCAAGCACCTGACGGTCGAACATATCACCATGGTCGAGATCGACGCCACGGTGGTCGAGATGTGCAAAGAGTTTTTGCCGAATCACTCCAACGGCGCCTTTGACGATTCGCGTCTGAATCTGGTCATCGACGACGGCATGCGCTTTGTCGCGACGACTGACGAGAAATTCGACGTGATCATCTCCGACTCCACCGACCCGATCGGCCCCGGTGAAGTGCTGTTCTCGGAAAACTTCTATCAGGCCTGCCATCGCTGCTTGAACGAAGGCGGCATTCTGGTGACCCAGAACGGCACGCCATTCATGCAATTGAGCGGTGTGCAGACCACGGCCGGGCGCATGAACGGTCTGTTTGCCGACTGGCACTTCTATCAGGCTGCCATCCCGACCTATATCGGCGGGGCGATGACCTTCGCGTGGGGCGCAACTGACAAGAGCTACCGCAAACTGCCGGTGGAAACCCTGCGTCAGCGTTTCACCGGCAGCGGTATTGTTACGCGCTATTACAACCCTGAAGTTCATATCGGCGCATTCGCCTTGCCGCAGTACGTATTGCAGGCTGTGAGCAAGGCCAGCAACGACTGACCATCGATACGGCGTTGCCCAGCCGGGTTGGCCCTGAAAGACGTTGATACGCGCGGCTGGCGACAGAAATTTCACACGTTCTGTCCCAGAATTGCGCGCGAAGCTGAACAGGCAAGCGTCTTCATGGGCTGCTCAGGCCCCTGACGACCCGCAATCAAGTAATATCTGCGCCCTGTCGCACACCGCCCCTCTCTTGAAGGAGGGCGGTGCTGCACCCTGAACCTACTCCTGACTCCACCGGATCCTGACAACCATGGCCAAAACGGACGCCCAGATTCATCGGCAAGCCCGCCTGCAAAACCCGACTGTCAAATCGCATCTGGCTTACATCCTGCTCAGCGGCTTCGCTCTGATGGTGATGTACACACTGTTGCGTATCGGTCTGCTGGTCTACAACCGCGAGATGATTGGCGACACGCCAGCCTCGACGTTCCTTGAAGCGCTTTTCAACGGCACACGTTTCGACCTGCGCCTGACCATGTACCTGCTCATTCCGCTGGTGCTGTCGCTGTTCAGCGCCCGGGCCATGGCGGCACGCGGGTTCTTCCGTTTCTGGCTGACCCTGGTCGGCAGCATCACGCTGTTTTTCGGCTTGATGGAAATGGATTTTTATCGTGAGTTCCACCAGCGCCTGAACGGGCTGGTGTTTCAATATGTCAAGGAAGACCCAAAGACCGTTCTGAGCATGCTCTGGTACGGCTTTCCGGTGGTGCGCTACCTGCTGGCCTGGGCAGTGGTGACCTGGCTGCTGAGTCTGGTGTTCAAGGGCATTGATCGTGCAACCCGTCCACGCCTTGCTGCAAACGCCAGCTCGGCGGGCACTCGCTCCGTTGCGCCGTGGTACATGCGCGTCGGCGTATTCGTTCTGGTGTTGCTGGTCATGGTGGTCTGCATCCGTGGCACCCTGCGCCAGGGCCCGCCGCTGCGCTGGGGTGACGCTTACACCACTGACTCCAACTTCGCCAATCAGCTGGGTCTCAACGGCACACTGACGTTGATCACTGCAGCCAAGAGCCGGATGTCCGAAGATCGCGACAACATCTGGAAAGCCACGCTGCCACAGAACGAGGCCCAGCAGACCGTGCGCGACATGCTGCTGACCCCGCACGACAAGCTGGTCGAGCCGGATATTGCCGCTGTGCGCCGCGACTTCACGCCGCCGGCAGAGAACACCTTGCCGATCCGCAATGTGGTGGTCATCCTGATGGAAAGCTTCGCCGGCCATTCGGTGGGGGCTCTGGGCAGCGATGCCAATATCACGCCGTACTTCGACAAGTTGTCCAGGGAAGGCTTGTTGTTCGATCACTTCTTCTCCAACGGCACTCACACCCACCAGGGTATGTTCGCCACCATGGCGTGCTTCCCGAACCTGCCGGGCTTCGAGTACCTGATGCAGACGCCGGAAGGCAGTCACAAGCTGTCAGGCCTCCCGCAACTGCTGAGCACGGGGCGTAACTACGATGACGTCTACGTCTATAACGGCAACTTTGCCTGGGACAACCAGTCCGGTTTCTTCAGCAACCAGGGCATGACCAACTTTGTCGGTCGCGAGGACTTCGTCAATCCGGTGTTCTCCGATCCGACCTGGGGTGTTTCCGACCAGGACATGTTCGATCGGGGTGCGCAGGAGCTCAAGGCCCGTCAGGACGGCAAGCCGTTCTATGCGCTGCTGCAGACCCTGTCCAACCACACGCCGTATGCCTTGCCGGATCCGCTGCCGGTCGAGCGCGTGACCGGCCACGGTTCGCTGGACGAGCATCTGACCGCCATGCGTTATGCCGACTGGGCGCTGGGCCAGTTCTTCGAGAAGGCCAAAAAAGAGCCATACTTCAAGAACACGCTGTTCGTGGTACTGGGCGACCATGGTTTTGGTAACGACAAGCAACTGACCGAAATGGACCTGGGCCGTTTCAACGTGCCTCTGCTGCTGATCGGTCCTGGTGTGCAGGAGAAGTTCGGTCAGCGCAGCAGCATCGTGGGTACGCAGGTCGACGTAGTGCCGACCATCATGGGGCGTCTGGGTGGCCTGAACCGCAACCAGTGCTGGGGCCGCGATCTGCTCAATCTGCCAGAGGGCGACAAGGGGTTTGGCGTGATCAAACCGTCGGGCAGCGAGCAGGTGGTCGCGATCATCAGCGGCAACCGCATTCTGATCGAACCGACGGAAATGCCTGCCAAGTTGTTGACCTATAGCCTTGGCGCCAAGCCGCATGCCGAGGAGGTGCCTGATGCACCTGACGCTCAGGAGCTCAAGCGCAAGCTGGAAAGCTTCCTGCAGACGGCCACCAAGAGCCTTCTGGATAACACAGCAGGTGTAGAAGCCAGCAAGAACCGCAACTGATGAAAACCGACTCGTACGGGTAACCGGCGAGCCGGATCAGTCCACAGACAAAAGGCCCTCGGCATCCACTGCGAGGGCCTTTTGTTTTGCCCGCGATGGCAGGCTGTCCGGCTTAATTCGTTGGAACGAATGCGCGGGCCAAAAGGTCCAGATCACATAAGCCAGAGTGCCTGGCTTCGTTCTGGAGGCATTGATGAAACAGTGGGCCATTTTGTACCTGGACAAGGATGGTGTGCAGCAGCGTGTTGAGGCTGGCTTTGACGAGTGCCCGACCCCTGAGGACGCCGCGCGTTTTCTGCGCAAGGACCTGTACCCGGTCACCGATGAGCTGAATCTGAATGATCTTGACGGGCGTACCGAAGAGCCGACCGTGAAGACGCTCAAGGACCATAACAGCGTGCAGATCATTTCCATTACAGAAGTCGCCTGACCTGAAGTGATTCAAAAAGCTTTTCGTGGCAACCACTTGGCATCTGCCCCGTGAAGGGTCTACTCTGCAGATGAGGCCGTTGAAGCGGCCTCTGACATCTCGATATCCGACCTGTGCCAAGCCTGGTCCGGTCAGCTACATGCTTGATTCCCCACGCCGGATTACCTGTCGTGTGGCGGCCCCCGATGATTCGGCGGTCGCTCTGGAAGAGTTGAAACTCTATCTATCGTTGCATAGGAGGACGTTTCATGAGCACAGCCTATCAAGAGGACATCAGCAGTAACGTACTGCGCCGCATGAAAGAAGGCGGTTTTGATTTCGCGCGAATCTACCCTATCGAGTTCTACGCCATCTTCCCGGACGAGGAGCGGGCACGGCAGGCCGCAGAGCAATTTCGCGGTGAATCCCTCAACACCCAGGTCAACATACGTGACGACGGTAACTGGCACCTGCAATTGAGCAAAGTGATGTACGCCACCTATGACGGTATCGGTGACTTCGAACAGGACTTTCAGGCGGTGATTTCACCTATGGACGGTGAAGTGGAAGGCTGGGGTGTCACTCAGGAGATCAGACGACTGCACGCTTGATACTTGTTTATTGTCAGACAATACGCGACCGGCTGATTCGGGACAGGTTCTGGATCAGCCGGTTGTGTTTTCGGCTTTCGTTCATAAACAGTGGTCAAAAAAAAGCCACTCAAATGAGTGGCGCAAAGGGAAGTCTGTTTAAAATCCGCACAGGCAGCCCAGCGGATCCAAAAAATAATGCGTGAGGCAAAAGTACCGTTTGGTGCCCTGTTTGCTCGGTTGCTGGCGAGTATGGCGAACTAATATCGTTGGCGGAAATCAACTCTGACTATGCTGATCATAGATTTCACGGTTGAATGACGCTTCCGAATGAGGCGCGAAAGAATTGGCTTGGGCGTTTAGTGCACAGGAATGGTGCGCAGAGCGCTGGATAGTTATCTAACCATTTGATAATAAGGCGTTTATGCCGGTGGCACGGGCTTTGCGATGGTCTTGGTGTCCATGGTGACAAGGAGTACGGCATGATCCGCACCTTTTATGACGAGATGTACGATGCTGGTGGTGTAGTCCGCCCGCACTATCGGGAGTTTGCCCGCTGGCTGGGCGATACGCCTCCCGAGCTTTTGGCTCAACGCAGGCGCGAAGCCGATCTGCTGTTTCATCGCGCCGGGATCACGTTCACGCTCTATGGCGATGAGCAGGGGACCGAGCGGCTTATTCCTTTCGACACCATCCCGCGCAGCATACCGGCCAGTGAATGGCGTGTTGTCGAGCGTGGCTGCATTCAGCGTGTCAAGGCGCTGAACATGTTTCTCGCGGATCTTTATCATGACCAGCGCATTATCAAGGCCGGGATAATTCCTGCCGAGCAGGTGCTGGCCAACGAGCAGTATCAGTTGGCGATGCAGGGCTTGAACTTGCACCGTGATCTGTATTCGCATATTTCCGGTGTCGATCTGGTGCGTGACGGTGACGGCACGTATTACGTGCTGGAAGACAACCTGCGTACCCCGAGCGGCGTGAGCTACATGCTCGAAGACCGCAAGATGATGATGCGTCTGTTTCCGGAGCTGTTCTCGGCCCAGCGCATCGCCCCCATCGATCATTACCCGAACCTGCTGCTCGACACGCTCAAGAGCTCAAGTCATCTGGACAATCCGAGTGTCGTGGTACTGACGCCCGGACGTTTTAACAGCGCCTTTTTCGAGCATGCGTTTCTGGCTCGCGAGATGGGCGTCGAGCTGGTGGAAGGCGCGGATCTTTTTGTCCGCGATGACCGTGTATTCATGCGTACCACAGACGGCCCCAAGGCTGTCGATGTGATCTACCGACGGCTTGACGATGCATTTCTCGATCCGCTGGCGTTCAACCCTGATTCAATGCTGGGCGTTCCCGGCCTGCTGGCAGCCTACCGTTCCGGGAATGTGGTTCTGGCCAATGCGATCGGTACCGGCGTTGCCGATGACAAGTCGGTTTACCCGTATGTCACCGACATGATTCGCTTCTACCTGGACGAAGAGCCGATTCTCAAGAACGTACCCACCTGGCAGTGCCGCAAGCCGGAAGAACTGTCACATGTGCTGGCCAACCTGAGTGATCTGGTCGTCAAGGAAACCCAGGGCTCCGGGGGCTACGGCATGCTGGTCGGCCCTGCGGCGACCGCCGCCGAGATCGAAGCCTTCCGGGCGCGTCTCAAGGCCAAGCCACACGCGTACATCGCCCAGCCCACCTTGTGCCTGTCGACCTGTCCGACCTTTGTCGAGAATGGCATAGCCCCGCGACACATCGATCTGCGCCCCTTTGTCCTGTCCGGTCGCGAAACCCGTGTTGTACCTGGCGGGCTTACCCGAGTGGCCTTGCGTGAAGGCTCGCTGGTGGTCAATTCGTCACAGGGTGGCGGAACCAAAGACACCTGGGTGGTCGAGGATTAAGGATGCCTGCCAATGTTAAGTAGAACTGCCTCTGATCTTTTCTGGATGTCGCGTTACCTGGAGCGAGCGGAGAATCTCGCCCGTATGCTGGACGTGAGCTATTCGCTGTCGTTGATGCCGCAAGACGGGCGGGGCGATGGGCTGGATGAAATAGCCATGCCGTTGCTGATTACCGGAACGCTGGAAACCTACGTCGAGCGTCATGGTGAACTGCATGCCGAGCGCATGCTGCACTTCTTTGCTCTGGATGCGACCAATCCGGCCAGCATCTACAGCTGCCTGGGGGCCGCGAGGGCCAGTGCGCACGCGGTGCGCGGTCGTATCACCGCCGACATGTGGGAGAACATCAACTCCACCTGGCTGGAAATTCGCGGCATCGCCCAGCAGGGCCTGACCCGTTACGGCATGAGTCGCTTCTGCGAGTGGGTCAAGGAGCGCTCTCACCTGTTCCGTGGTGCAACCTACGGCACCATCATGCGTAACGATGCATTCCGTTTCATCCGTCTGGGAACGTTCATCGAGCGCGCTGACAACACCATGCGCATGCTCGATGCCCGCTATGAAATGCTTGAATTGCGCGGGCCGCAGGCCAATGCCGCGGCGGACAATTCGGCCGCTGGCTATTACCAGTGGAGCGCCTTGTTGCGCGCACTGTCCTCGTTCGAGGCCTACACCGAGGTTTATCGGGATGCGCCCGGCGCGCGTCAGGTTGCTGAACTGTTGCTACTGCGTGCCGACATTCCGCGTTCACTGCGGGCGTGTCTGGAAGAGATGGACGTCATCCTGGCCAGTCTGCCCGGCGTCAATGGTCGACCGGCACAACGTATGGCCGCCGAGATGGATGCACGATTGCGCTATACCAGTATCGACGAGATTCTGGATGAGGGCCTGCACGAGTGGTTGAACGAATTCATCCCGATGCTGGCCCAACTAGGTGATGCCATCCACACTTCGTATCTGGAGGCTGCATGAGACTTTCCATAAGTCATGAGACCACCTATCAATACGATGATCAGGTGCGTTCGAGTATTCAATATCTGCGCCTGACACCCCACGACAGTGAGCGCCAGCAGGTGCTCAGCTGGCAACTGACGTTGCCGCGGCCGGTACGCGCGCAGATCGATCCCTTTGGCAATATCCTCCATGTCCTGAGCCTGGAAGAGCCGCACGAGGCGATCATTATCGGCGCGCGTGGGCAGGTGGAAATCGACGAAACCCGCGAGGCCGAGCATGAGAGTCAATCAGCGTTGCCGTTTTTGCGCGTTACCCGGCTGACCGAGCCCGACGAAGCGATTCGCGCTTTCGCGGCGCGGGAATGCCACAAGCGCGCGGACCGTAGCGCACTGATCGATCTGATGCAGGCGCTCAACCAGCACATGACCTACACGCAGGGTTCGACTGAAGTGGACACCAGCGCTGCTCAGGCTTTCGCCGGGCGCTCGGGAGTCTGTCAGGATCACACCCATGCCTTTCTGGCGTGCGCCCGCAGCCTTGGCGTGCCTGCACGTTATGTGTCTGGCTATCTGTGCAGCGAAGACAGCGAGCATTTGTCCAGCCACGCGTGGGCCGAGGCCTGGATAGACGACGCCTGGTACAGTTTTGATGTCACCAATCAGTTGGCCATTCCCGAACGGCATTTGAAACTGGCGGTGGGGCTGGACTATCTGGATGCCTGTCCGGTACGTGGTATGCGCCGCGGTGGCGGATCTGAACAGATGCACGCCAAGGTTGTGGTTTCGCCCATGACCGGTACGCCAAAAGTGAAAACCCGTGTGCAGGTCCAGACACAGCATCAGTAGTTCGTAAATACTGCTCTGCGCATCACCGAAACGGCCGGAGCCAAAGCACCGGCCTTTGTCTATTCTGCAGGGTCGTCGGTGATGTCGTAGAGCGCGTTATGCAGCTCTTCGTAGTTACCGCCATTAATGACGCTGTAGTAGCCGGCAGCCCGAAGCTTGTCCTGGGCCTTGTCGGCCTTGCTGTCAGTGCTGCTGAAAATGACGAACACCGCGTTACGGTCGTTGAGTACCTGTTTCATCTGGTTGACCAGCCGTCTGTCATCGACGCGCACTGCATTCAACACCGTGCCTGCGTCGTAGTCAGTCTGACTGCGCACATCCATCGCCAGTTTGCCTTCTTTCAGTGCTGCCACGGCCGCAGCCTGATCCACCATGCCCGCGTGCGCAGCGAAGCTGCCGACGAGTGCAAAAACAGCAATCCATTGGCGCATAGGCTCATCTCCCTCAGTACGAGTGGAAAGAGTGGCACAGTTATACGTGGACCGAAAGCGTCTGTGATCAGCCGAACAGCCGGTTCAGGTTAGGCACAATCAATAACAGTGCAGTGGTAAAGAGTATCAATCCCGCCTGACGTACTTTGGACTGCTTGAACTTGAACATGGCTGACCGCCTTTTGTTGTTATTCCTGAGCGACAAAGCAAATCGATTCTGTGACGCAGATGATCGACTTGCCGACAAGGGTACGCACTGAACAGGTGGACCCGATCATCCGACCGTCGGCCCGAGCGCTGAAAGGATTTTGCGCGCTTCCTGTTACAGATCTAACCATAGAGCCGGGGTGCCCTGTAATTTAGAACGGTTGGGGATCTAAAGTTGCGCGTTTAGAAGTTAACGCTATTACCAACTGCATGGCTTAATGCACAAGCCTTTTCTAGACGCCTCGTGGGGGAGCATCGGCTTTGCACCGTTCGTCAGGGGCAGAATTTTTCTACGCTAATTACGCGTCCGAGACAGGGCAGGGTGTTGCTTGATTTGCTGCGGCCTTCAAGGCAGGCTCTGCCGATACGCTTTTGCCTCATCACTGTTTCAGGGTCTCTTTTATGTCTTTACGCATCTGTATTCTGGAAACCGACAACCTTCGACCGGAACTGGTCGAGCAATACCATGGTTACGGGCGGATGTTCGAATTGCTCTTCGCGCGCCAGCCAATCGCTGCAGAGTTGACGGTTTATAACGTGGTGCAAGGGGACTACCCACCTGCAGACGAGCGGTTCGACGCCTACCTGGTGACTGGCAGCAAAGCCGATTCATTTGGCACCGATCCATGGATTCAGACGTTGAAGGTTTATCTACTGGAGCTTTATCAGCGCGGCGAAAAATTGCTGGGTATCTGCTTTGGCCACCAGTTGCTGGCCTTGCTGCTGGGAGGCAAGACCGAGCGTGCCGTGCAGGGCTGGGGAGTCGGTATCCATCACTACCAGCTGGCCCCCGCCAGGCCGTGGATGACGCCAGCGATGGACAAACTCACGCTGCTGATCAGCCACCAGGATCAGGTTACCGCGCTGCCCGAGAACGCAACGGTCCTTGCTTCCAGCGAGTTCTGTCCGTTTGCCGCCTACCATATCAATGATCAGGTGCTATGTTTCCAGGGGCATCCCGAGTTCATTCATGAGTTTTCCCGCACCTTGCTTGATCTTCGCCAGGACGCATTGGGCGAGCACATCTATCAACAGGGGGTTGCCAGCCTCGACCACGATCACCACGGAGCAACGGTTGCGGAGTGGATGATGCGCTTTGTGGCGCATAAGCCGCACGCGCAGTCGGTGTGAGCGGACGCATGACGTGTGGTCATGTGTGGTCATGCGCCTGGCGGTTTGCAGGGGGCTGCTCTGCTACAGCCAGCCAGAACGCTTGAAGCTGGCAAACAGCGCCGCACAGCCGCCCACGATTACGCCCAGTACGATGAAGTAACCGTAATGCCACTTGAGTTCGGGCATGTTCTCGAAATTCATGCCATAGATACCGGCAATGGCCGTCGGGAACGCCAGAATCGCTGCCCATCCGGCGAACTTGCGCTGCACGATACTCTGTCGCGAAGACTCCAGCAGCAAGCCGATTTCTATTGTCTGGCTGGCGATGTCACACAGATTGCCAAGGTCTTCCATCTGCCGTTTGACGTGAATTTCGACATCGCGGAAGTAGGGTCGCATGTTCTTGTCGATGAACGGGAAGCTGAGTCTCTGCAGTTCCTCACCCACTTCCACCATGGGGGCCACGTAACGGCGCATCCGCAAGAGATCGCGACGCAGTGCATGAATGTGCTGAATATCCGACTCGCGCAGTGAACCACCGATGACACTTTGTTCCAGCAGTTCGAGTTCGGTGTGGATGGCTTCGGTGACCGGTTGATAGTTCTCGGTCACGAAGTCCAGAAGGGCGTAAAGCACGAAGTCTTCGCCGTGTTCCAGCAGCAATGGCCGTGCTTCACAGCGCTGTCGCACCAGTCCGTAGGACTTGGAGTGGCCGTTGCGTGAGGTGATGATGTAGCCCTTACCGGCGAAGATGTGGGTTTCGATGAACAGCAGCTTGCCATTGTCGCGTACCGGCGCGTAGGTCACGATGAACAGTGCATCGCCGAAGGTCTCCAGCTTCGGACGGCTGTGAACTTCCATGGCGTCTTCAAGAGCCAGTTCGTGCAGGTTGAACTGCTCTTTGAGGCTGGTGAGTTCCTCATCGCTGGGCTGCTCCAGCCCGATCCAGACAAAGTGATCGGGTTTTGCGGCCCAGGCGGCACCTTCATCAAGGGTAATATCGCGGACTTTCTTGCCTTTGCTGTACACCGCTGCTGCAACAACTCGACCCATGGCGCTATCGCTTCTTCAATATGTCAGTGGCGCAAAAAACATGCGCGGTAGCTGATCAGATTGATCAAATGCGTATGAGTTCGCGAGTAAACAAAAGCCCGCACGTGCGGGCTTTGATCGGGTGTCACAGCATGTGCTGCCGATCCTGTTCGATGGCTGCATCCAGCGTATCGAGCAGGGCTTTTCTGACTTTGAGCTTGGTCTTCTTGTGTGCACTCATGTTGATTTTCTTCAACTGGCCGGCGACCGCGAGGGCGGCGCTCTGCAGTTCCTCGACGCTGACGACCTTGTCCAGGAAGCCGGCAGCCATCGCACCCTCAGGGTCGAACATCTCGGCGTTGATCACCGAGCGATTGAACGCTGATTTGCGCAACCGGTCGCGTGCCAGTTCGATGCCGGCGTGGTGCATGGTCATGCCGATCTGCACTTCGTTCAGCCCGAGGCTGAAAGGCCCCGCAACGCCGATACGGTAATCGGCGGACAACAGCAAAAAGGCTCCCTTGGCAACCGCATGGCCAGGGCAGGCAACGATGATCGGAAAGGGGTGCGCAAGCATGCGTCGCGCCAGTGTCGAGCCCTGCGCAACCAGATTGATGGCTGCTTCGGCGCTCGACGTCATCACCTTCAGGTCATAGCCGCCCGAAAGAATACCGGGCTGCCCCGTGACGATAACGATTGCCCGATCCTGCTCTGCCTGATCCAGCGCCGCGTTGAACGCAACGATGACGTCCGGGGAGATGGCATTGACCTTGCCGTTGTTCAGCGTCAGCGTGGCGACACCGTCGTCCAGATGATACGAGACCAGATCACTCATGACGTGATTCCTTTATTGAAGTGAGCAGACGTTACTCATCCATAAGGAACAGGTAAAGAGCTGACTGATGAGTCACTGAGCTGTGTGACTGTCAATGGCCGATTCGCCGTTGATGGCGGCTCCATTCATGGCTGGATATCGTTGAACCCGCAATATTCTTCCCAGTCCATCCCCAGAGCTTCGGCTACCTGGCGGTGCGCTTCCAGGCGCATGCTCTGCAACTGTTCAGGCGATTCGGCAATCAGTTCCAGCGCCAGTTCCCAGGTCTCGATGCCCTGGCTCTCGGCCTCGTCCTCAAACGCCCACTGCAATTGCTGCTTTTGCTCCTTCGGGCTCAATGCGCTGATTTCATCTTTCAGGGTCGGATGGGTCGCGAGGTACTTCGCCAGCGCGGCCTCGTTCCACTCAAGTGTATTCATGCGGGGTTCCTCGAACGTTTCTATGGCCCGGCCGTTTTAAGGGTGGCGAGGCAGGACGGCGTGATTGTGAGGGAGCAGGTCATTGATGTCAGCACCTGGCGACAATAATCGCTAGAGTGTCCAGGCGAATTTAATGACCCTCACTCAGGAGCCTATCGAGATGATCAAAGTCAGCGTGCTGTATGCGTATGAAGAAGGTGCCCGTTTCGACCACGATTACTATCGTGACAAACACATGCCGCTGGTGCAGAAACTGATGGGCAAGTACTGCAAGGGTTACAGCGTGGACCGAGGCATAGGCGGGGCAACGCCAGGCTCCGACCCCATGTATATCGGCATGTGCCACATCTATTGCGATTCCATTGAAGACTTTGAAGCTGGCATGGGGCCGCATTCAAAGCAGATCAACGCCGACATCATCAACTACACCGACCTGATCCCTGAAATTCAGATCAGTGAAGTACGCGCCGATGTGAAAACTGCTCTGTAAGTTATCGAGCGCTATCCCCAAAAGCCGCCCGTGTTTTCGAGGACATTCCACCCGACGGATCGAAACACTGACTGTCGTACTGCGGGCTTTGGCACTGCGAGGGGATGTTCGGCGGTGGCGGGCGGTTTCGCTGATACGCTTTGTAGCGTTCCGTCTCGTATACCGTCACGTGGGTGCGGCCGCTGATTTTCAGGTATTCAGTGGCCTTGAGATTGGTCTGGTGAACATAATCGAGCGGTTCATCCTCGCGGCGCATGTTCGGCGGGCCCTGGCGCTGCAGTGCGCTCTGCGCAGCGTTGTCACAGGGGATCGAAGCATAGCTCACCTGTCCCTGCGCTGATGTGCATTTGAATATCTCGCCGTGCGCCGTACCTGCGCTCAGTAACGCTGCCACTGCCAGTGTGGTTGAAAGCCTTTTCATGGTTCTCTCCTTGCATGGCGCAAGGCTACCATTTGCCTGTGAATGCCGCCATGTCCTCTTGCCGCCAGGCCCCGTTCGTCAGACATATCGCACGGCTGTGTTGATCCGCTTTCTGAATATCAGGTTCTGAATTTACCCAATGGAGGCGCACATGACCGGCATCCAGCCAGGCAGCAACGAAGACAAGAATGATCCGGGTTTTGACGAAGAGTCACCGAAAACCCAGGATCCGCAAATCGATCCGACCGAGCCCGCCAAGACGCCTGCCAGTGACAAGGGCAGCAAGGATGATTACCCGCCTTACACGCCGGATAAGTAACTGACTGATCGCCCTCGGTATACCGAGGGCGGTTTATCTATCGGCCTGTATTACTTGTTTGCGTCCAGGTATTCAAGCAAGTCTTCCATTCGCTCATCGTTGCCCATCCACCACAGTTTCATGCGGGTGCCGGGTACAACTTCGCTCGGGTCCTTGATGTAGGTGCGCAACTCTTCACGCGTCCAGACCAG
This sequence comes from Pseudomonas syringae pv. tagetis, assembly GCF_022557255.1. Lineage (NCBI taxonomy): Bacteria > Pseudomonadati > Pseudomonadota > Gammaproteobacteria > Pseudomonadales > Pseudomonadaceae > Pseudomonas > Pseudomonas syringae group genomosp. 7. The sequence continues at coordinate 2,108,159 of NZ_CP092923.1, forward strand.
CCCCGAGTTCTTCATTGCGTCGGTGTATACATAGCCTTCCTGCTGCCCCGCCTGACGACCAATGATGCCGTTGAGGGGCGGGCCAAATGCGTTGCGTGCAGAAGGGCCGATCTTGTGACAGCCGGAGCAGAGGCGGGTAAAGACTGCTTTTCCGGCCTCTGCATCACCTGCGCCATAAGCCAGCGGGTGCAGCGCCAGTGCCGCTACGAATAAGACAGTTTTTCTCATCGATATCCCACAGCGCGTGCGGCCGTCTGGTAAAAAGCGACGAATGTTAGCGCAATTATCGGAGGTTCACTTGCTGGCCGGTATCTGGCTCGACAGTTCGTCGAAGTCACGCCTGTAACTCGCCATCTCGGCTGCGCTGACAAAGCCCTGTTCAAGCACCAGTTTCTTCGCTCCGGACTCGATGGTGTCCAGTTGGTGAAGGAAGCGTTTCTTCTTTCTGGCCTCCATCCGCGTACCCGCCTCATCGATAGCCTTGCGTATTTCCGTTGCCCGCTGGTTTACAAAATCCTGGCCTCGACGGTCAACCGTGAGCCCGTCATTTTCGACATAGCCTTCCAGCCCGGTTTTTTTCAATACCAGCCAAAGCGCCTGATCCGGGGTAAATGTGCCCTTGAACTTCTTGACCTTTCTGCTGCTGTCCGCGCCCAGATCGACCTTTACCGGGCAGCCGGATTGATGAGCCAGTTGCTGCAGCGCCTCATCCAGGCGCTGTGAGGGCATGTCATAGGAGACGGGAGTCATCTGGCAAGCAGCGAAGGCTGGAGCCGCCGTCAGGCACGCAACAGTAAGGGCCAGTTTTTTGAGAGTGTCTTTCATGGTGGGCGGTTTTTCTTCCGGGAGGTAGGGCTTGGAAAGCATATTCTGCATGATGTTCCCTATCTGCCCGACGCCGCTGAAGCCGTCGTGTTCCTGATATCTCTTGGTGAATGCAGGGTGAAGCGCACTCAAATCGCAGACAAAGAAAAGCCCGCGATGGGGGGTAGCGGGCTTAAGGTCTTGCTGGGAATTGAGTTAACAATAAACCCGCGAACGTGAAAAAAGCGTGAACTGCCGGATACAATTTACAAACAATTCAAATCACGGCTCGCCGTCCCAGTAATCGAGGTTTTCCGTGGTCCGCTGATTGGCGGTGAACACTCGCGTTCCGTTAGCTGACACCATCGCCTGATACTTCCCAGAGTCCGGGTATTCACACACTTCGGGTGTTTCTCGTGTGCTGATCGACAAGTATTTCAGTGGTGCCTGAGAGGTGTTGATAATCTGATGAGGGTATTCGGCCCCGGCCGGAATGAATAAAATGTCGCCCGTCCTGATGGGCAGCATTTCGCCCGCAACACGCAAACTGCCTTCGCCCTCGATGATCACGAACATCTCTTCCTGGACATGATGGAAATGGTAAGGGCAGGAGCGCTTGCCCGGCGCCACGACATCAATCGACGCCCCCAGCTTTTGCGCGGCCGTGCCGGTGCCAAGGCGTGCTGCCGAGCTTTCGTAGAGAGGTTCACGAACTTCATGTTCTAGGGGAGCCTCGTTGAAATTGCGAATCAGACGAGACGCCAGTTCACGTGCGCGGTCATTCATATAGGTCGAGGCTCGGGGAGTTCAGGAGAGGGTACTTTAGACCAGAGAGCGTGAGGTGTTGCAGGCAGTTCCTTGATCAGGCAAAAACGGTTCTGGGCATTCGTTACAAAAAGCCCCTGTGCCGTGTGCATCCCTTGCCCAGGTCGGAAACCTATTCGCCCAAAACTCGTCTACACTTCACATCATAATTTGGCCCCCTCCAGAGGACGCACGCACCATGTTTTCAAAGCCCGATATTCAGCGAGTTCTTGAAACAGCTTTTCTGCCTTCCAGGTGCGATTGCGTCGTAGCGTCGAATGAAACCTTCTCGGTTAAGCTTCTCCACCCCGAGTCAGGTGATATCCAGCTCTATGTCACGGGGCTGTCCTTGTCCGAGGTAGAGAGCAGCCGATCCATCGCACGGCTGGTGCTCTCTCTCAGAGAGCAAAGAGACTTGATGGGACAGATGAATTTGTCCATGAGACGGTTGGCGTAGGGAACGGGCTCACGTTTTGATGGGGAATACCTGACCCCGTTCGGAAAGCCCTCGTTTCCAGGCTTCGCGCCGGATCTGAGCTCGATGGTGATGGCCTTCGGGCTGATTGCTTTCTCGGTTTACAACTTCTCTGAAGCCTTCCGGCGCAAGAAAAATATGCAAATACCCGGTGTGTCGGAGCCTGGTGCAAAGCCGGAGTGACAGGTCGTTTGCTGCCCGCTCGAATGCGATTGAACTGTGGAGCCCTCGCGGGGACTGAACTTAATACCCCTTGAAGGAGCCAGCCCCATGAACAGCGATCAATTCAATCAATACGACACCGAGCGCCTTCACCAGCGAGTGGCGGCCGAACTGGGCATTACTGCCGAAGAGCTGACCACCTGGATGATCAACGATATCGAACGCGTGACCGAGGGCGGCAAGGACGTCGGGCACATGGTGGTCTTCCGCGAGTCGACCCCTGCGCAGATTCTCGACAAGCTTCAGCACAAGCAAAGCCATTTCACGGCCATGACCGGTGTGATCGATCTGAGCTAAGTGCGGCGGGCTTTGATGTCAAAGCCCGCAGACTCAATAGCCTGCCCCCGTACCCGCGCCTGTCACGATCGCAATCCACGGCCATTTTCTCGGACTCCAGAAACCACAAAGCCCCTGAATTCCTCTCGGAGTTCAGGGGCTTTGCGTTGTATCAATATGGCGGTGAAGGAGGGATTCGAACCCTCGATACAATTTCTTGTATACACACTTTCCAGGCGTGCTCCTTAAGCCACTCGGACACCTCACCGTATCTCGACGACAACGTTGTGTCTGCCGAGGCGCGCTAATGTAGTCGAAACCTTTTCTTAACGCAAAACTTTTTTTCAGATTTTTCATGCGCTTAAGCAAATAAACGCTCATTCGCCAGTAAAAGGGTCTGGCGAGGGATGCGGCCCTTGGGCAAAGAGCCGCTTAGGGTAGCGGCCTCAGGCGCTGAAGCCGCCGTCGATGGTCAGGCTGGCACCGGTGATGTAGCCCGCTTCCGGTCCTGCAAGGTAGGCGACGAAGCTGGCAATTTCTTCGCTTGTGCCGTAGCGGGGCAGGGCCATCAGCGCCTTCAGGGTTTCGGCGAATTCGCCGTGTGCCGGGTTCATGTCGGTATCCACCGGGCCGGGCTGGACGTTGTTGACGGTGATGCCTTGCGGGCCCAGGTCGCGAGCCATGCCTTTGGTCAGGCCGATCAGCGCCGATTTGCTCATGGCGTAGGTGGCACCGCCCGCAAAAGGCATGCGGTCGGCGTTGGTGCTGCCGATGTTGATGATGCGTCCGCCTTCTTCCATGTGCCGGGCGGCCTCCTGGCTGGCGATGAACACGCTGCGCACGTTAATCGCCAGGGTTTTGTCGAAGTCTCGCATGCTGAATTCGTTCAGGGGCGCAATGGCCAGAATGCCGGCGTTATTAACCAGGATATCCAGCCTGCCAAGCGTCTCTGCGGTGGTCTGTACGGCCTGGCGAATGGCTTTTTCGTCGGCGCTGTCTGCACGAATCGCCAATGCACGGCCACCATTGGCGACGATACTGTCCTGAATCTCCAGGGCATTGACTTCGGAACTGACGTAGGTAAAGGCTACGGCTGCGCCTTCTTTGGCCAGTCGTTGGACGATGGCTGCGCCAATACCACGCGAGCCTCCCTGCACGAGCGCTACTTTGCCAGCGAGTTTAAGGTGTTCGATCATGATGTTCTCCTTGGGGCAGGTCTCGGACAAGCCTGAGTCTGTCGACGATTGCGACCAGAATAGACCCTGATTGCGATAGTCTTCCTGAACCAAAAGTTCGGACTTATTTGTTATGGATATTCAAGACAACAGCGCGCTGATCCTGATCGACCTGCAGCAGGGCATTAATCATCCCAAGCTGGGGCGGCGTAATAATCCACTGGCCGAGACCAACATCAGCGCACTGCTTGGCACGTGGCGCCAATCCGGGCGGACGGTGATTCACGTCAGGCATTTCTCGACGTCGCCCGAATCAGTGTTCTGGCCAGAGCAGTCAGGGGTCGAGTACCAGTCCGCGTTTTTGCCGCAAACCGATGAGCGGGAATTGAGCAAGCAGGTGCCCGACGCGTTTTGCGGGTCGTTTCTGGAGATGTGGTTACGCTCGGACGGGATCAGGCAGGTGGTGATTGCCGGTGTTATCACCAACAACTCCGTCGAGTCCACCGCGCGCAGTGGCGGCAATCTGGGGTTTGACGTGCTGGTCGCACACGACGCCTGTTTTACCTTTGATCAAAAGGACTTTTTCGGCACGCCGCGCAGTGCCGAAGAGGTGCACGCGATGTCGCTGGCCAATCTGCATGGCGAGTACGCTACGGTGCTGTCCACGGCGCAGATTCTTCAGCAGGTTGCTGTCGAATAAGCGCCTGACGGGCTTACTTGCGGGTTTTCTTTGGCGCTGCGGGAAGCGGGGCGAAAAGAGCTTGCAGGTCTTCATCGCGCAGTTTCCAGTCACCGGTTGTCCGGCCATCGAGCACACCGGCGGCCAGCGCTGATTTTTCCCGTTGCAGACGCTGGATTTTTTCCTCGACAGTGCCCCGCGCGATCATCTTGTAAACAAACACCGGCTTGTCCTGGCCAATGCGATAGGCACGGTCAGTCGCCTGGTTTTCGGCTGCAGGGTTCCACCACGGGTCGTAGTGAATCACAGTATCGGCAGCGGTCAGGTTGAGACCGGTACCGCCGGCCTTGAGGCTGATCAGGAAAATCGGCAGCTTGCCGCTCTGGAAGTCGTGAATCGGCGTCCGTCGATCACGGGTCGAGCCGGTCAGCAGGGCGTAGGCGATACCCCTTTGCTTGAGCTCTTCTTCGATCAGGCTCAGCATCGACGTGAACTGCGAGAACAGCAGGATCTTGCGCCCTTCGGCCAGCAGTTCTTCGAACATTTCCATCAGGCTGTTGAGCTTGCCCGAGGTGCCTTGTTTGCTGTTGAACGGCATATCATGATTGACCAGCCGCAGGTCGCAGCACACCTGACGCAGCTTGAGCAGCGCCTCAAGAATGATGATCTGGCTGCGTGCTACGCCCTTGCGGGTGATTTCGTCCCTGACCTTCTTGTCCATCGCCAAGCGTACGGTTTCGTACACGTCGCGCTGGGCGTCATTGAGGTCGACCCAGTGGATGATCTCGGTCTTGGGCGGCAGTTCGGTGGCGACCTGTTCCTTGGTGCGGCGCAGCAGGAATGGCTTGATGCGCGCGTTCAGGTGATGCAGGCGGTCCTGATTGCCATGCTTTTCAATGGCCGTGCGGTAATTACTGTTGAATTCCTTGCTGTTGCCCAGCCAGCCGGGCATCAGGAAGTGGAACAGCGACCACAGCTCACCCAGGTGGTTTTCCAGCGGTGTGCCGCTCAGGCACAGTCGCTGTCGGGCGTTGAGGTTGCGTGCTGCCTGAGCAGCCTTGCTGTTGGGGTTTTTAATGTACTGCGCTTCATCGAGAATCAGCACATGGAAAGGCTGTTTTTCGAGCAGCTCAAGGTCCCGTGGCAACAGCGCGTAGGTGGTCAGAATCAGGTCGTAATCCTGCAGATTGCCGGCATCCTGATGACGGTTGGCACCGTACAGGGCCAGCACCTTGAGGTCCGGAGTGAAGTGCTCGGACTCGTCCAGCCAGTTGGGGATCAGGCTGGTCGGCATGACTGCCAGAGCGGGGCGGTCGAGGCGCCCGGCCTGTTTTTCCATCAGCAGGTGAGCCAGGGTCTGCAGCGTCTTGCCCAGACCCATATCGTCGGCCAGCACTCCGCCGACTTCCAGCTCGCGCAGCGATTGCATCCAGCTCAGGCCTTCAAGCTGATAGGGGCGAAGCGTGGCGTTGAGGCCATCGGGCAGGCTGACCGGCGCGTCCTTTATATTGATCAGGCGCTCGGCAAAGTGACGCAGGCGATCACCTCCCTGCCAGGTCAGCGGCAGGTCTTCGAGCTGGGTCAGGCGTGCCGCATCGGCCTTGCTCATGCGCAGCGCGTTGTTGCCATCCTGACGCCAGTAGAAATCGCCCAGCGTTGCCAGTACCGGCTTGAGCCTGCCGTAGGGCAGCGCGATCTGTACCGGACTGCCGCCGCTCTGGGTGAAATGATTGAGTTGCACCAGCAGTTGTTCTTCGTCACCGCGCTTGGCCACGGCGGAAGGGCTCATCAGTTCGGGATGGCTGCGGATCAGGTTGATCAGGATCGGCAGCAGGCTCAGGCGTTCGCCGTTTACGATGATGCCCAGTTCCAGGTCGAACCAGTCGCGTTCGGTTTCTTCGTCGATGACGGCATACCAGTCCTCCACGGGTGTGACGTCGAAGCCGAACTCGTCCTGAATGTCGATTTCCCAACCTTGCTCGCGCAACCGTGGCAGGTCATCGAGCACGAAATGCAGCCAGGCCTTGTCGTTGGGCAGTTCATACATGTCACCCGCGCTGTCGGGCAGGGCCTTGCTCTGCCGGGTAGCGACCTTGAAGCCCAGATCGGCCAGTTCCTGGCGCAACTGCCGCTCTCGTTCACCCTGACGACGGATGCGCAGGGTTTCGGTTTCGGTGTGTTCGATGATGTCGCTTTTCTGATTCACCAGATCGCTGCCCAGCGAACTGACCAGAATACTGACGTTGGTGGTGCCAACCGCATAATGCTTGCCATAGGCAAACGCCAGTGCCGCACGGTGCTGAATATGCCGCTGCATGCGCCCGTTGCGCGGTTCGTAGGCACTGAATTCGATGCTCGCCAGAATCAGCCTCGGCCGTGGTTGCAAGTCATCGATCAGGCGTTCCGGCAGCTTCGGCTTTTGCTCGACAGGCTTTTCCATTTCCTGCTGGTGCGAAGCCAGCGCCGCTTGCAGCAGTGGCCGGTTCTGCGGGTCCTGCAGGAAATGCAGCGCGGCGACGCAATGTTTGCAGTCGTTGCGGACCGGGCAGGTGCATTTGCAAGTCAGGTAATTCTTGTAGCGATCCGGGTCCTTGAACAGCAGGGTCTGGGTATAGATTTCCAGATCCGAGCCACGGCATGCGGTACGGATGATCTGCGGGCTGGAGTCTTCCAGCACGATGCGTTTTTGCCGGGCGTAGTCAAGCCCTCGCTCAAGCGTTCGATCGTTGAATAAGTCTGTCCAGGCCGAGGCCAGGACTTTTTCGAGAATGGACGACAAGTTTTAAAAGGCCCTACGCCGCAGCGATGCTCAAAAGAAAGGGGGCGCCTTGGCGTCCCTTGCGTACGTAAAGATCAAAGAGGAGAAACTTTGATCAGCAACGCGAGGTTGCCATTGTCCAGATAAGTCAGCTCACCGTTTTTTACCCGGGCGGTCTGCTTCAATCGTTCACTGCTGATGACCACGCCATGCGGGTCCAGCTGGTTGACCCAGAATTGTGCACCAATATCGGTAAAGCGTGCCATCGCCAGACTCACGGTGCCCTCGATGGGGAAGTGGCCGAGCCGCTCTTCACCACTGGTAATGGCGACCTTGCCGGGCTCGGTGCCGATGGTCTGCTGCCAGGCGCGCTGCATCAGTACTTCATAGTTGCCGCTGCCTTGCAGCTTGCTGGCCAAGTCGTTGAGGGCAGGGCTTCGCTCATCGTTCGCGTCGATCTTCTGCGCGCCCTTGTCCCAGTTTTCCGGGACAAGCTGGCGGGTAGAGGCAGGTTCGCCGTTCTGGCGAAACAGCAGAATCTCGACCTGATAGACACCGTCCGCAAACGCAGTCGGCGCGATCAGCGTCAGCAGCAGGGTCAATGAACGAAGCAAACGCATGCGTGAATCCTTCAAGCAGTTTTCGGGGTCAGGCGCTCAAGCAGCGCTTCGATCGTGTTGAAGCGCTCTTCCGGGCGCTCCATGGGGACCAGGAATTTGAACAGCGTGGCACCTTCGAACTTGTAACGGTTGGGCTGGCTCTGGATCAGCTTGATCAGGGTCAGTGGGTCAACCGGCGTATCGGCCGCGAATTCGATACGGCCACCTTGTGGGCCGCCGTCGATTTTCTTGATGCCCAGCTGTTCGGCGTGCAATTTGAGCAGCGTGATACGCACTAGGTTCTTGGTCGGCTCCGGCAACAGGCCGAAACGGTCGATCATTTCCACCTGAAGATCCTTCAAGGCCTCTTCGTCAGCCGCGTTGGCAATGCGCTTGTAGAGAATCAGGCGGGTGTGCACGTCGGGCAGGTAGTCTTCCGGGATCAGTGCCGGCACGCGCAGGTTGATTTCCGGTCCGCCGCCCAGCGGCTGATCGAGATTGGGCTGTTCGCCCTTGCGAATCGACTTGACCGCACGCTCGAGCATTTCCATATAGAGGGTGAAGCCCACCGCCTGGATCTGGCCGCTCTGGCCGTCGCCGAGCAACTCGCCCGCGCCACGGATCTCAAGGTCGTTGGTGGCAAGCACAAAGCCCGCACCAAGGTCCTGTGTGTTGGCAATCGCTTCCAGACGTTTTTCGGCGTCGGGAGTGATCTGTTTGCGTGGCGGGGTCAGCAGGTAGGCGTAGGCCTGGTGGTGACTGCGCCCGACGCGCCCGCGCAGCTGGTGCAACTGGGCCAGGCCGAATTTGTCGGCACGTTCGATGATGATGGTGTTGGCACTGGGTACGTCGATGCCGGTCTCGATGATGGTCGAAGCGATCAGCACGTTGAAGCGCTTGTGATAGAAGTCGCTCATCACCTGTTCGAGCTCTCGCTCGCGCATCTGCCCGTGGCCGATGCCGATACGGGCTTCCGGTACCAGCTCGGCCAGGTCTGCCGCGCATTTCTCGATGGTCTTGACGTCGTTGTGCAGGTAATAGACCTGCCCGCCGCGCAATAGCTCGCGCAGCAGGGCTTCCTTGATCGTGGGCTTGTTCTGCTCCATGACAAAGGTGCGCACCGACAGCCTGCGCGCCGGTGGCGTGGCGATGATCGACAGATCACGCATGCCCGACACCGCCATGTTAAGGGTACGCGGGATCGGCGTAGCGGTCAGGGTCAAAATATCGACCTCACTGCGCAGCGCCTTGAGCTGTTCTTTCTGACGTACGCCGAAACGGTGTTCTTCGTCGATGATTACCAGACCAAGATTCTTGATCTTGACGTCATCCTGCAGCAGTTTGTGCGTGCCGATGACAATGTCGATCTTGCCCTCGGCCAGATCGGCCACGGCGGCGTTGACTTCCTTAGCCGATTTGAAGCGGCTCATCACTTCGACCGTCACCGGCCAGTCGGCGAAGCGGTCGCGGAAGCTGTTGTAGTGCTGCTGGGCGAGCAGGGTGGTCGGCACCAGAATTGCGACCTGACGCCCGCCGTGCACGGCAATGAACGCGGCACGCATGGCCACTTCGGTCTTGCCGAAGCCCACGTCGCCACACACCAGGCGATCCATTGGCTTGGGTGCCAGCATGTCGGCGCGTACCGCTTCGATGGTGGTCTGCTGATCCGGCGTTTCTTCGAACGGGAAGCCCGCGCTGAAGGTGGCGTAGTCGGCTTTCGGGTCGGCAAAGGCATAACCCTCGCGGGCTGCCCGGCGCGCGTAGATATCCAGCAGTTCGGCCGCCACGTCGCGAACCTGTTCGGCAGCCTTGCGCTTGGCCTTCTGCCAGGTTTCCGAACCCAGCCGGTGCAGCGGCGCGGTCTCGTCGTCGCTGCCGGTGTAGCGGGCGATCAGGTGCAGGTTGGCGACCGGGACGTACAGCTTGGCGTCCTCGGCGTAGGCCAGCATCAGAAATTCGGCGACCTGATTCTCGACTTCCAGCGTCGCCAGCCCCAGATAGCGACCGACGCCATGGTCGATGTGCACCACCGGCGCGCCTTCGCGCAGTTCGGTAAGGTTCTTGATGACGGCGTCGTTGTTGCCGCCATCAGTGCGTTTTTCGCGACGACGGCGCTGCATGACACGCTGGCCGAACAATGGGCTTTCAGCAATCAGCGCCAGCGCCGGTTGTTCCAGCAGCAAGCCTTCGTCAAGCGGCGCAATGGTAATTGCCAGTCTGTCCTTGCCGTCGACGAAGTCCAGCCAGCTGTCGACAGTCTTCGGCCGCAGCTTGAGGCGTTCCAGCAACTCCAGCAGCACTTCCCGGCGTCCGGCGGACTCGGCAGTGAACAGCACGCGACCGGGGAAATCATCGAGAAACCCAGACAATGCCGCCAATGGCTGACTGGCCTTGGCTTCAATGGACAGGTCCGGCAAGGTCTGCGCTGGAAAACGCTCGCGCCCGCCACCGGCGTCGACATCCTGTTGGCTGGCAACCACGCGCGGCCAGTTTTTCAAGCGCGCAAAACAGTCTTCCACCGGTAAAAACAGCTCGGCCGGTGGCAACAGCGGCCGGGCTGGATCGACTCGGCGTTCTTCGTAGCGGTTGCGCACGTCGTTCCAGAAGTTTTCTGCGGCCTGTTCGATTCCAGGCAGGGAAAACACCTGGGTGTCCTGCGGAAGGTAATCGAACAGGGTCGAGGTTTCCTCGAAGAACAACGGAATGTAGTACTCGATGCCAGCTGGTGTGATACCGCTGCTCAAGTCCTGGAAAATCGGGCTGCGCCGAAAATCCACATCGAAGCGTTCGCGAAAGCGCGCCTTGAAGCGCGTGACTTCCTCTTTCTGCAGTGGAAATTCGCGGGCAGGCAACAGGCGTACCGACTCGACCTTGTCGATGGAGCGCTGCGTGTCCGGATCGAACGTGCGCAGCGTTTCGATTTCGTCGTCGAACAGATCGATGCGGAACGGCAGCTTGCTGCCCATCGGGAACAGATCGATCAGTGCGCCGCGCACGGTGAACTCGCCATGCTCGTAAACCGTATCCACATAGCGATAGCCGCTGGCTTCCAGGCGCGTACGCATCGCCTCCACATCGAGCTTCTGGCCGACATCCAGCACCAGACTGCTGCCAAGCAGGAATTTGGTCGGTGCAAGTCTGTGTAGGGCGGTCGTGATGGGGACTACCAAAACGCCATGTTCCAGCTCCGGCAGGCGATAGAGGCTGGCGATGCGCTGGGAAATGATGTCCTGGTGCGGCGAAAACAGATCGTAGGGCAGGGTTTCCCAATCCGGGAAGTGCAGAACCGGCAGCGTGGGCGCAAAAAACTTCAGCTCCTGTTCCAGCCGCTCGGCGCTCTGGCTGTCGGCGGTCAGGAGCAGGGTGAAGCGCTTGGCTGCGCTGGCTGCCTCGGCAATGGCCAGGCTCAGTGCGGCACCGGGCAGATTGCCCCAGTGTTGTTTGCCTGCAGCGGCAGAAAGATGCGGTAGACGCAGAACTGGCACGGGAAGGTCGGGCTCCAGGCGTTGCAACAGGGGCGGCGATTGTAACGGGGGAAGGCGGTGGCTGTCAGTTTTCCAGAGTATTACCTCGTGTTTACGGGCGAAAATTATGTAGTGCCCGTCGATATGACAGTCGCGCATTGCTCATAAACAAAGGCGCGGTCATAATGTAGCCCCTTTTTTCAGCCCCTACATGTGGAAGGTTCCCGTGACTCAGAAGCCCGACCAGTGTCTTGGTGAATGGATCGATCGTGAAGCCCTCGCCGAAGCGATGATCCCGCTCATCGGTCAGCTCTACCGCAATAACAATGTGGTGAGTTCGATCTATGGCCGCAGCCTGATCAACCGTTCAGTGATCGCGATTCTCAAAGCTCACCGCTTTGCGCGTCATCGTCAGTCCGATGCAGTTGAGTTGTCCGTACATGAGACGTTTCCGCTTGTAAAAGCGATGAGCGAACTCAAGCTGGGTGCCGCTTCGGTGGACCTGGGCAAGCTGGCCGTGAAGTTCAAGACCGAAGGCAACGGCCGCACGCCAGAGCAGTTCGTACGTGAAGAACTGGCCACTGTAGTGGGGCAGCAGGGCACCAGCCCACGCAAGGGTACTGATGTCGTGCTTTACGGTTTCGGTCGTATCGGTCGCCTGCTGGCGCGGATCCTGATCGAGAAGACGGGTGGTGGCGACGGCCTGCGTCTGCGTGCCATCGTGGTCCGCAAAGGTGCGGAAAACGATCTGGTCAAGCGTGCCAGCCTGCTGCGCCGCGACTCGGTACATGGTCCGTTCGACGGCACCATCACTATTGATGAGGCCAACAGCACCATCACTGCCAATGGCAACCTGATTCAGGTCATCTATGCCAAGAACCCGTCCGAGGTGGATTACACCCAGTACGGTATCAAGGATGCTCTGCTGGTAGACAACACCGGTGTATGGCGTGATGCAGACGGCCTGGGCCAGCATCTGGCCTGCCCTGGCATCGACCGAGTCGTCCTGACCGCGCCGGGCAAAGGCAAGCTGAAGAACATCGTGCACGGCATCAACCACGGTGAAATCACCGCAGACGACAAGATCGTTTCCGCAGCATCCTGCACCACCAACGCCATCGTGCCGGTGCTCAAGGCTGTCAACGACAAGTTCGGCATCACCAACGGTCACGTCGAAACAGTGCACTCGTACACCAATGACCAGAACCTGATCGACAACTTCCACAAGGGCGATCGTCGTGGCCGCAGCGCCGCGTTGAACATGGTCATCACCGAAACCGGCGCAGCCACCGCTGCCGCGAAGGCACTGCCCGAACTGGCCGGCAAGCTGACCGGCAACGCGATCCGCGTTCCGACGCCGAACGTGTCCATGGCCATTCTCAACCTCAACCTCGAGAAGCCGACCACTCGTGAGGAAATGAACGAGTACCTGCGCTATATGGCGCTGCACTCGGACCTGCACAAGCAGATCGACTTCGTGAACTCGCAGGAAGTGGTCTCCACGGACTTCGTTGGCTCGCGTCACGCTGGTGTGGTGGATGCCGAAGCCACCATCGTCAACGATAACCGCGTTGTGCTGTACGTTTGGTACGACAACGAGTTCGGTTACAGCCACCAGGTGGTTCGCGTGATGGAAGACATGGCAGACGTCAATCCTCCGGCGTTCCCGCAGTAAGCATCAAGCGTATGAGTTGCCCGGTCTGACCGGGCAAAGAATTGAAGGGCCGAATCCTGTGAGAACGGGATTCGGCCTTTTTGCTTTTGCACCTGACCTTCGTGATTTACATGAAAATCATGCGCTCATGTCGTAATTGGGATATTCACCTGCGACATGGGATTTATCTCTCCAATGATTTATTTCTACATATTTCAAGGTGATCGAATATTTTAACGAAAATAAAGCGAATTTTTCGGGTTTTCCAAGAAGTGGTGACTGTTTTGGATCCTATTGCGCTGCCTAATGAATAGCAGTTATAAGCTTATTCAAGAAATCGACGGGCGGCGTTTCAGTCGCGGTTGAGGCTTCATTAGGCAGGCCATGGACGGTTCGAAATGTCGTGCATTTTGGATGATGAGCGCTGTATCCCCGAGCTGTTGACACAGCTCCGCAGCTTGTCGCTCGACTTTCTGGCTGGCGCACAGACCGCTGCTGCGGTCGACACGCGTCTTGATGTCCTGACTCAGCAAGCGGAAATGCCCGAGGAGGGACTCGGCTGCCTGGATGCTCTGAGGACTTATTGGCAGCGCTACGCTGATGGGCACAGTCGCAGCACAGGCCCTCGATACTATGGCTTCGTGACGGGCGGCGTGACCCCCGCTGCACTTGCCGGAGACTGGCTGGTTTCCGTCCTTGACCAGAACGTCGCCACTGAGCGCCATTCGATCGCTGCATTTATCGAAGCTCAAGTGCTGACGTTCATCAGTAACCTGCTGAAGCTTCCGGCGGATTTGTTTCAGGGCGTTTTGACGACCGGAGCGACTGCGGCAAATCTGGTGGGGCTGTCCAGCGCTCGTGAGTGGTGCGGTGAGCAGGCGGGAGTCAGCATTGCGCATGAAGGCATTGCAGCAGCCCCTCCGATAGCAGTATTCGGGGCCTCTGCCCACTCAAGTATTATTAAAAGTCTGGGTGTGCTGGGCATCGGGCGCAAAAATATAGTGGCGATACGCAGTTTGCCTGATCGTGAAGCCATGGATATCCAACACCTGGAAGAAGCGCTGAAAAGCAGTGCCTCTACTTCTCGAATTGTAGTGGCGAGCGCCGGTACCGTGAACAGCGGTGATTTCGACGACCTCAATGGTATTGCTGATTTATGCATGAGGTACAACGCCTGGTTGCATGTCGATGCGGCATTTGGTGCCTTTGCTCGTTGTTCTCCTCGTTACGAACACTTGATCGAGGGACTGGAGCGTGCTGATTCGATAACGGCGGATGCTCACAAGTGGCTTAACGTTCCCTATGACTGTGGAATTGCCCTGACCCGACATACTGAGTTTCATGAGCGGAGCTTTTCCGCTGACGCGCCCTATGTACCCATGGGGGGCGAGCTTCCTGCTTTCATGAACCGAGGTGTCGAACAGTCGCGTCGCTATCGTGCGTTGCCGTTATGGATGACGCTTATGGCTTACGGCAAGTCGGGTTACCGCGAGTTGGTAGAGCGTAATTGTGATGTTGTACGCCAGATCGCTTCGTGGATGGACGGGTGTAAATATTACGACGTGTTGTGCCCTGTCTATTTGAACATCGTGATGTTTCGCTGCCGACGTGTCGGCGGGCGTGATCATGACGCGCACAGCGCGGCAGTGCTGGAAAGAATCAATGCCACGGGTGCACTGTTTCTTACGCCCAGTACGTACAACGGGGAAAAGGTATTTCGTCTGGCTGTCTGTAACTGGATGACCACACGCAGTGATGTCGCAATTGTGATCAATGCCTTACACCACGCGGTGGCTGGTTATTGAGAGCGGCACTGTTATCAAACGATAAGGAATGTCCTACATGTCTTCGCAAGCGCCTGAAAATACCCCTTCGACCAAGGGGCTGTTCGGCCTGTTTTGCCTGGCCAGCTATCTGCTGTCCCTGTCTTACGGCACTACTTTTCTACTGGCCCTTATGCTGGGCTCTCATGGCGGAAGCGAGTCTGACGCAGGCACAGTGATTTCAGTGGCCATGCTGAGCACATTTCTCGCCGTCATTTTTTCAGGTCACCTGACCGATATCATCGGTGCGCCCCGAGCTATCGCTGCCGGAGGTCTGGCGTTGATGATTGCGTGCATCGGGTTTGCCATGACCCCGACGTATGGCCCGGCATTATTGATATTCGGTCTGATACTGGGTTTCGGTTGGGGTGTGTTCTACACACTGGGGCCGATCATTGTGGCAATGATCATCGAGCCTGCGCGCCGGGTGAAGTATTTCGCTCTGCTGTCCGGCAGCATGATGAGTGGGATCGGTACCGGGCCTTTGGCAGGGCGCGGTGCGGTGGCAATGGGGTATCCGGTTGAATCGGCGTTCGTCGTCGCGGCCGCTGCCAGCCTGCTGGGTGCAGTCGTGTTTTTCCTGATAGCTCCGAAAATCAGGCTGCAACAGGCCGTTCTCGGTCCTGTGACCGTGTGCCGCATCACTACAGGTGCCGCCGCTCGTGTACTGCGCTCCAAGGCATTCTTTCCTATCGTGATGGTGGGATTGGGCGGTGCAATATTCGGCGGGCTTTCCAGCTTTCAGACCTCCTACGCCGCATTGCATCATCTGGACTATTCGCTGTTTTTCCTCGGGTTCATGTGTGCAGCCATCTCTTGCCGATTGTTGATTGCCGGGTTCATCGTCAAGCGTGATGCTTATCTGTCTTCCTGCGTACTGACATCCCTGATGATTGTTTCGATACTGATGTTTGTGTTCTCGGTTGAGTCGCCATTCAGTTATCTGTTGGCCGCGATCATTCTCGGCGTGGGTTACGGCTTGACGTACTCGGTGATCAACGGCCTGGCGGCCAATGAAGCGCCCAGCGGACTCACCGCACAGTCCTTGTTGTTATTCAGTTTGTCCTACTTTGTAGGCGTGTTCGGTTTTCCACTGTTGGCCGGAAAAATAATCGTGGCTTACGGCATGCCCTCACTGCTGTACACGATTCTCTCGGTAGCCCTTTTAAACGGGTGCATTGCGTTGGGCCGTCTTGCCTGGCGCAAGGTGGCTGTCGCCGCCATCGCCTGACCCTAAATGTTTCAGTCAAACTGCATTGCGTGACGCACTGCAGTTTCCGGTGTTCCGTGCAAGGTAAGTAAGGAGATTCATTGTGCCTGTTAACGCGCCTGAAGTAATAAGTCTTGAAGTGGTCGGGGATGGACTGGCTTCAAATAACGCAGCCTGGAGTTTTGGTGGTGACACCCCCAAACATTTCGACTCGCATGTGTCGAAGTCGGTTCCCAAGTACAAGGATGGTCACGATATCGTTCTTTCCTTGAGCGACTTTTTTATCAAGGCTGACAGCGTCTGTTATGAACTTGGAAGTTCGACCGGCACATTGACACGGCAATTGGCAGAACGTCACGGGCGTTCAGGCAAATGGGTGGGTATTGATGTCGAAGAGGCCATGACTCAACAAGCCAATCAATCACTCGGCCGTGCGCCGATCAGTAACGTCACCTTTGTGACCGACGACATCCTTACCTTTCCGTATGAGAAGAGCGATTTCATCGTGGCGTATTACACGGTTCAGTTTGTGCACCCCCGCGTTCGCCAGGAGCTGTTCAATCGTATTTACGAGTCTCTGAACTGGGGCGGTGCGTTTGTGCTGTTCGAGAAAGTCAGGGGGCCGGATGCTCGTTTTCAGGATGTGATCAGCAGTTTGTATGTCGACTACAAGATGCAGCAGGGCTATACGCCGAGCGAGATCCTGGCCAAGACGCGTAGTCTCAAAGGTGTGCTGGAGCCGTTCTCCACGGCCGGCAATCAGGACATGCTCGCCCGCGCCGGTTTCAAGGACGTCATGAGCATTTTCAAATACATCTGTTTTGAAGGTTTCTTCTGCATCAAGTAACAGGGACGTTGCGATGAACGATTGGGCGATCAGTCATTACCTGGATGTGTTGCACATGGACAGCGGTTATCAAGCCGTTGCACTGGACTGCGAACTCTGCGGCAGTGGACACCATGAAGTGTTGCTGCCACGTATTTGCGGTCCTGAATCCCACGGCGTTGATTTGCCTGTGCTGGGGTGTCAGGCATGCGGCCATATTTTTCAAAAATATCGCTTTGATGCGCAGTTTTACAAAGACTACTACGACAAGTTTTATCGCTTGAAACTGTTCGGCAACAGCGCGCCGGAAAAAGCGTTTTTTCTCGACCAGGTTCGCCGTGGTCAATACCTGCACCAGAGCCTGCGCGAATACCTGCCAGAGAGTGGTCGCCTGCTGGATGTCGGATGTTCAGCCGGTGGCCTGATGATCCCTTTTGCCAAGCGAGGCTGGTCTGTCACCGGCAATGACCCTGATCGCGCTTATGTTGAATACGGAAAACAGATCGGCCTGAATATCGAGCTGACAGCGGCCGAAGAAATGGACGCCGCAGGCGACGTCGACCTGATTATCATCAATGGCTCGCTGGAACATATGTATGACGTGCATTGCGTCATGCAGCGCTGTCGGCAGGCATCGTCGGAAAACGGTCTGTTATTGATTGAAGGCCGCGCACTGGGTCACGGCCTGGAGCAGGGCATGCTGACCCACAATCATCGGCGTTATCTCAGCGGCACCAGCATCGAACTGCTGACGCGCATGCACGGCTGGGAGCCGCTGCTGATCACCGAGCAACCCTTATGCGGGCCTACTCGACCTGGCGCGGTTTTCGTCCTCGGTCGATGCGCAGCCCCGTCGGATGATGTGCAGCTCGAACGTGTCAAGGCGCAAGGGCGTGAGCGCCTGGACAGTTACTACCGGGAGCGCTTCCGGGCGCTGGTGTTGCCATCATGACTCACGCTTCCGATGTGTCCGAGGTCATGAAACAGACTCCAATCGCGTCCTGCCTGCGTAACGATATTGTTGTCAGCGAGCGTGTGGAGGCAGACGGCCGGTTGCGCTACAAGCTTTACGACCCCAGTAACGATATCGGTTTTGAGTTGGGTAAAACCGAGTATGCACTGGCCCGTCTTTTTGATGGTGTATCCACACACGAAGAGATCTCCCGATACGCTGAAACCCGGCACCGCATCAAGGTCAGTCAGACGAAACTGGTGCAGTTTGAAAGTCGCCTATTGAGTCTGAATATTCTGTCGAGGGCAGATGGCGATCTTGAAAAGCTTCGTGATCCCGCGACCGGTATTACCTATGGGCCTTTGAAGAAGTACCTGCTGATCAACCTGGTCAAGATGAATCCGCAGCCGGGCCTGGACTGTGTTTACCCCAGCCTGCGCTGGATATGCAGCGTACCGTTTTGTCTGGCGATGCTTGCGGCGTGTTTGGTCAGCTACGTCTACCTGGGGACGCACTTCGGCGCGTTTCAAGAAGATGTTCTCGCGGTATATGTGCACAGCAATCAATGGCTGTGGTGGCATTTTCCGGTCATTCTCAGTTCTATCGCACTGCACGAGTTCGGGCATGCCCTGGCCTGTCGACATTACAAGGTTCAGGTCAGTGATTTCGGGATCGGCATCTATCTGTTGCTGGCCACCGGGTGGGTGCGGCCGGTTCAAGAACAATGGAGTTCGTTGCCGAGGTATCAGCGCATCGTCACCATTTTGGCCGGCCCACTGGTCAGCCTTGTGTACGCCAATACAGGCATTGTGATCTGGGCTGCTTACGGTGAAGCGCAAGGTAACTTGCTTGCGCTGTCGATCGTGATGATCGTGGCATCGTTCATCTCTCTGATTCCAACTTTGTTGCCGATGTTCAATGGCGATACTTACCTGGCGATCACCGAACTCATCAACGAGCCCCGGTTAAGGCAGCGCTCTTTCAACTACTTGAAAGCACGCTTGCGCGGGGCACCTTGTGAAACGTCAGTCCGGCTCCAACGCCTTTATCTGAGCACTGTATCGATCACCTGTCTTGGCTGGGTGTTGGTGTGGGGCTTCGTGCTGCAGACGCTTTTTCGTGTATTTCATAACCAGTGAGGATTTACCCATGGGACAACCCAACGTGCAGTCCGTTGAAAACCAGCAAGCGCCTGACGATGTAAAACATCTCGAAAACACTCCGCTGGCCACAGAGGAGGTGTTGTTTGAAGAGTTTGACCTGGATGACATTGAAGTCATCGAGAGCAAGGTCTTCGCCTGAGTGCGCCGTGCCCTCCTGCGTGCCGGATTGTAGAGGTGCGCAGGGGGGCTTCTTTCATCAGTGCGAGTGTTAGCCATGCCTGATTTCGTCAAGCCCGCGCCTATCGGTGTGGGTATCCAGTACAACCCCGAAATACTGGACTGGTTTCCATTCGAGGATATCCAGGTGGATATTCTGGAGATTTTGCTCGATAACATCATGGCGCCCATGGATGGCCCGCAGATTATCAAGCCTTCTGCCCAGGCAATGATCGAGCGGCTAGGGCAAAAGTTTACCTTGCTGGCCCACTCCAATTACGGCTGCGATTTTGGTTTCAGTGCCCTCGAAGAAACAGCGGCGGTGCAGCGTCATGTACCTCTGGCAAAAATGCTCAACAGCCCGTGGGTGGCCAACCATTGCTTCTATGGGGACCAGTCCTGGCTGGATATCTGGAGCAGCCCCATTCAGTTCTCCGCAGCCGAAGTGACACGTTGTGCCGATCGCGCACAGTCGTTGCAGGCGCTTTATGGCATGCCGCTGGCTCATGAAAATGCCGCCTACTACCTTGAATGCCCAGGCGCCGAAATGCGTGAGGCCGAGTTTCTGGCAAGACTGGTGCAGCGCTCAGGGACTTTTCTTCACCTTGACCTGCACAACATTTACACCAACCACCTTAATTTGAAAGGTTTCGATCTGAAGGACTACATGGACACGCTGCCGCTGGACAAGGTGATTTCGGTGCATCTGGCCGGAGGAAGCTGGCACGGCGGTCTGTATCACGATTGGCATGACGCCTGCGTGCCCGAGCCGGTCTGGGACTTGTACGAAGACCTGCTTTCGCGTGCACAGCCCTCTGCTGTGATTCTTGAGTATCAGGGGCAGGCGCATCATGCCCAGACGAGAGTCATGGATGCGTCCGACGAGTCGATGATCGTCAGGGATGTCCAGCGTGCTCAGGCAATCTGGAATCGTTACAACAGGCATCCGCAGGAGCGTCAGTATGGAAGCTGAACAGGTATGGAAACTGTGGCGGCGCGTTCTGCGTGATGAGCGCCTTCAGGCGCAGTTGTTTTCGGCTACCGATGCCACGCACTGGTTGTCAGGTTTCAGCGAGTCCGAGAGCAACATTCTCTCGGTGTATGCGCAGCAGTTTGACCGCGTCAAATGGTTCGTCGAGAACTATCAGTTCCGGCTGGTGAACTCTTTTTTGAACGCGCTGGAGACCGGGGCACCCTTGTCGTTGCGGGCGTTGCTTCATATCAATGTGGATCTGAATGCGCAATCGAAGGCTTTCCTGCGTGACAGGCAGTGGCGCGATTACGGGCCGCAGGTCTATACCTATTGTGATGATGTGCTGGGTTTCCTTGCCGAGGCGCATGAGCTGCAGGGTTATCCTGAAATTCTTGATCTGATGCGGCTGGAGCGCGAATCGGTTCGGCTGTATCGGGGTTTGGTCGATCCTGAATCATTGCCGGCAGACAACCGTTATCACCGCACGTCAATGGCTCGTCTTTACGAAACACGTTTTGCCCTGTCGGGCTGGCTCAGACAGAAGGATCAGTTGGGCCTGACACGTCTGCCCGAGAATACCGAGCACGTGCTGATCAACCTTCCCACGCTTCAGGCCCGTCACAAGTTCACTTTGATCAACGCGCAGGCTGCCCGGCTTTACAACTGCCTGGAGCAACCTCAGTCGGCTGCCGGACTGTTCATGCTGATCAATTCGGACTCGGCGTCCGTACCGGGTAGCGCAGACCTGGCGCTGCTGGACAGGCTGGAACAGCTCAACGCGATAAGGAAGCCTTTGTAGCCTATGGAAAGCTCACTCTATTTCTGGCTTCGCTCGACCGGGTTTGCGGTGCATCACCTGACCCGCCTGGGGAGAATGGCCGCATTGCCGTTGCTGAAGGATTTTGAAACCGATTATCGCTCCCTGAATACTCTACGCGACAGACTGTTGGAGAAGTCCATAAGCCATTCTCCTCAGGCCTGTCGCAAGCTGATCCGCAAGCTGAATGAAAACCTGCCGCTGCAAGTGTCTGATCTTCCCGAGGCGTTGCGTGATGACGCAGTGGATGAATTGGCGCACTGGAACGAGCTGCTTGGCCGGCTCAAGCAACGTGCCGAAGTGGATCAGGAATATGCCGTGTTTCTCGAAAGCGCGCGGCAGGCCCTGATTGATTTCGTGGGCGACGAAGACGTCGAGCAGGCCTTGTTCATCTCCAACCCGACCGCGCTGACCCGGCTTCAGGAGCTCAGGCAAGAGCGCCATGCAAGAACTGACAGCCGCAAGAAGCAGAAGCTGCGCCTGGCCTGGAGCTATGCGCAGCGATTCTGTTCAAAAAATGATACGTCGAGTTTTTTCGGCCCGCTGGCCTGGGGGCGGTTTGATCGTACGCAGGTCGAGCATGTTCGTATCACGCAACACGGCCCTGGCTGGATCAGAGAACGCCATACCTTTTTCGAGAGCTGGGTTGTACAGCGGTTGGTCGAACAGTTGAATTGCCAGTGCGTTGATGTGCAGTTCATGCCGTTGCACCTCAACCCAGGCTGTTTTTTGAATCAAGACACGTTGCATCTGCCCGTCAACAAACGTCGTCAGGTCAGTGCCTTGACTTCCAGAGTGCTGGGTTACATTCAGTGTCAGAGCACTGTGGTACCGACCCTGTTCGGGTTGCAGGCCGAGTTGCAGGATGTCAGCGCCGGGCAATTGCGCGACCTGATCGATCATCTGGTCGCCCAGCAGATTGTGCGTCGCGGCTGGCAAATTTCCCCCAGGGAGCGAAATCCTGTTCAGGTGCTGCACACTTTTCTGGCCGACGCGCGCCTGTCGGATGACTTTCGCACTCAGTGGCATGAACGTCTGTCGGGCCTTGAAGCGATTCGGCAAGACTATGCGACAGGCGATCTGGCCGTACGCATTGCCAGCCTCGACAAGTTGAATCGGCTGCTTGGCGAAGCCGGCGTGGATATTTCGCGTGAGAGCGGCGCCATGTATGTGGGTCGCTACCCGGTCTACGAGGATTGCTCGCGCAATATCGATATCAGTCTGGGTGGCGCCTTGCTTGATCAGGTCAATGCCGATCTGGCGCCGTTGATGCGCATTCATCAATGGCTGATCAAGGCATGCGCCCGGCAACTGCATGGTTTTTACGCTCAGGTATGGCAACGCCTGCAGGCAGAGGACGAGCATAATCCGGTGAACTTCCTGGCCTTTCTTGGCGCTGTGCAGCCAGTAATTGCGCACGCCGAGGCCGGCATTATCGAGGAACTGGACGTAGTGCTGGCAGACGCCTGGCAGCAGGTCCTGAGCGATAAACACGACCCTGAACAGGTGCAGTTGACCCATGAGGACGTAGAGCGGCTGATCGTCGAGCTGAACACGCGTCTGGATGTTCGGACGTTCAGCGTATTCGGCAGCCACTTTCACTCTCCGGATTTCCTGATTTCCAGTACCTCGACAGATGCGCTGAACCAGGGCGACTACTCAATCATTCTCGGAGAGGTCCATCCGGGCGTGCACACCCTCAGCCAGCCGGTAGCAGAGCCTTTCGGACCTTTCAATAAAGAGATCGAGCGGGAGGTTCGGCAAATATTCGACGGACCTCGTCTGGTGCTCGCCGACTCGCCGGACAGTTATCAGCGCTCGCATATCGATTGGCCTTTGCTTGAGTGCTACCAGCAACTGATACTGCCTTCTGGCGGCGGTTGCGTGCCGGCGGATCAGCGCTTTGCCGCTGGCCGTGCTCGTCTTGTCATGAGCGAGGGGCGTTTGCGCGTCGAGGATATTGCCGGCCAATTCAGCGAAGACTTAGTGTGCGTGTATCCCACTCCTATGCACCGACTGGGTTTTGCCTTGGCTGGCAGCGTCGTGGCCAAGGACGACCGACGCCGAATAGGCTTGGGCAAGACCTTGTACAAACGCGCTTCGTGGCGGTTCAGTCCAGAGCAACTTCCGTGTTCTGAATTCAGTGTGGACAAGCTCGACGACGTGCTGGCATGGCGAGCATGGGCCTTCGAGCACGGTTTGCCCCGTTATGTGTTCGCCAAGATCGATATCGAACCCAAGCCGATTTTCATTGATTTCGATAACCCGTTGTCACTCGACGGTGTCAGTAATTCGATGAAGAAAGCGGGGCACGTCAAGTTTTCCGAGATGTGTCCTGCTCCGGACCAACTGTGGCTCGAAGAAGCGCGCGGGCATTTCTGTTGTGAAATACGTACAACCTTTAGGGACGATGGAGTAACGCGTGATGAATAACAGTTCGGCTCTGGACGCTTCGCAGCAAAAGCTCAAGAGCAGCTTCTTCTTGCTGTTTCTGACAATTTTCATCCCCTTTGGCCTGGGGCATTTTGTTTCCTACCTGTTTCGTACCGTCAATGCGGTGATCTACGTCGATCTGCAAACCGACCTGAGCTTGCCCGCCAGCAGTCTGGGTTTGCTGACCGGCGTGTACTTTCTCACCTTCGCAGCCGCGCAGATTCCGCTTGGCGTGATGCTCGACCGTTATGGCCCGCGCAGCGTGCAGGCGCCGATGCTGTTGTTCGCGGTCGCCGGTTCGGTCATTTTCAGTGTCTCCAGTACCGAGACCGGGCTGTTGATCGGGCGTGGTCTGATCGGCCTGGGGGTGGCGGGTTCGCTGATGAGTGCGATCAAGGCGTGTGCCATCTGGTTGCCGGTCGAGCGTTTGCCGCTGAGCACCGCTTGCCTGCTGTCGATTGGCGGGCTGGGCGCGATGGCGTCGACCACACCATTGCATGCGTTGCTGAGCTGGTTGACCTGGCGAGAAGCGTTTCTGGTTCTGGCGCTGCTGACCTTTTGTGTGGTTGTGGTCATACATTTCAGCGTTCCCAAAGCCTACGAGAGCAAAAATACTCGATACAGCGATATGTTTGCTGCGGTCGGCAAACTGTACTCGTCTTGGACGTTCTGGCGTCTGGCGTTGTACTCGGTGTTCGCACACGCCATCTACATGTCGGTGCTGTCATTGTGGATGGGACCGTGGTTGCGCGACATGGCAGGTTTGAGTGATTCCGCTATGGCCAGTGTGCTGTTGTTCGGGGCCATCGCGATGGTGGCGGGGTCTCTGACGTTCGGCGCAATCACCGATTACCTGCGCAGGTTCGGCGTACAGCCGATCATGATCTGTGGCACCGGGATGGTCATTTTCATCGGCTTCCAGGTGTTGATGGCCAGCGGCTTGCCGGTATCGCCTTATCTGATTGCCATGGGCTTCAGCTTCTTCGGCACCTCGACGACCATGAACTACGCCATCGTGGCGCAATCGGTGTCGCCAGAACTGGCGGGCAGGGTCAGTTCGTCGTTCAACCTGGTGGTGTTCGTGCTGGCGTTTTTTCTTCAGTGGCTGATGGGCGTGGTACTCAATCTGTGGCCTGCGGCGCAGGGTGCCGGTCATCCGCTTGAGGCCTATCAGTGGTCGCTGGGCCTGATGGTAGCGTTGCAATTGCCCGGCGTGTTGCTCTGGCTTAGCTTCCGCCCCTGGAAACGCGGTGTCTGAAAAAGCAAAACCCCGGCCGAGTTCAACTCGTTCCGGGGTTTTCGTTCACCTGTGACAGATTACCGATGCCGCCCTTAATCAAGCGGTGGCAGTGGCTCCGGGGGCCTCAAGCTTTTGCCCGCCCTTGCGGAACAGCACCAGCGTCGCAACCAGACCCAACACAGCTGCACCGGTCAGCCATATGCCAGGAGCTGCCTTGTTACCCAGTTCGTGGATCAGGTACGTACAAGCCGCAGGCGTAAAGCCACCGAAGGTCGCGGTTGCCAGGCTGTACGCCAGCGAGAAGCCGGTGGTACGGACTTCGACCGGCATGATCTCGGTCAGCGCCACGACCATGGCCCCGTTGTATGACCCGTACAGGAACGAGAACCACAGCTCGACCATCAACAGATGACTGAAGCTGGGGTGCTCTACCAGCCATGACAGCGCAGGATAGGCGGTGGCAATAGCCAGCACGGTTGCCGCGATCAGCAAAGGCTTGCGGCCGATACGGTCCGAGAAGGAACCCATGATCGGCAGCCAGATGAAGTTCGAGACGCCGACACAGACCGTCACCAGCAAGCTTTCCAGATCAGTCAGATTCAGTTCGTTCTTGCCGAAGGTCGGGGTATAGGCCGTGATCAGGTAGAACGACACTGTCGTCATGACCACCAACGCCATGCCGCCCAGCACCAGGCCGAAGTTCTGGCTGATGGAGCGCACCACCTCACGCAATGTCGGGCGATGTGTGCGGGCTTCGAACTCGGGTGATTCTTCCAGCGAGCGGCGGATGATGAAAATCGCCGGCACGATCAGGCAGCCGATCAGGAACGGCACGCGCCAGCCCCATTCGCCCATCTGCTCAGGGCTCAGCCAATGGTTAAGGCCAACGCCCAGCAGGCCGGCGAATACCACGGCCGCCTGTTGGCTGGCGGACTGCCAACTGACGAAGAAACCTTTGCGACCCGGCGTCGAAATTTCGGCGAGATACACCGAAACGCCACCCAGCTCGACACCCGCCGAGAAGCCTTGCAGCAGGCGACCGAGCAGCACCAGCAAGGGTGCCACGACACCCAGCGTGGCGTAGCCCGGCACGCATGCAATCAGCAAAGTGCCCATTGCCATCATTGCGAGGGTGATAATCAACCCTTTGCGACGTCCGTGACGGTCGATGTAGGCACCGAGAAAGATCGCGCCCAGCGGGCGCATCAGGAAGCCTGCGCCAAAGGTCGCCAGAGACAGCATCAACGAAGCGAATGCGCTGTCGGAGGGGAAGAAGGTCTTGGCAATGGCCGTGGCGTAAAAGCCATAGACCATGAAATCGAACATCTCGAGGAAGTTACCGCTGACAACGCGAAAGATCGCTTTGCCCTTACTTGTTGTGGAGGCCATTTAGTTACTCGCTCAGGCTCATCGGCTTGGAGTCCGTTGTCGTTGTTATCCCGTTTACATCGCCATTACGTGTGTGCGACTGGCGATGCACATTTGTAACAGTATGTGTAACAGGGCTCAAAGACAACCGTTTCGGCGATTTGCTATCAGTTAACAGACGCTTGACAGGTGAGAGGCTTGAGCGTCGTACGGCGTGTTGACTGGATGAAACCGGATGAGCAGACATGCTGCGCGGGAACCATAAGTGCGTCGTCGACCACTCAATATTCTGCTCTGCCTCGTATCGGGATGGTTGATCGATTATCCGGGCAGGCTTTCAGGGACAGTTTTCTGGCTTGACCGTTGATCACGGCAGGTCACTCGGAATGGTTTTTACAGTGCGGGGCATGGGTTTGCGTGGGTTTGGCAGGGTTACAGGATGCCTCGTGTTGCTGGTGTGCGGCGGTTGCGGCCAGGAGCGCAAGCTTGAAAGCTTCGGTGGGCCAGCGATGGGCAGTCACTATTCGGTGGTGTATGTGCGTGCCTCCGGGCAGCCTGAGCCTGCGGTCGTGCGCCCGGAGGTAGAGGCCATTCTGGCCGAAGTCGATCAACATATGTCGCTCTGGCGCAGTGATTCGGACATCGAACTCTTTAATGCATTGCCTGCCAATAGCTGCCGGACCATGCCTGAAGCGGTTCTGAAACTGATTGATGTGGGCGAGCAGTTGTCGCGGGAAAGTGACGGAGCGTTTGACCTGACGGTCAAACCGCTGATGGACCTGTGGGGGTTGGGGGCTCATGCGCTGTTCGAACAAATGCCGCTGGTTCGCCAACTCTCGCGAGCCCGGGCGATGGTGGGCTATCGCAGTCTGAGCATTGTCGGGAAACAGTTGTGCAAGAGCGCCGCTGTGCAAGTGGACCTCAACAGCATTGCTGCTGGTTATGCGGTCGATCGCATCAGCGAGCGCATGGAAGCGCTCGGTCTGCACGACTATCTGGTGCACGCCACAGGTGAGCTGAAAGTCAATGGACTCAAGCCCGATGGTTCGCCCTGGCGGGTGACCCTTGATGCGCCGCGCGATGATGGCAATGTCGCGCAAAAAGTATTCCCTCTGAATGGCTATGCGCTGTCTACCTCGGGGGATTACCGTCGCTACCTGGACGGTGAGGGCGGGCGCAGGCGTATTTCAGACACACTCGATGCAGTGATCGGCCAGCCCGTCCACCATGGCCTGGCATCGGTAACGGTGATTCACCCCTCGGCGCTGATGGCCGACGGCCTGTCATCGCTGTTGTTGATTCTCGGCCCGCAGCGGGGCTGGAGTTATGCGCAAGAACATAAAATCCCTGCTTTTTTTGTGATTCGTGCCGATAAGCGCTTTATCATCCGCAGCAACGCGTCGTTTGATCGTCTGGCTGTGGAGCAGCCGCGGTAATTGAATCGCCCGGTTGCTCGCACCGATACAGACAAAAATTGGCCTTCGACGCGACCAAGGGGTAATGTTCGCCGCCTCGGTGCAGCGCTAGACTGCGCCGCGTGATTTAGCCAGAGATGCCAGAGTGGCGCCTCGGTCTGTTTAAAGGAGTACGCATGGCTGTCTACAACTACGACGTAGTGGTACTGGGTTCCGGCCCTGCCGGAGAAGGCGCGGCAATGAATGCCGCCAAGGCGGGGCGCAAGGTCGCCATGGTCGACAGCCGTCGGCAGGTGGGCGGCAACTGCACCCATTTGGGCACCATTCCGTCCAAGGCTCTGCGTCACTCGGTCAAGCAGATCATTCAGTTCAACACCAACCCGATGTTTCGTGCCATTGGCGAGCCGCGCTGGTTTTCGTTTCCGGATGTTTTGAAAAACGCCGAGATGGTCATTTCCAAGCAAGTGGCCTCGCGCACCAGTTATTACGCCCGCAACCGGGTCGACGTTTTTTTCGGCACTGGCAGTTTCGCCGACGAAACCAGCATCAATGTGGTCTGCAGCAACGGCGTGGTGGAGAAACTGGTTGCCAACCAGATCATCATCGCCACCGGTTCGCGCCCGTACCGGCCTGCCGACATCGATTTCAGTCACAAGCGTATCTACGACAGCGACACCATTCTCAGTCTGGGGCACACGCCGCGCAAGCTGATCATTTACGGTGCGGGCGTGATCGGCTGCGAATACGCTTCTATCTTCAGTGGTCTGGGCGTTCTGGTCGAGCTGGTGGACAACCGTGACCAGTTGCTGAGCTTCCTGGATTCGGAAATCTCTCAGGCACTGAGTTATCACTTCAGCAACAACAACGTGATGGTTCGCCATAACGAAGAATACGAGAAGGTCGAAGGACTGGACAACGGCGTTGTTCTGCACCTCAAGTCCGGCAAGAAAATCAAGGCGGACGCGTTGCTGTGGTGCAATGGCCGTACCGGTAACACCGACAAGCTGGGTCTGGAAAACATCGGTCTGAAGGCCAACGGTCGTGGCCAGATCGAGGTTGACGAGAACTACCGCACCAGCGTGTCCAACGTCTATGGTGCGGGTGACGTCATCGGCTGGCCAAGTCTGGCGAGCGCCGCCTACGATCAGGGCCGTTCGGCGGCTGGCAGCATGGTCGACAATGGCAGCTGGCGCTATGTCAACGACGTGCCGACCGGTATCTATACGATTCCGGAGATCAGTTCGATCGGCAAGAACGAACATGAGTTGACCCAGGCCAAGGTGCCGTATGAAGTAGGCAAGGCGTTCTTCAAAGGCATGGCCCGTGCGCAGATTTCCGGGGAGCGGGTCGGGATGCTTAAAATCCTGTTCCACCGCGAGACGCTCGAGGTGCTCGGTGTGCATTGCTTCGGGGACCAGGCGTCCGAGATCGTGCACATTGGCCAGGCGATCATGAGCCAGCCGGGTGAAGCGAACACGATGAAGTATTTCGTCAACACCACGTTCAACTACCCGACCATGGCCGAAGCCTATCGGGTTGCTGCATACGACGGCCTCAACCGGCTTTTTTAAGCGACTCCGGCCGGTGGCCTGAGCCGGCCGGGGAGACCGATTTCAGCGATTCCCGAGCGTGGCGGTGGCCAAACCGGGAAAGTCTGTAATCAGGCTGTCGGCGCCGAAATCAGCGAGCCTGCGCATCAGTGCAGGCTCGTTGACTGTCCACACTGACACATGCAGGCCCTGACGCTGTGCTTTCTGCAGGCGCTCCGGGGTACACAGTGTCCAGTTCAATGCCAGAATTTCACAGCCGTAACTCTGCGCGACCTTCAAGGGATCGAGCCAGGCATATTCGGCCACCAGTCCTCGCGAGATGTCCGGCGTCAGGTCCAGGGCTGCGCGCAGCACTTCACGTGAGCTGGAAGTGATGGTGATCTTGTCCAGCAAGCCATGACGCTGGGCCATTTCACGAATCGCCAGCACGGTGTTGGCTGCGCGGGTACGTGATGCGCTTTTGACTTCCAGTTGCCAGTGCTCGAAATCACACCGTTCGAAGAGTTCTTCCAGACGCGGAACAGGGCAGGGCGAGACCCAGCCAGGTCCGCCCTTGCGTGCGTCATAGGTCACCAGATCGGCGGCAAGATGCTCATTGACCTTGCCGCGCCGGTCGGTAGTGCGTTTGAGGGTCGGGTCATGAATGACCATCAACTCGCCGTCCCTCGAAAGGTGCAGGTCCAGTTCACAGCGGCGTACGCCATGCTTGAGGCATTCCTGAAAGCTGGTCAGGGTGTTTTCCGGTGCTTCGCCCTTGGCGCCGCGGTGGCCGTAGATAAGGGTCACGTTTACTCCTGGCCGTTAAGGCGCTCACTGCTGGTGTGTAGTGATTAGGTGAAACAAGGTATTTCGAGCGCTCAGTTGCCGGATGGCTGTCCTTGTTCAAGGGCTTGACGTCGATGCTGGGCCTGCCGCTGCAGCACATGGCGTGCGAGCAACTGGCGTTGAGCGTCCGGCAGGTTGACGAAATCGGTGCTGACGTCAAAACCGCCATCCGCGCGTGCGTCACACTGGCTGACCCTGGCACGCAACATCAGGCCTGCTGCCTGAGGCATCAGTACCATTTTGAGCGACAGTTGATCGCCCACGGCAAAACCTTGTTGCGAATTGAATTGAATGCCGCCTTCGGACAGCTTTACCGGTTGCGGAGCCCCCAGTTTGCCCAGCGCAGTGTGTGCGACCACTTCGCCCAGCAGGTCGATACGCTTGCTCAGCGACTTGAGAAAACTGTTCAGCACCCGGTCGCGCTCATCGAGCTGGCGCATCAAATGCTGTGATTCGAACTCGCTGACATGCAGCTCGCTGAGCAGGTCGAACAGCGTCGAAGTATCCTGCATGGCGTCCTGGCTTGCCTGGTCGGCACCGGACAGGGGGTTAATTTCCAGTGCGACGCTGTCGTCGATACGGTAGTATTCGCGGCGTCCTGCTTCATCTAATGTCGACATGGCGAACCCAAGCTAGCGGCGGTGGTCAGAGAGTTTCGAGTGTAAAGCTGCACGTCAAGGCCCGCCACATGGACGTCCTCATTCCTGCGAACAAATTCCTACATGTTCAGACCTCTTTTTGTATTTATAGGCACGCGCTACACACGTGCGAAGCGACGCAATCATTTTGTTTCCTTCATTTCCCTGACGTCCATGATCGGCCTCGCACTTGGCGTTGTGGTGATGATAGTCGTGTTATCGGTGATGAATGGTTTCGATCACGAGATGCGTACCCGTGTGTTGGGCATGGTGCCACACGCGACCATCGAATCCGCTGACCCGATCACCGACTGGCGGGGCCTGGCCGCCAGGGTTCAGGAGAACCCTCAGGTGCTGGCCGTTGCGCCGTTCACCCAGATGCAGGGCTTGCTGACCCATGACGGCAAGGTCCAGAAGGTGTTGCTCAATGGCATCGATCCGACCGAAGAGCGCAAGGTATCGATCATTGACCACTTCATCAGGCAGGGCCAGCTGGACAGCCTCTCTCCGGGAAGTTTTGGCATCATGATCGGCGACAAGGCGGCTGCCAAACTGGGCGTCGTGGTAGGCGACAAACTGACCTTTGTTGCGCCTGAAGTCACTGTCACGCCGGCGGGCATGTTTCCGCGCATGAAACGTTTTGAAGTGACCGGCATCTTTCACGTTGGCGCCGGCGAAATCGATGGCTTTCTGGGATTGACCAATCTCGACGATCTGGCCCGTCTGCATCGATGGAAGCCCAATCAGGTGCAGGGCCTGCGCCTCAAGTTCGACGACCTGTTTGCGGCACCACGTACCTCGTGGGAGATCGCCCGGAAACTGGGCGAGAACACCTTCTATTCCCGTGACTGGACGCGCACCCATGGCAACCTCTATCAGGCCATCCGCATGGAAAAAGCCATGATCGGTCTGTTGCTGCTGCTGATCGTGGCTGTCGCGGCGTTCAACATCATTTCCACGCTGGTCATGGTGGTCAATGACAAGAAAGGCGACATCGCCATCTTGCGTACACTGGGCGCTACACCGAGGCAGATCATGGCTATCTTCATGGTGCAGGGCACGGTGATCGGTGTGGTCGGCACGTTGATCGGCGCGGCGCTGGGCATCCTCGCAGCGCTTAATGTCAGTGCTGCCATCTCCGCGCTCGAAGGGTTGATCGGCCATAAGTTTCTCAACGCCGATGTCTATTTCATTGATTACCTGCCTTCGCAACTGATGGCCCAGGACGTGTTCCAGGTCTGCGGTGCGGCGTTGGTCCTGAGTTTCCTCGCCACCCTGTATCCCGCCTGGCGTGCTGCGCGCACCCAGCCGGCGGAGGCGTTACGTTATGAGTGAGTCGGGCATGTCTGATAAAGCAGTATTGAGTTGCCGCAACCTGGGTAAATCCTACGAGGAAGGTCCGGAGTCGGTCGTGGTGTTGTCCGGCTTGCAACTGGAGCTGCATCCTGGCGAGCGGGTCGCGATTGTCGGCAGTTCGGGCTCGGGTAAAAGTACCTTGCTCAATCTTCTGGGCGGTCTGGACACGCCGTCCGAAGGCAGTGTCTGGCTGGCAGGCGAAGAACTGTCGGCGCTGGGCGAAAAGGCCCGCGGCCTGCTGCGTAACCGGGCGCTGGGTTTTGTCTATCAGTTTCACCACCTGCTGCCCGAATTCACGGCACTGGAAAACGTCTGCATGCCCTTGCTGATCGGTAATACCGCGATTCCCGAGGCACGCAAACGCTCCACTGCATTGCTGGAACGTGTCGGTCTCGGCCATCGTCTGGCGCACAAGCCTTCGGAGCTTTCCGGTGGTGAGCGGCAGCGTGTGGCAATTGCCCGTGCGTTGATCAATCAGCCCGGCCTGGTAATGCTTGACGAGCCGACCGGCAACCTTGACCACCACACAGCCCAGGGCATTCAGGACCTGATGCGTGAATTGAGCACTTCATCGCGCACGGCGTTTCTGATCGTGACCCACGACATGAGCCTGGCCAGGCAAATGGACCGTGTCCTGCATCTGGAAGACGGCCGCCTCGTCGAGGCGTGATTGACCGGCCCGGCGCACTTCATCGCGCCGGGTTCTACGTTTTTATACGGTGTTTTTTTCCCACGGTGCTTCGCGAATGTTCAGACCGTTACCCATCTTCATCGGCATGCGCTACACCCGCGCCAAACGCCGTAAAAGCTTCATATCGTTCATTTCGATGACCTCGATGATCGGTCTGGCACTCGGTGTGCTGGCGATGATCGTGGTGCTGTCGGTCATGAATGGTTTTCAGCGGGAAATGAGCTCGCGGATTCTGGGCATGGTGCCGCACGCGGTCATCGCGGGTGCCACGCCGGTAGACGACTGGAAGCCGCTGGCCGACGCTGCGCTGAAAAATCCTGAAGTCACCGCCGCCGTGCCGTTCACCGACATGGAGGGCATGCTCTCCTACAAAGGCTCGATGCAGCCGATCCAGATCAGTGGTATCGACCCGGCGCTGGAGCATGAGGTGTCGATCGTCACTCGGCACATCACGCGCGGAAGCCTCGAAGACCTCAAACCGGGCGAATTTGGCGTGGTACTTGGCGATATCACCGCGCGCCGCTTTCGCTTGAGCATCGGCGACAAGCTGACGCTGATCGTGCCCGAAGTCAGCAGCGCCCCTGGCGGCATCACACCGCGCATGCAGCGTCTGACCGTCGTAGGTATTTTCAAGGTGGGTGCCGAGCTGGACGGCTCGATGGGGTTGATCAACATTGCCGACGCGGCGCAGATGCAACGCTGGCAGCCCGATCAGGTTCAGGGCATACGGCTGGCGCTCAAGGACCTGTACAAGGCACCTCAGGTGTCTGCGGCGATCGCTGGTGCACTGGGTGCCGGCTACCACGCCGACGACTGGACCCATACCCAGGGCAGTCTGTTCAGCGCCATGAAGATGGAAAAAACCATGATCGGTCTGCTGCTGTTGATGATCGTTGCAGTCGCTGCGTTCAACATCATTGCCACGTTGATCATGGTGGTCAACGACAAGGGCGCGGACATCGCCATTCTGCGTACTATCGGCGCTACACCACGGCAGATCATGGCGATTTTCATGGTCCAGGGCACCGTGATCGGTATCGTCGGCACCCTGATCGGCGGCGTGCTGGGCATCATTGCCGCGCTGAATGTCAGCAGTCTGGTGGGCTGGGTCGAGCGGGTAAGTGGCCAGCATATATTCAGTTCCGATGTCTACTTCATCAGCAACCTGCCTTCCGAGCTGCAGGGCGGTGATGTACTGCTGATCTGCAGCGCCGGTTTTATCCTGAGCTTTCTGGCCACCCTCTACCCGGCCTGGCGCGCCGCGCAGATCCAGCCTGCGCATGCGCTGCGTTATGAGTGATCAGGCCTGAATGGCGCTCGCCCGGGTTGCGTTGCGGCCTACGATGGCAGCGGGCTGAGGCGGATTTTCGCTGAAAGCCCGACGCAAACGCTATAAACTCGCCGCGTTAATTCATGATCCAGGTATCGCCATGCATCCCGCAGCCGAACACTCGCCGCTGGGCAAGTCCAGTGAGTACATCGCCACCTATACACCGTCTCTGCTGTTCCCTATCCCTCGTGCCGCAAAATGGGCCGAGCTAGGGCTGACGGCTCAGACGCTGCCTTATCAGGGTGTCGATTTCTGGAATTGCTACGAGCTGTCCTGGCTGCTGCCCTCCGGCAAGCCGGTGGTGGCCATTGGTGAATTCAGTATTCCGGCCGAATCGCCCAATATCATCGAATCGAAGTCGTTCAAGCTGTACCTCAATTCGCTGAATCAGACAGCTTTCGCAAGCGTCGAACAGCTGAAAACCACCCTTGAGCAGGATCTGTCGGCTGCTGCGGGCAAGCCGGTCGGCGTGCGTATTCGCAGTCTCGCGGCGATCGAGGAGGAAGGTGTCGCAGCGTTGCCGGGCATGTGTATCGACGACCTGGACATCTCGGTCAGCAGCTATGATCGGCCGCAGCCCGAGTTGCTGCGATGTGATGAGTCGCGCATTGCCGAAGAGAGCGTGCACAGTCATTTGCTTAAATCCAACTGTCCGGTAACCAGTCAGCCTGACTGGGGCAGCGTGGTGGTCGAATACCGCGGCGCGGCGCTGGATCACAGCAGTCTGCTGGCGTACATCGTCAGCTTCCGCCAGCATTCGGACTTTCATGAGCAATGCGTGGAAAGAATCTTTCTCGACCTGCAGCGCTTGCTCAAGCCAGAGAAGCTCACCGTGTATGCGCGTTACGTGCGCCGCGGAGGGTTGGACATCAACCCGTACCGCAGCACTGAAACATTGGCCGTGGATAATCGCAGGCTGGCGCGCCAGTAGTATCGTCTGGCGTTCATGGTGTGGACGCAGAGCATCCTGAACGGCAGGCTCAGGATTATCGTGCCAAAGCTCCGCGTCGGCATGCATCGGGTGACGCTCTGCGTCAAAACTCTGCGTCGCACTGCGCATCGGCAACCGAGCGCAGAGCCAGCAGAACGGCACCCCCCAATCAGACGCCGATATTGCCCAGCGTCTGCACGATGTTGCGCAAGGTGCCAGCGATGGTCGGATGCTCCAGCTCGAAACGCTCGACGGCCAGATTCACGCCATCAGCCAGGCTGCTGTCCTGTTCGTGAGTGGCCTGTTCCAGCTGAATTTTAGTTTCAATTTGTTGCATGAGCTCGTGCAGGTTCTCCCGCTCGGACTCTGACATCGGCGGATTATGCTCCAGTTGCTCGCGCAGGGTATCGAGTTGTTCTTGCAGTTCGCGGGCGGGCATGACGTGCTCCTTGATTGATAAGTCTGTCTCATGGACTTCGCCGGAGCGCTAAAGGTCCATGATCACTCAAGACTAATCCAGTCGGCAGCCTGCTGCATATGTATCACGGCTTTTCACCTTTACTGCGCCGCAGGGCGATATCGGCCAGGCAGGATTCCAGGTCGCCCAGGTGATCAATCACCGAGTGCACACCGAGTGAATAGAGTTTCAGCGTGGCCTGTGCGCGCCGTTGTTCGCGTTCGGCATTGCTCAGTGCGTGCCATTGTGAAGGCGATAGCCCGCACAGTGGTCCGCAGGACGCCAGTCCGATGGTCCACAGGCCCGCGTTCAGCCCGGACTGCAACAAGCGCGGGTCGCCGCTGATCAACACACAGCCGTCCAGTTGGCTGACTTTCAGGGCCATCAGTGCCATCCAGCAGGCATCCGGTGCTGGCCAGCCGGCGACTGGGCGAGGGGCGGGGATCATCCAGTCTTTCACCGGTGCAGCCAGTGTGGCACTGACGGCTTCAGGCAACTCATCAAGCCAGGCG
The DNA here is from genome assembly GCF_022557255.1 of Pseudomonas syringae pv. tagetis. Classification (NCBI taxonomy): domain Bacteria; kingdom Pseudomonadati; phylum Pseudomonadota; class Gammaproteobacteria; order Pseudomonadales; family Pseudomonadaceae; genus Pseudomonas; species Pseudomonas syringae group genomosp. 7. Next base: position 2,143,735 of record NZ_CP092923.1, read on the forward strand.
CACGGCATACTCTGCTCACGAAGAGTCTGCAGAATATTCAGCGCACCGGGTGTGAGCTGCGTGTGCTCGTGCTCCGGGCTACGTGCGCTTGCGGCCTGTGCACCGAAGTCCACCAGGCAGCCGCTCAGGCCGAACAGCAGGGCGGGGAAGGTTGGCAGAGGCGTAATGACCGGCGCGAGCATGGGGATCTCTCTGAAATATCCAGAAACGCTACCGGTCTTTTGTGACACTTGGATGAATGTGCGATGACGAGGTTTATCCGGAACCCTTTGCTGACAGACCTGCCTTATTCGTGACAGAAGGCTTTATACTTCCTGTCCTAGCGTGTGGGGCGTAGCACCCGCGTCATTATTTCGATATCTCGATCAGGAGTGTCAGCTATGCCCGTGACTGGTGCAGGCTTTATCAAGCGTTTGGTGCAATTGTCCCTGTGTGCCGGCATGGCGCTGGTTCCGGTGGCCGTTCAGGCCGCCGAAGATGATCCGTGGGAAGGCATCAACCGTTCCATTTTCAGCTTCAACGATACGCTTGACGCTTACACGCTCAAGCCGCTGGCCAAGGGGTATCAGTACATCGCTCCGCAATTCGTCGAAGACGGCATCCATAATTTCTTCAACAACATCGGCGACGTCGGCAACCTGGCAAACAATGTGCTGCAGGCCAAACCTGAAGCGGCCGGTGTTGATACTGCGCGTCTGATCGTCAACACCACCTTCGGCCTGTTGGGTTTCATTGATGTGGGTACCCACATGGGCCTGCAGCGCAACGATGAAGATTTTGGCCAGACACTTGGCTATTGGGGTGTGCCTAGCGGTCCGTTTGTGGTGATTCCGCTGCTGGGTCCCAGCACCGTGCGTGACGCTATCGCCAAATATCCGGACACCTATACCTCTCCGTACCGTTACATCGATCATGTACCGACCCGCAATACGGCACTGGGCGTCAACCTGATCGATACGCGCGCCAGTCTGCTGTCTGCCGAGCGTATGGTCAGCGGTGACCGCTACACCTTCATCCGTAATGCCTACCTGCAGAACCGCGAGTTCAAGGTTAAGGACGGGAAGGTCGAAGACGATTTTTAATCGCTTTTTTGTATCGGTATGAATCCATAAAGGCGACCCTGGGTCGCCTTTATTATTTTGTGAAAGTGTGAACCGGTTCCGCCCGTGGTCAGCTCATCGAGATGATCGAAAGCCCCAGTTTCTGTCCGCCGCCTTCTTCGTCATTCACCCACACCACCTCGGTTTCAGCCTCAAGGCCTTTGAGTGCCGGGTGGTCAGAGTCAATGCGCACACTGAGTCTGTCTCCGACCTGGAACGAGCGTGGCGCCTGGACCTGCATGCCCGAGCTGGAAAGGTCAATGCATACGGCGGGAATCACCTGACCTGCGTGAATCAGATTGACGTCTGCATCGACGCGCATGCGGATGTAATCCCGTTTTTCCTCGTAGTCGCGATCATTTCGACTCATGTACAGTCCTTCGTTTTAGTTGCTGATTTGTGAGTTCTTATAACTCCGGGTGATTTGCGATGTAGAGAGCGCAAAGTGAGGGTAGGAGCATGCTTGAAACACCCGTCGGATGGGAGTACCGTCTGCGCCTTGAAGGGCACCTCTGAAACACGACAGGCATATTCAATTGTCGCGTGTTATTACAGAGAGGCTAGAAGCGAATCCAGTAAGCGGGTTCCGGTAATACCGGGCCGCCTACGCCAACCTGATCTGGCGCCGTTTGCCCCCATGCCAAAAACCAGTGCCAAGCTGCTGATTATCGATGACGACGATGTAGTGCGTGCAAGCCTCGCCGCCTACCTTGAAGACAGTGGCTTCAGCGTTCTGCAAGCGAGTAATGGCTTGCAGGGAATTCAGATGTTCGAGCAAGAGAATCCCGACCTGGTGGTCTGCGATCTACGCATGCCGCAGATGGGCGGGCTTGAGCTGATCCGTCAGGTCACCTCCATCGCTCCGCAGACGCCTGTCATCGTTGTCTCCGGTGCAGGCGTGATGAGCGATGCGGTTGAGGCGTTGCGTCTGGGCGCTGCCGATTACCTGATCAAGCCCCTCGAGGACCTTGCCGTATTGGAGCATTCAGTGCGCCGCGCACTGGATCGGGCTCGTTTGCTCACTGAAAACCAGGTTTATCGGGAAAAACTGGAAAAGGCCAATCGCGAGCTTGAAGCCAGTCTTCACCTCTTGCAGGAAGACCAGGACGCAGGTCGGCAAGTGCAGATGAACATGTTGCCGATTACGCCGTGGTCGATTGACGAGTTCAAGTTTGCTCACCAGATTATCCCGTCACTTTATCTTTCCGGCGATTTTGTCGATTATTTCAGGGTCGACGAACGGCGTGTTGCTTTCTACCTGGCAGATGTTTCAGGTCACGGTGCATCCTCGGCATTTATTACGGTGCTGCTGAAGTTCATGACCACGCGCCTGCTGTTTGAATCCAGACGCGGTGGTACGCTTCCGGAATTCAAGCCGTCGGACGTGCTGGGGCACATCAACCGCGGACTCATCAGTTGCAAGCTGGGCAAGCATGTCACGATGGTCGGCGGTGTCATCGATGAAGAGTCAGGTAAACTGACGTACGCAGTGGGTGGTCATTTGCCATTGCCGGTGTTGTATTCCGAAGGGCAGGCACGCTATCTGGAAGGCCGTGGCCTTCCGGTCGGGCTGTTCAACGAAGCGACCTATCAGGATCACGAAATCGACCTGCCAGCGTCCTTCAGTCTGACCATGTTGTCTGATGGCATACTGGACCTCTTGCCCGGTGATACACTCAAAGAGAAAGAAGCCGTCCTTCCCGAGTTGGTCAAGACGGCTGGCGGCAGCCTGGATGGCTTGCAGCAGGTTTTTGAATTGGCAACGCTAGGGGAGATGCCGGATGATATCGCCTTGTTAGTGTTAAGCAGGAATCTTGAATGAGTACCGGTAGAATCCAGTTCGCCGAGCAGGAAGGCACCTTCGTTCTCAAGTTCGTGGGTGAAGTGCGGTTGACGCTGTGTTCGGCCCTGGATGCGACTATCGAGCGCATCTTCACTGCGTTGAATTTCTCGGCGGTGGTCATCGACCTTACCGAGACACGCAGCATTGACAGCACTACGCTTGGCTTGCTGGCCAAGCTGTCCATTTTGTCGCGTCAGAAGGTGGGGCTCTTGCCAACGCTCGTGACCACTCACGAGGACATCACGCGCCTGTTGCAGTCCATGGGCTTTGATCAGGTGTTCAACATCGTTGACCGGCCTCTGCCGCGTCCTGAGTCCCTTACCGACCTGCCTTCACAGGATCAGTGCGAAGAAGTGGTCAAGGCCAAGGTGCTTGAGGCGCACAAGATTCTCATGGGCCTCAACGACTCGAATCGTGAAGCGTTCCACGATCTGGTCAATGCGCTGGAAGGTCAACGCTAGACGTTCGTTGCGTCTGTCCCGTCGATCATTTCCTTGAACGACAGACAGCAAAAAGGGCGACACCCATTAAGGTGTCGCCCTTTTTTATTTTCAGGCTTTTTTGGCGGAGAGCAGCGCTTCCAGCTTTTCCTGATCGCGAGCGAACTGACGAATGCCTTCAGCCAGTTTTTCAGTGGCCATTGCATCTTCGTTGGAAGCCCAGCGGAACTGGCTCTCGGTCAGGCTCTGGCGGGCTTCACCGGCGTTGCCCGGAGCAAGCTTGCGTTCCAGCGTGCCGGTGTCTTCCGCCAGTTTGTTAAGCAGCTCTGTGCTGATCGTCAGGCGGTCGCAGCCTGCCAGCTGTTCGATCTGGTTCAGATTACGGAAGCTGGCACCCATGACTACTGTCTTGAAATCATTGGCCTTGTAGTAGTTGTAGATGCGTGTCACGGACTGTACGCCTGGGTCTTCTGCGCCGGTATAGTCGGTGCCTGAAGACTTTTTGTACCAGTCGTAGATGCGACCTACAAACGGCGAGATCAGGAAGACGCCGGCTTCGGCACAGGCCACCGCCTGAGCGAAGGAGAACAGCAGCGTCAGGTTGGTCTGGATACCTTGTTTCTCGAGGTGTTCTGCGGCGCGTATGCCTTCCCAGGTAGCAGCGAGCTTGACCAGTACCCGGTCGCGGCTGATGCCTGCCTTGTCGTAAAGGCCCATCAAACGCTCGCTGCGCTCGATCAGCGCGTCTTTATCGAAAGACAGTCGTGCATCCACCTCGGTAGAAACACGGCCTGGGACGACCTTGAGAATCTCCTGGCCGATGGCCACGGCGAAGCGGTCACAGGCCAGTCCAATGTCGCCTTTGCTGCCACTGAATGCCTCTTCGAGCATAGCCTTGTTGCTTGTGTTCGATGCCGCCTTGAGCAGCAAGGAAGGGTTGGTAGTGGCGTCTTGCGGCTTGAGGCTTTCGATAGCGCCGAAGTCGCCTGTGTCAGCAACAACGGTAGTGAATTTCTTGAGTTGATCCAGCTTGGAAGTCATGAGCGTGCTCTGTCCTGTGCGGTTGGATGACATTACCCGAGCGCTGCCGACCACTTAAGGCCGCAGCGTTTCCTGCTGCCAATGATAGGCCCTGAGTGACGGCATTGTCGTGAATACCTTTGTCGAGACTGTTTTTGAGCCTCGCGCGGACTGCTTGTTCCCTTGATATGCATTAACGGCTATCAGGCAGCCTGCAGACTGCGAAATTCAAAGCGACCACTTTAGCGAGACCATCAGGTTGCGCGGGTCACCGTATACGCCGCTGCCCGTGGCCGTAGGAATGCCTTGCCAGTATTTTTCGTCGAATACGTTGTTGAGATTGATCCGCGCATCCCAGTGCTCGTCGAAACGGTAGCCCGCCATTAGCCCCACAACAGCGTAGGCGTCCTGCACGGAATGACCGTTGCCGACTCTGTTGTATGTATCGCTTTGCGCCAGGACGTCTGCGCCCACACGCCATTGATTCAAATTGCCGGGCAAGTGATAAGAGGTCGCCGCCTTGAACAGATGCTTGGGCTGATTGGGTGCAAACAGGTCGCCCTTGTCGTTGTTCCGGTCTTTGACGTACTGGCTCAGCACCAGCGTGTAGGAGGCTGATGCCTGCCAGTCCGGTGTCAACTGGCCAGTGATCTCGGCATCGATCCCCCTGCTGCGCACTTCGCCCGCCGCTTCGTAACAAGTACGATTCTGCTGCTGGCAGGTGACTGGCGGATTGACGATGGCGTACGCGCGGTTTTCCTGAGTCATGTCGAACAGCGCCAACGAAGCATTCAGCCCCCCATTGAGGTACTCGCCTTTCAGGCCGATTTCGTAGCTTTCGCCTGTCATCGGCTCAAGCACGCCGCCTCCTGCGTCCAGCTGGTTCTGCGGCTTGAAGATTTCGGTGTAGCTGGCGTAGGCGGAATAGGTGTCGTTCAGGTCATAGACGATGCCTGCATAGGGCGTCACCTCCCGAATGACCTTGTAGTCGCCATTGCTGGCCGAACGGTTCTGGTAGTCGTACCAGCTAACGCGGCTGCCGACGATAACGTGCAACGGATCAATCGGGTTGAAGCGCGCGGCAGCGTAGACGCCTTCCTCGGTGGCTGTGTTCTGGTTGACGTAAGCAGTACGCGTGGCAGGGTCAGGTTTTGCAATCAGTTTGGGGTTGAAGCTATAGATGTCGACCGGCGTGGAGCCATAAAAACCACCTTTCTGGTCAAACTTTTCTTCGCGACGGCTGACACCGAGCATCAGTTCGTGTTGCCGACCAAGTAGCTGGAATGGACCGGACAGTGAGCCGTCCAGGCTGGTCTGCACGTCTGTGGTGTCGTACTGACCGGCCGCCTGGCCGTAACCGGTGCCAAGGGCGGTCAGGTAGTTGGAATACATATCGGACTCAGCCCAGATTCTGGTCGCTGCCAGCTTGCTGCTCCAGCCATTGTCGAAACGATGGGTCAGGTCAGTGAAGACACTGACGTTATCCCTGTCCCAATACGCCCAGTCGTTACTGAGGAACGTGGAGCGCGGCAGATGAAGGTTCTCACCGTTAGGGCCTGACGGCAGGCTGCCCCAGTCGGAGGTCGCGTCATCGCGTTGTTTCGAGGCTCCGATGGTCCAGGTCGTCGATTCGTTGAGTTCGGCTTCCAGAACGCCATAGAAAGTCTGGCGTTCTTTATCGCGCTCATCGACAAAACTGTTGCCTGTTTCATAGGCTGTCACCACGCGGCCGCGCAATGTTCCGGCATCGTTGAGCGCGTTTGATGCGTCTACTTCGGTCCGGTAGCGGTCCCAGCTTCCGGCGCTGGCGGTCACACTCACCTGGGGAGCCGCAGTCGGGCGCTTGCGGATCAGATTCAGCGTTGCCGACGGACTGCCTGCACCGGTCATCAGCCCCGTCGCGCCGCGGACCACTTCGACGCGGTCGTATAGCGCCAGATCAGCGCCGGAAATGGTGTCCAGTGTAAAGGTGCTGACGATCGTCGGCAGGCCGTCATACATCAGATTATCGATGGTAAAGCCGCGTGCCAGAAACTGCTGACGGTCCGAGCCGAATTTGCGCAGTGTCACGCCGGGTGCATATTTAACGATATCATTGAGGTCGTTCATGCCCTGATCTTCGATTCGCTGACGTGTGATCACGCTGACCGACTGTGGCGTCTCGCGGATCGACAAGGGCAGCCCGGTTGCGCTGTTCATCGAGCCCGTGGTGTACGAACCGCTGCCTTCTGTGGTGGCCAGTCCGGCGATGCCGGCCTGGGCGCTGATGTCCACGTTGCCCAAGGTCATCGAGCCACCGCTGGCAGGCAGGAATACCTTCGCAGCATTGCCCTGTACCTGTGCATCAAGGCCACTGCCCAGCAACAGCTGATTCAACGCCTGAGCCGGTTCAAGGCTGCCTTTGAGGGCCGGTGCCTGCTTGTTCGCAAGCAACTGCTCATCACCCGATATCTGCATACCGCTCGCCTGACTCAGTTGTGCGAGCGATCTGGAAAGCGGCTGTGCAGGCAGATCGAGTTGAACGGAGCTGGCCAGGGCGGCGGCTGACAGGCCGAGTGCTACAAGGCCGGTCAACGAAGGTAGAAACGGACGAAGCATTAGGATCATTCCTGCTGGGACTGGGGCGTGACGGGAAAGCGGGTTGATGGTGCGCTGCCCGATAAGTCATGACGGGCCGTAGCGGAGGGCGAGGTTAACAAAATTTTCACAAATCAATAAATGCTAATCACTATCAGTTACATTCTCATACATATTTGTACCGAAGGTTCGCCGGTGGCGTTGAGCAGTGCATTGGGGTAAAGATACAGTTCAACTCGCGATGATCTGAAGGAACCAGCATGCATTCACGACGCTTCCCCATCACTGCCGCTATCGGATTTTCCCTGCTCTGCATGGGGGCAAGCGCCGCCGAACCGTCATCCGGTCAGTTGCTGAAAAAAGCTCAGGCCGAACAAAAGCCTTACCTCGAAACTGTCCGGCAGTTGGTAGATATCGATACCGGTACCGGCCAGGCAGTTGGCCTGAAAACCGTCAGCGCAATGCTGGTCGAGCGTCTAAAGGCGCTTGGCGCCGAAGTCACTACCTCGCTGGCAGATCCCTCAGCGGGTGACAACATCGTCGGCACGTTCAAAGGTAATGGCACCCGGTCTTTCCTGTTGATGGTCCACTACGACACGGTATTTGGACCGGGCACTGCCGCCAGACGTCCGTTCAGGCTCGACAGCGAACGCGCCTATGGTCCCGGAGTGGCAGATGCCAAGGGGGGCGTGGCGATGATTCTGCACTCGCTGCAATTGCTGCAGGACCAGAACTTCAAGGATTTCGGTACGATCACCGTGCTCTTCAATCCGGACGAGGAGACCGGCTCCAGCGGATCGAAAAAAGTCATCGCCGAACTCGCTCGCCAGCATGATTACGTGTTCTCGTACGAACCCCCCGATAAAGACGCCGTAACCGTCGCCACCAACGGAATCAATGGTCTGCTCCTCGATGTCAAAGGCAAATCGTCACACGCAGGCTCCGCTCCCGAAGCAGGGCGCAACGCGGCCATCGAGCTGGCGCATCAGCTGCTGCAACTCAAGGACCTTGGCGATCCGGGCAAGGGTACGACCGTCAACTGGACCCTGATCAAAGGCGGGGAGAAGCGCAATATCATTCCTTCCAGCGCTTCAGCCGAAGCAGATATGCGTTATTCCGATCCGAGCGAAAGCGACCGGGTGCTCGCTGACGGTCAGCGGATTGTGAAGAAGACACTCATCGACGGTACCGAAGTGACCTTGCGTATGGAAAAAGGCCGTCCGCCGCTCGCCAGGAACCCTGGTTCCGAACACCTGGCGAAAACTGCACAGGCGCTTTACGAGAAGATTGGTCGCACGATAGAGCCTATTGCCATGCGTTTTGGTACGGATGCGGGCTACGCCTATGTGCCGGGTAGCGCAAAGCCTGCCGTGCTTGAAACAATGGGCGTGGTCGGCGCTGGCTTGCATGCCGATGATGAATACATCGAACTGTCGAGCATTGCGCCCAGGCTCTATCTGACAGTGGCATTGATTACGCAGCTGTCGGGAGGAGGTGAGGCACCTTGACAGTCAGCGAGCGATAACCGTGCGCCCTGTAGAGTCCACGCCATTGGTCGAAGCGTCAGGCATTCGAGATTGACCTGAAGCCTGATAAACGATTAACTGTATATGCATACAGTTAATCATAAAAGGCCCGTCTCATGAGTGTCACTTTCCTTGGCCCGTTGTCCGCAGGGGGCATCAAGCTCCCGCTGCTATCCCTGTCAACCGTTGGCTCCAGGTCGCCAGTGGTCGAGAAACATGTCTCTATCGCAGAGCTTTGTGAGGTCCGTGAGCCCCACGTCTATCTGGCCAGGGTCGAGGATGAGGGCATGCAAGGTGGCGGCATGCGCAGGGGGGACATGCTGGTTGTCGACCGTAGCCAGTATGCCGAGCACGGTGACGTCGTTGTCGCTTCACTCAACACGCGGCAGCTGTGCCGACGTTTGCACATGCTTGGCGATGTCGTGATCCTCAAATCCGAAAACCCGGATTATCCGTCGCTGCATGTCACTGATCACGATGATCTGATCATTCTCGGCGTGGTGACTTACAGCCTGAAGAATCTTCTTGAAGGCCGCACCGCATCTTCAGCTCATCGATGAACAGGCACCTGGCCTTGCATTGCACGCGCTCGCGTGATCTGCTGCCGACCCTATGGTTTTTACCCGGAAATTGAGCGCATGCAGGAACGACTTGACCAGTTACGACTTCCCAAGGCTGTCCAGGGGGCTGTCAGTGATCTGGTAAGAGCGCTCGACGCAACCAGTACCCGCGCTGACGTGGAAGCCGAAGGGGCATTGCAGATCGAATACATTCACGGTCTTGAGACAAGCAGAAAGTTGCGACCTGCTGATGCCGAGGCGCTTTACATCATTTTTGACGACGCAGTTCAGGCGCGTTTGCAGGCGCTTGCCGATTGACTCGGGACTCGGGACTCGGCCAATCCTCCAGCCTGCGTGAAGTTTATCTAACAGAATATTCCGTCGTTTTGATCGGAATCAGTGTTTAACTCACCCCGTGAATCTGTAATTTGCGGGGATATTTCCAGGTTTGAATTGCTATGCGGTTATCGGGCTTTATCCTTGAGAATATCGAGCCTATCGTGCGGGAATGGACCGATTTTGCGCGCACCATGTCCGCGTTGAGCGAACCTCTGGATACCCGAGAGCTCAGGAATCATGTCGAGCGCATGCTCAGGGCCATTGCCACTGATCTGGGAACGGACCAGTCGTCGCAGCAACAGGTCGAAAAATCACAAGGTCAGGTGGTGTCCCAGGAAGACACTGCAGCGAAAAGCCACGCGATCACGCGACTGATGTCAGGCTTCACCATTGATCAGGTGGTCTCGGAATTCCGGGCATTACGGGCGAGCGTCATCAAGCAATGGATGACCCGAGAGACCTCGGACACTCAACAGCAGATCGAGGACATGATCCGCTTCAACGAAGCAATAGACCAGGCTCTCGCGGAATCCATCTCAAGCTACACCGGCGCGGTTCAGGCTTCGCGCAATATTTTCCTCGGGATCCTCGGACACGACCTGCGTACTCCGTTAAGCGCCATATTGCTGGGTGCGGATGTGCTGTTACGCACCAATGACCTTGGCGCGCGACCGACCAAGGTGGCGTCAAGGATCTATTCAAGCGTGAAAAGGGCCAACCAGATCGTCGGCGATCTGCTGGACTTCACACGCTCACAGATCGGTCCCGGCATACCGTTGAAAAAGACCCGGACGGATATCCAGCCCATTTGCGCTCGGATCGTTGACGAATCCCGTACGGTCAATCCAGAGGCGGATATCCACCTGACCTCTGACTATCCGGTTATTGGCAGCTTTGACGGTGATCGGCTGGAGCAGGTCTTTTCCAACCTTATTGGCAATGCCGTACAGCACGGCAACAGCCGCGATCCTGTCGAGGTAACGCTGGCAGTCTCCGAGGGTGCGCTGCAGTTCGTCGTGCACAACACGGGCAGTACGATTCCCGAAGACGTGCTTCCGTTCATCTTCAACCCGATGGACCGCTACTCGCCCGAAAAGATGACAGACAACGGGCCTTATTCGAGCCTGGGACTGGGTTTGTTCATCGTCGCCAAGATCGTCGATGCTCATGGCGGGCATATCGACGTGACGTCAAAAGCGGATCTTGGCACTACGTTTGCCGTGTCTATTCCTCTGAATGCGGGTTGATGCTCTGTCAGTTTTGGTCTTGGCTTGAATCCAGGCGAGCCTGACTCAAGCTGAACCGCCGCTTTCGAACGAACCCTCCGCCGACAGCTCGCCATATCGATGCCATGTCAGTTCATGCGGAGGGCTCAGGTCTTCGTACTTCAGCGTCGGCGAGTACGGCACAACTGAGGGAGGGATGCTTGACGGCAGCAGATGATGCAACCTGCGGCCAGGCACTGGCCACTCATGCATATCCAGCGGCAGTCGACTTGATAGCCATGGCTATAACGTTGCGTGACGCAGATTTTTGATACGTTTGCCCCACAAATATCGAGACGTATCCGCCCTCAAGATGTTTCCTATCGTTTAACCAAGGTGACCCTGCTTCTATGCCTTGGTGAAATAAATTTAAATAGTCTTTTAAAAACATCGGTTTAATATTGGGCGCTTTGGCTATTCGCTGCGTTACATCCACAAGGCGGAGGTGAGCAAGCATGAAGATGCTGATGCTACTCGGGATTTTGCTGTCCGGTGTGCCGGCGTATGCCGCACAGTTGAACCTGGCTCTGGAGCCGGAGGGCGGCAATAAAGTCTTGCAGAGCGAGGCATTGCTCAAGCATCTATTGGTACAGACCATTACCGTTCCTGATGACGTTTCCTATAAACGGGATATGGTCTATCGCGCAGTGCCTCTGGCATCTGAATCGCCCCTGGTTTCCTAGACACCTCCAAGCCTCATAATGAGGCCCAAATAGGAGGTGCCATGAGTCGTCAGCGTTACCCCGAAGAATTCAAGATCGAAGCGGTCAAGCAAGTGACCGAAAAAGGCAAACCTGTCGCCGATGTCGCCCAGCGCCTGGGCATGTCCGTGCACAGCCTTTACGCCTGGATCAAGGTCTACAGCAAGCCCCAAGAGCAGCGTCAGCAAGACGACGATCAGCAGGCAGAACTGCGCAATCTACGCGCTGAACTTAAGCGCGTGACTGAAGAGCGAGACATCTTAAAAAAGGCCGCCGCGTACTTTGCCAAGGAGTGCGGCTGAAGTACGCCTTCATCAAGAAGCACTCGACTGATTACCCGGTGCGGCGCCTTTGCCAAACCCTCAAGGTGCACGCCAGCGGCTACTACGCTTGGCTGGCCGAGCCTCAATCTGCCCGAGCGAAAGAAGATCAACGTCTGCTTGGCTTGATCAAACACGCTTGGCTGGAAAGCGGAGGTGTATACGGCTATCGCAAAATTCACGATGACCTACGTGAGCTGGGAGAGGCATGCGGGCGAAATCGGGTCGGGCGCTTGATGCAGGCGGAGGGGCTGCGTTCGCAAACGGGCTATCGGCGGCGTCCAGGGTTTTACGGTGGAAAACCAACAGTGGCCTCGCCCAACCACCTCGCGCGGCAGTTCAAGGTCAGTGAGCCGAACAAGGTCTGGGTGACCGATATCACTTACATCCGCACCTATGAAGGATGGCTCTACCTGGCAGTAGTGCTGGATCTGTTCTCACGCCAAGTAATTGGTTGGTCAATGAAGCCAAGGATGTGCAGCGACCTGGCTATCGATGCGATGTTGATGGCTGTGTGGCGACGCAAACCACAGCAGCAAGTAATGATCCACTCAGACCAAGGCAGTCAGTTCAGTAGTTCAGACTGGCAAAGCTTCTTGAAGGCCAACAATGTAATCAGCAGCATGAGTCGGTGAGGAAACTGCCACGACAATGCCGTAGCCGAGAGCTTTTTCCAGCTTTTGAAGCGGGAGCGAATACGACGAAAGATCTACACAACGCGTGAAGACGCCCGAAGTGATATTTTCGATTACATCGAAATGTTCTATAACCCTAAATGTCGGCACAGCAGTGCTATGCAGCTGTCTCCAGTAGAGTATGAGAAACGTTATTTCCTGAGCTTGGAGAGTGTCTAGGAAACCAGGGGCGATTCATTGTTTGGGAGAACTTGATTCGCCATTATATCAGGTCTATGCTTAGACATGCTGTGATTCACCTAGGGCATTTGGGCGTTGATGAGCCTGTTCCCATTGAAATTTTGGTGAGGGATTACGATTGCCCAATTCCTCTTTTGGTAGAAGAATCAATAATGGCAGTGCAGGATAGAGTCTTCTCTTTCTCGGAGGTGTCTAGCTATTTGCAGGCTCTGGCTGACTTCAGGCAGGTTAGGGTGCAAGAGTTAGAGTTTCATCTCAAGGTGCTTCACCGCATCATCTTGCATGCCATATTTTATGAGTTTGAAAGATGTGGATATTTAACTTTTTCAGCTAATCAAGTTGTAGATAATGTTGATAAGGATCTAGTTGTCTGCAAAAAGACTGCTGAGTCGTTGAGAGATTCTGGCTCGAAGGGGTTTAGTGAAGCTGAGTATGAGAAATCTTATGGACTAACTTTAGGTAGTAAAATAGATTATGTGAATGACCCACAGCGTTCTAATTGGTTTTTCCTTGTTGTCGAATTTCCTGGAGCATTCGCTAGCGCTCTTGAAAGCCTTGTGCACCCACCCTGGTATACAGCATGTTTCATGTCTGAATGCTCTAACTCTTCTGTTTGGGGTTCATACGGATCGAATCATACAGGAATATGCCTAATTTATAATACAGGTTCATGCATAGGCATTTCAAAATGCCTATGCATCAAGCTGACGCTTGGAAGGAGGTGTCATGTCTTCATAGCAATGCGTAGGAAGACGCTGATGCGTTACTTATGCAGTGAAAATCCCTATCAACAAGCATTAATGCAGGTTATTTCACCGCGAAGCCTAGGTGCGGACGCACCTTCCCCCTGTCAGGGCTTCACGTACCTCATCTGCGCGATCGCCTGAGCGTTGAGGACCAGTCCCTGCACCGTCAGCCCGCTGATTGCCGCCGTGTATACCATCCGCGCGCCACACAGCACGCAGCGGAACGGATCGACGTTTAGAAAGGCTTTGGCCATCTGCGCAAAATACAGCTTTGGTACAGATGCTCATCTATATTTTAGACGAGCACCGATATTCAGACCCTTTCGACCGGCACTTTCTGGCCTTTAGGTAATGTGACGATCAAAGCTTGTGATTCTCCCCCATCATTAATAACATCAGAATAGACCTTGCCACCCCTATCGAGAAAGTCTCCCAATCGCATCTTGACAGGGACCGGATCATTACTCATGTGATCATAAGCTTTAATGCCGTCTTGAGCTTGCGAACCAACCATTACGTTCAATGATGGAACTCTCAAGTCGGTGGCTTTTATTCTTTTCGGAACGTACGCCGATGCTTCGTGTGTTTGGGCACCTGTGCGGCTGGCATAAGGATTGGGACGCAGTTGCTCATGCATAAAAATGCTCGCTATGGATTCTGGATTGCCCGCGAGTTTATCGTTTTTTATATAACTACTATCCGTTACTCTGAAAAGCTCGGTATCATGGTCAAGTCCCATTACTCTCATTGGATCATGCATGTCCAGAAACCGCTCTCTCTGACTATGCGAAAGCTGATGAATGGATGTCAATGTATCCCCACCAATATGAGTGGATGTAGAGGGAGCTGAGGCTGTTCTTTGTGTATCTGGTGGGCGATACACATGGCGTGAGCTCGAGGTGCCGCAAATATTACCCATAGTAGTTTCCTCTTTTTAAAAACTGCAGATTGCTTCGTTTTTTTTGCCCGACTCTCTGGTGTATGTATAGTGCCAATGTAATATTGACGCATGTATGTGACATTGCCAGAGTTCACAAGGCTAAAAACTTCTTCGCTACTATTTGAGCTTTAATTTTTTTCTAATTTCAGCTGCTGCGCCTACAAGTTCCTCAAATATCCTGCGCATTTGCACGTTGTCTACCTCAATCAAGGGGGTGCGTGTATGCAGTACGCCATTCTTCTCTTTCGTCATTCCGAAAGTTAGGAAAGGTTTTCTAAGACTAAAGTTGTTCAGCTGGAGCGCGTGGTTTAATTTGTCAATACTGCTATCTTGAAATGTCCCTACGTCAGCGGTGAAATATACCCAGCGAAATTCGTCTTGGTAGACTTTTACATCCATGCCACTTTGGAACTCAAAGCAATAGACTTCATCGTTATGTTTCTTGTCAGGTAAGGGCGGCATGTTGTAGTCCTTAGCCAGCCCTTCCACAAGCAGGTCAAATGCGTTTTTCATAATGCATCTCCTCATAATTTCATTTTATGAGTGGTCACTGAGCAGCATCGAGTTCCATTTTTGATGATGCTCGTCAGTGAGCAAAGCTGCTGGCGGGCGCGCAGATCGTAACCGCCCGATAGGGGAGCCCGCAGAATTCGGAAAAAATCGTACTACAAGGGCTTCCCCATTGAGCACAAGCCCGCGACCGTTTCTGAAGTCGTGCCCATCTCCAATAGTGGCCACTAAAGCACTTGCTGTGGTCGAGCCAACCCCACGCAATTGCAGCAGCCTACGGCTGCGGTCGTCTTCGCGAGCGATCTGATTGATGGCCCGATCAAGTTCCACCAGCCGATCCTCGATATGGCTGGTGTGCTCCAACAGCTCACTCATGCACCGTCTTGCCCAGCCAGGCAAGCTGTCCAGAAAGGGACCAATCTCTTTTCTCAATCGCTCTGGGCTTTGTGGCATGACCACGCCGAATTCAGAAAGTAGTCCGCGCAGTCGGTTGTACGTAGAGGTGCGTTCTTCGATGAATCCCTGGCGGGTTCGATGAAGGCAAAGAGTGGCCTGCTGATGCTCGTCTTTAACAGGGACAAACCGCATGCTGGGTCGGGTCACTGCCTCACAGATCGCGGCCGCATCTGCCGCATCGTTCTTGCCGCGCTTACCCGACATTCGATAAGGCGAAACGAGTTTAGGAGCCATCAACTTGACCGTATGGCCGTGCTCGGCGAACACCCTCGCCCAATGATGAGCACCTGAGCAAGCCTCCATACCAATCAAGCACGGGGGCAGCTGGGCGATCAATGGCACCAGTTGATCCCGCGCAACCTTAGGCTTCACCAAGGTTGCTTTATCTAGAAGAGCAAAGCCCTTCCCTCCGTATTGAAGTCCCGGTAGGTGTAAGCGGGAATGGTATTATTAAGGAAATGCTCTCTGTTGCTTTGCATAAAGTGGACTATGAGAGGTCCTTTCCAAAAATTGATTTCTTCAATTTTTTGGGCGCTTTGCCAGTGCCTGTCTTGAACGCTTTCTGGTACTCTGATCCTAGTGGCAATCTCAGCGCTTGCGGAATGGGTGTCGGTACGTCAGCTTGGAGACAGGAATATATGAGGAGTGTTGTCGAGGTTAATACCACCAAGCTTAAAGATTGGGAATACGAGAAAGAGTACAGAGCTTTGCTTACTCCTTTTTTGATAGATCTTAAAGATCACCTCTCCAGAAAGTGTGTGTATGATTTTGATAGCTTAAACGGCTTAATTTTCGGAATTAAAACGCCTGTCGCTGAAAAGATGAAGGCCATTTCGATAGTGAAAGCTCTATGTAAAGCCCATAATCGAAATAGCTTCAACTTTTATCAGGCTAGGTACAATCTTACCGCCAACAAAATCACGCACCATTTAATCGATGTAAGCTTAGAGTGCTAAAGTGGCCTGCGGTGCATGATGAAATATCACAGAGTGATAGCTATCAATAATTTCTGCCCATCAGCTGATTTTGTTCCCTGGCTGCTTTTTCCCGCTGTCGATCAATGTAATCAGCCAAGTCTTTAATGTGGATTCCGAGAGCCGCTTTCTGGCTGTCAGCTCCAAGGCGTACAACGGGAATGTCTATCTCGCCGTCCAGTCTTTTACGCTTGAACTTTTCGACTGTTAAGTGCATGTAATCGGAGCATACTTCGTTTAAAGGGATCACGGCTCGCCCGTCATACTGCGCCATCAGCAGAAAGAGGGTATTCATGGCTTCACCTGCTTGAATTCAGTTACCCAAACCCACGGGTTCTTGTCCTGTGCCTTTGGTGGTTGTCACTGGAAGGCAGTGACCACCTTTGAATCAGGCCGCTTTCAACTTGGCCTGTGCATCGAGATAGGCTGCTAGGTCGTGCAGGTACACCACTGGCTGGCCCTTATTCGATCCGCCCAGCCGAGTAACCTTCAGGTCGATACGGCCCGCGTTGATCTTGCGAAGCAGGTAGCGGTCACTCGATATGTGCGAGAAATACCGTTCCCGCACAGTGCCCAGCGTGGGGCAGGGCGTGGCGAACTCTTCCCGGAGTTGAGTCAACGTCTCACTCACGCAGCGTCCTCCCCGTGCCCCTCCTTTTGGGGCACTAACTGAAGGCGAATCAGCTCCGCGAGACCCTCTTTCGATTTGCCGGTTGCCGTTGCGCAAAGCCGTCCCTTTGCGTCCGCCACCACTGCGCCATATGGTCGCTCGGGGCATCGCGTGGGGGTCACATAAGCGACTTGGCCCTCAAGCAGTACAGCGTCCACAGCTCGAAATACTTCCGCCAATTCGGCAGTAACAGGCGGCAAGCCGTCCAGCATGCTGAGGGCCTCTGACGTTGCGCCGATCAACGTCGAGCGACTTACGATGGTTGGGTGGTTCAGGTGCAAAGGAACCAGTTTCAGCGCGCATACGGCGTGAGTAATTGCATTCAGAGTCATGCTGCGGCGTCCTTCTTCGTGGTCGTGATGCCAAGCTGGTCCGAAAGCCAGGTAACACCTGCCTCCTTGACCATCACCACTGCATAGTGGCTGTAGGCGTGAATGTTCTTGTTCCAGCGGCTGCGCGAATCTACGTACAGGTAGCCTTGGTCGCGGTGCTTGGGTGCGAGCTCGCCTGCCTGGGTCAGCACGCCGATTTCTCGCAACTTCGCTCGAAATGTCCGTGGCTTCATGCCCAGAATCGTTGCTGTAGCGTCGAGGGTTCTGTTCATGACGAGTGCCTCAGGCCACGGCCAGCAAACCGTGTGAGCGGATGGCGCGATACAGCTCGTCCAGTGCGCCATACAGCTCTTGAAGGCCGCTGTCGTTGGTTAGTACCAAGTCGTCCGGGTGGACTGACACACCGGCTTCGCTGATGTGGGGATTAACTTCGGCTGCGTCGGGGCGGGACAGATGAATGACGGTCCCGCCGCGTTTACGGATGAAGTCAGCCTCGTTTTCGAAGCGGACATCGCTCACGACAAAGCCCGGCACGCTATCGAACACCGCACTGAGGCAATCAAGGTTCTGTTCGGCGAGGTCGACCCATAGGTTTGCACTGATCATGTGACGGCCCCACTCTGTGCCGAGCAGTTGCATCAACTGGCGAGGTGAGCGACCCAGCCAGTCAATGGGCTGCTCTTTCCTGTCGCCCTCAAGGTCTTCAGGACTGAGGTTGAATATGGCCATGATGCCTTCGCGCAATGGGTCGGCGAATGCGTAGCACTCAAAGGGGCTACGGAGGTTGCGGGCTCTGCGCTGGGCGGCTGGGGTGGTGCGGCAGCAGGTGCGGCGATTGGCACCATGATTCTGCCGGTCGTGGGTACCGCGATTGGGTCGGCAATTGGTGGCGCTCTGGGGGCTTGGGGCGGCGGGGATATCGGTGCGCTGTTGGGCAAGGAGCTGTTCGGCACTCCTGAGAAAGAGAGCAAGCCTGTGTCGTTGCTGGCAGCGCCTCCGGTTCCGGTCGCGATGCCTGGGCCAGTAGTGCCCACGCTGGGTGCGACGGCCAAGACTTTCGATAACGACCGGGTGCCGCTGATGGCTCGGGGGCCAGCTCCAGCGCAGGCTCCGACCGGGCCGCTGATGGGAGATGTAGGGCGGGCCATGACGGAAAAGCCTGCAGCAAGTCCTGCCGCGCCGATTGTCATCAAGCCCGATGCACCCAAGATGCCGACACCCAAATACGAACAGCGGGTTTCGATTCATGCGCCTATCCAACTGACCGTTCAAGGTGATGTGAAAGATCCGCAACAGCTGATGCGTGATCTGGAACCGATGATTCAGCGGGCTATGCGCGATTCGGCACAGCAGTCCCAACGCTCTAATCTGTTCGATGCTCCGCATGTCGAGTAAGGGGGATACATGGCTTACATGGAACAGCTGCAGTCAGGTATGAAGTACCTGGTGGTTGCAGGCGAGACAGGCCGTCGCGATCTGGACGGCATGCTCTCGCCAGTCAATGGTGCGATCAGCGAAATCAGTGGTGCGACCGCCGAGATTGAGGGGCTGCCTATCGTGGGTCCCGCCATCGGGGCCAAGCTTCAACGGGTGATGCGGGGTGTGAGCGCAGCACAAGCAAAGGTTGGGGCCGTCGTGTCGACGTACAGTCGTGCATCAAGGGCGGCGACGCAGATTGACGAGCGCCTGGGAGTGCTCAAAGAGCAGGCAGCCAAAGCCGGAACGGCCATCAACAAGGTCGCTGGCAGTATCAGTCCCGCGCTGGCCAACGTGGTGCCCAGTTCGTCATTTGCCGCGCAAAAAACCCCTGCTGTCGAAGCGGTCAAGCCGTTTGAACACCTGCTGATCTTGCAGCCTCTGAGCGCGAAAGCCGAGCCGTACTACTTCAATCTGGACACCGCTGCGTTCGACGAACTGAGCCGTTCCAGTGAGTTCCGCTGGGCGTCGCAAGAGCGTCTAACGCGTCGTCCGGCACAGCAGAACATCGGTATGGGTGAAGATTCACTAACGCTCAAGGGGGCTGTATTCCCAAATTTCAGGGGCGGCATTACGCAGCTCGATACCTTACGCGGCATCGCGGGCCTGGGCGTGCCTCTTGCCCTGACCACGGGCTATGGGGCAGTGCTGGGTAACTGGTGCTTGAAGAAAATTCAGGAAGATCAGAGCGCTCTGATGCAAGGCGGCATACCCCGCAAGCAGGCGTTCACGCTGGAGTTCACACGCTATGGCGACGATATGCAGAACGTCTGACGGGGATATTCTCGATACCATCTGTTTCAACCATTACGGCCATTTGAACGGCTCTGTGGAGGCCGTGCTTGATGCCAATCAAGGCCTGGCCGATGAGGTTCAGCCTTTCCGAGGGGGGCTGATCATCACGTTGCCTGACCTTCCCGCATCCTCTGACGAGACCGTGATGCTCTGGGGCTGATCCCGGCGTTACGCGTAACGAACCTTTTCTTTTGTCCAGCCCCGTCGAATGCGGGGCTTTCTTTTGGTGTATCCGAATGAAACCCACTTTCCGGATCGTTGCCGACGGCACCGACATCACGGCGCTCATCAACGACCGATTGATTCAACTGCGCACCACTGACAAGCCTGACATGGACTCAGACGAGTTTGAGCTGCGCATTGATGATCGAGATGGCGCGGTGGCATTGCCAGCGAGGGGAGCCGATGTTGAGGTCTACTTGGGCTATGAAGGCCAGAAGCTGACCAAGATCGGCCTATATACCATTGATGAGATTGAGATGTCTGGTCCTCCTGACACGATGGTCATCAAGGGGAAGGCGAGCGATATGCGTGGAAGCGGCAAAACCACGCGAAGCGGCAGCTGGGAGGATGTGCCGCTATCGAAGATTGTCAGCGACATTGCCGCCCGTAACGGCTGGACTGCGGCTTGCAACGTAGCAACGAAGGTGCCGCGTGCTGACCAGCTCAACGAGTCGGATTACCATTTCATTACACGGCTGGCAAAAAAGTACGACTGCACGGCTAAGGTCGCGAATGGCAAGTTGCTCGTCATGCCCAGGCAAGAGGGTGTCAGCGCCTCAGGGAAAGCGTTTGGCGTTCTTGCTATCACCCGCCAAGACGTCAGCCGATGGCAATTCAGGCTGGGTGATCGTTGGACACACAAAGCTGTGTCGACGAAGCATCAGGACAAGAAAACCGGGAAGCTCCAGATCGTGACCCTCAATAACGACGCGGCCCCAGACGGTCTCCCGCCTGTTCATACCGACCGACATATCTACCCCAACAAAACTGCAGCGGAGCAGGCCGCCAAAGCGCGCCTTGCTGCTTTTAATCGCAGCACTGCAGGCATCCGCCTTGAAATGGTTGGGCGTACTGACCTCTTCGCGGAGCGAATGATCAGCGTGCAGGGTTTCAAAGTGGGCCTCGATGGCGACTACCTGACCGATTCAGTGGAACAGGTATTTACTCAGGCCGGCTGGTCCACCACGGCCGAGTGCAATGGTGGGAACAAGGGCAAGGCGAAAGCCAAAGGTAAAAAGAAAGAGAAAAAACCAGTCAAGGTCATTCAACTCTGACCACCACACATCACCTTTATTCAGGAGATCTCTGAATGTCGATTACCGCGCAGCAGTTGCTGCAGATCCTCCCCAACGCCAGCTCCCGAGCTGGCGTTTTTGTTCCTGTCTTAAACGTTGCGATGAGCAAGTACGCCATTGTAACGAAGCTGCGTATAGCTGCCTTCTTGGCGCAGGTGGGCCATGAGTCTGGCCAGCTTCGCTATGTGCGGGAACTGGGCAGTGATGCCTACCTCGAAAAATATGATACCGGGCGGCTCGCCGAACGCCTGGGCAACACGCCAGAGGACGACGGCGACGGTCAGTTATATCGGGGCAGGGGGCTCATACAAATTACCGGGCGGGCGAACTACGCGGAGTGCGGCGAGGCACTGGGCTTGGATCTGCTACAGCAACCTGAACTCCTCGAGCTTCCGGAGCATGCCGCCATGTCAGCCGCTTGGTTCTGGCACCGTGCTGGGCTCAATACCTTCGCAGATAAAAGCGACTTCCTGACAATTACTAAACGGATAAATGGTGGCACAAACGGCCTTGCCGAACGCCTGGAGCTTTATGCGCGTGCTCTGAAGATACTCGTTTGATTGAGCTGAAGAAATAACGCAACAGATAGAAAAAGAGCGACCAGTCGAGATGCGCCAACATCGCGCCTGGTCACTGTCCCCGCAGATTACGCCTGCAAGTCCAGCCAAGGCTCTCGCTTCGTGCACAAAGCGGAGTGAGCCTAGCACCTGTTTATATATACAGTAAAGGTCTTGCTATTTATGTCCACACCCATCGTCCCTTGGATGGGCGGCAAACGCCGCCTGGCCGACCGCCTTATCCCGCTTTTCCCACCCCACGAATGCTACGTCGAAGTGTTCGCTGGCGGTGCGGCCCTCTACTTCATGCGCCCCCAGGCCGCCCCCGTTGAAGTCCTAAACGACATCAACGGAGACTTGGTGACGCTGTATCGCGTCGTCCAAAACCACCTTGAAGAGTTCGTCCGCCAGTTCAAATGGGCACTCAGCTCGCGCCAGGTGTTTGAGTGGCAGAAGATGACCCGCCCCGAAACCCTCACCGACATCCAGCGCGCCGCCCGGTTCTTCTACCTGCAGCACCATGCCTTCGCGGGCAAGGTCAGCGGCCAGACGTTCGGAACCGCAACGACGGGACCAGCCATCAACCTGCTGCGGATCGAGGAGAATCTTTCTGCGGCCTGGCAGCGGTTGTCAGGTACGTACGTGGAGAATCTGCCTTGGCTGGAGTGCGCTGAGCGCTATGACCGGCCCCACACATTCCACTACATGGATCCGCCGTACTGGCAGACGGCTGGGTATGGTGTGGATTTTCCGTTTGAGAACTACGAGCGCATGGCGGAGTTCATGCGACGGTGCAAAGGGAAGGTGATGGTGAGCATCAATGATCACCCTGATATCCGGCGTGTATTTGAAGGCTTCCATTTTGAAACGGTGGACATTCGCTACAGCACGGCAAACCAGAGAAAAGGCAAGGTTGATGTCAGCGGTGAGCTGGTTATCATGAATTGGGAACCTGCCGAACTCGGTGGTTTGTTCTGATCTCCAGCTTCAAGTAGGCTAACGGACACTACACTCAAGATTGAGTAAGGTGATACAGTATGCTAACGCACGTTAAGTCAAGGATGAGTGGATATGAACGAGTTTTGCACACCAGAGTCCAACAATAGCCCGACTTGGACGCCTATTGATTTTGCAATATGGAAAGGCGTGCCAGAGATTTTGGGGGGAGGGATTCCTTATATACAGCGTTTTAAGGATGCTTGGTTGGTTCATAACAAACAGTATATAAGGGCTGCGGCAGAAAAATACTCACTTCCCGTAGAGTTGTTAGCTGGGGTTTGTTGGATTGAAGCAGCGGGGGATCCAAATATAGTCGACAGAGTAATATTTGAGGTCAGGGCTCACGACCCGTTAAATATCTCGACTCCGGAAAGAAAGACTAGTTTTGGCTGGGTTAGCATACAGCTACGCACTGCGGCGCTCACGTTGGGGCTCGATGCTGAAAAAATGGATATCAGTCAGTTGCGGAGTTTGGCAAACTGTATTGAGAATGATGTTTATAATATCGATATCGCAGCTAAACATTTGCGTATGCTTGCTGATCATGATGGTTTTACATCCATTGGTATGGACGAGGTTAGAGTCATTGGTGCTCGCTATAATCGCGGCACGGGTTTGTCTCTGGAGGAAATAAAGAAAGACACTAGGTATGGAAATTTTATTTTGACTCATTGGCTTCGCTTTAACAAACTGATGATGTGAGATCATGAAAATTAAATATATTTTACTCAGGGTTGTTCTGTATTTTATATTCCTTACATGTTTGCTGTTTTACGCTTGGACTCAAGGGTCGCCATATGATTGGATGGAGCCGAGTGAAATGGCTCCGTTACCTCAAGATGTACCAGTGATGCCAATACAAGATGATTCCGGTAATCGGGAAACGTTTCGAGGCTTACTTGTTTTTATCTTGATAGTTTCGCAGGTCGTTATCGGTTTGGCTTTGTCTAGAAAAGAAGCTATATCTACAGTTGTTTTGATGTGTTCAGTGTTGTTTTTTTACTGGTAGGCATGGTTAGGCCCGCAAAGTTGCGGGCCTGCTCTGAGTTGCTATGCTAAATATAGTTCTCTGTTATGCGAAAGGTTTCTTGGCGACTCTGTCCCAGCCTCCGGACACTATCCCTGCACTACCACCATCAGCGCGCCTCTGTTGTGAGTACTCGAGTTTTATACGGCCGTAGTTTAGTGTAATCGTTTCTTTGGGAAGGCCAGCATGTTCCGCGCCATTACCGCTAACCGTTGATATCAACACTTCTTCAAGAACTATGTCTAGATATTTGAATTTCTCGGTGCCTGCGCGGTGTACGCGTATAGTTACTTTTTTGATGTGCGAGCCTCGGCAGCAAAGCTCAAACAGTTTGGGTGTTGCTTTATCTATGTATTTACTCACCCTAAGGTCGCCCAGAGTCACGCCTCCAGCAGTCGCGCCGCCGCTAGAGCAGGCAGTTGTACTTACCGACTGAACTGCGTCGTAATGGTAGGACAGTAGTTCTATCCAGCCTTTGTGGGCGTCGTCCAGAGACTCTCCTTCTACACCGTCCACCTGCATAAATGTGTCAAAAGACATATCAGCTTCCTGCTTTAAAAATTTGAGAGCTTAGACTAGCTTATGGAGCCACCCGATTGCCAGCATGATCTAAACTGGCGTCCGGAGAGGTAGCTGCAAATACTCCGTTTCATTTAGGTGGCTAGGCGGTGTCGCTGTCGGAGCGGATAAGATCCTGCCCTTGATTCCGCACGTTGCCCACAGCCTTGCCAACCTTGTACCACTCGAACTCGTCAACTGGCGTGCAACACTCCCGCGCAATTTCGGCTGCACGCGCTGGGTCAGTTGCAGAGTCTGTCCATTCGCGGGCCAGTTCCGGACTGAGCACTAAAGGTCCCCGGTCATGGATGTCGACCATCCCCTGATCACTGGCGGCGGTTATGATCACGAAGCCGGTAATATCCCCCAAGAAATAAATCGAGCTTGAGGATCTTCACATGGATGAGCAAGTCACCGCCACGAAGCATGTTATTCAAGGCTTCAACCCCGCCACTTTATACGGCAAAGGCTTCAATCTAGGTACTGCCGACCTGATTCAAGGCGGTTCGCTCCGGGAAGTGGTGGGGCGCTGCGTTTCCGCTTTACTCTTGCACCTGTTGGATAAGGATGGACGCCGCATATTCAAGGGCGCGACGATAATCCTGCCGCCGATTACAATTGCCAAGAACACGGCGGAGTCTGTGTTCACTGCCTTGGCCCGGGCGACACACGAACTGCGTGGCTTTGAGCTTGACGAACAAGAAATGCTTATTCTTCGTCGACTTGTGCTCATCGTGAATAGCCCATCGCTGGAAGTCGCTGACCTGCTACGCACTGTGCAGGAACAGGGAGAACGACGTCTCGTTGCGGTCGCAGACGCTAGCCAGTATCGAGACCCCTCCATCGACCTACCTACAGCCTTCGGTGTTTCAGCAGTCCGAGTGGGCGAAGACCGGTGGGTGCCTCACGTGACTTCGATTTGCCGGCAGCTCATACCCATTGTGGAAGACCTGGGGGGCTACTGGCTGATTCACGCCCCAGAAATCCCCGCTCGAAAGGCGGCCAATGTGGAGTTACTGGTTTCCGTGGACAACTGCTATGTCGCAACGTTGCATTACGAAGCTGCTCCCGAGGAGGTGATCAACTCTCGCGCGCAGGCTTGGAGGACCATGGTACTCCAAGGCCGATTACCGGACGTAATGACAGAACTCGAGGGCCTAGCATTGCCGGAAGGTGCGCGACTCCACGCTCTCGTCCAGCTGCTAGGAGGAACTGGACGGGATAGCGAGACTCTCGAAGTCATCGCTCAGCTACGGCCACATCTCGCGACGCTCACAGTTGAGGCGGCCGTACAGGTGGCGCAACTATCTCACCAGGCAGGCAACGATGAGCTGGCGCGCGATATACTGCCTGAAGAACCTGATGGTATTGGAGACCAACAGTGGCTCGAGGAAGGCCTCGAACTTTCCACGCATCTTGAAGACAACGATCGAATCTCTCGGTTTGACGCACGGCTGTCAGAACTGTTTCCCAATTCGGAGCGCGTGAGGGAGAACAGAGATCGCCGGCTACTCATAAATTCCCAAAAGGTGAAATCAGGCGAATCGCATATTTTCACGACCGCCGGGTTCACGGCCAATCATTTGGCTCTGCAAACATGGCTGTCTGCCTTAGAACCGGAATATGAAGCGATTATTGAAGAGGCGAGTGCATGGGAGAAGGACTGGCAGGAGCTAGCCTTCGTTTGTTGCGCGATGCATGCACGAAGTGTCGACAAGCCAAGAGACGCGGCCAAAGTCGCAAGCCTTGTCACCTCATCCGAACTCTATGGCCGCCAGGCCACCCAAGTTCTCATCTGGTCCGTCAAGTCGATGATGCTCAAGGAGATCATCCCTGACCACGAACGTGACGACTACCGCCACTTATTCCAATCGGCTTTTCGATTCCTTGCACTCCACCCAGGCGACCGTGGCGTCAGGTCTGGCCTCACTGCGCTACTGTCGGTCGAGTCCAGTGGTGACATGGGCATCCCTTTAGTGGCACTCACAATGCTTGACCTCGCAGATCAGGGCGTGGACCTGGTGCGGCCGACTGACGATGCCAATGAAGTCCTCACCGGGGAGCCTGATGGAAAGATTCGTACATCTATTGAGAGTGCGATGCACTGGCTGGCCGACATCGGTTTAGGCGAGCCCGGCGTGACGGTGATACCTCGCGACCTATTGGTCGCTAGTCCTGACGACGTCGTACGTACCATCGCACGCATGGTGCATCTCACCAGTGGTCAGAAGGGCGAGAACGTAGACTTGACATACATGCAGCAGCTGGTGCTAATCGCATGTACGATTTGCCCTCATGCCACAAAGGAATGTGACGAAGATATTCGGCTAATGAGGCTATTGGCCAGCCAGTTTGCTACAGCGGGACAGTTCCAACAGGCGCGTGATTTTGCCGAACAAATCCTGCTGATGGGCCATACCAGTTTGTATCGCCGTCGCTTAGCCTGGCAGGCATTCGGTGATATTTATCACCGCTGTCGGAACCACGTCGTTGCGCTCATCGGCTTGGCTTGTGCTTTGGCTGTCGAAGTCCCAGTCGAAAAAACCGACCTTTGGCACGAAGTCTATGTCATCCATCGCGTTTTGCGAGATCTGGGCCTTTTTGAGCTCTCGCGCTCGTTCCTTTCGACGATGAAGACGATCTTGTCAGACCTTGGATTTAATGCAGACAAGGATCCGCGCTATCTCAGCGCACAGCTAAGCCTAAGACTCATGGAAACCGATGACTCCGCGATCGGATCGCTCGGCGAAATTCTTGCCGAAGTAGCAGAGGCTTGTCGGAGCGAACTTGAAGATCGGAATCGCTTGCTTCCTCTCGTATTACTTTTGGGGCAATCGGTACTCAAAGCGGAAGGCGCTGGAGTGAACATTTCGCCAGATGTGCGAGCCACGCTAGACAAGGCGCTTGAGCAGGTAGGCGTAGGAATGGCCGCTATGGTCCGGACTGTTTCGACGGCGAAGCCAAGTGCTGAGGCCGTGCTGGCGATCTTCAACGGCGTGCAGCGTGCAGCATATGCTTCGGATGTGGCGCATGACTACGCAGTCCTTGCACTGACGGCGAGGCGATTATTGGACTTCGGTCCGCAAGGCGAGCCCACCCCTACCGAGAACGCATTCGCTATCGAGCTTCTCGCCGACCACACCGTTACATCGGTGGGTGATACACCAGAGATGGTACTGGAGTGGCCAATTCGATACGCTGCGAAGTTGAACCAAGCGGGTCTTGATGTCGCCTTCCTCGCCTTGAGCAGTGACGGCGAGCTGACGGTGATCCATGTCTTCGGCGGACGGGCCCACTCGGTCGAGCAGCCTAAGTCTGACCGTAGCTTCCGGGATCGCTTCCATTCCTGGCTGCAGGATTACCCAAGATGTAGTGGTCAACTAATCCCGGACACGACGTTAAGTTTTTCCTCGGCCCGCGCTGGTGCCAACCCATCGTTGAATTGATGAGGCCGAATCCAGTTGTACCGATGCATCAAAAAATGGCTGATATCGCGCTGTGCTTCCTGCGCAGTTCGATAGCCCACGGTCGGTATCCATTCTGTTTTCAAGCTGCGAAATACGCGCTCCATCGGTGCGTTATCCCAGCAGTTTCCTCGTCGACTCATGCTTTGGCGCATGCGGTATCGCCATAACCGCTGGCGAAAGAGTCGGCTTGCATATTGCGATCCCTGGTCAGAGTGGAATAGCAGATCCGAAGGCCTGCCACGCAGCTCGTAAGCCATATCCAGCGCTTTGATCACCAGTTCAGCGTCTGGCTTTTCCGACAGCGCCCAGCCCACGATCCGACGCGTACAAAGATCCAGGACGACAGCCAGGTAATGCCACTTTCCTTGCGCCCAAATGTAGGTGATATCGCCGCACCAGACTTGATTGGGCGCAGGCACGCCGAACTCGCGGTTCAATGTGTTCGGGATATCCAGTCTTTCTACTGTTGCTCGTTTGTAGGCATGGGAGCCGGGTTGTTTGCTGACTAAATCAAGCTCGCGCATCAAGCTACGCACTTTGAATCGACCGAGTTGCTCACCGTCTTCACGCATCAGTGACAGGATGCTGCGACTGCCCGCAGAGCTGCGACTTTGCGAGAACAGCTCACTGACGCGACTCCGCAATCGAAGCCGTTCAACATCCGGCGTGCGGCGCCGCAGGCGCTGGGCGTAGTAACACGAGCGAGTGACGTCAAACACCTTGCACAGCCAATCAACCGGCTCATGTGCCCTCAACTGGTCAATCAGCGCGAACGCTCGTGATCTTCCGACATCAAGAGCGCGGTAGCCTTTTTTAGTATTGATTTCTCTCGCTCAAGCCGAGCAATCCGGGCTTCCAGCTCCTGAATTTTTTGCTGTTCCGGAGTCAGTGCCTTGCTCTGCGGGGTGACGCCTTTATGTTCTTTCTGAATCTGGTCAACCCAGCGACGCAATGCCGACTCACCAATGCCGAGCGAACGGCTGGCTTC
This sequence comes from Pseudomonas syringae pv. tagetis, assembly GCF_022557255.1. Lineage (NCBI taxonomy): Bacteria > Pseudomonadati > Pseudomonadota > Gammaproteobacteria > Pseudomonadales > Pseudomonadaceae > Pseudomonas > Pseudomonas syringae group genomosp. 7. The sequence continues at coordinate 2,172,094 of NZ_CP092923.1, forward strand.
GATGTAGCTGTAGTTTTGTTTGAGCACAAGGTCGGCAGCCTCGCGCTTGAATTCAGGAGTAAAGGAGCGGCGTTGTTTGGTCATCTGACACCTCGATCTGGCGAGCATTCTCGCCTAAATGGGTGTCCGGTTTCATTAGACCACTACAAGAGCCTATGGCCGTGTCGACCGGAGCGAAGGAAATAACATCTTCTACATGACGATGGAGGAGCTCAATATTCGCCTGCCCCAGTGCGAAAGGCTTGTCTTGGTGGCGGAGCCTTTCCTGCAGCAGGTCACCGCCAATCTGGTGGTTGTGCAACCGGAGGACGGAACATTTGGTTTTTTCGCGGGGACGAAGACGTCTATCGGTATCGTCCCGTCTCTAAGCTGGCTCTCGGCAGCAAGTAATCTTGAACCCAGTGGCCGAACCGCCTACAAGGCGTGGATTTCGGCTGATCCTAGATCTGGGTTCGGAGAAGCAGCAGAGGGCATGGATAGCGGCGGATACCGCCTAGAAGAAGCTGAACGAGAACCCACTCTTGATATCGCTTTGAGAAACCTTGGCGGATGCTTCGAGGACTTCGGCTTTACAGTCGATAACGGACGCCGGCTACCGAATGACATGCAAGATGCGGGCTTGGCCGTGATCACAGCGCACGGGGGGCTGAACAGGGAGGGTCGCTACCTCCACAGCATCCGCGATGACGACGACCTTTTTGTTGCACCATCTGCTCTTGCTGCCGCGTTGGCGGGCGTCGAACTGGTCATCCTGTTCGTGTGCAGTGGAGGCCGTATTGATAAAAATCCGTGGGACAATTCGACAACCAGTCTCCCCAAGCAATTGCTGAACAACGGAACGCGCGCAGTCATAGCATCACCGTGGCCACTCGATGTGATTGTGACCTACAACTGGCTTGAACCCTTCCTTCTGGAGTGGGAAGCAGGTGCCACAGCCCTTAACGCTACTAAGAAAGCCAACGACGCGGTTGCCGGTAATCTAGGCGAGGTCCCACAGTACTCCCTTGCGATGCGGGTCTATGGCAATGTAATGCTCACAAGGCATGCAGTGACATAGGACGCGCTTAACGAGTAGAAACAAGATTAACAAAAAGGCGGAAAGGCGGTCACTGAATTAGTGGAGGCAGCACGAAGTATTCGTGTTGTATTTCTATCCGTTCACCTACGCCACGCAAGCGACTGCCCCCTTTGGTGCTTCGCTAATCCGCCCCCGTTAGCTTCTAACGTTGAGTTTGGGAGCGACTGCTTTTGGCCAATTGCAGTTGGTGACGACGGGCAGCTACCGGCCAAAAGGAGTCAGTCAGATGCGTCTAGGAAGTTAGGGGCGTTTCACCTAGCCACCGGAGACCAAATGCCAGTTGGCTAGGGATGAAGGACCATAAATGGCGCTATGTTGGCTCAATATCTTCAATTAGCCCTACAGGTAAGTCATTTTCTCCAGTAGAGCTGTAATGAGTCACGATGTACGTTTTATATCTGTTAACAAAAGATTCTTCCTAGAAATCAAGTATTCGTCAAACTGGGAAAAGCCCGCCGAGTGGGCTCGCGGACCTGCCTGCTCTAACCTTGTTTCGTGCGTGCGCCAAGGTCGACCTCAGCTTCCACAATGCGCTGAAGCCAATCCCAGTCCTGGTAGGGGTCGCCGCGTCCTCGTAGATGCGTGTACCGTCGCAATGAGTTCCAATCACGATGACCTGAGACGCTCGATACCCTTGGGATGTCCCAGTCCATTTCGAAAAGCCTGCTGATGCCGTCGTGTCGCATATCGTGAAAGTGCAGATCCTTAAGTTCCAGAAACTTACAGGCACGAGTGAATGCGGCAGATATAGAATCTGAGTTGTAGGGGAAAATCTCTGCGCACCCTTTAGGCATGCTCTGCAGAATCGCCCAGGCTTCGTCAGGAAGGTAGCACCAGACGTCGTTGCCGATCTTCTGTCCGGGATTTTTCATGTCTCTGACCAGCACAGCCTGGCGTTTTTCATCCAGATCGTCCCAGCGAATCCGAGTGATTTCTTCCTGTCTACGCGTAGAAAATATCGCGAATCCTAGCACTTTGGGCATGTTGATCGAAGAGGGCTTACGTGCCTGTATTTCAAAAAAATGCGTCAACAGGGCTTCGAGTTCTTCTTTAGTAGGTCTACGAGTGCGCTCCTTGCTTTTGCTGACCATCCCCAGCTTACGCAGAACGATTCGTGCATCAGACATTGCATGAGGAGCAACGTCATATCCCCAAGCTGGTTTTGCTACGGACAGTACTGCTCCCAGATGCGACAAATCATTTCCCACAGTTTGCGCCTGGACGCCTCCACCTTCCTTGGCCATTCGCCATTGCGCGTATTCAACCAGTCTCTGACTGGTCAAATCTGAGTCCGCTAATTCTCCCAGCCAACTCTCGCTGATGGCAGTAAGCGTTGCCCGCTTGGTCTTGCCCAGAGGGCGAACCTTCTCGTACTCATCAAGGTATCGATCAATCATCTGTTTGACGCTGACAGTCTTGCGGTTCATGCGCTCAATCGCACCTGGCACGGCCAGCTCGGCCTCACGTCGTTTCATCCACGCTTGAGCTACCTGCTTGCGGTCGAAGGTTTGGGTTTCCTGATAAACTGACTGACCGTCTCGATTGATCCGTATTTGAGCGCAGTAGGCAGTAGTGTGGTCCTTGCGCTTGCGTGGTCTGATCGTGCCCATTTTGAATTGGTACATTGCTGATTAGGGTTGGTACATTGTACCAACTGCTCGTGAAAAACAAGCAAAAATGGCCATAAACCGCTGTATAAAAGATCAGTATTGATGACCGCAGAAAAAATAGAAAGCCTAGGAATTGTTGGGGATTCAAGCCATACACTGTCCCGGCGTTTTTCCGTTGCACCGATGATGGACTGGACTGATCATCACTGTCGCTACTTCCTGCGCCTGCTGTCCAGGCACGCATTGTTGTACACCGAAATGGTCACTACCGGTGCCTTGCTCCACGGCGACCGTGAGCGGTTCTTGCGTCATGACGAGACTGAGCACCCGTTGGCGTTGCAGTTGGGCGGCAGCACGGCGGCGGACTTGGCGGCGTGTGCGCGGCTGGCTGAGGAGGCGGGTTATGACGAGGTCAATCTGAATGTCGGATGTCCGAGTGATCGGGTGCAGAACAACATGATTGGCGCGTGCTTGATGGCGCATCCGGAGCTGGTCGCTGATTGCGTGAAGGCCATGCGCGATGCGGTGGCTATTCCGGTTACGGTCAAGCACCGTATCGGTATAAATGGTCGTGACAGTTACGCCGAACTGTGTGATTTCGTCGGCAAGGTCCATGAGGCGGGGTGTGGGAGTTTTACGATTCACGCGCGCATCGCGATTCTGGAAGGGCTGTCACCCAAGGAGAATCGCGATATTCCGCCGCTGCGCTATGACGTTGTTGCGCAGTTGAAGTCGGACTTTCCCGATCTGGAGATTGTGCTCAACGGCGGCATCAAGACGCTTGAGCAGTGCAATGATCATTTAAAGACGTTTGATGGCGTCATGCTGGGCCGTGAGGCCTATCACAACCCCTATCTGCTGGCCCACGTCGATCAGCAATTGTTTGGCAGCACAGCACCGGTCATAAGCCGCCATGCTGCGCTGGAGGCGATGCGGCCTTACATCGCGGCGCATATTGCAAGCGGCGGTAACATGCACCACGTCACCCGGCATATGCTCGGGCTCGGCCTGGGGTTTCCCGGCGCACGACGTTTTCGTCAGTTGCTGTCGGTTGATATCCACAAGGCGGAAAATCCGATGATATTGCTGGATCAGGCCGCGGCGTTTCTCGAGGGGCATTAGTCTGAACAAACGAGTTGAACGGGTGGCTTTGGCAGGCTGATCTATGCTCAGGTCTACTGTCCATAAGGCCGCCCTCCACCATGTTGAATCGACGAAACTTTCTCGAGTTTTCTTCGATATCTGCTCTGTTGTTCGTATCAGGTATCACTTCTTCCTCACAGGCCGACGAGCGGTTGAAAATGGCTGATGTCGAGCCCTTTTCTTTTGATCTGTTGGTACAGCGCGCACGCGAAGCGGCCTCGCAACCTTACATCGTCCCGTCCAGCCCCTCGGCGGACGTGCTGGCGAAACTGGATTATGACGCTCACGGCAAGATCCACTTCAAGCCTGAGTACGCTTTGTTTGCAAAGGGGCCGGGGCAATTCCCGGTGACCTTTTTTCATTCGGGTAAATTCTTCCCCAAACCGGTGCGGCTCTATGTAGTCGATAAAGGTGCTGCCAAAGAAATTCTCTACGATAAGGCTTATTTCGATATGCCTGACGACAGCCCTGCGCGGCAGTTGGCGAACGGGGGCGGTTTCGCTGGTTTTCGCTTTCAGGAAAGCCGCACGGTGGGCCAGCAAAAGCTCGATTGGCGCAACAACGACTGGGTCGCGTTTCTCGGTGCCGCTTACTTTCGTGCCATAGGCGAGCTGTATCAATACGGTCTTTCCGCGCGAGGTATCGCGCTGGATGTTGCGCAGGCCGAGCGTCCGGAAGAGTTTCCCGATTTCACCCACTTCTGGTTTGAAACGCCGGACAGCGAAAAATCCGATGCCGTTGTTGTGTATGCGCTGCTCTATGGGCCAAGTATCTGTGGGGCCTATCGCTTTGTCATGCAGCGTGGCAAAGGGGTCGTCATGGATGTCGAGGCAGCGCTGTTCATGCGCAGTGAAGTGCAGAGGTTCGGCATCGCGCCGATCAGTTCGATGTACTGGTTCAGTGAGCAGTTAAAGAAGACAGCTGTTGACTGGCGACCCGAGGTCCACGACTCCGATGGCCTGGCGATCTGGACCGGATCGGGTGAGCGTATATGGCGACCGCTGAACAACCCGCCGAGAACCATGGCATCGGCGTTCAGCGACAATAATCCGCGCGGCTTTGGTCTCCTGCAGCGGGATCGCAATTTCGACCATTATATGGATGGCGTGCATTACGAGCGGCGGCCGAGTCTGTGGGTCGAACCTCTGGGCGATTGGGGGGAGGGTGCCGTGCAGTTGATTGAAATCCCTACCGACGATGAGATTCACGACAATATCGTTGCCATGTGGGTGCCCAAAAAGCCGGCAGGTCCTGGGACAGATTATCGCCTGCGTTACCGCCTGCACTGGCTGGCCGATGAGCCATACCCCGGCGAATTGGCGCATTGTGTGGCGACGCGTCTCGGTAATGGCGGTCAGCCCGGACAGCCCCGGCCGCAAGGTGTGCGCAAGTTCATGGTTGAATTCCTCGGCCGCTCTCTGGAGCAACTGCCGCCCGGTGTTTTTCCTGAAGCGGTGTTGTCCAGCTCACGAGGCCATTTTTCCTATATTTACACCGAGGCAATATCCGACGGTCTGACAGGGCATTGGCGGGCACAGTTCGACCTGATCGTAGAGGGCACAGACACGGTGGACATACGCCTGTATCTGCGTCTGGGTGATCAGACACTGTCCGAGACCTGGTTATACCAATACCATCCTTTCTGATGGCGTGGGCCAGGCAGGTCAGCTCGATGTATTGAGCGTCGCAGCAGGTGGACACCTATTGTCCTGAATCAACAAGCTGTCGTTCAGCAGTGGTTGCCTGCCAGCCAACGGATTATATTGATCGCACACCTCATCAAGGAAAACGCACATGCACAAAGTCCTGGTTCCTTTCGACGGCTCCGAGCACGCCATGCGCGCTCTGGGCTATGTCATCGAGCTGTCTGGCGACCTCACCAAGGCGCTTGAGGTGCATGTGCTGAACGTGCAAGCCAGCCCCATCGATTACAGCCTTTATCTGGCGCCGGACATGATCGATGGCGTGAAGGTCGGGCTGACCAATGAGGGTAAACGGGTGCTGGATGATGCGATAGCGTTGCTGACCGCTGCGGGCGTGCCGTTCCAGGCCCACGTCGATCTGGGCAACGTTGCCGAGCAGGTTGAAGCCGAAGTTCAGCGGCTTGGTTGCGATGCAGTCGTCATGGGCACTCGCGGGCTTGGCAACTTCGGTGGTCTGTTGCTGGGCTCGGTGGCCACGCGCGTTATCCATGAAGTGTCAGTGCCAGTGACGCTCATCAAATAAACCCTGCGCCTCACGGCTGCGCGGGCACCCGTGTCTGGCGGAGCAACTCGATGTTTTCCGGCGGCACCAGCTTGCGCAGCGATTTGTACAGCGCGCGGGTTTCCAGCAGGTTCCAGATGCGCAGCATGGTTTCCAGTGCATCCAGCGGTTTGCTGATGAAGTCGCGTGCGCCCAGTGCCAGGGCGCGCAGGCGGGTATCGCGTGTTGCATCGGCGGTCAGGACCATGATCGGCAGGTAGTCATTGGTCGGGATGCGCCGGTTGAGTTGTTCCAGAACCGCAAAACCGTCGAATTCGGGCATGTGCAGGTCGAGCACCACAAGGTCGGGCTCGAAGCTGTTGAACAGGTCCAGTGTGCGCAAGGGCTCTGTGCTGCTCAGCACGTTGGTCAGCCCCTCGCGGGCAAGCAGCTGCTCCATCAGATCAAGATTGGGCCGCTGGTCGTCGATGATCAGAATGCGGAAGTCTCCGGTCATGTGGGCTCCGGTAAATACTGGTCCAGGAGGGCGAGAAACACCGGCACCTGAATGGGTTTGGTCAGAATGGCCGTTGCACCGGCTCGCTTCAGTTCGCAGCAGGCCTTGTCGCTGTTGTCGGCAGTAATCATCAGCACCGGCGTATGGGCAGTCGCTGGCAAGCGCCGCAGACGCTGCAACACCTCAAGCCCTTTGATGTCCGGCAGGTTCAGGTCGAGCAAGATAAGCTGTGGCGCATGCTGGCGGGCCAGATCCAGCCCCAGCTGACCCTGCATGCTCGACAGCAACTGAATACCGGGCCTGCGTTGCAGCAGCGTCTCGATCAACGCCATGCTCGACAGGTTGTCTTCGATGCACAGCAGCTTGCCATGATAGGCGGGGCGAGCAGGCGGGCGGACGGCAGGTGCGGTGTCAGGGGGCATGTCAGTCTGACGTGGCGGCGCAGCGGCGGGAGCTTGTACCAGCGCAAGCGGCAGCTCCAGTATGAACCGGCAGCCTTCATCCGGTGTGTTGTGCACTGACAGGGAGCCCTGCATCATTTCCAGCATGCTCTTACTCAGCGCCAGCCCCAGCCCGGTGCCTTCGACACTCGGGTTGGCGTCCAGTCTCTCGAACGGCTTGAACAGCTGGCCGATACGCTCTGGCGCGATTCCATAGCCGGTGTCCACTACGCTTACAGTAACCTGCTGTTCCGAATGCTCGATTTCAATCCGCACCTCACCATTGGGGCGGTTGTATTTGATGGCATTGGACAGCAGGTTGAGCAGCACCTGAATCAAACGCTGGCGGTCAGCCATCACGCCAAGCGCGTCAGGCAACGGTGGTAACGCCTTCAATTCGATGTTGGCGTCGGCGGCCATCGGCGAGACCAGCACCAGTGCTTCCTCAAGTACGCCGGACAGCGAGACCGGTTCCAGAACCAGGGAAACATGCCCAGCTTCGATTCTGGCGATATCCAGCACTTCATTGATCAGCTTCAGCAGGTGTTGGCCAGCTCGCAGGATATGGCCGATGTGCGGCCGCTGGCTCGCAGGCGAATCCATGTCCAGCAGTTGGGCAAATCCCAGAATCGAGTTCAGTGGCGTGCGCAATTCATGGCTCATGCGCGACAGGAACTCGCTTTTCGCCCGGCTGGCACGCTCGGCTTCCTCGCGCGCGGTACCCAAGGCAATTTCGGCGACACGGCGATCACTGATGTCGCGGGTGATCTTGGAAAAACCGCGCAGTTCGTCATGGCTGTCATATTGAGCGGTGATTACCACACTGGCCCAGAAGCGACTGCCATCCTTGCGTCTGCGCCAGCTTTCTTCCGTATACCGGCCGTTGACCGTAGCTTCACGCAGCGCCATGTCAGGATGTTGCGGACATTCCTCCGGCAGGTAGAAAACAGAAAAGTGCTTGCCGATGATCTCTTGTTCTGTGTACCCCTTGATACGCTCGGCACCCGCGTTCCAGGTAATGACATAGCCGTCGCGGTCCAGTGCGAATATGCCGTAGTCCTTCACGCCCTCAATGATCAAGCGCAAACGCTCTTCGTTGTCGCGCAGCGCTCGTTCGCGTTCTGCCAGCAACTGGCCGGCCTCGACCAGTCGGGTGCCGAGCTGGCCGATCTCGTCCTTTTCCGGTGGTTGGGGCAGCAACGGGTGTCCGAGTGCCAGGCGCTGGGCATTGCGTTGCACCTGATGCACCCTGGCGACGATGCCTTTGGACAGCATCAGCACGGCGAGAATGGCACCGAAGATTCCGCAGGCGGCTGCCAGCAGGGTGGACAGCAGCAAACGCTCGCGGGTAGCCGCCGCAGCCTCGGTACGCTCGGCCAGCAGTGCATCTTCGCGTTCGCGCATGATGCCGATCCGTTCGCGCAACTGGTCGAGAACGTACTTGTTTTCGACCAGAATACGGGCAACGGTTTGTTGATCCTCCATGCTCATCGAGCGCAGTTTTTCCAGACCGTCGACCTTGGTGTTGATCAGCGGCTCGATGGCTTTGAGGTGTTCACGCATCTGCTCGTCGCGCACATTGGTGTTGAGTCGGGTCAACGCCGCCTCGATGAGCGGTTGCGCGTTGAGGTAGCCGGGCAGGAAGTCTTCCTGATGGGTCAGCAGGTAGCCGCGTACGCTGGCCGCACCTTCTGCGATCTGGGTGTGAAGGGTCTGGATATCGCCTTGCACGAGCAGCACCCGCCGTACATCTTCCTCTGCCTGAGCGGTCTGGCGTTCGGCGATGTAGATGAGCACGAGGGAAAACATGAGAATCGCCAGCGGCAGAGAAATCGCCACCAGCGCCTTGCCGCGTAGAGGAAGGTCTTCCCAGCGGCTGCTGCCGGTTGCCGTCATCGCCAGTCGCTCGTCGACTGGCTGACCAGGCCCAGCGCCACGCCACGCACTGCCGCCTGGGTACGGTCCGAGGCCCCCAGTTTGCCGATGACTTTTTCCACGTGTGCCTTGGCGGTGCCGGTCGTAATACCGAGTTTTTCGCCGATTTCCCGATTGCTGAAGCCGCCCGCCACCAATCCGAGCACCTGACGTTCCCGAGGGGTGAGGGCTTCCGGCAGGGTTGCGCCGTTGGTATTGCGCTCAGTCATGCGCCGCAGCAGGCGCGCACTCACAGCGCTGTTCAAGGCTTCTTCGCCACGCGCCACACGTTGCAGACCGGCGATCACTTCGTCGCGGCTGGCGTCCTTGAGCAGGTATCCCACCGCACCTGCGCTGATCGCGGCTTCCAGATGATCGGTGCTGTCGTCCATGGTGAAAATCACCACTTTGAGGTCCGGCATGCGCTGCTGAAGAATCCGCGCCGCGCCCAGCCCGTTGAGCACCGGCATGCGAATATCGAGAATCGCGATGTCCGGTTGCAGTTCCAGGCACAGATCGATAGCTTGCTGCCCGTCGGCGGCCTGGCCGACCACATCGAATTCCGGATGCCCCGCCAACAGCGAGACGAAACCGGTGCGGGTCACCTCGTGGTCGTCCGCCAAAACCAGTCGCACAGTGTCAGTCATGTCATTGCCTTGTCTGCGGTAAAAGGGACGATTGCGCGTAGCCGGGTGCCGCGTTCAAGACGGCTGATGCAGGTCAGGCGGCCGCCCAGAAGGCTGGCGCGCTCCTGCATCGCAACCAGCCCGAGTTTTCGAACGCCATTGCCGTTGCGCGGCTTCTCGGTGATGAAACCCCGGCCGTTGTCTTCCAGGCTGAGTGAGACAGTGTCGTTATTCAGTTCCAGCGCCAGTTCCACGCGGCTGGCGCTGGCGTGTTTGAACACATTGTTGATGCCTTCCTGAGCGATACGGAACAACGCAATTTCCAGGTGACTGGGCAGACGCGCCTGAGAGCGCGACGTCCACTGCACGGCGATTCCTGCTTCACGCAGCCGGTCGGCCTCTTTGTCGACTGCCTGTAACAGACCGAAATCGTCCAGGACGCTCGGACGCAGACCGCTGATCAACTGTCGGCCTTCGCCGACGCAGTGCTGCGCCAGCTTGAGAATGGCTTGCAGGTCGGCGTCCAGCGGTTCGGGCAGTTCCGGGCAGCGACCGGCAAAACCCTGCAGCCTCTGATGCAGACCGGCGAGCGTCTGGGCCAGCCCATCATGCAGGTCGTAAGCCATGCGCTTGCGTTCGTCTTCCTGCGCGGTGAACAACTGGCGAACCAGTTCAGACATGGTCCGCTCTCTGACGACCAGCGCTTCAAGCAACCGATTGTTTTCCAAGTGTGCCGCCAGCAAGGTCGCCAACAGTTGCAGCGACTCGATGTCCTCGTTGTCCGGCGCATTGATGCTCACGCTGTTGGCCAGCAGCAAGGTGCCAAAGCAGCCTTCGTCGGCACCGCGCAAAGGCAACAGCAACACACAAGGCAGGTCGCGACCGCTGCGTTCCAGCCATTGCGGACCGATGGCCAGCGGGTCCGCAGCGGTTTCGAGCGTACTCAGGCGTTCCGCACTGCCATGGCTGGCGGTGCTTTGCACGCTGTTGTCGATCCCCCATTCCAGCAGCAGGCCATGATCCATGGCCACGAATGCGCAAGCGCGCTGCAGCACTCGACGGCGCATGGCTTCGGGTGGCAGCTGGGTCAGTTCCTGGCCGGTATCCACCAGCAGGCGGAGGCGTGCGGCGCGGCTTTGCGACTGACGATACTGGTTGCGGATGGCCAGTGCGCTTGCCGGGTCATGGGGGGGGCTTTGCATGGGAAGCTCCAGCGAGGGTGGATGCCCGCGCGGGCATAACAGAAGTGACGCTATTAGAACTGTAACAGGAGATAAAGCCTATCTGCCGATTGGCATACACACTTAACCCCGGTTGGCCGATGGCGCGCAGTGGCGGGGAGGGCAAAGTGGCACTCACTGAATCCCTGAACAGATCCCCCGTAGGAGAGTAGCGATGAAAATGAAATTGACCGCCCTGGCCCTGTTGATTGCTGTGAGTGCGCCGATGGTTCAGGCCGCTGCCGAGCCGTCCGGCTACACCTACCGCATGGTCGCCGAGCAGCCAAGCAATGTGAACGACAAGGAGATTGCTGGTCTGTTTGATCGCTGGAACAAGGCCCTGAAAACCGGGAACTCGCAGACGGTGGTTTCTCTTTATGCGCCGGACGCGGTCCTGCAGCCTACGGTCTCGAACAAGGTGCGTGCGACCCCGACGGAGATCAAGGACTACTTCGATCACTTCCTGGCGCTCAAGCCGGCAGGTGAGATCAACTACCGCGAGATTCGTCGTCTGGGGCCCGATGCGGCAGTGGACAGTGGTGTCTACACCTTCACCCTGACGGCCGCTGATGGCAAGAAGAGCACGGTGCAGGCGCGCTACACCTTTCTGTACCACCGCGTCGGTAACGAGTGGAAGATCCTCAACCACCACTCTTCGGCCATGCCGGAAGTGCAGCCTGAATATCAGGTCAGCCGCTGATTTGTCGTCCACCAGGCTGAAACGAAAAATCCGGAGCCACTGCTCCGGATTTTTTTGTCCGATCGCTTGCCGTCAGGCCTCGGCGTTGGCGCCGTTGACCTTGCGGCAATGAATCAGTGCATCGCGGATCATGAAGTTGACCAGCGTCGGTGAGACCCCCAGCTCCTTGGCGATGTCCTTTTGCGGGACGCCGTGCAGGCGGTACATCTCGAACGCGTAGCGGGTGCGCGGCGGCAGTTCGGTCAGGGCATCGGCAATTTTCTCCAGGCTGGAGAAGTTGATGTGCGAGGTTTCCGGCGATGCACCCTGAATTACCACGTTCAGCCCCTCGGCCTCGGGGCCGGTGTATTTCTGTTCCAGCGCCTGTTTGCGGTAATGATCGATGGCCAGATTGCGCACGATCTGAAACAGGTAACTGAGCTGGGCCTTGAACGTCAGCGTCGCCTGAGGTGCCGAGCGCAGTCTGAAGAAGGCGTCCTGCACCACGTCCTCGGCCCGCGACCGGCAACCCACGATGCGCGCCGCAATCTTGACCAGCAGCAGGTAGTTGTCGACGAATGCCTGGAGTAATGGTGAGTCGCACTTACTTGTGATTACGTGTTCCGTCATGGAATTCACCTTGCTGCTTGAACAATGGAGGGGGAGGGCCGCAGAAGAGGCGGCACCGTCACATGGGGCAACAAATTAGCCTTAATGATAATTATTGTCAAATGCGAAAGCCAATCAGCGCACTTTAAAAGTGCGGTCTTGCCACATACGCTCCTGTGAGGCGCATCCCCGCCTAATTATTTGCAGACGCCATCCGTTCTCATTGGTGACAGGCCCGACCACGGTTGCGGCCAGGGAACACCCCAGGAGAACCCCATGCGTTTCGATCATGCGCATCGCCGCTTTTACATCCGCGCCCACCGACGGACGGTTCCGACATGAGCACGCCGGTGAGCCTGACGCTGTTCTGCCTGCCTTATTCCGGTGCCAGCGCAATGTTCTACAGTCCCTGGCGTCGCAAATTGCCGGAGTGGCTGAATATACGACCTCTGGAACTTCCTGGTCGCGGCATGCGCATGGACGAGCCGTTGCAGACGGACATCGTGCAACTGGCCAGTCACCTGGCCGACGAAATCAGCGCTGACCTCGACAAGCCCTATGGGTTGTTCGGCCATAGCCTTGGCGGTCTGTTGGCCTTTGAGCTGGCGCATGCATTGCGTGAGCGAGGGCTGCCTGCGCCGCTGGCGCTTTTCGCATCGGCTACAGCCGGCCCGGTGCGCCGCGATGTCAGCGAATACGCCCAGGCCAAGACCGATGAGCAACTGATTGCCCGGCTGCGCACGCTCAAGGGCACCAGTGAAAACGTCATCGCCAATGATGAACTCATGCAATTGATGCTGCCGATCCTGCGCGCCGATTTTCTGCTCTGCGGCAGCTTCGTCTACGGCCAGCGCGAGCCGCTGAACCTGCCGATCCATGTTTTCGGCGGCAAGCAAGACAGTGTCAGCGTCGAGCAACTGCTCGACTGGCAGGAAGAGACCTGCACCGGCTTTTCCCTGGACATGTTCGAGGGGCATCACTTCTATCTGGTCGATGAGCAAATACAGCTGCTCCGGCACTTGCGGCGTTATTGCGAGCTGCACCTGGCGCGCTGGCGCAACAGCACGTCACGGCAACTGAACCGGGCAACCGGTTGAGCGTTTTTGGCTCTTTTGTCTTGCGCGCAACGCCCTTCACGGGCGCGCGCTTTTTTTTGAAATTCAGATCTTATCCGGCACGCCGAATCTAGCAGGAACCCCATCATGGATGCGTTTGAACTCCCCGACACTCTGGCTCAGGCTCTTCAGCGTCGCGCCTTGCACACGCCGGATCGGCTGGCCCTGCGTTTTCTCTTCGACGAGAACGATCAGGGTCTGGTGTTGACCTACCGTGATCTGGACCTGCGTGCGCGGACCATCGCGGCTGCGTTGCAGCGTCAGGCCGTGCCTGGGGATCGGGCGATTCTGCTATTCCATAGCGGGCCGGACTACGTGGCAGCGTTCTTCGGCTGTCTGTATGCCGGGATCATCGCAGTGCCGGCCTATCCGCCGGAGTCCAATCGCCGTCATCATCAGGAGCGGCTGCTGTCGATCATCGCCGATGCCGAGCCACGGCTGGTGCTGACCGGTTCCGACTTGCAGCCCGCCTTGCTGCAGATGGGTGAGCTGGCCGCTGCCGACGCGCCGCAACTGCTCTGCGTCGACAGGCTGGACAGCGTGTTGGCCGAAGGCTGGCAAGGGCCGTCATTGCATGCCGATGACATCGCATTTCTGCAATACACATCGGGTTCGACCGCGCTGCCCAAGGGCGTGCAGGTCACGCAAGGCAATCTGGTCGCCAATGAACTGTTGATCCGTCATGGCTTCGGCATCGACGTCAACCCGGACGACGTCATTGTCAGCTGGCTTCCGCTGTACCACGACATGGGTTTGATCGGCGGCTTGCTGCAACCGATTTTCAGCGGCGTGCCGTGCATATTGATGGCACCGGCATACTTCCTGACGCGTCCTCTGCGTTGGCTTGAAGCGATCAGCGAGTACGGCGGCACCATCAGCGGCGGGCCTGATTTTGCCTATCAGTTGTGCAGTGCTCGGGTCAGTGACTCGGCGCTGGAGCGTCTGGACCTGAGCCGCTGGCGTGTCGCGTACTCGGGTTCCGAGCCGATCCGCGAGGACAGCCTGACTGCGTTCGCCGAAAAATTCGCCAGCTGCGGCTTCACGCCGGACAGCTACATGGCGTCCTACGGGCTTGCCGAAGCGACGCTGTATGTCGCCGGTGGCAAGCGCGGCAAGGGTATCCCGTCGTTGCGTCTGGACGCACAGGCGCTGGCGCGCAATGTGGCTGAGCCTGGCGACGGGCAGCCGGTCATGAGCTGCGGCACTGGCCAGCCAGGGCATGGCGTATTGATCGCCGATCCCGCCACTCTGCAGGTGCTGGACGAGAATCGCATAGGCGAAGTCTGGGCCAGCGGCCCCAGCATCGCCCACGGCTACTGGCGCAATCCGGAAGCGACCGCCAAGGCTTTTGTCGAACACGATGGCCAGACCTGGCTGCGTACCGGCGACCTGGGTTTTCAGCGCCACGGCGAGCTGTACATCACCGGTCGTTTGAAAGACATGCTGATCGTCCGTGGCCACAATCTGTACCCGCAGGACATCGAAAAAGTCGTCGAGTGCGAAGTCGATGTGGTGCGCAAAGGCCGTGTCGCGGCCTTCGCGGTCAATCAGGACGGTAGCGAAGGCATCGGTATCGCCGCCGAAGTCAGTCGCAGCGTGCAGAAAATCCTCTCCCCTGAGGCGCTGATAAAGGTCATTCGTCAGTCTGTTGCCGAAGCGTTTCAGGAAGCGCCGAGTGTTGTGGTGCTGCTCAATCCGGGCGCGCTGCCCAAGACGTCAAGCGGCAAGTTGCAACGCTCGGCGTGCCGCACGCGTCTGGCCGATGGCAGCCTTGACAGCTACGCGGTGTTCCCCGCAACCAGTACAGCGTCCCAAAACGATGTCCCTGACGCGGGTTCGGACCTGCAAGCGCAGATCGCCAGTATCTGGTGCGAGCAGTTGCGGTGCGAACACATAAGCGCCGACGACCACTTCTTCCTGCTGGGCGGCAACTCCATCGTCGCGACCCGGGTGGTGGCAAGGTTGCGCGAGACGCTGGGCATCGATCTGAACCTGCGCATGCTCTTTGAAGCGCCGACGCTGGCGGCTTTTGCGGCACAGGTCGAAGCGCTGCAGGGCACCGCACTGCAGGGTGACAGCTCGTCCCGGAACACTATCGTCAGGCTGCCCGGCAACGCGCATTTGCTGCAATCCATGGCCCAGAACCGCCTCTGGTTCCTCTGGCAGCTCGACCCGCAAAGCAGTGCCTACAACATTCCCGGCGGGCTTTACCTGCGTGGCGAACTCGACGTCACGGCGTTGCATGCCAGCTTCCAGCGCCTCATCGAGCGTCATGAATCGCTGCGTACACGCTTCTACGAGCTGGATGGCGTAGCGCTGCAACGTATTGATACGCCCAGTGAGTTCCATCTCGACGCCATCGATATCAGCGACCTGCCCGGCGAGGAGCGTCAGGCGCGCGCCGTTGCCGTTCGCGAAGAGCAGGCGCGTCGGCCATTCGATCTGCAAAACGGCCCACTGCTGCGTGTCACGTTGCTGAAACTGGACGAAGAAGAGCATCAATTACTGGTCACGTTGCATCACATCATTGCCGATGGCTGGTCGCTGAATGTGCTGATCGACGAGTTCTCGCGGCTCTATGCGTCGGCTGTTCAGGGCCAGATCCTGGAACTGGCACCTTTACCGCTGCGTTACGCCGACTACGGCCAGTGGCAGCGGGAATGGCTGGCGAACGGCGAGGCCGAGCGACAGCTGGCGTACTGGAAGCAGCAACTGGGCGACGAGCAGCCGACCCTGATGCTGAACACCGATCATCCGCGTTCGTTACGTCGGCAACACAGCGCTTCACGTTACAGCCTGCGCCTGAGTGCCGAGCTGAGCGCGGCCGTACGCAACACTGCGCACGCCTGGCAGTCGACGTCTTTCATGTTCTTGCTGGCGGGGTTCCAGACCTTGCTGCATCGCTACAGCGGGCAGACCGACATTCGCATCGGGGTGCCCGGTGCCAACCGTCCGCGCCATGAAACCCAGGGCCTGATCGGCTTCTTCATCAACACATTGGTGCTGCGTGCACAGCTGGACCCGCGCCTGCCGTTCTCGACGTTGCTGGCCCAGACCCGCCAGGCCGCACTGGAAGCCCAGGCCCATCAGGACGTGCCGTTCGAACAACTGGTCGAAGCCTTCCCGCAGGCGCGTGAGCACGGGCTGTTTCAAGTGATGTTCAACCATCAGCAACGCGACCTCGGTGCGCTGCGTCGCCTGCCGGGGTTGCTGGCCGAAGAGCTGCCGTGGCACAGCCGCGAGGCCAAGTTCGATTTACAGCTGCACAGCGAGGAGGACCGCAATGGTCGACTCAACCTGTCCTTCGATTATGCCGATGAGCTGTTTGATCGCGACACCATCGTCGCGATGGCCCGGCACTACGTATGCTTGCTGACCCAGGTCAGCCAGCACGCGCAGGTTGCACTGGGAGAGGTGCAACTGCTCGGCGTCGATGAGCAGGACGAGCAGGCGCAATGGAGCGCCGCGCCTTGTACTCCGGCCCGGCTCTGGTTGCCGGAACTGCTGGATCATCAGGTTCGCCAGACTCCGGAACGTACCGCGCTGATATGGGACGGCGGCAGCCTCGACTATGCCAGCCTGCATGCGCAGTCCAACCGTCTGGCACATTACCTGCGCGACAAGGGCGTAGGTCCGGACGTCAAGGTGGCGATTGCCGCCGAGCGTTCCCCGCAGCTGTTGATCGGTCTGCTGGCGATCCTCAAGGCCGGGGGGGCTTACGTGCCGCTGGACCCGGATTATCCGATTGAGCGACTGGCTTACATGCTGGAAGACAGCGAAGTCGAGCTGCTGTTGACCCAGAGCCACCTGCTGGGCGACCTGCCGAGTGCGGAAGGGGTCTGCACGGTCGCGATGGACACGCTGCACCTGGACAACTGGCCTGTCAGCGCGCCGGGCCTGCATCTGCACGGCGACAACTTGGCGTATGTGATCTACACCTCCGGCTCGACCGGCCAGCCCAAGGGCGTCGGCAATACCCACGCCGCTCTGGCCGAGCGTCTGCAATGGATGCAGCATACCTACGCGCTGGATGAAAGCGACGTGCTGATGCAGAAAGCGCCTATCAGCTTCGATGTCTCGGTGTGGGAATGCTTCTGGCCGTTGATCACCGGTTGCCGCCTGCTGCTGGCAGGTCCCGGTGAACACCGCGATCCGCATCGCATCGCGCAGCTTGTCGATGCATACGCTGTGACCACGCTGCACTTTGTGCCGCCGCTGCTGCAACTGTTCATTGATGAGCCGCTGGCGCAGCGATGCACCAGCCTGCGTCGACTGTTTTCCGGTGGCGAAGCGTTACCGGGCGAGCTGCGCAACCGGGTGCTGGAGCAACTGCCCGGCGTGCAGTTGCACAACCGTTATGGCCCGACCGAAACTGCGATCAACGTTACTCACTGGCAATGTCAGGTTGCCGATGGACTGCGCTCGCCGATAGGCCGCCCGCTGGGCAATGTACTGTGCCGTGTGCTGGACAGCGAACTGAACCTGCTGCCACGCGGGGTGGCCGGAGAGCTGTGTATCGGTGGCATCGGCCTGGCGCGTGGTTATCTGAATCGTCCGGGGCTGACCGCAGAGCGCTTTATCGCCGATCCGCTGGGCCAGCCGGGTGAACGCCTTTACCGCACCGGCGATCTGGTGCGTTGGGCTGCCGACGGCGCACTGGAGTACCTTGGGCGTCTGGATCAGCAGGTCAAACTGCGCGGCTTCCGTGTCGAGCCGCAGGAAATCGAAGCCCGGCTGCTGGCCCAGGCGGGCGTTGGTCATGCTGCCGTGCTGGTGCGTGAAACCGCTGCGGGTCCGCAGTTGATTGGCTACTACACTGCCGAAGCCGGGCAGGACGTTCAGGCCGAGCGGATCAAGTCAGCGTTGGCACTGGAGCTGCCGGACTACATGGTCCCGGCGCAATTTGTACGCCTCGACAGCATGCCCCTCGGCCCGAGCGGCAAGCTGGACCGCCGCGCCTTGCCCGAACCGCAGTGGCAGACCCGAGAGCATGTCGAACCGCAGACCAACCTGGAAAAACAGATCGCCGCTATCTGGCGCCAGGTGCTGGGTGTGCCGCGTGTCGGCTTGCGTGATGATTTCTTCGAACTGGGCGGGCACTCGCTGCTGGCGACCCAGATCATTTCCCGTGTGCGGCAGGCCTGCGACATCGACCTGCCACTGCGTGCGCTGTTCGAAGCCAGCGAGCTGGGCGCGTTTGCCGACCAGGTTGAGGCCATTCAACAATCGGGTGAGCGCAGCAGCCTGCAACCGATTGCCCGTGTCGACCGCAGCCAGCCGGTGCCGTTGTCCTACTCACAGCAGCGCATGTGGTTCCTCTGGCAGATGGAACCGGACAGCCCGGCCTACAACGTTGGCGGCATGGCACGTCTGACAGGCGTATTGAACATCGAGCGTTTCGAGGCCGCATTGCAAGCCTTGATCCTGCGCCACGAAACCTTGCGCACGACTTTCCCCAGCGTCAACGGCGTTGCCTGCCAGAAGGTCAGC
The DNA here is from genome assembly GCF_022557255.1 of Pseudomonas syringae pv. tagetis. Lineage (NCBI taxonomy): Bacteria > Pseudomonadati > Pseudomonadota > Gammaproteobacteria > Pseudomonadales > Pseudomonadaceae > Pseudomonas > Pseudomonas syringae group genomosp. 7. The sequence continues at coordinate 2,190,719 of NZ_CP092923.1, forward strand.
GAACACACCGGCCTGCGCGTGCAATGGCAGGATTACTCGGCGCTGCCCGCCCAGATCCGTGAGCAGCGTATTCAGGCGCTGGCCGACAGCGAGGCGCATCAGCCCTTCGATCTGGAAACCGGTCCGCTGCTGCGCGCCTGTCTGGTCAAGGCTGCCGATCTCGAGCATTACTTTGTCCTGACCCTGCACCACATCGTCACCGAAGGCTGGGCAATGGACATTTTTGCCCGCGAACTGGGCCAGCTCTATGAAGCATTTCTTGAGGGCAAGCCGTCTCCGCTGGAGACACTGGCGGTGCAATACCTCGATTACAGCGTCTGGCAGCGCCAGTGGATGGAGGCGGGCGAACGTCAGCGCCAGCTCGATTACTGGACTGCTCAACTGGGCAACGAGCACCCGCTGCTGGAGCTTCCCGCTGACCGGCCACGTCCTTCGGTACAAAGCCATCAGGGCGAACTGTACCGCTTCGATCTGAACAGCGAACTGGCGGCGAAGGTTCGTGCTTTCAACGCCCGCAACGGCTTGACCCTGTTCATGACCATGACGGCTACGCTGGCGGTGCTGCTTTACCGCTACAGCGGCCAGAATGACCTGCGCATCGGCGCGCCGGTGGCCAACCGCATTCGCCCGGAAAGCGAGGGCCTGATCGGCGCATTCCTCAACACCCAGGTGCTGCGCGTGCAGCTCGACGGGCAGATGAGCGTTGCACAGCTGTTCGAGCAGGTTCGCCACACGGTCATCGAAGGTCAGTCACATCAGGACTTGCCGTTCGATCATCTGGTCGAAGCGTTGCAGCCACCACGCAGCGCGGCCTACAACCCGCTGTTTCAGGTGATGTGCAATGTGCAACGCTGGGAGTTCCAGCAAAGCCGCGAATTGGCAGGCATGAACGTCGAGTACCTGGTCAACGATGCGCGTGCCACCAAGTTCGACCTCAATCTGGAAGTCACCGAACTCGATCACCGCCTGGGTTGCTGCCTGACCTACAGTACCGATCTGTTCGACGAGCCGCGCATCGCGCAGATGGCCGAACACTGGCTGAACCTGCTGCAAGCGCTGCTCGCCGATCCGCAACAGCGTCTGAGTGAATTACCTCTGTTGCAGGATGCCGAGCGTCAGCACTTGCTTGAAAGCCTGGGCGTCGAAGCGGGCGAACAACGGCTCGATCAGTGCATTCACAGCCTGTTCGCCGAGCAGGCCCGGCTGCGTGCAGAGGCGCCGGCATTGACCTTTGCGGGCGAAACCCTGAGCTACGCCGAGCTGGATGCTCGGGCCAACCAGCTTGCCTGGATGCTGCGCGAGCGTGGTGTCGGCCCGCAGGTTCGCGTCGGTCTGGCGCTACCGCGTTCGCTGGACATGGTCGTCGGCCTGCTGGCGATCCTCAAGGCTGGCGGTGCCTACGTTCCGCTCGACCCGGAATACCCGCTGGAGCGTCTGCACTACATGATCGAAGACAGCGGCGTCGGCCTGCTGCTGAGCGACCGCGCATTGTTTGCAGCCCTCGGTGAATTGCCTGCCACTGTTGCCCGCTGGTGCCTGGAAGACGATCAGCCACTGCTGGCTTCCTGCCCGACCCATGAGCTGCCCTTCATCAGCCTGCCGCAGCATCAGGCGTACCTTATTTACACCTCTGGTTCGACCGGCAAACCCAAAGGCGTGGTGGTGTCCCATGGTGAGATCGCCATGCATTGTCAGGCGGTGATTCGTCGCTTCGACATGCAGCCCGATGACTGCGAACTGCATTTCTATTCAATCAACTTCGATGCTGCCACCGAGCGCCTGCTGGTGCCGTTGCTCAGCGGCGCGCGCGTGGTGCTGCGCGCTCAGGGGCAATGGGACGCTGAAGAAATCTGCACGCTGATTCGTCAGCAGCAAGTCAATGTGCTTGGCTTCACGCCCAGTTATGGCAGCCAGTTGGCCCAGTGGCTGGCGACTCAGGGCCAGACCCTGCCGATACGCATGTGCATCACGGGCGGCGAAGCGCTGACCGGCGAGCACCTGCAACGCATCCGTGCAGTTTTCCAGCCGGAGCTGTTTTTCAACGCCTACGGGCCGACCGAAACCGTGGTCATGCCGCTTGCCAGTCTGGCCCCGCACCACCTGCAGGAGGGGGAAGCCAGCGTACCGATCGGTCGTGTGGTCGGGGCGCGGGTTGCCTATATTCTCGACGCCGATCTGGCGCTGGTGCCGCAGGGCGCGAGCGGCGAACTGTATATCGGCGGTGCAGGTCTGGCGCAGGGCTATCATCAGCGCCCCGGCATGACTGCCGAGCGCTTCGTCGCCGACCCGTTTGCCGACAACGGCGGACGTCTGTATCGCACCGGCGACCTGGTGCGCCAGCGCGCGGACGGGCTGGTGGAATACCTTGGGCGTATCGACCATCAGGTAAAGATTCGTGGCTTCCGTATCGAACTGGGCGAAATCGAAACCCGTCTGCTGGAGCACCAAGCCATCCGCGAAGCCATCGTGCTGGCGCTGGACACGCCGTCAGGCAAGCAACTGACGGGTTATCTGGTCAGTGATGTGGCCGGGCAGGGCGATGCGCAACAGGCCCGACTGCGCGAATCGCTCAAATTGCACCTCAAGGCGCAATTGCCGGACTACATGGTGCCGACCCACCTGATTCTGCTCGACAGCATGCCGCTGACCGCCAACGGCAAACTTGATCGCCGCGCATTGCCGGCGCCGGACCCTGAACTCAATCGTCAACATTACGTGGCACCGGCCAGTGAACTGGAGCAGCAGCTGGCGGCGATCTGGTGTGCAGTGCTGAATGTGGAAAAAGTCGGCCTCAACGACAACTTCTTCGAACTGGGCGGCGATTCGATTCTGTCTATTCAGGTGGTCAGCCGGGCACGTCAGGTGGGCATTCATTTCAGCCCGCGTGACCTGTTCCAGCACCAGACCGTGCAGACCCTGGCTGCCGTGGCGACCGCCAGTGAACTGATTCAGGCCGAACAGGGCCTGCTGCAGGGCCAGTCCGGTCTGACACCGATTCAGCACTGGTTCTTCGACACCCCCATCCCCGAGCGTCAGCACTGGAACCAGTCGCTGGTGCTGGAGCCACTCAGCACCCTCGATCCGCGTCTGCTGGAGCAGGCGTTGCGTGCGGTGCTCGAACAGCATGACGCCCTGCGCCTGAGTTTCACCGAGCACAATGGCCAGTGGCAGGCCGAACATCGCGCAGTGACGGCCGAAAGCCTGCTGATTCAGGCGCGTGTCGCAGACATGGCCGAATGTGCGGCTTTGTATGCCGATACCCAGCGCAGCCTTGATCTGCAAAACGGCCCACTGTTGCGCGCCTTGCTGGTCGACGGGCCGCAGGGCCGGCAACGCCTGCTGTTAGTCATTCACCATCTGGTCGTCGATGGCGTGTCATGGCGTGTGCTGCTGGACGATCTGCAAAGCGCTTATCGTCAATCAAGCGAGGCAATGCCGGTGCGCTTCGCGGCCAAGACCAGTGCCTTGCGCGACTGGGCTGCACGCTTGCAGGCCTATGCGGGTAACGAATCGTTACGTGAAGAGCTGCATGTGTGGCAACGCCAGCTTGGCGGTCCTGCGGCACAACTGCCGTGTCATAACCCGTCGGGTGGTCAGCAGAATCGCCACGCGCAAACGGTCAGCGTGCGGCTGGATGCGGAACGTACCCGACAACTGCTGCAACAGGCCCCAAGCGCCTACCGCACCCAGGTCAACGACCTGCTGCTGACCGCATTGGCGGACGTGATCTGCCGCTGGAGCGGGCAGCCGTCGACGCTGGTCCAGCTGGAAGGCCACGGCCGTGAAACCCTGTTTGACGAGATCGACCTGACTCGTACCGTAGGCTGGTTCACCAGCGCCTATCCGTTACGCCTCACCCCGGCGCTGGCTGCCGACGCAACGCCGGGCGATTCGATCAAGGCGATCAAGGAGCAACTGCGCCAGGTGCCACACAAAGGGCTGGGCTATGGCGTGCTGCGCTATCTGGCCGACAGCGCCAGCAGGGCTGCCATGCAGGCACTGCCGGTGGCACCGATCACCTTCAACTACCTTGGCCAGTTCGATCAGAGTTTTGCCAGCGACGCGTTGTTCCGTCCGCTGGAAGAGTCGCCGGGTGCGGCCCACGATCCGCACGCGCCGTTGCCCAATGAACTGAGCATCGACAGCCAGGTGTATGGTGGCGAACTGCTGTTGCGTTGGACCTTCAGTGCCGAGCGCTATCAACCGGGCGCTATCGAAGCATTGGCGCAGGATTATCTGGCCCGGTTGCAGGCACTGGTTGCCCATTGCCTGGCCGATGGTAGCGGCGGTCTGACGCCTTCGGACTTCCCGCTGGCTGATCTGGATCAGGCGCAGTTGGATGCATTGCCGATCCCGGCGAGCCACATCGAAGACGTCTATCCGTTGACGCCGATGCAGGAGGGCATGCTGCTGCACACGCTGCTGGAGCCGGGCACCGGCTTGTATTACATGCAGGACCGCTACCGCATCAACAGCGCGCTGGACCCGCAACGCTTCGCTCAAGCCTGGCAAGCGGTCATCGCCCGTCACGAAGCCCTGCGTGCCTCGTTCTGCTGGGATATCGGTGAAACCATGCTGCAGGTCATTCACAAGCCAGGCAGCACGCCGATCGATTACCTGGACTGGCGAGACGTGCCCGAGGACCAGCAGGAGCCGCGTTTGCAGGCTTTGCTCAAGTCCGAGCGCGAGGCCGGTTTCAATCTGCTCGATCAGCCGCCGTTCCACCTGCGCCTGATCCGTGTCGACGAGGCACGCTACTGGTTCATGATGAGCAACCACCACATCCTGATCGATGCCTGGTGTCGCTCGCTGCTGATGAACGACTTCTTCGACATTTACACCGCGCTGGGCGAAGGCCGCGATGCGCAACTGACGCCCGCGCCGCGTTATCGCGACTATATCGGCTGGCTGCAACGTCGTGGTCTGGCCCAGGCGCGTGACTGGTGGCAGCACAACCTTCGCGGCTTCGAGCGGCCTACGCCGATACCCAGCGACCGGCCGTTCCTGCGTGAACATGCGGGTGACAGTGGTGGCATGGTGGTCGGCGACTGCTACACCCGTCTCGATGAACGCGACGGCGCGCACCTGCGTGAACTGGCGCAGCAGCATCAGTTGACCGTCAACACTTTCGCCCAGGCGGCCTGGGCGCTGACGTTGCGGCGCATGAGTGGTGATCGCGACGTGGTGTTCGGCGTCACGGTGGCCGGTCGTCCGGTGGAACTGCCGCAAATGCAGCGCACGGTCGGGCTGTTCATCAACACCATCGCTCTGCGTGTCGGCATGCCGGCTGACGACCAGCGTTGCAGCGTTCGTCAGTGGCTTAGCCAGTTGCTGGACAGCAACATGCAACTGCGCGAGTACGAATACCTGCCGTTGGTCACTATTCAGGAAAACAGTGAGCTGCCCAAGGGCCAGCCGCTGTTCGACAGCCTGTTCGTGTTCGAAAACGCGCCGGTGGAGGTCTCGGTGCTCGACCGGGCACAAAGCCTGAATGCCACTTCGGACTCCGGCCGCACCCACACTAACTACCCGTTGACGGCCGTTTGCTATCCGGGCGATGACCTCGGCCTGCACCTGTCCTACGATCAGCGTTACTTCGACGAATCCACCGTGCAGAACATGCTCGCCGAGTTCAAACGCCTCCTGCTGGCGCTGATCGAGGGCTTCCACGGCGATATGGCCGAGCTGGCGCTGGTCAGCGATCAGGAACGCAGTTTCCTGATCGAGGGCTGCAACCAGAGCGAGCACGCTTACCCGCTGGATAAAAGCTACGTCGAGCTGTTCGAGGCACAGGTCGAGGCGCATCCGCAACGGACAGCGGTCAGTTGCCTGGATCGCCAGCTCAGCTATGCCGAACTGAATATCGCCAGCAACCGTCTGGGCCACGTGCTGATCAAAGCCGGTATCGGTTTCGATCAGCCGGTTGCCGTACTGGCCGAACGCGGGCCCGAATTGCTGGGCATGATCATCGGCAGCTTCAAGGCCGGCGCCGGTTACTTGCCGCTGGACCCGGCGCTGCCTGATTCGCGCCTGAGCGGCATCATCGGCCAGAGCGGTACGCCGGTGCTGGTTTGCAGCGTGCAATGTATCGAGCAGGGCAAAGCGTTGCTCGATGCGTTGCCTGAAGCGCACCGTCCGCTGCTGCTGGTCTGGGAGCACGTGCAGCAGAACGACTCTGCGCAGCACAATCCGGGCCGCTACAGTGCGCCGGACAACCTCGCTTACGTTATCTTCACGTCCGGTTCCACCGGGCTACCGAAAGGCGTGATGGTCGAGCAGCGCGGCATGCTCAATAACCAGTTGAGTAAAGTGCCTTATCTGAGCCTGAGCGACAGCGACGTGATCGCTCAGACGGCCTCGCAGAGCTTCGATATCTCGGTCTGGCAGTTCCTTGCCGCACCGCTGTTCGGCGCTCGGGTGGACATCGTGCCGAACGATATTGCCCGCGATCCGCAGGCCCTGTTGGCGCACGTGCAAGCGCAGCGCATCAGCGTGCTGGAAAGCGTGCCTTCGCTGATAACCGGTCTGCTCGCCGAGGAGCAGGCAGTGCTCGACAGCCTGCGCTGGATGCTGCCGACCGGCGAAGCCATGCCGCCGGAGCTGGCCAGTCAGTGGCTGCAACGCTACCCGGGTATCGGGCTGGTGAATGCTTATGGGCCGGCTGAGTGTTCCGACGACGTGGCGTTCTTCCGGGTCGATGCGGATTCCACACGCAGTGCTTATCTGCCGATCGGTTCGCCGACCGACAACAATCGTCTGTACCTGCTCGACGATACGCTGGACCTTGTGCCGCTGGGCGCAGTCGGCGAACTGTGCGTGGCCGGGGCCGGGGTCGGGCGCGGTTATGTCGCAGATCCACTGCGCACTGTTCCGGTGTTCGTACCGCATCCGTTCGGCGCGCCGGGCGAACGTCTGTATCGCACCGGAGATCTGGCGCGGCGACGCAAGGACGGGGTGCTGGAGTACGTTGGCCGGGTCGATCATCAGGTGAAAATTCGTGGTTATCGCATCGAGTTGGGCGAAATCGAAAGCCGCTTGCAGGAGCATCCGGCGCTTCGCGAGTCGGTAGTGCTGGATGTCGACGGCCCGCTGGGCAAAGTGCTGGCGGCTTATCTGGTGCCACGCTCTGCAATTCAGGATCACGATGCCCTGCGCGATGAGCTGAAAGCCCATCTCAAGGCCAGCCTGCCGGACTACATGGTGCCTGCGCATCTGGTGATTCTGGAGGCCATGCCACTGACCCCGAACGGCAAACTGGACCGCAAGGCCCTGCCTGCCCCGGACGTCAGTCAGGTGCAGCAGGATTATCAGGCACCGCAGACTGAAATGGAGCAGCAACTGGCGACGATCTGGGCCGATGTGCTCAAGGTCGATCGGGTCGGCATCACCGATAACTTCTTTGAGTTGGGCGGGCATTCGTTGCTCGCGACCCAGGTCGTTACACGTGCGCAGAAGCTGCTGCAGCGCAACGTGCCGTTGCGGGCGATGTTCGAATTCAACACCGTACAGGCGTTGGCCGCGCATCTGGAAAGCCTGGGCGGAGCGCAGGTCGACGAGCAGAAGTTTGATCGTCTGGCTGACTTGATGGCGGAACTGGAAGGGCTCTGATCAGCCTCTCGTCGGGGCGCTGGAGCTGCGGATAAAAAACTCGTTACCGGGTGTAAATCCGCAGCTCGCTGGCGCGTTTTCAAAGGAACGAACAAACGCCTGAACCGGCATGCGCCAAGGCTCGTGTCTCAGGTCATCAACGGTCTCGCTTATCGCAGCGTATTGAGGGTTGCACAGATGTCAGTCGCTACCAGGCTTATCGATGAACAGTTGACTCGGGTTGCCCCGGCAGCGGCTGAAACGCTCTACCAGTTCGATGAATCGCCATTGCTGGCCCGGCAGAGCCGCCAGGAATCCAATGCGCGCAGCTACCCGCGGCGGATTCCGCTGGCACTCAAGCGGGCCAAGGGCATCCATGTCGAGGACGTCGAAGGAAGGCGCTTTATCGATTGCCTGGCCGGTGCCGGTACGCTGGCCCTGGGGCATAACCATCCAGTGGTGATCGAAGCGATCCAGCAAATTATTGCCGATGAATTGCCGCTGCATACCCTGGACCTCACCACGCCGGTGAAAGACCAGTTCGTTCAGGACCTGTTCGGCCTTCTGCCGCAGGCACTGGCCAATGACGCGAAGATTCAGTTCTGTGGCCCGACCGGCACCGATGCGGTGGAAGCCGCCTTGAAGCTGGTACGCACCGCTACCGGGCGCAGCACGGTGCTGTCGTTTCAGGGCGGTTATCACGGCATGAGCCAGGGCGCGTTGAGCCTGATGGGCAGCCTGGGGCCTAAAAAGCCCCTCGGTGCCTTGCTCGGCACAGGCGTGCAGTTTCTGCCGTACCCCTACGATTACCGCTGTCCGTTCGGACTTGGCGGCGAACAGGGTGTGCGCGCCAATCTGCATTATCTGGAGAACCTGCTCAACGACCCGGAAGCGGGCGTACAACTGCCTGCGGCGGTCATTCTAGAGGTGGTTCAGGGGGAGGGCGGGGTGATTCCTGCTGATCTCGACTGGTTGCGTGGCGTACGCCGCATCACCGAAAAGGCCGGTGTAGCGCTGATTGTCGATGAGATCCAGAGCGGTTTTGCGCGCACCGGCAAGATGTTCGCCTTCGAGCACGCCGGGATCATCCCGGACGTCGTGGTCATGTCCAAAGCCATTGGTGGCAGCCTGCCGCTGGCGGTGGTGGTCTATCGTTCGTGGCTCGACACCTGGCTGCCGGGCGCTCACGCCGGGACGTTCCGTGGCAATCAGATGGCGATGGCTACCGGTTCGGCGGTAATGCGCTATCTTCAAGAGCACAATATTTGCGAACACGCGACGGCTATGGGCGCGCGTCTGTGCGCTCATTTGCAAGCTTTGCAGCGCGATTTTCCGCAGTTGGGCGACATTCGCGGTCGCGGGCTGATGCTTGGCGTAGAACTGGTTGACCCGGCCGGTGCGCGAGATGCGCAGGGGCATCCGCCGGTCTTCGCCCGTCTGGCTCCGCTGATCCAGCGTGAATGCCTCAAACGCGGGCTTATTCTTGAACTGGGCGGGTGGCACGGCAGCGTGGTGCGCTTCCTGCCACCGCTGGTGATTACCGCCGAGCAGGTCGACGAGGTGGCAGATATCTTCGGTCGTGCGCTCAATGCCGCGGTCGCACAGCTTTAATTTTTCGACGTAGCGATACGTTCAATCCTTATCGCTGCCATGAATTGGCACGGCAGCGCTGAACACATACACGGAGAGCAGCAATGACTTCAGTATTCGATCGGGAAGACATCGTCTTTCAAGTTGTGGTCAACCATGAAGAACAGTATTCCATCTGGCCCGACTACAAGGCGATTCCCAACGGCTGGCGCACCGTGGGCAAGAGCGGCTTCAAGAAAGAGTGCCTGGCCTACATCGAAGAAGTCTGGACCGACATGCGGCCCCTGAGCCTGCGGCAGAGAATGGAAGCCCAGACGGCCTGACTGGCTGGTTGACCAGCGATCGTGCCAATACTCTGCGCACCTGTCGCGCGACGCGGAGGAGCGCAGGGAACGAGAATCTCAACTGTCGTGCTGAAGCTCTGCGCCGGTCTGCATGGATAATTCAATTATCGTGCGACGCTCTGCGTCGGCATGCCGTTCTGGACGCTCCGCGTCCTCGTGCCATGCAGAGCGTCGCGAACGGCATTCCCACGCAGGAGCGTGCGCAACGTTAACCTTCCCCGTTACCAGCCAGCACCTTGATAATCCCCTGAATATCGCCCTGCAACTCCGCCAGCGGATCAGCGCCATCAATCCCTAACACCAGCAGCTTGCTGCCGGCCGCCTCGATTGCAGCCTTGACCGGCGCGGGCGGCTGACGGTGATCGAGCACCAGCGCCACGTCATTGTCTTGCAAGGTCGCGCTCAGCTTGCTCAGCGCCTCGGGTGTCCACTGCTCGTCCGTCAGCACCTGGCTGTCGATCAGTTCCAGATTCAGCCCGCTGATCAAATAGCCAAAGCGGTCCGACAGGCTCACCACACTCAAATTGTCGGCACCGGCCAGCGCTGCTTCGCTGCTGGCGCTGAGCTTGAGCAGCTGCTGCTTGAATGCCGCCAGATTGGCCTCGATCTTCGGCTTGGACGCCGGTGCCAAGCGCACCAGATCCGCCGCCAGCACATCGGCCATGCGTCCCATATTGTTGCTCGCCAGCCACGGCTGGCTGTTCAGCCCATCAGCGCCCTGGCCCGGTTGCACGGCAATCCCCGCAAGGCTGCCATCCACCGGGCGTGCTGCGTCGATCTCGACGATGCGGATGTTGCTGCGGCGGGCGTTGGGGTAGAGCGGGTCATCTGCCCAGATCGAGCGCAAACCGATTACCGCGTCGGCGTTGTTCGCCAGGCCACGTAAGGCGTCGGCACCGCGCCCGGTGAAGTACGCCGTCTGACGTGAGCCGGGCAGGTTGGCAGCCGCCGCGCGTTCCAGCACGACACCACTGTCCTTGAGCAGAATCTCCCCCAGGCCATAAGTGATCGGCAGACTGGCCAGCACCCGTACCGGTTGCGCGCTGTCGGTGTTGGCGTTGGCGGCATACAGGCTGTTGCTGAACAGGCCGCTCATGGCCAGCGCCAGGGTTAAGGTACGTAACGTAGGCATTTATCCAATATTCCCTTTCAGGCTCGGCAGTGTGCCGCGAGCGATGGCGGCGAGGGCGAAGGCAACACCGGCCACCAGAATAATTGCCGCGCCGGACGGCACAGGCAGGTCGAAGACAATCGGCAGCAGGATGCCGCACAGGGTACTGATCGTCGCGATGGCCACCGAGATCCAGAAAAAACCTTTGAGCGACTGGCTCAGCAGGCGTGCCGCCGCAGCCGGAATCACCAGCAATGCGCCGACCAGGATCGCGCCGATGACTTTTACGGCGGCAACGGTGATCAGTGTCACCAGAATCACGAACAGGTAATCCAGGGGCTTCACTGCCACGCCGCGCACTGCAGCCAGTTGCGGGTTGAAGCTGGCCAGCATGATGCGGTTGTACAGCGGCAGGCTCAGGCCCATGACCAGCGAACCGACGATCAGCAGCACCAGCAGGTCATTGCCGTTGACGGTCAGCACCGAGCCAAACAGCACGTTTTCCAGAATATGCACGTTGATCTTGCCGGCCAGCACCAGCAGCAGGCTTGCGCCCAGTGCCAGAGACACCGACAGGAACACCCCGATCAGCGTGTCCGGTGCCAGCCCGGTGCGGTTGCGCAGGTAATTGAGGACAATGCCGAACAGCAGGCAGTAACCGAACAGCGCGCCGTAGGGGCCAGTGTACGGCTCGCCGAGCAGAATGCCGATTGCCACGCCGGTCAATGCGGCATGGCCCACAGCTTCGGAGAAAAACGCGAAGCGCTTGACCACCACGAGCGTCCCCAACCCCCCCAGCACCGGGCCGATCAGCAGTCCGGCGAGCAGGGCGTTGACCACGAAACCGTAGGCCAGCGCCTCGGGCAGATAGCCGGATGAGGCGAGGCCCTGAATGAACAGACGAAACGTTTCGTAATCCATCACGCCTGCCCCCCGTGACCGGCATCCGCAGCACGCGGATGAGCGGAAAACAAGGTCAGCAGGCGCTCAGGCGTCAGTGCCGTCGCGGCAGGTTCGTCGAACAGTATTCGTCGATTGAGCCCGGTTACCTGATCGGCCAGGCGCCTTACGGCGTCCAGATCGTGCTCGATCCAGAGCACGGTGATGCCGCTCCGACGCCAGTCACCGAGCAGACGCTCGAAGACTTGAATCCCGGCTTCATCCAGGGCCGACATCGGCTCATCCAGCACCAATAATTGCGGCGCGGGGATGAGCCCCTGGGCGAGCAGCACACGTTGGCGCTCGCCGCCGGACAGCGCGCCCATGCGCCGTTTGCGTTTGTCCTGCATGCCGACCCGCTCCAGCGCCTCGCCAATTGCTGCCGCGTAATGCTTCGACAAACCCAGAAACGCCGGGCGTCGCTGGCACATCGCTGCCATGAAATCGTCAACGGTCATCGGCAGGCCGCGGTCGAACTCCAGGGCCTGCGGCACGTAACCCGTCAGGCCCGGCGCGGCTCGCCATTGCAGACTCAACTGGCCTTGATGCGGCGTCTGCCCGAGCAGGGTCTTGATCAGCGAACTCTTGCCGCCGCCGTTCGGCCCGACCAGCGCGTGTACGCTGCCTGCGCGCACGTTGAAACAGATACGGTCAAGAATCGTGGTGCGCCCCAGTGTCAGACTCACGTCGTTGAATTCGATGCCGGGGCCCTGGCTGGCAATATCGAGGTGCTGCGCAACAGTCATGCGCCCGACTCCTGAATGGCACGTACCACGGTGTCGAGGTTGCCGGCCATTTCCTTTTCGTACTTGTCGGCGGTGTATTCGCCATAGGAAATGTGTGACAGCGGGTACAGCTTGACCCCGGATTCACGCTGAATGGTGTCGACGTAGGTGGACGGGAAATCCATCTCCGAGAAGATCACCTTCACGTCCAGCTCGCGCAACTGGTCGATGGTCTTTTTCAACTGACTCGGGCTGGGTTCGATGCCATGTGCCGGTTCTACCACAGCGGTCACTTCCAGGCCGAATTCGCGCAGCAGGTAGTCGTAGGCGGCGTGTACCGTGGCCACGCGCAAGTCGGCGTTGGGGGCCTTGGTGAGTTTGGCCAGGGCGTCGGCGCGCATCTGTCGCAGGCGTTTGCCGTAGGCGCGAGCGTTGGCGGTGTAGGTTTTCGCGTTGTCGGGGTCCAGCTTGCCCAGCTCGCGGGCGATGTTGTTGACCTGGGCGATAGAGGCGCTGATCGACAGGAAGGTGTGCGGATTGACCACTTTGCCTGCGCCTCTGGCTGCCACCCCGGTCGCGGCCAGCAAGGGTACGTCGGCATTGGCTTCGATGGTCTTGATGTTCGGCGTTTCGCTGGCGGCGATCATGCGGTCGGCAAAGTCGTCGTGACCGACGCCGTTGAGCACGATCACGTCCAGCGAACCGATGCGCTTGATGTCCTCGGCCCGCGGCTCGTAGGCGTGCGGGTTGAAACCCGCCGGGATCAGCGGCACGACCTCGGCCTTGTCGCCGACGATATTGCTCACATAGCTGTAATACGGGTGCAGGGTGATGCCGATACGCAGGCGCTTGGCCGGGTCGGTGGCATAGCTGGACGGTGTCAGCAGGGTAGCAAACAAGCCTGCCAGCAGGATGCGCAGCAAGGGACGGCGTTTGAATGAAATAGGCATGGGCAAGCGGTCTTCTTTCAAATGAATGCGGAGTTTCAGTGCGGGTGCTGACGGGTCACGCCTGCATCGAATTGCGCGACGATCTGTTTCCAGCCTGCGTCCATCAGCGCTCTGTCATCGAGCTCGCTGAGAGGCGCGACCGAGGCGCTGCGGTTGATCCAGATGTCGGGCTGCTCGCCCGAATCGACGCGCATCAGAAACGAGCCGGCCACGCTCGGTGCCTGGCTCAGTCCCAGATAAGACCGGTCGATCATGTGCCAGGCGTGATCGCCGCGGCTGACCGAACTGGCATCCCTGGCGAACGGGGCAAAGCCTTCTTCGCCCAGTTGTTCGGCGGTGACCGGCGTCTGCTGCTCTTCGGTCAGCAAACGAATCTCGTCGAGAGTCACGCGCAGATCGGCGTAGATGCCTTGTTCGGCAGCGCTCAGGTCGCGCCGTGCATCCAGTTGATGGCTGGCCAGGCTGTGCGTCTCCTGAGTGTCGCGGTGCAGGCTGACTACGCCCGCAGCAATGCCGAGGATCAGCAGGCACAGCAGCAGAACATACAGGGTTTCATGCCCCGCACCGGCCGGGCGGACGATTTGTCGGGTTGGCGCACTCATGGGCTGGGGATATCCGCCTGATCGATTTCCACCACGTGGCCGGGGCCGGCATCGAACAGCACATAGAACTCGGAGGCAGGACGCTTGAAGGTCACGGTCGAATCCTCACCCAGTTTGCCGGGCACCAGGATGGTTTCGTCATAGCCGATCACGTCCAGGGTCACGCCCGGCGCACCACTGCCGTCGGAAAAACCGCCGGTGCAGCGGATCTGCTCATTGTCGATCTGTTTGCATTCGCACATCGGGTTATGCGCCAGAGCGTTGCCGCTCAGGCCAAGCAGGCACAGTGCGCTGACCGTCAGCCAGCGCAGGGAAGGGCGGGCACTCATGGTTTGGCTCCTTGTTTTTTCAGCCACGCCACGGTGGTGGGCGAGGCCTGTTGCAGGGGGATGGAAGTCTGATGCACGGCGCCGTCCCAGCCTTCCATGGTGATCCACAGTTCGGAATCGGCGCTGGTGGTTTCCGGAATCTGCATGAACGCGCTCATGCGGTAGCCGCCACCGAAGAAAATCACCCCGGCCGTCCGCAGACTGCGCGGTTTGCCGATGCGCAGGTAAGTGGCCTTGACCCGGTCGATGCACGCGTTGCACAGCGCCGCATTAAAGCTTTTCATGTAACCCGACGGCCCGGACAGACGTGGCGGTTCGTTGCGATCTTCTGCCAGACGCAGGCTCCACGGCCCGACCTGAATCTCGCCGACGTCGCGCTGGCCGAGGCCCTGGTCGCCGCGATCCAGCGCGTTGTCGGAGAAGTACTTGGGCATGAAACCCAACGGGATCAGTACCAGCAGCACGTTGATATGGAAGCGCCATCTGTACCAGAAACGGCTCAGCGACGATGCAGGTTGTGCGGCAGCGGCCTTGCTCACAGGCTGTTCTCCGGGGTGCGGGTCGCCAGCGGCGAGCGAGTGGTGTCCGGGGTCGAAGCCGGGGTGAAGATGGCAGGGGCGGTTCTGGCTTCACGCTTGAGGGCATTGAGCGTCGCCAGCGCGGTACGCTTGCTCCAGATCAGCAAGCCGCTGAGGACCATCATGCTCAGCAGCAGGCCGAAGAATGCCCAGATCAGCTTGATCCAGATGCCACCGAAATCGCCGGTGTGCAGTGGGCGCATGGACTCGGTGACGAACTCCAGCTTGTTGCGGTCCGATAGCAGGTGCGAAGCGGCTATCTCGCCACTGTACGGGTTGATTTCGGCGGTCTGGAACATCAGCGGGTACCAGCTTCGTCCACCAACCTGCATGTTGCTGTAGGCGTTGAAGGGCGGGGTGATGAAGCTGGCTTCAAGGCCCGGTATCCGCTCCTTGGCAATTTCAACGGCCTTTTCCAGGCTGATGGTCGGTGCAGGGCTGCCGTCGGCCGTCAGCGGTACGGCGTTGTGCGCAATGATCGAGGCGACCTGGGATTTACTGGAAATGCTGATCTGGTTATCGCCCAGAATTGCCTGAATCAGAAACCAGGTGCCGGTGACGGAAATCACCGCGATGAACCAGATCGACCAGACGCCGCTGAGACGATGCAGATCGCCCCAGAAAATCCTCGGGCCCTGGCTGAAACGCACCGGTTTGAAAAAGCCGCGCCAGAATTTCTTGTACACCACCAGCCCGGTGACCAGTGACGCCAGCAGCGGCAGGCCGAGAATCGACACCAGATACCAGCCCCATGAATAGCCATTGGTGAACGGCACCAGCCACCAGCCGTGCAGGGCGCGGGTGAAGCGGCGGAAGTCGAACGACGGTGTAAGGCCCTGAATCACCCCGGTATAAGGGTTGACGTAGGCCGGCACCGAGCGGCCGTCCGGGTAGGTGACGAACACGCTGAGGGCAAAGTAGTCGCCGTCCGGCTGCATGATCGTGCCGACGATAAGGTCCGGTTCGTTGCGCTCGATGGTCGCGCGAATCTGCTCGAAGCTCATGCGCGGGGCATCGTCCGAGGGGCGGTTGTCACGCATTTCCGGGTTGGCCAGCCACATGATTTCCTTGCTGACCACTGCCAGCGTGCCGGTGACGCAGACGATCAGCACAAAAAACCAGATGGGCAGGGCAAGCCAGCTGTGGACGAGAAACCAGATTTTTGAACGGGACTTCTTCGACATGGGTAAACAATCTCGATTCACGATGTAGAGCAACCGCAATGCGGCTCCCTCTGTCTGTACGCGCGGGCGATATAAAGCCTCGCATTCAGTTAAAGACGAATGAGAACGAGATTCCTGCAGGAATTTTTTGCGTTTAAATGCAAAAAATTGTTTCAGAGCTGCCGGAAGCCCCGCACGGCGCGGGAAATGGGCATGATCGGCTAATTTTTTGCTCGCCAGGTACGTTCAATCTGGACATTGGTGTTGCGCCAGGCCGCAGGGGCTCGGGCGCTTTTGCCATCAAGGGAGAGACATCATGAGTCATGCGTTGAGTTTGGATATCCGGCCACTGCTGGCAGGGGCGGGCAGCTTGCCCATGCTGGTGCAGGCGCCCGAGCCCGGTCTGGACTTGATGGAAGCGCTGGGCGAACTCAAGCTGCTGGTCGCCGAACACCTGTACAGCGCGGGCGGCATTCTGTTTCGTGGCTTCGAGGTCGGCGGTGCCGAAGCGTTTCGTGAGTTCGCGGCGGGCTTTGGTGATCCGTTGCTCAACTACGAGTTTGGCTCCACGCCGCGCAGCAACGTGACCAAGGGCGTGTACACCTCGACCGAGTACCCTGCTCACCAGAGCATTCCGCTGCACAATGAGCAGGCCTATACGCTGGATTGGCCGATGAAAATCTGGTTCTACAGCATGATCGCCGCGCAGACGGGGGGCGAAACGCCGATCGCCGACAGCCGCGAGATATACCGGCGCATTCCGGCGCGCATTCGTGAACGCTTTATCGAAAAGAAGCTGATGTACGTGCGCAACTACGGCAACGGGCTCGATGTGGAATGGAGCCAGGTATTCAACACCGAAGATGAGCGTGTGGTCGAGGCCTACTGCCGGGCACATAACATCGAGTGCGAATGGAAAGATGACGGCGAACTGCGTACCCGGCAGATCTGTCAGGCCGTGTCGCGCCACCCGGTGACCGGCGACACCGTCTGGTTCAATCAGGCTCATCTGTTTCACATCTCCAACCTGCAACCGGAAGTGCGCGAAACACTGCTGGACGTAGTGGATGAGGAAGACCTGCCGCGCAATGTCTACTACGGCGACGGCTCGCCCCTCGAAGAAAGCCTGCTGGACGAAATTCGTGGCGTACTCGACGAATGCACCGTCAGCTTCCCCTGGCTGGAAAACGACGTGCTGATGCTCGACAACATGCTCACCGCCCACTCACGCGCGCCGTTTACCGGCAAACGTAAAGTCGTGGTGGCGATGGCGCAGGGGCATTCGGATAAGTAGTTGTCTGAGTTATCGCCGATTGATTATCGTGCCGACGCTCTGCGTCGGTACGCCGTTCTGGACGCTCCGCGTCCTCTTTGCGACGCAGAGCGTCGCGAGCTGCATTCCCACGCTGGAGCGTGTGGAACGATAATCTCAACTATCGTGCCGATGCTCTGCGTCGGTGCGCCGTTCTGGACGCTCCGCGTCCGATCTTGAATAGCCGGTGCGACACAGGGGCACTCAAGGCATTCGCACTGGAGCGTGAGGACTATCAGGTGTCCGGCTGTCACCACCACAAACCTTTCTAAATATTTCTCCGCCAATTCGTTCTTGTTGATACGACCCCGCCCGACGGTCAGCCACATTCAGCAAGGATCGACCCATGAACCCCGAACACGCCCAGAAACTCGCTCGTCGTTTTGTCGAGTTGCCTCTTGAAAAACGTCGCCTGTTTCTCGATGGCATGCGCAAGGAAAACATGGATTTCGCGCTGTTCCCGATCCCTTCCTGCGAAGGGCTGGCCGAACGCGATGGTCTGTCCTATGCCCAGCAACGCATGTGGTTTCTCTGGCAACTGGACCCTCACAGCGCAGCGTACAACCTGCCGATGTCGGTATGCCTGAATGGTCCGCTGGAGCTGCCCTTGCTGGAGTGTGCCTTCAGTGCGCTGGTCGAGCGCCATGAAAGCCTGCGTACCACCTTCGGTCAGGAAGGCGACCGTGCGTTTCAGCGTGTTGCGCCGCCAGCACCCGTGAGCATCCGCCTGATCGACCTGAGTGCGCTGCCGTCCGAGCAGCGCTGGGCAAGTGCCCGTCAGGCGATGGCCGAACAATCTGCGCAAACGTTCGATCTGCAGCGCGGGCCGCTGTTCACCGTGCAGGTGCTGCGTCTGGCCGGGCAGGAGCATGTGCTGTTGCTGAATCTGCACCACATGATTACCGATGGCTGGTCGATGAACGTGCTCATCGACGAATGGCTGCGCGGCTACGATGCGCTGCTGGCCGGTAAGCGGCTGCCCTTTCAGCCGCTGCCCGTGCAGTACCGCGACTACGCGTTGTGGCAACGCAGCTGGCTGGAAGCCGGTGAGCAAGAGCGTCAGCTGGACTACTGGCGCAGCCATCTTGGCGACGAACACCCGGTGCTGGAGCTGCCTACGGATCGCCCGTACCCGGCGCTGCCCAGCCATGAGGGTGCCCGCCTGGAGCTGGCGCTCGAGCCCGAACTGCTGCGCAACCTCAAACATCTTGCGCAACGCCAGGGTGTGACCCTGTTTGTAGTATTGCTGGCGTCTTTCAAGAGCCTGCTGCACCGCTACAGCGGGCAGACCGACATTCGTGTCGGCGGCCTGATCGCCAATCGCACGCGCAGCGAAACCGAAGGGCTTATTGGCTGCTTCATCAATACTCAGGTCCTGCGCAGTGAAGTGACCGCGCAGACGCGTTTTGTCGATCTTCTGAATACCGTGCGCAACGCCTCGACCGGTGCTCAGGCGCATCAGGATCTGCCGTTTGACGCCATCATCGATGCGCTGCAGCCCGAGCGCAGCCAAAGCCACACTCCTTTGTTTCAAGTGATGTTCAATCACCAGCCGGTGGTTGCCGACCTGCTGGACAAACACCTCAGCGGCGGCCTGCGCGTGGCCAATCTGCCCGCCGAACAACAGGCGCTGGCGCAGCGTACCCACGCCGCCGCCAGCGACCTGATGCTGGCCACCAGCGGCGAAGGTGAGCAACTGCACGCCGCCTTTACTTACGCCACCGATATTTTCGACGAGTCGACCATCGTGCGTCTGGCCGGGCACTGGCGCAATCTGCTGACCTCGGTCTGCGCTGATCCTCTGCAAACCATCGCGGAACTGTCGATGCTCGCGGCCGATGAGCGCTCGCAATTGCTGGATGTCGACAGCGTTCTCAAAGCTGACGTCACCACCCCTGCGCATCGTCAGTTCGAAGCGCAAGTGCAGCGCACGCCGAATGCGCCGGCATTGCTCCTCGCCCTTGACGGTCAATCGCCCAGCCTGACTTACGCCGAGCTGAACGAGCGCAGCAACCGTCTTGCCTGGCATCTGCGCGAGCAGGGTGTCGGTCCGGACGTGCTGGTCGGTGTGGCGCTGGGCCGCTCGCTGGACATGCCGGTCGCGCTGCTCGCCGTACTCAAGGCTGGCGGTGCCTATGTGCCGCTGGACCTGAGCGCGCCGAGTGAGCGTCTGCGTCATGTGCTGGAAGACAGTGGCCTGAAACTGCTGCTGACGCATAGCGAACAGCGAGTCAGGCTGCCTGAACTGGCTGGTATTCAGTGCCTGTGCATGGATCAACCAGGCAGCCTGACAGCGAGCCCGCACAACCCGGACGGCACGACAGATCCGGCCAGCCTGGCCTATGTGATCTATACCTCGGGTTCGACCGGGCGTCCAAAGGGTGTGGCGATCAGTCATGCCGCACTGGCTGAGTTCGTGACACTGGGCGCGAACTACAGTGACCTGCGCGAGGGCGACCGGGTCCTGCAATTCGCGACCCACAGTTTCGATGGCTTCGTCGAGCAGTTCTACCCGCCGCTGTGTCGCGGGGCGGCCGTGGTCCTGCGTGACGAGCGGCTGTGGGACAGCGCCACCTTCCATCAGGCAGTGGTCGAGCATTGCGTAACGCTGGCGGATTTGCCTGCGGCCTACTGGCTGACCCTGGTTCAGGACTTCGCGGCCAGCCCGCCCGGGCATTACGGCGCGTTACGACAGGTTCACGTCGGCGGAGAGGCCATGGCAGTCGAAGGCCTGCGTCTGTGGCACAAGGCCGGGCTGGGGCATGTGCGTCTTCTGAATACCTACGGGCCGACCGAAGCGACCGTGGTGTCGAGCATTCACGATTGCAGCGCGCTGACTGCGGAACAGGTGTCCTGGCGCGGGGTGCCGATTGGCCGTGCGCTGGCAGGACGCCGTCTTTATGTTCTCGACGATCAACTGAACCTGTTGCCGCAGGGCGCGGTGGGCGAGCTGTACATCGGTGGTCCCGGCCTGGCGCGGGGCTATCACGCTCAGCCCGGCTTGAGCGCCGAGCGTTTCGTCGCCGATCCGTTTGTCAGCGGTGAGCGTCTGTACCGCACCGGCGACCGTGCCCGGCTACGTGTCGACGGCGCTGTCGAATACATCGGCCGGGTTGATCATCAGGTGAAGATTCGTGGCTTCCGCATCGAGCTGGGCGAAATCGAATCGCGCCTGCAGCAATGCACTGACGTGCGCGAGGCGGTGGTGCTGGCCGTTTTACTGGCGGGCAGCACCCAACTGATCGCTTACGTGGTGCCGGAAGGCGGTGCGCTCAGTGATGCCGGGCGACAGGCGTTGCGTCATGGCATCCGCACTCAGATGCAAGCCAGCCTGCCGGATTACATGGTGCCGACGCACGTGCTGCTGTTGCCGGAGCTGCCCCTGACGCCCAGCGGCAAGCTGGACCGCAAGGCGCTGCCGGAGCCCGACTCAAGCCAGTTGCAGGCCAGATACCGCGCGCCCTGCAGCGATGTGGAAATCTGCCTTGCTGCCATCTGGCAGGAAGTCCTGCACGCGCCACAGGTCGGTCTGGACGATCACTTTTTCGAGCTGGGCGGCCATTCGTTACTCGCCGCGCAAGTCATTGCCAGGATCAAGGCGCAACTGGGCATCAGCCTGCCGTTGCGCACGCTGTTCGAAAAACCGCTGCTCAGCGACCTTGCCGTCGAAGTGGCCGCGCTGACCGACAACACCACGGATAACGACTGGAGCGACATGGACCAGTTCATGGATTCACTGGAGGAATTTGGCGCATGACCGGGACCACTGCTGCACGCATCGCGAAACGTTTTGTCGGCCTGCCGCTGGAGCAACGCCAACAGTTCCTTGCCCGGCTGCGCCAGGAAGGCAAGGATTTCAGCCTGTTGCCGGTGCCGGTCAGTCGCCATGATGTCACGGCCATTCCGCTGTCGTTCGCTCAGCAACGCCTGCTGTTCCTCTGGCAGCTCGACCCGTCGAGCGACGCCTACAAAATGACCACTGGCCTGCGTCTGCAAGGCACGTTGAACGAGACGGCCTTGCGCCGTGCATTCGATTATCTGATCGAGCGTCATGAGGTGCTGCGCACCGTGTTCCATATCGACGGTGATCAGGCGCAGCAAGTGTTGTTGCACGATCAGACAGTGGCGCTGGACAGTATCGACCTGTCCGGTCTGGCTGATGTCGAGCTGCGCGATGCCGAGCTGGCGTTACGAGTGGTCACGGTGACCAGCCAGCCGTTCGATCTGCGCACCGGCCCGCTGCTGCGCGCGCACCTGTTCCGCCTTGCCGGCGATGAGCATGTGTTGGTGGTGAGCATGCACCACATCGTCTCCGACGGTTGGTCGATGGACGTGATGATTCAGGAGTTCGTGCACTGCTACCAGGCGTACTGCGAAGGCCGCGAACCTGCGCTGCCGGAACTGCCGTTGCAATACGCCGATTATGCTATCTGGCAGCGCAGCTGGCTGGAGGCGGGCGAGGGCGCACGGCAACTGGATTACTGGCGTAACCAGTTGGGTGACGAGCAGCCGCTGCTCGACGCCGCACAGGATTTTCCCCGTCCACACACGCAGAGCTATCAGGGCGAGCACCTGCGCTTTGATTTCGGCGCTGATCTGTCGCGCCAGCTCAATGCTTTTGCGCGTACGCAGGGCGTGACCCTGTTCATGCTGGTGCTGGCCGGTTTTTCGCTGTTTCTGTCGCGCAAGGCCGGGCAGCGCGATATTCGCATCGGCGTGCCCAATGCCAACCGCGGTCGGGCTGAAACCGAAGGGCTGATCGGCTTTTTCATCAATACCCAGGTCTTGCGCTGCGAGGTTGATGAGCGCCTGAGCTACCTTGACCTGCTGGCGCAGATCCGCGACACCTCGTTCGGCGCGCAGGCGCATCAGGACGTACCGTTCGAGCAATTGGTCGATCAACTGGCACCGGAGCGCAGCCTGGGTCATAACCCGCTGTTTCAGGCCAAGTTCAACCAGAACGTAATCCTCAAACAGAAAACCGCGCTCAAGCTGGCCGGGCTGGAGGTCAGCGAGTACGCGTTCGATAAACAAGGCGCGCATTTCGATCTGGCCCTGGACATCACCGACGACGGCACGCTGATCCATGGCGATATGGCGTACGCCAGCGACCTGTATCGACGCTCTACCGTCGAAGGCTTCATCCCCGAAATGCTTGCGTTGTTCAAGACCCTGCTCGACGCGCCACAGGCGCCGCTGTTCAGGTTGGGGGCGCTGACCGTCGAACCGCCGCCTGCAGCTCGCGAACCCGCGCCACACCTGCTGCAACTGTGGGACCGGCAGGTTGAAAGGCAGCCTGATGCACAGGCTGCCCGCTGCCTTGAGCGCACGCTGACCACGCTGCAACTGGATCAGGCTGCCAATCAGCTGGCCCATCAATTGATTCGCATGGGGGTCAGCGAAGGCCAGCCGGTGGCGGTGCTGATGGAGCGTTCGCTGGACTGGCTGACGGCCGTGCTGGCGATCTTCAAGGCGGGTGGCGTGTACATGCCGCTTGACGTCAAAGCTCCCGACGCGCGACTGCAACAGATGCTGGTCAATGCTCAGGCCAGGGTGTTGCTGTGTGCCGAGGGCGATGTGCGTCAGACGTCACTGGCGATCGCCGGTTGTCAGGGCCTGGCCTGGACGCCTGCGCACTGGCAGGCGTTGCCTGTCAGCAGGCCCGACACCGGGTCGTCAGCCGACTCGGCGGCTTACGTGATTCATACCTCCGGCTCTACCGGCCAGCCCAAGGGCGTACTGGTCAGCCAGGGCGCTTTGGCCAGTTACGTGCGCGGCCTGCTGGAGCGCTTGCAACTGGCTCCCGAGGCGAGCATGGCGCTGGTTTCGACCATCGCCGCCGATCTTGGTCATACCGTGTTGTTCGGCGCGCTGTGTTCGGGGCGAACCCTGCACGTGTTGACCGAAGCACTGGGTTTCGACCCGGATGCCTTTGCTGCCTATATGGCCGAACATCAGGTCGGCGTGCTGAAAATAGTGCCCGGCCACCTGACTGCGCTGTTGCAGGCCAGCCAGCCGGCCGATGTGCTGCCGCAGCATGCTCTGATCGTCGGCGGTGAAGCCTGCTCGCCTGCGCTGGTCGAGCACGTGCGTCAGCTCAAGCCGGATTGCCGGGTGATCAACCACTACGGCCCGAGCGAAACCACGGTCGGCGTGCTGACCCATGAGGTGCCTGTCTCGCTCCCAGAGGATGTCTGTGTATCCACAGGGGTGCGCTCTGTCGAGCCTCTGTGCAGCGTGCCGGTCGGTGCGCCGTTGCCGGGGGCCAGTGCCTATGTGCTGGATGATGTGCTGAACCCGGTCGGCCAACAGGTTGCCGGCGAACTGTACATTGGTGGTGACAGTGTGGCGCTGGGCTACATCGGCCAGCCTGCACTGACCGCCGAGCGTTTTGTGCCGGATCCGTTCGCGCAAGAGGGCGCACGCGTTTATCGCAGCGGCGATCGCATGCGGCGCAATCATCAGAGCCTTCTGGAATTCATCGGTCGCGCAGATGATCAGGTCAAAGTACGCGGCTATCGCGTCGAGCCTGCTGAAGTGGCGCGTGTGCTGCTGGGATTGCCCGCAGTGGCGCAAGCCAGCGTGTTGGCGTTGCCGGTGGACGATGACGAAACCCGACTGCAACTGGTGGCGTACTGCGTAGCCGCAACCGACACAGGCCTGAATGTCGACAGCTTGCGCGAGCAACTGGCTGCGCGCTTGCCCGACTATATGGTGCCTGCCCAGATCATGCTGCTGGACAGATTGCCACTGACTGCCAACGGCAAGCTCGACAAGCGCGCCTTGCCCAAGCCCGGCGTTGTCAAGCAGCGTTATACCGCGCCGGTGGGCGAGATCGAGGAAAAGCTCGCTGCCGTGTGGGCCGACGTGTTGAAGCTGGAGCAGGTCGGCAGCACCGACAACTTCTTCGAACTGGGCGGCGATTCGATTCTCAGCCTGCAGATCATCGCCCGTGCCAAGCGCCAGGGCATCAAGCTCAGCCCCAAGCAGTTGTTCGAAAAGCAGACCATCGGCCAGCTGGCGTCGGTGGCCAGACTGATCCAGAAAAAGCCCGCTGCCGGGGCGGAGCAGGTCAGCGGTTCGCTGCCGCTGCTGCCGATTCAGGCGCGCTTCTTTGAACTGGACATCCCCGAGCGCCAGCACTGGAATCAGGCGTTGATGCTCAAACCGCTGCAAATGCTGGATGCTAATCACCTGCAGGCCGCGCTCGCCGCGCTGATCGAACAGCACGACGCACTGCGTCTGGGTTTCACGCAGCAAGACGGCCAGTGGCAAGCTGCCTTCGGCACGCTGAACGCTCGCGATCTGCTCTGGACGCACGCGCTGGACAGTGCCGAGCGCCTGACCGAGCTGGCTGACGAAGCACAACGCAGCCTGGACCTGAAAAACGGTCCGTTGTTGCGTGCAGTGCTGGTCAACCTGCCGCAGGGCGAGCAACGCCTTTTGCTGGTGATTCATCATCTGGTCGTCGACGGTGTGTCGTGGCGGGTGCTGCTGGAAGACCTGCAACAGGCCTATGTCGCCATTGCAGCAGGCCAGCCATTGGTGCTGCCAGCGAAAACCAGCTCGCTCAAGCGTTGGGCCGAACAATTGCAACAGTATGCGAGCGGTAAAACGCTGGCAGCCGAACGTGATTACTGGCTGCAGGCCTTGCAGGGCGCGGACCAACCGTTGCCGCGCGACAAGCCCGAAGGCTCGATGCGTCATCGTGATGCGGCCCATGCGTCTTCATGGTTGAGCAAGGACCTGACCCACAAGCTGCTGAAAGTCGCACCTGCCGCGTACCGCACGCAGGTCAACGACCTGTTGCTGACAGCGCTGGCGCAGGTGCTGTGCGAGTGGAGCCAGCAATCGTCAGTGTTGATCCAGCTGGAAGGCCATGGCCGGGAAGACCTGTTCGACGACACCGATCTCAGTCGCACGGTCGGCTGGTTCAGCAGCCTCTTTCCGGTTCGCCTCACGCCGCAAATCATGCCGGGTGCAAGCCTGTGCGGGATCAAGGAGCAATTGCGTGCCGTACCGAACAAAGGCATTGGTTACGGCGTGTTGCGCCACATGGGCGAGCCGTCGTTTGCGCTGCAACTGGCGGCACTGCCGCAGGCACGGGTCACGTTCAACTACCTGGGGCAGTTCGACGGCAGCTTCAACGAGCGCGAGGGTGCGCTGTTCGTGCCGAGCGCTGACAATGCCGGCACTGCTCTGTGCGAGGACGGGCCACTGGGTAACTGGCTGAGCCTCAACGGTCAGGTATTCGATGGGCAGTTGCAACTGGACTGGAGTTTCAGCCGCGAGGTGTATCACGCCTCGACCATCGACACCCTGGCACGCCGCTACGAGCAGGCACTGACCACACTGATCGAACACTGTACCGCCGGGCACCAGGGTGTCACGCCGTCGGACTTCCCGCTGGCGCGACTGACTCAGTCACAGCTGGACGGTTTGTCGATTGCTGCGGGCACCATCGAAGACATCTATCCACTGTCGCCGATGCAACAGGGCATGCTGTTCCATTCGCTGTTCGATGAGGTGGCGGGCAACTACATCAATCAGTTGCGGGTGGACATCGGCGGGCTGGATGTGCCGCGTTTCCAGCGTGCATGGCAGGCAGCGGTAGACGCCCACGAGGTGCTGCGCAGCTGCTTTGTCAGCCAGCGCGAGCAGTCGCTGCAAGTGGTGCAGCGTCACGTGACGCTGCCCTTTGTCGAACTGGATGCGCGGGGTAAGCCCGAACGCTGGCTGGACAACTGGGCGCAGGCCGATCGTCAACAAGGCTTCGATCTGGCCCAGGGCCCGCTGTTGCGCCTGGCGGTAGTGCGCGTTGCCGACGACACGTGGCAGTTGGTCTACACCAGCCACCACATCCTGATGGACGGCTGGAGCAGTTCGCGGCTGCTGGGTGAAGTGCTGCAACGTTACAGCGATCAGACGCCGCCGACACAGCCGGGGCGCTATCGCGATTACATTCAGTGGTTACAGGATCAGGACGCCGATGCCAGTCAGCGTTTCTGGACCACAGAATTGGCTGAACTGGATGAGCCGACCCGCTTGCTTCACGCGTTCAGGTCTTCAGCGCAGGGAGATGGTTATGGCGATTACATCCAGCTGATCGATGCCGAGGGCACCCGACGTTTGAGTGAGTTTGCCCGCGAGCAGCGCGTGACCCTCAACACGCTGGTGCAGTCCGCCTGGCTGTTGTTGCTGCAACGCTACACCGGTCAGTCCAGTGTGACGTTTGGCGCTACAGTGGCCGGGCGTCCGGCTGAGCTGCCAGGTGTCGAAGAGCAGCTCGGACTGTTCATCAACACCCTGCCGGTGATCGCCAGCCCGCGTTCGGAGCAGACGGTGGCCGACTGGGTGCAGCAGGTGCAGGCGAAAAACCTTGCGCTGCGCGAGCATGAACATACCCCGCTGTATGATATCCAGCGCTGGGCGCGCAACAGTGGCGAGGCACTGTTCGACACTATTCTGGTGTTCGAAAACTACCCGGTGTCCGAAGCCTTGCAGCGCGCGCCCGATGGTCTGGTGTTTAGCGGCCTGCACAATCAGGAACAGGCGCATTACCCGCTGACGCTGGTAGTCGAAGCCAATGACGTGCTATCGGTGCGTTTCAGTTACGACCGGCAACATTTCAGTGCCGAAGGCATTCTGCAACTGGCGGCGCATTTCGATCACCTGCTGCAAAGCCTTGGTGCTTGCGCTACGGCGCGTGTCGGCGAACTGGCCTTGCCGACTGCCTGGACGCAAAGCGTGCAGCATTACCCGAGCGTGTACTGCGCCCACCAGCGCATCGAGCGTCAGGCCGACCTCGCCCCGCAAGCCATCGCCCTGAGTTTTGCTGACCAACAACTGAGCTACCAGCAACTCAATCAACGCGCCAACCAACTGGCCCACAAGCTGCGCGAGCAGGGCGTCGGCCCGGACGTTCGAGTGGGGCTGGCCGCCGAGCGCGGTCTGGACATGATTGTCGGCCTGCTGGCAATCCTCAAGGCGGGTGGCGCATACGTGCCGCTGGACCCGGATTACCCGCAGGATCGCCTGAGCTTTCTGATGCAGGACAGCGGTATCGAATTGTTGCTGACCCAGAGCGGTTTGCTCAGTCAGTTGCCGATTCCTGCGCATGTTCAGACACTGGATCTGGCCGATACGCTGGACGGTTACAGCACGGAAAACCCGCTCAACCAGACCACGCCGGACAACCTGGCCTACGTGATTTACACCTCGGGCTCGACCGGCAAGCCGAAAGGCACGTTGCTCACCCACCACAACCTGATGCGTCTGTTTGCCGCCACCGACGACTGGTTCGCGTTCAACGAAAAAGACGTGTGGACGCTGTTCCACTCGTTCGCCTTCGACTTCTCGGTCTGGGAGATTTTCGGTGCGTTGCTGCACGGGGGACGACTGGTGATCGTGCCCCGCGAAGTGACCCGTTCGCCGGAAGATTTTCACGCGCTGCTGGTCGAACAGCAGGTCACGGTGCTTAACCAGACGCCGTCGGCGTTCAAGCAACTGATGCGTGTGGCGTGTGATTCGCCGTTGCCGATGCCGTTACAAAAAGTCATTTTCGGCGGCGAAGCGCTGGACGTTGCCAGCCTGAAACCCTGGTTCGAACGGTTTGGCGATCAGGCACCGCAACTGATCAACATGTACGGCATCACCGAAACCACGGTTCACGTGACCTACCGGCCGATCACACTGGCCGACACGCACAACCCGGTCAGCCCGATTGGCGAAGCGATCCCCGATCTGTCGTGGTACGTGCTGGACGCCGATTTCAACCCGGTCGCCCAGGGATGCAGCGGCGAGTTACACATCGGTCACGCCGGTCTGGCGCGCGGCTATCACAACCGCGCCGCACTGACTGCCGAGCGCTTTGTGCCTGATCCGTTTTCCAGTGACGGCAGCCGCCTGTACCGCACCGGCGACCTGGCCCGTTACCGGTCTGCCGGAGTGGTCGAATACGCCGGGCGCATCGACCATCAGGTCAAGATCCGCGGCTTCCGCATCGAGTTGGGTGAAATCGAAGCGCGACTGCAAGCGCACCCGACCGTTCGCGAAGTCATCGTGCTGGCCCTGGACGGGCAGTTGGCGGCGTATCTGGTGCCGACCGAGCCTGATCAGGATCAGCAAACCCTGCGTGAAACGCTGAAAACCGGGCTCAGGGCGAATCTGCCGGAGTACATGGTGCCGACCCATTTCATCGTCCTCGACAAAATGCCGCTGACCGCCAACGGCAAGCTGGACCGTAAGGCGTTGCCTGCACCGGATGCCAGCCAGTGGCAGGCGACCTACATCGCTCCGCAAGGCGAGCTGGAGCAGCAACTGGCGGCGATCTGGGCCGATGTGCTGAGTGTCGAACGGGTCGGTCGCAGCGACAGTTTCTTTGAATTGGGCGGCCACTCGCTGCTGGCGGTGCAGATGCTGGTACGCGTGCGCGAACAGTTGCAGCACGAGGTCAGCCTCAAGGATGTGTTCGAACAACCGTCACTGGCGGACTTCTGTAACACGCTGCAGGAAAAAAACGGTGAAAGTGATCATGCACAGGACGAATTGACTAAATCACTGGAGGCACTCAAACGTTTATCAGCGGAGGAAATTGATAATTTGATTGCTTAGCAGGAGAGACCCCAGTGCAACAGTTGCTTGACTCCGTTAAATCGCTGTCCGCCCGTGAACGCAAGGCGCTGGCGGTCCTGCTCAAGCGTCAGGGGGTGAATCTCTACGGGGTCACGCCGATCGCTGCGAGGGAGACGCAGGCACCGTCAGCGCTCTCCTATGCGCAGCAGCGGCAATGGATCATCTGGCAACTGGAACCGCACAGCGCGGCCTACAACATTCCGCTGGCGCTACGCCTGCATGGCGCGCTGGAGGTCGAAGCGTTGCGGCGCAGTGTTGAACAACTGATCGAGCGTCACGAAACCCTGCGTACGACCTTCGAGCAGCAGGGCGACGAGGCAGTGCAGGTGGTGCATCCCGCTGCGGCCTTTGCATTGAGCGTCGATCAACTGGCGGCTGGCGAGACCATTGAACGCTGGGTGGACCGTCACGTGCAACAGCCGTTCGATCTGCAAAACGGGCCATTGCTGCGGGTCAGCTTGCTCAAGCTGAGCGCGCAGGAGCATGTACTGGTGCTGACCCAGCACCACATTGTCTCCGATGGCTGGTCGATGCCGATCATGGTCGAAGAATTGATGCAGTTCTATCAGGCCGCCAGCCTCGGTCGCGACATCGCACTGCCAGTGCTGCCGATTCAGTACGCTGACTACGCGCTCTGGCAACGCAACTGGCTGGAAATGGGCGAGCAGGAGCGCCAGCTGGCGTACTGGACGCAACAACTGGGCGAGCAACAGCCGACGCTGGAACTGCCTGCCGATCGGCCGCGCCCGGCCCTGCGCAGTTACGACGGTGCGCGCCTGAGTGTCGAACTGGGTAACGCGTTGCTGAACAATCTCAAGGCGCTCGCGCGTCAGCAGGGCGTCACGCTGTTCATGCTGTTGCTGGCTTCGTTTCAGACGCTGCTGCATCGCTACACAGGTCAGGCCGATATACGCATCGGCGTGCCCGTCGCCAACCGCACCCGCAGTGAGACTCAGGGGCTGATCGGCTTTTTCGTCAATACCCAGGTGCTCAAGGCCGACTTCGATACGCAAACTACCGTGACCGGGTTGTTGCAGCAGATCAAACACACCGCCGTGCAGGCCCAGGCTCATCAGGACCTGCCATTCGAGCAACTGGTCGAAGCCCTGCAGCCGGAGCGGGACCTGAGCCGCAGTCCATTGTTTCAAGTGGCCTACAACCATCAGAACGAAGGCCACAACGAAGCCCTTGAGCTGGCAGGACTGCGCCTGGAATACCAGGTATCCGACAAGCACACCGCGCAGTTCGACCTGACCCTGGACACCTGCGAGCGCCCGGGTGGCCTGACGGCCTCGTTGACCTACGCCACCGACCTGTTTGACGCCGCGACGATCGAGCGCATGGCCAGCCACTGGCGCAATCTGTTGAACGGCATGTGCAGCAACGTCAATCAGCGCATTGCCGACCTGCCGCTTTTGAGCGTCGAGGAGCGGCAGAACACCCTTCGCGACTGGAACCGCAAGCTGGCGGTCTACCCGAGTGAGCAGTGCGCGCACTCGCGTATTGAAGCCCGTGTCCAGCGCACGCCGCAGGCCATTGCCCTGAGTTGTGCTGACCAACAACTGAGCTACCAGCAACTCAATCAGCGTGCCAACCAACTGGCCCACAAGCTGCGCGAGCAGGGTGTCGGCCCCGACGTTCGGGTGGGGCTGGCCGCCGAGCGCGGTCTGGACATGATTGTCGGTCTGCTGGCAATCCTCAAGGCGGGTGGCGCATACGTGCCGCTGGACCCGGATTACCCGCAGGATCGCCTGAGCTTTCTGATGCAGGACAGCGGTATCGAATTGTTGCTGACCCAGAGCCGTTTGCTCAGTCAGTTGCCGATTCCTGCGCACGTTCAGACACTGGATCTGGCCGATACGCTGGACGGTTACAGCACGGAAAACCCGCTCAACCAGACCACGCCGGACAACCTGGCCTACGTGATTTACACCTCGGGTTCGACCGGCAAGCCGAAAGGCACGTTGCTCACCCACCACAACCTGATGCGTCTGTTTACCGCCACCGACGACTGGTTTGCGTTCAACGAAAAAGACGTGTGGACGCTGTTCCATTCGTTCGCCTTCGACTTCTCGGTCTGGGAGATTTTCGGTGCGTTGCTGCACGGGGGACGACTGGTGATCGTGCCCCGCGAAGTGACCCGTTCGCCGGAAGATTTTCACGCGCTGCTGGTCGAACAGCAGGTCACGGTGCTTAACCAGACGCCGTCGGCGTTCAAGCAACTGATGCGTGTGGCGTGTGATTCGCCGTTGCCGATGCCGTTACAAAAAGTCATTTTCGGCGGCGAAGCGCTGGACGTTGCCAGCCTGAAACCCTGGTTCGAACGGTTTGGCGATCAGGCACCGCAACTGATCAACATGTACGGCATCACCGAAACCACGGTTCACGTGACCTACCGACCGATCACGCTGGCCGACACGCACAATCCGGTCAGCCCGATTGGCGAAGCGATCCCCGATCTGTCGTGGTACGTGCTGGACGCCGATTTCAACCCGGTCGCCCAGGGATGCAGCGGTGAACTGCACATCGGTCACGCTGGTCTGGCGCGCGGCTATCACAACCGCGCCGCACTGACTGCCGAGCGCTTTGTGCCTGATCCGTTTTCCAGTGACGGCAGCCGCCTGTACCGCACCGGCGACCTGGCCCGGTACCGGTCTGCCGGAGTGGTCGAATACGCCGGGCGCATCGACCATCAGGTCAAGATCCGCGGCTTCCGCATCGAGTTGGGTGAAATCGAAGCGCGACTGCAAGCGCACCCGACCGTTCGCGAAGTCATCGTGCTGGCCCTGGACGGGCAGTTGGCGGCGTATCTGGTGCCGACCGAGCCTGATCAGGATCAGCAAACCCTGCGTGAAACGCTGAAAACCGGACTCAGGGCGAATCTGCCGGAGTACATGGTGCCGACCCATTTCATCGTCCTCGACAAGATGCCGCTGACCGCCAACGGCAAGCTGGACCGCAAGGCGTTGCCTGCACCGGATGCCAGCCAGTTGCAGACGACCTACATCGCTCCGCAGGGCGAGCTGGAGCAGCAACTGGCGGCGATCTGGGCCGATGTGCTCAAGATCGAGCAGGTCGGACGCGCTGACAACTTCTTCGAACTGGGTGGGCATTCCTTGCTGGCCACTCAGGTGATTTCGCGCATTCGTCAGCAACTGGCCGTCGAGCTTTCGTTACGCGACCTGTTCGAAGCGCGTGATCTGGCGGCATTCGCCCACGCGGCGGGCGAGGGTCAGGGCAACGACGTTCCGCGCTTCATCAAGGCTGACCGCACTCAGCCACTGGGTCTTTCCTATGCGCAGCAGCGTCAGTGGTTTCTCTGGCAGCTCGATCCTGAAAGCACTGCTTACACTATTCCCGCGGCCCTGCGCCTGAGCGGCTCGCTGGACATCGCCGCGCTGGAGCAGAGCTTCAGCGCGTTGATCGCTCGTCACGAAACGTTGCGCACGACCTTCCGCCAGGACGGCGAAAGCGCGGTGCAGATTGTTCATCCGGCACGCGCCTTGACCCTGACGGTCGAGACCGTGCATGCCGGTCAGGCTCTCGAGGCCTGCCTGCAGCAGGAAATGCAGCGTCCGTTCGATCTGGAGCAAGGGCCGCTGTTGCGCGTTCGTTTGCTGAATCTTGCGACCGACGAACACGTGTTGATTCTGACCCAGCACCATATCGTCTCCGATGGCTGGTCGATGCCGATCATGGTCGATGAGCTGGTACGTCTGTACGAAGCCTTCAGCCAGGGCCGCGGGGTGATGTTGACCCCACTGGCCATGCAATACGCCGACTACGCGCTGTGGCAGAAGACCTTGATGGAGGCTGGCGAGCAGGACCGCCAATTGGAGTACTGGAAACAGCAATTAGGTGCTCACCAACCCATTCTGGAGCTGCCCGCCGATCATCCGCGTCCGGTCGTGCAGAGCCACGCCGGTGCGCGCCTGGCGGTCGAGCTCGAGCCGGGGTTGATCGACGATTTGAAACAGGTCGCGCGACAACAGGGCGTTACGCTGTTCATGCTGTTGCTGGCCTCATTCCAAAGCCTGCTGCACCGTCACAGCGGTCAGTCGGATATCCGCGTCGGTGTGCCGATTGCCAACCGCACCCGTGCGGAAACCGAAGGCCTGATCGGTTTCTTCGTCAATACGCAGGTGTTGCGCGCCGAGTTCGATCTGCACACGACCTTCAACGAACTGCTGCAACAGGTCAAACACACGGCGCTGCAAGCCCAGGCGCATCAGGAGTTGCCTTTCGAGCAGTTGGTCGAAGCCCTGCAGCCGCAACGCAGTCTCAGCCACAGCCCGTTGTTCCAGGTGATGTTCAATCATCAGAGCCAGGCCAGCACCGCCATTCGCGAGCTGCCCGGTCTGCAGGTCGAAGCGCTGGTGTCTGACCGCTACCCGGCGCAATTCGACCTGACCCTGAATACCGCCGAACACGACGGTGGCCTGAGCGCTGGCCTGACTTACGCAACGGCCTTGTTCGACAGCGGCACCATCGAACGTATGGCCGGGCACTGGCTGGCGTTGTTACGGGCGTTGTGTGCCAATGCCGCTCAGCGCATCGCTGAAATCCCTATGCTCGACGCTGCCGAACGGCAGCAGTTAGTCCGCGACTGGAACGCCACGGCTGCCGAGTTCCCGAGCGAGCACTGCCTGCACAGCCTTATCGAAACCCAGGTGCTGGCCACACCGGACGCCCCGGCGCTGATCTTTGCCGGCGAGCAATTGAGCTACGCGCAACTCAACGCCCGCGCCAACCAGCTTGCCCATCGCCTGCGTGAGTCGGGTGTCGGCCCGGATGTGCTGGTGGGTATCTGCGTCGAGCGCAGCGTGGAGCTGGTCATCGGCCTGCTGGCGATCATCAAGGCTGGAGGCGCTTACGTGCCGCTGGACCCGGATTACCCCGAAGAACGACTGGCCTACATGATGCAGGACAGCGCTATCGGTTTGTTGCTGACCCAGCGCGCATTGCTGCAACGCCTGCCGGTGCCGCCGCAGGTGCAGAGCCTGTGCCTGGATCAGGACACCGACTGGCTGGCAGCCTGCAGCACCGCCAACCCGGTCAACCTCAGTCATCCGCAGAATCTGGCTTACGTGATCTACACCTCGGGTTCGACCGGCAAGCCCAAGGGCGCGGGCAACAGTCATCGGGCGCTGGTCAACCGTTTGCACTGGATGCAGAAGGCTTACGGGCTGGAAGGCAGTGATACGGTCCTGCAAAAGACGCCGTTCAGTTTCGACGTGTCGGTCTGGGAGTTTTTCTGGCCATTGCTGACCGGCGCACGTCTGGCGGTGGCGCTGCCGGGTGATCATCGCGACCCGGACCGGCTGGTAGAGAGCATCCGCGAGCACCGGGTCACGACCCTGCACTTTGTGCCGTCGATGCTTCAGGCGTTTCTGACCCATCCACAGGTAGAAAGCTGTAACAGTCTGCGTCGTGTGGTGTGCAGCGGTGAAGCACTGCCTGCCGAACTGGCCGGTCAGGTGCTCAAGCGCCTGCCGCAGACCGGTCTGTACAACCTTTATGGCCCGACCGAAGCGGCCATCGACGTCACGCACTGGACCTGCACCACGAACGACGTGCTCAGCGTACCGATCGGCCGGCCGATCGATAACCTGAAAACCCACATTCTCGACGATGGCTTGCTGCCTGCCGCACAAGGCGTGGCGGCAGAGTTGTACCTGGGCGGTGTCGGTCTGGCGCGGGGTTATCACCAGCGTGCGGCGCTGACGGCGGAACGCTTTGTGCCGGACCCGTTCGATGAGCAGGGCGGCGGACGGCTGTACCGCACCGGCGATCTGGCGCGTTACCGCGACGAAGGGGTGATCGATTACGCCGGGCGTATCGACCATCAGGTGAAAATCCGTGGGCTGCGCATCGAACTGGGTGAAATCGAGGCTGGCCTGCTGGAGCACGACAGCGTTCACGAAGCCGTCGTTATCGACGTTGACGGCCCGTCGGGCAAGCAGTTGGCGGCGTATCTGGTGGTTGAACAGGGTGTCGATCACCTGCGCGATGCACTCAAGATGCATCTCAAGGCGTCGCTGCCGGATTACATGGTGCCCACGCATTTCATCGTGCTGGACAGAATGCCACTGAGCGCCAACGGCAAGCTGGATCGCAAGGCGCTGCCAAAACCGGACGCCGGGCAACTACAGCGCCAGTACGTCGCACCGGCCTCCGATCAGGAACGGCAGATGGCTGCTATCTGGGCGGACGTGCTGAAAGTCGAGCGGGTTGGATTGACCGACGATTTCTTTGAGCTGGGCGGCCATTCGCTGCTGGCGACGCAACTGATTTCCAGAATCCACACCGGCCTGGGAGTCGACATTCCATTGCGCCTGATCTTCGAGAAACCGCAATTGAACGATTTTATTCAGGCTTTCGCCAGCAGCGGCCTGTCGCTGACCGAGGACGGCTTGTCCGATATTGAAAAAATGATGAATGAAATGGCGGGTATCTGACATGGACAAGTCTGCAGCAGAGCGTATCGCCCAGCGTTTCGTCGGTTTGCCCGTTGAGCAGCGCCGTCAGATTCTGAACAAGATGAACGAGACCGGGCAGAGCTTCAAACTGCTGCCCATCGCCGTGACCCGGCATGATGCCGCGCGTATCCCGCTGTCCTACGCCCAGCAGCGCATGCTGTTTCTCTGGCAGATGGAGCCGGACAACGCTGCCTACAACGTACCTATGGCGGTACGTCTGAACGGCCCGCTGGATCGGCAGGCACTGAGTGCAGCACTGGACGAACTGGTCCGACGCCACGAAACCCTGCGCACCCGTTTTGTTTCCGATGATGGCGCGTTTTATCAGGAGATCCTTCAGCAGGCGACAGTCACCCTTGAGTTCGCCCCGGTCGAGCCGGCCGATATCGAAGATCAGGTGCGTGTCGAGCTGCAGAAGCCCTTCGACCTGCTGAGCGGCACGTTGCTGCGGGTCAAACTGTTCCAACTGAGCGAAACCGGGCACGTCCTGACAGTGTGCATGCATCACATCGTGTCCGATGGCTGGTCCGGAGAAGTGCTGATTCGTGAGTTTGTGCAGCTGTATCAGGCGCAGATTTCCGCGCAGCCGGCGCAATTGCCCGCGCTGGCCATTCAGTACGCCGATTATGCGATCTGGCAACGCGCCTGGCTGGAAGCCGGCGAGGGCGAGCGGCAACTCGACTACTGGAAACAGCAACTGGGCAGCGAGCACCCGTTGCTGAGCCTGCCGCTGGATCACCCGCGTCCGCTGCAGCCGAGTCATCGTGGCGCGAGGGTGCGCGTCGACGTCCAGGAGCCATTGTCCCTACAGCTGAAAACCCTGGCGCGCAACAGCGGCCAGACTCTGTTCATGTTGACCCTCGCCGCGCTTTCGGTGGTCCTGTCGCGCTTCAGTGGTCAGGCCGATATCCGCATCGGCGCGCCCAACGCCGGGCGCACGCGCAGCGAGCTGGAGGGCCTGATCGGCTTCTTCATCAACACCCAGGTGTTGCGTGTGCAGGTGGACGAGCGGCAGCGCTTTACCGAACTGCTGGATCAGGTCAAACGGGTGGTGACGCAGGCTCAGTCGCATCAGGAGCTGCCGTTCGAACATCTGGTGGATGCGTTGGCACCGGAGCGCAATTCGGGTCATAACCCGCTGTTCCAGTTCAAGATCAACCAGCATGTGCTGGCTGCAGATGACAGCGGACAACGTGTATCGGGCCTGACGGTCGATGAGTTTCCGATTGGCAGCAGTGATGCGCGCTTTGATCTGGCGTTCGACTTTACCGACACGCCCACCGGGATACGCGGTTATTTCACCTATGCCACCGACCTGTTCGAACCGCAGACCATCGAACGCATGGCTGATGCATTGCGCGCTGTGCTGCAAGCACTGGTTGCGGACACTGACCGGCGTCTGGCCGATCAGCCGCAAGCGGTGTCGCTGCCAGTCGCTGAGCACTCCTCTGATTTTGCCTGCAATGACTTCCTCAGCCTGTGGCAACAGGGCCTGCACAGTGGGCGTGACAAGCCCGCATTACGCGTGGGCCGGCAGGTGCTGAGCTTTGACGAGCTTGAACAACGCAGTAACCGGTTCGCCCGCTATCTGCACACGCAGGACATCAAGCCGGGCATGACCGTCGCGTTGTGCCTGGACCGCTCAGTGGAATGGGTGGTCAGCCTGCTGGCGGTGCTGAAACTGGGGGCTGTGTACCTGCCGCTGGACAGCGCTCAACCCGCCGAGCGCCTGCAACAGCTGGCCCGCGACAGTGGTGCCGTGTTGCTGGTCCACGCGAACGCTGACGACAAGGCCGCCCGGTTGGGCGTGTGCCCGGTGCTGGCGTTCGATGCCGCGCTGTGGGCCGATCTCGACAGCCAGGCGCTGGGTATTCAGGTCCTGCCCGGGCAACCGGCCTACATCATCTACACCTCCGGCTCCACCGGGCAGCCCAAGGGCGTGGTGATCAGCCATGGCGCGCTGGCCAACTATGTTCAGGGCGTGCTCGAGCGCCTGGCTCTGACGCAAGGGGCGAGCATGGCGATGGTGTCGACGGTCGCTGCCGACCTGGGCCATACCCTGCTGTTCGGTGCGCTGGCATCCGGCAGGACATTGCATTTGCTGTCCCATGAACAGGCATTCGACCCCGATGGCTTCGCCCGCTACATGGCCGACCATCAGGTTGACGTGCTGAAAGTGGTGCCGAGCCATTTGCAGGGCTTGCTGCAAGCCGCCAGGCCAGCGGATGTGCTGCCGAATCAATTGCTGATTCTGGGTGGCGAAGCCAGTTCCTGGGCGTTGATCGAGCAGGTGCGTTCGCTGAAGCCTGGCTGCCGGATCGTCAATCACTATGGCCCGACCGAGACCACGGTCGGCGTCCTGACTCATGAAGTGACCGAGCGCATGAACGCCTGCCGCAGTGTGCCGGTCGGTCAGCCACTGGCCAATGGCAAGGCTCGGGTGCTGGATGCCTATCTGAATCCGGTCGCCGAGCGAGTGGCCGGTGAACTGTACCTGGGCGGTCCTGGGCTGGCACAGGGCTATCTGGGCCGTGCGGCGATGACTGCTGAGCGCTTTGTGCCGGACCCGGATGCCGATGGCCAGCGCCTGTACCGTGCAGGCGACCGTGCGCGTTGGGTGGACGGCGTGCTGGAATACCTGGGGCGTGCGGATGATCAGGTGAAAATTCGCGGTTACCGGGTTGAGCCTGGTGAGGTCGGCCGGTGGCTGCAGGCGCTGGAAAACGTGGCCGAAGCGGTGGTGCTGGCGCAGCCGCTGGAAAGCGATGAAACACGCCTGCAACTGGTGGCCTATTGCGTTGCGGCAGCCGGTACGCGCCTGAATGTCGACAGCCTGCGTGAGCAACTGGCTGCGCGCTTGCCCGAATACCTGGTGCCCGCACACATCGTGTTGCTGGAGCGTCTGCCTGTGACTGCCAATGGCAAGCTCGACAAGCGCGCCTTGCCCAAGCCCGGCGTCGTCAAACAGCGTTATACCGCGCCGGTGGGCGAGATCGAGGAAAAGCTCGCCGCCGTCTGGGCCGACGTATTGAAACTGGAGCAGGTCGGCAGCACCGACAACTTCTTCGAACTGGGCGGCGATTCGATTCTCAGCCTGCAGATCATCGCCCGTGCCAAGCGCCAGGGCATCAAGCTCAGCCCCAAGCAGTTGTTCGAAAAACAGACCATCGGCCAGCTGGCTTCAGTAGCCAGACTGATCCAGAAAAAGCCCGCTGCCGGGGCGGAGCAGGTCAGTGGTTCGCTGCCGCTGCTGCCGATTCAGGCGCGCTTCTTTGAACTGGACATCCCCGAGCGCCAGCACTGGAATCAGGCGTTGATGCTCAAGCCGCTGCAAACGCTGGATGCGATTCACCTGCAGGCCGCGCTCGCCGCGCTGATCGAACAGCACGACGCGCTGCGTCTGGGGTTCACGCAGCAAGACGGCCAGTGGCAAGCTGCCTTCGGCACGCTGAACGCTCGCGAGCTGCTCTGGACGCACGCGCTGGACAGTGCCGAGCGCCTGACCGAGCTGGCTGACGAAGCACAACGCAGCCTGGACCTGAAAAACGGTCCGTTGTTGCGTGCCGTGCTGGTCAACCTGCCGCAGGGCGAGCAACGCCTTTTGCTGGTGATTCATCACTTGGTCGTCGACGGTGTGTCGTGGCGGGTGCTGCTGGAAGACCTGCAACAGGCCTATGTCGCCATTGCAGCAGGCCAGCCATTGGTGCTGCCAGCGAAAACCACATCGCTGCAACGCTGGGCCGAGCATTTGCAGGCCTATGCGCAAAGCGCGTCACTGGAGCAGGAGCTGAATTATTGGCAAACCCGGTTGCAGGATGTCAGCGACGCTTTGCCCTGCGATCATCCGCACGGCGCCCAGCAGCAGAAGCACGCGGTTTCAGTGGTCACGCAACTGAATGGCGAGTTGACCCGGAAATTGCTGCAAGACGCCCCGGCGGCCTATCGCACGCAGATCAACGATCTGTTGCTGACCGCGCTGGCGCGAGTGGTCAGCCGCTGGACCGCGCAGCCACATGCACTGATTCGTCTGGAAGGGCATGGTCGCGAAGACCTGTTCGACGCGCTGGACATCACTCGTACAGTGGGCTGGTTCAGCAATCTGTACCCGGTCAGGCTCACCCCGCAGGCCACCCTGGCCGACTCGATCATGACCATCAAGGAACAGTTGCGCGCAGTGCCCGATAAAGGCATCGGTTACGGCGCGTTGCGTTATCTGGGCAGTGAATCGGCTCGCCAGACCCTGCAAGCGTTGCCGCTGGGCAGCATCGTGTTCAATTACCTGGGGCAGTTCGACGGCAGCTTTGATGCACATGGCGCGTTGTTCACGCCCTCGGCCGACAGCAGTGGCGCGTCACAGAGTGCCCATGCGCCACTGGCCGCTCCGATCAGCATCAATGGCCAGGTGTATGGCGGTGAATTGCGCCTGAGCTGGACGTTCAGCGGCGCGGTATTCGAACGTGACACCTTGCAACGGCTGGCCGATGAATATGCCGTTGAACTGCAACAACTGATTGCCCATTGCACCGCCGAAGGCGTGGCCGGCGTCACGCCTTCGGATTTCCCGCTGGCACGCCTGAGCCAGTCGCAACTGAGCGGTTTGCCGATCCCTGCCGGACAGATCGAAGACATCTATCCGCTGGCCCCGATGCAGCAGGGCATGCTGTTCCACACCCTGTTCGAGCAGGAAGCGGGCAACTACATCAACCAGATGCGCATCGAAGTCAGTGGCCTGGACGTGTCCCGTTTCCGCGCCGCCTGGCAGGCCACGCTGGATGCCCACGAAGTGCTGCGCAGCGGTTTTGTCAGCCATCTGCAGCAATCGCTGCAAGTGGTGTTGCGTGATGTCAGCATGCCGTTTGTCGAACTGGACGCACGCGAGCACTCAAGCGAGTGGATTGACGATTGGGCGAATGCCGATCGCCAGCAGGGTTTCGATCTGGCCCAAGGGCCATTGCTGCGCCTGGCCGTGCTGCGCACTGGCGAGCAAAGTCATCAACTGGTCTACACCAGCCATCACATTCTCATGGACGGCTGGAGCAGCTCGCGTCTGTTAGGCGAGGTGCTGCAACGCTACAGCGGCCAGACGCTGCCAAGGCAGGTCAGCCGTTATCGCGACTACATCGAGTGGTTGCAACGTCAGGACGCCGGGCTCAGCGAACGCTTCTGGACCAACCAGCTTGCCGAACTGGACGAACCGACCCGGCTGGTTCAAGCGTTCAAAGCGCCCGAGAACGGGCAGGGGCATGGCGATTACCTGCAACTGATCGACGCCGACAGCACCCGCCAGCTGAGCGAGTTTGCCCGTGAGCAGCGCGTCACCCTCAACACGCTGGTGCAGTCGGCCTGGCTGCTGGTGCTGCAACGCTACACCGGCCAATCCAGCGTGACCTTCGGCGCAACCGTAGCTGGACGTCCGGCTGAGCTGCCGGGCGTCGAAGAGCAACTGGGGCTGTTCATCAATACACTGCCGGTG
The DNA here is from genome assembly GCF_022557255.1 of Pseudomonas syringae pv. tagetis. Classification (NCBI taxonomy): domain Bacteria; kingdom Pseudomonadati; phylum Pseudomonadota; class Gammaproteobacteria; order Pseudomonadales; family Pseudomonadaceae; genus Pseudomonas; species Pseudomonas syringae group genomosp. 7. Next base: position 2,231,535 of record NZ_CP092923.1, read on the forward strand.
ATCGCCAGCCCACGCCCGGAACAGCGGGTGGCGGACTGGGTGCAGCAGGTGCAGGCGAAGAATATCGCCCTGCGCGAGCATGAGCACACACCGTTGTACGACATTCAGCGTTGGGCACGTAGCGCTGGCGAAGCGCTGTTCGACACTATTCTGGTGTTCGAAAACTATCCGGTGTCCGAAGCCTTGCAACAGGCCGCGCCACCGGGGTTGGAATTCGGCGGCCTGCACACCCAGGAGCAGACTCATTACCCGCTGACCCTGGTGGTCAATCTGGGCGAAACCCTGTCGTTGCGCTTCAGTTACGCCCGTCAGTTTTTCAGCGAGCTGCACATGGCGCAGTTGTCGGCGCATTTCCAGCAGGTTTTGCAGGCATTGGTACGTGATCCGCAGGCGACGATTGGCGAACTGGCGCTGTTGAACGTCACGGAGCAGCAACAGGTATTGCGTGACTGGAACGCCACGGCTGCCGAGTTCCCGAGCGAGCACTGCCTGCACAGCCTTATCGAAACCCAGGTGCTGGCCACGCCGGACGCTCCGGCGCTGATCTTTGCCGGCGAGCAATTGAGCTACGCGCAACTCAACGCCCGCGCCAACCAGCTTGCCCATCGCCTGCGTGAGTCGGGTGTCGGCCCGGATGTGCTGGTGGGTATCTGCGTCGAGCGCAGCCTGGAGCTGGTCATCGGCCTGCTGGCGATCATCAAGGCTGGAGGCGCTTACGTGCCGCTGGACCCGGATTACCCCGAAGAACGACTGGCCTACATGATGCAGGACAGCGCTATCGGTTTGTTGCTGACCCAGCGCGCATTGCTGCAACGCCTGCCGGTGCCGCCGCAGGTGCAGAGCCTGTGCCTGGATCAGGACACCGACTGGCTGGCAGCCTGCAGCACCGCCAACCCGGTCAACCTCAGTCATCCGCAGAATCTGGCTTACGTGATCTACACCTCGGGTTCGACCGGCAAGCCCAAGGGCGCGGGCAACAGTCATCGGGCGCTGGTCAACCGTTTGCACTGGATGCAGAAGGCTTACGGGCTGGAAGGCAGTGATACGGTCCTGCAAAAGACGCCGTTCAGTTTCGACGTGTCGGTCTGGGAGTTTTTCTGGCCATTGCTGACCGGCGCACGTCTGGCGGTGGCGCTGCCGGGTGATCATCGCGACCCGGACCGGCTGGTAGAGAGCATCCGCGAGCACCGGGTCACGACCCTGCACTTTGTGCCGTCGATGCTTCAGGCGTTTCTGACCCATCCCCAGGTAGAAAGCTGTAACAGTCTGCGTCGTGTGGTGTGCAGCGGTGAAGCACTGCCAGCCGAACTGGCCGGTCAGGTGCTCAAGCGCCTGCCGCAGGCCGATCTGTACAACCTTTATGGCCCGACCGAAGCGGCCATCGACGTCACGCACTGGACCTGCACCACGAACGACGTGCTCAGCGTACCGATCGGCCGGCCGATCGATAACCTGAAAACGCACATTCTCGACGATGGCTTGCTGCCTGCCGCACAAGGCGTGGCGGCAGAGTTGTACCTGGGCGGTGTCGGTCTGGCGCGGGGTTATCACCAGCGGGCCGCGCTGACGGCGGAACGCTTTGTGCCGGACCCGTTCGACGAGCAGGGCGGCGGACGGCTGTACCGCACCGGCGATCTGGCGCGTTACCGCGACGCGGGGGTGATCGATTACGCCGGGCGTATCGACCATCAGGTGAAAATCCGTGGGCTGCGCATCGAACTGGGTGAAATCGAAGCGCGTCTGCATGAGCATGCTGCGGTGCGGGAAGCCAACGTGATCGACATTGACGGGCCTTCCGGCAAGCAACTGGTGGCGTATCTGGTGCCGACCGAGGCGGGTCAGCCAGCGGATGTTCTGCGCGAAGCCTTGCAGGCGCACCTCAACGCTCACGTGCCGGATTACATGGTGCCGACACACTTTGTCGTTATCGATGTGATGCCGCTGACCGCGAACGGCAAACTGGATCGCCGTGCTCTGCCGAAACCGGACCTGGTCCGGTCACAGCAGGGGCATGTCGCGCCACGCACGGAATTCGAGCAACGACTTGCTGCGTTGTGGGAGCAGGTGCTGCAGGTCGAGCGGGTAGGGCTCAACGACAACTTCTTTGCCTTGGGCGGGCATTCCCTGCTGGCGGTTTCGCTGGCGGGCAGGATCCGCGAAACCTTCGATATCTCCATAAAGCTGCATGATTTCCTGCTGATGCAGACCTTGGGAGAGTTGGCTGATTTCATGCGCGCCGATGAGGCCCGGGTCAAGTCGGCCGTCATCGCCATGAACGCCAGCCGGTCCGACAACACGCCGCTGTTCTGCCTGCCACCGGGCGGCGGTGGCACGTACTCCTATTACCCGCTGGCGGGCAGATTGAGCGACAGTCGCCGGGTTTACGGGCTGGTCAACAAGGCTTATGTCGTGCCGGGCTGGTTCGATGCGTCATGGCAGGAAATGGTCGATTACTACGTCGAGCAGATCCGCATCACCCAGCCAAGCGGGCCTTACAACTTGCTGGGCTGGTCGATGGGCGGCGCACTGGCCATAGAGGTTGCGCATGTGCTTGAGCGTGAGGGCGACGCGGTGAGCTTTCTCGGGCTGGTCGACACCCAGTTGCCTGCATCGGTCGGGATGCAATGGGTCGAAGAGGCGCCGGAGGTGACTACCCAGAAGCAAGGCGAAAACTACCAGCGCAGCCTGATCAAGAGCCTGCAGGCATTTGTGCCGGGCTTGCAGGAAGAATCGATTGTGGGTCTGATCGAAACTGCCCGCAAGTCGGTGTCCAGCGAGGCTGAAGTCATCGACCGGGTAGTTGACAGCGTTGCGCTGGAGGCCGGGATGAATGCCGATAACCTGCGCAGTATCTTCCGGGACATCGCCGTGCAGGACGAAATCGAAACGGGCTACCAATTGCTGGAAGCCAACGCAAAACTCAGCCAGGCATTCACGTTGAAAACACTCAATGTACAGGCCGATTGCTGGTGGGCCGGGCAGAGCCGCGCGCCAGGGCAGATTGCCAGAGCTGAAGCGGTACTGCTTGAACAGTGCTCGGTGAACGGGCTGCGCAGCTCGACAAAGGTTGATCAGCGTCATGACAACGTGGTGATTGCCGAGGCGTTTCTGGACGGAGTGATGGTGCAGATGGCGTGATGCGGTGCGTTCCCGCTTGTGGGCGTGGACCGGGCGCCGCTCTGTTTTTGTGGGATCTGCTGGGAACCGGCAGTAAGTAGGGTGTTCACAACACCTCCGTGGGAGCGGACTTGTCCGCGAAAAGGCCAGTACATTTTCCGAAAATGCGTCGTCTGAAACATCGTCTTCGCGGACAAGTCCGCTCCCACAAAAGTGGGCTGCCCCCAAAAGACCTGTTTATAACTATAACTGGTCAGAGTCGGGCTGTTAAAAGTCGCCGCGCAGGGTCAGGACGTAGTTGCGTGGGTCGCCGTAGTAATTGCCGCGGTCGATGTCGCCGGTCGCCTTGTAGTACTTGCGATCCAGCAGGTTGTTGCCATTGAGCGCCACCGACCAGTGTTCATCGATCTTCCACGAGGCCCGTGCGTCCCAGATGGCGCGGCCAGGGTTGTCGATGGGCTGGGTTGACTGGTGTTCCGAGTAGCCGCTCTGTGCCGACACTCCGCCGCCTATGGTCAGTCGACGCCAGGTACCGGGCAGGTTGTAGCTGCTGGACAGGCGCAACATGTGCCGGGGTGTTTCGGCGGAGACGGGCTGGCCGTCGCTGCCGCGTGTGATGTTGAACGTGTACCCGGCCAGGGTCTGCAGGCCCGGTAGCGGCTCGCCACTGATTTCCATGTCGACACCCTTGCTGCGCCGGATGTCGCCGTTCAGGTAGCAAGTGCCATACGCGTCGTTGCCAGGACACTGGCCAGCGTTGCCCTCATCCTCGATGGCCACGTCTTTCTGTTTCACGTAAAACACCGCCAGTGACACGTTCAGGCGCTTGTCGAACAGCTCGCCCTTGATGCCGGTTTCATGACTGGCCCCGATAGCCGGATCAAGCAAAGCGCCGGATGCCGTTCGATAAGCGCTTTGTGGCAGGAAAATATCGGTGTAGCTGGCGTACCACGACCACTCTTTGTCCAGATCGTAGATCACACCCACGAACGGCGTGACCTGATTGGCCTCCTGAGCGCGAGTGGTCACGCCTGCGGACTGGCTCTGATAGTCATACCAGCTTATTCGCCCGCCCGTTACCAGGCTCAATGATTCCGTCAGGCTCAGACGCAGGTTGCTGTAAACGCCATAGCGCTTGTCGCTGTAGTCGGTGCTGCGCCAGGCCGGTCGGGCAGGTTCGGCGAGGGCATGGTGGTCGGCGTTGAAAATGTCCAGCGGCTGATTGGCATTCACCGTGGCATATCGGGAATCGCGTTTCTGCTCGGACCAGTTGCCGCCGAGCGTCAATTGATGCGTCAGGCCAAAGGCGTCGAAATGGCCATCAAGATGGCTGTCGAACCCGTTGCTGTGAATGTCGTCCGAGCGAAACAATGTTCTGACCAGTCGCGAGCCGCTCTGGGTCGCAGGGTCGATGGCCCCCTGTGCGTAGGCGACCTTCTGGTCAAATGTACCGTCAGAGTGGGTGGCAGACAGTGTGCCGCTCCAGCGCTCGTCAAAACGTGTTTCCAGCTCAGTGAATACTTCGTCGGTACGGGTCTGGTGACGGTTCCAGTCCTGGGCCAGCGACGTGGAGCGTGGCAGGTCGAGCGCCTTGCCAGTGCTGTAGCGGGGCAGGCCGAAAATCGAAAAACCGTGGGTATCTGCACTCTGGTGGCGCAGGCCCAGTGTAAGTGTGGTGTCTTCGCTCAGGTCGGTTTCCAGAATGCCGTACAGCAACGGCGCAGTCTTTTTCATACCGTCCATGAACATGCCGCGGTCTTCGTAGGACGTCACGAAACGTCCGCGAACGCTGCCTGAGTCGTTGAGTTTACTGCTGCCATCCAGATCGACCCGGTAGTTGTCCCAACTGCCCGCACGCGTGGTAATCGAGAGCTGTGGCAGGGTGGTGGGTCGTTTGCGTACCAGATTCACCGCGCCGCCGGGGTTGCCCGCGCCGATCAGCAGCCCCGCCGCGCCGCGCAGCACCTCGACGCGGTCGTAGATTTCCATATCCGGGGTCATCCAGCCGGTCACGCTGTAGCCCTGACCGGCCACGCCATCGATGGTGTAGCTCTCGTCCTCCAGGGCAAAGCCGCGTGAGCTGAAGACATGAGAGCCGAAGTTGCGTTGCGAAAAGGTGATACCGGGCGTTTGCGCCATCACCTCGTCAAGACCGGTGAGGTTCTTGTCGTTCATCAACTGACGGGTCATGACCGTGACCGATTGCGGGGTTTCGCGCAGCGATTGAGCGGTCTTGTTGATGCTCACGCCGGTCGCGGCATAGGCACCGCTGCCCTCGGTGGTGATACCGAATTGATCGCCCTTGATTGCCACCGGTCCGAGGTTCATGGTTTGTGCAGAGGCAGAAGCACCCAGGGTCAGGGTGTTGTCTTCAAGGCTGTGCGCTACGTCGGCTTTTTTCAGCAGGTCGATGGCCGCCTGTTCAGGCGTGAGCCTGCCGCGCACCGGGCTGCTGAACTTGCCGTCCACATCATCGGGGTTGTAGAGAATTTGCAGATCGCCTTGTCGCCCCAGTTCTTTCAGAGCGCTGTTCAGGGCTTGTGCGGGGATATCGAACTCGAATTCTTCAGCCAGCGCCTCGCCCTGAAAAACCATTGCCAGCAACAGCCCCACGCCGCCCAGACGCAAGCCGAGCGTTTTCACGCGGCCTGTGCGTAGACGGCTGAAGGATGATTGCATGGGAGGGATGGCTCGTTGAGATCAATGGCGAAGGATAATGCATTTGCGGCAGCTTGGTCGCGTGCAGAGCGCTGTGTCACGAACCGAGACAGCTCCGACACGCGGAGCATGAGCACGGTAGTGTCTCTCCGGATACCTGTCGTTGCGAACGCTCCAGCGTGGGAGTGCCGTTCGTGACGCTCTGCGTCACAAAATTTACCCTGCACCACACGCCCCGGATCGGACGCAGAGCGTCCGCAAAGGCATGCCCACGCGGAGCATGGGCACGATGGTGTTCTCCCGGATGCCTGTCCTCGCGCACCCTCCAGCGAGGGCGCGACCGTGGCAGGTGGACTCAGATCAGAAATCGCCCCGCAAGGTCAGGACGTAGCTGCGCGGTTCGCCGTAGACGTTGGACCGGTCGGTGGCGATCGAGGTGGAGTAGTACTTGCGGTCAAACAGGTTCTCGGCGTTGAGTGACACTTTCCAGTTTTCGTCCAGTTTCCACGACGCTCTGGCGTCCCAGACGGCTTTGCCGGAAACGCCCAGCTGTTTGTTGGATGGCACTTCATAGCCCGAATCCGCCGAGACACCGGTGCCCAGGGTCAGACGGTTCCATGCACCGGGCAGGTTGTAGCTGGTGTTGAGGCGCAGCATGTGTTTCGGCGTTTCGTAGGCGACATCCGCGTCACCGTTGTTGCGCAGCATGTTGTAGGTGTAACCGCCGAACACTTGCAGCCCCGGCAGCACTTCGCCACTGGCTTCGACATCGACGCCTTTGCTGCGACTGATGCCATCCTGCAGGTAGCAGGAGCCGTCAGAGCTTGTCGGACATGTCTGGGTGGTGTTCACGTCCAGAGCGGCGACATCTTTCTGCTTGATGTAGAACAGCGCCATCGACAGGTTCATGCGCTTGTCGAACAGCTCACCCTTGAAGCCTGTTTCGTAGTTGGAACCTATGGCCGGGTCCAGCGGCGAGCCGCCTGCGGTTACATAGTTGGCTTGCGGGGTGAAAATATCGGCATAGCTGGCGTACCACGACCAGTTGTCGTTGATATCGTAGATCAGGCCCGCAAACGGTGTGAATTCCTGAGTCTGCTTGGATTCGTAACTGTTTGCCGCACCGGTCTTGACGTCGTATTTATAGTCGTACCAGCTCAGGCGGCTGCCCAGAACTACGCTCAAAGGCTCGCTCAGGTGAATACGCGTGTTGGCGTACAGGCCTGCGCGTTCTTCGGTCGTGTCGATGTCGGTTGTCCAGGCCGGACGAGCTGGTTTGGCGAACGCACTCTGGTTGACGTCGAAAATGTTGATCGCGGATCGGGTGGGTGCAGTAGCCTGATGCGTATTGGCGTTCTGCTTCGACCAGTCGGCGCCCAAGGTCACCTGATGCTCGAGGCCGAAAGCGTTGAAGTTACCTTCCAGTTGAGTGTTCAGGCCGGTGCTGTCCACTTCGTCTCTGCGAAAAAGTGTGTTCTGAAAGGTCGAGCCTGCCAGCGTCGTAGGGTTGACTGCTCCCCGCGCGTAAGCGATAGCCTGATCAAACCCGCCCTGCGAATACGTCAAAGAGGTGCGGCTGGTCCAGTCCTCATTGAAGCGATGCGCAACTTCGGTAAAGACCTCGGTCATGTCGCTCTCGAGACGGTTCCACTTCTGCGCCAGGTTGGTCGAGCGCGACAGACCCAGCGACTGACCGTTGCTGTAACGCGGCAGGCCGTAGATCGAGTAGCCGTTGATGACCTGTTCCTGACGACGCAGGCTCATGGTCAGTGTGGTGTCATCGCTCAGGTCCGCCTCGACGATGCCATACAGCAGCGGAGTGCGGCTGTCGCGACCGTCCAGATAAGAGCCGCTGTCATCGTAGGCTGCGACCATGCGCCCGCGCAGCGTGCCGGAGTCGTTGAGCTTGCCGCTGCCGTCCAGATCGACACGGTACTGATCCCACGAACCGGCACGGGTAGTGATCGAGAATTTGTTCTCGGCGGTCGGGCGTTTGCGCACCAGGTTGACTGCGCCACCCGGCTGACCGGCCCCGACCAGAAGGCCTGATGCACCGCGCAGTACCTCCACGCGGTCATAGATGGCCATGTCCGGCTGCATCCAGCCGGTGATCTGATAGCCCTGGCCGCCAATGCCGTCGACCAGGAAGCTTTCCGCCAGCAGCGAGAAGCCGCGCGAGGTGTACACGTGACCGCCGAAGTTGCGGTACTGGAACGTGATGCCCGGCGTGTCTTCCAGCACCTCGCTTAGACTGTTGAGGTTGTTGTCGTCCATGACTTGCCGAGTCAACACGCTCACCGATTGCGGTGTTTCACGCAATGACTGCGGCGCACCCTTGCCGATGCTGACCGCACCGGTGGTGTAAGAACCCGTGCCGTCGGTGGCTGTGCCCAGGTACTGCGAGTCGATTGCAGTCGGGGCCAGATTGACCGTGCCCGTCGTGGTCGAACCGTCTGCGGCAGTTTCCTGTGCCTGGCCGGCCACCGGCATGCAGAGCGCCAGACTCATGGCCGCCATGGATGGCCGGGAGCGGAACATCTGACGGAGCATCAACGCTTTGCTGAGCGGGGTAAGTCGTGACGGGTTGTGCATGAATTGGCTCTTTCCAGTGGGTATCGGCAAGGAGATTGAGAGCGTTGTTCAGGTCTGCGCAGTCGGTTTCAGCCGTCGACCGGGCAGGCGTGATCAACTTTTTTATAAGGCGTTGCGCGGGAGATGGCTGTGCACGCAATTCGCTGTTAATGAGAACGAAAGCGAATAACGTTTATTTAATGAATTTTTCACAAATCCCGAAAAAAGATGGCTCTTGGCTATCCGGCTTGATCAGGCAGGGTCTGCCATACAGGAAAAAGCCCCGCTCGCGGACTGACCGGGCGGGGCTTTAAAGGCGTGGATGAATCAGGCCGAAATGGTTTTGCCGTGGATGTCGTTGTGAACCTGCTCGACCTGGATCTGGCCGGTCTGCATGCGCACCAGTTGATCGGCGATGTCGAAATAGCGGTCGTCATGGGAAATGACGATGATGGTCTTGCCCTGCTGCTTCAGCTCGGGCAGCAGTTCGGTGTAGAACACGCGGCGGAACGCCGGATCCTGGTCGGCGGCCCACTCGTCGAACACCAGCACCTGACGCTCGTCCAGCCAGGCGTTGATCAGCGCCAGACGTTTGCGCTGCCCGGTCGACAGGTCGGTGGTGGTAAACGCGCCGTCCTTGATGCTTACCTTGTGCGCGATGTCCAGTCGCTCCAGGTATTTGCCCGCGTCTTCCGGCAGCGCGGCCTCGCCCTGCAGTGGCTCGTCGAACAGGTAGTAGTCGGCAAAAATCGTGGTGAACAACTGGCGGTAGTCGTCCAGGTTTTCCGGGCTGACGGTCTTGCCGTTGAGGCGGATCTCGCCCTGCTGCGGCGTGTACAGGCCCAGCAGCAGCTTGATCAGCGTGGTCTTGCCACAGCCGTTCTCACCGACGATGAACACGATATCGCCCTGTTTGATGCTCAGGTTGACCGGGCCGAGGTGGAAGGCGTCGCCGCCCTCGACAGGCGGGTAGTCATAGCGCAGGTTGCACAGCTCAAGCGTATGCATATTGGCCAGCGAGCTGGGACGGTCGCTGACCAGCAAGTGCGGCTCGGGGCTGGAGAACTTCCACGAAAGCTCGGCAATGCGGCGCATGGCGATCTGCGCGCGGCTGATGCCGGGCAGGGCGGTAATCAGACGCTCCAGCGGCCCTTTCATGTACAGCATCACCAGCACGAAGCCGCCCAGCACGGTCTTTTCGGTTGTGGGCCAGAGCGCCTGAAAGGCAATGGCCATGCCGATCACGGCAAAGAACAGCATTGAGCCGAAGGTTTCGGCACTGACAAAAATGTTCGCGGCACGAATGTTCGAGCGGCAGATGTGCTCGGTGGCACCGTGAATCTTTTCGTCGAGCATGTGCTGACGGCGCTTGCGCTGAATGCGCAACTCCTTGGCTCCTGCGGACAGGGCCTGGTAGTGCTTCTGCAACTCGTCCTCGCTGTTGCGTGCGGCCAGAATGCTGCGCATGCCGAATGCATGAGCCAGGTACTGTGCGCCCGTGCCGAGTACCACGGTCAGTACCGTCAGCGCCAGAATCTGCCAGGACAGCAGCGCCAGATAGGTCAGGCAGCCGAGCGTTACAGTGAACGAGATGACCATCGGCGCGACCGACAGGGCAAAGGTGCTGATGGTGTTGACGTCGTTGAGCAGCACCGGAATCAGGCGGTGCGCGCGATACCGCTCGAGTTGCTCGATGGGCGCGACCAGCACCTTGGCGGCCAGCTCGCGGCGCAGGTTGGCAACGACTCGCTGGCCGACGTAGTTGGTCGACAGATTGGACAGTGTCGAACAGGCCAGGGTCAGCACGCACAAGCCGGCGAACAGCAGCGCGGTATGCGTGTCAGGACCGCCGGGCATGTTCATCGCATTGTTGATGGTGGCCAGCAGGCCGGTGACGCTCAGGCCGCTGACGATCCCCAGCACGGTTGACAGCGCCACCAGCCACCAGAACGGCTTGAGGATTCTCAGGGTTTCCCGGGCGAGGCTTTCAGTTTTGCGGGTCATGGTGTGTCTCGTCAGTGTCCGTGAATGCGGCCCGCGCTGGTCGCAGGCCACAGGCGCGCATGAAGTCCGTCAAAGGTCGCGGGCGACCCGGAAACCCAGCCAGTCGCCGCGGACATCCGGCTGACGGCTGTTGCGGTTGCCGGAGCGGGAGAAGATCGGCGCTTCGGTCCAGTCATTGCCGCGAATCATTTTCCAGGTGCAATCACCGGCCAGCCATGCGCTGCCATCGGTGGGTGCGCCGTTGTAATTGCTGGTCTCGCAATCGGCCGTCCATTCATAAACGTTGCCGTGGGCGTCGTAGATGCCGAAATCGTTGGGGCTGTAGCTGCCAGCGGGTGCCGTGTAGCTGAAACCGTCTTCCGGGCCGTAGGTGTTGGCGTGTCTGGCGATGCTGTAGGGCTTGCCTTCGTCCATCGGGAACGGGAACGAGCCCTTGCTGCCGCCGCGTGCCGCGTATTCGCGCTGGGCCTCGCTGACCATGTGGTAGGACTTGCCGGTCTTTTTCGACAGCCATTCGACATAGGCTTTGGCTTCGTTCCAGTCCATGCATACGGCAGGCTGGCGAGCACCGAGTGGATAGCGAGGCTTGCCAGCCTTACACTCGCGTCCTGGCCGGGTATCGCCATCCGGCATCGTGTAGCCGGAGCTCTTGATATAGGCATTCCACTCGCCGCTCAGCACCTGAAAACGGCTGATGGCGAAGGGTTTGGCGAAGGTCACGTCATGCAGCGGACCTTCGTCCGGTTGACGACCCAGTTCCTCTTCGGGCGCACCCATGGTGAAGGTGCCTGCAGGCAGCACGACCATCTCCGGGCAGTCCTTGCAGTCCTTGAACACCTTGCCGGGGGCGGGCGTCGGCGTGGCGGCGAGAGCGGCGTCGCAGAGCAGCAGGCCGAGCACGGCGGAAAGGGACAGCAGTGTTGTTTTCATGACGGGTCTCGATAGGAAACGGAAAAACAGTTGATTCTGTGCATGCGCATCAGGCGCGCTGGCTGAGCAGGGCCATGAAACGATCGATTTCGGCCTCGTTGTTCAGCAATCCTGGCGCGGTGCGTACCACGGGGCCGACGTCGCGGCTTACTGCGTCGACGACCATGCGTTGTTTCATCAGCCAGGCAGCCACTTCGTCGCAGGACTGGCCCTTGAGGCGGAAGAAGCTGAAACCCGCCGAGAGTGCAGGGTCCATGGGCGTCACCAGTTCGACGCCGGGCTGAGCCTTGAGGCGCTGCTTGAGGTAGCCGTTGAGCTCATGAATACGTGCCTGCACGTCAGCCTTGCCCAGTTGCAGGTGCAGCTTGAACGCCTCGTTCAGTGCCCACCGGTGTTCGAACGAGTGATAGCCTCCGGGCGTCATGATCGTGCTGAAGCCGGTGGCTTCCGAGAACGTGGGGATCAGCGGCGTGACGTCTTTCACCTGCTCCGAGCGTGCGCAGACGATGCCGGTGCCGCGCGGGCCAAACAGCCACTTGTGGGTGCCGGCGACATAGAAGTCACACTTCATGTCCGGGAAATCCAGGTTCTCGACGCCGAACCCGTGCACGCCGTCGACCACATACAGAATGCGGTCCTTGTCGTCGCGGTTGCGGTTGTGTTCTTCGACCAGATCGCCGATGGCACCGATCGGCAGTTTCACCCCGCTGCCGGACTGGACCCAGGTCATGCCCAATACCCGCGTCTTCGGCTGAATGCTGCGTGCGATGGAGCCGATGATTTCGTCCGCCGAGACCGTTGCCGGGTCTTTGAACAGACGGATCTTGCGTACCTGGGTACCTTCGCGCTGCTGGCGGAACTTGAGGATGTCGCGGGTGCAGGAATGCTCGTGCTCGGTGGTCAGGATCTCTTGATCCGGGCGCACATGAACACCACCGTAAATGATCGCCAGCCCCTCGGTGGTGCTGCCGGTCAGGGCGATCTGGCCGGGTTGGGCGTTCAGGTATTTGCCTGCCCAGACACGAACCTCATGTTCGCGCCGTTCGGTTTCCCCCAAATCCCAGTCCATGGCCAGGCCCGGGTTGCGGTCGATATGCGCGCGATGCGCTTCGATCGCGTCGCGGACCGGTTTGGGGTGCGAGGTGACCAGAAAGTTGGAAAGGTGGACGTAGTCCGGGTCCTGATCGAAGAGCTGCTTCAAGCGCACCCATTTGTCTGCTGATGCCGATGCGGGTGCCGCCGTGATGGCCGCGGACGCAAGTCCTGAGCCCAGTGGCAAGACTGCAGCCACCACTCCGGCCTGTTTGAGGAACGTTCTGCGATCAGTCATGAGCGATATTGCCTGATGGTCGGTTAGAGGCGTCTGAAAGGGTCATTGTCTGGCCGCCGGCTGTGCCGACGCCTGCACCTGTTCCCAGACGCGCAGAAAATTGCCGCCCCAGAGCTTGGTGATGTCTGCTTCCGCGTAACCGCGCTCGATCAGCTCGGCCGTCACGTTGCGGATTTCGCTGACATCGTTGAAGCCTTTTACGCCGCCGCCGTCGTTGAAGTCGGAGCTGATGCCGACATGGTCGATGCCGATTTTGCGGACGGTGTAATCGATGGCGTCGACGAAGTCCTTGACCGTGGCTTTGGGTTCTTCCTCGAGAATCGCGTACAGCTTGCTGGCGTAGGCACCAAAGCGCTGCTCCGGCCAGACCGTGATGATCGGGTCGCCGGGCATCAGCGCCATGGCCAGATTCGGCAGTGGCGGCAGGTCGAAGTCCTTGCGCAGGGCGTTGAGCTTGTCCTGGGTCTTCTGGCTCAACGGCTTCAGATAGGCCGGGAACGCCACGATCTGCACCACGCCGCCACTGCGCTTGATGAGCTGCATTTCTTCGTCACTGAGGTTGCGCGGGATGTCCACCAGCGCACGTGGTGCCGAATGCGACGCGACCATCGGCGTGCGGCTCAACTGGCTGACCTGTTCCAGCGCCTTGCTCGACATCTGCGACACATCGATGATCACGCCCAGGTCGTTGAGGCGCTGCACGGCCTGCTTGCCGATTTCCGACAGGCCGCCCAGTGCATCGGGCGTGTCGTTGAGAAAGGGCAGGGGGCGCGAAGAGTCGGCCCAGCTGTTATTGCCCACGTAACTGAAACCGAACATGCGCATGCCGCGCGCTGTCCAGTGGTCCAGCAGGCTCAGGTCATTGCCCAGCGGGTAGGCATTGAGCATGCTGATGAAGATCGCAAATTTGCCTTCGCCGTGCAGGCGGCGAATGTCGTCGGGGGTGTAGGCGATGCCGACCTGATTGGGGAAATCACGAACCATGCCGGTGATGATCCTGTAGCGCACTTCCTGCTGATGGCGTGCTTCATCGACAAAGCCGGGCGTCGGACGATGCGGCGCGTTGTCGCCGTTCCAGATTTCCGGCCAGCCGAACACCGTCAGGGCTGCGCCGGACAAGCGTCCGCGTGCGGTTTTTACCAGGTCGAACTGCCCTGAGCCGTCCTTGTCGGCTTCGTTGCCCTCGCTGCCGAATTTCATCGGCACCGTGATGTGACTGTCGAAGGAAATGATCCGCTCTTGCAGGTCGTCGGCCTGTTTCATGACCTTGACCGGGTAGCCGGCCGGCGACCAGTAGTTCCAGGCAAGAAAGCCCGCGCCTGCACTGATGGCCAGAGCCAGTGGCAGGCCGATGAAGAGAGCCTTTTTCCAACGCGGTCTTGTCATTTCCGTCTCGTCTGGTTAACCGTTGCGCAGCCTGCAAGGGCCGTTGCTATCTGGTGGAGAACGAGCGGATAGGCAAAAAATTTAGCGCAAGGTGGTGGATGCGGGCGACGCGCTAAATTTGTCTGTCGGGTTTACGTTCTAGCTTGGATAAGGCTGTCTCGGTGCTGGAACAGGTAGGGTAATGACGATTTCTCGACGAGGGTTCATAGCGGGTCTGGCGCTGACCGGCGCGGCAGTTCCGGCGGCTTATTACGCGCATCGGGAACTCACGCGGGTCGACGAGCCCGTGACGCCGGGCGAAGCTACGGCCGGGCCTGCCGATACCGCTACTCAGCGCCTGGCCGACAAGCTGCGTGGCGTGTGGACCCTGCGTTTCGAGGGGCGCGATGCCGGGCTGGCCGGTGCACCGCTCGACGGTCTGGAAATGTTTCTCGACATTGCCCCGCGCGGTCGCGCCCTGCGCGGTTACATCGATACGGCTGAGCACCTGCGCAGCGATGCGCTGCCGCGTTTTCGGGTAATCGGCGACCTGCAGCCGGCCAATGCGGCAAAGCTCTATCTGCGGGTCATTGACGGTCATGCCGGCGACGATCCGCACAGCGATACCCCGGATTACGAATTCAGCCTGACCCTCGATGAGGTCTGGGGTGCGTTCGGCAACGCGGGCAGCGGCACCTTGAGCGGGCGTATCGAACGTCTGGACCGGCCGTTGGCTCTGCCGGAGCTGGAAAACCGCCTGATCGCGATCAAACAGGTGTTTCCCGAGGCGCGCGAACGGGTCGGTCTGAGTCCACCGTTTCTGGCCTGGCTGGTTTCCAGAGAGCACCGCCTGTTTCATCAACTGTGGCATGCCTCCCGGGACAAATGGCACAAGCTGCCCGAAGACAAGCGTGACGCCCTGCGCGGGATCGGCTGGCAGCCGGGGCCGCGCGCGAACGAGCGCGATGCCCGTGGCCCGCACAAGGATCGTAACGGGTCGGGCGAGGACTTCTTTTATATGCACCGGCACATGCTGATTCAGGCGCGCCGGATTCAGGACCTGCCGTCATGGCCGCGTTTTCCGTTGCCGCAGCCTGAGCTGGAGCGCGATCGCCTTGGCTTTGCCCGCTATTTCGATAACCACGACGGTTGTTCACTGCCGCCAGACTGGCTGGCGCACGGTGACGAGGAATACACCCAACTGGTCAGTGATATCAAAAGCCATGAGACGTTTCATACGCATTTTCAGGTCTGGGAGTCGCAGTATCGCGATCCGCGCTTTCTGTCGAGGCTGACCCTTGGCCAGTTTGGCTCGCAGGTCGAGCTGGAGCTGCATGACTGGCTGCATATGCGCTGGGCATCGGTGGCCCGCGATCCCGCCAACGGCCAGCCGGTGCCGATGGCACGTCGCTCGGATGATTTCGCCGAGCGCTGGTTCGAGCCTGAAAACGACTTTCTGGCCGATCCTTTTTCGTCGCATGTGAATCCTGTGTTCTGGATGTTTCACGGCTGGATCGACGACCGCATCGACGACTGGTTCCGTGCTCACGAGCGCTTTCATCCCGGCGAGGTGAAGCGCCTTGATGTCAACGGCGTGCCCTGGTTCGCTCCGGGTCGTTGGGTTGAAGTCAGTGATCCGTGGCTGGGTCCGGACACTCACGGTTGCAGCACTGTGCCGGGACAGATCGCCGGCAAGACCATGGAAATGGACCCGGAAGTCATGAAGCTCGCGCTGCGCATCACGTTTGCGGCGGATGACAAACTGAGCAACCTGCTGCGCCGCGTGCCGCGCCGGCCCTGGTATGCGCGCAATCTGTTGCCGGACAGGTGGTTTTAGCGAGCGGCAGTGGAGGTTATCGTTCCCAGCGCTCCGGCTTGGGAATGCAGCTCGCGACGCTCAACTGCGCAAAGAGGACGCGAAGCGTCCCGAACGGCATGCGACGCAGAGCGCCGCACGATAGTGGTGGTGGGATTATCGTTCCGCACGCTCCAGCGTGGGAATGCAGTTCACGACGCTCTGCGTCGCAAAGAGGGCGCGGAGCGTCCCGAACGGCATGCGACGCAGATCGCCGCACGATGGTGGTGGTGGGATTATCGTTCCGCACGCTCCAGCGTGGGAATGCAGCTCGCGACGCTCAACTGCGCAAAGAGGACGCGAAGCGTCCCGAACGGCATGCGACGCAGAGCGCCGCACGATAGTGGTGGTGGGATTACCGTTCCGCACGCTCCAGCGTGGGAATGCAGCTCGCGACGCTCTGCGTCGCAAAGAGGACGCGGAGCGTCCCGAACGGCATGCGACGCAGAGCGCCGCACGATGGTGGTGCGATTATCGTTCCGCACGCTCCAGCGTGGGAATGCAGCTCGCGACGCTCTGCGTCGCAAAGAGGACGCGGAGCGTCCCGAACGGCATGTGACGCAGAGCGCCGCACGATAGTGGTGGTGGGATTATCGTTCCGCACGCTCCAGCGTGGGAATGCAGTTCACGACGCTCTGCGTCGCAAAGAGGACGCGGAGCGTCCCGAACGGCACGCGACGCAGAGCGCCGCACGATGGTGGTGGTGGGATTATCGTTCCGCACGCTCCAGCGTGGGAATGCAGCTCGCGACGCTCAACTGCGCAAAGAGGACGCGGAGCGTCCCGAACGGCATTCGACGCAGAGCGCCACACGATAGTGGTGGTGGGATTATTGTTCCGCACGCTCCAGCGTGGGAATGCAGTTCACGACGCTCTGCGTCGCAAAGAGGACGCGGAGCGTCCCGAACGGCATGCGACGCAGAGCGCCGCACGATAGTGGTGGTGCGATTATCGTTCCGCACGCTCCAGCGTGGGAATGCAGCTCGCGGCGCTCTGCCTCGCAAAGAGGATGCGGAGCGTCCCGAACGGCGTGCGACGCGGAGCGCCGCACGATAGTGGTGAGAGTATTGTTCCTTGCGTGACGCTCAGCGCACCTGCCAGCCGCCGCCCAGCGCTTTGTACAGTGCGATGCTCGCCTGCACCCGTGCCAGCCGTAACTGCACGCTCACGTCCTGCGCCAGGTACAGCGTGCGTTGGGTTTCCAGTACCGTCAGTAAGTCCTCGGCACCTTCTTCATAGCGGCTCTGGGCGATGTTGAAGGCGGTTTGCGCCTGTTTGAGTTCTTCTTCGTGCCAGTAGCGCTGCTGGTCCAGTCCGCTGATGCTGTTCAGGGCTTTTTCCACGTCGGCGAAGCTGTTGACGATCGCGCCGCGATAGATTTCCAGCAGTTCTTCCTGGCGTGCCGTCGCTTTGTCGCGTTCGGCACTTAGACGACCATTGTTGAAGATCGGTCCTACCAGGCCGGCAGCCAGGCTACTGAACGGCGCACGCAGCCAGTCTTCGGCGCGGGTGGTTTCGGTGCCCAGCCTGGCGCTCAGGGTCAGTTTGGGCAGCATGGCGGCGCGGGCGACGGTAACATTGGCCTGTGCCGCCGCCAGTTCAGCCTCGGCCTTGGCGAGGTCAGGGCGACGGGTCAACAGATCGCTGGGCAGGCCGGGGCCAATGTCCGGCCAATTCAGGGTGTCGAAGGGCTGATCGCCAAGGTGCAGGTTCTGCACGGGCTGACCGAGCAACGCTGCCAGAGTGATCAACTGATCGTTGGCCAGTTGCTGAACGCGTGGCAGTTCGCGCTGTTGGGTCGCGACCAGATTCTTCTGCTGCGCCAGTTCCAGTGCAGTGGCCGAGCCTGATTCATAGCGCGTCTGCACCAGGCGCAGCACGCTTTGCGCGTTGGCCAGATTCAGCCCGGCAATCCGGCCTTGCTCGCGTGCCGCCAGAGTTTGCGCATAACGGTCGGCGACGTTGCCGAGCAGTGTCAGTTGTACAGTCGCCTGATCGAACTCGCTGGCCCGCAGGCTTTGGAGCGCGCTGGCCCGTCCGGCTGCGATACCGCCCCAGAAGTCCACTTCATAGCTGGCGGTCAGGTCACTGGTGAAGTTGTTGGTGTTGTTGTCGTCGGAAGGGTTGGCCTTGCGGTCGCTGTTGCGCACGAACTTGTTACGTTCGCCGCGCAGGTCAAACGCCAGTTCAGGGAGCAATGGCGCGCCGCCGATGACAGCGCTTGCCTGAGCCTGACGCACGCGTGCCATTGCTGCAGCGACTTCGTGGCTGTCGCGACTGGCTTGCTCGATCAGACGATTCAATTGCGGGCTGCCGAACTGCTGCCACCAGCGGGCATCGCTGCGCTGGGCGGCAGCGCTCTTGGCAAACGCCCAGCTTGCAGGTGGCTGAATGCCGCCGTCCAGGCGCGGGGCAGGGGTATTGCAGGCGCTCAGTAGCAGGCAGACCGTCAAAAGGGAAAGGCTCGGCTTCATTGATTGATCATTCACTGGTGAGGGCCGCAACCGGGTCGAGCCGGGCAGCTTTGCGGGCAGGCATGAAACCGAAGATCACGCCGGTGACCAGCGCGCAGGCAAATGCTCCGGCCACGGCGGGTACAGTGAACGCAACGGCCACCTTGCTCAGCAACAGCGCGGCGCCCATGCCCAGTGCAAGCACGATACCGGCCAGCCCGCCGACCACGGAAAGCATGACCGCTTCGGTAAGGAACTGCCGCAGGATGTCGCTCTGCCGTGCGCCTGTGGCCATGCGGATGCCTATTTCACGGGTGCGTTCACGCACGGTCATGAGCATGATGTTCATCACACCGATGCCACCGACCAGCAACGAGATGGCAGCAATCGACCCGAGCATCAGCGACAGCGTGTTCTGGGTGCGTGCTTCGGCCTGGATCATTGCCGCGTTGTTGGTCAGCTCGTAATCCTGTTTGCCGTTATGCAAGCGTTGCAGCAGGTTGCGGATCGCCTGTTCGGCCTGTCTGACATTGTTGGCATCGCGGGTGGCGATGGTGATGTACTCGGGATCTTGCGAGCCAAACAGGCGGATGCTGGCTGCCGAGTAGGGAATGGCAATGCGGTTGTCGCTGTCCAGATCGCCCGACGTAGCACCTTTCTCCTGAAGTACGCCGACCACTTGAAAGGGTACGTTTTCGATCAGAATGTACTGGCCTAAAGGGTCGGCATGCTCGCCAAACAGTTTCTGCCGAACTTTGTAACCGATGACTGCCACGGCCGCTGCGCTTTGTTCGTCCGCTTCGCTGAAGTAACTGCCTTCCACTACGGGCCAGTTGAATATCGCCGGAAAGTGCGTGTCGTTGCCGCCGACGTAGCTGGAGTGATCGACGTTGCCGTAGCGCACTCCGGCCTGTCCGCCATTGACCGGCATGATCATTTTGACTTCGGGCAACTCGCCCAGCGCCGCGACTTCCTCAAGCGTGATGATGCCCTTGGGCGCGCGCGGGTTGGGGGCCTTGCCGTTGAGGTAAATGATGTTGGAACCAAACGAGGACATCTGCGCCATGACCTGGCGTTTGCTGCCTTCGCCAACGGCCAGCATGACCACCACAGAAGCAACGCCGATGACGATGCCCAGCAGCGTCAGTGCGGTCCGAAAACGGTTGATCCACATAACTCGCCAGGCCGCTTGAAGTGCGTCGAGCAGTTCGCCTTTCCAGGCGCCTCGGTTGCCGCTGCCCTCGTTCAGGCGCTTGCGCAGATCGACCGCCTGCAGCGCAGCGGGGTTGGCTGACAGCGGTCCGGACAGATCGCGGGCGGTGTCGCTGACCACCAGGCCGTCGCTGATCTCGATGACCCGGTTGGCGCGGGCGGCGACTTCCCGGTCATGGGTGATCAGGATCACCACGTGACCCTGGCTGGCCAGTTCGTCCAGCAGCGTCATCACCTCCGCGCCGCTGTGACTGTCCAGCGCGCCGGTGGGTTCGTCGGCGAGGATGATATGTCCGCCATTCATCAGTGCGCGCGCGATGGACACCCGTTGCTGTTGACCGCCGGATAACTGGTGCGGGCGATTGCCGGTGCGCGACGCCAGGCCTAGCCGGTCGAGCAGGGCCGCGGCTCGGGCGTGGCGCTCTGCGGCGGGCATACCGGCGTAGATCGCCGGCATCTCGACGTTTTCCTGTGCCGAGCCGGACGGGATCAGGTGATAGCCCTGAAACACGAAGCCGAACGCCTCACGGCGCAGCCAGGCGAGTTCGTCGCTGCCCAGCTCGGCGACATTCTCTCCGGCGAACAGGTATTCGCCCGACGTCGGGCGATCCAGACAGCCG
Organism: Pseudomonas syringae pv. tagetis; assembly: GCF_022557255.1. Classification (NCBI taxonomy): domain Bacteria; kingdom Pseudomonadati; phylum Pseudomonadota; class Gammaproteobacteria; order Pseudomonadales; family Pseudomonadaceae; genus Pseudomonas; species Pseudomonas syringae group genomosp. 7. The sequence goes on from NZ_CP092923.1 coordinate 2,251,649, forward strand.
AGAATGTTCATCAATGTCGACTTGCCGGAGCCGGAGGCGCCGACAATCGCCACGAATTCGCCTGCGTGGATCGACAGATCGATACCGCGCAGCACGTTGACCAGCGGGCTGTCGCCACCGCCGTAGGATTTGCGGATGGCGCGCAGGTCAATCATTGGCGTGTGCATTCAGCCCCCGCTGCCGACAGAGGAAGGCAGCAGCAGGCGATCGCCTTCATTCAATCCGTCGAGAACCTGCACGCGCAGGCGGTCGCTGATGCCGGTGCGTACCTGACGGTCGTGCACATCACCATTGGCGGATAGCACCTGCGCGGTCTGCACATCGGTCTGCGGTCCGCTTCGCAGCGCTGCCAACGGCGCGGTGAGGGTATTCTGTGCGCTGCCGGCGACGAAGAATATCTGTGCGGTCATTTCTGCCATCAGCGCCTGATCGCTGTTGTCGACGTCCAGCAGTACGGTGTACAGCACGACCCGGCCGCCGCCGCTCTTGCGCGCACTGCTCGGGCTGCCGCCGCCCTGATTGGCCTGATCCAGCGGCCTGGGCGGCACTGGCAGGATCTGCCGCACGGTGCTGCTCCAGCGCCGATTGCCGCCGCTCAGGGTAGTGAAATAGGCGGTCATGCCGGGTTTGACATGGCCGATATCGGCTTCCGAGACTTCAGCCCAGACCGTCATCGGCGACAATCGGGCGATGCGCAGAATCAGCGGCGTCTGTTGTTGCGCGTTCAGTGTCTGACCTTCGCGGGCATCCAGCGCGACCACCGTGCCGCTCATGGGTGCATAGATGCGCGTATAGCCCAGCGCGGCCTCGTCACTGCGCAGCGCTGCCTGGGCTTCGAGGATCTGCGCCTTGAACATGTCGACCCGTGCCTGAGTGGCGCGGAATTCAGACTCCGCAGCCTGCACATCCTCGGCCCGCGTTGCCCCGCCTGCCGCCAGGCGCTTCTGACGCTGCTGCTTCTGTTCGGCCAGTTCATGCAGCGCGCGCTGTTCCTGAAGCTGGGCCTTGAGGTTTTCAATGGCATAACGCGCGGCGTCCAGCCTGGCTTTTTGCGTCGACGGATCGATTTCTACCAGCAAGTCGCCTTCCTTGACCTGATCACCGACCTGCGCATGGATTTTCATGATCTGCCCGGTGGCCTGTGAGCCGACGTCCACATAGCTGCGGGGTTGCAAGGTGCCCAGCGCAGTGACGCTGTTCTCGATATTGCTGCGGGTCACCGTGACGGTCGATGCAGGGTCCTTGCTGTCAGGCATGATCTGCCAGGCACACACAGCGATGACCGGGAACAGGCACAGCGCCAACAGAAGGGCGCGTCGAGGATGGCGAGAGCGTTTCATGCAGGTTCCTGCGTGGGAAAAATCAGCCGGTCGACGGACCAGGGCTGCAGAACGGCTCTTTATAGAGAGCTGCCCTTTAAACGAGGGATGGAGGCGGGAATTTAGCGTCGACAGCAGGTTGCAGTGCGCGGGTAAATTTCGACCCTGAGCTTCGTTTAAGGGGAGCGGCTAATTCGGGTCGTCTCGTCGAGTTGGAGTCAGCGTGATTATTTCCAGACCCCTGTGCAGTTTTGTCTTTGCAGGTCTTTCCTTCGTGCTGGTATCGCCCGCGCATGCCCTGGTTGGCGATGATCGTCAGGCCGCCAGCGCCGAGATCCGGCGTACCGCTTTTGGCGTGCCGCATATCGTCGCGGCCAATGAGCGTGGCCTGGGTTACGGCATCGGCTATGCCTATGCACAGGACAACCTGTGCCTGCTGGCCAATGAGATTGTCACCGTCAACGGCGAGCGTTCGCGCTATTTCGGGCCGGACAAGGCGACCCTTGAACAGCGCAGTAACATGGCCAGCGACCTGTTGTTCAAGTGGCTCAATGCGCCCGAGGCGCTGGCAGATTTCTGGAAAGCGCAGCCGCTCGAGATTCGCCAATTGATGCAGGGCTATGTCGCGGGTTACAACCGTTCGCTGGCTGAACAGAAAACCACGGGGTTGCCGCAACCGTGTGCCGCCGAGTGGGTTCGGCCGATCACGACTGATGATCTTGTGCGCCTGACTCGTCGCTTGCTGGTCGAGGGCGGCGTGGGGCAATTCACCGAGGCGCTGGCCGGTGCCATGCCGCCTGCGCTGCAAAAGCCCGCTCAGGCCGGCCATCAGCAAGATCGGGCGCTGCAATTGGCCGCCCAGCGCAACCAGCACTTCGCTCTGGAGCGCGGCAGCAACGCCGTGGCGATAGGGCACGATCTGTCTGCCAACGGGCGCGGCATGCTCTTGGCCAACCCGCATTTTCCATGGGGCGGTGGCATGCGCTTCTATCAAATGCACCTGACTATTCCTGGCAGGCTCGACGTGATGGGTGCGGCGTTGCCGGGGCTGCCGCTGATCAATATAGGGTTCAACCGGCATCTGGCCTGGACCCATACCGTCGACACGTCGAAACACTTCACCTTGCATCGCTTGCAGCTCGACCCGAAGGACTCCACGCGTTACCTGCTGGATGGCCAATCGGTTGCGATGGGTCAGCAGCCGGTGAGTATCGAGGTGAAGCAGCCGGATGGCAGTTTCAAGTCTGTGCCGCGCATTGTCTATTCGTCGAGGTTCGGGCCGGTGGTGCGATGGCCAGGCAAGCTGGACTGGGACAGCAAGTTTGCCTACAGCCTGCGCGATGCCAATCTGGAAAACGACCGCGTGCTGCAGCAGTGGTATTCGATGGACAGGGCCGACAGCCTCAAGTCATTCGAGGAATCGGTCCACCGCCTTCAGGGTATTCCGTGGGTCAACACCCTGGCAGTCGATGCCAAAGGGCAGGCGCTGTACATGAACCTCTCGGTGGTGCCGAACGTTGACGCCGCCAGGCTCGCCAGGTGCAGTGATCCGCGCATCGGCACGGAGCTGATCGTACTCGACGGCTCACGCGGTGAGTGCAACTGGGAGGTCTCCGCCGATGCGGTACAGCCAGGCATCTATCCGTCCTCCCGCCAGCCGCAACTGTTGCGCAGCGACTTTGTGCAGCATTCCAACGACTCGGCCTGGATGGTCAATCCCGCCGCACCGCTGAAGGGCTTTTCGCCGCTGATCAGCCAGGACGGTCAGCCGCTGGGTCAGCGGGCGCGTTTTGCGCTGGATCGGCTGGGCAGCCTGCGGCAGGCTGGCAAAGTCAGCGTCGAAGACCTGCAGGCGATGGTCATGGACAACGAGGTGTATCAGGCCAGACAAGTGCTGCCGGATCTGCTCAAATTCTGTGCCTCGGAGCTGGGTGATGATACTGCTCGTCTGGCACCGTTGTGCGCTGCACTGAAAGACTGGGACGGACGGGCTGACCTGAACAGTGGCATCGGCTTCGTCTACTTCCAGAAGATCATGACGTCCATGCAGGCTGTTGCCTCGCGGTGGCGCGTTGCATTCGATCCGCAGGACCCGGCTCGTACGCCGAGCGGGCTGGCGATTGAAAACCCTTCTGTTGCCACCGCACTGCGCGCGGCCATGCTCGCAGCCGTCGATGAACTGACCAGGGCAGGCCTCTCGGCAGGCAGTAAATGGGGCGACATTCAGGTTTCCAGCATCAGCGGCAAGCAGATCCCGATTCACGGCGGTCCGGCCGGGCTCGGCGTCTACAACGCCATGCAAACGGTGGCCGGCAAGGACGGTAAGCGCGAGGTGGTCAGTGGCACCAGCTACCTGCAAGTGGTGTCGTTCGACGAGCAGGGCCCCAAGGCGCAGGGGTTACTGGCGTTCTCGGAATCGAGCAATCCACGGTCACCCCATTCAAGCGACCAGACTGAAGCGTTTTCAAAAAAGCAGTGGCAGGTATTGCCGTTCACTGAACAGCAGATCAAGGCTGATCCTGCGTATGAGGTGCAAGTGATAAGCGAAGAGGCTGATCGCTGAGAACGGCAAGCAAAGCGTTTGGGCCATGCGGCCCAAATGCGCTTGCCGGGAATCAGCCGCCGGGTGTATCGATATCGGCGTCAACGCCAGTGGTTGGCTGATGATTGCGCAAATCCTCGGTTTTTTCTTCCGGCTCATGGTCAGGTACATAGGCGCTGTCGCTGGTTGACTGGCTCTGCGACTGAGTCTGTGACTGGCTTGGGGAAGGCGTCTGGCCTTGGCTCTGGCCATTGCCCTTTTCAGTCTCGGGTTTGACGTCACCGACTTGCGGCTCGATTGCCGGATCGTTGCGGTCCGGGCCCGGGCTGGCAGGTGCGTCCTGATTTGGCGTGGGTTCTTTCTGACGTTGCGGTTCGATAGACATGAGTACCTCGATATCGGTTTCAGAAAATGTTCTGACACAGTTTCGAGGGGGCACAATGGGGATCGTTCGATTCAGTTGCCGAATGGTGATGCTGGCTGGGGTGCTGCGTGTGCAACTGTCGGGTAAGCGCTGTTCGCGAAGAGCCGGTACGTCGCATGGGATGCATCGAGCGGAATATAGCCTTCGCGAACAGGTTTGCTGCTAAAGATACGCGCAGCGCAATCAGAGCACTTTTTTGATCGCGTCACACACTACGTCGATGTTCTTCTGATTCAGCGCGGCCACACAGATACGCCCGGTGTCCAGCGCGTAGATGCCGAACTCGCTGCGCAGACGATGGGCCTGCTCGGCGGTCAGGCCGGAGTAGGAGAACATGCCGCACTGACGGGCGACGAAGCTGAAGTCCTGGCCAGCCGGATTATCGGCCAGACGCTCAACCATGGCTTTGCGCATGCCCTGAATGCGCAAACGCATTTCGCCCAGCTCTTGTTCCCATAGCGCACGCAGTGCCGGATCGTTGAGGACCGCAGCAGAAATGATTGCACCGTGCGTCGGCGGGTTGGAGTAGTTGGTGCGGATCACGCGCTTGACCTGTGACAGGACACGAGCGGTTTCTTCCTTGGATTCGGTAATGATCGACAGTGCACCCACGCGTTCGCCATACAGCGACAGCGATTTGGAGAACGAGCTGGACGCGAAGAAGGTCAGGCCCGACTCGGCGAACAGGCGCACTGCCAGAGCATCTTCCTGAATGCCTTGACCAAAGCCCTGGTAAGCCATGTCCAGAAACGGTACATGGCCCTTGGCCTTGACCACGTCAAGAACCTTTTTCCAGTCTTCAAGGTTCAGGTCGACGCCGGTCGGGTTATGGCAGCAGGCGTGCAGCACGACAACCGAGTTGTCCGGCAGGGCCTGCAGGTCTTCGAGCATGCCTGCGCGATTCACATCGTGCGTGGCTGCGTCGTAGTAGCGGTAGTTCTGTACCGGGAAACCTGCGGTTTCGAACAGTGCGCGGTGGTTTTCCCAGCTCGGATCACTGATCGCCACAACGGCGTCGGGCAGCAATTGCTTGAGGAAGTCGGCACCGATCTTCAAGGCGCCTGTGCCGCCGACCGATTGAGTGGTCAGCACGTGGCCCGAAGCGATCAGCGGGGAGTCGGTGCCGAGCAGCAGTTTTTGCACGGCCTGATCGTAAGCGGCAATACCGTCGATCGGCAGATAGCCGCGCGGTGCGTGCTGGGCGACGCGGTTTTTTTCAGCTTCAGCCACGGCACGCAGCAGAGGAATGCGCCCGTCTTCATCACAGTAGACACCTACGCCAAGGTTGACCTTGGTGGTGCGGGTGTCGGCGTTGAATGCTTCGTTGATACCCAGGATCGGATCGCGGGGTGCCATTTCGACAGCGGAAAACAGGCTCATTGTGCGGCGGCTCTTGATGAAGAGTGGGTAGGGGATGCACGCTGCGGCCGAATGCGCCAAAGCGGTGCATAAACAGGGCCTAGTATAGAGAGCATCACTGCGACGGGCGACAGTTCAGGCGGGTTTTTTCGAGGTATATGCGCATATTTTCAGAACGATCGTGCCGTTCAAACCTCAATGCTTTAAGTGCGCGCCTTGAAAGGCTGGCATATGGCTCCATCTAGTAAGCATCATTTCAAGACATCGCACGCCTTTTCCCGGCGGGATCGGGCGTTGGCGATGATTTCGTCATGGCCTGTCTGGCAGGTGCAGACGAGTCCCTTGCGCGATCCTGTCGCGAACGAATCAAGAGGTAGGTTATGTCCGAGTTCCAGCTCGTTACCCGTTTTGAGCCAGCCGGCGATCAGCCCGAGGCCATTCGTCAACTGGTCGAAGGGATCGACGCAGGGCTCGCACACCAGACGTTGCTGGGGGTGACCGGCTCGGGCAAGACGTTCAGCATCGCCAACGTGATTTCCCAGATCAAGAGACCGACACTGGTGCTTGCGCCGAACAAGACCCTGGCTGCGCAGCTGTATGGCGAATTCAAGGCGTTTTTCCCGAATAATGCCGTGGAGTATTTCGTTTCCTATTACGACTACTACCAGCCCGAGGCCTATGTTCCTTCGTCGGATACGTTCATCGAGAAGGATGCGTCGATCAACGATCACATCGAACAGATGCGCCTGTCTGCGACCAAGGCGCTGCTCGAGCGCAAGGACGCGATTATCGTTACCACGGTGTCGTGTATCTACGGTCTGGGCAGTCCGGAAACCTATCTGCGCATGGTCATGCACATTGATCGCGGCGATAAACTCGATCAGCGTGCCTTGCTGCGACGCCTGGCCGACCTGCAGTACACCCGCAACGACATGGACTTCGCCCGTGCGACGTTTCGGGTGCGCGGTGATGTGATCGACATCTACCCGGCCGAATCCGATCTGGAAGCGATCCGGGTCGAACTGTTCGACGACGAAGTCGAGAGTCTGTCGGCGTTCGACCCGCTGACTGGCGAGGTCATCCGCAAGCTGCCGCGCTTTACATTCTACCCAAAGAGCCACTACGTCACGCCGCGTGAGACGCTGATCGAGGCGATGGAAGGGATCAAGGTCGAGCTGCAGGAGCGCCTGGAATACCTGCGCAGCCAGAACAAACTGGTGGAGGCGCAGCGTCTGGAGCAGCGAACCCGCTTCGATCTGGAAATGATGCTCGAGCTGGGCTACTGCAACGGCATCGAAAACTACTCGCGCTACCTGTCGGGACGTCCGTCCGGTGCACCGCCGCCGACCTTGTTCGATTACCTGCCACCGGATGCCTTGCTGGTGATCGACGAATCCCACGTCAGCGTGCCGCAGGTCGGCGCGATGTATAAAGGTGACCGGTCGCGCAAGGAAACCCTGGTCGAGTACGGTTTCCGCCTGCCGTCGGCACTGGATAACCGGCCGATGCGGTTCGACGAGTGGGAGGCCATCAGCCCGCAGACCATTTTCGTCTCGGCGACTCCGGGTAACTACGAGGCCGAGCACGCCGGGCGTATCGTCGAGCAGGTGGTGCGCCCGACCGGCCTGGTGGACCCACAGATCGAGATCCGTCCGGCGCTTACGCAGGTCGACGATCTGTTATCGGAGATCCACAAGCGTACTGCGCTGGAGGAGCGGGTGCTGGTCACCACGCTGACCAAACGCATGTCCGAGGATTTGACCGACTACCTGAGCGACCACGGTGTACGGGTGCGTTACCTGCACTCGGACATCGATACGGTGGAACGTGTCGAGATCATCCGCGACCTGCGACTGGGTACGTTCGATGTGCTGGTGGGCATCAACCTGCTGCGCGAAGGTCTGGACATGCCGGAGGTGTCGCTGGTGGCGATCCTCGATGCCGACAAGGAAGGCTTCCTGCGTTCCGACCGCTCGCTGATCCAGACCATTGGCCGAGCGGCACGGAACCTCAATGGTCGGGCGATTCTGTATGCCGACCGGATTACCGGCTCGATGGAGCGAGCCATCGGCGAGACCGAACGGCGTCGCGAGAAACAGCTGGCGTTCAACCTGGAACATGGCATCACCCCCAAAGGCGTGTTCAAGGACGTTGCCGATATCATGGAAGGCGCGACCGTGCCCGGCTCGCGCAGCAAAAAGCGCAAAGGCATGGCCAAAGCCGCCGAAGAGAATGCTCGTTACGAAAACGAACTGCGCTCGCCGAGCGAGATCAACAAACGCATTCGTCAACTGGAAGAGAAGATGTACCAACTGGCCCGCGACCTGGAGTTCGAAGCCGCCGCTCAGATGCGCGACGAGATCGGCAAGTTGCGCGAGCGGTTGCTGGCGGTTTGATTTGTATGACGGATACACAGTCGACCCTCGTGCCAATGCTCCGCGTTGGCACGCCGTTGTCGGCCCCCAATCCATCTGACATCCCAGAACCGCCGTGTGACGCAGAGCGTCACGAACTGCATTCCGACGCAGAGCGTCGGTACGATAAGCAAAATCTTGGCCGCTGCCAACGCAGTGCTTTTCAACCGCGATGGCCCAGACGACGCCGAGTGCGACGTAAGTGACGGCTGAGTCCTGGCGCTGATCCGTGGGTAGCCTGGCAGGACGCCAGGCTAGCCGCACCGGGCCATGGATGGCCCGTTGCGGCGACCCGCGGATCAGTGACAGGGCGAAGGAACCCGACGAAGTCGGGCCGGAAACGGAGCCAGGGGGTTTGGTTACTTTGGCCCCATCAAAGTAACTCGCCGAGGGGCGAAAAGCTGACCTGAGCCGAACACAAATCCCCCTGACATCCCAGAACCGCCGTGTGACGCGGAGCGTCACGAACTGCATGCCGACGCGGAGCGTCGGCACGATAATCATCCGTGCTTTTAGCCAAACAGCTCTAAAACGCTTTTCACCGCGATGGCACAAGCGACGCAGAGTGCGACGTAAGTGACGGCTGAGTCCTGGCGCTGATCCGTGGGTAGCCTGGCAGGACGCCAGGCTAGCCGCACCGGGCCATGGATGGCCCGTTGCGGCGACCCGCGGATCAGTGACAGGGCGAAGGAACCCGACGAAGTCGGGCCGGAAACGGAGCCGAGGGGTTTGGTTACTTTGGCCCCATCAAAGTAACTCGCCGAGGGGCGAAAAACCGATTCGAGTCGAACCCCAATCCCCCTGACACCACAGAACCGCCATGTGACGCAGAGCGTCACGAACTGCATGCCGACGCGGAGCGTCGGCACGATAGTCAGAGGAGGAGAAAATCCCCCTGACACCCCAGAACCGCTGTGTGACGCAGAGCGTCACGAACGGCATTACCACGCGGAGCGTGGGAACGAGAATCTGAGTCGAACCCCAATCCATCTGACATCCCAGAACCGCCGTGTGACGCAGAGCGTCACGAACTGCATGCCCACGCACGATAGGAAAAGCCTTTTTAAGCACCCATCGGGCCCTGCGAGCAGCGCCGAGCGCGGAGCAAGAATGCAATCACATTGCCCGTGCTGGAGCCTCATGCCTCCGGCCTGTTAACATTCCGCGCTTGATCGACCAATTTCGGGATTTTCCATGACCACCGTTCGTACCCGCATCGCGCCATCGCCCACTGGCGACCCTCACGTCGGCACGGCCTACATTGCACTGTTCAACTACTGCTTTGCCAAACAGCATGGCGGCGAGTTCATCCTGCGCATTGAGGACACCGATCAACTGCGCTCTACCCGCGAGTCCGAACAACAGATTTTCGACGCACTACGCTGGCTGGGCATCGAGTGGAGCGAAGGACCGGACGTCGGTGGTCCGCACGGCCCATACCGCCAAAGCGAGCGTGGCGACATCTATAAAAAGTACGCGCAGCAACTGGTCGACATGGGCCATGCCTTCCCGTGCTTTTGCACCGCCGAAGAACTGGACGAGATGCGTGCCGAGCAACAGGCCAAGGGGGAGACCCCGCGCTATGACGGTCGTGCCTTGCTGCTCTCCAAGGAAGAAGTGCAGCGCCGCCTGGAGGCGGGCGAGCCACACGTGATCCGCATGAAAGTGCCGACCGAAGGTGTCTGTGTTGTCCCGGACATGCTGCGCGGCGAAGTCGAAATCCCGTGGGATCGCATGGACATGCAGGTCCTGATGAAAACCGACGGGCTGCCAACTTACTTCCTCGCTAACGTGGTCGATGACCACCTGATGGGCATTACTCACGTCCTGCGCGGCGAAGAATGGCTGCCATCGGCGCCGAAACTGATCCTGCTGTACGAATACTTCGGTTGGGACAAGCCGCAGCTGTGCTACATGCCGCTGCTGCGTAACCCCGACAAGAGCAAGCTGTCCAAGCGCAAGAACCCGACTTCAGTGACTTTCTACGAGCGCATGGGCTTCATGCCCGAGGCGATGCTCAACTACCTGGGCCGCATGGGCTGGTCGATGCCGGACGAGCGCGAGAAGTTCTCGCTGCAGGAAATGGTCGAGCACTTCGACCTGTCGCGTGTTTCGCTGGGCGGACCGATTTTCGATATCGAGAAGCTGTCCTGGCTCAATGGTCAGTGGTTGCGTGATCTGCCGGTCGAGGAGTTTGCCAGCCGCTTGAAGACGTGGGCACTGAACCCCGACTACATGATGAAGATCGCACCCCATGTGCAGGGCAGGGTAGAGACCTTCAGTCAGGTCGCACCGCTGGCCGGCTTCTTCTTCGCAGGTGGCGTCACCCCTGATGCGAAGCTGTTCGAGCACAAGAAGCTGTCCCCGGAGCAGGTCCGTCAGGTCATGCAGCTTATCCTGTGGAAGCTTGAGTCGCTGCGTCAGTGGGAAAAGGACCGCATCATGGGGTGTATCCAGGCGGTCGTCGAGCATCTGGGGCTCAAGCTGCGTGACGCCATGCCTTTGATGTTCGCTGCGATCACCGGTCAGGCCAACTCGGTGTCGGTGACCGATGCAATGGAAATCCTCGGCCCGGACCTGACCCGCTTCCGTCTGCGTCAGGCCCTCGATTTGCTGGGTGGTGTTTCCAAGAAAGAAAACAAGGAATGGGAAAAGCTTCTGGGCTCGATTGCCTGAGGCATTCCCCGTTCCTGTCAGTCGCCCCCGGTTTTCCGGGGGTAGAAGGGTAAGTGGTTGTATTACCGACAAAAAAGTTTGCAAATTGTAGAAAATAAATTTGACAGCTCTGTCACTCACGCTTAATATGCGCCCCGTCCACTGATGTGGGGCTTTAGCTCAGCTGGGAGAGCGCCTGCATGGCATGCAGGAGGTCAGCGGTTCGATCCCGCTAAGCTCCACCAAATCTAGCGTTTCAGAGTATTGCTGCACGGCTCTGATGCGATGTGAAGCAAACGGATCCAGCGACCGTTTGCTTTTCGAGAAGGTTATGTCCCCTTCGTCTAGTGGCCTAGGACACCGCCCTTTCACGGCGGTAACAGGGGTTCGAGTCCCCTAGGGGACGCCAGTTTCATCGAGTGATGCCGCAAGGTTGATCTCCGCCGAGAGGCGTAAATCCGGGGCTTTAGCTCAGCTGGGAGAGCGCCTGCATGGCATGCAGGAGGTCAGCGGTTCGATCCCGCTAAGCTCCACCAATTTTGCCAGGGTTCATCGTTCGATGAACCTGACTGAAGGTTTTGCGTCCCCTTCGTCTAGTGGCCTAGGACACCGCCCTTTCACGGCGGTAACAGGGGTTCGAGTCCCCTAGGGGACGCCACGATTTCCCGCTCTGCGGGACCAAGGGTCATTCGATTATTGAATGGCCCTTTTGTTTTTCAGGTTTTGAAAAACCCTTCCCTTCTGGTATTCACCTATCGTCTCCGTGCACACGCCTGTTTCTGCGCCAAAGGGCGTGGGAGCGACCGGGACGGCGGTACGCATTGTTCGAGAAGACAATGTTCAAGACGGCGCATTTTCGGCGACCATGCCGGCCCCTTCGCGAACAAGTTCGCTCCCACGACCCAGTCTTTCATACACAGCCATCCTGGCTTCGCTACACTCCCCGCAAATCGAACTCACGTAAGCAGGAGCACGCATGGTCTGGGATCGGGCAACGCCTTTCGTCATTGACCTGAACGTCGGCGCAGAAGACATTGACGGGCTGGGGCATGCCAATAACGCTGTCTATGTTTCCTGGTTGGAGCGCTGCGCCTGGCGGCATTCGCAGTATCTGGGCCTGGACCTGACCGAGTATCGGCGTCTGGACCGGGCAATGGCGGTGGTCCGGCATGAGATCGACTACCTGGCCAGCGCTTACGAGAGCGACGAACTGCAATTGGCGACCTGGATCGTCGAATGGGACCGACGCTTGAAAATGACCCGCTGCTTCCAGCTCAAGCGGCCTGCCGACAACCTGACGCTGCTGCGCGCGCAAACCACCTTTGTCTGCATCGAACTGTCCACCGGTCGGCCCAAACGCATGCCCGCGGAGTTCGTCGAAGGCTACGGCGCGGCCATTCTCGAAAGCGGCGTTCCCAATCCGTACGCCGGGCAGTAAACTGCCGGACTTTTTTTCGAGTGTGATCCATGCAAATTGCTCTGGCGCCCATGGAGGGGTTGGTCGACGACATCCTGCGCGATGCACTGACGAAAGTGGGTGGCATCGACTGGTGCGTGACCGAATTCATCCGGGTGTCCGAGCGTTTGATGCCGGCGCACTACTTCTACAAGTACGCTTCGGAGTTTCACAACGGCGCGAAGACTGATGCGGGTACGCCTTTAAGGCTCCAGCTATTGGGCTCCGATCCGGTGTGTCTGGCCGAAAACGCCGCGTTCGCCTGCGAATTGGGCGCACCGGTACTGGACTTGAACTTCGGTTGCCCGGCAAAGACCGTCAACCGCTCGCGCGGCGGCGCAATCCTGCTCAAAGAGCCGGAACTGCTGCACTCGATCGTCAGTCAGGTGCGCCGTGCCGTGCCCAGACACATCCCCGTCACCGCCAAGATGCGCCTGGGTTATGAAAACACTGATGGCGCGCTGGATTGCGCGCGGGCATTGGCTGACGGCGGGGCAGAGCAAATCGTCGTTCACGCGCGCACCAAGGTGGACGGCTACAAGCCGCCGGCGCACTGGGAGTGGATTGCGCGCATTCAGGAAGTGGTCAAGGTTCCGGTGGTCGCCAACGGGGAAATCTGGACGGTTGATGACTGGCAGCGTTGCCGCGAAATCTGTGGGGCGCGGGACATCATGATTGGCCGCGGGCTCGTGGCACGTCCCGATCTGGCCCGGCAGATTGCTGCGGCGCAGAAGGGCGAAGAGGTGGTGCCGATGACGTGGGCCGAGTTGCAGCCGATGCTGCGTGCTTTCTGGCAGGCATGTCTGATCAAGATGACGCTCATTCAGGCGCCGGGCCGACTCAAGCAATGGCTGGTGCTGCTGACCAAGAGCTACCCGGAAGCAATCCTGATGTTCAACACGCTGCGCCGTGAAACAGACTGCGATCGCATCAGCGTATTGCTGGGTTGCGAGCCCGAAACCAACCCCGACGAACGGTCAAAAAAAGTCTGAAAACAGCCTCTTGAAAAGCGAATGGTCGTCCTTATTTTGCTGATCAGGCGATGCCGAATACGGGTCGCATAAACCACTCGCTGATAAACAGGAGAATTGTTATGGCTACTGCATTTTCTCTGGCTCCACTGTTTCGCAACTCAGTGGGTTTCGACCGCTTCAATGATCTTTTCGAGTCGGCGGCGCGAAATGAGACAGCCAGCGGTTACCCTCCTTACAACGTGGAGCGGCATACCGATGATCATTATCGAATCGTGATCGCGGCAGCAGGTATGCAAGAACAGGATCTGGACCTGCAAGTTGAAAAGGGCGTATTGACCGTCGTCGGCAACAAGCGTGAGCAGGAGGACAGCAACGTCACCTACCTGCATCAGGGTATTGCCCGGCGTGAATTCAAGTTGTCCTTCAGGCTGGCCGACAATATCGAGGTCAAGGGAGCTGACCTGTCCCATGGTTTGCTGAGCATTGATCTGGTGCGGAATGTGCCGGAAGAAGCCAAACCGAAGCGAATTCCGCTCAATACCCAGAAAGTGCTGGGCAGCTGATCTGTCAGGTGACAGCACGTGTTGAAAGAAAGGCACCTTCGGGTGCCTTTTCTGTTATCAGTCCCAGGGCGCGATTGACTGCACCTGCCGCTTGATCTGCAGCAGGTTCTCGAACTGCGGTGCTGGCAGCGGTTCGCTGAACAGGTAGCCCTGATAGTTGTAACAGCCGACTCTTTCAAGGAACGCCAGTTGCTCTGAGGTTTCGACGCCTTCAGCAATCACGTTCAGGTTGAGGCTCTGTGCCATGGCCACGATCGCGCGAATGATTTCTGCATCATTGGGGTCGCGGGTGGCGTCCTGGACGAATGACTGATCAATCTTCAGCGTATCCACCGGCAAGCGCTTGAGATAAGTCAGCGATGAATATCCGGTGCCGAAATCATCCATTGCGAAGCTCACCCCCAGCGCCTTGAGGCTGTGCATTTTGAGAATCGTATCGTCCAGATTCTGGATGACGATGCCTTCGGTAATTTCCAGCTTGAGCATGGATGCAGGCAACTGGTGTAGCTTGAGGCTGTGTTGCACACGTTCGACGAAGTCGTTCTGGCGGAACTGGCGCGGGCTGATATTGACGCCCATCAGGAATTTATCTTTCGCGATCAGCCCCTGTTTCAAGAGCAGGCCGCCGGTTTTGCACGCTTCGTCCAGAATGTGGCTGCCAACTTCCAGAATCATTCCGCTTTCTTCGAGTATCTGGACAAACTGGTCAGGCGACAGCAGCCCGTATTCAGGATGCTCCCAGCGCAGCAACGCTTCGGCACCAGTGATGCCAGTGTCGCGGCTGTCGATCTGGGCCTGGAAGTGCAGGTGAAACTCGTTGCGGGTCAGCGCCAGACGCAGGTCGTTTTCGAGGCGCAGGCGCTGGCTGACTGCCTGTTGCATGGACACATGAAAAAACTGTGATGCATTACGCCCGGCATCCTTGGCGCGATACAGCGCAATATCGGCTCGTTTGAGCAAGTCGGCAGGTGCCAGACCATCATCCGGGATCAGCACGATGCCGATGCTTGGCGTGACTTGCAGGCGATGACCGTCGAGAAACATCGGTTCGGCCAACAGTTCGCGCAGGTTGTCGGCCAGCACGCGAACCTGCCGAGTGACGTCCTCGCGAGAGCCATCCAGGCCGCAGATCAGCACCACGAACTCGTCACCGCCCAGGCGCGCAACGGTGTCCTCGTGGCGTACGCTGGCTTCCAGACGTGCGGCGATGATGCTCAGGACGCTGTCGCCTACCGGATGACCGAGTGAGTCGTTGATGTGCTTGAAATGATCCAGGTCGAGAAACAGCAGGGCACCGCGCAAGTTCTGGTGCTGAAGCAGTGATACTTGCTGGCTCAGGCGGTCCATCAGCAGCGCGCGGTTGGGCAGCCCGGTGAGCGGGTCGTGATAAGCCAGATGCTGAATCTGCGCCTGGGCTGTTTTCAGCTGGCCGATGTCCCGTGCGTTCATCAACAGGCAGGCGGTATTGTTCAGCGTGATGAACTCGACCGATATGTCCAGTACCAACGGTGCGCCATGCTTGTCCTGACCGTTCATTTCCCGATGATGCACGCGACCTTTCTGGCGCAGCTCGTCAATCATGTAGTCGCGCTGCACAATGTCGGACCAGATGCCGATTTCGTGGGCTGTACGACCAAGCACTTCCTGAGCGCTGAAGCCGGTCAGGCGACAGAAGCCGTCATTGACCTCTACATAACGGCCGGACTCGATTTCAGTGATGGTGATCGAGTCCGGGCTTGAGTGAAACGCCTTGGCAAACTTCTCCTCGCTGGCCTCCAGCGCGGCCTGGACGCATTGTTGAGTGATGTCCAGCAGGGTTCCGGACAACTTCACGGCCTGACCCTGTTCATCACGATAGATTCGTGCACGGCTTTCAAGCAGACGTGAAGTACCGTTCTTCAACTGAAACCGGTAAGTCACCTGAAAACATTCCTGCCTGCTTTCAAGAGCTGCAGCATAGGCTGCATGCATTTTATGGCGTTCTTCGGCTGGCAGGCTGTCGAGGAACTGTCTGCCATCCTCGTCGAAGGGCTGCGCCTCCATGCCATGCAGCACGGATGCTCGCGGCGAGGCTTGCAGCCTGTTGCCGATGATGTCCAGATCCCAGGTGCCCATCTGCGCCAGTTCCAGTGCCAGTTCGAGACGATGCCGGGTTTGCTGGAGGACGCGCTCCGCGCCTGTCAGCGGCAGACTGATAGAGGCTGGCTGTTCAAGGGCGTTCAGCACGGGGTTATCCGGTGGATTGGACATGTGATCACGAGCCTTTAATCGATAAAGCCGATAGAGCGATCAGTCTGCGGCTTGCAGCATGGTCTACTTACTATGTCTGCGCATCGAGCAGTTTCATGAATGCTCTTGCTGCATTCGATAGCGTGCGTTCGGTATGCAGGATGTAGCCTAGCTGGCGATTGAGTTGCACGCCCGGTAGCGGAATGCGCGCCACTTGTTCGTCGAGCATGGTACGTGGCAAAACGCTCCAGGCCAGGCCGATGGAAACCATCATTTTGATGGTCTCCATATAATTGGTGCTCATCGCAATGTTGGGTTTTAGGCCCTGAGCCTCGCACAGCCCGCTGACAATATGATGGGTAAACGTGTTACCGCCCGGGAATACTGCCGGATAGCGCACCACATCCTCAAGTTTCATCGGCCCGCTGTTGGCCAGCGGATGCTCCGGCGCTGCGACAAAGTCCAGCGGGTCGTCCCATACGGGTACGGCACGGATCAGCATATGTGGCTCGGGTGCGAGTGTAATAACGGCCAGTTCGGCACGTCCGTGAAGAATTTCCTCATAGGCAATTTCCGAGTCCAGGAACTGGATGTCCAGTGCGACCTTTGGATACGCGCGGGTAAATGCCCGCAATACCGGGGGCAAGCGGTGCAGGCCAATGTGATGGCTGGTCGCCAGAGTCAGCCTTCCGGTGACTTCGCCGGTCAGGTTGGTCAGCGCGCGTCGCGTGTCATCCAGCACATTCAGAATCTGGTAGGCGCGCGGCAGCAGGGCGCGCCCGGCCTCGGTCAGGCTGACTTCCCGGCCCAGGCGGTCGAACAGGCGGACGTTCAACTGTTGCTCCAGACCGGCGATGCGTTTGCTGATCGCCGGTTGGGTCAGATAAAGGCGTTCGCCCGCCCCGGAAAAGCTGCCGGTCTCGGCAATTGCTATAAAAGCATTAAGGTTGGCGAGGTCCATGATCGGATTCCATTTGGTTATCCAAAGTATGAAAATTATGAATTTGAGTTATTTAAGCATATTCCATAGGATGACCGCACAAGCCAAGGGGTCATCATCACGATTGCCCAGGGCATAGAAACAAGCTGATGAGGAAGTACGTCCGATGGCCGGGAAAACGCTCTACGACAAGCTCTGGGATTCGCATTTGGTCAAGCAGCGCGACGATGGTTCGGCGCTGATCTACATTGACCGCCATATCATCCACGAAGTGACCTCGCCGCAAGCGTTCGAAGGCCTGCGGCTGGCGAAGCGCAAGCCATGGCGGATCGATTCGATCATCGCCACGCCTGACCATAACGTGCCGACCACACCGGAACGCAAGGGCGGTATCGATGCCATTGAAGATCAGGTGTCGCGCCTGCAGGTACAGACCCTTGACGACAACTGCGACGAATACGGCATTACCGAATTCAAGATGAATGACCCACGCCAGGGCATTGTCCACGTGATCGGCCCGGAGCAGGGCGCAACCCTGCCTGGTATGAGCGTGGTCTGCGGCGACTCGCACACCTCGACCCACGGCGCGTTCGGCGCGCTGGCGCACGGTATCGGCACGTCCGAGGTCGAGCACGTACTCGCGACTCAGTGTCTGGTGGCCAAGAAAATGAAGAACATGCTGGTCTCGGTCGAAGGGCAGTTGCCATTCGGTGTGACGGCGAAAGACATCGTCCTGGCCGTGATCGGCAAAATCGGTACGGCAGGCGGCAACGGTTACGCCATCGAGTTTGCAGGCAGCGCGATTCGCGACCTGTCGATCGAAGGCCGCATGACCATTTGCAATATGTCCATCGAAGCGGGTGCCAGGGTCGGTATGGTGGCCACTGACGAAAAGACCGTCGAGTACGTCAAGGGTCGTCCGTTCGCCCCTAAAGGTGCGGAATGGGACCAGGCAGTCGAAGCCTGGAAGGACTTGGTGTCCGATCCGGACGCCGTGTTCGATACCGTTGTCAGGCTGGATGCGGCGCAGATCAAGCCGCAAGTCAGCTGGGGTACGTCGCCTGAAATGGTTCTGGCGGTCGATCAGAACGTACCGGACCCTGCGCAAGAACCGGACCTGGTCAAGCGGGGTTCCATCGAGCGTGCATTGAAGTACATGGGCCTGAAAGCCAATCAGCCGATCACTGATATCCAGCTCGACCGTGTGTTCATCGGCTCCTGCACCAACTCGCGGATCGAAGACCTGCGCGCTGCCGCAGACGTCGCCAAGGGCCGCAAGGTTGCTGCGACCATCAAGCAGGCCATCGTGGTGCCGGGCTCGGGCCTTATCAAGGAGCAGGCCGAGAAGGAAGGGCTGGACAAGGTGTTCATCGACGCCGGTTTCGAATGGCGCGAGCCGGGCTGCTCGATGTGTCTGGCGATGAACCCGGACCGTCTGGGCTCCGGTGAGCACTGTGCGTCCACGTCAAACCGCAACTTTGAAGGCCGTCAGGGCGCTGGCGGCCGGACGCATCTGGTAAGCCCGGCGATGGCTGCCGCGGCAGCGGTCAATGGCCGTTTTATCGATGTTCGCGACCTGATCCAGCTCTGAGGAATCCAGCATGAAAGCCTTTACCCAGCACAATGGTTTGGTCGCTCCTCTGGATCGCGCCAATGTCGACACCGACCAGATCATTCCCAAGCAGTTTCTCAAATCGATCAAGCGCACCGGGTTTGGCCCGAACCTGTTCGATGAGTGGCGTTATCTGGACGTGGGCCAGCCTTACCAGGACAACTCCAAACGTCCGCTGAACCATGATTTTGTGCTCAATCACGACCGTTATCAGGGTGCCAGCGTATTGTTGGCCAGGGAGAACTTCGGCTGCGGCTCCAGTCGCGAGCATGCACCCTGGGCACTGGAAGAGTACGGCTTCTGTGCGATCATCGCGCCGAGCTATGCCGACATCTTCTTCAACAACAGCTTCAAGAATGGTTTGTTGCCGATCATTCTGTCCGAGGAAGAAGTCGATCAATTGTTCAAGCAGGTTGAAGCTGCACCTGGCTATCAGTTGAATATCGACCTGCAGGCGCAAACGGTGACTCGTCCTGATGGCAAGGTCCTGAGTTTTGAAATCGATGCCTTTCGCAAGCATTGCCTGCTCAACGGCCTGGATGACATCGGCCTGACGCTGATGGATGCCGACGCCATCGCCAGTTACGAGAACAAACATCGCGCCAGCCAGCCGTGGCTGTTCCGCGACTGATTCAGCCGTTGCGACATGCCTGTTTGCCAGCAAGGGGCCCTGCACCTTGCTGGCAAAAGTGTTTAAGACAGGCGATAAATTTTTCGCCGCTGCGAGCGTTATAAACAGGCGTTGTTCACAACGCCGATGCACAAAATCGAGGATGTTATGAGCAAGCAGATTCTGATTCTCCCAGGTGATGGAATCGGTCCGGAAATCATGACCGAAGCGGTCAAGGTGCTGGAACTGGCCAACCAGAAGTATCAACTGGGTTTTGAATTGACCCACGATGTGATCGGCGGCGCAGCCATCGACAAGCACGGTGTGCCCTTGGCCGATGAAACCCTGGATCACGCCCGTGCTGCCGATGCGGTGCTGCTGGGCGCCGTCGGCGGCCCGAAATGGGATACCATCGAGCGTGATATCCGTCCTGAGCGCGGTCTGCTGAAAATCCGTTCGCAACTCGGCCTGTTCGGCAACCTGCGGCCTGCGATCCTTTACCCGCAACTGGCGGATGCATCGAGCCTGAAACCTGAAATCGTCGCCGGTCTGGATATTCTGATCGTCCGCGAACTGACCGGTGGCATCTATTTCGGCGCGCCACGCGGCACCCGTGTGCTGGATAATGGCGAGCGTCAGGCCTACGACACGCTGCCGTACAGCGAAAGCGAGATCCGTCGTATTGCCAGGGTCGGCTTCGACATGGCGATGGTGCGTGGCAAAAAGCTTTGCTCGGTGGACAAGGCCAACGTACTGGCGTCCAGCCAGCTGTGGCGCGAAATCGTCGAGCAGGTGGCCGGGGATTACCCTGAAGTCGAACTGAGCCACATGTACGTCGACAATGCTGCCATGCAACTGGTGCGTGCACCCAAGCAGTTCGATGTGATCGTGACCGACAACCTGTTCGGCGACATTCTTTCCGATCAGGCGTCGATGCTCACCGGCTCCATTGGCATGCTGCCATCCGCCTCGCTGGATACCGCCAACAAGGGTATGTACGAGCCTTGCCATGGTTCGGCGCCGGACATCGCCGGTAAAGGTATCGCCAACCCGCTGGCGACCATTCTGTCGGTGTCGATGATGCTGCGTTACAGCTTCAACCTGACCGATGCGGCTGATGCCATCGAAAAGGCTGTCAGTCTGGTGCTGGATCAAGGGCTGCGTACTGGCGACATCTGGTCGGAAGGCAAAGTCAAAGTTGGTACGCAGGAAATGGGCGATGCAGTAGTCGCCGCGCTGCGGAATCTGTAATCTCTCTGGCCCGCCGCCTGCTGTGTATACGCAGAGCGGCGGTCCCACTTTTATTCAAGGTGTAGTTGCGATGAAACGTGTAGGTCTGATCGGTTGGCGTGGCATGGTCGGTTCCGTGCTCATGCAGCGGATGCGGGAAGAGCAGGACTTCGATCTCATTGAGCCGGTGTTCTTCACTACTTCCAATGTCGGTGGCCAGGCGCCTTCGGTGGGCAAGGATGTTGCGCCACTGAAAGACGCCTACAGCATCGACGAGCTGAAAACCCTGGACGTGGTGCTGACCTGTCAGGGTGGCGACTACACCAATGAGGTGTTCCCCAAGCTGCGTGAAGCCGGCTGGCAGGGTTACTGGATCGATGCGGCCTCCAGCCTGCGCATGCAGGATGACGCGGTCATCGTGCTTGACCCTGTAAACCGCAAAGTCATTGATCAGCAGCTCGATGCGGGCACCAGAAACTATATCGGCGGCAACTGCACGGTCAGTCTGATGCTCATGGGCCTGGGCGGGCTTTTCGATGCCGGTCTGGTCGAGTGGATGAACGTCATGACCTATCAGGCGGCTTCCGGTGCCGGTGCGCAGAACATGCGCGAGCTGATCAAACAGATGGGGGCGGTGCATGCCTCGGTCGCCGATGACCTGGCCAACCCGGCCAGCGCCATTCTCGATATCGATCGCAAGGTCGCTGAAGCCATGCGCAGCGAGTCGTTCCCGACCGAGAACTTCGGCGTGCCGCTGGCGGGCAGCCTGATCCCATGGATCGACAAGGCATTGCCCAATGGTCAGAGCCGCGAAGAGTGGAAGGGGCAGGCCGAGGCCAACAAGATCCTCGGTCGCTTCAAGAGCCCGATCCCGGTCGATGGCATCTGCGTGCGCATCGGTGCCATGCGTTGCCACAGCCAGGCGCTGACCATCAAGCTGAACAAGGATGTGCCGATCGCGGACATCGAAGGCTTGATCAGTCAGCACAACCCTTGGGTCAAGCTGGTACCGAACAACCGCGAAGCGAGCATGCACGAACTGAGCCCGACCGCCGTCACCGGTACCATGAGTGTGCCGGTAGGTCGTCTGCGCAAGTTGAACATGGGCTCGCAGTACCTTGGCGCTTTTACGGTGGGTGACCAGCTGCTGTGGGGCGCTGCCGAGCCGCTCCGCCGCATGCTTAGGATTCTGCTGGAGCGTTGAGGCTCCGGTCTCACAGGAACCCGCTCTCCGAAAGGACGGCGGGTTTTTTATGGCCGATATTTTTTATTAACTCATATCCCTATATATGGGATTAAAATTTACATATTGAGATAACTGTAAAAACAGGTTTATAGTCGTCTGGCACTCACTTCCTATAAAACAACAGGTGACGCAATGCAGGCGCAATTGATCGCACTCGATTGGGGGACAACCTCGCTTCGGGCTTATCGACTTGGCGAACATGGCCAGGTCTTGGAACAGCGCGCCTTGAGCGCGGGCATCATGCAATTGCCGACCACACCGCGCCTGATCGCCGGGCAATTGTGCAGCGACGGTTTCGAGCTGGCTTTTGACCAGGCCTGCGGTGACTGGCTGGATGCGCAGCCCGACCTGCCGGTGATTGCCTGCGGCATGGTCGGCAGCGCGCAGGGTTGGCGCGAGGCGGCTTATCGGGAAACACCGGCCAGCGTCTACGAGCTGAGTGCAGCGTTGCAGACCGTGCGTAGTGCGCGCGGTGTGACGCTGCATATCATCCCTGGCGTCTTGCAGCGAGCGACCTTGCCCAATGTCATGCGTGGCGAAGAAACCCAGGTGCTGGGTGTACTGGCAGGTCTCAACGCCGGGCAGGGCAGCGAGCCTTTGCTGATCGGCCTGCCCGGCAGCCATTCCAAGTGGGTTCAGGTCGTGCGCGGTCGCATCGTTCATTTCGATACGTTCATGACCGGTGAGGTCTACGCCGCCCTGTGCGCGCACACCATTCTCGGTCGCACCATGCAGCAGGCCGAGGTGTTCGACCGTCAGGCCTTTGATCGCGGGCTATCGATTGCCCTGTCGCAGGAAGGTGCCGCCGGGCCGCTTTCCACCATATTCAGTACCCGGACGCTCGGGCTGACCGGGCAACTGGGTGCCACTGCCCAGCCAGACTATCTCTCCGGCCTGTTGATAGGTCACGAACTGGTGGCCATTGCCAGGCTGCATCTACAGACGCATGAACAACTGCCCGCAGTGATTCTCATCGGCAGCGAGTCGCTGTGCGCGCGCTACGCCCGAGGCCTTGAAGTCTGCGGTTTTTCCCGCGTGACACTGGCCGAGCAGGCGACCGAGCGCGGGCTGTGGCGGGTCGCTGAACAGGCAGGGCTGCTCGCAAGCCTGCCTTCTCCAGACATTCAAGAGGTGTGACATGCTCAAGCAAGCATTGAAGGAAAACGGTCTGGTCGCAATCCTGCGCGGCCTGCGGCCCGAAGAGGCACCGGCAATAGGTGATGTGCTGTACGAGGCCGGTTTCCGTGTTATCGAAGTGCCGCTCAACTCGCCGCAGCCGTTCGACAGCATCCGCCTGTTGCGCCAGCAGCTGCCGGCCGATTGCCTGATCGGTGCGGGAACGGTGCTGACCCCGGAGCAGGTGACCCAGGTCAAGGATGCCGGAGGTCAGGTGATCGTCATGCCACACAGCGACGCAAAGGTGCTGCGTGCAGCCAAGGCTGCCGGGCTGTTCCTGTCGCCGGGCGTGGCGACGCCCACCGAAGCCTTCGCCGCACTGGCCGAAGGGGCCGATGTACTGAAGCTGTTTCCCGCCGAGCAAATGTCACCCGCTGTGGTCAAGGCGTGGCTGGCGGTATTGCCCAAAGGCACGATTCTGCTGCCGGTCGGAGGGATCTCGCCGGACAACATGAAGGTGTTCCTCGACGCAGGCGTGAAAGGCTTCGGTCTGGGCTCCGGGCTGTTCAAACCCGGCATGAGTGCCGCTGATGTCACCGAGCGTGCCCAGGCTTATGTCGCAGCCTGGAAGCAGCACAGCGCGGCGCTTGCAGGCTGACCGGCATCGGCACTTGCTATCCAACAAGAGAATCAACAAGAGAAACCGCACCCATGAAAATCACCAAACTCACTACGTTCATCGTTCCGCCGCGCTGGTGCTTCCTCAAGGTCGAGACCGACGAGGGGGTTGTCGGCTGGGGCGAGCCAGTGGTTGAGGGTCGCGCGCACACCGTGGCTGCCGCAGTGGAAGAGCTTTCCGATTACCTGATTGGCAAAGACCCGCGCAACATCGAAGATATCTGGACCGTGCTGTACCGCGGCGGCTTTTACCGAGGTGGTGCAATTCACATGAGTGCGTTGGCGGGTATCGATCAGGCATTGTGGGATATCAAGGGCAAGGCGCTGGGGGTTTCAGTCAGTGATCTGCTCGGCGGTCAGGTGCGTGACAAGATCCGTGTCTATTCGTGGATTGGTGGTGATCGGCCTGCCGACACGGCGCGTGCGGCCAAAGAGGCGGTCGAACGTGGCTTTACTGCGGTGAAAATGAATGGCACCGAAGAGCTGCAGTTTCTCGATACCTTCGACAAGGTCGACCTGGCGCTGGCCAATGTAGCCGCCGTGCGCGATGCGGTCGGGCCGAACGTCGGCATCGGTGTGGACTTCCATGGCCGGGTTCACAAGCCCATGGCCAAGGTGCTGATGAAAGAGCTGGACCCGTACAAGCTGATGTTCATCGAAGAACCGGTGCTCAGCGAGAACTACGAAGCATTGAAGGAGCTGGCACCGCTGACCAGCACCCCGATTGCACTGGGCGAACGGCTGTTCTCGCGCTGGGATTTCAAGCGCGTGTTGAGCGAAGGTTACGTCGACATCATCCAGCCTGATGCGTCCCACGCGGGCGGTATCACCGAAACCCGCAAGATCGCCAACATGGCTGAAGCCTACGACGTCGCGCTGGCGCTGCATTGTCCGCTCGGGCCTATCGCGCTGGCAGCCTGTCTGCAACTGGACGCGGTTTGTTACAACGCTTTCATTCAGGAACAGAGCCTGGGCATTCATTACAACGAAAGCAACGACCTGCTCGATTATGTGAAACACCCGGAGGTTTTCGACTACGACAAGGGCATGGTCAAGATTCCCAACGGGCCGGGCCTGGGCATCGAAATCAACGAAGAGTACGTCATCGAGCGCGCGGCCATTGGCCATCGCTGGCGCAACCCGATCTGGCGTCATGCCGATGGCAGTTTTGCAGAGTGGTAAGCGGAGGCTGTCGTTCCAAGGTGCTACAGACATGTACGGGCTCTTTTACAAGTGTTCCTCCACTGTAGAAGTGCTTTAGAGGTGATTTTTGATCGCGGTAGCGCTGACGACGCAGAGTGCGACGTGAGTGACTGCTGAGTCGTGGCACTGATCCGGGGCCACCCCCGGATCAATGTCAGGGCGAAGGAACCCGACCAAGTCGGGCCGGAAACAGGAGCGGGGACTTTGCTTATTCTGGTCCCTCAGCACGCGGAACGTGGGAACGAGAATCAGCGTGTCTTCAGCTCGGTTATATCGAAATACAGACCTCAATAAATCCAACAAGAGGCTACATTCCATGCGCACTCGAACTCTGGAGGGTGCGGCATCCCTGGTGACGCCGTCCCGCAAACGTTTCTTTATCATGGCCCTGCTGTTCATCACAGTGGTGATCAACTACCTGGACCGCAGTAACCTGTCGATTGCTGCGCCGGCGCTGACGTCTGAGCTGGGCCTTGATCCGGTGCATATCGGGCTGATCTTTTCCGCGTTCGGCTGGACCTACGCTGCCATGCAACTTCCGGGGGGCTGGCTGGTAGACCGCGTGCCACCACGCATCCTTTACACTGTGGCGCTGCTGCTGTGGTCAGTCGCAACGATCATGCTGGGTTTCGCTGCCAGCTTTATCGCGCTGTTCGTACTGCGCATGGCGGTCGGTGCGCTTGAAGCGCCTGCCTATCCGATCAACAGTCGTGTCGTGACCACCTGGTTTCCCGAGCGCGAGCGGGCCACTGCCATTGGCGTCTATACCTCGGGGCAATTCGTCGGGCTGGCGTTCCTGACGCCTGTGCTGGCCTGGTTGCAGGCGCACTATGGCTGGCACATGGTGTTTGTCGTCACAGGCGGTGTCGGCGTGTTATGGGCGTTGATCTGGTACACGGTCTATCGCGAGCCGCGTGACTTCAAAGGCGTCAACCAGCAAGAAATCGACCTGATCAAAGAGGGCGGCGGCCTGGTAGACATCCAGTTGGATGTGGAAAAACAGAAGCAGGGTTTCAGTTGGCTGGACCTCGGTATTGTGTTGAGCCAGCGCAAGCTGTGGGGCATCTACCTGGGGCAGTTCTGTCTGAACTCCACGCTGTGGTTCTTCCTGACCTGGTTCCCCACCTATCTGGTGAAATACCGGGGGATGGACTTCATCAAGTCCGGGCTGCTGGCATCGTTGCCGTTTCTTGCGGCGTTTGTCGGCGTGCTGTGTTCGGGTTTCTTCTCCGACTGGCTGATCCGTCGCGGGCATACCGTAGGCTTTGCGCGCAAGCTGCCGATCATTGCCGGATTGCTGATTTCGACCTCGATCATCGGGGCCAACTTCGTTGACTCCACACCGCTGGTGATTACCTTTCTGGCGCTGGCGTTCTTCGGCAACGGCCTGGCGTCGATCACCTGGTCGCTGGTGTCGACCCTGGCCCCGGCACGCCTGCTGGGCCTGACCGGTGGCACGTTCAACTTCATCGGCAACCTGGCTGCCATCGCCACGCCGATCGTTATCGGTTTTCTGGCCTCGGGTGACTCGTTCGCACCTGCCATCACTTACATTTCGGTGCTGGCATTGCTGGGCGCGCTTTCGTACATCCTGCTGGTAGGCAAAGTGGAACGCATCGAACTGTGATGTCGACGTGTCCAGACGCTGGCGGCGATAATGCCGCCAGCTCGTTTCGATCCGAACCTTTTTACTTGAACATGGCCTGTCATGCACAACGATTCGACCCTTCCTGAAAAAACCACCGGCAAAGAACCGGCGCCGACCGGCACCCAGACCTTGCTGCGCGGGCTGGGCGTGGTGCAGGCGGTAGCCGGTGGCGCACGGGACCTGAAGGAAATCGCCCGGCTGATCGGCACCACGCGCAGCACCACGCATCGTCTGGCCAGCTGTCTGGTTGAGGAGCGTTACCTGCGCGTGGTGCCTCAAGTAGGCTATCTGCTCGGGCCGAAATTGATCGAGCTGGGGTTTCAGGCGCGTGAAGAGGTACCGTTGGCAATTCTCGCCCGACCTTATCTGGATCGCTTGTCAGAGCTGACGGGCGATACGGTGCATCTGGCGGTGCGCGAGGGGGACGACGTGCTTTACCTGCACAAGAACCCCGGTCGCAATGGTCCGGAAATGCGTTCGCGGGTCGGCCACCGTATGCCGCTGGTGCGTACCGGTATTGGCAAGGCGTTGCTGCTGGACAGCTCGCTGACGGAGTGGCAGCAGCTTTATGACGCCAGCCAGCCGGGCACCGGCAGAAATCCGCTATGGCCTGCTCATGAGCAGCAAACCTGGGAACAGCTGCAAGTGCGAAGGGAGGAGTACGTGCAAGGTGGTTATGCGTTCGATCTGGAGGACAACGAGCCGTCGATCCGTTGTGTCGCAGCGCCAGTACGGGATGCCAGCAAACAGATTGTTGCCGGCATCAGTGTTGCCAGTACCGTGCCTTACATGCCGCTGGAGAAGATGGCCGAGCTGGTTCCGCTGATCAAGGAGATCGCAGCGCAACTGTCGGCCGATCTGGGCGGCTGATCCGGAGCAGGATCAGGCTTTCAGGGTGGCCATGTCGATCACGAAACGGTACTTCACATCACCGGCCAGCATGCGCTCGTAGGCTTCGTTGATGTTGCGGATATCGAGCATTTCGATGTCGCAAGTGATGTCGTTTTCGGCACAGAAATCCAGTACTTCCTGAGTTTCCGCGATACCACCGATCAACGAACCGGCCAGCACGCGGCGGCTCATCACCAAGTGAGCGGCATGGACTGGCGGCTCGACCGGCTCGATCAGGCCTACCAGAATATGCACCCCGTCAAAGCGCAGTGTTTCCAGGTAGGGGTTCAGGTCATGCTGGACCGGAATGGTGTCGAGCAGAAAATCGAAATGTCCGGCTGCGGCCTTCATCTGTTCGGCGTCGGTGGACACGATCACATGATCGGCACCCTGACGGCGTGCTTCCTGCGCCTTGGCAGCGGAGCGGGTGAACAAAGTCACTTCGGCACCCATTGCCTTGGCGAATTTGATGCCCATATGGCCCAGGCCACCCATGCCCAGAATCCCGACTTTATCGCCAGCTTTCACGCCGTAATGCTTGAGCGGCGAATAAGTCGTGATGCCTGCACACAGGATCGGTGCAGCTGCAGCCGGGTCGAGTTTCTCTGGAACGCGTACGACAAAATGCTCGGCGACCACGATGCTGTTGGAGTAGCCACCCATGGTGTTGCTGCCGTCCACGCGATCCGGCGTGGCGTAAGTCATGGTCGGGCCTTCGAGGCAATACTGTTCCAGATCCGATTTACATGCCGAACATTCGCGGCACGAATCGACCATGCAGCCAACGCCAACCAAGTCGCCGATCTTGTACTTGGTCGCGTTGGTGCCGGTGGCGGTGACACGACCTACAATCTCGTGGCCGGGCATCAACGGGTAGACGGCGATGCCCCATTCATTGCGTGCCTGGTGGATGTCGGAATGGCAGACACCGCAGTAGAGGATTTCGATGGCAACGTCGTCAGCACGCGGAGCGCGACGTTCGAAGGTCATCGGGGCGAGGGGAGCGGTAGCTGACTGTGCGGCGTAACCGATAACTGTGTACATGTTTGACCTCGCAAGGCGTTACGGAATAGAGGCGATCCATTGTCCTGATGCAGGCGCTTCCTGGCTATGTTGAATCCTACGTGTTTCATGCCTATTACTCCGGCCTGACATTTCCGAGTCGGCTCTGAAGCGCAAATCTGCGATGATGTCGCTGTCTGTTTCTCTGCCAGGCTGCTCCCATGACCTTACCTGTTGTTCTTGATGGCAATGCCACACTTGTCTCCTTGATCCAGCCGCTGGCGGTGCATCCCGGCTTCGTGGCAACGCATTTGCCTGAGGTTCGCGTGCTTTCCGCGTTTGGCTATGTCGCCAGCAGCCCGCAGATTTACGAGCCAAGCCTGATGATTGTGGTACAGGGCAGCAAGGTCGCCTGCCTGGGGCCGCGTACATTTGAGTACGGTACCGGGCATTACCTGATTCAAGCGCTTTCTGTGCCATTCAAGTGCGAAACCTTCGCCGCTCCGGACAGGCCGCTTTACGGCGTGTCGGTGGCCATCGACAGGGTCGTGCTGGGTGAGCTGGTGCAGGCAATGGGGCCAGCCAGCGTGCAGCAAAGCCAGGCGCAGACTCCCGAGTCCATGACTTCGGTACGTATCGACACGGCAATGCGTGACAGCGTCGAGCGTCTGCTGCGATGTCTGCATGATCCGCAGGAATGTCAGGCGATGGGACAATCACGGATTCGCGAGGTGTTGTACAGCGCTCTGCGCGGGCCGCAATCGGGAGTATTGCGTGCGTTGGTGGAGCAGCAGGGGCAGTTCGCGCGAATCGCCTCGGCGGTGACCTATCTGCACGAACACTATGATCATCCGCTGAACGTCGACACTCTGGCCAGCTGCGCGAACATGAGCACGTCCACCTTTCACGAGCATTTCAAACGCAGCACCCTGTTGTCGCCGGTGCAGTACCTTAAACGGCTGCGGCTGCTCAAGGCCCAGCAACTGCTGGTGGCTGACGGCCTGAATGTGTCGCAAGTCGCGCTCAGGGTTGGCTACCAGAGCGCGTCGCAATTCAGTAGGGAGTACAAACGCTATTTTGAGCGCAATCCGGGCGAAGAGAGCTGCAGAGGGTAGACGCAAGCTACAAGCCAGAAGCGTGTAACTTGCAGCCGGGTCACCCGTTACATATTAGGGTAGGTCGGCCCGCCAGCGCCTTCCGGTGCAACCCAGGTGATGTTTTGCGACGGATCCTTGATATCGCAGGTCTTGCAGTGAACGCAGTTCTGCGCGTTGATCTGGAAACGTTTTTCGCCATCCTCTTTGGTGATGACTTCATACACGCCAGCCGGGCAGTAACGCTGAGCCGGTTCATCGTAAAGCGGCAGGTTCTTGCTGATCGGGATGCTCGGATCGGTCAGCTTGAGGTGGCAAGGCTGCTCTTCTTCATGGTTGGTGCTGGAGAGGAACACCGAGCTTAGTTTGTCGAAGCTGAGCTTGCCGTCGGGTTTCGGATAGTCGATCTTTTTCGAGTCCGCTGCCAGCTTGAGGCAGGCGTAGTCCGGCGTGGTGTCGTGCAGCGTGAACGGCAGTTTGCCACCGAAGATGTTCTGGTCGATGAAGTTGAAGGCGCCACCCTTGATCGCACCGTATTTGTGGATCGCCACGCCGAAATTGCGGCTGGCGAACAGCTCTTCGTGCAGCCAGCTGGCCTTGAAGGCATCGACGTAAGAGGTCAGCACGTCGCCGCCTTCCTTTCCGGCAAACAGGGCATCCGCCACTGACTCGGCAGCCAGCATGCCGGATTTCATTGCCGTGTGGCTGCCCTTGATCTTGGCGAAGTTCAGGGTGCCAAGGTCGCAACCGATCAGCGCGCCGCCGGGGAAAACCATCTTCGGCAGGGAGTTCAGGCCGCCCTTGGCAATCGCTCGGGCACCGTAACTGATGCGTTTGCCGCCCTCAAGATACTGCTTGACGACCGGATGATGCTTGTAGCGCTGGAATTCGTCGAACGGCGACAGGTAAGGGTTGCTGTAGGAAAGGTCGACGATCAGGCCGACGACCACCTGATTGTTCTCCAGGTGGTACAAAAAAGAGCCGCCGGGATTGGCGTCATCCAGAGGCCAGCCTGCGGTGTGAACCACCAGGCCCTGTTCGTGTTTTGCCGGGTCGACTTCCCAGATTTCCTTCAGGCCGATGGCGTAATGCTGCACATCGGCCTCGTTGTCTAGGTTGAAGCGCTTGAGCAATTGCTTGCCGATGTGACCACGGCAGCCTTCGGCGAACAGCGTGTACCTGGCGCGCAGTTCCATGCCGGGGGTATACAGGCCTTCCTTGGGATTGCCTTCGCGGTCGACACCCAGGTCGCCGGTGACGATGCCACGTACCACGCCGTCTTCGTCGAACAGTGCTTCCTGAGCGGCAAAGCCCGGGTAAATTTCCACACCAAGGTTTTCAGCCTGCTGAGCCAGCCAGCGGCACAGGTTGCCCAGGGAGATGATGTAGTTGCCATGGTTGTGCATGGTCTTGGGGACGAAAAAATCGGGAATCTTCCGGGCTTTTTCGGCGTCGCGCAGTACATAGATGTCGTCGCGTTTGACCGGAGTGTTGAGCGGAGCGCCCAGTTCCTGCCAGTTCGGGAACAGCTCGTTCAGGGCGCGGGGTTCGAAAACGGCACCGGACAAGATGTGTGCACCGACTTCGGAGCCTTTTTCTACCACGCAGACGCTGATTTCCTGCCCGGCTTCGGCGGCCTTCTGTTTAAGGCGGCAAGCGGCAGAAAGCCCGGAAGGGCCGGCTCCGACGATGACGACGTCGAATTCC
This sequence comes from Pseudomonas syringae pv. tagetis, assembly GCF_022557255.1. NCBI lineage: Bacteria > Pseudomonadati > Pseudomonadota > Gammaproteobacteria > Pseudomonadales > Pseudomonadaceae > Pseudomonas > Pseudomonas syringae group genomosp. 7. The sequence continues at coordinate 2,282,561 of NZ_CP092923.1, forward strand.
ATGTATTCGCGTTCCACAGGCTATCTCCTACTTTCAAGGCTCACGGTATTTTTATGGGCACAGCTTTATGAGTCGCTGCAGGCCGACGTATAGAAGTGTTGGACACTGCCCGTCTTTTAATGGCACGCATTATATCTACACCACTGCACGGGTCCAATACAAACGTTTGTTTGAATTGGCCGCAGGCCAGATAAATCAAAGACACCCGACCTGGAACTGGCCGATTTGGCGTATTGACCGGAAAAGGCGTTGCGGTCAATATACGGGCGGTTTTGCGTTTGCCGTAGGCTGAAACGAGGCTCCTGCAATGCAGTGAGTCTCCCAAAAGGCATCAGGCGGACGCGGTGCAGTCAACAGGTCAACGTCGCACGGCGCATTTTACACACCCTGCCGCTGCTTGACGGGTGACTCCCGGCTTTTATATGGCTTTTTAAGCCATGCGGATGGCCCGCACGAATTACGATTGCTTGTTGAGGACACATATCGATCGCCCGGTGTGCCGGGCGACTTCTTTTCACCGGAGAGTGAGGAATCCATGAAGGTTCTTGTAGCTGTCAAACGAGTGGTCGACTACAACGTCAAGGTTCGCGTAAAGGCGGACAACTCCGGCGTCGATCTTGCCAACGTCAAAATGTCCATGAACCCGTTCTGCGAAATCGCCGTTGAAGAGGCGGTTCGTCTCAAAGAGAAGGGTGTGGCAACGGAAATCGTGGTCGTCACCATCGGGCCGGCGACCGCTCAGGAGCAACTGCGAACCGCTCTGGCGCTGGGTGCAGATCGCGCCGTGCTGGTCGAGTCCGCTGAAGAGCTGACCTCTCTGGCCGTGGCCAAGCTGCTCAAGGCTGTGGTCGACAAAGAACAGCCACAACTGGTGATCCTGGGCAAACAGGCGATCGACAGTGATAACAACCAGACCGGCCAGATGCTGGCTGCACTGAGCGGTTATCCGCAAGGCACGTTCGCTTCGAAGGTCGAAGTGACCGGTGACAAAGTGGCCGTGACCCGTGAAATCGACGGCGGCCTGCAGACCGTTTCCCTGAGCCTGCCGGCCATCGTGACCACTGACCTGCGTCTGAACGAGCCACGCTACGCTTCGCTGCCCAATATCATGAAGGCCAAGAAGAAGCCTCTCGAAGTGCTTACCCCGGATGCACTGGGCGTTTCCACGGCCTCGACCAACAAGACTGTCAAGGTTGAAGCACCGGCTGCACGCAGTGCGGGCATCAAGGTCAAATCGGTGGCTGAACTGGTCGAGAAACTGAAAAACGAAGCGAAGGTAATCTAAATGACGATCCTGGTTATCGCTGAACACGACAATGCGACCGTAGCCCCGGCTACGCTCAACACCCTTGCTGCCGCGCAGAAGATCGGCGGTGAGATTCATCTGCTGGTTGCCGGTTCCGGCGTAACCGCTGTTGCTGAAGCCGCCGCCAGAATTGCGGGTGTGACTAAAGTGCTGGTGGCCGACAACGCAGCCTATGCACACCAATTGCCTGAAAACGTTGCGCCGCTGGTTGTAGAACTGGCTGCGGGGCGTAGCCACGTTCTGGCCGCGGCCACCTCCAATGGCAAGAACATCCTGCCTCGTGTCGCTGCGCAACTGGATGTCGATCAGATCTCCGAGATCGTTTCGGTGATCTCCGCCGATACGTTCACTCGTCCTATCTACGCCGGTAACGCCATCGCCACCGTGCAGTCCACTGCTGCGGTCAAGGTCATCACCGTTCGCGCCACTGGCTTTGATCCTGTGGCTGCCGAGGGCGGCTCGGCAGTCGTTGAAGCGGTGTCGTCTGCTCATGATGCGGGCAAGTCCAGCTTCGTTGGCGAAGAACTGGCCAAATCCGACCGTCCAGAGCTGACAGCGGCCAAGATCGTCGTATCCGGCGGTCGCGGCATGCAGAATGGCGACAACTTCAAGCACCTGTACACGCTGGCCGACAAGCTCGGTGCTGCAGTGGGGGCTTCCCGCGCTGCGGTCGATGCCGGCTTTGTGCCCAACGACATGCAGGTTGGTCAGACCGGCAAGATCGTCGCGCCTCAGTTGTACATCGCGGTCGGTATTTCCGGTGCCATCCAGCATCTTGCCGGTATGAAGGATTCCAAAGTGATCGTTGCGATCAACAAGGATGAAGAAGCGCCGATCTTCCAGGTGGCCGACTACGGTCTGGTGGCTGATTTGTTCGAAGCCATTCCGGAGCTGGAGAAGCTGGTTTAACCCACGCGCTTGCACTATAAAGAGAACCCGCTCCATTCGGGGGTTGCGCACCAGCGTTTGCTCGCGGTGCGCCTGCCCGGATCGAGCGGGTTTTTTATTGCGTAGCAAAAGGACTTTTCATGGTGCATTCCCGGCTGCTGTCTTCGCTTTTTCTCGGGCTGGTCATGCTTCCGACGCTGGCAGCCGCTGCCGGCAAGTGCGAGCGTCTGATCGTGACCGGCAGTCCGGACGCGCCGCCTTATCTATGGCGTGATCCTCAGGACCCGCGTCACCTGATGGGTGCAAATGCCGATCTGCTGACTCAGGCGGCGGGCGAGCTGGGCATCAAGGTCGAGTTCCTGTACGGCGGAAAACGCAGTCAGGCACTTGAAGAGGTGCGCACCGGACGCATGGACCTGCTGGCTGACGCGCCGTTCACTGCCGCGCAACTCGAAGCGCTGGACTACATCCACCCGCCGATTGTGCAGAACGAGATCATGGTCTGGACGCGCCACGGCCACAGCGTGCCGTTCAATGCGGTCAGCGAGCTGCAGGGCCACCCCGGTGCCATGTCGGAAAAAACCCGATTGACGCCTGCATTCGAATCCGTGGCCAGGCAGCACCTGACCCTGGAGCGTCTGTCGGGACTGACGCCAGCCTTCCAGAAGCTGGCATTGGGCGAGGTGGATTATGTGCTTGCCGGTCGTTACGCCGGGATGGTCATGGTGCAGACACTGGGCCTTTCTTCTGACCTGATTGCGCAGCCGTTGCCGGTCGATATGCCAGGTTTTTTCCTGGCCTTGTCGTTCAACTCGGCCTGCAACGAGCCATGGTTACGCGGACAGCTGGCGAAAAAGATGACAGAATCGGCCGCCTCCGGCCTCGCGGGCGAAGTCATCAGACACAACCTGGAGTTGTGGAAAGCCCAACTGTTGCAACCTGCCAGCGCCAGCGAACCCAACAAGTAGGGATGTTTTTGTGAGTATTCGTTTTTCAATTGCCGTCATGGCAATCGCCACGCTGGCCGGCTGCGCCAGCGACCCGGTACCGACCGAGCAGTTCAAGCTGACCGAGCAGGCGCTGGAACAGGCCAAAGCCGTTGGCGCGGGTGATGACCAGCCCGAAATGGAAGTTGCTCAGGCCGGATTTGCCGAAGCCCGTGCCTCTATGGCAACCCACGCTTACAAGGATGCGCGCATGAAAGCCGAGCAGGCCGAGCTTGACGCCCGACTGGCAGAAGCGCGCGTGCTTACCCTCAAGAGCCAGGAGCAGGTCAATCAGTTGAATACCCGTCTCAACAGGCTGCGCAAGCAGTTGGGGGAGGCGCAATGAATCGCATGCCCCGTGTTTTGAGTGTCTGCCTGTTGCTGGGTTCGGCAAGTCTCTTCGGCTGCGTCGGTCATCAGGACAGTGGACAAGCCTTGCAGCAGGCCAGTGCCGATTTCCAGAAGGTCAAGGAAGATACCGATGTGCTGCGCAGCGCGCCCAAGGATGTTATTCGCGCGGGTGAGTCCCTGGCCCGTGCCGAGCGTCTGTCCAGCTATCTGGGAAGTGGTGCTGACGTCAGTCATTACGCCTACCTCAGCAGTCGCTACAGCGAGATCGCCCGTGAGCACAGCAACCTGATGCTCAGCCAGGAGCGCCTGGCAAAAATGGACATGGAGCGGCAGCGTCTGCAACTGGCACTGCGTGAAGCCAAGCTGGCCAGTGCCCAGCAGCAGGGGCGCTGGCTGGAGGACCAGATTCTCAGTCTGGCAACCACCGAGACCGATCGCGGGCTGGTCATGACGCTGGGGGACGTGCTGTTCGATGCCGGGCATGCCGAACTGAAGAGCTCGGCCAGTCGCACCATTCTCAAGGTTGTCCAGTTTTTGCAGATCAATCCGCGCCGAGTGGTCAGGATCGAGGGGTATACCGACAGCACGGGTGATCGTCAGGAGAATCTGAAGCTTTCCAAAGACCGCGCGCAAGCCGTTGCAGACGTGCTGATGGACTTGGGTATCGATGAAAAACGCATCCAGGTCGAAGGCTATGGTCAGCAGTTTCCGGTGGATGCCAATGCCTCCGAGCGAGGGCGCGCGCAGAACAGGCGGGTCGAGATCGTCTTTTCTGATGAAAAAGGTCAATTAGGCGCAGCTCGCTGATACAAAACACGCCAAAAAGCCCGATGCCAGAAATGGTCTCGGGCTTTTTTGGCTTTAAACGCTTTGCATATGGCGTTTTTGGCCGCGTTTATTTTCGCGCAGCGACGTCGATCGCTGGCTTGAACGTAAACTGTTCCCGTACACTTCAAGACTGTGCCGGTAATTATTTATCTGTCATTAAAAACAATAAATCACCGGTCTTTTCGAGGCTGTGTCATGACCAATCTTTTGCTCTACCAGCGTATTGCTCAGCAGCTCGCCGAAGACATCCGTCGGGGCGTGTATCAGCCCGGTGAGCGCGTACCTTCTGTTCGCAAGATGAGTTCGCAGCTCAACGTCAGCCATGCAACGGTGTTACAGGCTTACGCGAACCTTGAAGATCAAGGGTTGATCAGAGCACGCCCTCAGTCCGGCTATTATGTTCACCAGACCCCGGCACTGACCGCGTCTACCCCGGATATCGCCCGGGTGGAGAGGCCGGGGCTGGTTACGCGCAGCAGTATCATCCAGCAAGTGCTGGAAGAGTCGCGTCGCGAAGGCGTGTTCGCTCTGGGTGCCGCCGTACCTCATGTGGATTACCTGCCAGTGCGCGCGCTGCATCAGCAACTGGCGAAAGTGACGCGCTTTCACAGCCCGCGAGCCTTCAGCTATATGTTCAGTCCAGGCTTCGAGCCGTTGCGCAGGCAGGTTGCCATTCGTATGCGCGACGCCGGTGTCGTGGTCGACCCGTCCGAGGTGGTCATCACCCACGGCTGCGTGGACGCGCTGCAGATGACCTTGCGTGTGCTGACTCGGCCGGGTGATCTTATTGCCGCCGAGTCGCCTGCTTATTACGGTTTGTTGCAACTTGCCGATCTGCTGGGCTTGAAAGTTATTGAAATCCCCAGTGACCCCGCCACCGGAATCAGTCTGGAGGCCTTGCAACTGGCAGCCAATCAGTGGTCCATCAAGGCGCTGGTGCTGACCTCGCGCCTGAGTAATCCGCTGGGTGGCACCATGCCGGAAGAGCGGCAGAAGAACCTCCTGCGTCTGGCCTCGGACTTCGATATCCAGGTGGTTGAAGACGATGTCTACGGCGAGTTGATGTTCGAAGTGGGGCGAACCAAGGCGCTCAAGGCGTTTGATCGGCTGGGCAGGGTGATCTACTGCTCCAGCTTTTCCAAGACGCTTTCGCCAGGTGTGCGCATCGGCTGGATGATTGCCGGTAAATACCAGGCTGAAATTCAGCGTCTGCAGACTTTCAGTACCCATTCTGCATGCAGCGTCACGCAGATGGCGGTCGCTGCTTACCTCGAAAACGGCGGGTACGATCGGCACTTGCGCTTCATTCGTCTGGAATACCGCAAGAACCTGAGTGCTTACCAGCTGGCTGTACAGCAATTCTTCCCTGACGGCACGCAGATGAGTCGTCCCGCAGGGGGCTTTATCCTGTGGGTCAGCCTGCCGGGCCGGGTCAATACTCAGGAACTGCATGTTCGCGCACTGGAGCAGGGTATCAGCATCGCGCCAGGGTTAATCTTCAGTAACACTGAACAATTCAATCACTGTATTCGCCTGAACTGTGGCATGCCCTGGAACAGGGAGGCCGAGCGGGCACTGATGACGCTGGGGATTCTGGCCAAGCAGCTATGCCAGGAAGCAGTCCAGGCCTATTGATTGATAAAGATTTTTATCAGTTCGTTGGAACTCTTTTCTTGTCAGGTTGGCCTCAAAAGAACAGCATGTGTTTCTTTCCGGCCTTTTGCCACTGTCTTGCCTGATTCTTTGCCTATGAATGTTTTTCGCTGTCTGGGATTGCTTGTCGTTGTGCTTCTGAGTGGTTGTGATGCTCAGGATACGCCCGTGCCCAAGCCCAGGACTGAGGTGGTGGTTACTGCTCCGGTGTCGCCTGAGGTGCATTTGAAGACTGAAGCGCCTGCTGAGGCGGCGACCGACGCCAAGCAGCTCAAGGCGCCCGATACCATGCACCAGTTGATGCCCGGCGTGCCTGTCGTTCCAGTCGTGGTCGGCAAGGAAAAATCAGAGCCTTCATTGCCTGTCGCAAAACCGGCTGCCTCTGAAAAGCCTTCTTCGAAGGTGGTGGCAGCCAAGGCGCCTGCCAGTACCCGCAAAAACGCCAAAGACGCCAAAGCGGCCAGTGCCAAGGATGTGCGGATCAAATCGCCCAAGCTTGACCTGAGCCTGCCTCCTGAACTGGTCAAAGAACTGGATCCGCCAGCAAAAGTGATTACCAGCAAGCGCAAACCGATATTGCCGCAGATGTTCAACGATAAGAATGCCTCGGCCAATCCCGGGCCTTTCGAGCTTGAAGGGCGATTGCTGACCAACGAAATGCAGTTGCAGATGCGCAATGACAACCGTCGCGATGTAGAGGGTGCGGCGCTGGACTTCAAATTCAAGCAGTAAGCCCTGCTTGTCGTCCGATACAGCGTTTTCAAACAGACGTTTTGACGGTTAATATCCTTCCTCTTTTCACTTATCAGTAAAGGTGTCTGGTCATGGACTGCCGTTCCGATTGCGGTGCGTGTTGCATAGCGCCTTCCATCACGTCTCCCATACCTGGCATGCCTGATGGAAAGCCTGCAGGCGAGCGTTGCCTGCACCTGTCGGTTGATTTTTTATGCGCATTGTTCGGCAGGGCGGAGCGTCCGGCGGTGTGTGGCCAGTTCAAGGCGGCAGAGGATGTCTGCGGTGTCGATCAGGCTGATGCCATTCGGCTGATCGGTTGGTGGGAAAAGGCTACTGCAGCCGCATGAAAGGGTGCTATTGAGCGCAATTGCTTTGTCGGAACTTCAAAACAAGGAATAAAACAATGAGTCCGCTGTATCGCATGGCTGTAGCTTGTGGTTTGACTGTAATGCTTGCCGGGACCGCGCAGGCTGATGACTGGAAGGTGGTCAAGAACGAGGACGGAATCAAGGTTTCGTTAAGCGACGCCCCTGGGTCCGACTACAAGGCCTATCAGGGCATTGCAGTCATCAATGCCAGTGTGAGCAAGCTGCGTGCGCTTCAGGAGGATGTTGCCGGTGCTTGCGCCTGGATTCACGAGTGCGAGTCGCAAAAGATACTCAAGCATGAAGGTAACAAGACCTGGACCTATAGCCGCTTCAAAACCCCATGGCCGGTTACGCCTCGTGACTCGGTTTTGCTGATCACTACCGTGGAAGGGGCTGACGGGAGCATTACCCGGAATCTTGAGGAGCAGCCGAATTACATTCCCGAGGAGAAGGGCTATGTGCGCGTGACCGAGGTCAAGGGTTTCTGGAAGATGGTGCCCAAGGGGTCGAATCAGACCGAGGTGACCTATCAGGTGCATACGGAGCCCGGCGGCAGTGTGCCATCGATGCTGGCCAACAAGTTTGTGGTCGATGCGCCGTTCAATACGTTGAAAGCGCTCAGAGAGCGTGCCGCGCAGACGCAGTGATTGCGGGGTGCATGAAAAAGGGCTGCCACTGGCAGCCCTTTGTTTTTTGCGTTAATGCTTACTTGCGGTCTTGCAGAGCGACGATATCGCGTTGCACGTTGCCGGTGTACAGTTGGCGAGGGCGACCGATCTTGTAGGGGCTGGAGAGCATTTCTTTCCAGTGCGAAATCCAGCCGACGGTCCGCGCCAGGGCGAAGATCACGGTGAACATGCTGGTCGGAATGCCGATAGCCTTGAGGATGATACCGGAGTAGAAGTCGACGTTCGGGTACAGCGAGCGCTCGATGAAGTACGGGTCGGTGAGGGCGATCTCCTCGAGGCGCATGGCCAGTTCGAGCTGAGGGTCGTTGTTGATGCCCAGTTCTTTCAGTACTTCATCGCAGGTCTGCTTCATGACGGTGGCACGCGGATCACGGTTTTTGTAAACCCGGTGACCGAAGCCCATGAGCTTGAACGGATCGTTCTTGTCCTTGGCCTTGGCGATGAACTTGTCGATGTTCGACACGTCGCCGATTTCATCGAGCATGGTCAGTACCGCTTCGTTGGCACCGCCGTGGGCCGGGCCCCAGAGTGCTGCGATGCCGGCTGCGATACAGGCGAACGGGTTGGCGCCCGAAGAGCCTGCCATGCGCACGGTGGAGGTCGAGGCGTTCTGCTCGTGATCGGCGTGAAGGATGAAGATCTTGTCCATCGCCTTGGCCAGCACCGGGCTGATCGGTTTGATCTCGCACGGAGTGTTGAACATCATGTGCAGGAAGTTTTCGGCGTAGCTGAGGTCGTTTCGTGGGTACATCATGGGCTGGCCCATGGAGTACTTGTAGACCATTGCTGCCAGGGTCGGCATCTTGGCAACCAGGCGCACGGCGGAAATTTCGCGGTGCTGCGGATTATTGATGTCCAGCGAGTCGTGGTAGAACGCCGAGAGAGCGCCGACTACGCCGCACATGACGGCCATCGGGTGGGCGTCGCGGCGAAAGCCGTTGAAAAATGTCTTGAGTTGCTCGTGAACCATCGTGTGGTTCTTGACCACGGCCACGAACTGGGCTTTCTGTTCGGCGGTGGGCAGTTCGCCGTTGAGCAGCAGATAGCAGGTTTCGAGATAGTCGGACTGCTCGGCCAGTTGTTCGATCGGGTAGCCGCGGTGCAGCAGAATTCCATTGTCACCATCGATGTAGGTGATCTTCGAATCGCAAGAGGCCGTGGACATGAAGCCAGGGTCAAATGTGAAGCGGCCGGTGGCGGTCAGGCCGCGTACGTCGATCACGTCCGGACCCACTGTACCGGTCAGAATTGGCAGCTCGACGGGGGCTGCGCCCTCGATGATCAACTGCGCTTTTTTGTCAGCCATGTGGCCTCCTATTTATGCTTCAAATCATCAGACAGGCCCCCCACGCAGGGCCCGCATCACTATAGTGAGATAAATTCTAAAGTCAATTTGCCTAAAGTCGTGTTCCGCAAGGCCTGAATCATTGATTTTTTCACATCGTTTCCTGCCGTTTACGCCTTTTGTCCCGGCAACGCAATGCGCCATTGGCGGTAAGTCTGCGCGTTGTCATTAGTAACCTAACTGTCTATACTCGGCGTCCGACCGCCAGAGGCTTTTTGGCCTGTTTCAAGGGGGTCGTCACTTCCTGGGTGGTGGGTACCTGACCAGTGCACTTCCCAACAACTTGCCCTGATTGTTAGGGGCTCTTCAGTGTGAAAAAAAGCCGTGAATAGCCAACGACCTGTAAATCTAGACCTAAGGACCATCAAGCTCCCAGTCACCGCTTACACGTCCATCCTTCACCGCATCTCCGGTGTCATCCTCTTTGTCGGTATTGCAATCATGCTGTATGCAATGGACAAGTCGCTGGCGTCCGAAGAAGGGTTCGGTGAAGTCAAGGCGTGTCTGACCAGCCCGCTGGCCAAGCTGATCATCTGGGGGCTTCTGTCTGCCCTGCTGTATCACCTGGTGGCCGGTATTCGCCACCTCATCATGGACACGGGGGTAGGCGAGACGCTCGAAGGCGGCAAGCTGGGCTCCAAAATCGTTATCGCGGTTTCCGTGATTCTGATTCTTCTGGCAGGAGTATGGATATGGTAACCAACGTCACCAACCTGTCACGTTCGGGCCTCTACGACTGGATGGCTCAGCGTGTCTCTGCGGTCGTGCTCGCGGCTTATTTCATATTCCTGATCGGTTACATGGTCTTTCATCCGGGTCTCAGCTACGCCCAATGGCATGATCTGTTCGCGCACAACGGGATGCGTATCTTCAGTCTGCTGGCCCTCGTTGCCCTTGGCGCTCACGCCTGGGTCGGCATGTGGACCATCGCGACCGACTACCTGACGCCGATGGCGCTGGGCAAGTCCGCCACTGCAGTACGTTTCCTGTTTCAGGCGGTATGCGGCGTTCTGATGTTCGCCTACTTCGTCTGGGGCGTGCAGATTCTTTGGGGTATCTGATTCATGGCTAACACAAATACGCTTTCTTTCGACGCCATCATCATTGGTGGTGGCGGTGCCGGCATGCGCGCAGCGCTGCAGCTCGCCCAGGGCGGTCACAAGACTGCCGTGGTCACCAAGGTGTTTCCGACCCGTTCGCACACCGTGTCTGCCCAGGGTGGCATCACCTGCGCCATCGCGTCTGCAGACCCGAACGATGACTGGCGCTGGCACATGTACGATACCGTCAAGGGTTCCGACTACATCGGTGACCAGGACGCTATCGAGTACATGTGTTCCGTAGGTCCGGAAGCTGTCTTCGAACTTGAACACATGGGACTGCCATTCTCCCGTACCGAGCAGGGCCGCATCTACCAGCGTCCGTTCGGCGGCCAGTCCAAGGACTTCGGCAAGGGCGGGCAGGCTGCGCGTACCTGTGCAGCGGCGGACCGTACCGGCCACGCACTGCTGCATACCCTGTATCAGGCCAACCTGAAGGCCGGCACTGTATTCCTCAACGAATACTACGCAGTCGACCTGGTAAAGAATCACGATGGCGCCTTTGTCGGCATCATCGCAATCTGCATTGAAACAGGCGAAACCTCTTATATCCGTGCCAATGCAACCGTGCTGGCGACCGGGGGTGCAGGCCGCATCTACTCGTCGACCACCAATGCCCTGATCAATACCGGTGACGGTATCGGCATGGCGTTGCGCGCAGGCGTACCGGTGCAGGACATCGAGATGTGGCAGTTCCACCCGACCGGCATTGCCGGCGCAGGTGTACTGGTCACTGAGGGCTGCCGTGGTGAAGGCGGCTACCTGATCAATAAGCACGGCGAGCGTTTCATGGAGCGTTATGCTCCGAACGCCAAGGACCTTGCCGGTCGTGACGTTGTGGCGCGTTCCATGGTCAAGGAAATCATTGCCGGCAACGGCTGTGGTCCTGATGGCGACCATGTGATGCTCAAGCTCGATCACTTGGGTGAAGAAGTGCTGCACAGTCGTCTGCCAGGCATCATGGAGTTGTCCAAGACGTTTGCGCACGTTGATCCTGCAACCGCACCGATCCCTGTCGTGCCAACCTGCCACTACATGATGGGCGGCGTTGCCACCAACATTCATGGTCAGGCGATCACTCAGGACGCTGCCGGCGTCGATCAGATCATTCCTGGTCTGTTCGCAGTGGGCGAAGTTGCCTGCGTATCGGTTCACGGTGCCAACCGTCTGGGCGGTAACTCGCTGCTCGACCTGGTGGTGTTCGGCCGCGCCGCAGGTATCCATCTGGAGCAGGCGCTGCGCGAAGGCGTCGACTATGCGCGCGCTTCCGAGTCCGACATCGATGCTGCCCTTGCACGCCTTGCCGGCCTGAACGAGCGCACCACCGGTGAAGACGTCGCCACGCTGCGTAAAGAGTTGCAGAGCTGCATGCAGAACTACTTCGGTGTGTTCCGTACTGGCGAATACATGCAGAAGGGTATTGCCCAGCTGGCTGACCTGCGCGTGCGTATCGCCAACGTCAAGATCAACGACAAGAGCCAGGCGTTCAACACGGCTCGTATCGAAGCACTTGAACTGCAAAACCTGCTGGAAGTTGCCGAAGCCACGGCGATCGCCGCAGAGCATCGTAAAGAGTCCCGCGGTGCCCACGCCCGTGAAGACTTCGAAGATCGCGATGACGAGAACTGGTTGTGCCACACCCTGTATTTCCCGGGTGACAAGCGTGTGACCAAGCGTGCCGTGAATTTCTCGCCGAAGACTGTTCCGACTTTTGAACCTAAGATTCGGACTTATTAAGGGGTGACCGATATGTTGCAAGTCAGTGTTTATCGTTACAACCCTGATCAGGACGCTGCGCCCTTCATGCAGGAGTTTCAGGTCGATACCGGCGGCAAGGACCTGATGGTGCTGGACGTGCTGGCGCTGGTTAAGGAACAGGACGAAGGCTTCTCTTACCGTCGTTCGTGCCGCGAAGGCGTCTGCGGTTCCGATGGCATGAACATCAATGGCAAAAACGGCCTGGCATGCATCACGCCACTGTCTGCCGTTGTCGCCAAGAACAAGCTGATCGTACGCCCGCTGCCTGGTTTGCCGGTCATTCGTGACCTGGTCGTCGATATGAGCATCTTCTACAAGCAGTACGAGAAGGTGAAACCATTCCTGCAGAACGACACGCCGGCTCCGGCCATCGAACGTCTGCAAACTCCGGAAGAGCGCGAAAAGCTCGATGGTCTGTACGAGTGCATCCTGTGCGCTTGCTGCTCGACTTCCTGCCCGTCCTTCTGGTGGAACCCCGACAAGTTCCTGGGTCCTGCTGCACTGCTGCAAGCCTACCGTTTCCTGGCTGACAGCCGTGACACTCGCACCAATGAGCGTCTGGCTTCGCTTGATGACCCGTTCAGCGTATTCCGCTGCCGTGGCATCATGAATTGCGTCAACGTGTGCCCGAAAGGCCTTAATCCAACCAAGGCTATCGGTCACGTACGCAACATGCTGTTGCAAAGCGGCGTCTGATTCATCGTTTTATCTGTTACACCGTTGCACTGAAGTGGCTGCGGCGCAGGCTTCAACCGGCGCCGTAGTTTTAACCTGAGCAGTAGCTCGCAAAGCTGCCGCTCTTATTTTGAAGAAATGAGACCAGCAGGGGCATCCGGGCTGGTACCCGGACTATCTGCGTGATCCCTGGTGACTTGATACAGTCGCTGCACACGACTATTTCAGGATTGCTCTGGTGTCTTCGCCGGTGGTGTCCCCTTACCGAGGGTGACCAAGCATGCAAGAAAGCGTGATGCAGCGCATGTGGAACAGTGCCCACCTATCCGGTGGTAACGCTGCCTATGTGGAAGAGCTCTATGAGCTTTACCTGCACGACCCTAACGCTGTGCCAGAAGAATGGCGCACCTACTTTCAGAAGTTGCCAGCAGACGGCAGCTCTGCCACTGATGTATCGCACTCGACTATTCGCGATCATTTCGTGTTGCTGGCTAAAAACCAGCGCCGCGCTCAACCGGTATCCGCCGGCAGTGTGAGCAGCGAGCACGAGAAGAAGCAGGTTGAAGTGCTGCGACTGATCCAGGCTTATCGGATGCGTGGCCACCAGGCTGCCCAGCTCGATCCGCTGGGCCTGTGGCAGCGCCCTGCGCCTGCGGATCTGTCGATCAATCATTACGGCTTGACCAATGCCGATCTGGATACGACTTTCCGTGCCGGCGACCTGTTCATCGGCAAAGAGGAAGCGAGCCTACGCGAAATTCACGAAGCGTTGCAGCAGACATATTGTCGCACCATTGGCTCCGAGTTCACCCACATCGTGGATTCCGAACAGCGCAACTGGTTCATGCAGCGTCTCGAGAGTGTGCGTGGCCGGCCGGCATTCTCGGCCGACATCCAGAGCCATCTGCTCGAGCGTGTCACCGCCGCTGAAGGCCTCGAAAAATACCTGGGCACCAAATATCCGGGCACCAAGCGCTTTGGTCTGGAAGGCGGCGAAAGCCTGATTCCGATGCTGGATGAGCTGATTCAGCGCTCAGGGTCCTATGGCACCAAGGAAGTCGTGATCGGCATGGCCCACCGTGGCCGTCTTAACGTACTGGTCAACACCTTCGGCAAGAACCCGCGTGACCTGTTCGACGAGTTCGAAGGCAAGAAAAAAGTGGAGCTGGGTTCCGGTGACGTCAAGTATCACCAGGGCTTCTCTTCCAATGTCATGACCGCAGGCGGTGAGGTTCACCTCGCCATGGCATTCAACCCGTCCCACCTGGAGATCGTTTCTCCGGTGGTCGAAGGGTCGGTGCGTGCGCGTCAGGATCGTCGTAACGATCCGAACGGTGACAAGGTTCTGCCGATTTCCCTCCACGGCGACGCGGCCTTTGCAGGTCAGGGCGTGGTCATGGAAACCTTCCAGATGTCGCAGACTCGCGGCTTCAAGACGGGCGGTACGATCCATATCGTCATCAACAACCAGGTTGGCTTCACCATCAGCAACCCGCTGGACTCGCGCTCGACCGAGTACGCGACCGACGTGGCCAAGATGATTCAGGCACCGATCCTCCATGTGAATGGGGATGATCCGGAAGCTGTGATGTTCGTGACCCAGCTGGCGATCGATTACCGCATGCAGTTCAAGCGCGATATCGTGATCGATCTGGTCTGCTACCGGCGTCGCGGCCACAACGAAGCTGACGAGCCTAGCGGTACCCAGCCGCTGATGTATCAGCAGATCACCAAGCAGCGAACCACCCGCGAGCTGTATGCCGAGCACCTGATCAAGACCGGCGTTCTCGATGAGGCCCGTGTTCAGGCCAAGGTCGATGACTACCGCAGCGCGCTGGACAACGGTCTGCATGTCGTGAAAAGTCTGGTCAAGGAGCCGAACAAGGAATTGTTCGTCGACTGGCGTCCGTACCTGGGTCATGCCTGGACTGCGCGTCACGACACGCGTTTCGATCTGAAGACCCTGCAGGAACTGTCCGCCAAGCTCATGGAGCTGCCGGAAGGCTTCGTCGTGCAGCGTCAGGTACAGAAAATCTACGAAGACCGTCAGAAGATGCAGGCCGGCGGTTTGCCGATCAACTGGGGTTATGCCGAAACCATGGCGTACGCCACGCTGGCGTTCGAAGGCCATCCGATCCGTATGACAGGGCAGGACATCGGCCGCGGTACGTTCTCGCACCGTCATGCCGTGCTGCATAACCAGAAAGACGCCGGGACCTATATCCCGCTGCAGAATCTGTACTCCGGCCAGCCACGTTTCGACCTGTACGACTCGTTCCTTTCGGAAGAGGCGGTACTGGCATTCGAATACGGTTATTCGACGACCCAGCCTGATGCTCTGGTTATCTGGGAAGCCCAGTTCGGCGACTTCGCCAACGGTGCCCAGGTCGTTGTCGACCAGTTCATCACCAGCGGCGAGCACAAGTGGGGCCGTCTGTGCGGTCTGACCATGCTGTTGCCTCACGGTTACGAGGGGCAGGGCCCGGAGCACTCTTCCGCACGTCTTGAGCGTTACCTGCAACTGTGCGCCGAGCACAATATCCAAGTCTGCGTACCGACGACCCCTGCGCAAATCTACCATCTGCTGCGCCGTCAGGTTATCCGTCCGCTGCGCAAGCCGCTGATCGTGCTGACGCCCAAGTCATTGCTGCGTCACAAACTGGCTGTTTCGACCCTGGAAGATCTGGCCGAAGGCTCGTTCCAGACCGTTATCCCGGAAATCGACACCCTCGATCCGGCCAAGGTAACGCGCTTGGTGCTGTGCAGCGGCAAGGTCTACTACGATCTGCTGGAAAAACGTCGTGCCGAAGGCCGTGAAGACATTGCCATCGTTCGTATCGAGCAGCTGTATCCGTTCCCTGAAGATGATCTGATGGAAACCATCGCACCCTACATCAACCTGCAACACGTGGTCTGGTGCCAGGAAGAGCCGATGAACCAGGGTGCCTGGTACAGCAGTCAGCACCATCTGCGCCGCAGCATGGGCAACCATAAACGTGAACTCGTTCTCGAGTACGCCGGTCGTGATGCCTCTGCCGCGCCAGCCTGTGGCTACGCTTCGATGCACGCCGAGCAGCAGGAAAAACTGCTGCAAGATGCCTTCACTGTTTAACGCCTTCGAGCATTAGAAACCGAATTAAGGAATTACAGATAATGGCTATCGAGATCAAAGCCCCCTCTTTCCCGGAATCCGTTGCCGACGGCACCATTGCCACCTGGCACAAGCAACCGGGCGAAGCGGTAAAACGTGACGAGCTGCTGGTCGACATCGAGACCGACAAGGTCGTGCTCGAAGTGCTGGCCGAAGCTGACGGCGTACTGGTATCGATCGTGAAAGGCGAGGGCAGCACTGTCCTGTCCAACGAAGTAATTGCAACCCTGGACGCCGGTGCTACTGCATCTGCTGCTCCAGCTGCCGCGCCTGCTTCTGCTCCTGCGGCGGCTCCAGCCGGCGCCGATGAAGAAGACGCCATTGCCGCGCCTGCTGCACGCAAGCTGGCCGAAGAGAATGCGATCAACCTGGCCAGCGTCAAGGGCACAGGTAAAGACGGTCGTATCACCAAGGAAGACGTAGTGGCCGCAGTTGAAGCGAAGAGGTCCGCTCCGGCCGCTGCGCCTGCCGCCAAACCTGCTGCCGCTGCTGCTCCGGTTGTCGCTGCTGGCGACCGCACCGAGAAGCGCGTACCGATGACTCGTGTTCGTGCGACCGTCGCCAAGCGTCTGGTCGAAGCTCAGTCGAACATGGCCATGCTGACCACGTTCAACGAAGTCGACATGACCGAAGTCATGGCACTGCGTTCGAAGTACAAGGACCTGTTCGAGAAGTCGCATAACGGCGTACGCCTGGGCTTCATGTCGTTCTTCGTCAAGGCCGCTACCGAGGCGCTGAAACGCTTCCCGGCAGTCAACGCTTCGATCGACGGCTCCGACATCGTTTATCACGGTTACGCCGACGTCGGTGTTGCCGTATCCAGCGACCGTGGTCTGGTTGTACCGGTTCTGCGTAACGCAGAGCACATGAGCCTGGCTGAAATCGAGGGTGGCATCGCTACCTTTGGCAAGAAGGCCCGTGATGGCAAACTGTCCATCGACGAGATGACCGGTGGCACCTTCACGATCACCAATGGTGGTACTTTCGGTTCGATGATGTCGACGCCGATCGTCAATCCGCCACAGGCTGCAATTCTGGGCATGCATAACATTCTTCAGCGCCCGATGGCAGTCAACGGTCAGGTAGTGATTCGTCCGATGATGTATCTGGCGCTGTCGTACGATCACCGTTTGATTGACGGCAAGGAAGCGGTAACCTTCCTCGTGACCATCAAGAACCTGTTGGAAGATCCGGCTCGTCTGTTGCTGGATATCTGATGAGACAGCCTCGAGTTGCAAGCTGCAGGCTGCACGATAAAAGCGGCGTGTCGCACGACTCGGGTTTTGCGGGTTACATCTAATGAACAGGCGGCAAGCAGGTCTGTAATGCATCACAGGCCTGCTTGCAACTTGCAGCTTAAAGCTAGCAGCTAAAGAGGAACTTTTTTTTATGTCCCAGAAATTCGACGTGGTAGTGATTGGCGCAGGCCCTGGCGGTTATGTTGCCGCCATCAAGGCTGCGCAACTTGGTCTCAAGACTGCCTGCATCGAGAAGTATCAGGACAAGGAGGGCAAACTGGCCCTTGGCGGTACCTGCCTGAACGTTGGTTGCATTCCTTCCAAGGCACTGCTTGACAGCTCCTGGAAATTCTACGAAGCCAAAAACGGCTTCAGCGTGCATGGCATCTCGACATCTGAAGTGAGCATGGACGTTCCGGCCATGATCGGCCGCAAGTCTACGATCGTCAAAGGCCTGACTGGCGGCGTTGCCAGCCTGTTCAAAGCCAATGGCGTGACCACCCTGCAGGGCCATGGCAAACTGCTGGCTGGCAAGAAGGTCGAGCTGACAGCTGCTGATGGCACTGTCGAAATCATCGAAGCGGACCATGTGATCCTGGCGTCGGGCTCTCGTCCAATTGACATTCCGCCTGCTCCGGTTGACCAGAAAGTCATCGTCGATTCGACTGGCGCACTGGAATTCCAACAGGTTCCACAACGTCTCGGCGTCATCGGCGCTGGCGTGATCGGTCTGGAGCTGGGCTCCGTATGGGCTCGCCTGGGTGCCCAGGTCACTGTTCTGGAAGCACTGGACAAGTTCATCCCGGCCGCCGACGAAGCGGTTTCCAAGGAAGCGCTGAAAACCTTCACCAAGCAGGGCCTGGACATCAAGCTGGGCGCTCGTGTGACCGGTTCCAAGGTCGAAGGCGAAGAAGTGGTTGTCAGCTATACCGACGCTGCTGGCGAACAATCGATCACCTTCGATCGCCTGATCGTGGCCGTGGGTCGTCGTCCTGTTACTACTGACCTGCTGGCTTCGGACAGTGGCGTCGACCTGGACGAGCGCGGTTTCATCTACGTTGATGACTACTGCACCACCAGCGTACCGGGTGTCTATGCCATCGGTGACGTGGTTCGTGGTCTGATGCTGGCGCACAAGGCCTCGGAAGAAGGCATCATGGTGGTCGAGCGCATCAAGGGCCACAAGGCTCAGATGAACTACAACCTGATCCCGTCGGTTATCTACACCCACCCGGAAATCGCCTGGGTCGGCAAGACCGAGCAGACGCTCAAGGCCGAAGGCGTTGAAGTCAATGTCGGTACGTTCCCGTTCGCGGCCAGCGGCCGTGCCATGGCAGCCAACGACACCGGCGGCTTCGTCAAGATCATTGCCGATGCCAAGACCGATCGCGTACTGGGTGTTCACGTTATCGGCCCAAGCGCTGCCGAATTGGTACAGCAGGGCGCGATTGCGATGGAATTCGGCAGCAGCGCAGAAGACATCGGCATGATGGTCTTCTCGCACCCGACCCTGTCCGAAGCGCTGCATGAAGCTGCACTGGCTGTGAATGGCGGTGCCATCCATATCCAGAATCGCAAGAAACGCTAAGACAACAAGAGAAACCACGGCGCAGTGCCCGTCGTAGGCCTTGCAAGCAGGGCTTACCGCGGAATCTGCGTCGGACTCGACCTCTCAGGCGGCTTCATGAGTGTCCCACGGCACTTGCGAAGTCCCCCGGAGTAGCGGTCACAGGTGGTGCGGCACGCTGACGTGCAGCACCGAATGCGCAGTACCTAAACGAAGACGGTAATAAGCATGAATCTTCACGAGTATCAGGGTAAGCAGCTGTTCGCTGAGTACGGCCTGCCAGTATCCAAGGGTTACGCGGTAGACACCCCGGAAGCAGCAGCAGAAGCCTGCGACAAGATCGGCGGGACCGAGTGGGTTGTCAAAGCCCAGGTTCACGCAGGTGGTCGTGGTAAAGCGGGCGGCGTAAAGCTGGTTCGCAGCAAGGAAGACGCTGCAGCGTTCGCTCAACAGTGGTTGGGCAAGCGCCTGGTGACTTACCAGACTGACGCCAACGGTCAGCCAGTGACCAAGATTCTGGTCGAGTCCTGCACCGACATCGCCAAAGAGCTTTATCTGGGCGCTGTGGTCGATCGTTCCAGCCGTCGTATCGTGTTCATGGCTTCCACCGAAGGTGGCGTGGACATCGAGAAAATCGCTCACGACACTCCTGAAAAGATTCTCAAGGCCACGATCGATCCACTGGTCGGCGCTCAGCCGTTCCAGGGTCGCGATCTGGCATTCCAGCTGGGTCTGGAAGGCAAGCAGGTCACTCAGTTCGCCAAGATCTTCACCGGTCTGGCCAAGCTGTTCCAGGACCACGATCTGGCCCTGCTGGAAGTGAACCCGCTGGTGATCAAGGCTGACGGCGATCTGCACTGCCTGGACGCGAAGATCAACATCGACGCCAACGCCATGTACCGTCAGCCAAAGCTGAAAGGTTTCCACGATCCGTCCCAGGACGATCCGCGCGAAGCTCACGCTGCCAAGTTCGAACTGAACTATGTAGCGCTGGAAGGCAACATCGGCTGCATGGTAAACGGTGCCGGTCTGGCCATGGGTACCATGGACATCGTCAACCTGCACGGCGGCAAGCCTGCAAACTTCCTTGACGTTGGCGGTGGTGCCACCAAGGAACGCGTTACCGAAGCGTTCAAGATCATCCTGTCCGACACCAACGTCGCTGCAGTACTGGTCAACATCTTCGGCGGCATCGTTCGTTGCGACATGATTGCCGAAGGCATCATCGGTGCAGTGAAAGAAGTCGGCGTGAAAATCCCGGTTGTTGTTCGCCTTGAAGGCAACAACGCTGAACTGGGCGCTAAAGTACTGGCAGAAAGCGGTTTGAACATCATCGCTGCAACCAGCCTGACCGACGCTGCTCAACAAGTCGTCAAAGCCGCGGAGGGCAAGTAATGAGCGTCCTGATCAATAAAGACACCAAGGTTATCTGCCAGGGCTTCACTGGTTCGCAAGGTACCTTCCACTCCGAACAAGCCATTGCCTACGGCACCAAGATGGTTGGCGGCGTGACTCCAGGCAAGGGCGGCACCACGCACCTGAACCTGCCAGTGTTCAACACTGTGAAAGAAGCGGTAGAGACCACTGGCGCTACTGCCAGCGTGATCTACGTCCCGGCTCCTTTCTGCAAGGATTCCATCCTTGAAGCGGCGTTCGGCGGCATCAAGCTGATCGTCTGCATCACCGAAGGCATCCCGACCATCGACATGCTGGAAGCCAAGGTCAAGTGCGACGAGCTGGGCGTGATCCTGATCGGTCCTAACTGCCCGGGCGTCATCACACCAGGCGAGTGCAAGATCGGCATCATGCCAGGTCACATTCACTTGCCAGGCAAGGTAGGCATCGTGTCGCGTTCCGGCACCCTGACTTACGAAGCTGTCAAGCAGACCACTGACGCCGGTTTCGGTCAGTCCACCTGTGTCGGTATCGGTGGTGACCCGATCCCGGGTTCGAACTTCATCGACATCCTGAAGCTGTTCCAGGAAGACCCGAAGACCGAAGCGATCGTCATGATCGGCGAGATCGGCGGTTCGGCTGAAGAAGAAGCGGCTGCCTACATCAAGGCACACGTGACCAAGCCTGTTGTCTCGTACATCGCCGGTGTAACTGCTCCTCCGGGCAAGCGCATGGGCCATGCCGGTGCAATCATTTCCGGTGGTAAAGGTACTGCAGACGAGAAATTCGCTGCACTGCAGGATGCTGGTGTTAAAACCGTGCGTTCTCTGGCAGACATCGGCAAGGCCCTGGCCGAGCTGACTGGCTGGCCGACCAAGTAAGCTTCGCTGTTTGCCGGGCAGGCAAGTTTTGCTTGCCTGCCCGGGCAATCGACAAAAGCCACCCTCGGGTGGCTTTTGTCTGGGCGCTTGAAAAGGCCTTGATGTTCATCCGGCCTCATTGAACACCGTTGTTCGCCCGCCACTCCTGACGGGTCAATTCCCATATCTGTTCCTGTGTCGTACCGCAGACGAATTGTGCTTCCTGAACGGTCACAAGGCGCATGCCTTCGCGTTGAGAGAGTCGATACGACGCCTCATTCAAGGCTGATTTGGCTACACGCAACACCGGGCGTTTGAGGGTTTCGAACCAAAACCTGTCAATGGCCACGCAGACCTCCGACATCAGGCCCAGACCCTGATAGGGCGTAGAGAGCCAGAAACCGCGATTGTTATCTTCCTCGTCCATCATGCACGCGGCACCGATCAGAGGTTCCTGCTCGCCGGAGAGGCGAATCGACCAATGCCATTCTTCCCCATTCTGCATGGCGGGCAAGACGTCCTCACGTATATGACGCAGGGCTTCTCCGTCCGGATATGGCCAGGGTACGTGATGGGTCAGATAACGCACGACTTCCCACTGATTGAACAGGGTCTGCATGACGGCGGCGTCTTCAAGCTGCACAGGCCGCAGGACCAGGCGAGGTGTGTACAGGGTAGGGGTCGGTATCAGGCATTCATGGGGTGTTTTAGTCATCAAGGTAGGCTGCCGGGCTCGGATTGCTCATCAATCTATCGATTGATGAGCAACAGGTCTGTCAGGCATTTCCGAATAATCGGCAGCGTGCTTAACCGCCAGTTAACGGTGCGTCGTCGGTCGGGTCGCCCTGAGACAGTGCATTTTCGGTCGAAGTTGGCTACCCTGTCCGCCGTTTTTGCGTTGCCCTCACGAGGGGCGTTTCGCAAGGTACTGCCACGTCTTACGCCGACGGGCTGCGTCTGCCCCATTCATCGGCGACGTCCCATCCCTTATTTCGATTCCGTGTGGTCCCTCGTAATGAAAGTGTTGAAAGGCCAGGACATCCTGGCGCTCGGTTTTATGACATTTGCCCTGTTTGTCGGGGCTGGCAACATCATTTTTCCGCCCATCGTGGGCCTGCAGGCGGGGCCACATGTATGGATGGCTGCTTTGGGCTTTCTGGTCACGGCGGTCGGGCTGCCGGTCGTCACGGTAGTCGCCCTGGCCAGGGTGGGGGGCGCAATGGATGCGCTTAGCAGTCCGATCGGCAGGATCGCCGGTGGCGCGCTTGCTGCAGTCTGCTATCTGGCAGTTGGCCCGCTTTTCGCGACTCCGCGTACCGCGACGGTCTCGTTCGAAGTGGGTCTCGCACCTCTGACGGGCGACACTCCAATGGCGTTATTCCTCTACAGCCTGGTGTATTTTCTGGTGGTGTTCTGGGTTTCGTTGTACCCGGGGCGCTTGCTCGACACGGTCGGACGCTTTCTGGCACCTCTCAAGATCATCGCCCTGGCTGTATTGGGGATCGCGGCATTCGCCCTGCCCGCAGGCGGGATAGGCGAGGCTGAGCCCGCGTACGCCGCTGCGCCGTTTTCCCAGGGCTTCATCAACGGCTATCTGACGATGGACACTCTCGGGGCACTGGTTTTCGGTATTGTCATCGTTAATGCCATCCGTTCGCGTGGCGTCGAATCGCCGCGCCTGATTACCCGCTACGCAATTATTGCCGGCCTGATTGCCGGTGTCGGGCTGGCGCTGGTGTATGTCAGTCTGTTTCGTCTGGGCTCAGGCAGCCATGCAGTTGCGGCAGGTGCAAGCAATGGTGCGGCGGTTCTGCACGCCTATGTGCAGCACACATTCGGTTCACTGGGCAGTGGCTTCCTTGCGGTGCTGATTTCTCTGGCGTGTCTGGTCACTGCGGTGGGTCTGACGTGTGCCTGCGCCGAATACTTTGCCAAGGTACTGCCGTTGTCTTACAGGACGCTGGTCATTATCCTGGCGGTGTTTTCGCTGCTGGTATCCAATCTGGGGCTGACCAAGCTGATCCAGTTTTCGATTCCGGTGCTGACGGCCATTTACCCACCTTGTATCGTCCTCGTCGCGCTGAGCTTCTGCAAAGGGCTCTGGCACAGCCAGGGACGGGTTGTTGCCCCCGTGATGCTGGTTTCCCTCGTCTTTGGTCTGATCGATGCGCTGAAGGGGGCCGGTTTCTCTGAGTATCTTCCAGAGGGGCTGACCAGTCTGCCGTTGAGCGATCAGGGCCTGGCATGGCTGGTGCCCTCGGTCATCACGCTCGTGGGTGTCGTGGCCGTTGACAGGGTCATGGGTAAGCGCAGCGAGGCGCTGGCTTGAAATTGCGGAAGGGTTTTGTGTCTTAATGCCGATGAGGCATGTGCTGAACAAGCAATGCAATACACATGAAAAGGCCCGCGTTCAGCGGGCCTTTTTAGTTCTGCAAGCGTTTCAGCCTTACTTGGTGGCTGGCGCAGCTTCTGGCGCTTTGTTGGCGTTCTCATTGGTGCGCTGCTGAGCGGCTTCGGCGTTCTTCTGAGCAGCTTCCTGGCTTTCCTTGGCCGCATCGTTCACTTTTTCCTGAGCCTTTTCCATCGACTCCTGGGACTGCTGAGCAGCCTTGTTGGCATCTTGCTGTGTGTTTTCGGACTTTTTGTCACAGGCTGCAAGGCCCAGGGTGGCAGAAAGCATCAAGGCATAGGCTAAAGATTTACGCATGGGGTGTTTCTCCTTATTGAGTGTTCACGAGCCTAAGAGCCTGTCCCCATGAGTTAAGTTCCACCCGTGTTCACAATATAGGAAGGCGCAGTGTGGTAGTCGCTACAAGCCAGAAGAGTCAGGCCGATTGCGGACAGTTCGGGCGAGTGTCGATCAACACAGTACACGTCGGATCTGGTGGTGAAACAGAGGCGAGGCATCATTGGCTCTTGAAATCCCCGACCCAGCCCCCACCTTGATGACTACCCGCTGTCACACAGGCTATTACCTGATCGTGACGGCTTATACCATCCAGATCGGAGTTTGATGATTATGAGTGTGGAAACTCAAAAGGAAACCCTGGGCTTCCAGACCGAGGTAAAGCAACTGCTGCACCTCATGATCCATTCGCTGTATTCCAACAAGGAAATTTTCCTTCGCGAATTGATCTCGAACGCGTCTGACGCGGTCGACAAATTGCGTTTTGAAGCGTTGTCCACGCCGGAGTTGCTGGAAGGCGGCGCCGAGCTGAAGATTCGCGTGAGCTTCGACAAGGACGCGAAGACCGTTACCCTTGAAGACAACGGCATCGGTATGAGCCGTGAAGATGTGATCACCCACCTGGGCACCATCGCCAAGTCCGGCACCGCTGATTTCATGAAAAATCTGTCGGGCGATCAGAAAAAAGACTCGCACCTGATCGGTCAGTTCGGAGTGGGCTTTTATTCGGCGTTCATTGTTGCCGATCAGGTTGAAGTATTCAGCCGTCGCGCCGGTACGCCATCCGGTGAAGGCGTGCACTGGTCCTCCAAAGGCGAGGGCGAATTCGAAGTTGCGACCGTCGACAAGGCCGATCGTGGCACCCGCATCGTGCTGCACCTGAAAAGCGGTGAAGAGGAGTTCGCTGACGGCTACCGTCTGCGCAATATCATCAAGAAGTACTCCGACCACATCGCCTTGCCGATTGAGCTGCCAAAAGAGCAGGCTCCGGCAGCTGAAGGCGAGGAAGCGCCAGCGCTGGAATGGGAAACCGTCAACCGCGCCAGCGCACTCTGGACCCGTCCTCGCACCGAGGTAAAGGACGAGGAGTATCAGGAGTTCTACAAGCACGTAGCGCACGATTACGAAAATCCGCTGAGCTGGAGCCACAACAAGGTCGAAGGCAAGCTGGAATACACGTCGCTGCTGTATGTGCCTGCGCGTGCACCTTTCGATCTGTATCAGCGTGAAGCGCCGCGAGGCCTGAAGCTATACGTGCAGCGCGTGTTTGTCATGGATCAGGCCGAGTCGTTCCTGCCGCTGTACATGCGCTTCATCAAGGGCGTGGTCGATTCCAATGACCTGTCGCTGAACGTCTCTCGTGAAATCCTGCAGAAAGACCCGATCATCGATTCGATGAAGTCGGCGCTGACCAAGCGCGTGCTGGACATGCTGGATAAATTGGCGAAAAACGAGCCCGAGCAATACAAGGGCTTCTGGAAAAACTTCGGTCAGGTCCTCAAGGAAGGTCCTGCAGAAGATTTCGCCAACAAGGAAAAAATCGCCGGTCTGCTGCGTTTTGCATCGACATCCGATGACAGCGGCGAGCAGATCGTGTCTCTGGCCGAGTATCTGGAGCGTGCCAAGCAAGGTCAGGACAAGATCTATTACCTCACTGGCGAATCGTACGCACAGGTCAAGAACAGCCCGCACCTTGAGGTCTTCCGCAAGAAAGGCATCGAAGTGTTGCTGATGACAGACCGTATCGACGAATGGCTGATGAGCTACCTCAGCGATTTCGACGGCAAGGATTTTGTGGATGTTGCACGTGGGGACCTCGATCTGGGCAATCTTGACTCTGAAGAGGACAAGAAGGCGCAGGAAGAGATTGCCAAGGACAAAGAAGGGCTGATCGAGCGCCTGAAAGCGGCGCTGGGTGACTCTGTAAGCGAAGTGCGGGTTTCCCATCGCCTCACCGAATCGCCTGCCATTCTGGCCATTGGTGAACAGGATATGGGCCTGCAGATGCGTCAGATTCTGGAAGCCAGCGGGCAGAAGGTCCCGGATTCCAGGCCTATCTTCGAATTCAACCCGGCCCATCCGCTGATCGGCAAGCTCGACGCCGAGCAGAGCGAGGACCGCTTCGCAGAGCTGTCGCACATCCTGTTCGATCAGGCGGCGCTGGCAGCCGGTGACAGCCTCAAGGACCCGGCCGCGTATGTGCGCCGTTTGAACAAGTTGTTGGTAGAACTGTCGGTTTGATAGCCGATTGACAAGAAACCCGCTTCGGCGGGTTTTTTGTTAGAGACTGTTACCTCCAACTCTCATCTTCCGTATGACCAGGAGTCAGCAATGAGCAGCAATATCGAAATCCGTTCTGTGGTCTATCAGATTGATGGTCAGTCTTATGAAAGTCGACTGGCGTATGACAGCAGCGCCACCACTGCGCAGCCAGGTCTGTTGATGGCACCTAACTGGATGGGTGTCAGCAAGGGTGCCGAAGACATCGCCAAAGCGGTGGCAGCCAAGGGCTATGTAGTGCTGCTTGCTGACCTTTACGGTCAGCAGATTCGCCCGAGTAACAACGACGAGGCGGGCGCTGCCATGACGCCGCTCAAGGACGATCGTGGTTTGCTGCGCAAGCGTATGCAGGCAGCACTCGATCAATTGTCGAGCCAGACGGATGTGCCTTTGGACTCCAGCAAAATCGCAACCTTCGGTTTCTGCTTCGGCGGCTGCTGCTCTTTGGAGCTAGCGCGTACCGGTGCCGAACTGAAAGCCGCCATCTCCTTCCACGGTACGCTGGACACGCCAGCCCCGGCTGATGCCAAAAACATCAAGGGTCCGGTGCTGGTCCTTCACGGTGCTTCTGACCCGTTGGTGCCGAAAGAACAGTTGCCTGCTTTCGAAGACGAGATGAATGCTGCTGGCGTGGACTGGCAACTGCACAGCTACGGCGGTGCGTTCCATTCATTCACCGACCCGCATGCCAACGTCCCCGGCATGATGATGTACGACGCCAAAGTGTCGAACCGCGCGTTCAAGTCGATGCATGATTTGCTGGCTGAAGTGTTTGGCTGAAGGAACACCTAAACTGTCCATGCTCCGCGTAGGCATGCCGGTCTGGACGCTCTGCGTTCCCTTGCGACGCAGAGCGTCGTGAACTGCACTCCCTCGCTGGAGCGTGAGGGCCGAGAGGTGTTCTGAAGTTCCACTATCCCCGCAGATATACCTAAGAACGTTAGCCACGTTTGCCGGACTCACAAAAAAGGCGCCTCGAAAGGCGCCTTCTTTGTTTGCGACAAAAGCAGTGTTACTTGCCCGCCCAGCGTTTCAGAACCAGCGTAGCGTTGGTACCGCCGAAGCCGAAGCTGTTGCTCATGACCAGATCGAGTTTGGCATCTTCGCGTGTCTTGAGCAGGATCGGCATGTCGGCGACCACCGGGTCCAGCTCGTCGATGTTCGCGGAGCCGGCGATGAAGTTGTTTTCCATCATCAGCAGGCAGTAGATCGCTTCGTGAACACCTGCGGCACCCAGCGAGTGGCCCGACAGGCTCTTGGTGGAGCTGATCGCTGGCGCGTTGGCACCGAATACCTCACGCACACCTTCCATTTCCTTGGCGTCGCCAACCGGAGTCGAGGTGCCGTGGGTGTTGATGTAGTCAATGGCGTCGGAGTTGATATCACCCAGGGCCATCTGCATGCAGCGGATCGCGCCTTCACCGCTTGGTGCGACCATGTCGTAACCATCCGATGTAGCGCCGTATCCCACGATTTCCGCGTAGATTTTCGCGCCGCGTGCCAGAGCGTGTTCCAGCTCCTCGACAACGACCATGCCGCCACCACCGGCAATCACGAAGCCGTCACGCTTGGCGTCGTAGGCGCGGGAGGCTTTTTCCGGCGTTTCGTTGTACTGGGTGGACAGCGCGCCCATGGCGTCGAACAGGAACGACTGGCTCCAGTGCTCTTCCTCGCCGCCACCGGCAAAGACGATGTCCTGCTTGCCCAGCTGAATCTGCTCGACAGCGTTGCCGATGCAGTGGGCGCTGGTGGCGCAGGCGGACGAGATGGAGTAGTTAACACCCTTGATCTTGAACGGTGTGGCCAGGCATGCCGAAACGGTGCTGCCCATGGTCCGCGTGACACGGTAAGGGCCGACGCGCTTGACGCCTTTTTCGCGCAGTGTGTCCAGTGCTTCCATCTGGTTCAGGGTCGACGCACCGCCGCTGCCGGCGATCAGGCCGGTACGCACGTTGGAAACCTGTTCGTCGGTCAGGCCCGAATCGGTAATGGCGTCTTTCATCGCCAGGTAGGCATAGGCTGCCGCATGGCCGACGAAGCGAAAGATCTTGCGATCGATCAGTTCTTCCAGATTCAGGTCGATGGAGCCGGAAACCTGGCTGCGCAGACCCATTTCGGCATATTCCGGGTTAAAGCGGATGCCAGGGCGGTTAGCACGCAGGTTAGCGGTGACGGTCTCTTTGTCATTGCCCAAGCAGGAAACAATACCCAGACCAGTGATAACGACGCGGCGCATGCGAGTACCCTTAGAAATTTTCAGTGGAAGTAAACACGCCGACCCGAAGGCCTTCGGCGGTATAGATTTCGCGACCGTCTACACTCACTGAACCGTCGGCAATGGCCAAGTTCAGTTTGCCTTTCAGGACGCGTTTGATGTGAATGTTATAGGTGACTTTTTTGGCGGTAGGCAGAACCTGACCGAAAAACTTCACTTCGCCCGAACCCAAGGCGCGGCCACGACCGGGATTGCCATGCCAGCCAAGATAGAAACCGACCAGTTGCCACATGGCGTCCAGGCCCAGGCATCCGGGCATCACCGGATCACCTTCGAAGTGGCAGGCAAAGAACCACAGGTCCGGGTTGATATCCAGTTCGGCGACCAATTCACCCTTGCTGAACTTGCCACCTTCATCGCTGATGTGTGTGATGCGATCGACCATCAGCATGTTAGGGGCGGGCAGTTGCGCATTACCTGGGCCGAACAGCTCGCCACGACTGCAGCGCAGCAGGTCTTCCCGGGTAAAGGCGTGTTGTTTGGTCATGCGAGCTCCTCAATAATCTTGTGCGGCAGGTTGTGGCGCCACTGGTCCGAACGCCAGTCCCGGCGCACTTATTTCGCCAGGACCCTGTCCGGCAGCCTACTCATAGACTGTTGCGTTGTAATGAAAGTCACAGCTCAGGTGAAATCAAGGTACACCTGTACACTGAATTTCGTCGTTCAGCCGATTTTGCTGGCTGATTTGCTTGCCAAGACTGCCGCAATTTAACATTTATCGCCAGTCACAGGTGCTTCAAAGGACAGCCAGCGCTGTAAAACCTGCTGTAAATCAGCGTGTTTGAATGGTTTTGCCAGGTAATCATCCATCCCTGCCTGTAAACAGGCGTCACGATCACCCTGTAAAGCGTTGGCAGTCAGGGCAATGATTGGGATTCGTTCCAGTCCGGAAAGTTGCCTGATTCGACGTGTGGCCTCGTAGCCATCCATGACCGGCAGTCGGCAATCCATCAGAATCAACGCGTGGTTGCCCGAGCCTGCTTTCATCACGGCTTCAGCACCGTCGACTGCCACATCGACCTCGCAACCCAGATTACGCAACATGGCCTGAACCACGGTGCGGTTTACCGGATTGTCCTCGACCAGCAATATGCTGCGCTCTCTGCCATGCGCATCGAGTACCGACAGCGGCTTGGCAATATCGACCGCCACGTCGCGCGCAACGGGCAGGGGGATCTGCAGGGTGAAAACCGAGCCCGAGCCTTCCTCACTCTCTGCCCGCAACGTACCGCCCATGCGTTCGGCCAGAGTACGTGCAATCGGCAAACCCAGTCCCGTACCGCCGTAACGTCTGGAAATCGAGCTGTCTGCCTG
Source organism: Pseudomonas syringae pv. tagetis (assembly GCF_022557255.1). Classification (NCBI taxonomy): domain Bacteria; kingdom Pseudomonadati; phylum Pseudomonadota; class Gammaproteobacteria; order Pseudomonadales; family Pseudomonadaceae; genus Pseudomonas; species Pseudomonas syringae group genomosp. 7. The sequence goes on from NZ_CP092923.1 coordinate 2,312,009, forward strand.
CTTGAACGCATCGAACATCGATTCCAGTCGCTCGGCGTCGATACCAATGCCGCTGTCATGCACCGCACAGGTGAAGTGCAGTTGATCATTGTCGAGCATCGCCCAACTGGCAACGACACAGACCTTGCCTTGCTCGGTAAATTTAAGTGCGTTGCCGATCAGGTTCACCAGAATCTGCCGAATCCGGGTCGGATCGCCTATGACGGTGAGTGTTTCCAGCCCTGGCTGAACCTGCAGTTCCAGGAGCAGCTTGCGTTGTACCGCGCTGTGGTTGAACGCATGAGTAGATGCACTGACCAGTTCGGCCAGATTGAACGCAATGCCTTCCATTTGCAGGGCATCGCGTTCAATTCGGGAAAAGTCGAGGATGTCGTTGATCACCCGAAGCAGGTGCTCGGTGGATTCGGTCGCCAGCGTTGCGTACTCGCTTTGCTCGGCGGTCATGCGCGTGGTTTCCAGCAGTTGCAGCATGCCCAGCACGCCGTTCATGGGCGTGCGCAACTCATGACTCATCATTGCCAGAAAATCCGATTTGGCGCGGTTGGCCTGTTCGGCTTCTTCGCGTGTCTGGATCAGTTGGGCCACCGAGCGTTGCTGCTCAAGGCTGGTGCGGTGCAGGTTCTCCGCCAAGTTATTGATGTGTCGGGCCAGTGCGCCCAGTTCGGCATCATCGCTGACCGGCAGAGGCGTGTGATAGTCACCCTGCTGAATAGCCTTTAGCGCTTCGCCCATTTCTCTGACGGGTCTGGACAGGCTCAGGGCCAGGCCCCGAGCCAGCAGAAACGCGAACAGCAGCGCACCCAGCGCCAGGACACCGGCTTTGAGCAATATTTCCTGCTGACGGCGACTGAATGCTTCACTGGACATCCCGACCAGTACTCGACCGAGATAGCTCTGCGAAACACCCTGCGGCTGCTGGCGATTGTGTCCGGAAGACGTGTCGGAATGACTGTGAGCCGTCGCACGCTGCGGCTGAACAGGGGCCAGGAATATCTCCATCTGACGTGCCTGCTGCTCGTTTTCGCGAGGCTGATCTATGTAGACCATCGCTGTATTCGAGCTGTCCTGAATCTCGACATAACGAACGCTCGGCATGGAAAGTGTGGCGCGCATCAGCGCGTTCAGCCCGTCTATATCGCCTGTCGCAACACCAGGCTCGACAGCGGTAGCGAGTTGATTGGCGATGAGCTGCCCGGTGTGATTCAGCTCCTGGCGCAGGTCCTGAATACGCACGAAGGTGAAAAAGCTGATCAGCAGAGCCGTCAGTAACAGGGCAGGGCCCAGGCTGATGATCTGCGTGCGGGTATTGATATCCCAGTGCCGAAATTTCATCGGCTGCATGCCTTGCGCGCAAAGTGATGCGCTGATGATTCCATTCTTGCGTCCATGCCTGTTCGCCTGGTGGTCGCGACCCGTTCCGGCTGCTGATGACAGCGCCGGATGTCGCGGTAATTCATGCCGTGTGCGCATGGTAACCGAGATGGGGCGCGTTTCCAGCGAACTTGTTGTCCCCGGGCATCTCGCGTGCACAACCGATCAGCTTTGTTGCTGGCCGATATCGTGCCGCGCCGTATAATGCTGGCATCGCCACTTGGATGGCTCTGGATGGATAGTTTTATGACCACACAGCAACCCGTTGCGGTTCTTGGTGGTGGCAGTTTCGGGACTGCCATTGCAAATCTGCTGGCCGAGAACGGCCATCAGGTTCTCCAGTGGATGCGTGATCCGGAGCAGGCGGAGGCGATTCGCGTCAACCGTGAAAATCCCCGTTACCTCAAGGGCATCAAGGTCCGGCCTGAAGTGGAGCCGGTGACTGATATCGCCCACGTGCTTGAGGCCAGTGAGCTGATTTTCGTCGCCTTGCCTTCAAGTGCCCTGCGTTCGGTGCTGTCGCCTCATGTCGAGCGCCTGAACGGTAAAATGCTGGTCAGCCTGACCAAAGGCATCGAAGCGCAAAGCTTCAAATTGATGAGCCAGATCCTCGAAGAAATTGTTCCCCAGGCGCGCATCGGCGTCCTTTCAGGTCCCAATCTGGCCCGTGAGATCGCCGAGCACGCGCTTACCGCCACTGTGGTCGCCAGCGAAGACGAGGCGCTGTGTCAGCAGGTCCAGGCTGCGCTGCATGGACGAACGTTTCGGGTCTACGCCAGTAACGACCGTTTTGGCGTCGAACTGGGCGGGGCATTGAAGAATGTCTATGCGATCATCGCCGGCATGGCGGTGGCGCTGGACATGGGCGAAAACACCAAGAGCATGCTGATCACCCGCGCGCTGGCGGAAATGACCCGTTTCGCGGTCAGTCAGGGTGCCAACCCGATGACCTTTCTGGGGCTGGCCGGGGTGGGCGATCTGATCGTCACGTGCTCCTCACCCAAAAGCCGCAACTATCAGGTCGGCTTTGCGCTGGGGCAGGGCCTGACGCTGGACGAGGCGGTCACTCGCCTGGGCGAGGTGGCCGAGGGCGTCAATACGCTCAAGGTGCTCAAAGTCAAGGCGCAGGAGGTCCAGGTCTACATGCCGCTGGTCGCCGGGCTGCATGCGATTCTTTTCGAAGGCCGTACGCTCAGTCAGGTCATTGAAGCGTTGATGCGTGCCGAGCCCAAGACGGACGTCGATTTCATTTCGATTACCGGCTTTAATTGAATTCAGTCTGATCAGGGAGAACGTCTTGAACGCGTCGAAAATCCAGCATAACGAATCGATACTGCTGCGCATTCTGTGGATGCTGCTGTTTCTGGGTGTATGGCACGTTGCCCAGATTATTCTGGCGGGCGTGGTGCTTGTGCAGTTGGTTTATCGTCTGATCTATGGCGCGCCGAGTGGCGGGCTGATGAATTTCGGTGACAGCATCAGTCAGTATCTGGCCCAGATAGGTCGCTTCGGAACGTTTCACAGCGATCACAAGCCCTGGCCCTTCGCCGACTGGCCTGCACCGCGCAGCCCCGAAGGCGAGGCACCTCATCATGTCCCGCCAGCGCCTCATCCGGCGCGCGATGAAGAGCCAAAACTGTGAAGGTCTGGGTATTGCGCCATGGCGAAGCCCAGTCGCGGGCGCGCAGCGATGCCGAGCGCGAGCTGACCGCACACGGGCGTGAAGAAGTGCTGAAAAGCGCGCTGCACCTGACTGACAAGCCGGTGCAGCGGATCATCGCCAGCCCCTATGTACGCGCCCAGCAGACTGCCCAACTGGTCCGGCAGTCGCTGGGCTTCAATAACCCGGTCATGACCGTGCCCTGGCTGACGCCCGACAGCAGCCCGCGTGAGGTGCTGGCCCAGCTGGACAGACTGGCTGTCGACGAGGTGCTGCTGGTCAGTCATCAGCCTCTGGTGGGCGAACTGATCGGGGTGCTGGCGCATGGCAGCCCACAGCAGGCCGAGCCCATGAGTACTGCCAGTCTGGCCGAACTGGAAGGCGAGTTTGTGCTGGCCGGCGGCATGCAGCTCAACAGCGTTCGGCACGTCTGAACGGTCTGTTCGAATCACCCATTTCCGCGAGCGCGGCCCTCTTTGAAAAAGGATTTAACATGAGTGTATGGCGTCAGGCTCCTGATATCGAAGCCCTTATGGCAGCTCAGAAAAACACCATAGGCGAGGTGCTGGATATTCGCTTTGAATCGTTCACGGATGACTCCCTGACGGCCAGTATGGCGGTCGATCAGCGCACTCATCAGCCTTTCGGGCTGTTGCATGGCGGTGCATCCGTGGTGCTGGCCGAGTCGCTGGGGTCTATGGCGAGCTATCTGGTCGTGGATCCGGGCAAGTATTTCTGTGTCGGACTTGAGGTCAATGCCAACCATTTGCGTGGCGTGCGTGCCGGACGCGTAACCGGAGTCGTGCGTCCGGTGCATCTCGGCCGCACCACCCATGTCTGGGACATCCGCATCAGCACCGACGAAGGCAAATTGAGCTGCATCTCGCGCCTGACAGTAGCCGTAGTGCCGCATGGCCAGGAGCCGCCTGCCCGTTGAGTTCATGTACCTGATTCGTTGATGCCCGGAGTGCCATCTGCGATGGCAGTTCCAGTCATTGCCGCTCCCTCGGGCAGGTGCGCACAATTGCCTCTCGCCTGGCCTCTGGAGTGATTGGCATGTCGCAACCCGTGTTCTTCGCCCACGCCAACGGTTTTCCATCGGCTACGTACGGAAAGCTGTTCTGCGCGCTGGCACCGGAATACGAAGTGACCCATCTTGAGCAGCACGCGCATGACCCGCGCTTTCCGGTGGATGACAACTGGCTGAATCTGGTCGACGAGCTGATTCATCATCTGCGTGAGCAGCCCGCCCCGGTATGGGGAGTAGGGCATTCGCTCGGCGGGGTGCTGCACCTGCATGCCGCATTGCGCTGCCCGCAGCTATACCGGGGGGTAGTGATGCTCGACTCGCCGGTGCTGGGCCTGGCTGATCAGCTCTTCATCCGCGCTGCCAAACGCTTGGGCTTCATTGACCGCATAACGCCAGCGGGCCGGACCCTGGGGCGTCGCGAGGCATTTGCCGATCTTGATTCAGCCCGTACCTATTTTGCCAGCAAGACCCTGTTTCGCCGTTTCGATCCTGACTGTCTGACCGCGTACCTGCAACACGGTCTTCAGCAGGATGGCGAGCAACTGCGTCTGCGTTTCGATCCTGCGACCGAAATCAGTATCTACCGCAGCATTCCTCACACCAGCCCGATACCATCGCGCCAGCTCAAGGTGCCGCTGGCCATGGTGCGTGGCCAACACAGCCGGGTGATCATGCCTCATCATGGTTACCTTGCCCGACGCATGCGCGAAGGCGAATACCTGTCCATGCCCGGAGGGCACATGTTTCCACTTGAACGACCGGATGAAACGGCGCGGCTGCTCAAGACGCTGTTTGCTCGCTGGAATGCCCGCAGCGCCTCAAGGGCCCATGCATGACGCTTGCTGTGGAGGAGGTCCGTCTGAGTCTGGGGCATATCGAACTGGCTGCTCGTCTGTACGGTCCCGAGGACGGTCGGCCGGTGATCGCGCTGCACGGCTGGCTCGACAACGCCAACAGCTTCGCCCGGCTCGCTCCGTGTCTGGAGGGGCTGCGAGTCGTGGCGCTGGACCTGGCGGGGCATGGGCATTCCGATCACCGGCCGGCGGGCGCGTCCTATGCACTGGCTGATTATGCTTTCGATGTGCTGCAAGTGGCCGGGCAGTTGGGCTGGCAGCGTTTTGCCCTGCTGGGGCATTCACTGGGCGCTATCGTTGCTGTGCTGCTGGCAAGTTCTCTCCCCGAGCGAGTCACTCACCTTGCGCTGATCGACGGTCTGTTGCCGCTGACGGGCAAGGCCGAGTCCGCCGCCGAGCAAATGCGCGTGGCGCTGCACGCGCAACTCGAACTGCCAGGCAAGAAAAAACCGGTTTATCAGGATCAGGAACGAGCCGTTGAGGCGCGGATGAAGGGCGCGGTGGCGGTCAGTCGCGAGGCGGCCGAGCTGCTGGCTCAGCGGGGTTTGATGCCGGTGCCGGGCGGTTACACGTGGCGCAGCGACAGCCGCCTGACCTTGCCCTCCGCAACACGCTTCACGGATCAACAGGCCATGGCGTTCGTTCACGGGCTCCGTTGCCCGACGCAATTGGTGGTTGCCTCCGATGGCATGCTGGCGCAAAGGCAGGAGCTGCTCTCAGGGCTGCCCTTTGACGTCGAACGGCTGGCAGGTGGGCATCATCTGCACCTGAACGATGAGGACGGCGCGCGTTCTGTTGCACACTGTATCAATCGCTTCTTCGCTGCTTCTTGACTTGAGACTGCCAACTGCCGACGCTGGGCGGGTTGAAACAGGAGTCAACCGTGATGGATCAATCCGCAGCTGCTCGCGACCGCCGTACCGGCGATGTTTTTCATTTTTGCCCCCAGCTTGTCTGCCAATGAGAGCACTCATGCGTTTATCAAGTGTTCCCGTTGCTGCGTTGTGCGTGTCGCTGTTCAGCGCTGCGCTGTTCGCCGCCGATGCGCCGGGCAGTCGTGATCTGGAGATTGTGCCTCGTCTGCCCGATACCGAGATCGTCGACTACCGCCCTGTGGCCGAGCTTGAGCGAGTGTACCCGATGGGCGCCATTCGCAAGATCAGCGGTCAGTTACGTTTCGATGGCCAGGTCAGCGCGCGCGGCAATCTGACCTCGGTCACCTATCAGTTGCCTGCCGAACATACTTCCGACGATGCCTTTACCGCCGCTCGTGAAGCGTTGCAGCAGCAGGGCGCAGAATTGCTGTTCTGGTGCCAGGCGCGTGACTGCGGAGAAAGCAGTCTGTGGGCCAACGAAGTGTTCGGCAACGCCAAGCTGTATGGTGCAGACGACCGGCAGGCTTACCTGCTGTTGCGCCTGGCAGAGCCGCGCAGTGAAACCCTCGTCGCGCTATACAGCATCACTCGCGGCAACCGTCGGGCGTACCTGCATGTCGAGCAGTTTGAATCCGCCGCACCGCTGGGTGAGCTGCTACCCACCTCGGCCACGTTGCTGCGCCAACTGAAAAGCACCGGGAAGCTGGACCTGCCCAGACTTGGCGGCGAGCCACAGGAGGTCTGGGTCAGCCTCGTTTCTCGCGCTCTGAACCTGGACAGTGGCTTGCGTGCCACGGTCTCCGGAGCAAGTGCCAATGCCTGGCGTGACGCTTTGGTGGCCAAGGGTGTTCGCGCTGCCCGGCTTGAGGCAGGTGTCCTCGAAGGCAAGGGGCTCAGGATCGACGTTATCCCCTAGGATGGCGATGGCGAACAGACAAGTTCGCCATTATGCTCGCTACCTCCGACCTTCTTTAGTGGATGCAGCATGTTCAACAATGATCGTTTGCTGGTGCAGATTCTGCTGCTGGCGTTATTCGGTGCCTGTCTCTGGGTGATGGCACCGTTCTGGTCGGCCTTGATCTGGGGGGCGGTGCTGGCCTTTGCCAGCTGGCCCCTGATGCGCTTGCTGACCCGCTGGTTCAACGGCAGGGAATCACTGGCCGCCCTGGTCATGAGCCTGTGCTGGATGCTGCTGGTCGCCGCACCTCTGGTCTGGCTGGGCTTCAACCTTGCTGATCATGTGCGCGACGCAACGGCGCTGATCAAGGATATCCAGGTTGACGGGTTGCCCGACCCTCCGCAATGGCTGGCAGGCGTTCCGCTGGTGGGCGAGCGGCTGGTGGGGTTCTGGACCACGATTGATCAGCAAGGCGCAGCGCTGATGAATACGGTCAAACCCTATCTGGGTGAAGTCGGCAACTGGCTGCTGGCGCGTAGCGCGCAGATCGGCGGCGGCATCCTCGAGCTGACCCTGAGCATCGTTTTCGCGTTCTTCTTCTACCGCGATGGTCCGCGTCTGGCGGCCTTCGTGCTTAGTCTGCTCGAACGTCTTATCGGTGATCGCGCCCAGTATTATCTGGACCTGGTTGCCGGGACAGTACAGAGGGTCGTCAATGGTGTGATCGGTACGGCAGCGGCGCAGGCGTTGCTGGCATTGATCGGCTTTCTGATTGCAGGCATTCCCGGTGCCCTGGTGCTGGGGATTCTGACGTTCCTGTTCAGTCTGATCCCGATGGGCCCGCCGCTGGTCTGGTTGCCTGCGACCGCGTGGCTGGTCTGGCAGGGTGAGTACGGCATGGCGATTTTTCTCGGCATCTGGGGCATGTTCGTCATCAGCGGTGTGGACAACGTTCTCAAACCATACCTGATCAGTCGCGGTGGCAACCTGCCGCTGGTGATCGTGTTGCTGGGGGTCTTTGGTGGCCTGCTGGCGTTCGGCTTTATCGGTCTGTTCATTGGCCCGACTTTGCTGGCCGTAGCCTACAGCCTGCTGACTGACTGGGTCGGCAGTGAACGGGCTCGCAACCCGCGCTGACCTCCAGCGTTAGCGTTCCCGCCGCACGGCAATGACCGGCGGCGGGTGCTATCAGGCGGCAGTATTGAGATAGCGGCCGACAGGTTTGCTGCCCTCTGTGTCATACCGCTCGCCGAGTGCGGCGATCATCTTGCTCAGCGCCTGAGCGGCAATCTGACTGGCATTGGTCGTTCCATTACTACTGTCACTGCTGTCACTTTGCTTAAGCGCGGCCGACAGCTCGGACGCGCTGATACTGTTATCGCTGTCGCTGTCCAGCGCGCTGAACAGGGCGGCGCTGTCAGTATCTGTGGTGCTGCTCATCTGTGCAGGCGGTGGCCCGGCGGGAGGTTGCTGCGATTGCAGGCTGGCGGTGAGTTCGTCAAGACTGACCGTGCCATCTTCGTTGGTGTCCAGTGCGTCGAACACTTCGCTGCTGTTGGCGCTGCTGCCTGCGCTGGTCAACCCGGTGCTGAGTTCGTCGCTGCTGATCGCACCGTCGCCGTCGCTGTCCAGCGACGTGAGCAAGTCGTCGGCAATATCGGTAACGGATTGCATGGGCGGCGGGGGCGGTGCCATGGCGGCCAGCTCATCGGCATCCAGACTGTCGTCATCGTTGCTGTCCAGATCACTGAAGGCCTTGCTCAGGCTGACAGTGATGCCCTCCTTGCTGTTCGACGACAGAGCCGAACTCAGTTCGTCCTTGCCAATGCTACCGTCGCCATCGGTATCCAGTTTTGCCAGTAACTCTTCCTGAAACTTTTTGTTGCCGGTGCTCGAGGTGGCACTGGTCGAACTGGTGTAGCTGGAGGAGCTGCTGCTTATCCCGTTGATCATCGGTCTCACTCCCCTGAGATGAATGTGTCCGGTAGCGGTGTACCGGCTTTTGCAGCCTCAGGGTGTCAGTTGTCCTGGAGATTTAAGCTTTGTACGCGCCGTGATACAGAGTGCGTCAGAGGCGCGGCAGGTCCAGTATTGCAGTCAGGCCGCCACCCGGAGTTTGCGTCAACGAAAGCTCGCCGCCGATTCTCCGGGCAGCCTCTCGGGCAATGCTCATGCCCATGCCGATACCGCCGGAGTTGCGGTTGCGAGAACCTTCCAGGCGATAGAACGGCTCGAACACGGCTTCGCGAAATTCAGGTGCAATGCCTGGCCCGTGATCAACGACCAATATGCGCACATGTTCGGCGCTGTCGTCGATCACGATGTGTACACTGCCTGCGTAACGCAGGGCGTTGTCGACCAGGTTCTGCAGGCATGAGCGAAGCGCCATCGGTTGCGTCCTGAGCGGCTTGCATTGGCCCTCGTACTGAACATCGTCACCATTGTCCTGGGCATTTTCAGCCTGTGATTCGATCAGTGCCTGCAGATCGAACTGCTGCAGGCTTTCGCTGCGTCGATGTTCATTGAGATAGGCGAGCGTTGCGTCGAGCATGCTGATCATGTCGTTGAGGTCCTGGGTCATCTGGCCGTGCAGCCTGGGCTCTTCGATCTGTTCGACACGCAGCTTGAGTCGCGAAAGGGGAGTGCGCAAGTCGTGGGATACTGCAGCCAGCATGCGTCCGCGCTGCTGCATCTGTTCGCGGATCTTGCGCTGCATCAGGTTGAATGTCTGCGCGGCCTGGCGAGCCTCCCTAGGGCCGCTTATTTCCAGCGGCGGGCTGTCGAGGTCGTCACTCAAGCGCTCGGCGGCTTCGCTCAGGCGCTGTACCGGTCGTGCCAGCGCCTTGGCACCGTACCAGGCGGCAATAATCATTGTGACGAATTGGGAGAACAACAGCACCAATGGGCCACCTGGCGGCGGTCTGTGACGCCGCCCTTGATCCTCCTGCGCGTGTTGTGCATCTGGACGCTCATCAGGCGGGGGGCGCATGCCGTATTGGGTGAACCAGGCAAACGCCAGTAAATGGGCCAGCAGAATGGCCAGCAGCGCACCCCCGAAAAGGCGCGCAAACAAAGTATCGAACCTGCGGATCAACCCAACTCCCTGGCATCGAACAAGTAGCCCTCACCGCGCACGGTCTTGATCAGTTGCGGGTTTTTCGGGTCGTCTCCGAGCTTCTGACGCAAGCGCGAGACCAGCAAATCGATACTACGGTCGAACGCTTCTATCGAACGTCCTCGTGCAGCGTCCAGCAACTGCTCGCGGCTCAGCACCCTGTGCGGTCGTTCGAGGAATACGCGCAACAAACGGAACTCTGCGTTGGACAGCGGCACTACAAGGCCATCGGCGGCAGTCAACTGACGCAGGACGCTGTTAAGGCGCCACGCATCAAAGCGAATGGTGGTGCGCTGATCGCTCCGTTCGTCGCGTACCCGACGCAGAATGGTCTGGATGCGCGCAACCAGCTCGCGCGGTTCGAACGGCTTGGCCATGTAATCGTCGGCGCCCAGCTCCAGACCGATGATCCGGTCGGTCGGTTCGCAGCGTGCGGTCAGCATCAGAATCGGGATGTCCGACGTGCTGCGTAACCACCGGCATAGCGAAAGGCCGTCTTCGCCGGGCAGCATCAGGTCGAGCACCACCACATCGAAGGTTTCATCGGCCAGGGCCTGGCGCATCTGCGCGCCGTCGGTCACGCCGCGGGCATTGATATTAAAGCGTGTCAGGTAGTCGCAGAGCAGTTCGCGAATGGCCACATCGTCATCGACGATCAGCGCCCGCACGCTCCAGCGCTGTTCGGCCGATGTGGCATCAAGGGGGTTGTCGGGAAGTGCTTGCATAGTGCTTCTGTCGCCTGCGTGTGCCGCGGTGGTCTGGCCGCTGTTGAAGATCAACGCTGCCGCTCATGCTACTTCGCCGTGAGGCTCGGCGGTAGGGTGACGCTGGCCGATGTCCGGCGAATGTCGTGAATGTATCGCGGCTGATACAAATGGGTGATGTTTAAAGCGATGCTTTGCATAGTCCATAAAGCGACGCGTGTCAAGCTAACATAGTTAGTAGTATCGAGCAGCGCCGATGATGATCTAGGTTGTACGCATAACGCAAAACCTTGAAGCGTGCTATCGCCAGGGTCTTGCCTATTGCTGTCAATACTTGACAGCAATCTATCGTTAGGGAGAACGAGAAATGTATTCACCCAAGGAAGAGTCTGCCAAGAGGTCTCGTAAAGACTGGCTCGCCTGGCTTTTGAAGCGTTTCGGACGGCAAGGCCTGGAACTTCCGATTCTGGAGGTTGAGGGCGTTCTGAAGCCCATACCGGGCGATCCAAGGTACCTGCTGCCAAAGGAGGGCGGGGACCTGATTGTCAAAGTTCCTGCCTCAGCCACTGTGAATATGGAGCAGGGCGATACAATTACATTTTTTATCGACGATGTTGAGTGCGGGAAGGTCACTTACACTACGCCCGATCAACTGATCTGTTTAATCAAGCCTGAGTATATTGGTGGCAAGACTGAGTACCGTCTATGGTATCTTTACACTCCCTCGGATTACAATACCGTTGAGTCGATACGGTTTTTATTGGAAAGAGATTATATCGCCCCCAATGAGGGAGAACCGATAGCAGCGGCTGAGCTTCCGGATGAGGTGGTACGCGCAGGTTTGACGCAGGCGTATCTTGATAGCGTTGGTCATCTGGATGTTACAATACCTCGTTCCAGCGATATGCTTGAGGCAGACAGGATCGAGATTTCCTGGGTTCCTGTCGTTGCCCAATTTTCTCGACAAAATTGGGCACCTGTAGCGAGCAAGACTGTCAGTCAAAACGAGGCTGCGGGTAATGATAAACCGGTCGTCCAAATTCCTTCCAGCGTTATCCAGCAGTTGGCCCAGGGAAAAATCGGTATTTATTTCCGGTATATTGACCGGACCGGTAATCTGGGCCAATTCTCTGAGGTCGTGCACCTGCTGTTTGATTTGAGGCCTGCTCCAGAGAATCTTCTGGGTCCATTGGTTTACCTCGCTGAGCGCGATAATTTAATCGACAGGGCCGATGCTCAGTTGGGCGTTGCGGTCGTGATATTAGGCTATGATAATGTCCAGACAGATGACCAGATAGAAGTCATATGGGAAGGCATAAGTGTCGCCCCCGTGCCTTTTTCCGCGTTCCCTATGTATATTCCGATCAGTTGGGACACGCTTTCAAAAGAGGGGCCAGCGACCGAACGTAAGGTCGACGTGAGTTACAACGTGCTGCGTTCTGGCTCATCGAAATCTTCGCCAGTTCTTCCACTCAAGGTTGATTTCACCGTGGCCGGTCCCGAGCCTGATCCGGCAAACCCTGGGCCGATAAATGACAAGCTCCCTGTTATTGCGGTGAAAAGTCGCGAAAACCCGTTGGTCGACAACGTATTGGGCGAGGGCGACAAAGGGCAGCCTGCGAGAGCGCAGTTGCCCAATAATCCGTTTAACTCTGGTGATATCTTGCGGCTCTACTGGGGAGATCTAAGGCCTCACGTCGTAGAGAAGATGATTGAGGCAGAAGGGCCTGGCGACATTATAACGTTTGATATCCCTTGGGAGTTCATAGAGGCGGGCGGGTATAACGAGTATCTTCCTGTTTATTACAGTACCTGGAACGAGGTGAATGAACAGGAATCCGGCCGTATCAGCGTAGATGTCAGAATTCTCGATATACAGGGGCTGCCAGATGTCACGTTTCCTGACCGTTTTGTACCTGCCCCTCCCAATCCACCTACACCCGTTCCGCTCATCAATTGTTCATCGCGGCCGTGGGATGGCATAAGGGTCAATATTCCCTTCGATAAGAAGGCTATGGCAGTCGACGATGAAGTCGTGATCGAGTGGCAGGCTTATTCTGACACCAATGGAACAATTCTCATAGACGAAACATACTTTGAATTTTCGCGTTTCAAGCTGTCGGCGGACCATGAGGCGTCGGGGATTGCCTTCCTCGTCCCTTATCAGGATCGCGTGGAGCCGATAGTCACACGAGGCAGTGCGCAGTTTTCCTACACATTATATAAACCCAGTGGGCAAAGCGGTAAGCACTCGACACGGGTAATGATCAGTCGGGTAATAGGAACAACCCTCTGTTCGGCAGATTCCCTTGGCAGGTGCGACATGTTACCTGCAGCATCTGAGAACGGCGCGGAGAATGGCAATATATAGTACTTTCAGTGATTCATGTGTGCTTGGTTTTTTAAGAGAGCGTATTGTTAAGTTAAGCGTTAGTTGACGACAAGCCTGCTGACTGGTTGTTTGATTGAACGCTATGGTATGGGCATGGGTAGGTTTGCAGTTTGGCGCACCTGAAAAGGCTGTGGGAATGGTCCTACAGCGTTTTCGGAAAGAGCCGGCATTATATCTAGGAGTACGTTTGTAGGATGCACAGCCTCTTTGTAGGTCCTTTCTGGGTTACGCCAGAGAATGGTGATTTGACCTACAGTATTTTCGTATTAAAGGAAGCGTCCTATGTCGACTGATCTGTATGTTCCTTCAAACGCTATGCCCTTGACCCTTCAATTCGCATCCGTCGCTTCCCTGCTATTGATCAGCAACGCGCTTGTCGCCGCGCCTGTTCCAGTGATCGCTGGTGTGGTGAGCATCGATCAATCCAGTCCTGCCAACGATTACGCATTGTCCAAGGGCGCAACCCTGAATGTGAATGGTGGGAGCCAGCACGGCAGGCTTACCGCGACGGATTCCACGCTGAACATCTCTGCCGGTTCGACAATTGCGTCTTCCTCGGTGCGCAATGGTTCTGAGATCAGAATGAGTGATGCGGCAGTCAGTGACGGTCTGGAGGTCAATAACAGCACCGGGACGCTTTCCGGGAGCACCATTGCCAATAGCACAGGCAATGGCCTGATCCTTAATCGCCAGCAGAGTCTGACCACTGGCTCAGACGTAAGTCTGACTGACAGCTCCAGCAGCGGCGCACTGGCAGGTGCGTTTGTTACGCACTTCAGTCAGCTTGAGCTAATCGGCTCGCAATTGGCGGGCACCGGCATCAACGGCGTAGGTCTGCGCCTTAACGCCGGCGCCGCGCAGGCCAGCGCCAGCAGTATTGTCGGCACGGTTAATGGCGTTGCAATAAGCTCCGAGGCTGCTTACACAGACGCGTCACTCAAACTGGACAGCACTCAGGTGGTCGGGCAGACAGGGGCCGCAATCCGGATTGGATTGCAGGTGTCCCGGTTGCCGGGCTCCACGGTTGCCATAGATGTCAACAATGGATCGAGCCTGACAGGTGGTAACAGCAATATGCTGGAAGTCACCGGCACCTCCGCGGCAGTGATGAATGTGTCGGCAAGCAGCCTGAATGGCAACGTGCAGGTGGAATCGGGGAGCACCGTCACGCTCAATCTCGACAACAGCAGCATGGCGGGGGATGTGCTTGCCGAGCCGGGTGCGCTCGCCGATGTACTGCTCGACAACAACTCAGTGCTGACCGGACGCCTGGAGAACACCCGCAGCGTCGCCATCAACAATGGCGCGCAGTGGGCCATGATCGGCAACAGCGCACTGGCCGATCTGACCATGAATGGCGGTGCGGTCCGCTTTGGCGACGCGGCCGGTTTCTACACACTGTCGGTAGCCAACCTGGCCGGCAACGGTACGTTCATCATGGATGTGGATTTTGCTGCCGGTCGCACGGATTTTCTCGACATAACAGACAGCGCGACGGGCAGTCACTCGCTGCTGATCGGCAGCACCGGCACTGATCCGTCTGCCGATACCAGCCTGCATGTGGTGCGCGCTGCTGCCGGCGATGCCGACTTTTCCCTGATGGGCGGAGCAGTGGATCTGGGCGCCTGGTCTTACGATCTGGTCAAGCAGGGTCCCAATGACTGGTATCTCGACGCGCAGACCCGCAAGGTCAGTCCTGCTGCCGCAACGGTCGTCGCACTGTTCAATACGGCACCGACTGTATGGTATGGCGAGCTGACGTCGCTGCGCACGCGCATGGGCGAACTGCGTCACAACGGTGGCCGATCGGGCGTCTGGATGCGTACCTACGGTAACAAGCTCAACGTTGCCGATGCGTCGGGTTTCGGCTATCAGCAAACTCAGCAGGGCTTTTCGTTGGGCGCGGACGGCAAAGTCCCGATGGGTGACGGGCAATGGCTGGCGGGTGTGATGGCAGGGCAAAGCAGTTCAGACCTGAGTCTGGACCGTGGTGCCAGCGGCAAGGTCGGCAGTTACTACGTGGGTGCCTACAGCACGTGGCTCGACAGCGACACGGGCTACTACTTCGACGGCGTACTCAAGTTCAACCGTTTCAATAACAAAGCCCGCGTCAATCTGAGCGATGGCACCCGTACAAAAGGCGATTACAGCAACTCGGGTGTCGGTGCGTCGCTGGAGTTCGGACGCCATATCAAGCTGGACAATGGTTACTTTGTCGAGCCCTACGGCCAGTTGGCCGGCGTGGTCGTCGAAGGCAAGGATTATGAACTGGACAATGGCATGCGTGCCGAAAACGACCTGGCGCGTTCGCTGGTGGGCAAACTCGGTGCGACGACCGGGCGCAATTTCGATCTTGGGCAAGGCAGGACGGTCCAGCCATATGTGCGTGCAGCCTGGGCGCACGAGTTCGCCAAAAACAATGGAGTGCAGGTCAACGACAATGACTTCAATAATGATCTGTCGGGATCGCGTGGCGAACTGGGTATCGGCGTGGCGGCATCGCTGTCTGATCGTTTGCAGATAAACGCTGATTTCGAGCACAGCAAGGGCGACAGAGTCGAGCAGCCCTGGGGGGCCAGCGTGGGCATTCGGTACAGTTGGTAATCATCTGAAAGCAAAAGGGAAGGTCAGTAATGACTTCTCCTTTTTTTTGCAGGTTGCTGGCAGGGTTTGTCAACTAGCAGTTCTGCCAGTCGCACCCGCGCACGCCGATGTGTTTGAGTAAGCCGATGTGAATATGGATGTTCACGGGGCAGGGCAGAACTTCAAGGGACCTGAAAATGACATGGGCTCGATTGTATAAATGGTTACTCAACGGGTTGGGCGGGCTATTCAAGCCGTTTTTCAAGCAGCAGTTTGAAGGTCCACCGCCAAAAATTGCCAATCTTCTTCCTGACGATCCACGGTGGGAGGAAAAGGGGTTATTGCCGCTAGACTATGCATTCGATCCGCTGCCCGTAGAGATACCCGCATGGGAATATGACCCCGGATTTCCCGGCTATGCTACTGTGCTTAAGGTTTATTGGAATACCACTACGCAGGTCTATGAGAAGACCTGGCTTTCAGACCTCTCGTCATTGCCCCCGGAAGATCTGCTGTTTGAAATGCCAGCAAGCTATCTCGTACCCGGGGAACATCACATGAGCTACGAAGTGAGTCCATGGGACGCTAACGTGTGGCAGTCCCAACCCCAGACCGTCACCGTTGATCTGACTCCCCCGATACTGGGAGGTGATCAGGAGCGGTTGCGATTTGATACCTCGCAGATTACGGCTGAGTACCTGGAGCGTAACGGCGACAAGGTCGACGCGTGGATTGATTCTTACCGCGGCGGCAAGCCAGGTGATGTGGTCACCTGGTACTGGAGCGAAACACCTTTCGATACGGACGACCGCAATATTGTCTCGCAGCGCGTGCTCTATAAGGCTGACCTTGTCTTCCCCATCACGCTGAGCTTTGAAGGGGACATGATCCGGGCACGTGGCGATGGTGAACGCTACGCTTTTTATAGACTTGGCGACCGTGCCGGCAACTTGTCGAGCGTCTCCTTGCCTGTAATCCTTCAGGTACAGGCTCGGCCGCTCCCGCGCTATCTGCCCAGTCCCCGTGTCGCAGAGGCGTCGAGCTCTTCCTCCAGCAGCAGTACGCTTGACCCTTTACAGGCTTTGCGAGGTGCCACTGTCGTCATACCCGCCGATGCGCAGTTCAGGCCAGATGACGTGTTGTCCGTGCAGTGGGCAACCCCCGGCACCGAGGGGGCGTATCACTCCACAGATGCCGATGCGAGTGGTCTGCGGTTCAGCATCCCGCCGGCGTTTATCAGTCAGCATATGGGCAAGCGTATTCCGGTTTATTATGAGGTTGCCGGCAGCGATCCTGCGACCTCGGAGCTGCATGAACTGACGGTCCAGTTCATAGCAACCAACAAGTGGCCGACTGTTCAGTGCACCCGGCCTAAAGGCATTGTGGACAATCTGAGCCTGGCGCTCATCGTCGACTTTGCGACGTTTTCGTTGGCCCGCTGGGCGTTCATGGCAGTCGGCCAAAAGCTGACTATAACGTTGCAGGGGGTGGGTCACACGCAGGTAATCCTCGACGACTATCCGGTTCAGGCAGGCGACGTAGAGGCTTCGAAAGTGACGGTGGATGTACAAAAAAATATCTTCCTGGCCTTTACGATTAATAGAGGACTTGTCGTACAGGTGAAAGTCAGTTTTGCAAGCGGGGCGGCTCCCGCCACTTTCCCGTCGCTGAATCTGACACTTGTGCCTTGAACCGGGCCGGTGCGGCCCGGTATTCAGACAAAGGCCGGTGGCAGGCTTTACTGGTAACTGATGGTGAAGCTCAGTGACCCGTTGGCTTCACCTGCCTGAATATCGACGGTGTCGTCAATCTGGAAATAGCGAGCGCTGAGGTCCAGTACGGTCGTGCCCATCCCTATCGGCGCAATCGGTACATCCGTACCCAGCGTCACCGGTGTGCGTCCATCACTGCGCATGATCTGAATGCCGACGCCGCTTGCTGTCGAGTCGCCGGTCAGGGTAAAGCCGCCCGGAATGCCCGGAACAGGTGCCGAACCACTGACCCCATCGAGACGAATGTTCGCCCAGGCGATATTGATGTCTCCCGGGTCCACTTCGCAATTTTCCAGCCTGATATTGAATAACACAGGGGTCGTGCCCCTGTCCGGTCCCTGGAAATCCGCAACCCGCCAGTCGCCAAGTCTGACCGGGTTGTCACTGACCGCCGACACGCCACATTGGGCCTGCTGCACCGTGCCCGACATACGTACATCGAAAGCTCGCGAAAGCGCCGAGAACCGGGTCCAGAACATATGACTGTTGATGACGTGCGGGCCTGCGGCAATCGCACCGGTCTTGACCAGCGTTACGCGGCCCTGCAGGTTGCGGATGATCATTGGTACGGGCAGGACATGGTTCATCTGAGCGTTGAAGGGCACTGTGGGTGGTCCCCAGAGCGGAATGAACGCGTTAGAGGCTACCCCGTCGTAGGGGTGCGCGAGCTTGATGATTGCTCCAATGCCAGGGATGCCGGTATCGAGTATTTTACCCGTTACGTCCTCGCCGTTTACCGGTGGTAACGCCCCTGCGAAGGGCGGGTTGACCGTCCTGGCGTTGAAGGTCAATGTGCTGCCGTCGTTATCGCAATAAACCTCCGTGCTCTCATTGGATGCAATGGAGAACGGTCGATCCGCCATACCGATCACCGTCCCGGCCCTCGCGTCTTTGGGGACATACACCGTACCGACGTCGATCTGGTAATTGATCAGCCCACCCGTCGGCCGAATCGCACAGAAACTTGCTGCCTGAACGAGTCCGGTCTGCGTGCCGGCAATCAAGGCGAGCGCAGCCCACCCCGTGCGTAGTAATAATTTCATGCATGAGAACCTGTATTGAAGCGGTGCGTAAATAGGCTGCTTTCGCCTAGCGACATATCAGTGATTGCAGGCGATAACCCTGTTTCTGCTCCATGGCTTGCGGTTCCAGTGCCAGCGCGCAGCGCTGATCGTCGTGCTCGCCCCAGCGCACATCCAGCGTCTGCGGCTCATTTTCGATGGACAGCAAAAGTTGCCCGCCTTGACTCACGACACCCTGCAGAATGCCGTTCCGGTCAGTGACCTGAGCACCAAATGGCAGTGGCAAACCGTCTGCGGATGAGGTCGTCAGGGCGATTCGATTGACTGATCGAGCGGCAAAAGTGCTTTTTACGATGGCTCCGCGTCGCGGGACAACCTGTGCCGCGCCGTTTTCGATTTCCACATCCGGGCCCAGGTCGTCGGTTTGCAATGCCAGGTAATTGACCCGATACGGGCGCATGTAAGGCACCAGTGCGAAGCCGCGCTGGTTGGTCTTGACTCCGGACGCGTTGGTCACACCGACGCCGGAAATACCGGGCACCTCAATGAGTGCCGACGTGTCGCTCAGGTAAGGCCCCAGCTCGAAACCGCCCTCATGCAGCAATACCGCGCCGCTGGCGTTCAGCGAGACGCTGCGGTAGTCGTTGCCTTGAGTGACCCCGGCACCCACGCTGGCAAAGGGCGCTTGCCATGACGCCGAGAGGGAGGCGGACTGTCTGCTGTCCTGATCGTTGCTCAGGGCTGCGCTGTAGCCGAGGCGACCGTGGTTGACACTGCCGCTCAGGCGCGTTGTCTGGCTATGTTTGCCGCCGCTGTCCGTGTAGCTCATGCTGGCGGAGTTGGAGTGCCCCAGATCCAGAGGAAACGAAGCGCTGATGCCTACTTGGCGGTCGCTGCCGGAGCGATCGTCGCTCAATGACTGCGAGGCGAACAGGCTGTAGCTGACACCCTTGAGTTGCGTGTTGAAATTGAGCTGGAACTGGCGCTGCTGATAAGTAGTGTTCCAGAAGTCTTCCTGAGACAGGTTCAGGCTCAGTGAGCTGGCATTCCCGAAATTCTGGGACGCAGCGGCCTCCAGGCGGCTGCGTCGACTGCCACGATAGTTTGAATTACGGTTGCGCTCCCGAACCGCCTCGTCAAAGTCACGATAACCTTCAGTCGAATAGCGATAACCGGCGAAGCGCAGACTGGTTCCGGTTTGAAATGCCTTGCCGTATTTGATGGCGTAACTCATGCCGTTGACGCTGCCGTCGGGCAGGGTATCGATATCGGTGCTGGCGTGGGTCATGTCAATCGCCAGGGCGCCAAAGGCGCCAAGATCACGGGCAATGCCGACATTGCCTGCACGGTAGAAATCGCTCGCCAGCACGCCACCGTACACAGTGATCCGCTGGCCAAGGCCCATGGACAGCGTGCCTTGCAACAGCGGCGGGTCGTCCGTGCCGTTGGCGGCGTTGTAGCGGCCGACGGCGGCACTGTAACGCCAGACGCCCTTGCGCAACAGGTTGCTCAGCGTGGAATAGGGCTGGGTAAACCGTCGAACCATGCCGTCAGCTTCGGTCAGGACAATCTCCAGTTCGCCACTGCCACCGTTAATCGACAGGTCGTTGATTTCATAAGGGCCGGGGCTGACATAGGTCGAGTAGACAGGGTAACCGTTTTGCAGAATCTCGAGTTTGGCCCGGGTCTGGGCCACGCCGCGGATGATCGGCGCGTAGCCCTGCAGCAGATCGGGAAGCATGCTCAGGTCGGTTGCCACGACCATGCCCTTGAGCGGCAGACTCTTGAATACCTCGCCAGGCGTGGAGGTTTCACCCAGCGTCAGGTTGGCGCTGGTCCCTGGCAGGTCGCGTTGCAGGTAAGTATAGGCCCGGGTCCATTGGCGCTTGCCATCAGGGTCCTGACGCAGAGACTGGCTGCTGCGCAATCGCCACTCACCCAGATTGAGCCCGCCGTTGAGGTACAGGTCATCACTGCTTTGGCGGCCGCTATACCGGCTGCTGCCTTGTTGCGCGGAGACCTGATAGTTGACGAACGCAGCATTGATCCCCGAATCCCAGCGTGCAGGATCGACGTGACCCGCCACGTCCCGGCGCATGGCAATTTGCGGGATCGATAAAGACACTGCCATCTTGCCGGTATCGAAGTCGATCAGTGCACCGGGTATGCGCTTGAGCAAATCGAAACAGGCTGCTTGCGGGTCAAGCGGCTCCACAAGACCGTTCAGACGTACGCCCCATTCGCCCAGCCACTCGGGCGACAGGCATGGTATCAGGCGACCATCCTCGGGGTGGGCCAGGAACTCGACCTCGCGCTCGTCGACGTATTCAAGATTGACGAACAGGCTGACCAGATGGCGTCCGGGTGCCAGGCTTTGCTCATTGCTCAGACTGGCCAGCGCCATCTCTGCGGTGGCGTTGTTCTGCATGCCGTCCTGACGCATGAAGCCGGACTGAAACTTGACGGGTTGTGCTGCCTGCGCGACGGCTGTCTGCAATGCGGGCACGCCGCTACTGACAATAAACAGAAAAGTCAGACGCAAGCGGCTACCCGGACGCGATGGTCCGATGTGGAAAAGCATGAGGGGTGTTCCTGGCAATGTGCGGCGAGGGTTATGGCTTGAGCGGGACCGGTATGGTCATATCGGGCGTGACGCCGCCGTAATCGTTGATGGTGGCAAAGGTCAGCTGCATACCAGGGCCTGGTTTGAGGCTATCGAGCAGGTAGGACTGGCTGGAAAACGGACCCACCATCGTCGGGCTGTTGAGTCGCTGAGATGTTTGCGCAGTCTTCACGTCAAAGCGTGTGAAGGACACATGGAAAGGCGTAGGGTTTTCCACGTGCAACTGTGTCTTGCCATCGACCTGTGTGGCAGACCATTGCAGATCTTTAAGGCGTGCAACCGGGTTGTCCTTGAGTTCAACGGGCCGGTAAAACAGCTTTATCCGGGTCCGCAGCGCGATATTCAGGACATTGCTAGACCCCTGAGTATCGGCCTGAGGGATTTCCTGAACATTGAAGTAGAACAGTGACTCCCGGTCTCTGGGCAGGTCGTTGGGCAAGCCATTGATCTTCAGCTGTTGCTCTTTCTTCGGGTCGAGCCTGAATAACGGCGGGGAGGGCAGGAAAGGTACTGCGGTAGTGGTGTCGTCAGCTGCGGTATTGACCCATGTTTGTGCTGCGTAGGTTTTGTCGCCGGGGTTGGAAATGATCAACGACACGCTACGTTTGTCGCTGTTGAAAATCACCCGGGTGCCGCTGATCACGAGTGCCGCATTACTGGCAGGTTGATAGCCGAACACCAACAATGTGCTCAGGATGGCAAGGGGCAAGGCTCGGGCTCGAACCGTCGGTTTTTCGGGAAACATATGAAAATACCTGTGTCATCAAAAGTGCTCCCTGCACCTCAGGCGAGGGCAGGGAGCAGGGACGCCTGTCAGTTGATGGCGACGGAGAAACGCACGTCTGCTTCAGTTGCACCGGCTGTTACGCTGGCAGCGGTAGAGCGGTACATGACGTAGAACAGCATGTCGGTAGGGTTGGTTTCGTGCAGGTTGTACTCTTTGGAGGGAGTACCGTGGTCGATCGTTGTGCCGAGGTCATCCTTCAGCACGGCGACAACATTGGTCGCCGAGCCGCCGAGAGGTTTGAAACGGAAGTATTTACCCGATGCATCCGGAGTACCGGTGAACGTTACCTCGGCCTTCGCGCCGGGTAGGATGGTGCAACCGGCACCCGGCGTGACACGCAAGCCAAAGCCTTTGCCGCCTTCTTCCTGGTCTGCGCCGGTAAAGCGGCTGGCAGCGACAGAGCCTATGTTCACCAGGCCACTGCCCGCGTTACCGGTAATCGGGTCGACTACTTCAATGCTGCAGGTGGCCGACGTGATGTTACCGGTGAAGTTGATCGTGCCGGTATTGGCGAAAGCAGGAGCAGCAGCGCCCATCAGCAGTGTCAATGGCAGTGCGAGCAAAGTGCGTTTCATTTGTAATTCCTTTGTAAATGAATGTCTCGGGATGGCGCATGTCGTCTGCGTTACCGAGGTGGTAGGTCTATTTGCGGGTTCACCCGTTGTTTGGGTAAACCGCAGCAGTGCCAGTAGGGACGTTGCGAAATATTTGTAGGTTTGGTCCTACGGGCGGCGTGCAGGTTAGGGGGATTGGTGGGGTGGTGGAATAGGAAAATTCCTTGTTTTTGTAGGGAATTTTCCGGTTGTTGTATAGGTTTTATTCGCGTCTGTATGACCTGCGCACTGGCGCTGGTGTGAAGGTATTTGAAGTGGGTCTTACGACTGGAGGTTACTTTAACTATCAAAGAGTCGGCGGAAAGGACGCTCTTCCTGGCCGTCTCCGTGAAATTAAAGTTTCATGGCGACAGCAAGGAAAGCGTAGATCCGGATGTGTGGCCACAAGCTTTTTTAGCTCAAGTGACTGAGCGGATCTTGCTCGCGTCATAAAAAGAGGCGTCAACAGCACGTCGTGCTGCGCCGATATAGGTATTGTCGAAGTTTTGCTGTTTCAGTGGTGCAGCGATGGATGAGGCAGGGGGGGGAGTGGGTGGAGTGGGTGGAGTGGGAATGAAATTCACATTACTGGACGGTGGCTGAACGACAGGAGTTGTTACCGTGGATGAAACTTTCAGTTTTTCTGTCGAATTTTTCACCGCAACAGGCAGGCTATTCATAGAGTTGGCCATCTCACCAGTTCTATTGGGGAAACGTGTCTCTCCCGCGTCACTCAACAAAGCATTGTTTTTCACTACACCATTCTTGCCCATTTTCAGGCCGTTGTAACTGGGAGGCATATTTTCAAGCTCGAAAAGACGTTTATAAGCACTGCTTGCTTTTCCAGGGAGGGTTTGTACACTGATTGCTTTTCTAGAGATGACTCTCAAAGTCGACTTGCCGATCCCCGCAAAAACGGGTGCGATATTGAGCATGCCCAGCAAATAACCGTATTGCATCAGTTTATCGGCCTGCTCCGGGTCTTTGTTCGTCAAACCAGCGGTGATCAGGCCTGCGGATGCGATATCAGTGGCTATCCCCACACCCACAACAGCCATCATGACGGGCGAGAGCGCGCCAAATGAGGCTGCCGAGAAGGCAATGCCCAGCGCTGCAGCCCCCCAGGTAATCCCGAGGGCAAGCGTATTGGTCTCGTGCTGGTTGTAATAAAGCTGGCCTACGCTATGCCCGGTCGGGTCCTGAAAGGCAATAGGATTACCGATGCAGTAACCATAAGGGTTAAGCCCGCCTGCACCGAACGGGCTCATTGAGTCCGGACTGTGAAAACGCATCAGTTCAGGGTTATAAGCGCGGTAGCCCTTGCCCAGCAGGTACCAGCCGCAGGACGGGTCGCGTATTTCACCGTTGAACGCCAACAGACTTTGCAGCTCGTCATCGCTGCTGCGTTCCCCATAAGCGTTATAAACGGCCGTGCGCAATTCGGATTGCTGGATTTCGCCGATGACACTGTTGCTCGCGTTACTCATCAACAGTAATGCTGTGCTGGCCGAGTCACCGAGCTGTTGCTGGCCAAGTGGTGTATCGCCGTCGCTCAGGTATTGAGTTCTGGTCTGACCCTGTACCGTGTTGCTCAGTCGATCTCCTTCATAAAAACGCAGCGTGGCGGCGTCACTGCCTTGCGTGACCGCTGTAAGGTGGTTGTGTCCGTCATAGGCAAACTGGTTGACCGAAAGACCGCTGCCATTTCTGACACTCATCAGCCTGCTCTGGCTGTCATAAATCAACTGTTGACCCTGCTCATCATTGAGCATGTTGCCGTCCTTGTCGTAGGCAAAACTGACGCTGGGTAGGCTGGGTAGATAGTCGGGAAAGGCCTGCGTGCCTTTCATGAGTGTGTAGGTGACTTCCCGTAATTGACAGGCATCAACCGGCGAATTGTAACGGTAGTCTGCCCTTTCTCTGGAATCATCGGCAAAGGTGGTGATGGAGGCAATGATGTTATCCAGCGCATCGAAACGAAACAGCTGGCTGATAATCTCATGGCCCTGCCTATTGCGCGGCGGCGTCGCCCCCGAACATTTGAACAGTATCAGCCGCCCGCGATTGTCGTAGGTGAATTCTTCAAATAACAGACTTTTGCCAGCTTCCTGAAGGTGCCGACTGAGCAGTTGGTCGTCCGCCCTCCATGCCTGATGAATAGTGCGGGCAGGGTGCCCGTTCTGGCTCAGGGTGCGTAGTATTTCCCGAGAGTGTTCGTCATATTCGATAGCAGTGTCCAGATGGGCGCCGGACATCAGGTCGGTGGTGAGTATGCCCGCTGTGCGGCTCAGCGAGTCGTACGTGAACACGGCTTGCAGTTTCCCCTGTGTGACCCCGCTTACTCTGCCGAAGTTGTCATGGCTATAAACGGTGCTCAGGCTGCTGACATCCGTGCGCTGCAGCTGCCTGCCATGTAAAGAATGTGTGTATTGAGTGGTCCAGGTGTGCCCGTTGGCCTTCCAGATATTCTGCTGCAGATGCCCGGCTGCGTCGTAGGTGTAGCTGCGTTCCCCTTGTCCATTGATTGATTTCAGCATGCGTGCACTTTTTTCGTCGTATTCAAAGCTGACGTCATCATCGGGTGACTGAGTGCGGATGGGTTCTTCGGTCAGGCCCAAATCATAGGTGTAATGAATGGAGGCATTGCTTGGCGTGATGCGCTCGCTGATCCTCAGGTGACTGCTGTCATAGCGATAGTTCTCGACGCGTCCGCCCGTACGGAGCTGGATGAGGCGGCCAAGTCCGTCAAATAATTGCTCTCCGGCAATGACGGCGGCCAGGCGAGCGTTGGCAGACTGAACAGTTATTTCACTGGCCAGTTCGGCGGGGCTGTGCGCGGCGTAACTGCGTAAAACCTTATCTTTATTAGGCAGGGTACTCTCGACCATGCGGTCGAAAGCATCGTAGCTATACTGGCCGACATGGCCCAGGGTACTGACTTCCTCAACCAGACGACCCAGGCCGTCGTAACGAAAAATCTGTTTGCCCATGCTCGTCTTGTCTAAAGCGAAGCGCTCCACCTTGTCAGGCTTGCCGAGCAGATTGAGCTGGCTCTCTACCCAACCGTAGTGCTTACTTGAGTCGGGACCTGTCTGCTGCCAACTGCTTTGAGTCGGCATATAGTCGCCATCTTCGGTTCGCCAGCCAAACGGATTCATCAGGCTGCAGGTCACCACCCCGTCCGGCCTGGTTTCACTGACCTGCTGGCCCCAGTCGTCGTAGCCGTAGGTGCTGGTCAGGGTCAGCGTCTTTTGCTTTTCGTCCAGCCAGTCGTAGCGGGTTTCCGTCTGCAGCTGGCCCCGGGCGTCGTACGTCGCTGCGTAGGTGTCACGCATGAGCCCATCACCTTCGGTGTTCTGACGCGTTTCGCGAAACACCCGGCCCAGCCCGTCCAGCTCACTGCGGGTGGTCACGCCTTTGACGTCGGTCACCTCCTGATGCGCCATCTGGCCATCGGCGGCCACCAGTCCATAGGCATAATGGCGAGTGGCTTCGTAGGGCGTGTCCGGGGCCACGGTTTCACTGGTGATACGTTCCAGGGCGTCATAGGTGTAGCGAATTTCCACCTTGGCGTCGTCGAGCATCAGCAGCGGCTCGCCGTTGAGCAGCGAGTGTTCCAGATTGATGGTCCGGGTGTGGCTGTCCAGTGTGCTGCTCAGGGTCTGGGTAGTCTTGAGCACGGTTTCGGCTTGTTTACCTTTTTTCACCGCCCGACTCAGGGACTTGCTGTAGGCAAAACTGGTCAGGGTGCTGATGCCGTTGAGCGTGAACGTATCCAGCAAGGGGCGACCGTGAGTCAACGCATCCTCCGGCTGCTGAATGTAGAGATGGCCGGTGGTGTGCAGGGTTGTTTCCGAGTCGCCCTGCACCCTGAGCAGCGTCTCGCGGGTGAGCACCAGCCAGGGTTGTGATGCACCGCTGACCGGTGCCATCGCGTCATAAACAAAGCGGGTTCTCAGCACCGGCGCAGCTTCGCCATAAGTGGACGGCGCGGGTGTCACGGTGCGGGTCCGGACCTGGCGCACGAAGTCTTGCGGGTCTGGCGGGCACTGAAACTCGCCCTGTGTTTCGCCTTCTGCCGGGTACCAGGTGCTGGTTTCAACCACGCCGCTGGGCTGGACCTGACGCGTCAGGTTGCCAAAGTTGTCGTAGTCGCTGCTGACGGTTTCGTAACGCACCTGGCTGGCATTGCTGCGCAGCGACCAGCCTGTGGTCACGGTTTTGGGCAGTTGGAAGTAAGGCGGTTGCTGGTCGAAATCGGTTTGTTCGAGCGCGTGATAGACCGTGCGGGTCTTTTTCACGTTATCGCCCTGGGTGGTGGTTTCCTCGGTCAGCAGGTGAAAGCGGTTGAAGCTGCGCTCGACGGTGCGCACCACCTGATTGCCGATGATCAGGCTTTCGGTGGTGCCGTACTGATAGTCGCCACGGATGCGGTACAGGTTGTCTTCACCGTTGTCTTCCCAGATCAGCCCGGCGGCGTTGTTGCCGAGGAAATTTTGGGTATTGACCGTGTCGTGGGCGCGATAGCCATAGCGGGTCGTGATCGGCGGTTGACCTTGCCCCGGGTCGCTCACGTGTTCGGTGACTCGACGCAGGGCCGGACGCGAGAGGGTACCGGGGAACAAATGCCCGGCGTCGTCATAGCGCGCGGTTTCGTGAGCACCGCTGGGGGTCCAGGCGTCGATAATGCATAACAGGCCGTTCAGACGCTCGTAACGAAAACGCCAGCAGGCTGCGTCCTTGGTGGGCAGCACCACCTTCGCAACACGAAAATCATCCTCGGCCAGTTCCATGCTAAAGCGTGTGGGGAACAGGTCCGGATTGAGGGTGATTTCAACCCGCCGGTTTTCGCGCGTCATTCTGAGCAAGGTGCGCTGGCTATCGCTGACAGACGCAAGTATTTGCTGGCCATTGAAATAGTCATAGGCCAGGTACACCGCACGCCCGTCGGGCGAGCTGATTTCGTAAGGCAGGGCCAGTCGGTTATCAGCACTGCCACCGACCCGAAGCCGCTCCACAAGGCCGGACTTGTGGACGATCCTGAAGGTGTCGCCGCCGGTGTCATGAACGTGAAAACTGTCGAGTTTCTGCTCCTTCATCAACAACCGGTCACCGCCGACGCTGGTGTGGGTGACTTTGAACGACTCGCCGCTGCTCAGCGAGAGCATGCGTGTGACGGGGTCATACTGGGAGAGTTGCAGGTTCCAGCCAAAGCCGTAGCCGGAGTCCCGGGTATTGAGCGGGCTGAAGGCCAGCGTGATGGGTACGAAAGGGCCGGCCAGGTCATTGGCCTTGAGCTCTGGCAGGCTGATCGAGGCGGTGTACAACCCGGTACGTGGATCGACCCCGCTGCTGAGGAAACTCATGAAGTTGAAGGCGTTGGAGTGCAGTGAGGTGGTGGTGGACATGGGAGAGCCTCCGTTGCTGTGGTGGCAGCTCGCAGGGCGCGGCAAACCAGATACGCTGCGAACGCCCAGACTGCTGAGGGATTCAGATAACGTTGAGGAGTAATGTATTGCGGCTGTCCGCAATATCCATCGAGGGAAAACCGATTGAAAGCGCATGTTGATTGCCATTCATATCCAGCATCCGGATTTTCAACGGCGTCTCCAGTAAACGCGCATCAGCACGTTGAACGGGCTGAGCATCCTCCATGTTAAACAATCCGATCATCCACTTTCTTTCAACGCATTCATCCAGAGAAAAGACGTCGCTGATATTGATCTCGCCGGAATTTGATTCGTCGGGATGACGGTCATCGTCTCCGTACCAGACGAGCTTTAACTGGCAACGTGGGGTTATCAGGCGTGAGGGTGTTGTCTGAAAATACTTGACATCGTCGGTCCGAAATAAACTGATCATCAATTGCCCCTCACCCACGTTTTGTCCTGAAACAATATCGCCATCCAGCACCTTACCCGACATGACATCGTCCAACTGGTCGTCATACTTGATAATGCCCTGTTCACCGTCGATGCTCATATCGTTAAAGAGGTAGCCGGTGTAACTGAACATTGTTTCGTGACATCGGCGGCTTTCCCACTGAATGGTCGATTGATTGCCCTCGAATTCACACCTTACAAATCTCACGGATTTCCCGTCAGTACCGACAAACTCCAGTAACCAGTAATCAGTCGTTGTCAGGAAATAATCATAATCCTCCTGCTGAGGAGGATTGTTGCCACCGCCCGCAACACGTCTAGGTGAAAACTGATAGTTCGTTGCCGGAAATTTTTGCGGTGTAACAGGGCTGAGTTCAATGGTGTAGGGCGCCTGCTGGCTGTTTTCGTTCGATGCATGCGGTACCGCATATTCATCAACGAATTTCGCAAAGAACGTTTCAGGGTTTTTTGCTTTCGTCTGAACATACACCCGTCGGCGGGTCACGCGATTTTGTACCTCGTGGACAGGCTCATCGACCGTTTTCAAAAAGGGGGCATACCGGTTGAAACGGTTTTCCTCGCTATTGACCACCCATGTATAAAAGTCGTCGTCTTCGATACCGTCCTGACCTGTGGCCAGGTAATCCAGTTCCTGACCACTGTTCCTGTACACTATCGTCAAGCTGCTCATTTCCTCCGGTGTCACAGGATAATCCTGGCCATTGACTGGCTCGGTTTCAATCTCGACATCCACCGCAATTTGTTGATAGCCGTTGGCAAATGCGGAGCGCTGGTCGGCAGGTGCAGTCAATTTGAAGTTAGCAAGTCTCAACCAGGACTTTTCTGCACTGAAATCCGACAGTTGTACGACGCTGTAGCCTTCTGCATATACGCTTCCATCGATTATAAATTCACACCGTACCACACTGACCGGCGAGTCAATCTGTGCAGGGGCGGAGAACAGTCCGTCCTGAGTAACAGTGCCTCCACCGCTGGCGATGCTCCAGCGAATATGCTCTGGGTCGTAGGGGCTGACCGAAAGTTGAACCTGCGCCGAACGGCTCATTCCCGAACTGTAAGGAGGATGGACATCCAGCGTCGGAATCGCTGCCAGTAACACCACAGAAGCCATTGTGGCCGAGCCGGTGGTCAAGTCCTGGACCTTGATTTGCTGCACTGCCATGACTTCGCTGCCAGGCAATGTGCTCGGCGGTGTGTAAATGGCAGTGTTTCCGGTACCGACAAGGCTGCCGTACCGCCCTCCCGGCAGCGACCACTCCAGCGTGCCGCCGCCCAACGTCGAAGCTGAAAATGCGACTGGACGAGCATTGATTTCCGCATAGCTGACACTTGATTGAGGCGCGACCGTCATCCCGTCAAAAACCACAGCAATCAGCGCAGATGCCTGAATAGTCCTGTCTGCGACCATGTCGTAATAACTGGCCGTTACAATATTGCGTACTGTTTCCTTGCCAAGGTTTTGAGGGGCGACACTCCTGTAGAGACCCAATGCAGAAATACTTCCGGCACTGTGAGTGGTGTTGATGCTGTGGACACTCCAAGTGACGTCGGCATGATTGAGCCGTTTTCCGGCCTGTATCAGGTCAAACTTTTGCGTATCAGCCGCCTGTATGACTTTAAATAATGGCTCCAGCGTAACGGTCGTTAGCGTCGGGTCAATATTGCCAAACACAATCATATCGTGCGGGTTGTGCCGGGAGCTTTCTACAAATATGTTCTGGCCGGGAAACAACAGGCTGTTAAGCAAGTCAAGTCGTTGCTGCTCTACGTATTGAACCATGTCGTAAGACAGCACCAGCGCCGCCGAGTAAAGGTCACGCCCCTCAGCGTCCTTGTCATCCGGAATGAAATACGGAAAGCCACTGCCTTCACCCGGAAGATAGCCAGGTGAAGGCTTGCCTCTCAACGCAATGAAAATCACCACGCCACCTTCGCCATAGTTTGCGGATTTTGCGTCCTTGGCACCCGGCGCAGCCTGGGTCAGGATACGGAAGGTTGTCGGGGTCAGCGGGTTGTAGCCTTTCAAGTCCAGCATGCCAAGCTCGAATACCCGTTTGTGACGTGGCAGAACCTGTATAAGTGACTCAAATGCCTGGCCAATGCGATGCTGGACATTGAGCTGGTTTGCGAGATTGGTTGTGAATTCAGACCCGTCCTTCAAATCCAGAGTGACCCGTCCACGCTTGTCGACTTCACCCACCGCCATTGTCAGATTGACAGTCATGATCAGCTTGAAACCTTGCTGCTCGGAGAGCTTGAAGCTGGAGGTCATCATTGCCGGCCGACCGGGAAACGCTGAAAATGAGGTGACCGTTCCGGCGATAAACCACAGGGTCAATGTGGCCTGCGAGTTATCCAGAGAAGCGGTTTCAAACGATAGCAACGGCTGACTCAGAATAACGGCTTCGAGATCCATCCACTCGTCACCGTTCTCTGTCAGCAAAATATGCGACATGTTGAATGGCGGCAGGAAACTGAGTTCGTCGAAACCCGCGACGAATTGCTGTTCCAGCAGCCGATTGAGTCGCGTACGACCGAAAATAGAAATAGCCCCCCAGTCGGAGGTGGAAGGGTGGTCTTGCATGGACACCAGCAACTCGTTTTTTGAATGACTCATGACACATTCCTTGTGTTAATAAAATGGCTACTTTAAGTGGGGCCGGTAAGCTGGCGAAAACTCAGGCGTCATGGGGGCGGTATCCTCCGGGTAGTCGAACAGCGGCAGGGGGATCAGTATGTAACCTGTTAAGCCTAAGCCGACGAGTAGAGGATACGTGGCAAGTATTAAAACAAAGTTATGTTCGAGTGGTGAAGGCGGAGTATACAGGCCGTTCTCAATGTGGCCTGAGCCGAGTAATATTTCCCACGTGATATATTCGATGGGTAATACAGTGGTGCCCGTTTTCACTATTAATCTTGTAGACGTTACAGAAGAATAGGAAAAATCTCTCATGACGTTAAGCGGGAATGTAGCATTTAATACCATAAGGTAACTCGACCTCTCCTTCCCGGTCTGGATATTTTTGACGACGACCTCGTCAATAAAGTAAGGTACCTCCGCAGCGGCCGGAGGTGCTTTATAAATGCTTTTAAAACCGTCGCTTTTTGAGAGAGCACCGCCATTGGAAGGCGTCTTCAGTGACCATTGCAAAGTGCCGTCGCCTCGGCTGCCTGCTGACAGCGAGCGTTCTTGGTTTGCGCCACACGTTTGAATAACCGGATTGACGGCAATGTCGCTGATGACTATCGATATGAGGGCCGAACTGCTGTAGTTGCCTGCTCTGGCAGTTATCCTGACCCGAATGAAGGGCGCGCCATCAATGCTGAGTGGAGCGAGGTAAGTCCCATCGGCGCTTATTGCCCCCGCATAGCCCGTCTCTCCAGCGATCCTCTCAGCACTCCAGGTCAAGCCAGTAATGATGGGGTCGGTGGTAAATTCCACTGTGTCACCTACACCGACCACCTGCTCCAGTGGACTGATCGAGAAATGCGTAACGGAGGCTCCTAGATGACCAAACAGTGCCATATCGCCAGGCAGGGCTACGTCATCGAAGACAATAGAGTCGCCGCTTTTGAACAGAATGGATTGCAACGCGAATACATTGATATCAGGCAGTTTTTCCAGCACATACCTTAACACTATATTTAGTTCACCGCTGGCCCGGCTCGCTAGAAGCGCCTCGGTAGATCTGAAGGCACGTTCAGCGACTGGATCATTGAGGGGAGGCGGCTGATGGACTGGAAAACCTATCTCGGATTCATCCACTCTCAGATTGACAGGTGTCAAGACGTGCGTTTCAGAAGCAATCTCGTAATTACAGTGTAAGGCAATATTAAATGCTGCATTGAAATAAGCATTCTTGGTCGCAGGCCAAGTGTCGGCTCTGATGGATGAGTCCACTGCTTTAATGTCGGAAAGTTTCAACGCTAGATCTATCCTGCCGTCTTGAACACGCCCCGTTGCACCGGAATCCATTTCTAGGTTGGTTTTGTCGACAGCCAATGTAATTTCGCACTGAAAATCTTCGTAGCGAAATCCATAGTGAATGTTCCTAAACGTAGGGCTGCCAGTGTGCAGTGTCTTAAACACATCTGCACCTTCTGGCAACAGTATCCAGTCGCCAGGCGCTATAAGCCCTTGCCTGACCATGGCTTCGCCAATGGTCGCTTCCAAAAACAACTTGTTACTCATTAACAGCATGGCACTGTTATTGGTGTCAGTGGGGATCAGGTAGGGAAAGTCTGCACCTGGGTTGCCGCCATTGTTTTCACCTTCCATGGCAACCAATACCAGCACTGATCCATCGCCATAATTGCTCGCGTTGCGCTTTTTGCTTCCTGGTGCTGCCTGAGTACGCAACTTGAAAGCGGCGGGTTTTATGACGTCGCCCGGGTGCTTTGTAATCTCACTTATTGTGACCCTGCGTTGACTGTCAGGCAGGCGCTCAAATAACTCCCTGAAAAAAAGTCCACCGAGTTCTTGCTCATGCAAAAAGTCGGAAAAGCTCAGGCTGAAATCGCTGCTTTTACTCAGGTCCAAGACGACCTTCCCGGCACTGTTAATACTTCCCGGTACGTCAACCAACTCCACGTTCAATGTCAGGACTGGGCCGTTAAGCGGGTCGATGATACTGATGAGTATCGGTTCTTTACCGCCGGGGATGTGGGTAAACGTAACCTGCGTACCACCAACGACTCTCATCGTCAGTTTGGCGTCTGCTCTTTCAAGATCAATGTTGGCCGTTTCAAATGAGAGCCGTGGGTAGTCCATCTGATAACCGGTTATAAACTGACCGGTTGTCATGGTCGTGGCGATATAGTGCTCAATAGGGCGCAGATAGTCGCCCGTGCTGAAGCGGTTGATATACTCCTGCAGCAAAACAGTGTTGGTGTCTTTCCGGTTGAACGCCAGGATGGCCCCCCACCCCATGGTTCTCGGCTTTACTCGCATCCAGTCGATCAATTGATTTTTAGACATGCCAACCGTGGCGTGATCCACATAATCACGCGATGCATCATCGGGTGGTTGAATACAAACGTTTGACTCAACATTGTGATCGTCGAGTTGTTTAATTGCCAGTACCAATGGCAGAGCAGGAAACGTGGTAAGCGAATTCCCCTCATCAAAACTGACAGACACATTGAGTGTCAGAGGCGCACCGTCACCCAGCTGCGTCAGGAATGACTTGCTCAGGGTTGCCGTGACCTTGCCTTGGTCAATATGCGTTTGCGTAATGGGAAAATCGCTCAACAGCCGTTCGCTCGTCCAACTGCTCGCTTCAATGGTAAGGCGTTGGCCGGGGGCCATGAATATCCACTTACCCAGCGTCACGACTGCCCCGGATTCCGGTACACAATTCAACAGCAACTTTCCGATATCGGTACAGCTGCATTGTACGGTGGGGTAGCTGTGGGTGGGCAAAGGCCTAATGCGCAGACTAAATACTTCAGAGGTGATGAGGGTTTTTGCCGACCGATTGATCCGATAGAGCACATTAACGCGCTTGTCCATGTTGGCCGGCACCGCGCTGGCTGGAATCAAAAACAGGCGTTCGTCATTGGGGTCGGAAACGTTGGCAATGTAGTGTCCACTGGTACCGAATCCTTGCCAATGAACTTCTACGGTGTCCCCGTCGATCAACTCGACGCTTGCAGGGATCATGACCCTCGCTCCGGCCCTTAACGACAGTGCATCGATATAGCCTTGCGCGGGCGCCTTTGTGTGCGGACGACCAGTACCTGAAGTTTCCGGAAGGGCACCGTCAATAATGGGTGCAAGCGGGTGAAAAGCCTTTTCAATCAGAATGCTCAGTGCGTACGAGGACTCAGCTTTTCCGTAACGGGCGTATTGATATTCAAAGACGGCTGTCGCGTCTTTATTATTTTCCAGCCACGACTGCTCGACAGTAAACTGGAGTGTGCCTTTATCAATAATGGATTGGTCGACCAGCAGGTAGTCAATGACCAGCGGCTCACCAGCCCCGCCTTTGATATAGCACAGCACGCCGTCACCGACCTGAATATCGGTATAAACTTCAACGTTCAGTTCCAGCCCCAACGGATAATCGTCAGGGTCAATCGGGCCGCCCGTGTGATTTTCGATACTCAACGCTGTCAGGCGTCCAGCAGGAGGGGGCTTGATGGCGATCGTCTGCTTTTCGGATTCGACAGATCCCCCTTGCGCGTCTGCATACTCCACCCGGTAGCTTATCTGCGCAGTGCCGCCGTCAATGAACAATGCATACACCGGGTCCAGACCCCAGCTGAGTACTTGATCTTTGATGACTACGGTATCCGCGCCGATGAAAGGCTCATCGCTGCCGCCGTCTTGGAAAAAGCCCTGCCAGGTGATGTGCACAGTATCGCCTGGCGTCGTGCGCGCAGAAGGTGCTATCACCAGTGTATAACTGTCCTTGACGGGTATATCCCAAGCATCCAGTGCCAGAGCATGTGATTCTTTTAGTTGTACTGGGGGTAGAAAGCTGTCCATGTGCTGGGTTCCATCCATATGGTACGGCGAACCGACCTTCGGTGCGCGTGACGATTCTTGATAATCAAGGTATAGGTCTGAAACCCACGCTGCCAACCTACTAAAAATGCTAGGTCATACACGTTCACGCAAGGTGTTAATTTGAACTGCGCTGAATGACAAGTGCGTTATTTACCTGGGAGGCACGGCATGAATCACGTAATCACTGTAGTGTACTATTTTGTTTTTTCGGTCTTGTTAGTGGGCTGTTCAAGCGGATTGACTCAAGCGTCAGCCCCCCCCGCAGCATCGGCTGGCACCGTGACCTTATATTTTGATGATGGCACGCCGCAATGTACTTTTCAGGCTGCGTCGGCTGTTCATGCGTTTCCGGAGGCCCCCCTGTCAGATAGCGGGCTTTGCAAGTATCTGAAAGGCGGTGGTCATATAAGATTAAACGATTTGCCTTCGGCCACCCGATTATGGCTTGTCAATGGACGCCCAAAAATAGGGCAGCTCCCCGTCAATCCAAGGCTTTGCCATTTATCTGAATCTGATGCTTTTAGCTGGTGGCAGTTGACGACCATTAAAAACCCTACCACCACTGACCCCTCTATAAATGGAGGGCGAGTCAGGATCGCTGACCTGAAGACCTTAAACATCGGTGATGTCGTGGTTCCTGGCCTTAGGCTTACGGATCATCAGGTCTATGCTAGTTCTACAGAGCCGGACCAAGTGAACTGTTTAATTATCGAAATATCACCCCTGTCAAAAGTCGAAGTCCCTTCCAACTTTGCAGAACCCGCCAAAATCACCCTCGAGGGTGCCAACGGTGAAAACCATTGCACCCTTGATTTCAAGACCCAAAACTACGTATTCAAAGGCAATGCCTATTGCAACAATGATGAAGCGATAAAGCTAGAGCTTGAACACGCGCCTTCTGCCTCAAACATCCTGCTGTTCGATGATTACACGTGCGACCGCAACGATGACGGCAATTACTTCTGGGTTTATCTGCGAACCATAAAAGAAGACGTGTCGACAGTTAACCTTATCGACCTTGATGACATCGCTGCGACACCGATCGGCAACGTAGTTGCCCCTGGGATCAAGTTAATGGATCGCTATCAAAAGCCGGGGGAGTCCATGAAAAAACGCACGTCGTGCGTGCAGATCCAAGTGGATGCTCCACCGCTGCCCCCGGTAAAAAAACCTTAACCTGATCGCTTATTTGAGGCATGCCCATGTCCACCACCACCTCACTGCACTCCAACGCCTTCAACTTCATGAGTTTCCTCAGCAGCGGGGTCGATCCACGTACCGGGTTGTACACCGCCTCGATCAGCCTGCCAGAGCTCAAGGCCAATGACCTGGCCGGCCCTTTCGTACCCATCACGCTGGCCTTCAGCCCGCTCAATACCCGGGACTCCGGCTACGGCTTTGGCTGGAACCTGCAACTCTCCCAGTATGACCCCGTCACACGCATGCTCTCGCTGAGCAGCGGCGAGTCGTTCAAAGTCACCCACACCAGCGTCGGCGGTGACCGGTTGTTGATGAAGGAGCAGAAACTCGACAGTTTTCACGTTCATGACACCGGCGGCGACACCTTCAGGATCGTCCACAAGTCCGGCCTTGTGGAGCGGCTTCGGGTCGGTGGCAGTGCTGATAACCGACTGGCCCTGCCTTACGAAATCAGCTCGCCCGACGGGCGTGCGGTGTACCTGGCCTATGACTATTTCAATGGCCAGCAAATACTTGCGTCTGTCAGCGATAGCCAGCGCACCTTGCTCAGATTGACGCGCGAAAACCGGCGGGTTGAAATCACCCTCAATCCGGACCTGTTCCCCACACGCTTTAGCATGGAACTGGCCGAGGATGATTTTCGTGTTGCGAAGGTGGTGCTGCCCACCAAGGACGCAGCCTGCTGGCGTTTTCGTTACGAGCGTCTGAACGGCCTGTTATGCATTATCGACGCCTGGACCCCCAGCGGTGCTCACGAAACCGCGCGCTATGACGACGCCGGGCATTTGTTCCCCGGTACCCTCGCGCGTCCGGCCCTGCGTCGAGTCACCGAACACGTGAGCGACCCGGGGCAAGGTCAACCGCCGATCAGGACCCGCTATGGCTATCGCGCTCACAACACGGTCAATACCCACAATTTTCTCGGCAACAACGCCGCCGGGCTGATCTGGGAAGACAACGGTGAAGACAACCTGTACCGCATCCGTGGCGACTATCAGTACGGCACCACCGAAAGCCTGATCGTCGGCAATCAGGTGGTGCGCAACGTCGAGCGCAGCTTCAACCGCTTTCACCTGCTGACCGAGGAAACCACCACCCAGGGCGATAACGTGAAAAAGACCCGCACGGTCTATCACGCGCTCGAACAAACCGATTTCGACCAGCAACCGCCTTACTTCCAACTGCTCAAAACCGTGACCACAGGCTGGTCGCTGCGCAGCAATGCCAGCCAGGTGCGTTACGAAACCGTCAGCAGCGACTACGACAACTTTGGCAACCTGACGCGTCAGGTCCAGCCCAGCGGCGTGGTTGAAACCAGCACCTGGTACCCGGCAGAAGGCGAAACACAGGGCGAGTTTCAGTGCCCGCCAGACCCGCAAGACTTCGTGCGCCAGGTCCGGACCCGCACCGTGACACCCGCGCCGTCCACTTATGGCGAAGCTGCGCCGGTGCTGAGAACCCGCTTTGTTTATGACACGATGGCACCGGTCAGCGGTGCATCACAACCCTGGCTGGTGCTCACCCGCGAGACGCTGCTCAGGGTGCAGGGCGACTCGGAAACGACCCTGCACACCACCGGCCATCTCTACATTCAGCAGCCGGAGGATGCGTTGAGCCACGGTCGCCCCTTGCTGGATACGTTCACGCTCAACGGCATCAGCACCCTGACCAGTTTTGCCTACAGCAAGTCCCTGAGTCGGGCGGTGAAAAAAGGTAAACAAGCCGAAACCGTGCTCAAGACTACCCAGACCCTGAGCAGCACACTGGACAGCCACACCCGGACCATCAATCTGGAACACTCGCTGCTCAACGGCGAGCCGCTGCTGACCCTCGACGACGCCAAGGTGGAAATTCGCTACACCTATGACGCGCTGGAGCGTATCACCAGTGAAACCGTGGCCCCGGACACTTCCTACGAAGCCACTCGCCATTATGCCTATGGACTGGTGGCCGCCGATGGCCAGATGGCGCATCAGGAGGTGACCGACGTCAAAGGCGTGACCACCCGCAGTGAGCTGGACGGGCTGGGCCGGGTGTTTCGCGAAACGCGTCAGAACACCGAAGGTGATGGGCTCATGCGTGACACCTACGCAGCGACGTACGACGCCCGGGGCCAGTTGCAGACGGAAACCCGCTACGACTGGCTGGACGAAAAGCAAAAGACGCTGACCCTGACCAGCACCTTCGGCTACGACGACTGGGGCCAGCAGGTCAGTGAAACAGGACCGGACGGGGTGGTGGCATTTCAGCAGACTTACCAGCAGCTCGGCACCTCAGGCCCTGAGCAGCACGAATGGCGACAGACCAGCCTCGCGGCGACTGAGCAATATGGCCTGACGGTCACCCGGCTCAACCCGTTTGAAAAGCCTGAAAGCGTCGAGCGTTTTACCCAACAAGGGACGACGGTCAGCAAACAGATTTACCGTTACGATGGTCTCGGCCGCACAGTCGAAGAGGTCGATGCGCTGAATCATGTCACCCGATACGGCTACGATGCGTTTGATCGCATGATCAAAACCACGCTGCCTGGCGGTGCATCGGTCACGTGTGAGTATGCCGTTCACAGCATCGAGGACCTTCCGACGGCGATCAGCGTCGACGGCTACATTTTGGGTCGGCAATCCTTTGACGGGCTTGAGCGTCGATATAAGTCGGTCACCGGAGGCCGTGAACAGATGTTTACCTTCGAAACGGGGCAGACCCAGCCTAAAACCGTGCGCACAGCCAGTGAACAGACCATCGAGTATATGTACCTCCCATCACTGAGCGATCAGCCGTTACAGCGCGAAATACTGGGCAGTGGAGCTTCTGCCACTTATACATACGATTCAAAAGATGCACGCCTGAGCAGTTGTGAGGAGCAGGGCCAGGGGTTGACACGTGATTACTCCACCATAGGTGAACTGAAACGCGAAACCCGCACCGTCGGCGCGCAGACGTGGACCATGCATTACCGCTACAGCCTGATGGGGCTGCTTATGGAGTACACCGATGTGCTTGGGCAGGGCCAGAGTTACACTTACGATGGGGCAGGGCGTCTGACGGAAACCCAGCTTGGGGACATCACGTCGACGTTTAGTTACGACTCGCTGGGCCAGACGTGTGACATCGAGACGCTGGAGGGGCCCAATAAAGTCGCGGTCAAACTCATCTACGACGAGTTTGGCCGCGAGGTGCAGCGTGACTTCGATCTTGGCGGCGTACAGCAAGTCATGACTCAGGTCTATGATGCGAATGACCGGATAAAGCAGCGCACGCTAGTTGAGGGTGGCACACTGCTGCGCGATGAAGGCTACACCTATGACGCTCGCGGGCGGCTGACTCTGTACACCTGTTCTGGCAGCCAACTGCCTGTCGATCCCTACGGCAAATCCATACAGCGACAATTATTTCGTTTCGATAACTTCGACAATCTGAGCGAGGTTCAGACCGTGTTTCCAGGCGGTACTAATGTGGCGACTTATCACTACGCGGACCGGCAGATCGACCCTACTCAATTGCTGGGCGTTACCAACACGCATGACGAGTATCCAGAGCTCGTCCTGAGCTACGATGCTGACGGCAATTTGATTCAGGATGAACAGGGCCGTACCCTGCGTTACGACGCATTGGGTCGCTTGCTGGAGGTCAGTGTCCCGTCGATACCAGGCAAGCACAGCGATCACGAGTATCGTCACGACGCGCTGGACGTGCTCGCAGCGCGTGAGAATTCACAGGGTGTCGAGCAGCGTTTCTACCAGGACGGCAAGCCCGTCAATCAGATCAGTGGCACTCAGCAGCGCACGTTCATGCGCGGTGGCGATGGTCTGCTGGCCGATCAGCAAAGTGGCGCTGGCGCGGCAACGCGGTTGTTGGCAACCACTCTGAGCAACACCGTTCTGAGCGAGGTTGTCTGCGGCGCAAAACATGACAGCGCTTATACCGCCTATGGCTATCGCAGCTCCGATGAACCTCCCGGGGGGACAGGGTTCAATGGCGAACTGACCGAGAGCGATACTGGCTGGCAACTGCTGGGCAATGGCTACCGGGCTTATAACCCGGTGCTGATGCGCTTCCATAGCCCGGACAGTTTGAGCCCGTTTGGGGAGGGTGGGTTGAATGCTTATGTGTATGTTGGGGGGGATCCGGTGAATGGGGTGGATCCGTCGGGGCATGTTACGGCTCAACAGTTGATTATCCGTCGTTATGGCGCAAGGCCTCAGAGTCTATCAGCTTCGCCCGGCAGAGTAGTCGGGAGCTCAAAGCAAAGTGCTGCGGTAACGACACGCTCCCCAAACGTTATTAAGCCTTCCGAGAATTTCAATTTCCCCGAGGGCAACGCTACATTCTTTAACGGCAAATGGGAAATGTACTCTAGCAATAAGCGTTTTCCAGGGCGGCGTGACGCAGAAATTCACTTGGGGGCAAGTAGCAATCTGCAATCAAACTCCGAAAATCTTGGGTCCTATGCTCCTCCACTTGCATCTGGTAGACGAAGAGGAGCTTTTGTTTTGGAGAGAGGGGGCGGAAATGTACATACCTCTCTTTTTCCCCAGCTACCTGATGGACGAAGAGGGGCCTTTGTCATGACAAGCGCTAATACCGCTACAGCGGCACGAAGTGCACAGAGTTTTTCAGGGTCTGAGCCGGGTTCTGATAATGGTATACGAGCGTCGATTAATAACAACAAGGTTGAGAACTCGTTAAAGGGCCTCTCATCCGTGTACGGTGGACATACTAATATTCAAATTGCGAGTTTTACTATCAGGTTTTACTCATAAGAGCTGGACAAAAGCTCGGAATTAATTTCGAGCTTTTTGCATACTGCGTTCCGATATAAATAAAAGATGATTCACTCCCCCAAAATCACCCCCTGCCTGATCGCCATCACCAGCGCCGCCTTCAACGACGTCACCCCGAACTTGCGGCGGATATTGCTGGTATGAAAATGCACGGTCGCTTCCGAGCACCCCTGTATTCGTGATATCTCCCAGGCGGATTTGCCGATGGCTACCCATTCCAGGACTTGTCGTTCCTTGACAGTCAGATGGACAACGGCGGGCGTGGCCGGGGAGGGTGGTACGGTGTCGGGCGGTTTGCCCTTGTCGCGAAGCATAGTGAAGTCCTTTCCCTGAAGATCGCCGCACCACGATACCCCCAGAGTCGACATCGCGAACCTGACAGAAATGACAGCGCTGGCGCGTGCGCATACGCCGTGCCGTCTGGCCTGTAGCGTTTTTTTACAGCTTCTTTACGCCCGGCGCCGACTGTCGCTATCGCGCCTTTACGCCCTGCCTGCGGACAATCTCTTCACGCGGCCTGCGCCGTATCGGTGTTGCCTGATGGGGGAAATTTCAATGAGCGTTATGGATGGTATCTCTCTGCTGATGGGAGTCGGGCTGTTCATCTATCTGCTGGTGGCGCTGTTGCGCGCCGATCAGAGTCAGGAGTGATCATGCACAGTTACGATTATCTGTTGATCCTGGCCTTTCTGGTCCTGTTGCTGGCACCCGCGCCGTGGCTGGGGCGGTTCTACTATCGGGTCATTGAAGGCGAGCGCACCTGGCTGAGCCCGGTGCTGGGGCCGGTCGAGCGTGCCTGTTACCGGATCTCCGGGGTCGACCCGAAAACCGAGCAATCCTGGAAGCAGTACGCTTGGGCCTTGCTGGCATTCAACCTGGCGGGCTTTGTCGTATTGTTTGCGATGCTGATGATGCAGGGCGTACTGCCCCTCAATCCGCAGCAACTGCCGGGCATGGAGTGGTCCCTGGCATTCAACACCACCATGAGCTTTGTCGCCAACACCAACTGGCAGGCCTACAGCGGCGAAGCGTCGCTCAGCTACCTGAGCCAGATGGCTGGCCTGACCGTGCAGAACTTCGTCAGCGCCGCAACCGGTCTGGCGGTGCTGGTTGCGCTGTGTCGTGGCATCAGCCGTCGTTCTTCGCAGAGCCTGGGTAATTTCTGGGCTGACATGACCCGCGCCACGCTTTATGGGCTGTTGCCAGTCAGTCTCGTACTGGCCGTGTTTCTGGTCTGGCAGGGCGTGCCGCAGAACTTCGCCCATTACATTGATGCGCTGACCCTGCAAGGTGCGGATCAAAGCCTGCCAATGGGCCCGGCAGCCAGCCAGATAGCCATCAAGCAACTAGGCACCAACGGCGGCGGCTTCTTCGGCGTCAATTCGGCACACCCGTTCGAGAACCCGACCGCCCTGAGCAACCTGTTCGAGCTGGTATCGATCCTGCTGATCCCGGCTGCGCTGGTGTTCACCTTCGGCCATTATGTCAAGGACATGCGCCAGAGCCGGGCCATTCTCGGTTGCATGCTGGCCCTGTTATTGATCGGCGGTTCGGTGTCGCTGTGGGCCGAGTACCAGCCCAATCCGGCGCTGAACATCACCGGCGTTGAACAGGCCGCACCGCTGGAGGGCAAGGAAACCCGCTTCGGCACTACCGGCACCGTTCTCTGGTCGGTTGCCACCACGGCGGCCTCCAACGGCTCGGTCAACGGCATGCACGATAGCCTCAATCCGCTGACCGGCATGGTTGCGCTGGTCAACATGATGGTCGGCGAAGTCATTTTCGGCGGCGTCGGTGTAGGCCTCAACGGCATGCTATTGAACGTGCTGATCGCCGTATTTCTGGCTGGGTTGATGATTGGCCGCACGCCCGAATACCTGGGCAAAAAGCTTCAGGCACAGGAAGTCAGGCTGCTGGTCGCGACCCTGCTGGTGATGCCGGTGGGCGTGCTGGTGCTGGGCGCGATTGCCGCCAGTCTGCCCGGACCGGCAGGTGCTCTCAGCAACCCCGGCGCGCACGGTTTCAGTCAGTTGCTGTACGCCTACACCTCGGCGACGGCTAACAACGGCTCGGCGTTCGGCGGTTTCAGTGCCAATACCGTATTCCACAACCTGATGCTCAGCCTGGCGATCTTTATCGGCCGCTTTGGTTACATCCTGCCAGTGCTGGCGCTGGCTGGCAGCCTGGCCATGAAGAAAACCGCCCCTCAGGGTCAGAACAGCTTCCCGACTCATGGCCTGCTGTTCG
This sequence comes from Pseudomonas syringae pv. tagetis, assembly GCF_022557255.1. Classification (NCBI taxonomy): domain Bacteria; kingdom Pseudomonadati; phylum Pseudomonadota; class Gammaproteobacteria; order Pseudomonadales; family Pseudomonadaceae; genus Pseudomonas; species Pseudomonas syringae group genomosp. 7. The sequence goes on from NZ_CP092923.1 coordinate 2,354,930, forward strand.
TCACCCTGCTGACCGTCACCATTTTGCTGGTGGGTGGTTTGACCTTCCTGCCGACCCTGGCACTGGGGCCGATTGCCGAACACCTGAGCCTGGGGTTCTGAGGAACCGATCATGAGCACTACTGAAATTTCAAGACGTGATGCTGTAAAAGTCGCCGAACCGCAGATCCCCGGCGAGTCGGTCAGGACCGGCATTGCCGCCTTGTGGCGTCCGGCGTTGGTACAGGCGTTCGTCAAGCTCGACCCGCGCCAGTTGAAGCGTTCGCCGGTCATGCTGGTGGTCGAGCTGACTGCCCTTCTGACCACCGTGCTGTGTGTCATCCCCAACCCGCAAGTGCCCACTTCGGTCTGCGTGCAGATCGCCTTGTGGCTGTGGTTCACCGTGCTGTTCGCCAACTTCGCCGAAGCCTTGGCAGAGGGGCGTGGCAAAGCACGCGCTGATAGCCTGAAGGCAGGTAGCGAAGGGCTCAAGGCGCGTATCCGCGACGAAAATGGCAGCCTTCGTACCGTCAATGCCAGCGAATTGCGCAAGGGCGATATAGTGCGTGTCGAGGCCGGGGAAATGATCCCCGGCGACGGCGAAGTCATCGAAGGCATCGCGGCGGTCAACGAGGCGGCTATTACCGGTGAATCGGCACCTGTGATCCGCGAGTCCGGCGGCGACCGCTCGGCTGTCACGGGCAACACCCGACTGGTCTCCGACTGGCTGCTGGTGCGTATCAGCACCAACCCCGGTGAATCGACGCTCGACCGCATGATCGCACTGGTCGAAGGGGCCAAACGCCAGAAGACGCCCAACGAAGTGGCACTGGACATCCTGCTGATCGGCCTGACCCTGATCTTCCTGCTGGTGGTCATCACCTTGCAGCCGTTCGCCCATTTTGCCGGTGGCAGCCTGCCGCTGGTGTTTCTGGTCGCGCTGCTGGTCACGCTGATTCCGACCACCATCGGTGGTCTGCTGTCGGCCATCGGTATTGCCGGCATGGACCGTCTGGTACGCCTCAACGTGATCGCCAAGTCCGGTCGCGCCGTGGAAGCTGCGGGCGATGTGCATGTGCTGTTGCTGGACAAGACCGGTACCATCACCTTCGGCAATCGGCGTTGCGCTGCCGTTTACGCAGCGCCCGGCGTGACCCCGAAGGAACTGGGCGAGGGTGCCTTGCTGGCATCGTTGGCCGACGACACGGCTGAAGGCAAATCCATCGTCGAGTTCCTGCGCAACCTGCACCCGATGAACGAGCCCACCCTGAGTTCGGTAACCGCTGTGCCGTTCAGCGCCGATACACGCCTGTCCGGTGTGGACTATCAGGGCCATGTGTACCGTAAGGGCGCGGTGGATTCGCTGCTGGCGTTCATCGACCTGCAGCGCAGCGATCTGCCGCCCGCGCTGGCACGTGAGGTCGACAAGATTGCCAAGACCGGGGGGACGCCATTGCTGGTCTGCGCCAATGGTCGACTGCTGGGTGCGATTCATCTCAAGGACGTGGTCAAACCGGGCATTCGCGAACGCTTTGAAGAACTGCGCAAACTCGGTATCCGCACCGTGATGGTGACCGGCGACAACCCGCTGACTGCTGCGGCGATTGCCGCCGAGGCAGGCGTGGATGACGTGCTGGCCGAAGCCACACCGGAGAAGAAGCTGGAGCGCATTCGCCAGGAACAGGGCGAAGGCCGTCTGGTGGCGATGTGTGGCGACGGTGCCAACGATGCACCTGCGCTGGCTCAGGCGGACGTTGGCATGGCAATGAACGACGGCACCCAGGCCGCGCGTGAAGCGGCCAACATGGTTGACCTCGACAGCGACCCGACCAAGCTGCTGGACGTGGTGCAGATCGGCAAGGAATTGCTGGTTACCCGAGGCGCACTGACCACCTTTTCGATTGCCAACGATGTGGCCAAGTATTTCGCCGTGCTGCCTGCGCTGTTTGCTTCGATCTACCCGCAGTTGGGCGTGCTCAATGTCATGCAGCTGGCCAGCCCGCAGAGCGCGATTGTCTCGGCCATCGTCTTTAACGCGCTGATTATCGTGGTGCTGATTCCGCTGGCCCTGCGTGGCGTGCGTGTCCAGGCGGCCAGCGCCGCTCACCTGCTGCGTCGCAACCTGCTGATCTACGGCCTGGGCGGGATCATCGTACCGTTTCTCGGTATCAAGCTGATCGACATGCTGCTGGTCGGCCTCGGCCTTGTTTGAAGCCTGTGCTGCATGCCGGTCGGCGTGCAGCCTCACCTGATTGAGGATGTGCAGATGTCCAGTGTATTGCGTCCGGCCTTGAGCCTGATCGTGTTGATGAGCCTGATTACCGGTGTGGGGTATCCGCTGGTGGTCACCGGAGTGGCGCAAGTGGCGTTTCCGGCGCAGGCCAATGGCAGCCTGGTGTATGACGAGGCCGGCAAGGTGCGCGGCTCGGCGCTAATCGCCCAGTCGTTCATCGGTGATGAGTGGTTTCAGTCGCGCCCGTCGGCAGGCGCGTTCGCCACGGTGGCCAGTGGCGCGAGCAACCTTGCGCCGAGCAACCCGGCGCTGGCGACACGCGTCACGGAAGAGGCTGCCAGACTGGCGAACCCTTCTCAAGGCCCGGTGCCGCTGGCCTTGCTGACCACTTCCGGGAGTGGCCTTGACCCGCACCTTTCCCCGGAAGCGGTTGCCTGGCAGGCCAGTCGCGTGGCGACAGCGCGTCAGTTGCCGCTGGACAAGGTGCAGGCGCTGATCGACGCCAACACTCAACGTTCTTTGATCGGCCCGCCAGTGGTCAACGTATTGGCCTTGAATATGAGCCTGAATCAGTTACCGTCTGCACCGCGCAACGCACAGTTGTAACAAACTGCGCCGCGCATGCAATAGATTCACTACGCTGTGACTTATCAGAGAGAGGTGGTAACCAAGGTGAGTGATTCCGGTCGAGCTGACGCATTGCTGGCCCAGTTGCCCCGTGAAGGGCGCGGAAGGCTGAAGGTTTTTCTCGGTGCTGCTCCAGGGGTAGGCAAGACCTACGCGATGCTTCAGGCAGCTCATGCGCAGTTGCGTCAGGGTGTGAAGGTGCTGGCGGGCGTCGTGGAAACCCACGGCCGTGCGGAAACCGAGGCACTGCTCAATGGCGTGCCGCAACAGCCTTTGCTGCGCACCGAATACCGCGGCATGATTCTCGAAGAAATGGACCTTGATGCCTTGCTCAAGGCAGCGCCAGCGCTGGTACTGGTGGATGAACTGGCGCATACCAATGCGCCCGGCAGTCGGCATGCCAAGCGCTGGCAGGACATCCAGGAACTGCTCGCTGCGGGCATTGATGTGTACACCACGGTCAACGTTCAGCACCTGGAAAGCCTGAATGATCAGGTGCGCGGCATCACCGGGGTGCAGGTGCGTGAAACGCTGCCGGACTGGGTGTTGCAGGAAGCCTTCGACCTGGTACTGATCGACCTGCCTCCCCGCGAACTGCTGGAGCGACTACGCGATGGCAAGGTTTACGTGCCGGAACAGGCGCGCGCGGCCATCGATGCGTTTTTCACCCAGACCAACCTCACTGCGCTGCGCGAAATGGCGATGCAGACGGCTGCTGCCCAGGTTGACAACGATCTGGCGCAGGGCTACCGGCAACTGGGCCAGTCTGCGCCTGCGGTACGCGGGCGGATGCTGGTCGGCATCGATGGCGATGTGCATGCCGAGCGCCTCGTGCGTCATGCCAGTCGGGTTGCCCAGCGTCGCCATCTGCCGTGGAGCGCGGTGCATGTGGACGATGGGCAAACCCTGGACGAGCAGTCCCGCGCGCGTTTGCAAGGCGCTCAGCAATTGGCTGAGCGACTGGGTGGCGAAGCGGTTTCACTGCGCGCCGGGGAGGTCGCCAGAACGCTGGTGCAGCATGCCATCGAGCGGCGGGCCAGCGTAGTGCTGGTTGGCCAGTCGCGCCGACACTGGCGTCGGCGTTTGTTTGGCGGTGGCGTTGCAGCGCGTTTGCTGCGCGAAGGGCACGGGCTGGAAATCTCGGTGCTCGACGACAGCGAGGCGCTGCCTGATCAGCCGCCGCGGGCACGCCCGGCCCGCGAAGTCGTGTGGTTCGATTATGCGCTGGCCTTTGCGGCAACGCTGATCGCCAGTCTGGTCGCCTGGGGGGTGTCGGGCGTGCTGGCGCTGCCCAATATTTCCCTGATCTTCCTCGCTGCGGTGTTGCTGGTCGCAGTGCGCAGTAGCATGGGGCCAGCGCTGGCTTGTGCGGGGCTGTCGTTTCTGGCCTATGACTTTCTGTTCATTCCGCCGAGCTTCTCGCTGAACATTCAGCGCGAGGAAGACGTCCTGACGCTACTGTTCTTCCTGCTGATGTCGGCCTTGACCGGCAAACTGGCGGCACGCCAGCGCAGGCAGCTGCAGGCATTGCGCGATACCCAGGAACAGACCAGCGAGCTGCTTGACCTGTCACGCAAGATGACCGCCGCCACTGACCGCAAGGCAGTGCTCAACGCCGCCGAGCAGCATTTTTCCGGCTGGAAGGAATTGTATTTATGCCTGGTCGATCGTGACGGGCAGGGCGGCTGGGTGGTCGAAACCGGTGGGCCACTGACCTTCTCGGAAGCCGAGCGTGCCGCCGCCGACTGGGCCTGGCAACATGATCAACCGGCTGGCAGCGGCACCGGTACGCTACCGTCCGGGCGTTGGTGGTGGTGGCCGATCACCGCAGAAGAGGGGCCATTGGCCTTGTTGGGCGTCAGCGCGCGCGAAGGCCACTCGTTTACCGCGCAGCATCGACGCCTGCTGGCAGCGCTGACCCAGCCACTGGCGCAGGCGCTGGCGCGCGCGCAACTGGCGCAGGAGCTTGAGGCGGCGCGCCTGCACGGTGAAACCGAGCAATTGCGCAGTGCCTTGCTGGCCTCGGTCTCCCACGACTTGCGTACACCACTGACGTCAATGCGCGGCAGCATCGACAGCCTGCTGGCCCTGGGCGAAGCCATCCCTCTGGAGGATCGCCGCGAGCTGCTGGAAGGCACGCGTGATGAAGCCGAGCGCCTGGATCGATACATCCAGAACCTTTTGGACATGACTCGCCTGGGACACGGCGCGCTGAAACTCGCCCGTGACTGGGTGGCGCCTGCCGATATTGTCGGCAGTGCGCTCAACCGGCTGCGTGCGGTGCTGGCACCGTTGCAGGTCAGCACTCGGGTGACCGGCGAGCTGCCCTTGCTCTACGTGCATGCCGCACTGATCGAACAGGCGCTGGTCAATGTGCTGGAAAACGCCGCACGTTTTTCGCCCGTCGACGGGCGCTTGCAGGTCGCGGCGGGCGTGGTCGGCAGTGAGCTGTTCTTTTCGGTCAGTGACGAGGGGCCAGGCATTCCCGAGGATGAACGGGCAAAGATTTTCGACATGTTCTACACCGCTGCACGCGGCGATCGCGGCGGGCAGGGTACGGGGTTGGGCCTGGCGATCTGTCAGGGCATGATCGGTGCGCACGGGGGGCGTCTTGCGGTCGAGGAAGGCATTGACGGGCAAGGTACGCGCATCACTTTGTTTCTGCCGTTGCAGACCCAGCCCGATGTGGACATGGAGGAGTCAGCTTGAGCCAGGCGGCGACTATTCTGGTTATCGATGACGAGCCTCAGATTCGTAAGTTCCTGCGCATCAGTCTGGTGTCCCAGGGCTACAAGGTACTGGAAGCCGCTACCGGCACGGACGGTCTGACCCAGGCAGCCTTGAACAAGCCGGATTTGCTGGTGCTCGACCTTGGGCTGCCGGACATGGACGGTCAGCAGGTGCTGAGCGAGTTTCGCGAGTGGTCGGCAGTGCCGGTACTGGTGCTTTCAGTGCGCGCCAGCGAAGCTCAGAAAGTTCAGGCACTGGACGCCGGGGCCAATGATTACGTGACCAAGCCGTTCGGCATTCAGGAGTTTCTGGCCAGAATCAGAGCGCTGCTAAGGCAGGCTTCGGGCAGCGACAAACCGGAGTCTGCCCTTCAATTCGGGCCGCTGACCATTGACCTGGCTTATCGTCGTGTGCTGCTCGAGGGGCACGAGGTTGCATTGACCCGCAAGGAGTACGCGGTGCTGGCGCAGTTGGCACGCCATCCCGGACGCGTCATTACCCAGCAGCAATTGCTCAAGGATATCTGGGGGCCGACACACACCGACGACAGCCACTATCTGCGTATCGTGGTCGGGCATTTGCGGCAGAAACTGGCAGATGACCCGACCGCTCCGAGGTTCATCCTCACTGAGCCTGGAATAGGCTATCGTCTGCTGGCTGACCACTAGATGAAAAAAGCGGTAACACGCCCGTGGCACGGCACTTTTATCGGCCCGGACCGTCAAAGCCGCACACTCTCCCAGTTCACTCTTGAGGTAACACCCCCCATGAAAGCCTTTATCTGTCTGCCATTGCTTGTCTTGGTTCTTGCAGGTTGTGCTGGCAAGACCGGGTATCGGGACAGCTGCGCCACCCAGCTTGATGCTGCCTGGCATGAGCTTGATCTGGCCAAGGCCGAAGGCTTCGCCGGCACCGTCAGCTACTCCAAGGCCTTGTCGTTGCTGACGGGTGCCAAGACTCAGCAGCAGTTCGAAGCGTTTGAAGGCTGCACCGAAAAAGCTGAAAAAGCGCGGTTTTACATCCGCGAGTCGCGCGCTGGCCGTTGATCGTGGATGATCACATGTGGCGTTGACTATCGTGTCTGTGCCCTTTGAGGGGTCAAAGTGAGCAAAGTCCCGGCCCCGTCTGACTGTCGTACCAATTCGTCGGAATGCAGTCCTTGACGCTCTGCGTCACACCGCGGTTCTGTGGTGCCAGGAAGATCGGGTTTCGATTCGCGTCAGCTTTTCGCCCTTCGGCGAGTTACTTTGATGGACCAAAGTAACCAAACCCCCGGGCTCCCTTTCCGGCCCGACTTCCTCGGGTTTTTTCGTCCTGTCACTGATCCGCGGGTCGCCGCAACGGGCCATTCATGGCCCGGATAAGCGCCAGGCCTCAGCCGTCACTTACGTCGCATTCTGCGTCGTCAGTGCCATCGTGGTTGAAAAGTACTGCGTTGGCAGGGAGCACATGCAAGTCATGAGATGACTATCGTCCCTACGCTCCCGCGTGCGGACGCAGTTCGTGACGCTCTGCGTCACAAATCTTCAGCCTGTCGAGGCAGTAGACCTAACCAACTCTGGCGAAACGGCCTACGCTCACTTTAAAGTGTTCGGACACTAGCATCGCTTGCAGTCCCACAGTCATGAAGCAGTTGCCGGAAGGGGCTTTTCGATGGGTAGAAAACTCGATGCGTGCCTGAGCGCCATCAATGAAGTGGTACTTGGCAAGGAAGTACAGGTACGGCTGGCGATGACTTGTCTGATCGGTGGCGGGCATTTGCTGATCGAAGACTTGCCGGGGATGGGCAAGACGACCCTCAGCCATGCGCTGGCGAAAATCCTCGGGCTGAGTTATCAGCGTATTCAGTTCACCTCCGACCTGCTCCCGGGTGACATCCTGGGGACGTCGGTGTTTGATCGGGACAGCGGACAGTTCACTTTCCATCCCGGACCGATCTTTGCCGAGCTGGTGCTTGCCGATGAAATCAACCGCGCCACGCCCAAGAGTCAGAGCGCGTTGCTTGAAGCCATGGAGGAGGGGCAGGTTTCCATCGAAGGTGAGACACGTCTGTTGCCCGATCCGTTTTTTGTGATTGCAACCCAGAACCCGTTCAGTTCCGGTGGCACCTTTGCCTTGCCCGAGTCGCAACTGGACAGGTTCATGATGCGCATCTCCATGGGCTATCCCGCCAGAGCGGCAGAAAAGGCCTTGCTGCTCGGCGAGTCACGCCGCGAATTATTGCCCCGTCTGCAACCGATTCTGGATCACGCCATGCTTGGCCAGCTTCAAATGCACGCGCGGCAGGTACGCGCCAGCGATGCGTTGGTCGATTATGTACTGCGGCTGGTCGAGGCGACGCGCAGTCAGCCGCAATTCGCTTACGGGCTGTCGCCCAGGGCGAGCCTGGCGATTCTGGCCGCTGCGCGGGCCTGGGCGATGTTGCTGGGCCGTGACTACGCGATTCCCGAGGACGTGCAGGCGGTGCTGCCTTCGGTGATCGGCCATCGGCTGCGCGAGCGCAGTGACCCTACGGGACATGGCGGCGGTGCGCTGGTGCAGTGGTTATTGCGCGAGGTGCCGGTGCTTTGATCGAACCGTTCAAACCGTTCTGGCAACGCTGGCTGGCGAGACGAATCCCTCCGGCGTCACGCATCACGCTCGACCACCGACGCATTTTCATCATGCCGACGCGCATTGGCATGACCTTCGCGCTGGTGCTGGTGCTGATGCTGCTGGTGGCGATCAATTACCAGAACAGCCTGGCCTACGGCTTGACCTTTTTACTGATGTCGGTAGGGGTGCTGGCCATCTTGCACACCTATCGCAACGTCAGCGGCTTGATCCTCAGTGCCGGCGTGACGCGTTCGGTATTCGTCGGCGAGCCGGTGCAACTGCGTCTGCGGCTGGAAAGCGCAGGCCAGGCCCACCATGCACTGGGGTTGGGCTGGACCGCGACAGCATTGCAATCAAGCGATGTGTCGTCTCGCGGGCTGACCGACCTGGAGCTGACCTTGCCGGCCGAAAAGCGTGGCTGGCTGCAGGCGCCAAGGCTGCGGATCGAGAGCGTCTTTCCACTGGGCATTTTCCGCGCCTGGAGCTGGCTGGATCTGGAGCAGAGCGCCTTGATCTACCCTCGGCCATTGTCCGGTGCGATGCCATTGCTCAAGGGCGCACAGCCCCATGCCGAAGATGACGGTCAGGCTACCCAGGGGGCCGGTGTCGATGATTACCAGGGGTTGCGCAGTTACCAGACGGGGGATAATCGCAGCCGCCTGCACTGGAAAGCGTATTCCCGAGGCCAAGGGTTACTGGTCAAGGACTTCACTGACTTGAGTGGTCATGACCTGTGCCTGGACTTCATGGCGCTGGGCGGTGACATCGAAGAGCGGCTGTCGCGCCTGTGTTATTGGGTGCTGGAACTGTCCCGGCGTCGCCAGCCATTCGCCTTGCGTCTGCCGGGGTTTCTGTCGATGGTGGACAGCGGCGATGCACATCGCGAGGCCTGCCTGCGGGCACTCGCTCTGTACGGTCATCGCGCATGAGCGACACGATCAAAGCGGTTGCCGCCCCGCCGATCGGGCGTGTCAGTCTCACCTGGCTGCTATTGGCGCAGGCACTGGTGGTGTTGCCGTTCGCGCTGCACGTGCCCGTGTCGATCATGCTGCTGTGGTTGGGCTGTACGTTCTGGCGGGTTCAGGTGTTCGGGATGCGTGCCCGGCTGCCCGGCACCTGGGTCAAGTCAGGCCTGCTGGTGGGCACTGCCGGTGGTGTTTATCTGGCGCGTGGCAGCCTGGTCGGGCTGGATGCAGGCGCGGCGTTGCTGGTCGCTGCCTTCGTTCTGAAAATGCTCGAAATGAACAACCGCCGAGACGCACGGGTGCTGATCTTCCTCGGCTTCTTTTGCGTGGCGGTCGGCTACCTGTTTGAAGACAACCTGCTGTGGGCGCTTTTCAGTCTGTTACCGGTCGGCGCGTTGCTTGCCGCGTTGATCGGTCTGCAGCAATCGGATCTGGCTGGCAGGTCAACCGACACGCTCAAGCTGGCATTCAAACTGATGGCACAGGCAGCGCCGCTGATGCTTCTGCTGTTCCTGTTTTTTCCGCGTCTGGACCCGCTCTGGTCGCTGCCGCAACCGAGTAACAAGGGCGTCACCGGGCTGTCCGACAATATGGCACCCGGCGATATGGCGGAGCTGAGCAAATCGCCAGCGCTGGTGTTTCGTGCCAGCTTTGAAGGGCCGATACCGGCGCGCAAACAGTTGTACTGGCGTGGCCTGACCCTCGAGCAGTTCGATGGGCGTCGCTGGTCACAGTCGGCACGCGCTCAGACTGTGCAGATCCCGCAGTGGAACAAACGCGGCGATCCACTGGCGTACAGCATTGTCATGGAGGCCAGCGGTCGGCCCTGGCTGCCGAGCCTCGACGTGGCTGAAACCACGTTGCCGGACGTTCGTCTGATGAGCGACTTCCGTCTGCAACGCAGACGTCCCGTCGAACAGTCGCTGCTGTATGCCGCCAAGTCCTGGCCGCAGGGCATCCGTGACCCGCAATCGGCCGAGCAGGTCCAGCGCCAGAACCTGCAACTGCCAGCCAGGGGTAATGATCAGGCCCGGCAATGGGCCGATGCACTGCGCCGTCGTTACACCACGCCGGACGCTCTGGTCGCTGCCATGCTCGGTTATTTCAGTGATCAGCCGTTTCACTACACCCTCAAACCGATGCCGCTGGGCAACGACAGCATTGATGAGTTTCTGTTTGCGAGCCGCCAGGGTTTTTGCGCCCACTACGCAGGTGCCATGACCTTTGTGCTGCGCGCTGCGGGTATTCCGGCGCGAGTCGTGGCCGGGTATCAGGGCGGCGAACTGAACCCCGACGGCCAGTACCTGACCGTGCGCCAGTTCGACGCGCATGCCTGGGTGGAATACTGGCAGCCGGGTGTCGGCTGGCGCAGTGTCGACCCGACTGCAACCGTGGCACCGCAACGTATCGAGCAAGGGCTGGAGCAGGCGCTGGCGGCAGACGAAGCCTTTCTTCAGGATTCGCCACTGTCAGCCTTGCGCTATCGCAACGTGCCCTGGATCAACGCTGTTCGCCTGAGTTGGGATAACCTCAATTACGGCTGGCAGCGCTGGGTGCTGGGCTATCAGGGACAACAGCAGTTACAAATTCTTGGCCGCTGGTTTTCGGGTTTTCAGGCACCGGTTTTCGCCTTGGGAACCTTGTTTTCGCTGGGCCTGATCGCGTTGTGGCTGTTCAAACCCTGGCAGCGCGAAAGCGACTTGCAACTGCGGGCATTCAACGCCTTTGAACGCTTGCTCGCCCGCCATGGTCTGCGTCGTATGCCGGGTGAAGGCGCTGAAGCATTCGGACGCAGAGCGGTGTTGTATTTTCCGCAGCACGCCGAGGCCATCGAAGCGTTCGTCCGCGAATTTCAGGCGCAGCGATATGCTGGGCGTCTCGCCTCGGCCAGTCGCTTGAGGCATGCGTTGAGCACGCTGCGCCGTGGTCTGCCATGGAGGTTGTCAGCCGTCAGGGACAGGCATTCATGAATGAGTGTGTCGAAGGGGAATTGCATGTCTTCAATGGTGGATCATCTGGTTGCCGAAGTGCTGGCGCTGGATGTCAGATTGCTCGCGTGCCAGGCACGTCTGGCGGTTTCGACGGACAGCGAAGCGCTGCATGATTTGCGCACGACAGTGCGTCGCCTGCGCAGTGTACTGCGGCCGCTGCGGGAGAATTCGGCTGCCGCAGAGCTGGAGGAGGCGGCCAGGGCGGTGGGGCAACTGACCACGCCGTTGCGTGATATGCAGGTACTCGCCGCGTTTCTTGAAGAGCAGGGCTTGAACGAAGCGGCTTTCAAACGCAATCAGTACCTGGAAACTACTTGTCCAGGGGTGGCGAAGTCGGCTGAACTGATCCTTTTGCTCAAGCTGATCGACCGATTCCCGGCGTTGTTGCGTGAGCAACAGCGCCAGGGAGCGTTGCGCGGTTTGCGCAAAACCATCGAAAAACGAATGGACAAACAGTGGAAAAAGCTGCGCGTGGCCATCGCCGAGCCGGGGCATGATCGGCATGACCTTCGATTGCTGATCAAACGCGTACGTTATGCCGCCGAAGCCTACCCGCAACTCAGCCATCAGCCGAAAAACATGCAGGCCCGGCTCAAGTCCGCACAGGGCGAACTGGGCGACTGGCACGATCACCTGCAATGGCTGGCGCAGGCTGCTGAACAGGCGGATCTGGCACCGTGCGTACCTGGCTGGCAGATCGGCATCGTACGTGCCGAGCGCAAGGCCGAAGCATCGCTCAAACGACTGGCCAAGGCGTGTTTTTAAAGTCTTGACGATCTATGAGGAAATAGGTCATTCAGGCCGCAATTATGGCCAATATGCGGCATGTCGTGGAGTAAGAGGATGGTTATCATCCATCCACTTGTGAGCCGACTTGCTGGAGTAAGCATGACCTTTTCCGAACTGATCGATGCCGTGCGTCACGATCCGCATGCTGTCAACATCCCTGCTGAGTGGTCCCAGGGGCGCGCCTGCTTTGGCGGATTGATGGCGGCGCTGACCTACGACGCGATGCGTGCCGAAGTCCCGGAAGGGCGGCCGGTGCGCTCGCTGGCGATTACCTTTGTCGGGCCGGCCGAGCCCGGAGTGCCGATTGCCTTCGAGGTCGAAATTCTGCGTCATGGCAAGGCTGTCAGTCAGGTGCTGGGACGCGCCGTGCAGAATGGTCAGGTGATGACACTGATACAAGGCAGCTTTGGCGCACCCCGGCAATCGATGATTGCCGTTGCCGCAGACGCCGCGCCAGTTCTCAAGCCGGTTGATCAATGCCCGGAGCTGCCTTTTGCCAGCGGGGTGATGCCCGATTATTTGCGATTCATGGATATTCGCTGGGCATTGGGTGGCATGCCGTTCAGCAATACGCCGTCACCGGCAATTGGCGGGCATGTGCGCTTTCGCGATGAGCCGTACGCCAGCTCGATGAACGAAGCTCATATTCTGGCGCTGGTCGATACTTGGCCGCCGGCAATATTGCCGCACCTGAACGCGCCGGCACCGGGCAGTTCGTTGACCTGGACCATCGAGTTCATTCAGCCACAGCCGTCGCTCGACACGGTGCAATGGTGCAGCTACCGCGCAGTCATCGAACATGCCCGAGACGGATACGGCCATATCGCCGCTGCATTGTGGGGCCCGGATGGCGAGCTGATTGCAATCAGTCGCCAGACGGTAACGGTGTTCGGCTGACAGACAGGACTGGCTAGGGTTTCTGATGAGAGCGGGCTGCGTCCTTGCGCTGAAAAACCAGCGCCGCCACCAGTCCGATCACGCCGATGGCGATTGACGAAAGGCTTTCGGAAAACAGGCCGTTGAGTATCAGCAGGGTGGCCAGAATGAACAACGGCACGGCAATCAGGTACAACGCCAGACTCGCCGAGTGTTCCTGGTTGTCGTTGCTGTCATGCCATTGGGTCAGTTGCAGATCGGGAAGTGGCTTGTTCATGCTGAGGTCCTCTTCAGGGTAACGCGTGAAGCGTCGTTTGATGCCTGAAGCATAGGCCCGCTCCCCGATCACCACGAGTCAAGTCTGTCTATCGCCGCGATAGCCTGTTACAGCTTGAGCTGGCCAATGGCGGCATTCAGCTCGCCTGCCAGTGTAGCGAGTTCGTCACTGGTGTTCGCTGATTCCAGCGTCTGGACCACCGTGCGTTCTGTGACATCGCGAATACTGACCACGGCCCGGTTCATTTCCTCGGCCACTTGACTTTGCTGCTGCGCTGCAACGGCGATCTGCGTATTGCTTTCACGCATCTGCGCCACGGCACCGGCAATAGCCGCCAGTGCTGCGCCTGCTTCCCTGGCCTGTTGCACGCATTCATCGGCCTTGAAGGAGCTCTCCTGCATGAAATCCACCGCATCGCGTGTGCCGCTTTGCAGGGTCGAGACCATCGTGGTGATTTCGTCGGTCGACGTCTGTACCCGTTTGGCCAGGTTGCGTACCTCATCGGCTACCACGGCAAAGCCCCGGCCCATTTCCCCGGCGCGTGCGGCTTCGATGGCCGCGTTCAGGGCCAGCAGGTTGGTTTGTTCGGCAATACTGTGGATCACGCTGACCACTCCGTTGATCTTATGGCTGTCTTCGGCCATGCGCTGGATCATTTCGGCGGTCTGCTGCACGCCGCTGGAAAGCCCGGCGATGGACAATTGGACGCGGTCGACCACCACTTTGCCACTGCCCGCCAGCGCGTCGGCTGTCTGTGACTGATCGCGGGTCGCCGTGGCGTGCTGAGCGATGTGGTGGACAGTGGCGGTCATCTCGTTGATGGCGGTGGCCACCTGATCGGTTTCGCCCTGTTGACCGAGCATTCCCTGACGCACATCTTTCATGCCCGCCGCCAGATACGCAGCCCCCTGATCGAGGCGGCCAGCCGTCTGCGAGACCGTATTGACCACCCGCTGATAACCGGCCTGCATGGCGTTGAATGCTTTGGCCATTTGCCCGACCTCGTCGTTACCCTGGTTGGGCACGCGGACTGACAAGTCACCGCTTTTCTCGACGTGCAGCATCACGTCCTTGAGCGCGTTGAGCTGGCTGAGCAGAAAGCGGATCAGCAGTTGCGAGGCGCCGAGCATTAACAGCATCAGCACGAACACGGCAACTGCGTAATGACTGAAGCGATCCTCGAATACCTGTCGCAAGGTCGGCACAAAGACCAGCGCCGCAATCTGCTGACCAGTGTCACGGGTGACGACCTGCGCGCCGTTCAACAGTCGATCGCCGAAGGTTCGACTCAGTTTGACCCAGTCGCGGCCGTCAGCCAGTTCAGGCAGCGCAAGGGTATTGAAGGACGGTGTCTGCCCTTTGCTGTAAGTCAGCACTGCATCGCTGGAGGGCAGGGGAGCGTCGGCAGGCCAGGCTGCAAGCAACTGTGCCAGCGCGTACGCGGCCTGGCGCGAGGTGTCCGCGCGTGCCTGTTGCTCCGTGTGCATGGCGTAAAGCACCAGCAACAGCGTTGTGACGAAGGCGACCGCATTGACGGCCCAGAATTTATATTTCAGCGACAGGTTGCCAAGCCATGAGCCCATGAGTGGTCTTCTTTGGTAATCGTGTGGAGTAGCAGCAAGATGCCATCACGATGCCTCAGCCATGAAAGAACTCTTTGATACGGGTCAAGAAAGCTGCAGTTTTTCATCCGGTGTCTGTGCAAGGACCGGCAAATCGAAAAAATCCCGCGCGCAGGCGGTGCTGTGACGTGCGAGATCTTCCTGACTTTCGCCACGGTGCAAGGCCACTTCGCGCAACAACTCTGGCAGGTAAGCTGGTTCGTTGCGGCCATTTTTGGGCTTGGGGCGCAGGCTGCGGGGCAAAAGATAAGGCGCATCGCTTTCCAGCATCAGGCGGCCGCGAGGGATATTGCCCACCAGCGGGTGCAGATGGGTGCCGCGTCGTTCATCGCAAATCCAGCCGGTGATACCGATGTGCAGGTCAAGGTCCAGATAGCTGAACAATGCAGTGCGCTCGCCGGTGAAGCAGTGCACCACCGCAGCGGGCAGGCGGTCGCGGTAGTCACGCAGAATCTCCAGGAGGCGCTGGTTGGCATCACGTTCGTGCAGGAACACCGGCAATTGCAGTTCCACCGCCATGGCCAGGTGCGCCTCGAGAACCTTTTCCTGCTGCTGGCGGGGTGAGAAGTCGCGATTGAAATCCAGCCCGCATTCACCCACCGCGCGGACGCGATTTTCCTTGAGCAAGGCATGCAACTGTTTCTCGCTGTCGCCGGTCCAATCGCTCGCCGAGTGTGGGTGGATACCTGCCGTGCAGAACAGGCGTTGCGCGCTTTCATCAAGCTCGTGACACAACTGCAAGGCGTGTTCGCTGCCCTCGACACTGGTGCCGGTCACCACCAGTTGTTGGACGCCCGCGGCATAGGCGCGGTCGAGTACCGCCTGTCGCTGCGAGGCGAAGCTTGCGTTGGTCAGATTGACGCCGATGTCGATGAGTTGCATGGTGCTATCTCCAGCTCAAGGCTGCCGAGCATACCAGAGCTCCGGCCACAATAAGAAAACGCTGGGTATTCAAGCGATTGGGCCTGATGGTTCAACGATTTCCTTCGCTGTTCGATGCTGCTGCGTGACCTCAAGATTTCCTTTTTCCTGTTTTTTCCGGCATTGCCCTGGGGAAGTGAATGATCCGATCCGCGCTTGTGTCTTTTATCTGTCTGATACTGCTGCTGCCTCTGCACGCCTCAGCGCGTCAGACCGGCCCTGAGGCCGTGCAGCACGATCCGAAGGTGCGCGATCTGCCTGCGATTCGCAGCAGCAAGGTGTTGCGTGTACTGGTCAATCAAAGCCGCAACAGTTCCGGTGACGTCAAGGGCCAAGAGATAGGCGTCGAATACCATCGTCTGCAAGCCTTCGAACAGTACCTCAACAGTCATTCCCGTGATGGACAGAAAGTTACGTTCAAGGTCATCCCCAAGGCCAAGAACCAGTTGCTGACAGCATTGCAGCGTGGCGAAGGCGATATGATCGCGCCCGGAGAGCTGCTGGATGTCAGTCAGGCCCAGGGGATTCAGGCCAGCGCCCCCATTATTCATGATGTGCCTTTGGTACTGGTCGGTGTGAGTGGCCAGCGCAGTGTGCGGCGTGTGGATCAACTGTCCGGGAAGACGCTGAGCCTGCCCACCGGCAGCGCAGCCGATGAGGCCCTGCATCAGGTCAATCGACAATTGGAGCTGCGCAAGCTGCCGTTGGCTAAAATCGAATGGGTCGACCCCAGCCTCGCGGTGGAGGATGTGCTGGAGATGGTCCAGGCTGGTATTTATCCGATGACCCTGGTCGAGCAGCCTATTGCCGAGCGCTGGGCCAGAATAATGCCCAGACTACGTATCGAGCGCGGGCTGACCTTGCAGACCCACGGCGACATCAGCTGGTTTGTACGCGACAACGCTACTCAGTTGCGCGCCAGTGTCGATGATTTCCTCAAAGGTTATAAGCCATCGGCCCAGCAGGACTTGGTGTTCGCCAAGGCTTACAAAGATACATACAAGGTCAACAATCCGCTGGTACGCAACAACCTGCAACGTCTTGAGCAACTGCGTCCGATGCTGCAACGCCACGCTGATGCGCAGGGTATGGACTGGCTGGACCTGGCGGCGCTGGCGTTCAAAGAGTCGAAACTCGACCCCACAGCCAAGGGCAGTGGCGGCGCGACAGGCCTGTTGCAGATTACCCCTTCGGCGGCAAAGAGCGTCGGTGTGCCGAGCATTCAGAGCGCCGACGATAACATCCGTGCAGGTTCACGCTACATGGCGCTTATTCAGCGCAAGTATTTTTCCAGTACCCGAGTCAATGAGCGCGAGCGTATGGCATTCGTGATGGCTGCTTACAATCTGGGCCCGGAGCGTGTGCAGGGCATGCGCGAGGAAGCCCGACGGCGCGGGCTCAATCCAAATCAGTGGTTTTTCCAGACTGAGCGGGTGGCGATGGAGCAGGGCGGTGCCAACGTCGTAGCGTTCGTGAACAGCGTGAATAAATACTACCTGGCATTTGATCGCGAGCGGGATTCACTGGAAAAGAGCGGGCCAAAGCCTGCCGTGAAACGTTGAGCAATCGATATTTTCGATTATTATGTGCCGATATTTGTGGTTTTTACATGAGTGAATTTGATTATCATGGCGCCACTCGCACTTAATCAATTCTGGACATCACCTACATGAACACATTAATCAAATCGGTTCTCACCACTCGCGCCGGCTATGGCCTGACGGTACTGCGTGTGATTGTCGGCATCGCATTTATCGCTCACGGCAGTCAGAAACTGTTCGGTGCTTTCGGTGGTTATGGCCTGGAAGGTACCGCGCACTATATGGAAAGCCTGGGCCTGACACCGGGCTACCTGATGGCGTTGATGTCTGGCAGCGCCGAGTTTTTCGGCGGTCTGGGCTTGCTCCTTGGTCTGCTGGCCCGTCCGGCTGCCGCTGTGGTCATGGTGCTGTTGCTGGTGGCCATTTTTACGGTGCATATCCACAACGGTTTTTTCATGGCCAACAACGGCTATGAATATGCCTTGGCATTGCTCGGTGGCGCTCTGGCAGTGCTTATCGAAGGCGCAGGCAGGTTGTCGCTGGACCGCGTCATCGCCCGATAACCGGCTACGCTTGTTGTGCAAGGCCCGCTTCCTGGCGGGCCTTGTGCGTTTGCAGGCTTGCATCACGGACGACAATTGACAATGAATGGGACGTTTCTCTAGGATGCGTGCTCAAGCGCCGATTTAACAACTACTTGCGGGGCGCCTGGCAAGGCTCGAACCTTGTCGAAATACCGCTAAAACGTTGGTTCGGTGTTGCCTCTCACCGCTGCCCAGCGGACCTTGCGAGGCAGAGATATAACCATGAACAACCTGCGCCCCCTCATTCGTCTTTCGCCGATCAGCACGGTCTTGTCACGCAAGAATCCAAAGATCCTTCTGAGCGGTTCCCATCAGCCGACACTGCTGCGTTATCTCGACGGCTGGCCTCGCCGGCGGGGTGGTTCCTGTGCATTTCTGATTCAGTTTGTCGATACCAACCCGTCGCTCAGCCACTTTGCCAATGACCAGTTCGACCTGGCCGTGGTGCAATCGCCGCGGGCGGATGACGTCGAACAGGTCATTCGTGACCTTACGCGCATTGCCCGGCAGGGCCTGATTACGCTGGGTTGACGCCACTGGCGTATTCAATTGCGATAGAAGGCATATTGCTGGCCCCCGGCCCGTGAGCGGACAGGCAAAATCGCCGCCTTATCAAAGGATTAGGTGGTTTCTGCATGCGTTTGGTCTATTGTGCTCTGGCGTGCCTGACGCTTTCCGGGCTGGCTTTTTCCGTCCAGGCCAGAAATGCGACCGAAAACGAACGTTATCTGTGTCGCTGGGGCTCGACCATTGCTGGCGGTGCGCAGGCGTCCAAGCTATCAGGCGTTACCCGTTACGGGGCGCGGCAGAAGCTGCAGGCTCGCAAGTTCGCCAAACAATGGATGCGGCCGATGGCATTGCGTATCACGGAACAGACCTACGACAGCGAGTCGCGTTTAAGGCCTGATGCGGTCAGCAAGGTGTATTACGAAGGCTGCATCCAGCATGAGGTAGCGCGTCGCTGATCTTCAATTGCCTGTCGAATTGATTTTTGCAGGGCCGGAGGAATGTCTTGAGTACAAAGATCATCACTGTGGGCGGGCATGAAGCCCTGAAGAAGGAGCTTGATTACCTGTGGCGAGAGCACCGGCCCGATATTACTCAGAAGGTTGCCTGGGCAGCCTCGCTGGGTGATCGCAGCGAGAACGCGGATTATCAGTACAACAAGAAGCTTTTGCGCGAGATCGACCGGCGCGTGCGCTACTTGCGCAAACGCCTCGAAGACATGCGTGTCGTGCAGTATTCGCCGGAGCAGGAAGGGCGGGTGTTCTTCGGTGCATGGGTCGAGATCGAGAACGAAGCGGGTGATCTCAAGAAATTCCGCATTGTCGGCTATGACGAAATCTATGGGCGTAACGACTATATCTCCATCGACTCGCCCATGGCTCGCGCGTTGCTGAAGAAGGAAGTGGGCGACGAAGTGCTGGTCAACACGCCTGAAGGCGAGAAGCTCTGGTTTGTGAATTCGATTGTTTACGAGCGGTAAGGCCGGACGCTCTGCGTCGAAGTCCGGCCTGTTACCTCAGCCCCATCGCGGTGTTCTCAACCCTCGCGCAGCACGGTGAGCGGGCTGACGTTCAGAGCCCGGCGTGTGCCGAACACGCCTGCGCCGCCGACCAGCAGGGCGCCTATTACCGGTAGCAACAGCAGCCACGGGTGCGGTTGCCATTCCAGGGAAAAGGCGTAGCGGTACAGCACGAAGCTCACCAGTTCGCAGCCCAGCGCCGCCAGCATTCCACTGGCAGCCCCCAGCAAACCGAACTCGATCCGCCGCGACTTGATCAATAGCGCTCGTTCTGCGCCAAGCGCACGCAGGAGTGCACCCTGGCGGATGCGTTCATCCAGGGTCGCCTGCAATCCGGAGAACAGCACGGCAATGCCGGCCGCCAGCACGAACAGCAGCACGAACTGCACGGCCAGCGTGACTTGATCAAGGATGCTGCGCACCTGCGCGAGCAGAGCCTCTACCCCCAGGATGCTGATTGACGGGTAGGCCCGCGACAGTTCGACAATCTGTTTGTCCTGACCTGGCGGCAGGTAGAAGCTGGTCAGGTAAGTGGTCGGCAGGTCGGCCAGCGTACCCGGCTGAAAGATCATGAAGAAGTTGGGCTGGAAGGTGTCCCAGTTTACGTCCCTCAGGCTGGTGACCACCGCCTCGCGGGTCAGGCCCCCGACGATGAAGCCCAGACGGTCGCCCAGCTTGATTTTCAGGCTCTCGGCCAGCTTGGTCTCGATCGATACGCCGGGCGTTGCCTCGCCCTGTCCTGACTCAGTCAGGTTCTTCCACCAACTGCCGGCAGTCAGGGTGTTGCCCTCGGGCAGATCGGCGGCCCAGGTCAGGCTCAGGTCGCGGCGAGTAGCATTTTCGCCACGCGAATCTTTGGTCACGAAATTGCCTACCGGTTCACCGTTGATGCTGGTCAGGCGCCCAGGCACTACCGGGTAGAGCGGAGCCGAATGGGTGGACAGCCTGGTCAGGGTCTGGGCGAAGTTTTCCTTCTCCGCTGGCAACACATTGAGCACAAAATAGTTGGGCGCATCCTTTGGCAACTGGTTTTGCCAGGTGTCGAGCAGTTCACCACGCAACAGCGCGATCAGGCCCATCGACAGCAGGATGAGGCCGAAGGCCAGTGATTGACCGGCAGCGGCCAGTGGATAGCGCAGCAGTTGCCCCAGACCGAGTCGCCAGGGCAGCGATGCACCGGCCAGCAAACGACGCAAGCTGTTGAGCACCAGCAGCAACAGGCTGCCAAGCACCAGTGCCGCGACGATGCCTCCCCCCAGCAGGGCAAAGGTCAGTACCAGATCCAGGCTCAGGCGCCACATGATCAGGCCCAGCGCGAGCAGCGCTGCGCCATACACGAACCAGGAGCTGGCGGGTATCGGCAGCATGTCACGGCGCAGCACGCGCAATGGCGGCACTCGACCCAGGGCAGCGAGTGGTGGCAGGGCAAAGCCGGCCAGCGCTACCAGCCCGGTGCCCATGCCCGCCAGCGCAGGAAGCAGGCCTCCCGGCGGAACGGTGGCTGGCAGCAGGTTTTGCAGCAGCGCGAACAGGCCCAACTGCGCCAGCCAGCCCAGCAGCGCTCCGCTCAGGCTGGCCAGCAGGCCGATGATCGCCAGTTGCAGACTGAACAGGCTCATCGCCTCGCCGCGCGACAGGCCCAGGCAGCGAAGCAGAGCGCTGGCATCGAAGCGCCGTGCGGCAAAGCGCGAGGCCGAGAGTGCAACGGCAACGCCTGCCAACAGCACGGCCACCAGACTCGCCATGTTCAGGTAACGTTCGGCCTTGCCCAGGGCGCCACCGATCTGCTGGCTGCCATCGCGGGCGTCCTTGATTTCCTGATGCGGTTCCAGGCCCGGCTCGATGGCTTTACGGTAAGCCGCCAGCGCCTCTGGCGGGCCGCTCCACATTTCTCGGTAGGTCACCCGGCTGCCCGGCTGTACAACGCCAGTGGCGGCGAGATCCTGCAGGTTGATCATCACCCTTGGGGTCAGGCTGTAGAAATTGCCCGCACGGTCAGGCTCGTAAGTCAGCACGCGAGCCAGTTTCAGGGTTTTCGAACCGACATCGATATTATCGCCGACCTTCAGATCGACGGCCGGGAACAGCCGTGCCTCAGCCCAGGCTTCACCGGGCTTCGGACCGCTACCAGTCTGTTCGGTCTGATACAGGTCCGCTGCGCTTTTCAGTTCGCCGCGCAAGGGATAGACGTCATCCACCGCCTTGATGCTCGACAGCTGAATGCCGGTGTCGGTGGCGATCACGCTGGAAAAAATCACGATCTGTGCGTGCTTGAGTTGCAGGCGTTTGCCTTCCTCGATCTGCTCTGCGCGCGCGGGGCTGGAGCCCTCCAGAATCAGGTCGGCACCCAGAAACTCGGTCGCCCGTAGCAGCATCGCGCCGTTGAGGCGCGCACCGAAGTAGCCGATGGCGGTACTGGCAGCCACGGCTACCAAAAGCGCAAAGAACAACACCCGCAATTCTCCGGCGCGGGCGTCGCGCAGCAACTGGCGAGTGGCGAGGTTTAACAGGCGGACAAAAGGCAGGCGTGCCATCAAGGCTCCAGCGGGGCGACCAGTCGGCCCCCTTCAAGGCGGATCAGGCGACGGCAGCGATGTGCCAGACGCTCATCGTGAGTCACCAGCACCAGCGTGGTGTTGCGCTCCTTGTTCAGTTCGAACAACAGGTCGCTGATGCGCTCGCCAGTGTGGCTGTCCAGGTTGCCGGTGGGCTCGTCGGCGAACAGCACGTCCGGGTCAGCGGCGAAAGCGCGGGCAATGGCGACCCGCTGCTGTTCGCCTCCGGACAATTGACGCGGTGTGTGAGTGAGGCGTTGGCCAAGGCCCACGCGCTCCAGCAGGTCACGAGCCTTGTCACGGGCGTCCTTGCGGCCTTCAAGCTCCATCGGCAGCATGACGTTTTCCAGTGCATTCAGGCTGTCGAGCAACTGAAATGACTGAAACACAAAACCGACGTGCTCGGCGCGCACTCTGGCGCGCTGGTCTTCATCCAGTTCACTCAGGTTGCGGCCTGAGAGGATGACCGAACCCGAGCTGGGCAGGTCCAGTCCGGCAAGCAAGCCAAGGAGGGTGGATTTACCAGAACCTGAGGCTCCGACGATGGCCAGTGTGTCGCCCTTGTTTAGTTCCAGGGAGAGTTCGTGCAGGATGGTCAGGTCACCTTCGGTGCTGGGGACTACTTTGCTGAGGCTTTGGGCACTGAGAATACTTTCACTCATGGAGAATCCGATGCGTGCGTTGTTTTTAAGTGCTGGCCTGGGGTTACTGCTGCTGTCACAGGGCGCGTTGGCGGGCACGGTGTTGATCGTCGGGGATAGTATCAGTGCGGCTTTCGGACTGGATACCCGTGTGGGGTGGGTGAGTCTGCTGGAGCAGCGTCTGAGCAAGGAGGGATTCGACGACAAGGTGGTCAATGCGTCGATCAGCGGCGACACCAGCGCAGGCGGCCAGGCGCGTCTGCCTGCGCTGCTTGCAGAGCATAAGCCAGCGCTGGTCATTCTCGAATTGGGTGGCAACGACGGGCTGCGTGGCCAGCAGCCTGCTCAATTGCAACAAAACCTTTCATCGATGATAGATCGCTCGCAGGCTGCAGGTGCCAAAGTGCTGTTGCTGGGTATGCGTATCCCACCCAACTATGGGCCGCGCTACACCAAGGCCTTCGAAGAGGTCTACAGCAACCTTGCCAAAGAGAAGAAGGTCCCCTTCGTGCCATTTTTTCTGGAAGGTGTGGGCGGGGTGCCTGAGTTGATGCAGGCCGATGGTCTTCACCCTGCTGCGGCCGCTCAGGGGAAATTGCTGGAAAATGTCTGGCCGAGCCTGAAACCGCTGCTTTGAGGCTTTCCCGGGCGGGGGCTTTCGGCTAATGTGGCGCCCCCGATCTGGAGCCCCCCATGCCGCGTCCCGCCTGGTCCCTGTATGCCTATCAAATGCTTGAGCCCGATGAGCAGCTGGATCTGTTCGCCTGTCAGGAAGTGCGCGTTCATCTGATTGCCCGTCAACTGGAACTGGGCGGCTCGATTGACCGGACATTGTGTGGCACGCTGCTGCCTGCTCAGCCGCAAATGCGCGCAGTCGAACTGCAAGCCATGCGCGATGAGCGTCTTTGCCCGCTGTGCAAGGCAATTCTCGATGCGCAGCGCAGGGGAATGAATCCGATCTGGCCTGAACTTTAGCTGTCACGCCTGCCTGCAGGCCAGCCGCAGATATCCCCGATCCTGCAAGTGCCGTGTACACTTCAGTTCTTGTCTTCATACCAATGTCGTTACCCGAAGGATCTTCCCGGATGTTGTCGCGCATTCCAGCCGTTACCCGCTGTCTGTCGCTTGCTGCTCTGTGCGCGGCGAGCTCTGTCCATGCACTGGAGTTTCCGTTGCCGCCGCCCGGCGAAGACATCGTGGGCCAGGTACAGGTCATCAAGGCCCGATACGAAGACACCTTCGCCGATCTGGGCACCCGATATGACCTGGGCTACCTGGAAATGATCGCGGCCAACCCCGGTGTCGATCCGTGGCTGCCGGGGGCAGGCAAGGACATCGTACTGCCGACCCGCTTCATCCTGCCGCCGGGGCCGCGCGAAGGGATTGTCATCAACCTCGCCGAGTACCGGATGTATTACTACCCCAAAGGGCAGAATGTCGTGCACACCTATCCGTTGGGTGTCGGCCGTGAAGGCTGGGGTTCGCCCATCGGTATGACCAAGGTGACGGCCAAGACGCCTAACCCGACCTGGACGCCACCGGCCTCGATCAAGGCCGAGCATGCTGCCGACGGCGACCCGTTGCCCGATGTGGTGCCAGCCGGTCCCGATAACCCGCTGGGTCCGTTCAAATTCGGTCTGGGGCTTTCCGGCTACCTGATCCACGGCTCGAACAAAAAATTCGGTATCGGCATGCGCACCAGCCATGGCTGTTTCCGCATGTACAACAACAATGTGCTGGAACTGGCCGACATGGCTCCGGTCGGTACGACCGTGCGCATCATCAGCGAGCCTTACAAATTCGGTATCAGCGGCGGCAAGGTTTACCTTGAAGCGCATACCCCGGTCGATGATCTGGGTAACCCGTCGGTGGTCGACAAGCACACTGCGGTGATCAATGCGCTGCTCAAACGTGACGACCTGGCCAACAACCTGCGCATGAACTGGGATGTGGTGCGTGATGTGGTGGCAGCCGAAGACGGCATGCCGGTAGAAATTGCCGTGCCGGGCAGCACGTCGGCGAGTACCGAAGAACCGGTGATTTTTCAGTAAAGCGTCGCCAGATGTCCAGCGTGCTTTCAGGCCAATGCTCTGCGTCATAACCGCCGTGTGACGCAGAGCGTCACGAACTGCATGCCGACGCGGAGCGTCGGCACGATAGTCATCCGTACCTTCAGCCAAACTGCTCTAAAACGCTTCTCAACCGCGAAGGTACTGACAACGCAGAGTGCGACGTAAGTGACGGCTGAGTCCTGGCGCTGATCCGGGGGTAGCCTGGCAGGACGCCAGGCTAGCCGCACCGGGCCATGGATGGCCCGTTGCGGCGACCCGCGGATCAGGGCGAAGGAACCCGACGAAGTCGGGCCGGAAACGGAGCCAGGGGATTTGGTTACTTTGGCCCCATCAAAGTCACTCGCCGAGGGGCGAAAAGCTGACCTGAGTCGAACCCCAATCTCCTGACACCACAGAACCGCCGTGTGACGCAGAGCGTCACGAACTGCATTACCACGCGGAGCGTGGGAACGAGAATCTGAGTCGAACGCAAATCCTCCTGACACCACAAAACCGCCGTGTGACGCAGAGCGTCACGAACTGCATTACCACGCGGAGCGTGGGAACGAGAATCTGAGCCGAACCCCAATCCACCTGACATCACAGAACCGTCGCGCGACGCAGCAGAACAGTCATTCAGACTTTTGCACGCAATCACCTCGCCAGACAACAGGCAAAAAAAAGCCGACCCGTTACCGGATCGGCTTTCAATAATCCGGAGGGATTATTACTTGCGGCTGGCTTTGTCCAACATGCGCAGAGCGCGCTCGTTGGCTTCGTCAGCAGTTTGCTGAGCTTTTTGAGCAGCAGCCAGAGCTTCGTCAGCCTTGCGGTAGGCTTCGTCGGCACGTGCTTGCGAACGAGCTGCTGCGTCTTCGGTAGCTGTCAGACGAGCTTCGGTTTCTTTGGATACGCTGCTGCAACCGGTAGCCAGAACTGCGGCCAGAGCCAGAGCAGAGAATTTCAGAACGTTGTTCATCGTGTTCACCTTCAAGGAATTTTGTTCAAATTAGTCATCTCTCGAAAATGAGAAAACGACCGGCGTACATAGTACCCATTGTTTGTAGTAAGTAAACGGACCCAGCGCAAGAAGCTGCTAAAATTCCCCGCTTTGAAAGCGTTCCGCGTTACTTCTCAAGCGTTCTGTACAAAAACTATCCACTTTCACTGGGCCGCTGTCCGCATCGAGCGTTCCGAAGAACTCGCTCGCACACCTGCAAAAACCTGACAGGTTTGACTGTCGGTCGGTGCGTGAACATTTCCGGGTGTTTTTACTCTGACTGCGCTTGAGCATAGTCAGCAATGGTGCCTACTATCTCACTGTGATGTGCATCGAGATCGGCAATGCTCTTACCGGTGTCGAAAACAGGCACTGGGTGGCGTAGATGTTCCTTCGCCTGAAAAAGACCGGTAAGGTAGGGGTCAAATTCCAAGACCCGCGAGGAGTAGCGATGAGCGAGGCGTTGTCCATCCACCATGACGAAGTCGGCCACCATTTCGAAATCATTATCGACGGCCATCGTGCCTATCTGACGTACATGGATCTCGGCAAGCAGACGCTGGATTTCTACCGGACATTCGTCCCAGACGCCTTGCGAGGTCGCGGGATTGCCGCTGCCCTGACCAAAGAGGCTCTGGACTATGCCGATAGCATGGGTTATTCCGTCATACCGTCCTGTTCTTATGTCGAGCGTTATATGGAACTGCATGACTTGCAGTCGCAGGCGGCCAAGCTCTGATGCATCGAGCTTACTGACAGTCAGCATGAAAAACGCCGAGCATATGCTCGGCGTTTTCGTTGTTGCAGGTTAATCAGTCAGGCAGTTACTTGCGCTTGCGAGCGGGCAGTACACCCTTGAGTTTCGCGTGCATGCTGCGCAGGGTTTTTTCAGTGCTTGCCCAATCGATGCAGGCATCGGTAATGGATACGCCGTATTGCAATTCCGACAGGTCTTTCGGAATAGCCTGGCAGCCCCAGTTCAAGTGACTCTCAACCATAAGGCCGATAATGGACTCATTGCCTTCCAGGATCTGGTTGGCAACGTTTTCCATCACCAGCGGTTGCAGGGCCGGGTCCTTGTTGGAGTTGGCGTGGCTGCAGTCGACCATGATGTTCGGGCGGATGCCGGACTTGTTCAGGGCCTGTTCGCAGAGCGCAACGCTGACCGAGTCATAGTTGGGCTTGCCATTGCCGCCGCGCAGCACGACATGACCATAGGCGTTGCCCTTGGTGGTCACGATCGACACGCCGCCTTCCTGGTTGATACCCAGGAAACGATGCGGGCTCGAGACCGATTGCAAGGCGTTGATGGCAACGGTCAGGCCGCCGTCAGTACCGTTCTTGAAGCCGACTGCCGAAGACAGGCCGGAGGCCATCTCCCGGTGAGTCTGGGATTCGGTTGTGCGTGCGCCGATGGCCGACCAACTGATCAGGTCCTGCAAATACTGCGGGGAGATCGGGTCCAGCGCTTCGGTGGCAGTCGGCAGACCCATCTCAGCCAGATCCAGCAGCAGCTGGCGACCGATGTGCAGGCCATCCTGGATCTTGAACGAGTCATCCAGGTACGGATCGTTGATCAGGCCTTTCCAGCCCACTGTGGTGCGAGGCTTCTCGAAATAGACGCGCATCACCAGATACAGCGTGTCGGAGACTTCCGCCGCCAATGCCTTGAGGCGCTCGGCGTACTCCTTGGCTGCCTTCAAATCATGGATCGAGCAGGGGCCGATCACGATAAACAGGCGGTGGTCATTGCCATCGAGGATGTTGCGAATCACTTCGCGGCCCTGACTGACAGTGTGCAGGGCTGCGTCGGTCAGCGGGATGTCGCGCTTGAGCTGATCCGGGGTGATCAGAGTCTCGTTGGAGGCAACGTTGAGGTCGTCAATCGGTAAATCAGCCATCGTGTTACTCATCAGGTCGCGGGTACTGGCCGCCAACGGTACCCCGTGCGGCGGTGCCCAGCAGGTTTGAGCGCAGCGGGGAGCCGAACCTTAGCGCGTTATCGCGCTGTTCGACAATAAGTAAACGAGGTATCGGGCAGGTTCCGCACGGCTGTCCGCCGAGTTGCGCTGCCGTATTGCAAGACAAACCGCTGCAACGGATAGTGTAAGACCCATTACCGAGACAGCCAAAGGGAGAGCTCATGAGTGTTGAGTCCCGCCGCCCACGTGTCGGCATCATAGGTACCGGTGCCATTGGTGGTTTTTACGGATTGATGCTGGCGCGTGCCGGATACGACGTGCACTTCCTGCTGCGCAGCGAGTTTGAAACGGTCGCGCGTCAGGGTCTGCTGGTCAATAGCGCCGTGCATGGCGAGCTGCATCTCAAGCCGGTTCAAGCCTATTGCTCGGCGGCTGACATGCCGCCTTGCGACTGGTTGCTGGTCGGCACCAAGAGCACCGGCAATGCCGCGCTGGGTCCGATCATCAGCCAGGTCGCCGCGCCGAACGCCACAGTGTTGCTGTTGCAGAACGGCCTGGCCGTCGAAGACCAACTGCGCAAGGTCTTGCCTGACAGCGTGCATATAGTGGGAGGGCTGTGTTTTGTCTGCGTCAACCGGGTGGCGCCCGGCGTCATTGCCCACCAGGCTTTCGGCGCGGTCAGCGTTGGCTATCACAGTGGCCCGGCAGTCGACGAGGCAAGTCGCATGGCGATTGTCGAGGCCTGTGCTGCCCTGTTCAAGACTGCCGGCATCGACGCTCCGGTCATGGCCAGCCTGCCGCAGGCCCGCTGGCAGAAGCTGGTCTGGAACGTACCTTACAATGGTCTTTCGGCACTGTTGCAGGCGGGGACGAGCCAATTGATGGCGGATCCTGACAGTCAGGCATTGCTGCGGGCGCTGATGGACGAAGTAGTACAGGGTGCCGAGGCCTGTGGCCACGCCTTGCCACCCGGTTTCGCAGAGCATTTGCTCGCAGTGACCCAAGGCATGCCGGATTACAGGCCCAGCATGTACCACGACCTGGTCGAGAAACGACCGTTGGAGCTGGACGCCATTTATGCTCGCCCCCTCACCGCCGCGCTTGCCGCGGGGTTTGACATGCCTCGCGTCCGGGCGCTTTATCAGGCGCTGGCGTTCATCGATCGCGGCAACCGTCCGGCAAGCGAGGAGTGATTCATGACAGAGGCTGATGGCCATAAACTGGTGCTGGCGATTTCATCGCGAGCACTGTTCGATCTGCGTGACAGCCATGAGGTGTATATGGCCGATGGCGTCGAGGCCTACCGCAAGTACCAGATTGAACATGAGGACGAGATTCTCGAGCAGGGCGATGCCTTTGCGCTGGTGGAAAAGCTGCTGAGCCTAAATGCCAGCCTGGACAAGGCGCATGTCGAAGTGGTGCTGGTGTCGCGCAACAGCGCGGATACCGGCCTGCGGGTGTTCAATTCCATTCAGCACTATGGGCTCGACATCAGCCGTGCCGCATTTGCCGGCGGGCGCAGTCCGTATCCTTACCTTGCGGCGTTTGGCTGCCACCTGTTTCTGTCGACCCATGCCGAGGATGTGCGCAGCGCGCTGGATGCGGGGTTTGCTGCGGCGACAATTCTTTCAGGCGGTGCACGACGTGCAGCGAGTGCCGAGTTGCGCATTGCGTTCGACGGCGACGCCGTGTTGTTTTCCGACGAGTCCGAGCGGGTTTATCAGAGCGGCGGCCTGGCTGCCTTTCAGGCCAGTGAACGTGAATCGGCCCGTGAGCCACTGCGCGGCGGCCCCGTCAAACCTTTTCTCGCCGCGCTCAATCAATTGCAGCGCGAGTTTCCCGACGCAAGTTGCCCGATTCGTACCGCGCTGGTCACAGCTCGCTCGGCACCTGCCCATGAGCGGGTGATTCGTACCTTGCGCGAATGGGACATTCGCCTCGACGAGTCGCTGTTTCTCGGCGGCCTGCAGAAATCGGCCTTCCTTGAGGCGTTTGCCGCCGATGTGTTTTTCGACGATCAGCCCGGGCACTGCGAAAAGGCCCGTGACGTGGTGGCAACCGGGCATGTTCCGCATGGCATAAGCAATGAAATAACGCCGCTGGCCGACGGGGGCTGAGAAGTCCTTCGTCGCAGCCGATGATGCGCTGCTACGCTGATTCAATCTCCGCCATTCCGGTTGTTCGGGAGGTTGTATGGTTCGTTCGATGCTGTACGCCACAGACCTCGGTCTGTACGCGCCTTATGTAACGCAGCACGCGCTGGCGCTGGCTCGAACGTTCAACGCCGGGCTTTACGTTATTCATGTGGTAGAGCCAATGGGTCTGTTTGCCGAGTCGGTGCTGCAGAGCCATCTGGGCGAGGATGCGTTAAAAGAACTCCGCGGCAAGGGTGTAAGTGCGTTCATGGCGGGAATAGAGCAGCGAATGCTCGACGGGTTTCGTGAAGAGTTGGGGGAAGGCCACGCGGACCTCTCCCTGATCCGCACGGTGCGTGTCGTCCAGGGAGAGCCTGCCACTGTGATCCTTGAACAGGCGCACAAGCTGGAGGTGGATTTGCTGGTGGTGGGCAGCCACAGCCGCCGGATAGAAGATGGCACCTCGATAGGTCGAACCGCCGAAAGGGTTCTGCAATTTTCCGATGTGCCGGTCTACATGGTTCCGATGATGTTGAAAAAGGGGTGAGGGTAAGGAGAGGAAGGTCCAATTGGTGGTTTTAGTGAAATCGAGCGTGCGATCACCTTACAAAGGTGATAAAAAGTTCTAGAATTATTCGCCTCACCATTAATCCAGTTATATACCGTCGCTGATACCCATAGGGTTTATCTGCTTTGAGGGATACATATGAAGCTCCAACAACTGCGCTACATTTGGGAAGTGGCGCACCACGACCTCAACGTTTCTGCGACGGCCCAGAGCCTTTATACCTCCCAGCCCGGCATCAGCAAGCAGATTCGTCTGCTTGAAGACGAGCTGGGTGTCGAGGTTTTCGCCCGCAGTGGCAAGCACCTGACACGTGTGACACCTGCAGGCGAGCGCATCATCACGACCGCTGGCGAGATTCTGCGCAAGGTCGAAAGCATCAAGCAGATTGCCCAGGAGTTCTCCAACGAGAAGAAGGGTACTCTGTCGATCGCAACCACCCACACCCAGGCGCGCTATGCGTTGCCGTCGGTCATCAGTAATTTCATCAAGCAGTACCCTGACGTTGCGCTGCACATGCATCAGGGTTCGCCAATGCAGATCGCCGAAATGGCGGCTGACGGGACTGTCGATTTCGCGATTGCCACTGAAGCACTCGAGCAGTTCAGTGATCTGGTGATGATGCCGTGCTACCGCTGGAACCGTTGCGTCGTTGTGCCGCAGGGCCATCCGCTGACCAAGGTACCCAAGCTCACCCTGGAGCTGCTGGCTGAATACCCGATCGTGACTTACGTGTTCGGTTTTACCGGCCGTTCCAAGCTGGATGAGGCGTTCAGCCACCGGGGGCTGGTGCCCAAAGTCGTGTTCACGGCTGCAGATGCCGACGTGATCAAGACCTACGTCAGGCTGAACCTGGGTGTCGGTATCGTCGCGAGAATGGCGGTTGACGAAGAAGTCGACAGCGACCTGGTGGTGCTCGACGCCAGCGACCTGTTCGAGTCCAGTGTGACCAAAATCGCGTTCCGTCGCGGCACTTTCCTGCGCGGCTTCATGTGCGACTTCATCGAGAAATTCGCCCCGCACTTGACCCGCGAAGTCATGGCCAAGGCGATTCAGTGCCACAACAAACAGGAAATGGAGGAACTGTTTGCCAACGTTGAGTTGCCGGTGCATTAGTAGCAGCGGCAAGCGCTTGGCGGCAAGCTACAAGTAAAAGCACGCAAGGCTCTAGCTTGTAGCTTGCTACGTCAATTGCGAACGATCAGATTGCCCGCATGCAGCCCGCATTCCTTCTGCGTGGCTTCTTCCCACCACCAGCGACCTTCGCGCTCATGCTGGTTCGGCAATACCGGACGGGTGCAGGGTTCACAGCCAATGCTGATGAAACCGCGCTCGTGCAGGCTGTTGTAAGGTAACTCCAGCATGCGGATATAACCCCAGATTTCCTCGCTGCTCATCTGCGCCAGCGGATTGAATTTGTACAGCGTGCGTTCGGCGCTCGAAAACGCGCTGTCGATTTCCAGTGCGGCAACGGCGCTGCGGGTGCCGGGGCTCTGATCGCGGCGCTGGCCGGTGGCCCAGGCGCTGACGCCAGACAGTTTGCGCCGCAGCGGTTCGATCTTGCGGATGCCGCAGCATTCACCATGGCCGTCACGGTAAAAGCTGAACAGGCCCTTTTCCTTGACGAAAGGTTCCAGTGCACGCTGGTCCGGCGAGATGATTTCGATCTCGATACTGTAGTGATCACGAACCTGTTCAATAAAGCGATAGGTCTCGGGGTGCAGGCGACCGGTGTCCAGGCTGAACACCTTGACGTTCTTGTTCAGCTTCCAGGCCATGTCGACCAGAACGACGTCTTCGGCACCGCTGAAGGAGATCCACAGGTCGTCGCCGAAGTGTTCAAAGGCGAGCTTCAGAATGTCTTGTGCAGACTTGTTCGCATAGGTCATCGCCAGTTCAGCGACGTCGAAAGGTTGGCTCATCAGGCGGCTTCCTGGAATGCAAGGGTGGCGCTTAGGCGCTCGTGATAGCGGCAATGGTAACAAAATTCGCTGTTCAGTGGCCGTTGCCAAAGGCTAGAGTGCCGCTTCAGTTGACAGTGAAGGCCTTGAGGAGCGTGCTGTGGAAATTGCCTGTCTGGACCTGGAAGGAGTGCTGGTCCCGGAAATCTGGATCGCTTTTGCCGAAAAAACCGGTATCCATGCACTGCGCGCCACGACTCGGGATGTTCCCGACTACGATGTCTTGATGAAGCAGCGCCTGGGTATTCTGGATGAGCACGGTCTGAAGCTGTCGGACATCCAGGAAGTGATCGCCACCCTCAAGCCGCTGGAAGGTGCCGAGGAATTCGTCAACTGGCTGCGCGAGCGTTTTCAGGTGGTTATCCTGTCCGATACGTTCTACGAGTTTTCTCAGCCGCTGATGCGTCAGTTGGGGTTCCCGACCCTGCTGTGCCATCGCCTGATCACTGATGAAACCGACCGGGTGGTCGGTTACCAGTTGCGCCAGAAAGACCCCAAACGTCAGTCGGTACTGGCGTTCAAAAGCCTCTACTATCGGATCATTGCTGCAGGCGACTCCTACAACGACACCACGATGCTGGGCGAGGCCGACGCCGGTATCCTGTTCCACGCGCCTGATAACGTGATTCGCGAATTCCCGCAGTTCCCGGCGGTGCACACCTTCGATGGCCTGAAAGAAGAGTTCATCAAGGCCTCGAATCGGGATTTGGTGATGTAGGCCAAGCGCAGAGCAGGCGAGCTGGACATGCATATCGCGCCGGATCTCAGAGCGCTTCAAGCGTTTCCAGCAGCACGCGGACCTTGGTGAAGGTTTCCTGATATTCGGCTTCGCAGTCCGAGTCAGCCACGATGCCGCCGCCGCCCCAGCAGGATAGGCGCCCATCCTTGGCCAGCAGGCTGCGGATGGCGATCGAACTGTCCATTTCGCCGCGAACGTCGAGGTACATCAACGATCCACAGTACAGGCTGCGCCTTGTCGGTTCGAGTTCGTCAATGATCTGCATGGCGCGGATCTTCGGCGCGCCGGTGATGGAACCGCCGGGGAAACTGCCTGCAATCAGGTTCAGCGCATCGTGACCGGTGGCCAGCTCTCCGGTCACGCTGCTCACCAGATGGTGCACATTGGGGTAGCTTTCCAGGCTGAACAGCTCGGGGACCTTTACCGAACCGATCGTGCAACTGCGGCCCAGGTCGTTGCGCAGCAGGTCGACAATCATCAGGTTTTCTGCGCGATCCTTCTCGCTGGCCAGCAGTTCATTGGCGAAAGCGGCATCCTGTGCGGCATTCGGGCTGCGCGGTCGAGTGCCTTTGATCGGTCGTGTTTCGACCTGTCTGGCGCTGACCCGGACAAAGCGCTCCGGAGAAAGGCTGAGTATTGCAGCGTGCCCCGGCAGGCTCAGGTAGCCGGAAAACGGGGTGGGGCATGCTGCGCGCAGCGCACAATAGGCTACCCACGGATCGCCGGCGTACTGTGCCTGAAAGCGTTGTGCAAAGTTGACCTGGTAACAGTCTCCGGCCTGGATGTAAGCCTGGATTCGTTCGAAAGCCTGTCGATAGTCGTCGCCACTGATGCTGGCCTGGAACGGTTGGCTGAGGCTGAAGCCCGTGTGCGGCTGAGTGATGTCGACAGAGAACAGCTCAATCAGTCGTTTACGTTCGGTCTCGGCCAGCGCCGGATGGGCAATCAACTGGCTGGTCTGTTCCTGATGATCGCTGACCAGCGCCCAGGCATAGAGTCCAAGGCACGCCTCAGGCAGTTGCAGGTCGTCGATGGCCCGATCCGGAAGCGGTTCCAGACGTCGACCGAACTCGTAGCTCAGATAACCCATCAGCCCGCCTGCAAACGGCAGCGCGCAACCTTCAGGCAGGCTGGCAGGCCCCAGGATCTTCAGGCTCTCGCGCAAACGCTGCAGGTAGGCTGTGCCGGTCTCGCCGTCCGCGACCGTCAGTTCCTCCAGCGGCCAGGCGCTGAGCAGGTCGTATCGGCCGCGCCCGGCTGCCGGTCTGCCGCTGTCGAGCAGCACGGCACCTGGCGCTTCGCGAATTCGCGAGAAAAAAGAGGCGGGGTCGGCGCTGTAGGGCAGGGGATGTATCGAGCAGATGGACATTATCGACGCTTGGTTTTTGAGTACGCGGCCAGTGGTTGTGTTCCGGGTGCCGAATCGTTCAATGAGGCCTGACGGGATTGTGCAGAACTCACGCGCTCGGCCATGTGGCCGAACAGTTCCTGTACAAAGTCTACTCGCTCCTGCGCAGATTCCTGGCGACCCTCGAGTGCCAGTTGTTCCAGTCGCGCCTCGACGGCCTGGGTGCGGTGGGTAAGGCCGTCGTCGTTGGCGATCTGAATGTTCAGGCCGGGACGTGCATTGAGTTCCAGGATCAGCGGGCCCTTGTCCTGGTCCAATACCATGTCGACGCCGATGTAGCCCAGGTCACACAGCTCGTAACACTCGGCCGCCAGCTTCATGAAACCGTCCCAGTTGGGCAGTTGCACGCCATCTACCGAATGAGTGGTGTCCGGATGCTTGCTGATGATGTTGTTCAGCCAGGTGCCTTGCAGGGTAACGCCGGTGGCCAGGTCCACACCGACGCCAATGGCGCCCTGGTGCAGGTTGGCCTTGCCGCCTGACTGTCGGGTGGGAAGGCGCAGCATGGCCATCACCGGATAGCCCATCAGCACGATAACGCGGATGTCCGGCACGCCTTCATAGCTGATGCTTTTGAAGATCGGGTCCGGGACGACCCGGTACTCGATCAGCGCCCGGTCACGATGGCCGCCCAGCGAATAGAGGCCGGTGAGGATGCTGGACACCTGATGCTCGATTTCCGAATGGCTGATGATGCGTCCCGAGACGGTACGAAAGCGTTCCTCGAAACGGTCGGCGATGACCAGAATGCCATCGCCGCCCGCGCCTTGGGCGGGTTTGATCACAAAGTCGTTGTGCGCGCCAATGATCTCGTCAAGCCGGTCGATTTCCTTCTCCGTGGAAATCACCCCGTACATCTCCGGCACATGAATGCCTGCCTCGATGGCTCGCTCCTTGGTGATGATCTTGTCATCGACCACCGGATAAAGGCTGCGCTTGTTGTACTTGAGCACATAGTCGGCGTTACGCCGATTGATGCCCATGATGCCGCGGGCTTCGAGTGCCTTCCAGGTCTTCCACCAGCCGATCATTTAGCCTTTTCCTCTTTCAGAAAAGCCTTGAAACGCATCAGTTCGGTCAGGCGATAGCCACGGTATCGACCCATCGCCAGCATGAATCCGACCAGTACCAACAGCACTGCCGGGAACGTGAAGACGAAATAGGTCAGCTCCGGGACGCTCATGATCAAGTGTGCCAGCGACGCGGCGAAAAGCGTACCGACGGCCACTTTCATGGCATGACTGCCGCCGCGCTCTTCCCAGGTAATCGACAGGCGTTCGATGGTCATGGTCAGAATCACCATCGGGAACAATGCGACTGACAGGCCGCGCTCCAGCCCCAGCTTATGGCTGAACAGGCTGATGGCCGCGATCAGCACCACGACGAAGGTCAGGACAACCGACAGGCGCGGCAGCATCTGCAGTTTCAGGTGCTCCAGATAAGAGCGCAGGGACAAGCCAAGCGCCGTGATCACCGTAAACAGAATAATGCCGAAGCCCAGTTGTGTTTCGCGGAATGCCAGAGCAATCAGCACGGGAGTAAACGTGCCCAGTGTCTGCAGACCGATCAGGTTGCGCAGGATCAGAATGACCAGCACACCAATCGGAATCATGACCATGACCATGAAGGTCTGCTGGGTTTGCAGTGGCAGCCCGTACAACGAATAGGCGAGGAAATCCGAGTCGGTGCTGGCGTCGGTCAGCTTGGCGAGACGCATGGCGTTCATCTCGCTGTTATTGAGGCTGAAAGTGACCTGTACTTTCTTGCCCCCTTCGACGCTCACCAGACTGTCTTCGCCAGTCCACCACAGCAGTCGATCGTCCGGCAGGCCGGCCTCGCCGGTATCTGGGTTGAAATACAGCCATTCCTTGCCATTGAAGCTGCGCAGCCAGAGTTCCGGCACCTGCTGCTGTTCGGCTTCCAGGCGAATGGTATGGGCTTTCTCCAGCGGCACGTGAGCAATCGACAGCAGCAGCTCGGTGATCCGGGCCTTGTTGGAGGCCGAGGTATCGCCCGCCAGCAACAGCTTGACGTTATCGTCATTCAGGTTGTTGACGCGTTTGATGGCCTCGGTAATGAAGGTTTCCACATCAGCCGAGTGCTGGCGAATGGGGGCCAGCAGGGCTTCGGCTGCAATTTTTTCGGGGCCTTCGATGGTCATGCTGTCGCGAAAGATAGGCCCTTTGACCTTGGGTTTCTCACCGCTGTAGCGTTTGGTCAGCACCAGGCGGTAGTAAAGCGTCTGGTTGCCGGTGGCGCGACGAGCCGACCACGTGACCTTGCGGTTGCCGTCGGCGCGGTTGACGCTGACGCCGTAATTATTCGAAATGAAACTTTCATTGAGGCTGATGTAGTCGTGGGCCAGTGGCGGCACGAACATCTGGACCTTCACCGAATCCTTGGGATTGGCGATGAATTCGACTTTGGCGTCGATATTCCACAGGTCATCGGTTTCGTCTTCGGTGACGGGTATGCCGAGCGCCAGTATCTGATAAGCCGTGATCGCGATGCCCAGGGTCACCAGGGCAGTGATCAGGATTTTCAGATGGAGTGTAAGAGAGCGCATGGATTTACTCTGCGTTTTGAGCGACGGAAGCGCAGCCGGGCTTCCCTGCCGCATATTTAAGACTTGGATCGACCAGCGCATCAAAGCGTTTCAAGGCTTCGGAGCCGATCAAAAGCGGATATTGGAAAGCACTTCGGTCAGTCAAGTTCACTTCAATGGTGCGCAACGCTTCGCCCATGCACAGGTCGAGGCTGATCACCGGGCGTGACGAGTACCTGTTGTCGTCATCCGGGTCGAGATCGTCCGCGCGACGCTTGATCTTGCTGACCCGTGCCAGGGGGCGTTCTATGGGGTGAATGTGTTTGCTGTCGCTGGCCAGATAAAAGCGTACCCAGCTTTCGCCATTGCGCTTGAAATGTTTGATGTCACGGGCGCTCAGCGAGGCGGTCTTGGCACCCGTGTCGAGTTTGGCAGCGATCTCGACATCGATTTCGACAAGCCTGGCGTATTCGTTGAGGCCATAGACCGTTTTGCTGGCGGCCAGGCTGAAGCCGGGCAAAAACAGAAGGCAGAACAGTGTGGGGAGGGTAGTCAGTCTCATAAATCCTGGCGCGATGAGCGAACAACTTCAGGGTCAGGGCGCAAACGGAATTGACCTGATGATAGTGGGGCAGGCAGCTCGCAGTCGTTTGCTCCGGTGCGGAGCGCGCTGTACGGACGCGACGCATTCTAGCATGAAGGCTCGGCCCTGCCAGTGATCAACCTGTATGTCTGTTCAGGTTGCTCGATCAATACCGGTCTACCCCCTGATGGGCAGATTGTCGACAATGGTTCCTTTTGCTTTGACTGAATAACCTTTTCTGGCTAGATTTGCGCTTGTGCAACCATTAGGTGTCGACAATGTTGGGCGTGGTCGAGAAAAGAGTGCCGGTCATCGACGAGTCGGAAACGCTCTCCGAGAACGTTTTTCGGCGCATTCAGTCCGCTATCGTGAAAGGCGAGATTGCCCCCGGCAGCAAGATTTCCGAGCCGGAACTGGCTCGTACTTACGGCATCAGCCGCGGGCCGCTGCGTGAAGCGATTCATCGTCTTGAAGGGCAGCGGCTGGTCGTTCGCGTGCCGCATGTCGGCGCACGTGTGGTTGCGCTCAGTCATGCCGAACTGATCGAGCTTTATGAGATTCGTGAGTCGCTGGAAGGCATGGCCTGTCGGCTGGCCGCCGAGCGCATGACCCTGGCCGAGATCGACGAACTGCGCAGCGTCCTCGATACCCACGAGCGCGATGCGGCGTTTCAGGCGGGTATCGGCTATTACCAGCAGGAGGGCGATTTCGATTTCCATTACCAGATCATCCAGGGCAGCGGCAATCGCACCCTCAGCCAGATGTTGTGCGGCGAGCTGTACCAACTGGTGCGCATGTACCGCATCCAGTATTCCACTACGCCCAACAGGCCTCGTCAGGCTTTTGCCGAACACCACCGAATTCTCGACGCCATCGCCGATCGTGACGGCGAACTGGCTGAATTATTGATGCGCCGGCACATCGGCGCGTCCAGACGCAACATCGAGCGCCATTATCAGGCCGCTCCCGACCGAGGTGAACAATGAGCGACAACAACAGCACTCCCGGCCAGCGTTTCCGCGATGCAGTCGCCGGCGAACAGCCGTTGCAGGTGGTCGGCGCAATCAATGCCAACCATGCGCTGCTCGCCAGACGTGCCGGTTTCAAGGCCATTTACCTGTCTGGCGGCGGCGTCGCGGCGGGATCGCTGGGGATTCCGGACCTGGGAATTACCGGTCTTGAAGATGTGCTGATCGACGTGCGTCGTATCACTGATGTCTGCGACCTGCCGCTGCTGGTAGATGTCGACACCGGATTCGGTTCTTCGGCTTTCAATGTGGCGCGCACCGTGCGTTCGATGATCAAGGCCGGGGCGGCTGCGATTCACATTGAAGATCAGGTGGGTGCCAAGCGCTGCGGACATCGCCCGAACAAGGAAATCGTTTCGCAGCAGGAAATGGTCGACCGGATCAAGGCTGCCGTGGATGCACGAACTGACGACAGTTTCGTGATCATGGCGCGCACCGACGCGCTGGCAGTGGAGGGGCTGGAATCTGCGCTGGAACGTGCTGCCGCCTGTATCGAAGCAGGTGCAGACATGGTGTTCCCTGAGGCGATCACTGAGCTGGCAATGTACAAGCAATTTGCCAACCGCGCGGGGGTGCCGATCCTTGCCAACATTACTGAATTTGGCGCCACGCCATTGTTTACTGTTGATGAGTTGCGTGAGGCCGACGTATCACTGGTGCTTTACCCGCTTTCTGCCTTCCGGGCCATGAACAAGGCGGCAGAAAATGTTTACGGCGCCATTCGTCGCGACGGCAGCCAGAAGAGCGTCGTCGACAGCATGCAGACACGCATGGAGCTCTACGACGCCATCGATTACCACACGTTCGAACAGAAGCTGGACGCGCTTTTTGCGCAGAAGAAGGGCTGATTGGCACAGAAACGGGGCTCCCACGGCCTTCGGCCAGAATCATAAAGCGGGCTTGCGTACACCGATGAGCGCTCAGGCGTTGGCACGATAGCCAGAGTCAGTCCAACACCAAAAAACAAAATTGGAGAAAACCATGGCTGAAGCAAAAATATTGAGTGGTGCCGGGTTGCGCGGACAGGTTGCCGGGCAGACGGCGTTGTCCACCGTGGGCATGGCCGGGGCCGGGCTGACCTATCGCGGCTATGACGTGCGTGATCTGGCCGCCGAGGCTCGCTTTGAAGAAGTTGCCTATCTGCTGCTTTATGGCGAACTGCCCAGTCAGGCCGAATTGTCTGCCTATATGGACAAACTCAAGAGTCTGCGTGATCTGCCCCAGGCCTTGAAGGAAGTGCTGGAGCGTATTCCCGCCGACACTCACCCGATGGACGTCATGCGCACCGGTGCATCAATGCTCGGCACGCTGGAGCCCGAACGTAGCTTCGATCAGCAGCGCGACGCCACCGACCGACTGCTGGCAGCGTTCCCGGCGATCATGTGCTACTGGTATCGCTTCAGTCACGATGGCAAGCGTATCGACTGTACTACGGCTGAAGACTCCATCGGCGGGCATTTCCTGCACCTGCTGCTCGGCAAGGCCCCCAGCGAACTGCACCGCAAGGTGATGGACGTCTCGCTGATCCTCTACGCCGAGCACGAATTCAATGCGTCGACCTTCACCGCCCGTGTCTGCGCATCGACCTTGTCGGACCTGTATTCCTGCGTCACGGCAGCCATCGGTACCTTGCGTGGCCCGCTGCATGGTGGTGCCAATGAGGCCGCTATGGAGATGATTCAGCGCTTCGCGTCGGCTGAGGAGGCCACCAGGGGCACGCTGGGGATGCTGGAGCGCAAAGAAAAGATCATGGGCTTCGGCCATGCGATCTACAAGGAGTCCGACCCGCGCAACGAGGTCATCAAGGGCTGGTCGAAGAAACTTGCCGACGAGGTGGGCGACAGCGTGCTGTTCCCTGTCTCGCAAGCCATCGACAAGGTCATGTGGGAGCAGAAGAAGCTATTCCCCAACGCTGATTTCTACCATGCCTCGGCGTACCACTTCATGGGCATCCCGACCAAACTGTTTACACCGATCTTCGTCTGCTCACGCCTGACGGGCTGGGCCGCTCACGTCTTCGAACAGCGCGCCAACAATCGCATCATTCGTCCGAGCGCTGAATACACCGGCGTCGAACAGCGCGCGTTCGTGCCCATTGAACAGCGCTGAAAAGAGGGCAGGGGAGCCGCCAACGAGCTCCCCACCCGTATTCCGAACATTCCGTGATCGAGTCCCGCAATGAACAGTGAATTTCGCAAATCGCTCCCCGGCACCCGACTGGATTATTTTGATGCTCACGCGGCTGTCGAGGCGCTCAAGCCAGGCGCTTACGCCGCGCTGCCTTATACGTCGCGGGTGCTGGCCGAGAACCTCGTACGCCGTTGCGATCCTGCGACCTTGAATGCCTCGCTGATGCAGCTCATCGAGCGCAAGCGTGATCTGGATTTCCCGTGGTTCCCGGCGCGCGTGGTCTGCCACGACATTCTGGGGCAGACCGCACTG
The DNA here is from genome assembly GCF_022557255.1 of Pseudomonas syringae pv. tagetis. NCBI lineage: Bacteria > Pseudomonadati > Pseudomonadota > Gammaproteobacteria > Pseudomonadales > Pseudomonadaceae > Pseudomonas > Pseudomonas syringae group genomosp. 7. The sequence continues at coordinate 2,395,759 of NZ_CP092923.1, forward strand.
GTCGACCTGGCCGGTCTGCGCGACGCGATCGCTTCGCAAGGCGGTGATCCCGCGCTGGTCAATCCGGTGGTGCCGGTGCAACTGATTGTCGATCATTCGCTGGCTGTGGAAGCGGGTGGCAATGACCCTCAGGCGTTCGAAAAGAACCGAGCCATCGAAGACCGCCGCAATGAAGACCGTTTTCACTTCATTGACTGGACCAGGCAGGCATTCAAGAACGTTGAAGTGATCCCGCCGGGCAACGGCATCATGCATCAGATCAATCTGGAGAAAATGTCGCCGGTGGTGCAGGTGCTCGATGGCGTGGCGTTTCCCGACACACTGGTCGGCACCGACAGCCATACGCCGCATGTCGACGCACTGGGCGTGATTGCCATTGGTGTCGGTGGCCTTGAAGCCGAAAACGTCATGCTGGGGCGCGCTTCCTGGATGCGGCTGCCGGACATCATCGGCGTCGAGCTGACCGGACGGCGTCAGCCGGGCATCACCGCCACCGATGTGGTGCTGGCGCTGACCGAATATTTGCGCCAGCAGAAAGTCGTCGGCGCTTACCTGGAGTTCTACGGCGCAGGTGCGTCGAGTCTGACCCTTGGTGATCGGGCGACGATCTCCAACATGGCACCGGAATACGGCGCGACAGCAGCCATGTTTTCCATCGATTCGCAAACCATCGACTATCTGCGTCTGACAGGGCGTGAAGACGAGCAGGTCAAACTGGTCGAGCTGTATGCCCGGCATACCGGTCTTTGGTCGGACAGCCTGGCGGAGGTGGAATACGAGCGTGTATTGAGTTTCGATCTGTCCAGCGTGGTGCGCAACATGGCCGGGCCGTCCAACCCCCATGCGCGGGTCGCCACTGCGGACCTCGCAGCCAGAGGTATTGCCGGTCAGTGGCAGGAAGTGCCGGGGCAGATGCCGGATGGCGCGGTAATCATTGCGGCGATTACCAGTTGTACCAACACCAGTAACCCGCGCAACGTGATTTCCGCGGGTCTGCTGGCACGCAACGCCAATCGCCTGGGGCTGCTGCGCAAACCGTGGGTGAAGTCGTCGCTGGCACCAGGCTCGAAAACCGTGGCACTGTACCTGGATGCCGCAGGGCTGACGGCCGAGCTGGAGCAACTGGGCTTTGGCGTTGTGGCGTTTGCCTGTACCACCTGTAACGGTATGTCGGGGGCACTCGACCCGCTGATCCAGCAGGAAATCATCGACCGTGATCTGTATGCCACGGCGGTGCTGTCCGGTAACCGCAACTTTGACGGGCGTATCCACCCATACGCCAAACAGGCCTTTCTGGCCTCGCCGCCCCTGGTGGTGGCCTATGCGATCGCCGGCACCATTCGTTTCGATATTGAAAACGATGTGTTGGGGATCGCCGATGGCAAGGAGATTCGCCTCAAGGATATCTGGCCAAGCGACGAAGAAATTGACGCCGTGGTGCAAGCGTCAGTCAAGCCGGAGCAGTTCCGCCAGGTCTACATTCCGATGTTCGCTATCGAAGAGCACACCGGGCCGAAAGTCGAGCCGCTGTATGACTGGCGACCGATGAGCACCTATATCCGCCGCCCGCCTTACTGGGAAGGCGCGCTGGCCGGGGAGCGCACGCTCAAGGGAATGCGCGCACTGGCAGTACTGCCGGACAATATCACCACCGATCATCTGTCACCATCCAACGCGATCATGCTTGACAGCGCGGCGGGTGAGTACCTGGCGAAAATGGGCCTGCCGGAGGAAGACTTCAATTCCTACGCAACCCATCGGGGCGACCACCTGACGGCCCAGCGCGCAACCTTTGCCAACCCGCAACTGGTCAACGAGATGGCTGTGATCGACGGCAAGGTCAGCAAAGGCTCGCTGACCCGTGTCGAGCCCGAAGGTGTGGTCACGCGCATGTGGGAAGCCATCGAAACCTACATGGCCCGCAAGCAACCGCTGATCATCATTGCCGGTGCCGACTATGGACAGGGCTCGTCCCGCGATTGGGCGGCCAAAGGCGTCAGGCTGGCGGGCGTCGAAGCGATTGCCGCAGAAGGTTTCGAGCGCATCCATCGCACCAATCTGGTTGGCATGGGCGTACTGCCGCTGGAGTTCAAGGCGGGCACCAGTCGCCTGACTCTGGGCATAGACGGCAGTGAAACCTTCGATGTGATCGGTCAGCGGACACCTCGCGCGACACTGACGCTGGTCATTCGGCGCCGTAACGGCGAGCGTGTCGAGGTGCCGGTGACGTGCCGCCTGGACACCGCCGAAGAACTCTCTATTTATGAGGCCGGCGGCGTATTGCAGCGTTTTGCTCAGGATTTTCTTGAGGCTACGACTGTGGCTTGACCGTTACTCACGCGCAGTGTCCGCTCTTGAATGTGCGGCGCGGCGCAGATCCTGGATGCGGAGCGTCACGCAAGTCTTTCCCACGTTGCGTGAGGCACGATAAGCGTGCGGAAAAACACTTCTGGACGCTCTGCGTCCGATTTTGAGCGCTCGGCGCGCTCATCGAACAGGACAACCAATTCATGGCTCATTCACCGCAGCTCCGCATCCCGGCCACCTACATGCGTGGCGGCACCAGCAAGGGTGTATTTTTCAGGCTGACGGACCTGCCCGAAGCTGCACAGGTTCCGGGCGCGGCGCGGGATGCGCTGCTGTTGCGGATCATCGGCAGCCCCGACCCATACGAAAAGCAGATCGACGGCATGGGCGGGGCGACGTCGAGTACCAGCAAGAGCGTGATCGTGTCGCGCAGTAGCCGGGCTGATCACGATGTCGATTACCTGTTTGGACAAGTGTCGATCGACAAACCCTTTATCGACTGGAGCGGTAACTGCGGCAATCTGTCGGCGGCCGTAGGGCCGTTCGCGATTCTCAGTGGCCTGCTCGATGTCAGCCGTGTTCCGCAGGACGGTATTGCGATTGTGCGTATCTGGCAGGCCAATATCGGCAAAACCATCGTTGCCCATGTGCCGATCAGCCACGGCGAGGTGCAGGAAACCGGCGATTTCGAGCTGGATGGCGTGACCTTTCCAGCAGCAGAGGTGCAACTTGAGTTTCTTGATCCCGCAGCGGAGGAAGAAGGCGCAGGTGGTTCCATGTTCCCCACTGGCCATCTGGTGGACGACCTTGAAGTACCGGGCATCGGCACCTTGAAGGCGACCCTGATCAACGCCGGCATTCCGACGATTTTCGTCAACGCTGCCGACATTGGCTACCGCGGCACAGAATTGCAGGGCGACATCAATGGCGACCCACAGGCACTGGCCCGTCTGGAGGCAATCCGCGCCCACGGTGCCGTGCGCATGGGCCTGATTCGCAGCATTGATGAAGCTGCCACACGCCAGCACACGCCCAAGGTGGCCTTCGTCGCCGCGCCAGCCGAGTACCTTTCATCGAGTGGCAAACCTGTTGCGGCGCAGGATATCGATCTGCTGGTGCGTGCCGTGTCGATGGGCAAGCTGCACCACGCGATGATGGGCACGGCTGCGGTCGCCATTGGCACTGCCGCTGCCATTCCTGGCACGCTGGTCAATCTGGCGGCGGGCGGGCAGGCGCGCAGCGCGGTGCGCTTTGGCCATCCCTCCGGGACATTGCGGGTTGGCGCCGAGGCCGTTCAGCAGGGGCGAGACTGGACGGTTGTCAAAGCACTCATGAGCCGTAGCGCCAGAGTGCTGATGGAGGGCTGGGTGCGCGTGCCGCAGTAAAACGATTGCAACAGTCGGCTGAAAGAATTAAGTGAAGCGGGCGCTTTCAGCGGCTATTTGAAACGTCGCTCCACGCCTTTTTCCACCAGCACCTTGGCGGAGATCTCTTCCACCGAAAAATGTGTGGAATTGATGTGGGGAATGTTTTCACGACGAAACAGGCTCTCCACTTCGCGCACTTCGAACTCACACTGCGCGTAGCTGGAATACCGGCTGTTGGGCTTGCGCTCGTGGCGAATCGCAGTCAGTCGGTCAGGGTCGATGGTCAGGCCGAACAGCTTGCTGCGATGCTCCTTGAGCGCCGCAGGCAGTTGCAGACGCTCCATGTCATCTTCGGTCAGCGGGTAGTTGGCGGCGCGGATACCGAACTGCATGGCCATGTACAGGCAGGTCGGGGTCTTGCCGCAGCGCGATACGCCTACCAGGATGATGTCGGCCTTGTCGTAATAATGCGTCCGTGCGCCGTCGTCATTGTCGAGCGCAAAGTTGACTGCTTCGATGCGCTCCATGTAATTGGAGTTGTGCCCGATGGAATGCGATTTGCCCACCGAGTAGGAGGAGTGTGAACTAAGCTCTTGCTCCAGCGGGGCAAGGAAGGTCGAAAAGATATCGATCATGAAGCCGTTGGACGTCGCCAGAATCTCGCGGATGTCTTGATTGACGATCGTGTCGAAGATGATCGGCCGCACATCGTCCTTGTCGGCGGCATTATTGATTTGTTGTACCATCGCCCGCGCTTTCTCGACGCTGTCGATATAGGGCCTGGTGAACTTGTTGAAGGTAATGTTTTCAAATTGTGCCAACAGGCTCTGGCCCAGGGTTTCGGCGGTGATACCGGTGCCGTCCGAGATGAAGAAAGCAGATCGTTTCATTTTTGACCCAGGCCTTAAGCAGTTGACGAATTCTGGCTATCATAGGCGTGCCTGCCTGTCCTGAGGGCCTGCAGGTGCATCTTTTTTGAAGGTCCGGTTTGAAGGCCCGGCCAGACACGCCTGAGGTCACTGAACAGGTGGCCCGGGTGAATGAGCTTTTCCCAACAACAAACACAGTTAGTGGAGAGATCACCTTGGTAGAGTACGTAGTTTCCCTCGATAAGCTCGGCGTCCATGATGTAGAGCACGTGGGGGGCAAAAACTCGTCCCTCGGCGAGATGATCAGCAACCTTGCAGGTGCTGGTGTCTCAGTGCCCGGCGGCTTCGCGACTACCGCCCAGGCTTACCGTGATTTCCTTGAGCTCAGCGGGCTGAACGATCAGATCCATGCAGCGCTGGACGCACTGGATGTCGATGACGTCAACGCGCTGGCCAGAACGGGTGCGCAGATTCGCCAGTGGATCATGGAGGCCGAGTTCCCCGAGCAGCTCAATGCGCAGATTCGCACGGCGTTCGCTGAACTGTCGGCCGGCAATCCGAACCTGGCCGTGGCGGTACGCTCTTCCGCGACCGCTGAAGACCTGCCGGATGCTTCTTTTGCCGGTCAGCAGGAGACCTTCCTGAACATTCGTGGCGTCGAGAACGTTATCCGCGCTGCCAAGGAAGTCTTCGCTTCGCTGTTCAACGACCGGGCAATCTCCTACCGCGTGCATCAGGGCTTCGATCACAAGCTGGTCGCGCTGTCGGCAGGTATGCAGCGTATGGTGCGCTCCGAAACCGGCACTGCAGGCGTCATGTTTACCCTGGACACCGAATCCGGTTTCCGCGATGTGGTGTTTATTACCGGAGCCTATGGCCTGGGCGAGACGGTTGTGCAGGGCGCAGTCAACCCTGACGAGTTCTACGTGCATAAAGACACGCTGGCTGCCGGTCGTCCGGCGATCCTGCGCCGCAACCTCGGCAGCAAAGCCATCAAGATGATTTACGGCGATGAGGCCAAGGCCGGTCGATCGGTCAAGGTGATCGACGTAGAGCCGGCTGAGCGTGCGCGTTTCTGTCTGACCGATGCCGAAGTCGCCGAACTGGCCAGGCAGGCGATGATCATCGAGAAACACTACAAGTGCCCGATGGACATCGAATGGGCCAAGGACGGTGACGATGGCAAGCTGTATATCGTCCAGGCGCGTCCCGAAACCGTGAAGAGCCGTGCTTCGGCGAACGTCATGGAGCGCTATCTGCTCAAGGAGACCGGCAAGGTACTGGTCGAAGGCCGTGCCATCGGCCAGCGCATCGGCGCGGGCAAGGTGCGGATCATCAAGGATGTGTCGGAGATGGACAAGGTCCAGCCCGGTGACGTGCTGGTCTCGGACATGACCGACCCGGACTGGGAGCCGGTGATGAAACGCGCCAGCGCCATTGTCACCAACCGTGGCGGGCGTACCTGTCACGCCGCGATCATCGCGCGCGAGCTGGGTATTCCGGCAGTGGTCGGCTGCGGCAATGCCACCCAGACCCTGCAGGACGGCCAGGGCGTAACGGTTTCCTGCGCCGAGGGCGACACCGGTTACATTTTCGAAGGCGAACTGGGCTTTGACATCAAGACCAACTCGGTCGATGCGATGCCTGAACTGCCGTTCAAGATCATGATGAACGTCGGTAATCCGGACCGTGCGTTCGACTTCGCCCAATTGCCCAATGCCGGTGTCGGTCTGGCGCGATTGGAATTCATCATCAACCGCATGATCGGCGTGCACCCCAAGGCGCTGCTCAACTACTCCCTGCTGCCACCCGAGATCAAGGAGAGCGTCGACAAGCGGATCGCCGGCTACGACGATCCGGTGGGGTTCTACGTCGAGAAACTGGTCGAAGGCATCAGTACCCTGGCCGCCGCGTTCACCCCGAAAAAAGTTATCGTGCGCCTCTCGGACTTCAAGTCCAACGAGTACGCCAACCTGATCGGCGGCAAGCTGTACGAGCCGGAAGAAGAGAACCCGATGCTGGGCTTCCGGGGTGCGTCCCGTTACATCAGCGAGAACTTCCGCGACTGTTTCGAGCTGGAATGCCGTGCGCTCAAGCGTGTGCGTGAAGAAATGGGCCTGACCAATGTCGAGATCATGGTGCCGTTCGTGCGCACGTTGGGCGAAGCGAGCCAGGTGATCGATCTGTTGGCCGCCAATGGCCTGAAGCGTGGCGAAAACGGCCTGCGCATCATCATGATGTGCGAGTTGCCGTCCAACGCGATTCTGGCCGAAGAGTTTCTTGAGTATTTCGACGGTTTCTCCATCGGTTCCAACGACCTGACCCAACTGACGCTGGGGCTTGATCGCGATTCCGGCGTCATCGCTCACCTGTTCGACGAGCGTAACCCGGCGGTCAAGAAGCTGCTGTCCAATGCCATTCAGGCGTGCAACAAGGCTGGCAAGTACATCGGCATCTGCGGACAGGGCCCTTCCGATCATCCGGATCTGGCGCGCTGGCTGATGGATCAGGGTATCGAGAGCGTATCGCTCAATCCTGATTCGGTGCTGGAGACCTGGTTCTTCCTCGCCGAGGCGCAGGCACCGGTCTGATGTGACGTCGCGCTCATGTGACGCGAAGAAAGCCTGAGCCGTCATGTGGTTCAGGTGTTTGAAAGAGGCGGTTTCTTCGGAAGCCGCCTTTTTTATGGCGTGCCGCGAAAGCCACCGGAGCGCGTTGTTTCATCCAGTCTGTCCAGCCAGATAAAGAGTGATATGCAGAGCAGTAGCCAGCTTTTCCCCGTTGCCTTGATCAGCGCCGAGCGTTGCGGCGATCTTGTCGAGGACGTCTACCGTCTGAAACCAGCCAACAGCCCTGACCCCAGTGTCGAACTGGTGGTGACCCGACTGGGGCTGGTCGATCAGCCTGATGTGCGCGGCATTCCGGTGATTCTGTTGCATGGCAGTTTTTCCAACCGGCGTTTCTGGTATTCGCCCAAAGGTGTGGGGTTGGGGCCTTATCTGGCGCGTGCCGGGTATGACGTATGGATCCCGGAAATGCGCGGTCACGGCTTGTCGGCGCGCAACCAAAACTATCGCGCCAACTGTGTGGCCGATTATGCCCGTTTTGATTTGCCTGCCATTGCGGCCTTCGTCTGCGAGCAAAGTGGCCAGATACCACACTGGATCGGCCACTCGCTGGGCGGCAGGACCCTGGCGGCAGCCCTTGGTGGTCAGTACCTTGATGCGCAGAACGTGGCATCCGTGGCGCTGTTCGGCAGTCAGGTCAGCCGAACTTACTGGCCGCTGAAAATTCCGCCGCTGCAATGGTCCGCGCGGCTGCTGCTGAGGTCCTTCGAACATATCTCCGGGCCGCGCTTCAAGCGCGGGCCTGAAGACGAGCCGATAGGGCTTGTCCTGGAAAGCATGCGCTGGCACGGGCTGTTCGGACGTTTTGGCGAGCGTGACAATAACTGGTGGGCCGGATTGAAGGAGGTTCAGGTACCGGTTCTGGCAGTTGCTGCCGCTGGCGATCATCAGGACCCGGTATGGGCCTGCCGGACGCTGTTCGATCAGGTTGGTGGCGAGCAACACAAGCAGTTTCTCTGCCTGGGCCGCGAGCACGGCTTCAGCGAAGATTTCGACCATGTGCGAATGCTGGTCAGCAAGACGGCGCAACAACAGGTCTGGCCGCGGGTGATCGAGTGGCTGGGCGAGCAGTCCGTTCCTGAACAGGTTGCAGAGTTACCGGCAGCGGTGGGCAGTTAGCAGTTAAAGTCGCTATGGTTAGCGTCAGCCGGTCGCGTCTGCTTCAATAGGCCGATCTGTATCAATCGCGACCTCATGCCTCGATGACAGGAGTTGACCTCATGCATTACATCACCCCCGATTTGTGTGACGCCTACCCGGACCTGATTCAGGTCGTGGAACCGATGTTCAGCAATTTTGGTGGCCGCGACTCGTTTGGTGGCCAGATCGTCACCCTGAAATGTTTCGAAGACAACTCGCTGGTCAAGGAGCAGGTTGAACTGGACGGCGAGGGCAAGGTGTTGGTCGTCGACGGTGGTGGTTCGCTGCGGTGCGCCCTGCTGGGTGACATGCTGGCCGAGAAGGCGGCAAAGAGCGGCTGGGAAGGCATGTTGATCTATGGTTGCATTCGCGACGTCGATGTCATTGCCCAGACCGACCTGGGGGTACAGGCGCTGGCCAGTCATCCGAAAAAAACCGAAAAGCGCGGCATAGGCGACCTGAACGTGCCTGTCACCTTTGGCGGTGTAACCTTCCGTCCGGGCGAGTACCTGTATGCCGACAACAATGGCGTCATTATTTCTCCATCGCCCCTGACCATGCCGGAATAAGCGAAGTATCCATGTTCGATGAAGCAAACGCGCAGTGGGGGCTGGTTCATGCCCTTGTGTTGGATGGTAAAGGCGGGGCGCGCTTCATTGCTCGAACCGAGTTGCAGGACCTTCAACTGCAGCCGCAGGAGAGTCTGTGGCTGCATTGGGATCGCAGTCACCCGCAGACCCATGCCTGGTTGCGCACCGGCAGCGGTCTGAGCGAGTTTGCCTGCGACCTGTTGCTGGAAGAGAACACCCGGCCGCGTTTACTGCCGTTGCCGGAGCAGGAGCTGCTGCTGTTTCTGCGCGGGGTGAATCTGAATCCCGGTGCCGAACCGGAAGACATGGTGTCGGTGCGCATCTTCGCCTCGGCTCAGCGAGTGATCTCGCTGCGTCTGCGCCCTCTGCGCGCCACTGAGGAACTCATCGAGATGCTGGGGCAGGGCAAAGGCCCGAAGAGCGCCTCGGAGCTGATCCTGTATCTGGCGCAGCACCTCACTGACAAGGTTCAGGATCTGGTAGGCGAACTGACCGAATCGGTCGATGAAGAGGAAGAAAAGAACGACGCCGACGAGCGGTACAGTCCCGAGCACGGCAAGCTGCTGCATATCCGTCGGCGCGCCGCCGGTCTGCGCCGCTTTCTCGGGCCCCAGCGCGATATATATGGCCAGCTCTCGCGAACCAAACTGTCCTGGTTCGCGCATGACGATGCCGATTACTGGAATGAACTGAACAACAGCCTGACCCGTTATCTGGAAGAGCTCGAGCTGACCCGCGAGCGGGTGGGGCTGCTGCTGGAGTCCGAAGACCGGCGCCTGCGGGAACACATGAACCGCACCATGTACCGCTTCGGGATCATTACCGGTATCTTTCTGCCCATGAGTTTTCTCACCGGTCTGCTGGGTATCAATGTCGGCGGAATTCCCGGTTCGGACAGCGCATATGGCTTTCTGGTGGCCTGCCTGCTCATTGTTGCGCTGGCTGCAGGGCAGTGGTGGCTGTTCAGGCGTTTGCGCTGGGTGTAGGTCGGACTTGCGCGTTTTTTTGACAGGCCGGTGTGACTTGTTGTTTTCGCGTCGCGTCTTTGACTGACATTACGTGAGGTGCCTGATGCACGATCCGTTTGAAGAATCTTTACGCGACATGCTCAATTCTTCGTCCTCCAGCCGGGATGACGACGCATGTCTGGGACGCGTCCTGAAAACCGCCAATCGCCAGGTCGGTGCCGGTGTGCTGTTCGGGTTGCTGGGCCGCTGGTCAGAGGCGCTGATGATCGCCGTGAACAACGGCTCTGCCCACGTCTCTCCTGTTTCTCGCCGCCCCACGACGGGTGCCCGTTCTATCGATAAGGCTGATTGAGCATGGAACTGAATCTCTGGACCCAGAGCCTTCTTGCTGCAATGACTGCATTGTGGACCAAAGTCGCAAACTTCATCCCTAACCTGTTCGGCGCCCTTGTCGTGGTGCTGCTGGGTTTTGTCGTCGCCAAGCTGCTCGATGCACTCCTTTCCAAACTGCTGGCCAAGCTGGGCCTGGATCGCCTGGTCGGCGGTACCGGCCTGACCAAGATCATCGGCCGTGCCGGCGTCAAGGTGCCTATCTCCACGTTGATCGGCAAGATCGTCTACTGGTTTGTCCTGTTGATCTTCCTTGTATCGGCTGCCGAGTCGCTCGGTCTGCAGCGGGTTTCAGCTACGCTGGACATGCTGGCGTTGTATCTGCCCAAGGTATTTGGTGCGGCACTGGTCTTGCTGGTCGGCGTGCTGCTGGCGCAATTGGTCAATGGCCTGGTACGCGGCGCCGCCGAGGGCGTAGGGATCGATTACTCTGCCGGCCTTGGGCGAATTGCCCAGGGGCTGGTGATTATCATCAGCATCTCGGTTGCGATCAGCCAGCTCGAGGTCAAGACCGACCTGCTGAACCACGTTATTGTGATAGCGCTGATTACCGTTGGTCTGACAGTGGCGCTTGCCCTGGGCCTGGGCAGTCGGGAAATTGCCGGTCAGATCATCGCCGGAATTTATGTTCGCGAGCTGTTTCAGGTGGGCCAGCAGGTGCGCGTGGGGGATACGGAAGGTCAGATCGAAGAAATCGGTACGGTCAAAACAACGTTGCTGACAGACGAGGGGGAGCTGGTGTCGTTTTCGAATCGCATCCTTCTCGAGCAGAGAGTAAGCAGCCGTTAAGCGGCTAACCTGCTAATCTATGCCGCCAGGTTGCCGATACAGGCCGTGGCGGACATTGACCTGACTGTCGGCAAGATTTGTTTTGAATAAACCTCAACCGTTTTCGACGCGCTACGATCCCCGCGAGCTCTCAGATGAGGAGCTGGTTGCGCGCGCCCATGTTGAGCTGTTCAATGTGACGCGGGCTTATGAAGAATTGATGCGCCGTTACCAGAGAACACTTTTTAACGTCTGTGCACGTTATCTGGGGAACGATCGCGATGCGGATGATGTCTGTCAGGAGGTGATGCTTAAGGTGTTGTATGGGTTGAAAAATTTTGAAGGTAAATCTAAATTTAAAACCTGGCTCTACAGCATCACCTACAATGAGTGCATCACGCAGTACAGAAAGGAACGGCGTAAGCGTCGCTTGATGGACGCGCTGAGTCTGGATCCACTTGAGGAAGCGTCGGAAGAAAAGACGCCCAAACCTGAAGAGCGGGGCGGACTTGATCGCTGGCTTGTGTATGTGAACCCGATCGATCGGGAAATTCTGGTACTGCGTTTCGTCGCAGAACTTGAATTCCAGGAGATTGCTGACATCATGCACATGGGCTTGAGCGCAACGAAAATGCGTTACAAGCGGGCATTAGATAAATTACGAGAGAAATTTGCGGGAATCGCCGAAACTTAATACGGTGCAAATATCTCTAACAAACTGGCAAGGTCTGGTAGACTCGCCGCTGAGTTGTCCCCCTGTGTGGGACTGCTTAATAATCATCAGATGGGGATTTAACGGATGAAACTGAAAAACACCTTGGGCTTGGCCATTGGTACTATTGTTGCCGCAACTTCGTTCGGCGCTCTGGCTCAAGGCCAAGGCGCGGTCGAAATCGAAGGCTTCGCCAAGAAAGAGTACTACGACAGCGATCGTAACTTCAAAAACGACGGCAACCTGTTCGGCGGCTCCGTTGGCTACTTCCTGACTGACGATGTTGAGCTGCGTCTGGGCTACGACGAAGTCCACAACGTCCGTAGCGACAGTGGCAAGAACATCAAGGGCGCCAACACCGCTCTGGACGCTCTGTACCACTTCAACAATCCGGGCGACATGCTGCGTCCTTACCTGTCTGCCGGTTTCTCCGATCAGAGCATCGGTCAAGACGCTCGCAACGGTCGTGACGGTTCCACCTTCGCCAACATCGGCGGCGGCGCCAAGCTGTACTTCACTGACAACTTCTATGCCCGTGCAGGCGTTGAAGCTCAGTACAACATCGACCAAGGCAACACCGAGTGGGCGCCTAGCGTCGGTATCGGCGTAAACTTCGGTGGCGGCAGCAAGAAAGTTGAAGCAGCACCGGCTCCAGTAGCTGAAGTGTGCTCCGACAGCGACAACGACGGCGTGTGCGACAACGTCGACAAGTGCCCGGACACCCCAGCCAACGTCACTGTTGACGCTGATGGCTGCCCAGCCGTTGCTGAAGTGGTTCGTGTTGAGCTGGACGTGAAGTTCGATTTCGACAAATCCGTAGTCAAGCCTAACAGCTACGGCGACATCAAGAACCTCGCTGACTTCATGCAGCAGTACCCACAAACCACCACCACTGTTGAAGGTCACACTGACTCCGTCGGTCCTGACGCTTACAACCAGAAACTGTCCGAGCGTCGTGCAAACGCCGTTAAACAGGTTCTGGTTAACCAGTACGGTGTTGGCGCTAGCCGCGTAAACTCGGTTGGTTACGGCGAATCCCGCCCAGTTGCTGACAACGCAACTGAAGCTGGTCGCGCAGTTAACCGTCGCGTAGAAGCAGAAGTAGAAGCTCAAGCTAAGTAATTAGCCGCTTGTACTGAAAAGCCCGGCTCAGGCCGGGCTTTTCTTTGCCTGCGATTTACTCAGGCAGCCGACAATTTCGGGGTCGGCATCAGCCTGCATTCAGCTGGGCATGGTCCGTCAACGTTTGATTCAGCAGCTCATTGCTGCCTGCGGCCACCGCGCCGATTACCAGAATGGCTGGGCTTTTGAGCTCGAAAACGGCTGCGTCCCGCTGCATGCCATTCAACGTGCTGCGGCACTCGCGCTGCCAGGGCAACGATGCGTTCTCGATCATCGCCACCGGCATCTCGCCACTCATTCCGCCAGCCAGAAGGCTTTCGCGAATTTCCGCCAGTTTTGCCACGCCCATGTAAACCACCAGCGTGGTTCCGCCCTGTGCGAGAGCCTGCCAGTTAAGGCGACTGTCGTCCTGAGTATGGGCGGTTACCAGTGTTACGCCACGGCTTACGCCGCGCAGGGTCAGCGAAATGCCGCATTGTGTTGCACCGGCGAGCCCCGCTGTAATCCCGTTGACCAGTTCCACTGTAACGCCGCGTTCCTGCAGCCACTGCGCCTCTTCGCCGCCACGTCCGAAAATGCATGGATCGCCTCCCTTGAGGCGTACAACGCATTTGCCCTGACGGACATAGCGCAGCATCAGGCGATGGATAAACGCCTGTGGCGTTGAGCGGCAACCACCACGCTTGCCGACTGCGATCACTCGTGCATTCGGGCAATGTTCAAGCACTGCGGTATTGACCAGATCATCGATCAACACCACATCGGCCTCATGCAAGGCACGCACTGCCTTGAGGGTCAGCAACTCTGGATCACCGGGGCCAGCGCCCACCAGCCATACTTTTGCGTTCATGCCGCACTCCTCATTCTGTAACCGCCACGGTATTGATCAGCCTTTTTATTTCCGGCACACAGGAGCCGCACTGGGTCCCGCAGCCCAATTGTTTCTTGAGTTGATTCAGGTCGAGGCCGCTTTCGATGCCGCTCACTACTGCGCGCTGGCTGACGTTCATGCAGTTGCACAAGGTCCTGTCGCGGGGCTGCGTCGAGTCTTTGCCGGGCTCAGTGCTCAATGGTGCGAGCAGCCAGCGCCGCAAAGAGGCATCGACGCGCTCCTCCAGCCATAACGTCTGCAGCCAGTGCCTTGCAAGTGTTTCACCGGCCAGGCGGATGGCGGTAATGCGGCCGTTGTCGATTCGTACCCGTTTGCCGATCGAGCGCGTGGGGTCGTCATAAACCATTACCGGCCCTTCATCCAGGCCCAGCACCTGATCAATCCGATGCAGCAGCATCGGATCAGGTGCTTCGGCGCTGGCGGCGCGTATGACCAATGCAGGTCGCTCTCGTCCCGCAAGGCCCATGCTCAAATAGACAAAGGCATCGCACAGTGGGCGCAGTTTTTCCATCTGTTGCTGTACGTTGCCCTCTACAAGGGCGAAAAACTGCCAGGGCAGGTGAGCTTTTTCGATTCTGACCCCGGAATGTTTGAGTTCCGGTTGTTTCGAGACCGGATCGAACGCTGGTTGGGTAAGAACGTTCATGCCGCCTTTGAGGAACCTGTCACCCCAGTGCATCGGCAAGAAGGCCTGACCGCACGCGACACTCTCATCACTGCCGACGGGCAGCAGCAACTCGCCGCGCCGGCTGATCAGTTTGACCAGATCGCCGGATTGTATGTCATGGCGCAGAAGGTCCTGCGGGTTGAGGCTCAACAGCGCCTCGCTGACATGGCCGAACAAGCGTGCAGCGGTGCCGGTGCGGCTCATGCCATGCCAATGGTCGCGCAGCCTGCCGGTGTTGAGTGTCAGTGGGTAGTCAGCATCACGCAGTTCTCTGGCGGCGATGTAGGGCTCTGATAAAAACTGCGCACGGCCCGAATCGGTTGGGAAAATACCCTTGGTGTACAGGCGCGGCGTGCCGACGCTGGCACCGCGGGGGAAGGGCCATTGCTGCGGACCGTGAAGATCGATGAGCTCGCGGTCGATTCCCGACATATCCAGATCCCGTCCGGCCGTCAGGCCCTTGAATTCATCGAACAAGGCCTTGGGCGTGGTGAAGTCGAAGAGTGCGGGTGCGTCGGGTTGCAGGCGCTTTTGCAGGCGCTGGGCGAAGTCTACAGTGATCGCCCAGTCGGAGCGCGCCTTTCCTGGCGCTGCAATGGCCTTACGCACATTGGAGATGCGCCGTTCCGAGTTGGTCACCGTGCCTTCTTTCTCACCCCAACTTGCAGCAGGTAGCAACAGGTCGGCATAGCGCGCCGTTTCGGTCGTCTTGAAGGCTTCCTGAAGCACCACAAACGGACAGGTTTCCAGCGCCTGTCTGATCCTGTTTTGATCGGGCAGTGATTGTGCCGGGTTGGTGCAGGCGATCCATAGTGCCTTTATCGTGCCGTTCTGTAACTGCTCGAACAGTTCGATCGCCGACAGGCCAGGGTTGGCAGGCAGGCTTTCGACGCCCCAGTAGGCTGCAACTTCGGCACGGTGTTCGGGGTTGGTAGCGTCGCGATGGCCGGGCAGCAGGTTGGACAGGCTGCCTGTTTCACGTCCGCCCATGGCATTGGGTTGGCCGGTAAGCGAGAAGGGGCCTGCCCCGGGTCGGCCTATTTGCCCCGTCGCCAGGTGCAGGTTGATCAGTGCGCTGTTTTTGGCGCTGCCCGCAGTGGATTGATTCAATCCCATGCACCACAGCGACAGAAAGCCCGGGGCTTCGCCTACCCAGCGGGCGCAGATGTGCAGCTGTTCCTGCGTAATGCCGCAAAGGGTCGCCACGCGTTCAGGCGAATAGTCTCGCACCAGTGCTGCCAGCTCTTGATAGCCCTGCGTGTGTTCGGCAATAAAGTCGAAATCGATCAGGTGTTCGCTCATCAGCACATGAAGGATGCCGTGAAACAGCGCAACGTCGGTGCCTGGCTGAATCGCCAGGTGCAGGTCTGCCAGCTCGCAGGTATCGGTGCGCCGCGGGTCGATGACGATCAGTTTCATCTGCGGGCGACGGCTTTTCGCTTCCTCCAGGCGACGAAACAGAATCGGGTGTGCGTAAGCCATGTTGCTGCCGACGATCATCACGCAGTCGCTCAGGTCTATGTCTTCATAGCTGCATGGCGGTGCGTCGGCGCCGAGGCTGCGTTTGTAGCCGGCGACCGCCGAAGACATGCACAGCCGTGAGTTACTGTCGATATTGTTGGTGCCAACCAGTGCGCGCGCCAGCTTGTTGAATGCGTAGTAGTCCTCGGTCAATAACTGACCGGAGATATAGAACGCTACGCTGTCGGGGCCGTGTTCGCGGATGCTGTCGGCGAACACATTGGCAGCGTGCTCCAGTGCGGTATCCCAGTCGGTGACGCTGCGCGCCAGGCCTTTGCTCAGGCGCAGTTCCGGGTATAACGCGCGCGCGTCGATGTCTCCGGTCAGATGCAGGCTTGAACCTTTGCTGCACAGCTTGCCGAAGTTGGCCGGATGCTTCGGATCGCCGCTGACGCCGAGAATATGCTCGTCGTCATGCTCGATCAGTACGCCACAGCCCACACCGCAGTAGCAGCAGGTGGACGCGGTAACCCGAGGTGTCTGAATGGCAAGGCTGGTCATGCGCAGGTGGCCTCTGGTGCGGCGGGTTTACCGAACATCAGGTGATTGCGTATCGCATCGATACCTTGTCCATCACGGATCTGCTGCAAATACCAGTTGCCGTCTGCGGTATCGCCGTAGAGGCATGCACCGACCAAAACGTCGTTCTTGATCACCAGTTTCTTGTAGACGCCGCTGACGGGGTCCGAGAGGGTGATGCTTTCAGTGCCTTCGGCACCCAGAAAATCCCCGGCGGAAAACAGGTCGATGCCGGTGACTTTCAGCTTGGTCGAGGTCACCGAGCCCGGATAACGAGCGAAGCCCAGTTGCGCAAGGTGATTGGCGCAGACCCGAGCCTGTTCGAACAGTGGCGCCACCAGCCCATAAGCGATGCCTCGATGGCTGACACATTCGCCAATCGCATAAATGCGCGGGTCGTAGGTCTGCAAGGTGTCGTTGACCAGAATTCCACGGTTGCAGGGCAGGCCGGCCTGTTCGGCCAGTTCGGTGTTGGGGCGTATGCCTGCGGCCATGACGACCAGATCGGTATCAATCACATCGCCGTTCTGGAATTGCACGGCTCTTACGCGGCCTTGATCGTCGCCGAGCAGGGCTTCGGTCTGTTCGTTGAGGCGAAAACTCAGGCCGCGTTTCTCAAGAGCTGCTTGCAGCATCAGCCCGCTGGTCTTGTCCAGTTGGCGCTCCAGCAGGGTCTGGCCGTTATGAATCACGGTGACGTGCATGCCGCGCATGCTCAAGCCATTGGCAGCTTCCAGGCCGAGCAGCCCGCCGCCGATGACGACGGCGCGCTTGTGCGTGACGGCAGTGTCGATCATCTGGCGGGTGTGGCCGATGTCGCGGTAGCCGATGACGCCCTGCAGCGTGTTGCCGGGGATCGGCAGAATAAAAGGGCGCGAACCGGTGGCGATCAGCAGACGATCATAAGGGGCCTGGGTGCCGTCATCGGCGACCACGACACGTTTGATGCGGTCAATTTTCACCACGCGACGGTTGAGCAACAACTGGATGCCGTTGGTTTCGTACCAGGCCAGATCGTTGAGCACGATGTCTTCGAAATTCTGTTCGCCTGCCAGCACCGGGGACAGCAGGATGCGGTTGTAGTTGGGATGTGGCTCGGCACCAAAGACTGTGATGTCGTACAGGTCTTCGCTCAGTTTCAGCAACTCTTCGAGTGTGCGCACGCCTGCCATGCCGTTGCCGATCATCACCAGTTTGAGTTTTTTCATCTTACCTCCGAGTCACCACAGCGCGTGCTCGACACGTTTCGCGCAAACAAAAAAAGGCGTCCCGCCAGTTGCCTGACGGGGACGCCTTTGTCCGGTCCCGTTATCTCGGGAGGCGCAACCTTCATCGTTGAGGGCTGCGCGTTATGAATGATCTGCTCAAGTCCATGCAGCGCTTGTGCCAACTTCCATTCGCCGGGGACAAGGGTTTGCAATCGATTCTTCAGCCTATTTCTGCACTGCGTTGAGGCGTGCTGCACAGAAGCAGGGCGGGCCAGCCTTAATGACGGCCGATGAGCCAGATCACAATCACAAGATTAAGCAGCATCGACACCAGCGCCAGGGTTCGCCAGACTTTCAGCGGTTCGCGTTCCAGCAGCGGGCGCGGCTTTGTCACCACCGGGCGATGCTCGGCCTGCTCCAGCTCCAGCAACCACTGTTCGGCGGTTTCGTAACGCTGGGTCGGGTCAGCCTGCAGAGCCTTGTCCAGGCTCTGGCTCAGCCATTGCGGCAGATCCGGTCGATAGCGGCTGGCGGGTATCGGTGTGCCGAAGCGGCGATGCTGAAAGGCTTCGATCTCGCCGTAGGGGTAGTGACCCGTCAGCAGGTAGTACAACGTGACCCCCGCTGCATACAGGTCTTGCTGCGAATGCGGCTCTGCGCCATTGAAGGCTTCCGGTGCTATATAGCTCGGTGTGCCGGGCAGGTCCTCAGCGTTGGCGGTTGAAAGACCCGGACAGAACGCCAGACCGAAATCCAGCAGGCGCAGCTCACCATCGCCGGCCAACAGCAGGTTTTCCGGTTTGATGTCGCGATGAATGATATTGCGTCGATGCAGCAGGCCCGCTGCCCGTAACAGTCGAGTGGCGAGGTCCTGCCACCGGGCCAGCGGCAATGGCCCGTCGCGCGTGAAGACCTCGGCCAGTGTGCTTCCGTAATACTCGCGCATGACGTAGTACAGATGCTGACGGTCTGTCAGCGGATGAATCTCGGGAAAAAACCGTCCGGCAACCCGGCGCAAAAACCACTCTTCAAGCAATAGACCCTGGCCGGCACCGGCTTCGTCATGCCGGCTGGCCGGGAGGGTTTTCAGCAGCCAGGGCTGGTCATGGAGGTCGGTGACGCGATAAACAATCGACTGGCGCGATTGCGCCACGATGTTGCCGACCTTCCAGCCTTCGAAGCGCTGGTCGGCCTTGAGTGCTGGTGGCAGTGGCCATTGCTGCAATTGCAGCAGGGTATCGCCCAGATCGTCCTCGCCGAGGCCGTCGACCTGAATGACCAGCGCGCTGGCATTGTCCTGGCTGCCCGCCAGATGCGCCGCGCTGACCAGGGTTTTTACCGCTGAGTCGAGATCGTCTTGCTCGGTCAGAATCGAGCGGATGCTCGCGTCGCCAAGGGTGGCCCAGACACCATCGCTGACCAGCAACAACCGCTCACCTTCACACAGTTCGCCGTCCAGATAATCCATGACCACGTACTGATCCAGGCCCAGCGCGCGCCTGAGTACATGCTGCATGTCGGCCTGTTCCCAGACGTGGTCTTCACTGATGCGCGTCAGCGTCCCGGCCTGCCAACGATAAGCTCGGCAGTCACCGACATGAGCGAGGGTGAAGCGTCGGCCGCGCAGTACCAGAGCGCTGAGGGTGGTCAACAGGCCGTTGGCCAGCAGCCAGCGATTCTGGGCCAGTAGCAGGCGATCGAGCGACTGGGCCACGCCCCAGGTTTCCGGCGTGGCGTAATAGTCGAGTGCCAGCGCCTGCAGCGTAGACTGCGCAGCCAGTGCGCCATCGGCGCACTGGCTGACGCCGTCGGCGAGGGCGAACAGGTAGCCTTTGCTGGCAGCCAGTGCCGGGGCTGGAGTTACCAGGCGCAGAGCGTCCTGGTTCTCCGCTCGCGGACCGCTGGCGCTGAACTGGGCAAACTGAAGTTGCAGCGCCATGCGCGGCTCAGACCCGTGCCGCAGTCACGGCAGCCGAACCCCAGGTGGTTCTCCAGCGGCGTTTGACGTTCAGCAGGCCAAACCAGGCCAGGACCGCCAGGCCTGCAAACAGCCACAGGCCCAACTGATAGTCGCCGGTGTTCTGTTTGATGGTGCCCAGCCCGGCTGCCAGCAGGAAGCCGCCGATACCGCCGGCCATGCCGATCAGCCCTGTCATGACGCCGATTTCCTTGCGGAAACGCTGCGGTACCAACTGGAAGACTGCGCCATTGCCAGCCCCCAGCCCCAGCATCGCGGCCACGAAAAGGGCCAGTGCTGCCCACGAGCTCGGCAGGTTGAAGCCCACCGCTGCGATCCCGATGGCCGCAACGGCGTACATCACGGTCAGCGTGCGAATCCCGCCAAAGCGATCAGCCAGCGCGCCGCCGAGGGGGCGCATCAGGCTGCCGCCGAAAACACAGGCGGCGGTGTAGTAGCCGGCAGTGATCGGGCTCAGGCCATATTGATCATTGAAATAGCCGGGCAGGGCGCTGGCCAGGCCGATGAAGCCACCGAATGTCACGCTGTAAAAAAACATGAACCACCAGCTGTCACGATCCCCCAGTGCTTTGAGGTAGTCCGCCATGGATTTGGGTTTGCTGCGCTCTGGGGCGTTGCGCGCCATGAGGCTGAACGCAATCAGGGTCAGCACCAGCGGGATCAGCGCCAGGCCGAATACGTTGCCCCAGCCGAAACTCGCGGCCAGCACCGGCGCAATCAGCGCGGCCAGTACGGTGCCCGAATTGCCCGCGCCCGCGATGCCCATTGCCTTGCCCTGATGTTGCGGTGGATACCATTGCGACGCCAGGGGAAGGGCGACGGCGAATGAAGCGCCGGCCATACCCAGGAACAACCCCAGCAGCAGTACCTGCCCGTAGGTATGAATGCCCAGTTGCCATGCCGCCAACAGCGCGCCGATGACAATCACCTGGCCGATGATGCCTGCGGTCTTGGGCGACAGCTGGTCAGCCAGCAAGCCCATGAAAAAGCGCAGCACCGCACCCGCCAGAATCGGCGTGGCGACCATAAGGCCGCGTTGCTGGGTGGTCAGGTGCAAGTCAGTCGCAATCTGTACCGCCAGCGGGCCGAGCAGGTACCAGACCATGAAGCTCAGATCGAAATAGAGGAACGCCGCAAACAGGGTCGGTTTATGGCCGGCTTTCCAGAAACTTGTATCCATGTGCACACCTCATCATCTGCTAGTTAGTCAGTCGGGCCATGACCGCGACAGGGGATATTCCAGACGCTGTGGTGGAGTGTTCCGAATGACGGCGACCCCACCGACCCCCTTCACCGGGGCCAAAACGCAAAAGACGTCGCCTCTCTGTCCACGTGAGCGAAAAGAGATGAGCGACGTCTTTGTCGTAAATCAAGGTGATAGCCGCCGTTGGCTATCGGTGCGGTTGCTAAAGCAAAAGACGGGCCAATGGAGCGGCAAGCGCTTCGCCACGAGCTTCGGGCAATTTAGTGACGTTCGCAACGTATGCCATGACCTTGAATCGGGCGACGGCTGGTAAAGGCGCTGCAAAAAAGGGCGTTGAGGCCAGCGCCCATTTCGGTCGCTTGCAGTAGCGCCAAACGGGCGGGACCTCATCTTGCCGGAAGAGTAAAGTTAATATCAACCGGTTTGATAATGACCGCGCACGGCAGGATTGATGAATGATTTATCGGGTGTTCAGAGCATGTATATATTATTTGCCAAGTGCCACTATTTTAGGTGTGCGGTGCTGTCGTAATGATGCTGTTTCGATGCCTTTGTATGACGGGCTTAATAAGCAATGATCATTCCGTTTAAAAGAGGATTGATGCAGTTTTTATTGTCGCTCCGAACGTGCCCGGTAAATATTTAATTTACTTTCCAAATGATCTCTGACAGCATCCTTATTGCCGCGAACAACGCGGGCCATCGATGACGAAATGGCAATTCCACTCTTCACTCTATAACGGCTGGTACGTTCAGGCTGTTTGTCACATTGGCGACATGATTACCGTGACGGTAATCGACTACTCGCTCTTTTCTGCCGGTTTTCTGCACGCGGCAATGTGCACCTGGCGAAATAGAGTCCTGCTCTGAATACATCCCGGCATCGCCACCCTGCGTGCCGTGTTGTTTCCTCTCTGCGCCGCTTCTACAGGCGCTCATACATAAAGGACATCATCATGAGTAACATCAATTACGCAGCGACAGTCTGGTCCCGGGCTGATGCGCTGAAGGTCAATGAAAATGATCCGACCACCACGCAGCCATTGGTACGGGCTGATTTCCCGGTCATGAGTGATACCGTATTCATCTGGGACACCATGCCGTTGCGAGAGCTCGACGGCACCGTGGTTTCAGTCAACGGTTGGTCGGTGATCGTCACGCTGACGGCCGACCGCCACCCCGACGATCCTCAGTACGTCGGTGCCAATGGCCGCTACGACATCAAGCGTGACTGGGAAGATCGTCACGGCCGGGCACGCATGTGCTATTGGTACTCGCGTACCGGTAAGGACTGGATCTTCGGTGGCCGTGTCATGGCCGAAGGCGTATCACCCACCACCCGCGAGTGGGCGGGCACACCGGTATTGTTGAACGATAAAGGTGATATCGATCTGTACTACACGTGTGTAACGCCGGGGGCGGCGATTGCCAAAGTACGTGGCCGTATTGTGACTTCCGACAAGGGCGTGGAGTTGAAAGACTTTACGCAAGTCCATACCTTGTTCGAGGCCGACGGAAAGTATTACCAGACCGAAGCGCAGAACGCGACCTGGAACTTCCGCGACCCCAGTCCGTTTATTGATCCTCAGGATGGCAAGTTGTACATGGTTTTTGAAGGTAATGTCGCCGGCGAACGCGGCTCGCATACAATAGGGGCCACTGAACTTGGCCCTGTGCCGCCGGGTCATGAAGAAGTGGGCGGTGCCAGGTTTCAGGTGGGTTGTATCGGCCTGGCTGTCGCGAAAGACCTCAGTGGCGATGAATGGGAAATACTTCCGCCACTGGTTACTGCCGTTGGCGTCAATGACCAGACCGAGCGCCCGCATTATGTCTTTCAGGACGGCAAGTATTACTTGTTTACCATCAGCCACAAGTTCACCTATGCCGACGGTGTTACCGGGCCGGATGGCGTTTACGGGTTTGTCGGCGAACACCTGTTCGGGCCTTACCGGCCGATGAATGCTTCCGGCCTTGTGCTTGGCAATCCGCCTGCCCAGCCATTCCAGACTTACTCACACTGCGTGATGCCGAACGGTCTGGTGACCTCGTTCATCGACAGCGTACCCACCACGGGTGAGGACTATCGCATCGGCGGCACCGAGGCGCCGACGGTCAGAATCCTGTTGAAGGGCGACCGCTCGTTTGTGCAGGAAGAGTATGACTACGGCTACATCCCGGCGATGAAAGATGTGCGGCTGAGCTGACACGCCACGTCAGCGTGATATCTGAAGAGCGCCTGTGCGAGCAGGCGTTCTTCGTTCGTTCAGCCCAGCAGTTCGCTCATTGCGATAATCTGCTCGGCCACCTGAATCAGCTTCTGCTGGCGACTCATTGCCTGCCGCCGCATCAGCGTGTAGGCCTCCTCCTCGTTGCAATCCTTCATCTTCATCAGTAGCCCCTTGGCCAGTTCGATGCGCTTGCGCTCGGCCAGTTGCTGGTCGCGGGCATGCAGTTGTGCACGCAACGCTTGATCGCTTTCGAAGCGAGCCATCGCCACATCCAGAATCGGTTGCAGCCGCTGGGCCTGGATACCTTCGACGATGTACGCGCTTACCCCGGACTTGATGGCCTGGCGCATCACCCCCGGATCGTGCTCGTCGGTAAACATCACGATGGGTCGCGGCTGGTCACGGCTGACCAGCACCACTTGCTCCATCACATCGCGTCCGGGGGATTCCGTGTCGATCAGGATGACGTCCGGGCGCACCGCTTCGACGCGGGCGGGCAGGTCAATGGTCAGTCCGGATTCGTCGATCACCTCGAAACCGGCCTCTACCAACGCAGACTTGAGGCGGCCGACCTTTCGGGGCGTGTCATTGATAAGCAGGATGCGCAGCATGGTCACGTTCTCCGTCAGCGACTGGCCATCGCGGGCGCATTGTCGGCCAGCGAGTGGAGCTTGAAGCTACGTGCGTAGCCAGCCGGATCACTGCCGTCCCAGATCCTGCCATCGATCAATTGACTGCTGCGCAGGGTTGCACTCGGGGCGTCGATGCCCAGCGCGCCAGCCGCCTGACGGTACAGGTCCAGCTGCTGGACACGGCTGGCGACAGCCAGATAGTCCGGGTCTTCACGCAACAGTCCCCAGCGCCGGAACTGCGTCATGAACCACATGCCGTCGGACAGCCAGGGATAATTGACCTGTCCCTGGTCGTGGAAGCTGACGGCGTGGGGGTCCTGCCAGCGATTGCCAAGGCCGTCGCTGTACTGGCCGAGCAGACGCGGCTCGATGCAGTCCAGCGAGGTGTCCAGGTAATCGGCACCGCTGAGTAATTGTGCGGTGCTGCGCCGGTTATGATCGCTTTGCTCGATGAAACGACTGGCTTCAAGCACCGCCATGATCAGTGCTCTGGCCGTATTGGGGTTCTGCTCGACAAACTCGCGGGTGCAGCCTAAAACCTTGCCTGGATGATCCGGCCAGATCGCCTGGCTGGTCGCCATGGTGAAGCCCAGCTGTTGCTGCACTGCACGGGCTCCCCAGGGTTCGCCGACACAAAAACCGTCGATTCGCCCGGCCCGCAGGTGTTGCGCCATTTGAGTGGGCGGCACCACGACACTGTTCACATCATCAAGTGGATGAATGCCCTGGCTGGCGAGCCAGTAGTAGAGCCACATGGCGTGGTTGCCGGTAGGAAAGGTCTGGGCGAAGGTCAGTCTTGAACCGCTTTGGTGCGCACGTTTGTCCAGTGCCTCAGGAGTGGTCACGCCAGCCTGCTGCAATTCGCGGCACAGATTGATGCACTGGCCGTTCTGGTTGAGGCCCATGAGGATGGCCATGTCGGTCGCGGCGCCGCCGCCGATCCCCAGTTCGACGGCATAGATCAGCCCATACAGGCTGTGTGCAGCCTGGAGCTGTCCGCTGACCAGTCTATCGCGCAGTCCGGCCCAGGAGGTCTGACGTTGAAGGTTCAGGCTGAGCCCGTAAGGCTGGGCGAAACCCTGGGTTGCAGCGACCACCAGCGGAGCACAGTCGGTCAGAGCCATGAAGCCCACGTCCAGGCTGTTCATTTCCGGGGCATCGCTACCGGCCACCCAGTCCAGCGCATTGCTGGTTCGTTCAGTCATAGCAGCATTTCATAAAAAGCCCATCCAGAAAAAAGGCGTCGTCCGACCCGATGCCGGTGCGCTCTTCGTTATATACAAGTCTGTTTTGATTCTGGCCGGAGGTCGTACGAGCGAACAAGGCGGATCGCCGCCCCGGTCGCCCCTGCGCCCTTCGGGCAGAAGCGTGAAAAACCCTGTGTTCGGGTTCTCTCGGACTTATGTATAACGCTGAGTGCCAGCGCAAGTGTCGAAGCGACGCCATTGTCCATGCACCGCTCCGCCATTGGAGTGAGTGCTTGCTGATAGCGGTTTCAAGCAAGGCATATGCCATCGTCGGGGAGGAACGGGCAACAAGTTTGTCGCATGCCTCGCCTGACAGGCCTGCACACGTCTATAATCGCCACCCTGAATTCAGCTGCTCACGAGCCCATCCCGCCATGTATAACCTGGCCCGCCAGTTACTGTTCAAACTTTCCCCGGAAACCTCTCATGACCTGTCGCTGGACCTCATCGGTGCAGGCGGACGGCTGGGCCTCAATGGCCTGCTGAGCAAGTCCCCGGCGAAGTTGCCGGTGAGTGTCATGGGGCTGGACTTTCCCAACCCTGTAGGGCTGGCAGCGGGTCTGGACAAAAATGGTGCGGCTATCGACGGCTTTGCGCAACTGGGCTTCGGCTTCGTCGAGATCGGCACGGTGACGCCACGTCCCCAGCCGGGCAACCCCAAGCCGCGCATTTTCCGTCTGCCGCACGCCGAGGCGATCATCAATCGTATGGGCTTCAACAATCTGGGGGTCGACCATCTGGTGTCCCGCGTCGAAGCTGCAAAGTATCGTGGCATTCTGGGCATCAATATCGGCAAGAACTTCGACACTCCCGTCGAGCGTGCGGTGGACGATTACCTGATCTGTCTGGACAAGGTGTACGCGCACGCCAGCTACATTACCGTCAACGTCAGTTCACCCAACACGCCTGGGCTGCGCAGCCTGCAGTTCGGTGATTCGCTCAAGCAACTGCTCGAGGCACTTAGCCTGCGTCAGCAGGAACTGACGCAACGGCATGGCAGGCGCGTGCCGCTGGCGATCAAGATTGCTCCGGACATGAGCGATGAAGAAACCGTGCTGGTGGCGTCTGCATTGATCGAGTCAGGCATGGATGCGGTGATTGCCACTAACACAACGCTCAGCCGCCAGGGCGTGGAAGGGTTGCCGCATGGCGACGAAGCGGGAGGGCTATCGGGCGCGCCGGTTCGGGAGAAAAGCACGCATATCGTCAAGGTGCTGGCCGCTGAACTGGCGGGTCGTCTGCCGATCATAGCTGCGGGCGGTATCACAGAAGGCAGGCACGCTGCCGAGAAAATCGCTGCGGGTGCCAGCCTGGTGCAGATCTATTCCGGTTTCATTTACAAGGGCCCTGCGCTGATTCGAGAGTCGGTGGACGCCATTGCGGCAATGCCAGGCAGCGCGTTGAATAAGTAGAAGGTAAAAAAAAGGGGCTCCTCGAGAGAGCCCCTGGGCGTTGGCCCGCCGCCCGGGTCGGGCGTGCATGGTACAGGTGTGAATCAGTCAATCATGTTGATGGCCCGACAGAGGCCTGACAGTCTTTATGTGAATCGCCTCATCCGACCGCGTGAAGTTCGTTGAGTCTGTGGATGCCCGCAGTGCCGGTCATACCGTCCCAGTTGTCGCCGCGTCCTTCGCGCCAGCCATTGATCCATGCCTGGCGTACTGACGGTAGAGTAAAAGGGCAAAGCTCACGGGATTTACCATGAACGCCGTATTGATATCCGCGTAAAAATGCTCTTTCCAACGGATCACGCTTAAGTCTTCTCATAGGGTAATGCCCTCGTCTGTTGACTGTAATATCCCTGAGACCCCGTGGTGAGGTCGGGCAGAGTCTTCTGCCGTTGGGGCCCGTTGCCGGCGTCACGGGCCTTTGATGTCATAACCGTTGCGGAGATGACCTGAGACGATTTCTAACCAAAGCCCAGGTCGGTGTGAATGATCGTTTTGTCATAAGCACGTCACATTCAGGTCTGTCGAGCAATAAGCGTGACTGTACTTCAGAGGCGTTTTTTGCTGCAGCCCCGTTGAGGTGGGGGTTTGCAAGCCAGGTGAGATCGCTTATCAGACTCATATGGTGGCCTAGTGCCTTTGCCGCTTAAGCGACGAAGGGTCGTAACGAATGCAGTGGAAATGTGACTTTTTCAGCACGACTTTTTAATTGCGTCTTTTTATTGCCAACATCGTCCCGGCAGATATCTGTTCTAATACGCCCGAAAACTGCCGCAATGAGATGACAGGATCATGCGGTGGACCGGCACACATATGTGCCACGCAGGCGTTCTCCACGAAAGACGCCTGTTCAAATCTGGCAGGGCAATGCGTTGCCCGCCGCTGACGGCTCAGGCCCTGGAATACACATGTCGGATCGCTACGAACTTTTCCTCACTTGCCCCAAAGGCCTTGAAGGTCTGCTTGCCGAGGAGGCCACGGCGCTGGGTCTGCAAGAGACCCGCGAGCATACTTCGGCCATTCGCGGCTCTGCCGATATGGAGACGGCTTACCGGCTGTGTCTCTGGTCGCGGCTGGCCAATCGCGTGTTGCTGGTACTCAAGCGCTTCCCGATGAAGGACGCCGAAGACCTGTACCACGGCGTGCTCGATGTCGAGTGGCAGGATCATCTCGAATCCGATGGCACCATCGCGGTGGAATTCAGTGGTCATGGTTCGGGTATTGATAACACCCACTTCGGTGCATTGAAGGTCAAGGATGCGATCGTCGACAAGCTGCGTACACCGGATGGCGAGCGCCCGTCGGTAGACAAGATCAACCCCGATCTGCGTGTGCACCTGCGTCTGGATCGAGGCGAGGCCATTCTGTCCCTCGACCTCTCCGGTCACAGCCTGCACCAGCGTGGCTATCGCCTGCAGCAAGGCGCTGCGCCGCTGAAGGAAAACCTCGCCGCTGCGATCCTGATCCGCGCCGGCTGGCCGCGCATTGCCGCCGAGGGCGGTGCACTGGCCGACCCTATGTGCGGTGTCGGTACGTTTCTGGTGGAGGCGGGCATGATCGCCGCCGACATCGCCCCGAACATCAAGCGCGAACGCTGGGGCTTTTCTGCCTGGCTCGGTCACGTTCCGGCGCTGTGGCGCAAGCTGCACGACGAAGCGCTGGCACGCGCAGAAGCAGGCCTGGCCAAAACGCCTGCATGGATCCGGGGCTACGAAGCCGATCCGCGGCTTATCCAGCCAGGGCGAAACAACATCGAGCGGGCCGGTCTGAGTGACTGGATCAAGGTCTATCAGGGCGAAGTTGCGACCTTCGAACCGCGTCCGGATCAGAACCAGAAAGGTCTGGTGATCTGTAACCCTCCGTACGGTGAGCGTCTGGGGGATGAGGCCAGCCTGCTGTATCTCTACCAGAATCTGGGCGAGCGCCTCCGTCAAGCCTGTCTTAACTGGGAAGCTGCGGTGTTCACTGGCGCGCCAGACCTGGGCAAGCGGATGGGGATTCGCAGTCACAAACAGTATTCATTCTGGAACGGTGCGTTGCCGTGCAAACTGTTGCTGATCAAGGTCACGCCCGACCAGTTCGTGACGGGCGAGCGTCGCACGCCCGAACAGCGTCAGATCGAGCGCGAAAACCCTGTCGAGGTTGAGGTCGTTGAGAGGAAACTCAACAAGAACGGCAACCCGATCAAGCCGGAACCAGTGGTGGTCGAACAGGCGCGCCTGAGCGAAGGCGGGCAGATGTTTGCCAATCGCCTGCAAAAGAACCTCAAGCTGATGGGCAAGTGGGTACGTCGCGAGGGGATCGATTGCTACCGTGTCTACGACGCCGACATGCCCGAGTATTCGCTGGCGATCGATCTGTATCACGACTGGGTTCATGTTCAGGAATACGCAGCGCCCAAGTCCATTGATCCGGAAAAGGCCTCGGCCCGACTGTTCGATGCGTTGGCGGCCATCCCGCAGGCGCTGAACATCGACAAGAACCGCGTGGTGATCAAGCGTCGCGAGCGGCAGAGCGGCACCAGACAGTACGAGCGCCAAAGCGCCCAGGGCCAGTTTCTGGAAGTCAGCGAAGGCGGCGTCAAGCTGCTGGTCAATCTGACCGATTATCTGGACACTGGTCTGTTTCTCGATCACCGCCCGATGCGCATGCGTCTCCAGCGCGAGGCTTCCGGCAAGCGCTTTCTGAATCTGTTCGCCTACACAGCGACCGCCAGTGTGCATGCCGCGAAGGGCGGCGCGCGCAGCACCACCAGCGTCGACCTGTCCCGCACCTATCTGGACTGGGCGCGTCGCAACCTGTCGCTGAACGGTTTTTCCGACAAGAATCGTCTGGAGCAAGGTGATGTGATGGCCTGGCTGCAGGCCAACCGCGACGAATACGACCTTATTTTCATCGACCCGCCGACGTTCTCCAATTCCAAGCGTATGGAAGGTATTTTTGATGTGCAGCGTGATCAGGTCGAGCTGATCGATCTGGCCATGGCGCGCCTGGCTCCAGGTGGCGTGTTGTACTTCTCCAATAACTTCCGCAAGTTTGTGCTGGATGAAAACCTGAGTCAGCGTTATGCGGTCGAGGATATTACTGCACAAACCATCGATCCGGATTTTGCTCGTAACGGCAAGATTCACCGCGCCTGGAAAATAATGGCGCGAGCCTGATCCCTGCATGCGATGGGCGACTTGTAACAGTTTTGTACGGGTTTGCTCATCGCTTACTATGAAAATTACTGGCGAATAGCTATAACAGAAGTCATAGCCAGCTTGACGCTTCAGCATGTTGGCGTCATGGGTTTCTGTGTATGACAGCGAAACGGTTCAGGCTCAGAATTCTGAGTTTCATCAATGGCCAGCTCTCGGCGTGGCCGGTTGCCGTTTTGGCGTTAATGGTCGGAGCGGCACTGACAGTCATGCTGGCGCTGGCTGACAATGAGCTGTACCAGCGGCAACTGCGCCAGCGCTTCGACATGCTTGCAGCGGAGCGCTTCAGCCGCCTCCAGGAACGTCTGGATCGGCAGGTCACGCGACTGGATACCCTGTGCCGTTTCTTTATTTTTTCCCATCAGGTTGAACAGTCGGAGTTCGACGGCTTTGTCGCGCCGTTGCTGATCGGCACCCAGGCGTATGCCTGGAACCCCAAAGTGCTGTCGACCGACCGGGTTGCTTTCGAAGAGCAGGCACGCGCGGAAGGCTCGGCCGGATACGCCATACGCGAGATGGATGAAACCGGTGCCTTGAAAGCCGCCGGTATGCGGAGCGAGTATTTTCCGGTCCGGTTCATTCAGACTCTCAGCAAAATTCCCACACCGTCAGGGTTCGATATTGCCTCGGAGCCGGTGCGTCATGTCGCTCTCGAGCGCGCGCGTTTGCTCAAGCGCATTGTCGCTACGCCTCGTATCAGTCTGCTGGCGCTGGACCCGTCCGACACCTATGGAATTTTGCTGGTGGCGCCGGTGTTCTCGATTGGCGAGTCGCCATCGGAGTTGCGGGGCTATGTCACTGCAGTCATCAGCCTGGCGCAATTGATGAGCATCGGCACAGCGGAACAGGACAATCTTGCCGTGACCATGCTTGACCTCAGCTCGCCGGCAAAGCCGGAGCAGGTTTATCAGTCGCCAGTCGCGGCGATACATAATCAGTTGTATGCCAGCAGCCTGCTGAGCCTGGGCGACAGGGATTATCTGGTCGAGGTTCGTCCTACGGAGATCTTCAACCAGAGCAACCAGACCATCATGCCGGGTCGGGTACTGTGGCTTGGCGGGCTTTTGAGCCTGATGCTCAGCGCTTTGCTCTACAGCCTGATCAGCCAGCGTCAGCGAGCCTTGCAGCGTGTGGCGCAGCGTACCCGCGAATTGCGTCAGCGCGAGCAACAGCTGAGAGCTGCACACGGGCAATTGCGCAGCGTGCTGGACGCAGCGACCGAAGTGGCGATTATCGCAACCGATCTGGACGGGCTGATCAAGACGTTCAACGTCGGCGCGCAGAAAATGCTGGGTTATTCGCAGGAAGAGGTGCTGGGCAAGTTTCGGCTTATGGACCTTTATCAATCGGCCGAACTGGAGGCCCGCGCGAGCGTGTTGAGCAAGGAGCGGGGGCAGCCGATTACCGCTTCACGTCTGATGTTTCTCGACGCTGTGCAGGACGGTAATCATCCCTCGCAGGAATGGACCCTTCAGCGCAGTGACGGCAGCACGCTCATGGTGAATATGCTGGTCACCGCCGTTCGGGACGATCAGGGGCTATGGACCGGGTATCTGGCTGTGTGCATCGACGTGACTGAGCACAAGCGTGTCAACGAAGCCCTTGCCGAGCAGGGGCAATTGTTGAAAAAGCTGGGCTCGCAGGTGCCTGGCGGTATTTATCAATACCACTTGGCCTTGGACGGCAGCGCACGTTTCAGATACGCCAGCGCCGGCATGTGCGAACTCTTCGAAGTAGACGACGCGCAGTTGCTGGGTGATGCCGAGACTGTTCTGCGACGTATCCAGCCGACGGACCTGACACGGGTCAGAAGCTCGATTCTTGCCAGTGCGAAGCATCTGACCCCCTGGAGCGAAGAATACCGGGTGGATTTGCCACGCAAGGGGCAGCGCTGGCTGCGTTCTGCATCCACGCCGGAACGGCTGGCTGACGGCAGCGTGTTATGGCACGGCTTTGTCTCGGATATCACAGACCTCAAGCGCGTCGAACAGGAGCTGCGTGCACTGTCGGTCACCGATGTGCTGACGGGGGCCTACAATCGTCGCTATTTCCAGGAGCGGATGCAGGCTGAACTGAAAAGGATCGATCGGCACGGCGGTAACCTGTCGGTCATCATGCTCGATATCGATCACTTCAAGCGTATCAATGATCGCTTCGGGCACGCCGCGGGCGATCAGGTGCTCAAGGCGATTTCGGAAAAGATCAGTCAGCGTCTGCGCAGCGATGACGTGTTCTGTCGTCTGGGGGGCGAAGAGTTCATGGTGATCTGCCCTGGCGCACGCGGCTCTCAGGCCTATCAACTGGCCTTGAGCCTGCGCGAGGGGCTGCGCAATCAGGTCATCGAGGGCGTCGATCAGGTGGTCACGGCCAGCTTCGGGATCGCCAGCTGGCGAACGGGCGAGGGTATCGACGCAATGCTGTTGCGCGCCGACTCGGGTGTCTATGCCGCCAAGCAGGCCGGCCGCGATCGCGTCGAACCCGAGCAGATCTGATGCAGACGGACCCGCTTTGCAAGCGGGTCTGCCGAGTGTCTGCTTCGGCCCATTATTGCTGGATCGATACCGTGGTGTTGGTCAGTTTCGGCTGTCGATACAGATCGACCAGCACCTCGTCCAGTATCGAGGATGCGCCAAACGGACGCGGGTCATTGAGGATCGCCACGACCGCCCAGGTGTTGCCGTTGCTGTCGCGGCTGAAGCCGGCAATGGCGCGGACGGTATTCAGGGTGCCGGTCTTGATGTGTGCCTCACCCAGCAGCGGGGTGCGCTTCAGGCGTTTGCGCATCGTGCCGTCGAGACCTGCCAGCGGCATCGAACTCATGAATTCGGCAGCATAGGGGCTGCGCCACGCAGCCTGCAGGATTATGGCCATTTCACGGGCACTGACACGTTCTGCACGCGACAGCCCGGAGCCGTTCTCCATGACCAGGTGCGGCGCGGTGATACCTTTTTTCGCCAGCCACTGACGAATGACGCGTTGTGCGGCCTTGCCGTCGTCACCATCAGCCTCGTTGCGAAACTCTTCGCCCAGGCTCAGGAACAGTTGCTGGGCCATGGTGTTATTGCTGAATTTGTTGATGTCGCGAATCACTTCCACCAGGTCCGGCGAGAACGCCTTGGCCAGCAGCTTGGCATTGCCGGGCAGAACACCCACCCGGTCCTTGCCCTGAATGGTGCCGCCCAGTTCCTGCCAGATGGCCCGCACCGCGCCTGCAGCGTAGGTCGGATGGTCCAGCAGGGAAAGGTAGGTCTGCGAATTGCAGCCGTTGCCCAACTGACCGGTCACCGTCACATTGACGCTGCCGTCAGGCTGGGTGACCGGGTTGTAGCGGACATCCCCGGTGCATTGCCTGGAGGCGCTCGCCTTGACCTGGTTGTCAATGCGAATGCTGGCAATCGGCGGTTCGACCGAAACCAGAATCCTGCCATCGTCGTTGCGGGTCACGAAGCGCAAGGCCTTGAGGTTGACCATCAGCGCGTCGGGCTTGACCAGAAACGGCTTGTTATCGTCATTGCCGTCGTCGTTGAACTCCGGCAATTGCGGTTGCACAAAATGGCTGCGGTCCAGTACCAGGTCCCCGGTCACTTGCTGTACCCCGTTGGCGCGCAGATCACGCATCAGCAGCCAGAGCTTTTCCATGTTCAGCTTGGGATCGCCACCGCCCTTGAGGTACAGATTGCCGCGCAGCACGCCGTTGCTCAGGGTACCGTCGGTGAAGAATTCGGTTTTCCACTGGTGGGTAGGGCCGAGCATTTCGAGTGCGGCGTAGGTCGTGATCAGCTTCATGGTGGAAGCCGGATTGACCGATACGTCGGCGTTGAACACGGTCGGTGTGCCTGGACCGTTAAGCGGCAACATGACCAGCGAGAGCGCTTCATCGCCGAGCTTGCTGGCTTTCAGAGCCTGCTGAACCTTGGGGGGCAACGTGGTGTTGATGACGGCAGCGTAGGAGGGTAGAGCCAGTGGCAAAAGGAGTGACGCGAGCAACAATGGACGTAGCGACTTGATCATTGAATAAAACCCTACTGCAAAGAGGGAAATAAAAAAGAGGGCATGGATGAATTCCCTCGGTAACTATTTCGATGCGATGGTGATAACTATAGTAGTGAATGCGAGGCGGGCTTTTTTGTAACACATGATGCCACGCATGAAACGATGCGCATTATGCCCCAAGCAGGGCAGGCTTGTGATAGGGGGCAAGCGGGTAAACGGTATTTTTTATCAATCGGGTCCGCATCGCTGCCGCAACACCGGATGTCCATTGCGGACCGTAATTGTCGGGCTTTTAAATCGCCAAGCTGGTAAAGTGCCGCCCGATATTTATTGATGAGGATTGTCCCATGGCCACTAACCGCTCCCGCCGTCTGCGCAAAAAACTGTGTGTGGACGAGTTCCAGGAATTGGGTTTCGAACTGAACCTGGACTTCAAGCAAGAGCTGGATGACAAGGCAATCGACGCTTTCCTTGACGCTTTCCTTAAAGAAGCAATGGAAGCCAACGGTCTTGGTTATGTGGGCGGCGACGACTTCGGTCTGGTTTGCCTGAGCAAGCGTGGCTCGGTCAGCGAAGAGCAGCGTGCAGCTGTTGAAGCCTGGCTCAAAGGCCGCAGCGAACTGACAGAAGTCACCGTCAGCCCGCTGATCGACGTCTGGTACCCGGAAAAAGAAATCAACCCGGCCGCCTGATGTAACGGGAAGCGGGCAACGCCTGCTTCCCTTGCTGTTCCCTGCCTGTCCCCCTCGCTACACCTTCGCCGCAGCGCCTTTAGTCATCAGCTTTTGCCTGTTGCAGAATCAGCGCGTCTTCCAGCTCTATCATTGCCAGTTCGACAACCTGTTGGCAGAGACGCAACTGTTCATCCGGCATGCCAGGTTCGCAGGCCTGTTCAAGCGCCTCGCAGGCATCGACCAGCCTCGAAGCACTGATGATGCGCGCTGCACCTTTGATCCTGTGGGCCAGGTCGCGAGTTTTATCGCGATTGTCTTCCGGCGTCAGTCTGGCCAGCAATAACCGGTCCTCGTGGTTGCTCTGCCGTAATTGTGTAAGCAGGCGTTCAACCATTTCCGGCCGGTCACCGGTCAGGTTGCTGACGCTGTCGAGGCTGAACGGAAGGGGCGTGTGCGCCAGTGGTGAAATGGCTGCCAGCCGTTCGCTGAGCATCGAAAGGCTGATGGGTTTGAACAGGCAGTCGTCCATGCCCGCTGCACGACAGCGCTCGATTTCATCAGGCTGCGCATTGGCCGTGAAGCCCCAGACGGGACAGCGTGGCTGGTCGTCGGCGCTTTCGAGGGCGCGGATTGCAGTGGTCATGTCATAGCCATTCATGACCGGCATGTTGCAATCGGCGACCACCAGGTCAAATGTGTCGGTCTTCCAGCGCTCAAGCCCTTGTGCGCCGTTTTCGGCCATTTCGCAGTGATGGCCGAGAAAGCCGAGCTGCTGGCAAAGCAGCAGCCGGTTGGCCGGATGGTCGTCGACGATCAGGATCCTGAGCGTCTGATGAGCCACGGCGGCCGGTGGCGCAGCAACGGGCTGTCCGGTCAGCGGCTCAAGTGTGGTCAGCACCAGATTCATGCTGATCCGTGTGCCATGGCCTGGCGTGCTGTCGAGCGAGAGGTCGCCGCCCATCATCATGCACAGACTGCGGCAGATCACCAGCCCCAGACCTGCACCGGTGCGCGCCATCTGCCCGCTGTTGTCAGCCTGGGCGAAGGGTTCGAACAAGCGCTGCTGGTCCTCGCTGCTGATCCCGATGCCGCTGTCCTGAACGGTAATGTGCAGGTGCAGCATTTGCGGGTCCGGACTCTCGGCGGCCTGCAGTCCGATCCTGATGCGCCCCATCGGGGTGAACTTGATCGCGTTGCTCACCAGGTTGGACAGTATCTGCTTGAAACGCAGCGGGTCGATCAGTACATCGGCGTTGATCCTGCTGTCCAGCTCCAACACTAGATCGAGGTCCTTCTGGCGGGCCAGGCCGTCGAATACCCTGAGTACCGACTCCACCAGTTGACGCAGGTTGGCGCGCTCCGGATTCAGCGACAGCCTTCCCGATTCGATGCGCGCGATATCGAGAATGTCGCCGATCAGGTCCAGCAGATCGTTGG
Source organism: Pseudomonas syringae pv. tagetis (assembly GCF_022557255.1). NCBI lineage: Bacteria > Pseudomonadati > Pseudomonadota > Gammaproteobacteria > Pseudomonadales > Pseudomonadaceae > Pseudomonas > Pseudomonas syringae group genomosp. 7. The sequence goes on from NZ_CP092923.1 coordinate 2,431,467, forward strand.
CCGAACTGTAGGCAACTTCGATGGCAGAACGGTCCAACTCGCCATGATCGGCACGTTTGAGCGCCAGTTCGAGCATTCCGATCACCGCATTCATGGGCGTGCGGATTTCATGGCTCATGGTGGCAAGAAACGTGCTTTTGGCCCGACTGGCGGCGTCAGCCTGTTCCTTGGCGGCCTGCAGGTCTTCAATGAGCTGGCGTCGCTCGCTGATATCGATCCAGCCGCCAATGATGCCCTGTACCTCGCCCAGCGAGTCCCGAAAGGGCAGGATCCAGTGGTAGATGGTCAATTGCCGGTCGCCAATGTGCAGCGGACGGTCAAGGATCAGTGCGGTATTGCTGGCCATGACGCGTTGATAGTCGGCAGCGTATTCCCGCGCTTCGAAGGCATTGCCCAGTACCCCTTCGGTGGCACTCTTGCCGATGATGTCTTCGCGTTGTGCTGAGAAGACTCTGAGGTAGCTGTCATTGCACATGCGCAGCATGCCTTCGCGATCCCGCACGTAAATTGGATGAGGCGTACCTTCGACCAGCGCCCGCATGAATTCGAACTGATCGCCCAAGGCCCGCTCCGCTGCCTCGCGTTGACGGATCTGCCGCCGCATCCAGGCATTCCAGGCCAGCAGGCCGAGCAGCAAGAGGCCTGCACCGATCAGAATCTGATAGATCAGACGCTCGTAGTCATGCCAGTTGGCACTTGAAGGGGTGTACACTCGCCACCGATTATTGATCGCTGCCAGATCCTGCGGGGCAATGCTCGATAGCGCTTTGTCTAGAATAGAGCTCAGCTCGATGGCGTTGCGTGAGGTTGCCATTGAGATCAGTGCCGGATCCTCACCAATGGTGGCAGTCATCTGCAGGCGCTCTTCAAAGATGCCGGAAGACAGAAAGTAGTCTGCGCTGAGCAGCGAGATGACTGCGCCTTCCGTTCTGCCCAGCGACAGCATGTCCAGCGCCTGGAACGGGTTGTCGATTTCCAGTGGCACGACTCTTGGGTATTTGCGGCGCAGCCAGTCCAGCATCGGACTGCCCTGGGTAATTGCCAGGCGCTTGCCGTCCATCTGTTCCAGGTAGCTGGGCGAGCCTTGATCCTTGCGGGTGACCAGCACAAACGAGTTGTCGATATAGGGCCGGGTGAAGCTCAAGCGGTCCTCGCGCTCATCGCTGGACACCAGCGCGCCGATCATGTCCGCCCGGCCTTCGCCGACCTGGCTCAGCATGTCGGTCAGGCTGGGCGAGCGTTTGACGTCGAACCTGAGCCCGGTACGCAGGCGTACCAGTTCAAGCAGGTCAGCGGTTATGCCGCGAAAATTGCCCTTGGCATCGAAGAACGTCAGCGGAGCGTACGCTTCGTTGACCACCACGCGTACGGTAGGGTGCTGAGCGATCCAGCGTTCCTCGCGTTGCGTCAGTTGCAGCTTCTGGTCAGTGAGCATCAGATCGCTGCCCGTGCTCCAGCGTCTGGAAATATTGATGCGCTCATCGACGGGGATCGCTTTCAGCGTCTGGTTGATGACCCCGAGCAGTTGTGTATTTCCATTACTGACAGCGAAGCTGAAGCCATTGGGCTCGTGCTTGCCGAAGTTCGACATCTGCACATTGTTCAGATAACCCTTGTTGATGATGTACTGTGTGGAAATCGTATCGCCCAGAAAGACATCGGCCTGATTGAAGGCCACAGCATTGATGGCGTTCTGAAATGAGGGATAGGTCTTGAGCGTTGCACCGGGGTACGTTGCCTCGACCTCTGCAGGCGGCAGGTAGTGATAGACCATGCTCAGGCGCATGCCTTTCAAGCCATCGTCCAGGGGGCGGGTTTCACCTACCCGGGTCACCAGCACGGGCTGGTCCACCGAGTAGGGCTGTGACAACCTGATATTGCGATCGACCGCTTCGAAACCGTTGGCAGTGCCCAGCAGGTCGACCTGGCCTGCGACCAGGGCCTTGATCGCAGCCTCGCGGTTTTCAAAGCGCTGGACCCTGATCGGCAAGTCCAGTGCGTCCGAAATGATGCCCGCGTAATCGGCAGTGATACCTTCATAATCGTTGCCCGAGATCGTGATGTCGAAGGGCGGATAATCGGGGTTCGAGGTGCCCAGAATAAGTTCGCGTTGACCGCGTACCCACTGCCATTGGCTGCCGTCCAGCTTCACATCCATGTGTGCAGGGCTCGAACGACCGAGCAGGGTGTAGTGTTCGGCCGCATGGATACCGGACTGAACACCCCAGCCCATGCACAGGCCTGTGGCCAGTATTAATAATTGTCTGAAGCGCTTGGGCATCCGGTTTCTCACACTAGCGCGTTGCGTTTTGCCATCTCGATAAGTTCTACCAAGGTTCTGGTTTTCAGTTTTTGCATAAGTCGTGTTTTGTAAGTGCTGACGGTCTTGTTGCTGAGAAACATGCCCTTGGCTATTTCCTTGTTGGAGCGGCCTTGCGCAAATAATTGCAACACCATCAGTTCGCGATCATTGACCAACTTGAACAGTTCCAGCTCGTTCGTCTGTCCGTCTTCACGAACGGCACACGTCAATGCCTGACTGGGAAAGTAATTGTAGCCGGATAATACCGCTTTCACCGAACTGAGCAGTTCACTCAGGTCTTCCTGCTTGCAAACATAACCGGAAGCGCCGGATTGCATGCAGCGAATGGCAAACAGGTTGGGGGTTTGCGAGGTCAGCACCAGGATCTTGGAGGTCAGCCCCATGGTGTTGAAACGGGCCAGCACCTCAAGGCCGTCGAGCTTGGGAATGCTGATGTCGAGGATGATAAGGTCAGGCATGCATTCGCGAACCATTTGCATGGCGTCGACGCCATTATCGGTTTCGCCCACCACTACATAATTTTCGTTTTCCAGAAGCATTTTGACTGCCATCCGAATAACCGGATGGTCGTCGATGATAAAAACTGAGTTCATATTCCATTCCATAACAAGCGGTGAAGAAAGCGCGCACCTTAGCTCAGATGTTCGGGCAGGCACATAAAGAGACTTGCTCGGCAGGCATATATAGGAAAAGTCCTACAATAATTAGCGTATCGGAGTACGTAAAAACCTACGTTGAACACAAACGTGTTTAAACGTTAACGCTTATGTCGGCGTGTGTTTGGTTATTGATGCACGGGTTGTTTATTACTTCCTGGAATCATCAGTCGTGTGCGTTGATGATTTCCTACGTATCCGACTGTAAATTCACAATCGCCTCGGTCTTTCCATCAACGGGCATATTCATAGTTGCCGTGCGTTTCTAAAACCGTGTAGACAGGCCTTCCGACGTCAGTCAGCGCTGTGTGTCAGCAGCTGGATGAGGTCGGGGCCATGCAGGGGCTTGCTCAGGCAGCCGAGCAAGGGCAGATCTCGCTCACTGGCGAGCTGCTTCAGGGTTTCAAGCTGTACGTCGGGCAAACCGCTGAGAAGTATGGCTTGGCGCAGCAAGCCTTGACGGGCTGCCTCGTCGATCAGGTCCAGGCCTGACATGTCCGGCAGACACTGGTCGCATAGCAAAAGCCCGTAGGGCTCGGGGCTGCGCTGCATGGCGGCCATGGCTTCTGCGGCCGTAAGGGCGGGAGTCAGGAGGAAGTAGCCCTGATTGTTGAGCAGCACCTGAGTGGCGATCAATTGGAACGGATGATCCTCCACCAAGAGGATGCGCAGGCTGTGTGTGGACATGTGGTTTCCGGAAAGGCCCTGGCGAGGCGTTCAAACCCCGCAGGCAGCGTGCGGACTCGTCGGTATCGCAGGCGGATGGATGGATGCGCCGGGGTGGCAGTTGAAGTGGCTGCAATTATTGAGGGATGCAAGAAAAGCTGCGATAGGACTCGTCTGACATGCATGTAGGGCGTGTCTGAGTTTTACGAGGTAATCACGTCTGACCAGCGTTGTACCTGCCTGCGCTCAGGTACAACACTGGTCGATCAGGGTCAGATCTGTCCGGAACGGCCGGTCATTTCCCGGGCCATTTCACTGGCGTAACTATCAGTCATCCCGGCAATGAAGTCGATCATGCGCAGGAAGGAGGCATGCAACGGTGCCTTGGGATCTGGCGCGCTGTTGCCCAGCAGGTCGAGGATGCGTCGGTGCTTGAAGGAAGGCGTTCTGCCACCGAACTGTTCAACCGCCGCACCGCAGAAGGCGTTGAGGAGAATTTCCAGTGTGGTATAGGCACCAATTTCATGCAGCGTCTTGCGCTTGTCCTGAAAGATTTTCTTGCGAGCCATGTCCTTGGCATTCAGCACACAACGTTTGGCCGGCCCATGCATATGCTCGACCAGATCCCCCGAAAGCGTACCGGCCAGCAGGGCATCCTGTTGCTCGACGAATGCTCTGGCGGCTGCGTTGGTCAGGTGCTCGATAGCCTTGCCTCGCAGAATGGCCAGCTTGCGCCGTCGTGAATCGCCCGGGCCCAGCTGCCGATAGGTTTCCGGAAGGTCATCGCCGACCAGCCCAAGCAAGAGCGACTCCACTTCTGCATACTCCAGCAGGTCCATCTCCAGACCGTCTTCCAGGTCGATCAGCGCGTAACAGATGTCATCGGCGGCTTCCATCAGGTAGACCAGTGGATGGCGCGCCCAGCGCTGCTCTTCAAGCTGTGGCAAACCCAGCTTGCCGGCGATTTGCTCGAGGATCGGCAGCTCGCTCTGATAACAGCCGAACTTATGCTTTTTATAGCCCAGCGAGTCTGCGTGGCGAGCGGTCCACGGGTATTTGAGATAGGTGCCCAGCGTGGCGTAGGTCAGGCGAGTGCCGCCATCGAACTGATGGTATTCCAGCTGCGTCAGTACCCGAAATCCCTGGGCATTGCCCTCGAAGTTGAGAAAGTCGTTGCGCTCGGTTTCGCTCATCGCGTCGAGCCAGCCACGTCCGGCGGCTTGATTGAACCAGTTGCGAATCGCATCTTCGCCCGAGTGGCCGAACGGAGGGTTGCCGATGTCATGCGCCAGGCAGGCGGACTGAATCACCATTCCCAGGTCGCTTGGATCGCACCAGTCGGGCAAGGCAGAGCGCAGGGTTTCACCAACACGCATGCCCAGTGAACGGCCGACGCAGCTGACTTCCAGAGAGTGGGTAAGGCGAGTATGGATATGATCGTTGCTGGACACCGGATGGACCTGGGTCTTGCGTCCCAGACGGCGAAAGGCACCGGAAAAAATGATTCGGTCATGGTCTTTGTGAAACGGACTGCGTCCCAGTTCTTCGGGGCTGTGCAGTGTTTTGCCAAGTCGTTCGCGGTTAAGCAGGGTTTGCCAATCCAAGGCGTTCACTCCGTCAGTAATAGTGGCCGTAGCTTCCCGGTTCGACACGTCTGTCGCAAGGCCTGAAGCGTCGACAGATGAAAACAGTCCCGCGGGAAAAACAAATGCCTGCACCGGCAGGCCGGGGCAGGCATTTGTCAAAGGCATAATTCACACGAACAACCTGACGCAATCAGAGTCGGCGATTGCGATTCTGAATGGCACGACTCTGCATGGCGACTTTGATCAATGGCGTCAATGTGATGCCCAGCTTCAACAGACGACCCAGCAAGCTGGTACGGCCGGTCTTGGCGCGTTTGCCGCTCAGAAAGCCCAGCAGGGCAACCGAACCCACTCCCCAGAGTGGCGCGTGGCGAAAGCCGAGTGCGCTTTTCCAGTCGTGGCGAATTCCGCGGAAGCGTTGCAAAGGCTGCAGCAGTTGCGTCGATTCGTGGCGGATCTCCTGGCGATGCATCTCCATGCGCAGGCGGATCAGTGCCTTGCGCAGTTCTCGACGTGTATTGCTCTGGTGCGACTTGGGTTCACTCATGGCATCAATCGCTCACGGTCGTTGGCCAGCTCTTCGAGGGTTGCGTGGAACGGTGAAGACTCGTCGAAAATTGCTGCCTTCAAGCGCAATCCGCAGAAGATGGCGGCGAGCAGGTAGAACGTGCACAGGCCTACGATACCTGCCAGACGGTAGCTGTCCCACAGGACGATCAACAGCAAGGCCGACAGACCGGTAAGCAGCAACAGGCCGAAAACCAGCGCCAGACCCGCGAACAGCAGCAGACTGACCGTTCGTGCCTTTTGCTCCTGCAGTTCGATACCGAACAGCTCGACGTGAGTGTGCAGCAGGCCAAGGAATGCAGCGCCGAGACGCCGCGGTGAAGAGCCCGGAGTTCCCTCGGGCGGTGCTGATTCCGTTCCCAGAGTCATGATGTTAGCGCCTTGTAGCCAGCAGGCCGATCAGAAAGCCGACACCTGCGGCGATACCGACTGACTGCCAGGGGTTGTTCTGAACGTAATCTTCGGTAGCGATCACAGCGGCCTCACCACGCTCGCGCAACGAGTCTTCAGTGGTCTTCAGCGTTTCCTTGGCACGCAGCAGGCTTTCGCGAATCTGGGCACGCAGTTCATCGGCCTGATCACCTGCCAGAGACGCGGTATGCGCGAGCAGTTTCTCAGTGTCGGCAACCAGTACCTGGAAGTCGGCTCTCAGGATTTCCTGAGCATTCTGTGCGGTTTGGCGGGCCATGATTTTCTCCGTTTGGGTGGCATATGGATGTTTCGAGTACCGGTGATTCCTGAAGGTTCACTTCGATTGCCCTATCGTTCGATCGGGCTGGGCGGTGCCGCTGCACCTTACTCCAAAAGTATCGGTCAGGAAAAACCGCAACACGTTGAAGATTGGGGTTCCGTATTTCTGGCCATTGGCTATGCTCCACACGCGTGACTGCATGCGTGGTGCGCGACAGGTGAGCTGAATGGAGAGAGGCATGGAGCGGCTGTATTCCCTGCAAGGGCTCAGGGGCGTAGCTGTCCTTGGCGTGGTCTTGTTTCACATGATGTCGGTAGAGAGCAAGTTTTCCGGTGGTGACATTCTGCTCCCGCCACTGCTCGATTTCTTCCAGTTGGGTGTCGATCTGTTTTTCGTCATAAGTGGCTTCGTGATGGTGATTGTCAGCCGTGGCCGGTTTCAGAGCGCAGGCGAGGCCCGGCGTTTTCTGTTCAATCGGGTGTCGCGGATCTACCCTACGTACTGGCTGTATTTTTTCATCACGCTGGCGGTCTATCTGGTGCAGCCTGGCATGGTCAATAGCGGGCACGGGTCGTCCAGTCTGATCATGTCTTTCCTGCTGTTGCCCAACGATAAAGTGCTGCTGGTGATGGTCGCCTGGTCGCTGCTGTTCGAGCTCTGGTTCTACGTCGTGTTTTCCGGTTTTCTGGTATTTCACGAGCGCAGCCTGCCGCTTTTGCTCGGCGGATGGGCGTTGACCATTACCGTATTCAACGCGGTGGCCGACTGGCAGGACTATTCCCCCGCACTGAAGATTATTCTGCACCCCTACGCCCTTGAATTCATTCTCGGCGCAGCGCTGGCCTTGTTCTTTTACGGTCGTCACAGTGCACGCGTGCCGACGGCTGCCGTCCTGGTTTCGTTGGGGATCGCACTGTTGCTGGCCGTGCCGCTTATCGGTTACTACCGGTTATACGACAGTCAGGGCTTGTTGCGCATGCTCGCCGTCGGGGGGACGTTTGGCATGCTGGTACTGAACCTCGCCTTACTCGAGCGTCGTCGACAGCTGGTCGTGCCGAGGTTTCTAGTCTCTGTAGGCGATATGTCCTACACAATTTATCTGTCTCATCTGCTGGTACTGGGCGTGATCGGGCGGGTCTGGAGCCTGGTGGGTGCCTGGCCCGAAAGCTACCTGGACAACCTGTTCTTCGCACTGCTGATGATGACGGCAGCGGTGTGCTACGGCTGGGTCGGTTACCGTTGTTTCGAAAAGCCGGTGCTGGACCGCGCCAACGCTTTCAGCAAGACGCATTTCCGGGTGTCGACGTGATCACTGGGTGCGCCTAAAATAATTTTCGGTTGCAGATTGGCCGAGGATCATTTTCATGCCACCCGAATGTCAGCTGTTCAGCACCCTGGGATGCCCTCTTTGTGAGGTTGCCGAATCCGTTTTGTTGCCGTTTGCGATCGAACATGGCCTGCTGGTCGAGCTGGTGGACATCTGCGAGGATGAGCAACTGTTCGAGCGTTACGAGTTGCGCGTTCCGGTGCTGCGCCGGGTCGATACTGGCGATGAACTGGATTGGCCTTTCGACGCCCCTCAAGTGGCGTCCTTTCTCAGTCGTTGAGCTGCGTTTCTTTTTATTCCCCGGATCCGACACGTATTGAATATCGATACCCGCATCAAATTTCGCCATTTGGTCTGCTTTCTCGAGGTGGCCCGGCAGGGCAGTCTGGCGCGTGCGTCCGACATCCTGGCGATCAGTCAGCCTGCATTGTCAAAAAGTCTCAAGGAACTGGAAAGCCTGCTGGCGACCACCTTGTTCGTGCGTAGCAAGAGCGGCGCGGCGCTTACCGAGGCTGGCGTGGCGTTCATGCGCTTCGCCGGGCCCAGCGTTCAGGCCCTGCGCGAGGGCGTAAGCAGCTTGCGCTCCGGGGAGCACGAAACCGTGACGGCAAGGCTGGGCGTGCTGTCCACGGCCGAAAGCCTTCTGGTTCCGGAGGTCGTCCATCGCCTGCACGAACGGCACCCGGCGTTGATCGTCAGCGTGATGACCGGCCCCAGTGCTTACTTGCTGTCGCAACTGAGGGTAGGGGAGCTGGACCTGGTGGTCGGGCGCATGACTGACAGTCCGCAGATTCAGGGGCTGACCTTCGAACATCTGTACAACGAGTCGATGACCCTGGTGGTACGTAGCGATCATCCGTTACTGGCCGCGCCACTCAAGCCGGAAAGTCTGGGGCAGTTCCCGCTGGTACTGCCGCTTGCCGGTACGACTATCCGCAAGTTTGCCGACAGCCTGTTCGTGCAGTGCGGTATCCGCATGCCGCGTCAGCGCCTTGAAACACTTTCGCTTACGTTGAGCCGTCGCTATGTACAGTGCAGCGACGCGATCTGGATCGCCCCGCTGGATGCCGTGTCGCTGGAGTTGCAGGGCGGCACGCTGGTAGAGCTGGACATGGGAATTCGCGAGCCGGGTGGTTCTGTGGGCCTGTGCAGTAATCCGGCCTTGCCGCTGACGCGCGCAGCGCAATGGTGTGTGGATGAGTTACGAGGCGTCGGAGAGGCGTATCGCAAAGAGCAGTATCCATAACCATTCGGTTATGGATGGCGGGTTTTATTTCATTTCTCTGTAAGTATGAATCGCGCGACACTTCGCCGCAGCCTGTAGCGCAAGCGATCGACGCCTGCGCGCTTACTTATAAGAAAAAGGAGAATGCCATGTCTGCTGCGGACAATAGCCGCTTCGTCATCCGTGACCGAAACTGGCACCCCAAAGCGCTGACACCTGATTACAAGACCTCTATCCTGCGCTCGCCGCGCCAGGCGCTGGTCAGTATCCCGCAATCCATTTCCGAAACCACAGGCCCGGATTTCTCTCATTTGAAATTCGGCCCGTACGATAACGACCTGCTGCTCAATTTCAACAACGGTGGGCTGCCTATCGGTGAGCGTATCCTGCTGGCCGGGCGGGTCTGTGATCAGTACGGAAAGCCGATTCCGCATACGCTGGTAGAGATCTGGCAGGCCAACGCCGGTGGGCGTTATCGCCACAAGCGCGATGCCTATCTGGCGCCCATCGATCCCAATTTCGGCGGTGTCGGACGTGCGTTGACCGACAGCGAAGGCAATTACAGCTTTCGCACTGTCAAGCCTGGCCCTTACCCGTGGCGCAACGGCCCCAACGATTGGCGTCCGGCGCACATTCATGTGTCGATCAGTGGGCCGTCGATTGCCACGCGCCTGATCACTCAGCTGTATTTCGAAGGCGATCCGTTGATTCCGATCTGCCCGATCGTCAAGGCCATTGCCAACCCGGACGCGGTGCAGAGTCTGATTGCCAGGCTCGATCTGGGAATGGGCAATCCGATGGATTGTCTGGCCTATCGCTTTGATATCGTGTTGCGCGGCCAGCGCAAGACTCATTTCGAAAACTGCTGAGGAGGCCCGACATGCCCGTTCAATTACTGCAGGAAACCCCTTCGCAAACCGCTGGCCCTTATGTGCATATCGGTCTCGCACCACAGGTGGCCGGCAATCCGACCCGCGAGCTGGAAATCTGGAACGAGATGGCCAGACCCGATGCGCCGGGTGAGCACATCGTGCTGGTCGGCAATGTTTTCGACGGCAACGGTCATTTGATCCGTGATGCGTATCTGGAATTCTGGCAAGCCGACCATCAGGGCGTGTATCACCGCGAGTTCGACCCTGAGCGGCCGTTCAACGGTTTCGGCCGTACGGCTACCACCGACGACGGCCAATGGATTCTGAAGACCATCAAGCCTGGCACGGTGCGCAATGCAGCTGGCGTGCCGATGGCTGCACACGTCAACGTTTCGCTGTTTGCCCGTGGCATCAACATACATCTGCAGACGCGGTTGTATTTCGACGACGAAGCGCAGGCCAATGCGCAGGACCCGGTGCTCAATCTGATCGAGCAGCCACCCCGTCGTGAAACACTGATTGCACGCCGCTGCACGCATGACGGTCAAACGGCCTATCGTTTCGACATCCGTGTGCAGGGCGAGGGGGAGACGGTGTTTTTCGATTTCTGAATCATGTGCGTGCGTTTCACGGTGCCTGCATCGGCAGGCGACCCTATAAAAATAAGACCAAAAAAATAGAAGGACACCTCCATGACGCTTTCAGCCGGCAGGCCCGCGGCGGGCACGCTCGATGTTCAGGCTTTCATCAATGCGCAACCGTTGTCCGGGTATCAGTGGCGAGTGGTCGCACTGTGTTTTCTGATCGTTTTTCTCGACGGCCTTGATACCGCCGCAATGGGGTTCATTGCACCGGCGCTCAGTCAGGATTGGGGTATCGATCGGGCCAGCTTGGGGCCGGTGATGAGCGCTGCGCTGATCGGCATGGTATTCGGCGCGCTGGGTTCCGGCCCGCTGGCCGACCGTTTCGGGCGCAAAGTGGTGCTGGTTGTCGCGGTGCTGCTGTTCGGTCTTTTCAGCCTGGCGTCTGCCTACAGCAGCAACATCGATCAACTGCTGGTTCTGCGCCTGCTGACCGGGCTGGGGCTTGGCGCAGCGATGCCCAATGCCACCACGTTGTTGTCGGAATACACGCCCGAACGGCTCAAGTCGCTGCTGGTGACGAGCATGTTTTGCGGGTTCAATCTGGGCATGGCCTGTGGTGGTTTCGTGTCGGCCAAACTGATTCCCAGCATGGGTTGGCACAGCCTGCTGATGCTGGGCGGTATCCTGCCGTTGATACTGGCGCTGGTGCTGATGGTCTGGCTGCCGGAATCGGCGCGGTTTCTTGTGGTACGCAATCGCGGTGCAGAGCGGGTTCGCAAAGTGCTGGAGCCGATTGCGCCGAAGGCGTTGGCCGGTATCACCGATTTCAGTGTGCCCGAACAGAAAACGGTCAGTAGCCGCAATGTACTGAAAGTGATTTTCTCCGGCACCTACAGCGCGGGTACGTTGTTGCTGTGGCTCACGTATTTCATGGGGCTGGTCATCGTCTACCTGTTGACCAGTTGGCTGCCGACCCTGATGCGCGACAGCGGTGCGAGCATGGAGCAGTCGGCGTTCATTGGCGCGTTGTTCCAGTTCGGCGGAGTACTGAGTGCTGTGGGCGTCGGTTGGGCAATGGATCGTTACAACCCGCACAAGGTGATTGGCCTGGCCTACGCGCTGGCGGGTGTGTTCGCCTGGCTGGTCGGGCAAAGTCTGGGCAATGTCGCCTTGCTGGCTACGCTGGTGCTGCTGGCCGGCATGTGTATCAACGGCGCGCAGTCGGCAATGCCGTCGCTGGCCGCGCGTTTCTACCCCACTCAGGGGCGCGCCACGGGAGTGTCATGGATGCTCGGGATCGGCCGTTTCGGTGCCATTCTCGGTGCCTGGGCCGGTGCCACGCTGCTGGGGCTGGGCTGGAGTTTCGAGCAGGTGCTGACGGCACTGGTGGTTCCGGCTGCCCTGGCCGCGATAGCGATCCTGATCAAGGGCTGGGTCAGTCATTCGGACGCCACCTGAAACCTTTCAATCTGGAGCGGTGATGTGAACAGAGCGAGCAATCAACTTTTCGATACTTACTTCACGCAAACCGGGATGCGTGAAATATTTTCGGATGAAGGCCGGGTACAAGGCATGCTCGATTTCGAGGCCGCGCTGGCGCGGGCGCAGGCACGGGTGGGGCTGATCCCGCCTGACGTAGTGGCCGACATCGAACGCAGCTGTCATGCCCGGTTGTTCGATTTCGGCGAGCTGGCGATCGCTATCGGCAGTGCTGGCAATTCGGCGATTCCGCTGGTCAAGGCGCTGGGCAGGCAGATCGCCGCGCGCAGTGCCGAAGCCGAGCGATATGTGCACATGGGCGCGACCAGCCAGGATGTGATGGACAGCGGGCTGATCCTGCAATTGCGTCGAGCGACCGTTTTGCTGGAGCACGATCTGACCCGGCTGGCCGATGCGCTTGCAGTACAGGCGCAACGCCATGCCACCACGCCGCTGGCGGGACGCACCTGGCTGCAGCAGGCCACGCCGGTCACGCTGGGGATGAAAATTGCTGGCTGGCTGGGCGCTGTCACCCGCCATCGACAGCGTTTGCACGAGATCCAGCCGCGCCTGCTGTGCCTGCAGTTCGGTGGTGCTTCCGGCAGCCTGGCAGCGCTCGGCGATCAGGCATTTTCGGTGGCCGAAGCGTTGGCGGGCGAATTGAACCTGCAATTGCCCGAGCAACCCTGGCACACCCAGCGTGACCGGCTGGTGGAGTTTGCCAGCCTGCTGGGTATGATTGCTGGCAGTCTCGGTAAACTGGGGCGTGACGTCAGCCTGCTGATGCAGACTGAGGTAGGCGAGGTCTTTGAGCCTTCGGCACCCGGCAAGGGCGGATCTTCGACCATGCCGCACAAACGCAACCCGGTGGGTGCCGCAGTCATGATCAGCGCGGCCACCCGTGCACCAGGGCTGGTCGCTACGATGTTTGCGGCCATGCCCCAGGAGCACGAACGCAGTCTGGGCCTCTGGCACGCCGAGTGGGAGACCCTGCCGGAGTTGTGCTGCCTGGTGTCGGGCTCGCTGCAACAGGCGTTGCAGGTGATACCCGGGTTGCAGGTAGATGCCGAGCGCATGGGGCTCAATCTGCAATCTACCAAAGGCCTGGTGCTGGCCGAAGCTGTGAGCATTGCGCTGGCTCAGCGCATCGGGCGTGACGCTGCCCATCATCTCGTAGAGCAATGTTGCCGTCGTGCGGTCGAGCAGGGGGCGCATTTGCGACAAGTGCTCGGCGAAAACCCGCAGGTCTGTGAGCAATTTTCTTCCGACGAGCTGGATCGCCTGCTTGATCCGGCCCATTACCTTGGTCAGGCTCGACAGTGGGTCGAGCGCGCCGTGGCCGAACACACAAGGATTTCCCGATGACCGAAGACGAACGTTACGAAGCCGGCATGCACGTGCGCCGTGCGGTGCTGGGCGACGCGCATGTCGATAACAGCCTGAGCAAACTGACGCCGTTCAATGAAGAATTTCAGGAAATGATCACCCGCCACGCCTGGGGCGATATCTGGACACGCCCGGGGTTGCCGCGCCATACCCGCAGCCTGATCACTATCGCGATGTTGATCGGCATGAACCGCGAGGGCGAATTGCGCCTGCACTTGAAAGCCGCAAAAAACAACGGCGTGACCCGTGATGAGATCAAGGAAGTCTTGATGCAGAGCGCTATCTACTGCGGTATTCCGGCAGCCAACGCGACGTTTCACCTGGCCGAAGCGGTGTGGGATGAGATGGGCGTGGAGTCATTGAGCGAGCGCTGAAACAATCTTTTTGCGAAAGACACCGCCGTCACTCCATACGAGCCCGGCGGTGTTTTTTTGAATCAGAGCAACGACAGCGGGTAGCTGACGATCAGGCGATTCTCATCGAACTGGTTGGTGTTGTAGTCACGGCGCATGGTGGAGTTACGCCACTTGAGTGACAGGCTTTTGAACGCGCCACTCTGGAATACATAGGCCAGTTCGGTTTCCCGTGCCCACTCTTCGCCATCGGTGATTGCGCCAGTGTGTACATTGTCACCGCTGATGTAGCGGTTCATCAGGGTCAGGCCGGGTACGCCCAGAGCTGCGAAGTCGTAGTCATGGCGCAATTGCCAGGATTTCTCCCTCGCGTTGTCGAAGCTGGAGTTGTAACTGTCGTTGGCCAGCGTACCGCCGCTGGTGCCGTTGACGCGCATCCAGGCGCTGTCACCGCTGACCTTCTGCAAGCCCAGGTAAAAAGTGTTGCCGCCGTACCGTGCCGAGAGCATTGCTGACCAGGTCTTGTTGTCCAGATCACCTGCCAGCGACTGACCGTCGTCCTTGCCCTGAAAGTAGCCAAGGTTGGCCCCCAGCGTCCAGCTGCCCAGCGGCTGGCTGTGCAACAGGTTGAGGTATTGCTGGTGGTAGATGTCTTCCAGCTCGGCGTACCAGACCCCGATCTGGGTACGCTTTTCGTTGAAAACATATTCGCCGCCACCAAAGTTGAAACGGTCGGAGGTAAACGCCGTGCGGCCGTTCAGGGACATGTCTTCCATGCTGGCGTCGTTGCGTGGACTGTTGCCGCGGAACTGGCCGCCGTAGAGGGTCAGCCCGTCGATTTCTTTGGAGGTGATCTGTCCGCCCTGAAAGGTTTGCGGCAGTGATCGACCGTCATCGGAGCGCAGGATAGGCAGCACCGGCATCCACTCGCCGATCTTCAATTCGGTCTTCGAAAAGCGCGCCTTGCCCGCCACGGCCAGTCGACCGAAGTCATCGGCAGGGCGTCCATCGCTGTGGATCGGCAACAACTGTGTGCCGCCCGTACCTTTGCCTCCGTCTAGCTTGAGTGAGTAAAGACCCAACGCATCCACGCCAAAGCCGACGGTGCCTTGGGTGAAACCGGAGCGGGCATCGAGGATGAAGTTCTGCGTCCACTCCTCGGCGTAGTTCTGCGCGTTGGCCGGGTCGACGAAGTTGCGGTTGATGTAGAAGTTGCGTAGGTTCAGATTGACCTTGGCGTCGTCGACGAATCCGGCAGCGTTGCCGCTGATGGGTGTCAAGTGTGCGGCAATGGCCGCAGACAGACCGCAAAGGAGTTTGCAGGAGGAATTGGCGCGCATGGAACAGACCTTTTTTGTAGTTATTGAGTCGTGTAGCTGGCTGCGATAGTGAAATGCCGAGGCACGGCCTGCAATTGCGAAACAGCTGTTTCGGGCGATTATCGAACGTTAATGAACTGGTTCGAACATTTTGTGCGGGACGTTGCAAACGCGTGTGCGATGCTCTCTGATCGGTAAACATGGGTAGCGGGCTGTGGCGCTTTCGGCCATAGCGTCCGGCTGCCGACACTTCAACAAGGAAGCGCGATGAGCACTGCCAGCACGCCGTCGTCCGGCGTCAACCAGCCCCTCAAGGGTATTGGCTTCATCCTTCTGGCGACCTTTCTGTTCGCCAGTCACGACACACTGTCCAAGTACCTGTCCGGCTTCTATCCGATCATTCTGGTGGTCTGGGCGCGCTATCTGGTGCACACGTTGCTCATGGCCTGCATCTTCATGCCGTCGGCGGGGCTGCGCGTGCTGCGCACCAAGCGTCCCGGTCTGCAGGCATTGCGTGCGCTGGCGCTGTTGGGTACCAGTCTGCTGTTTACCAGCAGCCTGATGTTCATACCGCAGGCGGAGGCGACGGCGGTCAACTTTCTTGCGCCGTTGCTGGTCACGGCGTTGTCGGTGCCGCTGCTGCACGAGCGTGTAACGCGTGGGCAGTGGGTTGCAGTGGTTGTCGGGTTTATCGGAGTGATGATCATCATTCATCCGGGTGGCGAGCTGTTTACGCCAGCGATCCTGCTGCCGCTGTCGTCAGCCTTGTGTTTTGCGCTGTATCAACTCCTGACACGGCTGGTCAGCCCGTTCGACAGTCCGACCACCAGCAACTTTTTTGCAGGGCTGTTCAATACTCTGTTGATGAGTGCGCTGGTGCCGTTCTTCTGGGAAATGCCTGCGCTCAAGCACTTGCCGTTTCTGCTGGCGCTCGGTGCGTGCGGGATGTCTGCGCATTTGCTGCTGACCCAGGCCTTCCGCTTCGCCGCTCCGGCGATGCTTGCGCCTTTCAGTTATTGCCAGATCGTATTCGCTGGATTGCTGGGCTTCGTGGTGTTCGACCATATGCCGCCGCCGACCGCGCAGGCAGGTATTGCAATCATCTGCCTCAGCGGCCTTGCGGCGGCGTGGCAACAGCGCCGCAAGGGTGGGTAGCGTTTGACGCTGATGCCAATGTTCGGTTGGCATGTCGCTCCTGGCGCACTGCGTTGTAAGTCTTCGCTGCAGCACAATGTCATGTTGCGCCTGCAGGAGGCCGCCATACGTGCTTTTCGATCACGATGGCACTGACAACGCCAATTGCGACGTAAGTGACGGCTGAGTCCTGGCGCTGATCCGGGGGTAGCCTGGCAGGACGCCAGGCTAGCCGCACCGCGCCATGGATGGCGCGTTGCGGCGACCCCCGGATCAGTGTCAGGGCGAAGGAACCCGACGAAGTCGGGCCGGAAACAGGAGCGGGGACTTTGCTCACTTTGGTCCCTCAAAGTGAGTCGCCGAGGGGCGAAAAGGTGACCTGAGCCGAACGCCAATCCACCTGACGAAGAAAAACCGTCGTGTGACGCGGAGCGTCACGAACTGCATTCCCACGCGGAGCGTGAGGAACGAGAGTTAAAGGTGACCTGAGTCGGACCCCAATCCACCTGACAAAGAAAACCCGCTGTGTGACGCAGAGCGTCACGAACTGCATCCCCACGCGGAGCATGGGGACGATAGCCATTCTGGGTTTTCGGGCTGCGTCAGACGATTACTCGCTGAGCGTCGGAACCTTGCGAGGGGCCATGAAGTACATCCAGATCAGTGCAATGAAATACATCGCCGGGATCATGGTGAACAACACGTTGTAGTTGTTATTGGTGGCGGTCAGGACGGCCCCCACAATCTGAGTCATGAACATACCGCCGATGGCCGCACACATGCCGCCGAAGCCGAACACGGTACTCATCATGTGCTTGGGTGTGTAATCCATCACCAGGCTCCAGATATTCGCGGTCCAGGCCTGATGCGCACCCACTGCAAGCGAGATTGCCAGTACCGCCACCCACAGACCGCTGGCGTTGGCGGCGAACACCACGCTGCAGATCGTGATGGCAAAGATCAGCATCGACACCAGACGTGCAGTGGTCGCACGCATGCCACGACCAATCAGCCAGGACGACAGGATGCCGCCACCGATGCTGCCGAAGTCAGCGGTCAGCCAGATCAGGATCAGCGGGATGCCCATCTGCGTCACGCTGATGCCCAGGTTGTATTGCTGATTGAGAAACGGCGGCAGCCAATACAGGTAGAACCAGAACACCGGTGCAGTGATCGCATAAGCCAGCGCGAAGGCCCAGGTACCACGCATTTTCAGAATGCCGGAGAACGGCACCTTGACCGGGGTCGGTTCGACTTCCTGATTGATGTAATCCAGCTCGGTCTTGCTGACCGTCGGATGCTCTTCGGGGTTGTAGTACTTCAGGCGCCACATGATCACCCAGATCAGTCCCAGCGAACCCATCGCCACAAAGGCAGCCTGCCAGCCCCATAAGGTGAGGATCAGCGGCAGCAATGCCGGGGTGAGCATGGCACCCACGTTAGTACCGGCGTTGAAGATGCCGGTTGCCACTGCTCGTTCACCCGCCGGGAACCACAGCCGGGTGGTCTTTACACAGGCGGGGTAGTTGGCCGCCTCGGTCAGGCCCAGGATGAACCGGCAGACCATGAAGCCCACCGCGGAAGTGGCAAGGCCATGAGCACCGGTCGCCAGGCTCCACAACAGCACCGCGAGGAAGAACGCGCGCTTGACGCCGACCTTGTCGATGAAACGGCCTTGCAGCACGAAGCCCACCGCATAACCGACCTGAAACCAGAAGTTGATGTTGGCGTAGTCCATCGCCGTCCAGCTCATTTCCTTTGCAAGGATGGGCTGCATGACGCCAAGCGCAGCCCGATCGATGTAGTTCAGCGTAGTGGCGAAGAACACTAGGGCGAGCATGCCCCAGCGCGTCTTGCCCACGGCGAGCGCGCCGCGAATCTTTTCGCCCATCCCGGCACGGGCGGCCTGGGCGACTGGGTTGGTCTGGGTGTTAAGCATGATGTTCTAACCATCCGTTCCAGGACTGTGCTGCTGGCAACAGTCGGACTGAGAAGTCCACTCGATGCAGGCGTTGTGCAGGTAAAGTGAAGTCGTAGAACCGTGATTCGACTGGCCTGGTGACTCAGGTTCCCATCGAGACGATCCGTCGGGCCGACAATTTACAGGTTGGGCCGCGCAAGTGTGTTGGAATGTTTCAGGCGACGCGTACCCGGATCAGGCTTTTGGCCGGATGAGTTCGTCGAACATGACGTCTGGTAAGACGGACGGGAGAGCGGGCGAGCAAAGCGAGAAGGGTGCACATGAGCAATGTTCCTGTTTTTTGAATTGTTATGGGTTGCTGCTGATGAAGCAAAAGATCAAAACGTTTGACTGCGGGTCTATCCTGCAATGTGATGCTGATGTTGCGCATTGCGAGATACAGCGTCAATTGAGTAAAACGGCTTTTGTTCGATAATCGAACGTAAAACTAACCGGTTCGTACACTTTATGTTGCTGTAGTATTTTGACAGGCAAATACTTTACTCGCACCTCTGAATAAGGCCGGGAAAGGCCAGGAATGCGGTGCTGTCCAGTCGCGCCCGGAACAGGTCGCGCTCATCCAGGAGCTGAAAAGCATGCAGCGTTCAATTGCTACCGTATCCTTGAGCGGTACTCTGCCCGAAAAGCTCGAAGCTATCGCCGCAGCCGGCTTTGACGGCGTCGAGATTTTTGAAAACGACTTGTTGTATTACGATGGTAGCCCACGCAACGTCAGGCAGATGTGTGCCGATCTGGGCATCGCCATCACCCTGTTCCAGCCGTTCCGCGATTTCGAAGGCTGCCGCCGTGACCGCCTGCAGCGCAATCTAGACCGTGCCGAACGCAAATTCGATCTGATGCAGGAACTGGGCACCGATCTGGTGCTGGTGTGCAGCAATGCATCCGCTGATTCAGTGGGTGATGAAAACGTGCTGCTGGATGACCTGAGCCTGCTGGCCGAGCGTGCCGGTGCCCGCAATCTGCGTGTCGGTTATGAGGCGCTGGCCTGGGGCAAGCATGTGAACACCTGGCAACAGGTCTGGAACCTGGTGCGTCAGATCGACCATCCGGCACTGGGTGTGTTGCTCGACAGTTTTCATACCCTGTCGCTGAAAGGTGATCCGAGTGCGATTGAGCAGATACCGGGTGACAAGATTTTCTTCGTACAAATGGCCGACGCACCGATTCTGGCGATGGATGTGCTGGAGTGGAGCCGCCATTTTCGCTGCTTCCCCGGTCAGGGTGAGTTCGATCTCGCCGGCTTCCTCGCACCTATCCTGCGCAGCGGCTATGCCGGTCCGTTATCGCTGGAGGTGTTCAATGATGGCTTCCGTGCCGCGCCGACTCGCGCCAATGCTGCAGACGGCTTGCGTTCGCTGCTCTATCTCGAAGAAAAAACCCGTCAGTTGATGGCACGTGACAAGTCTGCCGCAGCTCCCGAGATTCTGTTCAATCCGCCGTCTGCCAGCACCTACAACGGCGTCGAGTTCCTCGAGTTCGCGGTCGACGAGAGCCACGGTGCTCGTCTGTCGGGCTGGCTGCAACGGCTGGGCTTCGCCAGGCTGGGTCAGCACCGGTCCAAGGCGGTCAGTCTGCTGGGGCAGGGCGACATCAAGATTGTACTCAACGCCGAACCCTATTCGTTTGCCCACAGTTTTTTCGAGGCGCATGGGCCTTCATTGTGCGCAACCGCTTTGCGCGTCGACGATGGTCATCAGTCGCTGGAGCGTGCGCGTGCATTCAAGGGCCAGCCGTATCGTGGACTGGTCGGCCCTAATGAACGGGAGATTCCATCGGTCCGCGCGCCCGACGGCAGCCTGATCTATCTGGTTGACAAAGCCGCGCCTGGAGAATCGATTTACGACAGCGACTTTGTCGTCGATCCGCAAGCGGTTGCCAAGGGCGGCTTGCAGCGCATCGATCACATGGCCATGGCGCTGCCAGCCGACAGCCTGGACAGCTGGGTACTGTTCTACAAAAGCATTCTCGATTTCGAGGCTGACGACGAAGTGGTATTGCCCGACCCCTACGGTCTGGTCAAGAGCCGTGCGCTGCGCAGTCGTTGCAGCACTGTGCGCCTGCCGCTGAATATTTCCGAAAATCGCAACACCGCCATTTCCCATGCGCTGTCGAGCTACCGCGGTTCCGGGGTGCACCACATCGCGTTTTCCTGTGAAGACATCTTTGCCGAAGTCAGCCGTGCGAAGGAAGCTGGCGTGCCATTGCTGGACATCCCGCTCAACTATTACGACGACCTGGCAGCCCGCTTTGATTTCGACGAGGAGTTTCTCAGCGAACTGGCTTATTACAACGTGCTCTATGACCGCGACGCGCAAGGCGGTGAGCTGTTCCATGTCTACACCGATGCTTTTGACGGACGCTTCTTCTTCGAGATTCTGCAACGCAAGAATGGCTACGTAGGGTATGGCGCGGCCAACGTGCCGGTTCGTCTGGCCGCGATGGCCAAGGCGCGTAATGTGGCAGCGCGTCAGGCGCGACTGTAGCGCCCGCTGACGGCAGAGCAGCCGCGAGGGGTTCTCGTCCCTCGCAGCTTCCCTCCATCTGCGGTCGGCTTCATACTTCGCGTATCACCCGTGGTCATGAGCCAATAATGAAAACAATCGACTCCGCCGTTGCCGTTGAACCTGCCTCTGTCGTGCCCGATGTCGTGCCCGATGTGGTGCCCAAGGGGCGCAAGAACAATCCGGAAAAGACCCGCGAGGATATTCTTCAGGCAGCCGTCGCCGAATTCGTCGCTCATGGCCTGTCGGGAGCGCGTGTCGATGCCATTGCCGAGCGCACCAAGACCTCGAAACGGATGATTTATTACTACTTCGGCAGTAAGGAGCAGCTGTACGTCGAGGTGCTGGAAAAACTCTACGGCGCCATTCGCAATACCGAGGCCGAGTTGAATCTGGGCGAACTCGAGCCTGTCGAGGCAATTCATCGGGTGGTTGAATTCACCTTCGATCACCACGATAGCAACGTCGATTTCGTCCGCATCGTGTGCATCGAAAACATCCATTACGGCGAGAATGTCAAACAGTCAGACTCGATCCAGGCCAAAAGCCAGAACATCATCAAGGCGCTCGACGGCATTCTGCGTCGCGGTGAGGCCAGTGGCCTGTTCCGCGATGGCGTCCATCCCGTGGACTTGCACCTAATGATCAGTTCGTTCTGCTTCTACCGAATCTCCAACCGCCATACCTTCAGTGAAATCTTCCAGATCGAGCTGTGGAGCGAGGAGGTCAAGCAGCGTCACAAAGCGATGATCTGCGACGCTGTATTGCGGTATCTCAAGCGCTGAGGCTCACAGAGTGTGGAAGTGCGCCATCATGCGTTCGGCATCGGCGCTCTGGCCACTGAACAGTTCAAAGGCCTTCACCGCCTGAAACACGGCCATGGTGCTGCCATCCAGGGTTCGGCAGCCCAGTGCACGAGCTTGCTTGAGCAGTTCGGTTTCCAATGGGAAGTAAATGATTTCCGCGACCCACAGCTCTGACCGCAGCAACTCGACCGGCAGCGGCGTGCCCGGCAGTTTGGCCATGCCGACCGGCGTGGTGTTGACCAGCCCGTCGGCCCGGGCCATTGCTGCCGCCAGGTCCTGGCCCACTTGTGCTCTTGCGGCACCGAAGTGAGCATTGAGATTGTCCACCAGTCCCTGAGCGCGTTGCGGCTCGACTTCGAATACCGTAAGGCATTCGACGCCTGCGGCCAATAACGCATGCGCTACGGCAGCGCCAGCGCCGCCTGCCCCCATTTGCACCACATGGCGGCGTGGCGCCTTGTCCAGTCCACGCTGGAAGCCCTCGGCAAAGCCCAGGCAATCAGTGTTGTGACCGATGCGCTTACCATCCTTGAAGACCACAGTATTTACCGCGCCGATACCGCGCGCTTCATCGGACAGCTCGTCCAGCAAAGGGATGATTGCCTGCTTGCAGGGAAATGTAATATTCAAGCCTGTGAAACCGCACGCTCGAGCGCCTTCAAGCAGTCTTGGCAGGGCGCTGATGTCCAGTTGCAGGGCGTCGATATCGATCAGCCTATACAGATAGCGCATACCCTGTGCATCGCCTTCGTGCTCGTGCATGGCTGGGGTCCGCGAGGCCTGGATGCCCGAGCCGATAAGACCGGCGAGGACGGATGTATTTTCAGCATGAGTCATAGGATACGTCTCTTGTTTTTGTGCCACTGCCCGGTCCAGGGCAGGTGTTGAGCGGAATGTACCAGATGGTTAATAGTGCCGCAGGTGGCAGGTGATTGCTACGCAGCGATGTTGTGCGGTGATCGCCCTAATCAGGGATAATCCACGGCCAGCCGCTTCAGATCAGCCAGAGTTCACGCCGCACATGTCCGATTCCGTTTTCAATGCTGCACAGCAGCAAGCCAGCACGCTGTACCTGCCGCCGGGCGCGTGGGCCACTGTGCTCGATTGCCTGTGTGCGAAATTCACCGCCATTAGCCGCGAACAATGGCTGGATCGTATTGCCCGCGGGCGGGTGCTGGACGAAAACGGCAAGCCCGTAGCGCCAGACCTCGCATATCGGGAGGGCCTGCGCATTCACTATTTCCGTGAGGTGCCCCATGAAACGCCTATTCCGGTGCTCGAAACGATCCTCTACGCTGACGATCATCTGGTAGTGGCTGACAAACCGCACTTTTTGCCCGTGACACCCGCAGGCGAGTACGTCGAGCAGACGTTGCTGCGTCGTTTGATCCATCGTCTGGGCAACGCCGATCTGGTGCCGCTGCACCGCATCGACCGGCACACCGCCGGGCTGGTGCTGTTTTCAGCCAACCGGCAGACGCGCTCGGCTTATCAGGCACTGTTTCCTGCCCGACAGATCGACAAGTTCTACGAAGCCATCGCGCCGGCACTGCCGGGGCTGACGTTTCCGCGCTTGCACGAGAGCCGTCTGATCGAAGGCGAGCCGTTTTTTCGCATGCAGGAAGGCGCAGGCACCAGCAATACCCGCACGCAGATCGAGGTACTCGAACGGCAGGATAACTTGTGGCGATACGGGCTCTATCCGGTGACCGGCAAGAAGCATCAGTTACGTGTGCACATGGCGGCACTGGGCGCTGGGATCTGCAACGACCCGTTCTATCCGGACGTGGTAAAAGACCCTGTCGACGATTATCAAAACCCTCTTAAGCTGTTGGCCAAGGGCTTGCGCTTCGTCGACCCGCTCAATGGCCAACAGCGTCACTTCGAAAGCCTGCTCAAGCTTGACTGGTAAGCCGTGGATACTGAGCTGGCAGGCCAAAAAAACCCGCACTCGGCGGGTTTTCTCAATCAGTCACGTTACGCCCGGATCACAGATCCTTGACGGTACGTACCTGATCCTTGTTGATGCGGGTCTGCTTGCCGTCGAGCTGTTTGAACTCGTAGAAGCCCGACTCTTCATCGTACTTCGGCGTATCGACAGCCTGGATTTCACGACCATCGTTCAAGGTGATCACAGTGGGCGATGCGCAGCCGGCGAGGGAGGCAATGCTCAATGCAAGCAGGAAGGCAGCGGGAAGGGTCCGTTGTTTCATTACTGTGTCTCCAGATGGATTCTTGATTTACTGAACTCTCAGACGGATACACCGTCGGCAAAGTTCCGTATACACCCGCAGCAAGTTCAATAGCCAGCTACTTGCTATGGTTTCTCGCTGATCCCGGTCAACAGACAGGGGGTGTTCAGGTTGGCCAGACGCGGATCGCCTGCTTCCAGCTGCAGGGCAACTGGCTGCAGCGGCTCCATGGCCCGTCTCGGGCTGCGTTCGCCGGCCTGCCACGCGGCTTCCAGCGTTGCAGCGTGAGCGGTGGGGATCATACATAAAAGCGGCTGCCAGTGCTGGCCTTCGCGCACCATTATTGGTCGTTCCGGGTGCTCACGGGCTTTTTCGCGCAGTGCTTGCAGCAACGGCTCGTCGACCAAAGGCACGTCGCAAGGCAGGATCAGCAGCCACTGATGCCGGGCGCGCGGCAGCGCGGCGCGAATCCCGGCCAGAGGGCCATTGAATTCGCTATCGTGGTCCTGCACCAGTTGATCGGCGTATTGCGCATAGCGCTCGATATTGCGGTTGCAGGAAATGATCAGGTCGTCAGTCAGCGGCCGGGTCAGCCGGTGCAGGTGCTCTATCAGCGCCGAGCCCTGCCATTCGATCAGTCCTTTGTCACGTCCGCCCATCCGCTGCCCGCGGCCTCCGGCCAGCAGCAGAATCGAGCAGGGAGGCAGCGTGGCAGGAACAATCATCGAACACTCGTCGGGCAGTCAAAAGGAGTGCTGTGATATAACACCGGCCTGTTTCCTTAACAACTGGATGAGGCCATGAAAGCCAAGGCTGACACACCTTTCGTACCCCTGAATATCGCCGTGCTGACCGTCAGCGATACCCGCACCCGTGAAACCGATACCTCGGGCCAGATGTTCGTCGACCGCCTGACCGAGGCCGGTCATGGTCTGATCGAACGCGTGCTGCTCAAGGATGACCTGTACAAAATCCGCGCTCAGGTAGCGACCTGGATTGCCAACGATGAGGTGCAAGTCGTGCTGATCACTGGCGGCACGGGCTTTACCGGTCGTGACAGCACGCCGGAAGCCGTGGCATGTCTGCTGGACAAGCAGGTCGATGGTTTCGGTGAGCTGTTCCGGCAGATTTCTGTGCCGGACATCGGCACGTCGACCATTCAGTCACGCGCGCTGGCAGGCCTGTCCAACGGCACCCTGGTCTGCTGCCTGCCGGGCTCCACCAATGCGGTGCGTACTGCCTGGGACGGTATTCTCGCTCAGCAACTGGATTCGCGTTTCCGGCCCTGCAACTTCGTGCCGCACCTCAAGCAGGCCGAGCCCTGTGCGACCCGTGGTTGAGTGCTCATGAACAACGAGCCGAAAACCCTGTTGCCTGTTGAAGAAGCCATCGCGCGACTGTTGGCGATGGCTGACGCTACACAGATCAATGATCGCCAGCGGGTTCCGCTGGCCGATGCCGAAGGTCGCGTGTTGGCGGTGGACCTGGTCTCCACGCTGGATCTGCCGCCCTGGCCGAACAGTGCCATGGATGGTTATGCCTTGCGCGTGGCGGATTGGAGCGGCGAGCCGCTGACCGTCAGTCAGCGCATCTTTGCTGGACAGGCTCCCGAGCCACTGGCCCCTGGCTCCTGTGCACGTATCTTCACCGGCGCGCCGATGCCGGAAGGCGCCGATTGCGTTGAAATGCAGGAAAACGCCGAGGTGCTGGCGGATCAGCGAGTGCGCTTCAACGAACCGCTGAACGTCGGGCAGAACATTCGCCCGCAGGGGCAGGAAACCCGGGTCGGCGATACGGTGCTGGCGGCCGGTACACGGCTGGGTCCTGTCGAGCTGGGCCTGGCCGCATCGCTGGGGCTGGCCGAGCTTGAGGTGATCCGTCGCGTGCGGGTCGCGGTGTTATCCACGGGCGATGAATTGATCGAGCCCGGCCAGCCACTGGGACCTGGACAGATCTACAACAGCAACCGCGTTTTATTGTGCAGTTGGCTGAAGCGGCTCGAATGCGAGGTAGTGGATGCCGGCATTCTGCCGGACGATCTGCCGAAGACTCGCATTGCGTTGGCGAATCTGCACGATGTCGATCTGATCCTTTCCACCGGTGGTGTGTCGGTGGGCGAAGCGGATTTCCTCGGTCACGCTTTGCGCGAAGAAGGCGAGCTGACGCTCTGGAAGCTGGCAATCAAGCCAGGCAAGCCGCTGACCTTCGGGCATTTTCGTGGTGTGCCGGTGATCGGGCTGCCCGGCAATCCTGCGTCCACGCTGGTTACCTTCGCTCTGCTGGCGCGTGCTTACCTGCTGCGCCGTCAGGGCGTGATCGACGTCGCGCCGTTGCAGTTTCCGGTGCCCGCCGGGTTCGTCTGGATGCGTCCGGGCAATCGTCGCGAATACCTGCGCGGACGTCTTGAGCAGGGTCGGGCCGTGGTCTATCGCAACCAGAGTTCCGGCGTGTTGCGCAGCGCCGCGTGGGCTGATGGCCTGATTGAGGTGCGCGAAGGCACAACCGTGGCCGAAGGGGACTGGGTCACCTTCATCCCGTTGAGTGAAGTGCTGGGCTGAGTGCATTCGAATGGTGGGACGGGTACGCATGAGCTACTCTCAACAACGCTGACAAGTTGGGCAACCGGACTTCGCCCTGGAGTATTGTTATGGCGCCATTGAGAGTGGCTTGTGTGATCCCGACCTACAACGGACGCAAGGATCTGGAGCGTCTGCTGGATTCACTGGCTAAGCAGACTGCGAACTTCGATACGCTGATTGTGGACTCCAGTTCTTCGGATGGCACGCTGGAACTGGCGCAAGCCCGTTGTGCCAATGTTATGCGCATCGACA
Organism: Pseudomonas syringae pv. tagetis; assembly: GCF_022557255.1. NCBI lineage: Bacteria > Pseudomonadati > Pseudomonadota > Gammaproteobacteria > Pseudomonadales > Pseudomonadaceae > Pseudomonas > Pseudomonas syringae group genomosp. 7. The sequence goes on from NZ_CP092923.1 coordinate 2,457,946, forward strand.
GCAAGGACTTCAACCATGGCGGCACCCGGCAGATGATGATCGATCTGCATCCCGACTATGACGTCTATGTCTATCTGACCCAGGACGCTTACGTTGAGGACATCAATGCCATTGCCAATATTCTGCTGCCTTTCGCCGACCCGAAGGTAGGTGCAGTGTGCGGGCGGCAACTGCCTCACAAGGATGCCAACCTGCTGGCCCAGCATGCGCGGTTGTTCAATTATCCGCCGACGTCGCAGATCAAGACGCTGGACGATGCCGGTACGCTGGGCATCAAGACCCCCTTCATGTCCAACTCGTTCGCGGCCTATCGGGGGGACGCGTTGCGGGCAATTGGTGGCTTTCCCCGGCATGTGATTCTTTCCGAAGACATGTACGTCACTGCCAAAATGCTGATCGATGGCTGGAAGGCGGCCTACGAAGGTTCGGCTGTATGCCGTCATTCGCACAACTACAGCCTGCGCGAAGAATTTTGCCGTTACTTCGATATCGGTGTGTTCCAGTCCCGTGAGGCGTGGATCTATGAAACCTTTGGCGGTATCGGCGGGGAGGGGATGCGTTACGTCAAGTCCGAGTTGAAATTCCTCGGGCCTCGGCGAATTCTCTGGTGGCCCATGTCGTTCGTGCGTAATGCGCTGAAGCTGCTGGCCTACAAGTTGAGCAAACAGGAAAAGCGCCTGCCCCGGTCCTTGAAGAAAAAACTCGGGATGTACAAGCGTTATTGGGACAGTCCTTACGCCTGATGTGCGCCGGACGCTGGGCGCCCGGCGCGAGCAGGTCAGCTTTTCGCAGCCTCTTCGTCGAGACGGTCGGCCTCGAACAGTTGCGCGAGATCCGCTCTGGCCTCACGGGCGGTCTGCAGGACCTTGGCGTCGTCGTCATACACCTCGTGCTGAGCGGCCAGTACCTGTTCATCGTGCCGTTTGAAGCGACTGATGCGCGCGTCCGCCTGGGTTTCGCTGAGACCCAGACCCATGAGGGTCTGACGGCTCATTTCCAGGCTTGAATAGAACGTCTCTCGAACGGCATGAGCGCCGATGTCCATGAGTCGATGAACGTGCTGGCGGTTACGCGCACGGGCGATGATTTTCATGTGGGGATACAGCTTGCGGATCAGCTCGGCGGTTTTGATGTTGGTGTCCGGGTCATCCGTTGCGATGACAAAGTATTCCGCTTCATCAACTTTGGCTGCACGGAGTATTTCCGGGCGTAGCGGATCACCATAGAACACCGGGACATTGCCGAAGCTGCGCGAGAATTCGATCGATTCCACTGCAGTATCCAGAGCGATGAAGGGGATCTTCTGCGCCCGCAGGATCCGCGCAACGATCTGCCCCATACGGCCCATCCCTGCGATGACCACTCGCGGTTTGTCGGTCTGGATGTCGCGGTACTCATCCGGTACATCGACAGGCTTGACCCTGGGTTTTATCCAGCGCGCCAGAGCAATGAACAGCAGTGGCGTGATTGCCATCGACAGCGTGATGGTCAGCACCAGCATGTCGTAAAGCCCCGCTTCGAACAGCCCCTGCGCGCTGCCGATCTTGAACACCACAAAGGCAAATTCGCCACCTGCGGCCAGCACCAGACCTAACTGCAGCGCGCTGCGGTTATTGAGGCCGCCAGCGGTGCGACCGATCAGGAACAGCATCGGCAGTTTGAGTCCGATCAACAGCAGCGTCAGGCCCAGCACTGCCAGAGGCGAGCTGAGTAACAGTCCGACATTGGCACCCATGCCGACACTGATGAAGAACAGACCCAGCAGCAACCCTTTGAACGGTTCTATCTGTGCTTCCAGCTCATGACGGTATTCGGAATCAGCCAGCAACAGGCCTGCAAGAAAAGCGCCCAGCGCCATGGAAACGCCTACCTGTTCCATCAGCCATGCCGTACCAATCACCACCAGCAAGGCAGTGGCGGTCGAGACTTCCTGGATCTTGGTCTTGGCAACGATACGAAACACCGGACGCAGCAAATAGCGTCCGCCGATCACCACGATGGCAATGCTGCCCAGCACGCGCAGACCGTGGTTGATACTTTCGCCGGTGTCCATCGCGTGATCGGCTCCGGCCAGGAACGGCACCATGGCAATCAGCGGGATCGCCGCAATGTCCTGAAACAGCAGGATGGCGAAGGCCATTCTGCCGTGTGGGCTGTTCAACTGCTTGCGCTCCGCAAGGCTCTGCAGGCCAAAGGCGGTGGACGACAGCGCCAGGCCGAGACCCAGAATAACCGCCGTGTTCAGCGACTGGCCGAAGGCAAACAGCGCAACCCCGCCAATGACCAGGCCCGTCAGCAACACCTGCGCCATGCCTACGCCGAACACCGATTTGCGCATGACCCACAAGCGCTTGGGCGAAAGCTCCAGGCCAATGATGAACAGCAGCAATACCACGCCCAGTTCGGAAATGTGACTGACGCTCTCCGTGTCGCCTATCAACCCAAGCACCGAGGGGCCGATGATCACACCCGCGAACAGATAACCGATCACCGCGCCCAGCTTCAGACGCTTGGCCAGCGGTACCGTCAACACGGCGGCAAGCAGAAATACTACTGCGGCCTGCAGCAGGCTGCCTTCATGGGGCATGTAAAACTCCTTGGTAATAATTGAACACACTGTTTAAGCAGGGCGTTATTAAAGCACGGGAGTTTTACACGGCAACGTTCATCGCGGCATGACAATAATCAACGCGGTTGATGGAGCGCGCGAAGGACGGATGCGCAGGAGGGTAGCAGGGCAGGCTGACGATGCCATTCGTCGCGCATCGGCGTAAACTATGCGCGCAAACAGGCAGCGCAAACTGCCCGCTCATGAGCATTCAGGAAACCGTTATGACCAACAAGCAGCGTTTGATTTACTCGATTCTGATCGCCCTCGGCGTTCTGGCGATCATGCTGGGCTTGTCGCACCTGCAAAACAGTGGTGCCATCACTGAAAAGACCTTTCAGTACATCGCCATCAGCGTGGCCGTTCTGGTCGTGATCCTCAACGGGATCATGCGTCGCAAGGTCAAGCGATAAGCGTTGAAGATGGCAGGGGGTGAAGAAGCCGATTTCATTGGGCGCGATCTTTGCCCGCTTCACCAAGCCATTCCTGTGCGCGAGGATGCAGGCTGTAGGTTTTATCGTCATTAAGGTGAATCACACCTTCATCACACAGACGCTTCAGCACCTCGCGCACGCTCAGAAACGAGAGGGGCACATCAAGCCTGAGCAACTGGCTGTGCACGCCTCGTACTCCCAATGGCTGGCCTTCCTCGCTTGAGACCAGAAGCGCATCAAGCACCTTGAGTCTGACCAGGCTGGTGCGCAGACCAAAGCTTTTCAGGAGCAGCCGGATGTGCTCGTTTCCAGGCCTTTCTGTCTCCAGGGCCGGTGACTCTGCCTGCGCAGCCAGTGCTGTTTGCCGCAGCAGTGTGCGAGTCGTGACTCCTTGGCGATTGAACATCCGCAAACTCCTTTTCAGGCTTTTTTAAACACTCTCAATTACTAAGACGAACGAGCGCCGTAAAACCTCAGCTATCAATAGAAAAAAAATACAAAGTCCAGCGCGCGCAGGATCACCGCAACGTTGTGCGTGTTCAGGTTAGATGAAAATGAGCCGGTCGCGAGGGTGATTGATCCGGCTACCGGTGGATGCAAAATCGCATTGCGTCAGCCGGGTGCGCCAGAGCGCTCAGCCTTTCGGGGCGTCGGATATCCGGCGGTTGAGCACCGGGTTGCCGTTCTGGTTCTGCGTCACATAGACCGGCAGCACTCGGGGCAGAGAAGCCAGCAGGTTTACCAGGTCACGCGTGTTGAAACTGCCACCCAGGCGCATGGTGCCGGTTGCGTTGTCTGCCAGAAGAATAGGCGTCTTCAGGTAACGATTGATTAGCGGCAGCGCCTGACTGAGCGGCAGATCGTTGAAGATCAGCTTGCCGTTGCGCCACGCAAGGCTCGTGTCTTTTGCCTCGGTATGACTGATCAAGGGCGCGTCGTCACCCGACTTGTAGCTGGCCTGCATGCCAGGATCAAGCGTGTGACTTGAAGAGGGATGTGCCCGATCACTGTTGACCTGAACCGAGCCTTCGACCAGCGTCACGCGTACCTGATCCTGATACATCCACACATTGAAGCGTGTGCCCGTGACCTTGATGCTGCCCTCGCCGGCGTCGACCAGGAAAGGGTGCGTGCTGTCGTGGCTGACCTCGAAAAAAGCTTCGCCCTTTTTCAGCGTGACGTTGCGTCGATCCCTGTAGTTGGCGTAGGTCAGCTCGGTACCCAGATTCAGCTCGGCGCGACTGCCATCTGCCAATACGACCAGACGTGTGGCGGTATCGGCGTTGTAGGTCTCGTAGGTGTCCGGCAGCCACCCCTGATTCCAGCCGACATATCCGGCCACCGGTATCGCCAGGGCAATGACGGCTGCGGCGGTTGCGAGCGGTGCCCAGCGACGCGTGCGGCGCGTACCTGACGGGGTGTTCAGTGCAGCCCGAGGCGGCAGTTCAGGCAGCGGATTGAGCGGTTCGATCTGCCCGGTGATGTCCCACACTTCGCGCATCGCCTCATATTCCACTGCATGCAGCGGATGTGTGTTCAGCCATTGCTCGAACGCTTTTCGTTCTGCGGCCGTGCAGTCCTCGGCATGCAGACGCATGCACCAATGCGCAGCGGCATCGGTGATCGCGTCGTGTTCTGCCTTGCTGAAAAGAGGGTCGCTCATGGGCGCTCCGGCCTATACCGTTTTTGCATTCTACCCTTTGATTTCAGGCAGAGAGAACATTTGCAGGCCATTACCCATCAACGTGCCGCGTATTTCCTTGTGAATGCAAGCTGCTCTCATTGAAATTGCCTGCGACAATCAAGTAAGTGTAATGCTCCGGGAGTGTCTTTGCAGGATCTGTGGCGCTACTCTCGAAGCCTGCCATTTTTCCGATGCCTTGCCATGCACAGGAGCCTCAGATGCGCGCCACCCCCATCAATCAGCCGACCCGGACTATTTCCTGCCAGGAAATGACAGATTTGTTGCGGCAAATCTTCCTGGCACATGGCACCTCTCCGGAGGTGGCCGACGTCCTTGCCGAGAACTGCGCAAACGCTCAGCGTGACGGCTCGCACAGTCATGGCATCTTCCGCATACCCGGTTATGTCTCATCGCTCTCCAGCGGCTGGGTAGGCGGCAAGGCAGTGCCGCTGGTCGAGGATGTCGGCGCTGCGTTTGTCCGGGTCGACGCCGCCAACGGTTTTGCCCAGCCAGCGCTGGCGGCGGCCCGATCATTGCTGATAGACAAGGCGCGCAGTGCCGGGATCGCGATTCTGGCGATACGCAACTCTCACCATTTCGCCGCGTTATGGCCGGATGTCGAACCGTTCGCCAGGCAGGGACTGGTTGCACTCAGTATGGTCAACAGCATGACCTGCGTTGTGCCTCATGGTGCGCGTCAGCCCTTGTTCGGCACTAACCCGATTGCCTTCGCCGCACCGCGAGGAGAGGGTGAACCTTTGGTATTCGACCTGGCAACCAGCGCCATTGCCCATGGTGATGTACAGATCGCAGCGCGCGAAGGGCGATTGTTGCCGGCAGGGACGGGGGTCGATCGCGACGGTCAGCCGACTGAAGATCCTCGCGCCATTCTCGATGGCGGGGCTCTGGTGCCCTTCGGCGGTCATAAGGGCTCGGCTTTATCGATGATGGTCGAGCTGCTGGCTGCGGCGTTGACGGGTGGTCATTTTTCGTTCGAGTTCGACTGGTCGAAGCACCCGGGTGCGCAGACGCCCTGGACCGGCCAATTGTTGATCGTCATCGATCCGGATAAAGGCAGCGGTCAGCAGTTCGCACAGCGTAGCGAGGAGCTGGTACGGCAGCTCCGCGGGGCAGGGCAGGAGCGCTTGCCGGGGGATCGCCGTTACCTCGAGCGCGCACGGTCGATGGCGCACGGTATAGAGATCACCCAGGCTGACCTGGAGCGCTTGCAGGGTCTTGCGGGCCATTGAGCCATTTACAAATTCGCTGACCATTCGTCGCCGTCAGTCTTGTATCGGTGCCCGGTTCTAAATACTGTATGCATGAACAGTAAAGAGCCAATGAGGTCTGTCATGTCCCTTGAATCAATGCAAAAGTCAGTGCAGAGCCCGATTGCCCAGCAGCATCATACTCTCTCCACGGTCAATGAAATGCAACGTGAGGATTTTCTCAGACTGGCGGCGGGTCTGCGTCAGTTCAATGCCTACGAGCCGGAGGTATCGATATCCATCGTGGCAGCCCGCGCGGGTGGCGAATACCGGCAGGCCGGCGCGATGGAATAGTGGGGGTCGATATCGGGCAGGGCACGTCTCGGGTTGCTTATGAGTATACGTAACGTATATGCTTCATATATTCAATGTGAGGTGAACCATGGGCCTGGTAAAAATTTCCGAAAACATGCACGCCAACCTGCGTTCTGCCAGTGTTGCACTCAGTCGCTCCATCAATGCGCAGGCTGAGCACTGGATGCGGATCGGTATGCTCGCCGAGTTGCACCCGGCACTGGATTACAGCGAGATCTGCCAGATGCTGATCCGTGTCGAAAATGCCGGTGAAACTGTGCTCACCGCGTCGAATTTCAACGTCTCGGAGCTATCTGTCTCAAGCGTTTCCAAGGCGGCCTCATGAGTAGCGCAATCGGTATCAAGACCGAACAGGATCTCGTGCAGTTGCGCATAGCTGGCCGGCTCGCTGCCGACGTACTTGCGATGATCACGCCTTACGTCAAGGCGGGCGTCAGCACCGAAGCGCTCGACGATATATGCAACGAATACATCGTCAAAGAGCTGAAAGTGATTCCTGCCAATGTGGGGTATCACGGTTTTACCAAGACCACCTGCATCTCTCCCAATGCGGTCGTCTGTCATGGCATACCCTCTGCCACCGATATTCTGAAAGAGGGTGATATCGTCAATATCGATGTCGCGGTCATCAAGGATGGCTGGTACGGCGACACCAGCCGTATGTATTTGGTCGGAGAAGTCAGCCCTCTGGCCCGGCGACTTGTCGAGACCACCTATGAGGCAACCCGCGCCGGCATCCACGCCGTGCGCCCGGGTGCGACGCTGGGTGATATCGGTTATGCCATTCAGAGCGTCGCTCATCGTGAAGGCTTCAGTGTGGTGCGTGAATATTGCGGACACGGTATCGGCCGCAAATACCATGAAGAGCCTCAGGTTCTGCACTACGGCACGCAGGGCAAAGGTCTCAGGCTGAAGCCGGGCATGGTGTTCACCATCGAGCCGATGATCAATGCGGGAAGGGCCGGTACTCGTACCTTGCCGGACGGCTGGACTGTCCTGACCAGCGACCTTTCATTGTCTGCACAATGGGAGCATATGGTCGCAGTCACCTCGACAGGTTTCGAGCTGTTGACGCCCTGGCCTGATGGGACGGGTGATTATCCCGCCATCTAGCTATAGATGATCTGGTGATGTGTGTGCATGAAAAATGGCCTCTTCGGAAAGTCATTTTTCATGAAATGCGATGGTTCAGTCCTGGAGCGAAGACCTTTTCCAGTGCACTTTCGTCACGCCAAAGCGTTCGGCTTTCAATGTCGCCATCGCTATCGGGCCAGCAGACACATTGCCACTCACCGTCCCGACACCCGCATGCAGCGTCGCACAGTGCAGTGCGTCGCTTTGGCAGAGTTGCCGGGTCTTGTGCAGGAAGCATCGAAGTTCGCCATTGAACTGATAGTGAATTTCAAATTCCGTTTGGTGATTCATCTTTCCTGCCCGCGTGCATGACGTTATGCCATGAAGAATGTGATTATTCTTACTGTTGCATGCACCGGGATATCACCCGATCACGCCAGTGTTTTCAGAGCGTAGAACGAAAATAGCGTCGGTTCGAGGCTAGGTTAACAGTTGTCCGATGAGTGGTTTTCACTTCATTCGAACGCGTGAATGGATGATCGGACGATCATCCAAACGAAGTTATTTCTGTCCTGAAATAAGCCTCACTTACACGACATGAGGTCAACAGGGCCTACGAAATCGTTACCGCGGCCCATGACGCAGGCGACTTGCTGATTACGCTGGCGCTCCCATGTCTGGGGAGGATAGGTTTTGTCCCAGGCCTGATAAAGCTGTTGATCCTGGCGCGAGAGACGCAAGTTATATTGCTTGCTCATGTAGAAGTAGGTGCGTGCGATCATGCCGCGTATCGACGGGCGAGGCATGACCTTTTTGGCTTTGAAGTCTACCTGCGTCAGGCACGAACCATATTGGCCCTTTTGCTCGGGTATCCAGCCAAAACTGAAGTTGCTGCGGTCGCCATTGACCTCTCCGATGCTGGGCACCAGATTGTGCAGGTCGGCCTCGGCGCGTTTATAAACGGCGTCCGTCTTTGTGCAGTTTTTGCGTCCACCGTGCTGCCAGCATTGGCGCAGGTGGCCGATCTGCCAGGCCGGAACGATATGTTCCCATTCGATGCGGCTGGCGCGCTTGGCACTCTTGCGCGGGACATAGCCGCAGCCAGCGAGGTCGACCCGGTTGCCGGTGTATTTGCAGCCGCAGTAAAATTCGGTCGACTGTGGCGCATACAAACCCCATGCGACTCTCTTGGCTTCGCTGAAGGTACGCGGGGCGTCGGCCTGGGCGGTGAATGAAGCGGTGATGAGCAGGGTAGTGCAAAGCAGTGCAGAAAATCGAAACGTCATGCCGTCAGTCTTCCTTCGGCAACGTCCAGAATATTTGCACGCCACCATCGTCGCGCCAGGCGAGGGTGACATTATCGTTCTCGGCTATTTCTTCAAGGAGCTGTGCCCAGTCGTCCTCTGACTCGTCCGGTTGACGAAAAAGCAGGGCGGCTCTGGACTTCTGTGCGGTAGGCGAGTTGATGATCTTCTGTACCCGCATGCCCATGCGCTCGTAAGGGCCGGGAATGGAAGCAGTCGCTGCGGTTTGTTTGGCCACGGAAAGGGTTCCTGATTTTAGCTGTACGGGCATACAGTATTTCAGTGTCGGATCTTTCGCAATATCTATGTAAGATAAAACGCTTCAAGTGGCACATTATTTTCTTGAAAACCAACCTTCCCGGAGTCGCATATGAACATCAAGCCACTGGCATTCCCGTTACTGGTCGCAGCCGCGGTACTGTTGTCAGGCTGCTCTACCCCCTCGGTCGTTACTCTGCAGAATGGTACGCAGTACGTTACCAAAGACATGCCCAGGACCAAGACGCGTGATGGTTTCTACGAGTTCGAGGATATCTCAGGCAAGACGGTCCGGATCAAGGCTGACGAAGTGGCCACCGTCAGGCCGGAGGAGTGAAATCCGACTGACCGCGTAGTGCCTGTTCCCTGCACGCAGGGAACAGGCACTACGCGTAGATTTTCATTTTCGACGGATTGACAAAGCCTGCAGCTTTTTCCATAGTTCGCTCCTCGCAAACGTTTGCGCGTCGATGCTTTGTATCGACCCTGCGTCGTTCGCCCGAACAATAATCACAAGATCGGAGATGAACTCATGAAGCTGCCATTTGCTGGACGCCTTCTCGCTGTCGCCATGTTTGCTGCCGTTACGGCAGTCATGCCCCTCTCTGCTGCCTACGCCCAGACGCCTGAAAAACCCAAGGTCGCACTGGTCATGAAGTCGCTGGCCAACGAGTTTTTCCTGACCATGGAAGACGGTGCCAAGACTTATCAAAAAGAGCATGCCAACGAATTTGACCTGATCTCCAACGGGATCAAGGACGAGTCCGACACTTCCGCCCAGATTCGTATCGTCGAGCAGATGATCGTCTCCAGAGTCGACGCTCTGGTGATCGCGCCAGCGGATTCCAAGGCTCTGGTGCCGGTGCTCAAGAAAGCTGCAGACGCAGGTATCAAGGTCGTCAACATCGACAACCAGCTCGATCCTGATGTGCTTAAAAGCAAAAACCTGCTGATCCCGTTTGTGGGGCCGGACAATCGCAAGGGGGCCGAGCTGGTAGGAGACTATCTGGCCAAACAGCTAAAGGCCGGTGACGAAGTCGGCATCATCGAAGGCGTGCCGACCACTACCAACGCTCAGCAACGTACCGCCGGTTTCAAGGACGCCATGGACAAGGCGCAGATGAAGGTTGTGTCCGTGCAGTCCGGCAATTGGGAAATCGACAAGGGCAACGCCGTCGCTTCGGCGATGCTCAATGAATACCCGAACCTGAAAGCCTTGCTGGCCGGTAACGACAGCATGGCGCTGGGAGCGGTTTCCGCAGTGCGTGCAGCAGGCAAGGCTGGCAAGGTCATGGTGGTGGGTTACGACAACATCAACGCGATCAAGCCGATGCTCAAGGACGGCCGCGTTCTCGCCACAGCCGATCAGTATGCGGCCAGGCAAGCGGTGTTCGGCATTGAAGCCGCGCTCAAGGAAGTCAAAGGCGAGAAGGTCGACACCAACGACAAGGGCGTGATCGAAACACCGGTAGAGCTCGTTACCAAACCTTGAACCACGCCGTGTAAAGGTGCCCGTCCGCAGAGGGCGGGCACTGGGAGAAATGTATGTCAGCGTCTGCTCAGACAGCTGTTCTTTCGGTCAGTGGCATCGGTAAAACCTACGCTCAACCCGTGCTTGGCGACGTCGATCTGACGTTGATGCGCGGCGAAGTGCTGGCCCTGACCGGGGAAAACGGTGCCGGTAAAAGCACCTTGTCGAAAATAATTGGCGGGCTGGTGACGCCTACTACCGGGCGCATGGAGTTTCAGGGTCGGCCATATGAGCCTGCGAGTCGTACCCAGGCCGAGAAACTCGGTATCCGCATGGTCATGCAGGAGCTGAACCTGTTACCGACCCTGACCGTTGCCGAAAACCTGTTTCTTGACGACCTGCCGCGGCGCGCTGGCTGGATCGACCGTAAACGCCTGCGTGAAAACGCAATCAAGGCCATGGCTCAAGTAGGTCTGGACGCCATCGATCCTGACACGCTGGTCGGTGAGTTGGGGATCGGTCATCAGCAGATGGTCGAGATCGCTCGCAATCTGGTCGGCGACTGCCATGTGCTGATCCTCGACGAGCCGACAGCCATGCTCACCTCCCGCGAGGTGGAAATGCTCTTTGAGCAGATCATTCGATTGCAGGCCCGTGGCGTTTCGATCATCTACATATCCCATCGGCTTGAAGAGCTTGCCAGAGTCTCTCAGCGCATCGCTGTGCTGCGCGATGGCAAACTGGTGTGCGTCGAGCCGATTGCTCGTTACAACAGCGAGCAACTGGTGACCTTGATGGTCGGCCGTGAACTTGGCGAGCACATGGACATGGGGGCCCGGCAGATTGGTGACGTGGCGCTTTCAGTCAAGGGGCTCAGTCGTGCCAGCAAGGTTCAGGATGTTTCGTTTGATGTGCGACGTGGCGAAATTTTCGGTATTTCCGGGCTGATCGGTGCCGGGCGCACCGAGTTGCTGCGCCTGATCTACGGCGCAGACGTTGCCGACAGTGGTGCTATTGAAGTGGGGCGGCCGCTGCAACCTGTCAGCATCCGCTCGCCGGCGGACGCTGTGGAGCATGGCATTGCTCTGATCACGGAGGACCGCAAGGGCGAGGGCCTGCTGATGTCGCAATCAATCAGCGCCAACATCGCGCTGGGCAACATGCATTCGATCTCCAAAGCAGGCGTGGTCAATACCGACGACGAACACAAGCTGGCGCAGCGGCAGGTCGCTGCCATGCGTATTCGCAGTTCCAGTCCCGGCCAATTGGTCTCCGAGCTGTCAGGCGGCAACCAGCAGAAGGTTGTGATCGGTCGCTGGCTGGAGCGTGATTGCCCGGTGATGCTGTTCGACGAACCAACGCGAGGCATCGACGTCGGTGCCAAATTCGATATCTACACGCTGCTGGCCGAATTGACCCGTCAGGGCAGGGCCCTGGTGGTGGTGTCCAGTGATCTTCGCGAACTGATGTTGATCTGCGACCGGATCGGCGTGCTGTCTGCCGGTCGGCTGATCGATACGTTCGAGCGTGACAGCTGGACCCAGGACCAATTGCTTGCCGCTGCCTTCGCCGGTTATCAGAAACGTGATGCGCTGCTCAATGACGCCGCGCCCAGGAACGACTCATGAAAAATACTCCTTCTCCGACGCTGACAGTGCCGGTCCGTCGCGGCGGCAATTACTTCGGTCTTGGTACTTACTTCGGGCTGGCGGGTGCGTTGCTGGTGATGATCGTGCTGTTTTCATTGCTCAGCGACCATTTCCTGTCCTATCAGACATTCAGCATGCTGGCCAACCAGATCCCGGACCTGATGGTCTTGTCGGTCGGTATGACGCTGATTCTCATCATTGGCGGTATCGATCTGTCAGTCGGGTCTGTGCTGGCGCTGGCTGCTTCGGCAGTGAGTGTGGCAATTCTGGGATGGGGCTGGAGCGTGTTTCCGGCTGCGTTGCTGGGCATCGCCTGTGCGACGCTGGCGGGCACCATTACCGGCTCAATCACCGTGGCTTGGCGCATTCCTTCGTTCATCGTGTCGCTAGGTGTGCTGGAAATGGCTCGTGGCGCGGCCTACCAGATGACCAATTCGCGCACGGCTTACATCGGTGATTCATTCGCATGGCTGTCCGACCCGATCGCGTTCGGCATTGCGCCGTCCTTTATCATTGCGTTGCTGGTCATATTCGTCGCCCAGGCAGTGCTGACCCGCACCGTTTTCGGTCGCTACCTGATCGGCATCGGCACCAATGAAGAGGCCGTGCGTCTGGCAGGTATCAATCCCAAACCCTACAAGATTCTGGTGTTTTCACTGATGGGGCTGCTGGCCGGCGTGGCGGCGCTGTTTCAGATTTCCCGACTGGAGGCTGCCGACCCGAATGCCGGTGCCGGGTTGGAGCTGCAAGTCATTGCCGCAGTCGTCATCGGTGGCACCAGCCTGATGGGCGGGCGCGGTTCGATCATCAGCACCTTTTTCGGGGTGTTGATCATCTCGGTGCTCGCGGCAGGCCTGGCGCAGATCGGCGCGACCGAGCCGACCAAGCGCATCATCACCGGTGCCGTTATCGTCATTGCTGTGATACTGGACACCTATCGCAGCCATCGGGCACGGCGCCAGGGCTGATATGGCGACCATCAAGGATGTCGCCGCGCTGGCGGGGATCTCATACACCACGGTCTCCCACGTGCTGAACAAGACCCGGCCGGTGAGCGAGCCGGTCAGGCTCAAGGTCGAAGCCGCCATTGCTCAGCTGGATTATGTGCCCAGCGCAGTGGCGCGATCGCTGAAAGCCAAGACTACGTCGACCATCGGCCTGTTGATTCCCAATGGCATGAACCCGTATTTCGCCGAGCTGGCGAGGGGCATCGAGGACTACTGCGAGCGCAACGGTTTTTGCGTGATCCTCTGCAACTCCGACGATAACCCGGACAAACAGCGCAGCTACCTGCGTGTCTTGCTTGAAAAGCGCGTCGACGGGCTGATTGTTTCGTCTGTGGCAGGTGATGCCAGCGTTGCCTGTGGCCTGACCGAGGTGCGTACGCCGCTGGTAATCGTTGACCGCGAGTTGCAGGGCCTTGAAGCTGATATGGTACGCATCGATCATGAGCAAGGCGCCTGGCTGGCAACCCGACATTTGCTCGACCTAGGGCATCGTCACATCGCCTGCATTGGCGGGCCACGCGAGAGCATGGTTGCCGAAATGCGCCTGGCCGGTTACCGGCGCGCCATGCAGCAGGCTTCGGTAGAGGTCGCTGCCGGTTGTGCGGTGCACAGCGAATTTACCAGTTCAGCCGGCCACGAGGCTGCGGGGCTGCTGCTTGCCGGGCGTGCACCGACAGCGATTTTTGCCGGGAACGATGTCATTGCCATTGGTGTGCTGCGCGCTGCAGCCGAGCGCTCGATTCGCGTACCACAGGATCTCTCGGTGATCGGTTTTGATGATATCCAGATAAGCCGCTATGTCTATCCGGCCCTTACCACTGTGGGGCAATCGATCATGCAACTGGGCGAAACCGCCGCTGAAATGCTGTTAGGCAGAATCGCCGCACCTCATGCACTTCCTGTCGAAAAAAGACTCGTGACGCCCTGCGTCGTGGTGCGCGAGTCCACGGCAGCGCCGAACGCTTTGTCCAACGAATGACGCGCACGCACAGCAACGGATTAATGAGCCATGCAAGCAAAAGTAGTGATAGTGGGCAGTCTGAACATGGACCTGGTCATCCGCGCCCAGCGTCTGCCGCGCCCGGGAGAAACACTGAGCGGGGAAACATTCGACACCGTGCCTGGCGGTAAAGGGGCCAATCAGGCGGTTGCCGCAGCACGTCTGGGCGCCCGCGTGGCAATGATCGGCTGTGTGGGCGCCGATTCCTACGGGGAGCAATTGCGCGCAGCGCTGCTGGCCGAGGGTATCGACTGCCAGGCCGTGACGGTCGTAGAGGGAGTGCCTACCGGGATTGCCTCGATTGTGGTCGACGCCAGCAGCCAGAATGCCATTGTTATTGTTGCGGGCGGCAATGGCTGCCTCAGCCCGACGCTGATCGAGCGCTTTGATGCGCTGCTGGCGGATTCAGACATCGTCATCTGTCAGCTTGAAGTGCCGACCGACACAGTCTTTCACACCCTGGCCCGTGCTCGTGCGCTGGGCAAGACCGTCATCCTCAATCCTGCTCCGGCCAGTGAACCCTTGCCGGCAAACTGGTATGGCCTGATCGATTACCTGATCCCCAATGAAAGCGAAGCGCAGACCCTGACCGGCGTGACCGTCGACTCCTCGGTTGCGGCTGAAAAGGCGGCAGCCGCGATGCTGGCGGCCGGGGCGCGCAACGTGATCATTACCCTTGGCGAGCGCGGAACCCTGTTCGCCAGTGCTGCTGGCGTGGAGCACATTCCTGCGCGTCGTGTACAAGCCGTGGACACCACCGCCGCAGGTGATACCTTTGTCGGCGGTTTTGCCGCAGCGCTGGCTGGCGGTCAAAGTGAGTTGCAGGCAATTCGTTTCGGCCAGGCTGCCGCTGCCATCTCCGTCACCCGGGCAGGTGCGCAGCCGTCCATCCCAGCATTCGAGGAAGTACAGGAATTCAATTCGCTATGAAAAAGACGCCGTTACTCAATATTGCCTTGTCCCGCGTGATTGCTTCGCTGGGCCACGGCGACATCCTGATGATCGTCGACGCGGGAATGCCAGTGCCGGCAGGCGTCGAACTGATCGACTTGGCACTCACCCGTGGCGTGCCGGATTTCATCAGTGTGCTGGATGTCGTGCTGAGTGAAATGCATGTTCAAAGTCATGTGCTGGCCAGCGAAATGGCCGAGATCAAGCCGCCTGCATTGCAGGTTATCGAAAGTCTGAACCTCGATGATCAATTGGGTCAGCAGCGCTGGATAAGCCATGAAGACCTGAAAGTCCTGAGCCGTAAGGCCAAGGCAATCATCCGTACCGGAGAATGTCAGCCGTACAGTAATGTGGCGCTGGTGTCCGGAGTTGTGTTCTAGCTATTCAAGAAAGGGAGTTTCATATGACGTTGATGCAGTTTTCCAGGCAGTTCATTCGTGGAGCCTTGCTCTTGTCCATACTGAGTACCGCGGCCGTTCAGGCGGCAGAAAAGCGTGATCTGATCATCGATACCGACCCGGGCGCGGACGACGTCGTTGCGCTGTTGCTTGCGCTGGCGTCACCCGAAGAACTGAACGTGATGGCCATCACGACTGTGGCCGGCAATGTCCGTCTGGACAAGACATCGCGTAACGCCAGGCTGGCACGCGAATGGGCCGGGCGCGAGGAAGTGCCGGTATATGCGGGAGCGCCCAAGCCTTTGGTGCGTACGCCAATCTACGCCGAGAATGTTCACGGTCAGGAAGGACTGCCGGGCGTGCCCGTGCATGAGCCGGCCAAGGGGCTGGCCGAAGGCAACGCTGTCGATTACCTGATTCGTACCTTGAGCAAGGCCAAGCCGCACAGCATCACTATCGCCATGCTGGGTCCGCAGACCAATCTTGCGCTGGCTTTGGTGCAGGCACCGGAAATCACTCAGGGCATCAAGGAAGTCGTGGTCATGGGCGGTGCTCATTTCAACGGCGGCAACATCACGCCGGTTGCCGAGTTCAATCTGTTCGCCGACCCGCATGCCGCGCAGATCGTCCTGGCCAGCGGTGTAAAACTCACGTACATACCGTTGGACGTGACCCATAAGATACTGACCAGCGAACAGCGTCTCAAACAGATCGCTGCATTGGGCAATAACGCTGGCAAACTGGTCGACGGAATTCTCAACGAATACGTCAAGCTAGATATGGAGCATTACGGTCTGCCCGGCGGGCCGGTGCACGATGCCAGTGTCATGGCCTGGTTACTTAAACCCGAGTTGTTTTCCGGGCGGCAGATCAACGTTGCGGTCGATACCCGTGAGGGCATTGGTTTCGGTCAGACGGTGGCTGACTGGTACGGCACGCTCAAGCAGCCACAAAACGTATTCTGGGTCGAGAATGGCGATGCTCAGGGTTTCTTCGATCTGCTGACCGAGCGTCTGGCGCGACTGAAGTAGCCCGTCATGCCTGCACGACAGGGCATTTCAGACTGTTAGCCCTGCCGCAGCATAACGACTCAGCACCTGACTGATGAAGGATCGGGCACCCTCGGTGCCCAGTTCCTTGATCAGCAGGTCGACTGCGATGATCATCAGCTCTTCCGGGTTTCCGGGGCTGTGCGAGCAGTGGCCCTGAGGCCACCTGGCCTTGATGTCCGCGTCCAGGGTTATGGCTGTCATGTCTGTCTGATCTCCAGTGAAGGGTCACGCACCACGCTGTTCGCTTCCCGGCGCTTGCGTCTCTGGCAGTAAACCATTCCGCGCGCATTTTGACACTTCTACTTACATCTCATCTTGATAGCCCATTCGATGACTGCCATCGGTAAACGTTTTGTGACGATTTCGTCGCACGCCTTGTGTGAAGCCGAGGCAGACTCTCGGCCCAGGCAGATCAACAGGTTACAGCTACCATCTATGCCCGGACGTGCAACCAACGCGCCTGAATGCGGTCGGACAGGTCTGGAAATGTTTATTGGCAGAGGAGGGTGTATGCCCCGGAAATTCGCAACATTGGGTTTTGTGGTCGTGGCGTCGTTGATGGCCGGATGCAGTAGCACAGCCTCTGATTCGAGCGCTGAAGTGTCCGTAAAGGCGGACGCGCCGGCCAGCAATGCCATACCGGGCCGCTGTGATGCAGGACTTGCCCAGTTCGCAATCGGCAAGCCAGCCTCAATAGACCTTCTTTCTCAAGTGCGCGCCCGTTCCGGCTCTCAGGATGCACGCATTCTCGGCCCTGACGACATGGTTACGCTGGAATATCGATCCGAGCGGGTAAATGTCAACACCGACGCTTCGGGAAAGGTTACGCGTATCAATTGCGGCTGAATCGTTACGTTTCGTCTGCGCATAAAAAACCCCGTCAGTGACGGGGTTTTTTTGTTTCAGGTGAATCAGTCAACCCGAACTTGCTCTGCTTGCATGCCTTTCTGGCCTTTAGCAGCAACAAAAGAAACGGTCTGACCTTCTTTCAGGCTTTTGAAACCGTCGCTTTCGATCGCTTTGAAGTGTACGAACAGGTCGTCACCGCCACCTTGTGGAGTGATAAAGCCGAAGCCTTTTTCATCGTTGAACCATTTTACGGTGCCGGTTTGGCGATTAGACATGGTGTATCTCCAGAAACATAATTTTCAATAACGTGCTGCTCAGGCCAACTGGGCACACCGGGCTATCATAGTCGAAATGCGCAAAAAAACAGCTACTAAGGTGGGCGTATTGAGTAAAGGTCCCGTATATGCAGCGCGTCATACTCTGGAAACGGCTGTCTGGTGCCTTGGACACAGCGCTGGCTGGTCGCTGGCGTTCGCTCCGAAACCCATGATTTCAATGGCTTTCAGGCCAGTCGGGGTCGAGCCTTGCAGGTGTCTGACGGGCTCGTTTTACCCCGACTGAAAAAAATGATTATTTTGTTCCGGTGCAGTTTTCTCTGACCAGTTTCTCTACTTTCGCCGTCAGGGCGGCAGGAGGGGTAGTGTTGGTATCACTGAGCGACGCTATCTCTTTGTCGGTGAAATGAGCCTCTACCTGTTTTGCACCGCATTCACAATGAGCTGCGACTGCCGCTTTGTCATTCACGCCCTGTTGTGTAGCCGCAGCAACGCATTCCTTGGTAAAGGTGTTGCGTGTGGCGCTGTCCATCGCGGCGTGAGCGCCCAGAGGGATCAAAGCGGCGCCGCAGACGAGGAGGCTGGTCAGATTTGAAAGCTTCATGGTGTTCTCCTTATTGCTGGAAAAACGAACGGGGGTCTCGATGGGTTCTGACGCTCATCACGCGTGCCAGTTCAGGTGGCGTGCTATTTCTGATTCATTTCCCCTGATGTGCATCCTGACCGGCTTGGCTGTGGTAGGATGCGCGTCCTGTTATTTTCAAGCGCCCCTTGGTCAATGGCTTTAAGGTGCCGCGCGGGCAGGTTTTTCGTACATTCCAGTCATCTGGTCCGGTTCAAGGTTGGCCCCAAGGCTCCTGCCACTGTGAGGCAGGCATACCACTGGATCACGTACTGGCTCATCCCAACCCACGTGACCTTTGGTAGGGGTCACCACTAGGAGAGGAGGCGCCATGCCAACTATTACTCTTCCCGACGGCAGTCAACGTTCATTCGATCATGCGGTTTCCGTAGCCGATGTCGCGCTTTCAATCGGTGCCGGACTGGCCAAGGCCACCGTGGCCGGCAAGGTCGACGGCAAGCTTGTCGACGCCTGTGACCTGATCGAAAACGATGCCAGCCTGCAGATCATCACCCCCAAGGATCAGGAAGGACTGGAAATCATCCGTCACTCCTGCGCTCACCTGGTCGGGCATGCGGTCAAGCAGTTGTATCCGACTGCAAAAATGGTTATCGGCCCGGTGATCGACGACGGCTTCTATTACGATATTGCGTACGAGCGCCCGTTCACGCCTGACGATATGGCGGCGATCGAGCAGCGCATGCAGCAGTTGATCGAAAAAGATTACGACGTCATCAAGAAAGTCACCCCGCGTGCCGAAGTGATCGAGGTATTCACCGCCCGTCACGAAGATTACAAGCTGCGTCTGGTCGAAGACATGCCGAACGAGCAGGCCATGGGGCTGTATTACCATGAAGAATACGTTGACATGTGCCGCGGTCCGCACGTGCCGAACACCCGCTTCCTGAAGTCATTCAAGCTGACCAAGCTGTCGGGTGCTTACTGGCGCGGCGATGCCAAGAACGAGCAGCTGCAGCGTGTTTACGGGACTGCCTGGGCTGACAAGAAGCAGCTGGCTGCCTACATTCAGCGCATCGAAGAAGCCGAAAAGCGTGATCACCGCAAGATTGGCAAGCGCCTCGGTCTGTTCCATACCCAGGAAGAAGCGCCGGGTATGGTGTTCTGGCATCCGCAGGGCTGGACCCTGTATCAGGTGCTTGAGCAATATATGCGCAAAGTGCAGCGTGAGAACGGCTACCTCGAGATCAAGACCCCGCAAGTGGTCGATCGCTCGCTCTGGGAAAAATCCGGGCACTGGGCCAACTACGCCGACAACATGTTCACCACCGAGTCCGAAAGCCGCGACTACGCGATCAAGCCGATGAACTGCCCTTGCCACGTGCAGGTGTTCAATCAGGGCCTGAAGAGCTACCGCGAGCTGCCGATGCGTCTGGCCGAGTTCGGTGCCTGTCACCGTAACGAGCCGTCGGGTGCCTTGCACGGCATTATGCGTGTACGTGGCTTCACCCAGGACGATGCGCACATCTTCTGTACCGAAGACCAGATGCAGGCCGAGTCCGCCGCATTCATCAAGCTGACGCTGGATGTCTACGCCGATTTCGGTTTCAAGGACATTGAACTCAAATTGTCCACTCGCCCTGAAAAGCGTGTAGGCTCCGACGAGCTTTGGGATCGTGCCGAGTCGGCGCTGGCTTCCGCGCTCGATAGCGCAGGTCTGCCCTACGACCTGCAGCCGGGCGAGGGCGCGTTCTACGGTCCGAAAATCGAGTTCTCCCTCAAGGATTGTCTCGGTCGGGTATGGCAGTGCGGCACCTTGCAGCTCGACTTCAACTTGCCGATCCGCTTGAGCGCCGAATACGTTTCGGAAGACAACAGTCGCAAGAATCCGGTCATGCTGCATCGTGCGATCCTGGGTTCCTTCGAGCGTTTCATCGGAATCCTGATCGAGCATTACGAGGGCGCGTTCCCGGCTTGGCTGGCACCTACCCAGGCAGTGATCATGAATATCACTGACAAGCAGGCCGATTTTGCCCTTGAAGTGGAAAAAACTCTGGCTGAAAGCGGGTTTCGTGCCAAGTCCGACTTGAGAAATGAAAAGATCGGCTTTAAAATCCGCGAGCATACTTTGCTCAAGGTTCCTTATCTCCTCGTGATTGGAGATCGGGAGGTTGAAATGCAAACTGTCGCTGTGCGTACACGTGAAGGCGCTGACCTTGGCTCGATGCCGGTCGCCCAATTCGCTGAATTCCTCGCACAAGCGGTTTCCCGGCGTGGTCGCCAAGATACGGAGTAATTATTATTAAGCGTGAAATGAGACAAGATAAACGAGCTGCACCCAAGGCCCCGATCAATGAAAATATCTCGGCCCGCGAGGTTCGTTTAATTGGCGCTGACGGCGAGCAGATTGGCATCGTCTCGATTGATGAAGCGCTTCGTATTGCCGAAGAGGCTAAGCTGGATCTGGTAGAGATTTCTGCCGACGCAGTCCCTCCGGTCTGCCGTGTGATGGATTACGGCAAATCGATCTTCGAGAAGAAGAAGCAGGTGGCTGCAGCGAAGAAGAACCAGAAGCAGATCCAGGTTAAAGAAATCAAGTTTCGTCCAGGGACGGAGGAAGGGGATTACCAGGTAAAACTACGCAACCTGGTACGTTTCCTGAGTGACGGGGACAGGGCCAAGGTATCTTTGAGATTCCGCGGTCGTGAGATGGCCCACCAGGAGCTGGGTATGGAGCTGTTGAAGCGGGTTGAAGGTGACCTGCTCGAATACGGTTCCGTCGAACAGCATCCTAAGATGGAAGGACGCCAGCTGATCATGGTCATCGCCCCGAAAAAGAAGAAATAACCACCAGGGCACGGCAGGCCTTGCGGTTATATTTATCAACTGAATGCGGAGTATCCGAACATGCCAAAGATGAAGACTAAAAGTGGTGCAGCTAAGCGGTTTTTGAAAACCGCCAACGGCATCAAGCATAAACACGCTTTCAAGAGCCACATCCTGACCAAAATGTCGACAAAGCGTAAGCGTCAACTGCGCGGTAGCAGCTTGCTGCATCCGTCTGACGTGGCAAAAGTCGAGCGCATGCTGCGCCTTCGTTAATTTTGATCAAGATATAGAGGAAGTAACTCATGGCTCGTGTAAAGCGTGGCGTCATTGCCCGTAAGCGTCACAAAAAAATTCTGAAACTTGCAAAAGGCTATTACGGCGCGCGTTCACGCGTATTCCGTGTTGCCAAGCAAGCGGTAATCAAGGCAGGCCAATACGCCTACCGTGACCGTCGTCAGAAAAAACGTCAGTTCCGCGCTCTGTGGATCGCTCGTATCAACGCTGGTGCTCGTGTTAACGGTCTGTCCTACAGCCGTTTCATTGCCGGCCTGAAAAAAGCGTCCATCGAGATCGACCGTAAGGTTCTGGCTGATCTGGCAGTGAACGAAAAAGCGGCGTTTGCTGCGATTGTCGAGAAAGCTAAAGCCACCTTGGCCTAAGTCCCCGACAATCACTTGCCCCGGTTCGCCGGGGTCGGTGTTAAACGTCATAAATAGGGGAAGAGCCTTCAGCTCTTCCCCTATTTTGTATCTGGAGTCTGTACATGGAAAACCTGGACGCGCTGGTCTCTCAAGCTCTTGAGGCTGTGCAAAGCGCCGAAGATATCAATGCCCTGGAGCAAATCCGGGTTCACTACCTTGGCAAGAAAGGCGAGTTGACTCAGGTGATGAAGACCCTGGGGAACCTGCCGGCTGAAGAGCGTCCGCAGGTCGGCGCGCTGATCAACGTGGCCAAGGAGCGTGTCACAGAGGTTCTCAATGCACGCAAGGCATCGTTCGAGCAGGCAGAGCTGACTGCCAGACTCGCCGCCGAGTGCATCGATGTGACCCTGCCGGGGCGCGGTCAGACCTCAGGTGGTCTGCACCCGATTACCCGTACTCTGGAACGCATCGAACAATTTTTCACGCACATTGGCTACGGCATTGCCGAAGGCCCTGAAGTCGAAGACGATTACCATAACTTCGAGGCGCTCAACATCCCAGGCCACCACCCGGCCCGGTCGATGCATGACACCTTCTATTTCAATGCGAACATGCTGCTGCGCACTCATACCTCGCCGGTACAGGTCCGCACCATGGAATCGCAGCAGCCGCCGATCCGCATCGTCTGCCCTGGGCGTGTGTACCGCAGCGACTCCGATATCACCCACTCGCCGATGTTCCACCAGATCGAAGGTCTGCTGGTCGATCGCGACATCAATTTTGCCGATCTGAAAGGCACCATCGAAGAGTTCCTGCGGGTGTTCTTCGAAAAAGAGCTGGCTGTGCGCTTCCGTCCTTCGTATTTCCCGTTCACCGAGCCGTCGGCGGAAGTGGATATGGAATGCGTGATGTGCAGTGGCAAGGGCTGCCGCGTCTGCAAGCAGACTGGCTGGCTTGAAGTCATGGGGTGCGGCATGGTCCACCCGAACGTGCTGCGCATGTCCGGTATCGATCCTGAGCAGTTTCAGGGCTTCGCGTTTGGCATGGGCGTAGAGCGCCTGGCCATGCTGCGTTACGGCGTCAATGATTTGCGCCTGTTCTTCGACAACGATTTGCGGTTCCTCGCGCAATTTCGCTAAGTCGTAACGAACTTTCAGGAGAGCAGGATGAAATTCAGTGAACAATGGCTGCGTGGCTGGGTAAGCCCGCAGGTTTCCCGCGACGAGCTGGTTGCTCGTCTGTCGATGGCCGGTCTTGAGGTTGACAGCGTGACGCTGGCCGCCGGCGTTTTCAGCGGCGTGGTGGTCGGTGAGGTGCTGAGCACCGAACAGCATCCCGATGCCGACAAGCTGCGCGTGTGTCAGGTCAGTAATGGCAGCGAAACTTTTCAGGTCGTCTGCGGCGCGCCAAACGTGCGCCCGGGCCTGAAGATCCCGTTCGCCATGATCGGCGCCGAGCTGCCGGGCGACTTCAAGATCAAGAAGGCCAAGCTGCGCGGCGTCGAGTCCAACGGCATGCTGTGTTCCGCTGCCGAGTTGCAGGCTGGTGAGGGCAATGATGGCTTGATGGAACTGGCTGCCGATGCGCCAGTCGGTCAGGACATCCGCGTCTATCTGAATCTGGATGACGCCAGTATCGAGGTCGACCTGACCCCGAACCGTGGCGATTGCCTGTCGGTGGCTGGTCTGGCACGTGAAGTCGGCGCGCTGTATGCCGCTGAAGTCACCCGTCCGCAAGTAGCTGCTGTCAGCGCGGTACACGATGAAGTGCGTCCGGTTGAAGTTCTGGCTCCGTCAGCCTGCCCGCGTTACCTGGGGCGTGTGATCCGCAACGTTGACCTGTCACGTCCGACTCCGCTGTGGATGGTCGAGCGTCTACGCCGCTCCGACGTGCGCAGTATCGATGCTGCTGTCGACATCACCAACTACGTGATGCTGGAACTGGGGCAGCCTCTGCACGCGTTCGATCTGGCTGAAATCAACGGCGGGATTCGCGTGCGCATGGCCGAAGAGGGCGAGAAGCTCGTTCTACTCGACGGCCAGGAAGTCAGTCTGCGTGCCGACACGCTCGTCATCGCCGATCACCAGCGAGCGCTGGCAATCGCGGGTGTCATGGGTGGCGAGCACAGCGGCGTAACTGCCGGTACTCGCGACATTTTCCTGGAAAGCGCATTTTTCGACACCATTTCGGTGGCTGGCAAGGCGCGTTCCTATGGTTTGCATACCGACGCTTCGCACCGATTCGAGCGAGGTGTCGACTGGCAACTGGCCCGTGAAGCGATGGAGCGGGCGACAGGTCTGCTGCTGGAAATCACTGGCGGTGACGCGGGCCCTGTGATCGAAGTGGTCAGCGAGCAGCATCTGCCTTCTATCGCTCCGGTTACGCTGCGCGCCAGCCGCGTCGAGCAGATGCTCGGCCTGGTTATCGAAAACGCCGAAATCGAGCGTCTGCTCACCGGGCTTGGCCTCGCCGTCACTGCCGAAGCTGACGGGCAATGGCGTGTTGAAGTGCCAAGTCATCGCTTTGACATCAGCCTTGAAGTCGATCTGATCGAAGAGCTGGCGCGTCTTTACGGCTACAACCGCCTACCGGTTCGTTACCCGCAGGCCCGTCTGGCCCCTCAGGCCAAGGCTGAAGCCAAAGGCGATCTGCCTGAGCTGCGTCGTTTGCTGGTTGCCCGCGGCTATCAGGAAGCGATCACTTACAGCTTCATTGATCCGAAATGGTTCGAACTGTTCACGCCGGGCGCCAAACCATTGTTGCTGGCCAATCCTATCTCCAACGACATGGCCGCAATGCGTGCCTCGCTGTGGCCCGGTCTGGTCAAGGCCTTGCAGCACAACCTCAACCGTCAGCAGGATCGCGTGCGTCTGTTCGAGAGCGGTTTGCGCTTCGTCGGTCAGCTCGACGGCTTGAAGCAAGAGCCGATGCTGGCGGGTGTTGTTTGTGGCAGCCGCCTGCCGGAAGGCTGGGCGCAGGGTCGCGACGCGGTCGACTTCTTCGACGTCAAGGCTGATGTCGAAGCGGTTCTGGGTTTTGCCGGTGCGCTGGGTGAGTTCACTTTCACGCCGGGTCAGCATTCTTCCTTGCACCCGGGGCAGACTGCCCGTATCGAACGTGATGGCCGTGAAGTCGGTTTCCTCGGTGCCATCCACCCGGAACTGTCGAAAGCTTTGGGTCTGGACCGTCCGGTGTTTGTTTTCGAGCTGGTGCTGGCAGAAGTGTCGACCGGTCGTCTGCCGAAATTCCACGAGCTGTCGCGCTTCCCGGAAGTACGTCGCGACCTGGCATTGCTGGCTGATCGAACGGTTTCGGCCAGTGCGGTTCTGGACGTTATTCGTGAAAATGCAGGCGAGTGGCTCACAGACCTCAGGTTATTTGATGTTTACCAGGGTAAAGGCATTGATCCACATAGAAAAAGCCTTGCAGTCGGCTTGACCTGGCAGCATCCATCGCGCACTCTTAATGACGATGAGGTAAACGCAACTACACTTGCTATCCTCACCTCGCTTGAGGAGAGGTTAAACGCCACGTTAAGGAAGTAGCGTATGGGGGCTCTGACGAAAGCTGAGATGGCCGAACGTCTGTACGAAGAGCTGGGCCTGAATAAACGGGAAGCCAAGGAACTGGTCGAACTGTTTTTTGAAGAAATCAGGCACGCTCTGGAAGATAACGAGCAGGTGAAGTTGTCAGGTTTCGGCAACTTCGACCTTCGAGACAAGCGCCAGCGGCCTGGGAGAAATCCCAAGACCGGTGAAGAGATTCCGATTACGGCGCGCCGTGTGGTCACCTTTCGTCCAGGGCAGAAGCTGAAGGCCCGAGTTGAGGCATATGCTGGAACCAAGTCATAACGACGAGCTACCGCCGATCCCCGGCAAACGCTACTTCACCATCGGTGAGGTCAGCGAGCTCTGCGCGGTAAAACCGCACGTTCTGCGTTATTGGGAGCAGGAGTTTCCTCAGCTCAACCCCGTCAAGCGACGCGGAAACCGTCGGTATTATCAGCGCCAGGATGTGCTGATGATCCGTCAGATCCGCGGCTTGCTCTACGATCAGGGCTTCACCATTGGTGGTGCCCGTCTTCGTCTTACCAGCGGCGAACCGAAGGATGAAACCCAGCAGTACAAGCAGGTGATTCGGGAGATGATCGCCGAGCTGGAAGACGTACTGGTTATGCTCAAGGCGTAATTGAGCAGTCAGGATACTTCCAAAATTCAAATGCTTAGGGTATATTCCTCAACGTTTTCGCAGGTTGCAAAAACAGATACACGCCTAGTCGGGGCGTAGCGCAGTCCGGTAGCGCACTAGCATGGGGTGCTAGGGGTCGAGTGTTCGAATCACTCCGTCCCGACCATATTTTGTTAAGGGGATCAGTCACTTACGGTGCTGATCCCCTTTTTAATTTCCGGCCTGCGCAAAACCCGCGCAAAACTTGCGCAAAACTAATTCGAAAACTGGCTGATATCGAGGTCGGGGATTGCCTCTGACCAGACAATTTCGGCGTGGTCTTTCTGATAGTTTTTCGTCATATCCTCGCTTGCATGCCCGGCGATCTTTTGCCCGTCCTTTCCGGCTTTCTTGTACAGGTGCAGTGACAGTGCCCGCACTTCATGAAAGCCCGGCATTTCCTCGTCACTCCAATCCGCGTAGCACCCAGCATCCTCTCGCGCTGCCTTAAACGCGCGTGTCAAATATCGCTCTTCGATCTTCGTCCAGTGGTCCTTGGTCTGGGCCTGCTTTTGCTTCAGGCGCTCCGGGCGCCGGTGAACGAGATAGGGCGAAGCCACGTTGTCCCGGCACCGACTGATGACAGCCTGCAACTCTGGCGTCACTCGGAATCGAATCCAGGCTGCGTCACTGGCCTTGGCCGTCTTCTGCTGGATGACATACAGAAAGCCTTCCCGCACGTCCTCAAACTTCATGTCCAAAATGTCGGTTCGGCGCTGGGCTGTGATCAGTGCCAGATCGATCGCGTTCCGTAGCCAGGCCGGCGACTTCTCGCGAATCAGTTTCAGCCCCTCGACGGTATGGCGCTTGCGCTGTTTCTTTTCGATTCGGTTGATGGTGCTGGCCGCAGGGTTATCAGGGCACAAGCCTTTTGCCGCGGCGTGGTTGAATATGTCGATGAGCAGGGCTCGGCACTGATTGGCGGTACGCGGCGTCAGTTCGTCGAGCATCACGGCAACCATGCGAATGCTGATCTGATCCACGGCCTTGCCTTCAAACGCTTTCCGGAATCGCCGAAAGTGAACCGCGTACAGCTGAAGCGTTCCTTTCGCGAGCTCCCTCGGCGGCAGTACGGTGGCTTCATAATGATCAAGGAAGCCAGCAAACGATTCAGAGGTCACGCCCAGTACCGTTTCGACCAGATCGGCCCCCTGCATGAATGCTAGATTCAGTTGCTTGGCCGCGTCGACCGCTTTGATTCGGTCGGTCCCAAACTGAAACCACTTGCCGTCAGTCGGCCTGCGATATCTATAGGTTCCGCGCCGGTCGTCCATGTACAGATTTTGGGGCAGGCCCTTGTTTGATTTGTTGCGCGGCCGGGGGACCATCATGCAACTCCTTTCAATACCATCGCGATCAGGTCATTTCCTGCTGCCTTGTTGTAGGCGGCCCAGTCGATATACCAGAGCTTGCCGATTTGCTCACCTGGGAGCTGGCCGTTGCGGATGTAATTTCGGATCGCTTGGGGGCACGGCGGCGTGCCGTTCTCGCCCCAGCGCCGACGCTGAAACTCACTGATCTTGATCAGTTCTTTTCTCATTTTCTTGGCTCCGGGCCGCGCTACGCGGCGGAAGGGTTTATCAGGCGGGTTTTGTAGTTCACTGCTATGGTCCACGCAGCCAGCAGGAGCTGGGGCGGCACCAAGGAGAGGTCATGGAATGCACCACAACGGCGGATGAGGTTTACGGCCCGCGCAATGCCAGGCTCGGCAGGCGGGCGGTGGATGGCAATATATGGTCGGGCACGACGATGATTTTCAGAATCATCGATGACCGGGTCTACTCAATGCACGAGCAGTACCTGGGCCGGCTCAAGTACGGCATGGCGATGACTGACAGGGGAGAGCTGATTTTCATGGTGCGGTAGGGTTGAGGCTATCGTTGGGCCAGCCGAGCGGCATTCCGTCAGCACGCATCAAGTGAGGCGGGAGGTCTTCGCGCAAACACATCGGCATTGTCCCAGGCACGCCGCAGGCATGGCATCCGCTCGGCATGCCTCGACATATCGAATGCAGCACAGGGAAGCCGCTTTTGCAGCGATCGTTCGTTGCGTCGTACTCCGAGCAAGGAATTCTTTCGGGCATGACTTCGTCCTTGCCGCACACGCGGCTGACATTGAATTGATTGAGAGGGGGAGGCAGGGTTATCTGGGGCGGTTGGCGTGCGCCGGGTGGTCAGGGCAGCAAACAGGGCATTCGCACCTTCTCGTGACGAGTTCCCGGTCGGGCGGTGGCGTCTGCATCAGAAACTCCCCATCCGGAACAGGCCGGGGGTCGAGCTTGGTCCAAAACGCGAGAACCTTCCGACCATCGCCCTTGTAAGGGCCGAGCCAGATCCCTTCCATTCGCTCATAGGAAGTGCTGATATGGCCTTGTTTTACCTTTCCGCCTACGCCCGGAATGTCATCAGGTAGGCGGTACAGCGCTACGGTCTCAAGTGCAGGATCAAGAGTTTGCAACTGTCGTATCAGCTGGCCTACTGTTTTAGGAGCCCCCCATACGACTGGCTCGACTGGCGGTTGAGGTGCTGCGGCGAGCATGTTCGAATATATTTCTTCGGCCATGTCGGAGCTGAGGCAGCCAATCCATTCTTCATCACCAGTTGCAAATGTGTAGGAGTCGCCTTCTACTGCCGCAATCATTTCCTCGGTCGGCTCGGCCGGAACCATCTTGTATTGCCTGCTCATGATCTTTCCCCTGTGTATTCACGCCAAGCGACCTTCACGCCGTTGACCAGAAAGCCCCAGTCGCCTTTCCAGCGGCTGGTGATGAAGAGCGTGTACACGCCGCCGGGCGACACTTCGTCGATGCGGTGGTATTCGCCGT
Source organism: Pseudomonas syringae pv. tagetis (assembly GCF_022557255.1). Lineage (NCBI taxonomy): Bacteria > Pseudomonadati > Pseudomonadota > Gammaproteobacteria > Pseudomonadales > Pseudomonadaceae > Pseudomonas > Pseudomonas syringae group genomosp. 7. The sequence continues at coordinate 2,486,644 of NZ_CP092923.1, forward strand.
GCTTGAGCTGGGCCGTTGAGCCAGGTCGCCGCCAGTATTCGAGATCGCTATGCCCGCCAGCCAACCAGAAGTGACGGCGCTGCTCCTTGTAGAAGCCGCGCAGGATGACCGTGCGCGCATCCCACGGATGGTCATGCAAGTCCCGGTCGGCGTCGGGCCGCATGATGTGGTGTACGCGGATCGACCAAGGGCACCAGCGGATGCGCCCGAGGTGGGTTTCCCGGTCGTAGGCGTTGAACAGCCACCAGCGGCCCATGTATACCTCTTGGCCATCAGCTGACTGTATGTGTAGGTATGGGGTGCGCTTGGCGCGGGTGATGAGCCAGCCAGCGATTGCCGGGCGCGCGAGTAGCTTGGCGAACATTCGCCAAAAGAGATTGAGCATGGTGGTACCTCGCCGGGCTGGCGTGAGTGTTGAAGTAGGATTCAGTCGCCGCAGAAGCAGGCTATGGCTTCGTCGTGGTCGGCGAACATATCGAACTGGGTGTCCGAGTAGTCGAGCATCTGCTGGTAGCTCGGTCGGTCGAAACGGAACAGCGCGCCGTCAGTTGTGGCGGTGCTGCTCTGGGTGGCGGTGCGTTCCATCCGAGCCCACCAGTCGGCCTTGCTCCGGTCGCTGGCGATGATCGAGTAGACCTGCTTTGCACCCTTGAGAAAGCACAGGTCGCAGTTGCCTTCCAGAGTGCGGCCATTGATCGTTGGTAGCTCCAGATCAAACGGCTGCGCCTTCCAGAATTCTCCGATCTGCTGCACGCCGACTCCGGCATCTGCCAGCGGCATCACCATCGTTGCGTGCTTGCTCTCTGATGTGGTCTTGCGATGCCGTATCTTGGCTACCCGCCGCGGTTCATCAGCTCGGATGCCGGTCATCATGTCGACCGGGGTTTCCTCTGTGGAGCATCCAACCATCCGCAGATATTTGTGGATCACCCTGATTTTGAGGTCAATGGTGCAGAACCGTGTGACCGGGTTGGGTAGATAGCTTCGCTTGCGGATCAGCGCTTCGAACGGCTCGCCGTCGCGGCTGGCGGTTTCGTAGGTGACGATGGCGAAGCCTCGATCATCATCGCGGTACTCCAGCCAGACAATGGGCACCTGCCAGCGCCGCGCGCATTGGTTCACAAAGTCGAGGGTGGCGGGGTTTTCCTTGCCGGTGTTGGCGAACGTGACGATCAGATCGTCCAGATCATCGTTGGCGTCCAGCACCTGGCGCAGCATGTAGGCACTGGTCCGGCCACCGGAAAAGCTGACAACCGTCGTCCCGGACATTTTGTAGGGGGACATGGGGATTCCTCGCCGGGGTGGCGTGAGTTGTTGAAGTGAGAAGGGGGTTCCGGTTTAAGCGGCCGGTACCGAGTCGCGAAATACGTCCATCTGTGCAGCGCCATCCAGCCATGCGGCGTCGATCCGGGCGCGTGCCAGTGCGGCATACTCGGGGTTCAGCTCGCAGATGATCGACCGCCGACCTTCCTGCATTGAAACCAGCGACGTAGTACCGGCACCGCCGAATGGGTCCAGCACCACACCACCGCGCGGCGCACCGGCCAAGATGCAGGGCCTGATCAGGTCGGGCGGGAAGGTGGCGAAGTGGGCGCCCTTGAAGCTGTGTGTCGCCACAGTCCAAACGCTGCGTTTGTTCCGCTCTGTCGGCATGATCGCCAAGGCTGAGTTCATTGACTCGTTGTCTTTGACCCTACCGCGCTGGCGCTGGTCGGAGTCTGTACCGTGTCCCCAGCCGACACCGTTCGACTTGCGCACGGTGGCCTTCATGTTGCCGTTGCTCTTGGCTCCGCCGTTGGCGCGCTCGCTGCCTATCTGCGCCTGAACATCCTGCGATAGCCGGGCGTGAGTGTTTGGTGAGCACGGCTCAAGGATGGCGGCTTGGTCGAAGTAGTATTTCTTCGATTTGCTCAGCAGGAAGATGTATTCATGCGACTTGGTGCACCGGTCCCGCACGCTCTCAGGCATCGGGTTCGGTTTGTTCCAGATGATGTCCTGCCGTAGATACCAGCCGTCGTCCTGCAGGGCGAATGCCAGGCGCCAAGGCATGCCCATCAGGTCCTTTGCCTTAAATCCGTCCGGCGGAGTGCGCCGATGACCTCTACGCACGGCGCCGCGAGTTGCTACCGACACCACGTCGTGTTTGCCGGCAGAACCGCCTTCAGCGTAGCCGCCGGCGACTGATGCGTAGCTATCGCCCATGTTCACCCAAATCGTGCCTTCAGCGCGGAGCACCCGGCGAACTTCGCGGAACACGTCGACCAGGCGTGCGATGAACTCGGCAGGTGTTTCCTCGAGGCCGATCCGGCCTTCTACGCCATAGTCACGCAGACCGTAGTAGGGCGGGCTGGTCACGCACGTATGCACGCTTTCATCTGGCAGCGTGCGCATCATGTCGATGCAGTCGCCTACCAGTATCTGGTGGAGCTGGCTCATATCGAGTTCCAGGCATGCGCCGCCCTCCGTGTCCGGTGGTGGCAAATTGGTTGGGGGTGAGCTATAGATGATGACCGGCATAGGGCCGAACGGGGTGAATGTTCATGGCAGCTGAAACACAGAACTTTTCTGCTTGGATGAGGGCGGCCGACATTCAGGCTTCCATATCTAGATGCAGGGAAATATTTAATAGCGGTGTATTCAACGACGGCAACAAAGCCGGCGTCCTTTTTGAATCGGCAGTGACCCATCTTTTGATTCATTTAAATGATTTGCTTCAAAAAGCAAATATAGACAAAAGGCGTATCTCGTTTGTTGAAGATGTTGAAGTTACTGACTCAGTTACAGATGTGACGGATTTAGTTAGGGCATGTCGTAACGCGGCATGCCATGTCACTAGCGGCGAACATAAAATTGACGCAGGGAAATTTACATTTTGCGTAGCCGCTGGTGTAGGTCCTAAACATTTTGTCATAAACGGTAAAGAAATGGGGTGCGAATATGCAGATGATATAGCCATATACTATGGTGTAAATCGTTTGTACATAAGAAGGCATTTGCTTAGGAGTTTTGAGGCTGTTTTAGTTATGTATGATAATCCCGAGTCGCGTTGGTAAAAATTCTCGCTGCCCTAGGCGGTAACGATATGTTCAGAGTGTGTTTCTTACTCTCAGTGGGTAGTCGATGTTGAATTCACGAATCAGCCGATTGATCATCGTGTTACTCAGTCCGAGCTCAACGACGGCTGCCTTCCGCGATATACCGCCGTCGCGGGCCGCTTTGATCCGGACCACGTTCAACGCATCAGCTACCGGATCGTGTCGATACGGAATGAGGTTGGAAGCCGGGCTGAACGCTTTGTATTCGAAGCCATGCACACGGGCCATTTTCCGAAGCCTGTAGATGCTCAGGCCGGTTTCGCGCATGACATCGGTGATCGTCATCGTCTCGGCAAGCTTGCGGACGACTTCCACCTGCTCGGCGCGGGCGTGGCACCTGTCTTCAATCGCGTCTTTCGGCGCCGCTGCGCGGAGAGCTTCCTTGGTTCGGTGCTTAGGTGCAGGCGGGCGAACGGGCGCAGGAGTCATCCGCCCGTACTGCTTTGGCTTGGGCTTCGACGGAAAGCCTTTTTTTGTTTCGATCACGCCGCCGCGCTTGAGGAATGCAGCCACCTCAGCTTCGAGGACGGCGGACCGCTCTTTGTTGCGCTGAATCGTGCTCAGCTCTGGACTGATCATCAGCTGGCACCGTACAGCGCGAACAGCGCCAGGCCGGTAGCGATGGCAGCAGTCCAGCGCAGCGTGTGAGTGGCGAACGACCGCTGACGTACAGGCTGGGCTTCCAGTTGCTCAGCGATTTTGCACGCCGCGCAGTGGCCTCGATGCACGCCACGTACATTGCCGGTCGAACGCTCGACGATGCCGAACTCGTTATTGCCGTTCGGCACGACCGTGAAGCGCGGCAGAGCTGCCGGGTTCTTGCGGCCGACCTTGTCGTAAAACTCGGCCGTTGAAAGGTTGCAGCGCTGGCGCAGGCCTTCGAGGATTGCACGACGCTGGCTGATTGTCTGATGCATATGAGGCTCCTTGACCGCATTGGCCAGATGCCAGGCGCGGGTGACCAAACCCTGCCGTGAGACTGGCCTGGCACCTGCCGATGCGGTCGTTTGATTTGGGGGGGGGTGATGCAGGGGGCCGATTTAACGGTTTGAACTCTTCCGCATCGGGGGTAGCAATCCAGGCCATACCGGTGATCGCCTTTCGGCTTACGGAATCGAACCGCCTAGCGGGATTGCTACCTCCGATGCAGCCTGGCGCTATGACAGGGTTCGGGCAGTTTTCGTCAGGCTGACGCTGGTGCTGTTTTTCAGATAATCGCTGTCAGGGTCTTGGAGCCATCTGGTGCAGTGCTGGTGATCGACATCGCCACCATCTGATGGTGGCCCTGTTGAATTGCTTGAGCGCACCGCTTGTAGCGAGGGTCAAATACGTCATCGCCATCTGGCAGATGAGTTGTACAGGTCAGCGTGGAGCAGTCCTCGCCATTGGGACCCTCGCCGTCGTGGGCAATGCTGAAGCTCGCGACCATCGCAATACCGTTCTGCCTGGCAATGTCGACGATCTGCTTAATCAGAGGGCTGATCTGATCGTCGTAAACCTGTTCTTTGTTCATGTTTGCTCCTGATGGTTGGATTGATGCTCAGCAGATCGCTGCCACTGGCCTCAGCTTGTCCGAGCCCTTACGGCTAATCTTCTGTTCATACCCGCCCCGGCGTGACTCGGGGGCTCTGCGCTCGCGCCTCATCGATTCGTCGCCCAGCACCGCGTGCAGAACGATCACCGACATGAACAACAGGCAGAGCGGGGAAATGATCTGTCGGCGCATGGCCTCGGCGATCATCGCTGTTTGGCGATTCACGCCGAGCTTGAACATTGCGACCGACAGCCGCTTAACGACCGTGCCCGGCGCGATGCCAAACGTGCGGGCGATTTCCTTGGCTGTGCAGCCCTGGGCGGCTGACAACAAAAACTGCAACTCTCGCGGCGCAAGACCACGGCCGAGGTGGCCTCTCCATGCCCCACATACGATGGTGGTATCCATTACGTTTTACTCGGTGGTTGTCATCCCAAAGCACCCGGCAAGCCAGGTGCTTCAGTGATGCTGTCCAACAGGTGATTCCGTTCTCTGTAAAGAGCTTCGTCCAGTCGGTCCCGTTATCCGGGGCTGGGAGATCACTTCGCTGATCCCGTGCTATCTGGCGGCTTCACCAGTCTTGTGGTCGATCTGAGAGGGCCTGCTGAGGCGCCTGCTCGTTTCGATAGACACAGTTAACCATCGGTATATTTATAGGTCAATACCGATGGTTAATTTATTTTTGCTGGGTGTGCGTTATGATTTTGTCGTTACTGGATGTATATACAGTTTATTGTGGAGGGGAGATGGGAAGCGTTAAACCAGCAAGGCGTATTGAGATGTCCGGGGTAGAGCGTTTGGGCCTACGTGTTTCGGAAATGATCAACCATCCAGTCGCTCAAATTCAGCGATGGGTGACGATTCATCGCCTGGATACGGACGGAGACAGGGAGTGGGAAGAGGTGATGGGCGTACTGTCCGCTACGGACGAGCTCGATTTGACTTTCGAGGATGATGGAGCGGTCACCGTGAGGTGGGAGGCCACACCCATAGATGATCGACCTGGCGAGATGATTGATGAGAGGGAAGAGCAGGCTGCACCTTTCTGATGCTCAATAAAAAGCCCGCGCTGGTGGCGGGCTCAGTCACTGGTGGCGCTAAACGCTCTTGGCAAATTGGAAGTGCAATTCACCGTTTGCGCCGTTTTTCATGCTGTAGCGATTCCTGAACTCTTTCGCATCTTCTTTTTCTACGAAAAATCCAGTAACGACGGTCATACCGTCATCTGGCAACACCACGCCCGGCATGTCGGCGATCCTGTTTCTGACAGCATCCATTTCGCTATTGCTGCCGCAGTCATAACGTACTGTCCATCCACCTGTCGCATCCATCGGCGCAGGCGATCCAGAACTGGAGGCCTCTAGTGGCTCGACGTCAGATCCGCAGTGCTTGCATTTGACTGCCGCCTTTTTGATCGTCTCAGCGCAAAAAGGACAGTTGCGATATTGATCGTCCGGGCCGTGGGCGCCGTTTTGGATTGGCGATTTTTTGCTCATGAGTGCGATAAGCAGGCCGCCGAGAGCAATAAATCCAGCGATGATCGTATAGTTCTGACGCTCGGACATGAGCCCTATATTGTTCACCCGTCCAAAACCCGATACCACGGACACATCCATGTTCATGGCTAGAATGATGCCTACGACTCCGCAAGCCAGTATTAAAAGTCCACATCCTCGCACTGCTCATCCCTCCGTAATTGAAAGCTGATATTACCTTTATTGCACTTGGCAACCAGCTCACGCTCCATCGTTCTGCGTCATATTTTAGATGGGCGGCGCCCCGAAAATCAGACCGCCTGACCGTTCCACACGTAAAGCACTCGGGCCAGAATGTGAGTGTCGTCGACCCAAATGTCCTCTGGGTCATGATGTTTGTTGTCTGAAATCATCTTGAAGCGATCCTTGCCTTTCTTCTGTAGACGTTTCACGTACAACATTTCGTCGTATGAGAACAGATAGATCCCGTCACCTGTAAATTCCCGAACCGTGACATCGACCAGCAGAGGGTCGCGATCTTTGATAGTGGGCGCCATCGATTGGCCCCAGCCAGTTATCATTTTGAGGTGGAAGTGCTCTTTGAACGTGACGCCCATCTCGCGAAGATGCTTGGGGCTTACCCTGATGTCTTGAAGCATTTCAGGGTATTCGTTCGGTATTTGCCCCCCGCCCATGGCTGCTCGGACATCGTAGTGGGCAATCCACACCTCATCACCAACCACGCCTGGCCGGGAATACTCCGCTCCCTTTACGTTTGCTCCGGCGACGCTGGCAGCTACCTCCTCAACCGCGTCAGCAATCTTTTGGCGCGCGTCAGCGGGCAGATTTTTTCCGTGCTTGGCAATCATCTGCTGGACGATATCGACGGATGACTGGGAGGCGGCAGGCTTCCCTGCGCTGGTCAGCGACGCAATTTCTTTTGCCAACCGCGGGCTGAAACTTTCTACGGGCTCTTGAAGCATCCGCGAAAGCACTGCTGCGAATCTCGTATTCAGGGGATTGATGCCCTTGAAATACAGGTTCACGGCAGCCGGAGTCATGCCGGCCTCGTCAGCGATTTTTTTCTGACTCAGCTTCAGCTCGTTTTTTTTCGAGAGGAACAAGTCGTGTGCGTCTGCGCACTCGGCGAGCAGCTCGGGCGGGAGGATGCGTTTCTTCGTCATCGCGCGAATGTATACCAACGGTTAAAAATAAGAAGAAACCATCGGTATTGATTAAAAATTAACAGATGGTTAACATCAGCCTCATCTATAACAGAGGCGCGACCCATGATTGAGACTTCCCTCGACAAGTTCGTGGCTGACAAAGGGCAGTCCGAAGCCGCCAGGCTTCTTCGGGTTACTGCCCCGGCCATTCACAAAGCTTTGACTGCGAAGCGCGATATCCGCGTTCTTGAGATGCCTGACGGCAGCTTTCGAGCTCAGGAACAGCGGCCATTTCCCTCTCATACGTCAGCTGCACATGCCAGCGGCGTGACGTGAATTATCCGCTCAGGCGGGAAGGGCAGGTAGTACAGCGGATGGGCTGTTGATTCATCCAGTATCAAATTTCAGGCAAAAAAAAGCCGGTGGCTAGACCGGCTTCTTCACAACATAACGAGGTCAATTATGCCCACCAATTCAGCGACGAGCAATACCTGCGAAGGGTTGTCAGCTTCGTCGTTAACGCGAAATCTGACGCGTCATTTCTCAACCCCCACGCATGGAGGGCTGTGATATGGCCCGCGCACGCAACATCAAACCAGCGCTGTTCAAGAACGAAGTGCTTGGCGTGGCTGATCCCATGCTGACCTTGCTGTTCGAAGGTCTGTGGCTGCTCGCTGATAAAGCTGGCCGCCTTGAGGATCGTCCTCTTCGGATCAAAGGCGAGCTCTTTCCGTACCGTGACGGCCTTGATGTCGATGGCATGCTGGCCTGGCTGGCGGCCGAGGGCTTTATTGTCCGCTATACGGTATCCGGCAAGCGCTATATCCAAGTCGAGAATTTCGACAAACATCAGAACCCGCATCGTAATGAACCGGAGTCAGTTATCCCTTCTGCATCAGAAGGTTGTATCAGTACCGATTTTGGCGGTACTGCTACTGCCATTATCGGTAGCGCTCCGGCTGATTCTCTGATTCCTGATTCTCTGATTCCTGATCCCCTCAACATACCGACGCCTTCGGCATCGTCGCCGACGACGGGCGATCTGTTCCCAAAGTTCTGGAAGCTTTACCCGAACAAGAAGGGGAAGGCGGCAGCCGAGAAGGTTTGGCGGAAACTCAAGGTCAATGACGACCTGTTCACGCTGATCGTTGAGGGTTTGGCCAGACAGTGTGTTTCCCCGGCGTGGACCAAGGACGGCGGACAGTTTGTTCCGCACCCAGCCACTTGGCTCAACGGCAAGCGCTGGGAGGATGAGGTGCAGCCTGCAACCAACGTGCATCAGTTCCCCAACTCCCGGCACCACGGTTTTGCTGATCGCGATTACACCGCAGGACTGATCACTCGGGAGGATGGCAGCTATGCGATCTGAGAACGTCGTTTCCATGCCCCGCGCCACGCCACCGCCGCAACAGACGACCGGCATCTGCGATGACCATGGGCAATTCCCTCAGACCGTAAACGTTATTTTCGGCAGGGTATTCAAAACCGGCTGCCCGGAATGCATGCGTATCGCGAAGGATGAGGACGCGGAGCGTGCAAGGATCAATGAGCGATACGAGTTATCCCTCAAGTTCGGCGCAGCGCTGATTCCGAAGCGGTTCGCGACGAAGACCCTTACCGGTTACATCGCCGATACCGCCGGCCAGAAAGAGGCGCTACGGGTGTGTCGAAAGTACGTGGACAAGTTTCCGGAGATATCCGAAACGGGTCGTTGCCTGCTGATGCTCGGCAAGCCTGGCACCGGCAAGACCCACCTGGGCACTGCCATTGCCAACGAGCTGATGCGCAAGACTGACGCCACGGCCGTCTACCGAACCCTCGGCACGATCCTGCATGACATCAGGTCGACCTATCGCCAGGGCAGCGAGCGTACCGAAGGGCAGATCATTGCGGCTCTCGTCATGCCGTCCTTACTGGTTCTCGATGAAATCGGCGTGAGCAAAGAGGCACCGAGTGATTTCGAGCTGACCACGTTGTTCGCGATCATCAATGGCCGTTACGAGCAGATGCGCCCGACCGTGATTATTTCCAACCTCGACGGAAAAGCACTGCCGGCGGCGATGGGCGAGCGCTGCGTTGACCGGCTGCGTGAAGGCGGGGTGATTGTGCTCCCGTTTGAGTGGGAATCGCATCGCGGCAAGGAGGATTTCTGACATGGGCATGCAACTTGATTTTGCACAAGAAAACCTGATGTTCGAGAGGGCTGCTGCCGCCATGAGTATGCGGCTAGACAAGCTCCCAGGCGGGTTTTATGCCGATCAAGGTACCCAGCACGCCTGGGCTCTCTGGATTCATCGCGCTGCATTAACCATCGAAATTCTCACCATGCAACTCGAGGGCTCGCAATGAGCAAACTCACCAAGGCAGCGCGCGATCGCGAATGCCAGATCCGTTACCCAGGCTGCTCGAGCGAATCCTCGACCACGGTGCTGGCCCATTACCGGCTGGCTGGCACTTGCGGCATGGGCTTCAAGCCAAACGACCTGCAGGCCGCTTGGGCGTGTGCGTACTGCCACGACATCGCCGATGGCCGCCTGCGAGCTCCGGCGGTGCTGAGCCGTGACGAGGTCCGCCTGTTCCACGCCGAGGGGGTCATGCGTACCCAGGACGCGCTGATTCGTGAAGGGAAGGTGTCGCCATGAAGCCCGCCGAAATGACGTTGTTCAAACCCAAGCGCACCCGCGCCAAGTCGGTCGACCGGGAGGGCTTGGAGCAGGCCGCGCTGCTGCGCGAGCTCAAGCTGCGTATGCCCTTGGTGGCGGCGCTGATCTATCACGTTCCCAACGGTGGCCACCGGCACAAGCTGGTTGCGATCAAGCTGAAAGAGCAGGGTGTGCGCGCCGGTGTTCCCGATCTGGTGCTGCCGATGGCACGCGGCGGGTACTTCGGCCTGTACATCGAATTCAAGGCCACTCCGCCGCACGATGCCGCTGTCTCGGGCAGCCAGTACGAGTGGATACGCCAACTCGGCGAGCAAGGCTATCTGGCGATCATCTGCCGCGGTCACTTCGACGCGATGGAGCAGATCCGCGCATACCTCCGACTTCCTCAGACCACGGTAGCCGCATGAGCCAGACCCTGCTTACTTCGTTCTCAGATGCGGAAATCCGCCGGCAGGCAGCGAATTCAGACGTGCGCGACCTGCGCGATGCTCGTTACCCGGGCGTGTATTTTCGCTTTCACCAGAATCGCGAGCGCGGCACCTGGCACCTGGTGGTGGGCAAGAAGTGGGAGAAGATCGCCGGTTTCCCAGAGCTGCCGGTGAAAGGGCTGATCAACGCTCTGCCGAAGATACGGGAGCGCCTTGCGACTGACCCGAAGGCTTCCGCCGCCGCCGGCACGCTGCAGACCGTTGGCCAGTTACTGGAGTGGTTTATGGTCCGCCAGTCCACCGAGCGCAGTCTTTCGGCAAAGCGCCGCGCCACCAACACATCGATCATCACCTGCCACCTCAAGCCGCGTCTGTCCGAACTGCTCATTGCCGACGTGGACCGGTCCACCTTGGACAAGCTGGTCATGTGGCCCATGCAGGCCGAAATGTCGCTCTCCTACGTCCGGTTGATGTGGGGCGTGCTGGTAGTCGCGTTCCGACAGGCCGAAAAGCTGCGTCTGATCGCCCAGAACCCAGTCGCCGGTTTCAAGTTCACCGACTTCACCAAGGCCCGCATCCTGCCGAAACCATCGCGGCTGCGTGCCGTTCAGCTGGAAGAGGTGCTTTGTGACCTTGCTGCAGGGTTCGACCAGCACCCGCAGGACTGCATGCTGGCGCTGATGATGCTGTGCCACGGCACGCGTGCTGGCGAGACAAGGCAGGCCCGCTGGTCGCATCTGACGCTGGGTGAGCAGGGCGAGTGGTTCATTCCTGCCGAGAACACCAAAACGCGCTGTGAGCATCGACTACCGCTGACCCATCAAGCCTGCGCGCTGCTGGAGAGGTATCGGGACTGGCAGTCGTCGAAGGGCTACAAGGGTGCCTACATGTTCCCGGCTCGCAACCGTGGGCCGATCAGCGACAGCCAGGCATGTGCCGTATTCGCGCGCCTGGGCAAGGGTGAGTGGACGAGCCACGACCTGCGCAAAGTGGCCCGGACCGGCTGGACTGATCTGGGCGTCGACTTTCTGATCGGCGAGATGCTGGTGAACCACACACTGACCCGCAACGTGCAGACCTATATCCACACCTCGGCTGAGCTGCTCAAGCGTGACGCGCTGAACAAGTGGCACGAATGGTTAGACGGGAAAGGCTTTAGCCGCATTCACCGCTCGACCCTCACTAGAAACGAAAATTCGCAGAATGCCGTCGAGGCCAATACTGGCGCGGCTTCCAGCGCGATCACGAATCCATAAAAGGCGAGGTTTAAAAATGATGATTTCGCACGACAGCGCCTTGGCTTTTGCCTATGCGCTTCAGAAAACCGATGCAGGAATGCCGTCGCCGTCGGCCTTCCGTCGCGAGTTCGACCGCTCAAAAGTCTTCATGGTGATGAGGCAAAACTTCGACGACTTCACGCGGCTGACGGTCGTAATGGATGGCGGTCACCGTTTCGATATCGACAGCGACAACGTCACGTTCAATATCGACCTCGCTGCTGACTGGCTGGTTGGTGAAGGATGAAGAAGAGTCACGGCCCTGCGTTCCGAGCCGCTCAACTTGACCTGGCCCAGTGCCCGGCCTGCCGAGGCCGCGCTGTGATCAAGGGTGTTTTTCACGAAATGGCCTGCGAGCAGTGCAACGCCTCGGGCTGGGTCGCCGCCGATACAGGGGATGCGCTGCCGCTGGACGTGCTGGTCACGCAGCTGAGCATGCGCCTGCAGGCTGCTGACCGGCAGATCGAACAATTGAAGCGGCCGGCCCAGATGACTGGGCCTGCCGCCATTTACCAACAGAACAACCGGCGCGGTGCCGGTGGATCGAATTACACAGGGGACTGATCAATGGGCATCTATAAAGACGTGATGGGAACCCTGGTACGAGTACTGGCTTCCGACAACATCGACAACAGTACGAAACAGTCCTGGCAGAACCTTATCGACGCCGATCTGCGCCTGGGCGGCAATGGCAGTTCTATCTCGGTGCGGGACAAGTTCGATTACGACTGCTGCCTGTATGCGCTGCTGCATCGCGAGTTGGAGTCCGGACAGTGGGACGTGCTGGTCGCGAAGTACTCCACGCACAAGGCGAATAAGGTCGCGGCGATTGGTCGCCTGGTCAGTCGCACCACGTCGCCAGCGCCGCAGCTGTTCATCTATAAGGCGCTTACGGCATGGGCCATACCCAAACTGCGCGGTATCCAGACCGGCAAACGCTCAACCGATATGATCGTTCTGCCAGCTCAGTTCTACGACATGAACACCTGGGACACCGAGGGCAAGCCTGAGTCAACCCGCCGTCGTTGGAGGACAGGCATTGCCAAGCGTTTGGAGTTGCTGGAAGAGGCAGCAGTGATTCGTGCAACCGAGATTTTCGACCGGGAACAGATATTTATAGATGCCGCTTGACGTAGTGGCGGAATGGTCATAAATTAACTCCATCCTGCCACTTTCATGAGTGCTAGGAACGATGTGAAGCCCGGTCAAGCGACTGGGCTTTTTAGTTTTCGAGGTTCCTATGCAAAATAAATCAAAACTAGAAATAGCGGGCACCTTGATAGCTGCGGTTGCTCTAGTTGGGCCTATTTGTTATTTGTGCCTTGCGCTTTTTGAACTGGGTCGTCTTGATTATTTCGATGCACCTAGAGATTTCATAAGCTTTGGGTCATTTGGCATTTATCAAATGCTTTCAAAATTGTTTCCGGTCGCCGTGATGATGCTGCCAACTATTGGTATGTTTGTAATTGCCTTTACTGTTAAAGGCAAGATGCGGTTCGTTCGAATATCTGCCGGGCTGGGAATGACGCTCTGCATGCTCTCTATCTATTCTGCGTCTGACGCCTGGAAATGGGGGTTTGGTGCGGCAATGTTCTTATGCATCATTCCCGGATTGTTGATCAATTACAGCGCTCCTGACGTTGGTAATTTGGAAGATGAGATTGAGCCTGAACCCGAGAATCCTGTGTTTTCTTCGGCTAGGCGGCTTCGCAGTTCATTCTTTTGTGCGATTCCGTTATGCGTGTTCGCATGGATCTTCGCCGCTGCCGGTGCTAGAGATGCAGAGTCTCAGAAGGAATTTTGGGAGTCTAAGGAAGGGGTGATAATTGGTTTCTATGGCGAGAATGTCCTTCTGATGCCAAGGCATGGAGCAACGTTTGGCAGCGATTTCAAGGTGATTAAGCTAGAGAACGCCGGCGAGCTTGTATTGAAAACGCTCGGGCCTGACATTAAGAAAAAATTAGTTACAGGCTCAAGGTAGTAACTGCGATGCTATGGCATAGTTTTTCGAATAGTTAAAAGAATTTCAGCGCGGCAAATTAGTTAGACCTTCTTACTACACTATAAAGGCACGCCACATTGGCGGGCCTTTTTTCGTTTATAGACCCCGAAAGGGCAAGACCGGATGCGCACTATGCCCGACAAGCCAGACACCTGGGCCAAGCTCTGGATGGCCTTATCGAATCCACTATGGCAGGGCGCGATCATGGCCATCATCGTCTCTCTACTGCGAGTCCTCTACGACGCGAAAGAAACCAGTAAGCGCCGGATTTTCTTTGAAGCCTTGATCTGCGGTGCGTTGAGCCTGGTGGCATCAAGCCTGATTGAATGGATGGCTTGGCCGCCCAGCCTGTCAGTCGCTGCCGGTGGCACCATCGGCTTTCTCGGCGTAACAGCCATTCGCGAGCTGGTGACCCGATTCATTGGCCGCAAGGTGGATTCCGTATGAAGGCTATCGCCGCTGCAATCATCATCAGTTTGGTGGGCCTGCTGCTGGTGGGTATCCAGCAGTACCGCGTCATCGCTTTGGAAGGGCAGGTGACGCTGCAAACGAAGACCGCCAAGGATGCGACGGACGCCAATACCGAAAGCCAGAAGACAATCACCACGCTCCAGGCCGAGGCTAAGCGTAATGCCAACTACACGGCCGATCTGCAGCAGCGCCTAAAGGCCAGCGAAGACAAGGCCCGACAAGCGAGGAAAGACTTTGAAGACCTCAAGCGTAAGAGCCCGGCTGTTCGTAAGTGGGCTGATCAGCCTTTGCCTGACGGCCTGCGCGGCAAGCCCGCGACCAGTGATGGTAAAGACATCAGCGGTAAGCCTGGAAGCCCCGGTAATGGTGCCGTGCGAACGGGTCAGCGATAGCGACGAAGACCTGGCACTGAACGGTGACCTATGGGCCTTGAAGGACCGAGCCGTCAATCTGCTGGACACATGCGCCGATCAGGTTGACGCGCAGATCAAGCGCAGCCAGAGCAAGTAGCCCATGGCACGACTCAAGACGCTAGGCAACCGCGTAGCTACGCAAGGCGATCGGGTAAGCACTGCGCCGCCAGCTACATGGCGAGCGGGTAAGACCACTGCGAACCAGCGAGGTTACAACTACGCATGGCAGAAAGCGCGCTTGGTCCATCTGGGCGCCAACCCGCTGTGCGTCTACTGCGACCGGGCTGGGCTAGTCGTAGCTGCGTCGGTAGTCGACCACATCATCGCCCACAACGGTGATCAAACCCTGTTCTGGGCACGATCCAACTGGCAATCCCTCTGCAAGACCTGCCACGACAGCGTGAAACAGCGCGAAGAAGCGAAAACTCGGTCGTTTTGACCGGATTTGGCGTGATTTGCACGGTTTTGGTGCGAAATCAGGCGTTTTGGAGGGGGGGGTCAAAAATATGGGTTTTTTCGATCACTAGACCGCCCTCGACCGCACGTACAGATTTTTTCCCGCTCAGGATTTTTTGTTAATGGCCCTCACCCCTAAAAAACGCGCATTTGTCGATGCGGTCAGGGGAGGTGCGTCCAATAAAGATGCAGCCGTAGCCGCAGGGTACGCGGCTTCCAGCGCTGCGCAGGCGGGTGCGAGGCTGGCGAAAGACCCGTTCGTGATGGAGGCTTTAACAGGCTCGGCAGTTAACAAAAAAGTTAACAAATTTGTTAAAGGCAGCTCCCCAGCAGCGGCGTCACCCGCGGCACCTGTCGGCGAGCATGGCCAGGCTGAAGAACAGCCCGACGTGGCTTTCGATCTATCGAAGGCTTTGCGCTTTTCAGACCCGAAAGACTTCCTGCTGGCAACGATGAATGACTTTGCGGCGGAGGCAAAGCTGCGGGTAGACGCAGCGAAGGCGCTGATGCCGTTCATTCATCCGCGCAAAGGGGAGAGCGGTAAAAAGGAGACGGCCAAAGACAAAGCCGCAGGCGCCGCCCAAGGCAAGTTCGGTGTACGTAAAGGCCCGCTGTCGGTGGTGAAATAATGGAGTGGTCGACGTCCTGCACAGACTGGGAGCAGCGCATCGTCGCTCGCCAAAGCCTGATTCCGTTCGAACCTCTGTTCCCGGATCAAGCAGCTGAGGCTCTGAATGTCTTCGGCGACCTGCGCATGGTGGATGCTACCGGCAGCCCTTTGATGTGCGAGACAGTCCGGCCTTGGGTGAATGAATTCGTCGCCGCGATATTCGGCGCATACGACCCGTACAGCGGTCGTCGGATGATCAGCGAATTCATGCTGCTGATCAGCAAGAAGAACGGCAAATCGACCATCGCCGCCGGCATTATGCTGACTGCTCTGGTACTGAACTGGCGCACCTCTGGCGAGTTCATCATCCTGGCGCCGACCAAGGAGATTGCCGACAACTCCTACATCCCTATACGGGACATGGTGAAGGCCGACGAAGAGCTATCGGCCTTGCTCAAAGTGCAGGATCACTTGCGCACCGTTACGCACATGCAGACCGGCGCGACCCTCAAGGTGGTGGCAGCCGACAGCGAGACGGTATCGGGTAAGAAAGCCATTGGCGTATTCATCGACGAACTGTGGGTGTTCGGCAAGCGAGCCAATGCCGAGGCGATGCTGCGCGAGGCTACTGGTGGACTGGCCTCAAGGCCCGAGGGTTTCATTATTTGGGCGACGACCCAGTCCGACGCACCGCCAGCCGGTGTATTCCGGCAGAAGCTGTTGTACGCACGCCAGGTGCGCGACGGCCTCATAGTCGACAAGTCGTTCTTGCCGGTGCTTTACGAGTTCCCGAAACACATGATCGACGCGGGCGACCACCGCGACGTTAAACACGCGTACATCACCAACCCGAATCTGGGGCTGTCGGTAGACGAGCCGTTCATTGAACGCGGCTTCACCCAGGCGCAGATCGACGGCGAAGAGTCGTTCCGTGGTTTTCTCGCCAAACACTTGAACGTCGAGATCGGTTTGGCGCTGCGCTCTGATCGATGGGCCGGTGCTGAGTTTTGGGAAGTGCAGGCCAAGCTCCCCGGCCTGACGCTGGACGATCTGATCGAGCGCTGCGAAGTGATCGATATCGGCATCGACGGCGGCGGTCTGGACGACCTGCTTGGGTTTGCGGCAATTGGGCGTGACAAGCACACGCGCCAGTGGCTTTTGTGGACGCATGCCTGGGCTCACCCGTCGGTGCTTGAGCGCCGTAAGGGCGAGGCGCCACGGCTTCATGACTTCGCCAAAGAGTGCCATCTAACCATGGTTCAAGTCATTGGCGATGACCTCGAGGAAGTCGCGGACCTGGCTGCCCGCGTCGAGAAGGCCGGGTTGCTGGATCAGGTCGGCGTTGACCCGGCTGGCATTGGTGGTGTGCTTGATGCGCTGGTCGCCGCTGGCGTACCGCAGGACAAGATCATCGGTATCTCTCAGGGCTGGAAGCTGGGCGGCGCGATCAAGACTACCGAGCGCAAGCTGGCTGAGGGCGGGCTGATCCACGGCGGCCAACCCATGATGGCCTGGTGCTGCGGTAATGCCAGGGTCGAGCCGCGTGGCAACTCGATCCTCATCACCAAGCAGGCTTCGGGCTCGGCCAAGATTGACCCGCTGATGGCCACCTTCAACGCGGTATCCCTTATGTCACTCAACCCTGAAAGCAAAGGCGGGATGGATGACTACTTGAATAATGGTTTCTTCGGACTTGTAGGCTGACTATGTCATTTCGTTGGTACAACCCACTGACGTGGCGTTTCTTTGGCTACACCGATCCGTTGACCGGTGACTACGTCGAAGTCGATCTTGAGATAGGTGGCAAGCGCACCAAGGCTGGCGTGCGTATCACGTCAAAAAATGCGCTGAGCATCGGCATTGTCTGGTCTTGCGTGAAGATTCTGTGCGAATCGGTGTCCGGGCTGCCGCTCAAACTGTATGACGACCAGGACGGCAAGCGTGTGTTGGTCCCGTACAAGGACCGGGCAGCAAGGGTGCTGCGCAAGCCCAATCCCTATATGACTCGGCTGAATTTCCTGAAAGCGGCCGTCGTGAACATGGCGTTGCGAGGGAACAGCTACAACCTTATCGAGCGCGCGGCGAACGGCGATCCGATAGCGTTTCTGCCAGTTCCGTTTGACTCGGTTGAGGTCAATACAGACGGCGACCTGATTTATTTCGTGACCCTGGCTGGCGAGCGGTTTCCGGTTTCTCCCGAGAACATGCTGCATTTCAAGTTGTTCAGCATCGACGGCATCGTTGGGCTTTCCCCTATCGAGTACCAAGCCGAAACGATGGGGTTGGCCAAGGCCGCGCAGGACTGGTCGGCGCACTTCATGCGCAAGGGCGGATTCACTGGCGGCTATGTGATCTACGAGCAGTTCCTGACCAAGGAACAGCAGGCGCAGGTCATGGAGAAATTCCCAGACGTGCGCAAAGGTGACGCCGCTGACATCGGCAAGATGGCGATTTTGCAGGGCAACCCCAAGATCATACCGGCGGGCCTCAGTCAGAAGGACAGCCAGTTCATTGAGTCTCAGCAGTTTCAGGAAGAGGCGCTTGCAGGTGTGTGGGGCGTTCCGCTCTATCTGGCTAACCGGGCCGGTAAAACCTCAATCATGGGTTCGAATCTGGAGCAGCAAACCAGCGGTTTCGTAACCTTCGGCCTCAAGCCGTACCTCGACGCCATCGAGGACGAGCTCAACGACAAGCTGTTTGCAGGCACGACTCGCTTTGTCGAGTTCATCGTGGAGGGCCTGCTGCGCGCTGACAGCGCTGGTCGATCGGCTTACTACACAGCGGCCCTTGGTGGCTCCGGCGGCTCTGGCTGGATGGCTATCAACGAAGTCCGCGAAAAAGAAAACCTGCCCCCGCTATTGGGCGATCAATACAACCAGGTCACCCGATGGGAGATGCAGACCAATGCTGACAAAAATTGAAGTTCCCTTCGAGGTAAAGGCCGTTGATGACGCCGGTAACTTCGAAGGTTATGCCTCGGTGTTCAACAACGTTGATCTGGGCGATGACGTGATTCTGCCGGGCGCTTTCACCAAGGTGAAGGCAACGCGGGGAGGGCGCTTGAAGCTGGCGCTGTTTCACGACCTGACTCGCCTGGTTGGGTCTGCCGAGTTCACCCAGGACGCCCACGGCCTGTTCCTGAAAGGCAGGATCAACCTTGCCGTCAGCTATGCCCGTGATGCCTACGAGCTGATGAAGGAGGGCACGCTGGACAGCATGTCCATTGGCTTCAACACGCTGCTGTCGAGTTACGAAGAGCGTGCAGGCCGCCAGATTCGCATCATCAAGGAGGCTGAACTGTGGGAAGCCTCAATCGTCCCGTTCGGCATGAACCCCGAGGCGACCATTACCGACGTGAAGTCGGATATCAGACTTTTTGAAAAGGCCCTGCGTGAACGCATGGGCCTTTCGCAAAAGGAGGCGGCTGCGGTCGCCTCGCTCGGCTATACCGCCGTCCACCGTGATGGTGGTGCAGCGGACACGGTGATCGTGGATGAGCTGAAAGCAATCTCCCAACTGTTCAATACCCAATTCGGAGTTCAGCCATGACCGCTGACGTAAAAGAAATTCGCGAATCCCTCGAAAAGCAACTCAAAGAGGGCTTCGGCAACCTGCAAGTGAAGTACGACGCCGTTTCTGGCGAGCTGGAAAAAGGCAACGCTGTGGCTGGAGATCTGAAAAAGCAGATCGAAAACCAGAAAGGTGAGTTGGAGCGCATCATCGAGCAGGTGCAAATTCTCGAAGAGAAGGGCATCAAGCTGCGTGGCCAGGGCGGCGACAAGAAAGGCTTTATTGACTTCGTCAAAGGCAATGACGACTACAAGGCCGTGAGCTCGCGAAAGCAGGATAAGGCTGAAATCGAGATCACCAAGTCCGACATGGCGTCGATGACTGAAATGAAAGTCACCAGCTCCGGCCTGGTGGTCCCTCGGTACGACCCGACTATCCAGGACGTACCACGCCAGAACCTGCTGATTCGCGACCTGATCCCGAGCACTCCGGTAGACGGAAATTCTTACAGCTACTTCGTCGAGAACGTCCACACCCGGGGCGCTGGCATGGTTGCTGAAGGCGGTGTGAAGCCCACCAGCAACGTGACGTTCACCCAAAAGACCGACACCATCAAGAAGATGGCGGTTTGGATGCCGATCACCGACGAAGCGCTGGACGATGTGCCGCAGCTGTATTCCTACATTCAGGAACTGCTGCGCTACGACCTGAAGCTGGAAGAAGAAGGGCAGATCCTCAAAGGCGACGGTCAAGACAACAATCTCAACGGCGTCATGACCCAGGCAAGAGCATTTGACGCTGCTCTGTCCAAGACTGGCGACACGGCAATCGACACCGTGCGCCGCGCGATCTACCAAGTCCGCAAGCAGTCCAAGCGCGCCGCAGATGCCGTGGTCATGACCGACCTCGACTGGATGAACATCGAGCTGCAGAAGGATGCGGAAAACCGCTACCTGTTCGCCAACCTGCAAGGCCTGGTCACTCCAATCCTTTGGGGTCGTCCGGTAGTTGCTTCGGACAGCATGGACGAGGGCGATGGCGACACCACAGGTGGCGAGTTCCTGACCGGCTCGTTCGCCCAGGGCGCGCGCATCTATGACCGCATGGCGTTCACCGTGAAGGTCGGCATGATCAATGACGACTTCGTACGCAACCAACGCGTCGTGCTCGTCGAAGAGCGTCTTGGCTTGGCGGTCCGCCGTCCATACGCCTTCGTCAAAGGTCGCTTCGCGGCCAAGTAAGCAGCACTTCATTCACAAGGGCCTGACGGCCCTTTTTTTATGGATAACGAATATGAAAATTCGAGCGCTGTGGGGCTTTAAGGGCATCCAGGCAGAGTTGAAAAACGCTACGGGCCAGGCCCGCGCTGGCGAAGAGTTCGACGTTAGCGATGAATACGGGCACACCCTGGTAGGCAAAGGTTTGGCTACGGAGGTTGACGGCAAAACCGCTCCCAAGACCACCAAGCAGGCCAAGCCCGAAGAGAACAAGTAAATGATCGACCTGGCACGCGTGAAGCTGCACCTCAAGGTGGACAGTGAAGAGGAAGACACGCTCATTGCTGGCTACTTCGAGGCGGCCAAGTCTCACGTCGCCATGCACTGTGACCGGGAGCTGGTCGAGGGAAATCCGGCCGGACCAGAGCAGATGGGTTTTACCCCGGACGTCGTGCAGGCCGTATTGCTGATGGTCGGTCACTGGTATGCAAACCGCGAAGCCGTCGTTATTGGAGGCGCGCCTGCTGAGGTGCCGCTGGCGGTAGACCGCCTGCTTTGGTACAGGAAGCGATTCTGATGAGAGCAGGCTCAATGCGACACCGTCCTACGCTCTACAAGCCTGCGCGGGTCAAGAATCGAACCGGTGGTTTTGACGACACCTGGATAGCGTCCGGCCAGCTTTGGGCCGAGATCACGCTGCCTACCGGGCGCATCGAGGCCGTTGCTGAAAAGCTTGCAGCGGTGGTTACCGCGGAAGTCCGGGTGAGGCCTCGGCCGGATCTGGTTGCAGGCTGCCGCCTGGTGAACAGAGGCGTCACCTATCTGATTGTGGCTGCACTGCCAGACAACGAGCTTTCAATGCTCCGTCTGCTCTGCACCAATGTCCCCAACCCTTGAGGAAATCCCATGAACGTTAGAGCACTTGCCAACATCTCCGGCGCCGTAGGCGAGCGGACTACAGGCGATGAATTCACCGTGGACGCTGCTACGGCAAAGTCTCTGATTGAGCGAGGCCTGGCCGAAGAGGTCAAGAACACCCCGGCGCCGAAAGCCGACAAGGCAAAGGAGTAACCCATGGCGCGCCGGTCCCATATGTCCGGCGACTTCAAGCTACGCCGGACGCTGCGCAACATTCATCAGAACGTGGATAACGAGCTGCGCCCGGCCATGCAGGAGGCCGCCAACAAGATCCTGGCCACCATGAAGTCGACCATCCCTCGGGACACTGGCGAAGCGGCTGGCGCCCTGAAGGCGTTTGTCTCCAAAAGTGGGTTGGATGCGCAGATCGGCATTCGTGGCAAAAAGGACAACCGCCGATTCTTTTACCTGCGGTTTCTGGAATATGGCACCAAGGGCTACGACGGGAAAAAGCGCGCGGGCAACCGTAGTCGCTCGGTCAAGAATAAGTCGGACGGCTCCACGTTTTTCGGCAAGTACCCGAGCATACCTGCGCTGCCGGCTCATCCGTGGTTGCGGCCTTCGCTGGACGTGAACCGGGAGGTGGTGATGGCAGACATCCGCGCCGCCGTGAATCGAACGCTGAAGAAGGCCAGCCAGGGAGGAAACGATGGCTGATCCGTCCGTTGCCCTGCAGGTCGCACTTTTCGAGCGGCTACAGGCCGAGGTGTCATGCCCCATCTACGATGGGGCACCGCTGGACACGCCCATGCCGTATGTCTCGATTGACCGCGAAATCTCGACCAACACCAGCCCTATCGCCGGGCGCAAGCGTCAACAGCGCCTGCTCTACCTTACCGTCTGGTCAGATGCTCACGGCCAGGCCGAGGTCAAGCGCATTAACGCTGAGGTAATCGCCGCGCTGGATGAGCGCCCCTTGCCGCTGGAAGTTGGCAGGGCAGTGTCTGTGCGCGTTGAGCGCGCCGACTCACAGCGTGATGCAGACGGCGTCACGTACATGGGCGCTATCACGGTCCGCGTCATCACCACTCACTGATTCAACATCTGCCGCTTCGCGGCTTTATCCAATGTGCCTTTTGGAGGAATTTCCATGGCCGACGACAATTTGAACACCGCTGCAGGCTGCCGACTTAGCCTCGGCACCAAAACCGGCGCCGATACCGAAGCCGATTACAAACAGGACGTTTACGTCGAGGTCGGCGAAATCGAAGACCTGGGCGAATTTGGCGATACCTTCAGTTCGGTGACCTTCACGTCGCTGAAGGATGGCCGCGTGCGCAAGTACAAGGGCACTGCTGACGCTGGCGACATGACGCTGACTGTCGGCCTGGACAACGGCGACGCGGGTCAAAAGGCCGTGAAGGTTGCCCACAAGGACCGCTCCAAGGGCGATTACAACATCAAGGTCACACTGAACGACGGTGACGCGACAGCAACGCCTGCCGTGCTGCCGACCACCTTCTACTTCCGCGTGAAGGTGATGAACAACACCGTTGCGCCTGGCGCAGCTGACAACGTTGTGCGCCGCAACATCACCATGGGCATCAACTCCGATGTCATCGAAATTGCTGCCGGCCCTGCCGCCTGATCGGGTGAACCATGAGCAAGACATTGCACGGCAACATCGATCTTGTCATTGGCGGGACCACCTATCAATTGCGGCCAACCCTGGCTGCCGTCCGTTCTATCGAGGCGCGTTTCGGCGGACTCCGAGGCGCAGCCAGCGCGCTGCATCAGGTCAGCGTGGACGGTGCCGCGCTGATCATCGCTGCCGGTGCCAACCTGACTGAAAAGCAAACGGAAGGCCTGGCAGAGGCGGTATGGCAGGCGGGCGTAGCAGACATGACCCCGCAGCTGAACGATTACCTGGCAGCCCTGTACAACCCGCGCGGTGGCGAGCCGGGAAAGGAGCAGCCGACGGAGTCAGCGCCGTAGAGGCGGGGAGCTACGTCGATCGGCTTTACGCGGTGGCCACCGGCTGGCTCGGTTGGTCACCGCAAGTGGCTTGGCATACCTCGCTGCCTGAACTGTTCCTCGCGATGGACGCGAAGATCGAGTGGGCACGCATGACCAGCCCTTTCCCCAGCAGCACCCAGCCCAGCCCCCAATCCAAACCCAAACCGACGACTGTCGCGCAGAAGCTGCGCATGGCGCTCACCGGCAAGGGCAGCACATAACGTTTTTCCGGAGTTCCTTACGTGGCCGATACCGACGTCCAAGGCATGCTTGTCCGCATTGAAGCCACCACGGCGCAGCTGCGGCAGGAACTGACGCGCTCAGAAGGTTCGGTGTCGAGCACAGCTCATAACATCGATCAAAGCCTGGGCCGGATCGACAACGCTTTCGACCGAGTGAACGCCAGCGCCCAGACCGTGGGCCGTGCGGTCACATCAGCATTCGATCAGATCGGCGCCGGTAACCTGGCCGCTGCTGGTTCGATCGCTGGGTTGGTGGCGCTGACGACCAGCACCATCGATTACGCGAAAGAGGTCAAGAACCTTTCCGCGCTATCGAACACCACGGTCGAAGACTTCCAGCGCATGGCCTTTGGTGCAAAAACTGTCGGCGTTGAGCAGGACAAACTGGGCGACATCCTGAAAGACACCAACGACCGCGTCGGCGAGTTTCTGCAGCGCGGCGGCGGCGAGATGTCTGATTTCTTCAAGGAAATCGCGCCTAAGATCGGGGTAACTGCTGGCCAGTTCGCCAATCTGTCCGGGCCACAGGCCTTGCAGCTTTACTACACCTCGCTCGAAAAGGCCGGGCTGAATCAGCAGCAGATGACGACCTACATGGAGGCGATGGCCGACGAAACCACGGCACTGATCCCACTGCTGCGCAATAACGGCAAAGGGTTTAAGGAGTGGGGGGATCAGGCCGATCGCGCGGGCTCGGTTATCTCAGAGTTTAACGTCAACCGCCTCGTCGCTGCGGGGCAGGCTATTTCCGGTTTGAAAGCAACATTCTCCGGGGCAGCCAACCAAATCACCATCGGCCTGCTGCCAGGTATCGAGAGCATCACCAAGTCTCTACAGGGCCTGAGCGACAACGGCGGCGCTCAGCGCCTGGGCGAGACGATCAGTTTTCTGGCTGAGAACGTGGATGTACTGGTCGCAGCGCTGGGCGGCAAGATGGCGGCGGCTTTTGCCAAGTTCGCCATCGATGCGGTGGCATCGTCTGCCGCGGCTACAAAGGCGACTCTCACCAACATCGCCACCACCAAGGCATCTGCTATCGCCAAGGCCGAGGAAACGGCGGCGTCGGCAGCGTCTTCTGCGGCCAAGCTACGCGAATCAGTCGCGGCATACTCGGCAGCTCAGGCGTTAGAAGCGGAGACAATCGCGCGTCTCGCCCAGGTGCAAGCTGCGCGCCAGGCGCTCGCCTATCAGGCCAGCCTGGCCGTCGGTACGGTGGAAGAGACGCGATACACCGCCGCGCTGGCCGCCATGGATGTTGAACTTGCGGCAGCCAAGACTGCCGCAGCCGCTGCCACCCAGCGCCTGGCAATCGCTACTGCGGCGTCTTCGTCTGCCATGGCGCGCGACACGGCGGCCACGGTCGCGAACGCTGCAGCCCAGGCTCAGGCCGCAGCGGCCAAGAACGTGCTGGCGCGGGCGAGCTCGTCCCTGCTGGCGCTGCTGGGTGGCCCGGCCGGGATCGCGGCGCTGGCGATCGGCGTCGGCGTGGCGTTCCTGGCCATGGGGTCCAATGCCCAGACCGCCCGCACGGACGTGAACGATCTGAAGCGGTCGGTCGAGGAAGTGCGCAAGGAGTTCGCTCAGCTGACACGCGACCAGCAGCAAGGCGCACTGGTGCGTATCTCCGAGCAGCAACGCGACTCAGCCAACGAAGCGGCGGACGCGTTTGAGGGCTTGCGCACTTCGATGCAGCGTGCGCTCATCGGGCCGCGCTCCAGCGAAGCCGGCGGCAAACAATTCGCTGCTTTGGCGAGCAGCATGGACGAAGCCAGGAAGGCGGGACAACCGCTTTCCGACACGATTCTCAAGGTCGGCCAACAGCTAGGCATTCCTCAGAAACAGCTGGACGGCTGGGTCAAACAGTCCGAAGCGGTCAGCACGCTCGACGTTAATACCAACCTGCTGGCGGCCCGCCAGGCGCTGTACACCAAGCAGCTCGACGGCAGCACCAAAAGTACGAAGGACAAGACCGACGTCGATATTGCCGCCGACAACGCCGGCAAGAATTATCAGCAGACCCTCGACAAGCAGATCCATGCGCTCAAGGACAAGACGAAGCTCGAGGAGGCCGACCGGTTCATTACCGAGAACAAGATTGATCCGCAGGGCGCGCTCGCTAAGCAGATCCGTGATACCGCCAAGGCCTATGACGCCCAGAAGGACGCGGACAAGTCTGCGACAGAATCAGCGCAAAAACATAAAGAGGCCCAGAACAAGCTCGAGCAGCAGCTCAAGACCGCTGCTGACGCCTACGCCAAGCTCAAGGAAAGTTTCGATCCGGTCAGCGCGGCGGCGGATGAGCAGACGAAAAAAACCGAGGAACTGCAGCTGCTATACAAGTCCGGGAAGATTTCCACGGAAGAGTACGGCAAAGGCCTGCAATGGCTGAAACAGCAGTATGACCAGACCGTGGCGTCCGCCAACGGGATGGCTGAAGCCATGAAGTACGAGGCCGACCTGCAGCGTCAGCTCGCTATTGCTACCGCTTCTTACCAGCAGACAGCCTCAGCAGTCGGCATGGGTAGCAAGGAAGCTGAGCGGGCGCAGGCTCGTTTGTCGTTGGAACAGGACACCAACAACAAGGTACTTGCCTTACGTGAAACTCTGGCAACGGCCACGACGGACAAGCAGCGTCAGGATCTGGAAAGACAGATCGCCTTGACTCAGCAATACGGCGCTAAGACCGCCCAAGCAATGCAGGACGGCTGGAAAAAGGTGGATCAGGCGCAAGGTGATTGGACCAACGGTGCTAAAGCTGCGTGGCAGAACTACCGGGACGACGTCGCCAATATCGCCGGACAGACCCAGTCGCTGATTTCTGACGCTTTCGACGGCGCCGAGGATGTTCTAACCGAGTTCGTCAAAACCGGAAAGCTGTCGTTCAAAAGCCTGGCTGACTCCATCGTCGATGACTTGATCCGCATCCAGGTGCGCAAGGCGCTGGTCGGCGCCGTGTCATCTTTTGCCAGTAGCGGCCTGGGATCAGGTATCGCCTCGGTGTTTCAGGCTGATGGCGGTGTCTGGGATCGAGGCGTTCAGAAGTTCGCCAAGGGCGCCGCCTTCACCAACTCCATCGTCAACACCCCGACGCTTTTCGGTATGGCTGGCGGCAAGACCGGCATGGCGGGCGAGGCGGGGCCAGAGGCGATCATGCCCCTGACGCGGGCTGCCGACGGCTCGTTGGGTGTCCGCATGGTAGGCGGTGATGCAGCTGGCGGTAGTACGGCGACAACCTCGACCGCTCTGGGCAGCGTTACCCAGCACTTCACCTTCCAGGGCAACGCTGACGCCGTATCGAGAGCCGAGGTTCGGCGCGCAGCCCAGGAGGGCGCACAGGCGGCATATCAAATGGTGCTTAACGATTTCAAAACCAACGGGCCAGCCCGGCAACTGATCAACCGCTGAGTACCAGCATAAGGAGGCGTCATGGCGCACGATTGGCCTGAATCGCTTGAGCCATCGCAAACAACATGGGGTGTCACTTACAACAACCGCGCATTCACTTCCATTCTGTCGAACTCACAACAAATCCTTGGCTACCCCGGCGCGTACTGGATATGCACGATGACCTTCGGCGTGCTGTTTGATGAGGACGAGCGACAGCTCACCTCTCTGATCGGGAAGCTGCAGGGCATGTATGGGACTGTGAATATCCCCGCTATCACCCGTACCCGAGTCGACGATATCGGTGCTGCGGTAGTGGTGTCAGGTTTTTCCCAAGCCACGTTTATGACCATCGGCGGAGTGATACCCAGCGCCAAGGTGTTTTCAATGGGTGACTACATCACTGTTGGCGGTGAAATGTTCGAGGTGATAGAGGATGCCAGTTCGACCGCGGAGGGCAGGGTGCAAGTTTCGCTCAACAAGCGCATCAGAAAAACGCTGACCGTGGGCGCGCACGTTGAATATCGCAATCCCTACTCGGAGATGCGCCGTTTAGACGACACCCACCAGGTGGTTCAGGATCCCTTGGTATCCAACAGTGCTTTGCAATTCAGGGAGGCGTTCTGATGCCCTCAGCATTTCCTTTCAGTCAGCGCGTGGTGGATATCATCGCCACTGGCAAATTCATGCCGGTCTACGCCATGCAGCTGGACTTCGCCGACGGCATGGTTTTCGCTCACACCGGAACCGGCGATCTGGTCGTCGACGGTATCACCTACGAAGGCGTGGGCAATTTCGGTCAGGTCAGCCAGTCGAAAGAAAGCGACAACTCCGGTTCTCCCATGTCGGTGGATCTGACGCTGAGCGGGCTGGACTCCTACATCCTTTCCGAAACGAACGTGCGCGGTTGCCGGGGCCGAATGGCCAAGGTCATCTTCGTAGTGTTCGACGAGGCCGGTAACTACGCAGCGGACATCCTGTTTTCCGGCCGCATGGACGCCGCCAAATTCTCGTTCGCAGGGAATGGCCAGGAAGGCAACACAATCACCGTCCCGGTCATCGACCGCATGGCCGAATGGAGCCGAACCGGCACCGAGCGCTGGACGGACGAAAACCACCGTGCCCGGCACCAGGGCGACCGGTTCTTCTACGCAATCGCGCAAATGTCCGAATGGCCCATCTATTGGGGGTCTGCCAAGGATGCGCCGACCTTCACCTACGGAAATTAGCTATGCGCCATCGAGACTGGACTACGCGTCTGAACGACGTGATCAAGGCTGCCCAAGGGCGGCCTTTTTCGTGGGGCGAATTTGACTGTTGCCTGTTCGCCGCCGACTGCTCGAGCGCCGTGTGCGGTGTCGATCCTGCAGAGCAATACCGAGGCACCTACAAGACCGAGGCTGGAGCCAAGCGCGCGCTGAAGAAACGTCACGGCAGCCTGGAAGCTGCATGGGATGCCTGCTTTGCAAGGGTTGCCGTTCCGTTTATCCAGCGCGGCGATGTCGTGATGTACGAAGCACCAGCAGGACGCAGCATGGCCGTGTTCTGGGCGGGTGATTACTGGGCAACGACCGATGACGGCGTTGCTCGAGTTGTGTGCGAGCCGTTGTCAGCCTGGAGGGTTGAATAATGCCCAGTGGCGTTAAAAAGATTGCCCAGGTCGCCGTCGGCGCAGTGATCGGCTTCGTTCAAGGCGGTCCTGCGGGCGCTGTGGTGGGCGCAGGTCTGGCCTTCTACGCGGCATCGCAGCAGGAGAAGCTGAACACCAAATCCCCTTTGCGCGATAACGAGCCGTCCGCTCAGACGGTAAGGTCGTCAAAAGCACCTATCCGGTTCATCCTCGGCCGTGTATCCACCGGCGGCGTGCTGGTCTGGGCGCAGGAGCAGTCTGGCACCGCAACCGAGGGCGAGCTGTTGCACTTGGTCTATGTGCTGTGCGAGGGCGCGGTAGACGGGATTGAAAATATCTACCTTGGCGAAGAGGAAATCAGCACATACGGCGAGTTCGCCAGCTATGAACTGATCGTCAATCCGACAGAAGTTAACCCGTATTTGAAGGCCAACTGTCCCGACTGGAAAGATAGCCAGATCGGGCGTGGCCTATCGTTCCTGCGAATCACTCTGAAGTACAGCGCTGAGAAATTCCCGTCGGGAATTCCCGAAATGCGCGCTGTATTACGAGGCCGAAACGACATTTACGACCCGCGCACCGGCAACAACATCTACACCACCAACACCGCGCTGCACATCCTCTGGTTCCTGCGTAACCGTTGCAATGTCCCGGACGACGAGATCATTTTTGAGACCTTCGCGAGTGCGGCAAACGTATGCGACGAAGCACTGACCAATGCCGACGGCTCTGTCAGCCAGCGCTACCGTACCTCATGCGTGATCGGTGCCGACGAGCAGCGACCGGGCGTACTGCAAAAGCTGGAAGCGTCATGCGCCGGCAAGCTAATCCGCGTCGGCGGCCGCTGGATGCTCCAGGCAGGGGCGTATTACGGTCCGTATGACTTCGAAATCACCGAAGACATGATCGTCGGCACCGTGGTCGGCAGCAGCGAGTCGACCAACGATTCGGCCATCAACACGGTGCGCGGCACATTCATCGATCCTGAGCAGTCCTGGACCGAGACGGATTACCCCGAGGTGAGCGTTTCCGAATGGATTCTTGAGGACGGCGGCGAAGCTGCGGAAACGATGACGTTCCCGTATGTGGACGACGCGTACCAGCCTCAGCGCTTGGCAAACATCGCGTTACGCCAACGCCGGGCAGGCGGGGCGATCAGCCTGCCGATGAACTTTTCAGGCTACAACTGCCGCCCCGGCCGCGTAGTCCTCGTCAACCTGCCATCGCTGAACATCTTTGGCGAATTCATCGTCTCTGACTGGTCGATGGGTGATAACGAAGGCTGCACTGTTCAGGTCAAGCAATACGAGGCGGCAATCTTTGATGACGCCGTGGGTCAGCCTTACAACCCGCTTGGCTTCATCAACCTGCCAAGCGGCGGCCTCGGGTCGCCTACCGGGCTTGCATGGGCGGCTGGCGATGTTGCCGAAGTGGTACAGGGCGTGCTGTCGTGGGTTCCACCCCAGGGCATCGTCACCTCCTATGTAGTCACGGTTCGCCAAGGCGCAAATGCCGTGCAGTCGCGCTCTGTACCTGCCACTGCCAACACGCTGGCTATCAACAGTCTGCCGTCGGGTGCGTACACAATGAGTGTGGCTGCTCTGGGGCCTATGGCCAGGTCCGGCGAGGCGACGATATCGGTAAGCATTCAGGGGCCGCCAATACCGGAATCGTGCGTAGTGCAGTCCTCGCTCGACAGCATCGTGCTGATTCCTCAAAACCCGAATCACGCGCTGAACGGCGGCACCTACGAGTATTTTTTCAGCAGCAATCCGAAGGCCACATCAGGCACGGCCGAGTATCTTGGGCAGGGCTTGTCGTTCACTCACAACGGCCTGGCGTTTTACACCAACTATTACTATTTCATCCGATCGTCCAATGCATACGGGAAGAGTGCTTTCCTCTATGTACCAGCTTCAACGTCGAACGACGTGTCGGCTTACCTGGCAGCTCTAGCCGGGAAGATCACCGAAACCGAACTCGGCCAGAAGGTGCTGGAAAAAATCGAGTTGATCGACGGCGACGGTCCAGGCTCGGTAAACGACCGCTTGGCCGCCGCAAAATCTGCACTGGCCGAGCAGATTTCTGACGTTGACGATGCGCTGGGCACTGTAAGGGCGGAACTGCAGCAGCAGATCGATAGCATCGCCGACCTTGCCGATTCAATGCCCTACAAGCCGGGGGATACTTATTCGGCCGGGCAGGGAGTTCTGGGTGCTGACGGCATCATTTATCAGGCCACGCAGAACGTACCGGTCAACACTCCGCCGCCGAACACCACCTACTGGCTGAACGTTGGCCAAGCGGTGGCCACGGCTGTGGGGTTGGCGTCTCGGGTGCAGACCGTAGAAACAAAGGTCACGTCCATTGAGGGGGTCAACAGCGCTCAAGCCCAGCAGATTACCGGGCTACAGACGTCTCTGGATGGCAAAGCATCGGCCAGCAGCGTGCAATCCATCGGCAACCGGGTTACCGATGCCGAAGGAAAGCTCACCAGCCAAGGCTCGGCCATCACCGGAATCAATACTGAGCTGGCTGGAAAGGCTAGTGGCGCCACGGTGCAGGCGCTGAATAACACTGTCACGCAGCAAGGCCAAACGATAACGGCTCAAGGCCAGGCCATAACAAACGTTACCGCGAACCTTGGAAACTCCGGTGGGCAAAATCTGTTTTTCAACCCGACATTCAGCAAGGAGAGTGCATCGGCTGGACTGGCCGAAGGTTGGGCGGTTGACTCAAATGCTTCGGGTGGCACCAGTTCGCCTTCGATCGTCACGTCTTGGCTGGTGGGCTCTGAAAAGGCTCAACGGGTAGACGTCACCGGGGTGAACCAGAGCGCGATCTATCGGGGTGTTCGTACCCAGGGGGTTAACTACTGGCCAAAGGCAAAGGCAGGTGCGTCAGTTGTTGCTTCGTGCTACGTGCGCGCCACCGCAGGTCTGGTGTTCAAGATATTCATCCAGGCAGTGGACGCCGCAGGAGCGGCTATCTCCGCACCTTCTGGCCCTCTGGTCGTTGCCACTGGCGGCACTCAGCGGATCACCTATGACTATCCAAACCTACCGGCAGGGACGGCGGGCGTGCAGGTCTATTTCCGGCTATATGGTTCGGACACTGTCAGCGCGGGCTTTGCAGAGTACACGCGGGCGCAGCTTGAAATAGGCACCACGCTCACCGGCTGGAAAGACAACAACGGAGTGTTGGGTGCAGAGCAGTCGGCGACCTCGTCTGCTGTGGCGGCTCTCAACTCCAGTGTGAGTCAACAGGGCGCCACGATCATTGCCCAGGCATCCAGCATGCAGGCTTTGCAGGCGTCGTCTCGGGATGACAACGGGGATGGTGAGCTGGCAGATGCCGTGAATGGCTACAACAGTGCGGCAGGCATCGTGCAGGAGGCAACAGTTCGAGCCTCGCAGAACGAAGCCACGGCCAGGACGGTCACGCAGCTGACCGCGTCGGTGGGGGCAAACACCGGCCAGATTACTGACCTGCGTGAGGTCGTCACCAGCAATCTCGCTTCTACGGCGACGGCCATTACGCAGTTGACCACGAAGGTGGGCGACAACTCGGCAGCCATCCAGTCAGAGGCTACGGCCAGGTCGAGCGCAGATGGTGCGCTGTCCACGAAACTGGATCAGGTGCAGGCCACGGCCAACGGTGCGAGCGCAGCCGTTCAAACCGTCAGCTCCGCACAGGCGACCACCGACGGCAAGCTGACGGCGCTGTACACCGTCAAATTGCAGGTCAATTCCAACGGCCAGTACGTCATGGCGGGAATCGGCGCGGGGATTGAGAACGTCGGCGGGATTCTGCAAAGCCAGATCCTCATGTCGGCTGATCGGTTTGCGCTGGTGAACACGTTGGCGGGAGGGGCGATATCGACACCGTTCGTTGCTCAGAACGGCCAGCTGTTCCTCGGCCCTACGTTCATCATGGACGGCACGATCACCAACGCCAAGATAGGAAGTTATATCAGCTCGACAAACTACGTGGCCGGACAAACAGGATGGATTCTGAACAAGGACGGTACGCTTGAAATCAATTCACCCCTTGCCGGTGGAGGGAGGCAATCAATAAACGGCCAAGGTGGCAAGGTTTACGACGAGAGGGGCCAACTGCGCTACCAGTGGGGGAATTTGGCCGCATGAGTTACGGAGCCAGAGTTTGGGACGAAAATGGGAATTTGGTCATGGACACGACCACTTTCACTTATCAGGTGATTTGGAAGGGAGTTATTGATTTCAGTGACACGTCCGGATCAACCGCAAAGGTGATCACGCTGAGTATCCCTGGCTTTGATCCGGCCAACTGCGTCTTCATGGTCATACCCGCAAGGGCGCAAGACATTCAGTCAGCTGAGGGCGATGCGACCGGCAACACCAAGTCTTACCCCTACGTGACGACCTCGGCGGGGCAAGTAGTGCTGAGATCGGCCAACCCATCAGCAAATCTCGGCAACACCAACCAGACCCGTATTGTCGCTAGAGGCTTCGCAGTGAGGTTCAAAACATGAGTTTTGGTGTCATCAGCATCAACGACAGCTCTTTCGTGCAGATTGATTCGGAAACGCCTCGGCTTTGCTTGCTCACGAAGGGGAGTTACTCCGGGACCACAAACGCTAACGTCAGCTTTCCGCGCGCGGTAACAAGTGCAGATCCGCCGCTGGTGTTCATAAGGCCGGATCAAAACGGCATTGTTCAGGTGCCGATATCGGTTTGGTTTACTGGCGGGCCTGGCAATTGGACAGGCTTTTCAATGAAGGCATCAAACGTTCAGAGCACGCTGAGCGGCCAATACTTCATCGCGGCATGGGCTTCCATGGGAACTGCATCTTTCGGGATGCGTATCTGGGGGCCTGGCGGTGAGCTTGTGTATGACAGCGGGGCGCCACCAGTTGTTGTCACATTCGCCGCAGGCAATTGGACATACGTAGGCAGCGAGCAATTGAGTGTTGGCCAGCGCTATAGGTGGAGCATCGATAAAGCG
The DNA here is from genome assembly GCF_022557255.1 of Pseudomonas syringae pv. tagetis. Lineage (NCBI taxonomy): Bacteria > Pseudomonadati > Pseudomonadota > Gammaproteobacteria > Pseudomonadales > Pseudomonadaceae > Pseudomonas > Pseudomonas syringae group genomosp. 7. Next base: position 2,520,077 of record NZ_CP092923.1, read on the forward strand.
CTGGGATTAGGCGAATTCATATCGATCAACTCGTTTGCGTTTCACTGCCACAACGGCGCGAACGGTGGTGGATGCGGCATCGCCGTGGATTACGCGAACTCGAAGATCATGCTTTACAGCCTCGCAACTACCGCATGGACAGACCAGGGGCACCGCCCATTCCTCTGCGCAAAACTTACCGCCTGAATCAAGGCGTTCAAATTAGGAGCTTGCAATGCCTTGGTATAAGTCGGGGACGGTTTCCGTCACCCAAAATTCGAACGCGGTCATTGGCAGCAATACCGCATTCATTGCAAACAGCCGGGTAGGTGATGGTTTTCGCGGGCCTGATGGTGGCTGGTATGAGGTGACCAACATCGCCAGCAATACCGCGATGTCGATTGCGCCGAACTATCAGGGCGCCACCAACAACGCGGGCGGGTACGCGCTGGCTCCGATGCAGGGCTACGTCAAGGATTCTGCTGATGCGCTCCGGGCGCTGGTCAACCAGTTCGGATCTACGCTTGCGGTGCTGGGCACTTCTGGTACGCGCGAGGGCGTACGCGCAGCACTTGCGGCCGCCGCGAGCGGGAACAACAGCGATATCCTTTCCCTGTCTGGCCTGAGCACGGCTCTTACAATAGAGCAGGGTGGCACTGGCAAGAAGACCGCGGGCGAAGCAATCCAGGCGCTCGGCGGTGTCCGCCTCGGGTCGGGCAACCCTTCTATAGGTACAAGCCTGTTTTCTGGTGCGCCACCCGGTATCGCCTCCATCAGTTCAACCAACAACGATGGCAAAACTGCGTTGCGGATCGCCAATGACGCTAACAACAACGCATCGGCTGTGATTACGTTTATCCGGGACACAATTTACGGCGTTCATTTAGGGCTGGACACCGACAACAAGTTCAAGCTCGGAGGGTTCTCCATGGGGGCCGTCGCGAGAGCCCTGTACCACGAAGGGAACGTAGTCGGTACGGTTTCTCAATCGGGCGGAGTTCCGACCGGCGCTGTCATCGAAAGAGGCTCGCTTAACGGAGGCACTTACACAAAGTTTGCCGACGGCACTATGCTTTGCCGAGGTATTTCTCCTGGGCAAGCAACCGCAAATAGTGCGGGCGGCTCAATCTTCTACTCTGGGGCGGTTGGATTTACGTTTGCAGCACCATTTGTAGAAGTTCCATCGGTAGTCATCCAGGCGCTAACTACAGCGGGTTATTTTTGTTGGGGCGCAGCAGAAGGCTCGGCGAGCACTACTGGTGTGACAGGAAGAGTTGTATCCCCGGCCAATGGCGCAGCTTCTTACTTATGTTATGTAGCGGAAGGAAGGTGGTTCTGATGATTATTAAACTTGCGCCGCAGCGTAGGGATGATGCCTTTTTGGTAGAGAAAAACGGAGCGGTTTTGGTTATTAATGGAGAGGAGTTTGACTTTTCTACGATGCCTGCCGGATCGACACTTCCCCGATCTGCCATTACTTCGGAATGGTTTGCGGGTGATGTCGAATATGAGGATGATTTGACTGTCCACATCATAATGCCTGTTCCGGCAAATTATAGCCCAGAGCAAGCATATCCAGTGGACCTTATAGATGTACCTGACGGGGTTGTACAATTTCCCAAACCTTTGCCAGAGGTTCTACCACCCGTATTCGTTATGAATGAGGTCTTGTAATAATGAGCAATATTGACTGGACCAAGTTAGTCACGAAAGAAATGAAGGACGCGGCTGTTGCTGCTCGCATCTTGGCTGACGCGAAGTCAGCGCTAAACAGCAAAAACAGTGCAGCAGCCTTTCAGATAGCCCGCATTCAGGACCGCATTGAAACGCTGGGCTATGGAATCGAGGCGGGAGTCGCAACCGAAGAAGAGGAAGAGGAAGCTGCGTCACTCGCGCCAGTCCTCAAGGCGTGGAAGGCCTACAAGTTCGCGCTGGGCAAGGTCACCGCACAGCCGACGTGGTATCAGGCACCAGTCTGGCCGGTCGCGCCCGCGATACCAGAGATTGCCGCCGCACCCATGCTGGAGGAAGAGCCACTGGCCTGACGTACACCTGCCACCGAACCCCGCCATCCAGCGGGTATTTTTTTGCCTGGAGAAACACCGATGCTGATCACCGCACAGCAGCTGCTGCAGATACTCCCGAACGCCGGTCAGAGAGCCGGCGTTTTTGCACCTGTCCTGAACACCGCTATGAGCAAGTACCAGATCGTGACACCGCTGCGCATCGCGGCATTCATTGCCCAAGTCGGCCATGAGTCCGGTCAGCTGCGTTACGTGCGCGAGATCTGGGGGCCGACTACGCAGCAGCTGGGGTACGAAGGGCGCAAAGACCTGGGCAATACCGTGCCGGGCGATGGCTCCAAATACCGTGGGCGCGGCCTGATCCAGATCACCGGGCGGGCAAACTATGCCGAGTGCGCCGAAGCGCTGGGCCTGGATCTGATCAACCATCCCGAATTGCTCGAGCTGGCGCAGCACGCCGCAATGTCGGCGGCGTGGTTCTGGCACCGGGCCGCGCTCAACACGCTGGCCGACAAGGGCGATTTCCTGACTATCACCAAGCGCATCAACGGCGGCACGAACGGCCTGGCTGATCGGCAGGCGCTTTATGAGCGGGCGCTTGAGGTGCTGGCGTGAAGGCCCTGCCGTGGAAGGCAGTCGGCCTGCTGCTGATCCTGCTGGCGCTGGCCGGTGCGTTGTACGGGGCATACCGGCACGGCGTGACCGTTACCGATCTGGCCTGGAAGGCGAAGTGGGCGGAGGAAGTCAGCACCCAATCCGAGGCGGTGGCCATCACGACCACCGAGTACCGAACCGAAGAGCAACGCCGCCAGAAAGCGGCCAACCAGGTGGCAAACGATGCAAGACAAGAACAGACCGCTGCGCTTACTGATGCTGCTGTCGCTGACGCTGCTGGCGACCGGCTGCGTGTCGAAGCCGGAAAGCTGGCAGCCACCACCAGTTGCGCCCCCGGCGATACCGGCGCTGCCGAACGAGGCAAGGCAGCCAGCCGCGCCGCCATGGTGCTCTCCGACCTGCTCGGCCGGGCTGACGCGCGAGCGGGAGAGCTGGCAAAGGCTTATGACGAAGCCCGAATAGCCGGCCTGACGTGTAACCGCTTTGTAGATGAGCTATCCAACACCACCAATTCAGCCAGGCCGTAGGCCGTCGGGGAAGCACTGTGCAGACAGCAACGAAGCAAGAAACCTACGACCGCACGATGAAAGTAACGTTGGCAGTGAAGGCGAACGGCGGGTCCGTGACGGTCCAGATCCAGGCCGGTGACAACTGGATCACCACCGATACGATCTGGAAAGACGGTGGCTATCAGCTGAGCATTCCGCCCGCGACGATCCGCTACGTGCCCGCTGCTGGCGCTGCATTTGAGGTCTACGCATGAGCCTTCTGGTCAACCCAATCCCACGCCGCAAACCGATCCGGCGTGGCCTGGGCCTGCTCGGCGATAGCTTCTCGGGCAACTGCCATACCATCGCCGCGACAGCGTTCGGTACCGAGGCTTATGGCTATGCGGCCTGGATCGCGGCGCGTACCGGCCTGTTCCCGAGCTACGTAGACAACCAAGGCAAGCTCGGCGACCACACCGGGCAGTTTCTGGCCAGGCTGCCGGCCTGCATTGCGTCATCCACTGCCGACCTGTGGCTGCTGCTGTCGCGCACCAACGACAGCACCACGGCAGGTATGAGCCTGGCCGACACGAAAGCCAACGTGATGAAGATCGTCACCGCGTTCATGAACACGCCCGGCAAGTACCTGATCGTCGGCACCGGTACGCCGCGTTTCGGTAGCAGGGCTCTGACCGGGCAGGCGCTGGCCGATGCGATCGCTTACAAAGACTGGGTGTTGAACTATGTCAGCCAGTTCGTGCCGGTGGTGAACATCTGGGACGGCTTCACCGAAGCCATGACAGTGGAAGGCCTGCACCCGAACATCCTGGGTGCCGAGTTCATCAGTTCGCGGGTGGTGCCGATCATCACCGCCAACTTCGAGTTTCCCGGAATCCCGCTGCCCACGGACTCTGGCGACGTTTACTCGGCCATCCGCCCGTTCGGTTGCCTCAATGCCAACCCGCTGCTGGCGGGCACTGGCGGTACGCTACCGGCTGGCGTGAATGCTGTGGCCGGGTCGGTGCTGGCGGACGGTTACAAGGCCGTAGGCTCTGGCCTGACCGGTATCACCACGCGCTGGTTCAAGGAGCCTGCCGACTATGGTGAGGCGCAGTGCATCGAGCTGCGTGGCAACATGGCGGCGGCGGGCGGCTACATCTACATGCAGCCCACGGCCAACGTGGTACAGACCAACCTGGCGGCCGGCGACGTTATCGAAATGGTGTCGGCGGTGGAAATCATGGGGTCGTCGCTCGGCATTTTGGCTTGGGAGGCTGAGTTGACCATCACCAAGACGGTCAACGGTGCGTCGTCCACGTTCTACTATCGGTCAATGGACAAGTACCAAGAGGCGTTCACCATGCCGGCCAGCTTTTCCGGGGCGCTGGAAACGCAGCGCGGCACGATTGACCTGAGTGAAACCGTGATCACCTCGCGCATGGGCCTGTACCTGGCAGCAGGCGTGCCGCAGGACTCGACGGTCAAGGCCGCGCAGTTCGGGATACGCAAGGTATAGATGGGCGAGCGGGGCGCTCCGCTACTCTGTCGGAACGGCTCGTTGGCGGCTGAGTGACTGCGGCAGCTTGTTCGGGCATTCCGGGTCTTCGATAAAGCCTCGTCCATCGCAGTGCGTGCAATCGTCACGCACTGCGAATCCGTCGAGGCAGTGAAGGCATCTGATAAATATCGAGTAGCTATGACGCTCCCACAGCGAAACGTAGGCCTTGAAGTCGCCTTGGTCGAGGGCTACCGCTGAGGCGTCGACGAGCGCTCGATATTGATCTTCATCGCTCAGGCGTTGGTAGCTCACACCGTTGATCTGCCTGGATTGCTCAACCAGCGTCAGCGTCTGGCCGGTTTCGGTATAGATGTAGCGACCCTCAAGCACGCCGTACTTCTTGTAGTCCCTCATGATGAGGTTGTTTTTCTCATCGAGAAAAGCGAAGTGGGCGGCGTGATAGGGCGATTGGTCGGCCTCATGAAGCACGTATCGGGAGTTCAGCAGGCTGCCAACTACAATGCCGCCCTTGTTGTAGGCCAGATAGTCCGACGCCTGATGCCGCCATTCATGGTTGCCTTCCTCGGTGAAGTGGCAGAAAGCTGCGCTGGCCAGTTCGAATAGCTCAAAGCGCTCCAATGGATCGACCAACCCGCCAGCCTGCATATCTTCGGCCATGCGGGCCAGAAACCGATAGGTGACTGCAGGGTTCGTCCATTGCCTCCTGTCGTTTAGCCTCTTGTGCCATTCGGCCAAGGCTTCCGAGCTATTGCTCTCGTTCATGGGGGTGATTCTCAATTGCTGTATGTGCATACAGTAGTTGAGTGTTTTGGATTTGGGGAGTGGTGTTCGTCGGCAGGACGCCGGGGGAGGTGGGAAGGGGCGCGTTTTGCTCTGACTGACCCTGGAGTTTGACGCGCAAAACTCAGGCTGTAGGCCTTGTGTTTACGTGTGCGAAACCACAAAAAAGGCCGATTTTTGCAGCAGTTTTTAGGGGGTGTTTTATTTTTAATTCAATGACTTAGAGTTGTATGGTTCCCAGCATGGGGTGCTAGGGGTCGAGTGTTCGAATCACTCCGTCCCGACCATATTTTGTAAGGGGGATCAGTCACTTACGGTGCTGATCCCCTTTTTAATTTCCGGCTTGCGCAAAGCCCGCGCAAAACCAATTCAAAAAGGGCTTATATCAAGGTCCGGAATTGACTCTGGCCATACAACTGCAGCGTGGTCTTTCTGGTATTTTTTCTTTATATCCCTGCTCGCATGCTCAGCGATCTTTTGTCCGTACTTTTCGGCCTTCTTGTACAGGTGCAGTGACAGCGCCTGCTCCTCGTGGACGCTTGGCATTTCCTCATCACTCCAACCCGCGTAGCACCCTGCATCCTCACGCGCAGCCTTGAATGCGTGTGTCAAATAACGCTCTTCTATCTTCGTCCAGTGGTTCTTGGTCTGCGCCTGTTTTTGCTTTAGGTGCTCGGGGCGGCTGTGAACGAGATTGGGCGAAGCCACGTGATTTCCGCATCGAATGATTACAGTCTGAAGCGCTTCCAGAGTATCCGTGCGCCGCTGTGCAGTGGGCAATGGGCAGTGCGAGGTCGATTGTGTTCTGTAGCCAGGCCGTCGTCATCCTGCTCACTACACAGTTGATACCTGAATGAAATTGATTTTCGTTATCTCTGAATGTAAAAATTGTAAATGAGCATCATTTGCATTTTAATTTTTGGAGCCTCAGCTACTCATGCGCATAACGTCCTCCTTGCCCAACTCAGCGCTCACGTTGATCGCTTTGGGTATTCTTAACAGTGCTTTTGCGGATGACAGCACTCTGAATCTGCCGTCCACTACCATCAGCACTTCGGCCGAAGATCAGGAAAGCGCGCCGCCGGGCTATCAGGCCAAGCCCGACAGTAGCACCACACGGTTGAACCTCACAGCCTGGGAAACCCCGCAGGGCGTGACCAGCATAAAGCGCGAGCAAATGGACGATTTCAAACTCGACAGTGTCCGCGATGTGCTCGACAGCACGCCGGGTGTGAATGTCCAGAAAGTAGAAACCGACCGCACTTACTTCACGGCCCGGGGCTTCGATATCACCAATTTTCAGTATGACGGCGTGGGAATGCAGATGACCGGCGGGCTGCTGGTGGGCGATGTCGACATGGCTACCTACGAGCAGGTGGATATCCTGCACGGGGCCAATGGCCTGATGACAGGCAGCGGCAACCCCTCGGCAACGGTCAACTTCGTGCGCAAGCGTCCGACTTACGAGACTCAGGCCAAGATTGATCTAAGCGCTGGTTCCTGGGACAAGCGTCGGGTCGATATCGACTTATCGGGCCCGTTGACCGAAACGGGCAATGTTCGTGGGAGGTTGATCTATGCCAACGAGGTGGGTAACTCCTACCTGGATCGTTACTCCCGGGAAAAGAACATTTTCAGCGGCATGCTGGCATTCGACCTGACCGAAAGCGATACCTTGACTGTTGGTTACGAAGACCAGAAAAGCAATTCCAACGGCGCCAGTTGGGGCGCGTTACCGCTGACCGACGCCAGTGGCAAGTCGCTGCATTACAGCAGCACAAGCGCCAACATCGCCCAGCCTTGGGTGTATTGGGATGTTCACACCACTCGTGCTCTTGCGGAGTGGGAGCACAGCTTTGCCAACGACTGGAAGTCGCGCCTGACCCTCACCGCCACGGAGCATAGGGAAGACACCGAGATGTTCTACATCTACGCTGACAGCACTTCTTCTACGGGCTATACCGGCCTGGCTTCCAGGTACAAGGACAAGAACCGTGAACTGGACGGTGATCTGTCTTTCAGTGGGCCTTTTTCCCTGGGGGGACGTGAACATCAGTTGACGGTGGGTGCCAACGTGGCCCGCTCGCGCAACAACGAATCCTCGCTATACGGAACGTCGTCTTACTACACATCGGTAGCGTTGCTGGATGCACTCAATGGCTCCATTGCCAAGCCCACTACTTACGACATCGCCAATGCTGCCGATACCTCCAACTATACCGACCGGCAGAAGAGTGTGTATGCCGGGGCGCGCTTCAGCCTCACCGACGATCTGCACTTGATCACCGGGGCGCGCATGCTCAGTGCCGACAGCGATGGAGAAAACTACGGGTCAGGCCGGGATGTGCGTGTCCACGGCAAGGTGACGCCTTATACTGGCCTGGTCTACGACCTGACGCCGGAGTATTCGCTGTATGCCAGCTACACCGAGATCTTCAATCCGCAGTACTACTTGGACTCTCAGGGCAAGGTACTCGACCCGCTGGAAGGCAAGAGCTACGAGGCCGGGATTAAAGGCCATCTCCTGGACAATACGCTGGACGTCTCGGCTGCGGTGTTCCATACCAGGCAGGACAACGTCGCCACTTACTCCGGCTATGATGCCAGCCTGGGTGGTTACTTGTATGAGGGCATGTCCTACAAAAGCAACGGTATAGAACTGGAAGCCTCTGGTGAGCTGGCTCCGGGCCTGCAAATCAGCGGCGGTTACACCTATGTGTACATCACGGATGCGGATAACGACCGTGGACGCAAATTCATCCCGCGCCATGCCTTGACATCCTCCATGAGCTATAAACTGCCGATGGCACCGAAGGTCAAGGTCGGCGGCACGGTTAAATGGCAAAGCGAGATCCAGAACGACGATACGCCGGCTGCGAATCAGAGTGGTTACGCACTAGTGGGGCTGATGGCGCATTACGATATCGACCCACACTGGAGCACCCAGCTCAACCTCGATAACCTTACCAACCAGAAGTACCTGCAAGCTGTGCGGTATGGCCAGAGCAACTATGGCGAGCCGCGTAACTTCACAGCGTCTGTCAGCTGGAAGTTTTAACGTCGGGTCGCAAAACGCACATCAAGCCGCGACCTGTCGCGGCTTGATGCCGGGCGTCAATCGGCTGTTCACTTGAATTGGTATGCCCCTGACATTGGCCGACTCCATCTACGCTGCCGTAGCGGCCTGCACGCTTTACTCCGCAGAATGAAACTGAATTATTCCCCGCCCCCCAGCCCTCGCGCAGTCTCCACATCGGTAATCAACACATCCAGGTACCCACCCAACAAAGCCCCTTTGATCGCCTGTACTTTTCTGGCTCCTCCGGCCAGCCCCAGCACCCGGTTAATCGATCGCAATCTGGGCAGCGCCATCGACACCACGAACTCTTCATCCTCTTCCAGTACCGGCGTCCCCTGCGCATCGAAGTACCGCAAGCAGATATCACCCACCGCGCCACGTTCGGCGAGGACGCGCAGCATGTCTTCGGTGTAATAGTTGCCGCTATTGCGCAGTAGTTGTGAAGGCTCAAGTTCGCCGATACCGACGATTGCCAGAGTGATACTGTCGAAGCGGTTGAGGACTTCCTTTACTTCTTCCATCTCGACGATGCGCTGTTTGCTTTCCACCGATTGTTCGATGCTTTGCGACGGAAGAAGGAAAGCGGGGCAGTTGAGCAGGGTGGCGAGGCGTTGGGTCAGCAGGGTGGCTTCAAATGCCCCTTTATTGCCGACGCCGCCCAGCAGTTGCACCACTTCCCGGGCACCTTGTTTGCCCGGTTGGGCATGCATGTGGCCGACCATGGCGCGAATGGTGCTGCTCCAGGAGGAGATACCGATGTGGTCCTGAGGGCCGAGGCTGGTTTCCAGATAGTGGGCGGCTGCCGAGCCGATGGCCTGCTTGATGCTTTCTTCGCTGTCCGGCTCGGTGGCCTCGACGACGATCACCTGACGTATGCCGTATTTCTGCTGCAGCCGGCTTTCCAGCTCCAGATGCAGCCCTTGCGGGCGCATCACGGTGATCTTTACCACGCCTTCCTGCAAGGCGCGGCGCAAGGCGCGGCTGATGAATGATTGGGACAAATCGAGTCGTGTGGAAATCTCGGACTGCTTGAGTCCTTCTTCATAGTAGAGGCTGGCGATTTTGCTCATCAGCCGTTGTTCTTCGATCTGGCTCATGCAGGCCCCAAAAAAATGATAGCGATATCCCAAGTGGCGGCGAGGATACCAAACTGGCAGCGGGTCGTGCCTGCTCTGGCGGTCAGGACATGATCAGCCCACCGTCGATGTTAATCGCCTGACCGGTCAGGTAGGCGGCGTCGTCCGAGGCAAGGAACGCGACCAGCCCGGCTACGTCCGAGGGCTTTCCGGCGCGGCGCATGGGGATGTTACGGACCCACTCGGCCATCAGTTCGCCCTTGGCATAGCGCTTCTCTTCGGTGCCAAGGATTTCTCCCCAGACCCGGTCGTTGTAGTCCCACATTTCGCTTTCGATAATGCCGGGACAGAAAGCGTTGACGGTGATGTTGTGCCGTGCCAGCTCCAGGGCCAGGCTCTGAGTGATCCCGATCACGCCCATTTTGCTGGCGGCATAATGTGGAGTGTAGATGAAGCCCTGGCGTCCCTGGCCTGAAGAGGTGTTGATAAGCCGCCCGCTGCCCTGTTTGACCATATACCGTGCGGCCTCCCGGCAGCCGAGCCAGACACCTGTTGTGTTGACCTGCAGGACCTTGTCGAAGTCGGCGCGAGGCATGCGTTCACAGTGATCGATGGTGATAATGCCGGCGTTTTGCACCGATACGTCTATGCTGCCAAAGCGCTCATGGGCGGTTCTGTACAGGTGTTGTATGTCGGCCTCGTCGGTGACGTCGAGCCCTACGGCAATGCTCTGGACCGAGTACTCGCCGGCCAGTTGGCCGGAGGTAAAGGTCACTCGCTCCAGGTCGTTTGAGGCCAGCACCAGATTGGCACCTTCCTGAGCGAAACGTTCGGCGATGCCTGCGCCGATGCCTCGGCAGGCACCGGTAATGACCACGGTTTTTCCGCTGAATCGTTGGTACATGTTCAGGCTCCTGTAACAGGCATGGGCGGGCTTACCAACAGACAAATCCACCGTCCACCAGCAGGTCGATACCGGTGCAGAACGACGACGCCTGGCTGGCCAGAAAAACTGCCGGCCCAACCATTTCTTCTACGCTGGCCATGCGACCCATCGGCGTGGTCTGTTCAAAGATTTTTACTTGCTCGGCCACTTCCGGGCGCGAGTTCATGGGCGTAGCGGTGTAGCCGGGGCTGATGCAGTTGACCCGCAGCCCCTTGTCGGCCCACTCCATTGCCAGGCTCTTGCTGAGGTGGATGACCCCGGCCTTGGAGGTGTTGTAGTGCGCTTGCAGCAGTCCGCGGTTGACAATGCTGCCGGACATCGACGCGATATTGACGATGGACCCTTTGCCGCGAGGCAGCATGACTGCGGCCTGGGCCTGGCAACTGAGAAAGATACCGGTGAGATTGATGTCCAGCATCGTTTGCCAGCGTTGCAGCTCCAGGTCTTCGGCGGCCTGGGCGTTGGCGATACCTGCGCAGTTGACTGCCACACTCAGCGCGCCCAGTTCGGTTTCGCTTCGGGCTACGGCTGTATCCAACGCTGCACGGTCTGTCACCGTACCGCTCAGGGTGATAGCGCGGCGGCCCAGCGCAAGGATGCGCTCTACGGTGCTGCCGATGCCGGGGCTGCCCGGCAGGTCGAAGCAGGCCACATCGGCACCGGCCTCAGCCAGGCCTACTGCAATGGCCTGGCCGATGCCGCTGCCTGCGCCGGTCACAAAGGCCACTTGGCCATCAAGACGAAAAAGTTGCATGTTTCGCTCCACGTCATAAACGTCTGATTGGATGCCTGTTTTCAGGCAGTGGCCATTTCCATGACCGTGACCGGGGTCGCTGCGCCGCGTTCGAGAATGCCCATCTGTCTGCCACGGCTCATGACCATGACCCTATGCGACAGGCCAAGGACTTCGTCGAGGTCGGAACTGACCACAATCACTGCCATGCCGGTTGCTGCCAACTCCGCGATCACTTCGTAAATAGCTGCGCGCGCGCCGACGTCGATGCCTCGCGTCGGTTCGTCGAGAATGAACACTTTGGGGTTACGTGCCAGCCATTTGGCAATGATGACTTTTTGCTGGTTGCCGCCTGACAGGCTGTCGATGCGTTGTTCTGGCGCGCCTTTTACCCCCAGCCTGGAGATGGCATTGCGGGCAAATTCGTGAAGCCCGTTGGGCAGTATCCAACTGCCGCTGTGCAGCAGGTCGGTGTTGCCGTAGACCAGGTTGTCTTCGATCCGGTGTTCAACTACCACGCCTTGTTGCTTGCGGTCTTCAGGCACCAGCACCACGCCAGCCTGGATGGCCTGGGAGGGGGAACGCAGATGAACGGTTTCGCCGTCCAGCTGCATGTGGCCCTGAATATCCCGGGCTGCCCCGGAGATCACCCGGATCAGTTCGGTACGGCCGGCGCCGACTACTCCGGCGATGCCGAACACTTCGCCAGCGTGTACGCTGAAGTCGATGCCGTGCAGAGCGAACTCCCGACAGGCGAGGTCCTTGACCTGCAGCATTACCCGCTCCTGCGGTGCCTGCAGGGCGGGGAAGATACGCTCCAGGCTGCGCCCGACCATTTGTTCGACCAGTTCGCGCACCGGTACCTGGGCGGTGGCGTGCAGAGCAATTTGTCGGCCATCGCGCAGGACCAGAATACGGTCGGCGATGCGTGCGATTTCTTCCAGGCGATGGCTGATGTAAATGAACGATACGCCCTGGGCTTTGAGGCGTTCTACCTGCTGAAACAACAGCTCGGTTTCCTCGCTACCGAGGGCCGCAGTCGGCTCGTCGAGGATTAGCAGTCTGGCATTCAGAGTCAGCGCCTTGGCGATTTCGACCAGTTGCTGTGCAGCAACGCTCAGTCCCTCGACCTTGCGCGATGCCGGCACATTCAGGCCCAGGCGCTGCAGTTGCTTCTGTGCCTGCGCTTCCATGTAGTCACGGTCTACCTTGCCATGACGCATGGGCAGGCGACCGACAAAGATGTTCTCGGCAATCGACAATTGCGCCAGCAGGCGAATCTCCTGATGGATCAGACCGATACCGGCACTCAGAGCTGCCCCCGGCGATTCCGGGGTGTAGTCCTGATTGAGCCAGGTCATGGAGCCGCCTTCTTCGGGCTGCACCAAGCCAGCGATGATCGACGACAGGGTGGATTTGCCTGCGCCGTTCTCGCCGAGCAGGGCGAGCACTTCGCCCGGTCGCACATCGACGTTGATCTGCGACAGCACCTGCACAGGTCCGTAGGACTTGCCGATGTTGCGCAGGCACAGCACCGCCGCCGGTGCGGTCTCGGTACCGTGGAGAGCTTGGTTATCCAGAGCAGCTTGCATGGCGAACTCCCGGACTCAAGGGTGCTGTTGCAGGAAGGGTGCAACGTTATCCTTGGTGGTCAGTACGGTTTCCAGCAACTGCTCCTTGGGCACGGGCTTGCCAGCCTTGAGGTCCAGCGCAGAGGCGACTGCCATGCGGCCCATTTTCTGGGTCTGCTGGGTCATGGTCGCTTGCAGCACACCGCTGGCCACGGCTTTGAGGCCCGCAACGTCGCCATCGAAACCGACCACCACCACGGGCTGCGCCAGGTTGGCGACTTTTACCGCCTGCGCGGCACCCAGCGCCATGGCATCGGCGCGGCCAAAAAATACCGTGATGTTCGGGTCGCGCTGCAACAGGTCCTGGGCGACCGCAAAGCCTTTGTCCTGCGCCCACTCGGCAGGTTGTTCGGCAACCACCTTGAGGTCGGGAAAACCCTTCAAGCCTTCCTGGAAGCCCTTGGCACGGTCGTTTTCCGGAGTGGTGCCCAGCTGGCCCTGAAGGATTGCGATGCGGCCCTTGCCGCGAGTCACCTTGCCCACGTATTCAGCAAGGGTGCGTGCACCGGCAACGCTGTCGCTGGCGATAAAGGTGTCGCCGGGTGCATCGGGTGCATTGCGATCGACGGCGATGACAGGAATCCCCGCAGCCTTGGCTGCCTTGACCGGTACCCCGGCGGCAGTGGCACCCGCAGGAATGTAGATCAGCGCATCTATCTGGCGGGTGATCAGGTCTTCGATCTGGCTGACCTGGATGGAGGAGTTGCCCTGTGCATCAACGGTAATGATCTTCACCCCACGGGCTTTTCCTTCCGCCTCTACCGACTGTTTGATCTGGTTGAAAAAGTCAGCCTGCAGATTGGCCACGGCCAGGCCGATGGTGAGTTCCCTGGCCCAGGTCGAACCTGCGGTAGTGAGGGTCGCGGCAGCCAGAGCGGTAGCGAGCAGCAGTTTTTTGGTCATGAACATGGCGGTGACTCCTGATTTTATTGTTGGGGGTGTCAACAGCGGTCAAGCGCAAAACAGCACAGCTTAATGAGCACTACTGTCAATTAATGAGCACTACTGGAACGGCGACGCAAGGTATCGATGGTCACGGCAAGGGCGATCACCACGCCGATCACCACCTGTTGAATGAAGGGGGAAACGCCCAGCAGGTTGAGCCCGTTGCGCAGCACACCAATGATCAGCACGCCTACCAGTGTGCCGCCGACGCTGCCGACGCCGCCGCTCAAACTGGCACCGCCGATGACGACTGCAGCAATCGCATCCAGCTCCAGAGTCAGACCTGCGCTGGGTTGTGAAGAGTCGAGGCGGGCAGCCATGGTCACCGCGGCGATACCGGCAAGTGCCCCGCTGATGGCGTATACCCATAACGTAATGGCTCGCACTTTGATCCCCGAAAGCCTCGCGACTTCGGGGCTGCCGCCAATGGCGTACAGGTTACGACCGCCTGCACGAAAGCGCAGGAACACCCAGGCCACCACCAGCATGATCAGAAATAGACCGACTGTGGCCGACAGAAAGCCGAAATGACGAACCGTGGCCAGGTGAGTGAACCATTCCGGATAACCGACGATCTGCCGGCCTTCGGTAAGAATGTTTGCCAGGCCTCGCGCGACCGACATCATGGTCAGCGTGGCGATGAAGGCGGGCAGTCTGGCGTAGGTAATCAGCAGGCCGGACACCAGTCCCGCGAGCATGCCGGTCGCAACCGCCACCGGAATAGCCACACCCAGCGCCAGGCCCTGGTCCTGATACAACCAGCCGAGCATCATCATCGAAAACGCCAGCACCGAGCCCACTGACAGGTCAATCCCGCCGATCACGATCACGGCGGTCATGCCGATCGCGAGGATGCCCAGTACGGTGACTTGATCAAGGATATTCAGACCATTGCGCAGGGTGAAAAAGAATTCGGAACTGAAGGAGAAGACCACTACCAGCAGCGCCAGACCAATCAACGGACCACCGATGTTGTTCGGCAGCAGCCTGAGCAGCCATGCACGCCCCGAAGGTTTTACGACGGCCTGATGAGCAGGGGCTTTGGCGTCCATAGCGTTCTCCGGATTTATTGTTGTTGGAGTTTTTTTGGTTGCATGAATATATATGCATGCCTGACTTTTAATTCAGATTCCATCCCCGGCTCGCTAAAGTCAAGCGGTTTAATTTTCTTCAGTCACCGCTCTCGCCTCCATAAATGCCCTGAAAGCCTCTTAGCAGAGCCTCGCGTTGATAACCCATCGGGCTGGCAATCGGGCATCTCCACGTTCTTTTTTTCGATTTCGGCGCAGCGTTCGCTTGACCTGAAGAACGAACAGCGTCTAAATATAAATATATTTTCAAGTGTGAATATATATTCATTCCGTGTTTTCAGGCACTGCTTTCAAGGCCTTTGATATGACGCGTGTGAGCCCCCCAGGAGCCGTTGCATGAATGCCTTCCAGTACGACGCCCAACAAATCAAAGAACAGGCACGCCTGATCAGGCGCAATGTCATCCTTCTGAATGCCGGGTCGCCAGCGGGCGGGCATACCGGGGCCGACCTTTCGGAAACCGATATTCTTGCCACGTTGTACTTTCGTATTCTCGACATCGGTCCGCAGCGCATCGAGGACCCGGAGCGCGATATCTATATCCAGAGCAAAGGCCACGGAGTGGGCGGGCTGTATTGCTGCCTGGCCCAGGCGGGTTACATCCCCGAGGCGTGGCTGCCTGACTATCAGCACTTCAATTCGCGCTTGCCGGGGCACCCGGTGCGCCAGAAGACGCCAGGTATCGAGCTCAACACCGGCGCACTCGGACACGGACTGCCGGTCGCGGTCGGCCTTGCGCTGGCTGCGAAGATGTCCGGGAGTAAACGGCGTATCTACGTACTGACCGGCGATGGCGAACTGGCGGAAGGGTCGAACTGGGAGGCGGCGATGGCGGCCGCCAAGTACGGTCTGGATAATCTCTTTGTCATTGTCGACAAGAACAAGCTGCAACTGGCAGGCCTGACGGCAGAGATCATGCCGCTGGACCCATTGGATGTGAAATGGAAGGCGTTTGGTTTCACGGTCAGTGAATGTGATGGCAACGATGTTGCCCAGTTGGTGCCCGCGCTGGAGCAGATGCAGGCCCGCAAGGGGGCTCCCCAGGTACTGATCGCCCATACCGTCAAAGGCAAAGGCGTGTCATTTATCGAAGGGAAACCCGAATGGCACCACAGGGTGCCCAAGGGTGAAGAAGTCGGCGCAGCACTGGAGGAGTTGAATCATGTCGAGTGAACATTTTGCCAGTGTGATGGTGGAAGCATTCATTGCCGCTGTTGATGCCGGGCTGGACCTGGTGCCGGTGGTCAGCGATTCCACGTCGACTGCGAAGATCGGTCCCTTCGTGCAGCGCTTCCCCGAGCGCGTGATCAATGTCGGAATTGCAGAGCAATCGTTGGTCAGCGTAGCTGCCGGTCTGGCGCTGGGCGGCAAAATCGCGGCGACCTGCAACGCTGCGCCGTTCCTGATTTCCAGGGCTAACGAGCAGGTCAAGGTCGATGTCTGTTACAACCACGCCAATGTCAAAATGTTCGGTCTTAACGCGGGGACCAGCTATGGGCCTCTGGCCAGCACCCATCATTGCCTGGATGACATTTCAGTGATGCGCGGCTTTGGCAACGTACAGATTTTTGCGCCGTCCGACCCGCTTGAGTGCCGTCAGATCATCGACTATGCCTTGCGTTATCAAGGTCCGGTCTATATACGTCTCGACGGCAAACCACTGCCTGAGCTGCACGATCGGAGTTATCGCTTCGTACCCGGTCAGGTGGATATTCTGCGTCACGGTTCGGACGTCAGTATCGTCGCGCTGGGCTCGGTGGTGCATGAAGCGGTGGACGCTGCGGCGCTACTGGCGGAGCAGGGTGTCGACGCGCAGGTCATCAATCTCTCTTCAATTCGTCCATTACAGCGTGATGCGCTATTCGACGCCCTGAGCGGCAGCCGTGGCGTGATTACCGTCGAAGAGCACAACGTCAATGGCGGACTTGGTAGCCTTGTGGCCGAGCTGCTTGCCGAGGGCGGGGCGGGTGTTGCGCTTATTCGTCTGGGTATCGGCGACGGTGAGTATGCAGCGGCGGGTGCCCGCGAACCGACTCGCGCGTTGCATGGCATTGATGCTGCCGGGATTGTCGCCGCCTATGCACGTTTGCGCTGATGCGCTCCCGTATATCGAGTAACCAGACCATGAATGAATGCTCCCCGCTGATTCTGGCCCTTGATGAAGGCACCAGCAATGCCAAGGCTGTGCTGGTCAACGAGTTGGGGCAAGTGATCGCCCGCGGTTCGCGACCCTTGTGTCTCAGTCATTCGCAGCCCGGTTATTCGGAGCAGGACCCGTTGATGATCTGGGAGAGCACCCTCGCAGCCATCGAAGACTGCATGATCGGTCTGGATCGCCCGCTGAGCGCGCTGGCCATCAGTAATCAACGCGAGTCAGTGGTCGCTTGGGATCGGGCCAGCGGCGCACCGCTGTCGCCCTGCATCAGTTGGCAGTGTCGACGTTCGCTGCCCTTGTGCAATGAACTGCATGCGCAAGGTCATGAGGCGATGATTCTAGGCAAGACCGGCCTTGCGCTGGACCCGATGTTTTCTGCCGGCAAGCTGCGCTGGATCCTTGATCATCTGGACAATGGTCATGCACGCGCAGCCGCCGGCAAAATCTGCCTCGGGACCATCGACAGCTGGCTGCTCTGGAACCTCAGCGGCGGTGGGGCATTTGCCACCGATTACTCCAACGCGGCACGCACTCAGTTGTTCAACCTGCACACCGGCGATTGGGACCCTGAGTTGCTTGAGCTGTTTGCGATTCCTGTCGCCGCATTGGCAACCATTCAACCCAGTGCCGGCTTTTTTGCGCATACCGTCGCCAACGGCAGCCTCGCTGCCGGGATTCCGATTCTGTCGATGATCGGTGACTCGCACGCTGCGCTGTACGGCCAGGGCGGTTTTGCTCCGGGCTTGGTCAAGGCCACGCTGGGGACGGGCTCTTCGCTGATGACGCCCATGCCCGGGCCTGTGGTCTCTGACCACGGACTGTCGACGACATTAGCCTGGCACGACGGTACTGCGGCAACCTACGCCATGGAAGGCAACATCGTTCACACCGGCGCGGCGGTGCAGTGGGCATCGCGACTGATGCCCGGGGAGTCCCTCGATGCACTGAGCGAAAAGGCCGCACAGCTGGCTGACAATGGTGGTGTTTACTTTGTGCCAGCGTTGTCCGGACTGGGAGCGCCCCACTGGCAGGCTGACGCCCGCGGGCTGATTTGCGGCCTTACTGAAGGTGCTGGCGGCGTACACATCATGCGGGCCGCACTGGAATCCATCGCCTATCAGATTCGCGATGTGTTCGATGCCATGCAGGCTGATACCGGTACTCCACTCAAGGAGCTCTGGGTGGATGGCGGGGCGACCCGCAATCGCTGGCTCATGCAGTTTCTCGCGGACCTGTTGCAACGCCCGGTAATCCGCAGCCTGTCGCCGGAAGTTTCGGCACTGGGCGCTGCGCACCTCGCCGGTAAAGCCCTTGGCATCTGGCGCGACGATGCCAGCCTCCAAGGCCTGGAAAGAAAGCGTGAGCGCTTCGATCCGGTTGCCGGGCTGAAGCTGGAGGGTCAGTATCGGGAATGGCAGAAGTCCCTGCAGCGTACCGTGCGTTGATTGGCTTGGCGTCTTCCCACCTGCTGAGTCTGCTTTATCACAATCGCAGGGCGGCCCATGCAGGGTGGAGGCCCGGCGCATCAAAATCTGCACGAGCCATAGTCACTGAAACTTGACACTTTGTCTCGTAAAAATAATGTCTTTTCAGAACTAAGCGGTTTTAAATGTCGACAGTAATTTAAAATAAATTATTTTTAATTATCAAATGGTTAGTTGATTAAATTTGTTTTAAACCCTGCCAGCTTAAAAGAGCTTCTCAAGTTAGGATCCAGATGGACGACACTAGGGATGTCTAAGTGATATCGCTCGCATGAGAAGGTTCCAACACTATTCTTGCGACCAAAAAACGCCCATAGCACGCCATGGAAAGGCAAGGCTCATGATCGCCATCATTTTCAGCAAACTCAGCAAACTCAGCAAACTCAGCAAACTCAGCAAACTCAGCAAACTCAGCATCTCGCAAAAGCTGTACTTCAGTTTCGTCGCTATAGTCGTGCTAATCGCCGTGCTGGTAGCCAGTGCCTACAGAGGCTTCGAGCAGGTTGAAGACGCTACCAACAGCAACGTTCACACCTATCCGGTCCTTAGCGATGCACAGTTGGCCCTTGAGCAACTGATCAACATCGAAACGGGTATGCGCGGCTTTGTCATTGCTTCGAAAGATGCTTTCCTTGAGCCCTGGTAGCGGGCGAAAAACGCTTTAACGAAGAGCTCGACTCGCTTAAGCGCCTGACCGCCGATAACCCGGAACAGCAGCGCCGCCTGGCCTCGCTGGGTGAAATTCAAAAGCGCTGGCTCGATGAAGATGTCCATCCAATCATTGCCCTGCGTCGTGACCTGACCGCACGCAACATAGCCGATGACGAGTTGGACAGTCGTATTACCGCCGGTGCCGACAAGGCCAAGATGGACAGCATGCGTGCCATTCTGGCGGAAATCAGCGCCACCGAGAACAAGCTTCTGGTAGCAAGAACCCAGAACATGGTGGATGCCAAGCATCTCGCTATCATGATTCTGATGTGCGGGGGCCTTGCAGCCGCTGTGCTTGCTGCCATCCTGGCCACGGCATTGGGGCGCAGCACTACAGCGCGTCTGCAGTTGGCTATCGACGCGGCAACCGCTATTGTCAATGGCAAGCTGGACACCGTCATTGATACCAGCAGCCATGACGAGTTGCCTAAAGCCTTTGATCGTATGCAGAACCGCCTGCGCGAGATGATTCAACAGATCAGCCAGGCAGCCAATCAACTGGTCGTTGCCGTGCAACAGATTTCCGGTGCCTCCGAGCAGCTTTCCGGTGCAATCCAGGAACAGTCAACGTCTGCATCGATGATGGCCGCCACCATTGAAGAGCTGACCGTCAGCATCCACCACGTATCCGAAAATGCCGATGAGGCGCATCAACTCGCGAGCCGTTCAGGCCAGCAGTCCAGGGATGGCGCGCAAGTCATCGAAAATACGCTGTCCAGCATGAATGGCATTGCCAGGACCGTACAGCTTTCGTCTACTCAGGTTGCAGGCCTGGGTCAGCACTCGGAGCACATTTCATCGATCATCAGTGTGATTCAAGGCATTGCCGACCAGACCAACCTGCTGGCACTCAACGCCGCCATCGAAGCTGCGCGTGCCGGTGAGCAGGGTCGCGGCTTCGCAGTGGTTGCCGATGAAGTGCGCCTGCTGGCGCAAAACACGGGTAAATCCACCAAGGAGATTGCCGGAATGATCGAGAAAATTCAGGCAGGTGTGCGCGAGACAGTCGAGAGCATGCGCAGCGGCGTTCTGGAAGTTAATCAGGGTGTGGAGATGGCTGGCACGGTCGGTCAGGCTATCGTCGAGATTCGCGACAGTTCCGGCAAGGTTCTGCAGGTCGTCGACCAGATATCCTTCGCTTTGCGCGAGCAAACCGCAGCCAGCCAGGACGTAGCGCGTAACGTCGAGCGTTCTGCGCAAATGGCCGAACAAAACAACATGTCGGTTCAGGAATTGCTCAAGACCAGCGGCGGCCTGAAGAACCTGGCCACCAGCCTGCAACTGGAAGTCGGTAAATTTCAGCTTTAGTGCTCTGAAAACTGATCGACAGCAGGGCCACCGCGCTGAAAATGCCCGGTATCAGTCGATAGGCTGATACCGGGCATTTTGCTTTGCAGGTTTGGCAAGCCGAGCGCAGGCGGGCACGAAACGGGTGTCTGACAGCTTTACCGTTGCGCCAGAATACTCCCCAACAAGCCTGGAAACCGGTTCTCCAGCATTTGAGCGCGTAGTGAGTTCATGTGCGTGGTACCAATATTCCGCGTCTGTACAAGCCCGGCATCGCGCAATACCCGAAAGTGATGGGACATGCTGGATTTTGGACGGCCGCCGTCGAGTTCGCCGCAGGTGGCTTCGGCGACGCCTGCCAGATAGCGCACGATTCCCATGCGTACAGGATCACTCAGGGCGTAGAGCACGCGTTCGAGTGTGAGGTCTTCAGGATCGGGGTGTTGGAAGGTTCGCATGGTGCGAATGATATCAAGGCTTCCGTTTATTGCCATAGTTCGATTACCATCGAACAATTGAAATCAAAGTCATCTGGCTTACGGGAGCTTTCCAATGTCTGCATTGTTCGAACCCTTCAAACTGAAAGACGTCACGCTGCGCAACCGAATCGCCATTCCTCCGATGTGCCAATACTCGGCAATCGACGGGGTTGTCAATGATTGGCACCATGTTCACCTCGCCAGCATGGCACGTGGTGGCGCTGGTTTGCTGGTGGTTGAAGCCACTGCAGTTGCACCGGAAGGGCGGATTACCCCCGGTTGCACCGGTATCTGGAACGACGAGCAGGCGCAGGCATTTGTGCCCGTCGTCAAAGCCATCAAGGCGGCAGGCTGTGTGCCGGGCATCCAGATTGCTCATGCCGGGCGCAAGGCCAGTGCCAATCGTCCGTGGGAAGGCGATGACCATATCGTTGCTTCCGATTCGCGCGGCTGGGACACCATCGCGCCCTCGGCAATTGCGTTCGGCGCCAATCTGCCCAAAGTCCCGCGCGCGATGACGCTGGAAGACATTGCCCGCGTTCGTCAGAACTTCGTCGATGCTGCCCGTCGTGCCCGCGATGCCGGCTTTGAATGGATCGAATTGCATTTTGCCCACGGCTATCTGGGGCAAAGCTTTTTCTCCGAGCACTCCAATCAGCGTACCGATGAGTACGGCGGCAGCTTCGATAACCGCAGCCGCTTCCTGCTCGAAACGCTGGCAGCGGTTCGCGAAGTCTGGCCGGAGAACCTGCCATTGACTGCACGCTTCGGCGTTCTTGAGTACGACGGTCGTGACGAACAGACCCTCACCGAATCGATAGAGCTGGCGCGTCGCTTCAAGGCCGGTGGCCTGGACTTGTTGAGTGTCAGCGTCGGTTTCAGCACTCCGGACGCCAACATTCCGTGGGGGCCGGCGTTCATGGGGCCGATTGCCGAGCGAGTACGCCGTGAGGCGGATATTCCAGTGACCAGCGCCTGGGGTTTCGGCGAGCCGAAACTGGCTGAAGAGGCGGTTAAGTCAGGGCAGCTCGATCTGGTCTCGATCGGCCGTGCCCACTTGGCCGATCCGCACTGGGCATACTTCGCGGCGAAAGAGCTGGGCGTCGAAAAGTCTGCCTGGACACTGCCTGCGCCATACGCCCACTGGCTTGAGCGTTATCGCTGAGTCAGCTTGATCTGAAGGGGATGTACTCGTCAGCAGGGTGCATCTTTTCTTCGGCAACGTGGTCGGGCGGCGCTTGCCACCCGCCACCGAGTGCTTTGAACACCGCAACCGCCGCTTGCGCTGACTCGGTTTTCGCCTGCGCGTTGGCGTCGGATATCTGCAGCATTTTCTCATCGGCGCGCAGGACTTCAATCAAACTGACGGCACCTTGCCGATAGCCTGCGAATGAAGATTGTCGCGCTGCCGCAAGGGCCGCTTCCCCCTTGCTCAGCGCTGTGATCCGGTTTTCGTCATTGATCATTGAAGAAACGGCATTTTCAACGTCCTCCGTGGCACGCAAGACTGACTGGCGATAGACCGCGAGGGCTTGAGCTTCCTGCCCTTTGGCCTGATTGATCTGAGCGTTCACTCGACCAAAATCAAAAAGTCTCCAACGCAGTCCCAACAGGCCAGCGTACTGGCTGGCACCCCCGGTAAACAGATTGCCGCTCGACACCGCGGTGGCGCTCCCAAGCAATGCGCTCAGCGAGAGTTTCGGGTAATACTCGCTGACCGCCACCCCAATGCGCGCACTGGAGGCGGCGAGGCGCCGCTCGGCGATCATGAGATCAGGTCTGCGACGCAGAAGATCAGCAGGCGTTCCCGTGGACACAAGCCGAGGTGATTGGGGAATGCTGGCCGGTGCAGACAACGAGTGTCGATGAGTGCCAGGCGGCACGCCTAGCATCACATCCAGCGCGTTCATCGCGGCATCCAGACCCGCTTGCAGGCTCGGCACGGTGGCCTGGACCTGTGAAAGCTCCCCTTCGATCTGACGCACTTCATACTCCGCCGAGATCCCCTGGTCGTAAAGCAGTTGAGTCTTTTCCAGCAGGTCCTGTCGGGTTTTGACCTGTCGGTTTGCAATGTCCAGCCTGGTTTGCAGACCACGAATGGCGATGTAGATATCAGCGGTTTGAGCCGCTACGGCGAGTCTTGAGGCTGCAACACCCGCCTGCGACGCTTGATATTCAGCCAGTGCAGCCTCTCGACCACGTCGCAAGCCGCCGAAAACATCCACTTCCCAGCTCGCATTCAGATCGGCTTCGTACGAACTGCCGTAGCGGTCGTAGCCAGGTCTTGAGTTCAGCACCTGACCAAGTGGCGTTTCGACCGATTGATAGGCACGGGCGGCCTGGGCACTGACGTTCCCCGATGGCAGAAGCGCCGCCGTAGCAGCACTTAATCCTGCCCGTGCCTGAGCAAGCTGCGCACTGGCTTGAGCGAGATCGAGATTCTGTGCAAGCGCGTCTGAGACGAAGCGACTGAGGAGGGGATCATTAAAACCTTCCCACCAGACGGTATTAGCGGTCGTCGGCGCGTTAATATTTGCCTTGTCACCGGATCGAATCAGATAGTGCTCTGGCAGCGGCGTATCCGGGCGGTGGTAATCCGGCCCTGAGATGCAGCCCGACAGCAGGCCAGTGCTTACCACCAATACATAGCTACAAAGCGGGCGCATTGAAAATCCTTGAATTGATCTGCCTTGTGACGATATTACAATTTGGTCACTGGTTGTCAATGAGAGTTCACAGAGTTAAGCTGGAAATATGACTAATCAAATCAAGACGCCGCCATCGCGTGGCCCATCGGATCACAGCGTTCGCGATCAGGTCGTGGAAGCGGCAACCCTGCATTTCGGACATTACGGGTATGAGAAGACCACGGTCTCCGATCTTGCCAAGGCCATTGGTTTCTCCAAAGCCTACATCTACAAGTTTTTCGACTCCAAGCAAGCCATCGGAGAGGTGATCTGCTCGAATCGGCTTGCGATGATCATGAGCATCGTGAATGAGGCAATCAGCGATGCGCCAACGGCTTCCGAGAAGCTGCGCCGCCTGTTTCGCTCGCTTGCAGAGGCTGGCAGTGACCTGTTTTTTCACGACCGCAAGCTCTACGACATAGCGGCAGTGGCAGGTCGGGATCGGTGGCCTTCTGCTGCAGAGCATGACGAACGCCTTCACCGGCTTATTCAGCAAATTGTCCTCGAAGGCAGAGAGTCCGGGGAGTTTGAGCGCAAGACACCTCTGGATGAAGCTGTTCAAGCAATCCACCTGGTGATGCGCCCTTACATCAACCCGGTACAACTGCAATATAACCTCGACATCGTCTCGACGGCCCCGGTCCACCTTGCGGCGTTGGTGCTACGAAGTCTGGCACCCTGATATTGTGACCATTGACTAATTTGGTCACTTTGCAGAGAATCGTTTCCCTGCTCACTTGATTTCAGGTAGGGGATCCCATGCTTCGCTCCAGACGCGTAACCATTGCTTTATTTCTGTTGCCTCTCGTTTTGGCGGCGTGCGGCGAGTCGTCGAGCGTGCGCGACCCGCGTACTCAACCTCCTGTAGTGCGAGCCGCCATTGTTGCGAGCGCTGATGACACCTACCGCTCGTTTACCGGTGTTGTGGTCGCTCGTGTTCAGAGCGATCTGGGGTTTCGCGTCTCGGGAAAGGTGCTGGAGCGTCTGGTCGACACCGGCCAGACCGTCAGGAAAGGTCAGCCGCTTATGCGTCTTGACCCCGTCGACCTCGGCCTTCAGGCACAAGCCCAGCAGCAGGCTGTTGCAGCCGCCAGCGCGCGAGCCCGGCAGACCGCCGATGACGAAGCCCGTAATCGCGATCTGGTGGCGGCAGGTGCTGTGTCCGCCTCTGCCTATGACCGGATAAAATCACTGGCCGACACGGCAAAGGCAGAGCTGAATGCTGCGCAAGCTCAGGCCAACGTGGCGCGCAATGCAAGTGGCTACGCAGTTTTACTGGCGGACGCCGACGGGGTTGTGGTTGATACCCTGGCAGAGCCAGGCCAGGTTGTCAGCGCAGGCCAGCCCGTGGTCAGGCTGGCAAAGGCCGGGCAGCGTGAGGCCATTGTCCAGTTACCTGAAACACTGCGGCCGGTCGTGGGCGAACAGGCTCAAGCCAGGCTTTATGGCAACCCCGCGAACATTATTCCTGCACGGCTGCGGTTGCTCTCTGATGCTGCCGATCCGCTGACGCGTACGTTTGAAGCCAGGTATGTGCTTGAAAGCGGAACCTTCAGTGCGCCACTGGGTTCGACGGTTACGCTCGATATCGCCGGTCGCATGGACAACGGGCATGCACTGACGATACCCATGGCGGCCATCCATGACCCTGGTCAGGGACCTGGTGTCTGGGTCATTGCAGATACGCCTGCAAAAGTAACCTGGCGCGCTGTTCAAGTGCTTGGCCTCAGTGATGATTCGGCAAGGGTGAGCGGCGCTCTCAAGGCCGGCGAACAGATCGTTGCATTGGGCGCGCATTTGCTTCACGACGGTGAAGAAGTGTCTGTCCAGCAAGCACGGGGCGGTGTCGCGGGGGAACGACCATGAGCGGCCGTTTCAACCTCTCTGCACTCGCTGTGCGCGAACGGTCCATCACGCTGTTTCTCATTTTTCTGATCGGCGTGGCAGGTACGCTGTCGTTTTTCGAACTGGGGCGTGCGGAAGATCCGCCTTTTACGGTCAAGCAGATGACGGTTATTTCTGCCTGGCCTGGTGCAACGGCACAAGAGATGCAGGACCAGGTCGCCGAACCGCTTGAAAAACGCATGCAGGAACTGAAATGGTATGACCGCAGCGAGACCTACACTCGACCGGGTCTTGCGTTCACCATGGTTTCATTCCTGGACAAGACGCCGCCTTCCCAGGTGCAGGAAGAGTTTTATCAGGCGCGTAAAAAACTGGGTGATGCAGCGAAGTCGCTTCCTGAGGGCGTCATCGGCCCGATGATCAATGATGAGTTCTCGGACGTGACCTTTGCGCTCTTTGCGTTGAAGGCAAAAGGTGAGCCACAGCGGTTACTGGTACGCGATGCCGAATCGCTGCGCCAGCGTCTGCTGCATGTCCCGGGTGTGAAGAAGATCAATATCATCGGTGAGCAAGCCGAGCGTATTTTCGTCTCGTTCTCCCATGAGCGCCTGGCAACACTGGGTATTTCGCCTCAGGACATCTTCTCGGCGCTTAACGACCAGAATGTCCTGACGCCTGCCGGGTCGATCGAAACCAGCGGGCCTCAGGTATTTCTGCGTCTGGACGGTGCCTTCGACACGCTAGAGAAAATCCGCAACACACCGATCGTCGTGCAGGCTAAAACTCTGAAGCTTTCAGACGTGGCGACAGTGGAGCGCGGTTACGAAGATCCCGCGACGTTTCTGGTCCGCAATCAGGGTGAACCGGCGCTGTTGCTGGGCATCGTGATGCGCGACGGCTGGAATGGTCTGGATCTTGGCAAGGCACTGGATGCCGAGACGGTCAAGATCAATAAGGGCATGCCGTTGGGCATGACGCTTTCGAAAGTCACTGACCAGTCGGTGAATATCAGCTCGGCCGTTGACGAGTTCATGATCAAATTCTTCGTCGCGCTGCTTGTCGTGATGCTGGTCTGTTTTCTCAGCATGGGCTGGCGAGTGGGGGTGGTGGTCGCTGCGGCTGTTCCGCTTACGCTGGCTATTGTCTTTGTAGTGATGGAAGCCACGGGCAAGAACTTTGACCGTATTACCCTGGGGTCATTGATTCTTGCGCTGGGTCTGTTGGTGGACGACGCCATCATTGCCATCGAAATGATGGTGGTGAAGATGGAAGAAGGCTATGACCGCATCAAGGCATCGGCTTACGCCTGGAGTCACACCGCGGCTCCAATGCTTGCCGGTACGTTAGTGACCGCTGTCGGCTTCATGCCGAACGGTTTTGCGCAGTCGACGGCTGGCGAGTACACCAGCAACATGTTCTGGATCGTCGGCATCGCCTTGATCGCTTCCTGGGTCGTTGCAGTGGTTTTCACGCCTTATCTGGGTGTGAAGATGTTGCCTGAGATCAAGCCGGTTGAAGGCGGGCATGCCGCTATTTATGACACGACGAGTTACAACCGTTTCAGGCGTGTGCTGGCGCGCGTTATTGCGCGGAAATGGTGGGTGGCAGGCGCGGTAATCGCTACGTTTGTGGTAGCGATTCTGGGGATGGGGCTGGTAAAAAAACAATTCTTCCCGACATCGGATCGTCCTGAAGTGCTGGTCGAAGTGCAGATGCCCTATGGCACATCCATCGAGCAGACCAGCGTCACTGCAGCAAAAATCGAAGCATGGCTGCAAAAGCAGGATGCCGCGAAGATCGTCACGTCTTACGTCGGGCAGGGCTCGCCACGGTTTTATCTGGCCATGGCGCCGGAGCTGCCAGACCCCTCGTTCGCAAAAATCATTGTGCTCACTGACAGTCAGGAGGCGCGCGAGGCGCTCAAATCAAGGATTCGAGAGGCTGTTGCCCAAGGTCTTGCACCTGAAGCCCGGGTCCGGGTCACCCAACTGGTATTCGGTCCTTACTCACCCTTTCCAGTGGCGTATCGCGTGAGGGGGCCGGACCCTGATGTGTTGCGCGAGATCGCCGGCCGGGTCGAAACCGTCATGCTGGGCAGTCCGATGATGCGGACCGTCAACAGTGATTGGGGCACCCGAGTGCCCACCCTGCATTTCTCTCTGGATCAGGACCGATTGCAGGCCGTCGGTTTGACGTCGAGCGCTGCTGCCCGGCAATTACAGTTCCTGCTTTCCGGTATCCCGATCACGTCTGTGCGCGAAGACATCCGCTCAGTGGCAGTAATGGCGCGCGCAGCCGGCGATATCCGGCTGGACCCTTCGAAAATAGCGGGTTTCACCCTCGTTGGCGCTGCCGGCCAGCGTATTCCTCTTTCCCAGATAGGTGAGGTCGAGGTGCGCATGGAGGATCCGGTTCTGCGCCGTCGAGACCGTGTACCGACCATCACCGTGCGCGGTGACATTGCCGAAGGTCTTCAGCCACCGGATGTATCCAGCAGCATCACGAAACAGCTGCAGCCCATCCTCGACAGCCTTCCGGAGGGCTATCGCATCGAGCAGGCGGGATCAATAGAGGAATCGGCAAAGGCCACTGTGGCGTTGGCTCCGCTGTTTCCGATCATGATCGCAATCACCTTGCTGATCATCATCCTTCAGGTGCGCTCGATGTCGGCGATGGTGATGGTGTTTCTCACCGCGCCGCTTGGATTGATTGGCGTCGTGCCGACACTGCTTCTGTTTAACAAGCCATTTGGTATCAACGCGCTTGTGGGGTTGATTGCCCTGTCCGGGATCCTGATGCGCAATACCCTGATCCTGATCGGGCAAATCGATCAGAACGAGAAAGACGGGCTTGATCCTTTTCATGCGGTGGTTGAAGCGACGGTGCAGCGAGCGCGACCCGTGCTGCTCACGGCCCTGGCGGCCATCCTGGCATTCATCCCGCTGACCCATTCGGTGTTCTGGGGCACCCTCGCTTACACGCTCATCGGTGGCACGCTCGGAGGGACTGTCATGACCCTGGTCTTCCTGCCAGCCATGTATTCGATCTGGTTCAGGATCCGCCCGGACAGTGGATCGCAACCTCAACCGTTCAGCAGCCATGCGTCGACTGACGCAGAGACGAAGAGGGTCTGATTATGAATCTGCATGTTCAAAAACGCATCGTAGTAACAGGTTGCGGCGTCGTCAGCCCACTGGGGTGCGGGGTCGGTGAAGTGTGGCGCAGGTTACTGGACGGCCGCTCGGGTATTCGCTCACTGCCAGACAGCGTGGGTGAGGGCGCCGGTGTTTCAGTCGCAGGCCAGGTGCCGACCCTTGAAGAAGACTCCGTCGCAGGGTACGACCCGGATAGCATCATCCCGATGAAAGAGCGCAAGAAGATGGACCGATTTATCGAGTTCGCCCTCGTTGCTGCTCACGAAGCGCTTGCGCAAGCGGGGTGGCATCCTGAAGCCGAAGCGCAGCAGCAACGGACCGCAACGGTTATTGCGTCCGGGGTGGGTGGTTTTGGCGCAATTGCCGAAGCTGTGCGTGTGACTGATACGCGCGGGCCTCGCAGGCTGTCGCCGTTCACGGCTCCCTCCTTTCTGGCCAACATGGCGGCAGGGCAGGTTTCCATCCGGTATGGTTTCAAGGGACCTCTGGGAGCCCCGGTGACGGCGTGCGCAGCCGGTGTGCAAGCCATTGGCGATGCTGCGCGACTGATCAGAAGTGGCGAGGCCGACATTGCCGTTTGCGGTGGTACGGAGGCCGCTATCGATCGCGTCACGCTGGGATGTTTTGCCGCCGCCAGGGCGCTTTCCACCGGTTTTGCTGATCGGCCAGAGGAGGCCTCGCGCCCGTTTGACCGCAACCGCGACGGTTTTGTCATGGCTGAAGGTGCAGGCTTGCTGGTGATCGAATCGCTGGAACATGCGTTGGCGAGAGGCGCGACGCCGCTCGCGGAACTGGTGGGTTATGGCACCAGTGCGGATGCTTATCACCTGACAGCCGGGCCGGAAGACGGTAGCGGCGCCCGCAGAGCGATGGAGCAGGCACTGCAGCAAGCTGGCGTAAGTGTCGATGACGTGCAGCACATCAATGCTCACGCGACGTCGACACCGGTCGGCGACAAGGGCGAACTGGCTGCCATTCGTTCACTGTTTGGCACTCGATCAAATGTCGCGATCAGTTCTACAAAATCTGCCACCGGACATTTGCTCGGCGCAGCAGGCGGGATCGAGGCCGTTTTTACGGTGATGGCATTGCACGATCAAGTCGTCCCGCCGACGTTGAATCTCAATCAACCCGACGAGGTTGCCGAGGGGCTCGACCTGGTGGCCTTGACCGCCCGAGCGACGCCGATTGTCTACGCACTTTCAAACGGATTCGGCTTCGGTGGGGTCAATGCCAGCGCTCTGTTTCGCCATTGGCAAGGCAAGCCGTGAGCGGTTTGAGTCTCAACGAGGCTGCAACAGCCGGATGGCTCATTTGCGTCGCACCCGCGGCGCAACGCCTGTCAGCTGCTGGCGAACGCATGCCCAGGCCTGATGCAGGGCGTTACGCAACGCGACTGCATCGGCAGTCATGATCCGCACAGACAGGCCGCAATCGTTCGGCAGCGCGCTGACGCCCGGATAGCTCTCGGGAACCTCGGCTAACGCTGCACGCAAGGCCTGCTGCAAACCCTCTAGAGGCAAACCCTGACCCACCAGCATGAAGGTCGCCAAGGCCTGCAGTTGTCCGCTGACGCCGGGCAATCGGCGTTGCAGGTCCGCGCCGATCATTGCCAGTCGATCACCGGCCAGCAGTTTTCCATCCGGGCAGTGGATCTGCAGATCGGCGCGGTAAAAGTCTGGCAAGCCTTCGCTGCCTGGGGGAGTGTGCAGGCAGAATGCGTCGCATAGCATGACCCGCGCACCAGGGTGCAAGGTTACGTTCACCTGGCTGTGCAGCCGCGTCTGAGGAAACAGAATGGTGGCCATTGGCAGGTATTCAAGCAGCGCGCCGGGTTCGGCGACCAGTGTGACGGTCTGTCGTGCGGACTGTTCCAGCATGCTGTGCGCCACCGTTGCCGCGCCGGTGCTGACATGTACCTGCGTGCCTGGCCCGGCGTGCAGATCAAGGTGCAAGGCTTCGCCAGCGAACAGGCCGCCGGAGCACGATTGCAGGTAGATCGCCGCCATACCGGGCGGGTCTTGTGGCAGTGTCAGGGTGCGTCCCAGGTGGAAGGGGTAGCCGACTTCCTGACGGGACACGTAACTGGCCCCCGAAGGCGCTTTGCTGAAGGCAATACGCGCCGTGGTGGGGGCTTTTGCGGACAGTAACGTTTGATGGGCGTTCATGGGCGGTCGAACAATACGGCGCGGCTTATCGCTTCAACCACCGCGTCGACGCCTTCACCGGTGTTGCAGTTGGTAAACAGAACGGGCCGACCGTTTCGTGCCACCGCCGATTCGCGCCGCATACGCGGCAGATCGACGCCCACATAGGGTGCCAGATCGTATTTATTGACCACCAGCAGGTCACAGCTCAATACGCCGGGGCCGCGTTTGCGCGGGATGTCGTCACCGCCTGCGACATCGATGACGAAAATCCAGTAGTCCACCAGATCCAGTGAAAAGGTCGAGGCCAGGTTGTCGCCGCCGGACTCGATCAGCACCAAGTCAAGGTTGCCGAAGCGCGCCTCCAGCTCATCGGCCATCTGCAGGTTGAGGGTCGGGTCTTCACGAATGGCGGTGTGCGGGCAGGCACCGGTTTCCACCGCACGAACCCGCTGCGGGTCGATCAGACCGCTGCGTTGCACGCGTTCGGCGTCCTCGCGGGTGGCCAGATCATTGGTGATGATCGCAAGCTCGATGCCGCGCTCGATGAAGCGCGGGATCAGTTGTTCCAGCAGGCGGGTCTTGCCCGAGCCCACCGGTCCGCCGATCCCGACGCGTGCAGCACCGGGATGAGGTTGGTCATTGGTGTACAGGGCAGGTGCATTCAGGGGCAGGCTCATGGTCGGGTTTTCCTGTTCGGGAGGGTTTCAGCGCAGCATGTAGCGCTGGGCGAGAGGCACTTCGCTGACCGGTTCGCAGTGAAGACGCTCGCCGTCGGCATACACGTCGAAGGTCTGCGGGTCGACGCGGATGTCCGGGCAGGCATCGTTGTGCAACATGTCGGACTTGCGCAGGGTGCGCGTGCCGAACGCTGGCAGCAGTTTTTTCTTGAGTCCCAGCCGAGTAGCGGTGTCGGCTTCAACGGCAAGACGGTTGACAAAATTGACCGACAACGCCTGTTTCGCCTCGCCAAAAGCTCCCCATTGCGGGCGCATCACCAACGGCTCGCAGGTGTACAGCGAGGCGGCGGAATCGCCCATCACGCCATGCACGATGAAGCCGCCCTTGACCACCAGCTCGGGCTTGATGCCGAAGAACGCCGGTCGCCACAGCACCAGATCGGCCAGCTTGCCGGGCTCCAGAGAGCCGATGTAACTGTCGATGCCGAACACCCGCGCTGCGTTAATGGTGTATTTGGCGATGTAACGCTTGATCCGTTCGTTGTCGCCCAGTGCGGTGGTTTCTTCCGGCAGGCGGCCGCGCTGGTCTTTCATCTTCGAGGCCAGTTGCCAGGTACGGCAGATCACCTCGTTGATGCGGCCCATGCCCTGGCTGTCGGAACCGAGGATGGAAATTGCCCCGGTATCGTGAAGAATGTCTTCGGCAGCGATGGTCTGCGGGCGCACCCGTGATTCGGCGAACGCCACGTCTTCCGGCACGTCAGGGTTGAGGTGGTGGCAGACCATGATCATGTCCAGATGTTCGTCGAACGTGTTCACGGTGTAGGGGTTGGTCGGGTTGGTGGAGGAGGGTATGCAGTTGGCCTTGCCCGCTACGCTGATGATGTCCGGAGCGTGCCCGCCGCCTGCACCCTCGGTGTGGTACATGTGGATGGTGCGCTCGCCGATGGCCGCCAGCGTGTCTTCGAGAAATCCGGACTCATTCAGTGTGTCGGTGTGCAACTGAACCTGAAAATCGTATTCGTCGGCGACCTTCAGGCACGTGTCGATCACCGCTGGCATGGCTCCCCAGTCTTCATGAATCTTCAGCCCCAGACAGCCACCACGCAGTTGCCCGAGCAGTGATTCAGGCTTGCTAGAATTGCCGCGCCCGAGAAAGCCGAAGTTGATCGGCCAGGCTTCGGCAGCCTGCAACATCTTGCCGACATTCCATTCGCCGCCACAGTCGATGCCGACCGTGATCGGCCCCAGCGACCCCCCGATCAGCGTGGTCAGACCGGCCGCCAGCGCGTGATCGCACAGTTGTGCCGAGTCGAAATGCACATGCACGTCGATACCACCGGGAGTGACGATCAGTCCTTCGGCATCGCGTACGGTGGTGGCCACGCCGCAGATCAATTGCGGGTGTACGCCGTCCATGATCTGTGGGTTGCCGGCCTTGCCGATGGCGACGATCCTGCCGTCCTTGATACCGATGTCGCCTTTGACGATACCGATCACCGGGTCGATGATCAGCGCGTTGCAAATCAGCATATCGAGAGCCCCTTCGGCACTGTCGTGGCCGGGCATCAGGCCCATGCCGTCGCGCAGTGTCTTGCCGCCGCCGTGCAGGCATTCATCGCCGGGCACCGAATGATCGAATTCGACTTCGGCCAGCAACGACGTGTCACCGAGGCGCACCGCATCGCCCGTGGTCGGGCCGTACATGGCGGCGTATTCCTTGCGAGTCATCGTCGCCATGGTTCAGGCTCCCTTGAAAAGTTGGGCGCGGGCACGTTCCAGTGCCGCTGATTTGCAGGCCGGGTCGTGCAGATTACCGTTGGTCAGGCCGCTGAAGCCGTGGATGTCGCCGCTGCCGCCAAACTGCACCAGATGCACTTCGCGCAGCTCGCCGGGCTCAAAGCGCACGGCTGTACCTGCGGGGATGTCCAGATGCATGCCAAAGGCGCGTTCGCGTGGAAAATCCAGAGCCCTGTTGACCTCGAAAAAATGGTAGTGACTGCCGATCTGCACGGGTCGGTCGCCGGTATTGATTGCGCGCAACGTAGCGGTCGGACGGCCCTTATTGAGCTGGATATCACTGTCCGGCGAAAGTATTTCGCCAGGTGTCGGCATGACGGCCAGCGGCCGTCGGCCCGGTCTGATTGGCTGGTGCACGGTGACCAGCTTGGTGCCGTCCGGGAAGGTGCCTTCTACCTGCAACACCGGCAGCAGATCGGCGACGCCGGGCATGACGTCGTCGCTGTTCAGAATCGTCGAACCAAAACCGATCAGCTCGGCGACGCTGCGACCCTCACGCGCACCTTCAAGAATCTCGTCGGCGATCAGCGCCGAGGCTTCCGGAAAATTCAGGCGCAGGCCTTTGCTGCGGCGTTTGCGTGACAGTTCGGCGGCGGTGTACAGCGTGAGTCGTTCAAGCTCGGTCGGGGTCAGCAGCATAGTCGGGGCTCCCGGTAGGGTGGCTGGCTCAATTGGCGAACAGGCGCAGGTCCTGGGTTTCATGGCGCATCACGGCGATTTCGGCCATAGGTGTGAAACCACAGGCGTCGTCGGTGTCAGGCGGTTCCTGCGCCAGCAGTTCGGTGATAAGCGGCTGGATATCGGTCAGCACTCGTTGCCCATCGATATGGCCAATTACGCCCAGACGTACGGCGGCACTGACCAGCCCTGTACACAGGCTGTGCGCCGCAGCCAATTGGCAGTGATCGCGGTGCATGCCCAGACCCTTCCAGAGCAAGCCCTGCACCACGGGCAGATGCCCCGGCGCGTTACCCGCCACAACCAGTTGCTGATAAGTTGCCGAACCCGGCGTGTGCAGTGCGACGTGTACGCCCAGTAAAGCCTGGCCGACACGCCGTGAGCCCTGGCGCAGTTCCTCGGCCAGGGTCAGTGCTTCGATCTGTTTATCCAGAGCCATCAACTCGGGCTGGTTGTCAGATGCGTGCCAGGCGGCGAGCAGGAACAAGCGGTCAAAGCTGTTCCAGCGATGGCGCAATTGGCCCTCGACGAAGCCATGTACCTGGGCACTGCGAAGATAGCGATCGGTTCGTTGCCGGCGTCGCATCATTACGACTTCGTCGTTGCCAAGATGCCCGTCAGCCAGCAGGGTTTCCAGTCCCCACGACCATGCCACCGCGCCCCCCGGAAAGAAGCTGTCGGCCTGTTGCAGCGCCAGCAGCAGGCTGCTCGAGGCATTCATGCGCGACGCACCCGGCCGTCCGTAAGCATGGGTGCCAGCCGCTCAAGGTAATCGGCTTGCGGGCCATTGAGCGGGATTTGCAGGATGTCCCCGGCAAAGCGTACCGCCCAGTGCATGTTGCCGGCGAAATAGCCCAGTTCCAGCGCAGCGGCCGGGTCGCGTGGCTGCAGGTCAAGATATTCCTGATCCTGCATCTGTACGACGATGGCGCGTTGATTGTCGAGCATCAGCACCGAGCCGTTGCGCAGTTGCTGATGACGCTCCAGGCGAATGGCGCAGTCGGTGCCCCGGTCGCTGGCCAGGCGCAGGCGATGACGCTGGATGTCACTGGCGGACAGGCTCAGGGT
The DNA here is from genome assembly GCF_022557255.1 of Pseudomonas syringae pv. tagetis. Taxonomy (NCBI): domain Bacteria; kingdom Pseudomonadati; phylum Pseudomonadota; class Gammaproteobacteria; order Pseudomonadales; family Pseudomonadaceae; genus Pseudomonas; species Pseudomonas syringae group genomosp. 7. Next base: position 2,555,159 of record NZ_CP092923.1, read on the forward strand.
TTCCACGTGGCCTGCATGGCTCAGGTCGTGCAAGCGATCGGCAAGGGCAGGGTCGCTGGCCTGGCCCAGAATACGGTCGAGTATCAGCATGGCGATGGCTCCTGTGCTCTGTTCAGATGGTCAGGTAGCGCAGGATGCGCTCGCGGTCGACGGTTTCGCGGACTTCGCTGTGCACGAATTCGCCTTTTTCGATAATCAGATAGCGGTCAGCAACCGCCATGGCGAACGACAGCACCTGCTCGGAAACAATCAGCGAAAAACCGCGCTCCTTTTTCAGCAGGTTCAGGGCTTTGGCAATGTCCTTGATGATCGATGGCTGGATGCCCTCGGTGGGCTCATCGAGGACCAACACCTTGGGATTGGAGACCAGCGCCCGGGCAATGGCCAACTGTTGCTGCTGGCCGCCGGAAAGGTTGCCGCCCTTGCGTCGGCGCATTTCGAACAGCACCGGGAAGTACTCGAAGATGTAGTCGGGAATGGGCGCGGCGGGAGCGCCCTGGATGCCTGTGAGAATGTTTTCCTCGACGCTCAGGTAGGGAAATATCATCCGCCCCTGGGGCACGAAACCGACCCCGGCGGCTACCCGCTCATAGCTTTTGCTGCCGGTCAGTTCCTGTCCGGCCAGCGTTATGCTGCCGCTGCGGGTCGGCAGCATGCCCACCAGGCTTCTCAGCAGCGTGGTCTTGCCCATCCCGTTGCGGCCCATCACCGCGAGTGACTCGCCTGCCGCCAGCTCCAGACTGAGGTCACGTAATACGTGGCTGTCGCCGTAGTAAACGTTGAGGTTAGAGACATTCAGCATGATCAGTGCCCCAGATAGACGTCAATGACGCGAGGATCGTTCTGCACCTGATCCATCGAGCCGTAGGCCAGGGTCTTGCCCTGATGCAGGACGGTGACCTTGTCAGCCACCGATTTCACGAACTCCATGTCGTGCTCGATGATTACCATCGCCCGGCCTTTGGCGATGAGCTTGAGCAGTCCGGCGGTTTTCTCTCGCTCGCCCGCGCTCATGCCGGCGACCGGCTCATCAAGCAACAGCAACTCCGGACGCTGCATCAACAGCATGCCGATCTCCAGCCACTGTTTCTGGCCGTGCGATAGCAGCCCGGCTTTGCGCCCCAATTGATCCTTGAGAAAGATCATCTCGGCAGTCTGCTCGATTTCGGCGTTCAGCGCTGCGTTCTTGCCGGCGAACAGGCAATTGAAGACGCCGCGTTTGTCCGGTGAAGAGATGTCGAGGTTTTCCCGCACGGTGAGGTCTTCGTACACCGACGGGTTCTGAAACTTGCGGCCCACGCCCGCGCGGGTGATCTGGTACTCGATCATGTTCGCCAGTTGCAGGTCCTTGAAGCGGATGCTGCCTGCGCTGGGGCGGGTCTTGCCGCAGATCATGTCGAGCAGGGTGGTCTTGCCCGCGCCGTTGGGGCCGATCACCACATGCACCTGGTTCTCCTCGACATAGAAGTTGAGGTTATCGACTGCCTTGAAGCCGTCGAACGAGACAGTCAGGTCTTCTACGCTCAGTAGCATCCCGCTCATGACTGCACCTCTTTGTTGCTCAGGCGTTGCAGCAGCCCGGCCAGCCCGGTCGGCAGAAACAGCACCACCGCCATGAACAGAAAGCCGATGAAGTATTGCCAGAAGCTGACGAAATTCTCCGACAGCCAGGTTTTGGCCGCACCGATCAGCAGCGTGCCGTACACCGCACCGACCAGTGAAAGGCGGCCACCCAGCGCGGCGTATATCACGATCTCGGTGGACGGAATGATGCCCACCAGCGAAGGCGATGCCAGGCCGACCTGCAAGGTGAACATCACCCCGCCCAGCGCGGAAATCAGCGCAGCCACGGCAAAAATGAAGGCCTTGAACAATGCAGTGTTGTAACCGGAGAAACGCACCCGGTCTTCCCGGTCACGGATCGCCACGACGACCTTGCCCAGTCGGCTGCGCAGGATGAACCCGCACATCGCGACGCAGGCCAGCAGCAACAGTGTGGTGATCAGATAGAGAATCCAGGGCGTCTGGGGTGTCTGCAAACTCATGCCGAAGGCGGTCTTGAAGTCGGTCAGGCCGTTGACACCGCCGGTGTAGCCCTGTTGTCCGATGATCATGATTGACATGATCGAGGCCAGCGACAGGGTGATGATCGAGAAGTACACGCCGCCCACGCGCTTTTTGAAATAGGCATAGCTGAACAGGAACGCCAGCAGCGCAGGCAGGATCAGGATCGCTGCCAACGTAAAGGTCGCCGATTCGAACGGCTTCCACCACCAGGGCAGTGCTTCTACGCTGTTCCAGATCATGAAGTCGGGTAGCGCAGAGCCGTAGAAAGCGGCGAGGGCGCTGGCAGCTTCGTCTGTGGCGGTGGCTTCAAGCTTCAGGTACATCGCCATCATGTAGCTGCCCAAACCGAAGAAGATCCCCTGGCCGAGGCTGAGAATGCCGCCGTAGCCCCAGATCATCACCATGCCCACTGCGCAGAACGCCAGGCTCAGGTATTTACCGGCCAGGCCAAGGCGGAAATCGCCCAGCGCCAGCGGCAATACCACCAGCAACAACAGCGACAGCCAGATCAGGCTGTAGCGCTCGATCAGTGGCAGCCAGCCGCCATTCAGCCGAACGGGTCTGGACACCGCAATCTGTGGCCGGAGCGGCGGCTTTTCAGTCATGTCATTCATCTCAACGTCTCACTTTCGTGGCGAACAGGCCGTTGGGGCGGAAAAACAGCAGCACGATGACCACCAGCAGGGTGATCGCCTTGGCCATGGATCCGGTGGTGAGGTATTCCAGCGAAACCTGCGTCTGGCCGATGGCGAACGCCGAAAGGAAGGTGCCAAGCAGGCTTTCCACGCCACCGAACACCACAACGATGAAGGTATCCACCAGGTACTGCTGGCCGCTTACCGGGCCGGTGGACGCGAGCATGGTGAACGAACTGCCAGCGATGCCGGCCAGGCCGCAGCCCAGCGCGAAAGTCACCGAGTCGACCCGCGCCGTATTGATACCGGCCGCACCCGCCATGGCGCGGTTCTGAGTCACTGCACGAATGCGCAGACCCCAGCGGCTGCGGTAGAGAAACAGAAACACTGCAGCGGCAATCACGAACGTCAGGCCAATGATGAAAATGCGATTGAGCGGCAACTCCAGCCCTTCGCTGATTTTCCATGCGCCCTGCAGCCATTGCACGGTGGGCACGCTGACTTCCTTGGGGCCGAAAACCTGACGGAACAGTTGCTGCAAGACCAGAGACAGCCCCCAGGTTGCCAGCAGGGTGTCCAGCGGCCGGTTATACATGAAGCGAATGAAGCAGCGTTCCAGCAGTAAGCCGAAGGCGAACGTCACGACAAAGGCCATTCCGATGCCGACGATGAAATACCAGCCCATCAACTCGGGAAAGTAGCGCTGGAACACCACCGAACTGACATAGGTCATGTATGAGCCCATCGCCATCAGTTCGCCGTGAGCCATGTTGATGACACCCATCAGGCCGAAGACGATGGTCAGCCCGAGTGCCATCAGTACCAGCACGGAAAACAGCGAGAAGCCGCTGAAGACTTGCATTACCAGCGTATCGAGAGTCATGCCATCGCTACCTGTTGCTGCACATTGACGAAAGCGGGCGCGAAGCGGATCGCGCCCGGACCGGTATCAGAGTTTCGGAAAGGGATTGGGCTCTATCGGCGCCGACTCGTAGATCACATCGACCTGGCCCTGCGCGTTCAGGGTGCCGATGCGGGCGCGCTTCCACAGGTGGTGATTATCCTTGTGAACCTTGATTTCGCCTTCCGGAGCGTCGAGGGTCAGCTCCGAGGACGCAGCAATCACGTTCGGCACGTCGAAGCTGCCGGCTTTTTCGACAGCCTTTTTCCACAAATACACCGCGGTATACGCCGCCGCCATCGGGTCACCGACGACGCGTTGCTGCCCGTAGCGCGCCTTGAAGGCCTGGACGAACTTCTCGTTGACCGGGTTTTTCAGGCTCTGGAAGTAGCTCATGCAGGTCAGGAAGCCGACGAGGTTTTCCGCACCGATACCGGTGACTTCCTCTTCGGTGATCGCCAGCCCCATCAGGGTCTGATTGCTGCTGTCGATACCGGCGGCCTTGAGCTGTTTGTAAAACGCCACGTTCGAACCGCCGACGATGGTCGACAGCACGATGTCCGGCTTGGCTGCCTTGATCTTGTTGATCACTGATGAAAACTCGATGGCACCCAGCGGCAGATAGTCTTCGCCGACGATGGAGCCACCCTGTTTGGTGACGGATGCCCGCGCCAGCTTGTTGGTGGTGCGTGGCCAGATGTAGTCGGAACCGACCAGATAGACGCTCTTGCCCTTGTTGGCCATCAACCAGATGACCGCTGCCAGGGTCTGTTGCGAGGCCTCGGCACCGGTGTAGATAATGGCCGGAGATTTCTCCAGCCCTTCATAGAAGGTCGGGTAGTAGAGCAAGCCTTTGTTGCGTTCAAAGACCGGCAACACCGCTTTGCGCGAAGCGGACGTGAACGCGCCGAAGGTCACTGCAACGTGATCGTTTTCCAGCAGTTTGCGGGCCTTCTCCGCGAAGGTCGGCCAGTCGCTGGCGCCGTCCTCGACGATGGGTTCGATGGTTTTACCCATCACGCCGCCACTGGCGTTGATTTCTTCGATGGCCAGTTTTTCTGCGTCGACCACCGAGGCTTCACTGATGGCCATGGTGCCGGTCAGCGAATGGATGATGCCGACCTTTACAGTCTCGGCTGCCTGCGCCTCGCCGATCAGGGAAAACGGCAGCAGGCCGATCGCGCCCAGCAACAGAGCATGCTTGATCAAACGGCGTTTGTCGTTGTGCATTCACTTCTCTCCCAGGAATAAAAAAAGCCCGACGTCCCGGCCAAATCAATGGGCGGGAGGTCAGGCTTCTGTGCCGAATCTGGCGGGACAAACTGTGTCCGATCCAGTCGTACGCGAGGTGTCTCCCTACTTGCCAAGGGGGCGTAGGGCAAACAGCTGGCGCGATGTCTCAGAAGAGACTTAGCAAGCACAGTGCCAAGTGCAGAAACAGCCTCATACACTAGAAATCGAGTGTGGGCGCAGGGCGTCCCTTCATCTATTGCACGAAAAATCACCCTGCGCCGCTTTGGCGCGAATCAGGCTTTTGCGCACCAAAAATGTGAGACTGCGCACGTTGTTTCCTTGGATGCGCACGCCTTCAATGGCTGAAATACGATGCTTTTGTGAGAAGTGTATTGAGGCCTTTGCAGGAGATGTATGCCGCTTTTGTGGGAGCGAACTTGTTCGCGAAAGCGATGTGTCATGCGACACAACCCTTGCGAATGTACGCCCATCCCTGCGAACAAATGCCTGTTACGTCAGCACCGCCCCAGCCAGCAGATACACAAATCATCAACACCCACACACCCCGCATGGCCCGCTATCTGCATGACTGCCAGCAGATACCCTCGCAGGGTCCCTTGCCACACGCCCATTCTCGGCAGGTGTGGAAGGCCCCTCGCATGACTGGTCCTGACACTGTCGTCACGCCAGCCCCAGGCACAACCGCCTGAGAGCCACCGTTTGAATCCGCGGTTATTCGCTCAGTCTTCTTTCAGGCTCCCGGCCAGGTTCGGGCGTCTCACCTCACGTTGAACAAGGTTTATAGACATGGTTGACCCGTCGATTCGCATAGGAGGTCTGTTTTCCAATACCGGCGTTACCGCGGCTGGCGAATGCTCAACGATGCGCGGCGCGCAGTTTGCAATCCATCAGATCAACGCGGCCGGGGGCGTGAAGGGTCGCCCTCTGGAATTGATTACCCGCAACCCCGATTCGACGCCGGCGCTGTTTGCCATGCACGTTGAATCGCTGATTCGCGAAGAGAACCTGCGGTTTTTTTTCGGCTGCTACACCTCGGCGGCGCGCAAGGCCGTATTGCCCGTCGTCGAACGTTACAACGCGTTACTGCTCTATCCGGTCTACTACGAGGGTTTCGAGTATTCGCGCAACATCATTTACACCGGCGCCACGCCGAACCATAACGCCGTGCCGCTCGGCAGTTACATGTTTGATCACTTCGGCAGCCGCGTGCTGATGATCGGCTCGGAGTACGTGTACCCCTACGAAACCAATCGGCTGATGAGCGACCTGCTCTACGAGCGGGGCGGCAGCAAACTGGGCGAATATTACCTGCCGTTGAAAAACGCCCGGGCCGAAGACTTCGCCAGGCTTATGGTCAAGGCGCGGGAGCTGAAACCGTCGTTCATCTTCTCCACGGTGGTCGGTGAAACCATGGCTCATTTGTATCAGGCTTATGCCGACGCAGGCCTCGACCCGACCGTCATGCCGATTGCCAGTGTGACCACCAGCGAAACGGACATTCAGCAGATGGGCGTTCATCTGGGCACCGGGCACATTTCGGCGGCCACTTACTTCCAGTCAATCGACACGCCGCTCAATCGCCAGTGTATTGCTCAATACCGGGAGATGTTTGGCCAGCATCAGGTCACCGACCGCTGCTGGGAGGCTGCCTACTTTCAGGTTCACCTGCTGGCCAAGGCGATAGCCCGGGCGGGCAGCACCGAAGTGGAAGATGTGCTGCAGACCATGCGCGGCCTGGAATACGACGCGCCGCAGGGGCGCGTGCGTATCGATGAACACAACCATCACACTTACCTGTATTCGCGGATCGGCCGGGCCAACGCCGAAGGGCAGTTTGACATTCTCTACGAAAGCCAGAAAGCGCTGAAGCCCGACCCTTACGCCGTTGCGCCGGATTTCAGCGGCTGGTCCAGCCTGACCGGGAGGCGTCCATGACCCTGCGTGCCGCCAAGAAACGCCTGCGCAATGACAGCGCAGGCGGCATCAAGGACCTGCGCGACATCAGCGTGCTGGTGATCCACCCGGATGACGAAGACGGTCGCAACCTGATCGCCCAGTTGCAGCGCATCGGCTGTCAGGTGCGGGTGCAGTGGCCGATCCCCGAGCGACTGCACAGCGAGGCCGACGTGATCGTGCTAGCGGTGTCACCGGAGAGTCTGTCAACCAACACGCCGTGGCTGTTGAACAGCGCAACGCCGCCGATCATCCCGGTGATCGCCTATGAAAACCCGATCATCGTTGAGGCGCTGGTGCAGCTCAACGCCTGTTCGGTGATCCCTTCGCCGGTCAGGTCGTTCGGCTTGCTGACGGCGCTGGCCATCACCCTCAGCCAGGCGCGCAAAACCCGCGAGCGGGAAAAACACGTCAAGCGCCTGGAAGGGCGCATGGCGGTGATGCGCACTGTGCAGCAGGCAAAAATCATCCTGATGGAAACCAAGGGTCTGTCTGAAATAGACGCTTACAACGCGCTGCGCGATCAGGCCATGGCCAAGCGCGAGCCGGTGGAGAAAATCGCCGAGGCGCTGGTCAAGGCTCATGAATTGTTTCAACAGTCCTGCTCCTGAGCAGGTTTTGACGAGCGACGAGTGTCGGCCTGCGGGCCTGATCCTCTTCTGCGTGGACGCTTGCCATACGCCCTGACCCGGCAGGTATGGAACACCGCGTGGCGACCGGCAGGGACAACGGCGTCCTCCGGATCGAGCCCAGACCTGCGCATCCTGCACAGGCGGCTCCAGTCAGCGCCTGTCCGACCCCGGACGGCCCTTACCGTTATCTGGAGAACACCATGTCCGTAAAACGTCCCGGCAAAGCCGACTTCCTGATTGCCGCTCAAGATCACGGGTACGACCTCTCAGACAGCCAAATGGAATCGTTCCTGAGTCTGGCTGACGAAACCCTGGGCTCGTACGAGGCCATCGATGCGTTATATGCCGCTCACATCGCCCAACCCACCCCGCAGCGTGAACACAGCAGGCCGACAGAGGCAGAAAACCTGCACGGGGCCTGGTATGTGAAGACGCATATTGCCGGTGCCCAGAGCGGCCCGCTGGCAGGTAGAACGGTGGTCATCAAGGACAACGTATCGGTGGCCGGCGTGCCGATGGCCAATGGTTCGCTGAGCCTTGATGGTTATGTGCCGTCCGAGGACGCCACCGTGGTCAAGCGCCTGTTGGCGGCGGGCGCGACCGTGGTCGGCAAGTCGGTGTGCGAAGACTTGTGTTTCTCCGGGGCCAGCTTCACCTCGGCCAGCGGCGCGGTGAAAAACCCGTGGGACCTGACCCGCAACGCAGGTGGTTCATCCAGCGGCAGTGCCGTGCTGGTTGCTTTGCAAGCGGTGGATATGGCCATCGGCGGCGATCAGGGCGGCTCAATCCGCATGCCGTCGGCCTGGAGCGGTATTGTCGGGCACAAGCCGACTTACAGCCTGGTGCCTTATACCGGGGCTTTCCCGATTGAGCGGACTATCGACCACGTCGGCCCGATGGCCATCAACGTACGTGACTGCGCGATCATGCTCGATGTGATCGCCGGAGCCGACGGCCTCGATTCAAGACAGAAAAACCCGCCAGCGGTGAACTGCGTCGCGACCCTTGATCAAGGCGTTTCTGGCCTGAAAATCGGTCTGTTGCGCGAGGGTTTTGCGATCCCCGGCATGTCCGAGCCGCAGGTAGACGCCTTGGTCAAAGCTGCCGCGGCACAACTTGAAAGCCTTGGCGCCACGGTCGGCGAGGCCAGCGTCCCCTGGCATCGCGGGGTGGCGCTGGACATGTGGAACGTCATCGCCACCGATGGCGCGGCGTACCAGATGCTGCAAGGCAACGGCTATGGCATGAACGTCGACGGCTATTACGACCCCGAGATCATGAGTTACTTCGGCGCCAAGCGTCGTGTGCATGCCAACGCATTGTCCAGCAGCGTGCGTGCCGTGGCGCTGACCGGGCATTACAGCCTGAAGAACCTGCACGGTGCCTATTACGCCAAGGCGCGCATGCTGGTGCCGGAACTCACCCGTCAATATGACGAAGCGTTCAAGGCTTTCGACGTGCTGGTGATGCCGACCATGCCGTTCGTGGCGACCCCGTTGACCGCCGCCGATGCGCCGATTGAAGAGTATGTGCACAGCGCACTGAACATGCTCGCCAACACTGCGCCGTTCGACCTGACCGGCCACCCGGCCACGTCAATCCCGGCAGGCCTGGCCGACGGACTGCCAGTCGCCATGATGATCGTGGCACCGCGCTTCAAGGATGCCCTGGCGTTGCGTGTCGCGCAGGCTTATGAAACCGCTCGCGGCGTATTTCCCACGCCGCCGGGTATCTGAATTCGACAGCTGACAGAGGGGCGCATGTGCTTGATTTGAGCGCGCATGCGCCTCGTCTCTCAAGGCTTCCACACCTCCACATCCTGCGCATCCACCGCCTTGGGCAGCAGACCGGCTGCGAAGAAGGCCTCGGCGATATGCTGTTGTTCGTCCAATTGATCATGTGTGACTGGCTGGATCTGATAAGTGCGATGGCTGTTGGCGATTTCAACCGTTTCGATGTCCAGGTTGCCCCACAGAGGGCTCAGCACCTGTGCGGCTTCGCGTGGATTGGCCTTGAGCCATATGCCCGCCTTGTGCAATTGCTCGTAAACCACGCTGAGCACTTGTGGGTGGTCCTTGGCGTAGCTGGTACCGGTCAGGTAATAGCGCTTGTAGCTGGACAGGCCCACGCCGTCAGCCAGGGTACGGGTCGGCAATTGCCGTTGGGCGCTGGTCAGGAAGGGTTCCCAGGTGACCCAGGCGTCAACCTTGTTGTTCTCGAAGGCTGCACGGCCGTCGGCGGGTGACAGGTAGGCGGGCTGAATATCCGAAAACGCCAGACCGGCTTTCTTCAACGCAGCGATCAGCAGGTAGTGAGAGCCGGCAGCCTTGGTAACCGCGACCTTTTTGCCTTTCAGGTCCGACAGTTGGTGCACGGACGAGTTTTTATGCACGATGATTGCCTGGGCCGAGGGTGATGCCGCTTCCTGGGCAAAGTAGGTCAGCCTGGCCTGCGCCGCCTGAGCAAAAATCGGCACGGTGTCGGCCACGTCCGCACTGATGTCGACATTGCCCACGTTCAGTGCCTCCAGCAGCGGCAGGCCGCTCGGAAACTCATGCCAGGTTACGTTGACGTGCTGTGGCGCAAGGGCTTTTTCCAGCGTGCCCTGGGTCTTCAGCAGGGTGATCAGCGTGGACGACTTCTGGTAACCGATCCGTAGCGTTTCCTGTGCCTCGATGGGCAGGGCGCAGCCTAGAGCCAACGCTGCGAGCAGCCCTGCCAACAGAGAACGCCGGAGTTGAATTCGAGTGTTTTTTATGGGGTTCGACATGGCACGCTCGGTATGTGTAAGTGATGCTGAGAGTCAGTAGCCGCGCTGGCGATCAGCCTGATTGTGCAAGGCCTGCCCGCTGATATAGCGCTCCAGATTGGCCAGGAAGCTGTCGGCTATCTCGTGACGGCTATTGCTGGAGATCGCCGAGGTGTGCGGTGACAGACGCACTCGCGGATGCGAATACAGTGGATGGCCGTCCGGCAGCGGTTCGGGCTCGGTGACGTCGAGCGAGGCGAGGCCGATGTTGCCTTGATCCAGTGCCGTGACCAGCGCCTCGTGATCAAGCAAACCGCCGCGGGCGATGTTGATCAGGTGCAGGCCGGGTTTGGCACTGTTCAGCACGTCGGCGTTGACGATATGCCGGGTGGCAGGTGTCAATGGCGCGGCCAGTACCAGATGGTCGGCGCGCGCGAACAGGTCGTGAATGTCCCGAGCAGCTTCGACACCGTCAACCTCGAACGGAGCCGAACTTTGCCGTAATGCGACCACGTTGATACCCAGCGCGTGGGCCTTGCTGGCCAGACTGCGGCCGATGGCGCCGAAGCCGAGAATGCCGAGTGTGGTGCCCTTGAGTGGCGTCAGGGTGGTGAAATTCCATTGCGAGTCATGCACCCAGATGTCCGGAAGATGCTTGGCAGCGGCAAAGATCGCGGCCAGCGAGAACTCGGCGATGTTTTCTGCCGCACTGCCCCGAGAAGTGCTCACGGGCGGTCCGTCGAACAGCCAGCCCGGATAGAAATCGATGCCTGAAGACACCACCTGAATCCATTTCAGGCCATAGGGCCAACCCGGTGGCGGCGAGGCTGGTGCTTCATAACCACGCACGTTGATCGGGCGCGCCAGCAGAATGCCGACCTCGCCGGGCAGGTCACTCGGCACTCCAGCAGGTACACCGATGACCCTGGCTTGTGGATGGGTCACTTCAAGCCGCTCGCGGATGACCTGGTTGAAGTCTTCTTCCAGTTGGCTGGCTATCACGAGTCGAGTCATGCCAATGCCTCGTCTTTTTTGTGGGCGACAGCCTTTGCGTGACGATTGACCGGCACTTCAAGGCCAAGATTCTCACGTAGCGTGTTACCGCTGTATTCAGTGCGAAACAGGCCACGCTGCTGCAGCACCGGCACCACCCACTCAGTGAAATACTGCAAACCATCCGGCAGGACGCTATTGATGATGAAGCCGTCGGCGGCCCCTTCTTCAAACCACGTCTGAATAGCGTCGGCAACCTGTTCGGGCGTACCGACAAAGTCACGGCGGGGCAGGGAGAAGCGCAAGGCGACCTCACGCAGGCTCAAACCCTCGTCTCTGGCCAGTTGCTTGATCCGGTCCGAACCGCCTTTCTGGCTGTTGGAGCCCAGATCGCCCAGTTCCGGAAACGGGGCGTCCAGTGGGTACTGGCTGAAGTCATGGTCATTGAACGGACGTCCGAGGGCGACGATAGCGTCTTCGATGGTGACCAGCTCCACGGCCTGGCGGTAGCGGCTCTCCACCTCGGCCTCATCACGCCCGACAATCGGGCGAATGCCGGGCAGAATCGATAGCGCGTGCGGGTCGCGGGCAAACCCTTCGGCTCGTTGCTTGAGGTCCTGATAATAGGTGCGCGCGTCATCGAAGCTCTCGGCGTGGACAAAAATTGCATCGGAGTTCTGAGCGGCAAAATTACGCCCGGCCTCGGAGGTGCCCGCCTGGAAAATCACCGGTTGGCCTTGCTTCGACCGGGCTATGTTGAGCGGGCCTTTCACCGAGAAGAACTCGCCCTTGTGATCCAGCGTATGCAGTTTGCCAGGGGTAAAAAACTCGCCTTTTTGCTTGTCGTAGGCGAACGCATCGTCTTCCCATGAGTCCCACAGCCCCTTGACCACTTCGATGTGCTCCCTGGCAATGCGGTAGCGTACGGCATGGGGCGGATGTTCACCTTTGCTGAAGTTATCGGCAGTGCCGCTGAGCCAGGACGTCACCACGTTCCAGCCAGCCCGACCGCCACTGATGTGGTCCAGCGAGGCGAACTGGCGAGCCACCTGGAAAGGCTCGGTGTAGCTAACTGTGACCGTTGCCACCAGACCGATATGCCGGGTGGTGGCCGCCAGTGCGGAGAGGATGGTCAGTGGTTCGAAGCGATTCAGATAATGCGGGCTGGATTTTTCGTGAATGTGCAGGCTGTCGGCAATGAACACAAAATCGAATCGAGCCGCTTCGGCCAGCTGAGTCTGCTGCTGATAAAAGCCTAAATTCACACTGGCATTGGCCAGTGCTTGCGGGTGACGCCATTCGCCCCAACCATGGCCGACGCCGTGGACCATTGCGCCGAGTTTAAGGTGTCGTTGTCTGCTCATGGTTTTGCTCCGGACGGTTCAAAAAGGTGGGTGCACCTCCGCCTGGAGAAGGGGTCGGCATAAAGACGACGATATGCCTATAAAAAATCGCAGTGAAATTCTATTTTGTTATATGTTAATTATTAAATTAAATGATTATATTTTATTAAAGTATGCATAAATTAAATTTTAAGGGTTTATCAAAGTGTCCGGCTCAAGGATTCGCAGCCCGGACGCCCAGCAATGGCAGCTTTGTCAGCATGTTCTTCAACGCCAACGCGTCCCACGGCAGGTGCTCGGCAATACCAAGGCCGACCACGTCCACAACGCTGGCAACGTCTGCCAGCAAGCGGACAACCTGTTCGATAGTCATCTTGCCTTGCGCAACGCCCTCAAAGTGAGCGGCCGGGACACCGGGTTGTGCAAACAGCAGAGAACGGAAGAGCGCCGGGTCCAGCACGTCCAGATCCAGATGGATCGCCAGGTGCCTGGCCCCGGTTTCCTTTAGCCATTGCAGCACCGGCGCGCTGGTGTGGGCCAGCGCCTGTGCGCCGGCACTGCGCAGCCCGAGACGCTTGATGAAAGCGGTTTCTGCCTCCAGGGTGTCCTGCAGGCCCGCATACATCACATTGGCTGGTTTGATCGGGCGTTTTACGGCATTGACGAAGTCCTCGTCACCTTCGCCCAGCAGATTGCCCATGACCATTGCATGCGCATGCTGGAAGTCCTTGGGGGTAAGGACGTCCGGGTGGGTGTCGACCCAGAGCACTGCAAGGTCGCCGTCGTAGCGTTCGTTCAGATAGGCGAATGGCGCCAGATCGACCAGACAATCGCCACCCAGAACCACCAGCCGATCCTGCTGATGCCGGTCGATCAGTCGCCGCGCAAGGTCAAGCTGCGCCAGCAGCGCATGGCGGGCAATAATGTTGTTTTGCAGTTCCAGTGGTTGATCATCCGGTTCGGTTACGTCCACTTGTTCTACAGGCCCTGTCGCGTCCGGTGCCAGCCATGCAAGCAACTGTGCGCCAAAATGGTAAGGCGCGTTGTTGCCGCCTTGCCATTGGGGAAAGATCAGTCGCAGGGTTTTATCGGAGTGGGTATTCATTGAGGTTTTCCTTCGTCACCGTTCCTGGGTACGGCGCGCAGCAAGCGCCGTCAGCATGGCAGTGATACTGATTGGCGTGGGTGCAGTGCGCTTTGCCAGGACAGCCAATCGCTGTGCCGAAAGCGCCAATCGCCTTATCGTGGCCCCAAGAGCTGCTGAGGAGAGATGCCATAGGCATTTTTGAAGGCGCGGCTGAAATGCGAGAGGTTGGTAAAGCCGAAGTTCAACGCAGCATCACTGACTCGGCGAACATGGCGCTTGAGCAATGCGTCATGGCACGCCGAAAGTCTTTGCTGCCAGAGCCAGCGAATGGCTGTCGTGCCTTGCTGTGCGAACAATCGATTGAGCGTGCGTGGCGAAACGTGCGTCGCCAGGGCAATGCTGTCGGCCGTCAGGCCCGTGTCGGACAGGTTATTCAGCAGGAACTGCTTGATGCGTCGCAACTGTTGCAGTTGATGAGAATCACGCCGGATATCAGTGTCGCCTAACACCGAGTCGAAAGCCGTGGCCAGTACGTCCAGCAGTGATGCATTGAGCCTTTTGCTCAGCGGGTCCGATAAATCCTCTGTGCTCCAGGTTTCGCTCATCAAGGTGCCGGCCACACGGCCCAACGCCGAACGACCGGGCAGTGTTCTGCATACCTGTCGCTCGGCATTCGGGATGTGTTGCAGCAACAGCTTGCGCGGCACAGCCAGCACGATTTGATCATCACCTTCGGGGTAACGGCAAGCGTACGGTTGGGCGCTATCGTAAAGGACGATATCGCCTGCGCCTTGCCGGGACTCCCTGCCGTTCTGGGCGACGAGCGCGTCGCGACACAAAGAGAGCGTGACGAGGAAGTGATCACTTTCCCTGTCCTGTTGCAACCGCCGGTAATGAAGTGGAGATGACTGAATCCGGGTAAAGGTAATGCCACTTCGATCCCTGACGTTCAGGGTTCCGGCGAACGGTGCTTCGCTCAGCGGCTGGCTTGCGACCAGGCCGTACGTCGAGCTCACAACCTCCTGCCAGACGTCGAAACGATCCTCGGATCGCAGTGGTTCGGCTGAGAAAATGATGGCCATGTCTGCCCCTGTAACGAGCGTTTTCTAACGAAGTGATCGCAGACAGGTTATCAGACATTGATTCAGGGCAAGACCCGCGCACTGACTGTGTTCCACGGTGGCGAAAATAATTTATATATCGGTGATCCAGCCGATATATCCCTACGTATGCAGCGCTCTGCTTACCCAAGCCTTCTAGAACAGGAGTTCCATGGACCCGCGCCTTGCTGGACTTTCCTTTTTGCTCACCCTGGGATGGACCGGTGCCGTGATTCTCGTCATCTGGTTCTACGCCTGATTGCGCGGTGGTGCTCAGCGTGGGGAGGAGGGGACGAAGTATTTTTTTACCGGTGATCGGGCCGACCGCACGTCTGTATTCATAAGATGGCTAAATAGTGGCGCTAAAGCTGACCTGTTTCAAGCCGATGTGAATACAAAGGCTTCTTGCCAATGAGCTTGCGTTGTTTCATCCGCCGTTGATGAACTGAGAGTTTGCGCTATGGAAGGCATTGAGAAAGACGATTAACCGGCTTGATCGGCAGGCACCATAGTCCACGCATGCAGAAGCGTTCGACGCGGCCCGCAGAGACCGGCGCTTCATAACAATACTTCCATAGATGCTGACTCGCAGAGACTTTTACATGTCGACCACAATTGAGAACACCCCCGGGGATCGGGCCGCGCTAGAGCTGGACCTCCACTCGCTGATGACGGCCATTGATCGCTCGCAGGCGATGATCGAATTCGATCTCGAAGGTAACATCCTGCGGGCCAATACCAATTTTCTGGATTGCGTCGGGTATCGGCTGGACGAAGTTCAGGGTCGGCATCACCGGATGTTCTGCACGCCGGAACATGCCTCCAGCGTCGAATATGCGACATTCTGGGAAAAACTGGGCAAAGGTGCTTTTGACGAAGGTCAGTACAAGCGCCTGGGCAAGAACGGTCGCGAGATCTGGCTGCAGGCAACCTACAACCCGATCTTCGACGAACTGGGTAATCCATTCAAAGTCGTAAAATTTGCCACTGATGTCACTCAACAGCGCAAAGCCAATGCCGAGTATGAAGGCAAGGTCGCGGCGATCGATCGTTCGCAGGGCGTCATCGAGTTTGATCTGAACGGTCGGGTGCTTAATGCCAACGAAAACTTCCTCAAGGTGCTTGGCTATCGTCTGGATGAGATACAAGGCCAGCATCACCGCATGTTCTGCGAAGAAGACTACCTGAACAGCCCTGCCTACCGCGCGTTCTGGGCCAAGCTGGAGCGTGGCGAATATGACTCCGGCGAGTACAAGCGTATCGGCAAGAACGGTCGCGAGCTCTGGATCAGCGCCACTTACAACCCGATCTTTGACCCTGACGGTCGTCCCTACAAGGTTGTGAAGTTTGCCAACGATGTCACCGAGAGTCGCGCCCGTCAGGCCGAGTCCGCTGGCAAGGTCACGGCTATCGAGCGCTCTCAGGCGGTCATCGAGTTCGATCTGACCGGTAAAGTGCTGCATGCCAATCGCAATTTTCTGGCGGTATTCGGCTACGACCTGGAAGACGTTGTCGGCGAACACCACCGGATGTTTTGTTCCGAAGAGTTCGTCAGCAGCCTTGAGTATCGCGAACTCTGGGAAAAGCTCGGGCGTGGCGAATACGACGCCAACGAGTACAAGCGCAAGCGCAAGGACGGCAAGGAAATCTGGATTCAGGCCACCTACAACCCGATCTTCGATGCGCAGGGCAAACCCTACAAGATCGTCAAGTTCGCGCTCGACGTGACCAGCGCCAAGGAAACCAGCGTCGAGGACCAGGGCAAGGTGAATGCCATCGACCGCGCCCAAGCCGTTATCGAGTTCGACATGGCTGGCAACATCATCACCGCCAATGCCAACTTCCTCAAAGCGCTGGGTTATGGCCTGCTGGAGATCAAAGGCAAGCATCACCGTATTTTCTGTGAGGAAGAGTACGTGCGCGGCACCGAGTACCGTGAGTTCTGGCACGGGCTGGGGCAGGGCGAGTTCTACTCCGGGCGCTTCATGCGGGTCAGCAAGTATGGGCAGAAGATCTGGATTCAGGCGACGTACAGCCCGATTTTCGACCATGACGGCTTGCCGTTCAAAGTGGTGAAATTCGCCACTGACATTACCCGTCAGGTCGAGATGGAGCAGGCGATAGAGGCCAAGACCCGCGCCATGGGCGACTCGGTGAAAGCACTGATGACCGCCATTTCCTACGTCGCACAAAGTACCGAGACGGCCACCGATCTGGCCAGAATGACGCGTGAGCAGGCCAGTTCCGGCTCGCAGACGCTGGTCAAGGCGTCCGACGCGATGGGCATGATTGCCAAGTCCGCCGAGGGCATTCAGGACATCATTCAGCTGATCAGCGAGATCGCCAGTCAGACCAACATGCTGGCCTTCAACGCGGCCATCGAAGCGGCCAGGGCCGGTGAGCATGGCCTGGGCTTTTCGGTAGTCGCCGACGAGGTGCGCAAGCTGGCCGAGAAGTCCTCGCGCGCGACCAAGGAAATCAACAAGCTGATTCTGGAAACCGTCAGCCGTATAGAGTCAGGCAACGAGATTTCGCGCAGTGCCGGCGAAGCCTTCGAACATATCGTGGAAGGCGTGATGCAGACCACTCAGGCGATCGACGGGATCAACACGGCGACCGAGAAACAACGCCTGTCGGCTCAGGAAGTAGAGGCGCTGATCATCGAGCTGCATAAAGCCAACCTGACCGGCTACACCGAAACTCTGAACAAGGTATCCATCGGACAACCTGCATGAGCAGCCTGAATGCCTATGGCGTCGTGCAGATCAATGACGTGTACCTGGCGGTGGTTGCCGATGCATTGATGGAGGCCGTGCACTGGCCGGCTGATCTGCATCCCCATCCGCTGACCCGGGGAGCGTTGCGTGGAGTATTTACCTTGCGCGGCAAACCCGTGCCGTTGGTCGACCTGCGCAGCCAGTTGGCGGAAGGAGGCGACGTTTCGTCACCCACGCCACTGGTCGCTATCCTCAAATACGGGGGCGGTTATCTAGGCCTGGCGATTGACGCGGTCTGTGACATTCTCAAGGCCCGCGATTCGCAATTCAGTCCGCTGGGGCCTGGCGGCACCAGCGCCGGGTTGCTGCCAGCGCTGCTGCTGAGCGCAGATGAGTCGCGGATGATCTACAAGCTGGATCTGGGCTTCTTGAGCAGCCTGCCGGGCGTGCTGTTCGCAGCTGATCCAGGCGCGCAGATTCTCAAGGAAGAGGCGCTGGCAGCCAAGAACCGTCTGCTTCATTACCTGGTGTTCGAGTGTGACGGTCGCAACTTCTGTATCGATGCCAGCGTTGTGACCGAGTTGGTGGATGGCCCGGAAATCTCGGCGTCGGACTTTGCCAGTGACTGCTGCTTTGGCGTCACGTCGGTACGTGGCACCAAGGTCCCGGCGCTCAACCTTTCCGAAGTCCTTGGTCTGGACCACCCACGCCAGACGTCCAAGCCGCAGTTGCTGCTGTTGACCGCGCCGGATGGTCGGGTATGCGGGTTTGGTTATGACCGTATGGTTGCCATTCAGCGTCAGGACCCGAGCAGATTGCTGGCTGCACCGGGTTATGGACTGCCGCACCCGGAACTGCTGGCCGGTGTGATGAACCTGGAGGAGGGGCAGCAGGCATTGCTGCTTGATCATCCGATGCTGTTGCAGCGCCCGGAAGTCAAAAGTTATACGCAGGTCTACCAGCATGACGTCAGACCTGCGCAAGCCTCGCATGATGTGACCAAGGCGATGCTGCGACATGCCTGCCTGCTGTTTGACGCACCGACTCGCTTTGTCGCTCCATTGAGCCAGATTGTCGAGATCATGAGCGTGCCACAGCAGTTGATCGGGCTTTCACAGCCAGAAACACATTTGCTGGGTCAGTTCAATTTGCGTGGCGAGCAGGTGCCGCTGATCTGCCTGAGTAGTCTGCTGGGCGAAGGTGCGCAAACCCAGAGTGACGCTTCACGCGTATTGATCGTACGTGGCGAGCGTCTGTGCTTCGGTTTTGCGGTGAGCCGGGTCGATGCGATCGACGCGTTCAATCAGTTTGATCCGGCGATGCTGGAACAAGGCTGGCAAGCCAGTACCGGCAAGGGCATTTCGGTCAATGACCGGGTTCGTTCGCTGGTCAGCGTCGGCAGTCAGGAGCGCAGCTGGCGCGCGACCCTGCTCGATCTGCAGGGCCTGGCCAGGCAACTGGAATGCAGCGTCGATCAGCGCCGCGCTGCGCAATCAGTCTGAACCGAATGCTCCGCGCGTGGCCTTATTTGAGTGTCCACCAGCGGAGTCAATGACCATGACTGACAAGAAAGACGAGAAAAAACCGGAACCGCAAAGCTATGTGCCCGCGCATTCGACGCCCGAAGAAAAGGAACGCCTGAAAGACTTCAACAAGGACGGCATCCCGCCAGGGGTTTGTTGATCAGCCTGCGGGAGTGTTTACGTGACGCCCGGTCTGTTCAGGCCGGGCGTCCTGGTTTCTGAAAGCCTGCGCCGGCTTGGTCTTCACTTACGCGTCGCGCAGCAGGTCGTTGGCGTTGAGCAACTGATAGGCGATCTGTGGACGTGCTTCCAGGGCGCGGCGGATGGCGGCGGGTATCGATTGGCGCGCCTTGCGACACAGCCCGACCTTTTCTTCGACGACAATGCTGATGCCGCGCATGGTGCGCACTTCATTGAAGCCCGGCGCGACGTCGACACGCACGCCCAATTGCTGGAAAATCTTGCGCTGCATGTGCTCCAGATCTTCCAGACTTTCGATACGCTCCAAGCGATCCAACAGGGCTTTTTCCGCATCGCGGGTCAGCAGCAGAATCCGCAGGTCTGCATCTTCCGCGTCCAGCAGCTCGCGCTTGCAGTCGCAAGCGCCGGGCGGACAGGGGGTACGGATTTTCAGAGGGGCGTTCATGGGCGCAGCATAGCGACTGATATGGGCGTCTGACCATACCTGAGTGCATGTGCGCTGCGCATGTAAAAGCCTGGTCCCTGCCTTATATTCGCAACGCTCCTCCGAGGCCTTGCAGGTAGCGGATCAATTCGGCCACTTCATCTCGCCCTTGATGACTTTTGCGCTCATCTCCAGCGAAGCCGGTTCGGCCAATTGCGGCCAGGCTTTCTGCATGGCATCGATCAGGGCGCTGGAATCCTTGGCCTTGGCGGCCTGCTCTTCGAAGGACTTCAGGTAGTCGGCGGTGAACGTCACAGCCTGGGTGCCTGCCGGGATTTCGCCCAGGTAATGACCCGGAACCACGGTGGCCGGTTTCAGCGCCTCGATGCTTTTGAGTGTCGCGAGCCAGTCCTGACGCGATTTAGCGCTTTGTGTGTCAGCGACCCAGACATGAATACCGCTGGAGACCACGACACCACCGACTACCGCCTTGAGGGAGGGAATCCATACGTAGCTTCGCTCGGGCGCCGGGCCATTCAGGCCTTTGATCTGCAACGGTTGGCCTTCAAGTGTCAGGTGGTCGCCCTTGAGCACGTCGGGCACGATCAGGCTGGCTGGCGCATTGTCCTTGAGAATCGGGCCCCAGTAGGCGAGTTTGCCCTGCATTGAAGCCTTGATTGCGTTGACGGTAGGGGCGCTGGCGACAATCTTCGCGTCGGGAAAAGCGGCTTTGATGACGTCCAGACCGAAGTAGTAATCCGGGTCACTGTGGCTGATGTAGACCGTGGTGAGTTGCTTGCCGCTGGCCTTGATCTTTTGCACCAGAGCCTCGGCGTCGTTGCGCTGGAACTGCGCATCGATGAGCACCGCGTCATGCTTGCCGGTGATCAGTTCGGAAGATACCGGGAAGACGGCTTTTTCGGCCGGGTTGTACACCTCGATTGCCAAGGGGGCGGCTGCCTGGGCTGCTAGAGGGAAAAGAGCAGCGAAGGACAGGGCAAGCAGGGATTTACGCAACATGGGATACGACCTTTGTTCGAGCAGGGCTGAGGTCGTTATCTTAGGTTGCTTCAAGTGAAACAAAAGCCTCAGTATTGGCAACTATTGATTGCTCATATCGGACGAATTGTGGATCGGATCATAGCGGCACGGGTATTCATCGCTATTAACGAAAGGGGCAGCCTCATTGCCGCCGCCGAGGCGCTGGACATGTCACGGGCGATGGTCACGCGATATCTGGCGCAGATGGAGAGCTGGGCCGGAGCACGATTGCTGCACCGGACCACGCGCAAGCTCGGCTTGACCGCGCCCGGACAAATGACGTTGGTGCGTTGTCAGCAGTTGATCGAGCTGGCCGACGCAGTACCACTGGCAGCCGATACGCAAGTCGACGAGCCACGCGGCATGCTGCGCATCGCCTGTTCGCAGTCGCTGGCCCTGGCCGTTCTGGCACCCGCGGTGACGGCTTACCTGCAACGCTACCCCGGCACCTCGGCAGACCTGCTTATCGGCAACGAGGCGGTGGATCTGGTCAGCGAGCGAATCGATCTGGCGATCCGCATCACTAATCAGTTGGACCCCAACGTCATTGCCCGTCCGCTGGGTCAATGCGCTTCGATAGTGTGTGCTTCTCCAGCTTATCTTGCCGTGCACGGCACGCCGTCCAGACCGCAGGAACTGCCTGCCCACAATTGCCTGACCTATTCGTACTTCGGCAAGAGCCTCTGGGAGTTCACCCGCCAGCAGCTGCCGCTCAGTGTGCCGGTCGGTGGCAACCTGAGTGCCAACGATTCAGTGGTGCTGCTGGAGGCCGCAGTGGCTGGCGCCGGTATCAGCCTGCAGCCAGTGCATTCGGCAGCGCCGCTGATTGCCAGCGGCAAGCTGATCGCCCTGATGCCGGAATACCAGCCACAGGCACTGGGGATACACGCGATCTACACCTCAAGGCACCATCAGTCGGCAACGCTGCGCACTTTTCTGGATTTTCTGACTGAATGGTTTGAGAGGGACGCAGATTAGATCACCTGCTGCGAACAGGACGCAGAGCGTCCAGAACGGCATGCCTACGCGGAGCATGGGTACGATAGGGGACACAGACGCCCATCGTCCCTTACGCTCCGTGTGTGCAGTATCAGGTCTTGAACTTGCGCACCAGGCCGTCCAGTTCGCTGGACAGTATTTCCAGGCTTCTGGAGTCGGCGCGGGCCGAGTCGGAGAGGTCGGCGATCAATTGGGCATCGCCATGGATCTGGCTGATGTGCCGGTTGATGTCTTCAGCGACCTGATGCTGCTCTTCGGCGGCCGTTGCGATCTGAGTGTTCATGTCGCGAATCACATCCACCGACTCACGGATTTGCCCGAAGCTGCTGCGCGCCTGCCCGATCTTGGTCACCGATTGCTGCGAAACGTCGAGACTGGCGTGCATCTGTTGCGCCACCGAAGCCGTGCGTTTGGCCAGATTGCCCAGCAGGCTGTCGATTTCGGCGGTCGAGTCGGAGGTGCGTTTGGCGAGTGCGCGGACTTCGTCTGCCACTACCGCAAAGCCGCGACCCTGTTCGCCTGCACGGGCTGCTTCGATGGCGGCGTTGAGGGCCAGCAGGTTGGTCTGCTCGGCAATCGAGCGGATGGTGTTCAAAATCGACTGGATGCCGGTGCTGTCTTTTTCCAGTTGTGTCATGTCCTTGGCCGAGCGGGCGAGTTCCTCGCTGAGCTGGTCGACACTGCGTACGGCATCATCGATCTGCCGCTGACCTTCACGCGCCTGCTGTTGACCACTGTCAGCCGAGTCGGCGGCCTGGCTGCAGGAACGGGCGACTTCATTGGACGTGGCGACCATTTCATGGAAGGCGGTGGAGACCATGTCTACCGCTTCACGCTGACGGCCAGCGGCTTCGGCCATGTCATTGGAGACACGTGTCGAACTGTGTGAGGCTTCGAGAATCTTCCCGGCGGCCTGACCGATGTGCTGGATAAGGCTGCGGATGGCGGTCAGAAACTTGTTGAACCAACCCGCCAGTTGCGCGGTTTCATCCTTGCCGCGCACCGCGAGGTTCCGGGTCAGGTCGCCTTCACCGCCAGCGATGCCTTCCAGGCCGCTGGAAACACTGTGGATCGGACGGACAATCACGCTGGCAAAACTGGCGCCGACAATCGCAAAGACCACCGCAAGTACCGCAGCGATAATGCCGATCAGCCAAGTGAGGCGGGTGGCCGAGGCCATCACTTCGTCCTGTTTGATCAGGCCGATGAAGTTCCAGCCCAGTTGCTCGGACGGGTACACGTTGGCCATGTAGCGTTCGCCGTTGAGTGTCACCTCGACCAGGCCAGTGCCAGTCTTGGCCAGCTCGGCGAAACCGTCGCCCAGATCACCCAGCTTCTTGAAGTTATGCTCTGGCTGCTTGGGGTCGACCAGCACGGTGCCGTTCTTCTCCATCAGCATCAGGTAGCCGCTGTCCCCCAGTTTGATCTGCTTGACGATGTTGGTCAGTTGCTTGAGCGATACGTCGATGTTGACCACGCCGCCAGGGTTACCCAGCTTGTTGGGAATCGCGCGGATGGTGCTGACCAGTACCGCATCATCGTTGGCCCAGTAATAGGCATCGCTGCGCACGGTCTTTCCGGCGTTGGCCATTGCGGTCTTGTACCACGGGCGTACACGCGGGTCGTAGTTGCTCATTTTCGGGTCTTCCGGCGTCATGATGTAGCTGCCGTTGATCAGACCGTAAGAGACGTAGGAGTAAGCAGGGTGAGCCTTGGCGATACTGGCGAACAGTTCGGTGGCCTGCCGGTCATTCTCGGATTGCGCGGTAGCGGCTGCGCCCATGTAGTTACGAAAATCATCGCCCGCGCCGGCAATCAGCGGGTGTGCCGCAATGTAGTTGACGTTCTGCGTGATGCCGTCGAAAAACAGCTGCATGGCGTTGTCGACCTGACGAATCTCCCGCCCGCTGCTGTCCACGAAATCGCTGGTTGCCTTGTCACGCAGGTTCACGATCACGATGGCGGCCACGACGAGTATGGGCAAACAGGCAATCACCGCAAAAGCCCAGGTCAGTTTCTGCTTGATGTTCATTTGAGCTCCGGAATATCCATAACTACCGCGAATGTTGGCGCTGCTTACCCGTAGTCGGTCGCGCCGGGCGAGGACCCGGAGCTATGTCTTGTGGCCTACCAGAAGAAAGTCGGCTCGTCGTCCGTGTTCTTTAGCTCACATGGCGGTAATGGGTATGCGTGTCGTTTCTGGGGCAGGGCTGTCCGCAATCCCTGACCCGGAGATATCGATCACAGGTCAGCACCAACCATTACAGGCAGCGTCCCCCGAACTCGGCCATGGCATCCAGCACTGTGTCCTTGAAATACGCCAGCGAAGCGCGATCGAACAGAATCTGAAAACACTGTTCGGGCTGTGCGCCAACGTTGATCACAATCACATTGATGCGCGCTGCCGAGGTCTGCGCCACCCAACCTGCTTTGAAGGCCTCGGGACGCAGGTCGACGCCACAGAGTTTGGCCATCACCTCGGGAATGCATGAGCCACTCAATTGCAGCCACGCATGGCTGTCTTCGCGAGGCAACAGATAATTGGCATTGTGGTCCAGCTCCCAGCGCGCCTCCTCATCGGCAATCCGCTGGCCGTTGTCGAGCGGGCTGCCCAGCAACAGGTATTCGGTTTGCGACAGGCGTGCAACATGGCTGCCGTCGGCCTGGGTAACGGCGCGGTTCGGTGTCTCTGGCAGGCTGAAACCGCGTGCCGCCAAGTATTCGGCGCTGTGCAAACCGCGAAATCCTGTGCGTGGCAAATGGGTCAGGTCTTCCAGTGTGCACAGGGAGCGCACCTCGGTCATGCCGGAGCGGTCTTTGCTAAGAGTGGTCATGGATCAGAGCTCCTGGCGCTGGTTTTCAGGGTCAAAGAAGGGCAGTTTCACGACGGTCGCCTGAACCACTACGCCGTCTTCGACGCGAATCGGAATCTGCTGGCCGGGTGCGCTCTGGTCACACGCGGCATAGGCCATACCGATAATCAGACCCAGCGTCGACGAGTACTCGCAGGAGGTCACGTTGCCAGTAATGTCCGGACCTTTGAGCACCAGATGACCCTCAAGCGGCAGCGGGCTGGCTTTGGGCAAGGTAAAGCCCACCAGCTTGCGCTTCTGCGGCTGCGCTTCGAGGATGTCTACCGAGCGGCGACCGACAAAGAAAGGTTTGCTCCGGCTGACCGCCCAACCCATGTCGATTTCGGCAGGGTGTGTCATGCCATCGGTGTCCTGGCTGATGATCACGTGGCCTTTTTCCAGACGTAACAGACGTTGTGTCTCGACGCCGAACGGGCGCATGTCGAACGCCTTGCCGGCCTCGGTCAATGCGTCCCAGAGCGTGAGGGCATGCCGCGCCGGGACATGAATTTCATAGCCCAGTTCGCCGACGAAACCGACCCGCAACAGCCGTGCCTTGATACCGGCAACGGTGCCCAGGCGTACGCCGAGGTAAGGGAAGCCTTCGGCCGAAAGATCCAGGTCGGTACAGACTTGCTCCAGCACCTTGCGTGAATCCGGGCCCGCCACGTTGACCGCAGCAATGGCTGCTGTGACGTTGGTGATGTCGACGTTCAGGCGCCACTGGGCATTCCACTTGAGCATCTGCTGGTAAATGCGATCCACGCCGCTGGTGGTGGCAGTGACGTAGAAATGCTGTTCGGCAAAGCGCGCGCAGACACCATCGTCGATGACCACGCCTTGCTCATTGGTCATCAGCGCATAGCGTGAACGCCCGACCGGTTGCTTGAGAAACGCAAAGGTGTACAGGCGGTTGAGCAGTTCGGCAGCATCGGGGCCGCGCACGTCCAGGCCGCCAAGTGTCGACACGTCGATGATCCCGACCTTGTTGCGCACATGCAGCGCTTCGTGCTGCATGCAGGCATCGCGTTGCGATGGCTCGCCATAGAACGCTGGACGCTGCCAGATTCCCGCCGGCATCATCTTCGCGCCTGCCTGCACATGACGCTGATGCATGGGTGTCTGGCGATACGGATCGAAGGCTCTGCCCGCAACGTGCGCCAGTTTCTCTGCCTCGAAGGGCGGCCGGGCAGTGGTCACGCCAGTTTCGCCGACGCTGCGCTGGGTCGACGCGGCCACCAGCCGTGCGGTCGGTAACGCCGAGTGACGACCTTGCGAGGGGCCCATACCGACTGTGGAATAGCGTTTTACCAACTGGATGTCGCGATAGCCGATGCGCGTTGCGTTGACAATGTCGCGTACCTGCAGGTCTTCATCGAAATCGACAAAATCCTTGCCCTTGGGATGCGGGAAGATCGGCCAGGGGAAGTTGACCTGCGCTTCGCTGCGCAGCGTGGTCGGGTTCTCAAACGATTCCAGACCCATTGCCGAGACCACGCTGGTGGCTGCACGGATTGCATCGGACAGCACGTTGTCCAGCGCATGATAGCCGTTGACCGAACCGGCGATACTCAGGTTCTGTGGCAGGCTGCTGATCGCAAACTCGGCCTGCCGATCATCATAGGCGAGCTTGCCGCCCGCCTGACACAGCAACTGGTAGACCGGCATGTAGCCGCCGGACATGCACAGCAGGTCACATTGGATACTCGACCCTGTGTTCGCCACCTGACCCTGGCCGGTGATCGTGCGCAGCTCGACCCCGCTCACATGGCGCATGCCTTTCTCGTGCAGCGCCTCATACACCGTCGTACTCATATGGCAGACGATGCCGCGCTTTTCCAGCGCAACCTGTAATGCATGGTCTGAGGGATGGGCGCGCATGTCGGCAACTGCAGCCACCTCGACACCCTGATCGTGCAGGTCCAGCGCTGCCAGATAGCCGTCATCGTTGCCGGTCAGCACTACAGCGCGCTTGCCGGGTTTGACGGCGTACAGCCTGATCAGGCGCTGGGCGGCGCTGGTGAGCATCACGCCGGGCAAATCATTGTTGCGAAAAATAACCGGCTGGTCGAACGAGCCGCTGCACACCAGGCAGTGTGTGGCGCGCACCTTGTACAAGCGCTTGCCCTGAATCACCGGCAGGTAGTTGTCGGTGAACCAGGCATTGCAGGTGGCTTGTGTAAGGACTCGAATATTGGCGTGCGCCTGCACCGCGTCGTTCAGTTCACGTCGCAGTTGCTCGGCACGCTGACCGTCGATATCGAAGCGCGCGTAGGTCAGTGAACCACCGAGTATCGGTTGCTGTTCGATCAATAGCACCTTGGCTCCGGCGTTGGCTGCGCTCAGTGCCGCCTGCAATCCTGCAGGACCCGCGCCGATCACGGCCAGGTCAGTAAACAGGTAGGCCTTGTCGTAATATTCGGGCTGGAAGTTCAGGTCCAGCACACCAAGGCCAGCCTTCTTGCGAATGATCGGCTCCCAGACTTTCCACATGCCTTTGGGTTTGTAGAACGAGCGGTAGTAGAAACCCACCGGCATGAACTTTGAGAACTTGCCCAGCCAGGCATCCCTGTCGTGGTCCAGCGAGCCGCTGAAGTTCTGTCCGGTTGCCTCCAGGCCCTCCTGCAGAGCGAAGGTGTCGGCCAGCACATTGGGCTCCCGAGGCAGTTGGACGAGACTGTTGGCGTCCTGTCCGGCCATGCTCAGCGGACCCCGCGGGCGGTGATACTTGAACGAACGCGAAAGCAGAAAACGCCCGTTGGCCAGCAGGGCACTGGCAATGCTGTCGCCTTGCAGGCCTTGATAGGTCTTGCCATCGAAGCTGAAGGTGAGCGGCTGGTTGCGATCGATCAGCAAGCCCATAGGCGCGGGCAGGCGGGCTGGGGTGGTCATCCTGCGATCTCCTTGGATGGGCGGGGAGCGAATTCGATACGTGCGGTGAATATTTCCCGCGGGTCGAAGGTGCGAATAATCTCGTCGCTGCCGGTATGGCGCTCGGCCAGGAACCAGTAGCTGGACGGATTGTGCATCCACCACTCGCGCACCACGCCCAGGGTGTCTTCACTGTTGAACACGTAATCGGCCCACTCGGCGTCGCTACAGGTTTGCGGGTCGGGCATGTGCTTGAATTCGCCGCCGTAAGAAAACTCGCTGATATTGCGCGGCCCGTTGAGCGGGCAGTTCATGATTTTCATGTGTCGCTCTCCGTCAGTGGCTGGCCGCTGTCGCGCCCATTTCGTTGACTTGCTGAAAGGTCGAGAAGCGCTCCAGCGCGAAGGGTCTGATCAGCTCAGGCACATTGCCGCCGCTTGCCACCAGTTCGGCCATGGTCTTGCCACAGATCGGCGTTGCCTTGAAGCCCCAGGTGCCCCAACCTGCATCCAGGTAATAATTCCTGACCGGTGAAAGGCCCATGATCGGGCTGTAGTCCGGGGTCATGTCGGTGATCCCGGCCCATTGGCGCATCAGTCTGGCGTTGGCCAGAAACGGAAACATCTCGATGGCATGGGCCAGCAGACTTTCCTTGAGGTCCAGGGTCGAGCGGGTGTTGAACAGCGGGTAGGGATCAGAGCCGCCGCCAAACACCACCTCGCCACGGCTGGTCTGCTGAACGTAACAGTGCAGCGCGGACGAACTCACCAGCGGGTCAAGGAAAGGCTTGAAGGGTTGAGTGACCATCGCTTGCAGCGGGAAGGTCTGGATCGGCGAGCGGATTCCGGCCTTCTTCATCATCTGCGAACTCATGCCCGCCACCGCCTGCACGGCGCAGCCGCACTGGATGGTGCCGCGATTGGTCTTCACCGCAGTGATGGCGCCGTTCTCGATGACCAGTTCCTGCACTTCGGTCAATTGATGAATCTCCACACCGCGCTTGGCCGCCTGCCTGGCGTAGCCCCAGGCGACCGCGTCATGCCGGGCGGTGCCGCCGTCGATGTGCCACAGGCCTGCGAGCACCGGTAGATGGCCGGGGTCCAGATTCAGGCTCGGCACCAGTTCGCGGATCTGCTGGCGGTCGATCATCTCGGTGCGGCCGCCGAAATGCTTGTTGACCTCGGCGCGCTGGCGGAACGAGCGTACGGTGGCATCGGTGTGTGCGAGGGTCAGTTGGCCACGCTCGGAGTACATGATGTTGAAGTCGAACTCATTGGACAGGCCCTGAAACATCTTCACCGATTCGGCATAGAACTTCACACCTTCACTGGTCAGGTAATTGGAGCGGATCACCGCCGTATTGCGCGCCGTATTACCACCGCCCAGATAGCCTTTTTCCAGCACGGCAATGTTGCTGATACCGTGGTATTTCGCCAGGTAGTACGCAGTTGCCAGTCCGTGACCGCCGCCGCCGATGATCACCACGTCGTAGCAGGGCTTGAGTTCCCTTGGCGCAGGCAGGTCCACCTCGACCGGGTATTCAGGGCTGAGCCCGTATTTCAGTAGATTGAAAGGCATACGGCCTCCGATTGGCTGCGTTGCGCGTCGGCTTGCTGTCTGGCAGCAATCACCGTGTTTTTCATCAGAAAGGCGATGGTCATAGGTCCCACGCCACCAGGCACCGGCGTGATGGCAGAGACAACATCAAGAACGTTGTCGAAGTCGACATCGCCCACCAGGCGACTGCGACCCTGATCCTCGACGCGGTTGATGCCGACATCGATCACCACCGCACCAGGCTTGAGCCAGCTGGCGTCGATCATGCGCGGTCGGCCAACCGCTGCGACGACAATGTCGCCCAGGCGGCACAAGGCTTTGGCGTCGGTACTGCGCGAATGCAACACCGTTACCGAGCAATGCGCTCGCAACAGCAGGGCAGCCATCGGTTTGCCGACAATATTGGACCGGCCGATCACCACCGCATGCCTGCCGCTCAGATCTGCGCAGGTCTCTTCAAGCAAGTGCATGCAGCCGCTGGGAGTGCAGGGCGTCAGTACGGTACGTCCCTGGCTGAGACCGCCAACGTTTTCACTGTGAAAACCATCAACGTCCTTCATCGGGTCAATGGCTTGCAAGGCGCGCGCTTCCTCGATATGCGGCGGCAGTGGCAGTTGCAGGAGGATGCCGTGTACCGAGTCGTTGGTGTTCAGCTCGGCAATCAGCGCCAGCACCTGTGCCTGGCTGCTCCGGGCAGGCAGACGGTGCTCCAGAGAACGAATGCCTGCTTCCTCGGCGCGCAGGATTTTGTTGCGTACGTACACCTCACTGGCGGGGTCGTTACCGATCAGAATGACGGCCAAGGCCGGCTCGATGCCCTCGGCCTTCAAGGTTTTCACATCGTTTCTGACCTGTTCCAGAACACGAGCGGCGGCTGCCTTGCCGTCGATGATTCGCGCGCTCATCTGAATATCACCGTTCGGTCAGTGTTGAGAAAGACACGGTGCTCCAAGTGATACTTCACTGCCCGCGACAGGGCGATGGTTTCGTTGTTGCGTCCTGCCGCAACCAGGTCGTCGGGCAGGTAGACGTGATCGACGCGCTGCACTTCCTGCTCGATGATCGGGCCTTCGTCCAGGTCGCTGGTAACGTAGTGCGCGGTGGCACCGATCAGTTTTACGCCTCGTTCATAAGCCTGATGATAAGGCTTGGCCCCCTTGAACCCCGGCAGAAACGAGTGATGGATGTTGATCGCCCGGCCTGAAAGCTGTTGGCACAGATCGTCAGAGAGAATCTGCATGTAGCGCGCCAGCACCACCAGTTCAGTGCCTGTTTCTTCGACCACCCTCATCAGCGCGGCCTCCTGTGCCGATTTGGTCTCCTTGGTCACAGGCAGATAAATGAAGCGAATGCCCTCACGCTCGGCCATCGGTCGCAGGTCCAGGTGGTTGGACACGATGGCGGTGATGGTCATGTCCATCTCGCCTTTGTGATGGCGATAAAGAAGGTCCGTCAGGCAGTGATCGAACTTGCTGACCATCAGCAGTACGCGCATCGGTCGACGTGTGTCGTGCAACTCCCACTGCATGGCAAAGTCTTTGGCGACGGCGTCGAAACCGCCTTTCAACTGCTGGATATCGCCGTCGTGTCCATCGTTGAAACGAAACACCGCGCGCATGAAAAAGGTGCCGCTGTACTCGTCGTCGAACTGGGCCATTTCACCGATGTAGCAGCTGTTACCGGCCAGATAGGAAGTCACCGCCGCGACAATGCCGGAGGTCGCCGGGCAGCTGATCTTCAGGATGAAATGGTTTTTCTCGTGTTGCATGGCTCGTCCTCTGGAAAGTGGCGGCAGCTCGGCAAAAGGGCAAAAAAGTCGGATACAGAGGGTCTTGAGTGATGAATAAAATTCTCTACAGGAATTTAATATTCTTAAAGGCTGTTTTATAGGCGAAAGGAAAAGCAGCGTCCAGAGGTTTCTGGAAACTTTGTTTACTAACGGGAATATGGAGGGCTGGGCGGTAGCGTGCGCAGGATTTGGTTTTACCTGCCATCAGGCGGAAAACACCCGAGGCGGGCGTTTTCCGGAATACAGAAGGGGATCAGTCGTGGTGCGCTTCACCCACAAACGTCAACGAGGTAAATAATCCCCGCTCGGCGATGTCGACGTTGTCCTTGACGGGCAATTTGGCTTCGGCAGCGATGACATTCAGCCCTGCGTTGCGCACGATGACGCTGGCCAGGCCCTGGGCGTCGGTTTCGGCGCTGACGACGTCTGGCGCGCTGCGGTAATCGCCGATCAGCTTGATGCCGGCGGCGGGCTTGCCGTCGATCAGCACGCGTACCGGTAATGGCTTGCCCACGCCGACTTTCAACGGATCAGCCTGCGGCACGATCACAAAGTTCAGCTTGCCGAACGATGGCAACTGAGCGCCTTGCGCGTAGATAGCCACGCTGTATTTGAAGGTATGAATCGAGTCGGTGCCGCTCGGCACTTTGCTGCGGCCCTCATTGATCCACTTCTTCTCGGCATTGCGCGTCCACATGCCGTTGTCCAGAGCTACCGTCATTACGGCGGGCGGTTTGAGTGGCACCAGTCGCGCGTGATCCTCCAGGCGCTGTACAGTCACCGGGATCATTTTGCCTCCCAGGTCGTAGGCCCATGCGCCGCTGACTTTCTGAGCCTTGAAGGCGTTGTCTTCTGCGCCATGACCATAGATCACTTCGATGTTGCCGCGGCGTTGTTCGGTCCACAGCCCGTGGGCACCGACCTGTGTGGCAAACAGTGCGCCGAGCAGGCCCAAGGTCAGAAAAGGTTTTGTTGACAGCATGTTGCATCCTTAGTGGTGTGAATCGAGGGTGTCGACATCAGAGGCCGAGTGTCAGGCTGACCGTGAAATTGCGCGGTTCGCCAGGCGCGACCCAGTAGTTGCTGTAAGAGCGCTCGTAGTATTTTTCGTCGAAAATGTTGTTCAGGTTCAAGCCCACGGTGACGTTATCGCTGACTTTGTAGTGGGCCAGCAGGTCGACAGTCTGGTAGGCGGGCAGCTCGAAATCAGTTCCTGACTGACCGGAGCGGTCACCGACGTAGGTATATGCAGCACCCACGTCCGAGCCGCGTAGCACGCCTTCCTGAAATTCATAGACGCTCAGCAGGCTGCCGCTGTGTTCAGCGACACCAAGAATGCGACTGCCTGCCGGGATGGTTCGGTCGCCTTTGGTCACTTCGGCATCGATATAGGCGAACGCACCGATCACGCGAATGGCTTCGCTGACCTGTCCAGTCAATTGCAGATCCAGGCCCTGGCTGCGAGCCTTGCCCATCGCGCGATTGGTGTCGGTGCCCGGATCCAGCGCCAGAACATTTTCCTTTTCGATATGGAAGGCGGCGAGGGTGGTGCTCAGACGGTCGTCGAACAGCTCGCTCTTGATCCCGATTTCGTAACCGACGCCTTCTTCCGGGTCGAAGGTTTTGCCCGCGGCGTCCAGGCCATTGTTCGGCTTGAACGAGGTGGATGCGTTGGCGAAGAGGCCAACCTGCGGTGTGAGCTGATAAAGCAGCCCGGCGCGCTGGGTGAAAGCGTCCTGGCGCTGCCCGGAGGTGGCGTTGGTGGTGAAATCATCGATCTGTTGATCGAAGTGTTCGTAGCGCGCGCCGATCATCCCGCGCAACTTGTCGGTAAAGACAATCTGGTCCTGCAGGTTAAGCGCACGGCTTTCAATGTGCTCGTAAAAGTCAGTACCGGAGCGTGCGCCGTCGGGTTTCGGTTGGCCATACACCGGGCTGTAGATGTCGATGGCGTAAGGACCGCCTGCAATCGTGGTAACGCGCTCGTTCTTGCGGTAGTTCTCGTATTCAGTGCCGATCAGCACATCGTGTTGCAGACCGACTGCATCGAACTGGCCGCGCAATTCCAGCTGGGTGATGCTGTCATGCCAATTGTTGTCGCGCTCCCGGTAACGACGATTGACGGTGCGCCCATCCGCATTCAGCGGACGCGCCTCACTGGCAAAGCCCGACATCTCACCCTGCTTGTAATGGCTGGCCAGGCGCAGCGACCACACGTCATTGAGCTGATGGTCGAGCGCGAACTGGACCCTGTTGTTGTCGTTATCGATGTCGTCATCCGGCTCGCCCAGAAAGGTCGAGCGCGACACGCCGCTCCACTTGTTGTTGGGGGCAACTACGCCTCGGTCAAACGTCGATGTGTGGCGCACGAACTCGGTTTCCACCAACAGACTTGTCTCTGGATTCAACTGCCAGCTGAATGACGGGGCCACAAACACCCGTTTGCTCTCTACATGATCACGAAAGCTGTTGTTGTCTTCGACGGCCAGATTCACTCGGGACAGCAGTTTGCCTTCTTCATCCAGCGGCGCATTGACATCCAGTGCGGTGCGATAACGGTCCCAACTGCCCGCGCTGGTCTGCAAGGTCGTGAATGCGTCACGCTGGGGTTTTTTGGTGACGATATTGACGGTTCCGCCTGGATCGCCACGGCCGTACAGACTGGCAGCGGGGCCTTTGAGCACTTCGATACGCTCGATGTTGGCGGCATCCGGTGTGGTCGGGTAGCCACGATTGGCGCTGAAGCCGTCCTTGTAGAATTCGGAAGTGGTGAAGCCGCGGATGCTGTATTCGTAGAGCGTCAGACCGCCGAAGTTGTTCTGCTTCGACACGCCTCCGGCAAACTCCAGCGCACGCTCGACGCTGTTGCTGCCCAGATCCTTGAGCACCGAGGCAGGCACCACGCTGATTGACTGCGGAATATCCCTGATCGCGGTATCGGTTTTTGTAGCGGTGGCCGAGCGCGTCGCACGATAGCCCTGGACCGGGCTCGTAGCCGTCTCGTACTGATAGTCGGAGTTTACGTTGATGTTTTCCAGTTCAAGGGTGTACGGATGTTCTTCCGCGTAGCCGGCATTGCCAATGACCCCGATTGCAAAGCCTGCCAGAGACGCGATTCTACGAGACGACATATGAGACTTCCTGATGATAATAGATACAATATAACATCTCCATTGAGAATTATTTCTGTTTGTTGGCGGCGAGATGTAACAGTTGTGTCCGTGATCAGGTAGCCGGTCCTTTCTGTGCGGGAGAGTGAAAGGCAGGCATCGTGAAGAGCCCATTACCTGAACGGAAATGGGCCCTTCCTGGCTATGCGAGCAATTCCGTTCCGAGTTGAAACGCCACCCACAAGGCCAGTCCGGTAGCGAAGGTCAGCGCGATGTTTTCGAACCAGTTGTTGCGGTATTCCTTGTTCAGCAGCGATTTCTGGTTGGACATGATCAGCAGCCCCAGCGAGATAACCGGCAGCCCGACGATGTTCAACGCGTTGACGCCCAGTG
The DNA here is from genome assembly GCF_022557255.1 of Pseudomonas syringae pv. tagetis. NCBI lineage: Bacteria > Pseudomonadati > Pseudomonadota > Gammaproteobacteria > Pseudomonadales > Pseudomonadaceae > Pseudomonas > Pseudomonas syringae group genomosp. 7. Next base: position 2,589,350 of record NZ_CP092923.1, read on the forward strand.
TCAGGGTCACGAAGTCCGGCATGCCGGGCAGCGACCAGATCAGCGGGGTGACCAGAATGAACAGCATGAACCATTTATGCATCGGGTCGTTGTGGAACACCTTGCCATAGCGTTCGCGACGCTTTGGGCGAATGTGCTGGAAAGCATCGGTGATCAGCATCGGAAAGGCTGTGGTTTTTCCGGAAATACTGGCAAACAGCGTGGCGAACACACCGATGAAAAAGATGTACCAGCCCAGCGGGCCGAAGAATATCTCCAGTGCCTTGCCCAGATCGGCCAGGGTATTGACCTGAATGCCGTTGGGCCTGAGGATTTCGACGCCCACGACCCAGATGGCCAGATTGATGATAATGCCGACGATCACGGCAAACAGCAGATCGTTACGCTGAATACGCTTGTGCTCGGGGCCGGTCCAGCCCTTTTCACGCATGACGTAAGGGTGGACGAAGTTGGCGATGGAGCCTGCCACGGCCCCGATCACCGAAACGGCCACCAGCAGCGCGCCGTGCACGCCTTCGTCGGGCGGGATGCTGAAACCGATAGTGCCCTTGATGATGCCGGTAACATCCGGGCCAGACATGATCGCCAGAGTCAGAAACGCCAGGGTCATGATTGCCAGCAGTATCTTCATGACGCCTTCGATCATCGCGTAGATATTGCGTCCCACCAGCAGCCACACCGCAATGACCACTGCGGCAGAGCAGAGCAGCGGCTGATTGATGTGCAGCAGCATGGCGAGCGCTTCGCCAGCACCCTTGATCATGTAGGCGTTGATCAGATGACCCATCAACAACGCATAGCCGAGCATGAACCAGGCGAAGAGTGGATGCAGTTGCGCATAACCCTGCAGGATGGTCATGCCCTGGTTGTTGCAGAGCTGGAAGCGGGCAATGATGTTGACAATCAGAAACCTGAGCAGCAGCGAAATCGCCAGTACCCACATCATCGCGTAGCCATAACTGGCACCTGCCACGGACGATGTAATGAGGTCGCCCGCGCCCAGCCAGGACAATACGGCAATAATGCCGGGGCCCAGCAGCTTGGCGAGCTTTTTCAGACGAGGTTCTGCTGCGGGCGCAGCGGCTTCTTTGAGGGACGGGGTATGAGGCATGCGTTGAATCTCCGTTTTTATTGTAATGAGATGTCATTCACTGCCAACTAAGATAAGACGTCGTACAACATTGGTGGTGAGTGAAAATGTAACTATGTGTGAACGGGGAGAGGTCAGCGAATACCAGACCTCGGTCTGCCTGTTTGTTCTGGAGTGCTGATGGAGTTTCCAATACTTGCTGTTGCCCAGTTCTGCTCTGCAAAGGGAGATGTTCAGCGCAACCTCGCCGGACACCTTGCATTCATGCAGCGTGCCGCTGATCTGGGCGCGAATTACCTGCTGTTTCCAGAACTGTCCCTGACAGGCTACGAACCGAATCTGGCTCGCGAGCTGGCGTTAAGCCCGGACGACGCACGCCTGCAACCGATCATGGCCCTGGCTGAGATACTGCGATTGACGACTACCCTCGGTATTCCGCTCAGACAGCCGGATGACAGTGTCCTGATCGGCGCACTGACCTTCACCGCTCAGGGTGATGTCATCCCTTATGCCAAGCAATATCTTCATCCTGGCGAGGACGCAGTATTCAGTGCCGGGCACAGAGACTGCCTTCTGGCACTCGATCAGCAACGGATCGGTTTGTGCATCTGTGCCGATTTCACTCACCCCGAGCATGCGCGACGTATGGCTGAAAGCGGTGCCGGGGTGTACGCCGCAAGCGTGCTGATTTCGCCAGCTGGCTATGAGCATGATGCCAGGCTGCTCGCGGGACGTGCCCGACGTCATACGTTACCGGTGCTGATGGCCAACCACGGCGGACCCACGGGTGGCTGGCAATCGGCAGGGCGCAGCGGTCTATGGGACGAGGCGGGCCGGTGGGTTGGCGGGATGCAGGGCGCAGGCAACGGACTGGTGGTGGCGACCCGTCGGCACAGTGGCTGGCAGGTCAGCGCGACCACGCTGAAATAACCTGCTTCATGTACTTACTGCATGATCCTGTTTGAACTCAGGTTCATTCTGCGAACGCGAAAGCGTCTCCGGAACCGCCAGCCACAATAGACAGAACGCCACCGCCGCCACGCCCGCAAGGGTGAGGAACGCAGCACCGTAGCCTGCTGCGTGTACCACAAAACCAGCCAGGCTGTTACTCAGCGCCGCGCCCAGCCCGAACAGGGTGGACAAGGCACCCAGGCTCACGTTGAAACGTCCGCTGCCTTGAGTGAGGTCCTTGACCATCAATGGAAACAGCGCACCGAACAGGCCTGCGCCGATGCCATCGAGCATCTGCACCGCCACCAGCCAATACGGATCATCGGACAGGGTATAAAGCACGCCCCGAATCGGCAGGATCAGAAAACCGGCCAGCAATAGCGGCTTGCGTCCCCACGCATCGGCTTTCATGCCTACCAGCAGTGCTGCCGGAACCATCACCAATTGGGCGGCGACGATACATGCCGAAGTCAGAGGCGTGGCCATCTGCATATTGATTTGCGAGAGTTTCTGGCTGACCAGCGGCAACATGGCGGCATTGGCCAGATGGAACAGCGCGCAACAGATGCCAAACAGCAGCAACGGCTTGTTGCTCAACAGTGCGGAGAGCCCGGAAGGCTGGCTGCCCTGCGAAGCGTGATTGGCATCGAAGCCCCGAGCGACGTCGTGATCAATCGCATCTGCAGACACGAAGCTGATTGCAACAACGCTCGCCAGCGCCATCGCGGCCATCAGATAGAACACTGCAATAGGGCCGAAGAGATAGGCGAAGCCGCCGGCCAGCAGGGCCGCGCAGGCGTTACCGGCATGATTGAATGTTTCATTGCGCCCGGTACGGCGGGTAAACGCCTTCGGCCCGGTTATGCCCAGTGAAATCGCAGCAATGGCGGGTGCGAACACCGAGGCCGCAATGCTGCTCAATGCCTGAGTCAGGGCCACGATTGAGAAGGATGACGTGAAGGGCAGGATCAAGCAACTCAGCGTGACCAGCAAGGCCGCCACACCGATCATGGCGCGTTTGTAGGGCGTGCGATCGATCAGCGCGCCCGCTGGCGTTTGTGTCAGCAGCCCGGCAATACCGGCGATTGTCATGACTACACCAATGCTGGCCGGGTCCCATTTATGCACGGCGAGTAGATAAATCGCCAGATAAGGCCCCAGCCCGTCACGCACATCGGCGAGAAAAAAATTCAGGCTATCTAGCGAAAGGGTGTTGCGGCGATCTGCATGAATGGCCAAGAGCGGGATTCCCGTAATTCGTCAGACTCCAGGTAGCTGAGTCACGGCTAATACTGACCCAAGCCGTTTTGCAGAAGTTTCCGCACCGAACATGAAAATTGCAGGTTCACCCGCTCTTCTTTTGCAGGCTCTTCATGCGCTGTGCCGCTCGTTGCACAGCGGCCATCTTCTCCGGCCGCTTCATGCGCTTCCATTTGCGAATGTCATCCTTGGTGCGGCCACAACTGATGCACAGGTCGCCACTGAGCTGGCAGACCGAAATGCACGGGTTTTCGATGTCCTTGGCCATATCAACCTCGTCGGGCGTATTTGCGTTTGATACGTTGCTGCCAGTCGCCGCCGTTCTCCAGGCGGCATTGCTCTTCACAGTCGACATGCACATGGGCCGAGACGCTCGACACACTGACCTGCGCCTCTTCAAGCGCCGCTGCGGTCAACTCGATCATCCGCCCATCCAGCCCGCCCGCCAGTGCAGCATGCCTGTTGGCCAGCGTATCGAACACCCAGACCACCTCCAGGCTCGCCGGGAAGGCTGCGTAATTGACGTCGTGAGTCAGCCAGCAAAAACCGGGCATTTCAGACTTCGCGGTTTCACAGGCTTGCGTCAGCGATGTAACAAGCTGACGCTCAGTGCGGGCCTGCTCGCGTTTGCTTGAGGGCATCTGGTGTGCTCGGGCAGTAAAGGGGATGGCTGCGCACGATACCTGAATTGTTGGCAGCTTCGCAGTACTGAGCAATCATGATTTTTTTGGATACCGCGATGACAGGTGACTTAACCAGTTCGCGCGCGGCACGAAAAAAGATGTTTGTATTTAAACTTTTTTTGACGATCATTCTTTCATCATCTTCAGATAAAGATGATGGTTTTGGCGAGGATGCTAATGTAGTCTTGCAATTTATGAGTGAATGCTTGCGAGTCTGGCGCGATTAATAAGTGGTTTTCAGAAGTAAAAAGCTCAGTTAATATAGATTTTTCTCAGTTTTAGATAGGGGGTTGTACTGTGGCGTTTGACACTTATATGCAGATTGAGGGCATTCCAGGCGAATCTCTTGATGCGATATTTAAAGAGTGGATCGAGACAATATAAGGCGAGGCGCGTTTAGGCTCCATCCCGTTGGGCCGCGTGGCATAAGCCAAGGCCGTATCACTCTTAACTCTCAGATTGGATTCGATGAGCTTAAAAAATTTCTTCGCAGTCAACACGGCGGAATTCTTCCGGGGACGAATCTGAAGTACTACGGCGTAATAGATGTTTCTGCTTTTAGTGAATAGTGAAGAGATCTAAATGAAAAAATAATGAAACTCATCACGAAGGGCGCACTAATTTTAGTATTGGCTGCGCTGCTAACTAAATGGCTTGTCGCGTTAGGCCTGATGGGCTGGCTGCTTCAAACTGAAACAGGCCTCGATATGTATGTTTCGGCTGCAAATGCCTTGGGCATAATCGGCGGAGAGGATGGAGAGTTCATGCTTCTTGCCATAATGGTATTGGTGATGCTGGTGCCATCAACGTTTATTGTATGGGGTGCGGCTAAAACTCTCTGTAGATTCAGAGCAGTACGGTAATAAACACAGAGCATGAGAGCAGGAGGGTTGTCAGAGCCCCGACTTGACTGGAGATATCTTGTAGGATGCCTTGCGGCCGCGAGGCGGGCGCCATTCCAAAAATAACAACAAGGAGACGCATCATGGATTTCTCACCCCCATCCACCACCGCAGACCAGAGCCGTCGGAGCTTTTTGAAAAAGTCGTTGGCTGTTTCGGCAACGGTCGCGGCCATTGGCTCTCTGCCGCGCCTGTCTATTGCCGAGCCGTTGACCCAGCGTTATCCCGACCCGCTGGTGGGTGTGCTGGATGACAGTTTTCTGGACATACGCATCTTCAATGCCAGCGTTGAAAAGCTCGCCACTGGCATGCGCTGGGCCGAGGGGCCGGTATGGGTGGGGGATGGTCGTTATCTGCTGGTCAGTGATATCGCCAATAACCGCATCATGCGCTGGGATGAGGTGACGGGGGCGCTGTCTGTGTACCGCGAGCACTCCAATTTTTCCAATGGCATGTGCCGCGACCGTCAGGGCCGGTTGCTGGTTTGTGAGGGTTCGAGCACGACCAGCGAAGGGCGGCGGGTGACACGTACCGAGTACAACGGACGCATTACCGTGCTGGCCGACAGCTTCGACGGCAAGCCTTTCAACTCCCCCAACGACATCGTCTGCAAGCGTGACGGTTCGATCTGGTTCACCGACCCGACTTTTCAAGCCAACAGCGACTATGAAGGCCGCAAGGTCAAGCAGGAGCAGCCGTTCGGGGTCTATCGAATTGATCCTGAGAACGGCAAGGTCAGTCGGGTCATCGATGACATGGCAGGTCCGAACGGCCTGTGTTTTTCGCCGGACGAGAAAACCCTGTACGTGGTCGAAGGGCGCGCTAAGCCCACTGGGCTCATCTGGGCCGTAGCGGTCAATGAGGACGGCTCGCTTGGGGAGCGTCGCAAGCACGTCGAAGGTCTGGAATACGCGGCTATCGACGGCATCAAATGCGACGAGAGCGGCAACCTTTGGTGTGGCTGGGGTGGCAACGGCAACCCGAAGGCCGACTTGGAGAAACTCGACGGAGTGCGGATATTCAACCCGCAGGGTAAAGCCATCGGCCACATCAGCCTGCCCGAACGCTGCGCCAACATCTGCTTCGGCGGGCGAGAGGGCAATCGTTTATTCATGGCCAGCAGCCATTCGCTGTACTCAGTGTTTGTGAACGCGCGAGGTGCAACGTTTGCCTGAAGAGGCATCAGCCGCATCGGCGGCGCACGACATCACGCGCCGTCAATCGGGTCGAACCCCTGCGGACATGTCGGGTCTGTTCCTGTAATTACTTTCAGGGATAGTTATTTATGTCGGCGCAACGCGGCCTTGTTCTACTTGCACGAGGCGGTTATGCCGCCCGTGGTGTTGTTTATCTGATTATCGGTCTGTTCGCTGTATTGGCGGCGCAGGGTTCATCGCAGCCTGCCGACAGCCACAGCAGCCTTGAAGCCTTGTTGAGCCAGCCATTCGGCATTGTTCTGGTGGGGGTGGTGATTGTCGGCCTGCTGGCGTTCGCTGCATGGCGTGTGCTGCAGGCTACGCGGGACGTCGATCATCATGGCCGGGAATTCAAAGGCCTGGTGATCCGAGGAGGCCTGTTGGTGGGCGGTTTTACTTACGGGGCATTGGCTTTTTTTGCGCTGGGGCTGCTGGTCAGTGGGTTCAAGAGCTCCGGAAGCTCATCGGGTGGCGGTCAGGCGAAGGACCTGTTGGCCACCATTCTGTCCTGGGATCACTCCAATCTGCTGGTCTACGTGGTGGCACTGGTGCCCCTAGGCCTGGGCATTGTGCACATCATCAAGGGCTATAAGGCGTCGTTCGAGAAGTATTTCGAGGCCGATGAAGACGTCATGAAGTACGTGCGTCCGGTATCACGTTTCGGCCTGATCGCCCGCGGCGTGGCATTCATCGAAGTAGCGGTGTTGCTGGCCGTAAGCGGTTCCAGTTATCAGGCCATGCATCCGCCAGGCATGAAAGACGCGCTCAACGGTTTGCAGGATCTGCCTGCCGGTGGGCTGGTGCTGCTGATCGTGGCGCTGGGTCTGATTGCGTTTTCGGTGTACAGCTTCGCCGAGGCCGCCTGGCGGAAGATCAACATGGATGTGCCTGATGCACCGGAGGCCGTCGCACGTCATTTCCGCTGATTACCAGGCGCAGGTCTGAAGGACTGCATGACTCGTCAGGTCATGCAGTCCTCTTTTATTGACCCCGGCCGGTAAAGATAGTGTGAACACTGCCTCAAGTCGCCCCCGGCCCGGCCGACATTCTCTTTTGAGCTCCGATCATTTTCCGGACTGACGTGCTTTGCGCAGGTCCGGATCAGATACGACGCAATAAAAATAAAAGAGGATAGCCATGACCATTCTTCAGCGAGTGATCGGTGGGTTTGCTGTGCTGGTTGTACTGTTGCTCGCCATGGCAGGTATCAGCTATCAAAGCACGCATTCCATAAGCGACCGGATCAGCATCATCACCGGGCAGTCGGCCCCCTTGAGCAGGGCGGCGAGCGAGCTTTACGTCCATGTGCTACGTGCCAACCAGGCATTGCTCGGGATTCTGGTCAGCAATGACCCCAGGCAGATTGACGATGGCAAACAGCCCTTCAACGACAGCATGGCCCGCTTCAATCAGTTGCTGGATAGCACGCCTGCCTATATCGGCGACCGTGCCGAACTGCGCGACAACCTTAATCAGCAGCGTCAGTTGAGCGCTGCCTACGCCGAGCAGGCACAGAGCCTGATTGCCAGTCATCGACAACATGTGTTGCAGGTGCTCCAGAGCCGGGTATTGCAGGGCTACAGCAGCAGCCAGGGCGCACAATTGACAGGCTATCTGCGTGACTACATTGCCCGCGAGCGCAGCGCGGGTTCGTCTGACAACGTGGCGGCGGGGGAAAAATTGCTGCTGGAAGTCGGTAAATCCTATGAAGGCCTTGCTGCCCATGCGGCAACGCCGGATATCCAGACGTTGCAGCGTGTGCTCAACCTGCAGGATGAAGTCATAAGCACCCGGGCGCAGGAGCTCACGGCGGTGGATCCTCGCGGTGGCCGTATCGCCGGCGTGATGGTCAACCGCCTGCTCAACGACCTTACCGGCAGCGATGGCGTCTATCAGGCCTACAAGCAGGAGGCGGCGCTCGCCGAGCAAGTTGGCAAACAGCGCCAGGCGGCAGAAACACGTCTTCAAGCAACCCTGGACAAGATCGGCGAGTTCGGCAATCAGTCACTTGCAGTGGCCAGCGAGGCCAAGGCAGGGGCGGATTCGACCATCGCCACCAGCCTCAGCCTGCTGCTGATCGCCTGCCTCCTGGCCGTGACCGCTGCGGCAGTCATCGGTACCTGGGTCGCGTTCAGTCTGCGGCGTCCACTGGCGGCGTTTCGCGAGGTACTCAAGACCTTGACCAGTGGCGACATGCGCGTGCGTTTCGATGTCAGCCGTCGTGACGAATTCGGTGAGCTGGGCGGCTATCTCAATGAATTCACTCAGTCGCTGCAACAGACGTTTCGCCAGTTGATCGGCTCCGCCGATACCCTGGCGCTGACTGCCAGCCAGAACGCGCAGATCAGTGAACAGACCACCCGCGTGGTAGACGAGCAGAAAGACCGGCTCAACTCTGCTGCGTCGGCCATGACTGAAATGGAAAGTACCGTGGAAGAAGTCGCCCGTCGGGCTCAGGACACACGCAGCGCGGTGGACAGCACCAGTGAACTGACTGACAAGGTTCAGAAGCGCGTGGCTGAAACCATCGTCAACATCCGCCAGCAGGCCGAACAGGTCAACAAGGCGTCTGCGGTGACCGACGAGCTGCAGAAATACGGGCAAAACATTGACGGCATTGTCGATGCCATTCGCACCATTGCCGAGCAGACCAACCTGCTGGCGCTTAACGCGGCCATCGAAGCGGCGCGTGCAGGCGAGCAGGGCCGGGGTTTTGCGGTGGTGGCCGATGAGGTGCGCTCGCTGGCCAGCCGTACCCAGACCTCAACCAGCGAGATCCAGGAAATGATCGGCCAGATGCAAAACAAGATCCACTCGGCCGTGCAGGTGATGAACGAAAGCCAGATCCAGTCCAGCCACTGCGTGACGCTGGCTTCCGGTGCCGACCAGTTGCTGGTGGAAATGGGTGAAGCGGTGGATACGATTCGCGACATGAATATCCAGATCGCTGCCGCCACAGAGCAGCAAAGCGCAACGGTGCAGGAAACCAGTCGCATGGTCACGCACATCAACGATTCTGCCCAGCAGGCCGCAGACGGTGCCGAACAGTCTGCGAGCAGCAGTCAGGACCTGTCGAAAATGGCCAGGGATCAGCGCGAGCTGCTCCATCATTTCAGCGTTTAACGCCCGGGAGTCAGAACATGAAACAGTGGTTATCGATTTCCCTGAGTGCAAGCCTGCTGGTCGCTGGTCTGGCGCAGGCCGAGACGCCTCTGATCGGCGTGGGCATGGCCAAGTACAACGACAATTTTCAAACCATCCTGCGCCACGGCGTCGAGAAGCAAGTGGCGCTGCTGAATGCCGACCTTTTCATGGAGAACGGCCAGGACGATGTAGAGCTGCAGATGCGTCAGTTTCGCAATCTGGTCAATTCAAAAGTCGATGCCATCGTGGTCGCGATGGTGAATGGCAAAAGTGCGCCGGAAATGATGCGCCTGGCCAATGAGGCCAAGGTTGCGCTGGTATTCGTCAACCGCAATCCTGAACCTGCCAAATGGCCTGCGCTGACGGCGTTCGTAGGCTCTGATGAACTGGAGTCCGGCACGTTGCAAATGGAAGAACTGGCTCGCCGTGCCGATTACAAGGGCAACGTGGTGATTCTGGTGGGCGACCCGAGCAACAAATCATCGGTCATGCGCACCGAGGACGTGGAAAAGGTGGTTGCCAAGTACCCGAACATGAAGGTTGTACAGAAGAAAATCGGCAACTGGGAACGCAGTCAGGCCGCGTCCATTGTCATCGACTGGGTCAAACAGGGCGTGGACTTCTCTATCATCGCCGCCAACAACGACGAAATGGCAATTGGCGCGATCATGGGCCTGGAAAAAGCCGGGAAGAATGCCAGGGATTACCTTGTTGGCGGTATCGACGGCACCCCGGACGGTCTGAAATTGATGGCCGAAGGCAAAATGGCAGTGAGCGTGTTTCAGGACGCCGTCGGCCAGGCCAACGGCGCGGTAGACGCCGCGTTGCGCATGGCACGCGGCGAGACCCTGGAGTCTCCGGTTATCTGGGTACCCTTCAAACTCATCACCCCGGAGAATCGCCAGCAGTTCGAATAGGGCGCAGACGCTGTTATCGCTACACCCGGGTCGGCGAGCGTCCACGGTCGTTTCCCGACAGGCGCGTAACCTAGACCCGGATATCATGCGGACCGCGGATCTGTGCCTCGATGCGTGTGCCGGTCAGGCGTTCTTCGTTGGAAAAGCCGTCGTAGCTGGCCAGGTCGCCGAAGCGTATGCCGGTAAGCTGTTCGATCTGCAGGACGCTGCGCTGCCAGGTCCTGAGCGGACCGAATATGATCTCCAGCTTACCCAGCTCACGGCTCTGGTCGATCATGTACGCGCTGGCCGAAGGCTTGCCGTCGTCACCAAGAAATGCCACGACTTTCCAGAAGGCGGAAGGGATTTTGACGTTCCGGTAGCTGCGGTCGTCATCGCGCAGCACCGGGCCGCTGAAAACGGTTACCCGGGATTTCCAGCGACGCGTGTTCTCGAGGATGTAGTCCTCAAGTTCCAGCCAGGTCTTCTGGTTGAATGCGGCCATTTGCGGCGAGCAGTTGGTGAAGTGAAAGGTATCGCTGTTGGCTGTTTCGGCTTCCTTGCCCCAGTTAGGGTCCTGACGCCTGACCAGATGGCCCCGATCCAGCAGGTTGTCGGCATACAGGCTCTCACCGATCTGCGCCTCTGCGGGCAGTCTGCCATCAAACGACCATGAATCCTTGCTACGCTTGACTTCGACACTGCTGGAACCATCGATATTGACACCGACATACAGCGCCAGACGCCGACTGCGCGACATGGTGATTGAAAAATGCGTGTAATCGAGACGATTACCGGCGTTGTCCAGCGGATACACATCAGTCGCCAGTTCTGCGTCGGCTGAGGGCCATGGTACGACGAAGTCACCGAGGAAACTCTCGACATACCCTTTACGCTTCTGCAATTCGCTCGCCGGCGTAGTACGCGGCGATGCAAGGGGCTGCGGTGCAAGCAGTTCTGCCGATGGAACCAGAGGCTTGAGGTCGGCCAGGCGTGGTCGGTAGGCTAGATCGATAGCGGGCTTCTTGTCGGGCACTTTACTGGCTCCTGGGATGGGCTTGAGTTCATACAGTTCACCATAGCCGCGTTACAGGTCGACGTCAGGTCCGATAAACGATCGCTCGCTGACCATGGCGCAGTAAAAAACTGCAAACAGGTTCAAGTAACAGGCCAATGGCGTCGATAAGCTCTGAATAAGAGCATTCCGCAGCTCGCGTTATCTCATTGATCGCAGAGGACATCAGGATGTCGATAAAGCTACGTCTATTGTTGTTGATTGGCACCAGCGTGCTGACAGTTCTGATCATCAGTCTGGTCAATTATGTGGGTAATACCAGGACGGAAGCGGCGATGATCGACAGCGAGGTGAGCATGGCCGCGCTGCGCAATCATCTGGAGGCCGACATGATGCACGATGCGCTGCGTGCGGATGTGTTGTCGGCAATGCTGGTCGGGCTGGGCAAGAGCGATAGCACGCGTGATGAAGTACAGAAATCCATTGATGAACACGCCGCGCATTTTCGTGCCGTGCTCGGTGATAACCTCAAACTACCCGTTACGGATGACATAAAGGCGGAATTGAACAGGATCAAGCCGAGCCTCGATACCTACATTGCCAGTGGCGAACGTATCGTCGGCCTGGCGCTGGATAATCCCGAGCAAGCGCAACAAGGACTGGGCACATTCAGCAGCGCCTTCACTCAGCTTGAAGAACAGATGTCCAGTCTCAGCGAACTGATCGAAGACAACTTCAAGGCAAGCGGCGAGGCGTCCCGGCAAGCGATACGCAGTGCCAATATCGCCCTTGTCGTGGTGCTGGTGGCGAGCATTTTGCTGCTCCTGATCCAGGGCCAATGGGTAACCCGCAGTATCATGATTCCGCTTGCCTCTGCCAGCCGCATTGCCGACAGCATCGCCCACGGCAATCTTGGTGAGCCTATCGCCGAGCCTCGCGGCCGTGACGAGGCAAGCATGCTGATTCGTAGCCTGGCGGTGATGCAGCGTGACTTGCGCGGCATGATTGAAGTCGTGCGCAGCAATGCACATGGCGTCAGTGGCATGAGTCGCCAGCTCAGCAGCGGCTGCCATGAAGTGGCCGACAGCAGTCGCCAGCAGAGTTCGGCAGCGGGCACCATGTCGGCAGCGACCAGCGAGATGACCGCAAGCATCGAAGAAATCACCCGGCACGCCGGGCATGCACTGGAGATGGCCAGTCAGCCCGAGACACTGGCCAAAAACGGGGGGCGGGTCATTCATCAGGTGGTCAGTGACATGGACAGCATTGCTCGCTCGGCGCAGCTGTCGGCACAGGTTATCCGCACGCTGGACAAGGACTCGGAAGGGATTTTCAATATTATTCAGGTGATCAAGGGCATTGCCGATCAGACCAATTTGCTGGCGCTCAACGCTGCGATCGAAGCTGCCCGTGCCGGCGAACAGGGGCGGGGTTTTGCCGTGGTTGCCGACGAAGTTCGCAGCCTGGCGGGGCGGACAAGCACGTCCACCCAGGAAATCACTACGATGGTCGCGCGCATTCAGCAAAGCACCCGAGAAGCGGTGACAAGCATGGAAGCAGGCGTCGCCCAGGTCGACAAGGGGATGGCCGTCACCGCTGAAGTGGAGCGTGCAATCAGCGATATCCTGGAAGCCACGTTGAGCACGACGCAGTTGGTCAATGACATCACCCGCACCATTGGTGAACAAAGCCTGGCCAGTAACGAAATCGCTCATCAGGTGGAGATGATTGCCAGTATGTCCGAGGGCAACAGCCGGGTCATTGGCCAGACTGCCAGCACCACCGACGAACTTTCGGTAATGGCCGGGCAACTGTCGCAATCGGTGGATCGTTTCCGTCTTTGATATCAAATAGCCCCAGCCTGCAGTACTCTCCGGCGCATTCGATCCTCGGTCGAATCGCTACGGAGCCATCACAGGCCTGTATTGGCCGGTTAAACCCTTGAATCCTGGGTACCGGCAAGCATTAAATTCTCGCGGATGCGTCATTTTCACCCCAAGGAGCAGCGGCATGCGGACGTTAAAGGCCTTATACGAGTCAGTCGAAATGCAGTTTTTCGACACACTGACCAAAAAGCTCTCAAGCCTTTTTCTGCTGGCTCTGGTCAGCGCTCTGCTGTACTGGGTGGCGCTGAATATCCGATCCGACATCATGCAGCAATTGCACGCCACGTCGCTGGACGCGGCCGTGCTGGGCAAGGTTCAGGGCCAGCTTGATGTCCTGAGCAATGCCATCCTGCTGAGCACTCTGTTTACGCTGGTGATGGTCGGCTTCATGGTCTGGTACTTCCGCCATCTGATTGTGCGTCCGGTTATGTTCATGACGCGCGCCCTCGAAGAAATTGCTAACGGCGAGGGCGACCTGTCCCGGGACTTGCCATTGCTGACGCACGACGAAATTCGAGTGCTGGCCAGCACCTGCAATCGCTTTCTGGCCAAGCAGCGCGAGGTGATCAGCAGTATTCAGGCGCTGACGGTGCAGATTGCAGTCGAATCGGCACGCTCGCTGAAAAACATCAGTGATTCCAGTGACAGCGCGACCGATCAGGCGCGTTTCGCCAGAGAGGTGATGGACCAGAGCAATATGGCGGTGGGCAGCATCGAGGACGTCTCTCAGCAGACGCAGGGTATTTCGAGTACCACCGCGCAGAACCTGAGTATGGCGCGCGATTCTTATGCCGAATTGCTGGAAGTGACCGGAAACATCAGCCAGATATCCAGCAGCCTTAATGAGTTCGGTGGGCTGGTATCCGGGTTGAATGAGCGTTCATCAAGCATCAAGTCGATTGTCGGGCTCATCCAGCAGATATCCTCGCAGACCAACCTGCTCGCACTGAATGCGGCCATCGAAGCTGCGCGGGCCGGTGAAAGCGGTCGAGGGTTTGCTGTGGTGGCGGATGAGGTGCGCACGCTGGCGCAGAACGTCAGTAAAGCCACTGACGATATCTCCCGGAACATCGACGCGATGCTTCAGGAGGTCAGCTCCACCCACGAGCAGACCATTCAGATCAGCCACAGCGCCCGCGAAACCCAACAGGTGGTGGAACGGGCGTCCGGTCATTTCGAGAGCATGATCGGCGATTTCGAGTCGACCAATGACAAATTGGCCGACATCGCTGCGCATATTCAGCAGTTTGCAACCACCAACACTGGCATCAACGAGCGGGTGACGCGAATTTACTCCGACAGTCAGGCCATCGATCAGCGCATGCAGCACTCCGCCACAGCAACCCGTGATCTGTCGGGTGTGGCCGAGCAGGTTCAGGCATTGCTGGGGCGTTTCGTACTGGGACATGGCGAGCTGGACGCGGCCATTACCCGTGCGAGTCATTGCCGGGATATCCTGCAGGTGCGGCTGGCCGAGCTGCACAAACAAGGCGTCAATCTGTTTGATCAGAGCTACAAGCTGATCCCCGGTACTGATCCCAAGCAATACATGACCGGTTACACAGAGCGCTTCGCACAAGTCTGTCAGGAAGAGTGCGACAAACTCACCAAGGGCACCCGGGGCGGCAAAGTCACGTTCATCGTGGACAACAAAGGTTACTGTCCGGTCAACAACAGTTGGGTGTCGCTGAAACCTACCGGCGACCGTGCCGTCGACTTGCCGGTATGTCGTAACAAACGGATGTTCTCCGACCCGATAGGCTTGCGTGCGGCAGGCAACAAGCAGCGCTTTCTGTTGCAGACCTACCTGCGTGATACCGGCGAGATCATGACCGAAATCGACGTACCGTTCTTTTTTGACGGGCGCCACTGGGGCAACTTGCGGATGGGCTTCGACGCGGCGCTGTTGCTGGGCAGATAAGCCGTGGGGCAAGCAACAGAGCATAAGGGCCTGCGCCTGGCGCGGGCTCACGCTGATTGTCCGGTACGTATTTGAAATAACGGAACGTTCAGGCAGATGAAAACTCCACTTCTACACGGCGCTGATTTTCAGAACGCTACCGGAGGTGTGACTTTGAACATTCAAGACCTGACAAAACATGCAAAGGATAAAACGGTTCGCGAACTCGATCTGATTTCAATGGAGGGCGGCTCATACGTGCTCCACGCGCTGGTGGACGGCAAGTCTGTGCCAGTGGAAGATTCGAGTGGCAAGACCCTGCACCTTGCGTCGGTGGAAGAGGCGCGCAAGGTGCTTTCTCCGGTATCGGATGTAAAGCTGTTCATGACCCAGGCCGTGGCCCACGACGAAATGGTCGGGCTGGACGGTGCTCAGGCAGAAGCTTCGCGGCACGAGATCCCGTTGCGTTCCAGCCTTTGATAACGGGTCAGGCGCTGCGCCTGACTGCAACGCACTTGATCTCCAGCAACAGTCCGGGATGTGCCAGCTCGGCAACGCCGATGCAGGTCCAGGCACACTGGCCACGCGGGAAGATACGGTTCTTCACTTCACGGAAGACCGCCATGTGTTCACTCATGGCGACATGATAAGTGGTCATGTCGACTATATCGTCGAATGTGCAGCCACCTTCGGCCAATACCGTGCGCAGGTTTTCCCAGCAGGCAATGAACTGCGCCTCCGGGTTGAGGATGACTTCCATTTCTCGTGTGCGTCCCACCTGCCCGGCGCAGTACAGGGTGTCGCCCACCCTGACGGCGGGTGCATAGCCTGCACGGTCCATGATTGATTGCATGGTGGGCGGAATGATGAGCTCTCGGTCTGACATGTTGTAACACCTGTTTGTAACGCTTGAATGTGTAGCCACTTGCTTGTTCGTGAGCCCGCGGTTGCTCCGGCCTACGTTTTGGCGGCGGGTTTGGCAGTTCGTCGCGGTTTTTTCGCTGCAGTGCCCGCTGCAGCAGCGGACGACGTGGCACTGCGCTTTGCAGTCTTGCGTTTTTTCTTCCACGGCGGCGCAACGCCTGCCGGGCTGGCCGGACCGCTGATGGTCATGCGCATGCCGACGCAGCGGCTGACCTGTTTGCTCATCCATGCCGCCTGTTTGGCGACAAACGCTTCAAGGCTCATTTCGCCGCTTTGTACCATGTCCAGAGCCTGCTCCCAGATCGCCGTGGTACCAGGGTCGGCGATGGCGCGCGGCACAGCGTCGATAAGACTGAACGCTGCCGGTGTCGCGCACAGAGCCTTGCCTTGCCGGGTCAGGTAGCCACGATCGAGCAGGCCCTGAATGATTCCGGCGCGGGTGGCTTCGGTGCCGATACCGGTGGTGTCCTTGAGTTTTTGCTTGAGCAGCGGGTCCTCCACCAGCCTGGCGACGTTCTTCATCGCCTTGATCAGGTCGCCTTCGGTAAAGGGTTTGGGGGGTTGGGTCCACAGGTCTTTGAGGATGACGTCGTCAACAGCACACTCACAACCCTGAAACAACGCAGGTAATGGCTGCGGGGCAGGTGCTTCGCGCTCCTTGGCCGGTGCCAGTGCCTCGGGCATGGCCCGCTTCCAGCCGGGTTCGACGATCTGCTTGCCAACCGCACGAAGCGGATGGCCCGCGCAGTCGAAATCCGCCTGTGTGCGGTCGTATTCGTGGTTGGGCAGAAACTGGGCCAGATAGCGCGCCCTGATCAGGGTGTATACCGCTCGGGGTTTGCCGGTCAGGCGCTCGACGCCACGCACGGCAGCCGTGGGAATGATGCCGTGGTGAGCAGTCACTTTGCTGTCGTTCCAGGCCCGTGACCGGCGTTGCGGATCAAGGTGTGGTGACAGGCTGGCCAGCGTCGGGTCTGCCTTGCAGAGCGCTGCGATGATACCCGCAGCTTCGCCATGCTGACTGTCTGGCAGGTAGCCGCAATCGCTGCGCGGGTAAGTGATGACCTTGTGGGTTTCATACAGCGACTGGGCTATATCAAGGGTTTCCTGCGCACCGAGCCCGAGCTTTTTCGAGCAGATTTCCTGCAGAGTGCCCAGATCGAACGGCAGCGGCGCTGCTTCGCGAATCCGCTCGGTGCGCAGCTTGATCAGTCGTGCACTGGCAGCATTGCGCATCGCTTCGGCAGCATGATGCGCCAGCGGCTGGTTCAGGCAGCGATCCTGATCGTCACAGGCGTCCGATGGGGCGCGCCATTGAGCGATAAATGCCTGATCGTCAGACAGCAATCTGACGTCAATCGCCCAGTAGGGCACCGGTACGAAGTCGGCAATGCTGCGATCACGGTCCACCACCAGCCGCAATGTCGGGGTTTGTACCCGACCCACCGGCAGCACGCCCTGATAACCCGATTGACGACCCAGCAGGGTAAACAGGCGGCTCATGTTCATGCCGATCAGCCAGTCGGCGCGGGATCGACCCAATGCCGAGTGGTACAGGCTGAACGTGTCGGCACCGGGTTTGAGCGCTGCCAGCGCCTTGCGGATGGAGGCGTCATCCAGTGCCGACAACCACAAACGCTGAATCGGCCCGCGATAGCGGCAATGGTCGAGCAATTCGCGGGCGATCATTTCGCCTTCGCGGTCGGCGTCGGTGGCAATCACCAGTTCCCGGGCTTCGCCCAGCAACCGTTTGACCGCCTTGAACTGGCTGGCGGTCTTTGGCTTGACGAGCATCTTCCACTTTTCCGGAACGATGGGCAGGTCTTCCAGCACCCAACGCTTGTAACGCGCATCGTAGGCGTCGGGCGGGGCTGTCTCCAGCAAATGGCCAATGCACCAGGTCACGGTGGCATTGGGGCCTACCCAGCAGCCATCGCCACGCCGGGTTGCGCCGAGCGCAGCCGCAATATCTTTGGCCTGAGAAGGTTTTTCGCAGAGAAACAGCCGCATGACTACCGTCGTCGATTACCGGTGCAAGGGCTGCAAGGATGAACGTTGAATGCGCTACGAGCAAGTTTTATCTGTATGGATATACAGATGTCCGGGGTTGCGGTCATGGGGTGAAACGCTCACGCCATAACCGCGCTTACCCTCCGCGAAGAGCGCGTCTGCTCAGCTCAACAGGTCGGAGAACGCCTTGTCGGCCTCCAGCACAGCCGGCAGCCCGGCAAACAGTGCGTCCAGATCGATGCCTTCCATTAGCGGTCCACCGCAAGCCTGTTGCGCTTGCGGGGTCGCGCCGCCGTGTGCTTCCAGCGCATCGGAGAGGGTGATGGCCTGAGCGACGATCCTGGGCAGCGGTGCGTCAGCCGGAGCCTTCAGCGGTGTGGCCTGGTAGGCGATGGCCTGCTGGATCACCTGGGGCAGATGCCAGCGGCTGGCCAGCTCCGCACCGACTTCCGGGTAGCTGAAACCCAGTTGCAGGGTTTCATTGGCTGCACGTCCCGGCGTACCGGCCCTGGCGGCATTGTTCAGGCGCTCCGCAACTTCAGGAGCGCCGGTCTGGATCAGCAGCTCACCGATGTTGTGCATCACGCCGCAGGTAAAAGCGATTTCAGGATCGACGCCGGTCTGTTTCGCGAGCATCCGGCAGATCCCCGCAACCTGAAAGCTTTTCAGCCAGAACCCTTTGAGGTCAAAACTGGGCCCTGCCTTGAATGCTCCGGTTACGGCCGAGGCCATTACCAGCGTACGCAGGGTATTGAAACCCAGGCGCATGGCCGCGTCTTCGATACTTGACGACTCGCGCGAGCCGCGAAACCGCGCCGAGTTGGCCAGACGCAATACCTTGGCGGCGATCACCGGGTCTTTCTCTATGTTACGGGCGATGCTTTCCAGGTTGGAGGAGGGATTGTCAAATTGCAGCATCAGGTCCTGAGCCACTTTGGGAATACTCGGGAGACTGTGCAAATCGTCAAAAAGCTTTTCGATACTCAGCATGGCAAGACCGTCCTCTGCATGGCGGGGATGAATTCAACCATAGCCAGTTTTTCCCGCTCTGCACGTTTCGCTTTCGAGAGTGGGAGACAGGTCTCGGCGCACTCCGAAAAAAATAATCAAGGACTGGTCAGTCGCGGCCGATATGGCGATACAAGCGCCTCTGTGGGTTTCGAGACCCGGACCTGCCTGATCATCGACTCCGCTGGCGGGTATGTATCGGCTCCGGTTGCTGAACGGCCTGCAGGGGTAACGTGAAAAGGACGGCACAGTTGTGAAGTTTGATTGACGATCCAGAGATCGTCCTTATTGGTTTTTGCCGTGGAAGTAACCGCTATGAAAAGTCTGGGTTTCAGCAAGAAGATCCTTCTCGCCGCTGCATTGATTGTGGTTGTCGCCTTCAGTGTGTTTATTGTCATAAACGACTATCGACAACGTCAGTCGCTTAAATCCAGCGTCAGGTCCGAGCTGTTGCAGCTGGGTACATTGACCACGCAGAATATTCAAACCTGGCTGGAGAGCCGCATTCAACTGCTGCAGTCGATGTCTCAGCAAGTTGCTGTGGACGGCAAGGAACTGCCGCAACTGCAGCGCGCCATTGGCCTGCCGACGTACAGCGAAAACTTCCAGCTGAGCTATTTCGGCAGCACTGAAGGCGTCATGTTTTCAGTACCGGCCGGCAATCGCCCGGCTGACTACGACCCGCGTGCACGCGGCTGGTACAAGGCCGCCCAGAACGCGCCTGGCACAATTGTTACCGAGCCGTACATTGCAGCGTCGTCCGGCAAGCTGGTCATGACCATTGCCACTCCGGTCAAAATCCAGAACCAGTTCGCCGGTGTCGCCGGTGCCGATATATCCCTGGACAGCGTCAGCAAAATCATCAACTCCCTGAACTTCGATGGGCATGGTTACGCGTTTCTGGTCAGCGCCGAAGGCAAAATTCTGGTGCACCCGGACAGTAAGCTGGTGCTCAAGAACATCAACGAAGCTTATCCGGTCAATACACCGAAGATCGCCACTGGCGTAACGGAAATCGATTCTGGCAAAAAGCCCGAGATCATTTCCTTCACACCGGTTCAAGGCGTGTCGACTGCCAACTGGTACGTTGCGCTGGTACTGGAGCAGGATTCCGCTTATTCGATGCTTGCAGAGTTCCGTGCCTCGGCGATTACCGCGATGGTGGTTGTGGTGATGGTTATCATCCTGCTGCTGGGCCTGTTGATCCGGGTTCTGATGCAGCCACTGCACCAGATGGGTCGTGCAATGCGTGATATCGCCGATGGCGAGGGCGACCTGACCAAGCGTCTGGCAATCACCTCGCAGGATGAGTTCGGCGCACTGGCGCAATCGTTCAACCATTTTGTCGAACGTATCCACACATCGATTCGAGAAGTCGCCTCTACTGCCGCGCAACTGGGGGAAGTGGCCACACGGGTGGTCAGGGTCTCCAACGCGTCGATGGACAACTCCGACCAACAGGCCCATCGCACTGAAAGTGTTGCAGCTGCAATCAACGAGCTGGGCGCTGCGGCGCAGGAAATCGCGCAGAACGCCGCGCGTACGTCGCAGCAGTCCAGCGATGCCAGCGGCCTGGCCAGTGACGGCCAAGGCGTGGTGCAGCAGACCATCAAGGCCATGAACGAGTTGTCCGGCAAGATCAGTGAGTCCTGCGTTAACATCGAGAGCCTGAATGGCAAGACCGCCAACATCGGGCAGATTCTCGAAGTGATTACCAGTATCTCCCAGCAGACCAACCTGCTGGCGCTCAACGCTGCCATCGAAGCGGCGCGGGCCGGTGAAGCAGGGCGCGGATTTGCCGTGGTGGCTGACGAGGTGCGCAATCTGGCACACCGCACCCAGGATTCAGCCCAGCAAGTGCAGACCATGATTGAAGAGCTGCAGGTCGGCGCCCGCGAGGCGGTGACCAACATGACCGAAAGCCAGCGTCAGAGCGAGGACAGTGTAGGCATCGCCAACCTGGCCGGTGAGCGTCTGGGTAGCGTGACCCGCCGCATCGAAGAGATCAACGGCATGAACCAGTCGGTAGCCGCTGCAACAGAAGAGCAGACCTCTGTGGTGGAGTCCATCAACGTCGACATCACCCACATCAACACCCTCAACCAACTGGGTGTCGACAATCTGCGCCAGACCCTGGAAGCCTGCAACTCGCTGGAAGAGCAGGCCGCCCGCCTGCAGCAACTGGTCGGCAGCTTCCGGATCTGATCCAGCCTGTCTCTGCGCCGCTCTGCTGTTCTGGGGGCGGACGCCTGGACACCTCTCGTAGCGCACGTTGCATGCATCAGTATCGAGATGAGTATCGTGCCAACTTCGGCGGTGGGACCCTTGGCGCGCGTTGGCATGCAGTTTGTGACGCCCTGCGTCATCTCTACGCTGCAACACCTTCTGCGACAAACTGTTATCACCTCGTCACTCACGGTTCATGAGGCTGCAACAACACAGGTTCAACTTGGTTGACAACCGAATACGACCTGTCCCGGGTCGTACGCAGACCGAGAAGCCTCATGAACGAAGCCATTCATGTACAAGGCCTGAACAAGACCTTTTCACATAAAGGGGCGTTGATTGATCTCGCGTTGTCTATACAACCCGGTGAAATGGTTGCGCTGATTGGTGCTTCCGGCTCCGGCAAGTCAACCTTGCTGCGGCATCTGGCAGGTCTTGCGTGCTGTGATCGCAGCAATGGCGGCCAGGTCAAGGTACTGGGTCGCGAGGTTCAGTCTTCCGGTCGCCTGAACAGCCAGGTGCGGCGTCTGCGGGCCGATATTGGCTATATCTTCCAGCAATTCAATCTGGTCAATCGCCTCAGCGTGCTGGACAACGTCCTGCTCGGTTGTCTGGGACGGATGCCGCGCTGGCGTGGCAGTCTGGCGTTGTTCAATCGCGAGGAGAAACAGCGCGCAATGGCCGCGCTGGACCGGGTAGGGCTGGTGGATCTTGCCGCTCAGCGGGCTTCGACCCTGTCCGGTGGCCAGCAGCAACGCGTGGCGATCGCCCGTGCCTTGACCCAGCGCGCCGAAGTGATCCTGGCAGACGAACCGATTGCCTCGCTGGACCCCGAATCGGCCCGCCGGGTCATGGAAATTCTTGCCGACATCAATCGCCGCGACGGCAAGACCGTCGTCGTCACCCTGCATCAGGTGGATTACGCCGTGCGCTATTGCCCACGTGCTGTGGCTCTCAAGGGAGGGCGGATTCATTTTGATGGCCAGGCAGAGGATCTCAGCAAACAGTTCCTCAATGACCTTTACGGCGCAGACGCTGACGCGAGCCTGATGATCACCGAGCGAAGCCGTCGTGTTCGCCACAAGCCACGCCTGGAGCTGGCTAAAGTCTGAAGTTCTGACATCAACCCATTATCAGGAGAGCCTGCATGTTCAAGCGTATCGGTCGTCTTTTCGCCTCTGCCGCCTTGCTGACCGCCTGCGCGTTGGGCACGGTCCAGGCGGCAGAAGAAAAAGCCATCAATTTCGGCATCATGTCCACCGAGTCATCGCAAAACCTGAAAAGTATCTGGCAGCCGTTTCTCGATGACATGAGCCGCAAGACCGGCCTTAAAGTCAACGCCACGTTCGCCTCCGATTACGCCGGTCTGATCCAGGGCATGCGTTTCAACAAGGTCGATGTGGCTTGGCTGGGCAACAAGGCCGCCATGGAAGCGGTTGACCGCTCCAACGGCGAGATTTTTGCCCAGACCTCTGCCGCCAATGGCGACGCCGGCTACTGGAGCTTGCTGATCGTGCGCAAGGACAGTCCGATCAATTCCGTCGACGACATGCTCAAGAACGCCAAGAGCCTGACCTTCGGCAACGGTGACCCGAACTCTACCTCGGGCTATCTGGTGCCTGGTTATTATGTGTTTGCCAAAAACAATGTGGATGCGTCCACTGCCTTCAAGCGCACCTTGAACTCCAGCCACGAGGTCAATGCCCTGAGTGTCGCCAAGGGCCAACTGGACGTTGCAACCTTCAATACCGAAAGCTGGGACCGCCTGGCGGTGACCCAGCCCGACAAGGTCGAGCAGCTCAAGGTGATCTGGAAATCACCGTTGATTCCAGCCGATCCGATTGTCTGGAGCAAGGCACTGTCAGACGAAAACAAAGCGAAGATTCGTGAATTCTTCGCCAGTTACGGTAATACCGACGAAGAGAAAACCGTTCTGAAGAACATGCAGATGGGCAAGTTCCTCAAGTCCAGCGATGACCAGTTGTTACCCATTCGTCAACTTGAACTGTTCAAGCAGCGCACTGAAGTGGTTGCCAGCACCACGCTGGACGCTCAGGAGAAAGCTGCCCGGCTCAAGGACATCGATGCCAGCCTGAGCAAATTGCAGGAGCGCATTACCGAACTGAACCAGAAAACCGCAGGCAGTTCGGCAGGTTGAGCGTTCCGTCCGCTATCAGGAGTTTGCCATGACCACTCAAGTTGCCTATGCCCGGATTGCAGGCAA
Source organism: Pseudomonas syringae pv. tagetis (assembly GCF_022557255.1). Lineage (NCBI taxonomy): Bacteria > Pseudomonadati > Pseudomonadota > Gammaproteobacteria > Pseudomonadales > Pseudomonadaceae > Pseudomonas > Pseudomonas syringae group genomosp. 7. Next base: position 2,612,665 of record NZ_CP092923.1, read on the forward strand.
GCCCAACGGATTGCGTTACCTGGGCTGGGGGCTATTGCTCGCGGCACTGGCCTGGGCCTGGCAGGGCGCAGAAATGAACCCGATGGCGCTGGTTCGGGACTCGTCGAACATGGCGACATTTGCCGCCGACTTCTTCCCGCCGGACTTTCGTGAGTGGCGCAGCTACCTCAAGGAAATGCTGGTGACCCTCCAGATCGCTCTGTGGGGCACAGCGCTGGCGATTGTCTGTTCGATACCGCTGGGCATTCTTTGCGCCGAAAACATCACGCCGTGGTGGATTCATCTGCCGCTGCGGCGCTGCATGGATGCTTGTCGTTCGATCAACGAAATGGTTTTTGCGATGCTCTTTGTGGTCGCGGTCGGGCTGGGTCCGTTTGCCGGGGTACTGGCACTCTGGATCAGCACCACCGGCGTGCTCGCCAAGCTGTTCGCCGAAGCGGTCGAAGCGATAGAGCCTGGTCCTGTCGAAGGCGTACGTGCCACCGGTGCCAGTGCTTTACAAGAAGTCATCTACGGTGTAATTCCTCAGGTCATGCCGCTGTGGATCTCCTACGCTTTATACCGGTTCGAATCCAATGTGCGCTCGGCGACCGTAGTGGGCATGGTCGGTGCCGGGGGCATCGGCGTCATTCTCTGGGAAAACATCCGTGCCTTTGCGTTCGTCCAGACCAGCGCTGTGCTGCTGGTAATCATCGTTGTGGTAAGCGTCATCGACATCATGTCGCAGCGCCTGCGCAAGCAATTCATCTGACAGAAGAGGGGTGTTCAATGAACACTTTTTTTAACCATGCAGTTGTCTAGACAAGTCGAGCCGATGTATCTGGAACTGGCTGAAACCCTGCGCGATGAACTGGCCACGTATCGGCCCGGCGATTATCTGCCCGCCGAGTTTCAGTTAGCCGAGCGTTTCTGCGTCAACCGTCACACGATCCGCCGCGCCGTGGATGAACTGGTGCGTGAGGGCAGTGTGCTGCGCCGTCAGGGCAAAGGCACGCAGGTGCTGGAACGTCCGCTGATCTATCCGATGCAGGTCGACAGTGCCTACAGCCAGTCGCTGTCGGCGCAAGGCATCGGTGTGGAGGCCATTCTGCTGGCGCGTCGCGAATGCCTCGCCAGCCACGAAGATGCGTTGTACCTGGGCCTGGACGAGCACGCGCCGTTGATCGAACTGCAGACGCTACGCAAGCTGGACGGCCAGTCCGTGAGCCTGATCTGCCATCGCTACAGTGCCAGCTACAGCGCTGTGCTGGCGGATTATCAGGGCGGTTCGGTTCGCCAGTATCTGGCCGAGCGCACGTTGTCGTTGAGTCGCGCGCAAAGTCTGATCGGTGCCCGCCTGCCATCCCGTGAAGAGGCCGGGCTGCTGCTGATGCCCCGACATATGCCTGCGCTGACCGTGTTGACGGTCTCGTGTGACCGGGCGGGGCGGCCGATCGAGCTTTCCCGCTCGGTCAGTCGCTCTGACCGCTTCCAGTATCAAATGGCTTTTAACCCGATGGCCGGCAAGCAGATTGCTGGCAGCCAACCGACTGACTGACACCGAGGTGTTCCATGCAAGCAACCCCTGAAACGGCCGCGCGTCAGCACTGGATGAGCGTGCTGGCGCGCGCCCTGGTCGATGAGCCGAGCCGCGAACAGTTGCAGCGTCACGAAGCGGCGTTGCGCGATACCGATTACCAGATGATCCGCGCTCCGGAAATCGGCATGACGCTGGTGCGCGGCCGTATGGGCGGGACCGGTTCGGCCTTCAATCTTGGCGAGATGAGCGTGACGCGTTGTGTGGTTCGCCTGGCTGACGGTCGTACCGGCTACAGCTATCTGGCCGGGCGCGACAAGCGCCATGCCGAACTGGCAGCCCTGGCCGACGCTCATCTGCAAGGGGCGCAACAGAACTGGTGGCTGTCCGAACTGATCGAGCCGCTGGCACGTGCGCAAGCCGAACGTCGGGCGCGCAAGGACGCCGAAGCTGCTGCAACCAAAGTCGAGTTCTTTACCCTGGTCCGAGGAGAAGACTGATGAATGCCGTCCTTCTGCAACCTGCCTTCACCGATCCGGTGCTGGATGCCCAGCGCAGTTTTCGCCTGGCGCTCAAGGCCTTGTCCGGCCCGGGTGTGATTCAGACTCTGCCCGCCAGACACCAGCCACCTGCCTTGCAGGGCCTGGACAGTGCAACTCATGCCCTGTGCCTGGCGCTACTGGACCTGGACACTCCGCTCTGGCTTGCCCCGGCATTTGATACCCCGGCGATTCGCGCGAATATTGCCTTTCATTGCGGCAGCCCGATTGTCAGCGACCGGCACGCTGCACGCTTTGCGCTGCTCGATGCGTCGACTGCCTGCGATCTGCATGGTTTCGATACCGGTAATGATCGCTACCCGGATCAGTCCTGCACCTTGTTGATCCAGCTGCCAGGCCTGGAAGGCGGGCGTGCGCTTGGCTGGAGCGGTCCCGGTATCGAGCAGCAGAATCCGGTGGCCTTGCCGCTGGAAGAAGGTTTCTGGGCCGAGCGAGAAGCACGTAATGTCTTCCCCTGCGGGCTGGATGTGTTTTTTCTGTCGGGCAGTCAGATGCTCGGCTTGCCACGCAGCACTCGCGTGCAGGAGTGTGCCTGATGTACGTCGCGGTCAAGGGTGGCGAACAGGCCATCGATAATGCTCACCGTCTGCTGGCCAACAAGCGTCGTGGCGATACAGGCATTGCCGAGCTCGACGTCGAGCAGATCCGTCAGCAACTGCCACTGGCAGTTGCACGGGTCATGAGCGAAGGCTCGCTGTATGACCCGCAGCTGGCCGCGCTGGCGATCAAGCAATCGGCAGGGGATCTGATCGAAGCGATCTTCCTGCTGCGCGCCTACCGCACGACGCTGACGCGTTTTTGCGCCAGCGTGCCCATCGACACGTCGAACATGCAGCTCAACCGTCGCCTGTCGGCCACGTTCAAGGACGTCCCCGGCGGTCAACTGCTGGGCCCGACCTTTGACTACACCCACCGCCTGCTGGATTTCACCTTGCTGGCCGAAGGCGAGCACCCTGGCCCGGACGTGGCGCCGGATGCAACGCTGCAACCCTGCCCACGAGTGCTGGGGTTGCTGGCCAAAGAAGGGTTGATCAAACCTGAAGTGGACGATGGCGAGAGCATCGCGGACATTACCCGCGAACCGCTGGAGTATCCGTCCAGTCGTGCCCAGCGTTTGCAGGCGCTGGCCCGTGGCGACGAGGGTTTTCTGCTGGCGCTCGGCTATTCGACCCAGCGTGGTTACGGGCGCAACCATCCGTTCGCCGGGGAAATCCGCATCGGCGAGGTAGAGGTCTGGATCGAGCCTGAAGAGCTGGGCTTTCCGATTGTGATCGGCGACATCGAAGTGACCGAATGCGAGATGGTCAACCAGTTCGTTGGTTCGGCCAGCGAACCGGCGCAATTCACCCGTGGCTACGGCCTGGCATTCGGCAACGCAGAGCGCAAGGCTATGGGCATGGCACTGGTGGACCGCTCGTTGCGCGCCGGGGAATTCAACGAAGAAGTCCGCTCCCCGGCCCAGCAGGAGGAATTCGTGCTGGCGCATTGCGACAACGTCGAGGCGGCCGGTTTTGTTTCGCACCTCAAGCTGCCGCATTACGTGGACTTCCAGTCCGAGCTGGAGTTGATCCGCAAGCTGCGCAAGTCCGCACCGAATCCGGAGAGCGACCAATGAGCAATGCACCCATGAACACCGCACAGCAAATGCCCGTACGGGACGATGCCTACAACTTCGCTTACCTGGACGAACAGACCAAACGCATGATTCGCCGTGCCTTGCTCAAGGCGGTGGCGATTCCCGGTTATCAGGTGCCGTTCGGCGGACGCGAGATGCCGCTGCCTTATGGCTGGGGCACCGGCGGGATGCAACTGACCGCTGCAATCCTGGGGGCCGATGATGTGCTCAAGGTCATCGACCAAGGCGCTGACGACACCACCAATGCGGTCTCGATACGACGCTTTTTTGCCCGTACGGCAGGCATCGCCACCACCGAGCGCACCCCCGAGGCGACCGTCATCCAGACCCGTCACCGCATTCCGGAAACACCGTTGCACGCCGACCAGATCATGGTCTATCAGGTGCCGATTCCCGAGCCGCTGCGCTTTATCGAGCCGTCGGAAACCGAAACCCGCACCATGCACGCGCTGGATGATTACGGTGTCATGCACGTCAAGCTCTACGAAGACATCGCTACCTTCGGCCATATCGCTACCAGTTACGCTTACCCGGTCATGGTCGATGAGCGTTACGTGATGGACCCGTCGCCAATTCCGAAATTCGACAACCCCAAGCTGCACATGAGCCCGGCGCTGATGCTGTTCGGTGCAGGACGGGAAAAGCGTCTGTACGCCGTGCCGCCGTTTACCCAGGTGGTAAGCCTGGACTTTGAAGATCACCCGTTTGAAGTGCAGCGCTGGGAGCAGTGCTGCGCAATCTGCGGCAGCCATGACTCCTTTCTCGACGAGCTGATTCTTGACGACGCCGGGACGCAGAGCTTTGTCTGCTCCGACACCGATTACTGCGCCCAACGCGTCAAACAGCAGGAGAACGCCCGATGATCAGTGCTCTCTCATTGAACCCGGCGGGCGACCGCCAGCCCGAACCTGCGCAACCGCTGCTCAAGGTGCGCGGCCTGACCCGTCTGTACGGGGTGCAAAAGGGTTGCCAGGACGTGAGTTTCGACCTGTATCCCGGCGAAGTGCTGGGTATCGTCGGCGAATCGGGCTCGGGTAAGTCCACGCTGCTGTCGCTGTTGAGCGGACGTTGCCCGCCGGATCGCGGCAGCATCGATTATCGCGGCAAGGAGGGTGACTGGTTCGACTTGTACAGTGCCAGCGAAGCGCAGCGTCGTACCTTGTTACGTACCGAGTGGGGCTTTGTCGAACAGAACCCGCGTGACGGCCTGCGTATGGGCGTCTCTGCCGGAGCCAATATCGGCGAGCGCCTGATGGCCCAGGGCGTGCGCAATTATCAGCAATTGCGCAGCGCAGCGGTGGACTGGCTGAGCCAGGTCGAGATCGACCCGCTACGCATTGATGATCTGCCGCGCACATTTTCCGGCGGCATGCAGCAACGCCTGCAGATCGCCCGCAATCTGGTGTCCAGCCCGAGGCTGGTGTTCATGGACGAACCCACCGGTGGGCTGGATGTGTCGGTGCAGGCACGGTTGCTCGACCTGTTGCGTGGTCTGGTTCGAGAGCTGGACCTGGCCGTGGTCATTGTCACTCACGACCTGGCGGTCGCGCGGTTGCTGGCTGATCGGCTGATGGTCATGCGGCGCTCGGAAGTGGTCGAGAGCGGCCTGACCGATCAGATTCTCGATGACCCGCAGCATCCGTATTCACAACTGTTGGTGTCCTCGGTATTGCAGCCATGAGTCGCACTGTCCGAACAGCCTGTACAGATGAGGTGAGCCCGATGACAACGTTGATCGAGGTCCGTGACCTCTCGAAAACCTTTACCCTGCATCAGCACAATGGCGTGGTTCTCAATGTGCTGCGCGGGCTCAATTTCTCGGTGCGCGCAGGTGAATGCCTGGTGCTCAGCGGACAGTCCGGCGCGGGTAAAAGCACATTGTTGCGCACTTTGTACGGCAACTACCTGCCTGCCGCTGGCAGTGTCCGCGTGCAGCACGAAGGCCAGTGGACCGAGCTGGTCGGGGCGACCCCGCGCCAGGTGCTTGAAGTACGTCGCAAAACGCTCGGCTACGTCAGTCAGTTCTTGCGCGTCATTCCGCGTGTATCGAGCCTGGATGTAGTGATGGAGCCAGCACTCGCACGCGGTTGGTCGCGCGAACAGGCCCAGGAGCGCGCACAGCTGCTGCTGAACCGGCTGAACATTCCCCAGCGCCTTTGGCCACTGGCTCCCAGCACCTTTTCCGGTGGTGAACAGCAGCGTATCAACATCGCCCGTGCATTCATGGTGCCGTGGCCGATTTTGTTACTCGACGAACCAACTGCTTCGCTGGACGACGCCAACCGTCAGGTGGTGCTGGATCTGGTCGATGAGGCCAAACAGGCCGGTGCCGCACTGATCGGTATTTTCCATGACCGCGACGCCCGCGAGGCAGTCGCCAATCGTCAACTCGACATGAGCCCGGTGGACCTCACCGCCAAGGAGTTGCTGCAATGCTGAACGAACAGATCTTCAGTAACGCCCGTGTGGTGACTGCCGAGCAGGTGTTCGTCGGCACAGTTGTGGTCCGCGACGGCCTGATTGCCGAGGTTCAGAGTGGGCGCAGCCAACTGAGCCAGGCTCAGGACATGCAGAGCGATTACCTGCTGCCGGGGCTGGTGGAATTGCACACCGACAACCTGGAGAAGCACCTGTCGCCACGGCCGGGTGTCGATTGGCCGTCGATGTCGGCGGTGATCAGTCATGATGCGCAAATCGTCGCGGCCGGTATTACCACGGTGTTCGATGCACTGTCGATTGGCGACATCAACCCCAAAGGCAAGCGCATGCAGCAACTGCCCGCGATGCTTCAGGCGATTGCCGACGCCAACGCAGCGGGCCTGACCCGCGCCGAGCACCTGTTGCACCTGCGTTGCGAGGTCAGTCATCCGGATACCCTGAGCGTGTTTCGTGACCTGGTCGACCAGCCGCTGGTGCAACTGGTCTCGGTGATGGACCACGCGCCCGGCCAGCGTCAGTTTGCCCTGGAGTCCAAGTACCGCGAGTACTACATGGGCAAGTACCACATGAATCATGAGGAAATGGATCGCTTCATCGTCGAGCAGGTCGCCAACTCCACCGAGTACGCCGACCGCTACCGGCGCGCGATTGTCGAACTGTGCCTGGCGCGTGGCCTGTCGATTGCCAGCCACGACGACGCAACCATGGCGCATGTCGAGGAATCGGCAGGTTTCGGCATGAACATCGCCGAATTCCCGACCACACTGGAAGCGGCCCGCGGCTGTCGACAACTGGGCATGAGCGTGCTGATGGGCGCACCGAACATCGTGCGCGGCGGCTCGCACTCCGGTAACGTGGCGGCAGCATCGCTGGCCAGAAACGGGCTGCTGGACATTCTGTCCAGCGACTACTACCCGGCCAGTCTGTTGCAGGCCGCGTTCATGCTGGCCGAACAGGACAATGACTGCGAGCTGCCGCAAGCGATCAATATGGTCAGCCGCACGCCCGCTGTTGCGGCAGGGTTGGCGGATCGTGGCGAGATTCGCATCGGTCTGCGCGCTGATCTGATTCAGGCGCGCAATCATGCAGGCCTGCCGGTTATCGACAAGGTCTGGCGACAAGGCAAGAGGGTGTTTTGATGGTTGGCAGGTTGATCTATCTCATCGGGCCATCCGGTTCAGGCAAGGACAGCCTGCTGGATGCAGCCCGTGAAGCGCTGGCGCAACGCAACTGCCGGGTTGTCCGGCGGGTGATCACCCGTTCCGCCGAAGCGGTGGGCGAGGCGGCGCAGGCGGTGACGGTCGAACAGTTCGAGCAGATGCGCGAGCGTGGCGCGTTTGCCTTGAGCTGGCAGGCCAATGGCTTGCACTACGGCATTCCCGTCGAGATCGATCAGTGGCTGCTGGAGGGCCACGACGTGTTGATCAACGGCTCCCGGGCGCATCTGCAGAAAGCGCAAATGCGTTACCCGACGTTGCTCGCGGTGCTGCTGACCGTCAACCAGAACGTGCTGCGCCAGCGTCTGCTGGCGCGCAACAGGGAAACCCTGCCGGAAATCGAGGAGCGTCTTGCGCGCAACTCGCGCTTTGCCGGAGATTTACTCGCGAACAATCCGCACGTCTTCCCGCTGGACAATTCTGCTGATCTGCAACAGACCGTCGCCACGCTTATCGACCTGATGGAGCGGCGTGACGCATGCGCCTGACCCTGCTGGGCACCAGTGATGCACGGCAGGTGCCCGTCTACGGTTGCCAGTGCCCGGCCTGCTCGGCGGCACGGGCGAATCAGGACCTGCGGCGTTTGCCGTGCAGCGCGCTGATTGAATGCGCCGATCAGCGCTGGTTGATCGACAGTGGTCTGACCGACCTTGCCGAACGTTTCCCGCCGCGCAGCCTGAGCGGCATCCTGCAGACGCATTACCATGCCGATCATGCCCAAGGCCTGCTGCACCTGCGCTGGGGCCAGGGGCTGGTGATTCCGGTCCACGGCCCTGCTGACCCGGAAGGCCTGGCCGATCTTTACAAGCACCCTGGCATTCTCGATTTCAGCCAGCCGTTTGCAGCCTTCGAAACCCGAGCACTGGGCGCACTGCACGTTACGGCGCTGCCGCTGGCGCACTCAAAGCCCACGTTCGGGTACATGTTCGAAGGCGACGGGCAACGTTTTGCCTACCTGACCGACACCGTCGGCTTGCCTGACGACACCCGCGAATTCCTGCAACGTCATCCGCTGGACGTGCTGATTCTCGATTGCTCCATGCCCCCGCAGCCTCAGCCGCCACGTAATCACAATGACCTGACCCTGGCGCTGGAAACCATTGACCTTTTACGACCAGGTAAAGCCGTATTGACGCACATCGGTCACACGCTGGATGCATGGTTGATGGGGCAAGCGAAGCAACTGCCGCTTCAGGTACTGATCGGCCGGGATGGAATGACATTTTAGACACAGATGCGAACAGAAAAATTGTTCGCTGATCGCCCGAAAACGCGTATTGCAGGCGTCGAGCAGGCTGCGACAATTTGTCATTATGAACCGTTTGGTACATTCTGTTCGGCTGTAAAAATCCGACAGGTTTGAAAAATGACAAACAAGCAATACACAGGTGCTGGCAGCAGGTTGCTGCTGCTCGGGCTGGGAGTACTGATCGCCCTGATCGGGCTCGGTCTGGCAGGTGGCGGTGGCTACCTGGTGACATTGGGCGGCAGCTGGTTCTTCCTGCTGATGGGGCTGGCGATGCTGATCAGTGGTGCGCTGATCGCTGTGCGCAAACCCAAAGGTGCCTTGTTGTATGGCATCGCCCTGATACTGACCTTCATCTGGGCTATCTCGGATGCAGGCCTGCACTATTGGCCGCTGGTGTCCCGCCTATTGACCTTTGCCGTGATCGGCCTGGTGATTGCGCTGATCTACCCGACACTGGTTCGCGCCTCAGGTGCTCAGGCAGGTCTTGGCGCATATGGCTTGGCCGGTTTGCTGGCCATTGGTGTTGTGGCAACCATTGGCTACATGTTTGTACCGAGTCCTGTGATTAGCGCCAGCAGCGTGCCGCCTATTGTCCCGGTAGCGCCGGGTGCCGAGCAGAAGGACTGGGCACACTGGGGCAACACCCCGGCAGGTAACCGGTTCGCTGCTCTGGATCAGATCAACAAGAGCAATGTCGACAAGCTGCAGGTTGCCTGGACCTTCCACACCGGCGACATTCCGCAGAGCACCGGTGCCGGTGCAGAAGACCAGAACACTCCGCTGCAGATCGGCGATACGGTTTACACCTGTACCGCTTACGGCAAAGTTTTTGCACTGGATGCGGACACCGGCACCCAACGCTGGAAGTTCGACCCGCAGGGCAGTGCGCCCAACTGGCAGCGCTGCCGCGGCCTGGGCTACTTCGCCGCACCCGCAGCCGACGCACCTGCCCAGCCAACTGCCGCGTGTGCCACACGCGTGTTTCTGCCGACTGGCGACGCTCGCCTGATCGCACTCGACGCCAGGACTGGAGAGACCTGCAAGGACTTTGGTAATCAAGGCGTAGTCGATCTGAAAACCGACATGGGCGAAGTCAAGGAAGGCTACTACCAGCAGACCTCTACGCCGCTGGTGGCGGGCAATGTGGTTGTGGTGGGCGGTCGTGTTGCCGACAACTTCTCCACCGGCGAACCTCCAGGCGTGGTGCGTGCTTTCGACGTAAATAGCGGCGAGCTGGTCTGGGCCTGGGATCCGGGTAACCCGAATACCAACAAGCGTCCGCCAGCAGGCGAAACCTACACGCGTGGCACGCCGAACGTCTGGTCGGCCATGTCCTACGATGACAAGCTCGGCCTGATCTACCTGCCGACCGGTAACGCTACACCCGATTTTTTCGGTGGGACGCGTACCGAGCAGGACGACAAATGGTCCTCCTCAGTCGTTGCGGTGGACGTCAAAACCGGTCAGGTGCGCTGGAACTTCCAGATGACCCACCACGATCTGTGGGACTTCGACATTCCGGCCCAGCCGTTGCTGTATGACATCCCGGACGGCAAGGGCGGTACGCAGCCAGCATTGGCGCAAGTCACCAAGCAGGGCGAGATTTTCCTGCTCAACCGCGAAACCGGCGTGCCGATCTCGCGTGTCGAAGAGCGCCCTGTACCGCAGGGTAATGTGCCGGGCGAGCGCTATTCGCCGACTCAGCCGTTCTCGGTGGACATGCCGTCGATCGGCAACCAGACCCTCAAAGAGTCCGACATGTGGGGTGCTACGGCGTTCGACCAGTTGATGTGCCGCATCGCTTTCAAAGGCATGCGTCACGAGGGCGTTTACACACCGCCAGGCCTGGACCCTGCGTTGCAGTTCCCAGGCTCGCTGGGCGGCATGAACTGGGGCAGTGTCTCAGTCGACCCGACCAACAACTATATGTTCGTCAATGACATGCGTCTGGGCCTGGCTAACTACATGATCCCGCGCGACAAGATCGCCGCCGGTGCCAGCGGTATCGAAATGGGCGTCGTGCCGCAGACCGGTACACCGTTCGGTGCCATGCGCCAGCGCTTCCTGTCTGCCGTCGGCATTCCGTGCCAGGCACCGCCGTTCGGCACCATGTCAGCGATTGACCTGAAGACCAAAAAGCTCATGTGGCAGGTCCCGGTCGGCACCGTGAAAGACACTGGCCCGATGGGTATTCGCATGGGCCTGCCGATCCCGATCGGCATGCCGACGCTGGGCGCTTCGTTGTCCACACAGTCGGGCTTGCTGTTCTTCGCCGGCACCCAGGACTTTTATCTGCGCGCCTTCGACAGCGGCAACGGCAACGAAATCTGGAAGGCCCGCCTGCCCGTGGGCAGCCAGTCCGGCCCGATGACGTACGTATCGCCCAAGACCGGCAGGCAGTACATTGTGCTTACCGCCGGTGGTGCCCGCCAATCGCCTGACCGTGGCGATTACGTGATTGCTTACGCGTTGCCCAAGTAACGTGCTTCCACGTTGAGGGGCAGATTTTGCCCCTCATCTTTCCGAACCTGGCTGCGCCACGTTCACATCGCACCAATCTCCGGCTTGCCCGTTCTCGACCCACCATAAACTGGCGGATGCGTGACGATGTGGGTCAGGTCGACCGCCGAGGCCAGCAGTTTCTGCAGGTCGGGACGCGGACGTGACAGGCGTGGATCATTCAGTGTTGCCTGCTCGAGCGCCGCTGCGCAGGCGAGCAGTTTAGCGTCGCCCCGAAATCCGCCGATCACCTGTAACCCGAACGGCATGCCGTTGTGGTCAGTGCCGCAGGGCAGGGACAGTGCCGGGTTGGTGGTCAGGGTGATGGTGTAGCACAGCGCCAGCCAGCGATAGTAATTGTCCAGTGGCACGCCGTTGACTTCGCGCAGGTACAGTTCGCTCCAGGGGAAGGGCGAGACTGGCGTGGTGGGCGCGAGGATCAGGTCGTAGTGTTCGAATTGTTTCTGGAAGCCGCGAAAGATCAGGCTCTGCTCGCCATGTGCCTTGACGCAGTCTTGCAGCGACATCGCGGCACCCATGTCGAAATTGGCGCGGGTGTTGGGTCCCAGCGCATCAGGATCCCGGTCGTGAGCGTCTTGCAGCCCGGCAACGAAGGCTTCGGCACGCAGTACGTCGAAGGTGCGATGGGCGCTGGTCAGGTTCAGGTCAATGGCTTCGCAGGATTTAAACAGTGATTTCAGGGCGTTGATTTTTTCCCGAAAGACGGCACGGATTGTGTCATCGACTGCGCACGCGCCAAAGTCTTCGCTATAGCCGACCCGCAGTTGGCTGAGGTCGACGGTGCGTGGTGCAAACTCGTCATCGGCAATGGCATAACTCAATGGATCGGACTGCCCCAGCCCGGCGCTGGCGCGCAGTTGCAGCAGCGTGTCGGCGACGTTGCGGCCCATCGGGCCGACCACGGAGATCGGCGTCCAGCCGAGTTTCTTGCGTTCGCTCGGCACCAGCCCCGGCGAAGGTCGCAGGCCAACGATGCCGCACAGTGCCGCGGGAATGCGCAACGAACCACCGGTGTCCGAGCCACTGCACAACGGCACCATGTCTACGGCTAGCGCGGCGGCTGAGCCACCCGAAGACCCACCGGCGTTCAGCTCGGGATTGAACGGGTTTCCGGTCGCGCCCCAGACCACGTTACGGGTATTGGCCCCTGCGCCCAGTTCCGGAACATTGGTCTTGCCGACCATGATCGCTCCGGCAGCGCGCAGGCGGGCCACGAACAGGTTGTCCTGCGCAGGGATATTGTCGCGGAACAAGGGTGAGCCGTAGGTAGTGAGCACGCCGGCGGTTTCTTCCAGATCCTTGATGCCGATGGGCAGGCCATGCAACAGCCCGAGTGGTCTGCCTTGCATCACGGCATGCTCGGCCAGCAGCGCCTCGTCGCGGGCGCGCTCGAAACAGGTCGCGGCAAAAGCGTTGATCTTCGGGTTCAGGCGTTCAATCCGCTCGATACAGGCGTCCAGTAATTCCACCGGAGAGAGCTGTTTGTTGCCGATCAGCGCACGCAGTTCGGTGGCGGATTTACCGAGCAGCTCGGACGAATTTTGCATGGAGTGTTCTCCCGAATGTCATCGTTCCGCACGCTCCGCGTGGGAATGCATTTCGTGACGCTCTGCGTCACACATCTGCGTCGCGCCTCTTTTTCCAGGTCGGGCGCACGTGGGCAGTCTCTTCAAACATCCCCCAGCGCCAGTATCGTTGCCACCAGCGCCTGGCCTCTGGGCACCAGGGTATTAAGCTCCAGATACTCACGGTCGGTGTGTACCTTGCCGCCGACCGGGCCGAGGCCGCACAGAGTGGGGATACCCAGGCTGGCGGTGAAACCCGAATCGGCGCAGCCGCCGGTGAACTCGCCGTCCACGCTGAAGCCCAGTTCCTGTGCAAGGCCCTGATAGATACTCAGCAGTTCAGTGCTGTGGCGGGCTTCCATGGGCAGGAAGGTCGTGGCTTCCAGCAGCCTGGCCGATGTGCCGGGCAGCTCCTCTTCGGCGACGATGGCCTGGACTGCGGCGAGAATTTCATCCCATTGGCGGAGTTCGACAAAGCGCACGTCGAGTTTTGCCGTTGCAGTGGGCGCAACGGTGTTGCTGGACGTGCCGCCCGAGATCAAGCCGACGTTGGTGGTAATGCCCGCTGCGTAGTCGGTCAGCGCATGCAGCTTGATCACCTTGTGCGCGAGCGCCTGAATGGCGCTGGCACCGTCGGCGTGATTGACCCCGGAATGCGCCGCGCGGCCGTTCACTTCGATGATCAGCGTGGCACCGCCTTTGCGGGCACTGACCACGTTGCCGCTGGCACGTCCCGGTTCCGGGTTGAGCACCGCGCGCGCCTGACGTGCGTACTTTTCGATGTGAACACGAGCGCTGGCGGAGCCGATTTCTTCGTCGCCGGTATAGAGGATCTGTACCGGAAACGGCAGCGGAACGACACGTTTCAACGCTTTCAGCGCAAAGCAGTTCAGTACCAGACCGCCTTTCATGTCGGCCACGCCTGGGCCGTAGGCCAGCTTGGCATCTTTGGTATAGCCGCGAGTGGACGTAGTGCCTTTGGGAAATACCGTGTCGCGGTGCCCCAGCAGCAGCACCGGTTTTCCGGGGCCGCCGGGCAGCTCGGCGAGCAGTACGTCGCCGAAACCCTCAACCGGGATACGTTCGACGCTGATCCCGTCGGCCTGCAATTGCGCGGCGAGCAGTTCGCCGACCGCATCCACCCCGGCCTTGTCGTAACTGTTGGAGTCGGTGTCGACCAGGCTCTGCAACAGCGCTTCCATCGCCTCGTACTGCCCGCTCAGCCAGTCGGTTGCCTGCCGTTGTGCCTCGTTCATTCACTCAGCCCCTGTGCCCGATGCTCGCGGGTCAGCCGTGCGCCGTCGGTTCCCAGGTCCCAGAACAGTCCGGCCATGATTTGCAGACTTTCTTTGACCACCGGAGCCAGCAAATGCTCGTCGGGGGCATGCTGCGAGCACGCCGGGTATGAGTGTGGCACCCAGACCGTCGGCAGGCCCAGCACTTCGGCGAACACATCGTTGGGCAGTGAACCGCCCAGATTAGGCAGCAGTGCAGGCTTCTTGCCGGTGGTGGTGGCCAACGACTCCAATGCCCAGCCGACCCACGGGCTGTTCGGTGACAGGCGCGTGGCGTGCATTACGTCCATGCGCGTCTGCCGGACCTCGACCTGAGTGAAACCGTGGGCGTCCAGGTGGGCACGCACCGCTGGGATAAAGGCGTTGTAGTCGCTGTCGACCACAAAGCGAATGTGGCACAGCGCATGCGCCTTGCCGGGAATGGCGTGTACCGGTGCGTCCGGGTTGCCGGTCTTGAAGGCGAGAACGTCGAGGGTGTTCCAGCCGAAGACTTTTTCGCTGAGCGACAGCGCCGGGTCGCCCCAATCGGGGTCGATGTCCGGATCGCCGGGGCCGCCGCCGACCTCGATATCCGCTAGCGCAGTTTTGACCGCTTCGGGAATGGCGGTGGGCATGAGCCCCGCGACTTTCACCCGGCCGTGCTCATCGACCATGCTGGCGATGGCATTGGCCAGAATGATGCCGGGGTTGGCCAGCAGCCCGCCCCAGTTGCCGGAATGGTGCGCGCCTTCGCGCAGGTTCACCGTCAGTTCGAAATTGAACACGCCGCGCGAGCCAAGAAACAGGGTAGGGCGCGCCGCTGCCAGGCGTGGGCCGTCGGAGGCGATGAAAATGTCTGCGGCAAGCTCTCCAGCGTGGGCCTGGCAGAACGCACCGAGGCCGGGAGAGCCATCTTCTTCGCCCATCTCCAGCAGCAGTTTAACGTTGAAACCCAGTTTGCCGTCGCGTGCTTTGAGGGTTTGTTCCAGGGCGGTCAGATTGATCAGGTGCTGGCCTTTGTTGTCCGCGGTGCCACGCCCGTACCAACGTTCGCCACGTTCGACGACTTGCCACGGGGACAAGCCTTGCTGCCATTGCGCGTCATAGCCGCGAACCACATCGCCATGGCCATAACTGAGCAGCGTCGGCATTTCAGGGGCCTCGATGCGCGTCGCGATCATCAGCGGCCCGCGTCCGGCGACCGGGTTGTGGTGCACGGCAACGCTGAAACCCAGACGCTCGACATGCGGCGTGATGAACTCATGAAGATAACGGTACAGCTCAGGCAGACTTTCGGCCTCCTGGCTTTGGGTCGGATAGGCAACACTTTCGCCAAGCAGGGCGAAAAATGCGCCGTTGTCGAACTGTTCAGTGACGTTTTCGATGGCGTGCGAACGGCTACTCATGAGGGCATCAGCTCCAGGGTTTTCGGGGTATCGCGCAAGTGGCAGCGAACGGTTCCGCCTTCGATGCGGCCTGTCAGTGGGGACTGCTCTTTGCACACGCTCATACAGGCCGGGCAGCGCGGATGAAAGGCGCAGCCGGACGGCGGCGACATCGGGTTGGGGAAGGTGCCGTGCAAACCCAGTTCGGGAATGCCCAGATGCGGGTCGGGGGTCAATACCGAGTCGAGCAATGCCTGGGTGTAGGGATGACCGGGTCTGGCGAACAGCGATTCGCGGCTGCGTTCCTCGACGATCCGTCCCAGGTACATTACGGCTACGCGGTCGGCCAGATGCTCGATGACTGCCAGATTGTGGCTGATCAGCAGGTATGTCAGGCCGAATTCCTGTTTGAGTTCCTGTAGCAGATTAAGAATTTGCGCCTGCACCGACACGTCCAGGGCCGACGTCGGTTCATCGCAGATCAACACATCCGGGCGCATCACCAGTGCTCGGGCGATCGCCACGCGCTGGCGCTGACCACCGGAGAGCTGACTGGGGTAGCTGTCGATCACACGCTTGGGCAAACCAACCACGTCCATCATCGCTTCGGCACGCTGGCGGCGTTCGGCGTGGGTGCCGATGTCATGCACGATCAGCGGCAGCGTAACGATCTCACGCAGGGTTTTGCGCGGGTTGAGGGACGAATAGGGGTCCTGAAAGATCGGCTGGATACGCCGCGCCATCTCCTTGCGGTCAGTCCCGGCCAAGTGCTTGCCGTTGACCAGTACATCACCGCTGCTGGGCGCAAGCAGGCCGAGGAGCATCTTGGCCAGGGTGCTTTTGCCGCAGCCCGATTCGCCGACCAGCCCGAGAGTTTCGCCACGCATCAGGCGCAGCGACACACCATCGACGGCTTTCAACGTGGCATTGGGTTTGAAAAATCCACGGCTGATACTGAATTCGCGACGGATGTCGCACAGCTCCAGAGCAATGTCTTTCTTGACGCTGGTGGTGGGGACCTGTTGCACGGCTGTGTTCATGACGGTACACCCTCACGGTGAAACACGGGTTCGGTGCCCGCTGTGGCAAACAGGCAGCGAGTCATGTGGTCGTGGCTATTGACCGGCGGTACGTCTTCCGCGCAGGCCGGAATCGCCTGTGGGCAGCGATTGCGAAATGCACAGCCGTGTTGCTCGCCGACCAGACTGGGCACCAGACCCGGAATCGAGCCCAGCGGCTGGCCTGGCTGGGTGCGTCCGGGGATCGGTATGCTTGCCAGCAAGCCGCGGGTGTAAGGATGTTGCGGATTCTCGAACAGCTCGACGGCCGGGGCGGTTTCGACGATCTGTCCGGCGTACATCACCGCAACCCGGTCGGCGATGCGCGCTACCAGTCCCAGGTCATGGGTAATGAAGATCACTGCCAGCCCAAGCTCTTTCTGAACGTCGCGGATCAGGCGCAGGATCTGTGCCTGAATAGTGACGTCCAGCGCGGTGGTCGGCTCGTCGGCGATGATCACGTCGGGTTCGCACATCAGTGCCATGGCGATGATCACTCGCTGGCGCAGGCCGCCTGACAATTGATGCGGATACTGACGAAGGCGCTCGCCTGCGTTGCTGATCCCGACTTTTTCGAGCATCTGCGCGGCACGTTGCAGGGCGTCCTTGCGGGACACCTTGCGATGCCGGGTCAGCACTTCGCTGAGCTGATCGCCGATGCTGTAAGCCGGGTTCAGCGAGGTCATGGGTTCCTGGAAAATCATTGCCAGGCGGTTGCCGCGCAGGTCGCACATCTGCCGCTCGCTCTGCGTCAGCATATCGATGCCGTCCAGGCGCAGTGTCGTTGCAGTACGCCGGGCCTTGCGCGGCAGCAGGTCCATCAGCGCCAGCGATGTCAGGGATTTGCCGCAGCCCGATTCGCCGACAATGCACAGCATTTCGCCGCGCTCGACTTGAAAGTCCAGGCCGCGCACTGCGTGAAGCGTATCTTGGCCGAGAGGGATCTCGACACGCAGGTTTTCAACATGCAACAGCGCCATGTGCGAAGCTCCTCTGTCAGTTGCGCCCGTCGGGCAGGATCAGGTCGCGCAGGCCGTCGCCGACCAGATTGATGCCCAGCACCAGCACCATCAGGGCGACGCCGGGAATGGCGATGACCCACGGGGAAAAGAACATGTACGGTTTGCCTTCGGCGATCATCAGTCCCCAGGATGGAATAGGCGGTTGTACGCCGACCCCGAGAAAAGACAGCGCTGATTCCAGGAGGATCGCGTGGGCCATCTCCAGGGTGGCGACCACGATCAGGGCACCGACCAGGTTGGGCAGGATTTCACTGGCCAGAATGCGCAGCGTCGAACAGCCCAATGCCTGGGCCGAGGCGACGTATTCGGCATCACGAATCTGCTGCACGGCGGCACGTACGACCACCGCGAAGCGATCCCACAGCAGGCAGCCAAGCAGAACGATCACCACCTTCAGGGAACCGCCGATCAGCGATGCGGAGGCCAGCGCGATCATCACCACCGGCATCGCCAGGCGTGTGGTGATCAAGTAGCTGATCACAGCGTCGGTCTTGCCGCCGAAGTAGCCGGCCAACAGGCCCATGATGGTGCCGATGACGCCAGAGATCAGCGCCGCCGAGAAGCCGATGAACAGCGAGATGCGTGCGCCGTACAGCAGGCGCGACAGGTAATCCCGGCCCAGTTTGTCAGTACCCAGCACATAGTCCCAAGTGCCGTTGGCCATCCATACCGGCGGTTTCATGCGCAGCATCACATCCTGCTCATAAGGATCGTAGGGTGCCAGCCAGGGCGCGAACAGCGCGCCGAGCAGGATGATCAGCAGCAGTACCGCGCCGATGGCGAAGCCACGATGTGCGAAGCTGCTGCGCAACGTGCGCCAGACGCTGCGCGCCGGAGGCTGATAATCGTTGATCGATAGCGGCGATGAGGTGGTTGTGCTCATGGGGCCTCCTATTTCACGCGGATGCGCGGGTCGAGCAGTGCGTTAAGCACGTCGGCCAGCAGAGTGAGGACGATGTAGATCACCGCGATCAACAGCACGACTGCCTGCACCACCGGGAAGTCGTCGCGGGCAATCGCATCCCAGGCCAGTTGGCCGATGCCCTGCAGCGAGAAGACCGTTTCGATGACCACCGAGCCGCCGAGCATGAAACCGAACTCGACGGCGGCCAGTGCGACCACCGGGATCAATGCGTTACGCAACGCATGCTTGAACAGCACGGTGGCAGGGCGCAGGCCCTTGGCACGTGCGGTGCGTATGTAATCGGAGTTGAGCACGTCGAGCATGCCGGCCCGGGTCAGGCGCATGATTGCGGGCGTGGCGTAGTAGCCCAGCGCAATGGCTGGCATGACAAAATGTGCCCAGGTCGAGTTTCCCGACACCGGCAGCCATTTCAGCGTGACCGAGAACACCACGATCAGCATCAGCGCGAACCAGAAACTCGGCATTGCCTGGCCCAGCACGGCAATGCTCAGTGCCAGGCGGTCAACCCAGGTGTCGCGCTTCACGGCAGCCAGCACGCCCAGTGGAATGGCGATCAGCAACGCAATGCTCAGGGCCATCGCGCCCAGCCCCAGGGTGATCGACAGGCGCGAGGCGATCAGGTTGTAGACCGATTCCTGAAAGAAGAACGAGTCGCCCAGGTCCAGGCGCACCACGTCGGCCAGCCATTCGAAATACTGCGTTACCAATGGCTTGTTGAGGCCGTATTGCACGCGAATCTGTTCGATCTGCTCGCTGCTGGCTTCCGGGCCGCCGATGGCGGTGGCCAGGTCGCCGGACAGGTGCAGCAGGGAAAAGCTGATCACCGAGACAGTGATCGCTACGCACAGGGCGATACCCAGGCGGCGCAAGAGAAATCCGAACATGGCAAGTGACCTTGTGTTCAGGGGGTGACGGGTTGGCTGCCGATACTGCAAGGTGCTTCACGCACCTCACAGCCGGTCTCGCCGATTGGCTTCACGAACCGCCTATTTCCAGCTCGACAGTACGAATCGTGGCAGTTCGTCCGGGTAGGGCTTGAAGTTCAGGTCTGAGACATAGGCGTAGTTCATCGAGTAGTTGAACAGCGGGGCCCAATAGGCCTGTTCGCTGATGCGCTGCAACGCCTTGCGGTAGTTGTCCTTGCGCACCTGCGGGTCCAGGGCGTTATCGGCGGTCTGCAGCCAGCCCTGGACTTGCGGGTCCTTGATGTTGTCGTCGGGGTTGCCTTTGAACCAGGTGCCGGCCGAGGCCGAGGTATCAAGGATCGAGAACGAGCCCCAGGCCTGGAATGACATCGGCACCTTGCCTCCGCGCTGCTGATCACGCAGCGCCGCGTACTTGAGGTAGCGCAGCTTGGCGTTGATGCCGACTGCGCGCAGGTTGCCGATGATGGCTTCGACGTAGTCGCGGTCCCGGTAGGCAAATATTTCAGTCTCAAAGCCGTTCGGGTAACCGGCTTCGGCGAGCAGCGCCTTGGCCTTGGCCGGGTCGTAGTTGTAGACAGTGGCCGCCGTGGTGTCGCAACCGAACTGACCGGGGTAGCAGGCAACCTGCAACGGTTTGCTTTCGCCGCCGACCAGTTGCGATGCCAGACCGTCACGATTGATGGCGTAGTTGATTGCCTGGCGTACTTTCAGATGTTTCATCGGCGAATCGGCGCTGGACGTGCCGCGTGCGTCGAGAATCAGAAAGCCGATGCGCATGGTCGCACCGCTGGTGACCACCAGATTGGGCATGGCCTTGAGGTTTTCCGCCTGATCCGGCGCCACCCGCCAGGTCCAGTCGACGCCACCGGTCATCAGCTCGGCCAGACGCGTTTCGGCATCGGCGATGACCCGAAAGTTGATGTGACCGATCTTCGGCTGACCCTGTGGGCTGTCCTTGAAGTAGTCCGGGTTCTTGTCCATTTTCACGCCTTCGCCGGTGGCGATGGCCGTCACCCTGTAAGGCCCGGTGCCGATCGGTTTACGGCTGAAGCCTGCCAGCCCGACTTCTTCGAAATATTTTTTCGGGAACATCGGTACGGCGTTGGAGAGGTATTCCAGCGCAGGCGGGAAGGGCTTTTTCAGGTGCAGACGAACACTGTAATCGCCCAATTTTTCGGCGCTCTTGATCCAGTCGACGTTTTGTACCGTGACCACCTTGGACTCGGGCGACACCACATAATTAAGGGTGAACACCACGTCATCGGCAGTGAATGGGTCACCGTTGTGAAACTTCACGCCCTGGCGCAGTTGGAAATCGATGGTCGTATCGTCGACCTGTTTCCAACTGGTGGCGAGCATGGGTTGGTACTCGCCGTTGTCGGGGTTGCGATAGACCAGGTTATCCCAGATCAACCGACCGAGGATTACGCCTTCGCGCAGGTCGTTGTGATAGGGACTGATGTTTTCCGGTTCGCTGTCGGAGGCGTAGACCAGTGTGTCGTCAGCCTTGCCGGCCAGGACCGAGAAACTGCTGAACAGGCTCAATAGCGCGATGCTGCGAGCGAAACCCTTGATTCCCATGCCGTCGTCTCCAATAGGCAAAGTGGATGTATCAAAGGGCAGTGGGTCGCAAATGCGAAAAGAGGGGGGAGCAACAAGGCCGGCATGTTCTTTTGACTGTGTTGGGCCTCGACATGACTCTAGGCAAAGCGTATCAATGCCACAAGCACAATATTTCGAACCTTTCATTGCTGAAAAGGCAACGCAGGAGACGCGATGCAACTCTACGGCGTACAGTCCACCGCCTTGCGCTACTTCCTCGAAGTGGCACGTTGCGGGTCGATCAGTGAGGCGTCGATCCGACTCAATGTGGCGTCATCGGCGGTCAGTCGGCAAATCAGCAAGCTGGAGCGGGAGCTGGATGCGCTGCTTTTCGAGCGAGAGGCTCGCGGCATGATGCTCAGCGAGGCGGGCATTCGTCTGGCAGCCTACGCGCGAAAGTCACAGCTGGAGGCCGAGCAGGTCGTGCTGGAAATCACCGAGCTGCAAGGTTTGCAGCGCGGTCACGTTCGGGTTGCCTGCTCGGAGGGTTTTGCCCTGGACTTCCTGCCACAGTGCATTGCACGGTTCCGGCGGCTGTATCAGGGCATCCATTTCTCGATGGAAGTCTGCGCGCCGGCCCAGGCCACCGAGCGGGTGCGGTCCGGTGATGCGGACCTGTGCCTGACCTTCAGCCTGACGCCGCAGAACGAGATCAAGGTCGAGCACATTCACAGCGGTGCAATCTGCGCGGTGGTCAGTCATAACCATCCATTGGCCTCACGCACGGAGGTCTCCCTGGCTGAGCTGCAACCTTATGCCATCGCTCTGACCAATACCGACACGACCTTGCGCCAGCTGTTTGATATCTGCTGCGGAGTACAGGGCCTGTTGTTCGATCCTGTGCTGACCAGCAATTACATCGGTGCGCTGCTGCGTTTTGTCCGTGAGGAGGGCGGGATCAGCCTGTCCAGCGAGATGACGCTGGACAAGCGCGCACATGAAAAACAGCTCAAGTCGCTGCCTATCAGCGACGACGGCATGAAGGCGCGTCGTATCGAGCTGCAAAGCATGGCCGGGCGCAATCTGCCCGCTGCGGTCGCGGCTTTTCGGGATTTTCTGATCGAGGAACTGGCAAAGACCTGAAACGCAGGCAGTGTTGATGCTGCTCTATGCGGTTGACTAACGTCTGGTTGATGACGCTGACAGGCATGATGTTATAGTGTAACTAATTTATGGCTGCACGCTGTAGCCGTGAACCGCCAATATCAGCCTTCGCCCATACGGCGAAGCTCGCCAACGAGATGACCGACACACATGAACAACCCCCTCCCAGACGTTGCCCTGACGGAAGTTTCCTCGGCCCTGGTTTCACTAGACTGGGTCGGCATGCAGGGCGTCGAAGTACCGGTCCGGCTGGCCGAAGCGGGCGTTCGCTACCCTGTCCATGCCTATGTCGATCTGCAAGTCGATCTGGCCGACCCGAGCGTCAAAGGCATCCATATGTCGCGGCTCTACCGGCTGCTCGACAGGTACGCCGAGCACCAGATACTAAGCCCCGATACACTGTCTGCCTTGATGGAGGCGATGGTCGAGAGTCACGTTGATTGTCATTCCAGCCGCGCCCGACTCACGTTGAGCTTCAATCTGCTGTGCCGTCGTCCGGCGTTGGTTACCGAGGGGCTCAGCGGCTGGAAATCCTACCCTGTGAAACTTGACGCCACTTGGCACGCCGGTCGTCTGTGCCTCGACGTTTCAGCCGAGATTACCTACTCGTCTACCTGCCCGTGCTCGGCTGCATTGTCTCGACAGCTGCTGGAGGGAGCATTTACTGAACGCTTTGGCAGGCAGTCCTTTGTCGATCCGATGCAGGTTGCGACCTGGCTGCGCGAGAACGCCTCGTTCGCTACGCCGCACAGCCAGCGCAGCGTTGCGACGGTCCAGGTGCGTGTGGCGGAGCAGGCGTCCGAGCTGGGCTTGATGAGGCTCATCGATACCGCCGAGCAGGCATTGGGCACACCGGTACAAACCGCCGTCAAACGTGCTGACGAGCAAGCATTCGCCCGGCTCAACGGGCAAAACCTGATGTACGTCGAAGACGCAGCACGCAAGGTCCAGCAAGCGCTAGAAGGCCGTTATGCAGCCTCCAGCGTCAGCGTGCGTCACTTCGAAAGCCTGCATCCGCATGATGCAGCCGCGCAGACTTCCAACTACCTGTCCTGAGGCTTCATACCGTGATCCGTAAAAATCCTTCCGGCCATTTGCCAGTCATCGCCGAGTCTGCCTACATCGATAAAACCGCGATCATCTGCGGCAAGGTGATCATCAAGGACAATGTCTTTGTCGGCCCATACGCCGTGATCCGTGCCGACGAAGTCGACGCCACCGGAGACATGGAACCGATCGTCATCGGCGCCAATTCGAACATTCAGGACGGTGTGGTGATTCACTCAAAATCGGGCGCAGCGGTTACCATTGGCGAGTTCACTTCGATCGCCCACCGCTCCATCGTGCACGGACCTTGCATGGTCGGAGATCGCGTGTTCATCGGCTTCAATAGTGTGCTGTTCAATTGCCAGGTCGGTAATGGCAGCGTGGTCAGGCACAATTCGGTGGTCGATGGTCGCGATCTGCCAGAGAACTTTTACGTGCCGTCCACGACCCGGATCGGGCCTGGCACCGATCTTTCGCAATTCCCGCCGGTGAGCATTTCGGCTTCGGAGTTTTCCGAAGATGTGGCACACACCAATATTGACCTGGTGCGTGGCTACAAGGCACTTCAGAACGAGTTCTGACACAGAGCAACCTCGACCCACTGCACTTCCGGCCACGGATCTGGATTTTTCATGACAACAGCTGTTCACTCAACCCGCGCGCCAGCATCACGGCTGCGCTCGATCGATGCTCTGCGCGGGCTGATCATTCTTTTCATGCTGCTGGACCATGTGCGGGAAACCTTCTTCCTGCACCGTCAGGTCCTCGATCCGATGGACGTTGCAAGCACTGAGCCCGAGCTGTTTTTCAGCCGAACGCTGGCGCATTTGTGCGCGCCCCTGTTCGTTCTGCTGACCGGGCTTTCAGCGTACTTGTACGGCGAAAAATACCAGGGCAAAACCGACGTTTCAGCGTTTCTGCTCAAGCGCGGGCTGTTCCTGATTGCGCTGGAGTTCACTCTGGTGAGCTTCGCCTGGACCTTCCAGTTCCCGCCGACCATCATCTACCTGCAAGTGATCTGGGCTATCGGCCTGAGCATGGTTGCGCTGTCGCTGATGGTGTTTCTTCCGCGCTGGGCGCTGGTGGTCATCGGCGTGGTGATCATTGCCGGGCATAACCTGTTGGACTCACTGCACTTCGGCGTCGAGTCGGCCATGCACATCCCTTGGGCAATCCTGCATGATCGGGGCTGGATCGAGCTGTCCGATAACCTGCGTTTACGTACCTCTTACCCGTTATTGCCGTGGATCGGCATTATCGCGCTGGGCTATGCAGCAGGCCCTTGGTTTGCCGGTGGTTACGACGCTGCGAAACGACGTTCAAACCTGTGGATGTGGGGTGGGGGAGCGCTGTCGTGCTTTGTGGTCCTGCGCATGATCAACGGCTACGGTGAAAAACCGTGGAGCGTTGGCGAGACCGATGTACAAACGGTCATGAGCTTCTTCAACATCACCAAATACCCGCCATCGCTGCTTTTTATCAGCCTGACGCTGGGGACAGGTCTGCTGATCCTCATCGCTTTCGAACGCAGTCAGGAGAAAAGCTGGTTGCGGCCGTTGGTTGTGCTGGGTTCGGCACCGATGTTTTTCTACCTGCTGCACCTGTACGTCCTGAAAATTCTATACCTGATTGCCGTGGCAATCTGGGGGACCAACCAAGGCAAGTATTTCGGCTTCGACAACATGTGGGGCGTCTGGCTGACCTCGATCGTGCTGGCAGTGCTGCTGTTCCCCGCAGTGCGCTGGTTCGCTGCGCTCAAGGCTCGCCGTCGGGATATCAGTTGGTTGAAATACCTGTAACCAGCGCAAGTGCGGCGCGCTAAAAGGTACGCCGCTGTTGGTCTGAGCTCAATCCCCTTGCGCTCCGTAATTCATGATCGACAGCAGCTTGATCGGCACCTGCACCAGTTGCTCGGGACCATGGGGTATGTCGCCGTCGAATGTCAGGCTGTCCCCGGCCTGCATCGGGTACAACTGGTTGCCGTGGCGGTAGATCAGTTCGCCTTCCAGCAGGTGCAGAAACTCGGTGCCTGGGTGTGAGAACGTCGGGAACTCCTCGCTGGCATCGTCCATCGTCACCATGTAGGCCTCGAAGCTCTTCTTCGGCCCCCGGGTATGGTTGAGCAAGTGATAGGTGTGGCCTTTCTCGGTACCGCGTCTTACCACCTCAAGTCCTTCGTCGGCTTTGACCAGCAGTGCACCGCTGCCTTGCTGATCGTACTGGCTGAACAGTCTGGACATTGGCATGCCCAGCACGTCGCAAAGACGGCTGAGGTTGTCGAGGCTGGTCGACACCTGTGCATTCTCGATCTTGCTCAGCATGCCTTGACTGATACCGGCAATGCGCGCCACGTCGGCGAGCTTCAGTTCCTGAGCCTGACGCTGGCGTTTGATCTGAATGCCCAGGTATTGCTCAAGCTTCAATTTGGGATGCGGTTCTGTCGGCATATTCATCGGCTTTGCACGGTTTCCGTTCAATAATTTTTATTTCGCACTGGGAATGTGCATTTCAACGCTGTCGTTGAGCAGCCCGGTGCTGATTATTCCCTGTGAGAAAACGAGTTTCCCATATAAACAGCTGAATTACCCCAAGCGTGTGTATTCGTTTCCTGGCATACCAGCTTGGCAAGCGCTTTGCATTCTTAATGGGAAAGTAAATTTCCTGTTCGGAATATGTTTCGCCAGGCAATCCACTTAAAGGCTCTTCCCTGAAACGTTTTGCTCATGCCAGGAGACACGCCCAATGTTGCCACCCGAAACCCAGCGTCTGATCGAACAGCACGGTATCAAGTACGTGCTGGCTCAGTTCGTGGACATTCATGGTTCGGCCAAGACCAAATCGGTTCCTGTGACAGGCCTGGAAATGGTTGCAGAGGACGGCGCCGGGTTTGCCGGTTTCGCGATCTGCGGCATGGGCATGGAGCCTCATGGGCCAGACTTCATGGCCAGGGGTGAGCTGTCGTCGCTGACACCGGTGCCGTGGCAGCCGGGGTATGGGCGTGTGGTGTGCATCGGTCATGTGGATGGCAAACCGTGGCCCTATGACAGCCGCTATGTGTTGCAGCAGCAGGTCGAACGCCTCAGCCAGCGTGGCTGGACCCTCAATACCGGGCTGGAGCCCGAGTTCAGCCTGTTCAAACGCGATGGCGCGGGTAGCCTGCAGATGGTCGATGCCAGCGATAACCTCGACAAGCCTTGCTATGACTACAAAGGACTGTCGCGTTCGCGTGAGTTTCTCGAACGCTTGACCGAGGCGCTGCAGCCGGTGGGCTTTGACATTTATCAGATCGACCATGAAGACGCCAACGGCCAGTTCGAGATCAATTACACCTACAGCGAGGCCATGGAATCGGCGGACCGCTTTACCTTTTTCCGTATGGCAGCCGGGGAGATCGCCAATGACATGGGCATGATCTGCTCGTTCATGCCCAAGCCCGATCCAAAGCGCGCCGGCAACGGCATGCACTTTCACCTGTCGATTGCCAGCGCCAGCAATAAAAACCTGTTTCACGACGCCAGTGACCCGAGCGGCATGGGCCTGTCGAAGATGGCTTATCACTTCGCGGCAGGCTTGCTGGCTCACGGCCCTGCGCTGTGTGCCTTCGCAGCCCCGACGGTCAACTCCTACAAGCGCCTGGTGGTCGGTAATTCGCTGTCCGGAGCAACCTGGGCTCCGGCGTTCATCGCCTTTGGTGCCAACAACCGTTCGGCGATGGTGCGCGTGCCTTATGGCCGTCTGGAGTTTCGTCTGCCGGATGCCGGTTGCAATCCGTACCTGGTCAGCGCCGCGATCATTGCCGCAGGGCTGGATGGCATCGACCGGCAATTGGAAATCGATCACGTCTGCAACGAGAACCTCTACACATTGAGCCTGGAAGAGATTGCCGCACGGGGCATTGAGACCCTGCCGCAGTCGCTCAAGGAAGCCTGCGACGCGCTGGAAGCCGACCCGTTGTTCGCCGAGGTGCTGGGCAACGAGATCGTTGGCGAATTCATCCGCCTCAAGCGCATGGAATGGGTGGAATACAGCCGTCATGTCAGCGATTGGGAAGTGAAGCGCTATATCGAGTTTTTCTAGCTGCATGTTTCAGGCTTCAAGCTGCAACAAGAAGCTGGATTGCGGCGTATTTGATTTCTCTGTCTATGCGGTGGGCTTTTAGCTTGAAGCTTTATCTAAAAGCTTGCCGCTCCCGAACAAGGTGAGGCTTATGTGCGGAATCGTTGGTTTGTATCTGAAAAACCCGGCGCTGGAGTCGCAACTCGGCAAATTGTTCGAGCCGATGCTCGAAGCCATGACGGACCGTGGGCCGGATAGCGCCGGTTTTGCCATTTACGGTGATGAGGTGGTGCAGGGCTGGGTCAAGCTGACCTTGCAGGCCGCTACTGAGCAGTATGATTTTCAAGCGCTGATGACTGCGTTGCAGGGGCGGTTGAAAGCGCCGCTTGACTGGTTTCAGAACGCCAGTGCTGTGGTCTTGAAAGTTCAGGCAGACGAAGGCCCGGTGCGTGCTGTGCTGACGGAGCTGGCACCCACCGTCCGTATCATGAGCGCCGGACAGAGTATCGAGATTCTCAAGGGCATGGGCCTGCCCAGAGAGATATCCGCGCGTTTCGGCCTGGCGTCCATGAAGGGCAGCCACATTATCGGGCATACCCGTATGGCCACCGAAAGCGCGGTGACCATGGAAGGCAGCCATCCGTTTTCCACGGGCTCCGACCTGTGCCTGGTGCATAACGGTTCGCTGTCCAATCATTTTCGTCTGCGCCAGAACCTGCGCCGCGAAGGTATTCATTTCGAGACCGACAACGACACCGAAGTAGCCGCCGGTTATCTGGCCTGGCGTCTGCAGCAGGGCGACACCCTTGAACAGGCGCTCGACAAGTCGCTTGAAGACCTTGATGGCTTTTTCACCTTCGCTATCGGTACCCGCAATGGCTTCGCGGTGATTCGCGATCCGATTGCCTGCAAACCGGCAATTCTTGCCGAAACCGACGATTACGTCGCCATGGCCTCGGAATATCAGGCGCTGTCCAGCCTGCCGGGGATCGAAAACGCCAAAGTCTGGGAACCGGCCCCGGCCACCATGTACATCTGGGAACGCGAGTCAGTCGAGGGAGCACGCCCATGAAAACCGTCGATCTTTCCAGCGCCACCGTGCGCGATCTCAACCAGGCCCTGCACGATCAGGTCAGGCAACTGCAGGACCGTGAGTGGTTGGTCACCCATCCTGACGGCGCGCATAACCTGGCGGTCGGCGTCAACGAAGCCATCTCCATCGATATTCAGGGGCATGCCGGTTATTACTGTGCGGGCATGAATCAGAAAGCTTCGATCACCGTGCACGGCAATGTCGGCGTTGGCTGCGCAGAAAACATGATGTCCGGCGCAGTGCGCGTCAAAGGCAGCGCCTCCCAGGCTGCCGGCGCGACGGCGCACGGCGGTCTGCTGGTGATTGAAGGCGACGCCGGAGCGCGTTGTGGCATCTCCATGAAAGGTATCGACATCGTGGTCGGCGGCAGCATCGGCCACATGAGCTGCTTCATGGGCCAGGCCGGTCGTCTGGTGGTCTGCGGTGACGCAGGCGATGCACTGGGCGACTCGCTGTATGAAACGCGGATCTACGTCAAAGGCAAGGTCGAGTCGCTGGGTTCTGACTGCATCGCCAAGGAGATGCGTGAAGAACATCTGCAGGAGCTGCAGGAGTTGCTCAATCGTGCGGGCTTCAACGAGAAGGCTGCGGATTTCAAACGTTACGGGTCGGCCCGTCAGCTTTACAACTTCAAAGTCGATAACGCCTCCGCGTACTGATCCAGGAGCAATACCATGAGCGACCCTATCAGCCATAAACCTGCTCCGGTTCTGCGCGAGTCGGCCACTTTCGATCGCCTGACCAT
Source organism: Pseudomonas syringae pv. tagetis (assembly GCF_022557255.1). Lineage (NCBI taxonomy): Bacteria > Pseudomonadati > Pseudomonadota > Gammaproteobacteria > Pseudomonadales > Pseudomonadaceae > Pseudomonas > Pseudomonas syringae group genomosp. 7. Next base: position 2,641,604 of record NZ_CP092923.1, read on the forward strand.
TCAGGAAATCCAGCGAGCTGCGGAAACCGGGATCTACGATATCCGTGGCGGCGGTACCAAACGCAAGCTGCCGCACTTCGATGATCTGCTGCTGCTCGGTGCCAGCGTGTCACGCTACCCACTGGAAGGTTATCGCGAGAAGTGCGGCACTGACGTGGTACTGGGCAATCGCTTTGCCAAAAAGCCTCTTTACCTGAAAATCCCGGTGACCATTGCCGGCATGAGCTTCGGCGCGTTGTCGGCCAATGCCAAGGAAGCACTGGGCCGTGGCGCGACCATCGCGGGCACCAGTACGACCACCGGCGACGGCGGTATGACCCCGGAAGAGCGCGGTCAGTCACAGCATCTGGTCTATCAGTACCTGCCATCGCGCTACGGCATGAACCCGGACGATCTGCGCAAGGCCGATGCCATCGAAATCGTCCTGGGGCAGGGGGCCAAACCGGGTGGTGGCGGCATGTTGCTGGGCATGAAAGTGACCGAGCGTGTGGCCGGCATGCGCACCTTGCCGGTCGGCGTCGATCAGCGTTCGGCATGCCGTCACCCGGACTGGACGGGGCCGGACGACCTTGCGATCAAGATTGCCGAGATTCGCGAGATCACCGACTGGGAAAAGCCGATCTACGTGAAGATTGGTGCCAGTCGTCCGTATTACGACGTCAAGCTGGCGGTGAAGGCCGGTGCTGACGTGATCGTGCTCGACGGCATGCAGGGCGGTACTGCCGCCACTCAGGAAGTGTTCATTGAACACGTCGGTATCCCGATTCTGCCCGCCATCCCGCAGGCGGTGCAGGCGTTGCAGGAGATGGGCATGCATCGTAAGGTGCAATTGATTGTCTCCGGCGGGATCCGCAACGGTGCCGACGTCGCCAAGGCCATGGCATTGGGCGCTGATGCGGTGGCGATCGGTACGGCTGCACTGATAGCGCTGGGTGACAACCATCCACGTCTCGACGAAGAGTTGAGAAAGATCGGCTCGGCAGCGGGTTACTACGACGACTGGCAGAACGGCCGCGACCCGGCGGGCATCACCACTCAGGACCCTGAACTGTCAAAACGTCTCGACCCCGTCGAGGGCGGACGGCGTCTGGCCAACTACCTGCGCGTGCTGGTCCTCGAAGCGCAGACCATGGCCCGAGCCTGCGGCAAGTCGCACTTGCACAATCTCGACCCTGAAGATCTGGTGGCACTGACTGTCGAGTCAGCAGCCATGGCCCGTGTGCCCTTGGCCGGCACGTCATGGATTCCGGGTTCTGGTTCAGGGTCGGGTTACTGACGCCATACCGTGCTTTTCGAACGCAATGGCACTGACGACGCAAATTGCGACGTTAGTGACGGCTGAGTCCTGGCGCTGATCCGGGGGTAACTCGGTAGGACGCCGAGTCAGCCGCACCGGGCCATGGATGGCCCGTTGCGGCGACCCGCGGATCAGCGTCAGGGCGAAGGAACCCGACGAAGTCGGGCCGGAAACGGAGCCAGGGGGTTTGGTTACTTTGGCCTCATCAAAGTAACTCGCCGAGGGGCGAAAAGGTGACCTGAGTCGAACACCCATCCACGTTACATCACAGAACCGCTGTGTGACGCAGAGTGTCACGAAATGCATTAACACGCGGAGCGTGGGAACAAGAATTGAGTACATCCCTACGGGGTGCACGACGATGAACCCTCAAGAGGCCGAAGAGCCTCGCCTTTCTGAATGACCTTCTTTGCTGCCAGACACTTTCCATTCATTTGCGGGAGCTTTGAACATGGTCACTCGTCTACTCGGCAAATCCCTTAAAGCGTTATTCGCGCTCGGCGCCTTTGCTCCGATTGTGCAGGCAGCTGACACGCCTGTTCTGAACACCGGCAGCACTGCGTGGATGATTACTGCGGCGGTGCTGGTGCTGTTCATGTGCCTGCCGGGGCTGGCACTGTTTTACGGCGGTCTGGTACGGGCAAAGAACATGCTCTCGCTGTTCACCCAGTGTTTCGGCATTGCCGGGGTCGTGGGCGTGTTGTGGGTTATCTACGGCTACAGCATGGTGGTGGACACCAGCAACATGGTCGAAGGGCAGGTGAGCTTCAACAGCTTTGTCGGTGGACTGAGCCGTGCGTTTCTGGCCGGCATGACACCTGACAGCCTGGTCGGTGACATCCCTGAAGGCGTGTTCGTGACCTTTCAGATGACCTTCGCCATCATCACGCCGGCGCTGATTGCCGGGGCCTTCGCCGAACGCATGAAGTTCTCTGCGGCGCTGCTGTTCATGGCACTGTGGTTCACCCTGGTGTACGCGCCTGTCGCACATATGGTCTGGGGCGGCGCAGGGGCGCTGATGCATAACTGGGGCGTGCTGGATTTCGCCGGTGGTACCGCCGTGCACATCAATGCGGGTGTTGCAGCATTGGCGGCATGTCTGGTGCTGGGCAAGCGCAAGGGTTATCAGAATGCCCCGATGCCTGCGCACAATCTGAGCCTGACCATGGCGGGTGCTGCAATGCTCTGGGTCGGCTGGTTCGGCTTCAATATTGGCTCTGGTGGCGGCCTGAGCGGTACTTCCGGAATCGTCATGCTCAATACGCAAGTGGGGGCATGCGCCGGGATACTTGGCTGGATGTTCACCGAATGGTTCAAGGTCGGAAAACCCAGCGCTCTGGGTCTGGCAAGCGGCGCATTGGCGGGTCTGGTCGGTATCACCCCGGCGTGTGCCTACGTCGGAGTCGGCGGGGCACTGGCCATCGGCGTGCTGTGCGGAGTGTTCTGCTACCTGAGCGTGACCGTGCTGAAAAAGCGTCTGGGTTATGACGACAGCCTCGACGTCTTCGGCCTGCACGGCATCGGCGGCATGATCGGTGCAGTGCTGACCGGCGTGTTCTGCGTGCCTTCACTGGGTGGTCTGGTGCCGGATGTCGGCATGGGCACCCAAGTGATTGCCCAGATCAAAGGCGTGCTGTTCACCACGGTCTACTGCTTCGCAGTCAGCTGGATCATTCTCAAGGCCGTGCAGGCACTGATCGGCTTGCGCGCGCATGAATCAGTGGAAGAAATGGGCCTGGACCTGGCCGAGCATAACGAACGCGCCTACAACCATTGAAAGGGCTGCCCATATATTCATTGAGGCTCGGCATCACATCCGTGCTGGAGCGCAATGTCATGCGTTGCTACAAGCGCTTTTTAATCGCGATGTCACTGACGACGCCGAGTGCGACGTAAGTGACGGCTGAGTCCTGGCGCTGATTCGTGGGTAGCCTGGCAGGACGCCAGGCTAGCCGCACCGGGCCATGGATGGCCCGTGCGGCGACCCGCGGATCAGCGTCAGGGCGAAGGGACCCGACGAACTCGGGCCGGAAACGAAGCCAGGGGATTTGGTTACTTTGGCCCCATCAAATTAACTCGCCGAGGGGCGAAAAGCCGACCTGAGTCGAACCCCAATCTACCTGACATCACAGAACCGCTGTGTGACGCAGAGCGTCACGAACTGCGTCCCCACGCGGGAGCGTGGGGACGATAGTCAACGCAGTGCTTTTCAACCCCGGTGGCACAGACAACGCAGAGTGCGACGTAAGTGACGGCTGAGTCCTGGCGCTGATCCGGGGGTAGCCTGGCAGGACGCCAGGCTAGCCGCACCGGGCCATGGATGGCCCGTTGCGGCGACCCGCGGATCAGTGACAGGACGAAGGAACCCGACGCAGTCGGGCCGGAAATGGAGCCAGGGGCTTTGGTTACTTTGGCCCCATCAAAGTAACTCGCCGAGGGGCGAAAAGCCGACCTGAGCCGAACCCTAATCCCCTGACATCACAAAACCGCCGTGTGACGCAGAGCGTCACGAACTGCATGCCGACGCGGAGCGTCGGCACGATATTCAAAACAAGGTCGTGCCTTGATCGTGGTAACTGCCAACGAAGTGCTTTTCAACCCCGGTGGCACAGACAACGCAGAGTGCGACGTAAGTGACGGCTGAGTCCTGGCGCTGATCCGGGGGTAGCCTGGCAGGACGCCAGGCTAGCCGCACCGGGCCATGGATGGCCCGTTGCGGCGACCCGCGGATCAGTGACAGGACGAAGGAACCCGACGCAGTCGGGCCGGAAATGGAGCCAGGGGCTTTGGTTACTTTGGCCCCATCAAAGTAACTCGCCGAGGGGCGAAAAGCCGACCTGAGCCGAACCCTAATCCCCTGACATCACAAAACCGCCGTGTGACGCAGAGCGTCACGAACTGCATGCCGACGCGGAGCGTCGGCACGATATTCAAAACAAGGTCGTGCCTTGATCGTGGTAACTGCCAACGAAGTGCTTTTCAACCCCGGTGGCACAGACAACGCAGAGTGCGACGTAAGTGACGGCTGAGTCCTGGCGCTGATCCGGGGGTAGCCTGGCAGGACGCCAGGCTAGCCGCACCGGGCCATGGATGGCCCGTTGCGGCGCCCCGCGGATCAGTGACAGGACGAAGGAACCCGACGCAGTCGGGCCGGAAACGGAGCCAAGGGCTTTGGTTACTTTGGCCCCATCAAAGTAACTCGCCGAGGGGCGAAAAGCCGACCTGAGCCGAACCCCAATCCATCTGACATCCCAGAACCGCCGTGTGACGCAGAGCGTCACGAACTGCATTCCCACGCGGAGCATGGGAACGATCAAGATCAATTCTGAGCAGCATTTTCAGTGCTCCTCAGACAATCTCGACACTCAACGAAACACCGGCACCACTTGCTTGATGAACAGTTCGAGCGACTTTTTCTTCTCGGCGTGCGGCAGGCTGTTGTCGCACCAAAAGCTGAACTCGTCGACACCCAGCTCCTGGTAGTGGCGAATGCGCGGGATGATCTCCTCCGGAGTACCGATCATGGTGTTCTTGCGAATGTTCTCCAGCTCGAACTCCGGCCGTTCCTTGAACTTCTCTTCCGGGCTGGGGGCCAAAAAGCCGTTGACCGGCGTCTGTTTGTTGCCAAACCACGCGTCAAAAGTGCGGTAGAACTTCGCGATAGCGGTGGCGCCCACCTTCCAGCCTTCAGGATCGTCCGCCGCATGCACATGCGTGTGGCGCAGCACCATCAGTTGCGGGCGGGGCACGTCCGGGTTGTTGACCAGCGCCGCTTCGAACTTGTTCTTAAGGTCGACAACTTCCTCATCGCCTTTCATCAATGGCGTGACCATCACGTTACAGCCGTTCTGCACGGCGAAGTTATGCGAATCAGGGTCCCGTGCTGCAATCCACATTGGCGGAGTGTTGATCGGCTTGGGCACCGAGGTTGAAGTGGGGAATTTCCAGATATCACCATCGTGGGCGTAGTCGCCCTGCCACAAGGCACGCACTACCGGCACCATCTCACGCAGCGCCTTGCCGCCTTCGGAGGCTGGCATGCCGCCCGCCATCCGGTCGAACTCCACTTGATAGGCTCCGCGTGCCAGGCCGACTTCCATACGCCCGTTGCTGATCACATCCAGCAACGCGCATTCTCCCGCCACCCGCAAGGGATGCCAGAACGGCGCGATAATGGTGCCCGCGCCCAGATGAATGCGAGTGGTTCTGGCGGCCAGATAGGCCAGCAGCGGCATAGGGCTTGGCGAGATGGTGTATTCCATCGCATGGTGCTCGCCGATCCACACGGTACTGAAGCCACCTTGCTCGGCCATCAGCGTCAGCTCGGTCAGGTCTTCGAAAAGCTGACGATGGCTGACACTTTCATCCCAGCGTTCCATGTGCACGAACAACGAAAACTTCATGACACTTACCTCGCTTAAATCCTGGCGCCTGCACGGGCGTGATGAGTTATTGTTGTCTGATGGTATACCGTAATACTTTACGTGCAAGTGTTTTTTGCGCCCGATGTTGTGGCCGCACAAGAAGGCAGCCGAAAGGAAAAACACCTCATGGGGTGGTAATCGTGTTACAGCTTTAAGCGCACAGCATCACAAGCGCATGTCAGGCTTTGCAGTGTGGCTAGAGACATGTTTATCGGGCTTCCATCGCCAGTCTGGCACTGATCTTCTTCCGCCAGAGGGCGATGTGTACCGATTTCGCCCCTTGCTGTCGACAGCGACAGTAACCGGCATGACGTTGACTTTGAATTCGTCGATCGCTTCCATGCTTGGTCAGGGCCGTGAAGGCGAGCGTCTGGTTTTCATGCCATTCGCGTCGCCCTTGGTAACGTCTTTATCTTGTCAGGTGACTGCTGCTTCAGACGGGATAAAACATTTTTGGTACTGCGAGTTCGAACTTGGGTGTGTCGATAAAAGGCCCGCGCTTGTTGGCGAATATCCTTTGCCACGCTGATATTTTCGACAAGGGTGCAGTCGTGCCCTGCATCGTTCTGTATGTACTCAATGGGATTTGCATGGTTGCAATTGTTCCAGGATAGACCTTGCCCGCGTAGGCTTGTACAGGACGCTTAAGCACGTTGGCGACAGTCTGTGCGGCGCCGTTTTCTGCCCCCCAGCAGGAAAGCAGGACGATTTTCTGATTGGCCGGGTAGCCGATTGCGTCCAGTTGAGGGGCAATCAGATCCCTGGCAACGTTCCTTGCCGAGTCGCCCACGCCCTCAGCGTTCATGAGTTTTCCGGTAATACCACCATGGGTCATGAATGCTGCATCGTCGGTGTTCCAAATGCGCTTGATAAAGGCCACATCGGGTTCCCTTGCGGCTCTCTCAAAATAGATATCGGCCCTGCCTGAGCTGTATGCCGGCTTGATCGCGACCGACCTTCCGAATGTCGATCCAGCGCGTCCGGATGAGCGGGCCGCTCTGGCTGCCAGTTTGCCCATTATTGCCGGGGTCATCTCCAGTCCGATTCCGGCCAGGCCGGTGCCCAAGGATACCCATCCAAGAATGCTTGCGGCCTTCTGATCGTGGCCCGTAGCTTCCAGCACCATGGAGGCGATGCCGGTGCTCAGAGAAATGGCGCTCAGTGTGGCGGCACCGATCGCCATGGCGCCTGTTGCGCTGAGCGATGAAGCGCCGGCAGCAAACAGCGTGGCCAGGACTGGCGCAGCAGCGCCGAGTGTGGAAATCGTGGCCATTGCACCAATGGCCATACCTATGCCGCTCAGCGCGTAGGTCACCCAGCTATGGCCGTCCGGGTCGATGCGGTTTACCGGATCGCCGCCGCAGTAGGAATAAGGGTTCAGGCCGCCGCGACCGAACGGACTTGCACTGTCGGGGCTGAGGAAGCACATGAGAACCGGATCGTATGGGCGATAGTCCCCAGGGATATACCAGCCGGTGAAGTCATCTACGCGTTCGCCGGCAAATCCGAACGGGTTGCGAGAATCACGGCGGGGTTCTGCACCATGAGGCGTATAGGTTCGCAAAGGCTCTTCGTCCTTTACGCGCACGCTGCCTTGAGCATCAGTGCCCAGTAGCAAGGTTTCCCGGACAGCGGCACTGAGTCGGGTCAGTGCAAACAATGACTGGCCGTCACTGATCACAGCGCATGTTTCGCCCTGTCGTTGCTCGTGGGTCATCTGGTTGCCGCTGAAAAAACTGCGCGTCAGGTCGCCAGCGAGAAGGCGGTCGGTGAGGTGCCCCGACGGATCATAGCCATACTCGCAGGCGATGCCGTCGCGGCTGACCGTGACCAGCCGGTCCTGCTCATCCCAGACGAGAAGGCGTCCCAGACTGTCCTCGACAACCCGACCGCAGGCGTCATAACGCAGGTCTATGCGCGCAGGCCACGATGCGTGAGTGTGCGTGACTTTTATTACCCTGGTCGGGTCGGTCGGGGCATAACTGAATGCGGCCTCGTCTTGGCTGCTATCGGTGAAATGACTGACTACCTTTTGGTAGCCGTCCAGCGCGTTGAGGGTAAATACCTGCGCCACGATACGATTGCCGAATGGATCGGCAGGGGCCGCGGCTGGATCGGCGGTATAGCGGATCAGTCGCCCGCGATCATCGTAGGCGAAAGTTTCCTCGCCATGCTCTTGGCCGTCATCCCATGAGCGCGATGTCATCCGGTCCAGAGAGCAGTAGCCCAAGGTTTGGGTAACTGTGCGGGCAGTGTCCTTGTCGATCACCTTGAAGGTTCGCGTGTGTTCGCGCCCCATTACGTCGTAGGTAAAGGTCTTGATCAGTTGTTTGCCATTGTCGGTATCACGCGTAACGACCCTGGCGGGGCGTGAAAAGTCGTCGTAGCCAAAGACGGTCTCAAGCGCCCCGACGTTCAATTGCTGCAATCGACCTACGCCATCGTAATGGCGTTCGTGGGTATTGCCTGTGGCGTCGTCGAAACCGAGTAGCAGGCCATTGAGCGAATACCGCCAGTGGGTAATGTGTTGCTGATCATCGACTGTCCAGACATCGCTTTCGGGATGACCGCTGGGGGTGTAGCTCCATTGCTGCCGCCCCAGCCCTCCTGTGGCACTGGTCGGCTGAGCCAGACGCGGGTGATAGCTGATTTCATCGGGTGTCTGGCCAGCAAGCTGCGTACCGAGCAATTGGTTACCCAGTTGAGGTTCGTAGATGAATGCGAGCCGTTTACCATCGGCCAACGTGTTGGCAGCAGGTGGTAGCTGTCCGGCCTGGTAATGAAACCGGGTGACACGTCCCCCCGTTTCGACGGTGAGCTGACGGCCCAGTCCATCGAACGACTGGCGTCCGATAACCATTGGAGTGGTGCTGGAAGTGGTCATGCTGATGCCTCCGTGGCGGGCGTGACGATAACTGTTTCGGGGTGGTGGCCATCGCTGTGCGGGGCAAATGTCCAATTGATGATCGTGCCGTCCGGCAAATGACGTTCGATGACGCGTGAATAGGCGTCAAAGCGTGAGCCGGTGACGATATCCGCTTGGCCATGCACCTTGACGCGCTCTTCGATCACACGGTCCAGGCCGTCGCGAATCAGCACCGTGGTGCGGACCAGATGGTCTTTCTGGTCATACAGCTGTTGCTCTACAGGACTCGTGGCGATATTGCACAGGGTTACACTGCGCGGGCTTCGTTGTTGCGAAGTCTGTTGCCATTGCTCGGTACGCAGCGAGACCGGGTCGTGCCGGGTGTGTGCCACGACCCCGTCGGCTGTCTCGATGCATGACACACTGCCCCAGTCGTCATAACGAATGGCGGTGGTAGACTTCAGCGGCGTTTCGCTGCCGGGCAGCCAATCCTGGGCTGACTGGAGAACCGGGCGACCCAAGGCGTCGTATACAGTGTACGCGATCTTGCGGAACGTCCCTGGGGCCTGGTCGATGTCGTCCAGTTCGACGCACACCACTCGTCCTTCGCCATCGAGCCAATTGCGCTTGCGTTGGCCGGTGACATCAGTCTGTTCGACCATGACGGGGTTGATCGCTTCATCCGCACGAAAAGTAAGCGCCACGGCGTCGCCTACGTGGTAGGCCGCGGTGGTGACCGCCTCGAAGTCGCTGCCCTGGGCGACGATCTTTCGGTTGATGCGGCCAAGCAGGTCGTATTCGTAACAGGTACGTACGCCTGATTCACTTTGCTCCAGCGTTGTAAGGCCGGTGATGAGTGATTGGCAGCTGCTGCTGACGGAGCGGTTTTGCGCGTTTTTTTCAAAGCCTTCAACGGACACGTAGGTAACCCGTTGGTCCCCGTCGATTTCATAACGGTACGTAGTGATGGTATCCAGACCATTGAGCGTGTTGACCGAGCTGGCAAGGCTGCCATAGCAGGCGTTGCGGGCGGACACGTAGTGCTGGCGAGTGGTTTCCAGCAAGCGGTCGCGGGTAACGTCACGGGCTTGTTCGCTGACCACGATCGACTGCGACAGTCCGTCTTCCAGCAGCGACTCGAGCGCTTCGTAAGTGTACGCGATGGAGATGACCGAGGCCTGGTTCGCCGTATTCTGGTGGACAGGAGCCGGAACGATGGTTTTACTTTTCAAATACCTGACCATACCCAGCGCATCGGCAGGGCAGCCCTCGGCACCTTGTGCCGGGTAATACTCGCTGTGCTCCTGTACCCCGGTCGCATAACGGGTGTGCGTGACGTTGCCGTACTCGTCGTACCGGTACTCGGTCTGTTCACTGCGGCGGGCATTGTCGTGGGCGTGGTCGATATACGTGGTGATCGTGTTGTGCGGCAACTGACACCAGGCCGGTTGCTGCTCCCATGTCAGCGCGGGATCGATGCCATAGAGGGTTTCGATCTGCACTTCGCAGTCTCCCTTCAGCGAAGTTTCCAGAGTCAGCAGGTGAAACCTGTTCCAGGTCCGGGTAATGGTCGCCAACAGCTGATTGTCGCTGTCGTGCTGGGTTTCGATGAGTTCATACTCATAATCGCGCTCGACCTGATAGAGGTTGTCCTGCCCGTGTTTCCAGTCGAAGCCCTGATCGCTGCCGAAACCGAGAAAGTTATGATCGCCGATCCATTGATAGGCACGATGCAGTTCACCTGCGCCTCCGGCAGAATGGGTCCAGGTCGCGACGCGCGGCAAATGCCGAAACGGTGCGGCTTCCGGCAGTTGATGCCCGTTTTCTCCAGTAGCCCAGTGGACGATATCCACGGCTCCCAAGGGCCCGGAAACCTCCACGGGAAACAGCAACTCAGCACCAGGGGCAACCGGTTGAGCCTGATAGCTGAACGAGAATGCTCGGTCGATTTCGGGCAGATAAACCTCGTTGAGCTGATCATTGCTCAGCATCAGGCGCAGGGCGGTGCAGGTATGGTCACTGTCCGGGTGGCTGATGAAGTGCACTTCGCCGTTTTTACTGACGACCTGCATCAAGGTTCCGTTTTCGTCACGAATAGTGTCGACGATGCACTGGCTCTCGCCGAACGGCATCCAGTCGATGAACAGGCGACGACCTTCCGGGCTGCGCATTTCGCTGAGCAGATAGTTGCCGTTGTCCTGTCGGGTGAGTATTTCGCTGTTTCCGGATTTCAGATCCACTCTGAAGGTGTTTTCGGCGGTCCGAATGACCCGCATGGCGCGGAGTTTGTAGTCGAGAAACGCCAATTCCCCGCCGATGTTCAGGTCAGAGTTTGCCCAGTCCACTGCAAATTGCTCCCCCGATACCAAACGCAACATGGGGGCGTCTGGATTGAGGTTCAGCTCGGACAGGTTCAGCGACCAACCCAGACCGAACCCCCGGTTTTGTGTCGAGCCCAGTGGGCTGAAGGCCAATGTCGGGGTAAGGGAAGGGCCTGCCAGATGATTGGCGGGTGCCAGTGGCAGGCTCATTGCCAACGTGAACTGCCCGGTACGTGGATCAACACCTGTTTTAACGAAGCCCAGAAAGTTGCTGGCCTGGGAATGGATTTCCTGAGTTGACATGGTTCACCTATATGCAGACGCTGCACTAAAAGCGCGCAGTGATGAATGCACCGCCGGTGCGTGTCGTAGACGCATCAGGCGGCGGCATGATTTCCATACTATTAGCGTGCTTATGGATTCAGTCGTAGCGTTTGAACGCTATGGTGTTGCCACTATCACCCTGAGTCAGCTCAATACGTGTTTCATTACCATACGGGTCCAGTAATCCCCATCGGCTTTGTTGACGATATTCGTTTGGCGGGCTTTCAAAAGGACCGTAGTACGTCTTGGCTCGAACAAAGTTCATATGGCCCGGTTTATTATTTACGGTAATGGTGCTGTCTTTAATTCTGAGCGTTAGCGCGGTGCCCATTTCTATCGCATAGTGAATGTAATAAAAGCGGTAGTCTGTCCCCGTGACGGATGTCTGCCGTGAATAACAGTCACTGTAATAGCTGTGGTGCCGTGGTGTCTGCTCACCACCGGATGGACTGACTTGTGCAGCGGAGGGCCATCGCGATTTTCTGCGCCTGCTGGCCTGAGTGGACCAGACGTCTATGCTCGACCAGACCGGGTCGTACGGGATCGACTTAATGATTCGGCGGCCAGGGGCTTTGAATGACAGGTAATAGATATCTATGTCAGTATCATATTTGGATACCGTGTCCTCACGGGTGACAACAAAGTCCTCATGTTCATAGCGCAAAGGAGTAAGCGATTCGATGATGATCGAAGAGTTGAAAGCGCCCCCGTCAGTAACATGGTGAGTGTCTGCGTTCTTCGAGATACGGGCATAGACCCTGTCCAGCGAGCCGCCGGCCCGGGAAGAGGAAATGTAAAAGCGTTGGCGAAGAACGGCGCCTTTTAGTTCCAGGTGAGCAAGCGGGGCAGAACCGGACGCCGCATAGTATTCAAAAAGTGTATCTCTGGTCCGGGACATGTGAAGTTCATGGGTCAGCTCTCGATAAACCCCGTCATCGCCCAAGGTGACCAGTGTGATGGAGTTGAGCTGCTCGGTGGTGATCGTTCCATTTCCACGAGGCGAGACAGAGACTGTGGCCTCAAGCTGCTGTCTGCCATTACCGAAAATGCGGTTGGCGTTGGAGGTGACTTCTATTTTGAATTGACTGAGCCAGGTATTGGCCGTGTTGGAGATATTCATGATTCCATCCTTGGTTGTGAATGGAATCGATTTAAGTACAGCTCGACAACCGATTGGATATAAATATGTATTGCATTTCGGCAGGGTTATTACAAAAGATTCATGTTTTTCCGGTTGCACTGCCGGTTCGTGGCGGCGCTGAAATACAAATCTGCCTAGGTGAACGGTATTGCCTTATGAAGTGCTTTCGGGCGCTTTGCATTCAGTCAGGGTTATCGATGTACCGGTTCAGGGCGAGATCAACTGCAGGCTTCTGACTCGATGTAGTCGGCTGTGGAATCGCGAATCACCGGCCCCATGCCGCTGACGGCGCGAGCCTGCTCCATGATCTCAAGAGTAGAACCGGTGCCCACCAGGTTCACCGTGTGATTGGCGCAGTTGTAGACGCGCTTGGAGTAGATCACCCCAAGCAGGCCGTCGCGCCGAGTGATCACTACTCGTTCTTTCGCGTTGCCGCTTTTTTCGACCAGCGCGTGCTGCCCGGTGGGATCATGAGGTACGGATATGGTTTTGCCTTCGGCATGCGCCGACAGTGCGGGGATCATCAAGGCCAGAAAACAGGCATGCAATTTCATCGGTGCTCCTGCGGATGAATGCGGTTTCATTGGATCCAAAATTTACTCTGGTCAAGCGATTCTGAATAGCGGAGCAGAATGCCTTCCGTCGGTTTGTCTTTGCCGAGATAAGGTGACACGCGTGTCAGCGGATCGAGCAGGGGCTGTTGCCCTGCCAACAGTGCTTCTACACCTTGCCGATGTACGGACAGTTGACGCTGCGAGACAGCCACGCTAACTGATTGATGCATATACATTTAATCATCTGGCACGGTTGCTGCTCTGCAGTTCTGCAAGCCCGTTCGACTAATGCGCTCGGGAAGCCGCAGTCAGAGGAGTGCCGATATGAGCCAATCTTCCATTAAATTTGCGTACTGGGTGCCGAACGTCAGCGGTGGCCTGGTCGTCAGCAAGATCGAACAGCGCACCAGCTGGACAATCGACTACAACCGCAAGCTGGCACAGATAGCCGAGCGGTCCGGCTTCGAGTATGCACTGACGCAAATCCGCTTCACCGCGGGTTATGGTGCCGAATTCCAGCACGAATCCGTGGCATTCAGCCATGCCTTGTTGGCGGCCACCGAAAAGCTCAAGGTAATTGCGGCGATATTGCCCGGGCCGTGGACGCCATCGGTTGCCGCCAAGCAACTGGCGACCATTGACCAGCTAACGGCCGGGCGCGTGGCGGTCAATATCGTCAGTGGCTGGTTCAAGGGCGAGTTTCAGGCCATCGGTGAACCCTGGCTGGAGCACGACGAGCGCTATCGGCGTTCCGAAGAGTTCATACGCGCCCTCAAGGGCATCTGGACCACCGACAATTTTACGTTCAAGGGCGACTTCTACCGCTTTCACGATTACACCCTCAAGCCCAAGCCGATCCAGCGTCCTCATCCCGAGGTCTTTCAGGGTGGCAGCTCGCGCGCTGCGCGGGACATGGCAGCCCGGGTTTCGGATTGGTACTTCACCAACGGCAACACGGTGGAAGGCATCAAGGCACAGGTTGATGACATCCGGGCGAAGGCGGCCGCAAACGGCCATTCGGTAAAGATCGGCGTCAATGCTTTCATTATCGCCAGGGATAGCGAAGAAGAGGCGCGTGCCGTGCTGGCCGAGATCGTCGACAAGGCCGATCCGGAGGCCGTGAATGCCTTTGGCGATGCCGCGAAACAGGCCGGCAAGGCCAGCCCGGAAGGCGAGGGTAACTGGGCCAAATCCACTTTTCAGGATCTGGTCCAGTACAACGATGGCTTCAAGACCAACCTGATCGGCACGCCACGCCAGATTGCAGAGCGCATTGTCGAACTCAAGTCCGTGGGCGTCGATCTGGTGCTTTCCGCATTCCTGCACTTCCAGGAAGAGGTCGCCTATTTCGGCGAGCATGTACTGCCTTTAGTGCGTGAGCTGGAAGCCGCAACACTGCGCAAACCCGTCGCTGCCACAGCCTGAGGCTGACGAACGCATTTAGCCTGTCGTGCCCGGTAAGCGAGCTTCGCTTACCACTCCAGCAAAAAAAGCCCCTTCAGAAAATCAGGTGCCACTGTGATCCAGTGCGCGCCTGCCTGCGTATGTTGAACCCCAATCAACCAATAGATCGCTGTGCGTGGCATTATGATGTCACTCTCTGGCATGCTTTATCGATGTCAGACCTTCAGGTATGGCCGAGCGCTTGCCGACAATGGCAGTTGATAGCGAAAAGGATTGTCGATGGCCCCTGAGCAATCAGGTGCGGTTTTCAGTAAAACCAGATGCACTGGTTCTCACCTGTTGTGGAGGCAAGTTTTGAAACGCGACCTTCGGCTTGCGTCATGGCTGATCTTCGTAGTGTGCGCCTGCGTGGTGATGTTGATGGCCTGGCAAGCATGGACCGCGCGCCGCAACACGCTGGAGAACATCCAGACCAGTACGATCAATCTGGCTGGGGCGCTGAGCACTTACACAGACGGCATTTTCAAACAAAGCGAGCTGATGCTGATCGGCCTGACGGAGCGCGTCGAAAAAGACGGTGCCGGGCCTGAGCAGATCGAGCGCCTCAGGTGGGTCATTGCCCGAGAAATGGGCGCGCTGCCGCAAATCGATACCGTTTCGCTGTACAACGCCGACGGGATTTGCACCTTTTCAACCAATCCCAAGGCTGTTGGCGTTAACAGTGCCCAGCGCGAGTTCTTCCAGCATCACTTGCAGAATGCTGGCAAGGCACCTTACATCGGTCCGACAATTCGCAGCCGAGCCTCCGGCAAGTGGGTCATATCGGTCAGCAGGCGCATCAATCACCCTGATTCGAGTTTTGCCGGGTTGATGGTCGTGACCATCGGTGTCGATCACCTGTTGAAGTTCTATTCGGATATTCAGATTGGAAAAACCGGTGTCATCAGCCTGACGTCCACAGCTGGACAATTGCGTGTCCGCTATCCCCACCTGGAAGCTGAAATCGGCCGTGACCTTTCATCCACGCCGATTTTTACCTCTGAACACAGCCGGCCCTTCGGCACCACTCAGTTCGTTTCCAGAATCGACGGTGTTGCCCGTTTTTATGCATTCAAGCGCAGCGACGTGTACCCGATTGTCACGGTGGTCGCGCTGGGTCAGAAAGAGGCCATGCTCGACTGGCTGGGCCAGACCAGACAGTCGATTCTGGTCATGCTGGTGCTGCTCGGGCTGGTGGTAGGCCTCGGCATCCGCTTGATCGGGCACATACACAGCCGCATAAGGGCGGAAGACCAGCTGCTTGACTCCCAGGCAGCCCTCATCCAGTTGAATCAGCATCTGGAGTTCATTGCTTCTGAAGACAAGCTCACCGGGCTGGCCAATCGCAGACGTTTCGATCAATTTCTGGAAGTCGAATTCAAGCGCGCCAGACGTGAGCGTAGCCTGTTGTCACTGATACTGATCGATGCCGATCACTTCAAACGCTACAACGATCACTACGGTCATCTGGCCGGTGACGAGTGCCTGGTGGCCCTTGCCCGAGTGGTCGAGCAATGCATCCGCCGCCCCGGTGATGTTGCCGCCCGCTACGGCGGTGAAGAGATCGCGGTGGTGCTGCCCGGCAGCGATGAGTCGAGTGCTCGTCAGGTTGCCGAGAACATTCTGCATGCTATTCGCAATGAGCGGATCGATCACCCTGCCAGCCCGTTTGGCATTGTCACGGTCAGCCTCGGTGTGGCCACATTCATCGGCACTGATCGGCAACTCGACCAGCGCGGCCTGATCGAGCTTGCCGACCGTGCGCTGTATGGTGCCAAGTCACAGGGCCGCAACCGGGTGAATGTGGCATCGGAAATAGCGACCAGCACACTACCGGCCTGGACCCGCGTCAAGGCATCGGCAGACCGGCCATCCGGCCCCGGGCCAACGGCGGACCGATGGGACTGATGCCGTCGGCCCGACGTCAGAATGGCGTTTACTGCTTCTGCGCCAAGTGTGCATCGTCGGCAACCTGCTGCACATGTGGCTTGCGACGCAGCACTGACAGGACCCAGACGAAGAATATCGGCACCAGAATAACGCCCAGCAATGTGGCGCTGAGCATCCCGCCGATAACGCCGGTGCCGATCGCACGCTGGCTCGCGGCACCTGCGCCGGTGGCGAGGGTCAGGGGCACAACGCCGAGGATGAAAGCCAGTGAGGTCATGACAATCGGCCGAAAACGCAGCCGCGCAGCCTGAAGTGCAGCGTCACGCAGCGAATGGCCTTGATCCCATAGCTCTTTGGCGAATTCGACGATGAGAATCGCGTTTTTCGCGGCCAGGCCAATGATGGTGATCAATCCGACCTTGAAATACACGTCGTTGGGCATGCCCACGGCGGTGACTGCCAGCACCGAACCCAGTGCACCGACGGGCACGATCAGCATCACTACCAGTGGGATGGCCCAGCTTTCATACAGTGCGACCAACAGCAGGAACACCACCACCAGAGCGAGGGCGAACAACCCGGTGGCCTGGCCACTGGCGACCTTCTCCTGATAGGACAGGCCGGTCCATTCGTAACCGATGCCTTGCGGCAGTTCGGATACGATCCGCTCGATTTCCGCCATCGCCTCGCCGGTGCTGACACCGGGCGGAGCGTCGCCAGCGATCTTGAACGTGGGGTAACCGTTGTAACGGGCGATCTGCACCGGGCCTTCCTCCCAGTGCGTCGAAACGAATGCACCCAGCGGCACCAGCGTGCCGCTGCTGTTGGGTACGTAGAGTTTGAGCACGCTTTCCGGGGTCATCCGCGAACTCTGCTCGGCCTGCACCACCACCCGCTGCTGACGTCCGGCATTGGCAAAATCGCTGATAACCGAAGAGCCGAACGCCGTGGACAGCGCATTGCTGATCGATTCGAAACTGACACCAAGCGCACGGGCTTTTTCGCGGTCGATGTTCAGGCGCAATTGTGGCGCCTCGGCCAGGCCTTCCATCATGGCGTAGAGAATCTTCGGGTTGCCATTGGCTTTGCCCAGCAATTCGTTGCGCGCCGCCAGCAACGCTTCACGGCCGAGCCCTGCGCGGTCCTGCAAGCGCAGTGCGAAGCCGCCGGAGGTCCCCAGGCCTTCGATAGGCGGTGGTGTCACCGCCATCACCGTGCCGTCGGCAAGCCCGGCAAAGTGTTGGTTGAAGGCCGCCGCTTCTGCACCCGCCGACTGGTCCTTGCCACGCTCCGACCAGTCCTTCAGGGTCGGGAACGCCAGACCTGCGTTTTCACCCATGCCGGAGAAACTGAACCCCAGCAGCATGGTCACTGCACCGGTTGCCTCGCGTGACAGCATGTAGTTTTCCAGCAACTGCGCGGTGGCGTCGGTACGCGACCGGGTCGCCCCTGGAGGCAGTTGCACGTCGATGATCAGATAGCCCTGATCTTCCACGGGTACAAATGATTCTGGCAGGCGCAGATAGAAGAAGCCCAGCAGACCGACGATACCGACGTACAGGAGCATGTAGCGCCCAGCGCGTTTGATCATGCTGGAGCTGACGCGCTCGTAACGGTCGGTGAATGTACCGAACAGGCGATTGAATCCGCCGAAGAAACCGCGCTTCTCATGGTGACCGGCCGGGATGGGCTTGAGCAGTGTGGCACACAGCGCCGGGGTAAAAGTGAGGGCAAGAAAGCCCGAGAACAGAATCGACACAGCCAGTGACAGTGAGAACTGCTGGTAGATCACCCCCACCGAGCCCCCCATGAACGCCAACGGCAGAAACACCGCGGCCAGCACCAGCGTAATACCGAAAATCGCCCCGGAGACCTGCTGCATTGCCTTGACTGTTGCGGCTGCCGGTGAAAGTCCTTCTTCGGCCATGATCCGCTCGACGTTCTCTACCACCACAATCGCGTCGTCGACCAGAATACCGATGGCCAGCACCATGCCGAACATGGTCATCATGTTCACCGAGAAGCCCAGCAGGTACATGATCGCCAGGGTCCCGGCCAGACACACCGGCACCACGATGGTCGGGATAAGCGTGTAGCGGATGTTCTGCAGAAACAGGAACATCACCAGAAATACCAGCACCATGGCTTCGATCAGGGTGTAGATCACCTTGTCGATGGCCACATCGACAAAGCGCGAGGTGTCGTACGGCACCGAAAACTCGACGCCTTCCGGGAAGTTGGCTGACAGCTCGGTGAGCCGCTGCTTGACCGCTTTGACGGTCTCGATTGCGTTGGCACCCGGTGAAAGTTGCACCGCACCGGCCACGGCGCGTTGGCCGTTCAGACGTGATTCGAAACTGTAATCCTGGCTGCCGACAGCCACCCGCGCCACATCGGACAAATGCACCGCTGAGCCGTCTTCATTGGCGCGCAGGACGATGCGACCGAACTCTTCCGGGTTGTCCAGCGTACCTTTGACTGCCAGGGTTGCGGTCAGCTCCTGCAATGACGAGCCGGGGCTGCTGCCGAAACTGCCTGCTGGGACCTGTACGTTTTGTGCCCGTATGGCAGCATTTACATCGTCGATGGACAGCCCGAAACCGACCAGCTTCTGCGGATCGATCCAGACCCGCATCGCCGCTTCGGCGGCGAAGAATTGCAGCCTGCCGACACCGTTCACCCGGCTGATTTCATTGTTGACGTTGCGCGCTGCATAGTCGGCCAGTGCGACCGTGTCCTTGTCGACCGAGTTGCCCGTGTAGTTGAGGGTGAAGATCATCAGGAACCCGGAACTGGCCTGTTCGACTTGCAGACCCTGACTGAGCACGGTTTGTGGCAGACGTGCTTCGGCTTTCTTGATACGGTTCTGGACTTCGACCTGGGCCATGTCCGGGTTGGTCCCCGGTACAAATGTCACGTTGATCTCGGCGCTGCCGGTCGAGTTGCTGGTCGACTCGTAATACAGCATCCCCTTGGCACCGTTCAGCTCTTCCTCAATGACACTGGTCACCGAATCGACCAGCACTTTCGCGGATGCGCCGGGGTAGGTGGCAGTGATGGTGATCTGCGGCGGCGCGACGTCCGGGTATTGCGCCACCGGCAAGGCGGGCAGGGCCATCAGGCCGGCCAGCAGAATGAACAGGGCCAGTACCCAGGCAAAGTTGGGTCGTTTGATAAAAAACAGAGACATGGACGGTGATCCTCGATCGCGCTGAAGGCGGCTTTTATTGCGCTTTGGCCTGCTGTTGAGCGGATGGCGATCTGGGGGCGACCTTGTCACCGGGATTGAGCCCGGTCATGTTGCCGACGATGACCTGTTCACCGGCTTTCAGACCCTCGGTAATCTGCCAGCGCGAATCCTGCATCGCGCCGGTTTTGACCGGGCGGGCTTCGACCGTGCCGTCCCGGGCAATCACCAGCACGCGTGCTGCGCCGTCGCTGGAGCGCTGGACCGCCCGCTGGGGCACCAGAATGGCATTGCTGTCGACACGTTGCGGTGTGCGCACACGCACATACATGCCCGGCAACAATACCGCTCCCGGGTTGGCAAAACGGGCCCGCAACAAGACCTGGCCGGTCGTTCGGTCGACGGCGACATCGGTAAACAGCAGGGTGCCGGTGCTCTGATAATCGCTGCCGTCGACGCTCAGCGACAACGCGCCTTCTCCTCCTTTGGGCAAGCGACCTTCCTGGATAGCGGCGCGCATCTGCAAGGCGTCGGCGACTGGCTGGGTAAAATCGGCGTAGACCGGATCGAGTTGCTGAATGGTTGCCAGCAATGTGGTTTCGCCCTGACCGACCAACGCGCCTTCAGTGACCATTGCGCGGCCTATCCGCCCCGAAATAGGTGCCTTGACCGTGGCATAGCCAAGGTCCAGTCTGGCCGTTTCCACGTCAGCCTGAGCAGATTTTTTAGCGGCGATGGCGTTTTGCAGTGCGGAGCGGGCCGTGTCGAAGGTCTGGCGACTCACGGCTTCTACTTCCACCAGCGATTCGTAGCGTTTAACCGTGGCCTGTGTCTCGAACAGCGTGGCTTCGGTGCGTGCCAGGTCCCCCTGAGCCTTGGACAGTGCGGCCTTGAACGGTGCCGGGTCGATCTGGAACAGCACCGCACCCGCTTTCACGTCGGCGCCTTCCTCGAAGTTGCGGGTCAACACGATCCCGGCCACACGGGCACGTACCTGCGCCACACGAACCGGCTCGATACGGCCCGGCAGTTCGTCAACGACCGTGAAAGATTCGGCTTTGGTGGTGATGGCTTCCACTTCTTTGGGGGCCGCAGAGGCAGCATGATCCTGCGGCTGTTTCTGTTCGCACCCAGCAAGACCCAATGCGGCCAGCAGTGCTATCGCAGGCATGACACGCCATTCGCTCAAACTACTCATCATTCACCCGGCCGCAGCCCATCAGATGCTAAAGCCGCGAATGATCCACTGTGAACAGGCGTGAGTCAATATTGACTCATGTGAGACTTTGGTGACTAATTGTGTAGGGGCTTTGAGAACTCAGCGATGTTTCTGCACAATGCGCTGCCCGCCACTTATACGAGTTGAAGACGTACCCCAATGGAATTACCTGCTGCTGACGATAAATTTCTGAAGGCCCTGGCCGTTGCGCTGGTTGACCACTCCAACGGTACGCTCAAGGATATTGCTCAGGCGGCTGGTGTAAGCAAAGCGACGCTCAACCGCTTTTGCGGTACTCGTGCCAACCTCGTGGAGATGCTGCTCAATCACGCCTCGGACCTGATGAATCAAATGGTCGTCGACGCGGACCTGCAGAACGCTCCACCGCTCGAAGCGTTTCAGCGGCTGGTGGAAAACCACCTCATGCACCGCGAAATGCTGGTCTTCCTGGTGTTTCAGTGGCGTCCTGACTCGCTTGACGAAAGCTCCGGCGGTGGCCGCTGGTTGCCTTACTCCGACGCCCTCGACACATTTTTTCTACGCGGCCAGCGCGAAGGGCTGTTCAGAATCGACATCAGTGCCACTGTTCTTACCGAGATGTTCGCGTCGCTGCTGTCCGGCCTGGTCGACGCCGAACGCCGTGGCCGCGTGGCGCGCGCGGGGATGAGCGCGCTGTTGATCCAGTTTTTTCTGCAGGGCGCGGCGTCGGTCAGGTAGGCAGTCTGCGTTCGGTTACATCCATAACGCTTCGTTGGACGACTCCCCCAATGCCTCCCTCATGGTTTGCATTTTCAGATCGCTTTCCCGGTACTCGCTTTCCGGCTCGGAACCGCTAACCAGCCCGCAGCCTGCAAACAGGGTAGCTCTGTGTCCGTTCAGCAATGCCGAGCGCAGGGCGACCGCGAGCTCGCCGTTGCCCTGGTCGTCCAGCCAGCCGATCGGCGCTGCGTACCAGCCTCTGTCGAGTTGTTCATGGCTGCGGATATAGTCCAGCGCCTCACGGCGCGGCAGGCCGCCGACTGCCGGAGTCGGGTGCAGGCTTTGGGCGATCTGCAAAAGGCTGGCATTCGAGGCGAGGGTCGCTTTGACAGGGGTCAGCAGATGCTGGATATGCGGCAATTTGTGCAGTCGAGGCCGGCGGGCAATGTCCAGTTCCAGGCAATGTTCAGCCAGACCCTGTCTGATGCAGTCGATCACCATGGCGTGTTCGCTATTGTCTTTATCGCTGGCCAGCAGTTGTTCACCCAGGCGCACGTCGTCGGCGCTGGTCGTTCCGCGTGGCGCGGTGCCTGCCAGGGCCATGGTCTGCAGTTGGTCGCCTTGCACGGTCAACAGGCATTCAGGCGATGCACCCAGAAAACAACTGCTGCCACGAGCGAACGCGAACAGGTAGGCATTGGGCTGCCTGAGCGTCAGGTATTGCATGACCTGCTCCAGCGGATTGGCCACGGGAACATTCTGAGAGCGGGCCAGGACGACTTTTTTCAGTCCGCCACGCTTGATCCGGCCGACCGCGTGAAGCACGTCCTGTTTCCATAGATGGGCCATGGACAAACGCACGAATCGATCCATTGCCCTGGGTCCACCGGGCAAGGGCCGTTGAAGAATGCCAGTCCATTCGTCTGCCAGCGTTCTGGCCAGTTGCCCGCAATCACTGCGCTCATCAATCAGCACATTGACGATCAGTTGAGTCCGGCCATCGGATTCATGAAGTTCGAAGCGCGGCAGTGTCAATGCCGCCTCGGGAAAGTCGCGCCATAGCCGTGTCGCAGGCTGCCGTCGGTCGAAGGCAAACCCGCCGAACAGGGTAGGGCGATGTTCGCCGTGCACCACCGCAGTCGCTGCCATGTCCCGCCAGCGTTTTTCCAGCGTCTGCCAACTGTCCGCAGGCCCGGCATTGAACTCATGCGCCAGGCCAAGGCCGATACGATAGCGATCCTGTGCCTGCACACGCCACAGGCAAGCTGGTTGAACCTGCTCGCGATTGGCGGCGAATAATCCGAGCGGTTCGACGTAAGGCGAGGGTGTGGAAAACGACGCCAGGATTCGAAGCTGACGGGAGCTGGCTTGCGCCCGGGCGGTCTGCAGGCACCCCTGCAGACCGCTGAACGACGGCAGTCGATTCATGACTCATCCTCCGGGTTCAGCAGTTGCCAATGGGTGATCTGCTGGTTGATGAACCAGTGGATCAGATCCTTGAAGAAGTCCTCAGTCTCATCGACGGGCAAGCCGGCATCGCTGGCCCACTGGCGTCGCTCTTCAAGCATTGCGCGCACCCGCTCGGGTGCCGGAATAGCCTGTCGATTGGCCTTGAAGCGGGTAGCGGCCTGCACATAGGTCAGGCGCCGGGCAAGGATGTGCACAATCTGCCGGTCCAGCTCATCAATGCCCTGACGTATATCGCCGAGGTTTTCGCATTCAGGTGCAGACTTCACAACACTCATGGGTTACTCCCGGATTAACTGGGCCAGAACGGCGAGTTGGCGTTTGTCGATCTTGCCCACGGCCGTCAGTGGCCACGCAGCAACCCACTCGAACTGATCAGGCAGGCTGTTTTCGCCCAGCCCGTGCAGATGCAACTGGTCGCGAATGTGCTGCGCTGCACCCGTTGGCTTGTCGCCCAGAATGAACGCGCAGATACGCTCGCCCAACAGCGAATCCGGCACGGCGACCACCACCGCCGATTCAATGTCAGGCAGGGCTGTAAGGTGATTTTCGATATGTGTCGCCGAGATCTTTTCACCGCTGCGCTGGATTTGCTCCTTGATACGTCCTTCGACGATCAGGTTGCCGTCCGGCGTCCAGCGCGCAAGGTCTCCGCTGCGGTAGTAGCCCTCGCGGGTGAAACTGCGCGCGTTGTGTTCTGCCGCCTGGTAATACCCGGTAATGGTGTAGGGGCCGCGGGTCAGCAGTTCGCCGGTCTGGCCGGGAGCAACGTCGTGCAGGTCGGCATCGACCAGACGAACCTCGTCGAACGGCGACAGCGGCCGTCCCTGAGTGTTGAGCACGACCTCCAGCGGATCGTCCGGCCGGGTGTAGCACAGCAAGCCCTCAGCCATGCCGAACACTTGCTGCACTTGGCAGTCCAGTGCCTCGAGTACCTGTGTAGCGAGTGCCGGGTCGAGTCGCGATCCTCCGACCTGTAGCAGCTTCAGGCTGGACAGGTCGCTGTCTTCCCAGTCGCGTCCCTGAGCCCAGAGCTGCGCCAGCGGCGGAACCAGCGCCACATGGGTGACACCTTCACGTTGTATCAACGGCATGGCCACGTCGCAACTGGCGCTGTCACTCAGCACCACGGTTGCACCTGCGGCCAGGCTGCCAAGCACGCCGGGGCAGGCGAGGGTGAAATTGTGTGCGGTCGGTAGCACCGCCAGATATACGCTGTCGTTGTCCAGCTCGCAAAGTCTGGCCGAGAGGGAAAAATTGTAGGCGTAGTCGGCATGGCTGCGCGGGATCAGTTTCGGGGTGCCCGTGGTGCCGCCCGAAAGTAGCAGCAGAGCCATGTCGCGCGGGTCTGTCATGGGATCGGCCGGGCAGGGCGCCTCCAGCGCCGACATCGCTTTGAACGGTCCTGGTTCGCCGTCGACGATGACATGCATCAGTGAGGGCTGATGTTCGATAATTCCGGCGGCCATGTCTCGAAAATCGAAGTCCCGAAGCCGATCGGGAATCAGGTAGGCCACCGGCTCGGCCAATCGGCAAAGGGCCGCGATGTCCTCTGCACGCTGGGTGGGCATGGCCAATACGGGCACCGCGCCAATCCTCATCGTGGCAAAGAATGCACAGACAAAGCCGACGCCGTTGGGCAGTTGCAGCATGACCCGGTCACCGGCCTTGATACCCAGCGTGGAAAGGCCTCCGGCCAGACGGTCGACTTGCAGGTCCAGTTGCGCATAGCTCAGGCGCACAGCACCTGCGACCAGCGCGGTACGTGCGCCGTGCTGGCTCGCCCATCGACGCAGGCGTTGCGGGAGAGTCTGGTCGGCGAAGGCGTGTAGCGGGTCTGCAAAGAGATGTTCGGTGTGCATGGTCGTTTCCCGTTACGGATGGAAAGGGCTGATGCTCTGCTCGATGAACGTCAGCACGCGCGTGGCGAAAGCTCTGGGGCGTTGCGTGAGGTAGAAATGATCGCCGGCCATGACGTGTTGCTGAGATTCGCCGCACAGCCAGTGCTGCCAGGCACTGACTTCGTCCTGATCGGCTTCGGGGTCGTGACTGCCATGCAGCAACAGGGTCGGCGTCTGCAGGCGCTGACGACTCGGATGCAACGGACGGTGATAGCTTTCCGTGGCTTGAAAATCGGCACGCAGCAAGGGCATGAACAGTGCCAGCAGGTCCGGGTTTGCCAGCAGCGCCTGGCTGACACCACCGATGGCCACCAATTGTTCGATAAAATGCTGGTCGTCCAGGTGACTGAGCAGGCGCCTGCCGCTCAGATGGGGGGCATGACAGGCCGACAAAACCAGTCCTGCGGGTGGCGTGCCTGCCTGTTCCAGCAACAGACAGGTTTCGAAGGCAACCTGCGCGCCCATACTGTGCCCGGCCAGTATCAGGGGCTGGCGTTGTGTGGCTGATATCGCCTGAATTTCGGTAGCAAGGCTTTCGGCGAGAGGCTGTACATGACGCAGACAAGGCTCGTGCATACGTTGATCGCGGCCCGGGTAGATCGCCAGCGTCAGGTCCAGGCCCGGTTCGTCGAGCCCGCGCCAGTTGTGAAATGCTCCGCCGCTGGCACCGGCAAACGGGCACAGCAGTATGTGGTTTTGGCACTGATCTGTTTGCAGAAAGGGTCGCAACATCCCCATGCGATCAACCCTCCGCCCGCAGTTGCACGGCATCGATGATCGGCGGCTTACTGACCGTGCGCTGTTCGGCAGGTCCGGCGCAGCGCAGGATGTCTTGCCAGAGTCTGGCCACCGCTAACTGATAATCAGCCTGCAGCCCGTCGATACGGGGCTGGCCCTGCAGGATTGCCAACATTTGTTGCAGCAGCCAGCCGACCCCGGCGGGGCCTTCGATTTCATGAGCGCTTCGCCAGTGGCTCGCTGCCGGGTGCAAAGGCATCGCGGTGGCTTGCTGCAGATAGTCGGCCTTGCTGGTGTACAGGGTTTGCCGATCATCGTCATGTGCTTCGGCATGCAGCACAGGTGTCCAGTTTACCGGCCCATAGCTGGCATCCAGCGAAAGGTAGCCGCTGGGCCACGCCAGGTTCAACTGATGCATGACCAGGCTGTGCAGGTCGGGATCATCGGCCGCCATCCAGCTTTGCAGGCGCAGCAGCACGCGGCTGTCCGGCAGGTTCAGCGACAGGGTATGAAAGTCATCGTCGCAATCGAGCCGGCTGACACTGACGTGTCCTGCCAGATCACAGCCAAGTGCCTGAAACAGCAGGTCCAGGCCCGAGTAGAGCAGCTGTCGACTGGTGGTCAGTTGTGCCAGATTGGGCCTGCGGCCGTCGAGCAGCCGCGAGATGCGCTGCGCTGTCCCTGTCCAGCAGCGGCCTGCATCGGTGTGCGGGTAAAAACTGTTGACGATGTACTGACAGCCCATTCGGGCGGCCAGTTGTTGATGCCGGACGATTTCATCCGGGTGTACCGGGTGCTCTTGAATGACATGCAGCCCACGCCGCAGCAGGCTGTCGGTCAATTGCCCGCCAGCCCCGCCGACCACGGCCGAGCGCACCACCACGCAGGCGATATCCAGATCGTCCGGCAGTTGCTCGACATCGGTATACAGCGCTATGCCAAACGCATTGGCCAGCGCTCTGGCACGTGGGCTGCCGTTGGCCAGCAGCCCCGCCAGTTGCAAGCCGGGCTGTTCGACGAGAAAACTGTTGAGGTACAGCTCTCCGAACTTGGCGCCGACAATAAGCACCTTCAATGGTGTATTCATGGGTGACTCTCCTTATTGAGTGGCGGCCAGCCAGGCGCTGATCGACGCCGCAGTACGCTGGACCTGATCCCTTTCGAGCAACAGTTGCCAGTGATCGCAAGGCATCGATTCGCGGTGCGCCGTCGCAGCCCGGTCCTGCCAGTCCTGCTCTGCAGGTCGCCAGTGCTGCGGACGGCTTTCGGCGCTCAGCCACAGACAGGGAAGGTCCAGCCGTGGTGGCTGCGGGTGTTGCGCCAGCAGCTTCATCAGGTGCTCGATGCGTTGCAGCCACTGTTCGGCCTGCTGCGGTTGCGGTGGGTTTTTCAGCACGCCGGCCTGCGTGGCGCTGTTCATGAAGACGTTCAATTGTTCAGCGGGCGGCAACCGTTCCAGATCGTCAGGCAGTGCAATGCTTTTCGAGCTCTCGGCCATAAGGCGCAACAGGCCCGGGCGATCCTCGAAACTGAAGTCCTGACGGCAGACCGGGTCGAGGAGAATCAGGCGGACCTGCTCACCCTGGTGCCGCAGCAGGCGCGCGGTTTCTTCGGCCACGAAGGTGCCGTAAGACCAGCCCAGCAGCACATAGGGCCCGTTGGCCTGTTGACGACGAATCGCCTGCAGATACCGAGCGGCCAGCGCCTTCAGCGAGTCGCTGCCCAGAGCATCCGTCGCGTGCAGGCCGAATACCTGCATGTCCAGCGCCTTTGCCAGCGGCAGATAGGCACTGACTTCGCCATCCGAAGCATGGAACACGAACAGCGCACGTTCGTTGCGACCTCTGACCAGTGCCAGAGGGTTGTCATCGGTCAGGGCGCTGGGGCTGACCAGCGTGGAGCAGAAATCACTCAGCCGAGGGTTATCGAACAGGTTGCGCATGCTGCTTGCGGAATGCCCCATGCGGTTCAGGCGAGCGATCATGCGCGTGGCAATCAGGCTGTCGCCGCCGCTGAGGAAAAAGTTGCTGTCGGCGTCAATGTCTTGCCCGAGCAGTTCCCGCCAGAGTTGCAAGACGGCATCCTGCAGTACCGGATCAACTTCCTGACGCGGCGTGGATTCGCCGGTCTGTTGCGGGGTTTGTCTGGCTGCAGGCGCAGTAAACACATGCTCAACCTGATGCAAGGTCAGGGGCCATTGCGCTGGATGTGGTTCCAGCTGTTCAGCCACGGCAGCCAAGTCCAGATGGCTGACGCCTTCGGCACGAGCGAGCATG
The DNA here is from genome assembly GCF_022557255.1 of Pseudomonas syringae pv. tagetis. Taxonomy (NCBI): domain Bacteria; kingdom Pseudomonadati; phylum Pseudomonadota; class Gammaproteobacteria; order Pseudomonadales; family Pseudomonadaceae; genus Pseudomonas; species Pseudomonas syringae group genomosp. 7. The sequence goes on from NZ_CP092923.1 coordinate 2,669,351, forward strand.
AAGTGCTGACGCATGCTGTCGTCAGCCCGTTGCGGCCAGTTCATGACCCAGCTGAATCCCGACGCCTGCACGGCGCTGCGCCAGCGCGGCAGATCGAGCATGGCCTTGTCGTCCTCGCTGCGTTCGTCTGCAAAGTTGCTCAGTCCTTCGATAAAACCGATGCTCGCCAGTTGCAGCGCGCTGTCGCGTTCGGTGGCCTCCAGCAACAGTAGATGTCCGCCGCTGCGCAACAGACGGTGCAGACGCTTCAGCGAGCGTGTGACATGCGCGGCGTCGTGCATCACATTGACCGCTATCACCAGGTCGTAGCCTTGCGCCGGGTGCTGGCTGAAATCCACTGGTTGGTTGACATCGAGAATCGAGCAGGTCAGCTGCGGCCAGGCCGCGAAATCTTCCCGCGCCTGGGTGAGGAACAGGCTGGAAACATCGGTAAAGCGGTATTCACTCAGATGGCTTTCGAGCATCGGCAACACATGGCGGGTTGTCGCGCCGGTGCCGGCACCGACCTCCAGCACTCGCAGGTCGCGTCGCGTTCCTGCCAGGGCTTTGGCGGTCTGCGCCAGTGCGCTGTTCAGGCAGTGCAGCACCGGGTTGTTGCTGTAGAGGGCCTTCACAACGGCATCGCTGTTACCGAACAACAGGCTTAACGGCGAACGATCACCACGCAACAGTTCTGTGTGCTGCTCGATACAGACGTCCAGATACGTGCCGAGTGTCTGGCTCCACTCGGCGTCGGGAAGTGTTTCGCCGTAGCCATCAGCAGCCTGATGTGGCAGGGCCAGATAATGCTGTCCTTCCTTTTGCAAGCGACCTTGCTGGCAAAGCATCGCCAGCCACTGGCGCAACAGCCCCGCAAATTGCGGCATCGCTCCCAGTCGCGTCATCACCTGCGCCAGGTCATGACGCTGACCGGCTTCGCTGAACAGCCCGTGTTTTTGCAGGGTGCTCAGAATGCCCTGGCGAGCACGGCTTTCCAGGGCCTGCCAGGTCAGATCAACCTCTTGGCGTTGCCCTTCACTCAGCCGCGGCAATTCGCTCAGAGGCAGTGGCAGCGGTGCATGAATGCCATCATCGACCTTACTCGGCTGCTGGCTGAGCAACTCCCCAAGCAGGGTGCGTTTTTCTCTGTCGACACTGATGCGCGCGGTCTGCACACCCGGCGCACGGCGCAATTGCGCTTCAAGCCGTTGCGGGTCAAAACGCTCTCCGTCCAGGTTTACCGACCAGTCGTGACGCGGCAGCTCGGGCGGGCGGTCGAAGCCTTGCGGTTGGTCGGCCAGCGTTTTCAACAGGTCGCAATAGGTCTGGAACAGGCTGTCAATCAAGCCGTCGGCAAGCACGTCTTCCATGCAATACCAGCTGAACACCAGCTCACCGTCGATTTCCATCACCTGATGGTCAAGCCAGACTTGCGGCGTTTGAGTAAAGACGTACACCGGGTCGCCGAGGGTCGAGGTCATGGCCTGATCGATGGCTTTGCCGTCCAGCGACATGCCGAGCATGCTGGTGAACACTACAGGCATCGCTGGTTGACGGGTCTGGCCCTGGCGGCGTCCGAGCTCGCGCATGAGCTCTACGCCGTTTACTGCGGTGTGTGCCAGGCGCTGCCAGAGTCGTGCCTGTGTGTCGATCATGACCTGGCTCGGGCTTTCACCGTGTCCCAACTGGAAATCGATCAACAGCACTGACGTGAAGTCGCCAATCAGTTGCTGAACCTGCGGATGCAAGGCTCTACGGTTGAAGTAGGTCAGGTTGAGGGTGAATTCCGGAGTGCGGCTGACGCTTTCCAGGGTCTGCGCGAATAACGCCAGCAGCGCGGCAGACGGCGTCACGCCCAGGTGCTGGCAGTGCGCCTTGAAGCGGTTCCATCGCAATGCGTCGAGGCGGGCCTGAACGGTCCGGAAACGTGGCTGGCCCTTGGGCAGTTCGTCTGCCAGCGGCAGTTGCGGCGCGCCAGGCAGTTGCTCGAGGGTGTCCTGCCAGTAGCGCCAGGACTGTCGCCATTGCAGGCTGTCGCGCTGCGCCAGGTCAGCCATTACGTAGTCGCGGAAGGTCAGTTCGAGAGGATCGAGTGCCTGACCGGCGTAGGCGATGGCCAGATCGTCCATCATCACTTTGAAGCTCTGCACATCGAACAGCAACAGATCAAGGTTCATGTGCAGGCGGCAACGCCCGGCGTCCAGTTCGCTGACCGTGACTTCGAACAGCGGCCAGCAGTCACTGGGCAGCACACGATAAGACATCTCTTCACGGATGCTGAGCAGGCGTTGTTGCTGTTGTTCCGCGGGCAGTTCGCGCAGGTCGTTGCGTGGCAGGTGATACCAGGGTGTGTGTTGCAGGATGCGCTGACGGCCGTCACTGTCGATCACCATGCGCAGCATGTCATGGCGGGCGATCAGAGCGTTCCAGGCGTGCTCGAAGCGGCCCAGGTCAAAATCGGCATATGCCTTGTCCCATTCAAACAGCACATGGCAGGCCACACCGCCGTAATCAATCAGGTCGGTACGACCCAGCCAGTAAGCATGCTGGATCGGCGTCAGCGGAAAGGGCTCGAAACGGCTGTCAGGCTGCGGCACGATTGAAGGGGCACTGTCGGCAGCCGCCGTTTTCCCTGTACTCGACAATAACAGTGCGCTCAGGCCGCGAATGCTCAGGTCTCTATAGGCTTCTCCGGCATCCAGACGAATGCCTAGTTGGCGCTGGATGTCGCTGCTCAGCTCAAGGAACAGCAACGAATCGAGACCCAACTGCATCAGATCCTGATGCTGCGCGGGTGCAGCGTCAGGGCTCAGGCGCAACTGACGGCAGATGCAGGCGCTTAGCCATTGGCTAAGCGCCTGCTGATCGACCTGCCGATCGCCGGTCATGCCGGGTGCGGGGAGAGCATCGTTCCGGGAAGAGCCTTTTATGGGCGAACGAGTCACGGGTTGCTCGATAGTCTGCGCCAGCAGTCGGCGGCGCGGGTCGATGCGTTCAGGGTCTATGCGCATCGCCAGATGCCACGGCACACCGCGCATGACTGCCTGTTCCAGGTGCCACAGGCCTTCGCCGGTTGTCAGCGTACCCATGCCGCCCTGCGCCAGCCGGGCATGCAGTTTATCGTCGGCTGCGCGTCCGGTTTCACCCCAGGCACCCCACGCAATACTGACGGTGTGCAGGCGGGCGTCGACCTGCGATTCGGCGAGCCCGTCCAGATAGGCACTGGCCAGTGCATGAGCCCCTTGACCAGCTGCGCCCAGACTGGCGGCTGCGGAGGAATACAGCAGCAGGTAGCGACCCTGGTCGGCAAGTGCAGCCTGCAACTGGCGGGCTGCCGAGCATTTGACCTGCAACAGCGGTTGCATGCGCGCAGCGTCGAGGTTGCTCAGCGGGGTGTCGTCCAGCAGGCCGGCGCTGTGAATCGCGCCGCTCAGGCCGCCGTCGGCGTGTAGTTCGTCGAGGCAGGTCGCCAGCGCAGCCTGGTCGCTGATATCACAGGCTACCCAGCGTATTTCACAGCCGTATTGCTGTTGCAGTGTATCGATCAATTGTTCGCCATCATGCGGGCAGCGCGGTGCGAGCAGGGCGATCCGCGATGCCCCCTGATCGACCAGCCAATGGGTGCTCAGACGACCCAATCCGCCAAATGCGCCGGTCACGATATGCCAGCCAGTGTCCTTGAAGCCTTGCGCGGGCAGGCTGGCGCTCTGGTGACGCTGAACGATCAATGTCTGCACCTGTGCGACACCCTGGCGCACCGAAATCCAGCGTTCACCGTTCTGCGCAGCGCTCAAGCCTGGTAGAAGGTCTTGCCAGTCGCTGCCGTCCAGGTCAATGACAGCCAGAGCGCGCTGTGGTTGTTCGGCACAGGCAACCCGCAGCAACCCCCACAGCGCTCGTTGCTCAGGGCATACAGTGCGATGTGTACCCAGTGACCAGGCGTTGCGGGTTACCACCAGCAAGGGGTGGTCGGTGGCGGTCAAGGCCTTGAGTACCTGGCTGGCAACTTCTGCCAGCGTGCCGTCCTCGACGATCAGCAGGCACGCTGTGGCGTTTGGGTCATGGGCAATACCAGCCTCGGCCAAGGCCGCCCGGACACTGGCCGGTTCGATGCACAGCGGCGCATTCGACGTATCGGGCACCTTGGTCGCTGCCCACTGCCAGGTGTAATGGGTGCCAACGGCAGTCTGCGGCGCGGGCAGCGTAGAACGGGGCGCAGGCTGATTATCGGCGCTGCCCAGTAGCTGCCAAAGCCCTTGGTTGTTGCAATGTCCGAGTTCGACCCGTGCAACCCCGAACGGGTCGGCGCTCCAGCGCAGGGTCAGGTCTGCCAAGGATTCGGGCAGCGGTACGCTCCGGGCGAATACCGGCGTGCGACGGGTATCGCCGTGGCGCGCCGCCAGTTGCTCGCATGCGTGCTGCAAGCGGGTCTGCCAGCGCTGCGGCTGGCCTGCGCAATCCGTCCAGTCAGGTTGATAGAAGTGTTCGCCGAGCTGCCTGCCCAGTACCGCGTTGCCGCTGTCGTGACCGACACTGAGCGGGGCGCGCGCAATGTTCGCTGCCTGAGTCCGCGCCAGCAGGATGTGTTCGCTGATGCCGGAGGTGGCACTACCATCGTCAGGCAGCCAGTCCAGGCGTTCGAAGCCGTGCTCCATACATTGTTGCTGCCAGTGTTCGGTGGACAGAAACAACTCGCCGCCGCGTGCCTGCTCGTCATGCAGCGGCAATACCAGCGGGCCGAAGACAAAATCGAACAGGCGCATCGGGCGAGTGATTTCACGCATCAGCAAAGCGCCACCCGGCTTGAGCAACGGGCGCAGGTTTTGCAGCGTATGACCTATATGCTGCGTGGCATGGATCACGTTGGCGGCGACGATCAGGTCATAGTGTTCAGCTGGAAAACCCTGCTCGGCGGCAGGTTTTTGCAGATCGAACAAGGCGTACTCGACAAAGTCGTATTCGCTGAACTTTTCTTCGGCACGACGGCTGAACAACGCTGATATATCGGTGAAGCAATAACGTACATCGGCGACGCTGCTCAGCTCCGGCAGCAGCCAGGCCGTGGTGCCTCCTGTGCCACCACCGACTTCCAGAATCCGCAGCGGACCGCGTCCGGACTGCTGGTGTTCGCGGATCAGCCCGCTGACCACGCCTGCTGCGATCTGGTTGAAGTAACGGCCGAAGCTGAATTGCTGATACAGCACTTCCACGCCGCTGGAGGCGCTTTCCGGGAAAATTACCGAGACTGGCTCGACGGCTCCGCTCATCATGGCGAAAAGTTGCTCGCCTGCCCGCTCAACGGTGTCGGCGATCACGTCCAGCCCTTCGCAGCAACTGCGCAGTTCTGCGAGCAATGTCGGGTACTGCCCGTGCGGCACGGGTCTGGCGCTTCGATAAAGGCCGCGCTCATTAGCGTAGTAGCCATCCTCGACACAGGCATTGAGCAGCCGCACCAGCAGTTGCCGATGACGTGGCAACAGCCGACCGCCGCGCAGAATGCTCAGCGGGTCGACGCCCCGGTCGATGGTGTCCTGCACACACTGGCGAACCATCTGGTCAACATAGATCGCATGCAGGCGGGTCACACATTGATACAGGCGCTCCAGGCGTGGCAGGTCCAGGTGGGCACCTTCCTGCAACGCAACCTTGCGACCGGCTTCCAGCAAAAGATCCTGCGTCGTCGCGACAGGCTGCTGCGGCGCATCGCACCAGTAGCGTTGTTCATCGAAGGCATACAGCGGAGCCTGGACACGCGTGCCGACCGAGGGCAGCAGGGTGCGCCAGGGCAAGCTGGCACCGGCGGCGAACAGGCGCAACAGGCTGTCATGCAGGACGGCGGTGTGCGGTTTGTGTCGGCGTGCACTGGCGATCCAGTGCACACCGGCGTGTTCCAGACGCGTGCCTATCCCGGTCAACGGTGCATCGGCACCCAGCTCCAGTGCGATCGTCACGCCCGTTTGCAATGCATGAGTCAGCGCCTGGTGGTAGCGCACCGGTTCTCGCAGGTGCCTGCGCCAGTAATCGCCGCGTTCCAGTTCAGCCTGGGCGAGGGGTTGGCCGGTCAGGGTCGAGATCAGCGGTATTTTCGCAGGGGCCGCGCGCAGCCCCGCGCTGGCTTGCTGGAATTCATCGAGAATCGGCTCCAGCAAGCGAGAATGTGCTGCGCCCGCCACGCTCAGGCGATTATGACGAACGTGCCGCTCTTGCAGCGCTTGCGCCAGCGCATCGATGCCTTGACGGTCACCTGAGGCCACCAGATGCTGTTCGGCGTTGTGCACGGCGATTTCCACGCCATGTTCGAGCGCCAGAGGTTGGAGTGTTGCCACGTCGCAGAATACCGCGAGCATTGAACCTTGCGCTGCGCAATGATTCATCAAACGGCCACGGGCGATCACCAGCGGCAAAATGTCTTCCAGCCGATAGATCCCGGCGATGACCACCGCGGCGAACTCACCTACCGAATGGCCGATCAACAGGTCCGGGGTCATACCCGCTTCGCGCCAGTGAGCTGCCATGGCCACTTCAAAGGCAACGATGGCAGGTTGCGCGTAATCCATGCGGTCGATCAGCGCTTCATGCTCGCCGAACATGACCGACTGCAACGAGGGTTGCAGGTGCGCGGCGCAGACTGCAAAGCTGCGGTCCAGGCTCTCGCTGAAGGCTTTTGACTGACCGTAAAGGCTTTTGCCCATTCCGGCCCACTGACTGCCTTGACCACTGCACAGCCAGACCTGCGCGCCCTGGCCTGGCTGGCCTTCATACAGCAAGGCATCGCTGCCACCCTGGGCAAACGCCTGGAGCGCCGGGGCGGTTTCTTCGTGCAAAGGCACCGCCAGACGGAACGGCAGTTCCAGTTGCCGGGCATGCAGCGCCGTGTGTGCAAGGTCAGCGGCAGCGTCTGCGGCATGCAGACGTTCGGCGTAAAGGCCCGCCAGCTGGCGCAACGAGTGCTGGCTGGCGGCGCTGAGTAACAGGGTACTGGCCTGCGCTTTCGGGCCTGGTGCGCGCAATGCGTCGGGCAGGGCTTCGACGATCACATGGCAGTTGGTGCCACCAATGCCGAATGACGACACACCGGCACGGCGCGGCCCTGCTGGCCATGCCCGGTCCTGGGTAGGAATATAAAACGGACTCTGTTCAAGCTGCAGCGCCGGGTTGATCTGCTCGACATTGATGCTTGGCGGAATACGCCCATGATTGACCGCCAGAATGGTCTTGATCAGGCTCGCAATGCCGGCGGCAGTATCCAGATGGCCAAGGTTGCCTTTCACCGAGCCCAGGGCGCATCCACCGATATCCGTGCGTCGTGCGAACGAATCGCGCAGCGCTTGAACCTCTATGGGGTCGCCGAGCGGGGTGCCGGTACCATGTGCTTCGAGCATGCCAATGCTGGCGCAGTCGATATCGGCCAGCAGCAGGGCATCCTTAATGACTTCACGTTGACCGACCACCGAGGGAGCGGTGTAGCCGACCTTGTGATGACCGTCGTTATTGATCGCGCTGCCACGTAGTACCGCCAGCACCGGATCGCCGTCACGCAAAGCGTCTTCCAGTCGACGCAGGGTCACGGCACCGACGCCGTTGCCGGCAAAGGTACCCTGGGCACTCGCGTCAAACGGGCGGCAGCGGCCGTCCGGCGAGAAAATCATCCCTGGCTGGTAAAGGTAGCCGGCCTGTTGCGGAAACGACACGGCTACGCCTCCCGCCACGGCCATCTCGCATTCGCCGCTGCGCAGGCTTTCGCAAGCCATATGCACCGCGACCAGCGAGCTTGAGCACGCTGTCTGCACGCTCATCGCAGGGCCGCGCAAATTGAGTTTGTAGGCGGCGCGGCTGGCCAGGTAATCCTTGTCGTTGCCCATCAGCGCCTGCAGGCCCTTGACCTGTGCGACTTCGGTGACGCGAATAGCGTCTCGGCCCGGGTATGTACTCATGCGTCCCGAGGCAAATACGCCTGTTTTATGCGCGACTTCGCGGGGTGCGAAACCGGCGTCTTCCAAGGCATGCCAGACGATTTGCAGGAACAGCCGCTGCTGCGGATCGATGGATTCCGCCTCCTGACGCGAGTAGCCGAATAGCGCGGCATCGAAGCGGTCTGCGTCGTCAATCACTGCAGCGACATTGACGAAGTCCGGGTTATCGATCAGTTCCGCGGACAGTCCTGCTGCGAGCAGCTCTTCACGGCTGAAGTGGCGGCTGCACTCGCGGCCGGTCAGCAGGTTCTGCCAGTACTGGGCGCTGTCGCGGGCTTCGGGAAAACGGCAGGCCAGGCCGATGACCGCAATGGGCTCGCTGGTGCCGTAGGTTTCTTCAAAGGTGGGCATGGAGGACCTCGTGTGCAGGCGTGGAAGACGGGCTGGCAGGCGTGCTGCGTTCAAGGCGGCGACACAGGTGCCGGGCAGGCCACAGGCAGATGAAGGCAATGCTCGCCAGTACCGCGAGCAGTGGCGGATAGCCCAGGTAATGAGCCGACTGCAGGGCTGCGATCGATGCCAGCATGGCAATTGCAGCATCGACCGACTGCAGCAGGGCGTAATCGGAGGCCGGTTGGTGCGGGCGGACCACGCCCATCAGTAGGTTGTAGAGGGTGACGAAGCCAATCGCGGCGGCGATATTGACCAGACTGAACAGCGTCAGCCATGCAGCAAGGTCGTAGACACGTGCGCCAAGTGCTGCCGCGAGAGCAATGAGCGCGTGCAGCAACATGGCTGGCAGCAGGCACCGCCAGGCACCGAAGCGCCTCGCCATCCACCCGCCGAGCAATACGCCGATGGCACTGGCGACTGTGCTGTACAGCGTCGAAGCCATACCCAGCTCGGCGAGGCCCAGGCCATTGTCCATCAACAGCACGGTCTGAATCCCCATCAGTCCGCGCATTGCCAGGTAGTAAATGGCTGTCAGGCACAAGGCCGGCCACAGCGCAGTGAAGCTGCTGCGATCCAGCCTTGGCTTGACCGCCGGCTCTTCAATGCTATTGCTGGCGGGCAGCAATCCCGTCGGCAGCAACAACAGCAGCGAGACCATCGACATGCCGATGAAACCGATGCGCCACCCCCAGCGCTCGGCCAGAAACAGGAACACAAATGAACCGAACACTATGCCGAGGTAACTGCCGCCCACTTGCGCGGTGTTGGCAAACGGACGGCTGGCGGCGTCGCAGGTCGTGATCGTGATGCCATCGGCGTAGATATCATGACTGGCGGACAATAGCGCCAGCAGCATCAGCCCGGCCATGATCGGATAGAGTGAGCGCTCCGGGGCCAGAAAGCTTATCCCCAACAGCGTCAACGCCATACCCAGTTGCAACAGCACCAGACTGCCCAGGTAGTGATTGCTACGCAGTGTCAGGCTATGACGCTCGCACCAGGGCGCCCAGAGAAACTTGGCTATCCAGGGCAGGAACGTCAGTGACAGTAGACTGAGGCTGGCCAGATCCAGCCCCTGATGGCGGAAATAACCGACCACACCCTGCAACATCAGTGCGGTGAGCATGCCTTGGTGCAGGTAGTAACACCAATAGGGCAGGTAGCGGCTCATGACCCGCCTCCGGTGCGCCGTAACCTTCTGGCGTTTCTCTGCGTCAACTGGGCGTGCCGGGGTTGTTCTCGCGTATCGTTTGCCGGTTGCGTCCGGCTCAGGTGCCGCGCCAGCGCTCGGGCGTTGGGGTAGCCGAACAGATCGGTGGCCTGCAAATGCCGATGGCCCTGCTGGGTCAGCTTCACATGCAGTTGCACCAGCTTGAGCGAACTGGCCCCTGCGTCGAAGAAGTTTTGTCGGCAGTCATGCAACTTCAGACCGACCACCTCCTGAAAGGCATGCCGGATCTGTTCGACAATCTGTTCATCAGCCTGTTGCTCAGGCTCATGAGGCAGTGGCTGGATGCGTGGCAACATCGCCATACCCGCATCAGGCTGTCCGGGGGTAACCAATTGTTCCAATGACAGGGCCCAGGCCTGGGGTTCATTGGCCAGGCGGTTGAGCAGGGCAAGGTACTGATCGAACATGCTGCGCAGGACGCTCGGTTCGAACAGTGCCTCGACCGCGTCCCAGTTCAGGCATAGATCGCCTTCGGACTCGTATACCTGATGATCCAGCCAGACTTGCGGGGTCTGCGAAATACCCCAGACCGGCTTGAGCCATGACGATTGGGCCATGAAACGGCCCTTGTCGAAGCCCAGTGCGCTGGTAAAGACCACCGGCATTTGCGCCGCAGCCATGCCGTGGCGACTGGCCAGTTCACGCATGACACGGATCGCAGAGTGATCGCGCTGGGCAAGATCGCGCCACAGCCGCTGCTGCAGGCGCTGAGCACTGCCTATCCAGTCGGCGGCAGGCTGCCAGGCCAGGAGTAACAGCGACGTGAAGTCACCCAGCACCCGGTCGATATGCGGATGCAGCGGTTGACGGTCGAACAGGGTCAGGTTGAGACTCAGCTCTCGCTGACTGCTCCATGCCGACAGCACTGCGGAAAAAGCGCTGAGCAGCAGCCCCGAAGGCGTCAACTGATGCCGATGGGCCTGGTCTTTCAGACGTTCCCAGCAGGCGGCGGGCAGACGCTCGGCCAGGCGCACAAAGTGTGGCGTACCGACGTCGCCCGGCGCGCAACGCAGCGGCAGACGCGGCGCTGGCGGCAGGTCATCGAGACGCCGTTGCCAGTACGCCTGAGCACCGGGTGAGGGCGGCAGGCTGGCGCGCAGGCGCTGATAGTCGCGGAAGCCGATATCGACAGGGGCCAGCACTTGCTCGGGATGCAGGTACAACGCCTCGAGCTCGGCCAGCAGGATCTGCATGCTCATGCCGTCCAGCAGCAGGTTGTCGAGGCTGATAAAAATCCGGCTGTGCGAGCTGCCGTCTTCGACTATTTGCGCATCGAACAGCGGCCACTGCCCGGCATCGAGCACCTGATGGGACAATCGTTCGCGCAGTGCGATTGCTTCGCTGCCATCCAGCGTCGCTACCTGGTGACGTCGAGGAATGAACGCCGGCACCTGCTGCAGAACCTGCAACATGCCGTCACGCACCACGGCACGCAGTATGTCGTGACGCTCGATGAGCCGCTGCCAGGCATTTTCAAACAACGGGATATCAAGCCGTTCGACGCTGAACTCGACAAAGAAATGCGCGCCCACACCACCCAGCACAAACCCTGACTGACGCCCCACCAGATAGGCTTGTTGTATTTCACTCAGGGCAAACGGCTCATAGCGGCCTGTCGGGTCATGCTCAAGCGTGGCCGTTGGCAGCGACTCTTCCACCAATGTCGCGGCAAAGGCATGCAGGGCGGGAAAGTTGAACAGATCATCGAGCCGGGCGCGGTAGCCGTGGCTGCCCAGTTCACCGATCAGTCGGGTTGCCAGGAGGCTGTCGCCGCCAAGCTGAAAGAAGTGGCTGTGGCGATGCAGTGCGCCGGTTTGCAGCAGGTCCTGCCAGAGCTGCGCCACCACCTGTTCGCGAGCGGTCTCGGGTGCTTGATACTGATCGGGATGTGCACTGGCTGGTTTGCACAGCTGCCCCAGTGCCTGATGGTCGATCTTGCCGTTGGCGGTGAGTGGCAGTGCGTCGAGAAAGTGCAGGCGTTGCGGGATCATGTAACCGGGCAGTTCGTTGGCCAGCGCCTGGGCCAGTCGGGCAGGGTCAGGGCGATACAGCGCGTCGGGTGCGCGCAGGATCAGGCGCTGCATGTCGCCCAGTCGGTGCATTCCGTGCGGGGTCAGTCCGGCCTGGGTCAGTAACGCTTGCCAATGTTCGTGGTCGCGCAACTGTTCTGCTGCACTGTGACCGTGGCTGAGCAGGTCGGCGCTGATCAAGCTCAGCGCCGTGGGATGAGCCAGTTCCAGCACGCAGATCGCAGCACCAGGTGCACAGAGTCGTATCCATCGGGCGAGCGCTGCTTGCGGCGTTTCAATGCGATGCAGTTGATTGTTGATCAGCAGCACGTCGGCGCTGTGGGCAAGCGTCTGACGCGCACCGTCGGTGTCTCGGAGAGCACTGCCATGCGCGAATCCTGCGAGTCGTTCGCCTGCCTTGAGGACCATTGCCTGGGACGCATCAAGGGCGGTGTACTGCACCTGCGATGCATCGAGTCGCTCCAGCAAGAACAGCCCGGTCACGGCGCTGCGGGCGCTGGCTTCGATCAGCCGTACCGGGCGTTGCAGGCGACGACTCAGATCGGCCAGCGAGATTGCCAGCGCGTCGAGGGCTTCGCGACTGCCGGACGCATGCATCAGCAATTGCTCGGGAGCCCAGTAAGGATGCTCGAGCAGGGTCTGAGCACTGCGCTTGCCATGGAGTATTTCGCGCAATGTGTCGTGGTGCGCATGCAGGGCTTCTGTCAGCGCATAGGCAGAATCGTCGTGCGGCGTTGTGTTCGTACTGGAGTGGCTGAGTCGCCACGCGCCTTCGGCATCGCGCTGCAGGTGGCCTTGTGCGGCCAGCCACTCCAGCCAGCGGTTCAGCAACGGTTGCCAGTGTGCCTGGCAACCGTAGGACTGCACCACCGTCGCGGTGCTGACAGGATCGTTGAGGTGTACGCCATTAAGTGCCAGGTGCCGGACCAGAAAATTGGCCAGCAGACCCTCCGTGGCATCCGTCGTTGCGGTTTCGGGCCTCAGCCAGTCAGCGTAACTGGACGGTGTGAGCGGGTCGGCTTCCACGGCGCTGCAAAGGCTGGCACCGTGCGGCACGACAAAGGCCACCAGACTCCTTTCCCGTTCGCCCGGTGCCATGCTGACGGCTGCCTTGACGCCTTCGAGCCGGTTGAACGCTGCATCGATTTCACCCAGTTCGATGCGGTAGCCACCGACCTTGACCTGCTTGTCGCGACGGCCAAGGAATTCCAGCGTACCGTCCGGCCAGTAACACCCCATGTCGCCCGTGCGATACCAGCGCTCACCGGCCACGTCGACGAACTGGCGGGCGCTGCGTTCGGCGTCATTGAAATAACCCTGGGCAACACCCACACCGCCTATCCACAGCTCGCCAGCTACCCAGTCCGGGCAGTCTCGTCCCAGTTCGTCGACCACGCGATAGTGCTGGTTGGCCAACGGCTGGCCGTAGGGAATCGAGCGCCAGTGCGGCTCTACCCGATTCACAGTGCAGGTATTGGACCAGATCGCCGCTTCCGTCGCGCCGCCCATGGCGACAAAACGGCCATCGTCGCGGTACCGGTGATAGCGTTCCGGCAAGTCCAGCCCGATCCAGTCGCCGGACAGCATGACCAGCCTCAGGCTCGCCGGACTGTGCAGATCGAAGCCTTCACTGTAGGTCAGCAACATGTCCAGCAGGGCGGGCACACTGTTCCATAGGGTAATGCGATGCTGATCAATCAGCCTGCACCACAGCGCCGGGTCGCGACGTTGCTGTTCGTTGACCAGCACCAGTGAAGCGCCTGCGCCGAGTACACCGAAGATGTCATAGACCGAAAGGTCAAAGTGCAGCGCCGACAGGGCCAGCACGCAGTCTTCGGGGCCGACGCCATGTCGCTGGCTGATGTCCACGCAGGTGTTCAATGCACTTTGGTGGCTGATCACCACGCCCTTGGGTTCGCCTGTCGAACCCGAGGTGTAGATGATGTAGGCCGGCTGTTGTGCGCTGACCGGCACCTGGTGCCGAAGCGGCTCGCTGCGGATTGCCTGCTGCCAGGTCAGGGCATTGCCGATGTCGCGCTCCTCGGGCTCATCGGCGCTGGTCAGCACGCACCTCACCCCGGCCCCTTCATAGATACCGATGCGCCTCGCCAATGGCTGGTCCGGTGGCACCGGCACATAGATCGCACCCGCCTTGAGAATGCCCAGTACGCAGATAATCTGACCAATGTCCTTGGCCATACTGACAGCAACCGTTTCGCCCGCTTCGACGCCCAGGGCCTGCAGGCTGCCTGCCAGCCGGCTGGCTTGATCGGCCAGTTGGGCGAAGCTCACCCGCCGCTGGTCCTGAATCAGTGCGGTAGCCTGCGGGGTACGTTCTGCCTGGGCGAAAATCGCGTCGTGCAACAAACCCTCAGGGAGAGGCTGCCTGGTGGCATTGGCTTGTTCGCGGACAGCCCGCTGGGCTGAGGGCATCAGTTCCGGCAAAGGTCGTGACCACTGCGCGGGGGTTGTCACCAGCGCCATTACCTGCTCGAAATAGACGTCGAACAGCGTGTCGGTCAGCCCCTCGGGAAACAGCTGGTCATTGCTGTCCCACTGCAGATAGACCTGCTCCTGATGCTCGAACGCGAGGTGGTCGATCCACACCTGCGGGGTCTGGGAAATGCCCCAGCCGGGTGCACCCAGCGTGTCCTCCGTGGCTTCGCCAAACAGCGGGCGGCCGAGGTTGCTGGTGAACACCACAGGCGCACCGTGCGGATGGCGCTGGCGTTTCTTCAACTCGCGCAGCACCTCGACCCCGGACCACGCGCTGTGTTCATAAACCTCGGCAAACGACTGCTGATTGGCCCGCGCCAATTCAGCGAAGGTTTGTCCGCAGCAGCTCACTGGCAGCGTCAGGATATTGGTGAAGTCGGCGATCATGCTGGCGACCGCAGGGTTCAGAGGCTGGCGGTCGAACAGGGTGAGGTTGAGCAGCAGCGATTGTTGCCCGCTCCAGCGTCCCAGCACCGCGCTGAATAGTGTGGCCAGCGCCATGGTCGGGGTAACGCCGGCGGCTCCGGCGTGGTCTTTGAACGCCTGCCACTGCGTGGCATTCAGCTGCCCGCGCCGGCGGCTGATGCGCACCTGTCCGATGCGCTCGGGGTCCTGCGCCAGTGGCAGGATCGGTGCGAGGGGCAGGTCGTCCAGACGCTCAAGCCACCAGGCCCTGGCGTGCTGGACGCGCGTCTGACCATCGCGTTCGAGCTGTGCCAGGTAACTGCAAAAATCGTAATCGATGGGCGAGGGCGCAAGCGGGCGTTCGTCGATCAGCGCGATTAGTTCTTCGAACAACTGATTGAAGCTGGCGGCATCAGCGACCAGCAGGTCAATGTTGACCAGCAGTCTGTTACGGCCGTCTGGCAACAGGCATAGCTGGAAATCGAAGGTCTCGCCGTTCTCGACATTCAGACGCCGATGCCCCAACTGTTCTCGCAGCTTCAACAGTTTTTGCTGGCGGTACGCTTCATCCTTGTCACGCAAATCATGAACCTTGAGGCCCGGCCATGCCGAACGCGCCTGCCATTGTTGACGACCGTTGGCCAGAAAGCGCGTCTTGAGCATCGGGTGACGTTCGATCAGTCGATAGATCGCCGCTTCCAGTACCTGCGGTGTCAGGCCGTAGCCATCGAACTCCTGATACAGATGGCAGCCGACGCCCCCCAATGGCTGCTCGCTGGAGCGCCCTACCAGATAGGCGTGCTGCACGCTGGTCAGCGCGAAGGGCTGGCCGTCACTCATGAGCGGCAGTGCCTGATCTTTCCGAACAGTCTCGGCGGTATCGTTATGAATGGCCGCAGTGCCCAGCAATTGCTGCCAGCCGTGCAGCGTCGGCTGGTCGTAGAGGTCTTTGAGGGTCACTTTGAAACCCTGGCGGCGAAACCGATTGAGCCAGGCCATCAGGTGCATCGAGTCCATGCCCAGCTTCAACAGGTTGGCGTCTTCAGCGAGCAGTTCGGGAGACAGACGCAGTTGCCTGGCGATTTCCTCTGCCAGCAGGGCGGGGTCGAATGCTTCAGGTGGCGTACCGCGAGCAGTCGAGGCTTTTCTGGTCGATGTGTACATGGTAAGACTCCATCCAGACAAGTACTCGTGCCGCGCTCAAGGTGGCGCGGCGCAGGGGGTTCAAGTGTGCAAGTGCCAGTTCCTTGCCTGGCTCTGGCGGTTCCACAGGCGGGCGTAGAGCCCTTGCCGCGCCAATAGCTCATCGTGGCGGCCCTGTTCCATAATGCGTCCGCGATCCATGACCAGAATCTGGTCGGCGTGCTGGATGTTGTGCAGACGATGGGCGATGACCAGCACTGTACGATCGCGTACCAGCGCGTCCAAGCCACGTTGAATAGCGGCTTCCGAAGACGGATCGACGCTTGAGGTGGCTTCGTCGAGCAGCAGGATCGGGCTGTTCTTGAGCAGCGCCCTAGCGATTGAAAGGCGTTGCCGTTCACCGCCCGATAGCCAGCCGCCGCCCTCGCCAATGCGCGTGGCATAGCCCTCGGGAAGCGCCTCGATGAATGTGTGGGCATGGGCCTGGCGTGCAGCGTGGATGACCTCTTGCTCGGTTGCGTCGGGTCTGCCGACCAGCAGGTTGTCGAGCACCGTGCCGGAGAACAGCGTGACGTCCTGAAAGACCATCGATATCTGCTTTTGCAGGTAATCGCTGCCGATGTCCCGTGCCTCGATGCCGCCAATGCGTAACTCACCGCTGTCGATGTCCCACAGGCGGGCGACCAGATGCGCCAGGGTACTTTTTCCCGCGCCGCTGGGGCCGACCAGCGCAGTCAGGGTCCCGGCGGCAAGGCGGCACGAAAGGCCATCGATAACCGGCGCTTGCTCTTCGGCGTAGCTGAAATGCACTTCTCTGAGTTCGATATCGAAGTGTGCGGGCTTGCGCGGCTGAATGGGTTCTGGCATCGGTTTCTGATCCAGCAATCGTTCGGTGCGCATCAGCGCACGATGGCCAAAGCGCAGCAGCAGAACGGAGAAACCCAGGTCGATGCTCTTGCGATATAGCGGCCAGGCCAGCACGGTGAAGATAATCAGGTGCTGGATGCTTATCTGCCTGTCGAGCAGCAGGTTGCATCCCAGCAACACCATGAGGATGAAGCCGGCTTCGATGACCAGGCCGAACAGGCCGACCCACACAGCCGGTTTCAGTTCGATGCTGACCATGGCCTGGTGTTGCTCGTCCAGGACTTTATTCAGACGCTGCAAAGCGCTGCCGAAACGGCCGAAGCTGCGAATCACCGCAATGCCCTGAATGTATTCCAGCAACGCTGACTGAGTGCGGTTGCTGGTGGCCAGCAGTTGGTCGGCGTGGAGCAGCGTTTTACGTATCGCCACATAGATCGTCAGCGCGGCCAGCGGCAACATGGCCAGCACCGCGCAGGCAAGGAAGGGTTCCAGCCAGAACAGCAGAATCAGAATAAACGTCAGTTCCGCCAGCGACAGGGCGAACACCCCGAGGAAGTGCGACCACAGGTGTTCGACCATGGCCAGATCACTGGTGACCTGCGCGCTGATTTCGCCGCTGTTGGCCGTCGCGAACCAGCCGAGCGGCAGTTTCTGCAAATGGTCGACCAGACGCAGACGGGCATTGGCCATCATCGCGTATGCACCGGTAAATATCAGCGGTGTGCCGAGGGCTCCAACCGCGATTCGTGCTGCCAGACAGGCAAGCATGCCCAGTGTCAGCCAGATTACGTCCCAACCCTGAAGCCTACCCTCGAACAGGCTTGCCAGCAGCCAGTACAACAGCAGATAAGGAGCGGCGCTCAACAGGCCCTCAACGACCGCCAGGCGCAGCCCTTGATTCAGGCGTGGATCGCGTTGCCCTGCCAGGCGTTCGCCCGCGCGCATCAGACTGTAAATCATGCGGGTTCTCCACTGCTCAGTTGCCATTGGCGAATGCGGGTGTGGTCCTTCCAGAGTTGCTGATACAGCTCGCAGCTTTCGAGCAATTGCTCATGGCGACCGATGCCGAGTACTTGCCCCTGATCGAGGACCACGATGCGGTGGGCGGTGATGACGGTGTGCAGGCGATGGGCAATCATCAGGACGGTTCGGCCGCGGCACAGATTGGCCAGTGCCTGCTGGATCAGTACCTCGTTTTCGCTGTCTGCGTAGGCCGTGGCTTCATCGAGAATCAGCACCGGTGCGTTCTTCAGCAGGGCTCTGGCAATCGACAGGCGCTGACGCTCACCCCCTGACAACTGCGCGCCGCCTTCGCCAATGGGCGTGTGGTAGCCCTGCGGGAGGCGCTCGATAAAGTCATGGGCGCACGCCGCACGTGCTGCGGCCTCGACACTTGCCAGATCGGCGTCAGGGTTTGCCAGACGCAGATTGTCGAGCACGGACCCGTCAAACAGATGAACGCGCTGGAACACCGTCGCGACCCGATCGAGCAGCGCCTGCAATGGCCAGTCGCGCAGCTCGGTGCCGCCCAGCGTAATGCTGCCGCTGTCGGCGTCGAACAAGCGACTGACCAATTGCGCCACGGTGCTTTTACCGGAACCGCTGGGGCCGACCAGCGCGGTCAACTGGCCCGCCTGAGCGCTGAAACTGACCTGATCCAGAGCCTGCCTTTCGCCGTAGGCATGGCAGACGTTTTCCAGCCGCAGGTCCAGCGGTGTGTCGGGAATCTGCACCCCGGCGTTGTCGCTCAGTGGCGAGGTGAGCAGCACATTGTTGATCCTTGCCAGCGCCGCGTTGCGCTGTACCTGATCGCCGAGCATGTACGTCAGGCGCAGCAGGGGCAAAAGGGCAGCGGGTGCAAGCAATAGGAACAGCAGCAGAGTGTCCAGCGTGATGTCGCCATCCAGCAGCAACCACGCCCCCAACGGCGCTACGACCATCAGGCTGGCGCTCAGCAGTCCCGAGAACACCACCCAGAACAGTGAACTCTTGCGGGCAAAGCCGGCTACCCACTCTGCTGCGCCACGTATATCGCTGCTCAGAGAGCCAAAGCGCAGGCTGGTCAGGCCGAAGCTTTTGACCACCTGAATGCCTTGCAGGTACTCGCTGAAACTTTGTGAAATACGTTGTTGCAGACTTTGCCATTGCGCCATACGCGCAGCCGAGCCTTTCACCATCAGCATCTGCGCAAGAAACGCCAGCGGCAGCGGGGCGACACAGGCGAGCGCCAGCCGCCAGTCAACGATGAACAGGACAAGCAGTGTCAGTGGCGGCATGACTGCGGCTGAGATCGAATCAGGCAGCGAGTGCGCAAAGAACCCTTCAAGCGAAGCGACATCGTCATTCAATGTACGGCGCAGGTCGGTGCTGCTGTGCTGGCTGAAAAAACTCAGCGGCACCTCACCCAGATGACGTGCAATCCGGCTGCGCAGCCGACGCAGCAGCGCGAACGCTGCCAGGTGCGCGGTAACATGACTGAGGGTCATAAGCAGCCAGCGCAGCAGCACCGCCGCCAATGCCCAAAGGCCCCAGACCAACGCGGCATGTGTATCAGGCACGGGGCTCAGCAAAACCTGCGCGATCTTGTAGACGCACCACAGCGGCACAAGGCTCAGCAGCGTGGAAACCACAGCACAACTGATTGCCAGGGCAAACATCCCCGGAGCCAGCTTTAGCAGTCCGGTGTGGCTGAGTGGCCGGGTTGTGCTCGGGTCGACAGCATCATGATCGCGGGTCATTCGGCACTCCTTGGGTGTCCGTACCTGTCATATCGCCATGCAGCGGCTGACGGACGCCCAGTGGGCGACCGGCGTTGTTGCCGATGAATGGAGCCGGTGGTTTTCTCGAACCCGGCTCATGTGCAATCGCGCGCGAGCCTGGCCAGGGGGTTCGGGTCAAAAAGTGATTTTTGTACTCAAGCCCAGTTCCCGGCCTTGCCCTGGCTGACTGAACTGCGCGCCGCCGGACAGGTAGGAATAGGTGCGGTAGTCCTTGTCGCCGAGGTTGTTGCCATACAGGGCAAGCTCCAGATCAGGCTTGGGCAGCCACGCCAGTCGAGCATCCACCAGGCTGTAGCCCCTCTGCGATACCTCGTTGTCGACGTCGAAATAGTGTTTGCCGGTGTAACTGATCCCGACACTGGGCCGCACTTCGCCCAGCAGCCCGTCAAAGTAGAAGCTGCGTTCGGCCGATGCGCGCAAGGTCCGTCCCGGCGTGTACGTCAGCCTGTTGCCCTGACGGTCGGAATCGAGCATACGGTTGCGGTTGACGGTTCCCGCCAGCCGAATCAGGGTCGCTTCATCCGCGTGCCAGTCCATGGACAACTCGGCGCCTTCACTGCGGGCCTTGCCGATGTTGCTTAGCGACTGGGTGCCGGTGCCCGCTGCGCCGATGAATTGCTGTACATCGTCGATATCGATGCGATACAGCGCGGCGTTGAGCCACAGGCGCTTGTCCAGAAGGCTGGATTTGACGCCTATTTCGGTGTTCAACGACTTCTCCGGCGAATACGCCACGGCATCAGGTGTGATGGCACCGATGCGGTTGTAACCACCCGCTTTGTAGCCCTTGCTGACCGATGCGTACAAGCGCGTGTCCGGGGTGGCCTGGAAGCCCAGGGCAATCTTGGGGGTGGTGCTGGTAAACGTGTCGTTGCCACTGTAGACAAAGCCTGGCGTAAAGGCTGCGTCGATCTGGGTGTAGTCGGTTTCGGCTTTCTCAACGCTGTGGCGCGCGCCCAGCGTCAGGTCCCAGCGCGGCGCCAGGTGCCAGGTAAACTCGCCGAACACGGCTTTCTCGGTGCTTTCGATGCGGCTGTCGGCCACGCCATAAACCCCGAACAGCGGGGCGCTGCGGTCCGGTTCGCGCTCCGAGTGACTGCGGCTTTTCTGCCAGTACAAACCACCCACCGCATCCCAGGCACGGTCGTTGCCCTGGGTGGAAAGACGCAGTTCCTGGCTGACGGTGCGCTGGCTTTCGGGCCATTGAAAACCCAGATCGCCGTACACCCGCTCATGGCGATAGTTCTGTAGAGAAGTGATAGAGGTCAGTTTCAGTGCGTCGCTGAGGTTCCAGTCCAGGGTTGCACTGCTGGTTTCAACGCGCCGCACGTAGATCGACTCCATCAACGGTACGCTCGCCCGGCGTTTTTCATACGTGGCGTCTGCCAGGTATTGCTCGTTGTAGGAGGTCAGGCGATCCCGGGCATAAGCCAGCTTGAGGCTGAAGTCTTCATTGGGTTTGAAGGTCAGGCCGACATTGCCGCCGCCGTTGTCGCTGTCACCATGGTGCTCGCTGCGGGTCAGCTCGCCGTCGGTGTCGTCGTGATACACGGTGCCTTGAATGAATAACGTGTCGTCCACCAGCGGCGTCGAACCCGTCGCCGACACTTGTTGGTGCAGATTGCTGAAGCGGCTTTGCAGCGTCGCGGTCGGCGTGTTGTCCGGTTGACGGGTGAGGATATTGAGTGCCCCTGCATGGGCATTACGGCCGTAGAGCGTGCCTTGCGGGCCTTTCAACAGCTCGATGTGTTCAATGTTGAGCAATTGCTGATTGAAGGTGCCCAAGTATTGCGGCACTCCGTCCACATAAATGCCTACGGGCGCATTGTAGGGGTCCGATGAGGACACGCCGCGCAGACTCAGGCTGGGAAATACACCGGCACCCGTGTTGCGAATCAGCAGTTCCGGAAATACTCTCTCGAGGTCGCCGCTGTTATAGACATTGGCACGCTCCAGATCCGCCTGCTCTGCCACCGAAAGCGCCAGGTCGGTCTGGTCCTGGGATTGCACGCGCTTGCCAGCGGTAACCTGCATTTCCGGCAAGGTCATGACATCGTCGGCCAGCGCCTGATGGGAAACTGCAAGCATGACTGCCAGGCTGAGTAGAGAACGTTGCATGAATAGACTCGGGTGAGAGGGAATGAGCGCATTCTCTGGACTTAACCGCTTCATTGCGCGTGCGATCAGGGTCGAAATGCGCGCAATCGGTACTTTAGTTGATAAGTGTTATCATTTGAGTCTGATTCCCAAACGAGTGCATCCCGATGAGCCTCAATCATTATTGCGCTGACTATGAGCTGCCCAAGGTCCTGACGGATGATGTGGGTGACGAACTCGATATCCGACTCATTGACTGGCAGGTCGACGAAGACCGGCATCTGGACGCCTTCTGTGAGGCGTCACTGACAGTGTCGTACCACGCCAACTGCTCCGGCTGGCGCTATTTCGCCGATACCTCGCCGCTGAGCTGGCGTGAAGATCACTGCTGCCTGTTCCATTCGACGGTACCTGTCAGGGGCGAGGGTTTCGTGCCCGGTGGTACCTGCTGGCGCGGCGTGAATATCAGCTTTGCCGCGCACCGGCTGGGCATGCTCGATCTGGCCGGGCAACTGTTCGATTATCAGGGGCCGTGGGAAAACACCCGCTCCAGGGACCGCACGGCACGGCTCGTACAGTTCCCGGCGCCGCAAGTGGTAAGGCGGATCGGCCAAGAGATGCTGGGTTGCAAGCTTGAGGGTGTCGCCAGGGATCTGCTGCTGCGTGGCAAGGCCTACGAAATGCTTGGCCAATTGACTGCTCATATGCAGGACCTGGCGCATTTCACCGGGCTTAACGCGGGAGGCCGTGACCTGATGCGCGTCGAGCGGGCGCGCAAACTGCTGGAGGCACACCCGGAGCAGGACTGGACCATCGAATCGCTGGCCCAGTCGGTGGAGCTCAACACCAAAAAGCTCAAACAGGGGTTTCGTCAGAGCTACGACAGTGGCGTCTACAGCTATCTGCAGAAAGTCCGCATCGAGCGGGCGGCGCAACTGTTGCGGCGACAGGGAGCGGTCAGTGAAGTGGCGGCGGCGGTGGGTTATTCCAGCGCCAGCCACTTTGCCAAGGTGTTTCGCCGCTATTACGGCGTAAACCCGCTGCATTTCAGCGCGATGGCCGTGGAGAATGCTCACGACCTCGCGGTGGCCACACCGACGCGTCAGAAATCATAGGCAATTTTGCTGTACCAGAACCCTCCGCCTGGATAGAACGGTGAGTTGCCATACAGGTTGAGTCCGACGGCTGAAGGGATTGCGTGCTTGTCCGGACGCACATCGAAGATGTTGGTGCCGCCAAGGCTGAGGGTGATGTTGTCGTAAAGGGTGTAGGACACATCCAGGTCGGTGATCCACTTCGCTCCGAAGCTGCGATCACCGCTTTCCAGTTGCTGGAGGGTCTTGACCTTGCCGTAACGAGTGGTCTGCAGGTTTACGCCCAGATCGCCCAGCGTCCATTTGCCACCCAGCACCCACTTGGTCTTCGGTTGCGCGTCGGTCAGATCGCCTTCGCGGGCGCGGCCTACCCAGGTCAGGCTGCCGCCGGGGTTGCTGCCCAGGCCTTGCAGAGCCGCGGGTGCATCCTTGACGTCAGTGATGACAGTCTTGTTGTAATTGAACCCGGCGCTCCAGCGCACATCGCCCCATGCACCATACTGGCTGGAGTGATCGAGGACGATATCCAGACCGCGCGTCCGTGTGTCGAAGGCGTTGGCGTAATACGAAGTCCAGGTGCTGGTTTCCACACTTTGTGCGGTGAGAACAGGTGCCAGGGCGGGGCCGTACAGGCTTTCGGTGCGGGCGATGCGATCGGCGATCTCGATCCAGTAGGCGTCGGCTGTCAGGCTGGTGCGCGGTGCCGGTTGCCAGGTCACGCCAACGCCCAGATTACGTGATTTCTCCGGGTCCAGCGTGGTCGCACCAAGCGCCTGGGCAAGCGCCGAGTTGACCGGCGCGATGCGCGTCACGGCGGGCACGATTGTGCCGTCCGGCGCGGCGCCGACCCGGTTGTCCGAGATGCTGTAGCCGATCTGGGTCAGCGAGGGCGCACGAAAGCCAGTGTCCACGGTGCCGCGTACAGCGAAGGTGTCAGTGAATTCGTAACGCGAGTTGAGCTTGGCGCTGAGCGTGTTGCCTGAGTCATCGTCGAAGTGCTCGGCGCGCAACGCCAGATCGACGAACAGGGGTTCTATCGGAGTGATGCCAAAATCGACGTAAGCTGCATAATTGTTACGTTGCAGGCTGGTGGCGTCCTGCGGCGAGATGACCGCTGCGGCCTGAGCGGCTATCGACGCCAGTTGCCCGGCCAGCGGGTTGGCCTGGCCATTGGGCAGGGTTGCCGGAAAGCGATAGCCGCCGACCTGATAGGCCTGCGCATCGCCTGAAAAGGTCCGGAAACGTTCCCAGCGATGCTCAAGCCCTACAGACACTTGCAGCGGCACGCCAAACAGTCCGTCAAACGCGCGGGTGACGTCGACATTGTTGACCCACTGTTCGAATCGGTAGGTCGCCAGATCATCGAACGAAGTCGGGGACGTCGGTCCCAGCGACGGGTTGAGGGTCAGATCGCTGTACTGATGGTTGTTGTTACGCCCGTATGTGGTGCTCAGGTCCCAGTTCCAGCCCAGAGACTCGCCCTTGCCGCCAATCAGGTACTGATAGTCGGTGTCGTCCAGATTGTTCAGCGGGTAATAGCCATCGGCAAACAGTTCGGGAATGTTGGCGTTGCTGTTGGGGTAGCGGAAGTAGTTGTTGATGACGGCCTCGCGTTGTCCGTAGGTGCCGTAGGAATACAGCGCGGTCTGATCATTCAGAGGCAGTTCGGCGTTGTACGCCAGGTTGAACGCTTTGATCTGCGGGTCACCGTTCTTGACGCCGACCCGATCCCAGCTCGCCTCACGAGGGTCGCCGGGGAAATAAGCAGTGTTGCTGGCTTTCTCGTTCCAGCTGGCATCGCCACGTTTGCGGGCGTCGGCCGAAAGGTGCAGAAAGCCGCCGTCACCCAGTTCGAAGCCGGTGTCACCTTCGAACTTGGTGACGTCGCCTTCGCCGCTGTACAGCTTGCCGTAGGTTACGCCCAGATGGCCGCCCTCGGCGCTGGCCTTCAGAATCACGTTGATTACCCCGGCGATCGCGTCCGAGCCATATTGCGCGGCGGCGCTGTCCTTGAGCACCTCGATGCGCTCAACCGCGCTGATCGGGATCATGTCGATGTCCACCGAGTTCGCGCCGCTGCTGTCGGTTGAACCATTGGCGGGCAGGGCGCTGTTATGGCGGCGTTTGCCATTGACCAGCACCAGCGTGTAGGCCGGTGCCAGGCTGCGGTTGGACAGGGGGCGAATGGTCGAGTTATAGCCCGCCACATTGGTGCCATAGTTGAAAGACGGCAACAGTTTGGCGATGGCCTCGGTCAGGTCGGCGCGACCGGTTTTCAGTAACTGATCGCTGGTCACGATATCAACCGGGGCCGGGCTGTCGGTGACGGTACGCTGGGTACCGCGAAGCCCGGTGGATATCACCGTGACTTTTTCCAGGCGAGCCTCATCGTCGGGCGTTTCGTCGGCGGCATGGGCCGGGGTCATCAGGCCCATGCCGACGAACGCGATACTCTTGATCAGCGGGTTGCGCAGGCAACGGCGAGGAGTATGGACGGGTGGGGTCATAACAGAGCGTTCCTTGGTAGTGCTGAGAAAGTCCTGGGTACCTCCACACGGCAAGGGTCGGTCTGCTGGCGAATATAAGGTTATGAAAAAAGGCTGTGAAAGGCCTTTTGGCTATATGCTAATTATGAAATTAATGAATTACATTCTATTTTTAAATGCATTTATTGCATTTATTGCATTTTGGTCGGGGGCATGAGCGTCAGGGGAGATGGCTTCAATGGGGCCCCGCAGGCTGTGCGGTTTTGTCGCATGGCCTATTGCGGCCCTTGAGGGCGGCGTTTGCGCGCCTGCTCATGGTTTGATACAGGATTGGCGGTATTCCCGACTGCCCTTGAGTGGTAAATTCGCCGCCTTTGAATTTGTCTGAACTCACGCGCCTTATCCTCCAGGGGACGCAAGACATGACGCAACATCTGACCCGCCGCGAGGTGGTCGCTGGCCTCTCGTTGCTGAGCCTGGGCCTGCTGGCTGGCTGCGGCAATTCCAATGCGTTGCCGTTCAAGCATGGCAAGGACATGAGCAACGAGATTGTCGGCCGTAACTTCCGGCTTAAGGATTCGCAAGGCAACGTCAAGACCTTGTCCAGCTTTCGCGGCTTGATGCCGATGATTTTCTTTGGCTTTACTCAATGCCCTGCCATCTGCCCTACGGCCCTGGCGCGGGCTGCACAGATCAGAAAACTGATGGGTGAGGAGGGCAAGACACTCCAGGTGGTGTTCATTACCCTGGACCCGGAGCGTGACACGCCCGAGGTGATCGACGCTTATGTGAAGGCCTTTGATCCGACCTTTGTTGCGCTGTCCGGCACGCTTGAAGAAACGGCCGCAACGGCCAGGGAGTTCGGCGTATTCTTTGAAAAGGTCCCGCTGGGGGATACCTACACAATCTCGCACACCGCCACCAGTTACGTCTACGACACTCGAGGCGTATTGCGCCTGGGGTTGTCGCACAGGCTGTCCGCCCAACAATGCACTGAAGATCTGCTCACTTTGATGGAAGTATGCTGATGACCGTTCTGATTCGTAATGCGGTAAAGCCGCTGTTGCTGACCCTTTCGCTGTTGGGCCTGAGCGCTCAGGCCCTTGCCGAAACGCGTGTCGATGATGCCTGGGTCCGTGCCACCGTGCCAGGCCAGCCTGCCACTGGCGCATTCATGCGCATTACCTCGACCGTTGACGGTAAGCTGGTCGACGTCGCCTCGCCTGTGGCCAAGACCGTGCAGATCCATCAGATGAGCATGAAAGGCGATGTGATGAGCATGCAGCGCGTCGAGTCGGTCGACCTGCCGGCAGGCAAACCGGTGGTGTTCGATTCCAACGGCTATCACGTGATGTTCATGGGCCTTGCAGCACAGGTCAAAGAGGGTGATCAGGTGCCCCTGACCCTGACCGTGGAAAACGCCACAGGCGGGAAGGAGTCAGTACAGGTCACGGCGGTAGCCAGGTCACTCACCGGAGATGACCACAGCGGGCATGGAGATCACAGCGGCCATTGAGCCTGCAGAATCGGGCTCGGAGCATGGTCACGTCAGGGGCATCCAGGCCAGGCCGCATTCCGTGCCAGTCCCGGGAAGCAATAAACCAGATCCTTATATGCTTTTAGGATCTAACCAGCTAACCAAATATTCTTTTCAGGAACAAGCCTCTTTCAGCGATGATTCCCTTGCCATATCAACTTTGGAAAGGTGACTGATACCAACAGAACCTGGATTTTTATCATGAAAATGCAGGAGTGTATCAATGGGCAATGTCCAGACCGCAGCCAGTGCACATGATGTGCCTTGGCGCCAGACGCCAAGCGGCGACCTGGTCGATCTGGGGCGTCCTTTCCGTGCGCCCCTGGCCTTATCGCGGTTGCAAAGTATCCCCAAGCCCATCCTCAAACGGCGCGAAGCCATCCTGCTGGGTGCGCTGGCGCTGGCGTTGCACGGCACGGTCATCTACTGGTTGAGCCAGAACCCGACGCCAGTGCTGCCGGTGGTGCCGCCGGAAATTCCGCCGATGACCATCGAATTTTCCCAGCCTGCACCGCCGGTTGTAGAGACGCCACCGCCTGAGCCTGTCGTGCAGCCGGTGGTAGAGCCGCCACCTCCGGTCGAGGATGAACTGGCTGTCAAGCCGCCACCGCCCAAACCGATTCCGAAACCCAAGCCGCAGCCACCCAAGCCTGTGGTCAAACCGGTCGTCAAACCAGTGGCAAAACCGATCGAGCAGCCAGCGCCGCCCGTGCCTGCACCACCTGTCGCTGCGCCTGCTGCTCCCGCGCCGCCAGCGCCCAAACCGGTAACTCCGGCTTCTGCGAGCGCTGGCTACCTGCGCAACCCGGCCCCGGAATACCCGTCGCTGGCCATGCGTCGCGGCTGGGAAGGGACTGTGCTGCTGCGCGTCCATGTATTGGCCAGCGGCAAGCCTGGCGAGATACAGATACAGAAGAGCAGTGGCCGGGATCAACTGGATGACGCTGCACTGGCCGCTGTTAAACGCTGGAGTTTTGTCCCCGCCAAGCTGGGGGATGTCGCCCAGGACGGCTGGGTCAGCGTGCCCATTGATTTCAAGATCAAATGAGGTTTCAAGATCCCATAACCCGAAATTCGATTGACCTGGCGAGCTACCTGAACCAAAGGCGCATCGCGACAAACCCTATGCCTTGTTTCGATTTTGTTCACAGAGAGCTGCGCCATGAACCTGATTGCTTCGCCTTTTGAATCCATCGAACACGCGGTCATCTGGCTGCTGGTTATCTTTTCCGTTGCCACCTGGGGGCTTGCTCTGCTCAAGGGCGTGCAGTTTTCGCGCCTGAAGTCCCAGGATCGCAAGTTCCACAAGCAGTTCTGGGCGGCATCGAGCCTGGATTCCGCTGCACAACTGGCCCAGGAACAACCGGGCGCTGCGGCGCGCGTTGCTCTGGCCGGGTATGCCGCCATTCAGGTGCCGGACGGCGCGCAGGCCAACGACCTCAGTCAGTCCATCAACCATCAGGACCGCCTTGAGCGTGCCTTGCGTCAGCAGATCGTTCGAGAGCGTCGCTCGCTGGAGACCGGTCTGGCGATTCTCGCCAGCATTGGCAGCACGTCGCCTTTCATCGGCCTGTTCGGTACGGTCTGGGGCATCATGTCCGCGCTCAAGGGCATCAGTGCAGCCGGTTCGGCAAGCCTGGAAACCGTGGCCGGTCCGATCGGTGCCGCGCTGGTGGCAACCGGTGTCGGCATCGCCGTCGCAGTGCCTGCGGTGCTGGTCTACAACTACTTCCTGCGACGTCTGAAGTTGACCGCCGCCGATCTGGACGATTTTGCCCACGATTTCTACAGCCTGGCGCAGAAGAGTGCGTTCCGCGTACTGCTGCACCCGGTCCTCAAGTCTGGCGCTAACGCAGGGCAAGCCGGGCAGAAAGTGAAGGAGGCATCCTGAAATGGCTTTTTCCACACAAGACACCGATGAAGTGCTGAGCGAGATCAACGTCACGCCGCTGGTGGACGTGATGCTGGTACTGCTGGTGGTGTTCATCGTCACCGCGCCGCTTTTGACCAACTCGATCCCGATCAACCTGCCCAAGACCGAATCGGTTGCGCCAGTGGAGCAGAAAGACCCATTGGTGGTAAGTATCGACGGGCAGGGCAAGTTGTTCATCAACAAGGATAAAATTCAGCCTGACCTGTTGGAAACCAACCTCAAGGCTGCCAAAGACAAATCACCGGACGTGCGTGTGCAGTTGCAGGCGGATAATGGCGTGAACTATGGCGAAGTGGCACGAGCAATGGCCTCCATCGAGCGTGCCGGGATTACCAAACTGTCGGTGATCACCGCCAGGTAGTGGGTTTGTCTCCCAAGGTTTCATCAGTTTTGGGCCGCATCCTCAGGCAGGTGCGGCCTTTTTTTGTCCGCGTTTCAGGTCTTTTTCAGTCGTGACACAAATGCAGATGCTTATTCTTTATTGGTATTTAAATATTTATATCAATGTCATTAAGCTATAACGCATCGGGCTACCGGAATACCAATCAGACACCGTAATGATCGCCACCGTCCACCGCACGGATCGCTCGTTGTAACCAGAACACAGTTTCTGGATCAAGGATTTTCAAGGGGTAGTGGTATGGGGAATTTCAAACGAAGTGTAGTGGCCACGGCGGTTTTTTCAGCCAATTTGCTGAGCGTCGCCGGGATCAGTGCAAGCGCTTATGCTGCAGAAGTCACGGATGAACAAAACAATCAGGGCGCATCCACCCTGGGTACGGTGATCGTTACCGGCACCCGGGCACAAGAGCGCACCGCCAGCGCCTCGCTCTCGCCTATTGATGTGATTTCCGGTGACAGCCTGCGCAGTTCCGGCTCCAGCGAGTTGGGCACGGTGCTGGCGCGCTTGATCCCGTCGATCAATTTTCCACGGCCCAGCCTGGTGGACGGTGCAGAGCTGACGCGTCCGGCGCAACTGCGCGGCCTGTCGCCGGATCAGGTGCTGGTGCTGGTGAACGGCAAGCGCCGCCACACGTCAGCCTTCGTCAACCTGGGTGGAGCGGTAGGCCGTGGCTCGGCACCTGCCGACCTGAACGCCATCCCGCTGTCGGCCATCGACCATATTGAAGTGCTGCGCGACGGTGCGTCGGCGCGTTACGGCTCCGATGCGATTGCCGGGGTGATCAACATTATCCTCAAGAGCGCCGACCATGGCGGCTCGATTTCCAGCCAATATGGCCAGTACAAGAAAGGCGACGGGATTCAGCGTCAGGTATCCGGCAATACCGGTTTTGCGCTGGGCGACAACGGTACTTTCAACCTCTCGGGTGAAGGTGCCAACAACGACTACACCAACCGCGCCGGCGATGACCTTCGCGCTTCCAGTGTGGGCTCCACTACTTATGGTCAGCAGGTATTCCGCCAGGGCGAGCCGCAAACCCATGAGGGCAAGCTGCAGTACAACGCCGAATACAGCTTCAATGATGCGGCGGAGTTCTACAGCTTCGGTGGTTACAGTAAACGTCGTGGCGAAACCGCTGCGTTCTATCGACCGAGCAACGCGTCCAACAACATCGCTGCGATTTATCCCAACGGCTATCTGCCGCTGATCAATGGCACGCTTGAAGACACTTCGCTGGTTGCCGGACTGCGCGGCGAGCTGGCGGATGACTGGCACTACGACCTGTCCGCCAACTACGGGAAAAATACCTATGAACTGCGCACCAGGACCATCAATACGTCACTGGGCCTGAACACACCGCGTTCGTTCTATAACGGCACGCTGACCAACGACCAGAAGCAACTGAGCCTCGACCTGTCGCGGGAATTCAGCGCAGCGTGGCTGCCTTATCCAGTGTCGGTCGCGTTTGGGGCCGAATACCTGCGTCAGGGCTATCAGATCGAAGCAGGGCAGGCGGAGTCGTATTTCCAGACCGGCAGTTCCGGACTCGGCGGCTTCCGCGCCGCCGATGCTGGCAGCTACTCGCGACACAACGTTGCCCAGTATCTGGATGTGGAGACCAATCTGACCGAGAAACTCGGTGTATCGGCGGCCGTTCGGCACGAGGACTACAGTGATTTCGGCTCCAATGTCAGTGGTTCTTTTTCGGCGCGTTACGACTTCACTCCTCAGGTCGCTTTGCGAGGCAGCGTGTCGACGGGCTTCCGCGCACCTTCACTGGCCCAGCAGAACTTTACGTTTACGTCGTCGCAGCTGATTGGCAATACGATCCAGGAGGCGGGCACGTTCCCGGCCGGCAGTAACGTTGCACAACTGTTGGGGGCTGAAGATCTGAAGCCGGAGAAGTCCCGCAACTACAGCCTGGGCCTGGTGCTCCAGCCGCTGGACAGCCTGACCGTAACTGCCGACGTCTACCATATCGACATTCAGGACCGTATCTCGCTGTCTTCCAACCTGGTGCTCAACAACACGGCTATCAACTATCTGCGCAGCAATGGTGTGGGTGACATCAACTACACCAGCGCGCGTTATTTCACCAATGCTACCGACACCAGCACCGACGGCGTCGACCTGGTGGCCAATTATCGCTACCAGTTCGATAACGGGGTGCGCTGGAACAGCACGCTGGGTTACAACTACAACCACACTAAAGTCACCGACGTGAAAGCCAACCCTGCAATTCTCGATCAGTTGGGCGTGAACCTGGTTCGGGTAGACCGCAGGGAACGCATCGGATTGCTGGGTGACACGACACCTCAGCACAAACTGACGCTGGGCAATGATCTGACGTTTGGTAACTGGGCGCTGCATTCCAATCTGGTTCGTTACGGCGAGTTCACCAGCTATCAGGCCGACAAGGTCAACGACCAGACCTTCAGCGCAGCCTGGCTGCTGGACCTGGCGGTGGACTATAAACTCAAGAGCTGGGTCTTTACCCTGGGCGGCGACAACGTCACCGACAAGTACCCCGAGAAGCTCAACGACTTTTCGTCCAGCGGCGGCAACCTGGCCTACAGCACGTTTTCGCCTTACGGGTATAGCGGGGCGTTTTACTACGGCAAGGTGACGTACAACTGGTAATTTGATTTGTTGCTGATTGTTGTCCCCATGCTTCGCGTGATACACAAGTCTGAATGACGGGCTTCTGCCAGAATCAAGAGCGGACTTGTGTATAACGCTGAGCACAAAGCGTGTGAGCGACTGTTGCGTATAAGGATCAGTGCGAGAACTCAACTGCCCTGCAACGGGGTGGCATCCTGAAAGAAGTAATCCTTCCACGACGCTGGCTTATTCTTGATCGCGCCGACGCGATACAGGAACTCGGCCAGCGGGTAGGTGTTTTTCGGGGTAATGGTGAACTGGAACTTTGGCTGATCAATGATCTTCAGCAGTTCGGCACGGTCGATCTTCGCCTTTGTGACGCGCAGGTAGGTATCCGCTGCGGCACCGATGTCTTTGCTGACGAACGCTTCTGCCTCGGCCAGCGCTTCGATGAACGCCTTGTAGGTTTTCGGGTTTTCCTCGCGGAATTTCTCGGTGGCAAACAGCACGGTAGGCGAGTTAGGCCCGAGCAGATCATAGGTATTGAGCACCACATGCACGTTGGGGTTTTTCAGTTCCTGATCCTGATAGGGCGGGTTGGAAAAATGCCCGGTCAACTCGGTTCCGCCAGCGATCAGACTGGCCGCAGCGTCTGGATGTGGCAGGCTCAGGGTGTATTTGTCCAGCCGGGCATATTCCTTGTCGCCCCAGAGTCTGGCGGCGGCGAACTGCAGGTAGCGTGACTGCACCGAAACACTGACTGCTGGCACCGCGATGCGATCCTTTTCGGTAAAGTCGGCGATGGTTTTGACGTCGGGATTATTGCTCACCAGGTAATACGGGAAGTTACCCAGCGATGCGACCGCCTTGACGTTCTGCCTGCCCTTGGTACGGTCCCAGATAGTCAGCAACGGGCCAACTCCGGCACCGGCGATATCGATGGAGCCTGACAGCAGCGCATCGTTGACCGCCGAGCCACCGGATAACTGCGTCCAGTCCACCTTGATCTCCACACCGTCTTGCCTGCCGTGTTTCTCGATGAGTTGTTGATCGCGGACCACATTGAGCAGCAGGTAGACAATGCCGAACTGCTCGGCGATGCGAATTTCACCTTCAGCCTGCGCGGTGGCCGGTGCGACCAGACTGGCGCTCAACAGCGCGGCGCCAAGTCCTAGGGCCGCGGTCAGACGGCTGATACGGCGCAGAACGGTTGTGGATCCGGACATGCAGTGCTCCAACAAGACATTTGAGATGCGCTGGAGCATATCGCTATATAAAAATTTATTTAAATAACCTTAATGAATATGGATAGACCGCCTGTTGCCCTGCGAGGCGAGGACGCTGACTGCTCCTAATATTCCTTATTTTTATAATTAGCTTATAAGTAAATGTGATTTTTAATTGAATTGTTATGCGCCTAGTCTTACTGATCAGTTCGCAGTCATTCAGGAGCAATACCATGAGCAACGTCAGCACTTTGCCACTCCAGTCAGGTACGACGCCGTCGAGTACCGGCAGTGTGCGCGACAGGGTTTCGCCGGAGGAATGGGAGGTCCGGGTCAAACTGGCGGCCGCCTACCGTCTGGCCGCGCTCAAGCGCTGGACCGACCACATCTATACGCACTTCTCGGCGCGAGTGCCGGGGCCGGACGAGCACTTTCTGATCAACGCGTTCGGTCTGCTGTTCGATGAAATCACCGCGTCCAACCTGGTCAAGGTCGACATTGACGGCACGATTGTCGATGACCCGACCGGGCTGGGTATCAACTACGCCGGGTACGTGATTCACAGTGCCATTCATGCTGCGCGCCACGACCTGCAGGCGGTGTTGCATACCCACACGCGTGACGGCATCGCCGTGTCAGCGCAAAAAGACGGGCTGTTACCGATTTCCCAGCACTCCATTGCCTTCTCCGGGCGTGTGGCCTATCACGGTTACGAAGGCATTGCGCTGGACCTCAGTGAGCGTGAACGGCTGGTCGCCGATCTGGGCGACAAGAGCGTGATGATCCTGCGCAACCATGGACTATTGACCGGCGGGGTTAGTGTAGAGCATGCGTTCCAGCAACTGCATGCCCTTGAGTACGCCTGCAATATTCAGATTGCGGCGCAGTCTGCCGGCAACGCCGAGCTGGTGTTTCCGCCACAGGAGGTCATTGCCAAAGTGGAGGAGCAGGCCAAGGCCATCAAGGATGGCCATGGTCCGGGCGTCGCACGGCACTGGAATGCGCTGATCCGCGAGCTGGAGCGCAGCGGCACCGACTACAGGACCTGAGTCTGCAACACAGTGATGCGACGCGCTTGAGGTTGGTGTAGTGTGCGCAGCCAAAACAAGGGGCGCACCTATGCAAGACCTGCTGAACGAAATCCTTGATGAAGTAAGACCCTTGCTTGGTCAGGGCAAAGTGGCCGACTACATTCCCGCGCTGGGCGGGGTCCGGCCTGATCAACTGGGCATTGCAGTGTATGGCAACGACGGCCAGGTGTTCAGCGCCGGCGATGCCGAAACACTGTTTTCGATACAGAGTATTTCCAAGGTGTTCAGCCTGGTGCAGGCTATCGGCCACTCCGGCGAAGACATCTGGCAGCGTCTGGGGCATGAGCCCTCCGGGCAGCCGTTCAACTCGCTGGTGCAGCTGGAGTTCGAACGGGGCAGGCCGCGCAATCCGTTCATCAACGCCGGCGCGCTGGTGATCTGTGACATCAATCAGGCGCGCTTTGCAGCTCCGTCGCTGTCTATGCGTGACTTCGTCCGGCGCCTGTGCGGCAACCGGGCGATCACCTCCGATTCCAAAGTCGCCGAATCCGAATACCAGCACCGTTCGCGCAATGCCGCGGCAGCCTATCTGATGAAATCTTTCGATAACTTCCATGGCGATGTAGAAGACGTGCTGCGCAGCTATTTCCACCACTGTGCGCTGAGCATGAACTGCATTGATCTGGCGAAAGCGTTCGGTTTTCTGGCCAATCAGGGGGTCTGTACTCACAGTGGCGAGCAGGTACTTACCGCACGCCAGGCGACTCAGGTCAACTCGATCATGGCCACCAGCGGTCTTTACGACGAGGCCGGTAACTTTGCCTATCGCGTCGGCCTGCCGGGCAAGAGCGGCGTGGGCGGTGGTATCGTTGCGATTGTGCCGGAGCGCGCTTCGGTCTGTGTGTGGTCCCCGGAGTTGAACGCAGCAGGCAATTCCCTTGTCGGTATGGCTGCGCTGGAAAAACTGAGCGCAAGGATCGACTGGTCGGTTTTTTAAAGCCTTTTGGAAATGAACGGTGCTTTAACGGCGCTTTGAAGTGCGAATCCGGCAGGAGTCATGGATTGAATCGAAGGCTAGGCAAATCGCTCGTCCTGAGCATCGGGCTGTTGGTGCTGGCAGGCTGTGGCAGCCAGAGTGTCCAGGAACCCGAACTGAGCCCGGAACAGGCGCGCGCGCAGATCGTGCGGCTGATGCCTGCCGCTGTCTCGGATCGGCAGGCCTGGGCAACGGATATACATGCCGCCTTTGCCGCGCAGAAAATCCCCATGACCACCGAAAACCTGTGTTCGGTATTGGCCGTGACCGAACAGGAGTCTACCTTTCAGGTGGACCCTGCGGTGCCGGACATGGGCCGGATTGCCCGCGCCGAAATCAATCGCCGTGCTGCGCGCCTGCATATCCCCGGCGCGCTGATAGCCACCGCCTTGCGCGTGCGCTCACCGGATGGCAAAACCTATGGCAAGCGGCTGGATGCGGCTCGCACCGAGAAAGACCTGAGCGCGATCTTCGATGATTTCATCGGCATGGTGCCGTTGGGTCAGACACTGTTCGGCAACTTCAACCCGGTCAAGACCGGCGGGCCTATGCAGGTCAGCATCGCCTTTGCCGAGAAGCACGCCGAGGATTATCCCTACACGGTCGATGGCTCGATCAGACGCGAAGTCTTTACCCGCCGTGGCGGTATGTATTTCGGTATTGCTCATCTGCTGGGTTATCCGGTGCACTACACCGAGTCGCTGTACCGCTTTGCCGACTTCAATGCCGGCTGGTACGCGAGCCGAAATGCAGCCTTTCAGAACGCAGTGAGTCGTGCTACCGGCATTGAGCTGGCGCTTGACGGCGATCTGATCCGCTTTGACTCCACTTCGCCAGGCTCCACCGAGCTGGCCGTGCGCACGCTGGGTGATCGATTGGGCATGAACAAGTCGCAGATATGGAACCAGCTCAAGCAGGGCGATACCCTGGAGTTCGAAGAAACCGATCTGTACAGCAAGGTGTTCGCATTGGCGGACAAGGCGGCGGGAAAGCCTCTGCCAAGAGCGATCCTGCCCGGCATCACGCTGAAAAGCCCGAAAATCACCCGTAACCTCACGACTGCCTGGTTCGCCGAACGCGTAGACGACCGGCGCGAGCGTTGCGTGCAGCGTGCGCCCAAGTGAAGTTGAATCATCGTGACAGGAATTTCACCGTCATTGCGTCCCGCTCGCCCCCGAAAAACGTATCCAGCACCTTGTGAAACACCTGCCGTTCAGGTGCGGCGATGGCAAACAGGGTCATACTCGAATGCAGTTTCATGTCATCCGGCGAGTCGAATATCTGTCTCGCCGAGCGTTCTGTGTGAGTCGCGATGATGCTGGCACAACGCTCCATACGCGGGCCCAGCACGGGGTGTTGCAGGTAAGCCCGAGCTTCGTCGAGATCAGTGATTGCGTAGTGCCGTGCCATGTCGCTGCGCCCCAATCCCCGGACCTGCGGGAACACAAACCACATCCAGTGGCTGCGTTTTTGCCCGGCTTCAAGTTCCATCAGCACCTGCGGGTAAACCGGCTGCTGAGCATCGACAAAGCGTTGCAGGTTGTAAGCATCGTTCATGATCAGCGTCCTGTTTTTTAACGAACCTGTGGTCGTATGATGGCCGTCCGACAAGGGGGTTCGACCTGTCTCAAGAGTTTTTAGCATATGCCGGTTTTCAAACGTTTCACGTCGTTCATGCAACAGGCCTTGCGGGCCATGCACCTGGTCTGGACCACTTCCCGAGCGCTTTCCGTCGGTTTGATCATTGCCACACTGGTCGCAGGCTTGCTGCCCGCGCTGGCGGCCTGGCTGGGTCAGCGGATTGTCGATGCCGTGGTCAGCGCCATGCAATTGCATGCCAGCACAGGCGAAGCTCCGCTTTGGCCAGTGTTGCGCTATGTGCTGCTGGAGGCAGGCGTACTGGCGCTGCTGGCGGGGGCGCAACGCGGGCTGTCGGTGCAGCAGGCGCTGCTGCGGGTACTGCTGGGGCAAAAGGTCAATACGCTGATTCTGGAGAAGGCCCAGACCCTGTCACTGTCGCAGTTCGAGGACTCGGAGTTTTACGACAAGCTGGTACGGGTCCGGCGTGAGGCCTCGACGCGGCCGTTGGCCCTGGTGACCAAATCACTGGGGCTGTTGCAAAACCTGATTTCGCTGATCAGTTTCGCGGTGTTGCTGGTGCATTTCTCGCCCTGGGCGTTGTTGATTCTGGTGTTGGGTGCGCTGCCGGTGTTCTTTGCGGAAGCGCACTTTTCCGGCGACGCATTCCGCCTGTTTACCCGGCGTGCCCCGGAAACCCGTCGACAGAATTACATCGAAACGCTGCTTTCCCACGAGGGCTATATCAAGGAGGTCAAGCTGTTCGGCTTCGCACCTCTGCTGCTTCAGCGTTACCGCGAAACCTTCGAGCGTCTGTACGCCGAGGACCGTCGTTTGACGGTGCGCCGTGACGGATGGGGTTTTTTGTTGGGGCTGCTGGGCACGGCTGCGTTTTATCTGGCGTACGCCTGGGTGGTGGTGGACGCAGTGCACGGGCGGATCACCCTGGGACAGATGACCATGTACCTGGTGCTTTTCAAGCAAGGGCAGGCTGCGGTCAGCAGCAGCCTCAGTGCAATCAGTGGTCTGTATGAAGACGGGCTGTACCTGGCCGATCTGTACATTTACCTGGGCCAGCCAGTCGCACCGTCTGCCGGCAGTCTGACTCAGGGCACGCTGCCCGGCGATGGTCTGCGTGTCGAGAACGTGAGCTTCACTTATCCGGGCACCAGCCACCCGGCACTGGAAAACATCGATCTGCATCTGGCACCGGGCCGCAGCGTGGCGCTGGTGGGCGAGAACGGCTCGGGGAAGACCACTCTGATCAAGTTGCTGACGCGCCTTTATCAGCCTGATCAAGGTCGTATTCTGCTGGATGGCAGCGATCTGCAGGAATGGGACGAAGATGCCTTGCGCTCACGTATCGGCGTGATTTTTCAGGACTTCATTCGTTATCAGTTTCTGGTCGGTGAAAACCTCGGGGTGGGCGATACACACGCCTTCCACGACGAAACCCGCTGGCGCGAAGCTGCTGCGCAAGGCATGGCGGCACAGTTCATCGAACAGCTCGACAAAGGCTATGCCACACAATTGGGTCGCTGGTTCGCGGGTGGCCAGGAGTTGTCTGGCGGCCAGTGGCAGAAAATCGCGCTGTCACGTGCCTATATGCGCCGCGACGCCGATATTCTGATCCTCGACGAACCGACCGCCGCGCTGGATGCCGGGGCGGAAGCTGCCGTGTTCGAGCATTTTCGCGAGTACGCCAAGGGGCGTATGACACTGCTGATTTCTCACCGTTTTTCCAGCGTGCGCAATGCCGAGCATATTGTCGTGCTGGAGCATGGGCGGGTACTTGAACGCGGTGACCATGACAACCTGATCGCTGCCGCAGGGCGCTACGCCACGCTGTTCGATCTGCAGGCGCAAGGTTATCGCTAGATAAAAAGTGTTGCAGTGAGTGCCCAGTCGGCGTTTTATGGGAGCCCTGTTTTTCACGCCGTTATTTTTTTGAATCAAACGGAGACATCGATGCAATTTCGTAAATTGGGCAAAACCGACCTGT
This sequence comes from Pseudomonas syringae pv. tagetis, assembly GCF_022557255.1. Classification (NCBI taxonomy): domain Bacteria; kingdom Pseudomonadati; phylum Pseudomonadota; class Gammaproteobacteria; order Pseudomonadales; family Pseudomonadaceae; genus Pseudomonas; species Pseudomonas syringae group genomosp. 7. Next base: position 2,707,672 of record NZ_CP092923.1, read on the forward strand.
CGGTCAGCGCGATCTGTCTGGGCACCATGACTTGGGGCGAGCAGAACACCCAGGATGAAGCATTCGAACAGATTCGTATGGCCAAGGATGCCAAGGTCAACTTTCTCGATACCGCAGAAATGTACCCGGTGCCGCCGCGTGGCGAGACCTACACCAAGACCGAAAGCATCATTGGCGAATACTTCAAGAAGTACGGCGACCGCAGTGACTGGGTGCTGGCCAGCAAGGTTGCAGGCCCGGGGCGCATGGAGCACATTCGCGATGGTAACCCGCGCCTGGACCGCAAGAACATCACCGCTGCGCTGGACGCCAGCCTCAAGCGCCTGAACACCGATTATCTGGACCTGTACCAGTTGCACTGGCCGGATCGCAAGACCAACTTCTTCGGCGTGCTGGGCTATACCCATGACCCGGATGACCAGGCGGTAGAGATCCAGGAGACCCTGTCGGTACTGGCTGATATGGTCAAGGAAGGCAAAATTCGCCACTTCGGCCTGTCCAACGAGACTCCATGGGGCACCCAGCGTTTTCTGCACCTGGCCGAAACCCTTGAACTGCCGCGTGCTGTCTCGATCCAGAACCCCTACAACCTGCTTAACCGTACGTTTGAAGTCGGTCTGGCGGAAATTGCCATTCGCGAACAGATCGGCCTGCTGGCCTATTCGCCACTGGCGTTCGGTGTACTGGCCGGCAAGTATCTGGACGGCGCACGTCCGGCTGATGGCCGCCTGACCCTGTTCGAACGTTTCCAGCGCTACAACAACCCGCAGGCCGTCAGTGCCACTGCCAAATACGTTGCACTGGCCCGCGAACACGGCCTGGACCCTTCGCAGATGGCGCTGGCCTACGTGACCAGCCGTCCGTTCGTGACCAGCAACATCATCGGTGCGACGAAACTCGATCAACTGAAGATCAATCTGGAGAGCATCGACGTCACGCTGTCCGATGAGGTCATTACCGGCATCGAGGCCATCCACACCGCGCAACCCAACCCGGCCCCCTAAGCCGAACTGAACTTACTTTCAGCCTCGTCAGTCAGCACTAGTACGCTTACTCCGAGGCTGAAAATCGATGCACATCTCACTCAAGCAACAAGTCGCAATCGTCACCGGAGCCAGTTCCGGTCTGGGCGCAGGTGCTGCGCGAGCGCTGGCAGATGCCGGTGCCGCAGTGGTGATCAACTACAACTCCAAGGCTGAACCTGCCGAAAAGCTGGCCGAGGACATTCGCGCTGGTGGTGGTCAGGCGCTGGCTGTAGGTGCCTATGTGTCCAGCGAAGAGGAAGTAGAGCGGCTGTTTGCACAAACGATCGAGCACTTCGGCGCACTGGACATTCTGGTCGCCAATTCCGGGCTGCAGAAAGACGCGTCCATTGTCGACATGAGCCTGGAAGACTGGAACAAAGTCATCAATGTCAATCTGACCGGGCAGTTTCTCTGCGCCCGTGCCGCTTTGCGCCAGTTCATCAAGCAGGGTATGCGCCCCGGTGTATCGCGGGCGATGGGCAAGATTATCCATATGAGCTCGGTACACCAGTTGATCCCGTGGGCCGGGCACGTCAATTACGCCGCGTCCAAAGGCGGTGTCGATCTGTTGATGCGCAGCATTGCCCAGGAAGTCGGCGAGCTGAAGATTCGCGTCAACAGCGTTGCACCGGGTGCCATTCGCACGCCGATCAATGCCGATGCGCGCAAGGGCGATGCCGAGAAGGAAATGCTCAAGCTGATCCCTTATGGCCGTATCGGTGAGCCGGAAGACGTCGCCAATGCGGTGCTCTGGCTGGCCTCAGACGCTTCGGATTATGTGCATGGCACCACGCTGTTCATTGACGGCGGCATGACCCTTTATCCGGAGTTCCGTGGCAATGGCTGACTTTCCCGAAGAAGCGCAAAACCGTATCGAGAACCACGGCATCATTGGTGACATGCGAAGTGCTGCGCTGATCGCCGACACAGGCAGTATCGACTTCTGCTGCTGGCCCGATTTCGACAGTCCGTCGATTTTTACCGCGCTGCTGGACACCCCCGATGCCGGGATCTTTCAGTTGGCTCCCGATCTGCCTGACGCCCGAAGGCTGCAGATCTACCTGCCGGACACCAACGTCCTGCAAACCCGCTGGATTTCCGAGGACGCGGTGGTGGAAGTCACCGACCTGATGCCGATTGGCGAAGATCAGGAGGATCTGCCGCGCATCGTGCGCCGGGTCCAGGTGCGCTTTGGCGAAGCCACGATTCGCATGCGTTGCCGGGTGCGCATGGACTACAGCCGTGCCGACACCACCGCGCGTATGGACGGTCAGGATATCTGTTTCGAGGCCGATGGACAGCCGGGCATGCGTTTGTCGGCTGCGACGCCGCTGCACCTTGTGCAGCAGGATGCAGTGGCTGAGTTTCACATGCAAAAAGGCCAGACCATCGAGTTCATCCTTGGCGGAATCGACGACCCGAATGTGGCTGCGGGCAAGTGCTCACGCTATTTCGATGACACTCTCAAATTCTGGCGGCGCTGGGCCGGGCAGTCGCAGTACAAGGGTCGCTGGCGTGAAATGGTCACGCGCTCGGCGCTGGCACTCAAACTGCTGACCTCGCGCAAGCACGGTGGCATTGTCGCAGCCGCGACGTTCGGTCTACCGGAAACCGAAGGCGGCGAGCGTAACTGGGACTACCGCTACACCTGGATCCGCGACGCTTCGTTCACCGTGTATGCCTTCATGCGCCTGGGTTACACCGATGAGGCGAATGCGTTCATGGGGTGGGTACGCGGGCGACTCGACGACTGCTGTGAGCAGACCGAGAAACTCGGCATTCTCTATGCCCTTGATGGGCACGCAGAATTGCCCGAAGACAATCTCGATCATTTGTCCGGTTATGGCGGTGCGCAGCCGGTCCGCATCGGCAATGAGGCCTACAAGCAGGTTCAGCTGGATATCTACGGCGAACTGATGGACGCCGTGTACCTGGCCAACAAGTACGGTGACGCTATTTCTCATGACGGCTGGCAACATGTCGTGCGCCAGGTCGACTATGTATGTGAGCACTGGAGCGATCGCGATGTCGGCATCTGGGAAATGCGTGGCGGCGATCAGCATTTTCTGCATTCGCGATTGATGTGCTGGGTGGCGCTTGATCGGGCGCTGCGCCTGGCGTTCAAGCGTTCACTGTCGGGGCCGTTCGAGCGCTGGACCAAAGTGCGTGAAGAGATCCACAACGATATCTGGAAGAACTTCTGGAACGAGGAATTAGGCCATTTTGTACAGCACAAGGGCAGTCGCAATCTGGACGCTTCGATGTTGCTGATGCCATTGGTGCGTTTTGTCGGCGCCAATGACCCCAAGTGGCTGGCAACGCTGGACGCCATCGAGGCCGCGCTGGTGCGAGACGGAATGGTGTTCCGATATCGCAACGATGATGATCACGATGACGGTCTGGCGGGTGAAGAGGGCGCGTTCGTGGCCTGTTCATTCTGGTACGTCGAATGCCTGGCCCGTGCCGGTCGGGTCGAGCAGGCACATCTGGAGTTCGAACAATTGCTGCGTTACGCCAATCCGCTGGGTTTGTACGCCGAAGAGTTCGATGGGCATGCTCGCCATCTCGGCAACACTCCGCAGGCATTGAGTCACCTTGCGCTGATCAGTGCTGCCAGTTTTCTGGACCGCAAACTGGGTGGCGGGCAGGCGCTCTGGCAGCCTTGAAGGGCTGCATGAGCGAGTCATGGATGAACGTCGAGGCGTTCGTCCATGTTCGTGTCATCTACCTTGCAATCACGCCTCACCGGCATATCGGGCAAGGACAGGTGCTCCTGTAAGTGAGCGCACGATGAAACGAACCCGGACAATCCTTCGACCTGGCGAGTCATAATGACGTTTTTCTGACCGTCTGCCGGAGTCTTGATGACCCATCTCCTGTTGCGTGAGCTGATACCGTTGGTGGCCGATCTGTCCAGAGAATTGCCGGACGAAGAGCGTTATCGGCGCCTGCTGCGCTCGCTGCACCACTGGTTGCCCTGTGATGCTGCGGCACTGCTCAGGCTTGATGGTGATGTGCTGGTTCCGCTGGCGGTCGACGGGCTCAGTCCGGATACGCTCGGGCGCCGCTTTCGGGTCAGCGAGCACCCGCGCTTCAAGGCGCTGCTCGCCAGCGACGGGCCAGTGAGGTTTTCTGCCGATTGCGACCTGCCTGACCCCTACGACGGGCTGGTCGACGGTTACGGCGCGCTGGAAGTGCATGATTGTGTGGGCTGTGTCCTGTCTGTCCAGGGCCGGTCGTGGGGGCTGATCACCCTGGATTCGCTGGACCCTGCGCGCTTCGGCAGTGTCGACGCGGATAATCTCCAGGCCTTCGCCAGCCTTGCGTCGGCTACGGTCATGGCGGGCGAGCGCATCAATCAGCTGGCACGAAACGTTGAAGATCAGCGACAGCTGGCGGAGGTCTACAAGCGGGCAGCAGGCGGGCAAGCACCGCGAGAGCTGATCGGTCAGAGCAGCGTGCATCAGCGTATGCAGCAGGAGATTCTATTGGTCGGCAACAGTCCGCTGACGGTATTGATCAATGGTGAAACCGGCGTCGGCAAGGAACTGGTGGCCGAGTCGATCCATCTGCATTCGCCACGGGCGCACAAGCCGCTGATCAGCATCAACTGTGCGGCGCTGCCTGAAATGCTGGTCGAGAGCGAGTTGTTCGGGCATGTCAAAGGCGCCTTTTCCGGAGCGGTCAACGGGCGTAGCGGCAAGTTCGAACTGGCGCATGGCGGCACGCTGTTCCTCGATGAGGTGGGTGAACTGCCATTGCCGGTGCAGTCCAAGCTGTTGCGAGTGCTGCAAAGCGGCCAGTTGCAACGAGTCGGCTCGGATCAGGAGCATCATGTGGATGTGCGCATCATCGCAGCCACCAATCGTGACCTGGCCGAGGAAGTGCGGTATGGCCGGTTTCGTGCGGATCTCTATCATCGGTTGAGCGTTTACCCGCTGCACGTACCCGCCTTGCGCGAGCGCGGGCGCGATGTGTTGCTGCTGGCCGGGTACTTTCTCGAGCAGAACCGCGTTCGTATGGGGCTGCGCGGATTGCGCCTGAACGCTGAAGCGCAACGACTGCTGCTCGCCCACCACTGGCCGGGCAACGTTCGTGAACTGGAACATCTGATCAGCCGGGCGGTGCTCAAGGCGCTGTCTGCCAGTCCGCAAAAATCACGCATCCTCACCGTCGAAGGCGCAGCACTGGGGCTCGACGGCCCGGCAGCGACGACAGTGCAATTCACGACCGGGATAGCCCCTGCAGAAGCCGAACAGGGGGCAGGGCTCAAGGCGTCGGTAGATGCTTTTCAGCGTGCCTTGATTATTGATTCGTTTGAGCGGCATCAAGGCCGATGGGCCCGAGTGGCGCGCGAGTTGTCGGTGGACAGGGCTAATCTCAATCGACTTGCCAGGCGGCTGGGGATTCGCTGATACCGTTGGCTCACCGTGTTCGTTGGTCGCCGGCAGTAAAAAAGAATGAATTTCTGTGCAGTGAATGGAGTCACCTATACTTCAAGCCACTGCTGAAAAAGGATCAGGCTTTCAATGGCACTTCCAAAGCACTACCGCATTGATTATCTGCTGAATGGTTCGTTCAAGAGTTTTTATATACGCACCGAGAACATGGACAACGCTGAAGCCTGGCATTACGCAAGTGTCGACGCTGGCCTTGCGCGTATACCCAAGTACCGATTGGAGAAAGTTGCCAAAGTGTCCAAACCCTACGCAGAACATTTTGGTGTGACCAATGTGGAGTGGGCTCAGGCCTGAGCACACTCCACTCGCGTGCCTTCAGCGGTGTGCGATCTGCTCCAGCGCCAGGTTACGCGTGCGCGGTCCGAACCGGCCGATGGTGACGATTACGATCAACATGCTGCCAACGATGAACGCCAGCACGCCCGGCGTGCCGAAGTGATCGAGAAAAATCCCGATCAGCAGGCTGCTGAACACCGTTGAAAGGCGGCTGAATGAGTAACAGAAGCCTACGGCGCGAGCGCGGATATTGGTTGGGAACAACTCGCCCTGATAGGAGTGGTAACTGAAGCTCAGCCACGCATTGCAGAATGTGATCATGATGCCGCAGAAAATCAGGCCCGCAGCACTGGTCTGGAAGGCAAACAGACTGCCAAAGATCATCGCGCCCAACGCCGAGCCGACGATTTGCCATTTGTTCTCGAACCGGTTGGCAAACTTCACGAATAACAATGGGCCGAGCGGGTACGCCAGTGTGATTACAAACGCGTAGCCCAGGCTGTGCGTGACGCTCAGGCCCTGGCCGGAGAGCAGGGCGGGCAGCCAGTTGCCGAAGCCGAAAAAGCCAATCGCCTGAAAGACGTGAAATACGATCAGCATCAATGCACGGCGGCGATAAGGTGGTTGCCACATATCGGCAAAGCGGCCGATGCCCGACAGTGCAACCTTCTCCGGCTCAGGTTCATCCAGCGGCTTGCCCTGGTCTTTGATACAGCGTGCTTCAATTCCGTCCATGATGCGTTCGGCTTCGTCGAAGCGGCCCTGCTGTGCCAGCCAGCGCGGTGATTCCGGCAACGCGGAACGCAGCCACCAGACAAACAGCGCAAACACGGCGCTGCCGATCACTACCCAGCGCCAGCCGGAAAAACCGAAGGGAGCCTGTGGCACCAGCCACCACGACATCAGGGCTACGCTGGGGACTGATAGAAACTGGATGAAAAAAGCAAAGGCGAATGCCGAACTGCGTATGCGTTTGGGCACCAGCTCCGACAGGTAGGTGTCGATGGTGACCAGCTCGACGCCCAGGCCGATACCTACCACAAAGCGCATGCCTATGACGCCGAGAGCAGAAGTCTGCAAGCCCATGATTACTGTGGCAACGGTGTACCAGATCAGGGCGAAGGTAAAGATTGCGCGGCGACCGTAGCGATCAGCAATCGGACTGATCAGGCTGGCACCGAAAAACAGGCCGAGAAAGGTTGCCGAGGCGAAAGCCGCCTGATCGGAAAAGCCGAACAGACCCTGACTGCCGGTGGCAAAGATTCCGTCGCCGATCAGGCCGGGGCTGATGTAAGCCGTCTGGAACAGGTCGTAAAGCTCAAAAAAACCAGCTATGGACAGCAGGGCGACCAGTTTCCAGATAGTGGCAACCGCAGGTAGTCGATCAATACGCGCCGAGATATACGCTGCCCGCAACTGATGGGACGCGGGTGCTCCTGACTGAGGTGTTGAGTTCATCGATGGCCATCCTGAGTTCTTGTAAGCCTTGAATGGTACTCTTTACAATTTGTAATCATTGGTCTTTTAATGCAGAAAATTCTATTTAAAAGATGAATAATTGTTTGGTTAGAAGAGTTTTTGAGGGTTTATCCCGTCTGGCTATGTCTGTACGCCATTGATATGGTCAGTGACCTACAAAGCAGCGTGAGCTTCGAGTCGCTCCACGTGTGCGAAACAGGGGGCATGGACCCAGCAAGGATGTATCAACATGTGTCGCAAAACCTTAGGATGACGGTCTTCGTCTTCTGCATGCCGGTTTCCCGTGACGTACAAACTGCCCACCACTGCAACAGCTCCTTTCTGCCCCTCGGCGACTACCGACAGTGTGACCATTCCGCCGGATGCGTCCTTGCTACGCAAGATGATGCTGTTCGTGGGGCCTGGCCTGCTGGTTTCCATTGGCTACATGGACCCTGGCAACTGGGCGACGGCTATTGAGGCCGGGTCGCGTTTCGGCTACTCACTGTTGTTTGTGGTGGTGTTGGCCAGCCTGTCGGGAATGGTCTTGCAAAACCTTTGCTCACGTCTGGGCATTGCCACCGGACGCGATCTGGCACAGTTGTCTGCCGCCCGCTACAGCCGTAACGTTGCCAAAGGTCAGTGGCTGCTTGCAGAGCTGTCGATCATTGCCACCGATCTGGCAGAGGTGCTGGGGGCAGCATTGGCGTTTCATCTTCTGCTGGGGGTTTCCATCACCACCGGTGTGGCACTGACGGCCTTCGATACCTTGATCGTGCTGGCCTTGCAGGGTGCCAATTTTCGGCGCCTGGAAGCTATCGTGCTGGGCTTGATAGCAACCATTGCCAGCTGTTTCGCCGTCGAGTTGTTTCTGATTAAGCCATTCTGGCCGGATGTCGTCGCGGGGCTGCAACCGAGTTGGGATGTGCTGAGCAGCCAGGAGCCGTTGTACATTGCCATCGGTATTCTGGGTGCCACCGTCATGCCGCATAACCTCTATCTGCATTCGTCGGTGGTGCAGACCCGAGTCAATGGTTCGGACCAGGCCAGCAAAGCCAGCGCCATCCGCTACGCACGACTGGACACCATCGGTTCGCTGAGCCTTGCGCTGCTGATCAATGCAGCGATTCTGATCCTTGCCGCTGCCGCGTTTCACAAGACCGGGCATACCGAAGTGGTCGAGATTCAGGACGCCTATCACCTGCTCGATCCGCTGGTGGGCGGTGCCATTGCCAGCGTATTGTTCGGCGTCGCCTTGCTGGCGGCGGGGCAGAGCTCGACATTTACCGGGACCATCGCCGGGCAGGTGGTGCTCGAAGGTTTCCTCCAGGCAAAAATTCCCTGCTGGCAACGACGCCTGATCACCCGGGCGCTGGCCCTGATTCCGGCGCTGATCGGTGTGGTCTGGCTGGGCGACAGCTCGGTGGGCAAGATGCTGGTGCTCAGCCAGGTCGTATTGAGCCTGCAATTGCCTTTTGCGCTCTGGCCGCTGATTCGCTTCACCAGTGATCCGCAGTTGATGGGGCCGTTCGTCAACAGCCGGTTGGTCAAGACTGCCGCCTGGGCACTGTTCGGTCTGATCTCGGCGGCCAATCTGACGCTGCTGTGGTTCTGGGTCAGCTGAACTTGGTCGCCGGAAGCGACTCTCAACCCTGACACCAACGTCAGCTGTCAGGTAGCCGGTCATGAGCACAACGAGTGAAAAGGGCGCAGTGTTCGAGACCGACTTGCCGGCACGTCTGGACCGCCTGCCCTGGGGACGGTTCCATACCTTGCTGGTGGTAGCGCTGGGTGTCACCTGGCTGCTTGACGGCCTGGAAGTGACCCTTGCAGGCTCGGTGGCTGGCGCTTTGAAAGCCAGCCCGGCGCTCAACCTGACCAACAGCGACATTGGCCTGGCAGGTGCTGCGTATATCGCCGGGGCCGTGCTGGGCGCGTTGTTTTTTGGCTGGCTGGCAGACCGCCTCGGACGCCGCAAGCTGTTCTTCATCACCTTGCTGCTTTACGTCGGGGCGACCGCCGCGACCGCGTTTTCATTCAGTGTCTGGAGCTTCATGCTGTTCCGCTTTCTGACCGGTATGGGCATTGGAGGCGAGTACACGGCAATCAATTCGACCATTCAGGAGTTCACCCCGGCCCGTTACCGCGGCTGGGTGGATCTGACTATCAACGGCACGTTCTGGCTGGGCGCCGCTCTCGGCGCGATTGGCTCGATTGTATTGCTCGACCCGCAATGGCTCGGCGCCGAACTGGGTTGGCGGCTGTGTTTCGGAATCGGCGCGGTACTGGGCCTGCTGGTGCTCTTGATGCGCCTGTGGCTGCCGGAAAGTCCGCGTTGGCTGCTGATCCACGGCCAAGCCGCGCAAGCCACGAAGATCGTCGAGCAGATAGAGGCGGATTTTCGCCGCCACGGCCATGTATTGCGTCATGTAGAGGGCAAACCGTTGCGCCTGCATGTGCGCGACCATACGCCGCTGGGTGAGGTTGCCAGAACGTTGCTGGTGACGTTTCGCCAGCGTTCGCTGGTAGGCCTCACGCTGTTGACGGCGCAGGCGTTTTTCTACAATGCGATCTTTTTTACCTACGCGCTGGTACTGACCGATTTCTACGGCGTGCCAGCCGAGCGCGTTGGCTGGTATGTGTTGCCATTGGCGCTGGGCAACTTCTGCGGTCCATTGCTGCTGGGAAGGCTGTTCGACATGATTGGGCGGCGGGTGATGATCAGCATGACCTATGGCGTGTCTGGCGTGCTGTTGGCGATCAGTGGTTATCTGTTCCAGCAAGGTTTGCTGGACGTGACGCAGCAAGCCATTGCCTGGATGGTGATTTTCTTCTTTGCTTCGGCAGCGGCCAGCTCGGCCTACCTGACTGTGGCCGAAACCTTTCCGCTGGAAATCCGCGCGTTGGCGATTGCGGTGTTCTACGCCTTCGGCACAGGACTGGGCGGAATGATCGGTCCGACCCTGTTCGGTGAACTGATCGAAACGGGTGAACGCAGCAATGTGCTGATCGGCTATCTGATCGGGGCGGGCTTGATGTTGCTGGCGGCGTTGGTGCAGTCGATATGGGGTGCGGCTGCCGAGCGCAAATCTCTGGAAGAGGTAGCCAGGCCGTTGTCGCACGCCGGGGACAACTAGAAGGTCAGTTACCGAACACGCCGCGAAGGCCGTCTACCGATGCACGCAAACCGATGATCCGCTCGCTGACTTCTTGCGCTTCGTGCGGGCGAGAGGTGCGTTCAAGGTACAGGAGGTGCCCGGCCATGTTGGCCGAGACGCGCTCAAGGTCGTCGGCGGCGCGCCTGACATAGGCCTGGATGTCTTCCAACTGTTCGACTTGCACGGATGGCTCCCCTTATAGGTCGCATCCGAGCGCACTAAATGAATGGGTGGCTATCATGAGTCCACCCAATCGAGTTATCGGCGGCTAGATTAGCTTTCTTTAATGCCGCAGGTAAATAAAGACGCCGATAAAGTTTTGCGCTGTGTCGACCCGCCTAATCGTCCTCCTGCTCATCATGTTCCGAGTAAGAATCCAGTAACTCGGCCAACGCCAGCGTGCGGTCGAGTCCGCTGCGGCTGGACATGATTTCGGCCACGGCCTGTGTGGCGGCAACTCTGGCAGCTTCGCGCTCGGCATCGGTGTTATTGGGCGTGGCGGCCTGCGCAGCCTCAATAATCGATTGCTCAAAGGTATTCATGATGCTCGCTCGTAAGGTTCAAGTGCCTGTGATACCGAGAATGAAGGATTGTTTCAAGGCCGATCAATCACCTTCGTAGGGAAATTCTTCCAGCGTCTGCATCAACGCGACGCCCTGTGGTCCCTGAAGGTTGTCCAGCACCCAGCAGCCATTGACGTTTTTGGCCAGCAGCAGGCGAGTGGTCTGGCTGGTGACCGGCTGCTGAGGGGCGTCCTTGTAACCCAGGTTGTAGGTCATCTCGACGACAGCCTGTTTATCGGAGTTGGACACCAGCTTCCAGTCGATGGGCTTCTGCACGTCACCGTCCTGCGCATCGGTCCACGGGTTGGCACTGACTGCGCACTGATCGCCGTTCTGGCACGCCCAGTCCTTCTTGAGCAGGCTCAACAGGGGTTTGGACAGATAGTCAGCGCCACCTTTGCCGTTCAGGTAGAAATCCTGGTGCTTGTCATAAATCCAGCGCGCGGTATCCGTCGGGTTCGCAGCAGGGCAGGCTGCGTGGGCAGTTGATGAAAGCAGGCAGGCAATGGCAATGGCGAGGGTTCTGGACATGGAGCGGACTCACAGAGAGGGTGGCAGTGATGATTACATGCAGATGACAATGCATTTGTAAGCCAAGCGGACAAAAAAGCAATGGTTTTGGTCATGTACAGCAGAGGGCGCTCCGGCAAAAGCCGATTGCGGGTAATTCATTTCGCACACTGTAGGCCGCCGTCACTCCCTTGATCCGGGCATTAGCCCGTATTAAAGAAGGTTGTCATGAGGCTGCTCATGTTAATGAAGGCGTTTGGACAGGGGTATTTATCGAATCAGGGTCTGTGCTGGCATGTTCGCCTTCAAGCCTGCGTCACTTGAGCGTGCTCGCGCAGGGCGCGAGCAACAAGGAGGGTAGCGCTTACTTCTTGACCGGCACGATATCCATGATGTTGCCGTTGACTTTCTGGAATCGCACGTATTTATCGTTGATTTTTACCCATTCGCTTTCCTTGGCAGGCGCTTCCAGGCCTTTGCTCTTCCAGTCCTTCACTTCCAGATCGCTGCGGCGATATTTTTCCGGCACGCGCGAGCCCAACTCCAGTTCATGGACGTTGTCCTTCGATTCTGTGACTTTCGGGTCCGCCGTCTCTGCGGCGTGAGCGGGCAGAGTGACGGCGGAAAAACAGCCGAGCAAGGTCATGCAGGCGATCAACGATTTGCGATTCATGTGAAGACTCCCGGTCTTTGGTGTCAGGCGATGGCTTAATGCCTCGTAATGACTCGGACCCTCACCGTTGCAAATCATTCGATCGGGTTTGCTGTGTTCAGCCTTTAAGTGTCTCGGCAATGGTTGCAGAGAGCGGGGTGGTCGGGCGGCCGATCAGCGCGCTCAACTGGCGACTGTCATCGAACAACGCACCCTTGGCTGCGGCCGCGTCGGAATCTGCCAGCAACTGCGCAACAAAATCAGGCAGACCCGCCTGGATCAGTGCGGCTTCAAACTCGGCTTGCGGCAGGTTGACGTAAGGCAGTGCCTTGCCGCTCTGTGTCGTTAACAGCGCCGCGAATTCCGCCAGAGTGTAAGGCTTGTCGCCAGCCAGTTCGTACACCTTACCGGCCTGTTCCTGTTCAGAGGTCAGCAGGACCGCGGCCGCTTCTGCGTAGTCCAGACGCGAAGCAGAACTGATACGGCCCTGATCTGCACTGCCCATCACTGCGCCATGTGCCAGTGCACCCGGAATGCCTGCCGTGTAGTTTTCGGTGTACCAGCCATTGCGCAGCAAGGCGAACGGCACGCCGCTGGCGCGCAGGTAATCTTCGGTTTCACGGTGCTCTTTGGCCAGGCCCAATGCTGAAGTATCGGCATGCAGAACGCTGGTATAGGCCAGCAATTTGACCCCGGCGCGCTTGGCCGCATCAATAACGGCCTGGTGTTGTGGCAAACGCTGGCCTATTTCGCTGGAAGAAATCAGCAGCACTTTGTCGGCTCCGGCAAACGCGCTGTCCAGCGACGAGGGCTGTGAATAGTCGGCCTGACGAACCTGAATGCCCCGCGCCGACAGATCGGCGGCCTTTTCCGGACTGCGCACAGCGGCAACGATCTGCGCAGCGGGTACGCGGCGGAGCAACTGTTCGATAACGATACGGCCAAGCTGGCCGGTGGCACCGGTGACAACGATCATGGAAAGATTCCTTGAATCAGATTGAAATGAAGCGCCAGCATAGTCATGATGCTTACCTTTCGTAAGTACGTACAAAAAGGTAAGTATCATGAATGAATCTGCCGTCTCATCCGGCGTTTTGCAGCCAGGCCTATCACCGCAAAGCTCCGAAACGGCCGAATCCATGCTGGCGTTTGTTCGTCAGGGGCGGGTACTGGCCGCAGACTGTCCTTCGCGGGTTGTGCTCAACCATGTTTGCAGCCGATGGGGCGTGCTGGTACTGGTCGTACTGCGCAGTGGCATGCATCGCTTCAGCGAGATACGACGCAAGATTGGCGGCGTGAGTGAGAAAATGCTCGCGCAAACCCTCCAGCATCTGGAACATGATGGTTTCGTCAGCCGCAAGTCGCTGCCGGTGGTACCGCCACATGTTCAATACCGGTTGACTCCGATGGGCGAGGAAGTCGCCTTGCAGGTCGAGACGCTCGCCACCTGGATCGAGACCAATCTACCCAGCATCATGCAGGCCCGAGAAGCATCGAATGCAGCGCAGAACACGCCTGAATGAGTCTTTTCTGACAGATTTTTCATCCTGCGATAGTCCGCTCAATCGCCTGCAATCAGCCGCTTCTTGGTATGGTGCGCGCCGAAATCTTCGTTTACACGTTCAGTTGCGCTGTGTGCCCTTCACCGAGAAGCTGTAGAAATGCCCAATCCAATTCCCCTGAAAGACCACGAAAAAGAAACGCGGCTGGTGAATCAGCGCCTGATTGCCTGTGCTGTGCTGGTCGGGCTGTTGGCCGCCTGCCTGGTGGCGCGGATGTACTTCCTGCAAGTCACCGAGTTCGATTATCACTCGACCATTTCTGAAAACAACCGCGTGCATGTACTGCCGATCCCGCCCGAGCGCGGTTTGATTTTTGACCGCAACGGCGAAGTGCTTGCCGACAATCGACCCAGTTTCAACCTGACCCTGACCCGTGAACGCGCTGGCGACTGGCACAAGGTGATCGATGAGCTGATGACCCTGCTGGAGTTGCCCGACGAAGACCGGATCCTGTTCGACAAGGAGCTGAAGCAGGTTCGTCACCCGTTCGAACCGGCGACACTGCTGTATGAACTGACCGAAGAGCAGATCGCGACGCTGGCGGTCAATCAGTACCTGCTGCCGGGCGTGGATGTGGCGGCGCAGTTCGTTCGTCATTACCCGTTGGGCGCCCATTTCGCTCATTCGATCGGCTATGTCGGGCGCATCAATGAAAAGGAAGCGGCCCACCTCGACAACGAGTACCGCGGCACGCAGTCCATCGGCAAGACCGGTGTCGAGCGCTTCTACGAGTCCGAGCTGCACGGCCACGTCGGCTATGAAGAAGTCGAAACCAATGCCCAGGGCCGCGTATTGCGCGTGCTGAAACACACTGACCCGGTGCCGGGCAAGAACATCACCCTTACGCTGGACGCGCATTTGCAGGCCGCAGCGGAAAACGCGCTGGGTGATCGACGCGGCTCGGTGGTCGCACTGGACCCGGAAACCGGCGACGTGCTGGCGATGGTCAGCAAACCAAGCTTCGACCCCAACCTGTTCGTTACCGGCATCAGCTTCAAGCAATATGCGGCGCTGCGCGACTCCATCGACCGGCCGCTGTTCAACCGCGTGCTGCGTGGCCTGTATGCGCCGGGCTCGACGGTAAAACCGGAAGTGGCGATTGCAGGTCTCGACAGCGGCGTGGTCACAGCTTCCACAAAAGTCTTCGACCCCGGTTATTTCCAGCTCCCGGACTTCGACCACAAGTACCGCAACTGGAACCACAGCGGCGATGGCTGGGTGGACATGGATACCGCGATCATGCGTTCCAACGACACCTACTTCTACACTGTGGCACACAAGCTGGGCATCGACCGCCTGCATGACTACATGACCATGTTCGGCATCGGTCAGAAGGTCTCGCTGGATATGTTCGAGGAATCGGCCGGGCTGATGCCATCACGCGAATGGAAACGTGCCACGCGTCGACAGGCATGGTTCCCCGGTGAAACGGTGATTCTCGGCATCGGCCAAGGCTATATGCAGGTCACGCCATTGCAGTTGGCCCAGGCCACCTCACTGATTGCCAGCAAGGGCGTCTGGCATCGACCGCACCTGGCGATGGAGGTCGGTAATACGGCACCCGTCGACGAGCATCCGATGCCGAATATCGTGCTGCGCGACCCCAACGAATGGAATCAGGTCAATACCGGCATGCAGATGGTCATGCACGACCCGCGCGGCATTGCGCGGGATGCCGCCAAGGGTGCTCAGTACCGTATCGCCGGTAAAAGCGGTACGGCGCAGGTGGTCGCGATCAAACAGGGCGAGCGTTACAACCGTCTCAAGACCCTCGAGCGTAACCGTGACAACGCCTTGTTCGTCGGCTTTGCGCCAGCCGACCACCCCAAAATTGTCGTGTCGGTGACCATTGAGAACGGCGAGGCCGGAGGCAGGGTCGCGGGGCCTGTGGTCCGGGAAATTCTCGATGCCTGGCTGCTCGACAGCGAGGGCAAGCTCAAGCCGCAATATGCCGTACCCGCCAAGGCAACGGGCAACCCGCACGCCTGAGCCGTTTGCCGATGCAAGCCGCTTGACCGAGCCCTGAACAGGGCTCAGGTTTTCTGAACTGTCGAGAATCCGCCGGGTCGACCACAACAGGCGTGGCAGAGCGCTGCGCGCGTTCTACCGAACTCATTATTGCCTCGACAAGGAACCCCTAATGTCCAAGACCATTGCCGACCATCTCGCGCAAACCCTCGCAGCGGCAGGCGTTTCCCACATCTGGGGCGTGTCCGGTGACAGCCTCAACGGCTTGACCGACAGCCTGGAACGCACCGACTCGATTCGCTGGATGCACACCCGTCATGAAGAAGTCGCAGCCTTTGCTGCCGGTGCCCAGGCAGCGTCCAGCGGTAAGCTTGCCGTGTGCGCAGGCAGCTGCGGGCCGGGTAACCTGCACCTGATCAACGGTCTGTATGACTGCCACCGCAATCGGGTGCCGGTGCTGGCAATTGCTGCACATATCCCGTCTTCGGAAATCGGCCTGGACTATTTTCAGGAAACTCACCCGCAAGAGTTGTTCAAGGAATGCAGCCACTTCGTCGAGCTGGTCAGCAACCCCGAGCAATTTCCGCGTGTGCTGGAACGAGCCATGCGTGCGGCGATCAGCCAGAAAGGTGTGGCGGTTATCGTCTTGCCAGGCGACGTAGCACTCAGCGAGGCACCTGAAGTTGCCGCGAAATGGATTGAGGCCACGCCGCCCAGCGTTGTCCCGGCAGAAAGCGACCTGCAGTCGATGGCCGATATGCTTAACGACTCAAAGTCCGTAACCCTGTTGTGCGGTGCCGGATGTGCCGGGGCTCACGAGCAGGTCCTCGCGCTGGCCGACACCCTGGGTGCACCGATCGTTCACGCACTGCGCGGCAAACAACACGTCGAGTACGACAATCCGTTCGATGTCGGCATGACTGGCCTGATCGGTTTCAGCT
Organism: Pseudomonas syringae pv. tagetis; assembly: GCF_022557255.1. Lineage (NCBI taxonomy): Bacteria > Pseudomonadati > Pseudomonadota > Gammaproteobacteria > Pseudomonadales > Pseudomonadaceae > Pseudomonas > Pseudomonas syringae group genomosp. 7. The sequence continues at coordinate 2,724,245 of NZ_CP092923.1, forward strand.
CCGGCTATCACGCCATGCTGTCCTGCGACACGCTGGTGATCCTCGGCAGCAGCTTTCCCTATCGGAATTTTTATCCCGAGAAAGCCGATATCATTCAGATCGACCTCGACCCGACTCAGTTGGGCCGCCGTACGCCGGTAGCGCTGGGACTGGTCGGCGGGGTTCGGGAAACCCTCGAGGCGCTTCAGCCCAAGCTGAAGCCCCACGCAGATCGTCGTTTCCTCGACAAAGCCCTGAAGCACTACGCCAAGGCCCGCGAGGAGCTTGATGAACTGGCAACGCCCACACCAGATGGCACCCCCATTCATCCGCAATACCTCACCCGACTGGTCGACGAACAGGCGGACGCCGATGCGATCTTCACCGTTGATGTCGGCACGCCAACGCTGTGGGCCGCGCGCTACCTGCACATGAATGGCAAGCGCAGTCTGCTTGGTTCGTTCAACCATGGCTCGATGGCCAACGCCTTGCCGCAGGCTTTAGGGGCCAAGGCTGAACATCCGGATCGTCAGGTCATAGCTCTTTGCGGCGACGGCGGCCTGTCCATGTTGCTGGGAGACTTGCTGAGCATTCGTCAGTTGAACCTGCCTATCAAAATGGTGGTGTTCAACAACAGCTCGCTGGGCTTTGTCGACATGGAAATGAAAGCCAGCGGCTATGTGCCGCATGGCACTGACCTGCATGAAACCAATTTCGCCGGTATTGCGCTGGGCGCAGGCATTCTCGGTCTGCGGGTGGAGAATGCCGAAGAGCTTCCGGCAGCGCTGCGCAAGGCGTTCGATCATCCCGGGCCGGTGCTGATCGATGTCGTCACTGCCAAACAGGAGCTGGGCATCCCGCCGAAAATCAAGCTGGCGCAGGCCAAGGGTTTCAGCCTGTACATGATGCGCGCGATCATGAGCGGGCGGGGCAGTGAAGTGCTGGAGCTGGCCAAGACCAACCTGCGTTAATACGTCATAAAGCTTATGAGTTGAATAAAAAAGTTGCAACTTCTATCTGCTGAGATTGTCGCCGCTGTTGCAGGCCACCCTCTCGGTGTCTTTATATTTCTTTTCTCAGGATGACTGCCCAAGGCGGTCATCTCTTTGTGGATCCAAACTACCCGCACCCTCTGCTTTATTGAGTTCGCTATTTGAACTGACAAATTCAAATAGTTGGTAAAGCTTCTCGGCAGACAGCCGAGACAGTGATACGGAAGCAAGGCCGGCTACGGCAGGCTGATTACCCAACAGTCCCTGGCGACAAGAAAACGTCGACGCTACAGAACGTTACGCCCTGGATAGTCTTTATAGAAAAGTCTGCATGTCATGAGGTCTGCAATGCTTAGAAATGCTCCTTTGAGTATGAAACTGCTGCTTATTTTAATGTTTCCCCTGCTGGGCTTTCTTGCCTTTGCAGGTATTTTCGTGGCTGACAAAAGCGAGAACCTCGGTGACATGAGGCGCGCAGTGACAGCCACCAGTGCTGCACAGAAACTGAGCAACGTGGTCACTACCATCCAGCGCGAACGCGGAGCCAGCGGCGTGTTCCTGGGCAGCGGCGGCAAGTCCATGCAAGACAAACTGAAGCTGTTCCGTCAGGAAACCGACAAGGCGATGAGCGAGATGCGTGCTCAAACGACTGACGGTATCCCTGGCCCGGAAAAAGTAAACCATGCATTTGATGACCTGATCGCGCTGCGTCTCAAGGTCGATGCGTTGGCGACCAACAACACTGAATCCGGCACGCGTTTTACTGACATTATCAAAACACTTATCGGGTTCACTTATTCGCTGGAAGCGAGTATCGAGGATCCGGAAATACTGCGCGGCCTGAGTTCGCTCAATCAATTCGTGGACATGAAGGAGCGTGCAGGGCGTGAACGTGTATTGCTCGGTCTGGCGTTTAACCAGAACCGCTTTGACGCGGCGCTGTTATCACGTTTCAGTCGTAACCTGGGAGAGTTCTCCGGTTATTTCGAAGCGTTTCAGCGCTGGTCTCCGGAGGCATTCAAAACCAAGTTGAATGATGTTCTACAACAGCCGGGATCACTTGAAGTCGCCCGTTTGCAACGGCTGGGTTTCGATACACCGTTGGGCGACCCGCTCAACGTCAAGCCGGAAGACTGGTTCAACCTTGCAACCGTGCGTATCGACATGATGGCTCAGGTAGAAGCAGAGCTCGGCCAGAACGTCGTGGGCCTGGCAACAAACGCGCGCAGCTCCGCTCAAAGCAGCCTGTACGTGGCGGTTGCCACTGTCGTCGTGATGCTGATCGTAGTGCTGTGGCTGGCTTCGGTGATCATCCGCAATATCAAGATCGCGGTCGTCGATGTTAACCGTACATTGATGGCACTTTCTACCCGCGACCTGACCGCGCGAACCCGCTATATCGGCAAGGATGAATTTGGCGAGATCTCGCGCAATCTGGACAACATGGCGCAGCAGATCAGCGAGGTTATCAGCGAAATCGGCAGCGCCACGGCGCAAGTAGCCACCGCCGCCGAGCAGTCTTCCGCTGTGGCGTTGCAAACCAGTCAGAACGTGGCGCAACAACGTCAGGGCACTGACCAGGTCGCCACGGCTATCAGCGAGATGAGCGCCACGGTCAAGGATGTCGCGCGCAGCACTACCGACGCTGCCGAGATGTCGCAACGTGTCAACAACAGCACCGTGCAGGGCAAGACCGAAATCGATAACACCATCGGTCTTATTCAGGGGCTTTCGGTGCAGGCTGAAGAGACTTCACGGATCATTGAAGAGCTCAAGGGCGAAAGCAACTCGATCTCCTCGGTGCTCGATGTCATCCGTGGTGTCGCCGACCAGACCAACCTGCTGGCCCTCAACGCAGCCATCGAAGCTGCACGTGCAGGCGAGCAGGGGCGCGGTTTCGCAGTGGTGGCCGATGAAGTGCGCAACCTGGCCAAAAAGACTCAGGACTCTACCGTCAGCATCCAGAAAATGATCGCCAACCTGCAATCCGGCTCCGAACGCGCAGCTGCGTCGATGCAGGAAACCCTGGGCAAGGCGCAGGAGGGTGCCAGCAACGTGGTACGCGCTGGCGAGCTGCTGGAGGAAATCGCCGAAGGCATCGCGACCATCAGCGACCGCAACATCCAGGTCGCTTCGGCCGCTGAAGAGCAAAGCCTGGTGGCTGAAGAGATCCACCGCAACGTGAATGACATCAACTCGCTGGTCATTCAGGTGAGTGCAGGTGCCGAGCAGACTGCCGTGACCAGTCGCGAACTGGCTCGATTGGCAGAACAGCAGCAGGGGCTGGTGGGACGCTTTAAAGTGAGCTGACGGTAAGGGAGTTGTGTTGTGGGAAGGCCTGGAAGCGAAAGCTTTCAGGCTTTTTTATTGCGCGATATGTTCAGGTGGCTGTGACTATTCAGTCAGGTTTCTACGTAACTACCGGTCCCTCATGCAATTATGTAGTGACTAAAAATAATCACTACACAATCGTTGACGTACCCTTTTTCCTTTTGCATTATGCAGCTGTCTCCCCGATCGGGAGCGCTGCAAAAGGTGTGATGAACAGGCTCGGCAAGCCGTCGAGATGTTCCCGGATGTAGGCTGCCCACAAGGCAGATTGATGGAGCTGAACTGGCATTTGTCGTCGATAAGGGCGAGAAGCTGGCGAAATGTCCTCATGATGCTTGTAACGGATCGATTGCCGATCCTGGGCCGGGTCTTTGGGTTTCGTGACTGCTTCTTGTTGTTTTCTCTACGCTGATGCCGTTGTGTAGCGGCTTTTCATCAAGGCTACCTGCATGTCCTTGAGGGCTGGAACTGTAATCGACGACCACTCGACCGTGTTGCGTTGACGAGGCTCCGGCGCATGAACTTGATGTATCAATTTTTGAACAGCCTGCGAGCGAAGGAGCATCAACATGAATATCAACACCCAACCGACTATTGATGAACTGGCTCGTCTGTTTGCCGCGCGCAAGGACACGCTCGACGACCACATTGTATGGATTGCCGAGTCAGGCGAAGTTCGTGTAGATGCCATGTCGCCCTATACCCAAGAGCGTGAGTTCCGTGATGCGCACCCGCACGTGCGGGCATCGCTGAAGATGTTTCGTCGTGGTCAGGGTTATGTCGGCAAAAAGGCCGCTGCCGATCGCGCATTCATGGAGAACACATTGCAGGCGCTGAAAAGCGAATGGCAGAAGGCTCGCCGGCAAGCGCATTCCCAAGTGGCCTGAGCCCGAAGCACCGCAAGTCCTGAAGCCTGTTCCCGATTCTGGTCGGGAACAGGCTTTTTGGTTTTCGGCGCTGAAAGGGTAATGGTCTGATGAGTTGTACAAAGTGTTTTTGGTGGTATAGATTCCGGCCATCAGTCAGCTACTCTGACCTTTCTGATTCTCTCTGCCGCGCGTGCCACGGCAGCGTCTGTACAGTCCTTAACAGAGGTTACCGATGCGCGTGCCACGATGGCTATGGTTGCTGATTGTGCTTAGCGGCAGCGCTTCGGCGGATTGGCGCGAAGCACTGCCCAATGCTCAGGTCGTCGGCGGCGGGGACCTCAGCCTGTTCGGCTTTCGTATCTATACAGCCCGGTTGCTCAGTCCCTCCAGGCCCTTCGTCGCCGATGCCCCGCTGGCCCTCGAGCTGACTTACCATCGCGCCATTGATCGTGAAGATCTGGTCGACGCCAGTATCGATGAGATCAAGCGTATTTCCGGTAATCAGGTGAACGAACGGCAACTGACTGAATGGCGTCAGCAGATGAACCAGTCATTTGTCGACGTCCAGCCGGGCATGAAGATTACCGGTGTCTACCTGCCTGGACGGGAAGCACGTTTCTACGTTGGCGACACGCTTCAGCATGTAGTGCCCGACAGCCAGTTCGCCAAGGCTTTCTTTTCTATCTGGCTTGACCCGAAAACCCGTAACCCCGAGCTTCGTGAACAACTGCTCGGCAGTAAAGGCTCATGACCCGTCAAGGAGGGTGCATGTTGAGAAAGTGGATGTTGATGTTATGTATGGGGCTGATTTTGAGCGGCTGCGGTGGGGTGCCGGTGACCCATTACAGCCAGGAAGCACCGAAACTCGATCTTCGCAAATACTTCACGGGGCGCGTCGAAGCCTGGGGAATGTTCCAGAAGCGCTCTGGCGAGGTCACCAAGCGCTTTACGGTGGTGATTGACGGGCACAGTGAAGGCGAAGTGCTGGTTATGCACGAGGCCTTTAGCTACAGCGATGGGACCAAACAGGTTCGCGAGTGGCGTTTGCGTCCTGACGGTCCGGGACGCTGGAAGGGCACGGCAGGCGATGTCGTCGGTGAGGCTTACGGCGAAGTGGCGGGCAACAGCTTCCACTGGAACTACGTGCTCAGACTGCCGGTGGACGGCACCGAGTATGACGTCAGCCTGGATGACTGGATGTACCTGATCGACGAGCAGACCATGGCCAATCGTTCGTCGATGACCAAGCTGGGTGTCGAAGTAGGGCAGATCACCTTGTTCTTTCGCAAAGCCGGAAAATAAATAGCGCCTCGTGTGAGGCGTTCTTCTTCAGGGCGGCGGTCAGCCGCCCGTCATGTTCATGAAGCGCACGACCTGAACGCCATCGTCATGCGTGAAGTTGTGGCTCCACGGTTTGATCTGCATGGCATCGATGATGGCTTTTTCAAGTTTCTCGGGCTGACCGGGGTTGGCGCGCAGTACCGCTTTCAGGTCCACGGAGTGCTCGTTGCCCAGGCACAGCAGCAATCGGCCTTCGACCGTCAGACGCACACGATTGCAGGTGCCGCAGAAGTTATGGCTGTGCGGGGAGATGAAGCCGATGCGAATGCCCGGCGCTTCGGCCAGACGCCAGTAGCGCGACGGCCCCTGAGTCGAGTCGGTGGAAGGCACCAGCGTGTAACGTTCGGCAATACGTTCGCGAACCTGATCGCTTGAATAGAAGGATTCGGCACGGCTGTGTTCGCTGATGATGCCCAGCGGCATCTCTTCGATGAACGAGACATCGAGGTTACGATCGATGGCAAACGCCAGCAGGTCGTTGATCTCATGGTCGTTGCGACCGTGCATGACCACGCAGTTGAGTTTGGTGTGCACAAAGCCGGCAGCATTGGCCGCATCGATACCGGCAATGACCTTGTGCAGATCGCCCGTGCGGGTCAGTTCGCGGAAACGGTGCGGGTCGAGGCTGTCCAGGCTGATATTCAGACGCGTGACGCCCGCCTCGAACAGCGGCGCGGCCAGTTTTTTCAGCTGCGAGCCATTGGTGGTCATGCACAGTTCACGCAGGCCGGGCAGCGCAGAGATCTTTTCACACAGACCGACGATACCCGAGCGTACCAACGGTTCACCGCCGGTCAGGCGAATTTTGCGCGTGCCCAGCGCCACGAAGCGCTCGGCCACCTGAAGGATTTCCTCCAGTGACAGAATCTGTTGCCGAGGCAGAAACGTCATCTCTTCGGCCATGCAGTACACGCAGCGAAAATCGCACCGGTCGGTAACCGACATGCGCAGATAATCGACTTTACGTGCAAAGCGGTCCATCAGGACGGGTTCTGACATTTCACCTTCTAAATGATCGAGTGGGCTGTATTATCGGGTTTGGAGGACAGCGGGCTACAGGGGTTCAGCTCTTTTCCAGGACTTGGTGTATCAGGCCTGCTTGCAGGCTGGCAAAGTGCCCTTAGCTGTTTTGCATATTAGCTGGCCGCTTTCAGATTTGCACTGATCTGCGGTTTATCGCTTTGCCATGCATCGCTATATGGCGGCCACGCTACCGAGTCGAAATGCCGCAGTCCAATTGCTTGTTCCAATACGCTCATCGAGCTGCTCTATGGCCCTTTGCCGTAACGGGCAATCAATCAGGACTGGCGGCGGTACTGCGCTCATAACGCTCCAGTAAAGGCTGAATACTGATGCCGTGCACCAGGATGCTCAGCGCGACGACCGAGAGAGTCATGCCGATCACAACGTGGCCGACATCGTGCGCCAGGCCGTGCGACAAGGCAAAGCACAGGTAGTAAAGACTGCCGATGCCCCGAATGCCAAACCAGCCCACCAGCGCTTTTTGTCTGACGTTGAGCAGGCGGCGGCTGACCAGCAGCCAGACACTCGCGGGGCGAATGACGCAAAACAATGCCAGCCCCAGGCCAATGGCCCGCCAGTCCCAGTACATCGCCAGCGCTGCACCCAGCAGGGTGATCAGCAACACTTCCATCGCGCGCTCGACGAGACTGCCGAACGCCAGCATGTCGCCCATCATCACGCCGGCGGCCAGCTGCGAACCGCTCATGTCGTCGCCTTGCGCGACAGTGCCCTGTTCCAGGGACGCAGTCATATGCCCGAGGACCGGTTGTGCAACATGCTCAGAGGGCAGTTCAGAACGCGTGACCCTGACTTCGGCCTGACGCAGGCCGAATCCGGCGGCAAACACCGAGAGAAAGCCGAACGCCCCGACACCTTGCGCGACCACATAGGCCAGGGCGATCAGCGCCAGTGCCAGAAAGTCATTGGGCGAGGTGGTGCTGTCGGCGTTCTTGATGCGCAGAAAGATCATCAGATGGCCGACCCCACGGCCCATGCCGTAACCAATCAACAAACCGGCCGGCACCGCCCAGATCAGGTCCTTGATCAGCCATCCCTGGACCCAGTCGCTCATCGCGCCCCCGGAACTGAGGTACAGCAAGGCAAAGATCACGAATGGAAATGCCGTGCCGTCGTTGAGGCCCGCTTCGCCGGACAGGCCGAAGCGCAGGCGGTCCTGATCCTGAGCATTGTTGACCTGAACCATCCCGGCTAGCACCGGGTCGGTCGGCGACAGCATCGCACCGAGCAGCAACGACACGCCCCAGTCCAGGCCGATGATGTAGTGACCTGCCACCGTCACGCCGCCAATGGTCGCCAGCATGACCGGTCCGGCCAGCCAGTAGGCTGAGTGCCAGGCTTTGCCACGCAGGGGCAGGCGCAACTTGATGCCTGTGCCAAACAGGGAAAACAGCACCGCCACTTCGGTCAGACGTTCCAGCCACTCATAGGATTTTTCGAAATCCAGATCGACGATATCCAGGCCCATCGGACCGATGCCAAAACCGAACCCCAGGCATACCGCCGAGGTGGTGACCGGCATCCAGCGCAAATAGGAGGAGGTGAGCGCCAACAGCATCAACAGCACGCCAAGCACGCCCATGCAGACAATAAAACTCATACAGAAAGAACCACCGTTGAATGCGCCCGAAAAAGTGGGCGTAACGGTGGGACTCCCTTGCGCGGTAATAAGTTGAAATAATTTGCCAGGTGGCAATCAACGGGTGACGTTTTGCAGGCGGCGATACCTGTCGAGCTCGCCGCAAACGTCTATCGCTCGATACTGCGGCTCCAGCGCGCGTTCCACTCCGGGCGGATCTGATTGACCTGATCCCAGTCGATGGTTACGGCTGTTTCCAGGTATTTCTCCATGGCCTCGACCTGGGCACGCGTCTTGTCCGTGGTTGGTGTTTTCGGGTTTGACGGGATCTGATCGCCAAACTCCAGCGCAGGTGCCTGTGCTTCCGGCGTCAGCAAATAGGCGGCCAGCTTCTGGGCCAGTTCCGGCTGGCTATTATTGGCGATTGTGCATTCAGCCACGTTCAACACCACACCGCCTTCCTTGGGCGATGCGTACTCCACTGGCACGCCCTTGATCTTCAAGGCGGTCACCTGCGTCGGCGTCAACGGGAACAGCGCGGCTTCGTCGGTCTGGACCATTTCCGAGATCTTTGCCGAGCTGGCGATGTACTCCAGCACGTTCGGGCCGATGGTTTTCGGCCAGGCCTTGAAGCCTGGTTCGACGTCTTTCTCGCTGCCGCCCTGGATCCGGTTGAACATCAGGAAACCATGCAGGCCGAAGGTCGAAGAGGCCAGTGACTGGAACACGACCTTGTCCTTGAAGCGCTTGTCGGCCAGGTCCATCCACGAGGTGGGCGCGTTCCAGCCCTTTTCCTTGAACATTCGCGTGTTGTAGGCAAGGCCGGTTACACCCAGGCTGACGGCGGCGGCCTGCTCCTTGATTTTGGCCTTGGCAGGCAGATCGGCCAGGCTGGCGCTGGGTTGCAGGGGGGCGCACAGGCCCATGGAGATAGCCCGGTACATAATGCCGTCGTCGAGAAACATGACATGCATCTGCGGATTGTCTTTACATGCCTGCACCTTGGCGAGGATATCGGCTGACGTGCCTGGCACGATCACTACCTTGACGTTATTGGCCTTCTCGAAGGCGGGCAACACCTGATCGGCATACAGGCGCTCCATGGTCCCCCCGTTCATGCCAAGGTACAGCGTGGTGTCGGCCTGGGCAGGCATACAAAACAGTGCAGCCGCCAAGGGCAGGCATGACAGGCCGGTGAGGGCGAGACGTTGGGTGTTTTTCATGGGGACGACCTTCCTCTGTGCAATGGGATGATGTTCGTAGCGGATTCGATAGCCTTGAATTGAGCGGTTGCCTGCCGGAAGCGGCCGATGGAAAACGCCTCGAGCGAGATAAGTGATGCGCCGTCGCAAACCCATTCGGCCAGCGCTTCGCCGGCCGCCGGACCGATCTGGAAACCTGCCCCGGCAAAACCGAAGCCGTGCAGCAGGCCCGCTTGGGTGAGGCTCGGACCGAGCACGGGTTCACGGTCCGGCAGATAGCCTTCGGTGCCGCTCCAGGTGCGGATGGCCTGGGCACCGGCAAGTGGCGGGTAGAGTTCGACGGCGTTACGCAGGATGTCCAGTACTGCCGCCTGTCCCGGTCGGGCGCGCGCCGGATCGATGGCAAAACCTTGTCCGCCGCCCAGTACGCAATTGCCGCGCGCTACTTGCCGGGCGTAGATGCCGCCACCTTCGACACCGGTGCTGACGTCCATGAACAGCGGCAACGGTTCTGTCACCAGCATCGCCGGATGTCCTGAATACATAGGCACCGGTTCGTGAAATTGCGCCGCCAGTTCTCCAGCCCACGCCCCGGCGCAGTTGAGCAGCCAGGGAGCTCTCAGGTTCAGGCCGCTGGCCGTTGTGACGATGAAGGCGTTGCCGTCATGGCTGACTTCGCTCGCCTGCGCCTGCTCGAATACCTGTGCCCCAGCCCGTCGAGCAGCGCGGGCAAAGGCGGGCGATACCAGGCGCGGATTGGCGTGCCCGTCGTCGGCACACAGCGATGCGCCCACCGCGACGTCGCCTGCCCAGGGATAGCGGGCGCGCAGTTGATCGCGATCGAGCAATTGTAAATCGAGGCCGAATACCTGGCTGACTTCGGCGTAGGCGCGCAGGGCATTCATGTCCTGTTCGCTGCGTGCCAGTTTGAGGTGGCCCGAGCGCTGGTATTCGCCGTCTATGCCGATCAGTTCGCGCAGGTTGCCCCAGATCTGGTGTGCCCGCTGCGACAAGGGCAACTGCGATAATGGCCTGCCCTGACGGCGTACGCCGCCGTAGTTGACACCGCTGGAGTGCGAGCCGCAAAAGTCGCGCTCCAGCACGGCCACACGCTTGCCCTTCAGTGCAAGCGCCAAGGCTGCCGACGAGCCGACAATACCGCCGCCGATGACAATCGCATCGGTTTCAATCAGTGTGCTCATGGTTGTTTCTCAACTGATTGAAGCGCCAGTCCGAACGGCAGCGGCTTGATCGGGGCCTGGCTACGCAGACGGCCTATATGCTCCACCGGCCGACCGCTCTCGCGAGCGATGATCTCTGCCGCTGCCAGGCCGCACATCCGTCCCTGGCAGCGGCCCATGCCGACTCGGCACAGGGCCTTGACCCGGTTGATCTCCCAATGGCCATCCTGCACGGTTGTGCGAATCTCACCCGCGGAGACTTCTTCACAGCGGCATACCACGGTGTCATCCGCCACGCGGGCGGCCCAGGCCTCTGGGAACGGGAAGGCGGTTTCCAGTCCGTGGCGAAAGCGTTCGATGCGTTGCAGTGCAGCTTGCAGATCCCGGATACGCAGGGCGTCGACAGTGATGCCAATGTCTTGCAGCAGCCCGAGGGCGGCGAGTTCTCCGGCCATCTCCGCAGCGTCCGCGCCCATGATTCCAGCGCCGTCGCCTGCCAGATACACGCCTGACACGCTGCTGCGCCCGCAGTTATCACGAGCAGGCAGCCACGCGCGGTTGAGCGGGCTCCAGTCGAATGCACAGCCGAGCAAGTCGGCCAGTTGTGTCTCGCTGCGCAACGCATGGGCAAAGGCTACTGCGTCGCAGGCCAGCAGGTTAGATTGGCCATTACGTTGCCATTGAATGCCGGTCGCACGCTGTTCACCCTCTATGCGCTTGAGGTGTACGCCTTGATGCACCGGAATGCCATGGGCGCTCAGCCATGCGCGGTAATACAGGCCCTTCGCGAGGGTTACGGGTTGGCCGAGCAACGCAGGCAATGCTTTGCACTGCGCCGAAAACGGCGCGCTGTCGAGCACTGCCAGCACGTTTGCGCCGGCTTTGGCGTATTGGTAGGCAACCAGATACAGCAAGGGTCCGCTGCCGCAAAACACCACGCGTTCGCCAATCGCACAGCCCTGATACTTGAGCGCGATCTGCGCGGCGCCCAGGCTGTAAACGCCAGGCAAGGTCCAGCCGGGGACTGGCAGGATTCGGTCGGTTGCGCCTGTAGCGACAATCAGCTGGGTAAAATCGATAGTCCCGGCTGTTCCGTTTTGCAGGGTGTCGAGCTGATGGCCCTCGGCGCTCCAGACCAGCGTTTGCGGGCGGTAGTCAATCTGCTCTGCGAGCGCGTCGAGAGTCTGGTGCACTGCGACGGCCTTGCTGCTTTCGAAACCGTAAAGCGCCTTGGCCGAGCGCTGGAAGTTTTCCGGCTGGCGGCGGTAGACCTGGCCGCCGCCGCGCAAGCCTTCATCGATAAGGCAGGCCTTGATACCGTGGGCCAGCAGGGTCTGAGCGGCGCGAATGCCAGCCGGGCCTGCGCCGATAATGGCAATGGCCTGATCACTCATACGCAGCGCCCTGGTTCACGAATCACCGCCTGGCCGGCTTCCAGCAGCGTCGAACAGGCACGCACTCGCTGTCCGTCACCCAACCTTACCCAACAGTCCTGGCAGGCGCCCATCATGCAGAACCCGGCGCGGGGCTCGGCACTGAAATCGCTGCCTCGCACGTACTCGCTGGCGGTCAATACGGCGGTCAGCAAGGTGTCGCCCAACAGACCGCTGGCCGGTTGGCCGTCAAGGGTAAAGGGCAGAACCGGGCGGTCATGTTCGGTCAGTCGTTTCAGCAATGCCATAACGTCAAAGCTCCGGTTAGTGTTTGCCGACCAGCACGCGATCCAGTCCATAGACCCGGTCGAGCAGGGTCATGGTGGCGGCGGTGAGCGCGATGACCAGTGCCGACACGGCGGCCATCATCGGGTCGATGGATTCGGTGGCGTAGACGTACATGCGCACCGGCAGGGTCTGGGTGGCGGGTGACGTGACAAAGATCGACAGCGTGACCTCATCGAAGCTGTTGATGAATGCCAGCAACCAGCCGCCCGCTACGCCGGGCAGGATCATCGGCAGGGTGATCTGCCGAAACAGGATGAAACGGCTTGCGCCCAATGACTCGGCGGCGTGTTCGGCGCTGCGGTCGATACCGATCGCCGCAGCGAGCACCAGACGCAGCACATAGGGCGTGATGACCAGCACATGGGCAAAAATCAGCCAGGTGAAGCTGCCGTTCACGCCCATCAGTGCAAACAGACGCAGCATGGCCACTCCCAGCACCAGATGCGGAATGATGATCGGCGAAAGAAACAGCGCATTGAAAAAATTGCGGCCAGGGAAAGTATGTCGGGTGATTGCCAAGGCGGCAGGCACCGCTATCAAGGTCGCCAGAGTCGCGGAGACGAACGCCAGCATCAGGCTGTTGTAAAACGAGTCGATAAAGTCTGCACGTTCGAACACTGCCTTGAACCAGCGCAGCGAGAAGTCGGTGGTGGGCAGGCTCAGGGTGTTTTCCGGGGTGAACGCCACCAGACACACCACGACCAGTGGGGCCATCATGAAAATCACCACCAGCGCATGAAACGAGAGGGCCAAAGGACCGTTCTTGGACATGGATCATTCCCCCAGAGTTTTTTTGTAACGGCCTTCGATCATGCGGTTCCAGGACAGCATCACCAGCAGGTTGACCAGCAGCAGGGCCACGGCCAGGGTCGCACCCATCGGCCAGTTCAGTTCCGAGAGGTATTGGTCGTAGATCACCGTGGCGACCATCTTCAGGCGTCGACCGCCAAGCAGGCCGGGAATGGCGAAAGAGCTGGCGGCGAGGCCGAACACAATCAACGAGCCGGACAGCACGCCGGGCATGACCTGCGGCAGCACGATCGAACGCATGACTCTTGCCTGACTGGCACCCAGCGACAGCGCGGCCTGTTCGGCAGTGGGGTCGAGCTTTTGCAGCGATGTCCAGACCGGAATGATCATGAAGGGCAACATGACGTGGACCAGGGCGATGATCACCGCAAACGGGGTGTACAGCAGCTTCACCGGCCGCCCGCCCATAAACTGGATAGCCTGATTGATCAACCCGTCCGCCCCCAGCAGCAGGCTCCAGCCGAACGCTCTGACCACGACTGAAATCAGCAAGGGTGTCAGGATCAGAATCAGGAAGATCGAGCGCCACGGTGTCCCCATCCGGCTCAGAATGTAGGCCTCCGGCACACCGATCAGCACGCACAGCAGGGTCACCAGCGCACTGATCCAGAAGGTGCGCAGGAAGATTTCATAGAAATACGAGTCGCTGACCACGGCCATATAGTTGGTCAGCGTGTAGCTGTCGCTTTTCACCCCGACCTGGTAGTCGAACACGTTGAACGACAGCAGCAGGGTCAATCCCAGCGGTAGCACCAGCAAGCCGATATACAACGCCAGTGCCGGGGCCGACAGCCAGTAACCGCGGCCGCCCTGACGCATTTCGGTCAGCAGACTCATGCGCGCACCTCGTCGGCATCCAGCACGCGCAGCAACTCGGTGGGCCAGTCCATGTCGACCGCTGCGCCTTGTTCCAGCGGTGCCTGGCCGTCGTTGCGGCGTACCACGGTCACTTCGCCGATGTCGGTGTGAATCCGGTACAGCCACTGGCTGCCGATAAAGTAACGCATGACGATGCGCCCGGACAGCCGTCCGCAGCCAGGTGCCATCAGATCGATCTTCTCCGGACGCAGGCTGAGGGTCAGCGCGCCATTGCCGGGCAGTTGACGAACCTGTGGGCTGCCAGTGCTGTCCAGATCGCCCTGCAACATATTGGCTTTGCCGACAAAGCCCGAGATGAAGCGTGTACGCGGGTGCTCGTAAAGTGTGTAAGGCTCGTCGATCTGGGTGATGCGCCCGGCCTGCATGACAACCACCCGATCACTGATCGACAGGGCCTCGGCCTGATCGTGGGTGACCATCAGCGTGGTAATCCCCACTTCATTCTGAATGCGGCGAATCTCGAACTGCATCTCTTCGCGCAGATTGGCATCCAGGTTGGACAGCGGTTCGTCGAGCAACAGCACCGGCGGTTCGATTACCAGCGCCCGCGCCAATGCGACGCGCTGCCGTTGCCCGCCAGACAGTTCGCGCGGGTAGCGCTCGGCATGCTGGCCAAGACGCACCAGTTGCAGCACCCGGTTGACTCGCTGTTGCAACTCGGCGGCAGGCACTTTGCGCATGCGCAGGCCGAATGCAACGTTGTTGGCGACGGTCATGTGGGGAAACAGCGCATAGCTTTGAAAAACCACGCCCAGCCCCCGACTGCTGGGTTTGGCGTGAGTGATATCGCGACCGTCGAGCACGATGCGCCCGTCACTGACTTCAACGAAGCCGGCGATCATTTGCAAGGTGGTGGTCTTGCCGCAGCCGGATGGGCCGAGCAGTGAAACGAATTCGCCCTTGTCGACGGCCAGATTCGTGGCGACCACTGCGTCTATGGAACCGTAGCGCTTGGAGAGACCTTCGAGCTGCAGAAATGCCATACCTGCTTCCACCTTTATGCATGCGCGCCGAGGCACGCTTTTGTCATGGGCAGATGCGAAATGAAGTCATACAGCTCTGTGGACGTTGGTGCTCGCTCTGAGTCGGCTACCGATGATTGTTCAAATCGCCCCTGTGGACTGAGAGTAGGACGAAGGCTAGGATGGGCTCAATAAGGAATTTCACTGAATAACATTTTTCTTTTAGTTAATTCTCTCAGTGAAAAAATAGCGGGCGGTATAAATGAAAAATTTCACTGATCGGAATAGTGACGCTGCGCAAGTCGGTGTTGGCGCTGTTTCCCGGCTGTTCGCCGTATTGCGGTGCCTGGGCGATTGTGACGAAGGCGGCGAGCGGGTCACGCAGTTGGCGCAGCGGGTCGGGTTGTCACAACCCACCACACACCGCTTGCTGCGCAGTCTGATGGACGAAGGCATGGTCGAGCAGGACCTGCTCAGCAAGCGCTATCGGTTGAGTATCGAGTTCTTTGCGTTGGCTGCAAAAGCCGGCAACACCGGTAATCTGCGCGACGTGGTGCGGCCCAGCCTGCTGCGCCTGTCTGCGTCGTTAGGGGACTCTTTGTTTTTACTGGCACGCAGCGGTTTCGACGCAATCTGCCTGGACCGCAGTGAAGGTCCTTACCCGATCCGCACGTTTACCGGCGACATTGGTGGCCGTGTCGCGTTGGGCGTGGGGCAGGGGAGTCTGGCGATTCTGGCTTTTCTGCCTGAGGAAGAGCGGGAGACAGTCATTGCCTACAACCTGCCGCGCCTCAAGGATTTTCACCTGTACGACGAGGTGTTTCTACGTTCGGAGGTCGAAAACGTGCGCCGCCTCGGCTACGCCGGGCGTAATACCGGGGCGCTGCCTGGCATGGCCGGGCTGGCAGTGCCGATCCTGGACCGCAGCGGTCGGGCCGTGGCGGCGCTCAGCGTGGCGACCATCGCTGATCGATTGGGGCCTGATCGCCTGACGACCGTGGTCGAGTTGCTCAAGCGCGAAGCGGCAGTGATCAGTGCCAGAATCAACCCGTTCGACCCTTCGCTGCGACGACCCAGCCAGGTATTCGGGCAGGCGGAATAGCGCAGCGATGAGGATATCTCGCCCAGCCTGACTGAAATTATCGCGATTGCAGCGACCCGCCAGGACAACGTCAAAGGTACCC
Organism: Pseudomonas syringae pv. tagetis; assembly: GCF_022557255.1. Taxonomy (NCBI): domain Bacteria; kingdom Pseudomonadati; phylum Pseudomonadota; class Gammaproteobacteria; order Pseudomonadales; family Pseudomonadaceae; genus Pseudomonas; species Pseudomonas syringae group genomosp. 7. Next base: position 2,740,316 of record NZ_CP092923.1, read on the forward strand.
AGAACGCCGGTCATGAGCTGAAAGACCGGTCAACGCGCATCGACAATGTGATCTCGCGTGATCCACTTCGCATGCGCTTGCGCCTTTCCGGCCCTGGTAAGGCGCAAAGGCGCAGCTCAAGTCGGCTGTTGGTCAGACTGAAAACTTCGCCACCATACGATTCAGGTCCACGGCCAAGCGGGACAGCTCCTGGCTCGCAGTAGAAGTCTGGCTGGAAGCTGAAGAACTCTGCGCCGACAGGTCGCGAATACTCACCAGGTTTTCGTCGACCGAGCGTGCCACGTGCGCCTGCTGTTCAGAGGCGGTCGCAATCATCAGGTTGCGTTCATTGATGTGGCTGATCGATGAGGTGATGTCCTTGATCGCGATGCCGGCCTGCTGGGCGATCAGCAGGGTTGCGTCGGTTTCCGCATTACTCTGCTTCATCGACTGGACGGCTTCATTGGAGTTTTTCTGGATCCCCTGGATCATCTGTTCAATTTCCTGGGTGGACGTCTGCGTGCGGTGCGCCAATGCCCTCACCTCATCGGCGACGACCGCAAAACCTCGGCCCTGTTCGCCGGCGCGTGCGGCTTCGATGGCGGCGTTGAGCGCCAGCAGGTTGGTCTGCTCGGCAATGGCCCGAATCACGTCCACGACCTTGGCGATGCTCTGTGCCTGGCTGGCCAACCCTTCAACTTCAGCGCCGGTTCTGTCCACCGTAGTACTGAGTTTTTCCAGTGCGGCAATGGTCTGGCCCACGCAATCCTGGCCGGTCTGCGCCGACTTTTCACACGCTTGGGTAGAGGTCGAGGCCGCGACGGCATTGCGTGCCACTTCCTCGATGGCCGCCGTCATCTGGTTGACCGCGGTGGCCGCCTGCTCGGTTTCCTGGGTCTGGCGTTGTATGCCCTGCGTGGAATCCTGTGTGATCGAGCTCATTTCTTCGGCTGCCGAGGCGAGCAGGCCGGAAGCGTCGGAAATATGCTGAATCGTGTCCTTCAGGCTGGAAAGCATTGCCGCGCTGGCTTTTTGCAATTCGGTCAGTTCGTCGGCACCGTTGATTTCCACCGTCGTACGCAAATCACCTTCGGCGATACGGCGTGTGGAATCGAGCAGTGTCTTGACCGGTCTTGCGATGCTGCGGGTGAACACTGTTGCCACGATCAGGGTAATGACGACGGCAAGAATAATCAGCGTGAAGGTGACGGTTCGCCCGCTTTCATAATTCCTGTCGGACACCAGGCCAGATTGTTCGGCCCCTTTGAGATTGACCTCTATCAACTTTTCTATCGAGGCCTGTAATGCCTTTGCCTGCGGGCTGGTGACGTCGCGAATGAATACGAATAATTCACTGTCGGATTTGCGCGTACTGAGTTCAACAAGTTCATCGATTTTGGCGATATAGGCCACGGCGTCGGCCTTTACTTTACGGTAGGCATCTTCTTCTTCCGGACTCGATACCAGAGGACCGTAAGTGTCAGCGTTTTGCAGTAACGAGTTTTTTAATCCATTGAGCTTGTTCATTGACTCGGCAGACCGTCTGTCGTCATCCATGACAAAACGCCGAGCGTCGAGGCGATAAAGCAGACCGGCGGTCTCGATACGGCCCGCCTGCCTTACGCTGGGCAACCAGTCGTTCTGCAGTTGTTTGGCGGACTGGTGAAGCCCGTCCATCTTGAGGAGCGCATGGGCGCCGAGACCGGCGAGCAGCAGGCAAATAATGCCGAAGCCGAGAAACGCCCTGAGGTTCAATCCGATATTTCTTATTGGCATTATGGATCCCCTTTGTGTCACCACTTCATGGCGGGGGCCATTGTACAAATGTGGGCGACTTGATATCACTCTAGTGGCGTGGTTTAAAAAAAACTACTGCCCAGCGTAAAAATTTTTACTCTTTATTCGGGAAGTATCAAGGAGCGGAAAGTTGGTTAATAGTCAGACTTTTATAGAGGCATATTCTTGAGTGAGAAAAGGTTGTCAGTGTACTTCCCGTCACGTTACATGCATCGTTGCAGTCGCCAGCGGCACCCGAGTGCCGCTGGCCGGGATTTTCGCCGTCAAGCCCATCCCGAGCGGTTCAACCCTTCTGCCTTGAACACCAGGGCTTTCAAACCACCGTCGACCCGAGCATCCGGGAATTCCGGCGGGTTCTCCAGGCGCTGTTCGAAGCGCAGGCAGGGCGCCTCGATTGCGGTGTGCTGAATCAAAAACTCCGGCCCCAGCGCGGGGTCGTTCATGCACGCCAGTACCGACCCGTCTTCATCGAGCAGTTCCGGCAGGCGGCGCAATACCCGCTGGTAGTCCTTGTCGAGCATGAAGCTGCCTTTCTGAAAAGACGGCGGGTCAATGATGATCAGGTCATAAGGGCCGGAACGGGTGACTTTAGCCCACGACTTGAACAGATCATGCCCGAGAAAGGTGACGCGGCTGAGGTCCTGATCATTGAGCCGGTGATTCTCTCGGCCACGATTCAGGGCTGCCCGGGCCATGTCCAGATTCACCACATGGTCGGCACCGCCGGCCAGGGCTGCCACCGAGAAGCCACAGGTGTAGGCAAACAGATTGAGGATGCGTTTGCCTTTTGCCTGAGCCTGTACCCATTCACGGCCGTAGCGCATATCGAGAAACAGACCGCTGTTCTGTTTCTTGCCGAAGTCGACTTTGTAGCGCAGGCCGTTTTCGGTGATCACCCATTCATCCACGACTTCGCCGGTCAGCCATTGCGTGGTGCTCTGCGGCAGATAGCGGTGTTGCAGCAGCAGGGTGTGAGCCTGACTTTGCTGCCACTGCGACGTGTCGATCAATTTATTCAGCAGCTGTGTCAGTGCTTCCAGTTCGTGCTCAAGAGGGGCCTTGAACAGCGAGACCAGCACCACCCCCTGCATCCAGTCGACGGTAATGTGCTCCAGTCCAGGCCATACTCGACCACGGCCGTGAAACAGGCGGCGGGTTTCAGTCGGGACGTTGTTCAAGGCGGCAAGTAGCTGCTGTTGCAGGATGGCGAGTGCTTCAGAGGTCATGACGAAGGTCGGTTGTGAACGGCGGCGTATGGTAAACGTATTTCAGCGGATGGGAATCGCAGGGTTCAGCGTGGGATGTAGTGGCGTTGCCAGCGATGGGGAATTTTCAGTGAAACCAGCCCCAGCAATGCCGACAGGCCTGCGCTGATCAGCAGGGCATTGAGCCCCAGGTGTTGCTCGAGGATTGCGCCGACCACCGCGCCGACAAACATGCCGACCCACGGGACCAGCTGCACGCGCCAGCCATCTCGGCGTTCACCCAGCATCCAGCGGCCCAGACCACGACCGAAACGCGACAGTGCACCGGTCACGTAGGTCAGGCCGACCGGTAACCCGTTGACCTGTTCGACAGCAGCATTGAGCATGCCCATCGCCAGGATGGCCCAGACCAATGCCAGCATATTGCTTTCCAGTGGCCACGCTGCGGCGGCGCACAGCAGCGTGGCGATCGCCAGCAGCAAGGGCAGGGCGCGTCTGCCGCCAAGCCGCGCAACTACCACGCCCAGCGCGTTGCCGGCAATGAAAGCAAGGATTGCGAGGGTCAGACGTACCGTCACACTCAGGTCGCCATCACTGATCGCGACTGCAAGCCGGGTGGTGTTGCCACTCATGAATGAAACGAAATCGCCGGTTGCCATAAAGCCAATGGCATCGGTCATGCCAGCCAGCACCGACAGGCTCGCGACCAGACACATGCCGACCCGTCCACGCCATTTCTGCATGTTCAGGTGCCGTGGGCTGGCGCTGATTCTGGCGGGCTGTGGCAGCATCGAAGGCCCTCTGGACCGAAAGCACGACTGAACTCGGGTACTGCGATTTACAGCGGCTTGGCGCGCACGATTCTCTTGGCCTTGACCTCATCGGCATAGGCTTTGAGCTGATCGGCATCGCTGTAGAGGCGGTTGACCATCTGCAGCACTGCAGTGACGTCCACATCGTTCATTTGCGAGGCCAGTTTGAGAATTTCTTCCGCCGTGTTTTCCAGATTGGTTGCTGTCCCTTTCAGGTGCCGCTTCAGCTCCTGAGTCGACTTATTGAGCGCCATACGTGTTCCTGTGCCAAGACCTTGAATTCCATACCCGGAGCATGGCTTTTTCCGCGATAACAAGCAATCAGGCGTGTGCCTGTATCTCCCAGGTTATCGGCAGATTCAAGACGATCTGCAAGGCGTGGTGCTCAATCGTCGCGGGTCAGCACTTCAAGCAGTTCGATCTCGAGCGTCAGGTCTGCGCCGGGTTTGATGTGCGCGCCCATGGTTCTGTCGCCGTAAGCCAGATGTGCCGGGACGAACAGCTTGCGTTTGCCTCCCACTTTCATGCCCATCAGGCCCTGATCCCAGCCTTTGATGACGCGTCCGGTGCCGATCACGCACTGAAACGGTTTGCCGCGCTCGTGTGAGGAATCAAAGACGGTGCCGTCTTCCAGGGTTCCGGTGTAGTGCGTGGTGATCAGCGCACCCTTGACCACTGCCTTGCCCTCGCCGGGGTGCAGATCGGTAATTTGTAATTCTCTGGTCATTACGCGGCTTCCGGTTACAGCGCGCTCTGTCATTGGCGCGAGCGGGCTTTCTCGCAGAAAAGCGTGCCCATGACAAGCCGCTGAAACGAAAATGGGGCAAGCTTTCGCTTCCCCCGTTTAGTTGAACCCAGCAGCTGTCAGAGATTCTGCGAGCTGACGACCATGGCTTGGGCGATGTCCTCTTTCTGCTCCTGAGTGAAGCCGTCCCAGATGTTGGTCTTGGCGTAGTAACCCAGGCCAGCCAGGCAATAAAGGCTGAGGGTCAAAACGATGATGATCGAAACGAAGGTCCAGCGGCCTTCATCATCGTTTTCACGTGTGAAGCTGCGCGAATAGTTGTCCTCTGCGTTGCGAAAAAACAGCGCGGACGATAGGCGCTTGAGCCACTGGAAAAAATGAACAACAACGATGCGCAGCATGGGTAAATCACCTCAAAGGTCAAGAAAACGGGTTGCCGGGATGCCAACCAGACATCAGATGCAAAAGCTGAAAACGAAAAAAGCCCGTCTATGACGGGCTTTCTTTTTATGATTCTGTTCAGGCGAGCAGTGGATAGCGATGTGAAGCTGATCGCGAGGAGCACTGCGCATGCATGACGTTATGGAAACATTTTAAAACAAATGGCGGGGGGCATCTACCCGCGACATTCTGTTGTCAGACAACTGGTAGTGCCTGGAGGTGTGACAAAACGTCGCCCCATGTGCGTTTGCTGCTCGGCAAGCAGCATGCCTCGCGGTCAAGTCTTGTAATACTTTCTCAACGTACGAAACATCTACAGGTATTGTACGATCAGCGCCCGTATTAATTTTCAGGACTGTATGAATACCCTCCAGGAGCCTCCGAGTTGTCCTCCTCCCATCGCTTATGGCTGGCCGGTGATCTCACTGTTACCGAGCAGGCCGCTTCATTCGAACCTCTCTCTATTTAACCTCCTGTACTGCCTGGATTCCGGCAGACCTTCGCGTCCTGACGCTGCAACGCCATGCCTGACGTTCAGCCATGGTGGCTGGTCTACAGTGACCCATACCAACCCCTGTCATTTTTATCGTGAGGCTGCATAAACCATGGAATGGATCGCTGATCCCACGGCATGGCTTGGCCTGCTGACCCTTATCGTGCTGGAACTGGTACTGGGTATCGACAACCTGGTGTTTATCGCCATCCTTGCGGACAAACTGCCCCCTGAGCAACGCGACAAGGCGCGCGTCATCGGCTTGTCGCTGGCGTTGATCATGCGCCTTGGCCTGCTGGCGAGCATCTCCTGGATGGTGACGCTGACCGAGCCGCTGTTCGAGGTATTCGGCAAGACGTTCTCCGGCCGTGACCTGATCATGCTCTTTGGTGGTGTGTTCCTGTTGTTCAAGGCCACCATGGAGCTGCACGAACGGCTGGAGGGCCATGTCGCCCAACGCGCCGGTAATGCGGGCTATGCGTTGTTCTGGCCTATCGTTGCGCAGATTGTCGTACTGGATGCCGTGTTCTCGCTGGATGCGGTGATTACCGCCGTCGGCATGGTCGAGCACCTGTCGGTGATGATGATCGCTGTGATCTTCTCCATCGGCCTGATGATGATTGCCAGCAAGCCGCTGACCAAATTCGTCAACAGCCGCCCCACGGTGATCATGCTGTGTCTGGGCTTCCTGATGATGATCGGCTTCAGCCTGACTGCAGAAGGCCTGGGTTTCCATATTCCCAAAGGCTATCTGTATGCGGCCATCGGTTTCTCGATTCTTATCGAGGTGTTCAACCAGATCGCCCGCAAACGCAGCAAGAAGTCTGCTAACGGGCACCTGCCACGCCGCGAGCGTGCAGCCCATGCGGTGATGCGTCTGTTGGGCGGACGCAAGCTGGAGTCAGGTGATGTGGATGAAGAAATCACCGACATGCTTGAGGGCGAAAGCAGCGAGCCGGTGTTTGATCGTCGTGAGCGAGTGATGATCAGTGGCGTACTGCAACTGGCAGAGCGGCAGATTCGCACGGTGATGACGCCAAGGGCCGAAATCGACTATATCGACCTGAACGACAGCGCCGAGAAGATCCGTCTGAAACTGATGCACTCGTCCTACTCGCGCCTGCCGCTGATTGGCGAGCGCGGTATCGATGAGCCGCTGGGCTTCGTGCACAAGAAAGAACTGTTCAAGGAGCTGCTGTCCGGCAACGAGCCCGACTTGAAACTGATGTCGCGCAAGGCAATCAACCTGCTGGAAAGCTTCACCATCCTCAATGCCCTGGAGCAGATGCGCAAGGAATCGACGCACATTGCCTTCGTGGTCAACGAGTTTGGTGACTTCATCGGCGTGTTGAGCATGACCGACATTCTCGAGTCCATCGCTGGCCAACTGCCTGACGCCAGCGAAGTGGAAGGCCCGGACATCGTCGAGCAGGGCGAGGACTTCGTGGTGTCGGGAGCCCTGAACTTGAGTCTGATTCGCGAGCGCACCGGCTTTCAGGCCAGGGCGACCGAGGACTACCAGACTTTGGCCGGACTGGTCATGAGCCTGCTGGATCGTTTGCCTTCCACCGGCGACAGCCTCAGCTGGCAGGGCTGGGACCTGCACGTTGTTGGTGTGGAAGAGCGCCGAGTGACTCGGGTCTTGTTGCAGAAGCAGCCCGATGCAGGCTCTGGCAAATAAGCACTGAGCAATAACAAAAACGGGGCCTTCTCATGGTGAGCTGGCCCCGTTTTCATGTGTGCGTCATGCTTATTTTCGACGCGGACGCGACACCACGGATTCGATATTCTTGCGGCCGATCAGCTTGGGCTGCGCAGGCTCTTCGGCCACCGGCTCGTTAGCCAGCCACTTGAACATCACCAGACAATCCACCAGGCCCAAACGGGCATGACGATAAGCCTTCGGCAACCGCCCGACGGTCTCGAAACCCAGCTTGTTCCACAACCCGACCGCCACCTCATTGCCGGCGACTACCGAATTGAACTGCATCGCCAGAAACCCGCTGTCGCGTGCCAGTTGCTGCGAGTGCTCGCACATCAACCGCGCCACACCCCGACCACGCGCCGCGTCCGTCACCATGTAGCCACAGTTACAGACGTGATTGCCCGGGCCTGCCGCATTGGCCTTCAGGTAATAACTGCCTAAAAGCTGGCCATCTTCCTCGGCTATCAGGGTATGCAGAGGCAGCTTCATCCAGACATCGCGAGCCTGCTCCTGAGTGAGGGCAGGGTCGTAGGCGTAGGTTTCCTGAGCGATGACGACAGCCTGAAAGGTGGGCCAGAAGCGCTCGAAGTCTTCCGGTGTCATGGGGCGAATCTGGATCATGGTGAGGCCTTGGTGGGTAGGGCTTGAATTCCGGCGTGTACGTTAGCTTGGGCGTGCTACTACTTCCAGGCTTTTTCAGTGAACTCGGCAGTGGGGGGGAGCACTGTATGGAGAAAATTCAGGTACTTGTTGAACAGTACCTCGTGCTGAAAGCGGGCTTCGAAGCCAAGTGTGACGTCAGTGCGGTGGGTGATGATCATCAAGCGTTTGCGGTCGACGGTGACAAAGTTGTACTCGCCCCATGGCAGGCTTTGTTCGTGGTGGATGGGATTTTCCCAGTTGAGTAGCTTGATGGCTGCGATACAGGCCATGGCTACCGGGCCGACCAGGAAAAGCAGCGAGCCGGTGAGTATGGCTACGAATACGAACAGCATAATCACGGCAATGGCGATGCCTTTGAAAAAGGAAGAGGCGAAGTCGGGGTAGTGAAGGTAGTACTCTACGAGGGCGTGGTTGGTGGTGATGGTGTAGTTGTAGATGGTTTTTTGGCGGATGAGCAGGCATAGGTAATAAGCAAGAATTCCCGCAAGCGCGAGTATCGTGCCCACTAATGAGTAGAGACTGTCTGAAAACATTATCCAACCTCCCCAAATGAAAAGTGTGCTTCCTGTTAGGTAGACTGCGATAAATATTGACTGAGTTATCATCATTTCTCTGGGCGATCTCGCAAGTGTTTTGATTTTCCAGTTCAGAACGTCTTTACTTATCGACAGATACAAGGCTTTTTCTTGCTGATTCATACAGGTATACCGTCTGCTACTTCCAGAGTCGGTGTGCCAATTCTGCTTGATGCCTTCACTTCAAGCTCCACAGCAGCCAAACCATCGATAGCAGTATCGCCTCTTGTGCCAAGCTCCATCTGAAACAGATAGCTTCTATCGTCCTCGCCAGGATTGATCAGAGTGGCCGGGTACCATATTTGCAGCTCCAAATATGTTGCGTCCTTGTCGAGCGGCACCCAGGTTTCCCAGATGAGGTCTTCATTTTCAGGTGGCATGAGAGGATAAGTGAAATCTTCACTTGCCTCGCCAGCTGGCTTGTTGGTAAGCATCCCGAACTGTTCGGCCTTCCTGAATTGCCCACGGTCCAGAAAAGCTTGATGCAGTGCGTCGTCTATTTTTTCTATAGGTAGCACGCCCCATGGTCGCTTGCTGCTCACTATGTTGAAGTGCACGGACTCCCCGCGTACCAGATTTGGCAAGCGTACTTGTACTCCAGCGCCATTTTGTACCGCTACGTTGTAGTAATCGCCTTTGCCAAGATAACGATTCTCATAGTGCACGGTGCTTTTGACATGAATCTGCGGAGACAATTGAATTTCTATCAATGCGCGTACTTCGTCACTCTTGCCTTTGGCAGTCTCGGGGTAGCGATAGTCTAAGGTTCTTGACCAACAGCACTTGCGTAGCCACCAGCCCACGCTGTCTTGCTTGAAATAACTCAAAGCCATCGTAGTAAAAAGATATATAGAACCTATTACGAGCAGCGCCACACTGAACCATGGGCTCATCGCAACAATTGTGAAGACGCTTGCAGGGGACAACCCGGCCATCAATTGAAAAGTTGAGCCTACTCCCATTGCGAATATAGAAATGCCCTTTACAATAATCGCGTCCTTTTCCTCTGATGTTTTCGCTGCGTAAAAATCATTTTTGACATCAAATAGTTCAAGCGTAACCGCCGCCAGCCCAAACCCACCCATAGCCACCATCGAAACCCTGAACCCACGTATCGCGTCACCCCACACGGTATTGCCCTTGGCTCTCCAGTACGCACTGGACCTGTCCAGAATCCCCACATTCTTGCCATCAATCAGTACCGGCGTTGCATCCCTGATCACGCTCCAAGGCGCTTCAACAAACACCGCCATCAACAGATTGAAGCTATACCCCAATCCATACGCAACCTTGCCGATGTCCTTGGCGCTGAAGTCTCCGTCCCGAGTCAGGTCGCGATAGGTGAAGGCGGTGTTGATGAAGTTGAGCATGATCACGCCCCAGGTGATCGAGCCGGCAATCCCTCCCAGTCCGTCGAGCCAGCGCCTGGCGGTGCTCAGCCAGTCTTTGGCGATGGCTTTGCCGGACTGGAAGTGCAGGCGAATCTCGTCCTGCAACTGCTTGGCGTATTGGTTGTTCTGAAAGTCGAGCAGGGCGGGCATGCTCAGTTCGTGGAGGCGAAGTTTGTTCTCGAGGGCGCGCAGGTGCTTGGCGATGCTTTTGCGGGGGTTGTAAGCGGTTGGGTAGAGCCAGCTGCGACGGGTTGCGCTGATCTGTTTGTTGAGTACCTGCCACTCACTGATCCAGGTTTTCAGTTTCGCGAGCATTTTTTGATCGATCGCAATACGCGCCTTCGAGTCGAGCAGGATCTGACCGATCAACAGGGTGCGAATCAGTGCAACGGTGTTCTGCTGCTTGCCCATCGTCAGGCGGCTGTCGATGGGCACCCAGGCCAGCAGGACACTTTCGAGCGTCGCCTTGCCTGCGCCGCTGGCCAGTTGGCCGAGGGCTTTGAAGGTGTCCTGAACGGGCTGCTTCAGCGCCTTCATCCACGGCTTGTCGGCAAAACCTTGGTGATTGAGTGCGCCGTTAAGTTCGCCGATGCGGGTGGCCAGGTTGGTGACGTCGCCGAGGCCGTTCAGCAGCGCGTTGGCCTCCTGGTGCAGCGCGTGTTTGAGCGCGGGTGAGAAGCCGTAGCGCAAGTTGCCGAACAGCGTAGTGGCGTTGGCTTCCTGCTCGGCGAGCCAGGCGCTGGCGGCTTTGTCCTGAGCGTAGATGATCTGCAGGTTGAGCATGACCGTTTGCAGGTACAGCAGGCTTTCAGGGTGAGTGGTATCGACAAACAGCTTGAGCGGGTCTGTACCGATATGGGTTGCCCAACGCTGAAAATCGCTTTGCGTGTCACGCACCTGCTGCAGCAATGCGTCTCCGGCTGGCAGGTGCTGTTGCAGATACTGACGCGCACCGCTCAGATCGACCTCGCGCCGCCATTTGTGGCGATCTTTCCAGGCTTGCAGGGCCTCGTCGGAGGGCGCGCTGCCGTAACGCATTTCAATCGATCTGCGCATGTCCAGGCTCTTGAACATGTCCGGCATCAGCAGAAAATCGCCGGGAACGTTACTGCTGTTGATCTGCGCTTGCTCAAGGATGCACTGCTCGAAGTAAGCTTCGAGCTCGCCCAGATACTGCTGGGTGAGCGCCGCATTGCCGCGCACCGATGCAGGCAGTTTCTCCGGTTCGCTCTCTGCGCCACATAGCGTGGTGACGGTCTGGGCGATCTGTACCTTGTGTTCGTGCTCGGCTTGCCAGTTGCGGTAAGCGGCCTGATCGGCCGCCAGCTGCATGCCCAGATCGTCGAAAATTGCCAGCGGGTCATCCAAAGCAATGAGCAGGGAACTGTCCTGATCGTCGACGCTGCCTTGCCAGAAGACGTCAGCGCCGATTGGCGAAAACAGCGGCTGGTTTTTTTCGCTGGAGGCCTGCGATGCAGGAATCGCCGAGTCTGCAAACCGGTCATCATCGACCACATACTCCTTGTCGATGTCCGCCACCGCTTCGGCGATACGGTTCAACGGCAAGGTATCCGGCTCGGCCATGGTCGTGCAGTAGCGCTTCAGGTCCAGGGACTTCATCCACGACGCACGGCTTGCAGGGTTCGAGCGCAGGTGTTCGCAGATGCGCCACGTCCATTGCTGCGGCGAAAAAGCGATGTGAAGCCGGTTGTTTCGCGGATAGAACAGGAAGGGTTTGCCATCGTCGGCACCGCTTCGCCGGTCGCTGCCGATCTGCGCGTCTGTCCAGACGATGCGGCTCAGATGGCCATTGGCGGCTGACGAAACGTACTCATGAAAGGTCCCGGCCGTTTCGTCGAACACATAGACATAGCCATCGTACAGTTGGCGAAGGGTATAGCTGCGTGTTTTCAGGCTCGGCATCAGCGTCCATTTGCTGGCCTTGAGCAGCGGTTTCAGCGTATCGGGCGCGGCATCGTAACGGGAGCGATCCAGCGCGTAGCGCACCGGTACGATGGCGACATTAGGGCCTCTGAAGGGGCACAGGCTGGTGGCCGTGGCGGGTGTCTTGGGGAACAGTGCAGCACGTCGTTGCCGGTGTGTGCCGTGTTTATTGGTCATGCGGGGCACCTCTGCCGTTGCGGACTTTTTGACGGTATTCATCAAGTGCGTCTATGCGCAGTTCCGGGGCCAAACGTTGATGCTCGGGGTGCAGGGTCTGCCACGATAAGTAGTGACCTTGCGGCGAAGTGATAAAATCCAGACCCCAGTGGCCACAAATATCGGCCCAGGTCGCCAATGCGTATTCACTGGTAAGTCCCCACTCGAGCGCGCTGTCCAAAGCACGGCTCAGCCAGTCTTCGATCTGATCATCGCTTTGGTCCACGAAAGCTTGTGAATATTGCCTACTGACCCAGCCATGAATGCGCTCCTCGAATAACCATCGATAACAGCGCGCGAAGGCTTTCAGTTGCGGATCGCCCAGCAGGGTGAAATCCTTTCGAGAAGCCTGCTGCGCACGTTGATTAACAAAGGTGGTGATGGTTGAGCCGGGGCAATGTTGCCAACTGCGAAAAGGGGATTGGACCCATAGTTGATCTATAGGCCCGAGCACGGCGCTCAGATATTCAGCCCCATAGCTGGATAGCCAGTAATGCATCACCAACGGATCTGCAAAACGCAGCAGACTCGAGTTACCCAGATCATCGGTCGGGCTCAGAAACTGCTGCAAATGTGCCGAGACGATTTTCAGAGATGCGTTGCTGGAAAAAACGCAGGCATCGGCCCTTTGCTCTGAATGTCCCTGCCACTCTTGTATCAGACTGGAGGGATGAGGTGCATGTACAAGTATCGGCCCTAGACCCATGACCTCTGTCCAGGGTGTGTCGAGATACAGCGGAGCGATTTCAAGACTCTCTTCGAGCTGATAAAGCTGCTTTATGGCGTCAGGTCGTAACGCTCCGTCAATCAACAGATAATTGGCCTGGTTCATTTCTTTGCTTCTTCGGTTACCCGTGCACATTGCTCACAAAATGGCGTGCGTCTCATTGTCTGTCTCTGTGCGGGAGTCAGCATCTCACCCGACTCACCCTTATTGAGCTGTTCTGTGAAACCCGGCAAAAGCGGTGCCGCCTCTGAGCCTGTCCCAGGGCTTCCTCCCGAGTTGAGTTTCACCTGAGACCCGATCACCGTCACGCCGCCAGCGTCGATTTTGATGAAGGAACCACCTGCTTTGAGAGTGATCTCCAGCCCTGCTTCGATGATCAGCTTGTTACCGGCTTTGAGATGAATTTCCTGCCCGGCGTGTGCCAGTAATCCATCGCCCACCCAGATGTGCTGTGTTCCGCCCACCGTCAGGTGATCATCGGCTTTGACTTCGGTCAGCCGGTTACTATCGACAGTGCAATGCTTCTCGGCCTTGAACTCGCTGTAGCTATTGCTCTCGACCCGGTCATGCCGCTCGTGGCCGACTCTAGTGGTGTGCTTGTGCTCGATGTTCTGCTCAAGGTCTCGTTGAGCGTGGATGTAAATATGCTCCTGACCGGTTCGGTCTTCGATGCGTAACTCATTGGAGCCATTGCCGCCGGGGCTGCTCAGAGTCTTGAATACACTGCGTGTCTTGTGAGCGGGCAGCTCATAGGGCGGAATGTGTTCGGCGTGGTACAGGCAGCCACTGACTAACGGCCTGTCAGGGTCACCCTCCAGAAACGTCACCAGAACTTCCATGCCGATGCGCGGGATGGTCATGCCTCCGTAGCGATTGCCAGCCCAACTGGACGACACGCGTAGCCAGCAACTGCTCTTGTCATCGCCGGCTCCTTCACGATCCCAGTGAAACTGTACCTTCACCCGGCCGTACCGGTCGCAGTGGATTTCCTGATCTTTCGGTCCGGTGATTACTGCGGTCTGACTGCCGAATATTCTCGGTTTGGGATGACGCAGAGATGGGCGATACGGGGCCTTCCAAGGGGTCGCGAAAAAGGTATTACGATAGCCCTGATGAAAGTTTTCGAGGTTCTGGCTTTCATGGGCTGACTCTTCAAGAACTTGCGGCTGGCGACCTTCATGACGGACTTCGGTCACCAGCCACAGTGCATTCCAGTCTTCGTTGGGATGCCCGCTTAATTGCAGAAAGTGACCGCTGACTATTCGGGGCTGGTCGCTTTGCCCTTCACCCAGTCGGTAGTCATGACGATGGCGTTCAAGGGCGCGCTTCGCCAGATGAGCACCCCGGTCGCGCTGTGTAAAACCGCCGGGATAATCGTAACGCTCAAGATCAAGAGAAGCCTCATCATGCGCCGAACCATCCAGGGTCAGATGCGGCTTTTCAAAATGGTAATCACGGCAAGTCGAGCGATTGGAGCGGGTTTCCAGACGCAGCTTGAAGCGCTTTATGACCGGCTCTCTGACCAGCAAAGCCGTTTCCTGTCTGTAGATCACAGGACCCAGTTTCGGAAACACCGTCTGATCGTCGCCAAACACCAGCCTGTGGGCAGTCGGGCTGTGTTCAAAGTGATAGTGCAGGCCTTCCTCTTCGCAAAGCCGGTGAATGAAGTGCAGATCAGACTCGCCGTACTGCACGCAATACTCGCGTTTCGGGTACGTAGTCCCGGGGTTGAGTCTGAACTCGTAGTCCCGCAGGCGATGATCGTGCATGACCTGCTCAATGATCTGGCTCACCGTCAGATTCTGAAAAATACGCCGATTGGTGCGATGTTCAAGTCGTGCCAGTTGCGGGCGCAGCGTGATCGAATAGTGGGTCAGACGATGCCCTGAATCGCCTTGGGCAATCTGATCGATCAACCCGTTAATACCGACATCATCGGAAGCGAACTGCAAGAAAACCGGCTGCCCCAGCAGACTCTCAAGATTCAGCGATGTGCATTCGCTGACCAGATCCAGGGCAAAGGAAAAAGGCTGGCTGATGGCTTCATGGCCCCTGAAGGCAAGAACTTGAAAATCATGGTTTTCAACGGCCAGGCTCAGACTGAAATGGGGCAGGGGGATTGTTTCGGACTGCATGAGTTTCCCTGTTTGCCTAAGAGTGATCCCCATCGGTCCTCAGACGCGATGGGGTTAACGTATTAGTCCAGACCCAGGTCATCCAGGTCATAAGAACCCGTCGAGCCTGCTATCAGGTGGTCCCACACTATTTGGCGGTAGGTAAAGTGCACATCCTGCAGATGGATGGAATGTGAATTGTTAGGGTCGTCGCAGGTTGGCATGTGGTCTTTTACAGCCACAATCAGAGCACCGTGAAGCGTTGTTCTGTAGTAGTTCTGTTCCTTGCCATCATTGGTGCGGTACCAATTTATTACAACGTCTGTTAATTTTTCACCCCTGCATAATGCCTCCAGCAGCAACGGGGACGCTCGGTCAAAAACTTTTGTAATGCAAATAGCGTTATGCCTGCGTCGCCCTGTATTTTCACCCGACTGAGGATCATAGGGCGATATGATTTCGTGACTGAATGCGTGAACAATTGACTCGTCCGGGTGATCTTTCTGACCATGGCCCCCTATAGAATTAATGGAACCAGCCTCTTTTGTAATGTTGCCCTGCTTGGTGCCTGTGATGGAAAGATAAGCGGGTGTAGGCATTGTGTTCTCCTGAAAAGCATCAGCCCTGCGCAACCGAATATGTCCGCAGCGAGCTATCGCTATAACAAATACCATGCCATGTAGTGACAAGGACCGACGGCGCTTGGGTTTGGCGTGATCATGGCTGTCGGAAGATAAGTTTCTGCGAGTTTTATCAGGAAAAATGCGCAATTTATTGCGCGGTTTTAGTGTCTTCTTGCGCAGCGTCAATTATGCCGTTTGGCGGGGCGCTCACATGTTTTTATCTTGAATAATAAGCAGTGATGTGCAAAAAGTTGCGCTTGCAGGACAATGGTTAAAATGGGTTATTCATGCAGTCTAGGTCCGTGTTTCCTACATTTTATTCTCATTGCGTGTAGGAAATTTCTGAAATATAACAGTTGCATGTTTATCCGCTTGTTTATGCGGTGGGCGGCAGATAAGGTGTTGGCTACTTTCTTGCCAGGTTCGATACCTTGCACTCTACGATAGTCATAATGCCGGGGTGGAGATGAGTGATAAAGACGAGTTGTCCATTCGTTATATGAATATTGCCCGGCATCCAATAGCAGAACACAACTACGCGGGCGATGACATACGATACTCGACGGCTTTTGAACAGTTGGAGAGCGAGCTGGGCGGTGCGCAATCTGTACTGAAGCCCTTGAGTATCGACTGGTCGAGAATCAGAGAGCGCAGTGAGCAGATCCTCATCAGCCAGTCCAAGGATCTGCGTGTTGCCAGCTGGCTGGCCTGGGCCCTGTACGAGTGCGAGTCTTTTCCCGGCTTGCTGGCCGGCTTGAGGCTTATCCATTATCTTTGTGATCAGCATTGGCAGACACTGTTTCCCGAAAAGCCACGAACCCGTTCTGCCGCTATTGGGTGGTTGATAATCAGGCTTGATAAGTTGCTGGTGGAGGACATCTCCATCTCCCGTCAGCTTCCTGTTTTTCAGGAGATGATCAATTACCTCGATAGCCTGGATGAATTATTTGGTCGGTACCTCGTAGATGAATCGGTCTTGCTGCTGCCTTTACGGAGGCGTCTGACACGCATGATTCAACGTGCCCTACAGGTCGAAAAAACACCCGTTACGGTGGTCCAGCAGGTCAAGCAAGTTGCAACCCAGCTATTCTCCAGTCCCGCCAAAATTGACTGCGAAAAAGATGCAGAGCGAACGTTGAGTCAGTATGAGCACTCTGTGAAAAGCCTCTGTAAATGGTGGTTGGGGAAAAAGACCACGGATCCGCGAGCGTTCCGTCTTGCGAGGACGTTGGTATGGCTGTCGGTGGACAAGTTGCCCGTGAGCAATGCGCAGAAAATAACCCAACAAAAAGGCCTGCCTGTAGACAGGCTGAAAAATTATCAGGCGCGATTCGAGCAGGGACTCTTCGCCGACTTGATCGTGGATGTGGAGGCAAGCCTCGCCACCTCACCTTTTTGGTTCGATGGTCAATACCTGATATGGAGTTGTCTGAATGCTCTGGGGGACGACGCTGCAAAGCAGGAAGTGGAAGCGCAATTTGCTGTGCTCCTTAAAAGAATTCCAGAGGTCGTTCAACTTTATTTTAGCGACGGTACACCCTTTGCCAATGCTCAAACGCTTCAGTGGATCTCGGCACAGATCGTTCCGCCTGTACCGCCTGTCCAGCGCACTTTTGATATCGACTCACGGCAAAGTTCGCCGGAGTGGGATTCTGCCTATGAAGAACTCCTTCCGACGTTGCAGGACAATGGTTTAAAGGCCGTCGTCCAGGTACTGACGCAGCGAATGAGCGATGCCAAGGGCGGTCGGGAGATGTTTTTCTGGAAATTGTGTCTGGCACGGATGTGTTATCAGGCAAAAAAATACGAGCTTGCCAGTATTCAACTCGAGTTCCTTGATCGGGAACTTCAAACGTCAGGTTTGGATGCGTGGGAGCCTTTGATTTTTCTTGATGTATTGCGCTTGCTGCACAACTGCTACGAACAGATTCCTCAAAACAGCAAGTCAGCGCTGCGTAAAGAGGAGGTGTATCAAAGGTTGTGTCACTACGATCTTGAAGGTTTGATTGCCTAGCCAGTTTAACGTCCGAATTAATCGAGAGGAAATAAGATGGCCAGAGAAGGCTCTGTTGCGCCTAAAGAACGGATAAATGTCACATTCAAACCAGCCATCGGAGGCGTACAGGAGGAGATAGAGTTACCGCTGAAGCTTCTGGTTTTAGGCGACTTTATACAGCGCGCCGATGAACGAAAACTGGAAAACCGTAAGTCGATCAATATCGACAAGCATAATTTCGATGACGTGATGGCCAAGCAAGAGCTGAAACTTTCATTGGCAGTACCTAATCGTTTGCAGGTTGACAGCGAGGTCGACGACCTGACTGTCAGCATCAAGGTGGCCTCAATGAAAGACTTCAATCCGGCCAGTCTTGTCGAGCAAATTCCTGAGCTGAAAAAATTGATGGAACTGCGCAATGCACTGATAGCGCTCAAGGGCCCCCTCGGTAATACGCCTGCCTTTCGCAAGGCAATCGAAAAAGTCCTTGTCGACAAGGATTCGCATAGCCGGATACTGGATGAGCTGGGTCTCGGCGCAGTAGAACAACCGTTACGTTGATCGTACTTTCAGGAAGTTAGTGTATGACCACCCATGCTATACAACAAGGCAGTGTCAGCGAAGCTCAATACGGGATACTTGACCAGATCATCGCAGAGACCAGATTGAGCCCGGATGACGAGGCCTACGATATCGCCAAGCGTGGAGTTGCCGCTTTTATCGAAGAGCTGCTTAAACCGCACAATCGCAACGAGCCGGTAAAGAAAGCTTTGGTTGATCGGATGATTACGGAAATTGACACCAAACTGGGTCGTCAGATGGACGAGATTATCCATCACGCAGAATTTCAAGCGCTGGAGGCGTCTTGGCGTGGGTTAAAGCTACTGATTGATCGAACCGATTTTCGAGAAAATATCAAAATCGAGTTATTGAGCGTCTCCAAACAAGATCTCCTGGACGACTTCGAGGACTCCCCTGAAGTCGTTCAGTCTGGCCTCTATAAACACGTCTACACCGCTGAATACGGTCAGTTTGGCGGCAATCCCGTTGGCGCAATCATCGCCAACTATTTCTTTTCGCCAAGTGCCCCAGATGTCAAAACCATGCAATACGTTTCAAGCGTTGCCTGCATGGCGCATGCCCCCTTTATCGCCGCTGCGGGTGCCGATTTTTTCGGGCTTGAGCATTTCACCGGCATGCCTGACCTCAAAGACCTGAGAGATCATTTCGAGGGACCACAGTTCGCCAAATGGCAAAGCTTTCGGCAGCAAGAAGACGCTCGATATCTTGCATTGACGGTGCCACGCTTTCTCTTGCGCAGCCCTTACGAGCCAGAAGAAAACCCCGTAAAAACGTTTGCCTACAAAGAAAACGTCACGAATAGCCATGAGTGCTATCTGTGGGGTAACACGGCCTATGCGTTTGCGACGAAGCTGACAGACAGTTTCGCCAAGTTTCGTTGGTGTCCCAACATTATCGGACCATTGAGCGGCGGAGCAGTTGAAGACCTTCCTCTACACCGCTTTCGGAGCATGGGTGAAGTCGAGACCAAGATTCCGACGGAGGTTCTGGTCTCTGATCGCCGTGAATACGAACTCGCAGAGGAGGGATTTATTGCGTTGAGCATGCGCAAAGGAAGCGATAACGCCGCCTTTTTTTCCGCCAGCTCGGTGCAAAAGCCCAAGTTATTTGGCAACCATCCGGAGGGTAAGCTAGCCGAGTTGAATTACAAGCTGGGAACCCAACTGCCCTACATGATGATTGTCAACCGCCTCGCCCACTACCTCAAGGTGCTGCAGCGAGAGCAGATCGGGTCCTGGAAAGAGCGAGCGGATCTGGAAAATCAACTTAATAAATGGATCCGTCAGTATATTGCAGACCAGGAAAATCCAAGTTCAGAAGTGCGAGGAAGGCGCCCGTTGCGTTCGGCGCAGATCGTCGTCAGTGACGTGGAAGGTGATCCTGGCTGGTACCGCGTCAGTTTGAATGTCCGCCCCCATTTTAAATACATGGGTGCTGATTTTACGCTGTCTCTGGTCGGGAAGATGGAGAAGGAATAAACAACCCTATGAGCCCCCTAGAAAGCCTTTTTCAACGCCTTGTCGGGGAGACGGTACGGCTGCCAGGATGTTCTGAGGAAGAACAGTTAATGACGTCGATAGCGACACATTTATCGAACGTGCTGGCTACCCGTGCAGGAAGTGTGAAAATGCTGCCTGATTATGGCTTGCCTGACTTGAATAATATGAATATGAGCGCTCACGAGACATTAAAGCAGTCGCGGGCTGCCATCGAGAAAACTATCAGGGCCTATGAGCCTCGCTTGTCAGAGGTTTATGTTATGTCTGGCGAGTATTCGGAGAACATATTAAGTCTGCAGTTTTCTATTCGCGCAATTGTAAAGTCTGGCGGAATTAAAAAAGCTGCCCGGTTCACTGCTGTTGTCAGTGGCACCGGAAAGGTGAGTGTGAGTTGAGGTCGTTAGTGTTATCTCGAATCAGCCGTTTTCGGGTTCTACCTGAAAACGGTTTGCCATTCATGAAAAAATTCTGGTAGGTGAAGCGTGTCATTTAATCATTATTATCATGAGGAACTGATGGCGCTTCGTCAGTCGGGACGACAGTTCTCTGAACGCAATCCGGCATTGGCGTCCTTTTTAGGACAGACAGGTCAGGATCCCGATGTTGAGCGCTTACTTGAAGGGTTTGCTTTCCTGACAGGACGCTTGCGTCAAAAGCTCGACGACGGTTTACCTGAACTGACTCATTCGCTTATGCAATTGTTATGGCCCAACTACATGAGGCCGATGCCTGCGGTGAGTATGTTGCAATTCGACCCGCTATTTGCTTCGGGAGGTGGTGTAACGGTGAAGCGTCATACGCCGGTAGAAAGTGAGCCTGTTAACGGGCTGACGTGTCAATTTCGCACCTGTTTCTCAACGGAAATCCTACCACTGAGGCTAGCACGTGTTTCTTGCCCGGTTAGCGGGGAGGCGGTGACGTTGGTGTTGTCTCTCGAAATGACAGGTGAGGGACACTTGGGGGCGCTGGAGCTGAACACACTACGTCTGCACTTTGCAGGTGATCGCGCTATCAGCCATCTGCTGTATCTCGGCCTCATGCGTAAATTGAAAAGCGTCAGGGTATTACTGCTGGATGAGCAGGGATCCCCGCTTTTGAAGGGTGATGGCACATCGCACGAATTGAGTATTTCGGCAGATCAGGTGCAGCCAGTGGGTTTTGCGGAAGAAGAATCATTGATTCCTTATCCGCTGAACACTTTTCGGGGTTACCGCTACCTGCAAGAATATTTTTGTTTTCCGGATAAATTCCTTTTTTCTGATATTAATGGCCTTCAGATTATCAAGTCAGTGAACGAAGCTCAGCTGAAAAAAGCTCGCGGCTTTCAACTTGTCTTTGAAATGCACGGCGAGGATATGCAGCACCTTAGGCCGACGGTCGAGCATATAAAGTTATATTGCACGCCTGTGGTCAATCTGTTCAAACAGGATGCGCTGCCCATTCTGGCCGATGGACGACAGGATGAATATCTACTGATACCTGCGCACTATGGTCATGAGGGCTGTGGGGTTTATTCGGTTGATGACGTCAGCGGATGGCAGCCAGGCGGCAGGGGCTATCAGCATTATGTGCCTTTTGAATCGTTTGAACACGACCCGGCTGTCGATGTTCAAAGCAGCTCCTCTTACTACAGTGTGCGTCATCGTGACGCCATCGCGCACGATGGCCTTGATACATTTCTGAGTTTCGATAAGCGTGGCGATCGTGACGATGAAACGATTTCGATTGTATTGACCTGCACCAATAATAACCTCCCGCAACAGATTCGGGCAGGTGGGATATGCAAGCCGTGCGAGGGCACCCCTGACTTGCTGCGATTCAGAAATATTACACCTGCGACGAAAAGCTATTCGCCTCCCATTGGCAAAGACTTTCTATGGCGTGTCATCAGTAACATGTCTCTGAATTATCTTTCCCTGGCGAGTATTGAAGCGTTAAAGGTCATTCTCGAGACTTATGATCTGCCGCGGTATTACGACAAGCGCGCAGAGAAGGTCAGCCAGCGTTTGTTGAATGGGCTCAAGTCCATCCGGCACCAGCCTGTAGATCGGTTACATCATGGGCGCCCTGTGCGAGGGGTCAAGACCGAGCTTCTTATTTCACCCGACGGTCTCGCAGACGAAGCCGGTCTGTTTCTTTTTGCTTCAGTCCTCAACGAATTTTTTGCGCTTTATGCCAGCTTGAATTCTTTCCATGAACTGCACGTGAAAACCGCTCAAGGAGGTGGCTACGAATGGACGCCACGTATGGGACAGCAGCCGCTGCTCTGACCACACTCAGCCAGCACATACGCGAGTATTCGGTTTATCAGGCGATACCTCTAATCCTCGGGGTTTTACGTGAAGTTCACCCGAATGCCAGCGATGAGCAACTGCACGCCTTTCTTGAACTACGGGCACATCCAAGTCTTGGATTTCCGTGTAGCGACATTGATGGCCTGGATTTTTTTTATGAGCACGCTGAGCTGTATGTACGGCTGTATCTCAACGTGATGGGCCTGGTCGGGTCTGGCTCACCGCTACCGGCCTTTTATGTCGAGCAGGCTTTGGGGGAGCGGGACAAGCCTAATACCACACGTGATTTCCTGGATATTTTTAATCAGCGTCTGCAAAAACTGATGCTGCCCGTCTGGCGTAAGTATCGCTATCACGCTGTGTTCGCCAGTGGCGCTACAGATCCTTTTTCCGAACATCTTTTTGCATTGATCGGGTTACACGGCGAGCGTATTCGCGAGACCACCGAATTGAACTGGAAGCGGCTATTGCCCTATCTGGGACTGTTGAGCCTGCGTGCCCATTCTGCCGCGCTGATCGAGTCGGTGCTTCGTTACTACTTCAAGCATGCTCAGTTGTTCATCGAACAATGTGTCGAGCGAACGGTTGAGGTCAGTAGCGCTCAGCGTTGTAGCCTCGGAAAAGCCAATCACCAGCTAGGACGGAATGTGGTGTTGGGACTTCGGGTTCCAGACCGGGGCGGCAAGTTTCGCATTCATATAAAACAGCTCGATTGGGCGCGCTTCCACGAGTTTTTACCCTCCGGCTCGAGTTACCGGGCGCTAGGTGCACTTGTCCGCTTCACGTTGCGCGACCCTCTGGATTACGACGTTTGCCTTGAGCTTCTGAAAGCGGATATCCGGGATCTACGCATTGGTGAGTTGAACACCTGTCACCTGGGCTGGACCAGTTGGCTCGGGCGAGAGCATGCCCTGGGTCTGATGATGCTCAACAGACCGATTCATAAGGACTATTCATGATCGATGTAGACCTGCAGCAACTCGTCAAAGCCCTTGATGGCCCAACACACAAAGAACTTGAGGGAACCGCCGAGCGCTGCGTTTACAGAGGGAGCAGCAAGATTCTGGTTGATGATCTGTTGCTTGCTCTGTTGGAGCGGCCCGATGGGATGCTCGCACGTGCGCTACTGGACGCCAATGTTGCGCCTGACGAATTTGCAGGCTTTCTCCGTCCGCCAGTCGAGCACCATGCGCTCCTTAACCCGGTCTTTTCTGCCGAGCTTGTGCAGTGGCTCCAGGATGCGCTGTTGATCTCCAATCTGGATTTGGGCAAAAACATTATTGACCAAGCTGCGCTGATTCTCGCCTTGCTGCGTAACCCTTTGCGCTATGCGGACCGTCCATACCAGCCGTTATTGAGAAAGATCAATATTGAACGCTTTCGCGATTACGCCCTCGCCGAGCAGGTGACGGACGTAGCGAAGCCAGTGGTGAATCAAGGTGATTCGTTTCTCGAACGCTTCACTCATAATCTGACACAGCAGGCCAGAGAAGGCCTGATTGATCCGGTGCTGTGCCGTGATGACTGTCTGCGCCAGATGGTCGATATCCTGGCTCGCAGACGCAAGAACAATCCGATTGTGGTGGGGGAGGCGGGTGTCGGCAAAACCGCAGTTGTCGAAGGCCTGGCGCTGAAAATCGCGCAGGGTGAAGTCCCTGATCTTTTGAAGAATGTCGAGTTGCTGTCTCTGGATATGGGGTTGCTTCAGGCAGGCGCCAGTATTAAAGGAGAATTCGAGCGTCGCCTGAAGGGTGTCATTGAGGAGGTCCGTTCTTCGTCCAGATCCGTCATTCTGTTCATTGATGAGGCCCATACACTCATCGGAGCCGGTGTGCAGGCTGGAGGGTCAGATGCAGCCAATCTATTAAAGCCGGCATTGGCTCGAGGGGAGCTGCGAACCATTGCTGCGACGACATGGGCCGAGTACAGAAGATACTTTGAAAAAGATCCGGCGCTTGCGCGTCGTTTTCAACCCATACGCGTACTGGAACCTACAGTAGAGCAGGCCATCACCATTCTGCGCGGGATAGCCCCGTTATACGAACGGAGCCATGGTGTCTATCTGCGCGATGACGCTGTAGTTGCCGCTGCCCGCCTTTCGGCACGTTATCTCTCCGGGCGTCAGTTGCCGGACAAGGCAGTCGATCTGCTTGATACAGCCTGCGCTCGTGTGCGAATCGGTCTGGCTGCCGTGCCTGAACGTCTTGAGCATTTGCGAGGTGAGCTTACTCGGCAACGAAGGCATTTTGAGGCAATACGGCGTGATGCCGATGCCGGACTTACGGTTGATAGCAATGTAATGGATTCACTTGCTTCTGACCTGACACGGATTCAGAGCGAGACAGTTGCGCTGGAGTGCAAGTGGACTGATCAACGGGCCGTTGTCGAGCGGCTTCTTGGTCTGCGCAGTCAACTGGCTGATAGGGCAGTGCAGCAGGCCGGCGAGGTCAGTGACACCCAATCCACGCACGCGTTGGAGCTCGAGTTGACCACGGTTCGAAAGGCCCTGGTCGATACTCAGATCAATGACCGTCTGGTGAGCTTTGAAGTCTGTCCCAGGCTGATCGCAGAAGTGGTAAGTGCCTGGACGGGGATACCGGTGTCGCGGTTGGCTCAGGAGCACAGTGAAGGAATTGACTGCTTCTCCTCAGCGCTGCGTTTGCGCATCAGGGGACAGGAGCAGGCGATGCAGACCATTGAACAATCGGTAAGGGCATCGGCTGCCGGTCTGAACACACCGGGTGCTCCCACCGGAGTCTTTCTTCTGGTTGGCCCTAGTGGTGTCGGCAAGACTGAAACGGCCATTGTTCTGGCTGATCTGCTGTACGGCGGCGAGCGTTTTCTGACCACGATCAACATGTCCGAGTTTCAGGAAAAACACACCGTCTCCCGTTTGATCGGAGCACCGCCGGGCTACGTCGGTTATGGCGAGGGAGGCATGTTGACTGACGCTGTTCGACAGAAGCCCTACTCGGTGATTCTGCTTGATGAAGTAGAGAAAGCGGACCCGGATGTAATGAACCTGTTTTATCAAATCTTCGATAAGGGTGTAGCCAACGACGGAGAGGGCCGGGAAATCAATTTTCGCAACACGCTCATTCTGATGACCTCCAACCTTGGCGCTGATTTGATCCATGCCAGTTGCCACGAGAACAGGTGTCTGGATGCCAGAGAACTGGCAGTGCAACTCAAGCCGATATTGAGCGCACATTTCAAACCGGCATTGCTGGCAAGGATGCGCGTGGTGCCCTATTACCCCGTCACTGGAGTAGCGCTTCGCGAACTGGTCGAGCTGAAGCTGAGTCGTCTCGGAGAGAAACTTGAATCCCGTGGCCTGACTTTCAGCTACTCGCCTGATCTGGCTTGTCATCTGGCCGAGCATTGCACTCAAGGCGACAGCGGTGCCCGACTTATCGATCAGTTACTAGAGTCCCGCCTGACCCCGTTGATAGCAGATCGATTGCTCAGCACCATGAACAGTGGTGATCCCGTCTGCAGGGTTCATGCGACGCTCGGCGGCTCGGGCGCAATTGTTTGTGAGTTCGAATAAAATGACCTCGTCGTTCAATTCTCTACAGAATTCGCAAGATTACGCGCAAACCTTGATTTCGCATTATGCGGTTCTCGCGCAGTCTGCCGACAGCCAGTCACTGCAGCATGATTTCGCACTGTCTGCTGTCAGACTCAGCAACTGCGAAGCAAGTCAGTTGTTTCTGTTCGACGCTAACCACAAAAGCCTCTGTCTGGTAGCTGAAGTAGTTGACAGCGTTATCCAGCAAGGCAAGGGAAAAGCCCCTGCGGATGACTACCACGATCAGCCGTTGCTGCAATTCTGTCTACTTCAGAACAGGGCGGTCAGCGTACCGGAAATCAGCAGCAGTCCTCACGTCACCAGCTTTCTACCTGCCCAGGCGAGAGAGTGGAGATCACTGTTGTGCATTCCGCTGCACAATCGCGGACAGGTGCCCGTTGGGGTTTTGGTATGTGTGAGCAGTCATCCTGGAGAGCTGGAAGGTTACACAGAATCACTAGCGGCACTGGGCTCATTCGTCATTTCACAACTGTCCCTCATGGAGTTGTCAGCCAAGCCCGCAGGCGCAATTCATCATTCGCGCAGACGCTCCGCACAGTCAGAGCGCTATGGGCTTACAGGGCGCAGTGCTGCCTTGGGCCGAACAATCCATCTTCTGAGCAAGATCCTCGACAGCACGTGCACAGTATTGCTCACTGGCGAGACCGGGACGGGCAAAGAGGTTGTGTCTCGTGCTATCCACGAGCACGGACCTCGTCGGTCCAACGCATTTGTTGTACAGAATTGCGCTGCATTTCCCGAAGCTTTACTGGAGAGCGAGCTGTTTGGCTATTGCAAGGGCGCCTTTACCGGCGCTGATCGAGATCGGCCCGGTCTGTTCGAACTTGCTCATGGCGGCACGCTTTTACTCGACGAAATCGGCGATATGCCAATGCTGCTGCAAGCAAAGCTTTTGCGGGTGTTGCAGGAGGGGGAGATTCGTCCGCTGGGTGCCAACAAGGTTCGCAAGGTAGATGTGCGAATCATTGCGGCGACTCATCGTGATTTGCCGAAACTGATTGCAGAAGGACGCTTTCGTGAAGACCTTTACTACCGTCTGGCGCAATTTCCCATTGAGCTCCCTCCGCTACGTCAACGCGTGGGTGATATCGAAATATTAGCCCGGCATTTTTCCGAAAACGCTTGTCAGCAGTCACAGCGAGATCCGGTGCAGTGGTCTCAAACCGCGTTGAGTGCATTATCGGAATACACCTTCCCGGGGAACGTTCGGCAGTTGAAGGGGTTCGTCGAACGTGCAGTGTTGCTGTGCGAAGACGGAGAGTTGAAACCTGAACACTTTCCCATCCCGGCTCAATCAATAAGCCATTCGGCCGGCCTCTCGTTACGCGAACGCATCGAGCAGTTCGAGCGCGGCGTCCTGCTTGAGTGTTTACGTGACAGCAACGGCAACCGGAGTCTTGCGGCACGCACTCTCGGCGTGTCTCGGCGCACCCTGCTTTATCGCCTGGCGCATCTGAAGATCGGTGCCGCTCATGGACGGCCAGATTAATCGCCGAATCACCATCGTTGCTTAACTTCTTGTCTGGAGACTTTTTTCAATGAACGTTCATTGTTGGCGCACTGTGCCTTTTATGTTTGCTGCGGCGATTTGCGTGGGGGGATGCAATGGCCATTTCAGGTTCAGCGATGACCAATATCGCGCCCTGGGCAGCCCGGAACCCACCAGACTAATAGATGGATTGCAACAGAGCTTGCGCAACCGAAGCGAGATAACAGACTCATTGCGCGCTGATATCTCGGGCCTTGACCGCGCATCTGCCACCCCACTCGATGGTCGTGAGCAGCTATGAGTAGCAGTTCTGTTCTGTCGCTGTCTCCATCAGGATTCACAAGAATGACTTCAATGAGTATCTGCATGAGCCAAGTCAATCGGTCACTGCTGTTACTACTGTTGCTCATGCTCAACGGTTGTTCAGCACTTTCGCCCTACTCAACGCAAACCCGTCTGGATATCAGGCTGAATGCAGACCATCAGCTTAATCCTGATGTCAATGGCAGACCCTCGCCCATTGTTCTCAAGGTGCTGGAACTCAGGCGTCCGGTCACCTTTGCGAATATGGATTTCTTTTCGCTTTACCAACGGACTGATCTGGTACTCGGGCTGGACCTGGTTGCAAGCGAAGAGTTTGAACTTCTCCCCGGCGACAGTATTGAACTGAAGCTGAAGCTGGATCACAGCAGTCATTACATCGGTGTACTGGCTGCCTATCGAAATCTGCCGGAAACCCAATGGCGGCAGGTGATTCAGGTGCACCCCAAACAGCAGAATCGAGCCGTTCTCGTACTGGGTGAATCCGGTTTTTACCAGGCAGACACCCCGCATGACGCAGGAAATCCGACATGAATTCGCACAAGGTTATCTGGCAGGAAGGCATGCTGCTGCGTCCGCAGCACTTTCAACATAATGATCGTTATTACGACCATCAATTGCGGATTCGTACTCAGTTGGCGGGAGCCTATAACTGGGGGTTTACAACCCTTGAAATTGATCCGCAATTTCTGGGCTCGGGGCAGATCGTACTTGCTCAGGCCTCGGGCATTCTCCCGGATGGCAGCGTGTTCGACATACGTGAGCGTAACACTCCATTGGCACTGGATATTCCTGCAAACACTTCAAATATGCCGATTTACATAGCACTCCCGGCAATGGTGGGCAATTGCATCGAGGCACGCAGTCTCGAACAGCCCGAGGTGGTTGCACGCTTTACAGCCTACGCAGCTGATGTTCTGGATTCGAATGCTGGAGCAGACTGTTCTACCCCGGTGTTTTGCGCGCGTCCGGAGTTCCGTCTGTTGCTCGGAGAGCCGCAGGGAGAATATGCCTACACCCTGCTCAAGCTGGGTCATGTCCTTATCTGCAGCCCTGACAGGACAATAACGCTGGACGCTGGATTTTCACCTGCTTTCATCAGCGTCAGTGGTTCACGCTACTTGATGTCATGCCTCAAGGAAATCGTGGGTCTGCTACAGCATCGAGGAGATGTGATCGCAGAGCGTATCGGCGCATACGGCCAGGCGAGCGGTGCTGAGATGGGCGATTTCATGATGCTGCAACTGGTCAATCGCAATGCGTTGGTGCTTCAACACTATCTCAATATCCCGCATGTGCACCCCGAGGAGCTGTATCGCGCGCTGTTGTCTCTGTTGGGCGAGCTGTCGACGTTCGGTGATGACAGCAGGCGACCTCGACTGGCGGGTAATTATCAGCACAGTGATCAGGGCGCAACGTTCAAACGTTTAATGCTCGCCATTCGACAGATGCTGTCGATGGTTATCGAGCAGCATGCGCAAGAACTCGAGTTGCAGCCCAGGCAATATGGCGTTCTGGTGTCGCCTCGGGTGGATCGTGAGTTGCTGGGCGATGCCTCATTTGTTATTGCCGCTCGCGCAGATTGCGATGCCGAAGAGTTGCGTCTGCGATTGCCATCGCACCTCAAGGTGGGTTCTGTGGAAAGTATTCGCGAACTGGTGGGTCTGCATTTGCCTGGTATGCGGCTGAGGCCGCTGGCTGCGGCTCCGCGGCAGATACCTTTTCATGCTGCAAAGACCTATTTCATTCTTGATGTCGATGACCGGGAGCAGACCGGAATCAACAAGTCCGGGGGATTTGCTTTCCATGTATCAGGTGAGTTTCCTGGACTTGAGTTGCAGTTTTGGGCGATCCGAAATTGAGAAGTGTGACGGGCATACAAAGCAGTCGCGAAGACCATGCCATGACCGATGGCCCGGACAGTGTCTGGTCGGTGGATAGCGCGTTCACAAGCACCCACGATGCGAATCTTTTCGAAGGTCTGCAAGAGCGGTTGATCAACAACACCCGGCGGGTATCCGAAAAGCGGGTCAGTACCCATGTCAATCCGCTGGTTGCTGCTGCGAGCGAATTGCTGGCTCAGGTGGCAAGGCTGTCTGCAGCAGAAGACGTTGGCGATATTGCGCTGCTGAACGTACAGCTATCGGACCAGGTCAAGCTGTTCGAGGCCAAGGGGCGGCACCACGCAATAGAAAATGATCAGTTGCTGACTGCGCGCTACGTGCTGTGTACGGTTGTGGATGAGGCTGTATTGAACACGCCTTGGGGCAGTGCGAGTGACTGGTCGAAGATCAGTCTGCTGAGCCGCTTTCACAAGGAAACATTTGGCGGCGAAAAATTCTTTCAGCTCCTCGAAAAGCTTTCCACCAACCCCTTCAGGCATCTGCCAATGCTCGAGCTGATGTACCTGTGTCTGGCGCTCGGTTTTGAAGGGAAATACCGCTCTCATCGGCTTAACGGCCATGAGCTGGAGGACATCCGCGACAGCCTCTATCGACAGATACGGCATGTGAGAGGCGACGTGTCCCACAGACTCTCGCCTCGCTGGCAGGGTCAACAATCCACGGCTTCTGAGCGACTGCGTATCGTGCCTGTGTCGCTCGTTGTGCTGTTCACTGTTATTAGCCTGGCCGTGCTGTATTCCGGATTTTCCTGGGTGCTCGACGAGCAGCGTGAGGCCGTGCTCAATCCCTATCAGTCAGTGGGTCGGGCAGCGCTTGAGCTGCGGTCCTGAAATGAGAGATGCAATGAAAATCCTGTTCAAAAAACTCATAACGCTGCTGTGCAGCACTTGGGCCTGGTCGCTGTTGTTGATAGGTGTACTGGCCACGTGTATCTGGGTACTCGGTCCATTGTTGGCGGTGGCGGATAAAAGATTTTGGGCAAGCCCGACTGCGCGCCTGGTATCGATCAGTGCGTTGTTTCTGATCTGGGGCCTTGGCGTTGTCTTTACCAACTGGCGCAGTGGCTTACAGAAAAAAAAGACCCAAGACAGCCCGGAAGGTCAAGAGCGTTTGCGTAAGTCCGTTGCCGTAGAAAAAGAGCGTCTGGAACTGGTCAGTCGTTTCAAGGATGCCTTGCGCGTGCTCAAGGATTCTGCTCTGTATGGCGAATTGAATGCCCGGAGCCGAACCGAGCTGCCCTGGTATGCACTGATCGGCCCGCAGGACAGCGGCAAGACCAGCCTGCTGGATTTTTCCGGGCTCGACTTCCCTCTCGACAGGCGCGGGCGCAAGTTGACGCACGATACGCGCAGCACTCTCAGTTGTGGCTGGTATTTTACCGAGCAGGCCATTTTACTGGACACATCGGGCCGTTATCTTGATCAGCCTGTACCGGAAGTGGACGGCGGCGCCTGGATGACCCTTCTGGGATTGTTACGAGGCCGTCAACGCGCACATCCGCTGAGTGGCGTGCTGGTCACATTGCCAGTGGAATTCCTGTTTGACGAGCGTGACAGGCGTCTGGAAAAAGTCGCTGAAGATGTGCGCGCGCGCCTGGACGAAGTATTTCAGCAATTGCACGTTGATGTGCCGATTTATCTCGTGCTGACCAAAGCTGACTCGATAGCAGGTTTCGATGAATTCTTTTATCAACTGTCCCGTGAGGAAAGTGAGCAGGTCCTTGGAGTCACGTTTCAAAGAGGTCAAAGCGGCACTGATAGCGATATTCTGTTTCAGGAATTTGAGGCCTTGTTGCAACGGCTTGGCAGTCAGGTGATCACTCGCATTCACCAGGAACGAGACAGCCAGCGGCGCGGAAAAATGCTTGAATTCCCTAATCTGCTTGGAGGCATCGCACACCGACTGGGTGTATTTGTAGAGCTCGCCTTCTCCGGAAATCGCTATCAGCGCGCCAGTCAGTTTCGTGGGTTCTACCTGACCCGGGCGCCGCAACTTGCTAAGCGCAATGCATATGTTGGCGGGGAGGGCGATACTGAATTCCAGGTTGGAAACGCAAGGTTCATTCATGATCTGTTGCGACATGTGATTTTCCCTGAATCCGATCTTGCTGTCCTCAATAAAGAAGCGCGCAGAACGATTATGTGGCGTCAGAGGGCAGTGTATTCTACTGCGCTGTTGTTTTTATCTGTATTCGGTGTGTTATGGGCGACCGGTTTCAATGCCAACCACGACAGGCTGGAAAAACTTCGTCTTCTGGGTGAGCAGTGGGTGCAACAACGCTCATCGCTCAACGCCGAGAATGATCTGCTGACAATCCTCGACAGTCTGAACACTCTTCACCAGGCCTCTCAGGTATTTCCGGACAGTAATGACGTTGCTGCGTATGAGCGCAGCGGCGTTTATCAGGGCGAGCCTGTCAACGACGTCCTTTTGCGCGTTTATCATGCCGAGTTGCACGACCAGTTGCTGCCACGAGTGGCGCGGATGTTCGAAGCCCGCATAATGGCCAGTCTGCAGGATCGCGAGCAATTGCTGGACAACCTGCGCGCCTACCTGATGCTGGTTCAGCGTGAACATCGGGTAACGTCTGCGTTGCAGGAGCGGGTTGCGGCTGACTGGTCAATTCGTTATGTCGGTCATGCTCAGGCTCAGCAGCAACTGAATCAGCATTTTGGGCGTTTGCTTGCACAGCCTTTTGCCTACCCGGTAAACGAGGCATTAGTGGCGCAGGCTCGGCAGGTGCTGCGTAACGAATCTTTCGCCAATGTGGTTTATCGCGTACTGCGTGAAAAAGCGCGTGTACTTCCGGACTACAGTCTGGCCCATCATACCGGGCCTCAGGTAAAACAGTTGGCCGGTACTGACTACCGGATTCCCGGACTCTATACTCGCCAAGGCTACGAGCAATATTTCATTGCCCGTGGCACAGGGGTGGTGACTGAAATCATGCGTGACAACTGGGTTCTGGGTGAACGTGCACAGTACAGTGCACATCATCTGCGCGCACTGATGGTCGAACTGGAAAAGTTGTACTTTCGTGATTACGCTGATCATTGGGCCGAAGCGATCGGCCGGGTTTCGTTGCAACCCTTTGAAGGACCCAGTCAGGCCGCAGTGCAGATGGCTGGTCTGACGGCAGCCCATTCGCCTTTGCTGCAGTTGCTGATCGAGGTGCGTGACAACACTCTTTTCCCGGTCCTCGCCGACAGTCCCGGTACTATGAGAGCCGAGGCTGACGAGGCAGCATCGAACCCTGTAGCGTTCGCCCGGGTTGCTGCGATTGGCGAGACGTTGCAGCGGGCGGTTACCGACCATCTGCCCGCCACCGCAAAGCAGTCATTGCAGCGTCGCTTCGATCCGTTACACCGCTTGCTGGATGACGACAACGGCCCTGCCGCTGATCTGGTTACAGCATTGAACGCCATCAATGAGTTACAGATGCAGATGTCTGCTCTGGGCCGCTCCGGTCAGCCTGACTTGGCTGCCTACGAGATGGCAAAGGGACGTATGTCCGGGCAGCGAGACGCGCTGAGCAACCTGCGCAACGCCGCAGCGGTTCTGCCACAGCCTCTGGGTGGCTGGTTCAACGTTTTGGCTGAAGATACGTGGAGCTTTGTGCTGTATCAGTCTCACCAGTACCTCAACCAACGCTACAAGGCCGAACTTTACAGTTTCTACGAACAGTCTCTCGCCAAACGTTATCCATTTCATGCGCATAGCAGCAGCGATGTTGCGCTCAGTGATTTTCGTGAGTTCTTCGGCGTTCAGGGTGTAGCAGAGCGCTTCTTCGATAGCTACCTGAAGGCCTTTGTCAGCGGTGATCCCGGTCGTTACCGACTGCGCACCATTGATGGCTATAGTCTGCCGATGAGTCGCGCCTATCTGGATCAAATGGCGGGTGTCTATAAAATTCGCAGAGGTTTTTTTGGCCACGGCACGACAGAGCCGCAGGTGCAATTCACCCTCCAACCCCACACCCTCGACCCAGGTGTGCGTCGCGCCGAATTCCGGTTGGGAGATCAGTCGCTGGAGTATCGTCACGGGCCCATCGTGCCGACGCTGTTCAAATGGCCTGCCGATACTGAAGATGGACGTGCAAGTCTGGTAATGGAAGGCATGGTCGGTCGGCCTTTAGGCATTGAAAAGAATAACGGCCCATGGTCGCTGTTCCGCCTCATTGACCTGATGCAGACCGAGCCTGTGAAGGGACGTGATGTTCTAATGCTCAAAGCCGATTTGGGGGGGATGCGCGCCAACTATTTGCTGTCGGGTCAGCGGGCACCCAATCCGTTCGATATGACCGCATTGCGCGATTTTCGTATGCCTGCTCAGCTTTGATGCCGTTCAGGTTGGCATTTGCGCTCGGCGTCGACCTGACCTGTCAGTCAGCTAACTACACCCATCTCGGTTCAATCGCATCCACACAACAGAAATTATAAAGGTCAATACTGCTCATCTCATGCAGAGAAGAAAGGGCAACCGCAAGCCCAATAATCTCCTAAAGCGATACGTATTTTAAGACCGATGGTTCTGTCGGAACACTTATGAGGTCGGAATGAATAAAAAAGTAAAGTATTAATTGAAAAAACTTCTTCTTGAAATTGCGAAGTCGCCTGAGGGGGAGGTGATACTTCCTCTCAGAAAGCTTTTGTGGAATGCCATTACTGAAGATGAGACAGCGGCTAAGAAAAAAGTTATCTTGACTGC
Organism: Pseudomonas syringae pv. tagetis; assembly: GCF_022557255.1. NCBI lineage: Bacteria > Pseudomonadati > Pseudomonadota > Gammaproteobacteria > Pseudomonadales > Pseudomonadaceae > Pseudomonas > Pseudomonas syringae group genomosp. 7. The sequence goes on from NZ_CP092923.1 coordinate 2,774,130, forward strand.
TTTAGAGGTGATGTGCGTTAGGCAGGGTGTGAATTTTTGGATAAAAAAGTTCGGAGATAACGAGCCGTTAAATTATATTCTGAATATCGCTCTTGAAGCGGCTGAGGGAAAATTTGATGAGGCGAAAGCACTTGGTCTCAGGGATGAATTCTATGTTTCAATAGTTGAAGATCAAGAGTACGAGGCCGAAGAGTATCCGGCAATGTTTGTTGGGCATGCTGCCGCTAATACAATTGCAACAGCTGTTGATGATTTTAAATTCGATCCGTACGATCATCGTATGGATCGTGACCTGGATCCCGAAAGTTTCGAGACTAGTTACCTAGTCGCGTCAGCTTTTGCAGGCGGATTGTCTGAGGATGGAGATCCAAAATTACGACGTGCCTTTTGGGAATGGTACTTGTCTATTGCTGTGCCGCAAGTTCTGTAAGGGTGCAGCTCGGACTCGTTACAAGGTCTGCACATGCTCACTCTAAATTGGCTCGGCAACCACATGCATCACAGTGAGACGATGGCGCTGTGGCTTCATCGGCACTTGGAGCGCTTATCGGCACGGGGGATGAGTCTCGGGCAGAGGCTTGACTATCGTGCCAATGCTCCGCGTCGGCATATATCGGGTGACGCTCTGCGTCATAAATCTGCCGCTTTGCGCGGTATAAAATGCAAAGAAGTCTCAGGCTTTGCTGCCGGTATCTCGGGCAGGATTGAATAATGCACCATGGCTGCAATGTGACGCAGAGCGTCACGAGATGCATTAGCTCGCGGAGCGTGAGAACGAGAATCGTCGGAGTGTCAGCCCTGTATTTCGGACTTTTCAAGGCTTGTGTATACGATGAGCGCGGAGCGTGGGGACGATAATCGCCGTGATCGAAACCCCGTTTTTGCGTGAAGAAATACTCAGCGTTAGCCCCGTTGTCAGTCGACCAGCTGCACCAGACTCGGCTTCATCCCATCTGAATTCATTTCAAGTATTGCCAGGGTCACCGGCAGTTTGAAACGCCGCCGTCCGGCGCTGCCCGGATTCAGATACAGTATGTCGCCGCGCCAATCGATGAGGGGTTTGTGTGAATGGCCGGTCACGACCAGTTTCACGCTGTCATCCAGCAGCGCTGGAACGTCGGCGATGTCGTGGACCAGCAGGATTTGCCAGCCCTCGATGTTGAAGCGCAGGTGATCGGCAATGTTTTTTGCCCACTCGGCGTCTACATCGTTGTTGCCGCGCACGATATGCAGCGGGCCGATGGCGCTGAGTTGCTCGACGATGTCCTGGCTGCCGATGTCACCGGCATGGATGATGGCTTCGCAGCCCTCAAGCGCCTTAACGGCTTCAGGACGAAGCAGTCCGTGGGTATCGGAAATCACGCCAACTTTCATCAGGGACCTCGGGTCAGGGGCAGAGTAGGGAGGCAGTGTAACCCTTTGAGTTCGAATGGTTGAGTGGCGTGCGACGCTCAGGAAGTACCCGCGCGTCGCAACCTCAAGACCGTGTCAGGCCTGACCAACCTTGATCACCACCTTGCCAAACGCGCCTCTGGCCAAGTGCTCGTATGCCTTGCGAGCCTGCTCGAACGGGTAGACGTGATCGATCACCGGACGAATCCTGTGCTCGTTGAGAAACGCGTTCATCCGGTCAAACGACGAGCGAGGTGCTACGGCGATACCGCGAAGGGTGGTCTGGCGGAAGATCATCGGCATCAGGTTCAGCGCCGAAGTCTGGCCGGTCAGAAACCGATCTGCGCGATGCGCCCGCCCGCTTTGGTGGCCGCAATCGACTGATTGATGCCGTCGCCACCGGCTACGTCCAGTAACAGGTCCACACCCTTGCCGTCGGTGAGTTTCAATACTTCATCTGCCCACCCGGGATGGGTTCGATAGTTCACCCCGGCGACAGCGCCCAGCTTCTTCACCGCTTGCAGATTTTCGTCCTTGCTGGAAGTCGCGATGACCTTGGCACCCAGGGCTGTCGCGATCTGCACAGCAAAGATCGATACGCCGCCTGAGCCCTGTAAGGACGGTTTGCCCCGCTTCGATCTGACCGAAGTCGACCAGTGCGTACCAGGCCGTCAGTGCGGCAATCGGCAATGTGGCGGCTTCTTCATCCGACATCGCATGCGGTGCACGTACGGCACTGTGTTCGTGGATGATCATGTATTCAGCCAGACCACCCGGCAAAGGCGAGCCAAAGCAATAGTCCGGCTCGTCCGGGCCTGGCGGGCCGTCGATCCAGCGCGAGTAGAGGTGCGAGTTTACTCGGTCGCCTATTGCAAAGCGGCTGACGCCACGACAGTGCCGGCTGCATCACTGACCGGGATGAGTGGTTTGGGTACGCGATGCGGTTCGTAGATGCCGTCGACAATTGCTTTGTCGCGGAAATTGAGCGATACAGCCCCGACTTTGACCAGCAGTTCTCCGGCTTTGGGAACTGGCGTCGCCGTTTCTCCCAGCATCAGATTGTCGAGACCGAAGTCGTTTAACAGCCATGCTTTCATTTGATGTCTCCAGCGATCATGTAGGTGCACGCAAAGCTTGTCTGGCTTGTGGGCGCTGAAGTCATTGTTGGTAAAGCGCAGTTGCAGATAAATGGGCGGAAACCGACAGGATTGTTATCCTGCCAGGCAACAATGGCTCGGCACCTATTCAGAGGGATCGTCGGTGGACCTTTTACAGTCAATGCAGGTATTCGCGAAACTTGCCGAGCTGGGCAGTTTTACTAAAGTAGCGGAGGCCACGCAGATAGGGCGTCCCCATGTGACCCGGATCACTCAGGACCTTGAAGCGTCGCTGGATGTCCGGCTGTTTCAACGTACGACCCGCAGTGTAAAACTTACCGCCGAGGGCCAGCGTTTTTATGAGCGCGTGAAGAATAATCTGGCTGATCTTGCCGAAACTACTTCCATGTTCGACCGAAATGGCTCGACCCTGCGGGGGCGGCTTCGGATTGATATCCCGGCAGCGTTCAGCCAGCGCAGTTTTATGGAGAGCCTGAAAGGCTTTACCCAGGCATTCCCCTACATCGAGCTGGCGCTGGGAGTAACGGACCGCACGGTGGACCTGGTCGCAGAGGGCATCGACTGTGCGCTGCGCATCGGCAAGCTGCCCGATTCAAGTCTGGTGGTCCGGGAAATCGGCAAGGCCACGATGGTCACCTGCGCCGCGCCGTCCTACCTGCAAGCCTTCGGCTCGCCGGAAACGCTGGACGAGCTTGCAGGTCATTGCGGGGTCAGTTTTCTGTCTGGTCAGAGCAACCGGCCGTTACCTTGGCATTTTTCGTTGAATGGCGATGATTTTCCTGTCCCGCCGCGTGGCGGTATTACTGTCAACGAGTCCAACGCCTATGTGCAGTGCGGCCTTGCAGGGTTCGGTACTCTTCAGGCCCCGGGCATTACCGTTGAGTCGTTTCTGGCCAGCGGGGAGTTGGTCGAAGTGCTTGAAGAGTTTCTTCCATCGCCGCGTCCGGTTTCTGTGCTGCACCCGAGCCGCACGCATCTTGCGCCGCAGGTTCAGGCATTTGTGGACTGGCTGAGGGAGCATTTTCCCAAGCTCCATCCGTGTTGGTTTGAAGTACGCTGAAGCAAGTGAAACGGTCAAAGAAGCGCCTCCTGACTGAGGCGCTCCAGTCGAGTGAGGTCAGTCAGAGCCAAGCGCCAATACCAGCCGCTCCAGTCCGATGCCAAACCCGGCCCCCTCTCGATAGGCTCCGCCGCCGACCACCTGTTGCTGTGCGCCCAGGCGTGAGCAGCGTACCTCGAAGCCGTTGCCGTTCAGGTAGTAACTCAGGCCGCGTTTGACGGCAGTATTGAGTTCATAGTCCAGCCCCTGCGAGTCCAGAAAACCTGTGCATATGGTCTGGCTGCGTTGCAAGGCCTGCTGCGGTGACGGGCCGAGGATTTCCAGCCCCAGCTGGGTGAATTCGCGGTAGCGTCCGGCTTGTGGGCGCTCGTAGCGATAACAGCGTGCCACGTAGAAAAACAGCGCCTCACGACGACCGTCCAGCAGTGCTTCGCTGCGTTCCTGAAACAGCGCCGTGGCTTCGGGTATCAGGCAACAGGCGCGCCCGGCCTTGTCCTCGAAGGCCCACATCTGGCCGATGATTTCGCTGCCGCCGGCTTTTTCGATAAAAGTGTCCTGGCCCCATAAGGCCGGCACTATCGCTTCCTCAGCTCCGGCTTCGATGAAGATAGCTCCGGAAACGGTTTTCTGTGTCACGCAGCATTGCAGCTTCTGTTCCGGTCACGATGCGGGTTCCGCGTAGCATGGTCATGGGTGATGATCTCCAGTTTTTTCAGGCAATAAAAAAGGCGCCATAGGCGCCTTGGTCGGTTTCACTGATGGGTCAGAAGGTGGACCTATATCTGGCCAATCGATGAGCACAAGCAACCGCAGCACCTTGAAGCGGGCTGTGGTGGTGATGTCGGTTGTTTCGGAAAAATTGATTCATGCCTGATCCTTGCACGCTTTAACGCATCGCTCAAGTAGCGGTGTTGACGGACACGGTTTATCTGAGCCGCGCCATGCTCAAGGCATCGACGAACAGGCCATCGCGTACGGCGTAGTTGCGCAGCCGGCCCTCTGTTTCGAAGCCGAATTTTCGGTACAGACCCTGGGCTGCTTCGTTGTCGACATACACGGTCAATTCCACCCGGCGCAGGTTCATCCAGTTGTCTGCGATGTCCAATGCTGTTGCCAGCAAGTTCGAGCCGATGCCTTTGCTCTGCCAGGCCGATGCGACGCCCATGCCGATAGCGCCGACATGGCTTTGCCGACTGCGCGAATATTGCTCCAGACCAATGCTGCCAATCACTTCGTTACCATTGAGTGCGACCAGTTTCACGTGTCGCTCGGTACTGGCAGCCAGGCGTTTGCGCCAGACTTCGATGGACTGATACGGCATTTGCAGTACCTGACGGCACACCGCAGGTTCGTTATAGAGTGCAGTGACACCTTCGAGGTGAATTTCGGACATGCGCTGGATGAGAATTTGCGGGGCAGGGGCGTACACGTTGATTCGTTCCTTGAATTGCGTTTTGGCGTTCAGGTTAAAGGGGCATTCTTGTGGCACGGCTGCCCCGCGTCATACGGGTCAGACAATATATTCGGTTTTGCCCACCGCTTGCCATTCTGCAAAACAGGCTATTGCTTCCGCCTCTTCATAAGTGTGCCGTTGTGTTCACTTATGAAGAGGGTCGCGTCATGTTAGCCACTTCGGTCGCCCAGCTGTCACAGGAATCCATCAAGCCAGGTATTGGCGCGCGCGTTTTCAACAGCAAGCAAGAGCTGCTGTCGGGTCAATTCGCCAGGGAAATCCGAGAACTGCTGGAGCAACGGGGTGTGCTGGTGTTTCCGCAGATCCATTTTTCCGATACGGAGCAGATTGCTTTTACTCGTACGCTGGGCACGTTCTGCCCGGAAGCCAGCGATGGGCAGAACATCACCAAGATCAGCCTCGATGTGAAAGAGAACCCGGCAGGTGCCGAGTTTCTTAAAGGCTCGCTCTATTGGCATATCGACGGCACGAGTAGCGATTCACCCATCCTGGCGTCGCTGCTGTCCTGCAAGGTGGCCGCCAGTTGGGGCGGCAATACCGGGTTTTGTAATACCTATGCGGCTTACGAGGCGTTATCGAGCGCTGATAAACAACGTTACGAAAGCTTAAGAGTAATTCACGCGCCATGGGCATCGTTACTCTATTACAATCCGGAGCCTGGCCTTGCGATGCTCAAGGCCATGCAGGCTATCGGCGAGAAGGAGTTGCCGCTGGTCTGGCGGCATCGCTCCGGTCGCAAGTCGCTGATTCTGGGATGCACTGCGCAGCAAGTCGTCGGCGTTAGCCTGGCGCAAAGTGCGCAGATTCTGGTCGGCCTTCGCGAGTGGGCCACGGCCGAGACGTTCAGTTACAGCCACGCGTGGCAGGTCGGTGATCTGGTGATATGGGACAACACCGGCACCATGCACCGTGCGGAAGCCTACGACCCTGAGTGCGGACGGATGATGCACCGCACCAAGTTGCAGGGCGAAGAGCCTTTCGCGCAACTTCACCCAGATATTTCCGCGCCATTTCAAGGTGCCCAGTGTGGTGCCCTGCCATTTCATCTGGCAGTGAACGGGACAGTCGATATGGGTATCCACCGGACGAGCGCACAGGGCGGGCAGGACGTCCTGGGTCAGCCAGCGTCGCAACGCGCGGTTTTCCGGAATGTAATGGTGAATCAGCAGGGCGAAGACTGCAGACTCGCTGATCAGCAGGCATTTTTGCCATTCGCCGTAGGTCAGTAACCACGCGGTACGGCGCTGGTCGGCGTCGAGCTTGCGAGTGTTGCGCTCGTCCAGGCGTTTGCCCATCAGGCGGGCAATGTCTTCCAGCGGAAACCACGCTTCTGCGTGCATGACGACGGCACGCAACAGGCAACGGTGGCGCAGAAATTCAACATGAAACGCGATGTCGAGAATAGAGATTCGGATCGCTAAATCCGGCCGCTGGTTGGGCAGCGACGGCGCACCTTAGATCCTCGATACACCTCGCGCAACCGACTTGAGCCTTCTCGGAAATTTCACACAGAGAGAGGAGAATTATCAGTCAAGCGGCTTCATGCTTTCCTGCAAAATCAACGTTTTTCATGCATGAAGCCCGCTGTTCACCTGCTTCAAGCAACGCCGTTGGTTAATCGGTTTCGCTAATGTTAGCGAAGAAAATACACCCGATCAGTCTGGCAAACAGGGTCAGCGTTTCCGCCAGATCAGGATCGTCAAACAGCGTCATGCTCGAATCCAGGGCGCACAGCGCGCCATACAGTTGACCGTCCGGAAGATAGATCGGTACACCCGCATAACTCTCGATGGCGTACCGCTTTACGACCGGCAGGTTCGCGTACCTGCCGTTGTCACTGATCTGCGGTACAAACAAGGCGTGCGGATTGACGCAAAACTCATTGCAGAGCGTGGTTTCCAGCTCGAACACGTCTCCGTCTTCGATACCCAGATTAGTCGGGTCGTACACAGAACAGGCGATCCAGTCTGCGTCAGTGAACTTCGCAATACCGGCGAAGCGCATGCCTGTCAGTCGGGTGACCAACCTTAAAACGTTGGTAGTTGCCTCGATCTCGGCAATCGCAGAGCGTTCCTCGGTGGTCAGGCCGCCGCTGGAAACTGTCAATTCCAAACTCATGCAATTCTCCGAAATACTCAATGTGTGTGTGTGCAGCGGCTAATGCTAACCGACTCGCCTGAAAGGCCACAGGGGTTATTGGGCCGGTCACGGATTATTTTTGAGCAGAAATATTGACGCCAAATTTTAAAGTTTTACGCGGCGCTGCCGACATCTCTGAGTTGTATCAAGGGCAAGGGCAAGCCTCTTATTTACCTCCCGCGACGGCCCGACAAGAGCGAATTACGGTGAACACTATGCTGAGCAATATTTCTGTCAGGTCCAAGCTTGTGCTCGGGTTTGCTTTGGTCATCGTACTGACGGTGCTTATCGCGCTGACGGGCTGGACAGGCATCACCTCACTGAGCGAGCGAAGCGAGCGGATTGCCGATATCGGCAAGCTGGGCTCGCTCACGCGCGATGTCCGCATTGCCCGGCTGGCCTATTCGGTCAACTATGACGCCGAGCGCGCCAGCAACTGGCTGAAAGCACTCGAAAGTCTCGAAAATCATGTGAAGTACGCGCAGCAGGTGTTTGACTCGCCGTTGAATACACCGTTGGTGAATACTGCCGCAGACGCCTTGAAGGATTACCGTATCCACTACGACAACCTCATGCAGGCAACCGCTGCCCGTGAGGCAACCCGATCGGTGTTTGGCCAGTACGCCGATGCAGGCGCTGACGATTTGCAAAAGCTGAACGCCATTGCCCGATCCGATGACGGCACTCCCGCGCAGCGCGACACCATCGTCCAGGCGATGACGCTATTCCAGAAAATGCGCTTCGACTTGCGTGGCTACACCTATTCGCTGAAACCGGAAAATCGTGCTCCAGCGGAAACATCGATGAACACGGTTATCGAGTTTGTCAGAAATCTGCAAGGTTTCGATGGCCAGTCGGCGATCATCACGCACCTTGTGGACTCCATGCTGAGCTATCAAAACACCTTGAATCAGTTTACCGCGGCGCAGGCCAGGATTGATCTGGCTCAGGCAGGCATCAGCAAAGACATCGGCATCCTGTTTGAATGCGCTGACAAGCTGTCCGAGAACCAGGTTAACCTGAGAGTGGAGGATGTGAGTCAGGCCAAGATGTTGCTCTCTGTCTGGCTGATTGCAGCGTTGATCATGAGCGCCCTTGCGGCATGGGTAATTACCAACCTTATCGTAGGCCCGTTGCGTGAAACACTGAAACTGGCCGAGCGTGTCGCTGATGGTGATCTGACGCACAACCAGGTGGTCACCCGAAAGGATGAGTTAGGCCTGCTGCAGGGCAGCATGATGCGCATGACCGGCAACCTGCGCGAGCTGATTGGTGGCCTGCGCGACGGCGTTACACAAATCGCCAGTGCCGCCGAACAGTTGTCGGCCGTCACCGAACAGACCAGCGCCGGCGTCAACAGCCAGAAGAACGAAACCGATCAGGTCGCCACGGCGATGCACGAGATGTCAGCGACTGTTCAGGAGGTCGCCCGCAATGCAGAGCAGGCGTCGCATGCTGCAGTCAACGCTTCGAAGGAAGCTCGCGAGGGTGATGGCGTGGTTTCCAAGGCTGTTGCCCAGATCGAGAGGCTCGCCACTGAAGTCAAGCACTCCAAGTCTGCAATGGACGAGCTCAAGAGCGAAAGCAACAAGATCGGTGGCGTGCTCGACGTGATCAAGGCCGTTGCCGAGCAGACCAACCTGTTGGCGCTCAATGCGGCCATTGAAGCGGCGCGGGCAGGCGAGGCGGGCCGAGGCTTTGCGGTGGTGGCCGACGAAGTAAGAAGCCTGGCCCAGCGCACGCAGACGTCTACAGAAGAGATCGCGGCATTGATCAGCGGCTTGCACACCCGTACAACGCAGGTGGCCACGATTCTGGACAACAGTCAGGCGCTGACTGAAAACAGTGTAGAATTGACACGCAATGCTGGCGCTTCCATCAATAACATGACCCAGGCGATTTCGACGATCGAGACGATGAACCACCAGATTGCCGCTGCCGCTGAAGAGCAAAGTGCGGTCGCCGAAGAGATCAATCGCAGTGTGTTGAATGTGCGTGACATTTCCGAACAAACCGCATCTGCCAGTGAAGAGACTGCCGCGTCGAGCGTAGAGCTTGCTCGTCTGGGCGTGCATCTGCAAAGTCTGGTCAGCCGATTCAAGGTCTGATACTAGCCCAGGTAGACTCCGGTGCAGCGGGCAACGCTGCGCACCGGAGTCGATTTTGATCACATTCCGGCGGTAAGCCTTTACCGCCCCCAGCGCCCCGTCGCGAACTCCACGAAACTTCTCAGCTTGGGCAATCGGTAACGGTCCTGCACGTACAGCAGGTTCATCGGTCGTCTGGGCAAATGGTAGTCCGGGAGCAGTGCAACCAGCCGGCCCTCCTGCAAGTCTCTCTGAACCAACGCGTCCGGGAGCATCACCACCCCCATTCCTGCACGAGCCGCCTGATAAAGACCGGCCGACGTGTTGGCAACCATCGAACCACTTACATCCACCAGTACTTCACCTTTCGGCCCGGTCATACGCCACTGGGTACCCGCTGTGCGCCACTCGTCTCCTGCCGGGTAAGCAAATGCCAGGCAATTGTGTGCGCAAAGATCCTCGGGGTGCGCCGGTGCTCCGTGGCGAGCCAGATAATCCGGCGCGGCGCAGATGGTCAGGGTGTAGTCCTGCAGGGGGCGTGCAATGAGTGGCGAGGACTCTGGAATGTTGCCCAGGCGAATGGCGACGTCGAAACCATTATCAATCATGTCAAGGCGCTGATTGGTCAGCACCAGATCGAGCCTGACGTCGGGAAAGCGTTGCGAGAACTCGACCAGGGCAGGGGCCAGCTCCTCGGAACCGAAGGTTAGCGGTGCGGTGATGCGCAGCGTGCCGGTGGGATCGCCTTGTGCCTGTTCAGCCAGCTGTTCGGACTCGGCCACCAGCCCCAGCACCTCCAGACAACGCTCGTAATACGCAGTGCCGAACTCCGTCAGGCGCTGGCGCCGGGTTGTGCGCTGCAAGAGGCTGACGCCCAGGCGCTGCTCCAGCGCGCGCAAGTGGTTGCCGACCATAGTGGTGGAAATCGAACACCCCTGCGCTGCTGCCGTCAGGCTGCCTGACTCAACGACCTTTACGTACACACGCATCGCCTGAAACAAATCCATTATCAAGCCCTGCTTTAAAATGATTGAAGTATTTTGATATTTATCCATAAGGGGTGGTTAACGATACTGCAAAAACCGAAACGTACCCAAGGAGCTTCACGCCATGACCACTGCCTGCCTGATGAGCACTTACCAACCTCTGGCCCTGAGTTTTACGCGTGGCTTGGGTACGCGTCTGTGGGATGAAAGCGGGCGCGAATACCTGGATGCCATGGCGGGCGTGGCGGTGACCAACGTCGGCCATTCGCATCCGTTGCTGGTCGAGGCAATTCGTGATCAGGCGGGTCTGCTGCTGCACACCTCCAATCTCTACACCATCGACTGGCAGCAGCGTCTGGCGCAGAAGCTGGCCCGCTTGTCGGGGCTGGACCGGGTGTTCTTCAACAATTCAGGTGCCGAGGCCAATGAGACTGCACTCAAGCTGGCGCGTCTGCATGGCTGGCACAAGTACATCGAGCGGCCGCTGGTGGTGGTCATGGAAAACGCCTTTCACGGCCGCACGCTGGGCACGCTGTCGGCCAGCGACGGACCGGCCGTGCGCCTGGGTTTCAGCAGCTTGCCGGGGGATTACGTCAAAGTCCCATTTGGCGATCTGGTAGCGTTCGATAAGGTTTGTCTGACTCACGGGCATCGGATCGCCGCCGTACTGGTTGAGCCGATTCAGGGCGAGGGCGGCGCGCAGATGGCGCCGGGCGGCTACCTCAAGGCACTGAGAGAGCGCTGCACGCGGCGCGACTGGCTGCTGATGCTTGATGAAATTCAGACTGGCATGGGGCGCACCGGAAAGTGGTTTGCCTTTCAGCATGAAGGCATCGTGCCGGATGTCATGACCCTGGCCAAAGGGCTGGGCAACGGCATACCGATCGGTGCCTGTCTGGCGCGCGGCAGAGCCGCGGAACTGTTCACTCCTGGCAGTCACGGCAGCACCTTCGGCGGCAACCCGCTGGCCTGCCGGGTCGGTTGTACGGTGGTCGATATCATTGAGCGGCAGGCGTTGGTAGAAAACGCCGTCTTGCAAGGCAGGCACTTGCTTGACAGGCTGCGCGAGGCGCTTGGCGCTCACCCGCAGGTACTGGAAATTCGTGGCCTGGGGCTGATGATCGGTATCGAATTGCGCCAGGCGATACCTGCATTGACCCGCATTGCGGCTGAAGAGCACGGCTTGCTGATCAACGTCACCCGGGGCAAGGTCATCCGCCTTTTGCCACCTCTGGTGCTCGACGCAGCAGAGGCAGAGCAGATCGTTGAACGCCTGCTGGCGAGCCTCGACAGTGCTTGTTATCGGTCGCCTGAACGGGCTGGCTGAAGCAAGGGATTAAGGAAAAGGACTACATCGGGCTGTACCGGGATGACCCATATGCGGTAGAACAGAACAGCATCGTGTCTGTCTGCACGCGATGGCTACCCAATGGATTTGAAAGGAGCCCACCATGTTGATCCGGTCCCTGACCCTTGCCACCCTGCTTGTCGCTGCCGGTACAGCGCTTGCCGCTGACAGCGACAACCCTCTGGCGCAGGAGCGCGGAAAGTCGCGCCCCTTGATCGTCATCGCGCCCAGCCCGGTCGATCCGGCTTTGGTCAGCCTCAAGAAAGCGCTGGACGAGCCTGCCAATCGCGAAGCCTTTGCGCAGCGCAATATGGTGCTGTTCACGGTGGTCAACACTATCGGCGAACGAAACGGCAAGAGCATGGACCCCCAGTCGACCATGGCCTTGATTCGTGAGTTGAAACTGGGTGCCGGGGTAGGCACCAAGGTCATTCTGGTGGGCAAGGACGGTGAGAAGAAGATTGATAAGACCATCGGCAAGTCAGAGTCGATAGACCCCAAAGAGATCTTTGCCACTATTGACCAGATGCCGATGCGCGAGAAAGAGGCATCTGCGCCACCACCTGAGCCGGAAGCCAAGCCTGCGCCGGCCGAGAAACCGGGCAAGCCGGTCAAGGGTGGGGCACCTGGCAAGACGCTGGATGACTGAATGACCTGCGCAGCGCGCGGCAATCGCGCGCTGCGCCTGACGCATCGTTCAGGTCACTCGCCGCGAATATACTGCTCGAGCTGCTGTATCAGGCTGGCCTGTTCGGCAATGGCTTCCTTGACCAGGTCGCCAATCGACAGCAGGCCCAGCAGCTGGCCGCCTTCTACGACCGGCAGGTGGCGCAGATGGCTGTCGGTCATGATCCCCATACAGGCTTCAACGCTCTGTTGCGAGTCGACGGTAATGACTTTACTGCTCATGATGTCCCTGACCGGCGTGCCCACCGATGAGCGTCCCTTGAGGATGACCTTGCGCGCATAGTCGCGTTCGCTGACGACACCGACCACCAGGTTGCCCTCGACCACCGGTAATGCACCAATGTTCTTTTCCGCCATCAGCCTGAGCGCATCGAGGACCATCTGATCCGGGCCGATGGTATGCACATGCTGGTTTTGCAGGTCTTTCAACTTCAATAGCTGGGCGACGGTTTTCATGGTGCTCTCCGTGATCGGGACCTGAAAGACTGTAGTGCATTTTCAGGGGCACTACAGAATCGTGCAGTGCGCAGAATCGATCAAGAAGTAAATAAAGATCAAGGGAATAGGAGGAATCAATTATCCGTGTCCGGAATATGCCTCGAATTCGCCCCCCACGCGCGCCTTTAAACCCATAGCCAAGTAGAATCATCCGTTTCACCATGCGGTCGAGGTAACAGCTTTGGATGTACAGCAGGGCTTCATTCTGAGTCGGCACTGGCAAGATACGCCTGCCGGGACCGAGGTCGACTTCTGGTTGGCCACCGATCAGGGGCCTCGTCATATCCGCCTGCCTTGTCAGCCCTCTGTCGCCTTTATTCCCGCCGAGCAGGGCGAGCGCGCCCGGTCATTGCTGCGTGCCGAGCGTGGTGTGGAGTTGCGCCCGCTGGAGCTCTGCGACTTTCGCCATCGCCCGGTGCTCGGGGTGTATTGCCAGCAGCACCGCCAGCTGATGAACATCGAGAAACTGTTGCGCCGAGGCAATGTAGACGTTTACGAAGCAGACATTCGACCGCCCGAACGCTACCTGATGGAGCGCTTCATCACTGCGCCGGTGCAGTTCAGTGGCACGCCAGACGCCGGGGGCTTGATCTGCGATGCCCAGATCAGACCAGCCCCCGAGTACCGTCCCAGCCTCAAACTGGTGTCTCTGGATATCGAAACCACCGCGCGTGGTGAGCTGTATTCCATTGCGCTGGAAGGCTGTGGTCAGCGTCAGGTCTACATGCTGGGGCCCGTCAACGGCGGCGACGGGGCGCTGGATTTCCAGCTGGATTATTGCGACACCCGCGCACAGTTGCTGGAACGTCTGAACGACTGGCTGGCGCTGCACGATCCTGACGCGATTATCGGCTGGAACGTTGTGCAGTTCGATTTGCGCGTGCTGCATGAGCATGCACAGCGCCTGAACGTGCCGTTGCGGCTCGGGCGTGGCGGTGAAACGATGGGCTGGCGTGAGCATGGCAGCCGCAACAACCATTTTTTTGCCGAGGTCAGCGGGCGGCTGATCATCGATGGCATCGAGGCATTACGTTCGGCGACCTGGAGCTTTCCGTCGTTCAGCCTCGAATACGTGTCGCAGACGCTGCTGGGTGAGGGCAAGGCCATTGATACGCCTTACCAGCGCATGGACGAAATCAACCGTATGTTCGCTGAGGACAAGCCTGCGCTGGCGCGTTACAACATTAAGGACTGCGAGCTGGTGACGCGGATCTTCGCCAAGACCCAGTTACTGACTTTTCTGCTCGAGCGTGCCACCGTAACGGGCCTGCCCGCCGACCGTAGCGGTGGTTCGGTCGCGGCCTTCTGTCACCTGTATATCCCGCTGATGCATCGTCAGGGGTTCGTTGCGCCCAATCTGGGCGAGCGCTTGCCGGAGGCCAGCCCCGGCGGTTTTGTGATGGATTCCCGGCCAGGGCTGTATGAATCAGTGCTGGTGCTGGACTACAAAAGCCTTTATCCCTCGATCATTCGCACCTTTCTCATTGATCCGGTGGGATTGATCGAAGGCATGCGCCATCCGGAGGACAGCGCGTCGGTACCAGGCTTTCGCGGCGCACGCTTTTCCCGCACTCGCCATAGCCTGCCGGCGATTGTCGAGCGCGTATGGCAAGGTCGGGAGGCCGCCAAGCGCGAGCGGAATGCGCCGTTGTCGCAGGCGCTGAAGATCATCATGAATGCCTTCTATGGTGTGCTGGGGTCGAGCGGATGCCGATTTTTCGATCCGCGGCTGGCCTCGTCGATCACCTTGCGCGGGCATGAAATCATGCTCAAGACCCGCGACCTTATCCAGGCGCAGGGGCATACCGTGATCTACGGCGATACCGACTCGACATTTGTCTGGCTGGGCCGTCCTCATGGGCAGGAAGAGGCGGCAAACATTGGCAAGGCACTGGTGCAGCAGGTCAACCAGTGGTGGCGCGAGCATCTGCACACTGAATATGGCTTGAACAGCGCCCTTGAACTGCAATATGAAACCCATTTTCGCCGGTTTCTGATGCCCACTGTGCGCGGCGCGGAGGAGGGCAGCAAAAAGCGTTATGCCGGCCTGGTAACACGCGCTGACGGCTCCGAAGAGATGGTTTACAAGGGGCTGGAAACCGTCCGCACCGACTGGTCGCCACTGGCTCAGCAGTTTCAGCAGGAGCTGTACCTGCGCATTTTCAAGCGTCAGCCTTATCAGGACTATGTGCGTAACTACGTGCAGCGCACCCTTGCAGGCGAGCTGGATGATCTGTTGATCTACCGCAAGCGCTTGCGCCGCAAGCTGGATGACTACCAGCGCAACGTGCCGCCGCATGTCCGCGCTGCACGACTTGCCGACGAGTACAACGACCAGCAGGGGCGTCCGCGGCAGTATCAGAGTGGTGGCTGGATCAGCTACGTGATAACCACCGCCGGGCCGGAACCTCTGGAGATCCGTCATGCGCCGATTGACTACGATCACTACGTGACTCGTCAGCTACAACCGCTGGCCGACGCAATCCTGCCGTTTGTGGATGATGATTTCAGCACACTGATCGGCGGGCAACTGGGGTTGTTTTAACGGGCATCCAGTTGCTCGGCAATCCACGGCAGTGCGTGCTCGCAGGGCGCCTCAATCTTCATTTCAAGCAGTTCGTCCGCCCGGGTCTTGCCATGGTTGATAGCGATGACCGGTTTGCCCTGTTCGACCATCGCTTTGCACAGGCGGAACGCCGACCAGGCCATCAGTGAGGTGCCGACTACCAGCAGACCTTCAGCCTGCTCGACGCTCAGTGTTGCTTTGGCTGCGGTCTGTGCAGCGACGTTTTCACCGAAGAACACGACGTCCGGCTTGAGCCTGTCGCCACGACAATAGGCACAGCGTGGCACCTTGAAACCCGCCTCGAACGTCGGGTCCAGCAGGGTGTCGCCATCGGGGGCCTGAATGGCATGAACGCCGACCAGATAAGGATTGTGCTCCAGCATCTGCTCCTGAATAGCTGCCCGGTCGCTACCCTGCTGGCAATCCAGGCAGAGCACGCGGTGCAGGCTGCCGTGCAGTTCGACGACGTCCCGGCTTCCGGCCTGGGTATGCAGCGCATCGACGTTCTGGGTGATCAGGCCGGTAATGACATCATCGGCCTGTAGCGCAGCCAGTGTCTGATGGGCTGCATTGGGCTGAGCTGCGTAGATGCGCGGCCAGCCCAGCATCGCCCGCGCCCAGTAGCGCTGACGCGCAGCGGGGTTGCCGACAAATTCCTGATACATCATCGGCTGCTTGCCACGCCGCACGCCTTGCTCGTCGCGGTAGTCCGGAATACCGGATGCGGTACTGATGCCTGCACCGGTCACAACCAGAAACGGCTTGTCGGCCATTGTCTGGCATAACGTGCCGAGCAAATGTCGGGTTGGACTGTCGAGCATGGATGAACCTCGAGTAGCCTGCCTCTGGTGTGTGAACATTGACAGCAGGTGCTGTGTGAATATTGCTTGTGCCTGCAACAGCTGTGAGCGGTCAGCGCGGACGTTGGTTCAATTTCCCGTTGTCCACCCCGCAGGATGCGTGTCAATCTTGGTTTTTATTCCCGGACAGGAAGCCCTGATGCGCTCGTTTGATTTCAAACAACTGGACGTCTTCACCGATCAGCCTTTGCTCGGCAACCCGCTGGCTGTGGTGCTTGGCGCGGAGGGACTGAGCGATGAGCAGATGGCCGCTTTTGCACGCTGGACCAACCTGAGTGAAACCACGTTTTTGCTCGAGCCGACAGACCCGCGAGCCGACTACCGCGTGCGTATTTTCACCACGCTTGGAGAACTGCCTTTCGCTGGACATCCAACGTTGGGCAGCTGCCATGCCTGGCTGGAAAGTTGTGGTGTGGCAGACGGCGAAGAAATTATTCAGGAGTGCGGCATCGGTCTGGTACGTATCCGCCGTGAGGGCTCCGGTCTGGCGTTCACTGCGCCGCCGTTGCTGCGTTCGGGTGCTGTAGACGCTGACCTTGTCCAGCGGGTTCGTCTGGGTATGGGGCTTGGCGCAGACGATATTATCGGTGCCCGTTGGGTGGACAACGGTCCTGGCTGGGTTGCGTTCAGGCTGGCAGATCGCGCCAGTGTTCTGGCTTTGCAACCCGATTATGCGCAATTGAGCGGCCTCAAGATCGGTGTCATAGGGCCATGGGATCCTGCGGTAGATGGCGAAGAAGCCCACTTTGAAGTACGGGCATTTATACCGGGCGACGGCATGGCTGAAGACCCGGTGACCGGCAGCCTGAACGCTGGTATTGCCCACTGGTTTCTGGAGGAGGGGCTGGCCCCGGACCATTACATCGTCAGTCAGGGCGCTGCGCTCGGGCGCAAGGGGCGAGTATTCATCCAGCGTACCGGTGAGGATATCTGGGTAGGTGGATCGACCCTCACCTGTATCGAGGGGCGGGTGACGATTTAGAAAGCCTAGCACCACCGTTCTTGACGCTCTGCTGCGGGCCAGCTTTTTGTGCCCTCAATCCTTGAGGGCAATCTTTTTGCCAGGGCGGGCGGCGATATTGCTGGCCTGGCCATCCCGCTGTTTGCCGGTGCGCGCCTGGGTAATGAGCGCAGGAATCAACGGGCCTTCGGGCAGGTTCTTCCAGAAGCGCGAAGGAAAGTGGCCTTCCATGACCTTGGGGTTCAGGCGGGCCGGGTTGAAGATGTGGCTGTAATACGTGAGCCATAATTCGCCGTGCGGATCTTCGACCTGCCGGGCCATGGTTTGCCACGCTTCGGGGCAGCGGCGTTCGTGAATCAACTGTTTGCCGTCGTAGTACACGCCATCATGGGGCGTGGCGATCATCCAGCGGTGCTGGCCCATGCGGCCGATGAAGTGCTCGCTGGCACTGAGCAGAATATCGTGAGCAGGCTCATGCCATGCCACGTATTGCGGACGCATGATCGCTGCATCGACAGGCGGCAACGCGACAAAACGCAGAAACGCGTGCAGGTGATGCGCCTCGCGCCTGACGGACTTGAGGCGACGATGCAGCTCACTGCCAAGCCTGTCGCCAGCCATCATGGCGGTACGGTCACCGTGGGTCACGCGCCACAGCACCTCGTAGAGCAGGCTCCAGCGCTGATCACCTCTATAACGCGAGGCGCTTTCCAGCAACTGCAACAACTCCAGCGGAACCCGCGCCTGAAAGGGCCCTGATTCGCGGGGGTATTCTTCTTCGCTGCCAAACAGGTCGGCAGCGTCCGGTGATTTCCAGCTGACCTGGCTGGGGTCTATTTCATGGCTCAACAGCCAGCGCGCCTGTTGCCGCCAGGTGTCGAACAGGTCGTCGCAATCCAGGCAGATCATCCCCACAGCCCCATTTGTTGAGGCTGCGGCCGATCACGCAACTGGTGGTGCAGAAACTCACTGGTGGTTTCCGCATGCGGCGGGTGGTAATCGCTGGTAATGATGAACGGTTTCGCCTTGGCGAGTATGCAACGCATACGGGTGAGGTCTTCGTAGCGGATGCGTCGCTGTCTGCGCAACTCGACCAGCCGCTGAGTGGTTCGGATTCCGATGCCCGGCACTCGGGCAATGAGTGCCGCGTCTGCCTTGTTCAGGTCCAGCGGGAACACCTGCCGGTTGCCCAGTGCCCAGGCCAGCTTGGGATCGATGTCCAGCGCCAGATCGCCCGGGCCGCTGAGCAGTTCACCTGCGGTAAAGCCATAGCCGCGCAGCAGGAAGTCGGCTTGATACAGCCGGTGCTCGCGCATCAAAGGCGGCGCTGCCAGCGGTACGCTGTCGGGACTGTTGGGAATCGGGCTGAAGGCCGAATAATAGACCCGGCGCAGTTTGAAATTGCTGTACAGCGATTGTGCGCTGTGCAGGATGGTGCTGTCGTCGGTCGCGTCGGCACCGACAATCATCTGGGTACTTTGCCCGGCCGGGGCAAAGCGCGGCGAGCGCGGCTCGTTGCGCACTGTCTGCTCGCCGGTATAGATCGTCTGCATGGCCTGTTTGATGGATGCCACGTCTTTTTCGGGGGCGAGGGTCTGCAGACTCAGGTCGGTCGGCAACTCGATGTTGACGCTGAGACGATCGGCATAGCGGCCGGCTTTTTCGATCAACGCCGGATCGGCGTCGGGAATGGTCTTGAGGTGGATATAGCCGCGAAACTCATGCACTTCGCGCAATAGCCGAGCGACCTCGACCAATTGCTCCATGGTGTAATCCGCAGAGCGAATGATTCCGGAACTCAAAAACAGCCCGCTCACGCAATTTCGACGATAAAAGTCCAGGGTCAGGGTGACCACTTCTTCGGGAGTGAAGCGCGCGCGGGGCACATCGCTGGAGCGGCGGTTGACGCAGTACTGGCAGTCGTAAAGACAGAAATTGGTCAGCAGGATTTTCAGCAGCGACACGCAACGCCCATCGGGCGTGTAGCTATGGCAGATGCCCATGCCGTTGGTGGAGCCCAGCCCGGACTTGTCCTGCGAACTGCGTTTGGGTGCTCCACTGCTGGCGCACGACGCATCGTACTTGGCGGCGTCCGCCAGAATGCTGAGCTTGTCGATAAGCTGCATGAAGTGCCCCTTTACTGTTTGCATGTACAGTATAGAGTCGGGTGCAGCTCTACAAGTACCGCACGGCGGAGTTATAAGCCCGGGCTTGTCCTTGTCGGCTCATGGGCCTTCAGGGTATTAGGCCTGATCCATAAGGGGTAGGTCACATCCGGCAGGCGTGGCAGACCATCGTTTTCACCCGGCACGCGCCTATTCGGGCCAGGCATTTTCACCGCAATCAGCGGCAGCGGCTCGCCGGGAGCATGGAGGTCGTGCGCCGGACAGATTCACTTGGCAGGTGCACTGATCAACGACCTGCAACACGGGTTCAAGGCTTGTCTGGACAAGGGCGTTCACGGATGAATGTTATTTAATAACATTTATCGGATTGGTATGTAATACTGTAACAAATAGTTGCAGGTTACTTTCGCGTGAAGACTTCTTCCACCTCTTCAAGAGCAAGCTCTTCCATAGCGGGCTCCGTGCTGGCTCAATCGGCCTGGAAACGGGTCCTGTTTTCTCTGGCGATACTGATATTGCTCTGGCTGGCCATCGGCTGGTCGGTGGCTATCCCATGAGTGCCGCCATCGCTCTGGAAAACCTCACCGTGGCGTATGAGCGCCGGCCGGCGGTGCATCACATCAGCGGGCGTTTCGAGGCGGGCAGCCTGACGGCCATCGTAGGGCCGAACGGGGCGGGCAAATCGACCCTGATCAAGGCCATCGCCGGCACCATGAAGCCTGCTCAGGGGCACGTCGACCGGGGCCGCCTGGCAACCCGGACGATTGGCTATCTGCCTCAGGCCGCAGAAATCGATGGCAGCTTTCCGCTGAGTGTCGCCGACACCGTTTCGATGGGGGCGTGGCATAGCATCGGGCCGTTTCGCAGCCTGACACGCAATCATGCGCGACTCACCGGAGAGGCACTGCACACGGTCGGTCTGGACGGGTTTGAAGGACGCAGTGTCGGATCGTTGTCATCCGGCCAGTTCCAGCGGGTGCTGTTTGCCCGGCTGTTGCTGCAGGACGCTTCGGTGATCCTGCTGGACGAGCCGTTCACCGCCATCGACGCACGCACTACGCGTGATCTTCTGGAACTGGTGCGCGCCTGGCACGGGCAGGGGCGCACGGTAATTGCCGTTCTGCACGATATCGAACAGGTTCGTCAGCACTTTCCGCAGACGCTGCTGATGGCCCGCGAGGCCATTGCCTGGGGTGAGACATCGCAGGTGCTCAGCGTCGCCAACCTGCGCAAGGCACGCAATATGGCCGAGTACTGGAGCCCTGACGCCATGCTGTGTGATGCCGAGGACGTGCGCTGATGATGCTCTACTGCCTGGTCGTCGAGCCGTTTATCGAATTCGGCTTCATGCGCCGCGCACTGGTCGCGTGCCTGGCGTTGGGCGTTGGTTCGGGGCCGGTGGGCGTGTTGTTGATGCTGCGGCGCATGAGTCTGGTCGGGGATGCCATGAGCCATGCGGTGCTGCCGGGGGCTGCGGTGGGGTTTATACTCGCCGGCCTGTCGTTGCCCGCAATGGGGTTTGGCGGACTGATCGCCGGTCTGGCAGTGGCCTTGCTGTCCGGACTGGTGAGTCGACTGACCGCGTTGCGTGAAGACGCCAGCTTTGCCAGCTTTTACCTGACCTCGCTGGCGGCCGGGGTCATGATCGTCTCGCTGCACGGCTCCAGCGTCGATCTGCTGCATGTGCTGTTCGGCACGATCCTGGCCATTGATGACACGGCTATCTATATGGTCGGCAGCATCGCGTCCTTCACGCTGATTCTGTTGGCGGTGATTTATCGACCGCTGGTTCTGGAGTGTTTCGATCCGGGCTTCCTGCGGGCGGTTGGCGGTCGTGGTTCGCTGTACCACGTTTTATTTCTGCTGCTGGTGGTGTTGAACCTGGTTGCAGGTTTTCAGGCGCTGGGCACCCTGATGGCGGTGGGCATGATGATGCTGCCGGCAACCGCCGCACGTTTCTGGACCAACTCGTTAAGTGGGCTGATGGTGATTTCGACGCTGCTGGCGACGTTGTCGGGCCTGATCGGCCTGATCGTTTCCTACCACCTTGGCGTTGCCTCCGGGCCGGCCATCGTGCTCACCGCCAGCGCGTTCTATGGCCTGTCCCTGTTGTTCGGACGCACGGGCATCGTGCGTCGGCTGTTTCCCAAACCTCACCTGGCTCACTGAAAAGGTACGTCATGAAACGATTGATGGTGTTGAGTTCCATAGCTGCACTGGCGCTGTCTGCATTCGCCACCCTGGCCCAGGCCAAACCGCTGGAAGCCGTCGCGTCGTTCACGGTCATTGCCGACATGGTCAGTAACGTCGGCGGTGACCGTGTTCACGTCAAATCGCTGATCGGTCCGAACGGCGACCCGCATGTCTACGAGCCGACGCCCAGTGACGCCCAGGCGTTGAAAAACGCCGATCTGGCGTTTGTCAGCGGCCTGCATCTGGAAGGCTGGATGGATCGTCTCATCAAGGCGTCAGGCTACAAGGGCAAGCCGGTGGTGCTCTCTGAGGGCGTCAAAACCCGCAGTATGGATGAGGATGGCAAGCGCATTGTCGACCCGCACGCCTGGAACAGCGCTGCCAATGGGGTTATTTATGTGCGCAACATTATCGCTGCGCTGAAGAAAGCCGACCCTGAAGGCGCCAGCGTGTATCAGGCCAACGGCGATCGCTATATTGTCGAGCTGCAGCAGCTGGACATTTATGCCCGCGATCAGATTCATTCGATTCCGAACGCCAAGCGCAAGATCCTCACCTCTCATGACGCGTTCGGTTACTTCGGCGATGCCTACGGTGTGACGTTCCTGTCGCCGTTGGGCCTGTCTACCGAATCGGAAGCGTCGGCAGCCGATGTCTCGAAACTGATCCGTCAGATCAAGGCCGAGCATGTCAGTGCCTACTTTTTCGAGAACTCCAGTGACCCGCGACTGGTCAAGCAGATTGCCGAAGCCAGCGGCGCGCAGCCGGGTGGTGAGTTGTACGTAGAATCCTTGTCGCCAGCAGACGGCCCTGCGCCAACCTACGCGAAGATGTTCCGCTACAACGTGGATACGTTGACGACGGCAATGAAGCGCAACCAGTAAGCTTGTGAGTCGCCCGGCTCTTGAGTATCCGAGGCCGGGCGGCACTACGCATCAGTTGTTGAGGAACTTGAACACGGTTGTCTGGGTGTAGACCTTGCCGGGATCCAGCCGTGTGCTGGGGAATTTCGGCTGGTTGGGCGCATCGGGATAGTGCTGGGTTTCCAGGGTGAACGCACCCCAGTGCGGGTAGACCTTGCCCGCTTTGCCGTGAATGCTGCCATCCAGGAAATTGCCGGTGTACAGCTGTACGCCTGGCTCTGTGGTGAATAACTGCAGTTTGCGGCCCGATTGCGGATCGCTGACCTCCGCAGCCAGCTTCTTCAGATCACCCTTGCTGTCGAGTACCCAGTTGAAGTCAAAGCCGCCCTGTTTGGGTTCGGCATATTTCAATTGCTGATGATCGTCCTTGATGTGCTTGCCGAACGCAGTGGGCTTGAGGAAGTCCATCGGTGTGCCCGCGACGGCAGGCAGTTCACCGGTTGGTATCAGCTTGTCGTTGACCGGGGTGTAGTGCGAAGCGTGCAGCGTAGCGACCTGCTCGAGAACATCGCCACTGCCTGCACCTGCCAGATTGAAGTAACTATGGTTGGTCAGATTCAACACCGTCGGTTTGTCGGTGGTGGCGCGGTAGTCGATCTTCAGCTCGTTTTTCTCGTTCAGGCTGTAAGTGACTTCAGTCTTCAATGTACCCGGAAAACCCATCTCTCCATCCGGCGACAGGTAGGTCAGTTTTACGCCGACCGAATCGCCGTTTTTAGTTTCTTCGGCCTTCCACAATCGCTTGTCGAAACCCTGGGTACCGCCGTGCAAGGCGTTGGTCTTGTCATTGAGCGGGACCTGATAGGTCTTGCCATTCAGACTGAATTTGCCGCCCGCCAACCGGTTGCCGAAACGGCCGATGGTCGCGCCGAAATAAACTGTGCCGTTGTTCTGATAGCCCTGAACATCGTCGAAGCCCAGCACGATGTCTTCGACCTTTCCGGCCTTGTCAGGCACCAGCAGCGATTGCAGCGTTGCGCCATAGGTGATGATGCTGGCCTGCACGCCATGGCTGTTGCGCAGGGTGTATTTCTCGACGGTGGTGCCGTCGGGCAGTTGGCCGAAGTGGCTGTGTTCGCTGGAGAGCGCAGCGGCCTGTGCAGTCAAGGTGCTGATCATCAAGGACAGTCCGAGGGTGCTGAGGAGAGCATGTGTTTTCATCTGATCTGCCTGCTTTTATTTTTATTGGTAAGACTATTTGATCGGATTCAAGCCGATGCATGGATTTATAGCCTATAAAATGCCACTTGAAAAATAAATTGTAATACTATTTAGTAGTGGCAGCGTCACTGCCGTCTGGCTTCAGCGCTGTTCGATCCGACGGATGCCTATGTAGCACGTCGATCGGGCACGCAGGTTGGACAAGACGTTGACACAAATATCCGAAAGTGCCTTTACAACAATAACAAAGGACATTTTTCATGAATTGGCTGCCCGTTTCCGAGCACCGTTTCAAGCTGGCCGAGGGCTCCTTCTGGGATGCCGAGACGCAGGGTCTGTATTGGGTCGATATTGCCGGTTTTCTGGTCTGCCGGCTGGTTGCCGGAGAATATCGCCAATGGCGCATGCCCGAGCCGGTCTCTGCTTTTATTCCAACCGGGAAGGGCGACGCGCTGGTGACACTGGCCAGCGGTGTCTATCGTCTTGACCTGCAATCCGAAAAGACTTCGTTGGCGCTGTTCTGTGTGGCAGACCCGACCCTCGGCAATCGAGCCAATGAGGCCCGTTGTGATGCGAGTGGGCGATTGTGGCTGGGCAGCATGCAGAACAATATCGATGCCGAAGGTGACGATGTGCCCCTGGTTCGCCGTTCGGGCGGGCTTTTCCGCGTCGACCCTGACGCTCGCGTAACGCGTTTGCTGGACGGGCAGGGCATCGTCAACACACTGCTCTGGAACACGGACGGCAGCGTGCTGTACAGCGCCGATACCCTCGACGACGTCATTTATCGCTATCCGGTGCTCGCAGACGGTGCTTTGGGGGCACGCAAGGTATGGGCGGCAAAACACGATCGAGGCTCACCCGACGGCTCGGCGATGGATGCCGAAGGGTATGTCTGGAATGCACGCTGGGACGGCAGCTGCCTGATCCGTTTTGCCCCCAATGGCGGCGTTGACCGGATTGTCGAACTGCCCGTCAGTCATCCCACCAGTTGTGTGTTCGGCGGTCCTGACCTGAAGACGCTGTACGTCACCAGTGCCGCACCTGCCGATGCCCATGGTCAGTTCGACGGCTCGCTACTGATGGCGCACGTCGGCGTGACCGGAATGCCTTGTCGGCGTTTTGCCGGTTGAGAAAATCAGAGTGTCGACGTGCTTTACGGAAACGGACAGGGCGGCGGCAGATCCAGAGTGACATTCGGTTACATAGCGGTCATTCATTATATGGTATGACTATTTAATCGGTTTTCAGACGCCTTCGCGTTTGCAACCGCCACCTCGCTGGTCGCTGTAGCTATTCAATAAAAATAAGGAGTTAGCTATGTTGAGTCGTCACGGGATTCGTTCCCTGTGCTGTGCCGCCGTCACTACCGCCATCCTGGGCATGAGTGGCATCACCTCCGCTGCCGAAGAAGTCAAAATCGGCTTTCTGGTCAAGCAGGCTGAAGAACCATGGTTCCAGGCCGAATGGGCCGCGGCCGAAAAAGCCGGCAAGGAGCATGGTTTTACTGTGCTCAAGATCGCCGTGCCAGACGGTGAAAAAACCCTTTCCGCTATCGACAGCCTGGCCGCCAACGATGCCAAGGGCTTTGTGATCTGCCCGCCTGACGTGTCTCTCGGCCCTGCGATTGTGGCCAAGGCCAAAGCTAACAACCTGAAGGTCATGGCCGTGGACGATCGCTTTGTCGACGCCAAAGGCAACTTCATGGAGGACGTGCCATATCTTGGCATGGCAGCCTTTGAAGTGGGCCAGAAGCAAGGTGCCGCCATGGCCACCGAAGCGAAGAATCGCAAGTGGGATGAGAGCGGGTGGAAAGGCACCTACGCGATCATCAACACTTACAACGAGCTGGACACCGGTAAGAAACGCACTGATGGTTCTGTGAAGGCGCTGGAAGAGGCCGGTTTGCCGAAAGATCACATCCTGTTCACCGCGCAGAAAACCCTTGATGTACCAGGCAGCATGGACGCCACCAACTCGGCGCTGCCAAAACTGCCGGGCGATGCCAAAAACCTGATCATCGGGGGCATGAACGACAACACCGTGCTGGGGGGCGTACGCGCGACGGCGAGCAATGGTTTCAGCGCGAAAAACGTCATCGGGATCGGTATCAACGGCACCGATGCCATTGATGAGCTGAAGAAAAAAGAGAGTGGTTTCTTTGGCTCCATGCTGCCAAGCCCGGACAAGGAAGGCTACAACACCGCGCTGTATGTGTATAAGTGGGTCACCGAGGGCGTTGAACCGCCTAAATATACCGCTATGGACGATGTGACACTGATCACCCGCGCCAACTTCCAGGAAGTACTGACCAAGATCGGTCTGTGGAAGTGAGTTGACTGAGGGGCCTGATTTTCAGGCCCCTCGCACGTGCGAGGAGGTTGGTTTCATGCAACAGGCTATCGAGCAAACATCCATAAACGGTGCCTTGCGCTTCAACGGCATCGGCAAGGTCTTTCCCGGCGTAAAGGCGCTTTCGGACATCAGCTTCGAAGCGCGCCCCGGCAGTGTTCACGCCTTGATGGGCGAGAACGGTGCCGGTAAATCCACGCTGCTGAAAATCCTCGGCGGCTCTTATCAGCCCAACAGTGGCACCTTGCAGATCGGAGAGCACAGCTACCAGTTCAAATCCACCGCCGAGAGCATTGCGGCGGGTGTGGCGGTGATTCATCAGGAGCTGCATCTGGTGCCTGAGATGACGGTCGCCGAGAACCTTCTGCTTGGGCACATGCCCAATCGTTTTGGCCTGATCAATCGCGGCGCGATGTATCGTCGGGCCGGCGAGCTGCTCAAAGGGCTGGCTGACGAAATCAATCCGCGCACTCGTCTGGGCGACCTTTCATTGGGCCAGCGACAATTGGTGGAAATTGCCAAGGCCATGTCCCGCAATGCGCACGTCATCGCTTTTGACGAGCCCACCAGCAGCCTGTCGGCGCGCGAGATTGACCGCCTGATGGCGATCATTGTGCGGTTACGCGATGAGGGACGGGTGATTCTCTACGTGTCCCATCGCATGGAAGAAATCTTTCGCGTCTGCGATGCCGTGACGGTGTTCAAGGACGGTCGCTTTGTAAAAACCTTCGAGCAGATGGCCGATCTCGATCATGACCGGCTGGTGACCTGCATGGTCGGCCGCGATATTCAGGACATCTACAACTATCGACCGCGTCAGCATCAAGGGCCGAGCCTGCGTGTAACCGGCCTGTTGGGGCCAGGTCTGCACGAGCCGGTCACCTTTGCCGTGCACAAGGGCGAGGTACTGGGCTTCTTCGGTCTGGTCGGTGCGGGACGTACCGAGCTGTTCCGCCTGCTTTCAGGGCTGACCCGCAGCACTGCGGGCACTCTGCAACTGGACGGCAAACCGCTGACGCTCAAGTCGCCGCGCGATTCGATCGAGGCAGGCATTCTGTTGTGTCCAGAGGACCGCAAGAAGGAAGGTATCGTGCCGCTGTCCAGCGTCGCGGAGAATATCAACATCGGTGCACGCCCCCGGCATGTGAACCTCGGTTGCCTGATTCAGGGGCGCTGGGAGCGCGATAACGCGCGCAGCCAGATCAAGTCGATGAACGTCAAGACGCCATCGCCCGAGCAGCAAATCATGTTTCTGTCCGGCGGCAATCAGCAGAAGGCGATTCTCGGTCGCTGGCTGTCGATGCCGATGAAAGTCCTGTTGCTGGACGAGCCTACCCGCGGGATTGACGTCGGTGCCAAGTCCGAAATCTACGAGATCATTCACAACCTGGCTGCCGACGGAATTGCGGTCATCGTGGTGTCCAGTGATCTGATGGAAGTCATGGGTATTTCCGACCGCATTCTGGTGATGAGCGAAGGTGCGATCACCGGTGAACTCAACCGCGACGAGGCTGACGAGTCGCGACTCCTGCAATTGGCTCTGCCACGCACGCGCGGCTGATAACCGGTCCCCTGACCATGAACAATAAAAAAGAGGTACGTATGTCTACCGAATCCAGCCTGCAGGCCCCCCGTCAGGGCATGAACCTGCGTCGTTTTGCCGATGACTGGGTGATGCTACTGGCCGCCGTGGGAATCTTCCTGCTGTGTGCCGTGTTCATCGACAACTTCATGTCACCGCTGAACATGCGGGGTCTCGGCCTTGCGATTTCCACCGTGGGTATTGCCGCCTGCACCATGCTGTTTTGCCTGGCGTCCGGGCACTTCGACCTGTCGGTCGGTTCGGTACTGGCCTGCTCCGGAGTCATCGCCGGTATCGTCATCCGCGATACCGACAGCGTGTTTCTGGGGGTTTCCGCTGCCTTGGCGCTGGGGCTGGTGGTTGGCCTGATCAACGGCATCGTGATCGCCAAATTGCGTATCAATGCGTTGATCACCACGCTTGCGACGATGCAGATTGTGCGCGGTCTGGCGTACATCTTCTCCAACGGCAAGGCGGTCGGTGTTTCCAACGAGGACTTCTTCGTCTTCGGCAATGGCCAGATATACGGTGTGCCAGTGCCGATCCTGATCACCATTGCCTGCTTCATGTTCTTTGGCTGGCTGCTTAACTACACCACCTATGGGCGTAACACCATGGCCATCGGCGGCAACCAGGAAGCTGCGTTGCTGGCCGGTGTTCATGTTGATCGCACCAAGATCATCATCTTCGCCGTCCACGGCCTCGTCGGTGCACTGGCTGGCGTGGTACTGGCTTCACGCATGACCTCGGGTCAGCCGATGATTGGTCAGGGGTTCGAACTGACTATTATTTCAGCCTGCGTATTGGGTGGTGTTTCGCTCAGCGGCGGCATCGGGATGATCCGCCATGTGATCGCAGGGGTCCTGATCCTCGCGATTATCGAGAATGCGATGAATCTAAAGAACATCGACACCTTCTACCAGTACGTGATTCGCGGCACGATCCTGTTGCTGGCGGTGATCATCGACCGGCTGAAACGTCGCTGACCGACAAGGCGCTGGTCCCACCCGCCAGCGCCTTGACTTCACACTGGATTCACGGCCTTCTCGCGTTTCATCTGTGTGACCAATGTAAAGCGGTCCTCGGGATGAACCGTCTCTGACACAACCATCACCCCGCCAGTGTCATCACGATACTGACGCAGAATTTTCAGCCCCGGCGAACCTGTTTCGGCGTTCAGGCTTTTGGCGATTTCGCTCGTCAACAGTACGGCGCGCACTTGTTGGTCGATCACCTCGATATGGCGACCGAAATGCTGTTCGATCAGCGCGGCGATCAGCTCGCCGGGTTGCTCGCGCGCCAGCTCAATGACCTCGCTATAGCTATCCTGGGCGTACACGTCCGTCCAGCACAGTGGCGCGAGCACGTTTTCGCAGTCGACCCGAATGCTTGATACGCAAAAGTAATGCTCTCCCGGTATCAGCCCCAGCCGACGGGCTTCGGCAATGTCCGCGACGAAGTGGCGGACATTGCGGATGCTGCGCACCTGGGTTTCAGCCAGATGCGCCAGATCTGCGACGGTCGCCAGCGATTGTGAATATCCGCCTCTGGGCGACGCGGACTCGACCCGGGTGCCGACACGTTTGCGTCGCGACACCAGGCCCTGAGTCTGCAACTGGGTGATTGCGGCGCGCACGGTGTGGCGGCTGACGGCATACAGCTCGCACAGCTCGAACTCGGTCGGCAGCAGCGAGCCAACCGGGTAGCGACCGCTGGCAATGGCCTCGATCAGATCTTTGGCAACCACTGCGTAACGTGTTTCGTTCATGCCTTCTGTCAGCTCTGTCGATTAAGCGAGTTGACAGTGTATCAGTGCAGGCGTAAGAATTATGTACGGACATATTAAATATGTACAATCAATAACAACATATTCAGGACTTCGCTCATGTCCAGCACCGTTTTTGACTCCGCCCTGTTTCGCGACATGTTCGGCACCGCCGAAATGCGCGCTGTGTTTTCCGATAAATCCCTCATTGAACGTTACATTGAAGTCGAGGTGGCGCTGGCCCGTGCCGAAGCCCGCTGCGGGGTAATTCCGGTTGCCGCCGCCGAACAGATCGCTGCACTGGCCAACTATGAATCGCTTGATCTGGCGCTGATGCAGCACGAAACCGAGATCGTCGGTTACCCCATCCTGCCGCTGGTCGAGCAGTTGTCAAAAACCTGCGGCGAGGCTGGCCGTTATGTGCATTGGGGCGCGACCACTCAGGACATCATGGACACCGCCGTTGTGTTGCAGGTGCGTGCTGCGTTGGTCATTGTCGAACGTGATATTCAGGCCGTGCGCGGCCTGCTTGCCGACCTTGCATTGCGTTATCGCGACACACCGATGGCGGGGCGCACCCACCTGCAGCATGCGCTGCCGATCACTTTCGGTTACAAGTGCGTCGTATGGCTGAGCATGCTCGATCGCCATGCTGAACGTCTGGTGCAATTGCGCCCGCGTGTTGAAGTGGGTCAGTTTGCCGGGGCGGCGGGCACGCTGGCTTCATTGGGCGACAGGGGGCTGGACGTTCAGGAAGCATTGATGGACGAATTGCAGCTTGGCGTGCCGCAGGCGACCTGGCACGTGGCGCGTGACGGCCTTGCGGAAACACTCAACTTTCTCGGACTGGTCACCGGCTCACTCGGCAAGGTCGCGCTGGATGTCATGATGATGATGACCAGCGAGCTGGGTGAAGTGTATGAGCCATTCGTCAAGGGGCGTGGTGCCAGCAGCACCATGCCGCAGAAACGCAACCCTATTTCCTGTGAACTGATGTATGCCGCCGCCAAGGGGGTACGCCAGCACGCAGGGCTGATGCTGGATGCCATGATCCAGGATTTCGAGCGTTCCACAGGCCCATGGCAGGCCGAGTGGATTGCCATCCCCGAGGCCTTCGCCCTCAGCGCAGCTTCTTTGGGACAGGCGAAATTCATGTTGGCCGGGCTGGAAGTGCGTACTGAACGGATGCGTGAAAACCTGGACATGACACAGGGCCTGATCGTCGCCGAAGCCGTGATGATGGGGCTTGCCCCTGCGCTCGGCCGCCAGGTTGCCCACGACGTGGTGTATGCCGCCTGCCGCATGGCCAACGATCAACGCGTCAGTCTGCTGGATGCGCTGCTCGCGCAAGGCGAGGCCACTGCGCAACTGGACATCGAAGAGCTCAAGCGCCTGACCGACCCGGCCAATTACCTGGGCCTTGCTCCGCAAATGGTGGACATCGCTCTGGCTCGTCCGGGTGCTGTGCAGCGTTGAATCATCTCGCTCCGGGTCATGCCCGGGGCAAACAGTCCTGCAGCCGCTCTTAATAACAACAACGAGATCGCAGACATGTCTTCATCCAGCAAAAAACCTTTCTACAGGGACCTGACTTTTCAGGTAGTCGCCGCCATGCTGTTGGGTATCGCCTTTGGCTTTATCGCGCCTGAGCTGGCCGCCAAGTTCAAGATCCTTGGCGACATCTTTCTCAAGTTGATCAAGACCGCCGTTGCGCCGCTGGTGTTTTTCACCGTGGTGCACGGTATTGCCTCGGCGGGTGATATCAAGCGTGTCGGCAAGGTCGGGTTGCGCGCATTGATCTATTTCGAAGTGGTCTCGACCATCGCTCTGGCAATCGGTCTGCTGTGGGGCAATCTGCTGCAGATCGGCTCGGGCATGCATGACGCACACCCCAGCAGCGCAACGGCTGCCGCATCGGCCGCAGCGGTTGCCAAAGGGCATGCGCCAGCGTCGACCATGGATTTCATTTACGGCATCTTTCCCGACAATTTTGTCGGTGCGTTCGCAGGTGGGCAACTGTTACAGGTATTGGTGATTTCCGTACTCTTCGGTTTTGCCTTGCTGGCACTCAAGGAGGAGCGTCGAGCGGTGATCGAAGATGGCCTGAACCGGATTTCCGAGTGTTTTTTCGAGTTCATCAACCTGATCATGAAGTTTGCGCCACTGGGTGCGTTCGGTTCAGTGGCCTACGCAGTGGGCAGCAACGGCACTGCGGTACTCATGTCGCTGGCCAATCTGGTGTTGATGTTTTACCTGTGCATCGCATTTTTTATCTTTGTCATACTGGGGATTGTCTGCCGTCTTTCGGGATTCAGCCTGTGGCGCTTCCTCAAGTACATCAAGGATGAAATCTTCATTGTGCTGGGTACTGCGTCTTCGGAAAGTGCCTTGCCGCGTCTGCTGCAAAAACTGGAGAGGTTCGGCTGCTCGAAACAGAGCGTCGGTCTGGTGCTGCCCACCGGTTATGCGTTCAATCTGGACGGCACGTCGATCTACATGTCGTTGTGTGTGCTGTTTATAGCCAACGCTTACGGCGTACCGCTGAGCTGGGAGCAACAGCTGGGTATCATCGCCATCATGCTGGTGACCTCCAAGGGCGCAGCGGCAGTATCAGGTGGCAGCTTTGTGGTATTTGCCGCCACAGTGACCGCCATCGGTGTGCTGCCCGCCGAGGGCCTGGCGCTGCTGTTCGGGGTCTACCGATTTATGTCCATGGCCATCGCGACGTGCAATACCATCGGTAACAGCGTGGCAACGGTGGTGGTTTCCAAATGGTCGGGTGAGTTCACCGAGCAGACCGCGCGCAGCGAATACCATCGAGTGCTGGGGCGTCATCGAGAGGCTGCACTTTGATCCTGAACAGCGTGGCCGTCATGAAACAAGCAGGTGTATCACTCAGGCGCAGCTGCGAATGAGTGAATGAAAAATCAATGCAACCGCAAGGTCGTGACCTTGCGGCTGCCGTTTGAGGCAGGTTATCTCAGCCGCGAGGCCGGCAGGGAAGACCGTCGTCGTCACAAGCGGTGTTGATGCGAAGGCCACTGCTCAACCTGGAGGCCAACTGAGTCTGGGCAGTATTGGTATCAGGAACAGCGGTTTTACCCGAAACCTGTACAAACGTATTTTTTCCATCCGCAGCAGGCGCGTTTTGCGTGTGGTCAGCCGCAAACGCCATGCCCTGCAGGCCTATGACTGCAACAGTAGTCACAACTGCACTTTTCAGTATTGACTTCATGGGAGGTTCCTCTGAGTGAATGAATGACTGCAAATAAACTGCGCCCGAGGTTGCCGGACGGCAGCGTATCTGACCGATGAATCCTGGCTCTGTTTTATAACAGTAAGGGGTGATGTACCGCACGTGAATAAAGTTTCACTCAGTGTGCGTGCTCCCTCTTGGGCGAAGTTTCCTGCTGCTCTTTTCACCTGTCTTCGACGAGCCGGACATGGCCTTTGCGCACCTCAATGAGGGTGTGAAACGAGCGTGGAACTGCCCAGTCGGGCCAAGCCATAAAGCGCGGCTCCCACAGCAAGCATCATTGCAGCACGTAGCCAGGTTTCGGGGCCTTGCTGCGTCAGCAAAAGCAGGCAGGAGAGGATTGCCAATACCGGAATCACCCAGTGAACCTGAAAATGACCAGCCTCGACCTTGTCGCGTTTGAGCACCAGCACCGCAATATTGACGCTGAGAAAGACGAACAGCAGCAGTAGCACCACGGTTTCCGCAAGCGTTGTCAGGGTGCTGGTAAACGACAGCGCGATGGCTACCGCTGTGGTCGCGAGAATGGCCACGCCCGGTGTGCGCCGTCGAGGCAGAACAGAGCCCATGACAGAAGGCAGCAGCCCTTCACGTGCCATCCCGAAGGTCAGTCTGCTGGCCATGATCATGGTCAGCAGCGCACCATTGGCAACTGCAATCAGTGCGATCACCGCGAACCAAGGCGCGGGTATTCCCAGCCCGGACGCGCTGACGACATCCATCAAGGGTGTTTGCGAAACCTTCAGCTGTTCGACAGGCAACACCATTGCCGCGCCTGCGCCGACCAGCATGTAAACCGCACCGGCAATCAGCAATGCGCCGAACAGTGCGCGTGGATAAACCCTGCGCACATCCTTGATCTCTTCGGCCAGGTTGGCGGATGTCTCAAAGCCCACAAAAGAATAGAACGCCAGCAACGATGCGGCGAGAATCGCCGTGGCCGGTGAGCCTGTGTCCAGTTCGAATACGCGCTGTGGTACACCATTGCCCTGGCTGACGAACCAGGCTGCGGCGGCAATCACCATCGCCAGCCCGCTCAACTCAATCAAGGTCATCACCAGATTGGCCGACAGCGACTCCTTGATACCGCGCGCGTTCAGCAGCGCGACGACGATGAGAAAACCGACACATACCCATTGCGCGGGCCAGTTTACCAGGGCCTGGAAATAGTCGCCGGCAAACGCTACCGCCAGCCCGGCAGCGCTGGTGACGCCTGCCGCGAC
The DNA here is from genome assembly GCF_022557255.1 of Pseudomonas syringae pv. tagetis. NCBI lineage: Bacteria > Pseudomonadati > Pseudomonadota > Gammaproteobacteria > Pseudomonadales > Pseudomonadaceae > Pseudomonas > Pseudomonas syringae group genomosp. 7. Next base: position 2,807,887 of record NZ_CP092923.1, read on the forward strand.
CATGCAAAAGCCCACCAGAAATGACAGCAACGGCTTACCGAAAGCTTTTTCGGCATACACCGCCGCACCGCCTGCACGCGGGTACTTGGTCACCAGTTCGGCATACGACGCTGCGGTCAACAGGGCAAAGCAAAGGGCAATCAGCAGGGGGGCCCAGATGGCTCCGCCGACCCGTCCGGCTATTGTGCCTGCCAATGCGTAGACACCGGCACCGAGCACGTCGCCGAGGATGAACAATGTCAGCATGGGCGCCGTGATTGCCCGGCGCAGCGATGGAGTTTCGGGAACGGTGGTCATGTCGAAAGAATCCTTTCTGTGCAGATACAGGTGTCAAACAAAGATCATCGCTGCGCAGGTAAATTCAACGTGATCGAAAATGGCCTGGACCAGCGGTTTTTTGTCCGGTCGACGCTGGAATAAACACGTTGCTCAGCGTGGAGCACATGTTGCGCGCGAAGGGTCTCAGTAACACATTCGACGACTTGGCAGGAGAGCAGAGCATGACGGACAGTAGTCAGCAGCAATTCAGATCAGTGTGGGCAATACTGCAATCGCTGCGCAAAGGGATTGGTGATCTGCAGCTCAGCGAACTGGAACGTGTCGAGAGCCTGCGCGGCCATCAGACGGTAGATGACAGGGAGGTCATTCAACAGTCGTTCGACGCCCTTGAACAGTCCATCAATGAGATAGAGATCACACTTGCCAGTATTGGTGAAGCGACGGGTGAGACAGGCAAGCTCTGAGCCTGCCCTGCGACGGTCTCGGACAGTGCAGCAGGAACTATAAGAGCTTTTCAGGGTCCTATCCGGGCCCTGAAATCCATGGCGTGTCTTATCCTGATCGAGTCCGCCCTTATGCCTGATATACCCCGTTTTGCCTGGCGCACCTCGTTGTACTTCATGGCTTTGTTGCCCCTGTATGTCAGCCATGCCAGTGCCGGTGACGAGCGACAACTGGTCCAGGCCATCAATGATTTTCGCGGTCAGCCTCAGCGTTGCGACGCACGTACAAGCAAAATCTCCAGAGCTCTGACGCTCAATGCCGCTGTAGCGCTGCCGATCGATTTCGCCGGCAATTCACGTGATGCGCTCAAGGCATCCGGCTATCAGGCGGTGACTGTCCGCACCATAAGGCTGGTCGGCGCGCAGAGCGGCAATGAAGCGTTCGATATGCTCAAGGACCGTTACTGCAGTGCTCTGCTTGATCCGCAATACGCCGACATCGGCGTTACTCAAGCGCGTAACAACTGGCGTGTGGTGCTGGCTAAGCCGTTGATTGACGAAAACCTTGAAGATGCACGATCAACGGGTCGATTGCTCCTGGCACAAGTGAATGCTGCGCGAGCCAAACCGCGTCTGTGTGGCAAGCGACCTTTCCCGTCGGCCAGACCGTTGAGCTGGAACCCAACTCTGGAAATGGCCGCGCAGGGGCACAGTCAGTCGATGGCCAGCGAGAATTACTTTACGCATCGCGGTTTCGATAACGATTCACCGGCCGATCGCGCTCGGGCCGCAGGTTACGGCGGGCGACAGATTGGTGAAAACATCGCTGCAGGGCAGAGCACCGCAAGCAAAGCGATGGCGAGCTGGCTGGCCAGCCCGGGACATTGCGCCAACCTGATGAACCCGATGTTCACCGAAGTCGGCGCAGCCTATGCGACGGGCACGGACACTGATTACGGCGTGTACTGGACCATGCTCTTTGGCGCTCCCTGATTAGTCGAAAAGCCGACTGCAGAAATCGTTTGGCCCGGTCAACGTGACAAGTGCCAGTCAGATGTGTGGCTTTAAGTGTTTTATGGCCGGTATTCAACAGTCACAAAAAAGCCCCGCCAGACAGAGCCTGGCGGGGCTTCGCTTCAAGCTGTGAAAGCCTTATAGCGCCATGTCACTGGCTGGATTGCTTTTCGCTGGCTGTGCAGCAAGCGTTGGAGCGTTGCCTGTCTTGTTCACCGGCGGTGGTGGAGTCAGTTGCAGGACTTCGGCTGTGTAAGCCCATTCCTCGGCAACGCGATCCGGGTTGTTGTTCAGCTTGGTGCCGTAGCTAGGTACGATCTGGTGCAGTTTTGCCTGCCATTCCGGAGTCGCCACCTTGTCCTTGAATACTTTCTCAAGCACGCCCAGCATGATCGGTGCTGCAGTCGAGGCACCTGGAGAAGCACCCAGCAGGCCGGCAATGCTGCCGTCCTTGGACGCTACGATTTCGGTACCGAGCTTCAGAACGCCGCCTTTCTCTTCGTCACGCTTGATGATCTGTACGCGCTGACCGGCTTGCATCAGGCGCCAGTCTTCTTTCTTGGCGTTCGGGAAGTACTGCTGCAAAGCAGCGAAGCGATCGTCGTCAGACATCATGACCTGGCCCGCCAGGTATTCGATCAGCGGGTACTGTTCGATACCAACGCGGGTCATCGGCCACACGTTGTGAGTCGTGGTGCTGGTCAGCAGGTCCAGGTAAGAACCGTTTTTCAGGAACTTCGTCGAGAAGGTCGCGAACGGGCCAAACAGGATCACACGCTTGCCGTCCAGGACACGGGTGTCCAGGTGAGGAACCGACATGGGTGGCGCGCCAGTCGACGCGATACCATAGGCCTTGCCCATGTGCTGCATGGCCAGGGTCTGGTTGTCGGTGACGAGCCACGAACCGCCAACCGGGAAGCCGCCGTATTCCTTGGCTTCAGGGATACCGGACTCTTGCAGCAGGTGCAGGGCAGCACCGCCGGCGCCGATAAACAGGAACTTGGTGTCAGTTTCGGTGACCGTACCGTCTTTCAGGTTCTTGTACTTGACGCGCCAGGTGCCATCGTCGTTGTGAGTGATGTCATTGACTTCACTCGACAGCTGCAGGTTGAAGTTAGGCTTGGCTTTCAGGGTGGCGACGAACTGGCGAGTGATCTCGCCGAAGTTGACGTCAGTGCCGATCGGGCTCCAGGTTGCGGCCAGCTTTTGCGCCGGATCACGACCTTCCATCATCAACGGGACCCACTTCTTGATCTGCTCGTGGTCTTCGGAGTACTGCATGCCGCTGAACAGCGGGCTGGCCTGCAATGCCGCGTAACGCTTGCGCAGGAACTGGATGTTGTTGTCGCCCCACACAAAGCTCATGTGCGGCGTGGAGTTGATGAACGAACGCGGGTTTTTCAGGACGCCGGTCTTGACCTGCCACGACCAGAACTGACGGGAAATCTGGAACGCTTCGTTGATCTCGATGGCCTTGGAGATGTCGACGTTGCCGTTCTTGTCTTCCGGGGTGTAGTTCAGTTCGGCCAAAGCCGAGTGGCCAGTACCGGCGTTGTTCCAGCCGTTGGAGCTTTCTTCGGCCACGCCATCGAGGCGCTCGACCATTTCCATCGACCAGCTTGGCTCCAGTTCATTGAGCCAGACCGCCAGGGTTGCGCTCATGATGCCGCCGCCGACGAGCAGGACGTCGACTTTCTTGGTTTCAGCCGCCTGCACAGGCATCAAGCCCATGGAAATGGCCAGACCCAGGAGGGCCGTGTTCACTTGTTTAAACATTCTGTCATCCATCTGATAAACGCCATCCGCCGACTACTCCTGAAGAAAAAGGCCTGTCACACGCATCGAAGCCTGCGACAAACGCTCGCACCCACAGGGACTAGAGGTGGACATACAAGGCCAATATAATACCGCTCGAGACCTCAATTTATGTCCTGCTGCGCTGACTTCTTATCATCATTGGATTCAGCGTCATGAGTGACATTTGCTCTGTTGGTGTACTGCGATGCCCGGGAATCTTGTCCTGGGTACATTCTGAAGACACACCTGGTCAGCCTGTTCACGGAGTCTGAGACGCCGCATCGGGGCATGGAGGCACGCCTGACGCGCATTTTTTACGCGCGTGCTGCGTCATACCCACGGTGGCACACCGGCAAAGACGCAGCATTTTCGCATAATGTGTGCGTCAGTTGCGAGATGCCATCATCAAATCGGGCGCGAATGCCTTGATTTAGACGCTTCACAACCAGCCTCTGTCTATATCGTCCTTTTTGCCCGAGTCTTTAATCGCTGCTCAAAACAGGGGAACTCAGTCGAACTGAGCCCTTTGCGTGCGAGCATTTGCACGTGCTTCGCGTGCATTCATGAGCAGCTCTCATAAGAGCGTTTCAATTTGCGTGGCTAATCAGCGTCCCGGCCACCTGCTAGGGTCGATACACAGCTTTCGTGTTCAGCGGCTGCAATCACTGGATACAGACGCCCGTCAAACAGTTGGAACTTTAGAAGCGCTGACCAGTTAAACACTTAACTGGTGATAGCGTTTTGGCTTTGATCACCCCCGAAAGACCGATGAAAAAAGATGAAGGCAGCGCACCTGTGAGCAGGAGTACGCGCCAGGCCGCCGACCACACAATAACGCCCGTCGCTCTACAGCTGCGTCGGCTATTACCGAGTGATCCTGATGAGTGAACCCAAGAAGCACAAGGAATCTGCTGTGGACAGCAGTGCCGTGCAGCCCTCGCGCCGAAACTTTCTGAAATTCGGTGCTTCCGGCATTGCTGCCGCCACGCTGTCTACCTGGATACCCTCCGAAGGCATGCTGCAGGCGGCTCCTGTGGCGCCCGTGGTCGAAGACAGTGACGCGCCTGCAGCGGGTGAACAGCGCATTCAGTTGAAGGTCAATGGTCGGGTGCATACCCTGAACGTTCCGGCCAATGCGGTTCTGCTTGATGTACTGCGTGACCGCCTGCAACTGACTGGCACCAAGAAGGGCTGCGACCACGGCCAGTGCGGTGCCTGCACGCTGCTGGTCAATGGCATTGCGATCAACTCCTGCCTGTCCATTGCTGTCCAGCATCAGGGTGACAGCATCACTACCATCGAAGGTCTGGCCGAGAACGGCACGCTGCATCCGGTTCAGGAAGCGTTCTGGGAGCACGACGCCTACCAGTGCGGTTATTGCACTTCCGGACAGATCATGAGCGCAGTCGCGATTCTCAAGGATCCGAACATTCCCTCCGATGACGCCAGTGTCAGGGAAGCCATGAGTGGCAATATCTGCCGCTGCGGTGCCTATAAAAATATTCTCTCGGCTGTGCAATCTGCACGTTCGAAGATGGGAGGGGCTGCCTGATGCGAACCTTCGATTACGCCAGGGCGGCGTCGCCCGCGCAGGCATTCAGCACCGCGTCGGCTGACGGGCAGCGCTTTTATCTGGCGGGTGGCACCACGCTGCTAGACCTCGTCAAACTGGATGTGATGCAGCCGCAGCAACTGGTGGACATCAACCATCTTTCGCTTAAGCAGGTCGAGTCTCTGCCCGATGGCCGCTTGCGCATTGGCGCGCTGGTCAGTAATACCGATCTGGCCAGCCACCCCTTGGTACAGCAGCGCTACCCGGTCTTGTCCGAAGCCATTCTCGCGGGCGCTTCAACACAACTGCGCAACAAAGCCACCACTGCTGGCAATGTGATGCAGCGGGTACGCTGCCCGTATTTTCGTGACGGTATTTCAGCTTGTAACAAGCGCCAGCCGGGCTCCGGTTGCGCGGCAATAGGTGGCATGAACCGCAGCGTGCATGCGGTGCTGGGCACCAGTGATCACTGCATCGCAACGCATCCGTCGGACATGTGTGTCGGCATCGCAGCCATTGGCGCACAGGTCACTGTGCAGGGGGCCGACGGTTCTCGGGACATCCCGTATGCCGACTTTCATCTGCTGCCCGGTGACACGCCGCAGCGCGAACATGCGTTGGCAGCCCACGAGCTGATCACTCACGTGACCCTTGACGCGCCACTGTCAGGCGCTCGTTCCTCTTACCTCAAGCTGCGCGATCGCACGTCTTACCAGTTTGCCCTGGCCTCCAGTGCAGTGATTGTGGTGATGGACGGCAAGCGTATTGCCGATGCACGCATCGCCTTAGGTGGTGTGGGGACCAAACCCTGGCGTGCCGTGGAGGCCGAACGCGCATTGATCGGTCAGCGTGCCGATATGAACACCTTTGTGCAGGTCGCAGAGCTGGCGATGAAGTGCGCACGCGCCTATGAGCACAACGCCTTCAAGATCCCGCTGGGTCAGCAGGTCATTGTCCGCAATCTTCGCGACCTCACGGCCTAGGACATTCTCATGAGCGAAAACATTATTGGTATGCCGCAGCGTCGCATCGACGGCGGCAAGAAAGTCAGTGGTGAGGCGCGTTATGCCGCCGATCACCCGATGGGCAAAATGCTTTATGCCTATGGCGTCTACAGCACCATCGCCAACGGGCGTGTGGTGGCCATAAAGGATCAGCAGGCCAAGGCGATGCCTGGCGTGGTCGATATCTTTCATCATGACAACTTTCCCTCGTTGCACCGTACCCCCAACACCAAATTGAGCTTTGCCAAGATGCTCTCGGCGAGCAAGGCAGACGAGCATCGCCTGCCGTTCGAGGATGACCGGGTTTATTACCCTGGCCAGTTTGTGGCGCTGGTGGTGGCCGAGAGCTTCGAGCAGGCGAGGGCGGCTGCCTACCGCGTGACGGTCGAGTATGACGAGCGCCCGGCGGTCAAGGACCTCGACGAAGGCATGCGTGTCAATGGTGCTCTCGACGGTGGCGCCGGGCATAACCGGGGTAAACCGGACAGCGCATTTGACGGCGCGCAAGTGAAGGTCGATCAGACCTACACCACACCGGTCGAAGTGCATAACCCGATGGAGATGCACGCCAGTACCGCGTGGTGGCAGGACGGCAAGCTGTTTGTCTATGAAAGTACCCAGGGCGTGGTCAACCATCGCAACCTGCTGGCCAACGTTTTCGACCTTTCACCCGACCGCGTCGAAGTGCGGGCACCGTTCATAGGCTCCGGTTTTGGCGGCAAACTGTGGCCATGGCCGCATTCTGTGGCGGCCTGTGCCGCTGCCAGAGTCACCGGTCGACCGGTGCAACTGGTGTTGCCCAGAGCGCAGATGTTTACCACCGTGGGCCATCGTCCGGAAACACGCCAGCGCTTGCGTCTGGCCACCGATGCCAGCGGCAAGCTGGTGTCGATTCGTCATGAGTCGTTCAACAACACCTCGATGCTCGATGACTACACTGAAAACTGCGGTGGCGTGACCAAAAGCCTGTATGCCTGCGATAACGTGCTGGTCAGTCACAAGATCAGCCCGATCAACCGCGGGACACCGACTTCCATGCGGGCACCGGGGGCGGCACCGGGGCTGTTTGCGCTGGAATCGGCCATTGACGAAATGGCCCTTGCCAGCGGTATGGACCCGTTGGCATTTCGCAAGCTGAACCTGGCCGACAAGGATCAAAGCGTCGGCTTGCCGTGGTCCAGTAACCACTTGCCGGAAGCCATCGACAAAGCTGCCGAGCGATTTGGCTGGCACGCACGCAAGGCCGATATCGGCTCGATGCGTGAAGGCGACGAAATCATTGGTTACGGCATGGGCGCGTGCAACTGGGAGGCCTATCAAGTGCCCACCGATGCACGAGTCATTCTGCGTTCCGACGGTACTGCCCTTGCTCAGTGTGGCTTGCAGGATATCGGCACCGGGACGTACACGATCGTCGCGCAGACGGTCAGTCAACTGACCGGCATTCCCGTAGAGCGTGTAGAGGTGGAGCTGGGCAGCTCATCTTTCCCCGCGGGCCCTGTGTCCGGTGGTTCGTGGGTCACCGCCAGCGTGATGCCGGCAATTGCCGGAGCTACGCGCGAAGCGTTGCAAAAGCTTCGCCAGTACGCTGTGAGCAAGGATGCTGTATTTGCCGGACAGGACGCCGAATCGATCAAGGTCGAGAACGGGCAACTGGTGATGGGCGAGCAGCGCGTCGGTTTCGCCGATGTTTTGAATCGCCAGCGTCTGTCGCGCGCCGAGGGCAACTTCCAGAGCGGCATGCCAGAAGCGGGCAAGTATTCATTCCGCTCTTTTGGTGTGCACTTTGTCGAAGTGCGCTGGGATCCAGGCATCTCCAGCTTGCGTGTATCACGGGTCGTCAGCGCCATCGACATGGGCAAGGTCGTCAGCCCGCTGGCAGCGCGCAATCAGGTGGAGGGGGCCATTGTGATGGGCATCGGCATGGCGTTGTTCGAAGCCGGTGAATACGACCCTCGCAGCGGCATGCCGGTCAATAACAACTATGCAGAGTACGTGGTGCCAGTGCATGCGGATCAGCCCGACATCGACGTCATGTTGCTCGATTACCCGGACTATAACCTGGGCGAGTTCGGAGCGCGGGGAATTGGCGAGATCGGTGTGGCCGGGCTCGCAGCGGCGGTCGCCAATGCCGTGTATCACGCGACTGGCAAACGGGTGCGCAGCCTGCCGATCAGCAAGGAAAAACTGATGGCAGGGTTGTAGCAATGAAACAGCTTGATTTGCAGGTCGTACAACAGGCACGTGACTGGCTGGCCAGCGGCAAGGCCGTCTGGCTGTGCACGGTTCTCTCCACATTTGGCTCGGCACCGCGAGGGCCGGGCGCGATGCTGGTGGCCCTGAACTCGGGTGAGCATCGTGGTTCGCTGTCGGGTGGCTGCGTGGAGGAGGACTTTCTCGAACGGGTCGCTGCAGGACAGTTTCAGCCGATCAATCAGGTGGTTCGCTACGGCGACGGCGGGTTCGCGCCAACGCGGGCTTTGCCGTGCGGCGGTGTGCTGGATGTGCTGATCGAGTCTATCGCGCCGAGCCCTGAAGCAGATGCACATCTGGCGGCCATCGAGCAGGCGCTCGCCGGACGTGAGTTGGTCAGCAGGCAGGTGCAATTGGGCACTGGCCTGAGAGAGATCGGGCCGGCCACTATGCGCGAAGCGCGTATACACGTGAGCGGCGAGCGCATCAGTATTCGCATGGGCGCAGTGTATCGCGTACTGCTCGCCGGGCTGTCACCGGTGGCGGAGTTCTGCGCCAGTTTTGCCGTCGCGATGGGCTATGAAGTCATTGTCTGTGACCCGCGTGTCGAGGTCACTTCCGGGTTCTCGATGCCGGGCGTGGAGGTTCGTGGTGTCTTGCCTGCCGTGTTCATTGCCGAAGGGGGCTGTCACAGTTCGACGGCGGTACTGGCGTTGACGCATGATCCGAAACTGGACGATCTGAGCATGCTCGAGGCCGTGCGTACCGAGGCGTTCTACATAGGGGCGATGGGGTCGATGCGTACCAGTAGCAAACGCCTGGAACGTCTGGGCCGGATCGGCGGGCTGGATGCAGAGGTTCTTGACCGGATCAATGCCCCGATCGGCCTGAACCTGGGCAGCAAGACGCCTGCTGAAATCGCCGTTGCGGTGATGGCTGACATCCTGCGGGTGGCTAACGGTGTCAGTCGTGCCGAGGTGTAAGGTGATGCCGGCAGGCTTCTGCCAGCGCTGACGGGGTGTCGGCGTCGCACAGGATGCCACGGTCATTGCAGTGCAGTGCGTCACAGGCTTCGGGGTTATTCATGATCAGGGCCTTCGCGCCTTGATCGCCTTGCAGCTTCAGCAGCGCTGGCCAGAACTGTCGGCCAATGATTACCGGGTGGCCGCGCTGGCCTTCATGCATCGGCAAGACGATGCGCTGAGGATTGGCCATTCCGGCCAGGTCTTGCAGGGTCTGCGGGCGTATCCACGGCATATCTGCGAGCAGTACTGCTACTGCGTCGGCTGACGACTCCAGCACGGCGGCGGTTCCGCTGGCCAGGCTGTGGGCCATGCCCAGGGCTGCATGTTCGCTGCGGATGATCGCTACATCTGCGGGAATACCGAGTGATTCGGTGTCATCGTCCGGACGCAGTATCACCGCTACATGAATGAATGCTTTTCTGGCGTTACCAAGACTTGCCGTCAGCAAAGTACGTCCGCAGGGCAGTAGCGCCTGTCGTTTATCCCCCTCAAAACGTCTGCTGCTGCCTGCCGCGAGGACCAAGGCGAACACTTTGGGGTTCTGGCTGTCTATGCTGCTCAATCCGATGCCTTCGAGTGGGTGAAAGGATGCTTGCAGCCGCGCGGTTCAGTGCGGCTGGCGTACGCAGAATGCCTTATTTCGCTGCTCTGCCGGTAGCGGTACGAATCATGTTTTCCGAGGGTTTCAAGTGGACAATCACATTCGTCCTGTCGAGCTGGAAAAAGCCTACCGTCTGCTTAACCACGGTCCGACCGTGTTGGTGTCATCCAGCTACGAGGGTACACACAACGTCATGGCTGCGGCCTGGGCCTGTGCGCTGGACTTTTCGCCGCCGAAGGTCACGCTGGTAATCGACAAGATGACCAAGACCCGCGGGCTGGTGGAGAAGAGCGGCTACTTTGCATTGCAGGTGCCCAATCTGGATCAATTGCAGATGACCTTCGACGTCGGTACCCAGAGCAAGGTCTTCACTCCGGACAAGCTGGACAAGGCGAATGTAGACCTGTTCCGCATCGACGGTCACGACTCGCCGCTGGTCGCAGGATGCTCGGCCTGGCTGGTCTGCAAGGTTATTCCCGAGCCGCACAACCAGCAGACCTACGACCTGTTCATTGGCGAGGTAGTGGGGGCCTGGGCCGACGACCGTGTGTTCAACGACGGGCACTGGGAGTTTGAAAAAGCCGACCCAAAATGGCGCAGCCTGCATTATGTCGCGGGCGGGCATTTCTACACGATTGGCGACCCAGCAGTGGTGGACGTTGGCGAGGATTGATTGCGGTATCTAGCGCTGGATATCGTCACCGGCCATAAAGGTCTCTTCGCAAGCAGGCTCACTCCCGCACAAGCACCCAATGGATTTCGTGGCAGCGAGCTTGTTTGCGAATGGAGACTGCTGTGATCAAACGTTTTTGACACTCAGTGACGATCCCGCCACACGGTCTGTGCATTGCAGAACTCGCGTACGCCAAAGTGCGAAAGCTCACGGCCAAAGCCGCTTTTCTTCACGCCGCCGAAGGTCACGCGCGGGTCTGAGGCGCTGTAACCGTTGATGAACACACCGCCGGTTTCCAGTTCCTCGGTCATACGCTCTGCCAGTTTCAGGTCGCGGGTGTAAACCGTTGCGGTCAGGCCGAAGTCGCTGTCGTTGGCCAGTTCCAGTGCGTGCCGAGCATACCGGGCGGTAATGATCGACGCGACCGGTCCGAACAGTTCCTGCCTGAACGAGGTCATCTGGTCGCTGACATCGCCCAGCACCGTTGGCTCGTAGTAATTGCCCTGGCCCTCTGCCTTTTTGCCACCCAGCAACAGCGTTGCCCCCTCGGCCAAGGTGTCCTGAACCTGGGCATCAAGCTCGTCACGTAAATCGAAGCGGGCCATGGGACCGATGTAAGTCTCGCTGGAAAGAGGATCGCCGGTAACCAGTTGACGCGTTTGCTCGACGAACCGGCGGGTGAACTCCTCGACCACACCTTGCTCGATGATCAGGCGCTTTGCGGCAGCACATACCTGGCCAGTGTTCTGGAAACGGCCGATGACCGCAGCCTTTACCGCCTGATCCAGGTCGGCGTCATTGAGCACGATGAAGGGGTCGGAACCTCCCAGCTCCAGCACGCACTTCTTGAGCGCCGCACCGGCCTGAGCACCAATGGCCTGGCCGGCGCGAACACTCCCGGTCAGGGTGACGGCGGCGATGCGCGGGTCGGCAATGGCCTTTGAGACGCCTTGTGCGGTCACATTGATCACTTCAAACACACCGTCCGGGAAACCGGCGCGCTTGAAAGCGTCCAGCATCAGATAAGCGCAGCCCATTACATTAGGGGCATGTTTGAGCACGTAAGTATTACCGGCCAGCAACGTCGGAATCGCACCACGCAGCACTTGCCAGACCGGAAAATTCCATGGCATTACGGCGAGAATGGGGCCTAGCGGGCGGTACTCGATGCGTGCCTTGTCATCTTCGACCTGAGTCGGCTCAGCCACCAGCATCGCCGGGCCCTGGGCTGCATACCAGTCGCACAACTGTGCGCATTTCTCGACTTCGCCTCTGGCCTGCGCCACGGGCTTGCCCATTTCCCGACTGATCATCCGGGCAATGTTTTCGACGTCGTCGCGCAGAGCCTGGCCCATGGCAACGATCAGTTGTGCACGCTCCTGAACCGGCGTGCGCTTCCAGCCGGCAAAGCCGGCAGCCGCTCGCGAAAGGCTGGCGTCCAGAGCTGCATCGGACTCGAAGGCATAGTGGCCGATCTGTTCGCCTGAGGCAGGGTTGATCGAAATTGCATGGGTATTGCTGTTGACAGTAGTCATTGCGCCATCCTGTTGAGGTGGGAAGTGGGACCAGAATATAGGTGTGAAATACTTTGAAAAACTGAATAATAATGACCGTATCGTTCATGTTTGGAGAATGAAATGGATCTGGTTCAACTGGAGATATTCAAAGCGGTGGCTGAGCACGGCAGCATCAGCGCCGCCGCGCAGCATATTCATCGCGTGCCCTCGAACCTGACTACGCGCATCAAGCAGTTGGAGCAAGACCTGGGCGTGGACCTGTTCATTCGCGAGAAACACCGTTTACGACTGTCACCTGCGGGCTGGAATTTTCTCGATTACACGCGGCGCATTCTGGATCTGGTACACGAAGCACGGCTGGCAGTCTCGGGTGAGGAGCCGCAAGGACCGTTTTCACTGGGCTCGCTGGAAAGCACGGCTGCTGTGAGGATTCCTGCGCTCCTGGCGGCTTACAACCAGCAAAACGCGAAGGTCGAGCTGGACCTGTCCACCGGGCCGTCCGGAACCATGATTGACGGTGTGCTCGCCGGACGCTTGGTGGCGGCGTTCGTCGACGGCCCTGTCCTGCATCCATCGCTCGACGGCGTGCCCGTGTTCGAAGAGGAAATGGTCATCATCGCGCCTCTCAACCACGCCCCGCTCAAGCGCGGGCGGGATGTGAGCGGGGAAAGCATCTACGCGTTTCGTGCCAACTGCTCATACCGGCACCATTTCGAACGCTGGTTTACCGAGGACGCTGCAGTGCCGGGCAAGATCCACGAAATGGAGTCTTACCACGGCATGCTGGCCTGCGTCAGCGCCGGTGCCGGTCTGGCGCTGATGCCACGCAGCATGCTGGAAAGCATGCCCGGTTGTGCCACGGTCAGTGTCTGGCCGTTGTCCGAAAAATTTCGCTGCCTGCACACCTGGCTGATCTGGCGACGAGGCACCGTATCGCGCAGCCTGACCCGCTTTGTGGAGTTACTGGAAGCGCAGGCCAGGCCGTCGAAATCCGGATGAGGCAATGTCGGCCTCACCGGGCCGCAGACAGCCGCCCGACAATCGCTGCGCCCGCTTCCTGTGTCGAGCATTTGCCGCCCAGATCCGGCGTGACTTCGCCATTGGCGATAGCCTGCTCGATGGCGGTGATGATCTCGTCATGAGCGGCTGTAAAGCGCTCATCGCCCTGACCGAGGAATTCAAGCATCAGCGCGCCTGACCAGATCATGGCAATCGGGTTGGCGATGTTCTTGCCGAAGATATCCGGTGCTGAGCCATGCACCGGCTCGAACAGTGAAGGAAATGTTCGCTCCGGGTTGAGGTTGGCTGACGGCGCAATGCCGATGGTGCCCGCGCACGCCGGGCCGAGGTCGCTGAGGATGTCGCCGAACAGATTGGACGCCACCACCACATCGAAGCGCTCGGGTTGCAGCACAAAGCGCGCGCACAGAATATCGATGTGCTGCTTGTCCCAACTGATGCCAGGATACTGGCTGGCCATGGCCTCGGTGCGCTTGTCCCAGTAAGGCATGCTGATTGCCATGCCGTTGGATTTGGTCGCGGAAGTGACATGTTTGCGCTCGCGCTTGCTGGCCATCTCGAAGGCGAACTTGAGAATACGGTCCACACCACGACGGGTGAATACCGATTCTTGCAGGACGAATTCGTTTTCGGTGTTTTCGAACATGATCCCGCCCAGCGACGAGTATTCACCTTCGGTATTTTCCCGGACCACGATGAAATCGATATCGCCCGGTGCGCGATTGGCCAGCGGGCAGGGTACACCTGGGAACAGCCGCACCGGACGGATATTGGCGTACTGGTCGAATTCGCGGCGAAACTTGAGCAACGAGCCCCACAGGGAGATGTGGTCCGGGACCTTTTCCGGCCAGCCTACGGCACCGAAGAAGATCGAATCGAAGCCTTTGAGTCGTTCGAACCAGTCGTCCGGCATCATCTTGCCGTGTTTCAGGTAGTAGTCGCAGCTGGCCCATTCGAAGTATTCGAATTCCAGTTCCAGTCCGTACTTCGCGGCAGCGGCTTGTACCACACGCACACCTTCCGGCAGCACTTCAAGGCCGATGCCGTCACCGGCAATGGCCGCAATACGCAGTTTCTTGTTGTTCATATGCTGAGTCGATCCATGGGCTGTTTGGGACGGCCCATGTTATAAGCACACGATATAAAGATAATCAGTGAATTAATTGATTTAGAAAACACGAATCGTGAATAATTATCCCAGTCTTGATGACTTGAATGTGTTCATCCATGTGGCGCGACGTTCAAGTTTCATCGGAGCGGCTGACGAGCTGGGCATGTCTGCTGCCTATGTCAGCAAGCGCATCAGAGTCCTGGAGCAGGGCATGGGTGTCGTACTGCTGCACCGCTCGACCCGGCAGGTGTCGATCACCGAAGACGGCGAGCGGGTTTACGAGTGGGCCCGAGGCTTGCTGGAGTCGGTACAGCAGATGGGCGAGGAGGTCGCCGCGTTGCACGGCGAGCCCAGCGGTCTGCTACGCGTGGTCAGCAGTCAGGGTTTCGGTCGCCGTTTCGTGGCACCTGCCTTGTCAGAACTGGCGGCGCGTTATCCCAAACTCGATATACGCCTGGATATTCAGGACCGTCTGGTCGACCTGATCGAGGAAGGCGTCGATCTGGACATCCGCGTGGGCAACGAAATTTCGCCGCATCTGCGTGCCAGGCATCTGGCCAGTAACTGGCGGGTTCTGTGTGCGAGCCCGGCTTATCTGAAGCAGTACGGTACGCCGCTGAACCTTGGCGAGCTGTCCAATCACGATTGTCTGGTGATCAAGGAGCGCGACCGGCCGTTCGGCATCTGGCATCTCAATGGGCCACAGGGTGCTGAAACCGTCAAGGTAACGGGCAGCCTTTCCAGCAATCATGGTGAAATCGCCCGCCAGTGGTGCCTGGACGGGCGTGGAGTACTGCTGCGTTCGCTATGGGATGTGCGCACTGATCTGGCTGAAGGCCGGTTGGTACAGGTCCTGCCGGAATACCGGCAAGATGCGGACATCTGGGCGGTGCATACTTCGCCGTTGATGAGTTCGGCCAAGGTCCGTGTAACAGTGGAGTTTCTGCGCGATTACCTTGCTCTGCATCCGTCCCCGGCAAACCGCTGACCTGCGCAGATCAATGTCAGTGGGCACCAGCCGCCTTGTTCAGATCGCTGTCTGTCCATTCAGTGTAGATACACGCGTCAGCAGCAGCCCAGCGTACCCGCACCGGATCGCCGGCCCTGAGCAGCATGCCGGTCGCTGAAAGCGCTTTGACAGTCATGGCGGTGCCGCCAGTGGTCAGCACTGAACACGTCTGGCTTTCACCGAGGAAAAGCACTTCGGTGACGCTGGCATTGACTTCGTTCCAGCCTGCTTCCAGTGGCGTGGCCGCTGCCTGGGAAACGCTCAGCGCCTGAGCTTTCTCCGGGCGGATCATCAGCAGCAGGTCCTGATCGGTCTTGAGGCCCGAGGTCAGGCGAATCGCCAGTGGGTTGCCCTCAAACGTGGCCACGGCGTTGCCCTGGGCTTTAAGCCTGAGGAAGTTGGAGTTGCCCAGAAACGAGGCAACGAACGCATTCGGCGGATCCTGATACAGGTCGTAACCCGATCCCAGGCCAACGATTTTGCCATGACTGAAAATGGCGATGCGCTGAGACAGGCGCATGGCTTCTTCCTGATCGTGGGTCACATAGACAATGGTGATGCCCAGTCGACGATGCAATTGCCGCAGTTCGTCCTGCAGGTCTTCGCGCAGCTTCTTGTCCAGTGCGCCCAGCGGCTCGTCCATCAGCAGGATGCGAGGCTCGTAGACCAGCGCTCTGGCAATGGCTACCCGTTGTTGCTGGCCACCGGATAGCTGCGAAGGGCGGCGATGGGCAAATGCTTCCAGCTGGACCAGTTTGAGCATCGCATCGACTTTCTTCTCGCGTTCGGCGGCAGGCAACTTGCGGATCGCCAGCGGGAACGCAATGTTGTCGCGTACCGACAGGTGCGGGAACAGCGAGTAGCGCTGAAACACCATGCCGATGTCGCGCTTGTGCGGCGGGACGTTCACCAGTGACTGGCCGCCCACCAGTATCTCGCCCGAGCTGGGCGTTTCGAAACCGGCAAGCATCGACAGCGTGGTGCTTTTTCCCGAGCCACTGGAGCCCAGGAAGGTCAGGAATTCACCGTTCTGGATGTCCAGGGAAATGTTGTCTACCGCGGCGAAATTCCCGTAATGCTTGTCCAGATTGCACAGGCTGACCAGCGTTTTCTGCTCCTGATGAGCAGGGTTTTTGATCACGGCACTCATGATGTACTCCTGGCTTCGTTGCGACGACGCAGGGTCGCGGCGATGAACATGATCAGCACCGAGAGGGCGATCAGCAGCGTCGAGGCGACAGCGATGACCGGCGTCAGGTCCTGACGCAGGGTGGTCCACATTTTTACGGGAAGGGTTTGCAAGGTCGGACTGGCCATCATCACGCTCAAGACCACTTCGTCCCACGAGACCAGAAACGCAAACAGTGCGCCGGCCATCATGCCCGGACGGATGCCAGGAAAGGTCACTTTGTAAATCGCCTGCAGGCGCGAGGCGCCACAGATTACTGCGGCATCTTCAATGGACTGGTCGAACAGCTTCAGTGAGTTGATGATCGAGATGATGGTGAACGGCAAAGCGACGATCACATGGCTGACGACGAAGGAAAACAGCGTGCCGGTGTAACCGAGCTTGAGAAACAGTGCGTAGACCGCCACGGCGATAATCACCAGCGGCACGATCATTGGCAACGTAAAGACGCCATACAGGAAGTCGCGACCCGGAAAACGGCCGCGTACCAGTGCGAACGCGGTGGGCAAGCCCAGCGCTACCGACACAAGGGTGGTCAGGATCGCGACCTTGAAGCTGGACATGGCAGCCGACATCCAGTCGGGGTTGGAGAAGAACTGCTGGTACCACTTCAGCGTCCAGCCTGGCGGCGGAAACACCAGCCACTGCGATGAACCGAATGACAGCAGAACGATGAACAGGATCGGCAGTAGCAGGAACAGCGCGATCAGAGCAGTAGTGAGGTACAAGCCCGTCCGCAGTCCGGGGCTCATGGCATTGGGAGTCAGGAGCATGGCGGTTTACCTCGCGTTGCTGGCACCGACCGGGGATTCCGGCTGGAGCTTCAGGTAGAAGTAGAACAGCACCAGCGTGATCAGGACCAGCAACGCAGCGGCGGCACTGGCCAGCCCCCAGTTGAGGAACGACTGCACCTGCTGGACGATGAATTCGGGCAGCATCATGTTCTGCGCACCGCCAAGCAGCGCCGGGGTGACGTAGTAACCAAGCGACATCACAAACACCATAAGCCCCCCGGAAAACAGCCCCGGACGGCACAGCGGCAGAAACACCCTGAAGAAATTGGTCCATGGGCTTGCGCCGCAGATCGAGCCTGCCTGCAACACCATCGGATCAATGGCCTGCATGGTTGCCTGCAGGGGTAGGACGATGAACGGGATCATGATGTAGCTCATGCCGATCACTACGCCGGTCAGGTTATGCACCATTTCCAGAGGCTGATCGATGATGCCCATCGCCATCAGCGCTTTGTTGACGACCCCGGACGCCTGCAGCAACACCAGCCAGGAGTAGGTGCGGGCCAGAAGGCTGGTCCACATCGACAACAGCACGATGTTGAGAATCCAGCGTCCCCAGCCGCGCGGCACCAGCGTGATCACCCAGGCCAGCGGGAAGCCCAGAAGCAGGCTGAACAGCGTCACCAGACCGGCCACGGAAAAGGTATTGAGCAGCACCCGCGAGTAGGCCGAGTTGGCAAACAGTTGTTCATAGTTGCCAAGGCCCGGCACCGGCTCAAGAACACCTCGCAGCAGCAGTCCGATAAGCGGGGCGAAGAAGAACAGGCCGAGAAAGATCAGCGCCGGAAGCAGGTTGCGGCTGCCCCGCCAGCGCTGAGCAAGGGAAGGGGGGCGCTGCATGCTCGTCGCCTTTTGACTCGCCGCGCCAGGGGTGCCGGACGCACCACTGGCCGGTAAGGATGGACGAGAAGCAGCCGCTGTCATCTTTACTTGACCAGCCATTCGTTCCACCGTGTCGCAATGTCAGCGCCATTCTTGGCCCAGTATGCGAAGTCGAGAGTGATTTGATCGGCAACATGGGCGGTTGGCAGGTTTGGTGCCAGCGTAGAGTCCAGGCGCGCAACGCTCTGAGTGTTTACCGGGGCATAGGCACTGAGGTTGGAGAAGTCGGCCTGGCCCTTGGCGCTGGTTGCGTTGGCAATGAATTTCATCGCAGCATCCTTGTTTTTTGCGCCTTTTGGCACGACCAGAAAATCAGCCATGACCAGGTTCTGCTTCCAGCTCACACCCACGGGGGCGCCGTCCTGTTGCAGGGCATAGACCCGACCGTTCCACATCTGCCCCATCGACACTTCACCGGAGGCCAGCAATTGTTGAGACTGCGCGCCGCCGCCCCACCAGACGATGTCTTTCTTGATGGTGTCGAGTTTTTTGAAGGCACGGTCGAGGTCCAGCGGATACAGCTTATCGGGTGCCACACCGTCGGCCAGCAGGGCCAGTTCAAGTACACCGGGGCTCGGCCATTTATACAGCGAGCGCTTGCCGGGGTAGGTTTTTGTGTCAAACATGGCGGCCCAGTCGACCGGTGGCTTGGCGCCCACTTTGCTTTCGTTGTAGCCGAGCACGAAGGAGAAGAAGAACGAACCGGCACCGTGATCGTTTACAAAGCGCTTGTCGATCTCGTCACGCTTGATGGTGTTGAAGTCCAGAGGCTCAAGCAGGCCCTCGCTGGCGGCGCGCAAGGCAAAGTCTGCTTCGACGTCGACCACGTCCCATTGAACGTTGCCGCTTTCGACCATGGCCTTGAGTTTGCCGTAGTCGGTGGGGCCGTCCTGCACCACCGTGATGCCGCTGGCCTTGCTGAATGGAGTCGCCCAGGCTTCTTTCTGGAAGTCCTGAGTGGAACCGCCCCAGCTCACGAAGTTGACGCTCTCGGCGGCGACGGCGGCGAAGCTCGAAAAAGCCAGCACGCTAGCCGCCAGGACTGCTGTTGCACGTTTGTTCAACACCATTTTCACGCCCTCATTTGTTGTGTTTTGAGCGGGCTTTTCTTGCCCGCGTAATCGGGAGCAGTAGGTCCAGTGGGCCTTGAAACCTGGTACGGGTCAGGTGCTGTTATTAGTGCTGTCCTTTGCAGGGCGCGTCTGACCGAATCTTGTATTTATGGAATGTCATATTATGGTATTCCAAACTTTCTGCAAGCATTTTGCCCCGCCAAAATGCCTTCACTGAGTGTTTTTATGGCAAATACATGCAGCTGCTGACGATAGGTAACAGGGGCTGTCTGCGGAGTTTTTTCAGGTCAGCCGGGAAACGGAATACTTTCAATCACTTCCAGATCGTAGCCGGTCAAGCCTGCGTATTTCAGTGGCGGACCGAGATGGCGCAGCTTGCCGACACCCAGATCCTGCAAGATCTGTGCGCCGGTGCCGACCTCGGAGTAGATGCGTGATTGCGAGCGGGTGTATTGGCGAGGCGGCTGGGTAAGATGCGGAATGCGCTCAAGCAGCGCTTGGGATGACTCGTGATTGGCGAGCACGACGACCACCCCGTGACCTTCTTCTGCGACGCGTTGCAGTGCGGCCCAGAGTGTCCAGTTGGCCGGACCGGTGTATTCGGCACCGACCAGGTCGCGCAGCGGGTCGACTACATGCACGCGCACCAGGGTCGTTTCGTCGCGGCGGATATCGCCCATCACCATCGCCATGTGCACGCCGCCTTCAATGCGGTCTTCATAGCTGAACAGGCGGAAGATGCCGTGGACTGTCGGCAGTTCGCGCTCGCCGATCCTCACGATGGTGTGCTCGGTGCTCAGTCGGTAATGGATCAAGTCGGCGATGGTGCCGATACGAATGCCGTGCTTCTCGGCGAACAGTTCCAGGTCCGGCCTTCTTGCCATGCTGCCGTCGTCATTCATGACTTCGACGATGACCGACGCGGGCGTAAAACCGGCCAGCCTGGCCAGGTCGCAACCGGCTTCAGTATGTCCGGCGCGGGTCAGCACACCGCCGTCGCGCGCGCGTAAAGGGAAGATATGGCCCGGCTGCACCAGGTCTTCAGGCACTGCATCCGGATTGACTGCGGCCTGGACGGTGCGTGCGCGATCTGCCGCGCTGATGCCGGTCGTGACGTCCGTTGTGGCTTCGATGGACACTGTGAACGCAGTGGCGAATACACTGCCGTTGCTTGGCACCATCTGTTCCAGGCCCAGACGCTGACAATGCTCGTCGGTCAGTGTCAGGCAGATCAGCCCACGTGCTTCCCGGGCCATGAAGCTGATCGCCTGTGCCGAACAGCAATCGGCGGCGAGCAGCAGGTCGCCTTCGTTTTCCCGGTCCTCATCGTCGACCAGCAACACCATCCTGCCCTGGCGGTAGTCTTCAATGATGTCTTCGATACGATCAAATGCCATGTTCAGTATCCCGGTTTTATGATTGGATGGATCGTGGTATACCATAAGACAGAATATTTCACAGATTCCCCATCATTGAAACAGTGAGATCGCGATGAAGGCTTATTGGATTGCACACGTCGATGTAACCGACCCTCTGCAGTACAGCGAATACACCCGGCGTGCCCCAGCAGCGTTCGAGCTGTTTGGTGGCAGGTTTCTGGCAAGAGGCGGGCGTTCCGAGGCGGCGGAAGGGCGCAACACACCGCAGCGCACGGTGATCATCGAATTCGAGTCGTATGAAAAGGCAGTGGCCTGTTATCAGTCGCCCGAGTATCAGAATGCAATGAGCCACCGGCAAGGCGCGGCAAAAGCCGAGATCGTGATAGTAGAAGGGCAGCCTTGATCACGAGGCGGAAGCACAATCCAGGCAAGCATCGGACGGCTTCGCTTTTAGCTACCGTTGCGCTGCGCTTTTACCTGATAAAGTGGACTTTGCCGGTGTCATCGTTGCCGATGTAGATGCCGTAGACCCCCGCCTGGCGCTCTTCGATGTAACGTTCCAGTATCTGGCGGATGGCGGGGTAATAGATGCTGTCCCAAGGGATGTCTTCGGCGGCGAAGAATGTGCAGTCGAGGGTTTCCGGGCCGAAATGGCCGGTGACTTCCAGCGCTATGGCGCGGAACACGATGTAGACTTCGCTGATTTGCGGCACGCTGAATATGGAATAGGGCGAGAGAATTTCGGCGCGCACTCCGGTTTCTTCCCAGACTTCGCGCAACGCTGCCTGCTCGGTCGTTTCGCCGCTTTCCATGAACCCGGCCGGCAGAGTCCAGGTGCCGGGGCGCGGCGGTATGGCGCGCTGGCAGAGCAGATATTTGCCTTCCTGCTCGATGATGCAGCCGGCGATGATCTTCGGGTTCACGTAATGAATGTACTGGCACGCACTGCATACCAACCGCGTATGGGTATCGCCCTCGGGGACGCGCTGAATCAGGTCAGCGCAACCGCACTGAGGGCAGAAGCGCGGTGCGGCCATGTCAGCGCCCTATGC
The DNA here is from genome assembly GCF_022557255.1 of Pseudomonas syringae pv. tagetis. NCBI lineage: Bacteria > Pseudomonadati > Pseudomonadota > Gammaproteobacteria > Pseudomonadales > Pseudomonadaceae > Pseudomonas > Pseudomonas syringae group genomosp. 7. The sequence goes on from NZ_CP092923.1 coordinate 2,829,494, forward strand.
GGGGTTCTTTGAGTGCGACGGGCGCGACGATGTCGCGGACTTTGGTGTCTTCGTCCTGCTTGGATTTCAAGTATTCCAGCGCGACGCGTGCAGCATTGCGGACATGGTCGACCGAGGCCTGATGCGCGGCCAGAGGGTCGCCGCTTTTGATGGCCTCGACCATGAGTTCCATTTCCTTGTTGCTGGCACCGCGACGGTTTTCCTGTGAGACCGAGGTGGCGCGCAGGTAGCTGATGCGCGCCTGCAACTGCCGCAACTGGGTAGCGGCAACGTGATTGCCCGAGCCTTCCAGCAGTACATCGTAGAAGCCCTGGACCGAATCGATGACTTGCTGCAGTTCGCCTTCCTTGAGCGCCTGGCGATTCTCCTCCAGGGCTTTTTCGAGTGCGCGGATGTCCTTGGGTCTGGCACGCAGGGTGAACAGTTGAACGATCAGCCCCTCCAGTACGCACCGCAGCTCATAGATATCGCATGCGTCTGCCAGTGTGATGATGGCCACACGCGGACCTTTGGCATCGGCGAATTCGACCAGTCCTTCCGATTCCAGATGACGCAGCGCCTCGCGTACCGAGGTGCGGCTGACACCCAGACGGTCACACAGATCGCGCTCGACCAGACGATCTCCCGGCAGCAGCTGAAAGTTCATGATCGCGCTGCGCAGCTTGTCCAGCACGATCTCCCGCAGGGTGACGGGGTTGCGGTTGACCTTGAAGGTGTCGTCGAGAGGCAGGCGTTTCATCGGGTGTGCTCGGAATGGGGCTGTCAAAGTAAAAACGTGACTGGAAACAATGTCTCGCTCATGTCGGCAGCCCTGGAACCACGAGGCTGCTGCATGGCCCGGAGGTGTAAACCGGGATCGCGGCGGAGTTTATCATGCCGATGCCTGCAACCACCAAAACAGCCCCGCGCAGCCATCAGACGATGGCTGGCAGTGCGCCCATCTTGCCGCGGTGATACACCATCGGGGTGACCGGTATTGCAGGCAATATCAGGTTTTTCACCGCGCCGACAATGATTGCGTGATCGCCGCCGTCGTATTCGCGCCACAGCTCGCACTCAATGATGGCCGTCGCCTTACCCAGCAGCGGATTGCCCAGCTCGCTCAGGTGCCACTCGATGCCCTTGGTTTTGTCCTTGCCCTTGCTGGCGAATGCATAGGCTTCAACCTGTTGATCGGCAGACAACAGGTGAATGGCGAACTTTTTGCTGTCACGCAGCACCGGGTAAGTGTCCGATGCGTAGTTGGGGCAAAACAGCACCAGTGCCGGGTCGATGGACAGCGCACTGAACGCGCTGGCAGTGATACCGACCAGATTGCCCTGTGGGTCCAGCGTGGTGACGATGGTCACGCCCGAAGGGAATGACGCCATGACTTCTTTGTAAATACCGGGTTCGATCATCGCAGCGGCCTCGTTAACGCATGACAAATGGATCAGGCATGGGGGCCTGCGAAAGGTTGATCCACACCGTTTTCAGTTCGGTGTAGGCCAGTACAGAGTCTATCCCGCTCTCACGGCCGTAGCCGCTGTTTTTGAAACCTCCGATAGGCGCCATGGCCGATACGGCACGATAGGTATTGACCCAGACGATCCCCGAGCGAATATCGCGCGCCAATCGGTGTGCCCGGCCCAGGTCGCGGGTCCAGATTCCTGCGGCGAGTCCGAACCGGGAGTCGTTGGCAATGGCCAGCGCTTCGGCTTCATCCTTGAAACGAATCACCGATGCAACGGGACCAAACACCTCTTCCTGCATGATTTTCATCGAGTTATGGTCGCACTCGAACAGCGTAGGTTCATAGAACCAGCCGTTGTTGTCCAGCTCCGGGCGCTTGCCGCCCAGACGCAGGCGTGCACCTTCGGCCAGCGCATCAGCCACCAGACCTTCCACGACGGCCAGTTGCTGGGCCGTGGCCATCGGTCCCATTTCAGTCGTTTCATCCTGCGGATTGCCAATACGAATGCGGCTGGCGCGCTCTGCCAGTCGCTCGACGAACTCATCGTAGATTTCTTCCTGCACCAGCAGCCGCGAGCCGGAAACGCAACTTTGTCCGGAAGCGGCATAGATGCCTGCGACGGCACCATTGATGGCGCTGTCCAGATCGGCATCGGCGAAGATGATATTCGGTGATTTTCCGCCCAGTTCCAGCGACAGTCTGGCGAAATTCTCTGCGCTGCTGCGTACCACGTGGCGTGCAGTGGCCGCGCCACCGGTAAAGGCGATTTTACGCACCAGCGGATGGCGGGTCAGGGCAGCTCCAGTGGTCGGTCCGAAACCGGTGATGACGTTGACCACGCCGGGCGGTATGCCTGCTTCAAGTGCCAGACGTGCCAGCTCCAGCACCGTGGCCGAGGCGTGTTCCGACGGCTTCAGCACGATGGTGTTGCCGGCAGCCAGTGCCGGGGCCAGCTTGATGGCGGTCAGATAAAGCGGGCTGTTCCACGGAATGATCCCGGCCACCACGCCCATTGCTTCGTGCACGGTGTAGGCGAACAGGTCCGGCTTGTCGAGGGGCAGGGTGCCGCCTTCGAGCTTGTCCGCCAGCCCTGCGGTGTAATGAAAGAACTCCGGCAGGTAGCTGACCTGACCTCGGGTTTCGCGAATCAGTTTGCCGTTGTCACGGCTTTCCAACTGCGCCAGTTGCTCTTTGTTTTCAGCGATCAGGTCGCCCAACCGGCGCAGCAGCTTGCCCCGTGCGGTCGCGGTCAGGCTACGCCACGCTACGCCCTCGAACGCTTTCTGAGCAGCCTGCACGGCTCGGTCGACATCGGCTTCGTCGGCGTCGGGCAACTGAGCCCACGGCTCGGCCAGTGCCGGGTTGAGGCTGTCGAACGTCTTGCCGGACAGTGCATCGACCCATTGACCGTCGATGCACATCTGAAAGCGGGTAAGGCTCATGCAACAATCCCCTTGATCGAGTTTTGGACAGTCGCCGACTTGTCGAGACCGATTTTCTCGAAGAAATCGAGTAACACCTGATTGACCAGGCGCGGTGATTCAACCGGCATCATGTGGCGTTGATCGGGCAGTATCGCGACCTCGGCACCCTGGATGCGCATGGCCAGTTCGCGGGCCATTTCAGGAGTTGACCCAGGGTCAAGTTCGCCTGTGGCGATCAGCGTCGGTAAGCGAATATCGCCCAGATCCTCGGCGCGGTACATGTCCTGAGTGGCGAACAGTTTGTACGTGGTCAGGTAGCCTTGCGGATCGTTGCTGGCCAGATTCTGTCGAATGGCAGCGATTTGCGCCGGGTTGGCCGCCTGATATTCACGGCTGAACCAGCGCGACAGCGCCTCGCCTGCGTTGGCGTCCGGACCGTGCTCCGCGGCCTGGCTGGTACGGGCAATGACGCCTGCACGCTGTTCCGGGCTGCGATTGAACACGCTATTGAGGATCACCAGCGCCGACAGATGCTGCGGGAACTCCAGCGCAAACGCACGTGCCACCAGCCCGCCCATCGAAAAACCGATGACCGCCGCCCCGGGCAATTGCAAATGCTCCAGAAGCTCACGCAATTGTTCGGCATAGCCCTGCAGGCCAGTATCCGGATCAGGACGCGGGCTGGCACCGTGGCCGAGCATGTCATAGGCAATGACCTGATAATGCGAGGCCAGTCCGACGATCTGGCCACCCCACATTTCTTTGTTCAGGCCCACTCCGTGAATCAACACCACGGGGTGGCCTTGGCCGGTCGCCAGATAGCTGGTACCCGCCGAGGTGTGTTCAGCGGTGAGCTGAATCATGGATCGCTCCTGCACAGACATTCAGAGGAATGGATCAATGAGCCGTTATGGATTACTGAGCCTTTTCGGCGGCCAGTTCTTCCAGGTCGATGTAGCGATTGCCGATGCGCGGGTGCAAGCGTCCTCCATTGGCCGCGCCGAGGACGACGACAATTTCATCTGCGCGCGGTGAGTCCTCGATATGCATTTCCAGGGTGATGTAGTGCGAGCGCAATCCTTCATCGTCCTTGTGCATCATCGGAATCTGAATGGACGTGCCGGGGCCACCGCGTTTGTTGGTAAAACTCAGGTAGCTCTTGGCCTTTACGGCTTCACGGTAGTGATTGCCAAAGCGCAAGGTATGGATCACTGCTGACGCATGTTCGATTTCACCATCCGCACCGACGACCGCAGCCTTGCCGTAGGCCTCGATCTTGTCCGCTCCGCCAATCGCATCAGTAAGACGCTTGACCATCAGCTCGCCGAGTTCGGAGCAATTGGCGCGAATTTCCGGCTTCAGGTCTTCGACAAACCCGCGGCCCGACCAGGGGTTTTTGATGACTGCCGCCAGCCCGGTCATGGTGACTGGTTTGTCAGTAGCCTTTGCGCCTTCGATGAAGGTTTCTTCGGTGTACGTAACGATCTTGCGAATTTCAAAGCTCATGAACGACTCCTGAGGCGAGCACTATTGTATTTCGTATGATGGTATACCATAAGATTGTGCATGCAAATGCTTTATTTACGGCTCGAGGAGGGCCGTGAAACGGCTGATCGGGCTTGAATCGTCAGGTCTGCATCGCTCTGCGCAGCGTCTGGTGATGACCACTCGTCAGGTACGAGGGCAATCGCTTTGAACATGACTGTTCTCGTTGTGACAGACATTCGGTGAGTCATGAAAAGCTCCACCGAATTTTCACTTCAGGAGAGTCCCAATATGAAAGCCATCGTCTATAGCGGTCCGCGTGACGTCAGCGTCAAAAACGTGCCGGATGCGAAAATAGAGAAGCCGACAGACGCTCTTGTCAGAGTGACCTCCACAAACATCTGTGGCTCGGACTTGCACATGTACGAAGGTCGTACGTCGTTCGAGACCGGGCGTATTTTCGGCCACGAGAATCTGGGCCAGGTCATTGAGGTCGGCGCGGGTGTCGACCGTATCAAGGTTGGCGACTGGGTGTGCCTGCCGTTCAACATTGGATGCGGCTTTTGCGAAAATTGTGAAAAGGGCCTGACCGGTTATTGCCTGACCGCCAACCCCGGCAGTGCCGGGGCGGCCTATGGGTTTGCCGACATGGGCGACCACGAAGGCGGACAGGCCGAGCTGTTGCGCGTGCCTTATGCCGATTTCAACTGCCTGCTGTTGCCGGAAGACGCCGCCGAGCGCGAAGACGACTACGTCATGCTCTCGGATATCTTTCCTACCGGTTGGCATGCCACCGAGCTGGCGGGTCTGCTGCCGGGCGAAAGCGTAGCCATTTATGGCGCTGGCCCGGTTGGCCTTATGGCTGCGCACTCGGCAATGATCAAGGGGGCGTCGCAGGTTTTCGTGGTCGATAATCACCCGGACCGTCTGGCGCTCGCGGCGAAAATGGGCGCGACGCCGATCAACTCGCTGGAGCAGGGCGCAGTGGATCAGATCCTCAATCTGACCAATGGCAAAGGCACCGACCGCGGTTGCGAATGCGTGGGCTATCAGTGCTGTGACCGTCATGGTCATGAGGCCAATCACGTGACCATGAACAACCTTGTAGCCTCGACCAAGGCGACTGGCGGAATCGGTGTCGTCGGCGTGTTCGTGCCGCAGGATCCAGGGGCCCATAACGACTTGGCGAAAGAAGGCAAGATGGCCTTCGACTTCGGCTCGTTCTGGTTCAAGGGCCAGCAGATCCGCACCGGTCAGGCCAACGTCAAGGCTTACAACCGCCGCCTCGCCGAACTGATTCACCACGACCGCGCCAAACCATCGCAGATTATTTCCCACCGTCTGAAGCTTGAAGAAGGTCCTGCGGCCTATCAGCACTTCGACGCACGCGATGACGGCTGGACCAAAGTGGTGCTCAAGCCGGGTGCCTGATCGCTGCCTGTGATCAATCCCCCTGTCGCGTCCGGCCGAGTCCGGCGACAGGGGGCGCTATGTGTGTTGAACCAGTTTTTATTGATTTCGCTTTTATTGAGTCAGGGAGATTTATTCAGATGAACGAAGAATACCCAACGCCGCCGTTTGCCAGTCAGCCGCAAGAGGTTCCGGGCTTGCAGGGCAGAATGGACCCGTATCCTGATTGCGGTGAAAAAAGCTACAAGGGTTCCGGGCGTCTACAGGGCAAGATTGCGCTGATTACCGGTGCTGACAGCGGTATCGGTCGTGCCGTCGCCATAGCGTTTGCACGCGAGGGCGCCCAAGTTGCAATCTCGTATCTGGATGAGCATGAGGACGCCGAAGAAACCCGGCGCTGGGTCGAGGAGGCTGGAAGAAAATGCCTTCTCCTGCCCGGTGATCTGGCGCAGAAGCAGCAATGCGAAGACATTGTAAGCAAGACCGTTGCAGAGTTCGGCCGCATCGATGTGCTGGTCAATAACGCGGCATTCCAGATGACCCATGAAACCCTGGACGAAATCTCCGATGAGGAATGGGTCAAGACTTTCGATATCAACATCACTGCGATGTTTCGTATCTGCAAGGCTGCGGTGCCGCATATGCCAAAGGGCGGTTCGATCATCAACACCAGTTCGGTGAATTCGGATATGCCCAAGCCGACGCTGTTGGCCTACGCGACCACCAAAGGCGCAATCGCCAACTTCACCGGTGGCCTGGCGCAGTTGCTGGGCGAGAAGGGCATCCGCGTGAACAGCGTGGCCCCAGGCCCGATCTGGACGCCACTGATCCCCGCGACCATGACCGACGAAGACGTGAAAAGCTTCGGCAGCGAGACGCCGCTGGGTCGCCCAGGGCAGCCGGTAGAAGTGTCGCCGATCTATGTGCTGCTGGCCTCGGACGAAGCCAGCTACATCTCCGGTTCGCGTTATGCGGTGACGGGCGGCAAGCCGATTCTGTAGTTGCAACGAAAGTCAGCGCAGTTGAAACGGTGCCCGAGCAGGCACCGTTTTTTATCCAGTATCAGAAAGTTCGCAATTACGTGGGAACCGAGTCGCTCATTGAATCACCCAGTTGTGTCTGTTTTATCCCGATTATGCCTCTATCGCGCCAAGGCACATGCCAGGAGGTATTGATCTGTCGCATGAGTGAGGTAATTGGCTATGACTATGGGTATTACGCCTGTTGGTAACTCAAACTCCGTACCCCTCGACTTTTCGTCGTTGAGCGCAAAGAGTGGCGAATATAACGGGCTGGGCAGTGGAGGCAACTCGACTATCGATCCGAGCACATTGTTATTTGCCAATCAGGGGCAGACGCAGGTCAATTTTGCTCCGCCCAATAGCACGGACTCTTCGTCCAGCGATGTGAACGCAGCGTCAGGCACCAGTGCGTCCGGGTTGGTTGAGCAAATTATGAGCCTGTTGCAACAATTGATGCAGATGCTTGCGCAAAACAAGAATGTTTCCAGCAACCCTCAGAATGATCCGTCACCCCAAGGCGGCGGTGCTGGAAACAGCGTTGCAGGCAGCGGCACTGGCGACGATGGGGCAGGTATAGGGAGTGGCGAGGGTGGTTTGGGTGGCGAGGGCAGTACGTCGAACGCCAGCGCGCTTGATGGCGTACCCCCGGATACTTCACTCCGTGGTAGCGGTGGGCTGCATTTGCCCCAGCAGCTTGAGCAATATCGAGGCGATATCATGGACGCTGCCAACGCCACCGGTATGCCGCCCAGTGTGATTGCCGGGCAGATATGGGCAGAGTCGCGTGGTCAGTTGAATGCAGCCACCACTAACGTCAACGGCAAGGCCGATGCGGGCCTGATGCAGGTCAACGCTGATACGTTCAAATCATTGCAGCAACAAAACCCCGGGTTACTGGGTAATGATGTCAATGACTCGCACACCAACATCATGGCGGGCTCGCTGTACCTGCGTGACCAGAACAAGGCGTTCGGCGACATCGGCGCAGCGCTGCGCGCGTATAACTCCGGGCCTGACAAGGTCAATAAAGCCGATCTCAGCGACACAGGAGGCGTGGGTGGCAGCAGTTACCCTGCTGATGTGTTGAATTTCGCGAAAATTATCGAAAGTGGGCAAGGCAATTTGCCTTCCTGATACGTCGTGTAAACAGCTCGCGCAAAGCGGGCTGCCGCTTCTATGGGGCGATGGGCAAGCGCGATTGATCAAACAAAGCTGTCGATAACCTGAACGGCTGACTGACAGCAGGACATTTCAAGGCCTGCAGGTGTCCATTCAAGTCTCCCGTGTTTAGGCAGCCGTTGATGAAGTTTTCCAGATTTTCGCAGTCCCTTTCGAAATGGGCCGGCAGCCCGGCCACATTTGCATCAGCCGTTGTGCTGATCTGCCTCTGGGCAGTCACCGGTCCGTGGTTTCACTATAACGATACCTGGCAGTTGATCATCAATACCTCGACTACCATCATTACGTTCCTTATGGTGTTTCTGATCCAGAACACGCAGAACCGCGACAATGATGTCCTGCACCTGAAGGTGGACGAGTTGTTGCGTGTGACCAAGGATGCGCAGAATTCGCTGTTGAACCTTGACGATCTCACTCAGAAAGACCTCAGGGCCTTGCGCAAGAAATACGAGGCCATCGGCGGCGAGCATGATGTTCATGCTCCTTTACCAATGGCGGGTGCCGATCAGCGCATCTGACCTGTCGCCATTCCGTTCAACTATCTATCTATGGAGATTTTTCATGTATCCAGACGTACAGCTTTAGTTTGATGGCCAATGGCGCGCGAGCCGTGATGGCCGTTCCATTCCGGTGATCGACCCTGCTACCGGCCAGTCGCTGGGCAACGTGGCGCATGCGGGTATTGCCGATCTGGACGAGGCGCTAAAGGCAGCCGAGCGTGGCTTTGCCACTTGGCGAGCGACCTCAGCGTATGACCGTTACAAACTGATGCAGAAAGCTGCCAACCTGGTCCGTGAGCGGGCCGACAGCATTGCCCGCATCATGACTCAGGAACAAGGCAAGCCATTGGCCGAAGCGCGCATGGAAACCCTGTCTGCTGCTGATGTCATCGACTGGCTGGCTGAAGAGGGACGTCGCAGTTATGGCCGTATCGTGCCGTCGCGCGGGGTTTCCATAGAGCAAAAGGTCATCAAGGAGCCTGTTGGCCCGGTCGCTGCGTTTACGCCTTGGAACTTCCCGATCAATCAGGTGGTGCGTAAGCTCTCATCGGCGCTGGCAGCCGGTTGCTCGATCATCCTCAAGGCCCCGGAAGAAACGCCAGGGTCACCTGCCGAATTGATTCGGGCCTTTGCCGATGCAGGTGTTCCTGCGGGCGTCATTGGGTTGGTTTACGGCGACCCGGCGGAGATTTCCGGTTATCTGATCCCGCATCCGGTCATTCGCAAAGTAACCTTCACCGGCTCTACGCCAGTCGGCAAGCAGCTCGCTGCGTTGGCCGGCAAGCACATGAAGCGCGCGACCATGGAGTTGGGCGGGCACGCGCCAGCACTGGTGTTCGACGATGCCGACATCGACCTCGCAGCTCGCGTGCTGGCGACCGCCAAGTTCCGTAACGCCGGGCAAGTCTGCGTATCGCCAACGCGGATTCTGGTTCAGCGCAAGGTGCTGGACGCGTTCACCGAGAAGTTCGTGGGCCTGACGCACGAAATCAAGGTTGGCAACGGTCTGGAAGCGGGCACGACCATGGGGCCGGTGGCCAACGATCGGCGCATTCCTGCGCTGGTGGATTTGATCGAGGACGCCGTGCGCGGTGGTGCGACGCTGTCCGCCGGGGGCAAGGCTGTCGAGGGGCCTGGTTATTTCTTCCAGCCAACCGTCTTGAGTGGCCTCAAACCGCAAATGCGCATCATGAACGAGGAGCCGTTCGGGCCCGTCGCCCTGCTGGTGCCGTTCGACACGGTTGAAGAGGCAATTGCCGAATCGAACCGCGTGCCGTTCGGATTGGCTTCCTATGCGTTCACGACCTCAATGAAGACGGCTCAGGCACTGAGTACGCATATCGAAGCAGGCATGCTGTCGATCAATCATCAGGGCATCGGTTTGCCGGAGGTTCCGTTTGGCGGGATCAAGGATTCCGGCTACGGCTCCGAGGGCGGCACCGAGGCCATCGAGGCTTACCTGAATACCAAACTGGTCACTCAATACAGCTGAGTGCGGTTCGGGTAAATAAAAACGGTCGCGATGTGCAAGCATCGCGACCGTTTTTTTGCGCCTGCCCATCAGTCCTTGGCTTGAATACCGGTCTGTCTCATGACCAGATTCTTTTCTTTCTTGTATTGCAGTGCAACTTCAGGAGCCGGGCCGCTTTGACCGGTTTCCATCCATTTGCGTATCCGGCTGGCGTCGGCGAAATGGGTGTACTTGCCGAACGCATCCAGAATCACCACGGAAACCGGACGGTTGGCCATGCTGGTCAGCAGCACCAGGCAGTGGCCGGCCTGGTTGGTAAAGCCGGTTTTGGTCAGCTTGATATCCCAGTTGTCCTTGCGCACCAGATGGTCGGTGTTGCTGAAGCCGAGGGTGTAGGTCGGCTTGCGAAACGTTACCGTCTTCTGCTCGGTGGTGCTCAATTCACTGAGCATCGGGTATTTGCGCGCGGCCATAACCAGCTTGGTGAGGTCACGTGCGGTCGATACGTTGTACACCGACAGCCCGGTAGGTTCGACATAGGCCGTATGTTTCATGCCCAGCGCCTTGGCTTTGGCGTTCATTGCCAGGATGAACGCCGGATAGCCACCGGGATAGCTATGCGCCAGGCTCGCGGCAGCACGGTTTTCCGAGGACATCAGGGTGATCAGCAACATGTCCCGGCGGTTCATTTCGCTGCCGAGCTTGACCCGTGAGAAAACGCCTTTCATTTCCGGCGTCTGAGAAATATTGACCGGAATGACTTCATCCATCGATTGCCTGGCGTCTAGGACAACCATTGCGGTCATCAACTTGGTGACCGAGGCTATCGGCACAATCACGTCCGGGTTGCTGGAGTACAGCACCTTGTCGGTCTGCAGGTCGATAACCATTGCGCTGCCTGAGGCAAGGTGCAGGTTGGAAGGATCACGATTCAGAACAGCGGATTCGTTTGCCAGCGTAGTAGTGGAAAGCGCCGGGCCGGTAAGTACAAATAATAGGCCCAGAAGAGACAGACGAATTTTCAAGAGCAAGGCTCACTCGATAAAGGGTGGTAATGGAAGGGATCGCGTCAAAACGCTGCATTTTATGAGCAGACTTTGTGGTCTGTCGATGGGGGCGCAGGACGATTGATCAATAAATGCAGGAATCGGGATTTCGTTAAGTTGCTGTTAAGTGGCTTTTTGATACTGAATCTGCCTAAAACCGGAGCACCATTGAATAGTCGTGGTGTGAAAGGTCCGCACCGATTAGCATTCCATGCCATTCAGGTCAGCGATTCAGGGAGTCACGCAATGCTCAAGGGGTTTGTCAGCAAGGATTATGCGGTGCTGGTGATTGTCGCTTCACTGGTTGTCATTTTGCTGCTCGGTGTCGGCTTTACATCACGTCCCAGTGACTGGGCAGGCTGGATGCAGGCAATCGGCCTGATCGTCGGGTTGATGGCCGCTGTGGCCGTACCGGCCATTCAACGCAGGCAGGAGGCGGAACAGGCCCGCAAGCAGCTGCGCGACCGCGAAGTTGGCTATGCTCGGCGAATGCAGTATCTGTGTGGCGAACTGAGTGAGTTGCAGGGGCGTATCAGTCTCAACCTGCCGCATTTGCGTGCCAGTGACCGGCACAGTCTGAAATACACCTTGCAGGACTATCTGCATCGTCTCTTCGAGTCTCATAAACAAGACCTGAACGATGATCGCGTGGTGCTTGCTCACGAGTTGCGTCAGGTCGCCAATGACCTGATCGATGAACTGGACAGCGGTCGTACTGATCGTGTGGTGTTCATGGCACTGGAAAAGCGCCTGCAGAAGCTTGCGCATCGCTGTCAGGTCAATGCCGCTATGGCAGAGCGCAGCTGAGGCGGATCGCCTGCTTTCCCGAGCTCAAAAAAACCCGCCTTCAAAGAGGCGGGCAAGGGGGATGTGCGGAGCAACGCACGAGGTTCGCAGGGAAAATCAACTGTTGAGGGGCTGGCACTGCATCTGCCGTGACAAGGCTTGCGCCACAGGCAAAGACGCTAGAGGGCCGCTGACCGGCTCGCCATCCTGAATCAGGTACCAGCAGGCCAGCAGGCCTCGCTCTCTGAGCGGCGCTGGAACCGCACTACCGACGACGGACATGATGTGTACCTTGGTCATAACTGCCTCCTCAATCCATGCCGCTACTGTAGAGGCCGATCGGGCACGGTAGAAATCGACAGTCTCAATAGTGGTCATTGACAACAGCGAGGGTCGGGCAGATTGCATTGGCAGGCGATAGTGTGAGCAAACCCATGAAAAACCCGCCTGGAGAGGCGGGTTTTTTGTACTGTTACCAGCGGCCGCGTGGCGGACCGTAGTAGTAGCCAGGGCCGGGTGGTGGCCCGTAACGATGGTAATAGCCTGGCGGTGGAGGCGGTGGGTAGCGCTCGACAACCTGATAAACCGGGGCCGGCTGGTAATAGACCGGTGGTGGCGCATAGTAGACCGGTTGTTGTTGCACATACACCGGCTCGCGCTCGACGTACACCGTTCTGTCGCGACCTGAAGACACCGCCGCCCCGACAACGGCAGCGCCTACGATAGCACCTACCACGGCAGGGCCACCCCAGCCACGGTCAGCATTCGCCTGGCCAGCAAGGGCCAGGGCACCTACAAACAAGGCGATCTTGGGGATTTGACGAATCATGACTGTTCCTCGCTCTCAACCCGTTGTCGCGCGCCTGCATCACTCTCAAGCACTGCCACGGGATAACACTATGACATCGAAATTGTAAGAATCTGCGAAAGTGCTGAGTAAATTTTATGTAAGGTGCGCTGGCAACGGCGTTGCACCTGTACTCGCATTCGATGCGGCGTAGCATACGCTTTTACTGAAGAGTCAAGCCATTACCGTCCGGAGGAAATTAAATGCCTGTCACCGCCAACAGAGACACGCAGCTGTGTATGTCTATGGCTGCACGTCCTGGAAACTTCGGTGTGCGTTTTCATAACCATCTTTTTCAGCAGTTGGGCCTCAACTTTTATTACAAGACATTCTCGCCTAATGATCTTGGCGCTGCTGTCGCGGGTATACGTTCCCTGGGCATACGTGGCAGCGCGGTTTCGATGCCGTTCAAGGAGGCCTGCATTGAACTGGTCGACGAGCTTGACGCTTCAGCCGCCGCTATCCAGTCGATCAATACCATCGTCAATACCCATGGACATCTGAAGGCGTTCAATACCGATTACATTGCCGTAGCCCAGTTGATGGAGAGTCACGCCGTCCCGCGCAGCGCATTTGCCTTGCGCGGAAGCGGTGGCATGGCCAAGGCGGTTGCGTTTGCGCTGCGCGATGCAGGCTTCACCGATGGGCTGATCGTCGCTCGCAACGAACAGACAGGCCGGCGTCTGGCCGACGCGTGCGGTTTTCGCTGGCAGGCGACACTGGGCAGCGCACGACCCCCCTTGCTGGTCAATGTCACGCCGCTAGGCATGCAAGGTGCGCAAGCTGACGAACTGGCGTTTGACCTGCAGGCCATCGGTGCGGCCGAGACGATTTTCGACGTGGTGGCTACCCCGGCCGAAACGCCCCTGATCCAGGCTGCGCGACGGCTGGGCAAGCGTCTGGTGAGTGGTGATGAGGTTGCAGCCATTCAGGCGCTGGAGCAATTTGTGCTCTATACCGGCGTTCGCCCGACTGATGAGCAGTATCAACAGGCTGCGGCGTTCGCCAGAGCCGGCTAATTACCGCACGGCCGGGCGGGGAGGGACGAATTTCCGCACTACTCCAGTCTGGCCAGGCGTTCTTCAAGGGCCGCAACGCGCGCCTCCAGTTCATCGAGACGCTGATTGGCAGCCGGAGTTGCCGAGTGACGTTCCGTTGTCTGCTGGCGCGCTGCAAGAAGCGCCTGCAGTTCTTCGCGATCGCCCAGCAGGTGCATGTAGCGATCTTCCCGCTGACCGGACTGGCGCGGCACGAGCATCGCCAGGCCTCGGGCGATAAGGCGCTCCAACTGGTGGATGACCTGTTCGCTGTCCTCGAAATCGTGCATGCGCTGGCTGCGAGTCAGCAATTCGCTGACGGTCTGCGGTCCGCGCAGCAGCAAAAGGCCGGTCAGTATTACCTGCGCAGGGACCAGTTCGAGGCTTTTGTCAGCCCTGTGCTCCCAGCGATCGGCGCGACTGCCCATCACCAGACGTGTCAGACCACGGCCCTCGAGCGCGCGCAGGCTCTGGCCGACTTGGCCCTGAGTCAGGTTCATGACCGGATCGCGGCTGGTTTTCTGATTGCAGGCTATCACCAGTGCATTGAGAGTCAGCGGGTAGGTTTCCGGATGGCTCGCCTGTTTTTCGATCAGGCAGCCCAGAACGCGTGCCTCAGAACTGTTGAGTTGTAGCGCTTCGGCTGTCGGGGACGATTCGGAGGAGGACGATTCGATGGACATGACGCTTCCCTGAGTGATGGCGGTGGATCAGCGTAGGGCGTGGCGGTCATTATTGCCAGTCTCAGTTGCACTCATCTGCATCGGCGCTGAAAAGTGTCACGGTGATTGACGTCAGGTGGGTCTATAATTGCGCCTTTCTCAATCAGGATATGACATGTCTATTTCCCTGTACGCCGCTTCCATTCCTGTCTTTCAGCAGATGCTCAATGCGCTGAGTGACGTCCTGACCAAGGCTGAAGCCTACGCGACCGAGAAGAAAATCCAGCCGCCAGCGCTGCTGCAGGCGCGTCTGTTCCCGGACATGCTGCCATTTACCCGGCAGGTGCAGATTGCCGTCGATTTTGCCAAGGGTGCCTCGGCCCGCCTGGCAGGCGTCGAGATTCCACAGTACGAAGACACCGAAACCACCTTTGCCGAGTTGCAGGCACTGCTTGCCAAAACCCTGGCGTTCATCGGTAGCATCACGCCCGAGCAGGTCGACGGCAAGGAAGGCATCGAAATCGTCCTGCGCCCCGGCACTGAAAAGGAAAAGCGCCTGAACGGTCAGGCTTATTTGCTCAGCTACGCCTTGCCGCAGTTCTTCTTCCATGTCACCACCGCTTACGACCTGCTGCGCCATAACGGCGTTGAAATCGGCAAACGTGACTTCATGGGCAAGTTCTAAACAGTGCGGGGCTCAAGCCTCGCTAGTGTTCTTGTCTCTCGGCGTTATGCACAAGTCCACTGACTATCGTGCCAATGCTTGCATTGGCATCTAGTGGGTAACGCAGAGCGTCACGAAATGCATTACCACGCGGAGCGTGGGAACGAGAATTGTCGGGGTGTCAGCCCTGTTTTTCGGGCTCTGCCTCACGAAATGCATGCCAGTGCGCGGCATTGGCATGACAGTCATCTTCAAGCCGCTTTAACCCCCTCCCAGAGGCCGCGCTGTTGCAGCGGTCTGTATCGTTGTTCTGGAGTGTTCATGTTGTTGCCCATACTTCTGCTGTCAGCCGCCGGGTTTACCGTGCTGACCACAGAATTCGTCATTGTCGGTCTTCTGCCTGCCGTTGCCCGCGATCTGCATGTCACGGTCTCGCAGGCAGGGCTGCTGGTCACGCTATTCGCGTTCAACGTTGCGGCTTTTGGTCCTTTTCTAACCGCCTATTTTTCACGCTTCGAGCGCAAGCGTCTGTTTATCAGCATCCTGGTGCTGTTCGGCTTTTCAAATGCCCTCGCAGCGCTGGCACCCAATATTGCCGTGATGGGCCTGGCACGGCTGATCCCCGCCCTGGGGCTGCCGGTGTTCTGGGCGCTGGCCAGCGAAACCGCTGTGGACATCGTCGGGCCGGAGTTTGCCGGCCGGGCGATTGCCAGAATCGGTTTCGGGATCGTTTGTGCCACCGTGTTCGGCATACCCATAGGCACCCTGATTTCCGATGCCTTTGGCTGGCGCACTGCGTTTCTGGCGCTGGCCGGCCTGGCGTTTGCCAAGGCACTGCTGCTGGCGGTCTACCTGCCACGGACTGTCGCGAAGCAAAACCCGGTGTCGATTCTCAAACAATTCGGTATTTTGCGCAGCCGGATGATGCAGGGGCATGTACTGCTGTCGGTGCTGGTATTCAGCGGCATGTTCACTGCTTATACCTATCTGGCAGACATGCTGGAGCGTCTCGCCGGTTTCGACGGCAGTCTGGTCGGCTGGTGCCTGATGGGGTTCGGCGCGGTCGGGCTGCTGGGCAACTCGCTGGGCGGACGTATGGTTGACCGCCATCCCTTGATTGCCAGCCTGGTGTTCTGCGTGTTTATGGTTGTCGGCATGGTCGCGGTGGTGCCCAGCATCCACTCGGTATTTGCCTTGCCATTCGCGTTGGCCCTGTGGGGGATCACCCAGGCAGCCCTGTTTTTGGTCAGTCATGTCCGATTGATCAAGGCTGCGCCGCAAGCGCCCGCGTTCGCGGCTTCGCTGAACATTGCAGGAGCGAACCTTGGCATCGGGATCGGAGCCGTTATTGGCGGCAGGGTCATCGATCATCTGGGCCTGGGTAACGTCGGTTTTGCCGCCGCCGGCATTATCGTGCTTGCAATTGTGCTGGCGCTGCTGTTGATGAGGCGTGATCCTGGTCCGCTCGCGGCCTGAGCATCAACTCTGGCCTGCATCGGTAAACAGCTGGTTTCGGGCACTTTCGGCGATGGCGACAACGCCTGGGTGCCTGACCTTGCGCTCCACGGTAATGGCGTAGAACGATTCGGTTACCGCGTCGGTGTGGCCGATCACCTGCACGCCGTACTGGCTCTGCACCTCATCGGCAATCACGCTGGGCGCGACGAAGACCCCGCTGCCGGATTTGCCAAATGCCTTCATCAGCGCGCTGTCATCGAACTCGCCAATGATACGCGGCTGGATTTTCTGTTCGGCAAACCAGCGCATCAACCTGCCTCGAACAACCGTTTCCTGACCCGGAATCAGCAGAGGTGCCGCGTGCATGCACTGCGGAAAGCCGGTCCCGATACGTTCTGCCATTTCGCGGGTCGCAAAAAAACTGACCCCGCATTCTCCCAGTTTCTGGCTGTAGCCCTTGATATCCAGATGCGGTGGCATCGGGCTGTCCGAAATCACCAGGTCCAGGCGCTGGATTGCAAGGTCTGCCAGCAGCCTTTCCAGCTTGTCTTCCCGGCAAGTGATGCGAATAGGCTCATCCAGGCCCATGGTCGGGGCGATCAGCCGATACACAATTGACTTGGGTACGACGTCCGCCACACCAATGCGCAACAGCAATTGTTGTTCATCCGGTTGAGAGCGCAGCAGGTTTTCGAGGTCATTGCCCAACTGGAACATCTGTTCGGCGTAGGGCAGGGCCAGACGACCCGCTTCGGTCATTTCCAGTTGCCGTCCTGCGCGCCGAAACAGATCGACACCCAGCGATGCCTCGAGCAGGCTGATCTGACCGCTGACAGTCTGTGCGGTCAGGTTCAGCTGCTCGCACGCGCGCACGATGCTCCCGGTTTTGGCCACGACCCAGAAGTAATGAAGTTGACGATAATTGAGCATGGTCACTGCCGATTCGTTAAAACCGAAGTATAAGCATTATAAAATCGAATTTTCCTTATGTTTCAAGATGTCTAGAATTCGCTTCCAACGCCGGGCTGAACATGTCGCCCGGCCTTGCTCACCGAGGAAGCCATGACTAAAACCTTTTACGCCGCATTGTTGAGCTGTTCGCTACTGGTGCTGGCAGGATGCGATCAGATAGAGTCTTCTACCAAACAGCTGGTCAATGCTGCCGCTGACACTGCCAGACAGGCCATCGACGAGACCCACCAGGCCGCCACCAAGGCGCTTGATGAGGCCAGGCAGGAACTTTCGGTGCAAGAGCCACCACCAAGCTCGGCTGAAACTGAAAACACGTCCGATAAAGAAATCTAACTGACAACTATTGGCTCAGGCAGGGCAGTGATCTATGGAATACCTATTGGAACTCGTAACAAGTCCGGCAGCCTGGATCGCGCTGGCGACACTGGTCGTGATGGAAGTCGTATTGGGCATCGATAACCTGATCTTCATCTCGATCATTACCAACAAGCTCCCTGAACATCAACGCGAGAAGGCGCGCAAACTGGGTATCGGTATGGCCTTGGTAATGCGCTTGGGCTTGCTCAGTACCGTGGCGTACATCGTGCAACTGACAGAGCCGGTATTCGAGGTATTCGGCCAGGCGTTTTCATGGAAGGACATGATCCTGATCGCCGGTGGCCTGTTCCTGGTCTGGAAAGCGACGACGGAAATTCATCACAGCATGGACGTCAAGACCGAGGAAGAGAAAGCTTTGGGGTCGGTCGTGGCCTTGAGCATGAGCGCGGCTATCGTACAGATCCTGATGCTGGACCTGGTGTTCTCCATCGACAGTATCATCACTGCCGTGGGCATGACCGAACACTTGCCGATCATGGTCATCGCTGTCATCACTGCCGTCGTCGTGATGCTTGTCGCGGCCAACCCGCTGGCGAAGTTCATCAACGACAATCCGACGGTGGTCATGCTGGCTCTTGGCTTCCTGATCATGATCGGTATGACGCTGATCGCTGAAGGCTTTGGCGCACATGTACCCAAGGGCTATATCTACGCGGCAATGACGTTCTCAGCGGCTATTGAGGGCCTGAACATGCTGGTACGCAGGGCAAGACGTAAGAAAGCCGCTGCTCAGGTGTCTTCGCACTGATTGCTGGCGAAGGTGTAAAAAAGGTCGGCCCCGGTAACAGGGTCGACTTTTTGCATTCAAGGAGCTGACAAATACGCTGAAGAGGGCAGATCAGCAATACGCTGCTCATGCCCTTACAAGTCAGTTGGCTGCTACAACGTGGGCCTTGACGTGTTTTGCAAGGACCGGCAGCTTGGCCACGCGTGGCTCGATACTGCGCGGCTGATGATGGCGACGGGATATGCGCATCACTCCCCACAGCATCGCGCTGGCGACGGCAAGCCACGAAGCGATCAGCATCACTATTGTCAATTCCAGGCTCATAAGTGCCTCCACATTCCTGCTTTTTCTCACGGTCTTGATAACTGACAGTCTAGTACGGGGCATGTTTCGGTTAATTGACCAGTGGCTTAAGGCTGAGAACTATTTTTGCCATTTCGCTGGGCGGGGGCTCGCGCGCTGCTATACCCGGAACGCTGTCGGCTCTATCATCGCTGCTCAGGTCGGGTCGCGGGTTGCCCGAAACAGTTGAAGTGAGTGAGCATGTTGTCGGTTTCTTTCTTTTCCGGTAAAGCCAGTGCGCTGCGTTCATGGCTGATCGCTGCCTTGCTGGTGGGTCTTGCTGGTTGTTCGTCAATGGTCACCCCCGAAATCAAGCGCCTTCCGGACCGGGTCGAGTTGACATCGGTGCCTTTCTTCCGGGGTAACGCGTATCAGAGCGGGCCGATGGTGTTGGCAAGCATGCTGGCCAACCAGCAGGTGCAGACGACGCCTGGTTTGCTCGATAAGCCGTTGCAACTGCCGGGTGCCGAGGATCGACTCGAGCAGAACATGCAGAAAGTCGCGCGTGAATACGGTTTCATGGTGTATCCGCTCGACAGCCAGTTACAGGACCTGCTGACTCAGGTTTCGGCGGGCTATCCGGTCATGCTTCGTTTTGCCCAGGGCTCCGCGCTTTGGAAAGGACCGCGTTATGCCGTGCTGATCGGCTACAACCGCATCAAAGAGACTGTTCTGCTCAACGCAGGAATGGATCGTCGTTACTCAATGAGTTTCAGCAGCTTTGCGTCGGCCTGGAAAGACGCGGGCAGTTGGGCGGTGCTGATCCAGTCGCCCCGACAGTTGCCGGCCAATGTCGACCGGCAGCGTTGGTTGCAGGCAGCCGACAGCCTGTCTGCATCGGGACAGGAGCAAGCGGCGGGCGAGGCGAAGCGAACATTGGCACGCAGCGTTAAATGAAATCAACGCGGTCAACGAAACGGCACCCATGAGGTGCCGTTTAACTGCCGGCGAACTCAAAAACCCAGTCGGTCACGCAGGCTGTAATACCAGGCGCCCAACGCAGTCAGGGGCGTGCGCAGCATTTGCCCGCCAGGGAACGGGTAGTGCGGCAGGTCGGCGAAGGCATCGAAACGCTCTGCCTGACCGCGCAGCGCTTCAGCCAGCACTTTGCCCGCCAGGTGGGTGTAGGTCACACCATGTCCGCTGCAGCCTTGCGAGTAATAGATGTTATCGCCGAGTCTTCCTACCTGAGGCAGGCGGGACAGGGTCAGCAGGAAGTTGCCGGTCCACGCGTAATCGATCTTGACATCCTTGAGCTGGGGAAAGGCCTTGAGCATCTTCGGTCGAATGATGGCTTCGATGTTGGCCGGATCTCTGGCACCGTAGACTACGCCGCCGCCAAAGATCAGGCGCTTGTCGGCGCTGAGGCGGTAGTAGTCCAGCAGGTAATTGCAATCCTCGACACAGTAATCCTGAGGCAGAAGTGCCTTGGCCAGCTCATCGCTCAGCGGCTCTGTGGTAATGACCTGAGTCCCGCAAGGCATAGACTTCGCTGCCAGCTCCGGGACCAGATTACCCAGATAGGCATTGCCGGCCACAATGATGAATTTCGCGCGGACCTTGCCTTGCGCCGTATGGACCACAGGGTTGGCACCACGCTCGATGCGAATGGCCGCCGACTGCTCGTAAATCGTGCCGCCCAGGGTTTCGACTGCGGCCGCTTCACCCAGTGCCAGATTGAGCGGGTGAATGTGGCCGCCGGTCATGTCCAGCAATCCGCCGATGTATTGATCGCAGGCGACGACCTCATTTATCCGCCGTTTGTCCATCAGTTCAAGGCTGGTGTGGCCGTAACGCTCCCACAACCGCTGCTGGGCTTCGAGATGCGCCAGTTGCTTGCCGGTCAACGCTGCGAACACGCCTCCATCCTTCAGATCGCACTGAATGCCATAACGGGAAACCCGGTCGCGGATGATCGATGCACCCTCAAAAGCCATCTGTCCCAGTAATTGTGCCTGGCGTGGCCCTACGGTGCGCTCGATTACATCAATGTCACGACTGTAGCTGTTGACGATCTGCCCGCCATTGCGCCCCGACGCGCCAAAGCCGACTCTGGCGGCTTCCAGCACCGTGACCCGAAATCCGTTCTCCAGCAGGAAGAGAGCACTGGACAGGCCTGTATAGCCAGCGCCTATGACACACACGTCGGTTTCGACTTCACCCTGCAATGCCGGACGCTGCGGGGCGGGATTGGCCGAAGCTGCGTAATAGGATTGAGGGTAGGGCGTGTTAGCCATCCTGAGACTCCGTTTAATATTCTTGACGATTGCGCCGATCCTACCCGAGATATAAAAGCTCTGCCAGCAACAGACAAAAGAGTCATTCCTTGCAAGCTGGCAAAAAACGCTTTAATTCATAGGGTTAGCAAAAAAACCGATTGACACGTAGGTGGATATCCGTAGAATGCCGACCCACAGCAGGCACGTAGCTCAGTTGGTTAGAGCACCACCTTGACATGGTGGGGGTCGTTGGTTCGAGTCCAATCGCGCCTACCAGATAAAATCCGCTCTGCTGGGCGGTAAGAAAAGGGTCAACCGGGAGGTTGACCCTTTTTTTGTTTTTCAGGTACCGATGACTGAATAGATTCGTGTATTGCGCAACCCGCCTTCAACACTTGTTCGGTCTTGTCGAAGAGTGCCTTCATATTCAAATCCTACGCGCTCAGCGAGTCGCCGGCTTGCAAGATTTCTTTCATCCATCGTTAAAAACACGCGACGAGCCAGTAAATGCTCAATTGCATAGCTGACCAATGCAGCAACGCCCTCCCTGATCAAACCTTTACCGAGGTATTGAGTCCTGCCCCAGTAACCCACTTCGAAACTACGCAAGGTCCAGTTCACATAATGCAAACCGCTGCCACCTACCAATGCGCCGTTGGTTTTCAGGAAGAGAAATGCCATGAGGTCCTCATTCATCAAAAATCGGGCATAGGCGTGGCGGCAAGACAGTTCTGATTGCTCGATACTTGGTGTAGGTGTAGTCCAAGCCAGCCATTTCTTCAGATGCGCTGCCGACTCGGTAACGGCCTGATTAAACACGATGCCGTCACCTGGCTTTGCAACGCGAATCAGCAGGCGCTCTGTCTGGATTTCTGCAGGTAGCAGGTTGGATTCCTTCATAAACAGTGCTCGGGATGCTTTCTATTGCCGACAGATTTTCAAAGGGGGAGACAAAACAAAATTCAAAGGTTTCATCAGTACTTTGAGCCTACCTTTGTATCTGCTTTGCATGGTTTCCAATCAGGCGATGGGGGAGGGCCTGAGATGTCTTTAATGGCAATGACGATCCCGTTAGCTCCTACTTTTGCATAAGACTTCGGGCTTGCTGGTTTTTCTTGAGAGGCAGGCCTGCTTTCATTGCCGATCTGATCCGAGCCTGATTCGTTATCAACCACTATTGCGGCCACTTCTTCGTCCATGATTTCTCTCCAGCGTAACGTATATAAAATTTTAGCCCAGTAGTCATTGATGGCTCCGGGCGCGTTAACTATGAACTCAATCCTTTACTCGCTAAATTATCTCTGCTAACGGCCAGGCGGGGTCAGTTTAATGCACCTATCTATTCAAGGATCGAGGCACAGGTGTGTTAATAAGGTTATGGCGACTTGATGATGAGTGATACTGCTAAATTTGCTAGGTAAGGCATGGACGATGCCGGGACAAAGTGAGGGTGGATGCGCAACGATGTCATGAATCGCTTGAGCACTACCCCGGCAACGCCGAACGAAATTTTTGATGCCGCCTGATCACTGATCATCGGCCTTAAAAAATTCACGTATTCAGAGAGTTACTGCAAAAAAGAATTTGACAGGTATTCGAATATCCGTAGAATGCCGACCCACAGCAGGCACGTAGCTCAGTTGGTTAGAGCACCACCTTGACATGGTGGGGGTCGTTGGTTCGAGTCCAATCGCGCCTACCAGACAAAATCCGCTCTGCTGGGCGGTAAGAAAAGGGTCAACCGAGAGGTTGACCCTTTTTTGTTGTGCCTGCCCTACCTATCGCCAGTGCCAGCTCTCATGCCAATGCGAGCGTTGGCACGAGAGGGCGGGCAGCCTCAGGGGATCAGTCGATCCTTGCGCAGCTTGTCAAACACGTCGAAGAACGCATCGTCACTGGCCTGAAACGCAGTAAAGCCCAGCTTGCGGCTTTTCGACATGTCGGTGACCACCTCAATGGGACGCCCAAGATCGGCATCGCTGTGCCACGGCGAAATCAGGCGGTTGATATCACTTTCCTTGAGCTGATGCTCGCGGACAATATCAGTCCAGACAGCCTGATCGTTGGCCATCTGCGTTTCCAGCGGAGCAGGCTGGTCCGGGAAGGCGGCTGGTTGCAGGCCGAAGTATTCAGCAATCTGCCCCCACATCCAGCTCCAGCGGAAGACGTCGCCATTGGTAATGTTGAACGCCTGATTGGCCGCTGCAGGTGTCGTCGCAGCCCACAGCTGCTGATGGGCCAACTGGCGTGCATCGGTCATGTCGGTAAGGCTGTCCCACTGCACACGCGAGCCTGGGAACAAGAAAGGCCGCCCGGTTGCCTTGCAGATCGAGGCGTACACGGCGAGGGTGGTCGCCATGTTCATCGCGTTGCCGACCGCTACACCGGTTACAGTGTGCGGACGATGAACGCTCCAGGTAAAACCGTCCTTGTCAGCGGCAGCGAAGACCTCGTCTTCCTGCGCATAGTAGAAGTTCTCGATGTCCAGGCGCGCCTGCGTCTCCCGGAACGGCGTCTGGGGCAGGGTGCCTTTGCCGTAGGCCTCGAACGGGCCGAGGTAATGCTTGAGCCCTGTTACCAGCGCTACGTGCTGCACGCTGCCAGCGGGGCGCACGGCGTCCAGCACATTGCGCACCATCGCAGCATTGACGCGGATATTTTCCGCCTCAGTGGCCTGACGCGACCATGTGGTAATGAAAACGTGGGTGGGTTTCAAATCAGCCAGGGCCGCACTGACGGACTCCCGGTTCTGCAGGTCTGCAGCCACCGGGATCACGCCGGGCCGCGCTGATGGGCTGCGGGAGAGAGCGGCAACCTGCCAATCGTTTTCCAGTAACAACTGTGTGATTGCACTGCCGACAATGCCACTTGCGCCAACAACCAGGGCGGTCTGAGTCATGGGGATCTCCTGAGACGGGGGTGAAAGTAATGAACCGTCTGCTGTTTCAGAACAGCATCAGGCCATACCGTTCAACCCGATCGTCCTGATCACGTTGTGGCATGACTTCGTGCGCCTGGCATTTCTCAGGACCTTTGGGCGTATGACTTGACGATGGTCTTGGTCGCGCTGCTGGCTTTAAGGTCGGCGAGCTTTTCCGGCGCAATCCACTTGCAAGCCGCAATCTCGTTCTGTGGCGACGGCTCGCTTGAATCCGGAACCTGCGTTGTAAACACGTAATGGGCAACCTGATCCTTTTCGTACACCGCGAGGTATAGCAGGTCGAGGTTTTCCAGCCCCGTCTCCTCGCAGAGTTCACGCATTGCAGCCTGCGCAGGAGTTTCCCCGGCTTCGATCTTGCCGCCCGGCAGTGCCCAGCGGGACTTGGGTTTGCGCACGTAGAGGACCTGGCCGTCACGTTTGCAGATGACTGTCGCTCGTTGTTTCATGATTCGTTCACCTGTTAAAACGTCCGTTGACATGAGTATCTGCAAGGACTTCGTGAACTTGAGACTCAGGGGCAGTCAGCAATAGTCACTAAAATGTAATAAATAGTTCATTTTTGCGACCGCGACAATCAGGCAGCGCTGTGAAGCGGCATGAGCGAGTCGCAAATGCAGACGTCGTGTTGGTGTCGACGCTTTGAGTGATTATGGACATCAGGGGGCGATTGCCAGTCATCGGTTCAGGTAATACGACGTACGGCGTGTTTTCGGAGGTACAGCGCTCCGCTGCCACCAGGCAGGCCAGACGCATTCAGGCTGCATCGTGCAGCGTTTGGGCCAGCAGGTAATGGTTATCCCACGACGAAACCGATGCTGTATTCGGCGCAGAAATCCGGCAGGTCCTGAGTCTCCTGATGCCTTCGATCAGTGACCGGCAGACCAGGCGCAAGAGGGCGCAAGTGGTACCTATAAATAAATGTATGGATGCATTACGCATCCTAATCGCAAAACGCCATCTCTCGATTGACGCTAAGCCAACGCGTCGTGATTAATAGCTTCAACGCTATCCACGAGAGTTCGCCGCCATGCTCAGATTTCTGTCTCGTAAAACCGCTGTTCTACAGGCCTGTGCCGGGCTGGCTTTGCTCCTCGGCAGCCACCTGGCGATGGCTGGGCAGACCCTGCGTCTGGCTCATGCTTCTAGCTCCAGCAGTCTGATCAATCAGGCGATGACGCGTTTTGCGGCAGAGGTCAGCGTCGAGACCAAAGGCGAACTGAACGTACAGATCTACCCCGACGGCCAATTGGGTGATGAAGCGCCTATTGTCGACTCGGTCGGTGCCGGTGCGATCGATATCGGCCTGGGCGGATCAACGGACGGTATCGACCCAAGGCTCAATGCCTTGTCGCTACCATTTCTGTTCGAAGACTCGGTCGCCGTGCATGCCTACCTCGATAGCGAGGCGGGCAAGAAATTCCTGAGCATGGGCCAGGATCATGGCTTCGTCATGCTTTCAGCCCTGGACTCTGGCTTTCGCCAGTTCGCCAACAGCAAGCACCCGATACTCCAGCCAGCGGACCTCAGTGGCCTGAAAATACGCACGCCGCCCAATCCGGTGATCCTCGCTACCATCAAGCAACTGGGCGGCCTGGGGCAATCGATTCCATTCGGAGAGGTCTACACCTCACTGCAATCCGGTGTAGTGGACGGAGTAGAGCCCGAACTGCGCGATTTTTACGATCAGAAGTGGTACGAGGTCGCCAGGTACGTCTCGCTGTCGAATTACGTGTGGTCGGCAAACTTCTGGTTCATCAACAAGGACAAGTATGAAAGCCTGAGTGAAACGGACCGGGCTGCCCTGGACAAGGCTGTCGTGACTACCACTGCCTGGTATCGATCTCAACTGGAGGCGGTGTACAGCAAGATTCAGCAGGAAATGCAGGGCAAAGGCGTGAAGTTCAACGACGTCAACCCCCGGCCATTCCGCGAGTTGAGCAATCCGGTGTACGCGCAGTTCGGCAAGGTATGGGGTGAGGATTTCGTCAACCAGTTGCGACGCGACGCTCAAGGCGAGTGACGGCCATGTCTATCAGCCCACATCCGGATCAACCGCCCAGCAGTCGGGCTGAGCGTTGCCTTGCCGTGTTCGGCTCGCTGATGTTTGGCGTCACCTTCCTGGCCATACTGGCAGGAGTGTTCTCCCGTTACTTCAACCTGCATGGCTTTGAGTGGTCATTTGAAATAGCCACCATCGGCTTTATCTGGGTGACATTCATTGGTGCAGTCATCGCCGAACTCAGGCACGAAAATGTGCGATTCCAGGGGTTGGTGAGCATGTTGCCCGTGCCCCTGCAAAGAGCACTCGATGCCTTCGCCAGCGTTGCCTTGCTGGGTATCAGCGTATGGCTGTTGAGCAGCGGTGCCGCGTTCATTTCTCGTTCCGGCTGGATGCCGACCCCGGTCTTGCGCTGGCCTGCCGGGCTGAGTTCACTGGCGCTGATCAGCGCTGCCGCGATGCTTGCGTTACTGGCCGTGGTTCGTCTGGCACGCCTGATTCGCAAGGGAGTACGCCCATGACCGTGCTGATTCTTTTTCTGGCGTTCTTCTGTTTGTTGATGGCGGGTTTGCCCGTCGTCTGGGCAATGGCTGGTGGCAGTATCGCGGCCTTGTTATGGGGCGATCTGCACATGCCGCTGGCCTGGCTTGCCCAGCAAACACTACGCGGTGCCGACTCGTCTACCCTGGCCTCGATACCGCTGTTTCTGCTGGCGGGCGAGCTGATGAACCGTGGCGGCCTTACGTTGCGCATCATGCGGGTAGCGGAACACTGCTTCGGGCGTTTGCGTGGAGGTCTTGGGCTGGTCAACGTGGCTACCGCGTTCGTCTATGGCGGTCTGACCGGATCAGCCACCGCCGATACCGGTACTGTCGCCAAGGTCATGATTCCGGTGATGGAAGCGCGCGGCTACCCACGAGCCTTTGCCGCCGCTGTCACCGCAGCCTCCGGCACGCTGGGCATCATCGTCCCGCCAAGCGTTATCCTGATCATGTTTGGTGTACTGACCAATACGTCTATCGGCGGCCTGTTCATGGCTGGCGTGATCCCGGGCCTGATGCTGGCGGCGGTGTTTATGGTTACTGCCTACGTAGTAGGCGTTCGCGAGGGTTTTCCAAAGGCCGAGGGAAAGATGGACTGGGGCCTTTTCCTGCGCGACACCTGTGGCGCGTTACCCGCAATGCTGATGCCGTTCATGGTACTCGGCTCGATAGTCACCGGCTTTGCCACGGCCACCGAGGCGGCTTCCCTGTCGGTACTCTACGCGCTGTTCGTCGGCACTGTGATTTATCGGCAACTGGGCTGGCGCGACGTTTTCCCGGCCGTGACCGAAGCGGTGACCACCACCGGGTCAGTCATGATCATCATGGCCGTGGCCATGCCGTTTGGCTGGATCCTGACTTTTGAATTGGTGCCGCATACCGTGGCTACCTGGATCGTGGGGCTGCATACCGGTCCGCTAGTCACTATATTGCTGGTGATTCTGGTACTCAAAGTGGTCGGATTCTGGCTTGACCTGGGACCGGCAATGATCATCCTGGCGCCCATTCTGGTCCCCGTCGCCAAGGCAGCAGGCTTCGAGCCTTACCAGATCGGCCTGATCTTCACCATGACCCTGGGTTGGGGGCTGTTCACTCCGCCCATCGGTACCAACATCTTTGTGGTGTGCAACGTCGGTCGTATCGACATCGGTGCCGTTTCACGACGATTGATACCGTTCTGGATTGCAACGGCGTTTGCCATCGCCTTGCTCGTGTTTTTCCCGAACCTGACGCAATGGTTGCCCCGCGTCATGGGCTATTGATCCTTCCCATTTCCTGAGAAAAAAAGATGAAACATTTGATCGGTGGAATTTCCAGCGGTGGCCGCGCTTTGCCCGAAATCGATGGTGAAGCCTTCAGCGTCGTGCGCTCCAGCGGGCCATGGCTCTGGGACAGCCACGGTGTGCGTTACGTGGATACAGCGATGGGGTTTGGTGCAACCATGCTCGGGCACGCTCAGGTGGACGTTATGGCGGCGGCCAGCGCGGCAATGCTCAATGGCCCGATGCCTTCCTTCGCTCACGCCAACGAAGAGGCGGCGGCGGCTGCATTGGCAACATTCACGGGAGATCTCAGCCAAGTCATATTCCTCAACACCGGCAGCGAAGCCGTACACCTGGCCTGCCGGACGGCCCGCATCGCAACGGGACGCCAGCGCATCGTCAAGTTTGCCGCAGGCTATGACGGTTGGTACGACTCTATAGCCTTTGGCAATGCCGGACACGCCTCGGCATTGATGAACGCTTCGCTGCGTCCTGAAAAGGATGGCGTGCTGCTATTGCGTTACAACGATTTTGAGGATGCCGAACAGCTGTTTCGCGATTACAGCGACATTGCAGCGCTGGTGGTGGAGCCCGTGCTGGCCAACGCCGGCTGCATCGAGCCCGCACCAGGGTATTTGAAGCACCTCAGCGATCTGGCCCATCGCAATGGTGCACTGGTTATCCTGGATGAAGTGTTGATGGGGTTGCGCCTGTGCCCCGGGCTGTCCGGTACGCTGCTGGGGGCCGAGCCTGATCTGGCGACAGTCGGCAAGGCAATCGGCAGTGGGATTCCGGTCGCGGCTCTGGTCGGTAAACCCGAGTACATGAGTCTTTTCGAGCAAGGAAAAATCGTACGCGCCGGCACCTACAGCGGAGCGCCGCCGGCGTGCGCGGCAGTGCTGGCGACCCTCAAGCAATTGGCAACAGCCAACTATGCTGCACTGCGGACGCGAGGGGACCGGTTACGCGCCCAACTGGTTGCGGCCTTTGCCAGCAAAGGCATGGCGGTCAGCAGCACCGGATATGGGTCAGTGTTCACGTTATGGCCTTCGGCAGTGCCACCCAGGACCTATGCCGATGCGGCGCAAATGGCAGACAGCGACTGGACGCTCGCACTGCACAAGGCGCTGCGCCGTGAGCGGGTCATGAGCATGCCATTTGCCTTTGGCCGCACTTACCTGACCTTTGCCCATGAGGAGCACGCACTGCAAGCGCTGCTTGACGGCTACAAGGCCGCCATCGCTTCGCTTTGAGACTCACTTTTAGAGCGGTTCTCGGCCTGAAAGCAATCGCGAACGAAATGCGCCAGGCGTCGGGTGTTAAGCAGGGCATGCTCGGGCACCAGCAGCTCCAGCTCGATGCTTGGCAATCCGGGCAACTGCTCGCATTCCAGGATGCGCCAGTCAGAGGGCACGACTGACGCTGGCAATACTGTCACCGAGGTGCCCAGCCGGACAGAATGCATCACGCCCGGCAGGTGAGATGAAGAACTGATCACCCGCCACGGGGTGCTAAGCAGATCGAGAGCCTCGATTATTTGCGGACGGGCACGGCAGCTCTCGGTAAACAACGACAATGGAAGCACCTTCTGTTGTTCGGGAAAATGCCCCGGCGCTGCGCACCACAGCATGGGTTCGCACCTAAGTAATTCACCTCGTACCTTGGCGTTAGAGCGCGTGATTATCGCCAGGTCGATGCTACCTTCCGTAATCATGGCTTCAAGGCGAGAAGAAAAATCACAGATGATTTCCACCTGCAAATGGGGGTGGCGCAGGGTAAACGCCTGCATGAGTTCGCAACCCAGAGACTCAAGGTAGTCATCCGGCATGCCTATGCGAACGCGAGTCGCTTCCTGACCACACTCCAGTGCGGCAAGCGCCTCGTCTTCAAGCATCTGGATGCGCCTGGCATAGCCGATCAGCCTTTCACCGTGCTCGGTCAGCGTGACGCCACGGCGAGAACGTTCCAGCAGCTTGCGCCCGACCCTGGCTTCCAGTCGTCCCAGCATCAGGCTTACAGCTGCCTGAGTCTTGCCAATGCGTTCGCCAGCAGTAGTGAACCCGCCGCAATCAATGACAGCAACAAAAGCGGCAAGACAATCGGTATCGAGATGGCGCATGGGAATACCTCGCATGAAACGTTATAAACGAGGCCCATGCACGTTCCATTCCGTTACTGGAGATGGCGCAACTGGAAAGATCAGTACCGAGGATATTCAGTTGCCTGGCCTTTGCGTTGGCGCTGTATATCCCAGCAATGATAATGATCGGTCAGCGTTTGCGCGATTGATCGATAGCGAATGCCCAGATCGTCCACACTGCGCTGGTTGTCCACGGTAAACGAATGCCGAGATGCTTGCTCAGGTAATCCTGAGTGAGCCCGAAGAACGGCCCGATCAGCCTGACAATAGCGTCGGGGATCTGATAGCGGGGCAATAGCCACGGACGTCGGTGCAGGCGGCGCACAATGCTGGCGATTTCCACAAAAGAAATCATCCGTTTTTCGGCAAGGATTTAACGTCCATGTGCATCAGGCTTGTTTGCCGCAATGATGTGAGCGGCCGCGATGTCCCGGACGTCGACCGTAGTCAGGCTTAGATCAGGCATTCCATAAAAAAGTAACCCCGGAACATTTCATCCAGAAGGAAGAGGCTTCCGGAATCCGAAGCGGGTGTAAGAGAAGGGCCAAGGATCATGCCGGGATTGATAGTGGCAAGACTCCAGCGAGACTGTGCCTCACAGATACGCCATGCCTCTTTCTCGGCTTCCACCTCGGCGTCGTGATAGGGGTTGGTTTCAAGTGTGCTGCTGGTGTTGAAATAGTCTTTCGCTCAGGGTCTCGTTCTTCATGTGCAGGACATCACTGTAATCGCCGAAGATTGCGCCGACAGTGGAGGTCATGACGACGCGGCTGACGCTGGGCGTTTTATCGACACTGCTCAACACATTCCGAGTGCCCCTCAGTGCCGGCTCAAGCATTTCCCGTCGGCCGTCCTTGATTTTTTCAGGCAGCAGAAAAGGTGAGGCAACATGATGATCGATTATGCAATCGCGCATGGGCGTGTCGAATGCACCGTCCACCAGCAGGTCCGCCTCAAATAGATTCAGATGACCCGGGTACTGCTTCTGCAAGGCAAACAAAGGAAGCACTTTTGCCGTATGGGCAAGGTTACGAACGGTGGTATTGACGGTCATGCCGCTGACGAGCAACTGCTGAATCAAGTGGCACGCCGCATCACAGCCTGTTCGGCATCGGGTACGTCGAGACCAACTCCAGCGCCTATAAGTTGTTTGATAGCGAGGCGCATGCAGTGGCCTGCTACTTGCGCGACCAATTGCATCAAAAGACCCGGGCCCATCAATTTGATCAGTTGATCGCTTCTGACAATCCTGATCTGTCCGGCGGCATCAAGTTCGTCAAATCCCAGCGACATGAGGTCTATCTGGAGGCGCATGCGCTCAAGAAATACTTGCGCAAGCTGTTCAATAATATGGGTTGGCCAGCGGTCGACGAAGGGTATTACAAAAGCCTGCGCAACGGCGCTGGTTACATCCGGCGCCCCTGCAACAACAGACAGTCGCCCTTCAGGAGACCTGTTCATGAAAGCTGTCGTCCTGATCACCGGCGCGGCCGGCGGCATCGGCCAGGCGATCTGTGCGCAGTTGATCCAAAGGGCGATGCAACTGGTACTGGCTGATATTGATGAGAAGCCACTCGTCTACTGTAGAAACGGGGCGAAAAGGGCATGAAGAAGTACATCGAGTCGCTCGGCGAGCGCGGGCTGGCGCATAAAGTGGAGGGCATCTGGCGTTTGAAATAGCGTCCCGATGAGCCAGCGGGCGAGATTGGTAATATTGAAATATCTTGAAACATTCGTGCAGTAACGCGAGTCAATGGAATAACTCTCTTCAAGGTTTTCCAATGAAAACGCCTCGCCCCGATGCACGGTTTAAATCCCTTACAAACCTGCGCAATCTAAAGATGGCGCGATCTGCACACGCATTCGTTCGGGGCAACACCGCCCAGTTTTACGAATGGCTCCACAGCCAGTCCGGCAGGCGTCTGCCCAGCGGCCCGCCGGTCTGGATCTGCGGAGATTGCCATGCCGGCAACCTGGGTCCAACGGGGGATTCGAAAGGACGCATCGACATGCACATACGCGACCTTGATCAAGCCGTTATCGGTAATCCCGCCCACGACCTGGTAAGGCTGGGATTGTCGTTGGCAACGGCCGCTCGTGGCTCGGATCTGCCTGGGGTCACGACCGCACGTATGCTGGAAGAGATGATGCAAGGCTACGAAGAGGCTTTTCTGAGTAACGACGATGAAGAGCCTGTTCGCCCGGCCCAGGTAAAAGCCGGGATGCGCAGCGCCGTGCAACGTACGTGGAAGCATCTTGCCAAAGAGCGTTTCGAAGATATTCAGCCCAGCATTCCACTGGGCAAGCATTTCTGGGCACTGTCCCGTGCCGAACGCGACGCCATTAAAGTGCTGTGTGCGACGCCTGAGATTCACGCGTTGGTGACATCGCTCAAAGGTAGATCCCAGGATGACCGGGTGCAATTACTCGACTCTGCCTACTGGGTAAAGGGATGCAGTTCTTTGGGACTGCTTCGTTACGCGGTGCTGATGGGCGTTGGCGATGAAGATGATCAAGAGTTCTGTCTGCTGGATGTAAAGGAAGCAATAGCTGCAGCGGCACCCCGTACCGCCCGAGCTGCCATGCCCAGAGATAACGGCAAAAGGGTCGTGGAAGGTGCCCGGCATCTATCGCCCGGCCTCGGTAGCCGGATGGTGGCCGTCAGGATGCTGGATCACTCATTCTTCATCCGTGAACTGCTTCCCCAGGATATGAAGCTGGAACTGGATGAGCTAACGCAGCCAGAGGCCATGCAAGCAGCAGCGTATCTCGCTAAGGTCGTTGGCAATGCCCATGCAAGGCAGATGGATCTGGCGACACGGGCAGCATGGATTCGGGATCTGCAATCGAATCGGTCCCAGACCCTGGATGCTCCGTCCTGGCTGTGGTCAAGCGTCGTGCAACTGGTGGGCAGCCACGAGCAGGGCTATCTGGAGCATTGTCGACGTTACGCGCTGTAGCGCTTTATGCACGACGCCGACAGACGATAAACCAGGGCGTTTATCTATTGTGGCGCAGAATGGAAACGTTCAGCGCCGCTGCTACCGAGAGCCATACCAGATAGGGGAATAAAATCAGCCCCGTAATGATATCCAGCTGCAATGCCATCACGATCATCGTGGCGACGACAATCCACAGGATCGCAAGAATCACCATCGCAGCGCCGATCCGGTTTGCCCCGAAAAACACCGGTGTCCACAAGGTGTTCAGCGCGATTTGGGCTGCCCACAAGGCGAGCACGGTCTCGCTGCCGGGGATCAGGGTCAAGCGATAGCCTGCCCAGGCGAGGAGCAGGTAGATCGTTGTCCAGGCCACCGGAAATGCCCAGTCTGGCGGAGTGAAGCTCGGTTTTTGAAGCGATTCGTACCATGCACCTGGTTTGAAGATAATGCCGGTTGCGCCGGCGGCGCAGCATGCCAGAAGAAAGATCAAGAAGGTCAGGGAGTGTCCTGAGCGTCAGCAATAGGGGAATGGCTATCCCGGGTTTGGACGCCTGTGCAACAGAAAAGGTCTGTTTTTATGGAGCTGAGGGCTTAAACGCTGCACTCAGCGAGGCCTGCGCGGCCGTGATGCAGTCACGTGTGGTCCGCTTGCTTCAAGCGCCTTTACTGGCCCTGCCTTGTACGCAGCAGCGAGAACTGGTCGGGATACCTGACCAAGGTCAGGAATACGATAGTGCGCGTCACCCTCTGTATAGGGTGTACATTGCTGGCAGTTGTGGGGGATAGGTGTACTGCTGCATATCAGCACAGTAAGCCTCTCGCTCACTTACCGTGCCGGTATTGCGACATGCCTGGTTCTGATCCGTCTCATGCAGGTCTCACCAAAGATTCAAAGGGTCTGCCAAAAAGGTATGAACTTTGCAATAACGTCACTACATGCTTGTAACCTTTGGTCATGGTTTTTAAGGATGACCGCCGTCGGCTCATGTATCTGGTGTTTCCATGACAGTCTCACACCTGGCCACGGGCCTGTGCCCGAGCGTAGCTTCCAGCCCAGACACCACGTTGGCTGCCAACCATGACAGATTTTCCAGTCATGCCCCCATCGATGCCCTGCTCAGCGCGGCTCGGGAGCAAGTGCCGGATATCGCTTGGGCCGCATACGCCGCGGGCGAGCTGAAATGTCTGCTGGGACAGGGAGACGCCGCAGTCGTCTGGCCCGCCCACATCGCTGCCGAGGACTTCGACACGTGTTGTGCTCAATTGCAGCTTCACTGCAGAGTCGCCGGGCAAGGCGAGGGTGTGCTCGGTTGGGTGCTGGTGCCAATGGCCGACAAGGACCACCCGGTGCTGGTGGATCTGGCTGCCAGGCTGGGCTCCCTGTTACAGACCGCAGCATTGATACGCGCGCAGAACACCCAGCGGGTTTTGTATGAGATCAGCCTGCTGGCTAGTTCGACACTGGATCGCGGTGCTTTTCTGCAGGGCATTCATGAACAACTGGGTGCGCTGATCGACGCCGAGAATTTTTATGTCGCGCTTTATGATCGGCAGAGCGGCAAGATCACGTATCCGTATTACATCGACCGTTTCGATGACGAAGCGATGGGGCATGAGACATTCGAATTTCTCGACGCTGATCGAATGTCGCTCACCGGCTATGTCTTGAGCACCGGACAGCCTTTGTTTCTCGATGCTTCCTGTATTGAGCAGGCGAAAGCCGAAGGTCGTTTTTTCTGGGTCGGATGTCTTCCGGAGTTCTGGATGGGCGCGCCTTTGAAAAATGCGTCGGACGAAGTATTCGGGATGGTTGCGATGCAGGTCTATGACGTCTCTCGCGTCTACAGTGCCCAGGATCGTGCATTGTTCTCTGTGGTGTCGCGGCATGTGGCGATGGCGCTGGACCGGTTGCTGCGCCGTACCGACCTTGAGCAGATCGTGGCGCTGCGCACCCAACAGCTTTCTGCTGCCAATGATGCGCTGCGCCAGGAAGTGAGGGATCGCGAGCGCGCCGAGCATTTGCAGAGCACGCTGTTTCAGATTGCCGAGCTTTCCAGCCAGCCTGGCGATATGAATGAGATTTTTCGCAGCCTGCACATGATTGTCGGCGAGCTGCTGGTGGCACTCAATTTCTACATTGCCCTGTACGACAGCACCACGGGCGAAGTGACATTTCCGTATTACATAGATGAATATCAGCCCACGCCGCCGCGCTCACGGCGTGGGCAACGTGGCTTCACCGAATACGTGATAGGCCAGCGGCGACCGTGCCTGATCGATTACGACGATGCGCGCAGGCTGGAAAGCCTTGGCGAAATCGAAATGCAGAAAAACACCGGTCGCTCTTCTTCCTGGCTGGGCATTCCGTTGTTCGATGGCGATCAGGTACGCGGCGTGCTGGTAGTGCAGAGTTATTCGAAGGATGTCAGCTATACCTTGCGTGATCAGGAACTGCTGACCTTTGTCTCACGCCATATCGATACCGCGCTGTCCCGACGCACCGCGGCTGAGGCGATTCATACCGCCAATGTTCTTCTGGAAGCCAGGGTTCGGGACCGCACCCGGGAGCTGGATCAGGCCAATGCCAGGCTTCAGCATGAAAACTCCCACGACTCCCTGACCGGGCTGCCCAATCGCAGTCACCTGCAACATCGTCTGAAACAGGCCTGGCAGAACTTCTGTCTGGACGGCCGGCAGTTGATTGTCATGTTCATCGATCTGGATCGTTTCAAGATGATCAATGACAGCCTTGGTCACCATTGCGGCGATATCCTGTTGGTGCAGGCCGCCGAGCGACTGCGCAGTTGCATGCGTGAAGGGGACCTGCTGGCCAGACTTGGAGGGGACGAGTTTGCGGTGCTGAGCATCGATACGCCCCTGCATACCGGCGCCGACATCGCCCAGCGGATCCTCGCAGCGTTCGAGCAGCCGTTCGTGATCGACGATCACAGCGTCTTTTCTTCTTGCAGCATTGGTGTGGTAGGTGCCGACAGCCGCTTCCATCAGGAGCCGGCCGACCTCCTGCGCGATGCCGACACCGCCATGTACCGGGTCAAGAATGGGGGACGTGACAGTTTCGCGGTGTTCAATCAGGCACTGCGCCGGGAAGTGTCTGACCAGGTTGAGCAAGAGGGTGCGTTGCGCGCGGCGCTGAAACGCACGGATCAGTTGATTCCTTATTTCCAGCCAGTGATTTGTGTGAAGACCGGGCAGTTGCTGGCGTTCGAGGCGCTGATCCGCTGGCGCCTGCCGGATGGGCGGATCGTTGCGCCAGAGAGTTTTCTACCTGCGCTGGAAGGGTTGCGGCTGATAGGCCGTCTGGACCTCTACATGCTCAAATGTGTGGTGAACATTCTGGCGCAACCAGAAAACAGCCATTGGCCGCCTGTGCATGTGAACTGTTCCAGCTACAGCATTACCCGCCCGGCTTTTGCCGCTGAAGTGCTGGCGATGCTTGCCGAGCAGAATGTTGCGCCTCAGCGTTTGTGCCTGGAACTCACGGAGGGCGCACTGGTTGCCGACCCCGAACAGGCACGTCTGTCGATGAAGCAGCTCGCCGAGCAGGGCATGTCGGTCATGCTGGACGATTTTGGCGCGGGTTTCTCTTCGCTAAGCTACGTGCATCAGTACCATTTCAGCGGTTTGAAAATCGACAAGTCGTTTATCTTCGGCCTGGCCTCCAGTATTCGCAGCCGGGCTATCGTGCGTGCAATCGTGCGCATGGCCGAGTCCCTCGACCTGACTGTCGTTGCCGAGGGGGTCGAGGATCTGGAGACCCTGGAGCTGCTGCGTGAAATCGGCGCGACACAGGCCCAGGGTTACTACTTCTCCGAACCGTTGCCGGTCGAGCTGTTGGGCATTAACGTCGGGCGTGCGGCAGGTTGAAGACGGTTTCTTGCGGTAAATGTTTGCCGTAAACGGCAGGGCGTATCTGTTTCTTTGACGGTGCAGGCTGGATTGATCTGACTGTAACTGTTTTAAATCAAGGTGTTATGAGTTTATTGCACACTTGGCACTGGACTTGCTTTTGAACCTGCGCAACACGTTCATCAGGAGGTGAAAGATGATTATTGGCACAAGTGCGCTTGAGCAGCTTGTTTCTCGGGCTGTCGTTGGGCGCAAGACCGTAGACGAGGTGTCTCAGGACGCTTTCAGCTCGGTCGCTGCCGCTGGCCTGACATCAGGTTCGGCACCGGTTACCAGGCAGGTCAGCAGTTCGACATCGCAGGACAGCAAGCAGGACAGTGGTGGTTACAACGAATCCTTTGCGCGGATGATGATCAACCTCAAATCTGCCGGTGATACGTCACTGTCGGAAAAAACGGCTGATCGGGACAACGGTTTCATCGGTTCAGTGGCAAGCGCCACCAGCACCGCTGACACCTCATCGACGGATTCGGTAGAACAGAAATTCATGGATTCTCTGAAGCAGACAGCCGAAGAGAAAGTGCGCGAGAAACTGACGGGCGTCACCCAGAAAGACTACGACGCCATGGCACCTCAGGACCAACTGGCCATCGACCAGAAAGTCCAGGACGCGCTCAAGGACAAGCAGAACAATGTTGCGGATGACATCAACACCCGCATCAGAGGCATCAAGGCCGGGATGGTGGCTTGATCAGTCACTCTACTCAGTGGCTTGTCCAGCGGCTTTAACGACCCTTTCGGGGCAAGCCCGTTCCCACGATCGGAGCGTACAGCCAGTGGCAAGAGGGCTCAGGCCCGCTTGCCACTGCAGTGCGCTGCCAGGGTGGGCTTGAGCTTGCTCACCGAGACTATCGTCCGTATACCGCTGAGAATGCGGATGTATGGCGGTAGCGTTTAAGCCTTGTCACCCAGCTGATGCCGATACGGCAAATCCGGCCCGACCTTCGTGCAGGTCAACGCGGCTGCGCCGACGGCAAAATTCAGCATGTCGTTCAGCATTTCTTTCGAAAGCATCGACAAACCTTGTGGTGTGTCCAGCCGACGCTCACTCAGGAAGGTCAGCAGCGCAGCCTGAAACGTGTCTCCGGCCCCCACAGTATCAGCGGTCACTACGGTTTTGGCGGGCACCGACCACGTGCCGTGCTGGCGGGTAAAGACGCTGGCACCTTGAGTGCCTCGGGTGACGATTACCAACTGGGTTCGCTTGCCCAGCCAGCCCTCGGCGATGGTTTGCGGGTTGCTGTCCGGATACAACAGGTGCAGGTCTTCATCACTGACCTTGATCAGGTGCGCATGCTCGGCGAACGAGGCAATCTGCGTGCGCCAGCGCTGAATGTCCGGTGCCGGGTTGAGGCGCACGTTGGGGTCCAGCGAGATCAGGCGCGTGGCGCTTTCACGGGCGACCAGTGCCAGCAGTGTGTCGGCTATCGGCTGGACCACCAGTGAAAACGAGCCAACGTGAATGCCGCGTACCTGCTCATCCAGCTCCGGGAGATGTTCCAGGCGCAACTGCCGGTCCGCGCAGCCATCGCCGCGAAAACTGTAAGTCGGCGAGCCGTCGCTGCCTACCGCAACCATGGCCAGGGTCGTGGGTGCATCGAATTCGATCAGGTGCCCGGTATTGACGGTTTCCTGCTCGAGCACTGCGCGCAGACGTCGCCCCAGGTAATCGGTGGACAGCCCGGCAAAAAATGCTGCCTCAACCCCCTGACGGCGCAAACCGATGGCCACGTTGAACGGCGAGCCGCCGGCAATGGCATCAAACCCCAGTCTGTTCAGGGACCCGCCATTGTCGGCGCGGGTAAATATATCGAACAGTGCTTCACCGCAAACCAGAAACATAAGTGCTCCATGAAAAACAGGGGTCAGATTTTGCGTAATTGTGCCTGATAACGCTGATAGACCTGCTCATAAGCGATCACATTCTGCGCGACCGGATGCGTCTCGCTGCGCTGATCGAGACTTACACAGCGCTCGCACAACGCTTGCAAATCCTGAACCTTGCCATTGGCATGCGACCAGCACCATGCGGCCTGAATGGCAGCACCCAGCGCGGCGGCTTCAGCGTGATCCGTGCAGATCACCGGAGTGTCCATGATGTCGGCCACGATCTGTCGCCACACCGCGCTTTTGGAGCCTCCGCCAATCAGGCGAATGTTCTCGCTTTTGATGCCGCTGTCGCGCAGCAAGTCAAGTCCGTAGCGAAGGCCGAAGGTGGTGCCCTCGACCACGGCGCGGGACAGGTTGGCCTGGGTCAGATTGATACTGTCCAGTCCGACAAGGCTGCCGGTGGCATCGGGCAGTGCGGGCACACGTTCGCCGTTCAGAAAAGGCAACATCAACACGCCTTCGGCACCGATCGGTGCCTGGGCAACGGTTTCGTTGAATCCGGCGACGTCGAGTGCAAGCAGCTCACGAATCGCCGTGGTCGCATTGGTCAGGTTCATGGTGCAGATCAGTGGCAGCCAGCCGCCAGAAGATGAGCAGAAGGTAGCGACCGACTCATGCTCGCTGACCCTCGCCTCATCGGCATAGGCGTAGACAGTGCCTGACGAACCGAGGCTCATGGTGATCAGCCCCGGCTGGATATTGCCCGTGCCGATCGCCCCCATCATGTTATCGCCGCCACCACTGGACACCAGCGCCTCAGGGTTCAGATCCAGCAGTCGGGCGATTTCAGGGCGTAATACACCTACCGCTTCGCGAGCTGGCAGCACTTCTGGCAGTGCCTTGGCCAACTGGCCTCCAGGCTCGATGTGCGCCAGCAACGGCAGGTCCCACTGGCGCGTGCGCACATCGAAATAGCCGGTGCCCGAGGCGTCGCCGAACTCGGTACAGCAGCGACCGGTCAGCCAATAATTGAGGTAATCGTGGGGCAGCAGCACCTTGTCGATACGCTCGAACAACTGCGGGTACTGTTCCTTGGTCCACAGCAGTTTGGATACGGTATAGCCTGGCGCGATGACCAGTCCAAGGCGCTGCAGCGATCCCTGTGCGCCGCCCAGATAATCCAGCAGACGCTGGTTTTCCGGGGCCGATTCGGTGTCGCACCACAGTTTGGCCGGGCGCAGCACCTCACCTTGAGCGTCGAGCAACACCAGACCATGTTGCTGGCCGGAAACGCCGATGCCGAGAATCTGCTGCCCTGAAACCCCAGACTGTGCCAACGCTTCACGGGTAGCCTGCTGCAGGGCGCTCAGCCACTGCTGCACGTCCTGCTCGCGGCGACCGTTATGGTCGCTGATCAAACTGTGCGGGGCAGAACCTTCGCCCAGTACAGTGCCGTTCCCGGTATCCAGCACCAGCACCTTGGTGCCTTGTGTGCCGCAGTCAACTCCAAGAAACATGGACGCACCTCACAGGCTTTTGGCCAGAATTTTTTCCAGCGTGGCGCTGACGCCCAGTTCGCGCAGGTTATTGAGGTTCTGCTCGAAAGCGGCGACGAATTCGGCGGATTTCGGAATGGCCACGCCAAATATTTCTTCCACCTGCAACAGGCGCTGGGTAATCAGCGTGTTATCAGCCACCAGCGCCTGGCAGAAATCGGCACGCGGGTCGGGAATCTTGTAAGTGGTGCCATTTTCGTCAACACCCTTCAGGTATAGCGCCCATGCAGCGACCACCAGAGACGCGCGTTCGAGATTGCCCTGATCGACGATCAGACGATTGATTGTCGGAATGGTGAACTTGGGGAATTTGGATGAACCGTCCGAGCAGACCCGTTCCAGCTGATCGGCAATTGCCTGATTGGAAAAGCGCTCGATCAGAGTGTCCTTGTAAACTTCCAGATCGATACCCGGCACGGACGCCAGCTGTGGGGTGACGTCCAGGTCCATATAAGTACGGATGTAACGCACGAACAGTGGGTCATTCATGGTTTCGTGCACAAAACGGTAACCCTTGAGAAACCCCAGATAGGTCAGGGCAAGGTGGCTGCCGTTGAGCAGCTTGATCTTCATTTCCTCGTAGGGTGTTACATCGTCGGTGAACTGTACGCCGACTTTCTCCCACGCCGGGCGTCCGTTGACGAACTTGTCTTCCAGTACCCATTGCACGAAGGGTTCGCAGACTACCGGCCAGGCGTCGTCGATGTGCTTTTCGTCCGCCAGCTGCAGGCGGTGAGCGGCACTGGTCATCGGCGTGATGCGGTCGACCATTGCGTTGGGGAAGCTCACGTTGTCTTGGATCCACTCATGCAGATCGGCATCGCGCAAGGCTGCAAAAGCCAGCAGCGCCTTGCGGGTGACTGCGCCGTTGTGGGGCAGGTTATCGCAGGACATCAAGGTAAAGGCTGGTGTACCTTCGGCGCGACGGCGAGCCAGTGCGGCGCAAAGGAAGCCGAATACCGTCCCGGGCTGGTCAGGATTGGCCAGGTCGTGCTGGATCTGTGGCAGATGCGCCATGAACTGACCGTTGCTGTCATCGATGCAATAGCCGCCTTCGGTGATGGTCAGCGAGACGATGCGGATGTCCGGGCTGGCCAGCTTGTCGATCAGCGCCTGTGGACTGTCATCGGCCAGCAGCATGCCGCTGATCGAGGCAATGATGCGGGTTTCGGTGTCAGGCGTGTCGCCCAGTTCGTAGAGCGTGTACAGATAATCCTGCTGTGCCAGTGCGTCGCGGACGGCTTTGTCTTCAGGGCGCAGGCCTACGCCGCAGATGCTCCATTCAAAGCCTTCGCCGCTGTTCATCAGCGCATCGGTGTAAAACGCCTGATGCGCCCGATGGAAGCCGCCGACGCCGATGTGGGCAATGCCCTGACGGGTGTTATCGACGGTGTAGGCGGGCAGGGCAATGTCGGCGCCCAGCTGTGACAAATTATTTTTGTTCAGTTTCATGACGGGCTCTCCGGAACTCAGGCGGCGGCAGTCTGCAAGGCTTTGGCAATCACCAGGCCTTGCGCGTCGAACAGGTGGCATTGGGCGCTATCGAGATGCAGGTTCAGCGTCTCGCCATACTGACTGGCCAGATCACCGCGGATCCGCATGGTCAACGCTTCGCCCGAGCGGGTGCGCACGTGGCAATAGGTGTCGCTGCCCAGGCGTTCGCTGACATCGGCGATGACCTGCAACTGGCAATCGCTGTTCTGGGCAAGATTCAGGTGCTCCGGGCGGATGCCCAGCGTCACGGGTGCACCGGCACTCAGTCCTGCGCCGTTGACCGGCAGACTTATGCGCGTACCGGCATCCAGTTCGACTTCACAACGGGCGCTGTCCACCTGGCTGATCCTGCCCTTGAGGAAGCCCATTTTCGGTGTGCCGAGAAAACCTGCGACGAACAGGTTGGCCGGATGGTGGTACAGCTCCAGTGGCGAGCCGACCTGCTCGACCTTGCCGCCATTGAGCACCACCACCTTGTCAGCCAGGGTCATGGCTTCGACCTGATCATGGGTCACGTAGATCATCGTGGCCTGCAGTTCTTTGTGCAGGCGCGACAACTCCAGGCGAGTCTGCACGCGCAGCGCGGCGTCGAGGTTGGACAGCGGTTCGTCGAACAGGAAAATCTTCGGGTTGCGCACGATGGCCCGGCCAATCGCAACACGCTGGCGTTGACCACCGGAAAGCTGCTTGGGCTTGCGCTCCAGCAACGGTCCGAGCTCCAGAATACGGGCAGCCTCATCGACCTTCTTCTTGATTTCGGCCTTGTCGCCACCTGCAAGGTCCAGCGCGAACGACAGATTCTTGCCCACCGTCATGTGTGGATACAGCGCGTAGGTCTGGAACACCATTGCCAGGTCCCGCTTGGCCGGAGTGACCTGAGTAATGTCGCGGCCATCGAGTTCGATGGTGCCCGAGGTAACTTCTTCCAGGCCCGCGATAAGTCGCAGCAGCGTGGATTTGCCGCAGCCCGAAGGCCCGACGAAGACCACGAACTCGCGGTCTTTCACGTCCAGATCGATACCTTTGATGATCTGGTGACCATCAAAGCCTTTTTGCAGGTTGCGGATGCTCAGGTTAGCCATGTTTGACTCCTTCTTGTTCTTTGGGCCGGGGCTATTTGACAGCGCCGAACGACAGGCCGCGAACCAGTTGCTTCTGACTGATCCAGCCGAAAATCAGGATGGGCGCACACGCCAGTGTCGAGACCGCCGACAGCTTGGCCCAGAACAGCCCTTCGGGGCTGGAATACGACGCGATCAAGGCCGTCAGTGGCGCTGCGGCGGACGAGGTCAGGTTCAGCGACCAGAACGCTTCGTTCCAACACAGAATCAGCGACAGCAAGGCCGTGGAAGCCAGCCCGCCCTTGCAGATCGGCATCAGCACGCGGAAGATCTCCTGACGTGTACTGGCACCGTCCAGTCTGGACGCCTCAAGGATCTCGCCGGGGATGTCCTTGAAATAGGTGTAAATCATCCAGACCACGATGGGCAGATTGATCAGCGTGTAAATAATGATCAGCGCCAGTCGCGAATCCAGCAGGCCAAAGGTCTTGGCCAGCAGGTAGATCGGCATCAGCACGCCCACCGGCGGGAGCATCTTGGTCGAGAGCATCCACAGCAGGGTGCTTTTGGTGCGCTTTGTTTCGAAGAACGCCATGGAATACGCCGCAGGAATGGCGATCAGCATGGCCAGGGCCGTGGCGCTGAAGGAAATCAGCACCGAGTTCCAGGCAAAGTGGAAGTAATCGCTGCGCTCCTGAATGTGCAAGTAGTTTTCCAGGGTTGGGGTGAAGAACAACTGCGGCGGTGTCGCAAATGCGTCGATTTCGGTCTTGAAGCTGGTCAGTACCATCCAGAAGATCGGGAAGAACACCAGCGCAGCGATCAGCCAGGACAGGCTCCCGAGCAGCAGGCTTTGCAGGCGGCGTGATTGTTTGAGGGTCATCATGGCAAGGTCCTCATGAATTGTCGGTGAGGTTTTTGCCGATCATCCGGATCAGGATGATCGCCGCGATGTTGGCAATGACTACCGCGATCAGCCCGCCCGCCGAGGCCATGCCAACGTCGAACTGCAGCAGCGCCTGGATGTAGATCAGGTACGCCAGGTTGGTCGAGGCAAAGCCGGGTCCGCCATTGGTGGTGGTAAAGATTTCAGCAAACACCGAGAGCAGGAAGATCGTCTCGATCATGACCACCACGGCAATCGGTCGCGCCAGGTGCGGCAGGGTCAAGTGCCAGAAGATCGCGATGGGGCCGGCTCCGTCCAGACGCGCCGCCTCTTTCTGTTCCTGGTCCAGCGACTGCATGGCGGTCATCAGAATCAGAATCGCGAACGGCAGCCACTGCCAGGACACGATGATGATGATCGACAGCATCGGGTAATGGGCGAACCAGTCGATGGGCTGCGCACCGAAGAACTTCCATACCGCCGCGAGTACGCCGGACACCGGATGGAAAATCAGGTTTTTCCAGATCAGCGCGCTGACCGTGGGCATGATGAAGAAGGGCGAGATCAGTAGCACGCGGACGATGCCACGACCGAAAAACTCACTGGCTTCGAGCAGCGCCGAGATCAACACGCCGAGTATCACACTGATCGCCAGCACGCTGCCGACCAGCAACAAAGTGTTACCGGCACCGGGCAGAAAGCCGCTGTCGGTGACGAAATACTGGAAGTTTTCCAGCCCGACGAACTCGTTTTCGCCAGGTGACAGCAGGTTGTAGCGGATCAGCGAGAAATAAATGGTCATGCCCAGCGGCACGATCATCCACACCAGCAGAAGCGCCACTGAAGGACTGACCAGAAACCAGCCGGGCTTGAATCGACGGTTTTTGAGCGGTGGCTGTTCGCCGGACAGGTCCGTGCGTTCAGGGGAGGCTGAGGTATTCATTGGGAGCTCCGAACCGGTTGCACCAGAGTTGTTGCGCAGATGGGCGG
The DNA here is from genome assembly GCF_022557255.1 of Pseudomonas syringae pv. tagetis. NCBI lineage: Bacteria > Pseudomonadati > Pseudomonadota > Gammaproteobacteria > Pseudomonadales > Pseudomonadaceae > Pseudomonas > Pseudomonas syringae group genomosp. 7. The sequence goes on from NZ_CP092923.1 coordinate 2,874,146, forward strand.
CAGGGCATTTCACCCTGCCGCATTGCGATTACTTTTTCAGGTAACCCGCCCGTTTCATATCCCGCTCGGTGGCGGTTTGCGCGTTGCTCAAAGCCTGCTCAACAGTCAATTGGCCTATGAGCGCCGCCGAGAATTGCTGACCGACACTGGTACCGATGGCCTGGAACTCAGGTATGGTGACCAGCTGGATGCCGACATAAGGCACTTCTTTCTTCGTCGGCGACTTGGGATCAGCTGCTTTCAGTGATTCCAGCGTGATGTTGGCGAACGGTGCTGCCTTCTTGTACTCATCGGTGTAAGTCGAAGCGCGGGTGCCAGGCGGTACGTTGGACACACCGTCGGTATCGGCAACCAGTTTGGCGTACTCTTTCGAGGTGGCCCACTGGGTGAATTCGGCGGCATCCTTGGTGTTCTTGGCGCTGGTCGGGATCGCCAGCGACCACGAATAAAGCCACGACGAGCCCTTGTCGGTTACTTCATGCGGGGCGTAGGTGAAGCCGACGCTGTCAGCCACTTTGCTCTGCTTCTTGTCGGTCACGAATGAACCGGCAACGCTCGCGTCTACCCAGATGGCGCATTTGCCGCTGTTGAACAGCGCAAGGTTCTCGTTGAAACCGTTGCTGGATGCGCCCGGCGGGCCGGACTGCCTCATGGTGTTGACGTAGAAGTTCAGAGCGTTCTTCCACTCTGGCTGATCGAACTGCGGCTTCCATTGCTCATCGAACCAGCGTCCGTCATAGGCGTTGGCCAGAGTGGTAATCAGCGCCATGTTCTCGCCCCAGCCCGCCTTGCCACGCAGGCAGATGCCGTACTGTTCCTTGGACTTGTCAGTCAGTTTGCCAGCGAACTCGGCGATCTGCGTCCAGGTAGGGCGCTCGGGCATGGTCAGGCCGGCGGCCTTGAACAGATCGGTACGGTAATAAGTGATCGACGCTTCAGCGTAAAAAGGCAGGGCGAACAGTTTGCCATCCACTGAAAGGCCGTCGCGCACCGAGGGGAATACATCGTCCAGCTCGTAACTGGCAGGCAGGTCCTTCATTTCCTGCAACCAGCCTTTCTGTCCCCAGAGTGACGCTTCGTACATGCCAATGGTAAGCACATCGAACTGACCGCCTTTAGTGGCGATGTCGGTGGTCAGGCGCTGACGCAGGACATTCTCTTCAAGCACCACCCAGTTGAGTTTGATGTCCGGGTGTTTTTCTTCGAAAGTCTTGGAGAGGCGCTGCATGCGAATCATGTCGCTGTTGTTGACCGTGGCGATGGTCACGGTCCCGGCGCTGGCGCTGCCACTGAACACGAAACAGCTGCTGAGGACGGAACTGGCGAGCAGAAGTTTTGCTGAGTTCTTCATTGATCACTCCTCTTCCACGCCCAATGAGCTGTAGAAGGATGGTTATTGTTTTTTTCTCTTCCGGAGGTGAGGAAGATGTGGATTGATTACACCGGCGTTCGATCTGAAAGACAAATCCTGCACAGCACTGTGACTGATACTATTTTGCACTGGCGCATGAGCAGGCCACAGCGCCGAGTCGCCCATGGGCTGGCATCACCGCAATTCCAGCGTAGACGATGGGCGCGCAAGCAAGGCGAATCAGTACAGGTTTTGTTCTGTCAGACGCTGAACGGCGAGGCGGCGATAGTGCGAAGGCGTCATACCCTTGAGTTTCTGGAAGCGCCGATTGAAGTTGGAAATGTTGTTGAAGCCCGATTCAAAGCACACGTCAGTGACCGGTTTGTCGCCGTCGGCCAGCAATTCGCACGACTTGCTGATGCGCAGCCGATTGACGAACTCCACGAAGCATCGTCCCGTGGCCTGCTTGAACACTCTGGAAAAGTAGGTCGGCTTCATGCCCAGATACTCGGCGACTTCCTCCAGCGGCAGCTCTCGGCCATAGTGGGCAAAAATGTAATCCACCGCCCGGTTGGTGCGATCGATGCTGTGCTCGTCAGCCGTATGGGCAACCGCAGTACCGGACAGCAATTGATAATCTTCGCTGGCTGCCAGCAACTCGAGAAGAATGAAAAAATGGCCGAGGCGGGTGATGCCGCTTGAATCGGCGATCTTCTGCATCTGTTTCATGGCCTGACGAATCGTGCGCTTGCAACGAAATTCAATGCCGTAGCGGGCGCGCTCCAGCAATGGCGTCAGGGTCCTGAGCTCGGCAAACACCTGATTGCCGCTTTCCAGCAGTTCATCGGTAAAGTTGACCAGCATGTCGCGCTTGGGCACCACTTCACCTTCGTCGATCTGGCTTATCCAGTTATGTGGCAGGTTGGGGCCGGTCAGAAACAGGCTGGCAGGGTTGAAATTGCCGATGTAGTCGCCGACAAAGACTTTGCCGGAGCTGGCAACAATCAGGTGCAGCTCGTATTCCTTGTGAAAATGCCAACGTACCAGCGGGCAAGGGAATCCATGCTCGCGATAGATGATCGACAGACCGTTATGGTCGTCCATCAGTTCGTAGGAAGGGTCGGCGATTCTTGTTATTTTACTCATGGCTATGTCGTATTCAGCTGTTGCCAGAACGATAATGTGCCTGATTTTTTCCTTCAATGCCCGGTTGCTGGAAAAAATCGACTACGATCAGCGCCTGGTATTGGGTGCCGCCGCGGAGTGCTCGTCGGATGAAACAGATCCTGCTGATCGGCATGGGTGCCGGAGATCCGGAGCAGATCACCCTGCAGGCCATTGCTGCGCTAAACCGTACCGACGTGGTTTTCATCCTCGACAAGGGCTATGTCGACGATGAGTTGCTATGCCTGCGCAAAGAGCTTTGCCAGCGCTATATCAGTCATCAGGGCTACCGTCTGGTGCAGGTTCAGGACCCACGACGCGAAAACGACCCGGACATTTACGAGCGGGGTATCGAGGGGTGGCACGAACAGCGCGCGGTATTGTTCGAGCGATTATTGAGCGACGAGCTGTGCGCAGATCAGGTCGGGGCATTTCTGGTCTGGGGAGATCCGGCGCTTTACGACAGCACGATGCGCATCCTTGATCGCGTGCTGGCGCGGGGCAGGGCGGTCTTCGAGTATCAGGTGATTCCCGGCATCACAAGCGTCCAGAGCCTGGTCGCCCGGCACCGCATACCGCTCAATCGCATCGGCGAGTCGATCCATATCACCACCGGCCGACGCCTGGCGACCGCCCCGCTGGAGCAGCCGCGCAACGTCGTGGTGATGCTGGATGCGCAGTGCACATTTGAACGCTATATCGGACAGGGGCTGGACATCTACTGGGGCGCGTACCTGGGCACACCGGACGAGATGCTGGTGGCGGGCAGGCTTGATGATGTCTGTGCGCAGATCATGCGGCTGCGCAGCGAGGCCCGCGAGCGCAAGGGGTGGATCATGGATACGTATCTGCTGCGAAAACCGGCTTAGGCCGGTTTTTCATCCTTGTTGCGATTCTTCGCTTCGATCCACTGCGCCATGTATTTGGTGCTCTTGTGGTGATGATGCCGCAGCATGGCCCCTGTGAAATTCGCCAGGCGATGCTCTGCCAGGTTGTCGCGCAGGGTCTGGATACGCTCGACGAGGCTCGCACAGTGCTGCCGATGCTGATAGCGCGAGCGCAGCAGCGCCAGGCCGGCGTTTTGCGCATCAAGCCAGAGACTCTGGTCTTGATGCAGTCTGACCGCAGCGTCTGCGATATCCTTCGGATTACTGGCAATAATCCCTGGCCAGGCTTGCCCGCCGCTCATGGCTTCTGCGCCGACCGGGGTCGTGACCGACGGCGTGCCGCAGAGCATCGCATCCATCAGCTTGCCTTTGATGCCGGCACCGAAACGCAGCGGAGCGAGACAGATACGCGCAGTTGACATCACTTCCAGTGCGTCTTCGGCCCAGTGTTTTACAAGAAACCCCTGGGCCGCGTTATGCAGCGCTGTTGCCTTGGGGGGCGTATAGGCTCCATAGATGTGCAGCTGTGCTTCAGGCAGTTGCTGGCGGATCAGCGGCCAGATCGCGGTTTTCATCCACAGCACTGCATCCCAGTTGGGCGCATGACGAAAGTTGCCGATGCTGAGGAAGTGTGAGCGCTCCGCAAAAGGCCGAAAGCTGTCCGGGACGCCATCGATCATCAGCGGACACCAGTGCAGCAGCGAGGCAGGCAGCCCGAACGAGCCGGTCAGCAGCGCCATTTCAACGTCGGATGTCATCAGGTTCAGGTCGCAGCGATACAGCGATGCAACCTCGCGCTGCGCCAGGTCACTGGACGCAATCTGCTTGAACAGGCGGGGTGCCGATTCGTCGAAAACGCCCTGCAGATCGTTTGCCGGATCACTGTTCAGCGAGTCCTTCAACAGTTGCTGACGCGCGTGGCGCAGGCTCTGGAAGTCCGATGTTTCCAGAATGCGCAAGGCGCCGGGGCACTGCTGCTCGACGCGCCAGCCAAACTGCTCTTCAATCATGAATTGATCGAACAGCACCACGTCGGGCTGAATTTCGCTGACAAACACGTCAAAACTGCTGTCGTTCAGGGCGATGCGTACTTCTTTGATACCCAGGCTGAGCAGATCCGCCCGGTGCTCGCCTTCTGTAGCCGGGCTGGCAAAGGTGATCTGCCAGTCTTGCTCAAGAAAGCATTGAATCAGTTGCATCATGTGCCCGCTGGCGGCCGAAGAGCGAGGCTCGGGCCATACGTAACCTATGATCAGCAAGCGTGTACTGGCGGGCGTGTCAGTACTACGCAAAACAGTGTCGATGTCAGTCAAGGCTGCTTCCAAGAATGCTTTTTACCTTGTCACGCAACTGATCGATGGAGAATGGCTTGCCGATCGAGTGCATGCCTGGCGGCACGTCGATATTTTCCGAGTAGCCGCTGGCGAACAACACCGGCAATTGAGGGCGATGTTCGATGACCTTTTTGGCCAGTGCGGTGCCCTTCATATCGGGCAATCCCTGGTCAGTCATCAACAGGTCGATGTGATGGGAATCGTCTGTAACGAAGGTCAGGGCAGAGGTGGCGTCCTCGGCTTCGAGTACCTTGTATTCCAGCTCTTCGAGCACGTCGACAATCAGCATGCGCACAATGGCGTCGTCTTCGACCACGAGAATGGTGCGGGCTGTGTCCGGCATGGTTGACTCCTTAACCTGAAAAATGGTGATAGCGCAGACAGCATGGAATGCCATGCATCCTTTTCCGGCAGCTCAGAGTAACCGAGCGCAAGCCTGTCCACTTTCAATACTGTCCCTGTATCAGTAAATAAAAACCGGGTGGAAGTTCAATCGACGCACAAATACCGTAAATCGTGAAAGCGATTCGGGACTTTGCGTCAGGAACGCAATATGCGCGTGAGCTTATCGCCGATTTATGTGTGAAATTTCAATCCTCTATGTCAGAAATAAGAGTGTTTTTCGCGACTTTGCGGCAAACTCTATGGTTTTGATCCACTCGTCAGGGATATTTCATGAATCGGACGTCTGTTGTCGATGAACAACGCTTTCGAAAATTGCTGGGGCGTAACGTTGGCTTGCCACTGGGGGTCGGTGTACTGAGCGCAGTTTTCTTCATTCTGCTGATCAGTTACCTGCTCACGGCCATACAGTGGGTCGAGCACACCGACCGGGTCATTAATAACACCAACCGCTCGATGAAACTGTCGATAGACATGGAAACCGGCATGCGCGGTTTTCTGCTCACCGGTGATCAACATTTTCTTGATCCTTACGAAGTCGCCAAGCCCTTGCTGGCGGCCGAACTGGAAGGTCTCAAGGTGCTGGTAGACGACAATCCGACGCAATTGGACCGGTTCAGACGCCTGGCCACTCTGCAGCAGGAGTGGAATGCATTTGCCCAGCAGATGATTGACCTGCGGCGCGATAATGGCGACTTTCAGACGCCCGTGATGGCCGGACGTGGCAAGCGAATCACCGACCAGATTCGTACCGAATATGATCAGGCTGTGGAAATGGAGCAGCAACTTCGTCTGACCCGCAATGCCGAGGTCACGCGCAGCACCATTCTCTCTGTCACCCTGTATTTGATCTTCGTGGTGATTGTCAGCGCCATTCTGGCCTATATCGGCCGACGGGACTTGCTGTCGCTTTCGACGACCTATAGCGAAAACCTCAGGCTGCAGGAAGTCAATTCCGAGCGCCTGCAGAAGGTTGCGTGGCTGCGCAACGGTCAGAGCGAACTGGCCGAACAGGTACTGGGCCAGTTGACACTCAACATGTTGGGTCGAAATATCCTTCAGTTTCTGACCCAGTACCTGGGTGCTTCGGTGGCGGCTGTCTACATTCGCCAGGATCACGGCGGCTTGACGCGTGCTGCATCCTTCGGCTTCTCCCGTGAGCAAGAGCAGCAGGAACAGACCATTCACAGCGATGAAGGCATTGTAGGGCAGGCCGCACAGAAAGACCGGATCATCACGCTGGACGATCTGCCGGAAAACTACTTCAAGGTCGCTTCCGGCCTGGGAGATGGCTCGCCGCGCAGCGTGGTCGTGGTGCCGACCAGCAATGACGATCAGGTCAACGGCGTGATCGAGCTGGGCTTCCTGCGTCCCCTGACTGAGCGGGATGTTGAGTTTCTTGAACTGGTGGCGGACAACATCGGCACCTCCATTGAAGCAGCGCGCTATCGCCAGCGTCTGCAGGAAGTGCTGGCCGAGACCCAGCAGCTCAATGAAGAGTTGCAGGTTCAGCAAGAAGAGTTGCGCACGGCCAACGAAGAGTTGGAAGAACAGTCGCGCATTCTCAAGGAGTCCCAGGCGCATCTGGAGACTCAGCAGGCGGAGCTGGAGCAGACCAACGAGCAACTTGCCGATCAGAGTCAGGCACTGGCTGATCAGCGCGATGCACTGGACCGCAATAACGAGGAGTTGAGCATCGCTCAGGCCGAGTTGCAGGCGCGAGCGGACGAGCTGCAGCGTGCCAGCAAATACAAGTCCGAATTCCTCGCCAACATGTCACATGAGCTGCGCACGCCGCTCAACAGTTCGTTGATCCTCGCCAAGCTTCTGGCCGAAAATCCGGGTGAAAACCTGACCGCCGAGCAGGTCAAGTTTGCCGAGTCGATCTATTCGGCGGGCAATGACCTGTTGAATCTGATCAACGATATTCTGGACATTTCCAAGGTCGAAGCCGGCAAGCTTGAAATGCGCCCGGAAAACTGCAGCGTGTCCCGTCTTGTCGAAGGCCTGCGCAGCCTGTTTCAACCGCTGGCTGCCGAGAAGAAGCTGGCGTTCACGGTCGACATACAGGCAGGTGCACCGACCATGCTGTTCACGGATCGTCAGCGCTTGGAACAGATCCTCAAGAATCTGCTGTCCAACGCGATCAAGTTCACCGAAGCCGGCGCTGTCAGCATGGTTGTCTCACGCCAGCCAGGCGCAGGCATTGTGTTCATTGTCCGCGATTCGGGCATCGGCATCGCCGAGGAGCATCAGCAGGGTATTTTCGAGGCGTTCCGTCAGGCAGATGGCACCACCAATCGGCGTTATGGCGGTACCGGGCTGGGGTTGTCGATTTCCCGTGACCTGGCAGCGTTGCTGGGCGGGTCCATCAGCGTCACCAGTGCGCCCGGGCAGGGGAGTATTTTCAGCCTGGTACTGCCAGAGAGCTACGTCGAGTCAGGTTCTCAGGTGCCAGACAGCGATTCTTCGGTCGTGCTCGCACCTTCTGTGCCCCCTGCACCGCACATGCCGGTGCTGGCCGCACCGGTCATCGAGCAACCGACGCCGATGGAAATCCCCGTCGCAGTATTTAACGACGATCGGGACAAGGCACCTTTCACGCGACGCTGCATTCTGGTCATCGAAGATGAAGTGCGATTTGCTCAGATTCTCTTCGATCTGGCCCATGAACTGGGCTATGACTGCCTGGTCGCGCATGCTGCTGACGATGGTTTCAACCTGGCGTCGCGCTACACGCCCGATGCGATTCTGCTGGATATGCGCCTGCCGGATCACTCAGGTCTGACAGTGCTGCAGCGTCTCAAGGAGCTGGCACCCACCCGGCATATCCCGGTGCATGTGATCTCGGTCGAGGATCGCCAGGAAGCTGCGCTGCATATGGGCGCCATCGGTTACGCCGTCAAGCCGACCACGCGAGAGGAACTCAAGGACGTTTTTGCCAAACTGGAAGCCAAGCTGACCCAGAAGGTCAAGCGTATCCTGCTGGTCGAAGACGATGCGCTGCAACGTGACAGCATCGCGCGTCTGATCGGCGACGATGATATCGAAATCACGGCGGTGGGCTTTGCCCAGGAAGCACTGGATCTGCTGCGCGATCATGTCTACGACTGCATGATCATCGACCTGAAACTGCCGGACATGCTCGGTAATGAATTGCTCAAGCGCATGTCCACGGAAGACATCTGCGCCTTCCCGCCGGTTATTGTCTATACCGGGCGCAACATGACCCGCGATGAAGAAGCCGAGCTGATGAAATATTCGCGCTCCATCATCATCAAGGGAGCGCGCTCACCTGAACGCCTGCTCGATGAAGTCACGCTTTTCCTGCACAAGGTCGAGTCGCAGCTGTCCAACGAACGGCAGAAGATGCTCAAGACTGCACGCAGCCGTGACAAAGTCTTCGAGGCGCGCAAGATCCTCGTGGTTGATGATGATGTCCGTAACATCTTTGCCCTGACCAGTGCGCTGGAGCACAAGGGCGCGGTGGTGGAAATTGCCCGCAACGGTCTTGAGGCGATTGCAAAGCTCAATGAGGTCGAAGACATCGATCTGGTCCTGATGGATGTGATGATGCCGGAAATGGACGGTTATGAAGCAACTATCGAAATCCGTAAAGACCCGCGCTGGCGCAAACTGCCTATCATCGCCGTCACGGCCAAGGCCATGAAGGATGACCAGGAGCGTTGTCTGCAGGCAGGTTCCAACGACTATCTGGCCAAGCCCATTGACCTTGATCGACTGTTTTCACTGATTCGTGTCTGGCTGCCTAAGATGGAGCGTATTTGAATGACGACTCAATGGCGGCGTGCCTTGGAGCGTAAAACCGGATGGTATCATGCACCTTGATCCAGGCATCGAGATCGAGCTGCGCCTGTTGATCGAGGCGATTTACCTCAAGTACAGCTACGATTTTCGCGACTATTCCGGTGCATCGATCAAGCGGCGTGTGATCCATGCGCTGCGTCAGTTCGACTGTGCGACCATCTCGGCGCTGCAGGAGCGTGTGCTTCACGATCCAGCTGCGTTCATGCAGCTGTTGCAGATTCTCACGATCCCGGTGAGCGAGATGTTTCGTGATCCCTCGCACTTTCTGGCGATACGCAACGAAGTCGTGCCGATGCTGCGCACCTACCCGTCGATAAAGGTGTGGATTGCCGGGTGCAGCACGGGTGAGGAGGTCTATTCCACGGCTATTCTGCTGCGCGAAGAGGGGTTGCTGGAGCGGACCATCATTTATGCCACCGACATCAATCCCAGCTCGCTGGAAAAAGCCAAGCAAGGCATCTTTTCAATGGACAATCTGCGCACCTATACCGAGAACTACCGTAACTCGGGCGGGCAACGCAATTTTGCCGATTACTACACGTCCGCCTACGATTACGCGATTTTCGACAAGACACTGTGCGAAAACGTCACATTTGCCGATCACAGTCTGGCCACGGATAGTGTATTCTCCGAAACGCAGTTTATTTCCTGTCGTAACGTGCTGATTTACTTCAATAAAAAGCTTCAGGATCGCGCTTTTGGATTGTTCCACGACTCGCTATGTCATCGTGGCTTTCTGGCGCTGGGCAGCAAGGAGACCCTGGACTTTTCTGCGTACGGCGGTGCTTTCGAGGCGCTGGTCAAACCTGAGCGGATCTACCGGAAATTATGAAAACCACGTTCGACGCCGACGTGTCTGGCACCCCGTTGCCTGAGGTCGATGCTATTGTCGTGGGCGCATCGGCAGGCGGGGTAGAGGCCCTGCTTAGAATATTCGGCAACCTGCGCCCGGGTTTCCGCTTGCCGATCCTGATGGTTTTGCATTTGCCGGATGACCGGCGTAGCCAACTGGCCCACGTGTTTCAGAACCGTCTTGCGATTCCGGTCAAGGAAGCCGACGACAAGGAAGACATTGTGCCCGGTACTTTGTATGTCGCGCCGGCGGGTTATCACGTTTCGGTGGAGTCTGATTTTTCCCTGTCATTGAGCCAGGAGGACAGGGTGTTTTACTCAAGGCCCAGTATCGACATTCTTTTCGGTTCGGCCGCCGATGCCTATGGCCCGCGACTGGCTGGCGTATTGTTGACCGGAGCCAATAATGATGGTGCCCGGGGTTTGCTGCAGATCAAGAAGTATGGTGGTTTCACGGTGATACAGGACCCCTCGCAGGCCCAGGCGTCGACCATGCCCGAGGCTGGCCTGGCGCTGCACTCGCCGGATTACCTTCTTTCCCTGAACGATATTGGCCGCTTGCTGGTCGAGCTGGAACGAACCGCATGTTAAGTGAAATTCAGGCAAAACTGCTCATCGTCGATGATTTGCCGGAAAACCTGCTGGCCCTTGAAGCGCTGATCAAACGCGGCGATCGAATCGTCTACAAGGCGCTCTCGGCGGACGAAGCGCTGTCACTGCTGTTGCAGCACGAATTCGCGCTGGCCATTCTCGATGTTCAGATGCCCGGAATGAACGGGTTCGAGCTGGCCGAGATGATGCGCAGCACCGAGAAAACCAAGAGCATTCCGATTGTTTTCGTCAGCGCTGCCGGCCGCGAGCTCAATTATGCCTTCAAGGGCTATGAAAGCGGCGCCGTGGACTTCCTGCACAAGCCACTGGATATCCATGCGGTCAAAAGCAAGGTCAATGTGTTCGTCGATCTGTATCGACAGCGCAAGGCCATGAAAATACAGGTTGAGGAGCTGGAGCGCAGCCGTCAGGAACAGGAAGCCTTGCTCAAGCGTCTGCAGTCGACGCAGGGCGAGCTGGAGCACGCGATCCGCATGCGTGATGACTTCATGTCCATCGTTTCCCACGAGGTGCGTACGCCGCTCAACGGCCTGATTCTGGAAACCCAGTTACGCAAGCTTCACCTGGCCAAGGACAACGCATCGGCGTTTACCATGGAAAAGTTACGCGCGATGGTCGACCGTGACGAGCGACAGATACAGAGTCTTATCCGTCTGATCGAAGACATGCTGGATGTATCGAGAATCCGTACCGGCAAGCTGTCGATCAGGCCGAGTCCGTTTGACTTGAGCGAACTCGTCAGCCAGTTGCTGGAAAGTTTTGCCGCACAGATCGCCGCCGCCGATTCCACGATTACGCTGTTTGCCGATGCACCTGTCATCGGTGTCTGGGACGAGTTCCGTATCGAGCAGGTGGTTGCCAATCTGTTGACCAATGCTCTTCGCTACGGTGCGCGCAAGCCGATTGAAGTGCATGTGTACAGCAAGGACGGCGAGGCCTTCATTGAAGTCCGCGATCAGGGTATCGGTATCACGATCGAGAACCAGAAGCGCATCTTTCAGCAATTCGAGCGGGTATCGAGCAGCCATGCTGTTGCCGGGCTTGGCCTGGGGCTGTTCATTTCCGACCAGATCGTCATGGCTCATGGCGGCCGTATCGAGGTGGAAAGCGAAGAGGGCAAGGGTTCTGTGTTCCGTATTTGTCTGCCTTTATAAATGACAGCCGTGGGCGATACATAGGGTAGCCACTGGCAATCAAGTTTAATCACACATTGGCGCAACCTCCCACGCATGCCGTGGTCGTAATGGCAGCTATTTATAAGATCAAAGGCAGTTCAATGAGCGCTGATGCAGAAAACGTCGTACTAATCGTCGAAGACGAACCCCTGATCCTGATGCTTCTGGCAGATTATCTGTCGGGTGAGGGTTATCGTGTCCTGAAAGCCGAGAACGGCGAGCAGGCCTTCGAGATTCTGGCGACAAAACCTCACTTGGATCTGATGATCACGGATTATCGGCTGCCGGGGGGCATTTCGGGGGTACAGATTGCCGAGCCTGCGGTGATGCTTCGACCTGAATTGAAAGTGATCTTCATCAGTGGATACCCCGCCGAAATCCTTGATTCAGGCAGCCCTATTGCGCTCAAGGCACCTATTCTCGCCAAGCCGTTCACTATGGAAACGCTGCATTCGCGAATTCAGGAATTGCTGGCCTGAGAATGTAAGTCGCCAGCCGGACGAGCAGGTCGCTTCGCAGGATCGCGCTGCCCGAAGCCTGAGCATTTCTCAGGCTTCTATCATTTCCCGCACTTTCGAAGTCAGGTGGTCGAATGCAAAGGGTTTGGTGATCAGTTGCATGCCGGTGTCGAGGAAGCCTCCGCGGACAGCGGCATGTTCCGCATAACCGGTGATAAACAGCACTTTGAGCTCCGGTCGCAGTTTCCTTGCGATTTCTGCAAGCTGTCGGCCATTCATGCCCGGCAGCCCTACATCGCTGATCAGCAGATCGATGCGCTGACCCGACTCCAGGATAGGCACGGCATCCAGCGCTTCGCCCGCCTCGATGAAGGTATAACCCAATTCGCTCAATACCTCACTGACCAGCGCCCGGACAGCTGGATCGTCTTCGACGATCAGCACCGTTTCGCCATTTTCGGCGTAAACGGCATTGCTCTGGAAGCTTTGCTCGACTTCGTCTGCAAGCCCCTTGAACCGCGGCAGGAACAGTTGCACAGTTGTGCCCAGGCCCACTTCACTCTTGATCGACACATGGCCGTGAGATTGTTTGCTGAACCCGTAAATCATTGAAAGACCCAGGCCGGTGCCCTGGCCGATAGGTTTAGTGGTGAAAAATGGATCGAAGGCCCGGCTGATAACGTTATCAGGCATACCACAGCCGTTGTCGCTGACGCTCAGCACCACGTAGTCGCCGGGCAGCAGGTTTTCGTGGGCATTGGTGAACGACCTGTCCAATTGCTGATTGAAGGTCTCAACTACCAGTGTGCCGCCGTCTGGCATGGCGTCGCGGGCGTTCAGCACCAGATTGAGCAGGGCACTTTCCAGCTGATTGGGGTCTGCTTCCGCCGTCCATAGATCGTTTGCCAGGCGCAACTGCAAATGAATGCTTTCGTTGACGCTGCGCTGCAGCAGTTCGTCCATGGCGTTGACCAGATGGTTCATCTCCACCGCCTTGGAGTCCAGCGACTGACGCCTTGAGAATGCCAGCAAGCGGTGGGTAAGTGCCGCAGCACGATTCGCCGAGGTCACGCCAAGATCGATAAGGGTGTTCAGGTCTTCTGTATGGCCGCGTGCCAGACGCCTTCTTATCAACTCCAGGCTGCCGATGATGCCTGTCAGCATGTTATTGAAGTCGTGGGCGATTCCGCCTGTCAACTGGCCGACCGCTTCCATTTTTTGCGATTGGCGAAGAATGTCTTCCTTGTGTCGCAACTGGGAAGTGCGCTCTTCGACCTGCTGCTCCAGTGTTTCGTTGAGTCGGCGTAACTGCGACTCGGCTTGCTTGCGCTCGGTGATGTCGGAGGTGACACCGGCCAGAGAACTGATCAAACCGTTCTTGGCGCGAATGGCGCGAGCGCGCACATCTACCCAACTGAGCGAGCCATCCGGCCAGACGTTGCGGTACTCGATGATCAGGTCGACACCGGTATCCAGGCTGCGCTGGAGCGCCGACTGCATTCTGGGTTGATCTTCGAAATAGACAGCCGCGAGCCAGTCGTCGTAACTGAACGTGTCCTGCTCGTCGCGGCCGTAGTGACTTTTGGTGATCGCCGAACAGGTCAGCGTGAGATATTCCGCTTCCAGCAACCACGAACCCAGCCTGCCGGCCTTCAGCGCGTTTTGCAGTCTGCCTTCACTTTCATGCAGGTCTTCCATGCGAGCCCGGGCTTCATATTGACGTCTGCGACCGCGCACTGCGGTAACCACCAGGCTGACCAGCGTTACAGGGTGGAAAGGACGTTCGAGAAAGGTCACATTGCCCAGCAGGTTGCCCATGTGTGCAGACGGATTGTGATCCGGGCCACCGTGATGGGTGAGCAGGACGATCGGCAAATCCGACCACGCCGGCTGGCGACCCAGAAGCTCCAGCAAGGGCGTGATGTCCCCGTTGCGCAGAGCCTCATCGGCAATGATCGCAAGGCCTGCGCCCGTGTCCAGTTCTCTTACCAGTTCGAACAGATCACGGGCTACCGTCGCGGGATAACCGGCTTCATTGAGAATGCGTGTGGCAATCTGGCTGTCTCGCCCTCGGGGTGCCAGAATGACTGCACGCTCTGATAAAAGACCTGGAATACTCACAGGTCGTCATCCTCCAGCAGTGGTTTCTTGTCGCCAAGGTAGGCAGGCACGCCGCGCAGCACACCCTGAAAGGCCTCGAGCGGCTCACCTATCTTCAGTCCGTTGGAGCTGATGCGGTATTCACGAATAGTCGACTCATGCGTGCCCGTACGCTTTTTGATGATGGATATCGCACGCCGCACCTGGCCCAACGCTTCGAAGTAACGCAGCAGAATCACGCTGTCGGCCAGATAGGTGATGTCGACCGGAGAGCGCATGTCACCGACCAGTCCGTGCTGCGCGACGGTCATGAAAGTCGATGCGCCCTGGCGATTGAGATAGAGCAGCAGCTCATGCATGTGCAGAACCAATGCGCTTTCTTCCGGCATGGCAGCCTGATAACCATTGATGCTGTCGATGATCACTGTCTTTATCTGCTTGCGGTCCACGGCGCGCCTTACGCGATGCGCAAACTCGCCAGGAGAAAGCTCCGCCGCATCAATCTGCTCCACTACAAGATTGTCGGTTTCCTGAAGCGCGCGCAGGTCGATCCCGAGCTTGAGCATGCGTTCGAACAGCAATCCCATTTCTTCATCGAATATGAACAGGCCCACGCGTTCGCCACGGGCCACCGCCTGCACGGCGAACACCAGTGAGATGAGGGATTTACCGGTACCGGCAGGGCCCAGAATCAGGGTGCTGGAGCCTCCCTCTATGCCGCCGCCCAGCAGGTTATCCAGCTCCTTGATGCCACTGCTGACCTGGGTGCGGGCGTAATTGGAACGATGCTCGGCGGCAACCAGGCGTGGGAACACACGAATGCCGTTCTCAGCGATGGTGAAGTCGTGGAAACCGCCGCGGTACTTCTGGCCGCGGTACTTGACGATCTTCAAACGCCTGCGCTCTGCACCATAGGTAGGCGTCAACGCTTCAAGCCGGATAACGCCATGAGCGACGCTGTGTACGGTTTTGTCCAGCGCTTCGGTCGTCAGGTCATCCAGCAGGAGTACCGTTGCGTTATACCGGGTGAAGTAATGCTTGATGGCCAGAATCTGACGCCTGTAGCGCAATGAACTTTGCGCAAGAAGGCGGATTTCCGAAAGGCTGTCGATCACCACGCGAGAAGGTTTGACCCGTTCAACCACCTCGAATATCTGTCGCGTTGCTTCCCCCAGCTCCAGGTCCGAGGAATACAGCAGGCTTTGATGATGATCCGCATCAAGGAGGCTTTCAGGTGGCGTCAACTCGAAGATATTGATTTTATCGTCAAGTTCCCAGCCGTGTGAGGCAGCCCCTGAGCGCAGCTCGCTCTCGGTCTCGGACAAGGTGATATACAGCGATATTTCGCCCGCTGCCGCACCTGCCTGCAGGAAATGCAGTGCCACGGTTGTCTTGCCGGTTCCGGGTTCTCCCTCAAGAAGAAAAACATGACTGCGTGAAAGACCACCCGAAAGGATGTCATCCAGACCTTCAATCCCGGTTGCCGCTTTTGACGTATTCAAGTATCGCCCTCTAGTCACCCATATAGGTTTTGCTGTCGCTCATTACTGGACCTCCCGGCATTCTGACCGTTCACAGTATTTAACGGTAGCCGGTACGCCCAGAATAGACAGGTAGTTGGTGGGCGGTCCGGCAAATGTCACTTCAGTCCGGTTACGATGTCTGCGCTGCTGTTGTTATAGTCCAGCGCCTGAACACGCAATCTGCCTGAGGATCAAGTCGTGACCGATTATCAAAGTTTCCGGGTCGAGCTGGTTGACAGCATTGCTCACGTGCAGATCAACCGGACTGAAAAGCTCAATGCAATGAACGAAGCGTTCTGGACTGAAATAATTGCGATATTCGACTGGATCGAACGCAATGACGAAGTTCGGGTGGTCGTTCTCAGCGGAGCGGGCAAGCATTTTTCGTCAGGTATCGATCTGGCATTACTGGCCTCGGTCGCCAGCCAGTTGGGCAAGGACGCAGGTCGCAATGCCCGGCTGTTGAGGCGCAAGATCCGGGATATGCAGGCTTCTTTTACGGCAGTGGCTAATTGCCGAAAACCCGTGCTGGCGGCGATTCAGGGCTATTGTCTGGGGGGCGCAATTGACCTGATTTCGGCTTGCGACATGCGTTATGCGGCCGCCGACGCTCAATTTGCCATTCGCGAGATCGACATGGGCATGGCGGCGGATGTGGGAACGCTGCAACGTCTGCCCAGGATCATTGGGGACGGCATGCTGCGTGAACTGGCTTATACCGGCCGTACTGTGGGTGCTGAAGAGGCGCAGAGGATCGGGCTGGTCAATCGCACCTTCGATGACCTGGAAGGTCTGTTGCAGGGCGTCTTCGCAGTGGCCCGGGAAATAGCCGATAAATCCCCTCTTGCCATTGAAGGCACCAAGCAGATGATCAGCTACATGCGCGATCATCGAGTGGAAGATGGCCTCGAACACGTTGCCATCTGGAACGCAGCCATGCTGCAATCACCTGACCTGAAACTGGCAATGGTTGCGCAGATGAGCAAGCAGAAGCCGGTCTTCGATAACTGATACATGACAGCGCTCAAGTCTGAGCAGAGGAGTTTTTCCATGGCACGCCCGGAGCGTTGGACAACTGCAGTTCTGGATGTCGAGGCCGATGGTGGTTTGGCCGTGGTTCAGAGCGAACAGGGTTTTTTACTGGATGCCAACGGGGCAATGTTCCCCAGAGGCTGGTTGGCGGGGCTGGACCTGCCGGTACAGAGCGAGCATGGCATCGGCTATTTTGAAGGTGAGCCGGTGTATTTGCTGGTGCTTGATCGTTCGGTTACGGTCGAGGGCTGCTCTTGGCAAGGCTTGCGTCAGTTCATGCTTGAGGGCGATTTTGCGGTCTTCCAGATGCTGGGGTACGCCGCTCAGGTGAGCACGTGGGCCAGGGAGCATCGCTTTTGCGGGGCCTGTGGTCGTGCGACGGTGCAGATCCGCGGAGAGCGGGCAATGTTTTGCGAGCACGACAACCTGCGTCTGTATCCGCGTATCTCCCCAAGCATGATCGTGCTGGTCACCCGAGGCGATGAAATCCTTCTGGCCCGCTCGCCACGTTTTGTCACCGGCATGTACAGCGCGCTGGCCGGGTTTGTGGAGCCGGGAGAGTCTGCTGAAGATTGTGTGCACCGCGAAGTGATGGAAGAGGTGCAGGTACGCATCAAGAACCTGAAGTACATGGGCAGTCAGTGCTGGCCGTTTCCACATTCAATGATGCTCGGGTTCCATGCTGAATATGACAGCGGAGAAATCGTGCCTCAGGCTGAAGAAATCGAAGATGCACGCTGGTTTCATGTCGATGACTTGCCGCCGTTGCCGGCCAACCGTTCCATCGCTCGCTACCTCATCGAGGCTTATCTGGCCGAGCGCTCAGGCGCCCCCGAACCAGTGTTGCCAGGCTAGGCGCACAGTCAGGCCCAATACGACGGTGATGAACACCGGACGGATGAATTTTGCACCGCCTTTGATCGCGGTGCCTGCACCGAAGTAGGCACCTAGCATCACCGCAAGCCCCATGCTCAGGCCGATGATGTAATCCACCTGGCCGGAAAAGATGAATACCGATAGCGCAACGGCATTGCTGACAAAGTTCATGCTGCGTGCAACACCGCTCGCCTTGACCAGGTCGACCGGGTAGAGAAGCAACGTGCTGACCGTCCAGAAGGCACCGGTGCCCGGTCCTGCAACGCCATCATAGAAACCTAGCCCCAGCCCTTGCGGCAATTGCCATTTCTTTTTGATCGGTGCATTGCTGTCCAGCGGTGCCTTGGGCGTGCCGCCAAACAGCAAGTAAAGCCCGCAACCAAACACGATCACCGGCAACATCTGGTTCAACCATTCCGCTGGCAGATAATGGGCGATGACTGCACCTGCTGCTGCACCCACCGCAGTGCCCACCACCGCGTGTATCCACTGCTGCGGATGGAAAAGCTTGCGGCGGTAGAACGTGAAGCTGGCGGTTGCCGAACCGAACGTCGAACTGAGCTTGTTGGTCCCCAGCACCAGATGCGGCGGCAGGCCCGCCGTCATCAAGGCCGGCGTAGTAAGCAGTCCGCCGCCACCGGCAATGGCGTCGATAAAGCCCGCGATGAAGGCGACAGCAGCAAGGATGGCAAGGGTGGGCAGGTCGACGCTGAGTTCAAAAGGCATGGTTGCAGGCGTGCTTGCAGGGAGAGGCGAGAGGGCAGAATGGCTGCCGGAATGTGGCGCATTCTACCCCCTGGCAAGCGTTGCAGGAAGTCAGATATCGCTGAGTGCAACCCAGCGTTGCTCTGCGGCGGCAAGGCGAATGGCTGTCGCCAGACGCTCGATCTGCCAGGCTTCTTCGAAGTCCGGACCACGGCAGCCTTGACCGCATACCGCCTGGACGAGCGCCTGTACTTCAAGGGCCTTGAGTTCGTTGTAACCCAACTGATGGCCGGGAGCAGGGCAGAATGCCGCGTAACCGGATTGCGCAGGGCCCGCCAGAAGACGCTGAAAACCATCGCGTCCGGTTGCACCTGTGCGGTAGATACGCAACTCGTTCAGGCGCTCCTGATCAAACGCCAGTGTGCCCTTGGTGCCACTGATTTCGAAGCTCAGGTGGTTTTTGTAGCCGTGTTTGAGCCAACTGCTACTGAAGGTGCCGCGCGCACCGTTGGCGAAGCGCAGCAGTGCATGGGTCTGATCATCCACGGCGATGGCACGCATCTCATGACTGCCGGTGCTGGCAGGCCGTTGGCGGTGGACGGTGCTGGCGTCGGCGCAGACCGCTTGCACATCGCCCAGCAAATGGCGAGCCATGGCCAGCAAGTGACTGCCCAGATCGGCGAGCGCGCCACCCGCATGCGCGGCTTCACAGCGCCAGGACCATGGTGAAGACGGATTGCCCATGAAGTCTTCACTGAACTCGCCCTGAAAACTGACGATATCGCCCAGCTCTCCCGCTTCGATCATTTCTCTGGCGAGGCCGATCATCGGGTTGTGCTGGTAGTTGTAGCCGACTTGAGTGATGACTCCGGCGGCTTTGGCGCTCTGGCGCATCTCATCAGCCTGGGCGAGACTCACCGCCAATGGCTTTTCGCAATAAACTGTCTTGCCCGCAGCGATGGCGGACATTGCCATGGGGAAGTGCAAATGATTGGGCGTGGTGATCGCCACGATCTGTACGTGCGGATCATGGATCAATTGCTGCCAGTCCGCATGGCTGCGATCAAAGCCCCAGGCGTTCGCACATTGTTCAGCCCTGGCGCTGTCGGCATCTGCGACGGCGACCAGCCGGATGCGTGCTGGCAGCTCAAGGGCGGCGTTGGCATTGCCAAACGCCAAGGCATGGGCGCGGCCCATGAAGCCGGTGCCGATCAGCCCGACGCCCAATTGCGGCTGAGATGTAAAAGAGGATTCCCGCATGACATTCTCCAGAGAGGATTGTTGTTATGCGGAAAATATATTCCATATGGATAGAATATGGAAAATTAATTCATTTTTTTGGTGCGACGTTCAGATCAAGCTCTCAGGACAGGAAGCCGCCATCTACGTTCAGCGCTACGCCAGTGGTGTAGCTGGATGCCTCACTCGCCAGATAAAGGACCGCACCAGCCATTTCGCTGGGGGCTGCGACGCGTTTCAACGGGATCTGCGACAGCGCCATGTTGAGGATCGCATCATTCTTGACCAGCGCTGAGGCGAACTTGGTGTCTGTCAACCCGGGGAGCAGTGCGTTGCAGCGGATACCGAACTCTGCGCATTCCTTGGCAAACACCTTGGTCATGTTGACCACCGCCGCCTTGGTCATTGAATAGACACCCTGATAGGCACCAGGCGACACCGCATTGATGGATGCAACGTTGATGATGCTGCCGCCACCACCTTCGCGCATCAGCTTACCGGCCTCCACTGACATGAAAAAGTAACCACGGATGTTGACGTCGACTGTCTTCTGGAAGGCGCCGGGATCAGTGTCCAGTACATTGCAGAACTGCGGGTTGGTGGCCGCGTTGTTGACCAGCACATCCAAGCGCCCGAATTGCTGACGAATCTGGGCAAAGACGGCGGTTATCTGCTCCATCTCACCGATGTGGCAGGCAATCGCCGTTGCTTTGCCACCCTCATTGACAATGGCTTCGGCGACCGCCTGGCAGCCGTCGAGCCTGCGGCTTGAAACAACGACATGTGCGCCCTGTCGGGCAAGTAGTCGGGCAATGGCTTCGCCGATTCCCCGGCTGGCACCTGAAACGAATGCAACCTTGCCATCAAGGTCGAAAAGCTGGGTTCTGGACATGTCATCTCCTTGTCTTGGTGCGGTTTGTTACAAGCTCGATCTGGCGATCACGTTCAGGCTCATTTGCTCCAGCAGCCTGTTCATGTCGATGAACCGGGCAAAGCGTTTGTCCTGAGTCTGGCCGTGAAAAAAGCGGTAGTAAATCTGCTGCACGATACCGGCCAGACGAAACAGGCCGTAGGTGTAATAGAAATCGAAATTGTCGATACGGATGCCCGAGCGTTCGGCGTAATAGTCGACGAATGCCTGGCGTGTCAGCATGCCTGGGGCATTGCTGGGCTGGCGACGTGTCAACTGAACCGGTAGCGGATCGTCAGCCTGGACCCAGTAGGCGAGCGTGTTGCCGAGGTCCATCAACGGATCGCCGAGCGTGGTCAGCTCCCAGTCCAGTACGCCGATGATGCGCATCGGGTTGGCAGGATCGAGGATCACATTGTCGAAGCGATAGTCGTTATGCACGATGCTGGAAACAGGCGAGTCGGCGGGCATTTTGTCGACCAGCCAGCGTTTGACCTGGTCCCATGCCGGGGCATCCGGCGTCAGTGCTTTTTCATAGCGCTGGGACCAGCCGGAGATCTGCCGCTGAACATAACCCTGCGGCTTGCCAAGATCACCCAACCCGCAGGCTTGATAATCCACGCGGTGCAGGTCTACCAGCTTGTCGATGAAGCTCTTGCACAAGTCTTCGGTCTGCTGTGCGTCAAGAGCCAGCCCGGGTGGGAGGTCGGAGCGCAGGATGACCCCTCTGACGCGCTGCATTACGTAAAACTCCGAGCCGATCACCGACTCGTCCGTGCAGTACAGATAAGCTTCGGGGCAATACGGGAATGCACGCTTTAGCTGGTTGAGAATGCGGTATTCACGACCCATGTCGTGCGCCGATCGTGCCTTGTGTCCGAAAGGGGGGCGACGCAGTACCAACTCTCGCTCAGGGTACTGAATCAGATAGGTCAGATTCGATGCTCCACCCGGGAACTGGCTGATTGCCGGAGCGCCTTGCAGATCCGGCATATGCATCTTCAGGTACGGATCTATCAGGGAAGCGTACAGTTCTTCGCCGGCGCGAATCTCGGTGGACTGGTCAGTCAGTGCCATACGTATCCCTGGTGTTTATTATGGTCAGCTCAAACTATTGACTAATCTAATGAGCGTCCAGGCCCTGAGCAAGCTGGTGACAGCTTTATAGGCTAGCGTGTTGCCGGGCAATCAGTGGCTCTGATTGCTAAATGTTACGTACAAAAAAACCGAAGCTGGCGGGCTTCGGCTTTCAGGGGTGCAGCATCTGACCCGCCAGGCGTTTAAACCGGGAACAGTTCGCTGAGCTTCATGGCCAGCATCATGTCGCCCTCGGCGCGCAGTTTGCCGCCCATGAACGCCTGCATGCCATCTGTCTCGCCGCTGACGATGCCTTTGAGGGTTTCGCTGTCCATGACCAGAGTCACGTTGGCGTCTGGGTTTTCGCCTTCCTGCAATTCGCAGGTGCTGTCTTTGACGATCAGGGCGTAGTGTTTGTCTTCGTCGGTGATGTTGAAGCCGAAGACCAGATCCAGCCCGGCAGCCGCAGCCGGGTTGAACTTCTTTTTCATGGTCTGTACGGCGTCTGCTACTGAGGTCATGTCTTGATCCTTTTGTGGTGAGTGCTTGCGTCCGTAGGGACGCGATTGACCGGGCTCAGCGATAGGTAATGAGCTCCGGCGTCTTCAGCAGTTGCAAATGCGTGTAACCGTTGAAGGAAGCCAGGGTAACGTCGTTGCCTTTGAATTTAAGCCGATGCAGCGAAGTGTTGACGATATGCCAGTGAAGCGCCAATGCGTTCAATGCGGGCATTCCGGTAACAAGGTGCAGCAGGGCGGTAATGGTGCCGCCGGATGTGAATACAGCAATGCGCTCATGAGGGCCGGCGGTCTGGAGGATTCTCTTCAGACCTGCTTCAACACCGGCGACAAAACCCTGCCAGCTTTGCAGCCCCGGCGTGTCATGGCTGCCACTGAGCCAGCGCTTGGTTATCAGGTTGAACAGCCGTTGAAACCCTGCGGGGTTGCCGACAACGTCGCGCAGAATGTCCAGCGCTTGGGGTTCGTCGCCGAGCATCGCCGGGATCAGAGCACGGATCACCCCTTCGGCGTCGAATTCATCGAAAGCGCTGTCCATTTGCAGGGGCGGCGCTTCAAGACCGGCTTCGGTGTACTGGCCCAGCACATGCTGCGCGGTGTCTTTCTGGCGCATGAGTTCACCGGATACGCAACGGTCGAACGTCAGGCCCAGTTGGGCAAGGTGGGCGCCCAGCACTTGAGACTGACGAATGCCAACAGGCGACAGGACGTCGTAATTGTCTGCACCAAATGAGGCTTGGCCATGTCGTATGAGGTAGATGCTGCCCACGTCCGTATCTTCTCGGTACGCTGAAGGTTCGTCGAGGTTATGAGGGATGCCGGGGAACTGTCAATGAAAAAACATACGCTCGTTTGAAATCATCGTTTTAATGGTTTGTAACGGCTCGGTCGCTGGTGCACCGCACCGGGCGTCGGTATGCTGCATTCATCGCGGCCCTTGACTGGTAAGGGCCTGAAGCACATGAGGGATATCCGTGGATTTCGTTGTCGATTACGCAAGTTTTCTGGCTAAAACCGTGACGCTGGTAATCGCCATTGTGGTGGTGCTGGTTGCAATTGCCTCCCTGCGTGGCAAGGGGCGTCGCAAGTCGGCCGGGCAGTTGCAGGTCACCCGGCTCAATGATTTCTACAAGGGGCTGCGTGAGCGGCTCGAGCAGTCGTTGCTCGACAAGGATCGCCTCAAGGCGCTGCGCAAGGAGCAGGACAAAGCCCTGAAGAAAGACAAAAAGCAGGCCGAGCCCAAGGCCCGAGTCTACGTGCTGGATTTCGACGGCGACATCAAGGCTTCGGCGACTGAAAGCATGCGTCATGAAATCACTGCACTGCTGACGCTGGCCACCGACAAGGACGAAGTGGTCCTGCGTCTGGAAAGCGGCGGCGGCATGGTACACAGCTACGGTCTGGCATCTTCGCAGCTGGCGCGCATTAGGCAGGCGGGTATTCCGTTTACCGTATGCATCGACAAGGTAGCCGCCAGCGGCGGGTACATGATGGCCTGCATCGGCAACAAGATTATCAGCGCACCGTTCGCCATCCTCGGGTCCATTGGCGTTGTGGCGCAGTTGCCCAATGTCAATCGCCTGCTGAAAAAGCACGACATCGATTTCGAAGTGCTGACCGCCGGCGAATACAAACGCACCCTGACCGTTTTTGGCGAAAACACCGAGAAGGGTCGTGAGAAATTCCAGCAGGACCTGGACATCACCCATGACCTGTTCAAGAACTTCGTTGCCAGCTACCGCCCGCAATTGTCCATCGACGAAGTAGCGACGGGCGAGGTGTGGTTGGGTATGGCAGCCGTAGACAAACTGTTGGTCGACGAACTCAAGACCAGCGACGAGTACCTGGCCGAGCGAGCCAGGGAGGCAGACGTGTTCCACCTGCACTACGTGCAACGCAAGAGCCTGCCGGAGCGCATTGGTATGGCTGCGGCTACATCAGCGGATCAGATGGCGGCGAAGTGGTGGGGGCGTTTGACCCAGCAGCGTTTCTGGTAGGTGCGGGTGAAAAGTAGGTGCGGGTGAAAAACTGACCTGAGTCGACGCCTAATCCACCTGACACCACAGAACCGCCGTGTGACGCAGAGCGTCACGAACTGCATTCCGACGCGGAGCGTCGGCACGATAGACATCAGCTTTCGCCCCGAGCCTTTAACCACACTGTTCTAAAACGCTTTTCAACCGCGATGGCACAAACGACGCAGAATGCGACGTACATGACGGTTGAGTCCTGGCGCTGATCCGGGGCGAAGGAACCCGACGAAGTCGGGCCGGAAACGGAGCCGGGACTTTGCTCACTTTGGTCCCTCAAAGTGAGTCGCCGAGGGGCGAAAAGCTGGTCTGAGCCGAACGCAAATACCCCTGACACCACAGAACCGCTGTGTGACGCAGAGCGTCACGACTGCATTCCGAAGCAGAGCGTCGGCACGATAATCAAAGTCTCGTGCCCAGCCATGAGCACGTCGACCAAGTATCAGGTGCCTGACTCAGCGACGGCGAAACAGCGGCAGTGGCTCGTCGGTCGCGGCCTGATAGGTGACCGAAAAGTCTTTCAGGCCTTCCAGTGCTTCGTACGGATCCTTGTCGGCACGCACCGCAAACGCGTCGAAGCCACAACGGCGCATATAGAACAGCTGGTCGCGCAGCACATCACCGATGGCACGCAGCTCACCTTTGTAGCCGAAACGATCACGCAACAGGCGCGCATTCGAGAAGCTGCGACCGTCCGTGAAGGCAGGGAAGTTGAGAGCGATGACCTGAAACTGGTCGACGTCCGCTCCGATCTCTTCGGCTTCTTCATCGCTGTCCAGCCATACGCCCAGGCCCCCGTCGCGGGCCTTGAGCGCATGAGCGTGTTCACGCCACAGTGCCAAGGGCACGATCAGGTCATCAGCGTTCGACAGGCTGTCAAAGGTGGTTTCCTTGGGCAGCAGATGCCAGGTTTCATCAATGACTTCGTTGTTCTTAATGATTCGCTGCATAGACGCGCTCCTTGAAAGGGTCAATGCCAATACGTTGGTAAGTGTCGATAAAGCGCTCGTCTTCGGTACGTTTTTCAACGTAGACATCGATCAACTTCTCGATCACGTCCGGCATTGCCTCCTGAGCAAAGGAAGGGCCGAGGATCTTGCCCAGGCTCGCATCGCGGCTCGCGCTGCCGCCCAATGAGACCTGATAGAACTCTTCACCTTTCTTGTCCACGCCCAGCACGCCGATATGGCCGACATGATGGTGACCACAGGCATTCATGCAACCGGAAATGTTCAGGTCCAGCTCACCGATATCGAACAGGTAATCCAGATCGTCGAAACGGCGCTGGATCGATTCTGCAATCGGAATCGATTTGGCGTTGGCCAGCGAGCAGAAATCGCCGCCTGGGCAGCAGATGATATCGGTCAGAAGACCAATGTTGGGTGTGGCGAAGCCGTTATCGCGCAGTTCGTTCCACAATGTGAACAGCTCGGCCTGCTCGACGTCGGCAAGGATGATGTTCTGCTCATGGGAAGTGCGCAACTGACCGAAGCTATAACGGTCGGCCAGATCGGCGATGGCATCCAGCTGCTTGTCGGTCACATCGCCTGGTGCAACGCCGGTGGGCTTGAGCGACAGGGTCACCGCGATGTAGCCGGGCTTCTTGTGAGCCAGCACATTGCGTTGCCGCCAGCGAGCGAAACCGGGGTGTTGAGCGTCCAGCGCAGCCAGTTCGGTGTGCTGGTCGCTCAGGGTCTTATAGTCAGGATCGACAAAGTGCCGGGAAACGCGCTGCACTTCTGCCTCGGTCAGGGTGGTCTGACCGCCACGCAGGTGAGCCATTTCGGCCTCTACCTTGGCGGCGAACACTTCAGGCGTCAGTGCCTTGACCAAAATCTTGATCCGCGCCTTGTACTTGTTGTCACGACGGCCATAACGGTTATAGACCCGCAGAATGGCATCGAGATAGTTCAACAGGTCCTGCCAGGGCAGGAACTCATTGATGAACGCGCCGACAACCGGCGTACGGCCAAGGCCGCCACCCACCAGAACGCGGAAACCCAGCTCGCCGGCTTCGTTACGCAACGGCTCAAGGCCGATGTCATGCACTTCGATGGCCGCGCGATCACTGGTCGAACCGTTGATTGCGATTTTGAACTTGCGCGGCAGGTAGGCAAATTCCGGGTGGAAAGTGGTCCACTGACGGACGATTTCACACCATGGCCGTGGGTCCACCAGTTCGTCTGCGGCGACGCCGGCAAACTGGTCGGTGGTCACGTTGCGCAAGCAGTTGCCGCTGGTCTGGATGGCGTGCATCTGGACGGTCGCGAGTTCAGCAAGAATGTCTGGCACATCTTCAAGCGCAGGCCAGTTGAACTGCACGTTCTGGCGGGTACTGATGTGCGCATAGCCCTTGTCGTAGTCACGCGCAATTTTTGCCATCATGCGGGCCTGACGCGATGTCAGCTGGCCGTATGGAACAGCGACGCGCAACATCGGCGCGAAGCGCTGGACATAAAGGCCGTTTTGCAGGCGCAACGGTCGAAACTCTTCCTCGCTCAGCTCCCCGGCCAGATAGCGTCGGGTCTGATCCCGGAACTGCTTGACGCGGTCCTCGATGATCTTCTGATCGTAATCGTCGTATACGTACATATAGGTCCTGTTCTCAGGCTTCGTCATGAAGCAGGGCGGTGGCGTCATTGCGGACACAAGCCCGCTGTTGCCTGCTTCATCTGGTCAATTCTGCGCGCACGGCCGCGCACTCCCCTGGGAGCGAAGGCGACGATAGCAGTTTGCAGATATCGATAAAAGTGATGTTTACATATATGCAAATCACTAAAAGCGATAAGCAAAAAAGGGGCTGTTCATGTCCCTGCTTGCCGTGTGGGCAAGACTCGACTTAACTAAGCGTTGACCGATGCCGAATGAGTGTCGTAACCCTACATTTCATATGCAATCACCCACAAGACCGACAAGAGGCGATGCGATGAGCAAGCACCCGAAAGTAACCAAGCCGGGCAGATCCGTGGACACTTGGGCCATTCTATTCATTGTCATTCTGGCAGTGGGCGCCGCAATGTTCTGGGCCAGTAGCCAGTGACAAGCTGAATAAACAATCTGCCGGAGTCTCCAGAACCTTGCTGTAGCAGCCGATAACCTGCGTGTAGCGACAAATTCGTGCTACTTCAAGGTTCGTTGATATGAAGGTGCTATTTGCGCGGTATCTGTTGCTGTGCAGCTTTTTATGGGCTGCGTCTGCACCTGCCGCCTCGGTGATATTTCTCAGTCCCGGTTCGGAAACCGATGGCTATTGGCAGAGCCACGCCCGAGTGATGCAGACGGCAGCCGATACCACCGGTATGTCGCTGAAAATTCTCTATACCGATCGCGACACCCGAAAGCTGCTCGCCATAGCGCGAGAGGTGCTGCAAGGGTACGTGCGTCCGGATTACCTGATGTTTTCCAACGAGCTGAATGTCGCCCCCGAGATCCTGCGTATGTCTACCGGCAGCGGGGTAAAGCTGTTTGCGGTCAACAACACGCTGACGGCGGATCAGATTCGTATCCTGGGTGACTTGCCGTCACGCTATCCGGATTTTATCGGCAGTCTTGTGGGCAACGATGAAGACGGCGGCTACCTGACCGCGAAAAGGCTTATCAGTCTGGCTCACCCGCCGGCAGACGGTCAGGTAATCGAAATGCTCGCGTTCTCCGGGACCAACACTACGCCGGTTTCCCTTTTGCGTGAAAAGGGCATGCTGCGCGCCCTTTCAGAACACCCCGAAGTGCACCTGCGGCAAATCGCGCTGGGGGGATGGCGGCGTGACCGCGCGCTTGAACAGGCGCGTGTATTGTTGAAGCGCTACCCGAACACTCGGCTGGTGTGGGCTGCCAACGAGCAGATGGCGTTCGGTGCGATGGACGCACTGCGGGAAAAAGGAGGAAAGCCGGGCAATGAAGTGCTGTTCAGTGCCATCAACGGCACGTCGCTTTCCCTGCAGGCACAACTGACTGGCAGCCTGAGCGTAGTGGCTACCGGGCATTTCACCCTGGGTGGATGGGCCATCATCCTGCTGCATCGCTATGACACGGCCTATCGACAAGCCTGGCAACACGTGGGCGCACGCACGATTGACGTACTGCATCTGGTCGAGCCACAGGACACGCAACGCTTTCTGAGCGCGACTCGCGACGAGCGCTATCGGCTCGACACCCAGGCGTTCAATGTGGGGGCTTTTGGCGAAGAATCACCGTTTTCCTTGAAAAGCATGCTGCCGCCTGATCGCTCGGGCGGCAGATAACCGGTCGGCGCTTAGTCGTCGTAGCCAAGATTGGGTGCCAGCCAGCGCTCGGTGATGCTCAGATCCTGGCCCTTGCGGGCGGTGTAGCTTTCGACCTGATCCTTGTCGACCTTGCCCACCGCAAAATACTGCGCTTGAGGATGGGCGAAGTACCAGCCACTGACCGCCGCAGCCGGGAACATTGCGTAGTGCTCGGTGAGGAATACGCCGCTTTTGCCGGGCGTGTGCTCGGGCGACCCTTCAGGCAGTGGATCGAGCAAGGCGAAAAGGGTGCCTTTTTCGGTGTGATCCGGGCACGCCGGGTAACCGGGAGCCGGTCGAATGCCCATGTATTGCTCCTTGATCAAGGCCTCGTTGTCCAGCGCCTCGTCTTTCGCGTAACCCCAGTACTCCTTGCGCACTTGCTCGTGCAGCCACTCGGCGCAGGCTTCGGCAAGACGGTCGGCAAGTGCCTTGACCATGATCGAGTTATAGTCGTCGCCCTTGTCCTGATATGCCTTGGCAACTTCTTCGGCCCCAATGCCTGCCGTGGTGATGAAGCCTCCGATGTAGTCGGTCAGGCCACTGCCTTTCGGGGCGACAAAGTCGGCCAGGGAAAAATTCGGTTTGCCGTCGGGCTTGATGGTTTGCTGGCGCAAGTGATGCAGCTTCGCCAGCGGCTTGCCCTCGTCGTCGTAGACTTCCAGGTCATCGTCGTTGACCTGGTTGGCTGGCCAGAAGCCAAACACCGCGCGGGCGCTGATCAGTTTCTCGTCGATCAGCTTGCGCAGCATCTGCGTAGCGTCTGCATAAAGTGCGGTGGCTGCTTCGCCGACCACTTCGTCGGTGAGAATACGCGGGTATTTGCCGGCCAGGTCCCAGGAGATGAAGAACGGTGTCCAGTCGATGTATTGCGCCAGGACGTTCAGGTCGATGTCCTGCAGAACGCGGGTTCCGGTGAACGTCGGTCGGGCAGGGGTGTAGTTTTCCCAGTCGAACCGGGGCTTTTTCGCCACCGCTGCGCCGTAGCTCAAGCGCTCGGTGCGCGCGCTGCGTGCCGAAGTACGTTCACGTACTTCGACGTATTCCAGGCGGGTCTTTTCGATGAAGGCCGGTTTCAGTTCTTTTGATAGCAACTGGGTCGCGACGCCTACCGCACGCGACGCGTCGGTGACGTAGATGACCGCATCGTTGCTGTATTTAGGCTCGATCTTGACCGCCGTGTGTGCTTTTGAAGTGGTTGCGCCGCCGATCATCAGGGGCAGATGGAAGTCCTGACGCTGCATTTCCCGGGCGACATGAACCATTTCGTCCAGCGACGGTGTGATCAGACCGGACAGCCCGATGATGTCGCACTTTTCGTCGCGAGCCACCTGGAGGATCTTCTCGGCAGGAACCATCACGCCAAGGTCGACGATGTCATAACCGTTACAGCCCAGCACCACACCGACGATGTTCTTGCCGATGTCGTGCACGTCGCCCTTGACCGTCGCCATAAGGATCTTGCCCTTGGCTTCGGGTTTGTCGCCTTTTTCCAGTTCGATGAACGGAATCAAGTGCGCGACCGCCTGCTTCATGACCCGCGCGGATTTCACTACCTGGGGCAGGAACATCTTGCCTGCGCCGAACAGGTCGCCGACCACGTTCATACCCGACATCAGCGGGCCTTCGATTACCTCGATGGGGCGGCTGAATGCCAGGCGCGACTCTTCGGTGTCCTGAACGATGTGTGTGGTGATGCCCTTGACCAGCGCATGTTCCAGCCGCTGATTGACCGGCCAACTGCGCCATTCTTCGGTTTCGGCTTCCTTGATGCTGCCATCGCCTTTGAACTTGTCGGCAATCGCCAGTAACGCATCTGTGCCTTCGGCATTGCGGTTGAGCACCACGTCTTCGACGCAGTCACGCAGCTCGGCAGGGATCTGGTCATAGATTTCCAGT
This sequence comes from Pseudomonas syringae pv. tagetis, assembly GCF_022557255.1. Classification (NCBI taxonomy): domain Bacteria; kingdom Pseudomonadati; phylum Pseudomonadota; class Gammaproteobacteria; order Pseudomonadales; family Pseudomonadaceae; genus Pseudomonas; species Pseudomonas syringae group genomosp. 7. The sequence continues at coordinate 2,904,380 of NZ_CP092923.1, forward strand.
TGTCCGGCGTTGACGATACCCATGCTCAGGCCATTGCGGATCGCGTGCAGCAGGAATACCGAGTGGATCGCCTCGCGCACCGGGTTGTTACCGCGGAACGAGAACGAAACGTTGGACACCCCGCCCGAGGTCAGGGCATACGGCAGCTCGTCACGGATGTAAGCGCAGGCGTTGATGAAGTCCACGGCATAGTTGTTGTGTTCTTCGATCCCTGTGGCAATGGCGAAGATGTTCGGGTCGAAGATAATGTCTTCCGGCGGGAAACCCACTTCGTTGACCAGTATGTCGTAGGAGCGCTTGCAGATTTCCTTTTTGCGCGCTTCAGTGTCGGCCTGACCCTGCTCATCAAAGGCCATCACCACCACGGCGGCTCCATAACGCTTGCACAGGCGGGCGTGATGTATGAACTGCTCGACGCCTTCCTTCATGCTGATAGAGTTGACGATGCCTTTGCCCTGGATGCACTTGAGGCCTGCTTCGATTACTTCCCACTTCGAGGAGTCGATCATGATCGGTACGCGGGAAATATCCGGCTCGCCTGCGATCAGGTTGAGGAAGGTCACCATGGCCTTCTTCGAGTCGAGCATCCCTTCATCCATGTTGATGTCGATCACCTGAGCCCCGGCTTCGACCTGCTGCAGGGCGACTTCCAGCGCCTCGGTGTAGTTGTCTTCACTGATCAGGCGGGCAAAGCGCGCAGAACCGGTGATATTGGTCCGCTCGCCGACGTTGACGAACAGCGACTGGCGATCAATCGTAAACGGCTCAAGGCCTGACAGGCGGCATGCCTTGGGAATGTCAGGAATTTCGCGCGGTGCATAGCCCGAGACCGCTTCGGCAATCGCCTTGATATGCGCCGGAGTCGTGCCGCAGCAACCGCCGACAATGTTCAGAAAACCGCTCTGAGCGAACTCTTCGATGATCTTGGCCGTCTGGCTCGGCAGTTCGTCGTATTCGCCGAAGGCGTTCGGCAGGCCGGCGTTGGGGTGTGCGGAAACATGTGTATTGGCCTTGTTGGCCAGTTCCTGCAGGTAAGGGCGCAGCTCACTGGCCCCCAATGCGCAGTTAAGACCGACTGAAACCGGTTTGGCGTGGCTGATCGAGTTCCAGAAGGCTTCGGTGGTCTGCCCCGAGAGGGTACGCCCCGAGGCGTCGGTAATGGTGCCGGAAATCATGATCGGCAGTTCGAAGCCCAGCTCTTCGAACACTCCTTGCACGGCGAAGATCGCCGCCTTGGCGTTGAGGGTGTCGAAAATGGTTTCGATCAGGATCAGGTCGGCACCGCCCTCGATCAGTCCTTTGGTGGCTTCGGTGTAGTTTTCGACCAGTTCGTCGAACGTAACGTTGCGATACCCAGGGTTATTGACGTCCGGCGACAGCGAGCACGTGCGACTGGTAGGGCCGAGCACGCCGGCGACGAAGCGAGGCTTGTCCGGTGTCTCCAGGGTCTTGGCGTCGGCGACCCTGCGTGCCAGGCGTGCGCCTTCGACGTTCAGCTCATAGACGATCGACTCCATTCCGTAGTCGGCCTGAGACACCTGAGTAGCGTTGAAAGTGTTGGTTTCGAGGATGTCGGCACCGGCATCCAGGTAAGCCTTCTCAATGGCGCCTATCACGTCGGGGCGAGTCAGGATCAACAGGTCGTTGTTGCCTTTGACATCGCTCGGCCAGTCAGCAAAGCGCTTGCCGCGGTAGTCCTGCTCCTCGAGCCTGTAGCTCTGGATCATGGTGCCCATGCCGCCATCGAGGATCAGGATCCTCTGTTTCAGAGCAGTGAGAAAGGCTTGATGGCGGGCGCTGCGGTCAGACATGGGGGCTACCTTGAGAAGGTCGATACTTTAAAGGACGGGATGATAGCAAACCGGAAAGGTTTTGGTGGTGTTGCGCCTTTTGCATGAAAATCATTCATGTTGATCGCAATGAGGCCCGAGTAGAATTGTGCCATTTTAATATCAGGGCCTACGGGATATGCCGCACCGTTTGTTGGCAAGTGTCATCTTGCTTTTTATCTGCTGTGCTGCCCAGGCCCAGACACCCTCCGCTACACCTGCACCCCCGGCCATCTCCTACGTAAAGGATATTCAGCCGATCCTCACCCAGAAATGCGTAGCTTGCCATGCCTGCAACGATGCTCCCTGCCAACTGAATCTGGGCAGTGGAGAGGGCGTGAGCCGTGGTGCGAGCAAAACCCCGGTGTATCAGGGCGAACGCAGTGAGGCGGTGGCGCCGACCCGGCTGTTTTACGACGCACGTGATACCGATGCATGGCGCGGTAAAGGCTTCTACTCAGTGCTGGAGGCTCAGGGCAGCCAGGCAGCACTGATGGCGCGCATGATTGATCTCGGGCGTAGCGCGCCGTTACCTGCCAACAGCAAAATCCCGAATGAGATTGCACTGGGCATCAATCGCGAAAATGTCTGTCCGTTGCCCGGCGAATTCGACGCCTATGCTGCTGCTCATGCGCAACAAGGCATGCCGCTGGCCGTGGCCGGCCTTACCGACGCCGAATACCAGACGCTGCAGCGCTGGCTGGCTGCCGGTGCGCCAGTCGAGCAACAGGCTATTACTCCGAGCGTTGCCGAGACAGCGCAAATCAATGCCTGGGAGGCGCTGCTCAATCAGCCAGGCGCGAACCAGGCACTGGTCGGCCGCTGGCTGTTCGAGCACCTGTTTCTGGCGCATATCTATTTCGAAGACGGTGAAGCGGGGCATTTTTTCCAGTGGGTACGCTCGCGTACTCCAAGCGGCAAACCTGTCGATCTGATCGCGACCCGGCGTCCCGACGACGATCCGGGTAGTGACGTCTATTACCGACTCGTCCCCGTACAGGGTGTGATCGTTCACAAGACTCACATTACCTATGCCATGAGCCCGCAGAAGCTGGGGAGGGTCAGGCAGTTGTTCTATGGCAGCGACTGGAAAGTCAACGCCTTGCCGGGCTACGGGCCGGGTCATCGGGCCAATCCGTTTCTGACCTTCGAAGCGATTCCAGCAGCGGCGCGTTATCAGTTCATGCTCGATAACGCTGAGTACTTTGTCCGCACCTTCATTCGCGGGCCGGTCTGTCGCGGGCAGATTGCGACCGATGTGATTCGTGATCAGTTCTGGGTGTTGTTTCAGGACCCGTCGCGCGACCGGTATATCACCGATGCTAGCTATCGTGGGCAGGCGACGCCTTTACTGGCCATGCCAGGTCAGAACGACGACGTTGGCAGCGTGCTCAGCCTGTGGCTGTCTTATCGGGACCGGCGCAACCAGTATGAAGACCTGCGTCGCGACAACTACGCGAAAATGCCCGCGCCGGGGTGGAGTACGCTGTGGGCTGGCAATGACAACGCCTTGCTGACTGTTTTCCGTCATTTCGACAGTGCGTCTGTCAATAAAGGCCTGATTGGCGATGTGCCGCACTCCATGTGGTTGTTCGACTTCCCGCTGCTGGAGCGCACCTATTACCAGTTGGCAGTGAACTTCGACGTCTATGGCAACGTGTCGCATCAAGCCCAGACGCGTTTGTATTTCGACCTGATTCGCAACGGTGCTGAAATCAACTTCCTGCGCCTGATGCCTGCCGATCTGCGTGAAGGCATGCTCGACGATCTTTACCAGGACGGCGGCAAGATCAAGATGTGGCTGGATTACCAGAAGATCGATGACGATACGCCGAGCGGCATCAAGCTCAATGAAAAGGCACCGCAGCGCGACTTTGCGTTCAAACTGATCGAGCGTTCGGGCAGCCTGAACGCCGCGCCAGATCCGATCAATCGCTGTAGCGGGGCGTATTGCTCGCGTCCGGATCTCGACCGCGGCTTTGCCCAGGCTGAGCAGATGCTCAGCCGTTTGACGTCACGCCCGGCGGCGGCCCTGAAAGTCATCGATCAATTGCCGGAAGCGAGCATATTGCGCATGGAGGGCAGCAACGGCAAGCGTTTGATCTACAGCATGCTGCGTAACCGCGCGCACAGCAACGTAGCGTTTCTGCTGGGCGAGTCGTATCGCTATATACCGGGTCTGGACACACTGACTGTCTATCCTGGGGTACTCAGCAGCTACCCGAACTTCATATTCAACATTCCGGTCGCCCAGATGCCTGCTTTTGTCGATGCCATGGAGCAAAGCAAGGATCAGACGAGCTTCGAGCAAATCGTGCAGCGCTGGGGTGTGCGTCGGACTCATCCGCTGTTCTGGATCTATTTTCACGATCTGAACCGCTATATTCAGGAAACTGAACCACGCGAAGCAGGTGTACTGGACATGAATCGCTACGAAAACCTCTGAAAACAGGGGACTTGCGCCGCAGACCCCACGTGGAACATGGCCTGCAGCCATCGTTACTTCCTGAACGAAACGTATCTTGGGCGACCTTTTTTTTGAAACAGTGGTCCGAAATGGTGCGCGTCATCGACCGGTCCGTCGAACCGTCGATGATTGAAAGTCAGGCAGTAGAGGTTTTTTGTGATGTTGATTTCAGTTCAGGCCCTACGGGCGTTCGCAGCGTGGGTCGTGGTGTGCCATCACTTCATGCAGATTTTTTTCGATTTCAAGGCCAGTGGCCCGGTGGGCCAGTTCTTTGTGTCAAAAGGCGCGGTCGGGGTCGATATCTTTTTTGTCATCAGCGGTCTGGTTATCTTTTTGTCTACGCAGAACAGTGATATGCCTGCAAGGCGGTTCATTCTGCATCGTCTGATTCGCATTGTTCCCGCTTACTGGCTGTACACCGCCGCCATGGCGTTGCTGTTGCTGATCGCTGCACCGATGCTCCCGCACCAGGTGATCGGCTGGCAGAACTTCCTCCTGTCGCTGGTGTTCATTCCGTCCGAGAATCCCGGGGGCTACGGGCTGTATCCGACGCTCAACGTCGGCTGGACGCTCAATTATGAAATGTTTTTCTACCTTCTGTTCTCGATGGTGTTTCTTTTTCGGCAACGTCATCGACCTCTGATCATTGCTGCCGCACTGTTTGCCGTCAGCGAGGTTCTGGCACGTGCCGGATTGATCAGCCGGTTCTATGGCAATGACATCATTTACGAATTCCTGTTGGGTATCGGCATTGGCATTCTCTACCGCCGTGGCTGGATCAGGCAGGCGCGATGGCTGCCGCTGGCGGGTATTGCGGTAGGGCTGTATGCGATCAACCACCTGACCAACGAGCAGCGCCTGCTCAACTGGGGCCTGCCCAGCGCCTTGATTGTGTTGTCGTGTATCTCGCTGGAGCCTTATTTCCAGGGCAATCGTCTGCTCAAGGTGCTGGGGGACTGTTCTTATTCGGTCTACCTGCTGCACGTGCTAGTGCTGTACGGCGGCTTGCTGATGGCGCAGCGCTTTGGGCTCAGCCCCTATGTGGTCTTCGCGTTCTGCGTTCCGATCATCGCCATCGGTGCCTGGGTCAGTTACGAGTGGATCGAGAAAGGCCTCTATCGTCGGATGAAGGGCTGGCTGGATGGACGTCGAACGCTCAGTCGCGCGCAAGCATTAACCTGACAAAAATACTGGGACTTTGTGTGGCGCGGCCGATTGGCGTAAACTGCTGGCACGTCTGCGAGGAATTTTCATGACCGCTATCACTATTACCGACGCCGCCCACGATTATCTGGCCGATCTGCTGGAAAAGCAGAATACCCCGGGCATAGGCATCCGAGTATTTATCACCCAGCCCGGCACTCAGTATGCCGAAACCTGCATCGCTTACTGCAAACCGGGTGAAGAAAAGCCGGAAGACAAGGCCATCGGCCTGAAAAGCTTCACTGCCTGGATCGATGGTTTCAGTGAAGCCTTTCTGGATGATGCCGTGGTTGACTACGCCACTGATCGCATGGGCGGCCAACTGACCATCAAGGCACCCAATGCCAAAGTGCCTATGGTCAATGCCGACAGCCCGATCAATGAGCGCATCAACTATTATCTGCAAACCGAGATCAATCCGGGCCTTGCCAGCCATGGTGGTCAGGTGACACTGATCGATGTGGTTGAAGAAGAAACCAGGAATATTGCCGTCCTGCAGTTCGGTGGCGGTTGCCAGGGCTGCGGTCAGGCTGACGTCACGCTGAAGGAAGGCATCGAGCGCACGTTGCTTGAGCGCATTCCCGAGCTGTCCGGCGTTCGCGATGTCACAGACCACACGCAGAAAGAAAACGCTTATTACTAGGCGGGTTCTTGTTGCATAAAAAACGCCCTGATTATTCAGGGCGTTTTCATGTTCGGCAGCCAGCGGATGTCAGTCCATCTCCACCAGCACTGCGCCCTCTGTGACCATTTCACCCTCGCGGCAGTAGAGCGCTGAAATCACGCCGGCCCTGGCTGCGCGGATGCTGTGTTCCATCTTCATGGCTTCCAGCACCACCAGTTGCGCTCCGCACTCGACCGCCTGGCCCACTTCAACCAGCACACGCACGATGCTGCCATTCATCGGCGCTGTCAGACCGCCGTGCTGACCCTCAGCGGCATCTGTCTGAGCAATGGAGTCCAGCCTGCTGACGCTGTACAGATCGCCTTGCCAGGCTAGATAAAGTTTATCGCCACGACGTATCGCCAGATGTGTGCGGCGCGTTCCGTCGTGCTCGACATGCAGATGCTCGCCGACGAGTTTGAACAGCGGGGCGCTACTGTCGCGCAAGCAGACGCTTCGCCTCTGGCCGTTGCAGTTCAGTTGCAGATCTGTTTCCGCAGGCAGTCCGGCGCGGAAGCCTGTAGCAACGGCCCAGGGCGAGTGCACATCGGCCTTATCGATTCGTGCCGGTTCACTCTGGCGATAGGCCTCGGCAGCGGCCTGCCAGAACGTTGCGCACAGCTCGCTGGCTGGCGGCAACAATGCGGTCTGATGGCGAGGGATGAAGCCGGTATCCAGTTCGGCGGCAGCAAACGCTGGATCGGCGATGATTCTGCGCAGGAACGCCAGGTTGGTCCTGACACCACCCACAGCGAACTCATCCAGCATGTCCAACAGGCGCAGGCGCGCTTGTTCACGGTTTTCGCCCCACGCAATCAGCTTGCCGAGCATAGGATCATAGAAGGTTGAAATGCTGTCGCCCTCGGCAACGCCGCTGTCCACACGCCTGCCGGGGCCGGGCAAAGGCTCTTTGTAGAGCGTCAGCGTGCCGGTTGCTGGCAGAAAGTCATTGGCCGGGTCTTCGGCATACAGCCGGACTTCGATGGCGTGACCGATCAGCGGCACTTGCTCCTGGGTAATGGGCAGCGGCTCACCTCTGGCGACTCTGATCTGCCATTCGACCAGGTCCAGTCCGGTGATGTACTCGGTCACCGGGTGTTCCACTTGCAGGCGCGTATTCATCTCCATGAAGAAAAACTCGCCGCGTGCATCCAGCAGGAACTCCACCGTGCCTGCACCTACATAGCCGATGGCCTGAGCAGCCTTGACCGCCGCGTCACCCATGGCTTTGCGCAATTGTGGTGTCAGGCCGGGTGCTGGCGCTTCTTCAACGACTTTCTGGTGCCGACGCTGAATCGAGCAGTCGCGTTCATTCAGATAGAGACAGTGACCGTGGCGGTCGGCAAATACCTGAATCTCGACATGGCGTGGAGTGAGTACGTATTTCTCCACCAGCATCCGCGCATCGCCGAACGAGGAGAGCGCCTCTCGCTGAGCGGAGGCCAGCGCTTCGGCCAGTTCGCCGGTGTGTTCAACCACCTTCATGCCTTTGCCACCGCCACCTGCCGTGGCTTTCAACAGCACCGGGTAACCGATGCGCTCGGCGGCGGCGCGGAACGTCTCGATGTCTTGTTCATCCCCGTGATAGCCAGGCACCAACGGCACACCTGCCTGTTCCATCAACGACTTGGCTGCGGATTTGCTGCCCATGGCGTCAATGGCAGAGGCGGGCGGCCCGATGAAGATCAGCCCGGCCTCTTCAATAGCGCGCGCAAAGTCGGCATTTTCGGACAAAAAACCATAGCCGGGGTGGATCGCTTGCGCGCCGCTAGCCTTGGCCGCGTCGATAAGCTTGTCGATCGCCAGGTAGCTCTCTGTGGCCTTGCTGCCCCCCAGGTTGACGCAAATGTCGGCTTCACGGCTATGACGTGCGTTCCGGTCGATGGCGCTGTGCACGGCGATCGTGGTCAGCCCCATGCTTTTCGCGGTCCGCATGATGCGACAGGCAATTTCACCACGATTGGCGATCAGCAATGAAGTCAGCTCGGGCGTGCTCATGGTTGCGAGTCCTTCTGGGAGGCTTTTCGGGCTGCGGGCTCTGCGACAGGTTGATCGTCGCCTCCCTGCCAGCCGGGCGTGCGTTTCTGCAGGAACGCACGCAGGCCTTCCTGGCCTTCGGCGCTGGTGCGGATACGGGCGATGGCGCTTTCACAGTAGCGACGCAATGCGGGTGTCAGTTCGCCGCTGCCGACTTCGCGCAACAGTTCCTTGCTGACCCGCATGGCCTGCGGGCTGTTGAGCAGCAGATTGTCGATCCAGTCCTGGGCGCGGGCTTGCAATTCGGCGGCCGGGCAGCACTCGGCGATCAGACCTATCTGCTGTGCTCGCTGACCGTCGAAACGCTCGGCAGTCAGGGCATAGCGTCGCGTCGCACGCTCGCCGATGGCCTGCACCACAAACGGACTGATAACCGCTGGTGCCAGGCCAATGCGCACTTCCGACAGGCAGAACTGCGTATCCACCGCAGCGATGGCCATGTCACAGCAACTGATCAGGCCCAGTGCGCCGCCGAATGCCGCGCCTTGTACCACCGCAAGCGTCGGGATTTTCAGCCTGGCGAGGCTGTACATCAGCTCTGCCAGTTCGCGTGCATCGTCCAGGTTGGTGTTGTAGTCCAGGTCAGTTGCCTGCTGCATCCACGCCAGATCGGCACCGGCACTGAAATGCCTGCCATGCCCACGCAACAGCAGGAAACGCAGGCTGGCATCCGCTTGTACCCGCTCCAGCGCGAGAATCAGCTCGCGGATCATCTGCGCGTTGAAGGCATTGTTTTTGTCCGGCCGGTTCAGCCACAACGTGGCAAAGCCGCGCGGGTCGATGATCAGTTCAAGGGTTGCGAATGAAGTCGAAGTCATGGTCATTTCCCGGCTCACATCCGGAACAGGCCGAAAGTGGTAGGTTCGATAGGCGCATTGAGCGAGGCGGAGAGGGCAAGCGCGAGAACGTCGCGGGTTTGTGCCGGGTCGATAACCCCGTCGTCCCACAGACGGGCACTGGAGTAATAAGGGTGTCCCTGATGCTCGTACTGATCGAGAATCGGCTGCTTCAACCCGGCTTGCTGTTCGGCGCTGAACGCCTGGCCGGCACGTTCTGCCTGCTCGCATTTGACCTGCACCAGCACGCCGGCAGCCTGCTCGCCGCCCATCACGCCGATTCGCGCATTGGGCCACATCCACAGAAAGCGCGGATCATAGGCGCGGCCACACATGCCGTAATTGCCTGCGCCGAAACTGCCCCCGATGATCACCGTGAATTTCGGTACTTTCGCGCAGGCCACCGCCGTCACCAGCTTGGCTCCATGCTTGGCGATACCGCCGGCTTCATACTTCTGGCCGACCATGAAGCCGGTGATGTTCTGCAGAAACAGCAGCGGAATTCCCCTTTGGCAGGCCAGTTCGATGAAGTGCGCGCCTTTCTGCGCCGCCTCTGCGAACAGAATGCCATTGTTCGCCAGTATCGCGACCGGGTAGCCATGCAGGCGGGCGAAGCCACAGACCAGCGTGGTGCCGAATAGCGCCTTGAATTCATCCAGCACCGAGCCATCCACAAGACGCGCGATGACTTCCCTCACGTCAAACGGCTGTTTTGTGTCGGCCGGAATGATGCCATAAAGCTCCTCAGCCTCGTACAGCGGCGCTGTGGAGGGCGCGGCGTTCAACAGACCCTGCTTGCGCCAGTTGAGGTTGGCAATGCTGCGGCGTGCCAACGCCAGTGCATGCGCATCGTTGTCGGCATAGTGGTCGGCAACGCCAGAGGTGCGGCAATGCACATCGGCACCGCCCAATTCTTCAGCGCTGACAACTTCTCCGGTGGCCGCTTTCACCAGTGGCGGGCCTGCCAGAAAGATGGTCGCCTGCTGACGCACCATGATCGCCTCGTCGGCCATCGCCGGAACATAGGCACCGCCCGCAGTGCAGGAGCCCATGACCACGGCGATCTGCGGAATGCCTAGCGCGCTCATGTTGGCCTGATTGAAGAAAATCCGCCCGAAGTGCTCGCGATCCGGAAACACCTCGTCCTGGCGGGGCAGGTTGGCGCCACCGGAGTCAACCAGGTAGATGCAGGGCAAGCGGTTCTGCTGGGCAATGGTTTGCGCGCGCAGATGCTTTTTGACAGTGAGTGGGTAATAGGAGCCGCCTTTGACCGTTGCGTCATTGGCGATGATCATGCACTCGACGCCTTCGACACGGCCAATACCGGCAATCACTCCGGCCGCCGGAACCTCTTCGCCATACACCTCATGCGCGGCGAGCTGGCCTATTTCCAGAAATGGTGAACCGGTATCCAGCAGTTGGTTGATACGCTCGCGGGGCAGCAACTTGCCACGTGACGTGTGACGCTCCTGGGCCTTGAGGCCGCCGCCTTGCCGGACTTTGCTCAGCAGCGTGCGGAGCTCTTCGACCTGCTTGAGCAGCGTAGCGCGGTTAAGGGCAAATTCCGGCGAGCGGGCGTTGATTCGGGTCTGCAGAATAGTCATGGCAGCTCCACAATCAGCGGGTTTCGTTGAACAGTTCGCGACCGATGAGCATGCGCCGGATTTCGCTGGTGCCTGCGCCGATCTCGTAGAGCTTGGCGTCACGCAGCAGCCGTCCCGCCGGGAACTCATTGATGTAGCCATTGCCGCCCAGAATCTGGATGGTATCCAGCGCCATCTGCGTAGCGCGTTCAGCGCTGTAGAGGATAACGCCCGCTGCGTCCTTGCGTGTGGTCTCGCCACGATCGCAGGCCTGGGCGACTGCGTACAGGTAGGCCCGACTGGCATTGAGCTGGGTGTACATGTCGGCGACCTTGCCCTGAATCAGCTGAAACTCGCCGATGCTCTGGCCGAACTGTTTGCGGTCATGGATGTAGGGCACCACCACGTCCATGCAGGCCTGCATGATCCCGGTCGGCCCACCGGAAAGCACTACACGTTCGTAGTCGAGACCGCTCATCAGGACTCGGACACCACCGTCGAGTACACCGAGCAGATTTTCCTCGGGCACCTCGACATCGTCGAAAAACAGCTCACAGGTGTTGGAGCCGCGCATGCCCAGCTTGTCGAACTTGTTTCCGCGCGAGAAACCTTTCCAGTCCCGCTCGACGATGAACGCACTGATGCCATGCGCAGCCTTTTCCAGATCGGTCTTGGCGTAGATCACATAGGTATTGGCGTCGGGCCCGTTGGTGATCCAGGTCTTGCTGCCGTTGAGCAGGTAGCGATCACCGCGCTTGTCGGCGCGCAGCTTCATCGACACCACATCCGAGCCTGCATTGGGTTCGCTCATGGCCAGTGCGCCGATATGCTCGCCGCTGATCAGTTTCGGCAGGTATCTGGCTTTCTGTGCCGGGGTGCCGTTACGGTTGATCTGGTTCACGCACAGGTTGGAGTGGGCACCGTAGGAAAGCGCTACGGATGCAGAGCCGCGGCTGATTTCTTCCATTGCCACGACGTGCGCAAGATAACCCAGACCCGCGCCACCGTATTCCTCGCTGACGGTGATCCCCAACACGCCTAACTCGCCGAATTTGCGCCACATGTCGACGGGGAACAGGTTGTCCTTGTCGATTTGCGCAGCACGTGGGGCAAGTTCTGCGGCAACGAATGATTGCAGCTGGTCGCGCAACATGTCGATGGTTTCGCCCAAGGCGAAGTTCAGGCTGGGGTAACTCATGGAACGTTCCTTTTTTTGTTCTTGGGTGGCGTTTGTTCTTGAAGGCGCATAGAGGGCGAACAAGCCATGACCTTTACGTTAACGTAAACCTGTCGGATTAAGCTGTCAACGTTGATGCCAATGCATGCGCAAAACGATCGAGGACTGCCTGGCAGGGGGAGGGGCGAAGGAATGAGGGAGCGTCTGGCTGGCGGAAAGCACGAAGGGGAGCCTGGGCTCCCCTTCAAGGTGTATTGCTATGCTCTTTATTGTTTTTCGGGAGGCCTGTTGTTGCTTTTGGCGACCTGACCCTTTATCTCTTTTTTCGAGCGGTCCGCAGGCGGGACCAAGAGCAAACGTATTTTTTTGAGCGCTGATCAGACTTTCATCGTATTGATCCAGCCAGTTCCGGAGCTGCCTGAGGGCAGTTTTATTGTTCTCTGCCTGGCTGCGAACAACCTGCAATCACTGCACGTAGTTCTGAAAAGCTGTCCACTTCAAAAAAATCTGTTAGCTACGCCTCTGTCCGTGTTGTTCTTGTTATGTCAGAGCCGGTACGTGTTGTTTTTATTGGGTTGATGCGTGTTTTTATTTTTGTTGTACAAAGGATATAGCAGGACCCGTGCCAGTTTTTAAATCCTCCCGTAAAGCCAGGGGCTGAGCGTTTGTGCAATGCAGCGGGCCATCTGATTCTGTCGTCGAGTGTTTCTGTGTTACCCGTTTGTCTCGATGTGCTGCGGCGGCAGGGTAACACTCTGTGACAAGTTGTCGCACCCTGTTACCGACAGGTGACATTCCTTACGCTGACAGCCGAGCCCTGGCCACGCGCGAGCCATTGTCGCGTTGCAGCACTTCGCAGATGCGCTGGCCCGCCGCAATGACCTGTTCCAGATCAACACCGGTTTCGATGCCCATACCGTGCAACATGTACAGCACATCCTCCGTGGCGACGTTGCCGCTCGCACCCTTGGCGTAAGGGCAGCCACCGAGGCCCGCGACGGAACTGTCGAAGACCTGGATGCCTTCCTCAAGGCTTGCATAGATGTTCACCAACGCCTGGCCATAGGTATCGTGGAAGTGTCCGGCAAGCCTGCCGCGCGGGATCTGCGCAGCGACAGCGTCGAACAGTGCCCGGGTCGCTTGCGGCGTACCGGTACCGATGGTGTCGCCCAGCGAGATTTCATAGCAACCCATTACGTGCAGCTCGTTGGCGACGACGGCGACTTGTCGAGGCGAGACATTGCCTTCGTAAGGACAGCCCAGCACACACGACACGTAACCCCTGACCTGCACGCCATGCATCTGCGCCGCAGCCATGATGGGCGCAAAGCGCTCCAGACTTTCGCTGATCGAACAGTTGAGATTACGTCGGGAGAACCCTTCGGTCGCCGCCGCAAACACTGCGACCTCTCTCACACCCGCCGCCAGTGCATCCTCGAACCCGCGCAGATTAGGTGCCAGGGCCGAGTAGATCACGCCTTCACGGCGCTGGATCCGTTCAAAAACCTGGGCAGAGCCAGCCATCTGTGGCACCCATCTGGACGAAACAAAGCTGCCGACTTCTATGTGGCCCATTCCAGCGGACGTGAGGTCATCCACCAGCCGCACCTTGTCGTCAACACTGATGGGTTGCGCTTCATTCTGCAGGCCGTCACGCGGACCGACCTCAACGATATTCACCTTTTGCGGAAAAGCCATGGCAGCGCCTTATAGTCAGTCAGTGCGGACGAGGTCAGTGAGCAGTGGCAATAGTCTTATCCATTTCAGCCCGACAGCGCTCTTCGGCGGTGTCCAGCTCCAGTTGCATCTGCCGGATATCCAGCAACTGCTGTTCAAGCTGCTCGCGGCGCTCGGCGATCTTGCCGAGCATGGTCTGCAACTGTTTCTGGTTGCCGCCGGCAGGGTCATAAAGCGAGATCAGTTCCTTGCATTCAGCCAGTGAAAAGCCGATGCGCTTGCCGCGCAGAATCAATTTCAGAGTGACTTTGTCACGGGCGGTGTAGATACGCTCCATACCCTTGCGCTCAGGGCTGAGCATGCCTTGCTCCTCGTAAAAGCGGATCGCGCGTGTGGTGATATCCAGCTCTCGGGCGAGCTCGGAGATACTGTAGGTCTGACTGCTCATGGCATCGCTCGGCGGAGTACATGGCACTAAACCTAAAGGTTGCTTTACGTAAGCGTCAAGCAGAAGTCGTGGTGAATGGGCGCGTCTGGCCGCGCCCATTTGGCTCGAAAACACTTTAATATTGATCAATAACTACTTTAAAAACATAACCTTGGGGGTTGTATTTCATGATTTTTCAAGGTTGTGTTCCTGTGCCACTACCCGTTGTGAGAGCTCGATGATCTGCTCGCGCATCCAGCGATTGGCCGGATCCTGATCAGTGCTTTCATGCCAGTACAGGTGGGTTTCGACGGACGGAACATCGTTGACCGGCAGGTGGACATAGTGCAAGTCGTTACGCCGGGCGAAGCGTTCCGGCACTGTCATGACCATGTCGGTTTGCTGCAATACTTGTGTGGCCATCAGGTAATGCTGCGAGCGCAGCGCGATTCTGCGCTGGATGCCCATTTTGCCGAGCGCCAGGTCCACGTGGCCGAGCCCGCTGCGGCGACTGGAAATATGAATGTGCGCCTGGCTCAGATAATCATCCAGTGTCAGGGTGACTTTGTTGGCCAGAGGATGAGCCTTGCGCATGCCGCACACATAGCGATCTTCCATCAGCTTGACATGCCGGACCTGCGGGTCGGTATTGAGCGGCGCATCCACGGCGAAGTCGAGGCGACCGGCCGCCAGCTCCTTGGTAGTTTCCCTGCGTTTGGACAGAAAACTCTCGATAGTGACGGCGGGCGCAAGGCGTCGCAGCCGCTGGAAAAGCACCGGCAGGATTACCGCCTCGGTCAGATCGGTCATGCTGATGCGGTAGTTCTTGTTGGCCTGCAGCGGATTGAATATTCGGCTTTCCTGCACCGACACCCTGAGCAATGAAAGCGCGTTGCGCACCGGGCCAATAATGTTCTGCGCCATGGGGGTAGGCACCATGCCCTGTGCTGTACGCACAAACAACGGGTCATTGAAGGTTTCTCGCAACCGCGCCAGAGCGTTGGACACCGCAGGCTGGGTAATGCCGACGATCTGCCCGGCGCGGGTCAGATTGGCTTCGGTGTAGATGGCGTCGAAGACAATGAAAAGATTGAGATCGACCTTGCTCAGGTTCATTGATGGGCGCCTCGTGCTGTTATTGTGATTCGCTGTTCGGCAGGCTGGGATGCCGCAACGATGGTGGATCATATATCGGTTATAAATGTTTATACACGCCGAGAATAGATTAGATAAATGTACGGTGTTTCTCTAGCATCAGGCTGATGAATTCGACACCCTGATCGAGAAGGTAGTGGCCCATGGATTTTGCGTATTCCCCGAAGGTGCAGGCCCTGCGTGAGCGCGTTACAGCGTTCATGGACGCCTACGTGTACCCAGCCGAGCCGATTTTCGATCAGCAAGTGGCCGAAGGGGACCGCTGGCAGCCCACTGCGATCATGGAAGAACTCAAGGCGCGTGCCAGAGCGGAGGGTCTGTGGAATCTGTTTTTGCCGGAGTCCGGCCTTGGCGCCGGGCTGAGCAATCTGGAATATGCGCCGCTGGCGGAGATCATGGGGCGTTCGCTGCTCGGTCCCGAGCCGTTCAATTGCTCGGCGCCGGACACCGGAAACATGGAAGTATTGGTTCGCTACGCCAGTGAGGAGCAGAAAGCGCGATGGCTGGAGCCGCTGTTGCGCGGCGAGATTCGTTCCGCCTTTGCCATGACCGAACCTGAAGTCGCTTCATCGGACGCCACCAATATGGCTGCACGTGCCGAGCGTGAGGGCGACGAATGGGTGATCAACGGGCGCAAATGGTGGACATCCGGTGCCTGCGACCCGCGCTGTAAAATCCTGATTTTCATGGGCCTGACCAATCCCGATGCGCCGCGTCATCAGCAGCACTCGATGATTCTCGTCCCGGTCGACACGCCGGGTGTGAAGATCGTCAGACCGCTACCGGTGTTCGGTTACGACGACGCACCACACGGGCATGCAGAAGTGCTGTTTGATAACGTCAGGGTCCCTTTTGAAAACGTATTGCTGGGTGAGGGGCGGGGCTTTGAAATCGCTCAAGGGCGGCTGGGGCCAGGCCGCATCCATCACTGCATGCGCTCCATCGGCATGGCCGAGCGGGCACTCGAGTTAATGTGCAGGCGCTCTATCGACCGGGTTGCCTTTGGCAAACCGCTGGCGCGGCTGGGCGGCAACATCGACAGGATTGCCGACTCCCGCATGGAGATCGACATGGCCCGCCTGCTGACTTTGAAAGCGGCTTACATGATGGACACGGCTGGCAACAAGGTCGCCCGGAGTGAAATCGCGCAGATCAAGGTCGTCGCGCCGAACGTGGCGCTGAAGGTCATAGATCGGGCGATTCAGATACATGGCGGGGCGGGTGTTTCCAATGACTTCCCCTTGGCCTATATGTACGCCATGCAACGCACACTGCGCCTGGCAGATGGCCCCGATGAAGTGCATCGGGCCGCAGTCGGCAAGTATGAGCTGGGCAAGTACCTGCCAACTGATGTGGTGCGTAGCCGGACCTGAACCGCTGGCCGGTCACTGCACCCAGACCTCGACCCGGCGGTTCTTGATCCGCCCGTCGTCGATATCATTGGTGGCTACTGGCATTTCGTCACCCATGCCAACGATGTCGCGGAACGTTACGCCGCTTTTCAGCAGTTCTCGACGCACGGCCATGGCACGCAGCCTTGAAAGCAGCGCTGCGCGTGCCGGGTCACTCTTGGCGTCGCCAAAGCCGACCAGCGTCACATGCTGATTGAGCTTGTCGCTGGCCTTGAGGTACTCGGCTACCCGTTTGAGGTCCTGCTGCGCCTTGTTGTCCAGCCTCGCACTGCCTTGGGCAAAGCGAAAGTTGACTGACAGGCGTTCGGCCTTGCGCGCCAGCGCCTGATAATCCACGGGCATTTGTGCGGTTGGCTGCACCTTGAGTGCCTGCACAGTCTGTGCGACGAAACCACTCTGCGCCACGATGTCCTGACCCCCGGCGCTCTGCGCGAAACGCACAAGCGCCTGGGCCCAGCGCTGATGAGCCGAGGCGGGCACATAAAAATACAGTCGTCGCGACAGCGGGTAGTCCTCGGTGGCAATCAGGCTCACGGTCGGCAGCATGGGCCTGGAATCGCCATCGGCAATGGCCACCGCTCTGGCATGCCTGACGGAAGGCAGTCCGGTGAAGCCAATGCCATTGATATCCTTGCTGACCTCGTCGGAGAGCTGTTCGCTGGATTCGAAGCGCGCGGCTGCGCCAGACAGATTCTTGCCGTACTTGGTCAGTACCAGCTCCTTGAACGTTTCGTAGGTGCCAGACTTTTCATCACGCACATAAAGATGAATCACGCCCGGATTGCCGCCCACTTCGCTCCAGTTCCTGACTTCCCCGCTGAAAATACGCGCCAGTTGAAGTGTATCCAGCTGTCTCACCGAATTGCCGGGATGCAGAATCACGGCAACGCCATCAATGGCAATGGTCTGCTCGCTTGCCGCGCTTTTCAGATCGCCAAGGTCTGCCAAATCCTTGGCTTCCTGATCCTTGATCGGCCTGGAAGAGGCCGCGATATCGGCGTTGCCTGCTTTCAGCGCAGCAAATCCGGTGCCTGATCCGTGTGCGGCGATCTCGACGCTGACCGTTTGCCCGGCTGCAGTTGTGCCCACGACACGCTGTTCATTGATGACGTTGCCAGCAAGAGTCTGTACCGATTGCAGGCCTTGCTGACGCATCAACCCTTCAACCAGCGCGGGACCTAACTGGGCATTGATGGTGTTGGAGCCTTGAATGCGCAAGGCAGGTATCTCGCCAGCAGGCACTGGCAGTGCCGCCAGCACAATGGCGGGCAGGGTAGCGCTCGACAGGGTCAGCGCCGTTAGCAAAGCGCGCAACATCGGCGTCACCATGAGTCACGGGAGGTTGCGGGAGAATAAGACAGAAAGGTTGCAGGAACATGACGATTGCTCGACCGCTGCGTGCGACCCGATTCTGGGTCGCGCGACATGGTGCCTGCTCAGTTCAACTCCAGCCAGATCGGCGCATGGTCCGAAGGCTTTTCCATACCGCGCAAGTCGTAGTCCACGCCGGCCGCCTTGATGCGCGGCTGCAGACCGATAGAAGTCATGATCAAATCAATGCGCAGCCCGCGTTTGGGCTCGTCTTCAAAGCCCCGGCTGCGGTAGTCGAACCAGCTGAACCTGTCGATGACCTCCGGGTAAAGGTAACGAAAGCTGTCCACAAGGCCCCAGTTTTTCAAGCGTTCCATCCACTCGCGCTCTTCCGGGAGGAAGCTGCACTTGCCGGTTTTCAGCCAGCGTTTGGCATTGTCGGCGCCGATGCCGATATCGCAGTCCTGCGGTGAGATGTTCACGTCGCCCATGACGATCAGCGGCTGGTCGTTGCTGAAGCGGCTTTCGAGCAGCGTTTGCAGGTTCTCGTAAAAACGCTGTTTTGCCGGGAATTTGGTGGGGTGATCGCGGCTCTCGCCCTGCGGAAAGTAGCCATTCATGATGGTTACCGGCTGGCCATTGCTGTCAGCGTAGGTACCCCATATGAAGCGTTTCTGGGATTCCTCGTCGTCTCCCTCGAACCCCTTGTGCAGGGCTATTGGCGGATTGCGCGACAGCAGGGCAACACCGTAATGGCCTTTCTGGCCATGAAAGTGCACGTGATAGCCCAGCGCTTCGACGTCCGCGAGTGGGAATTGCTCGTCCGAAACCTTGGTTTCCTGAAGACCGATCACGTCCGGCTGGTGTTTGTCGATCAATGCCGCCAACTGATGAGGTCGAGCGCGCAGACCATTGATGTTGAACGAGACGATTTTCATAAAACAGCGGTCCTGAGCAAAAACAAACAGCGATGCTAGCTGACCTGTCGTTTCAGGACCAGCGCCATGTCCGACACTGCCCGGCTGCGTGCACGCACAAATCGTTGGAACTGTTATCAAGTGCCATCACTCGAAAGCCTGCTTGCCAAAACTGCTGCGCCAAACGCAGTTCCGTTAACACGAGGCCCTTTATGTCCCTACCTGCTGCCATCACGGGTGAAATTCGCCAACTCGACAGTGGTTATTCCCGTGAAACCCGCTCCTTGCTGTTCAGGGCCTATCGGCACGATCCGACCTTCGCCTATCTGTTCAATGCCGAGCGCGAGGGATATGAGCAACGCGTATTGGCGACCATTCGCCAACTGGTCAAACAACACTTCCTGCAAAATCAGCCGGCGCTTGGTCTGTTTCTGGATGATCGGCTGGTTGGCGTGGCGCTGATCGCGCCACCTCAGCGTCGTCTTGGGGTCACCGAAAGCTGGGCCTGGCGTCTGCGCATGGTGATGGATACCGGTCTGGGCTGCACTCAGCGCTACCTTGCCTATTACAACGCTGTGCTCGCCTGTGTACCGTCCGAAACCGTGCATGTGCTGCCTTTGATAGGGCTCGACCCGGAATTTCAGGGCCAGAAGCTGGGGCAGGATTTGAGTGAGCAACTGCTGGGGGCTCTGCACGATTGGTGCGCAGTAGACGAACAGTCCCAAGGCATCGTCGTAGACACGGGTAATCCTCGCTATCTTGAGTTCTATAAGCGACAGGGTTACGAGGAAATCGGCGAGATTGCCGTAGGCCCGGTCCGAGAGCATGTGTTTTTTCATCCGAACCCTCAGGTTTCACTGCCGGTGCCTGATGTAACGGTCTGAATATTCGACAATTCGTGGGCTTCCAGTGCAGCCCGTCGATCGTGTTAGCATCTACGCCCATGAAGCTTTTCAGACTATTCAGCAGCCTGTTCCTGATGACCATGAGTGCAGCGGCGCTTGCGCAGTCTCGCCTTGACGTCAGGATCAAGCCCGCCAACCCGGAACTCAAAGCCAACGTCGAAGGGTATGTGGGGGATTTGGGTGAGCGTGACGTTCAGGCATTGCGCAACTACAGCCTGGGTGCCGAGCAGCAAGCGGAAAAGGCAGCTCAGGCGCTCGGCTATTATCAGGCGCAGATCGACAGCGAAATAAAAGACGGAGACCCGCTACGTCTGGTGATCAATATCCAGCCGGGCGAGCCCGTCCATTTGCGTAATGTGGTGATTCGGGTCGAAGGACCTGCAGCGTCGCTGAAGGCTTTCCGTGTGCCCAGGAGCGATGCACTGAAAACCGGCGCGGTGCTCAATCACGGCAATTATGAAGATGCCAAGCGGCTGATCCAGAATCAGGCATCACGCTACGGTTTCTTCAGTGGCCACTTCACCAGCCAGCGCCTGGCGATCGACCCAAGGGCCGGGGTTGCCGACATTGAGCTGGTTTATGACAGCGGCCCGCGCTACTCGCTTGGCAAGGTCATGTTCAGCGGCGATGCCCCCTTCGATGATGACCTGCTCAAGCGCATGGTGCCGTTCAAGGAAAATACACCTTACGATTCACAGCTCATCGCCGAACTGACCCAGGCCATGCAGGGCAGTGGTTATTTCGAAGGTGTACGGGTCGATGCCGCCCCTACGGCAGCCGAAAACCGGATTATTCCGGTGACCGTCCAGCTTGAGACCCGCAAACCGCGCACCATGGGGCTGGGGCTGGGCTATTCGACCGATGTCGGCCCGCGTGGCAAGGCCAACTGGACCCGCCACTGGGCCAATCCGCAGGGTCACAGCTATGGATTCGAATCGGAGATATCCGCGCCACGTCAGAACATCGGATTGTGGTACGACGTGCCGCTCGATCCGCCCCTGACCGATAAATTGCGTTATGCCGGGGGCTATCAATATGAAGAGATTGCCGGCACCGACAGCCTCAGCAAGCTGCTGACTGCCGGGCCTGAATGGCACAGCAAGCTGCCCAGCGGGTGGGAACGGGTCATATCCTTGAAATGGCAACGCGAAGAATACCGACTGGGTGACGATTCGGGCCTGAGTACCCTGCTGATGCCCGGTATCAGTTACTCGTACCTGCGCAGCGATAACCGTATCGACCCCCACCAGGGCTACCGCTTGCAGTTCGACACCCAGGTGGCAAAGGAAGGCATGTTATCGGACGCCAATCTGGTGCATGCCAACGTGTTGCTCAAGGGGCTGACGACAGTCGCGCAGAACCACCGTCTTCTGGGCCGCGTGCAGTTTGGTGGCAACCTTACAGACGGTTACACCGCGATCCCCCCATCGCTGCGTTTTTTTGCCGGTGGCGATCAAAGCGTTCGCGGCTACGACTACCAGAATCTGTCACCAACCAATTCCGACGGCGACCTTATCGGTGGGCGTTACATGTTTGCCGGGAGTGTCGAGTACCAGTATTCCATCGCGGACAAATGGCGTCTGGCGACTTTTATTGATCAGGGCAACTCGTTCAACAATCTGGACAAGCCGGATCTGAAGACCGGAGTCGGGTTCGGGGTACGTTGGGTTTCTCCCGTAGGCCCCTTGCGTCTTGATCTGGCGCACGCGCTGGACGACGACGGCGGTATTCGCCTGCATTTCTCGATGGGGCCGGAGCTTTGAACAGGATGAACATCAAGCGCGGCCTGAAGGTTACCGGATTGAGCCTTATCGCATTACTGCTGCTGGCGCTTGTCGGCGTCGGCCTGGTGCTGGGAACCCAGGCTGGCAGCCAGTGGGCGCTGGCACGTGTGCCTGGCGTACACCTGGAAAACTTTCAGGGACGACTGGGCGGGCAGTGGAGTGCAGAGCGGCTGGTATGGCAGCAAGGCGCAGACCGTGTGGAGGTGCAATCTGTCGATTTCGCCTGGACGCCCGCCTGCCTGCTGAAAATGACCCTGTGTATCGATCGCTTGCATGCTGCACAGGTACTCCTGCGTTTTCCTCCGAGCGGTGCACCAAGCGATCGCGGTCCTGTCAATTTGCCAGCCCTCAGACTGCCGCTGGCTCTGCAACTGGGTGATATACAGCTGGGCAGTCTGCAACTGGACGGCGTCGAACAGTTGCGCGATCTCAAGCTGACGGCGTACTGGACCTCGGAAGGCTTACAGATCGATAGCGCGCACCTGCAGCGCGATGCGCTGGTGCTGGACCTCAAGGGCCTGCTGAAGCCCGAAGGCGACTGGCCGCTGAGCATTGGCGGGCAATTGCAACTTCCGCCGCAGGACGGCCAGCCCTGGACGCTGGCGCTGGATATTCAGGGGGATGTGCTCAAGACCCTGCAACTCAAGGCTGACAGTAGCGGCTACCTTCCAGGGCTGCTGACTGGCGAGTTGCAACCGCTGGCTGAGCATGTGCCCGCGCGACTGAAACTGACTGCCGAACGCTTCAAGCCCAGCGCTGCATTGCCCGACACCTTGCAACTCGATCACTTGCTGCTGACTGCCGAGGGCAATCTCGACTCGGGTTACCGGATCAACGGCTCCGCCAGCCTGCCTGCAGAGAAAGGCCCCGTGGCGTTGTCCTTGCGGGGCAGCGCCGACGCCAATGGTGCGAGCATCGCTGCGCTTGATCTCAGCGCCAATGACCAACAGCGTCTGGCGGTAAATGGCACGTTCAACTGGCAGAATGGCTTCTCGGCCGATGCAAGCATCGACTGGCTGGATTTCCCCTGGCATCGTCTTTATCCCGTGGAATCCGAACCGCAGGTCTCGTTGCACGCATTCAAGGGCGAGATTTCCTATACCGACGGTCATTATCTAGGCAATTTCAACGCCAGCCTCCAAGGGCCCGCCGGTGCATTCACGCTGGTCAGCCCCTTCAGCGGCAACTTGCAGGAGATCCACCTGCCACAATTGGAACTGGTTGCAGGGCAGGGCAAGGCCAGCGGTTTTCTAAATCTGCAATTCGCCAACGGCATTGGCTGGGACACGGCCCTGGATCTGATCGCGCTGGACCCCTCATTCTGGGTCGCTGAATTGCCCGGTACACTCGCGGGACCCTTGCGCAGCAGGGGGCAACTCATCAACGAGCGGCTCGAACTCACTGCTGACCTCGACCTTAAAGGGCGTCTGCGTGGCCAGCCTGCGCTGCTGCAAGCCAAGGCCGAGGGTGGTGATCAGCAATGGAGCCTCAGCAACCTGAACATGCGTTTGGGCGACAACCGGATTCAGGGCGCTGGCAGTTTGCAGGAGCGTCTCAAAGGGCAGCTGGATCTCGATCTGCCGCGTCTGGCTCAACTCTGGCCACGTTTGCAGGGACAGGTCAAAGGTCGCCTGGATCTGAACGGAACGCTGCAGGCACCTCAAGGGCAACTGGCGCTACAGGGCAGTCAGCTCGCGTTGCAGGATAATCGCCTGCAAACCCTGTCGCTCAATGCCCGGCTGGATCAATCGCAACGTGCCACCGTCAACCTCAAGGGCGTCGGTATTCAAGTCGGCGACACCGGGCTTGGGACCTTGCTGGTGGACGGCCAGGGGACGCTCAAGACGCAACAGTTGAAACTGGACCTGCAAGGACCGCTGCTCAAGCTTGCCATCGGGCTGGACGGGGGACTGGAAAAAGGCGACTGGCGGGGTCGGCTGGCCAGTGGTTCGGTGCAGAGCGGCGGGCAGAACTGGCGCTTGCAGCAACCAGCGAAGATCGAGCGCCTGGCTGACGGCAGGCTCGACTTCGGCGCACATTGCTGGCTGTCCGGTTCGGCCAGCTTGTGCGGTGGCGATCAGCGGCTGATGCCGGAACCACGCCTGCGTTATCAACTGAAGAATTTCCCGCTCGACAGTCTGGGGCAATGGATGCCCAGGGATTTTGCCTGGAAAGGTGCGCTGAACGCCGACGTTCAGCTCGACATTCCGGCAGCAGGCCCCAGTGGCAAGGTGACGATCAATGCCGGAGGCGGCACTCTGCGCGTACGCAATAACGCGCAGTGGCTGGACTTCCCGTACCAGACGTTCAAGCTCGACACCTCCCTGACACCAAGACGTATCGACACGCGTCTGAACTTCGAGGGTGGCAAGTTGGGGCGGTTGCTGCTCAACGCGCAGATCGATCCCTTGGGCAAAGACAAGCCCCTTTCAGGCGACTTCAGCCTTTCCGGGCTGGACATCTCGGCAGCCCGGCCATTTGCACCAATGGTGCAGAAACTCAACGGACGCCTGAACGGTAACGGTCGATTGTCAGGCAGCCTGCTCGCGCCTCTGGTCAACGGCAGCGTGACGCTGGAAGGCGGTGAAGTGGCAGGGGCCGAGTTGCCGATGGAGCTGCATGACCTCAAGGTTCAGGCGCTTATCGCCGGAGAGAGCGTACAACTCAACGGTGGCTGGAAAAGTGGCGATACCGGGCAGGGAAGCATAGGCGGCCAAGCGGCCTGGGGGCAGAGTCCGAGCGTCGACGTCAGCCTCAAGGGCGCGCGACTGCCCATCAATGTCGAGCCCTATGTTGCTGTGGAAATTGCACCTGATCTGAAAATCTCCATGCAGGGAGAACGATTGGCCGTGTCCGGCAAAGTGCTGGTGCCCAAGGGCACAATCACCGTACGTGAGCTGCCGCCTTCCACCGTCAAGTTGTCAGGCGATACGGTGATCGTCGGGCAGCAGACCGAGGAGGGTGCACCACCGCTGGCCGTGGCGATGGATGTAAATGTTGAAGTCGGCCAGGAAAAACTCGGTTTCAGCGGTTTCGGGCTCACCGCCAACCTGGTCGGTCGCGTACACATTGGTGACAATCTGGACACCCGTGGCGAGCTGAACCTCAATGACGGGCGTTACCGTGCCTATGGCCAACGGCTTACCATCCGCAAGGCACGCCTGCTGTTTGCAGGCCCGGTTGACCAGCCCTATCTGGATATTGAAGCGATTCGGCAGACAGATGACGTAATCGCGGGTATTCGTCTGACCGGCAGTGCCGAGCAGCCTGCCACTGAAGTGTTTTCCGAGCCCGCGATGGGCCAGGAGCAGGCGCTGTCCTATCTGGTCATGGGCAGGCCGCTAAGCACTTCGGGCGAAGACAACAACATGGTCGCCCAGGCCGCGCTGGCGCTGGGCGTTGCAGGCAGCTCTTCCACAACCGGAAAGCTCGCGGACAATCTGGGTATCAAGGACTTCGAACTGGACACCTCGGGCACCGGTGACAAGACCAATGTGGTTGCCAGCGGCAAGATCACCGAGAAGCTCAGTCTGCGCTATGGTGTCGGTGTATTTGAACCGGCCAATACCATTGCGTTGCGCTATCTGCTCAGCAAGCGTGTGTACCTTGAGGCGGCAAGCGGTGTTGCCAGTTCGCTGGATATTTTCTATAAAAGGGACTTCTGAGCACGGGCCAGCCGCTGTCATGGCACTGGCCTGTGCCAACCGGTTTACCCTGCCAAAACAGTGTGACCCTTCACACGCTACCCTCTCTATCAGGCTGCCGGTAATCATGGACCGATTCAACGCCATGCGCGTCTTCACCCGTATCGTCGAGCTGGGCGGTTTCGCCAAAGCGGCCGAAAGCCTGCACATGCCCCGTGCATCAGTGACGATGCTGATCAAACAGCTGGAAGCTCATTTGGGTGTGCAACTCTTGCAACGCACCACGCGCCAGGTGAACACCACGCCTGACGGCCGGGCCTACTATCAGCGTTGCGTAAGCCTGCTGGCCGATCTGGATGACGCCGAAGCCTCCTTCTCTGCGGCGGGCGCTGAGCCCAGGGGGTTGTTGCGCATCGACCTGCCGGTCAGTCTGGGGCGCATGATCGTGATTCCTGCCTTGCCTGAATTTGCCCTGCGCTACCCGCAAATCAGGCTGGAAATCGGCATGAGTGACAGGCCTGTCGATCTGATCCGCGAGGGCGTGGACTGTGTATTGCGCGCTGGAGCGGCTCTGGACGAAATGCTGGTCGCAAGACCTTTGGGCAATCTGACCCAGATCACCTGTGCCAGTCGCGAATATCTGCAGCAATATGGGACGCCGCTGAACCTGCCGGACCTGATGCAACATCAGGTAATCGAATATTTTTCGACCAGTACCGGCAAACGTTATGGTCTGGAGTTCATGGCCGAGGGCGTTCAGGTTGATCAAGCGTTGGCCTGTTCTATTTCCGTCAACAGTGCCGATGGTTATGTGGCGGCTTGCGAGGCAGGTTTCGGCCTGATACAGGTGCCGCGTTATCATGTCGCCGCGCAATTGCGCAGCGGAGTACTGATCGAAGTATTACGCGCGTATCGTCCGCCGCCTTTACCGTTGACGGCGCTTTACCCGCCTCATCGACAGTTGTCGCGGCGGGTCAGGGTATTCGTCGATTGGCTGGTGGAATTATGTGCCCACCCTGATATCAGGGACAGACTGGTTTCCTGAGAAAAATTCGGAATTATCCGATATAGGCCCCGGCACACTTTCGTGTTTAACTTCCGAACTCTTTTATTCATTTCAAAAAGGAACGTGTTTCATGGCTCAAGTGACCCTCAAAGGCGGCCCCGTTCAGGTCGATGGCAACCTGCCTGAAGTCGGCAGCAAGGCACACGCCTTCACGCTGGTGGGCGAAGGTCTTGCCGACAAGACCCTTGCGGATTTCGCTGGCAAGCGCAAGGTACTGAACATTTTCCCTAGCGTCGACACGCCGACCTGTGCAACGTCTGTACGCAAATTCAACGCCCAGGCGAACGAGCTGAGCAATGCCGTCGTACTGTGCATCTCCGCTGATCTGCCGTTTGCCCAGGCGCGCTTCTGCGGCTCCGAAGGTCTTGAGAACGTCAAGAACCTTTCTTCTTTCCGCAGTGCCGACTTCAGTAAGAATTATGGTGTTGCAATTGCAGACGGTCCGCTGAAAGGTCTGACTGCCCGTGCAGTGGTTGTTCTGGACGAAAACGATAATGTGCTGCACAGCGAACTGGTCGCAGAGATCGCTCAAGAACCCGACTACGACGCGGCATTGGCTGTGTTGAAGTAACTTCCCGCAACACCTCGACGGCCTGAGTCCGCTCAGGCCGTTTTTTTGTCTGTGCTTCATACGTTTATCAAAAGTAAGCGCTTGGTAAAGGCGCTTTGCTTGTAACGCATCTGTGCTTATTGTTCAGCCTTCTGAACAAGCCCCCACCTGTAATGGTTGATTTATTCATGCAATCGTCTGGCTCTCGTAAATCCCGTCGCTGGTTGATCAGTTTGTTGATCCTGTTGGTCATTGTTGCCCTGTGCTGGTGGCTCTGGCCTGCGTCCACCCCTGGGAAAGGCGCCGAGGGCAGGAAGCCTGGTGCGGGCGGCATGGCGCGGCCAGGCTTTGGTGGATCGGCTGTTGCTGTCCCGGTGCGAGTGGCACCGGCAACCGAAGGCGATTTTCCGATCTATTACAAGGCGCTTGGCACTGTGACGGCGATGAACACCATCAATGTGCGCAGCCGGGTGGCGGGAGAGCTGGTCAAGCTTTATTTCCAGGAAGGGCAGATGGTCAAGGCCGGTGATCTGCTGGCTGAAATCGATCCGCGCAGCTATCAGGTGGCATTGCAGCAGGCCGAAGGTACGCTGGCCACCAATCAGGCGCTGCTCAAGAATGCCCAGCTCGACGTGCAGCGCTACCGTGGATTGTATGCAGAGGACAGTATTGCAAAACAGACCCTCGACACGGCCGAATCGCTGGTCAATCAGTACAAGGGCACGATCAAGACCAATCAGGCGGCCGTGGCTGATGCCCGGTTGAGTCTGGATTTCACCCGCATCCGCGCCCCCATCGCCGGTCGTGTCGGCCTCAAACAGCTGGACGTCGGTAATCTGGTTGCCGCCAACGACACAACCGCCTTAGTGGTGATCACCCAGACCCAACCCATTTCGGTCGCCTTCACGCTGCCGGAGAAAGACCTGTCCAAAGTCATTTCCCGCTATCGCACCGGCGACAAGCTGCCGGTCGAAGCCTGGGACCGTGGCGATACGAAAATGCAGGCTGCCGGTGTACTTGCCAGTCTCGATAACCAGATCGACGTGACGACCGGCACCCTGAAGTTCAAGGCCCGTTTCGATAACGGTGACGAGATCCTGTTCCCCAACCAGTTCGTCAATGTGCGTCTGCGCGCCGATACGCTGAAACAGGCGACGCTGGTACCTACCGCCGCAGTTCAGTTCGGCACCGACGGGACCTTTGTCTATGTGCTGGACGGGGACAGGAAGGTCAAGCTCAAGCTGTTGAAGACCGGTCCGAGCGACGAGACCTCAACGGTCATCACCGAAGGGCTCGCAGCAGGCGAGCGGGTGGTGCTTGAAGGCACCGATCGCCTGCGCGACGGTGCTGAAGTCGAGGTCGTCAACGACAGTAAGGATGTACCGGCAGGCCCGGTTCAGAAACTGCAAGGCAAGCCTGACAGCAAGACCGACAAGTCGGCAGCACTCGGCAAGGTGGAAAAACCAAACGTATGAACATGTCGCGTCTGTTCATCCTGCGTCCGGTTGCCACCACACTGAGTATGCTGGCAATTGTCCTGGCGGGTCTGATCGCCTACACCTTGCTGCCGGTCTCGGCGCTGCCTCAGGTCGATTATCCGACCATTCGTGTGATGACGCTTTACCCCGGTGCCAGCCCGCAAGTCATGACCAGCTCCGTCACTGCGCCTCTCGAGCGTCAATTCGGACAGATGCCCGGACTGACCCAGATGGCTTCGACCAGCTCGGGCGGCGCATCGGTCATTACGCTGCGTTTCAGCCTGGATATCAATATGGATGTGGCTGAACAGCAGGTGCAGGCGGCGATCAACGCCGCCACCAATCTGCTGCCGACCGACCTTCCGGCACCACCGGTCTACAACAAGGTCAACCCCGCCGATACACCGGTTCTGACACTCGCCATCACCTCGAAAACAATGTTGCTGCCCAAGCTTAATGATCTGGTCGATACGCGCATGGCGCAGAAGATCTCTCAGATCAGCGGCGTCGGCATGGTCAGCATTGCCGGCGGGCAGCGTCAGGCGGTCCGTATCAAGGTCAATCCGGAGGCGCTGGCCGCCAACAGCCTTAATCTGTCCGATGTACGAACGCTGATCGGCGCGTCCAACGTCAACCAGCCCAAGGGCAACTTCGACGGGCCGACTCGGGTTTCCATGCTGGATGCCAACGATCAACTGAAGTCTCCGGAGGAATACGCCAACCTGATTCTGGCCTACAAGGACGGGGCTCCCTTGCGCCTGAAGGATGTGGCCGAAATCGTCGATGGGGCCGAAAATGAACGGCTGGCGGCGTGGGCCAACCGCAGTCAGGCGGTGCTGCTGAATATTCAGCGTCAGCCGGGTGCCAACGTGATTGATGTGGTCGACCGGATCAAGGCTCTGCTGCCAGGGATCACCGAAAACCTCCCGGCCGGTCTTGATGTGGTGGTGCTGACGGATCGCACGCAGACGATCCGCGCCTCGGTGACTGATGTTCAGCACGAGTTGCTGATCGCGATCGTTCTGGTGGTGCTGGTCACGTTTCTGTTCCTGCGTCGCTTCAGTGCAACGATCATTCCTTCAATTGCCGTTCCACTGTCGCTGGTAGGCACGTTTGGCATCATGTACCTGGCAGGCTTCTCGGTGAACAACCTGACGCTGATGGCCATGACCATCGCGACCGGCTTCGTCGTCGATGACGCCATCGTGATGCTGGAAAATATCTCCCGGCATATCGAGGAGGGCGAAACCCCCTTGCAGGCGGCACTCAAGGGCGCAAAACAGATCGGTTTCACCCTGATTTCCCTCACCTTGTCGCTGATTGCGGTACTGATCCCGCTGCTTTTCATGGCTGATGTGGTCGGGCGGCTGTTTCGTGAGTTCGCCATCACTCTGGCGGTCGCGATACTCATATCGCTGGTGGTATCGCTGACCCTGACGCCGATGATGTGCGCGCGGTTGCTCAAGCGCGAGCCGAAGGAAGAAGAGCAGAGCCGTTTCTACCGTGCCAGCGGTGCCTGGATTGACTGGCTGATCGATATCTACGCAGGCAGGTTGCGCTGGGTGCTCAAGCATCAGCCTCTGACCCTGCTGGTCGCACTGGCCACTCTGGCGTTGACTGTGCTGCTGTACATCGTTGTACCCAAGGGCTTCTTTCCTGTGCAGGACACCGGTGTGATCCAGGGTATTTCGGAAGCGCCCCAGTCAGTTTCGTTTGCTGCCATGAGCCAGCGTCAGCAAGCGCTTGCCGATATCATTCTCAAGGACCCTGCGGTGGTCAGCCTGTCTTCCTATATTGGCGTCGACGGCGATAATGCAACGCTCAATAGCGGGCGTCTTCTGATTAACCTCAAACCTCACGGGGAGCGCGATATCACCGCGCCCGAGGTGATCCAGCGCCTGCAGCCCGAGGTCGACAAACTCTCGGGGATCCGTCTGTTCATGCAGCCGGTGCAGGACCTGACCATTGAAGACCGGGTCAGTCGCACTCAGTATCAGTTCAGCATGTCCTCGCCTGATGCCGAGTTGCTGGCGCTGTGGAGCGAGAGATTGGTGGACGCGCTCGGCAAACGGCCCGAACTGACGGATGTCGCCAGCGACCTGCAGGACAAGGGCTTACAGGTCTATCTGAACATCGATCGTGATGCGGCCAGTCGGGTAGGGGTCACCGTTGCGAATATTACCGATGCACTGTACGACGCTTTCGGGCAACGGCAGATTTCCACTATCTATACGCAGGCCAGCCAGTATCGCGTGGTCCTGCAGGCAGCGTCCGGCAGTGAACTCGGTCCTGCCGCGCTCGACCAGATTCATGTCAAGACCACCGACGGCGCGCAGGTAAAACTGTCGAGTCTGGCGCGCGTCGAACAGCGCCAGGCACAGCTGGCCATCGCTCATCTCGGGCAGTTTCCGGCGGTGATGATGTCGTTCAACCTCGCGCCCGGGATCGCGTTGGGCAACGCCGTGCAGGTGATCGAGCAGGTTGAGCAGGAGATCGGCATGCCGATTGGCGTGCAAACCCAGTTCCAGGGCGCTGCCGAGGCATTTCAGGCTTCGTTGTCCAGCACGCTGCTGCTGATTCTGGCGGCCGTGGTGACCATGTACATCGTCCTGGGCGTGCTCTATGAGAGCTATATCCACCCGATCACCATTCTCTCGACGCTGCCGTCGGCGGCCGTAGGCGCATTGCTGGCCTTGCTGATCAGCGGCAACGATCTGGGCATGATTGCGATCATCGGCATTATTCTGCTGATCGGCATCGTCAAGAAGAACGCCATCATGATGATCGATTTTTCGCTCGATGCCGAGCGCAACCGAGGTGTAGCGCCGGAAACGGCGATCTACGAAGCGGCTCTGCTGCGCTTCCGGCCGATTCTGATGACCACCCTGGCGGCACTGTTTGGTGCCATCCCGCTGATGCTTGCCAGCGGCTCCGGCGCTGAACTACGTCAACCTCTCGGGCTGGTGATGGTCGGTGGCTTGCTAGTCAGTCAGGTCCTTACGCTGTTCACCACGCCGGTCATCTACCTGTATTTCGACCGGCTTGGCCGTCGCTGGAGGCGCAAGCCTGCCGACCCGGACCGATTGGAGCGGGCTGACGCATGAACCTGTCGGCGCCTTTTATCCGTCGCCCGGTTGCGACCGTTCTGCTGAGCCTGGCGATCATGCTGCTGGGCGCTGTCAGCTTCCGTTTGTTACCGGTCGCGCCCTTGCCGAACATGGATTTTCCGGTGATTGTGGTGTCCGCGAGTCTTGCGGGGGCCAGCCCCGAGGTCATGGCCTCCACTGTGGCAACGCCACTGGAGCGATCTCTGGGCAGTATCGCCGGTATCAACAGCATGACCAGCAATTCCAGCCAGGGTACGACGCGGATCATTCTGCAGTTCGATCTGGATCGCGACATCAATGGCGCGGCGCGGGAAGTGCAGGCGGCCATCAATGCCTCGCGCAACCTGTTGCCCAGCGGGATGCGCAGCATGCCGACCTACAAGAAGGTCAACCCGTCCCAGGCACCGATCATGGTGCTGTCGATGACCTCGACGGTGCTGGAAAAAGGTCAGCTTTACGATCTGGCGTCCACCATCCTGTCGCAAAGCCTTTCACAGGTTTCCGGGGTCGGTGAAGTGCAGATCGGCGGCAGCTCGCTGCCTGCGGTGCGTATCGAGCTGGAACCACGGATGCTGTCGCAGTACGGCGTATCGCTTGACGATGTGCGTACCGCGATCACGGGTGCGAACGTTCGACGACCGAAGGGCTTCGTCGAGGACGATCAGCATAATTGGCAGGTTCAGGCCAACGACCAGCTGGAAACGGCCAAGGATTATGCGCCACTGATCATTCGCTACAAGGACGGGGCGACCTTGCGCCTCAAGGATGTCGCGAAAGTCAGTGATGCCGTAGAGGACCGCTACAACAGTGGCTTTTACAACAGTGATCGTGCGGTCTTGCTGGTCGTCAACCGGCAGGCGGGCGCCAACATCATTGAAACCGTGGCGCAGATCAAGGCGCAGTTGCCGGCGCTGCGGGCGGTGCTGCCTGCCAGCGTTAGCCTTAATGTTGCGATGGACCGTTCCCCGGTGATCAAGGCAACGCTGCACGAAGCAGAAATGACCCTGCTGATTGCCGTGGTGCTGGTGGTGATGGTGGTGTTCCTGTTTCTCGGCAGTTTTCGCGCGTCGCTGATCCCCACGCTGGCGGTTCCTGTCTCGCTGGTAGGCACATTTGCGATCATGCACCTGTTCGGCTTTTCCCTGAACAATTTGTCGCTGATGGCACTGATTCTCGCCACCGGGCTGGTGGTGGACGATGCGATCGTGGTGCTGGAAAACATCTCCCGGCATATTCACAACGGTCTGGACCCAATGAAGGCAGCCTTTCTTGGTGCCAAAGAGGTGGGGTTCACGCTGTTGTCGATGAACGTCTCACTGGTAGCGGTGTTCATTTCCATCCTGTTCATGGGAGGGTTGGTCGAAAGCCTGTTTCGCGAGTTCTCCATTACCTTGTCGGTGGCGATCGTCGTTTCGCTGATCGTATCCCTGACGCTGACCCCTATGTTGTGCGCGCGCTGGCTGAAACCACGCGAAGCCAGCGGGGAGAACGCCTTTCAACGCTGGAGCGAGCGGATCAATGATCGCATGGTCGCCGGTTATGACCGCTCGCTTGGCTGGGTCATGCGGCACCGGCGGCTCACGCTGCTCAGCCTGCTGATCACCGTTGTAGTGAATATTGCGCTGTATGTGGTCGTGCCCAAGACTTTTCTGCCACAGCAGGACACCGGGCAACTGATGGGTTTCGTGCGCGGTGACGACGGTCTTTCATTTTCGATCATGCAACCGAAGATGGAAATCTTCCGCCGCTCGATTCTGGCAGACCCTGCGGTGGAAAGCGTTGCCGGCTTTATCGGGGGCAGCGGTGGTACCAACAACGCATTCATGATCGTGCGCCTGAAGCCTGTTGCCGAGCGCAAGCTGTCCGCCGAGAAAGTGGTCGAACGCCTGCGCAAGAACATGCCGCATGTGCCGGGCGGTCGACTGTTCCTGGCTCCGGATCAGGACCTGCAACTGGGCGGTGGTCGCGAGCAGACCAGCTCGCAGTACCAATACATTGTGCAAAGCGCAGACCTGAGCAGCCTGCGGCTGTGGTATCCGAAAATCGTCGCAGCGCTCAAGTCGATACCGGAGCTGACCGCCATCGACGCCCGGGAAGGGCGTGGGGCGCAGCAGGTAACGCTGGTGGTTGACCGTGATACCGCCAAACGGCTGGGTATCGATATGAACATGGTTACGGCTGTGCTCAACAATGCCTACAGCCAGCGTCAGGTATCGACCATCTATGACAGCCTCAACCAGTACAAGGTGGTGATGGAGGTCAATCCCAAATACGCTCAGGATCCGGTGACGCTGGAGCAGGTCCAGGTGATTACAGCCGACGGGCAGCGCGTACCGCTGTCGAGCATCGCTCATTACGAGCGCAGTCTGGCGAATGACCGGGTATCGCATGACGGCCAGTTCGCTGCCGAAAACATCTCTTTCGATCTGGCCGAAGGTGCCAGCCTGGATAAAGCAACGGTGGCGATCGAGCGCGCCATTGCCGCCATCGGGCTGCCGTCCGACATCATTTCAAAAATGGCCGGGACCGCCAACGCTTTTGCCTCCACCCAGAAAAGCCAGCCTTGGATGATTCTCGGGGCGCTGCTGGCGGTGTATCTGGTACTGGGGATTCTTTATGAAAGCTACATTCATCCTCTGACGATCCTGTCGACGCTGCCTTCGGCAGGCGTGGGCGCGCTGCTGACGATCTACATACTGGGTAGCGAATTCAGCCTGATTTCCCTCCTGGGGCTGTTTTTGTTGATTGGTGTGGTGAAGAAAAACGCAATTATGATGATCGATCTGGCCTTGCACCTTGAGCGCGATCAGGGAATGACGCCGCAAGAGTCGATCCGCAGCGCCTGTCTACAACGTCTGCGCCCCATTCTGATGACAACGATGGCCGCCATTCTGGGTGCCTTACCGCTGCTTTTGAGCACCGCAGAAGGCGCTGAAATGCGCAAGCCGCTGGGCCTGACCATCATCGGCGGGCTGATCTTCAGCCAGGTCCTGACCCTCTACACCACCCCGGTGGTTTACCTTTATCTCGACCGTCTGCGCCATCGCTACAACAAATGGCGTGGCGTGCGCACCGATGCTGCTCTGGAAACTCCGCTATGACCGAACGCCTGGTTTTTACATCCCGCCCGACAGGGCTGATTCGTCCACTCGCGTTGGGGCTCTGCATTGTGCTGCTGAGCGCCTGCGCCGTCGGTCCGGACTATCAGAAGCCGCCCATGGCCGCGCCTTCCCAGTTCAAGGCTGCCGCAGGCTGGCGCGCGGCCACACCAAGTGACGCGATGGCCAAAGGCGCATGGTGGGAGGTGTACAGGGACCCGCAACTGAATTCGCTGGTCGAGCGGCTCAACACCTCCAACCAGACCGTTGCCCAATACGAAGCGCAGTACCGGCAGGCACAAGCGCTGGTGCGCAGTTCCAGAGGCGCATTTCTGCCGACACTGGACCTCACCACCGGCAAGACCCGTTCGGGGCAGGGCACCGGGACGTCGAACACCGGGACGGGTAACAGCGTCTCGGGGATCCGAAACAGCTATAACGCGCAGCTGGGTGTTAGTTGGGAAGCGGATGTATGGGGCAAGTTGCGTCGTGGGCTGGAGGCCGACACTGCCAATGCGCAGGCGAGCCTTGCCGATCTGGCAGCGATGCGCCTTAGTCTGCAATCGGAGCTGGTGCAGAATTATCTGCAATTGCGGGTTATCGACGAACAAAAACGCTTGTTGGAATCTACCGTGGATGCCTACCAGCGCTCACTGACGTTGACCCAGAATCAATACCGCGCCGGTATCTCCGGCAGTGACGCTGTCGCGCAGGCGCAGACACAGTTGAAAGGCACTCAGGCCGACCTGATCGATCTGGCCTGGCAGCGTGCGCAATTCGAAAATGCAATCGCCGTGCTGATGGGCATGGCTCCCGCAGATTTCAACCTGCCCGTCAGCACTTCGATTCCGCAACTGCCACAGATCCCGCCAGGCCTGCCATCACAATTGCTCGAGCGCCGCCCGGACATTGCTGCGGCAGAGCGTTCGGTAATGGTTGCCAATGCCAACATCGGCGTTGCCAGGGCAGCCTACTATCCAGATTTCACGCTGAGCATGAGCGGGGGGTACAACAGCAGTACATTCGCGAACTGGATCAGCCTGCCCAACCGCTTCTGGTCGGTAGGACCTCAACTTGCATTGACGCTGTTCGACGGTGGCAGGCGTTCGGCCGAGGTCGAACGCACCGAGGCGGTGTATGACCAGACTGTCGCCCAGTATCGGCAGACCGTGTTAAATGGTTTTCAGGAAGTCGAGAACTACCTCATTCAACTCAAGGTGTACGAGCAGGAGGCCGCTGTGCGCCAGGAAGCACTGGTATCGGCTCGTGATTCGCTGCGTTTGACCAATAATCAATACAAGGCAGGGTTGATCGGCTATCTGGACGTCGTCAACGTACAGGCCACCGCGCTGAGCAACGAGCGCAGTGTGTTGAATGTGCTGCAAAGCCGGTTGGTTGCCAGCGTTCAATTGATTGCTGCACTGGGCGGGGGCTGGAACGCCGACACCGGTCTGGCGCTCAGGGAGTAAAGGTTTCAAGCGGCCAGTGCAGTTTTCCCTCAGTGGGGCGTGATAAAAGAAAAACATAGCTAGTTGCCATCTTTTCGACCAAGTACCGGGACATTTGGCAGCTATTGGGTACAATCACCCACGCAGTATTGGCATGGACGCGCTCATTGGGCTCCAGGTGCGTTTATGTTGATTGGCAGTTACACCCCCTCGCTCGTCGTGATATCCGCTCTCGTCGCAATTCTTGCTGCCTACACCGCTCTCGATCTGGTGGGCCGCATCATTTCGGCGAAAGGGCGCGCTGTTCATGTATGGATCGCTGGAGGAGCGCTGGCGATGGGCGTCGGCAGTTGGTCGACGCATTTTATCGGTATGCTGGCTTTCGTGCTGCCCATCGATCTCGGCTATGACGTGCCGTTGGTAATGCTGTCGCTGCTGATTGCAATCCTGTCGGCGGGTTTCGCCCTGTGGCTGGTCACGCAGCCGCAATTGCCTGCAGTGCAGCTAGGCCTGGGTGCTTTGTTGCTGGGCCTTGGCATCAGTGCCATGCATTACACCGGCATGGCGGCAATGCGCATGCAGCCGGGCATCGAATACACGCCATGGCTGGTCGCTTGCTCCCTGATCATCGGCATTGCAGCATCTGCTGCGGCATTGTGGATAGCATTCCGTCTTCGTCAGCAACGTTCCAGGATATACCTGACGCGCGCTTCAGTGGCGCTCATGCTGGGCATGGCCGTCATCGGCATGCATTACACCGGCATGGCGGCGGCCGGTTTCGTCGACGGCAGCGTTTGTGGTTCGCTGCCCGCAGGGCTGAGCAGCAATAGACTGGACAGGATTGTTGTGGTCACCAGTCTGTCGATTCTGGGTATCGCGCTGCTCAGCTGTATTCTCGACTCTCACCTCGAAACGCGTACCGCTGTGTTGGCCAACTCCCTGACTGAAGCCAACCGGGAGCTTATCCATCTCGCTCTGCATGACAACCTGACCGGGCTGCCGAACCGCGTGCTGTTGACGGATCGCATCGAGCAGGCGATGAAGAAGGTCCGCGAGAACGGTGGCTGTTTTGCGTTGATGTTCATGGACCTTGATGGCTTCAAGCCAGTCAATGACGCATTCGGTCATCACACGGGTGACCTGCTGTTACGCCAGATCGCCTTGCGCCTTCGCCAGAATCTGCACCGGTACGACACTCTGGCAAGAGTCGGCGGTGATGAGTTTGTGCTTTTGGTCGAACTGCATGATCCCCAGGATGCAGTGACTGTCGCAACGCGTCAGGTCAACGAAATAGGCAATCCATTTACCATAGGCGAGCATCAGTTGCAGATTTCGCTCAGTATTGGCATCTGCATGTACCCCGGTAATGGCAGCTCCCAGCACGAGCTTCTGATCAATGCCGATGCCGCCATGTACCACACCAAGGCGGCTGGCAAGAACGGCTACAGTTTTTTCGATGCGTCGATGAACAGCAACGCACGTAATCAGTTACAAATGTCGCAGGACTTGCGCAAGGCGATCAAGCGACGGCAGTTCTGTATTTACTACCAGCCCAAGTTCGACGCATTGACGGGGCTGCCCTTGGGCGCAGAAGCCTTGTTGCGCTGGAATCATCCGGAACAAGGCGTTCTGGGTCCCGATCTGTTCATTGCCATGGCAGAGAAAACCGGCCTGATCATCCAGATCGGCGAGTGGGTGCTGGACGAGGCGTGCCGGCAGATGCGCGAGTGGTACACCCAGGGCTACCCGCACTGGCGCATTGCAGTCAACCTCTCGGCATTGCAGTTCTGCCATTCCGGGCTGGTCACTGCGGTGGCCGATACCCTGGCCAGGCATCAGCTTCCGGCGAACTGCCTGACTCTTGAAATCACCGAGACCACGGCTATGCATAATGCCGATGCCAGTCTGGCTGTCCTGCAGAAACTTTCCGAAATGGGCGTAGATCTTTCGATTGACGACTTTGGCACCGGCTACTCCAGCCTGATGTACCTGAAGCGCCTGCCAGCCAATGAAATCAAGATTGATCGAGGTTTCGTGCGTGACCTGGAACACGACACCGATGATGCCGCAATCGTGTCAGCTATCGTGGCGGTAGGGCAGGCATTGAACCTGCGGATTGTTGCTGAAGGGGTTGAGACCGCTGTTCAGCAGCGCTTTCTGACGCACCTTGGATGTCATTCGCTGCAAGGCTTCCTGCTCGGTTCCCCTTTGCCTGCTCAGCAGTTTTTCGACGAAATCCGGGCTGCTGAAGCTAAAGCCGCAGCCAACCTTCCCGATACCGGACAACCGGCTTTCTGAAACGCATGGATGGCGCTGGACGATAAAGGCTGGCACGATCAGAAGTGTCTGGCTACCTTGCGTGTAGTAGCTGCACTTCGATGCTGGCTTCTGAGAAAAATCATGGAAAAAGTCCTTATTATCACGGGTGGTTCACGCGGAATAGGCGCCGCCACTGCGCGTCTGGCTGCGTCACAGGGCTATCGGATCTGTATCAATTATCTGTCCGATCATGGCGCAGCGGAAAACACGGCCGGGCAGGTCAGGGCGCTCGGGGCTCAGGCAATCACCCTGCAGGCCGATGTCAGCAACGAAGACGAGATCATGCGGCTGTTCTCCCGAGTCGATTCCGAACTCGGCCGGGTCACTCATCTGGTCAACAATGCGGGCACCTTGGCTCAGGCTTCAAGAGTCGAGGACATGTCGGAGTTTCGCATGCTCAAAATGATGATGACCAACGTGGTCGGGCCTATGTTGTGCAGCAAACATGCCTTGCTGCGCATGTTGCCCAGTCATGGAGGGCACGGTGGCAGCATCGTCAACGTATCGTCGCTGGCCGCCCGGCTGGGTTCGGCGGGCGAATACGTGGACTACGCAGCATCCAAAGGCGCTCTTGATACGTTTACCATAGGGCTTTCCAAGGAAGTAGCCGGAGAAAATATTCGCGTCAACGCGGTCCGGCCAGGCTTCATCTTCACTGATTTTCATGCCTTGAGCGGCGACCCTTCCCGCGTCAGCAAGCTTGAAGGCGCATTGCCTATGGGGCGCGGTGGCACTGCCGAGGAAGTGGCTGAAGCAATTCTCTGGTTACTCTCGGACAACGCGTCATATGCCACGGGGACATTCATTGATCTGGCAGGCGGGCGCTGAAGGCGTTCACGGGTTGGCGGACACCTTCAGTTTCTCTTGCTGAGACGTTACCCGGTCACCGGTGGGGCGTCGGGTGGCGGGTCACCTATCGGCTTTTCATTGGGGGGTGGTGTTGTTGGGGGTGGTTCCTGCTCGGGCACAGGTTCGGGCAGGGCAGGGTCATCTATGTTCGGATCAGGTACTTCTACCGGATTGGGTAACGTCATGGTTGCAGCCTCCTTGTCGACCTTTTTTACGACCCGCCGAATTGACTGATGATTCAATTGATTTGCGTCACGCAGCGTCACGTAACGACGTCCTCACCGATCTCCCCATCGCTGCGCTCGGCATTTGGCACATCTTCATATGCGCACCAAACAACCGCAAAACCTTTGAACTTTACCTTCGTTGACCGCTCGGAACCTAAGCAGCCGAATTCGACGAGTCTTCTGCATTTTTTGCTCGTCCGCTGCCATACCGTCAATTTTTCCATTGCATGGAATGCACAGGAGCGTCCCTGGGGCGTGAGGAGTGATGCTCGATGAATGAACAGCCATACGGTCCGGATTCCCTGGCCACCGATGTCCCGCACCCAACCCTTCCGCTGTCACTGACCCAGGCGCTGCAATTGCCCCGCATCGTAATCGAAGACACGTTGCCGGTGATTGACGGTGGACTGTTTGCGGCCAAGGCGATCATCGGGCAACCGGTTACCGTGACCAGCAAGGTCTACGCCGACGGGCATGACAAGATGGCGGTAAACATTCGCTGGCGTGCTGCCGATGAAGAAACCTGGCACAGCGCGCCGATGCGTGAATTGGGCAATGACAGTTGGGTCGGTGAGTTCACCCCGACCTCTGTCAGCCGTTACGTGTTTCGCCTGGAAGCCTGGATTGACCAGTTCGGCAGCTACCGTTATGAACTGGAGAAAAAGTTCGGAGCTGGCGTGCCTGTGGACCTGGAGCTGGAAGAAGGGCGTATTCATCTGGTACACGCAGCAGAACGTAGCAAGGACGA
Source organism: Pseudomonas syringae pv. tagetis (assembly GCF_022557255.1). Lineage (NCBI taxonomy): Bacteria > Pseudomonadati > Pseudomonadota > Gammaproteobacteria > Pseudomonadales > Pseudomonadaceae > Pseudomonas > Pseudomonas syringae group genomosp. 7. Next base: position 2,944,298 of record NZ_CP092923.1, read on the forward strand.
GCAGCGCCAGCAGATTGAAGGCCTGTTGGGCCAATTGGCGCAGGGCGATAAAGACGAGAAAGTTGCGTTGCTGTTGCACAGCGAGACCGCCAACCTGATGAAGCTGGCGGACAATCAGGCATTCCTGAGTCGTAGTGTTGAGTTTCCGCTGGACGTCGAGCGTGAGCTGGCGCAGTTCGCCAGCTGGTACGAGCTGTTTCCTCGCTCTATCACCGACGACCCGTCGCGCCATGGCACGTTCAACGATGTCCATTCGCGTCTGCCGATCATTCGCGACATGGGTTTCGACGTATTGTATTTCCCGCCAATTCACCCCATTGGTCGCGCGCATCGCAAGGGACCCAATAACTCCCTGACTGCCGGGCCGGATGATCCGGGCAGCCCGTATGCAATCGGCAGCGAAGATGGAGGCCATGAGGCCATTCATCCGCAGCTGGGCAGTCGTGAGGATTTCCGTAATCTGGTGAAGGCTGCTGCCGACCACGGACTTGAAATTGCGTTGGATTTCGCCATTCAGTGTTCACAGGATCATCCGTGGCTCAAGCAGCATCCGGGTTGGTTCTCGTGGCGCCCGGACGGCACGATTCGTTACGCAGAAAACCCGCCGAAAAAGTATCAGGACATCGTCAATGTCGACTTCTACGCGCCAGATGCCATTCCCGGGCTGTGGCTGGAGTTGCGTGACATCGTTCTGGGCTGGGTCAGCGAAGGTGTGAAGATTTTTCGCGTCGACAACCCGCATACCAAGCCATTGCCATTCTGGCAGTGGATGATCGGCGAGGTGCGCAGTCAGCACCCTGAAGTGATGTTCCTTGCTGAAGCCTTCACCAAGCCTGCCATGATGGCGCGCCTGGGGAAGGTCGGTTACAGCCAGAGCTACACCTACTTCACCTGGCGCAACACCAAGGCAGAGTTGTCGGAGTACTTCACCCAGCTCAACGAAGTGCCTTGGCGTGATTGTTATCGCCCGAATTTTTTCGTCAATACACCAGATATCAACCCGCGCTTCCTGCATGAGTCCGGGCGTCCCGGATTTCTGATCCGTGCTGCGCTGGCGACCATGGGCTCCGGGCTGTGGGGCATGTATTCAGGATTCGAATTGTGTGAGGCAGCACCGATCCCAGGCAAGGAAGAGTACCTGGACTCCGAGAAGTATGAGATTCGCGTCCGGGACTATGCAGCACCGGGCAACATCATTGCCGAAATTGCCCAGCTCAATCGCATTCGCCGGCAGAACCCAGCACTGCAAACGCACCTGGGGCTGAAGTTGTATAACGCGTGGAATGACAACATTCTGTACTTTGGCAAGCGTTCGGCGGATGGCAGCAATTTCATTCTGATAGCTGTCAATCTGGATCCTTACAACGCACAGGAAGCCGATTTCGAGCTGCCGCTTTGGGAAATGGGCCTGCCGGATGACGCAGCGACTTCGGGTGAAGACCTGATGACTGGGCACCGCTGGACCTGGTACGGCAAGTATCAGCACACGCGTCTCGATCCATCACAACCGTTTGGAATCTGGCGTATCCAGGCTGCGCAATAACACTCCCAAGGAGTCAGTAATGGCCAAGAAGCCCGGTGACGCGACGTTTATCAAAGACCCGCTCTGGTACAAGGATGCGGTGATTTACCAGGTTCATGTGAAATCGTTTTTCGATTCCAACAATGACGGGATCGGTGATTTCGCTGGCCTGATCGAAAAGCTCGACTACATTGCTGCGCTGGGGGTCAACACCATCTGGCTGCTGCCGTTTTACCCGTCGCCACGCCGGGACGATGGCTATGACATCTCCGAGTACCGTGATGTGCACAGCGATTACGGCACGATGGCCGATGCCAAGCGCTTCATCGCTCAGGCGCACAAGCGAGGCTTGCGAGTCATCAGCGAGCTGGTCATCAATCACACGTCAGACCAGCATCCTTGGTTTCAGAAAGCGCGCAACGCCAAGCCCGGTTCCAAGGCACGGGATTTCTATGTCTGGTCAGATACGGACCAAAAGTACGATGGTACGCGGATCATCTTTCTTGACACCGAAACCTCCAACTGGACCTGGGACCCGGTTGCCGGTCAGTATTTCTGGCACCGCTTTTACTCCCACCAGCCAGACCTTAACTTCGATAATCCGCATGTGCTTGATGCCGTGCTCGAGGTCATGCGTTTCTGGCTGGATCTGGGTATAGACGGTTTGCGCCTGGACGCTATCCCGTACCTCATCGAGCGCGATGGCACCAATAACGAGAACCTCCCCGAGACCCACCAGGTGCTCAAGCGTATCCGGGCCGAAATCGACGCAAATTACCCGGACCGCATGCTGCTGGCTGAGGCCAACCAATGGCCTGAAGACACCCAGCTGTATTTCGGCGACAGTAAAGGCCCGGATGGCGACGAGTGTCACATGGCGTTTCACTTCCCGCTGATGCCACGCATGTACATGGCGCTGGCGCAGGAAGACCGTTTCCCGATCACCGATATTCTGCGCCAGACCCCGGAGATTCCGGAGAACTGCCAATGGGCGATTTTCCTGCGCAACCACGATGAACTGACCCTCGAAATGGTCACTGATCGTGAGCGCGATTATCTCTGGAACTACTATGCCGCCGACCGCCGCGCACGGATCAACCTGGGCATCCGTCGACGCCTCGCGCCGCTGGTTGATCGGGATCGGCGGCGGGTTGAGTTGCTGAACAGCATGCTGTTGTCGATGCCCGGCACGCCGACGCTGTACTACGGCGACGAGATTGGCATGGGCGATAACATCTATCTCGGCGATCGCGACGGTGTTCGTACACCCATGCAGTGGTCGATCGATCGCAACGGCGGCTTTTCGCGCGCCGACCCGGCCAGCCTGGTGCTGCCACCGATCATGGACCCCATGTACGGTTTCCAGTCGGTCAATGTCGAAATCCAGGAGCGCGACCCACACTCGCTGCTGAACTGGAACCGACGCATGCTGGCTGTGCGTAAGCAGCAGAAAGCATTCGGCCGTGGCACGCTGAAGATGCTGTCGCCGTCGAACCGTCGCATTCTCGCCTATACCCGCGAGTACACGGCACCTGACGGTCACAGTGAGGTGGTGTTGTGTGTCGCCAACGTTTCCAGTGCCGCCCAGGCTGCAGAGCTTGAGCTGTCGGCTTATGCGGGCACAGTGCCGGTGGAAATGCTGGGCGGTAGTGCATTCCCTCCTATCGGCCAGTTGAGCTATCTGCTGACGCTTCCGCCGTATGGTTTTTATTGGTTTTTACTGGCTTCGGAGAATCAAATGCCCAGCTGGCACGTTGAACCTGCGCAAAGCATGCCGGACTTCCCGACCCTGGTGCTCAAGAAGCGTCTTGAGGAATTGCTCGAAGAGCCGCTGCGCAGCACTATGGAAAACACGTCACTGGCCGTCTATTTGCCCAAGCGCCGCTGGTTTGCGGGCAAGGACAAAGCCATCGAACAGGTCAACATCGCTTACGCAGTACGTTTCGGTGACGATGCGCATCCCGTATTGCTCAGCGAAGTAGAGGTGACTGCAGGTGGTCAGACTGACCGTTATCAGTTGCCGTTCGGGTTGCTGGCCGAAGACGACATCAGCAGTGCATTGCCACAGCAACTGGCGCTTGCCAGAGTGCGTCGCAGCCGTGACGTCGGACTGATCACCGACGCGTTTACCCTGGAAACCTTTATTCGCGCGGTGATTCAGGGCATGCAGGCGGATACGGTCATTCCGTGTGCCGACGGCGAGTTGCGTTTCGAACAGAGCTCGCAGCTTGCGCCACTCGCCCTGAACAACGAGTCGGAAGTACGCTACCTGTCTGCCGAGCAGTCGAACAGTTCGGTGGTCGTTGGTGGGAGTCTGGTGCTCAAGCTGATTCGAAAAGTCAGCGCCGGCACGCATCCGGAGCTGGAAATGGGCGCATTTCTGACCCATGCCGGTTTCAAGAATATCTCGCCGCTGCTCGGTTCTGTGGTACGCGTCGGCAAGGACGGACAGCCGAACTTGCTGATGATCGCCCAGGGCTATCTGAGCAATCAGGGGGACGCCTGGGAATGGACGCAGAATAATCTGGAACGCGCCGTGCGTGATGAGTTGGCGCACGGCGTCTCCGGTCAGGAACAGCACTACAATGCGTTGCTGGAGCTGGCGGATTTTTCTCGCAGTCTTGGTCAGCGCCTGGGTGAAATGCACCAGATTCTGGCATCGCCGACCGATAATGCGGACTTTGCCGTTGAAGTCACCAGCAGCCAGGACAGCAAAGCTTCTGCAGCCAGTGTCAACGCTCAGCTCGAGCGCGCCATGCAACTGCTTGAGCAGCGCAAGGGCGATCTGGACAAGGACGATCAGCAACTGGTCAGCGACTTGCTTGCACAACGCAAACAGATTCGTCAGCGTGTCGATGGCCTGGCCAAGCGTTCGGCAGGTGGCCTGCGTATCCGCGTACACGGTGACTTGCACCTGGGCCAGGTGCTGGTGGTCAAGGGCGATGCTTATCTGATCGATTTCGAGGGTGAGCCGGCCCGCGCACTTGAAGAGCGCCGTGCCAAGCACAGCCCCTTCAAGGATGTCAGCGGTGTTTTGCGCTCGTTCGACTACGCTGCCGCGATGGCAGTGCGCAGCGCACAAAGCGTCGATACATCCCCGGAAGCTGCCGGTGCTCGCAAACGTGTCGCCGATACTTACCTTGCGCAGGCGCGGGAGGCCTTTATCGAAGGCTATCGCTCGGCAACTGCCGGGATCGCCCACAGCTGGAAAGATGCAAAAGGGGAGGACGCCGCACTGGAACTGTTCACCCTTGAAAAAGCTGCCTATGAAGTGATCTACGAAGCCGAGAATCGTCCAGCCTGGTTGGCCGTTCCCTTGCAAGGCTTGCGTGGATTGCTGCAACCGTCTGATGGAGAACCTGTATGAATGTGCCTGACAAAACCGGCACAGGTCGCCGCGCGATTCCCGCTGCCGTGGACCTGGACGCGCTGATCCGCGCTGAACACCGTGATCCGTTCTCGATCCTCGGGCCGCACGGTGATGGCGGCAGCGGGCAGTACGTTCGCGCCTATCTGCCTGCTGCGCTGAGTGTACGCCTGCTGGCCAAAGACGATGGTCGCGAGCTGGGCGAGATGGAAATGAGCGAGGTGCCGGGGTTTTTTGTCGGTCATCTTGAGCAGCCACAGCCCTATCTGTTGAAAATCAACTGGGCTGGCGGTGAACAGATCACCGAGGACCCCTACAGCTTTGGTCCATTGCTGGGCGAGATGGACCTTTACTTGTTTGCCGAGGGTAATCATCGCGATTTGAGCAGTTGCCTGGGCGCACAAGTCACCAGCGTCGATGGCGTGGACGGTGTTCGTTTTGCAGTCTGGGCGCCCAATGCGCGTCGTGTTTCGGTGGTCGGCAGCTTCAACAGTTGGGATGGCCGTCGCCATCCGATGCGCCTGCGTCACCCGACCGGCGTATGGGAAGTGTTCGTCCCGCGTCTGCAGCCAGGTGAGCTCTACAAGTACGAGATTCTCGGTGCTCACGGCATTCTGCCGCTTAAAAGCGACCCGATGGCCTTGGCCACCACATTGCCGCCCGATACCTCATCTAAGATCTCTGCGCCGCTGCAATTCGAGTGGAATGACCAGGAGTGGCTGCAATCAAGGGCAGGGCGCCACGAAGTCACTGCACCGCTGTCGATCTACGAGCTGCACGCAGGCTCCTGGCAAATGGAGCAGGTCGACGACAACCAATGGCGGCAGTACAACTGGCGTGAACTGGCTGACCGCCTGATTCCTTACGTCAAGGAACTTGGCTTCACGCACATCGAGCTGATGCCGATCATGGAGCACCCGTTCGGTGGTTCATGGGGCTATCAGTTGCTGGCCCAGTTCGCGCCAACTGCGCGTTATGGTTCGCCGGAAGATTTCGCCTTCTTCGTCGATGCCTGTCACCGGGCTGAAATCGGCGTCATTCTCGACTGGGTTCCGGCGCATTTCCCGACCGATACCCATGGCCTGGCGCAGTTCGACGGTACTTGCCTGTACGAGTACGCCGACCCCAAGGAAGGCTTTCATCAGGACTGGAACACTCTGATCTACAACCTGGGACGCACCGAGGTTCATGGCTTCATGCTGGCCTCGGCACTGCATTGGCTCAAGCATTACCACATCGACGGGCTGCGCGTGGATGCTGTGGCGTCGATGCTGTATCGCGACTATTCGCGTAATGCGGGTGAGTGGGTGCCAAATCGCTTCGGCGGCCGCGAAAACCTCGAGGCCATCGACTTCCTGCGTCATTTGAACAACGTGGTCGCGCTGGAAGCCCCCGGGACCATGGTGATTGCCGAAGAGTCGACTGCATGGCCGGGTGTCAGCAAGCCCACCCAGCAAGGTGGGCTTGGCTTCAATTACAAATGGAACATGGGCTGGATGCATGACTCGCTGCAGTACATGGAAGAGGACCCGATCAACCGCGGGCATCACCATGGCAAGTTGAGCTTCAGCCTGGTGTATGCGTGGTCTGAGCGTTTTGTACTGCCTATTTCGCACGACGAAGTGGTGCACGGCAAACATTCGCTGATCGACAAGATGCCGGGCGATCGCTGGCAAAAATTTGCCAACCTGCGCGCCTACCTGTCCTTCATGTGGACGCACCCCGGCAAGAAGCTGCTGTTCATGGGCTGCGAATTCGGCCAATGGCGCGAGTGGAATCACGACAGGGAGCTGGACTGGTACTTGATGCAATATGCCGAGCACGTGGGTGTGAAGAAACTGGTCGGCGACTTGAACCGCCTTTATCGACAAGAGAAGGCGTTGCACGAGCGCGATGCAGACCCTGCCGGCTTCCAGTGGCTGGTCGGCGATGACAGTGGCAACAGCGTGTTTGCGTACCTGCGTTGGAGTAACGACGGCGAACCGCTGCTGGTGGTCGCCAACATGACCCCGGTGCCGCGCCTGGACTATCGTCTTGGCGCGCCGATGCGAGGTGCCTGGACAGAGCTGCTGAACAGTGACGCGGAAACCTACGCGGGCTCCAACTTTGGCAATGGTGGCGAGGTCCTGACTGAAGCCGAGCCGGCGCATGGGATGGAGGATTCGCTGGTACTGAATCTGCCACCACTCGCGGTGCTGATCCTCAAGCCGAAGAAACACTGATCAAGGCGCGTCTCCGCGCTGACGGTCGCGTTACCACGCCAGCCTGAACCCCAGGCTGGTGTTCACCCCCTGCGCTCCGTGGTCGTCCAGATCAACGAGGTAATCAGCGATCCAGTGCAGACTGGCGTTGCTGCTCAATGTGGCTACCATCCCTGCGCCAACACTGCCCGTCGTTGATCGATGCTCGGTCCTTGTCTGCTCTGCATGATTGAAGGTCAGCGTGTCGTGACCGTCAACGGTGTGCCAGAGGTTGCCCCGCAGATAGGGCTCTATCGGTACGCTGCTCAAATGATAGCGGCCCTTGAAGCGCATGCCGATGCGCCCTGTGCGGTAAGCCTGACTGTCGAACCCGAGATGGGCAATGCCGTCATGCTGATCCTGCAGATCTACGCGCTGGTAGATGATCTGTACCTGAGGCTCTGCAACCCAGCGCTGCGAGAGCGCCAGCGGGTAACCTGCCTCGACAGACAGGCTCATGACGTGGCCTTCAGTGTCGACACCTATCCCCCTGACCGAGCGGCTGCGGCCATCCAGGCGTGTACCCATTGCTACTGCGTCGACGTATCCGCCGCTCGGTGTGGTCAGCGTCCAATATGCGCCCAGGCTCTCGCCCTGAAGTTTCAGGCGCCCTGTCTGGTAGTCGCTGAAACCTTCTGCAAAACCCTGCACCTTGCCCTCCAGACGGTTGTGCGCGACGAACAGGCCAAGGCGCTGAGTCCGCCCGCTGTCCCGTTGCCAGGCATACAGGTCATGGCCTATCTGATAACCCTTGAATGAAGCGTCCAGGCCAGGGCTCACGTCTCCCGACCAGCGTTGCCTGAAGTCGCTGCCGGACACGCGTGCCCAACCGGCCGACGTCGTGCCGTTTTGCGTCAGCAAGGCCTGATCTCCCTGACGCTCATGAAACGTGCCCAGTGAGCTCAGGGCCAGGACCGCAGCGGCAGGTGCCACAACGGAGTAATTGGCGACCTCGGGGCGGTACAGCGCGATGGTCGCGGCTCCGCGAACGGGTTCGGGCAGTGGCGGGGTTCCTATCGCCGGGACTGGCAGTGTGGCTGCTGGCGTGACAGGGGGCGGGCTGCCTGGTTCAGGGTTTGGAGGCGGGGGAGGCACAGGTTGCGGTGTCGGTGTCGGCTCGGGAACTGGTTCAGGTGCGGGCAGCGGCGTTGGCTGTGCAGGTTCTGGGGCGGGCTCGACAGGGAGCGGCGCTGGGGTTGGCGGAGCGATCACCGCAGAGCGCAGAAACCAACTGTTCTCAGAGCCGGCAGTAGCGCCGCCCTTGAACAGGTAATACTGATAAGCGCCTGCAGACAGCGGATTTTGCAACGAGAAGGCTGTGTTGTCGCTGGCTGCACCGTTGATGGCTTGCACCACTTCGATGCCATTGCCACGGGTCAGGGCACCCAGCCCACCCGAGTTGCTGACGATCATACGTGTAGAACCACTGATACGACCCTGTGCCACCACCAGTCGGTCGCTGGCGGATGCATCATCGCCCAGCGCCGAGAGCAACAGCAGCCGCCCGTTCTGGCCGGTGTAATCGCCGGTTACGGTCAATGTGCCAGCGGTTGATGTTCCTGCATCGCTCAAGTCCAGCGTTCCGGCATTCTGCATTGAGGCAAGGAATCCAGCGCTGAAGGGGACAACGCTGCCCGAGGTCGAGATCAGCCTGCTGCTGGAGTCTATGTTCAGAACGCCGGTGTCAGTCACACTGTCGCCGAGCACAAGCGTACCGGTCAGACCTAGCTGCGAGCCGTTGCTCACGTTGACTGTCTCCCAGTTGGCATAACGACCCGGCCGCGAAGATACGGTGTTGTCAAAGGTCAATACGTCGTTGCCTGGGCCACCGTCAAGCAGTGGGTTGGCGCTCAGGTAGTATTCGCTCAGGTTATACAGGCGAGCCGTGTCATTACCTTCGGCCATCAACACGCTATTGCGTACATAGCCTCCGGTAAGCCAGTTGAAGGTGTCATTGCCTGCGCTGGCACGGACTTCGCCGCGAATTTCGCCGGCGCTGAGGCTGATCTGGTCGTCGCCGCCACTGACACTGACGTTGCCGCCCACAATGCCGCCCGACAGTCTGATCGTATCCCTGCCAAAGCCGGTCACCAGGTTGTTGATGACAGTGCCGCCTGACATGTCGAACACATTATTGTCCAGCTTCATATCTACGCGGCCGATGCTGCCACCGGTCATCACTGCTTGATCCCCGTCCTCGAAAGCGCGGGTGATGGTGCCTCCTGTCATCAGAAAGGTGTCCTGCCCATCGCCTTGAGCCAACGAGCCCAGCGTGCCACCGGTCATGACAAAGTCGTCCGGGTCGTCGCCCTGGCTCAGGTCGCCGCTGATCTCGCCCGCCGACAACGTGAATTGGTCGACTCCGGCACCTTGCGAGATGTTGCCTAAAACACGGCCCGACTGCAGGTCGACGTTGTCCATTCCCGTACCGTAAGTGATGTCGCCGGAAACAATACCTGTTCCGCCTGCCGGGAATACAAGCATGTGATCGCCGCTCAGGCCGATAAAAGACCCGCTGATACCGCTGTCACAGACTTGAACACCGGATGATGCCGAGGAAGACAGTACACAGGCTCCGTCGGCACAGGACGGGATGATGGCCAGCATCACGACCGGCAGGACACTATGGGGACGGTAAAAATGAATACAGCGAATTTTCATGAAAGCTCTCCCGGCCAGATGGGCAGCAGGGAGGCAATCGAAACGGATCAAGGCGCCAGACTGCCACGCTCGGTGACGTCGCACCAACGCTGGCGACGGTCGGATTGCACACCTGTTTCAAGGCCTGCAGGATCAAGTCAAGAGGTCATTGATTGATGCGTCAAGAAGTTGACCGACCAATGGAAGGCTTTCAGTATTTTCTGCTAACTATTGGAACTACAAGATAAAAGCTTATGCAATAAAGGCAGTGCTCATGCTGAATCTGGTTGATGAACGGCGCGGCGTGATAACCAGATTGTCAGGGCCAATGCGCAGACTGATAGCAACGCGGCGTAAAAGAAGATCCAGTCATAGCCCTGACCTGAAGCGATAGCGCCCATCACCGGACCTGCGATCGCCAGAGCCAGATCGAAGAACACGGCGTAGGCACTCAGTCCCGCACCGCGGCTGGGAGTCGGCACGCTTTTGATCGCTTCTACGCCCAGGGCGGGGTAGACCAGTGACAGGCCGACGCCGGTCAGCCCGGCACCTGCCAGAGCGATGCCGCTGCTTGGCGAAAGCCAGAGCATCAACAACCCACAGATTTCCACCGCCATGCAGAGCATGGCCGCGTGGTAGCCGCCGAGCCGATTGATAGCACCGATGAACAGCAGGCGAGCAAGGATAAAGCACACGCCAAACACGCTCAGGCAATAGGCCGCGCCTTCCCAGCCACGGTTCAGATAAAACAGGGTGATGAACGTGGTAAGCGTACCGTAGCCGATAGAGGATAGCGTCAGTCCCAGACCGTAAGGCGCGATTCGACCGAACACCGACCAGTAGGGCAGGCGCTCACCGACAATGATCGGCACCGATGGTTTGTTGCGGATCAGCCACAGCGCCAGTCCTGCCATGGCGGTCAAGGCGACTCCCAGGCTGTTGAAGCCCACGGCATCAATGACAACTACGCCGAGTGGCGCACCAATCGCTATCGCACCGTAGGAAGCTATACCATTCCACGAAATCGAGCGGGCAGTGTGTTCCGGGCCCAGCTTGCCGATGCACCAACTGATGGTGCCGACCCCGATCAGTCCTTGAGAGACCCCTAGAAACAGCCGCGCGACGATCAGAATCGACAGGCTCAGCGTGGCAACTTCCTGAAGCAGTGTTGCCAGCAGCGTCATGCTGCCGCTGATGACGATGCCCCAGAGTCCGAACACGATAGAGCGCTTGCTGCCCAGCGTATCGGTCGCCCGGCCGGCAAACGGTCGGCTGAGCAACGTCGCAAGGTATTGCGAGGCGATCGTGAGGCCCGCAATCAATGGGCTGAAACCCAACTGGTCATGAACATAACCGGGCAATACGGCAATGGGCAGGCCAATGCACAGGAACGCGATGAACGTGTAGAAGACGATGGAAACGATCTGCAAGGTGATCGTCATGGAACCGGAGTGTGCGGCAGGCATTGGGCTCTTCGCTGGCAGGCGGTGGGAGTGCCTCATCATGGCGTGCGCGGTGGATAAAAGAAAGCAGGCTAACGGTTTTACGTGGTGGGTTTTATCAGGCAGTTGCTGTTACGCGAAGTTGGTCATAGGATGACTGATCACAACACAATAATAAAAAGGTTCGTCATGAAAAATACCTGGTTACTGGCTGCTGCAGTCGGTTGTTCGCTTGGCATGTCCGTCCAGGCAGCCACCTTCGCCTACATTTCCAGTCCCGTGGATGGACTCATTTCCCAATACCGCCTGGACGAGCAGAGCGGCGCGCTCAGTCTGGTCGAACAGACAAGGGCCGGGGAGCAGGTCAATCCGATGGCCATCTCACCGGACGGCAGAGCTTTATTCGCAGCGTTGCGCTCCAAGCCTTATCAGGTGCTGAGTTTCAGCATCGAGCCTGCAACAGGTTATCTCAAGCCGTTGAGCCAGGCACCACTGGCCGAGAGTCTGGCTTACCTGTCTACCGATCGCAGCGGACGCTTCCTGTTCGGTGCTTCCTACGGTGCCGACCTGCTCAGCGTCCAGCCTATCGATGCGCAGCATCGTCCAAGCGACAGCATCCAGACCTACAAGACCGGCATGCATGCGCATTCAGTACGCACCGACCCGAGTAACCACTTTGTATACGCGGGTAATCTGGGGGTTGATCGGGTACTGCAATACCGACTGGAGCCCAAGGACGGCAAGCTTGTCCCCATTGGTGAGGGCTACGTTGCCGTTCCGGACAATACCGGTCCGCGTCATCTTGCATTCTCGACTGATGGCAGATTTCTGTATGTGGTCGGCGAAATGAGCGGTACTGTTACTGCCTTTGCGATCAACAAGAAGACCGGTGCGCTGCAGCAGACAAGCCAGGCAGACGGTATACCGAAGCATTTGAAACTGGCACCGGGGCAGGCGCGTGATGCACGCAACAATGATCTCAAGGACGACCCTACGCCACGTATCTGGGCTGCAGACATACGCATCACGCCCAACGGCAAATGGCTGTTCATCAGCGAGCGCACCACCAGCAGCGTATCTGTCTTCAAGGTCGATCCGGCCAGCGGCAAGGTAACATTCGCCGAAAACTACCCGGTTCAGGAAAAGCAACCGCGTAATATCGCGGTGTCACCTGACGGTCGCTGGCTGTTGGTCAGCGGTGAGAAAAGCGACAAGGTCGGCAGTTACGCCATCGGCGCAAACGGCGCCCTGCAACGGGTCAGCGAGGCGCCGTCGGGCAAAGGCGCACTGTGGATTGAAATGCTCAGCCAGCCGGGCCGGTAGCCGGTTTGAAAACAAAAAAGCCCTGTCGCGAGACAGGGCTTTTTGCTGGGCCAGACAGGCTTAGAACGATACGCCCTGGCTGCGCAGATAGTCATCGTACGTACCGCTGAAGTCGATCACGCCGCTTGGGCTGAGTTCGATGATGCGGGTTGCCAGTGAGGACACGAACTCACGGTCATGGCTGACGAAAATCAGCGTGCCCGGATAGTTCTCCAGCGCCAGGTTCAACGCTTCGATGGATTCCATGTCCAGGTGATTGGTCGGTTCGTCCATCACTAGCACGTTGGGCTTCTGCAGGATCAGCTTGCCGAACAGCATCCGGCCCTGTTCACCACCGGAAATCACCTTCACCGACTTGAGAATCTCGTCGTTGGAGAACAGCATGCGGCCCAGGGTGCCGCGCACCATTTGCTCGCCGCCTTGCGTCCACTGGCCCATCCAGTCGAAGAGGGTGGATTCATCTTCGAAATCGTGCGCATGGTCCTGAGCGTAGTAACCGATTTCCGCTGACTCGGTCCATTTGACCGTGCCCGCATCCGGCTGCAATTCGTTGACCAGGGTGCGCAGCAGAGTGGTCTTGCCGATGCCGTTCGGACCGATGATGGCAACACGTTCGCCGGCTTCGACCTGGAAGCTGAAGTCCTTGAACAGGGTCTTGCCGTCGAAGCCTTTGGCCATACGGTCGACAATAACCGACTGGCGGTGCAGCTTCTTGGTCTGTTCGAAACGAATGAACGGGCTGACTCGGCTGGATGGCTTGACCTCGGCCAGCTGGATCTTGTCGATCGCCTTGGCTCGCGATGTAGCCTGCTTGGCTTTCGAGGCGTTGGCCGAGAAGCGGCTGACGAACGACTGCAGTTCGGAGATCTGCGCCTTCTTCTTTGCGTTGTCGGACAGCAACTGCTCGCGGGACTGGGTCGCCACGGTCATGTACTCGTCATAGTTGCCCGGGAACAGGCGCAGCTCGCCGTAATCCAGGTCAGCCATGTGCGTGCACACACTGTTCAGGAAGTGACGGTCGTGGGAGATGATGATCATCAGGCTGTTGCGCTGGGTAAGAATGTTTTCCAGCCAGCGAATGGTGTTGATGTCCAGGTGGTTGGTCGGCTCGTCGAGCAGCAGCACTTCCGGATCGGAGAACAGTGCCTGTGCCAGCAAGACACGCAGCTTCCAGCCAGGCGAAACTTCGCTCATCGGGCCGTTGTGCTGTTCGATGCCGATACCCAGGCCCAGCAGAAGCTCACCGGCGCGGGATTCGGCAGTGTAGCCGTCCATTTCCGCGAATTCGGTTTCCAGCTCGGCCACGGCCATGCCGTCGTCTTCGCTCATCTCCGGCAGCGAGTAGATACGGTCGCGCTCGGCCTTGACCTTCCACAGCTCCTCGTGACCCATGATCACGGTATCGAGCACCGTGAACTCTTCGTAGGCGAACTGATCCTGGCGCAGCTTGCCCAGTCGCACGTTCGGCTCCAGCATCACCTGTCCACCCGAAGGCTCAAGGTCGCCACCGAGGATTTTCATGAAGGTGGACTTGCCGCAGCCGTTTGCGCCAATCAGGCCATAACGGTTACCGGCACCAAACTTGACCGAGACGTTCTCGAACAAGGGTTTAGGGCCGAACTGCATCGTGATGTTAGCTGTGGAGATCAATTACTTTACCTATCAATAACTTGGGCAATAACAGGGGAGCGCTGGTGTCAGCGGGTGCCGTGTTCGGGACCCGACCGGAGCTGTTCAGCCTGCTCCGCCTGAGCATGAGCTGATCCAACGGGCATACGTCTACAGCAACGGCAGCCTGCCATGGCTGCGTTGCCGGGATATGAATGTGGGGGTTCATGCCAGACATTGGCGCGCATTGTCGCATAGGTCGGGCGGCAGTGACATGGTGAACGGTGCAGGATTCCCGAGTTTGCCGGGTCATCCGGGTGCAGGCACCTTCAAAAAGAGTAAGTGAGCAGCAGAGGCAGGTGCTGTTTCAAGGTGCGCTAAAGAGGAGAAAACGCATATTCAGGGCACCTGACATGACGGATTTTTACCGTTGAATGACGTTATTCCTGGCGGCACTGATTCTGTGTCGAGCTTCATCAATGCTTAATTTGGGGATGAGTTCATGTGGAACTCTTGAGCGGTCGGACAAGTTGAAAACCTGAAATTTACTGCAGACTACGTGTTTCGACATGAGCTCTAACGAGGGAAGAATTCTTGATTCGTAGTGCTGGTCCAGACCACAGGGCGAGCAGGCATCTGTCGACGATTCATAGAATCGGCCTGCAGACTGATTCATATCAAACCCCACCAGAAAGACACTCTCGAAACCCAGGTGATAAGCCAACTGCAAGGCCAGATACATGACAGTGCGGGCGTCGAAGAAGCCCAGCTCCAGGTTCTTGCTGAAGCCGATGTCTCTGCTTCTGTTACTCCATAACGACAGCTTCCTGACCAGTGCATCTTCTCGAGAACACAGCGCCGCAACGGTCGATAACCTCGGCGATTTCTTCAGCGCATAAGCGCGTCCCGAAGGCTGGGGAACGCAGGAACTCAACTGGTCTTCCCAGAGGCCTACATTTTCGCTGCCGCGCATTGCGGCGGCGAACAGCTCAGGCTGCTGGTTGGGAAAGTCCCTGTCTGAGCACACGTAGAACAACGGCTTGATGTCTGTCCCTGCGAACATCGAGAACGCACCGTTCATCGTGATCATGGGGATGTTCGAGAACTCCCGGATCGGGAAGTCCCTGGCAGATTTTCCTGAGCCTATCAGGAAAACCGGGCCCTTTCTGATGCCCTTGCATTGGCTGAAATCAAGTACTCGCGTCGACTTCCATGTGTGTGCGTCGACGGAGTTTCGATGATAGCGGGTGGCGTTGATAGAGTGACTAGTCATGACTACCCTATAAGCACTAGTGGCAAATTAGTTAGGACATTTTGCGCGCAATACTATTGGCTGGTGGCCATTAGTTCAATATCAAAGAGTCTCGAAAGCGTATCACACTGGAAACATCATGCTACAGGTAAGTGGCTCAAATCTGAGAATTTACTCTTTTACCCGCGGGTTTTCGGATGGAACGCACGATGTGTGGCACTGTTTAATACTGATTTGCCACTATAAGGTCGTGATGAATGCTCCTGATATCGGGCAATCAGCATTCAGCACTATCGAGAAAAGATCGAGATAGGTAGATAAGAATTTGTTGCAAGGCCCGGTCGCCACCGGGCCTACTTTTCTGGTGAATGGTCGATGGTCAATCGGGTTTTCGTTCCTGTCTTTTCCTCTTGAACCAGTTCCCCAGCGCATGGAAAGGGTGAATGAACATCGCAACCGCTCCGAGCAGAAAGACGATGGAGACAAGGATCAGACCCAGGCCCTCGTGTGCAAACATAGTGATTGACTCCTGTTGTTCACTTTGTTGGTCCGGTGAAGACTAGTCGCTGAAACGTTTCACCTCATGAAGAAATGTTAATGAACTCTTCTGAACGGGCCGATCCGAGAAGCACTGACGCGTTTGATCTGGCGGTGCTGGTTTCTCGAAGTGCCCGGATTTACGGGGCAAATAGCGATCACCAGAAAGGTTTTCCGTCAGGCGTACCGGTGAGGGCGTACCCCGTCATTCACGTGGTGCGGAACTACATGATGTCATGACGAGACTATAAGCACGCTCGCGTTTGGCAGGCAGTGCCTCTGATCGCACATTTTCATCACCCTGGAGGTTCCTGACATGAAGTCCCTTTTTCGTCCAGTCTTGCTGCTGGCTGTTGCTTTACCCCTGTTATTGGCTGGCTGCGGAGACAAGGAGCCTGAGCAACGCACTGCGTTCACTCAATTCCTGCAAAGCCGCATCATCGACAAGCCGGGCGTGCATGTTCCCAAGCTGACGGATGAAGAAAAGAAAGCGTTTGGCGACTACACCTCGCACTATGCCGTCATCTCCGACTTTGGCGCGGGCATGGACGCTGCTGTACAGCCGCTTGCCGGCTTGATGCAGAAAGGCTCTTTTCGTTCGGTAAGCGATGTCATTCAGCGCCGCGCTGACCTGGCCGCCGTGCAGACAGGTCTTGATGAGGTGGGTGAGAAGTTGACCATCGAGCAGGGCAAGGCAGATGCTGCACATGCGAAACTCAAGCAACCCGATGACTTGAAAGCCGTTTACGACAAGGCCTATGACAGGACTGTCAGCGTACCGGCCAACACGTTTCGTGACGTCTTGCCGCAGATAAAAGGCACGTTTTCGAGTGGCCTGAAGGTCGCCGATTATGTAGACGCCCACAAGTCGCAGATCGATATATCCGGCTCGGCGATAACGGTCAAAGACCCGGTCGTACAGACCGAACTCAACAAGCTGTTGCAAGAGTTGAACGAGCAGGGCAAAAACGCCCAGCAAGCTCAGGGTCGACTGCAATCGCTGATGACGGGACGCTGAGACTGAACTGACGGCCCGGCCTCGTTGCCGGGCCTGTCAGTGGGTCAGGTATGATCCGCGTGTCTGTCTACCTGACCCGGGACCTGCCTGTTTGATAATCAATCCTTCTTCATTGACGATTACCCTGCGTGACGCGGTGCCTGCGGACGCTGTCTGCCTGAGTGCGCTGGGCATTCAAGTATTTCTCGACACCTACGCAACCCAGGGCATTCGGGAGCCCATCGCACGCGAGGCCCTCGACGCTTTTTCCCCTCAGGCGTTTGCCCGTTTACTTGCCGAACCGGCAACACCCATCATCGTGGCCGAATCTCAGGGGCATCTGATTGGTTTTGCCCAGATAAAACTACGCGCCGCTCACCCGATGCTGGGCGTATCGACAGCTGCCGAGTTGCAACGCCTCTATGTGCAGGAACGCTTTACTGGATGTGGAGCAGGGCGACGATTACTCGACGCTGCTGAGCAATTGGCGATTGCTGACCGGGCTTCGTTGCTCTGGGCCACGGTCTGGATTGGCAACCCCCGGGCGCTGGCTTTTTACCCTCGTCGAGGTTATGAAGTAAAAGGCTCGCCACACTATGTGTTTCAGAGTGAAACACATGAGAATCGGCTGTTTTCCAAACAGTTGATGGCGATTGACTAACGACAGATGTTGCCCTGCGACAAGGACATTCAATGCTGCGCATACTTGGCAAGACATCCTCGATCAATGTACGAAAGGTACTGTGGACGTGTGAAGAACTGCAGTTACCGTTCACTCAGGAAGATTGGGGGGCTGGCTTCAAACCCACCGACACTGTGGAGTTTATGGCGCTTAATCCGAACGCCATGGTGCCGGTCATCGTTGATGACGACTTCGTGCTTTGGGAGTCGAACAGCATTATCCGCTATCTGGCTACCCGCTATGATGGCAGCGACCTTTACCCGGTCGATTCACGCGCCAGGGCGCGGACCGATCAGTGGATCGACTGGCAAGGCTCAGACCTGAACAGATCATGGGCTTATGCCTTCATGTCGCTGGTCAGGCGCTCGACAGAACATCAGGACCCTGTGGCAGTGGCCACATCGTGCGCCCAGTGGGCCAGGCATATGCGGATACTCGATCGACAGCTCGAAACGACAGGTGCCTATGTCAGCGGCGAGCAATTCACGCTGGCCGATGTTCCCATAGGGCTTTCGGTCAATCGCTGGTTCGAGACGCCGTTTGATCACCCTGATCTGCCTGCGGTCAATGCCTACTATGAGCGCCTGAGCCAGCGTCCCGGCTATCTTTTATATGGAAGAAACGGAACTCCGTGACGCCCGACGAGGCGCGCGTTTATCCTTGCGCACCATTCTGATTATTGTTGCCTGTGAGGAGTCGTTGCAGTGGCCACCATTAAAATTACCGCGGGCGGATACGAGTTTCTGGCTGAAGCCAATCCGGATGCGCCGCAAACGGTGGAAGCGTTTTTCAAGTTGCTGCCGTACCGACAGAAATTCATCCATGTACGCTGGAGCGGCGAGGGTTGCTGGGTACCGCTCGACGATTACCAGTTGAAGCTGGGTGACACGTTGATCGGTTTCGAGAACGCGACCAGTCATCCATCGGTTGGCGACATCCTTTTCTACCCAGGCGGTTATAGCGAAACGGAGATCATTCTGGCGTATGGCTCATGCTGTTTCGCCAGCAAGATGGGGCAGTTGGCAGGCAATCATTTTCTGACCATCACCCAAGGCAAGGAAAACCTGCGCAAACTGGGCGTGAAAACACTTTGGGAAGGCGCTCAGGATGTGCTGTTCGAGCTGGCCTGAACCTTCCGGTACTGGGCAATAGTCATTTGCCAGCTTTTCTCGGAACTGCTGATCTTCGCCTGGGGTCTAGTCCACAATGCTTCCAGCTCCCGGAAGCCGACCTGGAGACAAGACCTTGAATATTTTCGAAGCATTGCGCGAAAGCCATGATCGTCAACGCGGCTACGCTGACGCACTGATTCAGACCAGCGGCGACAGCACCGAGCGAGAGAAAGCCTACAAGCAGCTCAAGGACGAGCTCCAGGCGCACGAGACCGCCGAAGAACGTTTTTTCTATATCCCTCTGATGGCCCACGACAATGGTGTGGACCTGAGCCGTCATGCCATTTCCGAGCATCATGAAATGGACGAGATGATGGAAGAGCTCGATGAAACCGAGATGTCGAGCCCGGCCTGGCTGGCGACGGCTAAAAAACTGTCGGAAAAAGTGCACCATCATTTGAAGGAAGAGGAGCAGAAGTTCTTCCAGATGGCGGGCAAACTGCTCGATGAAAAGCAGAAACAAAGCCTGGCGGGTGAATACGTCAAGGAGTACGAGGAGCAATTGGCCGAGGGGTAACAAACCCGTGCAGTGCTAGAATCGGCTTTTTTATCAGCGAAGGCACGACATGAAGTTTCTGTTTTTGACGAGCGCAACCGTGATTGCGGCAACAATGCTGGCCGGGTGCGCAGCGCCGTCAGGTTCTGCACGTGCGGCGGGGCCGTTCAAGGTCCTGTCTAGCGCCAAGCAGGATGCCGCTGTAGCCCAGTGCATTCAGGTGACCTGGCAGAACGAAGCCATGTTCGGTACCTCTTCGGACGTGTTCCTGCATGATCTTTCCGGTGGCGGTTTCACTGTGTTTACCACTGAATCCAGGTATTTCGCAGACGTGCACGGTAAAGGTCCTGCCACCCTTGTCGAATTCTACGCTCCGCAAGGCGACTCTCAGGCGGCCTTGCGATCGGCAGCGATTGCGACCTGCCTCTGAGTCAGGCTGGTCGTCACATATCTACCCGGCTGACTGCAGAGCCAACGTTCCCGCGTTGGCACGCATTCCGTGACAGTTCGCGTCTCGTCCTTGCTGCTGCGCGGACAGATGTCGGTCATCGCGTCTGCATCCGTGCTGCGTTCCAAATTGCAGCGCTCGCACAAGAGTGGGGCCTTGTCACTCATTTGTGACAAAGGGTAGCGCTGCTCTCGGAGCGCACTGTCACACAGCCATCACCGTCGTTGTCTCCAGCCTTTTGATTTGTCTCGGTATTTCAAGTCGATGTTTTTCGCAGGCCATGTATGGCACACTTTCTGCTGTCTATTCCGTTGTTACATACTAGAGTCCGCTATAGCGGAACAACTATATTTCGGCGGAGTTTATGTCATGCATCGCGGACCTTCCTTTGTGAAAGCTTGTGCATTTTTGCTTGCAGCCTCATTCGCGCTGGCCAATACGGCTCAGGCTGCGGAAGGCAGCAAGCTGGATGCAGTGTTGAAACGTGGCAATCTGGTCGTGGGCACAGGCAGTACCAATGCCCCATGGCATTTTCAAGGCGCGGACGGCAAGTTGCAGGGGTTCGATATCGATATCGGCCGGATTATCGCCAAGGGCCTGTTCAATGATCCGGCCAAGGTCGAGTTCGTGGTGCAGTCCTCGGATGCTCGAATTCCCAATCTGCTGACCGACAAGGTCGATATCAGTTGCCAGTTCATCACCGTCACTGCCAGCCGTGCACAGCAGGTGGCATTCACCTTGCCGTACTACCGCGAAGGCGTGGCGCTGCTGTTGCCTGCCAACAGCAAGTACAAGGAAATCGACGATTTGAAGGCCGCTGGTGACGATGTGACCGTTGCTGTGCTGCAAAACGTGTACGCCGAAGAACTGGTGCACCAGGCGCTGCCCAAAGCCAAGGTCGATCAGTACGACAGCGTCGACCTGATGTACCAGGCAATCAACTCGGGCCGCGCCGACACTGCCGCCACCGATCAGTCTTCGGTGAAATACCTGATGGTGCAGAACCCCGGCCGCTACCGTTCGCCTGCCTTTGCCTGGAGCCCGCAAACCTATGCCTGCGCCGTCAAGCGTGGCGATCAGGACTGGCTGAACTTCGTCAATACTGCCCTGCATGAGGCGATGACAGGTGTCGAGTTCCCGGCCTACGCTGCGTCTTTCAAGCAGTGGTTCGGGGTCGACCTGCCTGTGCCTGCAATCGGTTTTCCAATGGAATACAAATAAGTCCACTCTGACCTTCGAGGGCAGGGCAGGCCATCGGGCTTTCCCTGCCAGGTATGGGCACGCATGAATTATCAATTGAACTTTGATGCCGTATGGCGTGACTTCCCCAGCTTGCTGGCGGGATTGGGGCTTGGCCTGGAACTGGCGCTGATCTCGATCGTCATTGGCTGTGTCATCGGCTTGGCGAATGCATTTGCGCTGCTGTCACGCTACAAGGCACTGCGAATCGTGGCGTCGATTTACGTGACGGTAGTGCGTAACACGCCAATTCTGGTGTTGATCCTGTTGATCTATTTCGCCCTGCCTGGACTCGGCATTCGCCTGGACAAGCTGGCGTCGTTCATTGTTACGCTGTCGCTGTACGCGGGTGCCTATCTGACTGAGGTCTTCCGTGCCGGTTTGCTGAGTATCCACAAGGGCCAGCGCGAAGCCGGGCTGGCCATCGGCCTGGGGGAATGGCAGGTGAGGGCGTACATCGTTGTGCCAGTCATGTTGCGCAATGTGTTGCCGGCGCTCTCCAATAACTTCATTTCGCTGTTCAAGGACACCTCGCTGGCGGCCGCCATTGCGGTACCGGAACTGACCTATTACGCGCGCAAAATCAACGTCGAAAGTTATCGGGTGATCGAAACCTGGCTGGTGACAACCGCACTGTATGTGGTGGCCTGCTATGTGATTGCCCTGCTTTTGCGCACCCTCGAACAACGTCTGGCGATTCGCCGCTAGGAGCCTGCAATGTATCAACCCCCTGGCTGGCTTCAGGAATTGTGGACGGCGCGAGAAGTGCTCTGGTCCGGCTTCCTGACCAGCATCCAGTGCTCGGCGCTGGCGATTGCTGCGGGAACGCTGATTGGCATGTTGGCTGGTCTGGTGCTGACCTACGGCGGATTTTTCGCACGGTTGCCGATCCGGCTCTATGTGGATCTGATTCGCGGTACGCCGGTATTCGTGCTGGTGCTGGCCGTCTTTTACATGGTGCCGGCGCTGGGCTGGCAGATCAGCGCGTTTCAGGCCGGGGCAATCGGTTTGACGCTGTTCTGCGGCTCTCACGTTTCGGAAATCGTACGCGGCGCACTGCAGGCCATTCCCCGCGGCCAACTGGAGGCTGGAAAGGCCATCGGCCTGCGTTTCAACCAGTCACTGCGTTACGTGTTGTTGCCTCAGGCCATGCGCCAGATCCTGCCTACATGGGTCAACTCCTCGACCGAGATCGTCAAGGCGTCGACACTGCTGTCAGTGATCGGTGTGGCTGAACTGTTGTTGAGTACGCAGCAGGTGATCGCCCGTACGTTCATGACACTGGAATTCTACCTTTTCGCCGGTTTTCTGTTCTTTCTCATCAACTACGCCATTGAACTTCTTGGGCGGCACATCGAAAAACGGGTGGCATTGCCATGACACAGACTCATACCGCAACCCCCGGCCCGGCGCTGCTCAGCATCGAAGGCCTGTATAAGTCCTACGGCGCAGTGGAAGTGCTCAAAGGCGTCGATTTGCGCATGCAGAAAGGCAACGTCGTGACGCTGATCGGTTCCAGCGGCTCGGGCAAGACCACCTTGCTGCGCTGCGTTAACCTGCTGGAAGATTTTCAGGGCGGGCATATCCGGCTTGAGGGCCAGGACATCGGTTACAGCGAGGTAGACGGCAAGCGCACCCGCCATCCGGAGCGAGTGATTGCACAGCACCGGGCAATGACCGGCATGGCGTTTCAGCAATTCAACCTGTTTCCGCACCTCAGCGCCCTGCAGAACGTGACGTTGGGGCTGCTCAAAGTCAAGACGATGCCCAGGGACCAGGCCATTGCCCTGGCCGAAAAGTGGCTGGACCGCGTCGGGCTTCTGGAGCGGCGCAATCACTTTCCTGGCCAGTTGTCCGGTGGTCAGCAGCAGCGGGTCGCGATTGCCCGCGCCATCGCCATGAACCCAAGCCTGATGCTGTTCGATGAGGTCACTTCGGCACTCGACCCGGAGTTGGTCGGCGAAGTGCTGGGCGTCATCAAGGACTTGGCCGAGGACGGTATGACCATGCTGCTGGTGACGCACGAAATGCGTTTTGCCTACGAGGTGTCGGACCAGATCGTGTTCATGAATCAGGGTCGCATTGAGGAGCAGGGGTCACCCAAGACCTTGTTCGAGCAGCCAAAATCGGCACGCTTGAGCGAGTTTCTGAAGAACATCCGTTTTTAACGTTTCACAACGTCCAATGCTTCAAGACAAGGAAAAACTCATGACTATTACCCGTTATGGCGCAGGCAGTACCGCAGGGGGCGGCCAACCGCGGCCATTCGCCCGAGCAGTCGAGGCCGACGGCTGGCTGCACGTTTCCGGCCAGGTGCCCGCGCAGGATGGCGAGATCATCGTCGGCGGCATCGTCGAGCAGACGCACCAGACCATGCGTAACCTGATCGCAATCCTCAATGAAGCCGGTTACGCGCTTGAGGACGTGGTGCGTGTCGGCGTATGGCTGGAGGATCCGCGGGATTTCTGGAGTTTCAACAAGGTATTCGGCGAATACTTCAGCCCCGAGCATGCACCGGCACGCGCTTGCGTGCAGGCCAGCATGATGGTCGATTGCAAGGTTGAAATCGACTGCATAGCCTACAAGCGCAAATAACAGCTGCAGGCTTCAGCCTCAGGTCAGTGGGCTTGAGGCTTTCATCAGGAATGATCCATGACTGAAGACACAATCAAGCGCCGGGCGCGTGGGCTGGACCGGGCGTTCGATATTCTGGACTTTCTCAAGGAAAAGGCCAGGCCCATGCGCCCCAATGAAATTGCCAGCGGGATCGGCAGTCCCAAGTCGACGGTCTACGAGCTGGTGGCGTCATTACTGGAGCGGCGTATTCTGGAAACAGTCGGCAAGGACGGCCACGTCTACCTTGGCCGTCAATTGTATTTTCTCGGGCAGGCGCATTTGCGGCACTTCGATTTTACTCGCGAGGCAGAGGCCTGCCTGGGCGACATTGTCAGCCAGACACGGGAAACCGCGCAGATGTGCCTGCTCAATGGCCGCAAATACACCGTCGCGCTGATGAAAGAGGGTGAGCGGCATTTCAGGATTTCTTCGGACATCGGTGAAAACGCGCCCATCCCGTGGACCGCTTCAGGGCGGCTGTTGCTCAGTCACCTGAGCGATCAACAGATCGTCGACCTGATCGATCCAGACGACTTCATCCTGCCGGGTGGTGAGCGTCTGCCACTGGAAACATTCCTCCGGGAAATCCGCAAGGCGGGCGAAGAGGGCTTCTTTTCCTTCGATAGCGTGGCCGATACCTTCACTCATTGTTTTGCCGCACCGGTGAAAAACGAGCACGGTCAGTGCATCGCGACGTTGTGCATTGTTGCGCCGCGCGCCGACGCCAAGACCCATTACGACGACTATCGGCGGGTGCTGATCGACAGCGCCAATGGCCTGGCCCGCCGAATCAACGAATAATTGCAGGAGATTACCGATGAGCATCGCCGTCATGGACAAGGGCACCGCACAACCGGGTGACAGCCTGGTCAGTGATATCAGCCTGCCCGCACTGGTCATTCACCGCCAGGCACTGGATCACAATATTCGCTGGATGCAGCGCTTTGTCACCGACAGTGGTGCGGAGCTGGCACCACACGGCAAGACCAGCATGGTGCCGGCGCTGTTTCGGCGGCAACTGGACGCAGGCGCATGGGGTATGACCCTCGCCACAGCGGTCCAGACCCAGGCCGCTTATGCGCATGGCGTACGGCGGGTATTGATGGCCAACCAGCTCGTCGGCGCGCCGAACATGGCCGTG
The DNA here is from genome assembly GCF_022557255.1 of Pseudomonas syringae pv. tagetis. Taxonomy (NCBI): domain Bacteria; kingdom Pseudomonadati; phylum Pseudomonadota; class Gammaproteobacteria; order Pseudomonadales; family Pseudomonadaceae; genus Pseudomonas; species Pseudomonas syringae group genomosp. 7. Next base: position 2,969,020 of record NZ_CP092923.1, read on the forward strand.
ATCGCCGAACTGCTGGCTGATCCGATGTTCGAGTTTCACTGCATGGTCGATCATCCGGACAACGTCGCGGCATTGGGCGAGTTCTTCGCAGCACGCGGTTTGCGCCTGAATGTAATGATCGAATACGGCGTGCCCGGCGGGCGTTGTGGCTGTCGTACCGAAAAACAGGTGTTGGCATTGGCTAACGCTGTTCAGGCACAACCGGCGCTGGCGTTGACGGGCATCGAGGGATACGAAGGTGTTATCCACGGCGACCACGCGATTGACGGCATCAAGGCGTTCGCGGCCTCACTGGTACGCCTGGCTGTCGAGCTGCAGGACAAAGGCGCCTTCGCTCTGGACCGCCCGATCGTCACCGCCTCCGGCTCGGCGTGGTACGACCTGATTGCCGAAGCCTTTGACGCCCAGGCTGTTCGCGAGCGATTCCTCAGCGTGCTGCGACCCGGCAGTTATGTGGTGCATGACCACGGTATCTACAAGGACGCACAATGCTGCGTGCTGGATCGACGTGCCGAATTGAGCGAAGCGCTGCGTCCTGCGCTGGAGGTCTGGGCGCATGTACAGTCCATGCCGGAGCCGGGTTTTGCGGTGATCGCCATGGGCAAGCGCGATGTCGCTTACGATGCCGGACTACCCAACCCTCTGTTGCGTTACAAGGCGGGTGTGCTGCCTGCGTCAGGCGATGATGTCAGTGCCTGCAAGGTGACCGCCGTCATGGACCAGCACGCGTTCATGACGGTTGCATCCGGATGCGAGTTGAAGGTCGGCGATATCATCTCCTTTGGCACTTCACACCCGTGTCTGACGTTCGACAAGTGGCGTTCAGGTTGTCTGGTGGATAATGAAATGCGCGTGATCGAGCCTTTCAGCACCTATTTCTAGTCCAGGTATTTGCAGGAGTCATCATCACATGAGTCTTCCACGGGTCGCCCTTATCGGCGAATGCATGATTGAACTGCAGCAGCATGCCGACGGCAGCTTGCGTCAGAGCTTCGGCGGCGACACGCTCAACACCGCGGTCTATCTTGCCCGTCTGCTGGGTGAACGGGCCAAGGTGGACTACGTCACGGCGCTGGGTGATGACAGTTTCAGCGATGCGATGTGCCGGGTCTGGGCGGACCAGGGCATTGGACTGGGCAAAGTGCAACGCCTGCCAGGGCGCTTGCCGGGGCTTTACTGCATCCAGACCGATGCCAACGGTGAGCGCCGCTTTCTCTATTGGCGCAACGAAGCCGCCGTGCGTGACTGTTTCATGACCGCAGCGGCAGAGCCGATCCTCGCGGCGCTGGCCAGCTACGACGTGTTGTATTTCAGCGGCATTACTCTGGCGGTGCTTGGCGAGCAGGGACGGGCGCGATTGCTGGAGGCGCTTGGCCGTGCTCGCCAGCGCGGCGTCAGGGTGGCTTTTGACAATAACTACCGGCCCCGGTTGTGGGCCAGCGTGGAGCAGGCTCGCGAGGCTTATCAGGCGTGCCTGCAGCATGTGGATCTGGCCTTGCTCACCGAAGACGATGAACAGGCACTGTATGGCTACGCAGACAGTGAGCACTTGCTGGCGGCCTATCGGGACCGCGGCATGGGTGAGGTGGTCGTCAAGCGCGGTGCGCAAAGCTGCCTTGTTGAGGCTGGCGGCGAACGGTTCGAAATCGCCTCGCAACAGGTAGAGCGTGTCGTCGATACCACCGCTGCGGGTGACTCGTTCAGCGCAGCCTATCTGGCCGCACGGCTCATGGGTGAACACCCGCGACAGGCTGCCGAAGCAGGGCACCGTCTGGCCAGCATCGTAATTCAGCACCCAGGCGCGCTGGTGCCAAAATCGGTCATGCCAGTCTGATAGCACTTATCACAGAACATGCAGTTGATCGGCTAACACACTGACAGGCAAGCATTTCGCTGGAACCTGTACGCAATTCCGGCCACCATAGGCGACCTTTGCCTGCAAGCCACCCGCCGGAGTCTGCGTGCCTGACGACCTTCCTTCTACGCTTCCCCATGACCTGGATGTCGATCTCGTGCCGCCCCGGCAACTGCCTTTTTTCAAGCGTCTGTTATCGCGCCTGATAGGCCGTGGCCTTACCGGTCTTGGCTCGCAACACACTCCGTCATGGTTTCAGGGGCACGCCGACGGCTACCTGAACGGGCACATCGAAGGCATGCGCGAAGGGTATGCCGACGGTTATCTGGATGGCCAGGAGCTGAGCCGTCAGGTGCTGGTCATCAACGATACCCGGCCAGCCCGGCATCGAGGTCCCAAGGTTGACGATCATCTGTTCGACGACTGGCGCCTGGCGCTCACGCCAGAACTGAAAAAGCGCATCAAAGCCGATGTCGCCGAAAAGCTTCCCGTACATGCTCAGCCCAGCACCGCGCAGTGGAGGATGATTTTCAGCGACACACCGTCCACCTATGTCATTGCCGGGGCCGGTGCGGGCAAATCCACGTCGTTGGTGCTGCGCATTTTGCTGTTGCATCATTACCTGGGCTTCGAACTGAACGCGATGACGGTCGTGACCTTCACTCGCGAGTCGCGCAAGGACTTCATCGGCAAGCTGATTGATGTCATGGCTTTGTGGGGACATGTGCTGGGGCAGAAGCAGGCACGGGATCTGGTTCGCACCTTTCACTCGCGTATTCTGCCACTGGTGCGCAGCCTTCCGGGGTTCGAGCAAGTGCGGGCGTTCGAGAACCTGAGCAGTCAGCCATCCAGTCTGGAGGAGGCTGACAGCAATCCTTTCGACCTGCGGATCAACGATGCACAGCGTCAGCAACTCAACCTCTGCTATCGCGACCTTTACGTCAACAATCAGCGTTTTCGTGAGGTTATGGCACCGCTTTATCGCCATGCTTTGCAGCTCAAGGAACTGGATCGCGATCACCCTGACGTGCAGAAGCGCATTACGGTGACCGAGCTATCCTCGAAACGGGATGAAGAGTGGTGTGACACCATCGAGGACTTGTGGATTCGTGCCGGTGCCTGGCCTATAAAAGGCATTGAGCCTATGCGACAAGTCGTTGAAATAAATGGATTTCCATTCTTTTTTCATGGCTATATCGCTGAGCTGGATGCATGGGTCGTACTGGGCCTGGACGCCAGCGAAGACCAGCAACTCAAGCGACCGGGGGCCAAATTACCGGTATGGGCTGAGGGGGTCATAAAGCGCACACTGCTTCAAGCTTTCTGCAGTAAGCCATTGATATGGATGGATAACTATCAATCTGCCGGCAAGATTTTACAGTCTCTGGCGGGGGACGCAGTGGCCGGGCCCGGGTTCGACTATCGGGTCAAGGGCGAGCTGGGCGCCGCACCACTGCTCGACTGTTTTGTGACAGCTGCGAGCTTCATCGAGAACCTGGGGCTGGATGTGCCGAGCGCCGTGGCCGGAATGAGCTTTGCCAGCGATGACCCGGACCGATTCTTTTTCGAAGCGCTCAGCCTGTTCTGGAAAGCCTTCGAAACTCACCTGCTGGCCCAATCGCCACCCATCATGACTTATAACCGAATGTTTGCGTTGTTCGGTGAAACGTCACCCGATAACCTCAAGCACGTCAGTGATCAGATGCTCAGGCCTCTGGCGCATCTGATGATCGACGAGTTTCAGGATGTTTCGCCGCAGATCGTCTCATGGATTCGGGTCAGTCTGCGCGAAATCAGGCGTCGTGGCCCGGCCCTGCATGTGGGACGAACCGCTCAGCACTCTTCGCTGCTGTGCGTCGGTGATGACTGGCAATCCATCTATGGCTGGCGCGGCAGCTCGCCGAAGTACTTCATGGAATTCACCAAAGAGTTCTCGTCTCCGGCAACCACAAAGGTCATGCTCAGCGACAACTTCCGCAGTCATCAGCATATTATCGACGCGGCTGAGCATGTCGTCCGTGCAGCGCCAGCGATCCCAGGCAAAAAGGCTCGTGCCAGTGGTGCGCCTCAGGAGCTGCTGCCGGTCAAAGTGCTGGATCGCGACGACGACGAACTTGCCGAGCGTGTAGCCGAGCATTACAACGACGGTGACTCAATCTTGCTGCTGTACCGCAAAGGCAGCGAGAAAGCACGCTTCCCGGAACGTCTGCAGGCATTGATTGATGCTGATACAGCGCTGGGCGCGCAAGGCCGTCGCATCAGGACGCTGACTTACCATAGCTCCAAAGGCTTGCAGGCGGATGCCGTATTTCTGTTGGGTGATTGCCAGCATCTGACCGTCTCGTCTTACAAGAATCAGGTTTACCGTTTGGCAGGGCTGGGTGACGCGAACGATCTTCAGCCATTCGATACCGCACAGAAGGATGAAGTCTTGCGCCTGGCGTATGTAGCCATTACTCGTTCGGCGAGGCATTGTTATTGGTATATCGATGAAAGCACAGGCGCAGGGGAAAGCGCTCAGATGCCCAAAGCGTCAGACAGGATCGCGCAGGACAAGCCTTTCTTCGAAGACTTGAGAAACAGGGTCCGCATAGGCTGAGGCTGTCATTTCAGGAAAAACCGGCGACCTGTTGATGGACCTGGGTGCCGAACAGTTCCAGCTCATCCTCGATTGCCTCGATGATGCGCTCTACGTCTGCGGCATTCATGACGGTGGAGCAGGGAAGACCGGCAATGGCAACGACTGTTTCACCGCTGGCACGGTCGAAAAGTCGCGCAATCATGCTGCCTGGCGCATCCATCGAAGCTTCAAAGCCCACCGGATGAAAGTGCCAGCGCATCAGTTGGCATGCATTGGGGAATGTGACTTTGTTCATGACAATGGCCCACCTGAATCAATCGAGCACTTCCCTTGCTCCAATGGGTAGGCAGACAGCCAGAATTCGTCCGGTAAAGCCATGATGACGAGGCGATAGATCCGTGCAAAAGACTATCGATCGATCGGGTTGCTTTCCAGCAGGATCGCTGAGCGGTCTGACGAATACTGAAAGTAGCACTTGCCAGCACCGATCTGGAAAAATTTTTTATGACGCAGCACAAAAAAATCAATTATATGACTCGCGTCATCAGAAGGTATTGATGGGCAGGTTTCATGCATGTGCCAAGGCTCTGTCGAAAGCCCCTGCAATGAACTGAATCTGCTTTGACGAGGATGGTTTTCATGCCCGGTCTGGGGCAAGCTGTCGCTATTGACCCGAGGAACTGCACATGCTGAGAAAATCCCTTGCTGCACTCATGTTGCTGGCCTCGACCGGCCATGCGGCAGAGACGGTCAATATCTACAACTGGACGGACTACATTGCCCCGGACACCCTGAAAAATTTCGAAGCCGCCACCGGTTTCAAGACAGCTTACGACACCTATGACACCAATGAGGCGCTGAATGCAAAACTGGTCGCAGGCCATTCCGGCTACGACCTGGTTTTTCCGTCCATTCATTTCATGGGGCGACAGATCGAGAATGGTTTGCTGAAGACCCTCGACAAGCGCCAGTTGCCCAACTGGAAAAACCTCAACCCGGTCCTGCTCAAGGCGCTGGAGGGCAGTGATCCCGGCAATCAGCATGGTTTCCCGTACCTGTGGGGCAGTACCGGAATCGGCTATGACGTCGCCAGGGTCAAGGCGATTCTCGGCAAGGATGCGCCGCTCGACTCCTGGGATCTGGTTCTCAAACCGGAGAACATGAAAAAGCTTGCCCAGTGCGGTGTCGCCTTTCTGGACAGTGCACCGGCACTCATGCCCATCGCCCTGAATTACCTCGACTTGCCTGCGCACAGTGAGGCACCGGATGACTACAAGAAGGCCAAGGCATAGCTCGATGAGGTACGCCCATATGTGCGCAATTTCAGCTCTGCCGACTACATTGGCGATCTTGCTACAGGCAAAATCTGTGTGGCGGTGGGCTATTCCGGGGATATTTCACTGGCGCAGGAGCAGGCACAAAAAGGTGGCAACGCCTTCACAGTCAGCTACGTCGTTCCAAAAGAGGGCGCGCTGATGTGGTTCGACATGATAGCCATCCCGGCTGATGCTCCGGACACCAAGGCTGCCTACGCGTTCATGAACTACCTGTTGCGCCCTGAAGTGATCGCCAACATCACCAATACCGTGCATTACGCCAACGGCAACGAAAAGGCAGACGCGTTGATCAGCCCTGGTCTGTGGACAGATACCACGGTGTACCCGGACGCCGACATGTTGAGCCGTTTGTTCGTGATGTCTCAGGTCCCGGTCAATATCGAAGCATTGCGTCAAGGACTCTGGAAGGAGTTCAAAGCTGGCCGGTAAATGAGCAGGGAGCCCGACTGATCACGGGCGTCAGATGATATGAGCCTGATGCAGTTCGGTCAGTGCCTGAGCCTTCAGCCGGGCCAGTAGCGGATCACGGCGATCCCTTGGCGCTTGCAGTCCGACCGGCAGTTCGTGGGTAATCGTGCCAGGACGGCTGCCCATCACCAGTACACGATCGCTCAAGTACAGCGCCTCATCGACATCATGGGTCACCAGCAGCAGGGTGATGGCATGACGTTCGGCCAGTTGCAGCAACAGGTCCTGCAGCTTCATGCGGGTAAACGCGTCCACTGCGCTGAACGGTTCATCCAGCAGCAATATCGTCGGATGAGAATACAGGCCGCGAGCGATGGCCACACGTTGCGCCATGCCCCCGGACAACGCCTTCGGCAGGGCGTCGGCAAAACCGGCCAGGCCCACTTCCTCGATCAACTGACCTACCCACTTGCGGTCGTATCCGTCATCGTCGCTGAAGCCGATATTCTGTTCGACGGTCAGCCAGGGCATCAGACGTGGCTCCTGAAACACGAACGCGACTTCGCCCTGAATACGTTTCACCGAGCCATGAAACTCCTGCTCCAGCCCGGCGACGATTCTGAGCAGCGTGCTTTTACCGCAGCCGCTAGGGCCCAGCAGGCTGACTATTTCACCGGACTGCAGTGACAGATCAATGTCATGCAGCACGGTATGGCCAGCAAACGCTTTGCGGTCTACGCGTATGTCCATCAATGAGTCCGGCATTTATCAACCCTCACGGCTTTGACCGGTGAATGTGTCCCGCCAGGCCAGAAAGCGTTTTTCCAGCCCCGCCAACAAGCCGTCGCTCAACTTGCCCAGCGTGGCCAGAACGATGATGGCCGCCAGCACGATGTCCGGACGTGATGTTTCGCGCCCGTCACTGAGCAGGTAGCCCAGGCCTTTGGTGGCGGCGATTAGCTCGGCAGCCACCAGAAACATCCATGACAGGCTCATGCCGCTGCGCAATCCGGTAAACAGGCCGGGCAGGGCGGCGGGCAGGAGAATGCGTCGGGTCAGGCGATAGCGGCTGAAGCCGTACACCTGGCCGACTTCCACCAGCTTTCGGTCGATACCTCGAATCGCGGCCACGCCATTGAGGTAGACAGGAAAAAATGCACCAATGGCAATCAGTACAACCTTGGATGTTTCGCCAATACCCAGCCACAGCAGCAGAAGCGGCACCCAGGCCAGACTGGGGATAGAGCGAAGTCCGGCGAACGTCGGCTCAAGGTACGCCTCCGCCTCACGGCTGAGCCCCACCCATGCGGCAAATCCCAGGGCCAGGCTTGCGCCGATTGCAAAGCCGCTGAGCACACGCAAGAGACTGGCACTGAGGTGTTTCCACAGTGCGCCATCTGCCAGATCACGCAGTGTCAGGACGATCTCGCTGGGGGCAGGCATCTGGTAGGACGGCAGCCAGCCGACGCGTACGACAACTTCCAGTAATAAAATGATTGCGGCAGGCACCACGAGACCTTTCAGTGGCGTTTTGCAGCGCTGCCAGAGCGTGCGCTGCTTGTCAGGCAAGGCTGCCTGCGCCGAAGCAGGCAAGGACTCGTTCCGGCTGATCATGTGGCGGTGATCACGGTTTTGGAAAACTCGGGGGTGATCAACTGATCAATGACCTGCTCCACATTCACGCCTTTGCGCACCAGATCCTCGGACACCAGAATCGGCGCCGCAGACTTGGATGCCTGCACATCTTTCTCGCTCAACTGTGGGTTGCTCAGGTCTGTGCGGGTCAATTGCAGCTTGGCGACTTCGAGCGGCAAGCCTGACTCGGTAGCCAGCAACCTGGCCAGTTCGTCAGGGTTTTTCACGGCCCAGTCACGGGCTTTTTCATATGCGCCCAATACCGTCCTGATCGCCTGCGGATGCTCTTTGGCATAAGCTTCCGTGACGCTCAGTACGCCATAACTGTTGAAGTCCTTGTTACGGTAAAGCAGGCGCGAGCCGGACTGGATTTCACTGGCGGCCATGTGCGGATCAAGTCCGGCCCAGGCGTCTACGTCACCTTTCTCAAGGGCTGTACGGCCATCGGGATGTTGCAGGTGCAGCAGCTCGACATCGTCTTTTTTCAGACCGGCCTTTTGCAGGGCGCGCAATGTGAACAGGTAAGGGTCAGTGCCCTTGGTGGCGGCAATTTTCTTGCCTTTCAGCTCGCTAACCGATTGCAGAGGTGAGTCCTTACGCACGACCAGTGCCGTCCACTCCGCCCGGCTGTATACATACACTGACTTGATCGGGCTGCCGTTGGCTCTGGCCAGTACTGCAGACAAGCTGGCCGACGAAGCAAAGTCGACGCTGCCGCTGTTCAGGTATTCCAGTGAACGGTTACTTCCCTGGCTCAGTACCCAAGTGACTTTCGCATCTGGAAGCGCTTTTTCCAGCCAGCCGAAATGCTTGAGTGCCAGGCTGACCGGCGAATAATAGGCGTAATCCAGACGGACTTCGGCAGGTGCAGCTTCAGCGGCCTGTGCTGCGCCCTGCAGGCTCAATGCCAATGCGCAGGTGGCTGTCATCCAGCGAATCAGGGCTCGAGGCGTCTGCAACCGAAAAGAGATAAAGGGTTGTGGCATAGTGGGCATCCAGATCAGGGATACAGGGCTGCCAGACTGGTTTGCATATTTCAAAAAAAGCAGTCCGGAGAGCATGAAATTCACAAATGGAATATTGCATGCTCTGTGCCAAACACTTTGCAGCTTGAACGAGCGCGGTTTCGGGGGATTTCTCTGCTGGAATGATGTTGATCTGGCAGCAGCCTGTTGAATCGCTGTTGCTACAGCAGCAGTCGGCTAATGACGCACCTTTCGACGATTTTCTGGCAGTTTTTCTGCTTGCCGAGTGATTTTTTTTCGCAAGGTTTGCAACAGAATCGTTTTTTGACACTCCTAAACGTCCACATTCTTAATTTCGAAACATGTGCGCACTAAGATTCGCGCGTGATCCATGAGCGTGCGCCGATCGCGCCTTCGTTCGACCGATCCGCAGAATTCCTGGGGCGAGCTGTACAAAGCCTGCGTATTCGCACAAGCCAGATGGCTGATCCCTTTTCAATACGCACCGGACTCAGAAAATAATGAATATGCCGAAAATGCCTGTTATTACCCGACTCCAGCGCCGCATCGCATGGTGCTTTTTCCCATCTTTGCTGGTGGCTTCTGCACTGGCCCTGTTCACCATGGGCAAGGGCGTTCATGCCGAGCCCAAGAACGGCACACAGACGCTGGTGTTTCTTCGTCATGCGGAAAAACCGGCCATGGGCCTGGGGCAACTGAACTGCCAGGGGCTCAACCGGGCCATCGAACTGTCGGAGGTCCTGCCGAGGGAGTTCGGCAAGGCCGATTTCATCTTCGCAGCCAATCCAAGCCGGCACGTGGAAGAGGGTGAGGGCGATCTGTCCTACAGCTACGTTCGTCCTCTGATGACAGTGGGGCCTAGCGCCATCAAGCTGGGACTGCCTGTCAACATCGACTTCGGCGCCAACGACACCAGCGACCTGGCCGACGAACTGATGCGCGACAAGTACCATAACTCGATCATCTACACCGCCTGGTCTCATGGCTACCTGCCGGAACTGATCAACAAGGTTGCTGAAGAAGCGTCCGGCAAGAGCACCAATTTGCTGGATGACTGGACGAATGATGATTTCGACTCAGTGGTCGTTGTCACCCTCAAGTGGGTCGACGGCAAGGCCACGCTGGATTACAAGAATCACAAGCAAGGCCTGAACAATGGCACTGTGGCGTGCCCCACGACAACCTGACGCTGGGCACGCACAGAGCTCATAAGCCTCAGCCGTTGAGCGACTTCATCGATTCCGCGCTGTAGCGCTCGCCTGACACGGCCCCTTGCGGCGGAAAAATCGCATCCAGTTGGGCCAGCTCATCGGTACTCAGCGTTAATGAAGCAGCTGACACGTTGCTTTCCAGATACTTGCGCTGCTTGGTCCCCGGGATGGGAATGATGTCATTGCCTTGAGCAAGTACCCAGGCCAGCGCCAATTGCGATGCGCTGACGCCCTTGGCCGCAGCCAGCGCTTTGACTTTTTCTACCAGTGCCAGATTGCGATTGAAGTTTTCGCCCTGAAAGCGTGGGCTGAAGCGACGGTAATCATCGGCAGCAAAATCGTCCGGGGTGCGCAATGCCCCCGTCAGAAAACCACGCCCCAGCGGGCTGTAGGCCACGAAAGCAATACCCAGACGACGGCAAGTGACGAGCACATTGTCATGCTCCGGATCGCGCGACCAGAGCGAATATTCACTTTGCACGGCCGCCAGCGGATGCACGTTGTGGGCTCTTTCGATGGTCGCTGCGCTGGCTTCGCAGATGCCTATATGGCGAACCTTGCCCGCCTTGACCAGTTCAGCCATGGCACCAATGGTGTCCTCGATGGGCACGCTCGGATCGACACGGTGCTGATAGTAAAGATCGAGATAATCGGTATTCAGCCGTTTCAGGCTGGCGTCGATCGACTGGTGAATGTACGCCGGGCTGCCATTCACGCCACGCGCATGCGGGTCATCGCCACGCACGATACCGAACTTGCTGGCCAGATAAATACCTTCGCGCTTGCCCTCGAGTGCACGACCGAGCAAGGCCTCATTGGTGTGCGGGCCATACATGTCAGCCGTGTCGAAAAAGGTGACACCCAACTCCAGTGCGCGGTGCAGCGTGGCGATGGATTCCTTCTCGTCGATGCCGGTGGTGTAGAAATCCGACATTCCCATGCAGCCCAGCCCGATGGCAGAAACCTGCGGACCGTGGTGACCCAATTGGCGCGTGATCACAATGAGTGCTCCTGAGCGTTGAAAGAGCCGTTGAGTCTCTACGCTTTGGCTGGCGCAATAAACCGGGAGTTTCTTATTTCACCGTTGTGAAAATCCGAATAATTGACGTCTACGAAGCGCAAGAGCGTGCGGCGTCAATCCGACAAACCGTACTAGTCACAAAATTCCCAATGGAGTACAAATGTACTCCATGAGCAGATTATCTCCCCGTCGCAGCGCAATTCTTACCTTCATCCGCGATCGCATCGCGCAGCAAGGGCAATCGCCGAGCCTGGCGGAAATCTCCGAGGCTTTCGGTTTTGCTTCGCGCAGCGTGGCGCGCAAACATATTGTAGCCCTCACTGAGGCGGGTCTGATCGAAGTCGTACCGCATCAGGCGCGTGGTATCCGCCTGCTGAACAGTGAGCCTCGGCCTGAATTGCTGGAAATCCCGGTACTGGGGCGTGTGGCAGCAGGTGCGCCTATCGGGCCGGATCTCGATATACACACCACACTGCATCTGGATCGCAGCACGTTCACTCGTGTGCCTGACTACCTTCTGCGCGTGCAGGGCGATTCGATGATCGAGGACGGTATTCTCGATGGTGACCTGGTTGGCGTGCACCGTAACCCACAGGCCAGTGACGGGCAGATTGTCGTCGCCCGTCTGGACGGTGAAGTCACCATCAAGCGCCTGCAACGCAGCGCCGATCAGTTGCGCTTGTTGCCGCGCAACCCGGCCTACGAACCGATTGTTGTCACGCCTGATCAGGAATTCGCCATCGAGGGTGTGTTCTGCGGGCTGGTTCGCCGCGAATGATGGGCGCGGTGGTCAGCCTGGACGCCTTGCTGGATGAGCGCAGGGTCTGGAAAGGGCGCCAGCAGGGCGCGCCGCAGGTCAGTCCGCACCCCAGTGGCCATGCGTTGCTGGACAGCGCCTTGCCCACCGGCGGCTGGCCTGCGGCGGCGCTGACGGAAATCCTCATCCTGGCCAATGGCAGTGGCGAATTACGCTTGCTGTGGCCAAGCCTGGCAAGATTGTCCGGCATGGGCGAGCGTATCGTGCTGGTCGCACCGCCCTATATTCCGTACCCGCAGGCCTGGCTGGCTGCGGGGGTCGACCTGCGCCAGCTTGTCGTCATCGAGGCCAGTGCTCGCGATGCCCTTTGGGCCGCCGAACAATGCCTGCGGTCTGGCAGTTGTGGCGCGGTCGTGTGCTGGCCCGGCCTGGTTGATGACCGCGCGCTGCGACGTTTGCAGGTCGCTGCTGAAACCGGTCAGACCCTGGCCTTTGCCTGTCGTCCGCAGCAGGCCGCCGCCAACCCTTCACCTGCAGCCCTGCGGATAGCTATCGATACCCGTCCTGCGCAGCTGCGGGTGCTCAAGTGCCGGGGCGGGCTTGCGCCGCCTTTTCCCCTTCCATTCCCGACCGACGCTTGAGGTTCTTATGCTCTGGGCCTGTGTCTTGCTGCCGCAACTGGCGCTCGACGGCGTCATGCGTCGTTGCAGTGATCCCGATGAGCCTCTGGCGCTGATCAGCGGCAGTGCTCAACGTCGCGTGTTGCAAGCCGCCAACCCAGCGGCGCGCGCGCTGGGTTTGAAAGCCGGGCAGTCGCTGACAGCCGCGCAGGCGCTGGTGTCGAAGTTCACCACGGTCGAGCATGATCCAGCCGACATTGAGCGCTTGCAGCAACTGCTCGCGGCCTGGGCGTACGGCTTCAGCTCCAATGTCAGCCTCAAGTACCCTCGGGTACTGCTGATGGAAATCGAGTCCAGCCTCAAGCTGTTCGGCCCCTGGCCGGTATTCGAAGCGCGCCTGCGTGAAGAACTGACCGCGCAGGGCTTTCGGCATCGCATCGTGGTCGCGCCCAACCCGATAGCCGCACGAATGCTGGCCAACCTGCATGACGGGCTGAACATCGATTGCCCGCAGGCGTTGCGCCGCAGCCTGGAGCAGATGCCGCTGGAACGCATCGGCCTGAGCCGCGAAGCCGCCACGGCCCTGACGCGCATGGGACTGCGCTCTGTGCGGCAGGTGCTGGCCCTGCCGCGCGATACACTGGCGCGGCGGTTTCCGGCCAGCGTGCTGCAGCATCTCGACACACTGCTCGGCGAGCGACCGGTGGCACTGGAGTACTACACACCGCCGGACTTCTTCGATATACGCATCGAGCTGAATTTCGACGTCGAGTCGCATCAGGCCCTGTTGTTTCCTCTAAAGCGGCTGATCGCCGATCTGGCTTTGTTTCTGGCCGGACGTGACAGCGGTGTGCAGCGATTTTCCCTGCATCTGGAGCACGTGGAAGGTCCGGAGACTGTGGTGCCAGTCGGGCTACTGAGTGCCGAGCGCGATGCGTCGATGTTGTTCGAACTGGCCCGCGGCAGGCTGGAGCAAATGCTGGTGACGTCGCCGGTACGTGCCGTGCGCTTGCTGGCGCAGGATTTGCCGGATTTTGTTCCGGCACACCGGCAGTTGTTTGATGAGCGCGTGCAACAGACCTTGCCCTGGGAGCAACTGCGCGAGCGCCTGCGTGCGCGACTGGGCGACGAGTCGGTCAATGGCTTGCGTGCTCAGGCAGATCACCGCCCTGAATGCGCCTGGCAACCGCACAGCACAAGCAAACCGGTCTTGCCGGCCAAAGGTTGTATGCGCCCGGGCTGGCTGTTGCGAGAGCCCCAGCCGCTGCCGCTTCATGCAACGCGTATTGTGGCCGGGCCCGAGCGAATCGAATCAGGCTGGTGGGACGGCGGCGATGTACGTCGTGACTACTATCTGGTCGAAACCTCCAGCGGCCAGCGCGCCTGGGCCTATCGCAGCGTGGGTGAGCAGGGTGAACTGCTGCTGCATGGCTGGTTCGCATGACAGGCGAATACGCCGAGCTGCATTGCCTGTCCAACTTCAGTTTTCAGCGCGGTGCCTCAAGCGCCCGTGAGCTGTTCGAACGTGCCTCGCGCCACGGCTATCAGGCGCTGGCCATTACTGACGAGTGCACGCTGGCCGGTATCGTACGTGCGTGGCAGGCGTCCATCAGCACCGGCCTGCCGTTGATCATTGGCAGCGAAATGCACATCGAGAACGGGCCGAAAGCTGTGCTGCTGGTGGAAAGCCAGACAGGCTATGAGGCGCTGTGCAAATTGATCACGGTGGCACGCCGCAGAGCCAGAAAAGGTGAATACCGGCTGTTGCGTGAAGATTTCGAGCCTTCACCGGACGGTTTGCTGGCCATCTGGTTGCCGGACATCGAAGGCGACGCACAAGCCTGTCTGGCGCATGGACGCTGGTTGCGTGAGCGCTTTGCCGAGCGCCTCTGGCTCGGCGTGGAGTTACATCGCGGCGCGGATGACGAGCAGCGTCTGGCCGACTTGCTGGCGCTGGCGCAATCGTTGGGTGTCCCGGCAGTTGCCAGCGGTGATGTGCACATGCACGCGCGCGGTCGGCGCGCGCTGCAGGACACCATGACTGCCATTCGCCATCACACGACCGTGGCCGAGGCAGGGCACCTGTTGTTTGCCAACGGCGAGCGCCATTTACGGCCACTGAATGCGCTTGCCGAGCATTACCCGGACTGGCTGCTGGCCGAATCGGTGCGTATTGCCCGGCGCTGCACGTTCGATCTGGGCGATTTGAAATATGAATACCCGCACGAGCTGGTCCCCAAAGGCCAGACACCCACGTCGTGGCTGCGTGAATTGACCGAGCGCGGTGCCCGCAAACGCTGGCCGAACGGGCTGACGCCAGCCACCCGTGCGCAGGTCGAGAAGGAATTGGCCCTGATCGCGGAAAAGAAGTTCGACAGCTACTTTCTGACCGTGCATGACATCGTCGAGTTTGCTCGCAGCCAGCATATCCTTTGCCAGGGACGGGGCTCGGCGGCCAACTCGGCAGTGTGTTATGCGCTGGGGATCACCGAGCTGAACCCGGAACAGAGCAACCTGCTGTTCGAGCGCTTCATCTCCAGAGAACGCAACGAGCCACCGGACATCGACGTGGATTTCGAGCACGACCGCCGCGAAGAAGTCATTCAGTACGTGTTCAGGCGTTATGGTCGGGGCAGGGCGGCGCTGACTGCAGTGGCCAGCACGTATCACGGTTCGGGCGCGGTGCGTGATGTGGCCAAGGTGCTGGGTTTGCCGCCTGACCAGATCAACGCCCTGGCAGATGCCTTCAGCCGCTGGAGCGATTCGCTGCCGTCGCCCGAACGCCTGCGCGAATACGGCTTCGATGCCGACATGCCAATCCTCAAGCGTGTACTGGCTTTGACCAGCGAGCTGATCGGTTTTCCCCGGCATTTGTCACAACATCCGGGCGGTTTCGTCATTTCCGAACACCCGCTGGACACGCTGGTGCCGGTGGAAAACGCTGCGATGGCCGACCGCACGATCATCCAGTGGGACAAGGACGACCTGGACCTGGTCGGTCTGTTGAAAGTCGACATCCTTGCACTGGGCATGCTCAGCGCGTTGCGCCGTACGTTCGATCTGGTGCATTTGCACCGTGGTAAACGATGGACCCTGGCAAGTCTTCCGGGCGACGACCGGAAAACCTACGAAATGATCAGCCGCGCCGACACCATCGGCGTGTTCCAGATCGAGTCCCGCGCGCAGATGGCCATGCTGCCACGCCTGAGGCCGGAAAAATTCTACGATCTGGTCATCGAAGTCGCCATTGTCCGGCCGGGGCCGATTCAGGGCGACATGGTTCACCCGTATCTGCGTCGACGTAATAAAGAGGAAGCCATCACCTATCCGCCTAAACTAAAAAGTGTCTTTGAGCGCACCCTGGGCGTGCCGCTGTTTCAGGAACAGGTCATGGAAGTGGCGATCATCGCCGCCGATTACACACCCGGTGAGGCGGACGAATTGCGCCGTGCGATGGCCGCGTGGAAACGTCACGGCGGGCTGGAACCGCATCGTGAGCGGCTGCGCAACGGCATGCTGAAAAACGGCTACGACGCAGACTTTGCCGACCGGATTTTCGAACAGATCAAGGGTTTTGGCAGTTACGGCTTCCCCGAGTCCCATGCCGCCAGTTTCGCCTTGCTGACCTACGCCAGTTGCTGGCTCAAATGCCACGAGCCGGCAGCGTTCACCTGCGCGCTGATCAATAGCTGGCCGATGGGGTTTTACAGCCCGGATCAATTGTTACAGGACGCACGTCGCCACCACATTGAAATCCGCCCGGTGGATGTGCGCTACAGCAACTGGGATTGTTCGCTGGAGCCGCTCGACCATCCCGACAGTACGCGCAATCTGGCGATTCGCCTCGGGCTGCGCATGGTGCGTGGCTTTCGCGAGGAGGATGCCCGACGCATTGAAAAAGCGCGCTTGAAGCAGCCATTCGCCGATGCCACCGACCTGACTCAGAGCGCCGGTCTGGACTCACGCGCCGCTGAGGCATTGGCGGATTCCGGGGCCTTGCGTGGCCTGATCGGCCATCGGCACCGGGCGCGCTGGGAAGTGGCAGGCGTGGAAGCCCAGCGCCCGTTGTTCAACGACTTGCCCAGCGAAGAAACACAGGTAACGCTGCCGCTGCCAACGGTGGCCGAAGACCTGATGGCCGACTACGCCACGCTGGGCACTACCCTCGGCCCGCACCCACTGGCCTTGCTGCGTCGGCAATTGGCTGCCAGACGCTTTCGCAGCTCACAAGACTTGCTGAGCCTGGAAAACGACCGAACCCTCAGCGTGGCGGGGCTCGTTATTGGTCGTCAACGACCGGGAACAGCCAGTGGCGTGACCTTTGTGACCCTTGAAGACGAGTTCGGTATGGTCAATGTCGTGGTCTGGCGCGACCTGGCCGAACGTCAGCGCAAGGTATTGGTGGGCTCGCAACTGCTGCAGGTTTTCGGGCGACTGGAATCGAAAAGTGGTGTGCGGCACCTGATCGCCCAGCGCCTGTACGACCTCACGCCGTTGCTGACCGGGCTGGATGTGCGCAGTCGGGATTTTCAATAATCGGGCCTGCAATTTGCAGGATCAATCTGCACATCCTGCCAACGAGAAGCCCCGCATGTACAAAAACTACCCAGCCGCCTACCAGGTCAGCAAAGGCGCGGCACTGCAAGTGGATACCGCTTTTTATGAGCGCATTCGCACCCATGCGCAGCAGCGCACCCTCGTCGAGCAGTTCGAAGTACCCATTCGTACCGGACGGGCCTGGAAGGTCAAGGCCGGTCAGGTGTTTCGTGTCACCACACCGGTTGGCCCGCAGGTGGGCGATTTCAATGTGTGGAATGCCAACGATCCTCGGGAGCGCCTGTGGGCGGCGCGTACGCGTCAGTTGCAGGGCGCGCATGTCAGCACTCATGACCGGCTGTGGTCGAACCTGCCGTTTTTGCGGCCGATGGTAACGATTACCGACGACAGCCTGGCCAGCTACGGGATCGACGAGCATGGCGGCCGCCTTCATGATCTGCTTGGCACGCGCTGTGACCCCTACGTCAACAAGATGCTGACCGGCGAAGACTTTCATCATCACTGTCATTCAAACCTGACCCGTGCCGTGCTGCCGCACGGGCTGACCGAATTCGACGTGCATGACGTGCTGAACATCTTCCAGTGCACAGGCCTCAATCATGACGACATGTACTTCATGAAGGCCTGTCCGGCGCAAAAGGGCGATTATCTGGAGTTTTTCGCTGAAATCGACCTGCTGTGTGCGTTGTCGACCTGCCCGGGCGGCGACCTGTCACTGCCGATGTGGGGGCCTGACGCGCAGGACCCGTTAAGCGTCTGCCGTGCGCTGGGTGTCGAAATCTACGACCTCGACGCCGCATTGCTGGAGGGTTGGCAGTCTCCTGAGCGGGCGGCCTACAACGGGCTGCATGGCTTGCAGATTGCCAAGGCTGACTGGGAAAAATAACCGCTCAGGCCGCGCGAGCCATCTTGCGCAGCCCCCAGACCATCACCGCCCCCAGCCCGAGCATGGCCAGAAGCAGTGCCGGATAAGCCACCCACCAGTGCAGCGGGGCGGTCATCATGCTGAGTTCGGACATGCCGCCGATCCCGGCAATCAGGTTCAGAGGCAGAAACACCACATTGATCAGCGTCAGTTTGCGCAGCAGGGTATTGGTGCTGTTGTTGACCAGGTTGCCCCGTGCATCCATCAAGCCCGCGAACACTGTGGAATAGATCTCGGCCTGTTTGTAACACTGGTCGTTCTCGATGATCATGTCACCGATCAACGCCAGGCAGGCAGTCGCGTATTGCTTGCCTTGCGCATGATTGCGCAGGCGGGTCAGGACTGCACCATTGTTGTGGATCGCATTGATGTAATACACCAGACTTTCGCTGAGGTTGAACATCTGCAGCAAATGACGGTTTTCCAGTGAGGAGTTGAATTTCTGCTGCAATTCCCGGGCGACCATCTTGATGACTTTCAAATGGCCCAGATAGTGATGAATGTTGTTGAACAACAGCTCCAGAAGGATATCCAGCGGCTGGTTCAAAGGACGGTGAGCCCCCAGCGCGCTCAAGGGTTGATCGTCATCACAGATCAGGACCAGTTGGTCCCGACTGAGCAGCACACCAAAGGACGAAACGTCGAACGAGAAGCTGTCCTTACCCGAGTAGTTTTCGGGACGTTTCCAGATCAGAAACAAGGCATCAGGGTGAAACTCGATGCGCGAAATTTCATCGGGATCCAGCGCCGATGCCACGGCGTGCTCATCAAGGTGAAAGCGCTCCATCAATAACCTGCGTTCACCAGCGTCCGGCTTGCTGAACCACAGCACCTGAGCCTTTTGCGGGTCACATGTCAGCAACCGGTTGCCATCGAGTGTCAGGCCCTGAATCATCGTTTCACCATTCTTTGCCGAGGCGTTTGAGCTCCAGACGGCGGACGAACTCTTCCAGCACCAGGCTGTACAGGTCATCCTGCAGGTAAGCGTCTTCGATGCCGGCATCCAGGTTCGGATTGTCGTTGACCTCGATCACTACCACTTGATCGCCTGACTGTTTCAAGTCCACGCCATACAACCCGTCACCAATCAGATTGGCAGTCTTGAGTGCCAGCTCGACCACGGCGCGCGGCGCTTCGTGCACCGCCAGCGTGCGGCATTCGCCAATGACCTCGGCACCGATTGCCTTGTGGTTGTAGATCTGCCAGTGCCCCTTGGACATGAAGTACTGGCAGGCGAATATCGGTTTGCGGTTGAGAATGCCAATGCGCCAGTCGTACTCGGTGTAGAAAAACTCCTGGGCCAGCAGCAATACCGAGTGCTCGAACAGCTGGGTCGTTGCCGTGTGCATTTCCTCGGGTGTACTGACCTTGATCACACCTCTGGAAAAGCAGCCATCAGGGATCTTCAATACCAGCGGGAAACCCAGACGTGTGGCCACGTGCTGCAGTTCTTCCGGGCGGTCCTTGTAGAGGATTTCCGTACATGGCATGCCCAGATCATGGCTTTTGAGCAGGTCGGTCAGGTAAACCTTATTGGTGCAGCGCAGGACCGAGGTGGAGTCATCCATGACCACCAGTCCCTCGCTTTCGGCCTTCTTGGCGAAGCGGTAGGTGTGGTTGTCAACGCTGGTGGTTTCGCGAATCAGCAGCGCGTCGTACTCGGCCAGCCGGGAGTAATCTTTCTTTTCGATCAGCTCGACATCAATGCCCAGGCGCTGGCCGACGCGGATGAAATTGGCCAGCGCCTCGGTGTTGGATGGTGGCAGCTGTTCCTGTGGGTCATGCAGGATAGCCAAGTCATAGCGGGCCATGCGTCGGGAACTGGGTTGGCGCCAGACGTTGCGGCTGAAGCCTTCCAGCGCCGTAGCGAACTCATCCTGCTGATCATCGCGCAGGCGCGGCAGAGCACCGGCCTTGATACCGGCAATGTGCCAATTGTCGCGTTTGCGAAACTCCACCATCAGGATCGGGCAGGGGAAGACTTCAAACAATTGACGGGCGAGATCCTTCAATGGCTCCAGTGTGGTCTGGCCGAAGTAAAGCGTCAGGGTAAACCCTTCGGTGTCGTCATAGGGATGATCTTCAAGTGCGGTGTCCAGCAACTTGTCCAGGTCATCGAGGGCCAGGCCGTAGAGTGACTTGCGGGTCAACTCGCTGATGGTCTTTACCGAGGGAATGACATTGTGCTGGCGCGCTTCGGCCAGCAGGGAACAGTAATAACCGTGGCCCAGGTATTTGTAGCTGCGGCACAGATTGATGACTTGCACACGCTTGCCTGTCTTGGCTTTTAGCGGCTTTTCCAGATAATCCTGGGCGCTGATCAAGTCTTCGCTGGGGAAGTAAGATGCCCAGTCTTCAAGCCGTTCGACAATAATCACCTGTTGCCTCTGCGCCGCAAAAAGCGTTGTGGGGTCTGCACGTCTGGTTGTTGCTGAAAGCGCAAGTTGCGCAGATACTTCGTTCATCTTCACCTGTGCCGCTGACCTGTGTAATCGATCCGATGGGAAACACGTGCTTTCTATTAAGCATGTGCTTTTTGAAATGTCCCGTTTCGTTACACAACTTTTACGGCGGTGCAGATGGACTTTATATTTCGCGATGCAGTTGAAACCGATGTCGACGACTTACTGCTTTTGGAGAACCAGTGCTTTGACGGCGACCGTCTGACCGCGCGCAGCTTTCGCTGGATGATCCGCCGCGCCAATGCCAGCCTGATCGTCGCCGAGCAGGCCGGAAAACTCACCGGCTACGCGCTGGTGCTGTTTCATCGGGGCACCTCGCTGGGGCGTTTGTATTCGCTGGCGATTGTCGATGCGGCGCGGGGCAAGGGGCTGGGCAAGCAGTTGTTGCAACGTGCCGAGCAGCAGGCCGTGGGCCGCGACTGCGCTTACCTGCGCCTTGAGGTGCGCTCTGATAACCACGCGGCTATCGGGCTGTACGAACGCAACGGTTACCGGCGCTTCGCTCAGGTCGACGACTATTACCAGGACCATGCCCCGGCGCTGCGTTACGAGAAGCGCATCGTCGAGCATGCCCGGCCGGACAGCCGTTCAGTGCCGTACTACCAGCAGACCCTGGAGTTCACCTGTGGTCCTGCCTGCCTGTTGATGGCGATGAAGGCTCTGCAACCTGTGCGTTTGATGGGACGTGCCGAAGAACTGCAGATCTGGCGTGAGGCGACTACGGTGTTCATGACCTCCGGCCATGGCGGATGCAGCCCTCAGGGGTTGGCGCTGGCTGCGCGGCGCAGGGGCTTTACCGTGAAGCTGCTGGTGTCGATTGCGGGCCCGCTGTTTCTGGGCGGCGTGCGCAGTGACCAAAAGAAACAGGTAATCCGTCTGGTGCACGAGCAGTTCTGTCATGAACTGCAGACCTGCGGCGTACAAACGCTGCCCAACCGTTCATTGAACCTGCCTCGCGTACTGGCAGAGGGTGGCAAGCCGCTGGTGCTGATCAGCAGCTATCGCCTGACACGCTCCAAGGCACCGCACTGGGTGATGGTGACCGACTGCGACAGTGATTTTGTCTACCTGCACGACCCTGATATCGATCACAGCCTGCATCGCCAAGCCATAGACTGTCAGCACATGCCCGTGAGCCATGCCGACTTCAACCGCATGAGTTGTTTCGGTGCCGACAAACTGCGCGCCGCAGTGATTGTGTTTGCCGCACCCGTGAATGATCATGCGTGCGCTTTACAAGCGGCCTCAGCAGCTCAACCACAGGATTGCGTACATTGATGAAGTCCGTTTTCAAGGCCTTTTTCGCACTGGCCATGGCCGCGAGCCTGTCGGCCTGCATCAGCTCGCCAGTTCCGCTGACGTCGAAAACCGCCGAGCAGTTGCGCCAGCGGCCTGCGGTGCGGTTCCTGCTGACCTTTGACGACGGCCCCAGTGCCTCGACGTTCTACAACCCGAGCATCACGGTGCTCGACAGCCTGGCCGACAACCCGTTGCAGCCAAACATCAAGGCCGTGTTTTTCGTGCAGACCGGCGCGACGGGCGCGGGCAACAGTGATCAAGGCAGAGCAATCATGCGTCGTCAGTATGAAGAAGGG
The DNA here is from genome assembly GCF_022557255.1 of Pseudomonas syringae pv. tagetis. NCBI lineage: Bacteria > Pseudomonadati > Pseudomonadota > Gammaproteobacteria > Pseudomonadales > Pseudomonadaceae > Pseudomonas > Pseudomonas syringae group genomosp. 7. Next base: position 2,990,970 of record NZ_CP092923.1, read on the forward strand.
CATCTGCTGGGCTTTCACACCGCTACGCCGCATCACACCAATCATCGGTCGTTGACGGATGAGGAACTGGAACAGTCACTGACCCAGGGCTGTGCGATCATTACCGCGATCACCGGCGTGCCCACCACGTTGTTGCGGCCGCCGTTCTGGAACTACGACAAACGCACCTTCAGCGCCTATCAGCGCCATGACCTGCATGTGTTGTTGACGGACCTGAGTGCCAACGACGGCAAGATCTGGGGCTATAACTTCAGCCTGCGACGCCGTTCGAACATGGTCAGCCAGCTTTCGCAGGTGCGTGAGCGCATTGCTGCCGGTGAACTGCCTGTTGTGGACGGTGTGATTCCGGTGGTGGTGACCTTCCACGATTTGAACCGCTACACCGCGCGGCATGCTCGGGAGTACCTGCAGATTCTGGTCGACAGTGCGCGTCAGACTGGCGTTCGGCTTGCCGACCAGCCGTTCTACGACGACAGCGCGCAGTTACAGCGTGCCGCTCTGGCCCGCACGGTCAAGGAGGCCGGCCAGCCGGTCAGCCTGCCGGGTGTCTGGAGCTGGATCTGGGACCACAACGCCCATTGACAACCGATCAGGCCAAGGTGTTCTTGCGCACATGACCGCCTTGAACAATCATGGCCAAGTGCTCGCCCTGACCGACCAGGCAACTGATATCGCTCAGCGGGTCGCCATCCACCACCAGTAGATCAGCGATCGCACCGGCGGCGATGCAACCCAATTCGCCCTCACGCTGAAGTATCTGCGCCGCGACACTTGTTGCACTGCGCAGCGCCGCCAGATTGCCGAGCAGCTCGGCGCGAATCTTCAGTTCGTGGGTCTGGTACTCGTGCATTTCGCCCAGTAAATCCGAGCCGTAACCCATCGGGACGCCTGCTTCGGCGAACAGCAGCAGGGCGTTGCGCCCGGCCTGTCGCACGTCTTCGATCTTGGCCACCGAGTCCGCTGGCAGGCCGAAGCGTTCGCCATACTCGGCAAGCATTTCATAGGTGACCTGAGTCGGCACCGCAAATGCGCCTTTTTCGGCCATCAGTCGGGCGGTGTCGGCATCCACCAGATTGCCGTGCTCGATGGTTCTTACGCCGCATTCGATGGCACGGCGAATCGCCCGAGCGGTGTAGGCATGCGCCATGACGTAGGTGTTTGCGGCGGCGGCCTCATCGACGATGGCGCGGATTTCAGCTTCGCTGTATTGGGTGTTGGCAATCGGGTCGGTTGGCGAAGAAACACCGCCCGAAGCCATGATCTTGATCTGGTTGGCACCCTGTTGCAGTTCTTCGCGCACGGCCAGACGCACGTTGTCGACGCCATCCACCACCCGCGCGATGGCCCCGGCCCGGAAACAGCACGAGCAGGGCTCATTGAGCAGCAGTTCGCCCCGAGCGCGCATGTCGCCGTGGCCCCCGGTCTGCGACAGTGCCTTGCCCGAAGCGAAGATCCTCGGCCCGGGAATAAGCCCCATCTGGATTGAGCGCGCCAGCGCCCAGTCGGCACCGCCGGCATCGCGCACGGTGGTGAAACCGCGGTTGAGCATCGCCGCCAGAATCGGCAAGGCGCGGTACATGATGATTGCGTTGGGTTGCAGGGCATTAATGCCCAGATTGGCGTTGGAAGCCAGCACATGCACATGGCAGTCGATCAGGCCGGGCATCAGGGTTCTGCCGCCCAGATCCATGACCTCAGTGCCAGCCGGGGCCGGCTCACCTTCGGCACGCACGTCGACAATGCGTTCACCCTCGATCACGACTTCCTGGCCGGAAATCAATTGCCCTTTTTGCAGGTCCAGCAGACGGCCGTTGCGCAGGATCAGGCGTGTAGGATCAGCAATACTCATTGGAAAGCTCCAGACAAGGGACGATGGGCAGCAGGCGCACGGTCGCGATACAGCAGCGCACCAATACCGCTGACGGCGGCAGCGAACATGATGTAGAACGCGGGCGCCAGGTTGCTGCCGGTCGAGGCAATCAGCCAGGTGATGGTGAAGGTGGCAAAGCCGCCGAAAATGGTGACGGCAAAGTTGTAGGCGACAGAGAGCCCGGTGGACAGCACGTGGGTGGGCAGCAACTCGCCGAAAGCCGCGAGGATCGAACCGATGTAAGCGGAAATCAGCAGGCCGAGCACCATCTCAAAGACCAGCAGCGAAAACAGCCCTGGCATCTGGTTGATGAACAGGAACATCGGATAGGCGCTGAAAAAGATGGCGATCGCCGAGCCGAGCAACCAGGGGCGATGCCCGCTGCGGTCTGCCAGGGCACCGACAATCGGTGTGGCGACGATCAGCACCGCGCCGCCCATCATGCCTGCGCTGAAGCCCATCCATGAAGGCAAGCCGATCACACGCTGGGCGTAGGAAGGAATGTAGAACAGGATCGCGTAAGTACAGACCGTCCAGAGCACGACCAGTGAAAAGCTTATCAGCGTCTGGCGGGGGTAGGTCCTGATGACTTCGCGAAGCGGGGATTCAACGGGGCTGGCCGCCTTGTAGGCCGGCGTCTCATCCACCCGGCTGCGAATATAGAAGCCGACCGGCCCGATCAGTGTGCCAATCAGAAATGGCACCCTCCAGCCCCAGCTTTCTAGCTGCGCCTGGGTCAGGTAACTGGACAGAATGGCACCCAGCGCAGAGCCGAGCAGCACCGCGACGCCGATGCTGGCCTGAATCCAGCTGGAGTAGAAGGCTTTCTTGCCGGGCGGAGCATGCTCGGTCAGAAATGCGGTGGCACTGCCCATCTCGCCACCGGCAGAGAACCCTTGCAGCAGTCGCGCCAGAACAATCAGCAGCGGAGCCAGATAGCCAATTTGCGCGAAGCTGGGCGTCAGTCCGATGATCAGGGTCCCCAGCGCCATCAGCAGGATGGTCAGTGACAACGCCGCCTTGCGCCCGCGCTTGTCGCTGTAGATACCGAGCACAATGCCGCCCACCGGGCGCATGAAAAAGCCTACCCCGAAGGTCGCCAACGCCAGCAGGTAAGAGGTCAGCTCGCTGCCGCTGGGGAAAAAGACCTTGGCAATGATCACCGAGAAGAAGCTGTAGACCGTGAAGTCGAACCATTCCAGGCCATTGCCGATCACCGTAGCGGTCACCGCGCGGCGTGCCTTTTGTTCATGGGTGCGTGAAGCAGAGGATCGTAATGTGCTCACTGAATAGGCTCCTGCATGCGATACACGCAGGGAGGCCCCCTGCAGTGGCTGCATTGGTTAAGGGGCAGGGTTGATATAAGTGCGGCTGAGTCAGGTCTTTTTGCCCGTTTCAGTCGAGATTAGGTGCTGGGCCGATTTTAAGAAAACGCTCATTGCGCAGGTTTGCATGCGCCAGATGCATGCAAGCGTCATAGGCGGAGTGTCAGCGTGGCTATTTCATCTGTCAGCCATTTCTCGAACGCTCGCGCAGCGCGCCGGGGCGTCTTGCCACTGGGTGTCAGCAGGTAATAACCGCCTACTGCGCCAATGCTTTTTCGGCATGCCGGCACCAGCGCACCGGATTGCACATGCCGGTCGATCATCGGCTGCCAGCCGAGCACGATGCCATGACCAGCGACCGCCAGGTCGACCAGCACCGGATACAGGTTGACGGTCATGCGCTTGCGGATCAGCGAGGCATCGACTCCCTGACGTCCGAACCAGTCTCCCCAGGACAGCCATTGACGTTGTCCGTCTTCCAGCATCAGCAGGCAGTGATCCAGCAACTCTGCTGGCTCCAGCAGCCGACCGTTCAGGTAGCCAGGCGAGCAATAGGCATTTACCGATTCGGCGAACAGCAAGCGGCTGTCGAGCCCCGTCGGCGAGCCTTCGCGCAGGAAATACAGCGCCAGATCGAATTCGGCGCGGATCAGCGAGTCCAGCCCATCGACCACGCGCAGGCGGATATCCACAGCCGGAAAGGCATCGCGATAGCGCCCCAGCAAAGGCCCCAGCCACAGTGCAGCCACGCCACTGGAACAGGCCAGGGTCAACTGTTGTTCGCCGCTGTGGGTGATGACTTGCGCTGTGGCCTCGGCACACAGCGTCAGCACCCGCTGGATCTGCTCGGCGTAAATCTGCCCGGCGACGGTCAGGCGAATGCGCTTGTGCTCGCGGCGAAACAGCGCCCGGCCGAGAAACTCCTCCAATTGCGCCACCTGACGACTGATCGCACTTTGTGTCAGGTTCAGTTCGCTGGCGGCACGGGTAAAGCTGCCATGCCGTACGGCGGCTTCGAAGGCGATCAGGTTCTGCAAAGGCGGAAGGGGTTCGATGCGCACGGTTGCTCCTGTTGCGGGCAGGTCTTACAAGGGGGCGGGAAACGGCGTCGACAGCAGCCAGTCCCTGAATACGCACAGCGCTGGCAAGTTCTGAAAACGTGTCGCGTACGCCAGATAATAATTACGTCCGCTGTCCATAGGCTCGAACAGCGTGACCAGCTCGCCGCTGTTGAGTTCGTCCTGCACCAGAATCCGCGGCACCAGCGCGATACCGATGCCGGCCGCTACGGCCTGGATCAAATGCGAGGTCAACTCGAAGCTCGGCCCCAGGCGCATGATCTGATGGGCAAGACGGTTGCTGTCAAACCAGTCCGACCAGGCATTGGGCCGCGATACCACACTCAGCAGCGAATGCTGGGCAACCTGCGCCGGGGTCATCGACCGGTATCCGGCAAGCGCAGCAGGACTGGCAATGACGACCAGTTTCTCGCTGACCAGCGGATGGGCAACATAACCGGGCCAGTTGCCATTGCCCGCACAGATAATCGCGTTCATCTCGCTGGCCGCCGGCGTCAGGTCGGCATGCACGATGCGTGAGTGGAGATGCACCACATAGCTCGGATGCCGAGTGTAAAAGTCATTCATCCGCGGCAGCAGCCATTTGGAGCCGAAAGTCGGCAGCACGGCCAGATGCAGCGTACCGCCCTCGGTCTTGTGCGCGATGGTTTGCAGGGTTGCACTGCGAATACGACCCAGTGCGGCGGCCAGCTCATGCTGGTACAGCGCCCCGGCAGTGGTCAGTTCGATACGCCTGCCATCGCGCTTGAACAGCTCGACTTCCAGTTGCGCTTCCAGCGCCTGCACCTGACGGCTGATGGCGCTCTGGGTCAAGGCCAGTTCGTCTGCGGCCTTGGTAAAGCTGCCATGCCGGGCAGCGGCCTCGAAGGCAAGCAACAGTGACATGGAGGGCGTCAGTCTTCTGGTGTTCATTCATAAAACTCATGGAAAAACGACATCTTTTACGTTTGCACTGAAGTACGACAGACCGGAGAATCACGGTAGCCGTTGATAACGCCATGCATACGAGCGTTTCGAAGCATACGTGCTTTGCATATAAAACGCCTAGCCAGCCAGGAAGACCACCATGATTGCGCAGTTGAAACCGACCTCCGAGCAGGCCGGTCACTATGACCGTTTCCTCAATGCCCTGGTGGAGGGCGGCTTTCGCGGCGAAATAGCCCGGGACCACGGATCGCGTACGGTGCTGGCCACCGACAATTCGATCTACCAGCGCCTGCCGCAGGCGGCGGTATTCCCGGTGGACAGCCATGATGTCGCAATCGTCGCCCGGCTGGCTGCGCGACCCGAATACAGACAGGTGGTGCTTACCCCGCGTGGTGGCGGTACCGGGACCAACGGACAGTCGTTGACCGACGGTGTGGTGGTCGATTTGTCGCGGCACATGAATCACATTCTTGAAATCAACGTCGAGGAACGCTGGGTACGGGTGCAGACCGGGGTGGTCAAAGACCAGCTCAACGCCGCGCTCAAGCCTCACGGGCTGTTTTTTGCGCCTGAACTGTCCACCTCCAACCGCGCCACCGTCGGCGGCATGATCAATACCGATGCCAGCGGGCAGGGCAGTTGCACCTACGGCAAGACCCGCGATCACGTGCTTGAACTGTCAACAGTGTTATTGGGCGGTTCGTACGTCAACACACAGGCATTGAGTGCCGAGCAACTGGCCAGCGAACAGGCACGCGTCGACCGGGCTGGCGATGTGTATCGCTGCGCTCGACAGATTGCCGATACTCAGGCGCAATTGATCAAGGACGTTTTCCCGCCCCTCAACCGCTGCCTGACCGGTTACGATCTGGCGCACCTGCGCGAGGAGGACGGGCGCTTCAACCTTAACAGCGTGCTTTGCGGTTCTGAGGGGTCGTTGGGTTTTATCGTCGAAGCCCGGCTCAACGTATTGCCGATCCCCAAACACTCGATTCTGGTCAATGTTCGCTACGCAGGCTTCATGGACGCCCTGCGGGACGCCAAGGCATTGATGGCTCACAAACCGCTGTCCATCGAGACTGTAGACTCCAAGGTGTTAATGCTGGCCATGCAGGATATCGTCTGGCACGGCGTGGCCGAGTATTTCCCGCAAGACCCCGCCACGCCCACCCTTGGCATTAACCTGATCGAATTCAGCGGCGATGAACCGGGCGAAGTGGAGCAGCGTGTCCATGCATTCGTCGCCCACTTGCAAAAAGATACGTCGGTGGTTCGTCTTGGCCATACGCTTGCAACCGGCAGCGCTGCAGTCAACCGCGTCTACGCCATGCGCAAGCGTTCGGTGGGGCTGCTCGGCAACGTCAAGGGCGAAGCCCGACCGCAGCCGTTTGTCGAAGACACGGCGGTGCCTCCGGAGAATCTCGCTGACTATATTCAGGAGTTTCGTGCGCTGCTGGACAGCTACGGCATGCAATACGGCATGTTCGGCCATGTTGATGCAGGCGTGCTGCATGTGCGCCCGATACTGGACATGAAAGACCCCGCGCAGGCGGCTCTGATCCGCCCGATCTCCGACGCCGTTGCCGCGCTGACCAGACGCTATGGCGGTCTGCTGTGGGGTGAACATGGCAAGGGCCTGCGCTCGCAATACGTGCCCGAATATTTCGGCGAATTGTACCCGGCGTTGCAGGCGCTCAAGGCCGCGTGCGACCCGTTCAATCAGCTCAACCCCGGCAAGATCGCCACGCCTGCGACCCTGCCCGAAGCACGCCTGACGCTGGTGGACGAAGTGATGCTGCGCGGCGACCTGGACCGCAAGATCGACGAGCGTGTCTGGCAAAGCTACGACAGCGCGCTGCATTGCAATGGCAATGGTGCCTGTTACAACTACGACACTGACGATGCCATGTGCCCTTCCTGGAAGGCCACGCGTGATCGTATTCATTCACCCAAGGGCCGCGCTTCGCTGGTCAGGGAGTGGCTGCGTCTGCAAGGCGAGCAGGATGTGAACGTCCTGACGGCCAGTGCCAGGGCACGTAATGCCAATGTGCTGAAGAGCCTTGCCAAGCGGACCGTCAACAGCGTAGCCAGAGTGGCGGGGCAGCAGGACTTCTCCCACCAGGTCTACGATGCGATGGCTGGTTGCCTGGCGTGCAAGTCCTGCGCGGGGCAGTGCCCGGTCAAGGTCAACGTACCCGAGTTCAGATCGCGCTTTCTGGAGCTGTACCACAGCCGTTACCTGCGCCCGATCAAGGACTATCTGATTGGCTCGCTGGAGTTCAGCATTCCCTATCTGGCGCGCTTCCCCAAGCTGTATAACGCGGTCATGGGCGCAAAACCGGTGCGTTACCTGCTCGAACATGTTGCCGGTATGGTTGATAGCCCATTGCTCAGCCTGATGGACTTTCGCGCAGCCTGCGCGCGCTGGAATGTCGGCATTGCTACCCCGCAGCGTCTGGCCGCGTTGAGCGAGCAGGAGCGCAAGCGTACGGTGGTGCTGGTTCAGGATGCGTTCACCCGATACTTTGAAACCCCGCTGGCGGCAGACTGGCTGGAATTGATCTCGCGCATGGGTTATCAGGTTTATCTCGCACCGTTCGCTCCCAATGGCAAGCCGCTGCACGTGCAGGGTTTTCTGGCCGCGTTCGAAAAGGCTGCCAGCTTCAACAGCCAGTCGCTTGGCAAGCTGGCCGGGTACGGCATTCCGCTGATCGGTCTGGACCCAGCCATGACCCTGGTGTATCGCCAGGAGTACAGCAAGACGCTGGGCAGCGATAATGTGCCGCCGGTCATGCTCCCGCAGGAGTGGCTTGCGTCTGCGCTTGAGGAAAACCATGACGCTCCGTCAGGTGAGACTTACTACTTTCTGCCGCATTGCACCGAAAAGACCAACGAGCCTGCCAGTGTCGGCCTTTGGCAGCAAGCCTTCGCTCGCACCGGGCTCAGGCTTGATGTTCTGGCCAGCGGTTGCTGTGGCATGTCCGGCACTTATGGGCATGAAACCCGAAACGCAAAAAACAGCGACACGATCTACAGCCAGTCCTGGCAGCCACTGGTTGCGCGCCATGGTGATGAAGGCCGACTGGTCGCCGATGGGTATTCATGTCGCAGCCAGGTCAAGCGCCAGGATGGCAAGACAGTGCAGCATCCGCTGCAGATTCTGCTGGCGCGAGTGCGGGCGCTGTGACAGTTCAGGCTATCGTTGTGTACGCCCCAGCGTGGAGATGCGGTGGGGGGAAGCTCCACGTCTTGGAGACGACGCAGAGCGTCGCACGATAGTGTTATTTTCCAGCGCGGGAATGCCTTGCGTGATCCTCTGCGTCACAGATCTGTACCGCGCCGTTAAACCAGATACTTGTTAAACCACCCCAGCGTCCGCTCCCACGCCAGTTTGGCCGCTGCTTCGTCATAACGCGGGGTCGAGTCATTGTGGAAACCGTGGTTGGCACCCGGATAGATGAACGTTTCGTACGTCGTGCCCGCAGCTTTCAAGGCTTTTTCATAAACGGGCCAGCCTTCATTGATGCGGGTGTCCAGTTCGCCATAGTGAATCATGACGGGCGCCTTGATCTTCACCACGTCTTCGGCGCTGGGCTGGCGGCCATAAAACGATACGGCAGCGCCCAGTTCGGGGTAAGCCACGGCGGCGGCATTGGCCACGCCACCGCCATAACAGAAACCGGTGATGCCGACCTTGCCGGTAGTTGCGTCATGCTTCATCAGCCACTCGATAGCGGCGAAGAAATCGTTCATGAGCTTTTCCGGATCGACTGTCTGCTGAAGTTCTCGGCCCTTGTCGTCATTACCCGGATAACCGCCGACCGAGGACAGGCCGTCGGGTGCGAGCGCGATGAGACCGGCTTTCGCTACACGGCGGGCAACGTCTTCGATATAGGGATTCAAACCGCGATTCTCGTGCGCCACAACCACTGCCGCTACTTTGCCGGGAGCTTTTGCCGGACGTACCAGGTAGCCGCGAACCTGACCATGGCCCTTGGGCGAAGGGTAGGACACATACTCGGCAACAATGTCCGGATCGGTAAACTCCACCTGTTCGGCCAGCGCGTAATTGGGGCTCAACGAGGCGAGCAGCGCACTGGCAGTCAGGCCACCCAATGTGAACAGCGCTGCTTGATCGAGAAACTCGCGTCGATTGATCCTGCCGTGTGCGTAGAAGTCATAAAGCTCAAGCAGTTCAGGCGCAAAGTCTTTTGCGGTGAGACGTTCCATCGGTACGCTTCCTTCTGAATCATTCAGGGCTGCCTGCAGTTCGCCGGCTGTCGAGCACTGCGCGATCAACACAATGTACGGCCCCGATAGTATTTCCAGAAAATCGGGATCGCTACCGCAAAGTGACGAAACACCCTCGTCGGCCCTCCATCAGCTTTACCGTGCGTCGTATCGCAGCGCCTGTCGACTGGCGGCGGACGGAAAAAATCAGACCTCCGATTGCACTCCTTATCATGCCTGATGTCCATTTGACTCCTTCAGTCGTGCAAAACATCCGGGCCGGGCAGGCAAAAGATATTATCGGGTCGCTGTATCAAGCGGCGTCGGTTCAGGCCGACAACACATCATGATCTCAACCCTACGCTGATGGTCATATTCCACCTGCATTTCGAGATAACGTGATGATGACCCTTCCGACGGAAGACCGAACCCAGCTGTTCAAGGACACGGCTATCCAGTTCTGGAAACACATCACGCCGATCGTGTACGTCGCTCTGGGCATTCACTGTGTGTTGCTGGCAGTGTTCCTGGAACTGGGGATGAAGGTCCTGTGGGCGGCGAACATCGTCAGCACACTGATCTATATCAACTGTCTTTACCTGATCCGCAGGCAGCGCTATCGGCAGGCCGGACAACTGATGTGCCTGGAGATCATCGGCCATGCCTTGCTTGCCACATGGGAACTGGGCTGGGAAAGCAACTTCAGTTTTTACCTGTTCTGCGTGATTCCCATCATTGCCTTCACCTTTCAACTGATCGCCATCAGGCGCATTGCCTACAGCCTGGCAATTCTTCTGTCGCTGGTAGGATGCTTCGCCTTTCGCCGGTACATGGGGCAGGAATCGGGCCTGAGCCAAAACGTGCTTGATGCATTCGGTATCGTCAATGCACTGACGGCGACCGTTCTGTCGATCTATGCCACTGCACTCTCGGTACGCTTCACGTCGTCGATGCAACTGAGCCTGTTTCATATTGCCAACCGCGACAGCCTGACCAATCTCTATACCCGCAGAAGAGTGCTGCATCGCATACGCGAGCTGGAGGCCCGGAGACAGGGGCTGTCAGCTTCGCTGATCCTGCTCGACATCGATCATTTCAAACAGATCAATGACCTCCACGGCCATGAAACCGGCGACGCCGTACTGCAACGGGTGGCGGAAATCATCAGCTCAAGTGTGCGCAACAGCGATATGGCTGCTCGCTGGGGCGGCGAGGAGTTTCTGGTACTCATGTCGGACACCACGCCCGAGGACGCGCTGCGAGTCGCAGAGCGGATCTGGAAACGTATAGCCGAGGAGGCTGGCCAGATCGATGAGCGCATTATTTCGGTCACCGCGACTCTTGCCGTGGCAACCTTCGCAGCGGACGAGACTTTTCAGATAACCCTCAACCGTGCTGACACTTCGCTTTATCTGGGCAAACAGCAAGGCCGGAACCGGGTAATGGTCGCCGGGTGATAGGTCAGGCTGCGAGCTTTGATTGCGGCTTTATACCTCAGCAGGTCTGGGGCTGAATCTACCTGGATCGGGTTGTGGCGGAGTACAGGCAATGGCAAAATGCTTCTTGTTTTTAACTGAGTGAATGAAATGGATTTCGCTATCCTTGCCTTGCTAATAATGGTTCCTGCCGTTTTTGTAATTGCATTGTTCTGGTCACAACATTATGAAATTGACGAGTCCGGAAACAAACGACTCAAGCCTGTCACGACGCTTTTCGAACTGAATGCCATGACAGGTGCGTCGAATCAAAAGCTTTTATGGATGTCGATTGTCATCCCGTTTTTGTACTTTCTTGAGTTTGGTTTTCTGGCATGGTGGGGCTCCACGCCGGACTATTCCGCTAAGGGGTTTGTAGAGTTTTTGAGAATAAGTAGTCTTCCCTTGGGTTTGTTATCGCTCTGCCTTCCCTTGTCATTGCTGGTGCTCAGGCTGCACTCGACAAAGCAGACAGCAGAGCAGATCAACATCACTCGGGTTAAAAATAATGCCGATGCATTTTACGCACACAGGAAGGCAATGATTGAATACTTTGCCTTGTTTCCGGAAAAAAAATACACCGGAGAGTTGATCGGTCGTTTTGAGGCGCATCCTAGCTTGCACATGCATTTTTTTAGCACGTCCAGTACGCAAAGGGGTGTTGAGCCCATCAACAACGAAAAAAAGAACAGCTGCATTCAGCTTCTGAATGAAATTAAAGAAAACCTGATGGCTTTTATGAATGTCAACAATGATATTGCTGTTCGTAAAGGTGCGCTGATTAAAGCGTGTGATTATGTCTATGTACTGGGTGACATGCTTTTTCTGAGTATTATTTCAGAGCAGATAAAAAGCGGAAGCTCTTCACGCGTTGTGCTGGGATTGCCAGGCAATAGTAACAATAAAACCATTACCTTTGTCGGCAAAACTCGGCTATCGTTAATTGCTGCGTTTTTTTATGAGATTGATTATGTTGAAATTCTCTTTAATTTTTCAGGGATTCCTTATGATTTTTCCAGGCTAAGAGATATGCCTTTTCATATAAAAAATGATTATGTGCACGCGTCGAGGCCGTACTATGGAGACTATAAGACCGTCATTGAGCATTTGGACAGTGAGAGCGCGGTGACGAGCAAGATTCGCGAAGAGGAAGAACGGCGGGCTCCGAGTGCTGTCTGACTGCTCGGCTTTTCATGCACTGGGCGTTATGAATGAGCAGTATTGCCCGCTGCCAGTTTTGCGGGTTTTTGGACGGAAGACAAATTAGAGTGTCAGGGTGTCATAATCAAGGCCTATGGGCCGCTACTGTATACACGTTAGCGCCTTGAGCTCGCCGGGGGCGCGCGTCGTAATACTCGTCCCAAACGTCTATGTATCGATCAAGGCATGCTTATGGATTTGCGTCAGCTCGAAGCCTTCGCGGCAGTCATGTCGGCAGGCAGTGTCACTGCTGCCGGGAAAATGCTCGGCCGTTCTCAGCCATCGGTCACACGGGCGATTCAGGAGCTTGAGCAGGAACTGGGTTTTGCGTTGTTCGAGCGCAGCGGGCCGAAGGTCACGCCCACCCACAAGGCGTTCATGATGTATGGCGAAGTGGAGAGCGCGCTGCTGGGCGTTCTAACATCCGTCAGCGTGCGCAACATATTGCGCACGAAGAAAACCACCAGATCAAGCTGGTGGCGATCTCGGCCCTGGCGGCGGGCCTGCTGCCGACGGCCCTGTCACGCTTGCCTGAGCACCTGAGCCCCCAGCAAATCCAGTTGCAGAGCATGTCTCCGGAGCATGTGGTTCAAGCCGTGCTGTCGAAAACCATGGATCTGGGTGCCGTAAGCCTGCCGCTGGAACATCGCGGCCTGGATATTCACTGGATCGGGGAGGCGGCTTGCGTGGCGGTCTTGCCCGCTGACTCGGAGCTGGCCACTTATGACGTGTTGTCAATGGAACTGCTGCGTCAGCAGACCCTGATCACCATGGCCAATCCTTATCGCTTTCGTCGGCGCATAGACAAGGCTTTTCAGGATGTCGGGGGGCCGCCGCCGCGCATGCTCGATACCAATACGTCGCTGATTGCCATGCAGATGGCCAAGGTCGGGCTGGGCATTGCGCTGGTCGATCCTTTCACGGCCATCGGCGTACCGCTGCAGGGCGTGGTGGTCAGGCCGATTGCGTGCAACATTCCTTTTTTCTTCGGTCTGATTTCAGCCTTCGCCCACCCGTTGTCCGATGTAGCAGCGGCGCTCGTCGATGAGATCGCCACCTGCGCAAAAGTCCTGCTGCCGGAGATGATCATGCACGAGGCCAGCGCTCACGATGCACTGTTGCAGAGCATTTACGCTGAGTAAGCGAGCAGTGGGCCTGGACTAGGCCCCTCCGTATGCAATTGCGCCAGCGCGCACGGCTGGAGCAGACACTGCCTTGCGCGCTAATGCCTATACGGCCCGGCTTGTGTGACGTTCCCCGTCAACGGGCTACGCCATCATGCGCACTCAGAATGCTTCCATAAATGTGCACGCAGGACCCCCTGTCTCACGAGGCGAGACCAGGCCAGACAGTTCGCTGTTTTCACCCGGAAGCCGCCGATGCACAGTAATCAGATTCCCCTTATCGAGCTGAGTCAGGTCAGCAAGACCTTCGGTAAACCGGTGGATGGGCACTCCCTTCAAGGGCTGTTGCAGCGATTGCATCTGACCCGTCCGAAACCCGTGACCCATGCAGTGGATCGCGTCGATCTGCGCATCATGCGCGGCGAAGTGGTCGGCCTGGTGGGTGAATCAGGCTGCGGTAAATCGACATTGGGACGCATGGTTGCCGGGCTGCTGCCAGTCTCGTCGGGCAACGCATGGGTAGACGGTAAACCGCTTGACAGCCTGACACCGCAGGAGCGCAAGGCGCTGCGCCTGAAGGTGCAGATGATTTTCCAGGACCCATCATCGAGTCTCAACCCGCGCCTGCGGGTCGACCGTTATTGTTGGCGAAGGCGCGCTGTTGCACGGCCTGACCGACCGCAAAGGCGCGGACGATTACGTCAGTGCCCAGTTGCAACGGGCCGGGCTCAGCCCGCAGATGCGTCAGCGCTATCCCCATCAGTTCAGCGGCGGACAACGCCAGCGCATCGGTATTGCCCGTGCGCTGGCAGTGCAGCCGGAACTGCTGGTGTGCGATGAATCGGTGGCGGCGCTGGATGTGTCGATTCAGGCACAGATTCTCAACCTGTTCATGGACCTGCGTGACGAGCTGGGGCTGACCTACCTGTTTATCAGCCACGATCTTGGCGTGGTCGAGCACCTCTGCGACCGTGTCGTCGTGATGTACCTGGGCCGTGTGGTCGAGACAGCATCGGTGGATGACCTGTTTGCGCGTGGCAATCATCCCTATACCCAGGCTTTACTGGCGCAGATCCCGCGCTTCGATATTCGCAGTACCCGCTATGACGCGATCAAAGGGGAAATCCCCAGTCCGCTGAACCCGCCCGCCGGGTGTCATTTCCACCCTCGCTGCCCACACGCCATGGCGCGTTGCCGCGAGGAAGCTCCAGCGCTGAGGGAGGTTTCGTCGAACCACCGGAGCGCGTGTCATCTGAACGACCAAAACTGAACGAGCGCCTGAAGCTCGTCACCCTCTGCCATTGCGTACAAGGAATCACCCATGAAACCACTCGTTCGTTCGTTGCTGGCGTCGGCCCTCGTTCTGGCCGCCGGCAGTGTCTCGGCGCAAGACCTGCGTATCGGTTACGCCGATCCGGTCTCGTCGCTCGATCCTCAGCTCAACAACTATGCCGGCGACCGCTCGGTAGCGCTGCATGCCTTTGAGTCGCTGGTCAGCCGCCGCGATGACAAGACCCTGCCGGGTCTGGCAAAAAGCTGGAGGCCGTCGTGTCCAGTAAATACTCGACTTTGAAACACCTTGCCGGTGATCTGCCGGTGCCCGCCCTGAGCGCTCTGCAGGATGCAGATTACCGCGTGTTATGGCAGGACTTCGCAAGCCGCAAACAGGCCATTGAGGACACGTTGAAAACCGTGCGGATCACCGCCGGTGCCTTCCTTGACGAGCACATGGACAGAATCGCCCGGCTGGCCGAGTTCGAATGGAGTGACGCTGCCGACAGCCATCTTCAGATGTTGCTCGGGCAGGCCGGTTTTGACGCCGGCAACGAACTTGCCGTGCGGTCTTCGGCGAATATCGAGGATGGCAACCAGCACAGTTTCGCCGGAATTTTCAGCACTCATCTGTCGGTCAAGGGGTTGCCAGCGCTCAAGGCAGCGATTCTGGATGTCTGGCGCTCCGGAGTTTCGCGTCAGGCCATCCTAGAACGCTTGCGAGCATCGATGCTGGAAACACCGGTCGAGATGACGGTGATCATGCAGCGCATGGTCAAGGCGCGCTTCGCAGGCGTTGCGTTCAGCCACGATCCACTGAGCGGTGAGGCGGTTACGCTGATTGAAACGGTCGCATCGCTGGGTGAAGCGATGGTGTCCGGAGTGGAGAAGGGCATGTCGGCGCGGATCGGTGCCCGACAACTGCTGGACTGTGACCCGGCGCTGGAACCACACACGACCTTGCTGCTGGAGGTGGCCGCGCTGGCCTCCAGAGCATCTGCGGCGCTGGGCATGCCTGCCGACATCGAATGGGCAGTGGATGAACGGCAACTCTGGCTGCTTCAGGCAAGACCCGTCACCAGTCTGCGGGAAGCGCGCAGCCTGGAACCGCTGCTGGAGTGGACTGAACTGTACCTTGCCAGTGACGATGCACTCACGGACTTCCGCCCATTGCCTGCCTTTGCGCAGTATTTTCGAAGCAAGCGCCGTCCACTGGCTTTATTCGCGCAAAGCCATGACGTTTCGGCAGGCCAGGCATTGCTGATAAAGGCCAATCGCCAAGGCCTGCTCGAATCGGCCATGAGCCAGGCACTGTTGGACAGGCTCAAAACCGATCAAGTGGTACTGGACTTCTCCGACCAGGTTCGCCAGCAGATCATCGAGCGGGGCGCAGTGCGTGAACGACTGCTTGAACTCAGTGACGAGCGCGTGGTGTGTTTCGTGCTGCGCGAGTTTCTGAAGGGTGAAACCGGGCTCATCACTCAGGCATGTGATGACGGCTCGACGACCTGCGAATGGTCATCGGAAGGCTTGCTGGCGATCAATCGCGGCATTGCCGGCACTCAACGCGCGCGCCTGGCCACCAACGACCCGAATGGCCCTGCCGATGCGCAACAACTGCACAGCATCACCCACGCGGCTGGCGAACTGCTGGGCTCGGTGCAACTGGAATGGGTAAGGGCAGGGCAGCAGTTGCATCTGATCGATTTTTCGCCGCTGTCGACGTTCGTTCAGGTGCAGGACGCCACGGAAATCCGTCTGATTTCTCCAGGTTATGCCGACGGACCGGTGGTGCTGGTCACGGCGGGGCGGCAGTTGGAGGAGCTGAGTATTTCGGCCACTGTGTCGATCAATTCGATCCCTTCATCCAGCTCGCTGGGCACTGAACTGGAAGAGCTTGAGCGGCAACTGCGGGTTCACGACGGACAGGCAATCGTGGTCTCGCCGCGCCCTTATGCTGCCCTGGCGGCATTGCTGCCGTTCGCGCGCGGATTTGTCTTCGAGCAGGCGTCCATGCTTTGCCACCTTTCGATTCTGTTGCGCGAACACGGCATTCCTGCGGTGGAGTCCGAAGCGCTGTATCAGCAGGGGCTTGCCGGACAACGGATCACTTTCAGCCAGAGCCCCAAGGCGCTGCCTCACACTGTCAACGAGATACGGGAACTGCAATGACTACGGATATTTCACTGTTGTTTTTCGATCCACACACTCTCAACGGCAGCCTCGACTCCGCGCTGGTTTCCATTGTCGACACAGAAGCTGCGCGAGCCCGCCACTCGGACAATGGTCTGTTTATCCCCAGCGGCACGCTGCATGCGCAGTGGCTTTCCAATGCCCATCACACCCATGTGCCGATGCCCATGAAGGACTTCGACTTTCAGGTCTTCAATGCCGGGCAACGCAAGCGCACTCAGGACAGCCGTTCGCGCATGCATATGCTGGATCCGACACTCAATCGTCGACCGTCCGATCAGGCGTTGATGGCAACCCTGGCGGTGGTGCATCACCTCGATAAATGCAGCGTCTATCACTACATCCACGAGGGCGAAGCCGGTGCCTTGTTTCTGCATCTGATGGATGTCGAACCGGTTGAACGTGCTTCCTGGAGGGCGTGGCAACGTCTGGCCAGGTCCGCTGCTGCGCGTGTGGCCGTTTCGCAACCGATGCTTAGCGACGACTGCTGGTACGTGCGCTGGCGTCCGGAAATGGAACTGGAACGTAAATTCACCTCGTTTCAGATACCTGACATGTGGCAGTTGTCCACCGCGATGCACAAGGCGTTCGGAGAGGGAGCTTTCAAGGATCTGGTGTTGGAAATCGACCGTGATTTTCAAACCTACGATTATGAGTCGCATATCTTCGAGGTGACTGGCGACCCCCGCGAAACCGGGTACATCTCGTTCATTCCCCAAGCCGACGGGCTGATGGCGGTCAAGCGCAAATGGTTTCTCGAGAACGCGGAATTGCGCCGCGAGGACTTCAACACCGATCAACCGGTCGCGTTTGCCGATATCGAAACTCACGCCCGCTCGATGACTTCGGCAAACCTGCGTCGGCTCAAGCCGTTCCGACGCACGCGGATCGACATCAATTTCGAATCGCTGAGGACCGGTAATGGTTTTGGGGCGTATTTCGATGTTTGCCGCATGGTTGACGGGAGTGCGGAGTTCGCTCAGGTCGAAGTCGAATATTGCCGCAGCAGGACTTTGCACACACTGCGTGAGGTGGAGGAGGACTTTGAAGCCGTATCCAATGTGATGCGTGATTTTCTGGCGGAGCGACGCCTGCCGTTTCAACAGGATCTCTATTCGAAACTCGACTTTGCCCGTCAGGCGAGTCGGCTCTGAACTCACATTGCCGGGGAGATGACCATGCCGCAATCCACGATCACGCAGACGGCTATTGTGTTTGGTAGCTGGAAAATTCGCCATCAGGAGCCGTTCGGCAGCGATGACTACCGGTTGTATGCCGTTGCTACGGACATGGCTTTGCTGGGGGATCTGACCGCCGTCGCCGACCTGCGAGGCCGCCACCGGGTACTGGCACGCTGGGATGCCGACGGGGCGATGCTTCTGGAGGCATCGCACGGCGCGCTGGGCGATGAACGCTGTGACAACCTGTCCGGTGCCGCCATCCCGCTGGCGATCATTCGCTTGCAGGCGGACCAGGTGCATATCAGCCACTTGCTCAATCGCATTGATGTGCATCGTTCGCTTTTTGTACAGCCGCCGCTTGAAATCGAGCAGCCTGCCGTCCCGCAAAACCTGTTGATCGCGCTGCGTAATGCCTTCGAGCGCAACCATTTGGCGATCAACAATTGGGAATGTCGCTACGCCACCAGTGGGCAGACCTACGTCGAGTCCTTCGAGCTGACGCCTGACTGCCATGCCCGAATGCTCGGCGAAGCTTGGTTCGACGCAAGTTTCAGCCCGGAAATAGCGCCGTTCACCAGTCAGTGCGGTGACGAATTTCAGGTCTGGGACCATCAGGTAACCGCCGCCAAGGCGGAAGACGGTGGTTATGTATGGGTCGAGCACTGCAGCCGCAAACGCAAACTGGCGGTCAATGAACCCATCGTACAGCTGTTTCGCAGCGCGCCGGGCAATCTGTCCGGCACCGTAAAGCACTTGTCGCTGGGCTCACCGACGCTGGAGGCCATGGCCATGAACATTGATAGCACGTTGCAGGCGCTTGGCGAGTACCGACGTTATGCGTTCAGTGCCCCGTGTGAATCCGTGGACAGCGGCAACCTCTTCGCGATCACCTTCGAGACCTGCACGCCGCTCGATTCGCAGGCGGGAAGTACGACGCGCGGTGAGGTACGTTTTCTCAAGTGCCGGGGCGCAATAGACCCTCAGTCGATCAATGCCGATCTGCGCAGGCTGATGGAGCGCCTGCAGACATTTCTGAGCCTGCGTCGCCAGGAGTGCTGGCCCCTGACTGACCGTTTTGCCTTCCTGCATTCGCCATCGCCCTTCATCGCAACCCCGGAGAGCCTGCACTCATGAGCCGTTATCTTTGCAATGGACGCTATCGCTTCGAGCTGGACGATCGAACCTCCGGCTCGGCACTGGCCCAGCGGCTGCGGGTGTTCCTCACGCCTTACTTTGCCGAGGTGGACGACGACGGCCAGACAGCCGTCGACCTGAGGGTGCGTCTACACGACAGCGCCGCGTTCAACCCGGAGTGGATGGACTTGTGCATAACGCCTGACATCATCCGCGAAACATACGCCCCCGGTTTTACCCTGCGGGTCTTGCGCGGCCATGACCAGCAGACGGGGCTGGACTATGCCTGGGACGCCGATACACGGGTCGGTTACCGGATTGACCGGGCGCGTCACACGGTTGATTTTCATGGCGACGAAAATGCATTCATCCACTTGATCGAGCTGGTGCGTTATTACGGGCTGCTGGTCGAACAGGCCAAAGGCAGTGTGATCATGCATGCGTCGGCGGTGGTCGGGCCGGACGGCGGAATTGTTGCCATTGGCGGTGCGAAGGGGGCCGGCAAGACTACCACCATGCTCGACCTGGTACTGTCCGATGAATACCTGTACTTTTCCGGGGACAAGCTGTTGCTGGACAATCTCGACGGTCGGATTCGCGCCCGCGGCTGGCCGGATTACCCGCATGTCGGTGTAGGCACATTACGTACACATCCGGAACTGGCAAAGCGACTCGATCTGGCCGCGGTGGCCGATGATCTGTCGATTGCGCATACCGAAAAACGCCTGTGCAAACCTGAAGCCATGCGTGCCGCACTCAAGGCCAGTCCGGAAGGCTGTGGCTGGCTGGAGACCGTCATACTGCCCAACGTGTCGGCGCGGGGCAAATTGCAGGTCCATGCAATGGACCGCGATGCAATTCTGGAACACATTCACTCCCCCACGCTCTTCGAGTGGCCGCATCGTTTCGTTACCTCGACCTGGCACGGCCTGCTGGATGCCGGTTCGCTGACCGACAGCATACCGCCGCAAATCGTCCGTGGGCTGCTCGGAGTACAGTGGCAAAGCCGTGTGGGCGTGGCGCGTGAGTTGATCAGCGCCTGATAAGGAGATCCTATGAACCACACTATCCAATTGCGTCTGGCGCTTGTGGCCCCCAGCGGTTCCGGTAAGAGTACAACCGCCCGGTTACTGCGTGAGTATTTCGAAGCGGCCGGGTTGTCGGTAGAGCTCGTCAAGCTCGCCCAGCCCCTGTACGAGTTACAAGGCATGTTCTACGAGCAGGCCGGAGTGGAAGTGACGAGCGGCAGCCAGAATCAGCGTTTGCTGGAGTGCATCGCACGCGAGCTGAGGGATCTGGGCAGCCAGTCGCTGGTCACAAACTTTGCCCGACGACTCACCCGGTCCTGCGCTCAGGTTGTCATCAATGACGACCTGCGCGACGACACTGTTGACTGGCCGTACCTTCAGACGCAAGGCTTCCAAGTGATCAAGGTGCTTGCCGATTCATCCGTGAGACAAGCGCGTCTTGGTCAGCGAGGCGATATCAGTGTGGTGGAAAACAGCGCACTGGATCTGCAGATGCGCCGGATCGAAGCGGATTATGTACTGCCCAACAGCGGTTCGCTTGAGCAGTTGAGGCGGCGTGTTGCTGTGGTGGCCCGCTGGGCGGTGGACGACTCTCAACGCCGGATCGCTTCATGAAGGGCGCTGATCCATTGGTATGGCTGTTGATCGACGGCCTGTCGTGGGAGTTGGTCAAGCGTTACCGGGCACGACAGCCTGGACTGCTCTCGGCGCAATGGCCGTGTTACCCCTTGCTGCCACTGTCGCCCAATTGCCAGACTCCGCCATCGCTGTTTTCGATCTTCAGCGGCGTGGCAGCCAGCGAGCACGGTCTGACGGGCTATCTCATCCCTGCACCAACGCCGCAGGACTGCCTGGCGGTCGCGGATGCCTTTCAGGTCTGGCCCCGTCACATCGATATGGTCTGGGATGAGTGGGCGCGCCAGGGCATAACGTTCCGCCTGTGTGCCGTGCCCTTTGTCCAGCCTGACAGGCTGGGGCACGCCTTGCTTGGGCAAAGCTCTGTGTATCAGGGGTTTTCGCTACGTCCCGAGGTCATCGAAAACGGTGGCTGCCTGCGTACCGAGGCGCTCGATGTGATTGCCAGGGTCAGTGTTCAACAGGACGGTGCGGTGCTCGACTGGCCCGATGACCAAGGCCGTCCCGAGTACCGGTTGCCGCTGGGCAGCACGGTGCACGTGCCATTGTCGGGACAGGCCCCGGGTAATGTGTGCAGGGCGATTGCAATGCGCGCGGTGCATATCGAAGAGCGCGTCTGTGTGATCAGTTTCGGTTATCGGGAGGTCCAGGCGCTTGATCTGCAGGGCGACGCAGGCAAGGCCTACGTGGCCAATGACCTGACGGTGCTGTATCGCACCGGAGAGCTGGGCAAGCGGCTGGATGAGGGCGGGCAGGGTGCTGCGGAATGGTTGCTGCTGGAGCTGATGCGAGAGATGCATGAAAGCTTTTGCGAAGACATTGTCGGCGCAGTCAGAGCCGGTGACGCACAGCGGGTCATTGGTTATTACCCGGTGGTGGATCTGTTGTCACATCATTTGCTCAAATACCTCGCGCCAGGCTGGGCCAGCGAACGGATGCAAGAGGTTGGGCAGCGCTTGTTCGACGAGATATCGGGGTGGGTCGATGAGCTGATCCTGCGCTGCGTCGATGCGGCGGGTCGCGAGTTACGCTGCATTGCTCATTCGGATCACGGCATGGCACCGGTCCATCACGACCTTTGCCCCAATACTTTTTTCGAGCAGCAGGGCTGGCTGGTCTACGACTCGTCAGGCACGCCGGATATGCGAAAAAGCGCGGCAGTCTTTCATCCGGCCGACAACGGTCTGGTGCTGTTCAATTCGGCGCGACTTGCGCTGTCCGGACACGACCCTGGCTCAGTGACCGACGCCTGGCGCAAAAGCCTGGCGCAGCCGTTTCAGGATCAGTGGACGATGTTCCAGTGCGCCGACGTGCAGGTCTTTCCCGACGGCTGGACGGGCGGTTGCTACTGGCAGTCCCCACGAGGCACCCGGCTGCTGGCCGCTCGCTCAGAATACGCCGTTCGCCTCAGCCGAAAAGGGGGCGACCACACGGTATGTGCCACTGACCCTTGGTTGCGTGGCGTATTGCTGGACGCCAGCAGCACGCCGTTGCCACGTCCTGCCGACGCTGAGGTGCCACTGCCCGCGATTCGCCAATGGCTGACAGCCACATCCTGATACCTGACTCGATAATTTCAGCCACAGGGAGCTTATCCATGCCCATGCGCTTCGACAGCCTGCTTTTAGATATCGACGGCACACTCATGCTCAAGGGACAGCCTCTACCGGGCGCAGCCGATGCATTGAGCTTCGCGCGTTCCCAGGGTTTAAGGCTGCAATTGCTGACCAATACCACGGCAAAGATGCCGGAGGCGCTGGCAGAGGAGCTTTGCCACGCCGGAATAGAGGTCGTCCCGGACGAAATTCAGACCGCTACCACGGCGTGTCTGGGATATTTGCAGCAACACCCTGACCTCAAGTGCCATCTGCTGGTCCCCGATTCGATGCGGGCGGCGTTCAGTGGCATCGTTACAGACGACACGAACCCGGATGTAGTCGTCATCAGCGATATCGGCGAAGCCTTCGATTACGCCACGTTGAATCGCTGTTTCCGTATGTTGCGAGGCGGTGCTCGTCTCATTGCATTGCAAAAAAACCTGTTCTGGTTTGATCGTGACGGTGAGCGCCTCGATTGCGGTGCCTTCATCGTCGGGCTTGAAGCCGCAGCGCGGGTAAAGGCTCTGGTCATGGGCAAGCCGTCGTCGATGTTCTTCGAGGCTGCCTTGCGCAAAATCAATACCTGCGCCAGCCGCACTCTGGTAGTAGGCGATGACGTTCTGACTGACTGCGCAGGGGCAAAAGCCGTCGGGGCCAGCAGCCTGCTGGTGCGTACCGGAAAATATGATCCGACGCTGTTTGAGGCCCATCGGCAAAACGTGGATGCGGTGATTGAAGGTATTGCAGATTTTCCACGCTGGTGGATGTCCGGCAGTGCTGCAGATCAGTTGCGCCAAGGTTAAGTAACCGGATTACAAGGACGAATCATCAATGCAGACAGCATGTGCGAAAAAGTCGAAAGAACGCCCGGAGAACATGTCCGAGCGGATTTATGCCCGAATCAAAGAAGACATTTCCGAGTTTCGCTTGTTACCAGGCGAACGATTTACCGAGGGTGAGGTGGCCGAACGTGTTCAGGCCAGCCGTACTCCGGTCAGGCAGGCACTGTTCCGGCTGGAGCAGGAAGGGTATGTGGAGGTTTATTACCGAAGCGGCTGGCAGGTGCGGCCGTTCGACCCTCGTCACTTCGAAGAACTGTATGACGTTCGTGTGGTGCTCGAGCTGGCGGCGCTCGCCAGGCTGGGTTTGATGGACTTGAGCGTCGAGCCGTTGATCGACGAGCTCATAAGCACATGGCTGGTGCCGAAAAAAGACCGATTGAGGGACACCGATATCCTCGCAGGGCTGGGCGAACGGTTCCATTGCGCGTTGGTCGAGGCGGTGGGTAACCGGGAAATGGCCAGGCTGCATTACGAGATCACCGAGAAGACCAGGACCATCCGGCGTCTCGAATTCAGCACCTCCAGAATCGATGCAACGTACGAAGAGCATGGCAGCATTCTCAAGGCCCTCCTGCAACGTCGACCGCGACAGGCCCAGCAATTGCTGGAAGCGCATGTTGAACTCAACAAGGAGGAGGCGCGCAGAGCCACCCAGCATGTGCTGCGTCGCGCACGTCATTATGCCGAGAAGAACGGCGAGCCCGTCAGGTCGCGTGCGCATGCGCAGTGATTGATCGTTGCCGAGCCGCACGTTTCGATCGTTTTATCAATCACCTGTAACGCAACGCTTCCAGTAGCAGGGCAAACGCAGGCGATGCCTGGCGTCTGCTCGGGTAATAGAGATGGAAGCCGGCAAAGGTCGGTGACCAGTCTTCCAGCACCTGAATCAGACGTCCGGCTTCGATAGGTTAGGCAACCAGATCGTGCGGGATGTAACTCAACCCGAAACCGTCGAGCGCCGCGTCCAGAAGCGGATAGACACCATTGAACGTGACCTGGCCTGTAACTCGCACATTGAGGGTTTCGCCGTCTTTGGCGAACTCCCAGGCATACAGGCCGCCATTGGTAGGCAGGCGCAGATTATTGCAGCGGTGCGCGGTAAGGTCTCTGGGCGTCTCGGGTTTCGTGCGGTTTTCGAAGTAGGCTGGAGAGCCGACCACTGACAGGCGCATGTCCGGGCCTATGCGGGTCGCTATCATTCCGTCCGCGACAGCTTCACCCAGTCGCACGCCCGCATCGAACCCTTCGGCGGCGATGTCGACGAAGCTGTAGTCGCAACACACCTCAACACTGATGTCCGGGTATTTGTGCAAAAAGTTCTTGAGTACTGGGTGAATGATGAGGTCCAGCGAGTGATCCATCGCGTTGATGCGAATCTTTCCGGCAGGGGTGTCGCGCAGGTCGCTCAGTCCTGCCAGCTCGATTTCGATTTCATCGAAATGCGGGCCTACTTTCTGGATCAGGCGTTCGCCAGCCTCCGTGGGCGATACGCTGCGCGTGGTACGTGTCAGCAGGCGCAGTCCAAGGCGCGCTTCAAGGCCGCAAACGGTGTGACTCAGTGCGGATTGTGAAACACCCAGTCTGGCAGCTGCCTTGGTAAAGCTTCGCTCTTTGGCGACTGCAAAAAAGGCAAGCAGGTCGGCAGCGTTTTCCCGAAGCATTGATGAGTCCCGTCGATAAGTATTCTCGGATTCTAGCGGATAGTCGCAGTATTTCTCGGCCGGTAGATTGAAGTGCCTTCTAACAGCGCTCAAGGATCCCCATGATCGTCATCAACTCCAGCGGTTCACAGCCTTCAGCCAGCGGCCCCATCGATTACTTCAGCGGCGTCGTGCGTGTCGACGCGCCATTCAAGGGCTCGCAAGACGCGAGAATAAGCGGAGCTACGGTGACGTTCGAACCGGGAGCCCGCACTGCCTGGCACACCCATCCCTTGGGGCAGACGCTGATCGTCACGGCAGGTGCCGGGCTGGTGCAGGAACAAGGCCAGCCGGTTCGCATGATCAAGCCCGGCGATACCGTGTGGATTGCGCCCGACGTCAAGCATTGGCATGGTGCAACCGCTACGACGGCCATGACCCACATCGCCATTGCCGAAGCGCTGGAAGGCGAGGTGGTTGACTGGATGGAAAAGGTCTCGGATGGCGACTACCACGCGGCCAATAACGGCGAGTAACTATTCCGCGGCCAGATCGCCGTACCGGTACGGGCCGTTACGCCGCCGTCCATCAAGAAGTCGCTGCCGGTGATGAACGAGCCTTCCGGGCCCAGCAACAGGGCAGCCAGAGCCCCCACTTGGTCACGTGTCTGCCCGCGCTGACAGGGCGGGCAATGGCTTGCTTTATGGAGCCTGCACCGATGACTACGGTGATTTTTTCGGATTTTACATGAACAGTTTCCAGGTGAAACTCGAGCGAATCCGCGTAAACAGATCCGCTGTGATGTCCGGATCACCTTATAGGTCTGTCATTTAGCCAACAATGGGGCGTTATCGGGATAGTCTCATGAATGATTTTCATGAGTGATGGCCTTTGCTCACGTCAGCCGCGCCTGCACCGAATCCGCCAGTTGCGTCAATATCAGGCAGCACGATACCGCGCCTGCATCCAGTACGCCGAGTGACCGTTCGCCCAGACGACTGGCTCGGCCTATCTTCGCGACTAGATCACGGGTGGAATCGCGCCCTTGTGATGCAGCGTTTTTCATCGCATCGAGGGCTGCGCCGAATGATTCACCTCGGGCGTGGGCATGCTCGAAGGCTTCTACGGCTGGAATCAGGGTGTCCATCAGACACTTGTCGCCGACACTGGCTTCGGTGATGTCCTGCAATGAAGCAAGCCCGCCGCGCAGCAGGTTGGCGAAGGTAGCGGCGTTGATCTGCTCACTGCTACGCACCCGATCGGCCATGCCGATAAACAGGCTTCCGTACAGCGGCCCCATGGAGCCACCGATGCCTTCCATGAGGCTGAGGGTCAGTTCATCCAGAGCTTCTGCAAGGCTCAATTGGCGGCCTTCGATGGTCCGGCCGCAATGCGCGAAACCCTTGGCCATGTTGATACCGTGGTCGCCGTCACCAATCGCGCCATCAACCGCGCTGAGGTATTCGCGGTTGGCGACAATCACGCTCACCAGATCGGCAACGATGGCCGTGCCATGTCGGGTAGAGAATTGCTCTGAGAAAGGCTGGTTCATGGTTCACTCCGCCTGTGTCAGGCCGATGGAACGGCAAGGGTGGTCGATCAGGGTTTTCAGTTCGGCATCCAGGCCCAGCACGGTCAGGGTTACGCCCATCATTTCCAGCGACGTGAAGTAATTGCCGACGTAGCAGCGATGGACCTTCAAATCCCGCGCCTCGAGCAGGCGCTCCACTTCGGCGTAGAAAATGTACAGCTCCATGACCGGTGTCGCTCCAAGGCCGGAAACCAGCACGACAACGCTGTCGTCGGCGCTGAAATCCCTGTCGGCGAGAATCGGCGTCAGCATGCGTTCTGCCATCGCCGCTGCGGACTCGATCGCAACGACCTCGATCCCCGGTTCGCCGTGGTGGCCAATGCCCAGCTCCATTTTGCCGTCCGGGATCTGAAAGTTTGGCTTGCCGACTGCGGCAATGGTGCAGGGCGTCAGACCAACTCCGATGGAGCGGCACTGGTCCACGGCTTTTTGCGCAACACGTATCACGCCATCCAGATCGTAACCTTGTGCGGCCGCCGCGCCACCGACCTTCCACATGAAAATTTCCCCGGCCACACCACGCCGCTTGGCAATGTCGGATCTGGGCGCGGAGGCCACATCGTCATTGGCAACCACGGTCCGGACTTGCAGGTCTTTGCTGGCAGCCATTTTCATTGCCAGCTTCACATTCATGTTGTCGCCCGCATAATTGCCGTACAGGCAGGCGATTCCAGCCCCATGATCCGCCGCACGGAAGGCGTCGAAGAAACTTTTCGCGGTGGGCGAGGAGAAAATCTCGCCCACCGCAACGGCGTCCACCAGACCGGGGCCGACGTAGCCAAGAAAGGCTGGCTCGTGGCCCGATCCTCCCCCCGTGACGATACCGACGGAACCCTGCACGGACGGCCGGGTTTTACTGATGACCCGCGGGTTGCCGGCACTCTGCGAGAGTTCGGGGTGCGCAACCAGAATGCCGCGCAGCATGTCCTCGACCACTTGGTCCGGATCGTTTATCACTCGATTCATAACGCGATTTCCTGTGTTCTTTTTATAAGGATCGGGTGGATCAAGGCTCCAGAACGACCTTCAGTGATTTGTCGCCGCGCTCCATGACGGCAAACGCCTGCTTGAAGTCCGCCAGGGGGAACTTGTGCGTGACCACATCGCGCATGTCGATCTTGCGGTTACCGATAAAGTCGATGGCGCGCGGGTACATATAGGGCCCGAGATGCGAACCGAGCACGTCCAGCTCCTTGCGGTCACCAATGATCGACCAGTCCACCGTGGCCTCGTCATTGAACACGCTGAACTCCACGAAACGACCGAGTTTGCGCAGCATCGCCAAGCCCTGATTGACCGCCTTGTGGTGCCCTGTGGCTTCTATATAGATGTCGCAACCGTAGCCGCCGGTTATCTCCCGGATCTTTGCCAGCACATCGACTTCGGCGGGGTTCCATACCTCATCGGCGCCCATGCGCAGGGCGAGAGCGGCGCGCTCGGGCTTCATGTCGAGCACAATGAGCTTTTTCGGGTTACGCATACGTACTGCGCCGATGATTCCGAGGCCCAGCGTACCCGCGCCGGCAACGACCACGATGTCGTCGAAATCGACGTTGGCCCGCTCTGCAGCGTGCAACGAGCAGGCCAGCGGTTCGATCAGGATCGCTTCGTCCGGGGCAATCGAATCCGGCACTTTATGGATGATGCCTTCCTTGGTGAAGATCATGTACTGGGCCATCGCGCCCTGCACGTTGTTCTGGAAGCCATACAGGTCGTGTTTCTGACACATCCAGTATTGCCCGTGGTTACAGAAGCGGCAGCCCCAGCACGGCACGATCTGTTCGGAGATCACCCGGTCGCCGATCTGTACACCGCGCTTTTCCGCTCCGGGGCCGAGCGCGACCACTCGGCAGACAAATTCATGGCCGGGAATCATCGGTGGTTTGACATAGCGGGGCTGCTCGGCATCGCCCCAGAAAGAGGGCGCGCCTCGATAGGTCTTGATGTCGCCCATGCAGATCCCGCACAGCTCGACCTTGGTAAGAATCTCGTCAGGGCCGGGCGTCGGCACATCGACGGTCTCCAGCCGGTAGTCTTCCGGGCCGTAGCAAACCACCGCCTGCATGGTGGCCGGAATCACAGGAGAGAGTTGTTCGGCAGTGCGTTCGGTGACGGTGGACATGACGATAAACCTCACGACAGGAAAATGAATTACTGGATGCTGTAGCCGCCGTCGATCACTACGTTTTCGCCGGTGATCATGCTGGCGGCGTCACTCAGCAGGTACAGCACCAGCCCGGCTATTTCCTCCGGCTGGGCGAAGCGGCCTGCCGGAATCTGCGATTTGGCCCGTTCTCCGACTTCGCCCGCCCAGGCTTTTTTGCCCAGTGCGGTCTCGACGATGGTGGGCGAGATGGCATTGACGTTGATGTGCGGTGCCCACTCCATGGCCAACACTTTGGTCATGCCGACCACTGCGGCCTTGCTTGCGCAGTAGGCGACGTGCCGGTCCAGGCCAATGACTGCGGCCTGCGAGGCAAGGTTGACAATGCGTCCGCTGCCTTGGCCGAGCATGTGTCGCGCGCAGGCCCTGGCGACGAAGAAACTGGCCTTGAGGTTGATATCCAGTGTCGTGTCCCAAGCGTCTTCGCTGACATCGACAGCCTTGTCCAGCAGGGCCACACCGGCACTGTTGACCAGGTAGTCAATGCGCTTGAAGTGCTCGAAAGCCTTGTCGACGGCGCTGTTGGCCTGATCGACCCGGCGCAGATCGACCGCAATACCGACATGCGCGCTGCCAAGGCTGGCAGCCACATCGACCACCGCCGGATCACGGTCCAGCAGTGCAACCCGCGCACCGCGCTCTGCCAGCAAGCGGGCACAGGCAAGACCTATCCCGGCAGCCCCGCCGGTGATGACCGCGCAACGGCCATCGAGATCGAAGGCCTTGTTCCAGAATTCAGACATGAAGATGACTCCTGTAGCTGTAGCCTGGGAGCATTAGGCGAACGGCGTCGGCAGGGACGCCTCTCGTTCCTCATGCTCCGCGTGGGAATGCCTTTCCTGAAGCTGCGCGTCACACATCTGCGCGACGACGCATGGCTTACTTGCCGCCGCTGACCTGCTGATACAGCGCGTCGGCATTCGCGTCGGTGACAGGCACCCACGGCAGAATGTAGTTCTTGTCAGTGCCGTCGCCCCACTTCACGTCATTGGCGTAGCGCTCCCAGATCACCGACTGCGGCTTGTAATCTTTCCCGGCCAGGGTGCGAAGGGCGACATCGAGGGCGCCCTGAGACTGGGCTTGAGCGTCTTGCAGGAAGGTGGTGATTTCATTTTTCTTGGCGGCCTGAATAGCATCAGGCATGCCGTCGATGGACGTGATCGGTACGTCAGCAGGCTTCAGATTGCGGGATTTCAATGCCTGCAAGGCACCGAGCGCCATGTCGTCGTTCTGCGAAATGATTCCGGAGATACCACCGTTCTGATGGGCATTGAGCCAGTCCTCGGTCAATGTCTGGGCTTCGGCACGCGACCAGTTGGCGGTCTTCTTCTCGATGATCTTGATGTCCGGGTGTTTGCCCAGAACTTCCAGCTCGCCCTTTTCCCGATCAATCTGCGCCGATTGGCCAATCGGCCCCTGAATGATCACCACATTGCCTTTGCCCTTGAGCTTGTCGACCATCGCCTGTGCCTGCAGGCGGCCGCCTTCGACATCGTCGTTGCCGACATAAGGCACCTTGTTGCCGGCAACCCGAGTGTTGGAGGCGATCACCGGAATGTCGTTCTCCATTGCCCTTGCCACGGTGCCGACGCCTGCCTTGGTGTCGATAGGCACAAAAATGATCGCATCGTAATGCTGGGTGATCATGGTTTCGATCTGGTTGTTCTGGGTCAGCGCGTCGTAGTTGCCGTCGAATACATTGATCTTCACGGTGCCGTCCTTGACCGCCGGATGCTCCTTGAGCTCACGTACCCAGTTCTGCATGAACTGCCCCTTGAGGCCATACACTGCAGCGCCAATCTTGTAGGTCTTGCCATCGGCGGCCAGGGCAATGCTGCTGGCGAGCAGGGAGAGCGCCGCGACGGCGGCCAGGGATGTACCGAATTTCATGATGAGAACCTCGTTATTGTTGTAGTCAGTCGTTCATACAGAGGAAGCAACTAGCGTTTTTTCTTGCGCCACACGTCAATCAGCACTGCAAACACGATGATCAGGCCCTTGGCGACCTGTTGGTAATAGGAAGACACACCCAGCAGGTTGAGGCCGTTGTTGATCACACCGATCAGCAGTGCACCGAACAATGTGCCGACGATACTGCCGGTGCCTCCGGACAGGCTCGTGCCACCAATGACCACAGCTGCGATGGCATCCAGCTCATAGGACATGCCGGCCTGGGGCAGGGCGGACGTGGTTCTGGCAGACAACACCACCCCGGCCAGGCCCGCGAGCAACCCGGAAACCACGTACACCGAAAACATGACCTTGCGCACGCCGATCCCGGAGGTACGTGCGCTTTTTTCATTGCCGCCGACGGCGTACACATAACGCCCGTAAGTGGTGTAGCGCAGCACCATCCAGAAAATCAGTGCGACCACGGCGAAGATGATGATGGGCACACCAATCGGGCCGACCCGGCCGATACCCAGCGCCAGGTATTCTTCGGGCAGGTCCGTTACCGGACTGCCATCATTGAGAATGAAGGTCATGCCACGGGCGATACTGAGCATGCCCAGAGTGGCCACAAATGGCGGAATTGAGAGGTTGGCAACCATGAAGCCATTGACGACACCGAGCATCGCTCCGGCAAACATCCCTGCACTGACCGCAGCCAGCAGGCCGTAACCCTGCGTCGCCACCAAAGCGCTGCACAATCCGGCAAACGCCAGAATAGAGCCGACGGACAGGTCGATACCTTTGGTCAGGATCACGTAGGTCATGCCGACCGCGAGAATGCCGTTGATCGAGGTCTGGCGAAGGATGTCCATCCAGTTGCGCCAGGTCATGAAGTATTCGCTGGCAAAAGCCATTACCAGACACAGCAGAATGAACACCAGCGGCAGGCCGAAGCGGTCGAGGGACAGGCGCAGACGGCTGCGCGGTGCTGCGTTGGTGGCGGGAGCGATAATGGTTTTGGCATTCATGAGGCAAGACTCAGCAGGACTTCCTGGGAAAGATCGGCATCGCTGCTGATGGTCACCAGCCTGCCACCCTTGAACACGGCAATTCTGTCACTAAGGCGCAACAGTTCCGGCGCCTCCGACGAGACCACGATGGCGGCACCGCCAGCGCGCACGAACTGATCCAGCAGGTGATAGATTTCCTGCTTGGCCCCCTCGTCAATGCCTCGAGTCGGCTCATCGCAGAGTAGGCAGACCGGGTCGGTTGACAGGCATTTGGCGAGCACCACTTTCTGCTGGTTGCCGCCGCTCATCGACGAGACAGGCAGATCCAGCGACGCCGTCTTGATCTGCAGGCGCCTGACCATCTCTTCGGCCAGCCTGTGCTCCCTGCGGGCATCGATCAGCGACCAGTTCGACAACTGCCGGTAAGCCGACAGGGCGATGTTGGAAAGGATGCTGCCAGTGAGCACCAGGCCGCTGTCCTTGCGGTCTTCGGTGACCAGTGAAACGCCGGCGCGAATGGTCGCCTTGGGCAGGCCGACCGGCATGGGTCTGCCTTGCAGGGTGACGCTGCCGGAGTCAGGCGTGGTCAGGCCATACAGGCAGTTGAGGAACTCACTGCGGCCTGATCCCATCAGGCCATAAATGCCGAGAATTTCGCCATGACGCACCTGCAGGCTGATGTCTTCGAACTCGCCGTTACGGCTCAGGTTGTCGACCGCCAGGCAACACTCGGCAGCGCATTCACGACCGACCTTGTGATCGATGCGCTGCAACTCCTGACCGACGATTCCGCGCACCAGATGTGCCCGGTCGATATCAGCCATGCGTCCGCTTTCGACAAAGGCGCCGTCTCGAAAGATGCTGTAGTCGTCGGCAATCTGCGCCAGCTCGCTGAGGCGGTGGGATACATAGATAATGCCGGCACCTCGGGCCGCCAGTCGGCGAATGGCCTTGAACAGGGTTTGCGCCTCACGCTCACCAATGGCTGAGGTGGGTTCATCCATGATCATCACTTCGCAGTCATGACTGAACGCCTTGGCAATTTCCACCAGTTGTATCTGCGCAACACTCAGCAAGTGCATGGGGCTTGTGGCGTCGACATCGAACTCGAGTTCTTCCAACAGTTCGCGGGTACGTCGATTCAGCTCTTTGCTGTCGACGATGCAGCCGGCACGGCGCGGTTCGCGGCCCAGCCAGATGTTCTCGGCAACCGTCATGAAGGGGATGGGCTCCAGCTCCTGGGTAATCATTGCGATTCCAGCTGCAAGGGCGTCGCCAGGACGGCTGAACTGCACAGGTTGGTCATTGAGGAGGATGGTGCCGCTATCACGCTGGGTGATGCCCATCAGGATACTCAGGAACGTAGACTTGCCTGCGCCATTGCCACCACACAGGGCATGCACGCTCCCTGCTCGCAATGAGAGACGCCCGTCACGCAAGGCGGGGATGCCGGCATAGGCCTTGGTGACGTTTTCAGCCTGGAGCAGTAATGGCGTAGCCATTGGCGTGTCCTCGTGCTGTGAATTCTTATTAGGTGCACTGATGAGTCGACCAGTGAGCATATGTGTATAAAATGAAATTCTGATCAGTCAATCTCTTTCCTGTAAAAGTTTTAAGACGCTGGATTCTGGCCACTCCTGCCTCTTTAAAGCGTATTCGCTGAGCAATCATTCAAAAACAAGCTTGACACTGCGCCGTTAATGCCCGAGAAATGAGTGGTCGGAATTTCAAGTAATGAACATTTGATCGGATAATAAGACCTCGGCAGCGGAGCCTGATGCCATGAACACACCTTTCGCGGTGGCTATCGGATGTGATGAAGCGGGTTATGAACTCAAGGAATTGTTGAAACGCCATATCGAGACGCTGGGCTACCCGGTGACCGATTTCGGCACACACTCCACTGCGCCGGTGCTTTATCCGGACATTGCTCTGGCAGTCGCTACGGCGATCAACGCCGGCGAGCAGCGGCTTGGTGTGCTTGTCTGTGGCACTGGAATAGGCATGGCAATCTCGGCCAACAAGGTCTTGGGTATCCGTGCTGCGCAAGCCCATGACACCTATTCGGCAGAGCGGGCGCGCAAAAGCAACGATGCGCAAATTCTTTCCATCGGTGCACGGGTGATCGGCACCGAACTCGCGAAAAGCATCGTCAAATCCTTTCTGGAGTCGGAGTTCGAGGCTGCCCGCTCCGGAGCCAAGGTCGAGCGCATAAATGCGATAGAGCGCGACGGGCATCAATAGTGAGTGGACGGCACCGGGCGGGAGTAGGGAGAATGCGCCTTTGACGCCGAAACGGAAGCCCGTCCACATGAGTGACAGTACCCAGCGCATGGCCAGCGACATCGACCTGATGACTGAAGTCGCAATGCTGTATTACCTCGAGAACGTCACTCAGGAAGCCATTGCCAAACGTTTTGACCTGTCGCGCGCAAAAGTCAGCCGACTGCTCAAACGCGCACGCGATGAGGGCATTGTCGAAGTACGGGTGTTACAGCACCCGGCGATGAACAACGAGCTGGAACTGGCGCTGGTAGAGCGCTTCCAGCTGGACCGGGCGTTGATTGCAGTTGACCACAGCGATCCCGATACCCAGCGCTCGGCAGTCGCCAGCCTGGTCGCCAATTATCTGAACAAGACTCTGGGCGACGGCATGATTGTCGCGGTCGGCATGGGCAGAAACGTTGGCGCAGTGGCAGACAACGTGTTCCTACCGGTGACGCGCAACTGCACATTTGTCTGCGCCATCGGCGGTTCGCTCAAGGCCGGCGAATACATGAACCCCGATCACATTTGCCGTCGTCTGGCGCTGCGCTTCGGCGGCGAAAGCGAAAGCCTTTACGCGCCGGCCCTGGTAGCCAACCCCGAGCTGCGCAGTATCCTGATCAGCAACGACACCGTGCGCTCGACGCTGGACCGCGCCCGTCGCGCCGACATGGCACTGATCGGCATTGGTGACATGAGCGAAAACAGCAACATGGTGCGTATGGGCTGGTTTTCCCCGCAGGAGATTGCCCAGGCCAGGCTGTCCGGCACGGTGGGGGACATGATGGGCTATGATTTCATCGATATTCACGGCCAGCCCGCAGTCAATGCCATTCAGGGCAGGGTCATCGGTCTGACCGTACATGAGCTGTTTCGCATCCCGGATGTAGTCGCCATCGCCAGTGAAAACACCAAGGCGGCCGCGACACTGGGGGCCTTGCGTTCCGGGGTGATCAACACGCTGGCGACCACCGTCACCAACGCCCATACCATCCTTGCGCTGGATGATGCGACACGCAAAAACTGATAGCGGTTTTTTGAAACATCTGCGGCGCAAGATCGAATAACAAGAAAGGACAAGGACGATGATGCTGAAAGCGACAGGTATCGTGATCGCGATACTGAGTTTTATTCTGCTGTTCATGGGGGCGCAACTGGTCGCCGCCGGGGGTTCTCCAGCCTACTCGGTGATTGCCCTGGGCTTGCTGGCCACGGCCACTCTGGTATTCCTGAAGAAGAAGTCGGTGCTGACCCTGTATGCATTGATCATGTGGGGGATTCTGATCTGGATCGTCTACGAAGTCGGCTTTGACAAATGGCAGTGGATCCCCCGCGGCGATCTTTTTGCACTGATCGGTCTTTGGCTGGCGCTGCCCTGGGTGGTGCGGCCGCTCTATCAGGCTCGTTCGACTAGCGATAACCGTCGTTTTCACCCCTTTCTCGGCAGTACGCTGGGTGTGATGCTGTTGATTGTGGTCGCACTGATGCTCCATGACCCGTACCCGCTTCAAGGGCAGATCAGCAACGAAGTGACCACCCGCAGCGCCGACTCGGCAGGCAATGACTGGGCGGCATATGGCGGGACCCAGGCAGGTCAGCGCTTTTCCCGTCTCGATCAGATCACCCCGAAAAACGTCGGCACGCTGTCGGTTGCCTGGGAATACCATACCGGCGACCTGCGGGATGCAGGCAAGGATGCCGGCGAGTACACCTTTGAAGCCACGCCTCTGAAGATCAACGACCGGGTATATGTGTGTACGCCTCATAACGAAGTGCATGCGCTGAATCCGCAGAGCGGAGAACTGGCCTGGAAATACACGCCCGAGAAAAAACGTTCTTACCTTCAGCAGCATCAGACCTGCCGGGGTGTCAGTTATTATTCCGCCATATCCGGTGCGACGGGCAAGACGCAGCAGCCCGTCCAATGCGCAAAACGCATCATCACCGCCACGGCAGATGCCAGGCTGGTCGCGCTTGATGCAGACACTGGAAACCTGTGCAGTGATTTCGGCACTGGCGGTGTGATCGACTTGAGCGTCAACATGGGCAAGATTCGCCCTCATGCGCTGATGCAGACCTCTGCGCCGCTCATTGCGGGCGATTTGATCGTTATTGGCAGTTCTGTAATGGATAACGGTTATAGCGCTGGCAATCCGTCCGGCGTCATTCGCGCCTTCAACGTCATGACCGGCGAGCTGGTATGGAACTTCGACCCGCAAAACCCGGACAGCACCCAGCCAGTAACGGCTGACCGGAACTATCCGCAGGACACACCTGTTGCCTGGGCAACCCTCAGCGCCGATGTTGAAAACGGCCTGGTGTACGTTCCTTTCGGCAACGCATCGCCTGACGAAACCGGCACCCGGCGAGACCCTGGCAGCAACACCGAGAAGTTTCGTGATGCACTGGTGGCGCTGGACTTGAAGACCGGTGCGCTGCGCTGGAAATTCCAGTCGTCGAACAACGACTTGTGGGACCGCGACAACCCCTCACAGCCTTCGCTGCTGACCTTGGGAAAAGAGGGCAGCAAGCAGCCTGGGCTGCTGCTGCCGACCAAAGCAGGCAACATCTTTGTGCTCAACCGCCTGACGGGCGAGCCGATAGTGCCTGTCGATCAGGTCAGTGTGCACACCGAAGGCGGCATTGCGGGCGAGCGCTTTGCTGCGACCCAGCCGGTCTCAAGGCTAAACTTCATCCCGCCGGCGCTGACGGAGAAATCCATGTGGGGCGTCACGCCCTTTGACCAGATGGCCTGCCGGATCACCTACAACAGACTTCGTTATGACGGCAACCCCTGGACACCGGCCACAGAGACCGGCTCGCTGATCTACCCCGGCAACATTGGTGTATTCAACTGGGGCTCGGTGGCCGTTGATCCTGACCGTCAACTACTCATTGCGGCACCCGTGCGCCTTGCCTACATCTACAACCTGATCAAGCGGCCCGAGCAGGCAGAAGAAAAACGCCTGTTCACCGAGGAAGGCAAACCGTACTGGAACGAGAATTTCAACGGTGACTACGCCATCCGTATTTCAAGATTCGCCTCCAGCCTTGGCATTCCCTGTACTGCACCACCGTGGGGGACGCTGGCCGGGGTCGATCTGGCCACCGGTAAAACCGTATGGACACGACGAGTGGGCACGACCAAAAACCTCAAGACCAACTTCATGCAGGCACGTTTCCCGATCGGTTTTCCGATGGGCATGGTGGCCCACGGTGGCCCGCTGGTCACAGCAGGCGGGCTGGCATTTCAGGGGGCGACGGCGGATAACTTCTTTCGCGCTTACGACGTCAACAGCGGGGAAGTGCTCTGGGAGCATGAATTGCCGGCAGGTGGGCAGGCGACGCCTTCGACCTATACCGGCAACGATGGCAAGCAGTACGTGATCATTGCAGCCGGCGGTCACGGATCACTCGGGACCACGCTGGGCGACAGCGTAATTGCGTTCCGGCTTGACTGAGAGCGGGCAAGGGAAGGGCCGGCAACGGCCCTTTTTTCTGCGCGCATGGAACATGCCTTTACCGGGTGCTCAACCGCCAGCCATCCAGCGAGCCAGACCGTGTCGACCACTGACACCCAGTTTGGCAGTGGCACGCTTGAGGTAGGTTTCCACCGAACTGTTCTTTACCTTCAAGCGCTGCGCCATTTCGGCCACGGTTCCGCCGGTCAGCAAACCCAGACAAACCTCCTGCTCGCGTGCGGACAGCGTGACCGAATCCTGCGCCAGCCTGCCGCTGAATGCCTGATCCAGTGAACCGGGTTCTGGCTCGACACGGGCATTGCGATCACCTGCCTGGGCGAGGATTTGCGCGTGATGCTCCACCAGCGGCAGCAGCGTGTCGGAAAGACTCTTGAGCAATGACAGTTCGCTCAGCGAGAACGCCCGCAAGGTAGCCGACCGATAGAAGCAGATGATCCGTCGACGGTCACCACTGCTGGAAACAAGATTGCACTGGTGAGTGTTGTGCTGCGGGTGTTGCGCACCAAGCGGGTTCTTCAGCTGGACCAGCAATGGGTCCTGCATGTGCAGAATGCTTGACAGCAGAGGATGGCCGATTGCCTCGATGTTCGGACTGTCCTGCTGCAGACCGGCACTGCCGAGCAGATGGATGCGGCTGATGCTGCTCTCACGCACGTCCAGCGTCCATTCACTGAGGTCAACCCCGTGAATAGGCACCAGCGAATCGACCAGTTGCAGCATCTGCCCGGCAAACGTTGTGTCGCCGGTACTGGAAACCAACTGAGCCAGTTGCAGATAGAAGCGTGGATCGTCGCTGTATTCGAAATGTTGCGCCGTGTTCATCTTGAGCTTTCCTGATTCCGACCGCGTAGTAACAGGCCATGGCCAATTGCTGCGCGGCAACTTCTGATTGCAATAACGTATAAGCCTGATGATGGCACTGGGTCTTTTGGTATTCAGCCTAAGCTTTTGCTTCGCGTCTGTAGCGGAAAACAGGGACAGATTTTCAACCCGCCGCACATGCGTTTGCCATGAAGTGTGGCTATAAGCCAGCCGCCGGGTCCTGTCCGGGTTTAAGGGGCCATACATCGTCCAGTCGGCAGTGCTTAATCCGCGGCCTACCTGCCAAGAAGGATCTTGAGCCATGCGTGCCCCTGCCGCCGAAACTTTTTCTCTGACCGCTGCCCAGCGTGATATCTGGCTTGACCAGATCAGCCGTGGCGACTCTCCGCTTTATAACATCGGCGGCTACCTGCAACTGACCGGGCCGGTCGATCCGACCATTCTGCATCAAGCGCTTGATCATCTGGTTGCCGCTCACGAAAGCCTGCGCACAGTGCTTGTGCCTGGGGCCGGGCCGGATGGCTTGCCGCTCCAATCCTATGCGGCTGCCATGCCGCAGCCCATGCCGCTGCACGACTTCAGGGATCATCCAGAACCGGAGCATGCAGCACGAGCGCTGGTCAATGACCAGATGCGGCGTCCCTACACACTTGATGGCAGCCCGCTGGTTGACTTCTGCCTCATTCGTGTCGCCCATGATCGTTACTGGCTGGTAGCGCAGGCCCACCACCTGATTCTGGATGGTTGGGGCTTCGGGCAACTGTTCAAGTCTCTGGGCGAGATTTACAGCGCATTGAGGGCAGGCGAGCGCCTCGACATCAATGCGCCAGGCTACAGCGCATTCATTGCAGACGATGCGCTGTACCAGGCGTCGAAGCGATATTCGCTGGACGAGGCCTACTGGCTGGAAAAATACCGCGATCTGCCGGAGCCGTTGCTGGTATCGCGCTATCACAACCGCAGAGCGACAGACCCTGCACCCTCCCATGCATGGGTGCAGGCACTTCCTCAGGCATTGCATGTACGTATGAAGCAATTTGCCGAGCGCCACAACGCCTCGGCGTTTCATGTATTGCTGGCGGTTCTGCACGTCTATTTCACCCGTACGGCGCAACGCAACGAATGGGTTGCAGGGTTGCCACTGCTAAACCGCAGCGGGGCACGCTTCAAGGCAACCCTGGGCCATTTCGCTCAGGTCAGCGCAGTGCGCATGGCCTTCGCCGAGACACTGGACTTCGGCGCTCTGGTGGTCGAGGTGCGTGACGCGCTGAAACGCGATTTTCGTCACCAACGCTACCCGCTGAGCGAGCTCAATCGGAGCCTCGAGCTATCCCGTGAGGAGCGGGCGCAGTTGTTCGAAGTCTCGGTATCCTACGAGCTTGAAGACCATGATTACTGCTACGGCGAGGCCCAGGCTCAGACGGTAAAAGTATCCAATGGTTACGAGGCCACACCACTTGCCATTCATTTGCGCAGCAACAGCCACAACGATGAGGCCTCGCTGCATCTGGTCCACCACCGTGCCTGGGTAGAGGATGCCGAGGCCCAGGCCATCGCCGGGCGTCTGCTGCACCTCTTGGAGCAGGGGCTGGAAAGCCCGCAGCTCAAGCTGCAGGACTTCCGCCTGTCAACACCTGCCGAGCAGTCGCAAATACAGGCCTGGAACCAGACGCATAGGGCCGCTGCGGATGAACAGCTGATTCATCGACGCATCGAACAGCAGGCCCGTACCCGCCCGTATGCAGTGGCCGCGGTCTATCAGGAGCAATACCTGACCTACGCGCAACTCAACCGGCAGGCCAATGCACTGGCCCAGCGCCTGATCTACCAAGGGGTGCGGCCTGACGATCGGGTTGCTGTCGTTTCCCGCCGTGGCCTGGAGACACTGGTAGGGCTCCTGGCGGTTCTCAAGGCGGGCGCTGCCTATGTGCCAATCGATCCGTCACACCCGCGCGAACGTCTGCATTACCTGCTCAGCGACAGTGCGCCGGTGGTGGTGTTGACGCTGTCGACGTTGATCGAACGTCTGCCGCCGCTGGCAATGCCGCTGATCGAGCTGGATCATTGCACTGAGTCCCCATCGACTGACAGCAATCCGCTGGTGCCGGGGCTGAGCAGCGACAATCTGGTGTACGTCATTTACACATCGGGTTCCACCGGCCAGCCAAAGGGCGTAATGGTGGAGCACCGTACGCTGGCCAATCTGGTTGACTGGCATTGCAACGCGTTCGATGTCAAGGCAGGCAGCCATACGTCATGCCTGGCAGGGTTTGGCTTTGATGCAATGGCCTGGGAACTCTGGCCGACCCTGTGCGCGGGCGCAACCCTGCACCTGGCACCGGTTCAGGACAGCGGAGAGGACATTGAAGCGACGCTGAACTGGTGGCGTGCGCAGCCGCTGGACGTCAGCTTTCTTCCCACTCCGGTGGCCGAATATGCCTTCAGCCAGGCAGAAGACCATCCGACCCTGCGGACTCTGCTGATCGGCGGCGATCGCCTTCGTCAATTCGTGTACAA
Source organism: Pseudomonas syringae pv. tagetis (assembly GCF_022557255.1). Lineage (NCBI taxonomy): Bacteria > Pseudomonadati > Pseudomonadota > Gammaproteobacteria > Pseudomonadales > Pseudomonadaceae > Pseudomonas > Pseudomonas syringae group genomosp. 7. The sequence continues at coordinate 3,031,468 of NZ_CP092923.1, forward strand.
CCGCCGCTATGCCGTGGTCAACAATTACGGCCCGACTGAAACGACTGTCGTCGCCACCTCCGGGCGGGTAATGGCCAATGGCTCGCTACACATCGGCGGGCCTGTCGCCAACACTCGGGTTTACGTCCTCGACGAGCGCCTGCGCCCTATGCCGGTGGGCGTTCCCGGTGAGCTTTACATCGGCGGAGCGGGGGTTGCGCGAGGTTATCTGAATCAGCCGCAGCTCACCGAAGCGCGGTTTGTTGCCGACCCGTTCAGCGATGACGCCCGCGCACGGATGTACCGCAGTGGCGACCTGGTGCGCTGGAATGCCGACGGGACCCTGGATTACCTTGGCCGTAACGATGATCAGGTGAAGATTCGTTGCATGCGCATCGAGCCGGGAGAAATCGAGGCGGTGCTGACCAGTCTGGAAGGCGTGAAGGACGCCGTTGTACTGGTTCGTGACTTGCATCTGCTGGCCTGGTTCACGGAAACATCCCCGGTCGACACCGCCACACTGTCGCCTGCAATGCGAGCACGACTGCCCGGTTACATGGTGCCACGCGCATTCACGCGTCTAGCGTCACTGCCCTTGACGGCCAACGGCAAACTCGACCGCCGCGCGTTACCTGACCCGGACCCGGCATACCTGCTGGGTCAGGCCTACGAGGCACCCAAGGGCGAGGTGGAAATCGCCATGGCGGCCATCTGGGCCCAGGTGCTGGGCGTGGAGCGGGTGGGGCGGCACGACAACTTTTTTGAATTGGGCGGTCACTCCTTACTGGCTGTGAATCTGGTCGAGCAACTGCGCCACGCCGGGCTGGCGGCAGACGTGCATGTGCTGCTCAGCCAGCCAACGCTTGCCGCTCTGGCCGCTTGCCAGGTTGATTCTCAGGCGTTCAAGGCCCCCGCGAACCTCATCCCGCCAGGCTGTACGCGGATCACGCCGGAAATGCTCAGTCTGGTCTCGCTCGAACAGACCACCATTGATCGTATCGTTGCCCATGTGCCGGGCGGCGCTGCCAATGTGCAGGACATCTATCCGCTGGCACCCTTACAGGAAGGCATTCTTTATCATCACCTCACCGCAGAGCAGGGCGACCCCTACCTGCTGCAATGGCGCCTGGCATTCGACACGCCGGAGCGTCTGTACGCGTGGGCGGCTGCATTGCAGCATGTCATCAACCGCCATGACATTCTGCGCACCTCTGTGGTCTGGGAAGGTCTGGAAAGCCCGCAGCAAGTGGTCTGGCGTAACGCCGAACTGACCGTTCAGGCCATCGAGTTCGATGCCGAAAAGACTGAAACGGCGAGCATCGACCGCTTGCAGCGGCGATTTGACGCCCGTCATCATCGACTGGACCTGTCTCAGGCACCGTTGATGCGTCTGGTGCATGCCCGGGAGCCGGCGAGCGGCGAAACCGTTGCGATTCTGCTGTTCCATCATCTGGTGCTGGATAACACCGCGATGGAAATTGTCAGCCGCGAGATGCAGGCGCTGCTGTTCGGCCAGCACTCTGACCTGAAGACGCCGGTGCCTTATCGTAACTATGTGGCACAGGTACGCCTGGCCAATGATGAGGCCGATCATGCGGCGTTTTTCAGGGAAATGCTTGGCGACGTGGAGGAACCCACCCTGCCTTTTGGCGTGCATGACGTGCGTGCAGACGGCAGCGGTATCGAGGAACACCGATGTTCACTCGATCGTACGCTTGCGCTGAGGCTGCGCGAGCAGGCGCGGCAACTTGGTGTAAGCGCTGCAAGCCTGATGCACGTCACCTGGGCGCGGGTTCTCGGTGTGCTTGCCAACCGACGCGACGTGGTGTTTGGCACCGTATTGTTGGGGCGCATGGGCGGTGAGGGGGCTGACCGGGCGCTAGGCGTATTCATCAATACCCTGCCGCTGCGCGTTGATACAACACTGGCCACTCGCACAGTCGTCCAGACGGTCCATTCGACCCTTTCTGCGCTGATCGCTCACGAGCAGGCTTCGCTGGTACTCGCGCAGGGTTGCAGCGCGGTGGCGGCAGGTTCGCCGCTATTCAGCGCGCTACTCAATTACCGCCACAGTGCTGACGTGAAACCGCATGACGGCGAAGGTCTCTGGCAAGGCGTACGGGTGCTCGGTGGTGATGTACGCAGCAATTACCCGTTGACGCTCAGCGTGGACGACCTGGGTGAAGGCTTCGACCTGCAGGTGCTGGCACTGCAAGGCATGGGCGCTAAGCGCATCGCAGGCTGGGTGCTGAATACGCTGGAGCATTTGCTGGAAACGCTGGAAGAAGCGCGGCCACTGAAGCTGGATACCCTTTCGATTCTCGATGCCAAAGAGCGCAGCCATCTGCTGCGTGATTTCAACGCCAGTGAACAGGTGTTTGCGCAGCACGGCACCGTGCAGGCGCTGATCGAAGCGCAGGCAGCCAGCCGACCTGACAGTGCAGCGGTGATTCAGGGTGGCAATGCCCTGACGTACGCTCAGCTCAACGAGCGCGCCAATCGCCTGGCCCATCACCTGATCGGCTTGGGTGTAACAGCAGATGAACGGGTCGCACTGTGCCTGCATCGTGGCCCACAGCGTTTGGTCGCCATGCTGGCGGTACTCAAGGCCGGTGCTGCCTACGTGCCGGTGGATCCGGTCTACCCGACGCAGCGCATAGCGTATCTGCTAGACGACAGCGCACCTCGTGTGGTGCTGACCGAAGACTCGACCTGCGGTCTGGCAGGCGATGCTGCGCAATTGAACATCGAGCGGGGTACCTGGCTTCATGAGTGCGCCAGCAACCCGTACGTACCGGGTCATGACGAGCAGAACCTGGCTTACGTCATCTACACCTCCGGTTCGACCGGCCAGCCCAAAGGCGTCATGGTCGAGCACTGCACGCTGGTCAACCTGGTTCACTGGCATTGCCAGGCGTTCGATCTGCAGGCTGGCAGTCATACAGCGAGCGTGGCCGGTTTCGGGTTCGATGCCATGGCCTGGGAGGTGTGGCCCGCGTTGTGTGTCGGGGCCGTGCTGCATCTGCCACCAGCACAGGTCGGCAACGAACACGTGGATGAGCTGCTCGACTGGTGGCTGGAACAGCCACTTCAGGTCAGTTTCCTGCCCACTCCGGTGGCTGAGCAGGCGTTCAGACGCCCGCATCAGCATCCGACGTTGCGCACGCTGCTGATCGGCGGTGATCGTTTGCGTCAGTTCGACAGCGACCCGGGCTTCGCCGTGATCAACAACTATGGCCCGACCGAAACCACGGTAGTGGCCACCTCCGGTGCGGTCAAACCAGGCGGTCCGCTGCACATCGGCGGTCCGATTGCCAATACCTGCGTGTACGTGCTGGATGAACAGTTGCAGCCAGTTCCTGTGGGTGTCATCGGCGAGCTGTATATCGGTGGTGCGGGGGTTGCGCGTGGTTACCTGAACCGGCCGCAGATGACCGAGGAGCGGTTTGTTATCGATCCGTTCAGCCACAAGGCGCGGGCACGCCTGTATCGCAGTGGCGATCTGGTGCGCTGGAATGCCGATGGCAGCCTGGACTACCTGGGGCGCAACGATGATCAGGTAAAAATTCGCGGCATGCGTATCGAACTCGGCGAAATCGAATCGGCCCTGACCCGCCAGGCCGAAGTAAAAGACGCCGTGGTGCTGGTGCGTGGCGAGCGTTTGCTGGCCTGGTTTACCGAAAACGCCCCCGTTGCGCCTGAAGTCCTGCGCGAAGCGCTGCGCGCGCGTCTTCCTGCTCATATGGTGCCGCTGGCCTTGACCCGCCTGGATGCGCTGCCCTTGACCAGCCATGGCAAGCTGGATCGCCGTGCCTTGCCGGATCCGGAGCTGGAAGAGTTGACCGGGCAGGCCTACGAGGCGCCCCGAGGTGAGACAGAGACCGTCATGGCCGGACTCTGGGCGCAGGTGCTGGGCCTGGAAAAAGTCGGACGTCACGACAACTTCTTCGAGCTGGGTGGCCACTCGTTGTTGGCGGTCAGTCTGGTCGAGCGCCTGCGTAATGCCGGCCTCGGCGTCGATGTCCGTGTGTTGCTTGGCCAGCCCACCGTCGCCGCACTGGCTACATCCGTAGGCAAAAGCCGCGAAATTTCGGTGCCGGCCAACCGCGTTCCAGTCGGTTGCACGCACATCACGCCGGATCTGCTGAGCCTGGCACAGCTCGATCAGACGAGCATCGAGCGTATTGTCGCCACGGTGCCTGGCGGCGCGGCCAACGTGCAGGAGATCTACCCGCTGGCACCGCTTCAGGAAGGCATTCTGTATCACCACCTGACTGCAGAGCAGGGCGATCCGTACTTGCTGCAACTGCGCATCAACATCGACACCACGGAGCGCCTGGAGGCGGTGGCCGATGCACTGCGCAAGGTCATTGCACGGCATGACAGCCTGCGCACTGCGATCGTCCGGGAAGGTCTGGATGCGCCGCACCAGGTTGTCTGGCGGCAGGCCGAGCTTATGGTCGAGCGCGTGCCGCTGGCGCAAATCGACGCGCCCGCAGGCTCTGCGCGCATGGACCTGAGCTGCGCGCCGCTGATTCGCCTGGCGTACTGCCCGGACGCGACAGGCTCCGGCCTGTCTGCAACGTTGATGTTCCATCACATCGTGGTGGATGCCACTGCGCTCGACGTCATGCGCGAGGAAATGCTCGCCTGTCTGCGCGGCGAGCCTGATCCGTCAAGACCCGCAGTACCTTATCGCAACTATGTGGCCCAGGCACGTCTGGGTGTCAGCGAAGCAGAGCACGAAGCGTATTTCCGTGAGCAACTGGGCGATATCGACGAGCCCACGCTGCCGTTCGACCTGCGCGATGTGCAGGGTGGTGGACACTCCATCGAAGACGCGCAACAGCTGCTGCCTGATGCATTGTCAGAACGTTTGCGCAGTCAGGCGCGGCAACTCGGGGTCAGTGTCGCCAGCCTGTTCCACCTGGCGTGGGCGCGCGTTCTGGCAGCAGCCACCGGCACCGACCGTGTGGTATTCGGCACTGTATTGCTGGGTCGTCTGCAGGGTGGTGCGGGCGCCGACCGTGGCATGGGCATGTTCATCAACACGCTGCCGCTGCGAATTGATCTGGAGACTCTCGGGGTGCGCGAAGGCGCACGCGCTACTCACGCCAGGCTTGCGGCACTGCTGGCTCATGAACATGCGTCACTGGCTCAGGCCCAGCGCTGGAGCGGAGTGGCCGCGCCCTTGCCGTTGTTCAGTGCAATTCTCAACTACCGACACGCCGCCGGTCAGGCCCGCCAGGATGCGCAGCGTGATGCATGGCGTGGTCTGGAGATTCTAGCCAGCGAGAAGCACACCAATTATCCGTTAAGCCTCAACGTTGATGATCTGGGCGACAGCCTGCGTTTGAATGTAACAGTGCCTCCTCAAGTGGGCGCGCAACGCATCTGTGGCTATGTGCAGCAGGCGCTGACTGGCCTGGTCGATGCGCTTGAATGCCAGCCGGATCTGCCTGTACAGCATCTTTCTGTGCTGGACGCCGAGGAGCGCCAGCGCTCGCTGGTCGATTTCAATGCCACTGAGGTTCATCACGATCTTCAGCAAACCCTGCAAGGGCTGTTTGAAGCCCAGGCGGTGCGCACGCCACACGCTGTCGCGTTGCGCGCCGGGCGTTCGCAACTGAGTTATCGACAGCTCAACGAGCAGGCCAATTGCCTGGCCCATCACCTTATCGATCTGGGTGTGCAGCCCGATGACCGCGTAGCAATCTGTGTCGAGCGCGGCATGTCGATGGTGGTCGGCCTGTTGGCGATCCTCAAGGCCGGTGGTGCCTACGTGCCGCTCGACCCAAGCTACCCGCGCGAACGCCTGCACTACATGGTCAAGGACAGCGCGCCGGTTGCTTTACTGGTACACACCAGCACACGCGATCTGCTCGAATGCGAGCACACCTTGCGGGTCGATCTGGACAGCGCAACCTGGGACAGGCGGCGCGTCGACAACCCGCGTGTCTATGGCCTGACGCCTAACCATCTGGCGTATGTGATTTACACCTCAGGCTCCACCGGCACGCCCAAAGGGGTGATGGTCGAGCATTGCAACGTCAGTAATCTGGTGCAATGGAGTTCACGACTGTGTCCGCCGACCTCGGGCAGCGCATTGTTGCAAAAGACACCGATCAGTTTCGACGCCTCGGTCTGGGAGATTTTCTGGCCACTGACCAGCGGTATCCCGCTGGTATTGGCCCGACCTGATGGCCAGCGCGATCCTTCTTATGTCGTGCAAGTGATTCAGGAACGTCAGGTCAGCGTGGTGCAGTTTGTTCCTGTGCTGCTGCAGCAATTTCTCGACCTGCCACAGAGCAGCCAGTGCCACAGCCTGACCGACATCGTCTGTGGTGGTGGCGAGCTGACCACTGCTCTGGCCAGACAGTTGCGCAAACAACTGCCGCAGGTCCGCCTGCACAACGTTTACGGCCCGACCGAAACCACCGTGGATTGCAGCGTCTGGACACTGGAGCCCGACGAGGCGGTGCCGGAGCGTACGTTGCCTATCGGCCGCCCGATCAGCAACACACGGCTGTATGTACTTGATGCCTATGACCAGCCTGTACCGCAAGGTGTTATCGGCCAACTGCATATTGGCGGTGCCGGGGTAACGCGGGGCTATCTGAACCTGCCACACGCCGACGCCGAACGCTTTATCGACAGCCCGTTCGTTGCAGGCGACCGGCTGTACCGAAGTGGCGACCTGGTACGCCAGCGGGCAGGCGGCAACCTCGAGTTTCTCGGTCGCAATGACGATCAGGTGAAAATCCACGGATTGCGCATCGAGCCGGGCGACATTCAGGCGTGCCTGACCGGTCATCCGGGGATCGAGCAAGCCGTTGTACTGGTTCGCGACGAGCAACCGGGCGGTCAGCGAATGGTGGCCTATTACACCGGCATACCACTGCAGGTCGAGACACTGCGCGAGGTGCTGCGTGCGCAGTTGCCGGATTACATGGTGCCAGCACTTTTTGTGCACCTGGACGCCATGCCGCTGAGCCCCAACGGCAAGCTGGACCGCAAGGCTTTGCCTGCACCGAGTGGCGACGCACTGCCGACTCGCCTTTACGAAGCGCCAGAAGGCGCAACAGAGGTCTTGCTGGCCAGGCTCTGGAGCGAATTGCTCGGGGTCGGGCAAGTAGGGCGTCACGATAACTTTTTCGAATTGGGCGGCCACTCGCTGCTGGCGGTGAACCTGACGGCGCGCCTGCGCCAGGAAGGCATCGAGGCCGATGTCCGGGCACTTTTCGAACAACCGACGCTGGCAGGCTACGCAGCTATCACAGAGAACATGGAGATTATCCTGTGAGCATCAACGAACTCTTGGCGACACTCAAAGCCCACGACATTCACCTGACAGTCAAGGACGGACAACTGGTGGTGCAGGGGAATCGCCGTGCATTGACTGATAACGGCTTGCTCGAACACCTGCGCGAGCACAAGCCGACGCTGATCGAACTGATCGAGCAAGGCGATTACCAGAATGCCGGGCGTGGCGCGCTGGTGTTGCCAGGCAATGGCATCCCGCAGGGTTGTGAGCGCATCACGCCCGGGATGCTGACGCTGGTGGAGCTTGACCAGACAACCGTTGACCAATTGATGGAGGCGGTACCGGGGGGCGCTGCCAATGTGCAGGACATTTATCCGCTGGCGCCGTTGCAGCAAGGCATTTTGTACCACCACGTTACCGCTACTCAGAGCGATCCGTATGTGATGCAGGTGCAGTTCGCCTTTTCTGATCAAGCACGCCTGGAGGCGTTCACTCTGGCGTTGCAAACCGTCATCTCCCGGCACGATATTTTACGCACCTCAGTGCACTGGGACGGCCTGGAAACCCCGGTGCAAGTGGTCTGGCGCCATGCTGAACTCAAGGTCGACAGTTTGCCGACGGCAGCAGGCATCACGATGGATCTGGGTCAGGCACCGCTGATGCGTCTGGTCTGCCATGAGCCTGCGCAAGGTCAAGGTGTTCAGGCTACGCTGCTGTTCCACCACATCGCCATGGACCACAGTGCGCTGGAAGTGGTGCGTCACGAAATACAGGCGTGTCTGTCAGGGCAGGCCGGGCTGCTGGGCGTAGCGATACCTTTCCGCAATTACGTCGGGCAGGCGTTGTTGGGCATCAGCGAAGAGCAGCATGAAGCGTTTTTCCGCGAGATGCTTGGTGACCTCGACGAACCGACCCTGGCTTACGGTCTGCAGGACTTGAGCGGTGAAGGCGATGAGATCGAAGAGCACAGCGTCACGCTCGATCTGCTGGTGTGCCAGCGCCTGCGTGCCCAGGCGCGGAGCCTGGGTGTCAGTGTCGCCAGCCTGTTTCACCTGGGCTGGGCACGGGTACTGGCGGGCCTTACCGGGCAGTCGCGGGTGGTATTCGGCACCGTGCTGATGGGGCGCTTGCTGGGGGCCGAAGCCACGGAGCGCGCGCTGGGCATCTTCATCAATACGCTGCCGCTGCGTCTCGACCTGGAAGATCAAGGCGTGCAAGCCGCCGTGCGGGCAACCCACCAGCGCCTGACCACACTGATGCGTCACGAACACGCCCCGCTGGCACTGGCTCAGCGCTGCAGTGGAGTGAAAGCGCCAACGCCATTGTTCAATGCCTTGCTCAACTACCGTCACAGTTCGCCCGCGCAGGTTTCCGGCGAAACATGGCAGGGCATCGAAGTGCTGCACGCGCAGGAGCGCAGCAACTACCCGCTGGTGCTGAGCGTCGATGACCTGGGCGAAGCCTTTGGCTTTACGGCACAAACCACCGCAGGTATCGACCCGCAAAGCATTTGCGCTTATATGCAATGGACCATGGAAAGCGTGCTTGATGCACTGGAGCAGGCGCCGCAGATGCCGGTCGATCAGCTTGATGTCATGCCCGCCAGTGAGCGGGCAAAGCTTTTGCTCGGCTTCAACGATCGGCATGCCGACTATGAACGCAAGCTGACGATTCACCAGCGCATTGAGCAACTGGCACGGCAGCAGCCTGACGCGATTGCTGCCCATGTGGGCAAACAGCACCTGAGCTACAGCGAACTGAACGCCAGGGCCAACGCGCTCGCCGATCATTTGATCGGCGTCGGGGTGCAACCTGACGACCGTGTGGCGGTGGTGGCACGGCGCAGTCTGGAGACGCTGGTCGGTTTGCTGGCCGTGCTCAAAGCTGGTGCCGGCTACGTTCCGGTCGATCCTGCACATCCAGACGAGCGTATCGCCTATTTGCTGACCGACAGCGCACCGGTTGCAGTGCTGTCCCAGCCGGCATTTATGGCGCGCCTGCAGGCGCTGGGCTTCCACGAGGGGAGTACACCGGTCATCGACCTTGACCTGGCGAACTGGCTGGAACAGCCAGGCAATCCGCACATCGACGGGCTCGATTCGGCTCATCTCGCTTACGTAATCTACACCTCGGGCTCAACCGGCCAGCCCAAGGGGGTGATGGTCGAGCACCGGATGCTGAATAACCTGGTCGACTGGCACTGCGAGGCCTTCGGCCTGGATGCCCGCAGTCATACCGCCAGTGTCGCGGGGTTTGGTTTTGATGCCATGGCTTGGGAAGTCTGGCCAGCCTTGTGCGCCGGTGCAACGCTGCACCTGCCGCCTGCCCACATCGGTAATGAACAGCTTGATACTCTGCTTGACTGGTGGCTGACTCAACCCTTGCAGGTCGCATTTCTACCAACCCCCGTTGCCGAGTACGCCTTCAGCCGCAACCTGCGCCACCCGACCCTGCGCACGTTGCTGATCGGTGGCGACCGCTTGCGCCAGTTCCATCGCGATCCGGGTTTTGCGGTGATCAACAACTACGGGCCTACCGAGACCACGGTCGTCGCTACCTCAGGGCGTTTATGGCCCGATGGCAGTCTGGATATCGGCAAACCTGTCGCCAATACCTCGGTTTATCTGCTGGACAAGCAGCAGCAGCTGGTTCCGCTCGGTGTGGCAGGCGAGCTGTACATTGGCGGCGACAGTGTTGCTCGCGGTTATCTGAACCAGCCGCAATTGACCGCCGAACGCTTTCTGCGCGACCCGTTCGCCGGACAAGCGCAGGCACGCATGTACCGCACCGGCGACCTCGCGCGCTGGAACGCCGATGGCACGCTGGAGTACCTGGGCCGTAATGACGATCAGGTAAAAATTCGCGGTGTGCGCATCGAACTGGGTGAAATCGAAAGCCAGTTCAGTCAGTTGACAGGGATCGAGGAAGCACTGGTGCTGGCGCGCGAAGATGAACCAGGGCACCCGCGACTGGTGGGTTACTTCACCGTGCGTGCGGACGCGCCAGCCAATACGGTTGAGCAATGGCGTACCGCGCTGCTGGCACGTCTGCCGAGCTACATGGTGCCCGGCGCACTGGTGCGACTGGACAGCTGGCCACTGACTGCCAATGGCAAGGTCGACCGCCGTGCACTGCCGGTACCCGACCGCGGCGCGTTGTCGACGGCTGACTATCAGGCACCGCAAGGTGAGCTGGAGAACGCACTGGCCCTGATCTGGGGCGAATTGCTACAGGTCGAACGGGTAGGGCGTCAAGACCGCTTTTTTGATCTGGGCGGCCATTCGCTGCTGGCAATGCGCATGGTGTCTCAGGTACGTCAGCGACTTTCACTGGAACTTGCTCTTGCTGATCTGTTTGCCGACAGTTCACTGATTGCAGTTGCACTCTGCCTGGCCGCTGCCGCACGCAGTCAGTTGCCCATCATCGAGGTGCAGCCACGCAACGGCCCGGTGCCACTGTCTTCTGCCCAGCAACGCATCTGGTTCATGGCGCAGATGGAAGACGCCAACAGCGCTTACAACATCTCGTTGGGCCTGAAACTGACCGGCACGCTGGACAGCCAGGCCTTGACGCGTGCACTGGAGCGCATTGTCGCCCGCCACGACAGCCTGCGTAGCCGCTTCAGCCAGGAAGACGAAGACGCTTGGGTGCAGGCAGCGCCTGCCACCCAGGTACCGGCCATCTCCTTGCAGGATTTGCGTGGGCAGGACCCGCAGGCGTTGCAGGCAGTTGTGGCGCAAGAGGCTGCGCAACCCTTCGACTTGCGCCACGACCTGCCAGTCCGCGGTCGTTTGCTCTGCCTGGCAGAAGATCGCCACGTATTGCTGCTGACGATGCACCATATCGTCGCCGACGGCTGGTCGCTGGGCGTGCTGACCCGCGAACTGACTGCGCTCTATCAGGCCTTCAGCCAGGGGCTGGACGATCCGCTGCCTGCGCTGGCGCTGCAATATGGCGATTACGCCGTGTGGCAACGCAACTGGCTTGACGGCGAACGGTTGAGCCATCAACGCGATTACTGGCAACAGGCACTGGCGGGTGCTCCGGTATTGCTGGCGCTGCCTACCGACCGTCCTCGCCCTGCGCACCAGGACTATTCGGGTGCCAGTGTCGCGTTGAATCTCGATCCCCGTCTGAGTGCGGACGTCAGAACCTTTTGCCAGAAACAGTCCGTTACACCATTCATGCTGTTCATGAGTGCCTGGGCGGTACTGCTGGCGCGTTTGTCCGGCCAGGAGGAAGTCGTCGTCGGCATGCCGGTTGCCAATCGACGTCATGCCGAAATCGAAGGTTTGATCGGCCTGTTTGTCAACACACTGGCCGTGCGCGTCGATACGTCCGGCGAACCGGATGTGTTGACCTTGCTGAACCGCATAAAGGCCCGTGTGGTGGCCGCGCAGGACCATCAGGATTTGCCTTTCGAACAGGTGGTGGAACGCCTGCGGCCGCCGCGCAGCCTGGCGCACAGCCCACTGTTCCAGGCATCGCTGAACTGGGATGCCAGCCAGGGGCTGGAATTGCAACTGGGAGATGTGCACCTGGAACCGCTGGAAGAGCAGCCGGCCTTCGCAAAGTTCGACCTGGCGCTGAGCGTCGGCGACAGCGCCGATACGTTCCGCTGCATTGTGGAATATGCCACCGCGTTGTTTGACCGCCGCACCATCGAACGCTATCTGGGTTATCTGCAGGCGATACTGCGTGGCATGGTTGCCGACAGCCAGACGGTGGTGAACCATATTCCGCTCTTGCCGGAGGCCGAGCGTCGGCAGTTGATTGACGGTTTCAATGCACCTGATGCGGCTTATCCGCAAGAGCAGACGCTGCACAGCCAGTTTGAAACGCAAGTACAGCGCACGCCGGATTCGATCGCCGTAACGTTCGAAGGGACATCGTGGAGCTACGCAACACTCAACGCCCAGGCCAACAGAATCGCGCATCGCCTGATTGGCATGGGCATCCGTGTAGACGATCGAGTCGCTATCTGCACACAGCGCGGCCTGCCGATGATCGCGGGGCTGTTGGGGATTCTCAAGGCCGGTGCTGCCTATGTGCCGCTGGACCCGGCGTATCCTCTCGAACGTCTGGCTTATACCCTCGGCGACAGCGCGCCGGTAGCGTTGCTGATCCAGCAGTCAGTGCTGGAGGCCTTGCCGGTGTCAAACGTGCCGGTGATCAGTCTCGACAGTGCCGATTTACAGGACGAATCCGTCCATAATCCGCAGGTGCCGGTAAAGTCCACAAGCCTGGCTTATGTGATTTATACCTCCGGCTCGACCGGTCTGCCCAAAGGGGTGATGATCGAACACCGCAACGTAGCGCGGCTATTCTCGGCCACCGAGGAACGGTTCGGTTTCAACCAGCAGGATGTCTGGGCGCTGTTTCATTCGTTCGCCTTCGACTTCTCGGTCTGGGAAATCTGGGGAGCGTTGCTGCACGGCGGGCGTCTGTTGATCGTGCCGCAACTGGTCAGCCGCTCACCCGAAGACTTCTACACGCTGTTGTGCAGCGCCGGAGTTACGGTGCTTAACCAGACGCCGAGTGCGTTCCGGCAACTGATTGCCGCTCAGGGCGAGAACCAGCAGACGCATTCGCTGCGCACGGTGATTTTCGGCGGTGAAGCGCTGGAGACAGCGATGCTCAGGCCGTGGTATGCCCGCAACGTGAATGCCGCAACACAGCTGGTGAACATGTATGGCATCACCGAAACCACGGTGCACGTGACCTATTACCCGTTGCAGCCCGAAGACGCCCGGCGTCTCGGTGCAAGTCCCATCGGCAAGCGCATTCCCGATTTGCAGTTGTACGTACTTGACGCCCGTGGCGAGCCAGTGCCGGTGGGTGTGGTCGGCGAGTTGTATGTCGGCGGCGCAGGTGTGGCAAGGGGCTACCTCAACCGCGAAGCACTGACGGCAGAACGTTTCCTCGACAACCCGTTCAGCCAGGCACCAAACGCACGTATGTACCGCACCGGCGACCTGGGTCGCTGGATGGCCGACGGTAGCCTGGAATACATGGGGCGTAACGACGAACAGGTGAAGATTCGCGGCTTCCGCATCGAGCTGGGTGAGATCGCGTCTCGCCTGAACGAACATCCGGATGTTCTCGACGCTGTGGTCGTGGCGCGCGAGGATGTCCCCGGTGACAAACGACTGGTTGCCTATTACACCTGCGCCGAGGACCAGACCGGGCTGGATATCGAGCAGTTGCGTGCGTGGCTGTCTGGGCTGCTGCCTGAATACATGGTGCCTGCGGCTTATGTGCGGCTTGCCGGCCTGCCTGTGACGGCGAACGGCAAACTGGACCGCAAAAGCCTGCCCGCACCGGATCGCGACAGTATCGCCAGTCACGCTTATGAAGCACCGCAAAGTGCGATCGAAATCGCCCTGGCCGACCTCTGGGCCGAGTTGCTCCAGGTGGCGCAGGTAGGTCGTCAGGATAATTTCTTTGAACTGGGCGGCCACTCGTTGCTCGCCGTGACCCTGATTGCGCGTATGCGTCGCTTGGGCATGAGCGCTGACATCCGCGTGCTGTTTGTCCAGCCAACTCTGGCGGCACTGGCTGACGCCGTCGGTCGCGACACTGAAATCCAGGTGCCGGCCAATCTGATCGATGCGCATTGCCAGCGCATCACGCCCGAACTGCTGCCTTTGGTCGCCCTGGACCAGCCAGCCATTGAGCGTATCGTTGCGCAGGTGCCGGGCGGTGCCGCCAATGTGCAGGATATCTATCCGCTGGGGCCGTTACAGACCGGCATTCTTTACCACCACCTCACAGCCGGAGACCGCGATCCTTATCTGTTGCAGCCGCAGTTCGCGTTCGCCGATACGTCACGTCTGGAAGCCTTCTGCGATGCATTGCAGAGCGTGATCGCGCGCAACGATATTCTGCGCACCGCGTTGTTCTGGGAAGGTTTGCAAGCACCGGTGCAGGTGGTCTGGCGTCAGGCCCCTCTGTCTGTTCAAGAGACAGCATTGCAAGACCTTTTCAATGCACCACGCATGGACCTGACCCAGGCACCGCTGCTGCATCTGGTCTATGCCCACGACCCGGCCAGGCAAAACATTGCAGCGGTACTGCGCTACCACCATGTGATCATGGATCATATTGCCCTTGATGTACTGAGTCAGGAGCTGCAGGCCGTGCTGCTGGGCGATGAAGCCAGGCTCGCCGCGCCTGTGCCGTACCGAAACTACATCGCCCACGTCCTGCAAGGACCTGGCGATGACGCCCATGAAGCGTTTTTCCGCGAGCAGTTGGGCGATGTCGATGAGCCGACCTTGCCGTATGGTCTGGCAATGACATCCGCAGAGCAGATTCCTGGCGAGGCGCGCCTCGCGCTGGACACCGACCTGTGCCGCCGGCTCCGCGATCAGGCGAGGCAACTGAGTGTCAGCGCAGCCACCTTGATGCATCTGGCCTGGGCTCAGGTACTGGGTCAGTTGTCCGGGCGCGACAGCGTGGTGTTCGGCACCGTGCTGTTTGGACGCTTGCGGGGTGGCGAAGGAGGCGAGCGCGCCTTGGGCGTGTTTATCAATACCTTGCCGCTGCGCATGGATCTTGGCGGGCATTGCGTGCGCAGTGCGGTGCTCGACCTCCATGATCGTCTGGTCGGGATGCTCGCACATGAGCATGCTCAGCTGGCTCTGGCCCAGCGCTGCAGTGCCTTGCCGGCGGGTGCGCCGCTGTTCAATACGCTGCTCAATTATCGCCACAGCGCCGTACCTCAGGTCGATGACCAGGCGCGCAGGGCCGCATGGCATGGGATTGAAGTCGTGCACGCGCAAGAACGCAGCAACTACCCGCTGACCTTGAGTGTCGATGACTTCGGCGAAGGTTTCGGCCTGACTGCGCAGACGGCGCCCGGTATTGATCCACACCGTATCTGCGCCTATGTGCAACAAGCCCTTGTCCATCTGGTACAGGCACTCGAAAAGCAATCCGAAACAGCGCTGATCGACGTCTCGGTGGTGCCAGAGGCCGAGCGCGAGCGCCTGCTGGCCACGTTCAACGATAGCCGCCGTGACTACCCGCGCGAGCAGCCAGTGCACCGGCTGTTCGAACGTCGCGCTGCGCTGCATCCGCATGCAGTGGCTGCAGTGCATGGCCGACGTTCGCTGACATACGGCGAGTTGAACGAACGTGCCAATCACCTTGCCCATTACCTGCTGGGCCAAGGTGTGAAGCCCGGTGAGCATGTGGCGATTCTCCTGCCACGCTCGCTGGAACTGGTCATCAGCCAGTTGGCCGTCGGTAAATGCGCAGCGACCTACGTGCCGCTGGACGTCAATGCGCCCGCCGATCGGCAGCAGTATATGCTCGATGACTGCCAGGCCAGGTGCGTATTGACGCAAAGCGCGATGTCGACTGCTGCCGCTGTGCAGCGCATCGACTTGGACCGCCTTGATCTCAATGATCAGCCTGCGCATGATCCGGGCCTGCCGCAGGCCTCCGACACGGCGGCTTACGTTATGTATACCTCGGGTTCGACGGGCGCCCCCAAAGGCGTACGTGTAGCCCATCGCGGCATTGCCAGGCTGGTATTGAACAGCGGTTATGCCGACTTCAACGAGCAGGACAGCATCGCGTTTGCCTCTAACCCGGCCTTCGACGCAAGCACCATGGAAGTCTGGGGTGCCTTGCTCAACGGCGGGCAGTTGCTGGTGATCGAGCACACCACGCTGATCGACCCGATGCGCTTCAGTGCAGCCCTGCGTCACGGCAATGTCAGTGTGCTGTTCCTGACCAGCGCATTGTTCAACCAGTACGTGCAATTGATTCCAGAAGCACTTGGTAGCCTGCGGCTGCTGCTTTCAGGCGGAGAGCGCGCAGACCCGGTCAGTTTCCGCAAGCTGCTTGCCCAGGCCCCTGGTCTGCACCTGCTGAACGCTTACGGCCCAACCGAGACGACTACCTTTGCCACAACCTGCGAAGTAAGAATACTGGCCGATGACGCCGAGTCGGTGTCTATCGGTCGACCTATCGGCAACACGAGCGTTTACGTGCTTGACACTCATCAGCGCCTGACGCCTCTGGGGGCGATTGGCGAGATTTACATAGGCGGCGACGGCGTAGCGCTGGGTTATCTGAATCGTCAGGATCTGACCGACGAGAAATTTATTGCCGACCCGTTCAGTGACCAGCCCGCAGCCATGATGTACCGCACGGGCGATCTGGGACGCTGGCTGGATGACGGGCAACTGGAATGCCTGGGACGCAACGATGATCAAGTGAAAATCCGCGGCTTCCGCATCGAGCTGGGCGAGATTGTCAATTGTTTGCACCAGTTGCCCGGGGTCAGGGAGGCTGTTGTACTGGCACGCGAAGACGAGCCGGGCACCGTGCGTCTGGTCGCCTATTTCACCAGCCAACTGGAGGTCGATGCACCTGGACCGGAGCAAATGCGCGCTCATCTGCAAGCCAGCCTGCCTGAATACATGGTGCCAGGGGCCTACATCGAGCTGACCGCGCTGCCGCTGACCGCCAACGGCAAGCTCGACAGCCGCGCACTGCCAAAACCGGATCATTCGGCGCTGCTGGGGGTGGCCTACCAGCCCCCTCAGGGTGAGATCGAGACGGCTCTGGCGCAGATATGGTCTGACATCCTGCAGATCGAGCGGGTAGGGCGCCACGATCACTTTTTCGATCTGGGCGGGCACTCCCTGCTGGCCATGCGCATGGTGTCTCAGGTGCGCCAGCAGATGAGCATGGAATTGCCTCTGGGCGAACTCTTCGCGCTGGGCGAGCTGGCGGCCGTTGCCAGTGCGCTGGCCGGTGCCGGGCGCAGTGAGCTGTCACTGATCCTGCCTGCACCGCGTGATCAGGCGTTACCGCTGTCGTTCGCCCAGCAGCGGTTGTGGTTTCTGGCACAAATGGAGGGTGGCAATGAGGCGTACAACATCCCGCTGGCCCTGAGCTTGCGCGGCTCTCTGGATGTCATTGCGCTGAGCGCTGCGGTGGCGCGAATCGTCGAGCGCCACGAAACCCTGCGCAGCCGGTTCATGGCCTGCGAAGAGGGGGCCGAGGTGCTTTTCTCCCCGCCGTCGGACCTGCCGATCCTGAACGTCGAGGATCTGCGTAAAGCCCCGCAAACACTGGCCGAACGCGTTACTGCGGAGGCCACCGCACGGTTCGATCTGGCGCGTGGGCCGCTGATCCGTGGCTGCCTGCTGCAGGTGGAAGACACGCAGCACGTATTGTTGCTGACCGTGCATCACATTGTCGCTGACGGCTGGTCGATGGGCGTGCTGACTCGCGAATTGCTTGCGTTATACCCGGCCTTGCGACAAGGCAGGGACGATCCGCTGCCAGCGCTGGCCATTCAGTACGCTGACTATGCGGTCTGGCAGCAGGGTTGGATGAACGGCGAACGTTTGCACCATCAGGCCGCCTACTGGCGGCAGGCACTGGAAGGCGCGCCGACGCTGCTGACGCTGCCTGCCGACCGGCCACGTCCGGCGCAGCAGGACTTTGCCGGTGCCAGCCTGAATGTACGCCTGGACGGGCGGCTGACGGCAGGTTTGCGGGCTCTGGCGCAGCGTCAAGGCGTCACGCTGTACATGACCTTGCTGACTGCATGGGGCGCTCTGCTGGCGCGTCTTTCCGGCCAGGCCGAGGTGGTGGTCGGCAGCCCGATTGCCGGACGCGGCCGCGCTGAGCTGGAAGGGTTGATCGGCCTGTTCGTCAACACGCTGGCCGTGCGCATCGACACAGCTTCCGCTCCGACCGGTGATATGCTGCTGGCGCAAGTCAGGGCGCGGGTACTGGAAGCTCAGGATCATCAGGACCTGCCTTTCGAGCAGGTGGTGGAAATTGTCCGCCCGACGCGCAGCCTGGCTCACTCCCCGTTATTTCAGACGACGCTTAACTGGCTGGCCGGGGAAAGTTCGTTACCGGACATGGACGGGCTGTCGCTAAGCGTGGTCGAGCAGCAGAGCCAGGTCTCCAAGTTCGATCTGTCGCTGAACCTCGGCGAACAGGGTGATGCGCTGTTTGGCACGCTGGACTATGCAACTGCATTGTTCGATGAACCGACGGTGCAACGCTATTGCGGCTACTTCGAACAGCTGCTGCACGCGCTGGTGACAGATGAGCACACGGTGCTCGGCGACATCCCGCTGGTCGGGCTGCTGGAGCGTGAGCACCTGCTCGATAGGCTCAACGCCAGCGCGATGGACTTCCCGCAGGGCCAGACCGTTCACAGCCTGATCGAAGCCCGGGCCACCCATCTGCCTGAAACAATTGCCGCTCAGGTCGGCGAGCTCTCGCTGAGCTATGCAGCCTTGAACCATCAGGCCAACAGCCTTGCCCATCATCTGATCGGCCTTGGTGTGCGCCCGGACGATCGCATTGCGGTCGTTGCGCGCCGCGGACTGGACACGCTGGTGAGCCTGTTGGCGGTGCTCAAGGCCGGTGCCTGTTACGTGCCGGTGGATCCGGCACATCCTGATGAGCGCATCACCTACCTGCTGACCGACAGCGCGCCGGTCGTGGTGCTCGCTCAACAGGCATTTATTACGCGTCTGCCCGCGCTGACGGTGCCGGTGATCGCGCTTGATCGACCCCAATGGCCCGCGCAATCGCACAATCCACTCGTGGCAGGCCTGACCTTTAGCAACCTGGCTTACGTGATCTACACCTCCGGCTCGACCGGGCAACCGAAAGGCGTGATGGTCGAGCACGGCACTCTGGCCAACCTGGTGCATTGGCATTGCCAGGCGTTCGATCTGCATGCAGGCAGCCACACTGCCAGCGTTGCCGGGTTCGGCTTCGACGCCATGGCCTGGGAAATCTGGCCGGCCCTGTGCGCCGGGGCAACGCTGCACCTGCCGCCTGCAAACATCGGCAACGAGCAGCTCGACACGCTGCTCGACTGGTGGCTTGCCCAACCCCTGCAAGTGGCGTTTCTGCCGACACCGGTAGCCGAATATGCATTCAGCCGCGAGCTGCACCATCCGACCCTGCACACACTGCTGATCGGCGGCGACCGCTTGCGTCAGTTCCAACGTGAACCGGGCTTTGCCGTGATCAACAACTACGGTCCTACCGAGGCCACGGTGGTGGCCACCTCGGGTCGCCTGCTGCCGGATGGAAACCTGGATATCGGCAGGCCGATCGCCAACACCCGCGTGTATGTGCTCGACGATCGGCGGCAACTGGTGCCATTGGGCGTTGCCGGCGAGCTTTACATCGGCGGCGAAGGCGTGGCACGGGGTTATCTGAACCAGCCGCAACTGACTGCCGAGCGTTTCCTGAGCGACCCGTTCGCTGAGCGACCGCAAGCACGCATGTACCGTACCGGCGATCTGGCGCGCTGGAATGCCGATGGCACGCTGGATTACCTGGGTCGTAACGATGATCAGGTGAAGATTCGCGGCGTTCGTATCGAGCTGGGCGAGATAGAAGCACAGTTGGCGGCTCTGCCGGGTATCGAGGAATCGCTGGTCCTGGCCCGCGAGGACGAGCCAGGACAACCTCGTCTGGTGGCTTACTTCATCGAGCGCGCCGATGCCGCTGCCATCGAGGTGGCCGGGCTGCGTACCGAGATGCTGGCCCGTCTGCCGGGATACATGGTGCCGAGCGCCTTCGTACGTCTCGATGCTTGGCCGTTGACGGCCAATGGCAAGGTGGATCGACGCGCCTTGCCGGGGCCGGATCGCGATGCGCTGCCAGGGCGTGATTACGAGCCGCCGCAAGGTGAGCTGGAAACGGCGCTGGCCGACATCTGGAGCGATTTGCTGCAGGTCGCACAAGTAGGGCGTAACGATCACTTCTTCGAGCTTGGCGGCCATTCGCTGCTTGCCGTCGCGCTGATCGCTCGCATGCGGCGTCGCGGCATGGACGCAGATATTCGCGTGTTGTTTGCCCAACCGACTCTGGCCGCCCTGGCCCGTGCCATTGGCAACGGCAGTCAGATGAAGATACCGACCAACCTGATCGGTACGGATTGCACCTTGATCACACCAGACCTGTTACCGCTGGTGAAGCTGGATCAGGCAGGAATCGATCGCGTCGTTGCCAGCGTTGCAGGCGGTGCGCCCAACGTGCAGGACATCTACCCGCTGGGCCCGTTGCAGTCAGGCATTTTCTACCATTATCTGTCGGCTGGCGACGATGACCCTTATAGCCTGCAGGCACGCTTCGCGTTTGCCGACCGCTCGCGGCTCAATGCCTTTTGCCAGGCGCTGCAACAGGTCATTGCCCGTAACGACGTACTGCGCACTTCGCTGTGCTGGCAAGGCCTGGAAACACCTGTGCAAGTGGTATGGCGTCATGCCGATCTGCCAGTAATCGAGGTGCCGCTGGCAGCGCTGGCCGCCCCTGAACCGCTGGACCTCGTTCGTGCACCGCTGCTGCGCCTGGTGCATGCCGAGGACCCTGACAACCGGCGTATCGTGGCGGTACTGCTGTTCCATCACCTGATCATGGATCACGTTGCCCTCGATTTGCTTAGCCGGGAATTGCAGGCAGTGCTGCTGGATCAGGAAGCGCAACTGCCCGCACCCGTGCCTTATCGCAATTACATCGCGCAAACCTTGCTGGGGGCGGGCGACCACGCGCATGAAACGTTCTTCCGCGAGCAATTGGGTGATCTGGACGAACCCACCTTGCCGTTTGCCCAGACCTCATTGTCGGGGCCGGAGGTTCCGGGTGAGGCCAGACTGCGGCTGGATAAGGCACTGAGTCTGCGGCTACGCAATCGCGTGCGGCAACTGGGGGTCAGTCCTGCCAGCCTCATGCACCTGGCCTGGGCTCAGGTACTGGGTCGGTTGTCCGGACGTGACAAAAAAGTAGTGTTCGGCACCGTGCTGCTCGGGCGTCTGAACGGTACCGAGGGTGCAGAGCGCACGCTCGGAGTGTTCATCAACACCTTGCCACTGCGTATCGACCTTGCTGATCAGACCGCACGCGAGGCGCTGTTGCAAACCCATCGACGTCTGACTGGATTGCTCGCCCATGAACATGCTTCTCTGGCAATCGCCCAGCGTTGCAGCGCTTTGCCTGCGGGCGCGCCGTTATTCAGCGCGCTGCTGAATTATCGCCACAGCGCTGCACCGGGCGAGCATGACAAGGCTGCCGATAGAGCCTGGCAGGGCATCGAGCTGTTGCAGACGGGAGAGCGCAGCAGCTACCCGCTGACCCTCAGCGTCGATGACCTGGGCGAGGTGTTCGACCTGACGGCACTGACCTCGACAGGCATCGATGCCCGGCGTGTCTGCGCGTATCTTTCCTGTGCCGTGGATAACCTAGTGATCGCTCTGGAGCAGACACCGTCTGCCGCGATTCAGTCGCTCAACATCCTGCCTGGCGCAGAACGCCACGAGCTGCTCGATGGCTTCAATGCCGATGCTTTCGCAGCAGAGAACCCGCTGACCATTCATCAGCGCATTGCCCGACATGCGCTCGATCAGCCAGACGCACTGGCTGCACAGGCGGGCGAGCAGCGCTTGAGCTACACCCAGCTCAATGGTCAAGCCAACGCACTGGCCCATCACCTGATTGATCTGGGCGTACGCCCGGACGACCGCGTGGCGGTAGTGGCGCGGCGAGGGCTTGAGACGCTGACCGCTTTGCTGGCGGTATTGAAGGCCGGAGCGAGCTACGTGCCGATTGATCCGGCACATCCCGATGAACGTATCGGTTACCTGCTCGAAGACAGCGCGCCGGTGGTGGTGCTCGTTCAATCCGGACTGCTGGCGCGTCTGCCCGGCTTGTCTGTACCGGTGATTACACTTGATCGCCCGGACTGGTTGCAGCGCACTGACAACCCGTACGTGCCGGAAGTGACCACGCAACACCTGGCCTACGTGATCTACACCTCGGGGTCCACCGGGCTACCCAAAGGCGTGATGGTCGAACACCGGACGCTGAACAATCTGGTCGACTGGCACTGTCAGGCATTCGATCTGCGTGCGGGCAGCCATACCGCAAGCGTTGCCGGATTCGGTTTCGATGCCATGGCCTGGGAAGTCTGGCCGGCGTTGTGTGCCGGTGCGGTACTGCACCTGCCGCCTGCGGAGATGGGCAACGAGCAGCTTGACGTATTGCTCGACTGGTGGCTGGCGCAACCTCTACAGGTAGCGTTTTTGCCGACACCGGTGGCCGAATACGCTTTCAGTCGCGAGCTGCGCCATCCAACCCTGAAAACCCTGTTGATCGGTGGCGACCGTTTGCGCCACTTCAATCGGGATCCGGGTTTCGCCGTGGTCAACAACTATGGCCCGACGGAAACCACGGTGGTCGCCAGCTCCGGCGTGATGGAGCCGGGCAAAGTGTTGCACATCGGCAAACCTGTTACCCATGCGCGGCTGTATGTCCTGGATACGCGGGGTCAGCCCGTGCCACTGGGCGTGCCCGGCGAGTTGTATATCGGTGGCACAGGCGTGGCACGCGGTTATCTGAACCGCCTGGAGCTGACCGCCGAGCGCTTCCTCGATGATCCGTTCAGCGACAGGCGCGGGGCGAGGATGTACCGTTCCGGCGACCTGGTGCGCTGGCTGGCCGACGGGACCCTTGAATACCTGGGTCGCAATGACGATCAGGTGAAAATTCGCGGGGTGCGCATCGAGCCAGGCGAGATCGAACAGCACCTGGCGCAGTGCCCGGGCGTTGGCGAAGCCGTCGTGACGACCCAGCGGCTGGAAGATGGCACGTTGCGCCTGGTGGGGTACTTTACCCGTCGCGACGTGTCGCTCGACGGTGCCGCATTGCGTGCGCACCTGCTGGGACAATTGCCGGAGTACATGGTACCTGCAGTCTTTGTGGGACTTGATGCACTGCCCTTGACCCAAAACGGCAAGGTCGACCGCAAGGCCTTGCCTGCGCCGGACCTGACCACATTGGCGAACCTCGCTTATCAAGCGCCGACCACAGCCCTGGAGGAGCATCTGGCGCAGTTGTGGGCAGACGTTCTGGAAGTCGGCCGAATCGGCAGGCATGACAGCTTCTTCGAGTTGGGCGGCCATTCGCTGTCAGCCATACGTCTGGTCAGCCTGCTGCAACAAGCAGGCTTGCCACTGACCCTGGCCGAGTTGTTCCAGCACCCGAGCATCGCCGCGCTGGCTGGATTGCTTGATCAGCGTCCGGCACCGTCGGCCGACGCTCAGGAAGTGATCACGGTACGAGCGGGCGGCAGCGAATCGCCCCTGTTCCTTATCCATGACTTTACCGGTCTGGACGCTTATTTTCCGGTGCTTGGACAACATGTGCAGGGCGACTTCCCGATCTACGGCTTGCCGGGGATTGGCCTGGGTCAGCAGCAATTACGCACCATCGAATGCCTGGCGGCGCGGCTGGTGGAGCGTATTCGTCAGGTGCAGCCCCGTGGGCCTTACCGGCTGGCCGGCTGGTCGTTCGGCGGGGTTCTGGCTTATGAAGTGGCGACTCAACTGCTCGGTATGGATGAGGCGGTGGCATTCCTCGGCCTGATCGACAGCTATGTGCCGCGCCTGACGGATCAGGGCAAGGCGCGCTGGCAAGGAGCAGACCTGGTTGAGCGGCAATTGCTGTCGCACTGCGCCGCGCACTGGAAAAATCAGGGCGGAGCGGGCGCGGCTGCGTCGGCGCGCCTGACTTCCCTGAGTAGCCTGGCGACCCTGCCGGACTTCGACACCCTGTTGCAGCTGTGCCGCGACGAGAACCTGCTGTACGAGGAACTGGCGCAGGCCAGCGATCAGCAATTGCATCATTACCTGGACCGGGAAGTGGCACACGGTCACGCCCTGGCGCACTACCAGTTGGAGCCGCTCGACTTGCCGATTCACTTGTTCTGCGCCGAGCAACGTCCAATGGCACCGCCAGGCACCACCGCGACACTGGGCTGGCGTGAGCTTCTTGCAAAAGGCCAGTTGCAGTGTGTCGGCGTGCCGGGGGATCACATGACGATGATGCAGGCACCTCATGTGCAGACACTCGGACTGAGTATCAGCGCCGCATTGCATGAGGTAACCGATACGCCACCGTCGGCACCGGCTTACCAGTCACTGCTGGCGATTCAGAGCGGGCGGGAAGGGCATGCACCACTGTTCTGCGTGCCGGGCGCGGGTGACAGCGTCACCAGTTTCATTGGCCTGGCCGAGGCGCTGGGTCCGGACTGGCCCATTCATGGCTTGCAACCGCGCGGTCTGGACGGCCGCAGTGCTCCGCACAGCCGGGTGGACGCTGCGGCGCAGAGCCATGTGGAGGCTATCGAAGCGATGTACCCGCATGGACCGTTGCATCTGGTCGGACACTCCTTTGGTGGCTGGGCGGCACATGCGATGGCGGTCAAACTTCAGGCGCGTGGCCGCGAGGTTGTTTCCCTGACCCTGATCGACAGTGAAGCGCCCGGCGGTGACGGCCTCGACAGCAAGCCCTATACCGCTACGGCGGCGCTGGAAAGGCTGATCGAAGCGTTGCAGTTATCCAGCGGGAGAAGCCTGGAAATCGACCCTCAGATGTTTGCCGACAGTGATGGCGACACTCAATTGCATCTGCTGCAACAAGCGATGGTGCGCGTCGGGCTGTTGCCATCACGTCTGGCAGCACAGGCACTGCAAGGGATTGTTCGCACGTTTGCCAGCGCCGTGCGAACGGTCTACCGACCAGTCCAGGGAGGCTACAGCGGCAGGGCAAGTCTGGTACTGGTGGATGATCCACAGCTGGATGCTCTGGACAATCAACTCGAGCAGGCGTCGTCAGCCGCAGGTTGGCAACACCTGTTACCTCAACTGGAACTGTGGCAGGGGCCGGGCAATCACTTCAGTGTCCTCAAGGCACCGGATGTCTACAGTCTGGCAGCGTGGTGGTACGACGGTCTGGCGGTTGGCGTAGGAGAAACGCAATGAGGCGGCGGGCAGGGTTCAAGCGTAATGTCGGCCATACACTAGGCCGACGCTGGAGGCGGTAAACACGTGCATGGGCGGGGTGACCGATATCGCCCCGTCCTCTGGCATCAATCAGCTGTTCAGCCTGCGCTTCAACAGTGATCCGAAACAGTGTTCAGCAGGCCGAACAGGCGCCTTCGGATGAGCCATACATCCAGCGCATCAGCGAATGCCGACCGCTGATGCCCAGTTTGATGGCGGCGCGGCGCTGGTAACTGCCGACCGTATTGACCTTCAGCGCAAGCCGTTCGGCCTGCTCGATAGCGGTGTGCCCGGCAAGCAGACCGATGCACACTTGCGTCTCCCGCTCGGACAATGTCAGACCCGTTTCGCGCAGTCGATCATGAAAACGCGCTTCAACGCTTTCGGTTTTCTTAGGCTCGACATTGATCATGGTCAGTTGCAAGGCATTGACATGTTTTTCAAGTATCGAGAACAACAGCGGGGAAAGCGCACTTAACTGACGACGTTCACGGTCCGAAAACTCATGCGCCGGCAGCGCGCGGAATACCGTTATCTTGCAACTGAAGTTTTCCGAGGCGTGGGCAGGATAAAGATGAATCGAGTCGTTCAGCAACAAGGTCCCACGCGACGACGTCACCGTTTCGTTGAACACCGTCGGTGCCGACGCGGTCAGTGTTTGCCAAGGCTGTGGCAGTGAAGAAAGGTGCGTGGCGTCCACGGCAAGCTGAGTGTCGATGAGCTTGTGGAACATGCTGGAAAAATGGCCGCTGCCGATGCTGGCGATGGCCCTGCCAATCTGCGGTAGTAAGGTATGAGGCATTGAGTCATCCATGATTTCAGAACTGCTGACAAGAGCTTAGACGCGAAACGCGAAGGGTGGTCACATCAACTCCGCGGTGAGTGATAGGGACGCCAGTGCACCGCGTTAGATGCGTCTTAGAACACGACTAGTTCAGGTCGGAAAAGAATAACGCCCCGATGTTACATAAATAATGGGACATCACAAACAGTGATGTTCACCGTCGTTCCGGTAGGTTTAGCGAACGGGCATAGCGCGTCGGGGCGACGTCCTGTCACCTGATGCGGTCGCCCGCCTGGAGACTATTTGCCGAGCATGAGGCGGGTTATCAGGCGCGTCAGCCGTCCATAGGGGGCCGAGACCTTGTCAGACATGTTAAAGCGACTGAGCTTGAGAACGCCGCGGGCATGGGACAGGCGGACGAAGCCCTCATAGCCGTGATAGGCCCCGGTGCCGCTTTGCCCGACGCCGCCGAACGGCAGATCATCCTGGGTGGCATGCAGCATGGTGCCATTGATGGTCACGCCGCCCGAATGTGTGCGGTTCAACAACAGATCCACGGACGTCTTGTCATTGGAAAAGCAGTACAGCGCCAGAGGTGCAGGACGCGCATTGATAAAAGCGATGGCTTCATCGAGGGAGTCATAGGCAAGTACCGGCAGCAATGGACCAAAAATCTCTTCGTGCATCAGGTCTGCTTTCAAGGGCACCTGCGTGAGTGCCATGGGCGCAATCTTGCGCTCGCGGGCCGACACCGGCGCGTCGTGTTGCCAGGCCTTAGCCCCTGTAGCGATAGCCTGGCCGGCCATGGCCACAAGCCGGTCGTGGTGGCGCTGGGAGATGATCGAGGTGTAGTCCGGATTGCCATCGAGCGTCGGGTAAAGTTTTTGTGCTGCAGCCAGCCACTCGCTGGCAAAGCTGTTGACCTGTTCACGCGGGACGAGAACATAATCAGGCGCTACGCAGGTCTGACCGGCGTTGAACAGCTTGCCGATCGCGATCATCCGGGCGGCTTTTTTGATCGAAAAGTCATCGCACACCACAACTGGCGACTTGCCACCCAGCTCCAGTGTCACCGGTGTCAGATTGCGTGCAGCTGCGGCCATGACCTGGCGACCTACCTGGGTCGAGCCGGTAAACAGCAGATGGTCGAAAGGCAGCTCACTGAATTGGCCCGCCAGCGTAGCGTCGCCAGTGACCACTACCACCTGTTCGGCGGGGAACGTCTCGCCCAGCAATTGCTTGAGCAGTGCGGAGGTCAGGGGCGTCAATTCCGAAGGTTTGATCATTACCCGATTGCCAGCCGCCAGGGCCTCGATCAACGGCACCAGCGTCAGCGTCAGTGGATAGTTCCACGGAGCCAGAACGCCGACAACGCCCAGCGGCTGATACATGACGTTGGCAGTAGCGGGCTTGAAGACAATACCGACCTTGCGCCGGGAAGGCCGCATCCACGCTTTGAGGTGCGCGCGAATATGCTTGATGCCATTGATGACAGGCATCAGCTCACCGAGTCTGGTTTCAGCGAACGAACGGTTGCCGAAGTCTGCACAGACCGCTTCGAGCAATCTGTCCTGATTATCGCTGACCATGCGCAAAACAGCATTGAGGTCTGCCATTCGTTGAGCGTAGGAGGGTGCCCCACGTGCCAGTACTGCAGCGCGCTGCGCCTCGAAAAGCTCGGTGAGCCCCGGGGGGGGGAGACGGCGTGGTTAGCGTAATCCTTGCGGGCTGGTTCATGACGCTGCTCCTGTGGCTGCGTGTTTTTATAAGAGTAGATGCGGTGTTCCGGTCACGTCCTGGCTCACGTGCCCCTATACAACCATCGCGGACCGATGAAGGGGCGATCCGGATGCGTCAACAGGCCGAAACGATCAATCTGTAGTCGCGCCTTCATTTGCCGGTTTCAACGCCAGGCTCGGACACCAGACGATCCAGATGGCTGACGATCATCGCCGCCACCAGTGCGCAGGTCTCTGCCGGTTCCAGGGGCTCATCGAACAACAATTCGATGGTGGCGTGAATCATTTCTACCGCTACACGGGCAACCATGGCTATTCGCGCGGGATCGGCTTCGGGAATAGCGCTGGCAATAATAGCGGCCTGGGCTTTGAAGAGGCATTGGTGCTGCACACGCGTCTGGGACGTCGTGAGCGCCGCGAGAAAGTGCTCCACATGCTGGAGGCCGTAGGCCTGCCTGACCCGCTGGCGATTTATGACCGCTATCCCCACGAACTGTCCGGTGGTATGGGGCAACGGGTAATGCTTGCCGCGATGCTGATCAATGATCGGCGTCTGTTGATTGCAGACGAACCCACTTCGGCACTCGACAGCGGCCTGCGGGATCAGATTCT
Organism: Pseudomonas syringae pv. tagetis; assembly: GCF_022557255.1. Lineage (NCBI taxonomy): Bacteria > Pseudomonadati > Pseudomonadota > Gammaproteobacteria > Pseudomonadales > Pseudomonadaceae > Pseudomonas > Pseudomonas syringae group genomosp. 7. Next base: position 3,059,689 of record NZ_CP092923.1, read on the forward strand.
CGAGTTGATTCTGGGGCTTGTCGAACAACGCAACATGGGTTTGCTGCTGATCAGCCATGACTTGCCGTTGGTCGCCCGATACTGCGACAGGGCGCTGGTCATGTACCGCGGCCGGATTGTCGACCGATGCAAGGCTGCAGGGCTGGCGACCGCCAGTAACCCCTATACACAAACGCTGTGGCGCTGTCAGCCCTCGGCTCTGAGCTACGGTCATGCGCTGCCGACGCTGGACCGCAGCCTGATGGAGACGTTGCCATGAGTGCGGTGGATATCCATGAACTGACGGTGAGCTTCAAGCGTGGTCTGCATTCCTTCACTGCACTTCGGATGGGGGCATTGAAAATCGAGCCGGGCGAATGCTTCGGTCTGATCGGTGCATCAGGCTCTGGCAAATCGACCTTGCTGCGAGTGCTTGCCGGGCTCCAACGGGATTGGCAGGGCAGCGTCGAGCTATTGGGGAGCCGCTGAAGGCGCAGAAATACTTCGCTGGTGCCTTGCGCCAGAAGGTGCAGATGGTGTTTCAGGACCCGTATGCTTCATTGCATCCGCTGCACCGGATCCGCCGCAGCCTGCGCGAGCCACGGCAGATCAACGGTCTGCCTTTCGATGAGGCCAGCCTGATTGCCTCGATGGCACAGGTGGGCTTGCCAGGCGAAATGCTGGACCGCTACCCGCATCAACTGTCAGGCGGCCAACGTCAACGTGTTGCCATTGTCCGGGCGTTGCAATTGAATCCTGCGCTTTTGTTGCTGGACGAACCTACGTCGGCGCTGGACATGACGGTCCAGGCGGAAATACTCAATCTTCTACAGACCCTGCGCCGCGATACCGGCATGACCATGATTCTGGTCAGCCATGACATGAACACCGTCGCCCATTTGTGCGACAGGGCACTGCTGATCCGTCAAGGACGTGTCGAAAGGCATCTTGATCGTGTCGCTCTGGGTTCACTGGCAGAGTCAGCCTTTGACCGATCATCACCGGGATTTCATGTCAGAAGTGATACAAAAAGCTACATGTAGCGTTTTTCCGGCATTGATTTCTGGTCCGGGTGAATGACCTGGATGCGGCGCAGATCAACGCGTTGGAGGCGAATGACCCCGGTTTCACGCAGCGGCGACGGGCTTTCTGAAAAAAAGAGCGTGGACTCGGGATATAACACTAATTAGAATCAGTCTCATTTGGCGCACCCATCGCTCAAGGCTTTTGACATGACTGAAGCAGCGACGCTCTCACAGCAGACCTTGCATTCCCTTTACCGCGATCATCATGGCTGGCTGGAAAGCTGGCTGCGCAAACGCATGGGGAATGCCTGGGATGCTGCGGACCTGAGTCAGGATACATTTCTGCGCGTACTGTCCAGCTCCCAGCAGATCGCCGATATGCAGGAGCCCCGCGCCTATCTGCTGACGGTGGGCAAACGCCTGCTCAGTAATTTCTACACGCGGCGAAGCCTGGAACAGGCTTACCTGGAAGCACTGGCGCAGTTGCCTGAAGACAGCGTGCCGTCTCCCGAGCAGCGCTGGTTACTGCTGGAAACCCTGCAGGCGCTGGACGAGTTGCTCGACGGGCTGTCGGCAGTGGTGCGTCGCGCGTTTCTCTGGAGCCAGCTCGAGGGGCTGGGGTATCGGGAAATTGCAGAGCGCCTGGGTGTATCCGAACGTACTGTAAAACGTTACATGGCGCAGGCCTACGAACACTGCCTGCTGGTGGAGTGGTGATTCGCTCGACCCCTTCCGGCGAAGAACGCGAGGTAGTCCGCAGGGCAGCACAGTGGCTGGCGCTTCTCGAATCCGGCGGTGCCAGCGAAGAAGATCACGCCAGGCTGCAACACTGGCGCGACAGCTCCGCCAGCCATGAACGCGCCTGGCAAAGGGCGCAACAGCTGCGTCAGCGTTTTTTCGGTTTGCCTGCCAATCTGGCCATGGCCACCCTGGACCGTCCGGACAAGGCAAGGCGCGCGACGCTGAAAAGGGCTCTGGGGGCTGCGGCGCTGGTCCCGGCGGCCTGGTTGCTCGGGCGTCAGTTGCCACTGGACGTCTGGCGTGCCGACCTGCAAACCTCCGTCGGCGAACACAAGCGCCTGTCGCTGGCCGATGGCAGCACCTTGCAACTGAACACCGACAGCGCGGTCAACGTCGATCTGGGTGCACGCCAAATCAGCCTTGTGCGGGGCGAGATAGCACTCAAGGTGCCGGGCAGTGCAGCGCTGACGATCAACGGTCCTTACGGGCGCATCGTGGTCAGTCAGAGCGAAGTCTGTGTACGTCTCAACGAAAGCGACTGCCGCGTATCGGTGTTCAGCGGTCTGGTGCAACTTTATCCGTTGCAGGGGCCCGTGCTGGCATTGCGTGCGCAACAGCAGGTCAGCCTCAGGCAGGGTGAAGCAGGGCCAGTCAGCGCCTTCGACGCCTTGCTGCCCGGCTGGCGAGACGATGTATTGACCGCGCAGAACCAGCAACTGGGGGATTTCCTGCGTGAGCTGGGTCGCTACCGTCCCGGCCTGTTGCGCTGGGAGCCGGAACTTGAAACCCTGCGAGTGACGGGCAGTTTCAGGCTCGACAATACCGACCGCGTACTTTCGTTGCTGGCTGCCAGCCTGCCGGTGGACGTGCAGATGCGTACCCGCTACTGGGTCACGCTGGTGCCTCGAAAAAACATTTCGACAAAAAATAATGCGTGAAGCTGTCCCTTTTTTTTGTCTCGCTGGTCATTCCAGGTAAGTGCACAAAAAATACGAGAGTTTCCCTCTATGTCCGCAGTGTCTTCCTACCGTTTGCGTCCGCTTTTGCATTTCAGCCTTTTGCTGACGTTGAGTTCCAGTCCGTTGTTTGCCTCGACCAGTTGGGCCGAAACCTCGGGCAGGCGTGCCTATGAAGTGCCAGCCGGCAGCCTGAGCGCCGCGCTTACCCGTTTTGCCGGTCAGGCCGGGGTCAACCTGTCGGTAGATCCCGCATTGGTGAACGGTCGAAACAGTTCAGGTCTGTCTGGCGAGTTTGCGGTTGAGGAAGGGTTTGCACGCCTGCTGCAAGGTTCCGGCCTGCAACTGGTGCCGGTCGGTGAACAGGCCTACACACTGGTCCCGGCCCCTGAAGGCGCTGGTTTGCAACTCGCACCTACCTCGATTATCGGTGATAGCGGTTCTACGGACGGCCAGGAGTACGCAGGCGGCCAGGTGGCCCGCAAAGGCTCGCAAGGGATGCTGGGTTCTCGGGATTTCATGGAAACGCCTTTCAGCATGACCACCTACACCAAGGACGCGGTGAAAAACCAGCAGGCCCGCACCCTGGGCGACCTGATTGCCAGCGATCCGTCGGTGCGTGCCACCAACCCGGCAGGCGGGCGCTACGAACAGTTCACCATTCGCGGCTTCAGCCTGTTCAACAGTGACGTCTCCTACAACGGCTTGTACGGCATCCTGCCCACCTACACGATCGACATGGAAATGGCCGAACGGGTGGACATTCTCAAGGGACCAAGCCAGTTGATTAATGGCATTTCGCCGCGCGGCAGTGTCGGCGGCGGAATCAACGTGGTCCCCAAGCGTGCAACGGATAAACCCATCACCGAGCTGACCACCAGCTATGCCTCCAAAGGGCAGGCGGGCGCAGCCGTGGATGTGGCACGCCGGTTCGGTGAAGACGACAAGTTCGGTATCCGTTTCAACGGCGTCAAGCAGTCCGGCGACACGGAATGGGATCATCAGAGCGTTGATCGCGACATGGCCGTGCTGGGCCTGGATTTCCGCGGCGACCGTCTGCGTCTGTCAACGGATATCGGGCACACCGAACGTGACACCGATGCCCCTCAGGAGCGCGTGCAGGTAGGTGCCAACGCGAAGGTACCGAATGCCAACGATGTTCGTGACAACTATGCGCAGTCCTGGAGCAAGGCACGTACCCGGGATACCTTCGGCGCAGTGAATGCCGAATATGATCTCAGCGACTCGGTCATGCTGTACGGCGGTGTCGGTGCGCGTAAGAGTAACCACGATTTCCTTCGTCATGCGGTATCGGTCACCAACGATGCAGGCGACTTCAGCGTTCAGCCGCGTGACTTCACGCGTGACGAAAATGTCCGCACGGCCACCGCTGGCGTGCGCAACTGGTTCCATACCGGGCCGGTCAGGCACGAAGTCAATCTGGCCGCCAGTTATTTCTATATGGACTTTGAAAACGGAGGTGCACGTTATGCTGCTGCGCCCAGCAATCTCTATAACCCGGTCGATACGCCGACACCTGCCAACCCCACGCGTGCCGACTCCAAGGTTTACACAGAAAATCGTTTCAGCGGCGTTGCCCTTACCGACACACTGGGGTTCTTCGATGATCGCCTTCTGCTGACACTCGGTGCGCGCTGGCAGCGCGTCAAGGTTGATGACTGGACCGACAACGTCAAAGGCGACACGGCATACGACGAGGAAAAGGTCTCACCGTCAGGCGGCATTCTGTACAAGGTGACCGACGATCTGTCGGTGTACGCCAATTACATGGAAGGCCTGAGCCAGGGCAAGATTGCTCCGTCGACCTCGGTGAACGAAGACCAGATCTTCCCGCCTTTCGTCAGCCGGCAGGTTGAGGTGGGGGCCAAGTATGACCTGGGGTCATACGCCTTCACCGCCAGCGTATTCCGGATCAAGCAACCAGCCTATGAAACCAATACGACGTCGCGAGTCTTTGGTCCGAACGGCAAGCGCCGCAACGATGGTGTCGAGCTGACCATGTTCGGCGAACCTCTCAAGGGCTTCCGCCTGCTGGGCGGTCTGATGTACATCGACAGCGAACTGACCAACACCGTCAACGGTGCGTTCGACGGCAACCGGGCTCCGGCCACACCCAAATACAACGTCAATCTGGGGGCCGAATGGGACGTGCCAAGCGTCAAGGGCCTGACCCTGACCGGCCGTGGCATCTATACCGGCTCGCAGTACCTGGACCAGGCCAACAGCAAAAGCATCGACTCTTCCGAGCGCTTCGACGTAGGCGCACGGTATGCGTTCAAGGTCGATCAGAAGGACATCACGCTGCGCGCCAACGTCGAGAACGTCATGAACAAGTACTACTGGAGTTCGGCCGGCGCGTCGGATGACAGCGAACCGGGGCTGACACTGTCGACACCCAGGACCTATCTGCTTTCAGCCACTATCGGGTTCTGAGTCGAATCGGGTCCCGAACCGACGCGAGTGCCCAGGGACGGGCTTACCCGCGTGCTGAACAAACTGGAAGTACGCAACGAGGTATAAACAGGCAGCGATGACATAATCAATGTAGCGACAGTGACAGAAGCATCGGTTATTTCAATATTCTGTTTCTGCGTTGTAGACCTGTCACACGTGCCCATCCAAGTAAAGGCACTTTAAATATTACCGATCTTAAGACTGGCCCGTTCGCGCGCCTTGCAACTTATCGCGTGCACACGCTCGGACATTTAAATTTTCATCGTATTTTTAATACAACGGGTTGCACTTTCAGGGAAATGATAATAGTTTGCATCCGGAATCCAGCGAGGACTTACAGATGTTGAATAATGGCCTATTGCACTCTACTACGTCGCAGAAAACCAATGCCAACTATCTGGACCGGCAGAGCCAGTTTGAATCCAATGTAAGAAGTTACCCGCGAAAGTTGCCATTGGCCATCGCCAAAGCACACGGAGTATGGGTGACGGATGTTGAAGGCACCACCTACCTGGACTGCCTGGCCGGCGCCGGAACGCTAGCGCTAGGCCACAATCACGAAGCCATCATGGCCAGTCTCGACAGCTTCCTGACGTCCGGAATGCCGATGCACACCCTCGACCTGACCACTGCGGTGAAGGACGCCTTCAGCGAAACGCTGCTGAGTCTGCTGCCGGGGCAGGGACGCGATTACTGTCTGCAGTTCTGCGGTCCATCCGGTGCCGATGCTGTCGAAGCCGCGATCAAGCTGGCCAAGACTGCTACCGGACGCCACAACATCATCAGCTTTTCCGGCGCTTACCATGGCATGACCCACGGAGCCCTGGCGCTGACCGGCAACACTGCGCCGAAGAATGCTGTCGCCAACCTCATGCCTGGCGTGCAATTCCTTCCGTACCCCCATGAGTACCGCTGTCCGCTGGGCATTGGCGGTGAAGCCGGCACGGATGCGCTGAGCTACTACTTCACCCAGTTCATCGAAGACGTGGAAAGTGGCGTATCCCTGCCAGCCGCCGTGATTCTGGAAGCGGTACAGGGCGAAGGCGGCGTCAACCCGGCACCTGCCACATGGCTGCGGCAGATTCGCGAGGTGACCCGCAAGCACGGCATTCTGCTGATTCTGGATGAAGTGCAGGCGGGCTTCGGACGTACCGGCAAGATGTTCGCCTTCGAACACGCCGGGATCGAGCCCGACATCATCGTCATGTCCAAGGCGGTTGGAGGCGGCCTGCCGTTGGCCGTGCTCGGCTTCAAGCGTGAGTTCGACGCCTGGGCACCGGGCAATCACGCGGGCACGTTCCGCGGTAATCAGATGGCGATGGCCACCGGCCTTGCGACGCTTGAGGTGCTGCAACGGCAGAACCTCTCTGCCCAGGCTGCCAAACGGGGCGACTGGCTCAAGGAAAAGCTCGGCCTTTTGCAACAACGCTACCCGATGATGGGCCAGGTGCGTGGACGCGGGCTGATGCTGGGCATCGAGATTGTCGATGAGCGCAAGCCGGCCGACCGCCTCGGCAGTTTGCCAATGGACCCGGAGCTGGCAGTTGCGATTCAGCAGCACTGTTTCAGGCAAGGATTGTTGCTTGAGCGGGGCGGCCGAAATGGCAATGTCATCCGTTTGTTGCCGCCGTTGATCATTACCGAAGAGCAATGCCAACTGGTGGTTCAGCGATTCGAAGATGCCCTCAAGGCAGCCGTGGCCCAGCGCCGCAAATAAACAGTTCGACACAGCACACAAGTAACAGGATCACCGCGCGCACACCAGAACATGCAAACAACGTTTGACTGAGCGAATCAATCGCACGTCGTGCACACCTTTATACCGTGGCGGGTTATAGGCAATAAGCCATATAGACAGTTGAGCCGTTGTGCTTCAAGCGGTACACCCGCGTTTGTTGCAACGTCATTTAAACAGTAAGCGTCAAGGCGACTGTGGAGCAGACATGACCAATACCGATCGCACCGTTTTATCAAACATGGTGAGCGAACTGGCAACCACTCGTGCATTACTTAATTGCCTGATCAAGGAGTTTGCACTGCCCGAACACTGCCTTCATTACACCTGGCCCCAAGGCATGCAAGGTATTGCGCCGGGCAGTTTTGTGGATGGCGGACAATGGAAAGGCATTCCACTTACCATCAGCCTGCCCAATCAGCAACAATTCTTTGTGCTGGTGGACCGCCGTGACCATCTGGGCAGTCATCGCTACCTTTCCGATGTTTACGCACGCCAGGGGCAGGGCACCTGGCACTGCCTGGCCTTTGCCGAGTTCGTCCGGCAACTGCTGGCGGCCTGCGAGCACATGACCCGGGCCAGCAATGACGAGCTGCTCGATCAGGTTCTGCAGAGCCAGCACCTGACGGCTGCCATCGTTGCCCACAACATGACCGGTCAGCACCCGGCGCCCCTCAGCGGCTACCTGGCGAGCGAACAGGGCTTGTGGTTCGGTCATCCCAATCACCCGGCCCCCAAGGCGCGTCTGTGGCCGGCACATCTGGCTCAGGAGACTTACGCCCCCGAGTTTCAGGCGCAGACCGCGCTGCATGTGTTTGAAGTGCCGCTGGACGGGCTGCGGATCACCGCCAATGGTTTGAGCGAGTCGGAGGTGATGGCAGGGTTCGCCGACCAGTCACGGGCGCGACCGGGGCATGCTCTGATCTGCATGCATCCGGTGCAGGCCCAACTGTTCATGCAAGACCGTCGCGTACAACGCCTGATCGAGCTCGGGCAGATCAGCGATCTGGGCACCAGCGGACCGCTTGCCAGCCCGACAGCTTCGATGCGCACCTGGTACATCGAAGGGCATGACTACTTCATCAAGGGCTCACTGAACGTACGCATTACCAACTGCGTTCGGAAAAATGCCTGGTACGAACTGGAAAGCACGCTGATCATCGACGAATTGTTTCAGCGCTTGCAGCAGACGCGCCCGGAAACCCTGGGCGGCCTGTCCACCGTGGCCGAACCCGGTTCGATGAGCTGGGCTCCAGCAGGCGCAAGCGAGACTGACGGCCACTGGTTTCGCGAACAGACGGGCGCAATTCTGCGGGAAAATTTCTGCCGCCGGTCCGGCGCAGACTGCAGCGTGATGGCGGGCACCCTGTTTGCACGTGATCTGCGTTCACGCCCCTTGGTGCATGACTTCCTGCAGGGTTTCAACGGCGGCGCACTGGAGGACCGGCACCTGCTGGACTGGTTCGACGAGTACCAATCCTTGCTGCTGCGCCCGGTCATGGCGCTGTTCTTCAATCATGGCATCGTGATGGAGCCGCATTTGCAGAATGCGGTACTGATTCACGATAACGGTCGTCCGCAACAACTGCTGCTGCGCGACTTCGAAGGCGTCAAACTGACTGACGAACTGGGCATCAAGGCTATTCAGGTCGGGCTGCACCCGCGGATTCGTCAGTCATTGCTCTACACCCGCGAACAGGGCTGGAACCGCATCACCTATTGCCTGCTGATCAACAACCTGTCCGAGGCTGTGCTGGCCTTGAGCTGGGAGCGTCCGCACCTGGCCCCGCTGATGTGGCAACGGGTCGAGCAGCAGTTGCAGCGGATTCGTGACGAACTGGTGCTGCCTGCGCCAGAGCTGGACGCGCTGATCGCCGGCCAGCCGATCGCCTGCAAGACCAACCTGAAGGTCCGGCTTGCCGCCAAGGCCGACCGTGAGGCCAATTACGTGCGCCTTGCCTCACCGTGGGGTACGGAGGCACGTTATGCATAAGTTGCCGGAAACCGTGCTGGCCGCCATCAAAGAAGCCCAGGCGCTGGAAACCGACCCGCTGGCGGCTTTTGTCTACGATCTGGACGCCTTGCAGCAACACGTCAGCGAGGTCATGGCAGCTCTGCCTGCGGGCGTCGAGTTGTATTACGCGATCAAGGCCAACAGCGAAGCGCCAATGCTGGAAACCCTGGCACCGCTTGTCAGTGGCTTCGAAATCTCATCCGGGGGCGAAATCGAGCGGGTGATGGCCTGTCCGACACGCAAGCCCTATGTATTCTCCGGCCCTGGCAAACTTGATTCCGATCTGCGCTCGGCGCTGCTCAACAAGGTTGAAGCCATCCATCTGGAGAGCCTCAATGAAATTGCCCGCCTGCAACGTCTCGCCGAACAGACGGGACGGGTACAGGCCGTGTTCCTGCGCATCAATCCCCACCTGCCCGCCGCACAGTCGAGCAAGCTGGCAATGGCCGGCACGGCGACCCCGTTCGGCATTGACGAAGCCGATCTGGCCGAAGCCGTCAGACGCGTAGACAGCGCCAGCCACCTGACGCTCAAAGGCTTCCATGTACATGCCATGTCGCATCAATTGTCGGTCGAACGTCACGAGCAGTTGCTGGATTTCTACCTGCAGCGCTGGCAGCAGTGGAAGGCGCTGGCCAGCTACCCGGACCAGTTGACCCACTTCAACGTTGGCGGCGGCATTGGCGTCGATTACCTGAACACCCGGCAGTTCGACTGGCAGCGCCTGTGTCGCTATCTGGAAAAGCGTCTGGGCGAACAACACGACGCACCGATCCTGCGCTTTGAACCGGGGCGTTTCATCAGTGCCTACTGCGGCTATTACGCCATTGAGGTCCTGGATAGCAAAACCAGCCACGGCGAGCATTTTCTGGTGTGTCGGGGCGGCACTCATCAGTTTCGCCTGCCGGTCGCGCAAAGCCATGACCATCCGGTTATCCATCTGCCGGGCAGGCCGGCGACTGCTGCCTCGGAAGAGCGGGCCTACACCGTTGTCGGGCAACTGTGCACGCCCAAGGACGTGCTCAGTCGCCGCCAGTCGCTCAAGGGCGTGAGCATCGGCGATCTGCTGGTTCTGCCGCTGGCCGGGGCGTATGGCTACAACATCTCGCATGTCGATTTTCTCTGCCATCCACGACCGGCACAGCACTTCGTGCGTAACGGCGAACGGGTTCGCCAATGACTTTGAACGTGCCACGCCGTTGGGTGGTGTTCAATGTGCTGCTCGGCACACTGACCGTCAGCCTTAGCAACAGCTCGCTCAACCCGGCGCTGCCAACGTTCATGGAGGCGTTTCGGGTCGGCCCCTTGCTGGCCACCTGGATCGTCGCGGGGTTCATGACCAGCATGGGCATGACCATGCCGCTGACCAGCTTTCTCAGTCAACGCATCGGCCGTAAACGGCTTTACCTCTGGGGCGTAGCGCTGTTCATCGGGGGTTCCCTGCTGGGCGCACTGGCCGGTTCCATCGTGCTGGTGATCACTGCGCGAGTGGTGCAGGGCATCGCCAGCGGGTTGATGATTCCGTTGTCGCTGGCGATCATTTTCTCCGTGTATGAAAAACATGAGCGGGGCAGGGTGACAGGGCTCTGGAGCGCAGCCGTGATGCTTGCTCCGGCGCTCGGTCCACTGTGTGGCAGCCTGATGCTGGAGTGGTTCAGTTGGCGCTCGCTGTTCCTGATGAATGTCCCTATCGGACTGCTGGCCTTGCTGTTGGGCCTCGGTGTGCTGCCGGACTCCGAACCTGTCGAGCGCAAGCCGTTCGACCTGATCGGTTACCTGCTGGTTGCCTCCGGCATTGGCTTGCTGATGATAGCCATCAGCCGTATGCATCAGGCCCAGGCGCTGCTCGACCCGTTGAATCAGGGCATGGTGCTGATCGCGGTGGCCTGTCTGATCGCGTTCGTGCGGGTTGAATTGAGCCGCAAGGCACCGCTGCTGAATCTGCGTCTGTTCAACCTGCGCGGCTACCGTCTGAGCGTGATCATTGCCGTGGTGCAATCGGTCGGCATGTTCGAATGCCTGGTCCTGTTGCCGCTGCTGGTGCAGACAGTGCTGGGCTACAACCCGATCTGGACCGGCCTGGCACTGCTCTGTACCGCCGCCTTCGCCAGTCTGTTCGGCCAGTGGGGTGGCAAGGCGCTGGACCGGCATGGTCCACGCACAGTGGTTGCTATGGGCCTGCTGCTGACCGGTATTTCAACTCTTGCGCTGGGCATGCTCAAGGCTGATACCGCCATTGGCGTGGTGTTCGTCTTGATGATGATTCGTGGCGCGGGTCTCGGGCTTTCCTACATGCCGGTGACAACGGCCGGGCTCAATGCCTTGCCCGAGCCGATGGTCACTCAGGGCGCGGCAATGAATAACATATCCCGCCGTCTCGTCGCGTCGCTGGCAATTGTCATCGCGTCGCTGTGGCTGGAGTTCCGCCTGAACACTGCGGGACCGGCTGCCACACCATCGGCCATCAGTGAAGTCTTCATCGTCACCGGCCTGCTGATCCTGCTGGCGCTGCCGTGTGCCTGGCGCTTCCCGCTTAACGACGAACGCAGCGAGGCTCAGCCCGGTGCGGTCGAACCCCGATAATTTTTCGTTCGAGGTATGAACATGGCTACCCCTTTACCGCTGAAACGTAACGCTGCTTCACCAGAAACGGCCACAGGTGCCTGGCTGGCCAATGTCGACACCGCACGTTACGAAAAAGTACAGCGCCGCGTGATCGGCCAATTGCTGCAAACCTTGCTGTACGAGGCTGCACTGCCTTACCGGTGCACACGGCTGGACGATCATCGGCATCAGTTCACAGTCGCCGCAGTTGACGGAGTGGAATACCACTGTGACGGACTGCTGAGTACCAGCTTCGAGCTGATCCGCCTGGATCACGCCACACTGGAGAGGGTAACCGGCGAAGGTGAGCGCAGTGTGCCGGATTTGCATCTGGCGTTGACCGAGCTGCTGAGTCCGTTCAAGGACAGCCCGCATCTGGCGCGCTTTATCCAGGAAATCGAGCAGACCCAGCTAAAGGACCTTCAAGCCCGCACTCAGGGTTATCGACCCGCAAGGCCCGCGCACGAGCTGGACGTGGACGCGCTTGAACAGCATTTCATGGATGCCCATAGCTACCACCCGTGCTACAAGTCGCGGATCGGCTTTTCCCTGAGTGACAATCGCCACTACGGCCCTGAATTTGCCACGCCTGTTGCGGTGGTCTGGCTGGCGGTGGCGAAATCGAGCGCGTCGGTCGGTCATTCACGCAACATGGATTTTCCGGCGTTTATCCGCCAGGAACTGGGTACACAGCGCTGGCAGGAAATCGCCCGGAATCTGGCCGCGCAAGGCAAATCCATCGACGATTATCAGCTGATGCCGGTGCATCCGTGGCAGTGGGACAACGTCACGGTATCGACCTTCTATCCGGAACTTGCCAGCGGCGAGCTGATTTATCTGGGAACTTCGAGCGACGTCTACAAGGCTCAGCAGTCGATTCGCACCCTGGCCAACGCCAGCCAGCCCAAGCGACCTTACGTCAAGCTGGCCATGAGCATGACCAATACCTCCAGCACGCGAATTCTGGCGCGGCACACCGTGCTCAACGGTCCGATCATCACCGACTGGCTGCACCAACTCATCGCCACCGACAGCACCGCTCGTGCGCTGGATTTTGTGATCCTCGGCGAAGTCGCCGGCGTCAGCTACGACTACCGCCATCTGCCGGAATCCCGCTCGGCACAGACTTACGGCACGCTGGGTGCGATCTGGCGCGAGAGCCTGCATCAATACCTCAGGGACGATGAGCAGGCAGTGCCGTTCAATGGCCTCAGCCACGTCGAAAACCGTTATGACGACGGCAACCAGACGCCGTTCATCGACGCCTGGGTCCGCCAGTACGGTCTCAAGGAATGGACCCGACAATTGCTGCAGGTCACGGTGCCGCCGATCATTCATATGCTCTATGCCGAAGGTATCGGCATGGAGTCCCACGGGCAGAACATCGTGCTGATCGTCAAGCAGGGCTGGCCGCAACGTATCGCCCTCAAGGACTTTCATGATGGCGTGCGTTATTCGCCCGCGCACCTCGGACGCCCCGAGTTGTGCCCGGAGCTGGTCCCGCTGCCCGCCAGCCACGCGAAACTCAACCGTAATTCGTTCATCGTTACCGATGATATCAACGCGGTGCGCGACTTTTCCTGCGACTGCTTCTTCTTCATCTGCCTGGCTGAAATGGCGATCTTCCTGCGCCAGCACTACTCGCTGGATGAAACTCTGTTCTGGCAGATGACCGCAGATGTCATTCTCGACTATCAGCGCGCGCATCCGCAGCATCGCGACCGCTTCGAGCTGTTTGACGTGTTTGCTGCGTCGTATGAAGTGGAAGAGCTGACCAAACGTCGCCTGCTGGGTGATGGCGAACGCCGGTTCCGTTCGGTGCCCAACCCGCTGCATGCCTGCAGGCCGCAATGATGCTGAGGACCAATACGCTCAAAAGCAGGCTCGGCAGCGGGCAGCCGGTGTACGGGCTGATCAGCTCGATTCCGGCCCCGGCTGCCATCGAGTTGATCGCCGAGGCCGGTTTCGACTTCGTGATCATCGACATGGAACACGTGCTGATCAACCCGGAAACCGTGGAGAACATGATCCGTGTAGCGGAGAGCTACGGCCTCACGCCGCTGGTGCGGGTCGCCGATCTCAACCCGAAAACCCTGCTGCGCCTGCTCGATGGCGGCGCGCAGGGTATCGTTTTACCGATGATCGAGAGCCCCGGGCAATTGGCGGACGCCATTGCCGCCTGCAAATATTACCCACTGGGCCGTCGCAGCCTTAACGCCGGTCGTCCCGGTTCGTTCGGCAAGCACAGCCTGGCGCAGTACGTGGAGGCCGCCAATCAACAGATCATGGTGGTGGCGATGATCGAAAGCGCCGAAGGCGTGCGCCGCGCCGCAGAGATTGCTGCTGTGCCGGGGCTGGACATGATTCTCGAGGGGGCCGCAGACCTGTCGCAATCACTGGGCATGCCCTGGCAGATCGATCAACCCGATGTACAACAAGCCTTGCTGGCTACCTGGCAAGCGACCAGCGCAGCAGGCGTCGCCTACTGCACGATTCCCCGTCAACCCGGCGACGCTGCCCGCTGGCAGGCGCGCGGGGTCAATGCCTTTGTCCTCGGGGACGAGCGCGGCATAGCCTTTCGTGCACTTCAGGCCCGCCTGGCTCAACATTCAGCAGAAGGAAAATAAACGATGAACTTCACTTCACTCGCCGCTGACCTGGTCATGCAGGATCTGGTCGACTGCCTGCTGGCTGAAGATTTCTTTGGCCGCGAGCCATTGAGCCTGCAGGACACTGCTCACTGGCAATCCCGTAACCCGCAGGCCCCTAAGCTGGCAGCGCAGAACAGCGCACAGCAGATCTGGGAATGGTGCTGCGATGACGCGGAACAGCGCTTCATCAGTATCGCCTTGCGCCCCGGCATTACCCAGCAATGGGAAAAAGAGCCCGGCACGCCGGTGCTCGGCCGTCAGGCTGAACGCTGGACCCGGTTGTCTCCGGAAGATTTCATGAAATGGGTGTTCGCCGGCAAGGCGACGCTGCTTCAGGACAGCGAGCGGCAAGACAATGAAAAGGGCATAGCACTGTTTCTCGATGTGTTGCGCATCAGCGTGTGGCAGACCGCGTTGTCGCTGGATCATAAGGTCGACGAGCACAACCTGATGGCTCAGGACGGCGCTACGTTCTTCAGAACGATGGAGCAGTGGGCTTCGTTGCGCGATCGCCCCTATCACCCGCTGGCCAAGGCCAAACAAGGTTTGAACGAGCGGGAATACCTGCAGTATCAGGCCGAGTTTGCCCAGCCGGTGGCGCTGAACTGGGTCGCTGTCGACAAGACCCTGCTGCAGTGCGGCGACGGCGTAGGGGATGTGAACGAGTCTTTCCCTGCCCGCTATCTGCTGCCAGAGCACCTGCAAGCTGTTCTCGAACAGGAATTGCAAACGCGCGGCATTGCCGGCAGCCATGTGGCATTGCCGGTCCACCCGTGGCAGTTCGAACATGTTCTGCAGGCCCAGTTGGGCGATGCATTTGCCTGCGGCGATTGTCAGCGCCTGACCTTCAACGAGGCAGCAGTGTATGCCACCTCATCGCTGCGCTCGATGACGCCGTGCTTTGCCAGCCCCGATTACCTCAAGCTGCCCATGGCCATCTATTCGCTCGGCGCATCCCGCTATCTGCCCGCAGTAAAAATGATCAACGGCGGCCTGAGTGAAAAGCTGTTGCGCCAGGTTGTCGACAAGGATGAAACCCTGAGCCGTTCACTGCACCTGTGCGATGAACGCAAATGGTGGGCGTTCATGCCACCTCAAGCCACCCTGTTCGACGAAGGGCCTCGGCATCTTTCGGCGATGGTGCGCGGCTATCCGGCAGCCTTGCTCGACGATCCGGACTGCCGCCTGCTGCCGATGGCGGCGCTGGGTACACCGTTACCAGGCAGCAATCGGCATTTCTTCGATGAATGGATGGATTATCGCGTTCTGCCGCGCAACCAGGCTTCGGTACTGACGCTGTTCCGCGAGCTGAGCCACAGTTTCTTCGACATCAACCTGCGCATGTTCCGCCTGGGTATGCTCGGCGAAGTGCATGGCCAGAACGCAGTGATGGTCTGGAAAGACGGCCAGGCGCAAGGTCTGTTGTTGCGCGACCACGACTCGTTGCGTATTTTCGTGCCGTGGCTGGAGCGCAACGGCATGCACGATCCGGAATATCGCATCAAGAAAGGCCATGCCAATACCCTTTACCACAACAGCCCTGAAGACTTGCTGTTCTGGTTGCAGACACTGGGGATTCAAGTAAATGTGCGGGCAATCATGGATACGCTGGCCCAGATATATGACGTACCGGTAACAGCGCTGTGGACGGTATTGCGCGATGTTCTGGATAATCTGATCACAACCATCGAATTTGACGACGAGGCGCGTGCCATGATCAGGCATCAACTGTTCGAAGCCCCCAATTGGCCGCAGAAACTCTTGCTTACCCCTATGATCGAGCGCGCTGGCGGACCAGGCAGCATGCCCTTCGGCAAGGGCGAGGTGGTCAACCCGTTCCACAGGTTGCGCCGTGCAACCTGATCAGGCCCGGTATCCTTCGCGGCGCACGGTACTGCGTCTTTCATTGGGGTTGCTGGCGCTGCCGGGCATTGCCTGGGCAGCGCCACCAAGAGTGGTCACGTTGTTTCAGGGAGCATCCGACAGCGCGGTGGCATTGGGCATCACGCCGTGCGGCGTGGTCGATTCCTGGAGCGAAAAGCCGATGTATCGCTACCTGCGCCCGGCCCTGGCGGCGGTACCGCATGTGGGCCTGGAAACCCAGCCGAGCCTTGAAGATATAGTGCTACTCAAACCTGACCTGATCGTCGCATCACGTTTTCGCCATCAACGCATCGCGCCGTTGCTCGAGCAGATCAGCCCGGTCCTTATGCTGGAAGAAGTGTTCGAGTTCAAGCGCACACTGGCAATGATGGGGGCTGCATTGCAGCGTCAGCAGCAGGCCCTGGAACTGCTGGGGCATTGGCAACAGCGTGTGACGCAATTGCGTGGCTTGTTACAGGCTAAATTCGCTGGACGCTGGCCGATCACTGTGTCGGTTCTCGACATTCGCGAGGACCATATTCGCAGCTATCTACCTGCCAGCTTTGCAGGTTCGGTGCTTACCGAGCTGGGCTTTGCCTGGACGCCGACTGCTCTAGAAGCACGCGGCGTGTCCCTTAAACTCAGCAGCAAAGAGAGCTTGCCTGTGGTCGATGCCGACCTGTTCTTCATTTTTCAGCGCGCGGACAGCAAAGCCGCGCAGCAAAACTACGACAAGCTGGTCCAGCATCCGTTCTGGCAGCAGTTGCGCGCCGCGCAGGACCGTCAGGTATGGCGCGTCGATGCTGTGGCCTGGAGCCTGTCTGGAGGCATTCTGGGTGCCAATCACATGCTAGACGAAATAGCCCGCGTGGCAATGGCGGACAGTCCCTCATGACGACTGCGGTAAAACTGGGGCTGGGACTGTTGGTATTGGTAATGTGCATGGGATTGAGCCTGGCCACCGGAGCCGACTGGATATCGCCCTCTGCAATGGTCAGAAGCGTGTGGCAGCCTGACGCGCTCAGCGCTATCGAGCATGTGCTGCTGGATACCCGCCTGACGCGCACCCTGATGGCCGTCGCCGTGGGTTCCAGTCTGGCGGTTGCCGGCGCGCTGATGCAGGCCCTGACGCGCAACCCGCTGGCGTCGCCCGGATTGTTCGGCATCAATGCCGGGGCGACGTTTTCCATCATTGCCTGCTCGTCGTTGTTCGCGCTTTCGTCCATGAGCCAATGGCTGTGGTGCGCCTTCATCGGTGCGGCGGTGGCAGGGACCCTTGTCTGGGTGATAGGCAACCGGGGGCAGGGCAGCCTCAACCCATTGCGGATTGTGTTGGCCGGCGCAGCGATCACCGCGCTGTTTACCGCGTTCAGTCAGGCCCTGCTGGTGGTCAACCAGGACGGTCTGGACACCGTGTTGTTCTGGCTGGCGGGCTCCTTGTCGGAACGCGATCTGGGCACTGCCGCGCCATTGCTGATCTGCGTGGTACTGGCTCTGAGCGGATCACTACTGCTCGCCGGGCAGGTCAATGTGCTCAATACCGGAGAAGCCATCGCCACCGCTCTGGGCCAGCGTACCGGGCTGATTCGTCTGCTCATGAGCATCGTGATCATTGCCCTGGCAGGCAGCGCAGTGGCATTGGCCGGGAGCATCGGTTTCATCGGGCTGCTGGTGCCGCACATGGTGCGCAAGACGCTGTCCATCGATCATCGCTGGCTACTGCCCGGTTGCGCGTTGCTGGGCGCAACGCTGTTGTTGCTGGCCGATACGCTGTCGCGGGTGGCAATCGTGCCTCAGGAAGTGCCGGTGGGTGTGATGACCGCGCTGTTCGGTGGTCCATTCTTCATAGCACTGGTACGGCGGGGGGCACGTTATGGATAGGCACCTGACCGTGCGCTACCCGGGATTTTCCCGGCAGTTCAGCCTGACGGCATTGCTGCGCCTGGTGATTGCCGCAACGCTGACCCTGATGATCGCACTGAGCTCGTTGGCCCTGGGCAAAATCAACCTGTCGCCCGCGACCCTTTTGAATGTATTCAGCGGTCAGGCGGACGCCAGCCTGATCTTCATTGTCGAGCAGTTGCGCATGCCCCGGCTGGCACTGGCAGCGCTGGTCGGAGCTGCTTTGGCGGTGTCCGGGCTGATCCTGCAAAGCATTATTCGCAACCCGCTGGCGTCGCCGGACTTGTTGGGCATCACCAGCGGTGCCAGTGCGGCAGCCGTATTGTATCTGTCGTTCTTCTCGGCTGCATTGGGCGCGCAGTTTCTACCCTTGGCCGCCGTCTCCGGCGCAGGATTGGCCGCGCTGGTTATCTATCTGCTGGCGTGGAATCAGGGCGCCTCGCCATTACGCATGGTATTGATCGGCGTAGGGGTGTCGGCTCTGCTGGCTGCGGTGACGACGTTCATTCTGGTGTTCAGCCCGTTGACAACCACCTTGTCGGCTTACGTCTGGCTGACCGGGAGCGTGTATGGTGCAAGTTGGCCGGAACCCCGCGTGCTGGCAGGCTGGCTGTTGTTGACACTGCCGTTGCTGGTGCTGCTCGCTCGCCAGCTGCGCATGCAGCAACTCGATGACGGTCTGGCGCTGGGCATAGGCGTCAGGGTGCAATGGCTGCGCGCCGGACTGCTGCTGGTGAGCGTTGCGCTTGCAGGCCTGGCGGTCGCATGGGGCGGGGCAATTGCCTTTGTTGGCTTGATTGCGCCGCATATTGCCAAACGCCTGATGCCGCCGGGGTTTACCGGTCAGGCGCTGATGTCGGCGCTGGTTGGTGCAGACCTGGTCATGCTTGCCGATCTTGCCGGGCGTACGCTGTTCCTGCCGCTGGATCTGCCTGCAGGGATTTTTGTCGCGGTGCTGGGCACGCCGTTTTTTCTGTATCTATTGATTAACCAGCGGCATTAAGGAAATACGGATGGCGTCAATCGCAACCCACGACCTGACCCTGAGCTACCAACGGCAGGTGATCATCGACAGCCTGGATCTGCAATTGCCTGCAGGCCAGGTAACCGTGCTGATCGGCAGTAACGGTTGCGGCAAAAGTACCTTGCTGAAATCCCTCGCGCGTCTGCTCAAGCCACAGCAGGGCAGCGTAGTGCTCAACGGTACAGACATCCATCAGAAGTCCACCGCCACAGTAGCGCGTGAACTGGCGATTCTGCCGCAAATGCCCAGCGCTCCGGAAGGCATCAGCGTGCGTCAGCTGGTGGCGCTGGGCCGTTATCCTTACCAGAACTGGATGCAGCAATGGTCCGTTCAGGATGAAGCCATGGTCGAGCGAGCGCTGGCCCAGACCGACATGCAGGCGTTGGCTGACAGGCCCGTCGATGCGCTGTCGGGCGGCCAGCGTCAGCGCGCGTGGATCGCCATGACGCTGGCGCAGGATACCGATATCGTATTGCTTGACGAGCCCACGACCTTTCTCGACCTGGCTCACCAGATCGAAGTGCTGGACTTGTTGCGCGACCTCAATCGGCAAGAAGGCAAAACCATCATCATGGTCCTGCATGACCTGAATCTGGCCTGCCGTTATGCCGATCACATGGTCGCTGTCCACGAGCGCACCGCCTTCGCTCAGGGGCGTCCGGCCGACATCCTCAGTGAAGCGCTGGTCAAGCAGGTCTTTGGCCTCAATTGCCGGATTATCGCCGATCCATTCTTTGGTACACCGTTGTGCATTCCCTTTGGCAGGGAACTGCCGCAATGAGTCTGGTGCACGCTTTCACCGAGTCCGAATGGGCGCTGCTGTCCGGGGCGCTGCAGCTCAGGCAGGCAAGTGACCGCGATCCTCGCTCGTTATCGCCCCGCGCCCTGCTGGACGAGGAGGTGTGCGAACAAGTGCTCGAGACGTTAGGGCCTGTCATCGGCTCTCCGACGCAGGCAATCACCGCATCACTGCTGGCCAAGCGCTTCTCCTTCCTGAGCACGGGTGCCTGTCTGTACGCCATGTCGGTCTACGACAAGGGTTTGATCCTGTCGCTGGACAACAGCGTTATCGAATACGCACACGATGACGGCCTGTGGACCTCTTCAATGCCCTTGATCGATGTGACGCCTGTGGGTTATGAACCCGGCACTCGCGAGGCGTGGAGGGAGCTCATCGTCGCAACATTGTTCCGCGAACTGCTGCAGCCATTGTGGGAAACCTTCAACCGCGTCACCGGCATATCCCGGCGCATCCTCTGGGAAAACACAGCCGTACGCGTCTATTCGCTGTACGACAAACGCATGGAAAAGATTCAGGACCCGGCAATTCGGCA
This sequence comes from Pseudomonas syringae pv. tagetis, assembly GCF_022557255.1. NCBI lineage: Bacteria > Pseudomonadati > Pseudomonadota > Gammaproteobacteria > Pseudomonadales > Pseudomonadaceae > Pseudomonas > Pseudomonas syringae group genomosp. 7. The sequence continues at coordinate 3,079,992 of NZ_CP092923.1, forward strand.
GCGCTATGAGGGCGACTTCGACTGGCTGCTGAATCAGGCAGACCCAGCATTGTTCGGCCTGAACTACAACCCGTTGAAACACTTCCGGCGTCCCCCCGTTTTGCTGGAAGCCGAAGGCAAAAGCGTCCGTTTTCGTCGAACCTGCTGCTTCTATTACGACGCCAGCAACCCTGTCGAGTATTGCTCGACCTGTCCGTTACTGAGGCCCAGGAAATCCCGATGAACAAGCACATTGCACACCGCCAGCAACCGCTGAGCAACGCCGTCATAGAGCAATACCGGGGCATTGCGTCCTCCACCATCGGTCACCTGACCGACCGTGGTTATCTGCCCGGGATCAGACCGTTGTTCGAAGGTGCCCGGCTGGTCGGTAACGTCGTCACGGTCAAAGTACAATTGCCCGAAGGCAGCATTTTGCGCGATGCACTGCTGAACAGCCTGTCCGGCGATGTGCTGGTGATCGAGTGCATCGGCGACCCGCATTGTGCCTGCTGGGGCGAGCTGCGTACCCTGGCCGGACTTATCAAGGGGCTGGCCGGCGTCATCGTTTCAGGCGCCGTGACCGATGTCTCCGCCCTGCGCGAACATCGCCTGCCGGTGTTCAGCCGGGGAATCAGCGCCGTGACCACGCGAAGCCTGGGGGAGAGCGGCGAGCTTAATGGGCCGATCGATATTGGTGGGGTCATTGTCAATCCGGGAGACATTGCCATCGGTGATGACGACGGCGTGTTTATCCTCAATGCGCAGCAGGCGAGCGAGCTATTGCCTGGTTTACTGGCGAAAGAGCTCGCGGACAGGGAGCGGCGAGAGGAGCTTCTGGGACGCCTGACCAAGGGGTGAGAATTCTGCAGCCAATGAGTGCATGTCATCGAGCAGCGATGCGTTTTTGAGTAAACCTGACAGACGTTACGTACAGCGCCTGGAATTCGTTGAGCCGTGTTTCAGCCCTTGTTCAGATCAAGAGAACATTGACAGCCGGCTTTCAACTTCATTCCGTAAATTTTTACAATTATTCACCCTGTGATAAACGTTATCGCCTTGGCAAATAGTCAGCTTGGATCCTAAATAAAATTTTAGAATGTATACCCGGCTTTTCCGACCTTTAGTTGACTAAAGCGCTAAAGGTTTCGATGTGACGACCGATGAAGTTTGCAAGCCCAAACTGTCCCGGATAGCCACAATGTTCAACTCTCATTTGAAAAACACCAACAAGGCATTGGAGCGCCGTCTCGCCATGCTTGAGCAAGCGGGGCAAGTCTTGAACCTGGAGACCGTTGCCGCTGTTCTGGATGGCGCGGGCAACGTGCAGACAGTCAATGCGTTGTTCGAGACAGAGCTGAGCTATTCACAAGCCGAGATTGCGGGACGCAGCCTCACCGAACTGAGCCCGCCAGAACTGAGCGGCGATGTTCACCAGAAGCGCGCACTGGCGGCGATCCGGGATGGCAAGCATTTCAGCGGCACGCTGCGGCTGGTCAGTAAAACAGGGGCAAGGGTGTGGCTGAGGACCGTGGTCGTACCCTTTAAAAATGAAACGGGCGGCATCGAGCAGATCACCCTGTACTCGAGCGTTCTGACACGAACGATTGAAGCCTCACGAGAAAACGAAGCCCTCGTGAACGCCCTGCAACGCTCCACTGCCGTTATCGATTTCACCCTCGATGGAATTGTCATATCCGCCAATGACAATTTCCTGAAAGCGATGGGTTACGAGTTGAATCAGATAAAGGGAAAACACCATAAGATTTTCTGTTTGCCTGAAGAATCCAGCTCCGAGGCATACACTCTGTTTTGGGAGAGACTGCGCCGGGGTGAGTTCATCGTTGACCGTTTCCGGCGAATTGACAAAGCCGGGCGTGATGTATGGCTGGAAGCGTCCTATAACCCTATTACCGATGCCAACGGCAAGCTTTATAAAATTGCCAAGTTTGCAACAGTCATTACTGAGCAGGTTGAGCGTGAGAAAGCTGTCGCCGAAGCGTCGGAGATGGCTTATCAAACATCTATCGATACGGACGGCAGCGCACAGCAAGGCAGAAAAGTAATCAAGGATACGCTGCAGATGCTGGGCCAACTGACGATTTCGATGGAAGAGGCCACGCGTGGCATCGAGGCACTGGACTCGCAAAGCCAGGTGATCGGAACGATCATAAAAACCATCAGCGGAATCGCCGAGCAAACCAATTTGCTCGCCTTGAACGCCGCTATCGAAGCCGCCAGGGCAGGTGAACAGGGCAGGGGATTTGCGGTGGTGGCCGATGAAGTACGCCAGCTGGCTTCTCGAACAACCAAAGCAGCGGAAGAAATTGTAAACGTCGTGAAGAAGAATCAAAGTCTGGCTTCAGAAGCCGTGGGGGTAATCGTACGCAGTACCGAGCAGGCTTCTGAAGCGCTGGTGCTGGCCAACGACGCAGACCGCGTTATCGAAGAAATCCAGCAGGGCGCGAACACAGTGGTACGGGCCGTCAGCCGGTTTGTGAACCAGCGTGCCGGTTAAGTATGAACAGTCGGGCCGACTCGGGGAATGACTTGAGGTCGCTGCACCTCGTGCTTCGAGGATCAAAGAGTCCAGCGTTCAGATAAATGCTAATGAGCCTGCCCCGGAAAACAGGGGCGGGCACACGGAGCATTCAGTAACGCAACTGCGTAGAAGCCGATGGCGTGCGCTACGGTGCCCGGCGAAGCGTAATCCGGGTCAGCTCGGAAGGCTGGCCAAGGCGAATGGCAAATCCCGGCCAGAGCGCGGTACCGTTGTTGACGTACAACTGCATGCTGCCGACCTCATAAAGGCCCGATACAAATCCGCCGTTGGCCAGTGCCAGAAGCCGGTGAAGTCCGAAAATCATGCCGCCGTGGGTGTGGCCGGAAAGTTGTAACGCCACCCCTTGTGTCGCCGTTTCCTGCGCGTTTCTGGGCTGATGGTCGAGCAGGATGATCGGTGTGTCTTTTGCGATACCGGCAATGGCCTTTTGAAGATCGGGCGCGGGGAAACCGGTTTCAGGTGCTGTCACGTCGGTGACGCCAGCCAGAGCGATCCGTGCGCCGTCGTGCTCGATCAAAGTGTGGCTGTTGGCAAGTGGCACCATCCCTAATGAAACAAAGTGCTGCATCCACGCCTGATTGTCGAAAAAATACTCATGATTGCCAGGAATGACATACACACCGTCCGGCGCACGCAAATCACGCAAGGCGTCGATATCCTGCTTGCGGTCGCTGAGCGAACCATCGATCAGATCGCCGGTGATGACGATAAGGTTCACACCCAGCGTATTTGACTGTTGCACCACCGCCCGCGTCCACGATGCATCAAACAGACGACTGATGTGCATGTCCGTCAGTTGCAGAATTTTGTAACCCTCGAATTGCGGAGGAAGATTTTTAAGCGCGATCTGGAGATCCTTCACAGGCGGCACGCGCACCGCCTGCTGGACGCCGATTGCAGCCAGCAACAAGGCCGCCACACCGATGACGTAGCGCAGATTTACCGGAATGGTCAGCGTGCGCTGGCGCAATAGCATCGTCAGTAACGTACCGACATCGACGATGATCTGGAGCACTGCAAGCAGCAGAATGGCACCGAACGCCCAGTTGAACAGCATGACGATGCTGCGTGGAAATTCCGGCGAGAACACGCTGCCGGAAGAGAAACGGCAATAAAGATGGTATTGCGAAGCCAGGACAAGTAGCAGAGCAACAGCTATTTTGACCGATAAGGCCCATGGCATCGGCGCTATGAACCTGCCAATGACATAGAGGCAGGGCATGCTGAACATAACGTGAAACATCAACGTGCTCCTCTGGCCATTATCTTGTGCTCTCCTGACATCCCGGTGTGCATGAGTCGATGCCTTGCCGCAGCACCGTTGAAGGTCATTGTGCCAATGCAGAACTCCGACACGAACAGGCCCGTACTGCCAAGTCTCTTGTAACGCATTTACCCTGCTCCTCATCAAATACCCGGATACAATCATCAGGCCACAGAATTACGAGACTGGCAAGTTCCGAAATATATGGGTAGAGTTGCTCATCGCACAAAAGGATGGACAGGTTGATTGCAAAAGATCTGGATAACGCTCCGGCTCGACACGGCGAGGCGCCTGGCTTGCCGAAACCGGCTCGCGGACGCAAGCGTGATCCGGCGCGAGACGCAGCCATTCTCGACGCAGCAATAGACGTGCTGGCAGAGTCCGGCTATGACGGCATGACCATGGACATGGTTGCGTCACGCGCCGGAGCGGGCAAAGCAACGGTTTATCGTCGCTGGAATTCCAAGGCGGAGCTGATCGTCGACGCCGTCGCCCACCTGAAACACAGCCAGGTAGATCTGCACAGTCTGCCTGACACAGGCTCTTTAAGAGGCGATTTGCTTGCCATGTTCAAGCCACAATCGGCTGAAGAGGGCGAGCGCAAAATGCGTGTGATGGCCGGTCTCGCCTCCGTGTTATTGCGGAGCCCGCAGCTGGCTGAAGCAGGGCACGCGGCGATTGTCGAGCCGTGGGCCATGGTCAATCGCATGCTGATGCAACGCGCGCTTGAACGCGGCGAGATATCGGCGAACGCCGATGTGGACGCCGCATGCCAGGTGCTTCCCTGCATGGCGGCTTATCGCGCCCTGGTTCAGCGCAAACCGTTTGACTTGCAGTTCTTGACCGCCATGATCGATGGCGTGCTATTGCCTGCACTGAGCGAGTCGAAATCGGCAAGGGATGAAGCCGAACAGTAAAACAGCCTTGACGTACACTGACTCCCGATATCGACACTGCCCACAGCACGATGACTTATGAGCGGTTAATGGCGGCCCAAAGCTCCACAAATATCGGGGTGAAAAGCGTTGATTTCAAATAGCTCAACCCGGCGGAACCACCGGTGCCTGTCGATGAACCTATCGTGCGCTCGACCAGTTTGGCATGGCGAAAGCGCCATTCTTGCAACAGTGAATCCAGGTCCAATAGCTGGTTCAGCAACAACGCTTCGTAAGAAGGCCGTTCCAATATATTTTTAAGGATGTCTTTATCGTCTGCTGTGGCGTTGGCGGTGCCTATGAACTGCTGACGAACAGCGTGCCATAGCGTAACAGGCTGAAGAATGGCAGCCAGTTTTTCTTGTATCACCTTATCGTATTGATAATGTCGCAGCTTTTTGCTATTCGCTTTGCCCAACAGGGCCTCAATCCCATCAAATTGATAAGACTGAAACCCACTGGCGCTTCCCAGATATTCCCGAAAGCGATGAAACTCATGAGCGGTCAACGTATTGATGACGGGCATTTGATTGACAATCGTTTGGGTGATCGTATTGATCCGAGCCATGACGCTTATTGCATCGGACACGGCCCCCTTGCCGACCAACTCAATCGCGTAATGAATTTCATTGATGAGTTGCTTAAACCACAACTCATGCACTTGATGGACAATGATAAACAGGCACTCATTACGGTGCTCACTGCTGGGCGAACTGGATTGCTGCAGTGACAGCAACTCATTTAATTTAAGGTAACTTGAATAGTCCATGAACTATTTTCTCCCGTCGGTAAAAGGAAACAGTAGCGGCCTGCTAGGAACAGCATCCCCCGTTAAATCAGGTAGCTGCAGGGTCATAAAATAATGACCCGCCGGTACATTGGCGGGCACCTGAATCAATTCAGTAACGGAAGCATGCTGACGCTCTATAACGGGCTGTAAAGGATCCGATATCCCCCAGAAACAACGGTGATTGTCCATTAATCCACCGTCGTGGAGTTTATCGATAGAGGGCATGTCCACCAGTAGGTGCTGGACACCCAGCCTTACCACCAACGCCATGGCTTGATGGCTGAAATACGGTACGCCCTGGCCATCAAGTCGCCAGGTAGTCGTATCGGTCGCGATGATCAATGCCTGAAGATAGTCTGACCCCAGTGGGGCCATGGCGTGTTCAATTGCTTCTGCAGTGACAACCCGGTCATCCGCAGCGGCATGAACGTTGTAGCCCTCTTTCGTTTCAGACACTCGCTCCAACGAAACATGAATCAAGGTGGCAGCGATAAAAAGAGGAATATCGAGTTCTGTTACATTGCGGATATCCGGCAAGAGATGACCGATGCACTCGGTGTGGGTGCCGTGGCAGTGTGGAACAAAACTAATGCGTGATGCATTGCAGGAGCCTCCCTGCCGTACGCTGGCCGAACCATTGTTATACCAATGGCTGCTCATGCGCCGGCTCGGCACCATAAAGGTTTATAGGGTTATCTGCAAAACATAGCGGAACAGATAGCTTGACAGCGTGTTGATGACAAATCGTGTGCACGCGCCCACAATAAAATACTTCAATACGGGTCATTGGAAATACTCCTTGTGTGCTTATTTGGCACGTTAACTGGCCTGAGCCGGTTCCAGGCTTGCATTAACAGTCGGCGAGCGAAGGTCAGGGAAGACAAAAACAGGCGAGGAACGGCCGGGGTCGCGTTCGACTGTACATGTTGTAAATGAGCATTCTGATCGGACTCGCGCTCGAGCCTGTTTCTAACGCAGCATCACCGAACGCAGCCACTTTACGTACAGAGCCTAGAGCACCGTTCGAGAAAGCATGTGATAGGTACGCTCAAGCGTGTCCAGCAAGCGAGAGAATGTAGAGTCATCTGTTGACGGTGCCATGATGGTCGTACGCCACCAACGACGATTATCAACAAACGAAGAGGCCAGATGAAATGTTCCTTGCTGCATGAGCGTATTGCGCACAGCGATGTGCAATTGGTCACTATGGCCCCCTGGAGGGTCGGCGTATCGAAAGCAGACAAGGTTGCTTTCTGGCTCACTGAGTGCCTCAAACTCTTTTCGCTCACGTATCATTTGCCAGAATCTGCGAGCTGCCAGATGGCGGCTATGAACATACGCTGCCAGGCCCGCCTCACCTCTGTGTGCCAAATTAAGAAAGACCTTGAGGCCGAGCTCGGCTTTGGATCCTTCAATCGTGTAATGCATCAGATCAGGTCCGGGACGGTTTTCATCAAAAAAGAGGTAATCGGCATGTTGCTGAAATGCCTGGCTCAGGTTAACTGCTGTGCGAACAAGCACGGCTGCGGCGAGTGTCGACGTGCGCAACATTTTGTGAGCGTCCCACGTGATTGAGTCTGCCTGTTCTATACCTTCCAGACGGTGGCGCAGTTCGGGAACGAGTAAGGCTGACCCTCCATGCGCTGCATCGACATGCAGCCAGACACGTGCGTCATGACAGGCACGGGCGATTTCCGGCAACGGATCAAACAGGCCGGTTGGCGCAGCGCAAGCATTGGCGACAACGGCCATCACAGTGCGTCCCGCACAGTGATGGGCCTCGATGATTTCACTAACCTGCGCACCTATAACGCGTCCGAAGCGATCACAGGGCAGCGTGTCTACCGCGCGACTTCCGAGACCAAGGATCGAGGCCGCACGCGTTACGGAGACATGAGCGTTTGCCGGCGCGAGAATGACCGCATTTTGTGGAGTTCCGTGCTGCCACGCTTCTGGAAACGCATGGTGACGGGCAACGAGAAGGGCTGTGAGGTTGGCCAGCGAACCTCCATGAACAAGAATTGCTCCAGAGCCGTTGGAACTCCACCCCACTTTATCGAGCATCCACTCAGTGACCACGAGCTCCGCAGCGACTCCGGCGGCACCCATCTCGAATAACGACATCGCGTTGTTGCTTACGCCATGCACAAGATCGGCGATGGCCGAACCTATGTCGGGAACCGCACATTGATGAGACATGTAACCGGGATGATGGAGTCTTGTTCCCTGGGCCAGATACTCCTTGATAAAGGCAGATAATTCGTCGGCCGTCATTCCGTCGGACGTAATGCAATTGCGCATGCCTAAGTGATTGATCAAACGCTCCGGGGGCATTTGTCTTAATACCGGCACCTCGCCATGCTGGGAGTCCTGCACATAGTCGTCCAGCACGTTAGCCACTGCGTGTATGGCATCAGTGAGCTCTCCCGCGTGCCAACCGTGGTATCCATACTTGTTCATCATGTGATGTCTTCTTTCAAAATCGCACGCGGGGCCGACATAGTGATGCACCCCGGGTGCACGCCGAGCCCCATGGAAGCGTCAATAACGGCTCCATGCATGATGATTGCAGCCTCCGTGGTCAGCCACCAAAGGACTTCGGAAATCTCATCGGGACCAATAAGACGCCCCTTGGGGAGGCGAGCAATGAGTTCATCAGCGGCTACTGTCGATAAGGGGTCCAGCGTGCTTTGACGGAACATGGGCGTATCGACGGCCCCGGGGCACACACAAAATACCTCCACAGGTTCATGAATAAGTTCCGCAGCCCATTGCCTTGTCAAGAATGCGATTGCGGCCTTGGTCATGCCATCGGCGTCCCTGAACCCCGGGAAGGCTGCTATTCCGCCATCGACACTCGAGAGCATAAGTATTTTCCCGTAGCCGCGTTTCAACATGCCAGGAAGAAGCTGCTGGGTCAGCCAAAGCGGTCCGAGGCAGTTTACTTTTGTGAACAATTCGTCTTGGCGGTGCCACTCGTCCAGTCCGGAAAGTTCTACGGTTTTGGTACCTAATGCGGCATTGTTCACGAGAATGTCGATGTCCGCCGGGAGCGCTTCAACAAGCTGTAAAACGCTGTCCCAACTGCCTTGATCGAAAGGTAAGGCTTGGGGTGGGTAATGGGCATGTGAAGCAAGAGAGTTGATCAGCTCATGCGCTCGGTCTTCACCGCGGTGATAAGTAAACCATACCTGGTCACCTCTACTGACGAACGTGCGCACAGCCGCGGCACCAATGCCACTGGAGCCGCCGGTAATTAAAACATTTCGTTTCTTTTGCGGCCACGCCGTCCCCATGCCCATCATTTCCATTCCTGAAAAGTTAAAATAGTTGCCCTGACACACAAGATCGTTATAACTATTTGGCACAAACCTTACCGGGCGGATATATAAAATCCTCAAAGGCCTCGCACTAAAATCCAGCACCGTTCAATAAAAGGAATGCGCTGTATAACCTTTTCGTCCAACGCCTATAGCCGACGGGGACGCGTTAATTTTTGCGCAACCTGAGTTAAAACGCTTATCCGATTCATAGGTACTTGAATCAGACAGCCTTTGTCTGTCCGGGGCTTTTTTCCGAGATTCTTCTAAGCATAGAAGAGCAATAAAAACAATCAAGCATTGTAGCGGGGTGTTTTACCGATCTATTGCAAGCTACTGATTTCAAAAACAAAATTCTTAAAGCGACGACTCTGACACTTTAAGGAAACGACCGGTCATTCCTGAATGGACTCTATAATGTACCGCCACGATCGACACGGTAAAAAATGCCATTGCCCAAGGCCATCTGCAACAAACATGATCCACGAGTGGCCGTTGAAGATACACCGTATCGCCTGCATACAGGGTACTGCATCAGGCGCATTCGGAATGCGGATCTAACAGAAAAAATACAGATCGGGCTTGAGTGGCGCTGAGAGCAGGGCACCGGCAAATGAAACGTGAAGACACTTCCCTTGCCATTCACTTCAGTCAATGTTGCCTTAAAGAAATCTGCGCGGCATACAGTTAAGGCGTTAACCAAGCGCGATGACTATATTTTCCTGGATTTGAATCGCGACGTGGCGAGCGTGAAGCGGCTCTCAAACGCGGTTGCTGTGGTTTTGGATAACGACTGTCTATTATCGATTTGGAGCGTTCGCTATTTTTACGAAGGTATTCAAAATATCAAGCCTGACCTCCACATCCACAAGATTTTAAAGAGGCGAGACAGGTCGTTATTGAAGCCTATCGGCATCAGGCAATGGTTTACCCCATCTTGGGGCTGAATGCCTGTGCAACAGAAAAGACCTGCTTCGGGCGTTGAGAGCTGCAGCGAGGGCGCAGGGAGACTGATGTCGAGGCCATACACGCAAGAGTGGCCCGGCAGTTTTGGCCTCGACTTGCTCAGCGTCGCGCCGGCCTCAAGGAATAAGCACTGCTTTGTCGCTGCTGCCGGCTTCCACAGCTTTGTACTGTGTGATGCCATCTACAAGCGCTATTTCCGTTACTCCCTCAGGTCGAGGCAGTGCACCCTCATCGAAGTAGTGACCGAAATCCTTGAGCATTGCTGCGCATTGAGTGTTGTCGTAAAGAAGGGAGTTGACGCCGACAAGAACACCTCCTTTGCGATATAGCGCCAACGCGGGGAAATCAACCATCCCGTCTGCGGGAGCGGCGATTATTGCGATTTGTCCAAAGTTTGCCAGCGCTGATACGGCCGCCGGGAGCCAAAATCCAGTTGTGTCGAAGATGACGTGCGCCCCACCAGGAAAGAACTCGGATACTTGGCGTTCAAGCGATGCTGCGCTATCAAGCACGATTGCGTCGTACCCCTTGCGCCTTAGGACCTCGGCGTGTTCAGCCTTGCGCACAGCAGCAAGAACGCGCGCACCTTTGATCTTCGCAAAGGCAAGAGCGGCTGTCCCTACGGCACCGTTGCCTCCAATCACCAGAAAGGACGTATTGTGCTTAATGCCGGTGCGCTCCACTGCGTCGTAGGCCGTCGTAAAGGGGACCCCGATGGATGCCGCCTGAGCGAAAGACAAGCTGTCGGGCTTCAACGCTACGCCGCTTGCAGGTACAACCAGATACTCAGCGTGAGATCCATCCCTCAGAAAACCAGGACCTTTGCCGGTCCCCCAGACCGCCTTGCCGAGGAGCTCCTGCGGCCCCTGCTCAACGATACCTGCAAAGTCACGGCCCGGCACACGAGGCAGCGTTGTATAGGGAAAGCGACCCAGAACGTTTTTGAGGTCACTGGGATTGAGTCCTGCGGCCTTGACCCGGACCAGAACTTCCCCTGCGTCAGGGATGGGTATTGTCAGATCGACAAGTTTGAGGTTGTCGACGCTGCCGGTCGTACTGAATTGAAGTGCTTTCATATCGCGAGGCCTTGACTGGATAAACGTGAGCCAGCTTAAAGTCCTGCGTCTTTGCCTGTCGGTCAGATAGTTACGTCTGTCGGACAGCGTCGGCTCAGTTACGCATATGCGCGGCTGCATAGACAGATGGGGTGACCGCTGTAGCACGTTTGAACATCTCGCTGAAGCTGGTGAGGTTGTAGCCCAGTTCAGCAGCGACCGTACCTACGGGTACCGCCTCAAGCAGTCGCGCTGCAGCATGGGCAAGTTGCACCGATTTCCTCCACTCACTGAAGCCGACGCCTAATTCCGTCTTGAACAGCCGCGCGAGTGTTCTAGTGCTGGCACCAATCGCCACGGCATGCTGCTCAAATGAAATACTCAAGGAGGGCGCACGTAGCACCTGATGACACAGGCTACGTAAACGCCGATCGCCATTGACTGGCATAGTCACCTGCAACAAGGCGGAACGTGAGCGCCTCAGCTCAACGACTAAAAATCCGTCGAGCGCGTCCCTGTAGGCTTCATCCCCGGACGGTGCAAGGTTGACCCGACGTTTGATCAGCTCACGCAACAACGGCGCGACCTCAACAACAGTAAGCTCGCTGCCAATTTTTTCGGCCAATTCTGTACGTAGATAAATGTTCCGCATCTCGAGATCGGAAACCACGCTGACACCATGGTGGACATGGGGTGGAATCCATACACCCCGGTGCGGCGGTACCAAAAGTGCAGAGGTGGGCGTTTCTACAAGCATTATGCCGCTCTGCGCATAAAGTAACTGGCCCCAGTCATGCGTATGCGGCTCAATCTCAAGCCCTCTGGCGTAGCTACGGGCCAGCGGTTGTATTGGATAGAGTGCCCGAGCCAGATCGGGCGGGGTAGCGAGAGCCATAGGTCATGCATCCGGTCAATTGACACATCTCAGAGATAAGGCGAAGCGTACTGGCTGCCGCGTGTGCCTGCTTTCACGATCGGTATTTCTGCTGTCAGCGCTTCTCAAAATAGAGGGTCGCGACGGTTCCAACCGCTACGGAAGACTGGAGTATCAATCGCCACCCGAAGCGCTCGCATATCCGCTGAGTAAGAAACAGACCCAAGCCTGCTCCGCCAGAACGTATTCCGACATGTTTTAATGATTCGGTGAAGCGAAAAGCGACTTGAGTGGTGTCGAAGCCTGAGCCTGAATCACGAATACATAGCTTTCCGTCCATAACCGATACGTGAATTTCGCCTTCGTGGGTATGTTCCGCTGCGTTTCTGAGCAGGTTCCCGGCGGCGATACGAACCATCGACTCCGGAGCCTTCAATGTGACCGGCTCAATAACGCCGAGAACGAATTCTACTGGCTTTCCTGCCAGCAAATAAGCATGGTCCTGCACCAGTTCCGGGAGGAGGGCATGCAGGAGTGTGAGGTGTTGACGCTCCTCGGGGCCAGGCTCGCGTGAGAGGTACAGCAGCGCCTCCATAATCTGGGTAAGCGTCTCCACAGCGTCTTCTATCCGGTGAAGAGGACGCAAAGCGCGAGGGGGCAGTTGTAATGCACTTAGTACATCGGCGGCACCGGAAATAATTGCCACTGGCGTACGGAATTCATGGCTCGCCTGATCCAGTAAACTTCGTTCGCGCTCGACCGCAAGTTCTACACGTTGCAGATGTTCATTGGTCTCTTGGGCGATCGTGTTCAGCTCGCTGTTACGGTAAGCCGTTGGAATTCTCTGTGATGGCTTCAAGGGATCGAGTTCACGCATACGGCGCGCCAGGTCTTTCACGGGGTGACTCAAGTTAAGATAAAGCCACCAGATCAACAGTCCGATGACGAGCACGTTGAACATCAAGAACACCACGCTGAGTTGAATACTTCCATTTTGCTCATCCTCCAGCTCCGTCATATCGATGGTCATGATCAATCGCCCATGAGGCAGAGGAGTCACCAACGCCTGGTAGCTTCGAGGACGAACTGTTTCATCTGACGTGTACGCAAAGGGTCCCAGTCGTGGGGTGAGAATAGACCTGACCCTCGCAAAGGATGAGGCGTCCTGAACATCGTCAAGTTCACTCTCCCGGTAATAGCCGGGCGTCAGATTTGCCAGAAAGGGCGGCATCCCCGCTGGCACAGTTCCGTCAGCGGTCAGCAACCAGCCTTTTACCGTGCCCTTTATGGGCAGGGTGTCGTGCAGATCAGCGTAAGAAGAATGCAGGACGCTCTCAGTGCCTGACTCCAGCACTTGCCGCCAGATGGAATGATCGACCAAGCGTTGGCTTAGATAGCCTTGGACGACAAGTGCCAGCGTGAGCATTAAACCAAACATGGCGAAGCTGACGCTGAGCAACCACTGCATACTGCGCAGGCGCCGAAGTAACCTCATACAGCGTCGCCCCCCAAACGATAGCCTGTGCCATGAATCGTATGAAGAAGCTTATCCTCCCCGTCCTGGTCTATTGCACGTCGAAGCAGATGCATATGGGAGCGAAGCAGGTCTCCTTCGGGAACGTCCTGTCCCCAAATCAGACCTTCAATGCGATCACGGCGCACCATTCTCGGGGACTCACGCATCAGTAGCTCCAAGACGCTCCTCAATGTGCCGGAAAGATTCAGGGTGCGCCCACCGCGAGTTACCTGGAGGCTGTCGAGGTCGTAACTCAAGTCACTAACCCTGATAGTGCGTCCTGCTGTTGCTCTCGCGTTGGCCCGACTCACCAGGACGCGCAGCCGGATTTCCAGCTCAGGCAACGCAACCGGCTTGACGAGATAATCATCCGCGCCGGTTTCGAACCCCAACAGTTTGCCTTCGATCTGATCTTTCGCCGTGAGCATGATAATGGGCGTTACACAGCCATACTCCTCACGCAGTTTTCGCAGCACACTCATGCCGTCCATTCTTGGCAGCATCCAGTCCAGAATAATCGCGTCGCAACGATTTTGAGTGGCAAGGCTCAGCCCTGAATAACCATCTGGCGCCGCATCCGGAAGGTGACCACAGGCTTCCAGGTAATCAAAGATGTTGGCTGCCAGCGAGTGATTGTCCTCGATAACAAGGACGTGGAGAGGTACAGGGTTCATCAGGCTCACATTCATCAGATACGGCGTCCCAAAGCGATAATTGCGAAGCGGCAGGTATAGCTATTGAGGTAATAGCGACTCTCAGCCGTACTCGTAGACTGTGCGAAAGGCCAAGTCGATAAAGCTGGCGATCCCGGGCGTCCGGCCACCTGCATCAGAAGCTCCTGGAAATACCGAACATGATTGATCCTTCGCCACTGGCAGCGTCCTCAAGAAGAGGGCTGTCGCTGATATCACCCGGCAGGAACTTATACTGGACGGAACTCATGAACCGCCATCGGTCACCGACTGGATGCACATAAGTCAGGCCTATTTCCGGGATCGTCGATGCACCTGGCTTGTAGTCAACGACACCGGGAGCGACTTCGTCTTTCAAGGTGCCGTAGTAGTAGTTCGCTGTGTTTTTGGAAAGGTGGCTGACGGTGAGGGTCGGTTCGAGACTGCCTCGACCGACTGCCAATTCATAACCGTACTTCGCAGACAGCTCATATCCTTCGCTTGCACCGCTCACGTCGGACTTTGCTGTCAACTCAAACTTGCCCGCTGCACCCTGCCATGATGCAGAAAGCCCCATATCCAGACCGCCGTCACGATCATCGAGCAAGTCCCTGTTGATACCGTTACGGGCAAGCGTCTTACGCCCGAAATCCTTGGCGTCTATACCATCGGTGCGGAGAGAGGCAATGACGTTCAATTCGAAACCCTCACGACGTATCACGTGTGCACCGCCCGTAAGACCACGCACGAAGAGTCTCTCGCTTTCATAGTGTATGAGCGGCAAAGGGGTGATGTTCGTCCCTTCGCCCGCGTAGGAACTATCCGAGATCCCCACACCCAACCCCACTCCCAGGCGCGGTGCGTCTTGCTGTGATTCTGCCTGCGCTGCGACAAGGTTTGGCAGGGTGAACAAACACGCTAAAACTGAACTGGATTTAATCATCATATATAGCCAAGGTGCTGATCGGTCTCAAGAAACCGGGGCGGCCAAGGCGGTGACACAACGTGTCAATCCAGGCCTGCCTCCCCGAGGTTTTAAGCCTCACAAGCATAAGTCCGGCCTGTCGCAGGAATGTCGTCGTCCAGTTCACTCAGGCCTGGAAAAGCGATGTGCTCATTGATCAATGGGGCAGTGTGTCAGTCGTAAGGGTGCGGCGTGTCTTTGTCTTAACACCTGCCTCCATCAGAGAAGCGTTTTCGGAACGACGACGTCAGGGTAATTGTGCTGTTCCATCTAACCGCTAATGCCCTCGTCCGTCCTGCTGAGGTAGTTTTCCAACAGCGTGACTACTTCAATCACAAATCTTGGATTGCCCAGTAAGTCGGGCCTGTCTGCCGTGACCGTGTGGATGATTGCATGCGCCGCAACCCCCATCAGATAGATCGAGAGTTCCGGGTCGGGGACGTTCTTCATGAACGGCCTCAGCACCTGCGAAAATTGCCGCTGAAGATGTTCTTCGTCTTTTGCCATATGCCGGACAGTGCTGGGTAACTCCTCATGAATAGCCTTGTGTAAGGCGGGTGCAATGCGATGTTCGGTGACGATCATTTCAACGATCAGCGTCAGTGCGTCTCGCAGCGTGGGTTGCTGCGGCAACACGTCGAGTGCTCCAAGCAAATCGGTGCGTGTTGCAGCTGCGTGCCGGCGCTGTAATTCGGCGATCACAGCCTCTTTGTTCGGGAAAAACTGGTACAGCGAACCGATATTGACGCCCGCACGTTCGGCGATCGCGTTCGTTGTCAATCCATCCCAACCAACCTTGGTCAAAATGTAAGTGGCAGCTTGAATTATTGCATCGACCGTTGCGCGTGATCTGGCCTGAGCCGGGATTTTCCTGGGTTTGACGACTGCTCGTTTGCTGTTCACGGGTAGCTCCAGAACATGAGTTTTTAAAAGCTAAGCTTTAACTTACGATTTGAAGCGTGAAAACACAACGTTCTTCACCTCATCAGGAGCTTCAAATCATGAACACACAAGATCCGGTACTTCCTTGGGAAGGCTTTCAAGCTGCGAACCGCTTTCGAAGAGCCATTCGCAAATTCAAACCCGCAGCGATTCAGGCATCTGACATTTACGCTTTGCTTACCGAAGCCGCTTATGCACCCTCCAGCGGAAACATGCAGCCTTATGAGCTGCACTGGATCCGGGAGCCCGGCCTTAAAGCAAACATAGCTGCTGCCTGCAATGGGCAGAAGGCCGCAGCATCGGCGGCAGACTTCGTTGTGGTCGTGGCCAGTCCAGCATTGGGCCTGCGCACCGCCGTGGCGCAGCTTGAGCATGTGGAGAGCTCATCGGTGCTGGGCCAGGACTCGAAGGCCTACTATCGAAAGCAGGTCGGCATGTTCAAGAAAATTCTCGGTGTAGGCTCGTCAGCATTGTGGTCCCCGCTGGTAGCTCTTGCTGCATTGTTTCGTCCCACCTTGTCACTGATTCCTGTCGGTCATATCGGTGGCCGCCAATGGGCGGCGCGCAATGCCATTTTTGCTGCTCAGACACTCATGCTCGGAGCTGCCGCAAAAGGCATCGACACCTGCCCGATGGAGGGTTTTTCGGCACCGCAGGTTGCCAAGCTGCTGGGTCTTCCTCGGGGCTCTGTAATACCGCTGGTCATCGCACTTGGCTATCGCGCTGACGATGCGCGGATTGAAGAGCGCTGGCGGCGCCCGATGACGGATGTCGTGGTGTCGCACTGAGTGACCGAGGTCGTCGTCGAAAAGCGACGTCTACCGCTAATGGTTCAACGTCTTCTGTCGGGTTATCCAAGATGACAAAGATCACGCATATCGCCAGAAGCTGCGCACGCGAACGACCTGTCCATAGCGCGCATCGTCGGCTCTCTTTGAGCGTATTCGCCGCAATCGCACTCCTGACACTGAGCGCCTGCTCGCTACAGCCCGATTATGTAAAACCCGCACTGTCAGGCCCGGCCAGATGGTCTGTCGAGTCGGATAGGGTAGCCGTATCCGCTCCAGCCGCCACTGAGAACTGGTGGCGATCATTGGGTGATGAAGCGATGAATGCATTGATCGAAGCGGCGTTCACAGACAACCCGACCTTGCTCCAGGCTGTGACACGTATCGACGAAGCGCGGGCGACACTCGGCGTAAGCAAGGCAGCCAGGATGCCGGCCATTGGCATAGACGCTAGCGCGACGCGGGAGCAAAGTCGTAATACATCCCCTGTCTCCTCCAGCACAACGGCGCTGAGCAGTTCGGCTTCTGCAGGCCCGACCTTCAGTTGGGAAATCGACCTGTTCGGGCGAGTTCGAGAATCGGTTGAGGCATCTCGGAGCCTTCTTGACGCCCGAACTGCAGATGCTGCCTCAACGCGTTTGACCCTGGCGACGGACGTTGCCGATAACGTTCTTATACTGCGCGCCTGCGAGAACAGCCGCCGAGTGTTGAATGAGGACATTGCATCCAGGGAAAAGACTCTGGAGTTAACCCGATTGCGCCTTCGAAGCGGATTTGCTGCTGCAGCCGACGAAGCCCGCATACTGTCCGGCCTTGCAACGTCTAGAACCAATCTAGCCGATCAGCAAGAGCAGTGTGCCCGTCAGGTAAACGCATTGGTGGCCTTGACAGGTGAGAGCCCGGAAAAGATCCGGAACCTGATCGGCATAGCAAGCCCAGTGGGCAATTCCGACCCCGTGTTCATGCCTCAGGCACCAGCAGCGGCGCCTGTCATGCCGGCAATCGTACTGGCACAGCATCCTGACCTCATATCAGCAGAACGAGAAGTCGCCGCAGCCTGGGCAGACATCGCTGTTGCCCGCGCCGACCGTCTGCCAAAGATTGACCTGACAGCGGCACTGACGGGCCAATGGATCCGCGCAGGAGGATCCAGTCTCGATTTCAATACCTGGTCCTTGGGCCCTGGTCTGACTGGAACATTGTTTGATGGTGGGGCAGGGGCTGCCAACGTCAGCGTCGCAGAAGCTCGTTACCGGCGTGCCGTAGCCACTTTGCAAAGCACATTGCGCACGACTGTCCAGGATGTAGAAAACGCCATTGCGGCTCAAGCATCGGCCAAATCCCGAGTCGCGTCGACGAGCGACGGAGTGATCGCCGCTCGAATGACCCTCAAGGCTTCCGATGATCAATGGAAGGTTGGCGCGGTGAGCCTCTTCGAGCTTGAAGACAGTCGCCGTCAGTTCGCCTCGGCACAGGATGCGGAAATTTCCGCGCGCCGTGATCAGGCGCAAGCCTGGATTTCTCTGATCAAAGCCACTGGCGGAGCTATCGCCCTAATTACGGATACCCGATCCCATGAGTAAATCAGCTTTTTCTTCGGCCCGTGGGGGCCATGCGTTAGCGAGCCTCGCTGCACTGTGCTTTAACGTCATAGCGTGCAGCGTACTTTTTACCGCCCCTCATCCGGCTGTAGCTGCAGAGCAGCCTGCTGCCGCCTTGACGGTCACCGTCGGTAGCGTGACTCAGGCCCAATGGCCTGCGACAGTTGAAGCCAGTGGTGCAATCGCTCCGTGGGAAGAGGCTGTGATTGGCTCCCAGGTATCGGGTTTGAGGCTGACTGGAATACTTGTAAACGTAGGTGATCGCGTGAAACGCGGGCAATCATTGGCAACATTCGATGCCGACCTGCTGGGCACGGACGAATCGCGCCTCAAGGCATCCTCGCAGCAAGCAGAAGCGAACCGTCAACGTGCCCTTCAGCTCAAGGGCACAGGAGGTATGAGCGAGCAAGATGTACTTCAATATGTAACCCAGGCGGAGATTGCCAAGGCTTTGCTGCAAAGCACGCTTCTGCAAATGCGCTACGCCAGAGTGGTCGCGCCTGATGATGGCGTCATCAGCGCTCGAAGCGCCACAGTGGGTGCCGTGTACAGCACCGGACAAGAATTATTTCGGATGATTCGACAAAGCCGCCTGGAATGGAGAGGTGAGCTGACTGCTGTACAACTGTCTCAGGTCAAACCCGGTCAATCTGTCCGCCTGGAGCTGCCAGACGGGACTTTTGCCAAGGCAATGGTAAGAGAGCTGGCACCTGGCCTGGATAGCCAGACCCGCCTGGGCATCGTTTATGCGGACATCGAACCCGGCAGTACGGCTCGCGCAGGCATGTACCCGAAAGGCAAGGTTCTCCTGCCTGAACGTGCCGCTCTGGTCGTACCTGCCACGAGTGTTGTGATCCGGGACGGTCGCAGTTATGTGCCCAAACTGCTTGAGGGTGATCGTGTAGGCATGCAGCCCGTAACGGTGGGACGTCGCCAAAACACCGAAGTAGAAATCGTTTCCGGCATCGCAGTGACGGACAAAGTGGTCGTGCAGGGCGCGGGCTTCCTGAACGACGGTGACCTGGTACATGTCGCTGCAGCGCCTGCTGCAGTGCAGGAGTAGAAAATGAACTTTGCCACGTGGTCGATCCGCAATCCGATTCCCTCGATTCTGCTTTTTATCTTGCTTTCACTCGCAGGAATCCTTGGTTTTCGCACTCTGCCCATCGCTAACATGCCCGACATTGATCTTCCTACTGTCGTCATCACGCTCACCCAGCCCGGAGCCGCTCCGGCCCAGATGGAGACCGAAGTCGCACGCAAGGTCGAGAACTCTCTGGCGACGTTGTCAGGTATCAAACACATCAGTACCTCCATAGTGGACGGTCTGGTGACGATTAACGTTGAGTTCATCCTTGAGAAAAAACTCTCCGATGCGTTGATTGAAACCAAAGACGCAGTGGATAAGGTTCGCTCCGATTTGCCAACCGATCTTGAGCAACCATCGATCAGTGCGGTCAGGGTTGGCGGTGATGAGGCAACCCTGCTTTACGCTGTGGCGTCTTCGCGAATGGACGAGGAAGCCTTGTCGTGGTTTGTCGACGACAGTATCAACAAGACCATTCTGGGAATCCCGGGTATTGGTAAATTCGAACGGGTAGGGGGCGTCCAGCGTCAGGTGCTGGTGGAAGTGGACCCGTCGAGTCTGGCTGCGATGGGGGCAACAGCGGCAGATGTATCACGGGCACTGAAAACCGTTGAGCAAGAGTCCTCCGGCGGAAAGGGGCAGGTGGGTGGAACCGAGCAGGCGGTTCGTACCATCGCAACCGTCCGCACGGCCGCTGAGCTGAGAAGCCTGCCTGTGGTGCTCGACAGTGGGCGACGTGTCAACCTGGACCAGGTCGCCGTGGTCAAGGACAGTTATGCGGATCGGACTCAAATCGCAACTCTGGACGGCAAACCGGTAGTCGGATTCAGGATATTTCGTGCCAAGGACTTTGATGAGACGCGCATGGCGGCCGGTGTGGCAGAGACACTCGACAAGCTTCACAGTGCCGATCCGAGCCTGAGTTTTACCAAAGTCTCCGGAACGGTCGACTACACGCGTGAGCAGTATGAAGGTTCGATGCACATGCTCTACGAAGGTGCACTGCTGGCCGTTCTGGTGGTGTGGTGGTTCTTGCGCGATTGGCGTGCAACGCTGATTTCTGCTTCTGCGTTGCCCTTGTCTATCTTGCCTACGTTTCTGGTAATGAATTGGCTAGGCTACTCACTCAACACCCTCACGTTGCTCGCGCTGGCGGTAATCGTAGGCATTCTGGTGGACGACGCCATCGTCGAAATAGAAAACATCGAACGTCACAGTCGCATGGGCAAGCCCATCAAACAGGCAGCAGGTGATGCTGTAACGGAAATTGCTCTGGCGGTCATGGCAACCACCATGACCCTCGTCGTGGTGTTTTTACCAACCGCCATGATGAGTGGCATACCCGGTTTGTTCTTCAAACAGTTCGGCTGGACAGCGGTGGTCGCGGTGCTTTCGTCATTGCTGGTCGCCAGGGTATTGACCCCAATGATGGCGGCCTACCTGCTCAAGACACATAGCGGTCATACGGATTCCGGTGACGGCATGTTGATGACGCGTTACCTCGGTGCAGTGCGCTGGTGCCTTGCTCATCGCCGCCTCACACTGTTGGGTACCGTCCTCGTTTTCGCTGCGTCGATAGCGGTAGTGCCCATGCTTGAGACAGGGCTGATGCCAGCTTCCGACAAGGGTTACAGCAACATTAATATAGAGCTTCCCCCTGGCAGCAATCTGGCAGCTACCCAAGCGACAACAGAAGCTGTAAGCCATGCGATTGAAAGTATCCCCGGAATCGAACATGTCATGACCACCGTGGGGGTCTCCCAACCGGCTGGACGCGGTCAGACACAGGCTGCAGAGTTGCGCAGGGCCACTATGACGCTTGTATTTTCCGCTCGCGGCACACGACCAGCTCAAGTCAAAATCGAGAGCCAGGTGCGTCTGGCGCTGCGCGAAGTACCCGGTGCCCGATTTTCAATGGGCTCAGGTGGCCTGGGAGAAAAACTTTCGCTGATTCTATCGAGTGACGACAAGGAGGCGCTCAAAACGACAGCGCAGGCGCTCGAACGGCAATTGCGCGATGTCCCGGGGCTTGCCAATATCACCTCGACTGCAAGCCTGGAGCGGCCCGAGATTATAGTCCGACCGGACACCCAACTGGCGGCAGAGCGCGGAGTCACTACGGCAACCATTGGTGAAACCGTGCGCATTGCCACTAACGGAGACTTCGATGCAAAAATGGCCAAGCTCAATCTGGATAATCGCCAGGTCGCAATCCAGGTGCGCATTCCGGATTTCTCAAGGCAGGATTTGCAAGCAATATCCAATCTTCGGGTCCGCGGCCGCGATGGTTTAATTCCATTATCCAGCGTCGCTCACCTGACATTGGAAAGTGGCCCCACCCAAATTGATCGCTATGACCGCCGCAGGTATGCCACTGTCTCTGCTGATCTGGGCGGTATGCCTTTAGGGCAAGCGTTGAATCTGGCTAAAGCGTTGCCCGCCATTCAGGCAATGCCTTCGAGCGTCAAACTGATCGAAACCGGCGACGCGGAAATCATGGTGGAACTGATGGGGGGATTCGGTATGGCCATCGTGATCGGTCTGTTCTGCGTGTACTGTGTATTGGTGCTGCTGTTCCGTGATTTCTTTCAACCGATGACCATTCTCTTCGCCATTCCGCTTTCGGTTGGGGGGGCTTTTGTCGCACTGCTGGTGACACGGGGCATGCTGAGTCTGCCCTCAATGATAGGTCTTGTGATGCTGATGGGCATCGTGACCAAAAACTCCATCTTGCTCGTGGAGTATGCAGTCATGGGTATTCAACAGCAGGGGTTGTCTGTTTTTGAAGCACTGGTCAACGCCTGCCACAAACGTGTTCGGCCCATCGTCATGACCACCCTGGCAATGATCGCGGGCATGCTGCCCATTGCCTTGGGATTCGGAGCAGATGCCAGTTTCCGCCAACCCATGGCCATCGCCGTAATAGGAGGTTTGATGACTTCAACCGCCCTGAGCCTGCTGGTAGTGCCTGTAGCGTTTACGTATATCGATGATCTTGAAAGGCTGTTGCATCGCTGGTTTCGCAAAGAATCAACGTCGCTTGCCTAAAGGATGAGTGGTAAAGCCATAGAGCGTCGCAGTAGGAAGCGCTTGAATATGCGCGAGGATACTCCTGACATCGATTACGACCACGTTTGTAATCGATGTCAGGCAGATCGCCTTCATGTTTTCGGGTGCAATAAGCCGAATCACCCAGTTCCCAAAAATGAATCAGTATAAGGAAAGCAATGACGTGCCAGCCCCTCCAAAAGCTGGGCGTCATATCACTGGCCCTCTCGGCCTGTTTGTCAGTGTTTCAGCAGGTCGATCGATCGCTCAGACAGCGCACCCACGAGACTTTTAAGCGCTGATTCCAGATCACTGCCTTCTTTCACATCGAATCGTTCGATCGTCTCCATGGAGCTTTTAAGCGCCGCGTTAGCATTGACGAGCACTTCCTTGCCGGCGATGGTGGTGAGCAAGTCATCGCACAGCTTCTTCCCCTGAGGGGTAATACCCCTGTAAAGCGTGATGGTGTGGTCGTTAGTCTGCACACGTATAAAGCGTACATGTTCGTCGAAGCGGTGAAACCGTGGGTGGAACATCTCAGTGAACGCGCTGGGTAAAGGATAATCTTTTGCGCCATGCTTGTCCGGGCTTGCCCAGTCCGTCTCGTTCTTGAGCCCGTTACAATCGACGCAGGCGACGGACAGATTCCAGAAGTGGAATGAATACTGCTCATACGTCTTGCGAGGCAGAATGTGCTCGATGGGTTTGGAATATCCGCTGTTGCACAGCCAGCGGCGGCAATAGCAGCAGCGATTATGCTGCTGCTTCTCGATATAGCTTCTGAACGCGCCCTTGATATCGCTGATCAACGGTTTAGCTTTGCCCCGTTTGCGCTTAGGCTTCACGGCAGGTTTTCCAGCCGCAGCGGCCTTCGCTGGGGTAGCAACGTTCTGTGCATCACTTTTTTTCTTTGCAGGGTTTGAGAACTCATTCCACAGGTTGCGAGCTTCGACTGTCTCGCCGCCGAGCCTTTTCGCGAAGCGGCGAAGTGTTGTGGCGTGGTAGCGCAGGAGGTTGAACATGATGACCTTATGAAACCGCTCTTCAGTGTGGCAGAGCGATTTGTACTCCTCATACCGAGGCAAAAGGTCTGCCTCGTCCAGGACGAAATATTCAGTCATTTACTTGCCTGCCTTGCTGCTGGCGCTATCTACCAAGCCTTGGTCTTTGAGTAGCAGTTGGACAGCCGTAGAGGCTTTGTTGATGAGGTCGATGTCCTCTTGCAGGCCTGGCGGGGTATACGCACCTTGGCTGACCCTCATTTTTTCAAGCATGTCGTCAAGTTCCTCCAAAGGGGAGAATGCTTCAGCTTGACGGTTACCTTGCGCTTCCATGGTCTTCGCCACGATGCGTGCACAGGCCTCATGAACTGCACGATTATGGGGGGTGTAAGTGCCAAAGCCACCCAAAATAATCGACTCGACGGAATAGCGCTGTTTCGCACTCAGTTCCGGGAGCTTGCCCAGATCCAACATGAAGCTGTGGCTGCCCAAGTCGTTAGCATTGCTGATCAGCGTGGGAGCATGCGTGGCCACGACGAATGAACAGCCAAACCGCTGAGAAAGAAGATGGAAGACCCGAGGTAACGTTTGCTGCCACTTCAGGTGCAGGCTGATCTCCGGCTCGTCCACAAGGAAAACGGTATTGCGTTCAGCCGTCGTGATGATACTGAGCAGCATCTGGTTGATGTTCTGCTCACCAGAACTCAAGGAGGAATATGAGACGATGCGCTCTCTGTGTTCCTCATTGCCAGGGCGTACAACGCCAAACTCATAGTGGGACAAGGGCTCTGGCACGTGGTTGTCAGCGGCGTTGTCCGACATTCTGATCAGCCGTATATCCCGAGGGTCATTGTGAAGCGCCATTTCAGGCTTGAGCATGAAGTAGAATCGCGTGGCAAACCCCAAGCACTGCTGGCATTCCTTGAGGGCTTCGAGCATACGCTGGTCACCCAGGACTTGCGCTGCACGGGCGGTAACGGTTTTCCTCAGTTTGGAAGGTGAAATCGTCTCAGCCGTGCTGCGAGCACCTTGGTATTCGAAGTGACCGACTTGACCTGAACGCCCGAACGGGAACCGATCATGGACACCTGTAGAAATTCCGACCGCCCTGCGATCCATACCACGTACTCGCTCTATGAGATCACACAGCAGCCGCGTTTTGCCTGCACCATTATTACCAATGATATAAATACACACAGGCTCAAAAGCATCGTTCAGCAATTTCAGAATGGATTGAGGGTTTGCAGTAGCATTAAACGTGGTGCCTTCAGTGCTATTGGCGCGTATGAAATTCCTGGGTGAGTATATTTTCAGAGGTTTCCAAGGTAGGGCTTCATCCTCGATACACAACGTCTTAACGTTTCGGTATCCATCCCCAAATTGCGCATTAATGATGGTTGAGACCTTCGGTGGAAGGTTCTTCCGATGATCATGCCCCTCACGTGACTCATGAATATTGAAGATTTGGCCGGCAAGAATCGCTCGCTCTTGGAGATCCAGCTGCTCAAGCGATTTGTTTGCCGAGGACACGTCAATATAGAGATAAGGCTTATGCATCAGGTGAATCCCCTGACTGAATACGAGCAGGATCTGATCGCTCTTGGCGCCCCGGCCTTCACTGATGCTAAAACAGATGGCAGTATCCAACCGTAAGCCTTCCTGCAGGGCGGGTGACAACTCTTTAAGCAGGCTGCCAAGCTGAGCTCTGGCCGAGGGAATAATGACCATGAATCGAGCAGGTTGAGAATATTTGCTCGCAAATGATGACATGCTGGTCATGCCGGTGGCTGTCACAAAACTGATATGCGACACCGAATCAAACAAATAACTGGGCTGCGAACCAGCGAGTACGTCCGGAATCTGCCCATGCACAAAGGTAGTAAAGACTTTGTTGATAATGAGCTTGAGCGTAATCAAGGCTTTTAACGCTCTGGAGGACGGATACAGCATCGTGACGGCGGTCTGAGTCTTGTCCATAGCCATCGACAGCTCTCCTGTGATCGGTGCGAACTCGATCACTGGCGAACGCAAGCTCAGGTGGATACTTCCGACCAATGCACCTACGACTGCTGGGTGGTCATAAGGTATTTGGTAATTGTCCATGATGTAACGATCAATCAGGTATGTAGCCGTTTTTACCCTGATCTCTCGATCCAGCGGCAAGGCGAGTTCGTCATGAAGTTCTTCCAACTTGGCGTTGAAGACAGCGCTTATATCGGTATCGTCGTAATCTTTCAAGCATTGATCAGCGACCTCCGAATACGCTTCGTCAAATACCCGGCGGTACCTGCCTTCTAGCGTGAGCCCATTGATCAAATGGAAGCCGGCGAGGAGGGTAATCATTTCTAAAGGAATGCTTGGGAAGCCACTGGCTACAGCGATCATCTCCTCGGCAATCAGTCTGGTAAGTTCTCGGCCTTCGTCGTATTCCATATGACGCTCTCGTGCATGCTGCGCTGGTTAGAGGGGTAGTGGGCATTGGCATAATGTGATAGTTCGGAAGCGCAGGCAAGGTTGGTACGTGGGCTCGATAAACACACATCTCATTGAGGATGTGGCAGGCGGTTCAACTGTTCGGCGCCAGTCGCCTCACGGCAATTAGGCAGAAATCGGAATTGAAGTGGATACCGCCGCGCTAGAGGCAGACGCTTGAATGGATCATGAATTATTGAGTACGGCTCATCTGTTCATCAATCGAACAGCAGGTAGTTCAACGTGAGGTCATGCTTTAGGTTGGTTGAACGTGTCTACCTTCAGCAGGGAGCTACCGATGCGCATCAGATCATCCTTGCCAGTATTCGCCGTACTGGCTACTACCGTACTCAACGCCAGCGCTGCCGATGCCCCCTCCCGGCAAATCATGAGCATTGTGAGAAACGGTGAGCAGGCATCAATAATTGGAGCGCCCTCGAACTTCGTGGGGAGCGCACGAGTCGACCCCCTTTTTGCTGTACGGGCACCGTCGAGGGTGTCGGCAGGCTATGTAACATTTCAACCGGGGGCGCGATCCAATTGGCGCACCCACCCGCTGGGACAGATGTTGGTCGTCACAATGGGTGCCGGCTGGGTTCAGCAGGAGGGCGCTGGCAAACAGGTCATTAAGCCCGGAGACGTGATATGGACTCCTCCCGGCGTCAAGCATTGGCATGGCGCAACGAGCACGACTGGCGTAACGCACATGGCCATTCAAGAGGCGCTTGACGACGAAGGTGTCGAGTGGCTTGAGCCTGTCACTGAAGCACAGTACGGCGCTTCGTCATGATTATTCGCACATTTTCAGCAGCAAGCTTAGCGATATGTTTGTCTGCATTCGCCACCTCCAATGTGGCAATGACCGAGGAAGATTCTCACATGCCAGCCTCCGCCGATGTGCGCGCCATTTCACCAGCAATGGCTCACAACACCGACACTTTACTCCTTGGTGAAGTATGGAAACGCTCAGCGTTGTCTCCCCGTGATCGAAGCTTGGCAACAGTTGCCGTGCTGATTGCGCGAGGTCAGACAGCAGAGCTGGCCGCCCACCTCGATCTGGCGCTGAAAAATGGTGTGACGCCTTTGGAGTTGTCCGAAGCAATCAATCATCTTGCGTTTTACTCGGGGTGGGGTAATGCTGCTGGAGCAGCGCCGATCGCCAATGAGGTGTTTAGCAGGAACGGCATATCCCCTGATCAACTGGCTCCAGTGTCGCCCGTCCTTTTGCCTATTGATCAGGTTGCCGAAGATGCACGCGTAGCGAGTGTCAACAAATCGGTTGGCCCGGTTTCGCCTGGGCTAGTGCAGTACACCACCAGCGCGTTATTCAATGATCTATGGCTTCGACCTGGTCTTGCCCCCAGAGACCGCAGCCTGATTACCGTCACAACGTTAGTGGCCAATGGTCAGGTTGCTCAGATCGGTTATCACCTCAATCGTGCTATGGACAATGGCCTGACGCAGACCGAAGCCTCCGAACTGCTTTCACACCTTGCCTTCTATGCTGGCTGGCCTAACGCATTTTCGGCAGTGCCAGCGTTTAACGATGTCTTCACCCAGCGGCAACCCAGCTAAATCCGTCAGGGGAGTGGGCCCATGGGTTCAAGCTCGCGGATAAGCTCAATGAGGAGACGAAGGCCAACAGGAACCTGTCTGAAACTTGAATAATAGATGTGAAACCCTGGGTCGTAGTGAGTCCAGTCTTCAAGCACTCGCTTCAGTGAGCCTTCCGCGATCTGTCGCTCGACTACTGAGGCGAGAACGTACATCAATCCAGCGCCGCGCATGGCCATCGTTACACCAACGCGTGCTTCATCGATCGTGATGGCTCCAGGGACGTCAATCTCCATCTGTTGACCGTCTTTCGAAAATTGCCAATGGTAGATACATGCACTACCCAGGCGTACGCGTAAACAACGATGTTGGTATAAATCTTCTGGATGTATCGGGGTGCCATATCGCTCAAGGTAATCAGGCGCGCCGACGACTGCCCAGGCTACATCGGGAGATAGTCGTTGAGCGATCATGTCTTCGGGAACCGTCCCACCGAAACGAATGCCTGCATCATGACCGTCGCCGATAACATCGACCATTTTATTGGTTACGGTCAGGTCGACCTCGATATCCGGATAGCGATCAACAAAGACAGGCAGTACGGGGCCCAATAGCAGTTTTGCGCCGTCGCTCAAGACGTTCAGCCGGATACGCCCTGCGGGTTCATCGCGTAGCCGATTCAGCGTCTCCAGTGCTTGGCCTATATCATTGACCGGAGCGCTGATGAGGCCCTGCAACTCCTCACCAGCGGCCGTCAGGGTCACGCTTCGGGTAGTGCGATTGAGCAGTCGAACGCCAAGCCGCGTCTCAAGTCCTTTCATGGCGTGGCTCAGCGCCGACGCACTGATACCTACCTCCAGACCAGCCTTTCTGAAGCTTTGATGCCGAGCGATGGCGAGGAAATAAACAATGTCTGCCAAATTCGTGCGGCTTAGCTGCATTTGTCACTCCGAAGCTGAAACAGTTAGTTGTGGGAAACGTCAGCCCAGAGCGGGCAAATGATCAATGAGTTTATCGAGCGTGATCGGGTAATCGCGCACCCTTATGCCGGTAGCGTTATAGACAGCGTTGGCGATTGCTGCGGCGGCTCCGGAAATACCGAGCTCGCCTACGCCTTTAGCTTTAAGAGGCGTTGCATAGGGGTCTACTTCATCCAGGAAAATGACCTCCTGATGAGGAATGTCGGCATGAACCGGCACTTCGTAGCTGGCCAGATCGTGATTAACAAAGAAACCGAGGCGATGATCCACAATCATTTCTTCCATAAGCGCCGCACCCGCGCCCATGGTCATTCCCCCAATGATCTGACTGCGAGCTGTTTTGGGGTTGAGTATTCTGCCTGCTGCGCAGACCGCCAACTGACGGCGAATGCGAATTTCCCCCGTGGCGGCATTTACGCCAACCTCGACGAAGTGCGCACCGAAGGTCTGCTGGGCGTACTGCTTTGCCAGGTCGCCGAACTCCATGACGTCTTCGGCCAATAGGTCGCCATCCTTTGTCGCTTCTTCCAACGGAAGGTTTTTCGAACCTTCGCGAACGTAGCCACCGACAAATTCGGTATTTGTTGGATCAAGGCCCACCTTCGCAGCAATAACTTCCCTGAGTTTCACGCACGCAGCGTAGACACCCGCCGTGGATGAAGCTGCGCCCCATTGACCGCCGGAACCTGAAGACTCCGGAAATCTTGAATCCCCCAGGTAGACGTTCACTTTGTCCATTTCAACGCCCAGCATTTCAGCAGCAGTCTGGGCAATGATTGTGTATGAGCCGGTTCCAATATCAGTCATATCTGTTTCGACGGTGACCAGACCTTTGCGGTCAAGCCGGACGCGGGCAGCGGACTTCGTCGTAGGTGCGCCTCGGATCGCGGAAGCCATCCCGATTCCGATCCACCAGCCGTCATGCAGTTTCTTGCCGGGAAGGGGGTCGCGTCGAGCCCAGCCGAAACGATCAGCTCCGGTGGTCAGACACTCGACTAACTGGCGCTGGGAAAAGCTGCGATCAGGCTGCTCAGGGTCGACCTGGGTATCGTTGATGACGCGAAATTTCACAGGATCCATACCCAGCTTTTCAGCCATTTCGTCCATAGCGATTTCCAGCGCCATCATGCCTGGCGCTTCACCAGGCGCACGCATGGCGCTGCCTTCAGCAAGGTCGAGTTTGGCAAGGTACAAACGGGTCATGCGGTTCGCGCCCGCGTACAACGTTCGGGTCGATGCGGTGGCCGCCTCAGTGCGACCACCGCGCAGGTTGCCCGACCAACTCTCGTGGCCGATGGCAGTGAGTATGCCGTCCGGATCGGCGCCGAGTCGTATTCTTTGAATCGTCGCTGGCCTGTGCGTCAGGTTGTTGAACATGAGCGGGCGGGGGAGTGCAACTTTAACGGGCCGCCCGGCTGCTCTGGCCGCAAGTGAAGCCAATACGGCGTCACACAGAATAGTGCCTTTGCCACCAAAGCCGCCGCCAATGTAAGGCGAGATCAAGTGAATGTTGTCTTGGGGAATACCCAGTGTTTTGGCAAGGTCCCTGACGCCCCAGTTCATCTGCTGAATAGACGTCCATAAGGTCAGTTTCTCTCCCTGCCACTGAGCGATGGTCGCGTGGGGTTCCATCATCGCGTGTGCATGATCCGGTGTGGTGTAGTGGCCGTCGAGCGTGAACGCAGCCTTCTTGAACGCCCCGTCGAAATCTCCGACGGCAGTATGCGGAGGAGGGCCAAAGGCACCCGGTGGAGGGGTTGTGGCAGACGCTCGCTGTGCTCCCAGGTCGTAGGCTCCAGACTCTCTTACGTAGTAGACGCGAAGCAAAGCCGAAGCGGCCCTGGCTTGTTCAAACGTCTGCGCGACGACGATTGCCACGGCCTGGTGATAGTGATCAACCTGAGGGCCGGCAAGTGCGCGGTCAACGTAAAATTCGCCCCTGTCGAGTTGACCCGCATTTTCATGGGTGACGATTGCGATGACGCCGCTGGCTTGGCGCGCTTCGCTTGAATCAATTGAGGTGATGCGTCCCTTGCCGATTGAAGAACCCACTACGTAGCCGTAAGCAGGGGGGCTGACAGTAGCCTGTTGTTCGTAAGCATAGGTCGCCGTGCCGGTTGTTTTCAGTTTGCCTTCAACGCGATCTTTGGGTTGACCAATCACCTTCATTTGATCGATCGGATTGGTGCTCGCAGGCGTATCAAACTTCATGAGGCTTACTCCTGGTCAGTCGACCGCAGCCGTGCAATGCCGGTGATTGTCTTTAGGAAAACGCGCTGGAAAGAGCAAGACCAATCGTGCGTTCTGCCAGTTTGATTTTGAAAGCGTTCTGCGCAGTAGGATTGGCACCAGCCAGCAAACGTGTAGCCAAGGCACTCGCGCCGTCAGGGAAGTACACTTCGGCATCCTCGCTCCGCCAAGGCTTGTAGGCCACGCCCCCCAGGGCCAGTTGCCCCTTCTGCTCTGGCAGCACGATCGCCGCGACCGAAACCAGCGCAAATGCGTAGGAGGCACGGTCACGAACCTTGTAGTAGATATGCTTGCCGCCTATAGGTTTAGGCAGGGTCACAGCAGTAATCAGTTCGGCATCAGTTAATGTATTTTCTATATGCGGGGTATCTCCGGGAGCCCGGTAAAGATCATCGATTGCAATCGTCCTGACCTGGCCGTTCGAATCAAGTGTCTCTATCGACGCGCCCAATGCGCGCATCGCCACGGCCATATCGCTGGGGTGGCTGGCAATGCAGGCATCGCTGACACCAATGATCGCTTGTTGCCGACTCGCACCACCCATCGCAGCGCAGCCAGCACCCGGGCGACGCTTGTTACACGGCTGATTGGTATCGTAAAAGTAGGCGCATCGCGTGCGTTGCAATAGATTGCCTGCCGTTGTGGCTTTGTTGCGCAGTTGCCCTGACGCTCCCGCAAGCAGCGCTTTAGACAGTACGGCATAGTCTCGGCGAATCTGTGGCGCGCTGGCCAGGTCGGTGTTGCGCACCAGGGCGCCGATCCTTAATCCGCCGTCCTCGGTCGGGGTGATTTTGTCGAGCGCCAGTCCGTTTACATCAATAAGGTGCTGAGGGGTCTCTATTTCCAGCTTCATCAGATCGAGCAAACTGGTACCGCCGGCGATGAATCGGAAGCCCGAATTATTGGCGGCAGCGTTCACCGCTTGTTGTACAGATGTCACCCGTTCGTACGTGAAAGATTTCATGCCTCACCTCCGGCCACTTCATGAATGGCATCGACGATGTTGGAGTACGCGCCGCATCGGCAGAGATTGCCACTCATGCGCTCGCGTATTTCAGCAGCGGTGACGGGACTCTTGGCGATCAAATCATTACTTACGTGGCTGGGTATTCCGGCTTTTATCTCTTCGAGCATCGCGACTGCCGAACAAATCTGTCCAGGCGTGCAGTAACCGCATTGATAACCTTCATGTTTGATGAATGCCGCTTGCAGAGGATGCAGATTATCCGGCGTGCCGAGCCCTTCGATGGTGGTGATGCTGTCGCCTTCGTGCATGACTGCAAGCGTAAGGCATGAGTTGATTCGTCTACCTTTTACAATCACCGTACAGGCACCGCACTGGCCGTGGTCGCAGCCCTTCTTGGTGCCCGTCAAATGCAGCCTTTCTCGAAGGACGTCGAGAAGAGTAGTGCGGTTGTCTACATCCAGAGCAAATCGTCGACCGTTGAGGATGAACGTTACATGGCTGACCGGCGGGCTGTGGGGTGCGGACTTGATCCTGGCAACCGCTTGAGCATCATCGACCTTCGCGAACAATGCTGTGGCTGCAGTACCCGCAGTGCCGATCAGAACCTGTCGCCGGGACAGCTCAATCCCGGCGTCGGCCGTAGTGGGTTTTCCAGTGTTCATCAACGTCTCCATTAACTAGCGGCTCGGGTGGCTGAAGCCGGATGCTCTTGCATGATCCTTTCAGGCGCATTGCATTTAATTGGCAATGTGCTGTGTGAACATTTGTTGTTGGACCTCTCAGGGTTGGAGCCTATGGCACTGGACTTCGGCTGATAACCGGGATTTTCAGAATGAAGCCATGAGCAGGGCTCAGCAGTGCTCCCTGAGTTTCATCACCGCGCTGCACTGATGTGCCTTTATCACCCCGTCATAAATCAGAATGACCTTGCCCACAACGTGTTGAGGGTTCATAACGCTTATCTGATCGACTCATGCATTGTCTTCGAAGATGCGCTGTAACATCACTCGTCAATCACTATCGAGCAGTCCGGTTTTTAATGGGGAAAAGTGATGATAAACTTGAAGGACATGGCGCGCGCAGTGGCGGCGCAGTAGCCAAAGAGTAGCCAACGATTGCGCGAGAGTGCGCAAGATCTACAGTCCAGGCCACCGAAACTTCGGTTCCACATTTTTATCTGCTGCAAGAGGAGGAGGGCAGGCCCGCGTTGGCGTGTAGAATTGCTGAAGTTAAGGCTTCACATCTCCCTTACGTCTGCCCTCGCGTTCATCCTCTTCCAAAGGCTTCGAGAAAGCCCGCAGAGCGTGCTTTTCTCGTGGACGGATTGGTCATTGCGCTCAACGGTAAGGACTTCGCAACATTACTTCGCCGCGAGTTGTTGGGCCTGCTGCAACTGATCGGGTGAAATCTTGTGTGCGCGGGCCTGTTTTACCAAGGCGTTGTTGGCAGTCGCCAGACCAGCGGTCAGGGTTGAGATCTCCGTAACCAAAGCGCCAATTTTGGATTTTTTGATTTCGGGATCCATACTCTGATCCGCCATGAGTGACTGCAACTCTTGCTGTTTCTCCTCGATCTGTCGCTTCAGCTCACGAATCATCTTGAGGGTTTTTTGCGTTTGGTCTGGTAAGCCGCTTGATTCGATATCGGCATTCGACTTTGGCTTATTGTCGTCGGCAGACTTCTGAATGCCCGCACTGGACAATGAAACTTTTACCCCTTCGGCCGGAACCGCAATTGACGCTGCAGAGGACGACTCAAGCGACTCATCCGTAACCTTGCCAGTGTCAGGACTGGACGCAGGGACGACCGTGGGCGTGAAGCTGAAATTGGAGAGCTGAGTGGAGATGTTCAACGTGTATGCCTCATGAAATGCCCGCAGTACGCCATCGGTACGGAAATGTAGCAAAACGTATCATCTATTCTATATCGGCCAGCCCCACAAAATCTGTAGGTTCTGACTCACTGATTATCGAAGACGATGATGATACGTTTGCGAAAGCAGTAGAATCATCTATTCCATTGATTTATATAGACTTCTAATCATCGACAGGTCGTTCCAGTCTCGACGGGAAAAGCCAGTGGAATTGATCAACTCTTGCCCGGTCAGTGGATGTCGGGCTGACATGCGCAAGGTGTATTTCGCGTACGTTTGACCCGAGCCAGAGATCGCCTAAGATGCGAGAGGGCGGCCTAGAAAGTTTAAGCCACTTTTCGTTTATAAAACTGAATGACCCAATCAGCTCAACATAGGGATTGAAGATGTTTTCACATGGAGATCTGCTCTTTACACAGATCGGCGCTGGGGACAACGCGATCTCAGCCGTTACGGAGGGCTACCGTGGCGCAAGGGTAAACCACGTCGGAGTTATCCTCATCAACAACAAAGGGACTTTTGTGCTTGAGGCTTTCCCACCCGAGGTGCGCGTAACCCAAGTCGATGTGCACCTGAAGAGATCGCAGGATGTTCAGATGAAGCCCAGATACATCTGCGCAAGGCTGAATGAGCCGTATACCAAGCTGATAGCCCCAGCTGTAGAGTATGGGCTCAACCGTCGAAACATTCCCTATGATGAGCTCTATCTTACCGATGCATCTGCGCTTTACTGCAGCGAGCTGGTGGTCGATATGTTCCGCTACGCCAATGCAGATGAAGTCTTTTTTCCGGAGAAGCCCATGAGCTTCAGGAGCCCTTTCACCGGAGAGATTCTTCCAGCGTGGACGGCCTACTACCGCCAGTTTGGGATGGAGGTGCCTGATGGAGAGCCTGGGTCGAATCCTGGGGACATCAGTAAGGATTCAAGGCTGACCATCATTGAGGTTGCCGGAAAGCTAACTGGCTACCGCCCTTGACTGGGTTCAGCCTTTCGTCAAATCCGGAAAGGCTAGAGCTCGTGCTGACCTACATCTGGGTGAGGTGCCTACCCTTCGCGATGGTGTGTTTTCAGATCTGCCCGAGTTTCTCGATGGTTATGTTCAACAAGAGCTTCGGGATGTGATTCTTTCGGATGAGGGTGTCATCGCTGCGGCAGGATCTGAGCTATTTTCGGTCGAGCTGGAGGAGGGAAGATCGTTCAGCGAGCCGCTTTGGGGTGCTTCTGATACCTGGGAAGTATCTGGTTTTGGCACAGTCCATGGAATGGATGATCGTGCTGACTCCGACGATGAGGGTCTTGAGCCGGCGGACGCAATCCGTTGTTGTGGCTGGGTCAAGTTTTCCAAGGCGGGGCGGGCTGGCCTCAAGTACCAGCGCAGCGGCGGTGAGTCTCTCTAGAGCACGGATCGACCGACGGCCCGAGCGACGAGCAAGGGTGGTTTACCAGGCTCGAGTCACGCATGGTTGAGACGATACGGATGGACGTGTGGCCTCCGACGTCTCAAACCAATCTCAAGCCACCGGGTGTGTCGATGTCGGCGGCTGCATCCTTTTCTCGCCTCGCTTCACCCATGCGCATCAGCAAATTCACCGCTCCTTGGCGGGTGATTACTCCACAGATTTGTAGAGTCGTGATTTGGCTTTACAGTATCCCTTGGAATCGGTGGTACATCGCATCCGCAGCGTCCAGTTTCAGCCAGTTCGCAAGATTTCGTTCGAAACGTTCAATTTCGCTTGCTCGTAAAGGGTGTGGCGGTTTTTTAGCTGCCATGCATGTGATCCTATTGATTAAGGGCAGTACCCATGGGGAGATGACTTGCCTCAACGGCTACTGCTCGCGCGCTCGTTTCGCTCTGGTAGATGCGACGCTTAAGCTTTGTACTGTTTAGAGAAATGCCCTTTCAACCAAGGCCGTCATGCTATGCGCTGCGGTGCCCTCTACGAAAAACTCCTGACTGCTAATCGCAAAGCGTGCTGGGTTGATGTGCACGACCTTTGCGCCATTCGCTAAAGCTGCGAATGGCAATTCTGCGGCAGGATAAACGATCCCGGATGTGCCTATCGATATGAACATGTCGCAGTCTTTTGCGGCAGTCATTGCATTCGCCCATGCGTCATCCGGAAGCATTTCGCCGAACCATACGACACCTGGTCTCACATACCCGTTACACCTGGTGCATCGTGGTGGTTCGATGCGAATCCCGGCTTCTGGTACTGGCTCAGAAGGGAGAGGGGCCTCGTGTGCGGCGCTGCAGTCGATGCATCGAGGCGAATGCAGACTTCCATGGAGATGAGCCACTGCGGAACTTCCTGCTCGCTCGTGGAGGTCGTCCACGTTCTGAGTGATGACCGTCAATTTGGGCACGTGGTTGGCGAGCTGGGCGATTGCATAGTGTGCCCCGTTAGGTTGGGCCTGGATGACTTTGTGTCTACGCCATTCGTACCATCCCCAGCAAAGGCCTGGATCTGCGCGGAACGCTTCGGCTGTCGCGAGCTTCGACGCATCGAAGTTTTCCCAAAGGCCAGTCAGTGCATCTCTGAATGTCGGAATACCACTTTCTGCTGATGCGCCGGCGCCTGTAAAAACCACGACGTGTTTGGCTACCCGAAGGTGCTTTGCAATTGGGGTAATGGGCATCGCTGCTTTCCTCAATTTTCATTTGCCGAGGCCCGGTTTTTTTGCGAGGGCGTCGTACGTTGTCTGGGCATTGGACGTGCCGCTCTGCGGACGGCTGTCGTAAACCGAGCCACTCCGTGTCTCGGCCCGATGGGCTTCCATCCTCGCGCCTACGACCGGTGGCCTGCGCGCTCCGCTTGCTGTTTTATGCGCTGGACAGAATGACGCCTGTTCAGCACTCGATGAAATGATCCGCTTGGTCAATGTACATTTCGATGTTTTCGAAGAGCCAGGTTTGGTTAGAATTTTCCCCTCGGCCGCTCGTTCTGCGGAGACGAGCTTTCCACTGCCCAAAGAAGATGTATTCATGTTGGCGTTTGAGCAGGGAGGCGAGGGTGGACTGCTTTAAAATCACCTGAGGCACGGTCTTGCGGACGATGCCGTCCTTGTCGGGCTCAACATAGGGAGAGGTGAGCTCTGCCACGTGATACGGGAAGCGCTCGCTAGGTGGACGAATGTCTTGAACATACCCGGCAATAGCCAATGGAATTGTCAGGGTGCCCGTACCGTAGTAGCGAGTGAAGTCGCAAAGGTTGCTGTGATCGAAGTAGAATTTACTCCAAGGGATGGTGGTTTCCTTGGATTTCAGCGTAACGAGGTTTTTGAGCTCGTCATTGTCTTCACACAATGCCCTCAGCTCGAGTATCTGACCCAAGGTTTTCAGATAGTTGGAAAGGCGGCCCTTGTTTCCATAGCTTTTGTTCTGCGATTCAGAGGATCCCCAGCCTCGCCCACGAGCATCCACTTCTTCGTCATCAAGCTCCCAAAGGGCTTTGATCAGTATGTGAAGACGAAACTCAAATTTCGACGCTGAGATGGCCGAAAACAGATCTGAAGACGATCCTTTTGCGATGATGCTGAGCTGTCCCCCAAGATTGTATTTGCAGTTAGCATCGTGGTTGAACCGCTTCTTCAGCCTGAAGCAAGGAGCCACCTCAATCGTCTTGGTGGCGTATCGTCTGTCATGTCGCTTGACGAAAGATAGCCGCGCTTCACACCCGTTGGATGGGCAAAATAATTGTCCTACAGGGTTCCCTTCATATTGCAGTGCACTGGCTTTTGCTCCAAGAGCGTTCCTAGCCTCAGGGATTTTGCTTCCCATTCATTCCTCCTTGGTCTACAGCTCAGGGCATGGACTGCATGTGGCAGCACTCGCCAATCGTAGCCTTAAAGGCGGTCATATCACATCTCAGATTCTGGCCGACCACTACGATTGTGCTGCGAGCACAAGGTACTGACCCATCTACAGGCGGGCTGTTTTCCTGGTGCTCCACAGACTGAATACGTGTTCAGCGGAAGCTGGATCACTGCGTCTACTGCTCCCCGGCAGTAGTCATCCCCGCCCTCGTAATAGAAATGGAGCTATCCGAATTTGGATTTGATCTGCCGAGCGTTACCGGGTGGGGTTCCGGGTGTTGTTGCAGATGATCCTGAACTGTGTCGCATAAGGTAATGAGGGTCATTCTCCACCGTACTGGGTCGAAATTGATGATCGATGGTCAGTCAGCGGGTCGGTATGGAGTTCGGTAGACCGGTGGAAGTTTGAGGCTTTCGACACGATGGATGGCCGGCATCTGGGGACGTTTTCAGACCCTGAAGATGCCGATGAATTTGAAGAAACGGGTGAAATTTACTGTGATGGCTGGCTTGAGTTTGCAAAGGCTGGACGTGCTGGGCTGAAGCTTCAGAGCAGTGGCGTCAAGGCTGAGTGAAGACTTGGTGAGGCGTGCATTTCTTCTTGGTAACGGCGACCTATCGACTAACGACGCGATTTTGGGCGGTATGTTTACCGTAAATGGTGCGCCGCCTACTGATACGGTGGCCGGAACGATGTGTAACTTCGCTCCGGCAACTGCAGCCGCCTCGCCTAGCTCAGAGGTCTTCGATACTCGGAAGCTTTGACGGTGAGCGTCAAGCCACTCGCTTAGCGTAATCCTCCATCCAGTCCGCAAGCGACTGCATATCAGCTTCCAGCTGAATGAGCTCGGGTGGCACGGCCGGGAGATCATCTGCCTGCGAATGTTCGTACACCGAGTAGCGGGTCATTAGGTCATCGATGAGATCGCAGTCGTTCTGAGTGATGTTGCTCAGTTGTCGGAGGAGCCCTTTGGTCATCACCTCGCGGCGGAATCGCAGTACGACATTGTTCAGCATCACTACCTCAACAGTGCGCTCCACGATGATCCGGAAATCACTGCAAACACTTTTGGCCATGATGTCGTAGCTATCGACATCTCCTTCAGCTTGGTGCCTTTTGAGACGGGGCAGAGTCTCCTTCAGCAGCTTGTTGATGGCGGATTTTGGTTTCGAGTCGCGAGCACTTTGCCCGGTTAAAATTCCGGATGTTTTATCTAGGCGTCGAAGCGTCTGCACTTCGTGTAGCACGTCTGGAAGATCTGGATGGTCTTTCACTTTTTTCACAGCGCCGTCCAGCAGGGTGACCAGAGATAGCCTGTGGGTGAAGATGATGACCTGACGGGTCTGTGCTAAATCGACCAGGCGCGCAACAACTCGCTCCTCAAAGTCTTGGTCGAGCGAGGAGATCGGGTCGTCAAAGATGAACGGCGCTACCTGGTTCGAGCCGGTGATATCGGCCAAGAATGCAGCCAACGCGACAATCCTTGTCTCACCTTCGCTGAGAATTTGCTCGGGCGGGCGGCTTCCTATCGCCCCGACAAGCGTCAGCCCGAACGTCGTCCTGCCTTTACCGACTGTCTTGCTTTGGGGAGCTACAGGCAACCTCGAGCCGCCTAGTAGTTTGAGCTCTGCCGCAAAGCGAGTCTGGTAGCCGGCCTCTACCTCGGATTTCGCCAGTTCGTTGTTCTTGCTCGTTAGCGTGTTGGTTGCGGTAAGTCGGATGGCCTTACCGTACTGGTCAACTGCCAACAGCCGGTCACGTTCGGCCAAGATGGCGGGTTTGTTTTGAGCCAGCCATTGTGTGCCTTTCAGCTTACGAACTTTGTCTTCCATCTGCTGCCGTTTGCCGTCCTGCAGCAGGTCACTCAACGATTTTTCTTCGATGGCGAGTTGCTCGGTTTGTACGGCTAAAGCTTGATCCACCGGTGTCCAGTCGAACACGGAAATCTTTTCGATTTGGTCAGCTGTGTCAAGCTCGGTGCGCCTTTTCAACAAGTCTGCGTACAGATCATTGGCCTGCTGCTGTTCCAGTTTGAGCAGAGACATATGTGCTTGCCATCCTTGTTCATCTGGCAACGGGGGCATGGCTCGGAGCAACTGCTGATATTGGCTCTCGGCCTCTTTGGCTGCCCGCTCCAACCCCTCGGTAACGAACTGCTCGAAGTGCAGCAATCGCGTGCTCGCGTCTTCATTGAGCTCCTGCTGACAGAGCACGCACTTGGCGTCCTCGCCAACAACAGGGAATTGTTGGTCGGGGTAGGCGTGGGCTCGAGAGAACATCCGCGCCTGTGCCCACAGCTGCTGCCATATAGCTTCGCCTACGCCCTCAAGTGGTGTCTCAGCAAAAAGCTGCTGAGCAGATTTCTGGGCGGCCTGGCGCTTTAGCTTTGCCTCGGAGTGAGCACTCACGATGATCTTTGCTGCGTCGTCAGAAAGCTTTTCCTTGAGTTGAGTCATAGCTAAACGAACAGATGTTAGACCCTGCTTTTCTTTGTTGATTGAGGCCAATCTTCCAGCGATGTCCTTCTGGGCTAGCGCACCTTCGGTTGCGATTCGATCGGCATCGAGTTCTTCGGTGAATAAGCACGTCTTGTCGATGGCAGCGTTAGTGGTCGCCTGCTTAAGACTGGCAAGCCAGCGGCTCTCGTCAGTCGCTCCGAGATCCGCAGGAAATTGCGGCAATGCACTGAGCAATGCATTTTTCGACGTTGTGAGGTGTTGGTTAACCTTGTCTGACACAGAGATCAATGACGCCACGAATTTCATCTGGCTCGGCTCGTAGCTGGCCTCGCTTTTACCCATGTACTGGGTAGCCGTTTTGGTGTCGAAGATCTGGGCGTGGCGCAGTAGAGGGTCTGCACCCTGGACAAGCGTCCAGTCGATGGTTCGCTTATTCTCTCCCGCTGAAACCTGGAATTTAGCGCTGCAGGCCACCAGCTCTTCGATGAAGACGTTGGGGTGAATCTCATCTTTCGATCTTGAGCCGCATGCTTGTTTCAGGAGGCGTGCATACCCGCTTTTTCCTGATCCATTTTGGCCGTAGAAGACTGTAATGTTGCCGGGGCCGAAAGGCAGCGACGCTCCGGATTTGATGGCATTTAATCCGTGGACTTCTGATATTCCGTCAATTCTGATGGCAGGACGATTCGCAGCGAGGGCCAAAGACCCTGGCGTTACAGTGCTGAAGCCTGGGTCTTGTTCCTTCTTTGATTCGATGATGCAGAGGCGAGCAAGCTCTGTGATCTGGTCATCTGTAGGGGGCTTCTTGGACTCGATTAGATTCTTTGCAGCTGTCTGCAACCACCGGTTTCTTTCGCCGAGCCAAGCTTCAAAGTCGTCGGTAACGGGCGCGCCCAATCCATTTACATTCGGAACAGCCATCGAGATCTCTCCTTGAAAATACTGCGGAAGATTAAGCATAGGCGACTGGTGGCGAATCGCTATGCTGACGGCTCTAGTCGTATTCAGTTTTTTGCTTAGAACAAAGTTTGATGAGTGCGTCAGGTGGGCTTGGGGTTGTTGCACTGCTTGGCACGGTTATGAGCATATGGAAAGAAATGCCCTATAGAGTTCAGGGGGCTCGTTGGTCTGTTTTACTAGACGCATCGTCCCTTTCTCACGCTAAGCATCTGCTCGGCCCCGCGTGGCTTGATCATTTGTACTCTTCTGGGTTTTTGAGAAAGTCCTCGGCGATGTGATGCAGTGGTCTAATGATTCCGGACACTCATTTAGGCGAGAATATCGCCAGATAGAGGTGTCTGATGACCAAACAACGCCGTACCTTCTCTGCTGAATTCAAACGTGAGGCCGCAGGCCTCGTGCTCGATCAGGGCTATAGCCACATTGAGGCCTCCCGCTCACTAGGGGTGGTCGAGTCTGCGCTGCGTCGCTGGGTGAGCCAGCTCCAGCAGGAGCGCAATGGCGTAACGCCTCAGAGCAAAGCCCTGACGCCCGAGCAGCAGAAAATTCAGGAGCTGGAAGCGCGGATCGCTCGTCTTGAGCGGGAGAAATCCATTTTAAAAAAGGCTAC
This sequence comes from Pseudomonas syringae pv. tagetis, assembly GCF_022557255.1. NCBI lineage: Bacteria > Pseudomonadati > Pseudomonadota > Gammaproteobacteria > Pseudomonadales > Pseudomonadaceae > Pseudomonas > Pseudomonas syringae group genomosp. 7. The sequence goes on from NZ_CP092923.1 coordinate 3,121,296, forward strand.
CGCGCTCTTGATGTCGGAAGAACACGAGCGCTTGCGCTGATCGATCAGCTAGGTGCCCATGAGCCGATCGAATTGCTGTGCGAGGTGTTCGAGACACCTCGCTCGTGCTACTACGACCATTGCCAGCGGCGTCGGGCTCCAGACGCTGAGCGGGTTCGTTTACTCAGTCGAGTCAATGAGCTGTTCGGGCAAAGTCGAAGCGCTGCAGGCAGCCGCAGTATCGTTTCGATATTGCAGGAAGATGGCGAGCAAATTGGTCGGTTCAAGGTACGTGGCCTGATGCGGGAACTGGGATTAATCAGCAAGCAACCTGGCTCTCATGCTTATAAAAAAGCAACAGTGGAGAGGCCTGACATTCCGAACATTTTGAATCGGGAGTTCGATGTACCCGCGCCCAATCAGGTCTGGTGTGGCGACATCACCTACATCTGGGCGCAAGGAAAATGGCATTACCTGGCGGTGGTTATGGATCTTTATGCGCGTCGGGTGGTGGGCTGGGCGTTTTCAAACAAACCGGACACGGACTTGGTCATCAAGGCGCTGGACATGGCTTATGAGCAACGCGGCAAGCCTCAGGGCCTGCTGTTTCACTCAGATCAGGGCTCCCAATATGGGAGCCGACAGTTTCGCCAGCGGCTTTGGCGATACCGCATGCGCCAGAGCATGAGTCGCCGAGGTAATTGCTACGACAACTCGCCGATGGAGCGTGTATTCCGCAGCTTGAAAACCGAGTGGATACCCGCCGTGGGCTACATGACGGCCCAAGAGGCACAGCGGGATATCAGTCATTATCTGATGCATCGCTACAACTGGGTTCGGCCACACCAGTTCAATGATGGACTGGCACCCGCTCAGTACGAGAAAAACCTTAACGTCGTGTCCGGGATCAGTTGACCACTACAGGTATCTGTCTTCGTACGGTCTACATACGCCCATCCGTAGTAAATGATGGGGTGGGTGGGGAGGTCGTCCAGATCCTGCTCCCAGATGCAGCTGAAAATGCTGGCATAGGGCACGTCCTGTCCAGCGATATTCAGTCGGCGAAATTCAAGGCTCTTGTCGGAGCGATATCGTATGTATCTGCTGACCACCGATCGAACGGAGTAGATGGGCCCTACGAGACCTGATTCTCCCAACCGAGGGGTGTAGGGTCGAATGCTTCTAGCGCGCTTTTTCGCAACCTGGACATCCGCGCCTGGTTCGACGGCATGCTCGTCATAATACGAGCCAGGACGTTCAAGCTTGAAGACGTCCACGATAGACTGGTCGACTGTGCTGTGTTCCTGCCCGTCCAATTCAGCTGGCTGGATTTCAATATCCACCGGCTCGCCATGCGCAATTCCACAAGTCTCACTGTGGGTTCCATAGACCTTGAAGTGCGGGACGACTCGCATGTTTTGGACGTCCTTGTCCAGATTTGCGCATGTCACCTGAGCGGCGCAGTCCGCGGCGGGACAAACGAATGCGCGCTTATTGGTAATAATGCCAGACCAAAACAGGTCGTACGCACGGTCAGGATCGACAAAATCGTCAGCTTCAACGCTGTAGGCGACATCCAATGCCATAATTCACAAATCCTTTTGAACCACCTGAAAAGAGTGGCCAGTATTGGCCACGAACGCATTGCGGGCCACTGGTTTATGGCTATCACTCAAGCGGCCACACCTGCCGAGCTGTTTGATTTCACTCTTCGGAGCAAGCGAGCGGACGTCATGCGGTAACAACCTACAGGTTAACCAGGCGAGTCGGGGGCGCAACAGGTGATGACGAGTTGCTGGCCCCCTAAAGGACGCGGATCGGATCTGGGAAGGTACATCATTGGTCGGACGGTGCACCTGCGTCCTCACGCGCAAATGAAGTCCGCCCTACAGCCACACGGCGTTTGCATGCTTACCGTCTGGAGAGGCGGTTAAACACATCCTGGTAAATCTGGCCGTCAGCAAGGGAGAAGAGCAGCATCTCAACCTCATGGATGTGATGCGGATTCCCCCAAAGCTCAATGCTTACGTTGCGCACGAGCGAGACGTAACGCGGATAAGCAGCACGCTCTGAAATGAAGTGCTTTTTTCTCAAATCCTTCGGGTCGGTGCTCTCGCCGGGAAGCAGACGCTCACCCAGGATTAGCGTGGTCACATCGAGCATCTTCAGGCGGGTGTTCCGGCCCTCAGGCATTGGAAAAATAGGATGTTCAGCACCCATCAGATAGTTGATAGCATTAAGGGAGTATGCAACTCGTGCATCGTAGATGCAGGCCCAGTCTGGGCACACGATCGATGCCCATTTTGACCAGCTGCTAATTTGCTGGAAGCGTGGCTGGAAGCCCACAGGTATCTCGGCGATTCCCTTTAAAGATGAGAAAAGCCCTAGCGTCTCATCGACCTTGGAAAACCGAGTGATACCACCCCATACCTTGATGAAGTAGGTGGCCACGCGCCCGTCTTCAATGTCACAGGTGCTTGAGTTGACGAGGGCGCGAAGCCCTGCCTTCAGTTCCAGGGTTCGATCAAACGCGTTTTGACCTATGAACGCAATTCCGAACTGGGCGCTGGCGAAGGTTTGGTCAAACGTCCAGTTGTAGAGTGCTGGCAGATCATCTTTCTTGTCCTTAAGATATCGAGCAACGTAGCTGTCCATTTGCGTCCTGGATACACATAAAGAAACCATGATATCAAAACGCAATCACTCCAGGGTGGCTGTGTGTAAGCTGTCTAACATCAGGGCGATCTTTTGCTGTCCTCAGCCCCAGTACTTCAAACTCCACACATCGCAGACCTCTACCTGCCGCGGGCACAGGAGAAAAGCCGTCAGTAATGCCCATTCCTAAAGCCGATCGCGTTTCGCTGCGCGTCACCGCACGGCAAAGTGAACGCTCTGCGTAGCATGCAGAGGATTTATTCTGACCTCAGTGAGGTCGTAATCTTGACCCAAGCGCGCGAGGGACGGCGCTAGGAAAACAACAGAAATCTGTAAACCCAAAAAACAACTTGTTAACCATCGCGGTTAACAGATAAAAATCTAGGTTTACATCGACCGAGCAGCGGGCCCTGGCGACCTTGTCCGCAGGCTGGAAACCGGTTGGCCGATATCTCTATTGGACTCGACGATATCAGCAAACCCTCGGTCAGGCGCGGACAAGATTGCTCCAAAGCGATATTATTTATATTGAAGCGACAACTTGGTTACCCCACCCCCTTGAAAAATTTCAAGCGAGACGGAGTTCTATATTTGTAGGCAAAGAAAAAGCATGGCCCCTGGGCGCTCTCCGCACAAGGGTCATACTCGTACGATCACGTGCTCTTAAAACGCCCTTCAAACAGAATGCTGTGTGCTTGCTCTCGTCGCTGAGGTTGACACGCCGGCCTTGTGATCGGCCTGCGGCTGGGGGGCAGGGGAGGCGGTCATTCGGCGGCTCGCCGCCGACTTTTCTTTGCTGGCAAAAAACAAAACTAGGGTGAAAAAATTTCAAGCCTAACGGCCAAAGGCTAAACGGGATAACTCCGTCTGAAGTGTAGAGAGGGAAGACGGCCGCTACATTTCCTTGGCTGGTAGCCTTGACGGATCGTCTGGCGAATCGCTTTAGATGGATATTTGACTGCTACTGGTCGAGGCGCGATCTGGCTGCGCATGGCTTTTGCCGGAGGTGACACATATCCTGGCCAGCCTCTGAATGCACAGCGGCGGCCTCAAGGGCCAGCTTTAAGCAGATCTTGCCCTTCCATGGCTGTGTGAGAGATGCCTACTTGTGCGGGCCATGATTAAGACCAGTGCGAAGAGTGTAGATTTTGATAAACACACAGGATTTCGAGATTTGGTCGGTCGCGGCCCAGCGATACGACGCCCAGCTGGAGTCGATGCTGGAGGCCATGCTCAAGGAGTATCGTCGGCACCCTGGTTTGGAGCATCTGGTGAGGCTGTATCCATCCAGCCTTGGGGTTTCAGGCTTTAAAGCGCTGGAGAGGGCGCTGACAGCAAGCGAACGCTATGTAACGGTTCGAGACTGGGGGTTTGTCGAACTGCGGTCAGGGCTTTATTGGTTTTTGAAGCGTCGCCTCCAGCAATCGCTCATCGAGGACGGACAAGCCAGTCAGGCCATGCGTGACGATTATTTCGCCGCTGACCTGGGGCTGTGATCTCAAAACACGTTGGCTATCTGAAAGAGAGAAAACTCGGCCCATTGGGCGCCCACGTGATCTAGCAGTCGCGGCGTCAAGTGGCGAGCTCCTGCACTCTCCCGGCTCAGTCCTGATCGACCTTCATTGGCATTCGTTTGATCAGTTTCGCATCCAACACCAAGCATGCTTTGCTCAGCGATGGCCACTCCACAAGCTTGGTACCTGATAGCGATTGAGGGCACAACAAGAGGAGGTCACCCAGGCGGAATAATGCAAATGCTTCCACGACGGGAAACCCCCTAAGTGCCTGTGGCTTACCCCACTGTGAATCGAAGTCTTCGACGGCGTAGGTGGTGTCTTTAACCATGTAGGAGGCTACCTGAAGATCCTTGATGCCGATCACGCTGGCGGCACTGTCAACCACCATGGGTATGGTTGCCGGGGCGAAAAAGAGCGCACCGGAAATAGCTAATACAATGCCGCCTATTGTGTGGCGGGTGCGCATCGTCTGCTCGTCCTTCCAGATGTAAAATGCGGCAGCTGGTAGCAGACCAAGTACGGCGGTGATGATGCAAATACCAGCGAACCTGTATAAGCCAAAGCGATCGGTAGGCCACATGTAGCTATTTATTAGAAGGAACATTGGAAACATTGCCGAGATCGCAGATCCCCAGATAGCTCCTGCAAGGCCGACGAATTTTGCTACCCAAGTGGCTTTGGTAGCCGGTGCCGAGTCGCCTTCCTGTCGTGCACATCCATCGATTGCTGCCTTGAAGCGGTGTATCAGAAGCATGGCGAGCAGGGTCGCTGTTACGGTGATGCCTGATGTCGACAGCGCAAAGAATGCACTACGATGCTGTCCGAGTATGATTGAGGTAACCATGGTCGTGATCCCAGCCAGTGCTGGTAGGACGAGCATAGTCGCCATGTACGGTTGTATACCCGGGGTACGGTTGAAGAACGCGAGCGCCGACGCATAGAACGCAGAGGTGGCCATCAAGCCTGCGAAGTACAGCGCAAGTGTGAGGGTGGCGATGACGATCCAGGGGATGAGCGCTGTGGTAGTGCCGAGCGCGGCCCCTAGCAAGACCGGATATCCAATAGCGTGCAGATACGTGAAGAGCACACAGAAAGTCAGGATCGAGCCAAGGCCCGTCAGGACAGTGCCGACAGCTATAGGGCGTGAGGTAATGTCCTTCACCATCCTTCTGATCAGGCCAATAGCAGAGATATTTAGATTTTCAGTCATGGGTACTTATAGTGTTGTGAAGGAGAGTTCAAGGGAAGACAACGTGCATGCATGCCCCCAGCCGATACGACGTAGCGTTTGCTGCAGACGAGCCGTTTTAAGCTAGGTGCTGGCATGTCCATGGTCACTTGCCTGACATTGTTTGGTATTCGTGCTCTTGATCATTAGCCAGCTGGTTCTCTATCAGCGATGGCTCAATGTGTGGGTTATGGCTAGGGGAGTTTAGCGCTGTTTATGGATGGCTGGCTGCATCGCTTGTATAGGGCTTGGAACGCGCCGTTGGCGCTAGTAGCAGCGTGGCTTCAGGTTGTATTTTCCGTACTTGGCGGTCGTGACAGATACATCGATTAGATATCTAAAAGCCCGCCGCGGTCGCTCGATCAATGAACGCTAGGCGAAGGCTTTGAGCTCGACCTAGGTAGCGTTAAACCTCGCACTCATTGGCGCTCCGGGCGGTGGCCGGCCACCGATTCCAACATCTACCTGTAGGCAGCCGAACCAGTTGCTGATGAACCGATATCGAACAGCTTCGATATTAATTTCCTCGAATCTGTACCCGCATCGGGCAAGCAGGTGGCATTCAGAAGAGAGGTCTCCGACTATGTGGATGGACTGTTTCGTGTCACGTTTGCGAACGCTGGCGAGCTCTCCGATGGTATCGTCCAAGGGCTAAGCCGACTGAAACAGTCTTCTACGGCCATAAACGAATCGGAGTTTCAACAGCGCCTGGCTGCTCGTCCATCGAGCAATGAATCGAGATGGGGTGGCTACACTCAGGACGCTACGGTTGAGCTTGCATTCCTCACGCAACCCACGCTATCTGGCGCGATGCGAGTTTCCGATAAGCAGAGAGATGACATCTTCGTCCAGATGTCTCAGGCGGGGCTTTGTCAGATCAGGGATGGCTTCAAGGCGTTTGACCAACCTGATGTACTGGGGCTGGATACCAACGGCGTCAAATGGCGCGTCCAGGATGACGGGCTTCAATGGGTATCCGTAGCGCTCACGGTGCCAGGGAACAGGAACGATATGTTCGCTTCCTACTACGTGTCACCTTCTAGAGCTCGATCCGCGGCTCTTGCTGCTTTTAACTTGATGGGGCAGGGCCGGCATGGCTGGTTTCAGCTTGCCCTCCACGGTATGGACAACAAGGTATTCCTCGAGCCACCTACGGCCTCGGTATCAAGCATGTCCATTCCCCACCGTCCAGAGCGAACCCTGCAGGAGCGTCAGCTGCTCATCCCAGCAAGCAAGGGTGCGTTCGAGCACTGGCTGGATGATGCGTTGTTCAGGTTAGGGCGAAAGCTGACTCTCGTATGAATTAGCCGGCGCGGCGTGTCACCCCTCGGACTGCGCAAGTGCTGGCGATGTGGCAGTATATCCTGGACGGCAATGTTCCTGTCTGTGCGGCTGCTAAACCAACGAAAAAAAGCCGGCAAAAGCGCGCCGAAACTCTCTAGTCGCATGGGCAGGTTCCCCAACTCCTTTTCTCAGGACGGATGTTCACGTAATGGATTTATTGCTGCTCCCTCAAAGCTCAAAAGCAGAGCTTGCTGACGTATACCTCCGTGCCCTACGGAGCTCAACCCATCTGTACATCGTCAGCGCCTACCTCACTCACTGGGATATCGAGGAAAAGTTAGGTAAGCAGTGCGAGACCTTCACATTTATCGTCGGCAAGGACTTTGGTATCACCCGGATAGCTGCCTGCGAGCAGGTACTTACGTGGCTGCCTAAGAAATGGCACGAGGAGTTCCTCGTTGCGGAGGGTATCGTGGGCTTTCACCCCAAGGCAGTATTCTGGCGGGAATTGAATGGATCGTGCTATGCGCTAGTGGGCTCATCAAATCTCTCAAAAGCCGCGTTTTCGTCCAACCACGAAGCTAATGGATACTCACTGATATCGAAGAAAACGTTTCGAACGGCTGAGAAGTGGATTGAGAATCTTGCAAGCAGCTGCGTGACATTGGATGCCAACTGGCTAGCGGGGTATCAAGAAGCTAAACAGCCAAGTAAGCCCAAGCGGCAGGGGCGGCATAATGAGGATGACGATGAAGTCGTGTTCGAGTTGGCGCTACCGAACCCTAGAACCCTTTCCAATCTCAACGAAGTACTGGCTCGCCGTCGAGCCCAAATGCGTGAGTTCGCCAGGATCCGATCGGATCTAGTCAAAGCATTCCGGGAAGCCTCGGATAAAAAGAAATGGGAAGAGAGCGACGACACTAGATTCTACGACCAGCTCAACGGTCTCTGGTCTTACTACCGTAGGAATCGGTTCCAGGGCGCAGGCTGGGAACGGCAGGGAAAGAGCAGTAATTTCCAGGAGCTGGCCATAAGCGTAGTGCGGGTACTCGAGGCGACGGAGATGTCGCGAGATAGGGTTGTCAGACTCGAAATTGACCGCCTTAACAGCGCTGGTGTAACCACTCGAGGTGCTCTGTTTTCCGAGATGCTCTGCCAGTTCTTCCCCAAACGTTACTATGTCCTCAATGGCCCTATCCGGGAATGGCTTCAGGGAACAGGCGTTGATACGGTGAGAGGCGCAAGTCAGGGGGCCAACTATATCCGATCGGCTCGGTTGCTTCGGGTCGCGCTGAGCCGGGCCAAAACCTACCCTGCAAAAAATCTGGCTGAGCTTGATGCCGTGATATGGCGGCAGCGTAACCCAAACGTGGCAGTCTGAAAGTGAAGTGAAGGTGTCGAGTCCCGCTTCATGGCACCCTGGTTCGTCACGCAAAGGGGCTGATTCACTACGCGACGCTTCTCTGGACGCGATGCGGATCTAGGGCGCGCAATGGATCAATCGATTCGGGCATAGAGCTGACACCTACAGGCTATGCGCTCCTGCCGCCAGTAACGCTGTGGCTGTAGACACCTTACTGTCGCGCGCCTTCGAGCTGCTTTCGCGATGCTGGCACCGAAAGCCCACCGAACGAAACACTTGCATCAACATAGCGCAGCGCAGATTTCATGTCCTTCCATCCGACGTAGCTCATCAGCCCTTTAATGTCCCAGCCATTCGCGGACGCCCAGGTCGCAAATCCGCGTCGCAGCGAATGACTGGTGTACAGCGACTCCGGCAGTCCAGCCTCGGCAAATATCCGCCGTAACATTGGGATCAGGCTGTGGGGTCGGATAGCCCCATCACCTAAATTCCCCCACCGATCCAGCCGACGGAACACTGGCCCGGTTGAGATCCCCGCCACAGTGATCCAGTTGAGGTAAGCGTCCACTGGGCAGAGCTTGGTGAGTGCCGGTGTATGAAATGTGGTGCCCTCGTGCTCACGGTCACTTTTGGTGTGGTGAAGAAAGAATGTGATGCCTTCTCCGCTGGACGCTTGGGTGTCTTCGACGTTGAGCCTGGCCAGCTCATCACCCCGGAAGCCTCGCCAGAACCCAATAAGCACCAAGGCGATGGATCTGCGATGACGCAACAAGGATTTGTAATCACCACGCTGCGCTGCGGCGCTCGCTTCTGTCTCCAGCCAATGGATCGCTTGCTCAAGATGCCTCAACAGGACAGGAGCCGCCTGCTTGACCTTGGCCGGGTGAACGACTCGGATGCCTTTGATCATCTGTCGAACGTTCGGGGTTTTGGTGGGGTCGGGGAATCCTTGAGTGACATGCCACTGAGCCAACGCTGCCAGCCGCTGCTTGAGCGTGCTGATCGCATGTTTGTCGGCGTACTCGGCCAGATAGCGAACCACGCCATCGCCGGTCGTGGGTAGATAACCACCCCACGTCACTTCGAAGTGCTCGATCGCAGCGCGATAGCTCTTACGCGTGTTTTCCCTCGTACCCGCCGTGAGATACCGATCGGCCTTACCCACCATGCTCAACCTCGAAATTTGCCGCTTCCCGGCTATTACAGGCGACCAGGGATGGTTTCGGCCTTTCAGGGTCGTCAAGAGGCTATAAACATCAATTATGGCCTTTTAAACTATAACTTTCAAACAATTCAAAATCGGCGTATCGTTGAATGTAATTTCATTGGATGTAATACCATACGAAATCGTAGGAGCTGACATGGCCCGAGGCGGTATAAACAAGGCTGTGGTGCAGAAAGCCCGCCACGCATTGCTGGTCAGAGGCATCAATCCCACAATCGACAAAGTGCGCGCCGAGCTCGGCAATACCGGCTCAAACACGACCATCTCTAGGTATCTCAGAGAACTCGAATCGGTAGAGCCAAGCGCTGAGTCAACCGGGAAGAGATTGGGTGACCAACTGACCTCCATGGTCGAAAGCCTCCTCAATCAATTGCTGGAAGAGGGGGCGCAAGTAGCTGACCGCGCAAGAGCTGAGTTCGGTATCGAGCAAGCAACATCGCAAGCGTTGGTTGCCGACCTGCAAGCTGAACTGGCGTCATCGCAACGCGATGTGGCTACCCAACGAGAAGCCCTTGTGGCCCAGACGGCTGAGTTGCAGACGTCCCAATCGTCGCTGCAGGCCGAGCTGACCCGCAATGCAGGGATTGCCCAACGCTGCGGCGATCTTGAGGTTCTGGTCGCTGAAAAAGACAAGCAGATCCAGTCCCTCGAGGAGAAGCATGTCCATGCGCGTGGCGCGCTTGAGCACTATCGGGATTCCGTCAAGGAACAGCGCGAGCAGGATCAGCGCCGGCATGAATCCCAGCTTCACGAAGCTCAGGTCGAGCAGCGAAAGCTCCGGGAATCGCTGGCGGTCAAGCAGGATGAATCCACACGACTCAACCGTGACAATGAGAGGTTGCTCGGGGAATCACGGCAACAAGTCAAAATCCTGCATTCCCAGAGCGATCAGATACAGACACTGAATGCCCAAGTGCAGGCGCTCACGCTAGCGGAAGCCAGAGCAGGGGCGATCATTGAGCACCACAAAACCAACGCGAGTGAACTGGGCAACGAGCTCAAAGCGCTCCATATTTCCGCGGCGCAGAGCGCTGCTCGTGAAGCAGACTTAGCTAAGCTTGTGGCTGATTTGAAGATCCAGCTAGAACAATGCGTGGACACACAGCCCGATCGGGAAGAGCCACCGTCTCAGACCAAGCCGCCTGTATCAGTGAACCAGGACACACCGACACCGAAGGGTGCTCATCCGAAGCGAAAAGGGAAGGAGCTATGACACTTGAACCTAGGACTCAACCGCGGCCATTCGAGAAAAACCATCAGCTGCAGCGAGCACACGAAAAGATCAATCAATTGATCGTCGCAGGTCGTCTGACTATGGTGCTTCCCCGTGACCATACGGATAGCCGTCATAGCAGTCCTGCTCAACCGTAGGCCTCCTTTGCTCCACCACTGGAAACGCCACTAATCTTCAACGGGCAGCCACTACAATCCCAATGTCTGCCTGCGGAACGCGCCCAGGCCTGCCACCCACTCACGAGAGATATGATGAAGCGTCTGGGCAAGCTCACGACAACATTCCGGCGTAAAAATCGTCGGTAGCCCCTCGGGCGTAACCACATATTCGAAAATATTACCGTGGCATAGGGTGTGGCGAACGTTGACGAGACGAACAGGGTTCTGGCGAGTCAGGAGATTCGCCTCAAAATCCTGCTCGCCGGGAAAGATCAAGCAATCGATGCTGATGCCGCTATCGCGGGCGAGTCGCAGCAACCCATTGCTGAAGGTGGAGAACTTTTCAAGTTTCTCGACGCTGGCAAGTTTTTGCAGCTGGGCGATCGTATTGCGAAGCGATGCTTCGATCCCTGTCAAAAAGCCAGTGCAGGCAGGAAGGTAAAGCTCATGCCTCAGGGCGTCTGATGCCTGAATAAAAAGCCAATGGCTTTCTGCCCCCAGTGAATGCTGGAACCAGTAATTGCGTTCTTCGTATTTTACTCGCTGCGTGTGGAGAAAGCTGTCAAGGTCTGGATGGTCAACAGGGAAATCATTGGGGTCGTTCACGCTGGTAACCTCGTTTCAACTGATAATGCGTGCAGGGCCTCGACCCCGCACTGGTGCTGTGAATCTATGCCGCATCCACGACGCAGTTCATCAAAGGGTGTCGGGCTTGGAAATCCATTGCATCACATCGTCCACGCCTGCTCGGTTAGCCCGAGCACAAAGCGTCTTACCGATTTTAAACGGGGCATCTTCCCTACAGCGCTCTGCAAACCGGACGAAATTTTTATCGGCCGATATGATGATGTCCGCGTCCACCAGGTGAGTCGCCAGTCGAGTGTCGCCAGGCGTCCCGGGCGTTACCTTGTGCCACGCTTGGAGAAACTCAAATGATCCCCGCAACCATTGCCGCGGAACTGCTGCGGGGTCTAACTCGTGTAGCCACAGGCGATTCATCGATTCGGGCGATGAAAGCATTGCCTGCACGTCAATCTCGCAATCTAGCCATTCGCTGACCGCACTTTCGTACACCTGCAGCTCGGTCTTGAACATGTGCAAGCTGGGTACCCGCCAGTAGTGCACAGGATTGCCAGTCCAACCCGGCGTGCCTGCTTCAGGAATATGACCAATGTACTCTAGGTGCGTATGCCCCCCAGGCTTGGCTTTCACCAGTCGTTGTCTTATCGCGAACGATTCTTCCACGGCCAGGCGCGCCTCTTCGTCCCTTCGGACACTTTCATTGGTTGGAGGCGTTTCGATCTCTCGCCGGGCACGATCCCAGTACCCACCAGCTCGCCTTACCCAGTCATATCGGAGCCGATTGAATTCCTTCATGTTGGGCTCGGCTATGACCCATTCAGGGCGTAGCTTTATGATCTGGGACTTTATCTCAGCGCATTCACTGAACACTTCGGGCATCAAGCGCTTCCAGTCCTTTCTCGTCAGCAGCTGAAGCACCTTTCGGCGCGCCTCGGGCACCGGCAGTTGCTGCACCTCATCCACTACAGCAGGAGAAACGACAATATCCACACCTGCCGCCCTGGCAGTGGTGACAAGCTCGGCGCCGGCACCTTCATTCGCTATGTAGCTCCAGATGTTTGTATCCAAAAAGAATCGCATGAACGCTTTTTTAATCCTGAAAACTAGTGGGAAATCTCGCTGAAAGAACCACGACCAGCGCGAGACCAGAGCAAACCAGCTCGGCGCTTCGATTGCCAGCATCGTACCCACCCGAGTGTACAGGGCCGGCCATAGCGATGAGGTACACTCGAAAAGAAGAACGAATGCCACACCACTGCGAGGTCAAATCTATGGCTAACGACATACCGTCCACAGGAGATGGTGGATGCTCAACTGGGGAGCTAGAGATCTACAGTCGATCGCCTAACGGGCAGTTCCTCCCAAGGCTAGACTATGCGAAAAACCTGCTCAGGAGCATTAGGGTTACGAATGTTCAAATCAACGTATCAAACCCTGACCCTACACCGATCATAGACGCACTCAAAGCCTTGCCCAGGCAGATGCTGCAAAAGGAGCTTTCGACGCGCTACCACTCTATCGTTGACCTCTATTCGCATTACCTACACCTTCAAGACGATGGCTTCCTGAAGGAAGTTTTCACGCTCTGCGCAATTGACGCTCCGAAGTTTGAATCAGGCTTGAGCGATGAGCTTGCTGCGATTGACTTGAAGAGCTATACACACAATTTCGAGCTACAGCAGCTGCAACCGTTATCAAGCCTCTGCAACGCCTACCTTGGATTGCTCACCTACAACTTCCACGCAATGACAGTCCTTTATCCTGATCTGGCGAAGGGGGAGGATGTAATTCAGGGCCACGTAGAGCGTGCTATCGAGAGTCTTAGGGGCAAACTGCGCCAAACGCTCAGGCCTAACGACAGAATCAAAGGTTCTCTGCTGCTCGAAGCATTCAGCGAAACAAATAGTGATCGGTTCGGACGCTACCTCCAATACGAAGACAGAAGCGACTCCTACCGTGGGATACAGCTCCTAGTGGCCCAAGCTAATATAAATGAGAGCTGGAAGTCGGAAGTCTGCTTTGAAAAGCCCAGCGTCAATGATGATCATCGAAAACTCGCGGATAAGCTGATTGAGCTGATCGACAGCTTCAAGGCCATGCTAACCGCCAAGCAGAATTATCGATCCTCCGGCGGCGGGGGCACGGGCTTCCCAATCGAAACCTAATCCAGTCCGATAAATATCGACGGGCTACCAGAACTGGCAGCCCTCGAATAGCAATTCATCTGCAGCTACGAAGACTGAAGGCGTCCGCACACGACACTGGAAATGGTTGCTCCGGGTTGCAGGCATTCCTGAACCACCTGGGCCTTGGACGGTTGGGATAAGAGCTTCGTGGCCGCATGGAAATATTGGCGATAAGGGCGATCGCGTCCGCTTAAAATACGCGGACACCATCGCCCTTGATGCTGGAGTTCGGAAGGTGACTTGGCCGGACGCTTACAAAATGCCCGCCGGCGACATGCTGTCCCCCTTGGTTTCACCGAGCCAAACGTGCGGAGCTCTGAGGTCTACCAGGTGGTCCAGGGAGATCGGGGCTTCGTAGTGATCGGCCGCTGGGCTGGGAAAGCCGCCCGAGGCTCGGCCTGACAGCACCTGGAGGAGGGTGGGGAGCTCAGATTCGGTGATCTGACGTAGGGGGATGAGGTTCATAGGAGCATTTCTTGTGGTACTGGATGCATATACAGTACACGGTAGAGGTGGTATCAGCCATCCTTTCACGACGAGCTGAAGCCACCATCTCACTAAACGTCGGCCGGGCGGAGCTACCTCCGGCGCCTGAGGTACTCTCGAAGCTGCTGATACCGAATATCTTCTTCTAGTGTTCGATCAGCCTGAATGATTGACGCCAGACATTGCTCAAGCTCTTCAGATGCCCAAGGCTGGTCGTCGATGATGGAGCTCAATAGCTGCAGAGCTAAGGCAGGAAAGCGGCTGGACAATTTAGACTCGGCGAGGCAATGCACCACATAATGTGGATGTTCCAATGGGCATAACCAAGCCTCCACCGATCTGAGTGCCGCAGGGAATTTGCTCCCAGCGGCTAATGTCATCTGGATCAGTGATTCCGCAATCCTTGCAGTTCCCAGCTCTCGGGATTTTGGCCAGATCTGCTGCCAGAACGGTCGGATCCTGTTCTCCCAGTATTCTTCTCGCTGATCCACAGCACCCTCCAGCGCTTGGGATAATGCCTGGGCTGATTCTTCAAGGCCTTCTAGGGGTAGAGCCAAGAAAGCCATCTGGAATTCTTCAATGGTGTAGTCATCAGTGGGGCCGAGTGCCGCGTATGTAAAAAGACCCACAAACTGTTGCTTGTGCTCCCCAAGCTCTTGGTAGTGACGTGCAGTTTGCAAAAAGTAAGTTTTAAAGGCCGTTAACAACGGCTGGTACAATCGAGGCGACCACAAGAAGCCCTCCCAAATCGCCTTCGCCTCTACCGGATCCTGATCCCAGTCCAGCAGCGGCAAAAGATGACGCTCCGTCCACGGTCGATCAACGCGAAAGAGCGCTATCAGGTTTGATCCAAGGATGACGCGACCATGGCGATAGCGCGCGACGCTTGTGTCGGTCAGTGTGCTGAAGAACCGCTTATAGGTAGGGGAGAGCCCGGTGTTGTCATGCAGCACCAGCTTGAACCACCGGTTTGTTAGACTCTGAGCAACCATGCCTATGGGGTGATTGATCGCTTCGGTGACTGGCTGGTCGATAGGCGCGCCGTTTTGCGTCATACCAGTATCTGGGTCAAGCTGGAGATCCATCAGGCGCTGACACAGCGCGAAAAGATTGTCCTCACCTGCGATGTTGGCTTTGGAAACTTCCTGCAGCCAGCTTGCCAAGCTATGGGCGAGTTCAAGCAACACATGGTCTGGCAGGTTCAAGATGATTGCTGCGCCATACTGCCATGAACGTACAACGAGACGAGTATCGATCCAGGCTCTCAGTGCCTCGCTCCATCTATTGATCGGCCATAGCTCTTCCTTTGCGAGGTCGTCCAAGGCGTACAAGCTGTTTAGAAGGTGCTGACGACAGACGTCACTCCAGGTGTCTCGGCTGCGGTTGTGGGTATTTTCCGGTGCAAGCTTCAGCCATTGCCCCAGCTCTCGTCTTCTTGTGGGAGCAACTGTAACAACGATGTTGTTCTCGTAATCGGCGTCACCGCTGCCGCTCATCCAGTGAGAGAACTCGTCGCGTTCGTTAGCCGACAGGCTCCATTGGGGGTAGGCTTGAGTTAGCTCCGTGAAGCGCGTCGATGCATTTTTGCCTAGAACCAGTCCGGAGCTTTGAAGCTTGGCCAGTCGCAGCCAGATGGAGTGGTCAGCGGTTGCTCGCCAGCGCTCTGGTTCCAAATCGTCCCGGTACATGTCACGGGGCGGCCCTTTCAAAATTGCTTGCTGTAAACGGGCAGCTGTTCCTCCAGTTAGGTCGTGGCCTTGCAAGACCAACAAGCGCAGTACCTCCCTCTTCAGATCCACAGTCCACAGCCACCATCCGTCATCGGAGAGTAACCATGATGTCCAAAGTTTTGGAGCAATAGTTCCATTCCGGCTAGCGGCGAATAGAGCTAAGCGTTTGAAGGTAGGGTATGAGCGACCAAACCAAGTCTCCGCGATCCTGATAGCCCGGATGGGATTTATCTCCCGCTCACTTTCCCATGCATCTCTGAGCAGTTCTATCAAGGTTGTCCAATCGCGAAAACCACGATTTTGAGGGTGTGGTGCGATGGAGGGTAAGTCCCAGTGGGAGCGATCACTGCGGTCTTCGGCCTCACCCATGACATGAAGCAGATCCAGAGCATCGGAAAGGAGGTGCTCAAAATCATCGAGCAATGTCGGTAGGGATTCTTTCCAGCGTTCACTCGAAGAATCTTTGAAGGTTGATCTGACATGATCCGAGGCCAATGCAAGCTCCCAATCCACGAGATCCCGGACGCGCTTGGGATTTTCTGGGCTGCTGACTTCTTGATCCCAGCGAAACGGCTTCTTAAGTAGCAGCTTGGGAGCGAGCAGGTCGCGCAGCTCAAGTCGGAGGAGTGGCGTCATCCCTTCTTGGTTAAAGCGCTCCTGCCATCGGTAAAGGTCAGTTTCTCTCCACGGCGATTTCACCCGGCCACCGAGTAGTACTCGCCAAAGCGTACGCATGTGCGGGCTGGGGATAGCGTTGGGCGAATGGCTACGGATTTCCCTAAGCTCGGACACCTTGCCGTCGCGTTCAAATTTCCCCAATTCGTTCAGGCGCCCATCGACGAGCCATTCCAGGCGATCGTGTAGACGCCCACCTTGGCCTACCAGCCATAAAATCAACTGAGGATCGTTCAGATGCCTAGTGAGCCAGCGGGATAACTGGAACATCACCTGATCCCAGTCGGAATTTGATGTGCCTCCGGTCGCCAGCCTCATTCTTGGAGCAAGCATGTAGGGGGTTGGCCGATCCACAAGGTTGAACTGGAGCTTCGCATCGACGTCTTGTTTAGAAGGCACTCCGAATCGATTGAGGTCGCTGTGTTTGAACCGTGCTTGTGAGAACGCTTCGGTCAACCACTCCAGAGGGGGCGCCGGATTGAAGTCTGCAAATTGTCGAGCAGGAAGGCCTGATTTATCAGACAGTGCCCATAGCATTCGCCCTACGAAGTCATCTTCCTTTGTACTCGCTGAGGGCCTAGCTAAAGCATTTAGCCCGACCATGCGTTCCTTACCGGTGATGCCATCCCGGTAAGTCTCGCTCCAAGCTTGCAACGTTTTATGCAGTGCCGAGTGATCATGGCTGCCTGGAACAACATCGTAAAGGATGGGAGTGACGCCTTTGGCTTCCCACTCGGTAGTGTTGCGAGCCTCCTGGCCAACCTCGCAATCACCAAAGGCCCAGGCTTGCAACGTGCTCTCTCCCAGCATGCGATCCGCTGCCAATGCGTCCATCATGTACCGCAGTACGGGATCATTGATGCTGTAACCGATGAAGCACACGATGTAGTTCCTGAAAAGCTCGCTGACGAACCGAGCGGCCCAGCGTTCGGTAAGATAAGCCAGCCCGAAATCACCGCTTGTCATGACCAACCGGTTTAACGCGCTTTCGTTTGCGTCTTTCGGCAGCAATCCATGTAAGAAAACCAACCCGTCCCAACGACTGTTTTTTGGGATAGGTAACATCGGGGCGGTGTGCGCATGGAATGCTTGGCCGGTACGTCGCGCAGCGGTGTCAAACACCCGGTCGAAGTTCGTTGTCACCAGCCTCAGTGCACCAGCCCGAGTCCGAGAGAGCCTTAGCAACGCCGCGTGTGAGTCTGTAGCACCTTTGCGTCGTAGGTTGGGCTTCAATGCTTTAGCCAAGGCCTCTCGAACAGTTTTGCGTTGGCCAGGAATTCGCCGTTCCAGAAGATCAAGCGTCGCGTCGAATTGGCCTTGCTTGAAGGCCTCATCCTCAATGCTGTTTCGGGTAGTCCCAGTTATTGAGTAAATCTGGTCAACGAGTCCCTTGAAACCGGGTAATCCCGCAGGGTAGGAAATTCCTGCTCCGCAAAAAAAAACTACTCGACCCTCTTCGTGTGCTTGCAGAAGCTCTTCGGGCACGTCCGGCCCATCAGCTACAAATTGCATTCCCTTGCTCCTTAGTTTCGTGAAACCCGCGGGTAATCTGCTGCCCGTTGAATTTATCTATATCGATTTCGGCAGCTACATTTAGGTATTGAGGGGATGGTTCCGAAAATGCTGTTTATACGTGGCGATCAGGGATTTGTTGTGGCTCTGCTCGGCAATCGATAGCAGCTCCAGACCCTCCTTGTAGGCCAAGCGATATTTGTCAGTAAGTGCCTGCTTCGACGTGATCAGAGCCTTCGACGCCTCGGTCAGTGATGCGTTTGTCCATAGCTCGAATGATAGTTCGCACTGTTTGTACTCGGAGTGTCCTTTAACAAAATCGCGGAGTGTGGGCAGGCGTTTATTCAGCCATTTTTCAACTTCGGCGTGGTCTACAGTGCCATTTGGGCGGTGCCCTTTGCACTCGATGAATACCAAGCTTTTCCGACTTACCCTCACCAGCACATCTATCTCGGCCCCGGCGCCTGTGACCTGACTGACGACTTTGCGATTGAGCGTGATGTCTGTCGGATTATAGAACTCACGCGCGATCTCGGCGCCCACGTACTCGAACAGGCAACCTCTCAGCGTGCTCGCAGCTCCTTCGATTTTGAGAAGAGCCTTGAACAATCTATCGAGCTTCTCGGGTTCACGAGCGGACTGTGCTGTCGAGGTCAGCGTCTGGGTCAGTTGCTTCAGCGCCTGGGCAACCTCTGTACCCAGCGCCGTATCAATGGTGGCAGCAATAGCCCCATTTGCTTTGATCCGTTTCATGGCCTCGCTGGAGTATGAGTCAGCGACAAACATTTGGAGCATGGGCGAAACCTTGGCAAATCCTCGAACATTCATACATTTTTTGATGAACGTCTCAATGCTGGCCTCGGATAGTTTACCCCCTAGATAAATGTCGCAAACAAATGAGCCAGGCTTGATCTTGTTCTGCTCCGTAGACTTACCCAGCAGCGGAAACAGGTAACAAGGCGCGGCTAGATCCCAGTAGTTTGGGCCTGCGTTTGGGGCATCGTCGGCTTCCCCCCGAATGAGCACCTGGTTGTAACCGCCGACCCCCAGATTGCGGGCCCATTCTTTTACTGCGCTGAGTGCGAGGGATTCGGCTACCAACCTAGCCTTCAGCGCAGGGACATCGATGTCATCGTCGCGCAGTGTTCCAAGCGCGATACATTCCCCAACGCCGTCCACGTCAACTGACCTGGCAAGGTTGGCTGCTAACAAGTTCTCAATCAAGCGGTCGGCGCTTACCTGCTTCTTCTGCAGCTTAGGAGCGCCACAAGCGGTTTTGAAGTGCTCCAGCGGGAGAATGCCGCCGCGTTGTGTCAACGCCAGTAGGCCAGAATAGCAGTGATGGTTGGACGCTTTTAGTGCTTCGAGAAGCCTCTCGGAGAACATCTTCATGCCATAGTGCGTATCGAGGTAAAGGAAGCGGGCTCGGTGAGGAAAGACTATGCCTTTCAACCGACGCACTGTTGTGAAGGAGCGGCTAATTGCTTGTCTTGCGGCGTCGCTGGACATTCCATGAATGGCTGCCAGCTTCTGCGCAACATCGGTGCTGAGCTGAGGGCCATGCTTTGCAAGGATCAGCTCGACTTTGTCAGCTACATGCACGTTGGGGATTCCAGAATGATGCGGCGAAAATCTAGGCGAATGTAGGTATGTCACACTGCGCTATTTATAAGCCCTATTTAAGGGCCGAGTCTCGATGTTTTTCGATTGTCTGAGTGAGGCCCCGGTTGACGGGGTGTTCAGACTACCTCCAGTACCGATCCGTCTTCTGATGTCACAATAGCGGGAAAGCCCTGATGCATTCAACGTTTCTGCGGGCCTCATTTCCACTAGTCAAGTCTACTACCCCCAGCACTCCATCTCGCCATACTACAGGGGCGAGTCCGCGTGTTTCCCTTCACGCATAATGGGCACCGGCGTCCGGTTCGTAGATTTTGATGTGCGATCCGCCGGCACGCTTCGCCCGATAGAGCGCCTCATCCGCATGACGCAGAAGCGAATGGCCGTCTCTTCCCGCTTCGGGGTAGGGATTCTTCATTGGCAGGCTATCGTCTGATGTCAGTACCGCTGCACACCGCCTATCGGAAGGGCGTGTTGACTACAAGAGCTGGTCTTCCGCGGCCTGACATTCACGGATGGCTGGTGACTATTTAGATCAAGATCAATGCATTGAAGGAATGCATAAGCTTGGATTAGGGACGAAAGCTCACGTTGCCTAAGGGTACTCCTGCCGGACATTCGCGCTGGACAAATCTGGCTACGATGGTACGGTCATTTGCTCGCCATGAATTAGCTCTCCAGCAGTTCAGTTCTACGATTCGAACAGGTGAATTCATGATCTCAGCCGTTGTTTTCGATGCCTTCGGCACCCTGCTCAACCTCCAAAGCAAACGGCATCCCTTCCGGCAGTTGCTCAAGGAGGGGATCGCTTCCGGTCGTAGGGCCAGCCCGGATGATGTGCGGGTACTGATGAGCAACCCATGGTCGCTGCAAGATGCTGCGGATCATTTGGGAATCATTGTCTCGCCAACTCGATTGAAGGCTTTACAGGACGACCTGGATCGCGAAGTCGCATCGATCACTGCGTTCGAGGATGGCGTCGAGGCGGTTGCTTTGTTGCGCGCAGAGGGCGTGCGAGTGGGCATATGCTCCAACCTTTGCGAGCCTTATGGGGCAGCTGTCCTTCAGGCGTTTCCTGATCTCGATGGTTACGCCTTTAGCTATCAAGTCGGTGCGATGAAACCGGACGCCGTGATCTACCAGTCCATCTGCAACGCATTGCAGGTGAAGCCTGGGCACCTGTTCGGCGATCAGCATGACCAAATCGCGATGGTGGGCGATTCGCTGAAGTGCGATCAAGATGGGCCCAGGGCAGTGGGGATGTTGGGATTTCATCTGGATAGGTCGGGCAGGGGGGGAGTGCGGGATTTGGTTCAATTCGCGCAGCTGGTCATTGAGTCAAGACGCGGTCACCTTAAGGGCGGGTTTGGGGACTGAGGGACTCAACAAACGGCGCAATGAAAGGGGTGATACCAAACCAGTTGGAGAATGCCAGAGGCGCTGCTTCGAGATATTTCGCAACGCCTTCGAGGACATCGAAGTCGTCACGTTAGACAAGTTGATAGGCTAGTTTTTCGTATGCTGACTCAGCACTTGGCATCGGTGGATCCGGCCGACACCCCTGCTGCGTTCTGAAAGGCCTCATGGGCCTGTATTTACGGCCGATCGACGCGGTCGTATCCCACACAGTGATCTCGGTCGACCTGAGCGTAAAACTTAGGAGAGTAGGGCGCCCGAACTCATCCATAGGTGCTGGAGGCAAAAGTAACTACCCAAGTAAGTTGTCTACCGCTCTGAGCATTCAGAGGATCAGCGATTCAGCATGCCGTATCAGCTTCAAATCCATGCGCGCAGAAGTCTAGGTTAGGCCAATAGTTCTGGTACACCTCATAGTCGAGTCCGACGGCGTCTGCGCGGTTCTGAGCATTTATAACGTGCCATGCGCGATACATCCTGCTCTTCCAGTCAGCTTCATTCACCAACAGAAACGCGGTGTCCCATGACCAACCGTCTTTCATGAGGGTAGTCACGAAGTATTCTGCCGCGGCATTTGCACAGCCAGCGTCGAGTGCAATCATCCTGTCTAGGATCGAATAAGAGATACCCATCGCCTGGAAGATGGATACCCCTTGGCTGTCCTGCTTGTCACAGGACTGCGGAATATTCGGGTTTCCGTTCAGCTGTGGGATGATGGCAAAGATTGTAATGGTCGAAGAAGTCACGGGCGCTGCCTTTATTATTATTGTTGTTTTATTTCATGATGCTTGTGGAGCGAGCGTTGGCGCAACACATGAAATGATGTCTGCCCGGGCAATCCTGACCTGAAATAACGAAGCAAGCGGAGCGCGCAGACACGCTCATGGGCCCGAAGGGCCAATACATCGACGAAGTCGGTTGCCTGATTCACGACCGACGTCGTGGTGTATTCGATCACATCAGAAAATAGTGAATCTTCTCAAGTCCTAGGATGCCGTAGGAATTTCGGATGTTCTCTTCGGTTGGTTCCTTATCTCGCAGCCAACGAACAGGAATGTCTAAATAATTCGCCCAACGCACGCCTTGCTTGAACCGTCTCCATTGCTTGGTCTTCGCGATTACCTCCAGGTACTGGTTAACCAGCGAATACTGCAGGTCTCCGGCGGAGTACTTAGCGAGCTGGAAGGCTGTAGCGTAGTGGCTGGATGCAGAGTCATAATCCTCTTTTCGATAGCTCACGATGCCTTTCAGCCAATGCACTAGCCAAGGGAGACGTTCAGCGACACCTGCCGACTTCATCTCTGCATGTAGCGTTTCTACTGCTGACAGGGTCACGCCTGAGCCATTTCTCATGGCCAGGGCTCGCTGCAGGTAGTGATCAAACAGTTCAGGCTTATCAATTCTCCAACGAGAGATGCCATCCGACCGAACCCTGGCTGCGTAGGCACCGTAGTGACTCTCAATCCATTGAACGACGTCGTTGGGGAGGTGGCCGTCGTCATCTCTATGGCTCAGCAAGAGCTCGCTCGCATTGTGGCGTTTGCTCTCAAAAAAGGCCCAGAAATCTGGGGCCATCTTTATCCCAAGCTCTACCCGTTCAAATGCTTCGGCCTGACCTCTTTTATCTGTTCCCACTTCCACAAGATGATGGGCCAGTCTCGACGCGACCTCATCGTTGAGCTGGCTCATGTACTCATTGATTTCAGTCCTTATCCAGCCGTAATAGAGTCGGGTTTGGCTCAGGATATCGGTGAGGTATTCGGTGCCCAGCTGCTCCTTGATATCTTTCGAGACGCATGTGGTGATCCTTGCGATAACGGCGCAGGTCACAATACCGTCTTGAAGTCTTCGCTCGACGGGTCTCCCGATCGACGACAAGGCCTGGAACGAATCCCCCAGGATGCTCACAAGCGTCGGCACAGATGGCAGGTGCTGTCCGTTTTTCCAACTCCTCACCGCCCGCTCATTCTGCTTAAGCTTCGTCGTATCACCGGCCACACCGATTGGATCATGGAAAGTGGCTAGCGCGAGACCACAAGAAGCGTAAGCCCAGCCGAGCACCTTATCCAACGAAGTTGAAAGCTTGCCCTCGACGTTGGAAGGAAGGTACCAGCAAGGCTCCATAGGCTGGGAAGCTGCATAGATATAGCCTTGGAATACCACCCAGTTGCGCGCCAGCGACCTCACCGCAACGTCAACGGCATAGCTAGTCAGGAAGAAGCGCGTGGTGTCCCGTTTAGTCATCATGGTGCCCATGCTTTTGACCATGGACGAGTATGACCAATTCAGCTCATTGAGCAGGTCTCGAATCTGCTCGGCCCAGAAGGGGCAACGAATATAGCGCCCCAACGAATGGGTCAGCAGCTGAGCAATGTCTTCAAAGGCTTCTTGTAGGTTGCAGTCCTCCTTCGCCAGCCGCTGCATACGCTTCTGGTATGTTTTTGCCGTGCTTTCATCAAACTCTGTTTCGTCATCTCGGTTACGGGCTTTACGGGGCATTACGCCGCAAGCCGCCACGGCGTATTGAGCAACATCGCCAAGGGTAGGGGAGGTGTACTGTCGTTCCATCGATAATGCCCCGAAAGCCGCTATTGCTTATTGCTGGTTAGGGTTGAGTTGCTTGCCCCGATTGCCATGCACTCGAGAGTTGGTGATGTTTGACCCGCTCGTTCCTCTGTTGACGTTCAGGGTATCCGAGCGATGGTTCGCCTGGGTACGTTGGGTCGAAGACTGCTGCGAGCCGGAGGTTTTCTTAGTCATGGTGAAGCTCCTGAGAGGAGCGCTACAGGCTAGCTGCATGCGCTCTGTGGGTGGTGCACTCAGGTTAACTAGCCAGGGACGTAGTCTCTAGGTCGAAATTGGCGACGTGTTTTTCTGATAGTACGTGCACCGGTACTTTTGATGACGCTCCCCGTTGTCCTCTGGCGGGCGATTACAGTTTGCTGACCAATTGTTCAAGCTGAGCATGCTCCCAGGTGCTTAGAAGCTCTAAAGGGTCAGTACCAAATTGCTGCGATGAGTCAAAGGTGTAAGCACGGCCGGCTGGGCAATAGCAGCTATCGCAGTAATCCAGCGTCTCGCAATCGTTGTAGAACGTGATGACCCATCCATCGGTTTCAACAGTCATCATGCCGCAGTACATCTCAGTCCATGACTTCTCACCCAAGCGGCGCATGGTGCGAACGCCTAAGGCAATGTCGCGGAGCACTTGATAGGCCTCGCGGGCGGTAAGCGGTTTTGCTGACAAACTAAACGCCCTGTGTGGATCTGCTTGGGGTGTATGGTATATGAAAGTTTCAATAGGACGAGTGCCGCGGTGCTGGGGATTTGATAGCCTCGGTCTCTATCTGGAGATCTCGAATGACAGACAACGCCCAATCGAAACTGGCTGCCCGTTATGGCGCGGCGGACATATCGCCCTTCAATCCTTGGAACGACACGATCGGCCAACTGCTCGATCATCGCAGTGTTCGCGCGTTCACTGATCAGCCACTGCCCGACGGCACCATCGAGACTTTGGTCGCCGCGGCGCAATCAGCGTCGACCTCGTCAAACCTGCAGGTATGGAGCGTTGTCGCTGTTCAGGACAGTGATCGGAAGTCGCGGCTCTCAGCATTGGCAGGAAACCAGGCATACATCCGCCAGGCGCCTCTGTTTTTCGTTTGGCTTGCCGACCTCTCCCGGGTTGCTCGGGTGGCTGAGCAGCAAGAGATACAACTGGAAGCAGTGCCTTACCTTGAGAGCCTGTTGCTCGGCACGATCGACGCTGCCTTGGCCGCCCAGAATGCCGTGGTGGCTCTGGAATCATTGGGGTTAGGTAGCGTGTACATCGGTGCCATCCGAAACGATATTGAAGGCGTGGCCAAGGAGCTTGGGTTACCTCCACAGGTCTATCCGGTTTTCGGTCTCTGCGTCGGCTATCCCTCTGCAGAGCGGCCAGCACCGGTGAAGCCAAGATTGCCGCAAGGTGCGGTGCTTCACCACGAGACCTATTCGGCGACCGCAGATGTGGAAGCGGTGGCTGCATACGACGAGCGCTTGGGGACGTTCTATCAGCGCGAGGGGATGAAAGCTTCCGGGTGGTCAGAGCAGGTGATCAATAGGCTTCGCAGTGTTTCGAGCCTGCATGGACGGGAAGAGCTTGTGGAAGAGCTGAAGCGGATGGGATTTGGGTTGCGCTGAAGACTCATCGCATCGAATTCGGGCTTGAACCTGGCGCAACGTCACCTTGGCGCTGTCACGCTACGCTCATCAAAGCGCTAGGCTTACATGGTCGCCCCTATGAAGCCCCTATGTTCCATCTGGCGGTAGCGCTAAACGCCTACTACCGGATGTCTACTCCTCGTTCGCTTTTAAAGCTTGAAAACCAACTCGGGCCGGGGAGGGCGTCCTACCAAAGAACAGATAAGGAACTCAGAAGGATCGTTGTAAGAATTCAAGCAGGAAGCCCAATGCTTGACCTCTTCATTCCAGTCCGGTTTGCAAAAGTCGGCGTTAGGCCAGTAGTTATGCACATCGCTGTAATCAAGCTGCGCGGCAATGGCTCGCTCGGCGCCGCCGATGATAGTCCAGGCGGCAAGCATGCGGGTTTTCCAATTGGGCGCGGTGAGTATGTGTACGGGGTCATAGGGTTCGAACCCCAAGGCCGCCACTTCAGCATCAAAACCAAACATGGAGCCGACTGAGCGACTGGCATCCGATCCATCCTCAGTGAGCGCATCGACCCAGCACAATAGATAGCCAAGCGCTTGGAATTTGCTGAGGTGACGGCTCTCATTTTTTTCGAGGGTGTAATCGGCAATTTCATGATCGCCTTTTCGTGATGTGATTGTGCGAAAGGTAAATATGGCTTGTGACATGAAATGCGCTCCTTATTATTCTTGTTCTTGCCATGGTGCCTATGGAGCAAAAGTCAGCGCAACTCTCAATGTATGAATCCTCAGCGCACGGCGCAGTAAGTCAATCTGCAGGGCCTACGCGGCTGTTCAGTCGATCACCGATGGTAGTGACCTCACCGGCTCAGGTAGAATCGAACGCACGCCCTACGAGATAACTGGCTAATGGATAAGCTCCCGATACCTGCGTACGTTTTGGCTGCTGTCGCTGACGCTGTGTCCGAGACAGAGACGCATGCGAGCTTGGATAGCCTATTCATGTATGCCGAGGCACCCGGTGATCCGCCTGACGGAAGCAAGGCTGTGAAGGCACTTGAATGGCTTCGCCGCATCAATAAAGAGTGCGGCGACCGTTCGCTCTCCGTCATTGGACGCATCATCGAAAAATACATGGAACCGGCTGACCCGAGTCCCAGTTTTTGGCAGACAGAAGAAGCCATTGAGGCTCAAAAAACTAGGGTGAAGAGGGTACGGGACAGCTTGGCCAGGGCCGGATTCACCTACAGCTCAGGAGGGATATTGAACCGGGGCCAAGGAATAGCCACCAAATCTCTGGCAGAGCTGGTCAAGGCGCGGAACATTGAGGTTATAGATTTTGAATTCGACCGAGCACTGAAAAATGTGACGGCGAGTCCCCGTGAAGCTGTATCCGCTGCATGCAACATTCTCGAAACCGTATTCAAGATCTACATCGAGGAACATACCCACCTGAGTATGCCTGCCAAGCAGGATCTTCAGGCGGTGTGGAAGGTTGTTAAAATCGACCTCGGCTTGGATGCGTCTATCGTCGAAGAGCGAGATCTGCAGGAGATCATCAGTGGGATCATGGCCACTGTTAATGGGATAGGCGCGTTACGTACTCACGGCAGCACAGCACACGGATCGGTGAAGCGCCCCTACAAGCTCAAACCTAGGCATGCAAGGCTTGCCGTCCATGCAGCGCACACTATCGCGGCGTTTGTCCTTGAGACTTGGGATGAGCGAGTGTCGAAATCGGTCGCGTAACCGTGCTCACCACACACAGAGAAGCAGGATGTCCCGTGGTGAGCCGTGAGCCACTCGATTGGGCATCCAGCCAGAAGACGTCGGCGTCTGGTGAGACCTAAGGCTCACAGCTCCCGTGCAAAGAGAAGCTTAAGGTCGCCTGAGGGCGTTGCAGACGCCCTAGGCGTGAAGTCGCGTGCATCACACCGTTCCACGATGGCATTGGAACCGTGAGGTTTCTGCACACAGGAGGCGTCC
This sequence comes from Pseudomonas syringae pv. tagetis, assembly GCF_022557255.1. Lineage (NCBI taxonomy): Bacteria > Pseudomonadati > Pseudomonadota > Gammaproteobacteria > Pseudomonadales > Pseudomonadaceae > Pseudomonas > Pseudomonas syringae group genomosp. 7. Next base: position 3,148,283 of record NZ_CP092923.1, read on the forward strand.
GAGTACATATGCTCGAACCTCTGCGAGCCTTAGGGCCTGCGGTGTTTAAGGCGTCTCCGGATATTGACGGGTACGCTTCCACATACCAGATCAATGCAATGAAGGTCAGCCCCCTTGATCTATAAGTCCATCTGCACCGCGCTGCAGGTATCGCCAAGGGAATCTGTTCGGTGATCAGATCACAACGGTGGGCGAATCGTTGAAGTGCTACAGGGGCGGGCCGGGCGATAGGAATGCTCGGATTTGACCTAGATCGGCGGGCAGAGGAGCCGTGCGAGACCTGGTTCAATTTGGTCAGTTAATCATTGAGTCCCGACACCAGTGTATCGTTAAGATCGCGAAGCCTAAGGTTAGGCACCACTGTTCCATTCTCGCCGGAGGGCCAGGCATGATGACATCTCAAGTAACTCCATCATTTCGGGTTTGCAGCACGCCTGCGAGGAAGATTTTCAGGCAGCTAATGAGCGCAATGTAACCCGGGCCCTGCAGCATGCTCGGCGCATACAGGGCGCACTGCGGATCATAGTAATGCGCGCAACCTTAATGCTAACTCCTCGTTCCACCAGTCAATTATAGAGCGTGCAGCTCTCTACGGCGTCGATAGTAGTCACTCTCTAAGCTGAACTGGGTGTACAACGAATCCAGAACTTCTGCGCCACGCGCATTGCTCGGCAATTGGGCAAACCATTCACGTAACCCATGACCGTAAACAGTGGGCAGATGATCATTGAAGGCCTCGAAAGCCATCAGGTATTGCATGCTCTCCAAGCTCATGGTGTTAAACCCCTTGACGCTGTCGAGGAGGGTGCCTTGCAAACGCTTCAGAATCCTCTGCGGCGCAGCATGCCTTACCTGGAAGCTAAACTGGAGCTCAGAGAACAGCCACGGCGACAGAGTTCTTTCAGTTGCGCTATAGGTTAAAGGTACAGACTTCTCAGTGCGAACAAAGATGAAAGTTTCGGCCTTCGCTATCGTACGGTGCAGAGCACTGGTCAACATCATGTGGACGTCCGCGCTAATGCGAAGTTTAAGTCGATCCGCCGTCTCACCTGTAGATGGATGCACGGCCGAAGCAATCGTGTTTACCAACTCGGGGTAAAAGCCCCATACCGTTGAGTCAACGAAAACCTTCAGGCCGCGACTCTCTAGTGCAATCGCTAGATCAATAGCTTTGCGCTGGTCTGCATGGGAATGGGACACGAAGACGTCATATTTAGCTTCAGGAAAGATCTGGTTGGACAATGCCTCGGCATCTAGTATCTGGCGACCCGCGTAAGTGCCGATGATGTACTGCGCTAAATTACCCACCCGGCCTTTGGCCTGTGCTTCGTACAGGTCTATACGATTACCAACGTAGCCGTTAAGCGATTCAAATTGCTGGATTTCAAAACCTAAATACATCCGTGAGTCCTTTTTCTTAGGAGTGTGGCGCCGGAGCGCCACATGAAAACTGGCTATGGTTTTCCGGCCGCCTTGGCTGCGGTCTCAATCCATGCACCGAGGTTTTCACGACCTTTGCCATTATTCCACTGGTAATGCGGGGCTCCAGGCACGCGTAATGAGCAACAGGTAGTCGTCTGGCCTTTGAGATCTGCAATCTGGCTGACATCGACTGTGAATATTCCATTTCCACGGGCGACGCTCTGCTCAATCTCGTATTTCACCCACTTGCTCTTGTCAGTAGTTGCACCGATAAGCACCACCGTCACGCTTGTGCCATAAAGCTGATCGTTGATCCATTTCTTGATAGCTGCATCACCTTGACGCTCCACTTCTTCAAAGTCAGCTTTGTCGATGAAGCCTACCTTGTCGTCGGATGCGATTACATTGCTATTACGCACGTTCATTGCACGCTGAACGTCCTCGTACTGAAAGCTGAAGAAAACCTTTCTTGCCATTTTTATCGTCCTTAAATGAGTGGTAGCAGGGATAGGATAATTTCGTGAGCGCGTCCTAAAGTGGTGCTTGAAGCGCCCAGTTCGTGTAGCAGGGGGGTAACATTTTTGCCATGCTCGTACTTCGATTCATCAAATGTCTGGATGACCTCGTTCCAAAGCTCAGCGGAGATGGAGCCGGTAACGCCGACCGGGATCACAAAAATGCCTTTGGCTACAGCGATCTCGAACTCTTCGCGCATACCGTTTGACAGAACCAGTTGGCCCTCTTTGTCAAGCTTATTGCCAAACAAGAAGAGTGCAATGCCCGCATGGGCCAACATGTTCTGGCGGTATTCAGTCCAGAGTTCAGGTAGCTGGCGCTCACCGGATTGACTCTGCGGAAACGGTCTCAGGATCAGTTGGTCACTGTCCAGACGATGCCCGTTCATAATCGTCTGTTCTAATACGCCTGTAATCACAGCGCTGCCGATGCCTAGGCCGAACCCAGAGATCACGCGGTATTGTAGCTCGCTGATCGCTTTGCTGAGTTTGTAGACGAACTGCTCAGACTCCACCTGTGTCCACGGGCTGTAGTCATGGGCAGCTCCAGAGATGAAGATGGTCTTGCGCTTATGCCGGCGCTCAATCTCGTGCAGGATTACGGTGATCTGCGAAAAATCGTCTACATAGATTGCTTTTATTCCGAAGCGAAGCAATTCCTGCTTGAATAGTTGCTCCTTTCTCTCGCGATACTCAAAGTCAGCCTGATCCTCATTCTCTTCCTGGCTGACCTTACGAAGAATGCAATAGTGCTGACGCTGATGTTTCGCGTACTGGATACGTACTCTGCTCAAGATGTAGTCAAGATTGGGATCGGTGAAGCTAAATCCTAGGAACAAGAATGTCTTGGCGATCAAGTCACCACTGAGCGCAGTTATGAATGGCTGCATTTTGACGTGGTAGTGTTCGTAGTCATCCCGAATCAAAATCGCTTCTGATGCATGCTCGACGTCTCCGTGCATCTTGTAAACCACAGCGTCACGCTTTCGCTTCGTTGTGGCTAGCTGCTTAACGGTGTACTTGACGTCAGGAACCTTCTCGTTGTCTTCCAGCGCGGTTTCGATGAGCTTGTCGTAGTTCGTCGTCCAGTACGTCTGGATCGGCAACCTCGCAAGGATTTTATGATTGTCGGTAGGCTTAACCTTGGCCGAGAATTCAGTCACTAGCATTTGGTCTAGCTTAGATCGGTTGGTAGCGTTGGAATTAGCGTGATATTGCGCCAACGCCACTAAATCCGTTTCCTTGTCGATATCAAGGTCAAGCTCTTCCGCGACTGGCCGCAGTAGCGTTTTCCAGTTCACGAAGCCGGCACCCTGGGAGAAGCCTGCGCCTGCAAAGATCGCGAGGTTTCCTTCCTCCAGCTCCGTAGACAGGGTGTCTATGAGGCGTAAATGTTCCTTTTTCATTCCTGCAGTACCATAGAAGTGGAGTTAGAGGCCGCGTACCCAAGTGCCGTTGCCACGCGTATCAAAAAGCGCGAGGCCGGGGGTACCAGTAATCCGAGGCACGTCAATTTTGTTGTAAAGGTTTAGGTATTCGTTGCCGTAGAAATTGCCCTGGTTGTCTTGAGTAGGAACAATCGCAATGCGGTCATGAGCTTTCCTGCCGTCCGCAAAACCGATTTCCCATGGGCACCAGCGTGAGGCGGTAGAGTGTTGAGTAGCGAGTAAGAGAAACCAGTCAGCTTGAACGATGGCCACTTTGATGTTGAATGCGGTTTCGGCATCGGGAGTTTCTGGCATCGTACGGTCTTGCCAGTCAATGTAGACATCCCAGCCCGCTTTCTTCAAAAGCTCCTGGAGGCCCAAGGCAAGTACGGCGTCTGTATGGCTGTGGCTGAGGAAAGCTGTGGGCTGACCGCTGCGTTTAGAAAATTGGCCTTGGAGGTAGCGGCTGTAGCCGGCGGTATACAGATCGGACTGACGAATCGGCATGAGAGCTTCCCTAGCAATTACGGCAAAATGCCACCTTTTGGAAAACTTCTCAAGCTACTCCGGTTAACCAGGCCTTTCGCCAGTGATATAGCCAGATACATGACTGCTCCATGGATCGAGCAGCCCCGCATTCGGCACCTGCACCCGCACCCGCACCCGCACCATTACCCACTCTAAGCGGGACACACGTCCACCCGACGTTATGCATGGCGCAAAAATTGGTTGTTGAGCTGGTTTACAGCGATATTGGTGCCTTGATACAGCGGCAGGCTACAGGCGCTTAAATCTACTCGCTAGCTGAGCGTGTTCCCGTGGCTCAGGTTCTGCCCGTCATGAAGAGAGAACGAGCCTTGCTGTACTCACCATGACGGCAGCTGCACCAAAGGCTGTTAGGGTCGTATATTTCTTCCTCTACCATTACCATCATCATCGAACGCCGAGCTAGAGCCTCCGGTAGGTGATGGCTTGGCTCCGTATAATAGAAAATTGCACTTAATAGGGTTACGGCGTGGGATCAGCAGAACAAGGAAGGCCACAAGAAGGGGCGGATGGGATCCTGTCAGCGCGGGGAATTGGGGCCCGCATTCTGTCGGCCCTTGCATCGGCTGTCCTGCGCTCTCAGCGTACTCATGACAAGACATCGTGGGAGCATGGATCTCGGCACGGTTACGTAAATGGCTTAAATGACGGCAGCCAAGCCGGTTACAAGGAAGGCTTGGAAAAGGGTCTTGAAAAAGGGCATGCAGCGGGGGCACATGAAGGTCATCAGCGAGGACTGAACGAAGGCATCGAAGCTGGAAAGCGAATCATTGAGTTGCGCCCCGGGCGTGCCGTCAAAGCCCAAGGCCCCATGGTCGACCAGAACCTGTTCGGGAACTGGCGCTTCCGTATAACTGCCGAGGTTGAGCGGGAGGTTAGGGAAAAAGTTTCCCGATACCTAAGTGGGCAGGAGCCTACCGCCGATCAATGGGAGATGATTTTTTCAAGGGATCCATCGACCTGTATCGTCGCCGGTGCCGGCAGCGGGAAGTCCACCACAATGGTGCTCCGCCTCCTGGTGTTGCATAAGTATCTTGAAATACCCAAAGAAAGAATTGCCGTAGTGACCTTCACCCGTGAGTCCCGCAAAGACTTCAGGCGCAAGCTCGCCGACGTTTTTGCGCTGTGGGATATAGCGCTCACGGATGAGGTTACCGGGCAAATCGTGAGGACGTTTCACTCTAGGATTCTCGACTTCATACGGTGGAGCCAGACTCACGCCAAAGTGACTGCTTTCGAGTTTTTCTCGCTTAGTAGTGACGGCGAGGAGGAGGGCGACGAGGTCGAGAATGCGCTCGACATCCGCCTCTCGTCCGAGCAGCTAGACCTGATGAATGCAGCTTACCAACATGTGTATGAGACTGACCAAACCTTCCAAGGACTCATAGCCCAGCTGGTACGTGCTTCGGCGGAACCATCCTCATTAAGCGCTAACTCGACAGAAGCTAAGAAACGTATCGGTCGTATCCGCGAATGCTCCCAGCGAGATGAAGAGTTGACCGAAGCGGTCGAGCGCCTCTGGCGTGCTGCCGGTGCCTGGCCTATAGAGGGAATCGAGCCTGGGCCGCTTCCGCTGACGCTGAAGGGGTTGGAGTTTTTCGCTAATGGCTACTGTGAGGAGCTGAACGCCTACGTCGTCCTTGGCGTGGGTAGAAACGACCGAAAGTTGTCTCTACAGTCCATGCCATCTATGAGGCTGACTGGCGCGACCACCATGAAGAAAACGCTCTTCCAGGTTTACTGCGATAAGGGCATCTTGTTTCTGGACAACTACGCCGAAGCGGCCGCGACGCTCGATGTCCTACGAGGGCATGTAAGCAGGTGTCCAAAATTTGATTATCAGATCGACGGGGAGCTGGGGGAGGCGCCCGTAATGCAAGCGTTCCATTCTGCAGCCTCATTTCTAGAAAATCTGGGGCTCGATGTTACGGATGCCGTACGACACATGAGCTTTCAACCCAAAAGCACCGATGCGATTTTCTTCCACGCTCTCGCCATTTTCTGGCCGGCTTTCAACGATTACCTAGCTAGGCAATCCCCGCCCATTTTTACCTTCAACAAAATGTTTGAAATGTTCGGCGAGCGAGGTGCGGCCAATCTGGAGCAGCTTCCGGATGATGTCTTCATGCCTATGCTGCATCTGCTGGTAGATGAGTTTCAGGACTGTGGGGCCAATACCATCTCATGGCTTCGAGCCGTCTTCCGAGAGGCACGGCATAGAGGGCTCAGCGTTACCACAGAAACCGCGGTCTACCCGGCATCGCTTATGGCGGTGGGTGATGACTGGCAGAGTATTTATGGCTGGAGGGGGAGTTCTCCAAAATTCTTCGAAGATTTCGAAACCTATTTCCCATCCCCAAGTACTACTCACGTACTCATGAAGGAAAATTACCGCTCCCAACAGATGGTCATTGATGCTGCCGAAAGCCTGGTGCAAACGATCACCACCAATAAGGACAAGCACGGTATCGCGGCACATCCCAAGGTCAAAGATCTTACCTTTCCAGTCAAGGTACTCGATCGCGATGACAATCAACTGGCTGAACTCGTGGAGAAGCATTTCGAGCAGGAACAGACAGTCCTTGTCTTGTATCGCAAAAATGACACCAAGAAGGAAGTACGGATCAAGCTCAGCTCGATTTTGGCGAAGGCACGAAAGCTTAAGCGAGCAAGCAGCATCAAACTACTGACCTACCACGGCTCCAAAGGGCTGGAGGCGGACGCAGTATTCCTTGTCGGTGATTGTGCTCAGATGACTACTTCGCCGCATCGGAACATGGCATATGAGCAAGCACAGCTAGGTAACCCCGGCGACCCTACACCCTATGATACAGCACAGGGCCAAGAGACTTTACGTCTGGCGTACGTGGCTATCACCCGCGCCAAGCGGCACTGCTACTGGTTCGTTGAACCGGCGAAGCCCACTAAAGGCGGGTTAGTCAGCGCGCTGGCGCGCGTGCCATTCCGGCAACCATTTTTTGAGGATTTGAGAAACCAGTGACTGGCAAGAAAACTGGCGGTTGAACGGCTTCGCCGCAAGGAACAGGCTAAACAGCTGCAATCCCGAGTGATCATGCCGTCCTGAGATCCAGCTTCATGAGCCCAAGGATTGGGGCAGGGGCCTGCAGTCTTGAATATCCGTCCAAAAGCGGCGACTTAAGTGCGGTTACACTGACCGTGTGTTGCTCCGTTGGAGGTTGTCCCTGCATGCTTGCGCAGCCATTGTGAAGCTGGCAATTTGTCTCTAACCCCAATATTCGGCCATGTGTTTACATCTTGTAGTGGCTCGAGGGACGTCATTGCAGCGGGTGCCCATTCGGCAGCCTTGGCGGACTTCCTTAGTTCAAGAAACGTGAGCGCCGCGCCAGCTTGCATCTGCTCAGATCCTTTCCAGTAGCTTCTCGATGCGAAAGCCCCTTGCTGTAGCTGCGCTAAAACGTTGGTTGCGAATCGAGCAAAAAGGTCGATTAGCGTATGGCCGCCATACGCGTCAGCGCCGTCTGCCTGGGGCAGCAAGAAGCTATGAGGGCCCAGCTCCGGATCTCGTTCGTAGCGGAACTGGGCGAAGCGCTGAAAATAGGCACAGAACTGGGGATTCAGCGGATAGCGTTTCCCAGGGTAATGGGGGCTTTCAAACCAATCAGGGCATGCATCTGTGGCTTTAAAGTGAGAGAAGGTAAGCTTCAACACAGGCGTAGATCCCAATGCGCGCAGGGGGATGTCGGAATAGACCGCTACGGCAGCCATGAATAGGAAAGGCTGCCACTGGCCGTCTCGCTCTGCCAGTGAAACAGCTGTTCTCATCACATCTTCAAGCTGTGCCGGCGTAAAGGTCGTTCTGATCTGCCGACGCAGCACCGCGAAATTTTTGCGCCTCAGTTCGTTAAAGGGATTCGGTGTCGTCACGCTTTTCGACTCTATGATATAGGCAAAAAATTCCCTCCCGCGGCTGAGATGACTGTCACGGTGGTGAGTGGCGCTGAGGCCTGCGTCGGTAGACGATTCAGACAGGTACTTTCTAACTATCGGCCGCCATTCGTCATTAATAGGTTTAATCGCGAAATCTGTTTTTGTTTTCATCACATAGCGTGTCCAGCCACCGCTTGAGACCCACGACATTGGCGGACGCATGATGAAGCGGATGAACTCCCTAGCATCAGAATCCTGCCACTCCGTTAACGGCTTGCGTTTGATCGACCAGCTCCAATGCATCATTGATTCGATCACTGGGCATAAGACTTTGTAGTGCCGCGCAGTGAATTTCGCGCTTTGGCATTGCTGAGCTAGGAAATCGATTCCCAAACGCCAGGTCAAATGCGGCTCAAGGGCGGCGTCAATGGAATCAAGCCGGTTACGCACGTCGCTGTTGACCGGCCGCAGCAAGCCTAGGTGTTCGCCCAACAAATCGTAAGGCGGAAATAACGGGTAAGGCACGAATGTGTTCGGCGTCACGCTCAGCTCCTTCAGCCGGCCAGCTAGATCGACATGCAAGCATAGCCGCCCTTGAAGAGCTTGACATACGTGGCAGTAGGTCAATGATAGAAGGTCGAGGGTGATAGCGTTCCTTACGCCTAGAGCGATAGCGCCGACCGAGGTCAACGAATGGAAAGCCTAGCGAGGTGCCAGTCGTCGAGTGGTCAGCTGAACGTGCAGGAGAAGCGTAAAATGCAATCGGAGTCACTGACTGGTGCTTGAGTTTGCGAGGCGGATGTTTTCAAACTGAACCCCACATTATGGCTTTTACGCCGTTCGAATCCGGGCAGAAGGAAAGCCAACCCTAAGAGAGGGTGATAGATATGCTTGGCAACTGCTTGATTTGCAGGGTTTATGGTCAATGCCTGCAAATTATGGTTTACGAGTACCGGTGACAATCGAGCCGTCTGGAAACACATGGATACAATTTAACATAATATACATTATGCGCAACAAGGTATTACGCACTGAGCTCAGTCCCAGGCAGATGTCAGGCCTGCCTCCAGAATGCGTTTCTCACGATCTTGACCTGGCCACGTTTTCCGAACGTCAATCTCACAGGCATTTCAGTTTCTCTCCGCGCTGATCGATACCTTCCATTTGATGCACCTCCATCCAGCGCTAACACAAAATGCACAGCATCATATTTTCCGAGCCCATGCATTCCTCCGATCATTCAGCTCGGTTACTGACGAGCACATTTACATCTCAGCGTACACACGCTACTGACAGCCGATGCGATTAAAAAAACTCAAGGGCTACCGCACATTGCAGCTATTCGGGATACAGCCAAGACAGGAACGTCAATGCTGGCTTGGTGGCCTGGCTTAAAGCTCCGCGGATCCACTTGACCGAGCCAGGCTGTTTACGCCTTGAAAACGAGCGCTAAATCGAGCGCTTCAAGCATGGGATTGGCCTCAGCATTAAAGCTTGCGTATTCACCTGTCCGAGCCGAAGTTACAACATGGTTATCCTCTTACCGGCATGACACATTGCGGGCGTGTAAATCCAGCCTTTAATACGGCGGATTACAGTGTCAGCGCAGCTTATAGCCCGCGCGGTATGTCGGCCGGGTAACAAAACGAAGGCAACCGCAATGTGTCATGAAACCTGTTAAAGTCAGTCGACCTCTACCGCCGCTCCGCGTCCCTTGCAACTACCCGTTCCAACTCAACTAAACCACCATTTAGTTGAGTTATCCCGTTAGCTACCTGGCAGACTTACTTATTAAGTGCCCTATCGCCTCGTCAGCCATACATCCAAACCGCTACAGGCTTGTCGCGAGTCCTTACTGCTCTGACGAATCCTGTGCTTACTAGTAAGACTGCTCGGCTTCGGTAGCGCTGGGTAACTGCCTACAAAATGCGCGCCTCACTGGCGCACCATGCCCGCATTGATGCAAAAAGTCCGTACCACCTGAAAAATTGGTTCACCTGCCAGCGAACCAATCCTCTTTCATACCCTGAACCTACTTGGAGAACCATTGAGAATTGGCCATCAAGCCTTGATCACTGTTAATCAGCAGACTTATTGCCGCTCAAAACTGGCCGAACCAATTTTCATTGGCATCGCTCTTGCACTCTCCCCTTTGCCGTGAATCTCTGCCTGTAGGCAGCTCAGGGCACTTTTTTTCTGGTCTGGCGCGAGTACCACGATGCAAAGGTTCGACCCTGACACCCCTATCGACAACTCTTCAAAACTGGCACTGGATGCCTTGCGCCAGATCGTTGCCCAGCAAGCTGCATTCCCGCAGCGAGCGTTGCCCACGGAACGGGACCTGGCTGCCGACTTCGGTGTTAGCCGACGGGCGATTCGTCGAGCTCTGTCGGTACTCGAGGCTGAAGGCCAGATCTGGCGGCGGCAAGGCAAAGGGACCTTTGTCGGACCGACCCCACCCAGCGCCGCCATGAGCTTCGCCCGCCTGTCCGGCCGGACCAATTTCAGTGAGGTCATGGAGGCTCGCCTGCACCTGGAACCGGCACTCGCCTCATTGGCCGCAGTACGGGCCAATGGCGAACAAATGGCGATTCTGCGCCGCCTTGCCGAGCGCACCACTCGCCAGCAGGTTGCCGAGCAGACCGATGCCGAAGGCATTGAGCTGTGGGACAGCGCCTTGCACCGAGCCATTGCTGAAGCAGCGGGCAATCGATTGATGCTGGATATCTTCGAAATGCTCGATGCGATCCGTCTGGACCCAACCTGGCGTGATTTGCGCCAACGGGCGCGCAACGCCGACCGGCTCGACACTTACAGCCACGATCACGACGACATCGTTACCGCTATTGAAAGCCGAGATCCGATCAAGGCAGCCACAGCCATGCGCGGTCATTTACGGGCGCTGCAACAAGCGCTGGATAACGTCATCAATCAAGATCTGGAGGCCAGCTCATGAGCGCCACCGCCTACCCCGCAGAAACCGTCGATAGCACAGTGCTCAGCATCAGGGACCTGACCGTTCGCTTTGACGGTGCGCCCGCCAACGTTGTCGACGGCGTTTCTTTTTCCGTCAATCGCGGCAAGACCCTCGCCATCGTCGGCGAGTCCGGCTGCGGCAAAAGCGTGACCTCAATGGGACTGATGGGCCTGCTGCCAGCGACTGCCAAGGTCGGTGCCAGTGACTCTTTACTGATAGATGAAGCCTTGCTGGGCATGTCCGAAGATCGACTGCTGGATGTACGCGGCAACCGCATGGCGATGATCTTCCAGGAACCGATGACCTCTCTGAATCCGGTCTTCACCATCGGTGAGCAGATTGCTGAAAGCGTGATGCGTCATCAGGGGCTTTCAGACAAGGCCGCCCGCCAGCGGGCTCTGGACATGCTGGAAAAGGTCCGCGTGCCGGACGCTCGCCAGCGGCTGGACGCCTACCCGCATGAACTTTCGGGTGGCATGCGTCAACGCGCCATGATTGCCATGGCGCTGGCCAATGATCCTGCACTGATCATTGCGGATGAGCCGACCACTGCGCTGGACGTGACTATTCAGGCGCAGATCCTTTCGCTGATCGCCAACCTGCAGACCGAGACCGGCACAGCGATGATTCTGATCACTCACGACCTGGGCGTGGTCGCCGAAGTAGCCGATGACGTCATGGTCATGTACGCCGGACGCGTCGTGGAAAGCGGCCCGGTGAAAACACTGTTCGACGATCCGCAGCATCCCTACACCATCGGCCTGATGGGTTCGATGCCATCCATTGGCCCTCGCGAAGGCCGTCTGGCAACGATCAACGGCCGGGTACCGACGCCGGCAGAAATGCCAGCGGGTTGCCGCTTTGCCGGTCGCTGCCCGTTCGTGATCCAGCAATGCAGAGATGAGCGTCCGCCGCTGCTCGAGCTGTCTCCAGGACACTTCGCCGCGTGCATCCGAGCGCCTTTGGAACAGCATGTGGGAGTCAGTGCATGAGCCTTTCCGAACACAATATCGCCAGCACGAGCGGCAGTGTGCAGAAACCCATTCTCGAGAGCATCGGCCTTAGCAAACACTTTGCCGTTGAAAGCGGCCTGTTCCAGGCGAAGAAGCCACCGGTGCAGGCCGTCAATAACGTCAACTTGTCTGTCCGCAAAGGCGAAACGCTGGCGCTGGTGGGCGAATCCGGCTCGGGTAAATCAACCCTTGGCCGCCTGCTGCTCAATCTGCTGCAGCCAACTTCAGGTGATGTGATTTACGAAGGCCGTAACCTGGCCAACCTGCCGCCGGAAAAACTGCGTCAGGTACGTCGAGATTTACAGATCATTTTCCAGGACCCGTTTGCGTCGCTGAATCCGCGCATGACCGTGGAATCCATCGTAGGCGAACCGATCTGGCTGCACAGCGAAGCCAGCCGCAGTGACCGCCAGGCCAGGGTCGCTGAGTTATTGCGCACAGTAGGTCTCGCCCCGGAACACAGCGGTCGGCATCCCCATGAATTTTCCGGCGGTCAGCGCCAGCGCATAGGCATTGCTCGCGCACTGGCTTCCGAGCCCCGTTTGATACTCGGTGACGAGCCGGTGTCGGCGCTCGACGTTTCGGTGCAGGCACAAGTGGTCAACCTGCTCGAAGACCTCAAACATCAGTTCGGCCTTACCCTTGTGATTGTTGCTCATGGACTGGCCGTGATCCGCCATATGAGTGACCGCGTGGCGGTGATGTATCTGGGTGAAATCGTCGAACTGGCGCCGGTCAACGCGCTGTTCGAAAACCCTCTGCATCCCTACACGCAGGCGCTGATGGCTGCTGTGCCGGTCAGTCATCCCGACCAGCGCCAGCCACGTCCTCTGCTCGGCGGAGACATGCCAAGCCCGAGCCGCCCTCCTTCGGGTTGCCGTTTTCATACCCGTTGCCCGCATGCCCGCGCACTGTGCAAGGAAGCAGCGCCAGTCATGGAAACAGTCGACACCACACGCCAGGTGGCCTGCCACTTCTGGCGAGAGCTCGCCAATGCAGGCAGCGGAACGTTAATCACAACACCCAGCGCTGCATACACGCAGCGCCTGAATCTGTTCAAGACCCATCAATCCCTTGCAGTGGAGAGCCAGCCATGAAAATCGCACGCGTCATGACAGGAACATTGTTATTGCTGGCCGCCAACGCCGCGTTTGCCGAATCGACGTTGCGCATCGGCATTCAGGACGATCCCGATGTGCTTGATCCGCATCGTTCGCGTACCTACTCCGGTCGACTGGTCTACACCGCATTGTGCGACAAGCTGGTGGACGTCAATCCGGACCTGACGTATGCACCACAACTGGCTACGGCATGGAACTGGAGTGCGGATGGCAAAACCCTGACCATGAGCTTGCGCGAAGGCGTTACGTACCACGACGGCGAGCCCTTTGATGCCGCCTCGGTGAAGTTCAACCTGGACCGCGCGCGCACCCTCCCCGACTCCCTGCGCAAAAGCGAGCTTGCCTCGGTGGACAGCGTGGAAGTGGTTAATGCAAAAACCATCGCCATCAAGTTAAAGCAAGCCGATGCAACGCTGGTTTCGCAGCTCTCGGACCGTGCCGGGATGATGCTTGCGCCGAAAGCTGCTCAGGGCGATTTCGCCTCCAGCCCCGTATGTTCAGGTCCTTACAGATTTGTGCAGCGCGTGCAGCAGGATCGAATCGTTCTGGAGCGTTTTGACCACTACTGGAACAAGCAGGCTTACCATTTCGACAAAGTAGTGTTCCTGCCCATTCCGGATACCTCGGTGCGCCTCGCCAACCTGCGTTCCGGCGACCTTGACATCATCGAGCGCGTTGCACCCACTGATGTAAAGACCGTCAAAAGCGACAGCAAGTTGGCGATCTACAACACTCCAGGCCTGGGCTACATGCAGTTGATGTTCAACATCGGCAATGGTGAAAAAGCCAACTCGCCGATGGGCAAGGACAAACGCGTACGTAAAGCGTTCGAGCTGTCCATAGACCGCGATGCCATTAACCAGGTGGTGTTCGAGGGCTTGTATGCGCCAAGTGCCCAGCCGTTCCCGAAAAACAGTCCGTATTACGACAAGGATCTGCCGATCCCGGCGCGCGACATCGAAAAAAGCAAAGCGCTGCTGGCTGAGGCCGGTGTGAAATTGCCTTTGGCAGTTGACCTCAAAGTGGCCAACAACCCTATTGCGCAACAGGTAGGGCAGATCATTCAGGCAATGGCGGAAGAAGCGGGTTTCAAGGTTAACCTGGTTGCGACTGAGTACGCCACGATGCTTAGCGAACAACAGAGCGGTAACTTCCAGATCGGCATGAGCGCCTGGTCGGGTCGCCCGGATCCGGATGGCGATATCCATCAGTTCGTGACCTGCAAAGGCGGCCAGAACGACGGCAAGTACTGCAACGCCAGGCTCGACGAACTGCTCAACCAGGCGCGCACTGTAAACGACGTTGCACAACGCCAGGCTCTGTACAACGAAGCCTTGCGTTTACTGGCCGATGAAGTGCCGACCGCCTACTTGTATTTCGATCCGCGAATCATTGCCCTGCGTAATAACGTGACCGGTTTCGTCCCTAACCCGGACGGTCTGATTCGTCTGACCAATGTCGCGTTCAAGCCATGACTGACGGGCGCAACTGCGAGGTTCCGGTATGCTGATGTTCATCCTGCGACGCCTGCTCGGCTCGATACCGACGCTGATTCTGGTTTCGCTGTTCGTCTTCACCCTGCAAAAGCTGCTGCCGGGTGACCCGGTGCTGGCGATGGCCGGGGAAGAACGTGATCCGGTGGTCATGGAATACCTGCGCGACAAGTATCGACTCGATGACCCGATCCCCCTGCAGTATCTGAACTGGGTCGGCAACGTATTGGCCGGCGACTTCGGCACCTCGCTGCGCACCGAACAACCGGTAACTACGTTGCTCGCGTCCAAGCTGCCGGTCACCATTGAACTGGCTGTGCTGGCCTTGCTGATTGCGCTTTCGATAGGCATTCCGACCGGAATCATTTCGGCGGTACGCAAAGGCTCCGCCGTGGATTACGGTGCCAACGTGATAGCGCTGTCGGGCATTTCCATTCCGCACTTCTGGCTGGGCATCCTGCTGATCATGGTCTTTGCAGTGAAACTGCAATGGCTGCCCGCCTCCGGCTTTGTGCCGATGGGTGAGGACTTCGGGCAAAACCTGAAGACCCTGATACTGCCAGCATTCGTGTTGGGTGCAGGGCTGTCGGGAATACTCATGCGCCACACCCGCAGCGCCATGCTGGAAGTATTGCGCACTGACTACGTGCGCACAGCCCGGGCCAAAGGCCTGTTCCCGCGCACGGTGATTTTCAGGCATGCGTTGCGCAACGCGTTGATGCCCATCGTCACGCTCACGACCTTGCTGTTTGGTGAGCTGCTCGGCGGCGCGGTGCTGACCGAGCAAGTGTTCAGCATTCCAGGTTTCGGCAAGATGATCGTCGACGCGGTATTCAACCGTGACTATGCCGTGGTGCAAGGTGTGGTGTTGTGTGTCGCGATTGGCTTCGTGATGTTGAATCTGCTAGCCGACGTGCTCTACCGCCTGATCAATCCACGCCTGAGGACTGCCTGATGACCGCTATTGCCAGCCTCCCGCACAGCGCGACCCTGCCCCGCAGCCGCTCACCGTTCCTGAAAAAATTCCTCGCTAACAAAGGTGCCGTGATTGGCGCGGCGGTATTGTTGCTGTTTGTCCTGGCAGCCGTTCTGGCACCCTGGATCGCGCCGCACGACCCACTCAAAGCCAACTTCCTCGCCGTACGCAAAGCCCCTTCGCTGATCTACTGGCTGGGTACCGACGAATTGGGTCGCGATCTGCTTTCACGCCTGCTGTATGGCGCCCGCAGCTCGCTGCTGGCGGGCGGTGTCTCGGTGGCCATCGCCATGTTCGTCGGCGTACCGTTGGGGCTGCTGGCAGGCTATTTTGGGGGCAAGCTGGACATGATCATTTCACAGGTCATGGAAGCGCTGCTGTCCTGCCCTTTTCTGGTCCTGGCCATTGCTTTGGGTGCCTTTCTGGGCCCAAGCCTGTCCAATGCGATGATCGCCATCGGCTTGTCCGCCATGCCGATCTTTGCCCGACTGACCCGCGGCCAGGTGCTGTCGATCAAGCATGAGGATTATCTGGAAGGTGCCCGCGCCATCGGTCTGCCGGATCGCTGGATTATCCTGCGCTACGTCCTGCCCAACGTCATGTCGCCGCTGGTAGTGCAGGCAACGCTGACCATCGCTTCCGCGATTCTGGCTGAAGCCAGCCTGTCGTTCCTTGGCCTGGGCCAGCAACCGCCGTCGCCGTCCTGGGGATCGATGCTCAATACTGCGAAGAATTTCATGGAGCAGGCTCCGTGGATGTCGATTGCGCCGGGTGTGGCGATCTACATCACGGTCCTGTGTTTCAACCTGTTGGGTGACGGCCTGCGCGATGCGCTGGACCCCAAGGGCTAAACCTTTCGTCTTCTGTCAAAGAGAAACGCTTATGTTCGATGATCTGGATTACAGCCAACCCTACGCTTCGGCTCGCTCGCCGGTGATGGGCAGCAACATGGTCGCTTGCTCCCAGCCTCTGGCCGCTCAGGCCGGGCTGGACATGTTACGCCGTGGCGGCAACGCAGTGGACGCCGCGATCGCAGCGGCCATGGTGCTGACCGTGGTCGAGCCCACCGGTTGCGGGATTGGCAGCGATGCCTTCGCCATTGTCTGGGACGGTAGCAAACTGCAAGGCTTGAACGCTTCCGGCCGCGCGCCACAAGCCTGGACCCCTGAATACTTCGAAGGCCAGAGCCAGATGCCGCAACGCGGCTGGCCTGCGGTCAGCGTACCGGGTGCGGTGTCGGCCTGGGTGGAGCTGTCAGCGCGTTATGGCAAACTGCCCTTCGCAGCTCTGGCCGAACCGGCGATTGGCTATGCGCGCGATGGCTATCAAGTGACGCCGATCATCGCCGAGCTATGGAAACGCGGCTCGCATCTGCTCAAGGACCAACCGGGCTTTGCCGAGTGCTTCATGCCAGGTGGCAAGGCCCCCATGGCCGGGGAGAAAATCCAGCTCAAGGACCACGCCCGCACGCTGGAACTGATCGCGCAGACCAAAGGGGAAGCGTTTTATCGCGGTGAACTGGCGCAAGCGATCATCGCCCATGCCAACGCCAATGGCAGCGTAATGAGCCTCGACGATCTGGCAACGCACACAGTGGACTGGATCGACACCCTGTCAGTGCCATACGCAGGTGCTGTGGTTCACGAACTCCCACCGAATGGCCAGGGCATTGCGACCCTCGCCGGCCTGACCATGCTCGAAGCACTGGGCGTCGGCGAGCACCCGGTGGACAGCCTTGAGACGGTTCACTCGGTGCTCGAAGCAATGAAGCTGGCGTTGGCCGACCTCGACGAACATGTCGCCGACAGCGATCACATGCGCGTTCCTGCAATGGATTTACTCAACAAGGCATACCTGATGGAGCGCGCGGGACTGGTCACCGATCAGGCCGCCAACCCCGGGCACGGTTCGCCAAAACCGGGCGGCACGGTGTACCTGTCAGCGGCAGACGAAAACGGCATGATGATCTCGTTCATCCAGTCCAACTACATGGGCTTCGGCTCGGGTGTCGTTGTACCCGGTACGGGGATCAGCCTGCAGAACCGCGGCGCAGGCTTCTCTCTGGATCCGCAGCACGTTAACTACGTTGCACCGCGCAAGCGCCCGTTCCACACGATCATCCCCGGTTTTGTCATGAATGCTGACGGCACGCCGCTGATGTCATTCGGCTTGATGGGCGGCCCGATGCAGGCGCAGGGCCACTTACAGATGATGATGCGCATCCTGCGCTATAAGCAGAACCCTCAAGCCGCCGCCGATGCACCGCGCTGGAGGATCGAATCCGGCCTGAAAGTGGCAGTGGAGCGTGCGTTTGACCCTGAAGTGATCAACGCATTGCGCGCCAAGGGGCATGCCATTGATGTCGAAGAACCAAGCGGTGTATTTGCCTTTGGCGGTGCGCAGATTATCCAGCGCACCGCGCATGGATATGTGGGCGGGACTGATCCAAGGAAAGACGGGCTGGTCGCGGCTTATTGATCGAACGCTGCGCGCGGGCCAGGTCGCGCAGCTGCTCACATTGCCCAACCCGCTCAGAAGTCTGCGACCTTGCCCCAGGCCGAGGTGTTGAAACGGTCCGGGTGATACGGCCGAGGATCGACGATGGGTGTGACGCCACTGACGATGTCGGCAATCAGATGGCCAGCACCCGGCCCAATGCCGAAACCGTGACCACTGAACCCGGCTGCCAGCACCAATCCTGGAAGGCTGGCCATTTCTCCGATTCCCGGAACACCGTCAGGCGTGCTGTCAACGTAGCCTGCCCAAGCCGCAGTAACAGATGACTGGCTGAGAAACGGGACGAGTTCGACCGCACGCCTGTAAGTCAGCTCGACAACCTTGAGGTCTGCCCTGGGGTCGAGAATGCGCATTCTTTCCATCGGCGTCGTCTCATCCAGACGCCAGCGCTTCCAGCTTTCATGACCGGCACGTATGCCGTCGAGTCCGCCAGGCGCAAGGTTGCGCCACCTGCGCTGAAACATGGGCAGGAACTTCGTGGCGAAACCCAGTAACTGGGGTGTCACGTCCACTCGCCCTCTTCCGCTGATCGCCAGCGTGTAACTCCCGTCAAAGCGGCGTGTCATGGAGACACCGGCCGTGTGCAATGCGCTGGGCAGTTCGTGACAAGGTGGAGAAACGGAAAGCACGGTCTGGCGGACGGTGGCCTGAGGAAAACGGATGCTGTACTGGCGGCAGAACGAAGACGCCCAGGCACCCGCCGCAAGGACTGCAATGCGAGTGCGAATGCTGCCTTTTTCAGTGACAACTGCCGACAGTCGACCGCCCTGAGTCTCTATGCCACGTACGGCGCATCCCTGATGGACCGAGCTGCCCAGCGCCATGATTGCACGAGCAACTGCTGGCGCAGCACGGGAAGGATCGGCGATACCGTCAGTAGGTGAAAAGACACCTCCCTTCCACTGTTTGCCCGTGACTTTGGCGCGCTCGGCAGCTTGTTGCGCGCTCAGCATATGCGTCTTTACGTTGACGCTGCGGGCAAACTCACCCCAGCGCGCCCAACCGGCAAGCTCTGCCTCGCTATTGCTTAAATAGAGCAGACCGCATCGCGTGAAGCCTGTCTGCTCACCTGTGTCTGCGCTGAACTGCTCCCATAATTCAAGGCTTTTGGTCGCCATTGGAAGCTCGCGTGCGTCTCGATTCTGCTGCCGACACCAGCCCCAGTTGCGGCTCGATTGTTCAGCGCCGATCCGGCCCTTTTCGACCAGGGCGACGTTCATGCCGCGCCTGGCCAGGTAATAGGCTGTAAACGCGCCAATGATTCCCCCGCCAATCACGACCACATCGGCCTCGGTCGGCAGATCGGAGGAAGTTTCTACAAACGTCAAGGGTGCAGGCATAGTTGAAGATCCATTGAGAGTCGATGGAGGCGACTACTCGATACTCAAGCAGGGGCACCATGACTTTATTACACCATCATGACGCACAATAAAAAGAGTGATACGCAGCGGCATTTGTTATAAACCACTGTTTTAACCCATTGACCCGGCACACTCTGCCGGCACCGCCGTTTTCTGCGCCGAGAGACAGTGTATTTAATACGCTGCGGCGCTTATTTTTAAACAGCGTTATAACGCGATATAAACAGCCAACCGTAGCACGGCGAACCTGAACTTCAGCTGTCCATTCACCACTCGTTAAATTAAATCTGTGCAGCACATTAATAATTTTACATAGAGCCATTGCCATATTGCCACCGTAATAAATCAGCCCCTACCCTATGCCTTGCGAACGATAAAAAGGAATGAAAAACCGACACATTGCCCACACTATTTTTATAAGTTGGCGACTACCGTTGCGGTGCCATTCTCTTAATAAGCACTGTCCGGGGTCGGACACTTTTGTTTTGCGTTCACCTGTCCGCGGCTTGAATTGTCCTGCCGAAAAATGAGGAAGCTATAGATGAGCACAGCGTTTCTTGCCTTTTCACGGCCGTCCATCGGTGATGAAGAAGTTGCTGCGGTGACGCGCGTGCTGCGTTCCGGATGGATCACGACCGGACCGGAATGTCAGAAGCTCGAGGAGCAATTCGCCGAACGGGTTGGCGCACAACACGCGGTTGCGTTGTCGTCCGCCACCGGGGCGATGCATATTGCGTTGCTGGCACTGGGTGTAGGGCCTGGCGATGAAGTGATTACGCCGTCGCAAACCTGGGTGTCGACCGCCAACATGATCTGCCTGTTAGGGGCCACGCCGGTTTTTGTGGATGTCGACCGAGACACCCTGATGAGCAGTGCAGCACTGATAGAGCCAGCCATCACACCCCGAACCAAAGCGATCATACCGGTACATTACGCCGGAGCCGCATTCGACCTCGATCCGCTTTATGCAGTGGCAAACCGACACGGCATCACCGTGATCGAAGACGCGGCGCATGCAGTCGGGACTGGCTACAAAGGCCGTCCGGTCGGCAAGCAGGGCACTGCGATATTTTCGTTTCATGCAATCAAAAACCTGACCTGTGCCGAAGGTGCGATGTTCGTCACTGACAATGCCCGACTGGCCGATCAGGTGCGCCAGCTTAAATTTCATGGCCTTGGGGTCGACGCTTACGACCGCCTGACTCTGGGTCGCAAGCCCCAGGCCGAAGTCATGGAACCCGGCTTCAAATACAACCTGGCCGACATCAACGCCAGCATTGCGCTGGTGCAGCTGCAACGCCTTGATGCAATCAATGCAAAGCGCCATGCGCTCGCCAGCCATTACCTCGAACGGCTGGCTGCAAGCCCTGTGCTGCCTCTGTCCCTGCCCCGCCATGCCCAGCACCATGCATGGCACCTGTTCATTCTGCGCATTGATCGCAAGCGTTGCGGGCTGGATCGCGATGCGTTCATGAAGGCTTTGCAGGTCCGGAACATCGGGACCGGCATCCACTTCATCGCCACTCACCTGCACAGCTATTACCGCAAGCGATTCCCTGATATCTGCCTTCCCGACACCGAATGGAACTCATCAAGACTGTGCTCTATCCCCCTGTTCCCTGACATGACGCTCGATGATGCCGAGCGGGTTGTCGGTGCCATCGAATCGATCGTGGAATCCAGCCATTGAAACCGTATCCAATCAAGTTCGTGTCTGTCGTCATTCCTGTCTACAACGAACGACAGAGTCTGCCCGAGCTGTTGCGGCGCACTGAAACAGCCTGCGAGCAACTGAATCACCGGTACGAAATCGTCCTCGTGGATGACGGCAGCCGTGACGACTCGGCAGAAATCCTGCAGCAGGCTGCAGAACGGGCCAGCAGTCCCTTCGTTGCGGTCATACTGAACCGCAATTACGGTCAGCACGCCGCAATCATGGCCGGATTCGAGCAATGCAAAGGTGACGTGGTGATCACCCTTGATGCCGATCTGCAGAACCCTCCCGAAGAAATTCCCCGTCTGGTGACGCTCGCCGAACAGGGATACGACGTGGTCGGCACCGTGCGCAACAATCGCCAGGACTCTGCCTGGCGACGCTGGCCATCAAAACTTATCAACCTGGCGGTGCAGCGTTCCACCGGCGTGGCCATGAGCGATTATGGCTGCATGCTGCGGGCGTATCGACGCACGATAGTCGATGCGATGCTGGCCTGTCGGGAGCGCAGCACCTTCATTCCGATCCTGGCAAACAGCTTTGCACGGCACACGACCGAGGTGCTGGTCGACCACGCCGAACGCGAACATGGCGATTCCAGATACAGCCCGATGCGTCTGGTCAACCTCATGTTCGACCTGATCACCTGCATGACCACTACGCCGCTGCGCCTGCTCAGCATAATCGGCTTCAGCATGGCGTTTCTCGGTGTTCTATTCGCTGCCGTACTGATCGTTCTGCGCCTGATTTTCGGGGCGTCATGGGCCGGTGACGGCACTTTTGTGCTGTTTGCCGTGCTGTTCGTATTCACCGGAGGACAGTTCATCGGCATGGGACTGCTGGGTGAGTACCTCGGCCGGATGTACAGCGATGTCCGTGCGCGCCCGCGTTTCTTCATCGAAAAGATCGCGCGCAGCTCGTCGGGTATCGCCGCCGACAGCATTGATTCCTCTGTAACTCCCTATACAAACAAGGTTGCGCCATGAGTCCTAAAGCTGTCGTTTTCGCTTATCACGATATTGGCTGTGTCGGCCTGCAAGCATTGCTGGGCGCAGGTTATGAAATCGCTGCAGTGTTTACTCATGCCGACGACCCCAGGGAAAAAACCTTCTTCGGCTCTGTGGCTCAGTTATGCGCTCGGCATGGCATTCCAGTGCATGCGCCTGAAGACCCGAATCATCCATTGTGGGTGGAGCGCATCGGCAAGCTGGCCCCGGATTTCATTTTTTCCTTCTATTACCGCCAGCTTCTCGGCGATGCGTTACTGGCCTGCGCAAAAAAAAGCGCATTGAACCTGCACGGCTCGCTGTTACCGCGCTATCGCGGACGTGCGCCGGCGAACTGGGTCCTGGTCAACGGCGAAAGTGAAACCGGCGTAACCCTGCACCAAATGGTCAAACGTGCCGATGCAGGGCCGATACTCGCTCAGCAGCGGGTCTCGATCAGTGCTACCGATACGGCCTTGACGCTGCATGGCAAGCTGCGTGAAGCGGCTGCCGACCTGCTTGGCGAAACATTACCGCTGCTTGCCCACGGGCAACTTTCAGGCACGCCTCAGGACGAAGCCCTTGCAACCTGCTTCGGTCGCCGTACGCCGGCCGACGGCTTGATCGACTGGGCGCTTCCGGCCACCCAGCTATACAACCTGATCCGTGCGGTGACACAGCCCTACCCTGGCGCATTTTACCCCGTAGGCGAGAACAGGCTGATTGTCTGGGCTGCCCGTGTCGAAGCACGGAGCGCTGGCGACAGACCTGGTACGGTCATCAGCCAAGACCCGCTACGTATTGCCTGCGGCGAGGGTTCGCTGGTGATCGATGCAGGGCAGCGCGGCGACAACGGCTTATACCTCAGTGGCGCGCAGCTGGCTCGCGAGTTCGGTCTGGTGCAAGGCTCGCAACTGATGGAGACAGAGAAGCGTCGCCCGGCCCGCCGTACACGTGTGTTGATCCTTGGCGTTAACGGTTTCATAGGCAACCATCTTTCAGAGCGTCTGTTGCAGGACGATCGTTACGAGATCTACGGCATGGACATCGGTTCGGACGCCATCGAGCGTTTGCGCACCAAGCCGAACTTTCACTTCATCGAAGGTGATATCAGCATCCATACCGAGTGGATCGAGTATCACATCAAGAAATGCGATGTGGTATTGCCCTTGGTGGCAATCGCCACGCCGATTGAATACACCCGCAATCCACTGCGGGTGTTCGAGCTGGATTTCGAAGAAAACCTGAAGATCGTCCGTTACTGCGTGAAATACAACAAGCGGGTTATTTTCCCGTCGACGTCTGAAGTCTATGGCATGTGCCAGGACGCCAGCTTCAACGAAGACACCTCGAATCTGGTTGTTGGCCCGATCAACAAACAACGCTGGATCTACTCAGTGTCCAAACAACTGCTGGACCGCGTTATCTGGGCCTACGGGCAGAAAGGCTTGCAGTTTACCCTGTTTCGCCCGTTCAACTGGATGGGTCCCCGTCTTGATCGACTGGACTCGGCGCGTATTGGCAGCTCCCGGGCCATCACCCAACTGATTTTGCATCTGGTGGAAGGTACGCCGATCCGGCTGGTGGATGGCGGAGCCCAGAAACGCTGTTTCACCGACGTCGCCGACGGCATCGAGGCGCTGGCGCGGGTTATTGAAAATCGCGATGGCCGCTGTAACGGTCAGATTATCAACATCGGCAATCCCGACAATGAAGCCAGCATCCGCCAGTTGGGTGAGGAGCTATTGCGCCAGTTCGAAGCGCACCCGCTGCGCGGCAACTTTCCACCGTTTGCAGGATTTCGCGAAGTTGAAAGCCAATCCTTTTATGGCAAGGGTTATCAGGATGTCAGCCACCGTAAACCGAGCGTCGACAACGCCCGGCATTTGATTGGCTGGACTCCCGGTATCGAGCTGGGCGAGACCATCGGCAAAACCCTGGACTTCTTCCTTCGCGAAGCCATGGCTGAAAAGGCGGGCCAGCGCTGATGCACGCAGGCCTGAGAATCGATGTCGACACTTACCGGGGCACCCGCGAAGGCGTGCCAAGACTGCTGGACATACTTGACGAAGCCAGGCTCAAGGCGACGTTCTTTTTCAGCGTCGGTCCCGACAACATGGGCCGCCATCTGTGGCGCCTGGCACGCCCCGCGTTTTTCTGGAAGATGCTTCGCTCCAGGGCAGCGAGCCTGTATGGCTGGGACATTTTGCTGGCGGGCACTGCCTGGCCGGGCAAACCGATCGGACGAGACCTTGGCCCGCTGATGCGCCGGGCGCTGGATGCAGGTCACGAGGTCGGCCTGCATGCATGGGATCATCATGGCTGGCAAGCCAATGCCGGGCGCTGGAACGACAGACAGTTGACCGCACAGATACACCGGGGCGTCGATTGCCTGAGCGACATTCTGGGCAACCCGGTGATCTGCTCGGCAGCAGCAGGCTGGCGTGCCGATCAGCATATCGTGCAGGCCAAACAGGCTTTCGGCTTTCGCTACAACAGCGACTGCCGCGGCACCAGCCTGTTTCGACCAGAACTGGCCGATGGCAGCCTCGGCGCACCTCAGATTCCGGTGGACTTGCCAACCTTCGATGAGGTGGTGGGCCCGCAACTCCAGCCGGGAGCGTTCAACGACTATATTCTCAGCCGTTTTTCTGCGCGAAAGCTCAACGTTTACACGATTCACGCTGAAGTTGAGGGCATCCTCATGGCTGATGGCTTCAGGCAGTTGTTACGGCAAGCCAATGCCCGGGAAATCCACTTCAAACCGCTGGGCCGACTGCTGCCGGAGTCCATTGAAACGCTGCCTTGCGGACACCTTGTTCGCGGCCACCTGCCCCGTCGCGAAGGCTGGCTGGGGGTACAACAGTGATGCACTGCAGACACCGTGACTGCGCACTGCTGTTACTGGCGTTCGCGCTGGCTTATCTGCTGCCACTTGGCTTCCACGGCTTGTGGATTCCCGATGAGACCCGCTATGCCCAGATCAGCCAGGAGATGCTGCACAGCGGCAACTGGATCGCGCCGCACTTCATGGGGTTGCGTTACTTTGAAAAACCGGCTGCCGGCTACTGGCTGATTGCCCTTGGCCAGGCGGTCTTTGGCGAGAATCTGTTCGGTGTGCGCATCGCCTCGGCGTTAAGCACAGGTTTAAGCATCTTGCTGGCCTACCTGCTGGCAGGAAAAATCTGGGGCGACCCGCGCAAAAGTTTTGCCAGCGCTCTGCTGTTCATGAGTTTCGCTTTCGTTGCCGGCCAGGCGGGTTACAGCAATCTCGATCCACAATTTACCCTCTGGACCAACGCCACGCTGGTAACGTTCTGGTACGCCGTGCACAGCATCGGCCGCGCCCGTCTGATTGCCTGGGCGCTGGTCGGCGTGGCCTGCGGCATAGGCTTCATGACCAAGGGATTTCTGGCCTGGGCGCTACCGGTCATCATCACTCTGCCCTACATGCTGTGGCAAAGACGGCTGGCTGAGCTGTTCAGGTTCGGCCCGCTCGCGGTGGCGATTGCCGTTGCACTTTGCCTCCCCTGGGCGCTGGCCGTGTACCGGCAAGAGCCTGACTACTGGCGCTACTTTTTCTGGCACGAACACATTCGCCGATTCGCCGGGGACAATGCGCAGCATGCCCAACCCTGGTGGTTCTATCTGCCTCTGCTGGTAGCGGCCTGCCTTCCGTGGGCAGCGCTGCTGCCGACGACGCTGAAGCAGGCGTGGCAACAAAAGAGTCGGTCCGAGACTGCCTTCCTGCTGATGTGGCTGGTACTGCCGCTGGCATTTCTGAGTCTGAGCAAAGGCAAATTGCCGACCTACATACTGCCTTGCCTGTTGCCTGTAGCGCTGCTGATGGCCGACGCTCTGGTCGAATGTCTCAATCAGGGCCGGGGCACGGCGTTACGCGTTAACGGAATACTGAACGCGACCGTGACGTTTCTCGGGCTATTGGCGCTGATTTACCTGCAATTGAAGCAGCCCGTGTACGAAAACGAACCGATGCACTTGCTGCTGGCGGTCATCGTGCTTGTCGGGTGGACGCTCTCCTGCGCCCTGCAGGGCATCCGGCCCCTGACCTTCTGGGCCATGCCGGCAGTGGGCAGCTGGTTGCTGATCGCCTTGCTGCCCACGGCGCTACCGAACGAGGTGGTGTACAACAAGACTCCCGACCAGTTTATCGCCAGGCATCACGCGGAGCTGGCAGCCTGCACACATTTGCTGAGCAATGATCTGGGCGCTGCCTCTGCGTTGTCGTGGCGTTTGAAACGACCGGAAATCGCCCTGTTCAATACCTGGGGCGAACTGGAATACGGCTTGGGTTATCCGGACGCGCAGAACCGGAAAGTCCGTTTGCAGGACATCGACACTTGGTTGGCTAACGCCCGCAGCGACGGCCGGGTCGGCGTCATCATGCGTGGCAGGAGCGATGAAGAGCAGCAAGAGCTTGAGCGACTTCCCAAGAGCAGCATGCGCTACGAAGAAGGCAACCTGGTCATCCTCATTTACGAGAAGTCAACATTATGACCTGGCTGATGCTGCTGAGCGCATGCCTGCTGACGTGCCTGGGCCAGATCGAACAGAAGTACGCAGTGGAAGGCTGGCGCGGTGCATTTCCCGGCGTGCTGACTGCACTGCGCTCGAAGCGGCTCTGGCTGGCGATGGTCTTCCTCGGGCTGGGTCTGCTGACCTGGCTACTGGTACTGCAACGCATGGAGGTAGGCATCGCTTATCCGATGCTGGGCCTCAACTTCGTACTGATCACACTGGTGGGTCGCTATGTTTTCAAAGAGCCGGTTGATCCGCAACACTGGCTTGGTATCGCGCTGATCCTTGTCGGTGTACTTCAGTTGGGGCACCAGGCATGAGCCGCCGCCGCGCGATCATGTGCGCAATGACCAGCGTTGGCTTGGTCAGCGGCGCGCAATTAGGCATGCGCTGGAGCATGAGCCGCCTGCCCTCGCCCGGACAGTGGCTCAACCTGCAGGCTGCCGCGCAGGTCGAGTCCGGCGCTGTCGCCGTCATCTGCGTCTCGATCACAGCCTATGCATTTTCCATGCTTTTCTGGCTGCTGGCGCTTCGCGATTTGCCTCTGAGCCGTGCCTATTCGTTGCTCAGTATCAGCTATGCGCTGGTCTATACGCTGGCCGCTGCACTGCCATTTTTCAACGAGACGTTCACGGTATCGAAAACTGTGGGTGTCACGCTGATCGTGACAGGTGTCCTGACCATCAACCTGCGCCGCATCCCCAGCTCACCCACTCAGGATCTTTCCCATGAAAATCAGCGTTTTCGGTAGCGGATATGTAGGCCTGGTACAAGCGACCGTACTTGCCGAAGTCGGCCATGATGTTGTCTGCATGGATATTGACCAGGAAAAAATCGATCAACTGCGTCAAGGGCAGGTGCACATTTACGAGCCTGGCCTGGCCAATCTCGTGCGCGACAACCTGGACCATGAGCGCCTGCACTTCACCACCGACGAGCGACTGGCGGTGGTCCACGCCGAGGTGCTTTTCATTGCGGTCGGTACGCCTTCCCGAATGGATGGTTCGGCCGATCTGAGCGGTTTTTTCGCAGTAGGCGAAGCTATCGCCCGACACCGATGTGACCCGCTGATTATCGTCGAGAAGTCCACCGTGCCGGTCGGCAGTGGAGATGCCCTGCGAGGCCATATCGACAAAGCGCTGCGTCACGCCGGTCGCTTGTTGCAATTCGATATTGTGTCCAACCCGGAATTCCTCAAGGAAGGCTCGGCGGTCAACGATTGTCGGCGACCGGACCGGATTGTCATCGGCTGCGAAAATGAAGCGGTGCGCAAAGTCATGCGCGAGCTGTATGCGCCATTCAACCGTAATCATGACCGGATCATGTTCATGGACCTGCGTAGCGCAGAACTGACCAAATACGCCGCCAACTGCATGCTGGCGACCAAGATCAGCTTTATCAACCAGATCGCCGAGCTGGCAGAGCATCTGGGCGCTGACGTCGAGTCCGTGCGACTGGGCATCGGTGCAGACTCACGCATTGGTTACGATTTCATCTATCCGGGTTGCGGCTATGGTGGCTCATGCTTTGGCAAGGACATTCGCGCGCTGATCCACAGCGCCAGAGAAGTCCACTGCTCCAACGACCTGTTGTCGGTCGTCGAGGCAATTAACGAGCGGCAGAAGAACAAACTGTTCGAGCGGGTCAATGCTTTTTATGAGGGCGACCTGCGCGGCAAGACATTTGCCTTGTGGGGCCTCGCATTCAAACCCAACACTGATGATATGCGCGATGCCCCCAGCCGTGTCCTGATGGAAGCACTGTGGGAAGCCGGTGCCAGCGTTCGGGCATTTGACCCGGAAGCCATGCAGGAAACCCAGCACATCTATGGTCATCGCAAGGACCTGATTCTCATGGGAACACCGGAATCGGCGCTCAACGATGCAGACGCACTGATCATCTGCACCGAATGGCAGCAGTTCAAAGCTCCGGACTTTGAGCTGATACAGCAGCGGCTCAGCGCGCCCGTCATCTTCGATGGCCGGAATCTGTATGACACGGAACGGCTGGCAAAACGAGGTTTCCACTACTTCCCCATGGGTCGAGGTGAATCGTGCGACCTGCCGATCCCGCAGAAACAGTGGACGCATTACGACGACGTGGTCAGTGGCCAGGCCGTATAACAGCTCAGCGCCGATCACGATGCTGGGTGGCCGTCAGTTATCGACAGCCATTGGTGCCTGGCTGACAAAATAGTAACTACGCTCTCCGACCTTGACGCTGTCAATAATCCGCAGCGGTGGCCTCGGCACCTGCAGACTTTCCATGACGGCGACGTTTTTGTCGGCGTTTGCAAGAAAGCTGTTCAGTTGCCTGTCAGAAGCGAGTGTTTCAAGCAAGCTCTGGCTATAGAACACGATGGCCCCTGCCAGCCGTTCACTGGGCTGGAACAAAGCAACCTGCCGTCCCTGCAACTGCAGGGCGTGAACCTTGTCGGTCAACGGCAGAAATGACAACTGCCGGTCTGCTCGTGGTACCCGCTATACGGCTGCGCTCAGATAACCTGCCGTTATCAGCACGACTCCGGCGGCAATGATTGCTTTTTGATTGCGACTGATAAGCGCCGCAAACGAAGAATCACCCGACCGAGCCTGCAATCGCTCGCCCAGAAAAAACGCATATTCCGCTGCAATAACCGCCGCGGCGGGTGCCAACGACATCAGATAAACCATGCGTTTACTGGAAGCCAGCGATAACAGCAGGAACTGCGCACTCAACCACAGGGTGAAAAACAGCAGATAACGGTTGGCCATTAGCTGCTTGCGCAAGTGCCACAGTCCCAGATAAACCAGGACATTCCATGGTAAAAAGGATTCGGGCAGTTTTGTCAGGTAATAATAGGCAGGCTCATAATGCCCCGCTTCTTCGAACGAACCACTGAAGCGGCCGACGCTATTGGTCCAGAGAACATCCTTCAAGGCCTGCACACCGCCTTGGCTATACAGGAAACACAACCAGCACAGCAGCGGGGTCAGGCCCAGCAACGTGAACATTGCCGGGCGCAGCCAATCAGCCAGCACAATGCGTTTGTGTTGCACGGACTCGCACACCAGCACGGCGAAATCACCTCCCCCGGCATGCCAGCCACACACTCATCGGTGGTTTTTCCAGGAAAGGCTGATCGTTCAGCTTCGGCGTAATCCAGTTGCCGCTCAGGTGCATTTCCATGGCGATGCCAGCAACGCGTGGCTCTGTCGAGTTCTGCAACTGGTGATTTCCCAGTGCGAAGAAAAACAGCAAGGCACTCAGCAGCAGCAATAACGGCGAAAGTATGCGTGAACTCATAGAAGCATACAGCCCATTGCTGCGCCTGCCGCCAGAAGGCACCAACGCCCTGGTATTCGTCACTCTGGATTTGTCACCCTGGCTCATCAATTCGCTCCGCATGCCTGACCTGTTCAGCAAACAGCGACTGTGCTGGCGCTGCCTGTTGCCAAAGGACAGGTTGATCAGCAAGACGTCGATGCCTGGTCAATGAGATATGAAAAATTGATAAAGTTGAGTGAAAGGATTTTCATGATTGTTCTTTCAGGCCGGTACGGGTCGCAGACTGGAAACTGTTATGCCAATACAGCCCTTTGCAAAGGGAAGGTATAAACGAAAAATGTTGAACGCTGCGCACGCGCCTCCCCCCTACATTCGACACCATGAGCGCACCGCTCATCGACTGAGTCAAGTCACGTTGCGGAGCTGCTAATGTTATAGACACCATGACTTATCGTGGTACATGCCCGGACTTTACCGCCCCATTGGTTCAGTCCGGTGCTGAGGGTGAAGTCGTTTTGGAATAAGTAAAAATGAACGGCGTAAGGGATACTACGCCACCACGATACAGGGAGTGTCATGAAAACATTACTGGCGTTTGCGTACTTATCCTTGCTGTGTTTTTTTCATTCGAGTGCCTTCTCCGCAGAGATGAATCCTTATGAACAGATACTTAACACGTCTCACGGCACCTCCGCGTGCTTGGCGCTCGACAGTGATTTGAGCGCTGTGTCACTGCAGGTGTGTGACACCACAGACCGTCAGCAGTGGATTTTCATTTCATCGGGCAACATGTTTTATATAAAGAACAAAGCGCTGGGCGGGTCAGCGCAGGAAATGTGTTTGTTTGCGGTCAATCGAAGCAGCGTCAAAATGGCCACCTGCGCCAGTGCTGACAGTAATGACTACCAGTCCAAGCGGCTATGGAGCCGAAACGAAAAAACGCCAAGTATATTGTCGAATAAATATATAGCTGATCTGGGGTTTGATCACTACCTGAGTCGCGCTGAAAACGAGCAGTTGGTATTTGGCAGTGCCAAAGAGGCCGCCGCAGAATGGACAATCACTCAACCTATTTATGAGGAGATAGTCAACACCATTCGGGGCAGCGAAAAGTGCTTGACGCTGGTCGATGACGCGACCTCCGTGGCGCTGGAAACCTGCACAGGCCGGCACACTCAGCAATGGCTTTTCACTCCAGTTGGGCCAAGGCTGTATATAAAAAACAAAGCTCTGGGCGAATTTCAGCAACAAATGTGCTTGTTTGCAGAGAATCAAAACAGCGTCAAAATGGCAACCTGCGCCAGTGCTGACGGTAATGACTATCAGTCCAAGCGTCTTTGGAGCAGAGAAGGCAACACCCCGAGTCTATTATCAAATAAATACATTAGCGATCGAGGATATGACAACTATCTGCACAGCAATGCAGACGAACAGTTAGTATTCGGTAGTCCCAGGGACGACGGAGTGAACTGGATGATCGCCAAACGCTATGGGTATATCAGGAACGTTGAGAGGGGGCAGGAAACGTGTCTCGCGCTGTCTCCCAATAACGTCGATGTCGAATTTTCTCCCTGCAAGAGTGACGCCAGGCAAGACTGGCGGATGTCCTTGATCGCGGCGGGATACGACAAGCTGACCAATCGTTCACTGGCCGGCGGAGAAAGAGAAAAGTGTCTGGGCTCCACTGTCAAAATGATGGATTGTCAAGGCAGTGGCTATACCTCGCAACGCTCGTGGAGTTATAGCAGACCCCTGCTCGTTTCTGTGCCTGGTTTTATTCTAGGCAATAAATACCGAAACGATCTGGGTGGCCAGGAGACGCTAGGTTTTTCAGGAGATACGGTCCAGATGGTGCCGGCGGTACAGTCGCCTGCAGTGACGTGGCAGTTCGAGCTGGCGGTCCCTTCCATCCCCAGTCGCCCCTTCACAGGGGACAAGACAGTTCTGCTGCTGCATGCAAAATACAGTAATGAACCCGCTACCGACCTCGCAAAGGTTCAACAGGGCTTTGTGGGCAGCCCTGGCGATAACTATTCGTTCATCAACGCGGTTCGTATGGCCTCCGGCGGACAACTAACGTTCAAGGTGGATACGGTGACGGACCTGGACCTGGGTCCGCTACCTTCGGATTGCCCATCAGATGAGCTGAGGCATAAAGCCATAAACCTCGCGCGCGAAAGAGGATTTGACGCAAGCAGTTATAATTACGTCGCCGTCGAAATTCCTTCAACGTCATGCTTTTGGGCGGGGCTTGCTGCAAGGCCGGGCTCTTGGGCCATGGGTAATGGTTCGGGGTGGAAGCCGTGGATGTGGCAACACGAGTTTGGTCATAGTCTCGGCGGGCCGCACGCGA
This sequence comes from Pseudomonas syringae pv. tagetis, assembly GCF_022557255.1. Lineage (NCBI taxonomy): Bacteria > Pseudomonadati > Pseudomonadota > Gammaproteobacteria > Pseudomonadales > Pseudomonadaceae > Pseudomonas > Pseudomonas syringae group genomosp. 7. Next base: position 3,180,419 of record NZ_CP092923.1, read on the forward strand.
AATCGTTGGAACGTTGTTCGTACCGTCAAAATGTTGTGCAACTCAGTGGCAATGAGTGCGTCGTCACTGACAGCGGTGATCCCTCGGATACCCTGAATGGCGGAGGGTCACGTCTTTATCCTATTCCTTATCTGTACTATGCAGGCTGGCTTACAGATCAACAGTTCACTGAAGTGATTAAAAATGGAACGTATAAAATTGCGCCCTTGTTTAAAGAAGCCACCGCCTCGGTCGTCAGAGGCTTACACCTGTATCGCAGCGATGGTAGCTATCTGACGCTGGAGTTTCGTGCGCTTTCACCAGGCTTTGAAAGCTGGTCCCCGGACGACCCATTTGTCAACGGCGTTATTGTGAGAGTGGCTCGTTTTGGTCGCAACTCCGTCTCCAACACGCTCGTGGATACAACGCCAGACAGCCCGAGAGGAATGAAAGACGCTCCATTGGAGCAAGACAAGTCGTTAGACGATTTGCTGTCGGGGAAGCGCATCACCGTGAGCAGCATTGATGACACAGGTGCCACAGTTGAGATCAGCGACCTCCCAAATAACGCGTTGTCAGCACATTTGATTTTTGAGCGTTCCGCAATGATCCAGGCGGTAGAGCCACCCGAACAGGAATTGGAAAGTGGAAAAGTGGGCCGTGAGCGATAAACGTCTGCGGCATGACTGGAAGTTACTGGCCGGTGAGTAGGGTGACCTCGGCCAAATTATAGATGCGGGCGCCGACACTGGCGCCTTTGGATAGTGCGCTGAGTGAGTGCGCTTTACGTACAATGACAAACAGCTTTATGACACACCCAACAATACTGGATACATCAGAATCGGTATCCAGAAAAGAAAATGGGGAGCGATAAACGCTCCCCATTCCTTCAGATCTGGATACAGCGCATTACATCAAACCGCAGCAACGACCTTGGCTGGCGGCTGAGTACGGCGACCCAGTACACCTGCACCCGCCGCGACCAGACCCGAGATCACCAGAGTGATCAGCAGAATCCAGGCACCTTGCGAAACGCGCTTGGCAGTCACTTCGGCGGCTTCACGAGCTTTCTGTTCTGCCTGAGCTTTCAGCTCCTGGTACTTGGCATAAGCCTGACGATAGCTGGCCTGAGCCTGATCGACGATCTGATTGGCTTCGGCGTCAGTCTTGTTGCCGCGCGCCTTGATCAGGTTAACCAGCGCCTGACGATCGGCAGCATCCCACGCCTGGTCGCCTTTGGCTTTGATACGGTCCATCAGGCCGCCCAATTGCTCATCGGCTTGCTGAGGATTCTGTGCGCTTTGTTTGGCAGTGTTCTGCGCATCTTCCTGAGTTGCCTGGGCTTCCTGCTTGACATTGTCCGGGTTCAACTCAGGCTTGCCGGTCTGACGCATGGCTGTTTCGATCTCGCCCTGAATGTCATCCAGGTTGAAATCGATGCCTTGAGCGCGCAGCTGATCCTGAATCTTGCCGCCAACAGCAGGTGCCACCTGAGCGATACCGCTGCCCAGTGCCGACATACCGCTACCTGCCAGATTAAGGCCACCGCGCACGACACCTGTCACTGCGCTGGACACCAGATAGACCGTGATCAGCGATACGCTCGCCCAGACCAGCAGACCATGAAAAGCGCCTTCGCGTTGAGCCAGACGGCCTGCCGCCCAACCACCGACGAACAGAGAAATAACCGAGCTGACCACTACCCAGATACCTGCACCCGTACCAATGCCGGACAGTGGATTGGCTTCCTGCATGGGATCGATACTGGCACTTCCGATTGCCGTCCCCAACAGATTCAACAGCAGCGAAACAACCATGGCCAGAACAACACCGGCCAGAATCGCACTCCAGGAGATTCGTTTAAGCAGCGGAGCCGCTGCATGAGTTTCGTGGTACACAGGGGCACCTGGGGCGATACGGTCGTCGCGAATCATAATAATAGTCCTTTGAGTCATTGGCAGTGAACGCACAAATGTGTGGCGTACACTTCAATGACCCAGACGGCGCTCAAGAAGTTTAAAATTTTTATAAACTTTTTTTCGCGCGCCCACCGGCCCATAAAATCGGTAACGATATTGATCCCTATCAAGGGAATGTAACGTGAGGGCAACGCTCCAAGCGCCTTACAACTTTCCGGCCTTGTTATCTTGTTATACCGTTATGCTGATGATTGAAGTTGTCTGATGTCTGTTGATGAAAACAGAGATAATCAGAAGAATGCGCAACGTAAAGCGCCACACACTGAGTGCGCATATCCACTGTTCGGTTTTTGATAACAGCGCAAAAGAACGCACGCCAGAATAACAGTGTCGGAATAGTACTCCGGCGCCTGCCTCAGTTCGCCTTACGGTATGAGGACCTGCTGAAACAGACAGGTCCTCATTGTCCGGCCCCCTTCAGGCGATACCGTTCCTTCAGGCGATACCGTTCGGCCCGTCCAGTACTTGCCTGACCTTCCTGGCAAGCTCCTGAGGCATGCATGGCTTGGACACCACATCGAACTCGGAACCACCGATGTCGGTTCGTTCGATCGAGCTTTCAGCGTACCCGGTGGTCAGCAACACTTTGACCTTGGGATACCTGCGCCTCACTTCCCGTGCGAGCATGACGCCGTTCATGCCGCCCGGCATGATCAGGTCAGTGAACAGCAAGTCATACATGCTGCCGGATTCAAACCGCTTCAGTGCTTCACGGGCATTCAGGACAATTTCGGAGACATACCCGTAATCATCCAGCACCATCTTCGCCAGCTCGGCGACGTCTGGCCGGTCCTCCACGATCAGGATCCGCTCGGAGCTGCCTATACGTCTCTCGGAGGCTTTTGGCGGGTCGGTCTTGCTCAACACAGCCTCGTCTACCGGAAAATACAGGCGCAGTGTTGTTCCAACCCCTTCTTCGGTATAGATCCTGGCCGCGCCACCGGACTGCTTGGCAAAGCCGTAGACCATCGAGAGACCGAGGCCGGAGCCCTTGCCCTCCTCCTTGGTGGTAAAAAACGGGTCCATTACCCGATCCCTGATACTGGATGGCATGCCAATGCCGTTGTCGGTCACGGCAATACAAACGTAGCGGCCCGGCAGCAGGCCGTCATAGGACATATTGGCCAGCTCATCGACAACCAGGTTGCGGGTTTCAATGAATATTTTCGGGTCCGGTCTGCCAATCAAAGCATCCCTGGCGTTGATGAAAATATTCAGCAGGGCAACTTCTGCCTGAGTCGGGTCGATACGGCAGTTCTTCAATGCCGGGTCCAGATCGGTTTCGATCGTAACTTCCGGCCCGAACGTACTCTCGATCAGGGACTCAGTGGTAGAAACCAGGCCGTTGAGGTTGAGCACTCGCCCCTGCAGTTTCTGTTTGCGGGCAAATGCCAGCAATTGCTTGGTTAGCGTGCTCGCGCGCTCGACTGCAGACTTTGCGTGATAAACGCTGCGCTGAACCCGCTGCACATCGATGACGGGTTTTTCCGCAGCGCTGCCGATCAGATCAATATAGCCACCCATGACTTGCAACAGGTTGTTGAAGTCGTGAGCGATGCCCCCGGTAAGCTGCCCCAGGGCTTCCATCTTCTGCGCCTGACGCAAGGCCTCTTCAGCATCTCGACGCCGACTGATATCCAGTTGCGAGGCAAAGAAATAGATCAGGTCCCCGGCATCGTTGTAAACCGGAGAAATGAACAAGGCATTCCAGAACGAAGAACCGTCCTTGCGGTAGTTGAGAATCTCGGTAGAGATATCCACGCGCTCGTCTATCGCATCGCGGATGGACTGCACCACCGCCCGATCAGTTTCAGGCCCTTGCAGAAACCGGCAGTTGCTGCCGAGAATTTCCTCTGACGCATACCCCGTCATTTCCAGAAAGGCACGGTTGGCGAAAATAATCGGATTGTCAGCGCGATTGGGGTCGGTCACGATCATCGGCATCCGTGTCGTTTCCACCGCCGCAAAAAAGATATCTTTTCCCTGATGTTTGATATCTCCCGTCGCCGCGTTGTCGACACGGGTTTTATTTTCCGACACTCCAGAAACTCCACGAATAATTGGTTGGGACTGCCACGTGTGCTAAAACCTGAGACCGGTCTACCCTCTCAAGGGTTCTGAGGTCTTTGATAAAAAACCGGATTATATTCATTCGAGGGGCTTGGCGCTTGGAACACCGTCACTCAAACAGCGCTTTTCCGCTCTTTTTTTGAATAGGGCAGCCCATTCACTTGCGTTGTCGCGCACTGCATTCTGCAGAGGTTTAAAGACAGACCGCTTGCCCTGTTCGTCAGCATACCCGAGCAATCCTGCCGGGCAGTATCGGTCGTCGTCCCAGCCCGGATAATCGAGAATGGGGTACCAGCAGATACCTTCCACCGGTATGCCGGCCCTGACGGCCTTGCCAACCTCTGCACATATGTAATTGAACCAGGGCAGACGCTGAGCGCCTTCGGCTCCGGTTTCAGAGATCAATAGCGGTCTGGCGTATCGCCTGTGCAGCTCGCTCAGCATACCTTGAAGGGGTCTGTATTGCGGATCGCTCTGCAAGAGCTTTCGGCCGTTGAACTGCCATTGATTCTGGGGATAGAAGTTGACGCCCAGCACATCCAGATACTCGGGGCGACCGCCCAGTCCGGGCCATTGCCGTCCGGATAAAAAATCCCAGGCCTCGAACTGCGCCTGTCGATAACATTCTGCCGCCGCTGCTTCGCCGTGACCTCGCGTGGCCGGTACGACATGAATCAATGGCTCGGCCTGAACAAAGCGTGCGCTGGGCGCTATCGTGCGTATCGCGTCTATTGCCGCAATACTGGCCCGCACCAGTTGCTGTTTGAGCTCCATGCCGCGCTGCCGGCTGCCGGGATTAAAATAAGCCACTTCGCCCCCTGCCCAGCTCCAAAACGAAATCTCGTTGATCGGCGAATAGAAAGGTGCTGTCTCCCCTTCATCCTTGATCAACTGAGCCGCCGCCGCGGCAAATCGCGCAAAGCGCTCGACAAATTGCGGGCTCCAGATATCCAGATCATCGGGATAACCGTAATGGCACAGGTCCCAAATTACCTGTATGCCCTGATGCCGCGCGGTGTGCAACATGGGTAGAAAACTGCTCCAGTCGTAGGCGCCCGGGCTTGCTTCAATCAAATGCCAGCGCAAGCCGTCGCGCACCGTACGGATTGCGCATGCGTCCATTGCAGCGAAGTCTGCCTGGAGCCAACGACTGTGGCCGGTGGAATCAAGCAGGTCGAGTCGCACACCATCGCGTCGCCGATGACTGGCACACTCGAATCCGCCCATGAAAAAGCTGTCGAACAACCCGCTCATGCTCAACCTCGCGCAGGCTGTTGAAGCGGTTCGGTATTCGGCCCAGGTGCTTGATCGGCCAGCTTTTGGTATAACGCCAGAGCCTGCCCCACGACCTGATCCATGTTGTAGTACTTGTAAGTGCCAAGCCGCCCGAGGAAAGTGACGTCAGCCGACTGATCGGCCAATGCCTTGTAGCGCTTGTATAGCTCGGCGTTTTCCGGTCGGGGAATGGGGTAATAAGGATCGCCCTCGGCACACGGAAACTCATACGTGAGGCTGGTTTTGGCGTGCAGTTGACCGGTGAGATGCTTGTATTCTGTGATACGCGTATGAGGAACCGCCTCATCCGGGTAGTTAACCACCGCCACAGATTGAAACTGAGCCTGATCGACGGTCTTGTGTTCGAAACGCAACGACCGATACGGTAGACGGCCATATTCATAATCGAAGTATTCATCGATCGGCCCGCAATAGACAAGATGTCGATACTGCGCCCGCTCACGAACATCGACAAAATCGACCCCCAGCCTGACGCTGATAAGCGGATGATCCAGCATCCGTTCAAACATCCGCGTATAGCCATGCAGCGGCATTTTCTGAAAGGTATCGGTAAAGTACCGACTGTCGGCATTGGTACGGGTGGGTACCCGGGCAGTAACCGACTTGTCGAGTTGCGACGGGTCCAGACCCCATTGCTTGCGGGTATAACCCCGGAAGAACTTCTCGTACAACTTGCGACCGATCTGATTAATCACGACATCTTCGGAGGTCCTTATCATCTCGACGGGTTCGGCTCGACGGGCAAGAAACGCTTCGGCTTGCTGCTCGTTCATCTGCAAGCCGTACAGACTGTTGAGGGTATCGAGGTTGATCGGAATGGGTAGCAACTGACCGTCTACACTGGCGAGTACACGGTGTTCGTAGTCTCGCCATTCGGTAAATCGTGAAAGATACTCCACGATCCGCTCGGCGTTGGTATGGAATATGTGCGGCCCGTACTGATGAACCAGCACCCCGGCGCTGTCCAGATGATCGTAAGCATTGCCGGCAATATGTGGACGTCGGTCGATGAGCAGGACAAGCTTGCCCAGCCCCGCCGCCAGCCTTTCCGCCAGCACGCTGCCGGCAAAACCTGCACCGACAATCAGGAAGTCATAGTACGTATCGTCCAGAGCGGCTGATTCAGGCGTTATACCGGTCATTCGATTTCCCTCCTGACGACAACCCGGCTGATATGAGCCTTCATCGCAGCGCAGGTGTTATCCCAGGACTCGCCGGTCAGCACTGCGTCAACCTTGCGCAGAAAATCGTCAGCACCTTTATGCGTCAGCGCCTCGTGAATCGCGTGCGTAAACGCCTTGGCATCGTCGGCAATTGCGACGACACCGCAAGCCCCGTACCTTCTCACAACATCGGCAATCCGGGTTGAGACCACCGGGCAGCCACCCGCCAGGTATTCAGGAGTCTTGGTCGGGCTAATGAAGCGTGTGGCGTCGTTCAGGGCGAATGGCATCAACGCCACGTCCCAACCGGCCAGATAGGCTGGCAAGTCGTCATAGGACTTGTTGCCCAGATAATGGACATTGGCCATAAGCGGCAGGCTTGCCGGATCGATCTTCACTACAGGGCCGATCAACACGATTTGCCATTCGGGGTGTGCCGCTGCCACCTCTCGAACCAGTTGAATATCAAAGCGTTCATCGATGACGCCAAAAAAACCGAGTCTCGGGTACGGAATGCAGCGCTGGTCCACCGGGTCAGACTGCACGCTGCGAGCGGCTGAAAAATGCTCTACATCGACGCTGCTGGGCATGGCGTGTGCGTTAGCATGCTGCAGTCGCTTGGCCTCCCAGAGGCTGAAGCCGCCAGTAAAGACAACATCTGCACGCTTCATCAGCGCCCACTCCTGTTCGACAAGCTGTGGCGGCGCACCTTTGAACGCAGACAGCTCATCCATGCAATCGAAGATTGTCGCTTGCGCATTGAGGTGGTCGGTAAATGCCAGGCTCATCGGGGTGAAATACCACAGCAGCAGCTCGCCGAACCGTTGCGCATCAAGAAAGCTGTCGAGCAACGCGCGCTGCGCAGAAATCATCTCGCCGGCCGGCATCTTCAAGGGCAGATGCGGCACCAGCACAGTGACGCCGCATGCTTGCGGCAGTGACTCAAGCCAGACACCTGGAGAGTCCGACAGAACAGGCTCCTCAAGAAACAACACCTGATAATCCCGCGCCATGCGCGACATGATGTGCTGTGGACGCTGATAAACGAAACCCCACCGGAGGTGGGACAGGCATAACAGCAAAGGTCTGATTGCAGTCTCGACCCCGGCTGAAACCGAAGCTTCGGAAAGAATTGATTGAACACCGTTCATAGAGTTTCCCTTCTGTTAAAAGTCCTGGATGAAACTGAAGGGCTCTGCAAAGGGCTGAACTTCGACGGCATTCATGTGGAGTGTGCGTGGGCGGCTGTTTCATAGTCGTACGTGGTGCAACCCTGTGAGTGAAAAAAACAGGAATGCGTCACGGACACGCTTATCAATGTCGAGCGCACGACAAAACAGTTGTTCAGTGATTCCGATAAAGGGTAAGCGCCATTGGGGATGAGCCGTTGAACTCCTCGGAACGAATACCCACTTAGTCTTGAGCGAATGCTTTTTGGCACCTGCGGTACGTTTTTCCCACGCGGTGGTCTGGTCCTGATTTTCGCAAGCAAGGCTCCCCTGTCGGCCCGGTAATAAAGGTCATGGCATGGAGCCATCAGCTCGCCTCTTCCCGAGGCGGCGAAAATCCAGGAAGGACAACCATGATTCTGGTGACCGGCGGTACGGGATACATTGGCGCTCACATTACGCTTGAGCTGCTTGAGAAGGGCCGCGATGTAGTGGTACTCGATAACTTGAGTAACAGTTCGCGAGAGACGCTGAATCGGATAGAGAAACTCAGCGGGCGACACGTAGATTTCATTCATGGCGATATTCGCAGTAAAGCGACGCTGCACCGATTATTCGCTCGTTACCCTGTCAAGGCGGTGGTGCATTGCGCCGGGCTCAAGGCTGTGAGCGAAAGTGTCCGGGAGCCATTGCGCTATTTCGAGACCAACGTAAGCGGCAGCGTAAAGCTGTGTCAGGTAATGGCAGAAGCAGGCGTGTTCGAGTTGCTGTTCAGCTCATCCGCAACGGTTTATGGCCAGTGTGAGCGGATGCCGCTGGATGAGAACTGTCCACTCGGCTTGCCGACGAGTCCTTACGGGCATTCCAAACTGATGGCCGAGCAGGTGCTGAAAAGCGTCGCTCATTCGGATCCGCGCTGGTCGATCGGACTGCTGCGTTACTTCAACCCCATTGGCGCACATCCGTCCGGCCTGTTGGGTGAGTCGGCCTGCAACACACCGAACAACCTGCTGCCGTTCCTGCTCCAGGTCGCCAATCGGCTGCGCCCTGCTCTGCATATTTATGGCACTGACTACCCGACGCAGGACGGAACAGGTGTGCGTGACTACCTTCACGTCATGGATCTGGCCGATGGCCATCTGAAAGCGCTGGATAGAATACACCGCGAACGCGGGGTATCCGTCTGGAATCTGGGGACAGGACAGGGTTATTCAGTGCTCGAAGTGGTTCACGCCTTCGAGCGTATCTCTGGCAACGCCGTGCCTTTGATCCTCGAACCCCGACGGGCCGGAGACGTCGCCGCGTGCTGGTCCGATCCCTCGAAAGCATTGCGTGAATTGAATTGGCACGCCAGGCACGACCTTGATTCGATGCTTACCGACGCATGGCGCTGGCAGTGCATGAACCCACAAGGGTACATACCCGCGGCGCTGGTCAGTTGAGCCGCATACAGGGGGACAAGACGCTCCGGAACTATCGCAACGCCATGTCAATGAGGTTTAGACGTAACACGGCAACTGCCCCTTAAAAATTGGCCGGCGTGTTGGAGCTGATGATCTCGGCCTCGTCCTGGCCGACGTTGCGGAAGCGGTGCGGTAATGTAGTCGGAAAATAATAGCCGTCTCCAGGACCGAGGATATTGACCTGCCCATCGATGGTCAGCTCCACCGTGCCGCGCGTCACCAGCCCGCACTCCTCGCCTTCGCTGTGGACGATAGGTTCTTCGCCGGAGTCGGCACCCGGCGCGTATTGCTCGCGCAGAAAACGCATCTGTCGACTCGGCAGGGTCGCGCCGACCAGTAACAAGCGAACGCCATTGCGCCCCAGGTCAGGTTGATCACCGGCCCGGAACACATATTGATCCTGCCCGGGAGGCTGATCGAATGTGAAAAAGTCCGCCAGCGTCATAGGGATGCCTTCCAGCAGCTTCTTGAGAGAGCTGATGGAGGGACTGACACGATTTTGCTCAATCAGGGAAATCGTGGCATTGGTCACACCACTGCGTCTGGCGAGTTCACGTTGCGACAGCTTGTAGCTCTCACGCACCAGTTTGAGTCGTGCTCCCGTATCCATAGTGGCCTTATGCGAAAGATATCCGGTAAATGAGACGGCCTCGGCGCAATGGACTGTCCACTGCCCGAGGCCGTAACGGCGGATATTAAATCACGTTTGGCAATAACACTCAGCAGCTCATCGCTTTAGCGGTCGCGACGGTGCCTGGCATAAGTCAGGCAGGCTTCACGGAATGCCGTGAACAGGCTCAGCGAGACGGGATTGTCCAGGAGCGCCCATTCCGGATGCCACTGCACGCCCAGCACAAAACCTGGCGCGCCAGGCAAGGACACCGCTTCCACAAGACCGTCGGGTGCCAACGCTTCCGCACGCAGATCCGATGCCAGACGGTCAACACCCTGGCTGTGCAGGCTGTTGACCTCGAACCCCGGTGCCAGCCCGAGAGCGTCCAGCAAACCGCCCGGCTGCACATGCACTGCGTGTTGCGGCGCGTACTGCACGGCCAGCACATCGCTGTGCGGCTCGCGGTGGTCCAGATACCCAGGTAACTCGTGCACCCGCTGATGCAGGCTGCCACCGAGTGCGACATTCAGTTCCTGAAAGCCACGGCAAATGCACAACACCGGCACACCCTGAGCGATGGCGGCCCTGAGCAGCGGCAAGGTAGTACGATCCCGACAGATGTCATGGGCAGTGCCCTCCGCGCTGGCCGGTCCGTTGTAATGGCGCGGTTCGACATTGGACGGCGAACCGGTAAACAGCAGGCCGTCCAGTGACGCGAGCAGTTGCTCAGGTTCAGCAGGCACATCGAGCGCAGGGAGGATGACCGGAATCCCAGCGAACGCTGCGGCCTCGACATACTTGTCGCCCGCAGTGTGAGAGGAATACTTGCCCAACTGCTGGCGGCAGGCGGTAACGCCGATCAAGGGAGGTCGTGACATATGTGAATCCTTCGGAAGTCTGGTGGGCCTGCAGGTCGATAGCAGGCTATCCAACCACAATGAAACCAGTCTAGGATAGTCACTCACGCAACAAACATAGGCACCCAGGCAAAGGAACATTGCACCAATGCAATATGAAATCACCCATGCCGATCTTTCCCTGGTACTGGCACTGGTGCGCGGCCGCACGCTGGCACGTGCTGCCGATCTGCTGAACGTTGATATCTCGACAGTGTTTCGCTCGATCAGACGCCTTGAAGCCGCTCTTGGCGCAGCGTTGTTCGAGAAGAACCGACGCGGCTACATCCCGACGGACACTGCCCAGGCCATGGCCGAGCAGGCAGAGCACGCCGAAAAGGCACTCGCCGCTGCCCGTATCGCCTTGCAGCAAGGCGAACAGGTCGTCAGCGGTACGGTGCGCCTGACCTGCACCGACGCTGTCCTGCACCGACGCTGTCCTGCACAGCCTGCTGTTGCCGACCCTCGCGGATTTCATGCCGCAGTACCCTGCCCTCACGCTGGAAATGGCCACCTCCAATGCGTTCGCCAACCTCAGTCGTCGCGATGCAGATATTGCCCTGCGCCTGACCAACACCCCGCCCGAGCACTTGATCGGACGATGCCTGGGCAGTGCCGACTATTTTATCTGTGGCCGTCCCGAATACCGCGATGCACTGGCGCAAAGCCCCGCCTCCGTCCCCTGGATCAGCCCGGACGACTCAATGCCGGATCACACCTCAGTGATCTGGCGTAAGCAGGCGTTCCCGGGGGTAAGCCCGCGCTACCGCTGCAGCAACATGTCGGCGATCTCTCAGATGGTCGCTGCCGGTCTGGGCGTGGCGGCCCTGACCGATTTCACTGTCAAGGGTCTCGGTACTGTGGAGCGGCTGAGTGAGCCGCTGCAAGGATGCAGCACTGATCTGTGGCTACTGACCCGTCCCGACTGCCGGGCACTGCGTTCTGTGCAGACCCTGCTGGAAGCGCTCGCGCCCCGTTTACGAGCTGCACTGCTGGCATCCGGATCCGCATGAGCGGCCTTCAGTGGATCCACTAAATAATAGTTAATAAATTTAATCATTGGCTTAACCTCAATCCTGTGGCATTAATAATCGCGAGGACAGCAACATGATTCATTCTGTGGATCCATAAGATCAATAATCGAACCGTGGAGAACCGCCATGCATCCGAAAAATACGTGGTACGTCGCCTGTACAGCGGATGAAGTCGCCGAAAAGCCTTTGGGCCGGCAGATCTGCAACGAAAAGATGGTGTTCTATCGCGACCAGAACCAACAAGTGGTCGCGGTCGAAGACTTCTGCCCGCACCGCGGCGCGCCGCTCTCGCTGGGTTATGTCGAAAACGGTCACCTGGTGTGCGGTTACCACGGGCTGGTGATGGGCGGCGACGGCAAGACCGTTTCCATGCCCGGCCAACGTGTTCGGGGCTTCCCGTGCAACCGGACCTTTCCTGCAGTCGAGCGCTACGGCTTCATCTGGGTATGGCCAGGCGACCGGGAAAAGGCTGATCCGGCACTCATCCATCATCTCGAGTGGGCCGTCAGCGACGAATGGGCCTACGGTGGCGGTCTTTTTCATATTCAGTGCGACTACCGCCTGATGATCGACAACCTGATGGACCTTACCCACGAAACTTACGTGCATGCGTCAAGCATCGGCCAGAAGGAAATTGACGAGGCAGCTCCCGTCACGACTGTCGAAGGCGAAGAAGTCATTACCGCGCGCCACATGGAAAACATCATGCCGCCGCCGTTCTGGCAAATGGCGCTGCGTGGCAACAATCTGGCCGACGATGTGCCGGTCGATCGCTGGCAGATCTGCCGCTTTACACCGCCCAGCCATGTGCTGATCGAAGTCGGCGTGGCCCACGCAGGTAAAGGCGGCTATCACGCGCCCCAGGAGTTCAAGGCGTCGAGCATCGTCGTCGACTTCATCACACCGGAAACCGATACTTCGATCTGGTACTTCTGGGGCATGGCGCGCAACTTCAATCCGGCTGACGAACAACTGACCGCGTCGATCCGCGAAGGTCAGGGCAAGATTTTCACCGAAGATCTGGAGATGCTTGAACGCCAGCAACAGAACCTGCTTCAGCACCCACAGCGCAATCTGCTCAAACTCAATATCGATGCCGGCGGCGTGCAGTCGCGCAAGATTCTGGAACGCCTGATCGCTGCCGAGCGGACCGGCTCGCCTGAACAGATTCCCGTGATGGCCACGAAATGACGGTCTTCTGCCAGTCCGGATGTGTTGAAAACAATCAGAAGTGACCCTTGTCGCGGTCACCCGAGGACATACCATGATCGACGTGACCGTGTTATCACGTAACGATGAAGCGCTGGATATCTGCAGCTTTGAACTGGCGCGACCTGATGGCGAACTGCTGCCACCCTTCACGGCAGGTGCACACATTGATGTGCATCTGCCGAACGGGCTGATACGCCAGTACTCGCTGTGCAACGCGCCGAACGAGCGTCATCGCTATCTGATCGGCGTGCTTAACGATCCAGCTTCACGTGGCGGATCGCGCGGCCTGCACGAACAGATTCAGCCAGGGGCGCAATTGCGCATCAGCGAACCGCGCAACCTGTTTCCGCTGACCGAGACCAGCCGTCGCACACTCCTGTTCGGCGGAGGCATCGGTATCACGCCCATCCTGTGCATGGCGGAACAGCTGGCGCTTGAGGGTGCCGATTTCGAACTGCACTACTGCGTTCGTTCCGTCGAGCGCGGCGCGTTTATCGAACGTCTGAAACACTCGCCATTTGCCGACCGGGTAACGCTGCACTTTGACGAGCAGCCCGACACTGCGCTGGATGCCGCTAAGCTACTCGCCCACCCGCAGCCCGATACCCATCTGTACGTATGCGGACCGGGTGGCTTCATGCAATACATCCTCGACAGCGCCCGCGCGGCTGGCTGGTCTGAAGACAATCTGCATCGCGAGTACTTTTCCGCACAGCCTGCAGATACCAGCAATGACGGTAGCTTTTCGATCGAGATCGCCAGCACTGGCCAGGTCATTGCCATTCCAGCCAACAAGACGGTCGCTCAGGTGCTCGAAAGCCACGGCATCGATATCCCGCTGTCGTGCGAGCAAGGCGTGTGCGGTACATGCCTGACGCGGGTTTTGAAGGGCATTCCGGATCATCGGGACCTGTTTATGACTGAAGACGAACAGGCCCTCAACGATCAGTTCACGCCCTGCTGCTCTCGCTCGAAAACCCCACTGCTGGTGCTCGAACTCTGATCAGTCCGGGCGCGGAATGACCTTCATGCGCTCGTTCACGCCAGCCCCGAAAATCTCGGCATAACGCAAGGTGGCGTTGGCGTGCTCGCGCATGATGGCCTCGGCACGAGCGCCCTGCCCGCTGATCAACGCATCCACTACCGCATGATGCTGCATATGCGCGAAATTGAAGCGTCGGTATTCGCGAATCAGGTTGTCCCGATCCACTGCCAGTGCAGTCACCGAGGCGAAAGGCAGGTGGTCGTTACGCGCCAGTGCATCGGCAATGGCTCGGTTGCCACTGCCGGCGACAATCACTCGATGCAGGCGCATGTTCATATCGTGATAGACCTCGAGGTCATCCTCAGTGACATAGCCCTTTTCGAACAGCCCATCACCCTGCACCAGACAGGCCTCAAGCTCGTCGCGTGCGTCCTGTGTCAAACCGCGTTCGGCCATCTGCCGCGCCGCCAGCCCTTCCAGAACGCCGCGCACGTCGACCGCACCGGCGATTTCCATCGGGCTGATCGAGCGCACCTGAAAACCACGGCCGCCGAAGGGCACCAGCAGGCCTTCCTGCTCCAGCGTCCGAAACGCCATGCGCACCGGCATGCGTGATACACCGAACAGCTCGGCGGTCGGCACTTCCATCAAACGCTCGCCGGCAGCCAGCTCGCCTGACGCAATCATCTTGCGCAGCGCGACAAGAACGGTCTGCCCAGGTTTGCTCATCAGAAAGATTCCGTGGAGATCAAAAGTGCATCTTACTCCACGCACGCAGGTGAGTGGCTCAAGCCAGATTGATCAGAGCGGGCACGAGGCGGCATAGCCGAAGGTGCGCTCTTCATCGGGTGTTTCAATCCACACCAGCGTCTGCTCGAAGCTGATCGGCGGACTGTAGAAGTAACCCTGAACCATCGTACATCCCAGGCTGGTCAGTGCATTCAATTCATCCTGCGTTTCGACGCCTTCGATCACGCAGCCAAGGGACATGTCCAGGCTCAGGGCGATCAGCGATTTGACGATCTTGTAACTGGCCGGATTGTTATGCACGCCGGTTACAAAGCTGCGGTCGATCTTGAGCTTGGTCAGTGCCAAAGCATGCAACTGGCTGAGGCTCGAATACCCGGTGCCAAAATCATCCAGCGATATACCGCAGCCCAGTTTCCGGAACTGCGCGATGGCCTGTTGCACCTGGTTGATATCCTGCATCACCGCGGTTTCTGTGATTTCCAGATCCAGCCGCGAGGCATCGAAGCCGCTGCTTTCAATGATCTCGACAATTCTGCTGACACTTTCCCAGGTCGCGCAGTCGTGGGCAGACAGATTGAACGACAGCCTGACAGGTGCAGGCCATGACAAAGCCCTCTGCAGCGCGTGAGTCAGCAAAGGCGCGGTGAGCTTGTTGATCATGCCGATTCGCTCGGCAATCGGAATGAAATGTGCCGGTGATACCGGACCCAGCTCCGGACTGTTCCAGCGCGCCAGCGCCTCGAAAGCCACGGTTTGACGAGTGCAGCTTTCAACGATCGGCTGAAACAGCACGTGAAACTCGGTGTCGAGATTGGCACGTCGCAATGCCTGCTCAGTCACACCATCGGCATGCAACTGCTGGCGGTGACTGGCAGAGAACAGGCACGTGGTGCCTGGGTTATGATTTTTGCCCTGATAAAGCGCGTAATCGGCAAATTCGAACAGCTGGGTCGCATTGTCCGCAGTGGCCGGGAACGTCGCGAGGCCGAGGGTCGCGCCGATCTGGATCGGCATGTCCGACAGCTCGAAGCTTTCGTGCATGAGGTCGCACAGGTGCTTACCGAACGCCAGCAATGCCTCGTTGCTGATGTCGCCCTTGATAACCAGCGCGAACTCGTCACCGCCCAGCCGGGATACATGCACTGTATTGCTAGAGACACTGGTCAGGCGTTCAGCGACCAGCATCAGCAGCATGTCCCCCGTACGATGCCCGTAAAGGTCATTGACCGGCTTGAATCCGTCCAGATCCAGCACACCCACCGCCAGCCCGCTGCGATGCGCCAGCGCCTCGTTCATGGCCGCGTCCAGCGTCTGAAAGAACTGTCGACGATTGGGCAGCCCCGTCAAGCTGTCCTGATTGGCCAGCAGCAGGTTCTCATTGCTCAATTGTTCGGTTCTGACCTGCACGTTCACCAGGCTGGTGAAGTCACGGTACTGATACTGCAGAATGATCAGCATGCCAATGGACACCAGCACGATGTTCGCCGCCGTGGCAATAAACGTGATGTTGTGCGTCGAGGCGAAGAACACAACGAACGCAGTGTTGACCACCACTGCCGTGGTCAACGCTGCAGGCTGCAAGTGCATCATGCAGAAGATGCAGACAATCACGGTGATGCCCATGAAAAACGCCACATGCGCCTGGGCATAGGCATCGCCATAGGGATAAAGCGACAGTGACCACGCGGCGAAACCGGCAGCGATCAAACCTGCCAGAGCATTGGTGCCGCGTAACGTCGCCAGAATGGTTGCCGGGGCCGGTGGCGGGCGGTTTACCGTGAGCAGCCACTTGCGCGCGCGAATGGCGCAGATAGTCGTCAGCAGCGCCGGAACCAGCAGCGTCAGCCACATCGGCGCGGTGCTCCAATGGGTGAACGCCAACGCCCAGGTGTTGACCAGCAGCACAAAGTACATCAACGGCAGTTGTCGGGACAACGCAACGTATTGGGCCTGCAATAGCCTGGGATTATCAGCGGGCACAGACATCAGGGTGCGCAAAGCACCCACTAGTTTTTTCAGCATCGCAAGGCTTCTCTGTCACTACAGTCAAAGCACACGTGGCTTGCTGCTCATCATGCAAGCCACGTGATAGTCGGCTTGCTTGTCATGCTCTCGGCGGGTGTGGTTAATTCTTTACGGTTAAATCGGGCCGCGTATCGGTTTAATTGAAATAAACCGGCGATACACTGTTTGGTCGTGTGCCCGGGCATATCAACAGCGTCTGCAACCTCTTTTCATTTACCCCCTATGGGCAGGGAGCATTACCATGAGCAGGAAAGTCATTATCGATACGGACATGGGCTGGGACGACGTGCTGTCCATCGCCTACCTGATGAAAAGACCGGACATCGACATCGTCGGTATTACCGTCACGGGATGCGGCGAAACGGATCTGGGCTGGGGCGTGATCATCGCGCAGTATTTGCTGGGCATTGGCAATCGACTCGGCACCGTCGTTGCAAGAGGCACCGCTCAGCCACTCGAATACGACAACCGGTTTCCACAACCATTCAAAAACGATATGAATGACATCATGGGTCTTCTGGGAAGCCTTAATCCTGCTGCGTTACCGGAGGTGTCGAACCTTACTGCGTGGGAGTACCTGTATCAGACGGTAAAAAACAGCCAGGATACAATCACTGTTCTATCGCTCGGCGGCTTTACCAACATCGCGAAGATGCTCTCGCTGAGCAGCCAGCCCGCAGACGTGCAGATGATCGACAGGATTGTTGCCATGGCGGGTGCCGTCTATGTTGATGGCAATGTCGCCACATTGAACGACGCTCAGAAGGCGTGGGATCAGGGTGAGTCCTACAGCAGTAACCACTCTGCCGAATGGAATGTATTTATAGACCCCGTCGCAGCCAATAACGTTTTCCAGTCGAACCTGCCGTTGACGCTTGTGCCGCTTGACGTCTGCAATCAGGTTATCCTCGACGCCAGTTACTCGCAGCAGATTACCGCCACCGATCCAGTGGCCACTCTGGTCAGGCAGGTGCTTGAAACCAAATCGGGCACGCACGCCGAAGGTTATCCGGTACCGATATTCGATCCATTGGCGACCGTGCTGATGGCGGGCGGCATTGAAGCGACGAAAGTGGATGAGCAGTTTCTGTCCGTCAACACCAACATCACGCCACAGGACAACCATTGCGGACAGATACAACTGCAAGGCAACGGTTCGCGAACCATCACTTGCGTACTGGGAGTGTCACAGTTCGCGTTCAGCAAGCACTTCGCCGAGGTCATCAATAGCTGAAGGCGGGTGTAATGCGGAGCGCGAGGCAGAAGGCATATCTGACAGTGTCCGCCAGGCCAGCGCTCCATTTCCAGGCGTGATTCAGGCTCAGTTCGCCGCGACTTGAGCCCGATCGGCCTGCATGACCAGCGCCTTGAGCGACGCATCGAATTGTTTCAGCGCGTTCACTTGCAGCTCGCGCTGCTGATCGATCTGTGCGGCAATTTCCGGAGCGGCTTTACCCTGCACCCAGACCGAGGTCATGTCCTTGACCACTTCACCTTCCGCCTTGCCGATGTACTGCAGATTGGTGTCGTAAAAGCGGGCCATGAAACGTGCTTCGACCTGACTGTTGCGTTTGCTCACCAGACGATTGTAGGTGTCGAGCATGACCACAACATCCGGGCGCGCATGCATCAGCGCGTCGAGGCTATCGTAGACAGTCACCGAGGCAAACTCTTTCTGTAATGAACCCACCAGCCAGGCGGTGGCCAGTTTTGGGTCCGAACTGCTGACGAATGCGTTGCGAATACGCGAATCGAGCGCTCCGTTCTGCCCGCTTTTGAGCGCTACAGAATGGTAGTTGTTCAGGTACTGGAGATTACTGAGGGTATTTTCGCTGTACAAAACACCCACCGACTGAGTGTGTTGCAGGCTGGAGGCGCTGTCGGCCACCGGCGCAAAATGGCAAGACTGGGCGGAAGACGCAGAGACCGGCGAGACGGCGGCGTTGGCCGACGCAGTGAACACAATGCTGGTGCTTAACACGGCAGCAAACGTCAACAGATTAAACATTCTCATCGCGTCGTCTCCCTTTGGAGCAGGTGGCTATGGCGCCATCCTCCTCCTTTGCCGGAAAAACAGAACTTGCCTTGCATGATGATGACTATCGACTGAATGAATGATAGTCGACGCCAGCATACAGCAAGGTTTTTCGCATCAACTTTCATCAGCCCTGACGGCCGCGCGAATGGCCTCCAGCAGCATCCTGCACGCCGGATTGTCATTGTCGCCACGCCAGACCAGATGCAACTCGCTCTGCACACCCTCACCCAGATCAATGTGACGAAACACTACGTCCTTGAACACCACATTGGTCGCACAACGCGGCACCAGTGCCAGGCCCATGCCGGCGTTGACCAGTGCCAGAATAGTCAGTGACGATCCAAGCCATTGGACATACTCCGGCGCCACTCGTGCGGAACGAAACATGCCGGTCAGCAGTTCGTTGAACGGTGGGTAGGCCGAATGCGAATACATCAGAAACGGCACGCCATCCAGATCAGCCACCGCGACTGCGTCAGCGTGAGCCAACCGATGATTGGCCGGCACCGCCAGCACGAATGGTTCGCGTACCAGGCATTCGCTTTCGTAGCCCGGCTGAAACAGCGGCGCTCTTACGATACCCAGGTCAATGCGCCGCGCCCTGAGCGCTTCGTGCTGCTGATAGGTGTTCATCTCAGTCAGGGAAATCTTCACCTGTGGCTGCTTGAGCCGCGCCTCGGCGATCACCCTGGGCAGAAACTCGTATACCGCACTGCCGACAAAGCTGATGGTTACCGAGCCGATATCGCCTTCGGCAAAGCGCCTGGCTGAAAGAGCCGCCTGCTGCGCACGCTCCAGCAACGTCTGCGCCTCGATGAAGAACGCCCTGCCCGCTGCCGTCAACGCCACGCTGCGGGTGCTGCGCGTGAACAGCTCGACACCCAGATTGTGCTCCAGTAGCTGGATCTGCCGACTCAATGGCGGCTGAGTCATATTGAGCCGCTCGGCGGCACGGCGGAAGTTCAGTTCCGTGGCCACCGTGGTAAAGCAACGCAGCTGGGAAAGCTCGAACATTGATCCACTCCCGGTATCAATCAAGTCACTAACTGGATTGGACAGGAATAATACACCCGCGCATGATCGACTCACCCCAAAAACAACAATGAATGGGAGCCGCCCCTTGAATACCGTCCCTGGTACTACTGACCCCACGGCACTTGCCCGTGCGGCCTCGAAGGTGAAACGCCACGTGTTGCCGCTGTTTGTGGTGATGTTCATCGTCAATTATATCGACCGGGTCAATATCGGCTTTGTGCGCAGCCATCTTGAAACCGATCTGGGTATCGGTGCAGCAGCCTATGGGCTGGGTGCCGGATTGTTCTTTGTCGGCTATGCACTGTTCGAAGTGCCGTCCAACATGCTGCTGCAGCGTTACGGTGCCCGCGCCTGGCTGACCCGCATCATGTTTACCTGGGGCGCAGCCGCCATGGCCATGGCGTTCGTTCAGGGAGAAACCAGTTTCTACGTGCTGCGCTTCATTCTTGGCGCGGCCGAAGCCGGCTTCTTTCCGGGCATCATCTATTACTTCACCCAGTGGCTACCCTCCAGCGATCGCGGTAAGGCGATGGCGCTGTTTCTCAGCGGATCGGCAATTGCCTCGGTGATTTCCGGGCCGGTGTCCGGTGCATTGCTCGGCATCGAGGGTCTGAGCCTGCATGGCTGGCAATGGATGTTCCTCATCGAAGGCTTCGCCTCGATCGTGCTGTGCGGTTTCGTCTGGTTCTGGCTACAGTCATACCCCCACGAGGCCAGCTGGCTGAGTGAAGAAGAAAAGACCGCACTCAGCACTGCATTAGCTGAAGAACAAAGGCTGCGTGAAGCAGCACAGACCGTCAGGCCGTCGGTGTTCCGCTTGCTGGCGGACCGGCAGATCCTACTGTTCTGTTTCATTTACTTTTCGGTGGCACTGACGATCTACGGCGCTACCTTCTGGCTGCCGAGCATGATCCGCAAGATGGGCAGCTTCAATGACTTCGAGGTCGGGCTGTTCAACTCGGTGCCGTGGATCATTTCCATTGTGGCCATGTATGGTTTTGCGGCATTGGCGGCGCGCTTCAAGCACCAACAGGCGTGGGTCGCTGTCACGCTGATCATCGCCGCCGTCGGCATGTTCATGTCCACCATTGGCGGCCCGGTATTCGCGTTTGTAGCCATTTGCTTCGCGGCCATCGGCTTCAAGGCCGCGTCTGCCCTGTTCTGGCCGATTCCTCAGGGCTATCTGGATGCACGCATTGCCGCAGCGGTCATCGCGCTGATCAACTCCATCGGCAATCTGGGCGGCTTTGTTGCGCCCACCACGTTCGGCTTTCTGGAACAGACCACCGGGTCGATTCAGGGTGGGCTTTACGGACTGGCGGCGACTTCATTACTGGCTGCCGTCGTGATTTTCTTTGCCCGCACCACGCCGCAGGTCGGCAGTCCACCCAGCGCACAGCCGATTGCGACTCACAGTGCTGCCATGCCTGGCACCCCTTCCAGCCTCAAACCCTGACCACCGGGAGACAGCCCCTTGAAAATCATACGTGTGACCGTCACCCCTATCGCGTTCCGCGATCCGCCACTGCTCAATGCCAGCGGCATTCACGAACCCTTCGCCCTGCGCTCGATCATCGAGGTAGAAAGCGATAACGGCTACATCGGACTCGGTGAAAGCTATGGTGACGCCCCGGCACTGCTGATTCAGCAACACGTACAGAACCAGCTGATCGGCATCGACCCGTTCAACCTCAATCAACTGCGCAGCATCGTTCAGGCCACGGTCGCGGCGCATAAGCCTGCGAGCCTGGCGGGTGCCGAACTGGCGCCCGGCTCGCACGCCAGCAAGGCGGTAAGCAATGCTTATTCGGCATTCGAAGTGGCGTTTCTGGACCTCCAGGCACGTTCCATGGAGCTGCCATTGGTTGACCTGCTCGGGGGTGCCATTCGCGAGCGGATACCGTTCAGCGCCTATCTCTTCTTTAAATACGCACAGCACACCGACGCGCCATATGCGCCTGACAACTGGGGTGAAGCGCTGAACGAGGAACAGATTGTTGCCCAGGCTCGGCGCATGATCGAAGCCTATGGCTTCAAGAGCATCAAGCTCAAGGCCGGAGCGCTGCAACCGGAACACGAGGTATCCTGCATCAAAGCGTTAAAAAAGGCCTTCCCGGGTTATCCGCTGCGCATCGACCCCAATGGCAACTGGTCATTGGAAACCTCAATCCGCATGGCCGAGCTACTGGGCGATGATCTGCAGTATTACGAAGACCCTACACCGGGCCTGGATGGCATGTCGGAACTGCACAAACGCACGGGCCTGCCGCTGGCCACCAACATGGTGGTGACCGATTTCGACGAATTCCGTCGCAGTGTGGCCCTCGACAGCGTGCAGATCGTGCTCGCCGACCATCATTACTGGGGCGGCCTGCGCGACACTCAGGCGCTGGCGAAAATGTGTGACACCTTTGGCCTCGGTGTGTCGATGCACTCCAACTCGCACCTGGGGATCAGTCTGATGGCCATGGCACACGTCGCCGCGTCCGTACCCAACCTTGACTACGCCTGCGACACGCACTACCCGTGGCAGGAGCCGGACGAGGAAGTCATCAAGGGCGGAAAGCTGCCGATTGTCGACGGTTGCGTCAATATCACCCGCGCGCCGGGCCTGGGCCTTGAACTGGATTATGATCAACTCGGCAAGCTCAATGACCAGTACCTCAGCTGTGGCATCCGTCAGCGTGATGATGTGAAGCAGATGCAGAAGTACAAGCCGGAATGGAAGGCAGTAAAACCGAGATACTAAACGCGTTTGACTCCAGCTCAATCAGACCTTTGGGCAGGATTGGCCGCCGGATAGACACCGGGCTCATCCTGCTGGCTGCGACCACGGATCAATGCTTCGGGGTTGCGGCTTATATAGTCTGTCAGCACCCGCACCGAGCGTGCCGTGCGCTGAACTTCATCCATTGTCCGGTTGACTTGCTGGCGTACCGGCGAGTCCTCGGCAAGCGTCGCACCGGCAATCGCCACCGTGCTTCGGGATTGCGCCAGAATGCTGCGAAGTTCAGGCATCACGTCAGTGTTGAACAGTTTGAACGTCTTTTGCGCCTCGTTGAGGTTGCTATCCAGATGCCCGGCGATTTCGTGCAGCGGCAGTTTACCGACCTTCTCAACGATAAGTTGCACCTGCTCCTGCACCTTTTCCAGCTCTCCGGGTACGGTGGGAATTATAAGCGGCCGTGCATTGACATCGAACTGCGCTGGCGCAGCGTTTGCGATAAACCCGAGAGAAATATAGAGCTGTCCCGTGAGCAGACTCGCACTGCGAGGCTGCGCACGCAGGCCTCGCTTGACGAAGTCGGCGATCAACTGCGCAGTGCGCGAGTCGTCGGCAGTGCCCAATGTCCTTACGATCTTTTCATTGGCCATCCCCAGGCGGTCCGGGTAGATCACCGCCCCCACGATACTGGAGAACGACTGGCGGGCAGCGTCGTAGTCCAGATCGACCGAGACCACTCGCCCCAGATTGATCCCCATGAATTCTACGGGCGAGTTGACCTCGAGACCACGCAACGACTGACTGAACATCATGCGGATGTAACCGGGTTCGCCATCGGGCGGCGACAGCGCCTTTTGCTGATCTTCGAACAAGTTGAACCGTGCATGCTCTGCAGCCCTGGGCGCATGAGCGCTGTAATCCGGTTCAACGAAGGCCACACCTCCGGCCAATACCGTCGAGACCGATTCGGTCTTTATCTTCAATCCATCGGCATCAACCGTCATGCCGATGCCGCTGGCGTTCCAGAACCGCGTGTCAGTGGTTACAAACCTGTCGTTGGGGGCATTGATGAAGATCTCGGCGTCCACCCCTTTGCCATCATCGGCCAGACGGCAGGCAACCAATTGACCGACTTGAATGCGCCGGTAGTAGACCGGAGAACCGACATCGAGTGAGCCCATATCCTGGGCGTGCAGGGTGAAGCGCGTGCCTTTTACGCCAAACGTAAGGGGTGGCGGGCTTTCCTGACCGACAAAGTGTTTTTTCATGTGCGTGGAAGTACCACTGTCTGCCGCGATAAATGACCCGGACAGCAACGTATCCACACCGGTCACGCCCTGGGTGCCTATACGTGGACGAACTACCCAGAACATGGAGTCCTGAGCGGTGAAAGGCCGGGCGTCGGCGTTGAGATCCACCGTCACCACCACACCTGTGCGGTCTTTGCTCAGGGCAACGGCTGACACCTCGCCGATGACGACATTTTTGACCTTGACCTTTGTCTTGTGCGCTTCAAGTCCCTCGGCGCTCTGAAAGCTGATAAAAATTCTCGGGCCTTTCGAAAGCGCACTGTTGATCAACAGCGACAGGCATATCAGGGCCGCAATGACAGGAACCAGCCATACCGGCGATAGGCCGAAACGCTTGGGTTTGGCGCCTGAAGGCGCCGACCGGCAACGGAGGAGCGCAACCTGAGCGATCAGACATTTTTTCCTTTCAGGCACCCACACGGGCACTGCCAACGATTCAGACGGTTGGCAGCACTTTGAACGTCGACTATCAATAAACCTTCAAGGAACTATCAAGGTTTGATCAAGACGCTGCTGCACCGTCGTGGCAGGGTCCCGAGGTCGGCAGGTCATGAAGCCGACGTTTTTCCAGCCGGCTTCATGCTGCGTGTCAGGGCAATGGATCGAACTTCAATTCGCTGAGGCTTTGCACCTTGTCTTCACGAACCATCTTGTATTCGGTATTCGGGCCGATCCACTGCGCCCATATCGCGTCGATTTCGCCCGCCGCCTCCATCGCCCGCAGCGATTCATTGACCTTTGCCAGGAACGCCGGTTCGCCCTGGCGCATGCCGGCACCAATGGGCTCCAGTGCCATCGGCTCCTTGGCGATGGCCAGCTCGACACCACTGGCCTTGGCCTGCCCGACCAGCTTGATCGCGGTCATGGTGTTGGTCACCAGACCTACCACCTTGTTCTGTTGCAACGCCATGTAGGCAGAGCCGGTGTCCTGGAAGGTCACTGGCGTAGCGTCAGCCAGGCGGATCGACTGTTCGGACGTAGAGCCTTTGGTCGAACTGATGCGCTTGCCCTTGAAAAAAGTCTTGGGCTGATCGGCGTTGGCGGCCCGCACCACCAGGGTTTCCTTGGCGATGTAGTAAGGATCACTGAACTGGATCTGATCAGCGCGGCTCCTGGTGTACGCCAGATTGGCGAAAATCACGTCCACGCGCCCCATTTTGACTTCTGGAATACGCGCTTCGACCGATAATGGTTTCAATTCCAGTTCGACGCCCATGTGCTTGGCCAGAGCCCTGCACAGGTCGACGTCCATGCCCACCAGTTCGCGGGTTTTCGGGTCAGGTGCCGAGAACGGCGGGACGTCGGCATACACGCCGCAACTCAGGGTTTTCTTGCTCATCACATCACTGAGCTGATCAGCGTGGGCAATCGAAACCGCCAATGGCGACAACGCCAGTGCAGCCAGCAAAGACTTCATAGGCATGGTGAGACTCCTGGAAATGAATGAACGAATTCGGGGAAATCAGGACCTGCGCTCAATGGCTGCGCAGGTCGGCAATGAAGCGCTGGGCACGCGGATGGTCCGGTTGCTGAAAGAACGCTTCGGGGCTGGATTTTTCTAGAATCTGCCCCGCATCCATGAACCAGATGGTGTCTGCCACTTCCCGGGCAAAATTCATCTCATGAGTGACACACATCATGGTCATGCCTTCTTTGGCCAGGCCTTTCATGACGCTGAGCACCTCGCCGACCATTTCTGGGTCGAGTGCACTGGTGGGCTCGTCAAAGAGCATCACAGGCGGCTCCATGGCCAGCGCCCGGGCAATCGCTACACGCTGTTGCTGACCGCCGGACAACTGTGCCGGATAGGCGCCGGCCTTGTGAGCCATCCCTACCCGATCCAGCAGTTCCATTGCTCTGGCGCGTGCCTCGCTGTTCTTCAAGCCGCGTACCTTGGTCGGGGTCAGAATAATGTTGTCGAGCACCGAAAGATGCGGAAACAGATTGAAGCTCTGGAACACGAAGCCCACGCGGCTGCGCAACCGATTGACGTTGGCGTCAGTGCCGTTCACGTCATGACCGTCAAACAGGATCTGGCCCTGCTGAACCTCTTCAAGACGGTTGACGGTGCGGATCAGCGTCGATTTGCCCGAGCCCGAAGGCCCGCACAGCACCACCACTTCGCCGCGCTGCACTTCAGCGGTGATTTCGGTCAGGGCCTGGTACTCGCCATACCATTTGTTGATCCTGGAAAACATGATCATAGGATGCATCGGGCAACCCTCAATTGTCGGTAGTCAAAGGCCGGGGAACGGGTGCAGGCAACACGCTGCCTTCACGCTTGCGGGCAATCCGCTGTTCCACCACTGCGGCCAGACGGGTCAGGCCGTAACACAACACGTAGTAGGTGATCGCCAGGATGAAGAACACCTGAAACGGCTTGGTCAGCAGTTGGTTGTTGATCTGATTGGCAGCGAAGGTCACTTCCTGGACATTGATCACATAGCCCAGCGACGTCTCTTTTATGATCGAAATGAACTGACTGATCAGGCTCGGTAATGCGTTGTACAGCGCCTGCGGCAGGATGACCCAGACCGTGGTGCGCGGGTAGCCCATGCCCAAAGCCCGGGACGCTTCGTACAGCCCGGTCGGCAGTGCCTGAATCGCACCGCGGATGATTTCGCACAGGTAGGCGCTTTGATAGACCACCAGCGTGCAGAGCATGGTGGTGAAGCCTGTGATGTTGTAGCCGATCAGCAACGGGACCAGAAAGTAGGTCCAGAAAATCACCATCAACAGCGGAATGCCACGCATCACGTAGACCCACACCGTCGCCGGATAACGCAGCCAGCGCCACGGCGAGACCCGCGCCAGCGACAGCAGCAGGCCCAGCGCAAACGCTAGCAGCAATGCCAGCGCAGCCAGAATCAGCGTCGAAACCAGCCCCCCCATCGGCCCGTGCGGGTATTGGCCGACCAACAGCAAGGTCCAGTTCTCGCGAACAATCGTAAGTACATCGAACATCGCCGCCTACCTCGCCATGGCTTTGCTGAAGTGCCGGGCGAGCAACGCACCCAGGCCCATCAGCATCAATGAAATGGCCAGATAGACCACGGTTGCGACCAGGTACGCTTCGAAAGTGCGGAAGGTGTAGTTCTCGACTTCACGCGTGGCGTAGGTCAACTCGACGACGCCGATGGCCATGACCAGACTGGTGTTCTTGAACAGCAGGACCGAGTGATTGATCAACGAAGGCAGGCAGTTGCGTATCCCTTGCGGGAGAATCACGTAGCGCATCGAGCGCACATAGCCCAGGCCCAAGGCTCGCGACGCTTCAACTTGCCCGGCCGGAATGGCACGCAACCCGCTGCGTATGTCTTCACTGAAATAAGCCGCCTGGCACAGTCCCAGCGCGATGACCGAGAACAGGTATTCGGTGCTGTAGTTGGACAACCAGATCTGGGTACTCTCGGAAAGCAGCGTCGGAATACCGAAATACCAGAGCATCAGTTGCACCAGCGTGGGCACATTGCGGTGGTAGGACACGTAACCCGCAACCAGGCGTTCGGCGTATTTGTTTCCCGTCAGGCGAATCGACACCAGCAGCAAGGCAACCGCCATGGCCATGCACCAGGCAACAAACGCCAGTTGCACGGTTGTTTCTATACCCTTGACGATCAGCCCGGCGTACCCGCCCTGCAGGATCGCTGAAAGATCGAAGTCGTTGGTCATGGTGTGTTCCATAGACATTCAGCCAGGGCAGAAACAAGGCGACAGAGGTTCTGTCGCGAATGTGGCGTGGCGGCTGATGCCGCTCTCGTAATAGGTACAGCGCGTGCAACGAGGCGCGGGCTCAGCCTTCGTAGTCCTGCGGACGCGCCGTTGACAGCCCGCCCGGGACCTGAAGCGTCGGGGTGATTTCCATATGGCCAATGTTGACCGCGATGGGCGCGGCAATCACGTAAGCGATCGCGTCGGCAATGTCCTTGGCAACAGGCAACTCGTACCCTTCGATGAAGCGTTTACGCACGTCCTCGGAGTCGCCATGCGCATGCGCGAAAATGTCCGTGGCCACGCGGCCCGGGCAGATTTCGGTCACCCGTACGCGCTTGCCGAAGGCATCGATACGCAACTGGCGGGAAAGCATGCTCACGGCAGCCTTGGTCGCGTGGTACGTCGAGTTGCCACCGAAGTTGTAGGCGGCGGCGATCGAGCTGATGTTGATGATGTGCCCGCAGTCACGCTCGACCATACCCGGCAACGAAAGCCTGGCGATCTGCAACACTGCACGCAGGTTTACATCAACCAGCAGATCGATCCCTTCGGCGTCAGCCTTGAGCAGTGAGCCGGGCCGGTCGACCCCGGCATTGTTGACCACAACGTCGAACTGATGAGCCTGAAACAACGCTGTCAGACCAGCCAGATCAGTCACATCGATAGCATGCGCAACACAACCGGTGCGCTGCGCCAGCGCTGCCAGCTTGTCTGCGCTGCGCGCCAGCGCATGCACCTGCAGACCTTCGGCACACAGCCGTTCCACCACGGCTTCGCCAATGCCGGAAGATGCGCCGGTGACCAGCGCGGTTTTGTAATCGGAAAAAGGCATGTCGGGGTTTCCTTGAATAAGCGTCGATCAGCCGCTTGGCTATTAATGCTGATCGCCTTGTACTGGACTTTAACGAGCGTCATGGGCAGCGACCAAGACACAATGGTTGTGTGGCAATAAGCTGCGCTTATGACCCGAGCAAGCTGGAAACGGGGGTAATGACACCGCCCTGCTCTTCGATGCTGTGCCGAATGCTGCGCGCAAGCTCCACCGCCCCCGGTGTGTCGCCATGCAGCAGAATCGATTGGGCATTGACCGCCACACGCTTGCCGCCAAGGGTGGTAACGGTTCCGTCCTGAAGCAGTTGCGCAACCCTGGCGCGGACCTGCTCGGGGTCCTTGACCACCGCGCCCGTGATGCCTCGCGGCACCAGCAGGCAGTTTTCGTCGTAGGCACGATCGGCCAGAAAGGTCGTCGCCACCCTCAGGTTGCACGCCTCGGCGGCCTGTTCGATGGCGGCGCTGCTGGATGAACTGATGATCATCTGCGGATCGAAGCGGGCGACCGCGTTGACCAACGGCCTGGCGAGTTCGGCATCGGCTGCGGCCATATTGCCCAGCGCGCCATGGAAACTCATGTGCGTCACGCGGTAACCGGCAGCCGCTGCAATGCCTGCCAGAGCGCCCAACTGATACACCACCATGCTGCACAGCTCGTTGAGTTCGATGTTCATCCGGCGCCGCCCGAATCCCTGCAGATCAGGAAAGCCGACGTGTGCGCCGAGATCAATGCCCAGCGCCTTTGCGCGGCGTACGGTGCCGTCCATGATCAGCGGATCACCCGCATGAAACCCGCAGGCGACATTGGCCGAGGAAATCAGTTGCATGAGGGCCTCATCCTCGCCCATGGTCCACGGCCCAAAGCCTTCGCCCAGATCGGCATTCAGATCGATGCGCATTCTGTTATCCCTCCAGTTCTATCAGCGGCTGGCCGTAACCGACCCATTCTTCCTCGGCGGCCAGAAAACGCACCACGCGTCCTGCCTGTTTGCTGCGCACCGGCAGATACAGCAGGCCGATGCGCAACAGCCCCAGCAACTGCCCTGTAGCCACGGTATCTCCAGGTTTTACGTAGCTGTTGCGTTCATCGGGATGAGTCGACACAAACACGCCAGGGTTGCTGGCTGTTATCACATGGGCGGACGCCGCAGACGACTCGGCGGCGATGCGCACCGCAGCAGGTTCCAGGGCACGGTTCTGCCCGGGCTCGCCGCGACGGATCAACAGTTCGAACCCCGGACGTTTCAGTTCGAGCACAGTAAGCCCGGCATCCCGGATCCAGACTGCCAGCTGGCGAATCTCATTGATGTTCATCAGCAATGTCCTTACAGACCGCGCAGCGCGAGCATGCGCCGGGCGTCCTCGATGAAAGCCTGATTGGTCTCCAGTGCGTCGACCGCCTCGTCGTAGCCGCACTGCACAAAACGCACCTTGCTGCCGATAGGGGCCTGACCGAGACGCCACAGATCGGCCTCGATGACCGTCGCGAACTTGGGGTAGCCGCCGCTGGGCTGGGCATCACGCATTTGCACGATTGGCTGACCGCCGTGGGGCACCTGAATCACGCCAGGCCCAATGCCATGAGAGCGGATTTCCACTGCCTCGCGTGCCAGCAAGGGCGTACCTTCCATGCGGTAACCGTACCGGTTGCTTTGCGTGGTGATTCTCCACTCGCCGGCAAAAAACGTTTCCTGGGCCTCTGCGCTGAAACAGTCGAATTCCGCAGCCGGCAGCACGCGGATGGCCGGCATCCCGTCGACCTTCAACGGCAAGGCCGCCTATTTCATGACCGAATCAATGATCGGTAAATTCCAGCGCGCCGGAGAACGTACCTGGCAGGTTCGCTACGGCTACGACTTCGCCAGATTGGGCGTACCGGGTCTCAACTTCCTGGCAATGTATGAAAGCGGCTCGAACATCCAGACGTCCGACGGCGACAAGAAGGAATGGGAACGCAACGTGACCCTGAGTTACGTGGTGCAGTCCGGCCCGGCAAAAAACCTCAGCGTCGCGCTGCGGCACGCGCAACTGCGCACCGAATTCGCCAGCCAGCGTGATTCCGACGAGCATCGGGTGATCGTGAGTTACCCGATCAATATTTTCTGAGGCAACGGGACAGCAGATGCAGGACGTGTCTGCTGTTCATGCACCTGTTAGACTCCTCGCCGCTATTTTTCACGTCCAGGCATCCTGCCCGGACGTTTTTGCACCTCTGTGTTGATATACAAGGAGTTCGTGCCCCCCATGGTTGCAGATAAAGACCTGAGCGCAATGCAGTGAATTGCTGGTCTATTCTGGGGCTGGACGCCCATTCTGATGTGCGCAGCATCAAGCGCCGTTATGCTGCGCTGCTCAAACAGAACCGCCCGGACGAGGATCCGGCAGGCTTTCAGCGGCTGCGTGATGCCTATGAGCAAGCGCTGAGCCGGGCTGCCGAAGCTCAAGAACAGCCGATGGCACAACAACACCCGTTGCTTGTGCCGGTTTCCGAACTGTCGTCGCCAGCTCAGGCTTTCAGCACGCCGGACCCGAAGCGCCAAAGGGCTGACGTTCTGCTCGAAGGTATAAGTACAGAGAATCTGGACCAGCGACTGGAACTCGCCCGAGCGACAGGGTGTGAGCAGGCGT
This sequence comes from Pseudomonas syringae pv. tagetis, assembly GCF_022557255.1. Lineage (NCBI taxonomy): Bacteria > Pseudomonadati > Pseudomonadota > Gammaproteobacteria > Pseudomonadales > Pseudomonadaceae > Pseudomonas > Pseudomonas syringae group genomosp. 7. Next base: position 3,211,334 of record NZ_CP092923.1, read on the forward strand.
TCGAAGAGGGCCTGCTGGAATATTGCCAATCGGATGATCCCGAGGTCTGCGAGCTGGCCGAACGCGCAATCGGGCGCTTTCAGTGGCTGAGCGCCTGGCAACGCATCGACCTGCCCTTGCGGGCAACGAATAATGTGCTGAACAACCTGTTACGCAATACCGAACAGAAGCTGGCAGAGGCGCTGAATAGCAGCGATGCCAAGTCCTTCTCCAGTCTGTATCTACACCTTGACCAGGCAGCCTGGATGCAGACTCTCGACCGGCGTATCTGGCTTAACAGATACCTCGCCGGACTGCTGGCCCACTCTGAAGTCTGGTCCAGCCCTATTTTCGATGCGGTGTGCGAGTGGCAAGGCTGGAAGAAACCCGACGGGCGCGCTTTTTGCCCGGAGCCCTTCTGGAGTCGGCTGTTGGCACGCAGTCGTCAAGCCTTGTTTCTCGAAGAGCAGCATCGTCTTGCCACGCAGAAAATCGACAGCACAGGCTCACGTGCAGCCCGCCTGCTGTTCGTGCCAATGAGCGATGATGCTCGCGTGTCAATGACCATCCGTTTCACCCCAGATGACTGGCAAACCTGTGAATCGCTGGCCAACACCGTGGCGCGACATTACCCGGATTTGGCGAGCCATGTGCCCGGCAAAGATCTGTACTTCTGGCGACCGCTGCGCCGACGTACATCGTACTGGGCATTGCCGTTTGCAATCATCGGCGCAGCGTCCATGACGGCATGGCAGAGTTACTACCGATTGGGAAGTGGTCCGAGTGAAACAATGATCGCCCTGTTGCTGATTATTGGCGCACTTGGCCTGGTGGCGAGTCTGGTTTACGTAGGCTGCCAGACGCTTGGCGTTTTTGCCTGGCGCCTTGATGAGCAACTCACCAAGCGACTTGGCCGCTGGCTTACGCTACGCCGCCCGGTGCCGCTGTTGCTGCGAGAAAGCACCGTAAGCTGGCTACCCGCGTTGCCGGCCTACCTGATCGGGGGATGGAAAGCGTTGCTGGTTTACACCGCAATACTCGCGGTGGCGGCTGCCGGCACTCGCATTGCCTGGCCGGAATGGCTCAAGCAGACGTTTTCAATCGCTCCAGGCTCGCCGACCAGAGAACTGATGATTGGCACCGTACTGGGTCTGACAGTCTCGTTGCTATTCATCTCCGGCACCGTCATCAACTACCGGCCTGTGCAAGAAGGTCAAGGTCTGCAGGCGTGGCCGAAGCGACTGTGCGCAGCCCTCCTCGATGCAAACCAGCCCTGTCGCCCGCCCTCCCGGGAGCAGTGGTATGCGCCCGCATCCTCTCTGGAAGCTGGCCATGATCAGTAATCGAGCGTTCATCGCCGCTATCTGTGTTTTCGCGGCCATCGTTTGGGCGCATCACAGATTGACCAGCACTCACCGCGTTTCGACAGACACGATTGCAGACACTTCGATGATTCGGGACGCGGCAGCATGTCTGGTATTTGACGATGCTCTTCTGCTTGAACGCTATGCTGATTATCGCAAGCACTATCAGGCGCTGGTTGATGGCAAACAGGGCATGCTGCCGTTTATCCAAAGCTTTGCAATGGGTGGCAGCAGTCGTTCCACCGCAATCAATGAGCGCTTGGCCTGCCGTATCAGGTATTCACAACTGTTCTACCCGAAGTCCGATCCGCTGGTCATTGCCGTGACCGAGTACAGCGAGACACTCAACGCACTACGCGACAAAACTTTTGATGCCGAGACGCTCTACAATCAACCGCGCCCCGATATCGAGCGTGCCCGGCAGCTGGATGCAGACATTGCCGGAGGTATACAACAACTGCAGCAGCGCAGTCTTGCGGTTCGTAAACGCTTCGAGGAACCTCAATTTCTGGCACGCAGCGAGCAGCTCGCCGCCATCGATTATCGGCTTGGCCACGATCAACACTGGCATACGCTCAACTTCATGATCCTTGCCCGACAAACGATCAATTACCTGAACCAGAACGCAGATAACGTTCACCTGAACCCGGACGGGCTTCAAGCCTTGCGCACCGAACTGGCTGACGCATGGCAGGATGCCGAGCATTACTTCAAGAATATGCCCAACCTGAAGTCTGCCAACGGGAAACGTCCGGTATGGTTTGTGATCAAAACGCCCGCTCAGGACTGGCTCTCTGCTCTGGATACCTTGCAACGGCAGTGGGCCGCTCATGCCGATGTTGACCAGTTGAACAAAAGTCTGCTGACGGTAGAACAGCGGTACGATCAACTTCTGAGGCAATACAACGCGTCGGTGCTTGGGCAGTACTGACCGCGTCAAGTGATGCTGGCAGAGAAATGCGTCAACAGATGCATTTCTCTTGAGAGATCAATGAAGTCAGCCAGACACCTGATCGAGGAATATCAGCTGCGGCGGCTCTGCAAGCCACTCGCCACTGGCCGCCGCAAACTGCTGGTAGTGCGGCGTGGCAACGTGCGCCTCCAGTGCTGCCTGATCCTTGAAGCATTCACGCATGTAGAACGTGCCGCGCTCATCACGCGCTTCGAACAGTATGTACTCGATATTGCCTGGCTCCGCTCGGGTCGGTTCCACCAGTGCTGATAACGCTTCTTTCAACGCAGACTCTTTGCCAGCGCCGGCTTTCAGGACTGCCATCAAGGCCAGTGGTTTTGCAGGTGTGTTCATTATAGATACTCCGGTATTCGATTCGATCAATGGGTGGGTGCGGGCGCAGCGTCTATTTTCAAACGCAGCAGGCTGTAGGGTTTTTCCCGCTTGTCATGACCGGAGTTGAAGCCAGCCTGACGGTGCAACTGGTTGACGATGAAGTACAGGTAGCCATCCGGGCCGATCGACAAGGTATCAGGCCACAGCATGCGGGGATCGTGTGCCACTGTTTGCCAAGTGCCATCCGGCAGGCGTTTGCGAATCGAGTTATGCTCGTAGTCGCCTGCGTATACCGCGCCGCTGGCATCAGCCTCCAGACCATCAGAAGCGCCTTTTTCACCAAGGTCCTGCACCGCCGCTGCCAACTGCTGCTCGCTGACCTTGCTGTCGTTCAAAAGCTCGGTGGCCACGGAATACAGATGGCGGCTGGACAACGGCGAGAAATACAGTGTTTTGCCGTCTGCCGACAAGGCAATGCCATCCGAAGCGACACCGACAGGTTTGCGCGTGCCGTTCGGGCCATCGCCCAGCACGGCCACACCTTCGACGACGGGTACGAAAGCCGGATCGACAGACGTTGCCTGCGCCCCGTTCAAACGCCGCACGGCGTGACCGCTGGCAATGTCCATGACAATGATCGCGCCCGGCCCGCTCAAGGATGAGTCAGTCGCATAGACCGTCCCCTCCGATCCCTTGCGAAAGTCAAAGCGCATGTCGTTGACATAGGTGCCGGGCAAAATGACGCTATCGGGAAATATCAGGCGCTTGACAATCCGGTTGGTGGCCAGGTCCACCGCAACCAGTTTGGCACCGCCTGGACGCGGAGACGCAAAACCCGGTGCCGCCGTGTCCAGGAGCCAGACACGTCCTTTACCGTCGGCCACCACGCTCTGCACGCTGATCAGCCCGTCGCCAGGGTCCTTGGGGTTCTCTTTGTTGACGGCCGGATCGGGGTAGGCAACCACTTTGCCATCACGAATCTCGCCCACAGTAAAAGGCACATCGTCACCCCAACGCGGGAAATTGACGAATATTCGGCCGGTTTCAGTCACCGTCACACCGGTGGGCATCGCATCGTAAAAGGCATGAACCTGCTCGAGCTTGCCTATGGGTTTGTCGGCAGGGGCACTTGCCGGCAATTCTGTGATTGTCGCGCCGTAAGCCAATGAGGTGGTGAGTGTGGCCGCAGTGATAACGGTGAGTGCTGCGGACTTTACCTTTCGATGCATGGGCTCTCCTGATGGGGTAGCACGGGCTGCTCCGTCAGCATCAGGGGCTTGCGTGCACGTTTGGGTGGTGACGTTCATCACACACGCTGCTCGCGGGGTGTGGTAAACCGAATGGCGAGCAGTCTGGCCTTTCTGGTTAAAAAGAAAAACGTGGAGAATACGCTAACACTTTCAACGCCGGGGCGAAGATCAGCGTGGTATGCACCCTGTGACGCTCCGCATCACAGGGTTTTCAGTCGGATTTCTGCCAAAGAATGATCCTGGGCAACGCCCGGCAGCTCAGGCGATCACCTGCGCCCGAGTCTCGTTTGACCGATCAGCCGCTGACCTTGCCGGCAGGGAGGGATTCAGATTGCTGACCGAGTCCAGGCGTTGAGTCTGCTCGTCAGCCAGCGTCAACGACAGTGCGCCAAGATTATCGGCGATCTGCTCGTGCGAACGAGGGCCGATGATAGGGACAGCGCCGTGCGAACCTGCCCAGGCAATGGCAACCTGCCCTGCGCTGACGCCAAGCTCATCGGCGATCTCCAGAACAGTGTCGAGGATCAAAGTGCGCTGCACCGTATTTTCCGGCTGAAACACTTTTCCGCCAAAGCCTTCGGCACGCCCCTTTTCCCCCTTGCGGTATTTACCGGTCAGCATGCCCCCCCCCAGAGGCGACCAGGTCACAACGCCAAGGCCCAGCGCATAAGACGCCTGAAAAAGATCGGTTTCGGGCTCGCGATGCACCAGACTGTGTTCGAACTGAGCTGCTGCAATCGGTAATGTCCGGCTGACCTCGGCCAGCGTAACGGCACGAGCAAGCCTCCACGCAGGGAAATTGGACAGTCCCGCATAGAGGATTTTCCCCGCACGCGCCAGATCTTCAAAGCCTCTGAGAATTTCCTCGATGGGCGTGACCGCGTCTGGATGATGCACCCAGTAAAGGTCAATTCGATCTGTCTTCAGACGCTTGAGACTTGCCTCTAACGAGCTGACCATTGCCTTGCGACTGTTGCCAGTGGTCAGCCTGCCGGGATTGGCCGAAGCCCCTTTGGTAAACTTGGTTGCAAGCACAAAGTCGTCGCGCCTGCCTTCCAGCAGCGTACCGAGAAGCGCTTCGGATTGTCCGAATTGATAAATGTCGGCTGTATCGATGAAATTGCCGCCCGCCTCTGCGTAGGCGTTGAAGATCGCCTTGCTGACTAAAGGATCAGCGCCGTGGCCCCAGCCTGTACCAAAGTTTCCTGTCCCCAGCGCCAGTTGGGAAACACTGAGCCCGGTTTTGCCAAACGTTCTGTATTTCATGGTCTTGATCCTGACGATGGAGAGGACTGCTCAGCGGGCAGAACTTGTGCTTGCTGAATAGCAGGGGCCTACGGATAGCGAGCAACACGCTGCGTCGAACAATTATAATTACGATCAACATCATAACTGTCAATCACTTTGATGATGGTCAGCATCAATGCTATATTCACGTCCTGGCGAACCCAGCCGGGCAAAATCAGTCAGGCAAGAGAGGCAACCTACATGAGAGTCACCAAGGCGCAGGCCCAGGCCAATCGGGCACACATCGTCGAGACGGCATCCGTCCAGTTTCGCGAGCGCGGCTTTGACGGTGTCGGCGTGGCAGACCTGATGGCCGCGGCGGGCTTTACCCATGGCGGGTTCTACAAGCATTTCGGCTCCAAGTCCGACCTGATGGCCGAGTCGGCGGCCTGCTCCATCTCGCAAGCGGTCGAGCAATCGAAAGACGTCGATCCTGCGCGGTTCATTGAATACTACCTGTCCAGAGAGCACCGGGATAACCCGGGCACGGGCTGCACGATGGCCGCGCTCAGCGGTGATGCAGCGCGTCAGTCGGACGACGTCAAAGCGACCTTTGCCGATGGCATCGAGAGCATGATCGCAGCGCTTGCTCCGGCAAATACGTCCCCGGACGACGCGCAATGGAAACAGGCGCGGGCAAACACCATCGACCGGTTTGCCCACGCTTTGGGAGCATTGCTGTTATCGCGCAGCTGCCCGAACGACTCGCCATTGGCAGACGAAATACTCGATGTGTGCCGTGCAAATATGCTGGCACAGCTGCAACCGCTCAGGCCCATTGACTGTTCCTAGTCGGGAAACAGTTTGCTCAGGCACGCCAGCTTCTTCTTGTATGACTTCCGTGCCTCCAGGGCCTCTTCAAGCGTTACCGCCACGAACCGGGCTTTCTGATTGGGTTGCATCTGACCGATCAGATCGAGGTCGGCACTGATCACGGTACCGATCATGGCGTAGCCTCCGCCAGACACCGCATCGCGGTGCAGCACGATCGGCTCCAGCCCGGCAGGGACCTGGATCGAACCTATTGGATAGCAGCTGTCGACGATATTCGAGGGGTCCGAACCGGCCCCGAAAGGCTGCTCCCGAGGCTGAAACGTCAACGCCCTGCCACCCTTGAAGCGGTAGCCGATACGGTCGGCTTCCGAGCCTACGCTCCAGGGCTCAGAGAAAAAACTGGTGGCTGCGAACTCGGTCAGGCGTTCGTAATACAGCCCCGGCACTACACGCAGATACACCTCCCCACCCAAAGACTGTCGCAACGCCATCGGCAGGCTTGCCCCGACACGGCCTTTGCCGCCGGGAACGCCGATCGGCAACCGATCATCAGCCATCAGGCGCCGCCCCTTAAAACCGCCAAGCGCGCCCAGGGTGTAAGTGGATCGGCTGCCCAGCACCAGCGGCACATCAATACCGCCCGCAACGGCCAGGTAGGCGCGCGCACCGTCTTTGGGGAAATCGAAACGCAGTATCTGCCCGGCTTTTACGGCAAAGGCGGTGTCGTGGTGCATCTCCACACCGTCGAGGCGTGCCGCCATGTGCGCGCCGCAGACCGCTGCCAATGTGTCGCACTGGAACTCCAGCTCCGGCCCCAGCAACGTGCATTCAAGCCCCGCAGCGTCTGGCGGGTTGCCGACCAGTCGATTGGCGGCGCTGAGCGCATATTGATCCAGCGCACCGGACGGCGGGATGCCCAGATGGTAATAGCCTTCGCGGCCAAGATCCTGAACCGAAGTGGCCAGGCCGGGTTTGAGCACCTTGATCATGCCAGCACCTCCTGCAGCGACTTGGGATAACCCGCGGGATCAGCCAGGAAGGCATCCAGCGAGAACTCGACCGGGCGGATCCGCAGGTCGAAGTGCCCGGCCTCAACCTGCGCAACGGCTGCGTCATAGGCTTGACGATCAAGCGGTTTGAACTGGACAATATCGCCCGGCCGAAAGAAAACCATGTGTTCTTTCAGGTAGGCCAGGCGCTGCTGCGGGTCGTAGATCGGGGCTGGCGTGACGCCGAACATCTGGTAGCCGCCCGCCCCGCGCACCGAGTAGATACAGCCGAAACAGCCGCCATGACCAAGCGTAAGCTTTGGCGTATCGGTGCGCGGCCGCAGGTACTTGGGGACTTGCAACTGGCGTTCGCGCTCGACCATCTGAAACATGAACGGCAGGCCGGCAACAAAACCGACCATAGAGACGAACCACGGTGCGCCACTGTGAGCGGCAATGAACGCGTCGACATCCGCCAGATTATTGATCCGCGCAGCGTATTCCAGGTCCGTCGAACCCGGGTCCTGGTGGCGGTCACGGAAACGCATCAGGGTTTCATGGGTCCACGGATCGTTGTAAAGCACCGGAATTTCGATGATCCGGGTTTGCAGGGTGCGCTCAGCGACCGCACCGGCCTCGGCAGCTCTTACCGCTTCGAGCAATGCCTGAGGTGCAATACGGTCCGGGTCGAAGCGGATCTGGAACGAAGCATTGGCCAGACACACGTCCAGCACACCGTCCAGCGCCAGGCGCTCGACCGCACGGGTTACCGCCAGCCCCTTGAAAAATGCCTCCAGCGACATACTGTCACTGACCTCGGCGAACAAATGTTCATCAGCGCCAAAGCTGTAGCGAATCGGATCAGCCATGTCTGTTCCTTTCTTGAAATCGTTGTAGAACGGCAGGCAAACATCAGTGATACGGCTCATGCATCTGCGCGCACGATGCCATTTGACTCAGCGCGGCGCACGCACCTTGATACCTGCCGCGTCCAGTGCCTTGCGGGTCGCCTCGGCAAGGTCCAGCGCGCCCGGTGTGTCGCTGTGCAGGCAGATCGAATCAAATTCGATATTCAGGTCCTCACCCTCGACGGTGCGCACCAGACCTTGCAGGCAAGCGCGAACCACGCGCGCTGCGACTTCGGTCGGGTCCAGGGACCGTACGTTGCGGGTGAAGACGATCGAGCCGCTGAGGTCGTAATCGCGATCAGCGTAGAACTCGCGAATCACTGGCTGGCCCAGCTCCTCGGCAATCCTGCAGATCACCGAACCGGGCATGCAGTAGAGCAGTAACTCAGGCTCCAGGCGTTGCAGGTTCTCGACCAGAAGTCGGGCTGCAGCCTCGTCCCTAGCCAGGTGCATGTACAAAGCCCCATGCGGTTTGAAATGCTGCAATGCCGCGCCCTGAGCCCGTGCCAGCTCGCGCAGGGCCCCCAGTTGGTAAAGCATGTCATCGACCAGTTCCTGAGGCGTCGAGTTGATATGCCGCCGTCCAAAACCGACCAGATCGCGGAAACCCGGGTGTGCGCCGATGGCAACGCCCAGACGTTTCGCCTGCTCGACAGTGCGGCGCATGGTGCCGGGATCACCCGCGTGAAAACCGGTAGCAATATTGGCCGAGCTGATAAAAGTCATCAATTCAGCATCGACGCCGTCACCAATGGTCCACGCGCCAAAGCTCTCACCCATGTCCGAGTTGAAATCCACCTGCATGGCTGGTCCTCCTGAGGGCTGGCCGGGCAAGGGACTGTCCGGCTTCATGCAAAGCACGTTAGATTCACTCGCACCCCTTGGGTAGATCTATTAACAGATACGCCATCTTCTGAAAAACAGATACGCTACTCCGTGCAATGCCTATTTGGAGTGCTTATGTCCCTTACCCTGCGCCAGGTCCGCTATTTTGTGGCAACTGCCGAGATCGGGCAGATCTCGCAGGCGGCTATCCATCTGAACATTTCCCAGTCGGCGGTTACCACGGCGATCAAGGAACTGGAGAGCATGCTCGGTACGCTGTTGTTTCAGCGCTCGGCGCAAGGCATGAACCTGACCGAAGCGGGCCGGCATTTTCTCAACCGCGCCTACGTGATTCAGCGCAGCGTCGACGACGCACTGAACAGCCCGCTACCCGACGTGCGTGCCAGCGGCGTCTTGCGCCTGGCTGCGAGCTATACCGTGATTGGCTACTTCCTGCCGCATCACCTGCAGCGGCTGGAACATTGGCACCCGGACGTGGCCATCGAAGTTCATGAACGGGAACGGCACGCCATCGAACAGGGCCTGCTGGAGGGTCAATTCGATATGGCGGTGGTGCTTACGGCCAACATCACTCACCCGGACATCATCTCGGAGACGCTATTCAATTCCGAACGCCGATTGTGGCTGTCCAGCCACCATCCGCTATGCCAGCGCGCCGCCGTAAGTCTGGCCGATGTGGCGCAGGAGCCGTATATCCTGCTGACCGTTGACGAAGCGGAGCAAAGTGCCATGCGCTACTGGGAACTGGCCGGCCAGCGGCCTGCCGTGAGAGTACGCACCAGCTCGGTGGAAGCGGTGCGCAGCATGGTCGCCAACGGCAGCGGCGTAGCGATTCTGTCCGACCTGGTGCATCGTCCCTGGTCGCTGGAAGGCAAACGTATTGAAACGATGACCGTTACCGATACAGTCACACCGATGAGCGTCGGCCTGGCCTGGCACCGCGAACGCGATTTGAGCCCGGCGATGCAGGCATTCCGTAACTATTTCCACGATGCATTTCTGGCACCTCAGCAACTTTCTGCACGACGTTGAGCCGGCCCACGTTTGAGCCGGGCCACATTACTGCCAATTGCGTGCGAATGGCCTTACGGCTTTGACCTAGAAATCAAGGTGATTGCCAGGTTGCCGGAAACCACCATGGAATAATCACCAGCCCTGCGTCCGCTCAGCGGCGAATCGGTACCACGCGGTCGCTTGTGTCGACCGTGGAGGGCTCTTCGAACTGGCGAAAGAACTGTCCGGATACCGCATGATCGAGAAACTGCGCCTGCTCTTCGGTCACCAGTCTTAGCGGCGAGTAGCCGTCGGCATCGGGCACTGCGAAAAGACGCGCTTTGCGTTCATGCGCAACCGCGATGAACGCCCTTTTCTCTTCTTCTGACATCATCGAAAAACAGTCGGAAAGACTTTCCAGCGAGCGCACCGCCAGATCCTGGTCGAGCTGCTCGTCATCCGTGAACATCAAATGCCAGACGAAATCGAAAGAAAGCTCAGCGAGGGCACGCATAGACGGAGTTCCGTAGTGTCGAGAGGTGCGAGATTCACTGTTCGCTTCGATTCGGTCAAGCGCTAACGGATGGCCTGTGTCAGAGCAGTGCCTTGAATGGCCGAGTATCGCTTTCGAGTCATGGACAAAAACGCAGGCTAATCAGCCCGAAAACGCCGGATTCTCGATCAGCAACGCCATGCCCTGCCCCCCGCCAACACAGGCAGCGGCGATGCCGTAGCGCAGGTTTTCCTCACGCAGTTGCCGGGCCAGGGTCATGATCAGGCGTAGCCCGGTGGCTGCCAAAGGGTGCCCCAGACCCAGTGAGCCACCCAGACAGTTGAGCCTTTCGCTTTCCAGATCCAGTGTACGGGTCACTGCCAGAATCTGGGCCGCCTGCGCTTCGTTGATCTCCAGCCGGCCGATGTCGCTCAGCGTCAGGCCGCTGCGCTGCAATAACAACCGGATGGCGGGCGTCGGGCCTATGCCCATGAGTTCTGGAGCGACGCCAACCACCGCGCTGGCCAGCAGGTGCGCCAATACCGGTCCGTGTGACTGCGACGCACGGCCTATCAACGCGGCCGCCGCGCCGTCGACCACTGCACAGCTATTGCCTGCGGTCTGTACGCCATCGGCATGAATGGCACGTAAACGGGATAACGCAGCCAGATTGGTCGCTCGCGGATGACTGTCCTGTGTGACCGCTTCAACCCCACGCGGCAACTTGATGCCACGCGGCTGATACCCCTCCAGTTCGAAGCCTTCACTGCGGACCGGCACAATTTCGCCAGTCCATTTGCCGGCAAGCTGCGATTGCAGTGCCCGTTGATGCCTGAGCAGTGCATAGCCATCCACGGCTTCACGGCTCAGCCCGTAACGTTTCGCGAGGTTGTCCGCGGTGGCGATCATGTCCATCGCCGGTGCGGGGTCGTAAAGTGCTTCCCAGAGAAAGTCCTTGAACTGCACCGTGCCGCCCAACGGGAAGCCGTCGCGATGGGTATAGGCCGCAATCGGGTTACGCGACATGGATTCGGCAGCGACGCACAGCGCCATCTGCCCGCCCTCGCTCAGGTGCTGAGCGGCCTGGCGCAACAATTCCAGACCTGTCGCGCAGATCCTTTGCACTCCCAGCGCAGGAACGCTTTGCGCCACGCCGCTGTACAGGCCTATGTGCCGGGGCAGCAGGTAGGCGTCGAAACTGGCTTGCGCAATGGACCCGGTCAATACGCTGTCGACCTGACGCGAGTCGACGGCAGCACGCGCCAGTACCTCACGACCGACCTTTATGCCCAGATCGATGGGCGAGACATGCCCCAAAGCGCCGCCCAGGTCGACCCACGGTGTGCGCACAGCCTCGACAATGGCCACGTCGCTGAACGCCGAATAGTGCCCGCCACTGCTCATGAATTCAGCTCTGCCCGTAACTTGTCCGGGTCCTGATCACGATAAAGTGCCCCGACCTTATCTGCGCGCCACTGCAACACAGCGCGCTGGTTGATCGACCCCTTGTCGGTGATTTCGCCGCGGTCGATGGACGCAGGTTCAGCCAACAGCACGATCCACTCCAGGCGGCTGGCGTTGCCATTCGCGCCTCGATTCAAGCGCGCCAGCCAGTCGGCAAACCACGCACGCACCGGCGCACTGGCCAATACCTGCGCATCAGTAGCCTGTGTCTCCAGCCCGGCCAATTGTCGACACTCATGCAACCTCGGAAACACCAGCGCGCCCAGGCATTCGCGATCAGGCGCGGTGATGACGACATCCTGGACGTAAGGCGAGCCTTCCAGCACTGCGCGGTTGCGCATCGGCCCGACGCTGACAAACACGCCGGACGACAACTTGAAATCCTCGGCCAGACGCCCGTCGAACATCAGGCCCAGTTCGGGTGCCGAAAGATCGGCAAGCTTGATCGCATCGCCGGAGCAGTAGAAACCGTTTTCGTCGAACACCTCGGCAGTCTGCTGCGGCGAGCGCCAGTAACCCGGCATGATGTGCGGGCCGCGAAAACGCCCTTCGAGCTTGCCATCCACCGGCACCAGACAGACTTCGCATCCGGGTGCGGGCAAACCGATGTACCCGGCCATCGATAATGGTCCGGTAGTGAAGGTGCAGGACGGCGCAGCTTCGGTCATGCCCAGCCCGGCCATCATGCGGATGCGCTCGCCACAATGCTGCTCGGCGACCCGGTCGAGGCGGTCCCAGATACTTTGTGACAAGCCGGCAGCAGCGAAGAAGAACAGTTTCATGCGCGAGAAGAATCGGTCGCGCAATTCGGCGTCCTGCTCAAGGGCGTTGACCAGCTCTTCCCAGCCCTTGGGCACGGTCAGGTAAGCGGTGGGCGAGATTTCCTTGAGATTGCGCAATGTCTCGGCAAAACCCTGAGCCGTCGGTTTGCCGTTGTCCAGATAGAACGTGCCGCCGTTGTAGAGCACGATGCCGAGGTTGTGACTGCCGCCGAAGGTGTGGTTCCACGGCAGCCAGTCGACCAGTACCGGCGGCTCTTCGCCGAACACCGGGAAGGTCTGCAGCAACATCTGCTGATTGGCACACAGCATGCGTTGGGTGGTCACTACCGCCTTGGGCAGTTTGGTCGACCCGGACGTGAAAAGGAACTTGGCGATACTGTCCGGACCGCTGGCCTGGAAAGCAGCCTCGGCTTCACTGCCTCCCGGCTGTTCTAAGAGGCTGGAAAAGCTCAGGTTATGCCGGCCAGTGAGCTGACCGCGTACCGTGATAACGGGTGTATCCACCGGGATGACCGCGTCGATGGCGCGCTGAAACGGCGCGGCGTCGCCGACAAATACCAGCCCGGGCTGCAAAACGTCGCAGACATGACGTAATTTTGCGAAATCCTGCGACATGACCGAGTACGCCGGTGATACCGGGCAGTAGGGAATTCCTGCGTACATAGCCCCCAGAGCAAGCTGCAAATGCTCGATATCGTTACCTGACAGCAGCGCCAGCGGCCGTTCGGCTGACAGCCCGTAAGCCAGCAGGCCCTGCGCGACAGCGCGCACGTCATTCAGCATGTCGGCGTAACTGACCTTGCGCCAGCCGCCACGGCTGTCGCGGGCGGCAATAAAGGTCTGTTGCGGGCGCAAGCGGGCCCAGTGCACCAGCCGGTCAAGCAATCGGTCGGGCAATGGATCCAGGGGTTCAAGGGCGCGCATGTGCAGAATGCCCTGCTCTTCCCGCACCTCGATGGGCGGGTGGCCGATAGAGACCTGGCGATAGCGCGGCAGGCTGTCTTCACTGTGCAGCGTTGATGATCTGATATCGGAACTCACGTGCATTCTCTCCATCAAGGTGCGCAGACACCGAACGGCTTGCAGCGGTTAGGGCCGGGCGTAGCAGCACCCGGCTGCAGCCTCGTTATTGTTATGCCTGATTTGCTGGCGACACGGTCTCTTGCAACAGGCCGTTGAAGCCAGCTCCGGAGGATTCAGATCGGGTAATGTCGTGGCCCGTTTTGCAAGGTCACCCAGCGCAACTGGGTAAAGTGCTCGACGGAAGCCTTGCCGCCGAAGCTGCCATAACCGCTGGACTTCACGCCACCGAATGGCATTTGCGCCTCGTCATGCACTGTCGGGCCGTTGATATGGCAGATACCGGACTCGATCCGTTGCGCCAGTGCCAGCGCCCGGCCGGTGTCACGGCTGAAAATCGCCGCTGAAAGGCCGAATTCCGAATCGTTGGCCAGCCGCAACAACGCCTCGTCACCGCTACCGCGAAGGACCACAGCAACCGGGCCGAAGGACTCTTCACGGTACAGACGCATGCTGTCCGTTACGCCGTCGAGGAGCGTCGGTTGCAGAATACTGCCCTGCAGTTGCCCGCCAGCCATCAGCGTTGCACCAAGATTGACGGCGTCGTCGATCAGGCCTTTGATGCGCGTGCCAGCGCCCACATCTACCAGCGAACCCAGCACCGATTTGCTGTCCTGCGGATCGCCGGCACGCAGTGTCTCGATCTTGGCCGTCAGTTTCATCACGAACGCATCGGCCACTTTCTGATCAACGATCAGTCGTTCGGTGGACATGCAGATCTGCCCCTGATTGAAATACGCACCAAATGCTGCTGCTTCTACCGCAGCGTCGAGATCAGCGTCATCCAGCACCAGAAACGGTGCCTTGCCACCCAACTCCAGCAAGGCAGGTTTAAGGTGGCGTGCCGAAAGCTCACCGACGATGCGTCCCACATGCGTCGACCCGGTGAAATTGACTCGCCGTACGGCCGGATTGGCAATCAGGCGCTCGACAATCGCCGCGGCATCGGCCGGCGCATTGCTGATCACATTGACCACGCCATCACCCAGTCCGGCATCCTGCGATACCTGACCGATCAGACGATGCACCGCCGGGCTGAGCTCCGACGCCTTGAGTACCACGGTATTGCCGCAGGCAAGCGGCATGACGATGGCACGGGTAGCCAGGATCACCGGAGCGTTCCATGGAGCGATACCGAGCACGACGCCGCAGGGCTGGCGCAGCGCCATGGCAAAATTGCCGGGGACGTTGGAGGGAATGACTTCACCGGTTATCTGCGTGGTCATGGACGCGGCTTCGCGCAGCATGCTGGCGGCCAGCTGTACATTGAAGCCGTACCAGTTAGCCATCGCTCCGGTTTCTCCTGCAGCGGCAATAAATTCACCGCTGCGGGCCTGCAACTGCCCGGCAGCCTTGAGCAGGCGATCACGACGCTCACCCGGTGCCAGCGCTGCCCAGACAGGGAAAGCAGCCTGGGCGGCCGCGACTGCCGCGTCGGCATCTTCGAGAGTCGCAGCGGCGACACGCGATACCACGTCGCCGGTCACCGGATTGCAGCGTTCAAATGTACGTCCATCATGGGCGGGGCACGAACGGCCGCCGATCAGCAGTTGCACGTCCAGCATGGTGATTCCTCTTTATTATTAGTGTTCAGAGGCGCTACGAGTTTCAAGCTGCACGCTTGAAACTCAAAGTATTACGCTTGCATTCCGAGCCTGTTTTCAACGCCGCATCACCGATGCGCAGCCACTTTAGGTACAGGCCTGGTTCGCATCTACCGCTTGTACGCCTCCAGGCCTGGCTTGATGCTCTTGTCGTCGAGGAATTGCTTCATGCCCTGCTCGCGGCCGCCTTCCTTGTCCAGCAGGCGCGATTGATCGAGCTTGGCATACAGGTAGTCTTCGTTCTGCTCCCAGGTCAGTTCGCGGCAGCGCTTGAAGCCATGCTTCGCGGCGCGCAGCACCACCGGATTCTTTTCCAGCAGATTAAGGGCCAGATCGATAGTCACCTGGCGCAGCTGTGCCAGCGGCACGCTCTCATTGACCAGTCCCATTTCAGCGGCTTTCTTACCGTCGAAGGTTTTGCCGGTCATGATGTAGTACAGCGACTGACGATGGCCCACCGTGTCGGCCATCGCCTTGCTCACCAGGTTGCCGGGCGGAATGCCCCAGTTGATCTCAGACAGGCCAAAGGTCGCCTCATCGGCGCAGATCGCCAGGTCACATGCCACCAGAGGGCTGAAACCACCGCCGAAGCACCAGCCATTGACCATTGCGATGGTGGGCTTGGCGTACATGCGCAGCATCTTCCACTGCCACTGGGAGGCCTCACGACGGATTTTTTCCTGAAGAATTTCCGGCCCTGCATCCACCTCGCGAAAATATTCCTTGAGGTCCATTCCAGCGGTCCAGGCCTCACCGGCGCCGGTCAACACCAGCACGCCCGCCTCGGGATCCTGCTCGAGTGTTTCCAGTACATCGATCATTTCGCGGTTCAGCGTCGGGCTCATGGCGTTGCGCTTTTCGGGCCGGTTAAGGATGACCCACGCGATGCCCTGCTCGATCTCGACCTTGACGGTTGTCCAGCGACCTTCGTACTTGCTCATGGCGATACTCTCTTGCTCTTGGCTTGACGATAGCTCAACGCTAAACCGCAAATATAGTTATTTAAATTAACTGTTATTTATATTAATCAAAAAGTCGGCACTCTGCCCGTAGAGGCTGGTCACAGTCACGTATACCCCATAGCTATCGTTCGCTAACCTCGGCAAACTGATCGGCTGTTTGACCCACCCCATCAAAAGGACTGCACTTTCAATGGCCAAGCCATCCGACATTGCCGACATTTGCCAGGCCCCCACACAGGTCGCCGAGGCAGCTTTGCCAACGGATTCTGCGCTGGATGATCTGATCGGTTATGCCATGCGCCGGGCACAGCTCAAGCTGTTCCAGAACTTGATCAGTCGCCTGTCCTCCCACGACTTGCGCCCCGCGCAGTTCTCGGCGCTGGCGATCATCGAGCAGACCCCCGGCCTTATGCAGGCCGATCTGGCCAAGGCGCTGGCGATCGAGCCGCCCCAGGTCGTACCGTTGCTGAACAAACTCGAGGAGCGCGCGCTGGCTGTGCGGGTTCGTTGCAAACCGGACAAACGCTCGTATGGCATCTTTCTCAGCAAGAGTGGTGAAACATTGCTGCGCGAACTGAAACAGATCGCCGCCGACAGTGATCTTGATTCCACTTCAGCGCTGGATGATAAGGAACGCCAGGACCTGCTCAGGCTGCTGAAAAAGGTTTATCAGTCGTAAGAGCAAGTCATCGACGGCAGGTCCTGCCATCGATGACCGGCTGATCACCAGAGCGGCAAACTGTACTGCACAATGAAACGCGTCTGGTTTTCATCACGAAAGGCTGCACCTGCCGGGAAGTCGTTGCGGTAGATCGACTTGCGCGCCAGCAAGCCGATACTCTTCAGCGGGCCGCTTTGAATGACGTAACCCAGCTCCATCTGAAACTCACGTTCCTTGCGATCGTCAGCATTGAAAGCAGCCAGCTCGATGTTGTCGCCCCGCACATAACGCAGCCGGCTGCGTAGCCCGACAAGGCCGACAGCAGTGAAGTCATAGTCATAAATGGCTTGCCAGGTGCGCTCCCTGGCATTGAGGAAGTCAGAACTCATGGTCATCTCGCTCAAGCCCATCAGTTCGGTTCCCGATACATAGGGCGTAGCTGTATCGCCACTCGAATGCATATAGCCGAGGCTGACGCTGTGCCCTCCCCATTTGTAGCCCAGCAGCGCCGAGAGGTTCTGGTTATCCACTTCCCCGGCTTTCGCACTGCCCGTGTCGCGGCTGAAAAAGCTCCGCAGATCAGTGCTCAGCACGCCATCGCCGATCGCCAGTTTGTGCAGCAGCGCGAGCGTGTTCTGCGTATAGAAGTCATCCACCTCGGCGTGATAGGCACGAATGCTCAGTTCCTTGTCGACCTGATAGTCGCCCCCGGCATAAACCATGTGCGAGGACGTTGCCGCACCGTTGAAGCGACGGTTCGGCGCAGCGATAGTGATCGCCTGATAGTTGCTGGAGTCGCGTTTGTTGACCCGGTCGATATAGCCGGCATTGAAGGTCAGATTGTCGATTTCCTTTGAGGTCACTGTGGTGCCACGAAAGGTCTGTGGCAGAAGACGTGGGGGGCTGGCGAAAGCGAACGGCAGGAAAATCGACACATCGCCAGTCTTGACTGTCGTCTGGTGAAATTTCAGCTTGCCCGTCAGGGCCAATCGGGAATACTCGTCAGCAGCCCGCCCGTCACTGGCGGACACCGGCAACAGCTCGGTGCCGCTGCGGTCTGGCGAGGAATCAAGCTTTATGCCTATCAGCGTTCGCGCATCAAGGCCGAAACCTACCGGCCCTTGTGTAAACCCGGACTCGGCATTGAAGATGAACCCCTGCGCCCACTCCCGAGTGGCAGTCTTGGTGTCATCGTCCTTGTAATCACGGTCCATGTAGTAATTACGCAGCGTCAGAGTGCCGTGGCTGTCATCGATAAAACCCTGAGCCTGTGCAGGATCGGGGATAGCGCTGATGCCCAGCAGGCCCAGTGCGAGGCTGCAATTTTTCCCACGAAAAAAGCGCGCTGACACAGCGCTTGCTGTACCACGAGTGAGCGTTGGCATGTCAGTTGTCCACTTATTGTTGTTGTTTTTGGATTCGGTCCGGCGATTCGCTGCAGGCCCGTGGACAGAGAGTTGAAGGATTCGGTATCGACGTCAATCCGGAATGTTCGATAATCGAACGTTAATATTATTAACTACTTGATCGGCACGCCTGAACTGGCGACCTAACCCAATGTTTCTAAATGAATAAACCCTGGTTCTCCTGAAATTTCGGCGCAGATTCACTTTTTAGTTATTTTTGTTACCTTGATCGGCACCTGTCACAACGCCGTAGCCGGCGCCCGGGAACAGGCTTTTCTCCACAACAAAAACAACAACGAGGCTTGCCATGAACAGTTCATTGCGTCGTTCGACGCTGACCATCGTCTTGTGTTTTATCGTCGCGCTCATCGAAGGGTTCGACCTACAGGCTGCCGGAACAGCCGCCGCAGGACTGCGTCAGAGCTTTGCCCTTGACCCGAAAATGATGGGCTGGGTATTCAGTGCCGGCATCATTGGCCTGCTGCCAGGTGCTTTTTTTGGTGGCTGGATCGCCGACCGAATTGGCCGCAAGAAGATTCTGGTCAGCGCAGTGCTGCTGTTCGGGGTCTTTTCTCTGAGCACCGCTTACGTCGAAAGCTTTTCCGCGCTGTTACTGGTGCGCTTCATGACCGGCCTGGGGCTGGGAGCTGCACTGCCCAACCTGATCGCGCTGTGCGCCGAAGCAGTCGGCGAGCGCCACCGAGGGCTCGCCATCAGCGTCATGTACGCAGGCGTTCCGCTAGGCGGTGCCCTGGCGGCGGTTGTCGCGATGTTTACCAGCGACCACTGGCAGACAACCTTCATCATTGGCGGTCTGGTGCCTTTGCTGGTGGTCCCGCTGATGATCATGTTGCTGCCCGAATCCAGCGCCTTTAAACAGCAGACGACTGCCAGCCCTGTTCGACATTCAAGTGCCAGTGCGCTGTTCGGTGAAGGCCGGGCTCGCACGACACTGGCCTTGTGGGTCGGCTACTTCTTTACTCTGACCGTGATGTACATGCTGCTCAACTGGCTGCCGTCGCTGTTGATCGGCCAGGGTTTCAGCAAACCGCAGGCAGGCATGGTGCAGATGCTGTTCAACATTGGTGGTGCCTCGGGTTCGTTGCTGGGCGGGCTGTTGCTGGATCGCTGCAACGGTATCAAGGTTGTGTTGTTCGTTTATGCCGGTTTGCTGGCTGCACTGGCGGGCGTGGGTTTATCGATCGGTATCGTGCCAATGGCAATTGCCGGGTTTGCTGCCGGCGTATTTGTCATGGCCGCGCAACTGGTGCTGTACTCGTTGGCCCCTCCTTCATACCCGACTTCGGTACGTGCCACCGGCGTCGGTGCTGCGGTAGCCATCGGCCGCCTCGGCTCTGTGGCCGGTCCATTGGCTGCCGGGCATCTGCTCGGAGCTGGTGCGGGAACCGCCGGCGTACTGTTGGCCACCTCGCCAGGCCTGGTGGTCGCCGCACTGGCAGCGATCGTGGTGCTGTCCCGGTCGGCCGCAGCCGGGAAGCATGCGCTCAAGGCCACCGGCTGAGCGGCCTGGCGGATGGTGCCTCACGTCGCAGCGATCATCGCTGCAACCGGGGTTGAGCGGACTA
Source organism: Pseudomonas syringae pv. tagetis (assembly GCF_022557255.1). NCBI lineage: Bacteria > Pseudomonadati > Pseudomonadota > Gammaproteobacteria > Pseudomonadales > Pseudomonadaceae > Pseudomonas > Pseudomonas syringae group genomosp. 7. Next base: position 3,231,050 of record NZ_CP092923.1, read on the forward strand.
TCGTGGCAATGCAACGCACCGACACAACAATCATCCGACGGCAGCGTCCTACAGCTTGTGCAGAAAATTCAGCACAACCTTGTTGCCTTCGGTGCGGTTTTCGGCACCCTGTTCGAAGTAGCTGTTGACCGTCAGCACGTTCTTCTTGCTGAAGGCATACAGGAAGCCGGGGCCGATGGCCCAGACTTTCTCCTTACGGCCACTGACATCATGGCCATCTACCTGAGTGTCAGTGAACTGCCTGAGCCAATAGCCATTTAGCCCCAGAGAGAGCTGCTCTGTCACAGCGTATTGCAAGGTCAGGTTGGCATGCAGCGCCTGACCTGCCTGGGTGTCGGAGACATTGCCGAACCCGGCCTGAGGGTCGTCATTCTTGCCGTTCCACAGGTACATGAAACGCCCGCTGGCGGACCACTTCGCAGAAAACCAGTAAGTCGCCGCGTAGTACGGGTTGAACGACCAGAAATGACTGCCAGGGTTGATCGAGCGATTGCGATTGTAGGCCCCGACCGGAATCGCAATGTCCGCCTCGATACGCTGGGTCAGCAGCGGGCTGCCATCAGCGCGAGTAAGGGTCGGTAATTGCAGAAACGGGCCGATGATCAGGTCGCCGAAACCTGCGCGCGAACTCAGTACGGTGTTATCCAGACCATCGTCCACATCAGCATGCGCCAGTGAAGTATTTATAGCGGTAATCCCCGGCATCGCGCCATTGGCCATCGGCTGGCCGACATAAATGAGCTGGGTGGTCACCGCCAATACATCCACATCCTGCCTGGGAAGTTGCAGCTTGTTGCCATTTACATCATTGAAGCGATCGGCCCTGGCGTAGTTGAGGTATTCCTCCAGATACCAGCCTGGCCCGTCCGGGGCTGGCGAGCCGTCGTAAAAGCTGGTGTTGCCCAGATTGAGGCCAGGCAGGTCATAGGCATAAGCGGTCGATGAAAGGCCGATGATTGATACGGTCGCGACGGTACGCAAGATAGACTTGGGCATCTTGTGATTCCTGTACTTATTGTTGTTGTTTTTCAATAGCCCCGACGCCGCGAGCGCGCCGCCGGGGTAGTAATGCCTGCCGCCATCAGACGTAAGAGGCTGCCAGCCCTCCGTCTACCGGCAGGTTGACACCGTTGATCCATCTCGATGCGTCGGAACACAGAAACGCAATCACCTCGGCCACCTCATCGGCCAGCGCAGGACGCTTCATGTGCAGACCATCACGGGTGACACGCTCCTGGCCGACCATGCTGACAAAATCACCGAGGATCGGCGTGAACACCGGCCCCGGCGCGACACAATTGACCCGCACCGACTGCTCGCGAAACCATTCTTGCGATTGCTGAAAGCTCCAGACGATCAGCGCCTCCTTGAAATACTGATAGCAGGTCTCCTGGGCCACCGGATTGGCCGCCAGCCACGCCTGTCCTTCGCGGTAGCTTTCAGTGGCAGCCAGTGCCTTGTGCAGTTCAAGCCGTCTGGCCCACTGGTCACCGAGTATCGACGCTACGTTGACGATACTGCCGCCCGGTGCCATGCGTGGCAGCAGGCGCTGAGACAGATGGCGCAGCCCGAGATAATTGACTCGGGCTACCGCCTGGACAGGCGCAGTGCCGGGTACGCCGGCGATATTGCACAAGGCGTCGATCTGCCTTGGCAGGCGCTCGATCAGCGCATCGATACTGTCAGGATCGCCCAGATCCGCCTCAAAGAACCCGTCCACGGTCAACTGCGGCTCATGGCGATCAATGCCAATTACTCTGGCACCTTGAAAGCGCGCCACCCGCGCGAGTTCAGCGCCAATACCGGATGACACACCCGTAACGATCAGTGTTTTGTTATTCAGGTTCATAGTCGCGCGCTCTTATTGTTGTTGGATCACGTCTTGTCGTTGAATCACACTACTTGCAATACAATTTAAAACCGCAGGCACACTCAGAACGGATAGACCGGGGGCTGGCTCTTCACCGTCACCCATTGCCACTGGCTGTACTCCTCCCAGTCCGACGGACTGCCTGCGCTGCCGCCGTTGCCCGACGCGCCTCGCCCGCCGAACGAGTTGATGCACTCGTCCGCCACGGTCTGGTCGTTGATGTGCAGCATGCCGCACCGGAGCCTGTCACCAATGGCCGTTGCACGCCCCACGTTCGGCGAAATAACAGCAGCATCCAGGCCATATTCAGAGCGATTGGCCAGTTCGACGGCTTCCTCGTCGGTCGAAAAGCTGACCACCGCCACCACCGGGCCGAAAATTTCTTCCTCGAATGCGCGCATACCGGGCTTCACGCCGCTTAGCACCGTAGGACGATAGAACAGCCCCTCGTATTCACCACCGGTTTCCAGTTGCGCACCGGCTTGCAGACTGTCGCTGACCACCTGATGTACGTGCTGCAACTGGCGTTTGTTGATCAGCGGCCCCAATGCAGCTTCGCCGCGTGCGGCATTACCGACCGACAGCGCCCGTGCCTTGTCCGCCAGCTTGCGGGTCAGGTCAGCGGCAATCGATTCGTGAACCAGAATCAGGCCGGTGGCCATGCAGATCTGCCCCTGATGCAGCCAGGCTCCAAACGCCGCACTGCCGGCGGCCAGGTCAAGATCGGCATCCTCGAGAATGACCAGTGGATTCTTGCCTCCCAGTTCCAGCGAGACTTTCTTCAGATTACGCCCGGCGGCTTCGGCAACCTTGCGTCCGGCCCCGGTAGAACCTGTGAAAGTGATCATCTGCACGTTGGTGTCGCGGCACAATGCCTCGCCTGCCTCAGCCGAACCTGGCAGCACCTGCAACAGCCCTCTGGGCAGTCCGGCTTCCTCGAACAGCCGGGCAATCAGAAAGCCGCCACTGACCGGCGTCTGCGGGTCAGGCTTCAGCACCACGGCATTGCCTGCCGCAAGCGCCGGGGCGACCGAGCGCATGGACAGCACCAACGGAAAATTGAAAGGCGAAATCACCCCTACCACGCCGTGCGCCACGCGCCGTGCATAAGACAGGCGGCCAGCCGCGCTGGGCAGGATCAGGCCGTGGCCATGAGCCTGCGAAAGCATGCCTGCTGCTTGTCGCAACAGCACAATGGCCTCGTTCACCTCGTGTTGTCCCTTGTGCAGGCTGCCACCGGTTTCGCGTGCGACATACAAGGCCAGTTCATCGTAAGCACAGACCGCGTGATCGGCAGCCAGCAAAAATATTTCGGCTTTTTCACGAGGCCCCAGCGCCGCCCAGGCAGGCTGGGCAAGCGCAGCCTCCCGGCACGCGACGGCGATATCCGCTGCATCGGCCATGGCCGTGTTCATCAACAGCTCACCGGTCGCAGGCTCGATGACAGGCTGTAAGGGAGAAGAGGAAGGAATCCAGTCGCCATTGAATACACATTCGGCTTCAATCGCGCGCTGCAACAGAGGGGTGCCATCAGACGCTGACATATTCAGACTCCGGCTTTTATGGTTGTAATCGCCTGCTCCACTCCAATGGACAGCACGCGCCGTAAACAGGCCTGAGCAAAGCCTGTGCCGGGATTGCAAACAGTTTGTCATATAGCATCTGGAACGCTCTGGAACAGGCGTCTTCGCCAATAGCAAAGATGTTTCTGGCGTCCCGAGTCGAAAAGTACGTCTGAGCCGACTTGTTCATTTGATCAAGTTATATTTATTAACGGACTCATCAGTTGATCATTTAGAGCAATACCAGGACGAGATACAAAAAATGAGAATTCCTCACTGCGAGCTTTCCGACCCTGCCGCCCCCACCGAACGCCTCTCGCCCAGGGTGACAGCAGTCAGCCGGACGCCAGTGGCTCGCCGACCGCCGAGGAATTGACCAGTTGCCTGTTTTTCTCGCCTGACGACGGGCGCATATGGCTTAACGATCAACGGATGTTGTTACTGCACACCTCATCGTTCGGCACCTTGCGCCGCGAAATCATCGAGCGTCTGGGCCAGGAGCAGGCGCGCGGCATGTTCACCCGTGCCGGTTACCTCTCCGGGGCGCGCGATGCGCGGCTGATTCGGGAGCGCTGGCCACTGGCTGATGCCACCTCGGCGTTTCGTGCCGGTACGCACTTGCATACGCTGGAAGGCATGACCAAGGTCGAGCCCATGCACTTCAAGTTCGACGCCGAGTCCGGGTTTTATGAAGGGGAGTTTCTCTGGCACAACTCCTGCGAAGCCGACGAGCATGTTGCGGCGTATGGTATCGGACAGGATGCGGTGTGCTGGACCGAAATAGGCTATGCGATGGGTTTCGTCAGCGGGCTTTTCGGGCAAATGGTGGTTTTCCGCGAAGTGGAGTGCCGCGGCATGGGTCACGCGAGCTGCCGGGTAGTCGGCAAGACGTCGGAACAATGGGGTGATGTCGAACGAGACTTGAGCTACCTGAATGTGGTCAAGTCAGCCGCCCCGGAACAAACCGTATCGCTGGCAAAGGTAAGGCACCATCCCGAGCCGCCGACCGGCACCGAACAGCCACTGATCGGCGCAAGCGCCGCTTTCAACGCTGCCACCCAGGCTCTGCAACGCGTGGCCATGACCCCGGCGACGGTATTGATCAGCGGTGAGTCAGGCGTCGGCAAGGAAATGTTTGCCCGTCAGTTGCACCAGCTCAGCCGCAACCGTGAAGGCCCGTTTGTTGCGCTTAACTGCGCAGCCATTCCCGACAACCTGATCGAGGCGGAGCTGTTTGGAGTCGAGCGTGGGGCTTACACCGGGGCGACACATTCAAGGCCCGGGCGCTTCGAGCGTGCCGATGGCGGTACGCTGTTTCTGGACGAGATTACTTCCTTGAGCCTGGCCGGCCAGAGCAAACTGTTGCGCGCCTTGCAGGAACGGGAGATCGAACGTGTCGGGGACGGCCATGGCATCAGGGTCAATGTCCGAGTTGTGGCGGCAACCAACGTGGACCTGCGCAAGGCCGTGGCCGACGGCGATTTTCGCGAAGACCTGTTCTATCGACTGAACGTTTACCCGATCGCCCTGCCTCCGCTACGCGAACGCCGCGATGACATTCCATTGCTGATCAATGCCTTTCTCAAACGTTTCTGTCAGGAGTACGGCAGGACGCCGGCCGGATTGACCATGCGGGCCCTGAAAACGCTGTTGCGTTACGACTTCGCCGGGAACGTGCGCGAGTTGCAAAATCTGATCGAGCGCGGGCTGATTGCCAGCGACGAAGGCCAAGCGATCGATCTGATGCATATTTTCCGGAATGAGCCACTACCCGTGGATTCCTACTCATTGAACCACGAAGGCGCATTGCGACAGCTTCCCGCTTCAGACGCGCAGCAAGCGCCCACAGCCGCGCTGCTGGACAACCTGACGCAGCCCGATCAGGCGTTTTCCATCGACGAACTCGAACAACGACTGATTCAGGAAGCACTGGACAAGAGTGAAGGCAACCTGGCGGCTGCCTCACGGTTGCTGGGCCTGAGTCGCGCCCAGTTCGCCTATCGCCTGAAGAAACAGCAGTCACGAGGGGCCTGACCTTGATGGTAACGCGCAGCCAGTCAGGCTGCGCGTCGCTGGTCAGATCGGCAAGGTGCTGACCACGCGCAAAGCAAGCCCTTCATAGGCGTCCAGTGTTATGGTGAACTCGCCCTGCTCGCTCAGATCGCCTTCAACCCGTTCATTGATGATATCGACCACCGGACCCGGCGCGATACCGGGCAGGTGCAGGGTTTCAACCAGGGTCTCGGCACTGAAATTAAGCGCGGTGATCTGGGTCCCCTTCCCGGCTGGCAGCTCATGAACCATGACCAGCAGCCCTGGATGCTCGACATCGGGAATCAGAATCTGGCGACTTGCCGCGATGTCATAGGCGCGGCGCACAGCGAGAATCTTCTTGAGCTGCGAGGCAAACGAGTCAGGTCGCTGCAGCTGACTGACCAGGCTGCCGTACAGCGTCTGGGGACGCGGCATGTCGCCCGCAGAAAACTCGGCGTCGGGGTCAAGATCGACCAGATCGTAGGCACCTCGGTGAACCCAGCGAGTATCGCCGTCCTGCATCAGGTGGTCGACCTGCTCGGCAGGGAGCGTCAACGCGCCCACAAGGTCCCAGCCCGACAACGCAAACACGCCCGGCTGCATAGCGTTGTACATCACCAGCAGCAGGTGAATGTGCTGAATCTGTTGAATGTCGGCAGCAGTAATCGTGCTCAGATCACGAATGCCCAGCGCCGCGGTAATGATACTCGCCGTGGTGCAGGAGACGCCGTTGGTGACGAACTTGAGATTGTACGGCGCGTGTTCGCCGGACAACTTCTCGTACATCTCTTCGCGAATGTGCTCGCGCAGGATATTGCCGGGGAATGTCTGGCCCTGATAATGGAAGGTGTCGTGGGCGTGCAGCGTCCAGAAATGCACCAGTTCCAGGGTCAGCTCATCGTGATTCTGCAAGGCGTGGATCAGCGAAGCCGGATCGATGCCATACGCATGCACCTGACGCAGCATCAAGCGCAGGAACTCGGTGGTGCCGGTCAGCAGGGCATGCTGATAAGCCGGTCGGGTGATGAAGTCGTAGGACAGATCCGCGCCGCCCTGCCCCATGGACGCAATATCATCGATGGTCAGGTTCAGTTCCTGAAAGCTGAAACCGCCCGCCTTGCGGATCGCCCCGGCCAAAAGCTGGTTGCCGGTGATCGACAACGGATGGCTTTCCGACCAGGCGGTGCCTTCGGCGCGACGCTCCACACCGAGAAAACCGTTGGCGTCCAGACGCAATACCCTGGCCCCCATGACATCAATGGCATGCAGCGCGTCACCGATGATCATCTGCTGCGCGGCGAAGCTTGGATCCAGCCAGTTCAATGAAGGCTGACCATCCTTGAAGTAATGCAGATAGACCCAACGCCGAGCCTTGCCATCGACGCCGTGCACCACGTCGGTTGCGCTCCAGTCGGTTTCTTTGACGCCGGGCTCGAAGAAAATCACTCGTTGCAACTGGCCGACGATGTAATGCTTGTCGCGCAATTGATCAACCACATCGGGCATCAGGTTGACCGCATCGCGCCCGGTCGGCACGTCAGGCAGCAACTGCCAGTCTTCCTCACGAATCTCGACCATATGAAACAGGCCGGGATAATCCTCGTACGCCAGCTCGGCAAGACGGAAGTCCGCCCCTTTGCCGGTGTGCGACGGGATGATGTCATCGATGATCACGGCGTTATGCGCTGCGGCAATGCGCGTCAGGCTTAACAGCTGCGCTTCAGTGCCCAGATCAGGGTCGATGCCGAAACTGATGCGATCGAAGTTGCCATCAATACTCGGGGTCCGTTCGCGACCTTTCAGCCCGCCGGACAATTTCAGAGGTCCATTGTGGATGCCCTGAATGCCGATCTCCGACAACGCATGCCACAGGGTTTCATCGCCCAGAGCTTCCAGCACCGAGCCACCTTCACGGGTGACGATAGAAGCCGGATAGGCGGTGAACCAGACCGATGCGATAGCGGATGCATCTCTGGGACGTGCAAGGGCGAAAGGACGCTGCCAGAGCCTGCCCTGCCCCGAATAGGTCTTGGCGCGCTGTCTTGCGGCATTCAGCATCGATTGCTCGACCAGCCAGTCCACGTATTGCTTGTCCGGTATCGTCATAGCGTCCAGTCTTCCTCTCGAATCGGCGAACTGAGACGCTCCGCGGGCGGAGCGTCCTGAATGTATTACCTACGGATATGAGCCCACAGGGCCCGATTCGTTGCATTCATGTCGCGGTCAAACGCTCGTCGACAGCACGCTGACAGGCTTTTGCAGCATCAATGTGGCTGAGGAATGGAGGCCGGGGGCTTTTTCAGAGCCTGAATCACTGCAGTTGCGGCATTGGACAGCAGCGAAACCGGCCGCGCCACGACACTGATGTGTCGCATCACGGTCAATGGAAGCGGGATCGACTCCAGTTCACGCAAGCGTCCGTTCAACAGCGCGCTGGGGAGGATCGAGATGCAATGGCGCTTTGCGACCAGATCCAGAAGCGTGTCCAGGCAGGTCAGTTCGCCGCGCTGACTGAGCCGCACGTGCGCCGATGCCAGTTGCTGGTGCAGGCGTTCGACCCCAGGATGCCGCCAGGCCACGTAACGTGACACCTGCGACAGCTCGGCGAAGCGCTGCGGCGTCTCCTGCCTGCTGCGCGCCGCCACCAGCACGTAATGATCCGACCAGCAATGATGCTCGAGATAATGCTCGTCCAGCACGATAGCCGGCAGAACCACGATATCGGCCACGCCCTTTATCAAGGCATCCAGCGACGGGTTTTGTTCGCTGCGGTGCAGCACGTTCAGATGAATATCGGGGTAGTGATGGGCGAGAAAGTCCAGCGAGGCGCTCAGGCTGGTCTCGAGGATATGCGAATGGTAATGAATGGTTACGCTGCCACTGACCCCATTTTTTTTAGTTGTTCGAGCGTGGCCATGATGTTTCCGAGGGTCTGGCTGATGACCTTGCCTTCAGGGGTGAGTGTGCAACCGGTGCGGCTGCGAATGAACAGGCGTTTCTCGAAAAAATCTTCGACTTCCTTGATGGCATAACTGATGTTCGACTGGCTGCAGCCCAGAATGGCTGCGGCCTCCGAGAACGAACCGTGCTGTGCAACGGTTTGAACGACTTTGAAGAAGTGGGTTTTCATGTGTCCTGCACTCTGGTTTTGCAAAGATGGGTGCGGCCCTGCCGCTGAGCCAAAGGCTCGGGAATACAGGAAACCCCCGCTGAAACACCGGAATGGCCGGGTTATCGGCCATTCGGGCGAATGTCTCGAGCGGGGGTATGGCGATGGCTGGCTATCGCTTTGAAGGGTTCGCTATGCACGTTTCGGGCACACAGCGTCTTCAGAGGAGACCGGGGGTTACTGACAGCCTCAGTCGTTCTCGGTCCAGTCGAAATCCATTTGCAGCGCCGTGCGTTCGGCCAGTTCACGGCTGTGCAGGCGCTCCACCAGATGAAGGCTCATGTCGATACCGGCGGAGATGCCTGCCGATGTCACGAACGAGCCTTCGTCGACCCAGCGCAGCGTGCTGAGCACGTCTACTGACGGGAACATTTCCTTGAGGTCGTCGATGTCTTCCCAGTGCGTGGTGACCTGTTTGCCTGCCAGCTTGCCGGTCCGGGCCAACAGAAAGGCACCGGTGCACACTGCGGCGACGACGCGCCCGGGCTCCGACTGATCACTGATCCAGTGAATCACGTCAGGTTTTTCCAGCTCGGCAGTCACAACGCCGCCAGGGACGATCAGACAGTCGATGGCCGGATGGTCATTGATCGAGAAATCCGGATCGACCTTGAGTCCGGCGCGGGCACGCACCGGTGCAGTGCTGCGCCCAATGGTGAACACGTTGAACAACTGCCGGTCATCACGGCTGTTGCGAGCGTGCATGCGCGTTGCGGTGGTGAACACTTCGTAGGGGCCAGCGAAGTCGAGAACCTCGACGTCGTCATAAACGTAGATACCGATATTGAATGGCACGAGTTGGCTCCAGGGCCTGCCGGGCAGGCCTCTTGCATATTAAAGTTCAAGCGGGTTCAAGCGAGTGACAGCGTGCAGATTAACCAGTAGCATCACGCCAAACTACTGGCTGAAATGCCAATATCCGGTAACATCGCGCCATGAAAAATCACCTTGTCGTCGCACTTATATACAACCAGCTGTGCACCTTCGAATTCGGCTGCACGGTCGAAGTCTTTGCACTGAAAAGGCCCGAACTGGGCGTCAGCTGGTACGAGTTCGCGACCTTTCCGGTCGACGATGGGCCGATTACCGCCGCCGGTGGCATTACCATCGTGCCAACGCCAGGCGAAGTGCTGCTGGAAAACGCCGATACCATCATCGTGCCGGGCTGGCGTGGGGTGGAGTCCGAGGTTCCGCAACGGCTCATCGAACAGCTCCAGGCTGCTCATGCACGCGGCGCGCGGATCTGTTCCATCTGTACGGGTGCCTTCGTTCTGGCCGCAGCCGGCTTGCTCGACGGGCACAAGGTCACTACCCACTGGCGCTATACAGACCTGCTGGCAACCATGTATCCGGGCTTGACCATTCAGCCTAACGAGCTGTATGTGGACCAGGGCACTATCGTGACCGCTGCGGGCTCGGCCGCCGGGCTGGACATGATGCTGCACCTGGTGCGCAACGATCACGGCTCGCGCGTTGCCAACATGGTGGCGCAGCGCATGGTCATACCGCCGCATCGCGAAGGCGGTCAGTCGCAATATGCTTCCAGGCAGCTGGTGTCGGCCAGCGACGGGCCGATTTCCAACCTCATGGACTGGATTCGCAGCGACCTGCAACGTCCCCACACCATCAAGGAAATGGCCTCACGGGCGGCGCTCAGTACCCGGACATTGCACCGCAGCTTCATGGAGAGTACCGGCCTGACGCCTTACGACTGGCTGCTTGGCGAACGCATTGCCTACGCCAAGGAATTACTGGAATCCTCGAAGCTGCGTCTCAACGAAGTGGTGGATCGGGCCGGTTTCGGCTCCGAAGAGTCCTTTCGCCGGCACTTCCGCAATCTGGTGGGCGTCAGCCCGAGCAGCTACCGCAAGCAGTTTGCCCGGGCGTGACCTCGGGTCTGGCGTAGACCGCATCGACGAGCGCCTCGGCAAACTCACCCCACGCGCCCGCAACAGCCGTGTTGGTCAGGACAACCATGCTGAGCGAGGAAACCGGATCGACCCAGTAATGGCTGCCATACAGGCCGCACCATGACCAGGTTCCGACACCCTGCTGCTGACCCCGCACAGCAGCGGGTTCGGCAAGGATCATCGGCCCCAGGCCGAACTTCCAGCCAGGCCCACGGTTGGCGATGGTCATGTTTCCAATCGCGTTATTCAGCAAGCGCTCGGTGCTGACGGCGCTTAATAACGGCGCGCCCCCCCGACGCAGGCACTCAAGCAGCCGAAGATAGTCATCAGCTGTGCCCAGCATGCCTGCCCCGCCAGACTCATATGCGCCTGCGTCACAAGCCCGAGCCGATGATAACCGCGCCTGTCCACTGTCGAGCAACAACACATCGTGGTCACCGATACGCTGCGGGCCTTTGATACTGTCCTTGTAGGCGCTGGCCAGCGTTCTTTGCTGGTCGTGCCTGAAGGAGGTCGCATCCATGCGCAAAGGCAGGGTGACCCACTTGGCAACAGCCTCTGACAGCGGCATGCAGGTGGCCTGTTCAATTACCGCGCCCAGCACATCAGTGGCCAACGAATAGGCCCAGGCGCTGCCCGGCTCGAACAACAAGGGCAGACGCGCCAACCGGGCCAGGTTTTCCTGTAGATCGAAGGCGACACAATCCAGCCCGTCCGACACTCCTGCGCGGTGATAGGCGCTGTCGGGCGCTTGTTCGAAGCCGTAACTCAAGCCGGAAGTGTGCGACAGCAAATGCTGCAGCGTAATGACAGGCTCACGGCCACAGGCCAGACGCGGACGAAAGGCTGGCAACCAGTCCGTCACCGAGGCATCAAGCCTCAGGACGTCCGCCTCGCACAGCCGCAACACCAGCACCGACGTCAGCAGCTTGGTCAGTGACGCCAGCCGAAAGCGTGTGCTGCGAGTCATCAGAATCTGCTGTTCGCGATCAGCCCAGCCGAGCGCACTGGCGTAACATGTGCGCCCACGACAAGCCAGCAACAGGACACCGCCGACGATCCGGCCCTGACCGATAAAGCGTTGCCAGACGCTGTCGAGACGCTGCATGGCGGGTTCATCCAGTGCGGTCATGACTCACTGGCCCCTGACCGCACGGCTGAAGACTTGCGCGTACACCTCGGCCGAATGACGAATCGGGTTAGTGTGCGAGCAGCCATCGGCAAACGCCATCTTCCCGACGCGCTCGGCGTCGCGATCATCGATACCGATCTGGCCGAGCGTATGCGGGATTCCAATCTGCTCGCGCAATGTCAATAACCACTCCATAACCCCGCTAAAACCCGGTGTGGGCAAACGCAGGTAGACTGCCAGCTCATCCATTTGCGTCAGTAATGCCGAGCGATTGGCCTCCAGCACGTAAGGCAGCAGGATCGCATTGAGCAAACCGTGATGCTGGTCGTAAAGCGCACCCAGGCTCTGTGCAATCGCGTGTACGCCGCCCAGCCCGCGCTGAAACGCCGCTGCACCGAGGCTGGAGGCCACCAGCATCTGCTGACGTGCCTCCAGGTCGTGGCCGTCAGCAACAACCCGAGGCAAATATTCCTTGATCATCTGCATGCCCTTGACCGAAACCGCTTCGGCCATCGGGTGCCACGCCGGTGAACACCAGGATTCCATGCAGTGAGTCAAGGCGTCCGCACCCGTCGCGGCAGTCAGGTGCGTCGGCAGGTTCAGGGTCAGCGTGGCATCCAGAATCGCGATGCGCGGCATCATGCGAATGTGCAGGATGGTGCGCTTGACCTGTGCCTGTTCGTCGGTAATGACCGATGCACGCCCTACTTCAGAGCCGGTCCCGGCCGTGGTCGGCAGCGCAATCACCGGCGCAATGCCTTTCGGGTCGGCGCGCAGGTGGTTCTGCCCGATGTCTTCGAAATCCCATAACGGGCGGGTCTGGCCAGACATCAAAGCAACCGCCTTGGCCGCGTCCAGCGCCGAACCGCCACCAAACGCAATGACGCCGTCGTAATCGCCGGCTCTGTAGGCGTGCAGCCCCTCGGCGACGTTGGTGCCGGTCGGGTTGCCCTTGACCCGGTCAAACAGACCGCAATGGCCTAATTGGCTGCGGCAATCCTCCACGGCGCTGGCGATCATGTCGGTACTGCCGAGAAAGCTGTCAGTAATCAGTAACGGCCGTTTTATGCCGGTCTTCCGGCAAGCGTCGGCCAGCTCGTTGACGCGTCCAGCGCCTGCACGGATTGAAGTCGGGTAGTGCCAGTCGTTGCTGTGCATGTACGTAGTCCCTTGCAGGTTATTTCAGTAGATGAAGTTGGCGGGCAGCAAACCGATCAGCAGGCGCAGACCGAAGGCGATCATGAAAATACCGGTGACGATATCGATGGCCTTTTTCATGCGCTGATAGCGCGCCTGCACGGCAGGGATCGAAAACAACGTGGCCAGCAGCACGAACCAGGAGATCGCCAGTACCGCAATGATCGACACCCCCGCAGTGCGCACCCACATCGGCATGCCCGGCGTGGTCACAGTGGTGAACACGCTGGTGTAGAACGCCAGCGCCTTGGGATTGGTCAGGTTGGTCAGCAGGCCGAACCGATAGGCACGGCTCAGGCTGCCGATGCCCAGTGCACCGATGTCCCTCGGTTTGGGCTGGCTGCCGGCACTGCGCAGGCTCTTGGTGCCGAGCCAGGTCAGATAAGCACCGCCCAGCAACTGCAACGCCGGTTGTAGCCACGGCAACTGCTGAAACACCAACCCCAATCCGGTAGCCGCCAGCAACGCCCAGAGAATGCTGCCCGAAGCCACACCCAGCCCTGCACAGATGCCCTGCTGCCGGGACTGGCTGAACGAGAGCTGGGTGATCACCAGAAAGTTCGGGCCGGGACTGATGATCAGCACGATAAACGCTCCCGCCAGCGCGGTGAGTAAAGTGACTTCATACATATCATTAATTCCTTTTTAATTAATAAGTTAAACAGCTTTATTAAACTTGAATGTAATGCAACTTGAAGTGTGCTTCGCCAGCACCTCCAGGCATGACTCGACCGCTCTGCGCGCTTCGATCAGTGCGCGGCAGGTCGGGTCAGGCGTGGGCACGTAGTGGTTGTAGAAGGTGCAGCCTTCCACGGCTGGTCCCAGAACCCAGAGCCGCTGCTGCACAGAACCATCGCGGCCAATGGCACGAGCAGACTCATCGGTTTCAATACCGTCGGCAGGCCAGGCATGCGCAGCGCGAATCAGTCCTTGCTCGTGCAAATCACTGATCAGTCCAGGGCCATTGCCCGACAGACCGCCGTGGGCGACCCGCGCACCAATGATGCTGTCGGGGCGAAAATCGGTCCTTTGCACATCGTCCATCGGTGGCAGGATCGTCACGACGCCAGCCTCGATCAGCGCCAGCAGATCTTCATGGCGCTCCTTCTGCGGCCCGCCGACCAGCCGGTTGCTCAGCCCGGCCCATGTGCCATAAAACTCCAGAGTCGACGACTCGGTCAGGCCGTTGCGATCCGCGATCAGGCGCAGCAGGTCGCGGTAATCTCGCCAGACTTCCAGTGCCTGGCAGATCGGACTGCCTGCCGTGCCCAGCCGACTCAGCGCCAGGTCCCGTTTGATCCAGTCGACGAACCATTGGCCATACGTGCCTTGCGTACCCGACCAGCGTTGGGTCAACAGCCATTGCTCAGGGTCAAACTCACCCCACCGCTCAGCCAGCCGCTCAAACGCTGCCGGTCTGGCGGTTGACTCGCGCAGCAGCCGCTGCACGGAAGCCAACTTCGCGGGCGCATCGAGCCGGACCCTGGCCTGATAAAACACGGCGCACATTTCATCCTTGATCAGGGGCAGTACATCGGCGCGAAAGTCGAGTTGCCCGCCCTCCTTTTGCTCGCGCAAACGGGCTATGGCGGCAGCGGTTAAGAACAGCCTCGGCAATGGGGGCTGGCTGGAGGCATGCCATTGCGGCCGTGCATGAAACGGCAGCCCTGTGCGCGAGTACAGGAACACCTTGGGCTCGCGTCCGGACGGCAGATATCGCCAACCTGCAAAGCCGGCATCCCGCACGTAGCGCCCGCCGCGCCCTTGAGTCAGGTGGGCCAGTGTGTCCATCGCGGTCAGTCCCTGCCCCTCGATGGCCACACTATCGCCGACCTCCAGTTGCACGCCGGTTTCAGAGGCATGCCCGCTGGTGAGGAACACGGCATCGACATCCATCCCCAGACGTCGAGTGCGCAACCTGAAGCCGGGAGTCTCCAATAGCGGCCGACAGGTCATGACCTGCTCGGCGTGATAGCGCACCTGCACATGCGCCGGGCAGCACTGCAGGAGCAAGCGATAGCTATCCTGCAAGTAGCGCCCGAGCAATGCGCGCGGCAAAAAGTCGCCAAACACCACCGCTCTGCCCCGCCCGTCCGTGCTGACATGGCCGCGCTCGTCAAGGCGCACATCCTGACTGCGGCACCATTGCAGAAAGGTTGGGCCTGGTGGCGCGCAAGCCGGGAATGCGGAAGAAAACGCGGATAACTGGCCGGCCATGGTGTTGAGCATCAGGTAATCCGGCTGCTGCGCCTGGTGCAGCCCGCTGCCGGGTGGTTGCGGGTCGAACACTTCGATATTCAAAGGCCGATCGGCATGGCGACTCAGGCCGATCAACTGCTCCAGAATGCTCAAACCACGTGAGCCCAGACCGATAATCGCTACGGTATGCGTCTGCACGGCCATCACCAGCGCTTCGACTCAAAGAAGAACTTCGGCACCGGCAACGCACTGCCTTCGGCCACTGCCTGGCAATACACGCGCTGGCCCACGGCAAGGTCCAGCACGCCGAGACCGAATGGCGAGAAGACCGAGGCCCGATCCGGCCTTAGTTCCACCTGCCCGGTCATCAACTGCGCCAGCGTCCCGGTGATGAAGGAACGGTCCTGATACTGCTGAACGGCGAGATCAGGTGAAGTCTGCGCCTTGAGGCAGTGTTCGACGTCATCAAGGATATTGTTGGCCTGCGCGATGACTTCCGGGCCCAGATCACGCAACGAAATGTTCAGTATCAGTTGCCCGGGCTGAAACACCGGTTCCAGCACATAAGGGCTCGACGCGGTGGTAGCGAACACCACTACATCCGCCTGTAAACAGGCAGGCAAGTCGCTCGATGCGCTGTTCAACTGATGTCGACTGGCGGCGTACCGGACCAGCGCCAACGCTGAACTCTCGTGCTGATCGAAGACGCTTACTGCGTCCATCGTCCAGCCATCGCTGACAAACATGTCGAGGATGGTTCGGGCAATGAAACCGGCACCGATGAACGCTATTCGTCCGACATGACGTTGATGACGGTTCATCCAGCGCGCACCGAGTACCGCCGAGGCAGCCGTGCGCATGGCACTAATCCGTGAGGCTTCCAGGCAGGCGAAGGCGTAGCCGGTCAGTGGGTCATTGAGGATCAGCACGGCCGAGGCGCGTTGCAGGCCCGTCTCGATATTGTCCGGAAAGCTGGATATCCACTTGATGCCACTGACTGCCTGCTCGCCGGACAGGCTGGCGGGCAAGGCAATGATCCGATTGGCCGGTGCCTCGGGAAAGCGCAGAAAGTAACTGTCAGGGTTGATCGTGCTCCCGGCCTCGTGAGCAAGATAAGCTGCCTGCACATCATTGATGCAAGCCAGAGGATCCGCCGCCAGCAGGCGCGCAACCACTTCACCGTCGACCACATGAAAGGCTGCCTGCTTCAACCGCTCGGCGGCCAGCCAGAGGGTTGAACACTGCTGCTGTGGAGACAGCTCAGACACACACTCATCCTGTGGGAGCGAGCTTGCTCGCGGAGGCGTTTTTACGTTTCCCGGAGATGTCGCAGCCCCTGATGGGGGCAGATCCGCCAGGGTCATGCTCAGCACTTCACGGCCAAAACGCTGCTCGACCCACTGATCGTCGTAGAGGGTATCCAGGTAGCGTTCGCCCCAGTCCGGCGACAATGCCACGACCACCGAGCCCGGCTCGATGCGCTCGCGCCAGGCATGTACCGCAGCGATTACCGTCGCGGTGGACCCGCCAACCAGCAAACCCTTGCTGCGCGCCAGAATGCGACACATGGCGACGGTACAGGATTCCGGGACCATCTCCAGCGCATGAATACCATCAGCCTTGAAGATCGGCGGATGCTGGCTGGTGCCCAGCCCCGGTATGAAGCGACGGCTGGCCGGAGTGCCAAAGGTCACCGAACCGACGCTGTCGACGGCAATGATTCTGGTGCTCGGGTGATGCCGCTGAAAATGCTGGACACAGCCCATCAGCGTGCCGGTGGTCCCGGCGCCGACGAACAGATAGTCGACATGACCGAAGTGCTGGCTGATCGAGCGTGCCGTGGTCCGGGCGTGAGCACGCGGGTTGGCGGCATTCTCGTATTGATTGAGCCAGACGTATCGCGAATCGCTGGCGAGTATTTCTCTGATCAGCGCAATTCGCGTCCCCAGAAACCCGCCATTGGCATCCGGGGCCTCGACCTGAATCACTTCGGCGCCGTAACTGCGCATCATGCGGATATTGTGGCTGGAGCTGTTGGGGTCGACCACGCAGGTGAAAGGGATCGCCCGCTCCGCGCAGATCATCGCCAGCGCCACACCGAGATTGCCCGACGAAGATTCGATCAGAATCGTGTCAGGGCCCAGCAAACCCCGAGTCTGAAGGTCATTGATCAGCCCTGCGGCGGTCTTGAGCTTGATCGAGCCGGCCGGGTTGAGTGATTCCAGCTTCAGGAAAAAGTCTTCGCCCAGACCAGAAACCTTGAGGAAGGTCTGATCGTGGACGATGTCGCAAAGAGAGTCGTACATAGGGGTCACTTCCACTGTGCCAGCAAAGGTTCGGCTGCCGGTGTTACCGCCTGCTGAAGCGCAGTGGCGATACGCTCGGCGCGCAGCGCCATCAGCGAGAACGACTGGCTGTCGCTGATTCCGTGGCTGCGTTCGGAAAGACCGTTGACCCAGATATTCACGTCGCACTCGCCCTGCGTAGCGACGCGGTATTCCCGACCAATCAGCAGGCCGCCATCCAGATCGGCCTTGAGCCATGGCTGCAAGCCACTCAATAGCGGCGGTATCAGGTACTGCTGATAACCGGTGGCAAGTACAACGGCATCGACTTGCAGCACTTGGGTACGCTGGCTGAAGGTGTCGGTCAGCTCGATCCGGTAGCCATCGGCGCTGTGCTCGATGGCACTGATCAGGCTGTAGGCGTGGGTCTGCAGACGCTTGCGTCCGGCGATGGAGTCCTCATAAATCAGTGAAAACAGCTTCTGGCTTTCATCAGGGTCGATACCGGCGTAGTTGGTCGAACGGCTCCAGTCGAGAAAGCGCTGCCGCGCTGCGGGGCTCAGGCTATGGAAGTAATCAACGTGATCCGGGGCAAACACCCGGTTGGGGAACTGGCCCAGTTGAGTGAGCTTGAAACCGGCAGAGCGATGCACTGAATGCACCTCAATGGCAGGATCGCGACTGACCAGCTCCAGCACCGACTCACTTGCGCTCTGCCCCGAGCCCAGCACCAGCCAGCGCTTGGGCAAGTGTTCGCCAAAAGCTTGCAGGCGGGTCAGAAACTGCGAGGTGTGAAACAGCGTCGGGCCAAGCAGCGCCTCGAACGCGGGTGGAATACGCGGTGCGCTGCCGCTGGACAGCACAACGTTGCGCGTCGTGAAGCAGGTATCCGGCGTACAGACCCGGACTTCATGCAGGCGACCGTTGCGGATCACCGGGTCAATTCCGGTTGCCGGAGTATTGAAGCGGGTCTGGCTGTCCACTTGCCTGGAAACCCAGGCAAGATAATCCGACCATTCATGGCGACTGGCGGGACGGCCCAGCAAGCCGAAATCGAACATCCGCCCCTGTTCCTTGAGGTACATGGCGAAGGAAAAGCGGCTGCGCGGGTTGCGCGGCGTTACCAGGTCGCGAAATACGTGATGGTTGATGTCGGTCCCGGACAGCAAAAGTTCGCGGTGCCATTGGCTGTCTTGCGCGGCTTCCAGATAGCGGATGGACAGCGAACCGAGCGGGTCATTGGCCTCCCGTGCGTCTTCAACAGCACAGGCCAGCGCGATGCCGGCTGGACCGAAGCCGATACAGACGGCGTCCGGGTTCAACGTGTGTGGTGTAGAGTTACCCATGAAGTTCCTGTCCTTAGAGTTGGCGTGAAGCGGTGTTCTTGGTTTTTCTTGCGGCTATCGGGTGACGCGGGTCAGTCCTGTGGTTCCCGGGGTCCAGACGCAGGTCATCGCGCCTCGCAGCTCGCCCCGATCAAAGCTAACTGCGCCCAACGGTGTGTTGAAGGTGGTGTGCTGCAACGCGTCCAGCAGTTGCCCGGCGCGAAGACCGCCATTGGCCAATTCAGCCAGCGCGTAAAGCATCAGCAGGCTTTCGCGAAAGTAGGTGTATGGCTCGGCAGCGAACAACGTTTGGTGCAGAGCGCTGGCATGGCAGCCATTTTCTGGGTTGTCAGGAATGCCGAAACCGATCACGAACGTCTTGCCACGCTGGTCCTCGGCGCAGCCCAGGTATGGCGAGGCAGCGTCGTCAGTCAGCACCATTGGGCGGTTACTCCCGGCCAGTCGTCGCGCGTGCAAATGTTCGCGACTGGGCGCAAGGCGGCCGGCAAACACCTCGACATCGGCGTGCTCTGGCTCTTCGACGCGCTGCAATCCGGCGCGCACCAGTGCTTCGCAGATGGCAACGCACAGGGCCTGACCGTGAGCGCTGTCATCAGTCTGAACATGCACGCGGCACCATTGACGGCTTGCCAGCCAATTCACCAGATCCACCGCCAGTTGCCTGTCCGCCGGGCAAAAACGAAAGACGTTGTGATGCTCCAGCGTCAGGCAATCAATCGTTGCAGCGGGTGTCAGCAGCACGATACCGGCTTGCCGATATAGCGCGGCGGCGCTGACGGCAGCGTCCGAAGAGAAATGGCCGATGACCAGATCGGCTTTCCAATCGATCATTTGCCGCGCCACTTCGGCCCCGCGAACGGCATTGGCTCCGTCGTCGAGAAAGTGCCATTGCACCCGCGCAAGTCCCGGCACGCAGTTACGTGCCACCGCCAGCGCCCTCATGAAGGTCCGGGCGTGCGGCGTGTCGTGGGGGTCGAACAGTGCGCTGACACCGACCCGCAAGCCTGGCACCAGTGAGGCGAGGGGCATCATGGCTGTATCCCCGCCAGACTGGCAGCGGGCATCTGCCGACGTGGCGACAATGCCGACCAGCCGAGGCTCGGCCGGTCCTTTCCGGCCAGATGACTGCGCAATTGCTCGAAAGCGATACCGGCAACACCAGGCGCAAACTTGAAACCCAGTCCCGACATGCCTGCGGCCAGATAAACCGGGCTGTGCTCGGCGCAGAACCCCAGCAGCGGACGACCGTCGACGCTGTAGCTGTCGAAACCCGGCAGCACATCCAGCACCCGCGTGCTGGCTGTAGAACCACACAACCGGGCAATCCGTCTGCAGGCATCCTCGGCATGCCGCGCATCGGGCTGCGCCAGATGCTCCGGCCAAGGGCCGCTGTCGCGCGTGCCACAGCCGGTCTGCACGATATGGCGAGTCAGCGGCACGCCATAGCTCTGCGTAACCTCATCGATCACCGGCATTGACCAGTCGCTCTCGGTCACGACCCGAGCCAATGGAATCGAACGGGCTTCCAGCCCCGCCTGCGGCACCAGATGCTGACTCCAGGCACCCGCAGCCACCACTACGGCTCGACAACGCAGCGTTGCATCGCCCATTTCGATGTGCACAAGATCAGCAGCGCGGCAATCGATGGCCTTGATCTCGCGATGTTCCAGCAGCAAACCCTGCTGACGGACCACCTGACACAGTGCGACAACAGCTTGACGGACATTGCCGACGCAGGCGCGGGCTTCGAACAGATTCACCCGATTCGCTGCCGGACAGTGCGGGTAGCGGCTTCCATCCAGTTCATGACCTGCAAGCAGGCGCATCGGGTAGCGCTCGTTGCCGTATTGCTCAATGGCGCGGCACAGATTATCCAGTTGCTCGGTGGCGGCCCGATAGATCACACCCGTGCAGCGCAGCGCGCTGGCGTATGTCGTCGCGAAAACGCCGTCATTCATCACGCCTATCGAACAGGCTGCCAGCTCCATCAACAGAGGATCGCTGTCGTACAGGCGAACCAGCCCACCAGAGTAACCGCTTGCGCCCAGACTGCCGGCTGCGGCCTTGTCGATCAGCGCGACCGACACACCTTCGCTGCACAGCTTCGCCGCGATACTGGCACCGGTAATCCCGGCGCCGATGACCGCTATCTCATAATCGATGAACATGGGGTGCATCCGTTCAGATGGAGTATTCGGCAGCCGCGCCGTTCATGAGCGTGGCGTTCACCCGGGCTTCGGGCAGATCGAATGCCGTCATGATGTGCGCTGACGTCTCTGGAATCAGCGCCCTGCCAGCCACTGCGATGAACGCCGCCAGATGGCTGACGGACCGGCCTTCAGCCAGACGCGCACGGGTAATGGCGATCACGTCGAGTAGAACCAGAGCCATGTTTTTCATCGAGAATTTCGCAGGCTCTGTGGCTCTGTTCCATTGCACGCGCAATGCCTGCAACAGCCCTGCGTCCGCTCCGCAGAGACCGCTCCACCAGCTGTCGTCACGATTTTTCCCGGCGTCCAGCAAGGCGGGGAAAAACTCGTTGAACACCTCGGCCCGCCACTCAAGGAAATGCGCCAGACGAAAATCGCCTTCGCTTTCCTCAGGTGCGATGCTCGCCAGATACAGGCGCGCACTGTCGGCGCAGGCTTCACGGGCCATATCGCCGACCCAGATCGCGTGGTTGCGGCTGGTCGACAGGTTCAGGCCGTCCAGTTTCAAAAACTGATTGGGCATGAAGCGCTGGCGAACCTTGATATCGCGCAGCGCCGACAGCTGCGCCGGGTAGACGACGGCGTGGCTAAACATGCAGTCAAAGCCTAGAAAATGCACCAGCGTGCCCTGCCCCGACTGCCAGTACTGACGGAATAGCTCTGGACGTTCGACGCTGTCGGCATATTCACGAAATGCCGCCATATAGCCCGCCAGGCCCATGAACCAGGTGTGGGTGCGGCAGGAACCGTCGGCCTGCAGGTCAAGCCCGCCGTCGCCCGGACGGGTTACGCCCCAGTCATGCAGGTGGTCCAGCGTGTCGCGCAGCCAGTTGTCGAGCGGCTTGCGCCATTGCTGGCCCAACAGACGATCAGCCAGTTGCGACTTGAAATCAGCCAGTTTCAGAAACGCGCGATGAGCCGTTTTCCATTGCGACGGTTGCTTGCAGAGCTTGCAGTGCAAGCCGATCATCAGTTCTGCGTCGGGGGCCTGAGCGCAGTTCTCGCACTGGCTGGCATCGGACTCGGCACCACAATAATTACAGTTGCCCCGGGCGAATGCCTCATAGCCCCAGACATCGCAATCAGGGCAGTAAGGCTCGCTGGAGTCACGAAACTCGATCGAACCGTCGTCACGCAACGCGTTGAAGACCTCGCCAACCGCCTCTGCGAACCAGGGGTTGTCGTGCGGACGCATCCAGTTGTCGGGTTTTATGTTGATCGCCGCCAGCGACGCTTCGATACGGTCGGAATTACGTCCTGCCAGTTCGATCGGATCGACGCCCAGCTCCAGCCCCTTACGCAGCATGTAGGACTGGTAATCATCGGAATAGGAAATCAGCACGCATTCGTGACCACGCTGGCGCTGAACCCGGGTAAAGACGTCTGCCGCCAGAAACGGGCCTGCAATATGGCCTATGTGCAAATCGCCATTGGGAGTGGGCGGCGTGATGGTAACGATGAACTTACTCATCAAGGCACCCCGTGCTCTGGTCATGCTGCGCCACGAAGGCGTTCACATAATTCATGTCCCACCACACCACATAAAAGTGGAAGTCCTCGGTGGAATCATTGATGACGTAATGGTTGGTGTGTTTCGGAATGGCGGCGATATCACCGACAGTGAATTCCATCTGCCTGTCGCCGATTACCAGACGGGCGCTGCCCTTGATGGCAATGAAGATTTCCTGATCGATCTGAGTATGCGCTTCGCTGCAGGTGCCCGGACGGACCACGCACCAGCCGCCGGCAAACGGCATTGGATAGCCGTCCCATGGCAACAGGCGACTGCCTTCCAGCCCGTACTCATGTACCAGTGAGTCGAAGCGGGTTTTACGGTGTATAGCGAACTTTTCCATGCTCATTTCCGTACGTTTCAAGTGCGGTAAAGCATGAAAGTGTTGCCAATTGTTGGCTATTCGATTGCCGGATAGCTCAGGTTCGAGAAATCGATTTTCCGGATGGCCATCGCCGCAAACGCTGGCCGTCGCTATGTTTTTTGGCAATGACGGGTATCAATAACGCTGATAATCGAATCGGCGGCTGCGGTGTTAACGTTGTCGGCGATGAACGAACATATCCCCGGTCTGGCGAATCCGCGTCGCGAGGCCTGAGAATCCCTGCTCTGCTTCATCACTCCTTTGGTTAGATCTTTAAGCCACCCTGCTTACGCGAGGTGGCTTTTTTTTGCCTAAAGATCAAACCCGTCCACTATGTTGCGGCGCTCGTTCTCGCTGCGCATGTCATAACTGGCGGTGGTCGAGATGTGCGTGTGGTGCGCGAGCTTCTGGGCAATCGACAGATCGAACTCTTCGATCACCCGGGTGATGAACGAACGCCGGAAATCGTGAGGCATGATATCGACGCCCACCTGCCGTCCACGCTGCTTGGCGATGAAGTAAATGGCGTGTTTGGTGATTCGGTCGCGGGTGATATGACTGCCGCGTCGAATCCGGTTGAACAGGAAGGCGTCATCGCCCTGCCCCGGCTGGAGGCACGAGCGGCGCAGTTCCAGCCAGTCGCTCAGCGCCTTGAACGCCCACTCCGGGGCGTATTTGATCAACTGTTTGTTGCCTTTGCCCAGCACTCGAAGGCTGCGTTCGGCGAAATCGATCTGTGAAAGATCCAGGTTGACCGACTCGGATTTGCGCATCCCCGACCCATACAGAATCGCAATGATCGCGGCATCGCGACGCCCCTGTGGCCTGGGGTCTGCAGCGCATGCCTCCATCAGTTCACGAATCAACGTACGGCGAATATTACGGCCTTTGACCAGACGCGTGCCGCCGACAGGCTTGATGGAGCGGATTTTCAGCAACTGATCGTGGCTGATCAGGTCATGCCGCCAGGCTTCGTTCATCACGCCACGGATAGCATTCACATACAGCGAGGTGGTGTTGGGCGCGTAGTCGTCTTCACGCAGTGTCGCGACCAGTGCGGTGACATGGCCAGGCTGCAGGGTGTGCCAGGGTATGTCATGAATATCGACGTCAGCCATGCCCAGACGATCTGCCGCGTCCTGCAGAACATAGGTCATGGTCAGGCGGCTCGAAGGTGCCAGCCGGTCGAGGTAGATGCGCAGCGGCTTATTGACGTCAGGCAGTGAAGGCTGGCTGACAATGCGTGCGTCCTGGTTGCTGTGACGGTCATGCGGCATGTGGAGCGACGCCTTTTCTGGTGCAAGCGCGTGCGGACAGCCCCGTCGCTCTTCATTCGTATTCAGGCGGCTGACTTTAGCACGGAGCCTCTAGCGCGGCACCTTTGCCGCGGCGTGTTCAACGCAACAACCTCAGCCCATCCGGCAATCACCGGTAACAGACCGCAGCTTGAACGACGCTCTGACTGATATAGCCTTGGCCTTCTTCCCTGGCACCAAAGGCAAGTAAGCATCTTGATTCTGCCCCTCGCTAGCAAAGCACATGGCCGTCGCGAGGCGGCTGCACGTTTCTGGTTGCTGGCCCATCAGGTCAGTCAGCGCAGCCCAGCCGAACGCCTGACCAACATTCAGGCGGGCTTTGCGCCTGGCTGGATCCGCGCAGTCCGGGAAGCGCTACGCCTGGCTCCCCCGCAAATGGAAGCTCTGTTCAACGCATCGATTTCAACCCTGGAACGTCGCCAGCGCCAGCAACAGTCACTGGACCCGGTGGCCTCTGAGCGTCTGGATCGTGTCGCAATGGTTGCCAGTCACGCTTTACGGGCGTTTGAAACGCCCGAACGGGCCGCTCAGTGGCTGATCACCCCGAACGCAGCACTTGGCAATCACATCCCGTTGCAACTCTGCGAAACCGGGCTCGGCACGGCTCAGTTGCATCGTCTACTCGGCGGCTTGCCGGAGCGGCATGACCAATGCCAAAGCAACCCTTTTTGACCCTGTTCAACGCCCAGTGTCCACCACGACACGGCCACGGATCTGGCCCGCGATCAATTGCGGCGCGATGTCGATCACCTCGCTCAAGCCGACTTCACGACTGATCAGCGGCAGCAGCGCGAGGTCAAGGTCGGTCGCCAGCCTGGACCAGGCTTCAAGCCGATCAGCGCGCGGGCGGGTCACGCTGTCGATGCCGGCCAGCGTGACACCCCGCAGAATGAACGGGGCAACCGAGCCCGGAAACTCCATACCCTGCGCCAGGCCGCAGGCCGCCACTATGCCGCGATAACGAATACCGGCGCACACATTTGCCAGCGTATGACTACCGACAGAGTCGATTGCCGCCGCCCATTGCTCCTTGACCAAAGGTCGCCCCGGTTGCGAAAGGGTCGCCCGGTCAACGATCTGCGCTGCGCCGAGTTGGTGCAGATACTCACTTTCCGA
This sequence comes from Pseudomonas syringae pv. tagetis, assembly GCF_022557255.1. Taxonomy (NCBI): domain Bacteria; kingdom Pseudomonadati; phylum Pseudomonadota; class Gammaproteobacteria; order Pseudomonadales; family Pseudomonadaceae; genus Pseudomonas; species Pseudomonas syringae group genomosp. 7. The sequence continues at coordinate 3,256,273 of NZ_CP092923.1, forward strand.
AACGCGCCCGGTGGAGGCAACCACCCGATAGCCAAGCCTGGCAAGAATAGCGATGGCGAAACTGCCGACCCCACCATTGGCACCGGTCACCAGCACATCGCCGTGGTCGGGCGTCAAACCGTGCTTCTCAAGAGCCAATACGCTGAGCATCGCGGTGTAACCCGCCGTGCCGATGGCCATCGCCTGCGCGGGCGTGAACGCATCGGGCAATGGAATGAGCCATTCGCTTTTGAGTCGCGACTTTTGCGCCAGGCCGCCCCAGTGCCCTTCGCCAACACCCCAGCCATTTAGCAGGACCTTGTCGCCCACCTTGTACTCAGACGTTTCGCTGGCTTGCACCGCACCCGCCAGATCAATGCCCGGCACCATCGGAAAACTGCGCACGATAGGGCTTTGGCCAGTGATTGCCAGCGCGTCCTTATAGTTCAGCGTGCTGTGTGACACGTTTATCGTCACATCACCAGAAGGCAATTGTGCTTCGTCGATATCGGTCAGATTAACGCGATAGCCCGCATCGTCCTTGTCGATCAAAATGCCCTTGAACATATGCGCCTCCAATTTAGACTGATCGTCTTTAAATAGTCCTGAAGAACAATTCATTGCGGCAAACCACGAAGGTAACCGGCAATGAACGTGTTCAGTGGTGTGTCGCTTTTGACCAGCCGTGCCCGGAGCACCGCCCCTTCCCAGCCGATCCAGAAAAACGCGGCCAGTTCGTCGCAATCGGCACTTCTGGCCAACTCACCGTGCGCCTGTGCGGCCCTGAGACAACACGCCAGCTTCAACTGCCAGTCCAGCAGCGTCTGCTCCAGTACGTTACGAAACCCTTCCGGCAACAGACCGACTTCTTGGCCCAAGTTGCCGACCATGCAACCGCGTCGATAATCATGCCGCGCCATGCCGCTCTTGGCACTTTGCACAAAGCCGACCAGTCGCTCCAGCGGCGATAGCGCTTCGTTCAGCAGCCAGTGGTCCAGCCGCTGTGCAAAATAGCGGGCGTACTCATCCAGTACCGCCCGGCCGAAGGCTTCCTTGCTGGTGAAGTAGTGATAGAACGAGCCTTTGGGGATGCCGATTTCCTTAAGGATGTAATCCAGCCCGGTGGCCGAAAAGCTTTGCTCAGTCAGCACTTCCAGACCGCGGCGCACCAGTACCTCGCGAGTTTCGAGGTTGTCGCGGTCCACTTTCGGTGGCCGCCCGGGGCGTCTGGTTTTTACAGGCAATTGAGTCATGCCGGAATATTAGACCGATCGTTTTTTATGTCAACCTCGCCGCGCGGTCCATGTTTTGCGCCGCAAATGCCGATTGCCATTCACGCTAGTCTCGCGCTCAATACCCTGTGCATGACTGCCTGAATGCAAGCTGGAGAAACACATGAGCCAATGGCCGGACACCCGCATTATTGACCTGCTAAATATCGAACTGCCGGTGCTGCAAGCGCCTATGGCCGGAGCCACCGGATCACAAATGGCCATTGCTGTCGCGAAGGCTGGCGGGCTGGGATCGCTGCCCTGCGCAATGCTGACCCCTGAGCAAATCGAAAAGGAAGTCACCACCTTTCGGCAATACGCCGGCAATCCACCGCTGAACCTGAACTTCTTCTGCCATCAGCCTCCGGCCTACGATGCAGAACGCGCCGAACTCTGGAAACAGACGCTTAAACCCTATTACGAAGAGTTGGGGGCCGATTTCGATGCACCGACGCCCGTCTCCAACCGTGTCCCTTTCGACAGCGACACCTGTACGCTGGTCGAGCGCCTGAAGCCGGGGTTGGTGAGCTTCCACTTCGGCCTTCCCGAGCGAGCACTGCTGGAACGGGTCAGAGCCACTGGGGCAAAGATCATTTCATCGGCCACCACGGTCGAGGAAGCGGTCTGGCTGGAGCAGCATGGCTGCGATGCGGTCATTGCCATGGGCTACGAAGCCGGTGGTCATCGGGGTCTATTCCTCAGCGATCAACTGCACACTCAGGTCGGCACTCTGGCGCTGGTGCCGCAAATAGTGGACGCCGTGCGCATCCCGGTCATCGCTGCGGGCGGTATTGCAGACGGCCGCGGAGTTGCGGCGGCAGTTGTTCTGGGCGCTTCGGCGGTCCAGGTAGGTACGGCGTATCTGTTCTGCCCTGAAGCCAGCGTCAGTGCACTGCATCGCCAGGCGCTGCACACTGCCACGGGCAGCCAGACTGCGTTGACCAATCTCTTCACCGGACGTCCGGCGCGCGGTATCGTCAATCGAATCATGCGCGAAACAGGCCCTGTCAGTGCCCTTGCCCCGGCGTTCCCCTTAGCGGGCGGAGCGCTGATGCCATTGCGCGCGCAAGCAGAAAAACGCGGCAGCAGTGACTTCACGAACCTGTGGGCAGGTCAGGCGGTTGGTATCAAACATCAGTTGGGCGCGACCGAACTGACTCGGCAACTGGCTGAAAACGCGCTGAAAATTCTCTCGCCCCGGTAAAACAGTGCTTTCAGAACAACAGGCTATCGCTATATATTTAACTATATAGCGAAACGCCTTTATTTCGACGGCGTGCGTTTTCATCATCAAGGAGCTGTTCCATGCGAACGACCACGCTGCGCGCCATCCTCAAGTTCTCTGCTCTGGCCTTCGCCGCATCAGCTACAGCCAACGTGTTTGCCGACGAGGTTCAGGTCGCCGTCGCAGCCAACTTCACAGCGCCCATCCAGGCGATTGCCACTGACTTCGAGAAGGACACCGGCCACAAGCTTGTTGCCGCGTTTGGCGCTACCGGTCAGTTCTACACACAGATCAAGAATGGTGCCCCTTTTGAGGTGTTCCTGTCGGCCGACGACACCACCCCGGCAAAGCTCGAGCAGGAAGGCGACACCGTCAAGGGATCGCGTTTCACGTATGCCGTAGGCACCCTGGCGCTGTGGTCCGCCAAGGACGGTTATGTAGACGGCAAGGGCGAAGTGCTCAAGGCCAATCAATATCAACACTTGTCCATCGCCAACCCCAAGACTGCCCCTTATGGCCTGGCAGCGACACAAGTTCTGAACAAGCTGGGCCTGACCGACGCAACCAAAGCCAAAATAGTCGAAGGCCAGAGCATTACCCAGGCCTACCAGTTCGTTTCCACCGGCAATGCGGAACTTGGCTTCGTGGCTCTGTCACAGATCTACAAGGACGGTAAACTGACCAGCGGGTCGGCCTGGATCGTCCCGGACGCCCTGCATGACCCGATCAAGCAAGACGCCGTTATCCTCAACAAGGGCAAGGGCAAGGACAACGCCGCTGCCAAGGCGCTGGTCGAGTACCTTAAAGGCCCAAAAGCCGCCGCTATCATCAAGTCTTTCGGATACCAGCTGTAAATGCCCCTGGGAAGTGCCGACATCGCGGCGATCTGGCTGACACTGAAGCTGGCGTCATTGACCACCGTCATCCTGTTGATCATCGGCACGCCCATCGCGCTGTGGCTGGCGCGCACTGATTCATGGCTCAAGGGGCCGATTGGCGCAGTCGTCGCCCTGCCTCTGGTTTTGCCGCCGACGGTCATCGGCTTTTACCTGCTGCTGTTGCTTGGCCCCAATGGCGCAGTGGGCCAGCTCACCCAGAGTCTGGGACTGGGCACACTGACCTTCAGCTTTGCCGGACTGGTGATCGGCTCGGTCCTGTACTCGATGCCTTTCGTCGTCCAGCCACTGCAGAACGCATTTGCAGCCATTGGCACCCGTCCGCTGGAGGTGGCAGCCACATTGAGAGCGGGTCCATGGGACACGTTCTTCCACGTGATTCTGCCGCTGGCAAAGCCTGGCTTTATTACAGGGGCGATTCTGGGGTTTGCGCACACGGTCGGCGAGTTCGGCGTGGTGCTGATGATTGGCGGCAACATCCCCGAGAAAACCCGCGTGGTATCCGTGCAGATTTTCGATCACGTCGAATCCATGGAGTACCTGCAAGCACACTGGCTGGCCGGAGCGATGCTGGTGTTCTCCTTTCTGGTGCTGTTGACGCTGTATTCCAGCGGTAAATCCAAAGCAGGATGGAGCTGAGTCATGGCGTCACCGATAGACGTTCGCCTGCAGATGAGCTACCCGGACTTCACTGTGAGTACCGACCTGACCCTGCCGGGGTCGGGCATCACGGCGCTGTTCGGGCCTTCAGGCTCGGGCAAGACGACCTGCCTGCGCTGCATTGCCGGGCTGGAAAAAGCCAGCCACGGCTTCATTCGTGTTCATGATGAAGTCTGGCAAGACACTGAAAAAGACATTTTCCTCGCTCCGCACAAGCGGGCGATCGGCTATGTATTTCAGGAAGCCAGCCTGTTCCCGCACCTGTCCGTGCGAGCCAATCTGGAATTCGGCATGAAACGCGTCCCGCGTCAGCAGCGCAGCATTCAATTGCCGCAGGCCACCGAGCTGCTCGGCATCGACCATCTGCTAGAGCGCAGCCCTGACAAGCTGTCCGGTGGCGAGCGTCAGCGCGTGGGCATTGCACGCGCTCTGTTGACCAGCCCGCGCCTGATGCTGCTCGATGAACCCTTGGCAGCGCTGGACGCCAGGCGCAAAGGTGAAATCCTGCCGTACCTGGAACGCCTGCACCGCGAGCTGGACATCCCCATGCTGTATGTCAGCCACGCTCAGGACGAGGTGGCGCGGCTGGCCGATCATCTGGTGTTACTTGAGGCCGGCAAGGTGCTGACCAGCGGCCCGATCCGCGAAACACTGGCGCGCCTGGACCTGCCGCTGGCCATAGGCGGCGATGCAGGCGTGGTCATCGAAGGCACGGTCAGCGCGTACGACCGTCATTATCAATTGCTGACCGTCACCCTGCCGGGCAGCAGCCTGAGCATGCGCGTCGCACACGCCGAAGTGCAGATCGGTACCCATCTGCGCGTCAAGGTTCAGGCCCGGGATGTCAGTCTGAACCTGCAACCCAACGATCAAAGCAGCATCCTCAATCGTTTGCCGGTCACCGTGGTCGAGGAAGCGCTGGCCGACAATTCGGCACATGTACTTGTAAAACTGGACGCTGGGGGCACGCCTTTGCTAGCGCGCATCACGCGCTACTCCAGCGACCAGTTGAATCTGCACAGAGGCCAGTCGCTTTGGGCGCAGATAAAGGCGGTTGCCGTACTGGCCTGACGCCCTGAAAAACCGGTCAGGCAGCAAATAAACGGCACCACGGTAAAAGGCCGAGGTCAGTGTTTTTAACTGCCTTTGGAACTTAGCCATGCCTGACTCGACTGCCATCAGCCCGCCCGCCAGTGAACTGCATTACGTAGACGACACTCAGCCGGGCCTTACGCGCAAGGTACTGCGCGGCAAATTTGCCTACTTCAATATCAAGGGTGAGCGGATCAAAGACGAGGCAGAGATCAAGCGGATCAACGCCCTGGCAGTCCCACCCGCTTACACCGATGTCTGGATTTGTGCTGACCCGATGGGCCACCTGCAGGCCACCGGGCGCGATGCGCGTGGCCGCAAGCAGTACCGCTACCACCCACGCTGGCGCGAGATTCGTGACCAGGACAAATACTCGCGCCTGATCGAGTTCGGCCATGCGCTGCCCAAAGTGCGCAAACAGATTGAGGCGCAACTCGCTCAACCCGGCATGGGCCGGGAAAAAGTCATGGCGACGGTTATTTCGCTGCTCGATGCAACGCTGATCCGCATCGGCAACAGCCAGTATGCCAAGGAAAACCGCTCTTACGGCCTGACGACTCTGCGTAACAAGCATGTCGAGGTCAAAGGTGGCCAGGTCCTGTTCGAGTTCAGGGGTAAAAGCGGCGTCGAACACAAAGTCAGCGTCAAGGATCGGCGTCTGGCCAATGTGATCAAGCGTTGCATGGAATTGCCGGGACAGAACTTGTTTCAGTACCTGGATGAAGACGGCGTGCGTCATGCGGTGACGTCATCCGATATCAACGCCTACCTGCAAAGCCTCACCGGCTCGGATTTCACCGCCAAGGATTACCGGACCTGGGCAGCCAGCGCTTTGGCTTTGGCCACCCTGCAAAAGCTGCACTGGGAACCGGAAGCCGACGCTAAACGACACATCGTCGATATGGTCAAGGCCGTCTCGAAACAACTGGGCAACACCCCGGCCATTTGCCGCAAATGCTACATCCATCCTGCGGTGCTGGAGGGCTTTCTGCTCGGCAACCTGGCCAAACTCCCCCGCTCCCGACAGCGTAAAGGCCTGCGCCTGGAAGAAGCTGCCCTGGCCAGTTACCTGCGGATACTGGCTGACAAAGTCGACGCCGTGGTTAACGAGGCAGTGGCGAAAGAGCGCAAAGCCTGATCGGCCGGAGACGGAAATTCAGCCTTTGCTCCAATAAAAATTCGTAGCCTCATGATTTGCCAAGCATTTCTGACAGACAAAAAAGCGTCATCCTGAGCCATTTGTGACGCTTTCAAGCTTGCTTCATGGAGGCCGGGTGTATATATTCCCTGCTCTTGGCGCTACCGCCCCGATGGCGAAATTGGTAGACGCAAGGGACTTAAAATCCCTCGTCCTTTGGACGTGCCGGTTCGACCCCGGCTCGGGGCACCATTTAAAATCAAGGGGTTATGAGGCTTTAGTCACGTACCCCTTGATCTTCATGCTCCGCAATAATTGATGCTGCTCCGCAACTCGTCGTAAACCCTACCCTCCCGGCGTCCTGCCGACGAACACCACTCCCCAAACCCGAATCACTCGAATACTGTATATCTATACAGCAATTGAGAATCAATCATCATGAACGTCGACTACGCCGAAGACTGGCCGTTCTGCCCCACGCAGGAGCAGATGCTCAAACAACACGCGCACCTGGTATCGGAAGAAAATAGGCTGTTGCGCGATGAGGTAGACCGATATCGTAAACACGTCACCAAGCTGATTGACATGCACAACGACGCAGCCCTTGAGCGTGACAAGCTCCGGATAAAGCTGAGAGACGCGGACAGCCGGATATCTGATCTGCTGCGCGACGCTTGCGACTCCTGGGCGACAATCAACTCACAGAAGTACGTCATCGACCAGCATCGCGAGGTTATGAGAGGTGCTGGAATCAGCCCGGAAAGATGGGGGGGACGGAGTAGCGCTCGAAGCGGCCCTACCTTGCGAATCCCGACCTATGCCACTTTGACTATCCAGTACTGCCCGACAGCGGATTACTGGCGAACGGAGGTTAACCCCCCCGACCCCACCAAAAAAGCTTTACAAATCAATCACTTATAGTTTATCGCAAATGCTTTTTTTGTGCCTTTTTGGGCCGTATTGGCCCAGTAATGCCAGCTTTATGACAGCATTGACTGCCCACAAGGGCTGGCGGCGGGCCTGGTTTTCTACCGACAATTTTTGTCCAGCTTCTCTGCACAATGCGCGTCCTGCCCCACCGACTGAGCGATTCACATCAAAAATGCTTCCGTGTATTATCAAAAGCTCAGGATCGCATTAAAAGGAATTGAAAATGTCATTAGAAGCATATCTGCAGATCGAAGGAATTCCCGGCGAGACTCTCTCAGAAGGCTATGAAAACTGGATCGAGCTGCAAGACTTCGACCTTTCAGCTAGTCAGACGGCCTCAGCCACCTCCACGTCGGCCGGCGGCGCAACCTCGGGCAGGGCTTACATGAGCGACATGCTCGTTCGTAAGGCTGTTGATAATGCTACCCCAAAGCTTCATGAGGCTTGCTGCAGTGGCAAGCACTTCAAGCAGGTATCTGTGCATCTTTTCCGTGCAGGCGATCCAAAAGTCAAATACCTGGAGATAAAACTTGAAGAAGTTATTATCAGTTCTTTTTCATTAACGGGCAATGGCGACCAAGACAACAGCTTCCCAAGCGAACTTATCGCTCTGAACTATGGAAGAACTCAACTTATTTACTCCAAACAAAGTAGAAAAACAGGGCAAAGCGCTGGACAAATTGCTGGCGGCTGGGATGCTATCAGCAACAAGATATTTTCATAACCACCCATTAGATTTCGCAGGGACAGGCGATTAATTACGAAATACCAGCATTCATTCCTCCCGGAGTCAATGTAGACGTCCACATGAAGCTCGCGAACGATCAGTGGAAAAAAGATCCTAGCACGGGTGCTTTCATGAGTTGGTTTTACTACAAAGTCCGTAACAAGGGCCCGTGGGACTACAAGCAAAAACATCCTGAGTGGGAAGACTTCGGAAATTTTCATTACGGCGCTGTTGGGACAGCCGGCCAATTAACTGAGCAGCTTCTACTGAGAGCCGCTGGATTCGCTCAAGGAGAAGCGAAAACAAGAAAGTATAAATGGGGCCATTGGTTCTGGCTGCCTCCATACGGGGATGACCCCAAAGACCAGAAATGGATAAAAATGGGGATCTTGTATGCAAAATCCAAAGGATACTAATTTTAAATTTACTTACAAGAATTCGTTTTGGATACTTGTAGTCTTTTTAATAGCCAAGGCATTTCTTGGCGACCTTTTTGATTTCGGTAGTGACGCGGATGAAGTAGTATTGAAGCGCGCGCTTCCTCAGGGTGATTGGCTGTATATTACACGTTACGGCGCCATGGCTACTGACGTGGACACACTACGCTTTTTCATCAGCAAACCGCTTGAAGGCGATGATTCAGAAGTACTGCATAAACTTAATAAGGAAAGCGAATTTCTGATCACGGATAGTTCTTTAGAAAACGTCGCAATCCATGACACACCCAATGGTGTAGGGATTACGGTAAAGGGCGCTGTCTACCGTTACTTCAGCAAGGAGTATGTCACTGAAGGCGACGACCTTAGAAGTTACAGGATTACGCTAACTCAAGAAGATACCACGCCAAGGAACTGACAAATAGGACTTCCCCTTTAGAGCTGACTGTATTGATAATTGTTATCCGGCCTAATCAGTTAAACTTCTAGACCGGGCGGAGCAACTTTGATTTTTAAGTTCAGAAATACACCAGCACCTAGAAACCACCATGTACAGTCAGCACTAGTCATCGCATGATCCTACCACACATAAAACCTGGCAAGATGAAACACATAACCGTGAACACCTACAACTCTATCGTAGATGAACAAGATCAGGTTTTTTTAAAAATGGATAGAAGCAATCTAAACTATGAAGTAGCTGATTATCTTGTAGAGAGAATCTACTTTTATGTAGGATTTAGCCGAAAGGCATTCGAGACTCTCAGCCTCGCTACTAGAGTCAGTTGGGAGCTAGGGCTTGATGGTGACGACGCCAGTGACTTTATGGAGGATTTTTTCGAACACTTTGGTGTTGAATCCGGCGACTACGACCACTACCGTTACTTCAAGCCAGAAGGGACTGACATTTTCGTATTTTTTAGATCTAAAGATCGGCGCGCAAAAATGGCAATGACGTTGGGCATGTTGTATAACGCAGCCCAAACCAAGGCATGGAACTGCGAAACTCTTGAAAAGACCAACTTTAGCACTTTACCAATTTACAATCGAACCGAAGAAATCCCTATTGAGGGCTTTAGCATAAACACCAGGTAATATTTATATTAGAGGATAGCTTAGCAAAAACCCAGGTGACTGAGCTCGTTCAAAAGCGCACGTCATCCTCGGCATAAATATTTAAACCTTGCGAATCCCGAACTGCGCGGCCTTGACTGTTGAGTTCTGCGGCACACCTGCAGCCAAGTACAGGCCCATGCGCGAGGTGATCACGCTTTCAGTCAGGTCAATCGTGCCGCGCTGCGTTTCCAGCGCCCCGGCAAAGCTTGCCGGCATGGTGAACGGCTCTTGGTACTTGTCCATCGACCGATAGTAGAACGTGGACGACGCCTCGCCCACCGTCTTGGTGATGGTCAACTCAGCCTCCCAAGCCAGAATGCCGCGCGACGACCCCATGATTTCCACAGCCGAGACCATTTCGATAACGTCGCCGGCCGCCAGGTTGGTCTGTACCACGTTGGCCGTGGGTTGCACGTAGATGTAGCCGCCCGCCGCCGCCATGTTGCCACGCAGCTCGATGCACTGCGCCTCACCATAGGCGGCAGGCTCCTTGTACCAACGCGTGGTGATCCCGGTCAGGCCAGAGCCAACGGCCTTGTAGCCGTCCGCCAGTACCGACCCGGCCATAGCTCACGCCAGCAGGCAGAGAGCCGCCAGTAGGCGGCAATGAAATTCCTAGCTGAGTCCAGCAGTTCGGCCGGAATGTCAGCAGCGGATCGCACGCCGAACGCGGCGTGGGCCTGCGACCAAATTTTAGAGGTCGCCCGGCGCTGGGCAGACTTTGGCAGGCCGGAAACCTTTCCCTTCACTATCGCACCCAACATGTGAAATCCGTCGGTGCCTATGGTCTGGCCGATCAGCGTTGCCATCCAGCCGACGGGCTCTTCGTAGCGGCCTGTTTTTCGAATCGCCGGGAGCACCTCGGCAGTGACCCACTTCTTGAAGCGTTTAGCTTCAGACTTGCGGCTACGCAGGATAGCCGAATAAAGACCAGACTCGTTGATGACCAGCATTTCTTGGTCGCCGCCAAGGGTCTGCACAATTGACAGACCCTTTTCATCATCGTCGAGATGGCGAGTCATCGCCGAAGCTTCGCTATAAAGAAGCGCCGCAGAAACGTCGTTCGCTACGAACCATGGCTGATCATTGATCAGTAGCGTGCGTACCTCTCCTCAAAGCGGAACGGGATGACATTGGATACGGCTGTGCTATTATTCGTCATGACGTTTTTCCTAGTAGATTTACGTTCTGCTTCATAGGCCCCTTGCGCTGCAACGCTTGGGGCTTTTTCATGCCTGATTGATTTGCTCATCCCGCTTCATTGCCTCCCTCAGAGCCTTACCTACTAGCCAATTCTGGCTACGCTGCTCCTGCTTTGCCTTTTTCTCGAGCCATTTTTTAATGTCAGGCTCAGAATATCACCTGAGCCATTTCTCTCACTTTCATATCGCACTCCCGGTGCATCACCGTTGTTCACCAAGCACAATCTATAACGGTGATGCATTATTTCGTTCCGTTAAATGGAACTTAATTCGATATGAGCCGTAGCGACCCACAGTTCAACCTCCGAATACCAGAGGCCCTTCGTGATCTGGTGATGGTGGCTGCGAAGCAAAATAAGCGGTCTGCTACTGCTGAGATACTGGATCGCCTAGAGCGAAGCTTCAACGAGCCAGATGATCTGGGGCTTAGCGATCTTGATCGCATGAACCCTGAGAGCTCGTTCTACAATCCAAGCCACTCTTCACAAATAACCACAAAAATCCAGAAAGAACGCTTGATCGCTGGGCTGGATGAGCCTATCAGGCTGTGCAGGCCATCAGTGGTCGGGCCATGTCGCAGAAGGACATGAGCGACTGGATTGAAGACTGGCACAGCACCCTGTCGGCGGTCGGTGAGGACATGCAGAACATCAGCCTGGTGAAGGCCATCGCCGCTGTTCGCACGATCTCCGTGAAAGCCACGTCGGAAAGCGACCACACAGTGAGCGAAACTCGCGCCAGCCGCAGCGCGATGGATGCCATCGAGGCGACCAGCAAAGAAACGCTGCCCACGTCGTTGATCTTCTCGACGGTGCCGTTCGAAGGCCTGCAGCTGCGAGAGATCATTCTGCGTATCTCGGTCATCACCAGTGGTGCACAGCCGTTGATCAAGCTGCGCTGGGTGGGCGAGGACGTGCAGCGCGAAGAGATCGCGCAGGAGTTCAAGTCGGTGCTTGAAGCGAAAGTGGGCGATGCCGCTCGACTGGCGTTGGGCAGCTTCTCTGCCTGATCCTTGAGGTTCCGCGCCACGAAATGACAGTGTCGCCAGTTGTGGCGCGGAAGTTGGAGCTGGCTTACTGCTGTTTGAATGTGAGCTGCATATCACAAACGCTTTGATGAGCGTTTGTTAGCGTTGCGATAGGTGTAGACCTATCGCAACGCAATCCATTTGGTCATCCAGGCATGGAAGTGACGCATCAGGCCTGTATGGAGTGCCAGTCAGCTGATTCAATCGCAGACATAACCTCTTCCGAGAACGAATCCGCATCGCGCAGCGGCCTCTGCAGCAGCCTCCATGGCTGCACGCTGATCAGCTGCACTCTGTGCACTACCGGATTCTGCTGAGGCCGAGGCCGAGCCCCAGTCCGAGTCCGCGAATGCGTTACCAGCCAATGCTGCCAGCGGAAAAACGGCAATGCAGATAGCGCGGTTGAGCAGTTTGATTTTTTTCATCTTGGGCACCTTATCGGTTGTGAACGGCGCTTAAGTGTTATCCGTCCAGAAGGGTTGAGGGCTTCCATAGCGGTTTTGCGTTCCTCTCGTCATGTGTGGGCCCTGCAAGGCATTCGGTTCCAAAAAAAAGCCCGCAACGCCGCTGAGCGTGAGGCTTTGCGGATATGGCAGGATGACTAGTCGCTCATATTGGTACGAATGTGGCGAAGGTATTCGAATGCCTGCGTCTTTTGAGTCGGCCCCCCAGGGCCAGCGCTGCCCATAATCGAGACTTGAGCCTTTTCAAAAACTCTCTCTATATCACGAGTGGTTTTCTCTTCTAAAACCGCCATTAGCAGATGCTCGACAGCATCAATTTGCGCCTTGTTGCTCATTTCCACTCCTTGATACGGCTCCATGCCGGTGAACATCTACAGCTCACCCCCAAACAATTCGCCACTACGCCCATGTCGGGCGGGGAGCATTACATGCAAAGCTGCAAGTCCTCACCGCCCAAGGTTGGGCGTTCGTGTTGTGCTTCGTAGGAAAGCGTATCGAAACAACTGCTGATCGCGCCAAGGCACTACCTCGGAATTGTCCTGAACTAGCAGACAGCATCCTCGCGGAGTTTGAAAAGGACTTTCCGGATCAGCAGTTTCGTTTGAGCTGACTACTAATCCCAACCAATTTGCCACCACCGGACACGGAGGGCGGCGCATGCATGGAGAAACGCCATGAGCCAATACATCGTGCTCAGCCTCAAGCACACCAAGCGTCGCGATAAAGCGATTACTCTTTGGAAGGGCAATAACACCGGCTACTGCTGGACGCTTGAGCCGGCGGGTGTGTACACCGAAATCGAGGTTCTGGACCGACTGGGCTACTACAACAGCGGCTGCTCCAATATCGCTGTGCCGGCCGAACTGGTTATCGATCTGTGCGAAACAGTCGAGTACGACACGAAGGAATACGGGCTTTGCCTGCCGAACAGAGCGGGCGTTTGGTCCAAGCTGCTGGCGGCTGTGATCAGGCCAACTCAGTACGAGCCGAAGCCTGAGTATCGCGGAGCCAGATACACTGAGAAAAGCCTGTGGAATAAGCGCCAGCGCTGCGAGCAGGTCAACAAGGTGATCAAGATCATTGGCGACCACGGGCGCAGGTTCTTTTTCAACGAATCAAACCAGCGTTACGCCACACTGGAGGTCGATCAGCGGGGCAAGGTTTGGCTAATTGACGACTACACCGGAAAGCGTGTTTTCACCCACCCAACACCTTGGGGCGGACGCTGGAGAGGCTTCAGCCATGGCGGCACTTTGAAGGCTTTGGTTGAGCGCTTTCGTGACTACATCTGCGAGGGCAAGAAAATGCCTCGCAACTGGCTGGGGCCCGAGCGCTTTGGCGACTCCAACGTGTGGGGTTACGAAGAAGAGTCGATGAAGGCTGTTCGGGATATGGCCGGAGCGCTGCCGGTTTTCCTCGCGCCTGTCACCGAAGCCGCATAACGCCACCCTCACCTATTGCGCTGACGAACGGCCCTCAAGTCGTTTTCGTAAAAGTGAAGTGTTCAAGGTTTTCGTTTAAATATTCAGCGATTTCCAATGCTTTTTTAAAGGCTGTTCCAGCCTTCAAATCGAAACCGAACAGATCGTGGGTCATGCCAGGTTCTTCAGTTGCGTACTCAATGCATATCCAAGGCTGCTGGTCTGTGTATTGCTTGACAGTAAAAATTGGCATAGCACGACTTGTCATTTAGCTCTCCAATCCGACTCCATGTCGGGCAGCACATCAATACACCACTTCAACGACTCACGCCACCCCGCCATAGCTGTGCCCTTTTTTGCGGCACCGGCCTAACCGGCTGGGCATGGCGATCGAGACAATATCGTATTATCCCAGGTTGTCAGGGTAGAAGTACGATCCACTGTAAACCCGTCTGAAAATATGTCAGGTAGTACACACAAGCCTGCGTACCATAACTCTACCCTGTGATACTTTCCTTCGGTGTCAACTGAGCTCATTACGACTCCAAAATGAGTAGGTCGTGGTCCTTGACTCACCCCCACATCTGCAGCTTTAAATGACAACTCCACTATCTTCATGTCCCCCTTTGCAAGGACAAATGGGGCATCTTTCGAAATCGACCTACCGTCCGAAAGATATGAGTACCCTCCTTCGCCCAAGCTTTTTTTAACAGATAACACCTCGCTCACTAAGTAGTTAACATTCCCGTTGTTCGAAAATACCAGCTTGGCTTTAAACTCTTGACCGCTGTTCACCGTAGCATCGAAGTCAACTAAACTTACGACTACATTATTCACTTCCCTAAACTGAAGAAAAATACTTATACAAGATATAACCAGTGCTAGGACTGATATAAGAATGGCTGTCAACTCTTTGACACTAGCCCTCATTTTAACCTCGTGACGCAATGGAATTTTCAACCGTTCACATCTAGCACAAATACCCCACTTCAACGACTCACGCTACCCTTCGGAATCGATTATGAGCCAGCTCCACCAGATACTGGTAGGCGACTGCATCGACATGATGCGCACGCTGCCAGATGAAAGCGTGCATACGTGCGTGACCAGCCCGCCCTACTACGGTCTGCGTGACTACGGCGTAGAAGGCCAGATCGGCTTGGAGGAAACCCCAGCCGAGTTCATTGCGCGCTTGGTCGATGTGTTCCGCGAAGTGCGCCGGGTGCTACGCGCTGACGGCACGATCTGGGTGAACATGGGCGACACATACGCCTCCATCGCTGGGGGCTATGCACCTGGTGGGTCAGCAGGCAAGCACGACATGGTTTCTCAGGCTACGCGTGGAGCTGTGCTGCGTGGCAAGCGGCGATCGCCACCTATGGGGCTCAACAGAAAGACCTGATGGGTATCCCTTGGCGTCTCGCCTTCGCTCTGCAAGACGATGGCTGGTATTTGCGTCAGGACATCATCTGGCACAAGCCAAACCCGATGCATGAAAGTACCCGGGACCGGTGCACAAAGTCACACGAATACCTGTTCCTGCTGAGCAAGTCGCCTCGCTATTACTACGACCAGAATGCGATCAAGGAACCTGTAGCACTCAGCTCGATCGTGCGAATGGCTCAGGATCTCGAGCAACAACATGGCAGTGATCGGGTACCGGGCAAGTCGAACGGGCCGATGAAGGCAGTGCGCAGCAGGCGGGACAGTTTCAAACGGGAAGACTCAAAGCGGGAGCAGGTGATTCCAGGCCAGACAGTCGGCACTCATCGACCCGATCGAAGTGACAGCGACTACCCGCTGGATATGCGGAACAAGCGCAGCGTGTGGACAGTACCAACGCAGGGATTCAAGGGCGCGCACTTCGCCACCTTCCCGCCTGACCTGATCAGGCCCTGCATCTTGGCCGGCGCGCCGCGCGGCGGCGTGGTGCTGGACCCATTCGGCGGTGCCGGTACCACGTCGCTGGTTTCGATGCAGGAAGGTCGCCGCTCAATCCTCTGCGAGCTGAACCGGGAATATGCACATTTAGCTCGAACGAGAATCGACGCGGCATGGCTTGATGGCGCGGCGCAGATGGACGTATTTCACGACATGCCCGCTGCGATATATGGCGCTGGTTAATAGCGCAGACAAAGGTCCATCACTCGGGGAGATATGTTGCTATTGCCTGTAGCGTTGCTGTTATTGCTGCGGTCAGCGCAGCCAAGCTGTTCCACTTTCCCTGAGCTTTGGCAGTGGCCATGACATTTATGTCCTTTGCTTTGCCGGTTGTGCCGGAAGGAATATTCATCCAAGGCACATCATCACCATTCTCATTGCCAATCTTAACGGTCACTGTCGCGGACCTCACCCAGAGTGCGGCAGAGACAATGCCTGCGAAAATAGACGCTCCGATAATTACTGTCTTAAAGCTCAAGTTCTACCTCCCACGCTCAATTTATTCAGCCGCAACCAATACCCCACTTCAACGACTCACGACAGCCCGACAGCCCGACAGCCCGACAGCGTTAACGACTCGCTGTACTGATTAGGACGGGTAGCGCGAGAAGATCGCGCAAGAGATCAAGTCGGTGCTTGAAGCGAAATTGGGCGATTCGGCTAAACTGCCGCTAGGAAGTTTTCGATCTGAACAGACATGCCACCGTCAGCCGGTGGCATGTCTTATAATCTATATCCACAAGTCTGCTTTTTATTTCTCACCATCGTGAATCGCCTAAAAGCAGTCCGCACTTTGAAAACCTCAACTGGCTGTTCGTACCTATACAAAACCGCCTCAATATCCTTTCTAGAAAGTTTGCTGTTGCAACCCACGATGACCTGCCTCAAAATAATTCTATCACCTAGCGGCTGCAACATTATGGCTTGGGAGCGGTCTCTCTGAGAGATATCAACAAAAACTCGGTACTCCTTTTCGTATCGCCAATGTGAATACTTAGTTGAAACAAAATCGATCATCCACTGATTATAACCTTCATCGGACAGTAGGTCGGCAGGATTCATATTCAATCTGGACGATGAGTAATTGACCTTTATTAGGTCAGCTTCTTCGATGTCGAATCCTAGACAAATACCTTTGTGTTTGTCCGCGTAGTGGGCCCACTGAACAGGATTAGAGTAAGCAGAGCTAAAGCAGAAAAGCCCGATCTGTTCAGAGGCATCTTGCTTTATGGCTAAAACAGCTTTGCGTACTTTTGGATCAGCCAACTCATGGGAGAGCATCTCAAACGGATCGTTCAAGTCCTGGATGGTCGCAATCTTCAGGCGGTTGTTTTCAAGATTACGAAGACCGTGCTCAGCGCTGCAAAAGTGGTATAGCCGCCTCATAACCATCATCACACCTTCGAGATTTGAATTTCGTCGACTATAGACGAAAGCTTGATATTCCATTTCAACACTCACGCCACCCCGGCGAGGATACCCCATGTCCGAAAAAAACATTGACCCGAAAAAGCTCGAACGGGCTATCCGCAAGATCAAGCACTGCCTGGCGCTTTCGCACAGCTCGAACGAGAACGAAGCGGCCACCGCGATGCGTCAGGCGCAAGCGCTGATGCGTGAGTACCACCTCAGCGAAACGGACGTAAAGGTCAGCGACGTTGGCGAGGCTGAATCCTCGATGTCGCGCGCTGCACGCCGCCCGTTATAGGATCAACAACTGAGCGCCGTTGTGGCCAAGGTCTTCAACGTGAAGGCCCTGCGCTACACCCATTGGTGCGAGACCAAAAAGAATCGCGTCGAGCGTGCGAAGTTTGTGGGAGTGAGCCCTGCCCAGCACATCGCCCTCTACGCCTACGAAACTCTTCTGGCGAAACTGACCCAAGCTCGAAACGCTTACGTTGCTGGAGTGCGCACAGGGAAGTTCAGGAGCAGCTATTCCGCCCCTACTGCCGGTGATCACTTCGCCATAGCCTGGGTGTTCGCGGTTGAGAGCAAGTTGCAAGAGCTTGTGCCGCGTGGTGAAGACCCGACAATGCCAGAACACGAAGGCGCAGGACAGGGGCTGGTAGCAGTCGAAGCCCAGCACCAAGCGCTGATCGAGAGCTACCTCGCAGACATGCAGATCGGCAAAGCCAGAAAGGTGAGAGACGCAGAGCTCGACCTCAACGCCCAGATCGCCGGGATGCTGGCCGGCACCAAGGTCGACTTGCATGCAGGCCTGGCCAATGGTGCCGAACATGCACCAGCTCTGCCCCCGCGCACCTAAGACTCCTCACCCGCCAGCCCGGATCAATCAATTAAATGTCAGCTGCGAGAGTGGCAAAGACTAGGTGTTGAAAAACGGCTTAGCTTGACTAATTATCCATAAAGAGCACTTCTAGTTCGACCAAGCAAGTTTTGCAAACCATCATGTAAAGTAATAAGACTATGGCTCTCTCCTCTAAATGTAAAATCAGCAGTAGTAGGATCGTACTGCCTCATCATATCCGAAGCATCTACACCCTTCATCCAATCTTTAGGCCCGATTAAGTCTTGAATATAATTCTTACGAACGCTAGTCTTCGCCCAATAATCAAGCCGCTCATCGAAATGCTCCAAGTGATCTCTAAGCACGCGATTCTTGATTACATGATCCTCTCCATCAATTCCAAGCGCAGACAATATCCGTGATGATCGAGCTCTTGCCACGCATGTACTGCATGGAAGTCCCTCTGCACGTGGCTTATCGCAAAAGCAATTCTGTTTCGGTGAAAGCGCTGGAGGCCAAATCAATCTGGAGATATTACTAAGATGAGTTAAAAAGCTGTGCACTGAACGAAAACATTCTTTATTTGTTTGCGCTCTCTGGGCAGCGTCCATTTCTCTTATGCCATGAGGATAAATAGCGTCGATTTTATCCAGTGCCATAGCAGCGCTTACAGCCATAAGGGCTTGAGCCTCTAGTTCATCCAAGTAAATTCTAAGAATTCGCGCTTCCATAATACTCAACCGTTAATCGACTCGACGATACGTCAGCGTAGATCCTCTATTCCCCCAAAGCCAGCCGCGTGTGCGGCAAGGACGAAGTCATGCCCGGAGTAATTCCTTGCTCGGAGTACGACCCAGCGAGCGATCGCTGCAAAAGCGGCTTCCCCGTGCTGCATTCCATATGTCGTGGCATGCCAAGCGGATGCCACGCCTGCGGCGTGCCAGGCACGATGCCGATGTGCTTGCGCGAAGACCTCCCGCCTCACTTGATGCGCGCTGACGGCATGCCGATTGGCTGGCCTGACAAGTAACACCCTTCCCTACAGAGCCTGCCGGTGATCGGCGGGCGAGGACTCCAAATGCCTACCATGCAAATGGCACACATCATCCCTGCCGCGATAAAGTGCCCGCAGTGCGATTACAAGGGGCATGGCCAACTGACCACTAGATATCGAACGTACTGCCCGGTCTGTTACGACGAATTCATTCGCCAGCATGTACCTGAAATGGTCCCTGACCCAGAAGGAAAGCCATTCGACCCCAACAGCCAGATCGCCTATCTATAACCCCCTTCCGCCGCCCAGCGCGGCCCGCATTCATTTCAACATCGAAAAATGGCAGTCCTGAGCGGGCTGCAGGAGATACTTATGGACGAAATTCACTTTCTGTCGCACGAAGAGGTATGCACCCTAACCGGTGCCAAAACGAAAGCCGGGCAAATAACAGTGTTAAAGCGAAACGGGATTCGGCACACGATCAAAAGGAGTGGCTGGCCTTGCGTCATTGCGTCAGCTCTGACAGGCGAAGCCGTGACCAAGACAACAGATAAACCTAAATGGCAGCCACGGCGGGTGGGATAAATGGGAAGGAAGCCGATTAATCCCGACAGCGTCACACGCCTCAGAAAGCGTAAACCGCGCAACGGGGTCGTCTATTACTACTATGACATCGGAGGTCACCGCGAAAGGAAATCCCGCTGGGCTCGGACTATGGCATGGCGATCGTCGAGTACGCCAAGCTGGAGAAGAGCCGAACATCTTCGGCTTTCGTCCAGCAGGTGCTGACCTTCGCTTATGTCGCGGAAAAGTACATGGCTGAGGTCGTGCCCACCAAAAGCCCGGCAACACAGAAAGACAATGCCAGGTAGCTGAAGCAACTTCTGAAGTTCTTCGACGATCCACCAGCACCGCTAGAAGCGATCGAGCCTCAACACGTCGTGCAGTATCTGCGCCAGCGCGGCAAGACAGCCCCTGTCCGAGCAAACAGGGAAAAGGCGCTCCTGAGTGCTATCTGGAATTTTGCGAGGAGCGCTGGCTACACGGCGCTGGCCAACCCGTGCGCGGGCGTCAAGGGTCACAAGGAAGTTGGGCGAGACCATTACATCGAGGACGAAATGTTTGCTCTGGTTTACAGCCACGCAGAACAGCCGATGCGCGATGCTCTGGACCTATTCTATCTGACCGGGCAACGGATCGCGGACACGCTGAAAATGGATGAGCGCGATATACGCGACGGCCGGCTATGGGTTCAGCAAGGCAAGACGAATGCAAAAAGGAGGATTGAAATTACAGGTGAGCTGAAGGTGGTCATTGACCGCATTATGACCAGAAACGAAGGACACAGGATCCGCACTTCCAGGCTGATCGTTATGGATAACGGCCAGCCTATGACGAGCAGCATGTTGCGGGGGAGATTTGATGCGGCACGCGAGGCGGCCGGTGTGGAGAAGGGAGAATTTCAGATGCGAGACCTGCGAGCGAAAGCCGGCACGGATAAGGCTGAGTCGAGCGGCGATATCCTTCAAGCTCGCGATCAGCTCGGGCACACCACCGTGGTGATGACCGAGAACTACATCCGCAAAAGGATCGGGAAAAAGGTCACTCCAACCAAGTGAATTCTGCACCGCAATAGTTTTTACCCCCTCGAATTTAAAGGGCTGCAAGGCAGGTAATTAACGTGTCATGCAGTGCAGGATTATTGCTAACTGTATGTTTATTAAGGATAAATTTACGGACTTAAAATCCCTCGTCCTTTGGACGTGCCGGTTCGACCCCGGCTCGGGGCACCACATACAAATCAAGGGCTTACGTGCTTTATGTGCGTAGGCCCTTGTTACGCCCGGTATCTGGAAATAGTTTTACACCACTCATTGCGATGAGCTATTGCAGGTCTAATCCCCTTCACCTGCACGTAAAATTTACCTCGAATGCGAATACTGACAATACGAAAAGTCGCAACTTTACCGAGCGCAAAAATATAGCCAACTATTGAAAATCAATACGTCATTTGAAATCAACATCAAACGTCTGGTAGAAAGCCGCTCCCGTATCGGCGACGATCCACAAAAGAAGGACGATGTGATGCCCTTGTTTGCCATACGGTAATTTAACGGTGAGAGCTGTCTTGGCCTTTAGCTCTTCTTTGTGCTGGTCGAACGGCACCTGAGTGTACAAATCCTTGTAAAAAGGTTCTGACTCAAGGTGATCACGTGTGATACGGGTAGTTTCATCCCAATCTTTCTTGGTGATGAACCACAGGTAGCCGCGTGTAACATGAGCTGCGGCATAGTTCCATTCAACGTCGAAGTCTGCACCGGCTGCGACGTCATGACGTTTCCACCCGGCCACCTCTTTGCCGGGATTGAGCTTTTTGAACTCCTCGTCCGTGTAGTTTATATAATTGCGTGCATCATCAGCCTTGCCTCCACTCAGAATAACGCCGTCCGCCGGCGGCGTGTTGCTCTTCGTGTCGGTCGGATAGCCGGGGAAATCTCCTGCCTCAGTCGACGGAAAGTTTTTTCCTCCCTCCAGTTCATTGTCTTGCCACTCGCCGAGGAGCCCCAGGTCCATTAATTGCGAGCCACGAGTTGCGGGACGGATAACGCGTCCATGCCGGGGTTGATTGCTATCAAGATCGCTCATATCCATATCCTCAATTATTCAGCAGGCACACCAGGCCTGTTCATTAATTGAAGCGCATTTTCTCCAGTAGACGACCTAACAGTTCAGACAGTAGACGTTATTCTCCAGACTCTGATAGGGCCGTGTTTCACGTCACGACGCACGCCTCAACCGTACTCCAAAAAGGCGGCGTTCAAAGCATATAGTTAATCCGAAAAATGTTTCCCTCAGGGTCCAGCAACACCGCCTGATACCAGTTGTAATAGGTCAAGTACGGTTCCTTGATCAGTTTCGCGCCCTGCGCCACTGCCAGCGGCACCAGTCGGTCTACCTCGGCTTGTTCGGACACGTCGATGTTGAGCAAGAACCTGCACCCCGTGCTGCCTGCAAACGCTTCCAGGCCAAGCAGCTCGTACGCATCCAGTGCGTTGAAACCAATGCAGGACTTGCCTGTGTCCAGTCCGCGAAAGATCGGTGACCTGATGGCCTCGATTTCGCGAAAGCCGAACAGGTTCGAGTAAAAGGTGCTCAGGCGGACGATGTCCTGCGCGAACACATTGACGTAGGAAAGTGTGCTCATGTCAGGCCACCTTGCTGCCGCCAAAAGTGGTCTGCTTGACGAACTTGGACAGCAAATGATCGCCTGATGTAACCGGCGCATGCCGAGGTGTTGTGCCAGGCAGTTGGCAACCTGGCAGACACTCGATCAAGGTGTCGTAGTTGGGTTGATGGAAAAACACCAGCGACTGCCGACGGTTGTCCTGCTCGCTGGTCATCGGCGGGTTGACTACTCGATGCAAGGTGGAAATCCACTGGTCGTTGGTCCACTGCATCATCAGATCGCCAATGTTCACCACAAAACCGTTCTCGACATACGGCACATCGACCCATTCACCCTGCCGATTGCGCACTTGCAAGCCGCCCAGCGCGTTATCGGGGCGCACGATGGTCAAGCTGCCGTAGTCGGTATGCGCACTGGCGCGTAACTGGCCGGCCTCGACTTCGGTCTTGATGTCCGGGTAACTCAGACTGCGGAACATGCTGATATGCCGGTCGATCTTGTCATCGAAAAAATACTCGTCCAGCTCCAATGCCAACGCAAACAGGCGCATCAACGACTGGGCCAGTTCGCTCATGGCATCGAAATAAGCCTGGTAGGCCGCTTTGAATCCGGGTAGCAACGCGTCGGCAGGCCAGACATTCGGGGCGAAGTGCGACCCTGCTTGGGCATTGTGATAATAATCTTCATCCGGCACATTGCTCGGCCCGATGGAGAAAGACTCCTTGAGATCCCCAGGCGCACTTTCTTCCAGAGAATACGACAGGCTCTCCTCGGCAACAGCGCTGTAACCGCGCACCATCTCGGGGCTGGGACGATCCACTTTGCGTTTTTCCGCGAGCGGTAAATCAAAAAACTGACGAGTTAACTGCGAGACCCGATCTACAAGCTCTCCGGAAATCTGATGTTCGGTGATGACCAGAAAACCAATTTCCTTGCACGCCTGATTGACTGCCTGAGCCACGGCTGCCTTGCCGTCCGGTTCTCCTGAAAAATACGGGGCCAGGTCGATAATGGGCACATATTGCAGAGTCATACGGCTGCTTCCTCTTGCTGACACAGTGCGGGAAAGTCTCACCGGCAAAGGTGAAGGTCAGCGAGACAGGAGCAGAAACCATGCCACTGGAAGAATTCATAAATCATACAAACAGTTAGCTGTTACGAGCGTTCAAGCCAGATCAAACGGTCTGAAACAGAACGCATGGTTTGAATGCGCAGGTACTGAAAAACGAGCCAGAACTGCGCACACTCGAACGGGTTTTCCTATGCACTTTCAATGCGCCGGATGACGTCTGCGGTCGTGGTAACCTCGCCGAATTCATAGGCAATCGTCGTTAGCGATATTCTCTGAACCTCTTCGGCTGAAACAGCACCGAACCCCACATCGGGGTAGTCCATCGCAGCATTGGCGTCGCTCAGGGCGATGACCTTGTACTCACGGTGCACGCCGTCCCTGATCGTGGTTTCACAACACACATTGGTAACCGTACCGCAGACGATGATCGTGTCGACATCCCGCGCACGCAGCACGGTGTCCAGGTCCGTATTGTGAAAGCCGCTGTAAAACAGCTTGTCGACAATCACATCACCCGACTGAGGCGCGAGCGCCTCGATGATCTCAACGTCCGGATCATGCCGTGCGAGGATCTGGTCCACATTCGGATAAAGGTCACGCATGCGCCCGGTGTCCGAACCATCACCGCGTACGATATGGCGAAGGTAAACCACCATCATCCCGGCAGCCCGTGCGGCCAGCAGCAGATTCCGGACAGGCTGGACGATATCCGCTGTACTTTCCACGTACAACGCCCCGGTGGGCTCACAAAAGACTTTTTGCATGTCTACGACGATGACAGCCGTTCTACGCGGGTTGATCGGCCACCGGACAAGGGGTTTGCTCATGCTACATACCTCGATTTAGCCTGACGGGCTGGATAGCCTTGCCAAGCAATAATCGTGCTGTATGTATCAAGGAAGAACTGCGCATCGGTCAGACGCCAGTAAAGAGCGTGTGTCTCGCGCGCCTGAACTGCCGTCCTAAACGCAATCAAATACAAGGAGCGTTGTTATGAGCCCAGGCTTCGCAGAGCAAAAAGAGTCAGGCAGGTTTCAGTTGAAACCCCATAGCATGTTGGTGATGGCGCTAGTGCTTGCCTTGACGGGATGTGGAACGATCAACACGACGTTCAGACCCGATTCCGTAGCAGGTGAAAAACTCACTGACTGGAAATCAAATTGCTCATCCATTCCGCGAGTCTACGGTGGGGTTATGCTCGATTTCTGTGAACTGAACGCCGAGCCAAAACCGAGTAGCCCTTATCAGAACAGCGGTGAACCTGCGTGGGTTCTACTGGACATGGGCATATCAGGCATCGCCGATACATTGCTCCTGCCTTATACGATTTATCAGCAAAACCAATACGGCTACATCAACGCAAGCCGCTTTAAATAGCCGAGTTCTGGTTTCGGAACTCCTCACTTTCCCGCATCCAATAAAAAACCCCGCAGACGTTAATCTGCGGGGCTTTGAATAGTGGAGGCCGAGGTCGGAATCGAACCGGCGTAGGCGGATTTGCAATCCGCTGCATAACCATTTTGCTACTCGGCCTCAAACGAAAGATGCTTCACTTAAACATCAAACGCATTTTTATTTAGCGGGAAACCGATAATTCTTGGGCTTCCAACCCATTGAATCTAAAGGGTTTTTTTCAATTCCTCGCTCAGGAATGGACGCAATTCTGTACTGCTTCGCATGCCATGTCAAGAACGAGGAGAAAATAATTCGCCCTGCGCGTAGACGCACTCGTTATTCCGTCTGTCGCTCAAGAGGAACATAGGGACGAAAAAAGTCCGACCCCATCCATTGGGGCGTTTTATCCGTGGTCAATGGTTGGGCACGCTGGTAGCTGTTTGCGTTTTTCGAGTAGCCCTTGTGGTCATACTCGGCCATGAACGGGTAAGGGAAAACCCTGCGGGTACGCCCTCGGTTACCTACGTTTTCCTTCACCATGGACGCAGGCAATGCCTCACGGAGTGGTCTCTGCCTGTTGCCAGCCTTCTCGGGCCCTGCCTGTCGGGTGACGATGGCATCCGGTGCCTGGCTTTTCTCTACCCAGGTCATGATCGGCGTCAGCAGATCAATCAGGCTTGGCCCTTCCCCGCCGCCGCAGTGATAGACGCCGGGCAACATGTATAGCCGCGAGAATGCCTCGGTGCGGCTCTTGCCCATCTGCGCTTCGACCGCCTCGTGGTACGCGAGGGTATTGAGCGGCGAGATGTTCGGGTCGGACCAGCCGTGCCAGAGAATCAGCTTGCCGCCGCGACTGGCAAATCGCGACAGATCAGGGTTGGTAGCGTCGTACAGCGTATGCAGCGGGCGTAGTTGATCAAAGGTTTTCTTGTCGAAGTTCAGCGCATTCAGATCGAAATCTGCACCAGGGTTTTTCTCGAACACCACATTGCCAATGGCTTCCCGTGCAGCCGTCTCGCTGTAAACGGTCTGATCGGCGCTCACTGGCACGAACACGCCCGCCCAGGCCAGTTCCGAGCCCGGCTGAGGGCCGCCCATGGTCAACCGTGCGCCGCTGACGGCGTCTTTAGGCCCTTCGTAGAAACGTCTGACGGTGGCCACTTCCTCTGCGCTCAGGCAGTTGGCATTGTCGGCAGAAGCTTTGCATTGCAACACCGCGGGGTCGAAGTGGCAGATGCGCGGGTCCGCAATAAGGCCGTCGATCTGCCCGTCCAGCACATCGCACTGATCGAGTACGGCCTTGTGCAACAACGGCAATCGGGAGGCGAAAAGGATCGGCTTGCCATCCGACCCTCTGTTGGAGCGGGCCATCCAGCCGTGATAGAACGTTTTTTGTACCTGAAAGTTGAGTGCCGGAGCCCCGGCAATGATGCCGTCGAAATCTTCCGGATAACGCTGGGCTTCGATCAATGCCTCACGGCCGCCATCCGAGCAGCCACTGAAGTAGGTGTATTCGGCTTTGCGGCCATAGAACGCCATGATCAGTTTCTTCGACGCCAGCGCAGTTAGATGAACGCCGCGATGGGCAAAATCGGCGCGTTTCTGCGGGTCGTCGCCAAAATGGTTGTCTGCCGCACGATGCCCCATGTCGGTGGACGCCACTGCGAACGCACCGGTATTCAAAGGCGTGCAGCCGTCAGCGGCGCGCACAGTCGAGTTGATGTTGCCACACAGCCCACCGCAGCCGACTTGCAAATAGCGCTGTTGCCAGGCTGCGGTTGGCAGCTCAAGCCTGAAACCGATCTCCGGTGCCAAACGCCCCTCCACGGCACACACTGCCATGCCGTCCCGGGACGATTCGCTGGCTGTCAGCACCCGACTGCCCTGCCCGCCGATATCGTTGAGGTCCACGTCGGCCAGTGCAGAGCACGCGCCTACCGGCTTGACCACTGCAAGCCGGGCAATATTGTCGGTCGTTGCAGAAGACGGCGTGCGAGCCTGAGCCGGCGCCTGAATCGTGAGGGAAGCGACCAGCAACAACAGAGCGCGCGCGTACTTCGGCTGGAAGGGTTTCATGAGAACTCCTGTTCATGAAGGATCAAAACCACCGTGCGAGCACAAAAATGACCGCACTGCAGGTAAGGGTAAAACGTTTAAGCCTGGCGATTATTCAAAGGCTAGTAGAAAAAATCACCCTGGATTCCATCCGCCGCCCATGACCTTGTAGAGCGTTACCCTGTTGCTCTGCTCAGTCAGGCGCAGGGAAATCAGCTCCTGTTCGGCGCTGTACAGTGAACGCTGTGACTCAAGTGCTTCCAGGTAACTTTGCGAACCGCCACGATGCAGTGCATCGGCCAATTCATAGCTCTTGCGGCTGGCATCGGTATAGGCCTGCTGCGCAGCAACCCGCTCATCCAGCGTGCTGCGCACCGCCAGCGCATCGGCCACTTCCTTGAATGCGGTCTGGATCGTCTGCTGATAGGTCTGAATCTGTATCCGGTTCTCGATCCTGGCCGAGTCAAGCGTGGCCTTATTGGCTCCCCCGTCGAAAATTGGCACGCTGATGCCTGGCGCAAAGCTCCACGCACCGGTTCCGGACCTGAACAGACCCGACAGGCTGGAGCTGGAAGAGCCTGCACTGGCGGTCAGGGTGATGCTGGGGAAGAACGCTGCACGCGCTGCGCCAATGTCGATGTTCGCTGCTTTGAGCGTGTGCTCGGCACTCAGCACATCCGGACGACGTTGCAGGAGGCTGGAAGGCAGGCCATCCGGCACCTGCACCAAATGCGTCACCGATTGCAGGTCGGCATCGGGCAAAAGCTCTTCGGGTAGATCGCTGCCCACCAGCAGACGCAGGGCGTTACAGTCCTGGAGAATCTGACTTTTATATTGCGCCACGTCGCCCCTCGCCGATTCGACCGTTGTCTGCGCCTGAGCCACTTCCAGCCCTGAAGAACCGCCCAGCGCATGGCTGCTTCTGGTCAGGTCGTAGCTCTGCTGCTGACTGGCGAGCGTATCCTCAGCCAACTTCAAAAGCTGGTTGTCGGCGGCCAGGGTCAACCAGCCGGTCGCCACTTCGGCGATCAGGCTGATCTGTGTGCTGCGCCGTGTTTCGGTCAAGGCCAGGTAATCCTCGAGCGCTTCGTCCTGAAGGTTCTGGATGCGCCCGAAGACATCCAGCTCATAGCTGCTCAAACCAAGCTGGGCGCTGTACTCGTGGCTGATCGAAGACCCTCCGCTCATGGAAGTCGACGACGGTGTGCGCGTGTGGGTGCCGCTGCCACTGGCATCAAGGGTCGGCAGGCTCGCGGTACGTTCGATGCGGTATTGAGCCTGCGCTTTTTCGACATTGAGGCTGGCCAGGCGCAGGTCGCGGTTGTTCTCCAACGCCAGGGTTTGCAGGCGCACCAGGCGCTTGTCGGTGAAAAAGTTTTGCCACTCGATATCCGTGGTAACACTGGCTGACGCAGCCGGTTTGACGGCAGTCGCCGGCAGCCACTGGCTCGGGACCGGTGCTTCAGGGCGCTGGTAGTCAGGCGCCAGATTGACGCAGCCGGCAAGCAGCGCCGTAAAAGCCAGCGAAGGCCAAAAAAGACGCATCATGCTTCACCTGTAGATGTGGGTCGGGCAACCGCAGCATTGCCTGAAGAACGACTGAAGCGGCGACGGACTTCGACGAAGAACAGCGGCACCAGAAAAATCCCCAGCACGGTAGCGCTGAACATGCCACCCAGCACGCCAGTGCCGATTGCATTGCGCCCAGCCGAGCCTGCGCCGGTGCTGAGGGCCAACGGCAGTACACCGAACATGAATGCCAGCGAGGTCATAAGAATCGGGCGCAGGCGTTGCCGGGCAGCAATCAGGGTGGCTTCATGCAGGCTTTTCCCCTGTTCCTGAAGGTGCTTGGCAAACTCGACGATCAGAATCGCGTTCTTGGCCGCCAGGCCCACGGTGGTCAACAGCCCGACCTGAAAGTAAACGTCATTGCTCAAACCGCTGAGCCGCGTCGCCAGAACCGCGCCGACCACGCCCAGAGGCACCACGAGCATGACCGAAAACGGTACTGACCAGCTTTCATACAAGGCCGCCAGGCAGAGGAACACGAACAGCACTGAAACCGCGTAGAGCATGGGCGCCTGAGCGCCGGACAAACGCAGTTGGTAGGACTGTCCGGTCCACTCGTAACCGATGCCTTCGGGAAGCTGCTTGATGATGGCCTCGACAGCATCCATTGCCATGCCCGAGCTGATGCCCGGTGCAGGATCGCCTACCACTTCAAGTGACGAACTGCCGTTGTAGCGCTCCAGCAGGGGCGAACCATAGCTCCAGCTGCTGCTGGCGAACGACGAGAACGGGACCATTTCGTCATTGCTGTTGCGGACGAACCAATGGTTCAGATCAGCTGATTGCATGCGCGAAGCAGCCTCGCCCTGCACGTAGACTTTCTTCACTCGCCCCTGATTGAGGAAGTCATTGATATAGCTGCCGCCCAGCGCAGTGGACAGGGTCGAGTTGATATCACTGGTGGACAGGCTCAGCGCACCGGCCTTGCGGTCGTCGATGGTCACTTTCAACTGCGGCGTATCGTCCAGGCCGTTGCTGCGCACGCCCAGCATGCTCGGGTCCCTCCTCGCCAGGTCGATAAACTGCTCGCGTGCCGCGACCAGCGCCTCATGTCCCACACCGCCAAGATCCTTGAGCTGCACATCGAAACCCGAGCTCTGCCCCAGCCCGCGCACCGCAGGCGGCTGCATGACAAACACGCTTGCGTCGCCAATGCTTGCCAGCGCCAGAGTCGCCCGCTGCGCCACCTGCGCTGCGCCCTGCCCCTTGCCGGAACGCTCGCTCCAGTCTTTGAGTTTGATGAAGGCCCTGGCGGTGTTCTGGCTGTTGCCACCCATCCCGAGCCCGGAGATGCTGATCAACGCTTCGACTTCAGGCTGTTTGAGCATGTAGGTCTCGAACTGCCTCATCACCGCCTGCGTACGGCTGTCGGTAGCGCCGACCGGCAGCTGGACCTGCGCCATCAGCGCGCCCTGGTCCTCATCAGGCAAAAACGACGTGGGCAGGCTGACATAACCCACCGCCATAGCCACCAGCACCAGCACGTACACCAGCAAAGCCCGCCCGCGATGCTTGATCACACCGCTCACACCTCGCTGGTAACGGTCGGCGCTGCGGTCGAAAGTGCGGTTGAACCAGCCGAAAAAGCCACCCCGTTGTGCATGCAATTGAGCATCAGAGGCTTTGAGCATCGTTGCGCACAACGCCGGTGTCAGGGTCATCGCAACCAGTACCGAAAGCAGCATGGCCGAAACGATGGTCACTGAAAACTGCCGATAGATGATACCGGTGGAACCACTGAAAAAAGCCATCGGAATGAATACCGCACTCAGCACGAGGGCGATGCCGATCAGCGCGCTGGTAATCTCATCCATCGATTTGCGGGTTGCCTCCAGCGGGCTCAGGTGTTCTTCGCCCATGACCCGCTCGACGTTTTCCACCACCACAATGGCATCGTCGACCAGCAGCCCGATAGCCAGAACCATCGCAAACATGGTCAGGGTATTGATCGAATAACCAAACAGTGCCAGCACACCGAACGTGCCCAGCAGCACCACCGGTACGGTGATCGCGGGAATCAGGGTAGCGCGCAGGTTCTGCATGAACAGGAACATGATCAGCACAACCAGCACGATTGCCTCGCCCAGCGACTTCACCACTTCCCTGATCGACAGGCTGACGAAGGGCGTCGTGTCATAGGCAATGACCGTTTTCAGTTGCATCTGCGCAGGGTAAAACGGTTCCAGCTCCTTCAGTTTGGCCTTGACCGCTTCACCGACGCTCAGCGCATTCGCGCCGGACGCCAGTTGAATGCCCATCGCCGCCGCTGGCCTGCCGTTGAGTGCAGAGTTGATGTCATAACTCTCGCTTCCCAGTTCTACCCGCGCCACATCGCTCAGCAGCACGACAGCACCGTCGCTGGAAGACTTGACGACCACCTTCTCGAACTGCTCGGGCGTCTGCAGCTTGCTGCGAGCGCTGATAGTCGCATTCAGTTGCTGGCCTTCAACCGCAGGCAAAGCCCCCAACTGGCCTGCCGAGACTTCGGTGTTCTGCGCCTCCAGGGCCGAGCTGATGTCGGAAGGCATCAGTGCGTACTTCTCCAGCCTGGCCGGGTCCAGCCAGATACGCATCGCGTATCCCGAACCCAGCGTCTGCACGTCGCCGACACCATCTACCCGGCTGAGCTGATCGAGCAGCGTGCTGGAAATGTAATCGCCGATCTGCGTACCGGTCACCCTTTCGTTGTCGGAGGCCAGGGCGACCAGCATCAGAAAGTCGGAACTGCCCTTGGTCACCGTCAAGCCTTCGCTCTGCACACTTTGCGGCAGGCGCGATTCGGCCTGCTGCAGTTTGTTCTGCACCTGCATCTGCGCCACATCAGGGTCGGTGCCTGCGGCGAAGGTCAGGCTGATGCTCGCGCTGCCCGCAGAGCTGCTGGAGGCAGACATATAAGTCAGCCTGTCGAGCCCTTTCATTTGCTGCTCGATGACCTGGGTGACGGAGTCTTCGACGGTCTTGGCCGATGCGCCAGTGTAGGTGGCGGAGATTTTTACCGTCGGCGGCGCGATATTGGGGTATTGCTCGAGTGACAACTGACTGATGGACAAAGCACCGGCGAACATGATGCAGATGGCAATGACCCAGGCGAAGATGGGCCGATCAATGAAGAAACGGGCCATGTTCAGCGCTCCTTCACATCAGTGGCAGCGACAGTGCCGCTCGGCGATGGCGAATCCGGGCTGTCGGCGTTTTGAACAGTCACTTCGGTGCCCACCGGCGTTTTCTGGCCGCCCTCGACCACCACTTGCTCACTGGCCTTGAGCCCGCTGCTCACCCACCACTGGTTGCCCACCGTGCGGTCGACACTGATCACCCGCTGCTCGATCTTGCCGTCGACCACCAGTAACACCGTGGTCTGGCCGCTGGCACTGCGGCTGACGGCCTTTTGCGGAATCAGGATCGCGTTGTGATCCTGCGCCTGCTCCAGCACCGCCACCACGTACATGCCGGGCAGCAACAGCCGCTCCGGATTGGCAAAGCTGGCACGCAGCGTCACGGTACCGGTACCTTCATTGACGCTGACGCCACTGAATTGCAGGCGGCCGTCATGGTTATAAGTGCTGCCGTCATCCAGCTTGAGGGTGATCCGGGCTTCCCCATCGCCGTTGGTTTGCAGCTTGCCGCTGGCCAGGTCGCACTTGAGACGCAGCAACTCGGTGGTGGACTGCGTGACATCGACGTAAATCGGGTCCAGTTGCTGAACCGTGGTCAGCGCCGTGTCCTGCTGGGCCACCACTAATGCGCCGGGGGTGACGGTCGAGGTCTCGATACGGCCACTGATGGGCGCAGTAATACGTGTGTAAGCCAGGTTGATACGCGCAGTCTGCACATCGGCCTGCGCCACTTTTACCTCGGCGGCGGCGGTCAGCAGACTGGCTTCGGCGTCTTCTTTATCCTGCTGGCTGATGGCGTCTATCTTTGCCAGCCCTATATCTCGCTTGGCGGTCGCCTGCGCCGATTTGAGCGTGGCACGGGACTTGGCGAGCGTGGCCAGTGACTCTGCCAGCGCAGCCTGGTAAGTCGCGCTGTCGAGTTGATACAAAGGCTGACCGGCCTTGACGTCAGCACCCTCGACGAACAGCCGCTGCTGAACGATGCCACTGACCTGAGGCCGTATCTCGGCGACCATGAACGCTTGAGTGCGCCCCGCCAGCTCGGTGGCCAGCGCCTGGTTGCGCGGCTGGACAGTAATGACTGACACAGTCGGTTTTGGCGCAGCGGAAGGCGAATCATCCCCTGAACAACCGCTCAGAAGACTGATAAGGGCTGCGTAGATGACAAAGGTCTCCGTCATCAGGTATTTGGCGAAAATCTTGCTCGACATGTTTGCCTCAGGACGTTGTGGCGAAAGCCTGATGTCAGAGTGCGAGGCAAATGTGCAGGAAAATTGAAGATTGCTGTGTTGACTTGAAACTTGCGGTCACGAAGGCCTAAATGGACGCCGTCTTCAGGGAAAACCCGAGCCTTCATGAAATCGAGCATCTCCACCAAACTGTTTGTCGCGGTACTGGCCAGCGTGCTGTCAGTGATCCTGATCATGGGTCTGACTGCGAACTGGAGTTTTGCCCGTGGCTTTCTGGGTTATCTCAACGAGCAGGCCATGCAGCGCATGTCGCCGGTCCTGCCGCGGCTGGCCGTGGCCTATGCTCGCGAAGGCAGTTGGGAGTTCATGCGTGACAACAAGGATCGCTGGTTTGAGGTGATGCGCCCGGAGCCTGCGCAGGACTTCGCCATTCCCGGACTGGCCACGCCACCCACTTCCGATCTGACTGGCGCAGTGTTTCGCATCGCCCTGCTGGATGCGCAGAAGAACCTCGTAATGGGGTTTCCGGGCGTGCATGACGATGAGTTCATGCGCCCGGTGGAAGTCGCCGGCAAAATCGTGGGCTGGCTGGCCGTCACACCCTTTCAGAGCGTCAGTGAAGCGGGTGGCGAGCGCTTTCAGCAGTACCAGTTGCGCGCCAGCCTGGCGATGGGTGTGCTGTCGCTGCTGCTGGCCGTACTGATTGCCTGGTGGATTGCCCGCACGCTGCTCGACCCGGTCAAACGTGTTGCCGCTGCGACCCATCGGCTCGCCGCAGGGGAATACAGCAGCCGCGTGGCGGTTTCCTCCAACGACGAGGTAGGCCAGTTGGCTCGCGACTTCAATCAATTGGCCTATACCCTGGAGCGCAATGAAAAGATGCGCCGGGAATTCATGGCCGATGTCTCCCATGAGCTGCGCACCCCGCTGTCAGTACTGCGTGGCGAACTGGAAGCCATCGAGGATGGCGTGCGCACCTCAGGCATCGATGAAGTCGCTACAGGGTGAAGTCGGCATGCTCAGCAAGCTGGTGGATGATCTCTACGAATTGTCGCTGGCGGATGTGGGCGCCCTGACCTACCGCAAGGTCGACTGTGACCTGGCAGAGTTGCTGACAAACATCACTGAGATGTTCGAGGAGCGTTGCGCCGCGCGTCAATTGGGTTTGCAACTGAAACTTGCGACTCAACACTTGTCGGTACACGCAGACCCAGGCCGCCTGCAACAGTTGATCAGCAACCTGCTGGAGAACTCGGTGCGCTACACCGATGCCGGTGGCTCGGTGCAGGTGCGTGCCAGCCTGCGAGGTGATCAAGTGCGTGTGGACATCATGGATTCCGGCCCCGGCGTCGATCCCGAGCAACTGCCCCGATTGTTCGAACGCTTCTATCGCGGTGAAACATCGCGCAACCGCACCAGCGGCGGTGCGGGTCTGGGGCTGGCGATCTGTCACAGCATCGCCCTCGCTCACGGCGGCAGCCTCAGCGCCGACCACTCGCCCACCGGTGGCCTCTGGCTGACCCTGTGCCTGCCCGGACATCTGCGACCATGACCGCTACAAGCCTTGAAACACCTATTCTCATTGTCGAAGACGAGCCCAAGCTGGCATCGCTGATGCGCGACTACCTGATCGCGGCCGGGTATTCGACCCACTGCCTGAGTAATGGGCTGGACGTTGTGCCCGCCGTCAAAGCGAACGCGCCACAACTGATCCTGCTCGACATCATGCTGCCCGGTCGTGACGGCATGGACATCTGCAGAGAACTGCGCAGTTTCAGCGCCGTCCCCATTGTCATGATCACCGCACGAGTCGAGGAAATCGACCGTTTGCTGGGCCTGGATCTCGGCGCGGACGACTACATCTGCAAACCGTTCAGCCCGCGTGAAATGGTCGCTCGCGTCAAGGCAATACTGCGTCGTACCTCTTCAGCCGGCCCGCATGCGACCAAGGGGTT
The DNA here is from genome assembly GCF_022557255.1 of Pseudomonas syringae pv. tagetis. NCBI lineage: Bacteria > Pseudomonadati > Pseudomonadota > Gammaproteobacteria > Pseudomonadales > Pseudomonadaceae > Pseudomonas > Pseudomonas syringae group genomosp. 7. The sequence goes on from NZ_CP092923.1 coordinate 3,290,580, forward strand.
ACAGGTGGACGAGGCACACTATCAGGCCTCGTTCAATGGTGTCAGCCTGGACCTGACGCCGGTCGAACTGCGTCTGCTGGCCACCTTCGCCCGCGCACCGGGTCGGGTGTTTTCCCGCGACCATCTGCTGGACAGGCTCTACTCGGATCATCGTGTAGTGACCGACCGCACCGTGGACAGCCACATCCGTAACCTGCGCCGCAAACTGGAACAGGCCTGCCCTGGCCATGATCCGATCCAGTCGCTTTATGGCGTGGGCTACAAGCTGGAGCTGTGACCGTCATAGCGCTGAGCCCACGTCATCATCCAGGCCGTTCCGAGCACCCAACATCGGACGCGGAGCGTCCAGAGCGGCATGCGACGCAGAGCGACGCACGATAGTTGCGATGAGCGTTCCTCACGCTCCAGCGTGGGAATGCCTGTCGTGACGCTCCGCGTCACAAATCTGCGCTGCGCCGCCTGCGCAAGGACAGTCATCACACTTCAGGCACTCTCCGTCTGGCGAGCGCGATGCAGTGCAGCCAAGTCGCGAAAGGCAGCGCCCGGATGCCCTGCTTCAAGGCGAGGCCCTTCGCCGAACAGTTTCTCGCGCAGGGTGCCTTTGGCGTACTCGGTCTTGTAGACGCCGCGTTTCTGGAGCTCCGGCACCAGCAGGTCCACCGCATCAATGAACGTTTCATGGGTCAGCGCGTAGGCCAGGTTGAAGCCGTCCACGTCGGTTTCTTCAACCCACTCCTGCAGCAGGTCGGCCACGGTTTCCGGGCTGCCGACAAACAACGGGCCGAAGCCGCCGATACCGACCCAATCGGCCAGCGCCTGCGGCGTCCATACCGTGTTCGGGTCGGCAGTGGAAAAGGTCTCGACTGCCGACTGAATAGCGTTGGTGTGCACATGCCGGAGCGGCTCATCAGGCTTGAACTGGCTGAAATCGATACCGGTCCAGCCGGATATCAATGCCATCGCGCCTTCATAACTGACCCAGCTTTTGTATTCCTCGAATTTGGCCTTGGCCTTGGCGTCCGTTTCGCCAAGGATCACCGTCTGCAAGTTAAAAATCAGCACTTTGGACGGATCGCGACCGGCCTCGGCGGTGCGACGGCGAATATCGGCCACGGTCTTTTTCAGCAGGGCTTTGGAGGGTGCGGCCACAAAAACGCATTCGGCGTGCTCGGCGGCGAACTGCTTGCCGCGGCTTGAGGCCCCAGCCTGATAGAGAACCGGCGTACGTTGCGGGGAGGGTTCGCACAGGTGGATACCCGGCACCTGGAAGTGTTTGCCGACGTGGCGAATCTCGTGAATCTTGCTTGGGTCACTGAATACCCGACGCTCCCGGTCACGCAGGATCGCGCCCTCCTCCCAACTGCCTTCCCAGAGTTTGTAACAAACCTCCAGGTACTCCTCGGCATAGTCATAGCGTGCATCGTGCTCGGTAAGGGTTTTCTGCCCCAGGTTCTTCGCGCCGCTTTCCAGGTACGAAGTGACGATGTTCCAGCCGGCACGGCCCTTGGTCAGGTGATCCAGCGTCGACAGACGACGGGCAAACGGATAAGGGTGTTCGAACGACAGCGACGCGGTCAGACCGAAACCCAGGTGCTCGGTCACCAGTGCCATGGGCGGAATAAGCTGCAACGGGTCGTTGACCGGCACCTGCGTGGCCTGGCGAATCGCCGCCTCACCGTTACCGCGATACACGTCGTAAATGCCCAGCACGTCGGCAATGAACAAACCGTCGAACTTGCCGCGCTCAAGGATTCTGGCCAGATCGGTCCAGTATTCCAGGTCCTTGTACTGCCAGGAGCGATCACGAGGATGAGCCCAAAGGCCAGGCGATTGATGGCCGACGCAATTCATATCGAAGGCGTTGAGGCGAATTTGACGAGGCATACACTTACTCCTGAAGCTGCGGCGGAACCACGCCGTTGAGGCGTTGATTGCCGATGACCTGATAGTGCCAGCGCAGCGGCTCACGCTCGCTACGGGCTGGCGATGGCGGACGCTGACCGGTCAATTCATAATGAATATTGCCAACCGCCTGCAGGGCATCGGCACTGGCGATAACCGCCTCGCTGCTGGCAATCAAGCGCTGCTCGGGCGAGGCCTTCAGCCTCTGCGCGCGTTCCAGCAGCGCCGCAGCAACATCCAGGCGAATCTGCAGATCCCCGACTTTGCTGATCACATAGGGGTCATCAACAATGCGCTGCAGGTCACTGAGCGCCCATGGCCGCCCTTGCTCAAGCAGGTAATCGAGGGTGTCTTGCAGGCCCTGGCGCGCCAGCCCAAGGTCTTCGGCGGCGACCGCCAGTTGTGCGGTAATAGCGGGATGCGTCATGGGCATACTCCTTGATCAGTTCCAGGCATGGCGTGGCGGTGCAATACCGTTGAGCACCTGATTGCCGATCAGGTGATATTTCCAGCGTGCCGGGTCATGCAGGGTGTGGGTGCGCGCATTGCGCCAGTAACGGTCAAGATTGAGTTTGCCCAGCACCGAGCGTGTACCGGCCAGTTCGAACAGCTGGCTACTGGCGAGCAAAGCGATCTGTGCCGACAGCACCTTGGCCTGGGCGACGATCAGCGAGGCGCGCGCGACGCTGGATTCACTCGGCTCGGCAAGCGCATGGTCGATGGCCTGCCCTGCTTTGGCGAGGATCGCATCGGTGCCGTGCAGCCGCCACTGCAAGTCACCGATGGTGGCGATGCTGAACGGGTCCTGCCAGCCGAAATCCTGCTTGCTGTCGATCCAGGGCCGCGCCAGCCGCGCGTGCTTGAGGGTTTCCTCGAAAGCGCCATGCGCGATGCCGGTGTCCACCGCCGCCTGAATGATCTGCGAAATAGGCCCGTCGGCGGTCGGCTCATCGAATGCCCGGTGCGCAGGTATCACCGCGCTCGACGGCACGCGGACGGCGTTCAGTACTGCTCCGCCGCTGGCGGTGGTGCGCTGACCGAAGCCGTCCCAGTTGTCGATGATCGTCAGCCCCGGATTGTCGCGCTCGACGAAGGCAATAAAGGCCTGATTCTGCTCGTTGACGCCCGCTACGGGCACAATGTGCGCGAACAGCGCGCCGGTGCAGTAAAACTTCTCACCGTCCAGCACCGCGTGCTCGCCATCGAAGCGGATACGGGTCTGGAAGGCTCCGGCGTTTTTGCTTTTCGACTCGGAGAACGCATTGCCGAAACGGTAGCCGGCCAGCGCTTTGCCGAAGTAGTTGCGCTTTTGCTCTTCGGTGCCGGTCTGCAACAGGATATCGAGCACGCCCAGATGGTTCTGCGGGATCTGCCCGAGCGAAGAGTCGGCGGCAGAAATGATCTTGATCACCTCCGCGACAGTGACATAGGAAACGCCTGCGCCGCCGTAAGCCTTGGGCACCGTAATAGCCCACAGGCCGCTGGCAGAAAACGCATCCAGCTCGGCGACCGGCAGACGGCGTTCGCGGTCACGTAGCGACGCCTCCTCGGCAAACTGGCTGGCCAGTGCTCTGGCGACTTCAATGGCTTCGGCATCGGAACTGATGACGTGCGCCCTGGGCGGTGCTGCAAGGGGGATTGAGGGTGGGTTACTCATGGACTGGCTCCTGCTCGTTGGCGACAGGTTGAAAACACTCAACACGCTTGACCTTGAACAGTGCATAGCCCGTGCCGTAAATTATTTTCTATTTAAAACAGAGGGTTGCATTTAAATCCTGATTAGCGTCGGTGCCACGTAGAGCAAAATGTCCGAACACTGTTGCTGGACGAACAGCGTTACCTCGAGACGCCCCATTCACGCTTCAGCCGCCGCGCCCAGGTAGAAGTTCTGGATATCCTCGCGACCGGCCAGTTGCTCTGCTGTTCCTGAGTCCGCCACCCGACCGTTCTCCAGCACATAGCCAAAATGCGCGTATTCCAGCGTCAGATTGATGTTCTGCTCGGCCACCAGCAGGCTCAGGCCCTCTTCACGATTGAGCCGGGCCAGGGTGTCGAAAATCTCTTCAACGACCTGCGGTGCCAGCCCCATGGAAGGCTCATCAAGCAGCAGCAATCGAGGCTGAGACATCAATGCCCGGCCAATGGCGACCATTTGCTGCTCGCCGCCTGACGTGTAGCCGGTCAGGCGCTTGCGCAGCAGACGCAACCTGGGGAAGTAGTCATAGACCTTTTCCAGCCTTGCCTTGAGCTCTGCCCGTGACGGCCGCGACACGAATGCACCGATCACCAGGTTCTGCTCGACGCTCAAGTGGGTGAAGCAATGGCGACCTTCCAGCACCTGTGCCAGCCCTTTTCTGACCAGTGCCGACGGATCGGAACGGGTGACTGGCTGGCCAAGATAGTGAATACAGCCACTGACTACCTCCCCCCGCTCGGCCTGCACCAGGCTGGAAATGGCCTTGAGCGTGGTGCTTTTACCCGCGCCATTGGCGCCCAGCAAGGCCACGATCTGGCCCTGCCGAACCTGCAGACTGATCCCGCGCAACGCGAGGATGGATTGCTCGTAAAACACCTCGACCTGCTCCACCGACAAAAGCGTCTCGGCAGAGGAAGAGGCAGTCGGGATCAGTGTCATCAGGTCACTGCTCCTGGGTGCAATCGCGCGGGGTGATGCCTTTTTCCTTGGCGTATTGAGAAGCCGATGCCTCGATGATGGGCCTTAGCAAGGCACGATCGGCCTGTATCCAGTCGCTGATCAGGTTCCAGCGCTGGCCGTCCCATTGCTGGAAGCGCACCGCACCACCTCCTTCATGATCGGAACAGGAGAGCTTCAATGGCTGCACCAGGCCTTTGGCGCCCAGCGCCTGCAAGCGTGCGTCGTCGAGGTTCAAGTGCTCGAACCCCCAGCGCACCTGCTCACCGGTCAGTGGCTTGTTGCCGAATCGAGCCTGCGCAATGCGCAGCGCTTCGACGTTGAGAATGCCGTTTACCACCCCGAGGTTGTAATACACAGTGCCGAAGCGTTTGGGGTCCGCCAGATTACCCTGGCCCTTGTCGAGCACCGCCGTCTTGATGCCCTGGAGCACCGGGAAGTCAGTGCCGGAGGGGTGCGTGGTGATCGAAATGAAGCCCTTGGCGGCTGCACCGGCAGGAATCACGTCTTCCTCGGAATTGCTCCAGATGTTGCCAATGATGTGATCGACCGGAAAACCGACCTTCTGCGCTGATTTCAGCGCTACCGGATTCATTACACCCCAGCCACGCAGGATCACCCAGTCGGGTTTGAGGCGGCGAATGTTCAGCCATTGCGATTGCTGTTCGTTGCCGGGATGCGGCACTTCGAGGGTAGTCAGCTCGAAGCCATAATTTTTTGCCAGGGTTTCCAGTACTCCGTTGGTTTCCTTGCCATACGGCGAGCCGTGATACAACACAGCGATTTTCTTGCCCTTGAGCGACGCCAGGCCGCCTTCACGCTGACCGATGTAATTGACGATGGCCGACACTTCCGAATACGGGTTCAACTGCAGCGGAAACACATACGGGAAGACGCTGCCGTCTGTGGAATCCGTGCGCCCGTGGTTGATGGTGATCAGCGGAAGTTTATCGGCGGTTGAGCGCTCCAGCGTGGCGTAGGCAATGCCTACAGAAAGCGGGTTGGTCGCCGCCGCCGGAGCACCGTTGAGCCCGCCTTTCAGACGCTCGTAGCACTCGACGCCCTTTTCGACCACGTACTCGGTTTCGCACTCCGACCAGGTCAACTTGACGCCATTGACCCCGCCGTTGGCATTGACGTATTGCAGGTAGTCGATGAACCCACCGAAAAAACCGGTGCCGCCCGCGGCATAAGGGCCAACCCGGTAGCTCTGCAGCGGGAAATACTGCTCATTGGCAGCCTGTGCCGTAGTGACCAGGCCGCCCCCCAGCAGGGCCAGACCGAGCGCCAGACGCAACAGGGATTTTCGGTGTTTCATAGACAGATTCCTTGAAGTACACGAGGGTGTTTGGGGGTCGATTACCGATCAATAACGCAGCGGCCAGATGCGCGCGCGCTGACGAAAGCGCTGCCAGAGACGCGCCAGCCCTTCGGGCTCCTTGATCAGAAAAGCGATGATCAAGGCGCCGAAAAGCATCTTCTGAATGTTTTCCAGTTGCCCGGAGTCGATCAGGCCGACCGGCAGCAACGCGCTGAGGTTGCCGAGCAGAATCGGGAACAGCACCATGAACGCCGCCCCAAGGAAGTTGCCTTGCACGCTGCCCAGCCCGCCGATAATGATGATGAACAGAATCTGAAATGACCGGTTCAGGTCAAAACCATGCGGCTCGACCGTGCCCAGATAAGCGAACGCCCACAGCGAGCCAGCGACGCCCAGATAGAAACCACTGATGGCGAATGCCAGAAGTTTGGCCTTGAAGAGGCGGATGCCGATCACCGCAGCAGCAGTGTCCATATCACGCACGGCCATCCAGTTGCGGCCCAGCTCGCCACGCAGCAGATTTCTGGCCAGCCAGAACAGCACCACCACCAGCCCCAGCGTCAACAGATAACGGCCTTGCGGCGAGCTGAAGCTCGCCCCGGCGATCATCAGTGGCGGCGAGGTGATCACGCCGGACGCATTGTCATTGGTGAACCAACTGAAACGGGTCAACACCCACTCGACCACAAACTGCGCGGCGAGTGTCGAGACCAGCAGGTAGAAACCCTTGATCCGCAGGCTGGGCAGCCCGAACAGCAACGCCACCAGCGCAGACACCAGCCCACCCAGCGCAAAACCGAGCAGCAACGGCATGCCCGGCACCCGCAGTTGCAGGTTATAGGCAGCAAAAGCACCCACCGCCATGAACGCAGCCGAGCCCAGCGATAATTGCCCGGCGTAACCGGTCAACAGGTTCAACCCCAGCCCCGCCAGCGACAGCACCAGAAACGGAATCAGGATCGCGCTGAACCAGTAATCGTTGCCCAGCAAAGGCACTGCGATAAAAGCGAATGCCAACAGGCCCCAGAGCCCGATGCGGTCCTGGCGCAGACGAAACACCCGGCGTTCATCCGCGTAGCTACTCGCCAGTTGTCCGGTTTCTCGATAAAGCATGGCATTGATCCTTGATAAAAGTCAGACGCGCTCTATCGCCCGCTCGCCGAACAGGCCAGCGGGACGAACCAGCAGAAACAACAGCGCCAGCACATACGGCACCCAGTTTTCGATACCGCTGCCGATGATCGGCCCGAGGTAAATCTCGGCCAGTTTCTCGGCCGCACCGATGATCAGACCGCAGACAATGGCGCCGCCAATCGAGGAAAACCCGCCGATGATCAATACCGGCAGCGCTTTAAGCACCACCAGTGACAGGGAAAACTGCACCCCCAGCCGCACGCCCCAAAGCAGCCCGGCCACCAGCCCGACAAACCCGGCCACGGCCCAGACCACCGCCCAGATGCGTGGCAAACGGATGCCCACGGCCAGAGAGGCCAGCGGGGCGTCCGCCACGGCACGCAACGACAGACCGATACGGGTGCGGTTGAATAGCAACGACAGGGCAATCACCAGCGCCGCAGCCGTGCCCGCCGCGAACAGGTCGAACTGCGAGAGCAGCATGCCGCGAATTTCCAGTGGCTCGTCAGGGATGCCCAGCTCCAGGCCGTGAACCTGCGCCCCCCACAGCGCCTGGGCCAGGCCTTCGATCATGTAAGACAGGCCGAGGGTGGCCATGAACAGGATGATCGGTGGACGATTGACCAGTGGGCGCAGGACTGTTTTTTCGATCAACAACGCCAGCACCACCATGCTCGCCAGCGCCACCAGAAACGCCCAGAAAAATGCCAGGCCACGCTCCAACAGGCTGACAAACGTCAGTGCCGCGAACAGCACCATGGCACCCTGAGCGAAATTGAACACCCCCGACGCCTTGTAGATCAGTACAAAGCCAATCGCCACCAGCGAATACATGACGCCTGCCAGCAGGCCGCCAATCAGCACTTCGAAAAAGAATTCCATGGCTTATGACTTCCTCACAGCAGACGAGCGACGCGTGCCGAGATACGCGGCGATCACTTGAGGGTCGGCGCGGACCTGCGCCGGTGAGCCGTCACCGATCTTGCGACCGTAATCGAGTACCACCACATGATCGCTGAGGCCCATTACCACGCTGATGTCATGTTCGATGAGCACTACGGTGGTGCCCAGCTCGCGGTTGATGTCGCGGATGAACTGGCTCATCTCGTGCTTCTCTTCGGCATTCATCCCGGCCATCGGCTCGTCCAGCAGTAGCAAACGCGGTTCCGCTGCAAGCGCGCGGGCCAGTTCGACACGTTTCTGCAGGCCATAGGAAAGCTTGCCCACCAGTGCATGGCGCCACGGATGGATACGCAAGAACTCGATGACCCGCTCGGCATGCCAGCGCTGCTCGTCGTCTTCGGCAGGTGCCCGACCGATCCGCAACATCTGCTCGAACCAGGTACTGCGCCGCTTGAGATTGCGCCCGGTCAATACGTTGTCCAGCACACTCATGCCCTTGAACAAAGCGATGCTCTGGAAAGTCCGGGCTATACCGGCTTCGGCGGCCTGATGCGGACGCATCCGGCGACGGGTCTGACCGGCATAACTGATCGAGCCGCTTTGCGCCTGATATACGCCATTGATGACGTTGAGCAATGAACTCTTGCCCGCGCCGTTGGGGCCTATCAGCGCGCAGATCTCACCAGTGGCTACCGCAAAACTGATCGAGGTAACGGCTTTGACACCTTTGAAAGATAAAGAAATATCGTCCAGTTCCAGCAGCGCCGCAAGGGCCAGGCCATTCAAGACGGCATGCTCAGAAGAGCAGGCGTCTGCAGCATGTGCTCTGCCGGCTCGCCCGGCTGGCTGACCGCGCTCGCCTCCCCCAACCTGACGGGCCTGATGCCCAGCGCAGTAAAAAACGCGTCACTCTGCGGCGTCAGCACATCGCCTGCCAGCAATGGTTTGGTCAACCGGCTCATGCCCAATACATCCAGCAACGGACGGCGAATCAACCAGTGCCCCAGCCAGCGTCGCACGGGCCCCGTAGCAGGTGCCATTGACCATAGATAGAGCCGGTGGCTGATACTGCCCGGCAACGGCAAGCGTTCTCTGGCCCACAGTTCAAGACGTGCATAGGATTCACGGGTACCCAGCACCAGCGTGGGTCCCAGCTCGCGACGGTCGTTGTCGCGGGTGCCCGGTGCCTCGGGGAAATTCAGGCAAAAACCGGCAACCAACCAAGGTGCCAGCAGGTAGCGCGCCTGCCCGCTGGCGGCAAATACCCTGGCCGCCAATGCCTGATCGCAATCGGAAAATCCATGCAGGCGCACTATCTTCCTTGCATCCGACAGCAACTCTACATGACCCAATTGCAGGCTCGGCGACGCGGGAAACACGAAGGCGACAGCCGGGCTCTGCACTGGATCGCCTGCGTCGCCTGCGTCGCCGGCAGCGCCGTTCAGCCATCGGGCGTAGTCGATCACCCCGCTGGCGTCGGCCTCATTCAGGCCACGCTTATCCAACAATACGACGATGCCCGAGGAGGTCGAGCGCAGCTGTATGAGCGATTCCAGCCCGTCCACCACTGCAAACTCCGGAGACCGGACTGCCAGCCATGCGCGGTTATCTACACGCGGATCAAGCAGGCTGACGCGACCTCCGAGCCAGTGCGCCGCCAGCGTCAACAGCAGCGCTTCGGCCCTTGCCTCGCTGAGAACGAAAAGGTTGTCTTGCGCGCCGAACCCGATGCCCTTCAAGGCAGCGGCCAGACGCCGGACGTCCGTGGCCAGCTCGCCCCAGCTACGCTGCTACCAGATACCGAATTGCTTGTAACGCAAGGCCGTCTGTTCAGCGCGGATGTGAACCTGCTGTAGCAACGCCAAGGGCAATGAATCGGACATGTTGCGCTTCCGTCGATAAAGGATCGATGAAGCCATAGCAGCGAGCGTGCCAGTCGAACAATCTGATCGATATCAATGAGTTGCAATTTCTGAATGAGTCCTCTCGCTGTGCGGTTTGCAGGCAAGCTGTTGCGCCGCTGTTGCCGGGACAACAGGCAAATCCGCAAACAAAAATAAATCCTATGAAAATCATGGCGTTGCATTCAGGCACAAAGCATGCAAAGACCCAGGCGAACCGTCACCCGGCCCATGTGCCGATTTCTTCGCGTCCAGGAGCACTGCATGACTCAATCAACCGGCTCAAACCCACTTTCGCTGGGGACTGATTACGAAACTCTGGCCAGCCGATTCAGGCCGATCTTCCGTGAGATCGGCGCTGGCAACGTCGAGCGCGAAAAGGCCCGCGCCCTGCCCTACGAGCCGATTACCTGGCTCAAGCAAGCCGGTTTTGGCGCGGTGCGTGTGCCCACCGAGTATGGCGGCGCAGGTGCTTCGGTCAGCCAGCTGTTTCAGTTGCTGATCGAACTCGCCGAGGCCGACTCGAATATTCCACAGGCCTTGCGAGCGCATTTCGCGTTCGTCGAAGACCGACTGAATGCACCACCCGGCGCAGACCGTGACAAATGGTTTGCGCGCTTTGTAGCAGGAGATCTTGTTGGCAATGGCTGGACCGAGGTCGGCGCGGTGAAGATCGGCGACGTGATCACCAAGGTCACCCCCCAAGGCGATGGCTTCGTACTCAATGGGACCAAGTTTTACAGTACCGGCAGCATTTTCGCCGACTGGATCGACGTCTACGCCCAGCGCGCCGACACCGGGGCCGATGTGATTGCAGTGGTCGACGCCAGGCATGCGGGCGTGCGCCACAGTGATGACTGGGACGGGTTTGGCCAGCGCACCACCGGCAGCGGAACGTCGGTGTACGACAATGTGCCGTTGCCCGCCCCCCATGTCATCCCGTTCGAGCAGCGTTTCAAGTACCAGACGGCGTTTTATCAACTGGTGCTGCTGGCCGTTCTGGCAGGTATTGGCCGAGCCGTCGAACGCGACATCGCTCAGGAAGTGCGCGACCGCAAACGCATCTTCAGCCATGGCAACGCTGGCAGCGTCAGCCAGGACGCTCAAGTGCAGCAAGTGGTGGGTCAAATTGCCGCGCAAGTCTATGCCGCCGAGGCCGCAACACTGCGTTGCGCAGAGCCGTTGCAACGCGCTTATGTGGCACGCTTCGGCAATGATGCACAGCAGGAAAAAGACGCCAACATTGCAGCAGAAATCGAGACGGCCAAGGCTCAGGTGGTTGTTTCGGAACTGGTGCTGCGCGCCGCCACCGAGCTGTTCAACGCTCTGGGCGCGTCAGGTGTCAGCGTCAACAAGGCGCTGGATCGACACTGGCGTAATGCGCGGACAGCGGCATCACACAATCCGCTTATCTACAAGGCGCGCATTGTCGGCGACTGGCGTATCAACGGCACCGAGCCGCCCTTTGTATGGCAGATCGGCAGCGGCACGGGCAAAGCCTGAGCCGCCCCTTCACACCGCGTTACGCAGCAGGTGGCGGCTGGCAAAGCTGAACGCCAGCACCAGAAAAATCAACGCCCCGGTCGCAACCTGCTGCCAATAGAAATTCCAGCCGATCAACAACAAACCATTGGCAATGACGTTGATGAACAGAACGCCCAATAAGGTCCCCACGATGTTGGGACGTCCCTGACGACTCAGCGTCGTACCGATGAACACCGCGCCGAGGGCATTGATCAGATAGGCATTGCCTGACATCGGTACGTAGGCGTTGACCGTGGAACTGAGCAGAATACCTGCCACTGCGCAGGCCAGGGCGCTGGCGAAAAACACCTGCATGGCAATGCGCCGGGTCGACAGGCCCGAGTAGTACGCCAGTTGCGGCTGCGTTCCCAGCGCCAGTATTTCCCGCCCCAGACGCCCGCGCGCCAGTACCAGCCCATAAACCCCTGCCAGCGCCGCGGCCACCAAGAGCGGTAAAGGCACGCCCAGGACAAGCACAGCACTGATACCCGGCAGCGCGCCCTGAGCGATGTAGATCGGCTGACCACCGTCGGACAACAGTTGTTGCACGCTGGTGCCGATAAACAGCGTACCCAGCGTCGCCAGAAACGGTGAAATACGCAGACCGGCGATCAAAATTGCATTGAACGCGCCTGCACTGCCGCCAGCCAGCAAGGCCACCGCGATGGCAACAGCCAGGCCGTGGCCGTCATTGAGCGTCACCACAAAGCCGAGGCTGGCAAAGTCCAGCGCCGTACCCACTGACAGATCAATACCGCCAGCAGCCACTGCCCAGGTCATACCGAGCGCCACGATGGCCAGTAACACAAAATTGTTCAGTACCAGGCTCGACAGATTGCCCCAGCTCAGAAAACCCGGTGCATTGATCGCGAAGAACAGCAGGATGACCAGTACCAGCGACGGCAGGACCGCCGGCAACAGGCGCGACAGGACTTTCACCGCGTTTGAAGAAGCGTTCAGGGTCAGCGCGTTCATTGTTCACCCTCCCGGCGGCCCAGCGCCCCGGAAAATGCCACGACCAACAGAATCAACACGCCTTGCACGCCATTGACCCAGAAACTGGAAATGTTCAGTAATTGAAAGCCATTGATCAGAAAGCCCAGCAACAACGTCGCCAGCAGGGTGCCGGGAATGTTGGCGGTCAGACGTCGCGAGAACACCACGCCGAGAAAGGCGATGGCCACCACTGACAGCAGCATGTCGCCGGAACCGGTGGTGCTGCCGCTGAAAAACGCTGCGGAGCAGAACGCCGCTATGGCGGCGCAACCACCGGCGATCAGGTAGCTGGCGAACACATAGCCCTGCAGATTCAGCCCGGCGGCGATTGCTGCTTGCGGGTACTCACCGATGGCGTACAGCCGCAGTCCAAACGCGCTGTGCTGAATCAACAGCCACAGCAGCGCTGCAACACCGAGCAGCACCCAGGCCAGCGCCGGAACGCCCAGCCAGACACCGGACACCAGGCTGTCCAGCAGCGCGGAATCGGTCGCCAGTACAGTGTTCTGGGTCAGCACCAGCTCCAGCCCTGCAATCAGGTTCATGCTGGCAAGCGTCGCCAATAAGGGTGGCAGGCGTAAAAACACCACCGCAATACCGTTGAGTGCGCCGACCAGCAAGCCGCAACCGAGCGTCAGGGCAATCGCCTGCCAGGCGTCGATACCTGCGTTGTTCAGGCTGCTGTAGACAGCTGCGCACAAACCCAGATTGGCCGCCAGCGAGAGGTCAAGCCCACCGCTGACCACGTTGGAGCCGCCACCGATAACCACGCACGTCAGCCCCAGGGCCAGTATGCCGAGCACGGCCGACTGGGCGAATACGTTGCTGATGTTGTCAATGCTGAGAAAGTTGGGCGCGCTGGCGGCGAAGCCGAGCAGAATAGCCAGAAACACCAGCAACGAACCGCGCTGTGCCAGCTTCACACGCCAACGGTGCGGTGGATCGCCCGCCTGAATGAATGATGTTTCAAGCGCTGACATGCTGGGGCTCCTGAAGGTTTTTCGTGCTGTTGTGAGGGTTTTCACCGGCCCCGGTGGCGCAGGCCAGCAACTGATCGCTGTCAGTGCTCCGCGAATCGAACTCGCCCGCGATACGCCCTCTGTGCAGCACCACAATGCGCTGAGTGATACCAATCAGTTCCGGTAAGTCCGACGACAGCACCAGCACCGCCGCCCCGCCTTCGGCAAGCCGGGCAATCAACCGATAGATCTCCACCTTGGCACCGATGTCGACCCCGACGCTGGGCTCGTCCAGCAGGTAGAGCGTCGAGTGCCGGCTCAGCCACTTGGCCAGGGCAACCTTTTGCTGGTTGCCCCCACTGAGCAATTGAACCGCGGCATCATGGCCTAAGGCCTTGATTGCCAGTTCATCGATCAGGCGTCCGCTTTCCCTGGCCTGCGCAGCAGCGTCGAGCCAGCCCCAACGGCTGAATCGCCCGAGACTGGCCAGGGTCATGTTCTCCAGCACCGAAAGCGCAGGCGCCACGCCATGAGTGCGACGCTCTTCGGGGACCAGCGCAATGCCGTTGCGTACCGCGTCACGTGGTGAATTCAGGTGCAACGGCTGGCCATTCAACAGACAGTCGCCGCGATCCGGCCTGAGCAGCCCGAACAGGCTCTTGAGCAGTTCTTTGGCACCCGAACCGACCAGCCCGGTCAGCCCCACCACTTCGCCACGCCGTACGCTCAGGTCAACACCCTCGTAAAAGCGCCCTGCTCCCAGCCCGCTCAGTTGAAGCACCGGTTGGCCAGGCAGCGTCTGCGCTCGGACGTACTGCTCGCCCACGTCACGATTGACCATCAGCCGAGCGATCTGCGCAGGGCTGGCAAGCGCTGGATCAACCACCGCCACATCGCGGCCATTGCGCAGCACAGTGACCTGATCACACAGCGCCTGGATTTCCTGCAAGTAATGGGAAATGTACACAATGGTCAGCCCTTCATCGCGCAAGCGCCGGACAATGGCCAGCAAGCGGTCCACCTCTTGCTTGACCAATGACACGCTTGGTTCGTCAAACACCAGCACCCGCGGTTTGGCCAACAACGCGCGGGTAATCTGCAATATCTGTCGCTGAGCGCTGTCCAGATCGCGCACCAGCGCTCCGATCGGCAGTCGCATGGCAAAGTAATCGTCCAGCAAGCGGGCCGCTTCGCGCTCCTGAGCGCGCCGGTCGACGAACAGCCCCCGCTTGATTTCCTGCCCGAAAAACAGCGCCTCACCCACGGTGAAGCTGCCTGGCAGCAGTCGCTCCTGATGAATGAAATGCACGCCTGCGGCTTCGATCTGGCGCGGCGAAAAGCTGTCGAACTGCTGGCCATGAATACTCAGGCAGCCCGCATCGGCGTGGTGAATACCGGCGAGGACCTTGATCAAGGTCGACTTGCCTGCGCCGTTTTCACCCACCAGTCCATGAATCGTTCCGGCTTCCACGCGCAGGTTTACCCTGTCCAGCGCCTGGGTGGCACCGAAGCGCTTACTGATGCTCGTCAAGTGCAAGGCCGGCGGTACCGCACTCTCTGCAATGGCTGATCCCATGGTCGATCTCCTGCGTCAATCATCGCCTCTGAGTTGCTGCACCTGCGGCAGATTGGCAGCGGTGGTCAGTAATGTCGGCACCTGGGTCTCCTTGGGCAGATCGCGCTGTCCAGCCAGATAGCGGGCAACGTTCTGCACCGCCGTCTTGCCGATCAGCGCCGGCTGCTGAGCAACCACGGCACCGACCGGCGAGTCCTCGCGGCGCATCAGCTCAAGCACCTCCGGGGTGCCGTCGACGCCATAGGTCTTGATTTCGGTTCTTCCGGCGTCGATCAGCGCCTTGCTGGCCCCCAGTTGCGGGATGTCCCAGGCCGCCCAGATCGCCGAAACGCTGCCTTTGGGGTACTTGTTGAGCAGCGCCGAGACCTGCGAGTAGGCGTCCTGAACCGTGTTGGGAATGACGTCGCGCAACTCCGGCTCGATGATTTTCAATTCTGGCTGATCCTTGAGGGCCAATTTGAGCTGGTCATAACGAATGGCGCAGACCGGCACGCCATAAAAACCATTGAATACCAGCACGTTCCCCTTGCCGCCTGCGTCCTTGATCAACTGCCCGGCCAGCGCCTTGCCGGTGGCGACATTGTCGGACGTGGTGTTGTTAAGGCTGTATTGCGAAGGCGCGTCGATGGTGAACAGCGGAATTCCCGCTTTGCTGATGCGCTTTAACCAGGGATCGATGACGCTGAGCGTGCCCAGAGTCTGAATCACTGCATCAGGCTTTTGCGTGACCAGCGTCTGCAATTGATTGACCAGGTTCTTGTCGTTGCGACCCGCATCAAGCGTTATGGGCGTACCCCCCAGACGCTTGACCTCGTCCACCTGTGCCTGGAACGCCTTGATATCGAAGTAGTGGCTCGTGCCGGTCATACTGATTGCGATGCGCTTGCCCGCCAGCGACGGTACGTCGCTGTCATCGGCATGTGCCGTGGCGACAAGGCTAGTGGCCAACAGGGTCAGCGACAGAGCGCGCCCTATTGCATGCAGGCGCAGGTGGGTTGGCGTGTAGGTCGGGACGGCATCAGGCATTCGGGTGGCTCCGCTGGCTCAGGAAAACAATCCTGATAAGCAGTGCACAGGTCATGCCCAAAGCCCTGTGGTTCCGTCCTGCTTCAGTGGCAGGCTTTTATTACAGGCCTTTCGGGCCATTGCGCCGGCTTGCGCCTGCGCCGGAAAGCCAGGCTCGCGAACGGAGGTGCCGAACACATTGTCGATTCGCTGTTGCCCGGACAACAGCGAGAGCGGACCTGCCCGTTTAGCCGAGCTTGAACTGCTCTAGCGTGACAGTCAGATCACTCGCCAGCTCTGCCAGCGACTGGCTGGCACTGCCGGTCTGGCCGGTGCGTACAGCCGATTGCGCCGACAAGTCACGAATCCGCACCAGATTGCGGTCCACTTCCCGCGCAACCAGCGCCTGCTCTTCCGATGCGCTGGCAATCACGGTATTTCGCTCATCGATGACCATGACCGAACTGGCGATACTGGCCAGCACGGCGTTTGCCGATTCGGCCTGCTGTTTGGTGCGCTGTGCCTGCTCGGTGCTGACTTCAAGCGCCACCAGGGTACTTTTGGTGCCCTGCTGGATGTGCCCGATCATGGTTTCGATTTCGCGAGTGGATTCGCTGGTGCGATGTGCCAGCGCGCGTACTTCGTCGGCTACCACGGCAAAACCCCGTCCCGCATCGCCGGCCCGTGCCGCTTCGATAGCGGCATTGAGGGCCAGCAGGTTGGTTTGCTCGGACACTGCGCGGATGACATCCAGCACCTTGGTGATGTCCAGCGTCCGGGTTGCCAGTGCCTGCGCCTCGACGGATGCAGTACCGACGTTGCGGGTCAATTCAAGGATGGACTTGACGGTCTGATTGAGCTCTTCCTGGCCTTGACGCGCAGAAACCGAAGAGGCTCTGGACTCTTCCGAAGTGGTCACAGCGTTACGCGCCACTTCGTCTACTGCCTGACTCATTTCAGTGACGGCGGTGGCGGCCATTTCTATCTCGCTGTTCTGTACCACCAGATCGGCGTTGCTGTTGACCATCAGTGCGCTCATTTCCTCTGTGGCCGAGGCCAACTGGTGGGCGGCATCGCCTACCTGAGTCAGGGTCTGGCTCAGATTGCCACGCATGCGCTCCATCGATTGCAGCAACAAGGCGGCTTCATCAACGCCCTCACGGTCGATCCGGGTCGGACGCAGATCGCCCGCAGCAATGGTTTCCGAGGTCAACAGTGCCTGACTGATCGGCACTGCCAGACTCTTGGTCAGACGCCAGGCGAGCAGAACAGTAAGCAACACGGTCAGAAGCATGACCGCCTGAGTGACGAGCAGGGCATTGTCGTAGACCGATGAGGCCGCGGCGCTGGACTCGGCTTCGGAGTCGTCGTTGATCTTTTCCAGCTTGCCCAGAGATGTTTCGATACCTTCGGCCATCGCCCTCATCTCGCCCCAGACGATCTGCCTTGCGGCCTCTGCCTGACCCTCATTGATGAGCGTGTAGACCTGCTCGGCGCGTTCGCTGTAGCTCTGATAAGCACTTGTCAGCCCATTGATCAGTGCGCGCTCGTCATCCTCTGTGATAACCGGGCTATAGGCCTGAATGGATTTTTGAAAGCCGGCTTTCTTGTCGAGGAATTCGGTATGGGCCAGGGCGACCTGCGCATTGTCATGCGTGGACAGCATTTTTGCCACGTTGGTGCGGGTTTTCTCGAACGCAAGGGCGATGTCGTCACCCAACGCGATCCCGGGAAGGGAGTCATTTTCGATTTCGAGCGACTGCTCGCGAATGCTGCGTAATTGCTGAAGGCTGAAGACACCAAGCCCTATGACAAGCACGACCATAAACGCAAAGCAGGCGGAGGTCCGCGCGGCTATTTTGAGCTGTCTCAGCATGTTCAATCCCCTTCCCGGAGCAGACGAATAAATGAATACCGTCATCTCTATCGGCTGATCGGGCAAAAGGATGAAGAACCACGAATCAGAGCTGTGCCACTGCTATTCAAGGCCCACCTGAGGCAAACCTTATGGTAGGTTTCGCGACGCTCGATAATCGCGAGACAACGGGTCTTTTCAATCTTCAGCCTGACTTACTGGAGCTGCCATGAAACATTACTACGCCGCTGCGTTATTTGCCCTTTCACTGCCTGGTGTTGTTCACGCAGGCGACGCGCTGGACAGCCAGACCGCTATCATCCAGGCGCTTAACACCGGAGAGTCGGTCGCCGTGGTGATAGACCTGGGGCAATGCAAATCCTCGGTCGCAGGGGCCGAGCCGTCCAAGACCAAAGGCGGCAAACGCATCGATGCCTACCGCATCACCCCCGACGGCACTCTTGCGTTCTCGGACACCCACTTCACCCTCGACCGCGATAACAAGCCCATCGAGCAATTCATTCGCTACCAGATACGCTCGGACGGCACAGCCGCATTCAGCATGACGACACTGAGCGTTCCCGGCTATCAAGCGGTCGGCAAGCCGGTGAGCTATGAGTGTGCAATCGGCAAGGGTTTGAGCTTCTTTGCCGGGTAATCCGCTCATGGCATGACCGGACGAACAGATAGAAGCGTGGCGTGAGGGACAACCCCCTCACGCCCTTTGACGCAAAAACGCAATGGCCTGCCGTGAGGCAATATGTCGAGCGTTTGAAATCCGGCAGACGTCGCCGCTCTGAGTGCCCTCGTATCAGGTCGCTTCTTTCAAGAACCTTCGCGCATTTCGTTCACCTGAAAAATACTGACCAGCAGGCTGTCGTCCCCCGCCGTAACCCTCAATCTGCCGACATACAGGTTTCTCTGCAGGTAATCATGGGCACCGGAAGGAACGCTGAACTGCTTGCTGCACGTGCACCGGCAGTGCGCCTGGGCCAAAGGTGCCCGCTCCGTTTCATCGGCGGCTACCAAGCCTTCCCCTACGACGTCTATCTTTACTCCGTCATCAGTCAGCAAGGTGTAGTAAAGACTGAACCGTGCAAGATCGTCATCCTGAGGCACGAGAAAAAGACTGCCTCCGGCAAGGACCTGCCCCTGAAGTCGATCGCCGCGAAATGCTCCGCCCAGTATTTCACCGCTGCTGCGTTGCCCACGTTGAGGCCTGCAAAGCACTTGCGGCTTATCGACACGCAGGTGAACAGTCAATATTTCATGCAGCTGCATCGTCTCCACCTCTCATCTTGCACGGGGCGACGTGCGCCTCGCCCATAACTGTACCAAGTCGTACGTTTTAGCCCGAGCATCGTGAGCTGTCAATTTAAATGTACTAATTGGTACGGTTATGAGGCGACAGTAAATAGTGCACTCTGGCAACATCGTTTTGCCACTTCTAGTGATGGTTTTCGCCAGCGATACGCACCAGAAGAAGCGGATCTCTCTCCCGCACGGCCATTCAACGCATTGATCTAACTGGCAGCCCTCACAACAGGCCAGGTGGCGGATGGGCCTCTCCAGCTAACGCGTAGCACACTACGCACTAAACAAACTTTAATTCTGGCTCGACCAAAAACTGTTTACATGGGCGTTGTCAATTTTCCTGACAGTGACTTTCAAGGAGATGCGCAATGACCTATACCGTGAAACAGTATGGATGGATTCGCGATCTGCCTGATCATTGCGATCATTTGTACGCCGCCCCTGCCGAGGCGTTAGTGGCACTTCCGCATGCAGTTGATCTGCGACCTCAGTGCCCGCCTGTCTACGATCAGGGCCAGTTGGGCAGTTGTACGGCAAACGGTATTGCAGCAGCGATTCAGTTTGATCGCATGAAGCAAAAGCTGACTCCGGCGTTCGCGCCCTCTCGGTTGTTTATCTATTACAACGAACGTGTCATTGAGCATACCGTCGATTCGGACAGCGGAGCGATGATCCGCCACGGAATTAAAAGTGTAGCGAAACAAGGTGATTGCCCTGAAAAAGAATGGCCTTATGATATTGAAAAGTTTGCCGTGAAGCCTTCGCCCGCCTGTTACAAAGACGCACAAAAGTACAAGGCGGTTTCCTATCAGAAAGTTGCTCAGAACCTCAACCAGATGAAAGGCTGTCTGGCTGCCGGCTACCCGTTCGTCATCGGCTTCTCTGTCTACAAAAGCTTTGAAAGCAAGAAAGTTGCCCAGACCGGGCATGCCACAATGCCGGGCCCCCACGAAAAGATGCTGGGAGGTCACTGCGTGTTGGCAGTAGGCTACAACGATGCCCATCAGCATTTCATATTGCGCAACTCATGGGGCGCTGGCTGGGGGATGGATGGCTACTTCACCCTGCCCTACAGCTATCTGCTGGATGAGAATCTGTCCACCGACTTCTGGACGATAAGGGTGGTGGCGGGCTGACGTTATAACGCGCTCATTCGTTGCGCCGCCGCACTGGCCCCTTGCAGGTATTCGCGCGGCGTGCAACCAAACTCCCGGCGAAATACCGTGTGCAGGTATTGCGCCGACCGGAAACCGCAGTCGCGGGCGATGTCGGCAATCGCAGAGTCCGTGTTTTCCAGCCCGCGTGCGGCGGCGGCCAGTTTGAAACGCAGAATCTCGTCATGCACGCTGCAGCCCCGTACCCGGCGAAAGTGCGATTCCAGCGACGAGCGCGAAACCCCCACGTAAGCAGCCACCTGCGCGGTTTTGATGCCCTGGCAGGCGTATTGCCGGATAAACAGCAGCGCCTGCATCACGTAGGGGTCGCCGAGCGGTTGATGCAGGCTGGAAGCCTGCACGTTGACAGCTTCCGGCGGTATCAGGATGTGTGTGCCCGACGAAGGCATGCCATGCAGCATCTGGTGCAGAAGGCGCGCCGCAGTTCGGCCCATCGTGTCAGTGCCTTGGACCACGGAACTCAACGGTACGCGGGTAAGGGTTCTGGTCAGAGGATCGTTATCGATGCCGATCAGTGCCACTTGCTCCGGCACGGCAATGCCGGCTGTCAGACAGGCCTGCAGCAACTGGCGAGCGCGGGCGTCGGTCACGGCGATGATGCCGATGGGCTTGGGCAGGCTTTGCAGCCAGGCAATCTGCTGCTCTACGGCGCTGTCCCAGAGAGGTGCGCTGGTCCCCAGGCCGCGATAGACCTCGGCGTGAAGACCATCGCGCTGCAGCAGTCGGCGAAAGGCCTGCTCACGCTCCTGCGCCCAACGGTTGGCTTGTGCTTCAGGCAGGCTGAAGCAGGCAAAGCGCGTCAGGCCCGCCTCGATAAGGTGTTCGTAGGCCGCCTTGATCAAGGCGTTATTGTCGGTCGCAACATAAGGAATGCCCTTCGGGTAGGCGCGGTCGTCCTGATAGGACCCACCGACCGCCACCACCGGCAGCCTGATCCCGGCCAAGGCCTCACCGATCAGCGGGTCATCGAAATCGGCAATGATCCCGTCGCCCTGCCAGCGTTCGATGCCTTTCAGACGACAGAGAAAATCCTCTTCCAGAAAAAGATCCCAGGACACACGGGTACTGCTGAGGTAGTTGCCTATACCGCTGATGATGCCGCGGTCATAGATCTTGCTGCCGTTGAACAACAACGCAATGCGGTGAACAGGGGGGACGGTTTTCATTATTTTTATGCCGGATCTCATGTCGGTTCGCTCAGCACGACGCCGCTGTCCACAGACTAGGCGCGTGCAGGAGCAATCTCAATACTCAAAATCGCACTGCGCGTTGACGATTTTCATAATCAGAAGCGTTGGGGCCATTGCTAGTATCGAGGCATCACCAAGAACAATAAGGAAAACGCACATGCCGTACTTCCCCGACGTCGACAGGGTCCGCTACGAGGGCCCTGACAGCGACTCGCCACTTGCTTTTCGCCACTATGATGCCGACAAGCTGATCCTCGGCAAACCCATGCGCGAGCACTTGCGCATGGCAGCCTGCTACTGGCACACGTTCGTGTGGCCGGGTGCCGACATGTTCGGTGTCGGGACCTTCAAGCGTCCATGGCAAGGTTCTGGAGAACCTCTGGAACTGGCGGTCGGCAAGGCCGAAGCGGCTTTCGAATTTTTCTCCAAGCTCGGCATCGACTATTACAGTTTCCATGACACCGATGTAGCACCGGAAGGCAGCTCGCTGAAGGAGTATCGCAACAACTTCGCGCACATGGTCGATCATCTGGAACGCCATCAGGAGCAGACCGGTATCAAGCTGCTGTGGGGCACCGCCAATTGCTTCAGTAACCCGCGATTTGCTGCAGGCGCTGCCAGCAACCCCGACCCTGAAGTATTTGCCTACGCAGCGACTCAGGTGTTCAGCGCCATGAACGCCACCCAGCGTCTCAAAGGGGCCAACTACGTCCTGTGGGGGGGCCGTGAGGGTTACGAAACCCTGCTCAATACGGACCTGAAGCATGAGCGCGAACAACTGGGCCGCTTCATGCGCATGGTGGTCGAGCACAAACACAAGATCGGTTTCAAAGGCGACCTGCTGATAGAGCCCAAGCCGCAGGAGCCAACCAAGCATCAATACGATTATGACAGTGCCACGGTGTTCGGTTTTCTCCATCAATACGGCCTGCAGGACGAGATCAAGGTCAACATCGAAGCCAACCACGCGACCCTGGCCGGGCACAGTTTCCATCACGAAATCGCCACGGCGGTTTCGCTGGGTATCTTCGGCAGCATCGACGCCAATCGCGGCGATCCTCAGAACGGCTGGGACACTGACCAGTTCCCCAACAGCGTCGAGGAGATGACCCTCGCCACCTACGAAATCCTCAAGGCTGGCGGCTTCACCCACGGCGGTTTCAATTTCGATTCCAAGGTCCGCCGTCAGAGCCTCGACGAGGTCGACCTGTTCCACGGCCATGTCGCGGCAATGGATGTGCTCGCCCTGGCGCTGGAGCGTGCAGCGGCCATGGTGCACAACGATAGAATCCAGCAGTTCAAGGATCAGCGCTACGCCGGCTGGCGGCAGCCATTCGGGCAGTCACTGCTGGCGGGCGAATTCAGCCTTGCGTCGCTTGCGGAACATGCCTTCGCCAACGAGCTGAACCCGCAGGCTGTCAGCGGTCGCCAGGAATGGCTCGAAGGCGTGGTCAACCGTTTCATCTACTCCTGAAGCCAGACCGATACCAACGCCGCCGTGACATTCTTGCGACAAATCTTTACCCGCGGCGCTCGGCAACGCTCTACAGTTCTACCGGTATTACGCTCAGTCATGAAGTGTCTCAAACAACAATAAAAGGACGCACCTATGAACACCTTGAAATGCACACTGCTCGCCAGCGCCCTGGCCCTGCTTTCCCTGCCGGTCATGGCCGACCCCGCCCACCCAAAAATAGGTTTTTCCATTGATGACCTGCGTCTGGAGCGCTGGTCACGCGACCGCGATTACTTCGTGGCAGCGGCGGAAAAGCTCGACGCCAAGGTCTTCGTGCAATCAGCCGATGCCAACGAGCAAAAACAGATTTCGCAGATCGAAAACCTCATTTCCCGTGGCGTCGACGTGATCGTCATCGTGCCGTTCAATGCCACCGTGTTGACCAACGCCGTTGCCGAAGCCAAAAAGGCCGGGATCAAGGTAGTGTCCTATGACCGTCTGATCCTTAACGCCGACATCGACGCTTACATTTCCTTTGATAACGAAAAAGTCGGCGAGATGCAGGCCAGTGGCGTGCTGAAAGCAGCCCCCAAAGGCAATTATTTCTTGCTGGGCGGCGCGCCCACCGACAATAACGCCAAAATTCTGCGCGAAGGCCAGATGAAGGTGCTGCAGCCAGCCATTGACAAGGGCGATATCAAAATAGTCGGCCAACAGTGGGTAAAGGAATGGAACCCCACCGAAGCCCTGAGCATTGTTGAAAATGCCTTGACCCGAAATAACAACAAGATTGATGGCATTGTTGCTTCCAACGATGCCACCGCCGGGGGCGCAATTCAGGCACTGGCCGCGCAGAAACTCGCGGGCAGGGTGCCGATCTCTGGGCAGGATGCAGACCTGGCGGCGGTCAAGCGGGTCATTGATGGCACTCAGACCATGACCGTCTACAAGCCGCTGAAGCTGATCGCCAGCGAAGCCGCCAAACTGTCGGTGCAACTGGTGCGCAACGAGAAACCCGACTTCAGCTCGCAATACGACAATGGCAGCAAGAAAGTCGACACCATCCTGCTGACCCCGACGCCGCTGACCAAGGACAACATCGACCTGCTGGAGAAAGACGGGTTCTACACCAAGGCGCAGATTGACGGGCAATGAACCCTCGATCGTTGATACGTCGCTAGAAGCCAGAGCGCGACCCTGCAACGCGATCAGGCAGGGTCGCCGCTCAGGCCAAGCCATCACACCTTCGTATGAGCCCTGTGCCATGTCCGACTACCTGCTGCAAATGAACGGCATCGTCAAAAGCTTTGACGGCGTCAAGGCCCTGAACGGCATCGACATCAAGG
This sequence comes from Pseudomonas syringae pv. tagetis, assembly GCF_022557255.1. Classification (NCBI taxonomy): domain Bacteria; kingdom Pseudomonadati; phylum Pseudomonadota; class Gammaproteobacteria; order Pseudomonadales; family Pseudomonadaceae; genus Pseudomonas; species Pseudomonas syringae group genomosp. 7. The sequence continues at coordinate 3,314,790 of NZ_CP092923.1, forward strand.
TCAGGCCCGGTGAATGCGTCGGCCTGTGCGGCGAGAACGGCGCGGGCAAATCCACGTTGATGAAGGTCCTGTCGGCGGTCTACCCCTACGGCACCTGGAATGGCGAGATTCTCTGGGACGGCCAACCGCTCAAGGCTCAATCGATCAGCGAAACGGAAGCGGCGGGGATCGTCATCATTCATCAGGAACTGACGCTGGTTCCAGACCTGTCGGTGGCCGAAAACATCTTTATGGGTCATGAGCTGACGCTTTCCGGCGGGCGTATGAACTATCCGGCCATGATCCACCGTGCCGAAGTCTTGATGCACGAGCTCAAAGTGCCGGACATGAATGTGGCGCTGCCGGTTTCCCGGTACGGCGGCGGTTACCAGCAGCTGGTGGAAATCGCCAAGGCATTGAACAAGAAGGCGCGTCTGCTGATTCTCGATGAGCCCTCTTCGGCCCTGACCCGCTCGGAGATCGAGGTGCTGCTGGACATTATTCGGGACCTGAAAGCCAAAGGCGTGGCGTGCGTGTACATCTCGCACAAGCTCGATGAGGTGGCGGCCGTGTGCGACACCATTTCAGTCATTCGCGACGGCAAACACATCGCCACCACAGCCATGGCAGATATGGACATCCCGCAGATCATCACTCAGATGGTCGGACGCGAGATGAGCAACCTCTACCCCACCGAACGCCATGACGTCGGTGAGGTGATTTTCGAAGCGCGGCACATTACCTGCTACGACGTCGATAACCCCGGGCGCAAGCGGGTCGACGATGTATCGTTCGTCCTCAGGCGCGGGGAAATCCTCGGTATCGCCGGGCTGGTGGGCGCGGGCCGTACCGAACTGGTGTCGGCCCTGTTCGGCGCTTATCCCGGTCGATACAGCGGTGAAGTGTGGCTCGATGGCCAGGCAATCGACACACGTACGCCGCTCAAATCAATCCGCGCCGGCCTGTGCATGGTCCCTGAAGACCGCAAACGCCAAGGCATTATTCCGGACCTGGGCGTGGGGCAGAACATCACCCTCGCGGTACTTGGCAACTACTCGAGAATGACCCGCATCGACACCGAGGCCGAGCTGGGCAGCATCGACCGGGAAATCTCGCGCATGCACCTCAAGACGGCAAGCCCGTTTCTGCCGATCACCAGTCTGTCCGGTGGCAACCAGCAAAAAGCCGTGCTGGCGAAGATGCTGCTGACCCGGCCGCGCGTGCTGATTCTCGACGAGCCCACGCGCGGTGTCGATGTCGGTGCCAAGTACGAGATCTACAAGCTGATGGGCGCGCTGGCAGCCGAGGGCGTTTCGATCATCATGGTGTCTTCGGAGCTGGCCGAAGTGCTGGGGGTGTCCGACCGTGTGCTGGTGATTGGCGAAGGCCAGTTACGCGGCGACTTCATCAACCACGAACTCACTCAGGAGCAGGTGCTCGCCGCGGCCCTCAGCCATCCAGAGGACCCTCACCATAATGCCCGGAAGACCGCGTAGATGAATCAGGTCAAACAGTTCTTCACCCGCTACAAAATGCTTGCACTGGTGATCGCCATTGCCGTTATCTGGCTGTTCTTCAGTTGGCAGACCGACGGCGGGTTTCTGACTCCGCGCAACCTCTCCAACCTGCTGCGGCAGATGTCGATTACCGGCATATTGGCGTGCGGCATGGTGCTGGTGATCATCAGCGGCGAGATTGATCTGTCAGTGGGTTCATTGCTTGGCCTGCTCGGCGGCCTGGCGGCAATTCTGGATGTGGTGTACCACGTCCCGCTGCTGGCGAACCTCAGTCTGGTAGCGCTGTGCGGCCTGATGATCGGTTTGGCGAATGGCTACATGACTGCTTACCTGCGGATTCCGTCGTTCATTGTCGGTCTGGGTGGCATGCTGGCGTTTCGTGGCATTCTGCTGGGGATTACCGGCGGTACGACCATCGCCCCGGTTTCGCCGTCGCTGGTTTACATCGGTCAGGGCTATCTACCGCACGCAGTGGGAACCGGGCTAGGTATCCTGTTGTTGGCACTGACGCTCTTCCTGACCTGGAGACAACGGCGCAACAGGGCTCTGCATGGGCTGGCAGCCCATTCGATGATTCGTGATGGATTACGCGTAGTGCTGATCGGTGCTGTACTGGGTGGGTTCGTCTACGTACTCAACAGCTACGACGGGATCCCCGTGCCGGTGTTGCTGTTGCTGGTTCTGCTCGGTGTGTTCAGCTACGTCACCAGCCAGACGGTCTTCGGACGGCGTGTCTACGCGGTCGGCAGCAACATGGAAGCGACGCGGTTATCCGGCATCAACGTGCAGGCTGTGAAGCTGTGGATCTTCGGCATCATGGGCGTCATGTGCGCCTTCGCCGGGCTGGTCAACACCGCACGTCTGGCAGCAGGCTCGCCCTCGGCCGGCAACATGGGCGAACTGGACGCCATAGCAGCCTGCTTCATCGGCGGTACATCAATGCGCGGTGGCTCGGGCACTGTCTATGGTGCCCTGCTCGGCGCACTGGTCATCACCAGTCTCGATAACGGCATGTCCATGCTCGACGTCGACAGTTACTGGCAGATGATCGTCAAGGGCGGGATCCTGGTACTGGCGGTATGGGTGGATGTCAGTACGCGGGCCGGTCGGCGGTAGCTGAGCAGTTGATCCCGGACTTGCTGGCTTCGATAGACACAACTATTGATCGGGATACAAGGAACCGTAGCTTGCGTTCCAGCCACTCACCGAAGATATGAATGTCTACGGGTATTGGCAATGAACTCATCATTCACCCTGCAAAAGCTGCTGAATATGCGTGGTCAAGCGGGTAACGACAAGCCTGCGACGCAGGCTGTCGAGTGGCAGAAAGGAATGAACCTCTCACTGCATGTGATCGGCGATAGCCTCACGATACTGGCTGAGATCATCGATCTGCGCGCTGATCCGCAGGACGACATGCTCTTGCGCAATCTGCTCGCCCACGCGTTTCCGGGTCTGCGACTGCGGCGCGGTGCCTTGACCATCAACCCGGATGAAAACACTTTGGTGTACTCCTACGAGCATGACTTTCTCGCGCTGGACAAGGCCCGATTCGAAAACCTGTTGGCTAACTTTGCCGAAACGACGCTTGAGTTGCGTAACACCGCCCAGCGCCTGCGTCATCGTTGAGGGCAGAACCCGTGTTGAACAAAATTGATCCTACCGTACAAACCACTACAGCCCATGCTGTTGAGGGCCCCGCAAGCCCCACGCCGATGCGACTGGATGCTGCGCAAGGTCAGCGGCCACTGCCGCCCATGGACGCGCCATCGCCTTTGCGCTTGCGAGCGTCAGCCGCGGCGGCGAGCGAGGCGGCGCACGCGAGTTCTTCAACATCCGGCAGCGTGGCAACAGATGAAGCGGGCCCCGCGCCTGATCGACAAACATCGAATATCAATCCGATAAAGCTTTTTGCTCAAATGATGGTGGGCGTTCTTTCATTGACTGCCGGCTACCGCATGGCGAGATTTCCAGGAGACTTTGCGAAAGATCCGGGTGGCAGTCTGTGGGCCGCCATCAACCTCCAGCATCGTTCCTCGCCAGCAGATCTTGTACAAGGTAACCACACGGTTTTGGAGCGTTATGGCGACCACATTCCTAAAGACAGTGACTGTTTCAAAGCAAAGGCGGATGTCACGCACGACATCCCGTCTGGCGTAGCAGGTCTGTGGAACTATAGAACCCGACAGGTGAAACTGAACCCCAACATTGCGTTTGAAAGTCACCCGGCCGACGTCGCAGGGCACGAGTTCATTCACTGTTACACCCACCCGGAGTTCCGGGATCGCCACATCCATCATCCGCACTGGAAAGCCCTGAACGAAGGTCTGACCACTCATCTCACGGAAAAGCTGCCACCGCCGAAACGTCTTTTGCCGATCCCTTTGGCCAAAGACCCTTATCACGGTTTCAAACTGGCCACAGGAGACTCCTGGCCCGGCGCGGCGAAACGCATTGAAGGCGCTGTTGGCGAAGATACGCTGCTGAAGGCGTTCTTCGGCGGCGACGATGACGCCATCGGTGAAGTTGCCAAAGCCGCTGCCCGGATCTATCCCAGACTTGCGTCCAGCCGCACCGAGCAGGAGTTGTACAGAGCCGGAATGATGCGGGGCTCGCAGCAGTTGGCCGAGTGCTACGCAGGTGCCTTGCTCGCCAGTGGTCAGCCTTTGCCCAAGAGCTGGACACTTAACATGCTCCCGGTTTTCAGCTTCTCGGACATGCAGCCCGAGCAGGCAAAAAAGGCACAATTACAAGCCGAGAAGAGCCACGAGCGCATGGGCATCATATTTGATGCCGCCTTTTTCTCACCTGACCTGAAGACCCAACGACAGGCACTGGGCATGCTGCGTGAAGATCTGCTGATGCACTGGGAAAAAGTTTTGCCCGATAAAGACTGACCCTCGAAGGCGCGCATTCAAGGCTACAAAGAAGGCACTGTGTTCACGTGCGCCTGGCCGCTACAGCCTCGACTTCTATCAGCGCTCCCGGCAATGGCAGCGCCACCACCTGCAGTGCCGTGCGTGCGGGTTTCAGGGGTTGGTCGTGCGTACCGAAGAACTGCGTGTAACCGGCCTGCAGACCGACAAAATCGAGCTTGCCGCCGGTTTCCTCGGCACCTACCAGAAACACTCGTAACTGGACGATATCGCCCAGATCAAGGTCCTGTTGCCGGAGGATTTTACGCAGCTTGTTAAACACCGAAACGGTCTGCACTTCGGTGTTGCCGTAGGCGGCGGGCGTACCCGCAGGGGCATGCGGGTCGTCAACGTCCGGCAACGTTCCGCTGACGAATATCAGGCTGCTCGAGGCTGGCACCGTCACTGTTTGCGAAACCGGAAAGTCGCCAACGCTGGTGCGTTGAATGCTGTCGCTCATGGTATTTCTCCTTCAATGGACGTTTTTGCTGCAATGGGCGTTCACTATGCCGCGAGGACTGCGGTCTGTCGTTGTCGGGTGACACGCTCACCGAGTTGCCCGACCACATGGCGCGCCGAGTTGGCGGCAGACTCCTGCCAGATGCCGACGCCGCTCTGCACCAGGCCGTCGCCAGCGAAGTACACACGTCCGTGAGGCTGATCCAGCAAGGCGCTGGCATCGGCCGGAAAATGTTCGCGTTGCAGCCATGGGCCTTCGCTATAGGGGATCTGCTCCCAGGACACTGCCAGCGGACTGCGCAAGTGATGCGAATAACCCGGATGCAGCAGTTCTACTGCCTCTCTGGAGGCAGCGTATTGCGCATCAAAGGGTTTTGCGCCGAACACATCGGCCCCCTCCCCGGTTACATAACCGGCAACCAGCAAACCTTCGCGGGTGTTCAGGTCATTGCTGGGATACCACAACAGACGTGCCGGATGATCGATCCACGACAGGCCACCGTAAGTCCGGTAATCGGTTTCCCAGAACCGCGGGGATTGCCACGCCACCTTGGTCGCCTGATCGTTGCGGGTGCTGAGCAAGGCAGCCTTGACCGGGTCGCTGAAGTCGGTGTCCAGCCTGGCCAGCAAAGGCAGTGGCAGGGTCGACACCAGATAATCGGCGTGCACTGTCTGTTCGCGGCCACTGTGCTTGTCGTGGTAGGTGACCGCCACACCCTCATCCCGCTGACGGATCTGCCGCACCTGTGCGCCCAGTTGCACCTGCTCGGTGAGGCGCTGGTAAAAAGCATCGGTAATACGGTCCATGCCGCCGACCGGCTGAAACATGGTGGCCGAGAACTCGGGAAATTCAGTGTGCAGCAGCGCACCCCACAGCTCGGGATGCAGCAGGCACTCCAGCGCCAGCGGTTGCGCACTGATCGGCAATGCTCCCGGATGCGAGAGCGACTCCCGATGTCCCGAACGCAGGCTGCCTTCATACGCCAGCTCCTGCGAGAGGTCGCCGTACACCTGCAAAAACGCCAATAGACGCCGGCGTTCTTCATCGCTCAATACATCGTCCAGCGCATCGCGCTGTACGGCCTTGGCCAGCAGGCCCGAGAGGTGGCCGCGAGCATCGTTGATGGCCTGGCCGACAGTGAAAGCCGGCTTTTTCAGGTCAGGGCGAACCTGAGCGCCATGGCTGCTGTTGACCAGCACTTCGAGCGGCACGCTCAGCTCACTGCAGTAATCGAGCAGCGTGCGATGCTGGCTGGGAATGCGCGCCGGCCCGGCATTGAAATACAGCCCCGGCTCGAAGCCCACGGTCTGCGTGCGGCCATCCTTGTAGTTCACCCGATCGCCATTGCGCAGGGTCCAGTTACGACCGCCCACCCGATCACGAGCCTCCAGCATTTGCACGGTAAACCCTGCCCGTTTCAGCTCCAGCGCAGTAACCAGCCCGGCGATACCGGCCCCCAGCACCAGTACGCGGGTGCCATGCCCCAGTCCGTCGCCGAGTTTCAGCGGTTGGGGCCTTCGGTGTGACGAAGGTCCCAGCCCCAGCACCGCAAGCACGTCCTTGACGGCCTTTTCGCCGCCCACGGCAGCGATGCTGGAAAGTGCTTCACGTCGTGTCAGTCCCATGTCCTCATACTCCCTCGAAGGCTTCAGTCCGGCAGGCCGGGCGGGTTGATCAGCGACCGGTCGACACGCTCCACGTCCAGGCCCCAGCGCTTGAGCACCTGCTCGTACTGTCCACCGGCAATCGCGCCTTCCAGTGCAGTGTGAATCGGCTTGACCAGGCCATTGTCCTTGCGCGTGGTCACGGCGATATCCGCTTGCAGTGGCCAGCCGCCGTTGACCGTACCCACCCGCTTGATGCCACCGGTAATGGCGGCCGAATAGGCGTACACCGAATTGGGCCCGAACAGCGCATCACTGCGACCCGACTGAATGGCAAGCTGCGCAGCCGCCTGGTCATCGAAATACTGCAACAGCGCAGGCTTGATACCGGCCTTTTCGTTGGCCTCGTTCCACGCCAGCAGGACCTTTTCCTGATTGGTGCCGGAGCCGACGATGACCTTCAGCCCGGCAATGTCCGACGCCTGTTTTATCTCGCTGATGTTGCTGTTGGCCTTGACGTAGAAGCCCAGGACATCCTGGCGGTAGGTGGCGAAATCAAAGCGCTTCTTGCGCGCTTCGGTCACGGTGACGTTACTGATCACTGCGTCGTATTTTCCCGAACTGACGCCCAGCGGCCAGTCCTCCCAGCTGGTCTGCACCACGTTCAATTGCAGGCCCAGGCTGTCCGCCACCAGCTGCGCGGTATCGGCCTCACTGCCGATGGTGGTCTTGTCGTCATTGGCCAACAGCGCCAAAGGCGGCCCGGCCACACCGGAAACCGCCACGGTAAACTTGCCCGGCTGGGCAAATTTGAAGCCCGCCGGGATCTGCGCGATGGCAGCCTCATTGCGCGGTACATGGATGCGTTGTCGGTCGGGGCTAAGGTCGAACGGTTGCGCAGTCGAAGCAAAAGCACTTTGCGCCACGCCGACGGCAATCGTCAGCAGGGCCATACGGGCAGTGTTCACTAACATCAGTAATTGCTCCTTGAAAACGGAAAATTCACAGCACCTTGCCGAGGAAGGCAGCGGTGCGAGGATGTCGGGGGTGGTGGAACACCTGTTCCGGCGGCCCTTGCTCAATCAATTGGCCGTCACAGAGAAACACCACGTGGTCCGCCACTTCCCGGGCAAAGCCAATCTCGTGGGTCACCACCACCAGCGTGACACCCAGACGAGTGAGCCCCTTGATGACGTCCAGTACCTCGCCGACCAGTTCGGGATCGAGGGCCGAGGTGGGTTCATCGAACAGCAGAACCTTGGGGTCCAGCGCCAGCGCCCGGGCAATGGCGACCCGCTGCTGCTGACCACCGGAAAGCTGGCGTGGGTAAGCGTCCACCTTGTCCGCCAGACCGACCCTGGCCAGCAACTCACCTGCTCTTGCCTGCGCGTCGGCCTTGCTCCAGCGTTTGTGGGCCAGAGCTGCTTCGGCAATGTTTTCCCAGGCGGTCAGGTGCGGGAACAGGTTGAAATTCTGGAACACAAAGCCGACCTCAATCCGCCGCTTGAGAATCTCGCGCTCCTTGAGCTCATAGAGCAGATCACCCTTGCGCCGATAACCCACGTAGTCACCGTCGATGGTGATGTAGCCGCTGTCGATCTTTTCCAGATGGTTGATGGTGCGCAGCAATGTGGATTTTCCGGAACCGGAAGGTCCGAGAATCACCGTGACCTTGCCTGGCTCGATGGTCAGGTCAATGTTCTTGAGCACCTGCTGACTGCCAAAGCGCTTGCCCACGCCCTGGATCTGAATGCGTCCTGCGCGAACCGGAGTCGAGACTTCACTCATGATGCGTCCCCCTGCCCCGGCTTGAGCCAGCCGCGCACTCGCTGCAGGGGTGTCGGCGGCAAGACACGCGCCGTACCGCGCGCAAAATACCGCTCGACGTAGTATTGCGCGCTGGTCAGCAGCGTGGTGATGATCAGGTACCAGACGGTGGCAACAATCAGCAACGGAATCACCGCCTGGGTCCGGTTGTAGATGACCTGTACGGTGTAGAACAGCTCCGGCAAGGCCAGCACGTAAACAATCGACGTACCCTTGACCAGACCGATGATTTCGTTGAATCCCGAAGGCAGAATCGAGCGCAGCGCCTGGGGCAGGATGATACGGAACACCCGTCGCGATGCAGGCAGGCCCAGGGCCGCGGCTGCTTCATGCTGGCCAGCGTCGACACCGATCAGGCCGCCACGAATGATTTCTGCGGTATACGCCGCCTGCATCAGGCTCAGGCCCAGTACCGCCACCGTAAATTGGCTGAGCACATCTACCGTCGACCATTCGGCGAAGACCAGATGGGTGAACGGCACCCCCAGTACGATACGGTCGTACAGGTAGGCGAAGTTGTAGAGGATGATCAACACCAGCAGCGCCGGCATCGAGCGGAAAAACCAGATGTAACCCCAGGCCAGCGCCGCCAGCAGCGGCGAGCCCGACAGACGTGCCAACGCCAGCGCCGTGCCGAGAACGCTGCTGAACACCGTGCTCAGCAGCGTCAACAGCAGCGTCTGCCCAAGCCCGCGCAGCACCGATGGAGAGAAGAACCACTGGCCAAAGACGCCCCACTCCCAACGGGGGTTGGTCGCCAGCGAATACACAACGGCGATCAGCACCAGTGCAGCGAATACCGTCCCCATCCAGCGACCGGGATGCCGGGCCGGTACCACTTGCAACGCCTTGATTGGTGGTGTTGATGCCCGGCTCTGGCGCGGCGGATAACGACGCTCCTCATCAATGAAATCATAGGGTTTGGCGACAATGGTCATGTTTGTTCCTCGCAGGCAATATGGGTTGTCAGGTGCTGGCCTTAGAAGGCGTAAGTCAGCCGGGTGTAGTAGTAGCCACCGGTGAACCCGTAGGGCGAATAGGTGCCGTAACTGCTGACCATGGTGCTGCTGGGAACCCCCTGCTTTTTCGGATAGATGTCGAACAGGTTCTTGGCCCCGACGGCAACGTCGAGGTTTTTGCTGAGGGTGTAGCCAAGGTCCAGATCAGTGATCCATTTGGCTGCGTAGACTCGATCCAGATCACGATCGGCCGAGGCATTGACCTCCTTGTAAGAGCCGTAACGGGTCAGCGTCAGGTTCAGGTTGAAGCGCTCAAGACTCCAGTCGCCGCCCAGAATCAGCTTGGTGCGTGGCTGCACGCCGGTGATGAGGTTGCGCGCCTCGCGGTCCATCAACTCATAGGAGGTACCGAGGATTGCGGTGGACTCCTTGTAGCCGAGAATTTTTGTCTGGTTCCAGTTGAACGCTGCCGTCCACTTCACCGAGCCATACTGGCCCAGGTCCTGGCTGTAGTGGCTGACCAGGTCCAGGCCCTTGGTGCGGGTGTCAGCACCGTTGATGAAGTACTGGCCGCCAGAGGTCGAATCGATACCATTGTTGAGCAGCACCTGAGTGACCTCGTCGCCCAGCAGGGTGCCGGTCAGGGTGATACGGTCACGCAGATTGATCACATAGGCATCGGCCGTCAGGCTCAGGCGATCGGTAGGCGTCAGCGTGAAGCCGAGGCTGAAGTTGGTGGAGCGCTCCGGCTTGAGGTTTTCGGCCCCCAACGCTTTCGCAGCCCCGGAACCGGTTGGCAATACGCCGTAGTTGATCGACTGATAAACGCCGTCCACCACGCCGTAGGTGGTCGAGCGCGCACTGAACAGGCTGTTGGCAAGGGAAGGCGCACGGAAGCCGTTACTGACGGTCGCACGGACGGCAAATTGTGGCGTGAAGTCGTAGCGTGTAGTCAGCTTGCCGCTGCGCGTTGCGCCTACGCCCTGGTTGTAATGTTCATAGCGAAATGCGCTGCCGACATACCAGTCAGGCACAGGGTTGAAGCATGCGTCGATATAACTGGCGACACTGTTACGCGAGGCGCTGCTTTGTTCCTCGGGCGAGATACCGTTGGTGACCTGCGCCCCTGACGAGGCGCAATTGCCGGGTGCAATGCAGTAGCCACCGTTGGCATAGGACTCGTAGTCACCGGCCTGCACCTCATACGTGTCGCGCCGGTGCTCGAAGCCGTAGGACAGATCGAGAGGCTTTTGCAGGCCTACATCGAAGCTGCGCTTGAAGTCCAGGTTGGTGGTCAGCTCAGTGGATATCCATGTGCCGGAAGTGAAGCTGTTGGGCGTGGCCTCACCAAGTGACGGGTTCTGATTGTGCGTGGTGCCCTGCTCTGCCTCGTTGCGTCCATAGGTGCTGGACAGATCCCAGGCCCACTCACCAAGCGTGCCTTTGCCGCCGAATGCAGCCTGAAAATCGTCTTCGTCGATGTACCAGGTCGGCGTGTACCCCGCCGGGTAACCATTAGGTCCGGTGGTGATGGTATTGGCGATGGTCGGCAGGCGAAAATTCTGCCCCTGCTCAGCCTTGCGCCGTGAGTACGTGGTGAAGGAATACAGACTGAAGCTGTCGTGAATCGGCAGTTCGGCGTTGTAACCCAGGGTCAGGAGATTGGTCTTCGGCGTGCCGTAGCCGCCATACGTGGACTTGCCTGCCAGGTCGTAGGCCTGCTCATAACTGTAACCGTTGGCGCTGGCCTTGTTGTCGTCGTTCTGGCTGCGGGCGTCCAGCGCCAGTTGCACTATGCCCCGTCGCCGATCTCGAAACCCTTGTTGAGGCTTTGCTGCACGGTCTGTTTCTTGCCGTCATAACCAAGCCCGGCGTTGGTCACCGACGTGCCGTTGATGTCGGCCTTGAGGATGACGTTGATGACCCCGGCGATGGCATCAGAGCCGTATTGGGCCGCTGCACCGTCACGCAGCACTTCAACATGGTCGATGGCACTTATGGGGATCAGGTCCAGGTCAGCCGGAGCAGCCCCAGTGTTGATGCCGTTGATGTTCAGGGTGGCACTGGTATGCCGGCGCTTGCCGTTGACCAGCACCAGCACTTCGGCGGCGCTGAGGCCACGCAGGTTGGGCGCACGGGCGATACCGCTGGCGTCCCAGCCAGTCTTTTCCGGCAGGCTCAGCGATGGAATCACTGCGCTCAATGCTTCCATCAGGCCGGGCTTGCCGGTGCTCTGTAATTGTCTGGCGCTGACCACATCGATCGGCACCGGACTGCTGGTCACGGTACGTTGCTCGGCACCACGATTACCGGTGACTACCACGGTGGACAAGGTACGCGGGTCATCCCCGGCTGTTTTTTCCTCGGCCTTTATCGTCCCTGACAGCAACACGCCCCCTATCGCCAACGTCAAAGGGCAGTAGCCCAGCACAGCAGTCGAGATTCGGACACGTTGTAAGGCTTGTTTCATATCCACTCCAGAAATGGCCGTCATGCCAGCCACCCCTCCAGATCGCGAAGTCGTGCATCCCGGCGGTCGGTGTGACGGCGTGGCCTGCACGTTTTAAAAGTGATTACCGACGCGCAGAGAAATCTGCGGACCGGGTTCGGCACTCAGCGGCGAGGACGGGGCATGGGGTGGAAAACGGTCGAGCGCGGAGGTATTGCGACACGCCTGTCAACGACAGAGCGAAAGAGATGAAGCCAATGGCAGGATTGAACAGGCAACATACGTCGAACTCCCTTCCAACGATTCTGCTTTGGGGCTCAGTGCTACATGGCCCCTGTCATGCTGCGCGGGCTGGCGGCACGAGACACAGAATCTCGATCAAGACTGGTACCATCCGAGGTAAGGGGTAGGCTGTTGAAACCAAACATAACGGAATCAATTTTTAAAATATAATTCTATTTGGTCATAAGCTAATATTATTATTTCTGATCTTTATATTTATTATCATTCATAAATATTATTTTTAATCGTCGCATGTCCTGCTGACCGGAAGCCCCGGTCAGCAGGTCTGAAGCCCCGACTATGATCTATCTGGAAAGCAGCACGTCAACCAGCTCATCCGCCCCTCTTGAGATACCTGCCTGCGCCGCCGACAGACGTCCGAAGGTCGAGCTGATGTCATAGACTTTTGGATACTGCCGGGTGACATAGGACTCCAGCAGTTGCGAGGTGGACGCATCGTAGATCTCGACGGCGTAACTGACAGACCCGGTAAACGTACCCTTTCGGTCGCGGGCAGCCTGAACCAGATTGTAGGAACCCATGCCGATGTCGAATCTGGAGAACGTAGACAGCCCGGCCACCGTGGTTTCGGCACCTGTCAGTGTGAGACGAATCCTCAACGTCCCACGCCCGGGCGTCGCCGTGAATCGAAAGTGCCTGCCTAACGCCTCTGAGAACTTGACCGTCATATCGTTGGCCAGGGTTATTCTGTCTGTGCGTTCCAGACCTGAAAACTGAGCATCCGCCCCCGAGTAAATCACCACGGGTTCAAGCATGATCTGATCGTATTTGTTCCAGTTGGGTGCGGCGATGTATTTAAACGGTATGCGTCCTGTGCTGTCCTGCTCGTTGGGGCGCATCTCAAGCGAGGACTCAATGCCTGAATAAGGCGAAGGGTCGTGACTGGCACACCCCGTGACCAGAAAACCCAGTAACAAAAGCCCGGCCCACTTCATCTGTTTAACGTCGCGCATGCAGAATTCTCCCACTCGATCCGGTCATTGACATTTCAAACGCTCACCATCCATCAGGCACGCTTATAGGCAGCGCGCTTGAGCAGCATTGTTTGTATTAAGGCGTTCTCTTTTTCCTGGTGCGGGCGATGCACGCCCGGCCATACCGCATTGCACGGCATTCAATGGTTCACCAGCAGACTGCTCTGAAAGGCGCTGCCGAACAGCTTTGTGCATTTGTCTGCAGTGCATTCAGCAATGCATAACTGTACCGGCTTGTATAGTTTTAGACCGATGTCGGCTGCTCGTCAATCTAAAATGTACACACCGGCATACTTTTGAAGGGTTTGGGTAGTCAGCCTCTGGCAGTGATAGCCGGTGAGGTACCTGCCAGCGACGCGAATCGTGTGCATTGCTTCATCAGCAGACAAGTGACGGGCCTAAAGGAAGTAAAAGGCTGTGAGGACGCGTGTTCAAGCTCTGGAACGGGTCATGCACGATGTTCATGCTTCTCCAGGCAATCATTCCAGACCTCGCGAATCAGTGCTTTGAGCCACAGTGCTTCGCTCCAGCGATCTGAAATATCGCGTCCGTCACGTCCTGTTATTGCATACGGGGGTGGGCCCAATTCGCAAGTGAAAGACAGGCTTGCCGGTTTATGAGGCCGGGCCAGCCAATCCTCGACTCCATAACGCCACCAGCCCAAAAACCGCTCAAGCCAGGGTCGATGCCGGGCAAAGCTCAGAGGCACCTGAACGTGCTCGCCATCGGCTACGCGGCCGTGAAACCCCCAACTGTGGCGCAGGATATTGTGAATCTGCTCGTCGTCTTCGGCTACAGCGGACTCTGGCAACTCACGCCCCACCACGTAATGAGACAAGTCGGCCAACAGCTTGAGATCAGGCATCTGTGCCAACAGATCGAGGGTAAACAACAGATCACTGGTGAGGCGGTATCGATGGGTTTCCAGCAAAATCGGAAAATCCACCTGCTCGGCGAGACGCTGCCAGCCCTCGACCAGGGTCATCGCCTGAGCCAGCTTACGCGGCCGCACATCCGCCTGCAGGGTGAGGTGATGGCAACCGTAGCGGCAAGCGATGTCGAGCGCTCTGGCAAGATCGTCCACCGTCTGCGGAAACAACTGCCCTTCAATCTGCAAACCGCGCGCCTTTGCCGCCGCATGCAGGTAGGCGACAGCGGGTGCCTGCGAGTAATGGTCGGTGATCCCGTCAAAGCCGGCGGCGGCGATCCTGTCCAGCTGCGCTTCGATGGAAAGATCGCATTGGCCGCGATGATCCTGCATGGCCCACAGCGACTGAAATACCAGAAACCGAGCCATGTCATGACCTCAGCATTTGTTTAAGCGAGCACTCGGGATCGTTGAGCGCTGCAAGGCTCAGCGGAGTGTTGGCAGCGATCAATCGCTCACACAGCTTTATATCCCTGGCAACACTATTGCCCAGTGCCAGGCCACAGGCACCTCGCAGGCGCTGATCCGCATCAAGGTAGAACAGCAGCCGCCCACCGCACGCCAGGCTGCGGCTGGCTGAAGGCGGTGTGTGTGCAATGACGCCAACGGTCTGCACGCTCTGGTCATACTGATCAGACCAGAAGCCGGGAACGCCCTCGAATGCAAGCTCGTGCCCCAGTAGATTCAACGCGGCGTGGCGCCCCTGTGCTTCGGCGTTACGCCAGGTTTCCTGACGCTGGTAGGCCCCGTCCGGGTATAACCGAAACTCACACACATCCCCGGCGGCAAAGATGTCCGGGGCGCTGGTGCGCAGCATCGTGTCAACACGTATCCCCTGCCCTACCTCGAGGCCGGCCGCTGCTGCAAGCTCACTGTTAGGCTGCATGCCAATTCCGACCACCAGCACGTCGCAAGGCACTCTCTGACCGTCGACCAACTGCACCGACTCGGCTCGCTGACTGCCTTGCACGCCTTCGAGCACCACATTCAGCCGCACATCGACGCCGTGCTGCCGATGCAACGCCAGAAGGTCCCGGGATACCTCTTCAGGCAGGACCCGCCCGGCCAATCGAGGTCCGGCTTCCAGCAACGTCACCTGGCAACCCAGGGCCCTCGCCGTTGCTGCAACTTCAAGGCCGATAAACCCGGCACCGATGATCACCAGCCGTGCACCGTGGATCAAGGCACCACGCAGCGCCAACGCCTCATCGTGAGTGCGCAGGTAGAAAACATTGCTCAGGTGCCCGGGTATCTGTGACAAGCGACGCGCCCTGCCTCCGGTCGCCAACAATAATCTGTCATAAGGCAAGCGCTCACCATTAGCCAGTTGCAGACGATGATGCTGTGGCTCCAGACGCATTACCGGATTGCCCGCCAGATGTTCGATGCCAAGCCCGGCAAGTCCGGATTCCTCGCACAGACTGCAATCGCCCAGTTCCACAGTCCCCTGCAGCACGCTCTTGGACAACGGCGGCCGCTCATATGGCAGGTGCGGCTCGTCGCCGATCAGTATCAGCCGGCCGTCGTAACCCTGTTCGCGCAAGGTCAGCGCCGCACGGCCACCGGCATGGCCCGCGCCAACGATAACAAGTGGAGCATTCATGGCATGTACTCCTGGCATTCATTCACTGACCGCAAGCAAAACCCGGCCGTCCTCTATGCGGACGGCAAAGGTCTTGAGATTGACGCAGACAGGTGCCCCGAGGGCTTTGCCGTTGCGATAGTCGAAGCGACCGTTATGCTTGGGGCATTCGATGACGTGGTCCATCACCAGACCGTCGGCCAGGTGAATCCTTTCATGGGTGCACAGGCCCGCCGTGGCGAAAAACTCGTTGTCGGCGGATCGGTAAACGGCATAGGTGTGCGGGCCGTGGTCGAAGCGAATGACGTCTTCCTCCTGTATGTCGCCCACGGCGCATACATCAATCCATGGATTGTTCATGGCGCTCTCTCTCGTTCGGGAACAATAGGAAGGTGTCAGCCGAGTGTGGCTTCAGCCTGTGGGTGTGCAGTGGCGGGTGCTGAACCATTTGCCACAGGACGCTTGATGAAATAGGTCGGGTCGCGACGTTGCCTGAGCAGAGTTGGAATGATCTCTTTGAACGCTTCACTCATATTGGCGTACGGCGGCGGGCAGTCGTGGCGAATCTCTTCATGCAGTTGCGCCAGCGCATGGTAGGGCACCATTGGATACATATGGTGTTCAAGGTGGTAGTTCATGTTCATGTACAGAAAGCGCAATACCCGGTTCATATAGATGGTGCGGCAGTTGCTGCGATGGTCAAGCACGTCTTCTGCGAGCCCTACATGCTGGGTAAGGCCGAACAGGTAAGACAGCCAGCCGCCGTACAGCGTAGGTAAACCCACGTACATCAGGGGCAGCCAGCTCTGCAGATAAAGTGCAGCGCCAACGACTCCGGCATAAATCACGATCCAGATACGCGCGGCAAGAAACACCTTGGGCCATTCGGCTACCGGAATGAAATCATTCTCCTGCTCGCTCATGTGGCCGACAGCATGCCGGCACACACCACTGAGTGTTTTGATCAACAAGGGAATCTGGAACAGGCTCAAGAGCATCATCACCAGACTCGGTGGCCGCGGCTCGACGATCTCCGGATCACGGCCGACCACGATAGTGTCGGTGTGGTGCCGCGCATGGCTCCAGAGCCACACATGGGGCTCGAACATGCACATAAAGCTGGCCACCTGATACAACCCGTCATTCATCCATCGGGTTTTGAAGGCGGTGCCGTGGCCAGTCTCATGCCAGCGCGGGTTGGATGCCGTGGCATAGAGCACACCGTAGGCCAGAAAAAACGGCACACAGGCACACGAGCCCCAGAACCAGTAGCCGCCAAAACCGGTCACCAGCAGCGCCAGCAGCCAGATAGCAGTGTCGAGCAATGCAGGAGCGTCACGGCGCTGCATCAGTTGTTTCATGCGTTGGCGAGGGATGGGCGACTGGTACCAATCGGCAGATACCAGGCCTTTTTCCGCTGCGCGCGCAGCTTCGGGGCCGGTCAGGCGATAGTCGCGCTGACAGGCTGTATTGTCTTGAGGCATTGTTATTGTTCTCCGCAAGTGTGGGGTTTTCAGGAACCTTGCGTCAGAAAATATAGAGAGCGTACTCACCCCTCTCAAGGCCTTGAATACATTCCCTATCAAGCTATCATCCAGTATCTGCGGGGCTTGATAGTTTTCTATCAAGACGCATCAAGGGCTCACCATGAATAACAACAAGCGCCCCACCATCGCGACCGTTGCCGCGCAGGCGGGCTTGAGTGTCGCCACTGTCGATCGCGTCCTGAACGCCCGCGCCCCGGTCAACCCCGCCACTGCGGAGCAAGTGCTCAAGGCCGCAGAGGCGGTGGGTTATTTCGCAGCGCGTCTGATTGGACAACGCATTCAGGAGCGACGCCCCACCTACCGATTCGGCATACTGCTGCTGGGCACTGCACAAGCGTTCTACGCCAACCTCGCTCACGCTATTGCCGACGCAGCGCAGCGCCGTATAGCCGCCAATCTGACCTGCCAGTTCGACTATGTCTTCGATCGCAGCCCAGGCGCTATCGTTACCCAGCTCGAGCATCTGGCAGTGCAATGCGACGGCCTCGCAGTCGTCAGCTTCGCCCACCCGCAGATCAACGCTGCCCTTGAGCAGATTCGTCAGGCCGGTGTACCGGTGATAGCGCTGCTTTCAGACATTCATGAGAAGGCCGATGAGCCCTATGTCGGCCAGAACAATTATCAGGTCGGACGCACCATGGGATGGCTGCTGGCCCGCACCTGCGGCGCACGCGAAGGCAGTATCGGCATCTTGCTCGGTGGCCATCGTTTTCTTGGCCATCAGGCACGGGTCGAGGGGCTGCACAGTTACCTGGCCGAACATGCACCGGGCTTACGGCCACTGGAGCCGTTGATCAACCTCGACAACTGTGACATCACCGAAGAAGCGAGCCTCGACCTGCTGGCCCGCCATGACGATCTGCGCGGGCTGTGCGTGGTGGGCGGCGGTGGCGATGGAATCATCAACGCGCTGTCGCAACTGCCCAGGCGTCCGCCGCTGTGCTGCATCGTGCAGGAGTCCACCGAATTGTCGCGCCTTGCACTCGCGCGGGGGCTGGTTGATGCAGTAATCGATTCCCAGCCACGTCAGATTGCCGAGGCACTGATGGACCTGCTGGTCGAGCTGCAGACCACGGAAATATTCGATCCGATCAGGCATCGGGTACATGTCCCGCTACACATCGTGACCTCGGAGAATGCCACCGCCTGACCGGGTCAGAGCCCTCGAAAATCCCCGGCGCTCAAACCAAACCGACTCATCTTGTTGTACAGCCCGCCCCGGGAGACGTTCAGCTGTCGGGCAGCAAGGCGGATGTTGCCTCGTGTATTTTCGAGCGCAGTAATGATCGCGTGCATTTCGTGGGTGCCAAGGTCCTGAGCCGCCAAGGGCGCTGGCAACCGGGTGGCTGCAACGGGGCCGGTACGCTGTCTGATTTCAAGGGGTAAATCGCCTGGCTGGATAAACTCGCCCATGGCCAGGTTGGTCGCACGTTCAATGGTGTTTTCCAGCTCTCGTACATTGCCCGGCCAGCCATAGGCAGCCAGCAATTCCAGCGCCTGCGCGGAAACCCCCTGCACTGGCTTGCGCAATGACCGGGCACAACGATCAAGAAAATGCTGGGCCAGCAGCGTAATGTCTTCACGACGCATACGCAGCGGAGGCACGGTGAGGTTGAGCACGTTGAGCCGGTAATACAGGTCTTCGCGGAAGGCGCCCTCGGCCACCGCCTGACTCAGGTTACGGTGAGTGGCTGCAATGATGCGCACATCCACCTGCCGCGAGTTTTTCGCCCCGACGCGTGTCACCTCCCCCTCCTGCAATACCCGCAGCAGGCTGACCTGAGCATCGAATGACATGTCGCCTATCTCATCGAGAAAGATAGTGCCGCCATCGGCCAGCTCGAACTTGCCCGCGGAGCCACCTCGAGCCGACCCCGTGAATGCGCCCTCGACATGGCCGAACAACTCGCTTTGCACCAGATCTCTGGGGATCGCGCCGCAATTGACGGCCACAAAAGGTCCGCCCCTGCGGTCACTGGCATTGTGGATTGCCTGGGCGAACAACTCCTTGCCAGTGCCGCTCTCACCCAGGATCAACGTGGTGGAGTCGCTGCGACTGGCGATCCGCCCCAGGTGCAACGCATCTTCAATAGCCCGGGAACAGCCCTGAATGGTCTCGAACGTATAGCGGGCCTGAGTGCCGACAATCCGCCGAGTGATTTCCCGAATACGACGGTTCTCTCGCAACGACACCACACGCCCGCCCTGCTCCAACGGACATACCGAAACCAGACAGGACAACTGGCTGAAATCATGCAGCTCGAACGTGCAGTCCAGGTCCCGCAGTCCCTCGCCAATGCGCGTCAGAATCTGTTCGTTCAATTCGCTGTGCCCCAAGCGCTGGAACGGGCTGCCCAGCAAGTCCAGCCCGACTCGAAAAAGCTGCCGGGCATAGCGATTGAGCGCCTTGATACAGCCTCGATCGTCCAGCACCACCAAGCCTTCGTTGAGCACTTCAAGCACGGTTTGCTGTTCTTCCAGCAACGTCTGTAGCGCCATTTGCCTTGAGACGGCCTCGGCTGCCGCCTGAACAGTGCCCAGGGTGTGAAAATGGAACCAGCCAGGCTCGGCGGTCAGGGTCAGCATTGCCAGGGTCTGACCTTGAGCATTGCGAATGGGTGCCGCTGCACAATGCATCCGTCGCTGACGCAGACTTGTGCCGAAATTTTCTTCAGCCAGCACATACATCAGAGAATCCTCAGCCAGCGCCAGCCCTGTGCAATTAGTGCCCTGCACCGCTTCCAGCAAGCGGGTGCCTACCGGTGTCAGATCCAGCCCGCAGAAATACAGAGTGGTGCCCTCGGCGTCGGTGAGGTTGATATGGCCTCTCGGGTTATAGGCAAGCAAGCCATGCATGACCTGAGCGGCTGCAGCAATCAGTACCCGATTGGCCGCCAGGGTCGCCGCGAGCGTGTGAGGGTCGACGAACCGGTATTCGCTGTCTGCAGGGTCCACACCGCCTGCGATGCTGCGGCTCCACGAATCCCATATGACTTTCCTGACCGTCGCGGGACGCTCGACAAGTCCATCCAGACGCGCTCGCCAGGCCTGTTCCAGTTCGGGTACAGGGCCGTTGTTCAGCGCCACAGTCCCCAGTGCTGCGAGGTAGTCGAGGTCTTGCACGTTGAAGGTCATCGAATGCAGGGACATAACGGTTATCCGTGTTCATATTTTCAACATGTCAGTATAGACATGTCATTTAAATGAACACTCAGGGACCAGATTTTCTTAAAATTTCCTTATATATCAATCATTTATTTTATGGCACAGGCCTTGCTCTATCCCTGTGCCCGGCATCTGACGGCTGGGCAATAATCGAACAACAATTAAAAAGGGGTTATTTCATGAGCAAAAAAATCATCCGCCTGGGTCTGATCGGCGCAGGCCGTATGGGCAGTTTCCACGCTCAGACGGCCGCCCATCACATTCCCGGTGCCTGCCTTGCGGCCATTGCTGACCCAACCCCCGGCCAGGCCTCACGTCTGGCCGCAGAACTGGGGGTGGATCGGGTGTACAACGACCCTCGGCAATTGCTGGATGATCCCGACATAGATGGCGTGCTGATTGCAGCGCCCGCGCGCAGCCATGCGGAACTGGTCATCGGCGCGGCCCGTGCCGGCAAGGGTATCTTTTGCGAAAAACCCATGGCGATTACGCTGGAAGAAGCCGACCGCGCCATCGCTGCCGCCGCCGATGCGCGCGTGCCCTTGCAGGTCGGTTTCAACCGGCGCTTCGCCAGAAGCTTTCGCACAGCCCATCTGAACGTGGTCGAGGGACGCATAGGTACACCGCAACTGTTGCGCTCGATAACACGCGACCCTGCGTTGAACAACCCGTCTGCCTCACCGCAATGGGTGATCTTTCTCGAAACCCTGATTCATGACTTCGATACCCTGCGTTACCTGAACCCTGGGGCCGAGGCAGTCAGCGTATTTGTCATGGCCGATGCGCTGATTGCCCCGAACTTCAAGCACACTGGATTTCTGGACACCGCAGTGGTGGTGATCCGTTTCGACAACGGTGCCATTGCTACCGCCGAAGCCAGTTTTCAAGCAGTCTACGGTTACGATGTCCGGGGAGAGGTCTTCGGCAGCGCCGGCATGCTGACCATGGGCAACGTCAATGACTCTGACCTGATCCGCTATCTGGCCGACGGCATACAAACCGACACCCGGCGACTGGACACCGATCTGCTGCGAGATGCCTACATTGCTGAACTCAATCATTTTGTCGAGTGCCTGCGTAGCGGAGCGAAACCCATGGCTAGCGGCGAAGATGCACGAGCGGCACTGGCCATCGCCCGCGCCTGCATCGAATCGTTCCAGCAAGGCACGCCGGTGATGGTGTCGCGAGGAGTCGGCGCATGAGTTTCATACCGTTCACATTAGCGGTCAGTGCCGAGATGGTGTTTCTGGATTTGCCTTTTACAGAGCGTGTCAGGCGTATCCACGCACTGGGCTTCAGCGCCGAGATATGGGGCTGGACCAACAAGGACATAGGAGCCCTGGCGGCCACCGGTGCCGATTTCACCTCCATGACCGGTTACACCCATGGCAACCTGACCGATACCGACGCAATCGGGCACCTGCTCGACAGCGCTCGCGAATCACTGGCGGTTGCGGCCCTTCTCGATTGCCCGAGCCTGAACCTGCATGGCACGGGCCTGAACGACAGGGGTTTGCCGGTCAAGCCTGTGGCCCGCGTCACTGGACGCATGTGGTTGAGCGCCTGCAAAACGCTGGAAAAACTCGCCCGCCTTGGCGAGGAAGCTGGCCGGGTGTTCTTGCTGGAGAACCTGAACACCCATGTGGATCACCCCGGCACACCGTTCGCCCGCGCCGAAGACACACTGGCGCTGATAGAAGCCGTGGGCAGTCCGCACCTGAAGATGAACCTGGACCTGTACCACGCGCAGATCGGTGAAGGAAACCTGATCGAACTCATCCAGCGATCCGGCAGCGCCATCGGAGAAATTCAGGTCGCGGATGTCCCCGGCCGCCAGGAGCCTGGTACGGGTGAAATTCATTACCCGGCGATCGCCAAAGCCCTGTTTGACATGGGCTACACCGGCGTCGTAGGGCTTGAGGGCTGGGCCAGCGGCGACAGTGAAGCGGCGCTCGAACGCTTCAAAAAGGCATTCACGCTGGATTGAAAATGCATCTGGCGCACTCGTTCTTGAGAAGCGCTGGATTTGCGCGGTTTATCTGACGAGCGTTTACTCATAACAACAAAAGGAAACCTGTCATGCCCCTTTGCAAACTGCTTATCGCCACGCTGTTACTGGCCTCCAGCCAATGGGCTACTGCCAGCTATCGGATTGGCGTCACGATCGCCAGGGTCGACGATAACTTCATGACCTATGTGCGCAGCGGCCTGGAAGACGCTGCCAGAAAAGAGAACGTTCAGCTCCAGTTCGAGGACGCTCAAGGCGATGTGGTCCGCCAGATCAATCAGGTCCAGGGTTTTCTGAGCCAGAAAGTGGATGCAGTCATCGTCTTGCCGGTAGACACCGCGGCCACGGCGAATATGACCCGCGCAGCAGTAGAAGCGAAGATGCCACTGGTCTACGTCAACCGCCACCCGGATGAGCGCGTGTTGCCCAAAGGCGTTACGACAGTAGCCTCCAACGACATTGAGGCAGGGCAACTGCAGATGCGCTATCTGGCAGAAAAGATGGGAGGCAAAGGCACTATTGCGCTCATCATGGGCGACCTGGCACAAAACTCCACACACGACCGCAGCGAAGGAGTCAAACAGGTGCTCAAGGACTATCCCGGAATAAGCATCGTCGAACAGCAATCGGCCGAATGGCAGCGCAATAAAGGCATGGACCTGACCAGTAACTGGTTGCTGGCGGGCAGATCCTTCGATGCCATCGTGGCCAACAACGACGAGATGGCTATCGGCGCAGCCATGGCATTGCAGCAGGCTGGCAAGGCAAAGGGGGATGTTGCGATTGTGGGGATTGACGGTTTGCCGGACGGACTGGCGGCAATCAAGCGTGGAATGCTCGCCGCCTCGGTGTTTCAGGATCCAAAGGCCCAGGCAACCATAGCGCTGCAATCGGCGATAAAAATGATCAAAGGCGAACCCGTGGACGCTGAAGTCTGGGTGCCCTTTCAACTCATTACACCCGCACAAGTTGCCGTGTTCGAGCAGCACTATAAACAGTGAGTCGAGCGCATGGCGCGGGACTTTAATGACCAAGGAAAGCTCGCGCCAACCGGTCAGACCTTTTGCAGCCCTTGGGGGGTAGACAGCAATCGGTTCTCATCCCCAATAAATCCCCTCCATCGGCATACTCCGAGCGTTCCGACTCAACGTTGGGGATCTACGATCCTGAGCCAGGGCCAGCGCGCTTGATAACTTTTCGCCTTCTGATCAAACAGATCTGGCTTGGGATTCTTTGGATTGATACGAAGTAGCCCTTGCCCGATGTCGTCCAAGCCATTGGGAGCATAAATTTCGCCGGTTTCAACATCCAGACCAATGCAGGTACCGGCAATCAGGTAGCGATCAATCCCGTCTTTAACCGACTGAAGCTGGGGATAATCCCCGCCAAAACGCTGGCTATACCACAGGTGAACGCGAGCCTGGTTTTTGATCTCAATGTTCACCTCGAGGTCCTGGAAAAGACGCTGAACTGAGCCGATGACCTCATTCTCGGCTTCCCAAGACAGATCATTGTCGAAGTAAAAAACGTCGTAATCCTTCACACCCCAGGCGGACGGCAGGTGAGACTGATGATTCCAGACGGCCTGGAACAGGCAGCCAACAGTGAGCAGGCATTGATCCAAGCCGAGTGAAGGCAAGCGTGAGATGATTTCCGCGTTTAATGGATTGGCCATTGCTATCCTGGCCAAGTTCTCGGTAGTCAACGTCATTTTCAGCCTTTTGGAATCAATCCAGTCCTGGCGACCGACAGTACACCACAGCCTTGTAAAGCTCTGCCAAGAACAGCGTTTTACACTCCAGCTTACGTCCAGTCGTTACTATCAGTACATAAATGGACACGTATAAACAGCGTGCTCCATTTCTTACCAGCCATTAGACACAGGTCCTATACCTGAGAGGATAAGCGTGCTGCGCTCACCAGGCCGTCCAGCCAGTCCTGATGGCCGTTGATCATGGGGTTGGGTTTCGCCTTGGCGAGATCCTCGGCAGGCTTACGTGCAACCCGTCGATCATCAAAAACTTCAGAATCAGCTGGACTTGGGTGAAATCGATCTCGCATTGGTGACCCCTGAAGCAGTCACCCCAGGACTGCATGCGATAGCCCTCTTTGATGAAAGTTACGTGTGCGTCATGCGCTCTGAACATCCAGATGCCATGAATAGCGAGATTTCAATGGATCGATTCTGCGCTTTGGACCACGTATTGGTCTCACCGGCCGGGGGCGGTTTTCACGGGATTACGGACGAGGCACTGGAAAAACTTGGGCGATCACGGCGAGTCACGGTGTCGGTCACCAGCTTTCTGGTACTCCCTGAGATTCTGATGTGCAGCGACCTGATTGCTGTCGTCCCGCGTCGATTAGCGGTACACCAAGTCGGGCTGCGGTCACTGGAGCCGCCTGTTGAAATTCCAGGCTTCAGAAAAACCCTGGTCTGGCATGAACGAACGCATAGTGATGCAGGGCACCGCTGGGTGCGCTCACTCCTGATTGAAACCATTCGGGCACTCGACTGAAAGCAAACGAATGTCGTCGACGATGTGGGGGCGCATTTGATCAAGGAACGAGGAGCGCCGTGACACTTAGTGTTTTCGTTGCATTCTGGGCCGTGTCGATGCTGTTCATCATCACGCCTGGAGCCGATTGGACCTACGCGATCTCAGCGGGCTTGAAACATCGAGTTCTCCTACCCGCCGTCGGCGCACTGTTATCCGGCTATTTACTCGCAACGCTGATTGTTGCCGGTGGAGTGGGCACGCTGGTCGCCAACCACCCGGTATTCTTGTCAACCCTTACGGTGGCTGGGGCGGGTTATCTGCTTTGGCTGGGCGCTAACATGCTCACCCGTCCAGCCACGGCCAATGCCGATGAGACCCGGGAACCAGGCTCATGGAAAAACTGGGCGCTCAAGGGGCTGTGCGTGAGCGGGATGAATCCGAAAGTGTTCCTGCTGTTTCTGGCGCTCTTGCCTCAATTCGCCGATGCTACCGCTCCCTGGCAGGTGCCGATAAAGATGATTGCACTCGGACTCGTGCACACTGTCAGTTGCGGCCTGGTTTACCTGCTGGTGGGACTTGGTTCGCAAGTCATTCTTGGAGCGCGCCCTGACGCCGCTCAATGGGTCAGCCGTTTCTCGGGGGCCGCGATGATCATCATCGCACTAGTGCTGCTGATCGAACAGATGGGGGACTGATCCCCTTGGGCGGGATGTGCCGCACCTTTGGACGTAGCCCGTTGCTGCCACGAATTCTGCCCGTTCAGGTCATCCGCCAACGGCCAATGCTGGTCGGATACGGTTCTTCGTGAGAGGTATCAATCTGCCAAAATAGCCTGCCAACATGAGTACATACACATATTTCAGGCAAAAAAAAGCCACTCATCTGAGTGGCTTATTTTCTGAATACTGGAGCGGGAAACGAGACTCGAACTCGCGACCCCGACCTTGGCAAGGTCGTGCTCTACCAACTGAGCTATTCCCGCATTGTCTTGATGACGGGCGCTATTCTAGCCGTTCAGATAGCGGCGTCAAGCCCTTGATTCAAAAACTTATTTTTTTTCTGCAGTCGTCTTGAGATGCGGCCATGCGGCTCTCAGGTATTGAACCATCGACCACAAGGTCAGGCCCGCTGCCACAAGCAACAATGCATAGCCGAGAACGACCCAGACGGTGATCGCAGGCGGGTTGCCGAGGAGAATGACCAGCGCGAGCATTTGCGCTGCGGTCTTCCATTTGCCCATATTGGAAACGGCGACCTGGGCACGCGCGCCGATTTCCGCCATCCATTCGCGCAGCGCAGAGATTACGATTTCACGGCCGATGATCACCGCTGCCGGCAGCGTCAGCCACAGATTGGCATGCGCCTGAACCAGCAGCACCAATGCCACGGCCACCATCAACTTGTCTGCTACCGGATCGAGAAAAGCGCCAAAGGGCGTGCTTTGTTCAAGACGGCGGGCCAGATACCCGTCGAGCCAGTCGGTCGCCGCAGCGAACGCAAAGACTGCACTGGCCGCCATGTAGCTCCAGTGATAAGGCATGTAGAACAGCAAAATGAAGATCGGAATCAGTAAAACGCGTAGTACGGTGATCAGATTAGGGATATTCATCGGCACAACTGGCTACGAGGTGAGCGAGCATTCTACTCGCTGTGCAGGTTTGCATAAATCGACTCTGCGAGCTTTTTACTGATTCCGGGTGCTTTTGCGATTTCATCGATGCTGGCACGGGACAATTCCTGTAATCCGCCGAAATGCTTGAGCAGGTCACGACGCCGGGTCGGTCCGACTCCCGCAACGCCCTCAAGCGTCGAGGTGCGCCGAGTCTTGCCACGTCGTGCGCGGTGACCGGTGATCGCGAAGCGGTGAGCCTCGTCGCGAATCTGCTGGATGAGGTGCAGCGCAGGAGAATCGCCGGGCAGCGTGAACTCATGAGCGGCGTCGTTCAGGTACAAGGTCTCGAAACCGGCCTTGCGCGTAGTGCCCTTGGCAACACCGAGCAGGATAAGCTCAGGAACCTGTAACTCATTGAGTACATCACGGGCCATGGACATCTGCCCCTTGCCGCCGTCCACCAGCAGCACATCCGGCAACTTGCCCTCCCCGGCCTTGATGCGGCTGTAGCGTCTCGTCAACGCCTGGTGCATGGCTGCGTAGTCATCACCCGCAGTCACGCCTTCGATATTGAAACGCCGGTAATCGGACTTGATCGGGCCTTCGGGACCGAACACCACGCAGGACGCTACGGTCGCCTCACCGCTGGAGTGGCTGATGTCGTAGCATTCCAGGCGCATCGGCGGGTCTTCAAGACCCAGCACTCTGGCCAACGCTTCGAATCGCGACGCAACGTGCTGACGGTTGGCTAGCCGCGCGGTCAGTGCCTGCTCGGCATTGGTGACCGCCATTTGCTGCCAGCGCGCCCGGGTGCCGCGCACACGATGACTGATAACCATCTCGACGCCGCGCAGCTCTTCAATGGCGTCGACCAGCGCCGGGAAATCTTCGTTGATGACGTTGACGATGACTTCGCCGGGCAGCTCACGGTCGATGCCGCCGAGGAAATACTGAGCCAGGAAGGCCGACATCACTTCGCCGACCTCCTCCTCTATGCCCACCTGCGGGAAGAAGTTCTTGCTACCCAGCACCCGCCCGCCACGCACGCTGATCAGGTGCACGCAGGCACCGCCAGGGTTGACGAATGCGGCGACCACATCGACATCGCCGGTGCCGCCGTCCATGCTTTGTTGATCCTGGACGCGACGCAACAAGGCGACCTGATCGCGCAACTCGGCTGCGCGTTCGAAATCGAGCGCCATCGCGGCTTTTTCCATGGAGGCGTTCAGTTCGTCGCTCAGCGCATTGCTGCGCCCTTCGAGAAACATCACCGAGTGACGTACGTCCTCGGCATACACCTCAGGCTCGACCAGCCCGACACACGGGCCTTTGCAGCGTTTGATCTGATACTGCAGGCAAGGACGTGTGCGGTTCTTGAAGTAACTGTCCTCGCACTGCCGCACCTGAAACGTCTTTTGCAGCAGGCTGAGGCTTTCGCGAATCGCGCCCGCACTCGGGTAAGGCCCGAAGTATCGGCCCTTGGCCTTCTTGGTGCCGCGATGAATGCTCAGCCGCGGAAAGGCGTTATCGGACAGAAACACATAGGGGTAAGACTTATCGTCACGCAGGAGAATGTTGTACGGAGGCCGCCACTCCTTGATGAGGGTCTGCTCCAGCAACAGCGCTTCGGTTTCGTTGCCCGTGATGGTGGTTTCAATCTGCGCGATGCGCGACACCAGCGCTCCGGTCTTGGGCGCGTGTCCGGTCTTGCGAAAGTAACTGGCAAGACGCTTCTTGAGGTTCTTGGCCTTGCCGACGTAAAGCAGAGTGGCGTCGGCGTCGAACATACGGTAAACGCCGGGGCGACCGCTACAGGTCGCGAGAAATGCACTTGGATCGAATGTCTGGGTCATGTTCAGGCGCTGGCATCAACCATGCCGTGACGTACAGCGAGCAAAGCCAGTTCAACATCACTGCTGATCGAAAGCTTTTCAAAGATACGGTATCGGTAGGTATTGACGGTTTTCGGTGACAGGCACAGCTTGTCCGAGATGGTCTGGACTTTCTGGCAGCCGACAATCATCAGGGCAATCTGGATTTCACGCTCGGACAGCAGATCGAACGGCGAATTGTTCACCTGCGGTTGAAACGACTTCAACGCAAGCTGCTGGGCAATCTGCGGACTGATGTAACGTTGACCGGCGAAAACCAGGCGAATGGCCTGGACCATCTCGGCCAGCCCTGCGCCCTTGGTCATGTAACCGGCTGCACCCGCCTGCAACAGGCGCGTCGGAAACGGGTCCTCTTCACAGACAGTGACAGCGACTACCTTGATATCCGGATGGCTGCGCAACATCTTGCGGGTGGCTTCCAGCCCGCCGATGCCGGGCATCTTGACGTCCATGAGGACAACATCAGGCTTGAGCTCGCGCGCCTTCTTCAGGGATTCCTCGCCGGAATCGGCCTGCCCGACAACCTGCAGACCGTCTATGTCGGCCAGCATGCGTGTGATGCCTGTCCGGACAAGATCATGGTCATCGACAACTAGCACCTTAATCAAGCAGACACCTCGCGCAACGGTCATAACGAATGCCAATCACCATAACAAAAACAATGAGTCAGACCTAGCACTGCGCGCCGAGGCTCGACAACATCACTGTAAGTGCGTCGATGATGGCACGCCCCATCCGGATGTGACAGCACATCAGCATCGATATCTTTCTGGCATTGCCTGCCTTAAGGAAGCTTTTCAGTACGCGAGACCGGCGCTGATAGCTCGGCGATGGTCGTCGTCAATCGCCGGATCGCGTCCTGATCATCCTTGCCCAGTACCCGGTAGTTACACAGAATCTTTTCTTCAAGGACACTGAGATTGTCCACCGGCACCGGCGTACGCGTACCGGTTAACACATAGAGCACATCGACGCCTTTGGCCGCCACCGCAGCCAGGTAATCGGCTTTGGGCGCGCGATCGCCATTTTCATACTTTCCCTGCGCGTTAGCCTCGACCCCCCCTATTTCACCGAAGGTACGCTGAGACATGCTCAGACGTTCTCGTTCTTTTCTAAGTCGGCAACCGATTCCACTCATTTGAACCTATGATCCTGTCGAAACCATCCTAACGAATGTTAGAATCCCGCAGAATTGAATAGATTTGAACGGTTTTGAACTATGCCCGGAATACGCACTGCCGCACAAGCCAAGGCCTGGCTGGAACAACAGGGAAAATCTGTTCAGGAGTTCGCTAGAGAAAACAGTATTGATCCGGCAACTACCTACCAGGTGCTGTCAGGACGCAAGAAAGGCAGGCGCGGTGAAGCGCACAAGGTGGCCGTATTGCTGGGCATGAAGATCGGGACTATCCCGAACACTGAAGCCCTGCCGGAAGAAATAATGGATGGAGAGTAGCTTGTCTCGGTACATCGGTGGCTATAACGCATCCGGTCCAGACACGCGCCCAGCCCTCGCCACCGATGCAAACAGGCTTGCAAGCAAGATAGCCTGTCCGGTCCATACCTGTCATCAGCCGTTGAGCGGTTCGCTGTCAGTCTCTTTTTAGCTCTGCGAATCAGCACCCCGACGGTCGCAGTCATTCATAATGCGTGTGATTGAATTTTCCAATTGAATCCACGACGGCTCCTGAAGTAAGCTCCGGATCATTCAACGGAGATCCACCATGCTGCAATCCACATCACCACTGCTTCGAGCTGCCAACGGCTTTTCTTGCCGTGTGGGCGCTATGGCCGTGCGGGTTGCCTCGGTGAGTGTTCCTGTCCAGCTCAACTCCTATTATGGGTATTGGTTTAGCCACTGGCGCGCCTGATACCTGTCCGGCGCCCACTTCAAGGGGACGCCAACCAGAGAAACTCTCTACCCCCGGTCGGCTTCCCGACCGGGGGTTTTGTTTTTCAGGGCCCGGTATTTCAAGGGTTTCGTAAAAGAAACCCATAAAAATCAGACTGCATCGAATCGAGGATTTACCCATGAACTACGCCACTTATTACCGCAACGATATCGACTTCGCCTGGCGATTTAGCCACCGCCGTTCGGGACAGCCTGCCGCCTCCGTTCGGTCACTCCCAGGTGGCAACCACGCAGGCTCAGCCAATACGGCCCTTTGTCGAACACCCCAGTAGGTCTGCGCGGGAGCGTCCCGCCAGCCCAGGAAGCCAGAACATGAATTCGTCCGTTGCCATAAAATCGCCCGACCTGTCCAGCCATGCCGTTACTCTGGCGGACAATAGCCCCGCCTCGAACCGCCTGCCCGGCACGCTTGAGCTGAAAATGCGTCTGCCACTGAATGTGGCGCTGACCGAACAGGTTGCGGCCCATCGCCGCGCCATACGCGCCATCCTTGACGGTGAGGACTCAAGACTGCTGGTCGTTGTCGGTCCCTGCTCGATTCATGAGCCGCACTCTGCACGCGAATACGCCGAGAGACTGGCCAGCCTCGCGGCGCAAGTCAGTGACCAGATGCTGCTGGTGATGCGTGCCTATGTAGAAAAACCGCGCACCACAGTGGGCTGGAAAGGTCTGGCTTACGATCCCCGCCTGGACGGCAGTGACGACATGGCCGAGGGCCTGACCCTGTCACGGCAATTGATGCGCGACATGCTGGGCATGGGCCTGCCGATCGCCACCGAAATCCTGCAGCCCATGGCTGCGGGCTATTTCGACGACCTGCTCAGCTGGGTCGCGATTGGCGCTCGCACTACCGAATCTCAGATCCATCGGGAAATGGCCAGCGGGTTGCCCATGGCGGTCGGCTTCAAGAACGGCACTGATGGCGGCGTGGCCGTGGCCAGCGACGCAATGCGTTCGGCAGCGCACCCGCATCGCCACTTCGGCATGGACCGTCACGGCCATCCGGCAATTATCGAGACTCAAGGCAATCCGCATACGCATCTGGTGCTGCGCGGCGGTCACTGCGGCCCCAATTACGATCGCCAGAGCGTTGCCAGTGTGCAGGCCAGCCTGGGTAAAAACAGCGTCAAGTCGCGAATCATGGTCGATTGCAGCCACGCCAACAGCGGCAAGAACCCGTTGCGTCAACCACAGGTATTCGACGACGTGCTCGACCAGCGCCTGTCAGGCAATACCTCGCTGATTGGCATGATGATCGAGAGCCACCTTTTCGATGGCTGCCAGCCGCTGGGCGAAACGCTGCAATACGGTGTGTCGGTCACCGATGGGTGCCTGGGATGGGAGGGCACCGAACGGCTCCTGCGTCGTGCGGTTGACCGCCTGCGCTACAGATAAACAGGACGAAGGAACTTTGTCGGGAAATACCGCACTGAATCCGGTAGGCTGTTTCTTTTTTTCACAGGAGATTGTTCCCCATGGCTAAAGCCACTGCCCGCCACATCCTTGTTTCGAGCGAAGAAAAATGCAACGAACTCAAGGCTCAGATCGAAGGCGGCGCTGATTTCGCTGAAATCGCCAAGGCCAATTCCAGCTGCCCATCCAGCCGCCAGGGCGGCGACCTGGGCTCGTTCGGTCCGGGCCAGATGGTCAAGGAATTCGATACCGTCGTATTCAGTGCTCCGGTCAACACCGTTCAGGGTCCGGTAAAGACCCAGTTCGGTTACCACCTGCTGGAAGTGACCAGCCGCCAGGACTGATCCTGCTGCGCTGAGTGCCAGACGGCCCATCTTCGGATGGGCCGTTTTTGTATGTGGCCATCGATACAGGCAACGCTTGTAGTGGCTTGGCGAAGCGGCCATTTGTCTGTAGAAGATACCGCGACGCAGAGCATGAGTTTTGCGGGGTTTTTCGCCATATCTTCAGGGCCAGTCGCCTTCAACCCTGACATTCGCTTGCGAACGTCAGTCAGGATTCGAGTCATGCGTTTTGTTTTTCCATCATTACTCGCCTTGATGCTGACATGTGTCGGTGCGTTTCAATCGCTGTCTGCAGCCCCGCAACACGCGCTGACCGTTTACGGCGAGGCGCCGCGCTATCCAGCCGATTTCAAACATTTCGACTATGTAAATCCCGACGCCCCGAAAGGCGGCAGCATGCGCCGCTCGGCGATTGAAATCGGCCAATTCGATCATCTGATGCCGTTTACCGACAAAGGCATGGGTGTTTCACAGATCAACGGCATGCTGTATGCACAGCTGGCCGTGCGCTCGATGGATGAGCCCTATACCGTCTACGGACTGGTCGCGGAGAAAATGGAACGCGGTGCGGACGGCCTTTCCGTGCGCTTCTACCTGAACCCGAAAGCACGTTTCGCGGACGGCACGCCGATTACTGCCAACGACGTCAAATACACCTACGACCTGCTGATGACTCAGGGCAATATGCAATACCGGACCCAGTTTGAGGCGGTCAAAGGGCTGGAAGTCGAATCGCCTGTGCAGGTTCGTTTCGACTTCAAGCATAACGACAGCCGCACCCTGCCCCTCGATCTTGCTTCGCTGCCGGTATTCCCCGAGCACTGGTGGAAATCACGAGACTTCGCCAGCGGTGCAGGGTTTGAAATTCCACCGGGTAGCGGACCTTACACCATCAGTCATGTCGATCCAGGGCGCACCATCACGTTTCAACGCGATCTTGACTGGTGGGCCAAGGACCTGCCGGTCAGCAAAGGCATGTACAACTTCGACACGTTCAGCATCGAGTATTTCGGCGATATCGACGTCGCTCGCACAGTACTCAAGGGCGGTGCGTATGATTACAACCGCGAGTTTTCGGCGACCGGCTATTCAATCCGCTATGACAGTCCGGCCCTAAGTGACGGGCGCTTGCAGAAGGCTCAACTGGCCAAAGGTGCGGTGCAAAGCTCACAGGGGTTCGTATTCAATCTGAGCAGGCCGATGTTTCAGGACCGTCGCGTACGCCAGGCTTTGTCGCTGCTCTGGGACTTCGAATGGACCAACCGGCAGATGATGCGCAACATGTACATTCGTCAGGACAGCTTTTTCTCGAACTCGGAGCTTGCCGCCAGCGAACTGCCCACCCCCGCCGAGCTGAAAATCCTTGAGCCGCTGCGAGGTAAAGTCCCCGATCAGGTGTTCGACAGCGTGTTCAAGACGCCAAAAACCGACGGCACGGGCTTTATTCGCGATAAACAACTGCAGGCTCTGGCGCTTATGAAAGAAGCAGGCTGGACACCCCGGGGCGACGAGCTGGTGAATGCTCAGGGCGAACCGTTCAGTTTCACGTTTCTCAATGCACAGAACGGTTTCGAGCGGATGCTGCTGCCCTATAAACGTACGCTGGCGCAAATCGGCATCCATTTCGACATTCGCCGCATCGATTCTGCGCAATACCTCAACCGCGTGATGGCCCGCGATTACGACATGATTGTCACTGGCTACCCGGTGTCTACATCGCCCGGAGCTGAGCTGTACAACAGCTTCGGTGCCAAAGTGGCAATGGACCCAGGGTCAAGCAATTACATGGCGCTTCAGGATCCCGCTGTCGACACTCTCATTGCGGGCTTGCTGAAGGCCGACAACAAACAGACCATGACCGACTATGCACACTGCCTGGATCGCGTCCTGCAATGGAATTACTACTGGATTCCCAATTATTACCCGCCAGGTTCTTCAACTGTCTGGTGGAACCGTTTCGGCATCCCGAGAATCCAGGCCAGCAACAATGAAGCCATCGAAACGTGGTGGGAAATCAGCCCGACACCGTTGACCAATGAGCAGTTTGCTGAAAAACGTGGTGCATCAGCCACCGTGTCGGAGATGCACTGAATGGCTGGCTATATCTTGCGTCGGCTGCTGCTGATCATTCCGACCCTGCTGTGCATTCTGCTGGTCAATTTCTTCATCGTGCAGGCCGCACCGGGCGGGCCTGTCGAACAGGCCATTGCACGCCTGCAGGGGATCGGCGGTGCGACCGTGGGCGCAAGTGCCAGCGAATCGGCCGGTGCCGGACACTCCCGAGCGTCCCGAGGACTGGACCCGGTATTGATCAAGCAGATCGAACGGCAATACGGTTTCGACAAACCGCTGCATGAACGTCTGTGGCTGATGCTGAAGAGTTATGCACGCCTGGATTTCGGCAGCAGTTTCTTTCGCGGCGCGACGGTCACCGACCTCATTCTGCAAAAGATGCCGGTATCCATATCCCTGGGGCTATGGGCGACACTGTTGACCTACCTTGTGTCCATCCCGCTGGGTATCCGCAAGGCAGTCAGGCATGGCAGCCAGTTCGATATCTGGAGCAGCACTGCGATTATCATCGGTTACGCCACCCCGGCATTCCTGTTCGCCATGCTGCTGGTGGTCGTGTTCTGCGGTGGCACATCACTGAACTGGTTTCCAGTGCGAGGGCTGGTCTCGGACAACTTCGAGCAACTGACTGCACTTGGCAAGATTGCCGATTATTTCTGGCACCTGGTGCTGCCTGTCTCGGCGCTGGTGATTGGCGGTTTTGCCACACTGACCCTGCTGACCAAAAATTCCTTTCTCAACGAAATAACCCGCCAGTATGTGACCACCGCCCGCGCCAAGGGTATGAGCGAACGTCGCGTGCTTTATGGGCACGTGTTTCGCAATGCCATGCTGCTGGTCGTGTCGGGCATTCCGCAGGCGTTCATCAGCGTGTTCTTTGCTGGCTCGCTGCTGATCGAAGTGATTTTCTCGCTGGATGGTCTGGGCCGCATGAGCTATGAAGCAGCGGTTTCACGGGATTATCCGGTGGTGTTCGGTTCGCTGTTCATCTTCACGGTATTCGGACTGCTGATAAAGCTGATTGGTGACATCTGCTATACGCTGGTGGATCCCAGAATCGACTTCAGCGCGAGGAATGCCTGATGCGTAATCTCTCGCCGCTGGCACGCCGCCGTCTGGAGCGTTTTCGCAGCAATCGCCGGGGCTGGTGGTCGCTGTGGCTGTTCTGCGGACTGTTTGCCCTGACACTGGGTGGCGAATTGATTGCCAATGACAAACCGCTGCTGGTCAGCTATCAGCAGTCGCTCTACTTTCCGGTGTTCAAGCGCTATACCGAGCAGCAGTTTGGTGGCGAGCTGCCTTTCCAGCCGGATTACCGCAGCGATTACGTGCGCAAACTGATTGCCAAAGGCGGCGGCTGGATGCTGTTTCCGCCCATTCCGTTCAGTGACGATACACCCAACTATGAATTGACCACCCCCGCACCCAGCCCGCCTTCTGCCACCAACTGGCTTGGCACTGACGATCAGGCTCGCGACGTCATGGCGCGGGTCATTTTCGGTGCGCGGGTGTCGATCCTGTTTGCATTGGTCCTGACCGCCATCAGTGCGTTGATAGGCATCAGCGCTGGTGCCCTGCAGGGCTATTACGGCGGTTGGGTAGACTTGTTTGGGCAACGCCTGCTGGAGGTCTGGTCCGGCTTGCCGGTGCTCTACCTGCTGATCATCCTGTCAGGCTTCGTCGAGCCCGATTTCTGGTGGCTGCTGGGCATTATGGCGTTGTTTTCCTGGCTTACGCTGGTCGACGTCGTGCGCGCCGAGTTCCTGCGTGGCCGTAATCTGGAGTACGTCAAGGCTGCCCGTGCGCTGGGCTTGGGGGATCGCAAGGTCATCATGCGCCATATCCTGCCCAACGCGATGAATGCGACATTGAGCTATTTGCCTTTCATCCTCACCGGTGCCATCTCTACCCTGACTGCGTTGGACTTTCTGGGCTTCGGCATGCCTGCTGGCAGCGCATCGCTGGGCGAGCTGATCGCTCAGGGCAAGCAGAACCTGCAAGCGCCCTGGCTGGGTCTGACGGCATTCTTTGCGCTCGCGTTGATCCTGACACTGCTGGTGTTCATAGGCGAGGCATTGCGTGATGCCTTCGACCCGAGGTCCTGACATGCCGGAAAATCTTATCGAAATCCGCGACCTGAGCGTTGCCTTCAACGGCCAGAGAGTGGTCAGCAACCTGAGCCTGGATGTGCGCCGCGGCGAATGCCTCGCACTGGTGGGCGAATCCGGCTCAGGCAAGTCCGTCACGGCCCATTCGATCCTGCAACTTCTGCCCTGCAATGGCACCCTGACCACTGGCAGCATCACCTACCGGGGGCAACAACTGGTGGGTGCCGACCAACGCGTTCTTCGCGAGCTGCGCGGCAACCGGATTGCCATGATTTTTCAAGAACCGATGACCTCGCTGAATCCGCTGCACAGCGTGGCCCGGCAAATTGGCGAAACATTGCTGCTGCACCGCGGCATCAGTGGCCGTTTAGCACAAACGCGTATCGTCGAGCTGCTGGAGCTGGTAGGCATTCAGCATCCGGAAAAGCGCTTGAAAGCCTATCCGCACGAATTGTCCGGAGGCCAGCGCCAGCGGGTGATGATTGCCATGGCACTGGCCTGCGAGCCTGAACTGCTGATTGCCGATGAGCCGACCACGGCGCTGGACGTCACTGTGCAACGCAAGATTCTCGTGCTGCTCAAGGAACTGCAACAGCGCCTGAACATGTCGCTTTTGCTGATCAGTCACGATCTGAATCTGGTCCACAGCGTGGCGCAGCGCGTCTGCGTAATGCGTGCCGGCGAGATCGTCGAGCAATCCGACTGCAAGTTGCTGTTCAAATCACCGCAACATCCCTACAGCCGGCTGTTGCTGGACGCCGAACCGGCCGGCGAGCCGTTGCCCCGCGACACGCGAGAAACGGTTCTGCAGGTCGACAACCTGAAAGTCTGGTTCTCTCTCACCGGCGGCATCCTGAGGCGGCACAAGGAATACCTCAAAGCGGTGGATGACATCAGCCTGAGCATCGAACGCGGCAAGACCCTGGGCATCGTCGGCGAATCGGGTTCCGGCAAATCGACGCTGGGCCAGGCGATTCTGCGTCTGCTGGAGTCAAGCGGCAGCATCCGTTTTCGCGGACAGGCTCTGGACGGCCTGAGCCAGAAACAGATGCGGCCGTGGCGTAAAGAAATGCAAGTGGTCTTTCAGGACCCTTACGGCAGCCTCAGCCCACGCATGTCAGTGGCGCAGATCATCAGTGAAGGGTTGGAGGTGCACAGCCAGTTCAATCCTGCGCAATGCGACGAAGAGGTCATTCGGGCGCTGGAAGAAGTCGGCATCGACCCGCAGAGTCGCCATCGCTATCCCCATGAATTTTCAGGCGGTCAACGCCAGCGCATCGCCATTGCGCGGGCGCTGGTACTGAAACCCGCATTGATTCTGCTCGATGAGCCGACATCGGCACTCGACCGCACCGTGCAGAAACAGGTCGTCGCGCTGCTGCGTGAACTTCAACAAAAGCATGGCCTGACGTACCTGTTCATCAGCCATGACCTGGCGGTGGTCAAAGCCCTGGCCCATGACGTAATCGTGGTAAAGGACGGCAAGGTTGTCGAGCGTGGTGCCAGCCACGATGTGTTCGATGCGCCGCAGCACCCGTACACACAGGAATTGCTGGCAGCTGCACACCCTCAATAACAAGGTGCCGAAAAGGCTGAGCATGCTGGCGCTCCGCGCTGGCATGCGGTTACGGACGCTCGACGTCCGATATGGGCGACTGCCAGCCTTACGTAGAGTGCGCCGGCGTCAAGCCTGTGGGCCAGGCTCGTCGTCATCGACCAAACCCCACTCGGCGGTGCTCGCCGTACTGCTGCCGGTGGGTGCCGGCGGCGGTGTCGTCAGGCTGGCCACTCCCTCCTCGCTGTGCAGTTTGAGGCGCAGGCGCACGTTATTCTGCGAATCGGCGTTTTTCAGAGCCTCCTCTTCACTGATTGCACCTTCGACGGCCAGATTGAACAACGCCGTGTCGAACGTCTGCATACCAAGGCTGCCGGACTTCTCCATGATGCCCTTGAGCTCGGTCAGTTCGTTGCGCTGAATCAGGTCGCGGATGGTCGGCGTGCCCATCATCACTTCCACCGCCGCACGGCGTTTGCCGTCCGGGGTTCTGACCAGCCGCTGAGAGACGAACGCCTTGAGGTTGTTGCCCAGGTCATGCAGCAACTGCGCACGACGCTCCTCCGGGAAGAAGTTGATGATCCGGTCCAGCGCCTGGTTGGCGTTGTTGGCATGCAATGTCGAAATCGCCAGATGACCGGTGTCGGCAAACGCCAGTGCGTGCTCCATGGTCTCGCGATCACGGATCTCGCCGATCAGAATGACATCCGGAGCCTGACGCAGCGTGTTCTTCAGTGCAGCGCGGAAGCTTCGCGTATCGACGCCCACCTCACGCTGGTTGACGATGGACTTCTTGTGGCGATGGATGAATTCCACCGGATCCTCGATGGTAATGATATGACCACTGGCGTTGCGGTTGCGATAGTCGATCAGCGCCGCCAGTGAAGTCGATTTGCCTGAGCCGGTGGCACCGACGAACAGCACCAGACCGTGTTTTTCCATAATCACGTCGAGCAGTACGGGCGGCAGGAACAAGTCCTCGAAACGCGGAATGTCCAGCTTGATATTCCGGGCGACGATGGATACTTCGTTGCGCTGCATGAAGATATTGATCCGGAACCGGCCGATGCCTGCCAGCGAAACGGCAAGGTTCATCTCCAGCTCACGCAGGAACTCAAGCTTCTGCTCTTCGTCCATCAGTCCCTGGGCAATCACCGCCACCTCGCCGGGCTTGAGGGTTTCACTGCCCAGCGGCTTCAGCACCCCGTTGAACTTGGCGCACGGTGGCGCTCCGGTGGAAAGATACAGGTCCGATCCGTCCTGACTGGCCAGAATCTTCAACAGCGCCGGAAAATCCATAATCAATACCGTACAAAATGAAGTAAAAAGACGACGGCCGTCATGACGGCACACGCTAACAGGACAGGCGGCTTACGGCCCGCACGGGCGTCGTTCAGCAAGTGCAGGCATAATGGCAGCCTTTTGCAGCAGGTGATATTGCGACATGAAAGCCCAAGCCCGCCATATTCTGGTGAAAACCGCCGAAGAGGCCGAACAGCTCAAGCTGCGCATCGCCACGGGTGAGGCGTTTGACGTACTGGCTAAAAAACATTCTAGCTGCCCGTCCGGCAAACGTGGCGGTGATCTGGGCGAAGTCCGACCGGGACAAATGGTCGGTGCCATCGATCAGGTGATCTTCAAAAAGCCGCTGCGCGTGGTGCATGGGCCGATCAAAAGCAAATTCGGTTATCACCTCGTGCAGGTCTTCTATCGCGACTGACCACACGTCAAAAGCTGAAAAACCCCGAGCCGGTTGAGGTTCGAGGTTTTTCCGGCAGTGGCTAAAGCGGTGACTACTTCGGCGAAATCGCCCCATCCACCAATACTTGAGCCTCTGCCACCAGGCGCTTGAGGTGATCTTCGCTGATAAAACTCTCGGCGTAGATCTTGTAGATGTCCTCGGTACCTGAAGGGCGCGCCGCGAACCAGCCGTTTTCGGTCATGACTTTCACCCCGCCGAACGCCTGCTCGTTGCCCGGTGCATGGCTGAGCACCTTTTGAATCGGCTCACCCGCCAATTCGGTGGAGGTCACCTGCTCCGGCGACAGCTTGCTCAGCAGGGCCTTCTGTTGCGGGTTGGCCTTGGCGTCGACGCGGGTCGAGAACGGCTGGCCAAGCTCTTCCGTCATGGTGGCGTAGATCTCGCTCGGGTCACGTCCGGTACGGGCAGTCATTTCCGCAGCCAGCAAAGCCGGGATCAGACCGTCCTTGTCAGTGGTCCAGACCGTACCGTCACGGCGCAGGAACGACGCACCGGCGCTTTCCTCACCGCCGAAGCCCAGTGAACCCTCGAACAGGCCCCCTGCAAAATACTTGAAACCGACCGGCACTTCGTACAGACGCCGACCCAGGCGTGCAGCCACACGGTCGATCATGCCGCTGCTGACCACGGTCTTGCCGACTGCAGCGTCGGCACGCCACTCAGGACGATTGCGGAACAGATAGTCAATGGACACCGCAAGGTAGCTGTTAGGCGTCATCAACCCGCCGGTAGGGGTCACGATGCCATGACGGTCATGGTCCGGGTCGCAGGCGAATGCCACCTGATAGCGGTCTTTGAGGCCGATCAGGCTCTGCATGGCGTGGCTGGACGAAGGGTCCATACGAATCTGACCGTCCCAGTCAACCGTCATGAAACGGAACGTGGAATCGACAAACTTGTTGACCACATCCAGATTCAACCCGTAATGCTCGCCAATCGCTGACCAGTAGTTCACCCCGGCCCCGCCCAGCGGATCTACGCCCAGACGCAGGCCCGAGTCGCGAATGGCGTCCAGGTCAATCACGTTCTTCAGGTCAGCCACGTAGGTGTTGAGGTAGTCATGGCGGTGAGTGGTATCGGCACGCAGCGCTTTTTCATGGCTGATGCGAGAAACGCCTGCAACGTTCTCGGCCAGCAGTTCGTTGGCCTTGTTCTCGATCCACTTGGTCACTTCACTGTCGGCCGGGCCGCCATTGGGCGGGTTGTATTTGAAGCCGCCGCTTTGTGGCGGGTTGTGCGAAGGCGTGATGACAATGCCGTCAGCCAGACCTGAGGTTCGGCCACGGTTATAGCAGATGATGGCGTGAGACACGGCAGGGGTCGGCGTGTACTCGTCACCCTGCGAAATCATCACCTGCACGCCATTGGCGGCCAGCACTTCAAGAGCCGTGGCGGCGGCCGGCGTGGACAGTGCGTGGGTATCGGCGCCCAGAAACAGCGGGCCGTCAATGCCATTGGCCTTGCGATACAGGCAGATCGCCTGGCTGATAGCCAGCACGTGCCATTCGTTGAAGCCCAGGTCAAACGAAGTACCGCGGTGTCCGGAAGTGCCAAACGCAACGCGTTGAGTGGGCACCGATGCATCTGGCTGTCCCGTGTAGTAAGCCGTGACCAGTCTCGGAATATCTACCAGTAACTGCGCAGGTGCCAGCTTGCCGGCGAAAGGACTGAGACTCATACAACCTCCACGAAGAAATGAAATACGGAGAAAAAAGAAAGACTTGCCGAGGTGAAATCGCAATTGCTGCGGCAGTTTACTGGCAGTTCGACAGCGCTGCTTGAGTATCGATCCCTACACCGTAGACGTTTCAGGCCGCCACCACGCTGGAAACAACTGTTTAACCTTATGCTCGGCAAAACGATCATCGATCAGCATTACCACGCCGCGATCGCTCTGACTGCGGATCACCCTTCCCGCTGCCTGCACCACCTTTTGCACACCCGGATAAAGATAGGTGTAGTCGTAGCCGGCACCGAACAATGCCGCCATGCGTTGCTTGAACTGCTCGTTGACCGGGTTGAGCTGCGGCAGCCCGAGCGTGGCAATGAATGCACCGATCAAACGTGCACCCGGCAAATCGATGCCCTCACCGAAGGCGCCTCCCAGTACGGCAAAACCAATGCCCTGGCTGCTCAGGGTAAAGCGCTCGAGAAACGCGTGACGATCACTCTCGCCCATTCCCCGTGCCTGCTGCCAGAGGGTGATGTGCGGATGTCTCTGCGCCATCAGTTCAGCCACCTGTTGCAGGTAATCGAAACTGCTGAAGAACGCCAGGTAGTTACCCGGTCGCGCTTCGAACTGTTCGGCCATCAGCTCGACAATCGGGGCCAGCGAAGCCTGACGGTGAGTGAACCGGGTGGAAATGCTGCTGATAATCCGCACGTCGAGCTGATCGTGATGAAACGGTGACTCCACATCGATCCACGCAGTGTTGACCGGCAGCCCCAGCAGGTCCGCGTAGTAATGCCGAGGGTTGAGTGTGGCGGAAAACAGCACAGTGCTGCCTGCAGCGGTCAGGCGCGGACGAATAAAGCGTGCCGGTACTACGTTGCGCAGGCTGAGGCGCGACAGAATGCGCTTGCTGCCTGCCTCGCGCCGGGTGATGTCGAAAATGAAATGCTCATCGAACAGCTCGGCGACGCGCGCGAAGCCGATGGCTTCCAGATAGAACCCCTGCAACGTGACGTCCACCGCCTGCGGGTGCTCATTGAAATGATCGCCGATGGTCGAGACGCACAGATTCAGGCTGCCGAGGAATTTTTCCGGCGCTGCCGCGTACGCCTGATAGGCACCGGGCTGCATCTTGTGCAGCGCGTTCCACTGCCGATCCAGGCGCTGCAAGGCTTTTTTCACGGGCTCGGACGACGTCTGGATCAGGGCTTTCAACTGGCTCTGATCAAGACTGGCGCTGTACATCTGGCGCGTCCGCTCGACCATGTTGTGCGCTTCGTCGACCAGCACCGCCACGCGCCACTGGTTGAGCTGAGAGAGGCCGAACAGCAGCGCGCTCAGGTCGAAATAGTAGTTGTAGTCGGCAATAACCACGTCAGCCCAGCGAGCCAGTTCCTGACTGAGATAATACGGGCAGACCTGATGCTGCAAAGCTGCTTCGCGCACACCGGCCTGATTCAACCAGGGTGACGTCAGCGCAGCCGAGCGCGCCGAAGGCAGACGATCATAGAAACCGCGGGCCAGCGGGCAGGAGTCGCCGTTGCAGGCCTTGTCCGGATGCTCGCAAGCCTTGTCCCGCGCCACCAGTTCCAGTACCCGCAGCTTGAGCTCGGGCGCACTGCGATTGATGACCTCCAGCGCATCCAGCGCCAGTCGGCGTCCCGGTGTCTTGGCAGTGAGAAAGAAAATCTTGTCGAGCTTCTGACCGGGCGCGGCCTTGAGCAAAGGAAACAGCGTGCCCACGGTCTTGCCGATGCCGGTCGGTGCCTGAGCCATCAGGCAAAAGCCGGTGCTTACTGCCTTGTAGACCGACTCGGCCAGCACCCGTTGCCCGGTACGAAAGGACGCATGAGGGAAAGTCAGGCTGCCGAGTGCCTTGTACAGCGCCTGCGTATGCGCCAGTTGCTGCTGCGCCCAACCGAGAAATATCTCGCATTGCCGCACGAAGAACTGTTGCAGTGCAGCCGCATTGAACTGCTCGCGAATCAGGGTTTCCTGTTCGCTGACAATGTTGAAGTACACCAGTGCCAGTGTCACGTTATCC
Organism: Pseudomonas syringae pv. tagetis; assembly: GCF_022557255.1. NCBI lineage: Bacteria > Pseudomonadati > Pseudomonadota > Gammaproteobacteria > Pseudomonadales > Pseudomonadaceae > Pseudomonas > Pseudomonas syringae group genomosp. 7. Next base: position 3,357,892 of record NZ_CP092923.1, read on the forward strand.
AGTTGCAGACGCTGGCAAAGCAGCCAGCCGTAGACTTTAACCTGCGCCCAGTGCAATTGACGGTGATTGGCAGGCATTGCATCCAGCTCACCGCGATAGGTCTTCACTTCTTCCAGTTGATTGCGCCCGGCATCGTATCCGTCCGCCCTGCCCCTTACGGTCAACTCGCGATAGTCCCCACTCAACGACAGCTCGGCCTGATAATCGGCACCGCGACGCGTGGCTACCGTACGATGCCCGGCAATTCCTTCCTGAGCCGTTGGCGATGGCGTGAAGCGCAGGTCGAGATCGCCGACCTTGGCGGTGAACTCGCACAATGCGCGCACAGCCACGACATAACGCGCAGGCGAGTCGCTGACAAGGGCTGGGTCGGGTACGGGATTTACAGAAGCGTTCGGGGTCACTGCGCTGGAGGGCCGTTAGTTGTGAGTACTGGACAGGCGTCCAGTTAACAGCCTTGAATCAGGTCTGGCAAACACAAATGGATCGACGGCCTTTCAGGTCAGCGTCTGAGGTAAACGGGACTGTCTTAAAGCCTCCCCTAGCGCGCCCAGGCGCTCGGCCGGATCCTGGCTCCAGTCGATGGCATAACTGATCCACAAATACTGACCGTAACGATTCTGCAGGCTGAACAGATCGCCAGGAGTAATGACAATGCGTTGCGCCAGCAGTACGTCGAAGACCTGGCGCATGTTCACGGGACAAACGCTTCTGACCCAGATGCCGCAGCCACCCTCAGGCATCTGATAACGCAATGTCCCGCCGGTCTGCTCATCCAATTGCTGCGCCATTGAGTGCATGCGTCTTGCCAGCGTCTCTCGCAAGGCCATCAGTTGTCTGTCCAGACGCCCGTTGCTGCACAACCTGGCAATAGCCCGCTGACGTATTGGCGGCAGTTCGAATGCTCGCAACCAGAAATACTGCTGCCACTGCGCATCAAGGGTTTTGCACAGCAAATAGCCATAAGGCGCTTCAGGGCCGAGGCTCTTGTCGAATGCGCCGATAATCACCAGCCGCTGTGGGTCAATGCACTGGCGCAGAGGGGCCAGCTCACAGGTAAATTGCAATCCGCAATGGCTGTCATTTTCCAGTACCCAGACCTGATGACGATTGAGCACGTCGGCGACAGCTTCGTTATTACCCTGCGGGCGCACGCTGCCTCGCACCGAATTCAGTGACGAGGGCAACACGGCGAGCGCGATATCGTTATCCCGCAACAGGTGATCGAGTCGGCCCGGGTCCAGACTGCCGGTTTCGCTCAGCGGAAACTCGATCACGCGAATGTCGAACGATTGCAGCAGACGCAGCAACGCCCAGGGACAGGGCGACTCCACCAGTACCGCGCGGCCGCGCAGCCCCAGCGTCTCGAGAACGGCCTTGAACGCCCCATGCAGGTCCGGAGCGACATAGACATTTTCAGCGTGCCAACAGTGCTCTGTATCACGGGTGTAGCGGGCTGCCAACGCAGTGCGAAGTTCAGGCTCGCCGAACGGCTGAAAACCGGGCCCCAGACGCGGATAATGCCGAGCCAGCTCGCGCTCCATCGCTGGAAGAGGGCTTTCCTGTGCGTGCAGAAGTGTCGGCTCATCGCAGCCGAACAGCGACATGCCGGGACGGCGGGAATGATCGTACAGCGCGTGCAAAAGATCGCCGTCACTGCCAGGCCATTCCAGCCCTTCCCTGGCTCCGCTGCTCGGTGCCGAGTAATAACCCGACTTAGGCAGCGAGTAGACGCGCCCCTCCTTCTCCAGTAGCGAATAGGCACTTTGCACCGTGGATATCGATACATTGAGTCGCTGCGCAAGCTGTCGCAGTGACGGCATCTTCAGCGCCAGCCCGCCCTGCTGCTGGTCGACCAGCCGCACCAGATAGCGGTAAACCGCCTGATAGGCGAAATCTATGCTGTTTTTCATTCAGGTATCCGCCGCTCAGCCACGACAAGCTTCAGAAAATCGCGACATGACGGCTGCCGTTTGCGACAGCAGCCATCATTCGAAACCGGCTCAGCGTCCGGAGAGTATCTCGACCACGGCCTGCCCGGTCGCCGGATCAACGGTCATGATTCGCCGCTTGTCAGGATCGGCAGCGCGAATCCTGGCGATGATCGAATGCGGGTCATCGAAGTTCACCCGTCGCTTGCCGTAGAGGTTTTGCAATGACTTGAGGCTCAAACCGCTGATGTCCACCAGCCACTGCATCACTTGATCCGGAGGCGTCGAGCCCGACAGCGCCTTATGCAGGTCCGGCAGCGCCACCAGCATGCCTGGATGGCAGCGGCGCAGAAACAATTCCAGCCCACTGCCATGATTGACGAATGGCGAAAACAGCATGCAGACCAGTTGAGTCTCGTTCAAACCGAACCCCTCCTGGGCGAAGCTTGAGGCCAGCTCGCGGCGGGCCTCGATACGTGCTCGACCGGCATAGGCGCTGAGCGTCTGATCGATCAATCGCGGCGGCATTTGCTTTCTGCGCATCAGTGACGTTGCCAGTTCAAGGTATTCGGCTATCCCGTCGGCGTAGTTGCGCTCTTGCAAGTACTGCGCAGTCAGGCCACGCATGTGTGCCATCAACAACGGATTGGCGCAATCGGACTCACTGAAGCTAAACGACAGGTCATCAAAACGAAAACCCAGGAATTCGGTAAGCAGGTTCCAGTGCTCGTCTGCCTTGCAACTGACCAGGTCGGCAATGGTGATGAAAGCGGGTGCTTTGGTTCTTTCAGAGACGGCTATGGATGGGCCTGCGCGCGGGCTGTCTTCGCCCTCCCCATAAAGCTCGTGGTAATACGCCTGACCAATCGTATCGATGACCTTGAGCACGCCGGTCAGTGTCTGGCTGCCCCAACTGCCCGTGTACTGTCCGGTACGCTGGGCCAGACGCATGATCCACGTTGCATACTGACGCTGCTCCCTGCGTGAATCGCCACTTACCACTGCATCGACACCATTACCCCAGCTCAAAGCGCGCCCCAGAAACTCCGCCAGCCCGAGATAGCATGTATTGCAAAACGTTGTGCGGGCGTCTCCTGCAGACAGGTGGCCACCCAGCAGCATGTCCAGGCGGTTCTGCTCACGTCCTGAGCCGGAAAAAGGCAGATCCGGTTCGAAGGCTTGGGTGTACTGGTTGTCGATGACCAGCATTTCGACACGCGGGTCGTCATACAGGAACAACGCTGAATAAGTACGGTTGATGTTATCCATTACCGCAGGCGTCATGCCCGCGTGGCGTCGGTTGGCAACCCGCAGGGTGAATGTCCCGGGCGACCGACAGGCAATACTCAACTGAGCGGCGCGCAAAAAGGCCAGCGTGTAGGCACTGTCTTTGCCACCGCCAAAGGCGATCAGCACCTTGAAGCCGGAAATACGCTCAATCCCGCCTGCCGCAACAATCAATCGCTGAATCAAGAGTTGTAACGCCGTGCGCTCCGCACGAGTGAAATACCCCAGCAAGCGTTGCAGTACTTGCTGGTAGACGTAGTTCATTGCCTGTTCGTGGATAGAACTCATTGTGTGTCACCTGCCTGTCGCTCACGGCACGACATGGTGCAGGCAGAACATTGAACATCAAGCTGACAACCCAATTTATAGTCGAGCATGACTCATTCCCTGAGTAATAATTACCGACGCATTATCAATATATCGAACCCAATTACAAGGCACAGTTTTCATTCAAAAACAGTGCAGTCTACCGGCAGTTTTCACCCCATTTAAACTTACCGTTTAATAAGTCGATCACGTTCATAGGGCGCGAGCCAATCGTCCCTACGCCAGGCCGCCCGCCTTGAGGCTGGCGCTTCAAGACCTTGCAGAGGCTGCCACTCTTTCCAGCCAGCCACGTTGTCGTCGAGACTCGTAGGAAACGCCATCTACAGACAACGCGCGCTGACAGAACTTATAAACTCGAATAAACAGTTGATCCTGGATTCACGCGCCCTGCAGCGGTTATCTTTTTAATGTCCGTATCACTATTATCCATTCCGTAGACGCCCGAGCGCTGCGTGATTGAGAACTGTTTAATGAGGGGCCGTTTTTAAACCAGCCTGTAAAAAGCTTTCCGTTCGGAAGGCTTTTTACTGAAGGTCTCTGAGTTGAAAATTGACGAGTCAGAGCGCCTCGACTTCCAGCACCGCACGCCCGCCAATCGGGCAGACATCCATGTAACGGTGCGCCTGCACCACCTGCTCGAACGGAAAACTGCGCGTCTGCAACGGCATCAGTACCTTGTCGGCGGTCATTTGATTGATCTGCTGCAAGGCGCGTTGCAGTGCGGCTTCATCCTGGGTAATGCCCAGCTCGGGCTTGCCGGTGAAATTGCCCAGGCAGTGCACGTAGAACTGAATGTTCTTCTGGAACGCGGCACACGCCGGAAACGGCGTCTGATTGCCGCCCTGCAGGCCATACAGCACCAGGCTGCCACGAGGCGCAAGCACATCGCCCATGATCGACATTTGTGGACCGCCGAGGCCGTCAAAAACGGCGTCGACGCCACGATTTTCGGTGTATTTGTTGATTGCCATCAACAAGTCCTGCTCTTCCGTCACCACGACCTTGTCTGCGCCAAGCGACAACAGATACTCACGTGCGTCTTCAGTCTTGGTTGCGGCAATCACCCGGACACCCAGCGCCTTGCCCAACTGTACGAACGAAGGGCCGGAACAGTGGCTGGCATCGGTCACCAGTACGGTCTGCCCGGCCTTGATACGCGCCAGATCCACATAGGCAAAGTACGCCACCAGATACGGTGTGTAATGTACGCTGGCCTCGACCGGCGAAAGCACATCCGGATAACGCGTCAGTGCACGCCGCGGCAGTACGATGGTTTCGCCGTAGACCGGGTGCTGGTTGGCATCGGCTGCCGGGAAGCTGGCGACCTTGTCGCCCACTTGCAGATCATCGACCCCATCGCCCAGCGCTGTGACCACGCCAGCCATCTCATAACCCAGACCGGCAGGCAGCCGGGCCTGAGTAGACGCGAGATTTTGTCGCCAGAGAACGTCGTACCAGCTGACACCGATGGCCTGGACGCGCACCTGCACCTCGCCGGTGACAGGCGACGCGACAGGATGCTCTTCGAGCTTGAGCACCTCGGCCGGGCCAAACTGGTGAAAACGGATCGTGCGGGACATTTAGAACCTCGCCTGGTAAACCTTGATGCCACAAACTTTATCCGGGCATTGCCGGGAACACTATCGGTGGCTATTGATAGTCGACATGCCTGTCATCGATTGTGTCCTGTGAGCTGCATGTCGCAGCCAGACAGCGTCTGGACGCCAATATGCGTAATGGCCGCCATTGTTCGCATGTCGACGAGACATTGCAAGCCATGTGGACATTCCGTGCCCTTGCCATTAATTTTCCCTGCGCCCGACCCGCATTTGCTCGTACTATCGCACCCTGCTCACGTCCTCAACCGACAAATGGCCCGAGATATTCCGCATGAATCGTAACGACCTGCGTCGCGTCGACCTCAATCTGCTCATCGTTTTCGAGACCCTGATGCATGAGCGCAGCGTTACGCGTGCGGCAGAAAAGCTGTTTTTGGGTCAGCCGGCAATCAGCGCCGCGCTGTCGCGACTGCGCGGCCTGTTCGATGATCCGCTGTTCGTGCGTACCGGGCGCAGCATGGAGCCCACGGCCCGAGCGACGGAAATCTTCGCCCTGCTCTCCCCGGCACTCGACTCCATCTCGACAGCGGTCAGCCGTGCTTCAGAGTTCGACCCGGCCACCAGCACCTCGGTGTTTCGCATCGGCCTTTCGGACGACGTCGAGTTTGCCTTGCTGCCGACCCTGCTCAAACGGTTACGATCCGAAGCACCGGGGATTGTGCTGGTGGTGAGACGGGTCAATTACATCCTCATGCCGCCATTACTGGCCTCGGGTGAGATTTCGGTGGGTGTCAGCTACACCCAGGACCTGCCCGCAAACGCCAAGCGCAAGGTATTGCGCAGGAGCAAGCCGCAACTGTTGCGGGCCGACTCGATACCCGGCCCGCTCAGCCTGGACGACTTCTGTGCACGCCCGCACGCGCTGGTTTCCTTCGCCGGCGACCTGAGCGGGTTCATTGACGAACATCTGGAGAAACTGGACCGCAAACGCCATGTAGTCCTCGCCGTGCCACAGTTCAACGGCCTGGCCACACTGCTGACCGGCACTGACATCATCGCCACCGTGCCTGACTATGCTGCGCAGGTACTGACTGCAGCCGGAGGCGTTCGCTCTGAAGACCTGCCGATTGAAACCCGCACGTTCGAGCTGCACATGGCCTGGCGCGGGGCTCAGGACAATGACCCGGGGGAGCGTTGGTTGAGGTCGCGGATCCAGATGTTTTTTGGAGATCCTGAGAGTCTTTAGTCAAATGGTCTTGCCAGTACTCAGTGCGTCAGCTCGATTGGTCACTAGTGAAAGCCGCACTCCCCCCGATTTGGCAAGGCACGACACGATAGCGTCGTCGCAGAATTCTTTGGTACGAAGGGCTCAGAGCATCGATTCAGCAATGCACTCATATCTCAACAAATGGTAGAGGTGCATCGGTATGACGGCGCACCGCGAACACATTCAAGGTCATTGCTACCAGTGAGTAATATCCGAAAACTCCGACAAGCTCTACAACGCCTGGCTCCCCGAACGCCTTGACTGCACTCGCATACAAAGTCTCGTCTATACGACGCGTCTCATACAACGACTTGCCCAGGCTGTAGACCAAGTGTTCATCTTCGCGCACAAATACCGGCACGGCCTGCTGCCGCAGTGCTTCAATAACCGAGCCTGTGACACCCGCTGTGCGGGCGATTGGCTCATGAATCTGCCACTCCGCCTGGGACTGCCACCAGGCGGCAGTGAACAGGATCGCAAGTTCGGTCAGGCGCAGTTCAAGCCGTGTGCCATACCGACAGAACGCCCCCAGACGCTGCGCATGACTGGCCAGTTCCGGGCTTTGAATCCACGCCAGGAATGGGCCGTCCAAGTTTCCGCGTGGCCCCGCAAGAATGTCCTTGAGCACTGCGCGTTGAGCGTCGTCCATGCTCGCTTCAGTCAATTCGCTGAGCCGCGATTGAATCGTCATGCACTACTCCCTCAGAGGCTTTTCAAAGTGCTGTTCATCGCACTCAGGAGTTTGTCGGTTATCTCATCCAAGTGACAGTCTTCAAGAATAAATGGCGGCGCCAACAGGATATGATCGCCCCGCAGCCCATCGACCGTGCCACCCATCGGGTAGCACATCAGGCCTGCCGCCATGGCGGACTGCTTGAGTTTGGCGTGCAGCTTCAGCGCGGAGTCGAACGGGGTCTTGCTGGCTCGGTCGGCAACCAATTCGATGCCCTGAAATAAACCGCGCCCGCGAATCTCACCCACGTGCGGATGCTCACCCAACTGCGCCAGCAAACGTTCACGCAGACCCGCGCCCAGGTGATTGACCCGGTCCAGCAAGCCGCGGGACTCGATGGCTTTCTGCACCGCCAGTGCTGCCGCGCAGGCGGTGGCGTGGCCAATATAGGTGTGACCATGCTGGAAAAATCCTGAGCCCTCCGCAATGGCATCACGGATTCTCTGACTCACCAACGTTGCCCCTATCGGCTGATAGCCCGCGCCCAGGCCTTTGGCGATTGTGATCAGGTCAGCCGTGATGCCTTCCTGCTCGGCTGCAAAAAGAGTTCCGGTGCGGCCCATGCCGCACATGACCTCATCGAGGATCAACAACACCCCGTGGCGGTCGCATACCTCACGAATGCGCTTAAAGTAGCCCGGCACGGCAACCACGGCACCCAGCGTCGCCCCTACAACGGGCTCGGCCACAAACGCCATGACATTTTCAGCCCCCAGCCGCAGGATCTCCGTCTCCAGTTCGGCCGCCAGGCGCACGCCCATGGCCTCCGGGGTTTCGCCCGGTTGCTGCTCACGGTAGGCATAGCAGGGACTAACGTGGCTGACGTCGATCAGCAGCGGTTCAAACTGCTTGCGCCGCCACTCATTCCCACCCGCGGCCAACGCCCCCAAGGTATTGCCGTGGTAACTCTGGCGACGTGCGATCAAGTGCTTGCGCTGAGGCTGGCCCACTTCGATGAAATACTGGCGGGCCAATTTCAATGCCGCTTCTATCGCTTCGGACCCACCCGAGACGAAGTACACCGATGTAATCCCTTCAGGTGCGCGGGCAACCAGAAAATCCGCCAGTTCTTCCATGACCTGGGTGGTGAAGAACGAAGTGTGTGCGTAGGCCAGCTGGCCCACCTGTTGGCGCACGGCCTTGATCACCTGGGGGTCGCTATGGCCCAGGCATGACACCGCCGCCCCACCGCTGGCATAAAGGTAGCGACGGTTGTTGCTGTCGATCAGATAAGGCCCCTCACCCCGGACGGCCATTGGGTAGCTATGTGTAAGGCTGCGATGAAAGACGTGGCTCATACTGCCGCCCCCAATATTTTTGCAAATAATAGATGCATTAATTTCAAATGCAATTAATTTTTTGCAAGCCATTCAACATCAGGAAGGTCGGTTTAAACGCTATAAAACCTAGCATTTACTGGGAAAATCCGGCCTATCAGACTGAATCGCGAGAAGCAAAATATAGTTGCATACAAATTAAATGCATTTATATTTTGCGAAATAGCAAATTTTTAGTGCGCCTCCTTTCTCAGGTGGCTAGCCGGGCCAACAATAAAAAAATGGAGTGGGTCGTGATGCATCACTCAAAAATTAAACTGCCGCTATCCCCACCGTCCCAGGCTTGCCTTGGGGCTTGTATCCCCCTGAAGAGAAAACACGCGTGAAGAACTTTCTGAAGGCCTCACTGGCGGTAATGGCACTTGCCACCACCTCGAGCTCGTTCGCTGCCGGCAAGGAATTGCTAGTGGCCACCGATACGGCATTCGTGCCTTTCGAGTTCAAGCAAGGCAACGAATACGTGGGGTTCGATATCGACCTGTGGGCGGCGATTGCGAAAGAAATGGGCGTCACCTCCCAGCTAAAACCCATGGATTTCAATGGGATCATCCCTGCCCTGCAAACACGCAATGTCGACGTAGCGTTGGCCGGTATCACCATCAAGGAAGAGCGCAAGCAAGCTATCGACTTTTCCGATGGCTACTACGACAGCGGCTTTCTCTTAATGGTCAAGAGCGACAACGACACGATCAAGGGTGAAGCAGACATCGCCGGCAAGACCCTGGCGGTGAAAAGCGGTACGTCGGCGGCGGATTATGCCAAGGCCAACCTGAAGGCCAGCGACCTGCGTCAGTTCCCCAATATCGACAACGCCTACCTTGAATTGCGCACTGGCCGTGTCGATGCCGCCATGCACGATACGCCGAACGTCCTGTACTACATCAAGACCGCCGGCGAAGGCCAGGTAAAAGCGGTCGGCCAGCAGATGCTCGCCCAGCAGTACGGCATCGGTTTCCCAAAAGGCAGCGAACTGCGTGAACCGGTCAACGCCGCGCTGAAAAAGATCCGTGAAAACGGTACGTATGCGCAGATCTACCGCAAATGGTTCGGCACTGACCCGAAATAATCCCCGCCCCTCATCAACAGAGAATTCAGCATGCATTTCCAATGGAGCGCCATTTGGGATGCGCTACCGGTACTGCTCGAAGGCGCCAAGCTGACCTTGTGGATTTCGATCCTGGGTCTGATCGGTGGAGCCGTGATCGGCGTGGTCGCGGGCTTTGCCCGCGCCTACGGCGGTTTTTTCAGCAGCCGCGTTGCGCTTGTGTTCATTGAACTGATCCGTGGCACCCCGATCATGGTGCAGGTGATGTTCATCTACTTTGCCTTGCCCATGATGGTTCCGGTGCGCATCGACCCTTTCACCGCAGCCGTGGTGACCATCATGCTCAACTCCGGGGCCTACATCGCTGAGATCACCCGTGGTGCAGTGCTGTCGATCCACCGTGGCTTTCGCGAAGCGGGGCTGGCGCTGGGTTTGTCCAGGCGCGACACGCTGCGCTACGTCATCGCCCCCTTGGCGTTTCGACGCATGATCCCGGCGCTGGGCAACCAGTGGATTGTCAGCATCAAGGATACGTCACTGTTCATTGTCATCGGCGTTGCCGAACTGACGCGCCAGGGCCAGGAAGTCATCGCCGGTAATTTCCGTGCCATGGAGATCTGGTCTGCAGTTGCCGTCATCTATCTGATCATTACCCTGGTGCTGAGCTATGTGCTGCGGCGCATGGAATCGAGGCTGAAAATCCTATGATTGAGTTCAAAGGTGTTTCCAAGCACTTCGGCAGCACCCAAGTGTTGCACGACATCGACCTCAAGATCGCCAGCGGCGAAGTGGTGGTGATCATTGGTCCTTCGGGCTCGGGAAAGTCGACGCTGCTGCGCTGCATCAACAAACTGGAGGAAGTCACCGACGGCCAACTGATGGTCGATGGCCTGGAAGTCAATAACCCCAAGGTCGACGAGCGCCTGATTCGTCAGGAAACGGGCATGGTGTTCCAGCAGTTCCATCTGTTCCCACAGATGACCGCGCTGCAGAACGTCGCTTTCGGCCCGGTGCGCGTGCGCGGCGCCAGCCGCAAGGAGGCGGAGAAACTCGCCGCCGAACTCTTGGCCAAAGTCGGCCTGGCCGACCGTGCCGATCATTACCCTTCCGAGCTGTCGGGCGGCCAGCAGCAACGCGTGGCGATCGCCCGGGCGCTGGCAGTAAAACCCAAGTTGATGCTGTTCGACGAGCCGACTTCCGCCCTCGACCCGGAGTTGCGCCACGAGGTGCTGACCGTCATGAAGTCGCTGGCGGATGAGGGCATGACGATGGTCATCGTCACCCACGAAGTGGACTTCGCCCGCAAAGTCGCCATGCGCCTGATCTTCATCGACAAGGGCCGCATCGCCGAGGGCGGTGCCCCCGCTGAATTGATCGCCAACCCACCCAGTGCCCGACTGCGGGAATTCCTGCAACACGTATCCTGAGGAGATGCCATGACACTGCCCTCTATTCATCTTGATGGAAGCGCTTACGCGATTGGTCACGGGCTGGGCGTCTTCGGTCGGGATGCCGTGCTTGCGCATCTGCGCCTTCTTGAGCTTTGGCAATACCTGGCCTTGCAGGCGCAAACCCCGGCGGCTTTGCAGATGCGTCAACAGGTGCAAACCGAGTTCCCCCCGCTATTGGCAGGAAATCGAGGGACTGGCCGACGGATTGCAACTGCCGCTTGACGAAGTGTTCATGTGGAATTGCCGAGGTGACTATGTGCATGAACAGAGCGTGGATGGCTGCACGACAGTATTCGGTCCAACCCCCGCCGGTACGCTGATCGCTCATAACGAAGACGGCCTGCCGCAACTCAAGCGCCACTGCGCGCTCTTGCACGCCACGCCCGAATCGGGCCTGGCGTTCAGCAGCTTTATCTATCCAGGGTCCTTGCCTGGGCACACGCTGGCGATCAATGAGCGCGGCCTGGTGGCGACCGTCAACAACATCCGCCCGGCACGCATTCCTGTCGGCATTCCTCGACAGATCCTGGCGCGCGCGACCCTTGACGCCAGCAGTATCGACGAGGCGATTGCCGTGGTGACCCGCACTGATCGCGCCGGGGCGTTTCACCACACCTTCGGCCAGGCAGGGAGCGCCCGAGTCGTCAGTGTCGAGGCCAGCGCCGAGGGCAGCAATGTCAGTGAAATCCAATGGCCGGCGGGGCATTCAAACCATCTGGTGTCTCTGTCGTTGAGCCAGGTGGGACAGCGCATCACCGCCAGCTCTGGCGCTCGACAGCAGTGTATCGACCAGCGCCTGCGACAGCTTCCAGGTGATCTGGACGCCAACGTAGCGCTGAGTATCCTGCGCGATATTTCGGGGGAGGACCTGCCTGTCTATCGCTGCGCAGCGGATGATTCGGATAACGAAAACACCCTGGCAACCGGTGTTTTTCTGATTAGTGCCAACACTGTAGAGTGGCGTGTTTATACGCAACCGAACCCTGACCAACCCGATGCTGAAGGTGTGGTCCACCGTTCGTTGATCGACGCATGCTCGGATCGTTGAGGGTGGAGCGCAGGTGCTCACTGAATAATGGATACCGTTAATGAATAAAGCCCCGGCAGCACTTCCCGACACATTGGACGGCCTCAAGCAACTGCTCGCGGCCATCGAGCGGCGTGAAGTCGATATCGCGTTGGGCAGCAGTTCCAGGCGCGTGCTGATGGCGCTGATCGAATCTCCCCAACGCACGGCAGTGTGTTCGATCAGCGAGCTTGCAGAGCAACTGGATGTCAACGCCTCGACCCTGTCCCGGCTGGCGCAACGGCTGGGCTATGGCGGCTTCAGCAAATTGCAGGATGTGTTTCGCCGAGAGATTACCGAAGGCAAGCATTTCTATAGTGATCAGGCCTCACGGTTGGTAATCAATCATGAAGACAAGGACATCCTCAATCATCTGACTCGTCTGGGCCGCCAGGAAAGCGCCAACATCGCCAGCATGATCGAGCAGGTCGATCCCGATGTGTTTGTAAAGACGGTAGAACTGCTGGCCAGTGCCCGCCGGATTCGGATTCATGGCATGCGCCAGTTCAATTCACTGGCGCTGTTCATGTCCTACGGCCTGGGCATGTTGCGTCCGGATGTAGCGGCCCTGGACTCCAGTCGGCAAGGTGTGGCGGATGCCCTCGCACAGCTGGACAAGGGTGACGTACTGGTCGTGTCCAGCTGTTTCCCCTACACACCCAGCGTCCTGGCCACGGCCGAGGTCGCCGCTCGCCATGGGATCAAAGTCATAGCACTGACCGACTCTGCCAGCTCGCCACTGGCCAAGGTGGCGTTGCACAGCTTCTATGTCCCCAATCACAGCTTGTTCTTCAGCAACAGCATGTGTGCCTTTATGTTGCTGGCACAGGGTTTGTTAAGCGCGGTTGCCAGCAAACTCGGTGAGCTGTCGATATCCGCTTTGAAGTACAGGGAAGCCCTGATCGACGAATTTAACGCGTCACTGTAAGAATCATCTCAATGAGCTTTCGAGTCTTATTCATGCTGGCAGTAGCATTACTCGCTGCGGACATACTGATAAATCTCGTTTATTCATGAGAACGGAAAGCAAGCGATTGCCATATTGGGTTCCGCTAGAAATTTCCGTCCACGATTGCTCGTGCACCCGTGTTGCCTGAGGGCAAAAATGGGGGCATATCTGAGGGCATCCAGGAACGGCTCGCTGCTCAGGACGCTAAAGCTGCTCAGGACGCTAAAAAAGAAAAGCCGCGATTGACAGCACTGCGCTCATACTCCAGAAGACACTCATAGTCAGCCTCACTGGCCGACAGCACTTCCTTGATCGCAAGGTCACGGGAAACCTCGGGAAGCTGGCCCAGGGCTTCGTTCATTGCGCTCCTGATTGAAGCGGCGTCCGCAGCCGTTTGACCCATCGAAGTTATGTAAGGCAAGCAGGGACTGCGCGCACTCCGCACCAGAATCCTGAGGCCTTCGATCTCGGCACTGTTATCTCTCGCAAGATAATCGTAGGTGACACTGTCGATGGCAGCCAAATCGCCCTCGCCCCTTTTCAACTGTCGCATACTCTCCCTGTGGGATCCGGTGAAGGTGATTTGCGAGAAAAACCCGCGGTCGCTGATATCGGCCAGCGAGTGGCGCAATAAATTCATTCCTGAGTTGGAATCCCGGGCGTTGATAAGGCCATGGCTGCCCTGGAAACCCGTTAGTTCAGTCACGGCCGAATCAGCCCTACAAAGCAGCAAACTGCAATGATCCCCCCCAGAGCTATGGGTAAGCTCATAGCTCGGGCGTCCTATCAGCCTCACCTTTCCCCGCAGCGACGTTACGAATGGATAGCCGCAGGTCTGGGATAACAACAGATCAGGGGAAAGCCAGTGCGCCGCGAGATCAACGATCTGCTTTTGCCCTCGGCGCTTGCCGAGAATCTCCCGAATGCGTTCAAGCCAAGCGTCCTGAGCCTGTAAAACCCGGGCGGGAGCGAGGTACATGGATAGATCGCCGATCATGAATCCGTTCATAGTGTGCGATTGCCGCTGATCACAGCAGGAACCTGTTGGCAGGCGTTTTCAAGCCCAAGCGATCCCTTAATGTCCCTGGTTCGTATTCCTGGCGAAACACGCCTCTGGCTTGCAGCAGAGGCACCACGCCACGAGTGAATGTTTCGAAGTCAGTGGGCAAAAACGGAAACATAAGGTTGTAGCCATCGACGGCATTCGACTCGTATAACGCTGAAAGCTTATCGGCAATGCGTTCTGCCGTTCCGATCAGCAGCCAGGTACTCGAGCTCTTGACCAACCGGCGTCCTATTTCGCGGATGGACAAGGAGGTGTCGTACTGCTTGAGCAGGGCCAGCTCAGTTCGAATTCCGTCAAACTCAGACTCATCCGGCAGCGGTGGCAATGGGCCGTCCGGTGATAATCCTGTCAGGTCCAGCCGGGTGTAGCTGGAGACCAGGTCAATCGCTACGGCATCGATGATAAGACTGTCCTCCAGGTGCCGACGGCGTTCCTCCTCAGTCTCATCCCCGAGCACCACCGGAAGCACGCCGGTGATGATTTTCAGATCACTGGGATGCCTGCCCTTCAACTCGAGTCGACGATTCAAATCAGCCCTGTACGCCAACCCTTCTTCGACCGAATTGATAAAACAGAAGTGCACGTCCGCATGTGCAGCGGCCAGGTTCTTTCCGGCTTCAGAGGACCCCGCCTGGGCGAGAACCGGGTGGCCCTGAGGTGGACGCGGTACATTAAGCGGCCCACGTACGCTGAAATATGCGCCTTTGTGATTGATCGAATGAATTTTCGACGGGTCGGCGAAGTCGCCGGTTCCCTTGTTAAATTCAAGCGCCCCCTGCTCCCATGAGTCCCAAAGCTGCTTGACGACGTGGATGAACTCCTCGGCCCGAAGATAACGATCACCGTGCTTCGTCACGCCTGACAATCCGAAATTGGAGGCCTCCTCTTCCAGCCAGGAAGTCACGATATTCCAGCTGGCTCGTCCGTCGCTGAGGTAGTCCAGCGACGCAAAATATCGCGCGAGATTGAAAGGCTCGTTATAGGAGGTCGAAGCCGTGCCCATCAGGCCTATGTGCTCGGTAACCGCAGCCAGTGCGGACAACAGCGTAATCGGTTCAAGGCGGGCGTTGGCATAGTGCCTCAACCCGCTGGCCACAGAGTCCCAGACCGCGACGTGGTCCGCGACAAAAACCGCATCAAACTTCGCCGCCTCCGCCGCCTGCACCAGTTTTACGTAGTACCCCAGCGTGAATATCTCTTTGGTCGGAGACTTCGGGTGGCGCCAGGAAAAACGATGGTCGCCTTGAGGGTTAAAAAAGAACAGATTCAACATCATACTTTTAGTCGACATAACGCCTCCGCGACCTTATCAAAGTCACATTCCTTTTCACTGGGCCGTCTTGGCGGTATGTTCGGTGACCCACTGCGCAGCGACTTTTGCTGGATCCTTGTGATCAATATCAACAAGGCGATTGAGTTGCTTGAGGTCTTCATCGGTCAGTTTTGCAGAGACCTGATTAAGTACCTTGGTGACCTCCGGGGTCAGCAACGCTTTGCGCCCCAGCGGCGTGATGTTTTGCAGCGGTTGCTGGTGCTTGTTGTCCTCGAGGACAACCCAGGGCTCCTTCGCCAGGATGCCTTGCGTGGAGACCACCGTCGCCACGTCGATAGCGCCGGAGTTCAACGCCAGCCGTGACAAGGGTCCGCCCATGTCCAGCGATTTGATGCTTTTGAAGTTGATGCCATAGACCGCCTTCAACCCGGGCAGGCCTAACGCAGCCGTGGCGACTTCGGGAGGCCCGCCCAGAGTCAAATCTCCCGATACGGGCGCCAGGTCGGACAAGGTGTGCAAGTTGTACTTCTCTGCGGTTTTTTTAGTGACGGCCCATGCGGTAATGGAGCCCGCCGACGAAGGTTCAAGCAGTTGGAGATCCGCCGGCAACTTCTGTTGCAAAGCACTGAGGATCTCCTTTTGGGTGGTCAGGGCGGTCTTGTCGTCATAGAAGCTCAACAGTGATCCCAGGTATTCGGGTACGACGTCTATATCCCCGTTTTCCAGCGCCTGGGCGATGATCTGGCGATTGCCCAGATTGAGTCGGGTCTTGACGTCTATCCCTTGGTTTTTCAAGGCTGAGGCATAAATGTTGGCGAGAATCGTCTGCTCGGAAAAATTGGCCCCTCCAATGGTGATGGACTGAGCACTGGCAAAGCTGTTGCCAACCAGCCAGCCTAACCCTAGCAACAATGAAACCGCGCGCACTGAGCGAACCTTCGAACGTTGTTTGTTTTTCATTGGGGTCTGCACCTCTGCAAAGTGAATACGTTGTTTAAAAGGCGCGGGGTCATTGAGCGCCTGGTTCGATACTTCCCGCCCGCCATTTTCGAACCATGAGCGTTTCTATTATTGAACAAACCCACTCACTGACAATCGCAAGTGCCGACACCATCACGGCGCCACCAATAATTTGCGGCGTATCATTTCGCCCCAGTCCGTCAATCAGAAACCTGCCCAGTCCGCCGAAGCCTGCATACGCCGCAATCGTGGCTGTCGCTATAAGTTGCACCAGGGCCGATCGGAACCCCGAAAAGATCAGCGGAAAGGCCAGAGGCCACTCAAGCTGAATAAACACCTGCCCTCTGCGCATCCCCATCGATCTGGCAGCCTGCTTCAGAGACGAATCCACCTGATCGATTCCAACATAGGTATTGCTCAATATCGGCGGGATACTCATGGTCACCAACGCGATAATGACCGTGCTGGTGTCATAGCCAATGAGCATGATTGCAAGTATCACGATACCCAGAGAAGGTAATGCCCGCCCGATATTGAACACTGCGATTGCCACGTGTGCACCTTTACGGTAATTGGCCAACAGCACACCTAGCGGCAACGCTATTACACAAGCAATAAGCAGACTCAACGACACATAATAAATATGCTCTGCAAGCCGAGTCAGTATTCCGTTTTCACCCCACCAATGATCAGGAAGAGAAAACCATAAGTAGACGCTCACGATCATGTCCATCAGCGCACCCAAGGCACCAGCCATTTATTGATTGAATAAAACAGAAAATCAAAACATAAGGCCAATATCACCGTTAGCACCGGGCTGACCGCCACAGGCGTAGTGAAGCTTTGAGCCAGCCCGGTGATGAACAGCTGGCCTAGTCCGCCTTGGCCAATCAAGGCAGTCACCGTCACCAACCCCACCAAAGTAACCGAGGTGGTTCGCAAGCCCGCCAATAACGCAGGCAGCGCCAGTGGAAGTTCTACCCCGAGGAATCTCTGCATGCGCGTATACCCGAGCGCACGGGCTTCCTCCACCACGTCCGCAGGGAGACTCGCAAGTCCCGCCAATGTGTTCTGTAACACGATAAGCAAGGCATACAGGCTCAAACCAATGACCGCCGTGGTCTTAGACAGTCCGGTAAAAGGCATTATCAAAATAAACAGTGCCAGGGACGGAATGGTAAAGAGTAGGCCGCAGGTATAAATCATCGGTCGCGCCAACCCGGGCTGCCACAACGTCAAGAGCACCATTGCGCCCGCCAACAGAACGCCTGTGCACAGGGCCAGGGTCACCATCTGAATATGATCAATTAACAGCAGGCCAATCTGCTGCCAGTTTTCAACGATCCAGGCCCCGTCAATCATTGCGCATTTCCGAAGCGACGCTCATTGAGCGCGCTGTGAAGGCTGGTAATCGAGAGGCAACCTTCGTAAACGCCCGCCTCGTTTACGCGAACAACCACACCGATCGGCACCGTCAGAATTTTAACGAGTGCGTGATGCAGCGAGTCGTTACTCGACACCGTTGTCAGTTCCGGAACAGGCACATCTGATTCACTGACCCACGTCAACGGGTTGGAATTGTCATCCAGCAGCAGTTTGAACTCACCACTGACCTTCTCCGCCGGAAGATCAGAAACTTTCATCAACGAAAGCCTTTTCAGTAGCGGATCCCTGCCGATAAAGCTCTTCACAAACTCGCTGGCAGGACGGGCAAGAATAGTGTGAGGTGTATCGAACTGAGCAAGCCTTCCTTCGCCTTCAAAGATGGCAATCCGGTCGCCAATCTTGATGGCCTCCTCCATATCGTGGGTCACCAAAATAATGGTTTTATGCAACCGTCTCTGAAGCGCAACCAGTTCATCCTGCAGTCGCTCACGTATTACCGGATCAAGCGCGGCAAAGGGTTCGTCCATCAATACAACCGGCGGGTCCGAGGCCAACGCCCTCGCCAAAGCGACACGACTTTGCTGC
This sequence comes from Pseudomonas syringae pv. tagetis, assembly GCF_022557255.1. NCBI lineage: Bacteria > Pseudomonadati > Pseudomonadota > Gammaproteobacteria > Pseudomonadales > Pseudomonadaceae > Pseudomonas > Pseudomonas syringae group genomosp. 7. The sequence goes on from NZ_CP092923.1 coordinate 3,376,114, forward strand.
CCGCCCGACAGCTGATTAGGGTAGCGCTGAAGAAATTCCGGCTGAAGTCCTACCAGAGAGATGAGCTCGCTCACGCGCTGGCGGATTTTATGCTTGTTCCAGCCCAGGAGTCGCGGTACTGCACCAATATTCTCTGCAACCGTCTGGTGGGGGAACAAGGCTGCGCTTTGCATCATGAAACCAATGCCACGGCGTAACGTAACGACGTCAAGCTCATCGGTTGCCACGCCATTGACATAGATGAGGCCACTGTCCTGAATGTCCAGCCTGTTGATCATTCGCAAAAGGGTTGTTTTGCCACATCCGCTAGGTCCGACAAATACACAGATCTCACCCTCACGGACGTGAAGCGTCAAATCGCTTACGGCCGTTCGCGGGCTGCCTTTATGAGTTTTTTTGATGGCTTCAAAACGTATCATTTTTCGACGCTCAGATTAGCTTGCATAGCTCAGTGCTCGACCGGGTGGCGAGGACAGTCCACGGGACTGAATAGATGTTTCTTCAATAACGGGAAGTAGCCAGCACTGACATAGCCATTGTTTCGCGCAATCCATTGGTCACGCTTGGCTCTATACACCCGGGGTAAGTAAAACCAGGGCAGGCCGGGAAGATCGTGATGAACCAGGTGAAGATTGAGGTTAAGAAACAGCCAACTCAACAGCCCTGACGATTCGTTGATAATCGTACGGTGTTCCGGAAGCGTTGACGGACGATGTTCGTAAAACGATCTGACCATGGCAATCGACAAGGCCGGCAGCGAAACCAGGAATAGGTACTGTATGGCACTGATGGCGCTGTATTGCTCCACCACTGCCAGCACCATGCCAACACCGAGTATATGACCGGACCACATCCGCCAAGCGATTCGCCTGCTGTGAAACAGCCTTCCGATCTCGCCACCCACAAGGGTTATTACCGCCAACGGCGCGCCCATAAACAAACGACCACCCGAGGTCTTGTTTACCCACAACAGCGTTCGGATATACCGAGGCGAGCGCAACCAGACAGCTCCGGTAACATAACGACTTTCCGGATCTTGACCCGGCACCGTCAGCACCTCATCGTTGTGATGCGCCAAATGGGTGTCCCTATAAATATCGTAGGGGTACCACACGGCAAACGGCAGAAACCCCAGGGCCTTGTTAAAAACAGGCCACCGGGTGGGATGACCGTGGATAAGCTCATGTTGGATCGACATCCAGAGCACAATCAGCGGAACCAACAGGACGAGGGTGAATGCTTCGCCAAGTACCTTCCCATAAAAAACAATAACCGCCCACGCCAGATAGAACCCGGTTAACAAAAGCCAGGTGGGCCATTCAGTTTTACCGGTTACGGTCGTGCTCAGTTTAACGATTTCAGCTCGATGAGCTTCATCCAAATAGTTTGGCATGGTTGTTAGCCGTTATAGATATTGCCCGGAACAGTCGCCCTGTCATTCACACTTCGCACTGCACCCCAAACCGAGTGTTATCTGAGGAGGGTTGACTGGATTTTCAGTGTGCAGAGGCCTGGTGAAGACGATTCACATGGCGTGGAGAAGAAACGCCAAGCCTTCGCTGATTGCACTACAGGCTTCGCTGTTGGCCTGACAAGGGAGAGGTTTGCCGGTCACGAATGGAACGGCAATGGAGGTGAAAGTACTGATGCGGATATTGCCGGCGTGAAAAATCGCTGCAGGGGCTCCGTCCTGCGACAGAGCCTTAAGGCTGATGTATAAGATTCGGGCACCGGACATAGTCATACCATCGTAATAAGGTTAAACATATCCGGCGGCCCGGTGACAGCAAGGTAGCACGGTAAACCCTATGAGCTAGGAATATATTTACTTATGCTTATTCCATAAAAGAATAAATTTTAGCGGTGATCTACTCATTGCTCAGACTTCTGGAGCAGCGAATCTTTCTCCCGGCTGTTTCCAGCCTTGGATATTGGATGGACTTTATTTGCTTTTGCACGCCACACAAGTATATTTTGTAGACCTGACGTCAATCAGGCACTTAGAGTAGCCTCAGTACACCGGGAGAAAATTTGATGCTGGAATTAGAGCCGCAATGTTTTTCATCGGACTGCCCAAGCCGGGCGCTTTTCGATCAGATCGCGGACAAGTGGTCGATGATGGTTCTGGCCGTGCTTGATGACGGGCCGCATCGCTTCAATGCCATCAAACGTCGCCTGGAGGGTGTCACCCAGAAAGCCCTCACACAGTCCCTGCGGCGGCTGGAACGCAATGGTCTCGTCTCGCGCCAGGTCATTTCGTTTTCGCCCGTGGCAGTTCAGTATGAAATCACCCCGCTTGGGCGGACGCTGCAGCAGCCATTTCGCGAGTTGCATAAATGGACGCTCGACAAACTGCCTGACGTTGAAGCTGCACGGTTGAAATTTGACGCGGTCGCAGACGTAAAGCTCACGACAGGATGATTTAACACCTCCCGCCAACGCGCTCCGGTGATGCACTGTCTGATAGACCTTCTGCCAGCATACGATCACGATACGGTATGGAAATCGTTGGAATGCTTCCACGCAACTGGCAAAGGCCAATGAATTTCCAGGCGGGCGAAGCTCGAAAGCTCAACCCGCGAGGGTCAAGCTCTGGAGCTGATAAGCGTATAGCCTGCGGGTCAAACCTGGTTGGTTGGCATGACGTAAAGCTCGGCAATATTAACGTGCTCAGGTGCGGACACCGCATACAGAACAGTGTCCGCAATGTCGGCAGGCAATAGGAACTCTACCTGGCTTGAAAAACCAGCCATGACTTGCAAAAACTCTTCGCTGGTTGTGTGATTGAACAGTTCAGTCGCCGTTGCACCCGGCTGAATGCTGGTGACACGAATGTTATATTTCTGCCCTACTTCCATGCGCAGCCCTTCGGTAAAGGCACTGACCGCGAATTTCGTCGCAGCGTACACAGCAAAGCCCTGGCCCAACACTTTGCGCCCCGCAACCGATGAAGTATTTATAATGTGCCCGGCACGGTGCTTAATAAAATGAGGGAGCACGGCGGCCGACAGATTCAAGACCCCTTTGATATTGACGTCCACCATCTTGTCCCATTCATCGGTTTTGAATTCGTCAATATTGGACAGAGGCATCAGACCCGCGTTATTGACTGCAATATCAATTCCACCATAGGTGTCTACCAGTTTTTTCACCCCTGCCTCGACCGAGGCTTTGTCTGCCACGTCCATCTCCAGAACCAGCGCTTGCCCACCAAGACGCTCGATGTCGGCTTTTAATGCTTCAAGACGATCGGCTCGGCGCGCTGCGATACCCACTTTCACACCCACACTGGCGAGCTTCCTGGCCGTCGCTTCGCCTATGCCGCTCGATGCGCCCGTTACCAGTGCGATTTTTTCACTAAGTGCTTTCATGATCCATCCTGCGTAGGGAGTGTCGAAAAAGTTAACTCAATAACTTAACGCGTGATCATGATATACATTTTATACCTGGGTTCAATTAGGCACCGCGAGCATACCAGGTATACCCAACGGTACTGCCACCTCAGGGCACATCAAAATAACCGCGACCAAGGGTCGCGCAGGTACTGGCATAAAGCCCCTGTACACCAGCACTACTTTCCATTGGTTCAGCACTTGGTTGGTTTGATAACGGGGTCATGCACTGCACAAGCCCGGCACAGTTCCACGCGGACAACAGCTATCGGCGGCTTATCGATTACAAGGTACCTGAGTGCAAGGTGGGCTAACTAACAAAGGCCCCCCTTGCGTTGCCAGAATATGTCGGGATTGCGCGTTGAGCCGCTGGAAGCGACAGGGCTACTTTTCAATACGGCTTTGAGGCCACGTCAACAGCGCAAGGTCAATAAGGCAGGCAAGTGTCTGGCGAGTAGCTCCGGTCGAAGGCAGATTTACAATGGCCTGTAATATTCCAAAGTAATACCACGCCAGTAGATCCAGATCGGCGTGCTCGGCAATCTCACCTTGCAACTGGCCATCACTCAAAATATCCAGAAAAATCTGCCGCTGCTGGCAAGACGCAGCGTGTGCGGTTCTCTTTCCTGCGGCAGTGAGGTCTTCATGCTCAGCGTTACTACGAGAGATCAGGCAGCCAGAAGGACGCTTTACGTCAGACTCCGGTGGAAGAAACTCACGTAACAGCGCTTCCACGCTCGCTTTGGAACCCTGAACTCTGGTCGATTTCATTCGAGCCAGCACACGGTCGGTATACAGCTGAAGAGACTCGTTGAAGAGCCCATCCTTGCCATGGAACCGCTGATACAAGCTTGATCGAGACAAACCCGTTGCCTCCGTCAGGTCGCTGATAGACGAATTCGCGTACCCATGACGCCAGAAAACACCTGTCGCCGCTTTCAGGACCGTGCCTTCATCGTATTGCGGTTTGCCGCTCATGGATTCTCCGTTGACAACCTGGAACGATCGGACCAAGATATATGGACCGATCGTTCCATGATACAGGCAGATTCTATGGCTCTCAAAAACCCGAATAAACCGGCGCAAGTGTCGAGAAACTGCTCACTGCTCACGACACCTCACCCCAGCAAGTCGCCAACGAGATTGCCCTCATTGACGCGGTCATGGAGCCGCACGGTCAGCACATCGTTTCACATCGCAGTCACCTGACGTGTACGCCTGCGCCACAGGTCATTTTTCATGAGAGCATTCAATCATCCGGAGCCCAGGGAGTTCGCTCTTGAGCGTGTTCTCTATGCGTTAAGCGACCCTGTGCGCATGGAGATCATTCGCCATCTTGCCGACGTGAGCGAGGCTACCTGTGGTGAGTTGGATGGCGGCCGACCTAAATCAAGCGCGTCTCATCACTTCAGGGTGCTACGTGACTCGGGATTGATGCGCACGCGCATCGTTGGTACAACGCACATGAACGCACTTCGCAAGGACGAGATTGAAGCACGCTTTCCAGGGCTGCTTGACTCCATACTTGGTCATTTTCCATCACCTCCCCTTTAGCGGCCTGTAGCAGGCCATCGCGAGCATCGGGCTGATCCCGATCCCGATACCCGCCGTGGTCGCGTGGCGCATACGCCAGACTGGCCCGCACCTGCCCCATTGCCAGGCCAGCGAGACTCCCCTTTCAGACCGATCCTGCGTTAAATCGGTTACCTGTTGCGAAACCATGAACATGCGCTCGCGCTGCAATGAGCAGACTCAGCACCGACAACACGAACAAGACCCAGGGAAAAGATCCCACCCCCCATTCACTCAACAGAACACCCCCCAATAACCCGCCTCCTGCGATAGCGCTGTTCCAGACCACGACGTTCATGGAAAGCGCGACATCAGCGCCCTCGCCTGCCGAATCGGCGAGCGCGGTTTGCAAGAGCGTGGCAGCACCACCAAACGTCAGGCCCCAGATAAAAACCCCGAGGTAAATAGCCATAGCGGAGCCGGAAAACAGGCCGAAGAACACCGAAACGCCTGCAAAGGTTGCAAGGCTGGCCAGCACCGCTTTTCGCAGATGGCGATCAACAAGCCGTCCCGTTACCCAGATGCCCGCCAGCGCGGCGACGCCAAATGCCAGCAACACCACATCAATGTTATTTGCCAATCCAGCCTTGGAAACAAAGGACGCGACGTAGGTATAGAGAATGTTGTGAGCCAGCATCCAGGTAAAGACCACGCCCAGCACCGGGCGTACGCCAGGTGTAAAAAAGACCTGACCCAACGCCATGCGCTGTGAGGAGGTTTGGCCAGGGTAATCCGGCACTTTGATCAGTACCCAGGCGATCAGCACGAGGGTCATCCCGGACATCAAGCCGAATGCCATGCGCCAGCCCATGAATCCACCCAGCCAGGTTCCCAAAGGTACGCCCAGCGACAGGGCGAGGGGCGTTCCCACCATGGCGATCGCCAGCGCGCGGCCCTGCAATTTCGGGACAACCATGCGGCGTGCATAACCTGCGATGAGGCTCCAGGCCAGGCCCGCAGAGACGCCAGCGAAAAACCTCGCAATCAGGGTCAGCCAGCAGCTGGAAGAAAGCGCTGTGACCGAATTGAAAATCAAAAAGCCGACGATCGTCAGCAGCAAGACAGTCCTGCGACGCCAGCTTTGCGTGGCGATGGTCAGCGGAATGGCTGCCAGCAGAGAGCCCAGCGCATAAAACGTCACCATCTGCCCTGCATACGAAGCCGAGACATCCAGCCCGCTACTGATCTCGGGCAGCAAACCCGCAGGCAGCGTCTCAGTCACGATGCAAATGAACCCCGTCATCGCCAGCGCCAGCAACGCGCCGATCGGAAGTTTTTCGTCCTGGTTCTTTTTCGTCATTACCCGAATCCACCCACTAATATACTGATCGGTATAAATATAGTCAGGGGGCCACCTGATAGTCAACGACTTATGTATCGACTAGTATTTAAATAGTTCTGGAGGAGATCCGATATGGCACAGATGGGACGCCCGCGCACGTTTGACCGCGACGTGGCAATTACTCAGGCACTGCATCTGTTTTGGGAACATGGATACGATGCGACATCTCTCAGCCAACTGAAGGCGAATATGGGCGGGGGCATTACCGCGCCTAGCTTTTACGCCGCGTTTGGTTCGAAACAGGCCCTGTTCAATGAAGTCATCGAACGCTACCTCGCCACTCATGGCAGAGTCACCGACAGCCTCTTTGATACGGCCCTGCCGCCCAGGGCGGCAATTGAGCTCACGCTTCGTCAGTCAGCCAAAATGCAGTGCGAGCCGGATCATCCCAAGGGGTGCCTGGTGGCGCTGGGCCTGATGAGCGCCTGTTCAGAGGAAAGCAAGGCCATCTCCGCACCACTCTTGCAGGCGCGCAACCTGAATCGCGCGGGTATCGTTGCCTGCGTCCAGCGTGCCATTGCCGCAGGGGAGCTGCCCGAAACGCTGATACCGGAAAATCTCGCCGCCGTGTTCGACAGTTTTCTTCTGGGCTTGTCTACACTGGCTCGCGATGGTGTTGCTCATGCCACACTGGACGACGCAGTGACTCAAATAATGGGACTGTGGGATAGCCTGCGCCGTGTTGCCGCTGCTCAATGACCCTCCACCTGCGCTTGCGGTTACGCCTTGACAGGTTGCACCTGGGCGTGTGACGGCAAAATCCTCACTAAATCTTTCGGAGACGTTCATGCTTCGCGCGTTTGAAAAATGGCTCGACCCATTCCCGCCCGACGAGGTGCCACCGCCTCCTGACGGGCTTGGGCGGTTTCTCTGGGCCTGCACACGGGGTGCCCGCGGCTATATCCTCGCACTTGCGCTACTCAGTGCCGGTGTATCGATTTACGAAGCCTGGCTGTTTTCCTTCCTTGGTCAGGTCGTCGACCTGCTGTCGGCCTGGCAGACCGGCGGCGATGCGGCGTTACAGGAAAGTCGCGTGCTGTGGGGCATCGGCCTGGTATTACTGACCAGTATCGGGCTGGTCGCGTTGCGCACGATGGTGCAGCACCAGGTACTGGCGATTAACCTGCCGTTACGGTTGCGCTGGGACTTCCATCGATTGATGTTGCGGCAAAGCCTTTCTTTCTTCTCCGATGAATTCTCCGGCCGCGTCACCACCAAGGTGATGCAGACGGCGCTGTCGGTGCGCGAGGTGCTGTTCACCCTCATCGAAATCGCCCCCGGGATCGGGGTTTACTTCATTGCGATCATTGCCCTGGCAGGCGGCTTCGACCTGAAGCTGATGCTGCCTTTCATTGCCTGGGTGGCATTGTTTGGCCTGGCGATGATGTATTTCGTACCCCGCTTGGGCAAAGTCGGACAGGAGCAGGCCAACGCGCGGTCGTCGATGACCGGACGTATCTCGGATGCCTACACCAACATCACGACAGTGAAGCTGTTCTCGCACTCCAGACGTGAGGCGCATTTTGCGCGTGCTGCGATGGAAGACTTCAAACTCACCGGCTTTCGTCAGATGCGTCTGGTCAGCCAGTTCGAGATCGTCAACCAGGTATTGGTGGTCGCGTTGATCATGGGTGCAGGCGGTTATGCCCTGTGGATGTGGCATCAGGGCCAGGTCGGTACCGGTGCCGTGGCGGCGATTACCGCCATGGCGTTGCGTATCAATGGCATGTCGCACTGGATCATGTGGCAAATGACCTCGTTGTTCGAGAACATCGGCACCGTACAGGATGGCATGGCGACCTTGACCCGCGGCCCCAAGGTGCAGGATGCGCCGAACGCGACGACGTTGGTAACCACTGGAGGCGCGGTGACCTTCGACAATGTGAGTTTCAATTACAACGGCGAGTGCCAGGTGCTCGATGCTCTGAACCTGACCATTCGCCCGGGTGAAAAAATCGGTCTGGTGGGGCGTTCCGGTGCCGGAAAGTCAACGCTCATCAACCTGCTGTTACGCTTCTACGACGTGGACGAGGGGACGATCAGCATTGACGGGCAAAACATCGCGCACGTCACTCAGGACAGCCTGCGCAGCGCAATCGGCATGGTCACTCAGGACACCTCCCTGCTGCACCGCTCCATTCGCGACAACATTGCTTATGGCCGCCCTGACGCGACTGACGCGCAAATCCGTAGCGCGGCGGTCAGTGCCCAGGCCGACGTGTTCATCAGCCAACTGAGCGACAAGCAAGGCCACAGTGGCTACGACACGCTGGTGGGCGAGCGTGGTATCAAGCTCTCGGGTGGCCAGCGTCAGCGCGTTGCCATTGCCCGGGTGATGCTCAAGAACGCCCCGATCCTTTTGCTGGACGAGGCCACGAGCGCGCTGGACTCGGAAGTCGAAGTGGCCATCCAGGAAAGCCTTGATGACATGATGAAGGGCAAGACCGTGATCGCCATTGCCCATCGCCTTTCCACAATTGCAGCCATGGACCGACTGATTGTCATGGATAACGGCCGCATCATCGAACAAGGCTCTCACACCGAGCTGCTGAGCAGCAATGGCACCTATGCACGACTGTGGCATCACCAGAGCGGTGGATTTCTGGGAGAAGATCAGGGTGTAGCCGAAGACGTGGACCACGTATGAGACTGGGCGGTCCGGATTGAGCGTCGCCGCTCCTGACCGCCCGCCACGACCCGGCAATAACAAAATAAATGAATGCATTTTCAGTAAAAATATAATTATTATTTGAGCATGATCAAAGAACTGAAAACATTCATAACCGTGGCCAGAGAAGGCACCTTCGCGGCTGCCGGCAACAAGGTCGGGCTCACCCAGGCCGCCGTGAGTGCGCAAATGCAGCGTCTTGAGGCCGAACTGGGTGTCGAACTGTTTGACCGAAAAGGACGTTCAGCCCAACTCAGCCGAATGGGCCAACAGGTGCTATTACAAGGTCAGGACCTGGTGCGCCAGTTCAGCAACCTGGGCACGGCAACGGTAGGATTGCCTGCTAGCGTATTGGTCACTATCGGCGCGATTGCCTCTGTGCAACGCTCGTTTCTGCCGCAAGCGCTCGCTCGATTCCATCAGCGGTTCGCAGCATGCAGGACGCGTGTCATTCCGGGTCTCTCCATGGATCTGGTCAATCAGGTAGACGCTGGCGAGATCGACATGGCAGCGATCATCCGCCCCCCCTTCTCGCTGCAGAGCGACCTGCGGTGGACGACGCTGGTACGTGAACCCTATCGCCTGATCGTCCCCTCCGAAATGCCGGGAGATGACTGGGCAGAGCTGGTGTCTGCTCATCCATTCATCCGCTACGATCGATCCTCGTTTGGTGGCCGTCAGGTTGACCGGTTCCTGCGCCAGACCCATGTCTCGCTGCGCGAAGTCTGTGAGCTCGACGAACTGGATGCAATCATCAAACTGGTGGCCAATGGAGTTGGTGTAGCGTTGGTTCCGGAAACGGCCAGCAGTCAGGAATGGCCCGCCGGTGTGCGCTCCATTGATTTGCAGCAACACACTTTTCATCGCGACATCGGGCTGGTGCATCGCGCCCGTCGCAGTCTGACCGAGCCTGTGAACGCGCTGGTTCAGATGATCAATGAACAGGCTATCAACACACACTGATTCATGGGCTTCCCGCTCATTTAGGAAAGCCTGACGCAACGTGGTTTGCGTCAGGCTTTTCACTATTTTGCGAACAGCTGGCTCATATCCTTGAACGCCTTGAACTCAAGCGCATTACCGCATGGATCAAAGAGGAACATAGTGGCTTGCTCACCCATCTGCCCTTTGAATCGAATGTAGGGTTCGATGACGAACTCCGTGCCGAAAGATTTCAGGCGTTCGGCCAAGGCTTCCCATTGCGCCCATTCCAGGATGATGCCGAAGTGCGGAACCGGTACGTCGTGACCGTCTACAGGGTTGCTGTGGACGCTTTCTTGAGAAGCGGTTTTCGGATGTTCATGGATGACCAGTTGGTGTCCGTAAAAGTCGAAGTCGACCCACTGCTCACTGGAGCGTCCTTCGGAAAGACCGAACACTTCCGCGTAAAAGGCACGTGTCGCAGCCAGGTCGTAAACTGGGATTGCAAGGTGAAAAGGAGAAAGGCTCATCAGGACTCCGATTGCAGTTTTTATGGGTGCGCAATGCCGGGCAAGACTCGCTGTCCGACAATTTCATCAAGGTGCATTCATCCTAGAGCCGCTCAGCACTAAAAAAAATCAATATTATTTTAAAAAAAACACAAATTATTTTTGTACATGATGCACTTGTTGCGAGGATTGATACAAACCGCTTCCAGAGTGCCCTGACCGCCCCTGACCTGCCACGAATGGCCGCCAAAACCGCGCGGCGCGCTCATATCACCCAGCCGAACGTGATGGCAGTCAGCGCCAGGTAGCGCAGGCTTTTGGCAAGCGTGACGACCAGGAGAAAACTCCAGAGCGGCTCCCGCATGATGCCTGCGATCATGGTAATGGGGTCACCGATGACGGGCACCCAACTGAACAGAAGCGCCCAACGCCCATAACGTTGATAGGTACTCTGAGCCCTGTCGAGGTGACGCTCGTTGACAGGAAACCAGCGCCGGTGCCGAAAGTGCTCGATTGAACGGCCCAAATACCAGTTCACCAAAGAGCCCAGAACGTTGCCGGCCGTAACGATCATCAAGAGCAGTATCGTGGGGTAGTGCTCCGAAAGCAGCATACCCACCAATACAGCTTCGGATTGCAGAGGGAGAAGCGTAGCGGCACCGAATGCCGTAGCAAAAAGCCCGAGGTAGCTAGTTAGCTCGAACACCACGTCATCTCACGAGTACAGGCCGGTCCAGCCGTTGATGCCTACATATACACCGACGCAGATGATCAACACACTGGAAAGATACGGTGCCCGCCGAGCAGCAGCACTGAGCCAAGGGAGGCGGTTCGAGGCTTGTCGGGCACCCATGGCGGCGGCAGCGCCCACGGTGACCAGGGTAATCGCGAGGCCGAGGCTGAAGCAGAGCACCATCGCAGCGCCGAGGGTGACCTGCTTCACCTGCAGGCACAGCAGCAACACGGTGATGGCTGCCGGGCAAGGAATCAGGCCACCGGTCAAGCCAAACATCAGGATCTGGCCGTTGCTGACTTTACGGTGGGTGAAACGCTTGCGGATGTCATTGGCGTGGGCCCTTTCATGAGCGTCCTGATAACCGCTAGCGCTCAGACTCAATCCGTCCAGATCACTGTGGTCATGGCTGTGCTCATGATCGTGCTGCTTGAAGTCCAGATCGTAGTCGTGGCTGTGACCTGCATGCCCCAGGCTGAGCCGGGCGCTGAATTCATGCGGCTCCGGAATAGAGTCTTGCGACTGGAGAAAGCCGTCCTGCTGGATGAATCGGAATTGCTGCATCACACCGTTCGGTCGAGCGGTATGCAGCACGACTTCATCCGCGCTCCAGCCGTTTCCAGATAACGCTTTGAAACGCCAGTGTGGCGGTACGTCCTGCTCAAAAATCGACAGTTCGACGCGACCGTGCCCCGTGTCGATATGGCGTGTCTCATCGTGGTCATGGTGGTCATGGTGGTCATCATGAGCACGTCCTTCATGTTCGACGTTGTACACCTGCTCGCCATGCCAGGTGCGCCATAGCATCCATACGGCGATAGCGATAATCAGCACGGCAGATGCAAGCTGGAAGTACGGTTCTGTCGTTTGAGGGTCAAGCCCCTGCCCCAGATACATTCCTGCCATAGCGACCAGCCAGACAACAGCGGTATGCGATAGCGTAGCGGCTAGTCCAAGCATCACCGCCTGCCGCACCGAGCCCCGGATGGCTACGATAAAAGCCGCCATCATGGTCTTGGAGTGCCCCGGCTCAAGGCCGTGCAATGCCCCCAGAAGGACAGCGCTGGGAAAATACAGCCAGGCATGGGAACCACCTTGCTGCAGCAACTCGACAAAATCCGGCATGCGAGACCTACAGGTATTTGGTGATCTGCTTGAACGCTTCCAGCGGTGCCCGCTCGCCCTTGGCAAGTGAACCTACAGTGTCTTCAAGGCAGTGATCGATATGATCCTGAATCAAGGTGCGTTTGGCCTGGCATACCGCTTTCTCGACGGCGTGCAGCTGCTGGGCGATGTCAACACACTCGCGCCCTTCTTCGATCATGGTGATGATGCCGCGCAAATGGCCATCCGCCCGTTTGAGACGCTTGACGACAGCCGCATGGGACTGGTGCATGGGGTCATGAGGATGATCATGTCCGCTCATGATTCAAGTCTCCGGTCTGAGTGATTCGAGACAGCACTATATCCCCCCAGGGGGGATAGAGTCAAACGTGCTGCAAGTTGTGAAAAACCAAATAGACGACTGGTCGGTTTTAATTTAGGATGCTCGACATTATGAAAAAACCAGCCCAGGACATGCGACAGCACATCATTGATGTGGCCAGATCGCTTATGACGAACAAAGGCTATACCGCCGTCGGCCTTGCAGAGGTGTTAAGTACGGCCGGTGTACCCAAAGGGTCGTTCTATTACTACTTCAAATCGAAGGAGGAATTCGGCCAGGCATTGCTGGAAGAATACTTTTCCGAATACCTGGGGCGCGTCGACGCCCTGATGGCGCGCCCTGGCAGCGGCGCCGAGCGATTACTGGCCTACTTCAACTATTGGACAGAGACTCAGGGCACTGATCTTCCGGAAGGCAAGTGCCTGGTCGTCAAGCTCGGTGCAGAGGTGTGCGACCTGTCTGAAGACATGCGTAGCGTGCTTGAAGTCGGCACAGCAAAAATCATCAAGCGCATCACTGCTTGCGTAGACATTGGGGTCGCCGACGGCAGCATTCATCCCGAGGGCGATCCTGAAGGATTTGCAGAATCGCTTTATCAACTCTGGCTTGGCGCATCTCTGCTGGTAAAAGTGAACAAGTCCACCGATTCTTTCGATAAAGCACTGACCATGACCAAGCGCCTGCTGCGGTAGCAGGCTTTTTTTTAATCTTTTTAGTAGACGACCGGTCCACTATGTGAGGTATTTGATGAAAGATTCAAGTAACACGACTGACCTGTTTCCCCCATGCGCATGGGCTCGATCGAGCTGGCGAACCGTATTGTCATGGTGCCGGTCACGCGCAGCCGGTACGGCGAAGACGGTGTACCGAAAGAGCTGCACGCAACCTACTACGCGCAACGCGCGACGGCAGGGTTGATCGTGGCCGAAGCGACAAACATTTCTCCTCAGGGCCGAGGCTACGCAGCCACGCCAGGGATCTGGAGCGAAGAACAGGTTGCGGGCTGGCGGAAAGTAACGGACGCAGTGCATGCAGCAGGAGGCAAGATTGTCAGCCAGCTCTGGCACGTAGGCCGATTCTCCAATGTCGACCTGCAACCCGATGGCGAGGCACCAGTGGCCCCCTCCGCTATCCAGGCCGAGGGTAATACTTACACCGTCGATGGTTTCGTACCGGTGTCCATGCCGCGCGCACTGGAAACCGGCGAAATCCCCGACATCATCGAACAATACAAACGCGCCGCCGAGAATGCCAAAAGGGCCGGTTTTGATGGTGTTGAAGTCCATTCGGCCAACAGCTACCTGTTGGACCAGTTTTTGCGCGACTCAACCAACCAGCGCAACGACCGGTATGGCGGCTCCATAGAAAACCGCGCCCGCCTGACCCTGGAAGTCACCCAAGCCATCGTGGACATCTGGGGCAGCGACCGCGTCGGTATTCGCTTGTCACCGGTGACCCCAGATGCCGGTAACACGGCTCCCGACAGTAACGTCATGGGCCTGCATGGCTACCTGATACAGCAGTTGAACACCCTCAATCTGGCTTATTTGCATTTTGTCGAAGGTGCCACCGCCACGTCCCGGGAAGTCCCGGAAGGTGTCGACATGGACGCATTGAGTGCCCGGTTCAACGGGACCTTCATTGGCAACAACAACTATGACCTGACAATGGCGATCGAGCGACGCGCACAGCGCAAGATCGACGCAGTGGCTTTCGGCCGCCTGTTTATCTCCAACCCGGACCTCGTCGCCCGCTTGCGTCATGGTGCCGAGCTGACCATTGCTCCGCGTGAGTCGTACTACGGCGGCGGTGCCAAAGGTTACACCGACTGGCCACTGGGCAATTACTAAACCAGAGCAGGCCTCCCCTCCATCATCTTCCAGGATGCCGGGCATACCGCGACACGCGACAAAGGAAAAGCGCCACATGAATTATCTCGACAATAAAACCGTAATCGTCACCGGAGCCTCATCGGGTATCGGCGCAGCAACAGCCAAAGCGCTGGCAGCACAGGGCGCCAATGTTGTGGCTGCCTCAAGGGACAAAGAAGGTCTGGTCGTTCTGATCAGCGATCTTCAGGGATGCGGTCACAAGGCCGTGAGCTGCGTGACTGACGTCACCCGCGCCGAGGAAACACAGGCAATGGCAAAGTTCGCCAGGGACACCTATGGCTCCGTGGACATTCTCGTCAATAACGCAGGGCTGATGCTGTTCTCCAGTTGGGTCGACCTTGCGATCCGGGACTGGCATGCCATGGTCGACGTAAACATCAAGGGTTATCTGAATTCGATAGCCGCAGTTCTGCCGTTCATGATCGAACAGAAGTCCGGCCAGATTCTGAACATGGACTCGGTCGCAGGTCATCAGGTCGGCCCGGCAGCAGGGGTTTACAGCGCTACCAAATTCTTTGTCCAGGCGATGACCGAGTCGATGCGCAAGGAGCTGGGCGTGCAGCACGGTATTCGCGCCAGCACGATCAGCCCCGGCGTGATCAACACCGGCTGGGCTGACAAGGTCACCAATCCCGAAGGCCGCAAGGCAGCCAAAGCACTCAATGAGATTGCCATTGCGCCCGAGGACATCAGCCGCGCAGTAATCTACGCCCTCAACCAGCCAGCCAGCGTAACCGTCAACGACCTGATCATCTCGCCAACCCGTCAGGACTGGTAACAGGTCAGGCAATCCTGATCATCCACAAGACACGCGTGACCCACCAAGCAGCATCACCTCATGAGCAAGAACATCAAAGCCGTTCCCACCAGCGATTACACCGCAGTTATCGCGACCGCCAGGCAGTACGTTGAAGGCCTGCGTACAGGCAGCGTAGCCGCCATAGCGCAAGCTTTCCATAAGGATGCGGTGATGTATGGCTTCACCAATGGTCAACTGCTGGGCGGGCCGATCAGCAACTTGTACACATTTGTAGAAACCAACGGCAACGCTCCGGACATCGCTACACGTCTGGATGTGCTTGCTATCACGCCGACCACCGCCGTAGTGAGGGTCGATATGGAAAAGGACGCTATCGGTGCGGACTACAATGACTACCTGACCCTGATCAAGATCGACGGCACCTGGAAAGTGATCGCCAAGGTTTACCATCAGTTCGGAGGTTAACCCGGCTGAAATGCGCCGATGCTGCACAGCGTCGGCGCGCTATTCACCAGAGGAAGATTCCATGTCAAAAGTTTTCGTCATCGGCGCAGCCGGAAAGGTCGGCCAACGCCTCGTAAAAAACCTTGCCGACAGCGGCCATGAAGTGATCGCACTGCACCGTAAGGAAGAACAATCGACGGCACTCGAAGCAACTGGCGCCCTGCCCCTGCTCGGGAACCTCACCGAGCTGGATGCCCCTCGACTGGCCGGTTCGATGGCAGGCAGCGATGTCGTGGTTTTCACCGCAGGGGCCGGCGGCGCGGGCATAGAGCTGACCAATGCAATTGATGGCAAGGGTCTGGAGACCGCCGTTGCAGCCGCTGAGCTGGCCGGCGTACGTCGCTTCCTGTTGGTGTCGGCATTTCCTGAGGCAGCACGCGGTACAGACACCTCCGCTGGCTTCGAGAATTACATGCGGGTAAAAAAACAGGCCGATGTGTATCTGGCATCGTCAGCACTGGACTGGGTGATTCTCCGGCCGGGCACCTTGATCGATACTCCGGGTACAGGTGAGGTCAACGCAGGTCTGGCTATCGCCTATGGCGACATACCGCGCGATGACGTAGCCGCTGCCCTGGCTGCACTGGTCGACCGGCCCGAGATATCCCGGCAGATCATCGAATTGACTCAGGGCGCAACGCCTGTCGACATTGCATTGCGCACGCTGAGTCGGCATTGATGTGCTCCGCAAGCAATTAACCCAGCTCACTGTCCTTGATGTTGGCTATAGGGCCAAGGATGGCCGGATCGAAGTCGCGGATTGCGCCGCCTTCGAGCAACCGTCGCGGCAGATCCGGGTTTGCCAGCGCACCCTTGCCAATGGCAATGATGTCTGCACCCTCGCGCAGTACCTGCCCGGCTTTTTCCGGGTCGTGCAGGCCACCGTTGGCGATCAGCGCAACATCCGGGGCGTAACGACGGGCCAGTTCGATCAGACTGGCTTCACCCGGAGCAAAAGCAGGCTGCCATGCCTGGTGTTCCGTCACATGAATGTAATCGACTCCGGCATCCGCCAATGCGCCGAAAATAATCTCGGCATCGCGTTCGCCTCCCGCCCATTTGTGTTGAAAGTCGTTGACCTTGCCTTGTGACAGACGCACGCCTACCGGCGCCTGCCCGGCCACCTTTTTCACTTCGGCAATGACCTCAAGCGTCAGGCGCAGACGCTGCTGAACGTCACCGCCCCATTGATCGGTACGCTGATTGCTGTATTCCGTCAGAAACTGATCCAGCAGATAACCGTTCGCCCCATGAATCTCGACACCGTCAAAACCCGCCGTGCCGATGGCCAGTTGTGCGGCCTTGGCGAAACCTTCAATGGCATCGGCGATATCGGCGTCACTCATTGCCTGCGGAACCCGATAAAGGCCTTCGCCGTAATAGAACGCCATCTGTTCGCCTTTTGGACGAATGGCCGAAGGACCCGCCGCCTCATTGACGAAGCGATTTGCCTGGCTGAGAGCACCCGCGTGCATGATCTGTGCGATCACGGCACTGCCATGCCGATGAACGGCATCGGTAGTCGCACGCCACACCACGGCCTGCTCGTCATCGGTGATGCCTGGCTGATGCGCATATCCTTGGGAAAAACCGCGATCCGTATAGTTTCCCTCAGTGATAATCAGACCAAAACCGCCCTTGGCAAACCGTTCGTAATATCGCGCCATGGCGTGCGTGGCGCAGCCCTGCTCGGTCGCACTGACGCGTGTCATGGGCGCTAGCGCAAACCTGTTCTTGAGTTTCAGCTGACCAATGTCGAATGGGGCTGTAACGTGTTTGTTTATCTCGCTCATACTTCAAACCTCACCGTGCAGGTCGCCTGCGAATAGCCCGCAGTAGCAGGCATGACCGGTAAGACGGTAAGTGCTGTAGCAGCCCATTGGAACCCAGCCGTTCGGATAAGGCGCTTTAACGGAAATGGATAGAATCTGTGCAAATTTCTGACATCGAGGTGTTTGCCGCCATTGCATCCTGCAGGAGCCTGTCCGAAGCGGCTCGTCGACTCGGTTTATCTCCCATGGCAGTTTCCAGACGCCTCGCGGCACTGGAAAACGATCTGGGTGTGAGGCTCGCTCACCGGACAACCCGCTCGGTCTCGCTGACTCCGGAAGGCGAGGTTTTTCTGCCCCACGCCAAGACCATGCTGCACGCCAGTGAGACCGCTCGGGCTACACTGAAGGCCGATACGAGCTCTGCCAGCGGCATTTTGCGGATCACAGCACCCAGCGTTTTTGGTCAGACAATCATCATGCCGCTGCTGCCAGTATTGATGCGGGAGAACCCGGCCCTGAGTATCGACCTGACGCTGTCGGACAGTATCGTGGACATTGCCGGACTGGGCATCGATGTCGCCATCCGGATTGCCACCCTGCGTGACTCGGCACTGGTGGCCAGGTCACTGGCCCCCAACCCGCGGGTGGTGTGTGCAAGCCCCGACTACCTGGCACGTCACGGCAAACCTTCAGTACTGGACGAACTCAGCCAGCACCCATGCATCGCCTTGCATGCAACGCCTTACTGGTCGTTCACCCGAGACGGCGAACCTGTGGCCATTCGCGCTCAGGGCCCCTTCTCTGCCAACAGTGTCGAAGCCGTCCGTACGGCATGCAAACAGGGCCTGGGGCTGGCCATGCTGACCTACTGGGATGTTCAGCAGGAAATCAGCCAAGGCAGCCTTCGGCAGGTCGACTTCGACGATGTGATTCCCGAACAGTTGTCTGTCACGGCAGTGCTGCCAACACGCCAGCGCGTTCCTCCCCGGGTGCGCCTGTTCATTGACCGGCTTGAAGCAGCGCTCAGAAACAAGGCAGGCGTGGCGGAGGTTATCACCAGAAGACCGTCGCAGGACGTCGATTGATATTCGTCACCGGCTTCTCGGAGCAGCGCGTTACCGCGTTAAAAAAAGAGATTCACCCGTGACGTTGCGCGCTTGAGAGCCTACGATCCTTTGTCTCATTACGTCAGGTGCCCTGCACACACGCCTGAGACGTGGCAGTCAGGTATGTCGACGCCGACATACCTGACTTTTACGGGCCGCGCGATCAGGGAACGACTCTAAAGGCGTACTTAGCCATAGTGTCGGCATCGAGCCTGCCCCTGTTCATCGGATGCTCGGGCTTGCCAGCCAGAAATTGCGCAAGTTTTTTCATATCCATAAACACCAGAGCTTTGTTTTTCGTCTGGCTGTAAGGCTCCGATGTCTCCGTCGAATGACCCGCCAGACCGATCACCTGCTGATCTGGATCGGTCAGCGACAATGGCTCACCAAAAAGGCACTGCGTCGCGTCGTCCGGGTGATGATCTGCCGCATCCTTGAAGCCCGGATCCTGGGATTCGGCATCGGCCTTCGAGATCGTACGCAGTTGACTGAATTGTGAAAGTATAGGGTCCCGGGCTGCGCGGATATCGGCCACCACTGTCGCCCGAGCTGCCGGGTCGGTTATAAACGCTGCGACGACGCTGCGTACCCCTACCCCAGGGTTCAGGTTAAGCAAACGCATTCCGTAAGCAACATGACTTTCTTGATCCTCCCGCTCCGGCATGACCCGCAATGTTGCGTCACGTGTGCTGCCTGGTCGCCTGGCGGCGGTCGGCGCAGGCACGGGAATGGCTGGACGAGGCGCTGGAGTACCCTGGGCACGCGGCCCCAGCATTCGGCTCAGCGCAATATTCAAATTCAACAGAGGGTTTTCCATGAGGCTCTCCGCCGAGTCAATACTTGGACTGATGCCCACGCTCTGCAACGCGCGCGCCATATCAGGGGGTATAGGACGGCGACCCATTAAATGCCTTCCCAAGACAGCGCTCAGGCGTTCCATATTGATGCCCTGTCGAGCCAGTTCCTGCA
This sequence comes from Pseudomonas syringae pv. tagetis, assembly GCF_022557255.1. NCBI lineage: Bacteria > Pseudomonadati > Pseudomonadota > Gammaproteobacteria > Pseudomonadales > Pseudomonadaceae > Pseudomonas > Pseudomonas syringae group genomosp. 7. Next base: position 3,395,701 of record NZ_CP092923.1, read on the forward strand.
GCGCGGTGTCGGCCTCATTATTGCCACGATTACGCATCGCAGCTCTGTCGGGGCGCGTGGGTACCTGGTTGACGCGTGGCGGGCTCCTGTCAACCCGCACCCGAGAGGTCGATGCGCTCGATGCGCTCGACGACCGTGTCTGGTTGGGCGTCATCAACCGGGCGAACCGTCCGAATAATGAGCGCTGGCTACTTCCCGAAGTTGATTCCGTAGCGATGGGCGACGCCGGCGGCCGCGCTGGCGAACGTTCTGGAGTCCTTGCTGGTGCTGACTCAGCCTCCTGTCGGCGAACCTCTCGATGGAGGGCCCCACGGAACTCCCTGGCGAGCTCTGTGTGGCGGTTGATTCCATGCGCCAGCATGTCAGGGAAATGCTCAAGCAAAATACGCTGTTCGGCTTGAGAAAAAGCAACCCCGTCGCCATTTATGGCATTGCGGAACATGATGCGAGTATAGGAAAGATCGGCGCCCGCACTGATCAATTGCTGAACGATGCTATTGGCGTGTGCCACCGCCCCGACGCGCGGTGCGGGGGCATTCCCGGCAGGATTGGCAGGTGCCTGCGGCGTGCTTCTTGTCTCTGCACGTGCACGCGGCGCTGCCTCATCGGCAGACGCCTGCGATCTGTCGCGCCCTTCAGGCGCTGCCTCATCGGCAGACGCCTGCGATCTGTCGCGCCCTTCAGGCGCTGCCTCATCGGCAGACGCCTGCGATCTGTCGCGCCCTTCAGGCGCTGCCTCATCGGCAGACGCCTGCGATCTGTCGCGCCCTTCAGGCTCTGCCGTTTGCGGCATCCCCTGCTCCAGCCACTCTCTGGTTTCGCGCGACAGCGGTCTGGATCGTAAAAGCCTTTCACGTCGATCTTGCGCCTGCGATGTGGGCGCGTTCGAGGAAGTCGATGGTGCCTGCGGACTGTTCGAGGAGCTGGCACCGCTGCTGGATCCGCGTGCATGCCCTGAGGTTGGCTCCGGGTCTGTGTGACCACCAAAGTAAGCGCCCGATGGTCCTGCTCTGTTGATACCCACCATATGCAGATCCTCTTCGGTCTTCTGGATGTGGGCCAAATCACCCACAAAATCAACGCTATGTGGCCACCGACCAAGAACGAGTTCCCTGGCACTTTTCCCTAAACTTTCTGCAGACGCACGACACAGAGGTTCAGCCCGCCGTAAAAATACCGATTAAGCATAATAAATAAAAATATAAATCATAAAAATCTATATTAGCTTAGAAGAAAAAAGAATTTTACAGCGCTTGATCATAAGAATACGGTCTTAAAAAATCAGCATTGACACGCTGTGCACGAATTGAAGAGGACCTTCCATGCGCCGTACCAGACCTTCGACACTCACAAATGGATTCGCGACTCGGAGGACCCTGCGATGACCGGACGCTCTGTCCTCGTGCGCCTGCTGGTCGCTGTCGTCACAGTCCTGACCCTGTTCGGCTGCTCGCCCTCCGGTCAGGACGGCCAGACAGACAAGACGCTCAAAATCGCCTTTTTCAGAGACAACACCACACTGGTCAGCCTCGACCCGTTTCAGGTGTACTGGCTGGAACATCGGGTGGTGCTGCGTAATGTCGCCGAGTCTCTCACCGACCAGGACCCGCAAACTGGCGCGATTATTCCGTGGCTGGCCGAACGTTGGGAGGTCAGTGAAAACGCGCTGGAATACACCTTTCACCTGCGCAAGGACGTAACGTTCAGCAATGGCACGCGTTTCGATGCGCAGGCAGTAAAGACCGCCTATGACACCAACAAAGCGTTCGCCGATCAGTTGCCGGCCACCTTTGGTGCCACCTATGTAAAGGGCTACGACCACGCTCAGGTGCTGGACGAGTTCACCGTCAAATTGGTGCTGGCCAAACCCAATGCCGGTTTCCTGCAAGCCACCTCTACCACCAATCTTGCCATTCTCGCCCCGCAGTCCTACACGCTCAGCGTCAAGGAGCGCTCATTCGGCGCGATCATTGGCACCGGGCCGTTCGTGCTGGAGCGCTACACCCCTGAAAGCGGTTTGCGCCTGATCAAACGCAAGGGCTACGCCTGGCCATCGGCCAACGCGCAGAACAAAGGCGAGGCACATCTGGATGCTGTCGAAGTCAGCTACGTGCCGGAAGAAAGCGTACGCAACGGGCAGTTCGTTCAGGGCCAGGTCGATATCCTCTGGCCGCGCAATCCGTTCTCCGAGGTCGACCTGAACCTGTTCAAGTCCAAGGGGGCGACCATCCAGAGCCGCTCGCTGCCAGGACCCGCCCTGAATATGTACCCCAATACCCGTGGCAATCGCATCCTTGCCGACCGCAACGTGCGTCTGGCCCTGCAAAAGGCCATCGACCGCAAGACCTACGCAGCCGCGGTCTACAACCCGCAATTCCCGGTGGTTTCAGGCATCTACGATGTCACCACACCGTTTTACAAAAGCCAGGCAGACAAACTGGTGTACGACCCTCAAGGTGCCGAGCGTTTGCTTGACGAGGCTGGCTGGGCGAAAAATGCCGACGGCTATCGCTACAAGGAAGGCAAACGCCTGAAACTGACCTACAACCTGTCGCCTGCCGAGACCGCTGGCGATGTGCTGATCCAGGATCAACTGCGCAAGGTCGGTATCGAGCTCAAGCTCAACGTGGTCACCACCGCCGAGTGGGCCGCGAACAATGCTGCAGGCAACTACGACCTGACCTACACCTACATGACCCGCGCCGACCCGATCATCCTCCAAACCATCATCGATCCGCGCAGCGCCAACAGCTCGACGCTGGCAACCAATCTGTACGCTCCGCAAACACTGCCAAAGGCTCTGGAGCTGTTCGATGCAGGGCTGACCGCCACACGCAGCGAGCAGCGCGCCAAAGCCTATGGCGACTTGCAAGACCTGTTGATAGACGAAGGCTCGGCATTCCCGATCTATGAGCGGGTCTGGCAAGCCGCCACCGCGAAAAATGTTCGTAACTTCCACTGGACCGCCGAAGGTTTCGCGCTGTTCAACGATATCGAGACCACAGCGCCATGAGCCGCTATATCCTTGGCCGGATCGCTCAGGCGCTGCTGGTACTCTGGGGTGCCTACAGCATCACCTATTTCATTCTGTATCTGCTGCCCGGCGACACCCTGTCGATCATGCTCAGCGCCTCGGGTGTCGAAATCGACTCCCTGTCCGCGCAGGACCTTGCTCAGGCCAAGCTCTATTACGGGCTGGACCGCGGCGTCTTCGAGCAGTATGTAGATCTGCTGTGGGGCGCGCTCCAGGGTGATTTCGGCAATTCGCTGACACTCAATCGTCCGGTTTCCGAGCTGCTGGCCGAACGTCTTCCGCAGACCCTCGGCCTGGCCGGAATGGCCATTGTCTTATCGCTGATCGGCGGCGTCGGACTGGCTTACCTCACCGCCTACGTACGCTGGCAGCCGTTGAAGGTCGCGCTGTCCCGACTGCCGTCGCTGGGCTTTTCGGTGCCTGTATTCTGGATGGGCCTGTTATTCATTCAGTTGTTCGCGTTCAGCCTTGGCTGGTTCCCGGCAACCGGCAATCAGGGCATTGCCAGCCTGATATTACCCGCCGTCACGCTGGCGATCCCCAGCGCTGCGGTGTACGCCCAGGTCTTGCAGCGCGGCTTTCAAGGGGTCTGGAAAGAACCCTACATCATTACCGCTTACGCCAAAGGCCTGACCCGTGCGCAGGTGCAGGCCCGCCATGCGTTCAAGAACGCTGCATTGCCACTCCTGACACTGATCGGCCTGCAAGTGGGCAATACGGTGTCAGGTGCGGTGCTGGTAGAAACCATTTTCGCCCGCTCCGGAGTCGGTCGCCTTGCCCAGGAGGCCGTGCTGCGTCAGGACATCCCCGTGGTACTGGCCATCGTTGCGGTCTCGGCAGCGGCTTTCGTCCTGGTCAACCTGATCGTTGACCTTCTGTACCCCGCGCTGGACCCGCGCATCGCCCACACGCCAAAGGTCTCCTGACACCATGACTATTTTCGATAGCCGCCTTGCGCGCCTGACCCGACTTGTCGCTCCAGACCACGCCAATCCCGGTAAAACAGCGCCTGCTGCGCACTGGCGGCGGCGCAGCAGTCTGAGTCGCGCCGTGGAAGCGGCCCGTCCTCTGCTGCGTCGGCCGGGTTTTCTGCTGGCCGTGGCAATGGTCGCGTTTGCGTTGCTGGCTGCGCTGGCCCCCAGCTTGCTGAGCAGCTATGCACCTTACGCCACCTCGCCCACCGACAAGCTCATCGCGCCAAATGCCGCGCATTGGTTCGGCACCGATGAACTGGGCCGTGATCTCTATACCCGCGTGGTTCACGGATCGAGCCTGTCGGTACAGGCTGCACTGCTCGCGGTAGGCATCGCCATGCTTGGTGGCCTGAGCCTCGGCGTGATTTCCGGCTTTGCAGGCGGGCGCATCGATGCCGTGATCATGCGCTTCATCGATGTTTTGCTGGCCCTGCCCGGCCTGTTACTGGCGCTGGCGATTGTCACCGCGATCGGTTTTGGCACCCTTCCAGTGGCCATCGCGGTGGGTGTAGGGATCATCCCCGGTTTTGCTCGTACCACCCGTGCCGAAGTGCTGCGGGTCAAGACGCTGCCTTACGTCGAAGCGGCGCGTCTGGGCGGTGCCAGCTGGACCCGAACCCTGCTGCGCCACATTCTGCCCAACGCCTGGGGTCCGGTGGCAGTGCTCGCAACGCTGGACTTCGGCGCAGCGATTCTGGCCACTGCGGGACTGAGTTTCCTTGGTTTCGGTGCCGAGCCACCGGCTGCCGAATGGGGCACGCTGATCGCCAACGGCCGTCACTTCCTGATGACGGCACCCTGGGTGTCGCTGCTGCCTGGCCTGTTTCTGGTCGGTGTGGTGTTCAGCTTCAACCATATCGCCCGCACCCTGGAAGAGGTTCAACGATGACTGCCAGCTCGCAGCTGATCGACATCCGTCGCCTGAGCGTCGCCTATCATTTCGACGGTCAGACCAACCAGGCCGTGCGCAACGTGTCGTTTCAGGTAGCCAGAGGCGAAACCGTGGCGATTGTCGGCGAATCCGGGTCCGGCAAGTCGACGATGGCCAACGCCATACTGGGTCTGTTGCCGGACAACGCGACTGTCACCGGCGGCCAGTTGCACGTCGATGGTCATGACCTGAGCCACGCCTCGGAGCGAGAAAAACGCCGGATTCGCGGCAGCGTGATCGGCCTGGTGCCACAGGAACCGACGGTCAGCCTCAATCCGACCCTTCGTATCGGCCGGCAAATCGCCGAATCGCTGATGCAGGCCAATGGCCGCCGCTACCCGTCAGTCGACGCCGATGTGCTGGATTTGCTCCAGCAAGTCGGTCTGGACAAACCCGTACTACGCGCCCGGCAGTACCCGCACGAGCTGTCCGGCGGCATGCGCCAGCGCGTGCTGATTGCCATCGCCCTTGCCGGCAACCCGCGCCTGATCATCGCTGACGAGCCGACCAGCGCGCTGGATGTGACGGTACAACGCAAGATCCTCGACCACTTGCAACGGCTGGTGGCCGAACGTGGCATTTCCCTGCTGATCATCACCCATGATCTGGGCGTGGCAGCTGATCGTGCTGATCGCGTGCTGGTGATGAAAAGTGGCGAGCTGGTCGAAGAAGGTGCGCCACAACACATCCTCATCAACCCAGGCCATGCCTACACACGCGCGCTGATCGCTGCAGCACCTGCTTTTGGCCAGCGCAAGAGCCCGGTCGCGCCTCGCCCGGTCGCGAACAACGACACACCACTGCTGACCCTGAGCAACGTCGGCAAGACGTATCATTTGCCATACGTCAAAGGTGAGGATGCAGAATTCCAGGCGTTGCAGGACGTCAACTTCAAGGTATATCCCGGCCAGACCCTGGCGATTGTGGGCGAGTCCGGTTCGGGCAAAAGCACCGCGCTACGCATTGCCCTGGGCCTGGAGAAACCGACACACGGGCGAGTGCTGTTTGAAGGGCGCGATGTCACAGACCTTGGCTGGCGGGAGTTCAGACCATTGCGACGGCGCATCCAGCTGGTGCAGCAAAACCCGTTTGCCGCCCTCGACCCGCGCTTCACGCTATTCGAAAGCATCGTTGAGCCACTGGTTTCGTTTGGTCTGCTGAAAGGTCGGGAGCTGGAACACGCCGCCCGCCAGTTAATCGAGCGAGTCCACTTGCCCGTCGCGTATCTGGACCGGCTGCCCCGTGAGCTTTCCGGTGGCCAGCGTCAGCGTGTCGCAATTGCCAGAGCGCTGGCCCTGCAACCGGATCTGCTGCTGCTCGATGAGCCTGTTTCGGCGCTGGATGTCTCGGTGCAGGCGCAGATCCTCGACCTGCTGGCAGAGTTGCAAGCCGAATCAGGTATCGCCTATGTACTGGTTTCTCATGACCTCGCAGTGGTCGCCAGCGTCGCTCATCAGGTACTGGTGCTCAAGCATGGCAAGACCATTGAACAAGGCCCGGCCAGCAACGTTTTCGAGCGACCTGAAGCTGTCTACACTCAGGAACTGATTGCCGCGATACCTGGCCGTCGCCTGGAACTACAGACAGTGGCCCGGCAATAGATACCGGCCCGTTTTCAGCCGCCTATTTCAGGAAGATCATGAGAGGATTTTCACCAACGTCGATTTACCTGCGCCGTTGGCACCGAGCAAGGCCACCACCTAACCGGAAAAAGATCCAGCTCGAGGTCTTGCAACACACGGTGATGCAAACGACTTGCTCAGGCCCGTGACGCTGACCCACGCCTTTTTGCGAACATCTGGCGGTGCTTTCATGGGCATCTCAAAGCAGGAAAAAACGGGTAAAAACAGGGCCAATCCACACTGAAGTGAAGCAAGATACCGCCCACTGCAGGCGCAGTGCTACAGAGCCAAATTGACTAACCAAAAAGTTATAAATAACCAATAAGCATACAAATGGACGGATCCGCACGCTACGTTTCCAAGGCGTTCAACGCTCTGAACAAACGTATATGCATATTCGTTATTGATATTTAGATTTATCTTTTAATAGCTATAAGGTGCTGCCTTATGCAAAACATGCAGTGCGTTAGAACGCTCTGCGCAAACAGCTCTACAGGTGATGCATACGCCTGCCTTCCTTCTACCTTCCTTCGAGCACCCGCAATGAAAGGCACAAAGACCCTGTCGTTCCCAGCCCTGATGGGTTCAGCCCTGCTACTGAATGTTGTCGTTTCATTCCCTGTACTGGCCGGCCTGCTGGAAAAAGGACGCAGCGACGGCCTGACCGCCGGCATCGCCAACGAACAGCCTTATGCTTACATCGGCACCGATGGCAAGGCAACCGGGGCCAATGTCGAGATACTGCGTGCGATCCTTGAGCCATTGGGCATCAAACAGATCGAGACGCCCATCACTGATTTCGGCTCTCTGGTGCCGGGCCTGGCAGCGGGTCGTTTCGATCTGATTGGCGCCGGCCTCTTCATCAACCCGAACCGCTGTAAAGTCATCTCGTTTTCCAACCCGGTGACGCGCTCCGGCGGTGCGTTCATCGTCAAGGCCGGTAACCCGCTGAACCTGCACAGCCTCAAGGACGTCGCCAGCAACGCCAAGGCGCGTCTGGCCACTCAGCCTGGCAGCAATCAGGTTCAGGAAGCCAAGGACAGCGGTATCGCCAACAGCAACGTGGTGCTGTTCGACAAGGACACCGAGGCGCTGGCCGCCTTGCTGGCAGATCGGGTCGATGTGGTGTATTTCCCGGATGCCGAAGTCATCAGTCTGATCAAGAAGGCCAATAGCCCGGACATCGAACGTGCGTTGCCTTTCGAGCAGATCCCGGACGCCAGCGGCAAACCGGGCTGGAATTACCATGCCTACGGCCTGCCAAAGAACGATCCGGCTTTTGAACAGGCTTTCAACGAGCAACTGGCGAAACTCAGGGCGTCGGGCGAGCTGCTGAAAATCCTGCAGAAGTACGGCTACAGCGAAAACGAACTGGCTGACCCGGCCATCACCGCAGCCCAACGCTGCAACCCATGACCTGCCCCGCCGAGCAATGGCGCGCAGTAAACGGCCCTGACCCATACGAGTACGGCCATGCCTGTTGACGCTGCAACACTGGAAACCGCAGGTTTCATTGCCAGACAATTGGCCCACGGTGCCTGGATCACCCTGCAGATCACGGTGCTTGCCGAACTGCTGGTGCTGGTGCTCTCGTTTGTAATCGCCCTGATGCGCCTCTCGCCGTTCAGGGCGTTACGCTGGTTCGCCACTGTGTATGTCGAGGTGCTGCGTGGCATCTCTGCATTGGTGCTGCTGTTCTATCTGTTTTTCATCCTGCCACTGTTCGGCATTCGCCTGTCACCCATGACAACGGGCGTGCTGGGGCTGGGCCTGACGTTTTCGGCGTATGGCGCGGAAATCATTCGCTCGGCACTGATCAACGTCAGCCAGGGCCAACGTGATGCTGTGCGTGCACTGGACTTCGGGCCGGTCAGTGCATTTCGGCGAATCATCCTGCCGCAGGCCCTGCCGTTCATGATCCCGCCGATGGGCAATCAATTGGTCGAGCTGCTGAAAACCACGTCGCTGGTTTCGCTCATTACCCTCACCGACCTGACCTTTACCGGCAGTCAATTGATAACCACGCTGGGCCAGCAAACGCTGATCTGGAGCATCGTGCTGGTCTGCTATTTCGTAATGGCCTGGCCACTGAGCTGGCTGGTCAAACGGTATGAGCAGCACGCCACTGCGTGGCGCACAGCCAGGGGATGAACGATGGAGTTTGATGTCGCTTTCGCCTGGTCGATCCTGCCAGAGCTGTTTCAGGGCCTGCTGGTGACCGTGCAGGTTGTGCTACTGGGGTTTCTGCTCGCGGTTTTGCTCGGTCTGGTCCTGGCCCTGACATTGCGCTCGCCGATGACTCTGGTGCATCGCCTGAGCAAGGGCTACCTGAGCTTTTTCCGTAACACGCCGCTGATGGTCCAGCTGTATGTTCTGTTCTTTGCGTTCCCCTTGGCAGGCATAACGTTTGCGCCGATGACCACCGGCGTGATCGGCCTTGGATGCTATTACGCCGCTTACATTGCCGAAGCGTATCGCGGCGCCATTGATGACATCCCCGCCGGGCAATGGGAAGCCGCACGCGCTCTGGACTTCAGTCGGGGCGACACCTGGCGGCGCATCATCCTTCCGCAGGCGTTGAAACCCATGCTGCCGGTGCTCGGCAATTATCTGATCGGGATGTTCAAGGAAACGCCGCTGCTGGCAGTGATTACCATCCCCGAACTGTTTCAGGCCGCCAAGCAGATCTCCGGTATGACCTATCGTTACAACGAACCGTACACAGTAATGGCGCTGATGTTCCTGGCAATCAGTGTGCCGACCTCGTTGCTGTTCAAATACCTGGAAAGACGCAGCCATGTCTGATCTTGCACACACCGCAATCCCGTCCGTCAGCACCACGCAGATACAGTTGAAACAAGTGGTCAAGGACTTCGGTCGCAACCGGATCATCGACCACCTCGACCTGAGCATCCCTCAAGGACAGAAAGTCGCCCTGATCGGTCCCAGCGGCTCGGGAAAATCTACAGTACTGCGCCTTATCAAGGGCCTTGAAAGCTATCAGCAAGGCAGCATCGAAGTGGCTGGCAAAACAGTGCCGGTGCGCAAGCCTCGATGGCAATGGCCTGGCTCGGGCAAGACTCCGGTAGAGCATCGGGTGGGTATGGTGTTTCAGCAGTTCAATCTGTTCCCGCACCTTACGGTGCAGGGAAATATCACCGAAGCGCCGTTACGCGTGCTCAGACTGTCCAGGGAGGAAGCCCTTGAACGCGCTCATCAGTACCTCGGGCTGGTCGGGCTTGCGCATAAAGCCGATGCCTACCCGAGCCAGCTTTCCGGCGGTCAGCAGCAGCGCGTGGCGATTGCCAGAGCGCTGGCCATGCGCCCGCAGGTCATGCTGTTCGATGAAGTCACCTCGGCGCTCGACCCCGAGTTGGTAGGTGAGGTGCTGGCGGTTATTCGCTCGATTGCCCACGAGTTTCAGATGACCATGCTGTTGGTCACCCACGAAATAAAATTTGCCCAGGACATCGCCGACCGTGTGCTGTTCATGGAAGGCGGCCGCATCGTGGCGGACGGCACCCCAAGCGAAATTCTGCTGAATCCGCAAAACGAGCGGACTCGAAGGTTTCTGCAGAGGGTGGAGCAGCGCTGATTGCCAGCGCCGCTCTTTTTGCAGGTTGAGACTTTTGAACTTCGCAACACTTTGAAAGTGGCGACAATCAGATCCGGAAGCGCGCAACCATGTCCTGCAGTTTGCTGCCAAGGCGCGCCAGTTCCACGGTAGACGCCGCGCTTTGCTCGGTAGCGGTGGCCGACTGATCGGCGATGTCCCGTACACTGATCACACTGCGATTGATTTCGTCGGTCACGGCGCTCTGCTCTTCAGCGGCAGCAGAAATCTGTTGACTCATCTGTTCGATGGTCACAATCGAATGAGTGATTTCATGCAGCGATTCTTCGGCCTGCCGCGCCAGCGCCACCGTACCTTCAGTGCGTTGACGGCTGGCATTCATCAGCTCCGATGCTGCGCCGGTGCCATCCTGCAAGGACTTTATCAGCGCCTCGATTTCAGTCGTGGATGACTGTGTACGCTGCGCCAGCGAGCGCACTTCATCGGCTACCACGGCAAAACCACGGCCCTGCTCACCTGCACGTGCAGCTTCGATCGCGGCATTGAGGGCCAGCAGGTTGGTCTGTTCTGCGACCGCCTTGATCACATCGATGACGCCGCCAATCTTGTCGCTGTCCTGAATCAGGCGCTGCATGGCCTGGCCCAGTTGCCCCACTTCACCGGCAAGCTGGCTGATTTCGCGAGTGGCGTTTTGCACAACGCTGCTGCCATGGGCTGCACGGCCACTGGCCTGTCTGGCGGCCTGCGATGCATCTTCAGTGTTTTGCGCCACCTCCTGAACAGTGGACGCCATCTGGTTCATGGCTGTCGCCACCTGATCGACTTCCAGTTTCTGCTGAGTGACACCCGCGCTGGTCTGCTCGCTGACGGCTGAAAGCTCCTCGGCCGCCGTGGCAATTTGTGTCACGCCATTACTGATACCGCCAATCAGGGTACGCAGCGATACGGTCATGTGTTGCATGGTGTTTTGCAGCAGGCCCAGCTCATCCTGGCGAGTGGTGCTGAGGTCGTTGGTCAGATCGCCGTCGGCAATCCGCCGCGCCGCGATCACAGTCGAATCGAGCGGACGGGTGATCTGACGGGTAATCAGGATCGCCGCGAAGATGCCCAGCAGCAACACGGTCACTGCCACGGTGAGCAACTGGGTTACCGCGCTATCTTTTTCTTGATTGGCACTGGCCACTTGCCCCGCCATCAGTTTTTCCGTACTGGTGACGATGTCCATTGACTGCTGGCGAAGGCTGTCGCGAATCTGATCACTCTGTTGTATCAGTTGCGAAATGGAGACCATCAACGACTTGTACTGTTGCAGTGCCGCCAGCGCCTCATCCACTGCCGGGCCTGCCTTGTTCGGCAATTGATTGCGCGCGCTGCCCACCTGAGCGATCAGCGAGTCGGCAGCGTCGAAGGTAATCTGCCTGTTTTCAGCGGTCGGGATACTGATATAACGGCGAAACACCAGGCGAAAATTGGTCATGCCATTACGCAGGTCGCCGGCAATCTTCACTTGATCGATACCGCTCTGATCCAGCGAACGGGAAACGTCGTCAAAAGTCTTTTGCAGCAGTGTCTCGAAACTGCCGCTGACCTGTTCGGAAATGGTGATCAGCGGCTGCATGGCCTGATCAATTTGCCGATTATTATCGACCAACCGGCTGAACGTTTGTTTCACTACTCCCGCCTGATCGCGAATACCTCTGAGGATATCGGCGTTGGCCGGAACGGTCAGAATCTTCAGGCCTTCCTCGATGGTCTTGCCGAGGTTGTCCAGAGCGGCCGTGTAGCTCTGCGAATTGCTCGCGTCAGGCTTGGCGGTATAGGTCTGTGAGGCGACTCTAAGGCTCAGCGCATCGGCCTTTACCTCGGAAACCCTGGCGGCCTTGCCCAGCCGCTCGATCAGCAGGTTGGTGCTGAGGTAACCTATCGCGGTGACCGTAAGTACGCCCAGCAGTATCAGACCGAAACCCAAACTCAGCTTTTTACTGACCTTCAAATTGTCCAGCCATGTCGACTTCATCAAATTTTTCCTCGGAATTTATCGTGATACCCAAGGATCGACTGTTCGCTGAACAACTTTATAGCCGTAGCGATTGCAAAGATTAATCGGAAAGATAGCAATATGACATGATCTTTTCTGGTTTTCTCTATCAGGGGAGCGCCTGCCCCCCCAAATACTCGGCAAGGGTCCACCTGTAGGGTTACGCGGACATGAATTTTCACTGACCTATAGGCACTCATCATTGCCGGTGATAGTAACCTTCGGTTCATTCGATTCGTTAATAACACCCCATGCGCAACAGAATCCGCCCATTCTTTACTATCGGCGGAACTTCCCATGCACCAGACAATCAGCCATCTGCGCTTTCCCCTCACCGCCCTCGCCCTTATCGTTATCAGTGCCTGCAGCCGGGCGCCGGAAGCCACTAGTGCGCCTGGTGCAGCCAAGGTCAGCGTGGCCAAGGTGCTTGAGCAGCCCATCAACGAATGGGATGAATTCACGGGTCGTCTTGAAGCCCCGGAAACCGTGGAGGTACGTCCCAGGGTCTCCGGTCAGATCGATCAGGTAGCGTTCACCGATGGCTCGCTGGTCAAGAAAGGCGATCTGTTGTTCCAGATCGACCCGCGTCCGTTCCAGTCCGACGTTCGTCGTCTCGAAGCACAACTGCAGCAGGCCCGCGCCGTTGCATTGCGCAGTGACAATGAAGCTCAGCGCGGCGAGCGTCTGCGTACCAACAATGCGATTTCCGCCGAACTGGCCGAGTCGCGGACCTCTTCGGCGCAGGAAGCCAAGGCCGGTGTCGCCGCCATTCAGGCGCAGTTGGACCTGGCTCGACTGAACCTAAGCTTTACCCGTGTTACCGCACCCATTACAGGCCGCGTAAGCCGCGCCGAAATTACCGCGGGCAACATTGTGACTGCAGATGTCACCGCACTGACCAGCGTGGTCTCTACCGACAAGGTCTACGCCTACTTCGACGCTGACGAACGCGTATTCCTCAAGTACACCGAGCTAGCCCGCAAAGGGCAGCGCGGCCAGACCACGCCGGTATACCTTGGCCTGTCCAGCGAAACCGGCAACCCGCACCTGGGACAGATGAACTTTGTCGATAACCAGGTCAACCCGAGGACCGGCACCATTCGCGGTCGTGCAGTGTTCGATAACGCCAATGGTGACTTTACTCCGGGCCTCTATGCCCGTCTGAAACTGGTGGGCAGCGGTACTTATCCGGCCGTGCTGATCAATGATGAAGCCGTGGGTACTGACCTGGGCAAGAAATTTGTACTGGTCATGGACAAGGACAACAAGCCCGCCTACCGGGCTGTCGAGCTGGGCCCGAAAATCGAAGGCTTGCGCATTGTGCGTAACGGCCTGGGCAAGGACGACACCATCGTCGTCAAAGGCTTGCAGCGCGTGCGTCCCGGCCAGCCTGTAGACCCGGAGGTAACGCCGATGGCCAGCGCCGACACCCTTGCAGCATTGCTCAAACAACGCCAGGCCCTCGAAGCCAGCAACCTGCCACAAGTGGCGCCCAAAGCGGCCGTCAAAATCGCCAGCGCCACTGCGCCGCGCGGCTAAGGGACTCGTCCGATGAACTTCTCCAAATTCTTTATCTCCCGGCCGATCTTTGCCGCAGTGCTGTCACTGCTGATCCTGATCGCCGGAGCCATTTCGCTGTTCCAGTTGCCCATCAGTGAATACCCGGAAGTAGTGCCGCCGACGGTCGTGGTGCGGGCCAACTTCCCCGGTGCCAACCCCAAGGTGATCGGTGAAACCGTAGCCTCGCCACTGGAACAGGCGATTACCGGTGTGGAAGGCATGCTCTACATGTCGTCCCAGGCCACTGCCGATGGCAAGCTGACCCTGACCATCACTTTTGCGCTGGGCACTGAACTGGACAACGCCCAGGTGCAGGTGCAAAACCGAGTGACCCGCACCGAGCCCAAGCTGCCGGAAGAAGTCACACGCATCGGTATCACCGTGGACAAGGCCTCCCCCGACCTGACCATGGTCGTGCACTTGACCTCGCCAGACCAGCGCTACGACATGCTGTACCTGTCCAATTATGCCGTGCTCAACATCAAGGATGAGCTGGCACGATTGGGCGGTGTCGGTGATGTGCAACTGTTCGGCATGGGCGACTATTCGTTACGTGTCTGGCTGGACCCCAACAAGACTGCGTCGCGCAACCTGACCGCCACCGATGTAGTCAATGCGATTCGCGAGCAGAACCGCCAGGTTGCCGCAGGCCAGCTGGGCTCTCCGCCTTCGCCGAATGCCACCAGCTTTCAGATGTCGATCAATACTCAGGGCCGCCTGGTCAGCGAGGAAGAATTCGAGAACGTTGTCGTTCGCGCAGGCGCTGACGGTGAAATCACTCGCCTGAAGGATGTTGCCCGCATCGAACTGGGCTCAAGCCAGTATGCGTTGCGCTCGCTGCTCAATAACCAGCCTGCCGTGGCTATCCCTATTTTTCAGCGGCCCGGCTCCAACGCCATCGACATCTCCAACGATGTACGGGCCAGAATGGCCGAGCTGAAAAAAAGCTTCCCGGAGGGTATGGACTACAGCATTGTCTATGACCCGACGATCTTCGTGCGCGGCTCCATCGAGGCGGTGATTCACACCCTGTTCGAAGCGCTGATCCTGGTGGTGCTGGTGGTGATCCTGTTCCTGCAGACCTGGCGCGCCTCGATCATTCCACTGGTGGCCGTACCGGTCTCGTTGATCGGTACCTTTGCCGTCATGCACATGTTCGGCTTCTCCCTGAACGCGCTGTCATTGTTCGGGCTGGTGCTGGCGATCGGTATCGTGGTGGACGACGCGATCGTGGTGGTGGAGAACGTCGAACGGAACATCGAGTTGGGGCTCGAACCGGTAGAAGCCACGCACAAGGCGATGGCCGAGGTGACGGGGCCAATCATTGCCACGGCGCTGGTGCTGTGCGCTGTGTTCGTTCCGGCAGCGTTCATTTCCGGCCTGACCGGGCAGTTCTACAAGCAGTTCGCGCTGACCATCGCCATCTCGACAGTCATCTCGGCCTTCAATTCGCTGACCTTGTCGCCTGCCCTGGCGGCGGTACTGCTCAAAGGTCACGATGCACCCAAGGACCGCTTTTCGCGCTTCCTGGACAAAATGCTCGGCGGCTGGCTGTTCCGTCCGTTCAACCGTTTCTTTGAAAAAGCCAGCCACGGTTATGTCGGCACCGTCGCCCGGGTCATTCGCAGCAGTGGCATCGCGCTGCTGGTATATGCAGGCCTGATGGTCCTGACCTGGCTGGGTTTCGCCAGCACGCCAACCGGTTTTGTGCCCAGCCAGGACAAGCAATACCTGGTGGCCTTTGCCCAGTTGCCGGACGCTGCCAGCCTGGACCGCACAGAAGACGTCATCAAGCGCATGTCCGAGCTGGCACTCAAACAGCCGGGCGTGGAAAACGCGATTGCCTTCCCCGGCCTGTCGATCAATGGCTTTACCAACAGCCCGAACAACGGCGTGGTGTTCGTCGCGCTCAAACCGTTTGACGAGCGCAAGGATCCAAGCCTGTCGGCCAACGCAATCGCCGGTGCCTTGAACGGTCAGTTCGCGTCGATTCAGGAAGCCTACATGGCGATCTTCCCGCCACCTCCAGTACAGGGCCTGGGTACCATCGGCGGCTTCCGCCTGCAGATAGAGGACCGTGGCAACCTGGGTTACGACGAGCTGTACAAGGAAACCCAGAACATCATTGCCAAGAGTCGCAGCGTGCCGGAACTGGCCGGGTTGTTCACCAGCTATACCGTCAACGTGCCGCAGGTGGATGCCGCCATCGACCGCGAGAAAGCCAAGACGCATGGCGTGGCTGTCAGCGACATCTTCGACACCCTGCAGGTGTATCTGGGCTCGCTGTATGCGAACGACTTCAATCGGTTTGGCCGCACGTACCAGGTCAATGTCCAGGCGGAACAGCAGTTCCGACAGGATGCCGACCAGATAGGTCAACTTAAAGTGCGTAACAATCTGGGGGAAATGATCCCGCTGGCGACCTTCGTCAAGGTCAGCGACACCGCCGGTCCCGATCGCGTGATGCACTACAACGGCTTTATCACGGCAGAAATCAACGGCGCTGCTGCACCGGGCTTCAGCTCCGGCCAGGCCCAGGCGGCGGTCGAGAAATTGCTGCGTGAAGAGCTGCCCAACGGCATGGTCTACGAGTGGACCGACTTGACGTATCAACAGATCCTTTCGGGTAACACGGCGCTGTTTGTCTTCCCGCTCTGTGTTCTGCTGGCCTTTCTGGTACTTGCAGCCCAGTACGAAAGCTGGAGCCTGCCGCTGGCGGTGATCCTGATCGTACCGATGACCCTGCTTTCGGCGATTGCCGGGGTGATGATTGCCGGTAGCGACAACAATATCTTCACCCAGATCGGCCTGATCGTACTGGTGGGCCTGGCGTGCAAGAACGCGATTTTGATCGTCGAATTCGCCAAGGACAAACAGGCTGAAGGGATGAGCCCGCTGAATGCGGTTCTGGAAGCCTGCCGCTTGCGTCTGCGCCCCATTTTGATGACGTCCTTCGCGTTCATCATGGGTGTCGTGCCACTGGTACTGTCCAGCGGTGCAGGCGCGGAAATGCGCCATGCCATGGGTGTCGCCGTGTTCTCCGGGATGTTGGGGGTCACGTTCTTCGGCCTGTTGCTGACGCCGGTGTTCTACGTGCTTATCCGTAACTACGTCGAGCGCAAGGAGGCCCGCAAGGCCGCCCGAGCACAAAGACTGCAAAACCTGCCTGCGGAGATGCATTGATGAGCGCGTTCAAACTCTTCCTTCCGAGCCTGCTGGTCATGGCGCTGACAGCCTGCGCTGTCGGCCCGGACTACAAGACACCGGCCACCGCACCCGCGAAACTGGCATCTGCGGCCCAAGGCAATTATGACCGCAGCAAAGTGAACACCTTGTGGTGGCAGCAATTCGAGGACCCGACACTCAATAAACTGGTTGCCCGGTCGCTGGAGGGCAACCGCGATCTGCGCGTTGCCTTCGCCCGCCTGAAAGCTGCACGGGCGATTCGCGATGACGTTGCCAACGACACTATGCCGGTGGTCACCAGCCGCGCCAGCAGTGACCTGGGCAAGGGTCAGCAGCCCGGCCTCACGGAACGGCGCGTCAATAGCGAGCGTTATGACCTTGGCCTGGACATGGCTTGGGAGATAGACCTGTTCGGACGTATTCAGCGCCAGCTGGAAGCCAGCGATGCCGATCAGGACGCCGCCGAGGCCAACCTGTATCAGCTTCAGGTCACGCTGATTGCCGAGGTGGTCGATGCCTATGGGCAGCTGCGCGGCGCACAATTGCGCGAAGCCATTGCCCGCGACAACCTGAAAAATCAACAGAGCTCTCAGGATGTGACCACTCAGTTGCGCGATGCCGGAGTGGGCAACGAACTGGACGTGGTGCGTGCCGAGGCACGACTGGCTGCTGTTGAGGCGAGCGTTCCGCAGTTGCAGGCCGAACAGGTTCGTCAACGCAATCGTATTGCCACGTTGCTGGGCGAGCGCCCGGAAAACCTCAGCGTTGACCTGAGCCCGAGCAAACTCCCCGCTATCGCCAAGGCCTTGCCGATTGGCGATCCGACACAAGTGTTGCGCAATCGACCCGATATCCGTGCCGCCGAGCGCCAACTGGCAGCCTCGACCGCACGTATCGGCGTGGCAACTGCCGATCTGTTTCCCAGGGTCAGCCTGAGCGGCTTTCTGGGCTTTACCGCTGGCCGCGGCTCGCAGATCGGTTCGTCAGCGGCCAAAGCCTGGTCACTCGGCCCGAGCATCACCTGGGCGGCCTTCGATCTGGGCAGTGTCAGGGCACAGATCCGCAGCGCCGACGCCGATGCCGAAGGCGCACTGGCCAACTATGAGCAGCAGGTGTTGCTGGCTCTCGAAGAGTCGGAGAACGCTTTCAGCGATTACGACAAACGCCAGCAACGGCTGGTCTCGCTGATGCGCCAGAGCGACGCAAGTCGCTCCGCAGCAAGACTGGCGTCGGTGCAGTACCGCGAAGGCACCGCAGACTTCCTGGTCCTGCTGGACGCCGAACGCGAGCGTCTGGCAGCCGAAGACTCTCAAGCGCAGGCAGAAATCGAGTTGTATCGCGGCATAGTGGCCATTTACAAGGCGCTGGGTGGTGGCTGGCAGCCCCAGGCCTGAAACGCCGAACGCGGGTAAACCCGCCCCGCGCCCTGTAAAGGACGCGGGGCTTTTTTTGCCCGCAATCCGGCGGCATCATGATTGTCGTTTGACAGCCGCCAGCCACTCCCCGAAGCTGCAACCCGTCAAGCATTGGAAATCGATATGCCCAGACTTTCTACCAAGGGGTTATCGCCTCAAACCACTACTCGACCTCGCTGGCTGATCGGCGCAGCGGCTGCGGCACTGCTGACGCTCTCACTGGTTTTCTGGTGGTGGCGCATGCCCGTTCAGCCTGCTCCGGCCAGGCTGAGCCACACCTATGCCCAGGCACTGGAGCAGGCGCACGACGGCAAGCCAGGCGCTGCGCGCGTGCTGTATCAGCAACTGGCACGAACCGACCTCTCTGACGAGCAGCGCATCGCGCTGCTTGCCGAGCTAAGCGACTACCCCAGCCCTCAGGCCCTGAAACTGCTCGACGCAGCGCTGGGTGACCGGTCCGCTCACGTGCGCGAAGCTGCCATCGATGTCAGCGTCAAGCTGGTCTCCAACAGCCAGCGCAGTCTGCTACTGGGCCCGCTGCTCGACGACGACGAACAATCCGTAAGATTCCGCGCCACCAGCGCCCTGCTAGGGCTATCACCCGATGATCTGGGCCTGTATTTTGCCGTCCTGCAACAGAGTGCCGAAGCGTTTCAGGAGGCGCTCAAGAGCCAGCCACAGAACGCTCGAAACCAGCTGCAACTGGCCAGGCTCTACCTGCAGACCGGCGATCTTGAACCCGCTGTCGCTGCGCTGCAGAGGGCCACGGCGCTGGACCCGGGCAATATTGAAGCGGCGCTGGCGCACATCGAGCTGCTGGACCGCAAAGGCCAGGCCGAGCAGGCACGCAGTCTGTTCGCACAGTTGCTGGAGCACAACCCAGGCTCGGCCATGCTCCAGCACGCGCTGGGTATGTGGTTGCTAAACCACGGGCAAGCCGAATTCGCTGTGCTCAGCCTGGCGAAAGCCACCGAGCTGGCACCCGATGACACTGACTATCGCTATGACCTGGCGGTGGCCCTGCACTCATTGCACGAGCTTGAGGCCGCTCAGCGGCAGTTGATGCAAATCGTGCAGAGCCAGCCCGCAAACCGCAAGGCCAGAGTGCTGTTGATTCAGTACTGGAAAGAAAACGGTCAGCTGCAGAACGTACAGATTCTGCTCGCGGAGCTTGAGCAGCAGAACCCGGACGACCCGGTTTTGCAACAGGGTCTGTAGGGTCCGGAGAGCCAACGACCAGGCCGGCCAAAGGCCACTCTTGAAGTGGCCAAACGCCTTTCAGCCCGCTGCCTTCAGACATTTCTGCACTTTCCGCATGCGCCAGCTCTCCTGCCTGTCAGATGTTTCTTTTTTTAAGCCGTCCAGTGTCTCAGGACACGTTTTCTCTCAGCGGCTAATATCGGAAATAACTTACACAACTGCGCACCCGACAACACTGAAATGATCGCCTATATCCAACAGTCTTCGCGGCTGCCATTTAACGAATTTGAAAAAGGCTATTTTCTAACTGAAAAAAAAGGTGCATCATTTGCGGGCTACTGAGTTATAACTACCCTCTATCTGCGCAACGACAAGCCGCACAGGCCAAGTTTCAGCATAGAAACCGCAGGTACCGGGCAGCATCGAGTGAGCGAATCGGCCAATCAGTTTTGTCTCATCGCTTTATTGGGCTGACAACAGCCATTACATTGTTGGAGTGTATTACTTGTCCAGACTTGCCGAGTTTCGAGCAGCAGAGAAAGCCCTTCAAGAACAGCTGGCACAGCTGGAATCCTTGAAGAATGACGCCGGGTTGAAGAAGGAGATCGAATTCGAGCAAAAGCTCCAGGACCTGATGGGTACGTACGGTAAAAGCCTGCGCGACATCATCGCCATCCTTGATCCTTCAAGCGCTACCTCGCTGGTCGCGCCCGCCGGACCAAAGCGTCGTCGTGCACGCGTGGTCAAGGTCTACCAGAACCCGCACACCGGTGAGCTGATTGAAACCAAGGGTGGCAACCACCGTGGTCTCAAAGCGTGGAAAGAGCAGTACGGTGTGGACACTGTTGATTCGTGGCTTCGCGCCTGATTGCAACTTTGTCAATTGAAGCCCTGCACTTGCAGGGCTTTTTTTATCTGCCGTCCCGTCGGATGAACCTTTGCATAGATCAAACACCCGTGCACACTGCGCTTTTGCCCGCGAACCGGGATTCATATACATGATTAAGTGAACTGACCGGTACATAGAGTTTCAGGGCCCACGGGCATTAATACCGTGAAAATAATGACGCCAATAAAACTCATGGATTATGCGATTCAGCACACAGTTACAAACCTGAACAATTCCTGAAAGGCGTAGAGTAATTGTTCAGTTTATCCGGTGTAATGAGAGGTAAGACAATTTGTTACTGTGCATCGGTGCATTGAAAATCTACCGGATAAGCGGCACCGCGCAGCTTCACACTTTTTTCACATGGATTCTCGGATGATGAAGACCGCTAAAGGAATAGCGCCCCATGCCCGCCTCGGCGGGCTTCTTTTTGCCCGCAAAAAAGCAGGCGTCACTGGGCATCGTCCAGCCGCAGGCTCTCGCGAATACGCAACGCCTCTTCCTTGTTGGCCGCGTAGCCATCAGCCGACCCCGCATAGGACAACGACCAGGCCATTTCCTTGCTGGCGGCTGCCACCAATGTCTGGGTCAGCACGTGGACACCGTTCTGGGTGATGGTGCAAGTGGTCTCCAGTGCCGGCACGACGCTGAGCTGGCTTTCACGCACATGGGTGCACACACTCTGCAAGCCGCTGCGGGCAAAATTGACCTGAACCGACTTGCGCATTTCCAGCAGCACGCCCTGGACATTGACCTCATGCCCGGGTGTCAAGCGTGTCTGGGTCAGTTCCATGACCATCAGCGGGTTGCCACTTTGATCGTTTTTCACCGCGCGCTGTCTGACTTGCACGGAAGGTTGAACAGGCGTGTTCGACTCGGCCGGCAGCGACTCGACCTCCCAGCCTGCGGGCCAGATGATCATCGCATCGGCGGCATGAGTCTGTGCAGCGGCCATCAGCAGGCCCAGGCACAGCCCTGGCAAGGAGCGTCGGTATTGCGTAAGGATCATGGTCAGGTCGCCAAAACAGTTGGCCGGAAATTCTGAGCCTGTTGCCGGGATCGAGCAAGGCCGACGCAACGTTATCCGAACGAGGGTTTGGCACGCCCTGCCCTGCCCCGTATCATTCGGGGCTATTTGTACATTCTGTTGGAGACACATTGATGAGCTTGCACGAACTCAACACACTACCGGGCGTCACAGCCGATCCTGAAGCGGCTACCCGGCAGTTTGTGTTCAACCACACCATGCTGCGCGTCAAGGACATCACCAAGTCGCTGGATTTCTACACCCGCGTGCTCGGCTTCAGCCTGGTTGAAAAACGTGACTTCCCGGAAGCCGAATTCAGCCTGTACTTCCTGGCGCTGGTAGACAAGGTGCAGATCCCCGAAGACGACGCTGCGCGCAATCAATGGATGAAATCGATCCCCGGCATTCTCGAGCTGACCCACAACCACGGCACCGAGAGCGATGCGACAGCGTCGTACCATAACGGCAACAGCGATCCCCGCGGCTTTGGTCACATTTGCGTTTCGGTGCCTGACGTGAAAGTCGCCTGCGAGCGATTCGAGCATCTGGGCGTTGATTTCCAAAAGCGTCTGTCCGATGGCCGCATGAACAGTCTGGCTTTCATCAAGGACCCGGATGGCTACTGGGTCGAGATCATTCAGCCAACACCACTCTGAGGCCCCTGCAGCCCGTTTGATGGCTCTCTTGCGAGAAGAGCCATCAGTCAGACAACAAAAAGCCCCGTGATCGCTCACGGGGCTTTTTGTTTACCGCTTCCGGTCAGGCCGGTGCAGAAGTACGGATCAGATGATCAAAAGCGCTCAGAGAGGCCTTGGCTCCCTCGCCCAACGCGATGATGATCTGCTTGTACGGCGTCACTGTTACGTCACCGGCGGCAAAGATGCCCGGCACAGAGGTTTCACCACGAGAATCGACAACGATCTCGCCGCGCGGCGACAGCTCAATGGCACCCTTGAGCCATTCGCTGTTAGGCAACAGGCCGATCTGCACGAAGATACCTTCCAGCGGCACCGTGATTTCTTCGCCGGTGGTGCGATTTTTGTAGCGCAGACCGTTGACCTTCTGCCCGTCGCCAGTCACTTCGGTGGTTTGTGCACTGGTGAGCACGGTAACGTTCGGCAAGCTGTGCAGCTTGCGTTGCAATACAGCATCGGCACGCAACTGCACATCGAATTCCAGCAGCGTTACGTGAGACACAATGCCCGCCAGGTCGATTGCTGCCTCGACACCCGAATTGCCGCCACCAATCACAGCAACACGTTTGCCCTTGAACAGTGGACCATCGCAGTGCGGGCAATACGCTACACCTTTGTTACGGTACTGCTGCTCACCGGGCACGTTCATTTCTCTCCAACGTGCGCCCGTGGCAAGGATGACGGTCTTGGCCTTGAGGCTGGCGCCGCTGGCAAACTTCACCTCATGCAACTCGCCGGCTGCGCCAGGGATCAGTGTGTCGGCACGCTGCAGGTTCATGATGTCGACTTCGTACTGCTTCACATGCTCTTCCAGCGCAACGGCCAGTTTAGGGCCTTCGGTGTGCTGAACCGAGATGAAGTTTTCGATGGCCATGGTGTCGAGCACCTGACCGCCAAAACGTTCGGCTGCAACGCCGGTACGAATGCCTTTGCGAGCCGCGTAGACAGCGGCCGCCGAACCAGCAGGGCCACCGCCGACTACCAATACGTCAAAAGCCTGCTTGGCATTGAGCTTTTCGGCCTGACGCGCACCTGCACCAGTGTCGATCCTGGCAAGAATTTCTTCCAGGCCCATGCGGCCCTGACCGAACAGTTCGCCATTCAGGTAAATGCTGGGGACCGACATGATCTTGCGATCGGTGACTTCATCCTGAAACAGCGCGCCGTCGATGGCGACATGCTTGATGCCAGGGTTCAGAACTGCCATCAGATTCAGTGCCTGGACGACGTCCGGGCAGTTCTGGCAGGACTGCGAGAAATAGGTTTCGAAATGGAACTCGCCTTGCAGAGCGCGGACCTGTTCGATGGTTTCTGCACTGACCTTGGGCGGGTAGCCGCCAACTTGCAGCAGCGCCAGAACCAGTGAGGTGAATTCGTGACCCATGGGGATACCGGCAAAACGCAGGCTGATATCGTGGCCAGGGCTGCTCAGCGAGAACGACGGGGTACGTGCGTCGGTGCCGCTGTCATTCAGGGTGACGTCTTTGGAGACACTGATCACATCATTGAGTAGTGCGAGCATTTCCTGAGACTTCGCGCCGTCATCAAGGGACGCGACGATCTCGATGGGGCGAGTAACCCGCTCCAGATAGGATTTCAACTGGGCTTTAAGATTGGCGTCCAACATGTGGCGGCTTCCTGTTTACAAAGGGTAGAAATAACAACGCCCAGGCGATTACCGCCCGGGCGTTTTTTGGGGCGATGCGGTTTACTTGCTCAAGAGCTCAACGCCCCTAGCCGATTCATGCGACTCAGATCTTGCCAACCAGGTCCAGGGACGGAGCCAGAGTGGCTTCGCCTTCTTTCCACTTGGCTGGGCAGACTTCGCCCGGGTGAGCGGCAACGTACTGAGCAGCCTTGATCTTGCGCAGCAGCTCGGAAGCGTCACGGCCTACACCGCCATCGTTCAGCTCAACGATTTTGATCTGACCTTCAGGGTTGATCACGAACGTACCGCGATCCGCCAGACCGGCTTCTTCGATCAGCACGTCGAAGTTGCGGGAGATGGTCAGTGTCGGGTCACCGATCATGGTGTACTGGATTTTGCCGATTGCAGGCGAAGTGTTGTGCCATGCAGCGTGAGCAAAGTGGGTGTCAGTCGACACACTGTAGATCTCCACGCCCAGCTTCTGGAACGCTTCGTAGTTGTCAGCCAGGTCTTCCAGCTCGGTCGGGCATACGAAGGTGAAGTCGGCCGGGTAGAAGAATACGACAGACCACTTGCCTTTGAAGTCGGCGTCCGAAACGTCAACGAAAGCGCCGTTCTTGAATGCGGTAGCCTTGAACGGTTTTACTTGGCTGTTGATGATAGGCATCGGTATATCTCCTGATGGGTTGGATGGGTTGTGAATTCGATGAAGTGAAGCTTACGCATCATCAGTGACAATCGCTCATTGGCAAACCTGATGTTACTGATTGCTTTTCACTATGAACGCAGCTTATCGATAGAAGAAACCTTCTGGCCGCTCCCCGCCTCCGGGTTGTTCAGAAACGGCGCGGCGTCAATGTAGCGCATCGCCGACTTGATGTCCCTCCAGCCTACGTAAGACATCAATGACTTGAGGTCCCAGCCGTTACCGTGCGCCCAACTGGCGAAACCGCGACGCAACGAGTGGCTGGTGTAGTGCCCGGCGGCGATGCCTGCACGCTGGAGAGCCTGGCGCAGCAAAGGAATAACGCTGTTGGCATGCAGCCCCTCCTCTTTAAGGTTACCCCATCGGTCCACTGCCCGAAACACCGGCCCCCGCACCAGCGCCGAGCAATTGATCCACTCGATGTAAGCCTGCACGGGGCAGAGCCGTTGCAAAGCCGGAGTCTGATATGTCCTGCCGAGGTTGTCGCGATCACCTTTGCTGCGCGGCAGATAAAGGCTGATCCCGGAGCCGGCAACCGCCTTGACGTCCTGCACTTGCAGGCGGCACAGCTCGTCACTGCGAAACCCACGCCAGAACCCCAGCAGAATAAGCGCCGAATCACGACGACAGCGCAACAGCCGCGGCTGATCCTGTCGCGCGCCGGCATCACGTATCTCGGTCTCCAGCCAGGCGATGACCTTCTCCAGTTCCTGCAACTGCAAAGGTTCGGCCTGCTTCTCTTGTGCCGGGTGCAGCGCACGAATGCCCTTGATGACCTTGCGCACCATCGGTGCCTTGGTAGGGTCGGCAAAGCCTTGGCTGACATGCCACTGGGCCAACGCCGACAAGCGCAGCTTCAACGTGTTGACCGACAGCTTTCCGGCGTAGCTGGCCAGGTAACGCGCGACGCTTTCGCTGGTCGCCGGCAAAAACCCACCCCAACTCACTTCGAAGTGCTCGATAGCCGCCCGATAACTGCGGCGCGTGTTGTCACGGGTTGCGGCATCGATATAGCGATCAACGTCATTCATGGCTCAGGCCTGTGCGGTGTACCGGGAAAGGCGCCGAAAAAGCAACGGATAACGCCTGACACGGGATAATACGCCAATATCCCATGTTAATTAATTCAAAAAATAACAAATTACTTCAAATAATATAGTATGTAATTACAGTATACATACCACAGTACGAAATCGTAGGAGGGATCATGGCCCGAGGCGGCGTAAACAAGGCTTTGGTGCAGAAAGCAAGGGCTTCGCTGCTGTCCAGAGGCGAGAACCCCAGCATTGACGCAGTACGTGTCGAAATGGGTAATACAGGCTCGAAAACCACCATCCACCGCTACCTCAAGGAACTGGACGCTACGCATACGCCCGCGCCAGATCCAGATATCAATGAAGAACTGAGCGGCCTGGTGGCCCACCTTGCCCAGCGACTTCAGGAACAGGCCCAGGCGCGTATTGATCAGGCGTACGATGAGCATCAGGTAGAACGCGATATCCTGCAGCAGCAACTGACGGCGGCACAGCGACAGATCAGCGTCCTGCAGGAAAGCGCACAGCAACGCGAAGGAATGCTGGAACAACGAGATGCCGCCCTGCTCCACACACAACATGCACTGCAGGGCGCACAATCCGAGAATGCCAGGCTGCTTCAGGCCAATCAGGACCTCGACTCACGCCTGCAAGACAAGGACAGTCAGATCCGCTCCCTTGAAGAAAAGCATCAGCATGCACGCGAAGCGCTGGAGCACTATCGAAACTCCATCAGGGAGCAGCGCGAGCAGGAGCAGCAACGTCACGAAGGCCAGGTTCAGCAGTTGCAAATGGAAGTAAGGCAGGCGCAGCAAGGCCTTGCTACGCGCCAGGAAGACATCACCCGACTGAATCGTGATAACGAACGCTTTCTGGCTGAGAACCGCAGCACGCTGCGCGAATTACACGGCTGCAAAGACCTGCTGAACCAGGCCAATGGGCAGGCGGCCGCCCTGACGGAACAACACCACCACGCTCGCACCCAATGTGCGCTGCTGGAAGAGCGATTACTCAGCCTGCAGGAAGAAAGCGCCGGACATAAACAGAGCATGACGGACGCCTTGCAACAGAATCGGATGCTGGAGCTGTTGCTGGCCAAAAAAGAAGTGGCGCTGGAAAACCTGCAAAGCAAGCTTGTTCAGCCTGACAAACCCGCCACCTCCCGGAAAAAGCCGCAAGGCAACTCATGACAGGCAACGCTCAAGTGAGCGTCATCCCGCATGGCAGGAACAGATGAACTTCAGTGCCTTGATTTTCGCTACTGGTGATCTCTACGTGCCCACCAGCCTGCTTGATGAAGCCATAGACCATGGACAATCCCAGCCCCGTTCCCTGCCCCACGGGTTTGGTGGTGAAGAACGGGTCGAAGACCCGATCCATGACGTCTTGAGCCATTCCGCAGCCGTTATCTTCCACGCTGAGCCGAACATAATCGCCGGGTAACAGCCCGTCCTTTTGCGTCACGAGCCTCAACATCCGACTGCGCACTCGAATCAGCCCTGCAACTGCGACAGCGTCACGCGCATTGATTACAAGGTTCAACAAGGCATTTTCCAGTTGATGCTCATCCGTGCGAACAACACTCACCCCCTCATCCAGCTCGATCTGCAGTTGCGCATGAGCACCCACCGTACCGCGCAGCAGTTCCTCCATTGATAGAACCATGCAGTTGACATCCACCGCCGTAACATTAAGTGACTGACGACGGGCAAACGTCAGCAGCCTCTGAGTCAGGGCAGCAGCACGATTGGCAGAACCCATTGCAGCCTCCACATAACGCTCGACCTCATCCAGGCGGCCTGCTTTCACACGAAGCCTGATCATGTCCAACGCACCTATCACACCAGAAAGTACGTTGTTGAAGTCATGGGTAATCCCTCCCGTCAACTGGCCGATTGCATCCATCTTTTGTGCATGGCGCAATACTTCTTCAGTCATTGCTCGCTCGGCCATTTCGGCCTGCAGCAATTCATTGGCGTTTGCCAGCTCGCGAGTGCGCTCGGCGACGCGCAACTCCAGACTTTCATTGAGCTCGCGCAGCGCCTCCTCAGCGTTGACTTGAGCAGTGATATCGGTATGAGTACCCAGCCAGTGGGTGATGCGACCCTGCGAGTCGCGCATGGGCAGTGCGCGTGACAGGAACCAGTTGAAAGCACCATGCTTGCCGCGCAGCGGAAAGGTGTCCTCCCAGATCGAACCCGTCGAAAAGCAGTACTGCAAACGCGCCATCACACGTTCGCGATGCTCAGGATGCAAAACTGAACGCCAGCCGAGGGCAGTCATCGCCTCAAGCGACGCCCCCGTGTAGGCATACCAGCGCTCGTTATACCAATGGACATGTCCGCGCGGGCTTGCGGTCCAGGCCAGTTGACTCATGTTGTCAGCCAGTGTTCTGAACTGACGCTCACTTTCACGCAATGCATCTATGTACAGCGCGACTTCACGATTTTGCTCGGGCAAATGCACCGGCAGTTTGCCCGATGGTTTTTCTCTATTCACGCAGGGATCCGTCCTTTTAAAGCCTTTACCCCGGAGCTCTTCCTGACCTCCGGGTGTTGCGCTGTTTAACGTTTGACAGGCGTGCGCATGGTCACGAACTCTTCTGCAGCAGTCGGGTGCACACCGATAGTGTCGTCGAATACCTGCTTGGTCGCGCCAGCCTTGATGGCAATCGCCAGACTCTGGACGATCTCGCCTGCACCCGGCCCCACCATGTGGCAACCCAATACCCGGTCGGTTTTCACATCTACAACCAACTTCATCAACGTGCGTTCCTGATCATCGGTCAGGGTCAGTTTCATCGGCCTGAAACGGCTTTCGAACACCTGCACATCATGGCCAGCCTTGATTGCATCCTCTTCGGTCAGACCGACAGTACCGATATTCGGCAGACTGAAAACCGCAGTCGGAATGTGATTGTAGTCTACCGGGCGGTACTGCTCAGGCTTGAACAGGCGACGCGCGACAGCCATACCTTCGGCCAGCGCGACCGGGGTCAACTGGACACCGCCAATGACATCGCCGATAGCCAGGATCGAAGGCTCGCTGCTCTGGTAATGCTCGTCAACTTTGATGTAGCCATGCTCATCAAGCTTGACGGCGACACTGTCCAGCCCGAGATTGTCGAGCATCGGCCGACGTCCTGTTGCGTAGAACACACAATCGGTCTCGAGTGTGCCGCCGCCCTTCATGGACAGCAGCAAACTGCCGTCGGCCTGCTTGTCGATACGCTCGACATCGCTGTTGAAACGAATGGTCATGTGCCGCTTGAGCAACTCTTCATGAAGATGGGTACGAACACCGCCATCGAAGCCACGCAAAAACAGCTCGCGACGGTAGACCAGCGTGGTATCTGCACCCAATCCGTTGAAAATCGAGGCAAACTCCACCGCAATATAACCGCCCCCCACGACCACGACGCGTTTTGGCAACGTCTTGAGGAAAAACGCCTCGTTAGACGTAATGGCGTGCTCGCGTCCAGGTACATCAGGCACCTGCGGCCAGCCTCCGGTTGCGATCAGAATACGCTCGGCGCTGTAGGACTGGCCATTGATCTCGACCTGCTGCGGACCGAGTATCTTCGCATGACCTTCAAGCAAGGTAACGCCGCTGTCGACCAGCAACTTGCGATAGATACCGTTGAGACGATTGATTTCACGGTCTTTGTTGGCGATCAGTGTGGACCAGTCAAAATCAGCTTCACCCAAGGACCAGCCAAACCCTTTGGCATGGTCGAAATCCTCGGAAAAATGCGCACCGTACACCAACAGTTTTTTAGGCACGCACCCCACATTGACGCAGGTGCCGCCCAGATAACGACTCTCGGCCACCGCGACCTTTGCGCCGAAACCAGCGGCAAAACGTGCCGCCCTGACACCGCCGGAGCCGGCGCCGATTACAAACAGATCAAAATCAAAGGCCATCGATATCTCCTTGGCAGAGGCACAGCATAGCCGCTTGGCGGCCAGTCAGAAATGACAAAGCCACCCGAAGGTGGCCTTGTCCCGAGCGTCATCAACCAGAAATCAATGCGCTTTGCCGGTTTTGTAGAAGTGCTCGAAGCAGAAGTTGGTAGCCTGGATATAGCCTTCCGCACCACCGCAGTCAAAACGCTCGCCCTTGAACTTGTAGGCAAGCACGTTGCCTTCGGCAGCCTGCTTCATAAGAGCGTCGGTGATCTGAATCTCTCCACCCTTGCCTGGCTCGGTCTGTTCGATTTTTTCGAAAATGTCCGGGGTCAGGATGTAACGGCCGATGATCGCCAGATTGGAAGGCGCATCTTCAGGCTTCGGTTTTTCAACCATGTTGGTCACACGAAACAGACCAGGCTTGATCTCTTCGCCGGCAATCACACCATACTTGTTGGTTTCCTGCGGATCGACTTCCTGAATGGCAATGATCGAGCAGCCATAATGCTTGTGCAGCTTGACCATCTGCGCCAGCACGCCATCCCCCTCAGGGTTTACGCACAAGTCATCAGCCAGCACCACGGCGAATGCTTCGTTACCGATCAGTGGACGACCGCTGAGGATCGCGTGGCCCAAACCTTTCATTTCGGTCTGACGGGTGTAGGAGAAGCTGCACTCGTCGATCAGCTTGCGAATGCCAACCAGATACTTTTCCTTGTCGGTGCCCTTGATCTGATGCTCAAGCTCATAGCTGATATCAAAATGGTCTTCAAGAGCGCGCTTGCCACGACCGGTCACAATGGAAATTTCGGTCAGGCCTGCCGCCAGGGCTTCCTCAACACCGTATTGGATCAGTGGCTTGTTGACCACCGGCAGCATTTCCTTGGGCATGGCCTTGGTCGCTGGCAGGAAGCGAGTACCGTAACCGGCTGCTGGGAACAAGCATTTCTTGATCATAAAAGTCCTTGGTAAGGGCTGTTGGTGTTAACGGCGCAGTCTAATCAGGCGGCGGTCACCTTACAATGCCCCGCCTTTGGCCGTCTGATGCCATGATAGAGGAATACTCAGGCAGATAGTTCCGCACTTCCTGGATATTGCCTGCGGTGAACCACATGTTCGAGCACTGTACCGTGGCCATCAAACCCCGCAAAGTCGGCCCTCCGTGCCTGTTTTCGACGGCAGAAGCATTTATGCCCGGGTTGACGGCAAGCGCCGCAGTGGCACGCGAGCGACGCACAATTTATGATGAAAAACATGGCGGAACGATGGCACCCTTTGCCAGTCGAACGCTCGCACTTGTTAATTCCCTGGCCTTATCTCGAAGCGAAAAACATGATCAGAATCCTGTCCATTATTGCTGTGCTGAGCCTTGCGGGCTGCGCAACCGCCTCCAACACCTATTTGAAAAATGGCAAACAGGGCTTGAGCATCGATTGCTCCGGCGAGGCGATGTCCTGGGCAAGCTGCTACGAAAAGGCGGATGCATCCTGCGCGGGCACTGGATACGAAATCGTCGGTACGGACGGTACGCCGCAGCCTGCGGAAAGCGAAAAGACGTTGGGTGTAGACGTGGGTAATTACAAAAGTCGTAGCGTACTGGTGGTCTGCAAGTAATCAGGTCTGCCGCCCTGTCCGCAACGGACAGGGCCAGCTGATCCTGGCCGAACCATCAACCTGAAATGCACGCCTCGGCAGCATTCTGAACATCCCTGAAGCGGATAGGCACATTGGAAAGTCGCTCGTAGACCTTGATCGTACTTCCACCCGAGCGACTCTCGACATCGACGACTGCCGCCGGCGACTTGCTGAGCTTTTGCGCCACGATGACCCGCAAGCCGTCGTGGCGAGGCTCGATCAGAGGCGGCTTGCGACTGCTGGCGATCTTGCCAACGAAGCAATCGGCGTATTCCTTGGGATTCTTGCCTGACATCACGTTCATGGTGGGCGGCGTATGCTCTATGTCATTCACGGTGGCACAGCCAGTCATTGCCAGAGCCAGGACTACTACAGCCAGTTTCATACAAAGCCTCCAAATAAAAGTCCTACGACAAGCCTGCGCGCAATTAAATCCCGACTTGGGCAATTTTTACGGGAAACACGGCAAATTAGTGCCCACGAACATCAAATTCGCTGCCTCACATGCTATCGTTTTGATTTTTCAGAAAAACCCCCATTTCGGAGTCTGTCATGAAATTCGTACACCAGCGTGAGCATCTCAATGAGGACGACCTAGTCGTCATCGAGTGCTCTCAGACCTGCAATATCCGTCTGATGAACGATGCGAACTTTCGCAGCTTCAAAAATGGTGGTCGGCACACCTATCATGGCGGTGCTTTTGACACCTTTCCGGCCAAAATCGCTGCCCCGAGCACCGGTTTCTGGAACATCACCATCGATACCGCCGGACGCAAGGCAGACACCAACGCCGGACGCAAACCGCCTTTCACCCACAAGATCAAGATCGTCCGGCGCTCGACCTCACGCCTGGGATGATGCAAGGAGTCACCGTGAACAATCCAGCCCCACGCACCACCAAGTTTGCTGTCAGCTACAAGCTCAACGGCGAACGCCGCTTCGAGTTCGCTCAACTGCAATCTGCCTCCATCGAGGAAGCCGAAGCCGCCTTGAAAAAAATGCATGGCCAGAGCGATGATGAGATTACCGATGTCAAGGTCAGCAAGGCTCTCTGACACGCGCCGGAGCTGACTGATCATGCAACGCAAAGGTGACACTCCCGCCAATCTGGATCTGTTTGCCGACCAGACGGCCCAGCCTCCGAGCGACGAGCGCATCGGGCCCGGGTCATGGCTGTTCAGGGGGTTCGCGCTGCCGGCAATGCCACAATTGCTGGCTGCCCTTGAACACACGCTGGCATTCTCCCCGTTCCGGCACATGCAGACACCCAGTGGCTTGAACATGTCTGCAGCGCTGAGCAGCTGCGGGCAACTGGGCTGGATAACCGACCGTCACGGTTACCGTTACATCGAGACTGACCCGCAGACAGGACAAGCGTGGCCAGCGATGCCGGACGCATTCATGCAATTGGCGCAGGATGCTGCGCTCGCAGCAGGCTATGCCGGCTTCGTACCTGACGCCTGCCTGATCAATCGCTACATCCCCGGCGCAAGGATGTCCTTGCATCAGGACCGAAACGAGTATGACCATCGCTGGCCAGTGGTGTCGGTTTCGTTGGGCATACCGGCCATCTTCCAGTTTGGCGGCCTGCTGCGCAGCGACAAGACTCAGCGTATCTCATTGTTTCATGGCGATGTCGTGGTCTGGGGTGGTGAGGACAGGCTGCGCTTCCATGGCATTCTGCCGATCAAACAGGCCGGGCATCCGCTGCTGGGCGAGCAGCGGATCAACCTGACGTTTCGCAAGGCTGGCCGCGACGGCTGATCATGCCCTCTCAAGCTCGCCCGAAGTCCGCGCCAGCGCAGGACAAACGGCCCGATGCAGATTCAATGCAGTGTTGATGATGCCGATATGGCTGAACGCTTGAGGAAAATTGCCCAGCATGCGCCCACCCTGCGGATCGTACTGCTCTGCCAGCAGGCCTACGTCATTGCACAAGTCATACAGACGCTTGAACAGCCTTGCAGCATCATCGGCGCGCCCCAGAAGCACATAGGCGTCAGCCAGCCAGAACGAACACACCAGAAACGTTCCTTCGTGCCCCGCAACGCCATCGACACTGCGCTCATTGTCGTAACGCAGTAACAGGCCGTCCTGCATCAGCGTACGCTCGATCTGCGTGACAGTGCCGACGACGCGAGGGTCTTCCGGCGCGAGAAAACCGGTCAACACAATCTGCAGCAGACTGGCGTCAACCTCTTTCGAGCCGTACGTCTGCACGAAGCTGCCAAGATCAGGATCAAAACCGTTAAGGCAGACATCGGCATGGATCGCGTCAGCCACGCTCCGGTAATGCCTCGCCAGCGCACGGTCTTCGTCATCCCGGGCAGCCTGAGCGATCTGGGTAGCGTTACGGTCGAAAGCCACCCATGCCATGACTTTTGAATGGGTGAAGTGACGCGGTTCGGAGCGAATTTCCCAGATACCGGCATCCGGCAGGTGCCATATCTTTTCCAGATAGGGCATGACCACCTTGGAGATTGCGACGCTGCGCGGGTGCTGCGGCATACCGCCTCTGAGCGCCTGGATCATGGCATCGGCGACCTCGCCATAGACATCCAGTTGCACCTGGGTAGCCGCGCCGTTGCCAACCCGGACCGGCAGCGAGTTCTCGTAGCCGCTGAGCCACGGCAGCTCATACTCCTGCAAGCGTCGCTCACCGCCTACGCCATACATGATCTGTATCTGCTCCGGGTTACCGGCAACCGAGCGCAACAACCAGTCTCGCCAGGCAGTTGCCTCCTCGAAATACCCCAGATTCATGAACGCCAGCAGGGTCATGGTGGCGTCGCGCAGCCAGCAATAGCGGTAGTCCCAATTACGCTCACCACCCAATTGCTCGGGCAATGAAGTGGTTACCGCGGCAACAATGCCTCCGGTAGGAGCATAGGTCATGGCTTTCAACGTAATCAGCGAGCGCTTTACCTGGGCCGTCCACGGCCCGACGTCAGGACAACGGTCAGAAAACTCCCGCCAGTAGGCAGCCGTGACCTCCAGAGCCTGATCAGCATCGATCGGCTCGCACAACGGTTCGAAAGACGCCTGATACGCCAGCGTAAATACCTTGCGCTCGCCTTCAGCAACATGAAAACGGCTGGCAGTGTGATGATCCTGAGGATGCAAGGCCACGGGGCTGCGCAGAACCAGCATTTCCGGCCCCGCCACCGCAGTCAGGGTATGGGCATCCTTGCGCTCGACCCAAGGCACACTACTGCCGTAGTCGAAGCGAATGGCAAGGTCGACGCCGAACTCGACCTGCCCGGACAGCCCGACAACAATCCGCACCACGTGGCCAGCCGTCCTCATGGGCATGAAGTCGATGAGCATGGCACGACCGTCACGCGTTTCGAAAACGGTTTCGAGAATCAGTGTGCCATTGCGGTAGCGGCGCTCGACAGCGGTGACCTCGGCAGTCGGCGCAATCTTCCAGCGCCCCTGGTCATCGCTGCCCAGCAATGCGGCGAAACACGCCGTCGAGTCGAAGCGAGGGAAACACAACCAGTCCAGCGAACCATCACGGGCGACGAGTGCCGCCGTCTGACAGTTGCCCAGCAATGCGTAGTCTTCGATCAGTGCAGCCATTCAGAAATGCCCGTAGTGATGATTCGTTAACATACGTACCCTGCGCTATCAGGCTCAGGCCGGCAGAATGTAACGTCTGATAGCGACGGCGACGCCGTCCTGCTCATTGCTATCTGTAACATGATCAGCCTGTCCCTTGACTGTCTGCTCGCCCTGGCCCATTGCAATCGACAAGCCGGCCTTGTGAAACATCGCCACATCGTTGCCGCCATCGCCTATCACCGCTGTGCGAGGCAGTTCGATTTTCAGATATTGAGCCAGCGCAACCAGCGCCGCGCCCTTGTTGGCCTCCAGCGCGGTCACATCCAGGTAGTACTTTTGCGAGCGAGCAGCCAGAGCCAGCCCTTCGATCATCGGGTTGAGCTGTACTTCCAGAGTCTTAAGCAACTCGAAATCGGCACTCGCTGCGACAATCTTGTCGACACGATCCAGATAGGACTCGAAACTCTCCACCTGAACATAATCGTAACCCAGTGCGTCACGCTCATGATCGACATAGTCGCCATCAGGATCGAGCAGCAGCCATTGATCGTCGGCAAATACCCAGATGGCAACATCCTGACCAGTGAACAGCTCAAGACAGACCCTGACGGCTTGCTGATCAATGCGATGAGCTACAAGCAGACTGCCGTCGGCGTGAGTGATCGTGCCGCCATTGAACGCCACAGTGGGAAGATCCACCTGGAGCGCATCGATTAACTGACGCATGGCTCTGGGTGGGCGACTGCTGGCCAGTGTGAAGTGAATGCCAGCCTCGCGCAGATGCCTGATTGCGTCGATATTGGCCTGACTCAGGCTATGGTCGCGGCGCAGCAGCGTGCCGTCAATGTCGGACAGCAAGAGCTGTACGGGCAGTTCAGACATTCAATTCTCTCCATTCGCGGCCATCACGACTCAGCAGTTCTTCACCCGCCTCGGGGCCGTCCTTGCCAGCGTCGTACAGCTGCACTTCCGGTTGCGCCGCCCATGCATCAAGGAACGGCTGAACGGCACGCCAACCGTTCTCGATGTTGTCGGCACGCTGAAACAGGGTCTGATCACCGGTCAGGCAGTCGTAAATAAGGGTTTCGTACCCCGTGGAGGGTTGCATCTCGAAGAAATCCTTGTAGGCGAAGCCCAGCGCGATATCTTCCATTTTCAGTTCCGGGCCAGGACGCTTGGCAAACAGATCGAACCACATGCCTTCGTTGGGCTGGATCTGAATCCTCAGATAGTTGGGCTTGAGCCGGTCAACCTCGGTATTGCGAAACTGCGCATATGGGGCAGGCTTGAAGCAGATGGCGATTTCCGTGCTGCGAGCACTCATGCGCTTGCCGGTGCGCAGGTAGAACGGCACCCCGACCCAACGCCAGTTGTCGACCATGACCTTGAGCGCGACATAGGTTTCGGTCGTGCTGTCGGGCTCCACGCGATCCTCCTGACGATAACCGACAACCTCCTTGTCACCCATCGCGCCTTTCGCATACTGGCCACGCACAGAGTTGGCCAGCGCTTCCTCCTGACTCCAGGGCCGGATCGCTCCAACCACCTTGGCCTTCTCGCCGCGAACGGCATCGGCACCGAAAGCGGCCGGCGGCTCCATGGCAACCATAGCCAGCAACTGGAACAGGTGATTGGGCACCATGTCGCGCAATGCGCCGGTGTGCTCGTAAAAACTGCCTCGGGTTTCGACGCCTACAGTCTCCGCCGCGGTGATCTGTACGTGGTCGATGTAGTGGTTGTTCCAGAACGATTCGAACAGGCCATTGGAAAACCGGCTGACCAGAATGTTCTGTACCGTTTCCTTGCCCAGATAGTGGTCGATCCGGTAGATCTGCTTCTCGCTCATGACCTTCAGGAGGCAGCCATTGAGTTCGACCGCGCTGGCCAGATCCGAACCAAACGGTTTCTCGATGACCACGCGACGAAAGCCGCCTTCGGTTTCCTGCAGTAAACCTGATGAGCCCAGACGCTGTGCCACTTCGCTGAAAAAGCGCGGCGCCGTGGCCAGATAGAACACCGCATTCGCTGTACCGGTGCTCTCGATCTTGGTGGCGATGTCCTGATAGGTCGAGTTATCGAGGAAGTCGCCCTGCACATAGCTGATCCGCTCGGCCAGCTTGCTCCACAGCACAGGATCGAGCGGGTCCTCGCCGCCACCGGCAACCTTGCCGGCCGCTTCGTCGCGAATGAAATTCTCGAGCTTTTTCGCAAAGTCGACGTCACTGATCGCATTGTGATCGACACCGACGATATGCAGCCCTTCATCCACCAGGCCGTCGCGTGACAGATTGTAAAGTGCCGGCATCAGCAAGCGCTTGACCAGATCACCATGGGCACCGAACAGAAACAGGGTCGTAGGGGGAGCTATCTCGGTCTTTTGCTCGGCGCTGCCACGCGACAGGCTCATTATTTAGGTTCCTTGTGGCCACCAAATCCGAAGCGCATGGCAGACAGCATCTTGTCTGCGTACGAGCTTGCCTGACGAGAGCGGAAACGCGCAAACAGCGCACTGGACAGCACAGGAACCGGTACAGCCTGCTCGATGGCAGCCTCGATGGTCCAGCGGCCCTCGCCACTGTCAGCAACCGAACCGGAAAATGCATCCAGTTGCGGGTCTGTCGCCAATGCATCGGCGGTCAGATCGAGCAGCCAGGACGACACCACACTGCCACGCCGCCAGACCTCGGCAATATCGGCGGTATTCAGGTCGAAACGCTGTTCAGCCGGCAGATGCTCGGAGTTTTTCTGCTTGAGAAGATCAAAGCCTTCAGCGAAGGCCTGCATCATTCCGTACTCGATACCGTTATGGATCATCTTCACGAAATGACCAGAGCCCGCAGGGCCGGAGTGGATGTAGCCACGCTCGGCGCGATCATCGGTCGAAGTCCGGCCTCTGGTGCGCTCGATCGAGCCAAGGCCCGGTGCGAGTGTTGCAAACAGCGGGTCAAGACGCTCTACGACAGCAGCCTCTCCGCCGATCATCATGCAGTAGCCGCGCTCAAGCCCCCAGACACCGCCTGACGTACCAACGTCGACATAATGCAGGCCTTTTTCGGTAAGCTCCTGAGCGCGCCGAATGTCGTCCTTGTAGAAGGTATTTCCGCCGTCGATGATCACGTCATCGGCGTCAAGCAACTGGCTGAGGGTCTGGATGGTTTCCTCGGTCGGCGCACCTGCCGGGAGCATGACCCAGACAGCACGTGGCTTCTCCAGCGCACCCACCAGTTCCTTCAGGTCTGCGACAGCAACCGAACCGTCATTGGCCAAGGCGTTGCGTGATGCCTCATCACGGTCATACACAACCGTCGTATGACCATTCAACATCAAACGACGTGCAATGTTGCCGCCCATGCGGCCCAGTCCAATAATCCCAAGTTGCATGAAGGTGCTCCTTAAATCGTAAAAAGGTGCCTCGCCTGCCGTCCAGCGCATCGACAGGTTGCGAGCATGCTGATTAGTCAAGCGAGGCGGAACGTCGGTTCCCTTGCGAGAAGATGAAGGCGTCAACGCCCTCCTGTGGTGCATTTTGTCGCGATTAATAAACATTCGCGACAATTAAAAATAAAAAAGTTCCAAAATCATGCAAAAGAAATCAAAATCGGTGCCGATAGAGAGGGTAAGCAGCGGCGCTCATGGATTGAAAGTCATTGCCACGGACCTTTCTGAGGTTGAATCCGCCATTTGCGAGGTGAGCAATGGGCACTGTACTACCAGCACTTGCACCACAAACCCTTTATGTCACGATCCGTCGCGACGAATTGCGCGCATTGAAAGAAGAGCGCGAGCAGCTGCAGAAAAAGGTCGCTCATTTGAGTTCGATACTGCAGCAATCCCAGCTGTCTGCACCGAGCAAGATGCTTCAAGCCTGACCGCCGTTTAACCGTTTATCAACACACTCCGAGGCAAGCCCGATATTCATTCTGGCTTGCCCGCTTGACGCCTGACCTTCCCGACTGCTCCCGTCCTGCTTCCCACCGCCCCTTCCCCTCCCAATGTTCTGGTCCGAAGAAGGTTCAGACTGCCGAGTCAATCATCTATAACGTTTTCTGCCAGAACATGGCACGCCCCATTTCAGGGCTCAACTGATAATTGTCAAAACCGAGCTTCCGGTAGGCACCTTGCGCAACCCGGTTGCCTTCAAGCACCTCAAGCGTCAGCTTGCAGCAGCCCCGCTGGCGGGCAATCTCTTCCACCTTGAGCAGCATCTTGTGGCTGATGCCAAGACCCCGGTACTGCGAGACGACGGCTACATCATGAATATTGACCAACGGGCGACAGGCAAAGGTCGAAAACCCCTCGAAGCAGTTGACCAGCCCCACTGGCTCTCCGGAAATGAACGCCAGTACGCTGAACGCGTATGGGCGTTTGGCCAGCTCTATTGCCAATTGCTGACGAGTGTCGCTCGACAGTGGCTGACCTGTACCCATGACATCCATCGAATATTCGTTCAGGACAAATCCGATCGCATCAGCGTGCACGGGATTTGTGTAACTCGCTTGCAGTACCAGTACCTCTGGGGCTTCCATTTCCATCCTCGTCAATTCAACGCAGCGTGATTCAGTGAAATCAGTCAAAGCTAATTCGTTCGGGCCAGTATCAAGACTGGAGCGTCTGGCCCGATTCTATCCTGCCCCGCTCCAAAATGTTCCAGTAAGGATGTAGGAATTTTCCCGCCACGCCCAGAGATTGACCGCCAGACGCACCCGGAAAAGGCGTGACGCACCGATGGCGTTCATCCGGACTTCTGCGCACCCGTCTTTTTTGATGAAAACGAAGTGTCTGACCTTGATTGTCGAACGATCCGACGACCGGTCATGCGCGATCCCTACTGCCAATCACGTCGTTAAAAAGCTCAACGACTGACATCCCGGCCCTTGCAGGATGCCGAACAGTGCGGCGTCAGAGCCCATGCCAGACATTCGCGCAGAAAAAAGTCGAAACTTCTCCAAAACCGCCGGGTCATGTGATTAGAGCATCTATGCTATTGGCTGACATCCGGTTAAGGCGACATCACACCGCTTTGTCACTACGCATGGTCCAAACGGGTATCGATCTTGCGTAGTGCACGTATGTGTACCCGGCCATAGGAAATGGCCAATAAAAATCAAGTGATGCACCAAGACTGTTTTAAGGGGAAAAATCGATGATTAGCGCCGCTGTCAAAACCCAGAAGGGAGAGAGTTTTAACCAGCCTGTCGGCGAGCTGACTCATCTGCCAGTCTTCTCTACCAAGAGCGTTCCTTTGTTGCAATTGCCAACCTCGACCGTTCAGCCAACACCGACCATGTCTCAGGTCCACAGGCGCAAAGTGCTGTTCGTGACCTCGGAACTGGCCGACCTGGTGAAAACCGGTGGCCTGGGCGATGTATCTGCCGCATTGCCGCGAGCCATGCGCCATCTGCACGACGTCCGGGTTCTGATTCCAGGTTATCCGCAAGTAATCAATAGCGGCAATCCGATCCATATCATCAGCCAGTTGGGCGGGCATGCTGCGTTGCCCCCCTGCAAGGTCGGTCGTATGGACATGAAAGACGGCCTCGTGATTTATGTGCTGATCTGTCCTGAGCTTTACGAGCGTGAAGGTACGCCTTACGCCGACAGCACCGGTCGCGACTGGTCCGATAACCACATCCGTTTTGCCCGCCTGGGCCTGGCGGCTGCCGAATTCGCGGCGGGTGAAGTAAAGAGCCAATGGTGCCCCGAACTCGTTCATGCCCACGACTGGCCCGCGGGTCTGGCACCTGCCTATATGCGCTGGCGCGGTCAGTCCACGCCAAGCATCTTCACGATTCACAATCTGGCCTATCAAGGGACGGTAAGTACGGCGTCGAGCCGCGAACTGGGCATTCCGGATGAAGCCATCACCCCTGAAGGCATGGAGTTTTACGGCCAGCTGTCCTTTATCAAGGCGGGCATGGCCTTTGCGAGCCACATCACGACCGTCAGCGCCACCTATGCTCAGGAGATCACCACACCGGAATTTGGCTGCGGTCTGGAAGGTTTTCTGCAAAGCAAAGCTGACAAAGGCCAACTAAGCGGCATACCCAATGGAATCGACGAGAGCTGGGATGCAGCTACCGACGAACACCTGATTTGCCACTTCGCACCCAACGAGTGGACGCGCAAGGAAATCAATGCCGACTACGTGCGTGAGCTTTTTGAGCTGGACGCCTCGTCAGGGCCTCTGTATGCGGTGGTCTCACGCCTTGTTTATCAAAAAGGCCTGGATCTGACGATCGGCGTTGCCGAACACATCGTCAAAAATGGCGGACAGATCGCAATCATCGGACGCGGCGAGCCCGAGGAAGAAGATGCCATGCGCGAGCTGGCCGCACGCTTCCCGGGACGGATCGGGGTGCGTATCGGTTTCAATGAAACCGACGCGCGACGCATGTTTGCTGGCAGTGACTTTCTATTGATGCCATCGCGCTACGAACCCTGTGGTCTTAGCCAGATGTATGCACAACGCTTCGGCTCTCTGCCTGTTGCGCGTAACACGGGCGGCCTGGCGGACACGATCGAGGACGGCGTCACCGGCTTTCTGTTCAATGAATCAACTGTTGAAAGCTATACCGAAGCCCTGAATCGCACCTTTCAGGTCTTTGCCCATCCGGAGCTGCTCAACGCCATGCGCTGCCGTGCAATGGCGGCTCCTTTCAACTGGCATCAGGCGGTGGAGCCCTACGCAGATCTCTATCGCGACCTGTTGAAGAAAAATGTGAGCATTTCCAGCAACTACTAGGTTAAGGATCAATGGATGCCACTGCGTACAGACGATAACTGGCGCCACGGCGCCGTTTTGTTGGACCCTGAACACACCCGTTTTGCCCTCTGGGCACCGGATGCCTCCTACGTCAATGTCGAACTGCAGGATGGTCAGTCACTGGCCATGCTGCCCCAGCCGGAAGGTTGGTTCGTAATCGAGGCCCGCTGCGAAGCGGGCGCTCGCTACCGCTTCAGGATTGATCACGAGCTGGAAGTGCCTGACCCTGCATCTCGCGCGCAGGCCGGTGACGTTCACTCGCACAGTATCGTAGTCGACCCTCATGCCTATTCATGGCAAAACACCTCGTGGAACGGTCGACCGTGGCACGAGGCTGTGATCTATGAACTGCACGTAGGTGCGATGGGTGGCTACGCAGCGGTGGAAAAACATCTCCAACGCCTTGCCGAAATGGGCATCACCGCCATTGAACTGATGCCATTGGCGCAGTTCCCCGGTGATCGCAACTGGGGCTATGACGGCGTTCTTCACTACGCTCCGCAATCTTCGTACGGCACACCGGAGCAGCTCAAACACCTGATCGATACCGCTCACGGTCTGGGTCTGATGGTGATACTGGATGTCGTCTACAACCACTTCGGCCCCGACGGCAACTACCTCGGAAGCTACGCCAAGGAGTTTTTCCGCAGCGACCTGCACACTCCCTGGGGCGATGCCATCGACTTTCGACGCCCGCAGGTGCGCGACTTTTTCGTCGACAACGCTTTGATGTGGTTACTTGAATACCGCATTGATGGCCTGCGTATGGACGCCGTACACGCCATTCGCGACGAGACATTCCTGCCAGAGTTCGCCACCCGTGTGCGCGGGCGCATCGAGCCGGGCAGGCATGTCTGGCTGAACCTTGAAAACGAGTTCAACCAGGCCGGCCT
This sequence comes from Pseudomonas syringae pv. tagetis, assembly GCF_022557255.1. NCBI lineage: Bacteria > Pseudomonadati > Pseudomonadota > Gammaproteobacteria > Pseudomonadales > Pseudomonadaceae > Pseudomonas > Pseudomonas syringae group genomosp. 7. Next base: position 3,437,997 of record NZ_CP092923.1, read on the forward strand.
TCTTGAAAAAGGTTTCGATGCGCAATGGGATGATGACGGGCACAACACGCTGCACGTGCTGCTGACCGGCGAAACCGACGCCTATTATTCCGACTTTGCTCAGGAACCCACGCAAAAGCTTGCTCGCCTGCTCAGTGAGGGTTTTGTCTATCAGGGCGAAAAGACGCGTCACGGGCATACGCGAGGCGAGCCCAGTGCGCATCTTCCGCCTTCGGCCTTCGTGCTGTTTTTGCAGAACCACGATCAGATCGGCAATCGTGCATTGGGTGAACGTCTGCCGCAACTGTGCGACCCTGCGGCGCTCAGAGCCGCAACTGCCCTGCTGCTGCTTTCGCCGATGATCCCGCTGATGTTCATGGGCGATGAATGGGCGGCCAGCGAACCATTTCTGTTCTTTACCAGTCACCACGGCGAACTGGCCGACGCGGTACGTGAAGGACGCCGCAAGGAGTTTGCCGACTTCGCAGCATTTGCCGATGCGGAGAAGCGCGAGCACATTCCCGATCCCAACGACGTTAAAACGTTCGAGGCATCGCGTCCGGCTTTTTCGGCAATGGATCTGGAGACCGACAAAGGTCTGGACCACCGCAGCTGGTTCGACTTCTATACGCAGTTGCTGGCCTTGCGACACCAGGAGATCATGCCGCGCCTGCCAGGTGCGCGTTTCCATAAAACCGATATCCTCAGCGACAAGGCGGTCAGTGCGCGCTGGACCCTTGGTGATGGCAGCGAGCTGCGTATCGACCTGAATCTCAGCCAGCACGCCGTGAATATCCTGCCGCCACAAAAGGGCCGGCAGATATTCTCCAGCGCCTTAAAATCGTCCGAACTTTCCTCGCCAGCCATCCTCAATCCTTACACGGCCATTGTCAGCCTGACAGCAAGTGATGTTCTGGAGGAACAGGATGAACAATGAGCAACTGGAGAGGCTTGCGACCGAGGCAGGGCTATCGGTGCACTGGGTCGATGCAAACGCTCGGCCGCAGACCGTCAGCCCTGATGTGCTGCGTAAAGTCCTTGAAGCGCTGGGCTACCCGGCTGAAAACGGCGAGGCCATAGACGCCAGCCTGCTACGTCTGCAAAGCGCCAGTCACGGCGCGAGCGCCCCGCCGCTGCTGACGGTCGATACGGACAGTAACCTGGACCTGTCAGAGTGGTTTGAACCGCAAACCCCGTTCATCCTGCACCTTGAAGACGGGTCTTCACTGGATGCAAAGCTGACAGCTCATGCAGAGCTTCCGGCACTGGCACCGCCTGGCTATCAGCAGCTGGAGATTGCCGGACAACACCTGACCATCGCCGTCGCACCGAAAACCTGTTTCAGCATGGCAATGGCCAGCGCAACCAACACGCCACGTGGCTGGGGCCTGACCGCTCAGCTTTACAGTCTGCGTCGCGACGGTGACGGGGGTTTTGGCGACACCGAAGCACTGGAGAAGGTCGTACGCGCTGCAGGCGAGCGGGGAGCCGATGCCTTGGGCATCAGCCCTATTCACGCCATGTTCGCCAATGACCCGCACCGTTACAGCCCCTATTCACCGTCCAGCCGGCTTTTTCTGAACAGCCTTTATGCGTCACCGGGCACCATCCTCGGTGAGGGTGCCTGGCGTCAGGCTATAGAGGATGCCCGCGTTGGCGAGGAAATGAAACGGCTCGAAACGCAGCCGTTGATCGACTGGCCGGCCGCCGCCAACGCCAAGTGGAAAGCACTGCACAAACTGTATGAGGTGTTCAGTGCAGGTGATCACCCCTTGCACGAAGATTTCAACAGCTTTCGCCACAATGGTGGCGAAGCGCTGGAAAATCATTGCCGCTTCGAAGCGCTGTGTGCCGAGTCCAATACACTGGGCATTGTCAACAACTGGCATGACTGGCCGACAGAATTCAAAGACCCTCGCAGTGAAGCGGTGGCAGCATTCGCCAAAACACATAGCGAACACATCGGTTTTCATGCGTTCGCGCAATGGCTTATTGCCCGCGGTCTCGAGCGCGCGCAGGTTGCAGCGCGCAGCAGTGGCATGCGCATCGGCCTGATTGCCGATCTGGCAGTCGGTGCCGATGGTGCCGGCAGTCAGGCGTGGAGTCGTCAGGACGAGCTGTTGTCGGCTTTAACCGTAGGCGCACCACCCGACATTCTCAACCGAGCAGGACAGAGTTGGGGAATTTCTGCATTTTCGCCGTATGGTCTCAAACGTAACGGGTTTCGCGCCTTCATTGAAATGCTGCGCGCTAACTTCGCCCATGCCGGTGGCCTGCGAATAGACCACGTCATGGGGCTGCAACGGTTGTGGGTTATTCCCCAGGGATCACCGCCCAGCGAGGGTGCTTATCTGAACTTCCCACTGGATGACATGCTTCGCCTGTTAAGCCTGGAATCCTGGCGGCACAAGGCAATTGTGCTCGGTGAAGACCTTGGCACCGTACCAGAAGGCCTCAGCGACAAGCTCAGCGCCCGTGCCATTCTGGGCATGCGCGTACTGCTGTTCGAGCAAAACAATGGCCAGTTCAAACCGATTCTCGATTGGTCGGATCAAGCCCTGGCCACCACCAGCACGCACGATTTACCTACTCTGGCAGGCTGGCTCAGCGAGCTGGATATTGAGTGGAACGCGCGGCTCGGTCACATCGATGAACAACACGAATCCCAGTGGCGAGAAGAGCGCGTGCGGGAATATGAAAGCCTGCGTCGTGCCTTGAGTCAGAACATCGACAGTCTGCCGTCCGACAGCGAAGATCCGGACCAGATTATCGACGCGAGCATTCGCTACCTGGGCCATACGCGCGCTCCACTGGTGTTGCTGCCAATGGAAGATGCGCTGGGTGTCGAGGAGCAGGCCAACCTGCCCGGCACCATTGACAGCCACCCTAACTGGCGCAGACGTCTTCCCGGCGATGCGGCCTCCTTGCTTGACAACCCGAATGCTGCTCGAAGACTGGAATTGCTCTCTCAATCCCGGCTGCAAGCTGCGGAGCGTGACCAATGACCCGTCCAATCCAGCCCCTGCGCGCCACCCAGCGCCTGCAATTTCATAAAGACTTTACACTCGACGACGCAGTGCCCCTGGTGCCCTACTTCGCCAGCCTCGGTATCAGCCACGTGTATGCGTCGCCGCTGCTCAAGGCAAGGGCCGGCTCGATGCACGGCTACGACGTAGTCGACCCTACTGTCATCAACCCCGAGCTGGGCGGCGAGCCGGCCCTGCTGCGCCTGGTGTCTGCCCTGCGCGAACACGGCATGGGGTTGATCCTCGATATCGTCTCCAATCACATGGCTGTGGGGGGGGCAGATAACCCATGGTGGCTGGACTTGCTGGAATGGGGCCGTCGCAGCCCATATGCGGAGTTTTTCGACATTCAGTGGAATTCGCCGGACCCTCTACTGGAAGGTCAGTTGCTGCTGCCATTTCTGAGCAGCGACTACGGTACCGTTCTGCAGGCAGGAGAAATCCCGCTGCGCTTTGACGCCGGGCACGGCTCTTTTTACATCGAGCATTACCAGCACCACTTCCCGATCTGTCCATTAACCTACGATTCGTTACTGCAGGCAACGGAGCACCCGCAACTGAAGGAAATGAGCCAGCGTTTCACGGCGCTAGCTCAGTACCCGCAAGCTTATGAGCGCGCGCGTCAGGTCAGAACCGAGTTGGCCGAACTGGCGAAAGATACACAGGTGCTGAAAGGCATCGAACAGATCCTCGCGCACTTCGACTCCAGCACGCCGGAAGGCTTTCAGCGTCTGCATCAGTTACTGGAACGTCAGCACTATCGACTGGCCAGCTGGCGTACGGCCGGTGACGACATCAATTGGCGGCGCTTCTTCGATATCAACGAACTGGGTGGCCTGCGCGTAGAACGACCGCAGGTATTTGAAGCGACCCACGGCAAGATATTTCAGTTGATTGCCGACGGGCTGGTAGACGGGCTGCGTATCGACCATATCGACGGGCTGGCCAATCCACGTGGCTATGGCCGCAAGCTGCATCGCCGGGTCAAAAGCCTGCTCAAGCTGCGCCCTGCGGAGGCGCACATTGATCATCTGCCCATTTTCGTCGAGAAGATTCTGGGTCCCGACGAGCCGCTGCGTGAAGACTGGAGCGTAGACGGCACGACCGGCTACGAGTTCATGAATCAGGTTTCGCTGCTGCAACACGACCCCAAGGGCAAAGAGCCGCTGGGAGAGCTGTGGAGTCGGCTGACAGAGCGTACCGCAGACTTCGACCAGGAAGTGCTGGTTGCCCGGGATCTGGTCCTGCATGGCACGCTGGCGGGCGATTTCGAGAACGTGGCGCAGTCGTTGCTGCAGGTTGCACGCAGCGACCTGATGAGCCGTGACCTCACACTGGGTGCAATTCGCCGGGCCTTGCTGGCGCTGGTGGTCAATTTCCCTATCTACCGTACCTACATTTCGGTGTGCGGCCGGTCAGCGGAAGATGACCGTTATTTCCAGCAGGCAATGGAGGGGGCTCGCTTGACCCTGAACGAAGGCGACTGGCCGGTACTGGATTACCTGGCGCGCTGGCTGGGAGGTGAACCGTGGCGAAAACTCCCGCGCGGACCTTTGCGCAAGCTCTACAAGAATGCGTGCGTACGCTTTCAGCAACTCACCTCTCCGGTCGCCGCCAAGTCGGTTGAAGACACCTCGTTCTACCGGTCAGCAGTGCTGCTGTCGCGCAACGACGTGGGATTCCACCCGCAGCATTTCAGTGCGCCGGTCGAAGACTTTCACCAGGTCTGCCTGGAGCGTCTGGAAAAGTTTCCCGATAACCTGCTGACTACGGCGACGCATGACCACAAGCGTGGCGAGGATACACGCACACGCCTTGCAGTGCTGAGCGAATGTGCCCCGTGGTATGCCGAACAGGTAGAGCGCTGGAGACAGTTGGCGATGCCCCTCAAGGGGGACGAACCGACCATTAGCGCGGGCGACGAACTGATGCTCTATCAAGCGCTACTGGGTAGCTGGCCACTTGATCTTGAGGGCGAAGACGCCCACAAGGCATACGCCCAACGTATGGTGCAGTGGCAGGAAAAGGCCCTTCGCGAAGCCAAACTGCAAAGTAGCTGGAGCGCACCGAACCAGCCCTACGAAACTGCCTGCAGGGAGTTTCTCGAACGCTTGCTGCTGGCTCCGGAAGCACTCGCGCTGCGTCAGTCCCTGAGTGCGACGGCCAATCGCATTGCGACCGCCGGAGCGCTCAACAGTCTGGCGCAAACCTTGCTACGCTTGACCGTGCCCGGTGTTCCCGATTTGTATCAGGGCACCGAGTTCTGGGATTTCAGCCTGGTGGATCCGGACAACCGGCGACCGGTTGATTACGTAGCTCGGCAAAAAGCGCTGGCAGAAGAAGCCAGCGCTGCCGAACTGCTTGATCACTGGCAGGACGGTCGCATCAAACAGGCGCTGATCGCGAAGGTATTGAACCTGCGGGCTACGTATCCAACGCTGTTCAGTGAGGGCCGTTATCAACCATTGGAAATAAAGGGTAGCCACGCTGAACACGTGATGGCTTTTGCCCGGGAAACGCAAGGAGTGCGCGCTATCATCGTGGTCCCACGCACAAGCAGTGAACTATTAGGTACTGCGCAAACTCCATTGATTAATGCTGCCCATTGGAGCGACACGCGGATTATTCTGCCGTTTGCCGACTCCGGATCTGACTGGAAAGGACTCTTTTCCGACGTTGCCGTAACGAACGATCGGGAGATACCGCTCAGTGCAGCGCTTGAAAGATTTTCCGTCAATATGCTTATTCAAACTATGTAATAGCTGGGAGTCTCAAGATGAGTGCCGACGAAAAAAGAATTCGCGATTTTGCCTACCAAATCTGGGAATCGGAAGGTAAGCCTTCCGGACACGACGAGCGTCACTGGGAAATGGCACGCAAACTTGCAGAAGCCGAAGCCCTGGCACCGAACAAGTCCAGTGTGCGTAAATCGAGCAAGCCCAAGCTGCCCGAAGTAGACAGCGCCAAGGCACCTGCCAAGAGCGCAGCCAAGCCTGCCGCCAAGGCAGCGCCAGCGGCCAAACCTGCTGCAAAACCGGCGACCGAAGCGAAGCCCAAGCCAGCAGCCAAGGCCGCACCGAAGCCTGCACCCAAGGCAAAGCCTGCCGCCGCCACGTCAACTGATGCCCCAGCCAAACCTGCTGCCAAGAAGCCACGCAAGCCGTCGAATTCTTGAAACTCTTCTGGCCGGGCACCGGTCAATTGTTGCAGGTCTCGCTCTGATCAGAGATGAGGCCTGCTACACCCCCATACTTTAATCGTCAATATTGAAGTCTTTACGGCTTCGATAGCGGTCTTGGCCGCTCAGAAAATCATTCGACGTCAGGAAGTCATCATGAATACGAAGTCCACTACACCGGCAGAAGACAAGTCGGCCCAGCAAGACAATCCAGGCAATACCCCGTCTCGCATTCGTGAAGGACTTCCCTTTCCGCTCGGTGCCAGCTGGGATGGCCTGGGTGTCAACTTCGCACTGTTTTCGGCCAATGCGACCAAGGTAGAACTGTGCCTGTTCGACTCGACCGGTGAAATCGAACTTGAACGCATCGAACTTCCGGAATACACCGACGAGACGTACCACGGCTATTTGCCGGACGCCCACCCGGGGCTGATCTACGGTTACCGCGTTTACGGTCCTTACGACCCGAAGAACGGTCACCGCTTCAATCACAACAAGCTGCTGATCGACCCCTATGCCAAGCAACTGGTTGGCGAGCTGAAGTGGTCGGAGGCATTGTTCGGTTACACCATCGGTCACCCTGACGGCGACCTGAGCTTCGACGAGCGCGACAGTGCGCCGTTCGTACCGAAAAGCAAAGTGATCGACGAAGCTTATACCTGGGGCCGTGATCAACGCGTCGGCACGCCTTGGGACAAGACGATTTTCTATGAAACCCACGTGCGCGGCATCACCATGCGCCATCCTGAGGTCGCCGAGGAACTGCGCGGTACGTTTGCCGGTCTCGGGTCAGCTCCGGTAGTCGATCACATTCGCAAGCTGGGTGTGACCTCCGTCGAGCTGCTGCCGATTCATGCGTTCGTCAACGATCAACACCTGCTGCAAAAAGGCATGACCAACTACTGGGGCTACAACAGCATTGCGTTTTTCGCTCCAGACCCGCGTTACCTGGCAAGCGGCAAGATTGCCGAATTCAAGGAAATGGTTGCGCACCTGCATCATGCCGGGCTGGAGGTCATCCTCGATGTGGTCTACAACCACACTGCCGAAGGCAACGAGCTGGGCCCTACCCTGTCCATGCGCGGTATCGACAATGCCTCCTATTACAGGCTGATGCCTGACGACAAGCGCTACTACATCAACGACTCGGGCACCGGCAACACCCTCGACCTGAGCCATCCATGTGTACTGCAGATGGTCACTGACTCCCTGCGTTACTGGGCCTCGGAAATGCACGTCGACGGCTTCCGCTTCGACCTGGCAACTATTCTCGGCCGCTACCATGACGGGTTTGACGAACGCCACAGCTTCCTGGTGGCCTGCCGTCAGGATCCGGTGCTGCGTCAGGTGAAACTGGTTGCAGAGCCTTGGGACTGTGGCCCGGGCGGCTATCAGGTCGGTGGCTTCCCACCGGGCTGGATGGAGTGGAACGACAAGTTCCGTGACACCGTACGGGCGTTCTGGAAAGGCGACGAAGGTCAGCTGGCAGACTTCGCTGCTCGCATGACTGCCTCGGGCAACATGTTCAACCAACGCGGCCGCCGTCCACAGGCGTCGGTGAACTTCATTACCGCGCATGACGGTTTCACGCTGCACGACCTGGTGTCCTACAACGACAAGCACAACGAGGCCAACGACGAAAACAATCAGGACGGCAGCAATAATAACCTGTCCTGGAACCACGGCGTCGAAGGCCCGACCGAAGATCCGGAAATCAACAGCCTTCGTCTGCGTCAGATGCGTAATTTCTTCGCCACATTGCTGCTGGCACAAGGCACGCCGATGATCGTGGCCGGTGACGAGTTCGCACGTACTCAGCATGGCAACAACAATGCCTACTGCCAGGACAGTGAAATTGGCTGGATCAACTGGGATCTGGACGAGGACGGCGCAGCGTTGCTCAAATTCGTGACCCGCGTGATCAAGCTGCGTCAGACTTACCCGATTCTGCGTCGCAGTCGCTTTCTCGTAGGTGATTACAACGAAGAAATCGGCGTCAAGGACGTTACCTGGCTTGCTCCGGATGGCAACGAGATGAGTGTCGAGCAATGGCACGATGCCAATGGCCGTTGCCTGGGCATGCTGATGGATGGCCGCGCGCAGGAAACCGGTATCCGTCGTCCAGGTGCCGACGCTACGCTGCTGCTGGTTGTCAACGCGCACCACGACGGTGTCAATTTCAAGCTGCCGGAAGTGCCTGAAGGTACTCATTACGAATGCCTGATCGACACAAATCAGGATGATGCGCGCAGCAAGGAACACTTTGCATTTGGCTCGGAATATACCGTCACACCGCGTTCGCTGCTGTTGTTCGAACTGAAGCGTGAAGACCAGCAATGATTGATGCCTTGAGTGAGTTCCTCGACTGGCGCAAGCACGGTTATGCCGATACGCGTGCGCTGGGCGAGTGCTTGCAGGCATTGCTCAACGAGGGTCTGGATCAACTTCCCCTGCCTGCCAGCGGTCAGACACTTGAGCGCTGGCGGGCGCTGGCCTGCGTTGCAGGCCACGATCTGGGGTTATGCAAGTTGTACGAGGGGCACACCGACGCCTTGGCGATCATGGCGGAACTGGGTGCCCCGCCCCCCGAACAATTCAGCACCTGGGGCATGTGGGCGGCAGAGCCACCACAGGCACGGGTGAGTATCAGCGGTTCCGGCGATTCGCTTCGCCTGAACGGCCGCAAGGCATGGTGCTCCGGTGCTACGGCGCTGAGCCATGCATTGATCACCGCATGGGACGAGGAACAACGCCAGCAACTGGTCGCAGTACGCCTCGATCAACCCGGCGTGCATATGACCGGCGATGGCTGGCGCGCAGTGGGCATGGGTGCCACCGGCAGTGTCGACGTGATGTTCGAGCGCGCCACCGCCCAGGTTGTCGGAGCGCCCGGTGGCTACCTGGAACGCCCCGGTTTCTGGCAGGGCGGCATTGGCATCGCGGCCTGCTGGTACGGTGCCTCGCGCTCGATCGCTCAACGCTTGCTGGCACAGGTCGGCAAACGCGAAGAGGCGCATGCCCTTGCGCACCTGGGTGCGGTGGATGTATCGCTGCAGGCCGCGATCGACGTACTGCGTGCGGCCGCGGCTCATCTGGACCAGGCACCGACTGAAAATGCCGAAGTGCTTGCCAGACGCTGCCGTGCTTATGTAGAGCAAGCCGCCGAGCTGGTGATTCAACATGTAGGCCGTGCTGTCGGTGCCGGTCCTTATTGCAAAGACCCCCACTTTGCCCGACTGATTACCGACCTGCCGGTCTTTCTGCGCCAGAGTCATGCCGAACAGGACCTTGCCGCATTGGGTCAATTGACGGGTAAACGGCTACCTCCTGCACGGACGTGGTCACTGTGAGAGCGCCCCCCCCTATGAGTGAAGGCTTTGTAGTGAGCGAAGACGAGTCGGGTCAGGGTACGCCTCTGGCTGCGTGGAACGCTTCCGCCAGGCTGCGCAGCGTGCCCGCGATTACCGCAGACCTGCTGGTGCCGACCAATTGCAGGGCGGTCATTATCGCTCCGCATCCAGATGACGAAGTGCTGGCCTGCGGCGGCCTGATGAGCCAGCTGGCGCAGCTGGAACGCAACCTGCTGCTGATCTCGGTCACCGACGGCACTGCCAGCCACCCGGGCTCCACGCTATGGCCCGTCGATAGATTAGCTGAAACCCGCCCCCAGGAGAGCGCCGAAGCTCTGGAGCGGCTCGAGATTCCTCACGCACGCCTTGAGTGGCTGCGTTGCGGCTTGCAGGATGGTGCCGTTGCCGGATCAGAGGAATGGCTGGTGGCGTTTCTTGAACAGCATCTCGGGCCTGCCGACGTGGTATTTGCCACGTGGGCAGAAGATGGCCACGGTGATCATGAAGCCGTCGGCCGCGCCAGTGCAAAGGCCTGTGCAACTACCGGGGCGCAGCTTCACGAAGTGCCGATCTGGGCCTGGCACTGGGCTGCCCCTGAAGACGAGCGTCTGCCATGGGACCGCGCACGCAAATTGTTGTTGGACCCGCTGACCCTCGCACGTAAGCGCACTGCCGCTCAGGCGTTCGCCAGTCAGTTGCAGGGTGATCCGGCCATCGGGCTTGCGCCTATTCTGCCCGCAGCCGTTCTGGAACGACTGCTGCAACCGTTTGAAGTGGTATTTACGTGAGCGTTGACGACAGTTATTTCAATGAGCTGTTTCTCAACAGCGACGATCCGTGGGCGTTCAAGCAGCGCTGGTACGAGCGGCGCAAGCGTGCGCTGACACTTGCCGCCCTGCCCTGCGAGCGCTACCGCGCGGTATTCGAACCAGGTTGTGCCAACGGCGAACTCAGTGCCGATCTTGCCGAACGATGTGACGCTCTGGTGTGCTGCGACACGTCCAGCCTGGCGGTTGATCTGGCGCGCCAGCGTCTTGCAGGCTTGCCTCATGCGCAGGTGCGGCAGGCGCGCTTGCCGCAGCAATGGCCGCAGGGGAAATTCGATCTGATCGTACTCAGCGAGCTGGGTTACTACCTGGACGGCGACGATCTGCGGAGTCTTATCGAATGCGCGCTTTCGGCACTCACACCCGATGGCCAACTGCTCGCCTGCCACTGGCGTCCCGATATCGAGGGCTGCCCGCTGAACGCGCAGGCCGTACACGACATCCTTGCCGAACACTTGAACATGTACCGGCTTTTCAGTCATCACGAACAGGATTTTCTGCTGGACCTGTGGAGTCGTGATGGAACCTCCGTAGCAGAACAGGAATTCTCCGATGATCGGCATTCTGATCCCGGTGCACAATGAAGAGCAGCTACTCGATTTGTGCCTCGAAACGATAAAGCAGGCGGCCGCGCACCCCGACCTCAAGGGCGAGCGGGTGGAAGTGCTGGTGGTTCTCGACAGTTGTACCGACCGCTCGGCAGAGATCGCGCGCGCTCATGGTGTGATGGTTCTCGAGGTTTCGGCTCGCAATGTCGGACAGGCACGTGCCGAAGGGGCGGCTTTTCTCCTCGACAGAGGCGCTCGATGGCTGGCATGTACCGACGGCGACAGCACAGTGGCAAACGACTGGCTCGCCGAGCAGCTGGCGCTGGACGCCGATGCAGTGTGCGGGACCGTCATGCCCGGCGACTGGAACAAGGATATTTCCGTTGCCGCGCAGGCGGCTTACCTTCAGCATTATCAGCAACGTGACGGCCATCGGCACATTCACGGTGCCAATCTGGGCGTCAGTTCAATTGCCTATATCAGCGCAGGCGGGTTTCCGGCACTGACCTGCCACGAAGATGTGCACCTGGTCCGGCAGTTGGAATTGATCGGTGCGCGAATCGCCTGGAGTTGTCGCCCCAGAGTCACCACCAGTACCCGCCTGGACTCCAAGGCCAGAGGCGGGTTTGGTGACTTCCTGAGTTCGCTGAACGCCTGAACGGCTCTTATTGATGATGGGCTGTCTGCATGCCCGAGTGGTCGGTATCGGCAGCATTGAGCGCAGCGCTGAAGAATCGCACGGCTTCTGCACTCAGAGTGCGGTGGATGTCCTCGCGGTCCACTCCGTCAGGGTCATTGCACAATAACGGTGCAGTCGAGCGCTGCTCGTCACTGCACGGTGCCATGAAGACAAAGTGCCCTGCTCCCGCCAGCAATTTATAATCCGGTGCCTGCGGCAGTTTGCGCGCCAGCGCTTCGGCATTTCGGTCGATCGCCAACAACTGGTCGTCATCCCCCGCGTACATCAGCACCGGTACGTGCACGTCACCCAGTGTGTGACGGCCGAACATCAAGCTCAACGGTGCCATCAACATCAGTGCACCGACTCGTGGATCGGCCTGGGCATGAAGGTCGTCCCGGTCGGCGACCAGCTCTCCCTGCGTCTTGCAGGCGTCGCGGTCTGTCGGGCGTTCGAGGCAATATTGGCGAAGGCGCTGCAGGTCAGGCTGTGCACCGGCCAGAATCAGCGCGGTTTCGCCACCGGCCGAGTAACCGATCACACCCACCTGACGAGCATTGAGATAAGGCGCGAGCAGAGGGTCAAGCAAGGCCGTGCTGATCGCTTCGGAGATCTGCAAGGGGCGACCATACAGATTGCTCAGGCTGCCCAACCGGCTGTGGTCGCGATCATTGTCGCCGGGATGAACCACGGCAACGACTACAAAACCCTGACGCGCCAGTGACGTGGCCAGATCGTGCAACGCCATGGGTGTGCCGGTATTGCCATGCGACAGCAGCAGTAAAGGGAAACGGCCCATTGCAATCGGCGCATCTTCACCGGCCTCGACACGATAGCCGTGGAGGGTGCTCCACTGATCGCTGCCGGTCGACGGGTAAAAAGCGATGGCCTGCACCGGCTGCGAATCCAGCGGGTCGGGGAAACTCAACTCGTGATAGCCCGCGCTCCAGGCATCATCAGCTTGTGCATGCACTGCAATCAGGCTGTCGAGCAAGCAAACCAGCATCACTGCACAAAGACGTACCATGGCAAGGCCCAACCTTTGCAAATCCGGAAACTCGTCCGGACAGTCCATTAAGCGCTTGTGTCGAGCATCGTGCTCCAGCGCCCCGCTTCCACTCAGATGAGAGTGTTCAAAACAGAAATAGTGCACAAGCCGGGCCACAAACCGCGTGTTCTTTTCAGTCATGGCGAAAAGACCCGCAACATCCGGAATTCCGGTGCGGTGAAAGGACAGCTTAATCCCTGTAAAGCCCGATTACCTGTAAGGAAGCTGTCAAGGTCGAATACGTCCATGTCCGCACGCATTTATGCGGCCCACAAAAAAACTCCACAACCGGTGCAAACCGCTGCACGGGGTGTGGAGTTTTATGCAGCGCCTTATCGATCAGGCAGCAAACAGCTCACTTTCGATATGTTCTTGCGCCGCTGTCAGGGCGTTGGCACGAGGCTCTTCTCCGTAAGCCAAGCCGTGGGCACGAACGAATTGCAGATCGGTGATACCGATAAAGGCGAACAACGTCTTGAGCAATTCTTCGTGGCCAGCGCCGGTTGGCTGGCCGACATGCAAGCCACCGGACGTGGAAACGATAATAACCTTCTTGCCGCCACACAGGCCTTCAGGGCCTGCTGCGGAATAACGGAACGTACGACCAGCGACCAGAATCCGGTCGAACCAGGCTTTGAGCTGGGACGGAATGGTGAAGTTGTACATCGGCGCGCCGATCACCAGCACGTCGGAATCGAGAAACTGTTGCAAGGTGGCTTCGTTGCTGACGACTTCCTGCTGCTGGGCGGCATCACGTGCCTCCACCGGGGTGCCCGCTGCGGCGAGGCTGGCAGCAGACAAATGCCCCAAGGCTTCACTGGCGAGATCGCGGTAGGTCACCTGGCTGTCGGCATGCGAGCTTTGAAAGGCCTGAACGACTTCATGGGTCAATTGACGCGAAGCGGAATGATCGCCGAGGATGCTGGAATCGAGGTGCAATAAATTCATAACGTAGCTCCTTAAAGAAAATCGCCACTGAGCGATGAAGTGGCGAGCATCCTATCCTTAACTGCAATAGATGATTAGTGGTCTTGAATGCGACTGTTCGTTCTATTAAGAGAACAATAGAGTGAGTCGGGGCTCAAGCTCAGCTCTTTGAAGGAGGTCTCGAACACATCCAGCAGCCCTCTGACCGCGGGAAGCAGCCCACGGCGCGAAGCAAACACGGCGTGTACGATGCCGCATTTTGGCCGGTGCTGGCTGAACAGTTCGACCAGACGCCCGTCCTGCAACGCTTCGCGGACAATCAGCTCCGGCAGTTGGGCCACTCCAACCCCTTGCAAAGCGGCCTGCAGCATCATGTCCAGGTCCGAGCTTATCAGCCTCGGCGTGTGGCGAATTTCAGCGTAATGGCCGGGAACCGTTTCCAGCAGCCAGCGGTGTTCATGGCTCGGAGAGGGAGTGTCGAGGCTGGGCAATGTCGATAACGCCTCGAGTGCAGGCGTAGCGGACAGCCTGGCAGCCAGATCCGGGCGTGCAACCAGACGTTGCGCGCTGTGCCCGAGCAGCTTGACCACCAGCCCGTCGTCTTCCAGCGGCGGGAAGCGCACACGCAAGGCGATATCGATGTTCTCCGTCAGCGGGTCGACGCGGCGGTTGGTACTTTCGACCTGGACCTGAACCTTCGGGTGCTCGGCCGCGAACCGGGCAATGGTCTCGTTGAAGCCCATTGCCGCCAGTGCTGGAGGACAGCTGATCGCCACCCTGCCCTGCGGCTCGGATTTAGAACGCAGAATAGCCTCTTCGGCAGCTTCGGCTTCGACCAGCATTGCCACGCAGTGAGCGTAGTAATCGCGTCCACTCTCGGTCACGGCGAACGTCCGGGTCGAACGGTGAATCAGCCGCACGCCCAGACGCTCCTCGAGCCCGGCAATGCGGCGGCTCAGCTTTGACTTGGGAATGCCCAACTTGCGGCTCGCGGGCGCGAAGCCAAGGCATTCGACCACCTGGACGAAATAAAACAGATCGTTGAGATCAAACACCCGGCCACCTCGCTTCAAGAGCCGGGAGTATGCAATGCCATGACAAGCGTCTCAAGACCGGCTTTCAGAGGCTGGCGGATCACTCGGCAGTCAGAAACGCCAGCACCGGCGCCGTGAATGCTTCCCCGGCCTCGACACTGGACAGATGAGCAGCATGCAGTTCGATCATCTGCGAACCCTGAATGCGCTCGACCATGAAGCGCCCGTCCGCCGGGGTCGTTACCGCATCCTCAGTACCGCACACCACCAATACCGGCAATTTGATAGCGGCAATCTGCTCACGGAAATCCGCATCACGCACAGCCGCACAGTTGGCGGCGTAACCCTGTGGTGACGTGCCTGCCAACATGCCGACGACGGTGTCGACCGTAGCTGGCTCGGCCTCAGCGAATGAACGCGTGAACCAGCGCGCGACAGACGCATCGCGCAACGCAGCCATGGCTGATTGCCCGTCACGCAGAACGGTTTCGATACGAGGGTTCCAGACATCGGGGTTGCCGATCCTGGCTGCCGTGTTGCACAGCACGACCTTATGCAAGCGCTGTGGTGCATTGATCGCCAGCCATTGGCCGATCAGCCCCCCCATGGACAGGCCACAGAAAAAAACCTGGTCCATGTGCAGCGCATCCAGTAACGCCAGCACATCGCGACCGTTCTGCTCAATGCTGTAAGTCCCGTCACTGACCAGCGATTTGCCATGACCACGCGTGTCGTAACGCAATACCTGAAAGTGATCAATGAAGGCTGGAACATGGTTGTCCCACATATGCAGATCGGTGCCCAACGAGTTGGACAGCACCAGCACCGGCGCACCAGCCGGGCCTTCAAGCAGGTAGTTCAGTTCACCATCGGCGAGTTGCACGGCAGACATTCGAGACTCCGGAGTAAGGCAAACCTGCACACTAATGAGTGTCGCAGCAGCATACAATCCGCTGACCGAATATCCGTGCGGCTATCGAACAGCTTACCGTTGACGCCGGACCGAAAGGAGCATTCCGTGAACAAGAACATCCGCAACACCCTGCACAAATAAGACATTGCCAGATTCTGCCTGGGCTTGCCGGGCGCTCGTGAAGACTACAAATGGGGCGGCGTGCGCGTGTTTTCCGTCGCCGAAAAGAAGATGTTTGCGGTCATGGACCTGACCGGCCAGGACCTCTCGTTCAAGGTTCATCCAGAGTTGTTTCTGGGTTACGTGGACCGGCCAGGCATACGCCCTGCACCTTACCTGGCTCGCGCGCACTGGATCAGCGTCGCAGATCTGCACACGCTGAGCGACGATGAAGTGCGCGATCTGCTGACCCGTTCCCACCAGTTGGTGGTTGCCAAGTTGCCGAAACGACAGCAGATCGGCTTGAAACTATAAAGGAATCAGTTGCAACAGACGCTTGCCCAGAAACAGCCAGTCTATCCACAGCGCCTGATGCACCAGCACGATCATCCAGAACACAATCTGAAACGACACTTTGCGGGTCTTGTGCCGAAACACCTGCTGCGCCAGCAGCGCCCCGGGCCAACCGCCCAGCAGTTCGGTGACGTGGAGGACATTCTCCGGTGTGCGCTGACCGCCGTTTGCCGCCTGGCGCTTGTCGTGTCGATACAGCACAAACGCCAGCAGACTCATCACCGTCAAGGCAAGCGCCGGGATCAACGTAACCTGCCTGACCCCCAGGGACACCGAGCCATACACCGGCAGCGCGCACAACAGCAGGAACATCACGACCTTCAGGCGTAATTGCCGGACCGGTGCCCGGCCCCGACTGGCCAGCCGTTGCGGCTCGCGGACGAGTTTCATGCCTTGGCCGATGCCCAGTCGATCCAGCCGAATTGCCAGGTTGCCAGGATCAGCAGGCCGAACGCAATGCGATACCAGGCGAACACCGCATAGCTGTGAGTGGCGATGAATTTGAGCAGCGCACGCACCGCGATCATCGCGAAGATGAACGAGGTAATGAAGCCGATGGCAAAGACCGCAACGTCGTCCGGACGAAACATGTCACGGTACTTGTAGCCTGAATACACGGCCGCCCCCACCATGGTCGGCATGGCCAGGAAGAACGAAAACTCGGTCGCCGCCTTGCGCGACAGGCCGAACAGCAGACCGCCAATGATCGTGGAGCCGGAGCGCGATGTGCCGGGGATCATCGCCAGGCACTGCACCATCCCGACCTTGAGCGCATCGCTCCACGTCATGTCATCGACGGTTTCGGTGCGTACGGTGTGCTGGCGACGCTCGGCCCAGAGCATGATCACACCGCCGACAACCAGCGCCGTTGCCACCGTAATGGCGTTGAACAGGTAGTGGTGAATCATGTCCGCAAAAATCACACCCAGCACTACGGCAGGCATGAAAGCAATCAGCAGATTGACGGTGAAACGCTGCGCTTGCCGTTGCTTCGGCAAGCCCGTGACCACGTCGATAATCTTGCGCCGAAACTCCCAGACCACCGCCAGAATCGCGCCGAGCTGGATGATGATATTGAAGGCCATGGCGCGCTCGCCGCCAAAATCGATCAGGTCGGCGACGATGATCTGATGCCCTGTACTGGAGATCGGCAAGAACTCCGTCAGCCCTTCCACAATACCCAATATCAATGCCTGAGCAGCGGTCCAAAGATCCATCATTCCCCCATGAAGCGATGCCGCAGGCTCGCTGTTAATGTTGTCGTATCAAAAATGCTTGCCACTATGCCGTTGCAGGCCTGAACAAAGCTTGAAGAAAGTCGCGCAACGGCGCGGCGCGGAATGCTAGCAGACCTGCACGCAGAAAGCCTGTTGCCGTACAACCTGACGCAACGCAAGCTCCCCGCCGCACAAAGAAGCGCATACAATCGCCACCCCCTCCCTTCCCTGACCACTAACCAAGGAGCCGCCATGTCCGGGCTTGAACTCTTCGCTGCCGCCATTGGCGTTATCGCAGTCTGGCTGACAGTGAAGCAGAATCCCTGGTGCTGGCCAATCGGGCTGGTGATGGTGGTGATTTATATCTGGATATTTTTCGACGTGAAGCTGTATTCGGACATGCTGCTGCAGGTCGTCTATGCAGGTTTGCAGATCTATGGCTGGCTGCAGTGGACCCGGCATGGCGACGGCCTGCCGGTCAAAGCCGTTACCGCGCTGCAGCGCAATTCGGTGCTCAAGGGATTGTCGGTGGGCGCACTCATCAGCCTCGCGCTGGGCGCAGGCATGGCGCATTTCACTGACGCCGCACAACCCTGGCTGGACGCTGCACTGACAGGGTTCAGTCTGGTGGCACAGGTCTGGATGGCACAGAAGCGCGTCCAGTGCTGGCCGCTGTGGATCCTGCTGGATGTGATTTTTGTCGGTCTGTTCATCTACAAAGAGCTGTACCTGACCGCTGCGCTGTACGGGCTGTTTACCCTCCTGGCTGTGCAGGGCTGGCGCGAATGGCGTGGCGATCTGGCGCTGACGCGATGAAGGTCCTGGTCCTGACCGGCCCCGAGTCCAGCGGCAAGAGCTGGCTGTCAGCCGAAATACAGAACCGGTTTGGCGGTGTGCTGGTCGGGGAATACGTGCGGCATTTCATCGATCAGCAAGGGCGCGATACCGTTTATGGCGATATCCCGGACATCGCCAAAGGCCAACTGGCCTGGGAAGACTCCGCGCGCGCCGCCGAGCCGCACTTGCTGATACTCGATACGCATCTGTTGAGCAACATGCTCTGGAGCCACACCCTGTTCGGCGATTGCCCGCCGTGGATCGAACAGCAATTGCTGAGCCGCTCCTACGACCTGCACCTGCTGCTGTCGCCCGAGGGCGTGGACTGGATTGGCGACGGGCAACGCTGCCAGCCGCAGTTGTGCGAACGTCAGGCCTTCTTCGATACCAGCCGCGAGTGGCTGGAGCGTCACCGGCAAACATACCTGACACTGGGCGGCGACTGGTCGCAACGCCGCGAACAGGCAATGGCGGCTGTTTCGCAACTGCTCGGGGACTCAGCGGATCTGGTGCTTGTGTAACAAGCGATAAAAAGTCGGCCGCGAAATGCCCAGCACCCTGGCAGCCACACTCAAATTGTCACTGTGGCGGGTCAGTACGTCACACAATGCCTGGCGTTCTGCACGCGATTTATACTCCTCCAGCGTGCCCATGCTGCCAGCATTGTCCTCTTCGCCCAGCAAGCCCAGGTTTGCCGCTTCTATTTGCCTGCCCTCGGCCAGCACCAGCCCACGCCGTACCCGTCCTGCCAGCTCCCGCACATTACCCGGCCAGTCGTGTTTGCCCAGCGCGACCAGCGCATCCTGACTGAAACTGCGCGCCCGCCTGCCGGTTTCCTGGCTATATAAATGGGCGAAATGGTTAGCCAGCAACGCCAGATCGCCATGACGCTCGCGTAATGGCGCTACGCCGACCTGCAGTACATTGAGCTGATAATACAAATCCTCACGAAAGCGCTTTTTACGAACAGCCGTTTCAAGGTCCTCGCGGGTCGCTGCCAGCACCCGCACATCCACTGCAATCGATTCACTGCTGCCCAAGCGCTCGATCTGCCGTTCCTCCAGAAAACGCAGTAGACACGCCTGGGTTTCCAGCGGCAAATCACCGACTTCGTCAAGCAGCAGCGTGCCACCGTCTGCAGCCTCAAGCAGGCCGACCCTTCGTTCCTCCGCGCCTTCAAAAGCGTGGCGCTCATAGCCAAACAGCTCGGCATGCAGCATCTGCCCTGTGAACGCTCCGCAGTCGACTACAACGAAGGGTTTGTCACGTCGCTGGGACTGGGCGTGCAGGCTGCGCGCAATCAACTCTTTGCCTGTGCCACGCTCGCCACGAATCAATACCGGTGAGTCGATAGGTGCCAGCCTGCTCAATAGCCTGCGCAACTCACGTACCGGTCGACTGTCGCCGAGCAGTTCGGGCTCGGCATGAGAAAGCGCTGTCGCCCCATGAACGCTGGAACGTCTGGCCGCAAGCGCTTTGTCCAGCGTGATATGCAGCCGGTTTATATCGACAGGAAGGGTGTGAAAATCGAAAAACCACTGACAAACGAAATCGCCGATTTTATCGCGCTGCAGATCGCCGGATGACAGCACTGCCACCCAGTGCATTTGGCTATGGCTCACGAGCTCCTGGAGCCTTGGCAGTTGTTCGAAATGACCCGGCGTCAAGTGAACCAGGCCGACGTCATGATCAGAACCGAAGGGAGAGCCCAAGGTGCCCGTGTGTACCGTCCATCCGGCATCGCTCAAAACGGGGATCAGAGGATGACAGTCATCACCGCCGTCGATGATCAACAAGCGTCGCGTTGGGGCCGATCCATGCATGAAGTTTCCTTGGCGCCCGGCGTAGAGTTGGATTTTAAAAGCTTTTTATAAACAGCATGTTGGCGAGCCCAACTATCACCCTAGCAACTTTTTGACGCGGCGTTGTACCGTTTGGGTCTAACGCTCATAACCCGATGACACTTTAATGTATTGGCCACCGAACGACGTTCATTTGAAAAGGCATGCAAGCGCGCCTTTAAAAAATCTGCAAATTTTTTCCTTGAACGGTGTGACTCCGGTCCCCTTATCGTTCATCAACACAAGTAACCAGCCGGACGGTTAGCCCGCCGACGTGACTGAATTGATATGGGCACTTGAGGAAAAAACCATGAACGCCCCACTGCGCTTCAACGATGCACTTCTGATCGCTGGACACGCTTTTGAACCCTTCCAGTGTGTTGCCTGGGCACCACAGGACGGTAACGGCGAACTGAGCCTGACGGTGATCGACCGCACCAGCAACCGCATTGGTCGCAAGCAGATTCCGAGCAGCACCTATTCAGACAAGCGGCAACTGGCCAGTGCCCTTGAACAGGCTCGCGCAGAAATCAGCAACGAGGGCTACGACCTCGAGCCGTGGACCATGCCTGCCTGATGTAGAGTCGAAAGCTGCTTGAGCACTGCAGCTAACTGGCGTGCCGATGTCTGGCATTGGCACGCCGTTTCGGACGCCGGGGTTCAAAGCGCTTTCAGCTCATCGATATGTCGGTAATCAGCCCCCAGACTTGACGCCAGTTCCCGCGCCTTGCCCAGGCGGATAGGGCCTTTCTCCATATCGATCAGCAAACTGGCGCAATTGAATGCCGTCAGCATGGGCAACTGCTTGATCCTGCCATCGGTCAGTACCAGTACCCGTTGTTGTTCGGCCGGATAACGTTTTTGTCGTTGCACCAGCCATTCGCCTGCCTGTTCCAGCGCCGCTGACAGCGGCGTACCGCCGCCAGCGCCCAGAGCATCCAGCCATGGGGTCAATGCCGATGAGGCTTTGAGGCCCTGATGTTGCCAGCGTGGCGTATTGCCGCTGGCAGTCAACAGGGCCAGCCGCGCCCGGCGTCGATAGGCATCATCGAACACCTGAGAAAGCAGGCCCTTTGCCTGGCTCAACGCCTGATGACGTCGCGTCGAAGCCGAAGCGTCGACAATCACCAGCAATAACTCGCCGGGGCGGCTGCTGCGCGGCTTGCGAACCAGATCCTTGCGGCTTTTCGGCTGACCGCGCAACAGCGTGGCCGACCATTGCACCGGGCCATCGACGCCAGCACGCAGGGCTCCTTGCCTGCCGGAGGCCAGTCGGCCAGGACGGGGAATGGCATCCGCCCCCTGTGCGACACGAGGGCGGATGCCTAGGGCTTTTTTGGCCAGCTCGGCACTTCGCGACGTGATCCGGTACTAACTGTCTGGGCGGGCAGTTCGCCCCAACTGCCCTGCCCGCTTTCAGGCCCGTCTTGCCTGCCTGAAGATCCGGGCGGCGGCGCTTCCGGGTTTTGTGGCGGCGGAGCCGGCTCGCGACGTCGGTGACGCAAGGCAAAGTCAGCGACCGCTTCGATATCCTGCTCTTCAATCCGGCCGGCACCACGCCACGCCGCATGAGCACGCGCGGCACGCAGCCAGACCAGATCGGCACGCATACCGTCGACACCCGCCGCGAAACAACGCTCGGTAATCATCGCCAACGAATGGTCATCCAGTTCAATGCCCGGCAATAACTGACGCGCCTGCTCGCAGCGACGCTTCAATGCATCCTGTTGCACGTGCCATTGCTGGCAGAACCCGACCGGGTCGCTGTCGAAATCCAGACGACGACGGATGATCTGACTCCGCTCGGCCGGCAGGGTCTGGCCACTCAGTGCCACGTTCAAGCCGAAACGATCAAGCAGTTGCGGGCGCAACTCGCCCTCTTCCGGGTTCATGGTGCCGATCAGTACAAAGCGCGCTGAATGACGATGGGAGATACCATCGCGCTCGACCAGATTGACGCCGCTGGCCGCGACATCAAGCAACAGGTCGACCAGGTGGTCGGCAAGCAGATTGACCTCATCGACATACAGCACACCACCATCAGCCTTGGCGAGTACGCCGGGCGAGAACTGTGCCCGGCCCTCGGCAAGCGCAGCGTCCAGGTCCAGTGTGCCGACCAGACGCTCTTCGGTAGCGCCCAGCGGCAGGGTGACGAACTGACCACTGGCCAGAACATCGGCCAGCCCGCGCGCCAGTGTCGACTTGGCCATGCCCCGAGGCCCTTCGATCAATACGCCGCCGATGCGCGGATCAATGGCCGTCAGACACAACGCCAGTTTCAGGTCATCGGCACCGACTACGGCGGCCAGCGGAAAGTGGGGCGTTTCGGTAGTGGTTGGGTCAGACAAGGTCATCAGTTCTCTTCTATATCCAGGAGCAGGTCTTCCAGCGCCTGCCGGTACTCGCCAGGCTCCTGCCAGAGGCCGCGTTGCTGGGCTTCGAGCATGCGCTCGGCCATGTCGCGCAGAGCATCGGGGTTGTGCCGGGCGATGAAATCGCGAGTCGCCGGGTCGAGCAGATAGGCGTCGGCGAGCAGCGCGTACTGGTGATCATCGATCAGCTCGGTGGTCGCATCGAACGCGAACAGGAAATCCACAGTCGCCGCCATCTCGAAAGCACCTTTGTAACCATGACGCCTGACCCCTTCGATCCATTTCGGATTCGCCGCACGCGAGCGTATTACCCGGTTCAGCTCTTCCTTGAGGGTGCGTATTTTCGGCAGGTCCGGCTGGCTGTGATCGCCATGATAACTTGCAGTCTTCTGTCCGCTGAGGGTTTCCGAAGCCGCGAGCATGCCGCCCTGGAACTGGTAATAATCGTTTGAGTCGAGCAAATCGTGTTCGCGATTGTCCTGATTCTGCAGCACCGCCTGCACCTGAGACAGCCGCTGGGCAAAACGCTGCCGAGCCGGCGTACCTTCATCGGCTGCGCCATAGGCGTAGCCGCCCCAGTTCAGGTAAACCTCGGCAAGGTCATCGCGACTCTGCCACAGACGGCCATCGATCGCACCTTGCACGCCAGCGCCATAGGCACCGGGTTTGGCACCGAAGATCCGCCAGCCGGCCTGACGCGCCGCTTCGTCTTCACTCAGCCCGTCTGCGACGAAGCCCTGTCGCTCTTCGCGTACCCTGGCCGCCAGCGGGTTCATGTCGTCCGGCTCGTCGAGTGCGGCGACAGCCTGTACCGCGGCATCAAACAGCTTGATGAGGTTGGCGAAAGCATCGCGAAAAAACCCCGACACCCGCAATGTCACGTCCACTCGTGGGCGGTCGAGCAGGCTGATCGGCAAAATCTCGAAATCATCGACTCGCTGGCTGCCCGTCGCCCAGACCGGGCGCACGCCCATCAACGCCATCGCCTGAGCGATGTCGTCACCACCGGTGCGCATGGTCGCAGTGCCCCAGACCGACAGGCCCAACTGGCGCAGGTGGTCGCCATGATCCTGAAGGTGCCTTTCGAGCAACAGACTGGCGGACTGAAAACCGATACGCCAGGCCGTGGTGGTCGGCAGATTTCGGACATCCACAGTAAAGAAGTTGCGACCGGTGGGCAGCACGTCGAGACGGCCCCGGCTGGGTGCGCCGCTGGGGCCTGCCGGAACGAAGCGCCCACTCAGGGCATCGAGCATGCCCTGCATTTCTCCAGGGCCGCAGGCATCCAGACGCGGCGCGACCACTTCGCGAAGGCTGTCGATGATCAATGTCAGATCATCGTGAGCCGGCAGGTCGTGCAACGTATCACCCTGTGTCACGCGCTCGATAAGGGCGGCGGCGTAAAGCTCCAGGCGCTCACGTGCATCACCGGCACTGCGCCAGGGGTCGCTGCTGACCGCCAGCAACGCTGCAGGACGCTCACCGGTCCAGGGCTTGGCCAGCTCGCAATCCAGCGGATCGAAACCCAGGTCGAACGCTTTGCTCAACGCCCTTAAAAGGCTTGACTGCGCACCGCGCCCGTCACCGCGCGGGATACGCAGCAGCGCCAGCAAGGTGTCGGTGCGCAGGCGACCTTGCGGCGACTGACCGAAGATATGCAAACCGTCGCGAATCTGCGATTCCTTCAGATCGCACAGGTAGGTGTCCAGACGTGGCAGCCAGAGCGCCGCATCGGCGTCGCTGTCGAGGTTCTCGCCCAGCGCCAGCTCGCGGTCGATACGGGTTTCACGGACCAGTGCAAGAATGTCACGCTGCAGCTCGCGCGCGCGGCGCGGATCAAGCAATTGCGCTTCGTAGAACTCGTCGGCGAGCAGTTCCAGATTACGCAACGGGCCATAGGTTTCGGCGCGGGTCAGCGGCGGCATCAGGTGATCGATGATGACTGCCTGAGTGCGCCGCTTGGCCTGTGCGCCTTCGCCCGGATCGTTGACGATGAAGGGATAGATGTTCGGCATCGGGCCCAGTACGGCGTCCGGCCAGCAGGTTCGCGACAGCCCCACGCCTTTGCCCGGCAGCCATTCGAGGTTGCCGTGCTTGCCGACGTGCACCACGGCATGCGCGCCGTAGGCCTTGCGCAGCCAGAAGTAGAACGCCAGATAGCCATGGGGCGGAACCAGATCCGGATCGTGATACACCGCGCTGGGGTCGACCTGATAGCCGCGCGCCGGCTGAATGCCGACGAAGGTCAGGCCAAAGCGCAGCCCGGCAATCATCATCCTGCCACTGCGAAACATCGGGTCGGCATCCGGCGTTCCCCAGCGGGCATTTACCGCATCCCGATTCTCCTGCGGCAGCTCGTTGAACGCCGCCAGGTATTCCTCCAGCGCCATGCTTTGCTGACACGGACGCTGGTCGATGCTGTCCAGGTCATTGGTCACGCCGCCCAGCAATTGGCGGATCAGTTCGGTGCCGCTGTCCGGCAGCTCTGCCAGCGGATAGCCCTCGGCCTGCATGGCACTCAGGATGTTCAGCGCGGCCGCAGGCGTATCGAGCCCCACACCGTTGCCGATCCGTCCATCGCGAGTCGGGTAATTGGCCAGGATCAGTGCCACGCGCTTGCTGGCATTGGGCAGTCGCGCCAGCTCGATCCAGCGCCGCGCCAGTTGCGCGACAAAGTCCATCCTGTCCGGTTGAGCGCGGTAGCAGACCACGTCCGACTGGCTGCGCTCACTGCGCCAGGCCAGGTCCTTGAAACTGATCGGCCGACTGATGATCCGCCCGTCAAGCTCGGGCAAGGCAATGTGCATCGCCAGATCGCGGGCACCAAGGCCCTGTTCGCTGGCTTGCCAGGCAGGCTCGTTGTCCTGCGCGCAAATGGCCTGGATCACCGGCACATTGCGTCGAAACGGACGCAGATGCGGCGCTTCCGGACTCGACTGGGCAAAGCCGGTCGTGTTGAGAATCAGCTCGGTGCCGGCCTCGTCCAGCCAGTCCTCCACCTGGGTGAAGCAACCGGGTTCCTTGAGGCTGGCCACGGCAATGGGCAACGGGTTGATGCCGTGCGCCTGCAAGCGGACGCAGAACTCGTCGATAAAACCGGTGTTGGCCGCCTGCAGGTGCGAGCGATAAAACAGCAGCGCCACCACCGGCTGCTCGGCAATCCACTCTGCCTGCCAGTCGGCAAGCTGTGCACTTGCCCGTCGGGGGTGGTAGATAGCCGTGCGCGGCAACGGTGCGGGCTCGACCCAGGAATAATCGCGGTCCAGCCAGCGACTGGCCATGCAGTTGTACAGTTGCAGCGCATTCTGCAAACCGCCCTGACGCAAAAACTGCCAGAGCCGGTCGCGCTCTACGGCAGGTACGGTGCTCAGGTCGCTCAATTCGGGATCAGGGCGGTCATCACCCGGCACCAGGATCACCTGAACACCGCATGCCGCCAGTTCCATCAGCCGCTCGACGCCGTAACGCCAGTATCCGATACCGCCATGCAGGGAAATCAGAATGACTCTGGCATGACGCAACACTTCATCGACGTACAGGTCGACCGAGGCGTGATTCTGGACCTGCATCGGATTGGCCAGACGCAGGCTGGGGTAGTCTTTGGGGAGCTGCCGGGCAGCTTCGGCAAGCAGCGCCAGGCTGGAATCGCCGCTGCAGAGAATCACCAGCTCGGCCGGGGTCTGGCCCAGATCGGCAATGCTGTCGTCGGGTACGAAACCGCCGGGCTGGGTTCTCAGTAAATGCATGGGTCAGCCGACAATCGCAGCGTTGAGCTGCGCCTGCAGGGCCGCGGCGTCCAGTTCCTGGCCAATCAGCACCAGATGCGTGGCGCGTTCTTCGTCGGCACGCCAGGCGCGGTCGAAATGCTTGTCGAAACGCGTACCAACGCCCTGAATCAGCAGGCGCATCGGCTTGCCGGGAATGGCCGCGAAGCCTTTCACCCGCAGAATGCCATGCTGCACGACCAGTTGATTCAGCGCACCAAGCAGGACTTTTTCATCCGCATGCGGCAGCTTCAGGGAAATTGAATCGAACGCGTCGTGATCGTGGTCATCATGATCGTCATCGTTGTGGTGATCATGGTGGGTTTTGCGACCGTCGATGTGCAGCTCGGACTCGGCACCGACACCCAGCAGCACGCTGATCGGCAGACGGCCGCTGCTGGCTTCGATCACCTTGACAGCGGGCGGCAGTTCTTCGGCAACTTCGGCACGCACCGCAGCCAGCCCTTC
Organism: Pseudomonas syringae pv. tagetis; assembly: GCF_022557255.1. Taxonomy (NCBI): domain Bacteria; kingdom Pseudomonadati; phylum Pseudomonadota; class Gammaproteobacteria; order Pseudomonadales; family Pseudomonadaceae; genus Pseudomonas; species Pseudomonas syringae group genomosp. 7. The sequence continues at coordinate 3,464,518 of NZ_CP092923.1, forward strand.
GGCATCGATCATGTCGGCTTTGTTGAGGATGACCAGATCGGCGCTGGCCAACTGATCGGCGAACAACTCGTGCAGAGGCGACTCGTGATCCAGATTCGGGTCGAGCTTACGTTGCGCATCGACCTGATCCGGGAATGCAGCAAACGTACCGGCCAGTACCGCCGGGCTGTCGACCACAGTGATCACCGCATCAACCGTGCAGGCGTTGCGAATTTCCGGCCACTGGAAGGCTTGAACCAACGGCTTGGGCAATGCCAGCCCAGAGGTTTCGATGAGGATGTGGTCCAGGTCACCACGCCGGGCAACCAGTTCGCGCATGACCGGAAAGAACTCTTCCTGAACCGTGCAGCACAGGCAGCCGTTGGCCAGCTCGTAAACCCGGCCGTTGGCTTCTTCTTCGGTGCAACCGATGGTGCACTGCTTAAGGATCTCGCCGTCGATGCCCAATTCGCCGAACTCATTGACGATGACCGCAATGCGCCGCCCCTCGGCGTTGTCGAGCATATGCCGCAGCAGGGTAGTCTTGCCCGAGCCGAGAAAGCCGGTGACGATGGTGACGGGAAGCTTGGCCAGTGTTTTCATCAGATGCCCTTTGGCAGTGCGGCGGGCAAACAGGACGAGAACCGCATGCCTGGCACACGGATCGGATCGCCACCGGATCACCCCGCCCGGTTGTAGTGAGAATTCGCAGACCCTGGGTCCGGTTCGAGGCAGGTCTCCTGGCTCACGGCGGCGTGCAGATCATTAAAGACCTGTCGACACGCATTCATTGCGCCTTCCCGCCGCAGCAGTGGCTGTGCAATGAACCTGACCGTTTACAGTTGCGGGGGCAGCTGCGGCGTATACCGCATTCCCGTCTTAGCTCCATTTGTAACGCATTACGCAGGGAGAACCTCGAACCGGCAAGGCTACGCAGTGACCGCAGACAGGTCAATCGTTCAGATTGACGATCCCCCGCCGCGCATGCTCTCCTGTACGCCTTGTTTCGGGTGCCCCTCACGGGGTGAAACGGGAAACCGGTGCGCTCGCCCTATTGCCGAGCAAGTCCGGTGCTGCCCCCGCAACGGTAAGCGAGAGAAGGTCTGATCCACTGTGCCGCGGCATGGGAAGGTGACCTTGCAGGGCTTGAACATACTGACGTTCAGTCCCCTCGCGAGCCCGGAGACCGGCCCGACATTGTTGCAATGACAAACCCGCGGTGGGCGGGCGCAGTTGAAACCTTCGGCATCTGTCGGCAGGTTCCTTTGCGCGTGGCCCACTTGCCAATCACCAAGAGGGATCGCCATGTCGACCATCAGCAGCCACCCCGCCACGACCAGTTCCACGCGCACTCAACGCCTGACAGCCGCCATCAGCGCCACATTGCTGGGTGCCTGCCTGGTCTACTTCGCCGGATTTTCGCACATCGCTGCCGTGCACAATGCGGCACATGACACCCGTCACAGCGCTGCCTTTCCTTGCCATTAAGGGTTACACAATGTTCAAGCGAATCGCACAAACTGCCGGGTTCACAGGCCTGCTTGCGGCCCTGTTGCTGACTCTGCTGCAAAGCCTGTGGGTGGTGCCGCTGATCCAGCAGGCCGAAACTTACGAAAACGCGTTTGCCGAACAGGTGCATGAGCATGCCGAAGGCGCGACCGCCGAGCACAGTCACGCGCATGAAGAAGCGGCCTGGGAACCTGAAAACGGCTGGCAACGTGTGCTTTCCACTACGGGCGGCAATCTGGTGGTCGCGGTGGGCTTTGCCCTGATGCTCGCCGGGCTGTACACCTTGCGCGCGCCGCGTCGCACCGTGCAAGGCGTATGGTGGGGGCTGGCCGGTTTCGCTGTATTTGTGCTGGCACCCACCCTCGGCCTGCCACCTGAGTTACCAGGCACAGCCGCCGCCGAGCTGAGCCAGCGCCAGCTGTGGTGGATCGGCACCGCTGCGTCCACTGCCACCGGGCTGGCCTTGCTGGTATTCGGTCAGAACTGGCTGCTGAAAGCGCTGGGTGTGGCGATTCTGGTGGTGCCTCATGTTATCGGCGCGCCACAGCCGCTGGCCCATGAAAGCCTGGCCCCCGAGGCTCTGGAGTCGCAGTTCATGCTTGCCTCGTTACTTACCAACGCGCTGTTCTGGGTCGCGATGGGGCTGATCAGTGCCTGGTTGTTCCGCAGAAACGATGATCACAGCAACAATGCCGACCTGCACCAGGCCTGATTCACTGCGGATTGACCCCGGCGCAGCCCTGGTCGCCGGGTTGGGCTGTCGACGCGGTTGTTCGGCAGCAGCATTGCGCGAGCTGATCGAGCACAGTCTTCGAGCCATTGACCTGAACATTGCCAGCGTCACCGCGCTGGCATCTATCGATCTGAAAGGCAATGAACCAGGCCTGCATGAATTGGCCAGGCAACTGGGCGTACCGCTGGTGTTTTTCAACGCCACGCAACTGGTGGCGTGGGAACTGCATCTCACCCATCGGTCTGCGCAGGTCTTTCGGACGACGGGCTGTCATGGTGTGGCCGAGGGTTCGGCACTGGCGCTGGCTGCGCAGTCGGGAGACGGCACCGCCACGTTGCTGATCGAGCGGCAGAAAAGCACTCACGCAACATTTGCCTTGGCAATCAGCCCTGCCCACGGCGGATAATCGTTCCGCGTTCATTTACCCCGGAGAACACATTGACTGTCTACTTCATCGGCGCAGGCCCTGGCGATCCCGAGCTGATCACCGTCAAGGGGCAACGCCTGATTCGTACCTGCCCGATCATTATCTACGCAGGCTCGCTCGTGCCGCTGGCCGTGCTGGAGGGCAATCAGGCCGTGCAGGTGGCCAACAGTGCAGAAATGCATCTTGAACAGATCATTGAGCTGATCAAGGCTGCGCATGCGCAGGGCCAGGACGTTGCTCGCGTGCACTCCGGCGACCCGAGCCTGTATGGCGCCATCGGCGAACAAATCCGCCATCTGCGCGAACTGGACATTCCATTCGAAATCATTCCCGGCGTGACTGCGACCGCTGCCTGTGCCGCCTTGCTGGGGGTCGAGCTGACCCTGCCGGATGTTTCGCAAAGCGTGATTCTGACCCGCTACGCCGACAAGACGTCGATGCCCGACGGCGAGGAGCTGGCCAGTCTGGCCCGCCACCGGGCGACCATGGCGATTCATCTTGGCGTGAACAACCTGCAACGGATTGTCGAAGAGCTTGCCCCCCATTATGGACTCGATTGCCCGATTGCCGTCGTGCACCGCGCCAGTTGGCCGGATCAGGACTGGGTGCTGGGGACACTGGCGGATATTCACGAAAAAGTGCAGGCCAGAGGCTTCCGCCGCACTGCACTGATTCTGGTTGGACGCGTGCTTGCCGACGATACGTTCAGCCAATCCTCGCTGTACCGCGCCGGGCATGCCCATCTGTTCAGGCCTGGATAACGCTTGCTCCCCCGCCTCGGACTCTGCCCGCAGGATGCGGCAAAGACCCGGGCGGTCCGTCCGTCAGGCGTCCTCAAGCAGCTGCTTCGTAGAGCTTCGGCGCAGCCACTTCGCCGCTTTCCAGACTCTTGCGTAGAATATCGGCCTGTAACGCAGCTGCTTTCATGGCGCTTTCCTTGATATAGCCATAACCACGAATGCGTTCCGGCAGACGTGCCAGGCTCAGGGCGGTGTGGCGGTTCTGTGCTTGCAGGTGCTGAAGAATCAGCTCTATGTCACTGACATAGCTATCAATCATGGCCCTCTCCTGCCGACGCTCAAGGCTGCGGCCAAAGGGATCGAGTACCGTGCCACGGAGGAACTTGAATTTAGCCAGTACATCGAAGGCGCGCAGCATCCACGGCCCGAAACTGCGTTTGCGCGGCAGGCCGTCATGCGGATCGCGCTTGGCCAGCCAAGACGGTGCCAGGTGAAATTCCAGCCGATAATCACCTTCAAACTGTGCGTCCAGCTGGCGAGCAAATTCGCCGTTGCTGTACAGCCGAGCCACTTCATATTCGTCCTTGTAGGCCAGCAATTTGAAGTAGTTGAACGCCACTGCCTCGGACAGCGATGACTGCTGACCAGGGAACACGCGTGATTCGGTATCGCGCACACGCTGAATCAGTTCCAGATAACGCTTGGCGTAGGCGCTGCTCTGATACTGCTTCAAGGTTTCGACATTGCTCTGCACGCGCTGATCAAGGTCCATCGGCTGCGGTTCGCTGACCTTCTGTTGCGGATTGACGAAAGCTTCGACCGCCGCAGGGTCATGGGCGGCACGACGCCCCCAGAGAAAAGCCTGCTGATTGAGATTGACTGCCACCCCATTGAGTTCGATCGCCTTTTCGATGGCCGCCGAGGTCAATGGAATCAGCCCCAGTTGAAATGCATAGCCGAGCATGAACAGGTTGCTGGCAATACTGTCGCCCATCAGTCGGGTGGCCAGCGATGTGGCTTCGACGAAGTGAGTTTTTCCGGCCCCGACCGCATCGATGATGGTCTGCTTCATGGCCTCGGCCGGAAACACCGCATCCGGATTGCGGGTGAATTCGGCAGTGGGCGTTTGCTGGCTGTTGACCACTGCATGAGAAATCTTGCTGTCGAGCTTGGCGATAGCATCCGGGCCTGCCGCCACCAGAAGGTCACAGCCCAGCAACAGGTGAGCCTCTCCGGCCGCGATGCGCACCGCGAACAAGTCCTCCTGGCGCGCTGCAATGCGGATATGGCTGACCACCGGACCGAATTTCTGTGCCAGACCGGCCTGATCCAGCACGCTGCAGCCCTTGCCTTCCAGGTTCGCGGCATAACCCAGCATCGCACCGACGGTGGTCACACCCGTTCCGCCGACACCCGGCAGCAGAATGTTGAACGGCCGGTTCAGCAACGGCAGTGTGGGCTCGGGCAGACGAGCGAACGCCTCGACCTGCGTGGGCAGTGCAGGCTTACGCAGTTTGCCGCCATGCACCGTCACGAAGCTCGGGCAGAAACCCTCGACGCAACTGAAATCCTTGTTGCAGGCGCTCTGGTCGATTTCGCGCTTGCGGCCTTGGGGCGTTTCCTTCGGCAATACGGACAGGCACCCGGATTTGACCCCGCAATCGCCACAGCCTTCACACACGGCCGGGTTGATCAGCGCCCGTTTTTCCAGATCCGGCATCGTGCCACGCTTGCGACGGCGGCGCTTTTCAGTCGCGCAAGTCTGGTCATAGATGATGACCGACACACCTTTGAACTCACGCAGCTCACGCTGCACGCTGTCCAGCTCGCGCCGATGATGGAAGGTGGTAATCGGCGCAAAATCCTCCCGGCTCGGGTATTTGTCCGGCTCGTCTGAGACCAGTGCGATACGCTGTACGCCCTCATTGAACACCTGACGGCTCAGTTGATCGACACGCAGCACGCCGTCGATCGGCTGGCCGCCGGTCATAGCCACGGCATCGTTATAGAGGATCTTGTAGGTGATGTTGACCTTGGAGGCTACGGCCGCACGCAGTGCCAGATGCCCGGAGTGAAAGTACGTGCCGTCGCCCAGGTTTTGAAAGACGTGCGGTGTTTCGGTGAACGGTGCCTGACCGATCCAGGTCACGCCTTCACCGCCCATCTGAGTGAAGGTGTCGGTTTCGCGATCCATCCAGATGGTCATGTAATGGCAGCCGATCCCGGCCAGCGCGCGACTGCCTTCGGGAACACGCGTGGAGGTATTGTGCGGGCAACCGGAACAGAAATGCGGGGTGCGCTGGGTAGTGAACAGCGGCGCCTGGAGCGCTTGCTCCTTGTCGCTGAGAAACTGCAGACGGGCCTCGATCTGCGGACTGCTGTAGAACGGCGCGAGACGCCTGGCGACAACCCTGGCAATCATTGCTGGTGTCAGCTCGCCGAGATTCGGCAGTAATGAGCGGCCCTGCTCATCGAATTCTCCGACCACCACCGGGCGGCGATCAACCGGCCAGTTGTAAAGCTGACCAGTCAGTTGGTCTTCGATGACACTGCGTTTTTCCTCGACCACCAGGATCTCGTCCAGCCCCTCGGCAAAATCGTGCACCGACACAGGCTCCAACGGCCAGCTCATCCCGACCTTGAGCACGCGTATGCCGACTTTGTCGCACAGGTCCTGGTCAATCCCCAGTTCTTCGAGTGCCTGACGCACGTCCAGATAGGACTTGCCGGTAGTGATGATCCCCAGCCGCGGCTGCGCAGAGTCAATGACGACCTTGTTGAGCTGATTGGCGCGGGCGAAGGCCCTGGCCGCATAGATCTTGTAGGTATTGAGCCGCGCTTCCTGGGCCAGTGGCGGATCCGGCCAACGAATGTGCAAGCCGCCCTCCGGCAGCACGAAATCTTCGGGGATGCGTGTTTTGACCCGCAATGGGTCGACCTCGACCACGGCAGAAGAATCGACGTTCTCGGCGATGGTTTTCATTGCCACCCAGCAACCGCTGTAGCGCGACAATTCCCAACCGATGATGCCGTAGTCAAGAATTTCCTGAACGTTGCTGGGGTTGAGCACTGGAATCATCGAAGCGATAAACGCGTGCTCGCTCTGATGCGCAATGGTGGATGATTTGCAGCCATGGTCATCGCCCGCAAGGATCAGCACACCGCCAGTGGCCGCAACGCCCGCCGAGTTGCCGTGCTTGAAGACATCGCCGCAACGGTCTACACCCGGCCCCTTGCCGTACCAGAGGGCGAATACGCCATCGTATTTGCCCTGCGGGAACAGGTTGACCTGTTGGCTGCCCCAGACTGCCGTAGCCGCCAGCTCTTCGTTGATGCCCGGCTGAAAATGAATGGCGTTTTGCTGCAGATAGTCTTTGGCATCCCAAAGGCTTTTGTCCAGATTGCCCAGCGGTGAGCCGCGGTAGCCGGAAATGAACCCGGCCGTATTCAGGCCGCAGGCTTCATCGCGCTGCTTTTGCAGCATTGGCAGGCGGGTCAGCGCCTGGGTGCCGGTCAGGTACAGATTGCCGGTGGCAAGCCGGTATTTATCATCCAGACGAATATCAGCCAGAGACATGCAGATACCTCTCTTGTTCTTATAGTGGTCAGGTCTTTGCACCGGGACGGTCCAGCCCGGCAGCCTTGCCACTAGACTGCCAGCAGCCAAGAGGCTTTTTCTTTCTAAATGCGTGCAAATCTGCTGATACTGTGCATGCTTTTTTCAACAAAAACAAAAAACAAGGTCAATTCATGCAGCCTAAATTGAGCCCTATCGATCGCAAGATTCTTCGTCTGTTGCAACATGACGCCAGCCTGTCTGCGGCAGAAATCGCCGAGCGGGTCGAACTGTCGCAATCGCCCTGCTGGCGTCGCATTCACAGGCTTCAGGAAGACGGGGTAATCGAACGCACGGTCGCCCTGCTCAGCACTCAGAAACTCGGTCTGAGCATGACGGTGTTCGTCGAGGTCAAGCTGTCAGGTCATGGCCGGCGTTATCTGGCCGAGTTCGAAGAGGCAATCATCGGTCACCCCGAGGTGCTGGAGTGCTACACGATGGCAGGAGGAATGGATTTCATGCTCAAGGTGGTTGCCCAGGACATCGCCAGCTATGAGCGCTTCCTGCGCGATCACTTGCTGCAATTGCCTCATGTGCACGAGGCGCATTCGAACATCGCCATGAGCACGGTGAAGCGCACCACCGAGTTGCCGCTGGACTAGAGAAGGTCGGAATTATAACGAAGGAGAAAATCCGCCGAGCGGGCGCTGGCGGATTATCGGTGTCAATGAGAGCAATAAAAACATTTGACTTGCAAATGATAATGATTATTATTGCATCAGCGGGTCGCGAGATCCGCTGGATAACCCGGAAGCCTTAGGTCGGCTTCCTGATTATCTCCTCATCAGGCTAATCACGGTTTTTGACCCGGCTTTTTGCCGGGTCTTTTTTTGGTTCTTTCTTTTGGTTTCGCTGCTTCAGGCTAATGAAGTCGGGGTACTGCGCAGGTGTGTAACAATGGCGCGGATCATAGCAAAGCAACCCTGACGATGGTCATGTTTTTGCAGCGAAAACGGCTGGTCACGGCAGATAAAAAGTAATTGCTGCAACTTTTCACTTGAGAATGATTCTCGTATTCAATAGTCTATTCTTGTCACGGACGATACCTGTCATTGCAAGGAAGAACCTCCATGGAAGATCAGCGAGCGATACATCATGAGTAATCAGCTCTCGTCTTTGCTGCACCTCCCCGCCCGCCTGCCTGAGCCGCAACCCACGCTGCAGGCAATCGAGCTCGGCCACAGGCTGGGCAAGCTCTCGCGCCGTACACGGCAGATATTCCTGCTCAGTCGACTTGACGGTCTAATGTACGCCGACATCGCCCGCTTCATGGATGTCGATATAGCCCGGGTCGAGCGTGCGATGCTTCGCGCATTGGGCAAGGCCTATCTGCAAGGCACCGATGACAGCCGTGCCATTCAGGACCAGGCCAGCCGCTGGTATGTACATTTGCAGAGCCCCGCTGCCACGGCCAGCGAACGCATTGAATTTCGCCATTGGCTGGACGCCGATGCAGCGCACCTCTCGGCGTTCCAGAACAGCGAGCGCATGTGGCGCCAATTGCAGGCACCCGCAGCGTTGCTCGGTGCGTCCGGCTGGCATCGACGCAAGCGTCGGGCTTATCTGGTCTGGTGCCTCCTGACCGCTTTCATCTGCAGTTTGATGGTCACCGCCGAGGCAATTTCCTGACGGACATATGACCGCTGTGATGAAGTTTACGTCGCAAGGCACCTTGTCGATGGGTGTACAGTAGCGCCCTGAAAAGGCATCTACGTACGCAGGCACCTATCTTGGCTCTCACGATCAGTTCAGACTTCGACAGCGGCAACATTCGGGTTATCGACGTCAGCGACCCGGCTCGTATCGCCCTGGCAATCGAACCCGACACACAAAGCGCGCATTTCCAGTGGTTTCATTTCAAGGTAGACGGCCTGAATGTCGGCCAGAGCTATGGCTTCAGCCTGACCAATGCCAGCCAGTCAACCTTCAACAGTGCCTGGACCGGCTACAACGCCATAGCGTCCTATGACCATCAAAACTGGTTTCGGGTGCCGTCCGCCTTTGACGGCAAGGCACTCGACTTCAGCCTTGCCCCTGATCAACCGCAGGTCTGGTTTGCCTATTTCGAACCCTACAGCCGCGAACGCCACGACTGGCTGATCAAGCAGGCTCAGGAAGAGGCGGGGGCACACGTGCTGGCTGTCGGCAAAAGCGTCGAGGGACGTGATATCCAGTTGCTGCGCAAGGGTGACGGTGCCGAGGGCAAGCGCAAGATATGGATGATTGCCCAGCAGCACCCCGGCGAACACATGGCCGAATGGTTCATGGAAGGGGTCATTGAACGCCTGGGACAAGTAGACGATGTTGCGTTGCAGCAGTTACTGGCCTGCGCAGACCTGTATCTGGTGCCGAACGTCAACCCGGATGGAGCCTTTCACGGCCACTTGCGCACCAACGCCAACGGCAAGGATCTCAACCGCGCATGGCAGGACTGCACCGAAGAGCAGAGCCCGGAAGTCTTTTTCATCACGCAACAGATGGAAAAGTACGGCGTGGACATGTTCCTCGATGTACACGGTGACGAGGAAATCCCTTACGTATTCACCGCCGCGTGCGAAGGCAATCCCGGCTATACAGCGCATCAACGCCTGCTTGAAGAGCGCTTTCGCAGCCGTCTGTGCGACGTCAGCGAGAACTTCCAGACTGTCTACGGTTACCCGCGCAGTGCCCCCGGCCAGGCCAATATGAACCTGGCGGCAAACTCTGTCGGCGAACGTTACAAATGCCTGGCACTGACGCTGGAGATGCCCTTCAAGGACCACGATGATGCGCCGGACCCGGTGACAGGCTGGTCAGGCAAACGCTCCGCGCAACTGGCCGTGGATGTGCTGACCGTGCTGGCCGAGATGGTGGAAGACCTGCGCTGAAGGCCCTGGCCCTTATCTGCAAGCAAAAATGCCCACTTATGCGTGGGCGTTTTCGCTTCTGCCAACTGCACGACGCACGATCAATCCCGCCAACGCGATCAATGCCAGCGTGATCACCACCGCGCCATAGGCATTGCTGGTCGCCACCAGGCCCGCCGTGTGCGCAAAGAACCCGGCAACCAGTGCCGGTAAGCAGAACGCCAGATAGCTGAGTACCAGAAAAGCCGACATCAGCCCTCCTCGTTCGTGGGCATGCGCCGTGGGCATCAGCATGCGCAACGCGCCCAGGAAGCTTGATCCGAAACCGATGCCAGCCACCACGGCACCCACGAAAAACAGCCACAGCATGCCCAGGTTCACCGCCAGCAGAATCACTGCCACACCGAGCGGCAAAAAACTTGCGCCTACCCATAACCCCAGAACCGGCTCGCGCTGACGCAGACTGAGGATCGCCAGCGCGCCACTTAGGGTCAACGCGGCGACCGCCAGGCCGCCATTGAGAGGTGAGGTCGAGCCGGTCGCCGCCGCCAGCAAGGACGGGCTCAACGACAGGAAAAACCCACCCAGCGCCCATGCCGCAATGTCCACCGGCAGTACTAGCCATAACATACGCCGGGACTGCTGTGGCACATGTAACGAAGGCTTGAGCGATTGCCAGACGCCCGGCTGGCGACTGACGGTTTCCGCGACTCGGCCGAGGTAAATCGCCTGAACCACGAAAGCGGCCAGCAGGAAACAGTAACCCAGCACCAGCGGTAGCGGCGCGAACTGCACCAGAAACGCGCTCCCCAGCGCACCCACTGCCATACCGAGCATCGGTGAAATACTGTTGATCAGCGGACCTTTGACTGAATCGCTGTCCAGCAATGCAGCCCCCAATGCGCTGGCGGCAAGCCCGGTGGCAAATCCCTGCAACAGACGTGCAGCGATCAGCCATGTAACATCGCGGGCAATAATGAACAGCAGCATCGAAACGATCTGCAGCAGCAAGGCACCGAAAATCACCGGGCGCCGCCCTATGTAGTCAGACAACGAACCGCCAATCAGCAAGGCAGCCAGCAGGCTGAATGCATACACTGCAAAAATCAGCGTGAGCATGCCGGAAGAGAATCCCCAGGCCTCCTGATACAGGTGATAAAGCGGTGTGGGCGTGCTGGACGCGGCAAAAAAACACAGCGTCGTGAACGCCAGAAACCCGAGGTGGCTGCGTACTTGGCCATCAGGCATCACGCCTGGTGATGTCGAACCTTGTGAAGATAGGGACATGAATAGGTGCTCCGCCCGTACAAACCGTTAAAGCCATGAATTAGCTTTTGCGGAGTGTGCGACGCGTCAGCGCTTAAAGCAAATACTTTGTGTTAAGGTCCGCCGTATGGCTATCAAAGAAGCAGTACGCACCGGAGGCCGCAGTGCCCGCGTGCAGGAATCCATTCATCGCGCTGTCCGCGATTTGTTGCAGGAGCATGATCGCTCGGCAATCAGCGTGCCAATGATCGCAACCCGAGCGGGCGTTACACCGTCAACCATTTATCGCCGCTGGGGTGATCTGACCACGCTGCTGGCAGACGCCGCCATCGAGCATCTGCGCCCTGATGCGCCGATAGATCAAGGCAGCCTGCACCAGGACCTGCTGATCTGGAGCGAAATGTATCTGGACGAAATGTCTTCAGCGCCGGGTCGAGCCCTGATGCGCGATGTGGTCGCCAGCACCTCCGGTTGTGTGGGCAAGTGCGCGACAATGGTACGCGAGCAATTGCAGGTCATGATTGATCGTGCGACCGCTCGCGGAGAAATATCTCCGACTGCCGACGACCTGATCGATGCCGTTGTTGCCCCCATGATTTACCGGATTCTGTATTCCGAATCCGCGCCAACGCCTGAGCGCGTGCGCCAATGGGTAGAGCGCTGCCTGACCTGAGACAAGGTTTACAGCAGTCAGCGGCTGAAACTCCCGCTATGATGCGCGCCTTGTCCGATATCAATGACCGAACCTATTCATGCACACCCTTGCAGATCTGCGCGCCGGCAAACTGGCAGGCATCAAACGGCTTGACCTCTCCTGTGGCCTGAGCGAATTCCCGGTCGAGATATTCGACCTCGCGGACACCCTGGAAGTATTGAACCTCAGCGGTAACGCGTTGACCTCGCTGCCTGACGACCTGTGTCGCCTTACCCGTCTGCGCGTGCTGTTCGCGTCGGACAACGCGTTCACCCACTTGCCGGAAGGCATTGGCCAGTGCCAGCAACTGCGGATTGTCGGCTTCAAGGCCAATCGCATAGCGCACGTCAGTGCTGCCGCACTGCCACCGCGCCTGCGCTGGCTGATCCTGACCGATAACCGCATAGAGTCCCTGCCCGATGAGCTGGGTCGTCGTCCGGATCTGCAAAAACTGATGCTTGCCGGCAACCGGTTGCATGCCCTGCCCACGACTCTCGCCGGTTGTCACAGGCTGGAGCTGATCCGCATCGCCGCCAATCGCCTTACCGAGCTGCCGGACTGGCTGCTGAGCCTGCCGGCCCTGGCATGGCTCGCCTACGCCGACAATCCGCTGTGCCCTGAACGCACGGCGGCACCGATCCGCGAGATCCCGTGGGACCGGCTCAGCATGGGTCAGCGCCTTGGCGAAGGCGCTTCCGGGATCATCCAGCAGGCGCTCTGGCACAACACCAACGATGAACGACGGGTTGCGGTCAAGCTGTACAAGGGCAATGTCACCAGTGATGGCTCACCGCTCAATGAAATGGCCGCCTGCATAGCCGCTGGTCGGCACACACAGCTGATCGAGGTTCTTGGACAAATCAGCGGGCATCCCGAGCGGCAACGCGGCCTGGTCATGGCGCTGATAGCCCCCGATTTCGGCAATCTTGCCGGACCGCCGAGCCTGGAATCCTGTAGCCGCGATGTCTACGCCAACGGCACGCGCTTTTCCTTGCCGGTACTGCTGCGCCTCGCTGCAGGCATCGCATCGGTCACTGCGCACCTTCACGCCAGCGGGATCACGCACGGCGACCTGTATGGCCACAACATTCTTGTGCAGGAGGATGGCAATTGCCTGCTGAGCGACTTCGGTGCGGCGTCCTTTCACCCGTCAGCCGGGACGGGAAAGGCGCTGGAGCGCATCGAAACGCGGGCATTCGGTATCTTGTTGGGGGAATTGCTGGAGCGTTGCGAGGCAGATCCGCAGGATCAGAACGTCATGGCGGGTCTACAGGCACTGCAGGTGAGCTGCGTGCAGCCGGATTGCCAGCAACGACCGTCGCTGGCAGAAATTCTTCTACACATAAAAGCATGGAGCGCGTAAAGCGCTCCACTGCACAGCGATCAGCCTGCCAGACCCACGTATACGTTCTGCACGTCGTCATGGTTGTCGATGGCTTCGAGAAACGCTTCGACTTCGGCCATCTGCTCATCGGTCAGGCCATCCACGGTGCTTTTAGGGCGATAGCCCAGTTGCGCGGACTGTACGGTGAAACCGAATTCGGGAAGCGCCTTGCACACCGCATCCATGTCCGTGGATTCGGTCAGGAACAGCGTCGCGCCCTCTTCGGCTGGCTCGAAATCCTGGGCGCCGGCTTCGATTGCCGCCAGCTCCGGATCAGCATCGGGTGAAGCCGGGACGGCCTCGATCATGCCTTGATACAGGAAGTCCCAGGATACCGAGCCCGCAGCGCCCAACTGCCCCTTGCGGAACAGCACGCGGATTTCCGAGACCGTGCGATTGATATTGTCGGTCAGGCATTCGACAATCACCGGTACGCGGTGCGGTGCAAAGCCTTCGTAGGTCAGACGCTCGAAGTTGACGCTCTCGCCCAGCAGGCCCGCGCCTTTCTTGATGGCACGCTCCAGGGTTTCGCGCGGCATTGAAGCTTTCTTGGCCTGCTCGACCACCAGCCGCAGACGCGAGTTCATGTCCGGGTCTGCGCCAGCGCGTGCGGCGATCATGATCTCCTTGGACAGCTTGCCAAACGTACGTCCCTTGGCGTTGGCTGCCGCTTCTTTATGCTTGACCTTCCACTGTGCGCCCATGTCTGCTCTCTTGATTCGCTAGGCACCTCGCCGCCTGCGCCTGCACGACTGACAGAACGCGGCGCTGGCAAGGCGCTGAAAAAGGGTCACCGGCAAAATACCCTGTCCGGCGCGGCGCATTTTATACGCGATCACGGCAGATGAAACCCCCGACCGACATATTGACCGAACCAACTCGCAAAGATGGCTGCCAATCGGGCTGACGGCAATCATCCGTTTTCCATCATGGCTTGTAGTCTTTTTCCGAAAAACCTTGCAGCAATGCTTTTAGGGCAAGGTATTCCGTAACCTGCGCGCCCCTGATTTTCACGGTAGAGAGCCCGCAGATGCGCAAGGACCTGCAAGTGCCCATCATGCTGGAGATAACCGACTGCCAGCCGGACATACATATCATCAGCTTCATCGGCCACGAAGCCCTCAACGACCTGTATCGCTTCGACATCTGGGTGATCGGCAGCGATCCGCAACTGGACGTTCGAAGCCTATTGCATCGCGAAGCGTTTATAAGCTTCGGCGGGCCTCGAACCGGCAGGCATGGCCGTATCTGCCATGCAGTCCGACTTCACCGCGGCGCTCATGTGAGCCTTTACCATCTGATCCTGATGCCTGAGCTGCGCAGGCTGGCACGGCAGCCGCAACGCCGCACTTATCAGGACATCGCGATTCCTCAACTGATCGTGCGGTTGCTTGAAGCGCACGGCATCGGAGCGAGCGCCTACCGGTTCGAGCACATGAACGGTCTGTATCCTGCCAGGCCGCTGCATATTCAGTACGACGAAAGCGATCTGCACCTATTGCAGCGCCTGTGCGAGGAGGAAGGCATTCATTTTCGTTTCGAGCATCGCCCGTGCGGTCATCGGCTGGTGTTCTCGGACGACCCTGCAAGCTTTCCGGCACAGCCAGTACCCGTCCGCTTCAAGCATCAGGAACCGTCAGGTGCCTCGCGAGAGACGCTCCTGCACCTGACCGAAGCTCTGTCGCTGCCGCACGCGTCAAGAAAAACTGCTCACCCCTTGCAACCAGCCTACCGTCCTTCGTCACCACGCCAAGGGACCGACCTGACGGCGGCGGCCAATCAGGCATTCCGGCCACCAAGCCCTGGTGGCGCGATCGATCAGAAAGACACACTGCACCGCCAGCGCGGTATTCGCGCACTTGAGCGACTGCGCTGCGAACGGCGCGATGTCAGAGGACGAAGCAGCGAGCCCGCCTTGCACTGTGGCGAGGTGATTCAGGTGCTCGATCACCCAGAGCCATTGCTCAATGATCAATGGCTACTGAGCGAAATCGGTCACGCAGGCAGGCAGTTACAGGTTCTCAGGGGTATCGCCCCTCGCGATGCGCTGACAATCCTGCGCATTCTTGTCGACGCGCAGCGTTCGTCATCCGCGGCTGCACAGCTACAAGGCAATGGCTATTGCAACAGCTTCAGGGTCATGCCGTGGGCGATGCCGTTCCGCCCCTCGCTCAAACATCCTCGCCCCTCCGTCACAGGCGATTTTGGTGCCACGCTGCAACATAGCGACGCTTGTCCGAGCCTGCACGGGTATCGAGCGGTCCGGTTCGACTGGCAAGTTCAAGCCCCGGCGGATGACCCCGTGCAGCGTTGGCCCATGGCCGAGGTCGCCTGCGCGGGGATCCAGGCGTTACCACCCGGCACACGTGTGCTGATCCGCTGTTTCGACAACAACCCCGAACGCCCCGTGATCTGCGCAGTGCTTCTGTCTGGAGAACGCCTTTCGATTGGCCATCCGGGGCCTGACGGTGTCACTGCTTCGTCGGTCGAGTGCATTCGATTGTCGAGCGGGCAGCACCTGCATGTCACCGCTCATGGCGGTGCGATTGTGGGCGGGCAAGCTGCGCAGTTGCACGTAGACGCTCGACGAATCCTGATTGTGGATCACGTAGATCAGCAGTCCTTGAAATCAGGCTGGCGCTTGTCGATAAACGCGTTCATGCCCTCCTTCTGATCGTGGCTGGCGAATGCGGCATGAAAAACCCTGCGCTCGAACCGGATGCCTTCGGCCAGACTGACTTCGAACGCGCGGTTGACGCTTTCCTTGACCATCATCGCGACCGGCAGAGACTTGCCGGCGATAACAGCCGCTACCGCCAGTGCTTCCGGCAGCAATTGATCAAGCGGCAGCACGCGTG
Source organism: Pseudomonas syringae pv. tagetis (assembly GCF_022557255.1). Lineage (NCBI taxonomy): Bacteria > Pseudomonadati > Pseudomonadota > Gammaproteobacteria > Pseudomonadales > Pseudomonadaceae > Pseudomonas > Pseudomonas syringae group genomosp. 7. The sequence continues at coordinate 3,480,570 of NZ_CP092923.1, forward strand.
CAACCAGACCGGCGCGCTCTGCTTCGTGAGCATCGATCAGTCGGCCGGTCAGGCACATTTCCATGGCTTTGGCCTTGCCGACAGCTCGAGTCAGACGCTGCGTACCGCCCATCCCCGGCAATACACCGAGATTGATCTCCGGCTGTCCGAACCGGGCGTTTTCCGCAGCCAAAATGAAGTCGCACATCAATGCAAGCTCACACCCGCCACCCAGCGCAAAACCGGCTACGGCAGCCACGACAGGTTTGCGCCGCGCAGCGACCCGGTCACTTTCGCGAAACAGATCGTCAAGGTAAATCTGCGGATAGGACAGGTCGACCATCTCCTTGATATCCGCGCCGGCAGCGAAGGCTTTTTCCGAGCCTGTCAGCACGATGCAGCCGATGTCACTGTCCGACTCGAACTGATCGAGCGCATGGTTCAACTCATCGATCAGCTGAGCATTCAATGCGTTTAGTGCCTTGGGACGATTCAGTCTGACCACACCGACTGAACCTATAATTTCACTGATAATTGTCTCGTAAGACATTGATAAATATCCTTTTATGACAAATTAAAACACAACCACTTAATACAGAACTGGCATTAGCTTAATTATTCAAGCTGTTGATTTAATTACTAAATAATAATTTCAACAGCAACAGCGGTAGCCTCGCCGCCACCGATACAGATAGCCGCCAGCCCCCGCTTGAGGTTTCTGAGTTTCAGGGCCGCCAACAGCGTCACGATAATCCGCGCGCCCGAAGCGCCTATCGGGTGCCCCAGCGCGCAGGCCCCGCCATTAACATTGACCTTTTCGTGGGCAAGGCCCAGCTCGCTCATCGCCACCAGTGGCACGACTGCAAACGCCTCGTTGATCTCGAACAGATCAATGTCATCGAGCGCCCAGCCCGTCTTGCCCAGCAGACGCTGAATCGCTCCTATCGGTGCTGTCGGAAACAGGCCAGGCTGGTCGGCGAACGCCGCATGGGCATGTAACACCGCCAATGGCCGAAGCCCTCGCCGCTGCGCTTCGGACTGACGCATCAACAGCAGCGCTGCTGCGCCATCGGAGATTGAACTGGCGTTAGCTGCCGTCACCGTACCCCCTTCGCGAAAAGCGGGTTTGAGCATCGGAATCTTCTCCGGACGCGCCTTGGGCGGCTGTTCATCGTGAGTGACTTGCCTGATCTCTTTACCCACCTTGACCTGAACAGGAACGACTTCCGCATCGAAATGGCCGTCAGTGATGGCCTGCTGCGCGCGGGCCAGTGACGCGAGGGCGAACGCATCCTGCGCCTCGCGACTGAAGCCGTTGGCCCCGGCACAGTCTTCGGCAAAGGTGCCCATCAGCCGACCCGGCTCATAGGCATCCTCAAGACCGTCAAGAAACATATGGTCCAGCACCTTGCCGTGCCCCATGCGATAGCCGCTACGTGCGCGATCCAGCAGATAAGGCGCATTGGACATGCTCTCCATGCCTCCGGCCACCACCACGGCGGTGCTGTCTGCCATCAACAGATCATGGGCCATGATCACAGTCTGCATACCGGAACCGCACATCTTGTTTACCGTGCTGCACAGCGTCGCGTTGCCCAGCCCGGCACCCAGCGCCGCCTGCCTGGCGGGCGCCTGACCGAGACCGGCTGGCAGTACGCAGCCAAACAGAACATGTAGCACCTCGGCGGGCTCGATACCTGCGCGTTCAACGGCAGCGCGAATGGCGATCGAGCCCAGTTCTGTTGCAGCGAGGCTTTGCAATTCGCCCTGAAAACCGCCCATAGGCGTGCGTGCAGCGCTGACAATGACCACGGGGTCTTGATGAAGGGGGGTCCTTTCGATGGACATGGCTTTCTCCAGTCTTGTTTTTATTGGATCGGACGAATCATCAACCTGCGGCACTGCCGACGCAATGGTTGAAACAGGCAGATTAGCGGGTATCCCGGCATTGCGCCCGACCAGGCGAATCTCTCACAGCGGGTGAGGTCTGAAGTTGACTGAACCCGACGCTGGAGCACACGAATGTCGCTACGCCCGATCCGCGCCCTGCTCTCATGTCTGCTTATCCTCAGTCTGAGCGCGTGTGCGCTAATCCCCCACCGAGACCCGCTTACGATCAATGTCGTCGGCATCGAACCGGTTCCCGGGCAAGGACTCGAACTGCGTATGGCGGTCACTCTGCGCGTGCAGAACCCGAACGAAACCGAGATCAACTACACCGGCGTGGCGCTGGATCTGGACGTGAACGGCAGACTGCTGGCTTCTGGGGTGAGCAACCAGAAAGGCACCGTCGGACGTTTCTCCGAGGCGGTGCTGGTAGTGCCGGTCAGCGTGTCGGCGTTTGCCGCCTTGCGTCAGGCGTTGGGACTGTCCCAGAGCCAGCGCCTGGATAATCTGCCTTACACCTTACGCGGCAAACTGGCGGGCGGCCTGTTCGGCACGCTGCGTTTCAGTGACAGCGGCACCCTGGATCTGCGCCAGGCCGAGGGCGATCCCTGGTAAACCTGACTGGCGGCTTTAAGCAACGGGCAGGCGCGGCAAACGTGAACGGTCGACACCGGTGGCATGTTTGCTGCTAGTCCTGAAGGCACGCTCTGCGCCCCTTTCACGCTCAAGGAAGATCTGCCAATGACTCTGCAAAAGCTGCCAGCACGATTCCGTCACCTGCCCGCTCTCATCCTTTTCGCATTCACGCTCGGTCTGTCCAGTGCGCCGGCATGCGCGGCCGAAAAAAGTGCCAAACGCGGCATCGCCTATGACGTCGCCCTGCCTGCCGACCTGAGCGCTTTGTCGTCAGGCGTGAGCTGGTGGTACAACTGGAGCCCCAAGGCTCACGACCGCCTGGCGTCCTACGATTACGCCTCGACGTACAGCGTGGATTTCATCCCGATGGTGTGGAACGACAACCTCGACGACGGCCAGTTGAAACAATACCTGTTGGCCCATCCCTCCATTCACTACCTGCTGGTCATCAATGAACCCAATTTGCTCGACCAGGCCAACCTGACGCCGGAGGCAGCGGCCAGCTTCTGGCCTAGGCTGGAACAGATCGCAGCTCAGACCGGAGTAAAACTGGTGGGCCCGGCGATGAATTGGGGAACCATGCCGGGCTACGGCGACCCGGTGGTGTGGCTCGATGCCTTCTACACAGCGTACCGGGCCATGAACCAGGGTCGGGATCCGCGCATCGATTATCTGGCGTTTCACTGGTACGACTATGGTTTGCCGGGAATGCTCGACAGACTGTCGAAGTACGGAAAACCCTTCTGGGTCACCGAGTTCGCGAATTGGCACGCGCTGGATGACGGAATGCAGATTGACTCAGTCGAAAAGCAGAAACAGCAGATGGCCGATATGGTCGCCACGCTCGAGCAGCGCGCAGATGTATTCAGGTATGCCTGGTTCACTGGCCGGATGAACCCCGACCCGCACTTTTCCAGCCTGTTGAACAACGAAGGTCAACTGACCGAGCTGGGTCAGTACTACCTCTCGCTGCCGCACAGCGAGTGATCCCGCGAGGCTTGCTCAAGGCGTCTTCGCAGCCCGCAAGCGAAGCCGCGCCTATCTCGGTCAGGCCACTGATGATGTGTTGCGTATAGGGAAATGACTGATCGGCTTCCAGAACTTTTGCCGAGATCAGAAGGCCCTCCCTGACCAGAGTGTCGACTGTCGTGACACACGCACGGATTGCAGGGGCTCGGGAGTGGGCACGCACCAGCTCCCTGTAGATCTGCCCGAAAGTCAGCTTTTGGGGCTTGCTCACGCACAGGCGCTTGACGATGCTCAAGACAGCAAGATCAACGCGCGGATTTTCGTCACTCACCGCATTTGCCTTTAACGTAATGAAGCCTGAACAACACACCCGCGGAACACCATTATCGTTCTTGCCGACATCAACAATAAGCGTTTAAACCCTGAAAGAGGCAACACGCCGAACGCTACGTTCTTTGGCAAAAAGAGATTTAATCTTTTTTTATTAAAAGTTGCGCTTCAGGCGCATTAAGAAAACAACTGAATCACCACTCAATAGTGATGGACGGATGTACTTTACTGCTCACTAATCCGCTTTTAATTTGTGCAGTAATGGCAGGATCAAAAGCTTAACAGAACCTTAAACCTAATTACAGTTAGGTTTAGAAAAAAGCAATTAAACGCCAATATAAATGTAATCCATGGAATTTTATGGCTGAAAATAGCAATAATTAGCCATTAACTCTGTAAAAATCACTAAATCCGCTGAATTACTTTCATAAATAATGATGCATGGCCAACTGACATTATTTAATAAAAACAGTCTTGGTAATACTTTATCGGCCGGTGAACTTTTTACGCTCGCGCCGGACTGAGTGTTCAGCCAAGCGATGTGTCATTGCCACAGCCGCCTGTTTCCTCCTGCAAACCATTAATCGAGATTCAATCGATGACTAGAACCATGCTGTCTGTTTTCAGTGCAGTACTTTTGTGTGCGCACAGTGTGTCCACGCTGGCAGCGGACTCAACGTCTGCCGCCACCACCACAGGGTCCGATCAACAGAGTCGAGTGCAGGTTGAAGCCAAACGCGATCAGTTGTCGGGTGCCGACAAGATCAGCCCAGCCAGGCAGCAGAGCTCGTCCTCCCTGCTCGATGCACCAGTAGACACCGATGACGCCCCGGTACAGGCGCAACGCCCATGAACAGCCTCTATCAACCGATTACATCGACCAGAAGGACACTTGCCCTGTCAGCCTTCAAACACACATTGGGCTTGAGCCTGCTGACGCTCAGCGTCATGCAGGCCAACCTTGCGCTCGCTGCCGTTACCCCAGCGACCGGCAATGAAGTCGAAGCGCGCGTCAGCTCGATTCTCGACAACATGAATCAGTCGGAAAAGATCAACTTCACCCGCGTCAACGACGGCCACATGATCCCTTCCCTGCTCAAGTGGGGTATCAAGGGCACCGTGGCGTATGACTCGTCCATGGGCGTGCACGTCAACAACGCCACGTTTGGCGCTCAGTACCCGTCGCAGTCCGCGCTGGCGGCGACCTGGAGCATCAACCGGGCCAAGGAGTTCGGCCTGGCCATCGCTTACGAGACAAGAATCTCCGGCGGTCAACAGATGCTCTCGCCAGGTGCCAACCTGTATCGCACGCCTTACAACGGTCGTTCGGCCGAGTACGTCAGCGGTGAGGACCCGTTCCTCGGTGCAGTGCTGGCACCTGCGATCGTCAACGCCATCCAGGCGCAGGGTATCCAGGCCAGTGGCAAGCATTATCTGGCCAACGAGCAGGAAGCCAACCGCCAGGCAGTCGACGTCAAGGTTGATGAGCGCACCCTGCGCGAGCTGTACCTGCCAGGCTTCGAATCGATGGTCAAGAACGCCAACGTGGCCTCGATCATGTGTGGTTTCAACAAGGTCAACGGCGACTACGCCTGTGAAAACCATCACCTGATCACTGAAGTGCTCAAGGGCGAATGGGGCTATCAGGGCATGGTCATCAGTGACTTCAACGCCATCCACGATGCGTTCAAGGGCGCGTGGGCCGGCACCGACATCGACATGCCCTCAGGCCTTCAGTTCACCGAAGCCAAACTCCTGCCTTACCTGTGGAGCGGGCAACTGACCCAGAACGTGATCGACGACAAGGTCAAACGCAACCTGCGCGCTATTGTCAGCTACGACCTCCAGGAAAACCTCAACACCGCCAAGACCCTGGACCACCCCGAGTACGGCATGCGCGCGGCGCTGAATACGGCGCGCGAATCCATCGTCTTGCTGCGCAACGAGAACACCGCTGCGGGCAAGCCATTGCTGCCGCTGGCACGCTCGGCAAAGATCGCCGTCATCGGCAACTGGGCGCATGATGTACCGGCATCACCTTTCGGCACCGCCAACTCGCCGCCCAACAGCTATGTGACCGAACTGAGCGGCCTGCAGCAACTGGCGTCCAGCAGCGCCGATGTGACCTACCTCTCGGAGATGAGCCTGAATCCGACCAGCTCGGTGTGGTATCAGCCGGCAACCGGCGACAACGGGATCAGTAATGCCGGGGTAAAAGCCGAATACTTCTCCAACACCAGCTTTTCCGGCGACCCGGTGCTGACGCGCGTCGAGCCAGGCTTGAACCTGAACTGGGCCACCGGCACCAACGCCACCAACGCAGGCAGCACGGCGGTGTCCGGCTTCAGCCCGACAGCCGGCGCATTCTCGGCACGGTTCACCACGACCATCAAGCCGACAGTCTCGGGCGCGCAGGTATTCAAAGTGCGGGCAGACGGCCCGTACAAGCTCTGGGTCAACGATGAACTGGTGCTGCAGAGCGACGGCGTGCCTTACTCCGGTGACGTCGTGAATGCGCTGACAACGTCGGGGAAAACCGCGTCATTGTCGGCTGGCAAGACGTATAACGTGAAGCTCGAATACCAGCGTATACAGGGCAACTTCATCCCGGTGCTGGGCGGCCTGACCGGCGTGCAGATGAGCTGGGCTTCGTTGCGTCCACCAAAGGACCTGTCGAAATACGATGCCGTCGTGGTGGCTACAGGGACCACGTCTGAAAACGAAGGCGAAGGCTCCGACCACGGCTTCGATCTGCCTGATCAACAGGCCGAACTGATCAGCTTCGTCGCCAAGGCCAATCCTAATACCATCGTCGTCATGCACGGCGGTGGCGTAGCCAACATGCAGCCTTGGGCGAACAAGGTCGGCGCGACGCTGCAAGCCTGGTTCCCAGGCCAGCAAGGCGGTCAGGCGCTGGCCGAGATCCTTTATGGCAAGGTCAACCCATCGGGCAAGCTGCCGGTCACGATCGACAAGAAGATCGAGGATAACCCCAGCTATGCCTCTTACCCGGACCCTGCCGCCTATCGCGGTGACAATGCCCTGACTGAAATGACCTACAGCGAAGGCTTGTACATGGGTTATCGCGGGTATGACAAAAAGCACGCCAAGCCGCTTTATCCCTTCGGTTATGGCCTTTCCTACACCACGTTCAGCTACAGCGACCTGAAACTGTCGACCAATGTGCTCACGCCAGGCTCGACGATCGATGTCAAATTTACCGTGACCAACACCGGCGACAAGGCAGGCTTCGAAGTTGCACAACTGTATGTGCAGCCGGTCAATCCTGCCGTGGACCGTCCGGAGAAGGAACTCAAGGGCTTCACCAAGGTGTACCTGCAGCCCGGCGAGAGCAAGACTGTCAGCGTACCGATAGACTCGCGTTCGCTGGCCTACTACGTCGACAAGACCGCGAGCTGGGACGTTGACGCCGGGAAGTTCAAGATTCTCGTGGGTGCAAACTCGGAGAACCTGACGCTGAACAGGACGCTGATCACGCTGTACCCCGAAAAACTGACCACTCGCGACAGCAACCCGCTGCCGCTGCCACTGCGCAAGGCAGTACAGGTCAGCGCGACACAGACTTACTGATGCACCTCGTCAAGGCTCAGGGATGAGCCTTGATATCCCTTCCCAGGCGCTGCACATAGATATCGAAAACCGCCATGACATCGACGTCTTGCGGGCTACGCAGCCACTGAATCTGCAAACCGTCCATGACCGAGAAAATTTCCTGGGCCAGGGCTTTGACATTGATATCGGTACGCACCTCGCCCGCGTCGACCAACGCTTGCAGATGACCCCGAGCATGCTCGTGAGTCAGCTGGAATCGCTCGTGGTGCCACGTCCATGCGGGATGCGACTTCGACAGGCTTTCAGTGTTCATCAGTAACGCCGCCTGACATTCGTCGGCATTTTCGATACTAAAGCTCATGCTCAGCTTGAGGAATTTCAGAAACCCTTCAAGCGTCGGTTCGGTAACCAGATCCTGAAACCGTGACGTGACTCGCTGATCCCTGCGCTCCAGCAACGCAGCGAGCAAGGCTTCCTTGTTGGGAAAATGGTGCAGCAACCCGACGGTGGTGATGCCGGCCAGCAATGCAACCTCGCGCATTGACGCACTCGAATAGCCGTCTCTGGCGAAAACAACCGTGGCGGCATCCAGCAAGGCCTTTCTGCGCATGTCGCCCTTGGGCGCACGACGGCGTTTGGGCGCGGCTGTTTCTTCGGACTCATTCCCTGATTCTTCGATGACCATAAAAACCTGATAACGCCTTGATTCAATGCGCCCCGATGCTCGTGACCGGAGCCCTGCTGGTGAAAAACCGCTTCGCCGTCAGCGAAGCCGTGGTGATGGAGATCAGTGCGATGAGCGCATTGCCAGCAAACATGCCGGGCAACGCGCCGCTGCTGCCGAACCAGTGAATGCCGGCAAATACAAAGGGCACCGTACCCGCCGTTGCCCTGAGCCAAGCAAATACCGCCACCCACCACGACCTGTTCATGGTGATGAACACGGCGATGGCGACGAAATCCAGACCAATCAACACCCAGAGTCCGCCGCCCCATACGCAAAAGGCCAGGAACACAGCGCGGGCATCGCCCCCCAACTGGTAGAGATCGGCAATCATGCCGCCGCACAGCACCAGCATCAGCCAGACAGCCAGCCCGTAACAAACCACCAGTTTGCGGGTGAAGACAACCGCAGAGCGCACGCGATCATCCCGGTTCGCACCGATATTCTGGCCAAGCACCGGCGCAAGCGCACCCGGCAGGGCAAAAAAAGCGCAATAGGAAAACTGCAGGACCCGGTCCAGCACCGTCATGGCGGCCAAAGCGGAGGTACCGAATGCCGAAAGCGAGGCCACAAGATAAGCCAAACCGACAGGTGTGGCCAGATTTGCCGCCATTGCGGGAAGCGCAAGCCTGAAGGTGCGCCAGACGTGCAGGCGCAACAGCTTCAGATTGCGTGTGAAGACCATGCCCAGGCGGCAGCGAACCCAATACACGCCGATGCAGGCTGAAACAAAGGCCGAAACGGCGAACGCAACGCCGGCCCCCTTCAGCCCCAGGTCCAGTACAAAGATGAATAACGGGTCCGCGACCGCCAGCGTGGCGGCAGCCGACAGCACAACCGCCAGCGCCCGGCGGTTATCACCGGTGGTTCTGAGCATCTGCGCCGACATCTGCATCACCGCCTGCAGCACGGTAAAGGGCAGTGTCAACCAGATGAAACTGCGTGCTGCCTCGTAAGTGGCCGCCTCGGCACCCAGCCAGTGAGTAATCGGGACCACCAGCGCCAACTGCACGGCAGCCGCCAGACCGCAGACCATAAGAACCATCAGCATCAGGCTACCCGTCAGCCGAGGTATCGACTTCGCTGCGCGATGGCCGATGCGTTCCGACAGCACTGAAGTCGCTGCGATGATCAGACCGGTTGCCAGCGCACTGTTGAAAAAAATCAGTACCTTGGCGATGCCCACCGCTGCCAGCAGCACCGGGTCATGCAGCATCGATACGTAGACCAGTGTCAGAATGTCGACGAGGAAAATCGCGAACAGGCTCAAGGCACTGGCACTGGCGGTAAGAACAATGTGGCGCGCTACGCTGCCTTGGGTAAATCTTGCACTGGCTTGGGCCATCAATGTTCTCAAAAGGCCTGATCAGCCTGGCATGCAAGACGTTCCCACGCATGTGCATAAGGAACGGGGGAATCCTTCTGTGTGCCAGGGGCTGTTGCTGGCTACTTGCTCGCCGCGACCAGACGATTCACTTCACTGCGAACCATGTTGGCGTATTCCGGCGGGCTCATTGTGTCCAGCTCGGAGCGTACCCATTCGGACCACTTGCCCTTGCGCTTGGCGCGCTCGCCCATCAAGCGTGCAGCCTCACCCTTGGCCTTGCCAAGATTGCTCTGCCAGAGGTCGAACAGGCGGGATTTTTCGTCTTCGAGTGCGGTACGTTCGGGGAGCGGCCGATTGGCCAGATTGAAACTCATCACAGTCACCTACGGCTAAAAACGGCTGCATCTTACACCCCCTGGAGGCATTCCTTGCAGAGTCTTGCGTCAGGTCGCTCAAGCAATTGCAACTTTTCAGGATGCACGAGACTCCATTGATCACTGTTGCCATCACTTGAAAGGAAGAAACCCATGGCTCGTAAGACCCCTGCTCAACAAGCTGCCGATCAAATCAAGGATCAGGCATTCAGTGACCTTCAGGCACTGATCGAAGAATCCGACAAACTGCTCAAGGAAAGTGCTGCGCTGGTTGGCGAAGAAGCGGAAACGCTGCGTGCGCAACTGAGCGTCAAGCTGAAGCAGGCACTGGACTCGATGGCTAGCGTACGCGACCGCACCAAACCGGTTGTCGAAGCGACCGAGACTTACATTGGTGGTCACCCTTGGCAGACCGTGGCTATTTCTGCGGGCTTCGGGCTGGTCGTAGGCCTGCTGCTGGGTCGCCGTTGATCGACTGCCGCTAAAAGCTAAAAAAGGCATCGCGGGTCTTTTTACAGACTCGCGAGGCTTGATGCACTGACTCTGTAAAGATGGTGTATCCCTGAAGTCACGCTTACCGGGCGTGCTGCACGACCGAAGGCTCCGCAAACCGGTGAGACTTCGTGACTTTGACCTGCAGCGCCACGCGCTGTTCCTCGGCCTGCGCCTGGCTTTCATAAGGCCCGATCAATACTTGCTGCTTACCATCAACGTCCACGATCACCGGCGCGTAGCTGCGTTCGAGCAACCAGGCGCTGGTATCGCTGACCGCCTCGCGTGAATTCATCTGAATGAACCATCGTGGCGTGGAGACCGGAGCAGTAACAGCCGCATCCTGGGCTTTTTCCCTGCCGGGCGCACGCGAACTGCCTGCATCGCATCCAGCCAGCGCCAGTACCACTATTATCATTACCGTCTTGCGCACGTAGGTTTGCTCCTCGTCTGAAGTGGCGCGAGTCTATCATTCCCCCGAGGTCCGTTGACGGAGTGTGTCGAGGTGTCGCATGCCTGCTCAAATGCCCTGAAGCGCTGGCCACACAGGGTTTTCGCAACAATCAGTTATATTTTCTCGCCATCACTGGTCATGTAATCGGATATTTCTTCGCACATTAACGTGACATGAAGTGTCAAACGCCTGCGACCATGTTGATCGGTGGCTTGCCGCCATCGGTGCATTAGAACAGGAGTTCATCATGTGCGACGACCGAAACCCACTACATTGCTTCATTCCGCCTTACATGCTCGAGCGTATGGCGCAATCTCCAAAGACCCTGGTCAGCACCCGGGCCATCGCCAACCTGACGAGCAGTTCCGCGTTCCTCGCGTCTCGTCTGTCCGCTCGAAGCATGCCGTCCATGCACGCAATCAAATCGCCCGACGGCCGAAAGCACCGAATGATCCACGATGCCAAAGGTACTGACGACCTTCCAGGCGCTGTCGCTCGCAAAGAGGGTCAGGCGCCGACTGGCGACAAGGCAACCGATGAAGCCTACGATGGTTCTGGCGACGTCTACGACTTCTACGCAGAGCTGTTCGAGCGCAATTCGCTGGACGACAGCGGTATGTCGCTGGTATCGACCGTGCATGTTGCCGAGGTGGACTTCAATGGTGACCATGTGCCGCTGAGCAATGCGTATTGGAATGGCAGCCAGATGGCCTACGGTGACGGTGATGACCTGGTCTTCAAGCGCTTCACCGGCAGCCTTGAAGTAATAGGCCATGAACTGACGCACGGCGTACAGAGCTTCACCTCCAATTTGGATTACCGGGGGCAGTCGGGAGCTTTGAACGAGCATTTCGCCGATGTCTTCGGCATGCTGGTTCGTCAATGGAAACAGGGCACCAGCGCCGCCGAGTCGGACTGGGTGGTGGGTAAGGAATTGCTGGTGCCTGCGCCGACGCGACGCGGCATTCGCGATATGGAAAAACCCGGCACCGCCTATTCCAACGACCCCGACCTGGGCGACGACCCACAACCGGCAACGATGGCCGACCTGTACACCGGTGCCAAGGATCGCGGCGGCGTACATATCAACTCGGGCATTCCCAACCGGGCATTCGTGCTGGCCGCCAAGGCGCTCGGCGGAAATGCCTGGGAAGTGGCGGGCAGAATCTGGTATGAAACGATGCTGGAGCTGGCCTCTGACAGCCAATTCGTCGATTGCGCCAGAGCCAGCATAAAAATCGCTTCGGACCCGCGCTTCGGCCCCAAAGCCAAAAAAGCCGTGCAGGCAGCCTGGAAAGAAGTCGGGGTCAAGGTGTAGCCGAGGCGTAACCACCACAAAGGTGCTTGAAATGAAGGTCTGTCTAGTGCAATCCGGAGGTTTTGCGGGCGCTGTCAAACGCTGTGAAGTCGATACGGCAACCCTTGAACAGCCGGAAGCAGAGCAATTGCAGCGGTTGGTAAGTGATAGCGGCCTGAACCAGTCCGCCAGCGCGTTTAATGAAGACGCGCGGGATCTGAATCAATACGAGATCACCATCGAGGATGAGGCCAGAGAAATCTGCCTGACGTTCGACGAACATAACGTACCAGCGTCCGCCCGCCAGTTGCTCGGGTTTCTCAAGCAGCGTGTGAAGCCCGGCAAGCTCTGAGACAGGCCTGCCCGAACAGCCTGGAGGCACCGATACCTTTTAACGGCCTGTTGAAGGCATCGGTGCCGACAAATTCGCCCTCATGGTTTCTGCATGGAATAATGGCTCTATGACATGTGAACCACCCACTGCCGGTGCGGTCAATGATTTGTACCGGTATGTTGCGTGGCCAGTACAAAAAAAACGCTTTACATTGCCGTTAACGAGGTATCTTTTCGTGCTTCGCGTTCTCACCCACCTCTGCATCAATGGCGTCGATGAGCACTGTGCATCCAACTGAAGACTCTCCTGGCCTGATCATCTGCGAGCATTGCGACTCGCTGTACGAAGCGCAACCGCTGAAGCCCGGTGAAGCAGCATTCTGTCTTCGTTGCGAGGCGCTGCTGGGTCGCGGCCACCGAATGACCATCGAGCAGTTACTGGCGCTGACCATCGCCGCAGCCATGCTCTTTATATTCGCCAATATTTTCCCCGTGATCAGCATCAGCATGAAGGGGCTGACCAACGAGGTGACGCTCTGGCAATCGGTTGAAGCGCTGGCTCAGGGACGGATCACAATCATTGCGCTGGTCGCCGGTCTGTCGATCATCCTTGCACCTCTCCTGCAGATCGCCCTGCTCTTCTGGGTGCTGGTGCACGCGCACAGGGGCATCATCGCGCCCGGCTTCAGAACCTGCATGCGCGCCTTGGAACACCTGCGGCCCTGGAGCATGCTCGAAGTGTGCATGCTCGGCATTCTGGTGGCGATCATCAAGCTGTCCGGCATGCTCGATGTGCATCCCGGTGTCGGGCTCTGGGCGATGGCCATGTTGATGGTGCTGATTCTGCTGATAGCCAACAAGGACATCCGCCGGTTATGGGATGAACTGGGAGTACAGCCGCAATGAACGGCATCCCTTTCGCCCACGAACACAAGCTCTGTCTGTGCCATACCTGTGGTTATGCCTGCCAGGAGGGCACCGCTCATTGCCCGCGCTGTGATTCACCGGTGCACAGGCGCAAGCCCAACAGTATCAGGCGCACCTGGGCGTATCTGATCGCCGCACTGATTTTCTACATTCCAGCCAATGTGCTGCCGGTGATGTACACCAACCTGCTGGGCAACCGCAGCGAAAGCACCATCATGAGTGGTGTATTGGAGTTCTTCGAAAGCGGTTCCTGGGACATTGCCATCCTGATTTTCGTCGCCAGCGTTCTGGTGCCCTGTATCAAGTTCCTGGTACTGGGCATGCTGCTGATCACCTGTCAGCGCCGCAGCACCTGGGCGATGCGCGAGCGCGCACGTCTTTACCGCTTCATCGAACTGATCGGCTACTGGTCGATGCTCGATGTGCTGGTTGTGGCGCTGGTGGCGTCTCTGGTTCAGTTTCGCGAGCTCAGCACCATCGAGCCGCGGATCGGTATTCTGTTTTTTGGCTTGGTAGTGGTGATGACGATGTTCGCCGCCATGAGTTTCGATCCCCGGCTTATCTGGGACGCAGAGGTTGAAGATGTCTGACAGTACCCTCCCCCCACCTGCTTCAGTGCCACGCCCTGAAGTCAAACGTCGTCGCCTGCGCGTCTCGCTGATCTGGCTGGTGCCGATCATTGCAGCGGTCATCGGTGTTTCCATGGCCTTGCATGACTGGATGAACATCGGCCCGAAAATCACCGTGAGTTTCCTGACCGCAGAAGGCCTTGAAGCCAACAAGACGCAGGTCAAATACAAAAACGTGATCATCGGCATGGTCACGGATATCACCCTCAGTGAAGACCGTACGCATGTCCTGGCCAGCATCGACCTGAACACCAGCGCCACGCCGTTCACGAGAGTCGACAGTCAGTTCTGGGTCGTGCGACCGCGGATTGGCGCCCACGGCGTATCGGGCGTAGACACTCTGCTGTCAGGTGCTTTCATCGGTGCCGACGCTGGCAGTTCCGAGGAGACCAAAACCAGCTTCACCGGTCTGGAAACGCCGCCCCCCGTCACGTTCGGTGAAAAAGGCAAGCGCTTCAAGCTGCATACCGATGATCTGGGCTCGCTGGATATTGGCTCGCCTATCTACTATCGACGCATCCAGGTTGGTCAGGTGGTTGGCTACGAGCTTTCCAAGGACGGTCGCGGGGTCGACATTCAGATCTTCATCAATGCGCCGAACGATCAATACATCACGACCGACACACGCTTCTGGAACGCCAGCGGTGTGGACATCACGGTCGGCGCGTCGGGAGTGAAGGTCAATACCCAGTCCCTGACCTCGATCATCTCCGGCGGCATCGCCTTCCGCGAGCCCAACTGGAGCCCTGATGCGAAACTGGCCGACGAGAACGCCGAATTCAAGATATTCGATGACCAGACCACAGCGATGGCACCTCCGGATGGCGAGCCACGCTACATTCGCATGCGTTTCAACCAATCGCTTCGCGGCCTGACCGTAAATGCTGCGGTGGACTTTCTGGGCGTCAATATCGGCAGGGTCGTGTCGGTTGACCTGGACTACGATCCGGCTACCAAGACTTTCCCCGGCATCGTTGGCGCGGTGATCTATCCCAAGCGTCTGGGAGCCGCCGAGACCAAACTCAAGGAGCTCGGGGGTACAGGTGATGACGAGGAGCAGTCTGCCAGGGTATTGGGGGCATTTGTTGCGAACGGACTTCGGGCCCAGGTACGCAACGGCAATCTGCTGACCGGGCAGTTGTACATCGCCATGGAGTTCGATCCGAAGGCACCTAAAGTGGCATTCAACGCCAAGGCCCGGCCGCTGGAAATTCCGACGGTGCCCGGCAGCTTCGACAAGCTGCAGGAACAACTGCAGGCGTTTGTCGAGAAGCTCAGCAAGTTGCCAATCGACCAACTGGCTGGCAACCTCAACGGTACGCTGAGCGAGCTGCAGAAAACCCTCAAACAGGTCAACAGCAGCGTCCTGCCGCAGATGCGTGGCACCTTGCAACAGGCCGAGAAAACCCTGGGCACCGCCAACGACTCGTTCGCTGAAGATTCACCTGCGCGTCAACAGCTGGGTCAGGCACTGGATGAAGTACAACGTACCGCGCGTTCGGTCAGGGTACTGACCGACTTCCTCAGCCGTCATCCTGAATCGCTGATTCGCGGCCGCACGGGCGATGCTGCCCCGCGCTCGTTCAACGCCCCGTCCTCATCCCGAGCCATCGATCTGGAGCCAAAACAATGACCTTGCGCCTGAAACTGGTGGTACTCGCCGCAGCACTGGGCCTGGGTGCCTGCACATCGACGCAGACCCACTATTACACCCTGATCGCGCCGATGGCCGCGACCAGTCCTGCAGCGGCCAGCCCCATGCCGTTCCAGTTCGAGATGCTGCCGGTCATCATGCCGGTGCAGGTCGATCAGCCGCCGCTGGTGGTTCGTCAGGGTAACGGCAGCCTGGCGATTCTGGACACCGAACGCTGGGGATCACCGCTGGGTGATGAGTTTCACGATGCGCTGACTCCGCAACTTGAACGTCGTTTCGGCAGCCGCGACATGGCCGGCCTGCCGAAAAACAGCGATCAACCCGTGTTGTCGATCCGTACGGATGTGCGGCGCTTCGAGTCGATGCCTGGCAATTACGCGCTGATTGACGTGGTATGGACACTGGGTCTTCGCGATGCAGGTGCCACCGCTGGCAGCAAGCGGCAAAGCCTGACGTGCAGCAGTGTGATACGCGAGCAGGCGGGTGAAGGCATGGAAAACCTGATTATTGCCCACCAGAAAGCCGTGTCCCGGTTAGCTGACAAGATCGCCGCCACCGCCGCGAGCTGGACAGCCCGGACAGCTTCTCGCTGCCTGTAAGGCGATCGGGAGGTCTGCGAAAAGACCTCCCTGTCACAGCTCAAATCCCTCTCCCGAATCGTTGCTCGAAATCGTTCAATTCAGTACAAAAATGTATCACCCGGTGTGATTCATACGTACACTCTTCCGCCTGTCTGGCACGTTAGTACCTGATCGCCCTGAATACGCAACGTGTCGGGCACGCGAGAGGGTCTTACCGGTGAATGCCAGAAACGCTTGTTAACCCTGATTGTTGCGACAAGCCCCAGGCTTTTCGTGGACAGTCTATCGAGGACAAACGGATGACAGGGATCGGACCACGGCTCAAAAAGGAACGGCTGCGCCTCAAGCTGTCGCAAAGCGCATTGGGCGCGATAGGCGGCGTAGAAACCAACGCTCAGGGCAACTACGAAAACGGTGTGCGTTCCCCCCGGGCGGACTACCTGTCGAGCATCTCGGACGCAGGCGTGGATGTTGCCTATGTGGTGACCGGCCTCAGCACTGCACGAAATGTCCCCTCGTCCACAGCTGCAGACAGCCCGGCTTGCGCCCCTTTGAACCGTGTGGTTGCACGCCTGCATGGCAACCTGCACGACGTGACTCAGAACCTTTACCACTTCACCCGCCTGATTGAATCAAACGCAGGCGACAGCAATGTGGACAGCGATCAGCTGGAAAATATCAAGAACGACGCAGAGGCAATTACCGTTGCGACTGTCCGGCTGATCTACATGACCTCCGGATTGAGGTAACGGCGACATGCGGCGCTCAGCCAGAGCGGCTCATTGCGCCGGAAACCTCTTGTCCCTGAGTTTTTCCATCACCAGCTCCATGAATGCCGATACCGCCAACGGTAAATGTTGCCGGCTGGGATAGAGAACATGCAGGCCGTGACTGGTGCGCTGGTACTCTTCCAGCACCGGGACCAGTCGCCCGTCGCGAAGATCCGAGCGGATCAGAATCGCCGGCAATAGCGCGATGCCAAGCCCTGCCAAGGTAGCTTTACGCAATGCCTGCGCGGTGTTGGCATTGAATCGGCTGGCAATCTGCACCTCATGCATTTTCGCGTCCGGCCCGCGCAGTCGCCAGACAGTGCTCCCGCCAGGGTACGCCGTGCTCACACAGTAATGCCCGTGCAGACTGTGCAGCGAATCCGGCATACCGTGCGTGGCGATGTAAGACGGACTGGCAACCATGCAGTCATGTCCTTCTTCGATCAGTTGACGCCCTACGTAGCCCGAATCCTGCAAGGGCCCGCCGCGAAACGCGATGTCCAGCCGGTCTGCGATCAGGTCGGCGCGGTCATCGCTGAGCACGAACTCCACCTGCACCCGTGGATACCGGGCAAGAAAATCGGCCAGCCACTCCATCGAGAAAAAATCGAAAAAATCTGCCATCGCGGCGATACGCAGCCGACCGCCAGGCTCCTCACCACCTGAAATAATTTGCTCCCCGGCGTCCATCAAACCATCGACAGCGCCCACACAGCGTTCGTAGAAGTCCTCCCCCGCCTGAGTAAGAACCAGCTTGCGTGTCGAACGCTGCAACAATCGAGTGCCCAGTTGTGTTTCCAGCTGCTGGATCCGTCGACTGACCGTATTGGAGGGCATCCCCAAATGCCTCGCCGCCTGCGCAAAGCTGTCGCTGCGCACAACCTGCACAAACAGGGCGACATCATTGAGATCGAGCGCCACGGTCAAATTCCTTCTATTTATGGATGAGTCCAAACCAACTATACCGACTAATCAAGCAATCCAAAGAGGCTTATTCTTTGCGCTCAGGCATCAAAGCCCAGAGGACAACGCTATGAACACCATTGTCAGCATCCGGCCACGCGCCATCATCCGCCGCACTACCGGCAAAAGCAGAGGCCCGATCACTCGCCTCATGAGTCCAGGCGATCTGGGACAATTGTTGAAGCCCTTCGTATTTCTTGACCAATTCGGCTTCAAGCCCGAGCCGGAGAAAAAGGGCTTCGGCATGCATCCTCACTCCGGAATCGCAACGCTGACCTACATGATCGAAGGCGAACTGGCCTACGAAGACACCACCGGAAAATCCGGCATATTGCCAGACGGCGGTGTGGAATGGATGAGCGCAGGCAATGGCGTGTTGCATGACGCCCAGCCGGTAAGCGACGCTCCGATTACAGGCTTTCAGCTATGGATAGCCTTGCCCGCAGCGCAAGAAAACGGCCCTGCGCAAAGCGTTTATCTGGCCGCCTCGCAGGTGACGCAACAAGGTCCGGCGAAGGTGCTGCTCGGTCGTTACGGCGCCGCAAGAAGCAGCCTGCCGGCACCTGAGGGCATGAACTATCTGGCCGTCCAGCTTAAAGATGGCGAGCACTGGCGCTACACGCCGCCTGCGGGTCATACGGTCGGCTGGCTGGCGATCAACAGCGGCCATCTGGACGCAGGCGGCCCGATCAGCGCTAGCGAACTGGCCGTTTTCGAGGAGTCGGATCGCCCTATCGATTTTGTCGCAAAAGGCGACACCCATTTTGTGCTGGGATCAGCAGTCAAGCACCCGCACGACCTGGTCACAGGCTATTACTCAGTGCACACCAGTAAAGCCGCGCTTGCTCAGGGCGAACTGGAAATAGAGCGGATAGGCTCATTGCTGCGCGAGCAAGGCAGGCTCTGATTGCCCAACGGCATTAGCGTGGCACCGACCGAGGCGGGTGCCAAACTGATGGAGCGCATCTTGCCTGCGCTTGGCGAAGTGGAATCGGCCCTGGATGTGACGGCTAAACCGTCAAGGTCGACCCGACGGGCCCGCTGACGGTCAGGACAGGGTGCTTTCGATCTGACCGTGCAGGCCGCCATCGACGGATTGGGCATTGTCCATCGGTTCGAGGACTGGTTACGCACTCATCTGGACAGCGGCGCACTGGAACCGATACTCGACCCCTGGTGGCAGCGTTTCACCGGGCCGTATCTGTACTATCCAGGACGCCGCTATCTGCCCTCGCCGCTCAAGGCCTTCATCGACTTTATCAATGCCCGCTGAGCCGTGCTGGGCACATGCGGCTTCAGCTCATCGCCACAACAGGGCCGGCGCTGCGACGCGCTGGTGCCGCCATGGCGAATAACTCGTCGACGCGTCTGACTTCTTCCGCACTCGGTTTGATCGCAATGGCACACACCACAAAAATGCCCGCATTGAAGATCAGACCGACGATGCCACTGGTCAACGAGCCCAGTGCAGGGATGTCATCCGGGTAGATCGTGGTCAGCACGATGGCGATCACAATCCCCACCAGCATGCCGGCGATCGCGCCTTGCTTGTTGCCACGCCGACTGAAGACCCCGAAAAACAGCGGCACGGCCAACTGGATGATGCCCTGGTAGGAAATCTGCGCCAGCAATTGCAGGCGGGCATAGTCGAAGGTCAGGTAAGCCAGCAATGACGCCGCCGCAATGAAAATCACCATGCCCGCTTTGGCAAGAACGGTCTTCTCGCGATCGGTACGCGGCTTGCTCCACGTCGCCAGATCATTGGCAAACTGCGTGCCGCACACCTGAACACAGCCGTCGACATGGCCGATACTGGCCGCCAGAACGATCATGATTGCCACCCCAAGCAACCACGGCCCGCCAATGTCGAACAATGACAGAAACCAGCCGTGCTGCGGATGCGCGGCCACGTTCGGGTCCTGGCTGATCGCGGCGGCGAACAGCATCAGAATGCCGTAAAAGCCACCTACCAGCAGGATGGTCAGCAGCGTGCCTTTCTTCACCGAGCGCACCCCGCTGGCGGTGTAGATACGCTGAAAGCTCATGGGCCAGCACATCGAGCCGATCACGCCGGTAAAGATCAGGCTGAACATATACATCGGCCCATAGGTACTGCCAGGTCCGCCTGGAATCACCAGCATGCTGGCGGGCAACTCTGACAGATTGGCGAACGATGCCTGAGCGCCGAACAGCAGAAAGATGCACAGCGCGGCGCACAGCACATAGGCGATCAGCCCCTGATACATATCGGTCATGATCAGGCCGCGCATGCCCATGCTCACCGTCCAGTATTGGCGGATCAGGATCACTGCCACCCCGACCAGCAGGCAGGTGGTGACGCCCCAGCGGCCAAAGCTGGCGAACTGAAAGAGGGTTGCAAGGGCCTGAATACCCATCACTACCCAGGGGAATACCGAGATGATGCCGATGATCGATGCGATGCGTTTGACTACCGGGCTGTTGAAACGCATGCCCAGCAAATCCGGCTGGGTGGTCAGGTTGAAACGCTTGCCCCAGGTCCAGGCACGATTGGCCATCAGGTACATGGCCGTTACCCCGAGCGTGGCGTAGACCATGCCATAAAAGCCCAGTGCGCCGCCGACAGACAGGGCAAAGAATGCCGTGAAGGTAGCGCCCGGCCACCAGGAATTGGTGTAGCACATGGCGATAAACCAGGGACCGTAGGAACGGCCGCCCACCGCGTAGTCGGAAAAGCTCTCGCTCTTGCGATTTGTTGCGTACAGCACTGCGATCATGCCCGCCAGGAACACGCCAATCAGGCCGAATGTAATGTACAGGTCCGAAACCGTGGCCGTGCTGATCATTGCCCGTCCCCCTCTTGTGGAATTTCACCCAGCAGAGACTCGATCACATAGAGCATCCACAGGCCCAGCCCCATGAGCACGGCGATCAGAATCCAGTAGAAGATCGGCAATGGAATACCGAGCACCACAACCGTGCTGCCGCTGACCTTGAGATAGAACGGTGGAAACAGCGCCATCATCAACAGCGCGAAGAAGTACAGGGCGAACACCAGATTTTTCAGGCGGCCGGGATGTTCAGAGGACGGAACGTTACTCATGGAGTGCTCCTTGAATTTCAGGATCGGGCTATGGATAAGTGATCGGATAAAACTCAAGCAGTAAAAGGAACACGCGGTCACCCGCTACTTTCTTATTAGTGGCAGTGCTTGTTACAGGTATGACTGGAAAAGACGGTTCATGCCTGCCGCAACCAGGTCTCCCAGTGCGAGTCATTGATGATGCTGCGCGCGCGCATATGCTTCCAGGTGCCGTACTTGTAGAAATCGAAGTCCAGTTGCGACACCGCATGCTGGACCATCGCCCAGGTCGACCATTTGATATCTGCCAGAGCCTTGTTGAGCTTGATCCGCGCGATGGTTTGCACACTGACCTGACCGAAGTAATCCTCGAGCAGCGCCAGCTCCATGTCGTCGCTGAAAAACATCTCGCCGAACCACAGCGCCAGCTCGTAATGGCGATCGTTATTGGAGGCGTATTCGAAATCTACCAGGCGAATCTGACGATCCGCGTTGAGCATGAAATTGCCGGCCAGCGTGTCGTTCATGCACGGCGCCAAATCAATTCCGGAGGCTTGCAAAGCAGCTTTCGCACGCTGATATTGCAAGCACAGCCAATCATCGTCCAGAGGCTTGACGCCCTGTAGTTCGGCCACCTGGCTCTGGTGTTCGGCAATCATGTCGAACACTGTCTTGGTCTGTTTCAGCAGTGGCTGATCATTGAACGCCTTGAGTCCGTGCAAGGCACCGTGACGTATGTCGCGCTGCAGGAAGTCATGATTGGACGATGCGCGCCAGCCCTCCATGAACTCGAACACTTCGACACCGAATGCTTCGAGAAACGCAAACACCGGCGCGCCATAGCCGGTTTGCGCGGCCTTCACACTGGCTTCGTGAGCGGTGTAGCGGTCGATGAACATTTCTGTACCGGCACCCGGCACCTTGAAAAAATAAGCCGTATCGGCACCCTCGACCTCGACCCGCCAGTTGGTGTTGGAGATACCGCCGCTGACCGGCTCGTAGCCGACGCGTCGTCCCCGCCAGCTGTCGATACTGCGCACTGCGGCTTCCAGCTGTTGCTCCTGGGTACTCACGGACTGCCCTAACGTTTTCATGCTCTACCCTCTTGAACCTGACGCATCCAGCCTTCCAGCCGCGGGTCCTGAACGCACTGCCGACAACGCAGCAATGTCCATTGCCCGACTTTGGAAAACTCCAGTGGCCGTGAGGACGTCGTACCCGCCCAGAGCCCCCACAATGTCCAATACCAGTCGTTGATCAGTGCATACAGCCTGCAGACGGCATAATCGACTTCCATGCATTGCCCGGCCCAGGCGCTGATCCCTTCGCGCCACTGGCTTTCGAACGAATAAAGTTCATTAAGGGTGATCGCAACGTCGTACCACGGGTCCGTGCAGCCGCCATAGTCAAAATCCACAAGGCGCAACCGGCCTTCGCTTGACACCATGACGTTGCTGGCCACGCCGTCGCCATGCACCGGAACTGCCGGCACAGGGCGGGACTGTAACGCCTGCCAGACCATGTCGACGCAACGGTCGATCCACTGGTGTTCGGCTGGCAGTGCAACGTTGTCACCTTCGCACAGCGCGCGAAGCCGCTCGATATCCGCCATCGGCGAGCGCACAAAATCAGGCGGAGGACCGGCATGGACCTGCCGTTTCAGCGCCCACAGCACCTGAAGCCGGCCCGGCGCGAGCAGGTCATCAAGCCGGGCAGCACGCCAGTTCACACCCAGGTCTTCGAAGATCAGCACGCCATTGGCCTTGTCGGTGCCCAGCAAGCGCGGCGCGGCACCCGTGCGGCCTGCATATTCGCTGGCCTGCGCCGCACGCTCGATATCGATCAATTGCGCCATGTCGGCATGCAGCACCTTTGCGTATACACCGCCCTGCGCAGCGTTTACCCGAAACCCCTTCCACTCGGTCGACAGCCTGGAGGGTGATGCAACACCCTGAGTGACGACAGCAGTGTCAGCGTCGGCGTCGAACCCGCAGTTTGCCAGTGCGCCGAGCAGGCGTGCGGTCAAGTCGTCGGCATAGGACATGGTCGACCCTCAACGAAACGAATGGGATGAGCTGCAAGCCCGATACAGCAAACCAGTCAGCATGCGCAAACCGTTGCGCATATCCTGATCGCTGGTGTATTCGGCCTCGTTATGGGAAACGCCATTGCTGCTGGGGATGAACAGCAGACACACCGGATAGTGACGGTTCATGCTGATTGCATCGTGGCCGGCGACGGTCTGGCTGTCGGCGGTCGACAAACCCAGCTCGACGCCTACCGAGTGCGCCAGTGCCGCAAACCCTTCATGCAGCCTTGCAGGCGGACGCAATACGCTGCTTTCCACTTCAAACCCGGTCAGGGTTCTGTCAGCGATAGCGTGCAGCGTGGAATCCAGGCGCCATGCCGCAGCACTGAGCAGGTCGACGTCGCGGGATCGGTACTCGATCAGCAGTGACACCCGCGACGGCACGACATTGGGTGAATTGGGGTAAACCTCTATACGCCCTACCGAGCTGTGCATCTGCAGGCCGTGTTGTCCGGCCTCTTCACGCACCGCCGTAATGGTGTGTGCGGCAGCCAGCAACGCATCCCGGCGAGCGGCCATCGGCGTGGGGCCGGTGTGGTTCTGCTCGCCGTCGAAGCGCACCCGTCGTTTGAGCGCGGCCCAGGTTTCCCGCACCACACCGATCGCCGTCTGGCTGCTTTCCAGGCCAGCGCCCTGCTCGACATGGATTTCGACATACCCGGCGATATTCAAATCGACGTGATCATTACCCAGATAGCCGATGGCCTGCAGCGCATCCTTCAAACGGATGCCATCCCCGTCACGGCTTTCCCAGGCAGTGTCCAGCGCCAGAGCGCCGGTGAATACGCCGCTGCCGATCAGGCTGGGCTGAAAGCGTGCGCCCTCCTCGTTGGTCCAGTTGACGACCGCCAGATTGCAGCACGGGGTTTCGTCGCGCTCACGCAGTTGCCGCGCCAGACCGGACACCGCCACAGCACCGGCAAGCACACCGTATACGCCGTCGAAACGCCCTGCGCTCGGCTGACTGTCCAGGTGTGAGCCACAAAGCACATACGGCGCGTCGGGATCAAACGTCATGAGACCGAACATGTTGCCAATCGCATCGACACGCACTTCAAACCCATGCTCGTTCAGCCAGTCCCGAAACAGGTCGCGCACCCGACCGTCTTCGGCCGATGCCGCCAGCCGGTGCAGGCCGCCCGCGGGCGTCGCGCCAATGGCCGAGCTTTGCCGAAACAGGGCTTCGAACGCTGCCAGATCGACTGCACCCGGTTCGATCAGCTCAGGGGTAGAGGGTATCGACATGATCTTTCTCCAGGCGTGTCACAAACTCGTCGGATAACGTGCGATTGGTGACCAGGGTCGTGATCGCGGCAAACGGCAGGGTATTGATAAAGGTGCGATGACCGAATTTGCCGTCGTCGGCCAGCACAACGCTGCGCGTGCAGTGCCTGACCAGCGTCCTGCGCAACATGGCCTCGGGTTCCTGGTAGTCCATCAGCCCGAGGTCCAGGTCTATGCCGCCGATGCCCATGAATGCAATGTCGTAATGGAACTGTCGGGCGAATTCCAGCGTGTGCGGCCCGATCAAGGCATTGTCGGTGCGCCGTACATCGCCGGGCGCGACCAGCACCTGATTGTCGCTCTGGTGCGATATCAACTGAGCGATGTCCAGCGAGTTGGTGATGATCTTCAACTGATTGAATCGTGTCAGTTGCTGGGCCAGTGCCAGGGTCGAGGTGCCGGTGTCGAGAAAGATCGCCATGCCCTCGCTGACCAGTTGCGCAGCGCGTGTAGCGATACCCGCCTTGGCGCGGGGCTTGAGCCTGCTGCGTTCCTGTAAAGGCAATTCTTCGCTGGATCTGGGCAGAATCGCTCCGCCGTGAATTCTTCTTAAGCGGCCCTCTTCTTCCAGATGCTTGAAGTCGCGGCGGATAGTCTCTTCGGACACGAACAACAATTGCGCAAGGTCCGACGCCTTGACCCGCTGTTGCTGGCCGAGCAGGCGCATGATTTCGTCCAGACGCGGCTGGTTGAGCATAGGGGTGACATTCCGTTGCAAAGTAACGACTCCAGTGTCCGGGCCCGTTGGCCGTTGATCCGCAAGCAAGAGCGACATACTTACTGCCCCAGAATCGGTGGCAAGTGTTGATCCCACGGCGCGATGGCCTCTACCGCGGCACAGAATTGCAGCACTAGGGCATCGGCATAGCGTGGCCCCACCACCTGCAGACCAATGGGCAGCCCGCCAGCGCTCCATCCGCAGGGCAGACTGGCTGCCGGGTTACCGGTGATGTTGAAAGGGTAAGTGAACGGCGTCCAGCGCGCCCATGGCACAGCGCCATCCTGTCCGGTGTACCCGGCAGGTGCCACATCGTCGGCGGCAAACGGCAGGATCGGCAGCGTCGGCATGAGCAGCAGATCGTAATCCTCGAACAGCGCATGAACCTGGTTGGCAAAGGCTGCGCGCTGCTGGAGTGCCTGTAGATAATCACTCAGGCTGTACTGGGCAGAACGCCTGATCAGGTCGGCAAAGCCCGGATCGAGTTGCTCCATCTGCTGCGCAAGCGCTTTGCCGTAGGCAATACCGCGCCCGGCGACCCATAAGGTTTCGAACGTCGCCAGCGGGTCCTGCCAATCCGGCTTGAGTGTGCTTACCGTGACGGGCAGGGACCGGGCGATATTGCCCACAGCAGCGTCAACCGCTGCGGCAATTTGTGGATCGACCGGCGTGTCGAACAAGGTCGGACAGAAGCCGATACGCAGCGGATCGAGCGGCTGATCGCAACGCGCCAGAAAGGACTCGTCAGGGGCTGGCAGCGCTTGGTGATCCAGCGGATCGGGCCCTGACAGGATATCGAACAGCAACGCGCTGTCACGCACGGTTCGGGTGATCGGCCCGGCGTGACTGAGCATTTCGGTGGCCGACCAAGGCCAGGTCGGGATACGCCCCAATGTGCCCTTGAGGGCAAACGCGCCACAGAACGAGCCGGGAATGCGCACCGAGCCGCCCCCGTCGGAACCCAATGTGGCAGGCACCATTCGCGCGGCCACGGCAATCGCCGAGCCTGAACTGGAACCGCCACTGGTGAGTGTCGGGTCCCAGGGATTACGCCCGTTACCGAACACCCGCGACGTACTTGCACCCGTCCAGCCGAATTCGGTAGTCGCCGTTTTGCCCAGAATGATCGCGCCAGCGTCCTTGAGGCGGCGGATGATCGGCGCGTCCTGTACAGGGACCGAATCCAGAGCAGTCAACGAACCTCGTGTGGTGCGCAGACCTGCCGTCGAAAAAAGATCCTTGATACCAAAAGGTATGCCGTGTAACGGGCCACGTACCTGACCACGCTGCAGTTCGGCCGTCATGCTCCATGCTTGTTCAAGCGCGACTTCGGCGTAGACATCACCAAATGCATTGAGTGTGGGATTGTGGGTTTCAATCGCTGCCAGACACAACTCGGTCAAGCGTATCGACGTCATGCAGCCCTTGCGAACGAGCGCGGCGGCTTCGATCACAGTAGGCATGGACGATGGCTTGGGCTCGATCAATGTTAATACCTCTGCGCAATGCTCGACATAAACGACCGTCGGGGCATTACATTCAGCAGGCAATGATGAGTCAAGTGGGTTTTGTTGGATATATTGAATTTGTGGTTTTAAATTTTGTAACAGCACCGTCGCGGTGCTAAAAAACGGCAAAAGTCGCCACTCGCCCAATTGCGGTGCGCACTTGAAAAAGCCGGAAGAAGAAAAAAGAAGGACGATGGACCATCAGACAGAACAGCGCCTGTCCATGGCGCGGTTCTGACGTTGCAAGCGTATTTCAAGTCAGCGATCAGACTGCCAGATCGTGAGCATGGAACTCGGTCACACCGACCAACTGGATTTCAAAGTCTGCATGCAGGTCGCCATTGACGTTGCCCGACAATACATGGTCGGCAAAGCGCAGTTGGCCAGCCCCGGTGAACTCGCCGCTGCCAATGAAGCTGAAAGCATCGAGGGCCTTGGTGTCCACGTTGGCGTCCATTTTGAGGAAGCTCAATTTGTCGCCCTGCTGACTACTGAAATCGGTGATCACGTCGCTGGCGTGGCCTTTGCCCATTTCCGCCAGGTTATTGAACACGAAACGATCAGCGCCGGTGCCTCCGGTCATGATATCGGCACCCAGACCACCCACCAGCTTGTCGTTGCCTGCACCGCCGAAGAGAACATTGTCTGCGTCATTGCCGGTCAGCGTGTTGTTACGATCATTGCCCAGCAACGTGAAAGCGCCCTCACCCTTGACGTGGACGTTCTCAAAGTTCGCCAACGGTCCGGCATTGAGGTTGATGACCTCTGCCACAGCGGAGGTGTTGTTGTAGGTGATCTTCAGCGTATCAGTGCCTTGATCGGCCTTTTCCTGAACCAGTGCCAGTTCGTCGGCCTGATCGATAACATAAGTATCGTTGCCAAGCCCGCCGATCAGGGTATCCAGACCGCCGCGACCATCGAGCACGTTATCCAGGTCGTTGCCGATCAATGTGTCATTGAAAGCAGAACCGATGGCGTTTTCAATGTGCGCACCATAGGCAATCGCCAGACCCGAATTCATCAGCGTCGGGACGTCCGGATTCTCGTTGTAATCAAGGAAAGCCTTGCCGATGGTGCTGAACTCACCCTCGTTGAGGTTGATCTTGACAAACGACGCCTGATTGCTGGCATCAATCGTGTCTTTACCGCCCGCGTCCCAGATGGTTTCGAATACCGACTGATCGGGCGCCCATTTGTAGACGTTGTTTTCCGTGTGATAACTCGTGTTGGCACCGTAGATGAACTGCATGGCGGCCACATCGAGCAACATCGGCGTGGTGGGTTTGAAACTGTAATTATTGGTGTAGCTCATAATGGTGTAGCGGGCATCTTCGAATTTGGCATCGAGCAGCACGTCGTTGTATTGAGTGGCTTCGAACGAATGTTTCAAGCCCAGTGCAACACCCGTCCCGTGCATGAACGTGAGGTAATCATCCGTACCTTTGGCAGGGTCGGCCGCATTGACTTTCGGCCCGATCCAGACATCGCCGGACCGGCCCAGCGTACCTGGCGCGTAAGCCTGACCAAACACAGTGCCATTCAGACTCTTGAAACCACCTAAACGGATGTCTCCGACATTGTCGGCGGTGTCCTGAACCTCGGTGAATTTGATATCTGCCACTGCACTCCATGCATCCAGCGCGCTTCTGGCCGCCGCAGCCTGAGCATCAGTCAGGGAATAAGCATCGCTGGGCTCCTGAGAACGACTGTAGTCAGTGGCGTAGACGGAGTCAGCGGTATGAAAGCTGTAAGTCAGATGGGTACCGGTCGTATCGCCTAACCAGAACGGCCCCCATAACAGGCTGGTGACTCTGTCATCGGACGCCCCCTCGGGCAAAAGTTCGGCAGGGCTTGAATCATTTGGGCCAGGCATCGGCGTTGCTCCTGAAGAATACAGACGTTAGTGATTAACCAATGATCTTTGCCAAGGCAAAAACCGGCAGGCAGTCTATTACACAACGGGTAAAATATGGACACAATAAGTTACAGTTAGAGTGCAAAAGTCTACCGTTGCGCACGATTGACGACAGCAAATTTTTTATTAAGCCGCCTCTTTAAACTTTATGACGCCCATCATTTAACAATGCGCCCAGTTACATCACTTCAAACCCCGGTCATGCGTGTTGAGAGTGATTATCCTGGCGACAACGGGCACCGGTATTCAGCCTCGATGGCCGGCAGGCCGTTGCTACCGCCGCTGACAGAGCGTCAGGGCCTGCTCGGGCCGTGCTGATTTATGCGGCGTATGCCTTGCTGCCATCTACAAATCATAGGCATCATAAGACCTTAATTTCATCTGATCGCGGTGCGCCCACATGACCCACCACCCTGCGCCACTTCCCGCCAACGAGGAAGAACGAGTCCTCTCCCTTGAGCACCTCAAGATACTGGACAGCGCGCCCGAGCAAGACTTCGACGACATCGTGCTGCTCGCCACCACGCTGTGCGACGCGCCTATCGCTCTGGTCTCGCTGGTTGACCGAGAGCGCCAGTGGTTCAAGGCCTGCATCGGCCTGGACGTAAAAGAAACCCACCGCGATCTGGCATTCTGCGCCCATGCCATCCTGCAACCCTCCGATGTGCTGGTGGTGGAAGATGCAACCACCGATCCTCGCTTCAAGGAAAGTCCGCTGGTGCTGGGGCCTCCCTACATAAGGTTTTATGCGGGCGCGCCGATTCGCACCGACTCAGGCCATGCGCTGGGCACCGTGTGCGTGATCGATATCTGGCCGCGTGTGCTGACCGAACAACAGCGTCTGGCACTGCTGGCACTGGCGCGTCAGACTGCAGCCTTGATGCAGTATCGTCTGCTGACAGAGCAGCGTGACCAGCATGCTGCAGAGCTGGCTCTGGGACTCGAAAGCGCGCAGAGTCAAAGCCTGGCGATGGAGCGCAACCTGCGCCAGTCACAACGGGTGTCGTCATTGGGAATGCTCACGGCGAGCATCGCGCATGATTTCAACAACCTGCTTCAGGCGCTGAGCGCCAGTCTGCAACTTATCCGCATGCGTTCGCGCCGCCCGATCGATGTCGAAACGCTAAGCGATACCGGCCTGCGGGCTGTGGATCACGGTCGTCAACTGGTTACCCGCCTGCTGAACAGCGTTCGTCAGGACGGACCCGACCTGATCTGCATCGATGTCAGCGAACGGATCGATGCAGCCCGCGACCTGTTACTGCGCTCGGCGGGCGACGAACTGGAGCTGTCGTTTGACCTTTCCGCCCCAGGCTGGGGCGTCCTGTGCGCAGAAGCGCAGCTGCATGCCGCGGTATTGAACCTCCTGACCAATGCCCGCGACGCGATGTCCGGGCCAGGCAAAGTGCATATCGCCACTCGACTGGAATCCGTCAAGGAAGATCCTCGACTGCCGGAAGGCGATTATCTGGTACTCAGCGTGACGGATGATGGCCCTGGCATGGCAGCCGAACTCAAGGAACAGATATTCGAGCCCTTCTTCACCACCCGAAGTTCCGATCCGGGTGCCGGTCTAGGGCTCGTCCAGGTGCAGGAGTTTGCGGTCAATGCAGGCGGAGGAGCACGCGTCGAGACACTGCCGGGAAGCGGCACGACCGTGCATCTCTATCTGAGAATACTGGGGCCGATCAACGTAACGGCTTAACCCCCTTCACACCCCGCAGCCTTGATATTCATTACATGAATAGCAGGCTGCGGCATGCTCATTCAGCGCATGAATTACAGCCTCTTCATCATCACAATACCGTTGCACTTAACAACCAATAACTGCCTTTAAAAAACAAACAGCATTCTTTCTTTTTTACAAAAAAATACACACACGGCAATCCCGTTTGCCGATTCGTGACTATATTCAATCGACAGCAAACATTCTGTTTGCGCTACTGCCTTGGCAACAGGATGTTTGCTGTGGGAATGGCCGGATCATCAAAGTGACCGGGCTGATTGATGTCAGCGAGGGCAAGTCATACACCAAGACCTCGGACATGAAGCAGCGCGCCCGTCCGGGCATTCCCGGCAAAACCACGATTGTCGGCACCTCCAGCAGTGCCGAGATAAGGGAGGTTTTTTTCTACGCCAAGGAAAACGACGGCCTGACGGCCGAGGGTGCCAGCAATGTATGGATCAATCATGTCACCATCTCTTATTCCATTTTCCGCAACCATGAAAAGAATAACCTGATCGGTTCCAACGACACTAAAACGACCGATGACGGTAAACTGAAAGTCACTATCCACCACTCGTTATTCGAGAACATTTCCTCTCGCGGGCCCCGTGTACGTTTTGGCCAGGTTCATCTTTACAATAACTATCACACCGGAAGTACCCGCCATAAGGTCTACCCGTTTATGTATGCCCAGGGCGTGGGCAAAAGTTCCAGAATCTTCGCTGAGCGTCATGTGTTCGATATCAGCGGCATCAGTGGTTGCAGCAAAGTTGCAGCCGATTATGACGGCAGCGTCTACCGTGATAGCGGATCGCTGGTGATCGGCAGCGCAGAGGGATAGTGGTACTCGATCACGTCGTCGAGATAAACATAAGGATCTGGAAAACAGTCGGCGGCTGGCAGTCCCTCGATAGCCATAAGGAAGACAATCCCGACGGGCTGGAAATCGGACTCACGCTACAGACCCGCAGTGGCGAAGAACACTATCGCAAGGTGCTGGGACCGCTGAAATAGGTTTTGTACGAAAAGTCGACGGGCGAAGGTCAGGCAAGTTGAAAACAGGCGATGACCGGCCGGGGTTGCAGCGCAGGCATGCGCCTGATAGTGGTATAGGCAATGCTTCCGATAAGCCTGAAACGTCTTAAAACTGACATTTCTGACAGCATACGAAGGGCCTGCAGCCCGGCAGAATAGAGCCATGAACAAAGCAACTACGGGGCTTTCCGGCAACGGTTTACTTGGTTGTTTATGACGTCAGTCGTCTAGCGGTTAGGATACCCAGACAACTGAGAGGCGGTGGTTCAATCCCACCCTGACGTCACCCCTTTCAAAAGGGCCGAACAGCTGACGTTCGGTCCTTTATTTCCGGCCTCTTTCAATCATGTCTCCAGGCACCTGGAGCCCCAGTGACGACGCAGTACCGCACTGACCACCGGCTGGGCGTCGACCTGTAAAAGCAACGCATGAAAGTCAGGCCGGGTTGCGTGCAGATGCTCGCGTGTGCCGCTCCATCTCGTTACGACAGAGGCCAGAATTTCCACGGCACCGGGATCATCGCAACACCACAGGTCTGCGCGACCAAACAGGTCGGCGAAAGTCTCCCAGTTTTCGTACAGCCTTGCGCGGGTTCCCGATTCAAGTACCGCATCGAGCGTTTCGTCAGAGTCCGACAGCCAGCGTTGCGGGTAATCGATGATCCCTATAGGGGCATAACAGTTGGCAGTGATGTACACCAATGCGCGAAAGGCTTGAGCACGCAGTGCGGGGTTGCCGGGCAGAAGTCCGGACTCGGGGTGCTCCAGCCCCAGATGAATCAGGATCGCAGCGCTTTCCGTCAGTACCGAGCCATCGGTCAGTACCAGTGTGGGCACCTGCAACAGTGGATTGACCCGTCTCAACGCTTCCTTGCCAGGCCCCTCTTCCCATCCACAGGCTCTGAACAAGGTAAAAGCAACCGAGCAGCGCCAAAGCGCTATCTCGATGGCTGCAGAACCCGAACGCTCGACGCCAAAAAGCGTGTACATGCCAATGCTCCTAGTCAGGTGCTAAATGCTCAATCCGCACAGTCACACTGCCGGGGGAGCAAACAAACGGGCGTGCATAAAGTCAATGAATACTCGCAGACGCAGCGAAAGGTGCTTGCTGGATGGCCAGAGCAACCTGAAACTCCCTGTATGTACCGTGTAGTCGGTCAGTATCGGCACTAACTCGCCACTGCGAATGGCCGATGAAATCATGAAGTCCGGCAGGCAGGCAATTCCTAACCCTGCACGCGCAACATCGACAAGGATTTCAGTCGTGTTACACACCATCACCTGAGGTAAATCGAGATCATCGGCACCTGCCTCCCGGCGTAGCGGCCAGTGCTCGAATTTGCCCGAAGAGGGAAACCTGTGCAACAGGCAGGCATGTCGACTCAAGTCCGCAGGATGTTCAGGTATGCCGTGCCGGTCAAAATAGTCCGGCGCACCGACAATCGTCAGTTGAAATCCCCCCATACGCTTCGACATCAGGCCAGAGTCGCCGGGGTCTCCCGTGCGCAAAACGATATCAAAGCCCTCCTCGATGATATCGACCATGCGGTCCGAGAAATCGATGTCCAGTTCGATCTCGGGATAGGTACGCATGAAGTCGATGATCACCGGCATGACCAGCCCGCTGACCAATGGCAGGCTGATGCGTAACCTGCCTCTGGGCATATCTCTGGCGTTGCTCAACTCCATTTCTGCCGTTTCAAGTTCGGACAGAACACGTCGACAGCGTTCAAGAAATATCGAACCTTCCAGGGTCAGCGCGATACTGCGCGTACTGCGATGAAAGAGCCTGACACCCAGGCTCTCTTCCAGACGACCGATACTCTTGCCTACCCCCGACGATGAAATACCCAGCCGCTTACCTGCCTGGGTAAAACTCCGTGTTTCCGCCACCAGAACAAACACCGAAATGCTACCGAGCGATTCCAATACCCACTCCTATTAAGGACAGCCTTGTCCTATACGTTCGGAACATAAGCCTGTTTTTGTTTGCATACGCAACCCCTAATCTCCCGGCAGGGCGATTGCCCTTGGATAAACGCGTGCAATTCATCCAAACCTGCGCACGCTTCACAGGGAAATTGCTCATGACTTCAGTAAGCCAGGTTCAAGCCTCATCCTCTACCAGACGGTGGGGACAGCTGTTTGCCGCCTGCCTGACAGGCATTTTGATTCCACTCTGCTTCACGGGGCCTGCAGTGGTTTTGCCCTCGATAAACAAGGCGTTGGGTGGATCTGCCGTCGAACTGACATGGGTCATCAACGCCTACATCCTGACTTACGGCAGCGCCATGATGGCCGCAGGAAGCCTGACGGATATCTACGGCAGAAAGCGCGTGTGGCTGATCGGGCTGGCGATATTCGTGCTGTCCACCTTCGCCATCCCAGTGGCCTCATCCGTCGTCCAGATCGACGTACTTCGACTGATTCAGGGCCTGGGCGGCGCAGCGGCATTCGCTGGAGCAATGTCATCGCTGGCCCAGACCTTTCATGGGGCTGAGCGCACCAGGGTGTTCAGCCTGCTGGGCACCACGTTCGGCATAGGCCTGGCGTTCGGTCCTCTTGCAGCTGGCTCGCTGGTTGACTCGGCCGGCTGGAAATGGTCATTCCACGCCACTGCCCTTATCGGCGTCGCAGGTTTTTTTCTGGTGCTGTTCAGCGCCACGGAATCCAGAGATCCCGATGCCACAGGGATGGATTGGCCAGGCGCTATCAGTTTTACCGCGGCACTGACCCTGTTCACTTACGCGATCCTGCTCGCCCCTGAAGACGGCTGGACCCATCCGTTGGTCGTAGGCGGCATCCTCGGTTCACTGCTGCTGTTCTGGATATTCATCGCAGTGGAACAGCGCGTGGCCAGGCCGATGCTCGATCTGTCACTGTTCAGGAGCGCGCGTTTTGTCGGCGTACAGATTCTTGCGGCCAGCCCCGCATTTTTCTTTGTCGTACTGATCATCATGTTGCCAGCCCGCTTTATTGGTATCGACGACCTCAGCGCGCTGGAAACCGGGCAGATGATGACCGCCCTCGCTGCGCCCTTGCTGGTCGTGCCGATGCTTGCCGCGCAACTGGCGCGTCGTTTCACGTCCGGGCTGTTGTCCGGCGTCGGGCTGCTGCTGGTAGCCGTCGGGCTGTTGTGGCTTGCACTGGCACTGGACAGCGGCGCAATCAGAACCGCTTTGCTGCCGATGGCGCTGATCGGTATCGGTATCGGCCTGCCTTGGGGGCTGATGGACGGCATGGCGATCAGCGTGGTCGAAAAGGAACGCGCCGGCATGGCTACCGGCATCTTCAATGCCGTGCGCGTTTCCGCCGACGGCATTGCCATTGCGTTCGCAGGTGCACTGCTCGCCACGTTCATTCAGTGGGGCCTGTTCGACGCATTGAAGGCTGTCGCACCTGAAACAGTGACCGATGCGGCCAACCGCGCCGCATTGGGCGACCTGCAGAATGCGATCGGTCTTCTACCCGGCCAGGCTGAGCTGCTGCACCAGCAGTACGCCATCGCGTTCCGCAATCTGCTGTTCATTCTCAGCGCAGCCACCGTACTCACGGCAGTGGCTGTCTTTGTCCTGCTCGGGCGCGTGCGCGCTCATGAGGAGCCGCCAGTGGAGCCGTCCGACGCCCTTGATCTGGCGGGTGAAACCAAGTGAAAGCCTATGAACTACCCGACACGAACCGGCACCCGGCCTTCGCAAAAGTATTCACACCGGGCCATCTCACGTTCGGTCTGATTGCGCCACTGGAAGGTTATCCTGATGCCGCAGCGCCCACCATGAAAGACCACGTGGCCCTCGCAAGGCAGGCAGACAAAGCCGGCTTCGCTGCACTCTGGCTCCGGGATGTACCGCTTCTTGACCCCGGATTTGGCGATGCAGGTCAGATATTCGATCCCTTTGTGTATGCAGCACTGCTGTCCGCAGTGACCACACAAATCTGCATCGGGACCGCCGGCATCGTACTGACGCTGCGCAATCCAATGATGGTCGCCAAACAGGCCTGCAGCGTGGATGTGTTGTTGGAGGGGCGTTTCCTGCTGGGCTTGTCGACGGGTGACAGGCCCGGTGAGTACCCCGCCTTCGGTGAGAATTTCGACACGCGTGCAGAGCGTTTCAGAGAAGGTATCGAGATGTTGCACGCGGTGACCGAGCGCTCGTTTCCAGCATTCTCGTCGCGCTATTACGGGCATCTCAATGGCGCAATGGATCTACTGCCGAAACCTTTTTTCGGACGGTTGCCGATGCTCGCCATTGGCCGCTGTCAGCAGGACGTCAAATGGCTGGCCAATCATATGGACGGCTGGATATGGCACCAGAGCGGCTTCAACACCTTGCCAGAGGTGATCAGTCATTGGCGCGATGCCAATCAGCAGAAACGGTTCAAGCCCTACGGCTATGCGACGTTCTTTGATCTTGACGACAACAAGGACGCGCCCATGAAAGTCGGCCGTGGAATCAGTACTGGACGAAACGCCCTCATCGATCTGTGGCAGCGTCAACGGGAACAGGGGGTTTCGCATGTTGCGCTTAACCTGAAACCACTGAAACGCCCGGCCACTGAAGTGTTGCAGGAGCTGGAGGAGTATGTGCTGCCGTATTTCCCGACCCGACGGAATGATCATGCATCAACGAACATTTCGTCTGCACGGCCGCTGTCGGCACAGGATTCAGCAAGGAAGAACGACATCAAAACCGACCTGGGAGGTCATCATGCGCGCTGAAAAATCTTATCCGATAAAGACCAACCCGATGCGCAGCAGTCGCAACAAGATACAGCTGGGGGTTTTCTCCACCAATACCGAAGGCGGCTGCACCGTCACCAATGCGCCGGAACGCCTGCGTGGAGACGATTGGGCAGGTAATCTGGAAATCGCCCGGGTAGCCGACGATGCAGGATTCGAAGCATTCATACCGGTGGGCCGCTGGAAAGGTTTCGGCGGCACCAACAACACAGGCGGCGTTTGTTTCGAAACCTACACCTGGGCTGCCGGAATTGCAGCCCTGACCAACCAGATCGCAGTCTTCACCACCTCGCATCTGCCCACCGTGCACCCCCTGTTTGCAGCCAAGCAGGCGGTGACCATTGACCACATCAGCGGCGGGCGCTTCGGGCTGAACATCCTGTGCGGCTGGTACGGGGCTGAAATGCGCATGTTCAGCGGCCACATGATGGAGCACGACAAACGCTATGACTACGCAGAAGAATGGCTGCACATTGCCAAAAATGCCTGGGAACAGCAAACACCATTCGATTTCAAAGGCGAGTACTTCACCATCTGCGACGCTATCTCGCAGCCTCAGCCACTCAACACTCCCTACCTGATCAACGCAGGCGGCTCACCACGCGGCAAACGGTTCTGCGCCGAGCATTGTGACGCCGCGTTTCTGATCATCAAACACCTCGACGGTGAAGAAGCCGTCCGGCAACAGATTGCCTCCTACAAGGACTTGGCAAGGCAGGAGTTCGGGCGCGACATAAAAATCTGGTGTTATGGCTACGTCGTGCAGAAAGACACTCAGGAACAAGCGGACGCTTACCTGGACTATTACGCCACTGAAATGGGTGACGATGAGGGCTGCGATATCATCACGGGCGAGTTGGGGATTCAGACCGGTATTTTCACCCCGGAAGACGCGGTGCGTTTCCGCTTTCATTTCAAGGCGGGGTTTGCAGGCGTACCCCTGGTAGGCACACCGGAGCAGATCGTCGAACTGTTCAAGAAATACGCTGACTGGGGAATCGACGGCATAGCCCTGACATGGCTTGATTACCATGAAGGCATAAAGGATTTTGTGCGGGAGACACTGCCGCTGATGGAACAGGCGGGCCTGCGCGAAGCGTTGAATGTCGAGGCAATCACGTCGGGTGTCGCCGCCGAAGTAGCCTGATGCGAAAGGACTCCCTGAACGCCGTATCCTGGGAGTCCTTTACCCGGACGACTTAAATGGCCAGCATCCGTTGCGGATTGCAAAGGGTGATGTGGGCGCGGCGTTCGCTGCTCAGACCGAATGCGTCGAACCACTGCCCGCTCATCGACAACCACTCGTGCACATCGATCTGGCTGGTCTGGCCCAGGTCCGAGCTGTAGACCACATTGGGCACACGGCTCAGTACATCGCTGAAATCCTGCTCATCCTGATAGCCCAACAAGTAAGTCAGCGCCGTCTGCTCGATGTAGACGGATGGTTCATTGCCGATAACCGCAAGTTCGGCTGCTTTCAGGCCGGTCAACGGGTTGGCTGGCTGATTGAGCATCAACCTCGGCACGCCGATCCGCACGGCCTCGTCGATCAGCGCCCTGACTTCGTCGGCATCGGCATGCCCTGTCGATATGACCAGCGGATAATCACGCGCCATCTTGAGAATATCCAGCGCCTGAGGCGTAAGGCGTCCGTTCTGCGCTGTCACTCGGGCAGGCTTGATGGGCTTTTCCTGCAACAGCGGATGGCTCAAATTGCGCGCCAGCGTACTGGTATGGGTCCTGCCCGTAACGGTTGGAAAGTGAACAATGAAACGCCCGGGTTCATCACCCCGCAAACACAAGCTGCGCTCCACTACACGGTAGTCAATGCCGCCAGCAATCTCGTTCAGCACCACTGAACCGCTGACCGCAAAGCCCTGATCGCGTGCTTCCCACGCCTGAGCCGCGGTGCACCCCAGGTGATTTTTCAGCACCACCCGGCCCTGTACCGCTGCATAGCGCCTGCCCGCCTCAATCGCGCCATGACGGCGAACGAACGCGTCAGGATTGGCGTGGTAGTGCACATCAATAAAGCCTGCTTCCTCGACCTGACTCATTGCACGCACTCGCGACTGGTTAACAGAAAGGTATCGATGCTCTCCAGTACCCGACCCAGGTCATCAGCCAGCGGACGCATCCCGCCATCAGGCACGCACAGTGAACGCTGTTTTCGGCCCTTGGTGCGCGGCACATGGTTCGCACCCACCAATTGGGACTTTTCGCCAAACACGCTCAGCACTCGCCCTGGGTAATCGAGCAGGCACTCACTGATGTCCAGACCGCCCAGCAGCCGGAACCCCAGTGTCAGACGTTGCCCTTGTGTCGAGAGCATGGCGTCACTCTCAGTGCAAAGCAGTTCCAGTGCTTCCTGCACCTGGCCTTCTGGCAATACCAGATTGTCCAGCAAGTACCTGGCATGCTCGACATGCCCTTCTTCTGCCAGATCCGCCATACGCCCGAGCCTGGAATCAAGCAACCTGTCGGCTTTGGCGGGTGAAGAAAGCAACAACAAGGCAGGCGTCGACCTCAGCCACGAAGTACCTGCCAGCGCCTGCACCAGCGCGCCGCCAAGGGCCACGCCGACGAGCACGTCCGGCACGCCCCACGGCTCGAGCGCGCAGACCCAGCGCTGGGTAAATCCGTCAAAGCCTTCACCGGACACCACTGGCAGGGACAGTGAATCAAAAACTGTGACCTGATAACCGGCTGCCGTGAAATGCTCGATCAGCGGCTGAGCGAACCCACCCGCATCCCAGACCGGCATTACCGGCGAAAGAATGAATACGCTTGATTGCCCGACACCAAAGGTCTGGCAGGTGATGCAATGGCTCATGGCGTTTGCTCCTGCAAAAATGACAAGACCCGCTGTTTCAAGCGGGTCCGGTCGTTGGTTCATCCTGATGGGTCAGCGGGTTGTGCGAAGGCGTTCGACACTGGCGGCATACTCGCGCAGGGTCGACTCGACAATGAGCTGCGCGGGCAATACATCCTTGATCAGATCCGCCACTTCGCCCGCCCAGATGGCCCGGATACTCACATCATCGGCCGCCATGGCCGCTTCATAGTCCAGACGCAATTGACCCGCCGATGCCGCAAATGCCTGCTCCTTGCCCACCCAACTGGCGGAAAATTCATTGCCGATCACTCGCCCGCTGTAGCCCTCGGGCCAGTCGATGCCGCGCACCTGATCGAAGATCCGGGTGCGCACCGTATCTTTCGCTACCGCCTGTAACAGGCGCTGCTTTACCCGCTCGGAAGGAAGCGCCTCCTGCGAAGCCAGAAAACGTGTGCCCATCATCACGCCGTCCATACCCAGCGCCAGCGCGGCAGCCATGCCCCGTCCGTCGGCAATCCCGCCGGCACCGACAAGCACAACATCCTTCCCGACCGCGTCGCGAACTGCCGGAAACAGCGGCAATGAAGCGCGTCGCAAACTGTGACCGCCCGCCTCGGCCCCTTGCACGATCAGCGCATCGGCACCGGCGTCCAGCGCGTAAAGCGCTTGATCGACGTCATGAACCTGGACGATGACTTTGACATTGGCCTGTTGAATGGGCCGGACAAAAGGACGCACATCACCAAACGATAACGCCACCACGGATGGGCGATACTCAAGCGCCAGGTGAAGCAATTCGAAATGCTTCGCCACGGTAAACATCACCAGACCCACACCCCAGGGCTGCTGCACGTCCTGCATCATCTCCAGCTCGTGCGCCATCCATTGCGGGTCGCCGTAACTGGCCCCCACCAGACCGAGCCCCCCCGCCCGGGATACGGCAGCCGCCAGACGCCCTCCTGAGGCGCCGCCCATCGGGGCCAGCATCAGAGGGTGTTCAATTCCGAGAAGCGAAGTCAGTGCTGTATTGATCATGGCCATCGCGCATAACCCCTGTGCAAATCCGAGTGAATGTCAGACGAAAGCGGCCTGTGCGCCGCCTTCCTCTGCAGTGGATGGATCAACCCGCTTTCTGTAATGCGAGTTCAGGGGTGATGTACTCGGCGACGTTGTAGAGGTGATATTCCCAGGTGCCGGTTTCCTTTAAACGGGAATACCGCGACAGAAACTCCTGGTCGATAAAAAGCGACTCGAACTGACTGCGGTCACTCCATTGCGCCTGATTGATGACGGTCTTGCCGTCCGTGCTTTTCATCAACCGGCTCCATTTGAAAGCACTGTAGGTCCGCGCGACGTAACTGACCGTCTCTTCAAGAATCTCAATGGCCAGATCCTGGGCACCCTCGTTTACCTGCACTACATTGATCAGATAGACCGCCTTGTCATCGGTGACGGATTGAGCGTCGAACAATTCCATTTTCATAATCAGTTCCGTTCAGTCAGAAGAAGTAGTCAAGCGAAAAGCGGTGCTGAAGCCGCCGGTTTACCGTCTTGCCAGAGCAGCGGCGAGATCGCCTCGGCCGCCGTTGTTTTCTCGACCAGACCGATAATGATTTCGTGAGTGCCGCAGGTCATTCGTTGAGCCACCGAGCAGAACAGCGTCGCCTGGGCCGTACGCAGATACGGAACGCCCCTATCCTGCTGCCAGTCTCCGCTGTCGAACCGCGCCGGGCCGTTGACCGCTCCGCCAAATACGCTGACCAGCTCTGCCTGACTGGTGTGCAGCAGGTTGACCGAGAACTTTCCGCTCTCAAGCAAAGGCAGGTAAACGCTGGCGCTGTGATTGATGCAAACCAGAATGGACGGCGGATCGCTGCATACCGAACTGACTGCCGTGGCTGCCATACCGTACGGCGTGCCCTCATGCTCGGTGGCAACAAGGGTGACGGTGGACGTCAGGCGGCGCATTGCTTTCTTGAACGCACCGATATCAATGTCCGGAGACTCACATGCACGCTGTCGAGCGTGGGGCTCTGACACATTTGCATCTACGGTCAATCGCGATGCCTGAGTCATGACCGCTCTCCCACGCTGACTTTTTCAGCGTCAGTCAGCCAGGGTTGGTCGTAACGGTAGGTACTGCGAGCATTCTCCAGAGTCGAGCCCGCAGCTATGGCCTCGATAATCTTGCGCTCCGTCTGCTCCACCGCTTGGGCACGACGTATAACCTCGGCTGCCAGTTGTTGTGGAACGACCACGCAGCCGCTGCCATCGCAGACCAGCAGGTCACCGGGGCGGACCGTAATACCCTCA
Source organism: Pseudomonas syringae pv. tagetis (assembly GCF_022557255.1). Lineage (NCBI taxonomy): Bacteria > Pseudomonadati > Pseudomonadota > Gammaproteobacteria > Pseudomonadales > Pseudomonadaceae > Pseudomonas > Pseudomonas syringae group genomosp. 7. The sequence continues at coordinate 3,521,694 of NZ_CP092923.1, forward strand.
ATGACGACTGGCACCTGAACCGCCTTGAGTTGCGCGCGATTCTTGGCTGACTGCATGAACCGCCCGCGACTGAACAACGGATAGCGGCACCTGATCACAGTATCGATATCACGCGCCATGCCATCGATAACGGTGCCTTTGATGCCGTTGGCCAGGGCGAAATGGGTCATGATATCGCCCCAGACAGTGCAATCCTGGCGCCCGACGTTGGAGGACACAATCACCGCGCCGGGAGGCACCTGATCAATGTAGTTGGCAGCCCCCTTGAACCCTGCTGACGCATCGACAGCTTCGTACTGCACGGTAAATGCGACACCGACACAACGCGTACCCGGCACCTGCGAAACGATACCCGGCAACCCGCCGTCGATGCCGAGGCTGTCCAGAGCATCCGACAGCGAGGCGGTGTCCAGATGTTCACAGGCCTCCAGTACGGCTCGCGTCACTGATACGGCTTCAAAGTGCGCTGACATGGCGTTCTCCCTGAACCGAAGCCTGTCCGGTGTGATACCCGAAAGAGCCGGCCTGCAACTCGATGCATTGGCGGACAATCGCTTCGCCCACCTGCTCGGTCGTGTGGGAACCACCAAGGTCATAAGTACGTATGGGCGATTGTGAAACCAGGCTGACAGCGCGGGTAATACACGCCGCCTGCGCGGCATACCCCAAATGCTCGAGCATCAGCGCAATGGCCATGAACATGGCTCCGGGGTTGGCCTTGTTCAGCCCCGCATGGGCCGGCGCACTGCCGTGTACAGGCTCGAAATAGGCCCCTGAATTTCCGAAGTTGCCACTGGGCGCGAACCCCAGGCCACCCATGACGCCCGCGCCGAGATCGGAAAGAATATCGCCGAACATGTTTTCGGCAACAATCACCCCGAAACGCTCGGGACGCTGCACCATCCACAAGGCAACTGCATCGACATTTTCGATGGCAGCGGTTATGTCGGGATAACGCTGTGCGATTTCCTCAAAAATACCCCGTGCGTAAGCACTGCTGTGGCGCAGGACCATCGGCTTGTCGACAAAGGTCACTGAGGTGAAGGCGTTCTGGCGGGCATATTCGAATGCGTACTCAAAAATACGCGTCAAGCCGCTTCGCGTTTGCAGGCGCAATGTGACTGTCGCATCGTCCTGCCCTTCTCGCTGCCAGGACGCGCCAAGCGCTTCTCGCTCTTCGAGCAGCGGCAGCAGTGCATCTGGAATACGCCCGAAATCCAGCCCTGCATAAAGGCCTTCGGTGTTTTCTCTGATCACGACAAAGCGAAATCTGTTTTCGCCGGTCATGTCTGTTACCGGACGTACATTCGCGTACAGATCAAGGTTCTGCCTGAGCTGAATGACCGGACTGACATAGCGGCGGTTCTGGCCCTGAAGCGCCAGTGGCAATTCTGCTTCCGCCTCTGCCAGCGGCTTGCTGGTTATTGCGCCCAGCAATGTCGCATCGCAGTTCGCCATGATTTCCCAGGTTCGGGCAGGAACGGTTTCACCGTCGCGTTTCCAGCATTCCCAACCGATATCTGCGGTTATCAAATCGAACGGCAGGTCCAACGCAGCGATCACCGGAAGCGCTGCCGCCATGACTTCAATGCCGATCCCGTCGCCGGGCAGGATACCTATACGCTTGCGGGGCATCTGACGGGTCATAGCGCCACCCCCTTTACGCTGCTCGCCAGTTCATTGAAGGCATTCGACAATACCGCTCGCGGAGCAAGACGCGCCACCTTGTCCTGCTGATGCATGACCTCGAGCGCTCGGTACTCGGAGGTCAGTTGAAACCGTTCAAGGGTATCTCGCACCCGCCGATTACTGTCGTAGGGGAAGTTGTAGGTGCCCAGAATGATATCCATCAGCGGGCTGGGCATATTGTTCTGCGGGACCGAACTGGCCGTGGCTTCCGACAGTTCAATCACCTTTACCAGATCGTATCCGTGACGGATGCCGATACGTTCCAGATACGCAACGAACATACTCAAGTGCAGGTTGCCTGCTCCCTTGCCCATGCCACATATGGACGTGTCGATATACTCAGCACCGGCTTCGATAGCCGCCGATGCATTCGCCAGTGCCAAAGACAGATTGTTATGGGCGTGAAACCCCAATGGCACCAGCAAGCGGCTAGCAAGGCGACTGAACAGCCGATGTACATCGGTTGGCAACATATGACCGTTGGAGTCCGCACAACAGATGATGTCCGCGCCGGCACCTTCGGCACGAACGGCCGTATCAAGCACCGCTCCCGGCGTCTGCGATGTCACATGCGTCACATTGGCGCTGACACTGAAGCCGTGATCGCGGGCCAGTGACAAAGTCGCCAGGCCCTCATCCAGCTGGTCGCGTCGCAGACAGACACGAATCATTGAAACACCCTGCTCCTTGAGCATGGCAAAGTCGTCTGCCGTGATGTTTTTAGGGTGAACCATAACCGCCAGTTCGATGCGTCCATCGGCTGCTTTTATGATTTTCTCAATGAAGCGTGCGCCCACATCACTGGTCAGCCCGTGCTCTCCCTTCGGCGCAAACGATCCTTTGCAGTAACCAATTTCACAGAGGTCGACACCTGCGTCCGCCAGGCCTGAAGTCATAACCCGGGCCTGATCTTCCGTAAAATTGAAGTTGTTTCGATAACCACCGTCACGCAATGTAACGTCGAGAATTTTTATGTCGGCCATGAGAATCTCCGGCTGTCCTTAGGGTGTAAACAGGGTGCTTGAGATGATCTTGCCACTGCCTTTATTCTTGTAGTTGTACAACAGCGCCACACCTATCAAACATTGCCGAGCCGACACCTGAACGTCTCGGAGTTTCGAATCATTAACTTCTTAACTCGACATTGATCCTCGTCAAAATCGACCGCGTTGTAAATTGTTGATATTTAGTCAGGGGATGGGAATTTTTTCACCGTCACCTCATGTGTGTGCCGAAATAACGATTTCTGTCACCGGCCCGACTAGCGATAACAGCTTTCTACATAATTCATCGCGGCCTGAATTGAAGCCACCGCGCGCAAGTCTTCATGCACGCCCAGCCAGACATCGACCTCCAGCGGTGCCGACAGCTCTACCCGGCACAGACGAGAGTTCGCACCTACCGCAAAACTTGGAAGCAAGGCAATACCCACACCGGTTTCCGCGGCGCGAATTTGCAGTTCTACTGTTTTGGCTTCCAGCACGAAGGGGCGTTCACCGACAATATTCCTAAGCCAACCGTTCTGACTGTCGCTCATCAGTTCATTGTCGTAGGCAATAAACTCATAGTGCTCCGGGTGCCGCTCCTCCAGATAAAAATGTGAGCAATAAAATGAAAATGAGGCGGTCCCGATACGTCGTGCGACGATGCCACTTTCAATCGGCCTGGAAAACCGTATGCACAAGTCAGACTGGCAACTGGATAACGACGAATACTGATGATCCCCCAACAAGCGCAGCACAATGCCAGGGTGCATGGCACGAAACGCCCCCAGTTGCGGCACCAGCTTCTCGACCGCCACCGACGGTGGTGCGCTGATGGTCACTTCCACACTTGACACCACCTGAGCCGCGATGGCGAGGCGGCCAACCGCCTGAGTCTGCGCCTCGATCTGGCGCCCGATAACCGCCAGACGCTGTCCTTCATCGGTCAGTTCATAAAGCCGCTTGCGCCGATCAACAAGCTTTACATTAAGGGATTTTTCCAACGAAGCGATTCGGCGCGAGACGGTCGCATGTTCCACACCCAGTACCCTCGCAGCGCCACTCAGCGACCTGATGGTGGAAAACATCACGAAGTACCGCAAGTCCTCCCAATCAAAACAGACCCTGGGCTTTTTAAACAGATTATTAACGTCAAGGGAAGCCGATCCATCCGATGGAGTCATTGTCATTAACGCTATATCCTTATACGGTTTATGCGAATAGGCGTATTGTAATGTTTCAGAACTGAGTGTTAGCAGACGTATACAAGGATAATGCTGACAACTTCCTCGGGCCCGAAGAACGGGCTCGTGCCGTTCGGTAGTCTAGGCGAAGTGCAAGCCGGGATTGCGGAGCGGGGTTCGGATGATTTGAGACGGGGGTGTCCGGAGTGAAGGCTTCGCTAGGGTGACTGCAGTGGTCTAATGATTCCGGACACTCATTTAGGCGAGAATATCGCCAGATAGAGGTGTCTGATGACCAAACAACGCCGTACCTTCTCTGCTGAATTCAAACGTGAGGCCGCAGGCCTCGTGCTCGATCAGGGCTATAGCCACATTGAGGCCTCCCGCTCACTAGGGGTGGTCGAGTCTGCGCTGCGTCGCTGGGTGAGCCAGCTCCAGCAGGAGCGCAATGGCGTAACGCCTCAGAGCAAAGCCCTGACGCCCGAGCAGCAGAAAATTCAGGAGCTGGAAGCGCGGATCGCTCGTCTTGAGCGGGAGAAATCCATTTTAAAAAAGGCTACCGCGCTCTTGATGTCGGAAGAACACGAGCGCTTGCGCTGATCGATCAGCTAGGTGCCCATGAGCCGATCGAATTGCTGTGCGAGGTGTTCGAGACACCTCGCTCGTGCTACTACGACCATTGCCAGCGGCGTCGGGCTCCAGACGCTGAGCGGGTTCGTTTACTCAGTCGAGTCAATGAGCTGTTCGGGCAAAGTCGAAGCGCTGCAGGCAGCCGCAGTATCGTTTCGATATTGCAGGAAGATGGCGAGCAAATTGGTCGGTTCAAGGTACGTGGCCTGATGCGGGAACTGGGATTAATCAGCAAGCAACCTGGCTCTCATGCTTATAAAAAAGCAACAGTGGAGAGGCCTGACATTCCGAACATTTTGAATCGGGAGTTCGATGTACCCGCGCCCAATCAGGTCTGGTGTGGCGACATCACCTACATCTGGGCGCAAGGAAAATGGCATTACCTGGCGGTGGTTATGGATCTTTATGCGCGTCGGGTGGTGGGCTGGGCGTTTTCAAACAAACCGGACACGGACTTGGTCATCAAGGCGCTGGACATGGCTTATGAGCAACGCGGCAAGCCTCAGGGCCTGCTGTTTCACTCAGATCAGGGCTCCCAATATGGGAGCCGACAGTTTCGCCAGCGGCTTTGGCGATACCGCATGCGCCAGAGCATGAGTCGCCGAGGTAATTGCTACGACAACTCGCCGATGGAGCGTGTATTCCGCAGCTTGAAAACCGAGTGGATACCCGCCGTGGGCTACATGACGGCCCAAGAGGCACAGCGGGATATCAGTCATTATCTGATGCATCGCTACAACTGGGTTCGGCCACACCAGTTCAATGATGGACTGGCACCCGCTCAGTACGAGAAAAACCTTAACGTCGTGTCCGGGATCAGTTGACCACTACAATCACCCGCCCGGACTGCTCCGGCTGGGCGCCGTCTTCCAGACCCAGTACCGGCACGACCAGACAGCCGTTTAAATGTTCGTGCCCGGTAGAGCGCAAAACACCTAAATCTTGCAGGTGCTGTCGCACCTGCCGACCGGCCTGGGTATGCCCGGCGGGCAAGCGGTACGTCAGGGTTTTATTGGCATAACCAAGTTGAAAATGCTCGATCAACTCGGGATGGTTCAGGCCGCGAGACGCCAGATAGGCCAGTGCTTCGGGGGACTGTTTGAAATTGGCGTGATAGAACTCAGCCACCGAACGCAGCAGCGCCGCGGCTTCAAGATCAGAAGAGCCCGCAGCTAAAGAAGGGAGGTGTCGAGCATGGCTGCGTGTCACACCGACTGATAGAGGTTTTTCTCGTCGGAGACTGACAGGCTGGGCGTGCTTTCGTCGTGAAACACGCAGCACATCACCCAATCCTTGCCGCGCTTTTTCGGATCATGGCCCTGCGACTGAATCAGCCGGACCAGTGACACCTCACGTTTGAGGCGTTCCAGTTCGGCTTCGGGGATGCGGGCCATCGGGTTTTCTCCAAAAATACGTCAACGCTCGTTTGAGGTTTTATTTTAATACCTTATACTGTGTCAAAGTCAAACCTTATCAGAGACAGGGCATACAGTTATGGAATCCGAAACGATCTGGTTCCTACCCATGCATTTCCCCACACGCCTGATCCAGCTACGCAAAGCTGCCGATCTCACCCAGCAAACTCTGGCTGACACCGCGTCAGTGCACGTCAATCAGATTCGGCGTTATGAGGCAGGGACGGCGCAACCAACCTTAGAAGCCCTAATTCGGCTTGCTCAGGCTCTGCACGTCAGTCTGGATGATTTGGTGTTCGCTGAAGGAGAACGCGGACCGTCCGACGATTTACGCCTGCGCTTCGAGGCCGTCAGCCATATGCCCGAAGCCGAGAAGTCGGTTATCAAGGCACTGCTCGATGGGATGATTCTCAAGTATCAGGCATCAAAAATCATGGGGACGGATAACAATAGGCTGCCCGGCGCATAACCGCGAAAACCAAGGACGGGTAGATATACGAAACTAAGGACTGCTCGAATATGGCTGACGTAATGCCGAAACTCACTGATGTAAAAAACCTGCAAGATCTTTCAAAAATCCTTGCTTGGCCAATGCTGGCAGTCGCTTATTTTTTAATAAGTGGCCCACAAATTTCGGTTGACGGCAGCATATGGTTCGGCATACCAGATCATCTCTCAGAAGCGGTCCAGACAAGACGATTCTTTCTTATTTTTGGGCTAAAAGCCATTTGGTCCGGCGGAATAGCACTTCTCACTTACAAACTAATTGCCGAACTACATTTTGAGCTGTACCTAAAGACAAATTTTCTGCTCTTTCCAGTTATCGCAGCTTTGTTGTTTGCCTATGCTCTGCTGAGCATATTTGGTCACGATCATTTCATTTGGCTACAGTACCTCAATAGCTTCTGGGCTTATGCCGCTATCGTCTGGGGATTCTTTCTGCTAGCTATGACAGAGCAACTGGTTGATCCGTTGAAAAAGGCTCGGGACAGGCGAAACAGCTAAGCAAGCGAAGCGATGGAGCAATGTATAACAAAAGCTATACACGTGATCCTATACAAATCAAATAGTTAGCTCTGTTTTGTATTACAAATGTATAACCACCAATCAGCACGAAAAATGGCTAACCCTTTGATCTACAAGGAAACACTTACCCCGGACGGGGTGCGTGTTGTGTATTGAGATTTTGCTCCTGTTAAGGAGCGAAAATTCATGTTGAAAAAGGGCGTATTGAGCAGGTAGACCGTAGGTCGTCAGGGTGGTAGACAGAAAGTAGACAAAAGGACTACTAAAAGGATACAGCTTGAGTACAAGAAGGCTACATAATGGGTGCAGATAGGTTGCAAAAACACCGGCGCAAGGCCGTTATCGAAAGTGTCAGATCAAGTTGGAGCTTTTCTACAGCTCAAAGCAACCAGCTCATCTTTTAACCATTGTTCATGCTCATGAACAACGTGTTCATAGTTCGATTCAGAGTGGTATTGATGCTGCGGCAAAGTCATCGCACCAGGAATCATTGACAGTGGAGCATCAACAGGCCAATCCCAGCTTGACCAAAACTCAGACAACTTTATCAACCCATAGAGCGGGTCCGAGTCCAGGGTTGCTAGTAATTCTTCCAATGCAACCGCTCGCCATATTCTCTTAGCTCGTTGCATTTCTGCATTTTGAAAATCGCTCATTTTTTTCAACTGTGGGCATAGCTCAGATAAAGGCAGATCACTATCGTTAGCTAAACTAACAATCACATCGAGCAAGGGATTATTCCCAGCAACCTTTTCAAGTTCAGCGTTTGCAAAGTCTTCCACACAAGACGTTGGCAATCTCCCCAAAAGGCTAGGAACACCACAGACGCCTTGAAGCAAAACGGCCCAATCGGTCAAGCCATATTTGGTAATTCGTTCAAAGACTGCTTGAATCATGGTTTCACCGGTATACCGTTAACAGTTCCATTTGGTACAAACATTCTATGTGTTACACCACCCAACTTCGGATCTACAATCCATTCAAACCTACCCGACACACCGTTGTAGCTACCTGATGCTTGGTAAAGCGACGAGCCGTTGTTGAGAGGAAATTTAGTCGCACTATTTGCATAGTTATCGACAATATTGGGAAAACCATGCGCAACCGAAGTCGATGGGAACTCTTGAGTGGCATAGGGACCATTGAGCCTCTCTGGCTCTGAGTACACAGGTATTGGTTTTCCATCAGCTCCAACAACTTGTTTATTCGGAAGTTGGTCTACTTTGTTTCCGCTACCTTGCCCCTTCGTACCATTGCCAATACGCGCTTCGACTAGAATATCATTCGATAGCGCTCCTCCCCCTTTTGCACCACTCGTCCCAAAATACCCGTCTGGCAGTTGACAAGGCCCGGTGTTATGCACCCACGTCTTCAGCTTACCGACATAAAACGTATGCCCTACATCGACCGTCAGGTTATACGTTTTACCCACTGGCAAGTAAAGCTCCAGTGACTCGACTTCGGATGACGTGTTCTCGCTGGCACCATCCGCCAAAGACTGCAGACGGTCGCCTGGTTTCAGATCGATGACCGGGACGAAGCCATGCTGGGCCGGCACGTAGAACGGGTGACCCGGCGTGACCAGCAGGGTTTCATCTTCAGCCTTGCCGTCTTCCTGTTTACCTTTGAGCTTAAGTCGATAAATAGGCTGATCGGTGCGGATATGTGTTGCCAGGATCGCAGCCGCAAACGGCTTGCCACCGCCCTCAGGTTTGCTCCATACGATGTCGCCAACTTTGAGCGTATCGATAGCACGCTCGCCGCCCGGTGTAGAAACCATCGTTCCGGCCGCGAAGCAGCAAGGACCATCCATCGCGAACTTGCGCCCTGCCCCGAGCTCCGCCAGCGTCTTCGCACGGTTGGCTGGCAAGAAGTTCAGCGCGAACTCAAGATCGCTTTTCGCCCTGATCGCAGCACTCGCGGCCGTGTTGCCCTGCATATCATAGATGGTCGCCATGGCCTCTTTGGTCTGGCTGGCCTCCACGCTATTCATGAACGAACCCCACGGGTTCTTGCTCAAGCCGATCAGACCATTGGCGGCCTGCTCGCTAACCCCGGCAGGATCACTCATAAGTGCCCATGCCGAACCGAAAGAATCTGACAACGCGCTGCCGCTACCTTGAGCAATCCCGGCCAAATTACCGGAAACAGCACTCAGGAAATCGGTGTTGACCGCTAGATTTTTACGGTAGAAATCAGCGTATTGATAGTTGGGATCGCCTGCGTAGGCACCCTGCATGTTCAGGTTGTTAATCGACGGATTTGCATACTCCGCAGTATGCGTATTGCGATAGTCGGTAATGAGCGCCACTGTTTCTGCCGGCGTATAGGATTTACTTCCGACAACCACAGGAACATCACCTACCGCCGCATAGCTATCCGCCAAAGGCGAAAGCGCGATCCCTAGATGCTTCAAGGTCAAGGCATCAGGGACGATGCCTTTCGCTGCGAGCGCGTTATTCCAATCGTTGTCGGTGTAGTAGGCCAGCGCTTGGGCCAGACGTTTCTCGGCTTCGGCGGGGCTGATATTGGCTTCCTGCGCCAGGCTTGAAGACTGCTTTTCCAACAGAGGTATTTCGTTCGGGTGCAACTGTCGGTTGTATTGGTCTGCCGTGGCGGAAACCCAGGCAGCTTTCTCAACATCTCCACCTGCCAATCCTGCCGCCGCCAAGCCGACGATCTGCGCAGCCGCCTGACGATACTCTGGGCTTGCTTTGAATACATTATTCAAAGCACCCGCCATTGCTTGACTGGCACCAGCGGCAACTGCGCCCGTTGTGAAGTCGCCGCCCGTTGCTGAAGAAATTGCGCCCCCCATCAAGGCATGCAAGGTTGTTCGGCCTATACCACCTTCAACCCACAAGGCCTTTCCTGTTACATCCCCGGCTTTAGTTGCTTCAAGGAGCTTCTGATCTGCAAAGCTTCCGACCTGATAAAACCCTATGGCCGCAGCTACGTTGCCTGCCTGACTGACCAATCCGTTAACAAGATTGCCACCCAAGCTACCGCCGTTAACTGCAGTATTGATAGCCCCCGAAGCCAGACCTTGCGCACCGGCATGAACCGCAAAGCCACCCACGCCTCCCCACGTGGATAGATCGAACCCTTTGGTCAGGTTGTTGAATGGCTTAGTACTACCGCCCAGTTGTGGATCAATGACACCCTCAGTGAATCCCGCGGTAAGGCCTGAGATGGCTGCGTTTTTTAAGCTATCGCTACTAAACGTATCTTTTAAGGCTGCACCCATATTTCCTTTATTGTTGATAGTGCTGACAACACCCTGAGCAGTTATCGACGTCAGGCTGGCGACAGCTGCTGCATTTGCAGCAGCGCCAACCGTTGCAGCCGTTGTTGCAGAGACGCCGGCTGCAGTTGCCGCTCCGCTAGCAGCAGAGCCTGCCGCAGCTCCCGCTGTGGCGAATGTGCCAGCCCCAGCCGTCAACACTGTAACGACGATAATGATCGCCAGCATTGCCCCCTGACCGAGGCTTGAATTGTTGTACTTGAAAGAATCATGTACCTCTTTGATCTGCCGCCAATCCACATCACCGCGCTGCTCAGCATCCTTGAGCCACGCCAGTTGCGGGTCGGCCTTGACCATTGCATCAATAGTCTGGCTAACGCTTTGCTGGTCGACTTGTTTGATGTCGATTTTCAAGCCGTCAACAGCGCGGATCGCTACTTCGCCTTTGGCCACCAGCTCACTCTGGCGCAGGGTTTCGTCAGTGTTGCCCTTACCTTTACTCGAATTCCAGGCAAGGTCGCTTTTGCTCTTCTCGTGACTCTCCTGATGCAGGTCCTTCACGCCCTCAAACGTAACCGCACCACCACTTTCAATGGTCAGGTCCTTGCCGCTCTCCAGCTTCGCGGCCTGATACTTCTGATCGCCTCCGCTCGACAGCAATAGGTCGCCACCGGTAGTAATTTCGCTACCGATGTTTTTCACATCAGTCACTTCGTCACGCTGAGTTTTCTTCGCGCCGAAGCTGCCCTTTTTCTTCATGTCGTACAGCGAGTAATCACTGTCCTGCGCAGCAAGGATGTCCAGGTTTTCACCCGCAACCAGATACGCCTCTTTCCCGGCGGTAATGCGGCTGGAGATCACGGCCAGATTCTGCCCAGCCTGCAAAGCCACACTGCCGCCCGCTTTCAGCTCCGCAGACACCTGGCTGACGTGATCTTCCTGTTCGGTTACCTTCTTGCTTTTGCCGTAGGAATGCTCCTCGTCAGCCGCCGAGGACAGGGTCAGGTTTTCCGTCGCGGCCATGGCGATGTCGCGCTTGGCGTCGATGCTGCTGGCGATGACGTTGATGCCGCGGCCTGCCTGGGCCGTCAGGTCGCGGCCGGCGCTGACCGTAGAGCTCAGTTGCGTGATGCTGGAGTTACTGGAGTTCGCACCGCGTGTCTGGCCGTCCTCGGCTTGCGCCGAGTCGATAGCGACGTCACGGCCCGCTGAGATGCTCAAATCACGTCCGGCCTGCAACACGCTGCCGGTGTTTTTCACGTCCCGCCCCGCTTGCAGGCTCATGTCATTGGCCGCTTCGATACGTGCCGCACTGTCAGCGAAGTCTTGACGCCAGGTCGCGTCGCCTGAGGCGCTTTGATGGCTGGTCACCGTGCGCTCGTTGATGACGTCGCCGCGCAGGGCGGTCAGTGTCACGTCACGACCACTGATGATGCCGCCCGCCTTATTGATCAGGTCGTTACCTGCCAGCAAGTCCAGACGGTTGCCAGCTTCTATCAGGCCGGAGTTGACCAGGTCATTTCCAGCGGCAGCCGACAGGTTGTTGGCCGCTCGCAAGGTGCCCACGTTGTCCAGGTTCTGGCCAGCAATCAGCGAGACATCGTTACCCGCAATCAACGCTCCGGTCGGGCCAAGACGATTGTCGGCCTGAGCCAGGTACAGCACTGGCACCAGCACTTTTTCGCCATTCACTTCGTGCTCTTCGAGCCAGACGATGTCGTGGGTCAGTGCTGCGACTTGCTGTGAACTCAGCGAGACGCCCACAGCCAGGTTCAACTGCTGTTTGCTGGCGATGGCGTTGTTCATCAGGTACTTGAACTGGGCCTCGTTGGAGGTCTGGCCGTCGATGAACGCCTGGCCGGTTCGGGCCACGACAGCCTGCTGCACAAGGCGCTGCTCATACAAACCATCGCCCAGACGCTTGGCGCTGACTTCCGGGTCGTAAGCCAGACCTGCGAGCAGATAATCCGAACTCATGAATTGCTTGAGCTCGGTGAGGACCGGGTTGGTTTCGATCAGGTATTTCTGCGGTTTGGAGACGAAACTGCTGCTTGGCAGCCCTTCTACCCTGGTAATCGTTTGCGCTGCCGCCGAAACGGCCGGCGTAATAGCGCTGGCCTGCGCGACTGTGGCGGGCTGAGTGCTGGCGGTTGAAGCAGGCGTGGTTGTGACAGGGTTTAGAACAGCAGCAGTGACAGGACTGACCAGAGCAGCCACAGAGCTGCGAACTGGTGCAATGACCGTTCCGCCTTGAGCACTTACAACCACTTGGGTGACTGCAGCAGTCGCGCCCGACTGGGCACCGGTCGTAGCCTGATTGAAAACGCTGACCAAGCTACCTTGCGTACCATTTACAACCTGGCCGGCTTTGTTGACTTGAATGCCCTGCACCAGTCCAGCGTTTTCAGCGGCCGAGTTACCGGAAGAGATTGCGGTGATAGCCGGAACACCCGATGTCGAGCCTGTGCTCTGGACAGGCAGCAACGCACCGCTGCCCTGATTGCCCGTCGCAATGCCGGTCACGCTGTCGACGCTGGTGACACCTGCGGCATCAGAGTTATGGCCTGGCAGCACTAGCCCACCAATAGGTGCGGCACCTGGAGCGCTGGTATCAAAAGCAGTTGCATTGGCGCTAACGCCTGCGCTTTGCCGTGTGACCGAAGCGAGCTGGCGGGTGGCGTTGGCTATCTGGCCAACCGAGCCGATCTGGATGGTGCTTGCCTGCGCATCAGAAACGGTTTGCTCGCGCTGCGCGACGGAGACCGCCGCGCTGCCCATTGTCCAGCTTTGCGGCAGGCCGACAGGTTGAGCGACAGTGGCTGCGGTGCCGGTCTGGCCACTCAGGCGGAACAGGCCGTTCTGGCCGGTCGGCAGGCTGAAGCCTGGCAGGCTTAAAGGATTGACTTGCTGCTGGGCCAGGTCTGGTGGCAATTGCTGATTGACGGTAATACGGGTAGAGAATTGACTGCCCGGAGCGTTGGTGTCAGTGCGCGAACCGCCGCTCACGTAGCTGTAGCCAGCGCGTACGACATTGTTGCCGATGTTGTTACTTGCGTTGACGTTGACCGCACCGCCGGCCTGGATAACGGCGGCATAGCTCTGATCGCCATTGGACAACTGGGTAACCTTGCGGAACTCAGGCATTTCGGTTTCGGTAGTGGCGATGAATTTAGCCATCGCCGCCTCAAGGCCGCCAATGTTGTTAGCGTCATAACCGCTGCTGGTAAACCAGTACTGCTCAGTGAAGTCGCGAGCGGCATTGGTCCAGGAACCGGCGTTGCTGGTACGAGCGCTGCGGAACGAACGCATTGTTTCGGTATCGCTGGCCTCTACGCCGGTGTTGTTCAGATTGTTCAGCGTAGCGGTGAGGTTGCCGCTGGTGACGATGGTGCTGCTCTGGTTGAACAGATCGCCGCCGTTTATGTTCAGATTACCGCCAGCGATAATGCCGGACGCTGCACTGGCAGCGGTCACTTCCAGTTTTTCACGCTGGGTGATGTCCCAGGTATGAGTTGCCTTGCCGCTGCAGTCGTTGTTGTAGAATTCCCGGTTGCACGCACCCTCTACAATCATGGCGGTGTAGATACCGCCGTTGCTGGTAGTCAAAATCGCTCGGATGTTCTGTATCGTGCTCGCCGCCAGGCTCATGCTGCCGTCGCTTTGAATCGACGCCGAACTGTTGACGATGCTGTCGGCCAGAGCGCCTTGCCCGTTACGGTCAACCGAAAGATTGCCCAGACTGTAGATATTGGCATAACTGTTGTTCAGCGAACCGACCCGCAGGCTCATGTTGTTGCCGCTGAAGACCAGCCCGCGATCATTGACCAGCGAGCCGGTGGTCACAGTCAGCGCTTGACCGCTGCCCAGCGTGCCCTGGTTGTTGATGCTCCCCGCATTGACGGTAAGGTTGGTCGCCGAGGTCAGGCGACCTATATTGCTCAACTGCCCCGCCACCGAAACCGAAGTGTCACCACCGCCAGCGATAGTCGAAGCGGCGTTAAGGTTCACTTGCGCAGCACTCAGCCCGAGCGTTCCGAGACTGCTGAGACGTCCATTGCCGCCGTATGTACCGCCAAGGTTGAAACTTAGCGAGCCGTCACTGGCGATCAGTCCATCGTTATTCCAATTTCCACCGTTACCGACAAGGCTGGTCGATGCTAGCAACTGGCCGCTAGCGGTTTGGCTGAGGTTATTGACGTTGACGGTGAGGCGCCCGGCCTGAATCACGCTGCTGTTAGTCCAGCTATCGGCACTCAGTGTCAATCCACCACGAGTGACAATGCTGCCGCCAGCATTGGTCAGGTTGGCTGTAGAAATATCAAACGTGCCATTACCCGTATGCAACAGCGACCCGCCACCATTCAGAAACCCACCAGCATTGAGAATCAGGTCGCTGTTGGCGCTCTCCAGCGTACCGTTGCGGTTGTCGAACAGGTTGCCGATTTGAAAGTTTGTCGCACCGCCACCGCCCAGCGCACGCAGTTGCCCGGTCTGGTTGTCCAGACTGGCAGCCGTGATGGCCAGGGTACTGTCACTTTCGATGATGCCCAGACGGTTGTTCAGTGCGCCGCTCAGGTTCAGTTCGACCTGGCCGCCCGCAATCTGGCCGTCGTTGTCGCCGCTGTTGTCGAAGTTGACACCGGTGACCCGCACCAGACCTTTGGCGTACAGCCCGCCGTTGCGGTTGTCGAAGCCGGGGGTAGTGATCAGCGCTTCACCAGCGCGCGCCGAGACTCGTCCGCCGTAGTTGTCGAAGCCGCCCAGCGCTGTCAGGTTGAGGCGCTGTGCCTGGATAACACCGCCCTGGCGATTGGTGTCGTAGCCGTTTTTCAGGACGCCGGTTACATTCGCTGTAAACGCCCCTTGCAGGCTGGACAGCACGCCGCCCTGGCTGTAGAGGTTGGCAGCGCTCAGGTTCAGGTCACCGCTCTGTGCGATGATCCGGCCGTTCTGGTTGTCGACGGAGCTGGCGGCATCAACGCGAAGAGCACCGACGCTCTGTACCGTGCCGCGCACGTTGGACAGGCTGGCTGCCTGTACTCGCGCATCGGCGTTCTGGCTGTAGATCAGGCCATCGGCGTCGTTGAGTACGCTGCCGCTTGCGACGACTGCCAGTGTATTGTTGGCCGCGACGGTGCCGCGGTTACGGTTGTCCAGTTGCCCCGATGTGTTGAGGGTCATCAGGCTCTGACTGATCAGTTGCCCGGCCTGGTTGTTGATCGCGGCACTACGCCGCAAAAGCAAGGTGCCACCACTGGCCAGCTTGCCGCTGGTGTTGGTCAGGCTTTCCAGCAGGTCCAGAGTCATTGCGCCCCTGCTGCTCAGGTTGCCGGCGCTGTTGTCGAGGCTGCTGCCTTCAAAGCTCAAATCCTGCTGAGCCGTCAGGTTGCCGGCCGCGTTGCTCAGGGCATTGGCTTTGACGACCAGCCCTGCGCCGCTGTCGATCAGACCGCTCTGGCTATTGTTCAGCAGGCCCGCTACGTTCAGGGTCTGGCCCGTGCCGCTGGACAGGATGCCGCCGCGGTTGTCGAGGCTGTCAGCGCTTACGTTCATGGCGTTCTGGCTGACCAGCGCGCCATTGCCACCGTTGAGCAGCTCGCCGGTCAGGTTCGCCACAAGGTTGCCACTGCGGCTGGACAATGTGCCGCTGTTGCGGTTGTCGAGACGGTTACCGGCGACGTTCAGGCCCTGCCAGCCGGAAATCATGCCATTCTGATTGAGCAAACCGGTAGCGCTGACCGTCAGCACATTACTGCTGATCAGTTTGCCGCTGGTGTTATCGAGCGTGCGGCCGCTTAGGGTAAAGCTCTGTGCACTGGAGACTTCGCCAGACTGGTTGTTCAGGTCACGCAGGCGGCTGAGGCTCAGCGAACCATCAGCGGTAATCAAGCCACTACGGTTGTCGAGGTCGTTGCCCGCCATGTCGATGGACAGCCCGGCATCACTCATCAGGCGTCCGCCATTGAGCGACAGGGCGTTGAGAACCAGGGTCATGTCGCGTGCTGCCGACACTTCGCCGCCGTTGCCGGCATCCAGGCTGCCCGCCGTCAGGTTCAGGGTGCCGGCGCTGTTGATCAGCCCTTTTACCGTGTTGTTGATCGATGCTGAGTCGAGGATCAGGCTGGTGCCGCCCAGCACCTGACCGTTCTGGTTGTCGAGGCTGGCCGCGCCCACCTTGAGCGCCTGGGTTGCATTGATCAGGCCGTTGTCACGGTTGGTCAGCAGCCCGGTGACCGTCAGGCCCAGGTTGTTGCGGCTGGTCAGTGTACCGCTCGTGTTATCGAGGGTGTTGACGACAGCGTCGACGCCAGCGGCGGCGATCATGCCTTTTACGTTGTTCAGTGCTCGGGCGATGCGCAGGGTCAGCACCTGATTGCTGAGCAATTTGCCGCCGTTGTTATTGAGTTGTTGAGCGTTGACAGTGAACGCCTGGGCGCTGGAGATTTCGCCGTTCTGGTTCAGAACTTCATTGACGTTGTTCAGCACCAGTGCGCCTGGCGCGTTGATCAAACCGCCCTGATTGTCCAGCTGGCCATTGTTCAGGTCCAGGCTCAAGGACGTATTGCTGAACAACCTGCCGCCCTGCTGACTGAGACGGCTGACGCTGGCGGTCAGTGCCTGGCTGCTGCCGATGCTGCCACCGCTGCTGTTGTTCAATTGCGCGCTGGTCAGTTCCAGTCGATCGCTGCTGCTGACGCGACCGTTCTGGCTGTTGTCGAAATCACCGGTTCTCAGGGTCAGCAAACCTTTACCGCTGATGTTGCCGAGCTGACGGTTATCGAGGCTGGCGCTTTTGAGGTCGAGCGCACCATCGGTCACCAGCTTGCCGCCCTGATTGCCGATTGCACCGGCGCTGTCGAGGGTCAGTGTTCCAGCACTGGAAACACTGCCTGCGGTGTTGGTCAGGCTGCCGGCCTTCACTGTCAGGATGTCTTCACCGCTGATCAGGCCCTGGCTGTTATCGAGCGCTGCCGACAGGTCGATACCCAGCGCCTTGAGGGCGCTCAGTGCGCCGCCGGTGTTGTCCAGCGTGCTGCCGGTCAGCGTCAGGCCCGCCTGGCTGGAAAGCAAACCGTTAGCACGGTTAGTGGTCTGTGCGATGTTCAGATTCAATGCTTTCTGCGCCAGAACCCGCCCTTTATCACTGTTGTTCAGTTGCTGGCCGGTCAGGGTCATCATGTCCTGGCTGGACAGTTCACCGCCGCGGTTGTCGATGCTGGTGACACTGATAGCAAGGGCTCTGGTCGCGCCGATGAAACCGTTCTGACGGTTATCCAGCGCCTCGCCGCGCAAGGTCAATGTGCCCTGGGCAAGCATCTGGCCGTTCTGCTGTTGAAGGTTGCCGATCCGCGCGTCTAGGTTTTGCTTGCTCGCCAGTTGTCCGAGGCGATTGTCTGCCGTTGCAGCGCTCAGATTCACATTGCCGTCGCCGATCAGCGTGCCCTTGGCGTTGGTCAGGGCGGTGTTTACCGTCACGTCCAGGTCTGCGCGGCTGCTGATCATGCCTTCGGTGTTATCCAGGCTGTCGCTGTTAATGCTCAGCGCAGCGCCGGAAATATTACCTTTGAGGTTGCTCAGGGCCTTGTTCACCACCAGCGTCAGGGCCTGACTGCTGAGCAGTTTGCCACCGCTGTTATCGAGGCTGCCGGCGTTCATGCTGAACGCCTGTGCGCTGGAGATTTCGCCGTTCTGGTTGGCGACGCCGTCGAGATTCTTCAGCAGCAATACGCCAGGAGCGTTGATCAAACCGCCCTGATTATTCAACTGGCCGTTGTTGAGGTCCAGGCTCAGCGACGTGTTGCTGAACAATTCGCCCGCCTGCTGATCGAGGCGGGTGACGCTGGCGGTCAAGGCCAGCGCACTGGCAATGCGCCCGGCGTTCTGGTTGATCACCTTGCCTGCGGTCAATTGCAGCGTGTCGCTGCTGGTCAGGCGACCACCCTGACTGTTGTCAAACGTACCGGTGGTGACCTGCGTAGCGCCCTTGCCAGACAGTTTGCCGGCCTGGCTGTTGTCCAGACTTGCGCTGCTCAGCGTCAGCGCCGCATCAGTCGTAATTACACCCGCCTGGTTGCTCAACGCGCCAGTGGTGGTGACTTTCAAGGCATCGGCACTGGACAGGCTGCCGGCAGCGTTTTGCAGGGACGCCGCGCTGACGGTCATGGCCGACTCACTGCTGAGCAGGCCGCCGCTGTTATCGAGTTCATCGGACAGACTGATGTTCAGGTCCTGCTGGCTGGCCAGCGTACCGCCTGCGTTCTCCAGCCGCGCACCGTCGAGACGCAGGGTGTTACCAAACAGCAAGCCCTTGTTGAGGTTGATCACCCGCGTCACGGTCAGGCCCAGCGCTGTACCTGCCAGGACCTTGCCGCCATCACTGTTGTCGAGCGTCTTGGCGATGATGTCCACGCCGATCTGGCTGGACAGTTCACCGGCCTTGTTGTCGATGTCATCCACATCGATTTTCAGCGCTTTTGTGGAACCCACCAGGCCACCCGACCGGTTGTCGAGGGTTTTGCCGGTCAGGGTCAGCGTGCCCTGCGCAACCAGCTCGCCGCCCTGTTGGGTCAGACTGGCGACGTTGGCAACCATGTCAGCCTGACTGGCGATACGACCGTTGCCGTTGAGAACGCTGTCGACCTGCAACTGCATCAGGCCAGCGGCGTTGAGCAGACCGTTCTGGTTGTCCAGACGCGTGCCAACCAGCTCAAGGCCGGCGTTGCTGTTGATCAGACCTTTTGAGGCAGTGCTCAGGCCGGTCTGGCTATTGTCGAGTGCATCGACGAACAGTTGCAGGCCTTTCTCGGCGCGAATCGCACCGCCGCGGTTGTCCAGGCTGGCACTGCGTATCATCAACAGGTTCTGCGCGGTAACACGGCCGCCACGGTTATCCAGCGCCTGGCTGGTCAGGTTCATCGGGCCTTTGGCTTGCAGGCTGCCACTGGCGCGATTGTCCAGTGCGCCGGTCAGCGTGAGGTCCAGTTGACCATCCGTGACCAGTGCACCGGCTTGCCGGTTGTCCAGACTCGCCGCACTAATGTCGGCACCCTTCCCTGCGCCCAATGTCCCTGCCTGATTGTCGATGGCATCGGTAATCGCCAGCTTCAGAAACCGGTCGGCCATGACCTGGCCGTTGGCATTGCCCAGGCTCAGCGCGTTGAGGGTGGTGTTACCGGCGCTGGTCAGCTCGCCGTTCTGGTTCGATAGTTTGCCGGCGATAGTCAGCAGCAGATCAGCATCGCTACTCACGCTGCCACTGTCGTTGTTCAGCTCGCCAGCGGCCAGATCGATTCCATTGGCGGAAACCAGGCCACGCAGGTTGGTCAACAGCTGGTCGACACGCACGACCAGCGCTTTATCGCCAAGCACCGAACCGCCGGTGTTGTCCAGCGAAGCTGCGGCCAGAGTAAAGCCGTTGGCGCTGGAGATTTCGCCGTTGCGGTTGCTGACTGCATTAAGATTTTTCAGCAGCAACTGACCCGGTGCGGTAATCAGACCGCTGTCGTTGTTCAGCGCGCCGTTGCTCAAATCGAGACTGACATCGCTGTTGCTATACAGTCGGCCGTCGTTGGTCTGATTCAGGCCGGTGACCACGGCAGTCAGCGCCATGGCGCTGGCGATACGACCGGCATCACTGTTGTTCACCAGCGTTGCATCGAGCTGGAGGGTTGCGGTACTGGTCAGGCGACCGCCTTGCTGGTTGTCAAAGGTGCCTGTGACGAGTTTTACCCCCTTGCCGGCAATACGACCTTTCTGGCTGTTGTCGAGACTGCCACTGGTGAGCACCATCGTTGAATCGCCGAGAATCTGCCCGCCGCGGTTCACAACCGGGCCATCGACCGTCAGAGACGAGGCGCCGGCGCTGGTGACGCTACCGGCAGTATTGCCCAGAGAAGCGGTACTCAGCACCAGCGTGCCACCGCTGCGCAATGTTCCTTGATCGTTGTTGAGGACGCCCGTGACTTTCAGACCCAGACTGTTTTTGGCGTAGATGCTGCCACTGCCGGTGTTGATCAGTTGCCCGACGTTCAACTGCACACTCTGCTGTCCGGAGACGGCACCTGCGCTCTGGTTGTCCAGGCTGTCGGCGTTGAGCAGCAACGCACCATTGGCCAGTAAACGGCCCTTGCCACTGTTATCGAACTGGCCGACGGTTGCGGTCAGCTCTCCAAGGCTGGAGAGTTCCGCGTTGCGGTTGTCCAGCGTCGCAGCATTCAGTTGGATACCTTTAGCGGAAATCAGACCGCGAAGGTTGGTCAGCAACTGGTCGATGCTTACGATCAAGGCTTTGTCGCTGATGACCGAACCATCGGTGTTATCCAGCGAAGTGGCCACCAGCGAGAAACCGTTGGCACTGGAAATTTCGCCGTCCTGGTTGTTGACCGCAGCAAGGTTTTTCAGCAGCAACTGCCCCGGCGCATTGATCAAACCGCCTTGGTTGGTCAGCACGCCGTTACTCAGGTCCAGGCTGACATCGCTGTTGCTGTACAGTTTGCCATCGTTGGTCTGATTCAGGCCGGTGACCACTGCGGTCAGGGCCATGGCGCTGGCGATACGACCGGCTTCACTGTTGTTGACCAGCCCGGCGTTCAGCTGGAGTGCGCGGGTACTGGTCAGGCGGCCGTCTTGATGGTTGTCGAAAGCGCCAGTGGTGAGCGCCACACCATTGCCGGCAATGCGACCGCTCTGGCTGTTATCGAGACTGCCGCTGGAAAGCGTCAGGCTGGCATCGCTGATGATCTGCCCGCCTTGGTTGACGACCGCTGCATCGGCTTTCAGCGTGGCAACACCGGCACTGGTGACCCGGCCGCCAGTGTTGGCAAGGGAAGCCGCGTTCAACTCAAGCGCGCCATCGCTGCGCAGCACGCCCTGATTGTTGTTCAACGCGCCGGTCAGCGTCAGTCCCAGCCTGCTTTTCGCGTAAACACTGCCAGCGCCCGTATTGCTCAACTGGCCCAGGTTCAGCTGTACGTCCTGCTGCCCGGAAACCACGCCGTTCTGGTTGTTCAGCGTGCTGGCTGTCAGCAGCAGTGCGCCGTTGGCCATCAGGCGGCCTTTGCTGCTGTTATCGAACTCGCCGAGGTTGGCACTCAGGGTACCAAGGCTGGACAGCTCGGCATTACGGTTGTCCAGCGTTGCAGCGTTCAGATTGACGCCATTGGCGGAAATCTTGCCGCGCAGGTTGGTCAGCAGTTGATTGATACGTACTACAAGGGCCTTGTCGCCAAGCAATGAACCCTCGGTGTTGTCCAGCGAAGTGGCCGCCAGTGTGAAGTCGTTGGTACTGGAAATCTCACCTCGCTGGTTGTTGACGACGTTCAGGTTTTTCAGCAGTAACTGACCCGGCGCGTTGATCAGGCCGCCCTGGTTGTTCAGTACGCCATTGCTCAGGTCCAGGCTGACATCGCTGTTGCTGTACAGACGCCCGTCGTTGGACTGGTCGAGGCCGGTGACCACGGCGGTCAGGGCCATGGCGCTGGCAATACGACCGGCATCGCTGTTGTTGACCAGCCCGGCATTCAGCTGGAGTGCGCCGGTACTGGTGAGGCGGCCGTCCTTATGGTTATCGAACGCCCCGGTAGTGAGTACCAGACCATTGCTGGCGATTCGCCCGCTCTGGCTGTTGTCGAGGCTGGCGCTGTCGAGCGTCAGTTGTGCATCGCCGAGTATTTGCCCGCTCTGGTTGACGACGCCGTCCTTGATACTGATCGACGCAACCCCGGCGCTGCTGACAGTGCCCGCGCTGTTTGCCAGCGAGGCAGCACTTGCAGTCAGCGAACCGTCGCTGCGCAGTACGCCCTGATCATTGTTCAATGCCCCGCTAAGGGTCAGACCAAGACCGTCTTTGGCATAGACGCTGCCGCCGGTGGTATTGGTCAGCTGCCCAAGGTTCAGTTGTACGCCCTGCTGCCCGGAAACGATCCCGTTCAGGTTATTCAAGCCATCCGCAGTTAGCAGTAGCGCGCCGTTGGCCAGCAGGCGGCCTTTTTCGCGGTTGTCGAACTGGCCGATGCTGGCCGTGAGGCCGCCAAGGCTGGACAGTTCGCCAAGACGGTTGTCCAGCGTTGCGGCGCTTGCGTTGACGCCATTGGCGGAAATCTGCCCGCGCAGGTTGTTCAGCAACTGATTGATGCGCACGATCAGCGCTTTGTCACTGATTAGCGAGCCGTCGGTGTTGTCCAGCGACGTGGCTGCCAGCGTGAAACCGTTGGCGCTGGAGATTTTGCCGCGCTGGTTGTCGACAACGTTCAGGTTTTTCAGCAGCAACTGACCGGGAGCGGTTATTTGCCCGCTCTGGTTGTTCAGCAGACCATTGCTCATGTCCAGGCTGACATCGCCGTTGCTGTACAGACGCCCGTCGTTGGCCTGATTGAGGCCAGTCACCACGGCGGTCAATGCCATGGCGCTGGCAATACGCCCGGCGGCGCTGTTGTCGACCTGCCCCGCCGTCAGGCGCATGGCCCCGGTGCTGGACAGATTGCCGCTTTGTTGGTTATTGAACGCGCCGGTATTCAGTACAACACCGTTACCGGCGATACGACCGCTGCGGCTGTTGTCCAGGCTGCCACTGTTGAGGGTCAGTTGCGCATCACTGACGATCTGCCCGCCCTGGTTGACGACCGCACCGTTGACATTGAGCACGCCTGTTCCGGCGCTGGTCACGCTGCCATTGGTATTGGCCAGACCGGCTGCGTTAAGGTCCATAGCGCCATCACTGCGCACCACGCCCTGATCATTCACCAGCACGCCGCCCAGCGTCACGGTCAAGGCATCTTTGGCATAAAGGCTGCCATTGCCCGAGTTGTTCAGTTGCCCCAGATTCAGTTGCACGCCCTGTTGCCCGGAAACGACCCCGTTCAGGTTATTCAAGCCGTCCGCAGTCAACAGCAGCGCACCGTTGGCCAGCAATCGGCCTTTCTCACGGTTGTCGAACTGGCCAACGTTGGCAGTCAGCGTGCCGAGACTGGAAGTTTCGCCACTGCGGTTGTTCAGTGAGCTGGCTGTCAGATCAAGACCGGTCGCAGAAACCAGACCGCGCAGGTTGGTCAGCAATTGGTTGATACGCACGACGAGCGCCTTGTCGCTGAGTATCGACCCATCGGTGTTGTCCAGCGACGTGGCTGCCAGCGTGAAGCCATTGGCGGTGGAGATCTTGCCGCTCCGGTTGTTGACTGTACTGACGTTTTTCAGCAGCAACTGGCCCGGCGCATTGATCAAACCACTCTGGTTGTTCAGCAGACCATTGTTCATGTCCAGGCTGACATCGCTGTTGCTGTACAGACGCCCGTCGTTGGTCTGATTGAGGCCAGTCACTACGGCGGTCAATGCCATGGCGCTGGCGATACGACCGGCTTCACTGTTGTTGACCTGCCCGGCAGTCAGTTGGAGTGCGCCGGTGCTGGTCAGGCGGCCATCCAGATGGTTGTCGAAGGCACCCGTGGTGAGCATCAGGCCATTACCGGCTATTCGCCCGCTCTGACTGTTATCAAGGCTGGCGCTGCTCAGCGTCAGGCCAGCGTCGCTGAGGATCTGCCCGCCCCGGTTGACCACCGAACCGCTCGCCCTGACTGACGCCGTGCCGCCGCTGGTCACGCTGCCGGCGATGTTGCTCAGAGACGCCGCACGTACATCCAGTGTGCCATCGCTGCGTAGCACGCCCTGGTCGTTGTTCAACGCGCCATCAAGGGCCAGATTCAGATTGTTTTTGCCGTAAACGCTGCCGTTGCCGGTATTGGTCAGTTGCCCCGGATTCAATTGCACGCCCTGCTGCCCTGCCACCGAACCGCTCTGGTTATTCAAGTGGTCGGACGTGAGCTGCAACGCGCCGTTGGCCAGCAGGCGGCCTTTTTCGCTGTTGTTGAACTGCCCCACCGTCGAGGTCAGGCTGCCAAGACTGGAGATTTCCGCGCTGCGGTTGTCCACGCCTGCCGCGTTGAGCAGCAGATCGCCATTGGCGCTGACAAGCCCCAACTGGTTGAGCAACTGCCCGGAAATGCGGGCGGATAAACCACTGCTGCTGGACAGTTTGCCTTGCTGGCTGTTGTCCAGAGACCCGGCGGTGATGGTCAGGTTGCCGTTACTGCTGATCAGCCCACTCTGGCTGTTGAGTAACTGAGAAGCGTTGATATCGACAGTGCCAGCCTGGCTCAGAATTCGGCCGGACTGACGATTGTCGACCGAGCCCGCCACGATGCGTGTGCCGGACTGCCCGTTCAGTGTGGCACCCTGGTTGTTCAGGGTCTGGGTAATGGTGGCCTGCAAGGCGCGACTGGCGGTGATGCTGCCGCTGTTGTTCAGCCCGTTGGCAGACAGCGTTACATCGCCTGAACCGTTGCGGCTGTTGTCTGCATTGATGCCGGCCTCGATCACTGCCGAGTTGTTGAGTTGCCCGCCTGCGGAAAGGCTCAGCGCATCGCGTGCGGCGACGTTCTGCCGAGTGATGAGATCACCTGCCGTGGTCATGCCCAAAGAAGACCCTGCATAGACAGGCCCGTTAACCTCGGCACTGTTGGCCTTGACCACCACGGCACCGCTGGCAGCGGTTTGCGTCACGCTCAAATGACCGTTGGCATCGATCTGGATATCACCGCCACTGGCCGCCATATTTCCGGCAAGCCTGACCCCGACGCCTGCCTCGGTGCCCACCAGGCGGATTGCGCCCGCATACATCCCGCCCAGCGCCGAGCTGTCGACGGCGAGTTCCGGTTTGGCACTGCCGTCGTCAGGCAGTGCGGTGGGATTAAGGGTCTGCGCGTCGACATCGTTGCGACCGGCAATGATGTTGAGGCGCTTGGCGTGCAGCTCGGCATTTATCTTCGCGCTGCGCGTGATGATGTCGAACTGGTCGACGTTTTCCGCGTTCAGCCCCACGCCGTCGATGGATATGCTGCCGCCCTGCACATTGAAACGCTGCAACTGCCCACTGGCATCCAGCACCGGTTTGCCGGTGGTCAGTGTGACCTGCGGGGTATTGATGAAACCGCAGCCGTTGCAACTGATGCCGTACGGGTTGGCGACGATGACCCGCGCCGCTTGCCCGGCCACTTCCGTATAGCCCTTGAGCTGACTGGCGTTGGCTCCGACCACTTCGTTGAGGATAGTGCTGGCCGCCGTGCCGCGCAGGTTGGCGTTGCCGACGATGATCCCGCCCAGTTGGGTGCTCTGGGTCTGGTTGGTGGAGTTGTTGAGGATAACGCCCTGGCTGTCGACGTTGAACTGCTGATACTGATTGTGTGACAGGCCACTGGCATTGGGCGCGGCGATGTTGACGATAGGCACGCCATTGCCGGCCTGGTTCAGGCTGGTATTCGTGCCACTGACCACGATGCCTTCGGCTTGAACCAGCAATGGCTGCCAGAACAGGGCATTGGCCAGGACCAGCGCTAGGCCACGCTTTGGCATTCCCCAAAAGGACGGACGCTCGATCAGTGCAGCGGAGGGCTGACGTGCAAGCAGGGCCAGTTGGTGGACGTCCATGTAGGTGACCTCGGAAGGAAAAATTTGAAAGCGGCGTTGTTAAAGAAAGACGTCCATACGGAAATAGATCGGTGCTTCACGCTCGATCACATCGGGACGTTCCAGGGAATGCGCAAAGGTCACTGAAGCCGCGACGTGCCGGCCTCGGGTAAACAGTTCGAACGAGTTGCTGGACAAGCGCCCATGCTGGTCACCGTTATAACGGTCGTTGCGAATCACACCCTGGTCGTAACCGGCGGCCGCGCCATACTCGGCGAACACCGGGCGCAACCAGTCCAGCGTCACCGGACGGGTCAGACGCATTTCATTGCGCCAGTAGCCACCGCTGTCACCGGACAAAAATTCATCCTTGTAACCACGCACCGACGACGATCCGCCCAGGCTGGTGCGTTGCGAGCTGAACAGCACATCCTCGCTGCGCTGCCCGGTGGCAAGACTGGTGAAGCTCAGGTTTTCGCCCCACAGCTGAAAGGGATGCAGGTAGCTGAGGGTGCCGGTGTATTTGCGATAACGTGCATCCGCCTCACCCGGGCGAGGATCGTGGTTGCCTTGCGCGTCCAGAGCACCGCTGCCTTGCTGCATGCCCAGATCGATGTTGACGAACGCCGAACCGACCCGCCGCCCGTGGTTGATGCCGAACTGCGCCTCAGTGAGGCGATTGCTACTGACCGCCAGCTTGCTGTCTTCGACATAATTGTTGGTGCGCAGCCAGGACAGACCGGCATTGAGCGAGGTCTTGCTCAGCGCGTCGCGATACACCACCCGCTCGACCTTGAACTGGTGGTTCTGGCTGTCGCCGTCCTGCTTGAAGTTAATGTTCGAAGCCTGCGCCACCGAGCGATATTCGCTGGTGTTGTACAAGTAGCTGAACGTCCACCAGCCCCACGGCAGACTGTAGGCAAGCGAAGCGTTGCGCGAGGCTTTCTGCCGGTCGCTGATAGCATCGTGGCCGCCGCGCAAGCTGAACTGATCGGCCAGCCCCAACGGGTTGTCCCACTCAAGCCCGGCATTCCACTGCTGCTCACCGGTGCTGCGCTGGCCCTCATTGGTACGCGACAGGTTGGCACGCCACGGCTTTTGCGGAGTGTTCTTGACGACCACATCGCTGCCACCCACGACCTGGCCGGGGGTCAGTTCCATTTGCGCCTGATTGGACGGCAGACGATTGAGCTGATCGACCATCTGCTCGATTTCACGCAGGTTGACCATCTGGCCTTCCCTGCCGGGAAAAGTCATGGCCAGCTCACGTGTCGACAGGCCGCTGGCAGCATCGCCGCGCAGGTGCTCCAGCTTGCCCTCGATGACCAGCACTTGCAGGTCGCCGGTGGACAGGTCCTGTTGTGGCAGATAGGCCCGAGTCGTCACCAGGCCTTTTTCGAGGTAGTGATCGGTGATGACTTTCAGCAGCTCGTTGAGCTGCGCAACACCAAGACACTTGCCTTGATACGGCGCGGTCAGCGCGTCACGCTCGACGGACGACAGCGAGTCGGCACCCTTGAGTTCGATACGATTGATGGTGAAGCAGCGGGTATCGGCAGGCGCGCTGGGGGCGACGGGTGCCGTTTGTTTGCCCGGCAGGTCTTTGAGCTCTTCAAGGCGACGGCGCTGCTCTTCAAGCAGGCGATCCTGACGGTCGCGGATAAGGTCTTGTTCACCGGGTGAACTGGCGGGGACAGTGGCTGCGAGCGAAGTAGCTGGCGCGATGGCGAGCAGTAGCAGCAAAGCCAGTCTGGGAACATGGGGATACACGGTGCGTCCTTGCAGTAGCATATTGATATCAAAAGGCGGGCAATACTAGATCGCCATCAATATGGCGTCAAATTTTTGTATCGACCATGTATCCGTTTTGTTGAACTTTTTAACATTCAAATTGAGCAGCATTGATCATCGACCCTGAGTTCGAGATCCGATGCTCAATATTGATCGGAGGCAGCGTACCTGCGCGATGTAGCATTAAGGTCATAATTAAATATAGGCAGGTGCACTAACCGCGATAGTGTCTGAAGCGGACTCGTGCCGGGGCTGAAGATGTACCAGGAAAATGACGGTGATCGTGGGCGACTGAGCGAAAGCATTGGCTGAGCCAACCCCTCTTTACCTCAGGAGAAGTGCGGCTTTCCTTTGTGCACTGCATCGAGTCCTTGCAGCCCCGTATCTGTTTGAAAGCGGGTCATCGGTTCAAAAAGCCTCCCGTGACATGCGCGGGAGGCTTCTCGAATCACGGTTGCCCGGACAACTTCATGATCATCCGCGACAGCAGATAGATTCGCGGTGCCACGCTGTCCACTTCGGCATACTCTTCGGGCGTATGGATATTGCCACCGACAATCCCGAAGCCATCCAGCGTTGGTGTACCCACGCTGGCAGACAGGCTTGAATCAGCCGCACCCCCGCTCCCCTCAATGGTCAGCTTACGGCCCAGTTCGCCGTAGATGCCTTGCGCCGTCGCGACCAATGCATCGGACTGCGCGGTTTGCGGCATCGGCGGCAGGCCACGGACCAGACTGGTCTTGACCTCCGTGTCAGGCACCAGCTTGTTGGCCGATACCCTGGCCAGGTCCTGTTCGACCCGATCAAACTCCTCCGGCACGGCTGCACGCACGTCGGCCTTGGCGCTGGCCTGATCAGGAATCACATTGGTGCGATCCCCCGCTTTGAGCACCGTGAAGTTGATGGTGGTTTTTTTCTCCTCGTCACCCAGCTTGCCGAGTTGCAGGATCTGATGTGCAACCTCGGTGGCAGCATTGCGTCCCAGTTCCGGCGCAACGCCCGCGTGCGATGCCTTGCCCTTGACGTCGACCAGTGCAGTTGCAGACCCCTTGCGCCACACCACCAGGCCATCGGCCGGACGACCGGGCTCCAGGTTCAGCGTGACATCGTGCTCTTTCGCGGTCTTCTTGATCAGCTCGGTAGCGACACCTGAACCGGTTTCTTCACTGGCGTCGAGCAATACCGTGATCTGCGCGTAGTCGGTGAATTTCAGGTTGTGCAACACCTTCAATGCGTAGATGGCGGCCACGATGCCGCCCTTGTCATCCATGACGCCCGGGCCGTAGGCACGCCCCTCCTTGATATGAAACGGACGCTCGGCCGCAGAACCTTCCTTGAACACGGTGTCCATGTGCGCCATCAGCAGAATCTTTGCCTTGCCGGTGCCTTTAAGGGTGGCAACCACGTGATTGCTGGCCTCTGGAGTATTGGGAACGAGCTCGATGGTTGCACCGAGCTGCTTGAGTTCCTCAATCGCGATGTCACTGACTTTGGTCAGACCCGGTACATACCCGGAACCTGAATCGATGTTCACCAGACGCTCCAGCAGTTTCAAGGCGTCGTCCTTGTAGTGCTCGGCATCGGCCTGGATCGCCTTGTGCGGTTCGGCCAGGGCCGCTGGTGCCAGAGCTGTCAACGCCAGCGCCAAGGCAAGTTGAGCGGCCAGTGGCGAGCGGGAGAATGAGCGCATGTTGTTCCGTCCTTGTGTTCGGTTGGTCGAGGTTTTCAGGACCATACCTTACACAAGCACCGGTCGTCATGAGTCAGCTCGCCGTGCGCCAGCGCTCGAACCGATCAAACAGCAGCCCGTACAGAATCGGGATCAACCCAAGCGTGACCAACGTACCCAATGCAAGACCGCCCATGATGGTGATCGCCATACCTTCCCAGAGCGGGCCGGCAAAGAGCATCAATGGAATCAGCCCGATGATGCAGGTCAGTTTGGTCATCACGATTGGCCGTAACCGCTTGATCGCGGCGTTGACCACCGCGTCACGAACCGGCAGCCCCAATCCGCGCTCAACCTCGATGCGTTCGAGCAGTAAAACCGCGTTGTTGACAATGATCCCCGCCAGCGACAGTAATCCGAAGGTTGCCATGAAGCCGAATGGGTACCCGCTGAGCACCAGGGCCAGCGCCACGCCAATCAGCACAAAGGGCACACTGGAAATAACGATCAGCAACTTGCGAAACGAATTGAACTGCCAGACGAACAACAACAGCATCGCCACCAGTGCATGCGGCATGTACTGCAGCAGCGCCTGATTAGCCTCGGCCGAGTCCTCTATTTCGCCGCCCAGTTCAATGCGGTAACCCGCAGGCATGTTGAGCGTCGCAATGTTCGGTGCCAACTGCTCAATGATCGACGTGGCGGTCAGCGATGGATTGTGCCCGACCACCGTTATCGCGCGCTCCAGATTGCGGCGCTGAATGGTCGACGCTTCGGCCTCCGGCTCGACCGTGGCGATCGCCGACAACATCAACGGCGCAGCCCCGGAAGCCGGGTAAATCAGCGTGCTGTCCAGATCACTTACAGGCGTGGTCGGGGTGCCCTGTTCACGAGCCACAATCGCCACCGCAGTTTCGCCATCCTGCAACGATGACACAGACAAGCCATTGTTCCTGAGCTGCAGCGCCTGAGCGATGTCCTGAGTGGAAACACCGGCATGCAGCGCCTTGTACTGATCGACGACCACGTCATAGCGCAGCAAACGGGTGCGCCAGTCATCGTGGACGTCCAGCGTTCCCGGCAACGCCGACAAGGCCTGTTCGATTCTGCGGGCGATATTCCGTAGTACTTTTTCGTCAGGACCGATGACACGGTAAACCGCAATCCCTGCCTCGGTGGTTCCCATCGAGAATCGTTTAGGTTGCGCTTCGATTTCGGGGTGCTGGGTCAGGATGAAATGCCGGGCTCGCTCGATCACCGCATCGAGATTGGCACCTTCGCGCACGCTGACGGTGAAGTAGGCGATGTTCGGCGCGGACAACGGCGGATTGAGACCAAGAACGATTCTTGGCCCGCCATTGGCGACATAGCCGATGCTGTGTTTGACGTCCTGATCGCTGCTCAGCCACTGACTGATATCGCGCACGGCTTGTGAGGTGGCGCGTGACCTGCTGCCAGGCTCCAGCACCAGCGGGATCTGGAACTGCATGCGGTCGGACTTGGGCAGAAAGTCGTAAGGCACCTGGGTCAGCACCACCACTGCAACGGCCAGCAACCCCATCATGCTGGCGATGAAGATCAGGGAATGATTCAGCAGCCCCTCGATGATTTTTCGATAGCCACGGTAAAATACCGATGCATACTCATCGACATCATCGGTCGACTCGGCCATCGCTGGCGCCTTGGCGAAGTAAAAGCACAAGAGGGGCGTCACGGTGACACTGAGCAGCCACGAACTGATCAGCGTGGTAGCGAGCACGATCGCCAGCGAACGCAGGTACTCATTCGTGCTGGTCTGCCCCAGAAAGAATGGAGAAAACGCCAGCACGATGACCAGCGACGAGGTCAGCAAAGGGATCATCAACGTGCGCCCTGCTTCCTCGCAAGCCCGTCGCCGATCCTCCCCGGCATGCAGACGTCGCTCGATGTCCTCGGCGATGACAATCCCGTTGTCCACCAGCAAGCCCAGAGCCAGAATGATCGCGGCAATCGACACTGTCTGCAGCTCGATTCCCAGCGAGCGCATGACCAGCAGCGTACTGAGGATGGTAAGGGGCACAATCACCCCGACCACCAGGCCGGTACGCCAGCCCAGAAACAGCATGACAACACACATCACGATAACGACCGTTTCGGCCATAACGTGATACATCTTGTTCATCTCGTGCTGAACCACGCTGGACTGGAAAGTCACGATGTGCAAAGTGAAGCCGGCCGGAAGTTGCTGTTCCAGCTCTCCAAGTTTCTTGCGCAGCGCGGTGCCGAACGTTTGTACATTGAGGCCGGGCTGCATCGATACGGCCAGTACGACAGCATCCTGCCCTTGATAGATCGCCTCGGTTTCCGGCGGGTCGACGGGGCCCACCGATATCCGTGTCAGGTCATGCAGCGCTACCATCTGCCCGCCGGGCAATTGCACGGGAAACTGACGAAGCTGCTCAAGCGAAAGCACCTCGCCGCTGACCGAAAGAGTGGTGCTCTGCTGACCAATGACCGGGCTGCCTCCCGGTGCAATCAGGTTGCGATTTTGCAACTGCTGGAGCAACTGTTGAGGCGAAAGTCCGGCTGCTGCAAGTGTCTGGTGATCGAAGTCGAGGTAGATTCGCTCGTCCTGCAGACCATACAGCTCGACCTGATCGACGCCCTTGAGCTCATAGAGCTGATTGCGCAAGCGCTTTATCGGCGCACGCATCTCGCTCATGGAAAAACCTGGTGCCGTCAGCGCGACGGAAGCCACGGCCACGCGACCGAAATCGTCATCCACGAACGGCCCTTGGGTGCCCGGCGGAAACACTCCGCTGGTTTCGCCCACCTTCGCCCGAAGTCGTTGCCACAACAGCCCCAGGTCCTTGATGTTGTCATACGCGGTAACTTGCACAATCACCCGGCCGGGTTGGACCGTGGTGACCACATTCTTGATCTCGGCCAGTTCACGGATACGCTCCTCGAGCGGCCTGGCAAGCAGCTCTTCCGTGCGCTCTGCAGAAAGTCCGGCCAGAGACACGCTGACCAGTGCATCGCGAACAGTTACCGAAGGCTCTTCCTGAGAAGGAAAGCCCAAAAAGGTCGCCACGCCGGCCAGCAAAATCAGGCAGGCAGCAAACAGAGTCAGGCGGCTTGCGCCCATTGCGCGGTGGGTAAGGCTCATTGCGTGCCCCCGCTCAAGCGGGTGCCAGGCTCGAACAGCGTGACGGTCTGCCCGTCCTGCAGGAAAGCAGCACCGGCAGTGACCACTCGCTCACCCGCAACCAGACCGCCGGCGATCAGCGCCCGGCCATCCCTGATCCTGCCCAGCGAGACAGAGCGGATGGCCACTGTTCCGCCCGGCTGGTAGACAAAGACCTCGGCCACATCGCTGCCGGTTCCCATCCACAACGCTTGAACCGGAACCGACAAGGGCTGTGTGCCGGCATCGGGATGCAACTGCACCAGCAGGGTGACGCCGCTGGGCAAGCGGCTGGCAGGCCGCAGCAGACGAAATACAGCCGTTCTGACCAGCCCGTCCTCGGCGCGCGGGGAGATACCTTCGAGTACCAGATCAAACCCGGCAGTTCCGTCTGCCGTGCTCGAGGCTCGGGCAAGGTCGCCCGGTTTAAGCGTCTCGGCAAGTGTCAGCGGAACAGCGGCCACGACCTCCTGCCCTGCCCCGGACTCGATATCCAGCACCACCTGCCCGGCTGGCAGCACGGTTCGCGGTTCTGCAAGACGTGCAACCACTCGCCCGGCAAAGGGTGCGATCAACCGGGTGCGGTCCAGTTCGCGACGAGCCAGCGCCTGTTCGGCCTGCGCCCGGAGCTGCTCGGCCCGAGCCTGCTCGCTGGACGAGAGGGCCGACTCGACCACGCCCTGAGCAACGCTGCCTGCCGCGAGCAAACGCTTCTGACGTTGATAATCAAGCTCGCGCTCCACCGCATGAGCCTTGGCGAGGCGCAAACTGGCCTGGGCCTCTTGCAGGTGCAACTGCGCAGGCTGGGGATCGAGACTGGCCAGCAACTGGCCCTTTTCAACGCTGTCGCCGATGTCGACCCGCAGCTCGGTCAGGGAGCCTGCCGATTCGAAAGCCAGACTGGCGCG
This sequence comes from Pseudomonas syringae pv. tagetis, assembly GCF_022557255.1. Taxonomy (NCBI): domain Bacteria; kingdom Pseudomonadati; phylum Pseudomonadota; class Gammaproteobacteria; order Pseudomonadales; family Pseudomonadaceae; genus Pseudomonas; species Pseudomonas syringae group genomosp. 7. The sequence goes on from NZ_CP092923.1 coordinate 3,554,855, forward strand.
CTCCTGCTGCCGAACGGTGCCGATAAAGCGCACCGTGGCTCCCTCTCCCGCCCGTGCCGCTTCAACCTTGACGGCACGGATGGCCGTGACGCCGGGCGTATGTTTATCGCTGCACCCACTGACCATCAGGGCGATCAGGACGACACTGCAAGCGTGTGAAACACATCGCTGCACAGCAGGAAACGCATCAGAATGGAATCGCATGACAGGCCTCATCCCTTTAGAACGCGTAATTCAAAGCAATCAGGCCGCTGCCCTCGGCATCAGTCTCGACCAGCGGGCTGCCACGGGTCTGGTCGGTGTAGTGAGTCACCCCGACGCTTGCAACGGTCGACCAGTGGGCGTCAAAGGTGTGCTGCCAGGCGAGCGCAGCCGAGTACGCGTAAATCCCGCTGTCTGCGGTAAATCTGGAAAACCCGGTGCGCTGGCTCTGGAGCGGGCTCACACCGAAATAGGTCTGGTTGTAACGACCATCACCGGCATGCGCATCGATATCGAGCGTCACGGTATCGGTCTGGCTGTGGTAGGCGATGCATTCAAAACCCAAGCGGTAGCGGTTACCGCGCTTTTCGCCAGCCACCCGCAATTCTGCCTCGGCACTGGCCGACAACCACGGCGTGAGCTGCTGAGAGATCATGAAATCGCCGACGGTCGCGCCCTTGACGGTGCCCATCCCTCTCAGTTCGTTGGAGCCAGGGCGGTTTGTACTGTTTTTCTCGGTACGGCCAAAGTCGTAGTTCAGTGCAGCGCTGGCACCGAACCCCGAATCCGACTGCCACTGCAGCCCCACCCCACGAGCGGTATCAGCGAAAAAGATGCCGCGCTGGATCGTGACCATCGGCAGCACCTGACTGCGGTATTCATCAGCGCCCATATAGCGAGGCAGTACCGCCATGCCGAGACCAAAATTGACGTTGAAGCTGTCGCCGAGCATCGACTGACTTTCAGTAGATGCACTGTCCTGGGCACAAGCCTGACCGACCAGTGTCATCGCCGCAGAGGCGATCAACACGGTAAGCGCAGGTTTGAGCAGGGCGCTACGTGCAGGAGGACGAGAGATTTCATGGCTCATGGTGATACTCCGGTTTCATTCAGGATTGGGGGGGGGGGTGCCGGTTGTGCTCCGCGAAGCACTTGAAAAAGATCGATACGGTTTTGCTGCAGCTCATTGAGGGACTTGCGCCCGGCTGCGTCGGCTTCGGCGATGCGGATGGTGGACGCCAGCAATGCTGTACGTTCGGCCGCACCCGCATTGAGCTCGAAAGACAGGCGCCGCACTTTTTCCTGAACCAGCGCGACGCGCTCGATATCGTTGCGGACATGGCCCAAGGCCTGCTGGCGACGGCTCAGCACACCGGCCATCTCACGAAAAGCGTTCTGAATGGCCTTTTCATACTCGGCGACCGCGATCTGCTGCCGCACACGCGCAAGGTCCAGGTTGGCCTGATTGCGTCCACCGTCGAATAACGGCAGATTCAATTGCGGGGTGAACAACCAGGCACCGCTGCCGCTGCTGAACAATGTTCGCAGGCTGTCGCTCTGGAGGCCTGCGCCGGTGCTGAGCTTTATGGATGGAAAGAACGCTGCGCGGGCGGCCCCGATGTTGGCATTGCTGGCTTTGAGCGCTTCTTCATGCTGACGGATATCAAAACGTTCCAGCAGACGCCGAGATGGCAGATTCGACAACCAGCCTGGCGTGTCGACCAGCGCAGCGGTCAGTACAGGCGTGTCCGGCGTGGTGGTCGGCAACGCCGTCGAGTAGCCGGTAAGCAACAGCAGCGCCTGCGAGGCGTTGGCGTGACCGCTTACGGCATCCTGCTCCTGCTGCTGCGCAGTCAGCGTGTCAAGGCGCTGCACCATGAGATCGTCCAGCGAAATGGCACCTTGACGCTGCTGCTCTTCGGCCGCTTTCAGTAACATCAATCGGGCATCATGAACGGTCTGCGCATCCTGCTGCACGGCGGCGGCCAGACGTTCGGCCAGCCAGGCACGCGCCACTTCCGCAACCAGCGCACTGCGCGCCGCCTGCTGGCCGTACGTGCTGGCCAGATAGTCATGACGCGCGGCGTCGGAAAGGCTGCGCAAGCGCCCGAAGAAATCCAGTTCAAAATCAGAAATGCCCACCGAGGCAATAGAGATGTCCTGGCCATATCGCTCGTCGGCGGCAGCATTATCGAAGTGCTGACGGTCACGCTCCACGCCTGCTGCAATCGTTGGAAAACGACCGGCTCGAGCTATGCCGCGCATGGCCCTGGCCTCTTCGACCCGTAGCACCGCCACGCGAAAATCCCGATTGAACGTCAGCGCTGACTGCAGCAGAGCCCGCAATTCACCCTGCGGCGACAGTTCGGAAACAAGCGCCTCTTCGTCGCCGGTCAGCGCGATGGCAGCGGACGTCTCGCGTGCCGGTACGACCCCGGAAAGCTGGTCGGCAGGAACCGGCAGTGCCGGGCGCTGATACGCAGGAGCCAGCGAGCAACCCGAAAAAACCAGATTCGCCAGCATTGCCAGGCAACAGCATCCGAGGTTGCGGATACGCTTGGACAGCGGTGTACTCATCAGCATAGGATCTGTCCGCGACAGTGGGCACTGGACGTAATCCTGAACGTCGACTTTCAATAAACCGTTCGTGAATTATCAAGATTTGATCAAGAGGCATTCTTGTGTCAGGAAAACGCATTCTGATCGTCGAAGACGATGCCGACAGCGCCAGCATTCTCGAGGCTTACCTGCGTCGTGACGGGTTCAGCGTAGGGCTGGCCGAAAACGGGCAGCGCGGTATCGATATGCATCGCCAGTGGAAACCCGACCTGATTCTGCTGGACGTCATGCTGCCGCTGGTCAGTGGCACGGACGTACTGTCGGCAGTCCGCCGTTGCAGCGATACACCGGTGATCATGGTCACCGCCATGGGCGATGAACCGGAAAAGCTCGGCGCATTGCGCTACGGGGCCGACGATTACGTGGTCAAGCCCTATAACCCCAAGGAAGTGGTGGCCCGCGTGCACGCGGTCCTGCGGCGCTCGCAGCAGAACGGCAACAATGACCGTCACTTGCGCTACAAGAACCTGCTGGTGGACCTGGATGCAGTCACCGCCATCATTGAAGGGCTCGACAGCGCAGACACACTGCTCGACCTGACGCCCACCGAGTTCAAGATACTGTCGACCTTGCTGAAAACCCCTTCCAAGGCCTTCACCCGCGAAGAGCTGTTGGAAATCTGCCTGCCCGACAGCGAAGCGCTGGCCAGGGTTGTCGATGCGCACGTCCATAACCTGCGTCGCAAACTCGAAATTCATGGTGTGGACAATGTGCTGGTGACGGTCCGCTCTGTCGGCTATCGATTCAGGTGAAGCCCATGCGACGCTTTTTCAGACACAGGCAGAAACCGCTATGGCACTGGGTCGGCATGCGCATGAGCATGCTGGCCGTGGGCGCAGTGATCATCATTGCGTTCTGCATGTGGTTGCATGTCACGGTATCTGACTGGCTCACATTGCAGGCAATGCCAGCCGAGGTGCGCATGGAATTCATGCGGCTGCAGGCCGAACCTGCCATGGACATGGTCAAGCTTCGCGAGCTGTTCTTCGAGTATTACCCGATCGAGAACCTGTTGCCGGGCATTGCCAACAAGGAATGGTGGGTGTTGGCAGCGCTGGTAATGATAGCCATCCCGATCATCATATTTTTCGGTTTTCTGTTCTCCCGCCCGCTTTCCAGCCAGTTCTCCTCGATTGCCAGAGGCGCACGTCAGGTGGCTCAGGGCGACTTCAAGACACGCCTGCCGATGAGCGCCAAAGACCCGGACGAATTGCAGGCGCTGGTCAGCGACTTCAACACCATGACCACCCAACTGGGCCGTTACGAACTGGAGGTCAGTGAATCCAGCGCGATGATTGCTCACGAACTGCGCACGCCGCTGAACGCCGCCATGGGGCGCATACAAGGCATGATCGATGAGGTGTTCCCACGCGATCTGACACAACTGCAAATGGTCCACCGACAGCTCGACCAACTGAACAAGCTGGTGAGTGATCTGCACCTTCTTTCGCTGGCCAGCGCCGGTCAGTTGACCCTGGACAAAACCGTATTTTCTCTGGAAAAACTGGTCGCCGAGCGTATCGGCTGGTTTGCCACACAGCTCGATGAGGCAGGCGTTATCGTGACAATCGACATTCCCCAGAGACTGACCGTCACCGCAGACCGCGACCGAATGGGTCAGGTGGTCAATATTCTCGTCGATAACGTACTGCGTTACTCGGCGATGGGCGGTGAACTGCTGATCGTCGGCAGAGCCAGCGCACGGAGCATGGAGCTGACCGTCTCGGACCGCGGGCCTGGCTTCGGCTCGGAGAACCTTGAACAGGTATTCGACCGGTTCTGGCGCGCCGAACGTTCCCGGGCGCGCTATTCCGGAGGCAGCGGACTGGGTCTGTCCATTGCCCGGGCCATTTGCCTTGAGCATGACGGCACTATCGGAGTGCGCAACAGGCCTGGCGGCGGATCGGTAATCCGCCTGGAGATCCCGGCCTGATCCTGCTCGACTGGTCTTGCAAATCAATGCCCCATCAACGAATCGATGCGCTCCGGTTTATCGTGCACGCCAAACCGGTCCACGAGCGTGGCCGTCGCCTGGTTCATGCCGACAACGTCCACACTGATACCCGCCCTCCTCAGCTTGAGCACAACCTTGTCGAGCGCGGCAACTGCAGTGATGTCCCAGAAATGCGCCTCGTGCAGATCAATGGCGAGTGTTTCGACGTTTTCGCGCAGGTCGAAGGACGCCATGAAGCGCTCGGCAGAGGCGAAAAACACCTGCCCGGTCACGTAATAAGTGCGGTGGCTGTGCTCGGGATCGCGGCGCGAAGTGACGTCGAGATAACGGCCGATCTTGCTGGCAAAGAACATGGCGGCCAGCAGAGACCCGACCAGCACGCCATAGGCAAGGTTATGGGTGGCCACCACTACGATCACCGTCACGACCATCACAATATTGGTCGAGAGCGGGTACTGTTTGAGGTTGCGGATCGACTCCCAACTGATCGAGACCATGATCATCACCGCTACCAGCGCAGCCATTGGAATACGCGCCAGCCAGTCGCCCAGAAACAGCATCATGATCAACAGCAGCAAGCCCGCGCTGAGGGTTGAGAGTCGTGTTCTGCCCCCCGACTTCACGTTGATCATTGATTGGCCGATCATCGCGCAACCGGCCATGCCGCCGATCAGACCACTGGCGATATTGGCGATGCCCTGCCCTTTGCACTCACGATTCCTGTCACTGTCGGTATCGGTCAGATCATCGACAATGGTTGCGGTCATCATCGACTCAAGCAGGCCCACCACCGCCAGGGCCGCGGAATACGGCAGTATGATCAACAGCGTGTCGAGATTCAGCGCAACGTCCGGCCACATGAAGATTGGCAGACTGTCAGGCAGCGCGCCCATGTCGCCCACCGTACGTACATCCATCCCCATGTAAATGGACATTGCCGTGAGCAGCAGAATGCACACCAGCGGCGACGGCAGCAGCTTGCCCAGCAACGGCACGCGCGGGAACAGATAGATAATCGCCAGGCCCGCCGCCGTCATGGCATAGACCGGCCAGGTCGCATGGGTCAGTTCTGGCAGTTGGGCCATGAAAATCAGAATCGCCAGCGCGTTCACAAAGCCGGTCACGACTGATCGCGAAACAAAGCGCATCAGCTCTCCGAGGCGCAAATACCCCGCAACAATCTGTAGTACGCCGCACAGTAACGTGGCGGCCAGCAGATACTGAAGCCCGTGTTCTTTGACCAGATTGACCATCAGCAAGGCCATCGCACCTGTGGCAGCAGAAATCATTGCCGGGCGACCGCCCACGAAAGCGATGACCACACAGATACAGAACGAGGCGTAAAGCCCGACTTTCGGGTCTACGCCCGTGATGATGGAGAACGCGATAGCCTCTGGAATCAGGGCCAGTGCAACGACAAGCCCGGCGAGAACATCGGCCCGGACGTTGGAAAACCACGTAGCTTTGATTTTTTCGAGCATGGAAACACCTGTGTCGAACACAGCGGGACGCGCAGCAGCGAATGCCGGACGTACGTGTGCATCGGTTTTCGAATGAGTAGTGATGGAGGTGGCGGCGACCGTGAAACGGACACAGCAACAAGCGACCGCAGACGGTGGCAGTCAGGGTGTAGCGAGGGGGCGAAGCGCTAAGGCGGCGTAGGCAGCCAGTTGGAAAGGGACAAGCGTTTTTCCTTCGATGGGTCGCAGGACATGGGCATGATAGCCCCGACCGTTTGAGGGGTTCAAGACTCAAACACCCGCATCGCAGCGTCGAGAACCGAAGCGCCCGCCCGCGCAGTGGCCCGCCTGAAGAGGCTGATATGCATTTTTCCGGATAACCTGCCTCTGTTTTCGGGGCCTGTTTTCACTCATGATAGGCGCGTCGTCTACCCAGAAGCCTGCCATGAAACGCTACGAAAAATTCGCTGCCGATATTGCGGAAATGATTCGCAGCGGTGTTCTGCCCGCTGGCGAAAAAGTCCCATCCGTCAGGGTCGCGAGCCGTACCTGGTCAGTCAGCCCTGCAACAGTCTTCAAAGCGTATTACCTGCTCGAAGACAAGGGCCTGATTCAGGCCCGTGCACGCTCCGGGTATTACGTGCGCGAGCACGCTGCCAATGCGCTGATCGAACCTGAACTGGTCAGCCATGTCAGCGAAGGCACCGAACTGGGCGTCAGCGACCTGATCTTTTCAGTGCTCGGCTCGCTCAAGAACCCGGACACCGTTCCTTTTGGCTCGGCGTTTCCCAGCCCGTATCTGTATCCGCTGGCGAGCCTGGCAAAGTCGATGGCTTCAGCAGTGCGTTCACTGACGCCAGTGGGCATTGTCAGCGACATGACCACCGGGAACTCCGAGCTGCGCCGACAGATCGCCCTGCGTTACATGATCAGCGGCGTACGCCTGCCCGCCGACGAGCTGGTGATCACCAATGGCGCGATGGAAGCCCTGAATCTCTGCCTGCAATGCGTCACCGAACCTGGCGACCTGGTCGCCATCGAAGCGCCCGCGTTCTACGCCTGCCTGCAAGTGCTGGAACGGCTCAAACTCAAAGCCGTCGAGATCCCCGTGCACCCGCGTGATGGCGTGGATCTGGATTCTTTGCAGGACAGCCTGACACGTTTGCCGATAAAGGCTTGCTGGTTCATGAGCAGCTTCCAGAACCCGTTGGGCGCGAGCATGACCCAAGAGAAGAAAGTCAGGCTCTACGACTTGCTGGAGCAGCAGCAAATACCGCTGATCGAGGACGATGTGTACGCCGAGCTGTATTACGGTGCCACAGCTCCCCGTCCGGTCAAAAGCCTGGATCGCAGCGGGCTGGTGATGCATTGCAGTTCATTTTCCAAGACTCTCGCGCCCGGCTACCGCGTGGGTTGGGTGGCAGGCGGGCGTTACACCGAACAGATTGACCGTCTGAAACTCATGACCACGATATCGCCCTCGGTTCCGGCCCAGGCTGCGATAGCCGATTACCTCAAACACGGTGGCTACGATCGGCATTTGCGCAAATTGCGCGACACCCTCGAACTGCAACAGGGCGCGATGCTGGCCGCTGCGGCTCGCTATTTCCCGGCAGCGACACGCGTCACCCGGCCCGCTGGCGGTTATTTTCTGTGGTTCGAATTCCCCGAGCAGGTGGACTCGCTGCAAGTGTTCCAGATGGCCCTGGCCCAAGGCATCAGCCTGGCACCCGGCCCGATATTCTCGGCCTCGCAGCGCTTCAAGAACTGCGCACGCCTGAACTACGGCACGCCTTGGGATGAACGCAGCGAGCAGGCGATGGCGGTGCTTGGACGAATCATCGCGTCATTCTGAGTTATCCATTCTCGGCTGCGGCGTATCTGATCCGTATTTTTAAGCTGTTTCTGAATCTGTACCAGAATCTACCTGCGCAGGATAATGGCCACGCATTAAAACGCGCAGGACAACCGCCAGCAGCCGGAACCTGCGACTCGTTACAGACAGATCGATCAGCAGGAGACGCTCATGGGCAAGCTCGGACTTTCATTGATAGGTTTTTTGTTGCTGGCGATAGCGGTGGGTTTGCTGGGGACTATTTCGCCGTATTGAGCAGTAATCATCGTCGGCAAGCTCATCGCTCACGGCCATGCATACGATGCAAAAACGGCATTCAACAGCAGCGCGCCGATCCTGCACGCGGCAGTTGCCGGCAGTGGCTGACTGGCCCTGCATTCTTTAAGCAATGGATATCCAAGCTGAAATGAATGAGCTTCAAAACCAAAAAACCCGCCAGAAGGCGGGTTTTTGGTTTTTTCAGATGCTTTCGAACGGCCTCTGAAACGGTATATGGCTCCACGACCTGGACTCGAACCAGGGACCCAGTGATTAACAGTCACTTGCTCTACCAACTGAGCTATCGCGGAATGAGCGCTATGTTACTGATTAGGAAAAGGAAGTCAAGCAAGGGCTGAAAAAATTTCGGCGCTGCGGCTTGCGCGCGCCCAGCGTGACGAACACGTCTCAAGATGGCCATAGAACGGGCTTCTGCCCGGAGGCCGTAGGAGTTTCAGGAGGTTACGACGGTTACGATGGGCTTCGAGCGGCCCCAAACAGTTCCGCTCGGTTGTACTGGATGTACCCGCATGCAACGGTTTTGCTGCCGGTTCCCGGCAGATCGCGGACAAGTCCGCTCCCACGGCCTTCGGCCAGAAGCCAGAAGCCAGAAGCCAGAAGCGGGCAGAACACCTCTATTTTCGTTCAGTCCGCGTTGGCACCCGCCACGAGACGCTCTGCAGGCAGCCTCATTCAACGCCAGGCTCATCTGATCGTACTGAAGTTGGCGCTTATGACACATCAAGAAACACCTATCCCAGCCGACACCTGAACTAGGTAGTCCCCTTCCTACGGCTCAGGTATAACAAAAAAATGGCCTCGCTCAAGACAGTACAAGCTCGCTACACCGCAACCTTCGTAGGATTCATGGCGCTGGTCATTGTTCTGACGGTTTATGGCATCGGTCAGTTCGTGTCCCCCAGGCTTACCGCCAACGATGAAAACATGCTGACCGCCAAGGCGGCCGACATCAGTGATGAGATCAAGACCGAGCTGGCCCGCGTACAGGCGCAGGCGCGGGTGATCACCGAACTGGTGCCGCAACTGTCCAGTGACGATATCGACCGCCTGCTGCCGTTCATGGTCAATCAGTACGGCGAAGCCAAGGTGTTTGGCGGCGGGATCTGGCCATTGCCGAACGTGCGCACGCCAGGCCGTGCCAAGCACAGCACGTTCTACCACCGCGATGCCTCGGGCAAGTTGATCGTCAACACTCACTGGAACTCGCCTGAATCACTCAATTACTTCGAACAGGGCTGGCATAAAGGCGGCTTGAGCTCTCCTGCCGGCCAGTGTGCCTGGGCACCTGCCTATCAGGATGCCGCCAGCCCGGAGCCACGTACCAATTGCGCCATGGCGATCACCAAGGACGGCCAGCCGTGGGGCGTGTCGACCATCGACGTGACGCTGGGCTTTTTCAACAAGCTGGTTGAAGCCAAGGAACAGGAAGTACACGGTCGGATCATGATCATCGAAGCCGATGGCAAGATTCTTTCCAACGTGCCGGGCAGCAGCGACAAGATCGTATTGCGCAATGTCTCCGAGCTGGCGGCGCAATCGCCGTTTATCAATGGCATCAAGTCGGCACTCGCCGTCAAAGGTACGGGTACCTCGCGTCTGACCTACCAAAACAGTGACGGTGAAGAATCGACTCTGTTTCTGATGCCAGTGGCTGGAACGCCCTGGTTGCTGGCAGTCGCGCAAAACACCGACCTGCTGAAAAGCCAGAGCGAAACCGTCCTCAAGACCCTGGCCTGGTTGCAGATCCCAATGGTGCTGGTGCTTCTGGTGCTGATGATTGTCGCACTGCGCGCGCTGATGAACCGCCTGAGCGTGCTTAAAACCAATATCGACACGCTGTCGGCCGGCGATGCCGATCTCACCCGGCGCATTGCCGTCAAAGGGCACGATGAAGTGGATCAGGTGGGCGAGTCGGTCAACAACTTCATTGCCTACCTGCAACGGATGATGCTCGACGTGAGCAGTTCCACTCGCGAAATCGCCAGCGGTATCGAGCAACTTCGCAGCCAGGCGGGCGTTACAAACGCCATTCTGATCCGCCACGCCAACGAAACCGACCAGGCCGTCACCGCGATTACCGAGATGTCATCCACTGCTGACGAAGTGGCCCGCAGTGCGGCGCAGACGGCAAGTTTCACTCAGTCGGCCAATGAGAACGCGCAGGTGTCCAAAACCGTGGTCGCCGACGCCTCGGACAGCGTGACCGCGCTGATCAGCGAGGTGGATTCAGCCACCAGCAAAGTGCAGTCGATGGAGCAGGATGCCAAGCGCATCAACGCGGTGCTGGCGGTCATCGGCGAAATCGCCGGGCAGACCAACCTGCTCGCGCTCAACGCCGCCATTGAAGCCGCACGCGCCGGCGAACAGGGCCGTGGCTTTGCGGTCGTGGCCGATGAGGTGCGCGCCCTCGCCGCTCGCACCCAGGCCAGCACGTCGGAAATCAACGAAATGCTCGGCAGTCTGCAACAGGGCGTCAGCGCCGCGGTAGCGGCGATGGAAAAAACCCGCCAGAGCTGCCAGACCACGGCGGGCAAAACCACAGCCGTAACAAGCGGCCTGGACGACATGACCCGCTCGGTTCTGCAGATCAACGACCTGAGCACGCAAATCGCCACAGCGGCCGAGGAACAAAGCGCGGTGTCCGAGGAAATCAGCCGTAACATCATTGCCGTGCGCCACATTGTCGAAGAACTGGTCGAAGGCGGCTCCAGCAACGAACGCAGCACCGCTGCCCTTTCCGAGTCCAACACTCGCCTGATTGCCCTGGTACAACGCTTCAAGGTCAGTTAAAACCTGTGCGGGCCTGCCGCAAAATGCGTCAGGCCCGCTGTCTATTTGATCCGGTAGTGAAAGGTATTCTTCACCCCGGACACCGTCACCGCCTTGCCGTCGACGATTCTTGGCTGATAACGAAAGGTCTGGGCAGCCGCCAGTGACGGACGGATGAACAGTGGATGGCAGGCACCCTGCACTTGCGGATTGACCACCGTACCTTGCGGCGACACGTCATAGCTGACCGTGCAATCCCCCTCGATGCCCTTGTCCAGCGCCCGTTCGGGATAGTCCGGCGCCTGCTTGCTAAGCGGCTGATACTGGCTGCTGTCGGCGGCGGCAGCCTGTTGCTGTGCTGGCTGCTGCGCCTGGCGGGCACGCTCTGCAGACAGGCGCACCTGTTCAGCCTGACGCTGTTGCTCACCCTGCTGACGTTGCTGCTCGGCCAGCCGCTGCTGTTCCTGTTGCTTGTGCTGCTCGGCTTCGCGCAGACGCTGGGCGTTCTGTTGCTGTTCGCGCTCGCGCTTTTGCTCGTCAACGCGCTTGCGGGCCAGCGCGGCCTGCTCGATCTGACGCTGCGGCTCTGCCTGCGGTTTCGCAGCCTCCACTGGCGGGGTGATCGGCAGCGAAGCCGGTGCAGGTGGCGGCGGCTGAACAGGCTCGATAACCGGCGCAGCGGCGACTGGAACGGGCTCAGGCGCAGGCGGCAAAATCAGCAGTTGGGTCGTCAGAGTTCTGGTCTGCACGGGCGGTGCGTCGAGGCTGCTCCAGCCGAGCATGAGGCCGCCCAGCAACGCACCATGCAGGGCAAGCGCGACAGCAGCGGCCAGGCCATTGCTGCGCAGCCAAGGCCAGTTCACCCATTCGCGGCGCGGTGGGTGATAGTCGAGGGCCAGGGCGTTCATTGCGGTGCCTCGGTCACCAGCCCCAGTTGCGTCACACCACTGCGTTGCAGCGCCGCCATGGCGGCGACTACCCGGCCATAATCAGCCTTGTCATCGGCACGGATGAACACTTGCGTATCCTTGCGCTCGGCCACCAGTCGGGTAATGCGCGCCTGCATGTCTTCAAGGCTTGCGGCTTGATCGGTCTGCGCCTGAGTGTCAACCATATCGCCCAGGTTCCAGTAATAACCGCCCTGCGCCTTGACCGACAAGGTCACGATGCGCTGCCGCGTGTCGGTGGCAAGTGCTTCGCTGGCGACTTTCGGCAACTCGATTTTCACGCCTTGGGTCAGCATCGGTGCCGTGACCATGAAAATCACCAGCAGCACCAGCATCACGTCGATATAGGGCACGACATTCATTTCAGCTTTCGGACCATGTTTGCGTTGCGGTTTGACCAGCATGACAAGTCCTCAGGCCGCAGCGGCCATGTTGCGGGTCAGGCCTTGCAGGGTGCGGTTCAGGCGCACCTGCAGTTCATTGCCGAAGCTGTAATAACGGGCCGTGAGCGTCTGGCCACGCGCGGCAAAACGGTTATAGGCGATAACGGCAGGAATGGCAGCGAACAAGCCGATGGCCGTGGCAATCAAGGCTTCGGCGATCCCCGGCGCGACCGTCGACAATGTGGCCTGCTGCACTTGAGACAGGCCGATGAAGGAATTCATGATCCCCCAGACCGTGCCGAACAGGCCGATGTAAGGGCTGACCGAGCCGACGGTGGCGAGGAACTGCAGGCCTTTTTCCAGTTTCAGCTCCTGCTCGCTGATGGCGACCTGTAATGCGCGTTCGACGCCTGACAGCACCACGTCAGGCTCGATGCCGGGGCGTGGTTTGAGTTGTACGTACTCGGCATAACCGGCGTTGAAAACGCGCTCGATACCGTCAGCGCCCTCTTGAGCCGAACGGCTCTCGGCGTACAGCGGTGCCAGCTCGGCTTCACCGCGAAAGCGCTGCTGAAAGGCATCCAGCGTCCGCTCGTAATAGCCCAGTGCAAGACTGCGCTGGATGATCAGATACCAGTTGACCAGCGAGGCAAGCAGCAAAATCAGCATCACGGCCTTGACCAGCAGGCTGGCATCGCTGATCAGGCCCCAGACGGTCATGTGTTCGAGGGTGGCGTGCATCGGGATAGTCCTCTGTAATGGAACGAATGATTAACACCGCTTGATGACAAACGACTTACGGCAGCTTCAAGGTCTTCCTCACCTCGGCCCACGGCACGAACTTGAAGTTCTGCGCCTGCTCGGGCATGCGTTTGCGCCCATCCTGGACCACTAGCATGCCGTTGCTCCAGGGGCCGCCAAGGTTCATGGAGGTCACTTCGATGCCGTCGGTTTCCGAGGTGCCGTCAATGCCCTCATTCGCGTTGAGACCGACCCGAAACGCGCCTCGCAATGCGTAGGGCGGCTCGGCATCGACCACCACGTAGCTGTCGTTGCCCTGACTGGAAATCACCAGGTAGTCGCGTCTGTCGCTCTGATAAAGCGCCAGCCCCTCGACATCGGCATGCACCGCCTCGCCCACCTTGATCACACTGGAAAGTGTCGCAGGCTGGTCGGCACGCGCATCGACTTCCCACACGCCAACGTCCTCTTCACCGAGAAACAGACGCTGACGCTGATCATCGGCAACACAGCCTTCCGGCTGGGTCTCAACCTTGAAGCGGCGTACCAGCTCGCCTTTCGCCTTGCCATCCGGCGCACTGAGCCGGTACTGAAGAAAGCTGCCGTCCTTGCCATTGGCAAAGGCATACAGCTCGCCACTGGCGGGTTTGAACAGGCAGACACCGTAGATTTCCGCCAATGGCGTGGGGATTTCTCCTGCTTCACGAATCAGGCCGCTGACCCGGTCGATGCTGAACAGACTCAGGCTGTTGCGATCGCGGTTACTGGCCACCGCCAGGTCGACATGCTTTTTGCCGAGCATGAAGCCGGGACGTACATCGACATTATTCAGACGTCCTACCGGCAACGACTGCAACTGCTTGCCGCTCAGGTCGTAAGCCAGCAGCCCCTGTTTTTTATTGGTGCCCAGCACGCGGCTGAGTGCGGGATTTTTCGGGTGGACCCAGATGGCCGGGTCGTCGGCGGCGTCACCCTGACGCCCGACCGGCTGGCTCTGACTCGCCGCCATGACAGTCGGCAACGGCTTGGCGACATTCACCGGCTTGGGCGACCAGCTCAGCTCGCCCTGATACAGGCGCTCGCCGTCATTGTCGTTAACCAACACCTGCAAGCTATTCTTGCTTTCACGCACAGAAAGCCCTTCCGGCTTTTTCAGGCTCATCAGCGACAGATCGGCCACCGGCGTCCAGCTCTCCAGCGATTCCTGCTGCTGATAGAGATGCAATGCCTTGCCTTTCGGGTCCAGCGCCAGCAAACCGCCCGGAACAATGGCCATTGCCCCCGCCGCCTGTTTCAACTCGCCAAACGGTTCGCGCAGGGCCACAGGCTGACGCGCGACCTCGGCCTCGGGGTGCGCCGGATAAGCCCACCAACCGACATTTTGTTCATTGACGAACAACCTGTGCGCAGCGTCATCGACCTGACAAAACTCGGCTTTGGGTGGTAGCGGCAGGTTGCGCACCATGCGTGGCGCGTCGTTCAGTCGATTATCTGCGCCAATCAGCCATTGTTCGCCCTTGCCCTCCTCGCCCACCAGAAACACAAACAGATTGCTGGCCTCATCGCGGTACAGGCACAACCCGGCGACTGAATAATCACGTGCGGGCACATAAACCGGCGTCGACCAGTGCCCAAGCGACGGGTCAAGCCGGGTCAGCATTGCCTGTTGGCGGGAGTTATCCAGCGTCGCTACGAGCACGCTGCTGCCTGTGGAGCGGCTGTCCAGCCCTTGAAATGACCCCGGCATGGTCGCCAGCTCGCGGCCCTGTTCGTCCAGCAGCAACAGCCCGGCCTTGACGCTCGCAGCCAGGCGGCGGGCTCCGTCACTGCCTGGCAGAAAGACCGCGGATTGGGCCTTGAACGGCTCGTTTTCGGCCCAGCGTGCCAGGTTCAGGTCCACCGGTGGCGAAGCTTGCGCAGCTCCGCCTGCCAGACAAAGCAATAGCGCCAGGCACACTGGCTTGGGTGATAGCGAAATCATCATGAACGGTTGAATCCTTTGAATGAGCGCGTCAGATCGATCAGAAATGAGTGAAGGTCAGGCCGACCTTGTAGGTCGGGCCGTACTCTTCGTACTGGCCGTTGTAGGCGCGATGCCCGCTGTAGACGAAATACGGCTGATCGGTGAGGTTCTGCGCCTCGAAGCTGACCTTGAGGTTCTTCGTCAGCGAGTAGCGCGCGCTGAAGTCGACGAAGGTCTGGGCGTCAACGTACTGGTCATGGTCCTTGTCGCCGATCGATGCCAGCTCGTAGAGGTAGGCCGATTTGTAGTTGGCTGAAAGGCGCAGGCTAAGCTTGTCGTTCTCCCAGCCCAGCATGACGTTGCCGACCGTTTTCGACTGACTGGGCAGGTCGATGTCGCGCTTGCGGTAGGTGCCGGTGCCCTGGTCAAAACCGTCGATACTGGCGTCAGAGCGGCTCAACGTGGCGTTGGCACCCAGCAACAGGCCATTCCATGGCGATGGCAACCAGTCGAGCTTCTGCGAATAGGCCAGTTCCAGGCCGTAAAGCTTGGCCTTGTCACCGTTGGCGTAAGTATTGGCTTCGGAGAAGTTCGCCCATTGCCCGGTACCTGCCAGGTCGGTGTTGTAGACAAAATTCTGAATATCCTTGTAGAACACGAACGCCGACACCGTCCCCGCACGCCCCATGAAATGTTCGATGCCCAGGTCCAGGTTGCTCGACTCCAGCGGCTTCAGATTCGGGTTACCGAAAGACGCTTCGTCATCGTCGATCACAAAGCCCGGTGCCAGCTGTCCGAACGTCGGACGCACTACGGTTTTGGTCCAGGCAGCGCGCAACTGAGTGCTTTTGTCGATCTGATAACGGGCGTGCAGGCCTGGCAACCAGTGGTGATAGCGACGCTCGGTGGCACTGGACTCAAACGCCCCATCGCGTACACCTGTGCCTTTGGCGTTCATCTCTGTGCCTTCGTAACGCAGACCGGCAATGAAACGCCACTTATCGACATCCAGCGTGTTCATGAAGTAACCGGCGTTGATGTCTTCGTTGATCTTGAAATCATTGGCACGGCTTTCGGACTCGTCGTAGGCGTCGGCAGCATTCAAGCCTCCGATCAGCCCCTTGACCGCTCCGGGACTGATGCCGCTGCCGAAATTGTCCAGTCGATAGTCGATCGTGCCTTTCTGGAACTGCGTCAGGTTCAGCTGCTGATCGCTGAAACCCAAGTCATCGAAATCCTTGTACTTCCAGACGTCCAGATCGTTGCTCTTGTCGCGACGACTGACCTTGCCACCGAACTTGAATTGCGAGGCATAGCCCTTGAAGTCGTAATCGCGGGCCAGGTCAAGGCGCACGTTCTTCTCGGTGTCTTTGGTGTACTGCTTTTCCCGGTCGACCTTGTCCAGCGTGAAGTTCGAGTCATCGTAGAACGCTGGACCGACGATGAGCCTGGGCTTGTCGCGGTTGTAGAAGCCCGTGTCGGCGAAATCATCGTTGCCCACGAACGTGGCCCCGGCAATATGGCTGGGGCTGTCTTCGCTGGATTCGCTGTAACCGGCCTGGCCACTGAGGGTCCACAGGCCGGCCATGCGCTCGCCCCCGAACACGTAGGACTGGATTTCCTGGGTTTCGGTACGTGCCTTGAGCTTGCGTGTGCCCTCGGCATCACCGGTCTGCCCTGCGCTCTGCGCGTCGCTGAACTCGAAACCGTTGGTGGTGCGCACTTCATCGTCCTTGAAGCGGCTGTACAGGGTGCGCAGGTAGTATTTGCTGGCATCGTCGGGCCGATAATCGAAGTTCAGGCCGCCCCCGGCGCGTTCGCGACTGATGTCGTAGTCGCGCTGTTCGAATGATTGCAGGCGCGTGCCATCCCAGTCACCGCCGGTTTCGACGTTGTCGGAGCCAAAATCGCGCTTCTGCCAGCTCAGCGCTGCCGCCACACCGAAGTTGTCGATGCCGTCGCCAAGGCTGAGTCGATTGCTCGCTGCGCCGGAAAACTTGGGGCTGGTCTGGTGCGTGTTCTTGTCGTAGCTGGCTTCGTTGCTGCCGGTGTAAAACAGCCCTTTGTGATCGAAGGCCGAAAGGCTCTCGACATCGACTGTGCCGCCCAGCGAATTGGCGTCCATGTCCGGGGTCAGGGTCTTGATCACCGACAAGGACTGCACCAGTTCGGCGGGCAGAACATCCAGCGCCACGGCGCGTCGGTCGCTTTCCGGGGCAGGCACCAGCGTACCGTTGATGGTCACGCTGTTCAGGTCGGGGGCCAGCCCGCGCACGGTGACGAAACGCCCCTCACCCTGATCGCGCTCGACGCTGACGCCCGGCAGGCGCTGCACCGCTTCGGCGACATTCTGGTCCGGCAACTGCGCAACACCATCGGCATGTACCACGCTCTTGATACTGTCGGAACTGCGTTGCTCCTTGAGCGCGTTGTCGATACTTGCCGCCTGCCCAACCACTTGCACGTGCTCGACCGTGTCAGCCTCGGCAGCCTGCAAACGCTCAGAGGCAATCGCAAACGCCAGCGCGCTGAGTGTGAAACCGACCAGTTGGGTCCTGCTGCGACGCCTGTACATGTATGACCTCCCCGAAATCCCGACAGGCCAGGCAAATGGCCCGGCAACTGGAAGCGCAAGCTAGAGTCGTGCAGTGACGGTTCTGTGACAGGTAACGCGCGCAGAGGCTGAAAACGGCGGGTTTTAGGGAAACCGGACAGGTAAATGAGCTGATTTGACTTTCAGAAAGCGCTGGCCGGAATCGAAAGCCCACGTGTGACGCAGAGCGTCACGAACTGCATGCCCACGCGGAGCGTCGGCACGATAGTCATCAGCTTTCGCCCCGTGCCTTTAACCACACTGCTCTAAAACGCTTTTCACCGCGATGGCACAGACGACGCAGAGTGCGACGTAAGTGACGGCTGAGTCCTGACGCTGATCCGGGGGTAGCCTGGCAGGACGCCAGGCTAGCCGCACCGGGCCATGGATGGCCCGTTGCGGCGACCCGCGGATCAGTGACAGGGCGAAGGAACCCGACGCAGTCGGGCCGGAAACGGAGCCAGGGGCTTTGGTTACTTTGGCCCCATCAAAGTAACTCGCCGAGGGGCGAAAAGCCGACCCGAGTCGAACCCCAATCCCCCTGACGCCACAAAACCGCCGTGTGACGCAGAGCGTCACGAACTGCAGGCCACGCAGAGCGTCGGCACGATAATCAAAACAAGGTCATGCCTTTTACGCAGCCGCTGCCAACGAGTCAGATGCGAAGCAAAATCTGCAACACACCTGAGCTGATTTGACCTCTTACAGTCCGCGTTACCCGTAACTGAACTGTCATGTACATCTGTTCTGCTGGCCGATAACCAGCAGCCGGGAGCCGTCTTTTCATGTTCAGGATCATCCAACCTCATCGCTGGAAACTCGCTGTACTGATGGTCGCCTCCAACCTGGGCCTGCTGGCCTTTCTGGCATTCGGCAACATCAAACACATCAGCGAATGGCAATGGCTCGACATCGTCGGCGAAGGCGGCTCTGCTTTGCTGGCACTGGTCTGGCTGTTTCTGGTGTTCAAAAGCCGACCGGCCGGTCGCGTGACCAATTACCTGTCGATCGGCCTGAGCTGCGTATTCTTCTCATGGTGGATCGACGCGCTGGACGAGTTCATTCGCTTGCCGAGCGAAATCGAATGGGACCACTGGCTCGAATCCGGACCAATGCCGATCGGTCTGATCCTGTTGACCCTCGGCATCTACCACTGGCATCGCGAGCAACTGGCGATCAGCGCGCAAATGGAAAAGCGCGAGCGTGGCTTTCGTGAGCATCGGCTCTACGACAAGCTCACACCGCTGGGCAGCGCCGACTATCTGAAACGGCAACTGGTCGTCAGCCTTGAGCAGAGTCTCTGTCAGCAGCAACCGTTATCGTTGCTGGCGCTGGACATAGACGGTTTCAGCGCAATCAACAATGCATTCGGCCACGCCGAGGGAGATGAGGTTCTTTCGGCCCTGAGCCATTTACTGGTGCTCAACCTGCGCCGCCACGATCTGCTTTGTCGCCTGGCAGGCGACCGGTTTGTGGTACTGCTGCCCAACACCGGAGAGAGCCAGGCGAAGCTGCTGGCACTGGAGCTGCAGCAGGCGGTTGCCAGCCTGGCGCACAAAACCCGGCAACAGGGTGAACGCCTTCATCTGTCAGCCAGCGTGGCCGTAGTGATGGCCCTCAATGAAACACCGGACAATCTGCTGCGCCGCCTCAACCTGTCGCTGGCCCGCGCCCGCCGCCCGCTGACCCGTACTGCCTGAGCGACTGCCGTGACCCTGAAAAGTGAATGGTACGAAGCCGACAGCCGCTTCATCCCCGGTCATTACCAGCCGGCCACGCTGATCGATCTGGCCTTGTCGCGCGGGATCGACAGCCATCGCCTGCTCAAAGGTACAGGCCTGTTCTACGAGGACATCGTCGCGGGCAAGACGCGACTCAGCCCGCAACAATTTTTTGTCCTGATCGCTAACGCGCAGCGTCAGATGGAAGCCGACGACACCAGCTTTCTGTTCGGCCAACGACTGTTTCCCGGGCATTACGGCGCAGCCAGTCACGCACTGCGCCATGCGCAAAACCTGCATCAGGCACTGGAAATCCTGATCCGCCAACAGGCACTGCTCAGCCCGTTGCTGACACCTCGCCTGGAGCTGGATGAGCATTTCGCCTATCTCTACTGGCTGGACAGTTGCGGCGCAGGCGAACAGCAATGCTTTCTGCTGGAGGCCGGCATCACCGCACTGGTCGCGATGAGCCAGTTGCTCAGCGGGGAACGCCTGCCGTGGGAGTGCAGTTTCTGCCACGAAGAACCGCGCTACATCGAACAGTACTGGGTTCATCTGGGCGAAAATACAGCCTTTGGCCGCCCGCTGGACATGATGCGCCTGCCACGGCACTACCTGACTCGCGCATGGCCGGGTGCGTCGCCGATTGCCGTACAGGTCGCACAGCACGAAGCCGCCGGGCAACTCGCTGCACTGGGCATGCCATTCAGCCTGCTGGATCGGCTGCACCAGCATCTGCGCGGCAATGTGCGTGAGGCCACCAGCCTGGAACAGGTCGCACACGCCTTCGCCATGAGTCCGGCCACGCTGAAGCGCAAGTTACACAAACACGGCACCAGTTTTCAGGCCCAGCACGACCTGGCGCGCAAGCATGTCGCGCTCTACCTGTATCAGATCAAAGGGATGAGCAACGAGGCCGTGGCGGATTACCTGAACTTCAACGATCCGGCCAACTTCCGCCGCTCGTTCAAACGCTGGACCGGCAGCACACCGACCTTGATCCAGCGGCTGTTCAATTTCGACTGAGTCCGTCAGCGCTGTACGCACAACTTGTAACCCAGCCCATGAGCGGTATGCAGCAGCGGCGTTTCATGACCGCCATCGAGCACCCGTCTGAGGACATGAATATTACTGCGCAGGCTACTGCTGTTCGGGGCATCACGCCCCCACAACACCTCTTCCAGCTCGGACCGTTTCACGATATGAGGGCTTTTGCGCATCAACAATTCCAACAGCTTCATATTCGTCGGGTTGAGCTTCAACGGTACACCGTTGCGGGTTATCTCAAGGGTATCCAGGTCGAAGTGCAGGTCTGCGACCACCATCACCCGGTTGTCCTTGCGCTGGCGTCGACCGACCACCGCTTCGACTCGCGCGAGCACCTCGGACATGGCGAACGGCTTGGTGATGTAGTCGTCGGCACCCACCTTGAAACCGGTGAGACGATCATCCAGTTCGTCCCGTGCACTGAGCATCACAATGGCGACTTCCGATTTCGAATACTGACGCAGGCTGCGGCAGATCTGGTTGCCGTCGATGCCCGGCAACATGATGTCGAGAATGATCGCATCGAAGCGTTTCGACGCCGCCAGATGAAGACCGCTCAGGCCGTCCAGCGCCCCTTCAACGGCATGCCCCCTGAGTTCGAAGAATTCCAGCAGGTTATCGTGGATATCACGGTGGTCTTCAATAACCAGAATATTCATTGCAGCGCCTTCTTGTTTTTCTACCCGGCCGACCGGGGCCCTGTTGCCAATGAATCGGCAGGTTGAGTAAAAAATCCATTACGCTGCCTGGAAACCGTCGCCTTGCGAAGCGGCTGTTGCAGCTTTGACCGACCATAGAAGCACAGCGCAACCAGCAGCATACTCAGCCACACCACGATGCCCGCCCAGAACGTATGCGACATGAAGTGCCAGCCTTGCAGCACCCGCGTAGTGCCGTAAATCATGCCAAGCAGGAGAATCGCCATCAGCAGGATGTACGAATGTTTCCAGCAGTAGCGCCGAGCTACAAAGTACAGCGCCAGCAGGCTGAATGCGCTTGATGCATGACCACCCGGCCAGCAGCGTCCGGCACCGACTTCATGCAGCAGATTGAAGTTTCTGAACCACTCGATATGCGCCTGACTGCCACCGTACAGCGTGGTTTCGACAGGGCAGTACACGCTGGTGTGGCTTTTCAGGTAGTGGATCATGCCGGTGCCAACCGCAAAGGCAACGATCACGAAAAAGAAGTCCAGCCGATGCCTGCGCGTGAAGCGCAGAAATGCTTCCGTGCGCGAACCCGACAACCGCTTCATAAGACGCGGATTTGCGTGTTTTTCCAGCAGTGGCCAGACGAATGACAACATTGCGCCGATGATCGCCAACTCTCCCGTCCAGTCCGGGATGATCCGCGCCCACTTGTGCGTGATGGTCTCGAATAGATGAATCTGTCCGATGGGAAATACTCCGGCTGCCGAATCAAACAGCAGATCGCTCAGTTGCCGGTCGATACTGGTCAGGTCGAACGTCACGAAGACCAGTAAAGCGAAAAAAACGGGCACCCCCAGATTGATGCCGTAAAACTGCAGTCTGGCATTTGAGGATGTCGTCAATTGAATTGCTCGCTATTGAGGTTTGCCCATTGCCCCGCGGTCAGGGAACCGAGAATTTTCGGCCGGTGAGCGCCATCCATCTGCACGAAAAACGCTTGAGCGTAATCACTTGAACGCTCGCCGCCTGTCACGCCGACCTTGCGTTCGAACTGGTCGATACAGCCACTGTGCGTCACAAGCACCAGATTTTCACCGCTGACCTTGTGCTCTTCCACGTCCTTCATGAAGCCGCCGTCGCAGTCATTGATCCAGTCCTGGCCGACCACGGGATGACCTGCCAACAGTTGCGCAGTCTGTTGCGTGCGGGTCTTGGGGCTGGCGAACATTCGCGCACGGTCCATGCCCATTTTCTGCAAGCCGCTGCCCACTGCCAGTGCCGCATCCCGCCCCTTGACGGTAATGCCGTCGGTGTCGCTCAGGCAGGGGTTTGTCGAGCGGTCACAGCGTTCGGCGTGCCGAATCATCACAACCACATCACCTTGCCGCCAATGCTCGCGAAGGCCGGAAATTTTCAGGTTGCTGCCAACCCCCAGATCCGCCACGTGCACGCCAGAAAAAGCCGTATAGAACCATGCGCAAATCGCCGCCAGCACAACGGCAACCGATATCGATACGATGTGTTGGTGCAATTTGTAGCGCGGGTGAATACCCGAATCGGCAAGCAAATTCTTGTTTATTGTCGTGTCAGTCAAGTGACCACTCCTGCCATGAACCTGTGTGTGGCGTCGACTCGGGAGGGCCCGACGTCTTCCCCGCTCCCATGCAGGCAAGATAGGTTCAGCATCGTGGCGAGGCAGTGAAGAAGATGTGAAAACGATGTTGTGGCCCAGCGCCATGTTTCTCGCCAAAAGCCCCGTGGCAGCGGGCCGTGCGGGTTTTCAGTCAGCGAACATGAAGATAATTTAAGCGTTTTTACTGAGCATTCAGCCCACTGCCCTGCCCCACACGGACCGCTCGCAGCGCATCAGCGAAATCGTCGCCCGTACTCAGCGCACAATCCAAAGGTATAACGACTTTCAGGCTGTCATCACTCTGCCCGACGCAAGCCAGACGGCACCCAGCCGCAAATACCCGCCCATAACGCTTATCAATAAGGGAAATAGTCGTCATACGAGTATTGACATCGTCCTACAAGGCTGTAAATAATCGCCCCATGGTTGTATGACGACATACTAATAAATTGATAACAACAATATCCATGAAGGTCACCATGAAAATCACCTCGGTCAGTGTCGACGTTTTTTCCTTCCCCTCACGCCGCGCGGTAGACAGCGCAGGCCACGCCCATCCAGGCGAAGAAAAACCGGTCAGAATGGCCATGCTGCGCATCGCATGTGACGAGGGCAGCGAAGGCTTTTCCTTTGGCCCGCCCGAGCTGATCCGCCCGCACGTCATCGAGTCGTTCGTAAAGAAGGTGCTGATCGGGCAGAACCCGATGAATCGCGAAAAAATCTGGCAGGAACTGGCTCACTGGCAACGCGGCAGCGCCAGCCAGTTCACCGACCGTGCGCTGGCACTGGTAGAGCAGGCGCTATGGGACCTGGCCGGACGAGCCTTGAAACTGCCCGTGCACAGGCTGATAGGCGGCTATCGCGACAAGGTGCTGGCTTACGGCTCGACCATGTGCGGTGACGACCTGCCAGGTGGGCTGTCCACCCCGGACGAGTACGGCCAGTTTGCCGAAAAGCTGGTAAAGCGTGGCTACAAGGGCATCAAGCTGCACACCTGGATGCCGCCGATTTCGTTCGCCCCTGACCCGCGCATGGATGTGCAGGCCTGCGCTGCGGTACGTGAAGCGGTCGGGCCTGGTATCGCCTTGATGCTCGACGGGTATCACTGGTACAGCCGCACCGACGCGCTGTACATCGGCCGTGAACTGCAGAAGCTCGACTTCGCCTGGTTCGAAGAGCCAATGATGGAAGACTCCGCCGAATCCTATGCCTGGCTGGCGGCCAATCTGGACATCCCGGTACTCGGTCCGGAAAGCATCGCCGGCAAGTACCACAGCCGTGCCAGCTGGGTGACCAACAAGGCTTGCGACATCCTCCGCGCAGGCGTCGCGGGCGTCGGCGGCATCGGCCCGTGTCTGAAGGTCGCGCATCTGGCCGAGTCGTTCGGCATGGACTGCGAAGTGCATGGCAACGGCGCTGCCAATCTCGCGGTAGTCGGCGCGATCAGCAATTGCCGCTGGTACGAACGCGGTCTGCTGCACCCGTTTCTCGAATACGACGACGTACCGGCCTACCTCAACACGCTGGTGGACCCAATGGACAGGGACGGTTTCGTGCACCTTTCCGAGAAGCCGGGACTGGGCGAAGACATCAACTTCAGCTATATCGAGACACATACAGAACACCGTTACTGACCGGCAGCATCGCGAAGGGCACGCCGATCGCCCTTCGTCCGGCATTTCGACACAGCGTCTTATAAATATAAAAAAGGACTGCCCCCATGAAGCTCCGGCTCAAGCGCCTGCCCTGGCTGCTATGCCTCGCCCTGACGGCGACACTCATGCACACACCGCCCGCTCTGGCGCGTGGTGAAACACCGGTCGATCAACTGGTGGTCGGCATGAGCATGATCAACCTGCTGTCCCTGGACCCGGCAGGTGCCACCGGCCTTGAGGTGTCCGAGGTCAATGCCAATGTCTATGACATGTTGCTGGAGCAGGACGCTGCCCGTCCCGACCAGCTGATTCCGGCGTTGGCCGAGCGCTGGGAGATCAGCCCCGACCGCATGCGCCTCACCTTTCATCTACGTTCCGACGTAACGTTCCACTCCGGCAACCCGCTGACTGCGCAGGACGTCGCCTGGTCGCTGCAGCGCGTGGTCACGCTCAACAAGGCACTGGCCTCGACCTGGAAAGCCTACGGCTACACTGCCGGCAACGTCAGCGAGTTGATGCGCGCCGAAGGACCCTCGACCTTCGTGCTCGACCTGCCCAAGGCTACCGATCCCAAGCTGGTGCTCAACACGCTGGCAACGTCGCCCAGCGCTTTCGTCATTGACCGCCTGACCGCGTTGCAGCATGCCAGGGGCGATGATCTGGGTGCTGCCTGGCTGACCACCCACACAGCCGGCTCTGGCGCATTCAAGCTGGACATCTGGCGTGCCAACGACGTGATTCTGATGAGCCGCTTCGAGCAATACTGGCGCGGGCCGGCCAGACTACGCCGGGTGATCATGCGTAACATGACCGAATCCCAAGCGCTGCGCCTGATGGTCGAACGTGGCGATCTCGACGTGGCACGCGGCATGGCGGCCACCGACATCAAGGCCCTGACCCGCTCGAAAGAGGTCACCGTGCAGACTATCCCGCGCGGCACCCTCTATTACGTCGCTCTGAGCATGGAACAGCCACTGTTTCAGGATATTCGGGTACGCCAGGCGATTCGTGCACTGATCGACTACCAAGGCATCAACACGGTGGTCATGCCGCATTACGGATTGATCAACCAGCGTCCGCTGCAACTGGGTCTGGCCGCCAGACTGGACGACCCGGGTTATGCGCTCAACGTCGCCGAAGCCAAGCGTCTACTGGCCGAAGCGGGCCACCCTGACGGCTTCAGAATCACCATTCGCTCCCTGACCGATTCGCCTTTCATCAATATCGCTACCAGCCTGCAATCGACACTCGCGCAGGCAGGCATTCAGGCATCGATCATCACCGGCACCGGCAATCAGATCTACGGCGCAATGCGCGACCGGCGTTTCGACATTCTGGTCGGGCGCGGCGGTGGCGGTGCCGAGCGCCATCCGCACTCCAGCCTGCGAGCGCTGATCTACAACCCGGACAACCGCGAAGAAGCCAGATTAAGCAATTTTCAGGGTTGGCGAACCTCGTTCTACAGCGCCGAGATCAATCAGTTGATCGAGCAGGCCGAACGCGAACGTGACGCCAGCCGGCAGTTGGCCGACTACCAACGCATCCAGACCCTGTATGACCAGAAAGCCGGGCCGATCATGCCCATCTCGCAAATGACCGATGAAGTCGTCATCCACGCCGATGTCCGGGATTACCTGGGCCACAGTGCAGCGACCACGCGACTGCGTGACGTCTACAAGCAACGCTGACCCCATGCGTTCAATCGTTCAAGCCAAGGCAGGAATAACCATGTCGAGTGCATCGATTTCATTTTGGAGCAGTCGGGTCGCCCACGGCACCCGTCGCAGCGGATCAGTGGCGGCGACCCTGTTCGGCCTGCTGTTGCTCACTTTCTTCATTGGCCGGGTCATGCCGCTGGACCCGGTCCTGGCCATCGTCGGCCCCGACGCGGACGCCGCCGCCTATGCTCAGGCCTATCAGGAACTGGGGCTGGACAAGCCGCTGACGTCCCAGTTTGTGATGTACCTCAGCGACCTGTTGCACGGCGACCTGGGCAAGGCACTTCTCACCGGACACCCGGTGATCGACGACATTGCGCGGGTCTTCCCGGCCACCCTGGAACTGGCCACACTGGCGATCCTGTTCGGCGTACTGCTCGGCCTGCCACTGGGGGTTTACGCCGCCACGCATCAGGGCCGCAGCGGCGACCATATTGCTCGGGTCATCACCCTGTTTGGCTATTCCACGCCGATATTCTGGCTGGGCATGATGGCTTTTCTGGTGTTCTACGCCTGGCTGGGTTGGGCGGGCGGGGTCGGACGCATTGGTCTGGCTTATGACGGGCTGATCGAAACCCGCACGGGCCTGCTGCTGATCGACACGGCATTGTCCGGCGACTGGGAAGCCTTTCGCAGCGCACTGCGCCACATCCTGCTGCCTGCGGTAATCCTCAGTTTCAACTCGGTGGCCTATATCAGCCGCATGACCCGCAGCTTCATGCTCGAACAGCTTTCGCAGGAGTACATCATCACTGCACGGGTCAAGGGCCTGTCGAACCGGCGCATCGTCTGGGGCCACGCGTTTCGCAACATTCGCGTGCAGTTGCTGACCATCGTCGCCCTCGCCTACGGCGGCCTGCTGGAAGGCGCGGTACTCATAGAAACCGTGTTCGCCTGGCCCGGCTTCGGCCAGTACCTGACCAGCAGCCTGCTGCTGGGCGACATGAATGCCGTGATGGCCTGCGTCCTGCTGATCGGGTTGATCTTCGTGATCCTCAACCAGATCAGCGACGTCCTCTATAAAGTCTTCGACCCGAGAACCCGCTGATGACGACCTCCCTTGCAAGCAGCGCCACGCCCATGGTTCAGACACCCACCTCCAGCCTCGCAGCATTTGCCGCCAGCAGCGCGCGCCTGATGCGTTTTCTGCTGCGCAACCCGATGACGCTGGCGGGGCTGATTGTCATCGGCACGTTGATGATCGTCGCCCTGTTCGCGCCGTGGATCGCGACTCACGACCCGCTCGCTCAGGACCTGTCTGGCGCGCTGCGGATGCCCGGCGCACAGAACTGGTTCGGTACCGACGAATACGGCCGCGACGTGTTCAGCCGACTGGTGTATGGCTCGCGCATCACGCTGTACATCGTGATGCTGGTGACGGTGATTGTCGGCCCTATCGGCCTGCTGATCGGTACCGTGTCGGGTTATTTCGGCGGCTGGGTCGACAGCCTGTTCATGCGCATCACCGACATTTTCATCTCGTTTCCCAGCCTGGTGCTGGCGCTGGCCTTCATCGCCGCCCTGGGCCCTGGCCTGGAACACGCAGTGATCGCCATCGCCCTGACTGCCTGGCCGCCGATCGCCCGCCTGGCACGGGCCGAAACCCTGTCGCTGCGCAACGCCGATTTCGTTGTCGCTGTAAAGCTGCAAGGTGCGTCGGCAGTGCGCGTGATCGGACGTCACATTATCCCGATGTGTCTGTCCTCGGTGATCATCCGCCTGACCATGAACATGGCCAGCATCATTCTCACCGCGGCCGCACTGGGCTTTCTCGGCCTCGGCGCGCAGGCGCCCCTGCCGGAATGGGGCGCAATGATCTCAAGTGGCCGCCGTTACATGCTGGAAAGCTGGTGGCTGGTGGCAGCTCCCGGTGCCACCATCATGCTGGTCAGCCTGGCATTCAACCTGTTGGGCGACGGACTGCGCGATGTACTTGACCCACGCAGCGAATGACACACATCGAATAACAAAAAAGGACTCATCGCCATGTCAAACATAGCCACGCCACAGATCAAGCTTGAGGTAAAGGATTTACGGGTCGGGTTCAGTCACGCAGGCAAGGTCACGGCAGCCGTTCGCGACGTGTCATTCAGCCTGGGCCGGGAAAAGATGGCGATCGTCGGCGAATCGGGATCAGGCAAGTCCACAGTGGGCCGCAGCCTGCTGCGCCTGCACCCGGCAACGGCCAGGGTGACGGCCAAAACCCTGCGCTTCGGCGATACCGATTTGCTTGAATGCAGCGAAAAACAGATGCAGAGCATTCGCGGCCGGCGCATGTCGATGATCATGCAGGACCCGAAATACTCGCTGAACCCGGTGATCAAAGTGGGCGAGC
Organism: Pseudomonas syringae pv. tagetis; assembly: GCF_022557255.1. NCBI lineage: Bacteria > Pseudomonadati > Pseudomonadota > Gammaproteobacteria > Pseudomonadales > Pseudomonadaceae > Pseudomonas > Pseudomonas syringae group genomosp. 7. Next base: position 3,583,159 of record NZ_CP092923.1, read on the forward strand.
AGATCGCCGAGGCCTATCTGGCACACCACCGGGTCTCGAAAAAGGAAGCCCGCGAGCGCACGCTGGACATGCTCGCGAAGGTGCACATCCGTGAACCGGCCCGCGTCTACGAACTGTATCCCCACGAAGTCTCGGGCGGCATGGGCCAAAGGATCATGATTGCGATGATGGTGATCACCGACCCGCAGGTGATCATCGCCGACGAACCGACTTCCGCACTCGACGTTTCGGTGCGCCGCCAGGTGCTCAACGTACTGGAGGAACTGGTCAGTGAGCGCGATCTGGGCCTGATCTTCATCAGCCACGACCTGAATATGGTGCGCCATTTCTGCGACCGGGTGCTGGTGATGTACGCCGGGCGGGTGGTGGAATCGCTGAACGCCGGCGAGCTGGACCAGGCCCGCCATCCTTACACCCGAGGCTTGCTGGCCGCCCTGCCCAGCCTGGATCACCCGCGTGCCAGCCTGCCGGTTCTGCAACGCGATCCCCTTTGGCTCACTCACTGAGAATGCTCCCATGGCAATGATCACAGTCGATTCACTGAACCTGAGCTTCGGCACTGGCACAGCGCTGAATCAGGTGCTGCGTGACGTCAACCTGCAGGTCGAGCAAGGCCAGTCGTTCGGCCTGGTCGGCGAGTCGGGCTCGGGCAAAACCACCGTCCTGCGCTGCCTGGCAGGGCAATATCATCACTGGAGCGGTGCTCTGAGCGTGGCAGGCCAGGCCGTGCAACGCAAACTCGATGCCGGTCACTACCGGACTGTGCAGATGGTGTTTCAAGATCCCTACGCCTCATTGCACCCACGCCACACCATTGATGCGGCACTCAAGGAGCCATTGAGCATTCACCGGATCGGCGACCGTGACCGTCGCGTCTGCGAGGCACTGAACAAGGTCGGCCTCAACGAGAGCTTTCGCTTCCGTTACCCGCATCAGTTGTCTGGCGGCCAACGCCAGCGTGTCGCTATTGCAAGGGCGCTGATTCTCGAACCCCGTGTGCTGCTGCTCGACGAACCGACCTCGGCACTGGATGTTTCAGTGCAGGCCGAAATCCTCAACCTGCTCGCCGACTTGCGCCATCAACAAGGCCTGACCTACCTGATGGTGACTCACGACCTTGGCGTCGTGGCGCACCTCTGTGACCGGGTTGCCGTCATGCAACAGGGCCAGGTGCTGGAAACACTCGACAGCAGCCAATTGATCAACAACCAGGCCCGACACGAATACTCACGATTGCTGATTCAAGCCAGTCGCGACATGGACCTGCGCCCGACGGGATGAACCGCTGCCGGGCGCGCGACCGCTGAGCCCGGCCCCCTGCCGACACCGTGATCCCCGGCCAGATCGGCCAAGGAACCCGGCGGCTGCCTGCGATTTGCTTGAACACCCCCAGACAACCCTCAAACAAGAATAAAAAAATGAAAAAATCACTCGCGTTACTCTCTCTGACTGCTCTGTTCCCTGGCGCCTGGGCGCATGCCGACAGCGCGTACATCAACTATCGCCATCAGTATGCAGAAAGCACCCGCATGCATGCCGACCGGGTCAAATTCGGCAGCCGACTGGACAGCGGCTGGGGGTTCGAAGGCGAGCTCAAATACAAGACCGCAGGCGACCGACAAGATGTGGCGTTCGACAACACCGTTGGCAACGGCCACGAACTGACGGTCAGCTATCAATACCGGCTGGATGACAAATGGCTGCTGACGCCGTCGTTTGCGCTGGAGAGCATCGAGAAATCGACGGCCTACAAAATGGGCCTCAAGCTGGGTTACAAGGTAAACGACCAATTGAGCGTATCAGGCCGCTATCGCTACGACTCGATCAAGCTGGACCGCGACAAGGTCAACCACGACATGCCTGACAACCAGATGGATGATCAGTCGATCAATCGTTACGACGTCTGGATCAACTACGCCAGCAAAGGCCCTTGGGCGTACGAGTATCAGTTCACCTACTTCGACGCCGATTACATCCGTTACGACAACGGCAGGACCGACTACGAGCAGAACGCAGCCTTCAAATACAAATGGGACAAACACTGGGTGCCGTTTTTTGAAGTCGGCGACATCAAGGTCGATTCCGAAGATGACAAGCGCCAGCTGAGATTGCGCGTAGGCGTGCAATACAACTTCCTGTAGCGCACCCCCACTGGAGCGTGAGGAACGATAATCTCACCATCGTGCGACGCTCCGCGTCGCATGCCGTGTCTGGCTTTGGATTATCGTGCCGACGCTCCGCGTCGCATGCAGTTCTGGACGCTCTGCGTCCTCTTTCGAGCATGTGGCGTGGCGCAGAATTGTGACGCGGAGCGTCACCCAGGGCATCCCCACGCGGGAGCGTGAGGAACGACAGGTGTCTGGCAGAAACCCCGCGTCCGGTCTCGAATCGCTCAGTCGCTGTACAGTGCCTGAGTGCGGCGCAGGCGCATGCGGCTGCCGTTGAGGTGCAGGTACATCGCCGAGCGCGCGGCGTCGACGTTGCCCTCGGCGATGGCGTTATAGATTTGCCGGTGTTCGGCGTTGATTCCGGCCAGGTAGGCGTTGCGGTCGCTCTGCCCGGTATAGGCCGAATTCATCCGTGTGCGCGGGATCAGCTTGGTGCCCAGGTGTTTCATGATATCGATCAGGTACGCATTGCCCGACGCCTTGGCGATCTTGAGGTGAAATTGAAAATCGGCATTGATGGTGGTCCCGGATTTTTGCGGCCCGTCGAGCAATGCATCGAACGCTCGCTTGAGCTCCAGCAACGCTTCGGGACTGCGTCGCTGCGCTGCCAGGCCTGCCGCCTCGACTTCAAGGCTCAAACGAAACTCCAGCAAGTTCAGCACATCGGACACTGTGGCAATGGTCGCAGGGCCTACTGAAAAACCTTCAGGCGGTGGCATGTCAAGAACAAAGGTGCCCACGCCATGCCGGGTCTCCACCAGCCCGGCGGCCTGCATTCGCGACAGCGCGTCGCGCACCACCGTGCGGCTGACACCCTCGGCTTCCATGATGTGGATCTCGGAAGGCAGTTTCTCGCCGCGCACCAGCACACCATCACGCATGCGCTGGGCGAATCGGTCGACCAGGGTTTCCGCCAGGCGTCGATGGTTCTTTTGCGAGGAAAGTGCGTTGTCCGACATTGCAGCCTCAGTTCTGTCCGATACGCGAGTATAGGCTGCGATCCCCCCACAAAACACGCCCTCAGTGCGGTTATACTCAGCCACCCGACATGGACCCGCTCACCCGCCATGGAACAACCTTCCACATCAAAAGGCCGTCGCTCCAGCCTGACCCAGCAACTGGTCGCCGAGTTTTCACGCAGGATTCGCGAAGGCGAGATTCAGAGCGGTGAAAAACTCCCCACCGAACAGGTGATCATCCGCGAAACAGGGGTCAGCCGCACCGTGGTTCGGGAGGCGATGTCACGCCTGCAAGCCGAAGGGCTGGTCGAAACCCGTCATGGTATCGGCACCTTCGTGGTCGACGCATCGCAGCCAAGGGATTTCCAGCAGACTGAACCGCCAGTCGCAGCGCCCGGCGATGCGGTATCGATCATCGAGCTGCGCCTGAGCATTGAGCCGGAATCAGCCGCGCTCGCTGCACAACGCCGTACACCGGAGCAGCTCGATGCCATCCGCCAGGCCCTCGATGAACTGAATCGCTGCGCACGCCTGGGGCATGACACTCTGCAGGCCGACTTCGAGTTCCACCGACAGATATCGCTGTGCACCGCCAACAGCTTCTTTACCGATGTCATGAGCCAGCTCGGCAGCAGCATCCTGCCTCGTACTCGCAGCGGATTTGGCAATATCGTGTCGTTGCACGCAGAGGATGACCCCGGCATTCAGCAGCGCGAGCAGGAAACCATTCTGGACGCCATTGTCCATCAGGACCGCGACGCCGCCCGAGCCGCGATGCGCCTGCATCTGATCAACAGTCTGCTGCGCCTGCGCGCAAAGGATTAGCCACTAAAACGCTTATCGTTTACCATGCCGCCCGTCGGTTTCCGAGAGGAACTAACAGGGAATTCGCACGCTTTGTCGTCACAAAGCCAAAACGAAACTGCCCCCGCAACTGTAGGCATCGAGCCTGCTCCATAACTGCCACTGGACACGCTCCGGGAAGGCCGGAGCCTGGCGATGACATGCCAGTCAGGAGACCTGCCGACCCGATTCAACCAACTAACCGGCGGGGTGTCCGGGAAGGACATCCGCACGCGTCGGCATTTACTGTCGTGCCCGGTTATCTGCCGGGGATGTGTTTCCTGATGTGCATTGCGCCTTGGCACCTGCCCCAACGGAGACCGTCTTCCATGCCGCTGCCCCGCCTTGCCGCACTCGTCGCCTGCCTGACGCTGCCCACCCTGACGCTCGCGGCCCCCACTCGGTATCCGCTGACCCTCGAAAACTGTGGTTCGACCCTGACATTCGCACACGCGCCGGCCAGGACGGTAACGATTGGCCAGGCCGGCACTGAAATGCTCTACGAACTGGGCCTGGGTGACCGCCTGGTCGGCACTTCGCTGTGGTTCAACAACGTATTGCCACGCTTCAAGGCGCAGAACGACAAGGTAGAGCGTCTGGCCGACAACGACCCCAGCTTTGAAGCGGTGATTGGCAAACGGCCTGAACTGGTGACCGTGCAACTGGAATGGATGGTCGGCAAACAGGGCGTGGTCGGCACCCGCGAACAGTTCCATGACCTGAAAATACCCACTTACATTTTGCCGTCCGATTGTGAAGGCAAAGACAATCTGGTCGGTGCCGATGGCACACGCCTCGAGCCGTTCCGTATCGAGACCATCTACAGAAGCATCGAGCAACTGGCGCAGATTTTCGACGTACAGGATCGCGGTGATGCGCTGGTTGCCGACCTCAAGACACGCCTGAACGCAGCCATCGCCAACGTCAGACAGAACAAGGCGAACGACGTCTCGGCGCTGTTCTGGTTTTCCAGTTCGGACCTTGCCAGCGATCCTTTCGTGGCAGGCCGCAAAGGCATCCCGGATTTCATGCTCAACAGCCTGGGCATGCGCAATATCGTCCAGTCCGACGAGGAATGGCCGACCGTGGGCTGGGAAACCATTGCCAAGGCCAACCCAAGCATTCTGGTGATTGCGCGCATGGACCGCCGCCGCTTCCCGGCCGACGACTACCTGAAGAAAATCGAATTTCTCAAGAGCGATCCGGTGACGCGCAACATGGACGCAGTCAAGCATGAGCGGATCGTGATCATCGACGCCGAGGGCATGCAGGCCGGTCTGCGCCTGTTCACCGGGTTCGAGGAACTGGCTGACGCCGCCAACCGTTTCAACGCGGCACAATGAGATTACCAGTAGCGTTGGGCCATGTGCTCTGGGTCTCGGCAGTGCTGGTACTGGCGATCATGATCGGTGCGGCGATTGGCGAAACCTCGATCAGCCTGCCGGTGGTTTTTCAGGTGCTGGCCAACAAACTCTGGGCAGCCAGCTACGTGCTCGACCCTATCGATGAGGGCATTGTCTGGAACTACCGGCTGACCCGCGCCATTGTCGCGGCAGCCTGCGGGGCCGGGCTGGCGATCTGCGGCGTGGTGCTGCAATCCTTGTTGCGCAATCCGCTGGCAGACCCGTATCTGTTGGGGATTTCCGCAGGGGCGTCGACCGGTGCGGTACTGGTTGCCATTCTGGGCTTTGGTGCAGGCGCGATTTCGATGTCGGCAGGTGCCTTTGCCGGGGCCGTTGCCGCGTTTTCGCTGGTCGCCCTGCTGGCACATTCGTCACGCGGCACCACGGCAGCCGGGCAGATCATTCTGGCCGGGATTGCCGGTTCGCAACTGTTCAATGCCCTGACATCGTTTCTGATCACCAAATCCGCAAGCTCGGAGCAGGCACGCGGCATCATGTTCTGGTTGCTGGGCAACCTCAGCGGAGTGCGCTGGCACTCTGTCTGGCTGGCGGTGCCGACGGTGCTGGTCGGGCTGCTGGTGTGCCTGTGGTACAGACGAGCGCTGGACGCTTTCACATTCGGCAGCGACTCGGCAGCGTCGCTGGGGATTGCGGTGCGGCGCGTGCAGATCATACTGATCGCCACCGCCGCGCTGGTCACGGCGGTGATGGTATCGATTGTCGGTTCCATCGGCTTCGTCGGGCTGGTGATCCCGCACGCCGTACGTATGCTGGTCGGTGTCCGGCATGCACGGCTGGTACCGCTGAGCGCATTGAGCGGCGCATTGTTTCTGATCGCTGCCGACATCCTCTCGCGCACGCTGATCAAGGGGCAGGCGCTGCCGATTGGCGTCATTACCGCCCTGATCGGCGCACCGGTCTTCGCTTTGATACTTATCCGGGGCAATAGCACTCGATGAACGCGTTTCCTCAGCAGGTCAACGCAGCGGTGCTCGGTTGCTCGGGTCTGGGTTATTCGGTACGCGGTACTGCGCTGCTGCGCGAGGTCGACCTGAGCATTGCAGCGGGCGAAACGCTGGCCGTGGTCGGCCCTAACGGGTCGGGCAAATCCACCCTGCTGAAACTGTTGGCCGGTATTCAGAAGCCGGTCAGCGGCAGCGTCAGGCTGGGCGGGCAGCCACTCGAGTCAATGAGCCGCAGAGACGTGGCCCGCCTGCTGGCAGTGGTCGAACAACAGGCAGAAACCAGCGACGCCGTGACTGTACGGGATGCCGTCGAACTGGGTCGCACGCCCTGGCTGTCGGCACTCGAGCCGTGGAGCACGAACGATGACGCCATCGTTAGCCAGGCCTTGCAGGATGTGGACATGCTGCACCTGCAAAAACGCGCCTGGCACACCCTGTCAGGAGGTGAGCGGCAGCGTGTGCATATTGCCAGGGCACTAGCGCAAAGGCCGAAGATCCTTCTGCTGGACGAACCGACCAATCACCTGGACATCCAGCATCAACTGACCATCCTCGGTCTGGTCAGGGCCTTGCCGGTTACCACCGTGATTGCCCTGCACGACCTGAATCAGGCGCTGGATTGCGACCGCGTGGCGGTCATGGAAAAAGGCCGCCTGGTCGCGCTGGGTGCACCGGTCGAGGTGCTGACCCCGGAACGCCTGTTGAGCACCTTCGGCGTCGTGGCGCACTGGTTGACCGACCCCTTCGACGGCGCAAAAATCCTGCGTTTGCGCTCACGCTGACGGAGCGCCGGCGGTCAGCCGGTCACTTGCCTGAATCTTCAACAGGTGCGCCGGGCGTTCTGTGGCACTACAATGCGCGCTTTGCCCGATGCCGGATCCCGTTGCCATGTCGTTACCCAAGCACCACCTGGAATTGCTCAGCCCTGCGCGGGATGTGACCATCGCCCGCGAGGCCATTCTGCATGGCGCCGACGCCGTCTATATCGGCGGCCCGAGCTTCGGTGCACGACACAACGCCTGCAACGAGGTCAGCGATATTGCCGAACTGGTCAAATTCGCTCATCGCTATCACACGCGGATCTTCACCACGATCAACACCATCCTGCATGACGATGAACTGGAACCAGCCCGCAAGCTGATTCACCAGCTCTATGACGCAGGCGTGGACGCGTTGATCGTGCAAGACCTCGGAGTCATGGAACTGGACATTCCGCCCATCGAGCTGCACGCCAGTACGCAGACTGACATCCGCACCCTGGGGCGGGCGAAGTTCCTTGATCAGGCCGGGTTTTCGCAACTGGTGCTGGCCCGGGAGCTGAACCTGCAGGAAATCCGCGCAATTGCCGATGAAACCGATGCCGCCATCGAGTTTTTCATCCATGGCGCACTGTGCGTGGCGTTTTCCGGGCAGTGCAATATTTCCCACGCGCAGAACGGGCGCAGCGCCAACCGTGGCGACTGCTCCCAGGCGTGCCGCCTGCCCTACACACTCAAGGATGACCAGGGCCGCGTCGTGGCCTTCGAAAAACATCTGTTGTCGATGAAAGACAATAACCAGAGCGCCAACCTGCGTGCACTGGTGGACGCAGGCGTGCGTTCATTCAAGATCGAAGGCCGTTACAAGGACGCGGGCTACGTCAAAAATATCACTGCCTATTATCGCCAGCGCCTGGACGAGATCCTCGAAGACCGCCCTGACCTCGCACGCGCGTCCAGTGGCCATACCGCACACTTCTTCGTGCCCGACCCGGAAAAAACCTTTCATCGCGGCAGTACCGATTATTTCGTCAGCGACCGCAAGATCGACATCGGCGCGTTCGATACGCCTACCTTCACCGGCCTGGCGGTGGGCACCGTCGAGAAGCTCGGCAAGCGTGACCTGATTGCCGTAACCCATGAGCCGCTGTCCAATGGCGACGGCCTCAATGTGCAGATCAAACGTGAAGTAGTGGGCTTTCGTGCCAACATCGCCGAGCTCAAGGGCGAGTTCGAAGAAGACGGCCAGAAGCGCTGGCGCTACCGCGTAGAACCCAACGAGATGCCTGCGGCCCTCTCCCGTGTGCGCCCGAATCACCCACTGAATCGCAACCTGGACCACAACTGGCAGCAGGCACTGCTCAAAACTTCGGCCGAGCGCCGGATCGGCATTCAGTGGCAGGTCACCTTGCGTGAAGATCACCTGCGCCTGGACGCTACCAGCGAAGAAGGCGTAAGTGTCACCGTCGGCCTCGACGGCCCTTTCGGTGCCGCCAACAAACCCCAGCAGGCGCTGGATCAGTTGCGGGACCTGCTCACCCAACTGGGCACCACGATCTATCATGCTCAGGATGTCAGGCTCGACGCGCCGCAGGCGTTCTTCGTGCCCAATTCGCAGCTCAAGACCCTGCGCCGCGACGCCATCGAAGCGCTGACCGAAGCACGCGTCAAGGCCCATCCGCGCGGTGGCCGCAAGGCCGAGACTACCCCGCCACCGGTGTACCCGGAATCGCACCTGTCTTTTCTGGCCAACGTCTACAACCAGAAGGCCCGCGACTTCTATCATCGCCACGGCGTACAGTTGATCGATGCAGCCTACGAGGCCCACGAGGAAACCGGCGAAGTGCCGGTGATGATCACCAAGCACTGCCTGCGCTTCTCGTTCAATCTGTGCCCGAAACAGGCCAAGGGTGTCACTGGCGTGCGTACCAAGGTCGCGCCGATGCAACTGGTACAGGGTGACGAAGTGCTGACCCTGAAATTCGATTGCAAGCCTTGCGAAATGCACGTGATCGGCAAGATGAAAGGTCACATTCTCGACTTGCCGCTACCCGGCAGCGCGGCGGCCAAATCGGTGGTTGGCCACATCACGCCGGAAGACCTGCTCAAGACTGCGCGTCAGCGTTCTCCGCACTGATCGATACGAAGGGGTTGGTGCCTGCCAGCCCCCTTCCGTCTTCTGACAAAGCCCTCTTAAAGAACGCGTTCCATGTGAGTCGTGTTCCATACTGGGTCACTTTCCACATCGGTTACGGCAAAACCCTGTTTCTCCCAGAAACGAATGGCACCCGGCAGAAACGGGTGGGTATGCAGGTACAGAATCTCTACATAACCCGCCCCGGCATGCGCCCAGAGCGCCTGACATAAGCGGCTGGCCAGCCCGTCGCCGCGAAACTCCGGCGTGACGAACAGACGTACGATCTCAACGGTTCTGCGCCCGCTGTAATCAAGCTGCGGGAAACGATGATCGTACGGCAGATAGCCCACGGCAGCGATGATCTGCCCTTCACAGCGGGCAATCAGAAATTTACCGTCCTTGCCACTCAGGTACACCTGTTCGAAACCGGCCAGATCGGGAGGAACCGTGACGGCGTCGATCAACGGAAATATCTCGGCACGGGCACGCATGACGAAGTCGACTGTTTGCGGGATATCGACGGGATGTACTTCGGTGATGGAAATCTTCATGGCAACTGACTTGGCTGGGGGTCGCAGAATAATACAAATGTTGCGCCAGGCATGGGTGAGCTGGCCGGTTCTCGTGCCGTGCTGGAGCCTGAGGAACGATAATCTCAGTTATCGTGCGACGCTCAGCACTGGCATGCCGTCCCGGACGCTGATCCGGAGGTAGCCTGGCATGGCCAAGCACAGGTCATCGATCCCGACCGCATTTGAGGCAGCGAACAGCCATACGCACCAATCCAAGGCAATAACCGGAGCGGACTATCCCCGCCCATGTCTGCAAACCCCGCCATATCTCAGCGATGAGGCCCCGGCCAAAAACTGGCACAACCTCTGCATGACTCGACATACTCCCGATGAATGTGGTCGGGCTTGCCCCGGTTGATCGATGCCGATCGCCAGTCTTGCAGAGACCAGAGGGCTACTCAGGTGCATCCGGCAACGTCGCTCGATGGCACCCAGAACTTCCCATAAGAGAACAGGCAAAGGCGCCTGGAACCGAAAGGTTCCGGGCGCTTTTTTTTTTGCTTTAAAAAACCTGATTGGCTTTGGCCGGGACTCGCTATGAACACCACAGTCTTCCCCCACAACGATGTAAAAAACCTGATCGTCGTCGGTAATGGCATGGTCGGGCATCATTGCGTCGAGCAGTTGATCGCAGGCGGCGCGCTTGAACGGTATCGCATCCACGTGTTTGGCGAAGAAGCACAGCGCGCCTACGACCGCGTGCATTTGTCCGAATACTTCACCGGCCGTGATGCAGAATCGCTGGCCATGAGTGCAATGTCTGTCTACGAACAACCAGGCCTTACGCTGCACCTCGGCGTACCGGTGCTGGAAATTGATCGTGAGCGCAACGAAGTCATTACCGCCGAAGGCTGCCTGAGCTACGACAAGCTGATCCTGGCCACCGGCTCCTACCCGTTTGTGCCACCCATCGAGGGCGCAACAGGCAATTCGCGACTGGTCTATCGCACGCTGGAGGACCTGGACACCATACGCTACGCCGCGTCGAAAGCGCGTCGTGGCGTGGTGGTCGGCGGCGGCTTGCTGGGGCTTGAGGCGGCCAACGCGCTGAAATCGCTTGGTCTGGAGGCCCATGTCGTCGAATTCGCGCCGCGCCTGATGCCGGTGCAACTGGACGAGCATGGCGGTGCCGCATTGAAAGCGCGTATCGAAGCGCTGGGCGTCGGCGTTCACCTGTCCCGCGCCACGCAGTCGATCAGCGACGGCAAGCAATACCGCTACCGGATGAATTTCGCCAATGACGAATTTCTCGAAACCGATCTGATTGTGTTCTCCGCCGGAATCCGTCCGCAAGACGCTCTGGCTCGCCAGTGTGAGCTAGAGCTCGGACCACGAGGCGGTATCGCAATCGACGAGCATTGCCGCACAAGCGATGCCAATATCTATGCAATCGGTGAATGCGCTGCCTGGAACGGTAGCGTGTTCGGCCTGGTGGCCCCTGGTTATCAAATGGCCCGTGGCGTCGCGGCGCAGTTGTGCGAAAAGGACACTGAGCCGTTCTTCGGTGCAGACATGTCCACCAAGCTCAAGCTGCTCGGCGTCGATGTCGGCTCCATCGGTGACGCGCACGGTGCGCTGGCCGGGGCCGTGAGTTATCGATTCATCGATGAGGCCACCGCCAGCTATCGTCGTCTGGTGGTGTCGGCGGATGGCAAGCAAGTGCTCGGCGCTGTGCTGGTCGGCGACAACAGTTATTACGATACCTTGCTGCAATATGCCCAGAATGGCATCACCCTTCCCGATGACCCTTCAAGCCTGATCCTGCCTCGTGGCGAAGGCGCGCCGACCCTGGGCGCCGATGCGCTGCCCGCCACAGCAACCATCTGTTCCTGCCATAACGTCAGCAAAGGCTCTATCTGCTCGGCAATCGACAATGGCTGCACCGACCTCGCCGGGATCAAGTCCTGCACCAAGGCAGCCACTGGTTGCGGTGGTTGCACGGCACTGCTCAAGCAGGTCTTCGAGCATGAATTGATTGCCCGCGGCGTTGCCGTCGACAAGAGCCTCTGCGAGCACTTCGCCTACACCCGTCAGGAGCTATATTCGATAGTCCGCGTCGAGGGCGTCGAAACCTTCGAAGAACTGCTCGCTCGACACGGCAAGGGCGCGCATGGCTGCGATATCTGCAAACCTGCGGTCGGCTCGATTCTCGCCTCGTGCTGGAACCGTCCCATCACCGAACCTTCGCTGGTGCCGTTGCAGGACACCAATGACACGTTCATGGCCAACATGCAGAAAAATGGCACTTACTCGGTCGTACCGCGTATTCCAGGTGGCGAGATCACCCCTGACGGCCTCATCGCAATTGGTGCCGTGGCCAAGAAGTACGACCTGTACACCAAAATCACCGGCGGTCAGCGCATTGACTTGTTCGGTGCGCAATTGCACGAGTTGCCGGATATCTGGAGCGAGCTGATCGAGGCAGGTTTCGAGACCGGTCACGCCTACGGCAAGTCGACCCGAACAGTGAAGTCCTGCGTCGGCAGTACCTGGTGCCGCTATGGCGTGCAGGACAGCGTGGCCATGGCGTTGCGCATTGAGGACCGTTACAAGGGCCTGCGCTCGCCGCACAAACTCAAGTTCGCGGTATCCGGCTGCACGCGCGAGTGCGCCGAAGCGCAGAGCAAGGACGTTGGCGTGATTGCCACTGAAAACGGCTGGAACCTGTACCTGTGCGGCAATGGCGGCATGCGTCCGCGTCACGCCGAACTGTTCGCCACCGATCTGGATGACGAAACCCTGATCCGCTACATCGACCGTTTCCTGATGCTCTACATCCGCACTGCCGACAAGCTGCAGCGCACCTCGGTCTGGCGTGAATCGCTGGAGGGTGGCCTGGACTATCTCAAGGCGGTGATTCTCGATGACAGCCTGGGGCTGGCGGCAGAACTGGAGGCGCAGATGCAACTGGTGGTCGACCGCTACGAATGCGAATGGGCCAATGCCCTCAAGGACCCGGAAAAGCTCAAGCGCTTCCGCACCTTCGTCAACGACGGGCGTGCCGACCCGGATGTGCATTTCGTCAAGGAGCGTGCCCAGCGTCGTCCGGCAAAACCCGAAGAGCTGGCCCTTATACCGTTGTTCAAGGAGGTGGTGTAATGGACGCGTCCAACACAACAGTCGCGGACGAAAATGCCCGGTCTGCCCTGAAGCCGCACTGGCATGCGCTGTGTGAACGCGCGGATCTGGTCGCCAATTCCGGCGTTGTGGCATGGCTGGACGGCACTCAGGTAGCGCTGTTCTACCTGCCTGAAACCGCGGAGGGCGAACAACTTTTCGCCATCGATAACCGCGACCCCAAGTCCGGGGCCAACGTGATCGGTCGTGGATTGATTGGCCAGATAGGCGGCGAACTGGTGATTGCCTCGCCGCTGTACAAGCAGCACTTTCGCCTGCAAGACGGCAGTTGCGTCGAGTACCCGGAGCAACGTCTGGAAGTCTGGCCAGTACGTTTCAAGGGCGATCAGGTAGAAGTTGCTGTCTAGCTGACCGCGAAGACAACCTGATCGCCAGCCGACCAGGTTGCTGCGTTACAAGCCTTGCGGACTAGTGCAGTTCGGACACCAGCGCTTTGTTAAAGCCCTGCGGATCTTCCATCTGCGGGGCATGTCCCTTGCCCTTGAACTCCACCAGTCTGGCGCCCGGAATCATCTGCGCCACCTGCTTGCCCAATACCTTGTAATTACCGATTCTGGCCTTGACTTCAGGCGGCGCAATGTCGCTGCCGATGGCCGTGGTGTCGGCATCCCCGACCATCAGAACGGTCGGCACTTGCAGCTTCGGAAATTCGTAGAACACCGGCTGGGTGAAAATCATGTCGTAGATCAGTGCCGAGTTCCAGGCAACGATCTTCTGGCCCGGTCCCTTGTTCAGACCGGCCAGCATATCAACCCACTTGTCATACTCAGGCTTCCAGCGCCCGTCGTAATAGGTCTTCTGCTCATAGGCGCGAATGCCTTCAGCCGTGGTCTTCAGCTCACGCTCATACCACTGATCGACGCTGCGGTAAGGGACTCCGAGCGCTTTCCAGTCCTCCAGACCGATAGGATTGACCATCACCAGTTTCTCGGTCTGCTTCGGGTACATCAGCGCATAACGCGTGGCCAGCATACCGCCAGTGGAGTGGCCGACAACCGACACCTTGTCGATACCCAGCTTTTCAAGCAACGCATGGGTGTTCATCGACAACTGCTGGAAGCTGTACTGATAGTGCTCAGGCTTGGTCGACGTGCAGAAGCCAATCTGATCAGGCGTCACAACACGATATCCCGCCGCACTCAGCCCCTTGATCGTGTCTTCCCAGGTCGCCGCACAGAAGTTCTTGCCATGCAGCAACACCGCGATGCGGCCATTGGCCTTGCCGCTCGGCGCAACGTCCATATAGCCCATTTCCAGAGCCTGGCCCTGAGACTGAAAACTGAATTTATGCAGCGCGTGAGGGTAACTGAAACCTTCCAGTTGCTGGCCGTAACCGGGCGTTTCAGCCAGTGCTGCGCCTGACAGCGTCAACGACATCAACATGCCGGCAATCTTTGCAGCCCGCATAGGGGCACCTCCTTTAGGTAGGGGTCGAAAGTCTGCAGACGTTTCCGAGTTAAACCGCAGACCTGCAAGTAGACCCTGTTTGGCGCTACAGATTCGCCCCTTTCCTGCCTGAAGAACCGTAAGCAGACGTTTCACCGTGCCAGCCCGGCTCGGGCAAAATGCTGGACGCCTCCTGCCGCGCTTGCCTAGACTGGGCCGTCCGTTACGGGCCGTCGTAGTCAGCCGGGTCTGATGCCAAGGAACAGCAATGAATCGAAATGAACTGCGCAAGGCCGACATTAACCTGATGGTGGTCTTCGAGACATTGATGCAGGAGCGTAACGTTACCCGAGCCGCAGAAAAGCTGTTTCTCGGCCAGCCCACGATAAGCGCCGCGTTGAACCGCCTGCGTAACCTGCTCAACGACCCGCTGTTCATCCGCGTCGGCCACCGCATGGAACCGACCGCACGCGCCCATGAGATCCTCAAGCACCTGACACCGGCACTCGATGCCATGTCTACAGCGCTGAGCCTGACCACCGACTTCGACCCGTCGGTGAGCAAAATGACGTTCCGCATCGGCCTGACCGATGATGTGGAGTTCGGCTTGCTGCCGGCTATGCTCAAGGCTATTCGCGAGGAAGCACCGGGCGTGGTGATCGTGGTCAAGCACGTCGATTACTTGAATATTTCCGAGGTGCTGATGGCCGGCGACATCACCGTCGGCGTCTGCATGACCCGCGAGCTGCCCGCCAACGCCAAGCGCAAGACTCTGCGCAACATACAGCCACGGCTGGTGCGCGCCGACAAGCCGTCAGGGCCCATGAGTCTGGACGAGTACTGCTCGCGCCCGCATGTCGTGGTATCGCATGTGGCGAGTGTCAGCAGCTTTTCGGATGAGTGGCTGACCGCGCTGGGTCGCAAGCGCCAGGTGGTTCTGTCGGTGCCGCAGTTCGCAACCCTGCCCGCGCTCATGGCAGGCACTGACATGATTTCCGGATTGCCCGACTACGCAGCAAGCGCGATGAGCGCGCTGGGTTTGCTGTATGACGAGCCGCTGCCCTTCCCTACCCCAGGGCTGGATCTGTCGATGGCCTGGCTCAGTGTGATGGACAGCGATCCTGCCGAACGCTGGCTGCGCAGCAGGATCGAGGAGTTCATGGGCGAGCGCCGGGAGGCACCCGCCCTGGCCGGTTGATCAGCCGAAACGACCGGTAATGTAATCTTCGGTCTGGGTCTTGGAGGGCTTGGTGAAGATGGTGTCAGTGTCGCCGTGTTCGATCAGTTCGCCCATGAACATGAAGGCGGTGTAGTCGGAGCAACGCGCCGCCTGCTGCATGTTGTGGGTCACGATGATCACGGTGAACTGCTCCTTGAGCTCAGTGATCAGCTGTTCGATACGTCCTGTCGAGATCGGATCGAGTGCCGAAGTGGGCTCATCGAGCAACAGCACCTGCGGGCGCAACGCAATGGTGCGGGCGATGCACAGGCGTTGCTGTTGACCGCCGGACAGACCGGTCGCGCTCTGCTTGAGTTTGTCCTTCACCTCGTCCCACAACGCTGCGCCACGCAATGCTTGTTCGACGCGATCCTCCATTTCACGGCGCGACAGCTTTTCGTGGTGCTTGATGGCGTAGGAAATGTTGTCGTAGATCGACATGGGAAACGGCACCGGCTTCTGGAAAACCATGCCCACATGACTGCGCAGGCGGTTCATCGAGTAACCCGGGGCCAGGATATTCTCGCCGTTGAGCAACACTTCGCCACGCGCTTCCTGCTTCGGGTACATCGCGTAGATACGGTTGAAGACGCGCAGCAGGGTCGATTTGCCGCAACCCGACGGGCCGATGATCGCCGTGATGCGCTTCTCTGGGATGGTCATGTCGATGGACTTCAACGACTTCTGGTTGTTGTAGAAAAACTCCAGACCGCGTACTTGGATCTTGGTTTTTTCGTTGGCCAGGGAAAGGTTGTTCATCAGGACGCCCTATTGCGCAAAAGAATTAAGCGAGACAGCAGACTCAGTATCAGTACGAACAACGTCATGACCAGCGCACCGGCCCATGCAAGAGAGTGCCAGTCATCGAACGGGCTCATGGCGTACTGGAAAACCACCACCGGAACGCTGGCGATTGGTTTGAGCAGATCGCTGCTCCAGAACTGGTTGCCGAAAGCGGTGAACAGCAGCGGCGCGGTTTCGCCGGTAATACGTGCCAAGGCGAGCAATACGCCGGTCACCACACCTGCCTTGGCGGCGCGCAAGACGATTTGCAGGGTCAGCTTCCATTGCGGCACACCCAGCGCCAGCGCAGCTTCACGCATGGTCGAGGGTTGCAGTTGCATCATTTCATCGGTGGTACGCACCACCACCGGGATGACCAGCAAGGCGAGCGCCAGAGCACCTGCCAAGGCGGAAAAGCCGACCTGATGGCCTGTCATCGCGTTAAGCGGCAGTACCACAACCGTGTAGACGAACAGGCCGAGCACGATGGAAGGTGCCGACAGCAGAATGTCGTTGATGAAGCGCACGGCATTGCCCAGCTTGGTGTAGCGAGCGAACTCGGCCAGCCAGATGCCGGCCATCAGACCGATCGGCGTACCGATCAACAGACCGATGCCCGACATCAGCACGCTGCCATAGAACGCGTTGGCCAGACCGCCCTCGGTGCCAGGCGGCGGAGTCATGCCGGTGAACAGCTGCAAATTGAGTGCGTCGATGCCTTTGATGATGGTGGTCAGGAGAATCCAGACCAGCCACAGCAGACCGAATGCGGTGGCGCTGCAACTGAGCACCATCGCAATCTTGTTCTTGAAACTGCGAACCCGATACAGCCGCTCGCTGCCCGTCACATCCTTACTCATAACCCCTCCTTACGCGAAAGGCGCGACAGCATCAGACGTGCGAGGGCCAGCACGATGAAGGTAACGACAAACAACAGGAAGCCAAGCGCGATCAGTGCCGAACGGTGCAAGTCGGTATACGCCTCGTTGAACTCGTTGGCGATCACCGAAGCAATAGAACTGCTCGGCATCATCAGCGACGCCGAGAACTGATGGGCGTTGCCCAGTACAAAGGTCACCGCCATGGTTTCGCCCAGCGCACGTCCCAGTCCCAGAAACACACCACCGACCACTGCCGAACGGGTGTAGGGCAGGACGATGTCCCAGACCACTTCCCACGTGGTGCCGCCCAATGCGTACGCCGACTCTTTGAGCGCTACGGGCACAGTGCGGAAGACTTCCTGCATGACCGAGGTAATGAACGGCGTGATCATGATGGCCAGCACGATACCGGCAGTCAGCATGCCGATACCCAGCGGCGGGCCTTGGAACATCGGGCCGATCAGTGGCAGAGCGCCGAGGTTTTCGGTGATCCAGGGCGACATGTGCTCAGCCATGAACGGGCCAAAGACAAACAGTCCCCACATGCCGTAAATGATCGACGGGATCCCCGCCAGCAGTTCGATGGCCGAGGCAATCGGCATGCGCAACCAGGGCGGCGCCACTTCGGTCAGGAAAATCGCAATGCCGAAACTCACCGGTACGGCGATCAGCAGAGCCAGAAAAGAGGTAACCAGGGTGCCATAGATAGGAACCAGCGCGCCGAACTTGCCGGCGTTCACGTCCCACTCGGTACTGGTCAGAAAGCCAAACCCGAAAGTCTGGAATGCCAGACTGCCGCCCCACAGGGTCGACAAGGCAATACAACCCAGCAAAGCAAGCACCAGCATCGCTGCGGCCTGCAATGAACGCTTGAACCACAGGTCATGACGATGATCCCGTTTGGCGCGCTTCTCGCCCTCGGACTCACCAGCGGAGACGTTAGCGGACAGGTATTGGGTGTTTTCAGTCATGTTGAGGCCACTCGCAAGGAAAAGCCCCTGTCACCGGGCCGATATCGCGGCTGATGACAGGGGTGGTACGGGTTGAATCACTTACTTGGTGAATTCCGTTTTCCAGTAGCTTTCCACGCGGTCAACCAGCGATTTAGGCAATGCTACGTATTCCAGTTTCTCGGCCTGCTTCTGACCGTTTTCCAGGGACCACTTGAAGAAGTCGAAAGCCGCCGCGCTTTTCTCTTCGTTCTTGGCTTTCTTGTACATGATGATCCAGGTGGTCGCGGTGATCGGCCACGCCTTGTCACCCGGTGCGTTGGTCATGATCAGGTTGAAGTCCTTGGCATCTTCCCACTTGGCCGAGTCAGCAGCAGCAGAAAAAGCCTTGGCATCAGGCTTGATGAATTGGCCGGCAGCGTTTTTCAGCTGGGTGTAGGACAGCTTGTTGACGGTCGCGTAGGAGTACTCGACGTAGCCGATAGAACCCTTGATCTGCTTAACGTAGGCCGAAACACCTTCGTTACCCTTGCCGCCCACGCCGGCTGGCCACTGCACGGTCGAACCGAATTTCAGCTTTTCGTTCCACTCCGGGCTGACTTTGCTCAGGTAGTTGGTGAAGTTGTAAGTGGTACCCGAACCGTCCGAACGGTGAACGACGGTGATCGCCATATCTTTCAGGTGATCTTTCAAGTCAGGGTTCAGCGCGACGATTGCAGGGTCGTTCCACTTCTTGATGTCGCCCATGAAGATCTTGGCGAGGACCGGGCCATCCAGTTTCAGCTTGCCTTCTTCAACGCCTTCCACGTTAACGATCGGTACAATACCGCCGATGACGCTAGGGAACTGACCCAGACCAGCTGCTTGCAGGTCTTCAGCGGACATCGGTGCGTCGGATGCGCCGAAGTCAACAGTCGCTGCCTTGATCTGGGCGATACCGCCACCCGAACCGATGGACTGATAGTTGATGCGGTTATCCTTGGTTTTGCTGTAGTCCTGGGACCACGCCGAAATAACCGGGAAAACGAAACTCGAACCAGCGCCGGTTACATCAGTCGCGTGGGCCACACCGCTGAGGCACAGCGAAGCGATCAGAAGCGACAAGCGTTTTTTAGTCAGCAGTATCACGGTAATACCTCAGTCCAGGAGATTGTGTGGTGGCCCAGTTAGGGAGGCCCGAGGCGGATTTAAAACCTGAAATGTTGCTGTTTCATGACAATCCAACGAATCGTGTCAGCTACGGAACTTTTTTGTAGGTGATTTCCTACGTCGTCAGCGTTAAAAACCTCCGTTTCGCCCAATGTTTACGGCAAAATATTGACCAGTAACGCTAAATAGCTTTTTGCCATCAATCGATAGATAGCCAAACGCCAGCCACGTTATAAAAATGTAAGAAAGTATGATTTTAAGAATCGTAGAAGCTGACCAGGTGGTCACGTTATAGCTAAATCAACTTAAAAATGTTCTATCAGCACTGATCAAATCTATGCATGTATCCGAACACGACAGGTTCCACAGTGCTGATTGATAAAGTGCGGCATTGACCGGGCAGCGTCAGGTATGACTACCGTTCGTCGGGTTCAACGGCACCTATGGCCACTGGCCAATGACCAACGTGGGTACTTTAAAACAACGGAGTAAGCATCATGATCAAGACCAAACTGACTGCCCTCACCCTGGCAGGCCTGATGGCTGTAGCTTCAGGTGCAGCCTTTGCTGAATCGACTACGACACCCGAAACGCCGATCAACAAGAACGCGACCAAGCTGCCGGGTACCAACACCCAGCCAATGGACCGCACCTCGTCCGAAACCCCTGGCGCGCAGACCGACAGTAAAAAAGCAGCTGCTGAAAAGTCGATGAACCACGACAAAGGCGCTCACGGCACACATGACAAGAGCAATGTTACTGAAAAGACCAAGACTCAGTAATCAGGCTTCTGACGCGAGCAGGCTCCACGCTCTGCTCGCCGATCAGCAATAGCGTTTGCAGCAACGTCTCATCCGCTGTACTAATGGAGGTTGCATCATGATCAGGAATAGATTGGGAGCACTGAGCCTGGCAGCACTGCTGGCTCTGTCCGGCACAAGCGCCTTCGCAGGTTCGACCGGCTCTACAAACCCCAGCGATGGGCCGAAGGTGCCTGGCACCGGCGCGGAAAAGAATGTCGACGGGACCAGCCCTGGCGCACCAGGCACAGGCCCGGGCACCAAAGGCATGGACCCGTTACCCGGAAAATACGACGGTCCCGGTAACAAACCTCACGATTTGAAACAGCCGCACGACGCCAATCATGACGACCGTCAGGACGGGCACAAAGTACCTTGATGGCGGGCCAGGTCCTCGGTGACCGAGACAGCGCCTTCAGCCGCCCACTGCACATAACACACTGCCACCGGCATCCCGTGTTCGGCGCAGAAGTCCAGCCAGCGTAGCTGGTTATCCTGAAGGCGGTCGCCCGGCCCCTTTACCTCGATCATTCGATAGCGCCGCTGCTCCGGGAAGAACTGGATCAGATCCGGCATACCGGTCCGATTGGCTTTTATATCCTGCAGCAGGCGACGAAACCACTGAAGCAAGTGCTCTGCGGGAAGGCAGTGCAGTGCCTGCTCCAACAACTGGGGTGTCAGCGTACCCCAGAACACAAAGGGCGATTGCAGGCCGTGCTTGCTCTGAAAATGCTCGCGAATGGTCGTCAGGTACTCATCTGACTCCAGTTGCATCAGACAGGCATCGAACAATGCCACCCGGCGCTGGTAGAAATCCGGGCTGTACAGGTCGCTGGGCGCGCTGTGGAAGGGATGAAAGAAAGCACCTGGCAGAGGAGCGAAAACTGCCTGCCAGCACAGCAAGCCAAACAGGGAATTGATCAGCGAATTTTCGACGTAATGCACTTCCCCGCCCTGCTCTTCTTCAAGGTGCAGACGTATCAGACGCTCGACGCTCACCCCCGCCAATGGCACCACCTGTACATCCAGCCGCGAGACGACCCGCGCCGAGCGCCCGCGCTCGGCAACCAGACCCAGCTTGCGCTGCAGCCGGGGCAGCACGCGCGACAGGTGCTGGACCTCGGCGTCACTCTCCGGGGCGAGCCGGGCCTGTTCTGCAAGGGCCATGGCCGCCGCGTACTCGGTGTTACGTTCCAGCACGCGGATTTGCCGTGAACGCGCACCGGGGTAGCTGGATTGCCGGTACACGGTCATCGCCAGGGACCAGTCCTGCAGGCGCTCAGCCTGTTGTCCGATGCGGAACAGCAGCTTGCCGCGGCGCATCTGCAACCAGGGATTACTGCACTGGATCGCAATGACCTGCCCGGCCAGCGCATGCAGTTCGATACAGGTATCCAGCGCCTCTCGGCAGGCATGCAATTGCACACACACATCGATGTCGGCGCGTTGGTTGATGGCACGCGACTCCAGCGAAAACTCGACTTTTTCATAGCGGTAGATGCCCAGATCAGCCAGCACGAATTCCGACCATTCCTGGTACAGATTGCCAAAGTACAACAATCGCAGGCGGTCACAGAGCGGCATGATGGTCAGCGCGAATACGGCGTCAGGCAATGCCGGGTGCCATTGCTCAAGTGACTGCGGCGCTTCGTACAACGGCTGCAAGCGCTCGAGCAACGCCTGCTTGCGCTCCTGGCCTTTGACTGCATGGGCTTTGAAGCATTGGTCAAGCTCGTCCCGGCGCAGCAACTGGAACAGCTCGCTCAATTCCAGTGGGGGGCTGGCAGCGACCCAGCCATGCTCCAGCAGCGGCAGCACTGCCCCATGAGGGTCGCCAATCTCGACATAATTCAGCTTGCTGGCCCGAAACAATACGCCCTTGCGCATCACCATGCGTACCAGCAAGCCTTGGGCGGATACGGGCAATTCGGCAAATTCGCTGATAAAGCGGCGCTCGCAGGCATCGAGCAGGTCGTCGTAACGCTGGGCGATCCAGCCGAGAGCCTGCCGGAAGTTTTCCAGGTAATAAAACGGATTGTCGAGAGGTACAGTATTCAAGGCCAGCGTTCACATGACAGATGAGCAGACAGACCAAGGATACTGGTTATCCGTACAGATTCCAGCCTGAATGCCTGTTGATCGCCGGTGGGCCGATCAATGGCATGTATCACGGTCTGGCGGTCAGCCGTAGAATCGGCGGGTTTACATCTGTAGCCGAGGGTCGGGTATGCAAGCGCCACTGGTTTATCTCGCAGGCTTCGACGTGTTCCGCCCGGACGCCGTCGAGTATGGCCGCTATCTCAAGGCGTTGTGCACGGCTCACGGGCTTGAAGGCTTGTACCCGTTCGACCATGAGGTGACGCCCGGGCGAACGCCGCATGAAACCGCGCAGCAGATCTACGCCATGAATGTCGCGATGATCCGCCGCTGCTCTGCCGTGCTGGTCAATCTGAACGTGTTTCGGGGTCTGGAACCCGATTCGGGCACCGCGTTTGAAGTCGGTATGGCGGTCGCACTGAACAAGCCGGTGTGGGCATATTTTGAACCGGTGCCGTCGTTGCGCGAGCTGGTTCCTCATGACGCAGGCGGGTTGGACCCTCAGGGCTTTACGGTCGAGGACTTCGACCTGCCACGCAACCTGATGCTCGCTTGCAGTTGGGCAGGGACCAGTTCCACGGTGGAACTGGGTGCCGAGGCGCTGGCCCGGTACCTTGACGAACATCAGGGAATACCTGTGAACGAGCCCGCAGAAAGATAAACAGGCTAAGAGACCGTCTTTATGCATGCCTTTTGTCAGCCCCAGCCGAGAAAATCACCGCCGTTGTCACGCAGCATCTGCAACATGCCCTCTGCCGCTGGAGACAGATAGCCGCCCTTGCGCAGAGTCACACCGATGGTACGTTTTAGTGTGGTCTGCTCCAGCGGAACTTCGCGCAGATGTTGCATGGTTTTGCCGAACTCCAGCGACTCGCGGGCGATGAAACTCAGCAGATTGCTCTGGGCGATCAACCCTGGTAACAGGGAGATCGAGTTTGCCTCGATCTGCACGGTCGGCAGCGGCAGGCCGTTGGCAGCAAAGGTTGCATCCAGCCACTTGCGCGATGAGACGCTGACCGGCGGCAACACCCAGCGGTACGCGCACAAGTCACTCATCTTCAACGAGGTCTTGAAGATCGGGTGTTGTTTGCTGGCAACCACTACGGCTTCGTCCCTGAGTATGGCGAAACTGGTGACATCCTCGCTGTCGGGTGCCAGTGCACAGATGATCATGTCCAATTGTCCCGAGCGTAAAGACTCACGCAACAGATCGTCCTGGCCGATCACCAGCTTGAAGGTGACATCCGGCGTACGCTGCAACAGGGCCGATGTCAGTTTAGGCATCAGGTACTCCGCCATCGTCGCGGCACAGCCGACGCGAATATTGCCCACCATGCCACTGGCGAAGTCGCGAACCTCCCGTTGAGTCTGGGCAATGCTCTGTTGCAGTTCCTTGCCTCGCGCCTGCAGCAGTTCGCCTACCGGGGTCAGTTTGATTCGCCTGCCGTCACGCTGAAACAGCCGTGTTCCGAATGATTCTTCCAGGCGCTGGATGCTTTTTGTCAGCGCAGGCTGGCTTCGATTGAGTTTTTCCGCAGCTCGTCCGAGGTGGCCCAGTTCGGCAATGGTTTCGAAATAGGTGAGATCGCGCAGGTCCATATCTATCAACCAAAGTTATCAATTCATGATTATTAGAAAATAGACTTGATGGATGACGAAGTCGATACTGTTCGCATGTGATTCACCCCAATCAAGGAGAACGTCCTTGTCACACGCTTCACGTTATTCGCTTTCCACCCTTCCCCCGCTGACTCAATGGGCGGGACTGATTCTGCTGGCAGGTGCTACCGGGCAACTGCTTAAACTGTTCGATATGCCTGCCGCGATGTTCCTCGGCCCTATGCTGGTGGCCATCGGCTTCGGTGTCTCGGGAGCAACCATTCGCATGCCCAAGCGGGCGTTTCAGTTGGGTCAAGGCACGGTAGGCGTTCTGATCGCGCATGCCATGTCCGTCAGTGTGTTGCTCACGGCCCTGCACTCCTGGCACGTCATGCTGCTGGCCACGATCCTGACGGTGGTGCTGAGCGCAGCGGTTGGTCTGGTGCTGGTGCGCTTTGGTGGTATCCCGAGCAACACTGCCGCCTGGGGAACGTCTCCAGGCGCGGCCTCGGCGATGGTCGCCATGTCCGAAGACTACGGCGCAGACTCGCGAATCGTCGCCACCATGCAATATGTACGCGTCGTCTGCGTGGTCACCATCGGCGCGCTGGTCAGCCATTTTATCGGTGCACCGGACGCAGGCGCGAATCTGCACAGTACCGCAGCCGCGTTGCCGGATCTCAACCCTGCTGATCTCGCTTTAAGTCTGGCGGTCATCGCGGCAGGCGTAGCGCTGGGCGCGCGTCTGCCGGCGGGTGCCTTGCTGGTGCCTTTGATGCTGGGCGGTGCCCTGCAACTGAGCGGCGTAATGCAGATCACCATTCCCGACTGGCTGCTGCCGATCGGTTACGGCGCCATCGGCTGTTATGTCGGGCTGCGTTTCGACCGGCCGACAGTGCAATACGTCTGGCGGCGACTGCCGATGATGATTCTGGCCTCACTGCTGTTGATCATCCTCTGCGCCCTGTCGGCCTGGCTGATTGCAGCGATGATGGGCAAGGATTATCTCTCGGTGTACCTGGCGACCAGTCCGGGAGGCCTGGATACGATGGCTATCATTGCCATCGATACGCATGCCGACGTCGGTTTTGTGCTGGCCATGCAGACCCTGCGCCTGTTCGGGGTGATCCTGACCGGCAGCTTCCTGGCCCGGCAGATTATCCGCCTGACCGACAAACGCATCCCTGCGCTCTGATGGACGATTTCAGGCTCCGCTTAAACTCGCGCGGTTCATTCCAGCCCCGCCAAAGCACTGGCCAGGCTTGGTGCCAGAGGCAGTACCGGCAATAACGTGGCCTGATAGGCATGATAAAGGTCCGGTTTGCCCGGCCAGATGTCTGCACTTGGCTCGTTGCATTCGTTCAGCTCATGGCGCCAGCTGCCATGCTCATGATCGATGAACAGAGTCTCGTTGAACTCCCAGAAACAGCGATACCAGTCTTCATATTGCTGCTCGCCGGTACGTTGAAGCAACGCGGCGGCCGCAGCGGCCGCTTCGCAATGAGTCCAGTGCAGGCGATGACGGACTACCGGCTCGTTTTGCCAGTCAAGGGTGTAGACGATGCCGGGGGCACCGTCGACATCCCAGCCGTAGTGACAGGCGTTGGCAAACAGCTGGCGTGCGTCGTCCAGCAACCATTCGGGATTGGCACGCCCGGCGTGACGACGCGCAGCCTCCAGATGCAGCAACAGTCGAGCCCACTCGAAGGCGTGCCCAGGGGTGGTGCCGAAAGGCCGGAAGCCGTCGGCCGGATTTTCACGGTTGTAGTCTGGCAGGGGTTGCCAGTCACGGGTGAAGTGCTCGATGACCTGAAAATGGTTGGCACCGGCATGTTGATGGATAACCCGCTCGACGATGCTCAGCGCCCGGTCGAGCCACTGGGCATCGCCAGTCACGTCGGCCAGTGCGAGAAAGGCCTCGGTGCTGTGCATGTTGCTGTTCGCACCGCGATAGGACTCCTCGCCGCTCCAGTCCCGAGCAAATGACTCACGCATGGCGCCTTCGTGCTCACTCCAGAAGCGGGTCTGGATCACCTGGATAGCATCGGACAGCAATGCTTGTGCCCCGGGCCTCCCCGCCACTACCGCAGAACTGGCGGCCAACGCAACGAAAGCATGCAGATAAGCCTGTTTATCGGTTCTGCCGCCGTCTTCGAGCGCGGCGCTGAACCAGCCACCGTGTTCGGCATCACGCAACGGGCCATGCAATGCCGCAACACCATGATCGACCAGCGCTGCGCAGCCGGGTATGCCTTGCGCATGTGCCATGGCAAAACAGTGCGTCATGCGTGCGGTATTCATGGTCTCAGCCGTGGCGCCGACCATCAGACGGCCGTAGTCATCAAGACTGCCAAAACCATTGTCCAGCCTGGAAGCCTTGGCGAAGGTCAACAGACGGTTGCCTTCCAGTGCCAGCCATTGGTGGTGGGCTGGCGAGCGCAGCCAGCTGCTGAAGGTGTGATTATTATTATCCATGACGCGATGCCGCCCCCTTCGATAAGGTTGTGCCCAGACTGTACCGGAGGTCATTTCGACCGAGGGCATAATGCGCGCCCGGTCGTTCGTCGGCAAGCGGACACAACCTGTATCAATGTAGGGTTTTACACCTTGAAGCGTGAGACCACCTGATTCAGGTCGGCGGCCAGACGCGACAATTCATGGCTCGATGCACTGATCTGGTTGGCTCCCTGGGTCGACTGCATCGACAGGTCGCGGATGTTGACGATGTTGCGATCGACTTCACGCGACACTTGCGCCTGCTCTTCGGCAGCGCTGGCAATCACCAGGTTACGCTCGGAAATCTGATTGATCGACGAGGTGATTTCGCTCAACGATTCGCCCGCGCCCTTGGCCAGTGCCAGCGTCGAGTCGGCCCGGTCGCGGCTGGTGTTCATCGAGTCCAGGGCCTGAGCAGAACCGCTGCGCATGGCATTGACCATCGAGTCGATTTCCAGCGTCGACTGTTGGGTGCGATGCGCCAGTGCACGCACTTCGTCCGCCACCACCGCAAAACCACGGCCGGACTCACCCGCACGAGCCGCTTCGATGGCGGCATTGAGCGCCAGCAGGTTGGTCTGTTCGGCAATCGAGCGGATCACGTCCAGCACCTTGCCGATATCCTGAGACTGATTGGCGAGGTTTTGTACCAGTGTCGAGGTGGCCTGTACGTTGTCGGTCAGTGTCTGGATCGACTGCACCGTCTCGATCACCCGCGTTTGCCCCGCCAGCGCCGAGTTGCTGGACTGAGTGGACGCATCCGATGTGGACACCGCGTTACGCGCGACCTCTTCTACCGCCGAGGTCATTTCGTTGATCGCCGTGGCGGCCTGATCTATCTCCGCATTCTGCTGGTTCAAGCCGCGGTAGCTGTCTTCGGTAACCGAGTTGAGTTCCGTAGCTGCCGACGCCAGCTGGGTGGCTGAGCTGCCGATGTGGCGCATGGCTTCGCGCAAATTGACCTGCATCATCGCCAGCGCACGCAGCAGGCGGGTGACTTCATCTTCGCCGTCCACCTCGATGGTGTGGGTCAAGTCGCCACTGGCAACCTGCTCGGCAGCGGTCACCGCACGTTGCAGCGGACCTACGATGCTGCGGGTCAGCCAAAGAGCCAGGCCGATGGTGCACAACGCGGCGAGCACGACAAAGACAATGACGATGTCACGCGATTTGTCGTATTGGGCCTCGGCCGACTTGCCTTCGGCGTCGACCTTGGTGACATAGAAATCGGCCAGGTCACCGAGTTGCTTGCCGGAGCCGTCGACGATCTGCTTCATGTCGACCAGCAACAGCTTGTTCAGCCCGGTGCCATCGCCCTGCCCGGCGAGAACGAAAGAGCGATCCAGCGCGCTGCGGTATTGGCCCATGGTCACCATGAACTGGTCGGTCAGAGACTGCTCTTCGGGGGTGTCGACAAAGGTCTTGAGCGTCGCCAGCTTCTTGTCCAGGTCGCCCAGACGCACGTCCAGCTGGCCACGGTAGGTCGGGATACTCGCAGGATCGGTGTCCAGCGCCATACGCAGGGAGATGGTCCGGATACGCAACATGATTTCACGGATATCGTTGACCACTCGCATGCTCGGCAGCCAGTTGGTCTCCACCGCCACTTCACTTTGGCGAATGGTGGACATCTGCGCCAGGGCAAACCATCCCAGCAAAGCCACCAACAGGGAAATGAGGGTAAAACCCAGACCGGCACGACGAGCGATAGTGAGTTTGCGTAGATTCATGACCAGGGCTCTTTTATATTTGGAGGGCAGTGCCTGACGAGAAGTTGTCAGACAACCGACAGCATATCGTCCCTGTCCGACAATTCTTTAGGTCTGCCGGTGATCATTTAGGGTTTTTACTCCAAAGACAGGTCAGCCCCTGAACTACTTGTAAGAAGCGCCGATCAGAGGACCCTGATCAATTGCCAGCAGCCAGCTGCCAGAGCCGTGCTACGTCACGCGCACGGTCATGCAACAGGCGGGCAGTATCGCGACAGGCCTGTTCAAGACTCATTGGCCCGCTGACCAGCGCAAAGGCCGCGCCGATACCGTGCGGGTATAGCTGCTCATAGCCATCACCCAGCGTACCGGCCAGTACGATTACCGGCACGTGCTGACGCTGCGCAAGCCGCGCTACACCAAGAGGGGTCTTGCCGCGCAGGGTTTGTGCGTCGAAACGGCCCTCGCCGGTGATGACCAGGTCGGCACCGGTCAGCGCCTGTTGCAGCCCGGTCAGATCGGCAACAACGTCAACGCCTGCACGAAACGAGGCATTCAGGTATGCCTTGGCGGCAAAGCCCATGCCCCCTGCCGCACCGCTGCCGGGGCTGTTGCGCTGGTCAAGGCCGAAGGTCTGCGCGGTGTGGTCGGCGAACCGCCCGAGTGCGTCGTCCAGCGCCACAACCTGCTCGGCCGATGCGCCTTTTTGCGGGCCGAAGATATGCGAGGCGCCATTCGGCCCGCAGAGTGGATTATCGACATCAGCGGCAATCTCGACGCACACGTCGGACAAGCGCGGGTCGAAGCCGCTCAGATCGATACGGGCCAGATGGGCAAGAGCAAGACCGCCCGGCGGCAAGGGCTGGTTGTCGGCATCGAGAAAGCGTGCGCCCAGCGCCGAAAGCATGCCGCTGCCAGCGTCGTTTGTGGCGCTGCCACCAATGGCCAGGATCACTCGGCGAGCACCCGCGTCCAGTGCGGCAGATATCAACTGGCCGGTGCCTTCAGTGCTTGTCACGCACGCGTCACGCTGTGCCAGCGTCAGTAATTGCAAGCCACTGGCCATGGCCATTTCGATGATTGCGGTCCTGCTGTCGGCCAGCCAGCCCCACTGCGCCTCGACGCGAGTGCCAAGCGGCCCATTGACACTGGCGCTCATCAGTTCGCCGTTGCAGGCGGCCAGCAGCGCTTCGATGGTGCCCTCCCCGCCATCGGCCATCGGGCATTTGATCAGTTCGGCGTTCGGCCAGACTTCGGCCAGACCACTGGCAATCGCGTCGGCAACAGCCTGAGCGCTGAGGCTGTCTTTGAACGAGTCGGGGGCGATAACTATTTTCATTGTTGTTCTCCATATCCGATCCTCGCATGCTCTCATCCGGGACCGGGTTTGCCGCCAGCCCTTCGCACAATGATCGAGCGCCGTTATCAGGCATTTGAACAAAAGCCCGGGTTAGTCGTGACGAATAGTCATCTGCGCCCCAAGGTACAGGCGCAACAGGTCATCAGTCTTGTAAGGGTCGCAGCCGGTCAGCTCCCCGATCTTCTCCAGCCGATAGCGCAGGCTGTTGCGATGGATGCCCAGGGCTTCTGCACACGCTTGGCTTTCGCCGCTGTACTCGAACCATTTGCACAGCGTGTCGAGGAGTTGCACGTGATTGTGCAAATGGCCAATCGGCTCGGCAACGTCTTCGGCCAGCCAGTCGTGACGGTAGCGCCAGAACAGCACTGGCAAACGGTGCGCTTCAAGACGCAGCAAGCGTTGACCCGGTCGTGCCTGACTGGCGTAGTCGAGCAGATCCCGTGCCGCCGCACAGGCATGGCGCAGGGCGGGCAGGTCCGCAGACTGAGCCACGGTAGCGATGCGCAACACAGGCCAGTGGTGCTCATCGAACTGCCTGAGCAGCAGTGCATCGTCGCGTTCCTTGCCTGTCGTTCGGCACCAGTACAACAAGGTGGGCTCACGCAGCACGCACCAGCTGTCGGCGTAACGCGTGCCCAGCCAGGTTGCCACCTGACTGGCAACCTGGCACTGCGGGGCAAACTGGATCAGTACCACCTGACGCGCCACATGCGGCTGCAGACCCAGCTGCCGCGCTTCATCCACCAGGCTGTCGGGGCAATCCGGCAACAGCATTCGGGCCAGCAGGTCTTCACTGCGTTGTGCCCGCCACTGAAGGTCCGCCTGCTGACGACGGTGTTCCATGAGCATCTCGGCGGTCATTTTCACCAACTCGCCATACACCCGCACTTCGTCCGGTTCGCCGGTGATGCCAAGCACGCCCACCAGTTGATGATCGAGCATCAGTGGCAGATTGACACCCGGTTTGACGCCGCCAAGCTGCAGCGCTGCCAGTGAATCGATTTCTACCACTTGCCGGTTGGCCAGCACTCGCTGTGCCCCTTCATGGCGGGTACACAATCGCTCAGGATCACCACTGCCGATGATGATGCCCAGGTAGTCCATGACATTGACGTTGTACGGCAGAATGGCCATGGCCCGGTCGACGATGTCCTGAGCCAGTGCTCGATCAAGGGCGAACATGGGCGGCTCCGGATGCAGGACGAAGCTTGCAATGGTTAGGCATATGGATACATTTTGTTGAAGTTATAGAACGCCCGAGTGTGCCTGAAAGTAGCCACCAGCGCGACGTACATGGCAGAGTGCCTGCCTTGCCTCCTTGAACCTCCACACGTGCGCACAGGCCCCTCTTGATCAAATCCCGACTTGCCAGTCTGCTGACGCTGTTGACCCTGCAAGCCTGCACGTCGGTGGCTGAGAGCGAAGAGCCGACAATACGTTTTGAAGATTACAGGCAGCAGACCATCGAGCTGATGCGCACGCAGCGCAACTTCCAGACTGCCGACCACGAGGCAGAGCTGGGCTGGAATGCACCACAGCAATGGACTCCAACCGGCGCGCTCAAAGGTGGCGTTCTGCTGGTACACGGGCTGGGCGATTCGCCGTGGTCATTTCATGATGTGGCGCGCAAGCTGGTCGATCAAGGCTATCTGGTAAGAACCGTGCTGCTGCCAGGGCACGGGACCAAACCCGAAGACATGCTCGACGTGCGTCTGGAGCAGTGGCAACAGGTAGTCCGCGAGCAGGTGCAACAGCTCGGTCGCGAAGTGCCGAAGGTGTATCTCGGGGGCTTTTCGACCGGTGCCAATCTGGTGCTCGATTATGCCTATGATCACGAAGACATCGCCGGGCTGATCCTGTTCTCGCCGGCCTTTCGCTCCAACAGCGGCTATGCCTGGCTGACGCCATGGATCGGCTGGGCCAGACCCTGGCTTGCCACACCCAACGACGGCCTGCGCCCGATGCAGACACCGGTCCGCTACATGAACATGCCCACCAACGGGTTTGCCCAGTTCTATCGCAGCAGCGCGCTGGCCCAGGCCCGTCTGCATCAGCGGCGCTATGACAAACCGGTGTTCATTGCCATCGCCGAGCATGACTCGGTGCTCGACACCGATTATGTACTGGACACCTTCAGCCAGCGCTTCAGCCATCCGGCCAGTCAGTTGATCTGGTACGGCGAGCTGCCCGCTCGCGCCGCTGAAACAACACGAGTCAAGGCCCGCAAGGACTCCCTGGCGGACTATCGCATCAGCCGCTTTTCACACATGGGTCTGCTTTTCTCACCGGACAATCCGCTTTACGGCGTATCAGGCAGCCAGCGCATCTGCTGGAACGGCCAGAGCACCGCGGACACTGCGCAATGCATGGCGGGCGCGTCGGTGTGGTATTCGGACTGGGGCTATACCGAACCGGGCAAGATCCATGCACGCCTGACCTTCAACCCGTATTTCGAGTGGCAGACCGAGGTGATGCTCGGCGTACTGAACGCAACACCGTAGTACGCAACCGCCTGCCTTGTATCATCGCCAGCGAGATCCGTAGACGCGAACCTGTTTGCGAAAGGCGTTTTTTCGGGCATCACATTTCTGCGGCTGCACGGCCTGTTTCACAAACACGCTCGCGCCTACTCCAGCGGCACCAGCCGCTCACGGCTGTTGCTCAGGTGCGTCCACATCGCCGCACGCGCTGCGTCAGGGTCCTTGCGACGAATGGCGTTGAGCAATGCTTCGTGCTCCAGATTGGCCAGGTAGCCTTGATGCGCGAGGTTATTTCCCGCCCGCTCGCTCGAAGCAATGCGGCTGCGCGGAATGATCGCGCTGCCCAGATGCTGCATGATCTCCATGAAATACGGGTTGCCGGTGGCTTCGGCGATCAGCATGTGAAAGCGCTTGTCGGCCTCGACGCAGCTGTCGTCATTGGCCAGCAGGTCCTGGTAATCATCCAGCGCTTGACGCATGGCCGCCAGTTGCTCGTCGGTGCGGCGCACAGCGGCCAGCGCGACAGCCTGAGTTTCCAGGCCGATACGCAGTTCGATGATGTCGCGTACCCGTGAAACGGTTTCGACCTTGAGCCGCAGGCCGGTCTGGTCACTGCGCTCCAGCACAAATGTACCGATACCGTGATGGGTCACCACCAGACCTGACGCCTGCAACTTGGATATTGCCTCACGCACCACGGTGCGACTGACACCGTGCTCACGGACGATCTGGTTTTCGGAGGGCAGCTTCTGACCGGGTGCGATTTTACCCAGCAAAATGCGCTGGCTCAGTTCGGTGACCAGGTCGGTGGCCAGGCTGTGCTGCCTGCGTTTGGGTGCAGCACTGTTGGGCTCTTGCATGGCAGATGAATCCCTGACTTGTCTGATTGTGCTGCCGTATCACAGCCCTGACAGCGTGAAAGTGATATTGAATGCGCAAAGAGACCGGTTTCAACGCCCCGCGCAGTTGTCTTACTTGTATTACAAGTTAGCCATCACTGTCAAAATTGCTGGTTGGCCCCGGCTTGCCTTTTTTTAGCAGTTCCAGTCGATCCGCAATCAGGAATACGTCATCCCTTCCCACATGAAAAAACAGCTAAAGCCCCGCAATCTCTTGATATAGCCATCAAGTCATTATCGTCATACTGACCTGCACAGTACCGATACCTGCTGACATAGAGCGCACTCAATCGTCCAATTCATCAGCATCGGGGGATTGCGGAACGAATTTTTACTTGTATGATGACCGACAATGCGAGGGACACACTTCGCACATACCCGCATAAAAACAACGAGTGGGAGATTCAACTGTGAGCACATCCAATTCCAGGATGGCCGACGGCACAGATCCGGTTTTGAGTTCAGCCGTATCGAAGGTCAAACGTCACGTCCTGCCGCTTTTCGTCATCATGTTTATCGTCAACTACATCGACCGGGTGAACATCGGCTTCGTGCGTTCGCACATGGAGCATGACCTGGGCATCGGCGCTGCGGCCTACGGGCTGGGTGCCGGGTTGTTCTTCATCGGCTATGCCCTTTTCGAAGTGCCATCCAACATCCTGCTGCAGAAAATCGGCGCGCGCATCTGGCTGACGCGGATCATGCTCACCTGGGGCATCGTGGCTGCCTGCATGGCGTTCATCCAGAACGAAACCCACTTTTACATCCTGCGCTTTCTGCTGGGTGTGGCCGAGGCAGGCTTCTTCCCGGGCGTGATCTACTACTTCACCCGCTGGTTGCCCGGCGTCGAGCGGGGCAAGGCGATTGCCATTTTCCTCAGTGGCTCGGCCATCGCGTCGCTGATTTCGGGACCGTTGTCAGGCCTGCTGCTGCAAATCACCGGTTTTGGAATGAAAGGCTGGCAGTGGATGTATTTCATCGAGGGGATGTTCTCGGTCGGCCTGTGCTTCTTCGTCTGGTTCTGGCTGGACTCCAAACCGCACGACGCAAAATGGCTGACCCGCGAGGAGCAGGATGCGCTGGTCAGCGCCATCGATGCCGAACAGGCTGCCCGTGAAGCGGCGACACCGGTCAAGGCTTCTATTGGCAAGCTGCTCAAGGACAGCCAGATCATTCTGTTCTGCCTGATCTATTTCTTCATTCAGCTGACTATCTATGCAGCAACCTTCTGGCTGCCGAGCATCATCAGAAAAATGGGCACCCTGACTGACTTCGAAGTCGGCATGTTCAATTCCATACCGTGGCTGCTGTCGATCATCGGCATGTACGTCTTCGCCGCGCTGTCCGCCAAATGGAAACGCCAGCAGGCCTGGGTGGCCATTGCGCTGTTGATTGCCGCTGCCGGAATGTTCATGTCCACCACCGGCAGCCCGATTTTCGCCTTTGTTGCAATCTGCTTTGCAGCGTTGGGTTTCAAGTCAGCCTCCTCGCTGTTCTGGCCAATCCCGCAGGCCTATCTGGATGCACGTATCGCTGCAGCGGTGATTGCGCTGATCAACTCGGTGGGCAACCTCGGTGGCTTCGTGGCACCGACCACCTTCGGCCTGCTGGAAGAGCATACGGGCTCGATCCAGGGCGGATTGTATGGCCTGACAGCCACATCGATCATTGCCGCGATCATCGTTTTCGCCGCGCGCAATACCCCCAGGCCGGGCGCGACACCGGTCGCCGCCATCCAGACCCCGGCCACGCATTGATGCCTATGCGAAGCGACGTTTCTACAGGTCATATTTTCTTACAGGATCAGTCATGAACATTCAGCAAGCCAACATTACCCGTCAGGCCCCCGTCATTACCGAGATGCAGGTAGTGCCGGTAGCCGGCCATGACGACATGCTGCTCAACCTGAGCGGCGCGCATGGGCCTTACTTCACCCGCAATATCGTAATCCTCAAGGACAATGCCGGGCATATCGGCGTCGGCGAAGTGCCGGGGGGCGAGCTGATACGCCAGACCCTTGAGGATGCACGCCCGCTGGTGGTCGGCAACAGCATCGGCACTTACCAGAAGATTCTCAATGAAGCGCGCAAAGCCTTTGCCGATCGAGATTCGGGTGGCCGTGGCCTGCAGACGTTCGATCTGCGCATCGCCATTCACGCGGTTACCGCACTTGAAGCCGCCCTGCTCGACCTGCTTGGCCAGCACCTGGACGTCCCGGTTGCAGCCCTGCTGGGTGAAGGACAGCAACGCGATAAGGTCGAAATGCTGGGCTACCTGTTTTACGTCGGCGACCAGCGCAAGACCGACCTCGCCTACCGCAGCGAACCCGAAGCAGACAATGACTGGTTCCGTATTCGCCATGAGGAAGCGCTGACCCCCGAGGCTGTGGTGCGTTTGGCAGAAGCCGCGCACCAGCGTTACGGTTTTCAGGACTTCAAGCTCAAGGGCGGCGTATTGAGCGGCGACGCAGAAATCGAAGCCGTCACAGCGCTGGCTGAACGTTTTCCGGATGCCCGGATTACCCTGGATCCCAATGGCGCATGGTCGCTCAAGGAAGCCATCCGCCTGTGCCGCGATCAGCACCATGTGCTGGCATACGCGGAAGACCCGTGCGGTGCAGAAAACGGTTTCTCCGGCCGCGAAGTCATGGCCGAGTTCCGGCGCGCTACCGGCCTGAAGACTGCCACCAACATGATCGCCACCGACTGGCGGGAAATGGGCCATGCCATTCAGTTGCAATCGGTAGACATTCCACTGGCCGATCCGCACTTCTGGACCATGCAGGGTTCGGTACGCGTGGCCCAGATGTGTAATGAATGGGGCCTGACCTGGGGTTCGCACTCCAACAACCATTTCGATATTTCGCTGGCGATGTTCACCCATGTGGCAGCTGCCGCGCCAGGCAACATCACGGCGATTGACACCCACTGGATCTGGCAGGACGGCCAGCGCCTGACCAAGGCGCCATTGCAGATTATCGGCGGCAAGGTCGAGGTGCCGAAGAAACCGGGGCTGGGGGTCGAGCTGGACATGGACCAGTTGGCCAAGGCTCATGAACTTTACAAAGGTATGGGCCTGGGTGCCCGCAATGACGCAGCGGCGATGCAGTTTCTGATCCCGAACTGGACATTCAACAACAAGCAGCCTTGCCTGGCGCGTTGAGCCTGACCGACATTCGAAGTCACTCGCCGCCTGCTCACTTCTGGCTGGCACACGGTGCGCAACCCCCTTGCGCGCCGTTTTTTTCAAATACAGCTTGGCATGCAAAACCGGCATGCTACTGTCTGGCGACCTCCAGTAACGACCAGACCGCATGCGCCATCTTGCCCGTACCCGCCCTCGCCTGACCTTCGCCGCTCTGGTAGGCCTGACCGCAGGCATTGCCTGGGCCT
This sequence comes from Pseudomonas syringae pv. tagetis, assembly GCF_022557255.1. Taxonomy (NCBI): domain Bacteria; kingdom Pseudomonadati; phylum Pseudomonadota; class Gammaproteobacteria; order Pseudomonadales; family Pseudomonadaceae; genus Pseudomonas; species Pseudomonas syringae group genomosp. 7. The sequence goes on from NZ_CP092923.1 coordinate 3,619,302, forward strand.
TGCTTATTCCCCACGCAACCCTTACGCAGAGCCTGCTGACCGGCTGGGACACGGGTGTCTGGCTTTATCTGATCCTGATTTTCGTGCGCACGCTGCGCAGTAATGCCGACGACGTTCGGCGAGTTGCAATGGTGGAAGACGAGAACGCCGGCGTCATTCTGGTAACGGTCTGCGTTGCGGCGCTGGCCAGCCTGGCGGCGATCATCGTCGAAGTTGCAGGCAGCAAGGGCCTTTCCAGTGATGCCAAAATGCTCCATCACGCCTTCACCGGCCTGACCGTCATTGGCTCCTGGCTGATGATCGGCGTGATCTTCAGCCTGCATTACGCACGCATGTTCTACACCTGGAAAGGCAAGGAGCCGGCGCTGGCGTTTGTGGGCGGTGAAAAGAACCCTGACTACTGGGATTTTCTATACTTTTCGTTCACCCTCAGCGTTGCGGTCCAGACCTCCGATGTTGGCGTAGCGACCCGTGAAATGCGCAAGGTTGTGCTCGGACAATCGTTGATCTGCTTTGTGTTCAACACCGCGATTCTGGGTTTTTCGATCAACATCGCCGCTAGCCTGTTCAACTAGCCTTCAGGCCAACTTCATTACGAGGACTGCAGACCATGACCCCATTGAAAATCGCCGTGCTTGATGACTGGCAGGACGTGGCCCGCGACGTGGTGGACTGGTCAACACTCGATCCAGTGGGCGAAGCCAGCTTTCTGCACGAATACCCTGCCAATACCGCGACAATGGTCCAGCGCCTGCAAGGCTTCGACATCATTTGCGTGATGCGCGAGCGAACCCTGTTCGATGAGGCACTGCTCAGCCAACTGCCGGCGCTCAAACTGCTGGTCACTGGCGGCATGCGCAACGCGGCAATCGATATCGCTGCGGCGAAGCGCCAGGGCATTGTCGTATGCGGTACTGAAAGCTACAAAAACGCAGCACCGGAACTGACCTGGGCGCTGATCATGGGCATTACCCGCAACCTGGTGGCCGAGGCCAACTCGTTGCGCGCGGGCAACTGGCAAGTCGGGTTGGGCAGCGACCTGCACGGCAAGACCCTGGGGGTTCTCGGCCTGGGCAGTATCGGCAAATGGATCGCCCGCTACGGTCAGGCGTTCGGCATGAAGGTCATTGCCTGGAGCCAGAACCTGAGACCTGAAGCTGCCGCGGAATCAGGCGTCACTTATGTCAGCAAGCAACAGTTGTTCGAACAGGCCGATGTGCTCTCGGTGCACTTGGTTCTCAGCGAACGCAGCCGTGGCCTGGTAGACGCAGAGGCACTGGGCTGGATGAAGCCGGGCGCCTATCTGATCAACTCGTCACGCGGCCCGATCATCGATCAGACTGCGCTGATTAAAACGCTGCAACAGCGCAGGATCGCCGGTGCGGCGCTGGACGTGTTCGACATCGAACCGCTGCCTGCCGACCACCCGTTCCGCACGCTGGACAACGTGCTCGCAACGCCACACATCGGCTATGTCACCGAGAACAACTACCGGACCTTTTACGGGCAGATGATCGAAGACATCCAGGCGTGGCATGCGCGATCACCTATCCGGGTGTTGGGGTGAACCTGTTCGGCATGACGAACGTAGTCTTGAAAAGTCTTGCCCACACCGTCAATGACATCACGTTCACCAGGTGAGTCGGTAAACGGCTGGTACGCCTCTGTCGCTTTGCGAACGCTGATTCGCGCTGCATCAACTCCTCGCGTGCCTGAACCCGCTGATCGGCATTACGAGCAGATCACATTTTCATTACATCGTATCGCGTGTTTGAAAACGCCAACGCAATCGCATCGCCCAAGGCAATTCCGGGCAATGAGTCATTTTCGATATCAAGCCCTTGGGCAGGGGTACTGGATAACTGCGCCAGACTAACAACACCCAGGCCCAGCATAAGCAAAACCATAACGGCAAAGCATGCCACCGTTCGCGTGGCTCTGTTGAAACGTCTCAGGCACCTACAACTTCCTCTTGATACATCGTGCGCCAGGTACATACCGGGACAGGAACTCACCCAGTGACGGCAGAAAAAAGTTGCCTCAAGGGGCCGGTTATAAACCATGCTCATTACATCAACGCAACGCGGCGATACTTTTCGGCAACGCCGTCGATACTATTTTTCTTACATGGGCTACTTAATAAACGCGCGACCACAGCGGATCAATAAAGCGAAGGGCGCACCGCAGGATCTGCGATTATCAACCCCACCCCACTGCCAATTAAGCCATCGGTTTTTTGCAATAAAACAAAAATTCAACACACTAAAAAGCAAGATTTTTATTCGTCCCTACACCATGACTTATGACCATCTATTCACCCCACTCATCATCCTCTACGCCCCCCTACAGCGCACTCCCCGGAATACACAACTAAAAAATGCACAACCCCCAATAGAATCAATACGTTAATCATCTGCTGTTTCTTTAACGCAGCCTCGACAATTAACACTCATTCACGCTTGGCACTTGTTATTTCATTTTCAACCACTTGAAACACTCCCGCGCCCTCTCTAGCATCGCCGCCGAACTTATACCCCCTCACTGTAGAGATGCTCGATGAACGTCACCTCAACCCGGTCATATAACCTCTCACTGCCCGCGACTGAACGATCTGCTGTAACAAACAAGGCAGCACTGCCGGTCAACACTGGCGTCAGTGATGCCGATACGAACAGGCAGGCAAAACCTGACACGTACACCGCCTCTGAAATGCCTGACTTTACAAGGGGCCCCGCAGAGGCACAGGAAGCCTCTCCGGTCTATACAAGAGCCCTGCTTTATCGTAACGCCCAGTTGCAAAAGCCAACCGCCTCGCCAGAGGCTGCGCCGGCCAGTCAACAGACGCCCGCGCTTGCATCTACAGCCACTGCAAACGCTCTTCAGGCCACTGCTGCAAAGGTCGAAGAAAATGTTGCAGGTTCGACCACGCCTGTCAGCAATGCGGATACCGGTTCACATGGCGGTGCCAATGTTGATCCGAATGACATCGCCACGCCCGCAGCGGCCACGAAAATGATTCAAGACCTTAAAGGCATTGGAGGGGGAACGTTACGCATTCAAATGACGCATGACCAACTCCAGGATACCCAGCAAATGGATAAGCTCACGGCCTTGATTAATGAAGGGGACAAACAAGGCGTACATGTCCAGTTCACGTTCCGTGACAATGCGAACGGCGGTGGCGGAAGCGTGTTGACGGGGGATAAGTTGAAGCAGGCCTCAGCCGACATCAGTAACGTGGTTAAAAAGTTTGGCAGTCGCCCCAGCTTTGTATTGGACACTTTCAACGAGGGTGGTACCAACGCCAGTCAGGGCTGGGCTGACATGGAAAGTGAATTGATTAAAGCGGCCCGTAGTACCGGGTATACAGGAAGCATCGTTGTAGAAGACAGCAACTGGGGCGGTGGCTTGACCGCGGGCCCCGAGAGTGGGCTGGTGAAATACGCCGATCAATTAAAGGCTGCCAACGGCAAAAACAACCCTGGCCTGATTGGCAGCATTCACGAGTATGCCAATGATGCGAATGCTTCTGCCCGCCTGGCCAGCGAGATCAAGGCACTTCAACTCGCCGGTTATAAACCTCAGATCGGTGAGGTCGGCAATGCCAACTGGCTGGGAGGAGACAAGTTCGAGGAAAGGGACGGTGCCACTCAAGCAGTGAGGGATAATCTCACCGCACTAAAAGCGGCGGGAGCCGATATATTGCCCTGGAAGGATCAGTTCCAAAATGGCAAACTTCGCCACCATGTAGGGTTTTTAAAATCAGATCAATACTGATGATTTACACGCGCCTCATGCCGTCCCTATTCAAGACCGGCAATTGAAATTCGATGCTGCGCTCCCGACGCTTTTCAGGAGCCAGCACCTCATGAGGCGACACAGCGTCAACGTCGAACATTCAACGGAGCTGAAGCAACCCGTTGCGAACCGTCGATAATCAAAGGCACTCAGCCGCTCTGTTTTTTATTGCCCTAAAAGCCCTATTTATGCGATCTTTCCGCACCGACAAATAACGCTCAACACCTAATGGCGCAAAAAGCCCCCGGTTTAAGAAAACAGAACCCTTGTTACGGTGATAAAAGCGTCATCTCAAGCCTCCCCTCCTGGCTATATGAACACCGTCATTCAATCAGTCATCGCTCCCCTCGAAACTCATCACCCTGTGTTACCGAGCGTCGTCATTTTTCGTACAGAGCCTACAGAGGCATTCGATGAACATCCGCTCAGACAGGTCATATGACCCTCCCATGGCCGCCCGGGAAAAGCCTGCAATGGCAGACAGAACCACGCTGGCCGTGAGCACCGGGACTACTGACGCGAGTCCGGCGATCCAGGCGAAACTCGACACGTACACCGCAACTGACAGCCGCTCCGCCGAGGCACCGGAAGTTTTTCCGGTCTACACGCGAGCAATGCTCAATCGAAATGCCCGGTCACTCGAGAACGAAGCATCTTCGTCAGATACGGCTTTACTCGTCAGTCAGAAAACACGCGTCAGCCAGGACGACACAAAGGCCCTTCGTGAAGAGCTGGCCGCCGTCAAAAACACCACGGCCGCTTCGGAGCCGGAAAAAGAAGTCAAAGAAAAAGACAAAGTGGCCTCTTCAGAGCCTGTCAAAAATACCGAGCCTGTCTTGCGTGGGGGAGCCAACGTCAATCCTGATGACATCGCCACACCAGCTGCAGCCAAAAAAATGATTCAGGACCTGAAAGCAATTGGAGGCGGAACCCTGCGCTTTCAGATGACGCATGATCAGATTAAGGATGTCAGGCAGCTGGATAAGCTCAGAACATTGCTTGATGAAGGCGGCAAACAAGGCGTAAAAGTCCAGTTCACTTTTCGTGACAACGCGAACCAGGGTGGCGGAAACGTGCTGACCGGAGAAAAACTGAAGGAAGCGTCGACCGACATCAGCAATGTGGTCAAAAAGTTTGGCAGTCGTTCCGGTTTCGTGCTGGACACCTTCAATCAGGGCGGCAAAAGCGCCAGCCAGGACTGGGCCGACATGCAGATCACCTTGATCAAGTCCGCGCGCAATGCTGGCTATAAAGGAAGCATTGTTGTCGAGGACAGTAACTGGGGCGGAGGCCTGACCGCTGGCGCGCAAAGCGGCCTGGTCAAGTTTGCCGATCAATTAAAGGCCGCCAATGGTGAGGGCAATCCTGCCCTGATTGGCAGTTTTCATGTGTATGCCCGGGAAAGCGAGGCTTCCTCCCGGCTCACAAAGCAGATCAAGGCGTTGCAGGAGGCTGGCTATAAATTCCAGATCGGCGAAGTGGGTAATGCCAACCTGCTGATAGGAAACACTTTCCAGCAAAAGGACGCCGCCACCAAGGCCTTGCAGGATAATATGCCTGCTCTCAAAGCGGCGGGAGTAGACATCCTGCCCGGGAAGAATCAGTTCCAGGATGGCAAACTTAGCCGCCATGCCGGGTTTGCAAAGTCCGATCAGTTCGGGTGATTCAACGCTCCGTGCAAACGAAGCCAGGTGTCCATGACGCACGCCGCTGAGCCCGGCCCGGAAACGGGTCAGGCTGTCCCTGTGAGAACGCGGCATCCGCAAATACAGGCACCCTCATAACGTATAAGCAATTCCCACTTGCAGCTTGCGCGGTGCCCCCGGATACGCATAGACGTTCCCGAAAGCACCTTCCTCATACTCGGTATTGAATACGTTTTTCAGGTCCAGATTGAGCTTCACCTGCGGGCTGATTTTGTAATAGGCCAGCAGGTCGAACACGGTGTAGCTGTCCATCGAGAACGCGACATTGGCAGTACGCCCGGCGCGCTGGTCGACATAGCGACCGCCGCCGCCCAGACCCAGACCACGCAAGGCGCCGTCCTGAAACTCGTAGACGTTGAGCAGACTGAACATCTGCTTGGGAATGTTCATCAGCCGTGTGCCGGAGCGTAGCGTATTGTCCTTAGTCACTTCGGCATCCACGTACGCGTAGCTGCCCATCATCCGCCACTCGGGCGTCAGGTTGCCGACCACATTGAGGTCCAGACCGCGACTGCGCACCTCACCTGCCGCCACGCTGAAGGTTGAATCCACCGGATCGGTGGTCAGCACGTTGCGTTTCTCGATCTGGTAGATCGCGGTGTCGACACTCAACTGGCCATCCAGCGCCTCCCATTTGGTACCGATCTCATAGGACTTGCCTTCCTCCGGCTTGAAGCCTCCACCCAGGCGGCTGGCACCGCTGTTAGGCTTGAACGAGCGCGCCGTGTTGGCGTAGACCGCGACACTGTCAGTCAGGTCATAAGTCAGCCCCAGACGCGGTGTGACCGCGTTATCGCTGGCGGTCCAGCTGCTGGTGCCGGGCAGGAAGGAGTCGTAGTCATGCTCGAAACGCTCGAGACGCACACCGCCCAGCAGTTTCAGTCGCTCGGTCAAGGCCACTTGATCCTGTACGAAGGCCGCCCAGGTCTTGAGATTTTCCTTGTCATGGGTCGTGGTCCGGGTCAGTGCGGGCCGTGCCTGGCCATAGACCGGATCGAAAATATCGATCGGGTAGGCACCGACGGCACCGCTGGAGCGCTGAATGATCGACTTGTAGTCGTAATTCTCATACTCGACCCCGGTCAGCAGCGTGTGGTCGAAGCCGGCGGTGGAAAAATGCCCGGTCAGGTTCAACTGCAGGTCGCGATCCGTCCATTCCAGCTTGCGATAGTTGAAGTTGCGACCCAGAGTGCGCCCGTCGGTCGCCAGGCCGTTGGCCTCGATGGCATCGCCTTGCAGGGAGCCGTCGAGCATCTGCACGCCGCCGCCCAGCTTCCAGTCGGCGTTCAGGTCGTGGTCGAAACGCAGTTGCACCATGTTGTTGTCATTGTGCAACTTGCCCACGCTCTTCTCGCCGAAGAAGGTGTCGCGCGACGCGCTGCCCGCCTGGTTGGCGTAACGCGTCAGGCCACGATCCAGCGGAGCATTGTTGCGCATGAAGTCGCCTTCGAAGGTGACGCGTGTTGCGTCATTGACCTGCCAGCTCAAGACCGGTGCCACACCATAACGCTCGGTCTCGACGTGGTCACGGAACGTATTGCCACCCTCGCCCACGACATTCAGGCGATAGGCAAAACGCCCTTCATCATCCAGCGGCCCGGAGGCATCCAGCGTGCCGCGCTTCATACCCTGATCATTGAGCTGAGTGCCCAGCGTGACCGCAGGCTCGGCCAGCGGCTGTCTGGAGACCACATTGAAGGTGCCGCCCGGATCGCCGCGGCCGTACAGCGTAGTGGCCGGGCCACGCAACACCTCCAGACGCTCGATGGTGTTGGCATCCGGCATGTTCGGATAGCCACGATTGATCGGGAAGCCGTTGCGATAGAACTCGCCTGTCGTGAAGCCGCGCACCGTGAATGTCGTCAGCCCTTGGCCGCCGAAGTTGTTGGCTCGCCCGACACCGCCCGCATAATCAAGAGCGTCCTGCAAACGCGTGGAACCGATATCCTCTACTGCGTCGCGGGTCACGACGCTGACGGACTGCGGGGTTTCATGCAACGAGGTATCGGTACGCGTGGCGCTGGCGGACCGTGTGGCCCGATAGCCTTCGACCGGTCCTTGCGCCGTTTCAGCACTGGCTGCGCCCTGGATGTCGATGTTCTGCAACTCTATGGAAGGTTGCCCGGCAGCCACCTGATCTGCCCAGGCGGTTTGAGAGATAGCTTGAATGACGCAGAGTGAAACGAGAGTACGACGCATCGACGTGCAGCCCTTGGCAAGAAACCAGGCCTCTTGGGACCCGGCAGGATTTTTTCGCGGATAGTACAGATTCTCATTAACACCTGATACAAATTCGCAAAAATATCTTTTACCGATCCCCTTCTCTGGCTTAGCAAATGCAGGGACAAACGGGCAAACTGGCGTTCACTGCACCCGACGAGAGAACCGACAATGCCTCTTTCCAACAAGCCCGCCGACCCGCGTTGCGCTTTGCTGGTGATCGACATGCAGTACGACTTCATGCCCGGCGGGCAACTGGCGGTGGCTGACGGCGACACATTGCTGCCGTTGATCAATCGTCTGGGCGCGCGTTTTGCCCGGGTGATCATCACTCAGGACTGGCACCCTGCCGGACACATTTCGTTTGCGTCCAGCCACGCGCAACGTCTGCCGTTCGAGAGCATCAACCTGCCTTACGGGGCGCAAACCCTGTGGCCGGACCATTGCGTGCAAGGCAGTCGCGGCGCTCAGTTGCATGCCGAGCTGGATCTGCCTCACGCACAATTGATCCTGCGCAAGGGCTGCAACGCGCATATCGACAGCTATTCGGCCTTTCTGGAGGCCGACCGCACGACCAGCACCGGGCTGGCAGGGTATTTGAAAGAGCGCGGCATCGACACGGTGTTCGTGGTGGGCCTGGCGCTGGATTTCTGTGTCGCCTGGTCGGCTCAGGATGCGCGCAGCGCAGGTTTCAATACGTATGTGATTGAAGACGGCTGTCGTGCCATCGACATGAACGGCTCGCTGGAGCACGCCTGGAAAACCCTGCTGGGCATGGGCGTCGAGCGCGTACAAAGTGCCGATCTGCTGGGCTAGACCGGCGTATTTGCCAACTGGCACAAACATTCTTCGATGCGCCCGGCAACTGGCGAACGACGGCGCACGGCACCTGTCTGAACCATCGGACCGGCATTGCCCGTGCAGGCCCATTCCATCACTGGCGCTGAGGATGTTGTATGGACCACGAAGTAGACGGCAAAACCCCCGGCCTCTCGGCCGATGAAGAGCGCGAGATTGATGAGAACCAGCCGCCCCGCGCGGCGGTGTTGCATGAAACTATCCGTATTCAGGGCGACCACGAGCTGGAGCGCAGCATTGCGGCCCTGTGGTGGTCGGCACTCGCCGCCGGGCTGACCATGGGTCTGTCGCTGATGGCGATGGGGTTGTTCAAGTCACGACTGGAAGGCATACCCGGCAGTCATGTGATCAGCAGCCTGGGGTATTCGGCGGGATTTCTTGCGGTCATCCTGGCGCGTCAGCAATTGTTCACTGAAAACACCATTACTGCCGTGCTGCCCGTCATGAGCAAGCTGAATCTGGCCAACATCGGCCGGTTGTTCCGGCTATGGGGAGTGGTTCTGGCGGGCAATCTGGCGGGAACGCTGCTGGTGGCCTACGTCATGCTCAATCTGCCGATTTTCGATACCAGCACAGACAAGGCGTTTCTGGAGATTGGCCACAAGGTCATGGAAAACGACGTCAGTCAGATGTTCTCCAAGGGCATCGTGTCCGGCTGGATGATCGCCACCATGGTCTGGATGATTGCATCCATGGAAAAGGCCAAGATCGCCATTATCATTCTGATTACCTACCTCATGGCGCTCGGGGATTTCACGCACATTGTCGTGGGCTCGGCCGAAGTGTCTTATCTGGTATTTGCCGGAGAACTGGGCTGGAAAGATTTCTGGTTTACCTTTGCCGGTCCTACACTGGCGGGCAATATCATCGGGGGCAGTTTCATTTTTGCATTGATCAGCCACGCACAGATCCGTAGCGAAAAGGATACGACTGCCAAACTGGAGCGCGATCGCCGTAACAAGGCAGAAAAGAAACGGCTTGAAAAGGAGCAGCAGACGCTCAAGGACGCCGATTCCAGAATGCAGAACGACATATGATCCCCATCATTAAACTTTCTTTCAGAAAACGCGGCAGCTTTTAAAGGCAGAATGAGTTTTTGAACGCACTTATTCAGGCAGGGACCATGACCCGAATTCTGGCAATCGAAGATGATGCCATCACAGCGAAGGAAATCGTGACCGAACTCAGCAGCCACGGGCTGGAAGTGGACTGGGTGGATAACGGCCGTGACGGTCTGGCGCGTGCAGTGAGTGGCGACTATGACCTTATTACGCTGGACCGCATGCTGCCGGAGATGGATGGTCTGACCATCGTCACCCATCTGCGCGCCCAAGGCATCTCCACGCCGATTCTGATGATCAGCGCGCTCTCCGACGTGGACGAGCGCGTGCGCGGGCTGCGTGCAGGCGGCGACGATTACCTGCCCAAGCCCTTTGCTTCCGATGAAATGGCGGCGCGAGTCGAAGTGCTGCTGCGACGCAGCAACCCGGTCAGCGCCGCCAAGACGGTGTTGCAGGTTGCTGATCTGGAACTGAACCTGATCACCCGTGAAGCCTGTCGTGGTGGTGAACCGCTGACCCTGCTGCCCACCGAGTTCAAATTGCTGGAATTCCTCATGCGCAACAGCGGACAGATCATTACACGCATGATGATTTTCCAGGAAGTCTGGGGCTACCACTTTGATCCGGGCACCAACCTGATCGATGTACATATCGGTCGTCTGCGCAAGAAGATAGACCAACCTGGCACCGCACAACTGATCCAGACCGTGCGAGGTTCAGGTTATGTTATTGCCGAACCCGTCTAAGGGCTGGCGATCTTCTACAAGCCGATTATTGGCGCTGTACAGCTCCCTGTTCGTCGCCTGGAGCGTGATGCTGCTGGGCGTTCTCTACTGGGAGGTCAACTCCTACCTGGACACCCTCGCCCGCCAGTCACTGACTCACCGCCAGCAATTGTTCTCACGGTTTGAAGGTCAGGCACTGGTCGATGCGCTGGCCACCAGTATGACGTTCGATACGCGCGCGGTAGATGCCTACGGCCTGTTCGACCAGAACTTCCGTCCGGTGGCAGGCCCCATCACCAGCGTGCCGAAAAACCTGCCCATCGACGGTCAGATCCATGTGCTGACCGACTGCATCGAATCGGATGATCCGGGCCTGCCGCAGGGCAGTTGTGATGCGATAGTCAATCGAACGTCCGACGGCCGCTGGCTGGTACTGGTGCGCGAGAACGGCTCGCTGCTTGCCGTCAGCACGCTGATTCTGCACGCGTTGCTGTGGGGCATCTCGCTGACCATTATTCCAGGGGTCGCTGGCTGGCATCTGTTGCGCCGCCGCCCTTTGCGCCGCATACGCGCCATTCAGGCCAGCGCAGAATCGATCATCGCCGGTGACATGGCGGGTCGGCTGCCGGTATCGAACAGGCGAGACGAGCTGGACATGCTGGCGGTAATCGTCAACGCCATGCTCGACCGCATCGAAAAGCTCATGAACGAGGTCAAGGGCGTTTGCGACAACATCGCCCATGATCTGCGCACCCCCCTGACACGGCTGCGCGCCCAGCTCTATCGCATTCAGCAGCAATCAGCACACGACTCGCCCCATGCCACCCAGATTGCCCAGGTGATCAGCGAAGCAGACACGCTGATGGCGCGTTTCCGGGGACTGCTGCGCATTTCGGAGCTGGAAGACCGTCAACGACGCTCGGCGTTCGTCGAGCTGGAGCTGCGACCACTGCTGCAGGAACTCCATGATTTCTACCTGCCGCTGGCCGAAGAAGATCAGATCACACTGTTGCTGGACCTGCACGACACGCTGCCCACTCTGGTGGGCGACCGCGCCCTGCTGTTTGAGGCGCTGACCAACCTGCTGGGCAATGCGATCAAGTTCACCCCTTCCGGCGGAGTTGTTAAAATCAGCGCCTACCCCGCCAGCGACGGCAGCACGCCGTGCATCGAGGTTCAGGATTCAGGGCCTGGCATCCCCGTCGCCGAGCGCGCAGCGGTCTTCCAGCGCTTCTATCGCAGTGAAACCGGCACCGAGCAGAGCGGCTTCGGCCTTGGTCTGTCGGTCGTAGCCGCTATCGTCAATCTGCATGGCTTTACGCTGCAGATAGGCACCAGCGAATATGGCGGCGCAAGCCTACTACTGGAATGTCGCACCGTGCATGCCTTGGCGTAACAGCAAAGCCACTACCCCTTCCCATATAACACCGGCGTGCCTGCTTTTTGACGAGCTTGAAGCGTCTGGACCAGTGGTTTCAGCAGTTTTGATATTAATCTGACGCGGATTGCCAAGCACCAAATTGTAACAACATGTTACAAGATTGGAGTTTGCTTGACCGTTTCAGCGCGCACAAGTTTCCTCCAATAGTTACGCCTTTCTGGCTGAATAACGCGTTTTTCTCCGACAAATCCCCACATCGGGCAAATGATGACTCCCTTGGCGGGCAGACAAAATGTGAACGGTTAGACATTTTTATGACGTCAGTACCTTGTCGGCCAGCTGGCGCTGCGCTATCTATACCGGGCAGCCAGGTTCCTGCTGCACCGTTTGCGCTGCACCCAAAATAATAACTCACCGGATTTCGCCATTAACCAGGCGAGGCTTTGACAGGGCTGCCAAAGCAGAGAACGCTGCACTAACTTGTTGGATCAACATCGGCTGGGAGGCTGTTATGGGCGCACAATCAAAGATTTTAAGCGTGGGCAAGTACAAGGTTTATACCGAGACTTACTGGAAAGGCAGCGACGCCAAAACCATCTTGCTGGTCAACGGTGCGTTATCGACCACCGGCTCTTTCGGACAGACCGTCAAGTACCTGCAACCGCACTACAACCTCGTGTTATTCGACCTGCCGTTTTCGGGGCAATCCCGAGCGCACAACTCGGATGACATGATTGTCAGCAAGGAAGATGAGGTTTATATCCTCCTGCAGTTGATCGATCTCTACCAGGTCAATCACCTGCTATCGGTATCCTGGGGCGGTGTCTCGGCCTTGCTGGCCCTTGCCCAGTGCCCACCTTCCGTGGAGAAGGCAATCATCAGCTCGTTCTCGCCGGTTCTCAACGAGGCCATGCTCGACTACATCGACAACGCTCAGATCTACTTGGCCGCTCGCGAGAAGCGCAAGATCGGCTCGTTGCTTAACGACACGGTGGGCAAGTACCTGCCGCGCCTGTTTAAACTCTATAACTACAAGCATCTGATCAGCCTTGCCGAACACGAATACCGTCAGATCGACTTTCACATCAGCCAGATTCGCACACTAAGCGCCAGTAACTACGTCGAGCGTTTCTCCTCGATCAAGATTCCAGTGCTGTTTATCAACGGTGAAAAAGATGAATACACCACCGTTGAAGATGCGCGCATGTTTTCCAACTACATCGCCAAAAGCAGTTTCAACGTCGTTCCGGACACGGGGCACTTTCTGGACCTGGAAAGCAAGGCAGCATGGCATCACTCGCAGAGAACCGCACTGACGTTCCTGGGCACCGAAGCCACTCAACAGGTATGGCCCAGCGTCACCGCGATGGCCTGAAACACGCTCGCCTGCGCCCGGAAAGCTCTGTGGTCTTTCCGGCGTGACGCTGTGTTTTTCGGGTGTTGGCTTCTTTGATCGGGCAGTGCTATCCGTTGATGATTTTTCCCTTTGCAACGTTCTTGCGTGGGTACTGCCGTGGTTCCGGAAACCTCCGGCCATTGCACGCCACAAACGTTCGGTCCGGCCTTGTGCCGGGATTCATCTTGCTACTCTCGCTCAGCGCCTGCTCCGCAGGGAAACCCGCGGAAAAGGCGCTGGTGCGAGTCGAGGTGCAGCCAGCTGCCTTGTTGAACCTCTCCAGCTACGTGGCGCTGACAGGCGATATCCAGGCGCGCAAAGTGACCGAGCAGTCGTTTCGCGTGTCGGGCAAGCTGGTCAAACGGTATGTGGATATCGGGGACCGGGTGCGTGCCGGGCAAGTGCTTGCCAGACTGGACCCGCGAGAACAGCAAACCGAGCTGGCGTCGATCCGTGCCGAACTGGCCATGCGGCAGTCGCGGTTATACCTCGCCGAACAAAATTTTCAGCGTCAGCAATTGCTGCTGCCCAAGGGCTATACCAACCTCAGTGAATACCAGAAGGCACGCGCCGACCTTGAAAGCGCGCGCGGGGATCTGGCGGCGCTGCAAGCCCGGCTGGCGAGCGCGCTTGAACGGGTCGGTTACACCGAACTGCTGGCAGCAGCGGATGGCGTCATCACCGCACGACATGCCGAAGAAGGCCAGGTGGTCCAGGCTACCACGCCGGTGTTCAGTGTCGCCCATGATGGAAAACGCGAGGCGGTGTTTTCCACGTACGAAGCGCTGCTGCTACCGAATCAGACCGGTGCCACGGTGACTGTCAGCCCACTCGATCAGCCTGACACTCAGTTGACTGGCATCATCAGGGAAATCACGCCCATCGTTTCCGCCGCAAGCGGCACGTTGCAAGTGCGTGTGTCGCTGCCGGACGGAACCGTCGCACCGGCACTGGGCTCGGTGGTCAGTGCACGCTTGCAGACCCAGTCGCAGCAGGCGTTCGCCCTGCCCTGGTCGGCGCTGAGTCGCGCGCGGGGTCAACCGGTGGTCTGGGTGGTGGATACTCAGGCCAGGGTCAGACTGACTCGGGTAAACGTGCTGCGCTACGAGCAGGGTCAGGTGATCGTTTCCGAGGGACTGTCCGAGGGCGACCGGGTGGTTTCTCGAGGGCTGCAGTTCCTCTACCCTGGGCAGCAGGTCGAGGTGGCCGAGCAGGTACCCGTCGAAACGGCCGTCTCACTGGCGTCATCGGCATCTGCACCATGAACGCCCCGTCCGCAGAACCACGACCGGCATACTCCTTGCGGCTGCTCTACCTCCTGATCATGGCGCTGCCGGGCTGCCGCGACAAACCGCTCCGCGAACCTGTCGAGCGTCCCGTGCTGTTCACCGAGATTGCCGATCGGCGCAGCGCCCCTTATGCCCGTTTCGCCGGAGTCATCCAGACACAAGCCGGTGTCAACGGCATCCAGCCCGGACAGAAAATCCGCATGTCGCGAGAGGCCAGTTTGTGAAGGAGCGCTTCAATCTGTCGGCCTGGGGGCTCAGGCATCGCACGCTGGTCTGGTACATGATGTTCGTTTCACTGTTGATGGGCAGTGGGTCGTTCCTCAATCTGGGCCGTGAGGAAGACCCTTCCTTCGCAATCAAGACCATGGTCATTCAGGCGCGCTGGCCGGGTGCGACGCTGCCCGATACCTTGCAACAGGTCACCGACCGACTGGAAAAGAAGCTAGAAGAAATCGACGCGCTGGATTACGTGAAAAGCTACACGCTGGCCGGTGAATCGACGCTTTTTGTCTTCCTGAAAAGCGAGACCCGCAGCGCCGACATCCCGGCAGCCTGGTATCAGGTACGCAAGAAGATCAGCGATGTACGCAGCGAACTGCCCAGCGGCATTCAGGGCCCTGCCTTCAACGACGAATTTGGCGACGTGTTCGGCAGTATCTATGCATTCACCGCTGACGGCCTGTCCTTTAGACAGTTGCGCGATTACGTCGAGCAAGTGCGCGCCGATATCCGTAGCGTGCCCAACCTTGGCAAGATCGAGCTGCTCGGTGCCCAACGCGAAGTCATTTATCTGAACTTCTCCATCCGCAAGCTCGCAGCGCTGGGCATCGACCAGCGCCAGGTACTGCAAAGTCTCCAGGCGCAAAATTCGGTGACGCCCGCAGGCGTGATGGAGGCAGGCCCGGAACGTATTGCGGTGCGGGCCAGCGGTCAGTTCAGCAGTGAAAAAGACCTTGAGGTGGTCAACCTGCGTGTTGGCGAGCGGTTCTTTCGCCTCAGCGACCTGGCGACCATCGAACGCCGCTACGCCGACCCGCCCTCTTCGCTGTTTCGCTTCAATGGCCAGCCGGCCATCGGTCTTGCTGTGGCCATGAAGCAAGGCGGCAATATTCAGGCATTCGGCACACAATTGCAGCAGCGTATCGACGACCTGACCACCGGGTTGCCGCTGGGCATCGATGTCCACCTGGTGTCCAGTCAGGCCGACGTGGTTGAAAAAGCGATCGGTGGTTTCACTCATGCGCTCTTTGAAGCGATCCTGATCGTGCTGGTCGTGAGCTTCATCAGTCTCGGCATTCGCGCCGGTCTGGTGGTGGCCTGTTCAATTCCGCTGGTTCTGGCGCTGGTCTTCGTGTTCATGGAATACAGCGGCATCACCATGCAGCGCATTTCGCTTGGCGCCCTGATCATTGCGCTGGGTCTGTTGGTGGATGACGCAATGATCACCGTCGAAATGATGGTGACACGGCTGGAGAGCGGCGATTCGTTGCCGCAGGCCGCGACCTTCGCTTATACCTCGACGGCATTTCCGATGCTGACCGGTACGCTGGTCACCGTTGCCGGGTTCGTGCCCATCGGCCTGAACTCCAGCTCCGCAGGTGAGTACGTGTTCACCATGTTCGCGGTGATTGCTGTGGCGCTGTTGCTGTCCTGGCTGGTGGCAGTCCTGTTTGCGCCACTGATTGGCGTGCACATCCTCAAAGCGTCGGCACAACACGCCGCACCGGGCCGCTGGATGCGTGGCTTCAGCCGCTTGCTGGTCAAGGCCCTTGAGCACCGCTGGTGGATAATCGGTATAACCCTGCTGATGTTCATCGGGTCGCTGTTCGCAGGCCGATTGCTGCAGAACCAGTTCTTTCCGGACTCCGACCGTCCGGAAATTCTGGTGGACATTTACATGCCACAAAACGGCTCCATCGAAGGCACACGCCAGACCATGGATCGCTTTGAAGCAGCGCTCAAGAATGATCCTGATGTGCTGCGCTGGAGTTCCTACGTTGGAAAAGGTGCGGTGCGTTTTTACCTGCCGCTGGATCAGCAACTGAGCAATCCGTTTTACGGACAATTGGTGATCGTCAGTCAGGGTGGCGAAGCGCGTGATCGCTTGATCGAGCGTCTGCGTCAGCGCTTTCGTAACGACTATGTCGGCGTGGGTGGCTACGTCCAGCCATTGAACATGGGGCCGCCGGTGGGCTGGCCGGTGCAATACCGGGTCAGCGGCCCGGACATCGAGCAGGTGCGCAGCCAGGCCATGGCGCTGGCCGCCATTCTCGACGCCAACCCCGATATCGGCCAGGTCATCTATGACTGGAACGAGCCGGGCAAGGTGTTGAAGATTGATATTGCGCAGGACAAGGTTCGTCAGTTCGGCCTGTCTTCCGAAGACGTGGCGCAAATTCTCAACAGCGTGGTCAGCGGTACAACCATTACCCAGGTGCGCGACAGTACGTATCTGGTCGACGTGATTGCACGCGCAGACAATGACGAGCGCAGCTCGGTGCAGAGCCTTGGTAACCTGCAGATCCCGATACCCAACGGTACGAGCGTGCCACTGATGGCGTTCGCCACGCTCAGCTACGAGCAGGAACAGCCACTGGTCTGGCGCCGCGACAGGCTGGCGACCATTACCCTTAAAGCCAGCGTGCTTGGCACATTGCAACCGGCAGCTCTGGTCAGGCAATTGCAGCCTGACGTCGATGCCTTCAGCGCTCGTTTACCGCCGCGTTACTCGGTCGCCACCGGCGGCGCGGTCGAGGCCAGCGCACGCTCGCAAGGGCCGATATTGAAGGTTGTGCCATTGATGCTGCTGTTGGTGGTGAGCTTTTTGATGATCCAGTTGCACAGCGTGAAAAAGCTTCTGCTGGTGGTCAGCGTGGTGCCGCTCGGGCTGATTGGCGTGGTCGCTGCATTACTGATTTCCGGCTATCCGCTGGGCTTTGTCGCGATTCTTGGCGTGCTGGCACTGATCGGGATCATCATCCGCAACTCGGTCATTCTGGTAACGCAGATTGATGAATTCATTGCGGCGGGTGAGAGTGCCTGGACATCGGTGGTCAAGGCCACCGAACATCGCTGCCGCCCCATTCTGCTGACCGCAGCTGCCGCCAGTCTGGGCATGATCCCGATTGCCCGCGAGGTATTCTGGGGCCCGATGGCCATCGCCATGATTGGCGGTATCGGCATCGCCACCCTGCTGACGCTGTTTTTTCTGCCTGCGCTGTACATGGTCAGCTACCGGATCAAACCGCCTGCGGCCTAGCAGGTCAGATTTCGGTTGGCAGAAAATCAAACAATGCCTGTGGGGCCTCGACCAACAACATGTTCTTCAGCGGATCCGGGCATTCAAGCGCCCGGAACTGCTCGACCACACTGGCGTAGCCGATCTCTTGCTCGTGCTGGGTGTGTGGCCAGTCGCTGCCCCATACCAACCGGCGCGGACCGAAGCTTTGCAACAGCAGAGGCAATGCAGAGCGAGCGAATGCCGCATTCTGTTCGACACTGCCGCCGAGGCGGTAGATTGCCGAAATTTTCATCCACAACTGCCCGCTCAACCCCAGCTCCAGCAATGCCTGGAACGCTGGATCATCGACACCGGAGCGCGAATCGGGCCGACCGAAATGATCGATTACAATCTTGCAACCGAAAGGCAGCAACTGTCGGATCAACCCCGGCAAGTCCGCAACTTCACGGTGCAATTCCACATGCCAGCCCAGCGTCCAGATGTGCTTGAACAACACTTTCCATTCAGGTGCAGCGAAGTCCGGCAGCGCCTTGCCGATCAGATTCAGGCGAATACCGACAATGCCCAACCCGGCCATACGCTGCAAGGCACCCCGACTGAAATCGGTGTCCACCACCGCCACACCGCGTAATCGATCCGGGGCCTGCGCCAGAGCGTCAAGCAGAAACCGGTTATCGGTACCGAGGAAACTGGGCTGTACCAGCACGCCATGGCTCAAGCCATGCTCATGCAGATTGGCCAGGTACGCTTGCACCGTAGCGTCGTAGTCAGGGCTGTAACGTCTTCCTGATGTCAGACTCAAATCCTTGCTGAAGACATGGGCATGAGCATCAATGCCCAGGATTGGCGTACTACAGGAATCGATCATGGGTTTCGTCTGTAAGTCAGCGCGGTGCCGTAACACCGCAGGTGAAAGGGTACTCATGCCTACCGCGCCGTGCCCCCGTCCAGCGGTTCAACAGCGACCGGCGTAGCTTCAAGATTGCGCCCGCGGGTTTCCGGCAGGCACAAAGCAGCCACCATGGCCACGCCGTAGGCAATACCGGCATCGATACCGATGGCGGTGCCCAACGACATCGACTCGCTCATGTGGCCCACCAGAAACGGGAACACTGCGGACAATACGCGCCCGAAGTTGTAGCAAAAGCCAACCCCTGCCCCACGTACGTCCGCCGGGTACAGTTCGTTGAAGAAAGAACCGAGGCTGGCCGGAATGCCAGCGGCGAAGAACCCCAGCGGGAAGCCGAGAAACAGCATTTGCGTGTTGGTCAGCGGCAGCATCAGGTAGCACTGCACAGTGACCACGCAGCACAGCGCGAACAGCATGATGTTCTTGCGTCGGCCAATGCGGTCGATCAACAGGCCGCTGCACACACAGCCGCACCAGAACGCAACGATTATGACGGCCAGGTAGCCACCGGAGCTGAGCACTGAAAGGTTGCGCTCGGTCTTGAGAAAGGTCGGCAGCCAGGTCATGACCGCGTGATAACCGCCGTGAGCACCCAGGCCCAGCAAGCCGCCGAGCAAGGTGACGCGCAGCAGCTCGGGACGAAAGATTCCGGCCATCGACTTGAAGAAGTTGCCCTTTGGTGCAGCGCTTTTCTGCATGCGCTGGAAGCTGTCCGGCTCTTCGACGTTGCGTCGCACCCAGATAATCATCAGTGCGGGCAGCAGGCCGACGAAGAACATCACCCGCCAGGCAATATCCTCCGGCACAAACGAATAAATCAGGGTGAACAGCACTACCGCCAGTCCCCAGCCAACGGCCCAGGCGCTTTGCACCGTCGCCATGACCTTGCCGCGATAGCGGGACTGGATCGTCTCGGCCATCAATACCGCGCCCGCCGCCCACTCACCGCCGATGCCAAAGCCCTGCAGCGCCTTGACGATCAGCAACTGATTGAAACCGGTCACAAAGGCAGACAGAAAGGTGAAGAAGGAAAACCACAGGATCATCCATTGCAGCGTACGGACCCGGCCATAACGGTCGGACAAGGTTCCGCCCACCCAGCCACCCAAGGCAGACGTCACCAGCGTCACCGCGCTGATCAATCCGGCATCGCCTTTACTCAGGGCAAACGCAGCGATCAGGGCAGGAATGGCCAGACCGAACATCTGCACTTCCAGGGCGTCCAGCGACCAGCCGCCAAAACAGGCCCAGAAGGTCTTGCGCTCCTTGGGGGTGACTTCGCGATACCAGTTGAACATGGCTTCCTATCCTTATCAGCGTTGAATGAGTCGAGGTGATTGCAGCGCGCTCAGCGAATTTCCACGCTATAGCGGAAATGGCTGGCATGACCACGCGAACGTCGCCACTCCAGTGGTTCACCGGCGTAATTGCGCGCCAGACGCTCGATGACCACGACCGGGCTGTCAGCCGATATCTGCAGCAACCGGCCATATACCTCGTTGACCGCTTCGGCGGTCAGGCTCTCTTGCGCGTAGGCCACAACCTGGCCGCAGACGTCTTCATAGATCGGATAGAGCAATGGCCCCTTAGTATCGAGGTCCAGATCCAGCAGAGCCTGGAACCGAACCCGTGGCAGCCAGATTTCTTCGGCCAGCACCGGCTGGCTGTCCAGCAATCGAAGACGGATCATGCGAATGACCGGCCCGCCAGCAATCAGGCCCAGTGCCTGACTGACCGATGAAGGCGCAGCCACAGGCTCGATCGACAAAATCCGGCTCTCCGGTACGCGGCGTTCGCCCGCTTCGGTCTGAAAACGGAAAAAGCGGAACAACGAGGACTGAAACTGCGCACGACGAATGAACGTGCCACGCCCCTGCTGGCGCTCCAGGATGTTGTCGCTGACCAGCAGATCAATGGCCTTGCGCACGGTGCCGGTGGACAGGCAATACTCGGCGGAAAGTGCCGCCTCAGTAGGGATGGCTTCTCCCGGCCGCCAACGATTATTGGCAATCTGTTCAGCCAGGCTATCGCGCAAGCGCTGGTAAAGCGGTAAACGTTCGTCGCTGGAGAGCTTGTTCATTGTTGTAGTTATCCAGTCATATATATGAATTTTCGAAAAGAGTATTCCTCTGCAGCAGGCGCACGTCAATAGCAGCGAACGTCCTGATAGCCAGCGGACGCTGCTCATCATTATTTCCGGAAATATCCTGTATCAACTCGCGGCACCTACTTAATCCGTGGCAAAACCGTTAGCCTGCTTGCCATCAGTAAAAACCCGCCTGCCACATGCGCTTCGCGTTTGTCAGGCATACGTTCAAGCGAGACTCTTCATGCCCCACCCGTCCCGATCCACGCATAACGCTGTGGCCATGACCCCGGCCATGGTCACGCTGTTCGCCTTCTGCTGCGGCGCAATTGTGGCCAACATTTACTACGCGCAGCCGATCATCGAGCTGATTGCACCGGACATCGGGCTGTCGAGCACGGCGGCCAGCCTGATCGTTTCGTTGACGCAGATCGGTTATGCGCTGGGGCTGTTCTTTCTAGTGCCACTGGGCGATCTGCTGGAAAACCGCAGATTGATGCTGGTAACGACTGCTGTGGCCGTTCTCAGCCTGTTGGGTGCCGCGTTTGCCGAACAGCCGAATCTGTTTCTGCTGGTGTCGCTGCTGGTGGGTTTCAGTTCAGTGTCGGTGCAGATGCTGATCCCGCTGGCCGCGCACCTGGCTCCGGAAGAATCCCGTGGCCGGGTGGTGGGCGGCATCATGGGTGGATTGCTGCTGGGGATTCTGCTGGCGCGACCGATTGCCAGTCTGGTGGCTGACCATTTCGGCTGGCGGGCCGTGTTCGGCTCGGCGGCTGTGGTGATGATCGGCATCAGTGTGGTGCTGGCAACCACCATGCCCAGACGTGTTCCGGATCATCGCGCATCCTACGGCCAGTTGCTGCTCTCGCTCTGGACACTGTTGCGTACCCAGCCGGTGCTGCGCCAGCGTGCCTTCTATCAAGCGTGCATGTTCGCGACCTTCAGCCTGTTCTGGACCGCCGTCCCCCTGGAACTGTCACGCAATCACGGCCTGTCGCAAAGCCAGATCGCGATCTTTGCCCTGATCGGCGCAATTGGTGCAATTGCGGCCCCCATCAGCGGCCGTCTGGCAGATGCCGGCCACACTCGCATCGCGTCTTTGGGCGCACTTCTGTTCGGGGCATTGAGCTTTCTTCCGGGTCTTGTTCACCCTGTCTACAGCGTGACAGGCCTGGCGGTAACGGGCGTGGTGCTGGATTTCTGCGTGCAGACCAGCATGGTGTTGGGCCAGCGCACCGTCTATGCATTGGATGCCTCAAGCCGTAGCCGGCTCAACGCGCTGTACATGACCAGCATTTTCATCGGCGGCGCGATTGGCTCGGCAGTCGCCAGCCCTTTGTTTGATCATGGTGGCTGGACCTGGGTGCTGATCGCAGGTACGGCGCTGCCACTGACTGCCTTGCTGGCGCTGCTCAGGGATCGATCCAGGCAGAATGCCTAAACCCTGCACTTTGTAACTGATTTGCAGGATAATGCCGCGGCGATGGCATGGCCCATCGCCCTTCCAGCTCTCTCGCACCTCAAGGCTCGCGTATCCGGCACCTCTGGATCTGCGCGATTGAACACGGATTTTACAGACGCCTCATTCCAAGGCCCCCAATCCGCCGACACTGCTTTTCAAGCGCATCGGCACGCACTTGCGCAACCCGAACAAGGCAAAACAGCAATGGACGCAGCACCACGAACAAGCAAAATTTCCGCGATTTTCGCCAGGATATCACTCGGCATCAGCGGCATGATCGGGGTTATCTGGAGCATCTTCACCTACCTTTTCCCGGACCCGGCCGTTCTCGGCCTCAGTATTGACTTCATCAACTGGAAGACACTGGTCATTATCGTCAGCACCGGTATGGTGATAAGCGGGCTGTACATCGCAATCATGGCCAGAAAGCTTCCATCGCCGCTCAAGCTCGGCGTCTGGCTGGCACTGGCACTGTTTCTCTGCGCGGTGTTCTTCAAACTGGGCGGCGAATACGCTAAACCTTCGGTCGATTTCGCCCGCGGTCAAACGCTGTTCACCGAGAATGAAAGCGCCAACCTGTTCGGCAAACGCTCCGAGACCGTCGACAACGTGAGTATGGAGTTGCTGGGTTGTGACCAGAATGGGCAGTCGCCTACCTGCATGCTGGAGCTGACCAACAAGAGTGCAGACCGCGACTTCCGCTTCCTGAACCCGATCAGCCTGTTCGAAGAAACCGGCGGCGCGCTGGGCCTTTCGCAACTGCGTGTCGGCGATGCGAAATACGATCGCTGGGACAGCTTCCAGTTGATCCGTAACGTCCCTACCCGCGTGACGCTGATCTTTGAAGCAGCCAAGGGCCGGGTCAAGCAATCACCCGCTTTGAAGCTGAGCTTCCGTGATCGCGAGAACAAGGACAACGTGCTCAAGTTCAACGAGGTCAAGGTCAATTAAGTAGCAAAGAAGGTGCGTCGTCTTCTTGGGTATGACGACGCACGTATTCGCTACCGGACTGACTGTTGCAGCCAGTTCGCAAGGTCAATGACCTCGGCTTCATTGATGCTGTGGCCCAGCCCTTCATAGGCATGAAATTGCGGTGTCAGGCCGAGCGACTTCAGCGTGGCTTCGGCTTGCGGGCCGCTGGCGTAGGCTACCTGGCGATCCTGCATCCCGTGACCGATGAAGACTTTCAGGCGTTTGAGGTCATCAGAGGCTTTGACCTCGGACTGCACCACCGGCAACAACCGCCCGCTCAACGCCGCAATTCCCCCCACCAGCTTCGGCTGACGCAGGGCGACTTCGTAGCTCATCATCGCGCCCTGGCTGAACCCGACCAGAAACACCTTGCCCGGCTGCGTGCGGAACTTGCCGGTGGCCTGGGTGATGAACGCGCTCAATTGCTTGCCGCTGCTCTTGAGGTCTTCGGTCACGCCATCGTAGTCAGGCACGCCCGGCTTCTGGGTGAACCACTTGTAACTGTCCGCGCGCAATTCCATTGGAGCCTGCACCGACAGGTAGTTGTAATCGGCCGGAAGGTGTTCCCTGAGTCCGAACAAGTCAGCGGCGTTACTGCCGTAGCCATGAATGAAGATCACCAACGGCCGGTTCGGGGTGTCGACATCGGCTTGTGCCAGGTAATCCAGCGGCAGGTCGGTGTGCAGGGTGTCCTGCGCCTGCGCCATTGCGGTAAAGGCAAACAGCAAGGCAGCGAAAATTTTCAGCATCGGTTCATGACCTCTGTTTGACGCTGCCCGCAGGCAGCGCCGTGAGTGGGCGTGGAAGCAGAAACTGACACAGCCTCAGTTCTGCATGCTGGTCCGCGAAACTTCCGGCTTGATCAACTGCATCTGCTGACGGTAGTCATCCGTCACCTGACGTGCCTGGCTGCTGCTGGTGATGACTCGTGGCGTGATCAGCACGATCAGCTCGGTACGGCCCTTGGACTTGCTGGTACTGCCGAACAGCCACCTCAAGCCCGGGATGCGTCCCAGATACGGCACAGCGTTGACCGTCTCGGCGTTATCCTGCTTGATCAAGCCGCCCAGCAGCACTGTCTGGCCACTCTGCGCGGCCACTTGCGTGGCGACCGAGCGGGTGGAAATACGCGGGTTACCGTTGGCATCGTTGGTAGTGGAATTGGTATCGGCACTACTGACCTGCTGCTGGATGTCCATGTACACCAGGCCGCCTGGATTGATGCGCGGCACTACGTCGAGAATCACACCGGTCTGCACATATTCGACGCTGCTCAGCGTGGTATTCGAGACGTTGGTGTTGACCGTGGTCTGGCTGATCGGAATGTTATCGCCGACCTGAATCTGCGCCTGCTGGTTATTCATCACCACCAGCGAGGGTGCCGAAAGGACCTGAGTGCGGCCATTGGTTTCCAGCGCACGCAAGGCGACCTGCAAATTGTTGCTGACGAAGGAATAGAAGAACGCATCGGTAGAAGCCAAAGCAGCGCCGCCGGTACCGATCGCACCCTGGCTGCCTGCGGTATTGGTGACGTTGCCGGTGGTACCCGAGTTACCCGCCAGGCGTCCCAGATACCACTGCACGCCCATGTCCAGCTCGCCGGTCAGCGAGACTTCCAGAATGCGTGTCTCGATTTGTACCTGCAGTGGCGGGTTGTCGAGGCGTTTGATCGCCGACTCGATCTCCTTCCACTGCGCCGGACGGGTACGCACCAGCAACTGGTTGCTACTCTTCTGCGCAGTGATGCGGGTGCTGGCGTCCAGAGACTTGCTGCCGCCGTTCGCGCCACCACCCTCCTGGCTGGCCGAATCCGATTCAGCGCCGCTCTGATCGTCGCCCTCTGACTCGCTGTCACCGCTGTTCTGATTGTTGTTCATGCCTTGGCTGTTGCCAAAGCCGCCGCCATTGCTCATGCCACCGCCGCTGCTGCCCAGGCCGTTGGAACTGCTCATGCCGCCGACACCGCTGCCGCCATTGGAGTTGAGCGATGACAAGGTGGTGGTGCGCAGCCCCGGCGCAACTTTGGCTGCCGAGTCTTCCTTGATGGCACCCGACCCGTAGATCTGCCGCAGGTATTTGGCCAGATCGGTGGCTTTCATGTTGCGCACGTCGTACACGTACATCTGCGGCTCGTTGCCGCCGCCCTCATCAATGGTATGAATCCACTCGCCGACTTCGCGCAGGTATTCAGGCTGCGACGAAATCGCCACCACCGAATTGGTCCGTTCGATCGGCAGGAAACGCACCATGCCCGCGAGCGGCATGCCACTTTCGGGGCCGAACATCTTCTGCAACTCGGGCATCAGCTCGCCGACCGAGGCACGTTGCAGGCCGAATACACCGACCGACATGCCCTTGAGCCAGTCCACATCGAAGGTGTCAATGGTGTCCTGATAATTGGCCAGCTCTTCCGGCGTGCCTGCCAGGCTGAGCACGTTACGCGCCGGATCAACCAGCAGGAAGGCATTTTCACGGGCGAACGGTTTGAGCAGCTTCTGCATTTCGGTTGCCGAAATGTAGCGCAACGGAAACAGCCGCGCGGACATGCCCGCCGAAGGCTGCGCCACCGGCATTTCCGGGACCAGCTTGCCGGCGACCGCCTGATTCGACGGCAGGATCACGTAACGGTTGCCCTGCTTGATCATGGCGTTGTCGGTCCAGGACAGCAGCGTTTCGAGAATCGACAACGCTTGCTGCTTGTTGACCGGCTTGGAGGTCGAGAAGCTGACATCGCCTTTCACGCCTTGGGCAATGCTGTAATTCTCGTGCAGCAGGTCGCCCATGATGCTGTTGATCACCGCCTGAATCGGCTGGTTGGTGAAGTTGAATACGATATCGCCGGTCTCGCCCGGACGCGCTGCCGGAGCAGCTGCGGGCTGGCGGATGAAACGCTGGTTGCCCTTGATGATCTGCCGCTGCGGCGAGGCCGCCGGTTGCTGTGAAGGGGGCTCGACTGGCGGTCGTTCGCTGCGCGGGTCAACCGGCGGGCGTTGTGAACCGGTTCCCTGGAGCGCTTCCTGCAGCATGCCATTGTCGGGATCGAGAGTGTCGGGCTTTGACGCGCAGCCGCCGAGGGCGACGGCGGTAGCCAGGCAAAGCAAGGGTGTGCGCAAGGTAGCGATGGCAGGAACTCCAGAAAAGGTACCCATCACAGGGTGGAATCGTTGGTTAAGGTAATCGGCGGTGTACTCGACGGCGGCGGCAGACGCAGCGCGGGCAGGCGCAGCATTTGCGTACGGCCATCGAGTTGAAAGGTGGCCTGGGTAGGCTCCAGGCGGTCCAGCATCCAGCCATTGGGCAATCGATCGCCCTGACGGATTTTCAGCGCCGGACCGCTGGCTTGTTTAATCAGTGCGACACGTAGCGAGCCGTCCATGATCACCCCGGTCAAGGTCAGGCCGGCCAGGCTGGTGGCCGGTGCATCGGCTTTGCGAACAGCCATGTCCGGGCTGCGGTCAGGACTGAACAGCGGCGTTTTCCAGGTATTGGCCAGACTTTCCAGGGTCGCCGAAGGAGCATTGTGGGTCTGCGCTTTCTGATCGATCGGGTTGCGCGGCGCCTGCTCCGGCAGCCAGTCGGGCGAGTGCGCAGCGCCGCTGAAAATCAGAGCGATCAGCCCGGCCAGCAGCGCGGCCAAAGCCAGCAGCAACCACTCCAGCGGACGTAATGAACCCGTCATTGCTCACCCTCCCCGGCGCTGGCCGGTTGCAGATAGCCGCGCACCAGCAGATGCACCACCAGTTTGCCGGCAGCACCGCTCGCCGGAGCATTAGCGTCGCGACGCATACTCATCTCGTCAATGAACAGAAACGGGCGCTGGTACTCCAGCGCATGCAGGATGGCCGTCAGCGGTTCGATGGCGCAGTTCAGGGTCAGGCTGACCTTGACCTGCCGATACGGCTCGGCGCTGTCCTGCGCCGGCGTGATCGGCATGCGCTGGGTCAGCTCGCAGCCGCCCCCCGTGCTGGCATGGCTGCTGATCAGGTCGGCAATACGCTGCATCAGATCGGCAGCAACGGCGCTTGGATCTTCGCCGGGCAGCAAACTGGTGCTGCTGGCCGGATCGCGGCGGGCCTGTTCCAGTTGCTCGCGCAAAGAATCGCCCTGCTGCAACAGGCCGGCGTAACGCTGCTGTTGCTCGCGCAACTGGTCGGTCTGCTCATTGATGTCACGCAAGGGGCCGGCGAACCAACTGTCGATCAACAGCCAGTAAGCCACGCAGAGCACCAGCGCAAGAATCATCAGGGCAGCGCCCCGCCGCTCACGGCTGGTCAGTGGACGGCGCATCGGCGTTCTCCTGATGCTGATTCTGGTGCAAATGCGCACGCAGAGAATACTGATCCTTGCCGGTCTTGGTGTCGGGCTGAATCACGCCTTGAAATTGCGCGTTGTCCAGACTGTGACAATCCTTGACCCGGCCGATCAGTGCGCTGGCCTTGGCGCTTTGCCCGGAAAACGCGACCTCGGCGCTGTCGCTGATTTCCAGATGCTCGATCCAGGTGTCAGAAGGCAGGCAGGCGGTCAATTCGCTGAGCAGTGCCGACAGCGGCGGTTGCGCAGCCTTGCGGCGTATCAGGTAATTGGCTGCACCCAGCGTGTTGGTCAATTGCTGACGCAGCTGTTGAATCTCACCCACCTGGGCCTTCTGCGCCTGGACACTGGCCTGCATGTCATCGAGCAGGCTCTGGCGGTCATTCAGCCACAGCAGCATCGCACTGAGCAGGAGGCCGGCGCACAGCCAGATCAGCCAGCGCTGCAGACGATGAGCGGAGCGTGATTGTTGCGGACGCAGTGGCATGGGCAACAGGTCAATGCCCATGCGCTGCCCGCCAGTACCCATCCCGGCATTACCCATGTCAGTGACGACATCCACCGCATCGGGACGCAAACCGCGCTCGGCGCACTCACTGAGTATTACGTCCAGCCGCTCACGCAATATCGCCACCAGTGTGACCTGCACAAAGCTGGCGCTGCGACTGTCCTGACGGGCCACAAAATACAACTGGCCAGCGTCGAACGGGGTGAAGCGGTCCAGCTCGTAACCGACGACAGTCGACAGATTGCGCGCCGCGGCAGCGGGCAGTTGCAGGGGCTGCACCAGCACCGCCGACACTGGCAGCAACAACACACGTCGTGCCTGAGGCGATGCATCGGGCAGCGGCTCGACCAGCGGCCAGACGTGCGCCTGCTCCAAGGTCTCGCGGCCCAGCCAGCGACGCACACGCAGCGGCAGGCAGGCGCGAAGCTCCGCGACCCACCATTGCCAACCCTGTTGCGCCGCACTGCCACGCCACTGCCGGGCGACCTGTTCGCGTAACGCGTAGACAGGCGCCAGACGTGCAGAAACTGATGAATTCATTCTTGCCAACGCAACACCCTGTAGGGTTGTGCGCCTCCCTCCGATGGGCTCAATAAAACAGTGGTTTGTAACAGGGCAGCCACGCCGCCCGGTTGTTCTGCGCGGCTGTCGATAGCCAGCACTTCGCCCGGATCGGCCCCGACCGCACTCTGGTTCGGCAGGTTCAAGGCTCGGCGCAGCAATGGCGAAGCAAACGCAGGGTCGGGCCGGTCCAGGCCGCTCCATAATGTTATTTCCGGTAAAAGCCGCGCATACAGCGCCTGACTCATACCCGGCAACTGACGTACTTCCTCGACCACACGCAACGGTGACTGACCACCATTGCGCTGCGCCTCCAGCACCTGAGCGATACCGCTGGCCTGATTCCTGGCCGCGCCACAGGCCTGCAACAGACGCGATATATCGGCAACCGGCGCACTATTGAGGTCCAGCTTGCCTCGCTCGCTCCTGATGCTGACGAGCAGTTGCGTATCGTCCATACGTAACGAGACCAGACGCCCGTCGGCAATCCAGCGTTTGCGCTGTGCAGGATCGAGCAAGCCCTGCACAGCCATATTCATGCCAGCTTCAGCCACCATCAGTGCCTGAGTATTCTGCCGCAGCCAGAGTGCCTGTCGGCTTTCCAGCTGCACCCACCCGGCCAGCCCACCGAGCAACAGGCTCAGCAACGCCAGCACCCATAGCACCACCAGCAGCGCCACACCCCGCTGTTGTCGACCGGCCTCATTCATTCGCCACCCGCCCCACCGGACAGGTCCAGACGCAAAGCCACTACCTCGGGCACCCACTTCACTGCCCCGCTGGTGGCCAGATCAATCCGTACCGCACCGGGCAAACGATTCGGCCAAGGCCATTCAGCCATCCAGCCCGTCGGTTTGCCCTTGGGGGTCAACCCGCGATAACTGAACGTCAGTGACTCAACGTTTTGCAACAACACCTGGGGCTCACCCCACGGCTTCAGGGCAACGCCATTTGCGCCAGACTGAACCTGAGCAAAAGACACTTGCAGCGACCGATGGCCCTGCGGCCCTCGAAGCTCCAGGCTGTGCACCTGTATGCCACCGCCCAGTTCGCCCGGCAGCGTGGCGACAAAGCGCAACTGCTGAGCCGAGCCTTCAAAGAAACCGCTGTTCACATCGTCTTCAGCAGAAGTATCCAGCGGCAGCGCCTGACCGATCGAGCTACGCAGAAACGCCTGCGCGGCGCGGATTTCGTCCAGGTTCACGGTGTAGCGCTCGGCCTTGAGCACGGCGCGGTTGGCCCCCAGCAACGCCCCGCCAACCAGCACCAGCAGCACGCCCAGCAGGCTGATGACCAACAGCACTTCAAGCAGCGTGAAACCACGCTGGGCGGGTTTCATGACCCGGCTCCACTAACAGCACCGCGCAACTTGAGCGTACTGAACTGCGCCTTGCGCTGATGCTCAGTCAGCACCAGATCGAGGCGAAACATCCTTGCCTCACCATTGCTGCCCGACAGTTGACGAATATCCAAGGTCCAGGCGATACCTGCGAGTGTTCCCTGACGCGTACCATTTTCCAGCGGGCCGGCACTTTCCTGATCCATAATCGTGCGTGCCGCATGGCTAAGCCGGTCACTGCGCGACACCTGCTGCAGGGAGCGGGCACTCTGCCCGAACGCTACCAGCAGAACACCGCTGCACACTGCCATGACGGTCAATGCAGCAAGCATCTCCAGCAGGGTGAACCCCGACTGCGATGTTTTCATTAAAGCGACCGAACCTGGACGCTGCCGGTCAGCCAGCCAATATCAATACGCCATCTTCGATCCCCGTCAGCGACCATAACGTTGCCGCCACTAGAGCCGCCGTCCGGGTAAAACTCCACGGAGGAGCCAAGATCCGAGGCGGTCTGCATGGTCACCCGCAGGTTTTCAGGCCAGTGCATTTCGCGCTTGCCAGGCGCCTTGAACGTCGCCTTGCGCAGATTGAACTCAGTGCGCGCGGGCTGGCCAGTGACAATGGCGCGCACCCTGGTTGCCCGTAGCGCCTCGACCATGTCGCCGACCGCGCGTCGCTCGCTGGCGGTACTCAAACCCTGTTGCAGACCGAAACCCACCAGACCGACAGCAATGCTCATCAACACCAGCACTACCAGCATTTCCATGAGGGTAAAACCCCGGCTTGCAACAGGCGTTCTCATGCCGACCGTTACTCCCAGTTGCCCAGGTCAGCGCTGTACCCTTCGCCGCCCGGCTGGCCGTCCTGACCATAGAAGATCAGGTCGAAGCTGCCGTGCTGACCGGGGAAGCGGTAACCGAATGCATGGCCGAACGGGTCTTTAAGGTCCGAAGGCTTGGCGTAAGGCCCATTCCAGTTCGAGGCGTTGCCCGGTTTTTCGGTCAATTGCTGCAAGGTCTTGGGCGGCGATCCAACATCCAGTGCGTAGCTTTCGATCTTCATGCCCAGGCTGGCCAGTTGCGCCTTGCCTGCACCATATTTGCCCTTGTCGACGTTACCGCCCACCTGGCGCACGACGATGGTCGCAACAATACCCAGCAATACGATGACCGCGAGCATTTCCAGCAAAGTGAAACCGCCCTGTCGGCGTGCGGGTGTGAAGCGTGTACGGCTAAAAGTCATCGGAAAGGTTTCCTCGTTCATGAATTCAGATATTACTGGTCAGGCTCATCAGCGGCAGCATGATGGCCAGCATGATCACCGCGACCATGCCTGCCATCACCACGGTCAGCGCCGGGACCAGCGCCGCCAGCATGCGATCGATACCGCGCTTGGCTTCGACGTCGAACACATCGGCGACTTTCATCAGCATGGTGTCCAGTTCGCCAGCCTGTTCGCCGACCTCAATCATTTGCAGCGCCAGATCCGGCAGCAGCGGCTGCGCACCGAACGCGCTAGCCAGCGTGCCACCGCCCTTGACCGACTCGACCGCCTGCTCCACCTGCGCCTGCAAGGCACGGTTGGTGCACACCTGGCGGGCGATCACCAGGGCCTGCAACAAGGCCACTCCATTGATCAGAAGCGTGCCGAGGGTGCGGGTCAGACGCGCGGCCTCGATGCGCTGCAATAAAGGACCGATCACCCGGATGCCGAGCAACCGTCGGTCACGCCGCTCACGGCGCTGCGGATCGCGCATGCGAATGGTCATCCCCCAGATCAACGCAATCACGCCAGCCAGAACGGCCAGGCCGTAGTCACTCAAAAATTGCCCCAGGTTGAGAATGACCTCGGTGATCAACGGGATCGGCACGCCGAGATCCTTGAAGATCGGTACGAATTGCGGCACCACATAAGCCAGCAACAGGGCAAGCGAGCCCAGTACGCCAACCACCAGAAAGGCCGGGTAGATCAATGCGTTGATCACCTCGCCGCGCAGCAGCTGACTGCGTTCCAGATAATCGCTCAATTGGCGCAGGGTGCTTTCCAGCGCGCCACCCGCTTCACCGGCGCGGACCATGCTTATATAAAGCGGCGAAAACTGACTGCCCTCTTCCTCAAGCGCAACGGACAGCGGCTTGCCAGCCTTGACCTGTTCGCGAATGCGTTCGATCAATGCCCTGGTCTGTGGTTGTCCAGGCTGTTTGAGCAGAATTCCAAGAGATCGTTCCAACGGTTGCCCGGCACCGAGCAAGGTCGCGAGCTGCTGAGTGAAACTGACCAGGGCTGCGCCATTGAGCAAACCGCTACCCAACGCACGGCGCAAACCGCCCAGACCGGCAGCATCGACCTGCAGAACCATCAGGCCACGTTTCTGCAGCGCAGCGATAGCAGCCTCCTGATCCCGAGCCTCCAGCGTGCCGTTCTGCGCGGCGCCCTGAGCGTCCAGCGCGCGGTACTTGAACAGGCTCATGTGCCTTCGCCTCGGGTCACACGCAACACTTCTTCCAGCGAGGTCACCCCGGCCACGGCCTGACGCAGCCCTTCTTCATGCAGCGTGCGCAACCCGCCGCGCCGGGCCGCCTCTTCCAGCGTCGAAGCATCGGCGTGGCGCATCAACAGGCTGCGCAATTCTTCGTTCATCACCAACAGTTCGGTAATTGCACTGCGCCCGCGATACCCGCCACCGGGTGCGTCGGCACGCGGGCGATACAGACGAATCGGGCGCTCGTCAGTGAACCGCTCCAGCCCGTGCTCGGCAATCAACTCCGGCGGCGCGTCGAAGGCTTCCCGCGTCGCCGGATCAAGACGGCGAACCAGGCGCTGGGCCAGGATGCCGTTGACAGTCGAAGCGATAAGGTAGCTTTCGACGCCCATGTCCAGCAGACGGGTAATACTTGCCGCCGCACTGTTGGTGTGCAGCGTCGAGAGCACCAGGTGACCGGTCAACGAGGACTGAATGGCGATGCGGCAGGTTTCCAGGTCGCGCATCTCGCCGATCATGATGACATCCGGGTCCTGACGCACGATAGAGCGCAGCGCCCCGGCGAAGTCCAGGCCGATCGCGGGCTTGACCTGAATCTGGTTGATGCCTTCAAGCTGATACTCGACCGGGTCTTCGACGGTAATGATCTTGCGCTCGGCGGTATTGAGCCGTGACAGCGCGGTATAAAGAGTGGTGGTCTTGCCGGAGCCGGTCGGCCCGGTGACCAGCAGAATGCCGTGCGGACGCTCCAGCACATCAAGAAATTCATCGAGCCGCTCGCCGTCGAAACCCAGGCTGGGGAAGTCGAAATTGATGGTCTGCCGGTCCAGCAGACGCATGACCACCGATTCGCCGAAACTGGTCGGCACCGTAGACACCCGCAAATCCAGTTCCTTGCCCTGAATACGCAGCATGATCCGGCCATCCTGCGGCAGGCGACGCTCGGCGATATCCAGCCGCGCCATGATCTTCACGCGCGAAATGACCGCGGCCGAAGAACTGGACGGTGGCGCTTCAGCCTCATGCAACACGCCGTCGATGCGATAACGCACCTTCAACTGACTTTCGAACGGCTCGATATGAATGTCCGATGCACGCTGTTCGACCGCGCGCTGCAGGATCAGGTTGACCAGGCGAATAACCGGCGCTTCAGAGGCCAGGTCCTTTAGGTGCTCGATATCTTCCAGCGAGCCACCCTCTTCGTCCAGATTCTCGATCAGGGTGCCCATCGCCGAGCGGCCCTGCCCGTAATATCGCTCGATGAGGGTCTCGACTTCATTGCGCGGCCCGATGGACAGCCGCACCGGCACTTCGCAGGCGTATGCGATGGCCTGGAACGGATACAGCGTGCCTGGGTTGGCGCTGAGCACTTGCAGCCCTTGGTCGCTCCAGCCTACCGGCACGACTTGATAGTGGCGCATGAAGCGCTCGGTCAACGGTGGCAACGGATCCAGCAGCGGCGGCACCGCGTCAGCGAGCAACAGCGGTGCCTGTAACAATGCAGCCCATGCACGGGCCAGTTCAAATTCGGAAACCAGCCCCAGACGAGTCAGCAGCCCGAGTAACTCGGTGCCTTCGGACTCCTGCTGCAAACGCTGCGCCCGCTCCAGATCGGCCATTTTCAGACCAGCGTGTTCCGTCAGCCAGGCGCAAACCTGCGCGGCATCCGGAATCAGGAGGCGGGAAACATCAACGGGGACTGGCGACATGAATGAGGGCATTTTGCTACTTCGGAGGGACATGTTACAGCACTCTCCGTTTGGAGAGCACTGTGTTCAAAGGCTTCAAACGATCAGTTTGACTGCTTTTGAGGGGTTGCGTTCTGTGGACGACCGCCTTTTGTCGTCTCGGCCTTCTGGTTTTGCGCCTTCTGCGCTGCCTTGGCGTCCTGGGTCTGGGTCATGACCGTCGAATCGCTTGCACCGGATGTTGCATCGTCATCGGTCGCTTCGGCGGCAACTACTGCACCACTAAGGGCCAGACCCAGAACAACAACAGCACTGATTACAGAGAATTTCATCGTAGTTAACTCCACAGAAAAAAGAGGTGATTTCTGCAACAGGCAGAAATCGGATAAAGACCGGGCAAGAAGTAGCGTACAGCACGCATCGCAACTTGCGAGCTGACTTTCTTCGTCCTGAAAAATCTTAAACCAATCGACCAGTAGGTTTAACAAGAGTTCCTCAATTGTAAAGAAAAAATACGAAATGAAAGAAAAATACGCTTTTATTTGACATTTATGCCTTGTTTTAGGGTTAATTGTAACGGTTTTGAGACTCAAAGTGCCATCATGTGGTAGCCAAATGATAGCGCTCGTCAAGTAAAGAACATAATAAATAAAAAAACAAATACAGAACTTAAATAGTCATAAATCGCGCCCTGATTAGAGGGAGAAAAACGCGATCACGGGCAACCATTGCCTGTAAAAAACAGCACGCCATGAATGGCAAATAAAGATGAGTTAGTCCTGCGCACGTGCGCAGGCAACCCGTTAATTGAAACGTAGTTGGAGAGCAATATGAACAAGCGAAAGATGATAGGCGCGCACTCGGCGCTGGCCTTGCTGGCATTGGCAGTTTCCCAGGTGCACGCCGCTGACCCTACTGTGCAACAAGGCCGCGAAGACCGCGCTGAAAAAGCCGCGCAGAAAACCCTGACCAAGATGACCATGGAAGAAAAGCTGGCCTACATCGGCGGCACTGGCGGCTGGGATGTCAAGCCGCTGACCAACTACGGCGTTCCACAAATTCACGGTGCAGACGGCGGCGTGGGCGTGCGCTACACCAGTGAAGGCAACGATCAGGGTGTTGTCTACCCGTCCGGCCCTAACCTGGCCGCGACCTTCAACCCGCGTCGTGCCATCGACCTCGGCCGTGCGCTGGGCTATGACACTGCCGTCGGCGGCTACCAGTTCATCACTGGCCCCGGCGTCAACCTGTATCGCATGCCGTACGGCGGCCGTGCGTTCGAATACCTCTCCGGTGAAGACCCGTTCCTGGGTGCCAGCCTGGCACCGGGCGTCATCAACGGTATCCAGTCTCGTGGTGTATGGGCCAACGCCAAGCACTACGCGGCCAACGACCAGGAAAGCAACCGCTTCAACCTGGACCAGAAGATGCCAGAGCGCGTTCTGCGTGAAATGTCGCTACCTGCATTCGAGTCGTCCTCGAAGAACGGCAACGTTGCGATGATGATGTGCGCCTTCCAGAAAGTGAACGGTGATTTCGCTTGCGAAAGCGAGCACCTGATCGCGCAGATCCTGAAAAAGGAATGGGGCTTCAAGGGCTTCGTACAGAGCGACTACAACGCGGTGGTTCACGGCTTCGAAGCCGCCCGCGCCGGGGCCGATCTGGACATGATGGGCTACCAGATGAACAGCTCCGTGCTGAAGCCTCATCTGGACGCCGGTGACCTGAGCGCTGCGACCATCGACGACAAGGTCCGCCGCATCCTCAAGCAGATCTACCTGTACAAGTTCGACAGCAAGACGCCGCTGACCACGCACAACATGAACAGCTCGACCAGCAACAAGGTCGCACTGAATGCTGCGCGTGAAGGCATCGTGCTGCTGAAAAACCAGGGCGATCTGTTGCCGCTGGACAAGCAGAAGGTCAAGAAAATCGCCGTTGTCGGCACCCTGGCCAAGTACTCGCCACCGACCGGTTTCGGCAGCGCCAACGTCATGGCCAGCCATTACGTCAGCGAATTGAGCGGTCTGCAACAAATCGCGCCTAACGCCAAGGTCGACTTCATCGAAGGCCTGTCGCTGGACCCAAGCACCAGTGCCTGGACCACCACCGATGCAACTGGCAATGAAGTCCAGGGCATGAAAGTCGAATACTTCAGCAACACCAACTGGTCTGGTGATGCAGCGGTCACCCGTACCGAGAAGCAGGTTGACCTGGACTGGGCCAACGACAAGAACCTGCCGTTCGAAAGCAACACTTCGACGTCCGATCCGTACACCAGCAAAGGTTCGACCGCTGGCGAACTGAATGGCGATACATTGTCGACTTCGATTCGCTACACCGGCAAGGTCACCCCGACCCAGAGCGGCGAGCAGGTGTTCAAGGTTCGTGCCGACGGTGCTGTGCGCCTGTGGGTCAACGGCAAGAAGATCATCGACAACGGTGACGGCAAGCCATTGCCGGGCAACAGCATCCCGCCGACCATTCCAGAGTTCGCCAAGATCAATCTGGAAGCTGGCCAGTCTTACGATGTGAAGCTCGAGTACTCGCGTCGCGCCGGTTACCTGTCGACCATGGGCGGCCTGGTAGGTGTGCAACTGAGCTCGGCTTCGCTGAACGCACCTCAGGACTTGTCCGGCTATGACGCCGTTGTGGTTGCCGTGGGTAACAGCAACGAATACGAAGGTGAAGGTTTCGACCACAGCTTCGATCTGCCTGAGTTCCAGAACGAGCTGATCCAGAACATCGCCAAGGTCAACCCGAACACCGTGGTGACCATGTATGGCGGTACGGGTCTGAAGATGAGCGACTGGATCGAACAGGTTCCGGTAGCGCTGCACGCCTTCTACCCTGGTCAGAACGGTGGTCAGGCCCTGGCCGAGATCCTGTTCGGCAAGGTCAACCCGTCGGGCAAGCTGCCGATCAGTATCGAACGCAACATCGAAGATAACCCGGCTTACGCTTCCTTCCCGAAATTCGACAATCAGAACACTCTGACCGACATGGATTACAAGGATGACCTGATGCTGGGTTATCGCGGTTACGAGAAGAAAGGCATCAAGCCGCTCTACCCGTTCGGTTACGGCCTGTCGTACACCACATTCGGTTACAGCAACATCAAAGTGACGCCGGGCGTTGCGGTGGGCAATACGCCGATCAAGGTGTCCTTCGACCTGACCAACACCGGCAAGGTTGGCGGTTCTGAAGTCGCTCAGCTGTATGTGGGCCAGCAGAACCCGAAAGTCGAACGTCCGATCAAGGAGCTCAAGGGCTACAAGAAGGTGTTCCTCAAGCCGGGCGAAAGCAAGCGCGTGACCATTGAGCTGAATGACCGCTCGCTGGCCTACTTCGACGTGAAAACCAATCAGTGGGTGGTCGATGCCGACACCTTTAACCTGTCGCTCGGTGGGTCGTCGCAGGACATCCGCCTGAACGCCAAGCTGGTCAACTCGTTCCGTCAGGAACTGTCGACCACCACCAGCAACCCGCTGCCACGCTCCGCGCTGAACTCGGTATTGGTCGAGAAGCCACCGGTCAAGACCGGCGGTGTCTTCAAGCAGACCGTCGAGTAAGCATCGCGCTGACTGACTGAAACACGGACCGATAAAGGCTCAGGGACGAGCCCTTACCGCAGCATCGACCTGCGCAATGTAGGCATCGAAACACTCGACCAGATCCAGCTGTTCGGGAAAGCGTAACCACTGAATCTGCAAGCCATCCATCATGGCCAGAATCTGCTGGACCACCTTGTCCAGATCCACATCCGCACGCACCTCTCCCTTCTCTACCAAGCCTGAAAACTGTCCAAGCAAGTGCGCATGAATACGTTCGTAACGCGTCTGGAACCATTCGAATGCGGGCTGACTTTCGATCAGACTTTCGGCATTCAGAATCGAAAAGGCACGCACCACACCGGGTGCCGTGGCGTTGGAACGATTGATTGCACGCAGACCGCCAAGCAGACCGGTCAAGGTGTTGTCGGTGCGGACTTCGGCCGCAATCCGGCCATTGACCTCATCGCGACGTTCCAATACGCCCATCAACAGGGAAATCTTGCTGGGGAAATGGTGCAGCAGTCCGGCGACGGAAATACCGACGAGAGCTGCTACCTTGGCTACCGAAGCGCCGGTATAGCCCTCGAGGGAAAACACTTGCAAGGCCGCATCGAGCAGCTCTTCACGACGTTTCTCGCCCTTTGGCGCGCGTCTCTGTCGGGTAACTGCAGTGCCCGTTTCCGTGGGGTCATGCCGAGTCATATCAGGCTCCTTCTTGAACAGCCGCGTACCCTAACCATTCACGCAAAGACTGGCAACGCCAACAGGCCGGATTGTTGGACAATTTCATTTCGTTCCACCCTGTCGATCCAGCAAAATGGCCACCACCAGTACCGCCAGGCTGACCATCAGCGATAACCACATCAAGCCGCTGGCCCCCTGCCCCTCGCGCACCCATGCAAAAAACCACGGAGCGGCGGCTGACAACAGAAACGCGGGTGCCAGCAGACGACCCTGCAAGTGGGCATAGTGCGCATGCTCAAACAGCTCGAATGGCAGACTCGCCCTCAGTAACGTGGCCAGGCCGTTCACTGCGCCGTACCCGAACAGGAATATGCACGCCAGCAAGATACGCCCCTGACTGAACAGCCCCAGGGTAAAACACAACGCCATTCCGCCAGCCACCCAGACGTTCAGTCGCAGCGCAGGCATCGACTGCGCCAGCAAGGTCTGCGCCAGACGTGCACAGGTCTGACCGACGCCCCACAGCGCCGCCAACATTACTGGCACGCCGAAACTGGCCAGCAGGGCAGGTAAATGGGCGGAAAGTCCTGCTGACAGGAAAGCGATCAGGGACATGCCCAGCGCGTAGCCAAGCTGACGCATCAAGGGCGCGCTGCTGCCCGGCGCAGGCCTGACAGGCTCGGGGGTCAAGGCCGGCAACCGGGCATCAGGCAGCGTGCTGACCAATAATCCGCTGAACAATGCCAGGCAGCCGTAGATAGCGACTGCACTGCGCCAGCCGAAAGCGCTCAACAAGCCGTGACCCAGCGGCCAGAATACCGCCGAGGCCAGCCCGCCCAACAAGGTGATCTGCACCATCAGCGGTCGCGAGCGAGCACCGAACAGCCCTGCCAATGCAGCAAACAGCGCATCGTAAAGCGACAGGCGCATGCCGACGCCCAACACTGCCCAGCCTTGAAACCAGGACTGCGGGGTGTCGCATAAAGCCAGCATGCAGCAACCCAGCGCGTTGAGCCCGGCACCGGCCTGTAGCACCTGCCGTGCACCAAGACGCTGAATCAGACGCGCACTGACGATGGAAACCAGGCCCATTACCAACAGAGCAACCGACAGCCCGGAAAAAACCCGCTGACTGCTCCAGCCAAGATCCTCGGTGATCGCATTGCCGAAAGCACCCGGCAGGTAAAAGGTCACCCCCCAACTGATCAACTGCGCGAGACCCAGTCTGACTACCGTCAACCTGGATACAACAGCGCGGTCCATGTCATTCACCGTCGCAAGGGGCACTGCCCGAGCCGTCGCCCAGCCTGCGCTGCATCAGCACGGTGTCCACCCAGCGGCCGTGCTTGAAACCAACCGACTCGAATACCCCGACCCGGCGAAAACCAAGGCGCTCGTGCAGGCGCAGCGACGCGATATTTTCGCTATTGCCAATCACCGCGATCATCTGCCGCCAGCCGCCCTGCTCACAACGCTGCAGCAGTTCGCCGAGCAACGCCTGACCGATGCCCTGCCCGCCCATACCGTCGCGTATATAAACCGAATCTTCCACAGTAAAGCGGTAGGCAGGACGCGGGCGATAGAGTGTCGCGTAGCCATAGCCAACCACCTCCCCGGCACGTTCGGCCACCAGATACGGCAAGCCGTTGCCAAGCACTTGCGCACGGCGTTGCAGCAGCTCGGCGAGGCTCGGCGGCTCAAGTTCGAAACTGGAAATGCCATGCAGCACATGATCGGCATAAATCGCCTGTACAGCAGGCATGTCGTGGTCACAAGCGTCACGCAGGATGAGGGTCTGGGTCATGTCGGGCTCTGCACGAATGTCGTTGGATGACTGCAATCATGCCGCCCGCCAAAGCATTAAAAAAGCTATGATTTATCATTCCCAGCATAAGAAATACTTTGCCATGCGCCGTCTTAACCTCAATCACCTGCACACGTTTTCACTGGTCATCGCACATGGCAGCTTTTCCGCAGCGGCCGAGCGACTGCATCTGACGCAGCCTGCAGTAAGCCTGCAGGTTCGGCAGCTGGAGGATCAGTTGAACCTGAAGCTGATAGAGCGTGTGGGCAAGCGCCTCAAACCCACCTCGGCAGGCACTGCGCTGCTGGAGCATATTGTGCGCATCGATGCAGTGATCGAGGACGCCCTGCTGGCCTTGTCCAGTCACGCCAGTGGCGTTGCCGGACAGGTTGCCATCGGCACCGGCGCGACCGCCTGCATTCATCTGCTGCCGCCCATGCTGCAGACGTTGCGTCGTCGCTTTGTGCAGCTGGATGTGCGAGTCAGCACCGGCAACACCGATGGCATTCTGAAGGCCGTAGAGGAAAACCGCCTGGACCTCGCGCTGGTTACCCTGCCTGCCTCGGGTCGCAGCCTGCACATCACGCCGCTGCTGGAGGATGAGTTCGTGGCGATCTTTGCCAGCAGCCAGCAGCCGATCCCTGGTGAAATGACGCCGGAGCACCTCAGCGATCAGCCTCTGGTAGTGTTCGAAGCCGGCAGCAGTACACGCCTGTTGATCAATGAATGGTTCTTGCAGGCCGGAATCCGCATGAAACCGGTCATGGAGCTGGGCAGCATCGAGGCCATCAAGGAAATGGTCGCTGCGGGCCTGGGCTATAGCATTGTGCCGCGCATGGCGGTTGCTGCTGCTCATCATCGCCGCGGCTTGCAAGTGCTGTCCCTGAACCCGGGGCTGAGCCGCACACTGGGAATTGCGGTGCGCCAGGACAAACCGGTCAGCAAGGCGTTGCGTCAGGTGCTGGACGCGCTGCACCACCTCAAAGGGTCATAAAGGCACGCCACGATGGAGGCTCGATGGCGCTCATGCACTATAAAGAGCAGCGCTGCCCGGGCTGGCAAATCAGGTCGACAGTTGCATCAGCAGCGAGTCAAGTTGTACGATGACTGCCCACTGGTTATTGAAAAAAAGATTGCTGGCCTGCTTTTACACGCCACATCACTGACAATCTGTAAAGCAACTCGGCAACCCATAAGGAGCGCCGGTCCGGATACCCTCCATGCCGACCTCCAACCTCACAACAACAGGAGATACCGATGCCTAACATTCTCGGCCAGAACTTCATCGCTGGCGGCCGCAGCGCTCTGGGCCAAAGCCTGCAAAAAAGTCTGGATGCCACGACGGGCGAAGAATTGCCTTACAGCTTCCATCAGGCCACCGACGGCGAAATCGACGCTGCCGCACTGGCCGCCAAAGCCGCCTTTCCTGAATTCCGTCAACTGAGCCCGGCCCGCCGCGCTGACTTCCTCGACGCCATTGCCGATGAGCTGGATCAACTGGGTGATGATTTCGTCGCCATCGTCTGCCAGGAAACCGCTTTGCCTCAAGCGCGTATTCAAGGTGAACGAGGGCGCACCAGCGGCCAGATGCGTCTGTTTTCCAAGGTACTGCGTCGCGGTGATTTCGTCGGTGCACGCATCGACCTGGCCCTGCCGGATCGCAAGCCGCTGCCACGCGTCGACCTGCGCCAGTACCGCATCGGAGTGGGCCCGGTAGCCGTGTTCGGCGCGAGCAACTTCCCGTTGGCATTCTCTACCGCCGGCGGTGATACCGCAGCGGCACTGGCCGCCGGTTGCCCGGTGGTGTTCAAGGCGCACAGTGGCCACATGGCAACTGCCGATCTGGTCGCCAGCGCCATCATCCGCGCCGCCGAACGTACCCAGATGCCGAAAGGCGTATTCAACATGATTTTCGGCAACGGCGTTGGCGAAGGTCTGGTCAAGCACCCGGCTATCCAGGCCGTTGGTTTCACCGGTTCACTGAACGGCGGCAACGCCTTATGCAAAATGGCCGCCGAGCGTGCGCAGCCCATTCCAGTGTTTGCCGAGATGTCCAGCATCAACCCGGTGGTGATACTGCCCGGTGCCCTCCAGGCACGCAGCGAAACCGTGGCCAAAGAGCTCGCCGGTTCGGTGGTGATGGGTGCCGGTCAGTTCTGCACCAATCCTGGTGTCGTCATTGGCCTGCGCTCCCCGGCGTTCTCGACGTTTGTCGAGCAACTGACCGAACAGATGGGCAGCCAGGCACCACAGACCATGCTGAATGCCGGTGGTCTGCGCAGCTACAGCAAAGGCGTCGAGCATTTGCTCTCGCATTCAGGCATAACGCACCTGGCCGGCAAGCCGCAAGAAGGCAAGCAGGCTCAGGCGCAGTTGTTCAAGGCTGACGTCAGCCTGCTGTTGAATGGCGACCAGTTATTGCAGGAAGAAGTCTTCGGTCCGACCACCCTGGTTATTGAGGTCGCTGACGATGCTCAGTTGAAAGACGCGCTGCAAGCCTTGCGTGGTCAGTTGACCGCGACCGTGATCGGCGAACCTGCAGACCTGAGCCAGTACAGCTGGCTGCAACCGATACTGGAAGAGAAAGTCGGCCGTATTCTGTTCAATGGCTACCCGACCGGCGTCGAGGTCTGTGAAGCCATGGTCCATGGCGGCCCATACCCGGCAACCTCGGATGCACGCGGCACGTCGGTGGGCACCTTGGCCATTGATCGTTTCCTGCGCCCTGTCTGCTATCAGAACCTTGCCGATAGCCAATTGCCGCCTGCCCTGCAGAATGCCAACCCGCTGGGCCTGCGTCGTCTGGTCAATGGGGAGTGGAGCGATCAGCCTCTCGTGTGACGACAACTGGCTGACTCGGAAACAAAGCAGCGCGACCTCTTAAGGGTCGCGCTTTTTTTTGAAAAAAATCTTCTCTTTTGTGCCTGAAATCGCTTACTGCGGACCTGATTTACGTCCAGGTGACAGCACCATAGAAGTGCAAAACCCGGGCTGTTCATAAAATAACCACACAGCTGTAAGCCACGTTTAACAAGGGTTTCAAAAAGTTACCCACAGACATACCCACGATTTCCGTGGACAACTTTTCATCAAT
This sequence comes from Pseudomonas syringae pv. tagetis, assembly GCF_022557255.1. NCBI lineage: Bacteria > Pseudomonadati > Pseudomonadota > Gammaproteobacteria > Pseudomonadales > Pseudomonadaceae > Pseudomonas > Pseudomonas syringae group genomosp. 7. The sequence goes on from NZ_CP092923.1 coordinate 3,662,432, forward strand.
TTCGGACCTTAAAAACCCGGAGCAGTGCAAGCGTAAATTTTTGACGGATACACTCACCTTCGCGCTTGATGGCACCTGTAGTGGCCCCAAGCGCAGCCCGGCATAACCTTATGCAGCATTGGTTGTTGATTCGACCGGCTGTCGAGCGTCAAATAACCGATTTTTCGAGGCAAGGCGCAAATGGAACAACGTTGTGAAGTGGCCGTGCTTGGCCTGGGTGCGATGGGCGCTGCCACTGTCTATCAACTGGCCAGATCAGGCGTAGATGTGATTGGTATCGACCGCCACGACCCGCCACACACGTTCGGCTCCAGTCATGGCGACACGCGCATCACTCGTCTGTCGGTAGGAGAAGGCCCTCAATACCTGCCGCTGGTGCGCAGCTCGCACCGCATCTGGCGTGAACTCGAGGCGCTGAGCGGCGAATCGCTGTTCGAGCAGTGCGGTGTACTGGTGATGACCTCCAGCCCGAGTCATGACGCTGCGGACGTTGAAGATTTCACCCACAAAACCATCGCGCTGGCCCGCGCCTATGGTGTGGAGCATGAAGTCTTGGTAGCTGAAGCCATTCGCGAGCGCTTTCCCCAATTCGCCCCGGTTCTGGACACCGCCATTGGCTACTTTGAGCCAGAAGGCGGTTTTGTTCGGCCTGAACGCTGCATCGCAGTGCAACTGCGACTTGCAAAGCAACATGGCGCAAAGCTGCTGAGCCATGAGACTGTCGTGCAATTACAGTCAGACGGCGATCGGGTACGCATCACCAGCGACAAAGGCACGATCGTCGCCGACAAGGTAGTGGTCAGCGCTGGTATGTGGTCGGCCGAGCTACTGGGTGCACCATTCAGTGACCTGTTGAGAGTCTGTCGGCAAAAGCTGTTCTGGTTCGAGCTGCAGCAAGGCGCAGTGTTTGCTCCGGGCTCGCCCAGCTTCATCATGAGTCATGGACCGGGTGATGCCGACGTAAGCTACGGTTTCCCACCCCTGCCCGGCGAAAACAGCATGAAAGTGGCGACCGAGCAGTATATCGAGGCGTCGATGCCCGACACACTGAACCGTGTCATTACTGCAAGGGAAGACCAGGACATGTTCAGAACCCAGGTGCAAGGCAATATTGCCGGACTTACGCCGAACGTGGTCAAGTCTTCAGTCTGCGCCTACACCGTCACGCCGGATTACCACTTCATCATTGATGAACACCCGCAGTTGAAAAACGTGACCGTCGTGTCGGCGTGCTCCGGCCACGGCTTCAAGCACTCGGCAGGGATCGGGCTGGCCCTGGCGCAACGCTGTATTCACGGCACGAGCGATGCAGACCTTTCAGCCTTCTCACTGGCACGCTTCAACGCTGCTTTCTGATTACGCAGACCTGATCGCCGCCGTCAGTGCGCCAGCACGAAAGCTTCGTCGATGCGCGCCAGGTCGGTGTCGCGCAACGTACCGGCGTAGTAATGCAGCTTTATCCAGGCCATCAAATAGTCATAGCGGGCTTTCGCCAGATCGCGGCGAGTGCTGTAAAGCTGCTGTTCGGCGTTGAGGGCATCCAGATTGATACGCTCGCCACCCAGAATGCTCTGGCGCGTCGACTCGACCAGTGCCTGCGCCGAGACCAGTGCTTTCTGGTAAGCACGCAATTTGCTCACCCCGGAAGCACAGGCATTGAACTGGCGACGCACCTCGATAAGGGTCTCACGGGTCTTGCCCTCCAGCTCGTACTCCGCCTGCTCCCGCTTGCTGTTGGCCTGGCGCACCGAGGCGCTGGTGCCGCCTCCGGCGTACAGGGGAAGACTGAGCTCGATGCCCACCGTATTGGTGTCGTAACGCTGGTTGTAGGTATTGCCGCTGTCCGATTCGTTCTGGCGAATGCTCGCGTAGGCATTCACTGTCGGCAGATGCCCGGCGCGGTTGCGCTCCACTTCATACCGTGCCACTTCCAGTGCATGACGCTGCGACGCGAGGATCGGACTATTAGCCATGGCCAGCGCATGCCATTCGGTGAAACTGGAAGGTGCCAGTACCAGCGCCTGGAAGCTCTCCCTCAACGGCTCCAACTGCGCAATATCGATGCCCGGTTCCCCCAGCAACGCCGCCAGCTCACGCAAGGCGGCGTCCTGCTCATCGCTGGCTTCAATCTGCTCGGCAATCGCCAGCTCGTTGCGCGACTCTGCTTCAAGAATGTCGGTACGCGTACCTTCGCCCTGCTGGAACATCTGCCGGTTCTGCGCAAACTGACGTTCGAACGCCTGCTGTTTGGCGCGGGCGATATTGATCTGGTCCTGTGCGAACAGTGCCTGGGTGTAAAGAGTCAGAACCCGCACCAGCAATTCCTGACTCTTGCTGCGAAAGGTCTCGTCGGCAAACAACGCCTGAGCGAGGCCTTTGCGATAATTGGCGTAAGCCTCGTAATCGATCAGCGGCTGCTGAATCGTCAGGCTTGAACCAAAGCTGTTGTAGTGGCGATGGTCCGTGGTGTCTTCACGGCCGCCTTTGAGGGTGGCCTTGGAGTCGTTGCGCCCTTTGTTGTAGCTGTATGAAACACGCGGCAACAAGCCTGCACGACCAATGACCCGGTTTTCCAGGCCCGCGTCGCGCTCCTTGAGCGCGCCCAGGTAAGTTGGGTCGTTGCGAAGCGCCAGCTCATAGACCTGAAACGGGCCCATGGCATGAGTCAATGAAGCAGTGCCCAGCAGGATGACCGTCAGCAACGCGGCTTTCAGGGGATGACGAGACATCCTATTCCTCCGTCAACGCGGAGCCGGCACGGTCCAGCAAAGGTTTGAACAGATAATTGAGCAGTGAGCGTTCGCCGGTGCGCACAAACATTTCAGCGGGCATGCCCGGCTTGATGACCAGACCCTGAAGTTTTTCCAGCGCCGCATCGCCCACTGAAGTGCGTAGCACGTAATACGGCTGACCGGTTTTCTCATCCTGCATCTGATCAGCAGAAACCAGGCTCACTTCACCGGAAACCCGTGGCGTGCGGCTCTGATTGAACGCGGTAAAGAGGATGTCCACCGGCAGGTAGCTGGCGACCTTGTCGATCAGTTGCACGGGCAGCCGTCCCTCGACTTCCAGCCGCGTGCCTTGCGGTACGATTTCAAGCAGGGTTTCACCGGCCCGCACTACTGCGCCTTCTGTGTGCACACCCAAATTGACGGCGATGCCATCGGCAGGCGCAAGGATTGCGCTGTGTTGCAGGCTGAAACCGGCCGAGGCCAGCTGCTGTTCAAGGGTAAGCGTCTTGACTTGAGCATCGGCCCATTGGCTGCGCACTTCTTTCTGATATTCCTCGCGCTGCTGCTGAAGGCGCAACCGCGATTCGACGATACCCTGCTCTATCCGTCCGGTTTCGCCTGCGTTCTGCGCCAGGCTCTGCTGCACCTGAGAAAGCTGGCGTTGAAACTCCAGCAGGCGATTGCCCGGAATGAAACCGTTCTGCGCCAGAGGCTGCAGATTACTCAGTTGTTGACGCAACGAGTCGGCTTGGGCGAGTAAGTCCGAACGAGCGCGGCGCATGCCGGCCAGCTGCAGTCCGGCACCCTCGATGCTCGCTTGCAAGCCGGACTGCTCACGCGCCAGAGCCTGGCGTCGGCTGCTGAACAACTGGCGCTGCCCTTCAAGCACCAGCGCCAGCCGTGGGCCGGGATCTTGCCCCTGCCCGGCCGCAATCAGTTCTGCCGGAAAGCGCACCTCATCCAGATTGTCACGCTCACTCTGCCAGCGTGCCAGGCTGGCCCAGGCCATTCGATACTGGGCACGCAGCGATTGCACATCGGCCTCGACCTGAGTCTGATCAAGACGAAACAGTGGCTCACCCTCCTTTATCAACTGGCCTTCACTGACGAGAATTTTGCTCACCACGCCGCCATCCAGCGACTGCACGGCCTTGCGCTTGCCCGAGACCACGACCGTGCCCTGTACCGCAATGCCCTGGTCCAGCGGGGCCAGGCTGGCCCATAGAAAGAAGCTGCCCGCTCCGGCCAGCATGAGAATCCAGCCAGCGCGGACGAAGAACTGCACGCCGCGCTCTCTGCCCGGCACGGCGTAATGCTTGTCGAGGGAAGTACTCATACGTCGGACTGCCTGTTTTGCGTGCCGTACTGACGGCTCATGGAAAGCCCGGCAGGTGCCGAACGAAGCTGCGTGTGTGGCGATGCTGCGGGCTGTGCAGGCGGGGCCTGACCCGAAAGGGCTTGCAGCACCTGTGCGGTAGGTCCAAACGCCTGCATGCGTCCCTCGCTCAGCACCAGCAGGCGATCGGTCTGGGTCAGTGACGGAGTCCGGTGGGTAACCAGTACGACCGTGCACCCGCGAGCCTTGAGCTGACCGATTGCCTCGGTCAGCGCAGCTTCGCCTGCTGTGTCGAGGTTGGAGTTGGGCTCATCGAGGACCACCAGCTTCGGCTCGCCATACAAGGCACGGGCAAGTGCTATCCGCTGTTTCTGGCCACCGGACAATCCGCTGCCGTCGTCACTCAGAACAGTGTCGTAGCCCTGCGGCAGACGCAGTATCAGCTCATGGACTCCCGCCAGTTGCGCAGCCGCTACCACAGTATTCGCCTCGACATCGCCCTCACGAAAGCGCGCAATGTTTTGCGCAACGCTGCCGCCGAACAGCTCAATGTCCTGCGGCAGATAACCGATGTACGGCCCTAGCGCTTTGCGATCCCAGCGATGCATATCGGCACCGTCAAGGCGTACCGCCCCACCCAGCAACGGCCAGACGCCGACCAGCACACGAGCAAGCGTGGACTTTCCAGAACCGGAGGCACCGAGCACACCGAGCACTTCCCCGGCCTGCAATTGAAAGCTGACCTGTTGAACTGTCGGCAAGGTTCTGCCAGGAGGCGCAGCACTGATTTGTTCCACGCTGACCTGTCCTCGTGGCGTCGGCAACGCCATGCGTGGCTCGGGCTCCGCATAGGTTTTGAGCAGTTCATCGAGACGGCCGTAAGCCAGACGCGCAGAACTCCATTGCTTCCATACCGCAATCAACTGATCGATGGGGCTCAGCACCCTGCCCATCAGAATCGAGCCGGCAATCATCATGCCCGCAGTCATTTCGCCGCGAATCACCAACAGTGCGCCCAGACCCAGAACCAATGATTGCAGACACAGTCGCAGGGCCTTGCTGATCGAACTGATCACCGCCCCCGTGTCGCTGGCGCGGTTCTGCAAAGCCAGAAAGCGCCCATGCACATCGAACCAGCGACGACGAAGCGCTTCGAGCATGCCCATGGCCTGAATGGCCTCGGCTTGCTGCAGGTGGCGGGAAGCCAATTGTGAAGACTGCTGCGAATAACCACCGGCTTCGGCCAGCGGTTTGCGGGTCAGCCATTCGTTCAGGCAGGCCAGCGCCACCAACAACACAGCGCCGACGCTGGCCAGCAGGCCAAGCCAAGGGTCGAAGAGGAATATCACCGCCAGATAGATCGGGAACCAGGGGGCGTCAAAAAACGCAAACAAGGCCGGGCCTGTCAAAAACTGGCGGATGAACGTCAGATCGCCCAACGCCTGCCCAGCCTGACGCTGTCCGGCGTGCAGATTGCTCTCGAACGCCGCCTGATACACCCGCAGGTTGAAACGTCGCTCCAGCTCACTGCCAATGCGGATCACCACAAAGCTGCGAATCATCTCCAGCAAGCCGATGAATGCGAAAAACCCGACTACCATCAGGGTCAACATGGCCAGCGTGGTCTGGTTCTGCGACGTCAATACCCGGTCATAGACCTGCAACATGTAAATCGACGGCGCAAGCATCAACAGATTGATCAGGGCAGTGAAGCAACCGACGCCGATCAGCGCGCTCTTGTAATCCGCCAACGCCTTGTACAGCGGCGGAGGGTTGCCTTGGGGCGACGTACTCATGGTTCTTCCTTGAAAACCGCGCATGCGGTCGGGTGACATCCGTGGGGTATTCGCTGCGGACCAGGATTATCGGGCAGCAGCCAGGCACCGCCTATTGGTCCACGCGCTCCAGCATCAGCACCTTGCCGTCCGGCAGACGCGCCTGATAATGCTGCTCCCCCATGTGATTGAAGTGGATCAGTCGATTGCCCTCTTTGCCCGTCAAAGCCAGACCATCGGGCGTAGGGAACCAGCCGACAGGCGCTTCGTGCAACCATTTTGCGGCGCAGGCGGAATCACCGCCCAATTGCGGCATATCGGTATTGAGCTGCAGTTCACAGGCTTGATCAGCCTGCGCCTGGACAAACAGCTGCCACTTGCCGCTGAGTTCAGCGGGGCTGGGCAGTTTCAGACTCATGGCCATGCTGACTCCGGAAATACTCGTCAGCAGCGCAAAAGCAGCGAGCGAGTATTGAAAAAAACGATTTGGCTTCATAGGGACGAACGTTCCAGATCACAGGCGGACCAATTGACCCGCCTATGAGTCTTACCGATTAAACAATGATGTCAGCAGCGACTGCCTGACCAATAGTGCCAACCAGGAAATCACCTACGCCCTTACCGGTGAAGTCGATCGCCAGGCTGCCCAGATTGCTGCTCTGGTTGTAGTTCAGAATCGCCTCCCCGGCATGGCCGCTGAACGCATTGACAAACTGCAGCGCGCTCAGTGTGGATATGGCCGATACATCGATTTTGTCCTGACCGCTGACGAAATCGCGAATCGTGTCCTGGGCAGCACGATTGGAATCGGAACTGGCACCAAATACGAAAATGTCCGCACCTGCACCACCGGTCAGGCTGTCGGCACCACCACCGCCGTAGATGATGTCGTTGCCGGCACCACCTTTGAGGTCGTTGGCAGCGGCATTGCCGATCAACAGGTCGTTGCCCGAACCGCCCAGCGCATTCTCGACCACCACGCCTTTGGCAATTGATACGTTACCCACCATGCCACCGACGTCCGAGAACGAGGCCGCATTGAGGTTGATCTTTTGGTTCTGGGTGAAGCCCGAGAAGTCGAGAGTATCCTTGCCCCCGCCGTCCCATACCGAAAACACCACCTTGGAAGAGGCAGACGTGGCGCTGTAGAAATCGCGCCCGGCGGTGGAGTTGAAACCGTAGACCGTATCACCTGCACGGGAGCTCATATTCGCACCGTAGAGCTGCTGAACCGCCGCAATATCGTCCAGCAACGGCGCCGAGGAATACGCCGCAGCGCCGCCCTTGACGAAGTTCTGGTCGGTATTGGACTCACTCCAATAACTCATGACGCTGTAACCACGCGTGTCTTCTGCGTAGCTGGCATCCTTGTAGGTCGGGTTGCCTTCCCCGGCGTTATAGTCGCCAGGGTGGGACAGGCCCAGTGTATGGCCGATTTCATGGGTCAAGGTCTGGCGACCATAATTGCCATTGTCCGGCGTGGTATTGACCTTGTAGCTGTTATCGACAAGGTACCAGGACTGACCGTCAGTACGGCTGTTGCCGCTGGGCAGGAAGGCAAACGCCGCTCCGCCATCACTGCCGTTGCTGTAATTACCGAAGGTCATGTGCCCGTCGCCGCCAGAGGCCGCCTGAGTGAAGCTGACCTTGGCAACGTCCGCCCAGGACTGCATCGACAATACGGCCTGCGCTTTCTGCTGCGCGTTGAACGCACTGAAAGTACCCAGCGAATTGTCGAACCCGGCAGGCTTGGCAGTCAGGAAGGTATAAGTGAGGTTGATGGTGCCGTTGCCATCGCGATCAGTCCACGCGGCGTCATCGCGAAGGATGTAATCGGCGGCCTGGTCGACCGAATACGAAGGCTTGCCATTGATCGTGAGGTTGCCGCCACGGTCATACTGGTGAGCGAAGGTATTGATCTGATCGTATGCGGTACTGGTAGCCGCAGAAAGTTGAATTGCAGCATTTTCTTTGACTTTCGTCATGACACTTCCTTGTTTGCTGATTGAACAGGTTAGGTACGACAGGACTCTCCCCTGTAGCGAGAGAGTCCAGTCACTCGCTTTGTGAAGCGCAAAATCATGTTGCGTAACAAAACTGACACATCATGAAATCTTGTGTCCAGCGCCGTTCGATGATGTCAAGTGGCCCAAAACTGGAAAGTGCCTACTGGCCTTGGGGAATCGCCCGATATTATTTTTCGTGATGAACGAAAGCCGATAACTACCTGAATCGACGAGAGCATTCTTGATAAAGATGACTGATCGGTCAGACTTCTTATGATTCGAACTTCACCTGACGGACCGATTTCAGCCAACCCGGCTGACACGAACGTCCTGATGGTTCCCAAGCCGTAGAAATGCAAAAGCCCCGACAGGTCGGGGCTTTTGTGTGGAGCGGAACGGCCTGAAGATTCAGGCCGGTCATCATCAATCGTCGCGGCTCATGATGCCGAAAATCTGCAGCAGGCTGACGAACAGATTGTAAATGGAGACATACAGGCTGACCGTCGCCATGATGTAGTTGCGCTCACCGCCCTGAATGATCGCGCTGGTCTGGAACAGGATGCAGACCGAAGAGAACAGCACGAAACCGGCGCTGATCGCCAGTTGCAGGCCGCTGATCTGGAAGAACATGCTCGCCAGCACCGCACCCAGTAGCACGAAGAAACCTGCGGTGATGAAACCACCCAGGAAGCTCATGTCCTTGCGGGTAATCAGTACATACGCGGACAGACCGCCGAAGACCAGTGCAGTCATCGCGAAGGCAGAACTGACGACCTCGGCACCACCGGCCATGCCCAGATAGCGATTAAGGATCGGGCCAAGCAAAAACCCCATGAAACCTGTCAGGGCAAAAGTAGAAACCAGACCCCAGACCGAATCACGCAATTTGTTGGTCAGGAAGAACAGGCCATAGAAGCCGATCAGCACCACGAAAATGTTCGGGTAGCCGACGCGCATCTGCTGGGCGACGAATGCCATGACACCGCTGAAAGCCAGCGTCAGGGCGAGAAGACCGTAAGTGTTGCGCAGGACACGACTAACCTCTAGCTGGTCGGCCTGCATGCCGGTTTTAAGGCTGTAATCCTGTTCGCGCATGGCGAAACTCCTTGCTGTTGAAATGTTGAGTTGCAAAGATCATAACAGAGGCGCTGCAACTGGCTAGTCACAGAGTTTGACAGCTTGTTTCATTCCGGTATTATGGCGCCCGCAACGAAGTGGAGGTATGGCCGAGTGGTTTAAGGCAGCAGTCTTGAAAACTGCCGACTGTAACAGGTCCTAGAGTTCGAATCTCTATGCCTCCGCCATATTTGGCAGCGCAAAGCCCTGATTATTCAGGGCTTTGTCGTTTCTGCCTTTCGTGAAATGCAGCCTCCTCCCTCCTCTTGCAAGCCTATTCCCGCAACCTGATATATTGATGCCCGTTCCGTATCAATCTCTCTGGCTCATGCAATGCCCATCAATTTCGACCTCAACGACCTCCAGGCATTTCGTGCAGTGGTCGAGAACGGCAGCTTCCGCAAGGCAGCAGACGCCGTACAGATCACTCAGCCTGCACTTAGTCGCCGCATAGAAAAGCTCGAGTCTGCGCTGAACGTGAAGCTGTTCGAGCGTACGACCCGCAGGGTCAGCCTGACCACGGTCGGCCGTGCATTTCTGCCCCAGGTCGAGCGGATTCTTGATGATCTGGACAGCGCATTGATGACCATCGACGGTGTCGGCTCCACGCGAATGGGCAGCGTAACGATTGCCTGCGTGCCTTCAGCCGCCTATTACTTCATGCCCCAGGTCATCAGCGCCTTCCACCGGCTGTTTCCGAAAATCAGAATCCGGGTCATGGACGCCAGCGCCAATGAAGTCAACAGCGCAGTTGCCTTGGGCGAAGCAGATTTCGGGGTGAGTTTCAGCGGCAATCTGGCACCGGAAGTGGATTTCGAGCTGCTTTTGCAGGAACGCTATGTGATGGCCTGCAGGCGGGATCATCCGCTTGCAACGTGCGACAGCGTCAGTTGGGAAGAGATGTACCGCCACGACTACATCGCGCTGGACATCACATCCGGCAACCGCCTGGTGCTGGATCAGGCGCTGGCACCTTCGCGCCCGCATAACGAGAGCATCTGCGAGACACGCCATGTCACCACCATGATCGGCCTGGTGGAAGCCGGGCTTGGCGTGGCGGCAGTACCGTCGATCGCCATGCCGATGACCGCTCACCCGTTTCTGGTGAGCGTGCCATTGGTTGCGCCCGAGGTGATTCGCAACGTAGGGCTGATCAAGCGTCGTGGCAGGACCTTGACACCGGCAGCCCTCGAGCTGGAACAGCTGGTCAGGAAAATGCCATCACGCTCAGCGGGGAACTGAATCCAGCCCCGTGGACTGCACCGTGTCCTGGGCTTCCGGGGAGGCGAGGTAATCCAGCAAGGCTTTCGCTTCTTTCGGGTGCCCGGCATTGAGCGGGATGCCAGCGGCATACCGGGTAACCGACTGAATATCTTCCGGGATCTTCGCCACAAACGTCACGCCGGGAATCGGCAGCAGCTCGGCAACCTGCTGAAAGCCCACTTCGTAGTCGCCCTTGGCAACGACGGATGCAACCGGGATACGCTCGATCATCTTGCCTTTGGGCGTGAGTTCCTTCTCGATACCAAGCTTTTTGAAAAGCTCTTTTTCGATGTACACGCCACTGGCGCTGTCGGAGTACGCGACCGATTTTGCCTTGAGCAAGGTGGACTTGAGTTCACTGTCGGTGCCTATTGCAGGCTTGGCCGCACCCTCCTTCACCACCATCCCGATTCGCGAATCCGCCAGCTCGACACGTGATGCAGGGTCTACCTTGCCTTGCCTGATCAGATCATCCAGCGCATAGCCGACCATGATCACTACATCGGCATGCTCGCCACGGGCCAGACGATTCGGAATAGCCTCGGGTGCCTTGCCCATCGACGGCCCTAGAATAGTGTCCAGCGTGTCCCCGCTGGACGCCGCATAGTGTGGCCCGAGCAATTTGTAAGCAGCGGTGAAGCCACCCGATGTCATGACCTTGAGCTCTTCAGCCTGAGCAGCAGCGCTGATGGCCATGCAGCCCAGAAAAAGTAACGCCAATGGATATTTATGCAAAGTTTTCATCGTTGTTTTCCTTGATTACACAGCCAGTTGCGGGCGAACCGAAAGGTGCCGATAGAGCACCAGCGTCGCGCCCAGCGCGCAGGCTGCAGCGAACGTCATCCAGTAAGCAGGCGCGGCCTTGTCACCGGTCAGATGGATCAGCCAGGTCGAAATCGCCGGGGTAAAACCGCCGAAAACCGCGGTCGCCAGGCTGTAGGCCAGAGAGAACCCGGCCACCCGCACCTCTGCCGGCATGATTTCAGTCAGCGCCGGAATCATCGCGCCGTTATACAAGCCGTAGAGAAACGAGAACCACAACAGCACTTCCAGCATGTGAGCAAAGCTTGGTGCCTGGGCGAGAAAGGACAACGCCGGATAAGCGCTGATAATGGTCAGCAGTGTCATCGCTACCAGCAGCGGCTTGCGTCCGAAACGGTCGCTCAACATGCCACCGACAGGCAACCAGAGAAAATTGGAGACACCGACCAGCAAGGTGACCAGAAGAGCATCAGCAGTATTCAGGCTAAGCACCGTCTTGCCGAAGGTCGGTGCATAGATAGTGATCAGATAGAACGTCGTGGTAGTCATCGCAACCATCAGCACTCCAGCAATGACCACACGCCAGTTTTGCAGCAGCGTGGCAAACACTTGTCGCATGGTCGGACGCTGAGCGCGAGTGGCGAATTCCTCGGTTTCCTGCAGGCTGCGGCGTAACAGGAAAATGAACGGGATGATCAGGCAGCCGATGGCGAACGGAATCCTCCAGCCCCAGTCGGCAACGGCCGTAGGCGACATCCATTGGTTCAAGGCATAACCCAGCGCGGCAGCGACAACGATTGCCACCTGCTGACTGCCTGACTGCCAACTGGTGTAGAACCCCTTGCGACCAGGCGTCGCCATCTCTGCCAGATATACCGACACGCCACCCAATTCCGCGCCTGCGGAAAAGCCTTGCAGCAAGCGACCGACCAATACCAAAGCTGGTGCCCACAAGCCGATGCTCGCGTAGCCGGGCACCAGGACAATCAGCAACGTGCCACTGGCCATGATCGACAGCGTCACGATCAAGCCTTTGCGCCGGCCCACGTCATCGATGTAAGCGCCCAGAATCACGGCACCCAGCGGGCGCATCAGGAAGCCCGCTCCGAAGACCGCAAAGGTCATCATCAGCGAAGCAAACTCACTGCTGGCCGGGAAAAAGGCGGAGGCGATCTGGGTGGCATAAAAGCCGAACAGGAAGAAATCGAATTGCTCGAGGAAATTACCGGAGGTGACCCGAAATACCGCGCCTGCCTTCGACCGGGAGGATTCTTTTCGTAATGGGGATGAGCCGTGCATCAGTGTTCTCCAGCGATCTTATTAGAGTGTTGTAAGCGCTTATGAGGGAAGAGTCTGCCGGACACACTTTGAAACGATAAGTGCTATGTTTTCATCGATTGATGCTCTATGGACATCAATGGAAACTCAGACGGTTGCGCCCTGCCCCGGCACTTGCAGGTCAACCCGCGCCAAACTCACACGCCGGCCCATGAATTCTTTATCATTGCGCATGTTTTGTTGGCAGAGCCGATCATGAAATTCGCCATCTCCCTTTTTTCAGCCGCCCATGCCCCCTCCTCGCGGCGTGCCTTGCTGTTTGCCAGAGCGGCGCTGGCCGGCGGACATGAAATCGTCCGACTGTTCTTCTATCAGGACGGCGTACACAGCGCGTCGGCCAATATCGTGACGCCTCAGGATGAACAGGACGTGGCGTTGCAGTGGCGTGACTTCATCGCCGAGCACGGCCTGGACGGTGTGGTGTGCATTGCTGCAGCACTGCGACGTGGCGTGCTCGACACGCAAGAGGCCGAGCGCTATCAACGGCCAGCGGCCAACCTGCACCAGCCTTGGGAGTTGTCCGGGCTGGGTCAGCTGCACGATGCCGTGCAATCGGCCGACCGTTTGGTCTGTTTCGGAGGGCCGTGAGATGTCCAGATCACTGTTGGTTGTCAGCCGCCAGTCGCCGTGGTCCGGCCCCGGAGCCCGTGAAGCACTTGACATCGTCCTGGCGGGCGGTGCATTCGATCTGTCGATCGGCCTGCTGTTTCTGGATGACGGCGTTTTCCAGTTGTCGCCACAGCAGTTTCCAGGTGCCCTGCAACAGAAAGACCTGACCGCGAACCTGAAGGCGTTGTCGATGTTTGGCGTTGAAGAGCTCTATGCCTGCGGACATAGCCTGGCCGAGCGCGGCATCCCACTCGACGCTTTGAGTGAAGAAATCAGCCCGCTGTCCACCCACGCCGGTTTGTCGGCACTTTTTGACCGTTACGACGAGGTCATTACGATCTGATGGCTACCTTGCACGTTCTCTCTCACTCACCGTTTGCCGACACCCGACTGGACAGTTGCCTGCGCTTGCTGGGCAATGATGACGGCGTTTTGCTCTGCGGCGACGCCACCTATGCGCTGATGCCGTCCAGCGCACCGTTCCTGGCCGTACAGCACCTGTTCGGCTCATCGCAGCTGTTTGTGCTTGACGAGGACATCAAGGCGCGCAATCTGCCGCTCCCTGCTGGAGCAAACGGCATCGACTACCCTGCCTTCGTGGCACTGTCGTTGCGCTTCGACAAGGTCAATACCTGGCTATGAAACAATTGACGATTGACGGGCGCAGCATCGAACTGGACAAGGATGGCTTTCTGAAAGACCTGGAAGACTGGTCGCTGGACGTCGCTCGCGCCCTGTCCGCCGAGGAAGGTATCGCCCTGGGTGCCGAGCACATTGAAATCCTTCAGTTGCTGAGGGAGTTCTACGCCGAATTCCAGCTCTCGCCAGCCACGCGGCCACTGATCAAATACACCGCGCTGAAACTGGGCACGGAAAAGGGCAACAGCCTGCACCTCAACCGCCTGTTCAACGGTACTCCCGCCAAACTCGCCGCCAGACTGGCGGGCCTGCCAAAGCCGACCAATTGCATATGAACGATTACGCTGAGCTTGTTACCGAAACACCTGAAGAGCATCCCTTTGCGACGTTTGTGCGCATTCTGGGCAAAGGCAAACGCGGTGCGCGCAACCTGACCCGCGAAGAAGCGCGAGAAGCCATGGGCATGTTGCTCGATGAAAAAGTCGAGGACACTCAGCTCGGGGCTTTTCTGATGCTTTTGCGCCACAAGGAAGAAAGCCCGGAGGAACTGGCGGGATTTACCGAAGCGGTGCGCGAACGCCTGAGCGCTCCCGCCATGCAGGTCGATATCGACTGGCCAACCTATGCTGGCAAAAAGCGTCACCTGCCGTGGTACTTGCTGGCGGCCAGGTGTCTTGCGCAAAACGGCGTGAAGGTCCTTCTGCATGGCGGCGGCGCTCATACGGCAGGACGCCTGTACACCGAACAACTGCTCGGCCTGCTGAAGATTCCTCTGTGCCGCAACTGGTCAGCCGTGGCCAGCTCGCTCGAGCAAGACAATCTGGCGTTTATTCCGCTGGCCGACTGGGCCCCGCAGCTGCAACGCATGATCGATCTGCGCAATACGCTGGGCCTGCGCTCGCCCATTCATTCACTGGCACGCATCCTCAACCCGTTGCAGGCCCGCTGCGGCCTGCAAAGCATCTTTCATCCGGGCTACCAGAGCGTGCATCGCGATGCCAGCAGCCTGCTGGGCGACACTGCCATTGTGGTCAAGGGTGATGGCGGCGAAATCGAGATCAACCCCGACACCATCAGCCATTTGTACGGCACCACTGGCGGCCAGCCCTGGGACGAGGAATGGCCAGCGCTTTCGCCGCGCCGTCATGTAAAACCAGCAACGCTCGACCCGCAGCAATTACTGGCCTTGTGGCGTGGAGAAATCGAAGACAGTTACCCGCAACTGGCATTGATATCGACGATGGCGCTTGCCCTGCGCGGTCTGGGTGTCGCTCGCGAGGAGGCTTTTGAGCAAGCCCGAGCGTTCTGGGATCGCCGCGACAAAAGCGTCTGATCTATCGGCTGTGGCGATGACCAGCAACCACATTCTTGCGCTTTTTCGGTCGAACCGATGCGCCCGGACTGACCTCCAAACCCTATAACCTGGATATTGGAGTCAGACATGGGCCTTCTGGTCGAAGGACACTGGCAAGACCAGTGGTACGAAAGCAGCAAAGACGGTTCCTTTCAGCGCGAGCAGGCCCAGCGACGCAACTGGGTAACGGTCGATGGGCAACCGGGACCGTCCGGTAAAGGCGGCTTTGCTGCTCAGGCGGGTCGCTACCACCTGTATGTCTCCCTGGCATGCCCGTGGGCGCATCGCACCCTCATTATGCGCAAGCTCAAAGGGCTGGAAGGCCTGATCGATGTTTCGGTGGTCAGTTGGCTGATGCTGGAAAATGGCTGGACGTTCGATCAGCAGAAAGGCTCCAGTGGCGATGCGCTGGATGACTTCCAGTTCTTCCACCAGCGCTACACGGCCGATGATCCCCAATACACTGGCCGTGTCACCGTTCCGGTGCTGTGGGACAAACAGCAGCAATGTATTGTCAGTAACGAGTCTGCGGACATCATCCGCATGTTCAATTCCGCATTCGACGAGCTGAACGGGAACACGCTGGATTTTTATCCGCAAGCGCTGCAAGCAAGCATTGACGAGCTAAACGAGCAGATCTACCCGAACGTCAACAACGGTGTGTACAGGGCCGGATTCGCCACCTCGCAGGGGGCGTATGAAGAAGCGTTCAATGATGTGTTCGCCGAACTGGACCTGCTGGAAAACCTGCTGGGCGAAAAGCGCTACCTGACGGGCAAATATCTGACCGAAGCCGACATACGTCTGTTCACTACTATCGTGCGCTTCGATGCGGTGTATTACAGCCACTTCAAATGCAACCTGCGGCGCATCGCCGACTACCCGAACCTCAGCAACTGGCTACGC
Source organism: Pseudomonas syringae pv. tagetis (assembly GCF_022557255.1). Taxonomy (NCBI): domain Bacteria; kingdom Pseudomonadati; phylum Pseudomonadota; class Gammaproteobacteria; order Pseudomonadales; family Pseudomonadaceae; genus Pseudomonas; species Pseudomonas syringae group genomosp. 7. The sequence goes on from NZ_CP092923.1 coordinate 3,678,268, forward strand.
GAGCTGTACCAATGGCCAGGCATCGCAGAAACCGTGAACTTCGAGCACATCAAGGGTCATTACTACGCAAGCCATCGCACCATCAACCCGACTGGCATCATAGCGAAGGGGCCAGCGCTTGATCTGCAGGCGGACCACGACCGTGAGCGGCTGTCCGGTGAGGGTGTCTGGAGCCATTGATGGATTGAAAGAAGGACGGATGGCCTAAGCGGGCTATCCGTCACAGGCTTCAGACAGTCGCCTGAGCTCCTTCGAACCACGCCAGCTTCTCACGCAATTTGACCACTTCGCCAATGATCACCAGCGTCGGCGCATGCACCTCATGCTCGGCGACCAGTTGCGGCAGATTGGCCAGGGTGCCCGTGAACACACGCTGATTGACCGTGGTGCCCTGCTGGACCAGCGCGGCCGGCGTATCAGCAGAGCGGCCATGCCTGATCAACTCTTCACAGATGACCGGCAAACCGATCAGCCCCATGTAGAACACCAGCGTCTGGGCGGGTGCTACCAGATCGGACCACGGCAAGTCTGTGGTGCCATCTTTCAAGTGACCGGTGATAAAACGCACGGATTGCGCATGATCACGATGCGTCAGCGGTATACCCGCATACGCTGCACAACCGCTGGCGGCGGTAATGCCAGGGACCACTTGAAACGGAATACCGTGCGCCGCCAGCTCTTCGATTTCCTCGCCACCACGGCCGAAGATAAACGGATCGCCGCCTTTGAGGCGCACCACCCGCTTGCCTTGCCTGGCCAGTGCAACCAGTTGCTGGTTGATCTGCTCCTGCGGAACCGCGTGCTCGGCACGGCGCTTGCCAACGTAAACACGCTCGGCATCACGACGGCACAGGTCAAGAATCGTCGGCGCGACAAGGCGGTCATACAGCACCACATCCGCTTGCTGCATCAGACGCAAGGCACGGAAGGTCAGTAGATCCGGATCACCCGGGCCGGCACCGACCAGATACACCTCACCGGTCTCCGGCGGCGGCTCGCCAGCGATCTTGGCGATCAGCAGACGCTCGGCCTCGGCCCCCTGCCCGGCCAGTTGGCGGTCGGCAATGGCACCCTGAAAAACATCCTCCCAGAATGCCCGGCGTTGCTGCACATTCGGAAACAGACCCTTGACCTGATTGCGAAAACGCGCGGCCAGCCCGGCGAGCTGCCCGTAGGTGGAGGGAATCCAGGTCTCGAGCTTGGCGCGGATCAAACGTGCCAGCACTGGCGCATCCCCGCCACTGGACACGGCAATCACCAGTGGCGAGCGGTCGACGATGGCCGGGAAGATAACCGTACACAACGCCGGGGCGTCCACCACATTGACCGGAACGCAACGCAACCGGGCGTCATGGGAAACCTGAGCATTGAGCGGCTCGTCATCCGTTGCAGCGATAATCAGCACGCAACCGTCAAGATCGCTTTCATTGTAGCCGCGCAGAATCAACTCTCCGCCGCTGTGTACGACCAGCTCACGCAACTGAGTTTCTATTTCCGGTGCAACCACGCACAACACTGCGCCGGCATCGGCAATCAGGCGTGATTTGCGCAGGGCAATTTCACCACCGCCGACCACCAGCACCCGGCTGCCACGCAGGTTATGGAACAGCGGCAGAAATTCCATTTAACCGATGACCTCAAGGCCGCCCATGTAAGGCTTGAGCACCTCGGGCACGCGAATCGACCCATCCGCCTGCTGGTAGTTTTCCAGCACCGCAACCAGTGTGCGCCCCACCGCCAGCCCCGACCCGTTAAGGGTGTGGACCAGCTCCGGCTTGCCGGTTTCCGGGTTGCGCCAGCGAGCCTGCATGCGACGCGCCTGAAAATCGCCGCAGTTGGAGCACGAAGAGATTTCGCGGTACTTGTCCTGGCTCGGAATCCACACTTCCAGGTCGTAGGTCTTTACGGCGCTGAACCCCATGTCGCCGGTGCACAGCGCCAGCGTACGGTATGGCAGTTCCAGCAATTGCAAAACGCGCTCGGCGTTGCCGGTCAGCGATTCAAGCGCGGCCATGGAGTCCTCGGGCGCGACGATCTGAACCATCTCTACCTTGTCGAACTGGTGCTGGCGAATCATGCCGCGCGTATCACGGCCGGACGCGCCCGCTTCGCTGCGGAAGCAAGGAGTGTGGGCAACGAACTTGAGGGGCAGCTGTTTCGCATCGAGAATTTCACCCGACACGATATTGGTCAGCGACACTTCAGCGGTCGGGATCAGGTACAGATCGGCTTCGCCCTCGCGGGAAATCCTGAACAGGTCTTCTTCGAACTTGGGCAACTGGCCCGTACCCTGCAACGCGGGTGCCTGCACCAGATAAGGCGTGTAGGCCTCTTCGTAACCGTGCTCGTTGATGTGCAGATTGATCATGAATTGTGCCAGCGCACGATGCAGGCGCGCGATGGGGCCACGCAACAGCGCAAAACGCGCACCGGACAGCTTGGCAGCGGTCTCGAAATCAAGCCAGCCGAATTTCTCGCCCAGCGCAACGTGATCCTTGACCTCGAAATCGAAGGCAGTCGGCGTACCCCAGCGACGCACTTCAACGTTGCCTTCTTCATCGGCACCCACCGGAACGGATTCGTGAGGCAGGTTCGGAATGCGCAACGCCAGTGCATCCAGTTCGGCCTGAATGCCGTCCAGCTCGACCTTGCCTTCGCTCAACTCGTTGCCCATACGCTCGACATCAGCCATCAACGGCGCAATGTCTTCGCCGCGCTGTTTGGCCTGTCCAATGGATTTGGAACGTGCATTGCGCTCAGCCTGCAGTTGTTCGGTGCGGGTCTGCACCACTTTGCGCTGAGCTTCCAGCGCTTCGATGCGCGCCACATCCAGTGTAAAACCACGGGAAGCCAGGCGATCCGCTACGTCCTGAAGTTGAGTACGTAACAGTTTGGAATCGAGCATATCGTTCTCTCGTCTATCAAAGTCTGGTCAGGGACAGGCCAACCCAGGTTGCGAGCAGCCCGCCGAATACGCTGATACCGGCATAACCGAGGGCCAGCGGTACTTGCCCGCTTTCCAGCAAGCGCAGCGTATCCAGTGAAAAGGATGAAAAGGTCGTCAGACCGCCTACAAAGCCGACAATCAAGCCGGCACGAATTTCGATGGGCATTTCAGGGCGCAGCAGAAACAACCCGTATAGCACTCCGATGATCAGGCATCCGACGATGTTCACCGCGAGTGTCGCCGCATAAAAATGGCGTGGCCAGTTGGCGCTTACCCAGGTCCCCGCCGCAAAGCGCAATAATGTACCAGCGATCCCGGCGATCGACACCGCAAGAATGGTCTGAATCATCACTTTCTCCGCTTACGAGGGCTGGCGTCGTCCAATGCACCCAGGTGCCTGAGCTTCTCGCCGATCTTGAGCTCCAGACCGCGCGGCACAGGCTGATAATACTGCCGCGGTTCCAGCTCGTCCGGAAAGTAGTCTTCGCCAGCCGCATAAGCTTCGGGCTCATCATGGGCGTAGCGGTACTCTTCACCGTAACCGAGCTGTTTCATCAACTTGGTGGGCGCATTGCGCAAGTGCAGCGGAACCTCAAGCGAACCATGCTCACCGGCTTCACGCATCGCCGCCTTGAACGCCATGTAGACCGCGTTGCTTTTCGGGGCACAGGCCAGATAAACGATGGCCTGTGCCACCGCCAGTTCGCCCTCAGGACTACCAAGACGCTCCTGCACGTCCCAGGCTGACATGCACAATGGCAGCGCACGAGGATCGGCGTTGCCGATATCTTCGCTGGCCATACGCACTACGCGCCGCGCCAGATACAGCGGGTCGCAGCCACCGTCGATCATGCGCGCAAACCAGTACAGCGCTGCATCCGGGTCAGACCCGCGAATTGATTTGTGCAAAGCCGATATCTGGTCGTAAAAAGCCTCGCCGCCCTTGTCGAAGCGGCGTCGACTGTCGCCAAGCAGGCTCTGCAGAAGCTCGACATCGATCTCGCTGCCATCTTCGGCCAGATCGGAAGCATTCTCCAGCAGATTGAGCATGCGCCGGCCATCCCCATCGGCAGCGGCCATGAGAATCGTAAAGCCCTCGTCGCTCAGGGTCAGCTGCCGCCTGCCTAACCCGCGCTCTTCGGTAAGAGCACGATTGACCAGCTTGCGCAGCGCCGCTTCGTCCAGGCTTTTCAGCACATAGACGCGGGCCCGGGACAACAAGGCATTATTGAGTTCGAACGAAGGGTTTTCGGTAGTAGCGCCGATAAAAATCAGCGTGCCATCTTCGACGTAAGGCAGGAACGCATCCTGTTGCGACTTGTTGAAACGGTGCACTTCGTCGACGAACAGAATCGTGCGTTTGCCATATTGCCCGGCCTGCTGTTTGGCGACTTCCACTGCCTGACGGATTTCCTTGACCCCCGCCAGCACGGCGGAAACAGTCTCGAAATGCGCATCCGACACCTTGGCGAGGAGCCTTGCCAGCGTGGTTTTCCCCACACCCGGCGGCCCCCAGAAAATCATCGAGTGCAGCGCGCCTTGCTCCAGCGCCTCACGCAGTGGCTTACCGTGCGCTAGCACGTGCTCCTGACCGACGTACTCGTCCAGATTGGTAGCACGCAAACGTGCAGCCAGAGGCTGAGCTATCGGTTCGCGGCTGAACAGATCCATGATCAGGAATTGGCCCTCTTACTCTTGAATGACATCAGCGCCCTTGGGAATCTGGAACTGAAACTTGCTGGCCGCAATCGGCTCGTTGGCCTTGACGCCGGTGAACAGAATATTGGTGCGCTGACCCACGCTGTCGATTAGTTGCATGTCATTGATGATGCCGTTGCGAAACGACAGACGCAGGCTGTCGAACAGCGTGTCCCTGGTCTTGGGTTTGAGCACGAAGTCGATCACGCCGCCTGCTTCCTTCGCGGTGATATCGAAGCTCTCGCTGATTTTCGACACATCACCGGACAGCAGCAAGGCCGGGGTCTGGGTCAGGCGCTGATCGAGCTTTTTGATCGTGACCTGCTCAAGATCAGGGTCCCACAACGACACTTTCTTGCCGTCGGAGACCATCAACTGCTCCTGAGGCGCATCAGTGTGCCAGTTGAACAGGCCTGGACGCTGCAAGGCCATTTCGCCTGTAGTCTCCTGCAGTTGGGTACCGCCACCGTCCAGTGTCAGTTGCGAGAAGCGTGCGGTCAGAGTCTGGGATTTCTCTAGCAACTGGGTCAGACGTGCCACGTCCTTGCTGTCGGCATGGGCGGACATCACGGAGAAGGTCAGTGCGGTGGCCAACAGCATGCGGATAAGACGCATGGGATTCCTCTTTGAAGTCGATGATGATGCGACAGCGTACCTTGCACGCTGCCGCCACAGTTCGGGGTGATAAAAATCAGTCGCGCACCGGCCCTGGAGCCAGGACCTCACGCGATCCGTTGGTATTCATGGAGGTTACGACGCCAGCCATTTCCATCGCTTCGATCATGCGCGCTGCGCGGTTGTAGCCGATCTTCAGTTTGCGCTGCACCGCAGAGATCGATGCACGACGGCTTTCGAGTACGAACTTGACGGCCTCATCGTAAAGCGCGTCGCTTTCGCTGTCTTCACTGCCTTCACCGCCACCGCCATCAAAACCGCTACCGGGCTCTTCCACACCGGCGAGAATGTCGTCGTTGTAATCAGGAGAGCCGCGCAGTTTCCAGGCTTCGACTACACGATGCACCTCTTCGTCGGAAACGAACGCGCCGTGCACGCGAATCGGCAGGCTGGTGCCCGGCGGCATGTACAGCATGTCACCATGACCCAGCAGTTGTTCGGCACCGCCCTGATCGATGATGGTCCGGGAATCGATCTTGCTCGACACCTGAAACGCCATGCGCGTGGGGATGTTGGCCTTGATCAGACCGGTAATCACATCCACCGAAGGACGCTGGGTCGCGAGGATCAGGTGGATCCCGGCAGCACGAGCCTTCTGGGCGATACGGGCGATCAGCTCTTCGACCTTCTTGCCGACGATCATCATCATGTCGGCGAATTCGTCCACCACCACCACGATGGTTGGCAGCTTGCTCAGCAGCGGCGCTTCGTCGTGGATGCTTTCACGCTTGTACAGCGGATCGGCCAGCGGCTCACCGGCATCCTGGGCTTCCTTGACCTTCTGGTTGAAGCCGGACAGGTTACGCACGCCCATCTTCGCCATCAGTTTGTAACGGCGCTCCATCTCGGCAACGCTCCAGCGCAAGGCGTTGGCAGCGTCCTTCATGTCGGTTACAACCGGACACAGCAAGTGCGGAATGCCTTCATAGATGGACAGCTCAAGCATTTTCGGGTCGATCATGATCAGCTTGGCGTCTTCCGGGCCGGACTTGAACAGGATCGACAGGATCATGGCGTTCACACCCACCGATTTACCCGAACCGGTCGTACCGGCCACCAGCAAGTGCGGCATCTTGGCCAGATCGGTAATCACCGGCTTGCCACCGATGTCATGCCCCAGCGCCAACGTGACAGGCGACTTGGCGTTATCGTACTCGGGGGTCGACAGCACTTCGGAGAAGCGCACGATCTGGCGGTCTTCGTTGGGGATCTCGATACCGACCGTGGTCTTGCCCGGGATGACCTCGACCACGCGCACGCTGGTGACCGCAAGTGAACGCGCAAGGTCCTTGGCGAGGTTGGCAATGCGACTGACCTTGACGCCAGCCGCCGGCTGAATCTCGTAGCGGGTAATGACGGGACCGGGATGAATCGAGTCTACCGAGACCTCGACACCAAACTCCTTGAGCTTGATTTCCAGCAGATGACCGACCGCCGCCAAGGACTCAGGCGAGTAATTGAGCTGCTTCTTTTCTGCCGGGTCGAGAATGGAGATCGGCGGCAAGGTGCCCTCCACTGCGCTGTCGACGAACAGCGGGGCCTGTTTTTCTTTCAGGACACGCTTGCTCGGCTCCGCCGGCTTTGACGGGGCTGGTGCGATTACGGCCGGCACGTGTTTTTCGCGCTCGGCCATGTGCTTGCCGAGCGACGCTTCACGCTCCATCAGACGCTCTCTGGCCTTGGCCTGTTCGCGACGGTCGGGAGCAACGGGCGCGACCACATCATTGACGCGCATGTCGACTTCGCGCAGTTGCGCAACCATCTGCTTGCGCTCGGCACGGGCGGTCCACCAGCGGTTCGCCGCCCCCTGAAACAGTTCGAACAGATCCAGAGTGATCTTGCCGGTGACGTCCATCACCTTGAACCACGACAGATCGGTAAACACGGTCAGGCCGAACAGAAACAAGGCTATGAACAGCAACGTGCTGCCCTGGATATTCAGGGCCTTTTTGGCCAGATCACCCAGCACTTCGCCAAGCACACCGCCCGCCGAACCCGGGAAGCCGGCCGAAAAATGAAAATGAATATGCGCCAGCGCTGCACCTGCCAGTATCAGGAACACAAGACCGATCAGACGCCAGGAGAAAAGCCAGCCGCTCCATTGCCACGGTTCATGACGATGACGAAAGACCTGCCAGGCCTTGATCGCCAGCAACAACGGGAAGATATAGGCAAAATAACCCAGAATCATGAACAGGATATCGGCGCAGAATGCACCGGCACGGCCTGCCGCGTTCTGCACTTGCGCGGCGTTGCTGCTGGTGTGGCTCCAGCCGGGATCGCTCTGATCGTAGGTCAACAATGCCATCATCAGGTACAGGCACAGGGCGCCAAAGGCGATCAGGGCCCCTTCCTTGAGCCGGTAGTGCAATTGCTGCCGCCAAAGCGGAACAGCGCTGGGTGCTGGGGTGGATTTCTTCAAAACGCTTTATTTCCTGCGCTGTAGCGCGAACATCTCGTTGATTGACCAGAAACGGCTGTCGGACGGCGCTGACTGCTCCCGTATGGACAGGGGGTGGCAGACACCGCAAAGCCCGTTCGGCAGACGCTTGAATGATAACGCCCAAAGCAGGCATTGTACGGCTTTACAGGCACTTGGGTCTGCACGAAAACGCGTCAGACCGACTTCAGACAGTTCTGCAGCCCGACACAGGCTTTCATGTTCGCTGACGATGTTCAATTTGAGCACGCATTCCGTTTTGTGACAAAGGCTTATGATGTGTTTCTATCAACGCCCACAACCTCATAACGGCTAGCTCCTCACTCCTGCATCCGTGCCCTACCGCACGTGCCAGGTACGCGCCATAATGACAACCGCTTGTGACCACGCCTGCTGCACAGAGTTGCACTCTCAGGCAGGTGCGCCCTCCCCTTCCGCAAAGTTGTGATGCCATGCTGACCTGGTTGAACCGCAACAGCCTAGATTTCCCGCCACTGGAAAAAGCTCTTCGTGAGCCCAACGGCTTACTTGCCGCGGGCGGAGACCTGTCGGCGGATCGCCTGATAAACGCCTACCGGCACGGCTGCTTTCCATGGTTTCAGGAAGGTCAGCCGATTCTCTGGTGGTCTCCCGATCCACGTACGGTGCTCTTTCCCGAAGAGCTGCATGTTTCGCGCAGCCTCGGCAAAATGCTGCGTCAGTCTCGCTATCGCGTGACCTTCGACGAGGATTTCGCCAGCGTGATCAAGGCCTGCGCCGCGCCTCGCAGCTACGCCAATGAAACCTGGATTACCGGTTCGATGCAGGATGCCTACCTTGAGCTGCACCGGCGCGGCCACGCGCACAGTGTCGAGGTATGGGATCAGGATGAGCTGGTCGGCGGACTGTATGGTCTGGCGATGGGACGGCTATTCTTCGGAGAATCGATGTTCAGTCGTGCGGACAACGCATCCAAAGTCGGATTCGCCACACTGGTAAATTACCTGACCGAATGGGGCTTTGTGCTGATCGATTGCCAGATGCCGACCCAACACCTCAGCAGCTTCGGCGCGCGCTCCATTTCTCGACAGGCTTTTGCCGATTATCTGCGCCGCCATCTGGATCAGCCGACCGATGCCGACTGGTCATCTAGGCGAGTTTGACAGGCTGGCATACACTCATGGTCAGGGATTTACGATTAGGCGAAAACCATGACAGAGCTGGCGAGGCTGAAGTTTTATGCCACTCAACCGCACACCTGCAGTTACTTGCCCGAAGAGCAGGCGACCACCCTGTTCCTGGACCCCAGCCAGCCAATGGATGTACAGGTCTACGCCGATCTGTCGGACATGGGCTTTCGCCGTAGCGGCGACCACCTTTACCGCCCCCACTGCCAAAACTGCAGCGCTTGCGTACCCGCGCGCATTCCCGTGAACCTTTTCGTACCCGACAGGCAGCAAAAACGCATCTTGAAACGGAATACCGATATCCAGGTACACAGCGCCAGACCGGCTTTCACCGAGGAGTATTTCGATCTTTATCAGCGCTACATAGAACAACGACACGCTGATGGCGACATGTTTCCACCCAGCCGAGAGCAGTTTTCGAAATTTCTGGTTCGTGACCTGCCTTTTTCGCGGTTTTACGAGTTTCGTGTCGATCAGCGCCTGTTGGCCGTGGCCGTCACCGACCTGCTACCCAATGGCCTTTCTGCGGTCTACACGTTCTATGAACCCGATGAAGAACGCCGCAGCCTGGGCCGCTACGCGATTTTGTGGCAGATCGCCGAAGCCGCCAGGCTCCAACTGCAGGCGGTGTACCTGGGTTACTGGATCAAGAACTGCAAAAAGATGAATTACAAGACCCAATATCGACCCATTGAGCTACTGACCAATCAAAGATGGGTCACTCTGTATTGAACCCCTTGGCTTAAACTGGTTTTTTCGGGCACAATGCACGCCGCTTTTGCCTGGCGCCACTTGCACCGGGCCACTCATTTGTATACCGAGGGCTTTACTGCATGTCGAAAGAAGACAGCTTCGAAATGGAAGGCACTGTCGTCGACACCCTGCCCAACACCATGTTTCGCGTGGAGTTGGAAAACGGGCACGTCGTAACCGCGCATATCTCCGGCAAGATGCGCAAGAATTACATCCGTATTCTGACCGGTGACAAAGTGCGTGTAGAACTGACGCCCTATGACCTGAGCAAAGGGCGCATCACCTACCGCGCTCGTTAAACAGGCATTGACGAAAACGCCCGGCATAAGCCGGGCGTTTTTGTTTGCCTGTTGCATACCGCTGGCTTCCCGGGCCTGTCCCCGCATCTACCACCCATGCGGGGATAAGCTCCGGACGTTAGGCCATTTCTGCCGTGGTTTCGAAATCGAAGGTGATCTCGCCATCCTTGATGTCGATGTGAACCACGCCGCCATGCTCTGACAATTCGCCGAACAGAATCTCTTCGGCAAGTGGCCGCTTGATCTTGTCCTGAATCAGGCGAGCCATCGGCCTGGCACCCATTGCCGCGTCATAACCGCCCTGCGCCAGCCAGCTTCTCGCCGCCTCGGACACTTCGAGCAATACACGCTTGTCTTCCAGCTGGGCCTGAAGCTCGGTAAGGAACTTGTCGACCACGCTCTTGATGACTTCGTGACTGAGGCGACCAAACTGAATGATGGTGTCCAGACGGTTGCGAAACTCTGGCGTGAAGCTCTTCTTGATCACTTCCATCGCGTCAGACGAGTGGTCCTGATGCGTGAATCCGATCGAAGCCCGTGCAGCGGACTCAGCCCCGGCGTTGGTGGTCATGATCACGATCACATTGCGGAAATCAGCCTTGCGCCCGTTGTTATCGGTCAGCGTACCGTGATCCATTACCTGCAGAAGCAGGTTGAAGACTTCCGGGTGGGCCTTTTCGATTTCATCGAGCAGCAACACACAATGTGGCTGGCGAGTGATCGCTTCAGTCAACAAACCGCCCTGGTCGAAACCGACGTAGCCCGGAGGTGCGCCGATCAGACGGGAAACGGTATGCCGCTCCATGTATTCGGACATATCGAAACGAATCAGCTCGACGCCCAGCGCCTTGGCCAGCTGGCGAGCCGCCTCGGTCTTGCCGACACCGGTGGGACCCGCGAACAGGAATGAACCTACCGGCTTGTCAGGCGACTTGAGGCCTGCACGCGAAAGCTTGATCGCCGTGGACAACGAGTCGATGGCCGCATCCTGACCAAACACGGTGAGCTTCAGATCGCGCTCCAGGTTACGCAGCAGTTCCTTGTCGGAGCTATTGACGTGTTTTGGCGGAATACGCGCAATCTTGGCAACGATGTCTTCGACCTGAGGCACGTCGATACGCTTGACGCGTTGCTCGACAGGCTGCAGACGCTGATAGGCCCCCGCTTCATCGATTACATCGATAGCCTTGTCCGGCATATGCCGGTCGTTGATATAACGCGATGCGAGCTCGGCGGCGGCGCGCAGGGCCTCGTCACTGTATTCGATACTGTGATGCTGCTCGAAACGGCTTTTCAGGCCTCGCAGGATCCCGATGGTGTCCTCGACCGAAGGCTCGGACACATCGACTTTCTGGAAGCGACGCGCCAGTGCGCGGTCTTTTTCGAAAATTCCGCGAAATTCCTGAAAGGTCGTAGAGCCAATGCAGCGGATCTCGCCAGACGACAGCAATGGCTTGAGCAGGTTGGACGCATCCATCACCCCGCCGGAAGCTGCGCCAGCGCCGATGATTGTGTGGATCTCATCGATAAACAGGATCGCCTGAGGACGCTTGCGCAACTCATTGAGCAGCGCCTTGAAACGCTTCTCGAAATCGCCACGGTATTTGGTCCCGGCCAGCAAGGCACCCAGGTCAAGCGAGTAGACAACACTGTTGGCAAGCAGATCAGGGACTTGGTTATCCACGATGCGCTTGGCCAGACCTTCGGCGATAGCCGTCTTGCCGACCCCCGCTTCACCGACCAGCAACGGATTGTTCTTGCGACGACGAGCGAGAATCTGAGCCACACGCTCGACTTCGCTTTCGCGACCGACCAGCGGATCGATGCGCCCCTGGCGCGCCAACTCGTTCAGATTGCTGGCATAGGCATCCAGAGGATTGCCTGAGGAAGATGCTTCACCGCCCTCGTCGTCCTGCATATCCTGTTCACCTTCAGAAGAGTGTTCGCCATGCCCAGGAACCTTGGAGATACCATGGGCGATATAGTTGACGACATCAATCCGGGCCACGCTCTGCTGCTTGAGCAGAAATACGGCCTGGCTTTCCTGCTCACTGAAAATTGCAACCAGTACGTTGGCACCGGTCACTTCGCGCTTGCCGGAGCTCTGCACGTGGAAGACTGCCCGTTGCAGCACGCGCTGGAACCCGAGCGTCGGTTGTGTCTCGCGATCCTCGTCATGTACAGGGATCAGCGGGGTGGTGGAGTCGATGAACTCCTGCAGATCATGCTTGAGTTTATCGAGGTTTGCGCCGCAGGCACGCAGGACAGTGGCTGCAGCCTCGTTATCCAATAGAGCCAGCAGAAGGTGCTCGACCGTCATGAACTCATGACGCTTCGAACGTGCCTCCTTGAAGGCAAGATTGAGGGTGACTTCGAGCTCACGGTTTAACATAGCTTCACCTCATACCCAAGTGGTCGGCGTTTAACCGTCCTTCTCGATCTCACAGAGTAGCGGATGCTGGCTCTCCCTGGCGTATTGATTGACCTGCATCGCCTTGGTCTCGGCGATGTCACGGGTAAACAATCCGCAGACTGCCCGTCCCTCTGTATGGACGGCCAGCATGACTTTGGTGGCCAGCTCACGATTCAGATTAAAGAACACCTCGAGTACTTCTACGACGAAATCCATCGGGGTGTAGTCATCGTTGAATAAAACCACCTTGTACATCGGTGGGGCCTGCAGGGTCGGTTTGGCGTCCTGCACCGCGATACCCGCCGAGTCGTCCTCATGCGACTGCGGACCATCCTGATTGAATGTTAGTCGAATCTTGCTGAATGCATGCATGGAAAGAAATGTTCGTTTGGGGGCGGATTGAACAGTCAGTCGCAGTCTGGACGGTTTTCAAACGGACTGCCACATGACCTTGACTATCAGCTAAACGGTGTTACAAACAATAGAGCCCACATTGGGTAAAAAGGGTCCGCGCAGTCAACCAAAATTTTTGGGGCGAGGCGGATTGAAGTGGATGATACTCCTGACGGAGTCCTTTGCAGAGGGAGATGGTGATGATTGAAGGAAAAGTCAAGTGGTTCAACAATGCAAAAGGGTTTGGATTCATAAACGCTGAAGGCAAGAGTGATGAGGATCTGTTCGCTCACTTCTCGGCTATTGAAATGGACGGTTACAAAACCCTCAAGGCTGGCCAGAAAGTCAGATTTGAAGTCGTTCACGGCCCAAAAGGGCTGCAGGCAATAAAAATCAACAGCTCGGACGTACCAAAGCAGGATCCGGCAAAGGACACGCAGCCGCAACTTCAGCAGGACCACGCTCACGCGGACGCCTGATGCTCATGTTGAAAAAGTCAGTTGACGTATAAAGGCAGCCATCAGAGCCCGCCGAATTGCCAGCAGCATGCAATGAGCCTTGCCGGACACGTAAAGAGACATAGACGTTGGTCTGCTTTATGCCCGTCGCGCTCCACAGGGTATCGAATTAGCGGTTATTGCACCGCGGATACCCAGACTCCAAGACGTTCAATTCGCCTGCTCCAGGCCGTCCTGCACAACGCAAGTCCGCCCTTCCCCATCTGATCCCTCGTCTCCAGGCCTGACATGCCAACCTTTCCAGACGCCTGACTGGAAGGCCGCACGTTCGACCAACGGCGGATATTCATTTTTTGATAGCTCGCATAGCATTAATGCTTGGTGCCAATGGTTTGATATACTCGCGCCGTGACCGCAGAGTCATCAAGGCCGACCCGTCCGAATTCTGACCCTCGGCCTTCCTTATGCGTCGGGCTGCTACCTGACCCGACAGCTTGACGCTCGACTGATGCACCCAACATCACCGCGAATAAACCTCGACCTGGCTCATGGCCGAACCGTGGGCAAGCGCGCCTAGAATGCGCGTATCGAGATTTTGTGCATGCTCAGCAAAAGAGAGTTAATACGAATGTCCAACCGCTCGAAGATCATCTACACCTTCACCGACGAAGCTCCGGCCCTCGCCACCTACTCCCTGCTGCCTATTATCGAAGCGTTCACGGCGACCTCCGATATCGACGTGGAGACACGCGACATTTCTCTGGCGGGCCGTGTTCTTTCCAGCTTCCCTGAATTGCTTGCCGACAAAAAAGTGCCGGATCATCTCGCCGAGCTGGGCAAACTGGCCACCACGCCAGAGGCCAACATCATCAAGCTTCCTAACATCAGCGCCTCGGTCCCGCAATTGAAGGCGACCATCAAGGAACTCCAGAATCAGGGCTACAACATTCCTGACTACCCTGAAAACCCTTCCACTGACGCGGAAAAAGAAACCCGCGCACGCTATGACAAGACCAAAGGCAGCGCCGTGAACCCGGTCCTGCGTGAAGGCAACTCCGACCGTCGCGCGCCCCTCTCGGTCAAGAATTACGCTCGCAAGCACCCGCACAAGATGGGCGCCTGGTCTGCTGATTCCAAGGCTCACGTTGCCCACATGAGCAACGGCGACTTCTACGGCAGTGAAAAAGCCGCCGAGATCGCAGCTGACGATACTGTCAAGATCGAACTGATCGCTCAGGACGGCAGTACCACCGTTCTGAAGGAAAAAACTGCCGTCAAGGCTGGCGAAGTCGTCGACTGCTCGGTAATGAGCGCCAAGGCACTGCGCAGCTTCATTGCTGCCGAAATCGAAGACGCCCGCAAGCAGGGCGTACTGTTTTCGGTGCATTTGAAAGCCACCATGATGAAGATCTCCGACCCGATCATGTTCGGCCAGATCGTCGACGAGTTCTACAAGGATGCGCTGACCAAGCACGCCGATACCCTCAAGCAGATCGGCTTCAGCCTCAACAACGGCATCGGCGACCTGTACGACCGCATCACTACCCTTCCCGCCGACAAGCAGGCAGAAATCAAGGCTGACATCGAAGCGGTCTACGCCGTTCGCCCTCAGTTGGCGATGGTCAATTCCGACAAGGGCATCACCAACCTGCATGTGCCAAGCGACGTAATCGTCGACGCATCGATGCCTGCGATGATCCGTGACTCCGGCAAGATGTGGGGCACAGACGGCCAGTTGCACGATGCCAAGGCAGTTATCCCGGATCGCTGCTACGCCACCATCTATCAGGCGGTCATCGAAGACTGCAAGAAAAACGGCGCGTTTGACCCGACTACCATGGGCAGCGTACCGAACGTGGGTCTGATGGCCCAGAAAGCCGAAGAATATGGCTCGCACGACAAGACGTTCCACATCCAGACCAACGGTGTGGTTCGTGTTACCGACAGCCAGGGCAACCTGCTGATGGAACAGAACGTCGAAGCAGGCGATATCTGGCGCATGTGCCAGGCCAAGGATGCACCGATTCAGGACTGGGTAAAACTGGCCGTCAACCGCGCTCGCGCCAGCGACACCCCGGCTATCTTCTGGCTGGATTCGTCGCGCGCGCACGACGGCGTGATGATCGAAAAAGTGCGTAAGTACCTGGGCGATCACGACACGTCGGGCCTGGATATCCAGATCCTGTCGCCGGTCGATGCAATGAAGCTGACCCTGGAGCGTACTCGCGCTGGCAAGGACACCATTTCGGTGACCGGCAACGTATTGCGCGACTATCTGACCGACCTGTTCCCGATCATGGAACTGGGCACCAGCGCGAAGATGCTGTCGATCGTTCCGCTGATGAACGGCGGCGGTCTGTTCGAAACCGGCGCAGGTGGCTCGGCTCCGAAGCATGTCCAGCAGTTCGTCGAGGAAAACTTCCTGCGCTGGGATTCGCTGGGCGAATTCCTGGCTCTGGCGGCGTCTCTCGAGCACCTGGGCCATGCCTATAGCAATCCGAAGGCGCTGGTGCTGTCCAAGACCCTCGACCAGGCCACTGGCGAGTTCCTGGACCGCAACAAGTCGCCTTCACGCAAGGTCGGCGGCATCGACAACCGCGGCAGTCACTTTTACCTGACCCTGTTCTGGGCTCAGGCACTGGCTGCTCAGAACGACGATGCAGACCTCAAGGCGCAATTTGCTCCTTTGGCCAAGACCCTGACCGACAACGAAGAAAAAATCGTTGCCGAGCTGAACGCTGTTCAAGGCAAGCCGGTGGAAATTGGCGGCTACTACTTCCCTAACCCGGAAGTTACCAGCAAGGCCATGCGCCCGAGCGCGACTCTCAACGCCGCCATCGATGCGCTGAAAGCGTAAACGGCATAAGCGGTGCGGCGCGATACGGCGTCGCCCAGCCAAAAGCCCCGGCCTGCGCGCCGGGGCTTTTGCATTGATGGCACATCAAATCAAGGTACTGCCGCATGGCACGCCTGAAATCAGCCAAAATCAACTGACAGAGAAACTACTTCATGACCTGGCAAGCCCACGTTACCGTCGCAACCATCGTCGAAGATCAAGGCCGCTTTCTTTTCGTCGAGGAAATCAAAGGTGGACGCGCGGTACTCAACCAACCTGCCGGGCACCTCGATCCGAACGAAAGCCTTCAACGCGCGGCAATACGTGAAACCCTTGAGGAAACAGGCTGGGACGTCGAATTGAGCAGCGTGGTGGGTATCTACCTTTACACCGCGCCGAGCAATGGCGTGACCTACCAGCGCATCTGCTTCGCCGCCAGGGCCTTGCGACACAATCCCGAATATCAACTGGACGAGGGCATCGTTGGCGCGGTCTGGCTGACTCGCGACGAGCTGCTGGCCCAACAGGAGCGCTGGCGCAGCGAACTGGTGCTGCGCTGCCTGGACGATTACCTCAATGCCGAACATTTCAGTCTCGACCTGCTGCGCGACAAGGCGTGAGACTCGACGCCCTCAGCCTGATAGAATCGCGTCCTTTTACAGGTCAGCCGTTGAATCCCCATGCGTGATCCAGCCCCCTCGAACTCAGAAATGAAGCGCGTCATAGTCGGCATGTCCGGCGGCGTGGACTCTTCCGTTTCCGCCGTACTGCTCATGGAGCAGGGTTATCAGGTGGAAGGCTTGTTCATGAAGAACTGGGAAGAAGACGACGGAACGGAATATTGCACCGCCCGCGAGGACCTGGCCGATGCCCAGGCCGTTTGCGACAAGATCGGCATCAAGCTGCACACAGCCAACTTCGCTGCCGAGTACTGGGACAATGTCTTCGAGCATTTCCTGGAAGAGTACAAGGCCGGACGAACGCCCAACCCGGACATCCTCTGCAACCGTGAAATCAAGTTCAAGGCATTTCTTGACTATGCATTGATGCTGGGTGCCGATCTGATCGCCACCGGCCATTATGTGCGCCGCCGCGATATCGATGGCCGCACGGAACTGCTCAAGGGCCTGGACCCGAACAAGGACCAGAGTTACTTCCTGCACGCTGTCGGCGGCGAACAGATTGCCAGGACGCTGTTCCCGGTTGGCGAGCTGGAAAAACCGGAAGTACGTGCCATTGCTGAAAAACACGGCCTGGCTACTGCCAAAAAGAAGGATTCCACCGGGATCTGCTTCATTGGCGAGCGCCGTTTCACCGATTTCCTGCGCCAGTACCTACCCGCCCAGCCCGGCGAAATCAAGACCACAGAAGGCGAAGTCATCGGCCGTCACAGCGGCCTGATGTATCACACCATCGGTCAGCGTCAGGGCCTGGGTATTGGCGGCCTCAAAGATGCCGGCGACGACCCGTGGTACGTACTGGTCAAGGACCTGGAAAACAATGAATTGGTCGTTGGCCAGGGCAACGACCACCCGTGGCTGTTTTCCCGCGCACTGGTTTCTTCGGAGATCTACTGGGTCAACCCGGTTGATCTGAGCAGCCCGCGCAGGCTCACGGCAAAAGTCCGCTATCGTCAGGGCGACCAGCCATGCACGCTGGAAAAGACTGCTGACGGCTACCGAGCCACGTTCGATGACCCGCAACGCGCTGTAACACCCGGCCAGTCAGTGGTGTTCTACGATGGCGAAATCTGTCTGGGCGGCGGCGTGATCGAAATTGCCGAGCCCTGGACCAGCAAGGACAAGCGTTGATGACCCCGATTCAGGAACAATTGATCGCGCTGGGCGGCGTATTCCAGGCCGCTGTGCTGGTCGACCGGATCGCCAAGACCGGTCAGGTCAGCGAAGCGGCGCTGAGCTGCATGCTCGGCAGCCTGTTGGTGGTTGACCCGAAAGATACGCTGGATGTCTATGGCGGCGATGACCTTAACCTGCACGAAGGCTATCGAGCGATGGCCAGCGCCCTCGAACGCGACCCGGCCACGCTGCAGCGTGAACCGTTGCGTTACGCCCTGTCGATGCTTGGGCTCGAACGCCAATTGGCCAAGCGCGATGACCTGCTCGAAGTGATCGGCAAACGCATCCCGGTCATTCAGTCCCAGGTCGAGCATTTCGGCGTGGCACACGAGAACGTGATTGCCGCGACGGGCGCGCTGTATCAGGACACCTTGAGCACATTACGCCAGCGCATCCAGGTCCAGGGTGACATGCGCAATCTTCAGCAACCGAACAACGCTTCGAAGATTCGCGCCATCCTTCTGGCAGGTATTCGCTCCGCTCGCCTGTGGCGACAAGTTGGCGGTCATCGCTGGCAATTGGTGTTCAGCCGTCGCAAGCTGTTGAAAGAACTCTATCCATTGCTTCACGGCTGAACCGCCGCGTACCAATGACCTTCACCACCTCAGGCACGACGCCGTCTACGCTGGTCAGCGGGCTCCGGTCCGACTGACTTTTCATGTATGATATGCGCCCTTTTCGTTGCCCGACTGTCCGAGAGCATCCCATGCAGCTTTCTTCGCTCACTGCGGTTTCCCCTGTTGATGGCCGCTACGCCGGCAAAACCCAGGCCTTGCGCCCTATTTTCAGCGAATACGGCCTGATCCGTTTTCGCGTGATGGTTGAGGTTCGCTGGCTCCAGCGTCTGGCGGCCCACCCGCAGATTACCGAGGTCCCGGCCTTCTCCGCACAAGCCAACGCCATCCTCGACACCCTGGCTGAAGACTTCTCTGTGGAGCACGCCGAGCGCGTCAAAGAGATCGAGCGCACCACCAACCACGACGTCAAAGCCGTGGAGTATCTGCTCAAGGAGCAGGCTGCCAAGTTGCCCGAGCTGGAAAAGGTCAGTGAGTTCATCCACTTCGCCTGCACCAGCGAAGATATCAATAACCTGTCCCATGCGTTGATGCTGCGCGAGGGCCGCGACACGGTAGTACTGCCGTTGATGCGCCAGATTGCCGATGCCATCCGCGAGCTGGCGATCCGCTTCGCCGACGTTCCGATGCTCTCGCGCACCCATGGCCAGCCAGCCTCCCCGACCACGCTGGGCAAGGAACTGGCCAACGTTGTATACCGCCTGGAGCGTCAGATCGGCCAGATCGCCGCCGTTCCCCTGCTGGGCAAGATCAATGGCGCAGTCGGCAACTACAACGCGCACCTTTCCGCTTATGCGGACATCGACTGGGAAGCCAACGCGCGTGCGTTCATCGAAGACGAACTAGGTCTGGGCTTCAACCCCTACACCACGCAGATCGAGCCGCACGACTACATCGCCGAGCTGTTTGATGCCATTGCACGCTTCAACACAATCCTGATCGATTTCGATCGCGATATCTGGGGCTATATCTCGCTGGGTTACTTCAAGCAGCGCACAATTGCCGGCGAAATCGGCTCTTCGACCATGCCACACAAGGTCAATCCGATCGACTTCGAAAACTCGGAAGGCAATCTGGGCATCGCCAATGCACTGTTCCAGCATCTGGCGAGCAAACTGCCTGTCTCTCGCTGGCAGCGTGACCTCACCGACTCCACCGTGCTGCGCAACCTGGGTGTCGGTTTTGCCCACAGCGTGATTGCTTACGAAGCCAGCCTCAAGGGCATCAGCAAGCTGGAACTGAACGAACAACGCATTGCTGCCGACCTGGACGCGTGCTGGGAAGTTCTGGCAGAGCCGATTCAGACCGTGATGCGTCGTTACAACATCGAAAACCCGTATGAAAAACTGAAAGAGCTGACCCGCGGCAAGGGCATCAGCCCTGAAGCGTTGCAGACTTTCATCGACGGTCTGGCCATGCCTGCCGAAGCCAAGGCAGAGCTGAAGAAGCTCACGCCAGCCAATTACATCGGTAACGCAGCGGCTCAGGCCAAGCGCATCTGACACGCAAAAAATTGCACACGCCCGGCTGTGCCGGGCGTTTTTATTTCAAGGGCTTACACATGAATCCTGATATTCCTCTGCAACTTCTGGGCGGCATCAGCGCACGCGTTTTTCTGCGTGACTACTGGCAGAAAAAACCGCTGCTGATCCGCCAGGCTCTGCCGGACTTTCAAAGCCCGATCGATGCGGACGAGCTTGCCGGCCTCGCTCTGGAAGAGGAAGTCGAATCACGCCTGGTTCTCGAAAACGGTGAACGTCCCTGGGAGCTGCGCCGAGGCCCTTTCGCCGAGGATGAATTCAGCAAACTGCCCGAGCGCGACTGGACCCTTCTGGTTCAGGCTGTGGATCAGTTCGTTCCGGAAGTCAGTGAACTGCTGGAAAACTTTCGCTTTCTGCCAAGCTGGCGCATTGACGATGTGATGATCAGCTACGCCGCGCCTGGCGGCAGCGTAGGCCCGCATTTCGACAACTATGACGTCTTCCTGCTTCAAGGGCATGGCAAGCGTCACTGGCAGATCGGCCAGATGTGCGATGCAGAAAGCCCGCTGCTCCAGCATGCCGACCTGCGCATCCTTGCCGAATTCGAAAAAACCGAAGAGTGGACACTGGAACCGGGCGACATGCTTTACCTGCCTCCCCGACTGGCTCACTGCGGCGTTGCCGTCGACGACTGCCTGACCTACTCGGTCGGTTTCCGCGCGCCAAGCGCTGCCGAGGTCCTGACTCATTTCACCGATTTTCTCAGCCAGTTCATCCCGGATGAGGAGCGTTACACCGACGCTGACGCCCAGCCGGTCAGTGATCCCCATCAGATCCAGCACGACGCGCTCGACCGCCTCAAAGCGCTGCTGACAGAGCATATGAGTGACGAGCGTCTGCTGCTGACCTGGTTTGGCCAGTTCATGACCGAACCGCGCTACCCAGAGCTGGTCACCGGACCGGAACTGGAAGAAGACGACCTCCTCGAAAGTCTCGAACAGGGTGCAGTGCTGATTCGTAACCCGAGCGCAAGGCTTGCCTGGTCTGAAGTTGATGACGATCTGCTACTGTTTGCCAGTGGCCAGAGTCGCCTGCTACCGGGCAGCCTGCGCGAACTGCTCAAACTCATCTGTGCCGCCGACGCCCTGCACAGTGAAAACCTCAGCCAATGGTTGGCTGACGACGATGGACGCAGTCTGCTTTGCGAACTCGTAAAACAAGGAAGCCTGGGATTTGCCGATGAATAAAGTCACTGTAGCTGTCGCACAATGGCAGAAGAACAATGCCGACATCCGGCGCATACGCGACTCGGTATTTATCGCCGAGCAATCGGTGCCGCCGGAGCTCGAATGGGATGCCGAAGACGCAGGTGCCGTGCACTTTCTCGCTTATGAAGGGGAGTACGCAGTCGGTACTGCTCGCCTGCTACCGGACGGTGAAATCGGGCGACTGTCAGTCCTCAAGGACTGGCGCGGCCTGAAGGTCGGTGAAGCCCTGCTTCGCGCGGTGATTCACGAGGCCGAACAGCGCGGGCTCAAACCGCTCAAGCTCAGCGCGCAAGTACAGGCGGTAGAGTTTTATCAGCGCTTCGGTTTTTTGGTTATCAGCGACGAATTCCTCGAAGCCGGTCTACCGCATGTCGATATGCTTCGCGAAGCGTGATCGGTGTGTTTGTGTAGGCGCTTATCGAGGCACTACATAATGATCGCCCTGCCCTTTTTCACTCGCCACTACCGAGGTAGGAGCGAAAAACGGCAGGGCATTTTTATGCCTCACCATCCAGCTTGATTGCATGCAGCCGACACAGTGGCAAACTCATGCTTTACGCGCCTACCGCGGAGAATGAACATGTCAGTACGTAACTTGCTCAATGCAGCGCTCACCTCAATGCTGATCGTATTCAGCGCTCATAGCCTCGCGGCGACCGAAGTCGTCCCGCTCAACTACCGCACCAGCGCCGATCTGCTACCGGTCGCCAAATCTTTTCTGGGTACCGAAGGCTCGGTCAGCGCTTATGGCAATCAACTGATCGTCAACGCAGAGTCACGCAAGATCGAAGAGCTCCGCGCCCTAATTTCACAACTCGACATCGCGCCAAAACGCTTGTTGATCAGTGTCGACACCAGCGATAACGCAACGCGCAACGGCGGCGGATCACGCGTCATAGAGTACGGCACGGCCAGCCGTGAAGGCGGTGTGCAACAGGTGCAGACGAGTGAAGGCACGCCTGCGCTTATCCAGATCGGCCAAAGCGTTCCGCTGACGTCTTCGTCCACAGACTCCTACGGCTACTCGCAGAACAACACTGAATATCGCAATGTGACCCAGGGGTTTTATGTAACCGCCAGTGTGACCGGCGATACCGTCCACCTGAGTATCAGCACCAATCATGACCGTATGAGCCAGGAACGGCCTGACGCTATCAAGGTGCAAAGTACCGACAGCCAGGTCAGCGGACGACTCGGAGAATGGATCACACTTGCGAGCAACAGCGATCAATCCGTTGCCGATCAGAGAGGGCTGGCGCAACGCTATTCCACACAGGGCAGGGACGACATGATTTTACGTGTGAAGGTCGAAACCCTTGATTAGCCTGCGCTGACCTGAAACCCAGCACCTGCGGGCCTTTTGGTGACTGACCAGTCGGCTTTAAGCGAATATGTAGTGACTTTAAATATTCACTACAAAACATTTGACGGCCCTCAATGTGCGAGGCATGATTGCCTCGCTCCCGCTAATCAGAGGCTTTGCAAAGAGCCTTCGAATCGCCGCTCTCACCCACCCACCAGAGCCGGTTCGTGTCCGTACCGCCCACAAGGCAGTTTGACGAGGTTGCGACTGGAACGAAGTTGTCCCGAGGGACGGAAGCGTAAACGGTAACCTGGCAAGGCTGACGGTGGTGAACAACGCTACTGCAGGCCCGACTGTCCACCTGACAGCATCGTGTCCGGACACCCGCTCCCCCCTTGAGCAAATCGTTCATCCGTCGCGACCCACATCAAGTGCGGCCTCACGCAAGACCTCGAAACAGCGAGCAGCCATCTACAGTGCCTTCGATAAACAAGGCGTATTGGCGGAGCAGGACTTTCCAACAAGACCTACTTCTAGAGGTTTATCACCATGGCACTGACACGCGAACAACAAATAGCGGCTCTCGAGAAAGACTGGGCTGAAAATCCGCGCTGGAAAAACGTGACCCGTACTTATTCCGCAGCAGATGTGGTCCGCCTGCGCGGCTCGGTCCAACCCGAACATACCTTCGCGAGACTGGGTGCAGACAAACTCTGGAATCTGGTGACCCAGGGTGCGAAGCCATCCTTCCGACCGGACAAGGATTTCGTCAATTGCATGGGCGCTCTTACAGGGGGTCAGGCCGTTCAGCAGGTCAAGGCCGGCATTCAGGCCATCTACCTGTCTGGCTGGCAGGTCGCTGCCGACAACAACTCTGCCGAATCAATGTACCCGGATCAGTCGCTGTACCCGGTCGACTCAGTGCCAACCGTGGTCAAGCGCATCAACAACTCGTTCCGCCGTGCCGACCAGATCCAGTGGAAAGCCGGCAAAGCCCCGGGTGACGAAGGCTATATCGACTATTTTGCACCGATCGTGGCAGACGCCGAGGCCGGATTCGGCGGTGTGCTCAATGCTTACGAACTGATGAAGAGCATGATCGAAGCGGGTGCTGCCGGGGTGCATTTCGAAGATCAGTTGGCATCAGTGAAGAAATGCGGGCACATGGGCGGCAAAGTTCTGGTTCCGACTCAGGAAGCGGTACAGAAGCTGGTCGCTGCCCGGCTTGCCGCTGACGTCGCCGGTGTGCCGACGATTATTCTGGCAAGAACAGACGCCAACGCTGCAGATCTGCTGACCTCCGATTGCGACCCGCACGATAAGCCATTCGTGACAGGCGAGCGGACTCATGAAGGGTTCTACAAGGTCCGTGCAGGTCTTGATCAGGCCATCTCACGCGGCCTGGCTTACGCGCCCTATGCGGATCTGATCTGGTGTGAAACCGCCAAACCGGACCTGGATGAAGCACGGCGCTTTGCCGAGGCCATCAAGAAGGAATACCCGGACCAGCTGCTTTCCTACAACTGCTCGCCTTCCTTCAACTGGAAGAAAAACCTCGACGACGCGACCATCGCCAGGTTTCAGCGCGAGCTTTCGGCCATGGGCTACAAGCATCAGTTCATCACCCTAGCAGGCATCCATAACATGTGGCACAGCATGTTCAATCTGGCCCACGACTATGCCCGCAATGACATGACTGCCTACGTGAAACTGCAGGAACAGGAGTTCGCCGACGCTGCCAAGGGCTATACCTTTGTCGCTCACCAGCAGGAAGTGGGCACCGGCTATTTCGATGACATGACCACGGTGATCCAGGGCGGCGTGTCCTCG
This sequence comes from Pseudomonas syringae pv. tagetis, assembly GCF_022557255.1. Classification (NCBI taxonomy): domain Bacteria; kingdom Pseudomonadati; phylum Pseudomonadota; class Gammaproteobacteria; order Pseudomonadales; family Pseudomonadaceae; genus Pseudomonas; species Pseudomonas syringae group genomosp. 7. The sequence continues at coordinate 3,702,659 of NZ_CP092923.1, forward strand.
GTAACCGCGCTGACTGGCTCGACCGAAGAGGAGCAATTCCACTGACGCACCGCGCAAGGCGTTGAAAAAACAGACCGTCCGTAAGGGCGGTCTGTTTTTTGTGTCAGATATCGCCGGTATTGATTTCGGACAATGCGCAGTTCCATACCGGATGCTACAAAAAGACGCAGTTTATAAGCTGCCTTCTTCACAACTAGGGTCTGAGGATCCGGCAATGAACTACCCGAACCCTTTTAAATGATATCAATTATCATTCAAATTGCCTTTTATTCCTTTTTGTCACCAGGAAACATAATTAGCGAAAAGCCTGCTGACGCCCGCCTGGCAGGCCTCGCAGCCTTCCCCAAGGGCACAACGCGATTAATTCCGTAAATAAATTTGATGTAGAAAATTTACTTGCCAACTGTTTGCACATAAAATCAATCCGTTGACCGCACTGCGACATTTCGTCACTGCCTCGACTCTTTATCAAGCACAGAGACCTTTGCTCTCTAACAAGGACTGCCAGCATGCCCGAATCGACAGGTCTGATTGCCCACAACTGGGGCTTCGCCATTTTCCTTTTGGGTGTTGTCGGCCTTTGCGCCTTCATGCTCGGTCTGTCCAGCCTGCTCGGAAGCAAGGCATGGGGCCGCAGCAAGAACGAACCTTTCGAATCCGGCATGCTGCCCACCGGTAGCGCGCGTCTGCGTCTCTCCGCAAAATTCTATCTGGTCGCGATGCTCTTCGTGATCTTTGACATTGAAGCCCTTTTTCTCTTTGCCTGGTCTGTGTCCGTCCGCGAAAGCGGCTGGACCGGATTCGTCGAAGCTCTCGTTTTCATAGCAATTCTGTTGGCAGGTCTTGTCTACCTATGGCGGGTTGGAGCACTTGACTGGGCTCCTGAAGGTCGCCGTAATCGGCAAGCGAAGCTGAAACAATGAGGCTTTGGCGATGCAATATAATCTCACCAGGATCGACCCGGACGCTCCTAACGAGCAGTACCCCATCGGCAAACGGGAAACCGTTTCCGATCCGTTAGAAGATCAAGTCCACAAAAACATCTACATGGGCAAGCTGGAAGACGTGCTGAACGGTGCGGTCAACTGGGGGCGTAAAAACTCCCTATGGCCCTACAATTTCGGCTTGTCGTGCTGCTATGTGGAAATGACCACCGCCTTCACGGCTCCCCACGACATTGCGCGCTTTGGCGCGGAAGTCATTCGGGCATCGCCACGGCAGGCGGACTTCATGGTTATTGCCGGTACTTGTTTCATCAAGATGGCGCCGATCATCCAGCGTCTCTACGAGCAAATGCTCGAACCCAAATGGGTCATTTCCATGGGTTCATGTGCCAACTCCGGTGGCATGTACGACATCTACTCAGTGGTCCAGGGGGTGGACAAATTCCTTCCCGTGGATGTCTACGTGCCCGGCTGCCCGCCCCGCCCCGAAGCGTTTTTGCAAGGCTTGATGCTGCTGCAGGAATCCATCGGCAAGGAGCGTCGCCCTCTTTCCTGGGTCGTTGGCGATCAAGGCGTCTATCGCGCCGAGATGCCTTCGCAAAAGGAACAGCGCCGCGAACAGCGTATTCAGGTAACCAACCTGCGCAGCCCCGACGAAGTCTGATCCAGCCCGTTCTTCTTATAAAAAAGACAAGAACCGGGGTTGATTCTGTACGTTGACCGAAGTGATTGAGACCTATGACTGCAGACAACGCTCTGTACATCCCGCCTTACAAGGCTGACGACCAAGATGTCGTCGTTGAACTGAACAACCGTTTTGGTGCCGAGGCCTTCACCGCCCAGCCGACCCGCACCGGCATGCCTGTGCTGTGGGTCGAGCGCGCCCGACTGTTTGAAATTCTGACGTTCCTGCGCAATTTGCCCAAACCCTACTCCATGCTTTATGACCTGCATGGTGTGGACGAGCGCCTGCGCACCCACCGCCTCGGCCTGCCAGGTGCGGACTTCACCGTTTTCTATCACCTGCTCTCGATCGAGCGAAACAGCGACGTGATGATCAAGGTAGCGCTGTCCGAAAGCGACCTTAGCGTGCCGACGATCACCAGTATCTGGCCGAACGCCAACTGGTACGAGCGCGAAGTGTGGGACATGTTCGGAATCGACTTTCCGGGCCACCCGCACCTGAGCCGCATCATGATGCCGCCGACCTGGGAAGGTCACCCCCTGCGCAAGGACTTCCCTGCCCGAGCCACGGAGTTTGACCCTTACAGCCTGACCCTCGCCAAACAGCAATTGGAAGAGGAAGCCGCACGCTTCCGTCCGGAAGACTGGGGCATGAAACGCTCAGGCGCGAATGAGGACTACATGTTCCTCAACCTGGGACCGAACCACCCGTCTGCTCACGGTGCGTTTCGTATCATTCTGCAGCTCGATGGCGAAGAGATAGTCGACTGCGTCCCGGACATTGGCTACCACCACCGTGGTGCCGAAAAGATGGCTGAGCGCCAGTCGTGGCATAGCTTCATTCCCTACACCGATCGTATCGATTACCTCGGCGGGGTCATGAACAACCTGCCCTACGTCCTCTCGGTCGAGAAGCTGGCAGGCATCAAGGTGCCTGAAAAAGTCGATGTCATCCGTATCATGATGGCCGAGTTCTTCCGCATCACCAGCCACCTGCTGTTTCTGGGTACCTATATCCAGGACGTGGGCGCCATGACACCGGTATTCTTCACGTTCACCGATCGGCAGAAAGCCTATACCGTGATCGAAGCCATTACCGGCTTCCGTCTGCACCCTGCCTGGTACCGCATCGGTGGGGTCGCTCACGACCTGCCGCGTGGCTGGGAAAAACTGGTCAAGGACTTCGTCGACTGGCTGCCCAAGCGCTTCGACGAATACACCAAGGCGGCCCTGCAGAACAGCATCCTCAAGGGCCGTACCGTCGGCGTTGCCGCCTACAACACCAAGGAGGCCCTTGAATGGGGCGTCACGGGTGCAGGCCTGCGCTCCACCGGTTGCGATTTCGACCTGCGCAAGGCCCGCCCTTACTCGGGTTACGAGAACTTCGAATTCGAAGTGCCGCTGGCCGCCAACGGCGATGCCTATGACCGCTGCATGGTCCGCGTCGAAGAGATGCGCCAGAGCATCAAAATCATCGACCAGTGCATGCGCAACATGCCGGAAGGCCCGTACAAGGCGGATCACCCGCTGACTACGCCACCACCGAAAGAGCGCACCCTGCAGCACATCGAGACCCTGATCACGCACTTCCTGCAGGTTTCGTGGGGTCCGGTGATGCCGGCCAACGAATCCTTCCAGATGATCGAAGCGACCAAGGGAATCAACAGCTACTACCTGACGAGCGACGGCGGCACCATGAGCTACCGTACCCGGATCCGCACCCCGAGTTATCCGCACCTGCAACAGATCCCCTCGGTGATCAAAGGCAGCATGGTCGCGGACTTGATTGCGTACCTGGGTAGTATCGACTTCGTTATGGCCGACGTGGACCGCTAAGCATGAATAGCCCGCTAATCCAGACTGACCGTTTCGCACTGAGCGAAACCGAGCGCTCGGCCATCGAGCACGAAATGCATCACTACGAGGACCCGCGCGCGGCGTCCATCGAAGCCCTGAAGATTGTTCAAAAGGAACGTGGCTGGGTGCCCGACGGTGCCATCTACGCGATCGGCGACTTGCTGGGCATCCCCGCCAGCGACGTCGAGGGTGTTGCCACCTTTTACAGTCAAATCTTCCGCCAGCCTGTCGGACGTCACATCATTCGTGTCTGCAGCAGTATGGTGTGCTTCATCGGCGGCCACGAAAACGTGGTGGACGAGATCAGGAGTTCACTGGGCATCGGCCTGGGTCAGACCACCGCTGACGGACGCTTCACCTTGCTGCCGGTCTGCTGCCTCGGCAACTGTGACAAGGCGCCGGCCGTGATGGTCGACGATGACACTTTCGGCGATGTACAGCCTGCTGGCGTTGCCAAGATGCTGGAGGGTTACCTATGACCATCACTTCCTTCGGCCCTGCAAACCGCATCACGCGCACGGCAGAAACCCATCCGCTGACCTGGCGTCTGCGTGACGACGGCGAGCCGGTCTGGCTTGAAGAGTACCAGGCAAAGGACGGCTACGCTGCAGCGCGCAAGGCGCTGACGCAGCAGTCGCCCGACGACATCGTCCAGTCGGTCAAGGATTCAGGTCTCAAGGGCCGCGGTGGTGCGGGCTTTCCCACCGGTGTGAAGTGGGGCCTGATGCCCAAAGACGAATCCATGGACATCCGCTACCTGCTATGCAATGCGGACGAGATGGAGCCCAACACCTGGAAAGACCGGATGCTGATGGAGCAACTGCCCCATCTGCTCGTCGAGGGCATGCTGATCAGTGCGCGTGCGCTGAAAGCCTACCGCGGTTATATCTTCCTGCGTGGCGAATATGTGACCGCCGCCAAACACCTCAATCGTGCAGTGGCAGAAGCCAAGGCAGCCGGTCTGCTGGGCAAGAATATTCTTGGCACCGGCTTCGACTTCGAACTGTTCGTCCACACGGGTGCCGGGCGCTACATCTGCGGCGAAGAGACTGCGCTGATCAATTCGCTTGAAGGACGCCGTGCCAACCCGCGCTCCAAGCCGCCCTTCCCCGCTGCGGTAGGGGTATGGGGCAAACCGACCTGTGTAAACAACGTCGAAACGCTGTGCAACGTGCCCGCTATCGTCAACAACGGCAACGACTGGTACAAATCGCTGGCCCGCGAAGGCAGTGAAGACCACGGCACCAAACTGATGGGCTTCTCCGGCAAGGTAAAAAACCCTGGCTTGTGGGAGCTGCCATTCGGCGTGCAGGCTCGCGAACTGTTCGAAGATTACGCCGGTGGCATGCGCGACGGCTTCAAGCTCAAGTGCTGGCAGCCCGGTGGTGCCGGTACAGGTTTTCTGCTGCCCGAGCATCTGGACGCACAAATGTACGCAGGCGGTATCGCTAAGGTCGGCACCCGTATGGGTACAGGTCTGGCCATGGCTGTCGACGATTCGGTCAACATGGTTTCGTTGCTGCGCAACATGGAAGAGTTTTTCGCTCAGGAATCCTGCGGCTTCTGTACCCCATGTCGTGACGGTCTGCCGTGGAGCGTGAAAATGCTTCGCGCCATTGAGAAAGGTCAAGGTCAGCCGGGGGATATCGAAACCCTGCTGGGTCTGGTCAATTTCCTCGGCCCTGGCAAGACCTTCTGCGCCCATGCACCGGGTGCCGTTGAACCATTGGGCAGTGCGATCAAGTATTTCCGCTCGGAGTTCGAAGCCGGTATAGCGCCAGCCAGCGCAGCCACACTCGTTCCGGGCAAAAGTCCGACCGTGGTCGGCGCATAACAAGACACAACGGTCGGTGGCTGTTCGGGCTGCCGTCCTCGTACCTGCTGACGCCCTCCGGGCTGAACGATACGGGTACTACCGAGATTCCATTAGCCACGCCCGCTGACAACGGGCCAACGAAGACCTTTGAACCATGGCTACTATTCACGTAGACGGCAAAGCGCTCGAAGTCGATGGCGCAGACAACCTGTTACAGGCATGTCTGTCGCTGGGCCTCGACATCCCTTATTTCTGCTGGCACCCCGCCCTTGGCAGCGTTGGTGCCTGTCGCCAGTGTGCGGTCAAGCAGTACACCGACGAAAACGACACACGCGGTCGTATCGTCATGTCCTGCATGACGCCAGCCACCGACAACACCTGGATCTCCATCGAAGATGAAGAATCCAAAGCCTTCCGGGCCAGTGTCGTCGAATGGCTGATGACCAACCACCCGCACGACTGCCCGGTCTGCGAGGAAGGTGGCCACTGCCACCTGCAGGACATGACGGTCATGACCGGCCACAACGAGCGCCGCTATCGCTTCACCAAGCGCACCCATCAGAATCAGGAGCTGGGGCCGTTCATCGCGCACGAGATGAACCGCTGCATCGCCTGTTATCGCTGCGTACGCTTCTATAAAGACTACGCAGGCGGTACAGATCTGGGCGTTTACGGCGCTCACGACAACGTCTACTTCGGTCGCGTAGAAGACGGCACGCTGGAAAGCGAATTCTCCGGCAACCTCACCGAGGTCTGCCCGACTGGCGTGTTCACCGACAAGACCCACTCCGAGCGCTATAACCGCAAGTGGGACATGCAGTTCTCGCCAAGTATCTGTCACGGCTGCTCCAGCGGCTGCAACATCAGTCCGGGCGAGCGTTACGGCGAACTGCGCCGGATCGAAAACCGCTACAACGGCTCGGTCAACCAGTATTTTCTCTGTGACCGTGGACGTTTTGGCTATGGCTACGTCAACCGTACAGATCGTCCGCGTCAGCCATTGCTGACTGACGGTCAGGTCAAACTGAGCCTGGACGAGGCGCTGGACAAGGCAGCCGACTTGCTGCGCGGTCGTAACATCGTGGGCATCGGCTCACCTCGGGCCAGCCTTGAAAGCAACTACGCACTGCGCGAACTGGTCGGAGCCGAGCATTTCTACAGCGGCATGGAAGCCGGCGAACTCGATCGAGTACGACTGATCCTTAAGGTGCTGAACGACAGCCCTCTGCCGATTCCGACCCTGCGCGACATCGAAGATCACGATGCCATTTTCGTCCTCGGCGAAGACCTGACCCAGACCGCTGCCCGTATGGCCCTCGGCCTGCGTCAGGCGGTCAAAGGCAAGGCTGAAGACATGGCTGCAGCGATGAAAGTCCAGCCGTGGCTGGACGCCGCCGTGAAGAACATCGGCCAGCACGAGTTGAACCCGCTGTTCATCGCCAGCCTTGCCGAAACGCGCCTCGACGACATCGCAGAAGAATGCGTACATGCTGCACCTGACGACCTTGCTCGTATCGGATTTGCAGTGGCTCATGCTCTGGACGCCAGTGCTCCGCCCGTCGACGGTCTGGACAGCGAAGCGCTGGAACTGGCGCAACGTATTGCCGACGCACTTCTGGCTGCCAAACGGCCGTTGATCATTTCCGGTAGCTCGCTGGGTTCGACAGCCTTGATCGAGGCTGCTGCAAACATTGCCAAGGCACTGAAGCTGCGCGACAAGCAGGGCTCCATCAGCCTGATCGTTCCGGAAGCCAACAGCATGGGTCTGGCGATGTTCGGCGGCGATTCTGTGGATGCCGCCCTGCAGGCAGTCATTTCCGGGCAGGCAGACGCCATTGTGGTGCTGGAAAACGACTTGTATCGTCGCGTTGACGCTAAAATCGTCGACGCTGCACTGAGCGCTGCAAAAGTGGTGATCGTCGCCGACCATCAGAAAACGCCGACCAGTGATCGTGCACATCTGGTCCTGCCCGCTGCCAGCTTCGCTGAAGGCGACGGTACGCTGGTCAGCCAGGAAGGTCGCGCCCAGCGCTTCTTCCAAGTGTTCGATCCGACCTATCTGGATGCCAGCATTCTGGTTCATGAAGGCTGGCGCTGGCTGCATGCCCTGCGTGCCACCCTGCTGAACAAGCCGGTAGACTGGACGCAACTCGATCACGTTACAGAAGCCTGTGCCGGTAGCACGGCTCAACTGGCTGGCATCGTCAACGCGGCTCCGTCTGCTTCGTTCCGCATCAAAGGCCTGAAACTGGCTCGTGAACCGTTGCGTTACAGCGGTCGCACAGCGATGCGTGCCAACATCAGCGTGCATGAGCCTCGCACCTCGCAAGACATCGATACCGCTTTTTCCTTCTCCATGGAAGGGTATTCGGGTTCCGCCGAACCTCGTCAGCAAGTACCTTTCGCTTGGTCTCCGGGCTGGAATTCGCCGCAGGCCTGGAACAAGTTCCAGGACGAAGTCGGTGGCCACTTGCGGGCGGGCGATCCGGGTGCTCGTCTGATCGAAAGCCAGGGCGATGGTCTGTCATGGTTCTCCGACGTACCACGCGCGTTCTCTCCGGAGCGCGGCACCTGGCAGGTCGTGCCGTTCTTCCACCTGTTCGGCAGCGACGAGACCTCTTCTCTGGCCGCTCCGGTTCAGGAACGCATTCCGCAGCCTTATGTAGCGCTGGCAAAATCCGAAGCCGATCGTCTCGGCGTCAACGACGGTGCCCTGCTCTCCCTGAGCGTTGACGGTGAATCGCTGACCTTGCCGCTGCGCATCAATGAGGAACTCGGCGCAGGTCTTGTGGCATTGCCAGCCGGGCTGCCGGGCATTCCGCCGGCAATCTTCGGCAAATCCATCAACGGTCTGCAGGAGGCAGCGCAATGACCTGGTTCACTCCTGATGTGATCGACGCAATCATTGCGGTGGTCAAGGCCATTGTCGTGCTGCTGGCTGTCGTTGTCTGCGGTGCACTGCTGAGTTTCATCGAACGTCGTCTGCTGGGCTGGTGGCAGGATCGTTACGGTCCGAACCGTGTCGGTCCGTTCGGCATGTTCCAGATCGCAGCAGACATGTTGAAAATGTTTTTCAAGGAGGACTGGACACCACCGTTCGCCGACAAGGTGATTTTCACCCTGGCTCCGGTCGTTGCCATGAGCGCCTTGTTGATCGCCTTTGCAGTCATCCCGATTACCCCGACCTGGGGCGTGGCGGACTTGAATATCGGTCTGCTGTTCTTCTTCGCCATGGCCGGTCTGTCAGTGTATGCAGTGCTGTTCGCCGGCTGGTCGAGCAACAACAAGTTCGCTTTGCTCGGCAGCCTGCGTGCCTCGGCGCAAACCGTGTCCTACGAGGTATTCATGGGCCTGGCGCTGATGGGTATCGTGGTTCAGGTTGGCTCGTTCAACATGCGCGACATCGTTGAATATCAGGCTCAGAACCTGTGGTTCATCATTCCGCAGTTCTTCGGCTTCTGTACGTTCTTCATCGCGGGCGTTGCGGTGACTCACCGTCACCCTTTCGACCAACCCGAAGCCGAGCAGGAACTGGCTGACGGCTATCACATAGAATATGCCGGCATGAAATGGGGCATGTTTTTCGTGGGTGAGTACATTGGGATCATTTTGATCTCCGCGCTGCTGGTGACGCTGTTCTTCGGTGGCTGGCATGGCCCGTTCGACATTCTGCCATCGCTGGCATTTTTCTGGTTCGCCTTGAAAACCGCGTTCTTCATCATGCTGTTCATTCTGCTGCGCGCTTCCATTCCGCGCCCGCGTTATGACCAGGTCATGGATTTCAGCTGGAAGTTCTGTCTGCCGCTGACCTTGATCAATTTGCTGGTGACTGCTGCGATTGTGTTGTTGAACACGCCGGCAGGCTCGGTTCAGTGAGGATTTGACCCATGTTCAAATATATTGGTGACATCGTTAAGGGTACAGGTACCCAGTTGCGCAGCCTGGTCATGGTCTTCGGCCACGGCTTCCGCAAACGCGACACCCTGCAATATCCCGAAGAGCAGGTTTATCTGCCGCCCCGCTACCGTGGCCGTATCGTTCTGACCCGTGACCCCGATGGCGAAGAGCGCTGTGTGGCGTGCAATCTGTGTGCAGTGGCCTGCCCTGTCGGCTGCATTTCGCTGCAGAAGGCCGAAACAGAAGATGGACGCTGGTACCCGGACTTTTTCCGCATTAACTTTTCGCGCTGCATTTTCTGCGGACTGTGCGAAGAGGCCTGTCCGACGACTGCAATCCAGCTGACACCGGACTTCGAGATGGCCGACTTCAAGCGTCAGGATCTGGTGTACGAGAAGGAAGATCTGCTGATCTCCGGTCCCGGCAAGAACCCTGACTACAACTTCTATCGCGTTGCCGGTATGGCCATCGGCGGCAAGCCCAAGGGCTCCGCACAGAACGAAGCCGAGCCGATCAACGTCAAGAGCTTGCTGCCTTAAGGAAGTAAAGATGGAATTCGCTTTCTACTTCGCATCCGGTATCGCTGTTGTGTCCACCCTACGGGTGATCACCAACACGAATCCGGTGCATGCCCTGCTCTACCTGATCATTTCGTTGATCGCCGTTGCCATGACCTTCTTCAGCCTCGGTGCGCCATTTGCCGGTGTTCTGGAAGTGATCGCCTACGCTGGCGCGATCATGGTTCTGTTCGTGTTTGTGGTGATGATGCTGAACCTCGGTCCGGCCTCGGTTCAACAGGAGCGTGCCTGGCTCAAGCCCGGCATCTGGATCGGCCCGGTCATTCTCGGCGTATTGCTGCTGGCTGAATTGCTGTATGTGCTGTTCGCCAACCCTACCGGCGCTGGCGTCGGTCACACCACAGTCGACGCCAAGGCGGTCGGCATCAGCCTGTTCGGGCCTTATCTGCTGGTGGTGGAACTCGCCTCGATGCTGCTGCTTGCCGCAGCCATCACGGCGTTCCATCTGGGCCGCAACGAGGCCAAGGAGCCAAGCCAATGAATGCTATCCCTCTTGAACACGGTCTGGCAGTCGCCGGGGTGCTGTTCTGCCTGGGTCTGGTCGGCCTGATGGTGCGCCGCAACATTCTCTTCGTGTTGATGAGCCTGGAAATCATGATGAATGCTGCTGCATTGGCGTTCGTCGTTGCCGGCAGTCGCTGGGCGCAACCGGATGGGCAGGTCATGTTCATTCTGGTGATCAGCCTTGCGGCGGCCGAGGCCAGTATTGGCCTGGCGATCCTGATGCAACTGTATCGCCGCTTCCACACTCTCGATATCGATGCTGCCAGCGAGATGCGCGGATGAATCTTCTCTTTCTGACTTTCGTATTCCCCCTCATCGGTTTTCTGCTGCTGTCGTTCTCGCGTGGACGTATCTCGGAAAACCTCGCCGCGCTGATTGGCGTCGGTTCCATCGGTCTGTCAGCCATCGTCACGGCCTGGGTCATCTGGCAGTTCAACGTCGCACCGCCTGAAGGGGGCCACTACACTCAGGTGCTGTGGCGCTGGATGGACGTCGACGGTTTCCAGCCCAACTTCGCGCTTTATCTGGACGGGCTGTCCGTCACGATGCTGGGCGTAGTGGTTGGCGTCGGTTTCCTGATCCACCTCTTCGCGTCCTGGTACATGCGTGGTGAAGCGGGCTACTCGCGCTTTTTCTCCTATACCAACCTGTTCATTGCCAGCATGCTGTTCCTGATCCTGGGTGACAATTTGCTGTTCCTCTACTTTGGTTGGGAAGGCGTGGGCCTGTGCAGCTACCTGTTGATCGGTTTCTATTACAGCAACCGCAACAACGGCAATGCAGCGCTGAAAGCGTTTATCGTTACGCGTATCGGCGATGTGTTCATGGCCATCGGTTTGTTCATCCTGTTCCAGCAATTGGGCACGCTCAATGTTCAGGAGCTGCTGGTCAAGGCACCGGAGCACTTCAAGGTTGGCGATTTCTGGATCGTGCTGGCGACATTGATGCTGCTGGGCGGTGCTGTGGGTAAATCCGCACAGTTGCCGCTGCAAACCTGGCTGGCAGATGCGATGGCCGGTCCTACCCCGGTTTCGGCTCTGATCCACGCAGCGACCATGGTAACGGCCGGCGTTTACCTGATCGCGCGTACTCATGGCCTGTTCGCACTGGCACCTGACATTCTGCACCTGGTGGGCATTGTCGGCGGCGTGACACTGGTTCTGGCGGGCTTTGCAGCGCTGGTACAAACCGACATCAAGCGTATCCTCGCCTACTCGACCATGAGCCAGATCGGCTACATGTTCCTGGCGTTGGGTGTCGGGGCCTGGGAAGGCGCGATCTTCCACCTGATGACGCACGCATTCTTCAAGGCGCTGCTGTTCCTTGCTTCAGGTGCGGTGATCGTTGCCTGCCACCATGAGCAGAACATCTTCAAGATGGGCGGCCTGTGGAAGAAACTGCCATTGGCCTATGCCAGCTTCATCGTCGGCGGTGCAGCCCTGGCCGCACTGCCGCTGCTGACAGCAGGCTTCTACTCCAAGGACGAAATTCTCTGGGAAGCATTTGCCAGCGGTAACAACGGCTTGCTATATGCTGGTCTGGTGGGCGCGTTCATGACGTCGCTGTACACCTTCCGCCTGATCTTCATCGCGTTCCACGGTGAAGCCAAGACCGAAGCACACGCAGGTCATGGCATTGCTCACTGGTTGCCGCTGTCGGTGCTGATCGTGCTGTCGACGTTCATCGGCGCGCTGATCACCCCGCCACTGGCCGGCGTCCTGCCGCAGAGCGTGGGCCACGCCGGTGGAGAAGCCAAGCACAGTCTGGAGATCGCTTCCGGCGCCATCGCGCTGGCCGGTATCCTGCTGGCAGCGCTGCTGTTTCTTGGCAAGCGCCGTCTGGCGACGGCGATCGCCAACAGTGGCCCGGGCCGTTTCCTCTCAGCCTGGTGGTTTGCCGCCTGGGGCTTCGACTGGATCTACGACAAGCTGTTCGTCAAACCTTACCTGGCGATAAGCCATGTGCTGCGTAGTGATCCGTTCGACCGCACCATCGGCTTGATCCCACGTCTGGTCAAAGGCGGTCATGACACCATGAGTCGCACCGAGACCGGCCAGCTGCGTTGGTATGCTGCCTCGATCGCCGTAGGTGCCGTTCTGGTACTCGGTGCCGTCGTTCTGGTTGCGATCTGATATGAACCTTGCGAATTTGCGAAAGGAATTGAGCCCGTCATGATTCTGCCCTGGCTAATCCTGATCCCCTTTATCGGCGGCCTGTTGTGCTGGCTGGGTGAGCGCTTCGGCTCTACCCTGCCGCGCTGGATCGCGCTGCTGACAATGACCCTGGAACTGGTTCTCGGCCTTTGGCTGTGGGCTACCGGCAACTTCGGCTACGCGCCGGTTCCCGGTGCCGATCCATCCTGGACCCTGGAATTCCACCACCCGTGGATCACCCGCTTCGGCATCGACGTGCACCTGGCACTCGATGGCCTTTCTCTACTCATGATCCTGCTGACCGGCCTGCTTGGCGTGCTGTCGGTGTTGTGTTCGTGGAAGGAAATCCAGCGCAAGGTCGGTTTCTTCCATCTGAACCTGATGTGGATCCTGGGCGGTGTCGTCGGCGTATTCCTGGCCATCGACCTGTTCATGTTCTTCTTCTTCTGGGAAATGATGCTGGTGCCGATGTACTTCCTCATCGCGCTCTGGGGTCATAGCTCTTCGGACGGCAAGAAGACCCGTATCTACGCGGCAACCAAGTTCTTCATCTTCACTCAGGCCAGCGGCCTGATCATGCTGGTGGCGATCCTCGGTCTGGTATTGGTGCACTTCAATCAGACAGGCGTGATCACCTTTGCCTACGCTGACCTGCTGAAGACCAAGCTGGCACCGGGTACCGAATACATCCTGATGCTGGGCTTCTTCATTGCCTTCGCCGTCAAGCTCCCGGTGGTGCCTCTGCATTCCTGGCTACCGGATGCGCATGCCCAGGCACCAACGGCCGGTTCGGTCGACCTGGCAGGTATCCTGCTCAAAACAGCTGCCTACGGTCTGTTGCGCTTCGCCCTGCCGCTGTTCCCCAACGCATCGGCCGAGTTTGCACCGATCGCAATGACGCTGGGCTTGGTCGGTATCTTCTACGGCGCGTTCCTGGCATTTGCCCAGACCGATATCAAACGCCTGATCGCGTTCTCCAGCGTCTCGCACATGGGCTTCGTACTGATCGGTATCTATTCCGGCAGCCAGCAAGCGTTGCAAGGGGTACTGATTCAGATGATTGCCCACGGCCTGTCGGCTGCGGCGCTGTTCATTCTAAGTGGCCAGTTGTACGAGCGTTTGCACACCCGCGACATGCGTGAAATGGGCGGTCTGTGGTCGCGCATCGCTTACATCCCGGCCATCAGCCTGTTCTTTGCCGCCGCTTCTCTGGGGCTGCCGGGCACCGGCAACTTTGTGGGCGAGTTCCTGATTCTGCTGGGCAGCTTCGCCAGCTCGCCATGGATCACGGCAATTGCCACGTCCGGCCTGGTGTTCGGTTCTGTCTACTCGTTGATCATGATCCATCGCGCCTACTTCGGCCCGTCGAAGTCCGAGGAGGTTCTGAAGGGTATGGACGCACGGGAAATGATCATGGTGCTGGGCCTCGCCGTGTTGCTGGTTGTGCTCGGGGTTTTCCCGCAGCCGTTCCTCGACACATCGGCAGCGACCATGCACGGCGTGCAGCAATGGCTAGGCACTGCCTTCACTCAACTCGCTTCGGCCCGGTAAGAGCGCTATGGACCTGACGATTCAACACTTTATTGCGCTTGCGCCACTGCTGATCACCAGCCTCACCATTGTCGTGGTGATGCTGGCGATTGCCTGGCGCCGCAATCACTCGCAAACGTTCCTGCTTTCGGTGGCAGGTCTTAACCTGGCCCTGCTGTCGATCTATCCGGCACTGAAAGTTGCCCCACTGGTCGTGACGCCACTGCTGCATATCGACAACTTTGCCTGCCTGTACATGGCGATCATCCTCGCCTCTACCCTGGCCTGTGTGACCATGGCCCACGCCTACCTGGGTGATGGCAAGGCCGGCTATCCAGGTAATCGTGAAGAGCTTTACCTGCTGATCCTGCTGGCAGCTGCCGGCGGTCTGGTACTGGTCAGTGCTCAACACCTGGCGGGCCTGTTCATTGGCCTGGAGTTGCTCTCGGTGCCGGTCTACGGTCTGGTGGCGTATGCCTTCTTCAACAAGCGTTCGCTGGAAGGCGGCATCAAGTACATGGTGCTGTCGGCCGCAGGTTCGGCGTTCCTGCTCTTCGGCATGGCGCTTCTGTATGCCGAAGCAGGCTCGCTGAGCTTCGATGGGATCGGCAAAGCCATTGACGCGACCGGCATGCCAAGCCCGATTGCAAGCCTGGGTCTGGGCATGATGGTCGTCGGTCTTGCGTTCAAGCTGTCACTGGTACCTTTCCACCTGTGGACCCCGGACGTTTACGAAGGCGCTCCTGCACCGGTCGCAGCTTTTCTGGCCACGGCCAGCAAAGTGGCAGTTTTCGCCGTGCTGGTGCGTCTGTTCCAGATTTCTCCGGCAGCCAGCAGCGGCGTACTGCACGACGTACTGGCGGTGATCGCCGTCGCATCGATACTGGTTGGCAACCTGCTGGCATTGACTCAAACCAACCTCAAGCGTCTGCTGGGTTACTCCTCCATCGCACACTTCGGTTACCTGATGATTGCACTGGTGGCCAGCAAAGGCATGGCGGTCGAGGCCATTGGCGTCTATCTGGCGACTTACGTTCTGACCTCGCTGGGCAGCTTCGGCGTGATCACCATGATGTCTTCGCCTTATAGCGGACGTGACGCCGACGCGATGTTCGAATACCGCGGGCTGTTCTGGCGTCGTCCATACCTGACGGCAGTCATGACCCTGATGATGCTGTCGTTGGCAGGTATCCCGCTTACTGCAGGCTTCATCGGCAAGTTCTACATCATTGCTACCGGTGTCGAGTCGCAACTGTGGTGGCTGATCGGAGCCCTGGTCATAGGCAGCGCCATCGGCGTTTTCTACTACCTGCGGGTGATGGTCACTATGTATCTGGTCGACAACAAGCTTCCTCGCCACGATGCAGCAATCAACTGGGCGCAACGTACTGGCGGCGTAATGCTGCTGGCCGTTGCGATTCTGACCTTCGTGCTGGGTGTCTACCCGCAACCGCTGCTGGATCTGGTGGTCAATGCCGGCCTGCACGTAGCAGGCTGATCATCCGGAACAAAAAAAACCCTGCCATGGCGCATAATGCTGTTCACTTAAGCGGAGCAGCCTTACGGTCCACTGGGTACCGGGTTTTGGAAATCTTCACCGTCCTTGGCCTTCCCGGCCTTGGGCGGTGATCCAGAAACATTCCTCCTACTCCTCCCCTCAGCTCGCTTAGCCTCCTTCCTGTTGCCGATACTGGATTAGCTGCTGCCATCACTATCAACTGCACCGCTATGTACTGGCAGGCAGGCTTGAACCGTATGTCCGAAGGTGCGCGGCCGAATGCTACGGCTGCTTGGCTGGCCTCCCGACGAATAATATTATAAGCCAGCAAAAGCCCCCAGACCTCCTGATAAATCAGCTCGACTTTCTTGCTGCGCAGCGTTACCGCGTTCTGTTGCATCGAGCTTTTGATATCCCTGAAGCCCAGCTCAATTTCCCACCGTTCCAGATACAGCTTGGTTACAGCTGCTGTGTCATAGCTCTCGACAGACAGAGAGGTAAGAAGCGACCTGACTTTTCCATGGCTTTCATAGCTAACTTCACGCACCTCCCAACTCAAGGGCATCTCGGGATTTCGTTTGCGAGCCTGAGGAGAAACCTTCATCCGGACAAGACGATCATGCTCGCCGTAGCGCTCAACTTCCTCCATGACCAGATTCTTGCGAGCGGGTGTCAGCCAGTGTCGGTTCGCGCCGCCGCCAACCACGCTCAGCAGTAGATCCGCGCCCCAGAAGCCTTTGTCGAACAAGGTGATCGAATTGTCTGGAATTTGTCCCAGATACGTTTCGGCCAACCGCATTTCACTGCCCCGAAAAGGGCTGAGCTGCGCATCGAGGATGACATGCGAGCGGACATTCATCAGCGCAACGAGCCGCAGCATCGGGAACGGGGTCTGACGGTTGGTGCCGGTATTGCCGGAGCCAAAATGCTCTCTGAGCTCGGGTGAATCAGGGGTGCGCAGCAATGCACCGTCCACCGCGAAGACTTGTAGACCGTTCCAGTTATCTGCCTCGTAGCGCTCGTTGCCCCAATGCTTACCGGTCTGACGGAAAAGCGATTCAACGGGGTCAGCGCCTAGCCGTTTGCGAGCTTCAGTTACCCCACTTCGAGCCAGCAACTGATCAGAAGCCAAGCCTTGCGCGCAGATATTCAAACGCCTGGCGACTTCGTGGACGGGCTCATCACGAAACAAAGCCATGCCCAAAACGAGCCAAAGAACTTGATCTCTCGGCAAGCGGCGCCGCCGTATGGTGGCTTGCGCCGAGAGGTTCAGCGCACTCGCTACCCACTCGATTGGGATGTTCTGAGTGAAGGTGCTCAGGTCAGAAAAATTGAAGAGATCGCCGAGGTCGAGCAACTGCTGCTGAATGGGCATAAAAAAATCCGATGCCAGGGGGCTGACATCGGATTCTCTATAAAGCCCGGCTTGGACTCAAATGCTTAAGTGAACAGCATTATGCCATGGCGCAGGTTTTTTTTGTTCTTGAAAACGCTTGAAACGGGCTGTTCGGCAACCCATGAAACGCACGAAGAGTCAGATCATGCGCCAATCCCGCAAGAGGCATAGCGCTTCGATCATGACCCGACAACCTCTATCAACCCGGCAGTTTTGGCAGACAAGCGTTCTGGCGGACACTTTTCGCCAGCTTGCTGAAAATCCCGCGTATGCGGCCTGCCCAATAAAGCAGCTCAGCACATGCGCGGGTATGCAACGTCCATGCGTTCGTGAACAACTAGCCCGGCAACTTGACCGGTTTCTTGGCACCGCTGAACAACCCCCAACTGGAGATGAACAGCGCAGCCACCAGAGGACCAATCACAAAACCGTTCAAGCCAAACACCGACATGCCGCCGAGCGTGGAAATAAGGATCAGGTAGTCAGGCATTTTAGTGTCCTTGCCAACCAGGATAGGACGCAGCACGTTATCCACCAGACCGATCACGAAGACCCCGAACAGCCCCAGTACCACACCTTGCCAAATCATACCGCTGAGCAGGAAGTAAACCGCTACGGGGGCCCAGACAATGCCAGCCCCGACCGCAGGCAACAGCGAAAGAAAAGCCATGATCACCGCCCAGAGCAGCGCACTTGGGATGTCCAGCGCCCAGAAGATAAAGCCGCCCAGCGCGCCTTGTGTCACCGCGACCACCACATTGCCCTTGACCGTGGCACGTACCACTCGGGTGAACTTGAGTTGCAGACGACGCTTCTGCTGCTCGCCCAACGGGAAAGCCGTACGGATCTTGCGGACCAGTTCCTGGCCGTCGCGCAGGAAAAAGTACAGCAGGTAGAGCATGATGAACACGCTCACCACGAAGTCGAATGTGCCCTGCCCAAAGCTGAACGCCTGGGTGGCAAGGTACTGACTGCCCTGCATCGCGCCTTTGGTGATCTTGTCACGCAACCCTTCAAGATCGCCCATGCCCAGCCGGTCGAGCAGTGCCTGAACCGAGTGCGGCAGCAGGTCCTTGAACTCGGCCAGATAACCGGCAATATCCAGTTGCCCGGTCTCGACGTTCTTGTACAGCGTAGTGCCCTCCTGAACCAGCAAGGCGCTGATGACGATCACCGGCAAAATCGCAATGACCAGGCAGATCGTCAGAGTGCACAGGGAGGTGAGGTTGCGTGACCAGTTGAACTTGATCTGCAACCTGCGCTGCACGGGTGCAAAGATGATCCCGAGGATCACCGCCCAGAAGACCGCGCCGTAGAACGGCAGCAGAATCCATATGAAAGCGATGGTGACCAGCACCAGTAGCAGAATGAGGGTTTTGTATTGCAACGTGGTTTCGTTCATGTCCTGTCCATGTCAGTAGACCGCGCCTCGCGCGCGGCCTAGAGCTTAGTCAGCACTCGAACGTACGAGTGCCATCTTATATGAAGGCAATATGACGGCGACAGGCACACGCGGTGGCAGGGAATTGCGCCCCTGCCAGCGAGACATCAGACCCGGAACTGACCTACCAGGCTGCCAAGGCGCGAGCCCAGTTCAGCCAGGCTGCGTGACGTCTGTGCGCTTTGCCGGGTTTCATCGGCCACGCTTTCGACTGCACCTGCGATCTGATGGACACTGGGATTTATTTCTTCCGCAACCGCCGTCTGCTCTTCGGCTGCACTGGCTATTTGCGCGTTCATCGAATTGATAGTGGCGATCAACTCACCAATGGCCACCAGAGACGTACCGGCCTCGTTGGCTTGCGCCGAGGTCCCGTCACCCGCTTCGCTGGAGTGGCGCATTGCTGTTACCGCGTCCTGAGTACCCTGCTGCAGACGGTCAATCATGCTCTGGATTTCCTGTGTGCTTTGCTGGGTACGACTGGCCAGCGCACGAACCTCGTCGGCCACCACAGCAAAACCGCGCCCTGCCTCCCCTGCCCTTGCGGCCTCGATGGCGGCATTAAGTGCAAGCAGGTTGGTCTGTTCGGCGATCGAGCGGATGACGCCCAGCACACTGACGATCGAAGAAACATCCTTTTGCAGAACGTCCAGTGAAGAACCGCTTTTGCGGATGTCGTCTACCAGCGCATGGATTTGTCTGATGCTGCCATCCACGACGCGCTTGGCGGCGCGCCCTTGTTCATCGGTCTGCTGGGCAGCCACGGAAGCACCTTGCGCGCTCTTGGCAACCTCTTGGGCGGCAGCCGACATCTGATTGATTGCCGTTGCTACCTGATCGGTTTCGTGACGCTGGCGATCCATGGCGGTTTCTGACCGTTGTGCCTAGGATGAAACTTCTCCAACCAGACCATTGAGTTGCCCGGTCATTTCACTAACCTGATGAACCATGCCGTGAATCTTGTCGACAAACCGGTTGAAAGAGCCTGCCAGATCGCCAAGCTCGTCATTACTGGTAATGGCCAGGCGCCGAGTCAGATCGCCTTCGCCTGCGGCGATATCATCCAGGTTATTTTTCATCAAACCCAGCGGACGCAGCAGAGTACCAGCCATCAATATTCCGATAACCCCGATGATGACCAGCACCACAACTGTAATACCCAGAATGCTGTAAAGCATCTCCCTCAAACGCGCCTCGACGTTTTGCCTCACTTCGGCAACCTGAGCATCGATGCCATCGATATTGACGGCAGAGCCGATCACCAGATCCCATTTAGGCAGATAATCCGTGTAACCGATCTTGGGAACAGGCTCGGTCTTGCCAGGCAGGGCCGACGAGTACATTACATAATGAGTGCCTGCCTTGCCGACCGCTACCAGTTCCCGGTTGATGTAAACACCGTTCGCATCTCGGGCGTCATTGAAGCTCTTGCCCACGCCATCCGCGCTGTTGCTTCTGAAAATCCGGATGACCTGAGAGTCATAGCCAAAGATGTAACCATCCTTACCGTAACTGACTGAGGAAAGCAGCTTTATCGCAGTGGCACGCGCAGTTTCATCGCCTGGTGGCGCAGCGTCGTAAACCGGCTTGATGGCCGTCATGGCGATCGCAACGTAGTTCTGCAAGGTTGCCTTGGCCTCGGAGAGCAGACGCTCTCGGGTATCGCTGACCTCACGCTCAGCCTGCCGGTGCAACATGAATACCGTTGTGGCGCTGATCACCAGCGCAAATATCAGAACCGGCAAGACTGCCAGCGACAGAACCTTGGCTTTCAGGCTGAGACGCATAGGAGTGGCTTTATGGTTATTTTTATAAGTCAGAGGTGCCCACCAGGCTACCGGCCTCATCCGGCTGACATTAAGACCTTGCGTATTTTTTTGCATGACGACTCTGAAGTGTTGCAGTCCGGCAACTCATGGAGCGGAGCGTTCAGGGAGATCAATGCGTACGCGAAGTCCCCCGGCAGGACTCTCCTGCAATTGCAGTTGACCGCCCCAGGCTTCGACAATGTCGCGCACGATACCCAGGCCAAGACCATGCCCGGTAATCTGCTCGTCAAGGCGAGCGCCACGGCTGAATACCTCGGCACGCTGCGCCTCGGGGATACCAGGCCCGTCGTCGTCCACCAGCAGGCTGAAGCCTTGAGCATGATTCAGAATGCTCAGACGCACTTCGCTGTCGGCCCATTTGCAGGCATTGTCCAGCAGGTTACCCAGCAACTCGAGAATGTCCTCCCGATCCCACGGCAGATACATGCCCGCCTCGACGTCGTTGATCAACTGAAGGTGGGCACCATGAATCATGCCCAGTGTGGAAAACAGCCCAGGCAGTTCTGCATCACAATCAAAGCGCGCTCCCGGCAACGCATCCCCGGAAAGGCGTGCACGGTTGAGCTCACGCTCCAGACGCAGACGGATATTCTCGAGCTGTTCCTGCAGTGTCTTGCGCAATGCCGGGTTGGCGTCCAATTGCCCGCTAAGCGCCAGGCTGAGCAAAACGGCAAGTGGAGTCTTCAAGGCGTGCCCCAGATTGCCCAAGGCATTGCGTGATCGTTTCAAACTGTCTTCGGTATGCGCGAGCAGATGGTTGATCTGCGCAACCAGCGGCTCCAGCTCAAGGGGAACCTGATTGTCCAGTTGTGAACGCTGTCCCTGTTGCAACTGAAAAATCTGCTCGCGAACGGTTTCCAGAGGTCGAAGCGCCCTTCGTACGGTAATGCGCTGCAAAACCAGCACCAGTATCAGCGCTGCAAGCCCCAGCCCTAGCCCGATCTGCTGCATGAGACGAAAACTTGCCCTGACCGGCGTGTAATCCTGTGCGACGGTTATTGAAACCTGCTTGCCGAACTTTCGGTATTCGCTTGTCAGCATCAACAGCGACTGGCCTGTCTTGCCGAGTTCAAGGTTTGCGTGCAAACCAGCGCCAGGTTGCGGCAGCTCAAAATCCCACAGGGAGCGGGAGCGCCAGTGGCCCTGCGGCAAGTCCATGCGGAAGTAGTGGCCGGACAACGGACGCTGGTATGCACCCGACAGTCGATGGTCATCCAGTTGCAACCCGGCAGGGCCTCGTACCAACGCAACGAGGAGGTTCTCACTCTCATTGCGTAAACCCGATTCCAGATAACGCTGCAAGCCCATTTCGAACAACCACAGGCTGGTTTGCGCCATCACCAGACCGACAACCACCATGACAGCGATCAGTCCCAGGCTCAGACGCCGCTGGATGGATTTCACCCTCCCGCCCCACCGTACAGATAGCCTTGGCCACGACGTGTCTCGACCACTGCGCGACCGAGCTTGCGCCTCAGGTGATTGACATGAACCTCGATGACATTGGAATCACGTTCGTTTTCGCCATCGTACAAATGCTCTGACAGATGGCTTTTGGAGAGAATCTGTCCAGGATGGAGCATGAAATAGCGCAGCAGGCGAAACTCTGCAGAGGTGAGCTGAATATCGACGCCATCCCGGCTGACGCACTGACGACCTTCGTCCAGATTAAGGCCCGCGGACTCCAGCGTAGGCTGGTTAGCCAGTCCATGCGAACGTCGCAACAGCGCCTGAATGCGCAATTGCAGCTCTTCAGGATGAAAAGGCTTGGTCAGGTAATCGTCAGCACCTGCCTTCAAGCCTTCTATACGTTCTGACCACGATCCCCGCGCGGTCAAAATGAGTACGGGTGTAGCCAGACCTTTGCCACGCCATTGCTGGAGGACCTCGAGCCCGGGCATGCCAGGTAAACCCAGATCCAGAACAATGAGGTCATAAGGCTCGGTTGCACCTTGATAAACCGCATCACGACCGTCAGCCAACCAGTCTACTGCATAGCCTTGCCGCCCTAGCGCCGCAAGCAGCTCATCTGCGAGTGGCACATGGTCTTCAACCAGTAGCAGGCGCATCAGTCATCATCCTCGTCTTTCAGCAATCGGCTGTCGCGCGCATCGAACTTGAGCTCACGAACAACTCCCTGCGGGGTCAGCAACTCAAATTCATACACATACATGTTATTTTTTTCCTCAAGCTCAGCTTCCAGCAGACGAGCCCCTGGGTGAAGCCTCAATGCGCGCTCGATAAACTGCTCGAGAGGCAGGATGACACCGCGCTGACGCAAACTGAGCGCTTCATCCTGATTCAGATCTCTGGCATAGACAAAAGAGCAGGTCAGACTCAAACCAAGGATGACACAGAGACGCTTGTCGACATTCATTAGTTATCCTGATGATTCCTGTAGACCTGGCCCGTGGCGGCATCTATTTCGAGGACCCACTCAATATCCTGCTTGTCGCGCAGCTCGACATTGTAAACGTACCTGCCATATCTATTCTTGAACTGCGTACCAATGATACTGGCGCCGGGGTGCTTGCTCAGCGCCTTGGCCTCGAGCTTTTCAGCCGACTGAAGCGTTCCGGCATCACTGAGGCGCAATACCTCCTGCGGATCGGCTCCGCTTGCCTGAATGCCAGTGGCTGCCAATACACATGTCATTGCCGCCAGCAGGGTTGTCCGCGTTTTCATTATCGAAGGTATCCATAGCGATCGATGCTTCTATGGTGCTTACCTTACGCGGTGCAACTTAACTCAAACTGAATAGTTATGGCCTAATGCCATCATCCGAATTCGTGTGTGAAAAGAGCTTCATACCAAGCCCTGCATGGAGTTTCGGAGCATTGCTGTTAAACTCGTCGATTGCATTTATCGCGTCAGCGATCGCCATTTTTCCGGGGCCAATACACAGTGGAAATTTTCAAAGAGTTTACCTTCGAGTCTGCACACCGTCTGCCTCACGTTCCAGAAGGGCACAAGTGCGGGCGTCTGCATGGGCATTCGTTTCGTGTCGGCATTCACCTGGCCGGCAAGGTTGATCCCCATACAGGCTGGATCAGGGACTTTTCGGAAATCAAGGCTATCTTCAAACCGCTGTACGAGCGCCTTGATCATAATTACCTGAATGACATTCCAGGACTTGAAAATCCGACCAGTGAGAACCTGGCAAAATGGATCTGGAATGAGCTGAAGCCTTTGCTGCCCGAGCTATCAGCCGTTCGTATTCACGAGACATGCACCAGCGGGTGTGAATATCGCGGAGATTGAGTCTCTTTAAAAATCAAAAACCACCTCGACGGTGGTTTTTTTGCATCTGCACGGCATAAAGTCCGGATCTGAAACGCTAAAAAACAAAAACCCTCAACGCGTAAGCGATGAGGGTTTCTGGAATTCAATCTTGACGATGACCTACTCTCACATGGGGAAACCCCACACTACCATCGGCGATACATCGTTTCACTGCTGAGTTCGGGATGGGATCAGGTGGTTCCAATGCTCTATGGTCGTCAAGAAATTCGGGTACCGAATCGTGCCTTGCGGCGCGCTTCAGCAAATCGGGTATGTGATAGCTCGTTGCGTTCGTGATCGCAAACCTTCGGTTCGTATCATCTTCACAGTCACCGCAATCTGCTCATCTCACGCAGATTGCTTGGGTGTTAAAATCGGGTATGTGATAGCTCGGTGCGTTCGTGATCGCAAACCTTCGGTTCGTGTCATCTTCACAGTCACCGCAATCTGCTCATCTCACGCAGATTGCTTGGGTGTTATATGGTCAAGCCTCACGGGCAATTAGTATTGGTTAGCTCAACGCCTCACAGCGCTTACACACCCAACCTATCAACGTCGTAGTCTTCGACGGCCCTTCAGGGAACTCAAGGTTCCAGTGAGATCTCATCTTGAGGCAAGTTTCCCGCTTAGATGCTTTCAGCGGTTATCTTTTCCGAACATAGCTACCCGGCAATGCCACTGGCGTGACAACCGGAACACCAGAGGTTCGTCCACTCCGGTCCTCTCGTACTAGGAGCAGCCCCTCTCAAATCTCAAACGTCCACGGCAGATAGGGACCGAACTGTCTCACGACGTTCTAAACCCAGCTCGCGTACCACTTTAAATGGCGAACAGCCATACCCTTGGGACCGGCTTCAGCCCCAGGATGTGATGAGCCGACATCGAGGTGCCAAACACCGCCGTCGATATGAACTCTTGGGCGGTATCAGCCTGTTATCCCCGGAGTACCTTTTATCCGTTGAGCGATGGCCCTTCCATACAGAACCACCGGATCACTAAGACCTACTTTCGTACCTGCTCGACGTGTCTGTCTCGCAGTCAAGCGCGCTTTTGCCTTTATACTCTACGACCGATTTCCGACCGGTCTGAGCGCACCTTCGTACTCCTCCGTTACTCTTTAGGAGGAGACCGCCCCAGTCAAACTACCCACCATACACTGTCCTCGATCCGGATAACGGACCTGAGTTAGAACCTCAAAGTTGCCAGGGTGGTATTTCAAGGTTGGCTCCACGCAGACTGGCGTCCACGCTTCAAAGCCTCCCACCTATCCTACACAAGCAAATTCAAAGTCCAGTGCAAAGCTATAGTAAAGGTTCACGGGGTCTTTCCGTCTAGCCGCGGATACACTGCATCTTCACAGCGATTTCAATTTCACTGAGTCTCGGGTGGAGACAGCGCCGCCATCGTTACGCCATTCGTGCAGGTCGGAACTT
>NZ_CP092923.1:3732500-5212500 GCF_022557255.1 Pseudomonas syringae pv. tagetis
CCTGCTGTCTTCGCGTAAACCCATCGATTTTCTCTGGGTTTCGCTGGCAGTCATCGGTTTACTGCTGTTGATACCGCTGGGTGCCTCGACCGAAGCGATTGACCTAGTCGGCGCGGCTTACGCCCTCGGGGCCGGCGTGTGCTGGGCCGCTTATATAGTGTTCGGGCACAAAGCCGGTGCAGACAACGGCGTACAGACTGCAGCGCTCGGGGTGATGATCGCGGCACTCTTTATCGGACCTGTCGGAGCAATACATGCAGGCTCTGCGTTACTGGACATTTCCCTGATACCGGCAGCACTGGGTGTCGCCATTCTGTCGACGGCCCTGCCCTACAGTTTGGAAATGATTGCTCTGACGCGGATGTCGGCGCGTACATTCGGCACCCTGGCAAGCCTGGAACCGGTCTTCGCAGCGCTGTCAGGTCTGGTGTTTCTTCACGAAAGCCTTTCACTGACTCAATGGCTGGCGATCGCTGCAATTATTTTCGCATCGATTGGCGCAACACTCGGGTCTGCAAACACCAAACCGCAATTGGTACCTGCCGACTGAACTCACCAGCCCCTCACAAGGTCAAGAAACGACACTGCACTGGCATTTGTTACGCGCATGCGCCATGTTTACACCTGCCACATTCATATTCGATAGTTCTGCGTTACAGTTTTACCGACTCATGGTCCAGTCATCCATATGGATCGCGATCAGCAATGGCCTGCTAAGGAAAGGAATGAAATACATTTTTATCGTATTGGCCATGTTGGCTGTGGCAGGTTGTGCAGCCACATCCAAGCCTGTCAAACAAAGCAAGCGCGGCATTCACATCAACTGCTCCGGACTGACATCCTCCTGGGCCAAATGCTATGAACTGGCAACCAACGCCTGTGCGTCAAGGACATTCAAGGTCATTGCAAAATCCGGGGATGCGACCGAAGAGCCGGAAGACTATCCGTTTGGTCTGAACCCGGCAGGCTATACCAGCCGCAGCATGATCATCGTCTGCCGGAAAGGTACGCCACTGGCCAATCCGTTGCCGCAGGACTGAGCTTGCGGCAACTCGTCTTACCTATCCGCCATCAGACAGCAAGCGTGCGGGCCTGCAGCCACAGCAGCGCAGTCCCTTGCAGTAAGGGGCTCAGGCGCGCAAGGACCTGTGCGTGATAGTCGTTCAGCCACGTGCGCTCTTCTTCGTTGAGCATCGAGACCTCGATGCAACGGGTATCAATCGGGCACAGAGTCAGGGTTTCAAAGCGCAGGAATTCGCCGAATTCGGTTGTGCTCGCCTCCTGATTGATCACCAGGTTCTCGATACGCACACCCCAGCGTCCAGGCCGATAGGTACCAGGCTCGATGGAAGTGATCATGCCCGGAAGCATTGCGGTCTGCGGCGTGGCCGGTGCCTGATAGGCGATGACCTGCGGCCCCTCGTGCACGTTCAGGAAATAACCCACGCCATGTCCGGTGCCATGACCGTAGTTGACGCCTTCGCTCCAGATGGGCGCTCGTGCAATGGCATCCAGCAACGGTGACAGAATGCCCTTGGGAAAATGAGTGCGCGACAATGCGATCACCCCTTTGAGGACCCGCGTACAGTCCTGCTTCTGCTCGGCAGTCGGCGTCCCGATCGCGACCATGCGCGTGATATCGGTGGTACCGCCAAGATATTGACCGCCCGAGTCGATCAATAACAAGCCATCACCTTCTATCTGCGTATGCTCGGCTTCAGTCGCACGGTAATGCGGCATTGCACCGTTGGCATTGAAGCCAGCAATAGTGGCGAAACTGGGCGATACATATCCCGGACGCCGTTCCCTCGCCTGAGTCAGCTTTTCATCAATTGTCACTTCGCTGATGGGTTCGCGTCCCAGCGCGCTGTCCAGCCAGGCGAAAAACTCACAGAGTGCTGCGCCGTCCTGCTCCATTGCCTGACGGATGTGACCTGCATCGGCCTCGGTTTTTTGCGACTTCAGTAATGTGCTCGGGTTAAGCCCTTCGACCAGCGTGACTTCACTGTCCAGGTAATCGAGCAGCCCGCAGGTAACCCGCGCCGGATCGACCAGCAGTCGGGCGTCTTTCGGCAGTTCGCGCAAGGCTGCGCCGATCTGCGTGTACTCCATAAGGTTGATACCGTCGCGCTCCAGACGCGCCCGCACCGAATCCGGCACCTTTTTCGAGTCCACGAACAGCGTGACGCTTTGTGGACCGATCAAGGCAAAGGCGATGAAGACCGGATTATAGGAAACGTCAGCGCCGCGCAGATTAAACAGCCAGGCAATGTCGTCCAGCGTTGCAATGAAGTGCCAGTCAGCGTTCCGCTCGTCGACGATCTGGCGGACACGCGCCAGTTTTTCTGCACGATCCAGAGAAGCTTGGGGAGGCAAGTGTTCGTAGATAGGGTGAGACGGCAAAGCGGGACGGTCTTGCCACAGTTCGGTAAGCAGATCTATATCTGTTCGCAGCCGGGCACCACGTGCATAAAGCCTGCTTGCCAAGGTACGCGAAGAGGCAACGGCCAGTACCGCCCCGTCAACGGCAACCACACTTTCGGCCTTGGCCTCGTCTGCCAGCCACTCCAGTGGGCCTTGCTGGCCTGGCAACAGTTTCACCAGCTCGATGCCGCTGCCGGCCAGTTCCTTGGCGGCCTGCTCCCAGTAGCGGCTGTCAGCCCATATGCCTGCAAAGTCCTGGGTGATGATCAGCGTACCGACAGAACCATGAAAACCCGACAGCCATTGGCGTCCCTGCCAATAGCCCGGCAGGTATTCGGAGAGGTGCGGATCCGCTGACGGCACCAGATAGGCATCGATGCGCTCCCTGCTCATCAAGACGCGGGTATGCGCCAAACGTTCTGCCACTTCTGAACTGGCATTGGATTGCGTGCTCATTGACTCTCCTGCTGACCCGGAAATTGACTGCTTTTACCGACTCAGATAATGGAGCACTCATCGAGACTGAGCAACCGCCCAGAACGCTGGTTGAATCAGACAAGCACGGATGGACTGGGCCGCACACTCGATATCCCGATCACGAGTGAAGCGCCCAAGGCTCAAGCGTATGGTCTGGCTGGCGGCCTGCGGGCTGAGCCCGAGGGCCAGCAGCACGTGTGAAGGCTGGTTCTTCGCCGAGTTACAGGCAGAGGTGGAGGAGAAGGCGAGCCTGCTGCCCAGCGCTGCTACGTCGAGATCGTTATGGGTGAACGTAAAGCTGAGGGTGTGAGCAATCCGCTGTGTGAGACTACCGTTGATACACACGCCCGGAATATCGGCCAGTCGTCGACAAAGGAGACTGTTGAGCCGCTGTATTTCAGCAACTTCGCCCTCGAGCACTTCTGCTGCCAAAGCGAAGGCCGCGCCCATTCCGGCAATCTGATGGGTCGCCAGGGTGCCGGAGCGCAGACCTGATTCATGCCCTCCCCCGTGAATCTGGGCGAGCACCCGCTGCTGTGCACGCGAACCGACATACAGCGCGCCGATACCTTTGGGCCCGTAGATTTTGTGTGCAGAAAGCGACATCAGGTCTACCGCAAGCTGGCTCAGGTCAATCGGCAATTTGCCAGCGCCCTGCGCGGCGTCGACGTGTAACAACGCACCGTGAGCGCGTACCCGTCTGCCGATTTCCGCGATGTCGTTGAGGGTGCCCAGTTCGTTATTGACCAGCATCAGGGAGACCAGAAACGTATCTTCGCGCAACGCTGCGCTGACAGCGTCGGCGCTGATCAGCCCCTCGCTGTCCGGTGCCAGCCAGGTTACCTCGACGCCCTCCTCCTCAAGTTGTCGGGCAGTATCGAGGGTAGCCTTGTGCTCGATCTGACTGGTGATGATATGACCGTATCCGCCTCCGGCGACTGCTTGCCTCTTTGCGCGTGCCTGGGCCACACCCTTAAGCGCCAGATTGCTGGATTCGGTAGCGCCGGAGGTCCAGATGATCTGCGAGGGCTGAGCACCTACCAGGTGGGCAACCTGCCCCCGGGCAAGCTCCACCGCAAGACGGGCGTTTTGACCGAATGCATGAGAGCTGGACGCAGGGTTACCGAAGTTGCCTGACATACCCAGGCAATCGACCATGACCTTGATGACACGCTCGTCCACTGGTGTAGTTGCAGCGTAATCAAAATACAGCACCGGTTCTTTCATGCGCGCTCTCCCGCTTGCGGACCATGAGCGCAATCATGCATCAAACCACATAGAACCAAAAATTATTAATTATTATTTAGATATTCAAAAAAAGAATATAAGACCCGTGAAAGCTGTAAAATCCGGTGACCTGTCGCTGCGTGGTGACGCACAGTTACCGTGTCATTTAAATACACATCCATAATGGTATTTTTTTGACGTCCTTATAAATCATATAGTTAACAAATCTCGCCTGCCATTTATCAAAAGCCTAACAGAAAGCTGACGAAATAATTTGACAGATACCCTACCACCACCGATATATAGGACCGTCAGGCCCATTCCGGTTGTTACGCAAATGCCGCTGCGCATAGCGTCGGGATCATCAAGCCTAAGTTGATTGCTGTTCTGCCCACGCTGTCAGTTTTTTCCACGGTGCTAATCACGCATCGGCGGACGTCCGTTGACTCTCAATTCCCTTTTTAAAGTACTGAACGCGTTCGGTGTGGCGGTAGCGTTGCCTGAAGCAATGCAGCGCCCCTGTGCGGCAGGTGCCTGGTCACACCTTGGTGACACCCCCGATTCAGAGAAACATGGAGGCTTCGATGATTAACGTGACCAAGACCTATCTGGGTGATATCGACCAGTTCAAACGCTACGTCGAAGGCATCTACGCACGCGGCTGGTTGACCAATCACGGGCCGCTGGCCAAAGAGCTGACGGAGCGACTCAAGGACTATCTGGGCATCAAACACATCATTCTGACCAACAATGGCACCCTGGCCCTGCAGGTTGCCTATCGCGTTCTCGGGCTCAGCGGCAGCGCGGTTACAACGCCATTCAGTTTTGTGGCGACCAGCAGCTCACTGCAATGGGAAGGTATTCGGCCAGTCTTTGCCGATATCGATCCGGACACCTGGAATATCTCGCCACACCACATCAAACGCAGTATTGCCGAGGACACGACAGCGATCGTGGGCACCCACGTATTTGGCAATCCTTGCGACGTGGAGGCTATTCAGCACATCGCTCGCGAACACAGACTCAAAGTCATCTATGACGGCGCACACGCGTTTGCCGTACGTCATGCCGGCCAGTCGGTGCTCAACCAGGGCGATATCAGCACCCTGAGTTTTCATGCCACCAAACTGTTTCACACCATCGAGGGCGGCGCGATCATCACCAACGATGACGAACTGGCCGCATGCGCTCACCTGATGTGCAACTTTGGTATCTCCGGGGTCGACCGGATAGACGGTATCGGCATCAATGCCAAGCTCAATGAATTCTCCGCCGCCATGGGCCTTTGCATTCTCGACAACATCGACAACATTCTTGAAGAACGCGCGCAGATAGCTCACCGCTACACATCCGCACTGGAAAGCTGTCTGGATCTGCAAAAACCCCAAGCCGACAGCGAACTGAACAACAGCTATTACCCGGTAGCATTGCACGACGAGCAGCAGCTGTTGACAGTGCGCACAGCACTCAACCTGCGCCAGATCAACCCTCGCCGGTATTTTTATCCGTCGCTCGACACGCTGGAATACTTGCAGCCGCAGCCCGGCCAGCCGGTGTCCAGAGCATTGAGCGAACGAGTGCTGTGTCTGCCGATCTATCCCGGCCTGCTGAAAAGCGAACAGGATCTAGTCATCCGTACCCTGATCGAAACCTGCGACGCGACGGAGGCAGGCTATCCGGCCCGCACCGTTGCACGGGTCTGCTGACTATCATGCCTGGCACAAGCTCCGTCATTCGCAACACCATCCTGAACTACAGCGGGCAGGCCTATGTAATGCTGATCGGGATTCTGATCATGCCGTTTTATCTGGGCCACCTGGGTGCCGAGGCTTATGGCCTGATCGGTTTCTTCACCCTGCTGCAAGCCTGGTTGCAACTACTGGATGCCGGACTGTCTCCCAGCCTGGTGCGCGCGGTGGCGCATCAGCAAGGCGCTCCCGAGCACGAACAAAGCCTGGGCCGCTTGCTGCGCTCGTTCGAACTGATATTTCTGCCTATGGCGATGCTCTGCGGCCTGCTGGTCCATGTCGCCAGCCCATGGATCGCAGCACACTGGCTGAACGCCAATACACTGCCCCCTGACACGCTGGCCCAATGCATCGCCTTGATGGGCATTATCATTGCCCTGCGCCTGTATTCGACACTTTATAAAAGCGGCATTCAGGGCCTTGAACAGCATGGCTGGCTAAACGCCGCCAATGTATCAATTGCAACCCTGCGCTACTTCGGCGGGTTGTTGCTGGTCAGTCAGTTTTCCCGGGACCCTCGGGACTTCTTTGAGTTTCAGCTTGCGGTTGGATTGCTCGAAACCCTGGTCTTCGCCGGAAAAGCGCGCCGACAGATGCCTGCACCGCACTGGCTCACCGGTCTGGACTGGCAATTGGTCAAGCCGATTCTGCCCTTTGCTGCCAGCCTGTCACTGAGCGCAGTGCTGTGGATCGTGCTGACCCAGGTGGACAAGGTGCTGCTGTCGAATCTGTTGCCGCTGGACCAGTACGGCTACTTTTCACTGGTCGCGTTGATCGCCACTGGCATCGTGATGCTGAGCAATCCGCTGGTACAGACGCTGTTGCCGCGCCTGACAGTGTTGATGGCCGAAGGGAGACTCGACGATATGCATGCGTTGTTTCTCGCGGCCAATCGCCTTGCCTGTACGTTTCTATTCCCGTTGGCCGCCGTCATCGCCCTGTACGCCGAGCCGCTGATCCTCGCCTGGACCGGCGATGAAGCTGCGGCGCTCTGGAGTCGTCCGGTGCTGGGCTGGTATGCACTGGGCAGCGCAATCATGGCCGCTAGCGCTTTTCAGTTCTATCTGCAATACGCCTATGGCCGGATGCATTTGCACCTGGGGTACAGCCTGATTTCAACGTTGATCAGCGTGCCCGTGATGTGTCTGGCGATCCATTATCAGGGTGTCTACGGCGCGGCGCTGGCGTGGTTTTTTCTGCGTGCAACGTCGTTCGTCATATGGCCGACGATTGTGCATCGGCACTTGGCCCCGGGCCTTCATCGCCAATGGTTGAGCGACATCCTACGTATCAGTGCGATGACTGCCGCAGGCCTCGCGATCAGCTCGCCGGTGTTCCGCCTGATTGCCGATGAAAGCCGTGGCAGCCTGTTTCTCGCACTCGCCGCCAGCGGAATCGTCACCCTGACACTGGTAGCGGCAAGCCACAGGCCGCTGGCGTCGAAAATCTACGTTTTGTTCAGTAAACCGAGTACTTGAGCCATGGACGACACTGCAAAAAATACCGGCGAGCCCCGCCTGGAACCGCCGTTGTTGAGCATCATCTGCCCCGCCTACAACCAGGAGGCCTTTGTTGCTCAGGCGCTGGATGGGTTCCTGTCACAGCAGACCGATTTCAACTTCGAAATCCTGATCAACGACGATGCGTCCACAGACGGTACTGCCTGCATCATTGCGCACTATGCCGAGCGGCATCCGGCGATCATTCGGCCCTTCTATCAGCAGGTCAATCAGTACCGCCAGGGCGCACCTTGCGTTCCGGGTCTGTTTGCCGAAGCTCGCGGCCGTTACATCGCCTACTGCGAAGCCGACGACTACTGGACTGATCCGCGAAAACTGCAACTGCAAGTGGACTTTCTCGAACGTCATCCTGATTACGTCATCACCTACCACGATGCGTTCGCCTTTGACGAGCACGGTCAATATGGCGTGCAACTGCAAGGCTCTTTGCGTACCGACGCTACGGCGCTGGAGCTGCAACAGGCCAGGCGCCTTTCAACGCTCACTGTTTGCTTTCGCAATGTGTTCAGCACGCTGCCGCCTGAATTGAGCCTGTGCAACGCACCGCTGAACGATATGTGCTGGTGGTCGTTGCTGGGTGCCTACGGCAAAGGCAAATTCATGGCGCAGATCAAGCCCGCCGCCTATCGCATGCACCCCGGCGGGGTGTTTTCCATGCGCAGCGACAAACGCAAGCTGCACATGAACCTGCAGACCTGCTCGAGCCTGGCCAATTATTACAACCGCCTGGGCAATCAGTCTCTGTACGAACACTTCCTGATGCAGACGGTGTGCCTGTCGCTGGCCGCACTCGCACCCCGCCACAAGCTGCAGACATTGTGGAAAGTGGCAAGCAACGTGCTCGTCAACCTGGGCAGACGCCTGTTGCCGACCACGAGCAAATCTCATGTTCAGTAGCGTGCTGGTGATATGTGTCGGCAACATCTGCCGCAGCCCGATGGCCGCTGCAATGCTGCAGCAGCGCCTGGAAGCGACGCAGGTGCGTGTTCAGTCGGCAGGCATTGCTGCGCTGTCGGGCTGCTCCATCGACCCGGCGGCGCGGGCGGTTCTCCAGTCGCACAAGGTGCAACCTCAGCGGCATGCCGCGCGCCAGATGAATCGCGAACTGCTGCGCCAGGCGGATCTGATTCTGCTGATGGAGCAAGCGCATTTTTCCGACGTTCTCGACCTCGCCCCCGAAGTACGCGGCAAAGCCTTTCTGATCGGTCAATGGCAGCAGCCGCTCGACGTAGCTGACCCTTATCGACGGCCTGCCTCCGCTTTTGAACGGACCTACGTGCAGCTCTCGCGCTGCATAGACGACTGGCTTCCTCATTTTCAGTCAGGAGCAACAGGATAAATGACCGTCATGAACCGTCCATCCCTGGATTTCCAACAGGACTCGCGGATCGATCTGGCAACTCTTCTGCGGATGCTGTTCGACCACAAGACCCTGATCGCGTGGACCGTCGGCCTGTTTTTTCTGGCGGGTCTGGCTTATGCCATTCTCGCCACGCCGGTGTATCAGGCCACCGCCATGATTCAGATAGAGCCCAGAAAAATCGGCATCGAAGGCACTCCGGAGGTCAGCGCCAAACCACTCTCAGTGTCGCAGGCGACCACCGAGATCGAGTTGATCAAGTCACGCGCACTGCTGGGCAAGGTGGTCGACGATCTGAAGCTCAATACGCTTCAGACACCTGATTTCTTTCCAGTGATCGGTCCCTATCTGTACCGCACCTTCAAGCCGTTGCGCGACGGTGAGCTGGCAGAGCCTTTATTCGGCCTGACACACTACGCCTGGGGTGGCGAAAAAATCGATGTGTTTCAACTGGAAGTGCCGGAATACCTGCTGGGCGAAAAACTTACCCTGACCGCAGGCAGGCCGGGCCAGTTCTCGCTGTACGACAACGAACACAATCTGCTGCTTGGCGGCACGACCAACCGCGTTGTCGAGGGCAACGGGATCAGGATTCAGGTCGCAACGCTGCTGGCGCGCCCCGGTACTAACTTCAGCCTCTCCAGACAGCGCACGCTCAGCACCGCACTGGTCTATCAGAACCGCCTGAAGATCGCCGAGGCTGGCAGGGATTCGGGCATCATCTATTTGTCCATCGAAGACCAGAATGCGCAGCGGGCCAACCGGATTCTCGATGAGGTCAGCCACCTGTATGTGCGCCAGAACGTCGAGCGCAGTTCTGCCGAGGCCGCCCAGCGCCTGCAGTTTCTGCGCTCCCAGTTGCCCGCGGTGCGCAAGCAGCTGGAGGAATCGGAAGCCGCGCTGAATACGTTCCAGACCAGCGCCAGATCGGTCGATCTGAGCATCGAAACCAAAGGCGTGCTCGATCAGGTGGTCAGCCTCGACTCGATGCTTTCCGAACTGAAACTCAGGCGCGTCGAGCTGGAACGGCTGTACACCCGTGAGCACCCGACCTATCGCAGCCTGATGAGCCAGATGAACCAGCTGGAGCAGCAGAAACAAGGCCTGCTGAAGAAAATCGACGCGCTGCCCATGACCCAGCAGGAATTGTTGCGCCTGACCCGCGACATGCAAGTCATCAGTCAGACCTACACACTGATGCTCAACAAAAGCCAGGAGCAGGACATTCTGCGCGCGGGCAACATCGGCAACGTGCGGGTCATCGACAATGCCGACACCAACGTCGAAAAACCCGTCAAACCGATGAAGACACTGATTGTGTCGCTGGCCACGCTGATCGGCGCGCTGGTCGCCATGATCATCGTTTTCATACGTCAGGCCTTCTATCGTGGCATCGAGAGCGCCGAAACCATCGAAAGTCTGGGCATGCCGGTCTATGCATCGCTGCCGCACTCGCGCCAGCAGGAGCGCCTCGAGAAGCGTACTCCAGACAGCAAGGAATCAAGGCTGCTGAGCATTGCTGCGCCCAGCGAGCTGGCCATCGAGTCATTGCGAAGTCTACGCACCAGCCTGCATTTCGCCATGCTTGAAGCACGTAACAACGTGCTGATGATATCGAGCCCGACGCCAAGTGCCGGCAAGTCGTTTGTATCGAGCAATCTGGCAACCATCATTGCCCAGACCGGCAAGCGGGTCCTGCTGATCGATGCCGATATGCGCAAAGGCTACCTGCATCGCGTTTTAGGTCTGCAACCCAAACACGGCCTGTCCGACACACTGGCCGCCCGCTTGCGCTGTACCGATGTCATCAACCAGACACGGGTCCGGCATCTGGATTTCATCTCCTGCGGCTTCGCGGCCCCCAACCCCTCGGAATTGCTGATGCATGACAACTTTCACAAGATGCTTGCCGAACTGTCGCCGCTGTATGACCTGATTCTGATCGATACGCCACCTGTCCTTGCCGTGACTGACGCGACACTGGTGGGTCGTCAGGCAGGCACCTGTCTGCTGGTGGCACGCTTTGGCATGACCACCGTTCAGGAGATCGAAGCCTGCAAACGGCGTCTGGGCCAGAACGGAATTCTGATCAAGGGTGCCATCTTCAATGCAGTGGTGCGCAAGGCCACGACGTCCGATTACGACTGCGCGGCTTACGGCTACAACTACCACCCTGCACCCCGCTAGCCCGGAGTAATGCCTGTCGTTAACCGGGCTGTTCATTTAAAAGGAATTAACCATGTCACTGTCCGACCAGAATGCTCGCTGGTACCTGATCCAGACCAAACCCCGCCAGGAAGCCCGTGCCGAAGAACATCTGTGCCGTCAGCATTTCGAGTGTTACCGACCCTTGCACGCCAACGTGAAGCGAACCGGCGCAAGAGCTCTGGCCGGCGAGCCGTTGTTCCCCGGTTACCTGTTCATCCGCATGGATCAGGTGCAGGACAACTGGTATCCGATTCGCTCCACGCGCGGCGTCTCGCGCATTGTGACGTTCGGCGGCCAACCGGTGCCGGTACGCGATCATCTGATCGAACAGATCCGCCAGCGACTCTCGACGCCCGCGCCCAAAGTACGATTTATTCAGGGCGAGCCAGTGATGATCACAACCGGCAACTGGAGTGACGTGGAAGCCATATTTCTGGCTGAAGATGGCACTGAACGCGCGGTGATTCTGCTCAACATGCTGCAACGCCAGCAAAAGGTGGTGTTGCCCATCAGCAGCCTGTTGCGCATCGAAGCACGCGCATAAGCCTCGCCGCCCGCGTATGAAACTGCCACGCGAAAGGTGCCTGAAAACAGGCAACCGCAGCCTATTTCATCAGCCCCGGAACCGCGCCATGCCCCACCAGACCACTCTGGTGACGCTCACCTATGGTGATCGTTCCAGCTATCTGCACACATTGATCAACCGCTCGCTGAAGAGCCCGCTGATTGCCCGTGTGATCATTGTCAGCAACGCCTCAGTCGCGCCGTTGCAGGCGCTGTGCGACGAGTGGCCGGATCAGGTTCAGGTGATCAGGCTGCCCCACAACACCGGCTCGGCCATCGGCTATGCGACAGGCATCAAGGCCGCACTGGAGAAAGGCGACGAATACGTCTGGCTCATGGACGACGATAACGCGCCAACCGCCAATGCCATTGAAGTGCTGCACCGGGCGCTGCATGAACGGCAGACAATCGACGGCAGCGACAACTGCGCAGTGCTCGGCTTTCGCCCCACGCATCAGGCGGACATCGCCGCTGGCGTACCGCTGCGTTACGCAATCCAGAGGCGATCAAGCTTCTTCGGTTTCCACATTGCCCAGTTGCCGTACAAAATCTGGCGACGCCTGCCTTGGGGAAAGCCCCGTGCGAGCCTGTCAATGCCGGAGCGGGTACAGCTACCGTTCGCCACCTATGGCGGATTGCTGGCCCATCGCAGCCTGTACGAGAAGATCGGCCTGCCACTGGACGCACTCATCCTGTACAGCGACGACACCGAGTACACCTGGCGCATTACCGACGGTGGCGGGACGTTATCGCTGATACCCGAAGCGTTGCTGGATGATCTGGAAGACTCCTGGAACATCAAGGCACGCACCCGAAATGTCTACGAAAACTACCTGTTGGGCGGATCGGATCTGCGTGCCTACTACGCCGCACGCAATCAGGCCTGGTTCGACAGGCACGTCTGGGCGTCCTCCACACTGATCTACCGGCTCAATCGCCGGATATTTCTTTGTCTGTTGAGCCTGTATGCATGGCGTTGCGGCGTCACCGCACGGTTGAGCCTGCTCAACAACGCCATTCGCGAAGGGGAAGCCAGCGCGCTGGGCCTGAACAAGGCCCACCCACTATGAAAATCCTCTTTATCAGCAGCCTCTATGCACCCGACATAGGCGGCGGCGCGGAAATCATTCTGCAGCGTACCGTCGAGGGCTTGCAGCAACGCGGACACAGCGTTGCGGTACTGACCACCACAGACCGCCCCGGTCTGCAGCTGGCAGAGGTCAATAGAGTCAAGGTCTATCGTGCCGGCCTGCTTAACCGGTACTGGCACTTCATGACCCAACGTCCGGGTCGTCTGGCGCGGCTTGCCTGGCACTGGCGTGATCGCTACAACGCGGGCATGCGCGAGTACGTCGCAAGGGTAATTGAACTGGAGCAGCCGGAGCTGGTGGTGTGCCATAACCTGACCGGTTGGTCGGTGTCGGCGTGGGACGAAATAACCGCTGCCAATCGCCCGATCGTGCAGGTTCTGCATGACTTCTACCTGCTCTGCCCTGCCAGCACCATGTTCAAGAAGGGGCACAGCTGTCAGCGCCAGTGCACGATGTGCACGCAGTTGCGCAGCAACCATGCACAGCAGTCAGAACAGGTCAGCACGGTCGTAGGTGTCAGCCGGTTCATGCTCGACACCCTGCAGGCACAGGGCTATTTCAAGGGCGCGCGGGGCTATGTGGTGCATAACGCCAGCCCGTTCACAGCGCCGATGTCCGGGCAGCCCAGAGCAACCGGCGATGACGCCCCCTTACGTTTCGGCTATCTGGGCACACTGTCGGCAAACAAGGGGCTGGGATGGTTGATCGATCAGTTCCAGCACCTGCCGTTCAAGTCCACGCTGCAGATTGCCGGGCGCGGACAATCGACTGACGAAAAGCGCTTCAGGACCATGGCAACATCACCGAACATTCGTTTCGTCGGCGTGCAGAGGCCAGAAGACTTCTACCGCCAGATCGACGTGGCAATCGTTCCATCCCTGTGGAATGAGCCGTTCGGCATGGTGGCCGTCGAGGCCTGCGCCCACTCGCTGCCGGTCATCGCCAGCCGCATGGGCGGGCTGACGGAAATCATTCAGGACCCGCTCAATGGCCTGCTGTGCAGCCCCGATGACCCGGATTCACTGGGGCTGGCAATGCTCAAGCTGCACCAGCAGCCCGAACTGCTGGCACGTCTGAGCAGCCAGGCACGCAACAGTGTCGCGTCGTTGATGAACCTGGACCTGATGCTCGACCAGTACGAAAGCATTTTTGCCCAGACGCTTATGGAATGCAGCACGTAGTGTGACGAAGGGCGCAACCCGCCCTGTTTACGACGTTCAAGGACAGAACCTGGCACCAGCCAGCTCCCCTCATCAGCAGGATGCTTGAGATGATTGTCATCAATTCACGGTTTCTTACCCAGGATGTCAGTGGGGTGCAGCGCTATGCAGAGCAGATGTGCAGAGCGCTAAAACGACTGCGCGACGATCTGGTCTTCGTCGCCCCGCACAACATCAAGCTGCACGACTGTGCCAATGCGCTGCAGGCGCAGCGCATCGGACATTCCACCGGCCATGTGTGGGAACAGATCGATCTGCCGCTTCATCTGAAACGTCAGGGCAGCCCGCTGCTGATCTCGATCAGCAACACGGGGCCGATGTTCTATGGCAACCAGATAGCGACTCACCATGACATTAACTACGTGCGCTACCCGCAAAGCTATACCCGGCTGTTCCGGCTGGCCTATCGGACCATCACGCCGATACTCCTGTCACGCGCCAGAACCCTGATCACCGGCAGCAGCTTCTCTCGGGGTGAAATAGCCTCGTTCTATGGCTACGCCGAGGACAAGGTACTGGTCGTGCCCGCCGCGGTCAGTGACGAGTTCAAGCCAGGTACGACATTTGTCGATCAACCGAAATACCTGCTGGCAGTTTCGTCGCCCGCCGTGCACAAGAATTTCAACAGGATGATTCAGGCATTTCTAAGCCTGCGTGGTCACGCCGACCTGCAACTGCATATTGTCGGTGCGGCGAGCGCGCTGTTTGCCGACCCTGACCTGCAACGTCTCGCCTGCCGTGACCCGCGCATCCGTTTTCTGGGGCGACTCAACGACGCCGAGTTGATCGCGCAATATCAGGGCGCGACAGCGTTCGTGTTTCCCTCGCTTTACGAGGGGTTCGGTATTCCGCCGCTTGAAGCCCAGGCTTGTGGCTGCCCGGTGCTGGCGGCCAACGCCGCGTCGATCCCCGAAGTCCTGCAGGGCAGTGCACTGTATTTCGACCCACTGGACGTCAGCCACATGGCCGCAGCCATGCAACGCATGCTGATTGACGCGCCGTTGCGCAACGCGCTGCAGGTTCAGGGATTGCATAACGTGCAGCGTTTTTCCTGGGACCTTTCTGCGCAGCGTCTTTCCCAGCGTATCGATGCGTTGCTGGCGTCCTCTCCTGCGTTGAGAAGCAAGCGGCATAACGCTGCCGAATCGTTCACCGGCAAACCCTGAACCCACCACAGTAACGCCAGGATGCGCCCTGCCGCATCCGCAGTAGCGCGGGCCCTTACAGCAAGGAACACCCATGAGAATTGCTATCGTCCACGACTGGCTGGTGAGTTACTCCGGTGCCGAGCGCGTGCTTGCTTCACTGATCAACGTCTGGCCCGATGCGGACCTGTTTGCGGTCATCGACTTTCTCAGCGATCAGGACCGAACGCATCTGCGCGGCAAGGTCGCCAGAACGACGTTCATCCAGAAACTGCCCGGTGCACGCAACCACTATCCACGCTACTTGCCACTGATGCCGCTGGCCATCGAGCAACTGGACCTGTCCGGTTATGACCTGATCATCAGCAGCAGCCATGCGGTGGCCAAGGGCGTGCTCTGCGGCCCTGACCAACTGCACATCAGCTATGTGCACTCGCCAATCCGCTACGCCTGGGACTTGCAGCACCAGTATCTCCACGAGTCGGGGCTGGACAAGGGAATCAAGGGCAGCCTGGCACGCCTGATCCTGCATTACATTCGCCTGTGGGACCAGCGCACATCGACCGGCGTGGATGCGTTCATTGCCAATTCAGGCTTTATCGGCGCACGCATCTCCAAGGCGTATCGCCGTGACTCCACGGTTATCTATCCGCCGGTGGACACGCTCGGGTTTACCCCCGACGGCGCGCGCGGGGACTTCTATCTGTGCGCCTCGCGCATGGTGCCCTATAAACGCATGCCGATGATCGTCGAAGCGTTTGCCGCCATGCCAGACAAACGCCTGATCATGATCGGCGACGGGCCGGACCTGGCCAAGGCGCAGGCGATTGCCAGCCGGGTGTCCAACGTAACGCTGCTGGGGTTCCAGCCTGGCGCAGTCTTGCTGGCGCACATGCGCAGCGCCAAGGCGTTTGTCTTCGCGGCAGAAGAGGATTTTGGTATCAGCCCGGTAGAGGCTCAAGCCTGCGGCACGCCGGTGATCGCGTTCGGCAAGGGTGGCGTCATGGAGACCGTGCACGGTCTGGAGCACCCGCAACCGACCGGCGTGTTTTACCGGCAGCAGACCGCAGCATCGCTGATCGCCGCTATCGGCGAATTCGAGGCAGCGCAGTCACGCATTGCGCCAGAGGCCTGCCGCGCCAATGCCGAACGGTTTTCGGTGGAGCGCTTCGAACAGGAGATAAAAGCCTTCGTCGAAAACCGCTTGGCCACGTCACATCTGGTGCATCTGGCCCGCCTGCCCCACACAAACCGGATTGTGCAGCCATCGCCCGTCCTGGGCAGCGAACTGCCAGGCCGTGTCGTCCCGATAAAAACCGTCTGAGCGAGCTCCCCCAATGCGCACTTCCGTACGCGGCATTCTGCATGCCCATCAGTCAACGCTTTCCCTCGCTCATCGCCTGCTGGATCTGATCATTATCGTGCTGATCGGTTACTGGCAAACCGGGCTGACCGTCGCCGACAGCACCCGGGCCTGGTCACACATCGTCCTGGCGGTGCTGGTCTTTCACTGGATCAGCGAATATCACCAGCTGTACGGCTCGTGGCGTGGCGAACGCATACTGCGCGAACTGAGCAAAGTCTTCAGTTACTGGTCGATGACGTTCATCACCCTGCTGTTACTGAACAGCCTGCTG
The DNA here is from genome assembly GCF_022557255.1 of Pseudomonas syringae pv. tagetis. Taxonomy (NCBI): domain Bacteria; kingdom Pseudomonadati; phylum Pseudomonadota; class Gammaproteobacteria; order Pseudomonadales; family Pseudomonadaceae; genus Pseudomonas; species Pseudomonas syringae group genomosp. 7. The sequence continues at coordinate 3,749,122 of NZ_CP092923.1, forward strand.
CTCAACCAGACGCAATTACCCGATAACGCCCAGATGAGCTGGTTCGCGTTGGCGCTTGGGGTGCTGTGCGGCTACCGGCTGCTGATCCGCCTGGCCCTGCACACGCTGCGTCGGCATGGCTTCAATACGCGCCGGGTGGCCATCGTCGGGACGGGTCAGGTAGGGGAACGACTGGCCCGCTCCATTTCCCTTGCGCCGTGGATGGGGCTGACCCTGCTGGGTTTTTACGATGCGCACCCGCAGCAAATGAATCTGCAGACCGGAAAACGTCGCCTGCCTGTGCTCGGCGACCTGGATCAGTTGATCGAAGATGCCCGCGCGGGCCGGATCGACAAGGTGTACATCACCCTTGCCTTCAGCGCCGAGCCGCAATTACGCGAGCTGATTACCGGCTTGAGTGATACCACCGCCTCGGTATACCTGATTCCGGACGTGTTTATGTTTGACCTGCTGCATGCGCGCAGTGAGAGCATCAATGGCCTGGCCAGCATCAGCATCTTCGACTCGCCCATGGACGGTGCCTGGAGCCTGGTCAAGCGCGCCGAAGACATCGTCCTGTCCTGTCTGATTCTGCTGTTGATCGCTCTGCCGCTGCTGGCCATCGCTGCAGCTATCAAGCTCACTTCCGAGGGCCCGGTACTGTTCCGTCAGCGTCGCTACGGGCTGGACGGCCGCTCGATCATGGTCTGGAAATTCCGCAGCATGAACGTCCAGGAAAACGCCGATCTGGTGCTTCAGGCCACACGCAACGATGCACGGGTGACGCCGCTGGGTGCCTTTTTACGGCGCACCTCGCTGGATGAACTGCCGCAGTTCTTCAACGTGTTGCACGGCGACATGTCCATTGTCGGCCCGCGCCCTCATGCCATTGCGCACAACGAACAGTACCGCAAGCAGGTCAGCGGCTACATGTTGCGCCACAAGGTCAAGCCCGGCATTACCGGCTGGGCGCAGATCAACGGCTGGCGCGGGGAGACCGACACACTCGACAAGATGCGCATGCGCGTCGAGTTCGACCTGGAATACATCGAACACTGGTCGATCTGGCTGGACCTCAAAATCATCCTGCTGACACTGCTCAAAGGGTTCGTCAACAAGAACGCCTTCTAAGGCGGCATCTGAGTGAAAAAACGCGCCGGGCACCCTCGGTGCGCTCAAAGAAAGGAGCAATGCCATGAAAGGAAAAACGCAATGAATCCAACGTTAGTTGCCTTACTGCTCACCAGCCTGGCGCTGCAAGGCTGTGCATTCGCCCCCGGGCAGCACATGACGCCGGACGACGTCACTACCGGCAAGGCAGACGAGCCACGTGCGCAGTTGATCGAGGTCACACCGAAAAGCCTGCAGCAACAGCAACTGCGCGCAACGGCAGAGGCCAAGGCACTGCCGCAGGCGCTGCTTGACTACAAAACCCCGGAATACGTGATTGGCGCGGGAGACACCTTGCTGGTCACCGTGTTCGAACACCCGGAACTGACAGCGCCAGGCTCGCAGGACCAACTGGATGCCAACACCCGGGAAGTGCTCAACGATGGCACACTCTACTTTCCCTATGTCGGAAGGATCCGTGCGAGCGGCAGAACGGTCAGCGAGGTCCGCGAGCAGCTGCGCATGGGGCTGGCACCGCAATACACCGAGGTCAAGGTCGACGTAAAAGTGCTGCGCTACAACAGCCAGCGAATACTTCTGTCCGGTTCTTTCAAGGTCCCCGGCCCGCAACCGATTACCAATATTCCCTTGAGCCTGGTGCAGGCGGTGAGCGTTGCAGGTGTAGACCTGACCGATGCCAACCTGGCCGGACTGACCCTGCGTCGCGACGGCAGGGACTACCTGATCGACATCGACTCGCTCAACCGCAAGGACTCGCAACTGAGCAGGATCTTCCTCAAGGACGGCGATTACCTGCACCTGAACAGCAATTCGCGAAACAAGATCTACGTGCTGGGTGAAGTGCGTAATCCGCAAGTGATCTCCTTCGGCACCACCCGACTGACGCTGCTGGAGGCGCTGGGAAATTCCGGCGGACTAAACCCGGACAGTGCGGACGGCGATGCAGTCTACGTAATACGCGGTGCGGAAAACTTTGCCGAAGCCACCTCCACCGTTTACCACCTCAACGCGAAAAAGCCCACAGCCTACCTGTTGGCGGGGCAGTTCGAGCTCAAGGCGCAGGACGTGGTATTCGTCGGTCCCGCCGACATCACCCGCTGGAGCCGGTTCATCAGCCAGTTGCTCGGATCGGCCAGCGTGGTGCAGACCGGTGCAGCCTTCCGCAACTGACCCTTGGGTCAAGCGCCGGACTGTTGCCAGAGCAACAGCCGTTCAACAGTTGGCAACGTTTGCATCAGCACGTCGACCTCTCATCCCGTTTACAAAAACGCACCCAGGGCCATTGTCTGCGGGGCAATCGCCCTGCCTCGGGGAGGCTGGCACACAAGCTGCTTTACAGTTTCACGCTTATCGCAAGGAAATCCCACATGCTCGTTGTTTCACTTTCAGGCAGTCCCTCGCCCAAATCTCGTTCTGGCGTCGTACTGGCCCATGCCAGCCGCTGGTTACAGAACCACGGAGTTGAAGTCACCACGTTGCGCATACGTGACTTCAATGCCGAGGACCTGCTTTTTGCCCGTTTCGACAGCCCGCAAGTCCTGGAATTTATCGAAGCGGTCAGGCAGGCCGATGGCCTGCTGATCGGCACGCCGGTCTACAAGGCGTCATTTTCAGGCGCGCTGAAAACCCTGCTCGACTTGCTGCCCGAACGCGCGCTGCATGGCAAAGTGGTCTTGCCGCTGGCCACCGGCGGCAGCATTGCGCACATGCTGGCTGTGGATTACGCACTCAAACCGGTACTGTCTGCCCTCAAGTCTCAGGAAGTGCTGCACGGCATCTTCGCCATCGATACGCAGATCACTTACGACGACAATGAAGAAGGCGGAACGCTGGACGAAATTCTCACAGAGCGCCTGCATGAGGGGCTGGAACACTTCCATCACGGCCTGCAACGACGCTTGCAGGCTCGTCATAAACAGGCGGGCGGGCATTTGCAACTGGCTTTATAGCCCCGGACTCAGTGCTCGACAAACAGCGGATACAGCGAGGCCACCAATAGCAAGGCCATCACCCCGTTGAAAAGACGCAGCCCCAGCGGTTCGCGCAAAACGTTGCGCAGCAAGCTGCCAAAACCTGTCCAGATGCCCACGCTGGGCAGGTTGATCAGCGCAAACACCGCCGAAATTACCACCACATTGTAGAAATAGCCCTGCATCGGCGTGTAAGTACTGATAGCTCCGATTGCCATGATCCACGCCTTGGGATTGACCCATTGAAACAGCGCGGCGCTCATGAAGCCCAGCGGTTTGCCCTGGCTGTCGACCTCATCGGAAGCAGGTTTTGAGGTGGCAATTTTCCAGGCCAGGTACAGAAGGTAAGCGGCCCCCACGTAGCGCAGGATCGTGTAGAGAACGGGCCACGCCTTGAACACACTGCCCAGACCGAAGCCGACGGCCAGCACCAATACGAAAAAGCCGATGCTGATGCCGAGCATATGCGGCAGGGTGCGGCTGAAACCGAAATTCACGCCGGAGGCCAGCAGCATCATATTGTTCGGGCCGGGAGTTATCGAGGTGACGAACGCGAAGAGTGTGAACGCAAGAAGCAAATCGAAAGAGAGCACCATACAGCCTGTCCGGATCAGTGAGTCAGGTACTCACCCTATCGAAAGCGGCAGAGGAAACACACGGACAGTTGACTGTTAATTCCTACCGTACAGTTATACAAAAAATCATTTTTAAGCAGACTGTTAGCCTTGTGGCTGTTGGCCCGTCACACCCAGGTCAACACTTGTTTCGCCTTTATCGTCGAATTCCCGCGCCTGCTGAATCTGAGGATCGGCCATCAACTGCGCCTTGCGCGCCTGGTACTCCTCAAACGACAGGCCACGACGGTTCAGGTCTTCAAGCGCCAGTTGATGGCTTTCTTCGGCACTGAACGCACGCTGCTCGACCGCATGGTGGGTGGAGCAGCCGGAAACCAGCGCAACGGTGAATGTCAGGACAAGCGCAAGGGCAAGCATACGGTTCATCTGGGGCCTCCGGGCGGGCTTCATTTCAGGAATGAAGCAAGGTTACGCCGCCCCCCGTTGCAGCAAAAATCATCCACCGTGATAGTCGCTATCGACTGCTACGAGCCTCCTCGATCAATACCTCGCGCAACGCCTGGGCCGCAGTGGAAAGTTTGTGATCGGCCAGCATCATCAGGCCGATACGGCGCTCGATACGCGGTTCTACCAGCGCAACGCAGCATGCCCCCAGTTCGTGCATCTGCCCTATGCACAGCGATGGAACGGCGCTTACGCCCAGACCGTTGGCAACCATACGGCCGATGGTCGACAACTGATGGCTTTCGAACGCCACCGCCAGCTTGCCGTGCCTGGGCTCGATGGCCTGTTCCAGCAGCAAACGTACGGCCGAAGGGCGTTGCAGGGCGATAAAGTCTTCGCGCAACAGTTCCGCCCAGGACACCTCGCCCCGCCCGGCCAGCGGTGACTCTCCAGGTACCACGGCCACGAAACGGTCCATATAGAACGGCGTAAACGACAGGGCGCCGTTGGACTCGGGCTCAAAACCGATCCCCAGCTCGACGCGACGATGGCGCACCATCTCCAGCACCTGTTCGTTGATCACGTCATGCACCGCAACGTTGACCCGCGGGTAGCGCCCGCGGAACACCTTCAGCGCCGCAGGCAGCAGATTGCCGGCGAATGATGGCATGGCGGCGATGGAAACCCGCCCCGTCTGCAAGGTGAACCGCTGGCGCAGCAACTCTTCGGTGTTGTCCCAGTCGGCCATTAGTTGGCGCGCCAGCGGCAGCAGGGTTTCGCCTTCGGGCGTCAGCGCCACATTGCGTGTGGTGCGGGTCAGCAATTGCCCGCCCAGGTCGTCCTCCAGCCCCTTGATCGTCAGGCTCAACGCCGGCTGCGAGATGTTCAGCCGCTCCCCTGCCTGAGCAAAGCTCAAGTACTGCGCCACTGCCAGAAAAGCGCGAAGCTGCTTGACGTTCATCTATTCGATTTTCTTATCAATTGATCAGAAAAACAAAATTAACAAATCAGTGCTCACGAGAGAAGATGCAAGTCATCGATCCTCCGGCAGTGCGACTGTCGGTCAACAACTATAAAAGGCGGATCATCATGGCTGGACTCGATAAACGAGTAGCGACCTACGAAGAAGCCCTCGCCGGGCTGACCGATGGCATGACTGTGCTCTGCGGCGGGTTTGGCCTGTGTGGCATTCCGGAAAACCTGATCATGCAGATCAAACGCATGGGCATCAAAGGCCTGACCGTGGTTTCCAACAACTGCGGCGTTGACGGCTTCGGCCTGGGCATACTGCTCGAAGACCGGCAGATCCGGAAAATGATTTCATCCTACGTCGGCGAAAACGCCTTGTTCGAAAAGCAGTTGCTCAGTGGCGAACTGGAAGTCGAACTCACCCCTCAAGGCACCCTGGCGGAAAAACTGCGCGCAGGTGGCGCGGGCATTCCGGCGTTCTACACCGCGACAGGTTATGGAACCCCCGTGGCTGAAGGCAAGGAAACCCGTCAGTTCAATGGCCGCAACGTCATTCTGGAGGAAGCCATCACCGGCGACTTCGCCTTGATCAAAGGCTGGAAAGCCGACCACTTCGGCAATGTCATCTATAGACATACCGCGCAAAACTTCAACCCGGTAGCGGCCACCGCTGGACGTATCACCGTGGTGGAAGTCGAGGAGATCGTCGAACCCGGCGTATTGCTGCCTGCCCAGATCCACACGCCCGGCATTTATGTCGATCGAGTGATTCAAGGCACGTTTGAAAAACGCATTGAACAGCGCACCGTCAGAAAATCCTGATAGCGCCGCCTCGGGCAGACAACAACAAAGAGATTCAGACCATGGCACTTTCTCGCGAACAAATGGCTCAACGCGTCGCTCGTGAACTCAAGGACGGTTATTACGTGAACCTCGGCATCGGCATTCCAACGCTGGTGGCCAACTATGTGCCGGACGACATCGACGTCATGCTGCAATCGGAAAACGGCCTGCTGGGCATGGGCGCCTTTCCGACCGAGGATACCCTCGACGCGGACATGATCAATGCCGGCAAGCAGACAGTTACCGCACGCATCGGAGCATCGATTTTCTCGTCGGCCGAATCCTTTGCCATGATCCGTGGTGGCCATGTCGACCTGACGGTGCTTGGCGCTTTCGAGGTGGATGTCGAGGGCAATATCGCGTCGTGGATGATTCCCGGCAAACTGGTCAAGGGCATGGGCGGCGCGATGGACCTGGTGGCGGGTGCCGAAAACATCATTGTGACCATGACCCACGCATCCAGGGACGGCGAATCCAAGCTGCTGACCCGCTGCAGCCTGCCACTGACCGGTGCGGGATGCATTCGCAAGGTGCTGACCGATCTGGCGTACCTGGAAATTGAAAACGGTGCGTTCATCCTCCGCGAGCGTGCGCCTGGGGTCAGCGTCGAAGAGATCATAGCCAGGACCGCCGGCAAACTGATCGTTCCGGATGACGTGATCGAGATGAGCTTTTGAGGACCGTGAGCCTCTGGCTCCTGGTTATGAAGCTCGCGCTTGACTGTGGCCAACGGCCCGGCTAGCTCCTGCGGCGTCTGACCAACATCAGAATGGCTTGCGAACGCTTGGTGCCCCGACGTGGTAACACCACCTTGCGCTCGACCCCGATAATAATGACAAGAAGAGGTGCCCCAGATGGCCGCCAACATCGAAGAAAGCCGTTCCGCGCGATTTGCCTTGCGCTGTGCAGCGTGGGCCGAGCGCTGGTTTCCCGACTCCTGGGTATTTGCCGCATTGGCGGTGGTTATCGTCACCCTGGCAACGCTGGCTATCGGCGCACGTCCGGCCGAGGCCGCCAAGGCATTCGGTGACGGGTTCTGGAGCCTGATTCCGTTCACCATGCAAATGGCCTTCGTGGTCATTGGCGGTTACGTGGTCGCCAGTTCACCTCCCGCCGTACGCCTGATCGACCGCCTGGCCCGGGTGCCACGCAACGGACGCTCGGCGGTGGCCTGGGTGGCGCTGATTTCCATGCTGGCCTCGTTGCTCAACTGGGGACTGTCACTGGTGTTCGGCGGCTTGCTGGTACGCGCCCTCGCCCGGCGTACTGACCTGCGTATGGATTATCGCGCAGCTGGTGCTGCCGCGTACCTGGGGCTGGGCGCAGTCTGGGCGCTGGGGCTGTCTTCTTCGGCTGCGCAGTTGCAGGCCAACCCGGCCAGCCTGCCGCCGTCCATCCTGGCGATCACCGGCGTGATTCCTTTCACCGAAACCATTTTTCTGTGGCAATCCGGGGTCATGCTCGCAGCACTGGTGGTCATCTCACTGATCGTGGCCTATGCCACCGCCCCAAGTCCCATCAGCGCTCGCGACGCCAAGGCCTGCGGTGTCGACCCGGCCTTCAACCTGCCGCCACTGCCGCCTCGCACACGGCCCGGCGAATGGCTGGAGTACAGCCCGCTGCTGATCATCCTGATGGTGCTGCTGGGAGCAGGCTGGTTGTTCAACGAGTTTTCGAACAAACCGGCGATCACTGCGATCTCCGGACTCAATACCTACAACTTTCTGTTCATCATGCTCGGCGCATTGCTGCACTGGCGGCCGCGCAGCTTTCTCGATGCGGTAGCACGGGCGGTGCCCACTACCACCGGTGTGTTGATTCAATTCCCACTGTACGGCTCGATCGCCGCACTGCTGACTACAGTCAAAGGCGGTGATGCGCAAACCCTGGCGCATTATATCTCGACGTTTTTCACCAGTATCGCCTCGCATGACACCTACGCGATTCTGATGGGCGTCTATTCGGCCATATTGGGTTTTTTCATTCCATCGGGCGGCGGCAAGTGGATCATCGAAGCGCCCTATGTGATGCAAGTCGCCAATGACCTGCAGTATCACCTCGGCTGGGCAGTGCAGATCTACAACGCAGCCGAAGCGCTTCCCAACCTGATCAATCCGTTTTATATGCTGCCGCTGCTGGGGGTACTGGGCCTGAAAGCGCGTGACCTGATCGGGTTCTCGTTCGTGCAGTTGCTGGTTCACACGCCACTGGTGCTGTTTCTGCTCTGGGCATTGGGCACTACGCTGGCCTATACGCCGCCGGTAATGCCCTGATAGCTAGCTGTCGAACGCGTAATCACGCTCGACCTTGCAGATTCGCGTGGTAAACGCCTGATACCAGCGTGCACGCCCCTGCTCGCGGACCTCGGCATGTTCGGCTTGCCGTTTCCAGGCCAGAATCGCGGTCTCATCGGTCCAGTAGGACACGGTGATCCCCAGTCCGTCTTCGCCGCGTGCCGATTCCACGCCTAAAAAGCCGGGCTGTTGCCGGGCCAGACCTACCATTCGCTGCGCAGCATCTGCGTAGGCCTGCCCTTCGTCATGCGTACGCAATGAGGTGAACACGACCGCAAAATAGGGCGTGGCAAAGCGCGAGGCCATCATGATTCGGTACTCTGTACGAATGCGCTGCAAGCGCGCAGGAAAGCCTTGACCACAGGCGGTATTTCGCCCTGCAACGCAGCCCGTTCCGGCTGGAACAGCGTGGCGACGAAGAACGGATGCCCCTGCAGTTCGATACTGCGTACTTCGCCTTCCGGGCCGCGTCCACTGATTTCGAGCCGTTGGCCGAACAGCGCGGACTCCAGCTCACGGCGCAGACCGTAGCGGCAGTGATAACGCTCTTCGATATCCAGCCTGCCGTACGCCCGGGCGATCAATGTATCGGGTTGCAACTGAACCGCTGCCACCGATTCAACCAGTGAGCAACTGAGTGGCTCGATGATGACGTTTGGCGCTTCTGGCGCCGTTTCGCCGTGCTCGGCGTCTGCCCAGCCCAATTGATGGCGAGCGTACTCCACCAACGCGTGCTGAAAGCCGCCGCACGTTCCAAGAAACGGCACGAGCTGCTCACGGGCGAAACGAATGGCAGTCAATGCGCCCTGCATGTCCAGGTACGGACTGGCAGGTACACACCAGAGACCGTCGAATTCGCCAAGCCGTGCACCGTTGCCGATTTGTGGCGTCGGCAGCCATTCGAAGCCGACCGTTATTTGAAGCACCTCCGCCGCCATCTGCAGTGCCAGAGGAATGGCCCGATGGGCTGGAACATCCGCGTTGAAATCCCCCACCAGGCCGATCTTTACCGTGTTGCCTACGCTATCTGCCTTGCCCATGCCCTGCTCCCTGTTCGACTTCGTATGACCTGGGCGGAGACTATAAACAGGCATCAAAACCAGCAGAATGGGCATCGTTGCAATGCCGGCGTGCAATACTGCACGCCGGGTCAGTCAATCACAGGCGTCAGCACCGGTTTTCCGGAAAAGAATGCCAGCAGATTGTCGTTGACCATCTGCACACTGTCTCTCGAGGCCTCCGGGGACAGCCCTGCTACATGGGGCGTCAGCACGACATTGCCCAGCGTCTTGAACACGTCCGGCACAGCGGGCTCATCGTCGAAGACGTCCAGCGCGGCTCCGGCAATCCGCTGGTTCTCGAGCGCATCGACCAAGGCATGAGTATCCACGACACTGGCGCGCGCAATATTGACCAGAAAGCCTTCAGGACCCAGCGCCTCAAGCACCTGTGCATCGACCAGATGCTGCGTGCCGGTGCCGCCGGGGGTGGCGATGATCAGAAAATCCGACGCGGCAGCCAGCGCCTGTGGCGTGGCGTGCCAGGTGTAATCGCAATCGGTGCGCGGTTTGCGATTGTGGTAGCCGATGGCGATGTCGAACGCTGCTGCACGCCTGGCAATCGCCAGCCCCACGGCTCCCAGCCCGACAATGCCGAGGCGCTTGCCCGCCAGCGAGGGTCGTACCACCTTGCGCCACTCGCTGCGCCGCACCGAGGCATCGGCCTGCGGGATGTCGCGCACCAGGGACAGCAAAAGCGCCAGCGTATGATCAGCCACTGTGGCGGCATTGACGCCCGCACCGTTGGTCACACGGATGCCCCGCGCCTGCGCAGCAGACAGATCAACCTTCTCGTAGCCGGCACCGCTCACACAAATGATGCGCAGCTGCGGTAGTGCATCCATTTCCTCGGCGAAAAAACCCAGCGGTCCGCGTGTGACAACGGCACTGATTTCCTGCCCGTGCGCAGCAATTGCCTCGGCGCGCAGTTCGGCCGTCGGCGCACGAATCAACTGAAAACCGCTGCTTTCCAGAATCGGCAAATACGTGTCCAGGTTTTCCACCAGCACCAATACCGTTGTCATGTGCGTTCCCGTCCGATCAGCAAAACACTGACCTTAACGCGACTCGACGCGCTTGTGCAGCGCACCCTGGTGTTCGCGCTGAAAAAAAGCTTTCGCCCGCACTATGTGTTCATAAAGTGGACGCATTTGCCGGAGACACTGGGCTCTGTACGAAAACTCGGCGAGCGTAGCCAATTCAGGCCCAGAGCCTGAGGCCTTGCCAGACCCGGGATCGCAAGTGCGCTATCGTTGCATGCAGCGAAACCAACGGCAGCCCTGTCGGCTGGTGCTCAGGTTTCTCAAAACAGGCCTTCTCAAAAACAAGGAAACACCCGCCCATGCAAGGATTTTCCACCACCCTGTTGAAAAAGACCCTTTTGGCCTCGGCTGTCATGTCGAGCCTGATGTTGTCATCAGGCATGGCAGCGGCGGCGGATGCCCCAGGCAAGGTATTGAGCGAGAAATACGGTCTGCCCTGGCCCGCCGTGATCGCCCACCGCGGCGCTTCATTCGACGCGCCGGAAGAGACCATTCCGGCCTATACCCTGGCACGCGATCTGGGTGCCGATTACCTGGAAATGGACATCCAGCGCACCAAGGACGGCGTACTGATAGCGCTGCACGATGACGTGCTGGAACGCACCACCAACATTGCCGAAGTGTTCCCGACCCGGGTCAAGGACCCGGTCAGTACCTTCACGCTGGCGGAGCTCAAGCAACTGGATGCTGGTTCATGGTTCAACAAGGCCTACCCCGACAGGGCGCGCGACAGTTACACCGGGTTGCAAATCCTGACACTGGATGAGGTCATCGACATCGCCGAAGGCGGCGCGAACAAACCGGGGCTGTACATCGAGACCAAGGTGCCGAACAAGTTTCCCGGTGTCGAAGCCGACCTTAAAAAAGTGCTGACCCAACGCGGCTGGCTCGCGCAACGCCCCGCCGCAGCGGCCGGGCATGTCAACGTCGCGCATATGCCGGGACGCGTGGTACTGCAGACGTTCGAGAAGCAAAGCCTGGAATTGCTGCAGAAAGAAATGCCGAAAGTGCCCAAAGTCATGCTGCTGTGGATTGGCGAAGGCTCGATAGAGCCTAAATCCAGCGTCGCGTTCAAGGATTCGGGAGCCAAGGACAAAGCCACCTACTACGCTTCGCAGGAAGTCAAATCACCGGAGGAGTTCCAGAAATGGATTGACTGGGCCAAAGCCCATGGTGCCATCGGCACCGGTCCTTCGTCGCAACTGGCCAAGGGCGGCGACCAAAGCTACATGGACCTGGTCAAGCCCTGGATGAACAACCTGACCCACGAGAAAGGTATGGTGATCCACGCCTACACGGTGGACGCCGCCGATGACTTCAAGCGCATCAGCAACGATGGGGTCGATGGTTTCTTCACCAACCGTACCGCTGAACTGTTGAAATTCTACGGGCGCCCCGCGAAAGAAAGCATTCACACCATTCTCAAGCGTAACGGCTACTGATCGAGCCACTGGCCGCATCCCGCGATGCGGCCAGCCACCCGAAAATCGATCGTACCCGCCAGCTTCAAAGCGTATCGGCCAATGTCGCGAACGCCCGACGCTCAGTGCCCGATGTCACACCGCTCGCCATGGGCATAACATCCCGAGACGCTTCGCAATGCTTTGAAACAGGTCAGGGACAGCCACCTGCACGCAACTCTCGTGTAAGCTCATGCGCTATTGGTTTTCCGATCGAGAGGCCTATGCCGTCCACTTTCCGACGCTCGACCCTGGCAGCACTTCGTGGTTTTGCCTTGCCGAGCGATGCAATCTCCATTGTTCCTTCTGCCGCCGACTACAGGCGCTGTCTGCTGGAAAGGATCGCGTCGGCCACCCGCCGCATCTATATCATCGCGTTGTACCTGCAACAGGATGAAGCCGGCCAGGAGATCCTCGACGCGCTGTACGCGGCCAAGGCTGCCCGGCCGGAGCTTGATGTCGTGGTGCTGGTTGACTGGTTCCGTGCGCAGAGGGGGCTGATCGGTGCCGGACGTCAGCCCGGCAACTCGACCTGGTATCAGGCGCAGAACCTTGAATACGATGAAGAAGTACCGATCTACGGCGTGCCCGTGCAAACCCGCGAGCTGTTCGGGGTGCTGCATCTCAAGGGCAGTGTGATCGACGATTGTGTGATCTACAGCGGTGCCAGCATCAACAACGTCTATCTGCACAAGCTCGACAAATACCGCCTGGACCGTTACCACCTGATCGAAAGCGCACCACTGGCGGATGCTTTTCAAAATCTGGTACAGCGAGAAATACTCCCGTCACCGGCCGTGCACCGCCTCGACCTGCAATCGCCACCCGACTCGCGCAGCCTGCGCAGCGAAATCCGCGCCTTTCGCAGTGATCTGAAGCGCGCTGCCTACGACACCTCGGCGGGTGAAAAGGAAAACGGCGAGCTGCGGGTGATTCCGCTGCTGGGCGTCGGACCACGCAACAACCTTAACCGAGCCATTTGCGACCTGATTGCGTCGAGCAAGATCCAGCTGACCATCTGCACCCCGTATTTCAACCTGCCGGTGGCCGTGACCCGTGAGATCAACCGGGCGCTCAAGCGCGGTGTGCAGGTCGATATCATCATTGGCGACAAGACCGCCAACGACTTCTTCATTGACCCGGACGAACCGTTCAAGGTGATCTCGGCCCTGCCGTACCTGTATGAAATCAGTCTGCGGCGCTTTGCCCACAAGCATCAAAAGGCAATCGCGCAGCAGCGCCTCAACGTGCACCTGTGGAAACATGGCGATAACACGTTCCATCTCAAAGGCATTTGGGTCGATCAGCGCTATACCCTGTTGACGGGCAACAACCTTAACCCTCGCGCATTCAATCTGGACCTGGAAAACGCGCTGCTGATCGATGATCCGCAAGGCCTGTGGAGCGAGCCGCGTGACGCAGAAATCGCTCATCTGATGCGCAATACCCAGCGCGTCAACCAATATGACGAACTCGACACACTGGCCAATTATCCCGAAGGGGTGCGCAAGTTCCTCAAGCGCGTCAGCCGGGTCCGGGTCGAGCGATTGCTGTACCGGATTCTCTGACCCTCAGGCGGCCGGCCGACATGCCAGGGCATGTCGGCTTGCAGCCAATGAAACATGGCGTCTCACGGCTGTTTCGCGCCCAGTTGCTTCCACATCTTTTGCGTGATTTTGCGGCGGTTGCTGTAGCCGGCCCACGGATCGTCCTTGAGCTGCTTCAAGCGCTGTCCCAGGCTGGAGATGTCCCACTGTGCCGACGACTTCAGACCCGCCAGCTCATCCAGCGCAATCGGCACCGAGACCGGCAGCCCCGGCCGGGCACGTACCGAATAGGCCGTCACTGTGCTGCCGCCTCGGCTGTTGCGCAGGTAATCGATGAAAATTTTCCCCACCCGGTTCTTCGGCCCCATGGTCGCAGTGAAACGTTCGGGCAACTGACGACTGGCGAACTCGGCGATGGCCTTGGCAAAGGCCTTCACCGTGTCCCAGTCTGCGTGCCGCGCCAACGGCACAATGATGTGCATTCCCTTGCCGCCACTGGTCTTGAGATAGGCGTCGAGCCCAAGCTCCTCCAGCACGGCAAGCACCATTTGCGTGGCTTCGATCATGCTGCGCCAGGGCAGCGCCGGATCGGGATCAAGGTCCAGAACGAAATGGTCCGGCGTTTCGATCCTGTCACGCGTCGCGCCCCAGGTATGCAACTCGATGGCTCCCATCTGCGCAGCACCGACCAATGCGGGCAGCGAATCGATTTCCATCAGCGCGGCATGTCCGGGATCCAGCGCACGATCCAGCTGTTTGATGTGCGGAATCGCCAGATGCTCGGCGTGTTTCTGGAAGAACTGCTCACCGTCGATGCCCTCCGGACAACGCAGCAACGCCACCGGACGCTTGTCCAGATACGGCAGAATCCACTCGGCGATAGACTCGTAGAACTGTGCAAGCTGGACCTTGCTGGTGCCGGTCTTGCTGTCGATCACTCGATCCGGATGGCTGATGCCGATGCCGGCCACATCCACTTTGCCTTGAGCGGTTTTTTTACCGCTCCGGGGCGCTGCCGACTTCGCTTTAGTCTGGCCCTGACTGGCAACCCTGGCAGGCTGAGCGTCTTCGCGCACCACCTCAGTGGCTGGCTTGTCACTGCGCAATCCGACAAATGCAGCCTGTCGCACAATGCCTTCGCGGGTCCACTGGGCGAATTCCGCTTCGCAGACCTGTTTTGGCTCGACCCACTGCACACCCCGGGCCTGAGCCGAGGACAGTTTTCTGGCCAGCGGTGAATCCTTGCGGTGGAGCTTTTTCAGCTGTTTGTGCAGTTGTGCAAGCGTCTCTTCACTGAACCCGGTGCCGACCCTGCCGGCATACACCAGTCCCTCATCGCCGTCGTTGACCGCCAGCAACAAGGCCCCAAATGCCGAGCGGCTGCCCTGAGGAGCGGAGTACCCGACAATCACGAACTCTTGTCGCAGCCGGCATTTGAGCTTGATCCAGTCGGCGTTGCGCTTGCCGACATAGGCACTCCCGGCACGCTTGCCAATGACCCCTTCCAGGCCCATTGCGGCAGCACTCGCCACAATGTCATGATGCCCGGCCTGAAAGGCATCCGAATAACGCAACAGGCGACTGCGCTGAGCGTCGAGCACGTGTTTCAAGGCATCACGACGCTGCTCAAGGGGCACTTCACGCAGATCTTCTGCGCCCAGAAACGGCATATCGAACAGGTAATACAGGATGTTTTTGCTGGTGCCGGCGTCAAAGGCATTCTGCAGCCCCTGGAAGTCCGGGAGTCCTTGCTCGTCAAGAACCACGACCTCACCGTCGAACCAGCTGTCTTTTACTTTCAGCCCCTTGAGCGCCTTGACCAGCTCGGGTAGCCGCTCGGTCCAGTCATGACCGTTACGGGTGAACAAACGCACTTCATCATCCTGAATGCGGGTCAGAATGCGGTAGCCGTCGAACTTGATCTCATACAGCCAGTCACCCGCTGGCGGCGCATCCACCAGCGTCGCCAGTTGCGGCGAAAGCGCTTCAGGGAAGTCTGGCTTCGATTTCTTCCGCGCTGTTGTTGCAGGTGAAGCGGATGCCTCGGTTTTTGACGCCGAGGCCCCGGTTTTGCCCGATGCAGGTTTAACCGGAGGCTTTGCCGACGTGCTGCGCTTTTTGTCTGCATGAGCATTGCCGACGTGAGTGCCGACGTGAGCACCACTGATCACGCTCTGCGGCTGCTCCTGAGTAATGTCGTATTCGTCAGCAGGCCGTGCAATGGCGTCCTTTTCCTTGATCAGCAGCCACTGCTCCTTGCTGCCGCTACCTTTGAGCCGGGTACGTACCAGTGCCCAGTCGCCACTGAGCTTCTCGCCGACCAGGGTGAATTTGAGCTTTCCTTCCTCATAGGTCTTTTGCGGATCGCCATGCGGTTGCCAGATCCCACGGTCCCAGACAATCACATCGCCGCCGCCGTACTGACCTTGCGGAATGCTGCCCTCGAAACCGGCATAGTCCAGTGGGTGGTCTTCAACATGCACGGCCAGCCGCTTCTGTCTGGGGTCCAGACTCGGCCCTTTGGGCACCGCCCAGCTCTTGAGCGTGCCGTCCAGTTCCAGGCGAAAATCGTAGTGCAGGTTACGTGCATCGTGCTTTTGAATCACGAAAGCCAGCGCACCGGGCTTCGAACGGGATTTGCCTTTGCGCGGGCTCTCCGCAGGCTCGGAGGTGACGGCAAAATTGCGCTTGCGTGTGTACTCGCTGGCGGGCTTGGCCATGGCCGGTGTCTCCGTATGGCTCAAGAGGCTTTACTGGTTTTCTTGCGAGCGGCAGGTCGTTTGGGCTTGGTACTGTCCTTGTCGGCAGGTTTTTCTTTTGCCGCAGGCTTGCCCGGTTTGCTTTTACCCGCACTACCCTTGCCCGCCAGGCTGCGCCGCAACAAGTCGGTGAGGTCGATGACATCGGCGCTCTTGCGCTCTTCTTCGGCCGGATCCGTCTCGACATCCTCGATCTTGCCTTCTCCTGCCTTGGTTTCGACCAGTTGCATGATTTTGTCCTGAAAGGTGTCACGGTACTGCTCAGGCTGCCAGTCGGCGCTCATGTCCTTGACCAGACGCTTGGCCATGTCGCGCTCGCTTTTGGTCAACTGCGCATCCGTCACCGCGTCGCTCAGCTCAAGAGCGTCGAGCTCGCGCACGTCGGCAGGCCAGCGCAGGATCACCATCACCAGTGCCGACTCCAGCGGCATGACCGCCGCCAGATGTTCACGGGTGTGCAACACGACATTGGCCAGCGCTACCTTGCGGGTATCGATCAGGGTTTCGCGCAGCAGTGCATAGACTTTTTCGCCGCGTTTGTCCGGGGTCAGAAAATAAGGTGTGTCGATGTTTTGCAAAGGGATCTGCTGGCTGTCGACGAAGGCGAATATATCGATGGTCTGAGTCGATTTTGGGTGCGCGGAGCGTATTTCTTCTTCGCTGAGCACCACATAACGATCCTTTTCGTACGCCACACCCTTGACGATATTTTCGCTGGTGACTTCCTTGCCGGTGACCTTGTTGATTCGCTTGTAGCCGACCGGGTCCATGCTGCGCTTGTCGAGCCAGTCAAAGTCGACACTGGTTGAGGTTGTCGCCGATACCAACGCGACCGGTATATGTACCAGCCCGAAGCTGATTGCGCCTTTCCAGATTGCCCTTGCCATGGTCTGACTCCTATTGATCTTGAAAAAGTGACAGGACCGGTCGGACAAAAGTTTCGACAGCCTGACGAGTGCCGGAAAACCCGCGCAGGTAAGCGCGGTTTTTTGTTTTCATAACCGGACTGTCAACGCTTTGGCTCCTGATAAACACAATAGCGAGCGAGGTCGCGAGACGTTCAAAGCCTTGTCCTGGAAGGGTCTGCAGGGTGACATACAGATTTTGATGGCCCTTATATGCGTTTAGGATCTAAAAATATGGTTTAACGTTCTTTTGCGGAATAAATCAGACGTTCTATAAATGGCTCCACCTCGAACGCTGTTGGCGAACTGTCTGCAAACCAACAGTTGGTCCCGTCAGCTTTCACTCAGCTGATCACTTCCAAGGATTTGTCATGAACGTTTTCTGGTTTCTTCCGACTCACGGCGACGGCCATTATCTGGGCACGACAAAGGGCGCACGTCCCGTGAGCCTCAATTATCTGAAGCAGGTCGCGCAGGCCGCCGATGATCTGGGCTATCACGGGGTACTGATTCCAACCGGCCGTTCCTGCGAAGACTCATGGGTCATCGCCTCGGCGCTGGTGCCATTGACCGAGCGCCTGAAATACCTGGTGGCGATCCGTCCGGGCATCATTTCCCCGACCGTTTCGGCTCGCATGGCAGCCACACTCGATCGTCTTTCCGGCGGCCGTTTGCTGATCAACGTAGTGACAGGTGGCGATCCGGACGAAAATCGCGGCGACGGCAGTTTCCTCGATCACAGTGAGCGCTATGAAGTCACTGACGAATTCCTGCAGATCTGGCGTCGGGTATTGCAGGGCGAAGCGGTCGATTTCGAAGGCAAGCATCTGCGCGTACAGAACGCCAAAGCACTCTACCCGCCGATTCAGAAGCCTTATCCGCCGCTGTACTTCGGTGGTTCCTCCGACGCGGCACATGACCTTGCTGCCGATCAGGTGGATGTGTACCTGACTTGGGGCGAGCCGCCGGCCGCCGTGGCTCAGAAGCTGGCCGATGTTCGCGAACGAGCAGCCCGCAAGGGGCGTACCGTGAAGTTTGGCATTCGCCTGCACGTTATCGTGCGCGAAACCAGTGAAGAAGCCTGGAAAGCTGCGAGCACGCTGATCGAACACATCAGTGATGAAACCATTGCTGCGGCCCAGAAGTCTTTCTCACGCTTTGATTCCGAAGGCCAGCGACGCATGGCTGCCCTGCATGACGGCCGCCGCGACAATCTGGAGATTGCTCCCAACCTGTGGGCGGGCGTTGGCCTGGTACGCGGTGGCGCAGGCACGGCGCTGGTCGGCAACCCTGAAGAAGTCGCGGCGCGCATCAAGGAATACGCGGACCTGGGCATCGAGAGCTTCATTTTCTCGGGCTACCCGCATCTGGAAGAAGCGTATCGCTTTGCCGAGCTGGTCTTCCCGCTGCTGCCTGAACCCTACGCCAGCCTTGCAGGGCGCGGCATCACCAACCTGACGGGCCCGTTCGGCGAAATGATCGCCAACGATCTGCCCCCGCAGGCCAAGTGATGTCCGGGCAACTGCTGACCTTACCGCACTCGCCTGCGCTGGCGACCTCGATCAGGGCCACTGCGCAGGTATTCGAGGACCCCAAGTCCAGGGCCTTGCTCGCTCATGTGCGCCAGGTTGCGCCCAGCGATGCCAGCGTACTGATCATTGGTGAAACCGGTACCGGCAAAGAGCTGGTGGCACGGCACGTCCACGAGCTGAGTGCACGCCGCGACAAGCCGTTCGTGGCGGTCAACTGTGGCGCGTTCTCCGAGAACCTGATCGAGGCCGAGTTGTTCGGTCACGAGAAAGGCGCCTTTACCGGAGCGATCAGCGCCAAGGCTGGCTGGTTCGAGGAGGCCAACGGCGGCACGCTGTTTCTCGATGAAATCGGCGACCTGCCCATGACACTGCAGGTCAAGCTGCTGCGCGTACTTCAAGAACGGGAAGTCGTCCGTCTGGGCTCGCGCAAAAGCGTGCCGATTGACGTGCGGGTACTCGCGGCCACCAACGTACAACTGGAAAAAGCCATCAACGCCGGGCATTTTCGCGAGGACCTCTACTACCGGCTGGACGTGGTCAACTTGGAACTGAGCCCGTTGCGCGACCGGCCCGGCGACATCCTGCCGTTGGCGCGGCACTTTATCGAGGTCTACAGCCAGCGTCTGCGCCATGGCCCGGTAAGAATCAGTGCGGAAGCCGAGCACAAGCTCAAGACCTACAGTTGGCCAGGCAATATTCGCGAGCTGGAAAACGTCATTCATCACACCTTGCTGGTCTGCCGGGAAGGCGTCATTCAGCGTGATGACCTGCGCCTGTCGAACCTGAGAATCGAGCGTCAGGACGAACAGAACCCGCCTGACGAATCTGCCGAACAGTTGCTCAATCGGGCGTTTCAAAAGTTGTTCGAAGAACAGGCCGGCGCGTTGCACGAGAAGGTCGAAGACACATTGCTCAGAACGGCCTACCGCTTCTGTCACCATAATCAGGTGCACACGGCCAGCTTGCTGGGCCTGACGCGAAATGTCACACGTACGCGACTGATAAAGATCGGTGAACTGGCAGTCAACAAACGCAGGCCGGGTGAAAACGTGCAGGGCGACCGGATGTTGCACCTGTCGGTGTAATACACAGGCAGACGACGCGGAGCGTCAAGCAAGGCCTTTCCACGCTGGAGCGTGAGGAACGCGCGGTATCCGCAAGACGCTATGGTGCCCGCGCTCCGCGTGGGCATGCCGTTGCAGACGCCTTGCGTCCGGCCACGATCACGCGGCGGCACCTCATGGCAAGCGCATTGCCAGCGCCTTGGCCTGGAGTGCGACATCGGTCACTGCGGTGCTTTCCCACCACATGCCGCGCAGCGGCGGGCCCATGGCGAACAGGCGTGACGAGCAGTGACTGTGCGCGTCGAGCACCGCGCCACCGGCATCGGCAGCGATGCCCAGCGCCAAAGGCCCCGGCTGGATCAATCCACGCTCCAGCAGTTGCCGAGGCAGCGGGCGATCCACTCGCCGCCAGTCGTACTCGATACCCGTGGAATTGATCAAGGCATCGCCGAGGATCTGCGTGGGATTGCTGTCACCGCGCCGACGAACGCTGATCTGCACCTGACCGGAAGGCAGGCTTGCAACGCTCTGCAATGACGCGGCGTCAATGCTCAGCCGTCCTTGCCTGATCAGCCTTGCCAGCAGCGCAGCACTGGGTGGCGGAGAGCGATGGTGATGGCTTTCCCACCAGGGCCGTACATGGCGGACGAACTGGCGGCGCTGCCTGTCGCTGGCTTGATTCCACAGTCTACCGACGTTGGCGCGCACGGTGTCCAGCGGGGCCTGCCAATCGATGCCGCTCTCGATGGCCAGCTCGCATTGCTCGCGGACCTTGCGTACCAGTTGCCGAGTGCTGCGAATACTCGGGTCCTGGGCCAGAAAGTCGGACCACTCCGGCGGCTGGCGTCGAACATGGGGCAGCAGGCCGTGCCGGGAATAGACCTGAATCGGCCCGCGATGCCCGGCTTTTTCCAGCGAGACCAGCGCATCGACCATGGTCAGGCCGGAGCCGATGATCAGCACTCTGGACTGCGCATCGAGCTGCTCCATTGCCTGCACATTCCAGGGATCCAGCGCTGCCGCGTTCAGCTCGTTCGACTCGCGCCGGGGTGTGCGCGAAGCGGCGTACATACCCGTCGCCAGCACAGCCTGGCTGCCGCGCAACAGACGACCGTCAGCCAGCGTGACGCTCACACCCTGTTCATGGACCTGCACATCGACGGCTTCGCCGCGCACATGCATTACCGTGGAAGCAGCCGCTTCGCCAGCTTCACGGGCCTCACGCAAGCGCTGCTGAACATAAAGCCCGAACACGCCACGCGGCGGAAACAGCTCGGCGATCGGAACCTTTTGCTCGGCGGCTTCAGGCCAGCCGCCCTCGGCCAGATAGGCCGTCAGCCAGTGCGTGAGGTCATCCGGATTGTCCGGATCGACACTCATCCGCGCCGCGTTGCCATTGAGCGTATGGCCCGGCTCCGTTGCACTGTAAGCCTCGCCCCTGCCAAGCTCGCTGCGGGTTTCGATGATCAGGATTCGACGCTGGCCGGCTCTGCGCAGCAACTGCACCGCCAGCAGGCTGCCGCTCAGACCTCCGCCAATGATCAGAATGTCAGCCGTCTGGTTAGGGTCTTCGGTCATCGAACAGCGCCTCGGTCGGATTGCAATAGAAGAGTCGGAAGGTCAGAGCACGACGTTACGCACAAAACGCAGGGGTGTATCAGCCTCATTGCAATAACGGTGTGGCTGATTGCTGGGGAACATGAAGAACTCGCCAGGGCCGACCTGTTGCACGGCAGCAGGGTCCGAGAAGCGCAGGGTCAGATGCCCTTCCACGATATAGACCTGTTCACTCCAGCCATCCGGATCGGCTTCCGACACGTAGGCATCACCAGGCTCCAGACAGAACTCCCACAACTCCACTTCTTGCCGGGCAACCGCCCTGGCGAGCAGCACGGCCTTGCTGCCTGAAATCGTACCGGCCCATGCCAGTTCGTTGATACGGCTGTAATCACGATTTTCGGGGGCCTGAATCAGGTCGCTGAACGCCACCTCCAACGCTTCAGCCACCCGGTCCAGTGTTGCCAGACTGACGTTTTTCTCGCCCGCTTCGATAGCGACCAGCATGCGGCGGCTGACCCCGGACTTTTCCGCCAGAGCGGTCTGGCTGAGGTCGGCGTCGTTGCGCAAACGGCGCACGTTCTGGCTGACGTGCTGCAACACCGGAGGGCGTTGAGTATTTTCTTTGTGCATTCAGGTACTCATATCAAACCGTTGCGCATTATACTGCCCATTTCAAAGACGACGTCAGGGTGTCCAGCGCTTGACGTACGCATAGCCATTCACAGGAGTCCCGAGCTGACATGAAGTCTATCAGCCGTCTACCCCGCATCAGCAAGGCAGAAGCCGTGCTGATTATGATCACCATGCTCTGGGGAGGCACCTTCCTGCTGGTCCAGCACGCGATGACCGTCAGCGGCCCGATGTTTTTCGTCGGTCTGCGTTTTGCCGCAGCGGCGCTTATCGTAGCGCTGTTTTCGACGAAGGTGCTGCGCGGTCTGACTTTTCTTGAACTCAAGGCCGGGGTCTTCATCGGCACCTGCATCATGCTCGGTTATGGCCTGCAGACCATCGGATTGCAGAGCATTCCCAGCAGCCAGTCCGCGTTCATCACGGCGCTCTATGTGCCTTGCGTGCCTTTATTGCAATGGCTGGTGCTTGGACGAAGACCAGGTCTGATGCCGACGCTGGGCATCATCCTCGCCTTTGCCGGGCTGATGCTGGTCGCCGGACCGCAAGGTACTGCCCTGCAACTCAGCTCTGGCGAGATCGTGACGCTGATCAGTGCCGTGGCCATAGCTGCCGAGATCATCATGATCAGTGCCTATGCCGGCAAGGTCGATGTACGCAGGGTTACCGTGGTGCAGCTGGCAACCGCTTCAGCTCTGGCCTTTCTGATGATTGTCCCCACCCAGGAACGCCTGCCGGTTTTTTCCTGGGTGCTGGTGCTCAGTGCCGTGGGCCTTGGCGCAATGAGTGCGGTTATTCAGATCGCCATGAACTGGGCACAGAAAAGTGTTTCGCCCACGCGTGCCACCGTGATCTATGCGGGTGAACCGGTCTGGGCCGGGATTGTCGGAAGACTGGCCGGTGAGCGCTTGCCGGGCATCGCCCTGCTGGGTGCAGCCTTGATTGTAGCCGGGGTGATCGTCAGCGAAATGAAGCGGCGCTCTGCGCCCGCCGAACAGAGCCTCATCAAGGAACAAGGCGTGTCCAGAGCCGATTGAGCCAGGTGCTCGCTTCGCCGTTACATACCTGTTTCATGACAACGATCTGCTGTCTTGAAAACAGCAGACACTTTTTGTAGGAAATTTCGGAAACAGTCCCTTTGGTATCGGGGTGTCTGGCACGTATGATGCTTGACATTCCCCTGCAGATTAGAAGCCTATGTCCCTGATAGTTCTACTGCTTCTGCCTTTCATCGGCAGCTGTCTGGCGGCCTTCCTGCCGCACAACGCGCGTAACGCAGAATCGTTTCTGGCGGGTCTGGTTGCCCTGATCGGCGCCATCCAGATGGCGTTGTGGTTCCCGCAGATCGCCGACGGCGGCGTTATTCGCGAAGAGTATTTCTGGCTGCCTAGCCTGGGAATGAACTTCGTTCTGCGTATCGACGGCTTCGCCTGGCTGTTCTCGATGCTGGTGCTGGGCATTGGTGCGCTGGTCTCGCTTTACGCTCGCTACTACATGTCGCCAGACGATCCGGTGCCGCGCTTCTTTGCGTTTTTCCTGGCGTTCATGGGTGCCATGCTCGGGCTGGTGATGTCCGGCAATCTGATTCAAATCGTGTTTTTCTGGGAGCTGACCAGCCTGTTCTCGTTCCTGCTGATCGGTTACTGGCACCACCGCGCCGATGCACGGCGCGGCGCTTACATGGCGTTGATGGTCACCGGCGCGGGCGGTCTGGCATTGCTGGCGGGCATGATGATCCTCGGTCATGTGGCAGGCAGTTATGACCTGGACCGGGTACTGGCGTCCGGAGACGCAATTCGCGCCCATGCCCTGTACCCGGTATTGCTGACCCTGATCCTGATCGGCGCACTGACCAAAAGCGCCCAGTTCCCGTTTCATTTCTGGCTGCCTCATGCGATGGCAGCGCCCACGCCGGTGTCGGCGTATCTGCACTCGGCGACCATGGTCAAGGCCGGGGTGTTTCTCATGGCGCGGATGTGGCCGGCGCTGTCAGGCACCGAGCAATGGTTCTGGATCGTCAGCGGCGCAGGTGCCTGTACGCTGATTCTGGGTGCCTATGCGGCTATCTTTCAGAATGATCTGAAAGGCCTGCTAGCCTACTCCACAATCAGCCATCTGGGTCTGATCACGCTGTTGCTGGGTCTGAACAGCCCGTTGGCGGCGGTAGCCGCAGTCTTTCACATTCTCAACCACGCCACCTTCAAGGCCTCGCTGTTCATGGCAGCCGGAATCATCGACCACGAGAGCGGAACCCGGGACATCCGGCGCCTGAGCGGGCTGGTGAAGCTGCTTCCCTACACCGCGACACTGGCGATGGTCGCCAGCGCTTCAATGGCAGGGGTGCCGCTGCTCAACGGGTTTCTGTCCAAAGAGATGTTCTTTGCCGAAACCGTGTTCATTTCCGCCACTGCCTGGGTCGAGATTGCCTTGCCGGTGATCGCGACTATCGCCGGGATATTCAGCGTTGCCTACTCGCTGCGCTTCACCGTCGACGTGTTTTTTGGTCCCGCAGCAAAGAACTTGCCGCACTTGCCCCATGAGCCACCGCGCTGGATGCGTGCGCCCGTCGAGCTGTTGGTGCTGACGTGTCTGGTCGTGGGGATTTTCCCGGCGCAGTCGGTGGCCCCGCTGCTGGCGGCGGCGGCGCGGCCTGTGGTCGGCGGCACGCTGCCCGAGTACAGCCTGGCAATCTGGCACGGCTGGAACCTGCCGATGGTCATGAGTCTGGTGGCGATGGCTGGCGGTATCATTCTGTATCTATTGTTGCGCAAGCCCCTCAAGCAGGAGCGCATCACCGCCCCGCCGCTGGTGGGACGACTCAACGGCAAGCGTTTCTTCGAACGCAGCCAGGTTGTGATGATGCACTGGGCGCGACGTTTCGAGCGCAAGGTCAGCACTCGACGCTTGCAGCCGCAATTGTTTCTGCTGGTACTGGCAGCCGTTCTGGGCGGCTTCATTCCGATGTATTTCAGTGGTTTGACCTGGGGCGACCGGCCAAAGATTCCGGGGTCCGGGGTCTTTGTCACGCTTTGGCTTATCGCGATTGCCTGCGCAATCGGCGCTGCCTGGCAGGGTAAATATCACCGTCTGGCGGCACTGGTCATGGTCAGCGTTTGCGGCCTGATGACCTGCATCACTTTTGTCTGGTTCTCGGCACCCGATCTGGCGCTGACCCAACTGGTCGTCGAAGTGGTGACCACCGTGCTGATCCTGCTCGGTCTGCGCTGGTTGCCACGGCGCAATGAAGACGTGGCCCCGCTCAGTGCGCGTCTGCGTGCTCGCACCCGGCGGATACGCGACTTCGGTCTGGCAGTGCTCGTCGGGCTGGGCATGGCGATATTGTCCTATGCCATGCTGACCCGCCAGACACCCAACGCCATCTCGTCCTTCTACCTTAGCCGTGCGCTGCCTCAAGGCGGGGGCACCAACGTGGTCAACGTGATGCTGGTAGATTTCCGCGGCTTCGATACGTTTGGCGAAATCACTGTGCTGGCAGCGGTGGCCCTGACGGTGTTTGCCCTGTTGCGACGCTTCCGCCCGCCGAAGGAAAGCATCCTGCTGCCCACACAGCAACGCCTGTTGGCGCGTGACGTGGTGACCGACCTGGTCAACCCGCGCAGCGCCAGCGATACAGCGCTCGGTTTCATGATGGTGCCTGCAGCACTGGTGCGATTGCTGTTGCCGATTGCCTTCATCGTCTCGATGTACCTGTTCGTGCGCGGTCACAATCAGCCAGGCGGCGGGTTCGTTGCCGGTCTGGTGATGTCGGTGGCGTTCCTTCTGCAATACATGGTTGCAGGCACTCAGTGGGTAGAGGCGCAAATGAGCCTGCGGCCGTTACGCTGGATGGGTACGGGCCTGCTGTGTGCGGTTCTGACCGGAGCCGGCTCAATGCTGCTGGGTTATCCGTTCATGACCACACACACCGCACACGTCGACTTGCCGATTCTGGGCGATATCCACATCGCCAGCGCGCTGTTCTTCGATGTCGGCGTATACGCCGTAGTGGTCGGATCGACGCTGCTGATCCTGACCGCACTGGCGCACCAGTCGGTGCGCAGCCATCGTCCGACCCAACTGCCCAAACCTGTCGCCAACCCGCAAGGAATCCTCTGATGGAAGAAGTCATTGCAATCGCCATCGGTGTGCTGGCCGCCTCGGGTGTCTGGCTGATCCTGCGGCCACGCACCTTTCAGGTCGTCATGGGGCTGTGCCTGCTGTCTTACGGGGTCAACCTGTTCATCTTCAGCATGGGCAGCCTGTTCATCGGCAGAGAACCGATCATCAAAGACGGCATTCCGCAGGACCTGCTCAATTACACTGATCCGCTGCCGCAGGCGCTGGTGTTGACCGCAATCGTGATCAGCTTCGCCATGACAGCGCTGTTTCTGGTGGTATTGCTTGCTTCCAGAGGCCTGACCGGCACCGACCATGTAGATGGCCGGGAGCCCAAGGCATGAGCTGGCTGAACCAACTGATCATCGCACCGATCCTGCTGCCGCTGCTGACCGCAGGACTGATGCTCTGGCTGGGCGAAAAGCATCGGCCACTCAAAGGGCGCATCAACCTGTTCTCCAGCATCCTCGGCCTGGGCATTTCCGTGGTGCTGTTTCTCTGGGTACAGCACAGCGGCAGCAGCGGCTCCATTGGTGTCTACCTGCCGGGCAACTGGGGTGTGCCATTCGGTATCGTGCTGGTGGTGGACCACCTGTCGGCACTGATGCTGGTGCTGACCGGGATTGTCGGTGTCTGCGCGCTGCTGTTCGCGCTGGCGCGCTGGGACCGGGCCGGTGCCAGTTTCCACGCACTGTTCCAGATCCAGCTCATGGGCCTGTACGGCGCATTCCTGACCGCCGACCTGTTCAACCTGTTCGTGTTCTTCGAGGTCCTGCTGGCAGCGTCCTACGGCTTGATGCTGCATGGTTCTGGCCGGGCCCGGGTATCGACCGGCCTGCATTACATTTCAATCAACCTGCTGGCGTCGTCGCTTTTCCTGATCGGCGCTGCACTGATCTACGGAGTGACCGGAACGCTGAACTTCGCTGACCTGGCGATCAAGATTCCTCAGGTAGCGGAGTCCGACCTGGGCCTGCTGCATGCCGGCGCTGCCATTCTCGCCACGGCATTTCTGGCCAAGGCAGGCATGTGGCCGCTGAACTTCTGGCTGGTCCCGGCCTATTCGGCGGCCAGCGCGCCGGTAGCGGCAATGTTTGCGATCATGACCAAAGTGGGCGTTTACACCCTGCTGCGCCTGTGGACGCTCCTGTTTTCCGGCCAGGCCGGGGCATCGGCATTCTTTGGCGGTGACTGGTTGATCTACGGCGGCATGGCGACGATCTTCACAGCAGCAATTGCAATCATCGCCGCCCAGCGCCTGGAGCGCCTCGCCAGCCTGAGCATATTGGTATCGGCGGGTATTCTGCTGTCCGCAGTCGGTTTCGCCCAACCCAGTCTGACCTCGGGCGCACTGTTCTATATGGTCAGTTCGACGCTGGCGCTGAGCGCCATGTTCCTGCTCGGTGAATTGATCGAACGCTCGCGCTCGGCCAACGAGATCCCGCTGGAGGACGACGTGGATCAATTGCCCCGGGCCCTGGAGTCTCTGCATCCACCCCCTGGCGCCAACCTGGACGATGAACAGAAGGTCGTGGTCGGTCAGGTCATCCCCATGACCATGGCTTTTCTAGGCCTGAGCTTTATCGCCTGCGCGTTGCTGATCATCGGCATGCCGCCGCTGTCGGGTTTTATCGGCAAACTCACGCTGCTGAGCGCTCTGATGAACCCGCTGGGGCTGGACGTAGCGCAGGATGAAGCGCTTTCGCCCCAGGCCTGGATGCTGATCGCTTTGCTGATCTTTTCCGGACTGGCGTCGCTGATCGCTTTTGCAAGGCTTGGCACGCAACGCTTCTGGACGCCGCACGAGCGTCCTTCGCCGCTGTTGCGCCGTAACGAATGCCTGCCGATCGTCATCCTGCTGGGCCTGTGCGTTGCGCTGACGTTCAAGGCCGAGCCCCTGTTGCGCTATACCCAGGACACCGCTGCGGCACTGCATGAGCCCAAACAGTATGTGCAGTCAGTTCTTGCCACGCGTCCGATACCCGGCCCCACCAGTGAGGACATGAGTTTGGAGGGACAACCATGAAGCGCCTGTTTCCCGCCCCGCTCCTCTCCTTGGCACTTTGGCTGCTGTGGCTGGTATTGAACCTGTCGATCAGCCCCGGCCACCTGCTGCTGGGCGCGGTGCTGGGTTTTCTTGCTCCGTTATTGATGGCACCACTGCGACCGCTCCCGGTACGCATCCGCAAACCCGGCACAATCCTGAAATTTCTGTGGCGGGTAGGCCGGGATGTGGTGATTTCCAACCTTCAGGTCGGTCTGAGCGTATGGCGACTCGAGGGGCGTCCGCCACGTTCGGCCTTCGTGCGTATTCCCCTGGACCTGCACGACGCCCACGGTCTCGCCGCATTGGCGGCGGTCACGACGGTGGTGCCAGGGACTGTGTGGTCAGAACTGGCGCTGGATCGCAGCATACTGTTGATGCACGTCTTCGACCTCGAAGACGAGGCGCAATTCATCGAGCACTTCAAGACCACCTATGAGCGTCCGTTGATGGAGATCTTTCAATGAGTGCACTGCTCGACAACGCCATCCTGATCAGCCTGCTGATTTTCGCCTTGGCGATGGTCATCACCCTGCTTCGTCTGCTGAAGGGGCCTTCAGCACAGGACCGGGTCCTGGCACTGGACTACCTTTACATCATTGCCATGCTGATGATGCTGGTGCTGGGTATCCGCTACGCCAGTGACACGTATTTCGAAGCGGCCATTCTGATTGCCCTGTTCGGCTTTGTCGGCTCCTTTGCTCTGGCCAAATTCCTGCTACGCGGAGAAGTGATCGAATGACCGGACTGCCGAACACGGTGCCCTTCTGGGCTGAAATACTCACCGCCGGGCTGCTGATCGCCAGCAGCCTGTTCGCCTTGACCGGTGCACTCGGACTGCTGCGCCTCAAGGACTTTTTCCAGCGCATGCACCCACCTGCTCTGGCTTCAACACTGGGTGCCTGGTGCGTCGCGCTGGCATCGATCATCTATTTCTCTGCGCTGAAGTCAGAGCCGGTGATTCACGCATGGCTGATTCCGGTGTTGCTGGCGATCACTGTGCCTGTCACCACCCTGCTGCTGGCGCGAACTGCACTGTTCCGCAAGCGCATGGCCGGTGACGATGTGCCCGCAGAAGTCAGCAGCGGTAATGGCAATGAAAAGTCGGCAGGCGGCTGAAGCGACAGCCCGGCCTGCGTTACTCGCTGGCCTTGAAGGTCAACTCACCCTTGCGCCATTTCGCGGCTTTGCCGACAGCGCCTTTCAACAGTTTGCTCATGCCGGTCTGCAATTGCTCTTTTGCAGCAAATACCATGAAAACTGTCTGACCTTCCTTGAACACAATGCC
This sequence comes from Pseudomonas syringae pv. tagetis, assembly GCF_022557255.1. NCBI lineage: Bacteria > Pseudomonadati > Pseudomonadota > Gammaproteobacteria > Pseudomonadales > Pseudomonadaceae > Pseudomonas > Pseudomonas syringae group genomosp. 7. The sequence goes on from NZ_CP092923.1 coordinate 3,778,330, forward strand.
GTGACCTTCAGGAACATCGACGAACGCATATTCGCCCAGACCGTACACGGTGGTCTTGATTTCACGGAATTTCAATTCGAGCTTGCCACCTTCACGGCTTGGCAACACGGAAGCGCGGAAATGATCGCCAACCTTGAGTTCAAGGCGCGGTTTGTCATCGACCACCAGCGCGGTTTCGGTGTCGATTTCAGCGATGTAAATACCTTCGGCTGACTGTTCGGTGACATAGACAAAACGGGACTGAAACTGCTTGACCAACTGTGCGCGGAGATCGCCGAGCACGAACAAGGCGTGGGTATCCAGATTACTTACAGCCAAAGTACAAACCCTCAAACATGAAAATGAGGCTGCCTGATGTCAGGGCAGTCAAGAAAGTGATTCATCCATAGACCGCGTCAGACGGCCGGAAATCTTTCCGGCACGCTGCACGCAGAAGCGCTGAAAGCGCCGCCGCAAACCTTGTGCAGGCGGGTGGCGAATTCTACCGGCTCATGGCAGCTACGGGATATATACCTTTTGTACACAGCGGTGTCGCACAGGCGCTGGCGTCATGAAACGGCAGCCAGCCTGACCACGACTCAAGGCTGGAAGGGTTCCATCCTCGCGATCAGTGTGGGCCCGGCGATACTGGAAACATATCACTTGTAGACAGAGCACAAAAGGCCATCTTTCCCCAGCTGCCAAATGCATCGAACTCTTGCGTGTATCGACCACTCCCATGAGAACTGATGAAACGGGGATATCCCCCGGCGAGGAGATGACATGGAACAGACTACAACGACCATCAACGACCTGTTCGCCCAGTTGGGGCTCGACTCTGACGATAAGAGCATTGAAGCGTTCGTCGCCAGTCACACCCTGCCTGACGACGTCAAGCTGATCGATGCAGAGTTCTGGACGCCGCGGCAGGCTGACTTCCTCAAAGAACAACTGCATGAGGACGCTGAATGGGCAATGTTGGTAGACGAGCTGAATGTCCGTCTGCATAAAAAGCCCGAGTGAACCACCCGGGCGTTGATTGCTACTGCGGATAACCGGGCTGGCCAACGTTGGGATGCAATACCCGGCCACCCGGTTGCGGAGCATGCACGAAGACAGCATCACTAAAAGTACCCACCCTGCCGACCACTGCGTTCCAATGTGCGGATTGATGAATATAACGCCAGCGCAGCAACTGCTCATCTTGACTGTCCAGCAGGTAAGGCCCGCCTCGCGCATAGTCGATCAGGCGGGCAGCAATATTCTCGAGTTCCGGCGGAAGCTGGAATTCCGGGCTGTTTGGCAGCGGTTCGAAAGGCACGCCTTCGTCGCAGGCCAGCGCATGCATGACCTGCAATGACACCCTCGACAGATGGCCAAAGACCTGTCGATGCATACCCACTGCAGCAACGATCGTTCTCATGCCATTCAACCCGGTAAACGTTTTTCTGCACGGGTAACATTTACTTTCGCAGGCCTGAACCCTGAGAAAGGCCCGGTTATCGAGCGGATCGATCCAGTGAATGCGGTTCATTTCGAGCAATCGTGCCTCGGCGTCCTTCCAGCTCGCTGCGGTGTTGCACGGACTGTCACGGTTTATCAAGCTGCTTTGCGGACGCGTGAGCAGTACATTTTCTTCCATTTGTGGAGGATAACCTCCGCCAATATCGGAATGAGCGCCGGGCAGCACAATTTCCCTGGGCCACACTGGCAGCACGCTGTTGAGCGCGAAATTTCGTCGTGATTCATCTCGAGCCACCAGATGCAAGACCTGCTGGGCACACCCCGGCGGCAGGTACAGATTGACCCGTCTGTTGCTGGCATCCCGGGTATTGCCCATGTCCTTGAAACTGCCGATGGCGGCGACTGTGTCGAACAGGCCGATAACCTTGAGCCGAACGCTGCCATTGCGCCAGTTGAAATGCTCGCTGAGCCTGACCTTGCGGCTTTGCAGTATTGGCTCAAGCATGCCTGCCCCCTGTTTCAGTATTTCGTTGGCCAGATGCCTGGCCGACGCAGCACCTCGACTGAAACCGAACACGTCGAGCTCAAGCGCTTCCAGCACGCAGTCAGGGTTATCCCGAGGAAATCCTTTCAATACCGATTCAAGCTTTCTGAAGGCATTTTCCACCTTGGAGACCACACCGGTGGTGCCCCGACCGAAACTCTGCCCCGGCCATACCGAATCACGTCCACCCGAGGTAGTACCCGCTCCGCTTACATAGATCGAGTAATAAACCTTCAGACCTTCCCCGTCATTTTCGGCAACAGGTTGTAGACGATAGATATCGACCAGCCGGGCTATATTGCTTGGATCGTTACTGTAACTACTACCAGGATGAACATGACGCCCTGCACACTCGTTAATGTGCTGCCCGCCATTGACTTCAAACAGTGCCTGACAGTCGGCTCCAATTTGACTGTTGACACGATTATTCCCTGTGCCATCGAAGAAAATTCCGACCCGCGCGGTAACACGCCGCGTGACCACGTCTGACACTGCTGTTTGCTGGGCACTCCATTTATCGCTCATAACTTTTCCGTCCTTAGAGGCAGGCCATGAAAAGGCCGCACTTAAATCAAAACGTAAATAACGCTGATTTAAACAGCTTGCTTAAAGACAGTGAGCAGTCAAGTCGCACAGTGTGTTTTCAGACAACTCCTACAACTTCCACAGGTTTAAACTTAGTATTTATAAATAAATACCTACACACTCATACAACCGCGTTCCACTGCGTCACTTTATTGAGCAGGGGCGAATGATTTGAATCGCTTGTCAGCCTGATTCACCGGTTTTCAGTGATCAACGACCTTGCGGTTTGTACCCGAGACGCAATCCACCCCAATGTCGCCCACAGACGATAACGGGCACAGACAGGTCATGCATCAATTCGCCCGTGTCACGGGTGTAGGTTTGCAGCAACACCGGCTGCTGGTGGCTGCCGCAGCGAATGCCGGTACGATCATCGAACTTGCGTTTGCTTCGATTACGCGCATTGTCCACCGTCGCATCGCCCGTCAGAGGCTGACTGAACGCATTATTGTGCGTTGGCACGTAACCTTGCTGCGTACAGGCGATGGCGAACACCAGACCTTCATGACGCGAGAGCAACGGTTCCTGTAATGCAGGCAGGACCTGATCGGTATAGCGATCAAAACGCGTGGTAAAGCGAGTGGGCGACGTATTGGGGACGGGTTTGTAATTGCGATCGAACAGGTCGTCGAGGCTGACCTTTCCCTGCTGGATATCGACCTCGAATTTTTCGGCGATCAGCCGTGCACCTTCCCGGGCCAGATCATAGATGCGCTGGTGATAGTCATCCAGACCGACCTGAGCCAGACGCTGGCTGATGGTCTCGGCCTGCCCCTCCATCTGCACTGCAGCTTTGGCCAGTTGCCGCGTCTGTTCATCACTGACGGCAAGATCACTGCGCATATGCTCGACGGCGCTGAACAGGCTCGCCAACTGGTCCTGATTGCTTCTTGCGCCCTGAGCAATTTCGCTGACCTGGCTTTCTACCTCAACCGCAAGCCGGGCGATGTTGCCCAGATGCTGGCCGGTCAGCTCGACCTGCTCGACACCCACATCCAGATCGGACGACAGCTCGCGGATCTGCTCCACGACCTGTGCCGTGCGCTGCTGGATATCCGCCACCATCTGCCCGACTTCCCCGGTAGCGCTGGCAGTACGGCCAGCAAGCCCGCGCACTTCGTCAGCAACCACCGCGAAGCCGCGTCCATGCTCACCGGCGCGGGCGGCTTCAATGGCTGCATTGAGCGCCAGCAGATTGGTCTGGCTGGCAATAGACTGAATGACCAGCGTCACACGCTGAATCTCTTCACTGCGCTGGCTCAGCGCCTCGATCAGTTCACGGCTGCTGACAGCGCGCTTGCTCAAAAAGTGCATACGCTCGATGGACTCATTCAGAACGCTGCTTCCCGACTCGCTACGCTGGCGCGCTTCGCTGGCGGCTATCAGTGCCTGCTGACTCAATTGGGCGGCTTGTTGCTCGGTGGCGATCATCTGCTCGGCGCTGCTAACTATCTGTCCGGCGGCACCCAGCTGCGACTGCACCTTGCCCGCCAAATGCCCGACAGAAAAAGCCACCTGGGCCGCAGACAGCGCGTTGTGGCTGGTCGTGCGGGAAAGATCCCGGGTCAGCAGTGCTATATCGCTGTCACCGGCCTTGACTTGTGAGCCCGGCGGCCTCTTGCGCGTCAGAAGCGGCAGCCAGGCCACCAGCAACGCCACAGGAATGGCGACATAAAGAGACAGGCCGACCACACTCATGGCGGCGAACAGCAGGCACAACACGGTACTTTGCACGGCTGGCACCCACCACTTCGATGCACGCCCTGAAGCATCGGCCAGCGGTAATCCGGCTGCCATGGATAGGTTCTCGGCCATGCTGCGTCACCCCGTCGGTATTTATCGTTATAGCGCTTATTAAACGCCACATAACGGCCTTATGCCATGCGCTGTTGGTCGTAGCGGGCAATTCAGGCGTAGACAAATTCCGGGCACAACAAAACCGGGAGGCAATCGCTTGCCTCCCGGTCTGGTCACTCAGTCGCTGCTGCCTGTGATCAGGCCTGGCGCTGGTGCTTGTCGATCTGCTCGTGGCGCTCTTGCGCCTCGATGCAATACTTGGTGGTCGGGCTGATCAGCAGACGCTTGAGGCCGATTGGCTCGCCGCTGTCGTCGCACCAGCCGAAGGTGTCGTCGGCAATACGCGAGAGGGCCATTTCCAACTGGGGCAGCATGCGCTGGTCGCGGTCGATCACATTGACCAGCCAGTGACGCTCTTCTTCGACCGAAGCGGCGTCTGCAGGGTCGGCAGGCGTGTCCAGGCTCTCGATCGCAATACGGCTCTGCTCGATTCGCTCGTGGATCTCGACCTTCATACCCTGCAACAGCTCGACGAAGAAAGCGTGCTGCTCGGCGTTCATGTAGTCATCGGCCGGCATGGCCAGCAACTTTTCCTTTGTCATTTATTTCTCTATAAAAAAACGTGCATTGAGGAGCGGCCTGACGTTGCCGTGCAAACCAATAATCTCCAAGCGCCACCTGGCACTCAATTTACGATGGGCGGCAGTCTAAGGCCGGCTAGCGGACTCGGCAACACAATTGAAGGATTTTTGCGCAGCAATTGCCTTAAAACCCTTTAAATGCGGGCGAAAGACCCGGTCAGCATGCTGCTTGATGAGGCTCTGACCCACGTACAGCGAATCGGTTCCTGCAACATCAAACGCACAAAAGGGCCTTCAAGGCCCTTTCGTACACTCTATCCAATCAGCGCTTGGTCTTGCGCTTGTTGCGATATTGATCGATTACCACCGCCACCACAATGATCAGCCCTTTGATAATGTCCTGAACATAGGCATCCACGCCGACAAAGGTAAAACCACTGGCCATGACCCCAAGGATAAGCGCGCCGATCACAGTGCCGGTGATTCGACCTACCCCACCGGAAAGACTCGTGCCGCCGATCACCGCAGCAGCGATGGCGTCCAGTTCATAGGACATGCCCATCCCGGCCTGCCCGGTTGCGGCCCGCGCCGAAGCGACCACCCCCGCCAGCCCGGCCAGCAGTCCGGCAATGCTGTAGACGATCACAAGATGGCGCTTGACGTTAATCCCGGAGGTACGCGCCGCCTGCATGTTGCCGCCGATCGCGTAGGTGTACTTGCCATACTTGGTGTAGCGCAGGGCGATGTGAAAGATAACCGCCACTACCAGGAAAATGATCACCGGCATCGCGCCCTGTCCGATAGCCGTGTAGGAGTCCGAGAGCATGCTGACCGGTTGACCTTCGGTATAGAAACGCGCCAGACCGCGCGCGGAGACCATCATGCCCAGCGTGGCAATAAACGGCGGAATGCCGGTTATGGCTATGATACTGCCGTTGATGGCACCCGCCAGCAGCCCGACCCCGAGACCGGCTACCACCGGAATCCACACCGGCAGGTCGGTCAGCGAGGGAAATACCGCACGGGAAAAGTCTGAAGTCTGCGCCAGACTCGCGGCAATCATTGCCGACAGCGCCAGTACCGAGCCGGACGAAAGGTCGATGCCTGTCGTGATAATCACCTGGGTCACGCCGATAGCCAGCAAGCCGATGATCGACACTTGCAGGATCATCAGCACCAGCCGCTGAGAGTTGAGCAGAAAGCTCTGATCACGGACGATCCAGCCGAACAGCTCGAAGATCAGGCCTATGCCGATCAGCACCAGAAAAATGCTCAATTCGGTTGGCAGCCGCCGTTTGCTCTTGGTCGGCGCCAGCGCCGGTTTGTTTTGCAAGATCGCGTTGCTCATGTTCGTTCCCCTTTTGTTCTTCTTCTACCGAGCCCTGTAGTGCGAACTCAATGAACCTTGTGGCCGGAAGCCAGATGCATGACTTTTTCCTGGGTTGCTTCGCCCCGATCGAGGACGCCCATCATTTCGCCTTCGTGCATGACCATCACCCGGTCACTCATGCCGAGAACCTCCGGCAGCTCCGAAGAAATCATGATGACGGCCATACCCTCACTGGCCAGCAAGGAGATCAGGCGATAGATTTCCGCCTTGGCACCCACATCGATGCCGCGGGTGGGCTCGTCCAGAATCAGTACCCTGGGATTGGTCATCAGCCAGCGCGCCAGCAGCGCCTTCTGCTGATTGCCGCCCGACAATGTGTCGATGCACTGCTCCAGCGACGGGGTCTTGACCCGAAGCTTCTTGCACATGTCTTCGCACAGTGCGCGCAGAGCCTTCTGTTGTACGAAACCGTTGCCGGCATAGTTGGCCAGCACGGCCATCTCCATGTTTTCCATCACCGACAGGCATGGAAACAGCCCCGTCAATTTACGGTCCTCCGTCAACAGCGCAAAGCCCAGTTCGATAGCCTGATGCGGATCGCCAATATGCACCGCGTTGCCATCAAAACGGACCTCGCCGCTGTCGCTGGGGGTTATGCCGAACAGGGTTTCGGCCACATTGGTCCGGCCCGATCCCATCAGCCCGGCAATACCGAGAACCTCGCCGGCACGCAGGTCAAAACTCACGCCCTTGAAAATGCCGTTCAGGCAAAGATTGCTGACTGACAGCAGCACCTCGCCTGCCGGTTTTTCCCGCTCGGGAAACAGCTGAGTCAGCTCACGGCCAACCATCATGGTGATCAGGCTGTCGCCATCCATGCTTTCGGCGCGTTGCAGACCGATATAAGCGCCGTCGCGGAACACTGCCACTTCGTCGGCGATTTCGAAAACTTCGTTCATCTTGTGGGTGATGTAGATGATGCCCTTGCCCTGGGCGCGCAGGTCGCTGATGATCGAAAACAGGTGAGCGACTTCGGTTTCCGTAATGGCCGAGGTCGGCTCGTCCATGATCAGCACGTCCGAGTCGTAGGACACGGCCTTGGCGATCTCCACCATCTGCCGCTCGGCAATACTCAACGTGCCGACCAGTTCCTCCGGGTCGAGCCTGATACGCAGGCGCTCCAGCAATTCGGCCGTGCAGCGGTGCATCTCCCGGTGATCGACCATGTGCAGGCCGTTGAGCTGCTCGCGACCGATCCAGATGTTCTCGGCGATGCTCATGAACGGCATCAGGTTCAGTTCCTGATGGATCATGGCGATGCCCGCCTGCAAGGCTGAAAGCGGTGTCTCGAAGCGAACCGGCTTGCCACGCAGGCGGATTTCGCCCGAGTCCGGCTGGTAGATGCCCGCGATGATTTTCATCAGCGTCGACTTCCCGGCTCCGTTCTCGCCCATCAGCGCCAGCACGCTGCCAGGGCGCACACGCAGTTGTACATCGTTGAGTGCGATGACACCGGGGAAGCCCTTGCTGATGTGGCTGATTTCCAGCAGGTAAGGGGGCTCGGCACCCGGTGTGAGACCATCGACATCACTGGATGGCAGATCGCGTTGCGCGGGCGGATTGGCAGTAGCGGAACCGAACATGATCATGACTCCTCAAGCGGCAGGCTGCGGGAGGGCATTTCAGGCTCCTCCCCGGCGTGTCGATTGCTGTTATTTGAAGGTAGCGACGTTTTCAGGCGTGATCAGACGATAAGGAATGATGATCGCCTGAGGCTCGACCTTTTCCTTTTTGGCCATTTTCACAGCGGCATCAATCGCCCCGTCGGCCTGCCCTTTGGCATCCTGGAAAACGGAGACGGCCAGGTCGCCTTTGGTGACGGCGTTGAGCCCGTCCGGCGTACCGTCGACACCCGCGACAAACACGGTGCCTTTTTCGACGCCGGCCTGCTTCAGCGCCATTGCAGCGCCAATGGCCATTTCATCGTTGTTGGCCATCACTGCGTTGAATTTTCGGCCCTGAGTGAGCCAGTCATTGGTCAGGTCCATGCCCTTCTGACGCAGCCAGGTGCCGGTCTGCTCCTGATCTATCTTGATGCCCGGGTATTTGGCCAGCACTTCCTTGACGCCCTTGGTGCGGTTCTGCGTCGAGTTGTTGGCCAGATCACCCAGCAAAATCATCACGCTACCCTTGCCGCCCATTTTGTCGGCTATGTACTGCGCCTGCAGCCGGCCCGCCTCCGTATCGTCCGAGGTGACGGTCGCAACCCCTTCGGGCAGTTTTGGATCATCCGGGCGGCGATTGACGTAGACCAGCGGAATACCGGCAGCGACTGCCGCCTTGGTGATACTGGCTGTCGCAGCGGTGTCCACCGGGTTGACGATCAAGGCATCGACCTTCTTGTTGATGAGCTCCTTGACCTGATCGATCTGCTTGTTGACATCTGCACGGGCATCGACGAATTGCAGCGCCACACCGTCAGGCATGGCTTTTGCCTTGGCACCCATGTCCTGACGCAGGTAGGTCAGCCAGGTGTCGTCGAACTGCGACATGGCAACCCCTACCTTGATATCAGCCAGTGCAGCACTGCTGCCGAGCATCAGGGCCACCGCCAGGGAGGTAATGCGAACCTTGGTGTTCATGAGGGTCTGTCTCCAAATTCTTGTTGTTGTCGGGACCTGGTAAAGACGTAGAACCGGTACGGCCTGTCAGCGAGGCAGGCGAATGCCCGTCGCTCCGGGAATGCAGAACAATCGGGCGTCCTTGTGCTGCACGCACATGCCACGGGCAACGATCATGAAAAATCGCTCCATGGTCCGAATCCAGAATGACGAGGTGACAGAACGCTTGGCAGTAAAGCCAGAGGTAGGGGTTTTCATCGACAGTACCTATCTTTTGTTTTGTTTTTGTTGGCTTGCTTCTCGTGGTCTTGAAGAACTTCAAAGCCCGAGTGATTCGATAGTCGGTAACCTGAAAAAGACTCTATTGGAAAATATTTTCCAATTCAACTGATTTTAGAATTTTATTCCATTTCATTTTTATTCGGATGCCTTTACGACAAAGCCCGACGCTTTTCAGGCGTCGGGCTCTCTTGCTGGCGGGTTGCAATGTAGCTGATTACAGCATCACAACCCTTCCTTCACTGGCGCTCAAACGGGCTGCATCCATAACCTGTGCCGAGGCAATGGCATCATGAGGGTTGACCGGATTACTGCCCTGCCGGTCAACGGCTTCCTGCAGCTGGCGATAGAATTCAAGCCAGCATCCGCGCTCCGAAGGCACACGTTCGCGATGCTCACCCTGCTCGAACCACCCCCAGCGTCGATGCTCTTCGACGCCCCAGCGCTCGCCCTCGGACCGCGGTGTAAGGCCTGCAAATGCAGCTTCCTCCTGGCCATCCAGCCCTTCGACGCTGTAACAGCCTTTTGATCCGCTGACCCTGAAACGGGGCTTGGCAGTGTTTTGCAGACAACTGCCGGACAGATGCGAAGTCACGCCACCGGCATGGCTCAAGGACACGAAAAATGTATGGTCCAGTTCGTCTCCGGGCGCAGCGAACTGCAGTTCTGCGTACACCCGCTCGACCGGTCCGAACAAGACCAGCGCCTGATCCACCAGATGGCTGCCGAGGTCACGCAGCATGCCGCCTCCGCTGGCCTTGCCGACGGAGCGTGGCGAATAGCGTTCGATGCTGGACTCGAACCGGCTGATATCCCCCAACGCCTTGTTGTCGATCAGTTTGCGCACGGTGAGAAAGTCGGAATCCCATCGCCTGTTCTGATAAACGCTGAGCAGTACGCCCCGCCGTTCTGCCGCGTCCACCAGTTCGCGGGCCTGAGCCGCATCGCTGGCAAAGGGTTTGTCGCTGACCACCGCGACGCCCAGTTCTATCGCCTCGAGGATCAACGCCCGGCGCGATGCCAACGGCGTCGAAATCACCACCACATCAACCCCGGCGGCGACCATTTCGGCCAGCGTGTCGAAGGTTGCCACGCCGGGATGGTCGTTGACCACTTCCTGTTTTCGCTCGGGTGACCGGGTGACAACGCCTGCAAATGTGGCACCGGGCAAACTCGAAATCAGCGTTGCATGAAAGTAACGCCCGCCTTTGCCGTAGCCCACCAGCCCTGCTCGCATGGATATCTCCTGTAGCCCATGAACCTCATGGCCGCAGCCAAGGGTCGTGTATTGGATGCCGACGTATCAACGCAGCAGCTCGCTTTTGACCCGTTCCAGCATGAATCGGCTCGACTCATCTGCGCGCTCCTCCCAGGCAAATACGGCCACTGTGGCGATACCGTCGAAATCGATCTCGCGCAACGTCGAAAAGAACGCCGTCCAGTCCACCTCGCCCTGCCCGATGTCCAGATGCTGATGCACCGTTGCCGTGACGCCGGGCGGGTTGACGATATAACGCAGACTGGACGAAGCACGGTGATTATAGGTGTCGGCAATGATCAGGTGGGTGAGCTTGTCACCCGCGTACCGAAGCATGGACGCAACGTCTCCCAGGCCGTCGTCGTAGAAAAAGGTATGTGGCGCGGCGTACAGGTAATTGATCCAGTCGCGGTCCAGCCCGCGAATGATGTCTACCGACTCGTTGTTGCGCTCGCAGAAGTCGTAAGGGTGCGCCTGGATATCGAGCCGGATGCCTTCTCGCTCGAAGTGTGGCATCAGCTCATCCATGGACTTCATGAACTGGTTTTCGCACACCAGTGGAGCGTCAGACTGACCGCTGAATTCGGTGTTGATCAGATCGCAGTCCATCTCCACGGCGATCTGGATCGCCCGCTTCCAGTTGCGCACCGCTGCGATACGCAGATTTTCATCCGGCGCAGCCCAGTGGTACAACGGCAGCAGAGAAGAGAGTTTCACCCCGGCGTCCGTCAGGGCTCTGCGAAACTCCCTGATCCGCGCACGATCCACACGCGGGTACTTATAGAACGGCATGAAATCTTCGCGCGGTGACAGTTCAATGTAGTCGTAGCCCAGTTCCGCCGCCTTATCGACCATCGCACCCAGCGACAGGTGTCGATACATGTAAGGATCCAGTGCGATACGCATGATGCCTCCCTGTCGTGTTGTTCGAGAGATAGCCTGACTGGCGACAGACTCTGTCAGCCATAGAACGCAGGACGCATTTCCAGGGTCACCGGCACAACCGCTCCACTGTTCTGCGCCTGAACGCAGGCGTCGGCGGCCACCGCTGCGGCATAGCCGTCCCAGGCCGACGGCCCGTTAATGGTGCCGGCGCTGACGCCGTCGATGAAGTCCTGCAATTCAACGTCATAGGCGGCGATGAAACGGTCCTTCCAGTCCATCAGGATCGCGGTCGACAGTTTGGCTTCGCTGCGCAGTTGCACGTGCGAGGGTTCGGGCAGTCTGGCGATACCGCTCTCGCCCACCACTTCGCACTGAATGTCGTAGCCGTACTGACAATTGACGAAGACCTCGACGTCGATGCGCGTACCTCTGGCCGTTTCCAGCATCACGATCTGCGGGTCTTTCATGTGCGCAAGGGCCTTGCTGGTCTTGCGCGGGAATACCACCTGAACCGACACGTAGTCATCGTTGAGCAGCCAGCGCAGTACATTGAGCTCATGAATCAGCGTGTCGGTGATGGCCATGTCGGTCTTGTAGTTCTCGCCGACCCGAGGGTTGCGGTGTGCGCAGTGCAGCATCAACGGCTCACCAATCCGGCCACTGTCGATAACCGCTTTGAGGGCACGATAACCCTGGTCATACGGGCGCATGAAGCCGACCTGGACCAGACGCCTGCCGCTGGCAATCTCGGCCTCGACGATGTGTCGGCACCCCTCGGCGGTCACCGCCAGCGGCTTTTCGCAGAAGACCGGTTTGCCTGCAGCAATGGCCGCCAGCACAAACGCTTCATGGCTCGGCCCCCATGAGCAGACCAGAATCGCCTCGACGTCGGGCGCGGCAATCAGCGCGTAGCCGTCGGCATATACCTCGGCGCTGATGTCCAGCTCGCGCACCACCCTGGCCGCCTGCTCCAGATTGATGTCGGTGACGGCTACCACCTGGCTGCCGACCAGTGTTTTACTGCAACGCCGGATATGATCCTGACCGATTGCGCCCGTACCGATTACGCCGAGTTTCAATGCCATTTCCATGTTCCTTTTTTTATTGGATGTTCCGTGAACGGGCCACGGGTGCCGAACGATAAAAGTGATCAGTACTGACGCGCCTTGGCCAGCTCGCGATTGAGTTTTTCGTAAACCTGAGCCGTGGTGCCGGTCGTTGACACTTCAGCCACCCCGACACGCCACCACGACAGGTATTTGTGGATCATGGTCTTGGGCAGGACTTTGATGTCGATCAGCGTCGATACCGTCTGACGTTGTGCATCGGCGAGCGCCTGGCGCAGTTGCTCGGCGGTACTGACCTTGTAGGTCTTGCAACCATAGGCGGCAGCACTCATGGCAAAATCCACCGGCACAAAAGCACCATCGAGCTTGCCCGTTTCCGGATTGCGGAAACGGAACTCGGTGCCAAAGCTGTCCATGCCATGCTCCATTTGCAGGTTGTTGATGCAGCCGAAGGTCATGTTGTCCAGTAACACCACGTTGACCTTGCGCCGCTCCTGAATCGAGGTCGCCAGCTCCGAGTGGAGCATCATGTAAGAGCCATCGCCGACCAGCGCAAATACTTCCCGGTGCGGTGCCGCGAGCTTCACGCCCAATGCAGCGTTGACCTCATAGCCCATGCATGAGTAACCGTATTCGACGTGATAGGTGTCAACCCCGGTGCTGCGCCAGGCACGCTGAAGATCACCGGGCAGGCTGCCTGCCGCCGCAACGATCACCGCGTCGGCAGGCAGGCTCTGGTTGAGGATGCCCAGTACGCCGCTCTGGGTCAGACACGAACCGGTCAGTTCGATAAATTCGCGCAACACGGCCGGGTCCAGGTGATCGTTGATCTCCGGGACGAAATCCTCGCCCTGATACTCGACCGCATACAGGCGTTCAACCTCGGCATCCAGTTGCGCACGGGCTGTCTGCGGCGCATCGCCCCAGTCAGCACAGTAGCCGCTGGCTTGCAGGCTTTCGGTCAATGCCTGCAATGCCACCTGTGCATCGGCCAGCACCTGCACGCCGTCCAGTTTCTGCACATCGAAGGCACCGACATTCAGGTTGAGAAACTGCACATCCGGGTTCTGGAACAGCCATTTCGAGGCTGTGGTGAAATCGCTGTAACGAGTGCCGACGCCGATAATCAGGTCCGCCTCTTTCGCCAGCTGATTGGCCGCCAGCGTGCCCGTTTCGCCAATACCGCCCATGTTCAACGGGTGCGCCGAAACGATTGCACTCTTGCCTGCCTGGGTTTCAGCGAACGGGATACCGAAACGTTCGGCAAAGGCTTGCACAGCATCTGCCGCACCGGAATAACGCACGCCGCCACCGCAGATCAGCAATGGCTTGCGCTTGCTGCCGAACAGCCTCAATGCGTCGTCGAGCATGGCTTTGCTCGGCGGACGACGGTCGATACGGTGTACGCGTTTTTGCAGGAAGCTGTCCGGGTAATCGTAGGCCTCGGCCTGCACATCCTGAGGCAGCGCCAGTGTGACGGCACCCGTGTCGGCTGGATCGGTCAGCACCCGCATGGCATTGAGCGCTGCACTCATCAACTGCTCGGGGCGGTTGATGCGGTCCCAGTATTTGCTCACCGCCTTGAACGCATCGTTGGTGCTGATACTCAGGTCGTGAAACTGCTCTATCTGTTGCAGCACCGGGTCGGGCTGACGGCTGGCATAGACGTCACCCGGTAACAGCAACAGCGGAATGCGATTGGCCGAAGCCGTTGCAGCGGCGGTGATCATATTCGCCGCACCCGGGCCCACCGAAGAGCTGCAAGCGTAAATCTTGCGACGCTGGTGCTGCTTGGCAAAACCGATGGCGGCGTGACACATGCCCTGCTCGTTACGGCCTTGATGAACGACCAGATCGCCACAATCCTGCTCCAGGGCCTGCCCAAGCCCCAGCACATTACCGTGGCCGAAAATAGTGAAGATGCCAGCGACGAATTTGCTCTGCACGCCGTCGACTTCGACGTACTGGTTATCAAGGAACTTCACCAGAGCCTGAGCCATGGTCAGTCGGGTTGTACTCATGTTCGCACCTTGTTCTTGTTTGAGGTGGCTCGTCCTTACGGCCTTTACTCCGTATCGGGCGCTGCTGTCACATGACGCTGCCTGATCAGTGACGCTGCGAAACGGCTCGTGACAAATGCGTCATGCTGGCCGCTATCGCCAGGGGAATGTCGTCCAGTGCATGAACGCTTTCGGCAAATGGCTCGAACGACAGATGGCCCTGATAGCCACTGTCCAGCAAACGCTCGATCTGCGATGCATTGCCCAGTATGTCCGCTTCACCAACCAGCACGCGATGGCCATCGCGAATACTGCTGAGCGGTGCCTGCGCATCCTCGACACCGGAGATATGCACCAGTCCGGTCAGTTCCGGGAACAGCTCGACCTCGCCGGCCAGATGGTGATGAAAGGTGTCATGAACCAGCCGGTAGACATCCAGCCCGCCCACTGCCCTGATCGCGTCCACCGCCTGACGCTTGAGGCGCAAAGAACATTCCTCGAAGCCGAGCGGTTCGACGAAGCCGAGGATCCCGTGCTGACGAAGAATCGGTGCCAACGCAGTCAGCGCGGTGCGCAACCCCGAAGCGCGCTGCGCGCCGTTACGCGAATCGGCGCGGTCATTCAGCGGGCACAGCACCAGACCGCGCGCACCACAGTCGCGTGCATACCGCGCAAGCTTCGTCGCCTGGGCGGCGCGCTCTTCATTCCAGACGTCGAACGGGTACAGCGCATTGATCGACAGCACCTGGATGTCCTTGGCAGCACACAGGTCACGAACGACCTCAGGCGCAGTACCATTTTCGATCTCGATGCCCTTGAGGTCGTTGCGAATCTCGATGGCATCGGCACCCAGCTTCACAGCCAGATCCACGAAAGCCTCCAGAGACAGGCGCGGCGCGACCATCCGATTCAGCGCGAAACGCAGGGGTTGGCTCATTGTTCTTGTTCTCCGCAACATTCCATTGATAAAGGTTACCTGGCAGTCGGCATGCTGAACTCGGGACCTTTGGCGATGCTGTCCGGCCAGCGCTGCATGACGCTCTTGTAGCGGCTGTAAAAACGCAGGCCCTCTTCGCCATAAGCATGGTGATCACCAAACAGCGAACGCTTCCAGCCGCCGAACGAATGCCAGGCCATGGGCACCGGAATCGGTACGTTGATACCGACCATGCCGACCTTGATGTTGCGAGCAAAGGCACGGGCCACGCCGCCATCGCTGGTGAAGCACGACACACCGTTACCGAATTCGTGTGCGTTGATCAGCTCGACGGCGCTAGCGAAATCCGCGACGTGCACGATGCCCAGCACTGGACCGAAGATTTCCTCTTTGTAGATCTGCATCTGCGGCGTGACGTTATCGAACAGCGTTGCCCCGACGAAAAAGCCCTGCTCGGCCCCCGGAACCTTGAAGCCGCGGCCGTCGACGATCAGCTTCGCGCCCTCTTTTACGCCCTGCTCAATAAAGCCCTCGACCTTGGCCTTGTGCACTGCGGTGACCAGCGGCCCCATGTCCGAGTCGGGCTGCATGCCGTTGCCCACCTTGAGCTGATCGATGCGTGGCAGCAGCTTGTCGATCAACTGTTGGCCGACATCGCCCACCACCACGGCAATGGAAATCGCCATGCAGCGCTCACCCGCTGAACCATAGGCTGCCCCGATCAGGGCGTCGGCAGCCTGATCGAGGTCTGCATCAGGCATCACGATCATGTGATTCTTGGCCCCGCCCAGCGCCTGCACGCGCTTGCCATGGGCAGTGCCCTGTTGATGGATGTACTCGGCAATCGGAGTCGAACCCACGAAGGAAATGGCCTCGATGTCGGGGTGCTGCAACAGGGCATCAACCGCCACCTTGTCGCCCTGCACCACGTTGAATACGCCATCGGGCAGACCGGCCTCCTTGAGCAGGCGCGCCATCAGCAGACTGGCCGAGGGGTCGCGCTCGGAAGGCTTGAGAATGAAGCAGTTGCCGGTCACCAGTGCCATGGGGATCATCCACAACGGCACCATGACCGGAAAGTTGAACGGCGTGACCCCGGCGCAGACCCCCAACGGCTGACGCAAATTCCAGTTATCAATACCGCCGCCGATGTTGTCGCTGAAATCGCTTTTCAGCAGGTTCGGCGCGCCGCAGGCAAATTCGACAATCTCGATACCGCGTACGACCTCACCGCGCGCATCGGACAACACCTTGCCGTGTTCGCGGCAGATGATCTGCGCCAGCTCGTCGTGATGCCGGTCCAGCAACTCCTTGAACTTGAACATCACCCGCGCCCGACGTAGCGAGGATTGGTCGGCCCAGGCCGGAAACGCCGCTCTGGCCGATGCGACCGCTTCATCCACAGTCTTCGCGCTGGCCAGCGCAACACGCGCCTGAACAGTGCCAATGGCCGGGTTGAAGACATCGCTGTAGCGCTCACCATCGCCGTCTTCAAGCTGTCCGTTGATGTAGTGACCGATCACCGGTGACTCGTTCATCTCATGCCTCCAGAAAAAAAGGGGAAATCAGAGATCCAGCAGCCAGCTGTGCTGTGGATCGTTGTGAAACTGCCAGGCGCGCGTCGGACCGGCCATCACGTTCAGGTAATAAGATTCGTAACCGTAGGGCACGGACACCGGGTGATAGCCTTTGGGCACCGTCACCAGATCATTGTTTTCCACGGCCATGGCCTGATCGATGCTGCGGTCGTCGGTGTAGACCCGCTGAAAGACAAAACCCTGCGGCGGGTTGACCTGGTGGTAGTAGGTTTCTTCGAGAAAGCTCTCGTGGGGCAGGTTGTCCCGGTCGTGCTTGTGTGGCGGGTAGCTGGAGGAGTGCCCCGAAGGGGTTCGCACCTCGACCACCAGCAGGGAGTGCGCCGGTTCACTGTCCGGCAGGATGTCGCACACATAGCGGGTGTTGGCACCCTTGCCGCGCACACTGCGCTTCATGCTGTCGGGCATGATCAGCCGGGCCGGAAGGTGTTTGCCTGCATCGCCTGGCGCAGTGCATACGGCCAGATGCACCGGCCCGCGTGCGACAAACTCGGCCTGACTCCCGGGCGGCAGGTAGACCGCGAACGGTGATTTCTCTTCGAACACCGATTGCCTGTCGCCGATGTTGTCCCAGCCGAAAGCGCCCTGCCCCGGTGCTTCGCCGGTCACGCTGGCGTGCCCGGCCAGCAAGACCACGCACAGTTCGTTGTGCTCTGCGCTGAGAGGCAGACGCTCCCCGCTCTCCAGGCGGTAGGCGGCAAAGCTCACATAGTCGAGCGAGCCGGGTGCCAGCGCCACGATGTCACGGCCCTGGGGTTTGCTCTTGGTCAGCAGATTCACGGTTCAGTCCTCCTTATTGCGCATCGGCCAGCAATTGGCGCAACGTGTCGTAACCCTTTTTGGCGTACACATAGCTCGGCGCTACTGCCGGGTCCTGTTCGGCCTCGACCACCAGCCAGCCGCTGTAATCGGCTTGCAGCAACACCTTCAGCAGTGCTGAAAAATCGATATCGCCGTCACCCGGGACGGTGAACGTGCCATTGATGATGCAGTCCGGAAAACTCCAGAGATTATTGCGTGCCAATTGCACCACGGGCTTGCGTACGTCCTTGAAATGCACATGACAGACACGCCCGATGTGTTTGCTCAAGACCAGCAGAGGTTCGCCCCCGCCCATGTAGCAATGCCCGGAATCGAACAGCAGCCCGACTTCCTCGCCGGTCAGCGCCATCAGCCGGTCGATATCCTGTGGCGACTCGACGTAAGCGCCCATGTGATGGTGATACGCCAGGCGCACGCCCCTGGATAACGTGAAACGCGCCAGTTCGGTGAGCTTTTCGGCGTATTCGCGCCATGCCGCATCGGTATGAAAGCGCGGTCGTTCGACCAGCGGGATGCGTTGCCCCTGAATCGAGTCGGCTACTTCGCCATACACCAATATCGAAGCGCCGTTCTCGGCAAGCAACTGAACGTGCGGGGTAATGGCTGCAATTTCTTCCGCCACCGAGCGTCGCGCCAGACGGCTCGAATACCAGCCGGAAACCAGCGCCAGATCATAAGGCCGCAACACATCGCCGACCCCTTTGGCATCTTTCGGAAACTTGCCGTTGAGTTCAAACCCCTCGTAACCGATGGCTTTGCCTTCGCTCAAGGCAGTGCTCAACGGCGTTTCTCCACCGAGAGCGGGCAGATCATCGTTGCTCCAGGAGATCGGATTGATGCCGATGCGGATCCTGGGTGTTGAAGTGGAAACGGGCATGGCTGCACCTTTTTTGTTGTTATCGCGACGTCAGATCAAGAAAGAATCAGGCGCGGCTTTCGCGCCAGGACTCGATCAACCAGTTAAAGGTGCTCTGCACCCGACTGACCAACGCTGCATCGTCTATTTCTCCGGCCATCCAGGCCCGGCTTGGCTCGCGAAATATTGTCCGGCCGACGGCAAACCCCTGGCAGACGCGGCTGTGTCGGGCTTCGGCAAAACCGGCGGCGAGGTCTTCGACCGGTGCGTTGAGCCCAAGCAGTACCACGCCACGGCAGTAGGGATCACGCTGCTGGATCAACTCGTCCAGCTGCTGCCAGACCTGCGCGCTCTGCGCTTCGATCTTCCACCAGGCGGGATAGATGCCCAGGTTGTACAAACGCTTCAGCGACCGGACCATCACATCTGGATGGGGCGACGGGTGATCCTTGGGCGGGATGATTTCCAGCAACAGTTCGTGACCACTGACTTTCGACGCGTCATAGAGCGCCTTGATCTGCGCCTCCTGTTCCAGGCGCAGCATTGGCTCGTCATCGGGGTGATATTGCACCAGACACTTGATGATCTGCTCCTGCGGCCAGGCGAGCAGATTGCTGCCAATGGAGCGACCATGTTCGAACGCCAGGGGCCTGGAACCCTGCACTTCTACCGGACGCGCTACCCACCAGCCGCGGCCGGTCGCTGCATTGAGTGAATCCTGTCCGAAGCGTTGATCGGCAAGCAGCCCGACATCGGCTTCGATACCACGTTGGCGCAGGCCGGCTTCGACACGCTCGACCGCTTGCACGAACAGTTGTTTGAGATGGCTGATACTGCCCGTGTCGCGCCCGGCCTGTTGAGCCAGTTCGACCAGCTGGCCGCGATGATCGAAGGCAAAGATGAACAACTGCCGCCACTGCTTGCGCGGCACGCTAACCTGATGCAGTCGTTGCAAAACGACATCCTGATCCGGGCGGGTAATGGGTTCCGGGCTGTTGAACAGATAATCGAGTTCTGCCGGGGTGGGCATCGCGGGTGCACAGGCGTGGCGCGAGACCACCAGCCCGCCACAGGCATTGGCCAACTGGCAGCAACGTTCGTCGCTGGCATCCTTGAGCCAGCCGCTGAGGAACCCGGACATGAATGCATCACCTGCCCCCAGAACGTTGAGCACTTCAACGCGCACGCCTGGGTAGATTGCGCCATCTTCAAGGCGCGCAGGAATGGCACCGTGAATCACCGTGCAACCTTGCGGACCGAGCTTGACGACCAGCGTTGCGGCGCTCAGTTCACGCACCGTACGCAGGGCGGTGAGCAAATCGGTGGAGCCACCGGCAATCTGGAATTCTTCTTCAGTGCCGACGATCAGGTCGAAACGCGGCAGGATGCGCTGCACATGCTGGCTGACCTTCTGATCGGCGACAAACCGCGTTTCGCCATCTGCCTTGCCCGCCAGCCCCCAGAGGACCGGGCGGTAATCGATATCCAGCACGCGTTTGACGCCGTGCTTCTCGGCATAGTCGAGCGCCTGACTGCTGGCCTTGAATACCTGGTCAGTGGAAAAATGCGTGCCTGTGATCAGCAGGGCCTTGCTCGACGCGATCTGCTGCTCGTCGATATCCTCGGCGCGCAAGGCCATGTCAGCGCAGTTTTCGCGGTAGAACACGAGGGGAAACGTTTCACGGTCCTTCAGCCCCAGCAGCACCATGGCGGTCAAGCGTTCGGGATCGCGCTTGATGGCGCTGACATCACAGCCTTCACGCGCCAGCGATTCGACCAGAAAGCGGCCCATATGGTCGTCACCGACCCTGCTCAGCATGGCCGACCTGAGCCCCAGCCTGGCAGTGCCAAAGGCAATATTGGCCGATGAGCCGCCCAGGTACTTGGCGAAGCTGGAAACGTCTTCCAGGCGTGCGCCTACTTGTTGCGCATAAAGATCGACGCCCAGGCGTCCAAGGCAGATCAGATCCAACTGACGCCCAGTGGCAAAGCGTGTCTGGCCCATGGTGGCTCCTGTTATTTTTATCAGCCTGCAGCGCTTGCAACCTGTGTACGCGCTGCTTTGTGAATGCAGCGTAAAACGTCGAGCCTGATCAATCAATATTTATTCTATAATTATTTTCAGTGGAATATTTTTTCCATACCGCTATTCAAGTGCTGGCACAATGCGTAGACGGGTAAGATATAGTCATCGCCCCTGCCACAGGCAGCCTTCACCGTCAGGCTCATAAAGGCGTCACCCGAAAAATCGCCCTGACAAGCAGAAAGGATTTGAATATGACCAGCGCCGATCAGCCCACACTGCCCGAGACGAGCCTCGACATGCCGCCGAACAGTGCCGAAGGCTTGCTGCGGCTGATCACTGACGAGTACGACGGGTTGCCGCGTCAGCTCAAGCGGATCGCCAGTTATATGAGCCAGCAGAGCGACCGGATCATGGTTGACCGGATCAGTGATATCGCCCGCGAGTGCGAAGTCCACCCCTCGGCGATTGTGCGGTTCTCCCAGCGCTTCGGGTTCAGCGGCTTCAGCGAAATGCAGGCGCTGTTTCGCGAGGCGTACACGCACAAGACCACGCCGGTACAGAATTACCAGCAGCGTATCCGCAGCATGATCGCCAACAAATCGCAGAAGGCCAACGCCGGCGATCTGGCACGCGAATGCGTGAGCGCTACGCTCTCCGGGCTGGAACGTCTGAGTGCAGAACTGGACGATGATGAATTCGAAAAAGCCGTGGACCTGGTGGTCAACGCCGACAACATCTATGTCGTGGGCGTGCGCCGCTCATTCGCGGTGGCGGATTATCTGGTTTACAACCTGCAACACACCAACAAGCGTATTCATTTGATTTCCGGCCTGGGGGGCAGCTATCGCGAGCAGATGCGCAGCGTGCGCGCCAATGATCTGGTGATTGCGATCAGCTTCACGCCTTACGGCAAGGAAACCCAGCACTGCCTGCGCATCGCCCAGCATCATCAGGCCAAGACGCTGATCATCACCGACAGCAACCTGTCGCCCCTGGCCAAGCGCGCCAATTCGGTATTGCTGGTCAATGAAGGCAGTTCATTCGCCTTCCGCTCGCTGAGCGCCACCCTGTGCCTGTGCCAGGCACTGTTTATCGCAGTGGCGTACCGACTGGAGCTGAAAGTCGACGAGATACATGAACAGGTCGGGTTCGATGATTGAGAGCGGGTGCCAGACTCGATACACCGCTCTGCACGAGCAGACAAAGCGTTGATTCACGTCGCTCAGGATTTCGCCTGCTCACCCATTCGCTGCTGGTTCTTCTCGCCCATTTTCTTCGCGCGCTTCTCCAGCACCAGGTACACCACCAATGCAATGAGCAGCGGCAGCAGAAAATAGATAGCGCGGTAACCGATCAGAGCGGCCAGCAGGCTGCCCTTGGAGAACTGGTGCGCCAACAAGGTAATGAAGACTGTTTCAAGCACGCCGAGCCCCGCCGGAATGTGGGTGATGACACCCGCAATACTGCTGATCAGCAGCACCCCGAGAATCGCCGGATAAAAGGCCTTGTCGGGCAGCAGCGTGTAAATCACGGCGGCCATCAACGACCAGTTCAGGGCACCCAGACTGGCCTGCATCAAGGCCTGCTTCATCGACGGCAGATTGAATTCCTGATCACGGACGGTCCAGGAGCGTTTTTTGGAAAACCGGCAGGCCAACAAGTAGGCAAAACACACGGCCAACAGTCCGAAACCGATCAGTTGCAGGGTCGTGGTGCCGATCGACCATTCTTCAGGCAATTCCAGAAAACGCATTGAAAACACAAAACCGGCCAGCAACATATAGCCCAGCCAGTTGGTAATAAGGCTAAGGCTGAGAATCCGGGTGATGGTCGAAACATCCAGTCCGAGCCGGGAATACAGCCGATAACGCAAGGCGATGCCGCCCACCCATGAACTGAGGTTGAGGTTGAACGCATAGCAGACAAACGTCACGGGCACGATCTGTTTGATCGACAATCTGTGACGGGTGTAATAGCGCGCCAGCACATCGAAGCCGCAATAAGTAGCATAACTGGCAAACGCCACAACGGCTGCGATGGCCAGCGTGCTGGCCTTGTAAGACGCCAGCGCCTGCTTCACCTCCTGCCAGTCAAGGTTCTTGACCAGCAGAAACAACAGAACCGGGACGGCAATGAAGAAAAACAGATTGAACACCCGCTTTGCCCATTTCCATTTGGCTCCCTGCGCACTTTGCGGCGCTGCACTTGCGGCCTGGGTCATGAGGTTTTCTCCTGGTCCATCTCGTGGTTATTCTGCTGCTGCTCGATCACTTTCGCTTCTGGCACCACGTCACCGGCGCGTATGGGCTTGAGGCGTACGCCGTGAACCGGGAACAAACCGGCAATCGCCGGAAAACGCCGCAGGAAAAAGAAGCTCAACACGATCATCGGCGCACGCCACCACTGGCCGCGCGCCGCGCCTTTAAGGCTCATCTGAGTGCTGTGCGCAGCAGCAAGCTCCATCAGGTGGCTCTGCAAATGATCGTTGAGTGCCCGGTCGCGAATGAACAGGTTGGCTTCCAGATTCAGCGCCAGGCTCAGCGGGTCAAGGTTACTGGAGCCCACCGTGGACCATTCCTGATCGATTAGTGCAACCTTGCCGTGCAACGCGCGTTGTTTGTACTCGTGAATGACGACGCCGTCGCGCAGCAGGTAGGTATAGGTCAACCGTGAGCAGACCCGTACAAACGGCATGTCTGGCTGGCCTTGCAGAATCAGCGTGACCTTGACGCCCCGTCGTGATGCATTGCGCAGCTCACGCAGAAAGCGATAGCTGGGGAAGAAATACGCATTGGCCAGCGTGATGCGTTGAGTCGCAGCGCGAATGGCCTTGAGATACTGCTCTTCGATATCGGTGCTGTGTTCGCCGTTGTCGCGCTCGGCAAGCAACATGCGAGCGTCGCCGGCACGGTCCAGCTTGAGCGGTATCGGTGGCAACTTCGCCCGAACTGCCGTGCTGAGCATATTCAGCGCGCTCTGATGGATATCGCCCACAATCGGGCCGCGTACCAGAACGGCGTAGTCCTGTTTGGCAGTAAGACCGGTGTCGGTCATATGATCGACGCTGTAGTTGATGCCGCCGATAAAGCCCAGCTCGCCGTCGATCACCACCACCTTGCGATGCAGACGACGGAACAGGTTGGTGCGCATGCCCATGAACCGCGGGCGTGGATCGAACAATTGAATCTGGATACCGGCATCGATCATGGTTTTGACGAATGTCGAACTCAGGTCCGAAGTCCCGTAGTCATCCACCGTGACCACGACGTTTGCACCATTGGCTGCCGCTTCGAGCAATGCCTGCTGCAAACCCTCGCCGATGCGGTCTTCAAAGATGATGAAGGTCTCGATCAGCACCTCTTTACGCGCAGCACGTATGCACTCGAATACCCGTGCATAGAAGTCTTCGCCATTGATCAGCAACTCCACCGAGTTGCCATCACACCACTGCCCTGCCGTATCGCTCATAAGGTCAACTCCACCGCAAGCGGTGCATGATCGGAAAGGTGAGACCACGGTCGGCTGGACAACACCTTCGGCCGATGGGAAGCCGCATCGCGAACATAGATCCGGTCCAGCCTGAGCAAAGGCCAACGGGCCGGAAAGCTCTTGGCGGGTGCGCCGAATCGCTCGACAAACACCTCGTGCAACCCGGTGTCCTTTAACAACGCATCGGCGCGCTGGCGCCAATCGTTGAAATCCCCGGCCACGATCACCGGTTCGCCTTCGGGAAGACGCGCCATCAGTTCAGTAAGCAATTTGAGCTGCTGACGCCGGTGGCTTTCACGTAGTCCCAGGTGCACACACACGGCATGCACCGGGCCAGCGTGCGGCACCTCCAGAATGCAGTGCAACAAACCTCGCTGCTCGGTGCCATGAATGGAAATGTCGAGATTTTCGTGCCGGGTGATGGGGTATTTGGACAGCAGCGCGTTACCGTGATCGCCATCCGGATACACCGCGTTGCGACCATAGGCAAAGTCGCTCCACATGCTGTCGGCAAGAAATTCGTACTGGGAAATCGTTGGCCAGTCCTTGACGCTGCGCGCATGACTCTGGTGTTCGCCATGCACTTCCTGAAGAAACACGATATCGGCCGATACAGTACGCACGGCCTCACGCAACTCCGGCAGAATGAAGCGGCGATTGAAAATGCCAAAGCCCATGTGCATGTTCATGGTCAGTACATTCAATGAAACACTGGCGGACACTGGCGTTGTCGGGCCGACAGGCGGATTGGCACTGGTCAAGACTTGCTCCCGGGTGAATATTCACGTCATATGAAGCCACCCATGCGCACAGGTTCCGTCGCGTGTCGCCCTTGCTGCGTATTTGCCATACTCAATGGCACGCCTCTACTGGCACCGCCCTACCGTTAAAAAAAATCAGGGGCGAATGAAACGCAGGGCTCCGGTCAACGGCCTAAACTGCTTACCAGGCCTGAAAAAAAGCGACAAGGAATCCAAACGTGGATGCACTGACTTCTCAACGCTACACCGCAAGAGCCAGATGGCTGCACTGGATCATGGCCATCATGATTGTGCTGGCCTATGCCCTGATTCTGAGCCGTACCCAGTTTGGCAAGGGTTCGGAATACCGCACGCTGGTAGTGCAGAGCCATTTCTGGGTCGGGATCGTGATTCTGGTAATGGCGTTTTTTCGCGTCGCCGAGCGTAGAAGACATCATCCGCCCGGCATCACGCCGCCGCTTGAAGGCGCGTTGCGGCTGGCTGCAACGCTGACCCATTACGCGCTGTATGCGTTTCTGTTTGCCCAGCCTTTACTGGGCCTGCTGACGGTAATGATTGAAAAAGGCGCGTTACCTGTTCCCCTCACCGACCTGCAGATACCCTGGCCACTGCCTACCTCCGACCGCACGGCCGAGACGTTCGAGGATGTGCACAAGCTACTGGGCTCCATCTTTTACTACGTCATCGGCCTGCATATAGTCGCAGCGCTCTGGCATCACCTTGTGCGCAAGGACAATACCCTGAAGCGCATGCTGTAAGTCAGGAGGCTGACAGAACCCGGGCAAGGGTGGCCTTGACCTTGCCCATTCCGTCGCGCAGGGCCTGTTCGATTTCCGCCATGGTAATGACGGTGGTCGATTTGCCGGCCGCCGGGTTCACGACCAGCGCCAGACAGGCATATTCAAGCTCCAGCTCACGAGCCAGAGCGGCTTCGGGCATACCGGTCATGCCGACAATGTCGCAACCGTCGCGCTCAAGGCGGACGATTTCGGCGACCGTCTCCAGGCGCGGCCCCTGAGTACAGGCATAGACGCCACGATCGGAAAACGCGCACCCTTCAGCGGCCAGCGCCGCAATCAGCCGCGCCCGCAGCGCTTCGCTGTAGGGGTAGCTGAAGTCGATATGCGTGACTTCCTCCAGGTCATCGGCGAAGAAGGTGTGCTGGCGACCGCTGGTGTAGTCGACCAGATCATGCGGCACGCAAAAATGTCCGGTACCCATTGCCGGGTGGATACCACCCACTGCATTGACCGCCAGAATCGCTTGCGCACCAGCCTGTTTCAAGGCCCAGATGTTGGCCCGGTAGTTGACCTGGTGTGGCGGCAATCGGTGCGGGTGACCGTGGCGCGCCAGAAACATCACTTCGCGACCGGCATAATCGCCGATCTGTATTTCGCCGGAAGGTACGCCGTAAGGCGTGTTCATCGGCAAGGATTGCCGAATGTTCAGGCCTTCGAGTTGAGTCAGGCCGGTACCGCCAATAATCGCGTATACAGTCATCGCAAATCCTTAATCGATCAGTTGGGCAGCGCGCAGCGCCTGAAGCGCGGCCTGCCAGCGCGGGTGTTGCCGATAGTCGGTGCTGGCCGATGCCTGACCACGCATGCGGGCGATGCGCGACGAAGGCTTGACCTTCAGACGCTGTGCCGCACTGAGTGCCAGTTCTGCCGCAGCACGGTCGTTGCACACCAGTCCCATGTCGCAACCCGCCGTCAGCGCCGCCTCGATACGACTGGCGGCATCACCGACCACATGGGCTCCGGCCATCGACAGATCGTCACTGAAAATAACACCGTCGAATTTCAGTTCGTCACGCAGGATGCCCTGCAACCAGCGCTTTGAAAAACCGGCTGGCTGTGAATCGACCTTCGGGTAGATCACATGGGCGGGCATGACTGCAGCGAGTTGTTGACTCAGGCGTGCAAACGGCACCAGATCGGCAGCACGAATCTGTTCAAGGCTGCGCTCGTCATTCGGGATAGCCACGTGAGAGTCGGCTTCAGCCCAGCCGTGACCGGGGAAATGCTTGCCGGTAGCCGCCATGCCAGCCGCGTTCATGCCACGAATGAACGCCCCTGCCAGCAACGCCGCACGCTCTGGGTCGCCTTCGAAAGAACGCGACCCGACGACAGCGCTGCGCTCATGATCCAGGTCCAGCACGGGGGCAAAGCTCAGGTCCAGCCCGACAGCCAGCACTTCGGTCGCCATCAGCCAGCCACATTGCTCGGCCAGCAGCACAGCATCGGGTTTGTCGGCAATGGCACGCATTGGCGGCAGACGCACAAAACCCTGACGCAGACGCTGGACCCTGCCACCCTCCTGATCCACAGCCAGCAGCAGGTCGGGGCGAATGGCGCGAATAGCCGCACTCAGCTCACGAACCTGACGTGGATGCTCGATGTTTCGGGCGAAGATGATCAAACCGCCCACTTCGGGCTGACGCAGAAACTGACGGTCTTCGCTGGTCAGCCAGGTGCCGGCGACATCGACCATCAGGGAGCCTTGCAGGCCAGAACTCATAGAAAAACCCTTACATACCAGTGCCTGTTTCCAATCCGGCATGGTGCTTGATCCTGAAGCCCGACGCAATGCGATGCGCCGCTGCATTACTCAGGTTTAAAGCGTCAGGATTAAGGCCTGAAGCGTCAGGCCTTTGCGGTCGCAGGCGCACCGCTGCTGCTTTTGCTGCGCGGCCTGAGCTGGGCGGCAATCATTGTCGGGTCACTGACGCCGGTGTCGGCACGCATGCCTGCGGCCAGAAACGGCACCATCAGGCGCATGACCTGCTCGATGGAGGTATTGACGCCGAAATCGGTCTCGGCAATCGCGCGCAAGGCCTTGATACCGGACATGCTGAACGCGGCAGCACCAAGCATGAAATGCACGCGCCAGAACAGTTCGATAGGCGGAATACGCGGGGCGGCTTCGTTGACCAGCGTCATGTAGCGACGGAACACCTTGCCGTACATGTCTTCGAGGTAGCGGCGCAGGTGGCCCTGGCTCTGACTGAAAGCAAGTCCCAGCAAGCGCATGAAGATCGACAGGTCATTACCGCTTCGCGGCTGAACGACAAGTGCCTGCTCGACGAGTATCTCCAGCAGCTCTTCCAGGCTTGGTTTGTGTTCGGGTTTTGCCTGACGCCGCTCCAGCTCGCGGTCGAGGCTTATGCAGAACGGCCCGAGAAAGCGCGAGAACACCGCCTGGATCAGCGCCTTCTTCGAACCGAAGTGATAGTTCACCGCAGCCAGATTGACCGACGCCTTGCTGGTGATAAGACGCAAGGAGGTTTCAGCGAATCCCTTTTCTGCGAACAACTGCTCGGCAGCATCAAGAATGCGTTCAACGGTTTCCGACTGTGCCATGGCTCTCTGCCTAACAAACGAACGTTTGAAACATACGTATCAGGCGTCCCGCTTGTCAAGCAGACCCGTTCATTTTGTGGCCGAACAGTCACGAAAATGGATGTTAAATGACAGAAAGCAGCCCATGCAGCGCTTTTGGACAAAAGGCGTGTCATTTACCCCGAGCACCGTCTGGCAGCGAAAGTGAAAAGGATGATTGCCAACGCGCCTTCACTGTATATAATCCCAGTCACTGTATAAAAAGCCAGAGCGCCTCTCATGATCAAACTGACGCCACGCCAGGCTGAAATCCTGGGCTTCATCAAACGCTGCCTGGAAGACAACGGCTTTCCGCCGACACGTGCGGAAATCGCTCAGGAGCTGGGTTTCAAATCGCCCAACGCAGCGGAAGAACACCTGAAGGCATTGGCTCGCAAAGGCGCCATCGAAATGACCCCGGGAGCCTCACGCGGCATCCGCATACCCGGCTTCGAAGCGCGGCCGGACGACAGCAGCCTGCCGGTCATTGGCCGTGTTGCCGCTGGCGCACCGATTCTGGCCCAGCAACATATCGAAGAGTCCTGCAACATCAATCCTTCCTTCTTCCACCCCAGCGCCAATTACCTGTTGCGCGTTCACGGCATGAGCATGAAGGACGTCGGCATTCTGGACGGCGACCTGCTGGCGGTGCATACCACACGCGAAGCCCGCAACGGCCAGATTATAGTGGCCCGGATTGGCGATGAAGTCACCGTCAAACGTTTCAAGCGTGAAGGCAGCAAGGTCTGGCTGTTAGCCGAGAACCCTGATTTCGCCCCCATCGAGGTCGATCTCAAGGATCAGGAACTGGTGATCGAAGGTTTGAGCGTCGGCGTCATTCGCCGCTAAGGAGACGTTATGCAGTTCCATCAAGCACCGCATTCACAATTGCCACTGTTCGAGGCGTTTCTGGCGCAGCCCATTGCTCCGCTGCTTGCAGATGCAGTCGAAGCACCCTGGGGAGACGACCCGGAACCCTTCAGTGAACTGTCTCTGCGCGGCGCTGCCGGGAACTGCCTTAACCTTCTGGCTCCAATTCTTAGGGAACTGAGCGAGGAAATCGATGCACGCTGGCTAACGCTGATCGCCCCACCGTCAAGCCTGACTCAGACCTGGTTGCGCGATGCAGGGCTCAACAGGGAGCGGATTCTGCTGTTGCAGCCGCGTGGCACACAAAGCGTGCTGGAACTGACTCGTGAAGCACTTCGACTGGGCCGTAGCCATACGGTGGTGAGCTGGATCAGCCCGCTTGGCAGCGTGGCGCGCCAGCAATTGATCAGTGCTGCAAAAATCGGGGAAGCGCAGAGCCTGAACATCCGGCTGGGCTAACAAAGGCCCAAACGTCGATCAGTGCAGAACGTGGGGTACGTCATCCTTTTCGATCTCGCCTTCTGCCAGACGACCAGCCATCTGCACACCCACGCTCAACATGGCTTTGGCGACTTCAACATGCTGACCTTGCATGAACGCTTTGGCATCGGCAGAAAAATCAAGCGTTACCAGAGAGCCCTCGTCATCGGCACGACGCAGTTCGATGCGCCCGTCAGGTAGTTCGACAATTTCCAGGAAAGAGGTAGGCATTACAGTTACTCCGCAAGAGGCGGGCATTGTAACAGCCTGCCAGCCTGCACTTCATTGGTTTTCAGCACTCGCTCAGGCCTTCACGAAAACGGATGGCCAACCCTTTGAGTTGCTGACGCCAGTTTTCAAGCTCTTCACGTGTCAGTTCAGACTCCGGCTCAGCGTCCAGGTTCACAGCCTGTATCATCGGCTGCGTGACATCACCCTTGAGCTTTTTCGGCGCACGAGGCGGCTCGTACAATGCGTTATAGGTCGCGAGCAACTGCGCTAGCCATGTCTGGCGATTCTGCGCCAGTTCCACCAGCTCGGCCATCTCGGGAATGGCAATGGCGTCAAGCACTTCCTGAGTCAGTAATTCTTCCGCACGACGCGTGCCGGCTTGCGGCAAGCGGTAGAACCCCGCTATCTCGTGACACAAGCCCAGCAGCGCGCCATACAGGTGAAACAGCGCTGACTCACGCTCGGCCTGCAGCAACGCAGGAGCGTTGACCGCCTGCCCCTTCTCCGCCTTTCCCAGCGCTTCGAGCGCGAGCCCTGCGAAATAGATCTTCTGGTTGGTACGGGTATAGAGTTCATGAGCCATGGCGAGTCGCTCCACAACGATGGGATAGTGAACAGCATAGCCTGTAGCGTCACGACAGTCTGGCGACACAGGCTCGCGCCTGTCGAAAACAGCGCCCGGGCTGTTCGGCTCGGGCGCTTGCGATCAGCGCTTGTCTTCGACCTTCCAGGCGCTGCCGTCGTAGAACGCGCGCCAGCCTGTAGGTTTGCCCTCTACTTCGGTCTGGACATACTGCTCTTTGGTCTTGCGACTGTAGCGGATCACTGCCGGACGACCATCCGGGTCCTTCTTAGGCGCTTCACAAAGAAAATGATACTTGGGATCGATTTCGTCCTTGTGCGGCGCGATCTCGATGACCAGCGGTGCGCGGGTCTCACGGTTCTTCGGGAACTGGCTGGCAGCCAGGAACAGACCCGAAGCGCCGTCACGCAGTATGTAGGTATCGTCGACCTTGTCGCACTTGAGCTCCGGCATCTTCACCGGGTCCATTTTAGGCGGTGCCGCGTCGCCGCTTTTCAGCAACTTGCGGGTATTCTTGCACTCGGGATTGGTGCAGCCAAAGAACTTGCCGAAACGACCGGTCTTGAGCTGCATCTCGCTGCCGCACTTGTCACACTCCAGGCTCGGGCCTTCGTAGCCCTTGATCCGGTAAGTGCCTTCCTCGATCTCATACCCCGTGCAGTCCGGGTTGTTGCCGCAAATGTGCAGCTTGTGCTTTTCGTCGAGCAGATACGCGTCCATTGCCGTACTGCAGATCGGGCAGCGATGTTTGCCGCGCAGCACCCGCGACTCAGACTCGCCTTCATCGTCGTCGGCAATCTCATCGCCGGGAGTCAGATTGACAGTCGCCTTGCAACGCTCCTTGGGTGGCAGACTGTAGCCGGAACAACCCAGAAACACACCCGTAGAGGCAGTGCGGATCTGCATCGGCCGACCGCACACCTTGCAAGGGATATCGGTCATCACTGGCTGGTTGGCACGCATGCCGCCATCAGCGGCCTCGGCCACGTCGAGCTTTTTGCGGAAATCGCCGTAGAACTCGTCCAGGACGTTCTTCCAGTCGCGCTCACCCTGAGCAACGTCATCGAGGTTTTCTTCCATCCCGGCGGTGAAGCCGTAGTCCATCAGGTTGGAAAAGCTTTCGGACAGACGTCCGGTGACAATGTCGCCCATCTTTTCCGAGTAGAAGCGGCGGTTGTGCAACGCCACGTAGCCACGGTCCTGGATGGTCGAAATGATCGCCGCATAAGTCGACGGGCGGCCAATGCCACGTTTTTCCATCTCCTTGACCAGGCTCGCTTCCGAGTAACGCGCAGGCGGCTTGGTGAAGTGCTGGCTCGGGTCGAGCTTGTTCAGCTTCAAGGATTCGCCCTGCGCCATGTCCGGCAGAACGTCATCGTCGCCCGGCTTGGCCATCTGCGGCAAGGCACGGGTGTAACCATCGAACTTGAGAATACGGCCCTTGGCACGCAGTTCGAAATCGCTCGCGGCGACCGTAACGGTGGTCGACAGGTATTGGGCCGGCAGCATCTGGCAGGCGACAAACTGACGCCAGATCAACTCGTAAAGCCGCTCGGCGTCACGCTCCATCCCTGCCAGCTTGGTCGGGTGGGTGTTGACGTCGGAGGGTCGAATCGCTTCGTGAGCCTCTTGTGCGCCCTCCTTGCTGCTGTAGACGTTAGGTGCCTCTGGCAGGTACTTCTTGCCGAACTCGGTTTCGATATAGTCACGCGCCATGCTCACCGCGTCCGCCGACAGGTTGGTCGAGTCGGTACGCATATAGGTGATGTAGCCTGCCTCATACAAGCGCTGAGCCATCATCATGGTCTTCTTTACGCCGAAGCCCAGACGATTGCTCGCCGCCTGCTGCAGAGTCGAGGTAATGAACGGTGCCGAAGGCTTGCTGCTGGTCGGCTTGTCTTCACGCTTGACGATGCTGTAGCTGGACGCCTTGAGTTTTGCAAGGGCCGCCATAGCCTGGGTTTCGTTCAACGGCTTGAACGCTTCACCGCTTTCACGAGCCACTTCGAAACGCACGTTGGCACCCTTGGCAGTGCCCAGGTCGGCGTGGATTTCCCAGTACTCTTCAGGGTTGAACGCGCGTATTTCACGCTCGCGCTCCACCACCAGCTTTACCGCAACCGACTGCACCCGCCCGGCTGAAAGGCCACGGGCAACTTTCTGCCAGAGCAGCGGCGAGACCATGTAGCCCACAACGCGGTCAAGAAACCGACGCGCCTGCTGAGCGTTGACTCGTGCAATGTCCAGCTCGCCAGGCTTGGAAAACGCTTCCTGGATAGCTTTCTTGGTGATTTCGTTGAACACCACGCGCTTGTATCGACTGTCATCCCCACCGATGGCTTCGCGCAGGTGCCAGGCGATGGCCTCCCCTTCGCGGTCCAAGTCCGTCGCGAGATAGATGGTGTCGGCATCCTTGGCGAGCTTGCGCAGCTCTTCGATGACCTTTTCCTTGCCCGGAAGGATCTCGTACTTGGCTTTCCAGCCGTGTTCCGGGTCGACTCCCATGCGCGAGACCAGCTGGCGCTGCGCCTTTTCTTTCGGCGTCAGTACCGGGCCTTCGCCCGCAGCAGCCTTGCCCCGCTTGACGGCAGGATCTTTTGCGGCACTCGCCGAACCGCTGGTGGGCAGGTCTCGGATATGGCCGATACTCGACTTCACCACGTACTGGTTACCCAAATACTTGTTGATGGTCTTGGCCTTAGCCGGGGATTCCACGATGACCAGCGATTTGCCCATGGATCAGAAGATTCCTGAATAACTAGATGAAAGACAGTGAGGAGCTTGTAAAGGCCACGCTATATATAGTGGCTACAAGGTGAGGTCAAGCACAGCCTGTTGTGCAATTCCCCCTCACGTTCGTGAAAACAGGCTGGCTTCAGCCTCAACCAGAGCAAAGCGCGGGACGTGCTCGCCGTCAACCTCGACAGTCTCCAGAAACATGCTCAAGGGGCGCACCCACATCCCGAAATCGCCGTAGAGAGCCTGATAGAACACGACTTCCTCTTCGGTTTCGGAATGCCTGGCAACACTGAAAACCCGATACTGCGGGCCTTTGTAATGGCGATAGAGCCCTGGTTGCAGATGCATGCTGCGGTCCTCTTGTAACACGTTCAAAAAAATTCGCTGAAAAACCATTTTTTCAAAAAACAAAAGCCGGGGCACCAAGCCCCGGCTCGCATCACAC
Organism: Pseudomonas syringae pv. tagetis; assembly: GCF_022557255.1. NCBI lineage: Bacteria > Pseudomonadati > Pseudomonadota > Gammaproteobacteria > Pseudomonadales > Pseudomonadaceae > Pseudomonas > Pseudomonas syringae group genomosp. 7. Next base: position 3,811,934 of record NZ_CP092923.1, read on the forward strand.
ACAGGAATCAGACGCGTTCGAAAACGGTCGCGATGCCCTGCCCCAGACCAATACACATGGTGGCCACGCCGAAGGTGCCGCCGTTTTGCTTCATGACATTGAGCAAAGTGCCGGAGATGCGCGCACCGGAACACCCGAACGGATGACCCAGAGCGATGGCGCCGCCGTGCAGGTTAACCTTCTCGTTCATCTTGTCGAGCACTTTCAAATCTTTCAGCACCGGCAAGGCCTGTGCAGCGAAGGCTTCGTTAAGCTCGAAGAAGTCGATATCGGCAATCGTCAGACCGGCGCGTTTAAGCGCCTTCTGGGTCGCCGGGACCGGGCCATAGCCCATGATCGCAGGGTCGACACCAGCCACCGCCATCGAGCGGATCACCGCCAGAGGCTGGATGCCAAGGTCTTGGGCACGCTGGGCCGACATGACGATCATGCACGACGCGCCATCGGTGATCTGCGAAGAAGTACCTGCAGTCACGGTGCCGCCCTTTGGATTGAACGCCGGCTTGAGAGCCGCAAGACTTTCCAGGGTGGTGTCCGGACGAATGGTCTCATCGTAGTCGAAGACCTTGAGGAAACCGTTTTCGTCATAGCCCTGCATCGGGATGATCTCGTCCTTGAACTTGCCTTCCAGCGTTGCCTTGTGGGCCAACTGGTGGGAGCGCAAGCCGAAGGCATCCTGCTGTTCGCGAGTGATGCCATGCATCTTGCCAAGCATTTCAGCGGTCAGGCCCATCATTCCGGACGCCTTGGCGGCATGCAGGGACATGTGCGGGTTCGGGTCCACGCCATGCATCATGCTCACATGGCCCATGTGTTCCACGCCACCGATGACGAATACATCACCGTTGTTGGTCATGATTGCCTGCGCAGCGGTGTGCAGCGCGCTCATGGACGAACCACAGAGACGGCTCACCGTCTGGGCGGCGGAGGTGTGCGGGATCTGGGTCAGCAACGACGCCATGCGCGCGATGTTCCAGCCCTGCTCCAGGGTCTGGTTGACACAGCCCCAGATCACATCCTCGACTTCGGCCGGGTCAATCTTGTTGTTGCGTTCGAGCAGCTTGCTGATCAAATGCGCGGACATGTCCTCGGCGCGGGTGTTGCGGTGCATGCCGCCCTTGGAGCGGCCCATCGGAGTACGACCGAAGTCGACAATCACGACGTCTCTTGGATTAAGGCTCATTCGTTCATTCCTCGGAAGACGCTTGACCGAAGAAGCTCTGGCCATTTGAGGCCATCTCACGCAGCTTCGCGGTCGGTTGATACAGGGCACCCAGCTCGGCGTAGCGGTCAGCCAGGGCAACGAATTCGGCAACACCGATGGAATCGATATAGCGCAGCGCACCGCCACGGAATGGAGGGAAACCAATACCGTAGATCAGGCCCATGTCGGCTTCGGCAGCGGTTTCGACAATGCCGTCTTCCAGGCAGCGAACCGTTTCAAGGCACAATGGAATCATCATCCAGTTGATGATGTCCTCATCGGTCACTTCACGCTGCTCGTAGACAATCGGCTTGAGCACATCCAGCACAGCCGGGTCATTGACCTTTTTGGGCTTGCCCTTCTTGTCTGTCTCGTAGGCATAGAAACCCTTGCCGTTCTTCTGCCCCAGGCGATTAGCCTCGTACAGCGCGTCGATCGCGGAGCGACGGTCGTCTTTCATGCGGTCAGGAAAACCTTCGGCCATGACATCACGGCCGTGGTGGCCTGTGTCGATACCGACAACGTCCATCAGGTAGGCAGGTCCCATCGGCCAGCCGAATTTCTCCATGACCTTGTCGATGCGCACGAAATCCACGCCGGCGCTGACCAGTCTGGCGAAACCACCGAAATATGGGAACAGCACGCGATTGACCAGGAAGCCTGGGCAGTCGTTGACTACAATCGGGTTCTTGCCCATCTTCTTGGCGTAGGCAACGGTCGTAGCGACCGCTTCTTCGCTGGACTTCTCGCCACGGATCACTTCCACCAGCGGCATCATGTGCACCGGGTTGAAGAAGTGCATGCCGACGAAGTTTTCAGGGCGCTTGAGGGCCTGAGCCAACAGACTGATCGAAATGGTCGACGTGTTGGAGGCCAGAATAGTGTTTTCACCTACGTTGGCTTCGACTTCGGCCAGTACCGCCTGCTTGACCTTCGGATTCTCGACAACCGCTTCGACCACCAGGTCGACATTGCCGAAATCGCCGTAGGACAGCGTAGGACGAATCGCGTTAAGCGCCTCGGCCATCTTCGCCGCAGTCAGGCGACCTTTTTCCAGACGGCCACCCAGCAGTTTGGAGGCCTCGTTCAGACCCAGTTGAATGGCTTCTTCGCGGATATCCTTCATCAGGATCGGCGTGCCCTTGACCGCCGACTGATAAGCTATACCGCCGCCCATGATACCGGCACCCAGCACAGCGGCCTGCTTCACGTCCCTGGCAACCTGATCGTAGCCCTTGGCTTTCTTTTTCAGTTCCTGATCGTTCAGGAAAAGGCCGATAAGGCTCTGCGCAGCAGAGGTCTTGGCCATCTTCACGAAACCGGCAGCTTCGATTTCCAGCGCCTTGTCGCGACCAAAGTTGGCCGCCTTCTGGATGGTCTTGATGGCTTCGACCGGTGCCGGATAGTTGGGGCCGGCCTGACCGGCGACGAACCCCTTGGCGGTTTCAAAAGCCATCATCTGCTCGATGGCATTGAGCTTGAGCTTGTCCAGCTTGGGCTGGCGCTTGGCCTTGTAGTCGAACTCGCCGGAAACTGCACGCTGGATCAGGTCAAGCGCGGCTGCCTGGAGCTTTTCGGGCGCAACTACCGCATCGACGACACCGACCTTCAGTGCGTCTTCTGCGGAGTTTTCCTTACCTGACGCGATCCACTCGATTGCGTTGTCGGCACCGATGATACGCGGCAGGCGTACAGTGCCGCCGAACCCCGGGTACAAGCCCAGTTTGACTTCGGGCAGACCGATACGAGCGCTGCTGGCGATGACCCGGTAGTCTGCGGCCAGACACATTTCCAGACCACCACCTAGCGCAATACCATTGATCGCCACGACAGTCGGCATGCCCAGGTCTTCAAAATCACTGAAAATCCTGTTGGCTTCGAGATTGCCCGCGACCAGCTCAGCTTCCGGCAACTTGAAGTTGTCGACGAACTCGGTGATGTCGGCTCCGACGATGAATCCGTCCTTGCCACTGGTGACAATAACGCCCTTGACTGAAGCGTCGGCCTTGAGTGCATCGACGGCCTGACGCAGTTCATTGAGGGTGAGACGGTTGAACTTGTTGACGGACTCACCCTTGAGGTCGAAATTCAATTCGACGATGCCACTTTCAAGAGCCTTAACCGTGATGGCTTTACCTTCGTAAATCATCAACTGATCTCCAAAATATGGAAGCTGAACAATACCCGCCGGACATTGATGTCAGACGGGGCTACGACGTCGCCGTCGATGAACACGCCAAATCACACGTTTACCCGCCGCGACGTGGTAGTCAGGATTCTGTCAGAGCTTTCTGACGACCAAACGATCATTTCATACGCCCGTTTGATTTGGGTACGCACACCTTCGGACATAACCGTGAGATTGTCAATTCGACAAAACACTCAGAAATCTTCGTTTTCGCACGAATATGCAGGCGCTTCATAATGCCCACGACTGACCGAGATCCGCCATCATTCGCAGGAATGATAATGACGTTACGCATGGCGGCAGCCCACTCCTGGAAAAATAAGGCACTGCGTCGTGCTCTGGAAAAATCAGGCTTGGACGCACCGCCTGAGGGCACGCGCAAAAAATATTTGCAGGAATCGCGACAAAAAGGAGCAAAAGGGCTAGAGTCGCAGCACTGCGCCACAAGAGGCTCGCAATGCAGCTGATTTGCGGGTGCGCAACAGCGAAAGCCGACATGGCGGCGAAAGCCTGTCGGCACGCGACGAATTATCGGCCTGCCTGGCCAACCCCAGCCCGATGTTGTTATCGGGCTTTTTAATGCCTGCGATTCAAGTTCTGCCGGTCAGTTTCAGGCCAGCGCCTTGAGCACCGTATCAATACGCTGCAACACTTCCGCCTTGCCCCGCTCCGCCCAGTACACGGCAATCATCTGTCCGTCAGCCTCGACCTTGTAGGCATCTGCGGGCAACATCCCCAGATATGGCAACAGTTTCGTATCTTCACAGACCTCGCGCCAGCGATTGCGCCAGACACCCGGCTCGCTTTGCCAGTACACCCAGGCATCCGCATGCGAACCCAGACGCGGCCGGTGGTACTGGGCACAAGGGCTGGGCGGCTCCTTCGTCAGCCAGTGCGGCCACTCCTGTGGGGCCAGCTGCATGCCCATGCCCAGACGTCGCGCCTCCATACGCAGCGCCATTCTGCCGCTCTGATGGCGCGACGGGCGCAACCACACCAACGGGCTCAGCATTACACCAATGATTGACAGGACTATCCAGACCGTCATATTTCTGCCCCCACCCTATCTCAGGCGTCTCACAACATTTTTGAAAACAATGGCTTGTACAAGGGTCTGCCCAGATGCAAACGAAAGAGCCATACTCCCACCATCGCAATTCTCCCGGAGGACACCCTCATGCCATACGAACACATTCTGGTTGCCGTTGACCTCACCGATGAGTGTGACCCGGTCATCCGTCGCGCCAGCTTGCTGGCAACGGCCAGCGAAGCAAAATTGTCGCTCGTGCACATCGTCGAACCGATCGCAATGGCGTTCGGTGGCGACGTCCCCATGGACCTTTCGCAGCTGCAGCAGCAACAGATCGATCAGGCCAGAGAAAAGCTCGGGAAGCTGAAGCTCAAGTATCCTCAGCTGGAAAACAGCGAAAACCACATGGTTTTCGGCCAGCCACGCCAAGAAATCCACAAGCTGGCGAAGAGCGAGGCTTGCGACCTGATCGTTGTCGGCAGTCACGGCCGTCACGGGCTAGCCCTGCTGCTCGGTTCGACCGCTAACGACGTTCTGCATGGTGCGCCGTGCGATGTGCTGGCGGTGAGCCTGAAAAAACCCGAGTAATCCGACCGGGTAAAACGAAAAGCCCGGTCACCCGGGCTTTTCTGCATGACACGTACTCTCAGGGCGATTACTCGTCCAGTTCAGCCCAACGCTCCAGCAGCTTGTCCAGCTCGGCCTGCAGGTTTTCCAACTGTGCCAGCACTGCTGCGGTCTGCTCGGCTGAACGCTGATAAAAGCCCGGCTCGGCCATTTCCGCGTTCAGGGCAGCCATCTTGCCTTCGACCTCATCGATCTGACCTGGCAACGCCTCCAGCTCGCGCTGAAGCTTGTAGCTGAGCTTCTTCTTCGCGACCGGCATGTCCTGAGCGGCAACCTGTGCAGCCTGCACAACAGCGCTGGCTAGCTCGGCCTTGCCGGACTTGGTGTCGGCAACGCCCAGCAGACGCGGCGAACCGCCCTGACGCAACCAGTCCTGATAACCGCCCACGTATTCGCGAACCTTGCCTTCACCCTCGAATACCAGGGTACTGGTGACGACGTTGTCGAGGAATGCCCGGTCGTGACTGACCATCAGCACGGTGCCCTTGAACGTCAGCAGCACCTCTTCAAGCAGTTCCAGGGTTTCCACGTCCAGGTCGTTGGTCGGTTCGTCGAGCACCAGCAGGTTGGCTGGCTTGCTGAACAGCTTGGCCAGCAACAAACGGGCACGCTCACCACCCGACAGCGCCTTGACCGGGGTGCGGGCACGCTGCGGACTGAACAGGAAGTCGCCAAGGTAGCTCAGAACATGACGGCTCTGGCCATCGATGTCGATGAAATCACGCCCCTCGGCAACGTTGTCGATCACGGTCTTTTCCAGATCGAGCTGGTGACGCAACTGGTCGAAATAGGCGACATCCAGACGCGTGCCGACTTCAACCTTGCCGCTGGTCGGTTGCAGGTTGTCGAGCATCAGCTTGAGCAGCGTGGTCTTGCCAGTGCCGTTGGCACCCAGCAGGCCGATACGGTCTTCGCGCTGCAGGACCATGGAAAAATCCTTGATCAGGGTCGGCCCGCCCGGATGGGCAAAGCTGACGTTATCGAGGACCATGACCTGCTTGCCGGATTTCTCGGCAGTATCGAGCTGGATATTGGCCTTGCCGGTGCGCTCGCGGCGCTCGCTGCGCTCTACACGCAGCTCCTTGAGGGCACGCACGCGGCCTTCGTTGCGGGTACGACGCGCCTTGATGCCCTGACGGATCCAGACTTCTTCCTGAGCCAGGCGCTTGTCGAAAAGTGCGTTGGCGGTCTCTTCGGCGGCCAGTGCGGCTTCCTTGTGGACGAGGAAACTGGCGTAATCGCCGTCCCAGTCGATCAGGCCACCACGGTCCAGCTCGAGAATGCGGGTCGCAAGGTTTTGCAGGAATGCCCGGTCGTGCGTAATGAACAGCACTGCACCCTGAAAATCCTTGAGGGCTTCTTCGAGCCAGGCAATGGCACCGATGTCCAGGTGGTTGGTCGGCTCGTCCAGCAGCAGCAGGTCTGGCTCTGAAACCAGCGCCTGGGCTAGCAGGACACGGCGACGCCAGCCACCGGACAGCTCGGCAAGGGTCTTGTCGGCAGGCAACTGCAACCGGCTTAGCGTACTTTCGACCAGTTGCTGCAAGCGCCAGCCATCTCGGGCTTCGAGGTCTTGCTGAACATGCATCAGCTTGTTCAGATCTTCCTCGGTGACGCAATTCTGCGCCAGGTGGTGGTACTCAGCCAGCAAGGCACCGACGCCGTCCAGGCCTTCGGCTACCACGTCGAATACGGTCCGTCCGTCGGCTACCGGCAATTCCTGGGGCAACTCGCCGATCTTGAGGCCGGGTGCACGCCAGACAGCCCCGTCATCAGGCTTCTGAACGCCTTTGACCAGCTTCAACATGCTGGACTTGCCTGTACCGTTACGGCCGATGATGCACACCCGCTCACCACGGGCGATCTGCCAGGACACCTTGTCCAATAACGGCATCGCGCCGAAAGCAAGGGACACATCGCTGAATTTGAGCAGGGTCATGAGCTTCTCCAAAAACCGGGCGCGCATTCTACCTGAGATAACACGCGGATGTCGGGAATCGTGGCACCCGTAACAACTTCCACACAGCCTTCACAACCGACAATTATTTCCATATGAGACAAGCTCGTCGGCAATGCTTTCACCATGAGCTGGCAAAAGGCTAAGCTAGCGATACTTTTCACGACTCATCTGCTCGGAAGTCTCATGCGCAGTCGTTTGTTCAGCTTTTTATCGTGCCTGCTCCTCTCCACCACCGCCGTTCAGACTGCTCATGCGGCAGACCTCAACCAACAACGCAAGTATTACGACGAAGCAAAGCGCGCGCTGGCCAAGGGCGACTCGGGCCCGTATCAGATGTACAGCACGGCGCTGGCTGATTACCCGCTGGAGCCTTACCTCGAATACGACGAGCTGACAGCTCGCCTGAAGACCGCGAGCAATGCAGAAATCGAGAAGTTTCTTGCCGAGCATGGTGATCTGCCCCAGGCCAACTGGATGAAGCTGCGTTGGTTGCGCTGGCTGGCAGAGCGCGGTGACTGGCAACCGTTCGTCAAGTACTACGACCCGAAGATGAATTTCGTTGAACTGGACTGCCTGTACGGCCAGTACCAGTTGAACAACAACAAGCGCGCCGAGGGCTACGCCAGCGCGGAAAAACTATGGATGACCGGCAAGACGCTGCCAGCCGCCTGTGACGGGTTTTTCGCACAATGGGCAGCCGTCGGCCAGTTGACCGAGCAGAAGCGCTGGCAGCGGGCCAAGCTCGCCGCTCAGGCGCGCAACTACAGCCTGGCCAGCACGCTGGTCAACAGTCTCAACTCGCTGGCACCGCAGGGACGCCTGTTGCTGGCTGTCGCCCAGAAGCCTGAAATGGTCAACAACCCCGGGCAGTTCGCACCGGTGGATGAAGCCATGTCCGATGTAGTCGGCCTTGGCTTGCGCAGACTGGCTAAGGAGGATCCGCAAAAAGCCCTGTCGATGCTCGACGGCTACGCGGCAACGATGCACTTCTCCCGCGAGGAGCAGGTGGAAATTGCCAAGGAGATCGGCCTGACCCTGGCGCGCCGCTACGATGACCGCGCGCTGGAGGTCATGACCCGGTATGACCCCGAACTGCGCGACAACACCGTTACCGAGTGGCGCATGCGCCTGCTGCTGCGTCTGGGCCGCTGGGAGGACGCCTACGAACTGGCGCGTCGACTGCCCAAGGACCTTGCTGCAACCAATCGCTGGCGTTACTGGGAAGCCCGCTCGCTGGAACTGGCTCAACCGAACAGCCCGTTGATTGCCGCCCTGTACAAGGATGTTGCCAAAGAGCGCGATTTCTACGGATTTCTGGCCGCCGACCGCACACAGAGCCCTTATCAACTCAATAACAAGCCGCTGGTACTCAGTCAGGCGCTGATCAACAAAGTGCGTAATACCCCCGGCGTACGTCGTGCACTGGAGTTTCATGATCGCGGGGAGATTGTCGACGGGCGTCGTGAGTGGTATCACGTGAGCCGCTTGTTCAATCGTGACGAGATGGTTGCCCAAGCCAAACTGGCCTATGACCTGAAATGGTACTTCCCGGCCATTCGCACGATCAGCCAGGCCCAATACTGGGATGATCTGGACATACGTTTCCCGATGGCGCATCGCGACACACTGGTTCGCGAAGCCAAGGTACGCGGCCTGCACTCGAGCTGGGTGTTCGCCATCACACGTCAGGAAAGCGCCTTTATGGATGACGCGCGCTCGGGCGTCGGCGCCAGCGGCCTGATGCAACTGATGCCTGCCACCGCCAAGGAAACTGCCCGCAAGTTCAGCATCCCGCTGGCTTCGCCGCAGCAGGTGCTGGACCCGGATACCAACATCCAGCTGGGTGCCGCCTATCTGAGTTCGGTGCACGCCCAGTTCAACGGCAATCGTGTGCTTGCCTCGGCGGCCTACAACGCAGGGCCAGGACGCGTACGGCAATGGCTCAGAGGCGCCAACCACCTGGCCTTCGATGTCTGGGTCGAGAGCATTCCGTTCGATGAAACCCGTCAGTACGTACAGAACGTGCTGTCATATTCGGTGATCTACGGCCAGAAACTCAACTCACCTCAACCGCTTGTGGATTGGCACGAGCGGTTCTTCGACGACCTGTGATCCGTCGCCAGGAGTGCTCCGCAAAGCACTCCCGGCACCAGACGCCTTCTATTCCAGCACTTCGACCGCCATACCCGTTTCAAGCTCACCCAACCCAAGGTTGACCACGTTCTGACCAAACAGAACATTGCCCTCCACTTCCCGATAGGTCTTGAGTGCAGCGAAAGGCTCGCGATCCGGACTGCGCTCGCCGGTGGCCGGGTCGACAGTGGTCAGGATGCAGCGCGCGCAAGGCTTGAGCAGCTGGAACTCGATGTTGCCAATGCGAATGCGCTTCCAGCCATCCTCGGCAAAGGCCTCAGCCCCTTCGATCACCAGATTGGGCCTGAAGCGCAGCATCTCCAATGGCCTGCCCAGACGGGCTGACAGATCGTCGAGCGAGCCCTGCCCGATCAACAGCAACGGAAAACCGTCGGCGAAATTCACGTGACCTTCATCGTGGCCGTGACCGCCAGGCATCCGGCGTGCCCGCTCGATAGGCATATACACCATGCGCGTGGGCTTGCCGATAAAACGGCTTACCCATCGAGCAGCCACATCGCCGGCGTCCGGCACCTGCAACGAGTCTCGCCAGACAGTCACACCCCGCAGGTTCGAGTCGACATCCAGGGGAATCGCCACATCCAGAGACTCGAAACCGGGAGCCGACAGGGTCACGCCGCCACCGGCATTCCACAACACGGATAACCGGGACATGTGCGGCAGGGCTCGCTGGGTAAAGAACCGGCCATTGCTTTCATCGACCAGCATCCAGCGTCGATCCCCCTCCAGCCCCAACCGGTCAAACGACGCACGCTGCATGGTCTCAGGCTTACAGGACTTGAGAGGGTAACGATAGAGCGAGCTGAGACGTAACATGAGAGCCGGTTCCTTTGATGGCTGGATAAGCGTTGATGCAGACATCAAAGCTTATCCGAAGCCAGAGCGGCAGGCATCCGCGATCAGCGACCGCGTGAAATATCAGCCAATCATCAAAAGACGTTCACGTACCACTTCAACCAGCTTGTCGGGCTGGAATTTGGAGAGAAAGTTGTCGCAACCGACCTTCTTGACCATCGATTCGTTGAAGCTGCCGGACAACGAGGTGTGCAGAACGATGTAAAGACTGCGCAGACGCGGGTCGTTGCGGATTTCAGTGGTCAGGCGGTAACCGTCCATTTCCGGCATTTCGGCATCGGTGAATACCATCAGCAGCTTTTCATGAACGTTCTCGCCTGCGTCCGCCCAGGCCTTGAGCATGTTCAGCGCCTTGAGACCATCGCTCGCCACATGCAGCTTGAGACCCAATTGCGACAGCGTGTCGCGCAACTGTGCCAGTGCCACCTTGGAGTCGTCGACAAGCAACACTTCGCGACCGCGGGCATTTTCCAGCACCGGGTCCTCGAGCTTCTCACGGGACACCTTGGCGTTGTACGGCACGATCTCGGCGAGCACTTTTTCAACGTCGATGATTTCTACCAGTTGGTCATCGACCTTGCTGATGGCGGTCAGATAATGCTGGCGGCCGGCGCTGGCCGGCGGCGGCATGATTGCATCCCAGTTCATGTTGACGATGCGGTCCACACCGCCGACCAGGAAGGCCTGAACCGAGCGATTGTACTCGGTGACAATGATGGTACTGCCGGGCCCCGGGACCAGCGGCCGCATGCCGATAGCCTGGGAAAGATCGATTACCGGAAGGGTCTGGCCACGCAGATTGACTACGCCACAGACGAACGAGTGACGTTGCGGCATGAGGGTGAGCTTGGGTAGCTGCAATACTTCCTGAACCTTGAACACGTTGATCGCGAACAATTGCCGACCGGCAAGGCGAAACATGAGGATTTCCAGGCGATTCTCGCCCACCAGTTGTGTGCGCTGATCTACTGTGTCGAGAATGCCTGCCATTATGAGCTCCTGAAGCAATGGTCGCGATGAGTCTGTTGAGCCTGTATCGGCTGAAACCAGCCGGACCTTAATGGCGATGAAAGGCCATTCCCAATCATTGATGTCACTTTACCATCATGCTCTACTGGTGTCGCTTTCCAGTCAGACAAATACGACGAAGGCTTGGTCATGGAAGCGCGCAGGCACAGTGCCTTTTTGAAGCAGCCTTCAAAAAACCTGCTAAAAGTCAATCGGGGATAACCTGATATGATCAACATCTAATTGCCACTATTGTGACGCCATTCTCAATACAAGAATGGGGTCCGGTTCTTGCTCGCTTTCCAATCCTTGCAATCGAGCGGCGCTGGCAACATTCAGAAACGCCCTACATACTTTCGTTTGAAATCGACATTAACTGTCAGCCATTCGCCGCGGGCGGAAGTTCGCTATCCATGATCAGTGGAGACAAAGGATGCTGAGCAACAATGATTGGCAGCATAAGCATGACGAGTTCCTGAGCACCTCTCAGGCACTTCTGCACAAGTCGGAAGAATGTCTTTCGCACCTTGAGTTGATCCCCAACGACGAGGACGCCACCGGCTGCCTTCTGACGACCCTGCGCACGCTGGCACAGGAAGCGGAAGCGGCGCCTGTGCCCTGCATTGCCGATTTTTCACGCCAGCTGTGTCAACTGCTGAAGACCGGCAGTCAGGCCAGCGAACTCTCCCGGGAAACCCTGCTGACAGTCAAACACTGCCTGATGCTGATGTCCTGGCAGGTGGAGCTTCTTGACCCGCAAACGGGTGAGTTGACGATGGACAATAACGAACAGCTGGAACTGCTGGAAAAACTGGCCAGCGTTTCGTCGCAATCATGCGTGGCCAAGGATGCAACCCAGCGATAACGTTCAATGACTGGCAATCACTGGATGTAGCATTGCAGGTTTACTGAGGTGGTGTTGTCACGTCAGTGTTTTCCGTACATTGTCTTCATTGCTTTCAAAACCGTTTTAAAGTTTGAACCGGGATTGCACGCATAAGCGGTCCCATTTACACAAGAAGCCACAATGACCTGCAATCTGTTACTGGTCGACGACCACTCCCTGATCAGAGCCGGTGTGCGAGCGCTGGTTGCAGACATGCCAGGCTACGCGATTCTTGGCGAAGCGGCTGACGGTGCGCAGTTGTCGAGTCTGGCGCAGAGGCTCAAACCTGACATCATTCTGCTCGACATCTGGATGAAGAGCGTCGATGGGCTTGAGGCGCTCGAGCACCTGTTGACCGTGCAACCCCATTGCAAGGTCTTGATCCTGTCCATGCACACCGATCCGGACATGATCATGCGTGCGCTGGACATCGGAGCCCGCGGCTATCTGCTCAAGGACACCACCGCTACCGAGCTGGAACAGGCACTGGAAGCGCTGCGCAATAACGAACGCTACCTGAGCCCGGCCATCGCCCATACGGTAATCGAGCGCGCCCTGCGCGGCACCCGCTCAGACAGAGCCCGGGCAGCGAAGGAGCGTTATAACCTGACGGCTCGCCAGCTGGAAATCCTGCGCCTGATCGTACGCGGCAAATCCACGCGTGAAATCGCCGACGGGCTGGGGCTCAGTATCAAGACCGTCGAAACGCACCGCTCCCAGATCATGAAGCGGCTGCAGATTTTCGACGTCGCCGGGCTGGTACTGTTTTGCGTCCGCGAACGAATTATCAGCCTGGATGATTGAGCATCGGCGCACGGCCCAGCACAGGTGAGTCCGCCGGCAAATGCACCTGAAGCGCTCCCGGTCGTGCCTCGAACCGAAGGTCTTCACCCGACAACGGTTCACCATCCAGATTGATATCCAGCCCTTGCGCCGACTTGAGCTCTACCCAGGGCAGACGTGCACGGATGAACATGTTGTCGATCCCCAGCCCACCCTCCAGCAGGCTTCTGAGCGTGCCGACCACTTCCTGAGGCGCTGGCAGGATGCTGATGTCCAGCAGGCCATCATCGGCCAGTGCGGTCGGACACAACTCGTGGCCACCGCCAGCCTGTCGGCCGTTGCCAATACCCAGCGCCAGGAGATCGCCACGCCAGTGGAAATCCGGGCCTGTAAGTTCGCCGTGGGCGGCGTGCAGCTCGCTGAACCTTGTCAGACCTGTAAACAGATAGGCCGCGCCGCCCAGTACCTTTTTCAGGTCTTCGGAGGTGTTGGCCGTCACCTGACTGCCAAAGCCACCGGTGGCCATATTGAGGAACAGCTTGCCACCTACCTCCCCAAGATCGACGGCACGTGGTGGTACATCCATGAGTTGCAGGGCTCGGGATACATCAAGAGGCACCCCGGCAGCACGGGCAAAGTCATTGGCAGTGCCCAGCGGCAAAATAGTCAGACTGGCCTTCGTTTCAGCCAGCGCCAAGGCTTCGGCGATGTCGCGCAACGTACCGTCACCGCCGCCTGCCACGATGTGCCGGTGCCCGGCCGCAAGTGCTTCGCTGACCAGTCGCTGGGCATCGCCGGCTTCCCAGGTCAGCCTCACGTCGAGCTCCCAGCCCTGCTTGCGTTTGTCGGCAACGGCATCACGCACGTCCTCATTGAGTGCCTGTTTACCATGAAGAATGAGCATTGCCCTGCGTTGTGTCATGACACCTCCTCTGCCGAACCCTACGAATTGAAGCCTGCGAGCGAGGCTCTTTCTGTTATCAGCGCCCGCATACATTTCGCACGACGCATGACTGTGACCCCGCACACATCAAAAAAGCCCACTTGTCTGCGGAATTTTTTTTCACATCGTCGAGTACCGGTCAAACCCCTGCCAATACTGGGCCAAACCTGAGATGAAACTCTCTGGCTCAAGGTTTGCGTCAGGGTTGGAACACTTTTGCACTGTCGCTATTTGTTTCATGAGCTTTACTGACAGCAGTACCCTCGTTTGAAGGAAGTTTCATCTACAAATGATTGAAAAGCCTTAAATAAGATCCGGAACGGGACGACATATATAAAGTGATATTCACAAAAGACAGTCCGGATTGGTCATGACCGCAGCACGTAACTGGCTACGCTTGGACAATACTGGCGAAGAGATATCTCTTTGACTCTGCAAACATGTCATCGACAAACGTTCAGGATCAGCAGGATTCAGACGCACACAGGGAGTAAAGGAGCTTTATGAGGTTGCAGCCCGTCGACAGTCTTTCGCTGACCCGCACCAGCCTGGTCGAATACTTTCTTTTCGGCATCCGTCTGGCCCATGGTATTGCCTGCATCCTGCCGGGCCTGGTGATCATGTTGCTGATCAAGGACGGCGGCCCGGAAACACAGCAGGGCTACCTGACCATGCTGCTGTTTTTCGGCTTTGTCGGCGTGCTGGTATTTCAGGCCATGGGGGTCTATTCCGAAGCGTTGTTCAGCAACGACCTGCGCATGGGTGCCATGGCACTCGCCTGGACCGCTGCGTTTGGGCTCCTGTTATTCATGCAGCAGGCAATGGGGCTGTTCGGCTACCTCTCTGCGGAAGAATTACTGATCTGGTATCTGACCAGTCTTGCGTTGTTCGGCATCATCCGTTTGCTGCTGTTGATGTTGTTCAAACACCAGATGCGCAAAGGTGTGTTTCTGCAACATGCCGTGATTCTCGGCGCTACTGAAAATGGCCTGCGCCTGGCCGAGTACCTGCTTGAGCATCAGGACATCCGTTCGGGGGTGACCGGCTTTATCGATGACCGTATCGGTCGCATGCCCAAAACCGTGGCCAATCTTCCCTTGCTGGGCAATACCAGCGACCTGGAGCGGCTGATTCGTGAAGAAAAAGTGACTCAGGTGCTGGTCGCCTTGCCCTGGACCGCGGAAAACCGCATGGATTACATCATCCGCGAATTGCGCAGGTTACCGGTCAACGTACTGCTGGTGCCGGACATGATTGCCTTCCGGCATACCCATAACCGTATTACCGAAGTGGCCAGGCTGCCGATGTTCAATGCGTCGGATCTGCCGCTCAGTGGCTGGTCGCCGTTCATCAAACGCGCCGAAGATATCGTTCTGTCATCACTCGCATTACTGGCGTTGTCGCCCATGATGCTGCTGGTTGCGCTGGCGATCAAGCTCGACTCCCCGGGCCCGGTGTTTTTCCGCCAGAAACGCTATGGCTACAACAATCGCCTGATCGAAGTATTCAAATTCCGCTCGATGCATCAACACCAGGCCGATGCAACGGCCGAGCGGCAGACTACCCGGGGCGATGCCAGAATCACACGGGTCGGGCGCTTCATTCGCAAAACCAGCCTGGATGAACTGCCACAGTTGTTCAACGTTGCGGCAGGCAGTATGTCGATGGTCGGGCCGCGCCCTCACGCGACAGCCACCAAGGCTGCAGGAATCCTGTTCGAGCAAGCGGTCAAGGAATACACCTCGCGGCATCGCGTTAAACCGGGGATCACCGGGCTTGCGCAGATAAACGGCTATCGTGGTGAAACCGACACCGTGGAAAAAATCGAAAAACGCGTCGAGTTCGATCTTGAGTACATAGAAAACTGGTCTGTCTGGTTTGACCTCTACATTCTTATGCGCACTGTGCCTGCAGTGCTATTCACTCGTGAGGCTTACTGATGAGCACTCTCATTCCCTGCATCATCGCCGGCGGCTCCGGCACTCGCCTGTGGCCAGTCTCGCGTGAAGCCATGCCCAAGCCATTCATGCGCCTTCCCGACGGCCAGAGCCTGTTGCAGAAAACGTTCCTGCGTGCGGTC
The DNA here is from genome assembly GCF_022557255.1 of Pseudomonas syringae pv. tagetis. Lineage (NCBI taxonomy): Bacteria > Pseudomonadati > Pseudomonadota > Gammaproteobacteria > Pseudomonadales > Pseudomonadaceae > Pseudomonas > Pseudomonas syringae group genomosp. 7. The sequence continues at coordinate 3,827,652 of NZ_CP092923.1, forward strand.
GGTCTGCCTGGCGTTGATCGCCTGCTGACCGTGACCAACCGGGAAGTGTATTTCCGCACGGTGGACGACTACCGCCAGTTGAATAAAGGCAATGCGCGCCTGGATTTCATCCTCGAGCCCTTCGGGCGCAATACCGCCGCCGCGATTGCCGCCGCTGCGCTGCATGTCAGCCAGTTGTACGGTGATGAGGCGCAGTTGCTGGTACTGCCTGCCGATCACCTGATCACCGATGTCGCGGAGTTTGCCAGAGCAGTGGCCGCTTCACAGAAGCTCGCCGCAGAGGGCTGGATGGTGACATTCGGAGTTGTGCCAACCGCACCGGAAACCGGTTTTGGCTATATCGAAAAAGGCCCTGCGCTCAATGCCGACGCCTGCCAGGTCGCGCGTTTTGTCGAAAAACCCGACGCCGTTACTGCCCAAGGCTATGTGGACGGTGGTCTGCATTTCTGGAATGCCGGGATGTTCTGCATGCGTGCCGATGCCGTGCTGCAAGAGTTGCGCACTCACGCCCCTGATGTGCTCAACGCAGTCAGCACTTGCCTGGGGGCGAGCACGCGCAAGGAAGGCAATCGTGAACTGCAGATCGAACTGGACAGTGAGTCGTTTGCCCTGGCACCTGACATTTCCATCGATTACGCGCTGATGGAACGCTCCGAAAAGGTCGCCGTGGTGCCCTGCCAGTTTGGCTGGAGTGATATCGGCTCCTGGCAGGCAGTCCGGGAACTGTCTCCCGTCGACGCCCAAGGCAACTACTGCAATGGCGAAGCTGTGCTGCATGACGTCAGCAATTGCTACATCGACTCGCCCAAACGTCTGGTGGGTGCCATCGGCCTCGACAATCTGATCATCATCGACACCCCTGACGCGTTGCTGATCGCAGACGGACGCCGCAGCCAAGACGTCAAGATTATCGCTCAGGAGCTCAAACGCCAGGGGCATGATGCCTACCGGCTGCACCGCACCGTCACTCGCCCATGGGGCACCTACACCGTGCTCGAAGAAGGCAAGCGCTTCAAGATCAAGCGCATCGTGGTTCGTCCGCAGGCTTCACTGTCGCTGCAGATGCACCATCACCGCAGCGAACACTGGATCGTCGTCAGTGGTATGGCCACAGTTACCAACGGCGAGCGTGAGTTCATGCTTGATACCAACGAATCCACGTTCATCAAGCCGGGCTTCACCCACCGACTGGTCAACCCAGGGGTGATCGATCTGGTGATGATCGAAGTGCAAAGCGGCGAGTACCTGGGCGAAGACGATATCGTGCGCTTTACCGATATTTATGGCCGTGTGCCCGACAAGGCTGTGAAGAGCTGATCAGCAAGCGGCAGCACGCGCCGTTTGATCCACCGACCTTTCATCGATAGCAACCGGAACAGGCAGTACCCGCCAACATGAATTTATTACCCGTCAGGGAGCCGTATTTGTGCACGACAGGAGTTCAGGACCAATGAAAAGCATGATGCTGATCGCAAGCTTATTGCTGTTGAGTGCATGCAATACCCCTTCCAGGGTCGGCTTGCCGGATGACCGTGCGCAGATTGAGGCCGGTCAGGCGGCGGGCCGCGCACTGGCGGGCAAACCGCTGCCGCCGGAAAGAATCCGCCCTGGCGATACCCTTCGAATCGTTCGCAACAGTGGCGAGGCACCCTCGATTTCGGCGTTTACGGCCAACTCGATCTACGAGCTGACCCTGTTTCAGGTGCTCAATGACGGCACCTTTTCCTACCCTTACATCGGCACCGTCAAGGCCGCCGGGCTGACACTCCAGCAGTTGAATGACCTGCTGGAAAACAAGCTGCAGAATGTCTACCGCGAAACTGCACTGACCATCAACATTTCTCAGTCACCGGGCAATACCGTGTTTGTCGGCGGTGCCGTGCGCAACTCGGTCACCCTGCCGGTGAATGTTGCCACCAATCTTGACCAGGCGATTGTCGGCGCGGGCGGCGTGGCGCTCGATGCGGACGCCGGCCTGGTCGCGCTTCTGCGTCAGGAGGAAAACGGGCTCTACAAAACCTACTTCTTCGACTACAGCAAGTTTCTCTGGGCAGGCGGTGCAGGTGGCCCTACAGCGCCGGTGCTGCTGAAACGCGGCGATATCGTGTTCGTTCCCAAATCATCGGTCGGCAACAAGGTTGACGGCGTGTCCCTGTACTTCAACCAGCTGATCCCCTTCGCGAAGTCGATCGGCCTGGGCCTGAACTACGAGCTGCGCAACAACAATTAATTGTCAGGGAAACAGACATGATCAACATCCGCTCATTCCGCGACCTGCTGCGCCTGCTGTTCATTTTCAAGCGCGAAGTCAGGATCACCGTGCTGGCGACCTTCGTCATCATTCTTCTCGGCGCGTTTCTACTCCCCAACCGCTATGAGTCCACTGCGCTGCTGCTGGTCAAACCCGGTCGCGACAGCAGCACTGTGCCTATCGAGCTGTCCGACCGTCAGGCTATCGTGATACCGAGCGGCCTGCGTGACCCGCTTCTCGACGAGGAGCGCATGCTCAGCGGGCGACCGATCATGCGTGCAGTGTCCGAGAAATACCTGGCCGAACTGTCCATGGTGCCGCCTGAAACCGGCGTTCTGGCGTCGGTGAAAAACGGCCTCAAGGCAGTCGTGGGGGCAGTGGTCAACGGCGTGCGCAACGTGCTGCAGTTTATCGGCCTGGTGGAGCACCGCTCGCAGGCAGAACGTCTTGCCGAGGCTCTGGAGAAAAACTTCAAGGTCAGCCATGAACCCGGCTCGTCGGTGATGGAGCTTAGATTTACCTGGAACGACCCGGAAGTCGCTCAGACCGTGCTCAAGACCTGGATCACCGAGTACCAGGCGCAACGCACCAAGACGCTGGGCCGGGTCAGCCTGTACGCGTTCTACGAAGGGGAAGTGAAGACGACCGGCGCGAACATCATCGAGTACAAGAAGCAGATCCAGAATTACCTGAACCAGTTGAGCGCAGTGAGTATTGCCCAGCGTCTGGCGGATACCTCGCAGGGGCTGAACGACCTGCGTACCGAGCGCAACAATACAACCCGCTCCATTGCGTCTACCAAGGCAGGTCTGGACCTGCTGAAGAAACAACTGGCAGAGCAGCCCAAGACCGTCTCGGCAGGTCGCGAACTGGCCCTCAACCCCAATCGCCAGGATTTGCAGAACCGTATCAACGGCAAAGAAGTGGAGCGTCAGGAAATGCTCCGCTCGTTCAAGGAAGAGGCTCCACCGATTCGCGCGATCAACGAGGAAGTCAATAACCTCAAGAAGCTGCTCAAGGAACAGGAAGCTACCGTACAGCGTTCCGAAAGCATCACGCCCAACCCTATCTACAACCGCATGCAGAACGTGTATGCCGACCAGCAGACCAGCTATGCGCGCTTGCAGACCCAGCTTGTTCAGCAGAACGCGCAGATAGCCCAGCTGGAAAGCGACCGTCAGCAGGCATTGAATCTGGAGCCGGAGCTTTCACGGCTGCAGAACGAGCTGGATGCGGCCGAGAAAAGCTATGCCCTGTACAAGGACAGCCTGGAAAAATCGCGTATCGACCGTGAACTGGACAATAGTCAGATCAGCAATATCGCTACCATCGAGGACGCGACCTTCAACCCCAGCCGGGTATTTCCGAAAAGCCTGCTGATGCTGCTCCTGGCCTTTCCGCTGAGCCTGGTGGTAGGTGCCGTGGCCCTGTACTTCTTCTACCTGCTCGACCAGCGTATTCATGATGGCGACAAAATCGAGAGCAGCTTCCGCGTCCCGGTCTGGACCAGTCTGCCCGATCTGGAACGTGCTCAGGAACGCAGCGGTGCCTTCACCTCCAATCTGCACCGGGTGTACGGCATTCTGCCGCTCGATCAGGTGGACGAACGCGGCCTGACCATCGGCTTCACCTCGGTCAAATCCGGCGCAGGCGTATCGTTCGTGATCGAGCGGCTGAGCATGCTGCTGACCGAACAGGGCCATCGGGTCCGCACCGAAGGCCGCGGCCCGGCCAGTCCCGGTGAAATCGTGTTGATCAACGCCTCGGCGCTTTCCGCCAATCAGGATGCCTTTGTGCTACTGCGCAAGGCTGACCTGATCGTGCTGGTGGTACGCGCCGAAGACACTACCGTACCGATGCTTGAAGACACGCTGAACAACCTGAATACCGCGTTCAAGAAAGTCGACGGGATCATTATCAACCGCCGGCGCTTCGAGGTACCCGAGCAGGTGCTGAGCTTCCTCAAGCGGATCGGGAGCCGAGGCTGATGCACATCGCACTGCTTGCGCCGCTGCCACCCGAGCAAAACGGCATCGCCGATTACGCCGGGCACCTGCGGCACGCGCTCGAAGAACTGGGCCTGCAAGTCAGCACACCGTTGCAGGGTGTCGGCAACGATCCACGCGCCGCAGAGCTGCGCGTGGCCGAAACGGACTGGAGCAAAATCGATCTGGTCCACGCGGAGCTGGGCGGCGGGAGGCTCGCAGAGTTCCAGGCCCTGCGCGCCCTGCGTCGACGTTTCCCGACGTTGCCATTGACCGCGACGGTGCACGATCCCGAGCGGCTGGTCTGGCGGCGCGAGAAGCTGCCCTGGCCCTTGTCGATAGTCGCTAGCATGCGTTCGCCCCTGCCGGAAATGGCCACGGTACTGGCCGACCCGCTGTGCCTGCATGAAGAACGGCAACTGGCGCGACATATGACCCGACTGGTAACGCTGACCCAGGCAGGCAGCCAGAGCCTGCGTCAGCGCATGGGGCTGAAAAGTGCACAGATGGCAGTGATCAGCCACGGCAACGTCGCCATCGCCCCGGTTCCCCTGCCACCCTTGCAACCCTTGCGTCTGTTGTATTTCGGCTTTATTTATCGCGGCAAGGGCATCGAGGACCTGCTTGATGCGCTGGCCAGTGTATTCACCGCACAGCCTGCGCTGAGGTCAACCATGCGCCTGACCCTGGCAGGTGGCAGCGAGCCGGAAATGGCTTTTGGACCGTCCGGCAGCTACCTGGAACAGCTGCGACTGCGTATCCGCCAGCTGGGCCTGGTCGATCTGATCGACTGGCAACTGGACCTGCCAGCAGAGCAGATACCGCAGGTGATTCAGGCCCATCACGTGATGATCCTGCCCTATCGCGAATCGAGCAAACTGAAGATCCTCGGCAAGCTGCGTGGCACCAGCGGGGCGCTGTCGTGGGCAGTGGCGTGTGGCAGAGGCGTGATTACCTCGGATGCGCGCTCGTTTGCCGAGGAAGTCTCGCATGGCAACGGCATGATCTACCCGCAAGGCGACGTGGAAGGACTGGCCAGGGCGCTGGCACGTGTCTGCGCAAACCCGGACCTGGTCACGCAATGGGCCGAAAACGCCTCGCAGATGGGCAAGGCCAGAGTCTGGAGCCACACCGCAGAACATTTTCGGGATGTATTTCGCCAGGCCTGCGAGGAGAAGTGATATGCAACGTCCGTCCAGATTCCGGCAACTCGTCGCCACTGTACTGCTCAGCGCGGCAATAAGTGGCACCACCCAGGCGGCAACGGTCCTCAAGGCACCTCGCGAGGTGGTCTGGGCGGATTTTCTGGGCGTCAACGTGCAGTTTCAATATTTTGCGCCTGACATCTACCAGCAACAGATGAGCCGCCTGGACGAACTCGGTCTGAACTGGGTGCGCCTGACCATTCACTGGCCAGTGATCGAGCCGCAAAAGGATCGTTACGCGCTGACCGAACTGGATGCCGCGATGGCAGCGATCAAGGCACACAACTACAACACGGTCGCGTATCTGGTGGGCTCGGCGCCCTTCGCCAGCAGCGCGCCAGCCGATGCCAAGAGCCGTGATCAGTATCCGCCGAAGGATTTCAACGTGTTTGCGGCACGCATGACCGCCCTCGCCCAGCGCTATCCACAGGTGAACAACTGGCAGGTCTGGAACGAACCGAACATTGTCTGGCTGCCCAAGGAGGACCCGGCCGCCTACGGGCGCCTGCTGACCACCACGGCCGACGCAATTCGCGCAGCCCTGCCGGACAAGACCATCGTCACCGCCGGCATGGCCTATTACAGTCAGATGCACAGCACCTCTGGCTACATGTTGCAGAGCCTGCTCGATAATGGCCTGGGGCAGCAGAATATTGTTGCGGCATATCATCCGTATTCCGAATACCCGGAAGGCGACTCGGTACCGGACCGAGATTTTCTGGTGCGCGCCGGTGCCATGAATCAGTTACTGCACAGCAATGGCGTCAAGCAGGTGTGGGCCACCGAATGGGGCTGGTCAAGTTATGATGGCCCCGTGGAAATGCAACGGCTGATCGGCACTTCCGGCCAGTCCGATTACACCCTGCGACGGCTGGCGCTGATGAGTGCGATGGATTTCCAGCGCATCTTCCTGTTCAACCTCAGTGATCTGGATGAGCGCGCCTCGGCTCGCGATCAGGGCTACGGCCTGCTTGACCTGCAAGCCAGCCCGAAACCGGTCTATACCGCGCTGAAGAATTTTCTGAACGTCACCGGGCCGCGCCTGCAACCCGCCGAACCGCCCGCAGTGAGTCGTGTACCGGACGATCTGTACGCAGTGCCGTGGACCCGTGAGGATGGCGCTCATCTGCTGATGTTCTGGAGCGCGACCGGCACCTCGCTGAATTTCCCGAACATCACCGAAGCGGTCGTGCATGACCCATTGACCGGCAGCCGGACTCCGCTGTCGGGCAGCCAGGGCGTCACCCTGCTGCTGAAGCCGACTCTGCAAATTCTGGAATGGAAGCCCTGAGCCATGCGAATTTTATGGACGCTCCCTTACTTGCCCTGGCCAACCACTAGCGGCGGCAAAACCCGGGAATACCATTTGCTGCGCAACCTGGCAGCGCGCGGCCATCGCATCACCTTGCTGGTGCAGTCCAAGATCGCGCTGGACGACAGCGCCCGTGCAGCATTGGAGCCCTGGCTGGAACGCTTGATCGTGATCGATCGCCGCCCGTTGCTCAGCCCGCGCACACTGCTGGCCGTGGCTTTTGCGCCAGCACCGATGCTGGCCAGCGTCAACGGTTACGCACCAAAGCTGGAGAAGGTCTTTGAACAGTTGCTTGAACAGGACTGGGACATCATTCAGTTGCAGCACACCTACTTCTTTCAGCCGTTCGAACGAGCACTCAAACGCTCGGGCAAACCGTTCGTGCTGACCGAGCACAATGTCGAATCGGATCTGGGTGCCGCCAGTTACGACCGCTTGCCACGCTGGGCCAATGCTTTCGCCGTCTACGACCGCTGGCGCTACCGCCGCTGGGAAACCCGCGTGTTCCGCCAGACCGGCGAATTGATCGCGGTCACCGAAGACGACGCCAAGGTACTTTCGCGCCTGAGTGGCAGGGCCACTTCCTATGTCGTCAACAGTGTCGACTGCGCGCACTACGCCAGCGTTCATGCAGACCGTAACAGCCATCGGCTGCTGTTCATCGGCAACTACGAATACGGCCCCAATATCGATGCCGTCGAGTGGGCGCTGGACGAGATCATGCCACTGGTATGGGCTCAGGCCCCCCATGTGCGCTTCGCCATTGGTGGCTTCGGTCTGCCTGAGGCCTGGCGTGAGCGTTGGCCTGACCCGCGTATCGAATGGCTGGGTTTCGTACCCGACCTGCGCGTGTTGCAGGCCAGTGCCTCTATGTTCTTTGCGCCACTGCGTCAGGGCGGGGGTTCCAAGCTCAAGACCCTGGAAGCCATGGCCGCCGGCCTGCCGGTGGTCACTACCGGGCAAGGCGTCTCCGGGCTGGCGGTCACCAATGGCGAACATTATCTGGGCAGCGAAGAGGCGTCAGGGCTGGCAACACTGATTGTCGAATACACCGACAAACCGCTACGGCTCGACCAGATCGGCGAGGCCGGCCGCGTTTATGTTCGCTCCCGCCACGACTGGTCCGTTTCGGCCGCCCAACTGGAAGTGATCTACACCCGTTTTTCGCACCTCAAGCAAGGATCGCGCTCATGCGTATAGGACTCGACTACCGCGCGGCAGCCGGTTATCCCACCAGCGGCATCGGTCGCCAGAACCTCGCCCTGGAACAGGCGTTTCGTGAACATCCGGATGTGCAACTGCAGCTGTTCGGTGTGGCCCCCTACGATCATCCGGTACGCCGCTTGATGCACACCCCGCGCTGGGCGACACCGCTGGACTCGGTACATCGCCTGCCGGACCGTTTGCGCTTCGAAGGCTCGTTCCTGCCCGAGGCGCTGCGCGATGCAGGTGTGCAGATCTACTTCGCCAATATCAACATGGGCCTGCCACTGGGGCGCAAGCCGGCTGACATGCGCTATGTATTACAGTTGCACGATCTGTTTCAGATCACTCAGCACAACAGCCACGGTTCGCGGCTGAAGGCCAGGATCTACCGGCTGACCGATTACCTGTCGATTGCCTGGTCACTGAGAGTGGCCGACCAGGTCTGGGTGCCTTCGCAATTCACCGCCAACGAAGTCGCGCGCCTGTTCCCCAAAGCCAAGGGCAAGCTGCGCGTAGTGCCGCTGCTGATAGAAGGCTTCAAGGGTGAGCCCGCCGATATCAGTGCGCTGCGGCTGCCCCTGCGTTACTGGCTGTGCGTGGGCACGCGCGAACCGCGCAAGAACATCAAGTGGTTCGTCGATGCCTGGCAAACCGCACGCATGCAGTTCGTCGATACCCCGGAGCTGGTGCTGGTCGGCGGCGATGACCCGCTGACCGAAGCGCAGCGTCAGTTACCGGGGTTGCACGTCCTGAGCGGTCTGAGCGATGCAGAACTGCACGCGGTATACAAAAGTGCCGATCGACTCTGGCAGCCGTCCAGAAGCGAAGGTTTCGGGCTGCCGGTCATCGAAGCCTTGAGTACCGGCACACCGGTTGCTGTGGCCACAGGCTCTTCGCTGGACGAAATCGCCCCGCCCGACAGCCCGCGCTTTTCGCCTGTCGACAGCGGCAACCTCATCAGACTGATGGGTACTTTGTCGCATGCGCCTGAAGACGACCCTGCAATTGCCAGACAATGGACCGAGCGCTACCAGTTGAAAGCCTTTTGCGAACGCGTGCACGCGACGCTGGAGGAATTACGCTGATGCCACTGGCCTTGCCCCTGGGGCTGATGTTCAGCCTGATATTCGGCGTGATGATCTGCATGCTGCCTGCACCGCTCGTTGTAGCGGCAGAAATCGGTCTGGCGGCGGCTGCGACGATCATTCGTCGTCCCATACGCGGGCTTCTGCTGTTTTGCCTGATCGGGACCTTCCTGCCCTACTCTACGATTCAGATCGGCGTTCGTACCACGGTTTCCGAAGCGTTGATCATGTTGACCTGGGCCAGCTACCTGCTGCACGCAGTCTTTCAGGAACGCAACACCGTGCCCAAAATGCTGCGCACCGAAAAACTGCTGGTGGCATTGATGCTGTTCAGTGCGTTCCCGTTTCTGGTCGGTCAGTTGACCGTCGTCGCAGAGGGCAACGGCCCGATCAACTGGGTCCGCTGGCTGTTCAACCTGTCGGTCCTGTTTCTGGTACCGCGCCTGCTGAGGGACCCCAAGACTCTGGAAAGCGCAGTCATGGCGCTGCTTGGCGGGACTCTGCTGCTGTTGCTGTTGTCGATCACGGTCTATATAACCAAAGGCTCGGCAACTGCCATCATTCCGATTCTCGGCAGTCTGGGCTACAGCGGCGCGGACATCCTGAGCGAGAGCCTGCTGTCGCTCGCCAGCCGCATGGGCTCGCCGTGGATGCACCCCAACGTGGCAGGCGGTGCACTGGCGATGCTGCTGCCGCTGGCGTTCTGCTTCGGCATGACGCGCACAGGTTCGGCTCGCAGGCTGGGCCTGGCGGTAGCGGTACTGGGCGCCATCGGCCTGTTGCTGACCGGCTCACGCGGAGCACTATTGAGTCTGATCGCCGTGATGCTGCTGATGGCCCGGCGACGCATTCCACATCTGGGACGGCTGCTGATGGGCGGGATGGTGGCCGGCATTTTCCTGCTGATGTTCTACCCGCCGCTGCAGGACCGGCTGATGGGGCTGTTTACCAGTGACGACGTCAGTACCGCGATCCGTTTCCTCGAATACAGCAATTTTCCCGACGCGGTGGCCACCTTCCCTTTCGGCATCGGCTTCAAGACCGACCCGCCGGTACTGGGTTATACAAAATTCGGCATTTCCAATCTGTGGCTGAATTTCATCTACAAGATCGGCCTGCCGGGCATGCTGCTGTTCATAGCCATTACCGTCAGCTGGTGGAAGGAAGTTCGCCCAGGCAGCGACCGGGTCGTACTGACTCCGGAGAACGCGATTGCGCTTGGCTGCACCACGGGCGTGCTGGCTGCGTTGTTCAGCGGCCTGTTTGACCACTACTTCAGTTTCACCAGCGTGCTGGTTGCCTTGTTCTGGCTATTTGTCGGCATCAGCCTGCATGAAGCCACACGCCTGCGCGGCAAAACCGCAACCCCTCTTAAACACCTTGACGCCTCACCCGAGCCGGGAGCCTCCTCATGAAACACCGCATGATGCATTCTCATAATCTCAGAGAGGCACTGCCCGACTATGCGCGCAAGATGGCGGTACCGCTCGAAGAGCTGGAAGCCGCCTACCAGTGGATGCTGGACAACGAAGTGTGCTTCGAAACGCGAATCAAGGAACGCACCCTGTCGTTCATTTGCTACCTCGACATCGAGCCTCGCATCGAGCACCCGCTGGCACGACGCTTCTATAAGCTGCTGGCCAGTGAGACCAAGGGTGCCCTCATTCCACTGTACGGAATCAACTGGCCAACCCTGCGCGATCGCATGCTGCGAACCTGGGAGCATGCTTACAACATTCTGATCTGCAAGATTCCCAGCCATACCCTGCGCCTGTTGTGGTTGCGCATCGGCGGAGCAAAGATCGGCAAGGGCTCGACCGTCTGGCGCAATACCGAGGTGCTCGGTGTCGACAGTCTGCGCATCGGCAACGACACCACCGTGGGATGGCATTGTCAGCTTGATGCACGGGGCGGGCTGGTGATTGGCGATCACGTCACCATCGCTTCACATGTGCTGATCATCGCGGGTGGACATGACCTCAACGAGCCGGAGTTCTGGGCAGTGGGCGGACCGGTATTCATCGCCGACTACGCATGGATCTGCAGCCGTGCGCTGCTCTCGTTCGGTGCAGACATCGGCGAAGGTGCGGTAGTGGGCGGCAATAGTGTGGTCTCCAAACCGGTTCCTCCATACGCCATCGTCAGTGGGCCGAATGCCGAAATCAAAGGCGAGCGCGCTCGAAACCTCAACTACAAGGTGGGCGGCAAAGGCCTGTTCACCTTGTTTCACTGATCAGCGCCGCACGCGATGCTGGGTTCGACGCTCTGGCTGACACTGGCCACCCTCACCGGCCTGGCAGCCGGTTTCGCCCGTGAATGGCTACTGGTGGCAGCGTGGGGAGCCGGGGGGCAGAGCGATGCATTTCTGGTCTCGATGTTCTTGCCCGAGGCGTTGCGCATGTCGCTCGCCGCAGGCTTGCTCAGCGCTGCCGCATTGCCTCTTTATCAACAGCGCCCCGCAGACCGGCAACAACGCTGGCTGGGCGGTATGGCACCGCGCCTGTTATTGACCGGCGTGGTATTGAGCGCAGTGCTGGCGATCGGTGCCGGGGGGCTGGTGCGCCTTATCGGTCCGGGGCTGGACGCCGGCGGTTATGCGCAGGCGGCCGGCGGCCTGCGCTGGCTGGCATGGTGCGCGCCGGGCTTCATGCTGCATGCGCTGTTTTGCATACCGTTGCAGGCCCGGTCGCGCTTCGTGCTGGCCGGGCTTGGCTCGCTGCTTTTCAATCTGCCGCCGGTCATCTACCTCGCCACCTTCAGCCACACCTCGACGTCAGACGGGCTGGCCGGTGCCTGTGTGCTGGGCAGCGTGCTGATGCCGGGCGTACTGGTGCCTGCGCTGTATCGCTCGGGCTGGCGACCCTGGCAGTGGCGGTCGGAAGCTGGCGCAATGGGTGAACTGCTGCAACGCATCGGCCCGCTGCTGAGCAGCAACCTGGCCAGCCAAGGGCTTGCCCTGCTTGAGCGAATGGTGGCTTCGTTGCTGGGTGAAGGCGCGGTGACCTGGGTCAACCTGGCGCGCAAACTGATCAACCTGCCGCTGATTGCGCTAATGAGCCTGAACCAGGTACTGCTCGGACTGATGAGCGGCAGCGCCGGCGATCAGCGCCTGTCGCTGCTCCGACGCGGGCTGGGCAGCGCCACCTTGCTGACCCTGCCAGCGGTGGCCGGGTTGATCGGTGCAGCTGGCGCGCTGGTGACACTGTTACTGCCCAGCCAGAGCCATGAGGGTCCGTTGCCGGGGCTGCTGGCCTGGTTTACCGTACCGCTGATGTTCGGTGCCTGGAATGCCCTGCTGGCGCGCTATGCCTACGCGGCTGGCGACACACGCCTGCCGCTCAACTGCGAGTTGATCGGCAGCCTGTGCAACGCGCTGCTGCTGGCGGCGTTGCCCTTTGTCTTGGGCCTCACCGGGATCGCCATCGCCGCGCTGGGTGGCGCACTGGTTACAGGCCTGCTGCTGATGCGTCGCCAGTCGTTGCTGGGCGTTCTGCCGTGGCGCAGTCATTGGCTGCTGGCCAGCCTGCTGCTGATCTTCGCCGCCCTGTTGCTGCATCCACTGCATGACATCTGGCTGCAACTGGGCCTGAGCTGTCTTTACGGCGCGTCACTGCTGGTCGGACTGGCGTTGTGGCTCAAACCGTGGCGCAGCGTGAACGCTTGATCGGCAGCTTCTCGGCAGGCCTCCCTGAAGCGCTCCAGGCTCGGTGAAATGAACTTGTCGCGGTGCCTGATCATGAAAAACCGGCGATTCAGCGCAGGCAGCGGACTGGCGAGTGTGCGCAGTTGCCCGCTTGCCAGCAGGTCGGCGACGACCCGACGGGACAGGCAACTGATGCCGATGCCTTGAGCAAGGGTGCGCTTTATCGCTTCCGAGCTGCCGACCTGGCGCATGTCCTGCAGATCGTGCAAATGCCTGAGCAAAAGGTGTTCGACCTCCTCCCGAGTACCCGAGCCCGGTTCACGCAACAGCCATTCCGCGCTCTGCAGTTCTTCCAGCGAAACGTGTTTCTGCCGGGCCAGCGGATGATCACAGCCGGCAACGATGACCATTTCGTCGATCAGCCACGGCTCGGCAATCAGCTCGGGCAGATGACACGGAGCCTCGATCAGGCCCATATCGATTTCAAACTGCGCAACCTTTCGGGCGATCAACGCGCTGTTGCCGATGTCCACATCGACCCGCAGCAGAGGCGTCGACCTGCGCAAAGCGCCGACGATCTGCGGCACTGCGTAATTGCCGATGGTGCTGCTACTGCCGATGCGCAGACGAGCATTCAAGGCCGCACCGGGCAATAGAAAGCTGTCTTCGATTTGCTGGGCGCTTTCCAGCAGCTTCATGGCACGGGGCATCAGGGTCTGACCGTTATCGTTGAGGACCAGCCGCTTGCCCACCCGATCAAAAAGCCGTGTGCCCAGCGCGCCTTCCAGCTCGTTCAATGCTGCACTGGCGGCTGACTGGGACAACGACAACGCATGGCCAGCGCTGGTCGTGCTGCCACAACGGGCAATTGCGCAAAAAATCTGTAATTGACGCAGGTTAAGTCTCAAGGGCGAACTCCGTTGCCGGAAATATCTACCTGAAAATCAGGTAACAAGAAGATAGATTACCCGTTTAGAAGATTTACCGTGGCTTCGTAGACTGATGGCCTGTTCCGCAACCATCAACAGGAGACCGGTCATGAACAGGTTTGTCGTTCTCATCCAGGACCACACGCCCCTTACAGCGCTGGCAAGCCCGCGTGAGGCGATCCGGCAATTCACCCCCAACTGGTTCGCAGTGACCATGGGCACCGGCGTTCTGTCGCTGGCGCTGGCGCAACTGCCAGGGGACATGGCAGCAGTGCGCGAAGCGGGTGAAGGGTTGTGGTTCCTGAACATCGGTCTGTTCATGCTTTTCAGCGTAATGTACGCCTGCCGCTGGCTGCTGTTTTTCGACGAGGCGCGCCAGGTGTTCGGCCATTCCACCGTATCGATGTTCTTCGGCACCATTCCCATGGGACTGGCGACGATCATCAGCGGCCTGCTGGTGTACGGACCTGCGCGCTGGGGCACTGCCATCGTTCCACTCGCAGAAGCGTTGTGGTGGCTGGACGTGGCGATGGCAATGGTGTGTGGCGTGCTGATCCCGTTCATGATGTTCACCCGTCAGGACCACAGCATCGAAAAGATGACCGCTGTCTGGCTGTTGCCCGTGGTCGCGGCAGAAGTTGCAGCAGCCTGCGGCGGGTTGCTCACGCCGCATCTTGCCGCCGCAGACTCGCAGTTCGCTGTGCTGGTCACCAGCTACGTGTTGTGGGCCTACTCGGTGCCGGTGGCATTGAGCATTCTGGTGATTCTGTTGCTGCGCCTGGCATTGCACAAACTGCCTCATGAAAGCATGGCGGCGTCGAGCTGGCTTGCGCTCGGCCCCATCGGCACCGGTGCACTGGGCATGCTGGTGATGGGCAGCGAAGCCCCGGCCATCTTTGCCGCTCACGGTCTGGCGTCGGTCGGCACGGTGGCGGCGGGCATCGGCGTGGTGGTCGGCACGTTGTTCTGGGGTCTGGGTTTGTGGTGGATGGCGCTGGCCGTATTGATCACGGCGCGCTACTTCAAGCAGGGCATCGAGTTCAATCTGGGCTGGTGGGCATTTACCTTTCCGCTCGGCGTTTATGCACTGGCAACGCTTAAACTCGGCGCTGCACTGCACCTGGGCTTTTTCGATGCCTTCGGCGCAGGACTCGTCGCGCTGCTGACGCTGATATGGTTGATGGTGTCGACACGTACGCTGGCAGGTGCCTACCGCGGGCATCTGTTCGTCTCGCCCTGTATCGCTTCGGCCAAATGTATCCGCCGGTAAATTTCCTTGAACTTACGCCGGGGACGAAGCGCCTGAGATAGACATCTTCAGAACAGAGAGCACTCATGCACACCTCAGGGTTTTCCGGTAACTACGGCGCTCGCGATGAGAACATCGTCATTAATTCCTACACCACAGTCCTGCGCAGGACGGGAGTTCCCCACGACGTGTTCGCCACCTACTGGCGTGATGTTCACGGCCCGCTGTGTGCAAGGCTTCAAGGCCTGGGCTGGTATGTTCAGCATCACCTGACGCGTGAAAAGGACGGTCATTTGTGGCCGGTGATCGAAGACATCAAGCCATTGCCTGACTACGTGCTGGATGGCGGCGTGGAGATCGGTTTTCTGTCTGCCGAGGATCAGCGGCAATTCAAGGAGGCCAGCGCCTTGCTGTTCTCCGATGAACAGAACATGTTCGAAGAAACCATCGCCTATGACGTGCCGGATGGCTCCAGCACACTGGTGGATCGTCTGCCAGATCCGATACCCAACGAAACCGCCACACTGGACAAACTGCACCTGCATTTTCACCTCGCCGGCGATGACCTGCCAGCCGCCCGCACAGCCATTGAAAAGCTTGCCCGAGAAATGGCCGGTGCCGGTGCCGTGCTCAAACTGCGTCTGCACCTCGCACAGCCCTACGACAACGCCCAGCCCGCCCCACCCGCGCCCGATGTCAATCACGCGGTCGAGGAATCACGCCTGAACATTGTCATGATGGAGCTGGTATTCGAATCGGCCTGGGCCCGTCGGACCTATTACGCCAGCGAACAGTTCAAGGCCCTCACTCAAGGCATCAGCAGGCACGTTCGTTATATCACTCCGTTTGGTGTCAGCGGGGTCTATACCTACGTGCGTGACGCAATCATGACTACCGCAGGCATACGCGGCAGCAGACAGGCAGAGCTTATCCGTCAACTGGGCGCGATCAACCAGACCCGGCCCGAGATCGAAAGCCTGTTCGGTGCGGCACTGAAGCCCTGAACCACAGTAGGCGTGAGCGGTTATCTCACATGGCACGATTCGGAATTGTGCTTTACTCGGCAAAATGGAACTGCGGAAAGCCTATGAAAGCGCTGACGACTCGTGAGGTATACCAGCAACTGCGAGATGCTGCGATGGGCACCCGGATACTCAAGCGTATCGGCACCCCCACTGCCTCAGGGCTGCAGCACGTCGAAATCGACAACTGGTTGCTGACCCTGGAAATAACCGAAGGCAGCCCGACCCGCTGTCGTGCGTGCCGCTGCCCGCAAGGACGGGAAGGCTCATTCGAAAGCTGGTTGCGCACCGATCCGGTCAGCCTGCTCAGTGGCTGGGAGCATGCGCAGATCGAGCGTTTGCTGGGTGAGGCAGAAGCCAGCCAGATGCACAGTGACTATCCCGCACCGCAGGAATAGGCTCGCTCACCAAGAGGACAGTGCGGTTGTCTGTTCTCTTGGTGATCTGTCAGTACGATAGCGCGATCCAGGCGAATCGCCGCCCCGCTCACAGGCGCGACATGTGCCCGGCACCTGCGTACGTGAGCCACCTCACGAAGACCTCAGCGTCGCCGCTGAGCACCTTACTGAAATACAGCTCCACAGTAGCTTCCGATTTGGCTAGACTCAATCGATTGCTGAATCGTTTAACTGAGCGTTAAACAGGCGTTCAGACAATAGGCAAAACTATAATTCCAATAATTACAGAAGGACCATCGCCATGAAATCCTTTCCTCTGCTCGTGGGCCTCGGCGCCCTTGCTGCCGCTTCCAGTGCGTTTGCCTGGGATTACGTGCTCCTGGACACCGACAAGGCTGCGCAGAATCAACAGATCACCAGTCAGCAACTGGGCGTCAAGACCGACAAGCCCTTCACGATCACGATGCGCACCCTGCACGGCGGTCGTCAGGAAGGCGTGAGCATCATCGATATCGACAACGGCACAATGAAGCTTTCAGTCGTCCCGACCCGTGGCATGAACGTGCTGCAGGCATCGGTGGGCGATGTGCGTATGGGCTGGGATTCGCCTGTCAAGGACGTGGTCAACCCGGCATTCATCGAACTCAATGGCCGCGGCGGACTGGGCTGGCTGGAAGGGTTCAACGAACTGGTGACCCGCTGCGGATACGAATGGGTGGGCCATCCGGGCATGGACAACGGCGAGCTGCTGACGCTGCACGGCCGTGCTGCGAACATTCCGGCCAGCAAGGTGACACTGCAGATCGACGAAAAGCCGCCTTATGCAATACGCCTCAAGGGCGAACTGAAGGAGCAGGCATTCAAGAAAGTGGACTTCTCGGTACATACCGAACTGGTCACCGAGCCCGGCAGCACGAGCTTCTCGCTCAACGATACGCTGACCAACAATGGCGATTACCCGAAGGAATACCAAGCGCTGTACCACAGCAATTTCAGCACGCCGTTCCTGGAGCAAGGGGCGCGCTTTGAGGCACCGGTCAAGCAGGTCTCTCCGTTCAACGAGAAAGCCAAGGGTGATCTGGGTGACTGGCAGACCTACCAAGCACCGACGCCGGATTATGACGAGACGGTCTACAACGTCGTCCCCTATGGCGACGCCAAGGGCGACACGCTCACTGTACTGCACAACAAGGCTGGCAGCCTGGGTGTGTCCGTTGGTTTCAATACCAGACAGCTGCCGGTGTTCTCACTGTGGAAAAACACGGACACCAAAGGTCAGGGCTACGTGACCGGACTGGAACCGGGGACCAGCTTCTCCTACAACCGTCGCTTTCAGCGCCCGCTGAATCTGGTGCCGACCATTGCGCCCAAAGAGCAACGTCAGTTCCAGATCAGCTACAGCCTGCTGGCTGACAAGGGGGCTGTCGACAAAGCGCTTGGCCAGGTCAAGAGCATTCAGGACGGACGCGAAACCGAAGTGCGTAAAGAGCCGCTGGTAGACCTGACAAAGGAGCAGTGATCCTCGTCTGAGCAACGCCGGGTTTCGACGCAGGCCACTGCGCTGAAATCCGGCCTTGAAACGTGACGGTCGTAAAATATTCTGACAACACCTGAAGGTTTCGCGTGTCTACACACTCTCAACCCTTCAACGAAGAGCACGAATATGAAAATCCTGATGGTTTTGACCTCCCATGACCAACTGGGCGACACCGGCAAGAAAACCGGTTTCTGGCTCGAAGAGTTTGCAGCGCCTTACTACGTATTCAAGGATGCCGGTGCCGAGGTTACGCTGGTATCGCCTGCTGGCGGTCAGCCGCCACTTGACCCGAAAAGCGACGAGCCCGACGCCCAAACCCCGGAAACCGAGCGTTTCGCCAAAGATACCGATGCCCAGAAAGTGCTGGCCACTACCGGCCGCCTGGCCGATATCAACGCTGCCGATTTCGATGCGGTGTTCTACCCTGGCGGTCACGGTCCGCTGTGGGATCTGGCCGAAGACCCGCTGTCGATCAAGCTGATCGAAGCCTTTGCCAAGGCCGACAAACCGCACGGTCTGGTGTGCCATGCGCCTGGCGTGCTGCGCCACGTAAAAGCGCCAGACGGTCAGCCGCTGGTCAAGGGTCGCCGTGTCACCGGTTTCACCAACAGTGAAGAGGAAGCCGTTGGCCTGACCGACGTCGTTCCCTTTCTGGTAGAGGACGAGCTCAAGGCGCTGGGCGGGGATTACTCCAAGGGGGATGACTGGAGCGTCTATGTGCTGACCGATGGCAAGCTGGTGACGGGGCAGAACCCGGCCAGTTCCGCCCAGGCGGCCAAGGACGTGCTTACCCTGCTGAACTGACCCATGTGTGCGGTTCGGTGCCCGAAAACATCGCACCCTACCGCACGTCATTCAAATCGAATCTTGCAAATCCGCCACTGACCAACCATCAGATAACCCAATAATCTGGAATACGATCATGGCAGATGAATCCAAACGTGAAGACCTCGATCACAAAGCGGAAAACGCCGGCAAAGTGGGCGAGAAGAACAAGCAGCTCAATCAACAGGGCGAGCAGCCGAGACCTGAAACCTCACCAGACCCGCAGAAAGACAAATCCGGCAACTGACGCGCGTCAGAGCAAGCCGCGCTCTGCACAGACTTTCACAACCTGTTCACGCAGCCAGCCACTGGCCTCGTCCTGATCGGCCTGGGCGCTCCACAGCATGTCCAGACTGAAGCCGGGCAGGGCCGGCGGGAGCTCGAACACTGAAATCCAGGGTTCATTGCCCAGCAGAGTCTGAATGCGTCGTGGCAAGACCAGAATGAAATCAGTGCCTTCGAGCAATTGCAGCGCGGCGCGATAGCTGCTGGCGCGCGCGACGATGTTGCGTTCCAGCCCCTGACGTTGCAGCCAGCCATCCACCATGTTGGTGTCGGATGTCCACGGCGTGGGGTAGACATGGCGATGCTTGACGAAGGTTTGAGTGTCGATCAGGGCGCTAAGCGGTGCAAACCGCGAATCCATGACACAAACCAGATCGTCTTCAAGCAACACCTGCGAAATCAGGCTGTCCGGCACTCGGTGAAAACCCGGGCCGAAGCCCAGGGCAAGGTCGAAAAGGCCATCGTTCAACTGCTCGGCTGGCAATTGCTTCGCAAGCTTCTGGACGTTTACCGTCACTGAAAAACCTGCGGCGACAAAATCGCGCATCAAATGCGGCAACACCAGCAGCTCGAAATATTCCGGAGCACATACCGTGAAGGTGGTTTGCCTGCGGGTTGGATCAAACAGGTTCAGGCCGTCGTGGCACAAGTTGACCGACTCGAGAATCTGCTGAACATGGGCGTGCATGGCTAACGCCTTGCGGGTCGGGCGCATGCCATTGCGGGTGCAGATAAACAGGTCGTCTTCGAAGTTGGCACGCAGCTTTTTCAGGCAATAACTGACCGTCGACTGGCTGACATGCAACGCTTCTGCGACCAAGGTCAGGTTGCGCTGTTCATACACTGAGACAAAGACCATCAGGTCCTGCATGTCCAGCTTTCTCAGGGCATTACTGTTGAGCATCGAGGCATCTCGCTGGCGCTGCGACCGGACGATCAGGTCCACGCGAACAAGATAGCATCAAAATGCAATCATACCGTATCGCCATTGATTACAGGTCTGAGACGGGCGCTGCGCAGGTGATCAGCATAGCGTCGAGGATCAAGTCGCACCACCATCAACAGCAGGACCGCGACCAGCGCAATCAGTGACCACCATGCGCCGGCGAAACTGCCCGTCAGGTCTCGGATCACTCCGGCAAGCAGCGGCGACAGGCTGGCGATGAGATACCCTGTACCCTGCACGAATGCAGTCAGATCGCCCGCCTGTTGCGGGTCATCAAGGTGATCCATGGATACGACAAGACTCATCGGAAACAGGCCGCCGATGCCCAACCCCAGCAAGCAGGCCCACAACAGACCCAACTGCCGCGGCATCAGAATCAGCCCGGCAAAACCGATCATCATCAACACCAGCAGCACCGCCAGAGCCACGCGTTTGTCGCGGCTGCGATTGGTCAGCGCCGGAACCAGCAAACCCGATACGACCTCCATCAGGGTCAGAAAGCCCAGCACCAGTCCTGCACCCTGCTCGCTCCAGCCATTTTCCAGATAATACGGCGCAAGCCATGCCAGCACGCAGGTATAGGCTGCTGTACCAAGTCCGAAGAACACCCCCAGCATCCAGGCCCGTGGCGTGTAAAAGAAAGTCTGCCGAGCCCGAGCAGCGGTTGACGCGTCTGCCTCTGACACATGCCGCTGGGCAAACCACACGCACGATGCCAACAGCGCCAAGAGCGACCACACTGCCAGACCGGCGCGCCAGCTGCCGCTGCCGTTCATCACCAGCGGGCTGAACGACGCGGCCAGCGCCGCCCCGCCCATGATCGCGGTGACATACAACCCCATGCACAACGAGACATTGGCCTTGAAGCGCGATTTAATCAACGCGGGCATCAGCGCCTGAATCAAGGCAATGCCAAAGCCCGCCAGCACCGCGCTGACAATCAGCTCGACAGCAGAGTCGAGAAACAGACGTGCCAGGGTTGCCAGACCAATAACCCACAGCGACAGCATGATGCTGCGATGCGTCCCCAGGTGGCGGGCAATGCCCATCCCGAAAAACATCGCCAGGCCCATAGCCATGACCGGCAGCATGGTCAGCAACGAGGCCGCCCCGAAACCCAGTGGCACCTCCAGGCGTATTGCAGCCAGCAAGGGACCGACCGCGGCCATCGAAGGGCGCAAGTTAAGTGCCACCAGTACGATACTGGCCATCAACCCTATATTCCGAACCGCCAAGCCACGCGCCTGCATACCGTACCGCCACCATTGCCGTCGAGGGGTCACGATTAAGCCGGGCGTGTGCTGACAGGGCAAATCAAATTCTGGGTCGTGCTATCGAGAAATCAGTTCGGCGATACCGCAGCAATCTTCAGGCGTTCTGGCGGCGGCATTTGCAGGACGCTGGACTACCTGTCTGCGCAAACTCGACCTCGACAGCTTCATCGACACCCAGCCACCAGGTCAAACCCCGACACGGGTATTGCACGTAGAACGGCTGCCCCATCATCGGTGTGGTGATTGATACATTCTGCTCCCAGGCCAGCGCCAGAATGCGATCAAACGGTTCGTGCCAGGCATGCATGGACAGGTCGAAGGTGCCGTTGTGAATCGGCAGCAGCCAGCGGCCGCGCAGATCCAGATGCGCCTGCAGCGTCTCCTCGGGCTGCATGTGCACGTGCGGCCACTCGACGTTGTACGCCCCGGTTTCCATCAGCGTCAGATCGAACGGCCCATATTGCTCGCCGATAGTCTTGAAGCCATCGAAATAGCCGCTGTCGCCGCTGAAGAAGATCCGCTGATCACCAATGATCATCACCCAGGACGCCCACAGAGTCCGGTTGCTGTCGAGCAGCGTACGCCCGGAGAAGTGCTGCGACGGGGTAGCGACAAACTCGATGCCTGCCACTTGCGTGGACTGCCACCAGTCCAGTTGACGTACCTTGTGTGCAGGCACGCCCCACTCAATCAGCGTATCGCCTACTCCAAGCGGTGCCAGAAAATGCTCGGTCTTGTCGGTCAGGGCCTTGATAGCCGTGCGATCCAGATGGTCGTAATGGTTGTGCGAAAGAATCACAGCCTTGATCGGTGGCAACTCTTCAAGGCTGATCGGCGGCTGGTGAAAGCGCTGCGGTCCTGCCCACTGTACCGGCGACGCGCGCTCGGCAAACACCGGATCGGTCAGCCAGAACTGATCACGCAGTTTGAGCAGCACCGTCGAATGCCCAAGGCGATATACAGTGTTGTTCGGGGCTGCCAGCAATTGCTGGCGCGACAATGGCTGCACCGGAATCTCACCTGCAGGGCGCGTATCCTTGGGCTTGTTGAACGCCTGATCCCAGAAAATGCGAAGTGTTCGCAGCAGACTTGCCGGTTTCATCGTCGCATGGTTCCGGTATCGCCCCTCGTGACGGGACAAGACAGGCAGTGAAGAAGCATCCTTTTTCTGATGTGTCGAGGCCATGGTGTGCTGACTCCTGGGGACAGGTTGAGGCTCCAGCCGTGCATACTTCGTACGTGATCCCGTTGCAGGATGCTCGATGAAAAATATGTAACAGTGTTTTACACTACACGGTGTAGTTTTAAGCTTGCATGATCCTTGGCGACAAGTAAACTGCTGAGTGTAATTTTCTCTAAACGTACGTTTGAAGCGAACCTATGACCGCACCCATGCGCCTTACCGATCAGAAACGCGAATCCATCGTCCAGGCAGCTATCGCCGAATTTGGCGATCGTGGTTTCGAAGTCACCAGCATGGACCGCATCGCGGCACGAGCCGAGGTCTCCAAACGCACGGTCTACAACCATTTCCCCAGCAAGGAAGAGCTGTTCGCGGAAATGCTTCAGCGCCTGTGGAGCTGCGCTCCACCGCAGTCGGAAGTGATTTACCACCCGGATGTCAGCTTGCGCGAGCAACTTCGGGATCTGCTCTGGGGCAAGATGCGCAACCTGACCAACAGTCATTTTCTCGACCTGGCCCGTGTCGTGGTAGGTGCCACCATTCACTCCCCCGAGCGCGCTCAGGTGTGGATGGCGCGTATCAACGAACGCGAAGAGACCTTCAGCGCCTGGATCCGGGCGGCGCAGAAAAACGGTCGTTTAAAGCCTGTCGATCCTGGCTTTGCGGCCACGCAGATGCACGCTCTGCTCAAATCGTTCGCATTCTGGCCACAGGTCACCTTCAATGCCGCCATGCTCAATCCTCAGGAGCAAAATGATGTGGTTGAGTCTGCACTGAACATGTTTCTGGGTTGGTATGAAATAACCCACTGATGCTGACCGATCCGGTTTTTCAGTCGAGCACAACGCCCCTGCACTCGCCAAAACCAATCGACACGTGCCCGGGGCGGTGACAGCGGGCACGCAGGATCACTTCGTCGCCACTCTGCAGAAACATTCGCTCCTCGCCGTTGGCTAGCGTCACGGGTTGCCTGCCGCCCTGGGTCATCTCCAGCAGACTGCCATGCTGACCTTCCTGCGGACCGGACAGCGTACCGGTGCCAAGCAGATCGCCCGGTTGCAGCTTGCACCCGTTGACGCTTTGGTGTGCGACCATCTGCGCCACTGTCCAGTACATGTTCAGCGAGTTGCTCAGGCCCAGCCGTTCAGGCGCCAGCCCTTGGGCTTTCATCGTGGTTGTCAGCAGCAGCACCTCCAGCTCGATGTCCAGCGCACCGCCCTGCTGATCGCCTTGATCAAGCAGGTATGGCAGCGGCTGAGGATCGCCCTCGGGACGTGCCGGTTGAGCACAGCGAAACGGTGCCAGCGCTTCGGCGGTCACCACCCAGGGCGAAATCGTCGTGGCAAAGCTCTTGGACAAAAAAGGTCCCAACGGCTGATATTCCCACGCCTGGATATCGCGTGCCGACCAGTCGTTGAGCAGACAGAACCCGGCGATGTGCTCGGCAGCCCGATCGATCCCGATGGCGTCGCCCTGAGCATTTCCCGGCCCGATCCATACGCCCAGCTCCAGTTCGTAATCCAGGCGTTTGCAAGGTCCGAAAACCGGTACTTCCTGCCCTGGCGCGAGGGTCTGCCCGCGGGGCCGTCTGACAGGCGTTCCGGACGTACACAAGGTCGATGCCCGGCCGTGATAGCCAATCGGCACGTATTTGTAGTTCGGCAACAGCGGGTTGTCCGGGCGGAATAGCTTGCCGACGTTCAGCGCATGGTGAATACCGACATAGAAGTCAGAGTAATCGCCCACCCGCGCAGGCATGTGCAGAGTGCATTCGCTCATCGGCAGCAGCAGGCCTGTGACTGTTTGCAGACTGCCACGTTGCGGGCTGTCTGCATCCAGCAGTTGCAGCAATGCGCTGCGCAATGCCTGACGGGCAGACGCGCCCAGCGCAAAAAAATCGTTGAGCTGGTCGCGGCTGGCCACTTCGGCAGCTTCTGCCGCCTGCCCTTGAAAAACCCGTGCGGTTGTTGCTGCAAGCAGATCAACAATCATATCGCCAATGGCCACGCCACCACGCGGACCGGTTTCGCCGTGGCTGAATACGCCCAGCGGCAGGTTCTGCAGCGGAAAATCAGGGTGATTGTTGGCCGATGCCACCCAACTGTGGCGATTGAGGTGAGCAGTCATCAGAGCGGTCCCCTGTTGAACGTTCTGGCCATGTCATTCCAGCAGGCGTCGTAATCGGTTTGCAGTTGCGGACAATCGAGCGCGTAACGACTTGGGCGCAATACCTTGCCGGTTTCGAACATGAACGCCATGGTGTTCTCGATTCTGTGCGGTTTCAGGTCGGCAGCGATGGCCTTTTCCGACGTGACATTATCAGGGCCATGAGCGCTCATGCAGTTGTGCAGCGAGGCACCACCAGGCATGAAACCTTCGGCCTTGGCGTCATACGCACCGTCGAGCAGCCCCATGAACTCGTTCATCAGATTGCGATGAAACCACGGCGGGCGAAAGGTATTTTCAGCCACCATCCAGCGCGGCGGGAAGATCACGAAATCGATATTGGCCTGGCCGTGCATGGCCCCAGGCGAGGTCAGCACGGTAAAAATCGATGGGTCCGGATGATCGTAGCTGACCGTGCCCAGGGTGTTGAAACGCCGCAGATCGTATTTGTATGGAACGTTGTTGCCGTGCCAGCCCACCACGTCGAAGGGTGAATGCTGCAGTTGTGTCGACCACAATTCGCCAAGAAACTTCTGCACCAGTTGCATCGGTTGATCGCTGTCTTCGAACCAGGCCACCGGCGTCAGGAAATCCCGGGGATTGGCCAGTCCGTTGCTGCCAATCGGACCCAGCTCCGGAAGGCGCAAGGCGCAACCGTGGTTCTCGCAGACATAACCGCGGGCGCTGTTGTCGAGCAGTTGCACGCTGAACTTCATACCGCGCGGCAGGACGGCAATCTCCAGCGGTTCGATGTCCAGCAGGCCCATTTCCGTGATGATCCTGAGTCGCCCCTGTTGCGGCACAATCAGCCATTCACCGTCGGCATTGAAAAAAGCGCGCTGCATGGAGGTATTGGCTGCGTAAACGTAGACACTGACGCCTTCGGACTGATCCGCTGCCGAGGTACAGGCCAAGGGGATCAGGCCGTCAATGAAGTCGGCAGGCTCGGCAGGGATGTCGAAGGCATTCCAGCGCAGCCGGTTGGGGTTGATCGGGCCCTGCTCATGACCGGCGATCTGCCTATTCAGGCGCTGGTAAGGCGGATGAGCAGCCGATGGCTTGATGCGGTACAGCCAGGTACGCCGGGCTTCGCTGCGTGCGACCGTGAACGCGGTGCCGGAGAACTGCTCGGCATACAGGCCCAGCGGGTGCTTTTGGGGAGAATTCTGGCCAATGGGCAATGCACCGGGCAGCGCCTCGCTGCTGAACTGGTTGCCAAAGCCCGACTGGTAAGCCAATGCGTCGGAACTGGAACGGATAGCCATCTGGACCTCTTGTTGTTATGGGTCGGACAGAGACAGGATGAAACATCATTTAACGTAAACTCATTACGCATAACGTAATTTGAGTTTGCCAGCCGGTCAAGCTATAAAGCTGCCTTTACCGAGCGGCGCACAGCACCCATGACCCAGGAAATCGAAAGCCCGACAGGCGGACGTCAACAGAAGGTTCAGGCCGCAGAGGTCGGGCTGGGCGTGCTCAAGGCGCTGGCCGAACTCTCACCCTCCACGTCGTTGTCGAAGCTGGCGGACCATCTGGGCATGCCCGCCAGCAAGGTTCATCGTTATCTGCAGGCGCTGATTGCCAGTGGTTTTGCCGAACAGGATGCCGTCAACAATCATTACGGGCTGGGCCGCGAGGCATTGCAGGTCGGGCTGGCGTCACTCGGCAAGCTGGATGTACTGAAGGTCTCGGCACCATGGCTGGCCAGCTTGCGCGACGAACTGAACCAGACCTGCTTCCTGGCGGTATGGGGCAACCAAGGCCCGACTGTGGTGTATGTCGAGCCGTCTGTGGGCGCAGTGACGCTGGTCACGCAGATTGGCTCGGTACTGCCGCTGCTTGGCTCGTCTACCGGCCTGGTATTCGACAGCTTTCTGGCAGACCGCGACACCGCCCGGCTTCGCCAGCAGGAAGTGCCCCTTCTCGATAACGACCAGTTGCACGACGTCGAGCTACATAACGAGCAGATCCGTACGACGGGCGTCCACCAGATTCAGGGCTTGCTGATGCCTGGCATCAACGCAGCGTCGGCCCCGCTGTTTGCCATGGGTGACAAGCTGGTGGGGGTGATTACCGTGGTGGGGCCAGGATCGGTGCTGACTGATGAGGCGCACAGCCTGGCGGCTCGGCGCCTGTCAGAGACCGCCGTGGCGATCAGCGAGCGTATGGGTGGCAGGCTGCCGGTTTAGGGCAGCCAGTGCAACGTCGCGTAGTCAACATCTGGCGCGAAGCGCAAAGCGCCGCACGCCAACGTCTATGGGCATGACGAGCGGTCTACCGCTCCGCAGCCCCAAAGGTCAGGGAATCAGTCCGGGCTCAGTACGCCACGCTGGATCTGGTCCCGCTCGATGGATTCGAACAGTGCCTTGAAGTTGCCTTCGCCAAAGCCGTCATCGCCCTTGCGCTGGATGAACTCGAAGAACACGGGGCCCATCAGGGTTGCGGAAAATATCTGCAGCAGCAATCGGCGTTCACCGCTCTCGGAGGAGCCATCGAGAAGGATGCCGCGTGACTTGAGTTCGGCTTCCGGTTCGCCATGATCGGGCAGGCGTCCCTGCAGCATTTCGTAGTAGGTATCCGGCGGCGCGGTCATGAAGCGCATGCCGGTCGCTTTCAGCGCATCCCACGTCTTGATCAGATCGTCGGTAAAGAACGCCACATGCTGAATGCCTTCGCCATTGAACTGCATCAGGAACTCTTCGATCTGCCCGGCACCCTTGGATGACTCCTCGTTCAACGGAATACGGATCATGCCATCCGGAGCGGTCATGGCCTTGGAGGTCAGGCCGGTGTATTCGCCCTTGATGTCGAAATAACGCAGCTCGCGGAAGTTGAACAGTTTTTCATAGAAACTCGCCCAGTACGCCATGCGGCCGCGGTACACATTGTGGGTCAGGTGATCGATGAATTTCAGACCGGCACCGACCGGGTGGCGCTCAACACCTTCGATAAAGTTGAAATCGATGTCGTAGATCGACGTGCCTTCGCCAAAACGGTCGATCAGGTACAACGGCGCGCCACCGATGCCCTTGATCGCGGGCAGACGCAGTTCCATGGGCCCGGTGGCGATTTCCAGTGGTTGTGCGCCCAGTTCAAGCGCCCGGTTGTAGGCCTTTTGCGCGTCTTTGACGCGAAACGCCATGCCGCATACCGAGGGACCATGCTCGGCGGCAAAGTAAGACGCCAGGCTGTGCGGCTCGTTGTTGAGGATCAGGTTGATCGCGCCCTGGCGATACAGGGTCACGTCCTTGGAGCGGTGAATGGCGACCTTGGTGAAGCCCATCATCTGAAACACAGGCTCCAGGCTATTGGGGGTAGGTGACGCAAATTCGATGAATTCAAAGCCCATCAGGCCCATTGGATTTTCGTAGAGATCAGCCATGACTGGCTCCTTGCAGGAAAGTGAGAGTGGGTTATCAACGCAATCACGTCCCTGCGGGCGGCGCACACGGAATTCCTCGCACGCTGCGTGCCAGGAAATCACCAAATATCAGTTGCAGACCGAGAATCTTCATGAGGGCAGCCTACTCCGGCTTGTCCGGTTGTGCATCGGGGTGCGCCTGTTGAAAGGCCGCATGTTGCATGGCCAGACGCTCGACCCGCTGGATACGCGGGTATGCACTCGAATCGACGTTGTAGCGATGGGCCGCATACAACTGGGGTAACAGGTAAACGTCCGCGAGACCGGGGCTCGCACCGAAGCAGAAACCGCTCTCTGCGATCAACTGCTCGACAGCCTGCAGACCTTCGCCGATCCAGTGGCCTGCCCAGGCCAGAACAGCAGCCTCATCGTGCCCCAGACTGCGCAACCGGTCGAGCACCGAGACGTTGTGCAAGGGGTGAATATCACAACCGACGAGCCCTGCGACGGCCCTTTGCCGAGCCCGCATGACAGGGTCATGCGCCAGTAACGCAGGCTGCGGGTAACACTCTTCCAGATATTCAATGATCGCCAGTGACTGGATGATGACTACGCCATCGTCAAGCCTCAATGCGGGCACTCTGCCCTGCGGGTTGAGCACCTTGTAACCGGGTTGGCGCTGCTCACCGCCGTCGAGCAACAGACTGACCGGGATGGCGGTGTGTTCCAGCCCCTTGAGGGCCAGCGCAATACGCACACGGTAACTGGATGTCGAACGGTAGTAAGTGAATAGGTCCACGGAAATCGCCTGCCCGACGCACGGGTGCTGTCTTTATTATTTTCATAACCACATTACGTAATGCGTAAATTGCGCGATCCACCCGACGCTGTCAACTCAAGGCTTGAGCCGAATGAGCTACGATGCACTAACCCGATAAAAATAACGCAGGGGGACGGCATGAATATTCTTTACGACGAACGCATCGACGGCGTGTTGCCTGCGGTCGACAAACAGCAGTTACTGCATGCGCTGCGACGGCAACTGCCGGATATGGACATCCTGCATCGTCCCGAAGAACTGCGGCCCTATGAATGCGACGGGCTGTCAGCGTATCGCACCACGCCAATGCTGGTGGTATTGCCACGTCATGTCGAAGAAGTCCAAATCCTGCTCAGGCTGTGCCACGCGCATCGTGTACCGGTGGTCGCTCGTGGTGCCGGCACCGGGCTTTCAGGGGGTGCGTTGCCGCTGGAAAAAGGCATACTGCTGGTGATGGCGCGCTTCAATCGAATCCTCGATGTTGACCCGGCCGCTCGTCTGGCAAGGGTTCAGCCCGGTGTGCGCAACCTGGCCATTTCCCAGGCAGCAGCGCCCCACGGTCTGTACTACGCGCCTGACCCCTCCTCGCAAATCGCCTGCTCCATCGGCGGCAACGTGGCGGAAAATGCCGGTGGCGTGCATTGCCTCAAGTACGGACTGACCGTGCACAACCTGCTCAGGGTCGAGATACTGACCGTCGAGGGCGAGCCCATGACACTGGGCAGCGACACGCTGGATTCGCCCGGTTTCGACTTGCTGGCACTGTTTACCGGCTCCGAAGGCATGCTTGGTGTTATCACCGAAGTCACGGTCAAGCTATTGCCCAGGCCGCAAGTGGCCAACGTACTGCTGGCGGCATTCGATTCGGTAGAAAAAGCCGGACGTGCGGTGGCCGATATCATTGCCGCAGGCATCATCCCCGGAGGCCTGGAGATGATGGACAATCTGGCGATTCGCGCCGCCGAAGACTTCATTCACGCAGGCTACCCGGTCGACGCCGAAGCTATCCTGCTCTGCGAACTGGACGGGGTCGAAGCCGACGTGCATGCCGATTGCGAACGGGTTCGCGAGGTATTGACCCTGGCCGGCGCGACCGAAGTACGCCAGGCAAAGGACGAGGCCGAGCGGGCGCGCTTCTGGGCCGGACGCAAAAACGCTTTTCCGGCCGTCGGCCGTCTGTCGCCGGATTACTACTGCATGGACGGCACCATCCCGCGGCGCGAGTTGCCGGGCGTATTACGCAGTATCAAGGAACTGTCCGGGCAATACGGACTGCGCGTGGCGAATGTCTTTCATGCTGGCGACGGCAACATGCACCCGCTGATCCTGTTCGATGCCAATCAACCGGGTGAGCTGGAGCGCGCCGAAGCGCTAGGCGGCAAAATCCTCGAACTGTGCGTCAAGGTCGGTGGCAGTATCACCGGCGAGCACGGTGTCGGTCGCGAGAAGATCAATCAGATGTGCGCGCAATTCAACAATGACGAACTGGCCTTCTTCCACGCCATCAAGGCCGCATTCGACGCCAGCGGCCTGCTCAATCCTGGCAAGAACATCCCGACACTGCATCGCTGTGCGGAGTTCGGTGCCATGCATGTTCATGCCGGGCAGTTGCCATTTCCCGAACTGGAGCGCTTCTGATGAGCGCAATGGACAATGACGCCAGCCAGAGGCTGCTTGAGCGAGTCAATCAGGCACTCCAGGACAGCACGCCGCTACGGATCCAAGGGGGCAACAGCAAGGTATTTCTCGGCCGTGAAACAGCAGGCGAAGTGCTCGATACCCGCGAACACCGTGGCATCGTCAGTTACGACCCGACAGAACTGGTGATCAGCGCCCGCGCCGGTACGCCATTGATCGAACTGATGCAGGCGCTGGACGGCGCAGGCCAGATGCTGCCTTGCGAGCCGCCCGATTTCGGCGCTGCAACGCTTGGCGGCATGGTCGCTGCGGGGCTGTCGGGGCCACGCCGGCCGTGGAGTGGCTCGGTACGTGATTTTGTACTGGGTACGCGGGTCATCACCGGGCTCGGCAAGCACCTGCATTTCGGCGGCGAAGTCATGAAAAACGTCGCAGGCTACGATGTTTCGCGCTTGATGGCGGGCAGTTTCGGCTGCCTCGGGCTGTTGACCGAAGTGTCGCTCAAAGTGCTGCCCAGGCCGCGGCTGTGCAGCAGCATCGCGCTGGAGATGGACTGCACGCGTGCCTTGACCTGCCTCACTGAATGGGGCCGGCAGCCGATTCCGATCAGTGCGGCCAGCCACGACGGTCAGGTGCTGCGCCTGCGCCTTGAAGGCGGTGAAAGCTCGGTGGCCGCCGCCCATGAGCGGCTCGGCGGCGAATTGCTCGAGGCTGCGTACTGGCAACAGTTGAACGAACAGCGCCTGCCCTTTTTCCTCGACCCGCGTCCCTTGTGGCGGCTCTGCGTGCCTGCCGACAGCGGCATGCCGGATCTGCCAGGCGAACAACTGATCGATTGGGGTGGCGCGCAACGCTGGCTTAAATCCGACGCTGACGGCGAAGCCATCCGAGCAATCGCGACGGCGCTTGGCGGACATGCAACCTGCTACAGCCCAGGCGTTGTCGAAAGCCCCTTTCAGCCGTTGGCCGCACCTCTGCTGCGCTACCATCAGGCACTCAAGACCCGACTCGACCCGCAAGGCATTTTCAACCCCGGCCGACTGTACGCGGAGTTTTAAGCATGCAGACCACACTGAGTGAACACGCCAGAACCCTGCCACGTGCCGATGAAGCCGAGCGTATCCTGCGCAGTTGCGTGCATTGCGGCTTCTGCAATGCCACCTGCCCGACCTATCAGTTACTGGGTGATGAACTGGACGGTCCACGCGGCAGAATCTACCTGATCAAGCAGGTCCTGGAAGGCCAGCACGTCACCGAAAAGACTCGCGTGCACCTGGACCGCTGCCTGAGTTGTCGCAACTGCGAAACCACCTGCCCGTCCGGCGTGGATTACCACAACCTGCTGGACATCGGTCGTGCGGCAGTCGATGCCCTGGTCCCCCGCCCGCTCGGCCAGCGCCTGCTGCGTGAAGGCTTGCGCCAGATAGTCCCCCATGCAGGCCTGTTCCGGTTCCTGACCGGAGTGGGCATGAAGTTCAGGCCGTTATTGCCGCAGACACTGGCAGCCAAACTGCCTGTAACGGTCCATGCTGCCGGGCGTCGCCCGGCTTGCGCTCATGCGCGTCAGGTGCTGTTGCTCGAGGGGTGCGTGCAGCCAGGCCTGTCACCCAACACCAACGCCGCCACAGCACGCGTGCTCGATCGTCTGGGTATCGGTATTACCCCAGTCAGCACGGCCGGATGCTGCGGCGCTGTGGATTACCACCTGAATGCACAGGACGCGGGGCTGGATCGGGCGCGACGTAACATCGACGCTTGGTGGCCTGCGCTCCAGGGCGGTGCCGAAACCCTAATCCAGACAGCCAGCGGTTGCGGTGCCTTCGTCAAGGACTATGGTCATTTGCTGCAACATGATCCGGCCTACGCCGACAAGGCCATGTGCATCAGCGGCCGCACGAAGGATCTGGTCGAAGTCCTGCGCAACGAACCGCTGGAAACCCTCGGCATCAAGGCCGACACGCGGCTGGCGTTTCACTGCCCGTGTACCCTGCAGCATGCACAAAAACTCGGTGGTGAAGTAGAACGCGTGCTGACTCGACTAGGCTTCCAACTGACCGCTGTGCCGGACGGTCATTTATGTTGTGGCTCTGCCGGCACCTACTCCATCACCCAGCCGGCGCTGGCCCGGCAATTACGCGACAACCGCATGAACGCGCTGGAAAGCGGCAAACCTCAGGTCATCGCCACCGCCAATATCGGCTGTCAGACGCACCTCGCCAGTGCTGGCCGGACGCCGGTGCGACACTGGATCGAGCTGATTGACCAAGCGCTTGGCACTCCTGATTGACACTGATCTTCTAATCGATAACCACTGCTCCGGAGAACTCCATGAAAATCAAAGCCGTCCTGACCCAGACCGAAGTCAGCCTGATGCTGGGTGCCGCACGCGATGAGGCGCAGGCCAATGACTGGGCTGTCGCCATTGCTGTCGTTGATGACGGCGGCCATCTGCTGGCATTCGAGCGACTGGACGACGCCTCGCCGATCAGCAGCTATATCTCGATCGAAAAAGCCCGCACCTCGGCACTCGGCAAACGTGAATCCAAGGGTTACGAAGAAATGATCAACGGAGGGCGCACTGCATTCCTCAGCGCTCCGCTGCTCACCTCGCTGGAAGGCGGTGTGCCGGTCATCGTTGATGGCCAGGTGGTTGGCGCGGTAGGTGTTTCCGGCGTGAAGGCCGAGCAGGATGCCCGGATCGCCAAAGCTGGTATCGCTGCGCTGAATGCCGACTGATCGTTAAAGCCGCCCGATGACAGAGACATCCAGCCACTGCGTCTCTGTAATCGGTCGTAGCAGGCTTCGCAGAAGCTGCTACAACCTGTAGATCGAAATCCAGCTCATGTCCGGGTGGGTGGAATAGATATACGTCCCCGTGCTGTTGAGCACTGCGCCACCTACCGAAGGAAAGTACGCAATACAGGTGCGATTCCCTTGACGGTGTCGATCCGGTACACGTCGTAATTACAGGTGTAAATGGCATACACATAGCGATCATCCGGCGTGACCCCTATGACTTTTACCGGATACCCCTGGGTGCCGATCTTCTCCCGGTAAAACATTTTGTTGGTCGCTGAATCGATAATGTAGACCTCGTCGATCCCGCCTACATACAGCCAGGCACCATCGGCACTAAAGGCCATCGAGCGCGGATCAGAAAAACCAGGAATGTCATGCTGCAGGTAATCGACCTTGCTGATCGCGAGAACGTCTGTAGGTGCTGTGCGGTCGACCAGCATCGTCGCGTAAAATCTGTCATTCAAGGGGCTGATCCCGAGCGCCAGCGATGCATTGGTCAAGGCGCCCAGATCGAACTCGTTTTCGACCGTGTAGTTTTCGGTCTCGATCACGCGGATCAGCCCGCCAAGCGCGTTCTGAAAGGACAGGCAGATAAAACGGCCATCCGGGCTGCTCAGAACCCTGTTGACGTTGGCAGCCGGAAGTATCCTGATGACTTCGCGCAAGCGCGTGTCCACGACATAGCATCTTTTCTGGCCGATGGTGTAAAGCCGTTTTCCATCAGGGCTGAGGCTGATCGCGCCTGCGCCTGCTCGCTTGATACTGCCGACGACGGTTGCGCTGGCGATGTCGACCACGCTGACTTCGCGGCCACTCTCATGAGCCACATACAACGTGGTTTCATCAGGGCTGATGACGATTTCTGCAGGCACAAAGCCCAGCGGGATGATGCCGGTCAGCCACGCGATATCCAGTGGAACGCCTGAAACGAAAGGGTCTGCGATGTGAGTCAGAGCTCTAATGTTTTGAGATGCCTTTTTTTGCATGTCTCTCACCCTTCAATAGGTCTTGTAAGACCGCCAGGACGGGGAACAGATAAGAAGATATATCCCCGTCATCCAACGGTGCGGCCAAGACACTTATGCCGCTCCGATCCGTAAATGTATGTTCATTGAATACTCAACACGAGGGGATGGGTACTGTCAGAAATAACAGTCGAAACACGCTTTAACCGTTCGAATGAGGGGATCGGCGGCGGCCAGGACAGGTCCATCGGGCACTTCAGCCAGAGGGAGGCAAGCCTTCGGAAGGACATTGCCACTGGTCAGCGGGATGATCGGCGCGAGCGTCCGCAGGCGGGCCGGAAAGAAATATTCAGGAGCTTTCCCGTACCACCAGCTCAAACCCCAGATCCACCTGCGGATGCTGTGTGATTCCGTCAAGCAGCCCCAACAGCACCTGAGCGGCGCGCTGCCCGACTTCCTCGCGGGGCGTACGTATGGAGGTCAGGCGCGGCACCATGTGAGCAGAGCCCGGCAGGTCATTGAAGCCCACCAGCGATACCCGTCCGGGAATCGCAACGCCCAGACGCAAGGCCTCCAGCGCAGCGCCCTGAGCAAGGTCGTCATTGCAGAAAAACACCCCGTCGACATCAGGGTGTTCGTCCAGCAGGCGGGCAAACAACTCTCCGCCCAGGCCAATCGAGGACGACTGAGGTGTCGAGACCTGCAGACCCAGGTCGAACAGCCCGGCCTCCTCCAGCACCTGACGAAACCCGGCACCGCGCTGCAGCACGCGAGGGTCGAGCTGAGCGGCCATGTAGGCCAGTCGGCGGCGACCACGACCGAGCAGATGACGTGCGGCTTCGGCCCCGGCCTGCTGTTGCGAGAACCCGACGCAGTAGGTGCCGAGACGGGTATCGAGCTCCATCATGTGCACACAGGGAACGCCGCTGGTTTCAAGCATCTGGCGCGACGCTGCTGTGTGATCGAAACCTGTCAGCAGAATACCGCGGGGACGGTTGACCAGATGATTGCGCAGCAGCTTCTCTTCCTCGTCGGGCGAGTAGTGATAGTTGCCGATCACGACATCCAGACCACGGATGCGTAATACGTCCTGGATGGCTTCAAGTGTTTCGATAAACAACTGGTTGGCAAGCGAAGGGACCAGCACCACAACGGTCTGGCTGCAGGAAGAAGCCAGAGCTCTGGCAGCAGGGTTGGCCACATACCCAAGGCTTTGTGCCGCAGCGCGAACCTTCTCGACCAGCTCCGGCGCAACAGTGGCAACACCGCGCAACGCCCGGGACGCCGTGATCGGCGACACGGCAGCCAGCCTGGCCACCTCATTCAGCGTAGGGCGACCGGTAGAGCGGGAACCAATGCGTATCATGCGTTGCCAACTAACATAGGGGTTGCCAAATATGTCGAATGCCCCATAAGGTAGCGCTGTCTCACGGAAGGTGACAATGCTTTATCGCTGGTTTCACATGTGCCACCCGGTCGGGGTCGCCTCGGAGAACAGCCTCCAATGCTTATTGATGAGCCCAAAACAACGACAAA
This sequence comes from Pseudomonas syringae pv. tagetis, assembly GCF_022557255.1. Classification (NCBI taxonomy): domain Bacteria; kingdom Pseudomonadati; phylum Pseudomonadota; class Gammaproteobacteria; order Pseudomonadales; family Pseudomonadaceae; genus Pseudomonas; species Pseudomonas syringae group genomosp. 7. The sequence continues at coordinate 3,863,275 of NZ_CP092923.1, forward strand.
AACTGGAACAGCCCGGGCTGAGCCTGATGTTCACCGGACAAAGACAGCGCTGTCTCCAGATGAGGTGCCTACTGTGACAACTGCGAATACTGCTATTACCGCCCTTGTAGTGATGGGTGTGTCCGGCTGCGGCAAAAGCGCCGTCGGTGCCGAGATTGCCCTCAACAGCGGCGGTCGCCTGATCGAAGGCGATGCGTTTCACCCTCCGGCCAACATCGAAAAGATGAGCGCCGGGACCCCACTCAACGATGAGGACCGCGCCGGCTGGCTGACCCGTCTGGGTGAAGAGATGGCCGCTGCCCTCGCCAAGGGTGAACATCCGGTTCTGACCTGTTCCTCACTCAAGCTTATCTATCGCCAGCGTCTGCGAGATGCCGTGCCTGGCCTGGGCTTTGTCTTTCTGGAACTGACCAAGGAACTCGCCACCGAACGTTGCTCACACCGACCCGGGCATTTCATGCCGGCAAGCCTGGTGGACAGCCAGTTCGCGACCCTCGAGCCGCCTTATGGCGAGCCGCTGACGTTGATCGTCGATGCCTCCCAGCCTATCGATGTCATCGGCAGACAAGCCGCAGCATGGTGGAAAGACTCCCACGCCCGATAAAGGCGTGAGTGCAGAAGACAGCGCTGTCTTGCACACACACGATAGACGTCGGCGCTGTTAACAGCTCCCTAAAACAATAAACCGGAGAAACACCCATGTTCGGTATGACCCATGAGACGTTCCTGCTCGTCGATGCGCTAGTGACCATCGTCGGCCTTGTACTGTTGATCACCACCTTCAAGGTCCATCCTTTCGTCGCGCTGACTCTGGCGGCGGGCTTTCTTGGCCTGACCTCGGGAATGCCCGTGGAAAAAGTCATGAAGTCGTTTCAGGACGGTTTCGGCGGCGTACTGGGATTCGTCGGCATCATCCTCGGCCTGGGCACCATGCTTGGCAAATTGATGGCCGACTCGGGGGGCGCGGATCAGATCGCGCAAACGCTGATACGCACGTTCGGCAAGCAGAAAGTGCACTGGGCAATGATGTTTTCTGCCTTTCTGGTGGGCATCCCGTTGTTCTTCGAGATCGGCTTTGTGTTGCTGATTCCGCTGGTGTTCATTGTCGCCCGTCGCACCGGCGTGTCCATCGTCAAGATCGGCATCCCACTGCTGGCAGGCCTGTCAGCCGTACACGGTCTGGTTCCACCGCATCCGGGTCCGCTGCTGGCCATCGGCATCTTCGGTGCCGACATCGGCAAGACTATTTTTTACGGACTGATCGTTGCGCTGCCGACAGCCATCATCGCTGGCCCGATCTTTGGTAACTGGATTTCCAAAAGCATCCCCGGCACCCCGTCGAAGGAATTGATGGACCAGATCGCCAAGGAGTCGAGCACCGAGAACCTGCCAGGCTTCGGCATCACGCTGGTGACCATCCTGCTGCCGGTCTTCCTGATGCTGCTCAAAACCTTTGCCGACGTGGTGTTGCCAGAAAACAACATGTTCCGCATCTGGATGGACCTGATCGGTCACCCGATCAGCGCCCTGCTCGCCGCGCTTTTGCTGGCGTTCTACACCTTTGGTGCCGCGCGTGGATTTGACCGTACAAAAATCATGAAACTGCTGGACCAGAGCCTGGCACCGGTTGCCGCAATCGTTCTGATCGTCGGTGCAGGCGGCGGCTTCAAGCAGATGCTGGTGGCCAGCGGCGTGGGCGACGTGATCGGGCACATGGCAGTGCAAGCTCAGATCAACCCGATCATGCTGGCCTGGCTGGTAGCGGCCGTTATCCGTATCGCAACCGGCTCGGCTACCGTGGCGACCATCACCGGTGCAGGAATCGTGGCCCCTGTGGTCGGTCTGATTCCAGGCGTCAACCGCGAGCTGCTGGTGCTGGCAACCGGTGCCGGTTCGCTGATCCTGTCGCATGTGAACGATGCCGGCTTCTGGCTGGTCAAGCAGTATTTCAACATGACGGTTGCCGAAACCTTCAAGACCTGGACGGTGATGGAGACCATTCTTTCGGTGGTCGGCCTGATTTTCATCATGCTGCTGTCGATGGCGCTTTAAACCCAGGAACGCTCGGACCTTTGCGGGTAATGAAACCCGCAAAGGCCCACGCGCTGTCCCTGATTTCGCTCTCTGCACTCCACGTACTCAGAATCAGCCATAGCCCATCCAGACCGGCGTCAGTGCGTCAAAGCACAGGAACTTTGGTCAACACGAAGCCCTTTCCTACACCCCCGCTCAATGCTTTCAGCTGAATTTTCAGAAAGTCCGGGCAATCTCCCCAAGTCGTGCCTACGCTTATACTCATGTCGAGCTGGGCCTGTCCCAACTCGCAGAGTGAGACGACGACGACCTCAAAGCGTGCAGCGGTTCACGTTAGTTTTTATATGACGCCAGTAAATACGGGCATTTTCACGTCGAAACGGGCAGAATTGGCGCGCTCGTCGTATCGAGGATGCAAATCTCGATGACAAGAAAATGAACCGAGGGAATTAAATTCACCCATGTGACGTCATAAGACGGACGCATCTGGATGCACTCGGCAACAATCACCACGCAAAGGCAAACGCCAGCCTCTTGAGAGAGGCGTTTCAAGAGGCCATCAAGGAAAAGATTATGTTGATACTCACTCGCAAAGTAGGCGAAAGCATAAACATCGGTGACGAGATCACCGTCACGATTCTTGGCGTTCAAGGGCTTCAGGTCCGCCTGGGCATCAATGCACCCAAAAATGTTTCAGTGCATCGTGAAGAAATCTACAAACGTATCCAGGCAGAACTGGCTCCAAACCAGGACCCACAATAATTCCCGCACCATCCCCTTATTCAATGTTGATTTGCCATTTATTGGCAGACAGCCGTACGGCGTCCCTGGGACGCCGTTTTTTATGCACGCCGTTCTGCCCTGCGCCCTCTGCCTAACCGACCTGAACCCGAAGGGCTGCCTGCACGAACTCATCCGGGCTGAACACCTCCAGGGCAGCAGCCTTACAGGAGAGCCGCTTGGCAACCGCCTTGAGCACCGCCCCACTTGCATCATGGTGAAACTGCCAGACGCCATATATACGACCATCGAACGCCGGCTCACTGCCTAGCTGCGGGTCGATGCCAAGCCCGGCACCCAGACCAAAAAGATACAAGCCTTTCACTCGACGACCCTGCTGGTCTACCGGACAGCCGCAAGCGTCGGACTCAAGACCGCCCTTGGTCTCACGCAGGCTGATGAGGTTTCCGCCGGTATCCTTAAGCGCCGGCAATACAGGTTGATAGCCCGAGCACTGTACGATAACGGCGGAGTCGGCAAGCGCAAGCCGGGCCTGCTCATAGTCATCGGGGCGCCCTCCCAGCGTCTGTAACATATGCACGCGCACGCCCGTCTTGCCGACACGGCCGCTACTCAGCGCCTCGCGCCCGATATCCAGCGCCCGATAGCGCAAGCCTCCAGAGCGATTGACCCGGCCAGACACCGGACACACATCACGTTGGGTGTCGAACATGTAACCAGCCGCCTTTGCCTGTTCGACATCTTCGTAAAACAGTTTGATGTCGCTTCTATGAATGAGTGTCAGTTCATTCAGGCCCGCGAATTCCAATGCATCTGCCAGGTTTTCCAGCATCGAAAACGCGCTATGTGACCCGCCCACGATTGTGATTCGCCCCTTACGGGCCAGCGCCGGGCCAAAAACCTCACGTAACTGCACCGCGTTCATACGCAGCAACCTGTCGGCGCTCTGAATATTCACGTTGCCCGGCAGCACAAGTCCCTGCCGGGCAAGACTGTCGATCAGGTGCCGTGGATCCTGGTGCCCACCCAGATTGAGTACCAGCGCCCGGCAGCGCACTTGCCTCTCGCCGTGCGGCCCCTCGACGTGCAGGCAGAACTCATCGCCGTCGCTGACAACTTCATTGATGGTTGTAGCGGGCCATACCTTTACGCCATAACGCTGCACGATATGGTCCAGCACCAGCCTGGCCGCCTCGGCCATAAGCAGACCCACATCAGCCAGTTGCGGTGCGCTTTGTGCCTGCGCTTTGATACGCCAGTACACGGCAGAGTTTTCCAATGGCTTGAATACCTCATACAGCGCCGGGTCACGCAGGCAATCGATGAACACATCGCCTACCGAGTTGGCGGTAATCCGGTAGTCTCCCAGCACACCGGCCCCAGGCCGGTCACATGCATCAATGACGATCAGTCCTTTTGCCGAAAGCCCGGGCATCGCGTCGCTCTTCAAAGCGTTGAACAAGAACCCCATGCCGGCAAGACCGGCTCCCCCGACGACGCAACCGCAGGTTGTTTCCATACCATTATCAAACATGATGATGCTCCATCGTCATTTCATACGTTGGTGCATTCCAGAAGTACTGGTTGATCGAATACCTGGCTGATACGGCGAACCAGCGTCCATGCACGATTCGAGGCGAAACACATACAGCCGAACGCTGACGGATGCTCATTCACCAAGGTGATGAGTCGTCATATAAAAGAAGTGCTTTTACAGAAAGTTACAGTGTCACCAACGGCAACAGCATGAAGTTTTGAGCTGACCCACTACTTTCATTGCTACCGCCGCCTTTTCCAAGGCGGTGTTTTCAGGGCAGCGTTTTTATCAACAGAAAAAGCGTGACAATGCGTGACAAGACAGGCAATTGAATAGTTGCAAAGAAACACAACGGTGTCAAATCAGCCGAGCACTGAGCAAACAGTTCAACCACGCGCGATAACCTGATGATTTGACTGATCTTGTCTTACCAGACGCGCGGCGCATATGCAGTTGCACGGACACTAAAACGTTACGCGAGTTTCTTTTATTTTGTATTGCCTGACGTTTGAACAGCATTTCTTCGACGCTGTTAATTTGGCGAGCACAGTACGTCCCTGGTACCAGTCATTCTGCCTGATACAACTCACCTGTAGCCATAAGGGGGCGTGGCGAATGGCCAACGCTATCCGATACAAACGAAAAGGCCCCGATCAGCAATGATCAGGGCCTCACAGCGTGATGCCGTGGCGTCAGGAGGATGCAGCAGTATCAGGCAGCGCTGTAATGCGCGCGCGACACTTTTGATTTGGCCGGTTCTTCACGCAGCTCGGCCACCAGCGCAGAGATATCCCGAACCGTATTGATACGGCTGAGCGGAAGGCTCGTCTGGCGATGGGTGCGACCCGATGCAGGGTCGCTTATCTGCACCGTCATCTGATCGTTGGCAATCGTGCAGGTACAGCGCAACGGCAGGAACGCACGTTCAACGATGCTCCTGAGTTCTAACTCAGACAGTCCACTCGCGATCATTTCTTTATCTCCTTATGTGTGTAAGCACGTCCCGACAGTGACAAATATTGATAATTTTTATTGTTGATGACTCTTTTAAAAACGGCCCACGCAAGCCCGCCAATTATCCGTCGTCACTCACTTGATGCTTAAAGCAGTTATACACCTCACCCCGACCTTCAAGCAACTTCCACAACAAAATATCCTTAACACTTTTAACATGGTTCTTTATTGAATAATCGACAGAAAAAACGATTCACCGTAATGATTTCAAGGGTCCTGCTGACTGACAGAGATCAGGGTGTATGAAACGGTTTACATTAAACCGTACAAAGACTGACGAACGGTCGGACACTGAAGTGGATGTACCCGCAAAGCAGACGGTACTTTCAGCGAACCGCTCACAAAAAAGTCGACCGTAAAAGGCACGCCCGGACCGATGCGACCGAGCGAGCCCCGATAAAGAAGCTTACTGTTCCGAGCCGGACAGGCGCAGATGGATCAACGCGACCCGCGCGCCTTGCTTGTCGCGTTTCTCTTCGATGGCATACGGACGAAACCCCATCCGCGGGTAAAAAAGCAAGCCAGGCACATTATGGTTGTAGCAGGACGCAATCAGCTCCGTTGCTTCGTGCTTGTCGAAAGCGATCCCCATCATGCTGGTGATCATGTACCGCCCTACCCCTTTGGAGCGGGCCTTGGGCGCGATAATGACGTTACCCAGCGAGCAGCGACCGCGAAATTTGCACTGAGAGAAATTTGCAAAACCGACCACTTCGCCATCCATCTCGATGACGGTCGAGTCATGACGAGTCTCCAGCGCTTCGCTGAGCTGCGAAGCGGTCAGCGGATAGGTGGCTCTGGGGAACATGTAGAACAGTTCGTCGGCGTTCTGCGGCAATTCGCAGATGGCTGGGATATCTTTTTCTTCCAGGGGGCGATGATGAAACATAGGCGGTAACCTCTTGAAGAAATTGAAGAAAGCGCGAGTACACAGCAAGCAAATCGGCGTCTCGGGCAGCGGCAGGTGACAAAAATACAGCGTCCGCAACGGCACAGCATAATCCCCGGCTATCGAAAAGGGCCAGCCCAATAACGAATCGTGCTAATGAGCGACTTTGTTGACGCTGCATTCGGCCCTTTGGCGCAACATATTGAAGCATAGGGCGTTGCGTATACATCGCTATGGATCGGCTGGAAAACCTGCCCGATGGCCAGCCGTGCAATATGCTGTAACCCATGTTTGGCAGTTCGTCTTGCAACCCGCATGCAGAACCGGCATTTATTTCACTTTGTTGACTGGAACACTCGTCTTATGCCGATTTCACTTCTGGCTCGTTTCAAAGTCCGCCCCCTTGGATGGATCTGCATGTCGGCCATCATTCTTGGTCTGCCGGTCGGCTGTGCGGTGCTCGAGCACAAGGAGCGCGAACTGGTATTTCGCATCGAGCCCGGTACAGCCAGCTGGTACAGCGGTCTGCCCGCCGATGTGCAGGAAATCGAACTCCGCGCGCCTTCATTTGGTACATCGCAGAATATTCACGCCTGGTGGTGGCCCGCGTCAGACCGGAACGCGCCAGCCGTGCTGTACCTGCACGGTTCAAGGTGGAACCTGACAGGCCAGCTGTTTCGAATCCAGCAACTCAAGGCACAGGGGTACTCGATACTGGCAATCGACTATCGGGGTTTCGGTCAGAGCATGGGCCAACTGCCATCAGAGAAATCCGTGTATGAAGACGCACGTGTCGCGTGGCAACGCCTGAAGCAATTGCAACCCGATCCGCAACGCAGGCTGATCTACGGACATTCTCTAGGGGGCGCAGTTGCAGTGGACCTGGCGGCCGAACTGGGCAGTGACGCAGAGAAGGACAATGCACCGATCCAGGCCCGCGGGCTGATAATAGAGTCGACCTTCACCAATCTGGCCGATGTGGCCACCGCGCTCGCCAATACCTCGTTGCCGGTGCGCTGGCTGCTGTCTCAGAAGTTCGACTCTCTGGACAAGATTGCAGACATCCACATGCCCGTTCTGATCGTGCACGGCACCGAAGATCGCTATGTACCGGCGCGTTTCAGCGAGCAGCTGTTTGACGCGGCACAGGAGCCCAAGAAACTGCTGCTCGTACCCGGCGGTACGCACAACAACAGCATGCAACTCGGGCAGCCCGCTTACAGTCGCGCTATCCGTACACTGCTCGACACACCCACCTCGCTCCCCAGGGTCATAACACAGGACCAGCCATCCAGCAACGCCGGTTAGACATTGCCGGACGCGACGCCGCATCCTGCGCGCTCATCACTCAAGGACCGCACAATGAACTGCATTGTCGAGTATTCAGATTCGCTACACCGTCTCGCGGTCATCGAACTGTGGGAGACAGTTTTCAACGACGACCAGCCACATAATCGCCCGGACCTGTCGATCAACAAAAAACTGGCTGTCGAGGACCGGCTGTTTTTCGTCGCTGTTGCAGACGGCCGTGTGGCCGGGACCCTTCTTGCCGGTTACGACGGCCATCGCGGCTGGCTGTATTCGGTTGCAGTGGACCCGCAACAGCGCGGCCAAGGGCTGGGAACGATGCTGGTCAAGCACGCAGAACAAGCCCTGACAGATCTTGGCTGCGTCAAGATCAACCTGCAGATTCATACGTTCAACGAATGTGTGCAGGCTTTTTACCAAACGCTGGGATACACACCTGAAGCCATCATCAGCATGGGTAAACGGATTGCTGCCAATGTGCCGACTCAATCCTGACCGGCAGAGCAGCCGACCCGCCAGGACAATCGAAGCCCGCCTCAGGACCATTCATTTATTTACATGAGAATTAATATCAAATTACAATTATTGCTATTAACGTCCTAGCAGAGCATCTCACTTGAGCACTTCCTCCCTACGCCCTCGCCGTCCAGGCGCTTTTCTGCTTTCCGCACTTTCTCTGGCGATATATTCCAGCAGCGCTGCGCATGCGGCTGAAACTGCAACCTTGCCGGCCACGCAAGTATCCGCAGCCGCCACCGAAACCCAGGAAGGTTACAGTGCCAACAGCGCAAGCACCGCGAGCAAGAGTGATGTACCGCTGAAGGAAGAGGCACAGTCGGTCAATGTGGTGACGCCGCAGACCATCGCCGACTACAACGTGCGCTCACTGGACGATGCGATGAAGTTCGTCAGTGGCGTCAGCCAGGGCAATACCCTGGGCAACACCAAGGACTCAGTGATCAAGCGTGGTTTCGGCACCAACGACGACGGCTCGATCCTGCGTGACGGCGTGCGCTCGGTGGTATCGAAAAACTTCGGTGCCACCACCGATCGCGTCGAGGTGCTCAAAGGCCCGGCATCGCTCCTGTACGGAGCGATGGAGCCGGGGGGCGTGATCAACGTAATCAGCAAACAGCCGCAATACGTGCAAAGCACCACACTCAGTGGCTCGGCCTACAGCGAAGGCGGCGGCAGTTTCGGCATCGACACCACCGGCCCGCTGGGCGACTCCGGGCTGGCTTACCGCCTGGTGGCAGAACGTCAGAGCGAGGACTATTGGCGCAACTACGGTGTCGACCAACACACCCTGATCGCGCCATCGCTGTCCTGGACCGGAGAGCGCGCCAGCCTGACACTCGCCTATGAATACAACGATTACGTCAGTCCGTTCGACCGCGGTACGGTATTCACGGGTGGCCATCCGGCGGATATCAGCTACGACAAGCGCCTGGACGAAAAGTGGTCCAATACGGTCGGCATCAGCGAAACCGCAACCGCGCGTTTCGAGTACCAGCTCAGCGACGACTGGAAAACCCGCCTGACCTACGGCTGGAACAACGACCGCTACAGCCTCTCTATTGCACAACCGAGCACGCTCTCCAGCAGCGGTGTACTGCGTCGTCAGGCCAATGGTGGCCATTATGATTACGAAACGCGCTATGCCAGCTGGGACTTCATCGGCAAGCAGGAGATTCTCGGCCAGCAGCATGATGTGCTGATCGGTGCCGAGCAGGAGGACTCCGACAAGTATCGCGGCAAGACTTACCGCAACACCGCCCAGAACGGCTTCAACATCTTTTCGCCCAGCTATGGCGGGTTGGCAGAGCCCAGTGTAGTCAGTGCGGCAAACAGCAACCTGAGCAATCAGCTGACGTCATCGTCGATTTACCTCAAGGACAACTGGCACCTGAACGATCGCTGGATTCTGGTCCTGGGTGGCCGTTATCAGCATTATGACCAGTACATCAAACAAGGCCTGGGTGCCAGCCGCACGGTGAACCTGGACAGCAATGACGATGTATTCCTGCCGATGGCCGGTCTGGTCTTCAAGGTCAATGAAGACCTGTCGCTGTACGGCAACTACAGCCGCTCGTTCGTACCCAACGATGAGGTCAACGATGACGGCACGACCTTCGATCCGGAAGAAGGCCGCAGTTATGAGGTCGGGGCCAAATACGCGCTGGCACCCGAGCTCAACGTCAACCTCGCTGTATTCGACATCGAAAAGAAAAACGTCGTCACCCCCACCGGCGTGACCGGCGTCAGCGAGGCGGCTGGCAAGGTGGGTTCACAAGGGGTGGAGCTGGACGTAACCGGGCGCATAGCCGAACGCTGGGACATGATCGGCACCTACGCGTACACCCATACCGAAGTGCTTGATGATCCGAGCAACAAGGGCAATCGTTTGAGCCAGGCACCCAGGCACACTGCCAGCCTGTACCTCACCCATCATCTGCAGATCCCGTCCGATCTGGGCGACTGGCATGCCGGCGGCGGCGCGCGCTATGTCGGCGAGCGCGCTGGCGACGATGCCAATACCTTCTACATGAGCAGCTACACCGTAGCCGATGCATTTCTGCGCTGGGACGTGCCCATGGCCGGTTACAAGACGCGTCTGCAATTGAACGTGGATAACCTGTTCGACAAGCAATACTACCCTTCCAGTACCGGCAGCCAGTTGCAGGTCAACGTTGGCGAACCCCGCACTGCGCGCCTGAGCGCCAGCGTCACGTTCTAAGCAGTGGCAACGGAGCAGGCCTGCAGAGGCTTGCTCCTTGAACAATCGCAGGGATGATCAGGGCTTCATCCGGTAAAAACTGATCAGCGTTTCATTGCCTTGAATGTATTCGAACCGGCCAATGAAAGCGCTCTTCTCCAGCCATTCATTAGGGCCCAGAGAAACCTGGAAGCGCGGCGTACAGGTGCATTGGTAATGGCCTTCACTGATCGGCCAGATCCCGTTCTGCAACTCCTGCTGACCCACTTCGTCCATCAGCAGAACGCCCCTGCTTTCAATGTTGATCAGTTCACCCAATTGAGTGATCAGGGTGAAACGTGTGTCGAGAAAGGCAAGCTCGGACGACAACTCGACCAGCATATTGCTGCCGCCAGCCAGCACCGAACCGCTGAAATATTCGCCATGAAACTCACCGCCCAGAATCCTGCTGTTGCTGCGCAGCCCATCGCTGCATATGCCCAGCAGGACAGGCGCATCGGTTCTCAACGTGACGGCCAGCACCTTTTCCAGCTGTGGCACCGCTGCCGTATTGCCACGAAAAGAGCGTTTGACGGGCTTCTTGAAATCGATGATGTTCATGGACCTGTTCACTCCATCATTGAAGGATTTCGAGCAATGGATACCCTGGCGCAGTCCATCGGGTTGGCAAAATATACAGAGCGTCGATCCGTCGGCATTTATCTGCGCCGTCTTTTCCAGTAAGCTCCACGGAGTCGGCTGAAATCGTACCGAACGGTTCAGTTCCAGTCTAGAGAATTCTGCATTACCTGTACTACACGGTTCACTAAAGGATTGAGCATATAAATGAAGGTGCGTACTGAAGCACGCCGCGAAGCCATCATTGATGCCGCAGCAAGCGTCTTCCTCGAAATGGGCTACGAGCGCGCGTCGATGAATGAAGTCACCAAACGAATGGGCGGCTCCAAGGCGACGATCTACAGTTATTTTCCGTCCAAGGAAGAACTGTTCATCGCAGTGGTCAACCGGCTTGCAACCGCCCATCTGGCCGAGGCTGTTTCAGAACTGGCGACCTATGACGACACAGGCACCGATACGGAAATAGACCTCAGAACGCTGTTCACCCGCTTCGGGGAGCGAATGTTGATGGTACTCATCAATGATGACAGTGCGTTGGCGGTGTACCGCATGGTGGTAGCCGAATCCGGGCACTCCGACATCGGCATGATGTTCTACGATTCGGGCCCTCGGGAATGCCTGCAAACCGTCACCACACTGATGACTGCGGCCATGCAGCGCGGCCAGCTGCGCAAAACCGATCCGCATATTGCAGCGCTGCAGTTGACCTCCTTGCTGACTGCGGAAACCGACATCCGTCTCTATCAGCAAGCCCCCGAGCGCCTGGGTGTCGAGCAGATTCAAAAAATGGTCAAGCGAGCAGTCGATACCTTCATGCTGGGTATGGAAGCGCGGTGATTCGATGGGGCTGCGGCAGGTAGCCCTTTTACACGCCACTCACCTCCCCCCGTCAGGTCTTGAAATATTTTCTTACCATTTCTCTGAAAAAACTGATTCGAAATCGAACTCTGAAAACGGACAGGTCATCAAGAAAACCCGGAGACAGGCGATAGCTTGTTGCCTACTTCGGAGAAACAACAATGATCCTGCGCAAACTCAACCTCGCCCCGCGTTCGGCTTTATGTTTCGGTATTTTCTGCCTGATGATCGTCGCTCTGGGCTTGCTGGCCCTGCGTCAGGCCGCACAGCTCAATACCGCAGAAAAATTCATCGAAACCAATGTCCTGCCCAGCGTAAAACTGCTCGGCTCTCTGGACAGGGAATTTGTAGGCATCAGGGGCAATAACGCCCGCCTGCGAAACCCCCTCGAGCCCCAAGAACGCAGGACCAAAGCGCTCAGCGACATTCAACAGTCCCGTGCGTTGATTGCCGGTTTTTCGGACGCGCTCAGCAAGCTGATCGTTACGCCTCAAGGACGTCAGGCGTTCGACGAACTCAGCAAAGCCAATTCTGACTATCAGACTGCTCAGGATCGTTATCTGGCCTCTGTCGCTGCTGGCAATCTTGAGGCAGCCGTCGCCATCTCCAACGGCGAAATGAAAAGTGCGGCGGATCAGGTCGAAAATACACTGAAGAAACTCATTGGCATCAATGACAACAAGGCAGAAAAAGCGGGTGATCAAGCCGAGTCTGCCTACCAGCAAACCTTGTGGATGGTGAGTATCTTTATCGCAGCCGGTGTAATTGCGACGCTGCTGCTGGCCTGGATGTATACCCGCAGCCTGACCGGGCCGATCGGTGAATCACTGAACATTGCGCAACGCATTGCGGCCAATGACCTGAGCAAAGACATTCCACAAGACGGCAGTGATGAAGCAGCGAGACTGATCGCAGCACTGGCGTTGATGCAAACCAACCTGCGCAGCGCCCTGACACTGATCGGTGACTCTTCAACCCAACTGGCCGCGACGTCCGAGGAGATGCACGCAGTCACCGAAGACGCATCGCGCACCATTCAGCGTCAGAGCAACGAGATCGAGATGGCAGCCACGGCCGTCAACCAGATGAGCGCGGCGGTAGAGGAAGTGGCCAGCAACGCCGCATCGGCCTCGCAGGTGACCTCTCAATCGAGCACGGCGGCCATGGCCGGACGTGCGCAAGTCGATGAAACCGTCACGGCAATCAACCTGATGGTGTCCAAGGTGCAGATAACCTCCACCGAGGTACAAGGCCTAGCCGTCATGGCAACCGACATCAGCAAGGTGCTGGACGTGATCCGCGCCATTGCAGAACAGACCAACCTGCTGGCACTCAACGCGGCCATCGAAGCTGCCCGCGCAGGCGAAGCCGGACGAGGCTTTGCGGTGGTCGCGGACGAAGTCCGGGCTCTGGCGCATCGTACCCAGCAATCGACCCGCGAAATCGAGCAGATGGTCAGCTCGATTCAAACCGGCACTGGCAATGCCGTCACAGCCATGGAGCAGACCAGCTTTCAGGCGCACAAGACGCTGGAAATGGCCAATGGCGCTGGCAAGGCGCTGCTCGATATCACCGAATCCATCAGCCAGATCAATGAACGCAACCTGATGATCGCTACCGCCGCCGAAGAGCAGGCACAGGTGGCTCGCGAGGTGGACAGGAGTCTGGTGAGCATTCGTGATCTGTCCAGCCAGACATCGGAGGGGTCGAATCAGACCGCCATTGCCACTGCCGAGCTGTCGACACTGGCTTCTGGCCTTAACCGTCTTACCAAGCAGTTTCGCGTTTAAGCACCTTCGCCGGGAAGTACGCTTCCCGGCATCTCCTCTTGTCGAATGGCCCGCCCTGATCTAAGTTGTACGACGACAGATGAATCATTTCGTCTGCACAATCCTGCTTACCTTCAATAACGACAAGAAAAGGGATAAACATGAAAAAGCTGACACTGCTAATGGCCTTTATGTGCCTGTTCACCGGTTATGTCGCAGCCGCGACCTCCGACGAAGCTGACGTTGCCAGCGCGGTCGATAAGCTGACACAAGCCATGTGGCACAAGGATATAGCGCAACTCGAGGCGCTGACCGCCGACAACCTCACGTATGGGCACTCCAGCGGTAACATCCAGGACAAAAAAGCCTTCATCGCCGACATCGAAACCGGCAAGAGCGCGTTCAATGACCTGAAGATGCTCAATCAGAAGATCACCCTGTCCGGCGACGTCGCGCTGGTACGCAATCACTTCTCGGCACAAGCGGTGAACGGCGGCAAGGTTGTGCCGACCGAAATCGAGAACTTCCAGATCTGGCAAAAGCAGAATGGCCAATGGCTGCTCATCGGCCGTCAGGCCTTCCGCTTTTAACTGACAGCGTTCAAGGCAGAGCGCTACTGCTGTGTGCCGAACATCGCTGTCCAGTAAATCCCTGCGTCACTTTTGGGGTCCATCGCGTAGGCTGCTCCCATTTCGCGAAAATCAGGGCTCATGAGGTTGGCGCAGTGCCCCGGACTCACCAGCCAGCCGTCCACGACCTTGCGCGCACTGTCCTGGCCCGCAGCAATGTTCTCGCCGACCTGCTGGCCTGCATACCCTGCCAGTTCGGCCCTGTCGCCCGGCGTGCGGCCGTCGCGATCCTTGTGGTCGAAAAAGTTCTGATTGGCCATCGCTCGCGAATGGTGTTGTGCAGCCGTGCCCAGCACAAGGTTCCAGGCCAATGGCGTCGTAGCAGCAAAGGATTGCGTACCACATTGACGCGCCTGGGTGCGGGCATTGTTGACCATTTCCAGAATCTTTTGCCCTTCTGCCTGCCAATCGCCGAGGCGTGAGGCCACCAGAGAACGTGCCAGTACAATGCGCCAGTCTCGCCCTTCCCGGCTAACCCCGATATCGACGAATTGCGGGTCCAGCACTACGCGACAGAAGCTCTCCAGTACGGCTTTCAGCGCCGAGTCGGCGTCACTCGGGCCGGAGAGGCTGATCGCCTGCACGGTGACCATCGGGTAAGAGGCACGCGTCAGCGCCTGCTGCAGGTCCAGGTTGCCACTGGCGGGCAGTACCAGACGTGCGTCGCTGGTCAGCGGTGGCAGTTCCATGGACACCTGTTCGCCACAACGTTGCGCCTGACCACGGTAGGCGTTGAGGGATTCGACCAGTTGCGTTTCGTCACTTGCCAGCGCAGCACTGGCAAGTATCCCGGAACACAGCACCGCCACAAATGATAAGCATACTCTCGGGAGCGACAGGCGCAGGGTGTTGAAAATAACAGGCATGAAGAGTCTCTCTCGGGCTGAGTCCGCCTATGATGCGCGAAATAACCCGGTTGGACGCAACGCCTTTTTCATACCTGAGCGGAATTTAATAGCCAGAGCACTGACCCGGAGCACCAACAATGTGCGCCTAGAGGCGGCTCCCCTTGCGGCGCAAACCGCACTGATAAGACGGGAGCAGCGTCCGGCACTGCCCTGGTGAAACGACTTACAGCTTGAAGTTGGCGACCAGCGAATTGAATGAGGTGGCCAGTCGCGACAGTTCCTGACTGGACGCACTGGTCTGGTTGGCACCTGCAGCGCTCTGGGTCGAAAGGTCCTGAATGTTGAGCAGATTGCGATCCACCTCGCGGGCAACCTGGGCCTGCTCTTCGGAAGCCGAGGCAATAACCAGATTACGTTCGTTGATGGTGGCTACACCAAGTGTGATCTTCTCCAGCGCTGCACCGGCGCGCAGTGCCAGCTCCTGAGTATTGGTGGCCAGTGACAGGCTCTTGCCCATCGCAGCAACAGCGCCATCGGCACCGGACTGCACAGTACTGATCATGCCTTCGATTTCCACGGTCGACGCCTGAGTGCGGTGCGCCAGGGCACGCACCTCGTCAGCCACCACCGCAAAACCGCGCCCCTGTTCACCGGCACGCGCGGCTTCGATGGCAGCGTTCAACGCGAGCAGGTTGGTCTGCTCGGCGATGCTGCGAATGACGTCCAGCACCTTACTGATTTCGCGCACATGGCCGGCCAGCTCCGAAACAGCGCCAGTGGACTCGGTGATCTCATGCACCATGGTGGTAATGCCCTTGACCGTATGATCCACCTGGCCACGACCATCGACGGCATCATCCGTCGCAGCCTTGGACGCCTCGGACGTCGACACCGCGTTGCGCGCCACTTCTTCCACCGCAGCGGTCATTTGATTGACGGCGGTCGCAGCCTGTTGGATTTCGTCGTTCTGGCGGGTCAGCCCACGAGTGCTTTCATCCGTCACGGCACTCAGTTCTTCGGCAGCAGAGGCCAACTGGTCAGAGGCGCTGGCAATCTGTTGAATGGTATGTTTCAGACCGGTCTGCATGTCGGACAGCGCGTCCAGCAGTTGCCCGGCCTCGTCGCCACGGTCAGAGACAATGGGCTGGGTCAGATCGCCCCCCGCAATGCGCTGAGCACTGGCTACCGCGACAGCCAGCGGTCGGGTAATCATCCGGGTGATCAGCACGCCCAGCATGATTGCCACCAGAAAGGCAATCACAACGCCAATCTCCAGCATCAGCACCGACGTGGCCTTGAGGTCGGCCGCGGCTGCAGCGCCCTCCTTGATCTGACGGTTGTTGGAATCGATCATGGTCCGCAGGTAGCCGCGTACTTTGGTAAAGCCGTCAGTGGATAGCATGTTCAGACGGGCACGGGCGGCTTCGTAATCACCAGCCCTCATCAGTTCAACCACCTGCTGAGCGCCAGCGATGTAGCCAGGCAGCATCAGCTCAAGCTGGTCACCGGCAGCACGTTCGTCATCTTCCAGAGGCGTGGCGCGGTAAATCGCGAACACTTTCTGAGCGCGAGCCAGATCGTCGTTCAGTGCCTGACGAACTCGATCCTTGTCGGCCTCAGACACACCACCGTCCTGCGCATCGAGCAAACGGTACAGTCCACGGTTGTGCGCGGTGAGGCTGGTCAGTGTCTCATTGGTGTTGCTGACAGAAACAAGGTTGTTGGAAAAGGTCAGCTCGAGCGCATTGGCAAGACGGGTAACGCCCACCATACCTAGGCCGCCAACGGCCAGTGTAATCAACGCACAGACGATGAATGCCGAAAGAAGCTTGGTCGAAAACTTGGACTGACGCAAGAAATTCATGGGGCTTACCTGTTGCTGAATGAGGGGTGACATCCGTGGCGGAATGACTGATCGAAAATCGGTGATGTCATAACGACTTCACCTCATTTAGATCGTTCCAGCACGCCCTTCACTTTTTTGATAGATGGCTTTGACAACTAACGCTTGCGCAACTAACGCCCTCTATCGGTTCAGCCTCATTCTTACCGTACGGCTGTCAGTGCAGCCTGAAGGTTTGCGCAACATCTTCTGGCAGGCCATGTTTCGCGAGGCGCTGTTCGGCGAACGCCCTGGCATCGCGGGTCATCCGGTCAAGGTGGTAGTCACGCTGTTTCTCGGCTTCGATCATTGCGCTCTTGCCGTGCTGCTTGATCAGGTACGCGTGAATCTGACGCACTTCAACCGAGCTATAGATCGGTGCTATGTCCATAACGGCAAGCAAGCCATCAGTTCCATGATCCCTGGTATTCATGATGACCTGCGGGCCGCGCGCGCCCAGTATCTGGAAGCCTGACGCCTCGAAATACGGCACTTTGTCGACCACGCAATACAGTTCGGCGTGTGGATAGCGACCGACCATTTTATCCAGCATCGAGCGTGCAATGCCCTGACGACGATGACTTTCGCGCACCGCCATGTAGGCCACTGCGCATGCCTGCGGATCATCCTGCACGGGCAGATACAGTAAAAACCCCACGACGGTTTCAGGGTCTTCATCGTCCAGCGCGACGATCAGCTCCACCGCCAGACTGTGCGAACCGTCCATGGCATTCAGGTACAGATGCACCTCGTAACCAACGCCGTACTGATAAAGGTTGTACAGCGGATTGCCCGGTGTGATGGCTACCATGCTGATGTCGGTTACGTAGTCGACGACCATCTGCTGTATCTGGCTACGGATGAACTCCGGCGGCGGGGTGTGTAGCAGCATGATGGTGGACATGAGACGAGGGCTCCATTAAGCGGGGGTGTACATGGACGTGATGTGGCCACATGATAGCGCGTCAACGCCCTGACCACCGATAATGTCATCTTGCTACACAGCTAATTAGTTGCAACTTATACGATGACCCAAAAGAATAATATCAAAAAGCCACCCACTTTTAGTATTACATTGAGAATGTCGTACGATCGTCCCATACCGCACCACACGCAAGTCAAGAGTCGTGCAAGACACCATTGATAATGAGTTTCATTAAGCCTGATGACCAAATCCTGGCTGTGTTTTAATGAACACCGACATCTAATAAAAAACGCTTTACTTTCAGATAATTATAAAACTAGCGTATTTATTTTAGACGGTTTCATTCAGGGCATGATGTCATTAGGCACTTGGCAGATACCCCAACTAAATATGAACGTATTTTGTCCGGTTCCCTGTCCCCGCCAGTATTTATCTCAATCGCCCCGATATATTTTTATAATCACTGCACTGCCCTCACGCGCCTAAGATAAACCGGCCTACTAAAAATATGAGGGATTCAAAATGCCGTTATTAAACTGGTCCAGACACATGGTATGTCTGACTGCAGTCGGTCTCGTCACGGTGCCGACCGCGTTTGCAGCCGACACCCTGACCCGCGACAATGGCGCCGTCGTCGGTGATAATCAGAATTCTCAGACTGCAGGCGCTCAAGGGCCTGTACTGTTGCAAGACGTGCAACTGCTGCAGAAGCTGCAGCGCTTTGATCGCGAGCGTATTCCGGAGCGCGTGGTTCATGCTCGTGGTACAGGTGTCAAAGGCGAGTTCACTGCATCGGCCGACATTAGCGACCTGAGCAAGGCAACGGTTTTCAAATCGGGCGAAAAAACACCGGTATTCGTGCGGTTTTCTTCCGTGGTTCACGGTAACCACTCGCCTGAAACCCTCCGCGATCCTCACGGCTTCGCCACCAAGTTCTACACGGCAGACGGTAACTGGGACCTGGTAGGCAACAACTTCCCGACCTTTTTCATCCGTGACGCTATCAAGTTCCCGGACATGGTCCACGCCTTCAAGCCCGACCCGCGTACCAACCTGGACAACGATTCACGTCGCTTCGACTTCTTCTCGCATGTCCCGGAAGCCACCCGTACGCTGACGCTGCTGTACTCCAATGAAGGCACGCCGGCAGGCTATCGCTTTATGGACGGCAACGGTGTGCATGCCTACAAGCTGGTCAATGCCAAAGGTGAAGTGCACTACGTCAAGTTCCACTGGAAGACCCTGCAAGGCATCAAGAACCTTGATCCGAAAGAAGTCGCACAGGTGCAGTCCAAGGACTACAGCCATCTGACCAACGATCTGGTCGGCGCTATCAAGAAGGGTGACTTCCCGAAATGGGATTTGTACGTTCAGGTCCTGAAGCCTGAAGAGCTGTCGAAATTCGACTTTGACCCGCTGGACGCTACCAAGATCTGGCCAGACGTGCCCGAGAAGAAAATCGGCCAGATGGTCTTGAACAAGAACGTCGACAACTTCTTCCAGGAAACCGAACAGGTCGCGATGGCACCGGCCAATCTGGTACCGGGCATCGAGCCTTCAGAGGACCGTCTGCTGCAAGGCCGTGTGTTCTCCTACGCCGACACCCAGATGTATCGCCTGGGCGCGAATGGTCTGAGCCTGCCGGTCAACCAGCCTAAAGTTGCGGTGAACAATGGCAATCAGGATGGTGCTCTGAATAGTGGCCACACCACCAGTGGCGTCAACTACGAGCCAAGCCGTCTCGAGCCGCGTCCGGCTGATGAGAAAGCGCGTTACAGCGAGCTGCCAGTCAGTGGCACTACCCAGCAGGCGAAGATCACGCGTGAGCAGAACTTCAAGCAGGCAGGTGATCTGTATCGCTCCTACAGCCCGAAAGAGAAGACCGACCTGGTCCAGAGCTTTGGCGAGTCACTGGCTGATACCGACACTGAGAGCAAGAACATCATGCTTTCGTTCCTGTACAAGGCAGACCCGGATTACGGCACTCGGGTAACCGAAGTCGCCAAAGGTGATCTGAGCAAGGTGAAGTCGCTAGCCGCAAGCCTCAAAGACTGATGATCTGATGCCCCGCCCCGGCGTTTCGAACGCCAGGGCGGTTCCAGCCAGGAGAATGCCTGTGAAGAATCTTGTCTATGGCTTGCTGCTGTTTGCTGCAGCCGCACACGCCACGCCACCCACAACCACAACCAAACCGCCGTCGGAACTGACCGCCGAGCAGGCTGCCAGTCAACTGCGCACGCTGTTTTTCGATGCATCCCGTGAAGGCAACAATCCAATGCTGGACACCTTCATCGAGGCGCATTACGACCTCAATGTGCGTGACGAGCAAGGTTACACCGGTCTTATCCTGGCGGCCTATCACGGCCATGAAGACTCGGTGGAACGCCTGATAAATGCCGGAGCGGATCCCTGCGCAAAGGACAATCGTGGCAACACGGCGCTGATGGGCGCGATTTTCAAGGGCGAACTGAGCATCGCCAAGCGCTTGGTTCAGGCCGACTGCGGCCCTGATCTGACCAACAATGCCGGACAGACGGCCGCCATGTATGCGGCGCTGTTCAAGCGCACTGAAGTGCTCAAGGCGTTGACCGACAAAGGTGCTGACCTGAACATCCGCGACAGCATGGGCAACGATGTGCAAGGCCTGTCCAAGGGTGAATTCCAGGCACTGCCGACCCGCTGACAGCTATTGGCTCAATCCTCGCGTTCGATCATTTCGTAGATGCGGCCAGCGAAGGCTTCCATGGTGAACGGCTTGGTGAGCACCCACATCCCCGGATCCAGGTGACCATTGCCAATGATCGCGTTCTCTGCATAACCGGTGATGAACAGCACTTTGAGGTCGGGTCGAATCGTGCGCGCGGCATCTGCCAGTTGCCGACCGTTCACGCCGCCCGGCAAACCGACATCGGTCACCAGCAGGTCAATACGTGCATCGGACTCCAGCACCTTGAGCGCCGACGCGCCCTCGCCAGCCTCGATCGGTATGTACCCCTGATCTTCGAGCACTTCGGCAACCAGCATTCGAATGGTCGGCTCGTCGTCAACGATCATTACTGTGCGCTCGGTCTGCGCCAGGGCCGATTCGCAAGCCCCGACCGCCTCGATCTCTTCCGGAGCGCCGAGGTAATGACGCGGCAAGTACAGACACATGGTCGTGCCTTGATCAGGTTCCGAGTAAATACGCACTTGCCCGCCGGACTGACGCACAAAACCATACACCATCGACAGACCCAGCCCCGTACCCTGCCCCAGTGGCTTGGTGGTGAAAAACGGATCGAATGCCCGATTGATGACCTCGGGCTACATGCCGGTGCCGGTGTCGCTGACACACAGCGACAGGTACTGACCCGGTGTCAGATCACGGCTCTGGGAGCCGCGCTCGTCGATCCACCTGTTGGCTGTCTCGATGGTAATTCGCCCGCCTCGTGGCATGGCGTCCCTCGCGTTGATACACAGGTTCAGCAGTGCATTTTCCAGTTGCGGGGCATCAATGAACGTTGACCACAGTCCGACTGACGTCACGACTTCCAGCGTGATGTGCGGCCCGACGGTACGTCGAATCAGCTCTTCCACCCCGATGACCAACCGGTTGATATCTACCGGCTTGGGGTCAAGCGTCTGCCTACGTGAAAACGCCAGCAGGCGGTGAGTCAGAGAGGCGGCACGCTTGGACGCGTCCTGGGCTGCATCTATGTAGCGATCTATTTCGGTGAAACGACCCTGGCTCATGCGCGTCTTGAGCAGTTCCAGCGAGCCAGTGATGCCGGTAAGCAGGTTATTGAAGTCGTGAGCGATACCGCCAGTCAACTGGCCGACAGCCTCCATCTTCTGCGACTGACGCAAGGCTTCCTCGGCCTGAGTCAGGCGCTGCTGCTCGCGCAACCGCTCGCTGACGTCGTAGGCAAACAGATACGCGCCAATGACCTGTCCTTCTGCATTGCGCAAGGTGCTGTAGCGCAGTTCGAAGTGGCTGGCCGGATCTTTCGAATCGCTGAAGCTGACGCTTTCGGCAAACTCCTCACCCGACAACGCCCGCGTCCAGCGCTGTTCAAGCCCTGCTTTGCTCTGCGGACAGTTGTCCAGCAAGTCGAGCATATTGTCGCCCACTTGCGGACGGACACCGAAAAGGCGCTCGAACTCGCGCAGCGCGGACCCATTGATGGCCATCCAGCGATAATTGCAGTCGACGACATGAATGAACGCGTTAGTGCCATTGACGACATCGGCGAGCACATTGCGCTCGGCCACGGCCTCGACAATGCGCGCCTCCAGCGTTTCGTTCAGTTGCTGCAACGCCAGTTCAGCACGCTTGCGCTCAGTGATGTCCTGAAACAACACGGCGACCTGCCTGCGGCTGGCCGGCTCGATGCGAAATGCCGTCAATGCCAGATAGCGTCCGGTGGCCACCAACTCGCGCTCGAAGCGTACCGGCTCTCCGGTGCGCAATACCTTGCCGTAGAACTCGACCCAGCCATCGGCCTATTCGCGTACCATCTCGCGCAGTTTCTTGCCCACCACATTGGCAATGCCGGCGTGATACTCATAAGCCGGGTTGGCTTCGATGTGAATGTAATCGCTCAGCGGTCCATGCGGGCCGTCAAAGAACTCGATGATGCAAAAGCCTTCATCCATTGCGTCGAACAGAAAACGATAACGCTCCTGAGATTGCGCCAGCGCGTATTCAGCCTCCCGACCACTGACGCTCAGGCGCTCTTTAAGCGAAGCGTTTTCCTGCTCCAGCACAGATAACCGGCTCTGGAGATGTTGTAAATCTGTCGGGGTCACGGCGGCGGCACCTGCGGTTTTGGTTGTGCCGCTTTCCCGTCAGACAGGACGGCACGAGCACGCTACGAGAAAAAGTGCCCGCTTGCAAAAATAATGGCATTTTGAACTCGAAAAACGCTGGCTTTCGACAAAATCACAGTGGGAGGTGGTTCCCAAGACAGTATGACGAATGACAGGCATTCGCCCGAGCAAGCATCTCCAGTTCGCGAGATCAGTTCTATTCCGGCACAGATGCCTGCAGACGCAACCATTGGTCCGCCACTTGCCCCATGCTTTTAGCCTCGCCATTCTTGATCCATGCCATGAACGACCGATCGAACCTGAACTACGGCCCGCACTGTCCGATCATGAAGCGCCTCACGTTCTGCGTATTCCGGTATCGGTTGTCCACGGCGGTATCGCGTGTAACAGGATCGGAGTGCCAGTCGAACGTCATCCCAAGCCCTGCCCGTCATATGAATGTCTGTGCTTTATAACGACAAATCGGTCAGGTTGCGAGCATGCTCATTGCCATCAATGGCAGGGCTTGCAGGGCATGCCATCCGTACAGCGCAAAACACGTCGACAGACCCTGTGCCTGCTGCATATCGTTTCTGAAGCCAGCCCCGTCACTCTCCAGCAAACGGCACCAGCGACTCCAGCAGCCACGCCCCCGCTGGTCCCAGGCTGCGCTGGAATGACCAGATGACGTCTACCGCCGAGCGACGCGGCCAACCCGAGACCTTCAGTTCCTTCAACAGTCCGCCCGAATAGCGCGACACCAGCCAGCGTGGCAATGCCGACCAGCCAAAACCAAAGGCCGCCATGTCCATCAGCAACAGGTAATTGGGCGCCGACCAATGACGATGGCCGCTGGTAGGAAGATCATCGATGGGAATGCTGTGCTCGACGAGCGTATTGAGGCGCAATGCGCGATGACGTGCCAGTTGTTGATAGTCAACGCGCTCCAGCGCGGCAAGCGGATGCTTATGCGAGACGAACAGGCCGAAGTCGGCACTTTCATCGATGGTTGCGTGACCGATTTCCGGTGGATAGCTCGCTTGCGCCGACAGCAGCCCCAGTGATGCCCTGCCCGACTGCACCAGGCTGATTGCATCACCGTGCTCGGCGAATACGCATTCCATCTCCAGGTCCGGAAAGCGCTGATCCAGCTCGGTCATCAGTCGCTCGAAATCGGCAAACTGGTTGGCATCCGACAGCACCAGCGTCAACCGCGGTTCAACCCCTGCCGAAAGCCGCGCGGCCGTACGGCGCAAGCGGTCAGAAGCGCACAGCAGGTCGTCGACACGGCCAAGCATGGCCCTCCCGGCTTCAGTCAGCACCGGTTGCCGCGATGAACGATCGAACAGCTCCAGCCCGAGATCGATCTCCAGTCGGGCAATCGCTTCACTGATGGTCGATTGACTCTTGCCCAGACGACGTGCGGCCGCACTGAACGAACCCAGCGCGGCAATCTGAACAAAGGCTTCCAGCGCTTCTGGCGAATAGCTCATGACGTTCTCTTATCGGCTTTACCGATGGTATTGATTTTCAGCTTAACGCAAACACCGATGATAATGCTGCCAC
Source organism: Pseudomonas syringae pv. tagetis (assembly GCF_022557255.1). Lineage (NCBI taxonomy): Bacteria > Pseudomonadati > Pseudomonadota > Gammaproteobacteria > Pseudomonadales > Pseudomonadaceae > Pseudomonas > Pseudomonas syringae group genomosp. 7. The sequence goes on from NZ_CP092923.1 coordinate 3,887,397, forward strand.
GAACCCAGTAAAGGACAACGTGATCATGAGCAAAAGCCAACAGCGAGCCGCCCGGAAGGCCTCCGTCACGCCCAAAACCCTGCGCGAGCGAGCGTTGCATGCAAGTCTGTTCGAAATCGGCGGTGTGATTCTGGTCGCACCGCTGCTGGCCTGGATCATGAACCACTCGCTGGTAATGATGGGCGCCATGACGGTGATGATTTCGACCGTCGCCATGCTCTGGAACATGGTCTACAACGCCCTGTTCGACCGACTGCGCAACCGGTACGGATTGACCATGAGCCTGACAACCCGCGTCTTGCACGCAATGGGTTTCGAGGCCGGACTGATTCTGGCCGTCGTGCCGTTGGCCGCGTGGTGGCTGACGATCAGCCTGATGGAAGCATTCTGGCTTGATATCGGCCTGCTGCTGATGTTTCTGCCGTACACCCTGCTGTTCAACTGGGCCTACGACACATTGCGTGAGCGTATCGTGCAGCGGCGCGTGGCGAGGTGTGAGGCGCTTTGAACGCACCGATTCAGGCATCAGGTGCCTGAATGCGCTGCATCAGCTTTCCTCACTGGATTATCCAACCAGCTCCATTGCAAACTGTCTGTCACTGACCACAGGAAGGCCCTCTTCAATGACAACCGAAGTACTCAAACTGGCGGCGTTCAGCGATGGAGATCGCGGTGGCAATCCGGCAGGTGTCTGGATCGGCAATGCGTTACCCGATGATGCCGTTATGCAGCAGATTGCCGCCGACATTGGTTTTTCCGAAACAGCGTTCGCCGCGCCTGTCGAAGATGGCTGGCGGGTACGGTATTTCTCGCCGCTGGCAGAAGTGCCGTTTTGCGGGCACGCAACCATCGCCTTGGGGGCCGCGCTAGCCTCACAGCACGGCGATGGCGTGTTCAATCTGACGCTCAATCAGGCGCATATCACTGTCGAAGGCCATGCGCAAGGCGCTTTGACCTCGGCAGCGCTACAGTCGCCGGCGACGTTCAGCAAGCCGATCAGTGCGCAATTGCTGGAGCAAGCGCTGACGCTGTTCGGCTACACGCATGGCGATCTGGATGAGCGCATTGCGCCAGCACACATCAATGGCGGTGCCGGGCACCTGGTACTGGCGCTGAACAGTCGTACCCGGCTCAAGGCCATGCGCTATGACCAGCAAGCGGGTCGAGAGCTGATGGTACGTGAAGGCTGGGCCACGATTCTGCTCCTGTGGGCCGAAACCGATCAGCTGTTCCACACTCGCAATCCGTTTGCCTTCGGTGGCGTCTACGAAGACCCGGCCACCGGCGCAGCCACAGCAGCGCTGGGCGGATATCTGCGCGATATCGGTTGGCCGCACGGTGGCTTGATAGACATTATTCAAGGCGAGGACATGGGCAGCCCGTCACGCCTGCGCGCCGAAATCCCCGAACAACCGGGGAGTTCGATCCGAGTGTCGGGGATGGCGCGTACCTTGTAGTCAGCATCATGTCCTGAGCTTGCTGCCACCGATTGCCACGCCCAGTAACATCACGGCAACGATCATGAACGCCAGCTCAAGACTGCTGACATGCGCAATGAAACCGATTGCGGCAGGACCGATCAGAATCCCGGCGTAACCGACGGTGGTAATCGCCGGGATCGCCACGCTTTCCGGCATGGTTTTCTGTCGGCCGACTGCGCTGTAACAGACCGGCACGATGTTCGAACACCCCGCGCCTACCAACGCATAGCCCAGCAGCGCCGCCTGCCAGGCCGGGACCAACGTGGCAACCGCCAGGCCCGCCGCAGCACATAAACCGCCCAGGATGATGACCCGATTGGAACCGACCCGCCGGACGATGGCGTCACCAGACAGCCGCCCCAGCGTCATGGTCATGGCAAAGACTGCGTAGCCAAGCCCGGCATAGGACGCTTCGACACCGCGCGCTGAAGTCAGAAACACAGCGCTCCAGTCGAGCATCGCGCCTTCGGCCAAAAACACGGTGAAGCACAGCAGACCGATGAACAGCACCACGCCATGCGGTATAGCAAAGGCAGGTCCACCGGACGGACTGCCGTAAGGCAACAGGTTGGGGGTGGCTTTGGCCAGCGCCAGCAGGGTGAGCACGACCACCACAAGCATCGACTGGAACGGCGACACCCCCAGACTGAGCAGACCGGCGACACCCGCAGCACCGACGATACCGCCCAGGCTGAACAGCCCGTGGAACCCGGACATCATGGTCCTGCCGCTGGCACGTTCGACAATGACGGCCTGGACGTTGGCAGAGCAATCCACCGCCCCCATGCCCGCGCCAAACAGAAACAGCGTGGCGATCAGTAGCGGCAGACTCGATATCGTTGCCAACAGCGGCAGGCACAGACAGATCAGTAACGTCGAGCAGACCAGCAGTCGCCGACAGCCAAACCGCGCCGCCAGTGCTCCGGCCAATGGCATCGAGAGAATCGAGCCCACGCCAAGACACAACAGCAAGAGGCCGAGCGTGCCCTCATCGAGACCCATCCGCTGTTTGACGTAAGGAACCAGTGGTGCCCAGGAGGCCACACTGAAACCGGCAATGAAAAACGCTATGCGCGTCGAAGACTGTTCCGCCCGCGCCTTGGCATCCTGGGCTGCGGTGCTGAAAGAGGTCATGCATGCTCCTTGTGATTGCCGGACAGAATCGCGCCAGCCAGCGCGACAGCCTAGCAAAGCTGATCGATTAACCAAATGTCTGATGCGCTGAAGTGGGGCACGTTCCCTTCGTGCCTCTGTTATCTATCAGTGCGCAGACCATCAGATGGTCCAGTGAGGACAATTGCGCCTGTAAATCCAAGCTTTTTCCTGACCTGCACACTAAACTGGCCTCCATTCGCACCAGGCAGGTGCGCAAGTCTTTTCTCGAGCATCCGTAAAAGAGGCCACTGTGTACAAAGGTGTTGCGCTGTCAGTTCTGGCCTCAGTGCTGTTCGGGGTCATGTATTTCTATACCTCGCTGATGTCGCCTCTCGACGGTGAAGAGATTTTCGGCTGGCGCATGCTGCTGACGGTGCCGTGCGCAACGCTGTTCATGTGGGTCAGCGGCGACTGGCGGCGCGTTCGCGAGCTGGCCGGCCGACTCAGGCAGCAGCCGCTGCTGATATTCGGCCTGCTGCTGTCCTCGCTATTGCTGGGCGCGCAGTTGCTGATTTTCATGTGGGCACCTTTACACGGGCGCAGCCTGGAGGTGTCGCTGGGTTATTTCCTGCTGCCGTTGAGCATGATTCTCACCGGACGCATCGTGTATGGCGAGCACCTCTCGTACCTGCAGAAGGTCGCGGCCGTATTTGCCATGATCGGTGTCGGCCATGAACTGTGGCGGCTAGGCAGCTTTTCGTGGGAGACACTGGTGGTCGCAGGTGGCTATCCGCTGTACTTCGTATTGCGACGCAAGCTCAAGACCGATCACCTGGGCGGGCTCTGGTTCGACATGCTGCTGATGCTGCCCATCGGTCTCTGGTTCATCGCCCACGGTCACCCGCAAGCCATTCAGCAGGCTCCACTGCTGTATCTGCTGATTCCCTTGCTCGGGGTAATCAGCGCCTCGGCGCTGGTCAGTTACATCGTTGCCAGTCGCCTGCTGCCGTTCAGCCTGTTCGGGCTGCTCAGTTATGTCGAGCCCGTGCTGCTGGTAGGTGTCGCCCTGCTGCTGGGCGAAAGCATCGGTCGCGATGAATGGCTGACTTACCTGCCGATCTGGCTGGCCGTCGTGGTGCTGATGATCGAAGGTGCCAAGCACATGCTGGCCCAGCGCCGCCGGGATGCGGTTTGAGCCTCAGGACTCGGTGAAACGCTCCAGTTGCATTTCCTGAAGCCGGCTCAGGGTCCGGCGAAAGGCAAATGACAGATAACCTTCCGTGTACAGCTCGTCCATCGGCACCGGTGCTTCGACATACAGCGGAATGCGCCGGTCGTAGCACTCGTCCACCAACGCGATGAAACGTCGCACGCCGTCATCGTTGGGCGATAACTGCGGCAGCTCGCGGTCGCCTGCCGTCACCTGCTCGACACCGTCCTCGGTGCCGCGGGCAATCTTCGCCTCACGTTGGGCGGCGCTGAGGGGCGGAACTTCGCTGAGCAGAATCGCCGAAAAACGATCGCATAACGCAATGAAATCCATCGCCGCCAACGGTTGTTCGCACAGGTCGCGATAGCGACACCACACTGCCGTGTCGGAATGCAGAACCACGTTGATGCTGCGATAGCCGAGCATGACCTGCGAATCATGCACAGGCTGGCCTGCGCTCAATGCGTCAAATATCGCCTTCAATGCGCTCGGCTGACCGGTCTGCGCAACCCAGTAACGCTGGTGCAACTGCCCGGGGTGCAAGCGATGATCCTCACCACCGTCAACCGCCACGATATTCATGTACTTCAGGATAGCGGCAACCGCCGGCAGGAAGCGCTCGCGGTTATGGCCGTGGCTGTACAACTGCTCCGGCGGTTGATTGGACGTGCAGACCAGCACCACGCCCTCTTCGAACATCACCTGCAGCAGCCCGCCCAGAATCACTGCGTCGCCGATATCAGTGACGAACAATTCATCGAAACACATCACCCGCACTTCCCGCGCCAGCTCCCTGGCGACCACGGTCAGAGGCTGAGGTGTGCCGATCAGCTCGAACATGCGCTTGTGCACCCAGCGCATGAAGTGGTGAAAATGCTGACGCCGGGCCGGTACGCTGAGGCTTTCGAAAAAGCGGTCCATCAACCAGGTCTTGCCCCGCCCGACCGGCCCCCACAAATAGACCCCTTGTGCCTGGCCACGAGAATCGGCCAGCGCCTGATAGCATGCCTGCAACTGACACGCAGCCTGCAGTTGCGCCTGATCGGGTTGAAAACCGCGCTGGACGGCACGCTCATAGGCTTGCAGCGGAGAGACAGCATCCATCAGGCACGCACCCTCGGTATCAGAGAAAAGACATTCAGCCTATATACGGCAGCGCCGCGCAACCCGGGTCATGCGTGCTGCACGCCGGCGCGCTTGAGCAGCCGCTTGCAGCGTTCGGACAGGTGTACCACGCGCAGATGCTTGCCGGCTTTGACATAGCGTTCACGCAAGGTCTTGAGCGCAGCAATGGCCGAGTAATCGACGAAACTCAGGTGGCGGCAGTCCAGGGTCACCAGAGCGGGGTCCTCGGCCGGGTTGAACTGGTCGAGAAACGGCGTGGTCGAGGCAAAAAACAATGTGCCGTGCAAGTGATAGATCTTGCTGCCGTCGGCTTCGATATGGCTGTCGGCATACAGCTCGCGAGCCTGCTGCCAGGCAAAATTGATCGCCGCGATAATGATGCCGAACAGCACGGCGGTTGCCAGGTCGGTGAGCACTGTGACCACGGTCACGGCAATGATTGCCAGCACGTCGTTGACCGGCACCTTGCGCAACACACGCAACGACGCCCAGGCAAAGGTCTGCTGAGCGACCACGAACATTACGCCCACCAGCGCCGCCAGCGGGATACGCTCGATCAGCGGCGAGAGAAACAGCACGAACATCAGAATCATCAAACCCGCCACCACGCCCGATACCCGACCGCGCCCGCCGGAACTGAGGTTGATGACCGTCTGACCGATCATCGCACAGCCGCCCATGCCGCCGAAGGCACCGGACACCATGTTGGCAGCGCCCAGCGCCACACACTCGCGGTCCGGATAACCACGGGTTTCGGTGATTTCGTCAGTGAGGTTCAGGGTCAGCAGGGTTTCCAGCAGGCCGACCAGCGCCATCAGGATGGCGTAAGGCGCGATGATACGCAGGGTTTCCAGGTTCCATGGAATGTCCGGCAACGCGAATACCGGCAGGCCCCCGGCGATGTGCGCCATGTCGCCCAGGGTACGGGTCGGCAGGCCGAGCAGATAGACCGCCAGCCCGACACTGAGGATTGCCACCAGTGCGGGCGGCGCAACGCGGGTCAGACGCGGTAACAGATAGACAATCGACATGGTCAGCGCCACCAGCCCGAGCATCACGTACAGCGGCGTACCACTGAGCCATGACTCGCCGACCTTGAAATGCTCCAGCTGCGCCATCGCAATCACAATGGCCAGACCATTGACGAAGCCCAGCATCACTGAATAAGGCACCAGCCGCACCAGCTTGCCCAGCCTCAGCAGCCCGAACAGGATCATGATCAAGCCGCCCAGCAGCACAGTCGCCAGCAAATACTGCACGCCATGCTGCACCACCAGCGCGACGATCACCACCGCCATCGAACCCGCCGCACCGGAGACCATCCCCGGACGGCCGCCGAACAACGCCGTCAACGTACAGATAATGAATGCACCGTAGAGCCCCATCAGCGGGTTGAGATGAGCCACCAGCGCAAAGGCGATGCACTCGGGCACCAATGCAAAAGATGTCGTGAGCCCGGCCAGAACTTCGGCGCGTATACGGATTGATTTCATGGTTTACCTGAACAGCGCGCCGTGGAGGCAGCGCAAAAAAGCAGGCATATTACGCAAACCCGCCGCCAGCGGCCACCGCAGCAGTGTTCGCAACACAATTCATCGATGATTGGCGCAGGTTTATTACAACAAGGAAATCATGTGATGCCATGGAACAAGACACTGCTTTGCGCAGGGCTGATGCTGAACGCGTCACTTGCCTGTGCTCAAGACCTGCCCACTGATCTGGATACATTTGTACAGCAAGCGGCGCAAAAGGTGATGGAGGAAAACGCTATTGCGGGCATGTCCATTGCCATCACCCGCAACGGAACACAGCAATTCTACAATTACGGTGTGGCCTCAAAGGCCACTGGCCAGCGAGTGTCCAGCGACACGCTGTTCGAACTGGGCTCGATCAGCAAAACCTTCACCGCCACGCTGGCCACCTGGGCTCAAGCCAATGGACAGTTGTCGCTGACCGACAGCATCGACACCTACCTGCCGCGACTGCAAAACACGCGTCTGGGGAAAATACCGGTCTTTCACCTCGGCACCCATACGGCAGGCGGCTTCCCTCTTCAAGTGCCCGACAAAGTGCAGAACACTCGCCAATTGATGGACTATTTCAAGGCCTGGCAACCCGACTACCTGCCCGGTACCCACCGCACTTACGCCAACCCCAGTGCAGGCCTGCTGGGTATGGTCGCGGCGCGCAGCATGAAGCTGCCGTATGAGAAAGCCCTGCAGCAGCGGCTGTTTCCGGCGCTGAACCTGAGCAGCACGTACGTGAACGTGCCCGACGAAAAACAGGCACTGTATGCGCAGGGCTACAACAAACTCGACGAACCGGTCAGGGTCAGCCCGGGCCCGCTGGCGACTGAAGCCTATGGTGTGAAATCGACTGCTCGGGACATGATCCGTTTTGTCGAGGCAAACCTCGGTTCCGGTCAAGATGGCGCGCCGCTGCAACGCGCACTCAATGACACCCGTATCAGCTACTTCAGGGTCGGCAGCATGACTCAGGACCTGATCTGGGAGCAGTATTCGATGCCGGTTCGTCTGCAAGCGTTGCTTGAGGGCAACGCAAGCACGTTGCTGAGCACCCTCAAAACCGAAGTGATCGAACCGCCGCAGGCAGCGCAACCTGCGGTCTGGGTGAACAAGACCGGATCAACCAATGGTTTCGGCGGCTACGTGGCGTTCATACCGGAAAAACAGCTCGGCATCGTGATTCTGGCCAACAAGAACTATCCGAATGAAGAAAGGGTGAGGCTGGCGTACCGGATTCTTGACCAATTGCAGTGCTGTTCAGGTGAGTCGCGGGCGCTCTGACGATTCGGCGAGGTCCACGTCGTCCAGAAACATGTCCTCGAAAAAGGCGCAGAAGCTGTGATCAGGGTGCCTGATATGGAGTTGGCCACTCAAGGTCATGTTCAGCGCCCGGCCGCGCCGCTCGCCGGGTTCGGCAGCGAAAACAGCTGGACGGCGCAGCAGAAAAAGTAACCCGCTGGACAATCACTGTTTCAGTGATGATACGAGGAACATTCTGTTTCCTGTTTTCCGAGTTCCATTGTCGATACTCGGCAACCATGCACCGGCCACAGGGGCGAAAACCGGCAGAAATGGCTGTTGGCTCATCGATAAAAAAGACCCGGTGCCGCCGGTAACCGCCTTTGCTCAAAGCCAGAAGCGCGGCAGGACAATCCAGACGGCCGTATACCTTGCTTCGTCGGTGTCCTCCCAGTCGGCCCGGCTCACGACTCAGGCAGGGTTCACCCTGTGCATTCAGCAGTTTCCACATCTGACAGTTGCCTCATCCCTTGCGCACGTCACAGCTTTTACCGTCGTGCTGCTGGCCATCGTCCAGGCGAAAATCGTCAGCCTTGCGTTCAAGTTCAAGCAATTTACGCTTGCGCTCGACGCCCCAACGATAACCGGATAAAGACCCGTCGCTGCGCACGACACGATGGCAGGGAATGGCGACTGCCAGCTTGTTGGCCCCGCACGCATTGGCGACTGCCCGTACCGCACTCGGCATACCGAGCCGGGTTGCGATGTCGGTGTAGGTTGCGGTCGAACCGGCAGGTATATCCCTGAGCGCCTGCCATACCCGCTCCTGAAAAACCGTGCCGCGGATATCCAGCGGCAGCGCAAGGCCGATCGCAGGCGACTCCACAAAGCCCACGACCTCGGCGACCAGCTGTTCAAACGCCTCATCACCGCCGATCAGATTGGCATTGGGGTACTGATCCTGAAACCGTTCGACCAGAACATTGGGGTCGTCTCCAAGTGAAATGGCGCAGATACCCTTGGTGCTTCTGGCCACCAGAATCGAGCCCAAGGAACTTTCACCCAATGCAAACCTGATATCGACATTGGCCCCGCCTGCCCGATATTCAGAAGGTTTCATGCCCAGCATTTTTTGCGAAGCCTCATAAAATCGGCTATTGGAGTTGAAGCCTGCTTCATACAGTGCGCTGGTGATGGTCCCATCGTGGGAAAGCCGGACTTTCACTCGCGAGCGCAACGAAGCGACGCTGTAGGCTTTGGGCGTCAACCCGGTGAGTTTCTTGAAGGTGCGGTGAAAATGAAAACTGCTCATGCCGACCCGTTCCGCCAGGTCGTTGAGGTTCGGCATCGAGTCGAACGTGTCTATCAACCTGCAGGCTTCGGAAACCGCTGCGGCATGTTTGAGTGCCACGCTTTGCTGATCACTGCTGTCGCGCATGGACGGGCGAAAACCAGCGGCCTGCGCCTCGCTCGCAGTATCGAAAAATACGACGTTTTCAGGTTTGGGGAGTTTGCTCGGACTGCACGGTTTGCAATAGATACCCGTCGTCAGCACGCCATAGACAAAATCAGCGTCAATCCCCGAACGGCGATTGATCAGAGCGCTCCAGCGCGGATCGTCTTCGGTCCGTGGAGCGCGTTGTGCTACCCGATCTTCTGTGCTTTCCATGGTCGTTGCCCCGCCTTGAGTTTTCATGAGCCTATCGTCAGCCGAAACCCTTGGCACTCCGAGTCTTGCTTTCAAATTCGAAATGGGTCGCGTTCGACAAAATCGATCGGCACACGCCACAGATACCAGGCTGCAACCGTTCTGAAAGGTGCGAACCGTTCGGCGATTGCGGCCATCGCTTTATGACCTGGCTTGAGCTCAAGAGCATACAGCCGCCGATAGCCTTCGCACACGCCATAGTCGCTGGCCGGCATCACGTCCATCTGGCCGAGCCCATAGATGAGCATCATTTCCGAGGTCCAGCGGCCTACACCCGGCAATTGAACGAGACGACCGACCAGCTCTTCATTGCTCATGGCCAGTGCATCACTGACATCAGGAACCAGGCCCGTGCCCCTGGCAACAGCAATCGCCTTGATTGCACGGCACTTGGACGCCGAGAAACCGCAGGAACGCAGTGCCTGTTCATCCACATCGACCAACGCCTGCGCGGTCGGAAAGGCTGAGCCCGGAAACAGGGCGCGCAACCTCATGACCATCGCGTCCCCGGCCCTGGCATGCAATTGTTGATACGCGACAGCCTTGATCAGCGCCTGGAATGGATCCTGCGCGGCAGTCACAGGGTGCAGGCAGGGGCCGACGTGATCGACCAGTAATTCCCATCGCCTGTCGATGGTCTTGAGCCACTCGACCGCATGGGCGTGCGGCGCGTCGGCTTTATTCGTTTGCGGTGACATTGCGTTTTCCAAAGCAAACTAAAATGAGCCGAAGGAAAGCTCGATGTGAGTGAACCGTCGCAGTCTCTGCAAATGATCGTGCTCTGCTCCAGCCCCGGTAACCACGCAGCCCTCCTGATCAGATGCGCACGGCGGGCTGCATCATTGCGCATCGTGAAAGATAACGCCCAGAGCGAAACGGCTCCCGGTGCGAACCTCGCTGACGCCATGACGGGTGAAAACCGAGTAGAAACCTCGCGTCCCCTTCACCGGACGCCGGTCAACTGCAAATAACACCGCGTCACCAGCGTCCAGAGGCACGACGCTCACTTTCGACTGCATTCTGGGCCGCTGTTCGGTAATGACAAACTCGCCACCCGAAAACGCCTCCCCCGGTGTCGACAGCAAAACCGCCATTTGCAAAGGGAACAGAGTGTCACCGTACACATCTCGATGCAGACAGTTGTAGTCCCCCGCAGCGTACCGCAACAGCAAGGGAGTGGGTCGGGGCTGACTGGCGGCGTGACATTGATCCAGAAATGATGGGTGCTGCTCGGGATACCGATGTTCGAGCCCGAGCTTCTCGTTCCAGTCGTTGGCCAGAGGCACAAGACGGCGATAGATATCAAACCTGAGTGTCGCTACAGGTTCGGGCAGCGGGTACGCGAAATATTTGTATTGGCCGGCACCGAAACCGTGGCGCTTCATATCGATGCACGACCTGAACAAATGATCCTCAGCGTAGGACTCAGCGAGGTGCGCGCAGGTGTCCAGTCGCAACAAGCCTCGAAACACCGTAAACCCCCGATCATGGATACGGTGCAGATGCTGGCTCCAGTTTTCCGAATCGAGCCTCGATTGCAGCGTAGGGTCGTGCATCAGCGTACTTCCTGAAATGGCAGGCTTCACCCTATCCATACTCAGGATGCAGCGCCTCCCGTTTATTGCTCCCTGATTTTTTAGCTGAACCTGACCTGAACAATCCGCCGAAACCGAGAAGCAGATAAAAAACAACTACCCGCATTCAAGAATGAGTATCATTATGTTACGCAGTGTTTCCGGCCCATGGCTGGCTGAAACACGATCACCCTACAGTTTTGACCCGGTGAGATATGCTCGTTCCGTTTTTGATCATGCTGCGCGAAGGCATCGAAGCCGCGCTTATTGTTGGCATTATCGCCAGTTACCTGAAGCAGACCGGCTGCGGCGAGTGGATGCCTGCGGTGTGGATCGGTGTATTTCTCGCTGCCGCACTCTCGCTGTTCGTCGGAGGCGGGCTTGAGTTGATGAGCGCCGAGTTCCCGCAGAAGCAGCAGGAACTGTTCGAAAGCATTGTCGGGCTGATAGCCGTGGGCATTCTCAGTTCCATGGTGTTCTGGATGCGCAAGGTCGCTCGCTCTATCAAGCACGCGCTTCACGAGTCGCTGGATGCTGCCCTCACCGGTTCGAAAAACCAGACCTACGCGCTGATCGCCATGGTGTTTTTCGCCGTGGCCCGCGAAGGGCTGGAAACCGTATTCTTTCTGCTCGCCGTGTTCCAGCAGAGCGAAGGTTCAGGCGCACCTCTGGGTGCCCTGCTCGGCCTTTTGCTGGCTGTCGGCTTCGGCGTGGCCATTTACAGCGGCAGCATGCGCCTGAACCTGAGCCTGTTCTTCCGCTGGACCGGGCTGTTCATTCTGGTGGTGGCAGCAGGCATTCTCGCCAATTCCGTTCAGGCACTGCATGAAGCCGGGGTCTGGAATCACCTGCAGGAAGTGGTCTTCGACATCAGCGCGTTGTTGCCGATGGACGGCCCGGCCGGCTCGGTGCTGGCGGGCATGTTCGGTTACCAGGACGCCCCTACAGTGAGCACCTTGAGCGTTTACCTGATTTACCTGATCGGCGCGCTGCTGCTGTTCTTCATGCCGCACACCCCGACGACCGGCAAGGCGATGCGGCCGAAAACATCTTCTGTCACGAACGAATAAGGGCACCCATGTCTATCCGTCCCCCAGGGCCTTCCGAGAACGCCCGGCCGCCCCGCGTCCTGCGATTGGCTGTCGCCGGTTCGGTGATCCTGATGATCGCCGCAGGCGGGCTGTTCTATTACGCCTCGCAGGTCGCCGCAAAAAAGCGCGCAGCCAATGCCGGTACTGAAACCGTAGTGAATATCCACGCCCGTAACTGCGAGCCGAATGCTCTGACAGTCGCGGCCGGCAAGAACGCCTTCCGCATCGTCAACCGCTCGGAACGCGCCGTCGAATGGGAAATTCTCGATGGCGTGCTGGTGGTTGAAGAACGAGAGAACATTGCGCCGGGACTCAGTCAGGTGATCAATGCCAACCTGGCACCCGGCGATTACGCGATCACCTGCGGCCTGCTCAGCAACCCGCGTGGCACGCTGCATGTCACGCCGACTGCCGAGTCCGACGCAAAAGCCAGGGCGCGTCCTTCCATGACCGCCTTCATCGGTCCGCTTTCCGAATATCGGGTGTACCTGAGCTTGCAAAGTTCTGCCCTGATCAAGGCGGTTAATGCCCTGCAACAAGCCATCGATGCCGGTGACCTGAGCGCAGCCCAGGCGGCCTACCTGCCTGCCCGCGCGGCGTATCAACGCATCGCCCCCGCTGCCCAGCGCCTGGCCGAGCTGGACAATGCAATCAACGCTCGCGCCGATTACTACGAAAAACGTGAGCAGGATCCGGGCTTTGGCGGTTTTCACCGCATCGAATACGGCCTGTATGAGCAACACAGCGTCGAGGGACTGTCGCCCGTTGCACAGCGCCTGCAAACCGATGTCACTCAGCTCAAGCAACAGTTGATGGCGCAGTCTCTGGCCCCGGAACAGCTCGCAGCCATCGCCACCCGCACGTTACGCAGCCTGGCTGATGTGCGCAGCAACGGCGAAGAAGAACGCTACAGCCACAGCGACCTCAACGGTTTTGCCGCCAATCTGGACGGTACTCGCAAGATCGTCGACCTGCTGCGTCCGCTGCTGACCCGCAGCGCAGGCGATCTGTTGCAGAAGATCGATGCGGCCATCGCTGATCTGGACACCTCGCTTGATGCGTTGAGCACCGCTGAAGGCGGCACGCGTCCTTACGATCAGGTGGACGCTGGACAACGCCAGCAAATCGCGGCGAAAGCCGGCGCACTCGCTGACGCACTCAACGGTATAGACGCGGCACTCGGCCTTTCTGACCTCTGATTCACTGGAGCAAAGCACACTACGATGAAAACCCCAGACAGCAATCCAGCCGCTGATAACGCCCCCGTTTCAATCCAGCGTCGCCGTGTCCTGATGGGGCTCGGTGCTGCCGGTGCCGCGCTGGCAGGCAGCAGCCTGAGCGGCAACGTACTGGCCGCAACGCCTGCGCAAGTCACCGAAGCACCGAACAGTGAAAAGACCCAGGATCATAATGACTTTCATGGTCTGCATCAGACGGGCATCGTCAATCCGCGTCCAGCCGCTGGCATGCTGGTCGCGTTCGACGTGCTGGCTGCCGACCGTGAGGATCTGGAACGCCTGTTCCGTACGTTGAACGAGCGCATCGCGTTCCTGATGACCGGCGGTCCGGTGCCGGAGATCGACCCGAAACTGCCACCGCCGGACTCGGGCATTCTCGGCCCGGTAGTAACCCCGGATAACCTGACCATCACCGTGTCGGTGGGCGAATCGCTGTTCGATGAGCGCTTTGGCCTGACCCCGGTCAAACCGAAACGCCTGAGCCGTATGACCGGCTTTCCCAACGATGCACTGGATCCAGCCAGTTGCCACGGCGACATGAGCATCCAGTTCTGCGCCAATACCGCCGACAGCAACATTCACGCCCTGCGCGATATCGTCAAGAACCTGCCCGACCTGTTGCTGGTGCGCTGGAAACAGGAAGGTACCGTGCCGCCTCAGGCCCCCAAAAAACCCGGTCAGCCGCCAGAAAGCGCGCGCAATTTCCTGGGTTTCCGGGACGGCTCGGCAAATCCGGATTCCAATAACCAAAAAACCATGAACGAGCTGGTCTGGGTGCAGCCGGGCAGCGATGAGCCGGCCTGGGCCGCCAATGGTAGCTATCAGGCCGTGCGGATCATTCGTAATTTCGTCGAGCGCTGGGACCGCACGCCCTTGCAGGAGCAGGAATCGATTTTCGGCCGCAGCAAAAGCACCGGTGCGCCGATGGATGGAAAAGTCGAGACCGATGTGCCCAATTACGCGGCAGACCCGGAAGGCAAGAAAACCCGACTGGACTCGCACATCCGTTTGGCCAACCCGCGTACCGCCGAGAGCCAGCGCAATCTGATCCTGCGCCGACCGTTCAATTATTCCAACGGGGTAAACAAGAACGGGCAACTGGACATGGGCCTGCTGTTCATCTGCTATCAGGCCGATCTGGAAAAAGGCTTCATCACCGTGCAGAGCCGCCTTAATGGCGAACCGCTGGAGGAATACCTCAAGCCCGTCGGTGGCGGCTACTTCTTCACACTGCCGGGGGTAACCGGCGACCAGGATTTCATCGGCCGTTCGTTGCTGGCGGCCGTATCGTCCAATAAAACCGCATGACCTATCCACTCCCGACCCGGAAGACACTCATGAAAAAGACGCCCCTGGCTTTGCTCTTGACCCTCGGTCTGCTCCAGACTCCACTGGCCGCCTTTGCGGCCACAGCCCCGCTGGATCTGGTAGGTCCGGTATCGGACTACAAGATTTACGTCACCGAAAACATCGAAGAACTGGTCAGCCACACCCAGAAGTTCACCGATGCCGTGAAGAAGGGCGACATCGCGACGGCTAAAAAGCTGTACGCCCCTACCCGCGTCTATTACGAGTCGGTAGAACCGATTGCCGAACTGTTCAGTGACCTGGATGCGTCCATCGACTCACGCGTCGATGATCATGAGCAAGGCGTGACGGCAGAGGACTTCACGGGCTTCCATCGCCTGGAGTATGCGCTGTTCTCGCAGAACACTACCAAGGATCAGGGCCCTATCGCCGACAAGCTGATGAGCGACGTCAAGGACCTGGAAAAACGCGTGGCCGATCTGACCTTCCCGCCTGAAAAAGTCGTTGGTGGCGCAGCAGCCTTGCTGGAAGAAGTCGCGGCGACCAAGATCTCCGGCGAAGAGGATCGTTACAGCCACACCGACCTGTATGACTTCCAGGGCAACATCGACGGCGCGAAGAAAATCGTCGACCTGTTCCGTCCGCAGATCGAGCAGCAGGACAAAGCTTTCTCCACCAAAGTCGACAAGAACTTCGCCACCGTGGACAAGATCCTGGCGAAGTACAAGACCAAAGACGGTGGTTTTGAAACCTACGACAAGGTCAAAGAGAACGACCGTAAAGCACTGGTCGGCCCGGTCAACACCCTGGCCGAAGACCTGTCGACCCTGCGCGGCAAGCTGGGTCTGAATTGATCCGAAGAGCCGCGCCTGTTCAAGGTGCGGCTCTTTGCCCTGCCGGTGGACACTGCATCTGAAAGCGCCTTTACCGCCATGGTACTGACAACGCAGAGCGCGACGTCAGTGACGGCTGAGTTCTGGCACTGATTCGGGGGCTTTGGTTACTTTGGCTCCATCAAAGTAACTCGCCGAGGGGCGAAAAGCCGACCCGAGTCAAACCCCAACCTCCCTGATACCCCAGAACCGCCGTGTGACGCAGAGCGTCACGAACTGCATGCCGACGCGGAGCGTCGGCACGATAATCAAAATCTTAGTCACTGCAAACGAAGTGCTTTTCAACCCCGATTGCACAGACAACGCAGAGTGCGACGTAAGTGACGGCTGAGTCCTGGCGCTGATCCGGGGGTAGCCTGGCAGGACGCCAGGCTAGCCGCACCGGGCCATGGATGGCCCGTTGCGGCGACCCCCGGATCAGTGTCAGGGCGAAGGAACCCGACGCAGTCGGGCCGGAAACGGAGCCAGGGGCTTTGGTTACTTTGGCCCCATCAAAGTAACTCGCCGAGGGGCGAAAAGCCGACCCGAGCCGAACCCCAATCCCCCTGACACCACAAAACCGCTGTGTGACGCAGAGCGTCACGAACTGCATGCCGACGCCGAGCGTCGGCACGATAGTCAACACAAGGTCATGCCTTGTGCACGGAGCCAAGGGCTTTGGTTACTTTGGCCCCATCAAAGTAGCTCGCCGAAGGGCGAAAAGCTGACCTGAGCCGAACCCCAATCCCCCTGACACCACAGAACCGCTGTGTGATGCAGAGCGTCACGAACTGCATGCCCACGCCGAGCGTCGACACGATAATCAAAACAACGTCATGCCTTGTACACAGCCGCTGCAACGCAATGCTTTTCAACTGAACAGTCCCAAAAAGCTGGACGCTCTGCGTCCGCTTCTAGATCCCGCTGAACCAGTTATAGCCCTGATCCTCCCAATACCCGCCGGGGTTCTCGTTGCTGACGAATATCTCGACAATGTGCTTGGGATTCTTGAAGCCCAACTTGGTCGGCACCCGCACCCGCAACGGATAACCGTACTCAGGAGGCAACGCGACTTCGCCGAAATCCAGCGCCAGCAGAGTCTGCGGATGCAACGCGGTGGGCATATCGAGACTTGAATAATAACGGTCGGCGCACTTGAAACCGACAAAACGCGCCGTGGTATCCGCCCCGACATACTCCAGAAACGTCTTCAGCGGCACGCCGCCCCATTGCCCTATCGCACTCCAGCCCTCGATACAGATCAACCGAGTGATGTCGGTACGTTGTGGCAGTTTACGCAGCGCGTCCAGCGTCCACGGCTGCTTGTCACGGACCAGCCCGGACACCGCCAGCCGGTAATCGGAAAGCTCCAGCTCCGGCACGTTGTATTCGGGGTAAAACGCATTGAACGGGAATGGACTGGTCAACTGTGCCTTGCTGTAGGTCGGGGCCAGCTTCTGCCCGTTGAACAGCCAGGCCTGAACCCGGTCATTCCAGCGCGACATGGCCCACAGCACCTTGTCGACCTGGTCGCCATCCTGCAGGTTACACCCGGTGAGCATCGACATCGCGCCCACCGTCAACCCGGCGCGCAGGAACGAGCGACGCTGGATATCGACCAGCTGGCTCTGTTGCGCCGGCTCAAGACGGATACGCTGGGTGACGCGTTTACGAGGTTCGTTCATGATTGTGCAGTTCCGTCTTCGTTCGGCTGGCGGCCGCCGGTAATCATTGGTAGCAAGGTACTTGGCACCAGCACGACCAGCACCAGGTGAACAACGACAAACGCGCCAATGGCTGCCATCGCACCGAAGTGCACCCAACGGGCAAAATCGAACCCGCCCAGCAGGCTGACCAGCCCCTGAAACTGCACCGGTTTCCAGATAGCGAGTCCCGACAGTACCACCAGCACGCCCATTGCCAGCACCAGCCAGTACATCAGCCGTTGCACAGCGTTGTAACGGCCCTTGACGTGGGCCAGCCGAAAATGCAGCGCGTCATTCATGTCACGCTTTACGTCTGATGGACGAACCGGCAGCAGATCGCGCTTGAAGTGGCGGCTGAACACGCCATACAGCACATACAACAGACCGTTGATGACCAACAGCCACATCACCGCGAAGTGCCAGGCGATGGAGCCGCCCAGCCAGCCGCCGAGTGTCAGGTATTTGGGAAAGGTAAAAGGCATCAGTGGCGATGCGTTATAGATCGCCCAACCACTCATGAACATACAGACCATGCCTGCGGCATTGACCCAGTGGGTCAGGCGCACCGGCCAGGGATGAATGGGGCGGGTTTTCATGTGGGGATCCCTCTGATCAGGCATGGACGGAGATGTCAGCGGCAGCGGCCTGCCCCTGACATCTCTGGCGGCGATTACATCGGCGGCGTGAAACCGTCCTTGCCAACGGCAACACCGCGTGCCGACTTGCCGTCGTCAGCCGGGAACACAACAACCTTGGCACCTTTGGTCAACTGTTCGACCTTGCCTGGCTCGACATAGGCGATAGGCACGTCCTGTGGCACCACCAGTTTCTTCTCGCCGCCCTCATACTTGACGGTCAACGTACGGCCGTCGGCTCCGGCCAGTGTGCCGACGGTGCCATTAGTCATGGTGCCGGTGCTGCCATCGGCGTTTTCCCAACCGTAATGGCCTTCACCGCTGCCTTTGAGGCTCGCTTCGAAAACGGTCACCTCCAGGGCTTTCAACGTACCGTCAGCCTGGGGAACCGCAGCCGACCCGACAAAGCTGTCATCTTTGATCTGCTTGAAGTCAGCTTCGGACACAAGACGAATACCGGTCTTGTCAGTCAGTTTGATACTTTGATGCTGGCCCGCGCGAGTCGTGAAATCGAGCGTGTCGGCGCTCACGCTGTCGACGGTCCCGCGCATGGGTTTAACCACCTTCATGTCGGCGGCCTGGGTCATGACAGCGGCACTGAGCAACAGCAGGCCGAACGTGGCAGAGAGTGTAGTCTTCATCGGTACTTCCTTGGCAGGTGAGATCTGAAATCCATCTTTGCACCGCTACCGGCACCGCAGAATGACCGGGCAATGACATTTTTGTCATTCGCCGGACACCTAGTCGGCAACTGGTTAGACTCCGGCATCGGCGCACCGAGGGTGCCTGCAAAAGCGTAGCGGACAAAACGATGCATATCCTGCTGATTGAAGACGACACCAAAACCGGCGAATACCTGAAAAAGGGCCTGGGGGAATCAGGCTACAAGGTCGACTGGACGCAGCACGGTGCAGACGGCCTGCACCTGGCGCTGGAAAACCGTTACGACCTGATCGTGCTGGATGTGATGCTGCCGGGCATCGACGGCTGGCAGATCATCGAAGTGCTGCGCGCCCGACAGGACGTACCGGTCTTGTTTCTGACCGCACGCGACCAGTTGCAAGACCGAATTCGCGGCCTGGAACTGGGTGCCGACGATTATCTGGTCAAACCGTTTTCCTTCACCGAACTGCTGCTGCGCATCCGTACCATCCTGCGGCGAGGCGTGGTGCGCGAGGCCGATCATTTTCATCTGGCCGACCTTGAACTGGACCTGCTGCGTCGCCGCGTAACGCGTCAGCAACAGGTCATCGTGCTGACCAACAAGGAATTTGCCCTGCTGCATCTATTATTGCGCCGCGAGGGCGATGTGCTGTCCAGAGCACAGATTGCCTCGGAAGTCTGGGACATGAATTTCGACAGCGACACCAATGTCGTGGACGTTGCCATCAAGCGCCTGCGCAGCAAGGTCGACCTTCCCTACCCGGTCAAACTCATCCATACCGTGCGCGGTATCGGTTATGTGTGCGAGGTACGGCCATGCGACGCCAGCCTTCCCTGACCCTGCGCTCGACCCTGGCGTTTGCGCTGGTGGCGATGCTCACCGTCAGCGGCGCGGGCCTGTACCTGTATCAGTCGATTGAAGAAACCGTGATGCAACGCAGCGACCATGCAGTGCTGGCGCGGCTGGACCACTTTCGCAAGCTGCTGCGCTATGACCTGACCATGGACAACCTCAAAGGCAGTCCGCAACTGTTCGAGAACATGCTCGACAGCGAGGAAGACATCTTCATCATCGGCGAGCCGGGCAAGCCGCCCGTGATCTCGGTCAACCCGCAACACGCGCCGCTGCCGGAACTGCCGACCGTAGCGCAGGATCAGCCGCTGCGGGTCGACAACCTGCGCAGCGGCCTGAGCCTGCAAGGCGTACCGTTGCGCGCGGCGGCGGTGCAAGTGATGTCCAATGGCGTCGAGGTCCGTCTGCAGGCCGCGCACCTGATGGTCAAGGAAATGGCCATGCTCGCCGGTTTTCGCCAGCGCATCTATATTGCCGTGGCGCTGGCCTTTCTGATCACCGCAGCGCTGGGCTACGTACTGCTGCGACGCGGCTTGCGTCCGTTGCGCAGGATGGCTGCTCACGCTGCCGCAATCACCCCGGCCAGCCTGCACAAACGGCTCGACAGTCGCGACACGCCGGTCGAACTGCAACAGCTAAGCGATGCCTTCAACGCCATGCTTGACCGTCTGGACGATGGTTATCGACGCCTGATGCAGTTTTCTGCCGACCTGGCCCACGAAATCCGTACACCGGTCGGCTCATTGATGGGCCACTGCCAGGTTGCGCTGCGCCAGAACCGCAGCGCCGATGAGTATCAGGCGCTGCTGGCCTCCAATCTGGAGGAGCTGGAGCGTATCTCAAGGCTGGTGGAAAGTATTTTGTTCCTGGCAAGAGCAGACGAGGCCCAATCCGCACTGGAACGCCAACCGCTGGACCTTCACGATGAATTGCAACGCGTGACCGGTTATTTCGAGGGGTTGGCCGAAGAGCGCAATCTGAGACTGAGCCACAGCGGACAAGGTACATTGCTGGCCGACCCGATCCTCCTGCGCCGTGCCCTTAGCAATCTGATCGCCAACGCCATCCGCTACGCCGATGAAGACAGCGAGATTCTGATCAGGGTATCGGCCGTTGATCGACAGTGGCAGATCGACGTCGAGAACCAGGGGCCGCAGCTGCCGCAAGCCAGTCTCGCCCGGCTTTTCGACCGTTTCTATCGTGGCGACGCTTCACGCCATGAACGCTCGGACTCCAACGGACTGGGTCTGGCCATCGTCACCGCGATCATGCAGTTGCACGGCGGCCGGGTCGACGTCACGCAACCCGGCCCCGGACGGATCTGCTTCAGCCTGATGTTTCCAGCGAGCTGAACGCTGCGCGACGTGCGGATCAGGACTTCTTGTCGTGGGCAATGGCCAGCTTGTAGAACGTCGCCGAGCCGCCTTCAGTGGTGTAGCCCGTGTTGTCCTGGGTATAGACCCCGGCCTTGAAGTAGAACAGCTTGGTGCTCCAGGCTGAATCCAGCTTGGCGTACCAGACCGAATCAAAGGCATTGACCGTCAGGTCGCCGCTGGGCGACAGGTTGATGGTGTAATTGAACTGCTTGTTGAGCGGCACACCCTGCGCAATGGTGATGACCTCGATTTCCGAGTCCGGTGTACGACGAAACTTGGCGACGATATTGCCGGTCTGCAGCTTCTCCTTGTACTGATACTCCACCTTCAACAGCGGTTCGGTGCTCTGGTAGCAGTGGATCTGGCCGATCACGATTTTACCGGTGGAAGGCACCTGATCGACTTCCAGCGTGGCGCGCAGGAAATTGTCGGCGCTGGAGTACGCCCAGTTGAAGACTCTGCCGTCGGAAGTAGTCTCGCGCAGCTCGGAGCGCGGGTACTTGGCGTTTTCTGTGGTGGAACCGGTCACCGGTGCCCAGAAAAACAGCGTCTCCCCGGATTGAAAATAACCATCCCGATAGCCCTTCACCAACTTGGGGGTTTCGATGATGGTCGCAGGACTTCCGACAGGGACGGAAAGATTCCAGGTGGCAAGGTCGATCATGGAGTAGCTCGCAAGGTACGCATTGCGCACCGACAGATGGCTCTGGAACGGGTGTGCTGGCCCGTTGTGGTCAACCAGACTATCGGCTGAATCGTTTATTTTTTAAACAGCAACGACAAGACACTGACGCCAATAAACCGCCACAAAACAGTCAATGCCATTACTTTGATGCCAAATCTTCCCGCAAGGCGAATTGCCATCCATTTGCTGCAGGCAGCGATTCATCAGGACCCTCCTATCGGATGCCGCGTCATTTTTTTGAATGGGTCTGGGCAAAACCACCCGAATTCTGGATAAGTTACCGACGAACGGTATCGATTATTTTTTGAAAAAATGAACTTTCAGCACTACACGCTGACGAGGGCAACCGTTCATCGCCCTTTTTGTGGATAAAAACCAGTTTGCGGACGGCTGAATAAGCGGAAAGTCTCCACTCGGCAGTTTCGGGTTGACTGTAAGAACTTGTTACGGGATATTAGTTAGCATCCTACTAATATCCTCCCTAACAATATTACTCATAACTAAATTCACCCCTGACTCAACCCGGTGATTCATGCTTGTCGATCCACTGCATCGCGCTGTCAGCAGCGGCCTGGTAGCCGCCTCTCGCCAATGGCGACGCATTTGCCACAACACACTGGCCACTTATGAAATTTCTGAAGCGTGCGCAGGGCCACTGTTGGCAATCGCACGCCTGGGTGACGGCGTGCACCAGGTGAAAGTCGCGCAGGCGGCCGGCATGGAAAGTCCGACGCTGGTGCGTCTGCTGGACCAGCTGTGCAAGGCAGGCATCGTCTGCCGCAGCGAAGACCCCAACGATCGTCGCGCCAAGGCCCTCAGCCTGACCGACAAGGGTCGCGCGCTGGCCGGTTCGATAGAGCTGGAGCTGACGCGGCTGCGGGCGGATGTACTTCAGGGTCTGCAACCTGCCGATCTTGAAGCCACCTTGCGGGTATTTCAGGCCTTCGCCGAGGCGGCGCAGCGTTAGCACGGGGGACAGATTTGAACGGTTTCTTTTCCAGCGTTCCTCCGGCACGTGACTGGTTCTACGGCGTGCGCACCTTCGGCGCATCCATGCTGGCGCTGTACATCGCATTATTGATGGAAATGCCGCGCCCCTATTGGGCCATGGCCACGGTGTACATCGTGTCGAGCCCTTTCGTCGGCCCGACCAGTTCCAAAGCCCTGTATAGAGCCGCCGGGACTCTGGCCGGTGCCGCTGCGTCAGTGCTGCTGGTACCGATGTTCGTGCAGACGCCCTTGCTGCTGGCCATCGTCGTCGGGCTGTGGACCGGCACCTTGTTGTTCCTGTCCCTGCACTTGCGCACGGCTAACAGCTACGCACTGATGCTGGCCGGCTACACCATGCCGCTGATTTCCCTGCCGGTGGTCGACAACCCGCAGGCCGTGTTCGACATCGCGGTATCACGCACCGAAGAAATTTTTCTCGGCATTATCTGCGCCGCCGTCGTAGGTGCAATGTTCTGGCCCAGACGCCTGGCACCTGTGTTTCAGGCCACCACGGAAAAGTGGTTCGGTGACGCCTCGACCTACAGCCAGCGCTTTATCAGCCGCACCTGTCAACCCGAGGAAATCGGCGTATTACGCAATTCGATGGTCGGCAGCTTCAACTCACTGGAAATGATGATCGGCCAGTTGAGCCACGAAGGCGCACGCAAGCAGACCGTGCGCAATGCCAATGAACTGCGCGGCCGGATGATACACCTGTTACCGGTCATCGATGCACTTGATGATGCGCTGTGGGCGCTGGAACGACGCTCGCCAGAGCTGTTGGCCGGCCTGAAACCCTTGTTGCAAAAGACGTGTGAATGGCTGGAAAGCACTGCCGACGGCCCGCAACGGGAGCACTGGCAACAGCTGCATCATGAGCTGGAACGCCTGCAGCCGGCCTCCGCGCAACTGGACGACCGCGATCAACTGCTGCTCTCCAACACGCTGTTCAGGCTCGGCGAGTGGATCGACCTGTGGCTGGATTGCCGAACCCTGCAATATGCGATCAGGACGGACGACCAGTCGCCATGGAGAGCGGTCTATCGCCACTGGCGCCTGGGCCGGCTGACGCCATTTCTGGACAGGGGCCTGATGCTTTATTCCGTGACTTCGACTGTACTGGCGATCATCGCTGCATCCGTGTTGTGGATTTTGCTGGGCTGGAAAGACGGGGCCAGCGCAGTGGCACTGGCAGCGGTGTCGTGCAGTTTCTTTGCGGCCATGGACGACCCTGCCCCGCAAATCTACCGGTTCTTCTTCTGGACCCTGCTCTCGGTGGTGTTTGCCAGCCTGTACCTGTTCGTGGTGCTGCCCAACCTGCATGACTTCCCGATGCTGGTGCTGGCCTTCGCAGTGCCATTCATCTGCGTCGGCACCCTGACCGTGCAGCCGCGTTTCTTTCTCGGCACGCTGCTGACCATCGTCAACACCTCGTCGTTCATCAGTATTCAAAGCGCCTACGACGCGGACTTCATGAATTTCCTCAACTCCAACCTGGCCGGTCCAGCCGGGCTGCTGTTTGCCTTTATCTGGACGCTGGTGTTCCGTCCGTTCGGCGTCGAACTGGCGGTCAAGCGCCTGACCCGTTTCAGCTGGCGCGACATCGCCAGCCTCAGTGAAAACTCGTCTCTGGCCGAACATCGGCGCATGGGCGTGCAAATGCTCGACCGCCTGATGCAGCAGTTGCCGCGCCTGACGCTTACCGCGCAGGACACTGGGATTGCCCTGCGTGAACTGCGTGTCGCGCTGAACATGCTCGACCTGCTGGCCTACACCCGCCGCGCCACGCCTGCGGCCCAGGTGTTGTTGCGCCAGGTGATCGATGAAGTCAGCGGCTATTTCAAACACTGCCGCAAGGCTGGCGAACGACTGCCCGCGCCACGGGGCCTGTTGATGGCCATGGACCGCGCACGCCGCGCGTTGACCGATCAGGAAATGGGCGACAACCCGGCCCGGCTGCATCTGTTGCATGCCCTCAGCGGACTGCGTCTGGCCTTGTTGCCGGGGGTCGAGATCGTCACCGTGGGCGGCGAACTGACCGAGCAACTGCCGCATAACATCGATGGAGCGCCCTTGTGATCGGTGATCTGGACATCAGCGGGATCTTCATCCCCACGTTCCTGGCGATGATGGGCATCGCCTATCTGCTGTTTCTTGTCGTGCACGCCGGGCTGTCGCGTGCCCACTTCTACCGTCTGGTCTGGCACCGGGCTTTGTTCAACGTAGGTCTATACGCTTTGTTGCTGGGCGCCGTGGATACTCTAAGTCGATACCTGATGACATGAAAAAACCGATACTGACACTGGGCCGCGTGGTCCTGACCCTGCTGGTTGTCACCCTGGCCGCTGTCGTTGTATGGCGCATGGTGATGTATTACATGTACGCGCCGTGGACCCGCGACGGGCATATTCGCGCCGATATCGTGCAGATCGCACCGGACGTGTCCGGGCTTATCCAGAAGGTCGAAGTTACTGACAACCAGCCCGTGCACAAGGGTCAGGTGCTGTTCACCATCGATCAGGACCGCTTCCGCCTGGCCCTGCGTCAGGCGCAGGCCACGGTGGCCGAGCGCCAGGAAACCTGGGAGCAGGCACGCCGCGAGAACAAGCGTAACCGGGGTCTGGGCAACCTGGTGGCCCGCGAGCAACTGGAAGAAAGCCAGTCCCGCGAAGCCCGGGCACTTTCTGCGCTCGGTGAGTCGCGGGTCGCAGTGGATGCCGCGCAGTTGAATCTGGATCGCTCGGTGATCCGCAGCCCGGTCGACGGCTACCTCAACGACCGGGCACCCCGCGAGCATGAATTCGTCACCGCCGGGCGTCCGGTGCTGTCGGTAGTCGATTCCGCATCATTCCATATCGACGGCTATTTCGAGGAAACCAAACTGGACGGCATTCATGTCGGCCAGGGTGTCGACATTCGGGTCATCGGCGACAATGCACGGCTGACCGGCCATGTAGTAAGCATCGTCGCCGGTATCGAAGACCGCGACCGCAGCAGTGGCTCGAACCTGCTGCCCAACGTCAACCCGGCCTTCAGTTGGGTACGCCTGGCACAGCGCATTCCGGTGCGCATTGCCTTCGATGACGTCCCCGCCGATTTCCGTATGATCGCCGGGCGTACTGCGACGGTGTCGATTATCGACGATACGCAGGAGCGCACACTATGAAACGTGCCTTACGCGTGGCCGCACTCGGTTTTACTGCCGTGCTTTCGGCGTGTCAGGTGGTCGGGCCGGATTACCAACCGCCCAAGGATGGCGCGATCAACCGCCCGGATCTGCAGGGCGAACTGGCAGGTCGCTCGGTCAACACCGTATCGGCCCCGGTGCCTGCGCACTGGTGGCGTCTGTATCAGGATGCGCGTCTGGATGAACTGGTGCGCCAGGCCATTGCCTCCAATACCGATCTGCGCATCGCCGCCGCCAACCTGCAGCGTGCCCGCTATCAGACCTCGGAAGCCGAGGCGGCTGGCGGTTTTACCAATGGCGCGAAAATCGGTGCCCAGCGTGTACAGGAGTCGGGCGAAGCGTTTCTGCTGACCGACAAGGTGCCGGTCGCCAATGTGGGCGATGTGGGTCTGACCACCTCGTATCAGTTCGATCTGTTCGGCACCTTGCAGCGCGGTATCGAAGCGGCGCAGGCCAATGTTGATGCCACTCAGGCAGCGGTCGATACCGCACGCATTACCGTGGTCGCCGATGTGGTGCGCGCCTATACGCAGATTTGCGCGGCCAACGAAGAACTCGACATCGCCCGTGAATCGCTGGACCTGCAACAACAGAGCGTGACCCTCAACCAGCGCCTGCGCGATGCCGGGCGTGGCGATGAAACCCAGGTCACTCGCTCGCAGACGCAGTTCAAGTCGTTGCGCGCTGAAATGCCTCGTTACGAAGCGCGGCGACAGGCGGCGATGTTCCGCCTGTCGATGCTGCTGGCAAAACCCGTGGAGCAACTGCCCGACGGGGTCGGCACCTGCAACGCACTGCCGCACATTGCACAGGTCATGCCCGTCGGCGATGGTGCCGCGCTGCTCAAACGCCGCCCGGATGTGCGTCAGGCCGAGCGTCATCTGGCGATGTCGACGGCAGAGATCGGCGTTGCCACCGGCGAGCTTTATCCGGACATCAGCATCGGTGCGAGCATCGGCACTACCGGCCTGATCGAGAACCTCGGCAAACCGGCCGCCAACCGCTGGGGCTTCGGGCCGCTGCTGAACTGGACCATTCCGTCCAACGGCTCGCGCGCGCGCATCCATCAGGCCGAGGCCTCGGCCCAGGCTGCGCTGGCGCGCTTTGACGGCGTGGTACTCAATGCCATCCGTGAAACCCAGACTGGCCTGGCGCAATACACCGCCCTGCTCGACCGTCGCGATGCCCTCAAGGAAGCCGAGCAGTCAGCAAAGGAAGCCGCAGACCAGACCCACCGCTTCTATCAGGCCGGACGCGCTTCGTTCCTCGCCGACCTGCAAGCCACACGCACTTACACCGACGTGCGTGCACAAATGGCCGAAGCCAATACCCAAGTGGCCATGGGACAGATCAACCTGTTTCTGGCACTCGGCGGCGGCTGGGAGAAGGATGAGGTGGCCAGGAAACAGGACACGGACCGGGCAGGAGTTAAGCCACGTCACCCGGATTAATCAAAGACCTCAGAACGTGGTCCTCCCAAACTCCGGCAATTTTCAGGTAGGCGCGCGCATACCCTTCCTTTTCGAAGCCGAGTGATTGCAGAAGTCGCTCGCTGCGTACATTGGCTGGCATGTGGCTGGCCATAATTCGATGCAGCCCCGTCTGTTCAAAGCAAAAGCGATTGGTGACCTCAAGCGCCCTTTTCATCAAGCCACGCCCCTGAGCAGCCTCTGCCAGCGAGAAGCCTAGACTGCAGGCCTGAAAAACGCCCCTCACGATATTCGTGTAACTGCACCGCCCCAGCAACTCGCCGCCGTCTGACTCCGTGACGAGGAAGAAAATCGCGCTGCCGGCCTGCATGCTTTCCCACTGCTGCTGAACCCTTGATCTGGCGTTTTCGAGGATGAAATAGTCATCGTCCCTCAACGGTTCCCAAGGCTGCAGATGCTTGCGATTGGCCTTTTCGTACCGGTTGATCAACTCGCAATCATCAAACGCCAACACCCTGATCGAAAAGCCCTCGCCCGAATACTGCATGCATCCTCCCGCGTCGGTCATTGCCGACGCTCACCAGTTGGCTTGTTATACGTAGCCCTGATGATTCCAGTACTGGACGCTCTGTGCCACAAGAGGACGCGGAGCGTCCAGAACTGCATGACGACGCGGAGCGTCGCACGATAGTGAGAGTATCGTTCCTCACACTCCAGCATGGGAATGCCGTTCTGGAAGCTCTGCGTCCGATCTTTGACTGTGTTGCCAACACGCTTGCACTCAACCACCCAATGCTCCTAGGCTCTGCCGATCTTAGAGTCGGGAAGCACTATGGACACCTCTCTCAGCCGCCGCGAGCAGCTGCATATTGTTATTTTCCAGGCCGATACGCCTGCCGGGCGAACCTTTGACAAGATTGTTCTGGTCGCCATTCTGCTCAGTCTGCTGGTCACGGTCATCGACAGT
Source organism: Pseudomonas syringae pv. tagetis (assembly GCF_022557255.1). Classification (NCBI taxonomy): domain Bacteria; kingdom Pseudomonadati; phylum Pseudomonadota; class Gammaproteobacteria; order Pseudomonadales; family Pseudomonadaceae; genus Pseudomonas; species Pseudomonas syringae group genomosp. 7. The sequence continues at coordinate 3,915,356 of NZ_CP092923.1, forward strand.
ATCGAGAGCATTCATCGCGACTACGCGATGCTGTTCGCATGGATCGAATGGGGCTTTACGCTGCTGTTCGCGATCGAATACATCCTGCGCCTTTATTGCTCGCCCCGACCGCTGAAATATGCGTTCAGTTTTTACGGGCTGGTCGACCTGCTGGCCATCGTTCCAGGGGTGCTGTCGATCTATTACAGTGACGCACAATACCTGCTGATCGTGCGGATCATCCGTATGTTGCGGATTTTCCGGGTGCTCAAGCTCGGCACCTACCTGCGCCAGGCCAACTACCTGCTGGCGGCGCTGCGTGGCAGCAAGCAGAAGATCATCGTGTTTCTGGTCACCGTTTCCACGCTGGTCACGGTGTTCGGTACGCTGATGTATGTAATCGAAGGCCCGGAGCATGGTTTCACCAGTATTCCCAAGGGGATTTACTGGGCTATCGTGACCCTGACAACGGTCGGCTTCGGCGACATAGTGCCCAAGACGCCGGTCGGCCAGATGCTCTCGTCGCTGGTGATGATCATCGGTTACTCGATCATCGCCGTGCCCACCGGCATATTCACCGCCGAACTGGCCAATGCCATGCGTGGCGAGCAGTTGAAGCATGACTGCCCGGTGTGCTCGAAAAACCTTCACGAGCATGGCGCGGCGTTCTGCTCACGCTGCGGCAATCAATTGTTTAAAAAAACAGAGCACGGGGCATAAGCAAAGATCTTTTCGATCTTTAAACCGCAGGCGCGTTGCTGATAGTGTCGCGGCATTACGCCATCAGGCTTGTCACACCACTCTTCATCTCAAGGACCCTGCAGTGAATAAACTCCTCGCCGCCTCGCTACTGGCCGCCGGCCTGGCCTTTGCCAGCGTTGTCCAGGCAGCCCCGACGCTGCTCAACGTCTCCTACGACGTAATGCGTGATTTCTACAAGGACTACAACAGCGCTTTCCAGAAACACTGGAAGGCCGAAAAAAATGAAGATGTGAGCGTGCAGATGTCCTTTGGCGGGTCAAGCAAGCAGGCGCGCTCGGTCATCGACGGGCTGCCGGCTGACGTGATCACCATGAACATGGCCACCGACATCAACGCCCTGGCCGACAACGGCGGGCTGGTGCCGAAAGAGTGGGTCAGCCGCCTGCCGAACAACAGTGCGCCCTTCACCTCGGCCACTGTGTTCATCGTACGCAAGGGCAACCCGAAGGCCCTCAAAGACTGGCCGGATCTGATCAAGGATGGCGTGGAAGTCATCGTGCCCAATCCGAAAACCTCGGGCAACGGCCGCTACACTTACCTGTCGGCGTGGGGCTACACCCTGAAAAAAGGCGGCGATGAAGCGGCCGCGAAGAAATTCGTCGGCGATCTGTTTCGCCATGTGCCGGTCCTCGACACGGGCGGTCGTGGCGCGACCACGACCTTCATGACCAACCAGATCGGCGATGTGCTGGTGACCTTCGAAAACGAAGCGGAGATGATTGCCCGAGAATTCGGTCGCGACCAGTTCGAAGTGGTCTATCCGTCTGTGTCGGCGCAAGCCGAGCCACCGGTCAGTGTGGTCGACAAGGTCGTGGACAAGAAACAGTCCCGCGCCTTGGCCGAAGCCTATCTGCAATATCTGTGGTCACCGGAAGGCCAGGAAATCGCCGCCAAAAACTACCTGCGTCCGCGTGATCCGCAGGTTCTGGCCAAGTACACCGACCGCTTCCCGAAAGTGGATTTCCTGTCGGTGGAGAACACCTTCGGTGACTGGCGTACGGTGCAGAAGACCCACTTCGTTGACGGTGGTGTCTTCGACGAGATCTATCCGGGCAAGTAAGCAACCCGCGCAACGCAAAACGGCGACCCATCAGGTCGCCGTTTTGATTTGCCGGCTTGAATCAGTTACTGAACTGCTTGCCTAACCCGGCCGGAACGCCGCTGGCGTCGGTCGCCTGCCACGGACCATTGGGGTTGGTGGCCCAGCTCCAGCCGTTGTTCCACTGGTAATAGGTGCGCTGGCGATAGAACGTGTTGGGCTGATCGTCCATCACGTACACGCCAAGGCGTGGGTCCCAATGGCTGCCGCCACCCGGCGGCGGAGCAAAGCTGGCCGAGGTTTTTGGTGCTGCAGCGGGGGCCTTGGCCGGCTCTGCAGGCGCGGTACTCGGGCGCGCCGCGCCAGGCTGCTGACCGCCCGGCAGGTTAAGGATCGGATCCTGGCTGTGTGGTGGTGCCGGATGCTGGACTGCACAGGCACTCAGGCCAACGACCAGACCCAACAAGGTGATGCGTGCGGTACGGTACATAAGCAATTTTTCTCTAGTTATCCGGACTGTCGATGGTCAGTACCTGCTGCGCCTGGGTATCGCTGGCCAGCGGCTGACTGCGGCCGACCCACTCACCGGTGGTTGGCTGCCCTGCACGAGACACTCTCGCAACCAGTTGGACTTGCGCAAAGTTCGACAGGTTCAGTTGCGGCATCATTGCGTCGGCATCGCTCAGTTCGACTTCGGCAGGCAGGTCCGCCACGGTGATGCGTTTGACCGCCAGGGGGGCCGCCGGTCCCCTGATGGCGCGAGCAAAGATGAACACGCTGTCTTCCGGCCGCACTTTGCCTTCAAGCGCCGGAGCCAGTTTGACAAGGACCTTGAGCGATTTCCTCCTGGCCGGCGCACCGTGCTCGACAAGATTTTCACGGGCGCGGGCAATGCCACCTTCCAGTGCCGAACGTGATGCGTCATCTGCGGGCAATGCGGCAAGCAACCGGGTCCAGTAATCCACCGCTGCCTGATAGCGCTGCGTTTCGAACGCGGCAATTCCCAGCAGGCCAAGGCTGGTGACTTCTCTGGGGTCAGCCTGCAACGCTTCGTCGGTCAGCACCTGCACCTGAGCGGTGAAGTGCTTGTCGCTGGCGAAATACAACGCCTGCGCCCACTGCCCGAGCAGCTCCGGCTGCCTTCCGGCCAGTGCGACCGAACGTTCGAACATCCGTGCAGCATCAGCAGGACGGTTCTGCGCCATGTAGCTGCGCGCCAGAAAATACAGGTTCTCGGCAGAATCCGGCTGGGCCTGCACACTGCGCTCAAGACGCTGGGTCATGTCTGCCAGCGAGGTCGGTGGTCGAGCGAATTCGCGGCTTAGCTCGACCCGGTCACTGGCTCCCAGTTGCAGATAACCCGTCAGCCCCAGTACCGGTACCAGCACTGCGGCCAACAACAAGGCGGGCTTACCCAGCCGCGAGTTGCGAGCAGGCTCTGCGCCTTCGGTGTCGGCCAGCAGCTCCCGTGCAGCCTCGGCACGCGCGCCTTGCAGTTGCGCCACCGACAATACGCCCTGCTCCTGCTGAACCTGCAACTCGCTCAATCGTTCCTGATACAGCGCCACGTTCAGAGCGGTGCGATCTTCGTCATGTTGCGCACGCTGGCCGCGCAGCACCGGAATCAACAGGAAACCAAGGGCAACGAGCAAGAGAACCCCGGTCGCTATCCAGAAATCGATCATGGGCGGTTGTCATCCAGCAGTCTGGCAAGGCGTTGTCGCTCATCCTCGGAAAGCCCCTCGGCTTGTCCTGGTGAGGCCTTGCGACGTCGAGCGACGATGAAACCGATCACCACCACACCACCGATCAACAAACCGGCCGGGCCGAACCACAGCAGCCAGGTACGGGTATTGAGGCTCGGTTTGTAACGAACGAAGTCGCCGTAGCGATCGACCATGAAGTCGATGATCTGCTGATCGCTCTGCCCTTCGCCCAGCATGCGATAGATTTCTTTGCGCAGATCAGCGGCAATCGGCGCATTGGAGTCGGCAATGTCCTGATTCTGGCATTTGGGGCAGCGCAACTCTTTGGTCAGCTCGCTGTAGCGGGCACGCTCGGCGTCATCGCGAAAGGCATAGGCGTCGATGGCCGCCTGGGCCATGTCGAACAGCAGCAGGTTCAGCAAAAGAACGGTGAGGCAGCGCTTCATGGTCTGCCCTCGTCAACCAGCGCCTGATAACGGGCAGCGAGCTTTTCTCGCCAGACAGCCTCATCGATAACCCCGACATGTCTGTAACGGATGATGCCCTGACGGTCGATCAGGAACGTTTCCGGCGCACCGTACACGCCCAGATTCAGCCCCAGAGAGCCGTCTTCGTCACGAATATTCAGTTTGTAAGGGTCGTGAAACTCCCGGAGCCATTTCAGCGCATCGGCATTGACGTCCTTGTAATTCACCCCATAGATCTGCACGCCCTGCTGCGCCAGCCGGGCAAGCAGCGGATGCTCCACCCGGCAGGCCACGCACCAGGTGCCCCAGACGTTGACCAGCGCAGGCCTGCCCAGCAGATCGGCACGGGACAAGACCCGGTCGCCCTGCACCGCGGGTAACGAGAACGCCGGAAAAGGCTTGCCGATCAGGGCCGAGGGTAGCTCGGCGGGGTTAAGATACAACCCGCGATAGAGGAACGCCGCAACGCCCAGAAACAGCGCCAGTGGCAGTATCATGACCCAGCGTTTCATAGTGCCGCTCCCGACAGGCCAAGGGCCTCGCGCACCTTGCTGGCGACCCGGGTACGATAACGCCGGTCCAGTGCCGCCAGCACACCTCCCAGCCCAGTCAACAGACCGCCCAGCCAGATCCAGCGCACGAAGGGTTTGACGTGGACCCGTATGGCCCACGCGCCATCGCCCAGCGGTTCACCCAGGGCGACATACAGATCACGACTGAACCCGGCATCAATACCTGCTTCGGTCATCATCGACTGCTGCACGGTGTACAGGCGCTTCTCCGGGTGCAGTTCGGTGAGCTGAACCCCATTGCGCAGCACGCGGACAGTGCCGCGATCCGAAGTGAAGTTCGGCCCTTCGTAGTGCTTTGCGCCTTCGAACACAAAGACATAACCGCCCAGTTCGGTAGACTCGCCGGGGGCCATGCGCAAGTCGCGCTCGGCGCTGTTCTGGCTGGATAACACCACGCCCAGTGCGCAGACCACGATGCCAAGGTGCGCCAGCTGCATGCCCCAGTAACTGCGGGTCAGACTGCGTGCACCGCTGAAAAGGCCCTTGTGGCGCGTCTTGTCGAACAGGTCGCGAACCCCGGCCAGCAGCACCCAGGCAGCGAGCATGACGGTTGCCAGCACCGCCCATTGGAAATCGCCCATAAGCAGGCCGGCGAGCACCGCCAGCACGGCACTGCCGACCAGGACGGGGGCGAGCATGCCCAACAGCCATTTCAGCGGCGTGTCCTTCCAGCGCACCAGTACGCCGACAGCCATGACCACCAGCAAGAGTGCCATCAGTGGCACGAACAGCGCATTGAAATACGGCGGGCCGACCGACATCTTGGCACCGCTCATGGCGTCTATCACCAGTGGATAAAGGGTGCCCAGCAAGATCGTCGAGGCGGCAACCACCAGCAGCAGGTTATTGCCCAGCAGGAGGGTTTCTCGCGACCACAAGCCGAATCCGACGTGACTTTTGACCACTGGTGCGCGAATGGCGAACAGGGTCAGCGAGCCCCCCGTCACCACCAGCAGGAAAATCAGAATGAACACCCCTCGCGCCGGGTCCGACGCAAAGGCGTGCACCGATGTCAGCACCCCGGAGCGGACCAGAAAGGTGCCCAGCAGGCTTAGCGAAAACGCAGCGATTGCCAGCAACACCGTCCAGCTTTTGAACACACCGCGTTTTTCCGTGACCGCCAGCGAGTGAATCAGCGCCGTGCCTACCAGCCAGGGCATGAACGAGGCGTTTTCCACCGGGTCCCAGAACCACCAGCCACCCCAACCCAGCTCGTAATACGCCCACCACGAGCCCAGGCTGATGCCGATGCCCAGAAACGCCCACGCCACCAGCGTCCATGGCCGCGACCAGCGCGCCCAGGCAGCGTCGAGTCGGCCGCCGAGCAACGCGGCGATGGCGAACGCAAAGGCTACGGAGAAGCCCACATAGCCCATGTACAGCATCGGCGGATGCACGATCAGACCGATGTCCTGCAACAACGGGTTGAGGTCGCGTCCGTTGGCGGGCATCTGCGGTAACAGACGCGCGAACGGGTTGGAGGTGAGAATCAGAAACAACAGAAAACCCAGGCTGATCATGCCCATCACCGCGAGGACCCGGGCCAGCATCACCTGCGGCAACTGCCGGGAAAAAACCGATACGGCGAAGGTCCAGCCGCCGAGAATCAGCGCCCAGAGCAGTAACGAGCCTTCATGCGCGCCCCAAACGGCGCTGAATTTGTAATACCAGGGCAGCGCGGTATTGGAGTTCTGTGCAACGTAGATAACGGAAAAATCGTCGACCATGAACGCGTAGGTCAGGCACCCGAAGGCAAAGATCAGAAAGCTGCATTGCCCCCATGCCGCCGGACGGGCAAGACTCATCCACAGGCGGTCGCCACGCCATGCGCCGATCAGCGGAATAATGGCCTGCACCAGCGCAAAGCCGAGTGCCAGAATCATGGCCAGATGGCCGAGTTCGGGAATCATCGATCAACCCTGTTTTGCGGGTATGGAAGAGGCACCCGATGCCGCCCGTCCGCTGTCACGCAGCGCCTTGGTGACTTCGGGAGGCATGTACTTCTCGTCATGTTTGGCCAGCACTTCATCGGCCACCACCACGCCCTGCGCATTGAGTTTGCCCAACGCTACAATGCCCTGCCCTTCGCGGAACAGATCGGGAAGAATGCCCCGATAGGTGATGGTCACCGACTTGTTGAAGTCAGTGACCACGAAACGCACGTCCAGCGAATCCGCCGAGCGCTGCAATGAGCCCTTTTCCACCATGCCGCCAGCGCGAATGCGCGTATCCAGCGGTGCTTCGCCATTGGCGATCTGGCTTGGGGTATAGAACAGATTGATGTTTTCCTTCAGCGCGCTGAGCGCCAGGGTCACGGCCAGGCCAACACCGCACAGCAGTACAACAACCAGCAACAGACGCTTTTTGCGCAGCGGGTTCACGGGCGGCGCTCCCGTTTAAGGCGCTGCGCGTGTTGCTTCAGCAACCGCCGACGCGCCAGTAGCGGCAGCGCCACGTTGATCAGCAGCACCAAAAGACACAGACCATAGGCAGACCAGACAAACAGCCCGTGGCGGCCCATGGCCAGAAAATCGCTGAACGATGCAAAACTCAAGGCGTGTTCTCCGACGGCACAGCATCGTGCCCCAGGCTACGCAGAATCTCGGCCTTGACCCACTGGGTACGCGACTCACGCTGCAGCACTTCAAGACGCATGCGCAATAGCAGCATTACGCCGAAAAAGCAGTAGAAACCCAGCGTGGTGAACAGCAGCGGCAACCACATTTCCACCGGCATGGCCGGTTTTTCAGTGAGGCTGAACGTCGCGCCCTGGTGGAGGGTGTTCCACCACTCGACCGAATATTTGATGATCGGGATATTGACCACACCGACAATGGCCAGCACCGCGCAGGCCTTGGCGGCGCTGTCACGGTTGCTGATGGCGTTGCCCAGCGCAATAAGACCGAAATACAGAAACAGCAGAATCAGCATCGAGGTCAATCGTGCGTCCCAGACCCACCACGCGCCCCAGGTGGGCTTGCCCCAGATCGCGCCGGTGGCCAGTGCCAGCGCGGTCATCCAGGCGCCCACGGGCGCTGCGCATTGCAGCGCCACGTCGGCCAGCTTGATTTTCCAGACCAGCCCGATCACCCCGCACATGGCCAGCATGACGTAACAGGACTGCGCGAGCATGGCGGCAGGCACGTGGATATAGATAATCCGGAAGCTGTTGCCCTGCTGGTAATCCGGCGGCGCAAACACCAGTCCCCAGACCATGCCGATGCCGAGCAAAACGACAGTCGCCACACTCAGCCACGGCAACAGGCGTGCGCTGACGCGGTAAAAACCTTTCGGTGAGCCGAGTGTGTGCAACCAGGCCCAACCGATACTGCTTTTCATGGCATTGCTTTTCATCAGGGTGTATCCAGGGTGTTGACCGGCATCGAGCTCTCGATCCCGGAACCTCAATTTATTCACCGATGCTGATTTTCAGGCCGGCAGCCATCGCAAAGGGCGTCAGGGTGATCGCCAGAGCAGTCAGGCTGCCCAGCCACAGCAGGTAGCCGGTCGCTGGCGTGCCTTGCAACGCGGCTTGCAGCGCAGCGCTACCCAGTATCAACACCGGTATGTACAGCGGCAGAATCAATAATGCCAGCAACAGACCGCCGCGCTTCAAACCTACCGTCAATGCCGCCCCCACTGCGCCCAGCAGGCTGAGCACCGGCGTGCCCAGCAGCAACGACAGCATCAACACCGGCAGGCAGCGCGCCGGCAGCCCCAGCATCATCGCCAGCAAGGGCGACAACAATACCAGTGCCAGCCCGGAAAAAACCCAGTGCGCGAGCACTTTGCTCACGGCCAGGAGGGCCAGCGGGTGCGACGAAAGGACCCACTGCTCCAGCGAACCGTCCTCTAAATCACTGCGAAACAGCCCGTCCAGCGACAGCAACACGGCCAACAGCGCAGCGACCCAGACCAGCCCCGGCGACAAGGCTTGCAACAATTGCGTGTCCGGACCGAGGGCCAGCGGAAACAAGGCGATCACCATTGCAAAGAACACCAGCGGATTGGCCAGCTCTGCCGGACGTCTCGCCAATAACCGGACTTCACGGACGATCAGCAGGGCAAAAACATTGCTCATACGGACCACTGCCCCAGATCGATATCCCGATAACCTTTGGGCAGACGGGTCAGGCTGTGATGGGTGGTCATGATGATCATCCCGCCCTTTTCACAGTGCGCGGCAAGGTGATGTTCCAGTTGGTCGATGCCCTGGCGGTCAAGCGCGGTGAACGGCTCATCGAGCAGCCAGAGTGGCGGACCCGGCAAGTACAAGCGCGCCAGTGCGACGCGGCGCTGCTGCCCGGCCGACAAGGTGTGACAAGGCACATCCTCGAAACCTGCCAGCCCGACCGCGTCAAGCGCCTTGAGAACGGTATCGGCATCGGCTGGCTGATGGAGCGCGCACAGCCAGAAAAGATTTTCCAGCGGCGTCAGCAGATCCTTGAGCGCTGGCGCATGACCAATCCACAACAGGCTGCGCCCCGGCGCTGCTGGCTGACTGGCCAAGGGCTGCCCGTTGATCAACACGTGCCCTGATGTGGGTTGCATCAACCCGCACAGCACACGCAACAGGCTGGTCTTGCCACTGCCATTGGGGCCGCTGACCTGCAGCATGTCTCCTGGGGTCACCTGCAGCTCAAGATTTTCGAACAGCATTCGCCAGTCCCGCTCACACGCCAGAGCCGTCGCTTGCAAAAATGGGGTGACTGGGGTCATCGAGCGTTTCCAGTGCTGTTGCGTCGCGAAATGTACCGAAACAGACACATCCGGAGTAAAAGGCGGTTCAAGTCAGAATTGATGCGGCCGTTACATGAAGAGAAGTTAATGACGGCCGGTCCGGTTTCGGCCGGTATTATACATGCGAGTCCTGTTATCAAAGGGGCAATTTCCTCAGGTCGATATTTCAATGACAGGCGACATCACCAGCGTTCCGGCGACAATCCCGACCACCACACTGCTGCGCGCCGGCATCTCCCCTGCCCAGGTGCTGACCTTGCTGCAATCGGCGGAAAATCTGATTCCCGAAGGCGAAACCGTCGACGCCGAAGTGCTGACCCTCAAGCAGGTCAACCAGAACTTCCAGTTGCTGCTGCGCCTGGTACTCGCCAATGGCAGCCTGACCAACCTGCCGGTCACCAGCAGCGTACCGTTCACGCCCGGCAGCCTGCTGCAAGTGGCGCAGGCGTCACCCAACGAGCTGACCCTGACGCTGCAACAGATCAACAGCGCACTGAAAAACTCGATGACCAGCATCGATACGCAGCAGTTGCCGGTCGGCACGCTGTTGCAGGGCAAGGTCATGACCAGCCAAGTGATCGCGCAGGCGGTCAATCAGCTGGCCGCGCAGAACCCGGCCGCCGCGACACCCGTTTACCGGTCCATCGTCATGCTGCTCAATACTGCGCTGGCGGGTTCCAGCCTGACCATCGAAAGTCCGCAGCCGCTGACGGTCGGCAGTCTGCTGAGCGCGCAGGTACAAGGCAACCAGGCGCTCAACTTCGTTGCCCTGCCCGGCCGCTTCGATCAACTGGCCGTGGCGCAGCAACTGGCCGCTCAGCAAAACCGTCAGGGCTCGCTGGATAACCTGATCAATGCCTTGCAAAACCTGCAGTCGGCCAGCCCTGCCAATGCCGGCAACTCAGGAATCAGCGCCCCGTTGCAAGCCAGCATTAACCAGCTCCTGGCCGATCTGCCCGACATCGAGCAGATGAGCACCCCGAAAGGCGTCGCCCAGGCACTTAATGCCAGCGGGGTATTTATGGAAGCGAAGCTGCTTGCCGGCCTGAACCCCGCGCAGCTGCCGGACATGAAAGCCAACCTGATGCGCCTGATCGCGCAGATCCTCCCCGGCCTGCCGGACAACACCTCTTACGGCGCCGCGGCGGCGTCCAATACCCTCGCTCGTGCCATGCCCAATTCGATTCGCAATGCGCTGGGCACTCTCGGACTGGTCGCCGCCCGAACCCAGCCGAGCAGCTTTCCCCTGCCGTCGCGCAATGTTAGCGGTGGCGAGAAGGAAGAGGATCTGGAGATTCTGCTCAAGCTGGCCGCTGCCGCCGTTTCGCGCCTGCAAAGCCACCAACTGGGCGGACTGGAACAGACCCGTACCAACGCTGATGGCACTCAGGTAACCACCTGGCAGCTGGAAGTACCCATGCGCAACGCACACGACATCGTACCGTTGCAGGTCAAGGTGCAGCGCGAAGACAAGCCTGATCAGGAAGCTGCCGAAGACCGCGACGATGTCGACATCAAGGACACCCGGGAAAAGCTCTGGAAAGTCGATCTGGCGTTCGACCTCGAGCCGTTGGGGCCCTTGCAGGTGCACGCGCAGTTGCTGCGCGGCACGCTGTCCAGCCAACTGTGGGCCGAGCGTCCCGACAGCGCAGCATTGATCGAACATGAGCTGGGGTATCTGCGCGAACGGCTGATAGCGTGCGGCCTGGCGGTGGGCGAGCTGGCCTGCAGTCACGGCGCACCGCCAAGCGGACCGCGCACCGCACTTGAACAACGCTGGATCGACGAGAACGCCTGATGAGCCTACCCGACCACACTCCGCGCCAGGCTATTGCCCTCAGCTATGACGGCCAGCACGCTCCGACACTCAGCGCCAAGGGCGACGACCAATTGGCCGAGGCGATTCTGGCCATTGCCCGCGAGTATGAAGTGCCGATCTACGAGAACGCCGAACTGGTCAAGCTGCTGGCACGCATGGAGCTGGGCGACAGTATTCCCGAGCCGCTGTACCGCACGATTGCCGAAATCATTGCGTTCGCCTGGCACCTGAAAGGCAAGTTCCCGGCAGGTCAGGACCCTGATGCCCCGCCTGTAGAACGAGACATTACGCCGCGCTATTGATTAGCGGCAGCGCTGGCCGGCATCACAGCGCAATCGGCTTGCGCCCTGCAAACGAATGCGCCAGGGTGCCACCGTCGACCAGATCCAGCTCGCCACCCAGCGGTACGCCGTGGGCAATGCGCGAAGCGATCAGGCCCTTGTCGTGGAGCAACTGAGCGATGTAGTGCGCCGTCGCTTCGCCTTCCACGGTCGGGTTGGTGGCAAGGATCACTTCAGTGAACGTACCTTGCTGACTGATACGCTCCATCAGCTGCGGAATGCCGATGGCTTCCGGGCCCAGGCCGTCGAGCGGCGACAGATGGCCCTTGAGCACGAAATAGCGACCGCGATAACCGGTCTGCTCTACCGCATAGACATCCGTCGGGCCTTCGACCACACACAGCAGCGTGTCATCCCGACGCGGATCTGCGCATTGCGGGCAGAGTTCCTCTTCGGTCAACGTGCGGCATGAGCGGCAGTGCCCAACGCCCTCCATCGCCTGTCCCAGCGCCTGCGCCAGTCGCGAACCACCGCTGCGGTCGCGCTCCAGCAGCTGCAACGCCATGCGTTGAGCGGTTTTCTGACCGACGCCCGGCAGTACGCGGAAGGCATCGATCAACTGGCGAATCAGGGGGCTGAAGCTCATGGAGAAAAATCCGACAAAAACACAAGACGCGGTTTATACCCGCGCGTTGCCGTGAGCGTCAATTGAGGTATTCAACCCTGCGACCAACAGCGCACCGGTGTTTTCCTGAATCAGGCCTTCAAGGCCGTCTCCAGAAACTCCATCAGCGCCTGCACTCGCGCGCTGCGGTGCTTGCGCACGGGCACCAGCAGGTTGATCGGCGCGCTGGCCAGTTGCCAATCGGCCAGCACCCTCACCAGCCTGCCGCTGGCAATGGCATCGCTGACGTCCCACTGCGAGCGCAACACGATGCCCGCCCCCTGCTCGGCCCAGCGCCGGGCGACCGAGCCATCGTTGCTGAGCAGCGCCGGCTCGATGCGCAGCGTCTTCTTCACCTGGCCCTTGCTCAGGTGCCACAGGGTGACGTCTTCATCGTTTTCGCGAATGCAGATACAGCGATGACGGGCCAGCTCTTCAGGCGTCGAGGGCACGCCATGCTGCTCGAGATACGCCGCACTGGCGCACAGCCAGCGATGATTCTGTGCCAGCGGTCTGGCGATCCACAGGCTGTCATTGAGGCTGCCGATGTGAATCACTGCGTCGCTGTCATGACGATCCGGCCATGGCGTTTCACGCAGGTCCAGGTGCAGACATAATTGCGGATGCAGTTTGGCAAAGCGTGCCAGCAGCGGCGCGATGCGCTGGCGACCGTAACCAAACGGCGCTGCCAGACGCAGCGTGCCCGCCAGTCGTTCGTCGCGCTGCCTGAAGGATTCCGGAAGAGCCTCCAGCTGCTCCAGCAAATGCGCGCTTTCCCGTGCGAAACGTTCGCCATCGGCCGTCAGGCTCAGGCGCCTGGCATCGCGATTGGCCAGGGTAATGCCCAACTGCGCCTCCAGCTTGCGCAAGCGCATCGACAGCGCGGGCGGCGAGACATTCAGAACCCTGGCGGCAGCGCTCAGCGACTCACAGCGCGACAAGGCCACGGCCAGGCGCAGGTCTTCAAAGGCAATCATTCAGTTCAGTTTAAGGATTGATGACGCCACATTGAACCACAGCTTCATTATCCGTGAGTAGACTCACTGCCATACCTGTCACCCGAGCTCAGCCCATGTCAGCCTCCCTGTCTTCTCTCGATACGCCTGTTGCGTTGCTTGATATACCGCGCATGCAGCGCAATATCCTGCGCATGCAACAACGCATGAATGGCCTGGGCGTGCGTTTGCGTCCGCACGTCAAGACCAGCAAGTCCCTGCCGGTCATTCAGGCGCAGATTGCCGCAGGTGCCAGCGGCGTCACGGTGTCGACCCTGAAGGAGGCCGAACACTGCTTTGCCGAAGGTATCGATGACGTGTTCTATGCCGTCGCCATTGCCCCCGGCAAACTGGATCAGGCGCTCAGACTGCGGCGCAGCGGCTGCCGCCTGAGCATCCTGACCGACAGCGTCGTAGCTGCCCAGGCGATAGTCGCCTTCGGTCAGAGCCATGACGAGCGCTTCGACGTCTGGATCGAAATCGATTGCGACGGTCATCGCTCCGGGCTGACCGTGGAGGATCCCTCGCTTGTCGAAGTCGCGAGAGCCCTGGTCGAGGGCGGTATGCACCTGCGTGGGGTCATGACCCATGCCGGCTCCAGTTACGACCTCGACACTCCTGAAGCGCTGCAAGCCCTGGCTGAACAGGAGCGCAGGCTCTGTGTCTGCGCTGCCGAGCGCATTCGCCAGGCAGGACTGCCCTGTGCGGAAGTCAGCATCGGCTCGACGCCTACCGCGCTGTCGGCGCAGAGCCTGCAAGGCGTCACCGAAGTGCGCGCCGGGGTCTATGTATTCTTCGACCTGGTGATGCACAACGTTGGCGTGTGCAGGAAAGATGAACTGGCTCTGAGCGTGCTGACCACGGTCATCGGCCACCAGCGGGACAAGGGCTGGATCATTGTCGACGCGGGCTGGATGGCAATGAGTCGGGACCGTGGCACCCAACGCCAGCGTCAGGATTTCGGCTACGGCCAGGTGTGTGCGGAAACCGGTGAGTGGATCGAAGGCGCGCGGGTGACCGGTGCCAATCAGGAGCACGGCATCATCACGCTTGCCGCAGACAGCCACGCAGACATCACTGCGTGTTTCCCCATCGGCAGCCGATTGCGCATTCTGCCCAACCACGCCTGCGCCACCGGTGCGCAGTTCCCGAACTACCACGCCTGCGATGCCGACGGCGCAGTCCACACCTGGAGTCGCCTGCATGGCTGGTGATATCGGACTGATTCGCACGGCACTGGCCGCTGCGCCAGGCGGGCATTATTCACAGGCTGTGTTGCATCAGGGCACGCTGCATGTGTCCGGGCAACTCCCGGTGCGCGCCGATGGCAGCCCCAGCGTCGAACAACCGTTCGAGGTCCAGGCCGCGATTGCACTGGACAATCTGCTCGCGATACTGAGTGCCGCAGGTTGCGGCACGGATGATCTGCTCAAGGTGACGGTCTACGTCGCAGGTATCCAGCACTGGCCTGCTTTCGACCGGATCTACGCAGGCTATCTGGGCGAACATCGTCCGGCCCGCGCTGTGGTGCCGGTCGCGGAGTTGCACCACGGCTATCTGATCGAAATCGAAGCTCTGGCCCGCAGCGGGCGATGAATTGAACATGGCCGGAAGCAGCTCATGACCCGACAAAAAAGTGATGTTCTGATTATCGGCGGCGGTTTCATGGGTTCGTCGTCAGCTTTTTTCCTGCGCCGGCACGGTCGCTCGGTAACCCTGCTGGAACGAGACCAGATCGGCCAGTACGCCAGCGGAGTGAATTTCGGCAACGTGCGCCGCCAGGGACGGTTTCTCGGCCAGCTGGAGCTGTCCAATCGTTCCTGGGCGTTGTGGAAACGCCTGCCGGAGCTGATCGGCGAAGATCTGGAGTTCATCCCCAGCGGGCATATGCGGGTCTGCTATCGCGATGACGAAATCGCTGAACTGGAAGCTTACGCCGCGGCCCCGGAAGCGCGAGAGCTGGATTTGCAGATTCTCTCCGGCAAGGCCCTGCATGAACGTTTTCCATTCCTTGGGCCTGAAGTCAAAGGCGGCTCCCATGCGCCTCACGATGGCCATGCCAACCCACGCCTGGCGGCCCCGGCATTTGCCCGGGCGGCGATCCGGGCCGGGGCCAGAATCGAGGAGCGCACCGAGGTGCTCAATGTGCAGAAGGTGGGCGGTGAGTTTCATGTCACCACTGCCGGTGGGCAATTATTCATCGCCGAACAGTTGCTCATCACTGCCGGAGCCTGGGCGGCCAGACTGGCGGAGCAATTCGGCGAACCGGTCCCCCTTGAGCCGAACGGCCCTCAGATGTCGGTGACCGAACCGGTGCCTTACGCAATGCCGACGGTGATCGGGGTATTTACCAAAATCAAGGAAGAAGTGATCTATTTCCGGCAGATCCCGCGCGGCAACATCATCATCGGCGGCGGTAACCGCATCACCCCGGACATGATCAACCGCCGTGCCTTTTTCAAGCCGGAAAGCCTGATCAACCAGATGAAGCAAATGAAACGCCTTTTGCCGGGCGCGGAGAAGCTGAACATCATCCGTGTCTGGAGCGGCATCGAGAGCTACACACCGGACTCACTGCCGATCATGGGCCGTAGCGGCAAGGTGGACGGTCTGTTCTATACGTTCGGCTTTTGCGGCCACGGCTTCCAGCTCGGGCCCGGCGTCGGCGATGTGATGGCCGAACTGATCAGCACCGGCAGCACGCGCACCTTGATCAGCCCGTTCGATATTCGCCGCTTTACCGACCCGACGGCCATCGCGATGCCGTTCACGTCCAGCCTGATGAGTAGCGGCAAACTCGTATGAGCCGAACCGATCCTGACCTTTATAACGGAGCCCCCATGTCGGCGACCCCAGATGCACACTATCGATATCGCCCGGTGACTGCAGCGGACATTCCGGCCGCGCATGCCCTTTCGCTCAACCTCAAATGGCCGCACCGCGAAGAGGACTGGGCGATGGTGCAACGCACCTCCGAAGGTTTTGTCGCCGAGCATGACGGCCAACTGGTTGGCGTGGCATTCACCTGCCATCAGGGCGACTGGTCATCGATCGGCCTGGTGATTGTCAGCGATGAGCATCAGGGCAAAGGCATCGGCCGCCGCCTGATGCACCTGTGCATTGACGCAACCGCACCGCGCACACCCATCCTCAACGCCACAGAACTGGGCGCGCCACTTTATCGCAGCCTTGGTTTCGTCGATTTTGCGCGAATCCAGCAGCATCAGGGCATTCCTAATGGGTCAGGCCTGACGACACCGAGCGACGGTTTGCCCATTCGCTCACTTGGCGCAGCGGACCATGCGCAATTGATCAGGCTGGCCAACGCAGGCAGCGGTCTGGACCGAACCGCTGTGCTGACCGATCTGCTCCGCGATGCAGAGCAGGCGGTCGGTATCGAACACCAAGGGCAATTACAGGGTATCGCCCTGCTGCGCCGCTTCGGCCGGGGTCATATCATCGGCCCGCTGGTCGCCCATGATGCAGATCAGGCCCGGCGCATGATTGCCCACCTGCTGCACCGAATTCCCGGCATGTTCGTGCGCTTCGACATTCTGGCTGATTGCGGACTGGCACCGTGGCTTGAGCGCCTGGGCCTGCCATGTGTCGACAGGGCACCGCGTATGGTGCTCGGGACGCCTCCGCCATCGAGTCGTGACGTACGGCAGTTTGCGCTGGTGACTCAGGCGATTGGCTGAAATCAGCGCGGATAAAGCGCCGAAACAGGTCCGCGATGTTAGCGGGATGCATACAGCAGAATATTCTTTGCAACTCCGCAGATCGGCGCTTTTTATCCCGAACGCTTTGTTAGCTTATGGCTATCGAACGGCCCGATCTCAAATGGCCCGGCCTTGCCCATCATCGCTCCAGGGAGCCCGCTGGATGACCACACAGTCCTTGAACAGCCATCGCGTCGACCCCGACACTGCGCAGAAATTCTATATCGATGGCCGCTGGTCTGCGCCGCTCGACCCGACCAGTATTGCGGTAATCAACCCTGCAACTGAAGAGGTCGTGGCGCATGTCGCAAGCGGCACAGCCGCCGATGTCGACCGGGCGGTTACGGCAGCACGCGCAGCCTTTGCGGGCTGGTCCGGCACACCACCGCACGTTCGGGCCGAGATAATCGGCCGGATCCATGCACTTATTCTCGAGCGCAAGGAGCAACTGGCGCAGGCGATCTCGCTGGAAATGGGCGCTGCGATCAGTTCTGCGCGGGCCATGCAGGTACCGCTTGCCGCAGAACATGTGCGTGTTGCGCGTGACCTGCTGGCAACCTATCGCTTCCAGAACGTCGAAGGCGGCACGGCGATTGAACGCGAGCCCATTGGCGTGTGCGGCCTGATCACGCCATGGAACTGGCCGTTGTATCAAATCACTGCAAAAGTTGCCCCGGCCATTGCCGCTGGCTGTACGGTGGTGCTCAAACCCAGCGAACTGTCGCCGCTGAGCGCCTTACTGTTCGCACAGTTGGTGCATGACGCCGGTCTGCCACCGGGGGTATTCAATCTGGTCAATGGCAGCGGCCCCGAAGTAGGTGGTGCGATGGCGGCGCACCCTGACATCGACATGATCTCGATCACCGGTTCCAATCGCGCAGGTGCACTGGTTGCGCAGGCTGCCGCACTGACCGTCAAACGGGTAACCCAGGAACTGGGCGGCAAGTCGCCAAACATCCTATTGCCTGACGCCGACTTCGCCAAAGCCGTGCCACCCGGTGTGATGGCCGCATTCCGTAATGTTGGCCAGTCGTGCAGTGCGCCGACGCGGATGATCGTGCCCAGGAGCCGGCTGGCAGAAGTCGAAGCGCTGGCCGCCGAGACGGCCGGGGCGATTATTGTCGGTGATCCGCAGTCGGAAGGCACAGTTCTGGGGCCGATTGCCAACGAGGCACAGTTCCACCGCGTACAGGCCATGATCGATGCAGGGCTGAGCGAAGGCGCGAAGCTGGTCTGCGGCGGTCCAGGACGTGTGAACGGTCATGAGCGAGGCTTCTATACGAGGCCAACGGTGTTTTCCGAAGTGGACTCTTCCATGCGTATCGCCAGGGAAGAGATATTCGGCCCGGTGCTGTGCCTGATTGCCTACGACACGGTTGACGAGGCCGTGGCGATCGCCAATGACACGGTCTACGGTCTCGGCGCGCATGTACAGGGTCAGGATCTTGCTGTGGCACGTTCGGTCGCTTCGCGTATTCGTGCCGGGCAGGTGCATCTGAATTATCCCGCCTGGAACCCGATGGCTCCGTTCGGTGGCTATAAGCGTTCGGGTAACGGCCGCGAGTACGGTGTGCAGGGTTTTGAAGAGTATCTGGAGACCAAGGCTATCGTGGGGTTTTGTTGAGTGGTGCTTGTGATAGGCGTTTTTTGAGCTGTTGGGTTAAAAGCGCGGACGACTATCGTGTCGACGCTCCGCGCTGGAATGCAGTTCGTGACGCTCTGCGTCACACGGCGGTTCTGTGATGTCAGGGGGATTGGGGTTCGACTCAGGTCAGCTTTTGATTATCGTGCCGACGCTCCGCGTGGGCATGCAGTTCGTGACGCTCTGCGTCACACAGCGGTTCTGTGATGTCAGAGGGATTGGGGTTCGACTCAGATCAGCTTTTCGCCCCTCGGCGAGTTACTTTGATGGGGCCAAAGTAACCAAACCCCCTGGCTCCGTTTCCGGCCCGACTGCGTCGGGTTCCTTCGTCCTGACACTGATCCGCGGGTCGCCGCAACGGGCCATCCATGGCCCGGTGCGGCTAGCCTGGCGTCCTGCCAGGCTACCCCCGGATCAGCGCCAGGACTCAGCCGTCACTTACGTCGCACTCTGCGCCGTCTGGGCCATCGCGGTGAAAAGCGTTTTAGAGCTGTTTGGCTAAAAGCACGGATGATTATTGACTATCGTGCCGACGCTCCGCGTCGGCATGCAGTTCGTGACGCTCCGCGTCACACGGCGGTTCTGTGGTGTCAGGGGGATGATTATCGTGCCGACGCTCGGCACGGTAGTCAAAAGCGCTTTTTAAAGTAAGAAATCACTTTCTCGCCGTTTTGGCGACGTCGAGCCTGCGCAGGTGGCAGGTGACTTCCTCGCGGTCGTGGTAGAGCTGTTTGCAGCCGATGGCCACCCGTACCCCTCTCGCCTGAAAGCCTTCTTCGATGCGGTCGAGCAGTCGGCGCACTTCCGCGTAGCGCTGTTTCATTGGCAGTTTGAGGTTGACCACTGCTTCGCGGCACAGGCCTTCACCCAGCCAGGTTTCCAGCAGCGCCGCATTGCGGGCAGGCTTTTCGACGATGTCACAGACCATCCAGTCCACAGGGTGACGAGGCTTGTAGGTGAAACCGTCAGCCATCAGATGCTGCACCAAGCCTGTGTCCATCAGGCTTTCTGCCATCGGTCCGTTATCGATGGCAGTCACCAGCATGCCCCGGCGCACCAGTTGATACGTCCAGCCACCCGGTGCAGCTCCGAGGTCCACGCCGGTCATATCACCGGAAAGACGCTCGTCCCACTGGTCTCGGGGAATGAAATGGTGCCACGCCTCTTCGAGCTTCAGGGTAGAACGGCTGGGTGCCTCGCGGGGGAATTTGAGGCGCGGGATGCCCATCGGCCACATTGCGGAGTTATCGGCCTCGGCCACACCTAGAAACACTTCACGACCACTCTTGAACGTCAGCAGCAGACGCGGCTTGCGCGGATCATCCACCAGCTTGCCAGCCTGAGTCAGAGCCTTGCGCAAAGGTGCCTCGAACTTCTTGCAAAAATTCGACAGTTCCTTGCCATCATTGGTATCCACCACCTCCAGCCACAGGCTGCCGCAGGTCGGGAACGCCGAAAGCTGCGCAAGAATCACACTGACCCGATCGGTCTCCGGCAAATCGAGGAACAGGCCACGAGCCCATTGCCGGGGAAAGATCAACTGATCGAAGCGCTGGCCGCTCATCAGCCGCTCGGCACCATCCGCCTCGGTGCAGATGAATTCGGCGCAGGCCGTGTCAGGACGTGCCTTGGCATACCCGGCAACGTCAAGGCGTGCGGCGTGATCGGATATTTCCGAACAGACTTCGCCTTCAAAACCGGGTCTGCAATGCATAAACAGTGTATTCATGGGTTACTCCTGGGCAATGGGCACTCGGGCGTAACCCCGCAGACTTGAAAGCCGCGCATGATAGCCCAATCCAGGAACCACTGGTGCAGCCGAACAGTCCACAGAACCTGAAGCCTGATGCGGCGCTCCCGACCTGATGCACATGGAGCGCATTAACCGATGTTCGGAGAACATTCCTGAAAGGAGACATTCATGCCCTCCCTCGATAGCCTGAAAAGCCTTGCAACGCTGGAAATCGATAACAAGACCTACCACTACTTCAGCTTGCCGGAGGCGGCCCGATCGCTGGGCGATCTGGACAGGTTGCCCATGTCACTCAAGGTGCTGCTGGAAAACCTGCTGCGCTGGGAAGACAACAAGACGGTAACCGGCAATGACCTCAAAGCCATCGCCGACTGGCTGACCGAACGCCGTTCGGACCGGGAAATTCAATACCGCCCCGCCCGCGTGCTGATGCAGGATTTCACCGGTGTACCGGCGGTAGTCGACCTGGCCGCCATGCGTGCTGCCGTGGCCAAGGCTGGCGGTGACCCACAGCGTATCAACCCGCTGTCCCCAGTAGACCTGGTGATCGACCACTCGGTGATGGTCGACAAGTTCGGCAACCCCGAGGCATTCGGCGAGAACGTCGATATCGAGATGCAGCGTAACGGTGAACGCTACGCGTTCCTGCGCTGGGGCCAGAGTGCTTTCGATAACTTCAGCGTAGTACCGCCCGGCACCGGCATTTGCCATCAGGTAAACCTTGAATACCTGGGTCGTACCGTATGGACCAAGGAAGAAGACGGTCGCACCTACGCGTTCCCCGACACTCTGGTCGGCACCGACTCCCACACCACAATGATCAATGGCCTGGGCGTGCTGGGCTGGGGCGTGGGCGGGATCGAAGCAGAGGCGGCGATGCTCGGCCAGCCGGTGTCGATGCTGATCCCGGAAGTCATCGGTTTCAGACTGACCGGCAAATTGAAAGAAGGCATCACCGCCACCGATCTGGTACTGACCGTAACCCAGATGCTGCGCAAGAAAGGCGTGGTGGGCAAGTTTGTCGAGTTCTACGGTGACGGGCTGGCTGATCTGCCGCTGGCAGACCGCGCGACCATTGCCAACATGGCACCGGAGTATGGCGCGACCTGTGGTTTCTTCCCGGTCGATGATGTGACACTTGACTACCTGCGTCTGTCCGGACGCCCCGACGCAACCGTCAAACTGGTCGAGGCTTACTGCAAGGCACAGGGCCTGTGGCGTCTGGCAGGTCAGGAGCCGGTGTTCACCGACAGTCTGGAGCTGGACATGAGCACGGTGGAAGCCAGCCTTGCAGGCCCCAAACGCCCTCAGGATCGTGTCGCGCTGCCGAATGTGTCCAAGGCATTCAGCGATTTCCTCGGTCTGCAGGTCAAGCCCGCCAAGGTCGATGAAGGTCGCCTTGAAAGCGAAGGCGGCGGCGGTGTCGCGGTGGGCAACGAGGCTCAGGTCAGCGGCGAAACCCAGTATGAGCACAACGGCCAGACCCATCACCTGAAAGACGGTGCCGTAGTTATCGCGGCAATCACCTCCTGCACCAACACTTCCAACCCCAGCGTGATGATGGCCGCCGGGCTGGTGGCGAAAAAAGCTGTCGAAAAAGGCCTGCAGCGCAAGCCCTGGGTGAAAAGTTCGCTGGCACCCGGCTCGAAAGTCGTGACTGATTACTACAATGCAGCAGGCCTGACTCAATACCTCGACGCGCTGGGCTTCGATCTGGTGGGCTATGGTTGCACCACCTGCATCGGTAACTCCGGCCCGCTGCTGGAGCCTATCGAAAAAGCCATTCAGCAGTCCGACCTGACAGTCGCCTCCGTACTGTCGGGCAACCGCAACTTCGAGGGCCGCGTCCATCCGCTGGTCAAGACCAACTGGCTGGCCTCACCGCCATTGGTGGTCGCCTACGCACTGGCAGGCTCGGTGCGCATCGACATCAGCAGCGAACCGCTGGGCGAGGGGTCGGATGGCAAACCGGTTTACCTGCGCGATATCTGGCCAAGCCAGCAGGAAATCGCCGACGCGGTGGCCAGCGTCAACACCGGCATGTTCCACAAGGAATACGCCGAAGTCTTCGCCGGTGACGAACAATGGCAGGCCATCGAAGTGCCGCAGGCGGCCACTTATGTCTGGCAGGATGACTCCACGTACATTCAACACCCGCCATTCTTCGAAGACATCGGCGGTCCACTGCCGGTTATCGAAGACATCGAAAACGCGAGCATCCTCGCCTTACTGGGCGACTCGGTGAC
This sequence comes from Pseudomonas syringae pv. tagetis, assembly GCF_022557255.1. Lineage (NCBI taxonomy): Bacteria > Pseudomonadati > Pseudomonadota > Gammaproteobacteria > Pseudomonadales > Pseudomonadaceae > Pseudomonas > Pseudomonas syringae group genomosp. 7. Next base: position 3,937,740 of record NZ_CP092923.1, read on the forward strand.
CACCGACCACATCTCGCCCGCCGGTAATATCAAGGTCGACAGCCCCGCCGGGCGCTACCTTCAGGAGAAAGGCGTCAAGTATCAGGACTTCAACTCCTACGGCTCACGCCGCGGCAACCATGAAGTGATGATGCGTGGGACCTTTGCCAACATCCGCATCCGCAATGAAATGCTCGGTGGCGAGGAAGGCGGCAATACAGTGCATGTGCCGTCCGGCGAGAAGCTGGCGATTTACGATGCTGCCATGCGCTATCAGAAGGAAGGCACCCCGCTGGTGATCATTGCCGGTCTGGAATACGGTACCGGCTCAAGCCGCGACTGGGCGGCCAAAGGCACCAACCTGCTGGGCGTCAAGGCGGTCATTGCCGAAAGCTTCGAACGGATACATCGCTCGAATCTGGTCGGTATGGGCGTACTGCCACTGCAGTTCAAGAACGGCCAGACCCGCAAGACCCTCGGCCTGACCGGCAAGGAAACCCTGAAAATCACCGGGCTGACCCACGCCGATGTGCAACCCGGCATGAGCCTGACCCTGCATATCGACCGCGAGGACGGCAGCAAGGAAACGGTCGATGTGCTGTGCCGCATTGATACGCTCAATGAAGTGGAATACTTCAAATCAGGAGGCATTTTGCATTACGTGTTGCGACAGCTGATCGCGTCCTGACAGGCAATGCCTGATACCCGGGAATGGAGCCTGTGCCCTGCGGAAGGGGCAGGTTCGCGCATGAAGATTTGTATAAGCTCAAACCTGCTTCCCTGAACGTCGGATAGAATCCTCCGCGTCCAAAAGCAGGAAACATTTCATGACCACAAGGCACTGGCTGGTTCTCTGTCTTCTGAGCACCGGCTACGCGCTGGCGTTGTACCATGGCAGTCTTGCGCCCTGCTCGGCTGCGAGTTTCGGCTTGTTGCTCGTTGCCTGGTTATGCGTCACTCGTTCGCCTCATCCTTCCATCCGTGTGTGCGGCCACGGGCTGTTCATCATGACCAGCCTGGCACTGGCATCACATCTGGCACCCGGTTTCAATAACGCCAACGTTATCGAAGCGACCCGATTCACCGCCGACGCGGCGGTCTATTCCATGGACCTGAATCTGGACAAACCGCTGATCGGCCTCTGGCTGATACTCGCTTGCCCGTGGATTGTGCCAAAAGTCGACGTCGCCCATTCGCTGCAAACGGGCGTGCTGGCACTGATCGTGACGTCAGCGTTCTGCATGACGGCAGCGGTCGTCCTCAACGTTGTTGGCTGGACACCCAAATGGCCTGCTCAGGGCCTGATATGGCTGCTCAACAATCTGTTGCTGGTGACCCTGACCGAAGAGCTGTTTTTCCGCGCGTACCTGCAAGGTGGCCTGCAGCGCTTTTTCAACGGCTCAAGATTTGCGACTGCGCTGTCGATCACCCTCGCTGCGAGCCTGTTCGGGCTGGCTCACGCGGTGGCCGGCGTTGAATGGATGCTGCTGGCGGGCGTTGCAGGCGCAGGTTATGGCATCGCGTTTCGTTTTGGCGGCCTGCAGGCTGCGGTCATCAGCCACTTTGGTTTGAATCTGGTGCATTTCGGCCTGTTCACCTACCCGATGCTGGCGCACTGAAGCTGACTCTCCGGTCATTTGTGACGCACCACTCAATTTATCGACACACCAGCCGATAACACGCCATAGTCTTCCGGATCGAAGGATCGAAACCCCATGCGCAACAACCAGCCCATCACTCAACATGAGCGGACTTTTCCTGCCGAACAGCGACTGATTTCCACCACCGACACCCGAGGCACGATCACCTATTGCAACGATGCCTTCGTCGACATCAGTGGTTACAGCGAGGCGGAATTACTCGGTGCCGCGCACAACACCGTGCGCCATCCGGATGTGCCGCCTGCGGTTTTCGAGCACATGTGGACCACGCTCAAAGCCGGGCAGCCGTGGATGGGCATCGTCAAGAATCGCTGCAAGAACGGCGATCATTACTGGGTCAACGCCTATGTGACGCCGATGCTGGAAAACCGCAAAGTGGTGGGCTTCGAGTCGGTGCGCATCAAACCGACCGCCGAACAGATCCGCCGCGCCGAGGCGCTTTACGCCCGAATCAACAAGGGCAAGAGCGCCATACCGAACCGCGACAAGTGGCTGCCGATACTTCAAGACTGGCTGCCGTTCATTCTGGTCAGTCAATTGAGCTTCCTGATCGGGGTGTGGCTCAACTCGCAATGGGGCTTTGCCTTGGCGGCGGCGTTGTCTGTGCCGCTGGGGCTGCTTGGGCTGTCCTGGCAACAGCGTGGCACCAAACGTCTGTTGCGCCTGGCCGAACAGACCACCTCTGACCCGTTGATCGCACAGATGTATACCGACAGCCGAGGCCCGCAGGCGCGCCTGGAAATGTCGATCCTCAGCCAGGAGGCGCGTCTGAAAACCTGCCTGACGCGTTTGCAGGACACTGCCGAACACCTGACCAGCCAGGCGCGTCAATCCAATTCGCTGGCCAATGCCAGTTCGACCGGACTGGAGCGCCAGCGCGTGGAAACCGAGCAGGTTGCTGCCGCTATCAATCAGATGGCCGCGACGACTCAGGAAGTCGCCAGCCACGTTAATCGTGCAGCCGACGCCACCCAGCAGGCCAACGAATTGACTCGTCGCGGCCGCGACATCGCTGGTGAGACCCGCGAAGCCATTCAGCGCCTGTCCACCTCGGTAGGCGAAACGGGCCTGACCGTGACGCGACTGGCCAAGGACAGTGATGAAATAGGTGGTGTCGTCGATGTGATCAAAGGCATCGCCGATCAGACCAACCTGCTGGCCCTCAACGCCGCCATCGAAGCAGCGCGCGCCGGCGAGATGGGCCGCGGCTTTGCGGTCGTGGCGGATGAAGTGCGCCAGTTGGCGCAGCGAACCGCAGAGTCCACAGGGCAGATTCATGGCCTGATTGCCAAGCTGCAGCAGACCGCCAACGATGCAGTACAAACCATGGACGCAGGTCGCCGTCAGGCAGAGGAAGGCGTAGCCAGGGTACTGGAGGCGGATCAGGCGCTGGTGGGCATCAGCGAGGCGGTCGCCAACATCACCGACATGACCACCCAGATCGCCACCGCCACTGAAGAGCAAAGCGCCGTGGCCGAGGAGATCAACCGCAACATTGCCACCATCGCCAGCCTGGCTGACCAGACATCGGACGAAGCCCAACGCTCGGCAGTGTTGAGTGGCGAACTGACCGATACGGCCAACTCGCAGTATTCGCTGGTGGAACGGTTTAATCGCTGAGGTTTGAAGCTGTTTGCCAAGCCTCGACAAACTTCGGTTGGTCGGGGCTTTTTTCCGGGCTGTTACAGGTGCACCGTCACTTGTCTTTCATCAAGTCGATAGGAAATACCCCCCTGAAGACCTGGCAAAACTTTTCTTTTATACCGGCCACAGCAGCAAAGTACTATTACCCGCTGGAGGCGGGCAATGCACGCACTTATCAGTTAAAACAAGTTAATACGTCAATTACTTATTACCCTTTACGGTCTCTGTGTGCGATCCGAGTGAACATGTTCAGTGGTGTGCCCTGTGGTGTCTAACCAGAATCTCCGTCACATGGATGAGGTTAGCCGCTGACAAACCTGCCCTCTGCAGATTTCGACCTGGCCTTGCTGCTGGAGCCTGGACAGCGATCAGATCACGATCAATCATGAGTTCACTGAACGCACATCCAATACATCGCGGCTCCTGTACTCTGCGGTGCTTCCATTGCAGACAAAGCACAGCAACCTACATTTCTGCCCACGACCTTGACGGTTTCGCACGCTAACATGTGCGAGACCCTAATGATAAAGTTGAGTGAATATTCCTACGCATAAGTGGGAATTTAGCCAAAACACACTTTTTTACCTCCTGTAAGATTTATCTGTAGTTAATGTCCTACAGGTTTTCGATTCGAAAAATGTCTCAAAAAAAACACCCACCGTTGAGTACCCCCTTTATTTACAGGATCCTCAACACTAATAACCACTCATTTATTACACACATGATACCAAATGTAACCGCATAGCCTTACACAACCTGGACAAGTCTTTGGAGTGCGCAGCCCCCTTGACCTGAACACTTATGTGCCTTGTAATATTTCCGCTGCCGACAACTGCCGGCACATATATAACAACTCAACTTAACGTCAATAAAAGAGTTTACGATGGATAAAGAACAATCCACGGATGTAGCGGCGCGCACCCAAAAAGAAAAAAACAATCCCGACAGTGCGAGCACTGTTCAAGAAGCCCCACCCCATGAGAGCCTCTACCGACACGCGAGCCCCCTCCACCTTCCATCCGACATTTCCAACACGCTGAAAGCACCTGTGCTGCCTAACATCGACCCTGATTCCATCAGTCACGAACAGGCACATGCGGGCATTACCATCCATATCCCCGGCTCAGTCAAAATGTGCTGGGGTGACGAAATCCATTTTTATTGGGGAAAAAACCTGTCATCGACAACGCTTTTCCATCGGGTAGGCGAAAACAGCGTGGTACGAGTGCTGTGCATTTCCTACAACTTCACACCCTATATTCAGTACGGTCTGGTTGATCTGTATTACGAGCTTTATCGTGATCAACGGCTGATCGGTACATCGCCAGTGTTACGGGTGAACGTTAACTACTCAGCGCCCATCTCGTCCCGACAGAAGCAACGCAAACGCAGGTTTACCGATCAGTAACTGAAAAGCCCCCGGTGATCACTCACCGGGGGCTCTGGTGTTGCTAAGGCGTCGGCCCTGGAGATCAGAATGCCAGGCGTAGCCCCACATTCGCTCCCCAGGGTTGTTCGATATGCCGACCTTTCATGTAGTCGACGTCTGCGTGCAGTTTCAAGCGCTCGGACAGCGACACCGATACCCCGGCCCCCAGTTCGCCACGCGAACCGAACAGGCTGTTGTCGAATTTCACATCGTTGGCCTTCACTTCGTTACGGCGCGAAAACTCCTGCGCAACAGCGACACGTACATAAGGCTGCAGCACCCCTCCGTCCTTGAGTGCAACCGTACGCCCCAGCGAGGTCCCGACCTTGCCCAGGAACGACCGGGTTCGTTCATTCTTCGCGTTCATGCCGTTGTCCAGACGCAACTCCTGTCCCTGCACGACAACGCTGGACAACTGAGCGAACGGTTCGAGAAAGTAATCGTCCGCCAGTTTGATGTGGCGGCCGAACTCTACCCAGCCCCCTACTCCGTTGTTGGTGTAGTCACCTTTGGCCTTGCTTGCATCGCTCATGGCTACATCTGCCTTATTGCGAAAACGGTTGAGTTTGAGCACGCCGTCAACGTAATAGCCATCATCCGACAGCCAGGTGGCATAACCGCCTGCATAGTAGCTGTCGACTTTACCCGTAGTACCAAGGCTCAGGTCGATATCGGACGTGCTGTACCCCCCCAGCACACCCACCACCAACTGGCCATTGCTGACCTCGACGGGCGCATCGACACCCAGCGACAGACCACTTTGCTTCTGCCGATAGTCGACACCCTCACTGGTCGTGGCATTAACCCTGTTGCCATAGGCGCGCATCCAGCCGCCCGCCTTGCCGCTTGCGCGTACCTCGCCCATGCGCGAGCGCAGGGTCGAAAGCTCACTCATCCAGATAGCAGGTGCCGCGCTGTAAAGAGCAAGAGCGCTCTGGGTCGAGGGGCTTATGACCTTGTCTTTACCGACGATGAACCAGTCATTGCCCTGCTGCTCCAGCAGATACGAATAGGCGCCCAGGTCGACCCGCCCGCCCAGCAGGCTGAACTGCGCGTCGCCACCGTCGGTATGCACCACCTTGAGCGGCTGCATATCAGCCGATGCAACCTCAACCCCCGTGTTACGCACCTGCAGACCGAATTGCCCGCTGGCCTTGCCGTTAACGTCGATGAGGTCTCCGACGCCGTTGTCCAGGTCCACGCGTAAACCGAACGTGCCAGACCCTGACAACTCGTTCAGAGAAAGTGTATGAAACCCTTCGCCAGCAAACGCCACACTGCCACCTTGCAGGGCGAGCGACCTGACGGCATTGTCACCCTGCATCTGCCATTGACTGCCAGAGGCAATCGCCAGCGAATTGCCATTGACGATGTCGCCATTCAATTGCGCGCCGTTTTGCAGCGTGATGTTCAGGGTGCTGGTGTCATCGGCGAAGAGGTTGCCATTGAGGGTGCTGTTGTCGACGTTGAAGTTGGCAGTACTGTGATCTTCGACCTCCAGCAGATTGCCATTTCCGGACCACAGCTCGGAATGGTTTTGCACATCGATATCTGCCTCAATGTCGAACAATACACGATGATCGACTTTGATAGCCGCACCACTCAAGCCCTCGACAATAGAGTCATCGATAAGCGTGTAGGATTCGTTTCCCTTCAGACTTTCGTCCGAGCCCCCGCCATCCGATCCGTCAGTAATGTTGAGGCCATTCAGGTCACCCACAACATGACTACGCTGGGTAATAAAAACGTCTCCCCCCGAAGAAAGAATCCCCTGACCTCTTCCACGTTGCGATGCGAACCCATGCAGCTGCGTGTTAGCAAGGTACAGCTCGCCCCACAGCCCTACCGCAATACCTACTTCCAATCCCGACACGCTGCTCGAAAAAATAGAAGCTTCAGAGCCCGGTTTATCGGAGCCTTTGACTCCACCCAGAGAGATACCGAAACCTGAGTCATTCTTTACCACGGCGTTATGAAGAGTAGACACACTGTCGCTAAGGTGCAGACCATTCTCCACCGTTCCGGATTCGATAGTGACGGTGGACTGAGTCGCGTAGACCGTGCTGGTCCTTCCGCCATTAATATTAAGAATGCCGTCGTTGCTCACGATGTAAGAATCGAAAGGCGTATCAGGCCCCACCGTCACTGCATCGCCGTTTACCGGTACAGCCTTGAGCACGTCCCCATTAGGCAGGATGACCGATACTTTTTCTTCACCCTCATACCCGGCATTGACCCGACTTTGAGCATCTGCCAGAACCTGCGCAGTGGCCAGAACTCCAGCAGCCAGAACAGAAAGCTGCAAAACACAGCCGCTAAATTTTCTTGCGTTACTTTCTCTATAAGACACCGTCCATCTCCTCGACTATTGAGACCGAGAACTTATCGTATCCAAGTCATAAAAACCCAACCTCTCCACTACTAGAACTGTAGGAGCCTTCCCAAATAGCTATAAAACATTTCCTACAGACATAAACCTAAAACCATCTAAGAAAGAACATTATATGCCCAGATAAAAAAAACCACTTATCACACCATTGACAGCACACAGAAAACGCTATTACTTAAAAACGTGACTGAGAAAGCGAAGCCAACCGTTAGCAAACAAACTAACAGCACCCCGCTTTAAAAAGACAAGTAGGAAAACACCTACAAAATTTCTTCACTACAAAAGGATTTACCTATGAAAAGCCTTCAGGAAAACAACCTGCTGAAACCCGTTATCATCCCGAAGAATCGATACACAGGCCCGAAAGCCCCGCTGGATGCGCCTGATGTGGCTGTCGCGTTTCATGACGAGGACACGCCAGGCCTGATTCCTGTCAACGCATTAAGCGAGCCTTTGCCAGTCAGCCTGAAAGTATGGCAAGCCGCGCTTCCTGACTATACGTATCGACTGGTCTTTGACGCTGAAAAAGTGGGCCCGGAGAAGCTGATCCTCCCCTCACACACTCCGGGAGATCCCTTGAGCCTTGAAGTGCCAACGAACCTATTATCTGAAGGATTCCATGACATTGCCTATGTGATTAAAAATCCGATAAACCAAGTAGAGGAACGATCGGATCCGTTTCGAATTCGGATCGACAAAACACCACCGGGTGCGCCTGAGCTTGCAGCAATACAGTTTCCAGCCGAGATTCAAAACGGTCTGACTGCCGCCGAGCTCGAACAGTTAGGTGGACAGCTGGTCGTCCAGATTGCTGGCTACACCGGCATGGCAAAACACGACCTTATTCAGACACGGTGGGGCGATACCCTGGGACCAAACGCCGTCGTCAACGAAAATGACATGGGACTGGACAAGGTGGTAGTCACCTTTACACGCGAATTCCTGGAGTCCCTGGGGCCGGACGAAAAACAGGTCTGCTACAAGGTAGTTGATCGTGCAGGCAACACCTCGATTCTCTCGAATACCGTTGCTGTGAAATTGAGGCTTCAGGAGCTGCCCTCTGACTACCCGGCCCCTATCGTCGACCCGGCGGTGGGCGACGTGGTGGATTATAGTGAGGCGCGGCCGGGGGTATTAGTCGACATTCCGCATTACCAAGGCGCAACGGCACTTGATAACCTCCAGCTGTTCTGGGGCGACAATAACCCTCTGACGCCTGTCGTACTGCCCCCTGGCGATGAAGATGAGACCGTCGTCCTGACGTTGAGCGTGCCCTTTGAGGCGATCAACAAGTTTCCCCAAGGCCGTGTATCAATCCACTATGAAGTCTTCCGTAACGGAGAGCCTGTAGGTACATCGCTAACGACCGACATCGACGTATTTACATCACTGCCTGTCGAGGAACCGCTCAACCGTCTGACGGTTCAGGGAACAAGCTTACAGAACCCAAACACTGAAGATAACTTTATTGATGAGGATGATTACGAACTGAATGGCCGAGGCGTGGTGAACTGGAACCCTGGCTTTCGGGTAAATGATGATTTGAATCTTTACTGGGGGGATCAGGTAAAGGTGCAGTGGCATCAGATCAACTCGGCGGACGTGGCCAATCAGCAAGATCTGGTCATTCCGATTGATAATGAACTTATTCAGCTTCAAGGGACAGGTGCGGCCATCCCCGTCTACTTTACCGTCTCGCGAGCAGGCAACCCCAATCCTGTCAAAAGCCCGATTCAGGCTGTCACAGCAAGATCCAAAGAGGACCAGCCTGGCGGTCAGGACGGACTGGAGGGACCCACATTCAACCTGACGCCAAATGGTGTTTTAGGCCCGAATGAAAACCCCGATGGCGCAGACGTAAAAATCCTGCCCTACCTGAACATGGTCGTGGGCCAGAAAATAACATTTACCTTCACCGGTTTTGACCCGTCGAATAACCCTATTGAAGCGGCCACTTATAGTGCAACAAGGACCGTCGACGAAGTTGATGTGCTGGACGGTCATGTATTCACAGTGCCTTACTTCAACACCCGGGTGATCTGTACAGGCTTCGCAGAAGCCCGCTTTACCGTCAGCCCCATTGAGGGCAGTAACCAGAGCCCGGCGAGTTCTACAACTACTCGTGTGCCGGTTTTAATGCTCAAGCCTTCCGACGTGACCTGCTTATCGCGCTGATTCGATGCGGGTCTCTGTGGCCCGCGTTTCCCCTTATAAAGAGAACACAAAAATGCCTCGCTCGAACGCTCATATAAACACACGTCCACTGGACGCCCCTCGTGTACCGGCAGCACTGGTTAATGGACTGCTGCCCGTGACCTGTTTGAATCAGCCTGTCCAGGTAACGCTTAGCGTATGGCCAGGCGCGCGCCCTGGTTATACCTATCAACTTTACTTTGACGGAACACCTGTCGGGCCAAAGAAAGTCATACTGGTGAGCCACATGCCAGGGGATCCCCTACGCCTGGAAATCCCGCAACAACTATTAAGAGAAGGTAGCCATTCAGTCGCTTACGCCATTGAAAACCCTGGAAACATGGTGACTGAGTTTTCTGAGAGTACCCTCATATCCGTGGACATTACCGCTCCTGGAGCGCCAGTCCTCGCCCCCCTCATTTTTCCCAAGCAAACCCTGAACGGTCTTACAGCCGAAGAACTGGAAAGTATGGGTGATGTGCTGACGGGTACGGTTGCCGGTTACAACGGAATGGAGGAGGGAGACGTCATCCGTACCTACTGGAACAAAATACCAGGCCCGATGGTGGTGGTCAGCAAAGACGATATGGGCCTTAAACGAACCATGGTCGACTTCGACAGACCGTTTCTGGAACGGATCGGCGACATTGAGGTGCTGGTTTCTTATACCGTTGCGGACCTCGCGGGGAATGTGTCCATGGCCTCGGAGCCTGTGGAAGTGAAGCTTCAGCTCATGCGTGCAGTGCCCCTCCCCTTACCCACTGTAAAAGAAGCTGGCCACACCACGACCCTGGACCCGGACAACGCACGATCGGGTGCAACCGTGGTAATCAAGGCCACCGCCCAGTTGAAAGCCGGCGACCAGGTGACGGTGCACTGGCGAGGGCCCAAAGGCAGTGACACCCAGAAAAGAACCGTGACAGCCGCGCAATCCGGCAAGACGCTGGAGATACTGTTTGCCGCCGCTCTGGTCACGGCGAACGCCGGGCACAAGGTCGACATCTCTTATGTCGTCGATCGCGTCAACGGTCTGGTCCAGGCATCCGGCATATTGGCCTTGAAGATTCTTGACTGGCGGCCCGAGCTGGTGCTGGATACTTCGCCGGTGACGCTGGCGGGCAAGATTTATCTACTTCCGGGCTCGCCGGATCTGCTGCCGAATTTCCCGGCCGACACGACCGTTCAACGCCGGGCCAGTGGCGGGCATGCGCCTTATCAGTACACCTCGAGCAACCCGGCGGTAGCCAAGGTAGACGGTCATGGCCTGACTTCGGTTCGAGGCAAAGGCACGGCCATCATTACCGCTACCGATTCACTGGGCGCGAGCAAACGTTATACGGTCACCGTTACCGGCGTCATCCACTGCATCGGACTGGGCAGCGGCAGCTTTTCTCAGGTCAGCAAGGCAGCGGGCAACAATGGCACGAGGATTCCGACCATCCACGAACTGGTGGAGATCTACGCCCTGTACGGCAACCGCTGGCCGATGGGCAATGGCAACTACTGGTCGTCCACTGTCTCAAGCGCCGGCATTGGCGGATGGAACTGGTACTACGTGAAAAATATGGTTTCAGGCGGAAATTTCAAATTGAAGAGTCACAACTCAAGCCTGGGCGTCGGTATCAAATGATCGACTGCTGAACATTCAGTGATTATCCGGCAGGGCGTTGCTCAAAGAAGTAACGCCCTGTTGCTTCATCAAGCGCTTTCCTGAGTCAGACCATGCACCATACGACCTCATCAGCCAGACGCTCCGCTCGCCCGGCAGCATGCGCAAGCAGGTTTGCAGCCAGCATCAACAGGCAGTCTTTCAAAACCTTGTCGCTGACCGGCAGACTGACGCTACAACCGGAACCCGGAAACGCAACTGCCCGATGGGTATGGAAGGTTATTGTCGACGGCAAGGTGGGCAACAACCGAACCACTATCGGATTGTTTCTGGACGGCGACCTTGAATCCGGCGAGCACGATCTGATCGACCATCCGCAGATCAACGTGATCTACAACGAAACGCTGCACAGGAAAAACACCCTCTATCACTCGGCGCATTTTCAAGGCGGTACGCTGACCCTGCTCGAAGCCAATCCCTGCACCCTGCGGATCAGAGGCGTGTTCGGCTTCAGCATGTCATCGATAAACCTTGAGGTGACTGACGGTGCTTTCGACGTTTACTGCCGGTGACTCATACGCGCAGGAACCCGGCAATCTCCCTCGCGGAGTCAGCCAGACATTGCTCATGGCTGACGCCCGCGATCTTCAGTGGTTTGAGGTCGTGGTTGGCAGTCGGCACCCAGTGCAGGCGGATGGCAGTGGACAACGTATACCCCTCCACCGCCTCGCGGTCACCCAGCGCATCGCGTTCGCCCTGAACGATCAGGGTGGCGGTCTTCAGATCCGCCAGATGAGCCACCCGCGGCTTTTCAGGTTTGCCCACGGCGTAAAACGGATACCCCAGACATACCAGCGCACTCACCTCGAGTTCATCAGCGATCAGGCTGGCCATCCGCCCACCCATTGATTTGCCGCCGACCGCCAGAGGCCCGGCAAGGTGATGACGCACACAGGCGAAGACGTCTCTCCAGCATTCCAGTAATTGAGCCTGTGGATTGGGTGGGCGCTTGCTGCCGCCTTGGCGCCGCTGAGCCATATAAGGAAACTCGAAACGCAGAACGCTGATGCCCTGCGCCGCCAGATCAGTGACCATGCGGCTCATGAAATCGCTGTCCATCGGTGCGCCCGCACCGTGCGCCAGCAACAGTGTGGGCACATCCAGCCCGCTTGCGGGCCGGGCGGGCGTCCATAACCAGCCTCTTTCACCGATCAGTTGCAGCCATTGGTCGTTGCCGATACCGGGCTGTAGGCCTTTGTTCATGTCTGCCTCGTTCAGGTGAGTCTCGGCCCGCCACTATAACCGCCAATCGTGCCCGAATCGTACACGCAGAACGGATGCCGACATCGGCGGGCTCTCTTCAACGGACAGCAACCATTCAGGTGTGTCCAGGTAATCTGTCAAAGTGCGCAAGGTAAACGTACCGAGGCGATGAGCGCCCCAAACCTGACACCGCCGGGCAGTTTCATTGACGGCACTGGCCTCGCACAATGGCAACAAACCGCTGGGGCGGTCGCCAGAGTCATATGCCTGCTCAGGCCAATTTGCTGGGCAATGACAAGTGTTACTGCCGACGACATACGTGACAGTCTTTGCGCGAGTCCTGATCAACTCGTCCGTACGCGAAGGTCGCCACCGCTGTGTTCCAGTCCAGCGGCGATGGGTGAACTCCGCACCCTGCAACGGGGTGCGGAATACCTGCTGATCAGCAGCTCGTTGCTACGGCTTCCCACACTCTTCTTTCAAAGCTAAACTCGCCGACAGGCGTCTGTTGCAAGCTTTTGACGCTCGTCTACATGCCTGTCTGTTCCTGCCCCTGTCTTTTCGGTGTGCTTCGATGCCATTTTCAGCGATGCATCGCCTGAGCCCGATTACGTCTGCGGTAACCCTCTGAATCGTGGAAGTCTGTAATGAGCACAACAACCAGCCCGACGGCCTACAACTACACAGTGGTGCGCCAGTTTGCCATCATGACCGTGGTCTGGGGTGTGATCGGCATGAGCCTGGGAGTTTTCATCGCTTCACAACTGGTCTGGCCGGGGCTGAACCTGGAGCTTGAATGGACCACCTTCGGACGTCTGCGACCACTGCATACCAATCTGGTGATTTTCGCCTTCGGCGGCTGCGCGCTGTTCGCCACCTCTTATTACGTGGTGCAGCGCACATGCCAGACACGGCTCATTTCGGATGGTCTGGCAGCCTTTACGTTCTGGGGCTGGCAAGCCGTGATTGTCGGCGCCATCGTGACGTTGCCGATGGGCTACACCACCACCAAGGAATATGCCGAACTTGAATGGCCGGTGGCGATTCTGCTGGCAATCGTCTGGGCCGCCTACGCAGCGGTATTTTTCGGCACCATTGTCAAACGCCGTACCCGGCATATCTACGTGGCCAACTGGTTTTACGGTGCGTTCATCGTCGTGACCGGGATGCTTCACATCGTCAACCATATCTCGTTGCCGGTCAGCCTGTTCAAATCCTATTCAGCCTACGCCGGTGCAACCGACGCCATGATCCAGTGGTGGTACGGGCACAACGCGGTAGGGTTTTTCCTGACCACCGGTTTTCTCGGAATGATGTATTACTTCGTGCCCAAGCAGGCTGAACGCCCGGTGTATTCCTATCGCCTGTCCATCGTGCATTTCTGGGCGTTGATCACCCTGTACATCTGGGCCGGCCCGCACCATCTGCATTACACAGCCCTGCCGGACTGGGCGCAGTCGCTGGGCATGGTGATGTCGATCATTCTGCTGGTGCCCAGCTGGGGCGGCATGATTAACGGCATGATGACGCTGTCGGGCGCGTGGCATAAATTGCGAACCGATTCGATTCTGCGCTTTCTTGTGGTGGCACTGGCGTTCTATGGCATGTCGACATTCGAAGGCCCGATGATGGCGATCAAGACCGTCAATTCGCTTTCGCATTACACGGACTGGACCATTGGCCACGTACATGCAGGCGCCTTGGGCTGGGTGGCGATGATCACCATCGGCTCGGTCTATCACATGATCCCCAGGCTCTACGCCCGCCCACATATGCATAGCGTCGGCCTGATCAACGCGCACTTCTGGCTCGCGACCGTCGGCACCGTGCTGTACATCACCTCGATGTGGGTCAACGGCATCACTCAAGGCCTGATGTGGCGCGCGGTAAATGACGACGGCACGCTCACTTACTCTTTCATCGAGACCATGCAGGCCAGCCATATGGGCTACATCGTGCGGGTGATCGGCGGTGTCATCTTCACCAGCGGCATGCTGCTGATGGCCTACAACGTGTGGCGCACCGTGCGCGCCTCGGACCCGCAAGCAGCGCAAGCCGCTGCGCGCATCGCCGTCGCGGGAGCGCATTGATGAAACACGATGTGCTGGAAAAGAATATCGGTCTGCTGGCCTTTTTCATGGTGATTGCCGTGAGCATCGGCGGGCTGACTCAGATCGTCCCGCTGTTCTTTCAGGATGTGACCAATCAACCAATCGAGGGCATGAAGCCGCGCAGCGCGCTGGAAGTCGAAGGCCGCGATGTGTTCATTGCCAACGGTTGCGTGGGTTGCCACTCGCAGATGATCCGCCCGTTACGCGCCGAAACCGAGCGCTACGGGCATTACTCGGTCGCAGGCGAAAGTGTCTGGGATCACCCTTTTCTGTGGGGCTCGAAACGCACCGGGCCGGACCTTGCGCGGATCGGCGGTCGCTACTCGGATGAGTGGCACCGTGTGCACCTGAACAACCCGCGCGACCTGGTCCCTGCCTCGATCATGCCGGCCTATCCGTTTCTGGCCGGCAAACACATCGACAGCACGCAGACAGCGAAAAAGCTGCAAGTGCTGCGCACCCTTGGCACGCCGTACAGTGACGCTGATATTGCCGGCGCGGCGGCGGCCGTGCAGGGCAAAACCGAAATGGACGCGCTGGTGGCCTACCTCCAAGGCCTCGGCACCCTTATCAAGAGCAAGCGGTGATCAGCATGGACATCGGAATGATTCGGGGTCTCGGCACACTGGTCGTCATGGTCGCTTTCATCGGCCTGATGCTGTGGGTGTTCAGCCCTGCACGCAAGGCCCACTTTGACGACGCGACCTTGCTGCCATTCGCAGATGACCCTGAGGCCATCGGCACGGTCGAGCAGGCCAAGGCCGAGCGAGAAAATCGATCATGAGTACGTTCTGGAGCCTGTACGTCACCCTCCTGACGCTGGGCACAATCATCGCCATGCTCTGGCTGCTGCTGTCCACCCGTAAGGGCCAGCGCGAGGAGCCGACCGACGAAAAAGTCGACCACTCGTTCGACGGCATCGAGGAGTACGACAATCCGCTGCCCAGGTGGTGGTTCCTGCTGTTCATCGCCACCATTATTTTCGCGCTGGCTTACCTGCTGCTGTATCCGGGCCTGGGCAACTGGCAGGGCTTGCTGCCGGGTTATGAATACCGGGACAAGGGCAGCCAGACGCAATTCTCGGATGGCCAGCAGGGCTGGAGCAGTATTCACGAGTGGGAGCGGGAAGTCGCAAACGCCGAAGCCCGTTACGGACCGCTGTTTGCCCGGTACGCCGCCATGCCCGTCGAGGAAGTGGCCAAAGACCCGCAGGCACTGAAAATCGGCGCGCGCCTGTTCGCGTCCAACTGCTCAGTCTGCCACGGCTCCGACGCCAAAGGTGCCTACGGTTTTCCCAACCTGACCGACGCGGATTGGCGCTGGGGCGGCGATGCTCAGGCAATCAAGACGTCGATCATGGCCGGGCGCATGGGCGTGATGCCGGCGCTGGGCGGCGTGCTTGGCGAACAGGGTGTTCGCGATGTGGCGGCTTATGTACTGACACAGCTGGACGCGCGCCAGCTACCGCAGGATGCCAAGGCTGACCCAACAGCAGGACAGAAGACCTTCGCCAGTCTGTGCGTCGCCTGTCATGGGCCAGAGGGAAAAGGTATGCCACTCCTCGGCGCGCCGGACCTGACCCACCCGAATGCGTTTATCTACGGCTCCAGCTTCGCCCAACTGCAACAGACCATTCGCGAGGGCCGTCAGGGCCAGATGCCTGCTCAGCAAGCACTGCAAGGCAACGATCGGGTTCATATTCTCGCGGCCTACGTCTACAGCCTTTCCCGGCAGGAGAGGCCACCTGAATCCCGATGAAAGTGCCCCGGTTGGCCGATGGAAGTTGCATTCTGAAAGAATAAATTCTTTGTAGTTACATATCTACATGACTAGACTCTTCGTCACCAAGACAATCTGTCTACTCATTCTGGAAGTCGCGCACATGACCACTACCCTCTCCAGTCGTGAATTCAATCAGGACACCAGCGGAGCCAAGAAGGCGGCCAATGAAGGCCCGGTGTTCATTACCGACCGAGGCCGCCCGGCCCATGTACTGCTTTGCATCGAGGATTACCTGAAGCTGACCGGCAGCGCAGCAAGCATTGCCGACATGCTGATAATGCCCACTGACATCGATATCGAGTTCGAGCCTCAGCGCGCAGTGATTACTCCGCGACAGGTCGATCTGTCCTGATGTTCCTGCTCGACACCAACGTGGTTTCAGAACTCAGAAAGCGCACTGCAGACGTCAATGTGCTTCGCTGGTCGCGAACGAAAATGGCATCCAGCCTGTTCATCTCGTCCATCACGATTCTTGAACTCGAAACAGGTATCCTGCGTATCGAACGCCGTGACCCGACCCAAGGCGCAGTATTGCGAATGTGGCTAGACCAGCATGTATTGAAAGCGTTCGCCGGGCGTATTCTGACAGTCGACACTCAGGTCGTAAGGCGCTGCGCTCAACTGCACCTTCCTGAACCACGCAGCGAATCCGATGCGTTGATCGCCGCTACTGCACTGGTGCATGGCATGACCGTGGTCACACGCAACACAATCGACTTTCAGTCATGCGGGGTCGCGCTGCTCAATCCCTGGG
The DNA here is from genome assembly GCF_022557255.1 of Pseudomonas syringae pv. tagetis. Classification (NCBI taxonomy): domain Bacteria; kingdom Pseudomonadati; phylum Pseudomonadota; class Gammaproteobacteria; order Pseudomonadales; family Pseudomonadaceae; genus Pseudomonas; species Pseudomonas syringae group genomosp. 7. The sequence continues at coordinate 3,954,554 of NZ_CP092923.1, forward strand.
TCAGCCAGTCGAATGAAGAATCGGCCCTTTATTCACGTGCATCACGTTGAACGCGATCGTGATTCTGCCTGACCTGTGTCGGCCGGGACCAGTCCACCGCCGCTGGACTCATCGATGACCAACCAGATCCCGGTACACGACATCACCACGGCATCCGAAAAGAGCGGCGAGTTCATCGATCTCTACGCCTCGCGCGAGAAAATTTACACCCGCGCGTTCAAAGGCCTGTTTCGAAATGTGCGCAGGGTGGGCGGCGCGTTACTGCTGCTCATCTTTTTTGGCACGGTCTGGCTGAATCGAGGCGGGCATCAGGCCGTCTGGTGGAACCTGCCGGAGCGCAAGTTCTACATCTTCGGTGCGACATTCTGGCCGCAGGATTTCATCCTCTTGTCCGGCATTCTGATCGTCGCAGCGTTCGGGCTGTTCTTCATTACGGTCTATGCCGGACGGGTCTGGTGTGGCTATACCTGCCCGCAGAGTGTCTGGACCTGGATATTCATGTGGTGCGAGAAAGTCACCGAGGGCGACCGCCACCAGCGCATCAGGCTAGACCATGCACCGACAAGCGCTGGCAAACTGGCGCGCAAGCTCGCCAAGCACAGCCTGTGGCTGCTGATCGGGTTTGCCACAGGCATGACCTTCGTAGGTTACTTCTCTCCCATTCGCGACCTGTGCGTTGACCTGTTCACAGGCGAGGCGGACGGCTGGGCATATTTCTGGGTCGGCTTTTTCACCCTGGCCACTTACCTCAATGCAGGCTGGCTGCGCGAACAGGTGTGTATCTATATGTGCCCCTACGCGCGGTTCCAGAGCGTAATGTTCGACAAGGATACGCTGATCATCTCCTATGACCCGAATCGTGGCGAAACCCGCGGGCCGCGTAAAAAGGAAGCCGATCATCAGGCTCAGGGGCTGGGTGACTGCATCGACTGCACACTGTGCGTACAGGTCTGCCCGACCGGCATCGATATTCGTGACGGGCTGCAGGTCGAATGCATTGGCTGCGCCGCCTGCGTCGACGCCTGCAATACGGTCATGGACAGGATGGATTACCCTCGCGGCCTGATTCGCTACACCACCGAGCACAACCTGTCCGGGCAACGCACCCGCAGACTGCGTCCGCGTCTGATCGGTTATGCGCTGGTCCTGCTGCTGATGATTGCGCTGTTGAGCGCGGCCTTCTGCATGCGCACGCTGGTAGGTCTGGAGGTCAGCAAAGACCGCATACTGTTCCGGGAAAACGCCGAAGGCCGGATCGAAAACGTCTACAGCCTGAAAGTGATGAACAAGGACCAGGTGGATCACATCTATACGCTGGATGCCAGCGGTCTGCCCGATCTTGAATTGCAAGGCCAGCGGGAAATCAGGGTCCCGGCAGGCGAGATCGTCAGCCTGCCGGCAGGGTTGTCCAGCGCGCCGGAAAAACTGCCAGCGCAGAGCAACGAGGTAATCTTTACCCTCAAGGACACCGACAGCGACACGCGCGTCGACACCAAAAGCCGCTTCATCGGCCCACCCATTCGTTAAGAGCGCCGCCATGCCCGTTGCGACTGCTGCAAGCCCTTGGTACAGACACCTCTGGCCATGGATCATCATCGCCATCCTGACCTGTTCGGTGACACTGAGCCTTTCGATGGTGTTCATCGCCGTCAGCCATCCGGACCCGTTGGTCACCGACAATTATTACGAGGCCGGCAAAGGCATCAACCGCTCATTGAACAGGGAGGTGCTTGCCCAGTCTCTCAACCTGCATGCCCGCCTGAATGTGGACGAATTGACCGGCGAAGTCGAGCTGCACCTGAGCGGCAACAGCAACCCGGAACGTCTGGAATTGAACCTCATTTCCCCGACGCGCCCCGACAGTGACCGCCGCGTGTTTCTGACCCGCAGCCCATCGGAACCGGGTCGTTACATCGGGCAATTACCGGACCGGGTGGAGGGGCGGCGTTTTGTGGAACTGCTGGGTATCGAGGGCGACCAGACGTGGCGCCTGTTCGAGGAAGAGCAGATCGGCGCCGATGAGCTGACCCTGGGCGATGAACCTTTGCAAGCCGCGCAGCGCCGGAAAGACTGAACATGGCGAGGTTGCCCCCGATTACTCCCAGACCGTGCTACCACTGCGGCCTGCCTGTGCCTGCGGGTGGCCGATTTACAGCGGTGGTGCTCGGTCATCCCCGTGAGCTGTGCTGCCCTGGCTGTCAGGCCGTGGCCGAGGCAATCGTCGCCAGTGGTCTGGAGAGCTATTACCGGCATCGCAGCGAGACCTCGGCCAACCCGCAAAGCCTGCCCACGCAATTGATCGATGAGCTGACACTCTACGACCGCCCTGATGTGCAGGCACCGTTCGTGCGCCACGACGGCGAGTTGTCAGAGGCGACCTTGCTTGTCGAGGGGCTCAGTTGTGCAGCCTGCGGCTGGCTGATCGAGCAACGCCTGAGCCGGTTGCCCGCAGTGGCGCAAGCCCGTATGAACCTCTCCACCCGTCGCCTGCACGTGCGCTGGCGAGTCGAGCAACTTGCCCTCAGTCAGTTACTGAGCGAGCTGCATGCAATTGGCTACGTCGCTCATCCATGGCAGGCCGACCACGCGGCCGAGCGCCTGGCGAGTGAAAATCGTCTGGCGTTGCGGCAACTGGGTGTCGCCGGCCTGCTGTGGTTTCAGGCGATGATGGCAACCATGGCGACCTGGCCGGAGTTCAATATCGACCTCAGCCCGCAGATGCATACGATCCTGCGGTGGGTAGCGATGTTTCTGACAACCCCTATCGTGTTCTACAGCTGCGCACCCTTCTTTCGCGGTGCCTTGCGCGACCTGCGCAGCGGTCACCTGACAATGGACGTCTCGGTGTCGCTGGCGATCGGCGCAGCCTACGTGGCAGGTATCTGGACCGCTATAACCGGCACCGGGGAGCTGTATTTCGATGCAGTCGGCATGTTTGCGCTGTTCCTGCTGGCCGGACGTTACCTGGAACGCCGCGCCCGCGAACGCACGGCAGCGGCCACGGCGCAGCTGGTCAACCTGCTGCCTGCCTCATGCCTGCGCCTCGGTGCTAATGGCCACAGCCAGCGCATCCTGCTCAGCGAACTACGTCTGGCCGACCGCGTACTGGTGCTTCCGGGTACGGTGATACCGGCGGATGGCAAGGTCCTTGAAGGTCGGTCCAGTGTCGATGAGTCGCTGCTGACGGGCGAGTACCTGCCACAGACGCGTAACGTAGGCGACCCGGTGACCGCAGGAACGCTCAATGTCGAAAGCCCGCTGACCATCGCAGTGTCGGCGCTGGGTCACGAAACCCGCCTTTCGGCCATTGTCCGCCTGCTTGAGCGCGCCCAGGCGGAGAAACCCCGTCTCGCGCAGATAGCCGACCGGGCGGCACAGACCTTCCTGCTGTTTTCGTTGATGGCCGCTGCGCTGATCGGCGTGATCTGGTGGCAGATAGACGCATCGCGCGCATTCTGGATCGTACTGGCGATGCTTGTCGCCACCTGTCCCTGCGCACTGTCGCTGGCAACGCCGACCGCATTGACAGCAGCCACCGGTACGCTGCACAAGCTCGGGCTGCTGCTGACCCGTGGCCACGTACTGGAGGGTTTGCACCAGATCGATACAGTCATTTTCGACAAGACCGGCACCCTGACCGAGGGACGTCTGGTGCTGCGCAGCATTCTCCCGCTGCGCGAGCTGGACGCCGAGCGCTGCCTGGAACTGGCGGCTGCGCTGGAAAACCGTTCAGAGCATCCCATTGCCCGCGCCTTCGGTCCGGCTTCAACGGCTGCCGAACAGGTGCGCAGTACACCAGGACTGGGCCTGGAAGGTAGCGTTGACGGGCAACGGCTGCGCATCGGTCAGGCAGCTTTTGTCTGCGCGCAGAGCGGCGTTGAACCACCCGTGGTCGCGGATGAATCCGGACAGTGGCTGCTACTGGGCGACGCGCAAGGACCGCTGGCCTGGCTGGTGCTGGACGATCAACTGCGCGAAGATGCCGGCGCCTTGTTACACGCATGCAAGGTACGCGGCTGGAAAACGCTGCTGCTGTCCGGCGACAGCTCGCCCATGGTTGGCACTGTCGCGCGGGCGCTCGGTATCGACGACGCGCGTGGCGGCATGCGCCCGGACGATAAACTGAACGCGCTGCGGCAACTCCAGGCTCAGGGGCACAAGGTGCTGATGATCGGTGACGGAGTAAACGACGTACCGGCCATGGCGGCCGCGGACATCAGCGTGGCAATGGGCTCGGCCACCGACCTGACAAAAACCAGCGCTGACGCCGTGCTGCTGTGCAATCGCCTGCCGGTGCTGATCGACGCACTGAATCTGGCCCGGCGCACGCGCAGGGTGATTATCGAGAACCTGCTCTGGGCCGGCCTGTACAATGGCCTCATGCTGCCATTCGCGGCGCTGGGCTGGATCACCCCGGTATGGGCAGCCATCGGGATGTCGATCAGTTCATTGACCGTGGTGCTCAACGCTTTGCGCCTGACCCGTATGGCGCGCCCACCTGCTTCGGAGGTTTCATGCCCGCGCTTTACATCATGATCCCTGCTGCCTTGCTGCTGGTAGGTGTCGCGATCTACGTGTTTTTCTGGGCGGTGGACAGCGGCCAGTACGACGATATGGAAGGCCCGGCACACAGCATATTGTTCGATGAGCCGCCGCCAGTGAAGGATCGGCCAGAGCAGCAACAGTCTGGCGCTGACAGGAAGCACGATGTTTGAACTCGCTTCGATGCTGATCTCGGCATTCATTCTCGGGCTGCTGGGCGGCGGCCATTGCCTGGGGATGTGTGGCGGTCTGATGGGGGCGCTGACGCTGGCTATTCCCCAAGAACAGCGCAGCCGCCGATTTCGGCTGCTGTTGGCCTACAACCTCGGACGCATTCTCAGCTACACGGTTGCCGGCCTGTGTTCCGGGCTGGTCGGCTGGGCGGTCGCGCAAAGCCCGTTGGCAACGGGCCTGCGGATCATGGCCGCCGTGCTGTTGATCATGATGGGGCTGTATCTGGCCGGTTGGTGGAGCGGCCTGACGCACATCGAGCGGTTGGGCCGAGGCTTGTGGCGGTACCTGCAACCGCTGGCCAGTCGCTTGCTGCCGGTGTCCAGCCTGCCCCGCGCCTTGTTGCTCGGCGCGCTGTGGGGCTGGCTGCCCTGCGGGCTGGTCTACAGCGCCCTGTTGTGGTCAGCCAGTCAGGCCAGCCCCCTCGACAGCGCCCTGCTGATGCTGGCTTTCGGGTTAGGCACCTGGCCCGTTCTGCTGGCCACCGGACTTGCCGCCGAACGCACTACTGCCCTGCTGCGCAAACGGGGTGTGCGCGTGGCGGGAGGGTTGTTGGTGATCGTGTTCGGCCTCTGGACCTTGCCGGGGGCCCATCAGCATTGGTTGATGGGGCATTGAGGCAGACAGCTCATCGCGCCTTGACCCACGTCAACGCCCGCCCCTGAGCGCCTGCGTATGCTCGCGACATCGCCAGCCTGACCGGGAAACGTGCGCATGCTTGACGCCATTCGCTGGGATTCAGATCTGATCCATCGCTACGATGTGCCGGGACCGCGCTATACGTCCTACCCGACAGCGTTGCAGCTTCATACACAAGTGGGCGCATTCGACCTGCTGCATGCGCTGCGCGAAAGCCGCAAAGCGTTGCGCCCACTGTCGCTCTATGTGCATCTGCCCTTTTGCGCAAACATTTGTTACTACTGCGCCTGCAACAAGGTCATCACCAAAGACCGCGGACGTGCACAGGCCTACCTGCAGCGACTCGAGCACGAAATACAAATGCTCGCCTGCCACCTGGCACCCGCTCAGGTGGTAGAGCAACTGCATCTGGGGGGTGGCACGCCGACCTTCCTCAACCATGACGAACTGCGCCGGCTGATGGCTCAGCTACGCGCCAGGTTCAACCTGCTGGAGGATGATTCCGGCGACTACGGCATCGAGATCGATCCTCGCGAGGCAGACTGGACGACCATGGGCCTGCTGCGAGAACTGGGGTTCAACCGCGTCAGCCTTGGCGTGCAGGACCTGGACCCGGTTGTGCAACGGGCGATCAACCGCATGCAGAGCCTGGAGGAAACACGCGCAATCGTCGAGGCCGCCCGAACACTGCAATTTCGCTCCGTGAATATCGACCTGATCTACGGCCTGCCCAGACAAACCCCGCACGCCTTCAGTCGCACCGTGGAAGCAGTCATCGAATTGCAGCCCGATCGACTGTCGGTGTTCAACTATGCCCATCTGCCAGAGCGCTTCATGCCGCAACGGCGCATCGATACGGCGGACCTGCCGGATGCGCAGGACAAACTGCTCATGCTGGAGCGGACCATCGAGCAACTGGGCAACGCCGGTTATCGCTACATAGGCATGGACCACTTTGCCCTGCCCGACGACGAGCTGGCCATCGCTCAGGAAGACCTGACCCTGCAGCGTAACTTTCAGGGCTACACCACGCACGGTCACTGTGACCTGATCGGGCTGGGGGTTTCGGCCATCAGCCAGGTCGGCGAGCTGTACAGTCAGAACAGCAGCGACCTGAACGACTATCAGCGTTTGCTGGACAGTGACCAGCCGGCGACCAGACGTGGGCTGATGTGCAGCGACGACGACCGGATCAGACGCGCTGTCATCCAGCAGTTGATCTGCCACTTCACGCTGGATTTCGCCTGGATCGAAAAGGCATTTTCCATTGATTTCAGGGACTATTTCAGTGACGCATGGCCGCAATTGCTCGGCATGACGGAGGACGGGCTGATTACGTTGAGCAATACCGGTCTAAAAATCACGCACGCAGGCCGGTTGCTGGTGCGTGCCGTGTGCATGGTCTTCGATGCATACCTGCCCCGGCAGAGCAGGCAGCAGTTCTCCCGTGTGATATGACCCGCGTCCAGGCCCTACATTTTGGCCAGAACCAGCATTCCCGCCGCGGTCTTGTCGGCGTCACTGGAGCCCAGGCTGTTCATGAGCGACGACAGATCGGCCGTGGAATTGCTCACCTGCGCCTGCAACGTGATGAGCACGGTCTGTAGCGCCGCGGCCTTGGTCCGTCGCTCTTCGGGGCTCAGACTGGGGTCATTCAGCGTCTTCTGGATCTGCTCCATGGTTTCCTCGATCCTGCGTTGAAGCTCGCGAATCGCCTTGAGGATCTTCTGCACGGAAGCCGGCAGGCCGCTCTGCTCGATATCAGCGTTTCTCGAAGACGATGACGCAACTGCCTTGCCTTCTGCCGACAAATTGACCTGTACGCCCTTTGTCTCGCTCGCGGACGTCTCGGCAGTGCTTTGCCCGGCGTTACTGTAGGTGGTCTGCGAGGTCGCAGTTCGGATCGTAATGCTGTTGATCAACGGGAGTGTCGTTGACATGCCAAGGCATCCTGGTGTGGCTGAGGGAATAAAGATTTATCGGCAGCCAGTCTGCAACCTTGACGACGCCGACAGGTTTGCAGGCTGGCCCCGACAAGCAAGGGTGAGTTACCCTTACGGCTTATGTGTAATTTCCCACAAGGAATTAAGTGATGTCCGAGCCAGTAAAGTTGCGTGCTCAAACCCAGGCTCACTGCAAGGATTGCAGTCTCGCTCCACTCTGCCTGCCCCTCTCGTTGAACACGGAAGACATGGACTGCCTTGACCAGATCGTCAAGCGGGGCCGTCCGCTGAAAAAAGGTGAATTTCTGTTTCGTCAGGGAGATACCTTCGAATCGGTCTACGCCGTACGTTCCGGTGCACTGAAGACCTTCAACATCAGTGACAACGGCGAGGAACAACTCACCGGCTTTCATCTACCCAGCGAACTGGTGGGTATGTCAGGCATGGACGCAGAAGCTTACCCGGTCTCGGCGCAGGCACTGGAAACCACTTCAGTGTGCGAAATTCCGTTTGAACGCCTGGATGAACTGTCGGTGCAATTGCCGCAACTGCGTCGGCAGTTGATGCGCGTGATGAGCCGCGAGATCCGCGACGATCAGCAAATGATGCTGTTGCTGTCGAAAAAGACTGCCGATGAGCGGATCGCCACGTTTTTGATCAATCTGTCTGCGCGCTTCCGTGCCAGGGGCTTTTCAGCCAACCAGTTTCGCCTGAGCATGTCGCGCAACGAAATCGGCAATCATCTCGGTCTGGCAGTCGAGACCGTGTCACGGGTATTTACCCGGTTTCAGCAAAATCAGCTGATTTCTGCAGAAGGCAAAGAGATTCATATCCTCGACCCTATCGAACTCTGCGCACTGGCAGGCGGTGCGATGCAAAGCTGAAACGTGCGATCTGTGGCAGGTCGGCTTAAACTATCGGCCAAACCTGCCATGGATCCCCCTGATGATTTTCGATCAATCGACCTTCAAATCCTTGATACGCCCGGTCGTGGACTTCCCCAAACCGGGCGTAGTGTTTCGCGACATCACTCCCCTTTTTCAGTCGCCCAAGGCTACCCGCCAGGTTATCGACAGTTTCGTGCAGCGTTACATAGAGGCCGATTTCAGCCATATCGGCGTCATGGACGCGCGTGGTTTCCTGATTGGTTCAGTGGTGGCGTATCAACTGAACAAGCCACTGGTGCTGTTCCGCAAACAAGGCAAACTGCCTGCCGATGTATTGTCAGAGGCTTATCAGACCGAATACGGCGAAGCGTATCTGGAAGTGCATGCCGACAGTCTGTGCGAGGGTGATTCGGTGATCATGTTCGATGACCTGATCGCGACTGGAGGTACGCTGATCGCCGCCGCCAACCTGATCCGCCGCATGGGTGCCGAGGTGCATGAGGCCGCTGCGATTATCGACCTGCCGGAACTGGGCGGCTCGCAACGCCTGCGCGACCTGAACATCCCGACGTTCTGTCTGACGGAGTTTGCGCTGGACGAGCAGTAACGGCACAGGCACGAGAGTTACAGGTTCCAAACGGTCCAGCGCTCACGGCTATCGTAAATGCGCTTTTTTATCGCGATGGCACTGACGACGCAGAGTGCGACGTAAGTGACGGCTGAGTCCTGGCGCTGATCCGGGGGTAGCCTGGCAGGACGCCAGGCTAGCCGCACCGGGCCATGGATGGCCCGTTGCGGCGACCCCCGGATCAGTGACAGGGCGAAGGAACCCGACGAAGTCGGGCCGGAAACGGAGCCTGGGGGTTTGCTTACTTTGGCCCCATCAAATTAAGTCGCCGAGGGGCGAAAAGGTGACTTGAGTCGAACCTCAATCTACCTGACATCACAAAACCACTGTGTGACGCGGAGCGTCACGAACTGCATTCCCACGCGGAGCATGGGAACGATAGCCATCCGAACGAGAAACTAGCTCGCTGTATTGCCGTGCAGTTTGGTCATCAATTGCGCTTCGGCCTGGGTCAGCCCGCAAGACTGGGTCAGCTCATCGATGCTGGCACCCATGCCCACCAGGCGTGCAGCCTGAGCAAAGGACAGCGTGGAGGGATCGCGCTGTTCCAGTGCGGTAAGCTTGTCGGGCAACGGCGCAACAATGGCACGCAGTTCATGCAACGCTTCGCCCATGCGCACCGTGCCGTTCTGGTAGTTGTCCAGACGTCTGGCCAACTCCTTGATCCGCTGATCACGCAAGGCAGCTGCCTCATCACGCTCGGCGTCGAGCTTGCGCTGACGCCTGGTATGGGCCAGGAACATAAACAGGGTGACTACCCAGAGAATGCCCAGGAAGACGACAGCTACCTCAAAGATCAATCAGATGTTCTCCAGCTCGGACCACTCTTCTTCGGACATCATTTTGTCCAGTTCAACCAGAATCAACAGCTCGCCGTTCTTGTTGCAGACGCCCTGAATAAACTTGGCCGATTCATCGTTGCCCACGTTTGGCGCGGTTTCGACTTCGGACTGACGCAAGTAAACCACTTCAGCCACGCTGTCGACCAGAATCCCGACCACTTGCTTGTCGGCTTCGATGATCACGATACGCGTATTGTCGCTGACTTCAACCGGTGCCAGACCAAAACGCTGACGGGTATCGATCACCGTTACAACGTTACCGCGCAGGTTGATAATGCCCAGTACGTAACTTGGCGCACCCGGCACCGGGGCGATTTCAGTGTAGCGCAGCACTTCCTGCACCTGCATTACGTTGATGCCATAGGACTCGTTGTCCAGACGGAACGTAACCCATTGCAGGATAGGATCTTCGGAACCTTGTGCAGACGACTTATTCATAACCCCAACCCCTCACGTGTGTTCTTTGCGGGTGACGCCACTGGCATCGACCCATGATTATTTCGACTTGTTCAACTGCTTGACCGCGCCACTGGCTATCAGCTCGGCCAACTCTGCAACATCCAGCAACGCGCACATATGCTCGATGACCGTGCCCGCCAGCCATGGACGCTGACCTCGCTGCGTGCGCCACTTGATCTCGTTTGGATCAAGACGCAACGAACGGCTGACCTGATGCACCGCCAGTCCCCATTCGTATCCCTGCACCGAAATCACATACTGCAATCCCTGGCGAAAATCGTCGCGGTAGCGATCAGGCATGATCCAGCGCGCGGTATCCAGCACTTTCAGGTTGCCCGCCTGGCAGGGCAAAATCCCGAGAAACCAGTCCGGCTGACCGAACAGCGGCGTCAGCTCCTGCCCTGCCAGCGGATAAATCGACCCCAGGCACACCAGAGGCACCGCCAGTGTCAGCCCGGCCACATCGAACAGCAAGCATTCGAACGGCTCAGCGGCCCATGCCGGACGGCCATCGCTGGTCGGCGGTGGCGTTGGCGTCCGCTGTGTGACCAGCGTACTCAACTCGGCGACCGGCTCGACCAGATCAACCGTCGGCACAGCCACTTGCGCATCAGCCACTTCGACCGGCACGGGCACTTCAATCTGCACCGCTTCGGCAACGATCACCGGAGCGGCTTCAACGACCGGCGCAGGCGCTGCGACCTTTACCGCTACAGCCACCGGAGCCGGAGCGGCTACCGCGACCGCCAGCGGTTTGATGCGCGTCTGCATTCGCGCATCAATGGCCTGCTCTTCGAGCACAGCAGCCTGAAATTCGTCGATGCTGCTGACAGGCTCTTCAAGCACTTCAGTCGCGTCGTGCAGCAGTGCGTCCAGATAAGACTGCAATGCCAGCTTGGGTCGTGTTGCTACTTCTACAGGGCGGTTCATACCGGGGCCCAACAAAAAATGGAGCATGTGCAGCCTGATAGAGTTATCGGCCGCATTGAGGCATCACTTGAGCAAACTGTGTAGAAAGAATAGACGCTCACGTCAGGCCACCTGCGCATTCAACTGCTCGGCGAGCATATGTTTGAGCAATGCCCGATAAGCGATCACACCACGACTCTTGCTGTCATTCTGCGACGGCGTCAGCCCCAGACGGCTGGCGTCGCGCAGTCGCGTGTCAACCGGCACGTAGGCTTGCCAGACGTGTTCGGGAAAGCTGTCACGCAACAATTTCAAAGTGCCCATCGACGCCTGCGTACGGCGGTCGAACAACGTCGGCACGATGGTATAAGGCAATGGCACCTTGCGCGAACGGTTGATCATGGTCAGGGTATTGACCATGCGCTCCAGACCTTTGACGGCAAGGAATTCCGTCTGCACTGGAATCGCCAGTTGCTGACTGGCTGCCAGCGCATTGACCATGAGCACGCCCAGCAGCGGCGGACTGTCGATCAGCGCATAGTCAAAATCCTGCCATAGTTGAGCGAGGCTCTTGGCAATGACCAGACCCAGACCGCTCTGGCCCGGTGACTGACGCTCCAGCGTGGCAAGTGCGGTGCTCGAAGGGATCAGCGAGATACGCTGGTCGCTGGTCGGCAGCAGCAACTGGCCAGGGAGTCCGTCCGGCACCGCGCCCTTGTGCAGAAAAAGATCGAAGGCGCTGTGTTCGAGTTCGTCCGGGTTGTGCCCGAAATAGCTGGTCATGGAGCCATGGGGGTCCAGATCGACAACGACCACACGCTTGCCTGCGTCGGCCAGCAGGCCGGCCAGGGCAATGGTCGTGGTGGTCTTTCCGACTCCACCTTTCTGGTTGGCAACTGCCCAGACTCTCATTGATGTTTTTCCTTGCGTACAGCAACGACCATGCCGATACGATGTTTAGGGAGCAGGTGACGGAGAATTGACGGCGTTCGCGCGTACCGGCGGCTTTGCTGGCACCGGTGCAGTTTGTGTGCCAGCACGCCTCAATGCCGCATCAGGCTGAACATTGGCCGAACCCGCGCTGGTCAGGCTTCGGCGTACATCCAGATTTCGCGAAATAACCAGCACCACACGGCGGTTCTTTGCGCGTCCGGCAGCAGTGGTGTTGGGCGCAATCGGCTGAAACTCACCGTAACCCACTGAGGCGAGACGTGCGGGGTTGACGCCGTCCATGGCCAGCATGCGCACAATGCTGGCGGAACGAGCCGAAGATAACTCCCAATTGGTCGGAAACTGTGCAGTGCTGATCGGCTGATCGTCAGTAAAGCCCTCGACATGAATCGGGTTGTCGAAGCGTTTGACGATTCCGGAGACCTTTTCGATGATGTTGAAGGCCTTGTCGCTGGGTATGGCGTCACCGCTGACGAACAGCAGACTGGAATTGAGCTCGATCTCGATCCATAACTCGTTGCCACGCACAGTCATCTGATCGGACTTGATCAGATCGCCGAACGCATCGCGCACGTCCTGGGCGATGGTCTGTAACGGATCATCAGAGGCCTGGCCGATACCTGCGTCAGTCTGCTCGCTGTCCTTGACCAACGGTTCGGCAGGCTTGACCGAGAGCGGGCGCTGTTCACCGATCGGGATCGGCTTCATGGTCCGCTCGGTGTCGTTGAAAACGCCAACCAGCGCCTGGGACAGAATCTTGTACTTGCCTTCGTTGACCGAGGAAATCGAGTACATCACCACGAAAAAGGCGAACAGCAGGGTAATGAAGTCGGCATACGACACCAGCCAGCGTTCATGATTTTCGTGTTCTTCGGCCTGACGTCGACGAGCCATGCACTGTTACTCCATGAAGCCTTGCAGCTTGAGTTCGATGGAGCGCGGGTTTTCACCCTCGGCGATGGACAACAGACCCTCGAGCAACATTTCGCGATAACGTGACTGACGGTGGGCAATCGCCTTGAGCTTGTTGGCCACTGGCAACAGGATCAGGTTGGCCGTAGCGACACCGTAGATGGTGGCGACAAAGGCCACCGCAATGCCGCTACCCAACTGGCTGGGGTCAGCCAGGTTGCCCATGACATGAATCAGACCCATCACCGCACCGATGATGCCTACGGTCGGCGCGTAGCCGCCCATGCTTTCAAATACCTTGGCAGCCTGGATATCGCGGGTCTCCTGAGTGATGAAATCCACTTCGAGAATGCTGCGGATCGCTGCGGGCTCGGCACCATCGACCAACAGTTGCAAGCCTTTGCGGGCATAGCTGTCGGGCTCGGAATCGGCGACCGTCTCCAGGCCGAGCAAGCCCTCCTTGCGCGCCGTCATGCTCCAGCCGATCACCCGGTCGACACCGCCGGGCAGATCGATACGAGGAGGAAAAATGATCCAGCGGATGATTTTCATGGCGCGCATGAATGCGCTCATCGGTGACTGCAACAGCGACGCACCCAGTGTGCCGCCCAATACAATCAGGGCTGCCGGGCCATTGAGCAACGCACCGAGGTGTCCGCCTTCAAGAAAATTGCCGCCAATGATCGCGACAAACGCCAGGATCAGGCCGATAAGACTCAGTACATCCATCAGAGACAGGCCTCTACCAGGTGCCGACCGATGTCGTCGAGACTGTAGATCGCGTCTGCAAGCTCAGCCTTGACGATTGCCATCGGCATGCCATAAATCACGCAGCTCGCTTCGTCCTGCGCCCACACCGTACTGCCGACCTGCTTGAGCAGGCGAGCGCCCTCGCGACCGTCGGCGCCCATGCCGGTCAATACGACCGAAAGCACCTTGTCGCCATAGGACTTGGCAGCAGAGCCGAAGGTGATGTCTACGCACGGCTTGTAGTTCAGGCGCTCATCACCCGGCAGAATCTTCACCGTGCCACGCGCGTCAACCATCATCTGCTTGCCGCCTGGTGCCAGCAAGGCAAGGCCCGGGCGCAGAACGTCACCGTCCTCCGCTTCCTTGACGCTGATCTTGCACAACTTGTCGAGACGCTCGGCAAAAGCCTTGGTGAAGGCCGCGGGCATGTGTTGAATCAACACCAGCGGCGCCGGAAAGCTGGCTGGCAACTGGGTCAGCACACGTTGCAGCGCAACCGGGCCGCCCGTCGAGGTACCGATAGCCACCAGCTTGTAGGCCTTGCGCTTGGGCGTGCCTGACGTACTCGGGTGCGCCGGTGCATGGTGAGCAGGCGTGGCAGGCGCTGGACTGCGCGCTGGCACGGCACGGACAGGCGCAGCGGCTGGCGCAGTTGCACGGCCAGGGAGCGTCGGCGACGGCGCAGCAGCCGGCGCAGCGCTGGTCGTACCAAACCCGCTGGAGCGACGGTTACTGCGCGAAATACTGTTGATTTTCTCGCACAGCAGTTGTTTGACCTTCTGCGGGTTGCGCGAAATATCTTCGAAATTCTTGGGCAGAAAATCCACTGCACCGGCGTCAAGCGCGTCCAGCGTCACACGTGCACCTTCGTGCGTGAGTGACGAGAACATCAAGACCGGGGTCGGGATACGCTGCATGATATGGCGAACTGCCGTAATGCCATCCATCATCGGCATTTCGTAGTCCATGGTGATGACGTCAGGTTTGAGCGCCAGCGCTTGCTCAATCGCTTCCTTGCCGTTGGTGGCGGTGCCGACAACTACAATGTTGGGGTCCGAAGAAAGAATTTCCGTAACGCGGCGGCGGAAAAAACCGGAATCATCCACCACCAGGACCTTGACTGCCATAAACACTCCAATAGGTGTTGCAGGCAGCCAGGCTGCCCGCAACCCCGGATTCAAATACGCCGTGCGGCGTAACGCTTGAGCATGCTGGGTACATCGAGAATCAAGGCGATGCGACCGTCACCGGTGATGGTGGCGCCCGACATGCCCGGCGTACCTTGCAGCATCTTGCCCAGCGGTTTGATAACCACTTCTTCCTGGCCAACCAGTTGATCGACAACGAAGCCGATGCGCTGGGTGCCGACCGTCAGGATCACGACGTGCCCTTCTCGCTGTTCTTCATGAGCCGCCGAACTGACCAGCCAGCGCTTCAGGTAGAACAGCGGCAAGGCCTTGTCACGTACGATCACGACTTCCTGACCATCTACCACGTTGGTGGTCGACAGGTCCAAGTGGAAGATTTCGTTGACGTTGACCAGCGGGAAGGCGAAGGCCTGGTTGCCCAGCATCACCATCAGGGTAGGCATGATCGCCAGGGTCAGAGGGACCTTGATGACGATCTTCGAACCCTGGCCCTTGGTCGAATAGATATTGATAGAGCCGTTGAGCTGGGAAATCTTGGTTTTGACCACGTCCATGCCCACACCGCGACCCGACACATCGGAAATCTCGGTCTTGGTCGAGAAACCCGGTGCAAAGATCAGGTTGTAGCAATCGGTGTCACTCAACCGGTCGGCGGCATCCTTGTCCATGACGCCGCGCTTGACCGCGATGGAACGCAATACATTAGGGTCCATGCCCTTGCCGTCATCGGAAATCGACAGCAGGATGTGATCGCCTTCCTGCTCTGCCGAAAGGATGACCCGCCCACCACGGGATTTGCCCGTGGCTTCGCGCTCTTCCGGCGTTTCGATACCGTGGTCGACCGCGTTACGCACCAAGTGGACCAGCGGGTCGGCAAGCGCCTCCACGAGGTTCTTGTCGAGGTCGGTTTCTTCACCGACCAGTTCCAGATTGATCTCTTTCTTGAGCTGACGAGCCAGGTCACGAACCAGACGCGGGAAGCGTCCGAAGACTTTCTTGATCGGCTGCATGCGGGTTTTCATGACCGCAGTCTGCAGGTCGGCGGTGACCACATCCAGGTTGGAAACCGCCTTGGACATGGCTTCATCGCCGCTGTTGAGGCCCAAACGCACCAGGCGGTTACGCACCAGCACCAGTTCGCCGACCATGTTCATGATCTCGTCCAGTCGGGCAGTGTCCACACGAACTGTGGTTTCAGCTTCCGTAGCCACCGGCTTCTCGCCGGTAGGGGCAGGAGCACGCGCAGGGGCAGGTGCCGACGCTGGCTTGGCCGGCTCGGCTTTCGCAGCAGGCGCAGGCGCTGCGGCGGGCTTGGCGGCAGGTGGCGGAGAAACGGCTGCGGCAGTTGCCGGAGCCGGTGCCTTGGCAACGACCGCGTCAGGCTCGAACTTGCCTTTGCCGTGCAATTCGTCGAGCAGGTTTTCGAATTCGTGATCGGTAATTTCGTCCGATGCAGCCGCAACACTTGGTGCCTTGGCAGCGACGGCCGCGGGTGCAGCAGCCACAGGAGCGGCTATGGCAGCGTCAAACGAGCCTTTACCGTGCAGTTGATCGAGCAGTGCTTCGAATTCATCATCGGTGATTTCGTCGCTGGCTGGCGCTGCACTGCCACTCTGAGCAGCGGGTGCAGGAACCGGAGCGGCTACAGCATCGGCCGCAAACTTGCCCTTGCCATGCAACTGATCGAGCAGGGATTCAAATTCCTGATCGGTGATTTCATCGCCGGCTGGCGCGACCGCAGCTGCCGGTGCTGCCGATGGAGCCGCAGACACTGGACTGGAGCCGTGCAGCGAATCGAGCAGTTGCTCGAACTCATCATCGGTAATGTCATCGCTGGCCGCTGGCTCGGCTACCGGCGCGGCAGCTTCAATCGCCGGCTCAGGCTCAGGCTCAGGCGCTGCGACTTCGTCTGCAGATTGTGGTTCGGCCAGCCGCGACAGCGCGGCCAGCAGTTCTGGCGTCGCCGCAGTAACGTCAGTCCGTTCACGTACCTGACCGAACATGCTGTTGACGGTGTCCAGAGCTTCCAGGACCACATCCATCAGTTCGGAATCAACGCGACGCTCACCCTTGCGCAGGATGTCGAACACGTTTTCGGCGATGTGGCAGCACTCCACCAGCTCATGGAGCTGGAGGAAGCCGGCGCCCCCTTTTACAGTGTGAAAACCGCGAAAAATTGCATTGAGCAGATCAGCATCATCCGGTCGGCTTTCCAGCTCGACCAATTGCTCTGACAACTGCTCCAGAATTTCGCCGGCCTCTACCAGAAAATCCTGAAGGATTTCTTCATCGGCGCCGAAGCTCATGGGGTGCTCCCTAAAATTAACCGTCAACAGACCTTAGAAGCCGAGGCTCGATAGCAGATCGTCTACATCATCCTGTCCGGATACGACGTCTTCACGTTTATCGGCATGAATCTGCGGACCTTCACCCTTGGCGAGATGTTTTTTAGGATCTTTTTCAGCAAGGATGGATTGTTCGTCATGTTCGATGCCTGCGAAGCGATCGACATGACTGGCCATGAGCACCAGTTTGAGCAGATTGCTTTCGACTTCCGTAACCAGTTGCGTCACGCGCTTGATGACCTGACCCGTAAGGTCCTGGTAATCCTGGGCAAGCAGAATGTCGTTGAGGTGTCCGGAAACCTTATGGGTTTCCTGCTCGGTACGCGTCAGGAAGCCATCGACCCGCTTGGCCAGCTCACGGAATTCCTCGGCACCGATTTCGCGGCGCATGAAGCGTCCCCAGTCATCGCTCAGCGCCTTGGCATCGGAATTGAGACCGGCCATGAGCGGCGTACTTTCCTCGACCAGGTCCATGGTGCGGTTGGCCGCATTCTCGGTCAGCCTCACCACATACGACAGGCGCTCGGTTGCGTCCGTGATCTGCGACACTTCCTCGGCTTGAGGCATGTGTGGATCGATGTGAAAGTTGACGATTGCACTGTGCAGCTCACGAGTCAGCTTGCCCACTTCCTGATAAAGGCCGCGGTCGCGTGTCTGGTTGAGTTCATGGATCAGCTGCACAGCGTCACCAAAGCGACCTTTTTCAAGGCTGGTGACGAGTTCCTGCGCGTGTCTTTTTAAGGTCGACTCAAAGTCGGCCATCGAATCATTGTTATCCATAGCGCCCTCGCGGCATGCATCAGCTATTGACGCGTTCAAAGATCTTTTCGATCTTCTCTTTCAGCGCTTGAGCCGTGAATGGCTTGACTACATAACCGTTCACCCCGGCCTGGGCAGCTTCAATGATCTGCTCACGCTTGGCTTCGGCAGTGACCATCAGCACGGGAAGGCTTTTGAGGCGATCGTCCTTGCGGACCTCGCGCAGCAGATCGATGCCGGACATGCCAGGCATGTTCCAGTCCGTCACCAGAAAGTCAAAGGCACCGCTTTGCAGCATCGGCAATGCGGTCAGACCATCATCCGCTTCCGATGTGTTGGTAAACCCCAGATCACGCAAAAGGTTCTTGATGATCCGCCGCATCGTTGAGAAGTCATCAACGATGAGGATTTTCATGTTCTTGTCCAATTCGACCTCCAAGCAGTCTTTAACGCGTTCAGCACCTGAACACGCTGTTCACTCAATACTGGCACAGCACACCCCCGGCTGTACGAAACGACGACGGGCTTGGCACAACAACAGGCAAAGACCTGAACAACAAGCCCATCAGGGCACTGCCCGACAGGCTTTTGACTCGTCTATCCTGTTACCACGTAACGCTCTGCACAGCCGGTATGCAGATACTGCGCGACCACAGGCCGCACCGCATCTGTCAACGCGCTCGCCACTCCCCCAAACGCCCTCGCAAACGAGCTGCGCACTGGCTGTGTAACTGACTGACCCGAGATTCGCTGACCCCTAGAACTTCTCCGATTTCCTTGAGGTTCAGCTCTTCGTCGTAGTACAGCGCCAACACCAGACGCTCGCGCTCTGGCAGGTTGGCAATTGCATCGGCCAACGCAGCCTGGAAGCGCTCGTCTTCCAGGTCGCGCGACGGCTCAAGCGAACCGCTTGCGCCATCCTCATGCAGCCCTTCGTGATCGCCGTCCTGAAGCAGGTCGTCGAAACTGAAGAGGCGGCTGCCCAAGGTGTCGTTCAAAATCCCGTAATAATCATCGAGACTCAACTGGAGTTCGGCCGCAACCTCGTGATCTTTAGCATCACGACCGGTTTTAGCTTCAATTGCCCGAATTGCGTCACTGACCATGCGGGTATTGCGGTGCACCGAGCGTGGTGCCCAGTCCCCTTTGCGCACTTCATCCAGCATCGCACCACGGATGCGAATACCGGCGTAGGTCTCGAAACTCGCACCCTTGGTGGAATCGTATTTGGTCGAGACTTCAAGCAGACCGATCATGCCGGCCTGGATCAGATCCTCGACCTGCACACTGGCCGGCAAGCGCGCCAGCAGATGATAAGCGATACGCTTGACCAATGGCGCATAACGCTCGATCAACTCGTACTGTGAGTTACGGGAAGCCTTGCTGTACATCTGGTAGCCGCTCGCAGTCATTGCACAGGCCCTGCACTGGTCTGGTGAACGAGTCGCTCAACGAAGAACTCGAGATGGCCCCGCGGATTGGCTGGCAACGGCCAGGTATCAACCTTCTGGGCAATGGCCTTGAACGCCAGTGCACATTTGGAACGCGGGAATGCTTCGTAGACGGCGCGCTGCTTCTGCACGGCCTTGCGCACGCACTCGTCGTACGGCACGGCACCTACATACTGCAGCGCAACATCAAGAAAACGGTCCGTTACTTTGGTGAGTTTGGCGAACAGGTTGCGCCCTTCCTGAGGGCTCTGCGCCATGTTGGCCAGGACCCGGAAACGGTTCATGCCGTAGTCGCGATTGAGCAGCTTGATCAGGGCGTAGGCATCGGTGATCGACGTGGGCTCGTCGCACACCACCAGCAACACTTCCTGAGCGGCGCGCACGAAGCTGACCACCGATTCACCGATACCGGCAGCCGTGTCGATCACAAGTACATCGAGGTTGTCGCCAATCTCGCTGAACGCCTGGATCAACCCTGCATGCTGGGCCGGGGACAGATGCACCATGCTCTGGGTGCCTGAGGCGGCAGGCACGATACGAACCCCACCTGGCCCCTGCAACAGAACGTCGCGCAATTCACAACGACCCTCTATCACATCGGCCAGTGTACGTTTAGGCGTCAGCCCAAGCAGAACGTCGACATTGGCCAGACCCAGATCGGCATCCAGCAGCATGACGCGCCGGCCAAGCTCGGCAAGGGCCAGTGAAAGATTCACTGACACGTTAGTCTTACCGACGCCACCTTTGCCACCGGTCACCGCGATAACCTGTACGGGATGCATGCTGCCCATGTTATTTCTTTACCTTGTCTTGCGTAGACCGAAACCACATCGAGGGCTGCACGTTCACAAACGAACACTGCCTGGCAGACCGTTGACGCAGGGACATTCCAATAATATCCATCACTTAACCCACTCTCTTGCCAGGGGTGTGATAGAGGTCAGCAAACATATCAGCCATTGCTTCCTCGCTAGGCTCATCCTGCATCTGCACACTCACCGCGCGGCTTACCAGTTGATGACGACGCGGGGTATGCAGGTCATCAGGAATACGTGGTCCGTCCGTAAGGTAGGCCACAGGTAATTCATGACTGATCGCCAGGCTCAGGACTTCGCCGAGGCTGGCTGTTTCATCAAGCTTGGTCAGAATGCATCCGGCCAGGCCACAACGTTTGTAACTGTGATAAGCCGCTGTCAGAACCTGCTTCTGGCTGGTGGTTGCCAGGACCAGATAGTTACGCGACTTGATGCCGCGCCCTGCAAGACTTTCCAGCTGCATGCGCAGTGCCGGATCGCTGGCTTGCAGGCCGGCGGTGTCGATCAGCACTACGCGCTTGCGCAACAGCGGTTCCAGCGCCTGGACCAGAGACTGACCAGGATCGACATGAGTGACCGGCACGTTGAGGATGCGCCCAAGGGTCTTGAGTTGCTCCTGTGCGCCGATGCGGAAGCTGTCCATGCTGACCAGCGCGATGTTCTGCGGGCCGTACTTCAACACATAACGCGCCGCCAGCTTGGCCAGCGTGGTGGTCTTGCCCATGCCGGCAGGCCCGACCATGGCAATCACTCCACCCTCTTCGAGCGGCTCGATGTCCGGGACAGCAATCATGCGTGCCAGATGGGCCAGCAGCATGCGCCAGGCCTGACGAGGCTCGTCGATCTCCGGAATCATCGAGAGCAGATCGCGCGACAACGGGCCGGACAGACCGACACGTTGCAGGCGACGCCACAGATTGGCCTGCTGCGGCCGACTGCCCTGCAGCTGGTTCCAGGCCAGGGAGCCGAGCTGGACTTCCAGCAGCTCGCGCAGGCCATTCAGTTCGGAGCGCATCGAGTCGTAGGCGCGCTGGCCAACGGCCGGCTCTGCAGCGGCTGGCGGCGTATATGCGAATGGACGCGGCGGCTCTTCGAGCGTCGGCTCGATGTGCGTGTCCACAGCGCTGGCCGGCTTGCCGGAAAACAGCTGAAGATTGATCGACGCGTCGCTGTCGCTGCGGTTATTCAATTCGGCCTGAGCGGAGACGATGCGCGACTGGGTCTTGCGCAGCTCGTCTTCAAGCTCCATGTTCGGCACGCGCGGTGCGAGGGCGGACAGCTTGTAATCCAGAGCGGCAGTCAGCTCTACGCCACCGGCAATGCGCCGGTTACCGATGATGGCCGCCTCGGCGCCCAGCTCATCGCGAACCAGTTTCATGGCTTGACGCATATCGGCGGCGAAAAATCGCTTAACTTGCATGACTCACTACCTCAGCCGTTCGGCCCGACAGTCGCTACGATGGTTACTTGCTTGTTGTCCGGAATTTCCTGATACGCCAGAACATGCATGTTCGGTACAGCCAATCGTCCAAATCGTGACAGCATCGCCCGGACAGGCCCTGCTACCAGAAGAATTACCGGCAACCCTTGCATCTCCTGACGCTGGGCGGCCTCAATCAACGAACGCTGGAGCTTCTCAGCCATGCTTGGCTCAAGAAGAACGCCTTCTTCCTGACCCTGACCAGCCTTCTGCAAACTATTGAGCAATATCTGTTCCAACCTTGGCTCCAGAGTGATAACAGGCAGCTCCGGCTCAACCCCTACAATGCTTTGGACGATTGCGCGGCTCAGACCCACGCGCACGGCGGCCACCAAAGCGGCGGTATCTTGACTCTTACCGGCGTTGTTGGCGATAGCTTCGGCAATGCTGCGAATATCACGCACAGGTACATGTTCAGCCAGAAGCGCTTGCAGCACGTTGAGCAGCGAGGACAGGGACAGGACGCCCGGGACCAGCTCTTCAGCCAGCTTGGGCGAGCTTTTGGCCAGCAATTGCATCAATTGCTGGACTTCTTCGTGACCAATCAGCTCATGAGAGTGCTTATAGAGAATCTGGTTCAAGTGGGTTGCCACTACAGTGCTGGCATCCACCACGGTATACCCCAGCGACTGTGCCTGGCTGCGCTGGCTGATTTCGATCCATACAGCCTCCAGACCAAACGCCGGGTCTCTGGCGGTGATGCCGTTCAGGGTCCCGAAGACTTGACCGGGGTTGATCGCCAGCTCGCGATCCGGGTAGATTTCGGCCTCGGCCAGAATCACACCCATCAGTGTCAGGCGATAAGCGCTGGGTGCCAGATCGAGGTTGTCACGGATGTGTACGGTCGGCATCAGGAAGCCAAGTTCCTGCGACAGCTTCTTGCGCACGCCCTTGATACGCGCCAGCAACTGACCACCCTGATTGCGGTCCACCAGCGGAATCAGGCGATAACCCACTTCCAGCCCGATGATATCGATGGGCGTCACGTCATCCCAACCCAGTTCCTTGGCGTCTTGAACGCGGGTCGGCGACGGCAGCAGATCCTGTTGACGCTGCACTTCGGCCAGCGCTTCGACCTTCACCTGATTCTCTTTCTTCCAGAGCAGATACGCGCCGCCCGCCGCTACCAGGCCAAGGCTGATGAAGGAGAAGTGCGGCATACCCGGCACCAGTCCCATCACGATCATGATCGCAGCGGAAACGGCCAGCGCCTTGGGCGAGGCAAACATCTGCCGATTGATCAGCTTACCCATCTCTTCCGAACCGGAAGCGCGGGTCACCATGATCGCAGCGGCAGTCGACAAAAGCAGTGATGGCAATTGCGCCACCAAACCGTCACCGATGGTCAGCAGCGTGTACACGCGGCCTGCGTCGGCGAAGGTCATGTTGTGTTGCAGAATACCGACCAGCATGCCGCCGATCAGGTTGATGAACAGGATCAGCAGACCGGCAATCGCATCGCCGCGCACGAATTTGCTGGCACCGTCCATGGAACCGTAGAACTCGGCCTCTTGAGCGACTTCGGCACGGCGGCGCTTGGCTTCCGGTTGATCGATAAGGCCGGCGTTGAGGTCCGCGTCGATGGCCATCTGCTTGCCAGGCATCGCGTCGAGGGTGAAACGCGCGCTGACCTCGGAAATACGGCCGGCACCTTTGGTGATTACCACGAAGTTGATGATCATCAGAATCGCGAACACCACGATACCGACGACATAGTTGCCACCGATCACAACTTCACCGAAGGCCTGAATCACCTTGCCCGCAGCGGCATGACCGTCCTGACCGTGAAGCATGACCACACGCGTGGAAGCAACGTTGAGTGCCAGACGCAGCAACGTGGCGACCAGCAGAATGGTTGGAAACACCGAGAAGTCCAGCGGCCGCAGGGCGTAAACGCACACCAGAAGCACGACGATGGACAGTGCAATGTTGAACGTGAAGAACACGTCCAGCAGGAATGGCGGCATCGGCAACATCATCATTGCCATCATGACCAGCAACAACAGCGGAACGCCCAACTGACCACGGCCAAGGCCTGTGATATTGCTGCGTGCGCTACTGAATATCTGAGAACGATCCACTGATTGTTTACCTGCGCACTAGATCAAAACATTGACGCCGATGGCGACCTGTATCGACCCTGTTGCAAAAAGCTGTCCAACTTTTACAAAGCCAGTGGCAGTAAGGCTTTAGACACAGAAATCACGTAAATCCAGTGCGCTGAGCGCAGTCAGAAAAATCTTCTCGTTTGCCTGTGCAAGAGCGGACGCGGAGCGTCTGAAACCAGGGCCTTTCAGATTGATGCCCGAACGTCGCGAGAGGGGACCGGACTACGCGTCGCGCTGCAGGTCGGGAGGGATTTTGATGTCGCCCAGAGGGTCGGGGCGCTTGCCCTGACCGGCACGGAACTGGCGGATCTGATAGACGTAGGCCAGCACCTGGGCGACGGCCAGATACAGGCCGGCGGGAATTTCCTGATCGAGTTCGGTGCTGTAGTAAATGGAACGCGCCAGTGCCGCAGATTCCAGAATCAGGATCTCGTTATGCGCGCCGATTTCGCGAATTTTCAGCGCCACCAGATCAGTACCCTTGGCCAGCAACATCGGTGCCCCGCCCTGCTCGGGATCGTATTTGAGGGCGACGGCGAAGTGTGTCGGGTTGGTAATGATCACGTCAGCCTCAGGGACGGAGGCCATCATGCGTCGCTGGGACATTTCACGCTGCAACTGGCGAATACGTTGCTTGACCTCCGGGCTGCCCTCGCTGTTCTTGTGCTCGTCGCGCACCTCCTGCTTGGTCATCAGCAGCTTCTTGTGCGCCTCATACAACACGAACGGCACGTCCGCCGCCGCGATGAATATCAGGCCACACGCCATCCAGAAACTGCTCCAGCCCACCACCATCAGGCTGTGAATCATGGCCTGCTCAAGCGGCTCGTGGGCAATCGCGACCAGGTCCTTGCGCTCATTGTTCAGGACCACCAGCGCAACCGCCAGAGTGATCAGGAATTTGCCGAAAGACTTGAGCAATTCGACCAGCGCATGCGGCGAAAACATGCGTTTGAGCCCTGCTGCCGGATTCATGCGGCTGAACTTGGGCATCAGTGATTTGGTGGCGAACAGCCAGCCGCCGAGCATGATCGGCCCTACCAGTGCGGCAACCAGCATGGCGATCAGAAATGGCAGAACCACGACCAGCGCGTGCATCCCGGAACTGAGCAGCGCCTTGCCCATGTAGGACTGATCCATCAGGGTTTCGCGGGATATCGTGAAGTTGTCACGCATCAGCTCGGACATCATCAGGGCGATATCGGAGCCGAACATCAACAGCCCTCCCGCCCCCATCAGCATCACCACCAGCGTGGTCAGTTCCTTGGAGCGAGCGATCTGGCCGTCAGCCCGTGAGTCCTTGACCTTTTTTTCCGTGGGGTCTTCTGTCTTGTCCTGGCCATTCTCGTTTTCTGCCATTCAACGAGCCCTCACCATGTCGCGCAACGCCTGCAATGCCTGCGTAGCGATCGGTTGATACTGATTGAGAATGTCGCCCATGGTCATCCACAGAATGACCATGCCCAACACCAGCGTGAGCGGGAAACCGATGGAAAAGATGTTGAGTTGCGGCGCGGCACGGGTCATGACGCCAAAAGCGATGTTGATGATCAGCAGCGCGGTAATCGCAGGCAACACCAGCCGCAGACCCGAAGCCAGTACCCAGCCCAACCCGTTGGCCAGCTCCCAAAAGTTATTGACCAGCAAACCACTGCCGACCGGCATCGTGGTAAAGCTCTCGACGAGGATTTCCAGCACCACCAGATGACCGTTCATGGCCAGGAACAACAGGGTGACCAGCATCGTAAAGAACTGGCCAATGGTGGCGGAGGAGACACCGTTGGTAGGGTCGACCATCGAGGCGAAGCCCATCCCCATCTGCGTCGAGATGATCTGCCCGGCGACCACAAAGATATGAAAGAACAACTGCAGCGACAGGCCCATCCCGGCGCCGATGATGATCTGTTCGCCGATCAGCAATAGCGCGCTCAGGTCGAGCGCCTGCACGGGCGGCATGGCTGGCAGCGCAGGCGCGACCACCACGGTGATCGCCACGGCGAGGTACATGCGCACCCGACGCGGGACCAGCGTGGTGCCGATGATCGGCATGGTCATCAGCAACGCGATGATGCGAAACAGCGGCAACATGAAGCTGGCTACCCAGGTACTGATCTGGGTATCGGTCAGCGCGAGCATCGGCTGCATGCGATGCTAGCCGATCAGGGTCGGAATACTGGTGTACAACGACAGCATGTATTCCATGAATATTTTCAACAGCCACGGGCCGATGACGATGAGGGTGACGAGCATCACCAGCAGGCGCGGCAGGAAGCTCAGGGTCTGTTCGTTGATCTGCGTGGCCGCCTGAAACATTGCCACCAGCAGACCGCACAACAGGCTTGGCACAACAAGAATCGCAACCAGCACAGTGGTCAGCCACAGCGCCTCGCGGAACAGATCGACGGCTACTTCCGGCGTCATCGGGCAGACTCCTCAGTGAAACGGCTCATACGCCACCAAAACTGCCGGCCAGGGTGCCGACAATCAGCGCCCAGCCGTCCACCAGCACAAACAGCATGATCTTGAACGGCAGAGAAATGATCAGCGGCGACAGCATCATCATACCCATCGCCATCAGCACGCTGGCCACCACCAGATCGATGATCAGGAACGGAATGAAGATCATGAAACCGATCTGAAACGCCGTCTTGAGCTCCGAAATCACGAACGCAGGGACCAGAATGGTCAGCGGCGCAGCATCCGGGGTCGGGATGTCGGTGCGCTTGGACAGACGCATGAACAGCTCGAGGTCACTGGTGCGGGTTTGTGCCAGCATGAAATCCTTGATCGGCACCTGAGCTTTGGCGACAGCATCCTGCGCCGTGAGCTTTTCAGCCAGATAAGGCTGTAGCGCATCCTGATTCACCCGGTCGAATACCGGCGCCATGATGAACATGGTCAGAAACAACGCCATGCCGGTGAGGATCTGGTTCGACGGCGTCTGCTGCAAGCCGAGGGCCTGACGCAGAATCGAGAAGACGATGATGATCCGCGTGAAGCTGGTCATCAACATGACGAACGCCGGAATGAAGCTCAGCGCGGTCATGATCAGCAGAATCTGCAGACTGACCGAATACTCCTGCTGACCATCGGCACCATTGGACAGCGTGATCGCCTGGATCGACAGCGGATCGGCCGCTAGCGCAGCGGGCGTCACCATCACCAGCAACAGCAGTATCAGGAAACGCAAGGCGCCCATTACTTCTTGTCCTTATCCTTGCCCATCAGCTCCATCAGGCGCTGAGCGAATTCAGGGGTAGCCTGCTCGCGCACCGGCACCTGCACGGGCTCCTTGAGCACATGCAAAGGCGTGATTCGCCCGGGCGTAATGCCCAGCAGCACTTGTTCATTGCCGATCTGCACCAGCACCAGCCGATCACGCGGCCCCAGCGCGCGCGAGCTCACCAGCTCGATCACCTGATTGCTGTTCGGCCCGACGCGCTGCACCCGGCGCATCAGCCACGCGAGTACGAAAATCAGGCCAATCACCAGGATCAGACCGAACAGCAGTTGCACCACCTGCCCGCCCATACCGCCGGAGACCGTATTGGCCACTTGCGCAGGCGCCGCCTGAACGGCGGGTTCGGCGGCCCAGGCCAGCGATGGCAGGGTCAGCAGAACACTCAGCCAGCGCCTCACTTAGCGCAGCTTCTTGATGCGTTCGCTCGGGCTGATCACGTCGGTCAGACGGATGCCGAACTTCTCGTTGACCACCACCACCTCACCGTGCGCGATGAGCGTCCCGTTGACCAACACGTCCAGCGGCTCACCAGCCAGACGATCCAGCTCGATCACCGAGCCCTGGTTGAGCTGCAGCAGGTTACGGATATTGATGTCAGTGCTGCCCACTTCCATGGAGATCGACACCGGAATGTCAAGAATCACATCCAGATTAGGCCCATCCAGAGAAACCGGCCCCGTGCTTTTCGGCACGCTGCCGAACTCTTCCATGGTCATCCGGCTACCCGAATTCCCCGCATCCGCAGCCAGCAACGCATCGATGTCAGCCTGACTGTCGCCAGCTTCGCCCAATGCAGCAGCCCACTCATCGGCCAACGCCTGATCTTCAGCAGACGTCATATCGTTTTCATCAGCCATCAGTTGTCCTCTGCACGCAGTATTTCAGTTACGCAACAATTTCCGACGTCGACCAGACAGGTCAGCGTCGCGCTATGGGTTCGATTACTTGCAGGGCCATCTTGCCCTTGTGCGAGCCAAGCTTGACCTTGAATGAAGGTACGCCATTGGCACGCATGACCAGCGAGTCGCTCAATTCCACCGGGATCACATCACCAGGTCGCATGTGCAGGATGTCACGCAGCGGCAGCTGACGCTGGGCGACGGTCGTAGTAAGAGGCACATTGACATCCAGCACGTCTTCCTTGAGCGCATTGACCCAGCGCTCGTCCTGATCGTCCAGATCCGACTGGAAGCCGGCATCGAGCATTTCGCGGATCGGCTCGATCATCGAGTACGGCATGGTCACGTGCAGATCGCCGCCACCGCCATCCAGTTCGATGTGGAAGGTGGAGATCACTACAGCCTCGCTCGGCCCGACGATGTTGGCCATGGCCGGGTTCACTTCCGAGTTGATGTACTCGAAATTGACTTCCATGATCGCCTGCCAGGCCTCCTTGAGGTCGACAAACGCCTGATCCAGCACCATGCGCACGACACGCAGTTCGGTCGGCGTGAACTCCCGGCCTTCGATCTTGGCGTGACGACCGTCACCGCCGAAAAAGTTATCCACCAACTTGAACACCAGCTTGGCGTCAAGAATGAACAGCGCGGTGCCACGCAGCGGCTTGATCTTGGCCAGATTGAGGCTGGTCGGCACGTACAGGGAATGCACGTACTCACCGAACTTCATGACCTGAACACCGCCCACCGCCACGTCCGCCGAGCGGCGCAGCAGGTTGAACATGCTGATACGTGTGTAGCGGGCGAAGCGCTCGTTGATCATTTCCAGCGTCGGCATGCGTCCGCGGACGATCCGGTCCTGGCTGGTCAGGTCGTAACTTTTGACACTCCCAGGTTCGCTGTTGTTGTCAGTCTGGACCATCCCATCGTCGACGCCATGCAGCAGCGCATCGATCTCGTCCTGGGAGAGCAGGTCTTGCACGGCCATGTGAGAGTCCTACTGCAATACGAGGTTAGTGAAGAGCAGCTGTTCGATCACAGTCTTGCCGAGTTCTTTCTGCGCGACTTCCTGAATGCTGGCGGTCGCTTTCTGACGCAGCATTTCCTGGCCGATCGGCGAAGCCAGCGATTCGAAGGGAATGGCTGCAAACAGCATGACCAGATTGTTGCGGATCAATGGCATGTGGACCTTCAGCGCTTCCATGTCGGCTGCGTTACGGCCCAGCATGGTGATGCTCACCTGCATGTAGCGTTGGCGGCCATTGGCGTTGAAGTTGACCACAAAGGCCGGGGTCATCGGTTCGAACACCGCCACTGGCTTGACGTTGGCTGCCGCTGCGGCCGCCGCTGGATCTTCCTTGCTTTCGCTCTTGTGCATGAGGAACCAGGTCGCGCCCACCGACAAGCCTACGGCCAGCAGCAGCGCCACGACGGCGATGATAATGAGCTTGAGTTTGCCTTTACCTTTGCCTGTGGTCGCGGGGTCTTTAACTTCTTCGCTCTGCGCCATGCCAATAATCCGTCACTATTCAAGAGGTTCTTCAATACGTGACAGAGGCAGAGCAAGTGTTATGCCAGAGTTGTACGAGGCGGAGATGTATTGGACACAAACGGTTACGCGCCTGGGCGCGAAGGGATCGTGATTCTTGTGAAAGCACTTTAGAGCAGTTTGGCTAAAGGCACAGTTCGGGAGCTAATAACTATCGTTCCTCACGCTCCGCGTGGGAATGCAGTTCATGACGTCGTGTCGCGGCTGCCACGACTATCGTCCCCACGCTCCGCGTGGGAATGCAGTTCGTGACGCTCCGCGTCACACAATGGTTTTTCGTTCTCAGGTGGATTGAGGTTCGACTCAAGTCACCTTTTCGCCCCTCGGCGACCTACTTTGATGGGGCCAAAGTAGGCAAAGCCCGCAACTCCGTTTCCGGCCCGACTTCACCCTGTCACTTACGTCGCAATCTGGGTCGTCTGTGCCATCGCGTTAAAAAAGCATTTCTGCGCCATCAAGTTCATGCAATGCATGACATCGCGTCGCGGCTGCCATGCAACTCAAGAGCCTCACGCGTAATAATCGATCTCACTGGTGCCGATCACACGTGCCGCTGGCTGGCTGACCGGAATGGCTGCATCGACGCCTGCGATTTCATCGGAGGTATCGCTGGAACTCATGCCACCGCCACGACCGCTGCGCTGGGCACGGCTGGCCTGCTCCTGAGCCTGTTGCTGGGCCTGCTGTTGCGACTGGTCGGAAACATTGACGTCGACGTTGCCAAGCCCCTGCTGCACGAACGACTCACGCAACTTCGACATCTGGCTTTCCAGTGCATCACGTACACCCATATGGGCGCTCATGAAGGTCACCTGGGTCTGCTGCTCAGGCGCCATGTTGATACGAATATCGAGACGACCGAGTTCGGCAGGTTCCAGCTTGATATCGGCGGTCTTGAGATTCTGGCTCGACAGGTACATGACGCGGTCGACGATGCCTTCGGTCCAGCCGCTTTGATGCATGGCCAACGGCTGGTTCATCAAGGGCGCGGCAGGTGCTGCCGCTGCGCGTGCCGGTTGCGCGGCCTGGCTGAGCGCAGCGAGGCGATCGGCAAAGTTGTCGACGCGCGTGTCGCCGGCGGCGCCTTTGACATCCTTCAGACCCTCACCGATCAAACCGCTGAACGACTTGTCACTGCTTTCAGTGCTGCTGCCTTCGGAGGGAAGTTGCTCGCTCAGGACCGACAGGTTATTGACGATATTCTGATTGGGGTCAGCTTCAGAGTTGCTCGGCGTCGCCTTGTTGGCAGCCTGGGCGTTCTGCGCAGCCAGTTGAGTCTTGGCAGTGGCGTTTTCCAGCGCCAACTGCACGGCATCCAGACCGTCCAGCGGATCGGCGTCGGGATTGAAGGCGTCTTCGGCCACGACTGGCGGTGCCGCCTGAGTGGTAGTGAGCGCCGAGACCACTGGTGCGGTGACAACTTCCGCACTTGGTGGTGCCTTGCCTACAGGTGCCGCGGGAGCCTGTGCGGCCATTGCCTGCAATGCCGGGTCAAGGGCCGGATCGACGACCGCCTGGCCCTCAGTCAGCGCCGGATCGGCAGAGGCCTGCGCATCGTCCTGCTTCGAGTCGGAATGCGCCGCGTCATCATCCGCACTTGCCGACTTGGCTGGCAAATCATTGCCGCTATCGGCAACGCTCGACTTGTCGGCGGCATTCGTCTGATCGCTTGCAGGCTTGTCCTTGCCAGCGGCAACCTTGTCCTTGTCAGGCGCGGTCTTGTCGCGAGCTGGTTTTACGGGCGTATCGTCACGCGCAGGGACGGTGTCTTTCGCCTGCTTTGCATAGACATTGGAAAAGCTGGAGGCCCCGTCCTTGCTGCTGTCAGCAGACTTGACCGCATTGTTGGCCACACCGGACCTGGCGGTCACAGAGGTTGTAGCCTGAAGAAGCGCATTGGTAGCAAGGGGCATTTCGGTCTCCGCATCAGCTGCTGGTTATCGCCTTACCAGAGTAGCTAGCAATATGCGGGCCAATTTTTAAATGATCTCCATAACGGGAATCGAGGGAGACTTCAGGGCTCAGCTGACGAACAGCTGCCGCTCGGAATTGAACAACCCGCGAATCGTCATGTATTCACTGTCGATCGTGCCAATCAATTCTGCCAGACCTGCGAACTGCTCCTGGCGGGCCTGCTCCTCGAGCTGACGGCACAGCTCGGAAAGCTGCAAGGCCCCCATGTTGCTACTGCTGCCCTTGAAGCTGTGAGCGGTAAGGCTCAACTCCTGAAAGTCAGGATTGCGGGACCCGGCAGCCAGACGCAACTGCGCGATACGCTGCTCGGAATCCTTGAGAAAAACATCCAGCAAGGTTGGATATTCGTCTTCCATGACCTCCTGCAAGGTATTCAACACGCTGTAATCCAGATGAATCGACACTTGTTCACTCCTTGATCAAGACTCCAGGCGGGGATTATGCCACTCCCTCCCAGGAAAATTCCACGCAGGCGGTCCTGCCATCCCTGGACCACCTGGCCTCGCGGCTCAACTCACAGACCAGATGCAGCCCGCGACCATACAGTTCATTGCTGGCAGGCGTCAGCGTCCGGGTCTTTTCCACATCAAATCCCTGGCCGCTGTCCTCGACACCGAGGGTCAGCCGACCGCCCTGCGCGACCGTTTCAACCTGCAGGGTCATGCGGATGAAGCCGGACTGCAGCCTGTCGAGGCGTTCTGCCCGCTGCTGATAATAGAGCGCGAAGCCTGCTGCGTCGTGCTTGAGCGCCGAATCCAACCCTAGCACACCATGCTCCAGCGCATTGCTGTACAGCTCGCCGAGCACCATGTGCAGTGCGGCACCCTGATCACGCAGGCCATGTACCTCCAGCAGCAATTGCAGTACGTAAGGCAGGGGGTTGAAACGCTTGAGGGTCGAGGCACGAAACTCGAAGCTGGCCGACCAGTCCAGCGGGCTGGAGGCGCCGCTGTCCGAATACATCATGGCAGGCAGACTTTGCAGCGGCGCTTCGACAGCGCTGACTTCCAGCAGACTGACATCGTCACGCGCCTTGCCGCCAAATTCGTTGAGCGCCTCGAGGATCTCTTCGATCAGCAACTGCGGTTCGCGATTGGCCGACAGAACCTGTCGCAGACGCTGCGCACCGAACAGCTCCTCCTGACTGTTACTGGTGTCGAGCACGCCGTCGGACAACAGAAATATGCGGTCACCCGGCGCCAACGGATACACGTCGGTGCGCGCGTCGAAGGCATCGACGCTCAATACGCCCAAGGGCAGATGATTCGAGGCCAGCGGCACATGCTCGCCCTGTGCGCCGCGCAGCAGGTAGCCGTCCGGCAAGCCGCCGCTCCATACCTCGACCTGCCGCTGCGGCAGATTGATACACAGCAGCGTCGCACAACAAAACATGTCGACCGGGAGGATGCGTTTGAGCTTGGCGTTCATTTCACGGAGGATTTCAACCAGGCCATAGCCCTTGGCTGTCATGCCATAGAACACTTCTGCAAGCGGCATCGCGCCAACGGCAGCCGGCAAGCCATGTCCGGTGAAATCACCGAGCAGCACCTGCATGTGCCCGGCGGGGGTGTAAGCGGCCAGCATCAGGTCGCCGTTGAACAGTGCGTAGGGGGACTGCAGGTAGCGGATATTGCTCGCCCCCAGGCAACCGGCGTGGGCGATCTGATCGAACACCGCCTTGGCGACACGTTGCTCATTGAGCAGATATTCATGGTGCCTGGCGATCTGGTCACGCTGCTGGCGAACAGTCTCGTGCAATACCCGCAAACGGTTCATGGCGTTGAGCTTGGCGGCCAATACCAGCGGGTTGTAAGGCTTGGACATAAAGTCGTCACCACCGGCGTCCAGGCAGCGTGCAAGCGCCTCGCCTTCGGTGAGCGAGGTCAGGAAGATGATCGGCACCAGCGATTCGCCGGCCATCGCCTTGATCCTTCGCGCCGCTTCGAAACCATCCATGACCGGCATCATGGCGTCCATCAGAATCAACTGCGGGCTTTCGGCCTTGAAGATGGCAACCGCTTCGACACCGTTGCCCGCGCTGAGGACCCGGTGACCCTGCCGCGCCACGATGGTTGACAGCAGCAAGCGGTCACTGGTGCTGTCATCAGCGATCAGAATGCACAGTTTGTTCGGGGCTGGCTGCACTGGGTATGCTCAATTCGAACAGCTTCGAGAAATTGGAAATGGCCAGAATCTTCAGCACATCAGGCGTGCAGTTGACCAAGCGTACCAATGCCTTGTCACCTCCGGCGTGATCGCGCAGCAGCAACAGCATGCCCAGCGCAGAACTGTCCAGATAATGCGTACCGCGCAGGTCGACCACGTAGTTCAGTGACTGCGGATAGTCCTCATAGGCAGTGCGAAACGCCTGATGGGAATTGAAATCGAAACGCCCTTCGATATAAAGGGTCAGCGTCTGGCCATCGGCAGAACGTTCGGAAGTGACAGTCATGGGAACCTCGAGGTGTTTCATCACCGAGACATTGATAGCGTAGACCAGCCAGAGAGATCACTGCGGGTCTGATTGAGTCAAACGTCAGAATTGTTCATGACGAGGCAGGCGCTGCGACAACTCGTCGAGCAATTTCTGCTCGCGCTTGTCTTCCAGCCTGCGCGCCTCGTCCATGTACCGCTGCACCAGCTTGCGCAAGCCCTCTACCCGCGCGTAGCAATCCTGCCAGGCGCTGCGCGCCCGATCCAGATTGGCTTTGTGCCATTCAAGACTTTTGTATTGCTGGGCAACGGCGACATCGAGCTGACTGAGAAAGCGTTGATAACCCAGCAGCCACTGCCCGGAAACCCCGGCACTGCCGCGCTGCAACCATTGTTGCTGATAATCCTGACGAAACTGGTCAAGTTCCTGCAGCTTGTTGTTGGCAAGATTGACCTGCCCCTGGAAGTGCCCAAGGCGCTGGGCGGCAGTTCGCTCGGCAGCCTCTGCCATCTCGACCACCGGCGCCAGACGCGCCGCTCGACTCTGCGCCATGGGTTATCAGCCGCCAGTCGCTGGTGCGAAGATCGACGCCAGCGCCTCGCTGCTGCCCTGCATGCTTTCGTTCTCGCGCAACGCCTGACGCTGATAGCGCACCAGTACCGGATGCAGCGCAATCGCCATGTCCGTTTCGCGATCGCCGCCTGCTACATAGGCCCCCACGCTGATGAGGTCGCGAGTCTGCTGATAGCGTGACCACAACTGTTTGAAATGCTGCGCACGCGCCATGTGCTCGGGGCTGACCACGGCGGGCATGACCCGGCTGATGGACGCTTCGATATCGATAGCCGGGTAATGCCCCTCTTCGGCCAGGCGCCGGGACAGCACGATGTGGCCGTCCAGCACACCGCGCGCCGAATCGGCAATCGGGTCCTGCTGGTCATCGCCTTCGGAGAGCACGGTGTAAAACGCGGTAATAGAACCACCACCCTTTTCAGCGTTGCCGGCGCGCTCGACCAGTTTGGGCAAGCGGGCAAACACTGATGGAGGATAGCCCTTGGTGGCCGGCGGCTCGCCAATGGCCAGCGCGATTTCCCGCTGAGCCTGAGCAAAACGGGTCAGTGAATCCATCAGCAACAGGACATTCTTGCCCTTGTCACGAAAGTATTCGGCGATTCGCGTGCAATACATCGCTGCGCGCAAACGCATCAGAGGCGCATCATCGGCTGGCGAAGCGACCACCACCGAACGCTTCAGGCCCTCCTCGCCGAGGATGTGCTCGATGAACTCCTTGACCTCACGGCCCCGCTCCCCGATCAGGCCAACGACGATGATGTCCGCTTCGGTGAAGCGCGTCATCATGCCGAGCAGCACACTCTTGCCCACGCCCGTACCGGCAAACAGCCCGAGACGCTGACCGCGACCCACCGTCAATAAACCGTTGATGCACCGAATGCCGACATCCAGTGGCTGACTGATGGGGTCACGCTTGAGCGGGTTGATGGTCGGGCCATCCATCGGCACCCAGTCTTCGGCCTTGATCGGCGAGCGACCATCCAGCGGACGACCGGCACCATCAAGGACCCGGCCCAGCATGCTCATGCCCATCGGCAGACGACCGGTATCGGCCAGCGGCACAACCCGCGCGCCAGGCGCGATGCCGGCCACGCTGCCGACCGGCATGAGAAACACCTTGCCACCGGAAAAACCCATCACTTCAGCTTCGACTTCCACCGGGTGATGGCTGTCGTCATTGATAACCACACACCGGCTGCCCATTGCCGCGCGCAGGCCCTCGGCCTCAAGCGTCAGACCCACCATGCGCAGCAGACGACCTTCCACTACGGGCTGGGCAGGCAGGCTGATCGACTCGGCATAGGAACCGAGGCGCTTGGCGAAACTGGTGCGATCAAGGCGCATCGAGGGTGTCCGCGTCAGATTCTTCAGCATTGGGGGCTTTGCCTGGCGAGACATCCAGATCAACGCTCAGATCCGCTGCAGCAGGATGAGTGACCTGTTCATGCAACTGGTCGTGCATCTTGGAAATCGCCAGGGCAATGCGTGTTTCGACGCTGGCGTCGATACGGCTATGCTCGGTTTCGATGCGGCAACCGCCCGGCAGCAGGTCTTCGTCTTCGACGATCTTCCACGACTCCTCGTGACGTTCACGCATGGCCTTGACCAGCAGAAAGTCCTGAGGATTTATGAAAATTCGCACATTCTGCGCGCCCATCGGCAATAGCTTGAGGGCATCGCGCAGCACGCTGGCAATCTGTGCCGAGTCCGTGACCAGCTCGCGCTGAATGACCTTGCGCGCGATGTGCTCGACGAGGTAAATGACAGCCTTTTCGATCTGGGTGTCCTGCTCGGCGATAGGTGCCAGCAGATTACCCATCAGTTGTTCCAGGCTGGCAACTTTTGCCGCAAGAACGACCTCCGCCTCCTGACGCACTTTTAGCTGAGTGCCGTGAAAACCTTCCTTTTCACCGGTGGCGAAGCCTTCGTTCCAGGCCTCCTGGCGGATGCTTTCCAGCTCTTCCAGAGTCAGTGGCTGGACTTCATCCAGCGGCACTTCTTCCATCTCGGCCGGTTCGTCGACCAGCTCGGGTTCCGGTTCAGGTTCGGGCTCCACGTGTGGATCGAAGCTGGGCAGCGCCCAGATGTCGAGCAACGCGGCGTCCTTGGCGCGAATGAGGTCGCTGGCCGATTCTTTATTGGAACTGGACATGAGTCGGCTGAATCCTTAGATCATTTCCTCGCCACCCTTGCCACCGAGTACGATCTCGCCGGCCTCGGCCATACGACGCGCAATGGTGAGGATTTCTTTCTGGGCGGTTTCCACATCGCTGACACGCACCGGACCTTTTGCTTCCAGATCGTCGCGCAGCAGCTCAGAGGCACGCTTGGACATGTTCTTGAAGATTTTTTCCTTGATGCCTTCGTCCGAGCCCTTGAGCGCGAGTACCAGCACGTCCGAGGATACTTCGCGCAGCAGCGCCTGGATACCACGGTCGTCGACATCGGAAAGATTGTTGAAGACGAACATGAGGTCCTCGATCTGCACCGAAAGGTCTTCGTCGACCTCGCGGATCGAGTCCATGAGCGAACCTTCGATCGAGCTGTCGAGGAAGTTCATGATGTCGGCCGCACGCTTGATACCACCCAGTGTGGTACGCGACGTGTTGGCGTTACCGGAGAACTGCTTCTCGAGAATCTGGTTCAATTCCTTGAGAGCCGCTGGCTGTACGGTGTTGAGCGATGACACGCGCAGGATGATGTCGAGGCGGACCTTGTGATCGAAATGCCCAAGCACCTCGCCCGCCTGATCGGCGTCGAGGTAGGCGACCACGATGGCCTGAATCTGCGGGTGCTCGAAACGGATCACGTCGGCGACCGCACGCGGCTCCATCCACTTGAGGCTGTCCAGGCCGCTGGTATTGCCACCCAGCAGAATCCGGTCGATCAAGCCGTTGGCCTTGTCCTCGCCCAGTGCCTGGGTCAGCATCTTGCGGATATAGCCGTCGGAACCGACGCCAAGGCTGGTCTGATCGCCGACGATGTCGACGAATTCGCTCATGACCTCTTCGACCTGCTCGCGATGCACGTTGCGCATCTGCGCCATCGCCACACCCACTTTCTGGACTTCCTTGGGGCCCATGTGCCGGAGCACCTGAGCCGCATCGGTTTCGCCCAGCGAGAGCAACAGTACAGCCGCTTTTTCAACTTTGGAGAGTTTGGCTACCATGGCTCGTTCATTCATCAGTGTTGATCCACTCTTTCACAACCTGAGCCACACGGCCAGGATCCTCAGCCACCAAACTCTTGATTGCGTTCAGCTGTGCGTCATAGCCTTCGGTCGGGCTTGGCAGCAGAATGCTCTGCGGGCCACCCAGACTTACGCGATCGTTGGACAATTCGCCGTCCAGACCGCCCATGCCACCCAGTTCGGCGTCGCCGCCGAAACCTGCCAGTTCCTTGCGCTTGCCATTGGTGATGTTGTTCAACACCGGGCGCAGTACACCGAACACCAGGATCAGGATGAAGATCACGCCAACAGCCTGCTTGACGATGTCCCAGAACCAGGGTTGCGAATAGAACGACGCTTCAGGCAGCACTTCAGCGCGTTCGCTGGAGAACGGCACGTTGATCACGCTGACGCTGTCGCCGCGGCTGGCGTCGAAACCGACGGCATCCTGTACCAGCCGCGTGAAGCGAGCGAGATCCGCCGCGCTCCATGGAGCACGGGTGACTTCGCCATTGGCCGCGTTGGTCTTGACCATGTCATCGACCACTACCGCAACCGAAAGGCGGGTCAGACGGCCCTGCTGCTGCTTGGTGTGACTGATGGAACGGTCAAGCTCGAAGTTCTTGGTCGACTGCACGCGCTTGTCGGCCGGGTATGGCGCCAACGCGGGCTGACCGGTTGCCGGGTCCATGATCTGCTGACCATTGGCATCCAGCAGGGGTTGGCCTGGAGCGATAGGGCCGGCTGCACCGGCTGCGCCACCGCCTGCAGTCTGCGGAGCCGTCGCCGGGCCGGGCGGCTGATTGCTCAGCGCCCCCGGAACGCCGCCCGAGCTTGAGCTGCTGGAACGTTGTTCATTGACCGACTGCTCGCTGCGCAAGGCAGGTTGATCAGGGTTGAAGCTTTCGGCGGTCGATTCGACAGCGCTGAAATCAACCACTGCCGAGACCTCGGCCTTATAGCGATCATTGCCCAGAATCGGCTGCAGAATGTTCTGCACGCGCTGGGTGAGCATGCTTTCCATGCGACGGCTGTAGTCGAATTGCTTGCCGGCCATGGTCAGCTCGGAGTTTTCCGCCTGATCGGAAAGCAGAGCCCCCTTCTGGTCAACGACGGTAATCTGCGACTTGCTCAGCTCGGGAACACTGGTGGCCACCAGATTGATGATGGCCATGACCTGACTCGGCTCCAGCGAACGACCGGCGTACAGCTCGACCAGTACCGAAGCGCTTGGCTTGCGGTCATCACGGACGAATACCGAGCTTTTCGGAATCGCCAGGTGCACGCGGGCACCCTTGACGTTGTTCAACGCAGAAATGGTACGCGCCAGCTCGCCTTCCAGGCCACGACGATAACGCGTGGCTTCCATGAACTGACTGGTGCCCAGCCCCTGATCCTTGTCGAGGATTTCGAAACCGATGTTGGCGTCGTTCTGTACCACACCCGCCTGAGCCAGCTGGATGCGCGCACGCTGCACATCATCGGACTTCACCAACAGCGCACCGGAGTTCGGCTCGACGGTGTAGTTGATGTTCGCTGCAGTCAGGGTGTCCATGATCTGCTTGCTGTCCATGCCCGCCAGACTGCCATAAAGCGGACGATAGTCAGGCTGCTGGGACCAGAGCACCACGGCGAAGCCGATGGCCACGCTCGCGGCAAGACCGACCATGAGGCCGATCTGACGCAGCATGGTCATTTCGGAAAGATTTTCCAGAAAAGACATACCGAACAACGGTTTTCTTTCGGAAGCGCCCGCTCTTGCAGGAACGGTATCGGCAGCTGCTTCAGCCATGACTCAGTACGTCCCTTAAACCGGCATCTGCATGATGTCTTGGTAAGCTTGAACCAGCTTGTTACGTACCTGGGTCAACGCCTGAAAAGACACGCTGGCTTTCTGCGACGAAATCATGACGTCGGTCAGATCCACGCCGCTCTTGCCGATTTCGAATGCATTGGCCAACTGGCTGGAAGCCTGCTGGGTCTGCGCGACCTTGTTGACGGCCTGACCAAGCATGTCAGCGAAGCTGCTGGCACCGGCTTCCTGCGCACCGGACACGGGCTTGGGCGCAGACATCGCGTCCATCTGCATGGCCCGCATATCCAACATCAAGCGATTAAATTCAACACCTTGGCTCATGGACATATCTCTCGTAAGGCCCGCAAATTTTTGACACTGATTCAGCGGGTACAGAAGGTATAGCAACAACGATGCCAGCTAGATGGCGGCTATTTGCCACACCAGATGAGTGCATCATGTCGCTTGACACGAGTTCGCGCCGGGCCGCCCGTATCTACGGGGCGCCGGGATTATTTCAGGCTTGTATCACAGCAAAAATATTCAGTGACCGCCGATCGGGAGCGGCGATCCGTGTGCCTGGTTCATGTGGCAAACAGATAGGCTTCCACATCCATTCCGGCGTCACGCATCTGCGCCAGCTTGTAGCGCAATGTACGCGGGCTGATACCCAGGCGTTCCGCAGCCTCCTTGCGACGTCCCCGTTCAGAACGCAGGGTGTCGATGATCATTTGAAACTCGTGACGCCTGAGGTCATCGCCCAGCGCGCCGACAGATTCCGGACTGACGCCGGCACCTGCATTCTCCGCCACGGTAGTGCCAGTCACTGCCACTGCAGCCTCGACAGAGGCAGCAACAGGCAGGCTGGTAACCGGCCCGGACAGACAGAAATCCTGCGCCTGAATCACCCCGCCCTGCTGCAGAATCAAGGCACGCTGCACAGCGTTATCCAGCTCCCGCACATTCCCGGGCCATGGATAGCTCACCAGACACTGCTGCGCTTCGGCAGAAAGACGAACCGGCGCGTGCTTCATTTTATTGACGTGCTTGGCCAGAAGCCGCTCGGCCAACGGCAGAATATCGGCAGTCCTTTGACGCAACGCCTGCCATGCCAGTGGAAATACCGACAGGCGATAAAACAGA
Source organism: Pseudomonas syringae pv. tagetis (assembly GCF_022557255.1). Taxonomy (NCBI): domain Bacteria; kingdom Pseudomonadati; phylum Pseudomonadota; class Gammaproteobacteria; order Pseudomonadales; family Pseudomonadaceae; genus Pseudomonas; species Pseudomonas syringae group genomosp. 7. The sequence goes on from NZ_CP092923.1 coordinate 3,995,130, forward strand.
TCTTCACGAAAGCGCCCCGCCGCCACTTCACCCGCCAGATCGCGGTTGGTGGTCGCCACGACGCGGATATCCAGAACGATCGGCTTGCGCGCCCCTACGCGTTCGACTTCGCGTTCCTGCAACACACGCAGCAATTTGGCTTGCAGCCCCAGCGGCATTTCGGAAATCTCGTCCAGAAGGATCGTCCCGCCGTCAGCCTGCTCGAACTTGCCGGCCTGCGCCGCAATGGCGCCGGTAAACGAACCCTTCTCATGACCGAATAACGTGGCTTCCAGCATATTGTCCGGAATCGCTGCACAGTTGATCGCAATAAAAGGCTTATCGGCACGGGGCGAGTTTTGATGAATGAAACGCGCCAAAACCTCTTTGCCGGTCCCGGACTCGCCGGAGATCAACACGGTGGAGTCGCTTTTCGCCACGCGACTGGCCAGGTTCAGCAACTGGATACTGGCGGGCTCGACGGCAATCGGTCCGTCGCGCTCGGCAGGTTCCAGACGACCCAGTGCATGCCGCGCAACCAGCGCGATCAGCGCCTTGGGCTCGAAGGGTTTGACCAAGTAATCCGCAGCCCCCTGACGCATGGCATCGACAGCGCGCTCGACTGCGCCATGCGCCGTCATCAGCAGCACCGGCAGTTGCGGATGCCGGCTGCGCAACAGACTCAACAACTGGTGGCCGTCCATGCCCGGCATGTTGACGTCACTGATCACCAGGCTGAAGGGCGTTGCCTCGGCAGCCACCAGTGCTTCTTCGGCGGAACCGACCGCCTGATAGTCATAACCGGCCAGCTCGAGGGTTTCCCCAAGCGCTTCCCGGAGCGAACGGTCATCCTCGACCAGCAGCACATTGATCGGCATCAGTTATTACCTGTCGGACTGGAAGCCGGGATCAACGGCAGACTGACAATGGCGCAGGTACCACGGCCGACCCGCGACAAATAATCCACGCGCCCCTGATGCGCACGCGACACCGCCGTCACCACGGCCAGACCAAGCCCTGTGCCGGTGGTCTTGGTCGTAAAGAACGGCTCACCGATGCGCGCCAGCGCGGCCTTGTCAATGCCGCTGCCGTTATCGCTGAAGCAGATTCGCAGTTCGTTGCCGCGACTGTAGGCGTGAATTTTCAGCAGCGTCCGGCCAGCGCTGGCCTGGACGGCGTTTTCAATCAGATTGAGCAGTGCGCCGACCAGTGTGTCGCGATTGCACAGCAGCTCGCCATCGATGCTGTCGCACTGCCAGCGCACCGCCACGCCCTGAACATGCGTCGCAGCCGCATTTTGCAGCGCCTGAAACAGAGCACCGGGCGTCAGGCGATCCGTCAGCGGCAGTTCGCCGCGGGCGAACACCAGCATGTCGCGAACCTGATGCTCCAGCTCATGTAAACGATCCTTGAGCCGCGCGGCGAAACGCTGCTGGGTTTCCACCGGCAGTTCCTGCTCGGTCAAATGGCTGGCGTAGATCATGGCAGCGGACAACGGCGTACGAATCTGATGCGCCAGAGAAGCGACCATACGGCCCAGTGACGACAGGCGCTCGTGACGAGCCAGCTGTTCTTGAAGATGACGGGTTTCGGTCAGGTCATTGAGCAGCACCAGTTGCCCTGGCTCTGCATCCAGCGAACGCGTGGCAATGGAAAGCCTGCGGCCATCCTTGAGCGAGACTTCGTGGCCATCATCTTCACGGGGTGCAAAACAGCGGCTGATCACATGACGCCAGAGCATGCCCAACAGCGGCTGACCAAGCAGGTCGATGGCCGCCGGATTGGCTTCGCGCACGACGCCCATGCCATCAATGACGATCACCCCGCCGGGCAGCAGATCAAGCAGATTCTGCAGTCGGTTGGCCAGGCGTTCTTTTTCCGCCAGCTCCTGAAGGCGCTGGGCACCGGCATGAGCCAGTTCGCCCTTTAGCTCGGTGACGCGCGCTTCAAGCAAGCCGTAGGAGTCGGTCAGTTGCGCCGACATTTGATTGAACAGCGAGAATGCCTGCTCAAGCCCCTGACGACTTTCCAGTTCCGGGGAGTACTGAGCCTGAACAGATAGGGCGGAAGTCAGTTGGGCGGCCTGGGACATGATTCATCTCTCTCGTGGCGAACCGTCAGTAAACGGTGTGTTAAGAGAGACTTAGCAATCCCCGTGCCTAAAAAAAACCCCTGAAAAATCAGGGGCTTGGCTTTTGGCACAAAAAACCGGCGTCAATCATCTGCCTGTTCATCGCCCTCACGACGACTCATACCGTACTTGCGCATCTTCTCGACCAGCGTGGTCCGACGAATGCGCAGGCGCTCCGCAGCGCGAGCAACGATACCGTTGGCATCGTCCAGCGCCTGCTGAATAAGGCCCTGCTCCAGACCACCGAGGTAGTCTTTCAGATCGAGCCCTTCTGGCGGCAGCATCGCGCCGGAAGCGAAGTTCGGCGTATTGCTGTTGATCGCCACACGCTCTTCGATCTCGCTGCGCATGCTGTCGACCATCTGCTCGTCTTCGTCGTCGACATAGCGAAACTTCTTTGGCAGCTCGGCTACACCAATCACACCATACGGATGCATGATCGCCATGCGCTCGACCAGGTTGGCCAGCTCACGGACGTTGCCCGGCCAGGCATGGCGACACAGCGACATGATGGCTGCGGAGTTGAAGCGAATCGAACCGCGCTTCTCGTGCTCCATACGCGAAATCAATTCGTTCATGAGCAGCGGGATGTCTTCGACACGCTCACGCAATGGCGCCATCTCGATCGGGAACACGTTGAGACGGTAGTAAAGATCTTCGCGGAAGCTGCCCAGCTCGATCATGGTCTCGAGATTCTTGTGCGTTGCGGCGATGATGCGCACATCGATGCTCTGCGTCTTGTTGCTGCCCACACGCTCGAACGTGCGCTCCTGCAAGACGCGCAGCAGCTTGACCTGCATCGGCAGCGGCATGTCGCCGATTTCGTCAAGGAACAAGGTGCCGCCGTTGGCCAGCTCGAAGCGGCCGGCACGGCTGGTGATCGCGCCGGTAAACGCGCCCTTCTCGTGTCCGAACAGCTCGCTTTCGAGCAGTTCGGCCGGAATGGCACCGCAGTTGACCGGCACGAACGGCGCATCTCGGCGCTTGGAGTGGTAGTGCAGGTTACGCGCAACCACTTCCTTGCCCGTCCCCGACTCACCAAGGATCAGTACGCTGGCGTCAGTGTCAGCGACCTGCTGCATCATCTGCCGCACGTGCTGAATCGCGCGGCTGGTACCTACCAGACTGCGGAACAGGTTCGGTTCACGATGACGGCCGCGCTCGCGAGCCTGGTCGTACATCTCGCGGTAGACCTGGGCACGGTGCAGCGAATCGAGCAGCTTGCTGTAGCTGGGTGGCATTTCGAGTGCGGAGAGCACTCGCCTGCGCAAATCCTCGGGCAATTCGACAGAGGAATTTTCACTCATCAGCAGCACAGGAAGGAACTCATCCCATGCCGCGATGGTCTTAAGGAGCCCTTGCAGGCTGCCCGGCGCGTTTACGCTGCCGACCAGTACGCACAGTACTTCTCGTGGAGACGCCAGAGAGCCGACCACCTGCTGCCAGTCCTGACTGGAACAGGAGAGATTTTCTTCGCCAAGAAAATTCAGGATCACCGCCAGATCCCGGCAGCGCTGGCTATCGTCATCGATTAGCAGAATCTTGATTTCACGCCACATGCAATAGCAACTTCCCTAGTCAACTCAATGCCCATGATTGGGGGGCAGCTTGGCTTCTCAGATGTATAAACCTTGAGACGCCAGAAAATAGTAAACATCACTAGTTAAGTCAAAAAAACGAACACAGTCAAATTTATGGCGAAATTCTTGTCGAACAATAAAAATGACAATTAAACATTAACCGAACAGATGGTATACCTTCGTCGCGCTCTTCGCATTCTGGATTTGAGTCATTTCTTCGACAACCGCTTGACGCTCACCGGTTGCAACATCAATCAGTTGCCTGTAGACACCCAATAACTCCTCAAGGTTGCTGCGCAGTGCAGGTTCGTCGTCGGGCGCTTCGCTGACCACCGCGTCGACACACTCGCGACACGCCAGGTCCAGCTTGACGATAGCCTCCCAGTCACGATCTGCCAGCGCGCCTACCAAGGCTTCGCGGGTTTCCTCGATACGCTTGAGCGCAGCACTCATTATTGTTCTCCTCAGGCCAGCAGATTATTGCAAGGTGCCGATAGCATCCCAGCCTTCCTTGACGGTGATCAACAGGCCGGCGACTTCATCGAGCATCTTCTGATCATTACGGGCGTTGGCTTCCGCCAGACGCGTCATCATGTAGTGATAGAGACTGTCCTGCCTGACCAGCACGTCACTTGGCGAGCTTTCCAGATCCAGCCCCTCACGCAGGCCGCCCACGATGTCGATGGCCTTGCTGATGAGCACGCCCTTGCTGGCGATATCCTTGCGCGCCATGGCACCCTTGGCCTGAGCAATGCGGTCGAGGCCACCTTCCATCAACATTTGAACAAGACGATGAGGACTGGCCTCCGAGGTCTGAGCCTGGGAGCCGATCTTCTGATACTGCCGCAACGCTAACATCGGATTCATAATGGGCCTCGTAACAAATCCAGAATACTGATACTCAAGCTATCGACGCAGTGCGCAGAAACTTTAGCCCAAAAGCAAGAACCCGACACAGAGTCGGGTTGCTGATACTTCCACACTCGTTTTTTTACGAGGCGTTTTTCTGCGCGTTCATCGCTTCAAAAATCGAAGTAATGCTTGAAGCCGTTGCCTTTAACTGCCCGACGACCAGGTCCATTGCGTTATATTTCTTGGTGAGGGTTGCCGTCAATGTCGTAATACGACGGTTGAGCGCCTCCTGATCACTGGCCAGTCGCGTCTGCACTTTATTAAGACTGGTGGTCTTGCCAGCCAGAACGCCGTCGGCTTTCGTATACGGCTCAAGAGCAGTGTTCATGCGTGCGATCAAGCCACCCGAGCTGGTGCCGTCAGCATTGGTCACACCGGTGAACATCGCCTGAATCTGGCTGCCCAGCTTCTTGTCGCTCAGCGCTGTTGTGAGTTCGGTCGTGCTCAACGTCAATTTGCCGTCAGACTGTTGAGTCTTGATCCCCAACTGCGCCAGGGAACTCAAGCCGGCATTCGACGTAGCCGTGGCAATCTGGTCGCGTATCGTCGCCAGCAGGGCACGCGGCGCGGAATCGCCGGTCAACGCAGCGGCCGTGTATTTACCCTGACTGTCGACAGTGCCCTTGGTCAACGACGACACCAGTGAAACCAGTGTGTTGTAAGAGTCGACGAAAGACTGCAATGACGTTTTCAGACCATCGGTGTTAGTGGCTACCGTGACTGTGGTCGATGCCGAAGGAGCAGAAGAAGCGCTGGGCGCGACCAGTTCGAACGTCAGACCGGAAATGGCCGTACTCACGGTATTGGTCTTGCTGGTCAGACTCAGGCCATCGACCGTGAACGCAGCGTCCTTGGCGACATCGGTAATCGCACCGGCGCCAGTACCCGAGGCACTCATCAACTTGGTGCCATCAATGTTAAGCGCTTCCTGGCCGGAAGCGCCCGTCACCGAAATGTCACTGCCCTTGCCGGTGGTCGTCGAACTGAACACCAGCCTGGAACCGTTGTTGTCGTTGATGATGTTGGCGGTGATGCCTTTACCCTGCAGCGTCGAGTTGACCTTGTCGCGCACTTCCTGCAGCGTCGAGGTCTTGTCGATCGCCACGTTGTAATCAGTGCCATTTTGAGTGATTTTCAGAGTACCACTCGGAATAGCACTTGACTGCGTCGAGTCTAGCGCGGCGGTAGCCACCTTCGAAGGCGTTGCCAGCTGGCTAACGTTGATCGCGTAGGAGCCGTTGACTGCCGTGTTGCCCGCTGTGGACTTGACCACCGCTTCATTAGAAGACGTAGCAGCAAAGCCCTGGAAGGCAGGCGTGGTGGAACTGGCAAGGGTGTCCAGTGTCTTCTGGAACGCAGCCAGTGCAGACGTCAACTGACTGACACCCGACAGGGATGCAGTCGTGGAGGCGCTCTGCTTGTCGATCTGGTTCTGCTTGGGCGCTTTTTCAGCACCGACAAGACCTTCGACGATGGAACCGATTGCCAAACCGGACCCAATACCATTTGTAGATGTAATCGGACTTGCCATGGTGCTTCTCCCTTCAAGAATGCCGCAGGGTTAACCGCCCTTTTAAAAGGCGAATGACCCGACAACACATGCGGTACCGGCGATCAGGCCTTGGCGCGGAACAACAAACTGTTCGCATCACTCAAGCTATCGGCCAGTTTCAGGATTTCTGCATTGGGAATCTGTCTTACTACTTCACCGGAGTCGCTTGCAATCACTTTGACAATGACTTTGCCAGAATCTTCGTCAATCGAGAACTCAAGATTGCGCTTCACCGCGTGAAAGAATTTTTGAATATCCTCGGCCGCTGCTTTGACTTTAGCGTCGTCCTTGGGATTATCCTTATGCAGATCGGAACCTTTACTTTCGGCCGGGTCCGCAACCCGCTCCACGGGCTTCGCGTCGGCAGGCTTGTCAACCGACGGGGCGGCCACAACGGCCTGGCCTGCCGGTTGAACGGCCGGATAAGACAAGCTCAGCTTCACACTCATATCCATGACCATCACCTCTGAAAGCAAAAAAGCGAGAGAGCACTGTTAAGTGCTCACCCGCCAAAACTCATTCCGATATTACTGAAGCAGTTTCAGTACAGCGGACGGCAGCTGGTTAGCCTGTGCCAGGATCGAGGTGGAAGCCTGTTGCAGGGTCTGTTGCTTGGTCAGCTGTGCAGTTTCAGCAGCAAAGTCGGTATCCTGGATACGACCCAGTGCAGCACTGGCGTTTTCGTTGATGTTCTGCAGGTTGGAGATGGTGCTGGACAGACGGTTTTGCGCAGCACCCAGATCCGAACGGGTGTTGTTGATGGTCTGCAGAGCCGAGTCGATCGCGGCGATTGAAGCAGAGAAGTTGGCCTCCGCTGCGGCGCTGTCGGAGCCGACGATGGTGATCGCCGAACCGACACCCAGGGTGTTCGCGTCAAAACTGGCGCTCAAAGACAGCGAGATCTGGTTCGAGGCGCCGGAGTTGGAGCCAACCTGGAAAGTCATGGTGCTGGCAGAACCGTCAATCAGGTTTTTGCCGTTCAGGTTGGTACTGTTGGCGATACGGGTCAGTTCCGAACTCATCTGGGTGAATTCTTTGTTCAGCGCAACGCGGTCAGTAGCGCTGTTGCTGTCGTTTCGCGACTGAACAGCCAGTTCACGCATACGCTGCAGAATGTTGGTCGACTCTTGCAGAGCGCCTTCAGCGGTCTGAGCAATGGACATACCGTCGTTGGCGTTTTTGATCGCCATGGTCTGACCTTTGATCTGCGAGTTGATCTTGGTAGCAATGTTCAGGCCGGCGGCGTCATCTTTCGAGCTCATGATCTTCAAGCCGGAAGACAAACGACCCATCGACGTCGACAGTGCGTCGGAGGCGCGGCTCAGGTTCTTCTGGACGCTCAACGATGTTACGTTGGTGTTTACTGTTAAAGCCATGATGAATTCCTCGGTGGTTTTGGTACTACGTGGCTTCCGGCCCCTGCAAGCGCCGGGTATGCCTAGAGAACCTTCGTAATAGTTATCGTCGCGATGGCAGGTTGCTTGAGTGTTTTTTTTTAATATTTTGCCATCATCGTGACACCCCTTATAAAACAAGGGTTTGGGCCGTAAACCCACGGCGGGAAAGAGGGGAATTCACGGCAGTCAGAAGTGGCGGCAGGCGAGCGCATTGCGCCACGAAGTTCAAAGTGTGACGTAGATCACTATTTAATTTAAGAACGCCTGGGGTTTTATCCGCAGGCGTTCTTTGTAAGGCGAGGTGAACTCAGTCTTTATAGATAATTGCAGAGCCCCAGGACAACCCCACACCAAAACCGCTCAAGGCGACCCGCTTCCATGAAGAACCGAGCACATGCTTCTCGATCAGCAGCGGAATGCTGGATGACACGGTGTTGCCGGTTTCGACCATGTCCTTGAGAAACTTCTCGGGTTTGTCTTCGAAGCGCCGCGCGACCGCATCGACGATCGCCGCACTGCCCTGGTGAATACAGAAGGCATCGATATCGTCCGGGGTCAGATCCGACTCGCCCAGTAGCTCATGCAAATGCGCCGGGACTTTCAACAGTGCAAAGTTGAACACCTGGCGACCGTTCATGAAGAAAACGCCGTTGCTGACCTTCAGATGTGGCGCACCGGAACCATCGGTACCGAACTTCGCCTTGCCCAGCTGCCATTGGGCCCCCTCGCCCATCCAGGTGGCCGTCGCAGCATCACCGAACAGCATGGTAGTGTTGCGGTCTTCCGGGTCGACAATTTTCGAATACGGATCGGCAGTGATCAACAGGCCATTTTTCAAGCCTGCCGCTTCCATGAAGCCCTTGATCGCATAAATGCCGTACACATAGCCGGAACAGCCCAGCGATATATCGAATGCAGCGACGTTGGTCGACAGCCCCAGCTTGTCCTGAACGATGGCTGCGGTATGCGGCAGCCCTTCCTCGTCGCCATTCTGGGTGACGACGATCAGCACATCGATGCTTTCGCGCTTGAGCTGCGGGTTATTGGCAAACAGCGTGTTGGCCGCCTCAACGCACAGATCCGAGGTTTCCTGGCCGGCGTCTTTGCGCGGCAGGAAGGTGGAGCCGATTTTCCCAAGGATGAATTCTTCATCCTTGCCGAATCTTGCGCCTTGAGCGTAGTTATCAACACCTGCAACAGGCACGTAACTCGCTATGCTTTTAATGCCAATCATCATGGCTTCCCGATGAGTAAACAGGTCATTTTTCGTCCCGATGCAATCGGGGCGCTACCGAATAGGGGTGATTTACAGACATTTTCAGGGCGCTTGGCAGGTTAAAGCAAGTCAGGCGCATGTCGCTCCCTGTAAAACAATACAGTGGAGATGCACTTTATGACCCGCAGGTCACTCCCGTCTGCATGCTTTGAGTCAATTTGCGTCGAGGGAACATGCACTTGATGCTTGCCGGCAGCTTCCTGCGAAGAAGCCTTCAAAGTGACAAACCGGCCGCGCAGCAGCCGGTTTTACGGGGGCTGAACGACTCAAACGGCCAGAGTGAAGCCTTTGCCGTGGAGATCCAGATTGACGTTGTAGGCTTCATCCTGCGCGAACTGCGATGACCACTTGTCCATCAATGCTTCGCGCGCCTGCTGCGGGGCATGCACCACACCGGAATGCACCACCTGCACATGCGGCGTCCATACGGTCAGATAGCCGGCTTGCGCAGCCTTGAGGCACAGATCGACATCGCCCAGTGCTTCGGCGAATAGATCTTCATCCAGACCGTCCACAGCGTTGTACAGCTCCTTGGCAATCATCAGGCAGGCCGATGACACGGCAGAGTAGTTCTGCTCGACCACCAGGCGCTGCATATAGCCAGTGGCGGTCTTGGGCTCACCGACGAACCCCGAACCCACACCGCCATTCAGGCCCAGCACCAGACCGGCCTGAGTCACTGCGCCTTCGCCATCCACCAGCTTGGCGCCTACCACGCCCACTTCCGGACGCTGCGCCTGGTTGAGCAGTGATTCGATCCAGCCGACATTGACAATCTGACTTTCGGCATCCAGCAGGATCAGGTATTCGCCACCGGCTTCCTGACTGATCAGATTGCGCAAGGCTGCCGGGCTCATGCGCTGCTCGGCGCGGAACACGCGCACGCGACCCGACACCTGCTCCTGCCGATCCAGCCAGGTCGACAATTCGGCAGAGCTGCTGGCGTTGTCACCGATCAGCACTTCATAACGCTGATAGCGGGTGCGTTGCAGAATGCTTTGCAGGCAACGCTGCAACTCGGGCAGGTTGTCCTGGCCGTGCAGCAGGATCGAAACCACCGGCCGATGAGCGTGGCGATAATCGATCTTGTAAGCACCAGGCTGCGCCGAGCTGACTTCCGCCTGATAACCGCGCTTGTCAAGGTGGCGCTTGAGCGCTTTTTGTTCGTCCGGATTGTCTTTCAATTCGGGCGCCTCACAGATCAGCAACGGTTCGCTCAGATGGGCCAGACCGCTCATGCCGCCCTGCTCGATCAGGCGCAGCAACAGATCGAATTCCAGCGCCTCGGGAAACTCGCGCGAGTATCCACCCGCCTCGACCAGCAACTCGCGACGCACCAGCCAGTGACGAGCCATCAATGCAGGCAGACTTTGCAGCAGATCAAGGTTGAAACCGGGACGGAACAACGGGGCCAGCGTGCCGTTGGCCTGACGCTGAACCTCGTCCACGGCCACAGCCCGGCACTGCGCGGCATCGATCAGCTCGGCGCTGGCCAGCAGCAGACCGCTGCGGGTGAACTCCTCGCCTGCGTGCGCGAGCATCAGCCAGTCGCTGGGCGACTGTTTGACGAACTGGTTAATCTTGTCGACGTAGTTGCTTTCGGTGACTTTCACAAAGTGCAGGGTACTGTGCAGCGTAGTCACGGCCGGCAATTCCCCGGTGGTGAACACCGCCACCCTGAAAGCCTTGTAATGACTGTTGATCAGGCTGTCGAACGTGGCCTGCAGCTTGAATACATCCGCTTCCAGATCCAGCACCAGGATACCGATCTGCGACCCGGCCGGTTTGCTGGCGAGTTTGTCGCTGATCTGCTTGAGGGCCTCAGGCGCCGGATCGCGCGAATCGAGCCAGTTGAGCAGTTGACCGGAAGCCATGCCATCGAGCAGCCGACCGTTGTCGAAAGCGGATGCCGCCTGCAGACGCTGGCTCCAGGCCGAAACCTGTTCGATCTGCTTTTCGCTGTCCTTGCCTTTGCCGCTGATCAATTCCGCGATCAGGCTCTTCACGACGCCCAGATTGAAGGCGTAGGTTTCGTAGGCGTACCACAGGCGGCTGATGCGCGCTTCGGCGTCCGGGTTGCTCTGCTCGCGCAACAACTCGGCCTGCTTGAGCAGCGCCGCTTCCAGCCCTTCCAACTGCAGACGGCCCGCCGGCATCAGATGGATGAGGAATTCGATTCTGGCCAGCTCATCGAACAGTGCCTGGTTGTAAAACGGCATTTCGACGAACTGGCGAGGCTCGAAGAGCGCGTCCGATTGCTCAAGGCCGACATTCCACACCGCACTGATGATTTTCTCACCGCCCTGGAAGCCCTGGGTCTTGAGGCACTCGCCCATGGCGGCAAGACCGGCCTGAATCTTCTGTTCGCCCTGCGCGCCGTCGAAGCCCGAGCCCTCACCGAGCAGCGCGACCAGTTTTTTGGCGAACGCATCGCGGGCGGCCCTGGCCTTGGGATCAGTGTGCCTGACGGCGGCGGCAATGGCTGCGCCATGGCGTAGCTCGGCCTGCTTGCCCGAGGTGAAGTGCAGTGCATAAGCGATTGGCAGGATGCGCAGGCGGGCCGCCGCAACCAGATAGTTCATATGGCCGATTTCCTGCCAGTGCGGCTCGGTGTCATCGGTAACCGAAGTGAACCACTGCTGCGCCAGCTCCGTGCGCGTCACTGCGCTGAGCAGCGACAGACTTTCGCTCATGAAACCCAGAACCCGCTCGCCCGCGTCATCCGCGGCATAGTCTTCGCAGGTTTTGCGATCGCGACGGAAATAGTCCACCTGACCGACCTGCGCCTGATAGCTCAGGCTGTAGCCCTGACAGGCGCCGTAGGTGGGGTTGGCCTCAAGAAAGCTCAGCGCTGCGCTCAGTGCATCAGGCAGCAGAAAACTGTCGACCGGAGCCTGAACCACGAAGGGCGTGGTCACCTGCTTGAGCCCCTCGGCGACCCTGACGCCAAGGCTGGCACTGGCCAGCGCGTCACCGCGCAGGTAATGCAGGCCGGCTGTGCCGGCAATCTCCGCATCAGGCTGGGCTGACGCATCGACCACTATGAGGGTGCACGGAAACTGGCTGTAATACTTCAAGGCGCGGCGCAGGAAGTCTGGCTGGTCCTTGGCCATCAACAGCAGGGTCAGGCGCTGATTCAAAGCGGTGTGTTCATTTCCCGAATGGCTTTGCATGATCTTTCCTTATAACGAATCGATTGCGCCTTCAACCGCAGCGGGCGTTGAAGCAAGAGCGTAGCGTGACCGTGCCAGCGGGCAACCCGCTGGCACGTGTTCAAACGGATCGGATCAGTCCGGCAACCAGCCGTTGGCCCAATACTGCAGGTTTTCGCCGCGCAACATGAAGTCACGCAGAACTGTCTCGCGCAACTCGTCGCCCATGCGGTAGCTGGCATTGGGGTCGGACAAGTGCATGCGGATCGCCTGCAACCACTCTTCGGAGCTGTTGGTGTACACCCGGGTCGCTGGCAGATGGCCGCGATACGCCTCGGTGTCGGAACAGATCACCGGATAACCGCAGGCGCCGTACTCCAGCAACCTGAGGTTGCTTTTGCAGTCATTGAAAATATGGAATTCCAGCGGCGCCAAGGCCAAATCAAGGTTCAGGCTGGCGAGCTTGGCCGGGTAGGTTTTCAGACTGACCCCTGGATGGAACTCATGGATGTAGGGCTTGAGCAGATCCGGGCACATGCCGAAGAACACCCACTCGACTTCATCAGCCAGTTCGCGCACCACATCGGCAATCAGCTCCAGGTCCCCCCGATGGCTGGTTCCACCGCCCCAGCCGATACGTGGCTTGTCCGAGCTGCGCCGCTGAGTCCTGAGGTTACTCCACAAGTGGGTCGCCAGCATGTTCGGCACGACGCGAATGTCGCTGTGCATGCTCGACAGCGCCTCGGCCAGCGGGTGAGTCGATACCACCACACGGTCACACAGGCCTATGCCCTTGCGCAGCATGGCGCCAATGTTGTCCGGCATGTTGCGCTTGTGCTCGTTGCGCTCGGGGACATCGGCGATATAGTCATCGAGCTCGAAAATACGCATGGCACTGGAGTAGTTCTTCGCCAGCTCGATGTCCGGAACCTTGGCTTCTGTGTAACGGCCCTGGAAAACGATGACATCCGGCGACTGGCGCTCTATTTCGACCGGCGTTGCGGTCTCATAAGTCATTCGGCCAACCACCCGCCCGGCCGCCATCAACTCCAGCAGTGGCTGGCTGACCCGGTAGTGACCCACAGCCGAAGAGTTGACCGCCATACCGAAAATGGACGGCAGATGGCGGGTGCAGAACGGGCTCCAGCCTGCCAGCAGACCGGGGTCCAGGGCGAACGACAGCGCCTCGTTGAGGTACAGATTGGGGTTGTAGGCCTGATCCCTGGCCATTTTCGGCAGCCACTTCTGGAAGAACGATTTCTGCTCGTTGTCGAGTACCTGACGAGACGTCTCGTTACGTTCAGCGGCGGCCGGCTCGGCCAGTACCAGCGATGAATCCGGAGTACCGACGATCAGGTAGCCCTCGCGCCCGACGCGCATGCACAGGTCCAGGTCCTGCAGCCCCTGCGTGAAGGTCGCCGCCTCCAGTGCGCCGACGGCGTCGAACACGTCCTTGCGCACCATCAGGCAATTGCCGCTGACCGCGCTCCAGTTCTGGGTCAATTGCAGGCGCTGCATGTAGCCACTGGCACCTGCAGGGAAATTGATGAACGGCCGACCGGCCAGGCCATCCATGCCCATGACCATGCCTGCGTACAGAATATTGCCTTGTGGATTGAGGATACGTGGACCGACGATCCCGACCTCGGGGCGCTGGGCATGGTGCATCAGCCCCTGCAGCCAGTCCGCCTGATGGATCAGGGCATAGGCGCTGAGCATCAGCAGATAATCGCCACGCGCCTGACCGGCGGCATGATTCTGGGCGGCTGCCTCGCTGCCTGCTGCGGACAGGGAAAAAATCCGCAACTTGTCGCTGCCCAGCTCACTCATCGCCGTGAACCATGCCCGCGCTTCGGCGCTTTCGCTGGCGTTGTCGACGATCAGGACTTCGTAATTCGGGTAGGTGGTGTTACTGAGCAAACTGTCTATGCAGCGCTCCAGGGCGCCCAGTTGATCCCTGGCGGTGATGATGATCGAGACCAGAGGCAGCGACGGGTGAACGTACTCGATGCGATTGAGCAACGGCAACTGATCGTGATGAATCACGTGTTCTCTGCCGATCCGTGACAGGTGGGCTGCAACCAGACGCTCGCTGTGCTCGATAACACAAGGCAGTGACAGCCAGTCAGCGAATGCCAGACGCGACTCGACCTGCACTTCGGCAATGTGCTCGATGCTCTGCGGCCCTGCACCCTCGACCAGACGCCAGATCACATCGTGCGGGGCGAGTTCATCGAAGGCCGGATCGAAACCGCCCATGTCGAGCAGATTTCGACGTTCGAACGCCAGCGTGCGCCCGACATAGGGATAGGCACGCAGCAGGTCCAGGTTGAAGCCGGGTTTGAATATCGGCTCTCTGGACTCGTCCTCGACCAGCGCGCCTTCGTCGCTGTAGACACACAGCAGCCCGGGGATCTGGGCGATACGCTCGGCCAGAATCAGCAACGCCGGCTGCGTCAGCCGGTCACCGGCACGCAACAGGTAAACCCAGTCGGCACTGTCCAGCAGTGGCAATACTTCGTTCAGTTGCCGAGCCCAGTCCGGCTGCAGAGAAAAACGCAGCACCTGCGGATCGTCGACGCTGGCGTTGGTCAGCACCACCACCGAGTCTGCGGCATAGTCCTGTTCGGCCAGGCTGCGCAAGGTGATATCGAGGGCCTCGGCATCGCCATCCGCATCGATGATCACCGGCACGATACGTGGCTGCCAGGCCCAACTGACGATGCGCTGTTCCAGCAGTTTTCTTTGCGGCTCGGAAAACCGGCGGCAGGACAGCCATTCGGCGTAAAGCTCTGCATAGCTGTCACTGCTGCTGCCAACGCGGCTCATCATGATGCCTTGGCGACCAGCCATCACTCCGTAAAGGCCGACCTCATCCCACTCACGCGGTTCTTCGTGCGCGCGGCGCAGAGGCAGAAAACGCACCCAGCCCTGAGCCGGTGCGTCTTCGCCGCTACGCGCCTTGAGCATTTCGTTCAGCCAGCCCCATTCGGTGGTGGCTTTCTGGTGCATATCGCCCTGACTGCTGAAGCGCCCCGGGTGCAGGCGTTCGGTGTTCTGGATACTGTGCAGCACCACGAGATTGCCGCGTCGCAGCAGGCAGATAAACAACGTGAAATCCAGCAGCGCAACGAAACCCTGCGGCAGCGCAATGGACGGCAGGTATTCCTGGACATCGGCGCGACGCATCAGCGCGCCACTGAAACCGCCCAGATAATTGCGCGGCGTGCGCTCGAAAATCGCCAGCATGTCCTCGCCCTTGAACACGGCGTCGTAGGGAACGAGGCCGACGTTTTCCATGCGGGCCGGCAGGATATAATCATCGACGTCCACCAGATGGCGCTTGCTGACGACGAGTTGGACGTCCTTGTAGGTATCAAGCGTTTGCGCCTGATGCGAAATGCAGTAGTTATAGAGACGGTCGTCATCGCAGAGAAATTTGATGTACTCGCCGCTCGCCTGCTCCAGACACTTGAGCAGATTGCCCTGAAACCCCAGGCGCTGAGGATTGCGCAGGTAACGGGCCCGGCCGCTGTCGGGAACCACCAGCTCATCGAAAATCGCTTTGATCTCATCGGTACGGCAATCATCACAGATGATGATTTCGAGATTGTCGTAGACCTGGTCCAGCGCACTTTGCAGCGCTGCGCGGAAGAAGCGCGGATTGAAGGCGGGAATGACGATACTGACGAGGGGGACTGAATTCACTATGACTGACTCGCGAGCGGCTGGGGACCCATCAGTCGAGTGGCCCCCCTCACCGCTGAAAAAAGACGGCGGATGCTCAACGTCAGAACTCAAAGCTGACTGAACAGGTTCAACTTGGATAGCATGGTAAACACCTGCTGAGAAGCGTCCAGCATGGTTTTCTGCAATGTCAGGCGGGTGGTCGCCTCGACGATATCGGCGTTTACGTAAGTGCCTTGCTCAACGGTGTTGTTATCTTTGAGCAGATCGTTGGTCGTGCCTTGGGCGGTTGCCGCCAGCTGACGTGCACCGCCACTGGAACGTGCCGTAGAGGCCTGTTCGATGGCACTGCTCATGTTGCCCAGCGCAGTGTTCAGCGCCGCCGTCATATTCTGCGAGGCCACCAGGTTGCCATCGGTGGGTGTCGACAGGGCCTTAATCGCCGCTGTCAGCGTATTCAGGATGTTCTCGGTCTGGTGTGTGCCGGATTCGACGATGAATTGGTCGCCTGCAGCCGGTGTACCGCTGATATTGAAGTTCACCCCGGAAGCGTTGGCCGTCGAACCAGTCATTGTGCCGCTGGACACTGGCTTGCTGCTGCTGGTCAATGGCGCAGCATACAAGTCGTAATCGGTCGGGCTGGTGAACTTGAGAATTGCGCCTTCTGTCGGGAAGGTATTGTTGAACGCGGTCCGGTCCGCAGCAGTATTGCCCACAGCAGAGCTGCTGACGGTCGCCGTCGAGGTGTTGCCGGCGCTGCGCGCGGTGGAAACACTGTCCGGTGTGGACGCCAGCTGGTAGCTGCGATTGGCCAGAGCCGCATCTGCGGTAGCGTCCGAGACCCGGTCAGCGGCTGGCAGGTTGACGTTGAGGGTCATTTCCACGCCGCGGAAGGTGAACGTCTGGGCATCGAACGAGCCGTGGGAAAACTTGCCGCCCGACGACGTATCTGAACTCACGTCAGTGCCACTGGCGTCAGTGATCTTGAACTGCGTGCCGCTGAGAAAGGTCAGCGTATACGGCTCGCCGCCCTGGTAGCTGGCGTTATAGGTCGGAGTGGACGTCACCAGACCACCGCTCAGGCCGATCTTGCCGTCATCGGTCGCAGGCGAAAGCCGTGTGGCAGACGTACGGGTGGTGTTGACCGACTGCTCGAAGGCCTCGAAACCTGTGGTGTTGCTGGCCATAACCAGGCCATCACCTACCGCCAGATTGACGCTGGTCTGGTCGCCCTTGTAGCTGTAGGAGCCGTCAGCGTTCTGCGCGTACGGCGGCGTCGACGCCTTGGAACCGGAAAATATGTACTGACCATTCGGGTCCTGGCTATTCATCAAGCCCAGAATCTGACTCTGGTACTGCTTGAGGGCCGAAGCCTTGGCGAGACGGTCAGAGTCGGTGAAGGCGCCACTGCCCGCCGAAACGATCTGCTCACGCGCGGCCTGCATCGTGTCGATGATGCTGGTCAGCGTCGTTTCGGTAGTCACAACGTTGGTATTGATCGTGCCGATATTGGTTTCGTACTGGGTCAGCATGGAGTTCTGCTGGGCCAGTTGCAGTACGCGCGCCGCACCCACCGGATCATCGCCCGCGGTATTGAGCTTGATGCCGCTGGAAACCTCTTCGCTGGTCTTGTTCAGGTTCGAATAGTTACGCTGATAATTGGTGTTCGTGGATTCGAAGAACTGGGTAGTCGAGATACGCATGGCTCACGATTCCTTAAAGACTGTTGATCAGCGTGCTGAAAATGGTTTGTGCCGCCTTGATGATCTGCGAAGAGGCGGTGTAGTACTGCTGGTACTTGATCAGGTTGGACGCTTCTTCGTCGAGCGATACACCCGAGACCGAGTCACGTGACGACTTGGCCTGGCTGACAACGGCTGCAGTGGCAGTCACATCGTTCTTGCTCTGGCTCGCCAGCGTACCTACGACAGATACGGTACTTGCATACGAGCCGGACAAGCTGGTGCCCACGCCACCGTTGATGACGCCGACAGTCTTGGCGGTCTGCAGGCCGACCACCGCCAACGCATTGCGGTTATCGGACGAGCCGCCACCGGTCAGGCCGATGCTGAACGTGTCATTGGCAACCGGCGAGCCGGAGATGGTCATTTGCAGTTCGAAAGCGGTTTTACTGTTCGGCGTCGTCGTGGTGTCGGTGTAGCCAACGTTCAACTTGACGGTGTTGGCCTGGCCCTGAATGATCGAACCACCGATGGCGTTGCCATTCTGGTCGAGCACCGCACCGCCATTCGCCTTGATCAGGGTATAGCTCTGCACACCGCTGCTGTTGACCGCCCCCATTACCAGTTTCATCGGGGTGGAGTCTTTGAGCGCATTGCGCAGATCAGCGGTCTGGGTGCTGTCGTAGATATCGGACTTGGTGTTCACCACCGGCTGAGTGAAGCCGCCGGTACCGGAGTTGCTGCTACCTGCCGTTGCCGTCAAGGGCGCCGCAGCTGCAATGTCCTTGGCATCGGTCAGAGCCACAGAAATCCCCGACGCGCCAGTGCGTGTCGGGATAACCTTGAAACTGTCACCGGCGGCCAGCGTATTGCCGTTGAGGCTCACACTGAAGCCTTCGAACTGCTTGGGCGGATTGTCAGCCAGCGAACCGGAACCCACGCTCTCGCCATTGGGCAGACGGCGCACGCTGAAATTCGATGAGTCGCTGAACGTCACTTCATAATCGTTGGCGGTCAGCTTGCTGGTGTCGCCGATCGTCACGTTGAGGTTGCCGGAGCCGACACTGTTGGTGGTTTTGCCGATGCTGCGCTGAGTGATGGCATCTGCACTGTTGATGCTGGAGTACAGGTTCGAACCAAAGTTACCCTTGCTGTCGATACCCTGATTCATCTGGCTGTTGACCTGGTCGGACAGCACCATCGCGGTACGGCCCAACTCATTGGTCGCGGGCACCAGCACTTCGTTGCGATAGCGCAACAGACCACCGATCGAGCCGCCAGTGAGTACTGAAGTCACATCAGTCTGGGTCTGGCCATAGGCGATCTGCACGTTGTACTGCAGCGGATCGGACGGGCTCGGAGTGGCCGACATCTTGTAGGACGTGCCGCCACTGACCAATGATTGTCCGGTGCCGGTATAGATGTCGAAGTTGCCATTGTTCTCGACAACCTTCACACCGACCAGCTCGTTGAGCTGACGAACCGCCTCGCTGCGCGAATCGAGCAAGGTGTTCGGCGTGGCGTTGCCCGCCGACGCTTGCGTAATCTGCTTGTTCAGGCTCGCCAGGGTAGTGGTCAGTTCGTTGACCTTTTTGGTGAACGTGTCGAGCTGCGTGTTGACGTTATCGTTCTGCGTGGACAACTGCGACGACACCGAGTTGAAGCGTGCGCTCAACGCGCCAGCCTGGGTCAGGAACGACGAGCGTTCTGCCGACTGCGTGGCGCTGGTGGCGATGCCCTGCATCTTGGTGAAGAAGTCCGCCAGTTGCACGGAGATCCCCGTCGCACTGTCGGACAGCAATGTATCGGTCTTGCTGGCCTGACCGGAATAAGCCACTGCATCCGCGCTGAGGGCGGTGCTCGATTGCAATTGGGTGTCCAGATAGCTGTTGTAGATGCGACGTACGTCGGACAGCGTGGTGCCGGTACCGATGTAGCCCACACCCTGACCAAGAGCGATCTGCGCCGAAGCCGTGGTCAGCACCTGCTGACGCGAGTAACCCGCGGTATCCACGTTGGCCGTGTTGTTACCGATAGTGTTGATCGCGGCACTGCTGGCATTGATACCTGAGAGCCCAATTGAAATCAGCGACATGAGTCAAACCTTATAAAGTCGTGGAAGAGCCCGCTGCAGCGGCGTAAGTCTGGTAACTCTTCATCTGCTTGGCAATCTGCGAAATCTTGCTGGCATAGTCCGGGTCAGTGGCGTAACCGGCTTTCTGCAATTCTTTTACAAACTGTTCCGGTTTATCGGCCGAATTGACCACTTCTTTATAGCGGCTGTTGTTCTGCAACAGACTGACCAGGTCGTGGAAGCTATCGGCATAGGAATCGTAGGAACGGAAGTCCGCGGTTTCCTTGACCATCTTGCCGTCGCGGAACTCGCTGGTGATCGCGCGCGCTTCGGCCCCCTTCCAGCTGCCTGCCGCCTTGATGCCGAACAGGTTATGACTGCTGCTGCCGTCCTGCTGACGCATGATCGATTTGCCCCAACCGGTTTCCAATGCCGCCTGCGCCACCAGCATGACCGGGTCAACGCCGATACGTGCTGCGGCTTCCTTGGCCAATGGCAGCATGGTTTCGACGAACTGATCGGCGTTGCTGAACGCACGCTTGGCCGGTGCCAGCGGTGGCTGGGCCATGGAGCGCACGTACTCGGGCGCGGGTGCCAGGTTCGGATCGAGTGTCCAGTCGCCGTTGTTGCCTGTAGTGCCGGCTGTCGCGCGAGCGGGTACCGGACTGTTGCTGACCGCCGTTGTGGCGGACGGCACGATGCCAGCCAGCAGACGATCGGTGAGCTTGGCGGGCAGGGACAGACGGCGGGCGTTGAGCAGCGCCATGTCATTGCGCCCTTCTCCGGACGCCGATGCCGCAGCCGCCGCCTGATCGGCAGACGCCGAGCGCGTGGCCCACAACGGACGCTGGTAGACACTGGTCGCCAGACCGGTCTTGGCCGGCGCAGCGTCAGTGGCGGCCGTTGCAGCGTCGGTCGTATTGACCGGCGCGGCATGGTTTATCCCCTTGTCTTTCGACAATTGGCGCATCAGCACATCCTGCAGACCGATACCGTTGCCACGCGTGGACAGCGTGACCGCCAGTTGCTGGTCATACATATCCTGATACTGCCGCGTGGCCGGGGTGTTCATCGGATTGTCCTTGGCCAGCACTTCGTTGGCCGAGCGCATGGCCTTGAGCATCTGACTGACGAACAGCGATTCGAACTCGCGGGCCACCTTCTTCTGGTTTTCCACACTGTCCTTGTCGCCATGCTTCAGCGACGCCAGACGGTTGACGTCGGTGTAGGCACCCGAATCGACCGCCGACGAAATTCCGCTCTTGGGCATATCCATGCTCGAATCCTCAGATCACGATCAGGTCGGCTTGCAACGCGCCGGCCTGTTTAAGGGCTTCGAGAATGGCCATCAGGTCACCGGGCGCAGCGCCCACCTGATTGACCGCGCGAACGATCTCATCCAGCGTGGTGCCTGGACCGAACTTGAACATCGGGTGCAGCTCCTGCTGGGCATTGACCCGCGAGCGAGGCACTACCGCAGTCTGGCCGCCGGACAATGCGCCCGGCTGGCTGACGATCGGGTCTTCGGTGATGGTCACGGTCAGGCTGCCGTGGGTCACGGCAGCAGGCGACACCTTGACGTTCTGACCGATGACAATCGTGCCGGTACGCGAATTGATGATGACCTTGGCAGCGGTCTGGCCGGGATCGACTTCCAGGTTTTCCAGAATCGACAGGTAGTCGACACGCTGACCCGGATCAAGCGGCGCGGTCACACGCACCGAACCACCGTCCAGCGCCTGAGCGACGCCCGGGCCCAGCAATTCGTTGATCTTGTCGACAATCCGCTTGGCCGTAGTGAAGTCGGAGCGATTCAGGTTCAGGGTCAGGGTATTGCCCTGATTGAAGCCGCTCGGTACCGAGCGCTCGACCGAAGCGCCGCCAGGAATGCGTCCCGACGACGGGACGTTGACGGTAATCTTCGAACCGTCACGGCCTTCCGCATCGAAACCACCGACCACCAGGTTGCCCTGAGCGATGGCGTAAACGTTGCCGTCGACACCTTTCATCGGTGTCATCAACAGCGCACCGCCGCGCAGGCTCTTGGAGTTACCGATCGAGGAAACGGTGATATCGACCGTCTGGCCCGGCTTGGCGAAGGCAGGCAGATCCGCATACACGGCGACCGCCGCGACGTTTTTCAACTGCACGGTGCCGGAGCCGGCCGGGACCTTGATGCCGAACTGCGACAGCATGTTGTTGAAGGTCTGCAGGGTGAACGGGGTTTGGGTGGTCTGGTCACCTGTACCATTGAGACCCACGACCAGACCGTAACCGATCAACTGGTTGGCCCGTACGCCGGAGATGCTCGCGATGTCCTTCAGACGCTCGGCGTGGACGCCGAACGCTGTGGACAACAACAAGGTCGCCGCTATCAGTTGCTTGAGCTTGATCATGTCTATCCCGCTATCAGAAAGGGAACAACGGGCTGAGGAAGAACCGGTCGAACCAGCCTGGCTGGCTGGTATCGGCAAAGGCTCCGGTCCCCGAATAGGTAATACGTGCATCAGCGATACGGGTAGATGACACAGTGTTGTCGGTGGCGATATCGTCAGCCCGGACCAGGCCGGCAATCCGCACCAGTTCATCACCGGTATTGAGGGTCATCCACTTTTCACCACGTACCGCAAGAATGCCGTTGGGCAGCACATCCGCAACCGTCACGGTGACCGAACCGGTCAGACTGTTGCTCTGTGCAGCCTTGCCATCACCCTTGGTGGTCCGCGCACCGTTGTAACCGGCGTTCAGACTCAGGTCGTTGCCGCCAATCGGGTTGTTGGTGGTCAGACCCGAACCGAACAGCGAGGTCAGACCAATGCTGTTGGTGCTGTCCTTGGACATTGCCGACGTGGCCGCCTTGCTCGCCGCCATACGCTCGGAGAGCGTGATGGTAATGATGTCGCCAATACGGAAGGCCTTGCGGTCGCCGTACAGGTTCTGCTCGAAACCGGCCTGATAGATGGCGCCATTGTTGGCAGCCGCCGACATGGGCGTACGCGGCAACACCGGAGCGTAATAAGGGTCATTGGGCTTGGCCGTCGGCGCAACACAGCCGGACAGCAGGGTGATCCCGCACAATGAAGCGATCAACACTGAAAAACGCGGAACACTAAGGCGGTTCATGACACTTGAAACCTCGCGGTGTAACAGGCGCTTATCAGGCGCCCCATCGGATTGAGCAGTTCTACGAGCGACAACATCAAGCACTTACAGGTTCTGAGTCAGGTTTTGCAGCATCTGGTCGGCGGTCGAGATCACTTTGGAGTTCATCTCGTAAGCGCGCTGGGTGGTGATCATGTTGACCAGTTCCTCAACGGTGCTGACGTTGGAGTTCTCCAGCGTGTTCTGCAGGGTCGGGCCCAGACCGTTGAGGCCTGGCGTACCGATCTGCGGCGCGCCGCTCGAACCGGTTTCCAGATAAAGGTTGCCGCCGATTGCCTGCAGGCCGGCCGGGTTGATGAAGTCGGCGGTCTGGATGTTGCCGATGATCTGCGGTGTAGCGGTCGCGCCTGCCAGCGTGACGGAAACAGTACCGTCCTGGCCGACCGTGAAGGTCTGGGCGTTCTGGGGAACGACAATCGCAGGCTCGAGGGCATAACCGTTGGCAGTCACGATCTGGCCGTTGGCATCCAGGTGGAATGTACCGTCACGGCTATAGGCCACAGTACCGTCCGGCTGGGTCACCTGGAAAAAACCGCGACCATTGACCGCCAGGTCCAGCGGGTTGTTGGTGGTCTGCAGGCTACCGGCAGTGAAGTTCTTCTGCGTACCGACAATGCGCACACCGGTACCCAGTTGCAGGCCGGATGGCAGCTCGCTGTCCTGAGTGGACTGAGCACCCGGTTGGCGTTTGATCTGGTAGAGCAAGTCCTGGAACTCGGCGCGGTCACTCTTGAAACCTGTGGTCGAAACGTTCGCCAGGTTGTTGGAGATGGTGGTCAGGTTGGTGTCCTGAGCGGCAAGGCCGGTTTTGGCGACGTATAGTGCAGGAAGCATGTGTGTTCTCCTCAAGCGCCGGTTTGTCGGCGCAAGCTGTCATTGATTAGCCAAGTTGCAAGACGCGCGCCATCGACTGGTCGTCTTCTTCGGCGGTCTTCATCATCTTGACGTGCAATTCGAATTGACGGGACAAGGCCAGTACCGAGGTCATTTCCTCGACCGCATTGACGTTGCTCGCCTGCAGAAAGCCGGACTCGACCTGAACGGTGGCATCTGCATCGGCAGGCCGGCCGGTCTTGGTGTGGATCAGGCCATCAGGGCCCTTCTCCATGGTCTTCAGGTCAGGCTTGACCAGCTTGATCCGGTCGACCTGCGCCATCACCTGAGGACTCTCGCCCAGCGAACGAATGCTGATGGTGCCGTCGGCACCGATCTCGATCTGCTGCTGAGGCGGCACGGCAATCGGACCGCCGTTGCCCATTACCGGCAAACCACTGCCGTCACGCAGCACGCCCAGAGCGTCGATGTTCATGCCGGAACTGCGGGTGTAGGCTTCACCACCGTCGGGGGTCTGCACCGCAATCCAGCCGTCGCCCTTGACGGCAATGTCCAGTTCACGACCGGTCTCGACCATGGCACCCGCGGAAAAGTCGGTGCCCGGACGCTCACTCATCGCGTAGGCACGCGACGGCATGACCTCGCCAAACACCGGCATCGAGCGGGCCTGTTCAAGGTCACGCATGAAACCGTTGGTCGAGACGTTTGCCAGGTTGTTGGCGTGAGCCTTCTGCGCAATCGCGTTTTCGGATGCACCGCTCATTGCGACGTAAAGCAACTTGTCCACAGTCTTCCTCCTCCGACAGACGCTTGCCGCCTGTAGCTGTTCTGAAAGGGATAAAGCAATTTTTGAACCAACTTGTCAGGCTCGATACAAATGCTTGATTAACCAGTAAAAACTGGCGATCGCCGATGGCTTGAGGAACGAGCGCCAACCAATAGCGGCGGTGGACTGCCGCCTGCCGCTTGCCAGACAGGAAACACCGCCAAAAAAACTTCATCGAACTGCGCCGAGAACCGGATCGACAGTGATAATCTTGCCGACACCGCAACCGTGACCGGGAACCGTCATGCCTTTTCGTGCGTGCATCATCGGTATCGCGAGCGCGAGCCTGATGACCTTTGCCCTGCTCTCTCAGGCCGCTCCCGCCCACTATTACAAATGGCAGGGCGACAGCCGGATCGTCTGCGCCCAGGCCAGCCCGGGCCCAGGCTGGAAACGCTTGAAAGGCCACTTCATCAAAGCCGACTGCTCGATCTGATCAGGTCGACTGGATCAGCGTCTGCATCAGCGTCACTTCGGTGGATATCGCCTTGGAGTTGGCTTGATAGGCCGTCTGGGCCTGGATCAGCGCAATCAGCTCATCGGCCAGCACGACGTTCGAACCTTCCAGCGCGCCACTGACGATGCTGCCCAGCGTACCGACGCCCGGCACATCATATTCAGCCACTCCGGAATCGGCAGTGGCGGTCCAGCGTGTATCGCTACGCGGCTGCAAGCCATGCGGATTGGCGAAACTGGCGAGCATCACCTGACCGATATCTTTAGTCATGCCATTGGTAAACCCCGCACGCAGAATGCCGTCCCGGCCAACGTCGAGGCTTTTCAATTCCCCTGCCGAATGGCCATCCACATATGCGGCGGAGCGCGAACTGGCAGCGTTGTGCTGAAGCAGATGGGTGAAGTCAATGGTGATGCCGTCAGCGCTGCCAGCCGCCCCATTGGATATCCAGCGCTCGCGACCGGTGCCAGGATCAACCGCCATCACAGGCGACCAGCCCGTGAGCTTCAGCTGATCGCCATTGCTGCTCAGGCCCGGACTGCCGGTCAACGACGCGACGGCGCCATGGGAATCGAAGACGATGTTTGCCGTCAGCGGCGTGGTGGACCCGGAGTTCTGCGGGTTTCGATCGTCGATCAGTACGTGCAGGCGCCAGCTGTTGGTGCCGTCCTTCACGAAATATTGTTTCAGCTCATGGGTGTTGCCCTGACTGTCAAAGATCTGGTTACCGAACATCCTGCTATAGGTGTTCAGATCTGCGGGGTTGAAGTGCGGAACCGGCCGATGCATGACCGTATCGCCCGGATCGAGCAGACTGGCCCCGGCGTCGCTCAACGGCAACGAAACAGCCCCGCCGTTCAGGGAGCCATTTGCCGCCCAGGCGCCATTGATCTGCGCGGCAGGCACCCAACCCTGCAAGGCAAACTCGGTGTCCGAAAGCTTGCGCAGATGCTGATCATTGCCGCTGTACGACAGGGAACCGTCAGGCTTCAGCTCAAGGCTTACCTGCAACGGCGCTACGCTGTCGGGATCCACCGGGTTGCGCCCGTCCACCAGTACATACATCGACCACTG
This sequence comes from Pseudomonas syringae pv. tagetis, assembly GCF_022557255.1. NCBI lineage: Bacteria > Pseudomonadati > Pseudomonadota > Gammaproteobacteria > Pseudomonadales > Pseudomonadaceae > Pseudomonas > Pseudomonas syringae group genomosp. 7. The sequence continues at coordinate 4,020,905 of NZ_CP092923.1, forward strand.
ATCAGCCTCGGTCTTGACGAAATACTGCTTCAGTTCATGGTCGGCTGCGGGCACCGGAGTGATCCCCACATCCTGGATGGTCCGGGTGGCAACCCGTGTATAGGTCGCGGGGTTGTCCGGGTCAAAGGTCGGCAAGCGGGCGAGTGACGGCAGCGAGGCATCCAGATTGATGGTTTCGGCCACCCGGGTCGTGGCCCGAGCATCGACATTGGACGTATCGATCTGCAAGTCGGTGCGGATACCACTGGCAATCTCGCCCTTGTCGTTTGCGGCATAACCCTGCAAACGCCCACCATCGCTGTCGACGACAAAGTTGGCAGCATCCTTCAGAAAGGCGCCGGCCCGGGTATAGGCCAGTGAGCCCTGATCACTGACCACAAAAAAACCGTTGCCCTGAATACGCATATCCAACGCATTGCCGGAACTGATCACGGTTTCACCCTGATTGAAATTCTGCTGCACCGAAGCAAGTCGTACGCCATCCCCGACAGCGTGCTGCCCGGCCCCCAACTGTGCGGACGCATATAAAGCAGAAAACTGCGCACGAGACGACTTGAACCCCAGGGTGCCGACGTTGGCAATATTATTACCCGCTACTTCCAGTCGTTTATTGGCAGCCTGAATACCGCTGATCGCTGTATTGAATGACATGAAAACTCCCTTGCCATAAAGGCAATTCATAGAGGAGTTTTATTCTCACACCATCGTGCGTAGGAAGTTTCCAAGTAGGCTGAGGGAGTAATCCGTAACTTTCAGCACTAAAAAAGACATGACAAAATACTTTGCAGACACCCATAAAAAAGCCCCTTTTTACAGGGGCTCTTTCAACGCGTATCAAACAACGCGTATTACGTCATCTGAATAGTGGTCTGCATGATGGTGCTTTGGGTGGAAATGGTCTTGGCGTTAGCCTGATAGTTGCTCTGCGCCTTGATCAGGTTAACCAGTTCCATGGTCAGGTCGACGTTGGACTCTTCCAGCGCCTGACCGGTGATGTAACCCAGCGTACCCGACTGTGGTGCGCCGCTCACCGGTACACCGGAAGCGAACGTTTCACGCCAGTTGGTGCCGCCGGCCTGCGCCAGACCCTGCACGTTGGCGAAGCTGGTCAGAGAAGTCTGACCGATCACCTGCGACTTGCCGTTGGTATAAGTGGCGAACAGGTTGCCGCTCGAGTCAACGTTCATGCCGCTCAGCTGGCCAGTGGCGTAGCCATTCTGATCCTGTTTGAGCAGACCGGATACCGAAGCGGTCTGGGTAGTGCTCGACATGTCCAGCTTGATCGAAGCAGCGCCCGTCGCACCGTTGGCTGCCCAGGTAGCTGTCGTGCCAGTACCGACCTGCACGCCAGGCACCCAGTTGGTCACGGCGAATGTACCGTCAGCATTGAACTTGATGTTGGCGCTGTCGGTAGGAACAGAGCCGCCGGCAGTGGTCACCAGATTGCCCGAGGAGTCGAATGTCAGGTTATTCTTGTCCGGCGTGGTGGACGTCGGATCGGAAATGCTGCGCCCGTCCATCAGGGAATACATCGACCAGGTATTGGTGCCGGTCTTGACGAAATACTGATCCAGGGTATGCGCATTACCCTGAGTGTCGTAAGTCGGGGTGCTGTACTTGACGTTGTAGCTATTGGTGTCGGTGGCATCGAACGTCGAAACGGTCGGCAGCGCGGTTGTCGAGTTCAGGTTGGCGGAGTTGGTGATTGTGGTCGTCGCCTTGGGCTCCAGGTTGGACGCGTTCACACGCAGATCGCTGAGCGCGCCAGTCACCACTGAGCCATTGGCGTCAACGTTGTAACCCTGCAGCTTCATGTTGCTGCTGTTGACGACATAGCCTTCCTTGTCGGTGTGGAATGCACCGGCACGGGTATACAGCTTCTCACCGTTATTACTGAGCATGAAGAACCCGTCGCCATTGATGGCAAGGTCCAGACTGTTGGCTGTTCCGGTGGTCAGACTGCCCTGGGAGAACTGCTGGGAAACCGCAGCGGTAGTCACGCCACTGCCGACGCTGGTATTGCCGGAAGTACCGCGAATCGACTGAGCATATTGATCAGCGAACTCGGCACGTGACGATTTGAAACCGGTTGTCGCGACGTTGGCAATGTTGTTGCCTGTAACGTCGAGACTTTTGTTTGCAGCATAGAGCCCACTAAGGCCGATATTGAAAGACATGTTTCACTCCTGCGCCGTAGCGGCTCTACAATCCGATAGTTTGAACTTTGGACAGGGCGACACTGCCGCTGGCCAGGTTAAGCGTTGTTTCTGCGCCATTGACACCCAGCGTGACACTGTTGACCGTGGCGGGCAGGTAAGTTGAAAACTGCGTGTTCTTGCCTTCCACCGAGCCTTCAGCCTTGAAGCTGTAAGTGCCCGATGGCAGCTGGGTACCGCTTGAGTCCGTACCGTCCCAGGCAAAGCTGGTGGTACCGGCTTTTTGCGTGCCCAGGTCAACACTGTCGACCAGATTCGATTGCGCGTCGTACACCTTGACGGTCGTTAGCGAGCTTTCGCCCGGCACCACGATCGAACCGGTCAGGCCTTTGGTGGTATCGACCGAAGTACTGCTCGCATCAATGATCACCGAGCGACCGACCAGTGACGAGGCCTGCAAGGCCTGCGACGACTTGTAGCTGCTGGCGATCGTATCCACCGTCGACGTCAGGTTCTGCATGCTTTCAAGGCTGCTGAACTGCGCCAGTTGCGCCACGAACTGCGTGTTGTCCTGCGGGTCCAGAGGATTCTGGTTCTTCATCTGCGTGACCAGCAGTTGCAGAAACGAGTCCTTGCCCAACGTACCGGTAGAGTCCGTCTTGGTCGGTGTCGGGTTCTGCAGCGTATTCAGGAATGTCGATGAGACGCTGGTTGCTGAGGTGTTATCAACGGCCATAACTTTTGCCTTCTATCACTGACCGAGGGTCAGAACCTTCTGCATCATGGATTTAGCGGTGTTCATGATTTCTGCGTTGGTCTGGAAAGACCGGCTGGCAGAAATCATGTCGGCCATTTCTTCCACGACATTGACGTTTGGGTAATAGACATACCCGTCTTTGTCAGCGGAAGGATGATTGGGCTCGTAACGTGCTTCCAGGTTCGAGCTGTCTTCGATGATGCCGTTGACCTGAACGCCCTGCCCGGCTTCGCCCTGGTCCTGGAACAACGAACCACCTGTGGACTGCTGACCCTGCATCACGGTGGCGAACACCGGGTGACGGGCGCGGTAGGTCTGGTCCATGCTCGAAGACACGGTCTCGGCGTTGGCGATGTTACTGGCCGTGGTGTTCAGACGCGTGGTCTGGGCACTCATGGCGCTACCGGCAATGTTGAACACATTGGCTAGTGACATGAATTATTCTCCGCGAAGGGCTGCAACCAGCCCCTTGAACTTGCTGTTGAGCAATGTGAAGCTGGCCTGGAAGCCCATGGCGTTCTCGGTGTAGCTGGCCTGCTCGACCTGAGAATCGACGGTGTTCTGGTCCAGCGAAGGCTGCGACGGGGTGCGATACATCAGCGTCCCGTCATCATTGCCCATGCCTTCGGCTTCGATATGGCGGCTGTTGGTCTTGTTCAGCGCGAAATGACCGTTCTGCACCTTGTCGTTTTCGGCAGCCAGCACCGACGAGAAGTCCAGATCGCGAGCCTTGAAGTTCGGGGTATCGGCGTTGGAGATGTTGTTGGCCAACACCTCTGCACGCTGAGCCCGGAAGTTCAGAGCCTTTTCATGTATGCCTAGCGCTTTATCGAAGCTGATGCTCATTTCGGGAAACCTTTGCCGGTTGACCTGATTCTGTTGTTACTGACAAAGCAATCAGCGTGCCATGTTGTAAAAGCCAATGATTGCGGGGGCCGCAGGCAGCGGTGAGGCGGCAATGCCAGAAAAGCGGCAAGGCATTTCCGCTGTGGAGGGGCAAAGCGGCAAGGTGGGTGCCGTTTTTTTGCCAGTACCGGCTTGCCGCCTGGCAATCGTGGCCCTTCATCATTGCCTCAACCGGACACCCAATAAAAAAGAGACCCGAAGGTCCCTTTGACGATTGATCAGAGGCCAAGCTCGCTCAACCCCGGGTGATCATCCGGTCGGCGCCCCAGCGGCCAATGGTATTTGCGCTCGGACTCGGCGATCGGCAAATCATTGATGCAGGCAAAGCGCCGTTGCATAAGGCCGTTTGCGGCAAACTCCCAGTTTTCATTACCGTACGAGCGGAACCAGTTGCCTGAGTCGTCGTGCCATTCATAGGCATAACGCACGGCAATGCGGTTATCAGTAAACGCCCACAGTTCCTTGATCAGCCGGTAGTCCAGCTCTTTGCGCCACTTGCGCTCGAGAAAGGCCTGAGCCTCTGTGCGGCCATTGATGAACTCACTGCGGTTACGCCAGTAGGTGTCTTCGGTGTAGGCCAGCGCAACTTTCGCCGCATCGCGCGAATTCCAGCCATCCTCGGCGCCACGGACCTTCTGAACAGCCGTCTCCAAGGTAAAGGGTGGAAATGGCGGTCTTCCTTTATCACTCATCTCAGCGTCCTCAGAACGGTTTATAGGGCAAAAATTTTCCATCAAGGGTGATCACGGCTCGCTCGCCCCCTTCCGGATCTTCGACTTTCTTGATGTCGAGCTTGAAGTTGATTGCGCTGATGATGCCGTCGCCGAACTGCTCATGCACCAATGCCTTCAGCGTTGTGCCGTAGACCTGAACCATTTCATGGAAGCGGTAGATCGTCGGGTCGCTTGAGACGTCTTCGACATTGCCGCGCAACGGGATGGTTTGCAGTTCGGCGACCGCGTCCCTGTCCAGCCCGAGACGCTCGGCAACTACCTCGGCCACCGCTTCCGGCAATGGGTGCTGACCGAGCAATGCAGCCGTGACATACACCACGCTCAACCCCGTACCTTCTGCAAGCCCTGCCCACGTCAGGTTCTTTGCAGTCTTGGCCTGCAGCACACGTTCAGTCAGATGCTGGCGCGGCGCTCTGGAAATGTTGCTGTGCGGCATAGGTAACCCTCCGGAATGAATTCACGTCAATCACAGCATCGGCAACTATCACCATAAGATCCAAGACTGATTTATGATCATCGCCATAACCCTGACTTATGGTGATGCCGTGCTGTTACGCCATATACGTTATTTGCTGGCAGTCGCCGACCATGGCAATTTCACCCGGGCGGCCGAGGCCCTGCATGTCTCGCAACCGGCGTTGTCGCAACAGATCAGGCAACTGGAAAGCAGCTTGGGTGTGCAACTGTTCGACCGCACTCGCCGCAGTGTCGTGCCGACCGATGCCGGCCGCGTCTATCTGGACCACGCGCGTCGCTGCCTGCTGGAGCTGGAGGCCGGGAAGCGTGCGCTCAACGATGTCAGCGACCTGTCACGCGGACACTTGCGCCTCGGCGTCACGCCCACCTTCAGTGAATACCTGATAGCGCCGCTGATCGACCGCTTCAGCGCGCTGTATCCCGGCGTGGCAATCATCCTCACGGAGCTGCCTCTGGAGCGGATCACCGAGGCATTGATCAGTGACGCGCTCGATCTGGCCATAGGTTTTACCGGCAGTCATGCCGTCGAGATAGACAGCCAGCCTCTCTTCGATGAACAACTGTGCCTGGTCATGGCCAAGTCTGCCCTCGAAAAACAGACCGCGCTGACACTTGAGGACCTGCAAACGCTTCGCTTTGCCTTGCTCGCCCCCGGATTCGCCACTCGCCAATTGCTGGATGCCTGGTGCCATACGCAGAACTTCAAGCCGACTGTCGGCCTCGAGGCGAACTCGATTGCCATTTTGCTCAAGGTCGTTGCCCAGGGCCGCATGGCGACCATTCTTCCCGATGCCATCGTTCGCGAGCAGCCTGAGTTGTGCGAAGTTCAGACGATCCCTGCCTTGCCCGGGCGGACGGTTGCGCTGCTGCGGCGTAAAAACGGCTACCAGAGCGCCGCCGCCAACGCTTTTGCAAAACTGGTGAGCAACAGTACGCAAACATGAACCGATGGGCAGACGATCAAAGCTGTTTTCAGCCGCGCACAAAAAAAGAGACCCGAAGGTCTCTTTTTTCATCGCAGGCAACTGACAGACCGTCACTTGGCCTTATAGATGATCCCGGGGCTGCACTGAACCATCTGGTAGTGATCCGGCAAACCATTGAGTGCTTCGGAAGCCCCCAGAAACAGGTAACCGCCTGGCTTGAGCGTACCGTGGATACGCAGCAGGATGTCTTTCTTCACTTCAGCGGAGAAGTAGATCAATACGTTACGGCAGAACACGATGTCGAATTTGCCCAGCGAGGCGTAGCTGTCGAGCAGGTTGAACGAGCGGAACTCCACACGACTCTTGATCGGCGCCTTGACCACCCAGCGGCCCGGGCTTTTAACGTCAAAAAAGCGCTGCAGACGATCCGGCGACAGGCCGCGGCCGATAGCCAGACTGTCGTATTCGCCGGTCTTGCAGTTATTGAGCATCAAGCCCGACAGATCGGTTGCGACGATCTGCACGCCCGATTTGAGTTGACCCTGATTGGCACGCTCGAACTCGTCGATGGACATCGACAGCGAATACGGTTCCTGACCCGATGAACAGGCGGCCGACCAGATACGCAGTCGCTGACCAGGGCTGGCCTTGATCTGCTCGGGCAGCACCTTGTTCTTCAGCACTTCGAACGGATAGGTGTCGCGAAACCACAGGGTTTCGTTGGTGGTCATCGCATCGACGACCTGCTCGCGCAAACCACTGCGCGGCTGGGTCTGAATACGCTGGACCAACTCGCCAAGCGACTTGATGCTTTGCTGCTCCATCAATTTGTTGAGGCGGCTGGACACCAGGTACTGCTTGTTTTCCCCAAGCAGAATGCCACAGGCTTTTTCCAGAAATACCCGGAACTGATCAAAATCCAAATTACCCGTAGACAAAGTGCCGCCTCTCAAATCATGTGAATCACCGGGGACGACGCCCCCGGCTGGTTATTCTGCTGCATTGATCCGCGCAACGACCCTGGCCGCCAGATCATCAGGCCGGAATTTCGCGAGAAAGTCATCCGCGCCGACTTTCTTGACCATCGCCTGGTTGAATACCCCTGACAACGAGGTATGCAAGGTGATGTGCATCTTCTGCATGCGTGGATCATTACGTATTGCTGCGGTAAGGGTATAGCCATCCATCTCCGGCATTTCAATGTCGGAGATCATCATCAGGAACTCTTCTTCAGGCTTTTTGCCTTCTGCGACCATCTTGAGCAGGTAGTCCAGCGCCTGACGACCATCGTTGAGCGCGACGACCTCCACCCCGACGGTTTCCAGGCAGCGGCTCACTTGCTTGCGGGCCACCGACGAGTCATCGACCGTCAGCACGCGCATGGAGACAGCCTTGTGCTGAACCTCGGCGTCAATGACACCGACCGAGATTTCTTCGGACACTGGCGCGACTTCGGCGAGAATTTTCTCGACGTCGATGATTTCCACCAGTTGGTTATCAACCCGGGTGACGGCGGTCAGGTAATGATCGCGCCCGGTGCCCTTGGGTGGTGGATGAATCTCTTCCCAGTTCATGTTGACGATGCGTTCGACAGAATGCACCAGAAAGCCCTGAACCTTGGTGTTGTACTCGGTAATGATGACGAAGGAGTTAACCAGCGAAATCATCCCTGTGGAACCTGTCGCCATCGCCAGATCCATGATCGGGATCGTGCCGCCACGAATATTGGCCACGCCCCGAACGATCTTGCTCGATTTGGGCATGATGGTGAGTTTCGGGCATTGCAGTACTTCTTTCACTTTGAAGACGTTGATCCCATAGAGCTGCTTGCCGTCGAGACGGAATAAGAGCAGCTCCAGGCGATTCTGACCCACCAGCTGAGTTCGCTGGTTTACCGAATCCATTACACCTGCCATGCCGAACCCCCTTACAAAATGACCGCCGCCCAGACACCAGATCAACAAGCGGCACGGGCTTTGCTATTTATTACGTCATGAACGCAAAGACGACAATTTCTCGACACCTCGCATTAGAAACCCGCAGGCTTCTGTGCGCAATCGCTCTGCTGTGCCTTTCCAGCACGGTGACCCTCGCTCGTGCCGAGAGTTTCACACTGCCTGAACAGCTTATCGGCGTCACCCAAGGGTTTCTTGAGTTCACAGTAGAAGACTATTTGGCAACCAACCAGATTGACGGGCGTCATGAGATACAGGTCAAGCAGCTCGACCCGCGTTTAAGGATGGGTGCCTGCGACAAGGATTTGACAGCCACACTGGAAAGTCCGCGCCCGGTTGGCCGGGTTACCGTGCGCGTGCGCTGCGAAGGCTCTTCGCCCTGGACGGTGTTTGTGCCCGCTCAGGTATTGCTGTATCGCAACGTCGTGACCGTGATGCGCCCGCTCAAGCGTGACGCGATCGTCACCGAAGAAGACGTCGCGATGCGTGAGCGGGATGTCAGCAGTCTGGGTCAGGGTTTCCTGGCGTCGCTGGATCAGGCGGTCGGTCAGAAGGTTGTCCGACAAATGGTCATCGACCAGGTCATTACCCCGGTGGCGCTTGAGCAGCCACAGATGGTTCACAAGGGCGATCAGGTGGTGATCATCGCGCGCAGCGGCTCGCTGGCGGTTCGCATGCCCGGCGAAGCAATGTCCGACGGAGGCTTCAACGAACAGATACGGGTGAAAAACCTCAATTCCCAGCGGGTGATCAAAGCAAGTGTCACCGGCCCAGGGCAGGTGGAAGTCGCTATGTAGTGCATTGATAGTGGCGCGAAGGGTGTGTTTTTTTTAGACTGCGGGGAATGCCCGACGGCAAATGTCGTCTATTGGGAAGCTTTCTCACAATCAGCCTAAAGTTTGACAGGGGTTGGCCGAAAACAAGGCAAGCGTCCAAACACCCAGAGGTTTTTTCAATCATGGTCATAGATTTCAGTCGCCTTAACAACTCACAGGCTGTTGCCGGTACTTCACGTACCAGCGCCAGTAAAGACACCGCCAAAACCGATGCCCCAGCCCCTGCCGTCACCGCAGGTGTCAAAAGCACCGGGGAAACTTTTTCCTTGAGCAGTGAGGCTCAACAGTTGCAGAAAATCACGGATAAGCTGACCGATCTGCCAACCGTCAACAGTGCTCGGGTTGCCGAGCTCAAACAGGCCATCGCCGACGGTAGTTACACAGTGGACAGCAACCGTGTCGCCAGCAAACTGTTGAATTTCGAAACCCAACGCTAAGCCAAGGCTGGCGCTGGATATTCTGGACGCTTAAAAACCAGAGCATGCGATGCACGACACTACTTTGCTGCAGATGATCACTGACGACATGGTTTCGGCCCGACAGCTTCTTGAGTTGTTGAAGGCCGAATCATTGATTCTTCACGGCCGCGACATGGGCGAGATGGAGCAGGTGCTGGCGCAGAAACAGGCGCTGGTCATTCTTCTCGACCAGCACGGCCGCAAGCGTAGCCAGGTGCTTGCGGGCATGGGCCTGCCAGCCAATCGCAGTGGTCTCCAGCAACTGGCCAGCCAGTCGGATATCGGTGAGCAATTGCTGCTTGCCGCCGACGAACTGAACACGTTGATCAACGAATGCCAGACGCTCAACGAGCGCAATGGTAGTCTGATCCAGTTGCAACAGGTCAGTACCGCTCACCAGCTTCGCATCCTGAACGGTGGCGATACGCCTACACTCTATGACAGCCGCGGATCGACTGCGCTTAGAGCAAAACCACGCCCTCTGAGCCAGGCGTAACTTCCTGTATCAAGGTTTCGTGCATGGTGGCAGAATGCCTGCTGTTGCGTTGCCGTAGTATTTTGCCTGGAGATTCAAGAACGTGAATGGCTCAAGCGCGGACGATGCTCCGCAGCCCCCGAAGGTTCTCAATACACCTTTGGAAATTGCCGCTAACCTGCGGCTGCTACTCGAGAGTCATGATCCTCTGATCATTACCTTTCACGAGCGTCCCCAGCGCTTTCAGAGTTATCTGCTTGAAGTCGACCGTGACAACAACGTCATGGCCCTCGACGAAATGATCCCCCGCGATGGCGAACGCTTTCTGAGCAACGGCGAATCCTTCCGTGTCGAAGGCTTTCATGACGGCGTGCGGATTGCCTGGGAAAGTACTGCACACATGGACATCCTCAGCACCGACGGTCAACGCATGTACCGCGGCCCGATGCCTGAGGAAGTGGTTTATCACCAGCGCCGCAACGCCTTCCGGGCCGCGCTGAAGCTGGCGCAGCTGGTCGACGTCGAAATCGGCGGTGACCGCCTGAAATTCACACTGGCTGGCAAGCTGCTGGATATTTCTGCCACCGGTTGCAAGTTGCGCTTCGAGGGCGACGTGTCCGATCGCATGCAATTGGGCCAGGTATACGAGCGTTTCGTTGCCAAGCTGCCTTTCGGCGCCATGACAGCACCTGTCGAGTTGCGCCACCTGCATTTCGAAGAACGATTCAACACCACCTTTGCCGGCGTGCGCTTCCACAACATGAGTGGGCTGGTGCAGCGCCAGGTCGAACGTTTCGTCTATCAGTTACAGCGCGAAGCACGGCGCTTCGACAAAGACGACGACTTCTGACACTCACCTGCTGAATCCCCCGGCGATTGCGGCATTGCTGCCGCAATCGTGTACTGCCCTACCCCTCAGGCCTTCAAGGTCTCGCTTTCACGCTCGCGTTCATGCTCATCGGCTTCGGTTGTTTCCGCTCCGGCAGCCGGCTCGCTCTGCGCCAGAACCTCGCTTTCTGCCTCGGCCTCTGCTTCAGACACCACCTCGGGCTCCGGCTCAGGCTCAACGGTTGCCTGCATCTGCTCCTGAACCACCTGCTCATCGACACGCGGGTCAAGTGCAACCACCAGTGGCGAACTGGACATACTGTCCGGCATCGCAACGTGGTGCAGCGGTGCGTTTTCGACCTGGTGCAGGTGAGTGACCGCCTTGGGCCTGATCAGCAACACCAGAATCACGCCAGCACCACAGACAAACGCATAGAGCATGTGCCCGCCAAACAGCTTCATCACCACACCCGCGGCCAACGGACCGATACTGGCACCAATGCCGTAGGTCATGAGCAACATGGCCGTCAGCGACACCCGGCGCTCGGCCTCGACGTGGTCATTGGCGAAGGCCACTGCCAGTGGATAGAGGCAGAACTGCATCAGCGAAGCCAGAAAACCGACACCGAACAGCACCTCGACCGGCACGCTGGGAAACACCGCCAGCGGCAATGACGCCACCACCAATGCGGCGGCAAAGATACGCATCAGTACGGAACGGTCATAGCGGTCGGACAGCAGGCCCAACGGCCACTGCACCAGAAACCCGGCCAGAATGCAGCAGCCCATGAACAGACCGACCTGCTCGGTGGACAGACCCTGCTCGGCGGCGTAGACCGGTGCCAGACCATAGAACGAACCGATGATCAGACCGGCGCCCAGTACCGCCGTCAACGACTGCGGCACACGTTTCATGAAGAAGCGCGGCTCAAGTGGTGCCGGATGCAGAGGTGCCGGGTGAATCGCCCGGGTCATGGCGACGGGCACCAGGCACAGTGCGAAACACAGCGCTACCAGCATCAGTAGCTCAGGCCCCAGTTGCGGGTGCACCACCAGCACCAGCTGACCCAGTACCAGCCCCAGGTAGGATGCAATCATATAACCGCTGAAGACCATGCCGCGCTGTTTGGCGGCCGCCTGCTCGTTCAGCCAGCTCTCGATGACCATGTATTGGCACATCATGCCCAGACCTACGATGACCCTCAGCACCAGCCAGGCCGGCAACCAGCTGATCAGGCCATGCCCGAGTACCGCCGCGCCGACGATGCCGGCACAGGTGGCGTAGGCGCGAATGTGACCGACACGGCCGATCAGGCGGTGACCGATCTTGCCGCCCAGCACCAGACCGAAATAGTTGGCGGCCATCAACGCACCGACCCACAGGCTGTCAACCTGATCGGCCGCCAAGCGCAGGGCCAGATAAGTGCTCAGCAGACCCGAGCCGATCAACATCATCAACGAGGCAAAATAAAGCGCTCGAAAGGACTTCCAGATTTGGCGCATCAACTTTCCAAAAATAGGGAGTCGCCCGACTGGGCGAGCCCGACACTGCGATTCTTAAACCTGAGCAGCCAGCACGCGCCGTTCCCAGGGGGTTATCTCGTCAAAAAAACTGGTCAGTTCCAGGGTCTTCGACGCGATGTAGCCTTCGATGAATTCATGACCAAACAGTTCCTTGGCCAACTGACTGCTTTTCAGACGCTCCAGAGCAGCGTGCAAGGTACACGGCAATAACAATTCTTCCGGCACCTCGAGTTCGCCCTGCAGCGGCGGCGTCGGTTCCAGCCGTTGCTCGATGCCATGCAGCCCGGCCGCCAGACTTGCGGCAATGGCCAGATAGGGATTGGCATCAGCGCCCGGCAGACGATTCTCCACCCTTCTGGCCGCCGCTGCACTCGACGGTATACGTAATCCGGCAGCGCGATTGTCGTAGGACCAGCAGGCGTTGTTGGGCGAGGCATACGGATGGCACAGGCGCTGGTAGGAATTCACATTGGGCGCGAACAGCGCGGTGAAGTCCGCCATGCAGGCTTGCTGGCCAGCAATGAAATGACGAAACGTGTCGGTCGGCTCACCCTGCGCATCACTGAAGATGTTCGTTGCGGTCTCTGCTGTCACCACGCTCTGATGAATATGCATCGAACTGCCCGCTGTATGGGCGAGCGGTTTGGCCATGCACACCACGATGAACCCGTGTTTGAGCGCCACCTCCTTGAGCAGGTGCTTGAACAGAAACGTCTGATCGGCCAGCAGCAGCGGATCGCCATGCAGCAGGTTGATCTCGAACTGGCTGACACCCATCTCGTGCATCACCGTGTCACGCGGCAGCCCCAGCGCCGCCATGCATGCATACACCTCGGCGAAAAAAGGCCGCAAGCCGTTGTTGGAACTGACGCTGAATGCCGAATGCCCCTGTTCGCGTCGTCCGTCCAGCCCGGTCGGCGGCACGAATGAATGAAGCGGCTCGGGATTGGGCGCAAAGACAAAAAACTCGAGTTCAGTGGCCACCACCGGCACCAGGCCCTGCGCAGCGTAACGGGCGATAACTGCCTTGAGCTGATTACGGGTGGAGAGCATGCAGGGCTGACCATTGAGGTCCTGCGCATCACAGATCGCCAAGGCGCGCGGCGATGTGCTCCAGGGCAGACGGTGGAGCTGCTGTGGATCACTGATCAGCGCCAGATCGCCGTCGTCACTGCCATAGAAGCGCGCCGGCGGATAACCGCCCATGATGCATTGCAGCAACACACCGCGCGCCAGCTGCAAACGGCGGCCCTCGAGAAAACCTTCAGCCGTCATCACCTTGCCGCGCGGTACACCGTTCAAATCCGGGGTTACACACTCCACTTCATCAATGCCCATCAGCATTTCTTTCTGCGAATGGGGGTCATTGCCTGTCATGGGTCAGTCCTTTTAGTTGAGCAGCAAACGCCAAGCTTCAACCTTCAGACTGCAATCTTCAAGCACCGCGCTTCAGGCTGTCGGCCTGCCGCCTCAGAGAACCGGGTTATGGAAAGGCGTCCCGGTCACTTCGATGAACTCCTTTCGGTAGTCTTCGTTTTCCGGGTCGACCACAAGGGCCTGACGCAGGAATTCGACGCCTTCGGCCACATTGCCCAACTGACGACTCAGAGCACCGGCAAGGTGCAGCCTGGTGGCATCGAAAAAATTGAATGACAGCATGATTTTGGTCAGCGTCAGCGCGTTCTCGAGCTTGCCCGCCATCAACAATTGGTTGAACTGCGTGTTGAAGTCGCCGACTTCCTGCCACTTTTCGGCAGACAAGCCCTCCACTTTGCGGAGCACGACGGTGTGGCCGTTGCCTACTTTCGAATCGGTTTCCTCGACGCACTCGATGTACCAGCAACCCAGGCCTGACGAGTTAACATAATTGACTGCGCGGAGCATGCTTTGCAGGGAAAAGACCTGATAGTGACCGCGCCACTCGCCTTCAGTGACGGTGGTCATGTCGACCTTGTTTTCATAGTCCTCGATCATCTGCGCCAGCGTCGTCAAACGACGGGCCCGATCAGTCTTGGCTGCGGTGCGCTTGGGAAAGATGCAGAAGAATACCCCGCCGTTCTTCAGCACTCTGAAGGATTCGACGTAGGCAGAGAGCAGGTTGGGGACGTGCTCGATGACGTGCGAACTGATCAGATAGTCAACTGACGAGTCGGCCGTATGGATGCACTGAAAATCGCCCAGCATGTCGACCTTCGAAACGTCGCCCGAGACTTTCATCTGCTCGACGAAGTACTGCTGATAGTCTTCCATGTCGCGGGGGTGCAGAAAATCCACACCGTTGCACGGCGCAACGTTCAGGCAATTGGCAAGGTTGAACGCGTTGTGAGCCGCCGCGCCCAACTCTATTCCGTGCCCCTGGCAGTACTTTTTAGCTAACAGCATCACCCACCCACCGCTCATCGTGATATCGAATACAGCCTTTCAACGATTTCGGCGGTGTCCGCTAAAACTTTAACCAGCACCGCTCCAGGCCTTTGGCGTGCCAGCAATTGGCGCAAATATTGCAGTCCACCGCGTACATACATCGATTTACGTCAGCGCAGGCCTTAACCACCCGCCACGCTGCGACGCCAATCAACGAACAATCACGCTAGGCTCTGTACGAAAAGTCGGCGAGCGAAGGTCAGGCGAGGCAAAAACAGGCGAGGAAGCGGAGTCTACGTGTTGTAAATGAGCATTCCGAGCCTGTTTTTAACGAAGCATCACCGAGCGCAGCCACTTTTCGTACGGAGCCTAACGCCCGAGAGAACAGAGGATCACCATGATCAATGGTCAAAAGGTTGGCTGCGGAATCGTCACCTACAACCGTCCTGCACTGCTGAAAAAACTTTACGATTCCCTGCCTGCCGAGATCATCGACTGCGTTGTCATCATCAATGACGGCGATGTGTATCCGGAGTTTTCCGCGTATGACAGCGAGGTTTTCTTCAATAACGAAACCAATCTCGGCGTTGGAAAATCCAAGAACAGAGCCTTGTCGCGACTGATGCATGCCGGGTGCGAGCATCTGTTCCTGATCGAAGACGACATATACATAAAAAGCCCGGAAGTGTTCGAGCTTTATATTCTGACCTCGACGCTGACCGGCATTCAGCACCTCAATTACAGCCAGCATGGTCTGATGAACAAGACGCCGTCCGGCGAGGCCAATGCGGTGTACAGGATTGACTACGGCAATGGCATCAACCTGCCCTTGTACCGCCATTGCGTCGGCGCGTTTTCCTACTATTCCAGACGGAGCCTGGAAGCGGCCGGCCTGATGGACGAGACGTATCACAACGCCTTTGAACACGTCGACCACACCCTGGCCATCATCAACCAGAACATGCACCCGCCGTTCTGGTTTTTTGCCGACATCGATAATTCGCAGCTGTATCTGGGGGACGAGCCTTGGACGCTCGAGGGCTCAACGATCTCGTCCGATACCCTGCATCGGCAAAATGCTCTTGCGGCCATCGAGCACTTCACGCTCAAGCACGGCTGCGAACCGGTCAGACATCCGTTGGCATCTGATCAGGACCTGATGGACAGCCTGAACAGCATCAAACAGAACTTCGGGCTGAATATCTAAGCGCCGAATACGCCCCGCAATCCTGACAAGGCGTTGCGGGGTGCTCTTGGAAAGGCTGCGGCCTCTCAGGGCAGGGTCATACTGAACATCGCCCCGCCCAGCACGCCGCCGTTGGCGATTTCAATGCGCCCGCGCATGCCGTTGCGTACATGCAGCCGGGCAATGTGCGCAGCGAAATACAAGCCCAGGCCGGTACTGCCGCTGCCCTGGTTGATGCCCTGCACATAGTCGGTCTGGCGTTCGATCAGATACGCCGGGTAGCCGGGGCCATCGTCATTGATGGTGATCTTCAGCTGCCCGCCTTCATCACCGACACTGACAACAATCTGCTCGCAGGCAAAGCCGATGGCGTTGACGATGATATTGCCCACCACCGAGCCGATCAGTTCGCGGTCGAAAAAGCCCAGGGGGCTAACCACATCGATCGCATGACGCGCGGCAATCCCGCGGCTGGCCAGCACGTCCTGATGATGGGCCAGTTGCGCTTCGATGAAATCGTCCAGTTCGTGGTAGTCCGGACGCAACGGCATCTGGTTGACACCCAGCTTGTAAAGGCCGAGCAACTGCACGAGCATCCCGTTGAGGTTGGCGAACTCGTAATTGATAACGCCATGCTCCGGCGTATCGCGCTGCTGGACCGAAAGCTTCGCCTGCCACTGGCTGTGTGCCTGGATCAGCGTCGCCAGCGAGTTCTTCATGTCGTGCACCGTGGAGGCGATCACCATGGAAAAGTCGAGGCCCTGCTCTGTCTCCTCACTCATGCGCTGAATGCCCTCTCCCTGAGTTTCTGGTAGCGCTCATAGCGTGGATCGCTTTCCGGGATCTTACCAAGCATGGTCAGGCTGGCACGGCACTCGTCAATTCCGGCCTGGCCCAGATTCTGGCCAGGGTGAAGCAGCGACTGCACCATGTTCAGCGCAATACTGATGTTCTTTGGCTGCAGCCCCAGCGCACTGCGGAAAAATGCCTGTGCTTCCGTAAGATTGCCGGCCTTGTAGCTGCGCACGCCTTGCAGGTTGAAATCGACAGCCGCCTTGCTGGCACCCAGAATCGCCGGATCATCGGTCATGCTGGCAATGCTTTTCATCACCGCAGGATCATCGCCATAGGCTCCCGCACAACTCTTCAAGACGCCGGCACCGGCCTCTTCCTGACCAAGCTTCTTCAGTTGCGCAGCCACCATCAGTGCGGCATCGGCACTGAGCACCTGCTCCATGCCATCCAGTCTGGCCATTGCCTGCTCGGTCAGCTTGGCTGCGGTTTCCGGGTCCGAATGCTGCAGGCTGGCCGCTTTCATCAAGCGGGTGCGCACTTGCAGACCCTCGTCGTCGCCATGCTCCTTGGCCACGTCGACCAGGGCGTTGTTGATCTCGACACGGGTGCGCGCATCGAGCCCCTGATCACCGCCTTTGCTGATCAGCGCATGCGCCAACCCCAGGTTGGTTTCCGGATCCTTGAAACGCGAATGCTGACCTTGGGAGACGGCCTGGCGATATGCCTTGGAAGCGCTTTCGAAGTCCTCGTTGCCCAATGCCAGCTTGCCCAGCAGCTTCTGCCGACGCACCGCCAGCGGCGACAGGCGCACTGCGCTTTCCAGCACGGACTGCGCGCGCTTGCCATCGCCAAGCGCGACCAGCACATCAGCCAGGCCATCGAACAGCGCAGGCATGGTCGGAAATGCCTTGATTGCCTGTTCGTAGACAGCCTGCGCCTCGGCGGTCTTGCCGCGCTTGAGCAGCAGGCTGCCCAATGCACCGTAGGCCCACGGCGTGGCCCGATCGGCCAGAATGGTCTTGAGGAACGCTTCCAGGGGCTCGTTCTGCTTCAGGTCACGCAGGGCATCGGCCTTGTAGCGCAGGCACAACGGCGCATAACGTGGGTCCTGCTCGATCAGCTTGTCGCACGCGGCCAGTACTTCGGCCGGTTTGCGACGGTCGAGGGCCTGCAGAATCGGCTTGAGCAAGGTCTTGCGCTGCACCAGCTTTTCCAGGCGCTGGGCCAGCCCGGCGCGGTTGAACGGCTTGGTCAGGTAACCATCCGGCTCCCACTCAAGCGCACTCATGACCATCGCCTGACTGTTTTCGGCAGTGACCATGATGAATACGCTTTCGTAACTCAGCAGCCGCTCGATCATCAGGTCTTCCAGCACCTGCTGACCGTTCTTGCGACCATCACCCAGGTTGAAATCGTGCAGCACGAAGTCATAACGCTTTTGCGAGCACATGCGCAGAGCCTGCTCGCCGGTGTCGGCGGTGTCCACTTCCTTGACGCCCAACTCACGCAGCATCGATCTCACTGAACTGCGAAAGTCAGAGAAATCATCAACGATAAGAAAGCTTTTTTGGTTGTACGCCAGCATCCGGATTCCTGCACAGGAGAGGGTGAAAATATGAGACCCGCGGCCTGAAAATCATTCAGGCCCGACTCGGCATCCCATTTTTCAGGACGCACATAATAACTGATGGCAAAGAGCCATAATACAGCTTGCCGGTCTTCTCCTCCTATGCGTCAGCGCACGAGGTTGAGGGCGACACTCAGTTTTTCGACCATCCACGCAGAAACTGTAGAACGAACATCAACTTCGCGCACGAACCCTGTGCCAGACAGGCATAAAGAGTGTGGGCTGGATCGTGATTGCGGCAGGGGAAAGGCATTTTCGGAGAGGTCCGTCACACATCGGCTGCGCACTCGATAAAACGCACAGCGTGGCGGACAACATGCCAGCGCGGGACGCTGGCATGTGAGGTGATCAAGGTGGTTTACACCCAGCCGTCGTTCTTCTTACGGCCCTTGGTCAGCGCCGGAAGGATCAGGCCGACCAGCAAGCCGGCACCGGCAATGCTGCCGCCGTAGACCATGTAACGCATCATCACTTGCTTGTTCTCATCGCCAAGTCGTGCCTGAGTCGCACGCAATTCAGCCTGAGAGTCGGCCAGTTGATCGTTGAGGGTCTTGGTGCGCGCTTCCAGCTCATCGACCAGTTTCTTGCGCGCGTCCAGCGTTTCCTGCATGCCCTGCACGCGAGTCTTCCAGGTGTTGTCGATGCCCGCCAGCTGCTCGGTCAGATCGGCGACCTGCTGAGTCAGTTGTGGGACACGTTCGGCCTGGCCCGGGACCTCTTGCAGGTCACTGCTCGGAATCCATACCGTGGCACCGCCTTCGCCGCGCACCTGGCTGAACTTGCCCGAGGAGGTGAGTAGTTCGACCTTCTGCCCGGACTTCAACGTACCCACTATGCGATGCTCATCGGTTGGCCCGCTGCGGACATAAGTGGTAAGGCTGTCGCTGACCCAGCGATCATTGCCTGCGGCCTGTGCGCTGTCAGGAATGACAACGGTCAATACAGCGCCAAACAGGCCTGCGCCAAGCAGGCGACGCGAAACAGCGAACAGGCCAGGGGCACGGGAAAGAAGTGCAGAAAAATGACGAGACATGGCGATAATTATCTTTATCTGAAATGAAAATAAAGCCTCGTTTAACGGGCCGGCTAAGGATGGGAGCGGCAGGCGATCAAAGGTTTTGCAACTCCTGCCCGGACGGAATGTCTGCCTATCAGGCGCGCTGAAAAAGCACCTGATGATCCCTTTCGTACAGGCCGTCCAGAAAGTCCATCAGCTAACAGACTCTGTTAAAGGGGTCAGGTTCACTATTGCCCGGTGTTCGCGTCAAAATTCAGCCGCACGGTCATGCAGAGCAAGCCCCTGCTTTCGAAAGAATTCAGCCCCCGACCCACGCCCTCGACAACGCATCAGGCCTCAAACGTGGGTAGTGCGTGGTCCGACGTTTGCTTTCCCGGCCAAGTGCTGTAGAAAAGGCCTCACAGGGGTGAATGCTCCCGATGTTCGCCATCCTGATGCTCGACCGCATCGCTCTAATGGAAAATAGAATGATCCCAAGACAAGTGATTAACGCCACCGTAAGCCCGAAAGGCAGCCTTGAAACCCTGTCCCAGCGTGAAGTGCAGCAGCTCAGCGCGGCCGGTTCAGGCAGCACCTATACCCTGTTCCGCCAGTGCGCCCTGGCCATTCTCAACACCGGCGCCCACGTCGACAACGCCAAGACTATTCTTGAAGCGTACGAGAGTTTTGAAGTGCGCATCCATCAACAGGACCGCGGTGTCCGCCTGGAGCTGCTCAACGCTCCGGCCGACGCATTCGTCGATGGCGAAATGATCGCCAGCACTCGCGAAATGCTGTTCAGCGCCTTGCGCGACATCGTCTACACCGAGAGCGAGCTGGACAGCCAGCGCATCGACCTGAGCAATTCCCAGGGCATTACCGATTACGTATTCCACCTGCTGCGCAACGCTCGCACCCTGCGTGCGGGCGTCGAGCCGAAGATGGTGGTGTGCTGGGGTGGTCATTCGATCAATACCGAAGAATACAAATACACCAAGAAAGTCGGCCACGAACTGGGCCTGCGCAGCCTGGACATCTGCACCGGCTGTGGCCCTGGTGTGATGAAAGGCCCAATGAAAGGCGCGACCATCGCTCACGCCAAGCAACGCATTGTCGGCGGTCGCTACCTGGGCCTGACCGAACCGGGCATCATCGCCGCCGAAGCACCCAACCCGATCGTCAATGAGTTGGTGATCCTGCCGGACATCGAAAAACGCCTCGAAGCGTTCGTCCGCGTCGGTCACGGCATCATCATTTTCCCCGGTGGCGCAGGCACTGCCGAAGAGTTCCTGTATCTGCTGGGCATTCTGATGCACCCGGACAACAAGGACGTGCCGTTCCCGGTGATCCTGACCGGCCCGAAAAACACCGAGCCGTACCTGCAGCAACTGCACGCATTTGTCGGTGCCACGTTGGGTGAAGAGGCGCAGCGCCACTACCAGATCATCATCGACAACCCGGCAGACGTTGCCCGGCAGATGACTCAGGGCCTTAAGGAAGTGAAGCGGTTCCGCCGCGAGCGTAATGACGCGTTTCACTTCAACTGGCTGCTGAAGATCGAGGAAAGCTTCCAGCACCCTTTCGATCCGACCCACGAGAACATGTCCAGACTGCAACTGAACCACGATGTGCCGACTCACGAACTGGCCGCCAATCTGCGCCGGGCGTTTTCCGGGATCGTGGCAGGCAACGTCAAGGACAAGGGTATTCGCCTGATAGAAGAACACGGTCCTTATCAGATCCACGGCGACCCGTCGATCATGGGCCCGCTGGACAAACTGCTGCAGGCGTTTGTCGACCAGCATCGGATGAAGCTGCCAGGCGGCGCGGCCTATGTGCCGTGTTATCAGGTCGTGACCTGACCGTGCAGCGAAAGGCGACACGCCAACGGGGTGCTCTTGAGCACCCCGTTTCTATTTCTGCTCACGAAACGCCTTGGGCGATTGCCCGGTGGCACGTTTGAAAAAGCGCGAAAAATACGCTGGTTCGGAAAATCCCAGACTGTCGGACACCTGGTTGATTGTCAGGGTGGTGTAGATCAGGTTGCGTTTCGCCTCCAGCAACAGTCGCTGACTGATGATCTGCAAGGCCGACTGGTTGCACAGGCGGCGACACAGCGCATTCAAATGCGCCGCGCTGATCCCCATGGCCTGGGCGTGCTGGTTAATCGACCAATGCTCTCGAAAACTTGCCTCCAACTGATGCATGAATACCTGCAGATGCTCGCGGCCACGGTCCATCGCATGAATCTCTTCGCCAGCATGCTCGCTGCTACGCCGACTGAGCCACACGGTCAACACATTGACCAGTGAGTGCAGCATCAGATCGCGCCCTGCTCCGGGCTGCCGATATTCGCTGGCAATGGCCGTGAACAGCGTGTCCACGTAATCGCTGTCCGCCCCCAGAGCATAGCAACGTGCCATGCTCAGGCCCGAGATATCGAGCGCGGCCTCAAGCTGCTCCACCAAGGGTCTGGCCAGACTGAGAATATGCCCCTGGATATCCCTGGAGAACCTGAAGGTATGCACACTCAGGGCAGGAACGACCTGCAGCGAAGGCGTTTCAACCTCGCTGACCCTGTCCTCGACCTTCAGCATCGCCTTGCCTGACTGTACGTAAAGCAACTGAACCAGATCGCCGTGCCGGTGCGGCTTGATCTCCCATTCGTGAATCCTGCTGCGTTCGGGGATCGACTCACAGTGGATCAGGTCAGGCGTTGGCCAGGCCGTTGTTTCACCATAGAGCTTGAAAACAGGTATTGCTGCGATAGCAGGTCTGGACATGCTGCCCCTCCTGAACCCTCGAAAAGTCCAGATAATGCGCTGGATATTGCCTTCTTATCTCGATGGCATCCATTAAAAATGCAGGAGACAAAAACAACTCTATCCCGCTGATCAAGCCCGGCAGGGATCAAAGACAGGACCATTGCCATGAAAACGCAGGTTGCCATAATCGGGTCAGGCCCTTCCGGATTGTTGCTGGGACAATTGTTACAGCGTGCCGGTATCGATAACGTCATCGTCGAGCGCAAGGACCCCGACTACATCCTGTCGCGCATCCGCGCCGGCGTGCTGGAACAAGGCATGACCGACCTGTTGCGTGAAGCGGGCGTCAGTGAACGCATGGACGCAGAGGGCATGATCCATGACGGTTTCGAGCTGGCGTTCGATGGACGCTGCGAGCGCATCGATCTGAAAACCTTGACCGACGGCAGGACGGTGATGGTCTATGGCCAGACCGAAGTCACCCGCGATCTGATGGCGGCGCGTGCCGCCACAGGGGCAATGACGATCTATAACGCTTCGAACGTCAGCGCGCATGATCTCAAGAGCAACTGCCCGTACCTGACGTTCGTGAAAGACGGCGAAACCGTGCGCCTGGACTGCGACTATATTGCAGGCTGCGACGGTTTTCATGGGGTCTCGCGACAGTCGATCCCGGTCGAGGCACTCAAGGTGTTCGAGCGCGTCTACCCGTTTGGCTGGCTCGGCGTGCTGGCCGACACGCCGCCGGTCAACGAAGAACTGGTGTACGCCAATCATCCGCGTGGCTTTGCCCTGTGCAGCATGCGCTCGGCCATTCGCACCCGCTATTACGTGCAGGTCAGCGCCGATGAAAAGGTCGAAGACTGGTCGGATGATCGCTTCTGGACCGAACTGAAAGCACGGCTGCCGGCACATCTGGCAGAGCGCCTGGTGACCGGCCCGTCCATCGAGAAAAGCATCGCGCCGCTGCGCAGCTTCGTGGTGGAGCCCATGCAGTATGGTCGTCTGTTTTTGCTCGGCGACGCCGCCCATATCGTCCCGCCTACCGGTGCCAAGGGCCTGAACCTGGCGGCCAGCGACGTCAGCACGTTGTACCGGATCCTGCTCAAGGTCTACCGCGAAGGGCGCACCGACCTGCTGGAAAAATACTCGCAAATCTGCCTGCGCCGGGTATGGAAAGCAGAGCGATTCTCCTGGTGGATGACCTCGGTGCTGCATAACTTTCCCGACACCGATGCCTTCAGCCAGCGCATTCAGCAGACCGAACTCGACTATTACGTCGGCTCGGATGCCGGGCGCAGGACGATTGCCGAGAATTATGTCGGGCTGCCGTATGAAGCTATCGAGTAGAGCATCAAGTACGCGGTGCAATACATGGGTGCCAGAAGAACCCCATACACTCCAATGACCTGCGTTGTGCAATCACACAACGCAGGTCTCGTGCAGCCGTGCAAAACCCCAAAGCGTTTTTTTCAACGGCCGCCTATGATCGGGAGTGCACCCGATAGCTAATCCGCTAGATAAAAACAACAAGCACAGAGGAACACACGCCATGGCTCCTGTATCGACCCACGAGGTGGGCGACGCTGAAGGCAATCATGTCTACCGTCGCATCACCCTGCGTCTTATCCCGTTTATCTTCATCTGCTACCTGTTCAATTACCTGGACCGCGTGAACGTCGGCTTCGCCAAACTGCAGATGCTCGACGCCCTGAGCTTCAGCGAGACGGTCTATGGCCTGGGTGCCGGCATCTTCTTCATTGGCTACGTGTTGTGCGGGCTGCCCAGCAACCTGGCGCTGAACCGCTTCGGGCCGCGTCGCTGGATTGGCCTGATGATGATGACCTGGGGCCTGTTTTCGACCTGTCTGCTGTTCGTCACGACGCCGGTCGAGTTTTACCTGCTGCGCTTCCTGACCGGCATGGCAGAAGCCGGTTTCTTTCCCGGCATCGTGCTGTACCTCTCGCGCTGGTATCCGAACCAGCGGCGCGGACGGATCATGGCGCTGTTCATGTCGGCAATCCCGGTATCCGGGCTGCTGGGCGGTCCTTTTTCAGGGTGGATTCTCAATCATTTTGCCGCTGGCCAGGGCGGAATGGCCGGCTGGCAGTGGATGTTCCTGATTCAGGGCCTGCCGACCGTCGCCCTCGGCGGGCTGGCATTCGTTCTGTTGTGCGACAAGGTCGAGGACGCGCGCTGGCTCACACCCGAGCAACGCCAGCGGGTCAAGGCCGATATTACCAACGACGAACTGAGTCGCCCGGTGCACGGTAAAAGCTCGGTGGCTTCGGTGCTGACCATGCCGTTCATATGGATTCTGGGCTTTATCTATTTCTGCATTCAGAGCGGTGTCTATGCGATCAACTTCTGGTTGCCGTCAATCATCAAGACCCTCGGTTTCAGCGACGCGCTGGTGATCGGCTGGATCAGCGCCGTACCCTACCTGATGGCAGGCGTGTTCATGCTGCTGGTCGGCCGCTCCGCAGACCTGCGCAATGAGCGGCGCTGGCATTTGGTAGTGCCGATGCTGATGGGCGCAACCGGCCTGATCATCGCCGCCAACTTTGCGACGGTGCCCATCGTCGCCATTCTCGGTCTGACCATCGCCACCATGGGCGCGCTGACCAGTCTGCCGATGTTCTGGCCATTGCCAACCGCACTGCTGAGCGCCAGTGTTGCCGCAGGTGGCCTGGCGCTGATCAACTCGATCGGCCAGATGGCAGGCTTCCTCAGCCCATACCTGGTGGGCTGGATCAAGGATCAGACCGGCTCCACCACCCTGGCACTGTACTCGCTGGCCGCGCTGACCATCGTCGGCAGTCTGGTGGCATTGCGGGTCAGCCGTCAGTCGGCGGGCAAGGTTGCGGCGACGGCCTGACATTATCCATACCCTCCCCAAACGCCAGGCCATGTGCCTGGCTTTTTGATCAGACCTGTCACTTTCAGGCCACCGTCCTGCTTGCGGATGAAAAAAACGATCAAAGCGCTTGCCAGTAATGATCGATTCAATCATTATCGTTTTACTAAAAATAAAACGAGAATCTGGTCATGCAATTTCGCGGCATCATTCCAGCTCTGGTCACGCCCTTCACCGAAGACCAGCAACTCGACGAGAAGGCCCTGCGCAATCTGATCGAAAACCTACTGAATGCGGGCGTTCATGGGCTTTTCGTACTGGGGACCAATGGCGAGTTCTTCACGCTTTCCGAATCGGAAAAACTCAAAATCGCTCGTATCACAGTCGAAGCGGCAGCAGGACGCGTGCCTGTTGTGGTCGGCACCGGTGCGTTCGCCACGCATGAAGTGATTGAAATGAACAAAAAAATGATTGATGTGGGCGCTGATGCCCTGTCGATCATCACGCCTTACTTCAACGCCATCAGCCAGTCCGAACTGATCAGGCACTACACCACCATTGCCGACGCTTCCGAGCTGCCGCTGATGATGTACAACATTCCCGCCAAGACCGGCATGTCGATCGGTATCGGTGCCGTGGCCACGCTCAGCCAGCACCCGCAGATCAAGGGCATCAAGGACAGCGCCGGCAACTTCGATGCACTGGTGCAGATGATGAAGTACCGCAGCGAAGACTTCGCAGTGTTCGCCGGGACCGACTCGCTGATTTACTGGAACCTGCTGGCCGGCGGTGACGGCGCTGTTGCTGCAACAGCCAATGCCGTGCCGGATGTGGTCATGTCGATCTGGAACAACTTCCAGTCAGGCGACCACGAAGCGGCCCGTGCCGCGCAGGAAGCCCTGCGTCCGCTGCGCGATGCCTTCGCCCTGGGCACCCTGCCGGTGGTGCTGAAAACCGCAACGCAGTTGCTTAATGTCCCGGTAGGCCCCTGTCGTGCGCCGGTGCAGCCGCTGGATGCCGCCGCCCTGGAAAAACTCCACAGCCTGTTGGCCGTCTACCGCCAAGCCTGAGGTAATCATGATGCCTGCTCCCTATCACTTCCAGACGGTCAAACACGTCGTTCATGGCCCCGGCAGCCTCGACCTGCTGGGGAAAAAACTGCCGCTGCTTGATGTGCCAGTCAAGACCGTGATTCTGGTCACTCAGAACGCCATGCATAACCTGGGTGTCACTCAGCGTGTCACCGAGCAACTCGGTACCCGGAACATCCGTGTGCACATGCTCGACAACGTCGAAATCGAACCGACCCTGGACAACATCGAGCGGGTGTTCCGCGAAGACGTTGCTCCGCACGCGCCGGACGCTCTGATCGCGATTGGCGGAGGCAGTGTGCTGGATGCCGCCAAGCTGTTCGCAGTCATGCTGACCAACGACACACCGCTCAAAGACCTGCTGGGTATCGACAAGGTGACTCACCCCGGCAAGCCCATGGTGCTGGTCCCGACCACGTCCGGTACAGGATCGGAAGTGACCCCCAATGCCATCGTCACCCTGCCCGATGAGGAACTGAAGATCGGCGTGGTCAGCCGTCATCTGCTGCCGACGCTGGTAATCCTCGATCCGCTGTTGACCCTCAGCCTGCCGCGGCCAATCACGGCGGCGACCGGAATGGATGCCTTCACGCATTCGCTGGAGTCCTTCATATCGACCAAGGCCAACCCGATCAGCGATGCGTTTGCACTGGAGTCGATGCGCCTGATCGCGGGCAGCATTGTCGAGGCCTGGCAACAACCGGAATCCGTGCGCGCACGCGGCGACATGCTGCTGGGCTCGATGTATGGCGGCCTTGCGCTGACCGCCGCCGGGACCGCAGCGGTGCACGCGCTGGCTTACCCATTGGGCGGCAAATTTCACGTCACCCACGGCGTGGCCAACGCCATGCTGCTACCACACGTGATGGCTTTCAACCTGGACAGCTGCGCCGAACGTCTCAAGCGTGCGGCACTGGTCTGCGGCGTCGCGCAACAGGACGACAGCAACGAAATCGCCGCCAACAAGCTGATCGAGCAGATTCGCCTATGGACTCAGGTGCTGGACATCCCGCAGAACCTGCGAGAGTTCGGGGTGGCCGAAGAGCACCTGGCTGACATGGCGGTGGCCGCCTCAAAGGTCACTCGCCTGATGACCAACAACCCTAAAACCCTCAGCCTGGACGATATCCAGCAGCTGTATCGGTGCCTGCTGCCATGAGCCGCGCCGAGTTTCCCGGCCTGCTGATTATCGCCGACGACCTGTCCGGAGCCGCCGATTGTGCAGCGGATTTCGCCTCACGAATCGATACCCATGTGCTTCTGGCCGACAGTGCCGCAGGCCTGTCGGGGGTGATCGCCGTCGATGCCGATTCGCGTCGGCTCGCGCCGCAGCAGGCTGCCGAACAGAACCGCGCTGCCTTGCAACAACAACCTCGCCCAGGCATGGCGCTGTACAAGAAAATCGACTCCACGCTACGCGGCAATGTCGCCAGCGAAATCGATGCGCTGCAGGGGCTGCGGGGCATGGCGCTGGTGGCTCCGGCGTTCCCGGCCATGAAGCGCACGACGGTTCGGGGTGTGCAACTGGTAGACGGTGTGCCGGTCGATCAAAGCGATGTCTGGCGCAACGAAAACCTGCAAGGTACGGGCAATCTGCTCGACCTGTTTGCCGCACAAGGCCTGCGCACGCAATGGCTGGGGCTGGACACCCTGCGTGATCCCCCAAGACTCAAAGCCACACTGCGCAGCGCGCTTGAACAGGGTGTGCAGGCGCTGGTCTGCGATGCAGAACTGGACAGTGATCTGATGCGTCTGGCCGAAGCGTCGGTGGACTGGCATGAGGAACTGTTCTGGGTCGGCTCTGCCGGGCTGGCACGTCATCTGCCGCACGCATTCGGGCTGGCCGAAGCCTTGCCGGTCAAGGTCCAACAGCGTTCACCGGTACTGACGGTGGTGGGCAGCATGTCCCGCCATTCTCAGGCCCAGGCCGACAGACTCGCACACATCAGCCAGGCACTGTGCCTGACGCTGCAGCCGACGAGCCTATTGAATGAAGATGCACACGCCGAGCGTGATGCCATGCGCCTGCAACTCCGCGAGCATCTGTCCGCTGGCCAGGATGTACTGGTGCGTCTCGATCAACAACAGCGCGACCCGGCGCTCGCGGCCCTGTTGAGCAATGCACTGGCGCAGTGGCTGGCCCCTGCCCTGCCCCATACAGGGTCATTGATCGCCACCGGTGGTGAAACCGCCAGAGCGATCCTGACCGCTGCCGGTATCAAACGTCTGACCCTGCATGGCGAACTGGCCACCGGGGTGGTCCTGGCCGAAGCCCGGCTGGGCAAGCATACGATCAATGTCGTGACCAAAGCCGGAGGGTTCGGCAACCCCGACACCTTGCTGACTGCCTGGCAAATGCTCCACGCACCGGCTGCGACCGGCACCCCTTTCAACGAGGAAGCTTCCTATGTCTGAGCGTCTGTCTGAACGTCCTGTCATCGGCATCACCATGGGCGATGCCGCCGGGGTGGGGCCGGAAATCATCATGAAAATGCTCACCCACGCTTCGGTGTACGCCACCTGCCGCCCGCTGGTGATCGGCGACGCGCAACGCCTGGAAGACGCCAACCGGATCGTCGGCAGCCAGTTGCGCGTCAACAGCATCACCTGCCCTGCAGACGCCCGTTTCACCCAAGGCTCTGTGGACTGCATCGACTTGGGCCTGATCCCGGCCGACCTGCCGTATGGAAAGCTCTCGGCACTGGCCGGTGATGCAGCCTTTCGCTACATCGAGCGCACAGTGCAACTGACTCAGGCCGGGGAGCTGGATGCGATCTGCACCGCACCACTGAACAAGGAAGCCCTGCACGCGGGCGGGCATATTTTTCCTGGCCATACCGAGATGCTCGCGCACCTGCTGGGTATCGATGAAGTGTCGATGATGCTGATGACCCCGACACTGCGGGTGATTCATGTCACCACCCACATCGGCATCATAGACGCCATTGCGCGGATCGAGCCGGGGCTGGTCAAGCGCACCATCGAGCGCGCCCGGGAGACACTGACCCGCGCCGGTATCGAAAATCCGCTGATCGCCGTCTGCGGCATCAACCCGCACGCAGGGGAAAACGGCCTGTTTGGCTACGGCGAAGAAGCCACCAAGATCCAGCCCGCGATCGACGAACTGCGTGCCCGTGGCTGGCGCGTCGAAGGTCCGTTACCCGCCGACACACTGTTTTTCCGTGCCGGAAGAGGTGATTTCGATGCAGTCGTTGCGATGTATCACGATCAGGGTCATGGCCCGGTCAAGGTCATGGGCCTGGAAGCAGGCGTCAACGTGACCATCGGCCTTCCGGTGATTCGTACCTCGGTCGACCACGGCACTGCCTTCGATATTGCCGGCAAAGGCATCGCCGACGAGCGCAGTCTGATCGAAGCCATGCGTCAGGCCGTGGAGCTGGCAACCCGTAAACGCGACACCCGCAATTCCATCGCCGTCTGAGGTCGTCAGTAGTCCTGACACCCTGCGGCACCCCATAACGCGCCAGAACAACAACAATGGAGCGAGACTGATGGATACCTTCAACGCGCAAGACACCTGGATCATCATCGGCATGGTGGTCGCCTATATCCTTGTCACCACCTGGATGAGCATGCGCCTGCGCAGCAAGACCAGTGAGCAATACATGGTCGCCTCACGCACCATGCCCGCCTTTGTCGTCGGCGTGCTGATGATGTCTGAATTCATCGGTGCCAAGTCCACGGTCGGCACCGCGCAGGCCGCATTCGAGAGTGGTTTCGCGGCCTCCTGGTCGGTCATCGCTGCCGCCATCGGCTTCCCGCTGTTCGGCCTGTTGATGGCACGCAAGCTGTACAGCTCCGGCGAATTCACCATTTCCGGGTTTATCGCCAAAAAATATGGCACCTCCACCAAACTCGCAGTCTCGATCATCATGATCTACGCACTGTTGCTGGTGAACGTCGGCAACTACGTCAGCGGTGCGGCAGCGATTGCCACGGTGCTGAAAATCAATCTGACCACCGCCGCATTCATTACAGCAATCATCAGCACCCTGTACTACGTGTTCGGCGGCCTGAAAAGCGTGGCCTACATGAGCATTCTGCACACCGGAGTGAAGTACATCGGCGTGCTGATCGTGCTGGGCGTTGCACTGAAAATGACCGGCGGATTCAGCCCCGTTGTACAGAATATGCCCGAGCATTACTTCACCTGGGACGGTGCCATCGGCGGCTCGAAAATCATGGCCTGGATCATCGGCACGGTCGGTGCGATTTTCTCGACTCAGTTCATCATTCAGGCCATTTCCTCGACTCAGAACCAGAACGCCGCACGCCGCTCGACCTTCTATGCCTCGCTGCTGTGTATTCCGATAGCGCTGGCGCTGGGCTTCATCGGGGTTGCCTCCAAGTACCTGCACCCGGACATGAGCAGCCTGTACGCCCTGCCGATCTTTCTGCAGTCGATGAGCCCGGTCATGGCGGGCGTCGTGACCATCTCGCTGGTTGCCTCGATTTTCGTCAGCGTCAGTACCGTAGCGCTGGCCATCGCGTCCCTGGTAGTTCGTGACTTCTACGTACCCTGGCGCAAGCCGTCCGTGGATCAGGAATTCAAGACCACACGCCTGATTGCTCTGGTGATCGGTTTCGTGCCGCTGTTCTTCGTGTTCTTTGTCCCGGAGATCCTCAACCTGTCGTTCTTCACCCGCGCCCTGCGCCTGTCGATTGCCGTTGTGGCCATGATCGCCATTTACCTGCCGTTCTTCGGTTCAGGTCGAGGCGCTACGCTCGGGCTGATCGCCTCAGCCATCACTACCAGTGTCTGGTACCTGCTGGATAACCCTTACGGCATCGACAACATGTATATCGCCCTGGTAACACCCGCTATCGTGATTGCCATCGAGCGCCTGCTGCCCCGGTCCGCGTCGACCAAACCTGCTCAAAACGAGGTTCCCCATGCCAACCGCTGATACCCGCCAGGATGCGTTCCTGCCAACGCCTTATGCGCAGAATCATGCAGCGAACCTGCACGAGCTGGCCGACGGCACAGTGCTCTGTACCTGGTTCGCTGGCACTCAGGAGGGCATGGCCGACATCTTCGTGCTGCTTTCGCGCCGCGACCCGGCCACCGGCATCTGGAGCGAGCCACAGAAAATGTCCGAAGACTCGACCCGCTCCGAGCAGAATCCGATCCTGTTTCAGGCACCCGACGGCCCGCTGTGGCTGATCTGGACCGCACAGATTTCCGGCAATCAGGAGACGGCGATCATCCGCCGCCGTATGTCACTGGACAGCGGCCAACGCTGGGGGCCGATAGACACGTTGTTCGACGAGCCCGGCACCTTTGTGCGCCAACCGCCTGTGGTGCTGGATAACGGCGACTGGTTGTTGCCCGTCTGGTACTGCATCACCGGGCCCGGCGAAAAGTGGGTCGGCAACCATGACGTCAGCGCAGTGATGATCTCCAGCGATCAAGGCCAGAGCTGGTCGCGCCATGACGTGCCGGACAGCACCGGCAGCGTGCACATGAATGTTCATCAGTTGCCGGACGGCAGCCTGCTCGGCCTGTTCCGCAGCCGTTGGGCAGACTTCATTTACAGCAGCCGGTCAACCGATCGAGGGCGAACCTGGAGCGCGCCGACGCCGACCGGA
Organism: Pseudomonas syringae pv. tagetis; assembly: GCF_022557255.1. Taxonomy (NCBI): domain Bacteria; kingdom Pseudomonadati; phylum Pseudomonadota; class Gammaproteobacteria; order Pseudomonadales; family Pseudomonadaceae; genus Pseudomonas; species Pseudomonas syringae group genomosp. 7. The sequence goes on from NZ_CP092923.1 coordinate 4,052,229, forward strand.
CTGCCCAACAACAACTCGTCGATCCAGTTCGTGAAACTGGCGACGCAGGAGCTGGCGCTGGTCTACAACCCGGTCAGTGCCGAAGGTCATGCGCAGCGCAGGGCCTCGCTGTACGACGAAATCGAAGATGAAAGCGATGACCGCATCACACCGCAAGCACGCCACGACGGCAAGTCAGCCGTCTGGGGCATCCCCCGCGCGCCGATGAGCCTGGCAATCTCCCGCGACGGCGGCCACAGCTGGCCGACCCGGCTAGACCTGGAAATGGGTGACGGCTTCTGCCTGACCAACAATTCGCAGGAAAAGCTCAATCGCGAGTTTTCCTACCCCAGCATCATCCAGGCTGCTGATGGCAGTCTGCACATCGCATTCACTTACTTCCGGCAGAAGATCAAACATGTCCATCTGCCGCTGAATGCGATCCGTTGAATCCACCCGCGTCGATCTCGCCTTGCTTTTTTGACTGATCGACGCCTCTGCGGAAGCCTTTTCATGCCCGAACCGATCCAGTCCGTCCTCGTTACCGGTGCCAGCTCCGGCATTGGCAAAGCCATTGTCACGCGCCTGCTGGAACAGGGCCTGCAAGTCACTGGCCTGAGCCGGCGCGCGCCGGACCTGAGCCACGCGAACTTTACCTGGCGCGAGTGCGACCTCAATGACTTCAGCGCGCTGGACAAGGCGCTGCAACAGACACCACGCATAGATGCACTGATCCATGCGGCAGGCTTCATGCGCACCGCACCGCTGGGAGAGCTGAACGAAGCTGATGGCCAGGCGATGTGGCATCTGCACGTGGCTGCGGCCAGCCACATGGTCAATCTGCTCTACCCACGGCTGCGCGATGGCTCACGTATCCTCATGATCGGCAGCCGCACCATGCAGGGCGCGGCACAACGCAGTCAGTACGCCGCGACCAAAGCTGCGCTGCAAGGCATGGTTCGCTCATGGGCCATCGAGCTGGCACCACGCGGCATTACCGTCAATCTGATCGCCCCCGGCGCGACCGAAACGCCCATGTTGCTGGACCCCGCACGCAGTGGCACGCCACCGCAAAAGCCGCCCATCGGACGTTTTGTGCAACCGGGAGAAATAGCGGGGCTGGCGGCCTTTCTACTCGGCCCCGACGCGGGCGCAATTACCGGGCAAAGCCTGGTGGTATGCGGCGGTGCGTCGTTGTAAGGTTGCATCCCGTTTCCAGGCTTTAGCGCAAGGGCTGCAATGAAAGTCGCCAACCGTCGTCAAGCGATACTTGAACTGGTTCTGTCCGGCAAATCCAATGTGGACGAGCTGTGCGCCCAACTGGGCGTCTCGGAAGCCACCGTTCGGCGCGACCTGACCGCTCTCGCCGAGGAAGGCCTGATTCTGCGCACCTATGGCGGCGCTGCACACGTTGGCCATCGCGAACCGGAAACCTCTCTGGAAGAGCGCAGCCGCCAGCACAGCCAGGAAAAAATGGACATCGCCCGTGCCGCACTGGCTCATATCAACGATCACGACACCTTGTTTCTCGAAGGCGGCACCAGCACCAGCGCGCTGGCGCACATTCTCAACCAGCGGCGCGGGCTGCATGTGATCACCAACAACCTGCTGGCACTGGGCGATCTGGCGTTGATTCCCGACGGGCGAATCACCGTTCTGGGCGGCACACTGCGGGCATCAAGCATGTCGACCTATGGCGTGGCGGCGCAGGCCGCGCTGGAACACCTGAGCGCCGACAAACTGTTCATCAGTGCCGACGGTGTGGTGGCCGAACTGGGTCTGTGCGAGGCCAGTGCCGAACAGGCGTACCTCAAGGAAAACATGCTGGCGCGCGCCGCTCAGGTCTTCGTGCTGGCCGACATCACCAAACTGGGCCGCGCTCGTCAGCAGCACTGGACACCCTTACGCCAGCCCTGGACGCTGATCACCAACCCGGTAGACGACGAGTCCCTGCTTGCGCCGTTCAAGGCGCGCAAGAGCATTCAGGTGGAAATTGCGTTGCCTGGCTGACTTCACACTCGTGGCAAAAAACTGCGATGTGCAAACTCTTGCGCATCGCATGGCCGTTTGAAACCGGCCACGCCCCATACACAAAGCCCTCCAGCACCTAAACGAGCTTTCGCATAGACGCGCAGAAGCCTGCGCACTATTTCGCATGTTTTGCCTGAAAATCGAGCCATCTTTCGATCTTGAATCTCTATCTATCTGTTTTTATTAGATAAAAACATTATCGGCATACATCTTGGAATGCACTTCTGCATACCGCGGGCGAGACGGCCCGCTTCTGCGCAGAGAACGCCCCGCATGACCAATAAACACGGCACACACCGGCAACGACGTGCTGCACTGTTCCCCAAGACACCCGCCACGGCCACCAGCCTGTGCCCCTTCAGAGGCCCTAATGTCGCCATCGTACCGGTGCGCTACGCGCTGGATCGCTCCCGTTACGATGCCGCGCCCGATACGCTGAAACCGCTGCTCAAGGCCAGCAAATGGACGCTGATGCCGAGCCTGAAAACACGCAGCTATACCCTTCGCCAACTGTACGATGGCTATGTCTATGTGTTCGACGAAACGGCCGGGACCTTTCATGAGTACGTTTCGTCAGCCGCCAATGGCCATCTGAGCCGCATCGTCTGGACAGACGCGCAGATCGGCAGCGACCGGCGAAGCGGTGCCGACGATGGCAAACCCTTCCTGTTCTATCCGCGAAACAACCGGCTTCACATCGCTTTTTCGCCGCAGCAATGGACGTGGCGCATCTGCGAACACCTGCGCTCGAACCCTGCAAGCCGTGCGTCGTGGATGAAGTCCCTGGACCTGAAGCGCTACTGCACGACCATGGCCGAGCCGGATACCTTGCCGTTGAACCGTATCGCCGAAGCGGTGGCGGACATCGACAAGGAGTATGTGGTCGATGATGACCGGTTTGCAGACTCGGCGATTCCTGCATCGCAGGCCTCCAGCGAAAAAAACCAGCCGCTGTTTTCGCCAATCGGCGCTGACGTCTTCTGGCAAGGCAGCGTCGACGATCAGGACAGTTCCCTGCTCATTGCTTTGGATGACCCGCTGGCAATTTTCGACGATCTGGGCATGCAGCTGGCGGCCGATCAGGCCGCTTACCGCAACTGGCAAGCCGAGCACGAACACAAGGTACAGATCGCCCAGACCGTCACCACGCTATGTGGCGCAGAGAGCGAACCGGAGAAACTGCCTGCATCGGTGCGCGGCAATGCGGCGCTCACCCAGCAGTATCTGGGCGAGCTCGAAGCTTACTTCGAGCAGTGCATCCTTGAGCAAGCGCAGATCAACAGCAGTAACGTTCCCGGCGATTTTCTGCTGATGCCGGACATGTTCAAGAGCCTGGACATGCGCAGATCGATTGAAATGCGTTACGGCAGCGCGCCCTCCGACGAGGCCCTGCAAGCCTGGAAAGATCGCCACAAATGGCGGCGCGAGGTCGATCTGAGCGGTGCGCGTCAGTATCTGCAACAGCACCTGCCAGCCGGAGACGCATTGCTGCAGCAGGTGCGTGACACGCAAAGCGATTTTCAGCGTTGGGCAACCCATATCGGTACAGACCCGCTCAAGCTGTTTGTCGATACCACTCACCCTGAAAGCCTGCTGTACCTGCAAACGGTCATGCTCAACCTGCAGATCATCTACGCTCAGGACAAAGCCGCCAGCGCCTGGCTCGCCGAGCAGGAAGCCAACGCCACTACGCTGTTCGGCAACTTGCGCTACGGCTTCTCACCCGCGCTCAAACACGCGCTGCACCAGGAGGCCAACGCGCTGCTGAACGGCCTCGGCGACGTCACCAACCTGGCCACCCGCATCGGCGAACTTAACGGCGCACTCAATCACCAAGGTTTTGCCGACAAGCCGTGGATGAAGGCGCTGAAGCAGCCCGTTCAGGACACCTTCAAAGCCCTCGGCCAACTGGCCAGCGGCGCAGGCAAGGCGACGCTCGAAAGTGTCCTGCTGGCCTGGGTGCCCATCGACAGCCGCCTGACGATGGGCAAGCAGCAGAACACCGTTGCACTGATTCGCACCCTGTTGATCGGTCAGATCCTGCTCGACTCGAAGGCGCGTATTGCGATCGATCAAAAAATGCTCGCGAAACTGAAAACCTGGATCAGTGAGTGGCAGGTACTCAACAAACAGATCAGCGCAACCCGTCGCAGCTGGCTCTACCCAACCGCTTACAACCCCCGCAAAAGCATCGCCAAGCACCTGCGCGCCCTCGAGAACAAACTTCGCCTCCACGAACTGAGCATGCCCGCCCTGCTCGACTTTCAGAACAACCAATACGCCAAGCAGTTGCAGGACGAGATTCGCCTGCACTTCCAGTCCGGCAAAGCCATCGCCAAAGACTGGCTGAGCACCGCCAGGCGCTGGCTCGATGGACTGGGAGGGATTGCCGGCTCGCTCACCTGGGGCGTAATCATGCTCAACTTCATCAACACCGCCTTAACCTATCGCGACCTTACTCGGGACGGAGACTTCAGTGCCAAGGACATCGGCAAGGTTATGTATGGGTTGGGGTATAGCTTGAACCTGTTGATGGCTGTATTTGTTGAAGCACCGTGGGCGGTGATCAGTACGGCGAAGCCTCTTTCCATTGGCGGCTATGACATAGGCATTCTTGATAAATCGGCGACTTACTGGAAAGCACGGGGCAATGCGGTTTGGGGTGATGCTATACGTGGGTTTAGAGGTTCGATGGTGGCGATGGGTGCGTTTGGGATAGCGGCGGCCACATTAGAGTTAATAGATATCTACGACGATCTGACTAAAGCAAAAACAACTGAAGAGACAATTAGCGCACGTATAAAATTTGGTTCAGTGGGCCTTATGGCAGCAGGCAGTATATTCCAGCTTGCTGCAGGAATTTCTCCCGGAAGCTCATTCGCATTGATTGCAATGAGCTCGTGGTTTAGTGTAACCATCTTGCTAATAGGCGCGATTTACTTATTGGCCACTATGATGTTGAACTACTTCAAGCAAGACAGTGTTGGATGGTGGCTGCGAAGGTGTAGCTGGTCCAAATCAATAAATTACCATTACGCAGTAGATGCAGGTGGTCAACTTGAAGAAAAGCTTGCTCTGCTTACGATACAGCTTAGCCCTCAAATTCATGTAAAAAGCACCACACATGACAAAAACCATTATTTTGGTCGAGATACGCCCTACCATGCTCCGGAACAATACGGTGCCGGGATACAAATTCTTCTGCCAAGCGCAGTGCGCGGACAATCAGTACATTTCAATATCATCAGTAGTAAACGTCCGTTAGGCGTTCTGCCTGTAACAAAAGTGGATGAGCCGATACTCTACCCTTTTCTGGAAAGAGGACAATTCAAGGAGGTCGGGCAATTCAAAAAGCTTGTCAATCAGCCTGCTCGCAAAGCCCAAGAAGATTTCACATTTCCACTTATGCCCCCTGAAGGTGAAGACGTTGTGTGGGAAACCTGGGTGCCTCTTGAAAAAGACGCAACGTATCTAGAACTACAAATATGGTATCCCGACGGCCTGATAAAACCAGGCCAACAGGATGTAGGCTACCTGTTTCAACTGGAGCCTAGTAGCAAAGGAGGCACGGCAGTCGACGGATTGGCAAACACCGAACTCGAAATAAAAACATTCAGCCGAATCAGCGCTTTGACACTTGAAATAGCGGAATAACATTCATGATTAAAAAAGCGGCAGTCTCCGCCTTGAAAAAGCCAACAACAAACGTTATTGGCAATTCAGATAATACTGAAGAAATCAGCCCTTACCTATCTGGTAAAGATATTTTTAACTGGTCATTGAAAACCATAGCGAGATCCCCCAGTGAAATATTTTGGACTCAGTTAGGCACGATATTGATATGCGCACTGCCCATGAGCTTCTGCATATGGCTTGGCCGGGATGTCTATCTAGAGACACCCTCTGAGGCACTTTTTCTGGTGTATACATTCGCGGGCGCCGCGTTCTACCTTATTGCATTGATAGTCCGCCAAAAAACCATCTACAACTACACCCTGAAAACCGATGGCGCCACGGTCGAGTATTACCTCCACTACCCCGACTTCGCCTCATCTTTTTTCAAAGGCGTCGCCATTTTCGTCATGCTGGTATTCGTACTCGTCGCCATCCTGACCGGATCGTTGCTGTTTCTGGTCGGTCCGGTGGCGATGGCCTTCATCGCCGCCATCAAACTGCTGAATTGGGAAAACCCCGTCCACCATCGACAAACCGCCCCATGGCCACTGCACGAATTTGTCACGGTCGATTACACGCGTCTGATGGTCATTATCCATTGCGACGATATCACCACCGGCTTCGCCGCGCGCTTTCCCAGCAAGGAGTTGATGGACAAGTACCTCGCCTTCCTGAGCGAGGTACTTCCAGCGAACGTTGAATACATCGAAAAGGCGACCAACTGGTATCAGGGTTGACGCGACTCAGGCTTGAGCCAACGTCCATCGCAAGCCTGAGAAAGCGATCAAACCGCGATCGGCACAGTAAAGCGGAACTCGCTGCCCTCGCCCAGTTGGCTGTGCGCCCCGAGTTCTCCGCCGTGGGCCTTGATGATGCCTTGGGAAATGTACAACCCAAGACCGGTACCGGTCGGGTTGCCTTCTTTGACAGTCCAGTAGCGTTCAAAGATATGCGGCAGCTGTTCGGGAGGGATGCCCTCGCCGGAGTCACGAACGGTGAAGACGATTTCAGTGCCGTTGGACATCGCCGCCACGCCGATCTTGCCCAGTTTGGGGGTGAACTTGATGGCATTGCCGATCAGGTTGGACAGCACCTGGAACAGACGCTCCGGATCGGCCTGGACCTTGAGGTCAGGCTCGGCATTGAAGGAAATCTCGATGGACTTGTCCATCGCCAGCGGAGCCAGCAGAGTGTAGGCCTCCTCGAATATCTGGCTGACTTCCAGCGGCTGGGGCGTGATGGTGTAGCGGCCTGCTTCGATCTTCGAAGTGTCGAGCAGGTCTTCAAGCAATACATTCATGCGGCTGGCCGCTTGCTGCATGGTGTCGATTGCCGTGGAAATGCGCCGTGAGGTGTGCGGGCCATCAGAGCTGAACGACTTCTGCATCATCCCGCAGAGCATGGAAATGACCGTCATCGGGTTGCGCAGGTCATGGGACACAACCGCCACCAGCTCATCGCGGGCACGAACGGCCTGTTGCTCCTTGCGCACTTGACGGGCAAGGTCGTTCTCCAGCGCTGAGCGGCGCAGGTCGTTGGCTGCAAAGATGTCGCCATGGCTCCATTTTGTAGCAATCCCGGCCATTTCGACCTTCCAGATTTCAAACGACGTGCGCGGCCGAAGGCGCATGCCACCTTCCGAGCTTTCCATGTTCAGCGGCTTGTTCGGATCACCGCTCCACTGGACCGTTTCCTTGACTTCGGGACGAAACCAGATCACGCCATTGTCGACAGGCTTGGGCAGGCTCATGGCCAATACGCCACTGGCGATTGGCTGATAGGCCTGCGCAGGTGCATAGACACTGGAGAGATGATGACTGGCATACACTGGTGCGCCGCCTGCAATCATCCATGCGTGCAGTGCACGTATATCGGCGGGTTCCGGGCAGACTCCGTAACAGTGAGTTTGCCGGTCTTCGATGATCGCTACACCGGTCGCATCCACCAGATCCATCAACAGTTGCGGCTGCTGCGCCAAGCCATCGAAGACGTTTTCTTCGGACTGGGTCATGGCCAGGTGCAAATGCTCAAGCGCCCTGAGTTTTGCCTCACGCTGCCGGCTTATTTCCAGCGCTTCCATCGCGCTGATCTGTAACGACAGGACCTGACCGATCGCCTGGCAGGCGCTGCGCAGTTCGTGAGACACATATAACGGGGTGCGATGTCCGCAACTGATCAGCCCCCATAACTTGCCCCCTTGAATCAGCGAAACACTCATGGACGACAGCACGCCCATGTTCTTCATGTACTGGCAGTGAATCGGCGAAACGCTGCGCAGCGTCGAAAAACTCAGGTCCAGCTGTTCATGGGTGTCCGAGCGCAGTTGCGGCACCAATGGCACCGGGGTGTAGTCGGCATCGGGAATAATACGCAACCAGTTGCGGCGATACAGTTCACGCGCCTGCTCGGGAATATCCGAAGCCGGGAAAAACAGACCGTTGAAAAGCTCCATGGACGGCGACGACGCCTCGGCAATCACCTGACCGTGGCCCTCCTCTTCAAAACGATAGATGAGTACCCGGTCATAGCCGGTCATCTTCTGAATCTCTCGGACACTGACTTCATACAGCGTCTGCAGATCACTCGCCGCGTGCAGTTGGCGCAACATGCGCCCCATGTTGCCGGTGCGCTCGGAATAACTGACCGCTAGCGCGTCCTTGTCCTGTATCTCGAGTTCCAGAATCAGAACCCCCTGATTGCGGTGCATCAAGGCTTCGAACTCGACACCATTGACCGATAACAGCAGGCGTTGCGCGTCGATGAACGAATCATGACCACTGGCGCTTCTGATCACCTCGGCCCAGCCGGCACCCAGAACAAGCTCCAGGCCCTTGCCAAGGACCTGCTCGGGCGCGTGGCCCAGAACCTTCTCCAGATTGGCGCTGACTTGCAGGATCGTCAGCTCGGGCTCTTTCAGCGTAAACAGCACCCCATGGGGCTGAATGGCACCGGGAAACTGAATGGGCTCATCCGCACAATTGGCCAGAAGGACTTCAAAGGCGTCTTTGTCGAGTTGGCTCATAGCAGTACCTTTTGACCCTCGAGCCAGTGCTCGAAACATGCAAACGTGGATTGCGCCGCAAACGCTGCGGCGTCAGTAAAAGCAACGTCTCGCGGCACCTCATCCAGATGATTCAGAAACGCCTTCCAGCGAGGTCCGGTGTGGGCACCGTAGACATCGAGAAAGGCCGCTCCATTTTGTTCATCCAGGCCCAGGCGCTTGTTTATCTCGCGACGCAACACCTGCCCGCCCAGTGTTGCACCTTCCAGTACGTACATGACACCCAGACATGAACCGGGCGAATCAACCGCAGGCAACTGTCCGCAACGCGGAAGTTGCCTGATGTCCTCGTCAGACAGGCCCAGCGCACGCAGATCCTCGACCAGCATAGGCGTTTTGACCCTGTCTTCCGGGAGAAGCTCCGCAGGTATCAAGTCGCTGTCATGCAATACAGCTTCAAGCGGTGCATAAAAACCGTAATAGGCCTTGAGCAAGCGAAGGTAAAGCGCATGATCCAGCGTGGATGAAAAAAACGGCATGCGTTTTTCGAGTTTAACGTGCAGCTGACTCGTCTCAGCACGCAGTGCAGCAAGCACTTTCGGCGGGGTAACACAGGAAAAACTTGCCGGCATCCAGGAAGGCTCTTGAGTGTGCAGTAGACAGAAAACGCATCCGAGCGAAAACAGGTCGCCAAAATACAGATTCAAAGCAAAATCTGACAGTTTTTTCCGGTATAGGCGATGAAATACCACAATTCACAAGGAAAACAGCCAGCGTCAAAGAGCAGCTGTCTGCATTGCCCGACAACCTTTTCTTCAACGGATGACGATAGTCGAAAACCGAGCCTTGTACGTGTTTTATCCGTGCAGGGTTCACATTGACGAGCACTTTAACATCATCAATCCCCGATGCCATCATTACGCAAGCACACGGGCTCAACCGACGGCTTGCGCAATGCCCTGCAACCAGCCCTGCGCTCCCTTAGCGCACGTTCTGATACAGCATCATTCGTGAGGTCTCATGCAGACCGCGAGTGAGATCACGCAGACGCTCGAACTCTTGCGGGTTCTGCCCGGCGACGTTATCCAGCGGCGTGGGTGAAGACAGGTCGTGAAGCGTTGGCGAACTTCCATCGTGCTCCATTTGCAGCAGGTAGTTGCGCGTGACACCGCCGATCAGCGGAAACGTGCCTTCACGCAGCACCAGTGGCACTACACGTTCGCCTTCCGGAGCCGGCTGCTGAATGTCACGCCCCATTGTGCCGCTGGTGAACTCCATACCGGCCATCCCTGCCAGCGTCGGCAGCAGATCCGCAAGGCCGACCGCTTCATCGATGACCCGGGTGCCCAGCAGGCCTGGTGCATGAATCAACAGCGGAACGTTATTGCTCTCAAGCCCGAGTTGCTCGAATGCCGGTGCCATGTGCGGGATCTGGCTGATGCGTGTGTTGTGGTCGCCAAACAGCACAAAGATGGTGTTTTCGTAGTAACCGCCCGCCTTGGCCAGTTCCATCAGACGGCCGATATTGAAATCTAGCAGACGCACGGCGTTGTACTGTTCCACGCTACGGGAACCGGCGGCCTGGACCTGTTCCAGTGTCTTGTCGCTGACCTGAAAACCGTCATTGTCTTGCGGAATGGTAAATGGCCGGTGATTGCCAGCCGTCTGTACGTAGGCAAAGAACGGTTTGTCCGCTGGCAAGGCCCGCAGAATGCGGTCGCTCTCCTTGAACAGATCCAGGTCGGAAATTCCCCACACATCAACCTGCGGTGATTTCCAGTCGCGCTCGTCGTACAGGCGCACGTCATCGATACTGCGGCGGATCAATGCGTTCATGTTGGCCCAACCGGAGTTACCGCCAATCATGTACAGCTTCTCGTAGCCTTTGAAGTCATTGATGATGGTGTTTTGCCGTGTGAGCAGCGGATGACGCGTAGCGGTTTCCTGCCGGGTGACATCGGGCACGCCGGTAATACTCGCCCAGACAGTTTTCGCGGTGCCGGTCACCGGCACGTAGAAGTGTTTGAAAAACCAGCTTTGAGTCGCCAGGTGGTCCAGATTAGGCGTCGGGTTCAGCGGGTTGCCATAGGCGCCGACAGCGCTGGTGCCGAGGGATTCGAGCATGACGAACATGACATTCGGCGGCCGCTCGCCCTGCACTCGGTACGGCTGCACAGACTGGTGACGCTTGAAGTCCAAGGCCTGCGCATCGGGCTGGCGGACGCCCAGATAGTGTGCGACCAGAGCATAGTGCTCGCGCACCTGAGCTTCATCGAAGTGTGACTGAGAGACCTTGAGCGTGTCGTACAGGAACAGCGCCGGGTTGAGCCCCAATGCCGCCACCTGACTGTTGCCGGAGAAAAATGCATCGCTCCAGCGCAACGGTACGGGGTTTTCCAGATTGAGATTGTCGACCCGACCCAGCAAGCCGAGAAGAGTCGCACAGACCATCAGCGCCGATCCCCAGACCACGGACCAGCGTTTGATCGGCCGGGCCTTGCGGTCCAGAGTGATACGCTCAAGCCTGAGTAATGCCCAGCCGAGCGCTGCGACGGTCAGCAGCCAGACGGCCGTGATCCACAACAACGGATAAGTCTGCCAGAGCATGTCACGGGAAATCTGCGCATCTTCCAGATAGCGCATCACGCTGGCGTTGAGCCTGACCCCGAGATAGGCGTAATGACCAAAGTCGACGATATGAATCATCGTCAAAACAGCGAGCACTACAATCAGATAGCCTCGTGCGATCCAGCGCAGGACCGGCCTGCCGATCAGGTTCCAGCGCGGCAGCCAGAGCAGCACCGCGACTGGCAGCAGGATCAGCAGCGCCAGACGCAGGTCGAAGCGCATACCGATACCCAGTGTCTGTGCGACTTCGCCATGCGTGAACAGGGTGCCGGGCTCGACGCCGGAAAAACCGTAGAAAAACACCCCTCTCAATAACACCGACAACAGTAACACCAACGTGACCGCGCCCAGCCAATAGTGCAGGCGTCGCGATTGCAACCAACTCATTGTCATTCCTCTAAACATTGCCGGCAGACAGAGTGGCCGAACGGCGCGACTCCGTGGCCCGGCGATAAACAAAACGGACGGCCAGGCTCAGCAAGGCCCCGCAGCAATACAGGGCAAGAAGCGGGTCAATCAGGTAGTCCCAATAATTTTCCGACGGCTTGATACGGAACGTGAAGGCCAGCGTCGCGGCGGCCAGCATCACCACAGCCAGCGCATGCCGCATGAACACCAGCCCCAATGCGATAACGGCAACGATAATGATCATCGGCCGCGGATTGTAACCCCAGCGGTAGGGATCGAAGTACGTCAAACCCAGAGTGGCCGGATACAGCATCAGCGCCAGTGCGGCAAACACCAGCAACATGCCCCATGGCCGGGATACATCAATAGGCCGCAGCACACCCAGTCGCTGCAGGGTCAGCCAACCCAGTGCAACCAGGCTGCTGATTGCCAGATCATCGGTCAGGCTGCGAGCGTACGACGCCATCGACAACCCGTCGACCGAGATAACGCTCAGCACCGAGGTCGCTGTCAGCAGGCCGCAGCGCCACCATAACGACGCAGTCAGCGGGGCCAAAAGCACGAACAGGGTCCAGGCAAACGCCAGATGAGCCAATCCCAAAGCGATCATAAAAGTTGCTCCGCCAGCCAGGCCTCGTTGAAGCTGACATGTTTGATGAAGGTGTTATTCCATGAGTAGACCAAGTGATACAGGCCGTCCGGGCTGCGGATGAAATACGGGTATTCGTATTCGAAATCACACCCCTGCGCCGAACAGACACGCTGGTCCAGATTGTTCAGAAACTCGGCTTCCAGCGGCTGGCGACGAGTGCCGCTGGAGGCACGAAAGCCTTCACCGATGGCAGCTTTGTAGGCTTCCAGCGCGAACGGCGTGCCCAGCGGATCGGGCGACTTGTCCAGATCCGGCAGCGGCCGCCAGACCTTCATCTGCTCATCGGTGCTATACAGACTGAGCTTGAAGCGCCCTTCGCGCAGATCATTCAGCGCCACCAGCAAGCCTTTGCCCGGTACGCCGACGGCGGCCAGTGACGAGTTGGGGTTGCTGGGTGTCAGCGGTTGCGGCTCGCTCCAGGTCTGGCCGCCGTCTTCGGTACGACTGGCCAGTACCCGATGGAACGTCTCGCCGGCATAACGCAGCAAGGCTACGGCACGCTGGCCGTCCAGCGGCACGACGGTCGGCTGCAGAGAGTTCTTGCCGCGGCTGATGCGAAACTTGTCGATGACTTCGCCATCTGCGCTCAGGTACAGGTATTCGGCAAATTTGCCGAGAAACTCGTGATAGACCGGCAGGCCGATCGAGCCGTCGGCATGAAACACCGGCGCGCCACGCACCAGCGTGCTGATGTTCAAAAACGGCGATGTCACCAGCTGCCACGGCGGCGACCAGCTGGCCCCCATGTCGCTGGACACCATCGCATTGACCGTACTGCCTGCCCAGCCGCCGACCGAGACTGAAACATAAAACAGCCACAGACGGTTGTCCGGGGCCAGGGCGATGACCGGGTTGCCCAGTTTGCGGATGTATTTGCCGGTGCCCGACTGGGTGGACTCGCGTGTTGCCAGCACCTGCTCGCCGCCCCACTCACCGCTGGACGCATCGAAGCGCGAGGTGCGTATCTCGACGTCTCCCGCACCTTCGCGAGAACCGGCGAACCACACCGACATGAGGTCGCCGCCGGGCAACGCCGTCACCGCTGACGAATGCACGAAATCGTCCAGATCAGAAGACGCGAAACGTGCGATGTACGACGCTCGGGGCGCGACGCTTTCAGTCCCGGCGGGCGCGGCGTTCACGGCAAAGGCGGAGATGCGATGCTGGGGATGGCTTAACCATGCACTGAGAAAAATCGCTACAACCATCAGACCTGCGCTCCATGCAGCCTGGTTTCGGGAAATAACACGCATCGGAGGCATCACTGTGATGAGGGAAAAGGATGGGGTTTCAGCGATGGCGATCTTCAGGTAATGGACGTCGTTTGCCGGTCAGAATCGACAAGGGCAGATTGTCACGCACCTGAAAACTTTCGAAGATGGCCGCGGCCATGTGCAGCACCACCAGAGCACACAGCGTATTAGCGAGAATTTCATGAGCCTGCAAAGGCCAGTCGGCACCCCACAAGGCATCGACTTCCTCCATCAGGAAACCGGTCAGGCCCATGCCGAAGATCAGCACCATCATCAGTATCATGACCAGCGCGCCGAGCGGAGAGTGACCGAGCCGATGCACCGGTTGCCGGTTGATCAGCGATCGGACATGCGCACGCAGGCGCGCCGGACCTGGCCAGAAATCGCTCCAGCGGGCGCTGACCGGCCCGATGAATCCCCACACCACTCGCACCACCAGCCAGGCAACCGCGTAATAGCCCAGCCAGACATGCCAGTCGTCGCCCGCTTCATTGAAGAAATAATTGGCAACGAAAACACCCGCAATCGACACGTGAAACAGTCTGACCAGCGGATCCCACAGGCGCAGGGAAACACGGCTCATTACTTGATCTCGGTCTTGACCGCTTTACCCGTTACCGGATCGTGATAGATCTCGACCTTGCGCTTGTCCTTGTCGAAGCCATAGATTTCGTAGCAGTTGCCATCAGTCACCTTGAATTTGCTGATCTCGTAACCCTGAGCCTTGAGCTGCTCCTGGAATTTGGCCTGATCCTGCCATTGGGACTTTTCAGCCGTGGTGCATTGCGGACCGGCAAGAGCCAGCGGGCTGGCCAACAACAGGGAAATCAGCAGGACTTTACGCATGACAGATACTCGCAGGCAGTTAAGGAGCGCCTACTGTGCGAAACGAGTCTTAGGAAAAGCTTAATACGTAACAGCTCGTAACATCTTCCCGGACACACGGCACTTCGCGACACTGCCGGCTGACGGCATGATGGCGCCCTTCTCACCCCTATTCATTGGTCACACACCTATGCGCCTGCTTCTTGTCGAGGATGATCGAGCCATTGGCCAAGGTATCCGCGTGGCCTTGAATACCGAGGGCTATACCCTCGACTGGCTGGAGGAAGGGCTGAGCGCGCTGCACGCCCTGCGCAGCGAACCATTCGATCTGTTGCTGCTTGACCTGGGGCTGCCGCGCATGGATGGGTTCGACCTGCTGCGTCAGCTGCGTGCCGAGGAACTCACTCTGCCGGTACTGATTCTTACCGCACGCGACGGCACCGCTGACCGCATCGCCGGCCTGGACGCTGGCGCAGACGACTATCTGATCAAGCCGTTCGACGTCGACGAACTCAAAGCCCGGGTCCGGGCCTTGCTCAGGCGCAGTCAGGGACGTGCGCAACCGCTGCTGGAGCACGCAGGCATCAGCCTGGACCCGGCGTCGCAGCAGGTCAGTTTTCAAGGCATTGAAGTGCCGATGACGCCAATGGAATACCAGTTGCTGCACCAACTCATGATTCGTCCCGGCAAAGTGGTTACCCGCGAGCGCTTGTCCAATACCCTGTACGGCTGGCAGGACAAGGTCGAAAGCAACACGCTTGAAGTGCTGATCCACAACCTGCGCAAGAAACTGTCCACCGAGCTGATCCGCACCGTGCGCGGCGTTGGTTACCTGCTGGAGCTCAAAGTATGACCTCGGTACGCGCGCGCATTCTGGTCCCGGTCCTGGTGCTGTTGCTGCTCGGCGACCTGGCGATCAGTCTGCTCGCCCTGCGCGACAGCCACCACGAAATCGAAGAAGTCTACGACGCGCAACTGGCCCAGAGCGCACGCCTGCTGCAAGGTGTGCTGCGTCAGCGCGCGGCGGGCGAACAGGACCTGGATAAGCTGTATCAGGCGTTCGATCAGGCCATGAGCCGGGTCGGCACCAGTGGCGTTGCCCATCCGTACGAAACCCGGCTGACGTTTCAGGTATGGCGCACATCGGGTGAGCTGTTGGTGCGCTCGGCCGAAGCGCCGCTGCTCAGTGCGCCTCCCGCCGAAGAGGGCTCTCATGACCTGATCGAGAATGGACATGAATGGTGCGGCTTCCTGCTGGCCGACCCGCAGCAGGGTTTCCTGATCTGGGTCGGAGAGCGCGACGATGTGCGCCAGGACCTGATTCAGCGCATTGTCAGCCACACGTTATGGCCGACGCTGATCGGCGTGCCACTGCTGGTGGTCGCGATCTGGCTGGCCATCGGCTGGGGTCTGCGTCCATTGCAATCGATGGCCAGGGTCATCCGCAAACGCGATGCCGAAAGCCTTGAGCCGCTTGACGTAACACCGCTGCCCAAAGAGCTGGAACCCATGCAATACGCGCTCAACCGCCTGCTGACCCAGATCGAGAGCGTGCTGGAACGCGAGCGGCGCTTTATCGCCGACGCGGCTCATGAACTGCGCACACCGCTGACTATTCTGCGCATCCACGCACAGAACGCACGGCAGGCCGAAACCCCGGAACAACGTCTGGAAGCACTCGATTTCCTGGTGCATGGCGTCGACCGCGCTGCACGTCTGGCTAGCCAGTTGCTGACCATGGCGCGACTGGAGCCGCGTCTTGACGTCAGCCAGTTGCAGAGCTTCGAGCTGAACACTCTGGTGCGCGAGGAAATGGCCGAACTCACGCCACTGGCACTGGAGAAGCGTGTAGACCTGGTGTTTGAGGCCGGCGATGACTGTGTGATTCACAGCGACCCCTCGGCCATCACCATCGCGCTGCAAAACCTGCTGACCAACGCGCTCAACTTCGCCCCGCCAGCCAGCGAGATTCGCGTGATGCTCAGTCGTCAGGAAGATGGCAGTGCACATTTGTCGGTAGAAGACGCGGGGCCGGGCATCGACGAGAAGCAGAAAGCACGCCTTTTTGAGCGCTTTTACAGCCAGGGCCACAGCAATGGCGCAGGACTGGGGCTGGCGATCGTCGACATGATCGTGCGCAAGCTGGAAAGCAGCCTGCACCTGCGCAATTCGGCGCAGGGCGGGCTGTGTGCGGAGTTGCGAATCAGGAGCCGAACAGCCTGAAAGGTTGTCGGCTCAGAGCATTACGCGCAGGCATTGTCCGGCGTGATACAGCGTGAAACCGGCATCGTAGGCCAACGTGCGCAGTGAACTGCCAGAGACTTTTTTACTGCGCGAAAAACTCACCGGCAGTGCAGCGGCATCGTTGCTCAGCAGGTAATCGGCAAAGCATTTGCCCACCAATGTCCCGGTGGTCACACCCCGGCCATTGAAACCGGTCGCGGCCAGCAAGCCTGGCGCAGGCTCGAACAGACGCAACAAGTGGTCGGGTGTGAACCCGATGCGGCCGGTCCAGGTGCTTTGCCACTCGACCCGGCCCAGTTGCGGAAAGTAATGCTGCTGAATGCGGTCAGCCCACTGACGGATGAACCACAGCGGATAATTGCCGGCATTGCCAAGGCTGCCCAGCAGCAGCCGCCCATGAGCATCGCGACGAATGCTGCTGAGTACCGTGCGCGTATCCCACGAACCTTGCCCGCCCCGCAGAATACCCGCCTGCTCGGCACCACTGAGTGGCTGTGAAGCGACCTGATAGTAATACCCCGCAAAGATGTGATCCTTGACGTCGGTCCACTCACCTTCGGTATAGGCATTGGAAGCAATGATCACTTTTTCGGCGCACACACTGCCGTTTTTTGTGCAAACCTTCCAGCCGTCGGCAGTGCGTTGCAGCCCTGTTACCGCGGACCCGCCAAACAACTGACCGCCCAGCGCCACGACATTAAGCGCCATTCCTGATACGTAGGCCATCGGGTTCACCGTGCCAGCACGATGATCAAGCAATGCGCCGCTGACCCTGTCGGTACCGCAGGCATCTTCGCAGGCCTTGCCGGTCAGCAATTCGACGTTGGCACCGCGCCGTTGCCATTGTTCTGCACGACTTTGCAGATCGGCCAGCCCCTTGGCGTTATGTGCCATGTGCAGGTTGCCGGTGCGCGTGTCCTGACAATCGATGCGGTACTTGTCGATGGTCGCAAACACCAGGCCCGGAGCCGCACCCAGAGCGCTGTTCAGGCGACTGGCCTCGACACTGCCCAAGGCCTTGTCCAGTTCGTCGGGAGCCACCCAGGTCCCGGCATTCACCAGACCGACGTTACGCCCGGAACCGCCGTGGCCCACCTGATGAGCTTCGACCACGCACACCGATTTGCCGCCTTCCAGCAACCGCAGCGCCGCCGACAGACCGGTGAACCCGGCACCGATGATGCATACATCGGCGCTCCGCTCACCGCTCAGGGCCGGGCTGACCGGACGTTGCGGAGTCAATTGTTCCCACAGACAGCCTTCGGCAAACTGCACCATCGAAAAAACTCCAGCAATGCCCGTCGAATAATGGCTCGGTACAGATCAGTCGAAAACGATGCCCTGGGCCAGTGGCAGCTCGCGGGAATAGTTGACGGTGTTGGTCTGCCGCCGCATGTAGGCGCGCCACGAATCGGAGCCGGATTCGCGGCCACCGCCGGTGTCCTTCTCGCCGCCAAACGCACCGCCGATTTCTGCACCGCTGGTGCCGATATTGACGTTGGCGATACCACAATCGCTGCCCGCCGCACTCTGGAACGCCTCGGCTTCACGCAGGTCGGTGGTAAAAATGCACGAAGACAGGCCCTGCGGTACTTCGTTGTTCAAGCGCAAGGCCTCTTCGAAGTCGTCATAGGCGAGCACGTAAAGGATCGGGGCAAAGGTTTCGTGCCGCACCACCTCGCTCTGACCCGGCATTTCGGCAATGGCTGGCGTGACGTAGTAGCCGTTCGGGTACTTGTCCTGCAACTGACGCTCGCCGCCAAACACCTGACCACCTTCATCACGGGCCTTGGTCAGCGCGTTCTGCATGGCCGAAAACGCTTGCTGGTCGATCAGCGGGCCGATCAGATTGCCCTCGCGTGGATCACCGACGCGCACCCTGGCGTAGGCTGCCTTGACGCGGGAAACCACTTCATCCTTGATCGAGCGATGCACAATCAGACGACGCAACGTGGTGCAGCGCTGGCCGGCAGTGCCCACGGCGCTGAACAGAATGCCCCGCACAGCAAGATCAAGATCGGCGCTGGGGGCCAGAATCATTGCGTTGTTGCCACCCAGTTCGAGAATGCTGCGGCCGAAACGTGCAGCAACACGCGGACCCACTTCGCGGCCCATGCGGGTGCTGCCCGTGGCGCTGATCAGTGGCACACGCGGGTCATCGACCAGCGCTTCACCGGCGTCACGATCACCGATCACCAACTGGGCAAGTGCTGCGGGCGCATCGCCAAAAATCTTCAGCGCCTTGTCGAACAGCGCCTGGCAGGCCAGGGCAGTCAGCGGAGTCTTTTCCGAGGGTTTCCAGATCACCGGGTTGCCACAGACCAGCGCCAGCGTGGTGTTCCAGGCCCAGACTGCAACCGGGAAGTTGAACGCGCTGATCACCCCGACCACACCCAGTGGATGCCAGGTTTCACGCATGTGGTGGCCGGGACGTTCCGAGGCAATGGTCAGGCCGTACAACTGACGCGACAGACCGACCGCGAAGTCGCAGATATCGATCATTTCCTGAACTTCGCCCAGGCCCTCCTGAGTAATCTTGCCTGCTTCGACCGACACCAGTTCGCCCAGATCAGCCTTGTGCTCGCGCAACACTTCACCAAAGATCCGTACCAGCTCGCCGCGCCGGGGGGCCGGCACTGTGCGCCATTGCAGAAATGCGCTGTGCGCAGCGTCGATGCGCGCCGCCACCTGCGCGCTGCCTTCAAGCGTGACCGAGGCGATCTGGCTGCCATCAATCGGGGTGTAAACCGCATAGTCCCCTTGTGTGTGGGCACTGTTCGCCACGCCCAGACGTGCTAATAACTCGGCAACCATGTTGATTCTCCTGTCATGGAACGGTGGAAATCACTGATGAACCCAGTATTGATCCAGTCAGGGCCGACTCACAAACGACGTTTTTGAAAAACATGATTCCATTTAGGAATGAACTTCTTGCTGTCAACAGCAGCGAAAGACACAACATCGGGAATTATTGGAATGACCCGGTGATTTTATTTCGTTTGCGAGCGGTGCCCGATGTTTGCTTGGATAAAGCCATCATGATCACCCGGAGTCAGGGCCAGGCCGATGAGCGAACACATCAGCGAATCCATTTCGTTTGTCCACAGCATGACGCTGTCTCACGGCCGCAATGCCGAAGTCTGGGACACCACCGGCAAGCGCTATATCGACTTTGTCGGTGGCATCGGGGTGCTCAATCTGGGGCATTGCAACCCTCAGGTGGTCAAAGCCATTCAAGACCAGGCGACAAAACTGACTCACTACTGCTTCAACGCCACGCCTCACGATCCGTATATTCGCTTCATGCAGCAACTGACGCAGTTCGTACCGGTGAGTTACCCAGTGAGCGGCATGCTCACCAACAGCGGTGCGGAAGCCACGGAAAATGCCTTGAAAATAGTGCGCGGTGCGACAGGTCGCACGGCTGTCATTGCGTTTGACGGCGGCTTTCACGGGCGAACCCTGGCGACCCTGAACCTCAATGGCAAGGTTGCGCCCTACAAACAGAAAATCGGTGTGCTGCCCGGCCCGGTATTCCACATTCCGTTCCCCAGCAAGGACAATGGCGTTTCTACCGAGCAAGCACTCAAGGCCCTGGACCGGCTGTTCAGCGTCGAGATCGATGTCCACGATGTAGCCTGCATCATCTTCGAACCGGTACAGGGCGAAGGCGGCTTTCTGGCCATGGAGCCTGATTTCGCCCAGGCGATGCGAGCGTTCTGTGATGAACATGGCATCGTGCTGGTCGCCGACGAAATCCAGTCCGGTTTCGGTCGCACCGGGCAGCGCTTTGCGTTCACCCGTCTGGGCATCGAGCCAGATCTGATCCTGCTGGGCAAAAGCATTGCCGGTGGTATCCCGTTGGGTGCCGTGGTCGGCCGCAAGCTGTTACTGGACAACCTGCCCAAGGGCGGGCTGGGCGGCACCTATTCCGGCAACCCGATTGGCTGCGCTGCAGGCCTTGCTTCGCTGGCGCAGATGACTGATGCCAATTTGTCCGGGTGGGGTGAACAGCAGGAAAACGCGATCGTTGCGCGCTACGACGCCTGGCAGGCGAGCAAGCTGTATCCCTGTCTGGGCAGGCTGACGGGCGTGGGCTGTATGCGCGGTATCGAACTGATCACGCCCGAGGGCGAACCCGGTACACGCCAGCTTGCCGATCTGCTTGGCCTGGCCAGAGAGGCCGGTCTGTTATTGATGCCCAGCGGCAAGGCGCGGCACATTGTCCGCCTGCTGATCCCGCTGACCGTCGAGCCCGAAGTGCTGCACGAAGGGCTGGATATTTTCGAGCGTTGCCTGGCAGCGCTGGCTTGACACCGTACGGAGAAAACACCTGATGAGCACAGCACGCTTTGCCGACCCGGACCAGATCCGCGCGGGCTTCTCGCGCGCCATGTCGCACATGTACAAGCACGAGGTGCCCCTCTACGGCACGCTGATGACGCTGGTGAGCGAAGTCAATGAGCAGGTCATGAGCCACAACAGCGACGTGCTCGACAGCCTGCGCCAGACCGGTGAAATTCAGCGTCTGGACATGGAGCGCCATGGCGCGATCCGCGTCGGTACGGCACACGAACTGGCCACCCTCGCCCGCCTTTTTGCGGTGATGGGCATGCAGCCGGTGGGTTATTACGACCTGACGGCAGCCGGTGTGCCCGTTCACTCCACGGCCTTCCGCGCCGTGCATGAGCATGCCTTGCAGGTCAGTCCGTTTCGCGTATTTACCTCCCTGCTGCGCCTGGAACTGATCGACAGCGACAGCCTGCGCGAGTTTGCCAGTCAGGTGCTGGCCAGACGCAGTATCTTCACGCCCGGTGCCCTGACGCTGATCAAGAAGCATGAAACGGATGGCGGGTTGAGCGAAGCAGATGCAGCGGAGTTCATTCAACAGGCGCTGGAAACCTTCCGCTGGCACAACACCGCGACCGTTTCGCTCGACGAGTATCAGATGCTCAGCGCCCAGCACCGCCTGATTGCCGATGTAGTGGCGTTTCGGGGCCCGCACATCAACCACCTGACCCCCCGCACGCTGGATATCGACGCGGTGCAAAGCGGCATGCCCGGTAAAGGCATCACGCCCAAGGCGGTGGTCGAAGGGCCTCCGCGTCGCCAGTGTCCGATTCTGCTGCGCCAGACCAGCTTCAAGGCGCTTGAAGAACCGATCACGTTCATGGGTCAGGCTGGTAATCAGTCCGGCAGTCATACAGCACGTTTCGGCGAGATCGAACAACGCGGCGCAGCACTGACGCCCAAAGGCCGCGCGCTGTATGACAGGCTGCTGAACGAGGCGCGCGACGAACTGGGCGAATTTCCCGGCGAAGCCAATGCGGTGCGCTATGCCGGGCTTCTGGAAAAGACTTTTCAGGCGTTTGCGGACAGTCACAGTGAAATGCGCGCACAGGATTTGGCCTACTTTCGCTACTTTCCGACACCCGAAGGTATTGCGGCCCGCAAAACCGGCGATCTGGAGCAACTGATTGAAGCCGGCCATGTGCGCTTCGAGCCGTTGGTGTACGAAGACTTTCTGCCGGTCAGCGCGGCGGGCATCTTCCAGTCCAATCTGGGTGACAACGCCCAGGCGCAGTACGCAACGAATTCGAATCGGCAGGATTTCGAGCGGGCACTGGGGTGTCGGACGCTTGATGAACTGGACCTGTATGCAGATACCCAGCGGCGTTCCCTACAAGCATGCGCCGAGGCACTGGGGCAGACGGCACTGGCCTGACCTCGGATGCGCATGCAGAGCGTCAGCACGATAGCCGAAATTATCGTTGCGCACGCTCCAGCGTGGCAATGCAGATCGCAGCGTGCAGCGTCGCAATGAGGACGCGCAGCGTCCTGAACGGCATGCAACGCGCAGCGTCGCACGATAGTCCGGTCAGATCGTTCCAGCCCCTTTCTGTGTTCTGTTTAACGCAACGATAAATAAAATTCGCAATATTGGTGTGCAACCTCGTGCTATGCATACTGCGATTGCGTGTGGACAGCAAAGTGCCGTATTCAAAGGCTAATCCCTTCAAGTAGCGCACCCTGTAATGCCCCTGCAAAGGCTCGAAGCAGCCTGAGTCCGGATCACTTTCGGACTTCATAAAAATTCTCGGCCGGATAACGGTCACCATGATTTCATGGACTTTCCAACGCTGCCCTGGCGCCTCACAGCGCCGACCTGAAAAACAGAATAACGATTGATAAGGCCTGAAAAAGGCCATTCAGCAGGCAAGGGGATCATCATGCAAAACTCACACGCTGCAGTGTCGGGCGATAACCAGGCTGTTTCATCGACAGTGAAGCTGTATGTCTGGGCCGCCGTTATCCTCATCATCGCCGAAATGATCGGTGCCATCAGTATCCCGCTGGGCCCCGGCAAGGTGGTGTTGTTGCCGATGGTCTGGGCGCTGGTGCTGGGCGCGATGATCGGCATTGCCAGTCGCCGCATGCCGGGCACCATTGGCATCGACCATGGTACGCAACTGCGTTCGGCGTCCATCCTGCAACCCGCCCTGCTGATTTTCATCGCCAAACTCGGTCTGGTCGTCGGTGGCTCGCTGCCAGTGGTGTTTGCCTCGGGGTGGGCGCTGGTGTTTCAGGAGTTCGGCCATTTTGTCGGCACCGTGGTGCTCGGCCTGCCGGTCGCGTTGCTGCTGGGTATCAAGCGCGAGGCGGTCGGCGCAACCTTCTCGGTCGGCCGCGAGCCCAGTCTGGCGATCATCGGCGAGCGCTACGGCATGGACTCACCGGAAGGCCGCGGCGTACTGGCCGAGTACCTGACCGGGACCCTGTTCGGTGCGCTGTTCATTGCTATCGTTGCCGGTTTCATCGCCAGCCTGGGGATCTTCCATCCCAATTCGCTGGCGATGGGTTCAGGCATTGGCTCGGGCAGCATGATGGCCGCTGCTGCAGGCGCGATCGCTGCGCAGCAGACGCCGGAAGTTGCCAAGGAAGTCATGACGCTGGCAGCGGCGTCAAACCTGATCACCACCACCATCGGCACTTACTTCACTCTGTTCATTTCCCTGCCGCTGGCGGTCTGGGGTTATCGGGTACTTGAGCCGCTGATCGGCCGTACTACCAAAGCGTCAATGAGCGATGAAGGCCTGCGCCACAGCGATGTCTCGCTGGAGGTCCCGGAGCTGGGCTGGTCGGGCAAGATCAGTGCGTGGCTGGCGGCCGGTGCATTGGCGTTGATTGCCAACTATGTCGGTTACAAGACGCTGTCGGCCGATGCCTTCACCGGAATGGGCATCATGATTTTCTGCGCCTTCGTGGGTGAAGCGCTGTGCAACCTGATCCGCCGAAAGATTCCGGCCGTGTGCATGGTCTCGCTGGTGGCAATGTTCCTGACCTCGCCGGCCTGCCCTTGGGCAGCCGAGATCGCCCGAATGACCAGCTCGATCAATATGCTGGCGGTCATCACCCCGATGCTGACGTTTGCCGGCCTGTCGATTGCCAAGGATCTACCGGCCTTCCGTCGTCTGGGCTGGCGGATTGTGCTGGTGTCTTTCCTCGCCAACTTCGGCACCTTCATCGGTGCGGTGCTGATTGCCGAGATGTTTCATTGATTCCGGAGCGGACTAGATCACTGCTTCGCTCACCAGCCAGTCATGCACGGCTCGGCGTGCCGGAGTAGTGAGCGCACCCTCACGATAGGCCAGGACGTATTTCTTCCTGGCCTTGATCGGATGTCCGAACGGCACGATCAACAAACCTTGCTCCAGCTCGTCCGTAATCAGCGCCTTGCGGGCAATCGCCACGCCCATGCCCATACGCGCGGCGTCGATGGTCAGGTGGTTGCGGTTGAACGTGTGGCCGCGGCGCACATCAATGCCGTCAGCGCCAATGGCGGTGAGGTAGAACTCCCACTCGGCATACTCATAGCTGCCGCGCCAGGCGGTGATATCGTGCAGCAACGGAAAATGCACCAGCTGACTGGGCGTGTCCAGCGGCGGCTTGTCCACCAACAGGCTGGGCGAACAGACCGGAAACAACTCTTCTTCCAGCAAGGGCGTGGTCGACAGCCCCGGATAGCTGCCGTCATTCAGGTCGATGGCCAGATCGAAATCGTCGTCACGCAACGAGCCGCTGCTGTCTTCGGCGATGATCCGTAACTGGATGTCCGGAAACGCTTCCTGCAAACGCGGCAGGCGCGGCATCAGCCATTTGCTGAGAAACGAAGGGATGCAGCGCAACTTGAACACCCCGCCGATACGCCCGGAGTACAGCAGGCGCAGTTCTTCGCTGATGCGGCTCTGCACTTCGTTGGCGACCACCGCCAGGCGCTGACCTTCTGCGGTCAGTTCCAGTCCGCGTCCGACCCGGTGAAACAGCGCGAACCCAAGGCGCTCTTCCAGCTGGCGCATCTGCTGGCTGATGGCACCGGGCGTGACGTGCAGCTCTTCCGCACAGCGGGTGAAGGAAAGGTGTCGGGCCGCGCAGGCGAACACCTGTAACCAGGCGTGCATCTGTGCGTTGAAGATTCTGCTCATTGAAGAGTTCCGCTAAAGCGTTGCATAGCAACAATCGTTTGTCGTTTCGACAGGCGAAGCCAAAGATAAAGACCAGAAAGAAGGAGTCTCCAACTCCCCTGCATCATCTCATTTGAAGGACCTCCGTGATGGCCATCAGCGTCTTCGACATGTTCAAAATCGGCATAGGGCCGTCCAGTTCCCACACCGTCGGGCCGATGCGCGCCGGGGCACTGTTCGTGACCGAGCTACGCAACCAGGACCGGTTGCATAGCGTAGAACGGATCGAGGTGCGATTGTACGGTTCTCTTTCGGCCACCGGCATCGGCCACGGCAGCGACCGGGCAACGGTGATGGGCCTGATGGGCGAATGGCCGGACCAGATCGATCCCAGCCTGGTCAACCAGCGCATTGATGCACTGCGTGCCGATAACCAACTGATGCTCGCTGGCGAACAGGCCATCACATTTGTCTGGGAACGAGACATGTGCCTGCTCGACGAAAGCCTGCCGTACCACCCCAACGGCATGACGCTGTGTGCCTACGGCAAGACCGGCGAAGTGTACGAGCAAACCTACTATTCGGTAGGCGGCGGCTTTGTGATCGACGCCGAACAGGCGGCCAGCGGTGTGCTGGACAGCGATACCACCGTCCTGCCCTATGACTTTTTCAGCGGTGCGCAGTTGCTGAAACTGTGCAAGACCCATGGCATGAGCATCTCCGAGCTGATGATGGCCAACGAGAAAGTCTGGCGCAGCGAAGAAGAAATACGCGAGAAAATCATGGTCATCTGGGCGGCGATGCGCGCCTGTGTGGACAAGGGCCTGCTTGAAACCGGCATCCTGCCTGGTGGATTGAATGTACGTCGTCGCGCCTATCGACTGCATCAGAGCCTGCAAAACCTCGATAACCCGAACGTGATCGGCTCGACCCTGAGCGCGATGGAGTGGGTCAACCTGTTCGCCCTGGCAGTCAACGAGGAAAACGCCGCCGGCGGGCGCATGGTCACAGCGCCCACCAACGGCGCGGCGGGCATCGTGCCTGCAGTGCTGCATTACTTCATGAAATTCAAACCCACCGCCAATGACGATGACGTGGTGCGCTTTTTCCTGAGCGCCGCAGCAGTCGGCATTCTGTGCAAGAAAAATGCGTCCATTTCCGGGGCTGAAGTCGGTTGTCAGGGTGAAGTAGGGTCAGCCTGCGCAATGGCTGCCGCTGGCCTGGCGGAAATTCTCGGCGCGACCCCCGAGCAGGTGGAGAACGCTGCCGAGATTGGTCTGGAACATAACCTGGGGCTGACCTGCGACCCGGTCGGAGGGCTGGTGCAGATTCCCTGCATCGAACGCAATGCGATTGCCGCCGTGAAGGCGATCAACGCCGCACAAATGGCCCTGCGCGGCGACGGTGAGCACTTTATCTCCCTGGACCACGCCATCCGCACCATGCGCGATACCGGCGCGGACATGCACGACAAATACAAGGAAACTTCACGCGGCGGATTGGCTGTCAATCTGATCGAGTGCTGAGCGCATCGGCTTGTGTCACCGGTTCGACGATTACTGGCTCAGCAGCGTCGAACCCGAATAGAAAATCCCGGCCAGTGCGATCAGCAGCAGCGTCACGCTGGAAACAACTTCGATCTTGCGCTTGTACTTCAACGCCAGTTTCTGGCGCATGAGGAAGATGTAAGCGAACAGAATCGACAGATCAATGATGATCCACAGCACCGACAGCAATGCGATGCTGCCCTTGAACGACTCGGTCACGTTAATGAACTGCGGGAAAAACGAGACGAAGAAAATGATGTCCTTCGGATTGGAAATTCCCACCAGAAAACCGGTTATCAGCCCGCTGTGCCTGCTGCGCGTCGGCAGCGGCGATGCTTCAGACCGGGACGGCATGTAACGCAATGCCTGCTCCAGCGCCTGCACGGACAGATAAGCGATAAAGAAGCAGCCGATCAGGCTGATCCAGTTGAGCAGGGTCACGCTCACCGACAATGTCCCCGTCAGGATCAAGGCCGCGACCAGCACCAGCACCAGAGAGGCCCAGTTGGTGCCCAGCGCCGTCAGTATCGCGCGCTTCGGCCCGCACGCCAGGCTGGTATTGACGATCAGCGCCACCACCGGACCAGGGGTAATGATCAGCATGAACACACTGAACATGTAGATCAGCAGCAACGATATATTCATGGGTACTCAACGCTCATTCAAATGGTCAGTCTTGTCGACTTTGATATGCAAGGGGCACTTGGACAATGCCAGCCCGCCCTCCTCATATAGCTGGTACTGCTTCCACTCAAGGCTGTTCCGATCGCCGAAAAAGCCCAGCGTGTCCGGTACGACACCGTTGTTGTAACTGGCGATTCGCTGACGGATCCTTTCCCTGATCTTGCGACCACTGTCCGTCTCGGCGCTTGCCACCTCGTCAAAGTTCTCCCGAGGGTTGACCACAAACACAATATGCCCACCCAGCGAGCGGCTTTTCATCGCGGTGTGGCGCGCAAAGCTCATATTGATGAACAGGGGCAGACCGGCAAAGTGGTAGGTCCACTCGAACGTCTCCGGGTCTGTGCTGGCACCGGCGGGCCAGGGTGAGCGGTCATCGTTGTGCAAATGCTGCAACGTGGCCCATGCATAGGCCTGCTCTTCGGCCAGGCTGTTGAAATCGTTCTTCTCGAAAATGACGATCAGCGGGTTGAACAGGCGCTCTTCAAGTGGCGTGTCATTCACGAACCTCACATATTCTTGCAGGCCGGCACACAGCGTTTGCCGGTCATGCTCAACGGGTATGAACAGCAGCAGACAACTTCCGGACTTATTCGCCCGCCGTCCAAACAGACAAGGAAACCCTTTGTCGCTCAGCACCTGCTCGAATTGCCTGTAAGCCTGAACTTTCCAGCCCGGTTCAAGAGCGTTACCACTTTCCAGCACACGTCTCACAACGGATTGACGCAACAGCATTTCGGACTTGGGCAGCATATTCCCTCACGCACGCAGCAGATAAGGACACCGCCTTGTTATTGGTTTTTTACGACAGTGACGAGCGGGCGATTCTGACCGGGGACCCGGGCGCGGAAAAATGGAAAAAGGTGTAACCTACTATGACAAATAATCATGGTTAGTTATCGCATGACCGAGCGAATCCCGCCTCTTTACGCACTCCGAGCCTTTGAAGTAGCAGCCCGATCATGCTCATTCACACGTGCTGCCCAAGAGCTTTCACTGACTCAGAGCGCCATCAGCCGGCATATTCGTACGCTGGAAGAGACCCTGGGCTGCCGGTTATTCGAGCGCAAGGGACCAAGGCTCTGGTTGAGTGATGAGGGTCGGCGACTGTCCAGTCAGCTCAAGATCGGCTTTCGGATCATCGAAGATGCCTGCCAGCCATTTCGCGGTCAGGGCGCGAATCTGCGTCTCAAGTCACCGTCCACCCTGACCATGAGGTGGTTGCTGCACGCACTGGAATCCTTCAAGCAGTCCACCCCTGCTCTGCCGGTTCAGCTCTCCAGCGTGTGGATGGACTTTGACAGCGTGGACTTCTATTCGGAGCCTTTCGACTGCGCGATTCTGCTGGGCAATGGCAACTTCGGTGCAGAGGTCGAAACCTGCAAACTGTTTGACGAGTGGCTGATTCCAATCTGCTCGGCAGACACCCTGGGCAAGCAGCCATGGGGGCCGGAGCGGCTGCAGGCTGCTGAACTCATCCATCCGTCCAGCGACCGTCGGGACTGGCGGCGCTGGCTGAACCGAATGGACCTCGCAGGTCAGGTAACGTTGAGCAAAGGCAAGGTATTCGACACGCTGGATCAGGGAATCACTGCTGCGGTAAGAGGGCATGGCGTGTCGATCGGCGACCTGTTCCTGGTCGCAGATGACATCAACGAAGGTCAGGTTTTTTTGCCATTCGACTCAGCTGTCGGCACTGGGGATGCCTACTACCTGGTGTGGTTGCAGGACAGTTTCAAGCGCCAGCGGGTCATGGAGCTGCGCGACCATCTGCTGACCTGCCTGCCGGACATATCCGGCATCAGCGTGGAGTTGCTCACCGCGCCTTGATTCCTCGTGAGCCGTCAGGCGCACGCTGCTTTTGCTATCGTTCCCATGCGCCGTGTGGCCATGCATTTCGTGACGCTCTGCGTCACACAGCTCTGCAAGTCAGTGAGATTCAGGCCCGGCTTCGTCGGATTCCTTCGCCCTGACACTGACGTCGCGCTCTGCGTCGTCAGTGTCATCGTGATCACTCAACTCACCGGCAAACACTGCTCCACCAGCGCTGTCCACACTGCAACACCAGGTTCAATCACCTGATCGTTGAAGTCGTAGTACGGGTTGTGCAACGCCGCCGACGGTTGCTCGCCATCGACACCCATCCAGATGTATGCACCCGGGCAGGCGTGCAGCATGAAAGCGAAGTCTTCGGAAGCCATGGACGGGTTACAGCCCCATTGCACGTTGGTCTCCCCCACCGCTGCGACCGCAGCACGCCGGACCGTGGCGGCGGCGTCGACATGGTTTTCGGTCACCGGGTAACCGACGTTATAAACCAGCTCGCCGCGCACGCCGAACGCCGCCGGCAAACGCTCGACGAACTCGCCGATCAGTCGCTGAACCTTCTCGCGTACCGGCGTTTGCAGGCAGCGCACGGTGCCCCGCAGGGTGGCGGTTTCCGGTAGGACATTGATGGCTTCACCGGCATTGAATTGAGTGATGCTGACCACCGCCGAATCCAGTGGCGACAGGCGCCGGGAGACGATGGTCTGCAGCCCGAGTACCAGTTCGGCCGCCGCCACGATCGGGTCACTGCCTTTGTCCGGCATGGCCGCATGGCTGCCTTTGCCGGTCAGGGTGATCTCGAAAGTGTCCAGTGACGCCATCATCGGCCCCGGATTGATCACCACCTTGCCCGCAGGCACGCCGGGCCAGTTGTGCAGGCCGTAAATGGCCTCCATCGGGAAACGCTCGAACAGGCCGTCTTCGATCATTCGTTGCGCGCCGCCCAGGTTCTCTTCAGCAGGCTGGAAAACGAAATGCACTGTACCGCGAAACCGGCGAGTCTCCGCCAGATGCCGGGCGGTGGCGAGCAGGATCGCCGTGTGGCCATCGTGTCCGCAGGCGTGCATGCAGCCTTTGTGTACCGACTTGTGAACGCTGTCGCCCAGCTCCTGAATCGGCAGGGCATCCATGTCGGCACGAATGCCGATGGTCGGGCCGTCGCCGTTGCGCAAGGTGCCGACCACGCCAGTACCGCCCAGACCGCGGTGCACCTCGATACCGAAACTGCTCAGCAGATCCGCCACCTTGTCCGAGGTTTTCAGCTCCTGGAACCCCAGCTCCGGCGCGGCATGAATCGTACGGCGCCAGACAGTTGCTTCGTCGATCAGTGTCTTTGAAATGGGCATGTGTTTACTCCAGACTCGCGCCGTATCCAAAACTGGCGGCAGGCTTGGCGGCAGTTTCGACCCAGACGCTTTTCACTTCGCTGTACTCACGCAGGGCATCCAGACCGGAAGAACGGCCATAGCCACTCTCACCATAGCCGCCAAACGGCGAGCTGACGTGAATAGTCTTGTAGCCGTTGACCCAGAACGTCCCGGCACGCACCTGCCTGGCAACGCGATGAGCGCGACCGACGTCACGGGTCCAGACACCACCCGCCAGACCGAAACGGCTGTTGTTGGCGATACGGATCGCGTCCTCTTCGTCCTTGAACGGGATCGCCACCACCACCGGACCGAAGATTTCTTCCTGCGCGCAATGCAACTCGTTGGTACCTGCCAGCACGGTTGGATTGATGTAATAACCCGGTTTTTTCGGGATCGGATCAGCGTGCTCGCCAACCAGTCTCGCGCCGTCTTTCAGCGCCTGCTCTACCATGCCTTTCACGTGGTTGTATTGCCTGGCGTTGTTGATCGGGCCGATCTGGGTTTCCGGGTCGCTCGGATCGCCGACCTTGAACTGCGTCGCTGCCACTGCCAGGGCATTGGTGAACTTCTCGAAAATCGACGCTTGCACCAACAGCCGCGAACCGGAGACACAACTCTGCCCGGCACCAGAAAAGATCGCCGCCTGAGCACCGCGCAAGGCCACCTCCAGATCGGCATCGTCGAATACGATGTTGGCCGACTTGCCACCCAGCTCCAGCACCGCCGGAATGCAGCGCTGTGCCGCAGCCACAGCGATATGCCGACCGGTCGCCGGCGAGCCGACGAACACCACCTTGCGAATATCGGCCTTGGCAATGAACGCCTGACCGATGGACTGACCAAAACCGGCGATCACGTTGACCAGCCCTTTCGGCACCCCGGCACGCTCAATCAGCACACCGACGATCAACGAGCTGAGCGGCGTCAGCTCCGAGGGCTTGAGAATGACTGCGTTGCCCGCCGCAATCGCCGGGGCTATCTGCCAGCCACATGTGAAAACCGGTGCGTTCCAGGGCGTGATCTGCAACACCGTGCCGAGCGGTTCGTAGGTCACGTAATTGAGGTGCGTGGTCGGCACCGGGATGATCTCGCCGTGAAGCTTGTCCGCCCAGCCAGCGTAATACTCAAACATCTCGGCGACCTTGAGCACTTCGACGCGGGCGTCACGGATCGGTTTATTGGCGGTCAGGGATTCGATCTGCGCAAGGCTTTCCAGTTCTTCGCGAATCAGACTGCCCACCTGGTACATGGCGCGGCCTCGCGCCTGAGCGGTCAGCGCCCACCAGTGTTGTTGCGCAGCTTTTGCCGCCTTGTCGGCGACTTCGACCAACGACTCGTCAGCGTCCGGGAAGCTCAGCAGCAGACTGTCGTCGTGGGCATTGCGCACTTCGACCGGCGCCCCGTGACCTTCAATGAACTGGCCGCCGACGTAGCTGGCGATGACACTCCGATCGCCCCAGTAAGGGCGCATCAATTCGAGGATTCTTGCAGCGCTCATCGCTTATTCTCCATGACCGTAAAGTTTGCCATCGGTGCGTTGCACGATGGCGCAGAAGTCTTCGGTGTCTGCCAGGGTTTCACTGCTGGCCTTCCACAATTGGGCGACAACGCGCGACAGCGGCAAGTCCATGTCGAGGCTGTCCGCCAGATCACTGGCCAGGCCAACGTCCTTGCGCATCAGGCCCATGGTGAAACCGGAGTCGTACGCCTTGTTAAGCACCCAGGTCGGGAACATGACTTGCGTGGCACCGCTACGTCCGGAACCCGCGTTCAGACCCTGCAGCAGTTTTTCCGGGTCGACACCTGCGCGTGCCGCCATCGCGACGGCCTCTGCGGTGCTGATCAGGTGACAGGCCGCCAGCATGTTGTTGGCAATCTTGGCCACGTTGCCAGCGCCACATTGCCCGACGTGCACGCGGGTGCCGCTCATGCCTTCCAAAACCGGCATGGCGCGTGCCAGGTCAGCATCCTCGGCGCCGATCACCATCGCCATGGTGCCGGTGGCGGCACCTTTCGGGCCGCCAGATACCGGCGCGTCGATGAATGCGATGCCGCTCTTTGCCAGTTCGGCAGCGACCTTGCGGCTCATTTCCGGCGTCGAGGTCGTAGTATCGACCACGATCAAACCCTTGCGACCGAACTCGCTGATGCCACCCGCGCCCAGACACACCGACTCCACGTGCTCAGCCTTGGGCAGCGACAGGATCAGAATGTCCACGCCCTGAATCAGTTGCTTACGGTCGGCAACCGGCTTGACGCCTTTGCTTTCGGCCTGGTCCAGCGCCATCTGTGACAGGTCGAAGCCGCTGACATCAAACCCCTTGCTTGCCAGCGTGGCAGCCATGCCACCGCCCATGTTGCCCAATCCGATCACACCTGCTTTCAAAGTCATGTCTGCATCCCGGTCAAAGGTTTTTGTACGAATTCGAGAATGACGCTGCAGGCCTTATCGACCGGCAATGTGCTGATGATTCGAGTATGGACAGCGCTCTACCCTCTCAGCAATAATCCTGAAATCGAATTTATGTTGCCTTCAACGCAACACTGAACCTCCGCAGGAACCCTATGAGCCTGGTGCAAGATCGACGCATCCTGTATTTTTTCGAAGCGGTGCGGCTGGGCAGCGTCAGGGCTGCCGCCGACTATCTCAACGTGGCACCCTCGGCCGTCAGCCGCCAGATCGCGCAACTGGAACAGGAACTCGGCTCGCCACTGCTCGAGCGCCACCGCCGCGGCGTCAAACCCACCGAAGCAGGTGACAAGGTAATGGCCTATTACCGTCAGCGGCTGACTCAGCAGGAGGTCTTGCTGGATTCGATTCAGGCGCTGAAGGGCCTGCACAGCGGTTCGGTAACTCTGGTGTCAGGAGAGGGTTTTCTTGAAAGTCTCGCCCAGCCGCTGGCGCGGTTTTCCGAGTTGTACCCGCGCATCGAGCTGATCGTGAACGTGTGCGGCAGCAATGAGGTGATTCGTCAGGTGGTCGAGGACGAGGCGCATATCGGCCTGGTCTTCAACCCCGCCGCCGACCCGAAAATCCGCTCTCACGCTCATCAGCGCAAACCCGTGTGCGTCATCACCGCCCCCGATCATCCGCTTACCCAAGCGCACGCTCCGATTGAGCTTCGTGCCCTTGAACACTACCGTATCGCACTGCCAGCAGTGTCTTACGGTATCCGCCAGATACTGCTGCAAGCCGAACACCAACTGGGCATTACAGTGCAGCCGACACTGACCTGCAGCACCTTCGCCATGCTCAAGCACTTCGCCATGCAGGGTGGCGTCACATTGTTGCCAACCTTTGTTGTGGAAGAAGAAATAAAAGCCGGGAAACTGCGCGCCCTGCCGTTGCAGCACGAGGTGTTCAGCAGCCCGCAGACTCATTTGATCAGCCGGCTGGGCCGTCAGCTTAGCGTCGGTGCCAACCGTCTGATGGGCATGCTGTTGCAGGACATGACGGCGTTTCGCAATTGACCTACCGTTAGTCCTGCGTCGACCAATCGCGCTGAACCAACAAAATCCTCGTGGTTCATCTTCAGTACGGACAGAACTTCTGCTGCTACTGAGGATTAATCATGAGAGCTTTGACTTACCACGGCGCGAACAGTGTGAAGGTCGACACGGTGCCGGACCCGGAAATACAAGAAGCCGACGACATTATTCTGAAAGTCACCGCGACCGCGATCTGTGGCTCAGACCTGCACCTGTATCGCGGCAAGATCCCCACTGTGGAACACGGCGATATCTTCGGTCATGAGTTTATGGGCATCGTCGAGGAGACCGGCTCGGCAGTGACCGCTGTGCAGAAAGGTGATCGCGTCGTGATCCCTTTTGTCATCGCCTGCGGCAGCTGCTTTTTCTGCAACCTCGACCAGTTCGCCGCCTGTGAAACCACCAACACCGGACGCGGCGCAATCATCAACAAGAAGTCCATTCCGCCAGGGGCAGCACTGTTCGGTTTCAGCCATCTGTATGGTGGCGTCCCGGGTGGCCAGGCTGAATACGTGCGCGTGCCGAAGGCCAACGTCGGCCCATTCAAGGTACCGGGCACTCTGGCTGACGAGAAGGTCCTGTTTCTCTCCGACATTCTGCCTACTGCCTGGCAGGCGGTGACCAATGCGGGAATAGGACCTGGTTCAAGCGTTGCCATCTATGGGGCTGGCCCGGTGGGCCTGATGAGCGCCGCGTGCGCGAAAATGCTCGGTGCCGAGAAGATATTCATGGTCGATCATCATCCGTATCGTCTGGCCTACGCTCAGAAAACCTACGGTGTGATCCCGATCAATTTCGATGACGACGATGATCCGGCCGACACCATCATCCGTCAGACCGCTGGCATGCGTGGCGTGGACGGTGTGGTGGATGCCGTGGGTTTCGAAGCCAAGGGCAGTACGACCGAGACCATCCTGGCTACGCTGAAACTGGAAGGTAGCAGCGGCAAAGCATTGCGTCAGTGCATCGCAGCAGTCAGACGTGGCGGCGTGGTCAGTGTGCCGGGGGTTTACGCCGGCTTTATCCACGGCTTCATGTTCGGCGATGCGTTCGACAAGGGGCTGACGTTCAAAATGGGCCAGACCCACGTCCATCACTTCATGCCTGAATTGCTGGAACATATCGAAGCAGGTCGACTTGAACCCGAAGCCATCATCACCCACCGCATGTCGCTGGAAGATGCGGCGAAAGGTTACAAGTTGTTCGACAAGAAGGAAGAGGATTGCCGCAAGGTGATTCTGACGCCTGGCAACAACACAATCGTGGTGCCAGACGACACGACTGAAGCCCTGATCGCGGGTGGCGTGCCGGCCATGTGAGACGCATGCCCGGCGTTGCTTCGCGCCGTTCAAGATCGGACGCAGAGCGTCCAGAAGTGCGCTACCACGCGGAGCGTCGAAGCAATAGCCAAGCGCTGCGTCGCACGACAGTAGTCGTAGAGCTCATCGCTCCCTACGCTCCAGCGTGGAAATGCCGTTCTGGACGCTCTGCGTCCGATCTCTGTGGCGCGGAGCATCACCCAAAGTGTGCGTCAGTGCATTTCTGGACGCACATGTTATCGGCTCAGGTAGGCAAATCGGCCCTTGAAAGGTTTGCCAATGGGGTCGGCCAGGTCGCCGTGTTTGCTGGTGCTCAGCCCCAGATCCACCAGCGATTCAGCCAGTTTCACCGCCGCAGCCACGCCGTCGATGACCGGCAGGCCTATCACTTCGCTCAGTTGCCTGCCCAGATCCGCCATGCCGCCGCAGCCCAGCACAATGGCGCCTGCCCCTTCGTCATCACGGGCGCGACAGGCCTGTTCGGCCATGGATTCGATCAGCTCAGGCCCGCTCTCCTCCAGCGCCAGCACCGGCAGGTCGATACAGCGCACCGAAGTACACAACTCACTGAAGCCATAACGCTGCAGCAAATGCTCGGCAATGATTCGGGTACGGCTCAGCGTCGTCACCACTGCAAAGCGGGTCGAAATCAGACTGGCCATATGAAAGGCCGCTTCGGCGATGCCGATCACCGGTGCGCTGGCGTACTCGCGGGCTGCCAGCAGTCCAGGGTCGCCGAAGCAAGCGATGATGTGCGCGTCAACCTGTTGTTCACGCCCCCTGCGCACTTCTTCCAGCACGCCGAGGGTCGCTATCGCTTCGTCAAAATGGCCTTCGATAGACACCGGGCCATCAGCCGGGCTGCAGGCGATGATCTGCGTCCCGGAGCGCGCAACCGCTTGCGCGGCCAGGCCGATCTTGTGGGTCATGGCTTGGCTGGTGTTGGGGTTGATCACTTGAATACGCACCGGAACTCCTTCAGCGCCGTTTGAAAATGCTATGAAAATCCACTGCCTCGCCGCCCGGCGCATCGACATTCAGGCTGGCGCGGATGCGGCGCAAATGCTCGGCCATCCACTCGCGGGCCTGTTCGCCCTGCCCGGTTTCGAGCAAGGCCAGCAAGTCAACATGCTGGCCACACTCACAGCCGACACTGCGCCGCGAACCGTACACCGCCACAATCAGCGAGGAACGCGTAGTGAGCTGCGCAACTTGCTCGGTCAAGACCTGGTTACCTGCCAACGCGCTCAGTTGCACGTGAAAGCGGGCCGACAATTGAATCGCTTCGCTGTGACGCCCGGCGTGTTGCGCCTCATGCTCCTGGTCACAGAGCGCGCGCAATGACTCCAGGCGCTGACCGCCGACCCTTGTGGCTATATCCGCCATCAGCGCAGGTTCGATGAGCTGCCTGGCACCCAGTACATCCTGCGCCTCCTGCGCCGACGGTTGCGCGACCTCCGCGCCGCGCTTGGGACGCAGGGTCACCAGTCGCTCCAGCGCCAGACGCTGCAACACCTTGCGAATGCCGGTCCGGCTGATGTCGAACACTTCAGCCAGCGCGTCCTCGGGCAAGCGAGTGCCCGGCGCAAGGCGATGCTCGACGATGGCTTCAAGCACATGCTGGTAGATCTGTTCGTCACGACCTTTCTCATCGGCAGCGGGCGTCAGGAACAACGGAGTACTGGCAGGTCGGCTCATCACTTCACATCACTTTTTTACCAAGATCGTATACAGGAATAGTGCCTGATCCAGTCGATGATGAGTAGCGCTATCTGAACCCTCTGCCAACTGCAAAAACCTGCAAACCTCATAAAGCTCGCACTATAAATGAGCAAAAGCGCCCTTTTTACGTGCACATCGGACTGAGTGGCGAACATGTCCACCGCGCCAGCTTTTCCTTCGCAAAGCGCCATCCGGCAAAGCATGGATCAATTCCCGGCCCTTGAAAAAATCGAATGGCACATCTTTTGCGTACACGATCGTATACAAAAAAACCATTGATCGTACTCCGATCCCGTCACGACTCACCAAGGGAGTAGCGCCATGACAGACCCACGCCCGGCCGGGTACAGCCCGCGCCTGCACAACCATGATCTGGGGCCGCTGCCGCAGAAATGGACCTGGTACAACATTCTGGCGTTCTGGATGAGCGACGTGCACAGCGTCGGCGGCTATGTCTTTGCCGCCAGCCTGTTTGCTCTGGGTCTGGCCAGCTGGCAGGTGCTGATCGCATTGCTGGTCGGTATCTGCATCATCCAGGTGATTGCCAATCTGGTCGCCAAACCCAGCCAGCAGGCTGCCGTGCCCTACCCGGTCATCTGCCGCCTGGCCTTCGGCGTTTTCGGGGCCAACATTCCTGCAATCATTCGCGGGCTGATCGCGGTGGCGTGGTATGGCATTCAAACCTATCTGGCATCCAGCGCACTGGTAATCGTGGTGTTGCGCTTCTTTCCGGAACTGGCCGCCTATCAGAACGTGACCTTTCTCGGGCTGTCGTGGCTGGGCTGGTTCGGCTTTCTGGCGCTGTGGGTGGTGCAGGCCGCAGTGTTCTGGACCGGGATGGAGTCGATCAGACGCTTCATCGACTGGGCCGGCCCTGCCGTTTATGCGGTGATGTTCGCGCTGGCAGGCTGGATTGTCTGGCGTGCAGGCTGGGATAACATCAGTTTTACCCTGGCTGAAAAAGAGTTGTCCGGCTGGGCAGCGTTCGGGCAAGTCGTCATGGCTATCGCACTGGTGGTCTCGTATTTCTCTGGCCCCACCCTGAACTTCGGTGATTTCAGCCGCTATTGCCGCAGTATGGCTGACGTGCGGCGCGGCAACTTCTGGGGCTTGCCAGTGAATTTTCTGGCGTTTTCATTGGTGACGGTGGTGATTGTCTCGGGCACGCTGCCCATTTTCGGTGAAATGATCCACGACCCGATTGCTACCGTAGCGCGCATCGATAACACCACTGCCGTGCTGCTTGGCGCATTCACCTTCGTGACCGCCACTGTCGGCATCAATATCGTCGCCAACTTCGTTTCCCCGGCCTTCGACTTCGCCAACGTGGCCCCCAGCCGCATCAGTTGGCGTGCAGGCGGCATGATCGCTGCGGTGGCGTCGATCTTCATTACGCCCTGGAACCTGTTCAACAATCCTGAAGTGATTCATTACACCCTTGACGTACTGGCGGCCTGCATCGGCCCGCTGTTCGGCATCCTGCTGGTGGATTATTACCTGATCAAGAAACAGCAGATTGACGTCGACGCCTTGTTCGATGACACACCGAGCGGTCGCTACTGGTACACCAATGGCGTGAACTGGATAGCGGTCAAGGCGTTGGTGCTGACGGCGCTGGTCGGTCTGTGCTTCACCTTCGTCGAGTGGTTCAAGCCCATCGCCAACTTCGCGTGGTTTACCGGCTGCATTCTGGGCGGCGCAGTGTTTTACGCGATGACCCGCTGGTCGCCTGAGCAAGTTGCCAACATGCCCGCACCCGTCGGCCAGAACTGATAAACCCGACAGGCGCTGGACACTTGCCGGATCCAGCGCCTGAACGCCGCACAAACACTTGTTCCCTTACAAAATCCAGTGCTTGCAGGTACGCCGGCAAGCCCGGTATCACCTGAAAACCCGTCCCTGCCTGATCAGCAGAAAATAATGCCCGCCCCAAATGATATTAATTTAATATCATCCTCAATCCCGAACATTGAATGATCGAGTGTCATTGATCGGCTTTTAGTATACGGGACACAAAATAGAATAAATTTTGTACAACTTTCAGGCCGCTGCGCTGCCCTATGACTGAGTCTTTGTGAACCAGGCGTTCAAGTGGGTCGATAGTAATGAGCAATGATGTTTCCGGCGGCATGCCATTCGCGCCCAAACCACTCCTCCCCTCAGCGCAGGAAACCGCCGAGCGGCTGCAACTCGCTCTGGATTCAGGCGCGGTCGTCGGCACTTGGGTGTGGGACATCATTGATGATCGCCTTACAGGCGATGAGCAGTTTGCCCAGACTTTCGGTCTGTGTCCGAAACTATGTGCCAAAGGGCTCCCATTGGAGCTGGTGACAGCGTCCATTCATCCTGACGACTCACGCAGGGTCGACAAGGCCATCGAAGAGGCACTGCTCGGCAGCGATACCTACCGATGCGAATACCGGGTTCTTCATCAGGACGGCGTTTATCGTTGGGTTGAAGCCAGCGGGAAAATTGAACGCGATGCTCACGGCAAGCCTGTTCGCAGCCCGGGCGTGCTGCTTGACATAGACAGCCGGCGTGCCGCCGAAGCCGAGCGGGATCGCTTGAACGAACTGCTCAAAATATTCACTGCTGCAGTTCCAGGCGTTGTCTACGCCAAGGATCTGGAGGGCAGAATGCTGGTCGCCAACCGCGGCACTGCCGAGCTGATCGGCAAGCCGCCCGAGTTTTTCATTGGCAAGACGGATCTGGACTTTCTAGATGACAAGGAGCAAGCGCGGATCCTGATGGAAACCGACCGCCGGATCATGCAGAGCAACGTCAGCGAACAGATTGAAGAGCAGGTAAACCTGGCTGATGGCTCTGCAGCGGTATGGCTGTCGACCAAAGCGCCACTGACCGACGGCAACGGCGAAGTCATCGGTCTTATCGGCTCCTCTATCGATGTAACGGCACGCAAAAGAGCCGAAGAAGCCGTCAGGGAACTCAACCAGACGCTGGAACAGCGCATCGAACAAGCCGTTTTCGAACGCGAGCAGATAGAAGATGCTTTGCGCCATTCGCAGAAGATGGACGCCGTCGGCCAGCTCACAGGCGGCATCGCACATGACTTCAATAATTTGCTGGCGGGCATTTCGGGCAGTCTGGAATTGATTACTAAACGACTGGCTCAGGGACGGGTGGGCGATGTAGACCGTTACGTGTCAGTCGCTCAGGGGGCCGTACGCCGTGCCGCTTCGCTGACCCACCGGTTGCTGGCATTTTCACGCCGCCAGAATCTTTCCCCGCGGGTGACCAACGTGAACGTGCTGATCCATGACATGGAAGAAATGATCGCACGCACCGTCGGCCCGGAAATAGATATAAAGGTGGTCGCCCAGAATGACCTGTGGCCTGCGCTGATCGACCATGCGCAGCTCGAAAGCTCCTTGTTGAACCTGTGCCTGAACGCCCGTGACGCAATGCCGAATGGCGGACGCATCATCATCGAAACCGCCAATGCCTCCATTGAGGAGTGCACCGACCCGGATCACGGCGTTCCTGCTGGCGAGCACTTGAGCATCCGCATTACCGACACCGGCATAGGCATGACCCCCGATACAGTCGCCAAAGCCTTTGAACCGTTCTTCACCACCAAACCCATCGGTGCCGGCACAGGCTTGGGTCTGTCGATGGTATACGGTTTTGTCCGCCAGTCTGGTGGGCAGATCCGCGTCGAGTCGGTCGAAGGCCAGGGCACCAGCGTGGTGATGCACCTGCCGCGCCACATCGCTGAAAACGCTCCACGTATCAGCGACCCCGACGTCACCGAAGAGCCGGCGCACCACACTGGCGAAACGGTGCTGGTCGTTGATGACGAACCCTCGGTCAGGATGCTCGTCGCGGAAGTGATTACCGGCCTGGGCTACCACTGCCTGGAAGCAGCCGATGCTCAATCCGGCTTGCAGATCCTGCAATCGGACACCCGCATTGACCTGCTGATCAGTGACATCGGCCTGCCAGGCGGCATGAATGGCCGGGAAATGGCCGATGCAGCAGGCGACTACCGGCCGGGGCTGCCTACATTATTCATCACGGGTTACGCCAAGACCTCAGTCCTGGACGACTGCCACCTGCGACCTTGTACGCAAGTGCTGACCAAACCTTTCGGGCTGGACACGCTTGCCGGACGTGTGACCGGTCTGATCGGCGCAGATGCTGTCGCTCGAGGCTATTCATAGCGTGAATCCAGGCACGCCCGACGGTCGGTATTTCGTGGTCAAGGGACAACTCTGGCGCTGCTCCAACCCGTCATTAAGCGAAGACGTTCGGCAGCAACTGGTTGACCAACTCATGGCTGCACGCCGCGCCGTCAGGGCTGCCAAGGCTTGCGGCGACCCCGAAGCGCTGAAAACGGCACGGGCTGCGGTCGACCAGGCCAAAGTTGCACTGGGTGAACGCGGCGAAGTCTGGTGGACCGACGGGGCCGAGGATTTCAATCGGCGCAAGGTGACGAATACGCCTTATGCGCAGTGGTATCGGGACTTGAACAATCCCGCCAACTGAAGCTGATCACTCGTGGAGCTTTCCGGTCATTTATATGACACGCGACATTCATAAAAAAGAATCCCCGCCGATAACCCTCCAGCTTCATCTACGACCTGTGCCCTCTGCGCAATACCCTCTAATGGCCCATACCGGCATGACAAAATCGCTAAAATTCAGCCATAAAATCCTCTTGGCGGCGTCTCTCGTCGTGATCGCCGCATTCACCCTGTTCACGCTTTACAACGACTATCTGCAGCGCAACGCGCTTCGAGTGCAACTGAAGGAAAACCTGAATCAGACTGGCGAAAGCACGGCGGGCAATATTCGCAACTGGCTTTCAGGGCGGATTCTTCTGGTGGAAAACCTGGCGGAAAACGCATCGTCGCCACAGTCCCAGTCCCCGGAAGCGCAGAATCTCGCCCTCGGCCAACCCACGCTTATCGCTACTTTCATGAGCATCTACCAAGGTAAACGTGACGGTTCCTTCGTCACCCAGCCGCCCGATGACATGCCGGCCGACTACGATCCCAGAACCCGGCCCTGGTATGTCGATGCCATTCGCGCAGGCAAAACGATCCTC
Organism: Pseudomonas syringae pv. tagetis; assembly: GCF_022557255.1. Classification (NCBI taxonomy): domain Bacteria; kingdom Pseudomonadati; phylum Pseudomonadota; class Gammaproteobacteria; order Pseudomonadales; family Pseudomonadaceae; genus Pseudomonas; species Pseudomonas syringae group genomosp. 7. The sequence goes on from NZ_CP092923.1 coordinate 4,094,410, forward strand.
ACGGAGCCGTACCTGGATGCCGTGACCAAGGGCTTGATCGTGACCCTTGCGACACCGGTCAAAGGTACTTCAGGCGTTTCCGGTGTCATTGGTGGTGATCTGAGCCTGGAGATACTGGTGAAGATGATCAGTTCGCTGCGGCTTCATGGGGACGGATATGCGTTCCTGGTCGACGCGAATGGTCGCATTCTGGTTCACCCGGACACCTCGCTGGTGATGAAGACGCTGGCCGAAGTCTACCCGGCGAATACGCCCGTGTTGTCACAAGACCTCAGTGAGAGCCAGCATGCCGGAAAGTCTCAGATCGTTACGTTTGCTCATGTAGACGGGCTGCCCTCCGTGAATTGGTACGTGGGCGTGGCGATGGATAAAGAGATCGCCTATGCAGCACTGGGCGAGTTCAGAAATTCGGCCATTGTGGCGACGGTCATTGCCGTGGTGTTGATTATCCTGCTGCTGGGGATGCTCTTGAGCGTCCTGATGCGGCCGCTAAATCTGATGGGCCGCGCCATGCATGATATCGCTGCCGGCGAAGGCGACCTGACCAAGCGTCTGACCATTCAGAGCGAAGACGAGTTCGGGTATCTGGGCAACGGCTTCAACCTGTTCGTGGAACGCATCCATGACTCGATGCGTGAAGTGGCCTCCTCCACTGTACAGCTCAACGAAGTTGCTCTGCGGGTAGTGAATGCCTCCAACTCGTCAATGCTCAATTCCGATCAACAGTCCAACCGGACCAACAGCGTGGCCGCCGCCATCAATGAACTGGGTGCCGCAACCCAGGAAATTGCCCAGAACGCCGCGCGCGCCTCGGGCCACTCGAGCGACGCCCGCACGCTGGCTTCGGACGGCCAGGAAGTGGTCGGGCAGAACATCGCGGCCATGAGCCGTCTGTCCAGACGCATCAGTAACGCCAGTGAGCAGATTGAAACGCTTAATACAAAAACAGCCAACATCGGTCAGATCCTGGAAGTCATTACAGGCATCTCGCAACAGACAAACCTGTTGGCCCTTAACGCCGCCATGAAGCCGCGCGCGCGGGTGAAGCCGGCAGAGGTTTCGCCGTAGTGGCCGATGAGGTCCGCAGCCTGGCCCACCGTACGCAGGAATCGGCGAGCCAGGTACAGGAGATGATCGAGCAACTGCAATCCGGCGCTCGCGAAGCAGTGGCGATCATGAACGAAAGTCAGCGCGAAAGCGTTGAAACAGTCGGCATTGCCAACAAGGCCGTTGCAAGCCTTGAGCACGTTACCGAACGCATCGGCGAAATCGACGGCATGAATCATTCGGTTGCCACGGCAACCGAAGAACAGACCGCCGTAGTGGAAGCGATCAACGTGGATATCACGGAGATCAATACCCTGAACCAGCAGGGCGTGGAAAACTTGAACGCCACCTTGCGTGCATGCACTGACCTTGAACAGCAATCCACCCGGTTGACGCAGTTGGTGGGGAGCTTCCGTCTATAACGTTCAAGAGCCGCTGCCGAAAAGGTTCGGCAGCGGCCCGATATATGCCAACAGGCTACGGAAGTTGCTGTTCAATCACCCCCAGCCATCCCATGCCAGGGTAAGTCTCAAAGCCCGGCGTCATTGAATACCCCTGGATACTGTTGTTGGGCAGCGTGCTGTAACCGGTCGCCTGACCAGCCCTGGCGTGCAACTCGACACGGTGGCCCAACGGGCTTTGCGGGTCGGAGCTGGCAATTACCTTGTGGCTGGCGTCGACCATCATCACTCGGGTGCGGGTACGTTCGTCACTCAGGCGCACGCCCTGTATCACCGAGTCCGATTGATTCTGCCAGTCAAAGAAGATCCCGATGACGCCGATCACAGGTGAGTGTTTGCCAGCGTTGCTGCGCACAGCGGCACTGAACACGCAGGTTTGCGAACCGTTAAGCAAGGGCTCTACCGCAACTTCGCCGGCAAAGTACTGATCGCCCGATGAGTGCCGCACCGCCTGCTTGAACCAGGTCGCGCCGGTGACATCCGCACCGATAACCTTGCCGAAGGTGCCGGGCCTGCCGGAGGCAATCACACAGCCTGTTGTGTCCGCCACCCAGATATCCAGGTACACCGTATAGCTGTCCAGAATAACGCCGAGGCGCTCACTGGAATGAGCGCGATTTTGCGGGGTTGGCGTCATCAGTACATCGACCAGCGACGCATCGGTCGCCCACCACCGAACATCGCACGTGCGCTCATACAGATTACGGTCGATGATTTCTATCAGGTTCAACGCGAGGTCTGCCAGTCGCTGGCCTCGCACATCAAAACACATGCCCTTGCCCAGTTCGGTGAGTTCATTGACCGACGCTTGAAGGTCCTGAGTGAGCCCACTAGCAATCTTCGAAATCTGCTCGGAGATATTCTTCACCTCCTCTGCCACCACTGCAAAACCCCGACCGGCCTTGCCTGCATGCGCCGCTTCGATCAGCGCGTTTATCGCCAGCAATCGGGTCTGGCGAGTAATCATCTATATATCGCTGACGCCACGAGTCGCCAGAGATTCCACTTCACGGGACAAGGTCACAATGCGTTCGGGTTCGATCATTTTCTTTCTGCTTCAATGAGTTACCGTTGGCGGCAGCCATCGCACAATAGTTATGCAAAAACAGAGGGAAAGACGTACATCGTTTCAGGGGCGCGGAAGTCCAGCCTTCCTGTTTTTATCGACTGATGCCGATATGCCCTCAACACCGCTAATGTAGTTTTGAAGATCGGCGATCTGCAAGCACTCCGCAAACAAGGTTTGCAATACAGGCTTGCGGGGGCGTTTGCACGGGACGGTTGCAGCGTGAGTGCATACCATTAAAAGCAGAAGTTTTCGGGCTGAGACCTTATTGATTCCAAGGCTGCCTCGCCTGGCTCGGTAAGGCCGAGAATAATATGCTGCACATAGGGAAACGAGGGGGAATAGGGCAATACGGCACCTGAAATCAAAAGCCCCTCTTTCACCAGGCCATCAATTATCTCCATAAAGTCGCCTATTGCCGGAACTGTAGGCAGAACGCGTACCAGCCCCAGGTAAAGCTGACCAGACGTCAGTTTTCTGGAGCGTACACGATTAGCGCTGTGGACGATTTCCAGCACCGCCGACTCATCGAAAAAATGATCATTGCCCACAGAGCGACCTCCCGAACCATGACCAGCCCTCCAGCCGCGTCACAGGTTCCTGTATGAAGTATCAGGATGAAGTTCATGACGATCAGAGCGGTACTGACCCTCTCCCCGTCAACCCGCCAGGATCCTGCTGGCAAGTTTGAGGTTACGAAACAGCGCGGCCCGGCTTAAAAAGCATGCTGAAAACGTTCACCTTTCCAGCGCTTCGGAAGTCGGCAGATGATTGTCCGGCTGCAGAAACTTCATGACTTCGGCAATAACCGAAGGATGATTGATCAGCCGGTTATGGCCCAATCCTTCAGTCGTAAAGAGCCGTGCTCCGGGCCATAGCTTTGCGAACCGGGCACCCTTCTCCCACGGGGTTTCACGGTCGTGCCGGTCGTGGATAACCAACGCAGGACGATCAAATACATGCAGTCGCAGAGAAGCGTCGTAGTCCGCAAAACGCCGGCCGGTCAGCGCATACAAGTACCCTTCAAAAGGTGCAAACACCTTATGGGCCACACCCACAGCATCAAACTGTTGAAACACGCTGTCAGCCGGCGCAAGGAACGGCGCAATCAACACAAATCGTTCGGGACGCCACTGTTCTTCCTGAGCGAAGACGATTGATGAAGCGCCCAGCGAATGCCCGATTACGGCCGTCGGCCTGCCAAAATGGCGCCCGACCTGCCGAAGTACGTCCACAAATTGCGGCATATGGCTGATGGTGCCGCTGCTCAGCCCATGAGCAGGCTGGTCAAAACCCACCACTGCGTAACCCATTGATCGTAACAACGGCACCCACTCGATAAAACGCATCGCGTAGCTTGACCATCCGTGAGCGAGTAATACATAAGGCTGACTGGACGGATCTCCCCACACATAAGTGGCTACCTTGTTTCCGTTCAGCTCCAGGGTCTCCATTCGCGCATCCAGCGATGTGCTCAGTAATGCGGCGGCCTTTGCACGCCCGGCAACCTGAGGTGTAACGAAACGTAGGGCAAGGTGTCTTCCAGTAGGGCCCGGTAGAATTCGGCTGGCAAGCATGAACGTGCCACGCAATGCCAGTAATCGAAGCCTTTTGGTGATTTTGCTCATCGGTATTCTCCGCCACCGGCCACAAGGTCTGGCGCAATTAGAGCAGCGCATCTTGTCACTGACAAGATACAATTACTCCATGGGCGTATAACTTTTGTTTCATGACAGGGAGCTTTACATGCCGGCCTCGGACACTCCGCGCACCTACCACCACGGCAACTTGCCGACTGTCTTGCGTCAGGCGGCCTGGGATATTGTTGGCGAAACGGGCATACGCGGACTCTCTTTACGCGAATGCGCCAGACGGGCGAATGTCTCTCACGCGGCGCCTGCACACCACTTCGGCTCTCTGGAAAACCTGCTGGCAGAAGTCGTGGCAGATGGTTACGAGCGCATGGTCGACGCTATCCGTGTCGCACAGCGGGATCTTGGCGACTGTATCCTGGGCTGCGGGATAGGCTATGTAAATTTCGCCAGACACTACCCTCAGCACTTTCGGTTGATGTTCGGGATGTCAGGCATCAACCGATCGTTGCCCAGACTTCTCTCTTCAAGCGAAGCCACGTTACAGCTGCTTCGTCAGTCTATACGCACGGCATGGATAGAAAAAAATGGTACCGAACCCGACCCGACAGTCCTTGAGCAACGCACCTTCCTGGCCTGGAGCACCGCGCACGGATACGCCTCATTGACGATCGACAGAAAGCCGGATGAGTTTTCTGCCGTCTCGGCCGAGTCGATATTCAAGCCGATGACCCCTTTTCTGCTTACACCGTAGCGCGCCAGAACAGCGGAGATGCCTGAGCGCACGTGATTTGTCATGGCCATACCTTGACGACCTGAGCGTCGAGCATGTCGTGGATTTTCGAATATTGATGTTGATCAACATCAATACGTTGACATTTTAGATTTCGATCGTAATCATAGCGTCCATCACCACCCCGGAAGATGAACGCTATGTCCGAGAAAACGCTTTTCGAACCCTACACCTTAGGCAATCTGACGCTGGCGAATCGTATCGTGATGGCACCACTGACCCGCAACCGTGCGGGTGCCGGCCTGATCCCTACAGAGCTGACAGCGACCTACTACGCACAAAGGGCCTCTGCCGGACTGATCATTACCGAAGCGACGCAGATTTCCCCCCAGGCTCAGGGTTACCAGAACACACCGGGGCTTTACACGTCAGAGCAAATCGCTGCATGGCGCAAGGTTACTGACGCGGTGCACGCGGCAGGCGGGCGTATCTTCGTGCAGCTCTGGCACGTAGGCCGGGTTTCTCACGTTGACCTGCAACCGGACGGCGCAGCGCCTGTCGCTCCTTCAGCCATCCGGGCGCAGACCAAAACCTTCGTCAATAACGAATTTTCAGACGTGTCCGAGCCACGCGCGCTGGAACTGAGCGAACTGCCAGGTATCGTCAACGACTTTCGTCAGGCAGCGGCAAATGCCATTGCAGCAGGCTTCGACGGTGTCGAAATCCATGGTGCCAACGGGTACTTGCTTGATCAATTCATCAAGGACAACGCCAACCTGCGCACCGATGCCTACGGTGGCTCGGTGGAGAATCGCGCGCGCCTGCTGCTGGAAGTCGTCACTGCCGTGGTCAAGGAAATCGGTACACAACTCACTGGCGTCCGGCTATCGCCGGTTTCTCCTGCCAACGGGGTTTCCAGCAGTGATCCCCAGCCACAGTACGAGTACATCGCCGAGCAGCTCAACGCGCTGGGCATTGCCTACATTCACGTAATAGAAGGTGCCACGGGCGGATCGCGGGATATTGCTCCGTTCGACTACAGCGCGCTACGTCAGCGCTTCAAGCACACCTACCTGGCCAACAACGGTTACGACCTCGACCTCGCAACGGCCCGTCTCGACGCCAGGCAGGTGGACCTCGTCGCCCTTGGCCGTCCGTTCATCAGCAACCCTGACCTGATCGAGCGCCTGAAAACCAGTGCACCACTGACAGAGCTCAACCCGGCCACGCTCTACGGCGGCGGCGCTGAAGGTTATATCGACTACCCCACCATCGCAGGCTGAAACCCGCGACTTCTCTCATCGTCTCTCATGCAAGGACATTCTCGATGACTACGCTCTCCACTGTTCTGATCACTGGCGCGTCCAGCGGTATTGGTGCCGTTTACGCCGAGCGATTTGCCCGCCGCGGCCACAACCTGGTGCTTGTCGCACGTGACAAGCCACGCCTGGACGCCCTTGCGGCAAAACTGAGTGCAGAAAACGACGTTGCTGTCGAAGTGCTTCAGGCCGACCTGACCCAGGCCGCCGACCTCGCCGCACTCGAAACTCGCCTGCGTGACGATGCCCGGATCGGCGTTTTGATCAATAACGCTGGCATGGCGCAATCGGGCGGGTTCACTCAGCAAAGCGCCGAGGCCATTGAAAAGCTTATCGCACTCAACGTGGTTGCTCTGACACGACTCGCGGCAGCGGTGGCCCCACGCTTCGCACAATCGGGTAGCGGTTCAATCGTCAACCTCGGATCAGTGGTGGGCTTTGCGCCAGAGTTCGGCATGACTGTATACGGTGCTACCAAGGCCTACGTGCTGTTCCTGTCCCAAGGCATGAACCTGGAATTATCGCCACAAGGCGTGTACGTCCAGGCAGTACTGCCAGCGGCCACCCGTACCGAAATCTGGGAGCGTGCGGGGATCGACGTCAACACTCTTTCAGAGGTGATGGACGTCGAAGAACTGGTTGACGCAGCGCTGGTGGGCTTCGACCGCCGCGAACTGGTCACCATCCCGCCGCTGCACGTTGCGGATCGCTGGGACGCTCTGGATGGAGCGCGGCAAGGATTATTGTCGGATATTCGACAGGCGCAGGCCGCAGAGCGCTATCAAGCAGAAGCCTGAACAGGATCGAGCCACGATATAACCCGTGCAGGCGCAACGCGTGATGTATCCCGGACGCCGTATCGAGGACTGTGAAGTTCGACGTCCATATCGTCCGGGTCACGCCCATGCCCCACTTTTCACTTGCCCTACCTCATTGTTCGATACCACTGGAATCAGCGCGTCATGAAAGCACTCACCTTCGGAAACTATGGCAAGACGCCTGATATTGCGATTGCGCATGTCCCTGTACCGACCATCAGGCCTGACGAATTGTTGGTGGAAGTTCACGCTGCCGGGTTGAACCCGATCGACAACATGATCACCACGGGCGTATTCAAATCTGTCCTCAAGTACGAGCTGCCCGCCATCATGGGCAGTGACCTGTCCGGCGTGGTCATCGAGGTTGGCAGCGCCGTAACTCGTTTCAAGGCCGGTGACGCCATTTTCGCCAGCCTCTTCGACCTCGGAAAAGGCGCCATCGCCGACTTTGCAGCGGTCCCGGAGCACGCTGCCGCACTTAAACCGGCGAATCTGGACTTCGTACAAGCAGCCTCCATTCCGATGGTTGGACTGACCTCCTGGCAAGCCTTGAAAGAGCGCGCCAATCTTCAACCCGGACAAAAGGTATTCATCCCTGCGGGGTCTGGCGGCATCGGTACTTTCGCCATCCAGTTGGCGAAACACTTGGGCGCCAACGTGGCTACGACCACCAGCAACGTGAATGCAGCGCTGGTCAGCAGTCTGGGCGCAGATAACGTCGTGAACTACAAAGAGCAGGCATTCGAAAACGTACTGCACGGTTACGACCTGGTACTGGGCACCACCCGAGGAGACACCCTTAAAAAAGCTGTCGGCATCCTCAAACCCGGAGGCAGGATCGTATCCCTCATTGGTCCACTGGATAAAGCATTCGCCAAAACCCGCCGGATGAATGCCTTTTTCACGTTTATCTTCGGGCTGATGAGCCACTCGATCAGGCGACGTGCCAGAAAACACAAGGTCTCCTACTCGTTTTTGTTCATGCGCCCGGACGGTGCTCAACTGGAGAACATTGCCGGGTTACTTGAAAGTGGACGAATCAAACCGGTCATTGACCGTGTCGTTTCGCTTGAACAAGCCTACACCGGACTTGAATACCTGGCCCTGGGTCGCGCCAAAGGCAAAGTCGTTGTAAAGGTCAGGTGAGTAAAGCGAACTTTCCTCTGTCCGTGACCGACCCATTCAACTATCCGCATGGCCACGCTATCTGCATCCAGCCTTTTAAGCATTGGAGGTATTACATGAGTACATCGTCAAAAAAAACGGCCATTGTTACCGGCGCATCATCCGGAATTGGTCGCGCGACAGCCGAGGCACTGGCGCAATCGGGTTATACCGTATTTGGCACAAGCCGCAAGATTGGCGACAGTTCGGCCGAGGTGTCCATGCTCACGTGCGACGTGACCAGCGATGACGCTGTCAGCGCTCTCGTTTCCACCGTGCTCGCACAGACCGGGCGAATCGACCTGTTGGTCAACAACGCGGGTATAGGCCTGTTGGGTGGCGCTGAAGAATTCTCCATCCCCCAGGTGCAGGCACTGTTCGATGTCAATCTGTTCGGCGTCATTCGCATGACCAATGCAGTATTACCGTCGATGCGCAAACAGGGCCAGGGGCGCATCATCAATATCGGATCGATCCTGGGGTTGATCCCCGCGCCCTACTCTTCTCATTATTCGGCGGTCAAGCACGCGCTCGAAGGCTATTCGGAGTCCCTCGATCACGAGGTTCGAGCCTTCAATATTCGGGTCTCGGTCATCGAGCCAGCATTTGTACGAACCGTCTTCGATCAAAACAGCATCGAGCCGGACTCGCTGTTGAAAGAATACGATCAGGCCAGAGCGGGCGTCAGGTCACTGCTGGCCGACGTGATGCCGAAAGCCGATTTGCCCGACGTTGTGGCGGCTGTCGTGCTGAAAGCCGCTGAGGATGCACGTCCCAGGCATCGATACGCGGCCGGCAAGACAGCGCGCCAAATCAGCATACTGCGTCGCTTTGCGCCTGCTGGCGTATTTGACAAGAGCCTGCGCAAGCAATTTCGTTTGCCGGTTTGAATCCAGGGTATGTGACGGCGGCGTGAGCGTCTGATACGCATTGATCGAGAGGCATGAAAAGACAATCGTTTCAGGCTCGCTGTTCAAGAGTGGTAAGGGCGTTCCGTTTTTTTAGCTGCGAACTTCAAGGCTTAGAAAAATCAGTTCCCTATTTGACTGTCTGGTGATTCAGGCATTTTAGCGCTGCAGGGCATGCAGGGGGGCGGAGCCCCAGGCGCTTTTACTGTGCAATGACTAGAATAAAAGCCACACGCCAGCACTCGAAAAGGATATCGCCTTGGCCTTACCTGACACGCTCCGCCTCGCAGTACTCATTGACGCTGACAACGCCAGTTCTTCAGTGGCTAAAGAGCTTTTAGAGGAAGTCGCTAAATACGGTACCGCAACGGTAAAGCGCGCATACGGCGACTGGACGACCCAACACCTGACAGGCTGGAAAAATCACCTGCATAAACATGCCATTCAGCCGATCCAGCAGTTCGCTTATACCCATGGGAAAAACTCGACAGACTCGGCATTCATCATTGATGCCATGGACTTGCTGTATGCGGGCAACGTGGATGGATTCTGCATTGTGTCGAGCGACAGTGATTTCACACGATTGGCGACCCGCCTGAGGGAGGCAGGCAAAAGGGTTTATGGTCTGGGCGAACGTAAAACACCTGATGCGTTCATTGGAGCCTGCGACAAATTTATTTTCTTTGAGGTATTGAAAAAGCCAACCCGGAACACGGTGCCGGTGACCATCGCTAACCTACCGGACCTGAGAGAAATCCTGACCCTGGCTATCGAGGAAAAGGCTCGTGACCACGGCTGGGCAGCACTGGGTGGGGTCGGTGCCTATATTTCCAAAAACCACGCTTCATTCGATGCAAGAAACTATGGGTTCACAAAACTGGGGCCGTTGGTTCGTGCCCAGAACTATATCGAAATCAAAGAAATACCGGATGGAGAGATTACTCATATTCACGTTCGGCTGAGCAACACATGACCCTATGGCATTGCTTGAAAACCAGGTTTCTTCCACTACCGGCAAGACCGTGTCGAAGCAAACAAAGGGCTGTAGACGCAGGGGAAACGACGCTGAATTACGCGACCGCTTCCCTCACACAAAAGGCGTCGAACACGCTTACGCACTCGCCCAGACAATGAATGAGGCTCCGAATCTGATCGTTGGCTCGCCATAGATAGCCGCCTTGACGACCGCAGCAGTCTTTCCGGTCATCCCGTGTGAAACGAAGCCCACTGATAAATTCACTTAGCTTGAAACGTCGTGTTGTGCCAACACGATTATCCAGCATCGAGTTTTCGTGATGATCCTTCAGTGGTATTTTTCGTTTCTCATCGTTTTTTATCAAGTAAAGGATTGCTCGTCTTGATCAAACCCAGAAGCCTGAATAAGCAAAATGAGTTGCCCGATTACTTCGAAAATGTGGAATACCTTAGTGCTGTAGATGTCCACGACGACGATGAAGATCTCGCGCAGGCTGGTTACTGTAGAGTGACCTTTGACGCAATACCTATGAAGATCCTGCCCTTTTTGCGGCGAGCGAAATCCCAGGACATCATCAACGATTCAGATAACGCATTGAGCTTTCTGCTCATGGAAGCAGTGATCCCCACCCCTCTTTTCGAACAGACGGTAAGAGTGGGTGGCTGGTGCTCGATTACCGTTTCAGAAAACCCTGTAATGCAACAAGGCTTTCTTAGCGCCACCGCGCTTGAATTTTCTGGAAGCGAGGAGCAGCCTGCTCCTACGACTCTTTACGTGAGAATCAATCCCTCCGTACCTGATGCAAAAGACCTGCACGCCTTGAAACGGGTCATCAAGTGTCGCCACCATCACAGTGCACCTAGTGAATACCAGGGTGACCCGCCGGGCAATGGAGTTTACGTCGCGGTGTATGATGTCGGTCAGGCTAATATGTGTGCCATCCTCGATAACAATTACCAACCCAAAGCGTTCTTTGATTTCGGCTGGCCCATTGGTTTCTATCGCCGATCACTACCGGGTTGCCAAAACTTCGATCCACTCGAACGTGACGACCCCGTCCACCCCGCTCCGGTTTTTCTTTCGCACCTGGATTGGGATCATTGGGGGTACGCTTACGAATCCGGCCGCCCTACTAAGGATACGCGTGGCTTCTGGAAAACGAAGGTGACCTATCGAGCAGGCGCACTACAGCGTGCATGGGTTATGCGTCGACCTTCGGGCAGACTAAAGCTGGGTGCCAGCCATGCGCATTTAATGTACGCGTTGCAGAACCAGGTGCTTAATGATGGAAGCCGCGCACTGAAGTTTTGGCCTCCCGCTCAAACGCACTTTCAATGGGGAGCATGTACCGTGTTCACTTGCAACCCCATTGCCGGTGCGCATGACACCAAGTACCTTCGCAATAACGAAGCCTTGGGCATGTTGGTGGAAAACCCGCAAAGCTACTACTTCAGACGCGTACTGCTCTGTGGGGATGCTGATTACACCTCTATTTCCGCAGCATTCAAGCAAAACCTTGGGGGTATAGTCGCGCCTCATCACGGCGGTCGAGTAACCCCACATTCGATCCCGGCACCCGACGTGGACGCAGGCACATACCGCTACATGGTCTTCTCAACTCATGATGGCTGCTACTCTACAATACCGTCGAATGAAACGATCACCGAAGCATCGGCCTTGGGCTGGAAGATCTCCCGGACTGACTCTCGATTGGATTGCCACTATGGTGTCGGCAAAAGACGAAACCGTTGGTTTGCACTGGCAAGTTATAAAACGCCTGGCCCCTGGCATCTTCCTGCATGCCTTTGCCTGGCGTTGCATTGATTCATACACCGGTCAGTGAAATCCAGGTGCAGGTTTACAGGACGGTCTATGGGGATCTTTCGAGTACTTACCGTTCAACAATCTGTCGCTCGCGTCCACTGCGCAAAGCGTCAGGGCATCATGCCTCGCGAGACTAAGCCGGCTGCCGTTTATTCGGCAGCAGTTGGCCGATTTCACTTGCCCGCAGCGCTGCCAAGGTGTGCAGCAGGGGAGTGGCAGTTGCCTACCCCTGATCCGTGCGACCCGCCTTTGACAATCACAAAGTGCCTGCCCATCAAGGCAGACACTTTTTCGCTGATCTGGCTCACCCAAACCGCCCTTGCAATCAAACGTCACTTACTCAGAGCTTGCTTCAGGCCCCGCGTAGAAAATTTTCCGGCCTTTCCCTCCTTGATGGCGTGCTCTTGCTGGCCAAAGCACAGCGACAAATAACTTTTCAAATCGTTGGGCGTGTTCGTCAGTTTAATGTCCCAGCGCCGCTCGATGAACTTGAGTAACGCAACACCGCGCACGGCAATGCTCTGTGCACTCCAATCGCGAAATTCCTGAGCGACTTCAGTCGCAGAATAACTTGCGTTTTCGTAGCGAGCACGCTTACCCGTCTCGGTTCGTCCCTGCTTGATGCTGTAGGCATCATTCGAGGCTGCTGCGTTGCTGCTGCGAGACAGGAACAACAGATTACCGAGCGAGTTTTGCAGTGCTTTGGTAATGCGCAGGTTGCGGTTTGAGCGGCCGTCCACCGGAATCTTTTCATCCCAGTAGGCTTTGCCATGCCCGGAGGGATTCTGCGGGAAAATATGCTCGACCGTTTCATCGAAATGAAAGTCCGACCATGCAATCTTCACGGGGTTGTTGCCATCCTTGTGGAAACTGGCCTCGTACTCGTAAAGGGCCAAACGGGTAAAGTCCCATTTATAGAAACCATCGCCATTTTGAAATCGACGCTCGATATGCGTTTGCAGCTGGAACGGGAAGAAGAACCCGGGCCACTGAAAATCGTTATCGTCGTAGCGTCCATCGTCATATTCGGTATTGCTTGCATAAGCCCTGACCAGGCGCGAAACGAGTTGAACGGCGCCCTTACTGTCGAGCTTTCCGATCCCGTGGTCTTCAGCGAGGAAGCCGTCCCTGCCGGGTTTCAACAACGTGTAGGCAGCCGATTCCATATCGGCCCTGCCCGCCGTTCCTCTAACTCCTGAGAGTCTCAAAACGACCACAATGAACCGCTCGATCTCGACCAAAAGCGCTTCGACACATGCCAAGACACCCGCGTGTTCACGCGGGGTGTTCATCGCACCACGGATGCCGTTTGAGGCGCGCAAATAGGCCGAAAGAATAAGGGGCTTGAAAAAAGCAAAACCCGCATGCTCTAAACGGTTCAGTTGTTTTTGGTGGCCCGGCGGCATAAGCGCCGGGGAGTGGATATGCGACCACCAGACGGCAGCGGCTTCCAGACTTTGAATATAGTCCCGGATGAACACGAACGTAGTCTGCTCAACACCCACCGCGAACACTTGGTTGAACAATGTATTTTCCAGCCAGTCCGCCTCGCGCTTGCGCTTGAAGTAGGCCGTCGCGTGCGCCAACAAAAACTCATCGTCCTGATGTTGCGTTTTTTCGCTGTGCCCCAACGCCCGGTAGATACCCTTCCATGCGCTGTGAACATGGTCACGCAGAGCCGCTGTATCCTCACCCGGTCGCGCAGCGAAAGTAGAAAGATAAATGAGCCTGTTTTTCAGCAGCTCCATTTTTGATAAGGGCCGCCCGCGATTATTCAACGTTTCAAACGCGACGTGGATATCCAACGTGGGAGACACTGCCAGCAAGAACAAACAAAACCGATCAAGCAGCAGGTCCAGCGATTGCCGAACCACCCCATCAGGCAGTGCGTGTACCAGGTCGGCATAAAACTCGGAGGCGGCTTTCAGATTCAAGGCATAGCTTGACGGCTCGCGCGACAGACTGACTTCGAAGAGGGGGTCATTCAGCACATAGAAATTAAAGTAATTTTGCAGTTCCTGATTGTCTTGAAAGTCTACAGCGTAGCGTTGCGACGGTTCGCCAAGGCGAGCGCGCAGTACATTGGCGAGGATCATCACTGTCATCAGCCGCTGCTGACCATCGACGACCTCGACACTTGGCCCCTCTTTCTTCTGAGGGCAGTTACGCACCAGCATCATGCCAATGAAGTGCTGTTCAACCCCGCTGCCCGCCACATTGCGGATGTCCCGCCAAAGCGCCTGCCATTGGCTTTCACTCCAGGAGTATCCCCGTTGGTAGTCTGGAATCAAAAAAATGTAGTGATCGAGAACTTCACCAATATGACGAAGCGTTGCATCGCTGGGTGGCATGGGCCGTCCTTGGAAATGAGGTGTTTGGTTATCGGTAAAAAGCAGAAACCGCGAGAGGGGAATTCAATATCTTGAACGACATACTTTGCAAGCCCTTAGTGCGGCTGAAGCGCGGAGGGATGCTCCAGACAATTGCGGAACCGGATACTCTGTGATGACGAGAGTGAACATGGCGATTCAATGGATACACCGCGGCTTAGCAGAACCGGTTGGCGTGGAACGTCAGGCCGCTGGCAGCACTGATCCGGCCTCTTTGGCCGGCAGCGGTCCACAGAGACGGTAGGTGTCGATCAATGTGTCAAAAAGGGCAATGTCCGACCGGCTTCTCGCAATGAGTTGAGCGCCCGCCACTGCTGAAAAAATCGCCTGCGCCCGCACCATGCTATCCGACGGCGTGCAGACGTTAGCCGTTACCAGAAGCTTGCTCAGCCAGGCAATATTGACCTGGGCAAAAAGCTGGATTTCCTGAATCATTTCGGGCGGTAAATTGTCGGTTTCCGCACCTACAAAACTGCCCAGGCAAAGGCGATTTTCAGCCTCCAGCGAGCGTCGGAAAATTTCCGGGAAACGGTGCAACGCTTCGATGGGGTCAGGTGTTTCTTCAGAGATGGTCTCAAGTGCAGCAGCACCGTCCTCCCAGTATCGCCTGGCAACCTCGACGCCCAGATCAGCCTTGCTGGGGAAGTGGTAGTAAATACTGGCCGGCTTGATTCCGACCTGGGCTGCCAGATCGCGAAAGTTCAGGCCGTTATACCCCTGTGACTGCGCGATGTTTCTCGCGGCAAGCAGAATCGCCTCTCGGGCATTGATGGTCATCGTAGTGCCTTGTACTGCAGACGCGTTTCTGGGGACGGACACATGCTAATTCAAAAACCTGACTGTTGTCAGGTAGAACTGTGGAGAGGCATGTGCGCAAGGCATCCGCTGCCAATGAAGCGATCGGCTAAGCAGCTCACTATTGATTTCTCCCTACCTTGAAATACTGTCGCCGGGAACGTCATGCACAACGTTCCCGACGATAAGGTGCGCGCCCGACAGGTCAATCACTCGGCTGGCGAGTCCAACTCAGGAATACCGCTGCTGCGATCAGCATAGGCCGCCTGAAAACCCGGGCGTTTCTGCCAGCGTTTCCAGTATGAGTCCAGGAACTCGAAACGCTCATCCAGCGGTGTGGCGTTGACTGGAAACTTGGAAAAGGCAATGGCGGTTGCAAGCGTGATGTCCGCGAAAGTAGGTTCATTGCCGCCCAACAGCCACTCACGGCCGTCGGCAAGATGACGGTTTACCAATGCTGCGTGTGTCAGCGCCTCCTTACGGCAGTGCTCGCCCCATGCTTCGTTTTTGGTCAGTTCAAGTTTGAAGCCGAGCCCGGTGTGCAGGACATGAAAAGCTGTAACGATCCGATAGAGGATATGCACCCAGATCCGGTTATCCCACATGTTATCGAGGCCCTGCTCCAAAGCTCCCTCGCCCATGATCTTGCGGCCCGGATAAGACTGATCCAGATAGCGGGCGATGGCTGCCGTTTCGGAAATGAAGCTGCCGTCTGCCAGTTCAAGGGTCGGCGTTTCCCCCCACGGGTTCATATTGAGATGACGCCAGCCACGCTGCTCTCCGCCAGGCGTCATGTCATAAATAGTTTCGTCGAACTGATCGGCAATGCCTTTCTCGTGGATAAACAGGCGCAAGCGCTGAGGATTCGGAAAAGCCGAAGGGGATGTGAAAAGCCGCAATTTAGAAGTCATAGAAGGGCCTGTGAAATGGGGAGGAGACTTACCTAACTACCGTTAGGTAGCTAAACCATAGCACGTGACCGTACCTTGTCAAGACCCTACCTAACATTTGTTAGGCAAATCACCGTGACGCCTCGTCTCTCGTTGAGCTGTATTTCCAGCGCTCAAACATCAGGGCCTTGATATTCTACCTGCTGTACTCAAATGACCCGTGAGTGCAGCTCAAAGACAGACTAGACCGAAGCCTGAAATACACAGGCCTTGCCAGGCCGCACAGTGCCAAGAAGGGAAAAGAATGCAGCACGCTTCGCTGAACCGTTTTCGTATTGGGCTGCTCGCCTTGCTTTTGCTCTGCATGGCCTTGCCAGCCTTTGCCCAGAATATCCCCGCGCCCCAAGCCGATGGCGCCAGCAGTGCATCGCCTGTAGTCGATGCCCCGAGCCTGGACGACCTGAGCGAACAGCTTGATCAGATCCGTCAGAAAGTGACGGGCAACGCCAACGATGACCTGCTTTCAAGCCTGCGACAGGCGGCTTTACAGGTCCAGAAACAAGCCGACAATCTGATTGCCCGGCAAGCTGTCGACATCGAGCACCTGGATGACCAGCTCAACATTCTCGGGCCAATGCAACCGGACGAAGCGCAAAGTCTGACCAGTCAGCGCAAGACGCTGACCGCTCAAAAAAACGCATTGGTCAATGACGAGCGCCAGACCAATGCGCTAAGCCAGTCAGCCCGGGATCTGGCTACGCAGATATTCAACCTTCGTCGCAGCCTCTTCGATTCGCAGATCAGCACGCGGACGGCGAGTCCTCTCAGCTCTGCGTTCTGGTCCACGCTGATTCGCCCTACCGATGACGACCTGGGACGCTTGAACAGACTTCTGGTCGATGTCCGTCAAGTGCTCAACAGCGCGATTGCACCGGAAAATCGTGTGCAGCTCGTCAGCGTGGTGATGGGCGCCTTATTCATATGGGTGGTGGTGCGACGCTTGCTGGAACGCTTGCTGATCTGGTCGATGATTCGCTGGCTACCTGAAGGCCGCCTGCGCCGCAGCGCTCTGGCGCTGGCGGTAGGGCTTTCGACCATTCTCACCATCACCGTTGCCACTTCACTGCTGCGCTGGGGAATAGTGCGCAATGCGGTGCTCAGCAATGACGTGGTCAACCTGCTTGATCAGGTGCAGACGCTGATCACCTTTTGCGCTTTCATTGTCGGTCTGGGGCGAGCACTGCTGATGTTGCCGCACGCCTCGTGGCGCCTGCCGCAAATTCCTGACGAAATCGCCACGGCGATGGGCCGCTTCCCGCCCGCGTTGGCGCTGGCACTCATGATTATCGGCACGCAGGAGCGAATCAACAGTGTGATAGCCAGTAGCCTGGCGCTGACCGTAGCGGTCAATGGCCTGACAGCACTGGCGGTGTCCCTGGTGTTTTTCTACGCCCTGGTGCGCTACCGCCGAACCCGGCGACGCTTTCAGCTGGAACGCCTTGGGGGATTTGCCGGGCTGATTCCTTTTGTCGTTGCGGTGTGGGTCGGACTGAGTTTGCTGGCATTGTTGAGCGGCTACCTGACACTGGCTTACTTTCTCGCGGTAAAGCTGCTTTGGGTAAGCGTGGTAGCGTCCACTGCGTACCTGTTGATCGCCTGCTTCGGTGACATCTGCGAAACCCTCTTGTCGCCCAGACAGCCCGGCGGCATGGCACTGGGTTCGGCGTTGGGCTTGTCCGCACGCCATCAGGCCCAGGCAAGTACCCTGCTGGCGGGTATAGGCCGCACCTTGCTGCTGCTGACCGCGGTGCTGCTGGCTTTCCTGCCTTCAGGCTCGAGTCCGGGCGATCTGCTTGCAAGTTTTACTCAGCTGGATGTCACGTCCAAATCCCTCGGCAACCTGAACATCGTGCCCAGCGATATTCTGATGGCGTTGATTTGCCTGGTTGCTGGCCTGCTGGGCGTGCGTGTGCTCAAGGAATGGTTTGGAGAGCGCCTCCTGCCAGAGACCAACATGGACGCAGGAATGCAGGCCTCGTTGGTGACCTTGATCGGTTACATCGGTTTTGTATTGGTCGTGGCCGTGGTGATGTCCACGCTCAAGATCAGCCTGACCAACCTTACCTGGGTGGTCAGTGCCCTGTCGGTGGGGATAGGTTTCGGCCTGCAGGCCATCGTGCAGAACTTCATCTCCGGCCTGATTCTGCTGACCGAGCGTCCGGTCAAAGTCGGCGACTGGGTGAGCCTGGCAGGGGTCGAAGGCGATATTCGCCGGATCAACGTGCGCGCGACCGAAATCCAGATGGGCGACCGCTCGACGGTAATCGTGCCGAACTCGCAGTTCATCACACAAAACGTACGCAACGTCACCATGGGCAACGCACTGGGGGTGGTCGGAATCACCCTTACCCTGCCTCTGGAAACAGACGTTCTGCAAATACGCGAACTGCTGTTGCAGGCCTTTACCGAGCATGAAGCAATACTCGACGCGCCCGCGCCTTCAGTGACCTTCAAAGACCTGACCAATACCGGCTTGATTATCAGCGCCAGCGGCTACGTGAACAGCCCGCGCTCAGTGGGTGGCGCACGGAGTGATCTGTTGTTTACCGTTCTGGGGCGTCTGAGGGAGCTGGGTGTAGCGCTGTCTGCGCCACAAAGCATGGTGTTGATCAATGAGGGGGCTGGAAAAGAGGCGCCGCCAGAGTCAGTGACGCCTTAGGGCATGCGTGACGTGCAGGGGCAGATTCCAGCCCCTGCGGTCAGGCCGTTGATCGCATCATATATTTCAGCTTTACGGATCGCCGATTCATTGGCTGTTGCTACGCGGTCTGCCAAACGGGTAAGCATCTTCAAATCTCAGGGCGGAAGCATACTCGGCATTGCTTGAACTCAACGCAGCGCCAGTGTCTTTCCTGATCGTGGGTTGCAGTATTGAAAATTTGAGCTCGCTGGGTATACGCAACCCGTTTATGGACCTGATGATGCCAGCCGCATTAGGTGTGGGTTTGCCATGCGCTAGCGGAACATCAAGCCCGTGAAGGATATCGGTGTTGATCGACGCATCGCCGAAGAACAGATTACGTGACCCATGCGAAAGCGAGTGCATGATACTTGCCTTGTTCGCAGTGGACTTTTTTACAATGTCGTCGACAAGGCTGATGTGTATAGAAAGTGCTTCTATGGGGCTGGCCATTGCCTGGATGAAATCATAAATATCTGCAGGGACTGTGCGGGGCGGGCCGAACAGTGAAAAGGGAGGCATTTGACCGGTCTGCTGTGCAGGGTGTTCTTCCACCTCTCGCAATCGCGCGTAAATCGCCTCGACAATAAGTCGCACATTGCTGTCAGCGACGATATGACAGCGCGCCACATTATTGCTTTTCAATGCGAACTCAAATGCGTCGTCGAGGGGCGTTAATTTTCTGGCTGAATGCAGGAACGTGAAATCGCCTGCGTTCCCGAGCAGCGTTTCCATAGCGATTCTATGGGTATCCGCATCGACCATCGCCTTTCGCGTAAGAAGCGATCTGTGGTCCTGGTGTGGGTATTTCAGGTGTGAACGTCTGATAGGCCCCTTCCGTACCCGAATGAACTCTGTGCGCAATTTTTTTATACCGCGACGCAAGATTCTGCACGTGCAGTACTGATGTGAGTTATGACACAGTAAACAGGTTGTCATGCTGAGCCCTTCTACAAATCCATGAGACTGAGGAAGATCGGTATCGATGCACAACGCGGACAAGTGCATAGCGAGAAAAAGTATAGCGCTCGTTTCTTCCTGTCAGGTCAAAATCCCGGTTCAATAGCTGGAGACGTGGCTGAGAGGCCTTGCGCCTGTGTTTCCTGAGAGAGCCTACTGAGTGGATCAATCGGTTTGATTGATCTGTAGCGGAACAAGGACGTGGTCATGACTGGCAAAATCGTTATTCGACAAACGCTCACGAACCAGCTGCTCGATGAGATTCAGGCATGCGGCTTTAAACTGGATATTCAGGTCGACTGCTCGCAAGCAGTCTGAAGCGGGGTGAGCTCCCTCCGAGTCAGCAATGCGAAATTCCGGCTGCGTTTTACGTTCGCACGCAAAGGAAAGTCATGAACTCCCCTTGGAAGCATACGCCTTATACCCGCCGGCATAGATGACGGGAAGATAGGTGTTCGTCTGGGGTCGGCCAATGGTCGAGTGGCGTTTATTTTCTGGATGGATTTCAGAAACGAGCGGCGTGATAGCAGAAGTGACATCGAGTTGGCACGCCGTGATGCTGTGCCATCGCCATAAGATCTAGCAGTTGGCTATCCGGCCAGAGTGAGGGGTCCTTGTAGAACCTATCCGCTCGTTGCGAATTCATTACGTCGCGGCGGAACTCCTGAGAGTCATTCGGAACCGATATACCAATGTTGTCACAGTGGCGAGCAAGAATCGCCCTGCCCCTTGAGGCAAATCGTATGGCTCAGGCCTCAATTGAGTGTCGGCGACATCACCAACCAGACTTCATCGGCAGTGTGAAGCGACACTTCGGAAAAGAAAGGGTATTTCCTGGTCTTTACGCATCCCTGCCTGTGAGACTGCAAACCGAATGCGCGACTGCTAACGCATCCACCCTGTACTCATGAGAAGAAATACCAAAACCGGAATAACGCTGAAAGGCTTTATTCATATGGTGTCCCAGGCGGGGTTCGAACCTGCAACCTTCCCCTTAGGAGGGGGATGCTCTATCCAATTGAGCTACTGAGACACTGCGTGCCGACACACCGATCGGTGCCAGCGAGGACGGCGTGCATCTTAGCGGCATGTGCCGCTTTTGTCATGTCGTCATTGCCCATCGACGCTGTAGCCGATGTCGCGCTGAAATACGGCTGAATAAACCGATCATGCAATTTGCAATCCCCCAAAAAGCCATCATTGCAAAACGCACTGCACATCACTTTTTTTAAATTTATAAACATATGATTTTTAAGGATTTTTTATCAATTTCTGATTGGCATGCAGACTGCATTATCAGTATCAGTGAACACATCTCATCCCAAACGGTCGGGCACAGGTACTGGAAAATGAACAAGACTCTCTCAGCGTTGAATGCGGCAGCTCTGGTGGCTCTGGTGGCATTTCACTTCCAGGATTCCGGTGCCAAGGATACGCAGGTCACCACACCAGCCCCTGTTCACCATCAGATCAGCCATGCGCCCCAGTTGGCAATCATGACTGACCGCGTCGCCAGCGCAGCTGTGCTGGCCAATGACGATGATGAGTCACTCCAGATGCCACGCGCTGAACAGCGCTGGATTTTCTGAGAGCGCTTGAATCCGCCATCCTGAGAGAGAGTAGCCATGTCGAAATCCGCGTTATCATTTTTGGCCCTTGCGATCATGGCTGTGGTCGTTGATCTGTTGCTTCCTGTTAACGCGAAAGGCATGAGTATCGCTGCGAATGCCGCTGCCGGTGTGTTCGCCAGCCTTTTTGTGGTTGCGCTGTTTTTGGGCCGTCGTTTCAAGTTCGACCCGGTTCTTCGCTGATACCTACGCTTCACGGCAACCCGTTCTTGCGGCAAGCGTTCTTGCGGCAAGCGTCACGCCTCGCGCCCCAGATACCTCCCCTCATCTACGCTGGCCAACCCTTGGTCGGCTCATTTCTTTTGTGCTGAATTCCGACCAGCTCCCAGAGTCAAATAGCCATGATGGCAAAAAGAAGCTCGGTGATGTGCCTGTTTAGTCAGGGGCAAATGCAGCGACTTTGCAAATTTGCTCGCATTTCTGATAATTGGTGCTGGCCAAACGCCGCCACCTGAGTCACTATTTGTCACAGAATTGACGCCAAGGATTCGACGTATTACGGCATGATGTCGGTCCCTTGGAACCCCGGTTGAACATTTGGCCAAAATGACTGTCTCACGATGACAATCTTGCGGCCACTTGCTAGAACCGCTTCCCCTGAACTAACCGGTTAAATATATGAGCCCTATGAAACAGGCTACTTATTCCAGCCGCACGGCTGACAAGTTCGTCGTTCGCCTACCAGACGGCATGCGTAATCGCGTGCAAGAGGTAGCCAAGAATCATCACCGCAGCATGAACTCGGAAATCATTGCTCGCCTCGAACAAAGTCTGATTCAGGAAGGTGCTCTTGGTGATGAACCAAGCCTGCGTCTTGACAGTCCTGAGCTGTCCTTGCACGAACGCGAGCTGCTGCAACGTTTTCGTCAGCTTTCACATCGTCAACAGAACGCACTTGTTTCGCTGATTGCTCATGACACGGAACTCGCTTCCGAAGAGTCCTGAGATTTGGCGTAACAGACAAAGGCCAGCGCAAGCTGGCCTTTTTCGTTGTAGCCATTTTCGTTATTAGTCGTGGGCGTTAGTGCAGTTATGTGACAACGCGAGATTCGTCGCCACTAAAAAAACCGCCTGATCATGGCGGTTTTTTAGTTTGACGGTTACGGCTGAAACCGCAGTTCTAGAGCAGAAAGATCGTCGCCAGCCCGAGGAAGATGAAGAAACCTCCACTGTCGGTCATCGCCGTAATCATGACGCTTGCACCCATCGCCGGGTCTCGCCCCAAACGTGCAAGCGCCATAGGGATGGAGACGCCCATCAATGCTGCGAGCAAAAGATTGAGCGTCATGGCTGCAGTCATGACCACACCCAGCGACCAACTGCCATACAGCATATAGGCGACCACCCCGATCACCCCACCCCAGATCAGACCGTTGATAAGGCCTACAGCCAGCTCCTTGCGCAGCAATCGAGCCGTATTACCGGTATTCACCTGATCCAGCGCCATCGCCCGCACAATCATGGTGATGGTCTGATTGCCGGAGTTGCCACCAATACCGGCCACAATTGGCATCAGCGCAGCGAGCGCCACCAATTTCTCGATGGAGCCTTCGAACAGGCCAATAACGCGCGAGGCCAGGAAGGCCGTCACCAGATTGACGGCCAGCCAGGCCCAACGGTTGCGCAGGGAGCGCCATACCGAGGCGAAGATATCTTCCTCTTCGCGCAGACCCGCCATGTTGAGGACTTCGCTCTCGCTCTCCTCACGAATCAGGTCGACCATTTCATCGATGGTCAGTCGGCCAATGAGCTTGCCGTTCTTGTCCACAACCGGCGTGGAGATAAGGTCGTAACGCTCGAACGCCTGGGCGGCATCGTAAGCATCGTCTTCCGGGTGAAAGCTGACCGGATCGTTGGCCATGACTTCGCCAACCTGCTTCTCCGGGTCATTGACCAGCAGACGCTTGATCGGTAGCACGCCCTTGAGCACACCTTCGGAATCGACCACGAACAGTTTGTCGGTGTGACCCGGCAGCTCTTTCAGTCTGCGCAGGTAGCGCAGTACAACTTCAAGGCTGACGTCCTCACGGATCGTCACCATCTCGAAGTCCATCAGCGCACCGACCTGATCCTCGTCATAGGACAAAGCCGAGCGGACACGTTCGCGCTGCTGTGAATCCAGCGCTTCCATCAGTTCGTGAACAACGTCGCGGGGCAACTCGGGAGCGAGGTCGGCCAGTTCGTCGGCGTCCATGTCCCGTGCCGCCGCGAGCAACTCGTGATCGTCCATGTCGGCGATCAGGGTTTCACGAACGGAATCGGATACTTCAAGAAGAATGTCGCCGTCGCGCTCGGCCTTGACCAGCTGCCATACGGTCAGACGGTCTTCCAGAGGCAGCGCTTCGAGGATATAGGCGACGTCGGCAGAGTGAAGGTCTTCGAGCTTGCGTTGCAACTCGACGAGGTTCTGCCGGTGAACCAGGTTTTCTACACGGTCCTGATGCTGACCTTCCTGACGATGGGTCAGGTCTTCAACAATACGCTGGCGCTGCAGCAGATCGACAACCTGAGCCAGGCGATCCTGCAAGCTTTCCTGCGTTTTTTTTACTTCTCTTTCGGTCATAGGCGAACTCCACTCCCAGCAGCGGAGCACGCCGGGAGATCAATCAGTTAATTCATGATTGTTGAAAAACATTATTGAGTAACGACTGGGTAAGTCCATGGAGGTGTTCCACAAGCCCCGGCGGAGCTGACGGGCGCAATGATACACCGCTTTGAGCGAGGCGCATGCGAGAAATTCAGCTTATAACAACCGTTTGCAGCGCAAACCTGCACAACTCTGTAAGCCAGCCAGGGTTCGACGTCACATTCAGCCAAAAAAACACGCTCGCCCTGTCCAGAGGCCGCAGTTAGGCTTTCACGACACCCGTCATGGAGGACCCGAACATGCGCGTAGCCGCCCATCTATTACTGTGGAGCACCCTGCTCTGCCTTCCGGAACCTGCAACCGCCAGCAGCGTTCACCGTTGCGAGGACGCGTCCGGAAAGATCATGTTCACTACCCTGGGATGCCCCGAAGGCTACAACACGCGCCTACAGAGAGCCTTCAATGCACCACCGGGAACCAGGATTGATTTACTCCCACCCGGAAACAGTTCACCACCGCGCCAAAAACCCTCAAGCCAGGAAGTGGTTGTGGTCGGCACACGCGATGATGGCTGCGGCAACCGTTTGAGCGCCGAACAGCGCAGGGCAGCGATTATCAACCAGCGCACACCGCCCGGCATGACTCAACGTGATGTCGAAAGCATGCTGGGCCGCCCGGACAAAGTCACCAACCGTAATGGCGAGCTGCATTACGTGTACCACCAGAAAAAGGGTCGCAGCAATAATGTGACATTTGACGAAAACGGATGCGTTAAAGGAAAACGCTAGAAAGCAAAAAGCCCACATCTTTCGATGTGGGCTTTTCGTTGTATGGTGCACTCGACAGGATTCGAACCTGTGACCGCTCGGTTCGTAGCCGAGTACTCTATCCAGCTGAGCTACGAGTGCATTGGTGTTTTTAGACCAGATCACCTCTGGTTGAAGCCAGTTATCGGAAACCTTGTAATTGCTTACAACACTTCAAACAACTTTAAATGGTGCACTCGACAGGATTCGAACCTGTGACCGCTCGGTTCGTAGCCGAGTACTCTATCCAGCTGAGCTACGAGTGCATGTGTTGGTGCCGCGCATTATAGGTCGTAAAATTTTTTAGTCAAGCACTTTTTCTAGTAAATTCAACAACTTACCGATCAAGCCAAATCTTACGCACTACATAAATAATGGCGGAGAACGGGGGATTCGAACCCCCGACACCCTTTTGAGGTGTACTCCCTTAGCAGGGGAGCGCCTTCGGCCACTCGGCCAGCTCTCCGCAACACGGGGCGTATAATAACCACCCTTTTCCCCGTTTGCAAACCAAAAATTCAATAAAAATTAATGGCTTGGTTCTTCGTCCTTCTCTTTCTTGATGCGAAGGTAAATCTCTTCACGGTGGACAGCGACTTCCTTGGGCGCATTGACACCAATACGCACCTGATTACCCTTCACTCCGAGCACGGTCACGGTAATCTCACCGTCACCAATGATCAGGCTTTCCGCGCACCGACGAGTCAGAATCAGCATACTTTTCTCCTTACGCCTTTTTTATTCAGGGACAACAGTCTGCAAACCGGCAGGCATAGAGCCATGGCGCAATGCCATAGCCGTTACCTGTATATCGACTAACGCAAAGAAAACCACAGCCTTTCTGCGCAGCACCCGAAAGGCGCGATCACGCCGCGCCTTTCGACGACAGGATCACTCACCCTGCCGCGGAGCATCCAGCTCAAAGGCCGTGTGCAACGCGCGCACAGCCAACTCCAGATACTTCTCTTCGATGACCACGGAAACCTTGATTTCCGACGTGGAGATCATCTGTATATTGATACTCTCCTTGGCCAATGCTTCAAACATGCGGCTGGCCACGCCTGCGTGCGAACGCATGCCGACACCGACAATGGACACCTTGGCGATCTTGGTGTCGCCGGACACTTCACGAGCGCTGATTTCACGCGCTGTAGTCTCAAGCACCTGCAAGGCCGCCTGATAGTCATTGCGATGGATCGTGAAGGTGAAATCGGTGGTGTTATCGTGCGAGACATTCTGCACGATCATGTCCACTTCGATATTGGCCGCGCTGATCGGGCCGAGAATCTTGAACGCTACGCCGGGGGTGTCTGGCACACCACGGATGGTCAGCTTGGCTTCATCGCGGTTGAAGGCGATGCCGGAAATGATCGGCTGTTCCATGGATTCCTCTTCATCGATTGTAATAAGGGTGCCCGGCCCCTCTTTGAAGCTGTGCAGAACGCGCAGCGGGACATTGTATTTGCCGGCGAACTCGACCGCACGAATCTGCAGCACCTTGGAGCCGAGGCTGGCCATTTCCAGCATCTCCTCGAAGGTGATCTTGTCGAGGCGCTGAGCTTGCGACACGACACGCGGGTCTGTGGTGTACACACCATCGACGTCGGTGTAGATCTGGCACTCGTCAGCTTTCAGGGCTGCGGCCAGCGCGACACCGGTGGTATCCGAACCACCACGGCCCAGGGTCGTGATGTTGCCGTGCTCATCGACGCCCTGGAAACCGGCGACCACCACCACACGACCTGCTTTCAGGTCGGAGCGGATCTTCTGGTCATCGATCTGCAGGATGCGCGCCTTGTTGTGCGCGCTGTCGGTAAGGATACGCACCTGGTTGCCGGTGTAGGACACCGCAGGCACGCCACGCTTCATCAGCGCCATTGCCAACAGCGCAATGGTGACTTGCTCGCCCGTAGAGACGATGACATCCAGTTCACGAGGAACCGGCTGATCACTGATCTGCCTGGCCAGCTCGATCAGACGGTTGGTTTCACCGCTCATGGCCGACAGTACGACCACCAGGTCATCACCCGCCTCACGGAATTTCTTGACCTTGTCGGCCACCTGCTCGATGCGCTCTACGGAGCCCACGGAGGTGCCGCCAAATTTCTGTACGATTAAAGCCATCTCAAAGCCGCCTCAGAACCCGTTAAGAGCACCCATTAACATTCAAATCCTTGCAAGGCCTGCCAGCAAACGACAGGCCTGCAGATCTGACTCAGATACCCTGCTCTACAAAAGGAACGGCCAGTGCCAGCGCTGAGTCCAGCGCACCTGCATCGACACCGCCGCCTTGAGCCATATCAGGACGACCACCGCCTTTGCCACCGACAGCGGCGGCCGCCTGCTTCATCAAATCACCGGCTTTGAGTTGGCCAGTCAGGTCCTTGGTCACGCCTGCGACCAATACAACCTTGTCTTCATGGACACTGCCGAGCAGGATCACTGCGCGGCCGAGCTTGTTCTTCAACTGGTCGACAAGCGCCAACAACGCCTTGCCGTCCTGACCATCCAGGCGCGTGGCCAGAACCTTGACCCCTTTGACTTCCAGCGCGGCAGACGACAGGTCGTCACCGGCCGCACTGGCAGCCTTGGCTTGCAGTTGTTCCAGTTGTTTTTCCAGCAGACGGTTGCGCTCAAGCACAGCCGTCAACTTGTCCAGCAGGTTGTCGCGATTGCCTTTGATCAGCGTCGCGACTTCCTTGAGTTGATCCTCGGCCGAATTCAGCCAGGCCAGCGCAGCAGCACCGGTGACCGCTTCGATACGGCGCACGCCAGCAGCGACACCGCCTTCACTGACGATCTTGAACAGCGAGATGTCACCGGTACGCTTGGCGTGGATGCCACCGCACAGCTCGACAGAGAACTCGCCCCCCATGCTCAGCACCCGAACGCTGTCGCCGTACTTCTCGCCGAACAGCGCCATGGCACCTTTCTTCTTCGCCGTGTCGATATCGGTTTCTTCCGTCACCACCAGTGTGTTTCTGCGAATCTCGGCGTTGACTATATCTTCAAGCGCACGCAGTTGCTCGGGCTTGATCGATTCGAAATGGCTGAAGTCGAAGCGCAGACGCTGGCTGTCGACCAACGAGCCTTTCTGTTGTACGTGCTCACCCAGCACCTGGCGCAATGCGGCGTGCAGCAAGTGAGTGGCCGAATGGTTCAATGCGGTTGCATCGCGAACCTCATCGGACACTTGTGTTTCAACCTGGGCGCCGATGCTCAGGCTGCCGGCAGCCACCACACCGTGGTGCAGAAAAGCGCCGCCGGTCTTGGTGGTATCACTGACGTCGAAACGTACATCACCGGCCTGCAGGAAACCACTGTCACCAATCTGACCGCCCGACTCGGCGTAGAACGGGGTGATATCGAGAATCACCACGCCCTCTTCGCCTTCATTCAGGTGGGTGACCGCCTGACCTTCCTTGTACAGCGCGACGACACTAGCGCTGCCGGTCGTCGCGGAGTAGCCGGTAAACTGCGTGGCTACATCGACCTTGACCAAACTGTTGTAGTCCATGCCAAACGAGCTGGCAGAACGGGCGCGTACGCGCTGGGCGTCCATTTCACGCTCGAAGCCGGCTTCGTCGAGGGTCAGATTTCGCTCGCGGGCGATGTCGCCCGTCAGGTCCATCGGGAAACCATAAGTGTCGTAAAGCTTGAACACGACTTCACCCGGCACCACGGTGCCCTGGAGGTCGGCCAGATCCTGCTCGAGAATTTTCAGGCCCTGCTCGAGGGTCTTGGCGAACTGCTCTTCTTCACCTTTCAGCACGCGCTCGATATGCGACTGCTGTTGCACCAGCTCAGGGAACGCAGCCCCCATCTCGGCGACCAGCGCCGCAACGATCTGGTAGAAGAAACTGCCCTTGGCACCCAGTTTGTTGCCGTGGCGGCAGGCACGCCGAATGATGCGGCGCAGTACATAGCCGCGACCTTCGTTGGAAGGCAGTACGCCATCGGCGATCAGGAAACCGCAGGAGCGAATATGGTCGGCCACGACTTTCAGTGAAGCCTGGTTGTCATTGCTGCAGCCGATGGCTTTCGCCGAGGCCGCCAGCAGGCTCTGGAACAGGTCGATTTCGTAGTTGGAATGCACGTGCTGGAGAACGGCGCTGACACGCTCAAGCCCCATACCGGTATCAACCGATGGCGCTGGCAGCGGATGTAACACGCCATCGGCCGTACGGTTGAACTGCATGAATACGTTGTTCCAGATTTCAATGTAACGGTCACCGTCTTCTTCCGGCGAGCCTGGCGGGCCACCCCAGATTTCAGGACCGTGATCGAAGAAAATTTCGCTGCAAGGACCACACGGGCCAGTGTCGCCCATGGTCCAGAAGTTATCGGAAGCGTACGGTGCGCCTTTGTTGTCACCGATGCGAACCATGCGCTCGGCAGGCACGCCGATCTCTTTGGTCCAGATATCGTAGGCTTCGTCGTCGGTCGCATAGACCGTGACCCAGAGTTTTTCTTTGGGCAGGTTCAGCCATTTCTCGGATGTCAGGAAAGTCCAGGCGTAGGTGATGGCATCTCGCTTGAAATAGTCACCGAAGCTGAAGTTGCCCAGCATTTCGAAAAAAGTGTGGTGACGAGCGGTATAGCCAACGTTTTCCAGATCGTTGTGCTTGCCACCGGCACGCACGCATTTCTGGCTGGTCACGGCGCGGGTGTAGGCGCGTTTTTCCTGGCCCAGGAAGCAATCCTTGAACTGGTTCATGCCTGCGTTGGTGAACAGCAGGGTTGGGTCATTGCCCGGAATCAAGGAGCTTGAAGCGACACGGGTGTGGCCTTGCTCTTCGAAGAAGCCAAGGAAGGCTTCACGGATTTCTGCGCTTTTCATAGGTTCTTCCACGGAGACTGCGGCCAGAGGCAAGTGCAAAACGTCAAATGACGTAGCGACGGCAAAGGGCCGCATTATATAGGCGTTGCGCCCTCGGTACAGTGTGTTTGTGCGATAGAAACAAGTAACTGGATTATCGGCATGTCATGAGTGTTCAAAGGCTGCAAATGCCGCGATGACCTGCTCGACCTGCGCGCGCGACACATTCAGATGAGTCACCATGCGCAGCCGCGAAGCGGCCGTAAGCACGATGCCACGCTCGGCGCAGAAGGCCTTGAGCGACGCGGCACGGTCACCGGCATGCACGTAGACCATGTTGGTCTGTACCGGCTCGACCGGGTAACCGAGGCCGCTCAGGCCCTCGGCCAGAAACGCTGCGTTGGCATGGTCATCCGCCAGCCGCTCGACCTGATGATCCAGCGCGTAAAGTCCGGCAGCGGCAAGCCCTCCCGCCTGACGCATGCCGCCACCCAGCATCTTGCGCAAGCGCCGCGCTCTCGCAATCAACGGCTGCGATCCGCACAATACCGAGCCGACCGGGGCACCCAGGCCCTTGGAGAGACAGACCGAAACCGAATCGAAGTGCCGGGTAATCTCGCGTACATCGACGCCCAGCTTGACCGATGCGTTGTACAGGCGTGCACCATCCAGGTGGAGGGCGAGGTTTTTTTCCTGTGTCAGCGTGCGTGCGGCGGCCAGGTATTCCAGCGGCAGCACCTTGCCTTGCATGGTGTTTTCCAGCGCCAGCAGACGTGTACGGGCAAAGTGAAAATCATCGGGCTTGATGGTGTCGAGTACCTGCTGCAAGTCCAGCGAGCCGTCAGCCTGCACGTCCAGAGGTTGCGGCTGGATAGAACCCAGCACCGCGGCACCGCCGCCTTCGTATTTATAGGTATGCGCCTGCTGACCGACGATGTATTCATCGCCACGCTCACAGTGCGCCATCAACGCCAGCAGATTGCTCATGGTGCCGGACGGGACAAACAGCGCAGCGTCGAACCCGAGGCGCTCGGCGAGCGTCGCTTCGAGCAGATTGACCGTCGGGTCCTCACCGTAGACGTCATCGCCAACGGGCGCATGCGCCATGGCGTCAAGCATACCGGGCGTGGGCAGAGTCACTGTGTCGCTGCGCAGATCGATGACAGTCACGAAAAAGCTCCCTGAAGTTGAGGATCGATAATGCATGCAACCTTTGGCTTGCAACAAGGCATTACTGAGGCCGCAGCACATGATAATCAAGCGCCGTCGCTCTCGATACTCCATGCCCTTATAAGAAAAAGGTAGGTGCACCGTACGAAAGTGTCCATGCATGATCCGGCGAACTGTGATAAAAATCCTGCGCCGGCCACGTAAAGTGACGGCAACGTTCTCAGGGCGGGGTGCAATTCCCCACCGGCGGTAATGGCGCGCAATGCGTCTAGCCCGCGAGCGCTTGAGGGTCGCGGCTTTGGCTGGCGATCGGCAAGGTCAGCAGACCCGGTGTGATTCCGGGGCCGACGGTCATAGTCCGGATGAAGAGAGAGCGGGATTGGTGTCTGCAAGAACGTCTGCAAAACCTCCCCATGAACGACATCGTTCAGGAGGCTTTCCTACGCGACTTGAATCCCTTTCGATCCAAACGCCCTGTTTTTTTCATAAACAGGAGTCAGAACACGTGCAACCTACTGCAATCGACAGCAAAAGCAAAAGCCACCCCAACGAACGCGTCGCCTTCATCCAGGCCTGCTGGCACAAGGATATCGTCGATCAAAGCCGTAAAGGTTTTATCGCCGAATTGGCCAATCACGGCTACGCCGAAAGTGATATCGACATCTTTGAAGTAGGCGGTGCATTTGAAATCCCGCTGCATGCAAAACTGCTGGCCAATACCGGTCGCTACGCAGGCATCGTTGGTGCTGCGCTGGTGGTGGACGGCGGTATCTATCGTCACGAATTCGTCGCGCAATCAGTGGTCAGCGCACTAATGCAGGTTCAGCTGGAAACCGAAGTGCCGGTGTTCTCCGTGGTCCTGACGCCGCACCACTTCCATGCGGGTGAAGAGCACCAGAAGTTCTTCTTCGATCACTTCGTGCACAAGGGCGAGGAAGCGGCCAAAACCTGCGCTGATACCCTGAACAAGGTACGCAGCCTGCGACGCCTGGATGCTCAGCAAAAAGCGGCCTGCTGAAACGCGAAGCAGCGGCACGAGACGCGCTCATCAGAACAACTCTCGTTCCGTAGGCTCTGCGTGGCAAAGAAGACGCGAAGCGTCCTGAACGGCATGCAGACGCAGAGCGCGTCGCACGATAGCCGACGGAATCCCGGTCGAGGCTATCGTTCCCACGCTCCAGCGTGGGAATGCCGTTCGGGACGCTCTGCGTCCGGTCTTTCCGGTCTTGAGAATGCCGGGCGATCAGCCGAGGCTATCCGCATCAGTGGGTACGATCAGAATCGCCGCCCGCAGGCCGTTTTTGACCTTCGGATTGGGGAAGATGATCCTTACCCCCTCCTCCTCAACCACCCAGCGTGAACCGCCCGCGTCTTGGGCCAGTACGTAGCCCTTCTCAAGCGGGGAGAAGTTTTCCACGGCATCTGCCAGGTTGAACGTGAACGCATCTGTGCGCTTGATGACTTCGCGTGCCACGCTGAACAGTTGCAACCCTTCAAGATTTTCATCCAGCTCGGGCTCGGTAGCTTCGATGATCTGCTCCAGGCGCAAGCGCAACGGCGCGAGGTTGACTTGTTGGTTCTGGCCGAACGGGCGAGCCTTGCCCAATTCCAGAGTGAAGGCTTCGGCGCCCAACTGATCGTAGGTATAGGCGCTGAACACAATGGACGGCTTGTTCTGCAGCAGCACCGCACTCATGCCCGCAGCACGCAGCCGGGCCAGCTCAAGACGCGAGTGCCGACGGCCTTCTTTCCACGGGTACAGTGCGAACTGCTCGATCTTCGAGCCGCGAATGGCAGTGTGCAGATCGTAATGCAGCCGGTAACGATCGGGCAGGCTGAAAAAACTGGCGGCCAGCCGTTCCAGCTCACAGGCGCGCAGAGCTTCCACTCCACCGCTTTGCAAATGACGGCCATTGAACAGCCGATTGACGTCCTGTTCGACAAAACGCGTACCATGCCGCATGGCGTCCGGGTTGCCGAACAGGAAAAGAATACGTGCGCGCGGTTTGAGGTCGCCGCGCGCGATGCTGCGGATCAGTTCATCCAGCAGCTCGATGGGGGCCGTCTCATTGCCATGAATACCGGCGGACAGCAGCAGGTCGGTGCCCTTGTCATGTGCCTCGGGCGGGCGGACTTCCAGCGCGCCCTCGCCCATCCATCGCATACGCACGCCTTCGACGGTCAGTTGAGTCTTTTCCGTTGGCTCAC
The DNA here is from genome assembly GCF_022557255.1 of Pseudomonas syringae pv. tagetis. Classification (NCBI taxonomy): domain Bacteria; kingdom Pseudomonadati; phylum Pseudomonadota; class Gammaproteobacteria; order Pseudomonadales; family Pseudomonadaceae; genus Pseudomonas; species Pseudomonas syringae group genomosp. 7. The sequence continues at coordinate 4,127,311 of NZ_CP092923.1, forward strand.
GTCCAGCCAGGGTCAGTTCAAGCAGTTTGCCGAGGGCGAGCATAGGGCAACTTCCTTAGTGGTTGCAGTCAGGACCGTGAACGTGGCCGTCTTCGTCGGCACCTGCGTCGGCCGGTTCCATTTCCAGTTGCAGGCTGACCAGATTGGTCGCCAATGGACGCAGCAGCAGGTTGGCATATTCGGCATCGTCTTCTTCCACGTCGACACCGATCAGCAACTGGCCCCGGCCGTCCTGCTGAATCCACAACTCCTTGCCCTGCCAGATGACGGCAACGCGGGTGCAGGAAGTTTCCAGTTGGGTGCCATCGGTGTCTTCAAGGATCAGTTGCAGGGCGTCGCTCATAGTCGGAATGCTCTAGATAAGTAAATCATGCGCCGGACATCTGCCAGACGCGCAGGGTGTTTCAATTCAGTTGAAACGGATAGACCGCACCCAGTTTAAGGATTTGCGTCAGTTCATCCAATGCCGTACGGCATTCGGTCAGCAGGCGGGGGTCGGCCAGATCGTTTTCACTCATACGATCACGGTAGTGCCTGTCGACCCATTGCGTCAGTGTTTCATACAGCGGCGCGGTCATGATCACACCAGGATTCACCGCCGCCAACTCGGTTTCGTTGAGCGCCACACGCAGTCGCAAGCATGCGGGGCCACCGCCGTTCTGCATGCTTTGCTTGAGGTCGAAGACCTTGACCTGGGCAATAGGGCTGTCATCGGCAATCAGTCGTTGCAGGTAAGCCCAGACACTCGTACTGGCCTGACATTCCTGCGGAACAACCAGCAGCATCGAGCCATCGGGGCGCGACAACAGCTGACTGTTGAACAGGTACGAGCGCACCGCATCCTGAACCGAGACGTCGGCACGCGGCACACAAATCGCCCGCAACTGCCCGCCGAAACGGCTGAGCTTGTCGCGCAACTCGTTAAGCATCGGTTCGGTATTGAGGAATGCATCTTCGTGATAGAACAGCACCTCGCCGTTGCCGACCGCGATCACATCGTTATGAAACACCCCTTGATCGATGACCGCCGGGTTTTGCTGACCATAGACCACGCCGCCCTCGCTCAGGCCGTGCAAGCGCGCGACGGCTCGTGACGCTTCAAGGGTCTGGCGGGCCGGATACTTTTGCGGTGCCGGATAGCGCGTATCGAATGCACTGCGGCCAAAGACGAAAAATTCCACCCCGGCCTGGCCGTAGTCCTGACAGAAACGCGTGTGATTGGCCGCGCCTTCGTCGCCGAACTGCGCGACTGACGGCAACGCCGGGTGATGGGCAAAGTGCTTTGCATCGGCAAACATTGCCCCCAGCACGCGGCTGGTGGTGGGGTGTTCGATGCTGCGATGGTATTTGCAGTTCAGGTTGGCGGCGGTGAAATGCACGCGCCCATCAGCAGTGTCGGCACTGGGGCTTACAGTCGCCGCGTTGGCCACCCACATGCTGGATGCCGAGCAACTGGCAACCAGCAGCGGCATGTCCTGACGGGCGGCTTTTTCAATGACGTGTTCATCGCTGCCGGTAAACCCCAACTGCCGCAGGCCGGCCACATCAGGGCGTTCCTGCGGTGCCAGCACGCCCTGGGTAAACCCCAGATCCATCAGCGCTTTCATTTTCGCCAGGCCTTGCAGCGCCGCTTCACGCGGGTTCGCGCATTGCTGGCTGTTACTTTGCGAGGCAACGTTACCGTAGGACAACCCGCCGTAGTTATGGGTTGGCCCGACCAGACCGTCAAAATTCACTTCACAGGACTTCATCGGCTAGGCTCCGTGGATCTGTTTTTATAAGCAATCGTGCACACACTGTCAGTTCAGCCTGATACCGGGGGTCAGTGTCGCGGGCAGGGTCAGACTGCCTGCCTCCAGCGACGCCACCGGATAAGCGCAATAGTCGGCCGCGTAATACGCGCTGGCGCGGTGATTGCCCGAGGCGCCTACACCACCGAACGGTGCACTGCTGGCAGCTCCGGTCAACTGCTTGTTCCAGTTGACGATTCCGGCGCGGCTGTGCAGCCAGAACTGCCGGTAACGCGCTTCGGAGTCCGAGAGCAAACCCGCCGCAAGACCATAGCGAGTGGCATTGGCTTCGGCGATGGCAGCGTCGAAACCGGTGTAACGGATGACTTGCAGCAGTGGGCCGAACAGCTCTTCGTCGGGCCGGTCGGTGACCGAAGTAACATCGACAATGCCCGGCGTCAGCAGCGCAGCGCCAGGCTGCGGCTGGCGCATTTCCAGCAGGGAGACCGCCCCATCGGCGAGCAGATTGCGCTGCGCGTCGAGCAAGGCGCGTGCGGCCTCCAGCGAAATGACCGAGCCCATGAATGGAGGGGGTTGCTGATCGAACGCCCCTGTTTCGATGGTCGCGCTGACTGCGACCAGTCGCGCCAGCAAGGCATCGCCCCAGTCGCCCTCGGGCACCAACAGGCGACGCGCACAGGTACAGCGCTGGCCTGCGGAAATAAAGGCTGACTGGATGATGGTGTAAACCGCCGCATCGATATCCTGAACCTGATCGACGATCAGTGGATTGTTACCGCCCATTTCCAGCGCGAGAATCCTGTCGGGGTGCCCGGCGAACTGCTGGTGCAGCGCATTGCCGGTCCCACTGGAACCGGTGAAAAACAGCCCGTCGATGCCTGGATTGGCAGCCAGTGCAATACCGGTTTCGCGCCCGCCCTGCAGCAGGTTCAGGACCCCGGCCGGCAAGCCTGCTTCGATCCAGCACTTGACGGTCAGTTCGGCGACTTTCGGCGTCAGTTCGCTGGGTTTGAACAACACCGTGTTGCCCGCCAGCAAGGCCGGAACAATGTGGCCGTTGGGCAGGTGACCGGGAAAGTTATAGGGCCCGAATACGGCGACCACGCCATGTGGCTTGTGGCGCAATACCGCTGTAGCGTCACCCAGCGGGCCGCTTTTCTCACCGGTTCTTTCACGATAGCTCTGCACCGAGATCGCAATCTTGTTGACCATGCTGGTCACTTCAGTCGCCGACTCCCACAACGGTTTGCCGGTCTCTTCACCGATACAGTGCGCCAGCGTGTCCGCATGGTGCTTGAGTCTGGCAGTGAAGGCTTCCAGCACGGCGATACGTTGATCCAGGGACAGCAGCGCCCAGGCGGGAAATGCCTGACGCGCAGCCTGTACCGCCTGATCGACCTGCTCGACTGTTGCGGCCTGACCGGACCACAGTACTTGCTGAGTCACCGGGTTCAGCGAATTGACCAACTCACCCTGCCCGTTCTGCCAAACACCAGCGATATAAAGACTACTCATCAAACGCCCTCCCGCGCGGCAGAAAGCGGCACTGCGCGCACATTGTCACCCGCGCTCATGCGCAGACGCTTGGCAGTTTGCGGTGCCACGACCAGCGTACCGGCGGCGAAACGCGCAGCGCCTACCGTCACGCGGCAATCCTCCCGCTTGCGGTTGTAGATCAGGAACTGAGGAGCATCGTCGCCTGGCGTGCCGATGGCCAGTACCAGCGCCTGGCTGTCCTTGATCGCGCGAATCTTGCCGGTCTCGCACTCGATAGCAGGTCCCGCGTCGAAGATGTCGACGTAGCCCTGATACGAAAAGCCCTCGCCCTTGAGCATGGTCAACGCCGGCTCGGTGTCGGCATGCACGCGGCCGATCACGTTGCGTGCGTCTTCGGAAAGAAAGCAGCTGTACAGCGGAAACTTGGGCATCAGCTCGGCAATGAATGCCTTGTTGCCCACGCCAGTCAGGTAATCGGCCTGGCTGAACTCCATTTTGAAAAAATGCCGTCCCAGACTTTCCCAGAATGGCGAGCGGCCATTCTCGTCGGACATGCCCCGCATCTCGGCAATGATCTTGTTACCGAACAGGGCGGGAAACTCTGCGATGAACAGCATGCGCGCCTTGGACAGCAGGCGGCCGTTGAGGCCGTTACGCGAATCGCTGTGCAGGAACAGCGAGCACAGCTCGGAATTGCCGGTCAGGTCGTTGGCCAGGAACAGGGTCGGAATTTCCCGGTAGATGTTCAGCTCCTGTGAAGCGCTGACGGTCAGGCCGACGCGATAGTTGTACCAGGGCTCGCGAAGACCGACCGCGCCGGCGATAGCGGAAATTCCGACCACCCGGCCGTCGTCATCTTCAAGCACGAACAGGTAGTCGGCATCGCCGCGCTCGGCTTCTCCGCGAAAGGTCTTCTCAGCCCAGCCTACCCGGTGCGCCAGACGCTGCTCGTTGGCGGGCAGGGTCGTCAGACCGGCACCGGTGCTGCGCGCCAGCTCGATCAACGCGGGCAGGTCGCTGCTGCGTACAGGACGAACGATCATGTTTTCTCCTCAGCGGCTCATCGAGAGCCTTGAAACTCGCTAATCGGCTATCGAACGTCCGGCTCAGACCGCGACGATACGCACACTGGCACCTTCACCTACGCCCAACGCGTCGGCGGCCTGCAGACTCAGCACCACCGGCCTGCCGGGTGCCCAGTCCAGTTCCAGGAGCACCGCGCGGTAATCCTGCAACAGACCGTTGGCCACCAGGTACAGACGACCGCCATTGCCGACATCGCTGCCTTGCGCGGTGTCGACCTTGACCGGCACCAGACGGCTCTGGGCAATGGACCGGATGCCCGAGACCTTGGCATGCAGGGTCGGGCCGCCGTCGAAGATGTCGATGTAATGATCGGTTTCAAAACCTTCGCGCATCAGAATATCGAAGGTGATCTGCGCACGTGGATGCACCTGGCCCATGGCTTCCTGCGCTGCGTCGGGCAGCAACGGCACGTAGATCGGGTAATGCGGCATCAGCTCGGCGAGGAAGGTCCGGCTTTTCAGCCCGCACAGGCGCTCGGCGGCGGCATAGTTGAGGTCGAAGAAGTTACGCCCGATGGCATCCCAGAACGGCGAATCGCCGTGTTCGTCGCTGTAGCCGACGATTTCGGTGACCACCGAATCGGCGAAGCGCTCGGGGTGACTGGCGACGAACAGCAGACGGCCGCGAGAGTTGAGCTCCGACCATGCCGTACCGACCAGTTCCGGGACCACGTAGAAACTGGTCAGCAGGCTGTTGCCGGTCAGGTCGTGACACTGGGACAGAACATGGATCTTGTTATGGATCTTCAGTTCACGTGACGCGTGCACAAAGGTTTCGTTGCGAAAGCTGTAGAACGGCTCGGAATAGCCCGCAGACGCAACAATGCCCGAGCACCCTACAAGCTCGCCGCTTTCGCTGTCTTCCAGCACAAAGAAGTAGGTTTCTTCACCGTTGAAACTGACCTCGGCGGCAAACGAGGCCTCCGACGAGCCGATCTTGTCGGTCAGACGGCCAGCATCGTCGGGCAAGGACGTGACACCGATAGGGCTGTCGGCAGCGAGGCGTTGAACCTCGGCCAGATCAGCCATTTGCGCAGGGCGCATTACCAGCATGGTGCCACTCCTTGTAGATCGACCAGCCTTTAAGACCGGCGCTAGTAAAAGCACCACACGGCGTCAGGCCGCATGGCGCAGGAAACAGGTGCGGCACCCGCACTCAGGCGGACGCCGCAAGGCTGCAATCGAGTCAGGATGTCAGTTTGGCGATGGCGCGTTCAAAGCGGTTCAGGCCCTCTTCGATGTCCGCGTCTTCAATCACCAGGCTTGGCGCGAAACGAATCACGTCAGGACCCGCCTGCAGAATCATCAGGTCCTGAGCTTCGGCCGCATTGAAGATGTCCTTGGCCTTGCCTTTCCAGGCGTCGGACAGCACGCAGCCAATCAACAGGCCAAGGCCGCGCACTTGGGTAAACACGCCGTATTGCTGACCAATGCTTTCCAGGCGGGTCTTGAATTGTTGATGCTTGCGCTGCACGCCAGCCAGCACCTCAGGCGTATTGACCACATCAATTACCGCCTCACCGACCGCACACGCCAGCGGGTTGCCGCCATACGTGGTGCCGTGGACGCCGACCGCAAAGTGCCTGGCGAGTTTTTCAGTGGTGAGCATGGCCGCCAGCGGGAAACCGCCACCGATGCTCTTGGCGCTGGAAAGGATGTCGGGGGTCACACCGTAATGCATGTAGGCAAACAGATGGCCGCTACGGCCCATACCGCTTTGTACTTCATCGAACACCAGCAGCGCATTGTGTTCATCACACAGCTTGCGCGCGCCTTGCAGGTATTCCAGCTGACCCGGCAGAACGCCACCCTCACCCTGAATCGGCTCCAGCACCACGGCACAGGTCTTGTCCGTCACGGCAGCCTTCAAGGCTTCGAGGTCGTTGTAAGGGACGTGGCTGATACCGGTAATCTTAGGCCCGAAACCATCGGAATATTTCGGCTGTCCTCCCACGCTCACGGTGAACAGGGTACGGCCGTGAAAACTGTTTACCGCTGCGATGATCTCGTACTTGTCCGGACCGTGCAGGTCGTGTGCCACCCGGCGCGCCAGCTTGAAGGCCGCTTCGTTGGCTTCAGCACCCGAGTTACAGAAAAAAACGCGCTCGGCGAACGTCGCATCCACCAGCTTTTTGGCCAGACGCAGAGTCGGCTCGTTGGTGAAGACGTTGGACACATGCCAGAGGTTATTGGCCTGCTCGGTCAAGGCACCGACCAGCGCCGGATGGCAATGGCCCAGTACGTTGACGGCGATCCCGCCCGAGAAGTCCACCAGTTCGCGCCCCGCCTGATCCCAGACTCGGGAGCCCGAACCGCGCACAGGTATGAACCCGGCCGGGGCGTAATTGGGGACCATTACCTGGTCGAAATCGGCGCGTTGCACCGCAGCATGCTCAACGGACATCGGAGTCTCCTGATGAGGAACGCCTGCCTGAAACTGGCGAGCGATGGGAAGATTGTAAGGACTGAATTCTGTTCGGCCTTGTCGCCAGGCGACAACTTGTTACAGCGCAAAACCGGCTTTTTTCAAGGTTTTCGGCAATGCGACATATTGCGTCACAAAGGCGCAGTTTAAACAGATTGAGCGCGGGTGTCTGGGCCTGCGCTGTCGATGCAGCGCATCTGTTGCAAGCGCAGATCAACCGCGCTCGGCAGGCACCGGCGAAAGTTCGAACGGGCTGCTGCTGCGTCGCTGATTGCGGTCTTCACGTGGCGTTGCACCGAAAAAATTTCGGTAAGCGCTGGAGAAGTGCGGCCCCGAGGAAAAACCGCACGAAAGGCCGATCTGAATGATCGACTTGCTGGTCTGCATCAGCATCTGGCGCGCCTTGTTCAGGCGCAGCTCCAGGTAATACTGGCTTGGCACGCGGTTCAGGTACTGCTTGAAAATCCGCTCCAGCTGACGGCGCGACACGCACACGTGCTGGGCGATTTCGTCAGTGGTCAACGGCTCTTCGATGTTGGCTTCCATCAACAGCACAGCCTGGGTCAGCTTCGGATGACTTGAGCCCAGACGGTTCTGCAACGGAATGCGCTGGCGCTCGCCACCTTCGCGGATGCGCTCGACCACCAGCTCTTCGGACACCGCTCCGGCCAGCTCGGCACCATGATCACGCGACAACACTGCCAGCAGCAGGTCGAGCACCGACATGCCACCGCAAGCGGTGAGACGATCCCGATCCCAGTCGAACAGATGGCTGGTGGCAATGACTTTGGGGAAGCGCTCGGCGAAGTCATCCTGCCAGCGCCAGTGAACGGCAGCACGGTAGCCATCCAGCAGGCCCAGCTGGGCGAGCGGGTAAACGCCCGCCGACAGCCCGCCAATCGAACAGCCGGCCCGAACCAGTTGCTTGAGCGCACTGCCCAGCGCCGGAGCCACTGCCGACGGCGGCTCATCGGCCAGCAAAAACAGCTTCTGGAAACCGTCCAGTCGACCGCTCCAGGGTTCCCCCGGCAATTGCCATGCACCGGCAATAGCTGCGGGCTCCGCAACCTCGGCCTGCAGAAACGACAATTCGTAGGCCACGTCAGGATGAACACGCTGAGCAACACGCAAGGCTTCTTCGGCAAGTGCCAGGGTCAGCGCTTTGGTGCCAGGCCAGACGAGAAAACCTATTCGATGGGCAGTCATTGGGACATCCGATACGTATTGCCGCAAAAGCCGAGCGTCAGAAGATGGCTCGATCTGGAACATTCAGGTCATGTCGCGCGTCGCGCAGCATGCCCTGTTCTGCCGTAAAAAGGCATCGCAATGCGATGCCGATCGTCACTTTAGGCTGCCGGACAAAAACTGCTGCAAACGTTCGGTCTGCGGATTGGCCAGCACCTCGCGCGGATCGCCCCGCTCCAGGACTACACCCTGATGCAGAAAAATCAGCTGGTTGGAGACTTCCCGGGCAAAGCCCATTTCGTGAGTGACCACCACCATGGTCCGGCCTTCCTGAGCCAGCCCCTGCATGACCTTGAGCACGTCACCCACCAGCTCCGGATCCAGTGCCGACGTCGGCTCGTCGAACAGCATCACCTCAGGCTCCATCGCCAGCGCACGGGCAATCGCTACCCGCTGCTGCTCGCCACCGGACATGTGTCCAGGGTAGGCATCCTTGCGGTGGGCAACACCGACCTTGGCCAGGTAGTGCTCGGCCTTTTCCAGCGCTTCCTTTTTCGACACGCTCAGCACGTGAACCGGCGCCTCGATGATGTTCTGCAAGGCAGTCATGTGCGACCACAGATTGAAATGCTGAAACACCATGGACAAGCGCGAGCGCATGCGCTGCAACTGCCTGGAGTCTGCAGCTTTCAGGCCGCCGTCCTTGTTCGGTACAAGCTTCAACTCTTCGTTGTTGAGCAGGATCTTGCCGGCATGGGGCTGTTCGAGCAGGTTGATGCAGCGTAGAAAAGTGCTTTTGCCCGAGCCGCTGGAGCCGATGATACTGATGACATCGCCAGCTCTGGCAGTCAGGGACACGCCCTTGATCACTTCGTGACTGCCATAGCGCTTGTGCAGGTCCTGCACTTCCAGTTTGTTCATGCTTTGGGTTTCCACAGAACGGTCAATCACTGAGCAGACGTCCGTGACGCAGCGCAGTGCGCCCTGCCACTTTAGCCAGCCAGAAACCTGGTTGAGCGTAACGAAGCCGCTCGATGGCAAACAACACCCCGGCAGTATTCGCACAAATGGTACTGACCTGATCGGACAGCGGATCGATGACTTCGAACAGCGGATCGCCGATTTCGACCCTGTCGCCTGCGGCACGCAGGAATGTCACCACGCCGGGATGCGGCGCATAAAGCAATTCGGTACCTTCGAATGGCATGCCTTCACAGGCTTCATGTGCTGGCTGCGGCCAGTCGCCGCTGATAAAGCCCTGCTCGGCCAGAAACGCCAGAATACCTTCGGCGTGTGCTTGTGCCTGAGGCCTGCCGGTATCGGCCTGACCGCCCAACTCGATGGTAGTCGCCAGACACGCCAGCGGAATCTGCGCCTGCGGGAAGAACCGCGAAAGACGTAACCACGGCAGCGAGCAGGCCTCGTCGAAGGAACTGCCGCCGGAGTCCTCGGCCAGCAACGCCACCTGAATGTTCAGGTGCGCCGACAACGAGCGCCATTGCGGCCAGTGCTGCGGCAAGGCATACATGTGCAGCGCGGCATCGGCATCGCAATGCAGATCAAGGACTACATCAGCTATACAGGCATGCTTGAGCAGAATGCGCTGCATGCCCTGCAACTCGGATTGTGCAGCAGGCAGGCCGTCCAGTGCAGCAGTCATTGCCTGACGAATCAACTGCGTGTTGGCGCGCGGGTCATCGCCCAACTGGCCCTCCAGCAACTCGGCAACCGGCTCGCTCAACTCGGTGAAATCACGGTTGAAATTCTTGCCGCTGCCGAACTCGAAGCGCCCCTGGTGTGCGCCTTGCAGCAACTGCCCCAGCCCCAGCGGGTTGGCCACCGGCACCAGCTCGATAACACCTTTGAGCAGCCCTTGCTGTTCCAGCACGGTCAGGCGCTTTTTCAACTCCCAGGCGGTGCGCATACCAGGCAGTTCATCGGCATGCAGACTGGCCTGGATGTAGGCCTTGCGCTCGCCGGTGCCGAAGCGGAAGACGCTCAGCGTGCGTTCGGTGCCGAGACTGCTCCACGGCAATACATGGTCGATTCTTTGCATTTCAGACCTTCCGAGGGGCGAGATAGCCCAGCCAGCGACGTTCGGCAATCTTGAACAGCCGCACCAGAATGAATGTCAGGCACAGATAGAAAACGCCTGCGGTGACGTAAGCCTCGAAAGGCAGGTAGAACTGCGCATTGACTGTGCGCGCGGCACCGGTAATGTCGATCAGGGTCACAATGGAGGCCAGACTGGTCGTCTGCAGCATCATGATGACCTCATTGCTGTACTGCGGCAGTGCCCGGCGCAATGCCGACGGCAACAGAATGCGGCGGTACATTTTTGCCTTCGACATGCCCATGGCCCGAGCCGCCTCGATTTCACCGGCCGGCGTGGCCTTGAGGCTGCCAGCGATGATCTCGGCCGTGTAGGCACTGGTGTTGATGGCAAACGCCAGGCAGGCACAAAAGGTGGCGCTGGACAGCCAGGGCCATAGAAAGCTTTCGCGCACCGCACCGAACTGGGCAAGTCCGTAGTAGATCAGGAACAATTGCACCAGCATTGGCGTGCCGCGAATCACATAGGTGTACAGCCACGCCGGCAGGTTGACCCACGGGTTTTTCGATACTCGCATCAAGCCCAGCGGCAAGGCCGCGAGCAGCCCGAACGCGAGAGAAATCGCCAGCAGTTTCAGGGTGGTCAGCAAGCCGCCGAAGTACAGCGGCAGGCTGTCCCAGATCACGTTGTAGTCAAAGATCATAGATCAGCCGCCCTGACGCCTGCCGAGTAGCGTTTTTCGAGGTAACGCAGCGCAAGCAGCGAAACGCTGGTAATCACCAGGTACATCGCCGCAACCGCCAGAAAAAAGGTGAAAGGTTCGCGGGTGGCATCGGCCGCCTGCTTGGCCTTGAACATCATATCCTGCAGACCGACCACGGAAATCAGCGCAGTGGCCTTGGTCAGTACCAGCCAGTTGTTGGTAAAACCTGGGATCGCCAGACGAATCATCTGCGGCACCAGAATGCGGAAGAATACCTTGCCGCTGCTCAGGCCATACGCCATGCCGGCCTCGGCCTGCCCTTTGGGAATCGCCATAAAGGCACCGCGAAAGGTTTCCGAGAGATAGGCCCCGAAGATAAAGCCCAGCGTGCAGATCCCGGCCAGCAGCGGATCAAGGTCGATGTAGTCGTCGAACCCCAGCAAGGGCGCGACGCGGTTGAGCAGGTCCTGACCGCCGTAGAAGATCAGCAGGATCAGGACCAGATCGGGAATGCCGCGAATCACCGTGCTGTAAAGATCGCCCAGCCAGGCAATCCAGCGGACCGGCGAAAGCCGCAGCGCCACGCCGATCAGACCGAGAACGATCGCCAGAGCCATCGACGACAGGGCCAGCTGCAACGTCAGCCAGGCACCTTCGAGGATGACAGCTCCGTAACCTTTCAACATGATGTGCGGTCCTCAAGCGTGGAATAAAAATGGCGCAATCCAGGCAGTTCTGTTTGCGCCATTGATCAGTACCGGTACGACGACTTACTTGCCGTAGATATCGAAATCGAAATACTTGTCCTGAATCGCCTTGTACTTGCCGTTGGCACGGATCGCGGCAATGGCGGCATTGAGACGCTCAAGGTTGGCCTTGTCACCCTTGCGCACGGCGATGCCGATACCGTCACCGAAGTATTCAGGGTCGGTGAACGCTGGACCTGTGAACGCATAGCCCTTGCCCGCGTCGGTTTTCAGGAAACCGTCCTGCAGCAGCGTGGCGTCGGCGATGGTACCGTCCAGACGACCGGCACCGATGTCCAGATAGATTTCGTTCTGCGAACCATAGGGCGTCACTTCCACGCCTTTGGGTGCGAGGACTTCACGTGCAAAACGCTCGTGGATCGAACCGCGCTGAACGCCGATCTTCTTGCCCTTGAGTTCAACCAGGCTTTCGCTGATCACTGTGCCGTCCTTCATGACCAGACGCGCCGGGGAATTGTAATACTTGCCGGTGAAGTCGACAGACTTCTTGCGGTCGTCGGTGATGGACATCGACGAAAGGATGGCGTCGATCTTGCGCACTTTCAGCGCTGGAATAAGACCATCGAATTCCTGCTCGACCCAGGTGCACTTGACCTTCATTTCTTCACACAGCGCATTGCCGATGTCGTAGTCGAAGCCGACGATGCTGCCATCCGGGGCCTTGGAAGCGAACGGCGGGTAAGCCGCTTCGATGCCGATTTTCAGTGGTTTTTCATCAGCAAAGATCGGCTGGGCGAGCACGGACAACGCCATCGCGCCAATAAGCATGAGCTTTTTCATTTCCAGGACTCCATCGGTAAAGCACGACAAGTGGCAAAGTGAGCAAGCGCCCAATGTGCGAAAGGACAATCTCGGGGGAGAGCGACGCCGGACGCGTGACACCGCATTGGCGGCTCACAGACCTTCGGCGAATGAGGGGCATTTTAACGACAGGCTCGAAGTCGATATTTCTTCAATGCGACAACTAGTTACAGAAGCGCATGAAAGCCCACCACCAGCTATTGACGAAGCACGTTTCTACTGATCAAGAAGAACAGCCTCAACCTGTGACAACAGCAAAAAGCGCGCCCATTATTGGCAAACCCTTCTAATCCGGCAAGCCCAGCGTTTCATGTGGTGGATGAAAGGCCAAAATGCGTCGTGCTTTCCCACAAAAAAGTCAGCCAACGTCCCACAACGAAGCACCGCCCGACAACGCCGTGTAAACCCGTAACAAACCGATATATATCCCGTTTCCAGTGCCGGGCACGAAAACAAAAGCGCCCCGCCAGGCTTTCACCGGACGGGGCGCATTCAAGCGATCAATGATCGATCAGGCAGCGTTCATGGTCTTGTGCGTGTCAATCAGATGCTGCACCACACCCGGATCGGCCAGCGTCGAGATATCCCCCAACGCATCGTATTCGGCGGTCGCAATCTTGCGCAGGATGCGGCGCATGATCTTGCCCGACCGGGTCTTCGGCAGGCCAGGAGCCCATTGAATGAAGTCCGGAGAGGCGATCGGACCGATCTCCTTGCGCACCCAGTTGCGCAGCTCGGTGCGCAGTGCGTCACTCGGCTCCTCGCCCCCATTGAGCGTGACATATACGTATATGCCCTGCCCTTTCAAGTCGTGTGGCACGCCGACCACGGCGGCTTCGGCAACTTTAGGGTGCGCAACCATCGCGCTTTCAATCTCGGCCGTCCCCATGCGGTGGCCGGAAACGTTGAGCACGTCGTCCACCCGCCCGGTGATCCAGAAATAACCGTCCTCGTCACGACGGGCACCGTCACCGGTGAAGTACATGCCACGGAATGTCTTGAAATAAGTATCGACGAAACGATCGTGATCGCCGTACAGCGAGCGTGACTGGCCTGGCCACGAATCGAGAATCACCAGATTGCCCTCGGCTGCGCCTTCGATAAGGTTGCCCAGATTGTCCACCAGCGCCGGAATCACACCAAAGAACGGCCGTGTCGCCGAGCCCGGCTTCAGCGCGGTTGCACCCGGCAATGGGCTGATCAGGATGCCACCGGTTTCTGTCTGCCACCAGGTATCGACAATCGGGCAGTTCTGTTTGCCAACAGTGTCGTAGTACCAGCCCCAGGCTTCCGGGTTGATCGGCTCGCCCACCGAACCCAAGAGGCGCAGGCTCGAGCCGTCGGCACCCTCAACGGACTTGGTGCCTTCGGCCATCATGGCGCGAATGGCAGTAGGCGCGGTGTAGAGGATATTGACCTTGTGCTTGTCGATGATTTTCGACACACGTGTGATGTCCGGATAGTTCGGCACACCTTCGAACAACAGCGTGGTTGCACCATTGGCCAGAGGCCCGTAGACAATATAGCTGTGCCCGGTTACCCAGCCGACGTCGGCGGTGCACCAGTAGATTTCACCGGGCCTGTAGTCGAACACGCGCTCGTGGGTCAGCGCCGCATAGAGCAGATAACCTGCAGTAGTGTGCAGCACGCCCTTGGGTTTGCCGGTCGAGCCTGAGGTGTAAAGGATGAACAGCGACTCTTCGGCACCCATCTCTTTTGGTGCGCAGGTGCTGGACGCCACCTCAAGAAGCGAGTGGTACCAGATGTCACGATGACGGTTCCACTCGATGTCGCCACCGGTGCGCTTGCAGACGATGACTTTCTGCACGCTGCTGGTTTCCGGATTGGTCAAGGCACGGTCGACATTGGCCTTGAGCGCAGTCTTTTTACCGCCACGCAGGCCTTCGTCGGCGGTGATGACCACTTTCGAACTGCAATCGATGATTCGTCCCGCCAGCGCTTCCGGCGAGAACCCGCCGAACACCACCGAGTGAATGGCACCGATACGAGCGCATGCCAGCATGGCGACCACAGCCTCGGGAATCATCGGCATGTAGATAGTGACGACATCGCCGCGGTGCACATCCTGACCGCGCAGTGCATTGGCAAACTTGCAGACTTCCTCGTGCAGCTCGCGATAGGTGATTTCACGATGCTCGGAAGGGTCGTCTCCCTCCCAGATAATGGCGATGCTGTCGCCGCGCTCGGCCAGATGGCGGTCCAGGCAATTATAGGCAACGTTCAACGTACCGTCGGCAAACCATTTGATGTCGACGCGATGATCATCGAAGGACGTCTGTTTGACGACAGTGAAAGGTTTGATCCAGTCGAGGCGCTGAGCCTGTTCACGCCAGAAACCATCAGGGTTGACCACCGACTGCTGGTACATGGCCTTGTAGGTCGCTTCATCCGTCAGCGTAGTCGCTGCGACTTCTGGGCGGACGGGGTACAGGGAAGCTGCACTCATCTTGGTTACCTCGGTGGATAGTTGTTGTTTTATGCCCCTGTTGTATCCCGCCCCAACCGGTGGGGCCATTCGACGTTGGTCTTACCGGGCGAAACCGGAGCTTCAAGTCACACGCGCGGAACGGCTATCAGATTATTACCATTTTGATAAAAGCGCTTATCCAAAGTCTTTATATATGCGCTGCCTCAACAGGCATAGAATTCGATCCGCCAACACGGCAAACATCAACTGCCCCCACGCAGTGTTGTTCCCACTCGAAAAACGTGTCCAACCGTTTTAACACATGACGTCAAAAAACGTGATGCGACGGCGCTCACATTCAAACAGGTAAAACATAATGAAAGCTTTATTAGTGGCACTGGCTCTTTGCGGTGTCAGCAGCCTTGCCATGGCCGAAGAATCGCAGACCAAAGTAGCTGCCCAGCAAGCCCGCGTCGAGCAATACACATACGGTACGCATCTGGATATCGCACGGGTTATCTCCATCAGCCAGATCCCCAATGTCTGCCAGGTGGTTCCGGCGCGCATGGTGTACGAAGACTCGCAAGGCGCGCGACACACCATGAGCTATCAGGTAATGGGCAACGGCTGCAGCAACGGTTGAGGCTACCCGCTGCGGCTGTGTATATATGTGCATAACGCCTCGCAGATATTGATTGCGAGGCGCATGCACAGCGCGAGTGGTCGTGCGATCAATCGGCAGATTGTTGATCGGCCGCGTGCCGACCTGATTCCCGGCCCACGTCATAGTCACGCAACTTGTTGGCAATCGTTGTATGAGACACCCCCAAACGCTTGGCCAATTGACGACTGCTGGGATAGTGCGCATATAAATGTTCCAGCACCGACTTTTCGAAGCGCCCGATAATAGCGCTCAACCCGCCTTCGAGAGACATATCGTTCAACCCGGGCCGCACACCGTAATCCGGTAAACGAATATGCTCGGCCTGCACCTTGTCGCTTTCGCAAAGCGATACAGCCTGAAACAATACATTTTCCAGCTGCCGCACATTGCCGGGCCAGTGATACTGACCCAGGCGCTGAATGGCCGCTGCCGAAATGCCTGGCAACGGGCAACCGATCTGGCGGCTGGCGTGATCCAGAAAGTGCTCGACCAGCGGCTCAAGGCCGTCCAGGCAGTCGCGCAACGGCGGTATATGCAGCGACAGCACATTAAGACGATGGTAAAGGTCCTGCCTGAACGCCCCGTGGGCGCACAGCTCCGACAGGTCGACCTGGGTCGAACACATCACTCGCACATCGAGAAACATGTCTTCGTCGCTGCCAACACGGCGAAAGCTGCCGTCTTGAATGAAGCGCAACAGCTTGGCCTGCATGCGCGCGCTCAGTTCACCCACGCCATCCAGGAACAGTGTGCCGCCCGCCGTCAGTTCCAGCAGCCCTAATCGACCCTCGGCTCTCGCGCCTTCGAACGCGCCTGGGTCATAGCCGAACAACTCGATCTCGGCCATCGACTCCGACAGCCCGGCGCAGTTGAGCGCCATCAGCGGGGACTGGCCGCGCGGGCTGGCGAGGTGACAGGCACGGGCCAGTAATTCCTTGCCGGTGCCGGTTTCGCCCTCGATCAGCAGGGGCGCGTCCAGTGGTGCCATGCGTCGCGCCTCGCGGACTACCGCAGCCATGACTTTCGAACTTTGAAAGATGCTGTCGAAACCGCGCAATTCCTGCTTGCGCACATGGTAGATGCGTTCACCGACCCGATCAGCGCGGTGCAGCGTCAGCACCGCACCGGCCATGGCTTCGCTGTCGTCGTGTTCCGATTGCAACGGAGCGATGTCGGCGAGAAATACATCACCGCGCACCTTGACCCGCAGGCCATTGATCCGTGACTGACTGGCACGCACCAGCTCGGGCAAGTCGAAATCTTCGGCATAGCGCGACAATGGTATGCCTGGCACCTCATCGACCCGCACGCCCAGTAACTGCGCCGCTGCACGGTTGGCCGCAACGATTGCACCGGCCATGTCGATGGACAGCACAGGGAACTCCAGCGCGCCAAGCAGAGCGTTGAGTTCCATATGCCGACGCTCGCTGGGCATCAACCCGACGCGCTTGACGCCGAATACCCCGGTGATCGCCTCGAACTTCGGACGCAGGGCCTGAAACTGCAGGTTGATTAGATTCGGGCAATGCAGATAGATCGCGTCGCCATGCTCGCCACCCACCTCACCGCGCGCCACGTTGACGCCATAGGCCACCAGCAGATCGAGAATGTCGCGAAGAATGCCGATCCGGTTCTGGCAGTGCACCTTGATACGCATGGGGCATTCGCTCCTGTGAGCGTGTTTTTCGGTCAATGACAAAACTTGCCGTCAACAATACGTTACAGACGCACGATTCGCGAGGACCCGCAGAGCTGAATTTATGGCGAGCGAAGACCAATCGTAAAGTTTTCGTTACGGGGCTGAGCAAAAACACTGGCGCAAGAGGGCTTTCCCGTACTGACCACAGGCCGAAAGCGGGTTATTCCTGCAGTCAGGCTTTTACAAAAATACGTCGACAAAAACAGCCGTTCGAGGATATCAGCATGGCCCAGACGCTTTACGTGGCACGCGAGCCGGACGCTTCGGGCTTCATTGATTACACCGCAGGCGAACATGCGGTATGGAACACTCTGATTACCCGGCAGATGAACATCATCCAAGGGCGTGCCTGCCAAGAGTATCTGGACGGTATCGAGCAACTGGGCCTGCCCCTCGATCGCATTCCACAGCTGGGTGAAATCAATAAGGTGCTGGATGCGGCCACCGGCTGGCAGGTTGAGCGAGTGCCCGCGCTGATTCCCTTCCAGACGTTCTTTGAACTGTTGGCCAGCAAGCGCTTCCCGGTAGCGACCTTTATTCGCACCGAGGAGGAACTGGACTATCTGCAGGAACCGGACATCTTTCATGAAATCTTTGGTCACTGCCCGCTGCTGACCAATCCGTGGTTTGCAGAATTCACCCATACCTACGGCAAACTCGGCCTGAGTGCCAGCAAGGAACAACGCGTGTACCTGGCCCGCCTGTACTGGATGACCATCGAATTCGGACTGGTCGATACGCCTCAGGGGCGCAAAATCTATGGCGGAGGCATTCTTTCTTCGCCCAAGGAAGCCCTGTATAGCCTGTCTTCAGCCCCTGTGCATCAGCCTTTCGACCCGCGTGAAGCGATGCGCACGCCTTACCGGATCGACATTCTGCAACCGCTGTATTTTGTCCTGCCAAATCTAAAGCGCCTGTTCGACCTGGCGCATGAGGACATCATGGCGCTGGTCGGGCAAGGCACGCAGTTGGGCTTGCACGCCCCCAGATTTCCACCTAAAACCAAAGACCATGCGGCCTGAAAGCGGCCAGGTATCTAAAAAGGAAACCCATTCATGAGCACGTTGAATCAAGCCCACTGCGAAGCCTGCAGCGCCAACGCCCCGCAAGTCAGCGAAGCCGAGTTGCCGGAACTGCTGAAGCAGATCCCTGACTGGAACATCGAAGTGCGCGATGGCGTCATGCAACTGGAAAAAGTGTTTCTGTTCAAGAATTTCAAATGGGCGCTGGCATTTACCAATGCGGTTGGCGAAATTGCCGAGGCTGAAGGTCATCACCCGGGGCTGCTGACCGAGTGGGGTAAGGTGACCGTGACCTGGTGGAGCCATTCGATCAAGGGACTGCACCGCAACGACTTCATCATGGCCGCGCGAACCGACGGCGTAGCGACAGGTGCAGAGGGCCGCAAATAATTTTGCAGAAAAATTTACGGGGATAAAGAGCACTTTTTTTGCGCTCTGGCCCAGGCAAAGCACCGTAAAACCACACCGTGCAGCGATTCGTGAGGGAGAGACCGGGACAGTAAAAATGCGATTTTGTTTCGCTGACACGCCGATGAGGATAAAAAAATATCCTGATTGTCATTTTCAGTGGGGTATCCTGCGCATGCTTTTTTAAAGCACGGTTCTATCTGCAACCCCTTGCGAGGAGCGACGACGATGCATGAAATCCCTAACTTCCCACCAGGCCAACAGGAACCGCAGCAGTCGACCCTGGCTCAACAGGAGCTTGGTCAACCTGTCGCAATGAAAGCAGCACCCTCGGCTCAAGACAGCCAGAAAGCCGGAAGCAAAGACTGAAGGCGATTGTTTTCAGGCGTATCGAAAACGGTCTGGCCGATTTTCAATACGCCTGGAAAACCAGCAACAGGCAAACAGCAGATCCTCATGAGCGACTTCACTGAAACACAGGCCAGTGCACTGATCGGCACCGCCGAGCAAATGATCGAAATCTGGTCGCGCCTCAGTCCCGAAAAACAGAGCGCCCTGCTCGCCCGGTTCGGTACTCAGGAAAACGCCTTGGCCGCCCTTGTGACCACCCGGCTCGTAGCTCCGGCGAACAAATAACCTCCATTCGCCGTTTATTTCAATCTGTTACACCTGCATCACGCGATGCGTCGGTATGATGAGCACTTCGAGAGCTTGCTAAGGGTTTTCCCTGCCCGCTCGAACGCCATGCCCGCACAGAACGAAAGCCCACCTCATGCCCGAGACACAGCAAACCACACCGCAAACTCCGATGGCCGTTACCCTGACCGTCGTCTCCATCGTCATGTTCACCTTTATCGGCTACTTGAACATCGGCATCCCGCTTGCCGTTCTGCCCGGCTATGTCCACAGCGATCTGGGCTTCGGTGCAGTCATCGCAGGACTGGTGATCAGCGTTCAGTACCTGGCTACGTTGATCAGCCGGCCATGGGCGAGTCGCATCATCGACAACCTTGGCAGCAAGAAAGCCGTACAGATCGGCCTGGCCGGCTGCGGATTGAGCGGCGTGTTCATGCTTGTGCCGGTCTGGCTGGACAGCTGGCCGATGGCAAGTCTGGTGATCCTGCTGATTGGACGCGTAATCCTTGGCAGCGCGGAAAGCCTGGTGGGTTCGGGCTCGATTGGCTGGGGTATCGGCCGCGTCGGGGCGCAGAACACCGCCAAAGTGATTTCCTGGAACGGCATCGCCAGCTATGGCGCACTGGCCATCGGCGCGCCGCTGGGTGTCTGGATGGTCAATTCGCTCGGATTGTGGACGGTGGGCGTGAGCATCATGCTGCTCTGCACGCTGGGCCTGTATCTGACCTGGCACAAGCAGGCCGCCCCCATCGTGCAGGGTGAACGGCTGCCCTTCATGCATGTACTGGGGCGAGTGCTGCCGCACGGCATGGGTCTGGCGCTGGGCGGCATTGGCTTTGGCACCATCGCCACCTTCATTACCTTGTACTACGCAAGCAATCACTGGCCGAATGCAGCGCTGTGCCTGACGCTGTTCGGCGGCAGTTTCATCGCGGCGCGCCTGCTGTTCGGCAACCTGATCAATCGCCTGGGTGGCTTTCGGGTGGCAATTGCCTGTCTGTCCGTGGAAAGCCTGGGGCTGTTGCTGCTGTGGATGGCCCCCACGCCGGAACTGGCGCTGGCTGGCGCGGCGTTGACAGGCTTCGGTTTTTCACTGGTATTCCCGGCGCTGGGCGTGGAAGCGGTCAATCTGGTCCCGGCATCAAGCCGAGGCGCAGCAGTGGGCGCTTACTCGCTGTTCATCGACCTTTCACTGGGCATCACGGGGCCGCTGGCAGGCGCGATTGCCGCCGGCTTCGGCTTTGTCTCGATCTTTCTGTTTGCGGCCCTGGCGTCACTCACCGGGTTGGGCCTGAGCGTCTATCTGTACAAACAGACGCAGGGGGTGCGCCAGTGATGCCCCGCGCTCATCCTACCGTTCCCAGCGTGGTAACGTCGTTCTGGACGCTCTGCGTCCGATCTTGAGTGTCCGGTGCGGCGCAGATTTGTGACGCAGAGCATCACCCAAGGCATCCCCACGCTGGAGCCTGAGGAGCGATACTCTCGACTTACGCTCAGAAATCCACTTTCCCGCGCCCGGCCTTGATTGAGCCGCGCTTGCTCTTGGACTCCAGGCGGCGAGTCTTGGAACCCAGGGTCGGGCGGGTCGGGCGGCGTTTCTTTTCCACCTTGGCCGCGTTGACGATCAGCTCACTCAGACGCAGCAAGGCATCGGCGCGGTTCTGCTCCTGAGTACGGTATTGCTGGGCCTTGAGCACGACCACGCCTTCGCTGGTAATGCGACTGTCACTTAACGCCAGCAGCCGCTCCTTGTAGAACGGCGGCAGCGACGAGGCCTTGATGTCGAAGCGCAAATGAACAGCACTGGAGACCTTGTTGACGTTCTGGCCACCCGCGCCCTGAGCACGGATAGCAGTCAACTCGATCTCGGCGTCCGGCAGATGGACATTGTTGGAAATTCTCAGCATTGCGTTCTCATATCGACTTCGAAAACCGCTCATTGCCCATAAAGCCCTTGGATATTAGGGTTTTAGGCATAGCACTATTGTCTCAGTATTTCACTCTATAACACCACCTTCAGGCTCAACGAGAAACAAACGGGAAAATGGTGAAGCACATTCGACTGACAGAAATCGAAGCCTAAACTTCAAGGGGAAGAACGCCGAACCGATAAGCTCTGTCGACAAAAACAACCTTGCACTACCTTGAAATTTGCAAAAGAGCACGTAGCACGTCGAAAACGAAATAAGCGCACTCTCACGACATGTTTTTGGGATCAATTCTCAACCATTTTCTCATCTCTTGTCCCTGAACGCCCTCAGGCGTGAGCTAGGTTGCTCAACGCCACAAACAATGCCATTATAGAGCCATCACAGAATACGGATTCGTTATGTGCATGAAAGGACTTCAGATAAATATCGAATTATTAATAACTTTCAGATACATCCATATGGGCTTACGGCGCTTGTTATCTATAACAAACAACTGCCACTTACACCTTGAATAAAACTATACAATTAACAAACAGAGATAACTTGTATGTCTAGACGTGTTGCGACATTTTTTGATATGAAGCTGTATGCCCGCGGCCGCTCAAGAGCAGAGGGGAATACCGCCGACTTCCCTGCCACTCCAAAGCCCATGCAGGAGATTCGAGAACTAGTTGAAACACTGATTGACGGCGGCGATAATTTTCTGAGTAAAGGTCATAGCGACAAAGCTGATAAATATTACATCGCACACACAGACACCATTAACGGATATTGGGTACTTCTCATCAATCGATGTGACCCTAGCGCGCCGGACTCTGTATACAGCAACCCAGAATCTAAAGAGCGTAAAGTAAATGAAAAACTACCCGGCCAAGGTGCTGAATTTTCCGCACATTTGATATTAGACACTAATCCAGCCAAAGGAAAAGACTACTATTTTTGTATAATCGAAGCAGCTTACGGATCTGGACTTGGAAGCAGTGCGATCTCTAGCTACTTCGCACATATTATAAGGCACTGCAAAAAGCAAAAGCCCGACCTATTCAAGATCCCGAATATAGATGGCTCATGCAACAAAAAAGGCGACCAAAACAAAGTCCACCTTGCGCATGAGGTTGAGCTGCAAGGACATATCTCCGACACTTTTAAAACCGACCTACAAAGCGGCGCTCTAGGTGGTATAGAGTTAATAAGCCATAAAACGGTCGGTGGCAAGTGGGACGATGCAGGCTTTGTAAAAGAAAAACACCGGATCATCAAACTTACGCTAGAAAGAGATCTGATAGGAGATGCAGTAAAAACCGTTAAAGATGTACTTAAAAATGCAAAAACTGATGGCATCGATCAGATGCGCGTCAGCTTCAAGGATAGCTCTGGCTCTCCGAATAACGCCTTGCTTTCGGTTGATACCGGACAGCTAGCAGCTGATGGACGATATTTGAAGCGATACTACATTTCATCAGCTAACAATGTTAGCTCGGCGAGTATCGAAGAAGCTAACCATGCTATAGTTAAAGAAGTTCTTAAGACCCTAGAGTAACTTAAAATGCTAAAACAGATGTTACAACCACTTTCTTACCTTGCGATACGGCACCCACAAAAATGGAAAGTAGACTGGCTTTTCCCTATAATAATTTCTATAGCTTGCACTTGGTTCTCCATTAATGAGGAATGGAAGTCTGATGCTTATAGAGTGTCCGGCCCCATCAGCCTACTACTAGGTTTTCTTTCATGCCTTCCTGGCTTTTACATAGCCGCCCTGGCAGCAATTGCAACTTTTGGTCGTAATGACATTGACAATGTGCTACCTGAGCCAACGCCGACCGTCAAACTAAATACTCGCGGCGAAAACATCTTGATAAAGCTTACCCGCCGTAGATTCTTGGCAATGTTGTTTTCTTTTTTAACATGCGAAAGCATAGCTCTAGTATTATTTTCCGTCTTACTTCTATCCAGCGGCACAACAATTGCCAGCATTGACATAGGCAACAGCCTAGGAGGAAACTTTCTATCAATAACCATGACCTTAATCTATTACACACTACTTATGCAAATGCTAACCGCAACGTTCTGGGGGCTATACTATCTCGGATTTAAACTTCATGAACCTCAGTTGTAAAAACTCGAGAAAATCTAAAGTTATAATCTGTGACTTCCTCAAGAAAGACTTGAATATTGAGGGCGAAGCTCCTGACAAATCATATCTCGGTCAAAAGCCAGTCAGCTAGGAACGGGCAGTCTGATGAAAAATTTTCCAAACTAGATATCTAACCCCAGCATCAAGCTTTTCGTTCGTTCGCATGCAATATGCAGCGCACTTCATGCTTACGGGCTCAGTTTATGGCATGAAGTATTAGTTATCACACCTCATTAGATCTGACCGAAATCACGCACCACATCACCAGAATGGAAAAAAAATGAAAAAATTCCACTTTAGAAAATAAAACCTATAACTATCCAAAACGCACTGGCTCGCCAGAATTTTTATCTAAAATACAAAAAACGAGTAAGGCCCGTGAAAACCCACCAGCATAAGGGTGTCTTTTTTCTGCAACAGCCACAATCATTGGTCTCGGTAGGGACGACAGTTATCTACCGCTCCTACCGCAACCCAATCATTTGCCAGAGTCGGCATTTACGACAACGCTACGCCTGTTTTTGGCCCGGTAACATACCCACATCACCACCAGCCAGACGGGTATCGCGTAAACCGAGATCCGGATGCCGGGGATCATCAGCATGATACCGAGGATAAAGACCACAAAGGCCAGGCACACGTAGTTGCCGTAGGGATACCACAGCGCCTTGAACAGCGGCACTTGTGCAGTACGGTTCATGTGCTGGCGGAACTTCAGGTGCGAATAGCTGATCATCGCCCAGTTGATGACGAGTGTAGCCACCACCAGCGACATCAGCAGTTCCAGTGCCTGCTGCGGCACAAAGTAATTGAGCAGGACCGCCACCACGGTCACCGCTGCCGAAGCAAATATTGCCTTGACCGGCACCCCGCGCCTGTCGACCTGCGCCAGCGCCTTGGGCGCGTCGCCCTGCTCGGCCATGCCGACCAGCATGCGGCTGTTGCAGTAGGTACCACTGTTGTAGACCGACAGCGCTGCCGTCAGCACCACAAAATTCAGAATGTGCGCAGCCGTGTCGCTGCCCAGCATCGAGAACACCTGCACGAACGGGCTGCCGCTGTAGGAATCGCCAGACGCATTGAGGCTGACCAGCAGACTGTCCCAGGGCGTCAGCGACAACAGCACCACCAATGCACCGATGTAGAAAATCAGGATTCGGTAGATCACCTGGTTGATCGCCTTGGGGATCACGGTCTTCGGCTGCTCGGCTTCAGCAGCGGTGAAACCGAGCATTTCCAGACCGCCGAACGAAAACATGATGATCGCCAGCGCCATTACCAGCCCGCTGACACCGCTGGGGAAAAACCCGCCGTGCTCCCAGAGGTTGCTGACCGACGCCTGCGGGCCACCACTGCCGCTGACCAGCATGTAACTGCCCAGCGCAATCATGCCGATAATCGCCACTACCTTGATGATTGCGAACCAGAACTCGGTCTCGCCGAACACCTTGACGTTGGTCAGGTTGATCGCATTGATCAGTACGAAGAAGGCGGCCGCCGAGACCCAGCCCGGGATGTCCGGCAACCAGTAATGAATGTACTTGCCGACCGCGGTCAGTTCGGACATGCCCACCAGGATATACAGCAGCCAGCAATTCCAGCCCGACAGGAACCCGGCGAAACCGCCCCAGTAGTTGTGGGCGAAATGGCTGAACGATCCGGCCACCGGCTCTTCGACGATCATTTCGCCGAGCTGGCGCATGATCATGAACGCAATGAAGCCGCAGATGGCATAACCGAGAATCATCGAGGGGCCGGCTGATTTCAGCACGCCCGCCGAGCCTAGAAAAAGACCAGTGCCGATGGCACCACCCAGAGCAATCAGCTGGATGTGCCGGTTTTTCAGGCCGCGTTTCAGCTCGCCCGCGGGTGAGGTTGTTTCACTCATTCAATAGCCACCTGATTGTTCTTGTTCTGTGACGGAATAGAACCTGCTCCGCGTGTGGCGCAACAGCATTGCAGCACCCGAGGCCGACGGCCCGGGATGGTGAACAACAATGATTCACAGAAAAAAGCGCAGCATTGTACACCTGCATCCAGGTTGAGGTTTAAAACCGGAGGATCGATGCGCAACAGCTATGTGACAACGCTTTACAGGCTGCCGAAAACAACAACGCCAGCCCCCTGGGCTGGCGTTGCCATTCACTCGCACCACGCAATCACTCAGGCTTGCGACGACCGAAGCCAGGACGCTGACCCGAGCCCGCCGGTGGACCACGACGTTTGCCTGACGGCGCATCATCGTTGACCAGCTTGATGCCGACACGCTTCGGAGCAGGCTTGGCCGGGCGCTTGTTCATTTCGCTCGGACGCTCGGCGACCGGCGTACCACGGCTGTTGTCGGCAGGACGCGGCGCGCGCGAACCGGGCTTGCCCGAGTCCTTGCGCGGCGAAGGACGCTGAGTAGAGTCGCCGCCACGCGGACGATCACGTTCGCTGCCGGTAATCTGCGGCTGACGCGGTGCGCGGTCGCCAGTCGCCGGAGCGCCAGCGGCCGGACGCAGCGTGCGCACACGTTCGCCCTTGCCCAACGGACGCGACGATTGGCGCTGCAAACGCTCCATCTTGTCTTTGGTCTTGGCATTCATCTGCGGCTGAGCCACAGGCTGCAAACCGACTTCAGCCGCCAGAATGTCGACCTCATACTGGCTCATTTCACGCCAGCGACCCATCGGCAGGTCGGAGTTGAGGAACACAGGCCCGTAACGCACGCGTTTCAGGCGGCTGACCACCAGACCCTGGGATTCCCAGAGACGACGCACTTCACGGTTACGGCCTTCCATCACCACGCAGTGATACCAGTGGTTGAAGCCTTCGCCGCCCGGTGCCTGCTGGATATCGGTGAAGCGCGCAGGACCGTCTTCGAGAATCACACCGTTCTTGAGGCGCAGCAGCATGTCGTCATCGACTTCGCCACGCACACGAACCGCGTATTCGCGGTCCATTTCGAACGACGGGTGCATCAGCCGGTTGGCCAGTTCGCCGTCGGTGGTGAACATCAGCAGGCCGGTGGTGTTGATGTCGAGACGACCGATGTTGATCCAGCGGCCCTCTTTCGGGCGCGGCAGACGATCGAACACGGTCGGACGGCCTTCAGGGTCGTCACGGGTGCAGATTTCGCCATCGGGCTTGTTGTACATGATCACGCGGCGGACCGTTTCGGCCGCCTCTTCGCGCTTGATAACACGACCATCGACACTGATGGCGTCATGCAGGTCGACGCGCTGACCGAGAGTCGCGTCCTTGCCATTGACCTTGATGCGGCCTTGGGTAATCCAGGCTTCCACATCACGGCGCGAGCCTACGCCAATGCGCGCCAGAACCTTCTGCAGCTTTTCGCCTGCGGGTCCGATTTCCTGGCTGTCCTGCTTGTCTTTTTCACTCATCTGGGCACCTCCCGGTGTGTCGAATCAGGGCTGGCCGGGAACCGGCAAGACCTGTGCCCGGCGCGCTATGGATAGCAGCAGGGCGAAATACTTGAAAGCCTTGGCAACACTTGATCGCCGAGGGTCGGCCATCATACGCCCCCGCACCGGTTTACGCATCCGGCGGCAGCGGCAAATGCGCGGATCACTTCTTCTTTTTACGACCGGCGGTCTTGAGCTTGGCCAGTCGCTTGGCAGACTCATCAAGAACCGTACGCTTGTCGTCCTTGTCGAGTTTCTTCCAGGCCTTGATTTCGCGCTTGCTGCGGCCGCATCCCAGGCAGATGTCATCATCGAACTTGCACAGGCTGATGCAGGGGTTCTTGGTGGAACTCATGGGCAGCGGGTCTCATGGCGGGTGGTATCAGATGTGACCGTGGGCTGACGTATGAATTCGACCGAAGTGCGCGCAGCGTTGGCACGACAGTTGGAAAGTGTCGTTGCACATGCTCCAGTGTGGGAGCGAGAACTCTCAGAGGTCGGGCTCTTTATCCTCATCGACGTTGTCATCCTGCCTCTCAGCCTCAGGCTCCGTACGAAGCAGATCGTCGAAATCGGTCTTGAGGCCCTGCTCCATCGAGTCCAGTTCCACCAGCAGGGTGCGGAAGCTGGTTTCATCGCGGGGCGCTTCGGGCTCCGCTTCCGGGTCGAGACTGGCGTCGGCCAGAGCTTGCAGGTGCGCAGGCACAGGGGCGTCTTCAAAATCCAGCACCGGTTCGGTTTCCATCTCGCGCAGGTCGGCCAGCGGCGGGAGCTCGTCGAGACTTTTGAGATTGAAGTGATCCAGAAAGCCCTTGGTGGTGGCGAACATCGCCGGTTTGCCGGGCACATCACGGTAGCCCACCACCCGAATCCACTCGCGCTCCAGCAAGGTCTTGACGATGTGGCTGTTCACCGCCACACCGCGCACGTCTTCAATCTCGCCGCGTGTGATCGGCTGGCGGTAAGCGATCAACGCCAGCGTTTCCAGCATGGCGCGGGAGTAACGCTGCGGCCGCTCTTCCCACAGCCGACCGACCCAAGGGGAAAACCGGTCACGAATCTGCAGACGATAACCCGACGCCACTTCCTTGAGCTCGAAGGCGCGCCCTTCGCAAGATTTGCGCAGCACTTCGAGCGCCTTTTTGAACACCGGCGGCTCTGGACGCTCACCTTCTTCGAACAGCTCGTAAAGTCGCTCCAGCGTCTGCGGCTTTCCGGAGGCCAGCAGAAATGCTTCAAGCAACGGGGCCAGTTCACGAGGTTCGTTGAGGTTCATGGATGTATTCTTGCTCTACTCGGCTCGCGCCCGGACATGGATCGCCGCAAAGGGCTCGTTTTGGACCAGCTCGACAAGGGACTCCTTGACCAGCTCAAGCACCGCCATGAACGTCACGACCACGCCCAGACGCCCCTCTTCGGCGGTAAACAGCTCGGCGAACGGCACAAAACCACCGCCCTTCAGACGCTCCAGTACATCGCTCATGCGCTCGCGGGTAGACAGCGCCTCGCGGCTGACCTGATGGCTTTCGAACATGTCCCCGCGGTGCAGCACTTCAGCCATGGACATCAGTACTTCTTCAAGACTCACATCCGGCAGCAACTTGCGGGCG
Organism: Pseudomonas syringae pv. tagetis; assembly: GCF_022557255.1. Classification (NCBI taxonomy): domain Bacteria; kingdom Pseudomonadati; phylum Pseudomonadota; class Gammaproteobacteria; order Pseudomonadales; family Pseudomonadaceae; genus Pseudomonas; species Pseudomonas syringae group genomosp. 7. The sequence continues at coordinate 4,155,520 of NZ_CP092923.1, forward strand.
CGGGCTTCGGGGGCATCCAGTTTCGGCACGACAACATCGCGGCCAACCCGGCTAAGGCCGTCAATGCCTTCGGCGGCTGCCTTGAAGCGCTCGTATTCTTGCAATCGACGAATCAGTTCGGCACGCGGATCGCCTTCTTCCTCTTCGACTTCGGCCGAGCGCGGCAACAGCATGCGCGACTTGATCTCGGCCAGCATGGCGGCCATGACCAGATACTCGGCAGCCAGCTCCAGGCGTACTGTTTTCATCAACTCGACATAGCCCATGTACTGCTTGGTGATCTCGGCCACGGGAATATCGAGGATGTCGATGTTCTGCTTGCGGATCAGGTACAGGAGCAGGTCGAGTGGCCCCTCGAACGCTTCGAGAAAGACCTCCAGCGCATCGGGCGGAATGTACAGGTCCAGCGGCATCTGCGTGACAGCACGCCCATAGACCAGCGCAAACGGCAGCTCCTGCTGGGCGTCTGCCTGGCTGTCCACTGCCTCGACGACGGTCATTAAGCGCGTTCACCGAAAGGTGATGGATCACCGCAACCGACACGAACGACTTCGGGATCTCCGCCGGCCAGATTGATAACCGTAGACGCCGAAATACCGCCGATTCCGCCATCTATGATCAGGTCCACCTGATGCTCGAGAATCTGGCGCATCTCGTAGGGATCGCTGAGAGGCACAGTGTCGCCCGGCATGATCAGGCTGACGCTCATCAGCGGTTCGCCCAGTTGCTCGAGCAGGGCCTGGGCGATGGGGTGGCTGGGCACCCGCAGACCAATGGTGCGCCGCTTGGGGTGCAGCACCAGACGCGGCACTTCGCGGGTGGCGTTGAGGATAAAGGTGTAAGGGCCGGGCGTATGCGCCTTGAGGGCACGGAACGCGCCGGTGTCGACCTTGGCAAACAACCCCAGTTGCGACAGGTCGCAGCACATCAGGGTGAAGTTGTGCTTGTCGTCCAGCTGACGCAGGCGGCGGATACGCTCGATGGCACTCTTGTCGCCGATCTGGCAACCCAGTGCATAGGACGAATCTGTCGGGTACACCACCAGCCCGCCGGCCTTGATGATTTCAGCGGCCTGTTTGATCAGGCGCGGCTGCGGGTTTTCCGGATGGACCTGGAAAAATTGACTCACGGTAACTTCCTGTTCAGACGGCGGCAGTAGGCTGTTCATATTTGAATCTGCACCACAAAGGCGGTAGATCCTCAGGCACGGGGCGATAAGTACCGATTTCACCCCAATTGCCAGGACCGTGGAAGTCGCTGCCGGCGGTAACCAGCAGACCGAACTCGCGTGCAAGGATGGCCAGGGTGCCGACCTGATCGGCAGGCTGCATGCCATTGACCACTTCTATGGCGTGCCCACCGGCCAGGACGAAATCGCCGACCAGTTTACGCCGTTTACTGCGGGTAAAGTCATAATGTGAAGGATGCGCAAGGCTGACCCATGCGCCCGAGGCACGCAAAGTGGCGACGGTGTCTTCCAGAGTCGGCCAGTGCTGCTTCACATCGCCCAGTTTGCCCGCCCCCAGCCATTTGCGAAACGCCTCGGCGCGGTCCTTGACGAAACCGGCCCTGACCATGAAGTCGGCAAAATGCGGCCGTGCGGGCGCATTACCGCTGTCGCCCAGTTCCTGCTGGATCGCGCGAGCACCTTCCAGCGCACCAGGCATACCTTTGATCGCCAATTTACGGCTGATTTCTTCTGCGCGCAGCCAGCGCCCCTCATGCAAACGGACGATGGCGTCGGTCAGCGCCGGGGCCTGCGTATCGAAGCCGTAGCCCAGAATATGGATGGTCGCACCGCCCCAGGTGCAGGACAGTTCCACCCCATTGACCAGTTGCATGCCCAATGAATGCGCTGCCGCGCGGGCTTCTTCAAGCCCTTCAAGGGTATCGTGGTCGGTCAGCGAAAGGACGCGCACGCCGTTTTCATGAGCACGGGCAACCAGTGCCGTGGGCGAGAGCGCCCCGTCGGAAGCGGTGCTGTGGCAGTGCAGGTCGACATTCATAGTGGTGCTTTCGTGTTCATTGATGTTTGTTATTATGCCGCCACATCCTGCTTCTGGCTGCCATTGTGAAACAATTCATCGACTTCATCCCGCTGCTCCTGTTTTTCCTCGTTTACAAAACCGAGCCGCGTGCCGTGGATATCCTCGGCAATACCTATATGGTAGGCGGCATTTTCAGCGCAACGGCGATGCTGATCATCAGTTCGGTGGTGGTCTACGGCATTCTTTACGTCAAACAGCGCAAGCTTGAAAAAAGCCAGTGGCTCACGCTGGTTGCCTGTCTGGTATTCGGCAGCCTGACCCTTGCCTTTCACAGCGAAACATTCCTGAAATGGAAAGCGCCGGTAGTCAACTGGCTGTTTGCCGTAGCGTTCGCCGGCAGTCATTTCATCGGTGACCGTCCGCTTATCCAGCGCATCATGGGGCACGCATTGACGTTGCCAGCAGCTATCTGGACCCGGCTCAACATCGCCTGGATCGTCTTCTTCCTGTTCTGTGGCGCCGCCAACCTGTACGTGGCCTTCACTTATCAGGAATTCTGGGTCGACTTCAAAGTATTCGGCAGCCTGGGCATGACCCTGATCTTCCTGGTTGGCCAAGGGATCTACCTGTCACGCCACCTGCACGACACCGCCCCCAATACGACCAAATCCGAGGACTGACATGCTCTACGCTATCATCGCCACCGACGTCGAGAACTCGCTGGAAAAACGCCTCGGCGTGCGCCCTGCCCACCTGGAACGCCTGATCGAGCTCAAGAGCGAAGGCCGTCTGGTGCTGGCCGGCCCACATCCGGCAGTCGACAGCAATGACCCGGGGACCGCCGGTTTCAGTGGCAGCCTGGTCGTTGCCGAGTTTGAATCCTTGAGCGCTGCCAAAACATGGGCCGATGCCGACCCATACGTTGCAGCGGGCGTCTATGCCAATGTCGTGGTCAAGCCGTTCAAGCAAGTCATGCCCTGATCCCGCCTCCGGATATCCCTGACACGCTCTGCCCATCGAGGCAGAGCCGTGTTGCACCACCGCCCTTCATTCATCCTTCCCGACACCCTGCCGATAACCTGCTCAATGTGCGAATTTACACGGCTCGGTAAAAGGGAGTTCAGATGCGTTCAGGTATGTGGTGTCTGTTGGCAATGTTGATGGCATCGGGGTTTCAGGTAAACGCCGAGACTGTTAATGAAAGCGGCGCAGTGCAGCCTTTGCATCTGCCCAGCCCTGCCAGCCAGATTGCTGACCTCCAGTTGCGCCTCAAGGACAGCGAGGGTCAGCGCGACGAGTTGACACGCCAATTGCAGAACGTCGATCAGGAACGCAACAACGCCCTGCTGACACGCTTGCGTCAAGAGAACCAAAAGCTCAAGTTGCAGCTCAAAGAAGCACTGTCGGCTGCGCCTCCGCGCTTGCTGACAGAGCAACAACAATGGTTCGTCGCAGGCGGTGGCGTTGCGATGTTCGCCCTTCTGTGCGGTATATTGGTCAGCGGCTGGCGTAAGCAACGTCGGCAGTGGCTAAATTGAGTGAGTCATGAGCGAGCTGTTACTAATCGATGATGATCAGGAGCTGTGCGAACTGCTGAGCAGTTGGTTGAGCCAGGAAGGTTTTCAAGTGCGCGCCTGTCACGACGGGACCAGCGCGCGTCAGGCATTGGCCGACGCAGCGCCGGCTGCCGTGGTACTGGACGTGATGCTGCCCGATGGCAGCGGCCTGGAATTACTCAAGCAACTGCGCGCCGACCATCCTGACCTGCCGGTGGTCATGCTCTCGGCACGCGGCGAGCCGCTGGACCGTATTCTGGGTCTGGAGTTGGGTGCTGACGATTACCTGGCAAAACCCTGCGACCCTCGCGAACTGACCGCCCGCCTGCGCGCCGTGCTGCGTCGCAGTCATCCGGTGGCGTCTTCCACACAGCTCGAACTGGGCGACCTGACCTTCAGCCCGATGCGCGGGGTGGTGAGTGTCGATGAAAAGGAACTGACCCTCACAGTATCCGAGAGCCGTCTGCTTGAGGCACTCATGCGTCAGCCCGGCGAGCCGCTGGACAAACAGGAACTGGCGCAACTGGCGCTGGGTCGCAAACTGACGCTCTATGACCGCAGCCTGGACATGCACGTCAGCAACCTGCGCAAGAAAATCGGCCCTCACGCCGATGGCCGTCCACGCATCGTCGCACTGCGCAGTCGCGGCTATTATTACGCTCTTTGAGCAGCGGCAAGCTTCAAGTCAAAGCAGAGCGTTTTGTAGCTGACGGTTGGCAGCCGCCCTTACACAAGCTTTACCAAGCGCTGACTGCGCTTGACCTTGATCTCCCTAAACTGGGCTCATCGGCATCGAGCCGCACTAGAGACAAGGAGATACACCATGCGCAAGACCCTGATCGCTTTGATGTTTGCCACTGCCCTGCCTACCATCGCCATGGCCGCACCACCACCGCCACCTGCTGGTGGTCCGGACGCCGATGGACCCGGCATGCACATCGAGCGGGATGACCGCGGCCCAGGCCCAGGCCCAGGCATGCGTCGCGGCCCAGGCCCGATGGGACCTCTGGGTGAGCTGGACCTGACACGTGAACAGCGCCAGCAGATCGAACGCTTGATGCGCGAGCAGAGACACGAGCGCCGCGAAATCACCCAAAGCTACCTGGAAAAAATGCCTGCTGCCGACCAGAAGGCAATGCACGACGAAATCGAAGCCAAGCGCTCCAAGACAGACAGCGAGATTCGCGCACTGCTCCAGCCTGAACAGCAGAAGCAGTTCGACGAAATCAAAAAGAAAGAAGATGAGCGTCGCGCCGAATGGGCCGAATTCAAGGCCTGGAAAGCGGCAAAAGCAGCAAAAGCGCAGTAACCATCAGGCCTCGCGGCCCGATGAGTTGAACACAACCCGGCATGCGCACGCATGCCGGGCTTTTTTACTGAGACCGAGGAAATCCCGTGCGTTCATTGTTCTGGCGAATCCTGGCCAGCTTCTGGCTGGCCATTGCTCTGGTGGGAGGTCTGTCGGTACTCGTCGGGCATATGCTTAATCAGGATGCGTGGATCCTCAGTCGTCACCCTGTGCTCAACTCATTGCCGGAACAATGGACACAGCGCTTCGAGGAACAGGGCGCGGACAATGCTCAGGAATTCCTTCAGGACATCAAGCGGCGCAATCGCATCGACGTCCAGGTGCTCAGCGACAGCGGCGAACCGATGGTCCGTGGCACTTTCCCGCCCCGCGCCGCAGCGCTGGAGGCCCGGCAACAGGCCGACGAGGATCAGGGGCGTAAACTGCCCTGGCGCCGCCTTGCCACCGAATACAGCAGCCCGAAGACCGGCGAAACCTATCTGTTCATCTATCGCGTTCCGCACCCGGAGCTCGACGAGTGGCATCGCCAGAGCCTGATGTGGCCATTGAGTGCGCTGGGCATCGCACTGGTGGTTCTGACCCTGTTCAGCCTGTTCGTGACGTTGTCGATCACCCGACCGCTGAGCCGCCTGCGTGGCGCAGTGCACGATCTGGGGCAAACCAGCTATCAGCAGCACAGCCTCGGCCAGTTGGCCAACCGGCGTGACGAATTCGGCGTCTTGGCCAAGGACTTCAACCGCATGGGCGCGCGCCTGCAAAGCCTGATCGGCAGCCAGCGCCAGCTGTTGCGCGATGTGTCCCATGAATTGCGCTCACCGCTGGCCCGACTGCGCATTGCGCTGGCGCTGGCTGAACGTGCGGAGCCCGCCGAGCGGGACAAACTGTGGCCGCGCTTGAGCCGTGAATGCGACCGACTGGAAGCGTTGATCAGCGAAATTCTGGCGCTGGCGCGCCTCGACGCAGAGCTTCGTGGCCCTGAAACAGTTGACCTCGATTCACTGCTGCAGCGCCTGAAGAACGACACACAACTGGACGGGGTCGACCAGAACATTCGCGTCGAGGTACAGAGCGACCTGCACCTGAAGGGCTGGCCGGACATGATCGAGCGGGCTCTGGACAACCTGCTGCGCAACGCTGTGCGCTTCAACCCGCCAGGGGGGCGGATCGATCTGCAGGCGAGCCAGGTCGACAATCTGGTCCGTCTGAGCGTTCGCGATCACGGCCCGGGAGTTGCCGATGAGCATCTCGCGCAACTGGGCGAGCCGTTTTATCGCGCGCCCGGCCAGACGACACCCGGCCACGGTCTGGGACTGGCGATTGCCAGGCGTGCAGCGGAACGACATGGCGGCAGTCTGGTTATGGGCAATCACCCGGATGGCGGGTTTATCGCCACGCTGGATCTGCCCAGAGAGCCGCTCAGTTCATCATCTGCCTAGTCTCTTGCGTAAAAGGCTAGCCCTGCCACTCGCTGACAAACCCGCCGACGTCGACTTTTGGCGCTTCGCGCGGTGGGTTCAAGGGTGTCCCCAGGTACAGAAAGCCAATCACTTGCTCGTCGGCCTCAAGCCCGAAGCCTTTGGCAACCTGCGGCGCATAGGACAACTCGCCAGTTCTCCAGACCGCGCCGACCCCCAGTGCATAGGCGGCCAGCAGCACTCCGTGAGCAGCGCACCCGGCGGTGATCAGTTGTTCCGACCGCGGGACTTTGAAATGGTCCTGCAAGCGAGCGATCACGACCACGACCAAGGGCGCGCGCAAGGGACCAAGACGAGCTTTTTCCAACGCTTGCGGGGTCACTTCAGCACCACTGTGCTGCAGCGCTTGCACCAGTAACTCGCCCATGCGCTCACGGGCCGGGCCTTCGACTGTCAGGAAACGATACGGCTTGAGCTGTCCATGATCCGGCGAGCGCAATGCAGCACCAAACATGATTTCCCGCTGTGCAGTATCCGGGGCCGGGTCGACCAGTCGCGGAACCGATACGCGATTGAGCAAAACGTCGAGCGCCTGCATGGGCTGTCTCCTTGAAAAGTGATCGAGCATTCTAGAGCCTGTTTACCGTCAATAACGAGCGCGACAGACAATTCCTTACCCGTGCGGTCTGGCCTTGTCCCCGGCCGCACTGGTTTACATGCCTTCAACCGCAGGTAGAATGGCGCCTTTCCTCATACCTGCCAGAGCCATTCATGTCGTTGCCGACCCTGCGTATCATCGGTTTCATTATCGGCATCTTCCTGATCACCCTGGCTGTGGCCATGATTGTGCCCATGGCCACGCTGGTCATTTACGACCGTTTCGAAGACCTGCGCGAGTTTTTGTGGGCCAGCGCGATCACCTTCATCGCCGGCCTGGCGCTGGTGGTGCCCGGACGCCCCGACAATGTCCAGTTGCGCCCTCGGGACATGTACATGCTCACGGTTTCCAGCTGGATCGTGGTGTGTATCTTCGCCGCCCTGCCCTTTTTGCTGACCCAGCACATCAGTTACACCGATTCGTTCTTTGAAAGCATGTCAGGCATCACTGCCACAGGTTCGACAGTGCTCAGCCACCTGGACAGCATGTCCCCGGGCATTCTGATCTGGCGTTCGATGCTGCACTGGCTTGGCGGCATCGGTTTCATCGGTATGGCCGTGGCAATTCTGCCATTGCTGCGCATTGGCGGCATGCGGTTGTTTCAAACCGAATCCTCGGACCGCTCGGAAAAGGTCATGCCCCGCTCGCACATGGTGGCCAAGTTCATCGTGCTGGCCTACGTGGGTTTTACCGCGCTGGGCAGCCTGGCCTTCTGGGCGGCGGGCATGAGCCTGTTCGATGCGATCAACCACGCGATGTCGGCAATTTCCACGGGCGGGTTCTCCACTTCGGACCTGTCGCTGGCCAAATGGCCACAGCCTGCGGTGCACTGGGTTGCGATTGTGGTGATGATCCTCGGCAGCCTGCCCTTTACGCTGTATGTCGCGACCTTGCGTGGCAACCGCAAGGCGTTGATCAAGGACGAACAGGTGCAAGGGCTGATCGGTCTGCTGTTGGTCACGTGGCTGGTGATGACCGTCTGGTACGCCAATACCACCGACCTGCCATGGACCGAGGCGCTGCGCCACGTGGCGCTGAATGTGACGTCGGTGGTGACCACAACGGGTTTTGCGCTCGGAGACTACAGTCTGTGGGGCAATTTCTCGCTGATGCTGTTTTTCTATCTGGGCTTCATCGGGGGCTGTTCTGGCTCGACCGCGGGCGGGGTGAAGATCTTCCGCTTTCAGGTGGCCTACATTCTGCTCAAGACCAACCTCAATCAGCTGATCCATCCACGTGCCGTGATGAAGCAGAAATACAACGGCCATCGACTGGATGACGAAATCGTCCGCTCGATTCTGACCTTTTCGTTTTTCTTCACGATCACCATCTGCCTGATTGCGCTGATGCTTTCGCTGCTCGGGCTGGACTGGATGACGGCGCTGACCGGTGCCGCCAGCACGGTCTCCGGCGTGGGGCCAGGGCTGGGTGAGGTCATTGGGCCTGCTGGTAACTTCTCCACTTTGCCGGATGCGGCCAAGTGGATTCTGTCCGGTGGCATGCTGCTTGGCCGCCTTGAGATTATCACTGTGCTGGTGCTATGTGTGCCTGCGTTCTGGCGGCATTGAGGTCTGGGAGCACGCTTGAAGAGCCCGGAAAGTCGGGGCTTTTTATCGTTCCGCGTGGTAATTGGGGTTCGACTCAGGTCAGCCTTTGATTATCGTGCCGACGCTCCGCGTGGGCATGCAGTTCGTGACGTTCTGCGTCACACGGCGGTTCTGGGGTGTCAGGGGGATTGGGGTTCGGCTCGGGTCAGCTTTTCGCCCCTCGGCGAGTTACTTTGATGGGGCCAAAGCTGATGACTATCGTGCCGGCGCTCCGCGTGGGCATGCAGTTCGTGACGTTCTGCGTCACACGGCGGTTCTGTGATGTCAGATGGATTGGGGGTCGACTCGGGTCGGCTTCGCCCCTCGGCGAGTTACTTTGATGGAGCCAAAGCTGATGACTATCGTGCCGACGCTCCGCGTCGGCACGCAGTTCGTGACGCTCTGCGTCACACGGCGGTTCTGGGGTGTCAAGGGGATTGGGGTTCGACTGGGTCGGCTTTTCGCCCCTCGGCGAGTTACTTTGATGGGGCCAAAAGCTGATGGCTATCGTGCCGACGCTCCGCGTCGGCATGCAGTTCGTGACGCTCTGCGTCACAAAGCGGTTCTGTGGTGTCAGGTGGACTGGGGTTCGACTCAGGTCGGCTTTTCGCCCCTCGGCGAGTTACTTTGATGGGGCCAAAGTAACCAAAGCCCCTGGCTCCGTTTCCGGCCCGACTGCGTCGGGTTCCTTCGTCCTGTCACTGATCCGCGGGTCGCCGCAACGGGCCATCCATGGCCCGGTGCGGCTAGCCTGGCGTCCTGCCAGGCTACCCCCGGATCAGCGCCAGGACTCAGCCGTCACTTACGTCGCACTCTGCGTCGTCTGTGCCATCGTGGTTGAAAAGCATTGCGTTGGCAGCGGCTGTGTGCAAGGCATGACCTTGACTATCGTGCCGACGCTCCGCGTCGGCATGCAGTTCGTGACGCTCTGCGTCACACGGCGGTTCTGGGGTGTCAGGGGGATTGGGGTTCGACTCGGGTCGGCTTTTCGCCACTCGGCGACTCACTTTGAGGGACCAAAGTAAGCAAAGTCCCAGCTCCGTTTCCGGCCCGACTTCGTCGGGTTCCTTCGCCCTGACGCTGATCCGCGGGGCGCCGCAACGGGCCATCCATGGCCCGGTGCGGCTAGCCTGGCGTCCTGCCAGGCTACCCACGGATCAGCGCCAGGACTCAGCCGTCACTTACGTCGCAACCGGCGTCGTTTGTGCCATCGCGGTAAAAAGCGTTTTAGAGCAGTGTGGTTAAAGGCACGGGGCGAAAGCTGATGACTATCGTGCCGACGCTCCGCGTCGGCATGCAATTCGTGACGCTCTGCGTCACACGGCGGTTCTGGGGTATCAGGGGGATAGGGGTCCGACTCGGGTCGGCTTTTGACCATTATGCCAACGCGGTGGATTGGCACGGTAATCGAATACTCCACATCGGTACGACAGTCGGCTAAATTTGTGTATAACAACAAGACCCCGCACGAGGACAGGCAACGTGGATTCCATCAAGCGTTTTTCGAGCTTTGCCGAGTTCTATCCCTTTTATCTTGCCGAGCACAGCAGCAGTACCAGTCGACGTCTGCACTTTGTCGGTACTTCTTTGGTGATTTTCCTGCTGGCATTCGGTGTGGGCAGCGGTCGATGGTGGTTGTTATGGCTACTGCCGGTCGCAGGTTATGGCTTCGCCTGGGCCGGGCATTTCTTTTTCGAGAAGAACCGTCCGGCCACGTTCAAGCATCCTTTTTACAGTTTGCTCGGCGACTTCGTGATGTACCGCGACATGCTGTTGGGCAAGGTGCCATTCTAGGCCGGTTGCTTCAGACAGCCGTTTCGCTGACCGGCTCCTGAACCACTGCCTGGCTGGCTTTCAAGTGCGCATCCGCCAGGCGGAACAGTTCGATACTGCCGTCCAGGTGCTCGATCAGGGCGGTGCAGGATTCAACCCAGTCACCGCAATTGAGGTATTCCACGCCGCCTACCTGGCGGATTTCCGCATGGTGGATATGCCCGCAAACAACCCCGTCCAGCCCGCGCTTCACGCATTCGTGAGCGATGGCTTCCTCGAAATCGCTGATGAAGTTCACCGCGCTTTTGACCTTGTGCTTCAGGTACGCCGACAGTGACCAGTAGCCATAGCCGTATCTGGCGCGCCAGTGGTTCAGCCAGCGGTTCAGGGTCAGGGTGAATTCATAGGCCGAGTCGCCCAGAAAGGCCAGCCAGCGATGATAGCGGGTGATCACGTCGAACTGGTCGCCGTGGATGACCAGAAAACGACGTCCATCGGCGGTCACGTGCTCGACCTCGTCCACCAACTGAATATTGCCCAGCACCAGTTTGGAGTAACGACGCAGAAACTCGTCGTGATTGCCGGTGACATAGATCACTTCCGTGCCGCGCTTGCTCATGGTCAGCAGCCGGCGAATCACATTGGTGTGCGCCTGCGGCCAGTACATGCCGCCGCGCAGTTTCCAGCCGTCGATGATATCGCCGACCAGGTAGACCTTGTCAGCCTGATAGCGCTTGAGGAACGCAGACAAGTGCTCGGCCTGGCAGTCGCGCGTGCCCAGGTGAACGTCGGAAATCCACAAGGTCCGCACGCGTTGTTTGCGGCTGGGTGTGGCGAGCTGAGCGCTGGTCATGAGGCGACCTCCGGCAGGGTTTCCACGAGAATGGAGCATGCCGGTTAACCGAATGTGACATGTGAATGGCGATGTCGTGACAGTCGCCCTTATTCCTCAGGACTGGCAGGAGAATGACGGTCGTTGTGGCCAAGATCACGGGCCGGATCGATCTGGTCTCGAAGACGCTGCTTGAGCACCTTGGCCTCGGGAAAACCGCCGTCGGCCTTGCGCTCCCAGAGTTGTACGCCGTCGCACGTGATACGAAAAACGCCACCGGTGCCCGGTTGTAACGAGACCTTGCCCAGATCATCGCCGAAAGTGCTCAACAGCTCCTGAGCGAGCCAGGCAGCGCGTAATAACCACTGGCACTGGATGCAATAGGTGATGACGACTTCAGGCTTTTCGGCAGACATGGGCACCCCTCCAGAAATTCAGACGCCCATGATACGCACCCGATGCAGGATCAACGAGCATTGGCGACACGACGCAATGCGCTGAGCGTCACGTCCTGAGTGGGCTCCTGCGCCGCCGTGTCGGCAGCCTGCGCTTTTACGCCCAGCACACCCAGCAAGCGGCTGCGAATCGCCTGAAATCCGGGCTGGCCGCTGTCACGCTGGCGCGACAGGTCGACACGTATATCATCGGCAATCTTACCGTCGGCCAGCACGATGACCCGATCGGCGAGCAAGATCGCCTCATCGACATCGTGGGTCACCAACAGCACCGCCGGGGTGTGCTTGCGCCACAGATCAATGATCAGTTGATGCATGCGGATGCGGGTCAAGGCATCCAGTGCGGCAAATGGCTCGTCGAGCAGCAGCAATTCGGGCTCACGGACCAGCCCCCGTGCCAGCGCTACGCGCTGTGCCTCTCCGCCGGACAGCGTCGCCGGGAAGGCATTCAGACGGTGGGCCAGGCCGACCTCGGTCAACGCCGCTTCGGCGCGTGCCTTGGCATCGTTGACGCGCAGGCCGAGAATCACGTTTTTCCAGGCACTTTTCCACGGCATCAGCCGCGGCTCCTGAAACACCGCTGAACGCGCTGCCGGTACACGCAACTCGCCGCTGTCGATCTCATCCAGCCCGGCCAGGGTACGCAGCAAAGTGGTTTTGCCGGAACCGCTGGCACCCAGCAACGCGACAAATTCACCCGCTGCGATGTCCAGATCCAGCCCGTCAATCACCCGCTGCCGACCAAACTGGCGGACCACATTGCGCAGTTGTACCGGTGCCTGAGCAGCTTCGTTCGTGACGGAGGAGATGTTGCGCAAATCAGGCGTTGCCATGCTCAATGCCTCACAAAGGTCGGTCGCCAGGCCAGAGCATAGCGCTCCAGCGTGCGAATGATGCCGTCGATCACCAGGCCAAGGACGCTGTAGATCAACAGGCAGATAACGATTACATCCGTGCGCATGAAGTCCCGCGCATCGCTGGCGAGATAGCCGATGCCTGCGGTGGTGTTGATCTGCTCGACAAATACCAGTGCCAGCCAGGAAATACCCAGCGAGTAGCGCAGCCCGACGAAAAATGACGGCAACGAGCCGGGCAGAATGACGTGCCAGATCAGTTCACGACGGCTCAATCCCAACGTGTTCGCGGCCTCGATCAGTTTAGGGTCGATGTTGCGGATACCGGAAAACAGGTTCAGGTAAACCGGAAAGGTAGTACCCATCACGATCAGCGCCACTTTGGTGAACTCGCCAATGCCGAACCAAAGAATGAACAGTGGCACCAGTGCCAGCGAAGGAATAGTGCGCAGCATTTGCATCGGCGAGTCGAGAACGATTTCACCGCGCCGAGACAGCCCGCTTACCAGCGCAGCAACAACCCCGATGCTGACGCCGATGCTCAACCCCAGGAGCGCCCGCTGCAGAGAAACCCATAGATGGCGGGCCAACTCGCCCGAGAGGATCATCGACCACAGCGTGCCGCCTATCTGCGACGGAGCGGCAATCACCCTGACGGGCAGCAAACCGGTTTGCGAGGCCAGTTCCCAGAACAGCAACAGCGCCAGCGGGCTGAGCAGACGCAATACAGATCCCGGCACCTGCCGGCGCTGGCGACGCTGTTCAGAAGCGCGGCGTTGTGCAGGCTTGTTGATCACCAGAAAACCGGATTCGAGTGGTTTGAGCGTTGTGTCAGACATGGGCGCATCCTTCCTGAGCAAACCGGGTAAAGCACACCCGATGCAGTATGGACACATGCTAATTGCATAAGAAAATCGCGTGAAATTCGATTTAGACCTAAGCTAATAGTCAAAATATTTGATTAAAATCAAAACAGATGATGCATATTTTTTATAATTAACTTAGACCGAAATCGAATTTCACAGCCTTGGCTGCTTGCCTTTATGGTGCTTCTCGACAAGGTCGAACGGACCTCAACCATTGGCAGGAGTACTCATGAGCATCGAATTCATTGGCTATATCGCCACGCAACCCGGTTCTGAAATCCACCCGCGCAGCGGCGCGACTGTCCAGCCCGACTACGTGAAGACAGTGGCCAAGGCTCATGAAGACGCAGGCTTTGATCGTGCGCTGATCGCCTACCACTCCAACAGCCCGGACAGCACCCTGGTCGCGGCGCATGCCGCCAGCGTGACCAGCTCATTGAAGTTCCTCGTTGCCCATCGCCCCGGCTTCATCTCTCCCACCGTGGCTGCACGGCAGTTTGCGACGCTGGACGTCTTCAATGGCGGGCGCACGGCGGTACATATCATCACCGGCGGCGACGACAAGGAACTGCGCGCTGACGGCAGCCACATCGGCAAGGACGAACGCTACGCACGCAGCGACGAATACCTCAGCGTAGTACGTCAGGAATGGACCAGCGACAAGCCGTTCGATCATCAGGGCACCTACTACCAGTTCGAGGGCGCGCACTCGCTGGTCAAATCCCCGCAGCAGCCACATATCCCCCTGTACTTCGGCGGCTCCTCGGCAGCCGCGATTGCGGTGGCGGGCAAACACGCCGACGTCTACGCGTTGTGGGGTGAGACGTACGAACAGGTACGCGATGTCGTCAAGCAGGTGCGCGCCGAAGCCGCCAGACATGGGCGGACCATTCGCTTCAGCCTGTCATTGCGACCGATTCTGGCCGAGACCGAAGAACAGGCCTGGGCGCGTGCCGACAGCATTCTGGAAAAAGCCAAGGCACTGGCAGACCACAACGGCTTTATCCGTCGCGAGCCACCCAACGAAGGGTCGCGTCGCCTGCTGGCGGCCGCTGCGCAAGGTTCGCGTCTGGACAAACGACTGTGGACAGGCATCGCCGGTCTGCTAGGCGCGCAGGGCAATTCCACGTCGCTGGTCGGCACCCCGGAACAGGTCGCGGAAGCGCTGCTGGATTACTACGATCTGGGAATTACCACCTTCCTGATTCGCGGCTTCGATCCGCTGGAAGACGCCATCGATTACGGCAAAAAACTGATCCCGCTGACCCGCGCACTGGTGGCTCAGCGCGAACAGCAGGCCCGCGAGCGGGTCGCCTGATTCAACGCCCTGCGGGCGGGCCAGGCTTCGTACTGAAGACTGCCTGCCCGCAATGACCTTTCACGCGGCGGCTGACACCGGCTTGAGAGAGCGAGCCACCAATGCGCCAAAGGCTTCGACCGGCGCTTGCAGATTGCCGAGAAAGCGCGGGTAGAACAGCCACAGATCCATCACTGGCTTGAAGTCCTTGAGCGGCAACACCACCAGTTGCTGGCAGTGAGCACTGCGCTCCAGCAACGGCCTCGGTACCAGCCCCAACCCCATGCCATCGGCCACCAGCCCCAATTGCAGCTCGGTGCCGAACGTTTCCAGATTGACTTTCATGCTCAGCCCCTGATCGCTCAGCGTACGCTGCAAACCTGCGCGAAAACCGCAGCCGTCAGGGTTGAGCACCCAGCCCTGCTCATAGCAGTCCGCCAGCTTGCCGAGCTTTTTCGGCACCAGGCCCTTGGCGCAGACCACCACCAGCTCCATCTTGCCAATCGACTGACCCACGATGTTTTCCGGAAATATCTTGCCTGCCGGAAACAGCGCCGCTGCGGCATCCAGCTCACCGTTTTCTATTTTGCCGATCAGGTGGCTGCCCCAGCCGGTGATGACCTGAGCCCGCAGATCCGGAAACTCGCCGCGCAATTGCTTGAGCGCATCGAGCAGCACCACATCACCAATGGTCTGCGGTACGCCCAGACGCAGCAGACCGCTGGGCGGTGTATCGCTGGCCACTAGCTCACGCAGCGAATCCATCTCGCGCAGGATCGCCAGGCACTTCTGGTACACCTGAGTGCCCATCAGGGTCGGCTTGAGCGGTTTGGTATTGCGGTCGAACAGCTCGACCCCGAGGGCCTGCTCGAAATTCTGCACCCGGCGAGTGATGGCCGGCTGGGTCAGATCCAGCGATTCAGCGGCATGGCTGATCGACTGACAGCGGATAACTGCAACGAACGCATCGATATCATCAATTTTCATTCGGACCGCACATAAAAAAGAAAGAAGACATAGGCAAAAAGCATAGTCCTGACAAGCGTTCATTCATAGCCCGTCCAACAGCCAAGCGCTAGATTTCACGCAGTGCAGCAAGGAAGTAAAAGACGTTTTCGTTATAACCTAATCATTAAAAAATAGCATATTAAATATCCATATTATGCTTATATCGAACCATTCCTTGACCCTGATCTGGAAATGGACATGACTCAGAACCGACACCCGGAACGACTCGGGGCCTTTATCGACGCGCTCACTCAGCTGATTGGCAGCGAACCGCACGAAGGCGATCTGTTGCGTCGCGGCGGCAAGCTGCTGGCACAGCTGGTCAGCCATGATGACTGGCTGGCAGAAGAATTTGCCATACCGGACCCAAGCCGCTATCAGCAATTTCTCTTGCATGCCGATCCACAGCAACGCTTTTCGGTGGTCAGTTTTGTCTGGGGACCGGGGCAACGCACACCGATTCATGACCATCGCGTCTGGGGCCTGATCGGTATGCTGCGTGGCGCAGAACATTCGCAGGGCTATGTCCGCAATACCCAGGGACGCTTCGAGACCAATGGCCCGGCGATTCGCCTGCAACCCGGCCAGGTAGAGGCGCTGTCACCGCTCAGCAACGATGTCCATCAGGTCAGCAATGCCTTCAACGACCAGGTGTCGATCAGCATCCACGTTTACGGTGCCGATATCGGCACCGTAAAGCGTGCGGTTTATGACCTCGACGGCACCGAAAAGCTTTTTATCTCCGGCTATTCCAATGCCGTCAGTACTGCCACGCCCCATCAGGATCAGCCAACAGGGAGCCCCGCCCGATGACCACACCCGCCACCCGATCTTTCGCCGACGTTCGTCAGGCATTGCTGGACCGCCAGGAATTGGCGTTGGTAGACGTACGTGAAGAAGCGCCCTTTGCCGAGGCTCACCCGTTGTTTGCCGTGAACATCCCGCTGTCGAAACTGGAGCTGGAGGTTTTCTCGCGAATTCCGCGCCGTGATACCGCCGTGACTCTGTATGACAACGGCGAAGGCCTGGCGCACGTCGCCCTGCAACGTCTGCAGGCACTGGGCTACAGCAACGTCAAACTGCTCGAAGGTGGCCTGCAAGGCTGGCGTGACGCGGGCGGCGAGCTGTTCATCGACGTGAATGTGCCTAGCAAGGCGTTTGGCGAACTGGTAGAGCATCAGCGTGCCACGCCGTCGCTGGCGGCTGAACAGGTCAAGGCCCTGCTCGACAGCAACGCCGATGTAGTCGTACTGGATGCCCGGCGCTTTGACGAATACCAGACCATGAGCATTCCCGGCGGCATCAGCGTGCCGGGAGCCGAGCTGGTACTGCGGGCGCGGGAACTGGCACCGGACCCGAACACGCGAATCATCGTCAACTGCGCTGGCCGCACGCGCAGCATCATCGGCACTCAGTCGCTGGTCAACGCGGGGCTTCCCAACCAGATCAGCGCCCTGCGCAATGGCACGATTGGCTGGCTGCTCGCCGGTCAGACGCTGGACCATGGTCAGAACCGGCGCTTTGCGGCGGTCAGCGAAGAAACCCGCGAGGCCGCCAGTACCGATGCGCAAAAGGTCGCCGACCGCGCCGGTGTCAAACGGGCCAGTCGCGCTGATCTGCAACACTGGCAAACCGAGGCATCACGCACCACCTACCTGTTCGATGTACGCACCCCGGAAGAGTTTGCCAAAGGCCATCTGCCCGGTGCGCGCTCGACTCCAGGCGGACAGCTGGTGCAGGAAACCGATCATTTCGCCAGCGTACGCGGCGCACGAATCGTTCTGCTGGATGACGATGGCGTACGCGCCAACATGTCGGCCTCGTGGCTGGCGCAACTGGGCTGGGACGTGGCGGTGATCGATGATCTGGAGGCCACAGATTTCAGCGAACCGGGTGACTGGGACGCGCCCTTCCCGACACCGCCACATGTGGAAGCGATCAGCGTCGAGACCCTCATTCAATGGCAGACACAGGTGGACGTGGCGGTGCTGGACTTCACGGCCAGCGCCAACTATGTCAAACAGCACATTCCCGGTGCCTGGTGGACCTTGCGCGCCGACCTCAAACAGGCGCTGGAGAAGATACCCGCCGCCGATCGTTATGTATTGACCTGCGGCAGCAGCCGTCTGGCGCGCTTTGCTGTGGCCGATGTCGAGGCCCTGACCGACAAACCGGTGTTTCTGCTCGACGGCGGCACCGCCAGCTGGATCAAGGCCGGTCAGCCACTGGAGCACGGCGAAAGCCGACTGGCCTCGCCACGCATCGACCGCTACCGCCGCCCTTATGAAGGCACCGATGCGCCGCGTGAAGCCATGCAGGCGTATCTGGACTGGGAGTATGGCCTGGTAGAACAACTAGGGCGTGACGGCACACATGGGTTTCATGTGATCTGAGCGTGTGCATGGCTATCGTGCCAATGCTCAGCGCTGGCACGCATTTCTGGACGCTCCGCGTCCAGCCGTGAACCTGCGGTGCGGCGCGGATTTGTGACGCGGAGCGTCACCCAAGGCATTCCCACGCTGGAGCGTGAGGAACGACAAGTGTCTGGCCGACCGATCAACTCAATGGAGAAACACCTCAATGCTGCCTTTTTTGAAATTTCCCCTGGCCCTCAAAAGCCTGTTGCTGGGCGCATTGCTCAGTGTGCTGGCAGGCCAGCAGGCGGTGGCTGCCGAACAGGCTCCGCTGTTGGTCGCCAATCAGAAGTCACTGCTGAAAATACTGTTGCAAGTCTCCGGCGAACTCAAAGATGTGCCGTACGAGATCCAGTTTTCCGAGTTCCCCTCGGCGGCACCTCTGGGAGAGGCACTGAATGCGGGCGCTGTGGATATCGGTGCACTGGGTGATGCGCCCTATGTATTCGCTCTGGGCGCGGGCGCGTCGTTGAAGGTGGTCAGCATCACTCACGCCCAGGGGCGCTTCACCACGGCGGTGCTGGTGCCGAAAGACTCGCCGATCAAGACCGTTGCCGACCTGAAAGGCAAACGTATCGTCACCGGACGTGGCTCCATCGGCCATTATCTGGCGATCCGCGCCTTGCAGGAGGCCGGGCTGAAAACCAGTGACGTCACCTTTATCAACCTGCTGCCCAGCGAATCGCGCCTGCTGCTGGACAGCGGCGATGCCGATGCCTGGGCGACCTGGGACCCATACACCACGATTTCCATCACGCAAAGTGACGCTCGCGTGCTGGTCAGTGGCAGCGAACTGTTGAGCAATCACCTTTACCTCGCTGCTACCAGCAAAGCCATCGAAAGCAAACGCGCCCAACTGGATGATTTCGTCGCTCGCGTGGAGCGCGCCTTCAATTGGTCCAATGCCCACCCCGAAGAATATGCTGCTGCCCAGGCGAAGGTCACCGGCCTGCCATTGGCGGTGCATCTGGCAGTGGCCAAGGCGACGAAAATGCAGCGCACGCCGATTGACGATCAGATTGTCCAGGGCCTGCAAAACACCGCTGACACCTACCTGGCCGAAGGCATCCTGACCAGACGGATTGACGTTTCCACAGGCTTCGACAAGAGCTTCAACGCATCACGCGCGCAGATCGCTCAGGCTGCTGCTCAATGAATGCTGCATAACCGCTGCGAAAAGGACCCCCGCATGACACTCTCGACCCTGCGCCCGACCCAGCGCCAGCATGTCCCGTCACTCGAGTCGGCCGAAGACTTCGGCGAACGGTTGGCTGCGCTGACCGCCACCCTGGCTGAAACCGCCGAGCAGTACGACATCAGCGCCGAATTCCCTCATGCCAACTTCGAGTTGTTGCACACCCATGGCCTGCTTGGCCTGACCGTGCCGACCGAACTGGGCGGCGGCGGTGCCGATCTGCCGCGTGCGCAGCAGGTGGTCAGCGCGGTGGCAAAAGGCGAGCCTTCAACGGCGCTGATTCTGGTTATGCAATACCTGCAGCATTCGAGGCTGCAAGAAAACCGCAACTGGCCGAGCCATTTACGCGTACAGGTCGCCGAGGAAGCGGTACGCGATGGGGCGCTGATCAATGCCCTGCGCGTGGAGCCCGACCTGGGAACACCGGCGCGCGGCGGTCTGCCAGGCACCATCGCCCGCCGCAGCGCCAACGGCTGGCACATCAGCGGCAGCAAGATCTACTCCACCGGCAGTCATGGCCTGACCTGGTTTGCCGTATGGGCACGCAGCGATGACGATGATCCGCTGGTGGGCAGCTGGCTGGTCCACAAGGACACACCGGGCATCAGAATCATCGAGGACTGGGATCATCTGGGCATGCGCGCCACCAGTAGCCACGAAGTCAGATTCGACAACGTGCGGGTGCCGCTCGACCACGCCGTCAGCGTGAGCCCGTGGAGCGCTCCGCAATCCGAGCTTGATGGGGCGGGCATGCTGTGGATGTCGGTATTGCTGTCGTCGGTCTATGACGGCATCGCCCACTCCGCACGCGACTGGTTGGTGAACTGGCTAGAGCAGCGCACGCCATCCAACCTCGGCGCGGCCTTGTCGACCTTGCCACGCTTTCAGGAAACAGTCGGGCAGATCGACACGCTGCTGTTCGCCAACCAGAGTCTGCTGCACTCTGCGGCCCATGGCTATACGTCGGCACAGCATGCCGCGCAAATCAAATACCTGGTAACCGGCAATGCGATCCGCGCGGTGGGATTGGCTATAGAAGCGTCCGGAAATCCAGGACTTTCACGCAGTAACCCGCTGCAGCGCCATTACCGTAATGTCCTGTGCGGCCGGGTGCATACACCGCAGAACGACGCGGTGCTGATGGGCGTGGGCAAGGCCGCTTTTGCGGCGCGCAGCAAAGACCAGCAAAGCGGTCGGTAACACCTTTTCAGAGCAAGGACGGCGGCTCGAACGCCGTCACTGGCGGCAATGCCTCTGCCCATTTGACGATTTCCACCGACGCAGTCTGCGCCGCACAGCCTTGCGACAGGCTGGACGCACCGACGTCCTGAGTGATCACGTTGGGATTCCCATGCTTTTCCAGGCTGCCCTGCTCGCCAGGCACCAGTGGATCGAACCAGGCACCGGTGGCTATCTGCACCACGCCGGGCCGAATGCCATCCGATACGATCACCCCGGCCAGAAACGCCCCCCGCTCGTTGAAGACCTTGACCACGTCACCATCGACCAGCCCTCGCGACTGGGCGTCGTGCGGGTTAATGGTCAGCGGCTCGCGCGCCTGAATTTTAGAAGCCCGGCTGTAGCTGCCGTGGTCGTACTGGCTATGGAGGCGGGTTTTCGGTTGATTGGACAGCAGGTGCAGCGCATGGGTCGGCGCTGGCTTGTTCAGCCATACCGGATGGCCGGGGCAATCGGCATAGACAAAGCCTGCGATGCGTTCGGAGAATATCTCGA
Source organism: Pseudomonas syringae pv. tagetis (assembly GCF_022557255.1). Classification (NCBI taxonomy): domain Bacteria; kingdom Pseudomonadati; phylum Pseudomonadota; class Gammaproteobacteria; order Pseudomonadales; family Pseudomonadaceae; genus Pseudomonas; species Pseudomonas syringae group genomosp. 7. Next base: position 4,176,460 of record NZ_CP092923.1, read on the forward strand.
TGCGTCCGGACGGTGTCGGCAATGGGTGCGCATCAGGGTTATCGCGGAAGGACTTGAGCAACACGGTGTCGGCTTGCGGATAGTCTATTTCCAGCACACCGTCACGCCAGAACTGCTCGAAATCAGGCAGCGTGATACCGAACGTTTCGGCCCGCTGCCGAGACTCGTCATAGATAAAGTGCAGCCAGCCGCGCGCATCGCGACCTTCGGTAAACGCATCTGCCACACCCAGCCGCCGGGCCAGCCCGGACAGAATCGAATAGTCATCGCGAGACTCGCCCACCGGCTCGATGGCCTGTTGCATGGCAATCATGAAGCGGTCAGAGGCCGAGCTGCCGATATCGTCGCGCTCCAGCGCCGTGGTGGCCGGCAGCACGATATCGGCATAGCGCGCCTGAGCGGTCCAGAACTGTTCATGAACAATGATGGTTTGCGGCCGCTGCCACGCTTCGAGCAGCCGATTGAGGTCCTGATGATGATGAAAGATGTTGCCGCCCGCCCAATACACAAGGCGGATGTCCGGGTAAGTCTGTTGCTGACCGTTGTAATCGAAGGGTGTACCGGGGTTGAGCAACATATCCGTCACCCGCGCGACCGGAATGAACTCCTTGATCGGGTTGCTGCCCTGGGAAAAACGCGGCCCGGAAAACGCCTTGCGGCCACTGCCGGTGTTGTTCATGCAGCCGTAACCCAACCCGAAACCGCCACCGGGCAAGCCTATCTGCCCCAACAGCGCGGCCAAGGTAACGGTCATCCAGAATGGTTGCTCGCCATGTAGCGAACGCTGCAAGGAATAGGCGACGTTGATCATGGTGCGCTTGCTGGCCATGCGCCGTGCCAGCGCGACAATCTGCTGCGCAGGGATATCGGTCAATGCCTCGGCCCAGCGCGGGTCCTTCGGCTGGCCGTCGGTACACCCAGCAGGTAATCGCGAAAGCGTTCGTAGCCCACGGTGTAGCGCTGGACGAAATCCTCGTTGTGCAGACCCTCGCTGATCAATACCCAGGCAAGCGCCATCATCAACGCCGTGTCGCTGCCTGGTCGTACAGCGAGCCACTGGTTATGCTCAGGGCCAGTCAGATCATCACGCAACGGGCTGACATTGACGAACTCCACACCGGCGTCAGACATGCGCTGCAGCGCGTCGGTCAGCAGGTGATCACTGGCACCGCCGGGGCTGGTCTGCGCATTCTTGGCCGGCAGACCACCGAAGGCAACGAACAGCTCGCAGTGTTCGGCGAGGTTCTTCCAGGACGTATGCGCCGCCAGCAGCCAGTCCATGTTGCCGACGATGTGCGGCATCAGTACGCGTCCGGCACCCAGGCTGTAGCTGTCGGTACTGAATACATAACCGCCTATGCAGTTGAGGAAACGATGCAGCTGGCTTTGCGCGTGATGAAAGCGCCCTGCGCTGCCCCAGCCATAGCTGCCGCCGAAGATGGCCCGGTTGCCATGCTCGTGCCTGACACGCTGCAACTCACTGGCGACCAGATCCAGTGCGACGTCCCAAGAGACCTCGACAAACGGTTCCTGTCCGCGCAAATCGGGACGCCCGCCTGCCTGTTGAAGAAAACTGCGACGTACCGCCGGGCGCATGATGCGAGTGGGCGAGGTTATGGCGTCGGCAACCGAATCGCCAATCGGTGACGGGTCCTGGTCCCATTCCGCAGGCAACAGTGCTTCCAGTTTTCCGCCCTTGACCTGCGGGCGATAGGCGCCCCAGTGCAATGATGTAAGGCTCATGGTAAAGGCTCCCGGACAAAACAGTCGTTCAGCGGGCGGCCTGCGTCTGGCTGTCCAACACCGCATTGAACGATTCGTCGAATACGCTGGCAGCAGGATAGCGCCTGGTCAGCCCTGCTTTGTTGAAAAAATCGATGGTCTGCTGTGCGCCGGCCACCACTTGCGGGGTAATCGGCACCACCACGACCTGAGCCCGGGAAAACCAGCGGCGCGCCACTTGTGCATCGGCCTTGGTCAGCGCGGCCCAGGCATTGGCATAGATTTCATTGTGCTGTGGATCACTGACCGACCAGGCGCGGGCAGCTTGCAGGCGTTGCAGGAAATCACTGATCTGCGCACGCTTGTCCTTGATCGCCTGATCGTTGGCAACAATGAAGCTTTGCGCAGGGATCAGTCCCTCGGCGGTCGCAATGATCCGTGCGCCCTGACGCTCCTGTTGAGTGACATAGGGCTCCCAGGTCGCAATGGCATCCACCGAGCCACCGTCCAGTGCATGGGAAGAGTCCAGTGCGCCAAGGTAGCGATAATCCACGGCATCGCGGGCGACACCCGCCTTGTCCAGCGCAGTCAGCGTCAACTGCTGGCTGAACGATCCTTTCCAGATGGCGACCTTCTTGCCGGCCAGATCAGCGACGGTTTTGATCGGCGAATCCTTGCGCACCACAATCGCAACACCCTCGAGATTCTGCCGCGACACGCCGATCACTTTGATCGGAGCACCCAGCGCGCCCATGAACAGCGCGGGCGAATCACCCAGCAAGCCGATATCCAGACTGCCGACATTCAATGCTTCTGCAACCGGAGAGCCTGCCGTGAACTGCTTCCATTCCAGCTCGTAGGGAAGATCCTTGAGTACACCGGCCGCTTCCATGACGGTCCGGGCGCTGTAACTCTGATCACCGACGATGAGATCGGCAGCCTGAGTATTCAGCGCGGCCACAAGGACAAGGGCCAGCCCCGTCAACAGGCGTTGGCTCCAGCGGATAATGAGTGTCGGCACGGGCAGGGTCTCCAGAGGCATCGGACAGAACGACGTGATCGGCAATGACCCTACCACCCGGACAAAAATTAGCTAAATTCATTTTTGTTCTAGCCTAAGATGCAAAAAAATCATCTAAAGCCGCTTCAGTGATGACCTCGGCCTTGCGGATCATTAAGCTCGATACCTGACTCCAGGCGCTCACGCAGGAAATCGACGAAGGCCTGCACCGGGCGTGAGGCCTGTCGGTGCTGAGGGTAAACTGCCGACAACGTCAATGGCTCGGGGCGCAGGTCATCCAGCACTCGTACCAGACTGCCTTCGCGCAGCGCTGCGCCAACGATGAACGTCGGCAGATAAGTGATGCCCAGCCCGGCCATCGCCGAGTCTCTGAGCAGTTCTCCATTGTTGGCGCGCATCCGCCCGCTGACGTTCAGGGTCAATGGCTTGCCCTGCCACTGAAAACGCCATTGCGCCTGCCGGCTGTGACCATAGGGCAGACAATCATGGGCATGCAGGTCGTCAGGTTTTTGCGGCGTGCCACGCTTGGCCAGGTAGGCCCGACTGGCGCAGTAGACCCGGTCGATCGACGCGATGCGTCGGGCGATCAGGCTGGAGTCTTCCAGCACCCCGATACGCAGAACCAGATCGTAGCCTTCACTGATCACATCCACCGCACGATCACTCAAGTCCACTTCCACCGCGACATCGCGATAGCGCTCCAGGAACAGTGGCAGCAGACATCCCAGATGCGCGACGGCAAACGACAGCGGCGCACTCAGGCGCAGGGTGCCGCGCGGCTCGTTATTCTGCCCGGCAATCCCCTGCTCGACCTGTTCGACCTCGGCCAGCAGGCGCACGGCTGATTCGTAATAACTCTGACCCAAGGGCGTGACATCCAGACGTCGCGTAGAGCGGTTGAGCAGACGCACGCCCAGCCGCGCCTCCAGTTGCATAAGGCGGCGGCTGACAAATTGTTTGGACAGGCCCAGCTTGTCGGACGCCGCCGTGAAGCTGCCGGACTCCATGACCTGGCAGAAAATCCGCATGTCTTCAAAAGGGTTCATGGTCGTGGCCTGGGTAAACGCAAAATGCTATGCGACAAAGCGTAACGCGTCAGCGCGCACTGTCAACCACAGCGAGACAGTCATTCGCCTTTCAAGGACTTATTGTGACAGTCGATAACCCGTAGTCTCTGTCTCACTTGATCGATTGCTGAATGTGCAGCGTCGATAAACGGATGGAGAAAGAATCATGCTGACTCTTCGCAAAGCTTCCGACCGCGGCGCAGCCAATCATGGCTGGCTGAAATCCTTTCACACCTTTTCCTTTGCCGGATATCGCAACCCGCAGGAACAGGGTTTTTCCGACCTGCTGGTGATCAACGACGATCGCGTGATTGCAGGCAAGGGGTTTGGCCAACACCCACACCGCGACATGGAGATTTTCTCTTACGTGCTGGAAGGTGCTCTGGAGCACAAGGATACGCTGGGCACCGGTTCGGTGATTCGCCCTGGCGACGTGCAACTGATGAGTGCCGGCAGCGGCGTGGCGCACAGCGAGTTCAACCACTCGCCGTCCGAGGGCGTGCACTTTCTGCAGATATGGATTGTGCCGAACGTTGCAGGCGCAACGCCGAACTACCAGCAAGAGCACTTCAGTGCCGAACAGAAGCGCGGTCGTTTACAACTGATCATTTCGCCGGAAGGCGAGAACGGTGCGCTCAAGGTGCGCCAGGACGCCCGGGTGTATGCCGGCCTGTTCGATGGAGATGAAACCGCGACCCTGGAGCTGGCGGCCAACCGCTATGCCTACGTGCACGTTGCGCGTGGCAGTGTGGTGCTCAATGGCGAGCAACTGGGTGAAGGAGATGGGGTGCGCGTGCGTAACGAACAGGCCATACGCCTGAGCGAGGGCGTTGACGCAGAAGTGCTGGTGTTTGATATGCGACCCAATGAACTGCCGCAAATGCCTTGATGCATCACACCAGACATCGATACCGACATGGCGTTTCTTTCACTTGATCGACGCCAACGCCTGCGCCACACTCCCGCCCATCAGGCATATTGTTCAATGCCCGCTGCCTTGATCGGGCAGCGGGCTCAGTGGACAAGCTCGTTCGAGCATCAGACGAGGAGAAAACCGTGGCCAGTGATCAACTTGATTGTGTCCTTTTGAAACCCGCTCAGACCGCTCAAGGCAAACAGGGGCTGGATTATCAAGTCGGCATCTCTGCACAAAGTGCCGGTGCCCGGCATATCCATATGCAACTGCTGACGATCCCGCCAGGAGGCAAAGGCAAGGCACACAAGCATCAGGAGCATGAAACCGCTATTTATGCACTGCGTGGAGCGACAGGCTGCTGGTATGGAGAGTCGCTGGAAAAACATGCAATCGTAGAGGAAGGCGACTTCTTTTATATTCCGGCGGGCATGCCGCATGTGCCCTATAACCGCAGTAGCAAGCGAGAAGCAACGGTTCTGGTAGCACGTACCGATTCCAATGAACAGGAAAGCGTGACCTTGCTGCCGCAGCTCGACGAATTACTGGCGTCGAGCCAGAGCGAGGACTGACCATAAGGGAAGAAAAAATCTTTATGGAGATGTCAAAACGCACAAACAAAAACGCCGCTCTGATGAGCGGCGTTTTTGTGAAATTGGAGCGGGAAACGAGACTCGAACTCGCGACCCCGACCTTGGCAAGGTCGTGCTCTACCAACTGAGCTATTCCCGCAATATGGCGTCCCCTAGGGGACTCGAACCCCTGTTACCGCCGTGAAAGGGCGGTGTCCTAGGCCACTAGACGAAGGGGACACTGCCTGAAACACAATGGTGTGTGTTTCAGTTCCAGACATCATCCGGAGATGTGTTCTGGTTTCACTCAACCCTGCCGTGAAGCAAAGCTGCTTAAAAATGGAGCGGGAAACGAGACTCGAACTCGCGACCCCGACCTTGGCAAGGTCGTGCTCTACCAACTGAGCTATTCCCGCAATGGCGTCCCCTAGGGGACTCGAACCCCTGTTACCGCCGTGAAAGGGCGGTGTCCTAGGCCACTAGACGAAGGGGACACACGTACAACATTCACTACTTATTTGCGCTACGCTGTGTGCTTTACGCTGTAAGTGGCGCGCATTCTATGGATGGTTTGGGGGGTCGTCAACCCCCATCTGAAAATTTATTTAAATCAATAACTTCGATGTCGTTCGGACGCCGACCGATTGTCGCCAATCGCTCGGCTGCCTAATCTATATAGAAGAGATGCCGACAAACTCCAGGAGGGACATCTATGCGCAGTAGTGCTTAGCCACTACACTCGCACTAAAACTAATTGAACAAATGAGGTTTGCACAGTGACTCCACTCATGATCACGCTGATGGTAGTAGCAGGTATCGCACTGCTTATCGCGATCGGCTACCTGAATCACGTCGCTGAAAACGGCAAACTGGAAAAGGCCCGTACCAAGGTTGAGCTCAGTGATCGCCTGCGTCGCTGCAGCGAGATCACCGAAGTATTTCCCGGCCAGTTGATGTCGCCAGCCTTGAAGCTGCTGCTCACCCGCCTGGAACTCAACGTCGTCCAGCGCATGCTGAACCTGGACAAGGGCAACGCTCAGCTCAAGCATCGCATTGGCGAGCTGGAAGAACAGATCGGCAAAGGCGAGCGCATTGACGTGCCCAACCCGGTCACGCCGATTCAGACCGAAGCCAAGGCCAAGGACGTGCGCTTCCTGCTTGAAGCCCTGCATGGCCAGGTGACCCGCGCTGCGCATGATGGCTTCCTGCAAACCAGCGAGGCCAAACACTGGATCCGTGAGATCCGCACCATTCTGGTTACGCTGCACATCGAGTTCTTCAATAACCTCGGACAGATGGCCCTCAGCCAGGACCAGCCCGGCCAGGCTCGCCTGGCGTTCGAACGCGGCGTACAGTATTTGCGCAATCAGCCGGACCCGGTGACTTATCAACAGCACTTGCTGGCGATGGAAAAACAACTGGCCCGCGCCAACTCGATGGTATTGACCAACACTGCGCCTTCCGAAGACGACGACAACGCGCTGACCGAAGGCTTGAAAGCAGACGAAACAGAATCCGAATGGAAGAAGAAAGTCATCTACGATTGATGACTCCCCCGCCGCTGCCGGAACCAGGTTCCGGGCAGCGGCAGGCCGACCGGCTCAGCAGTCGGTCGATGCCAGAAAGATAGCGGCCAGACGTTCGATCCCCGCCTGATCCTCCTCCTTGAAACGCCCCACACTTGGACTGTCCAGGTCCAGCACGCCGATCAGATGGCCGTCCTTGACCAGCGGCACCACCAGCTCGCTGTTCGAGGCGCTGTCGCAGGCGATGTGTCCGGGAAACTCATGAACATCCTGAACACGCTGGGTTTGCCGACTTTGCGCTGCGGCTCCGCAAACGCCTTTGCCGAAAGGAATGCGTACGCACGCTATCTGCCCTTGAAACGGCCCCAGTATCAGCTCTTCATCGCGATTGAGATAAAAGCCAGCCCAGTTCAGGTCATCGATCTGCGTATAGAGAAACGCAGAGAACTGCGCGGCATTGGCGACGAAGTCGCGCTCGTCGGCCAGCAACGACTCAAGCTGGGCGGCCAGCAGACTGTAGCCATCCAGGCCAGCGCCGGTAGTTTGCAAATCAATCATGTATGTTGCTCCAACAATTCAAGTCCTACCCAGTAACGTGCAAATTGAAAGGCACAGCGGCCATTGCGATTACCTCGCGCGGTCGCCCAGCGAATCGCGGCTTTTTCAAGGTTTTCGTCGCGCTGCCATTGCAAGCCGGCTTTGTCTGCCAGTTGCGTGATCCAGTGCTCGACCACATTCAGATAATGTTCCTGAGTGAACGGGTAGAACGACAGCCACAGACCGAACCGGTCAGACAATGCGATCTTGTCTTCCACGGCCTCACTGGGGTGCAATTCGCCGTCGACGTGCTTCCAGTCAACGTTATCGCTTTCCTTTTCGGGCACCAGATGACGGCGATTGGACGTCGCATACAGCAACACATTGTCAGGTGCCTGCTCCAGCGAACCGTCGAGTACACTTTTCAGCACGCGATAATCACCTTCACCCGACTCGAAGGACAGGTCATCGCAGAACAGCACGAAACGCTGCGGCAGTGCGTGCAATTGCTCGACCACCCGAGGCAGGTCGCCCAGATGATCACGCTCGATCTCGATCAGGCGCAAACCGGCCGAGGCATATTCAGCCAGCAGAGCGCGAATCAAGGACGATTTGCCGGTGCCGCGCGAGCCCCAGAGCAACGCATGATTGGCTGGGAGGCCATCGATGAACTGGCGTGTATTGCGCCCTAGCTGATCGCGCTGCAGGTCGACACCGATCAGATCGGTCAGACGCGTATCCAGGCTCACCTGCAATGGCATCAGATAGCCGCTACGCCCCTCTTGCACCCAACGCGCGGCCGGCGCCTGCGACCAGTCAACCGGCTCGCGCAACGCTGGCAGCAACGGCTCCAGGCGTGCCAGCACTGCATCGGCGCGTTGCAAAAAAGCATCCAACCGAGAATCCACGGGATCTCCTTATATTTAACTGATTGGTCAGCAGTGCCTATCAGCTATGCTTGGCCAACCAGAAGTGGCAGTAAGTACTCATGGATATATCGCTCAAAAACAGGCTTTCGTTCAAGCAGGCGCGTCTTGCCGTACTGATCGGCTTCGCGCTGGGGACCCTGCTGAGCCTGTTCCAGATTGCGATCGATTATGCCAGCGAAGACGCGTCCATCAATCGCGAAATCAAGTCGCTGCTGGAAATCATTCAGAACCCGGCATCACGCATTGCCTACAACATCGACTCAGAGCTGGCTCAGGAGCTCACGCTCGGGTTGCTGCGTTCCCCTGCCGTGGTGAGTGCCAGACTGACCGATAACAATGACGCGGTGCTCTCCAGCGTCGACCGCCCCATGGCGACAGGACGTTATCGGGTCTTCAGCGACTGGCTGTTCGGGGAGAGCCGACAGTTTCAGGAAAAACTGCACCTCAACCATCTGCCGGATGAAACCATCGGCACACTGTACCTGACCGTGGACACCTTCGCTTTCGGCAGCCACTTTCTGCAACGTGCCGAGATCACCCTGCTCAACGGATTCGTTCGCAGTCTGGCGCTGGCCGGTATTCTGACCATTCTGTTCTACGCCACCCTGACCAAGCCGCTGGTGAGGGTGATCCGCGAGCTGAGCAGTCGCGATCCGCGCGATCCCGACCAGGGGAAAATAACCTGCCCGCCTTATCATGAGCAGGATGAAATCGGCGTACTGGTCGCCACGTTCAATCGTCAGTTCGAAACCATGAGCAGCGAGTTTTCCAGACGGCGCATGGCCGAAGACCGGCTGACCGAACATCTCAACGAGCTGGAAAATATCGTTTCGGCACGCACCAACGAGCTCAAGGCCAGCAACATGCGCCTTCGTGAATCCAATGAGGAACTGCAGATAGCACGCAGTACGGCGCTGGACATGGCGCATGCGCGCTCGGCTTTTCTCGCGCACATGAGCCACGAAATCCGTACGCCGCTCAATGGCCTGCTGGGCATGCTGGCCCTGTCACTGGACAGCCCGCTCAGTGCCGAGCAACGCCAGCAACTGATGATCGCCCATGATTCGGGCAAGGTGCTGGTCGAGCTGCTCAACGATATTCTCGACATGTCCAAGTTCGATGCCGGTCACCTGGAAATCGAGCGCATTCCTTTCGACCTGGGAGTGCTGATCGAGGACACCGCCAACCTGCTCTCACAGAACGCAGCCCCCAGCGTGGAGCTCACTTGTCTGATTGCTCCGGACTTTCCGGCGATGGTCACCGGTGACCCGACCCGGGTGCGGCAGATCGTCAGCAACCTGCTGTCCAACGCACTCAAGTTCACCCGTTTCGGGCGTGTGGATGTGCGCCTGACTCACCATAAGGACGCCGACTCCGGAGAGAACCGGGTACGCATCGAAGTGCGCGACACCGGCATCGGCATTGCGCAGGACGCCCAGGCGAAAATCTTCCAGCCCTTCACTCAGGCAGAAACCGCCATCACTCGACAGTATGGCGGTACGGGGCTGGGCCTGGCGCTGACCAACAACCTTTGCGAGGCCATGAACGGCACGTTGAGTATCCAGTCGCAGTCCGGTTTCGGCAGCCAGTTCTGCGCTGATTTGCCGTTGCCGGTGCACGTGCCCGCGGTCACTCAGACCGCGCTCAGGGGCCGGGTTACCGTGGTCAGCTCGGCAGGCAGCGGACTGGTAGAACTTCTCGGCAGCCTGCTGCCGTCCTGGGGGGTCGATCTCAAGCGCCGCAGCATTGACGATCGCCCGGAGGATGTGGACCTCGACAGCAGCCCGGACCTGGTCATTACCGACTGCCCCGAATGCCTGTTTGCGATCCGCCCGAGCACACCGGTGCCGATCCTGCTGGTCACTGCCTACGGCAACTTCATGCCAGGCGAACAGGTTACCGCCCTCGCCCCTCTGCAACAGCAGGCCCGGCCACTGGCCCGCAACGCGCTTTACCATACGCTGCGACGCGTACTGGGTCAGGAGGAAGCAGGCGTCAGGGACACCAGAGCGCCAGAGCAAACCGCTCAGCGTATGGCGCGGGTTTTATTGGTGGAGGACAACCCGGTCAATCAGTTGGTGGCCAAGGGCATACTTGGCAAGCTGGGATGCGAAGTGATTATCAGCAGCCATGGCGGCGAGGCTCTGGAACAACTGGAGCAAGGCCATTTCGATCTGGTGTTGATGGATTGCAACATGCCGGTCATGGACGGCTACGAAGCCAGCCGCCAGATCCGCAGCAGCGGCCGCTGGCCAAATCTGCCGATCGTAGCCCTTACGGCCAACGCCATGCCCGATGAGCGTGAGCGCTGCAAGGCAGCAGGCATGAACGACTATCTGGCCAAGCCGTTCCGCCGCGCCGAACTGGCCAGCATCCTGGATCAGTGGATCCCCCTCAATGGCGTCGGCTGAGCGGGCTCAGCGCAGTAGCGATTCGATTTCGCCGGTCAGCTCCTCGGGTTTGGTCAAAGGCGCAAAGCGCTTGACCAGCGTGCCATCCCTGCCAATCAGGAACTTGGTGAAATTCCACTTGATCCGCTCGGTCCCCAGCAGACCCGGGGCCTGCTGTTTTAGCCGAACGAACAAAGGGTGAGCATTGGCACCGTTCACATCGATCTTCTTGAACAGCGGGAAGCTGACCCCGTAGTTAAGCTCGCAGAACCCGGAGATCGCGCCCTCGTCACCCGGTTCCTGCTTGCCGAACTGATTGCAAGGGAAACCCAGCACCACCAGCCCTTTATCCCTATAGTCCAGCCAGAGCTTTTCCAGGCCCTGGTACTGAGGCGTGAATCCGCATTTGCTGGCCGTATTGACCACCAGTACGGCCTTGCCAGCGTAATCGGCGAGGGTTTTCTGTTCTCCCTTGATCGTAGTGACCGGGATACTCAGCAGGTTTTCGCTCATCAAGGATGGCCTCGAGTTCAAGGTGCAGTGCGGGATGGGAACATGAGCACTGACGTTAGCGTGAGACGGTACGCGGCGCACGCGGATTCCCGGTATTGATACGGATAGATAAGCCCCACAACCGTTGCATGCCGCCGTGCCGCATCGCCCTCAGGCGCGTGGCACCAGGTCCAGGCAGACCGAATTGATGCAATAACGCAGCCCGGTCGGCGGCGGACCATCGGGAAACACATGGCCCAGGTGCGCATCACATTTGGCGCAGACCACTTCAGTACGAATCATGCCGTGGCTCATATCGCGAACCTCGACCACCGCACTGCCCTCGAGCGGCGCATAGAAACTCGGCCAGCCGCATCCGGAATCAAACTTGGTAGTGGAATCGAACAGCGGCTCATTGCAGCAGATGCAGTGATAGATGCCCGCGGTCTTTGTATCGTTGTACTTGCCGGAAAACGGCCGCTCAGTCCCTTTCAGGCGACAAACGTTGTACTGCGCCGGGTCGAGCATCTCTTTCCACTCTTCGAGCGTTTTCTGCAACTTGTCCACAGGTACACCTCCGAATTCGAAAAACCCCGATCTGTACCTTTTCCACAGATCAGGTGGCACGTATGATTGCGCCAGGTCAGACGTCAGTCTGGCACCCGCGTTTGTCGCATACAAACCCATTTTCATGGCGAACATGCTGCGACCTTCATTGCAAGCCGGCAACAGCTCGTCCATTTTCGGGATCATCACCATGCAGTTCAACAAATCGAACAAGCTCGCAAACGTCTGTTATGACATTCGCGGGCCGGTGCTCAAGCACGCCAAACGCCTGGAAGAGGAAGGCCACCGCATCCTCAAGCTGAATATCGGCAACCCGGCACCGTTTGGTTTCGAGGCGCCGGACGAAATCCTGCAGGACGTGATCCGTAACCTGCCGACTGCGCAGGGCTACAGCGACTCCAAGGGCCTTTTCAGCGCCCGTAAAGCCGTCATGCAGTATTACCAGCAGAAGCAGGTGGAAGGCGTCGGCATCGAAGACATCTATCTGGGCAACGGTGTTTCCGAGCTTATCGTGATGTCGATGCAGGCGCTGCTCAACAACGGCGACGAAGTGCTGGTCCCGGCACCCGACTATCCACTATGGACAGCGGCCGTGGCGCTGTCCGGCGGCAGCCCGGTGCATTACCTGTGCGACGAGCAGGCCAACTGGTGGCCGGACCTGGAAGACATCAAGGCCAAAATCACCCCGAATACCAAAGCCATGGTGATCATCAACCCGAACAACCCGACTGGTGCGGTGTATTCCCGCGAGGTACTGCTGGGCATGCTGGAGCTGGCTCGCCAGCATAATCTGGTGGTGTTCTCCGACGAGATCTACGACAAGATCCTCTACGACGACGCCGTGCATGTCTGCACCGCCTCGCTGGCCCCGGACCTGCTGTGCCTGACCTTCAACGGCCTGTCCAAGTCGTATCGGGTCGCAGGCTTCCGTTCCGGCTGGATCGCCATTTCCGGGCCAAAACATAACGCACAGAGCTACATCGAAGGCCTCGACATTCTGGCCAACATGCGCCTGTGTGCCAACGTGCCGAGCCAGCATGCTATCCAGACCGCCCTGGGTGGCTATCAGAGCATCAACGATCTTATCCTGCCACCCGGCCGTCTGCTGGAACAGCGCAACCGCACCTGGGAGCTGCTCAACGATATTCCTGGTGTCAGTTGCGTCAAACCCATGGGCGCGCTGTATGCGTTTCCGCGCATTGACCCGAAGGTCTGCCCGATCTTCAACGACGAGAAGTTTGTCCTCGACCTGCTGCTTTCCGAAAAACTGCTGGTAGTTCAGGGCACTGCGTTCAACTGGCCGCACCCTGACCACTTCCGCGTCGTGACCCTGCCACGGGTTGACGAGCTGGAACAGGCCATTGGCCGTATCGGCAACTTTTTGAAGGGTTATCGTCAGTAACCAGACCCAGCCGCTCGCTCTGCCTCCCTGCCCCGACCTGTTCGGGGCAGTTTATTTTTGCCCTGCCGAAACAGCGTATCCACCCAGCCCACATCCCTTCAGGCATCGACCACTCTGGCTCAGGCGCCGTTCAGCCTGGCGGGATTAACATTGATTGCGACAAGAGGACACAGTTTGAAATAGTCCCCCTGTTGAATAGCAGCGGGCATCCCCTTATATACCCGGCATCGAGTTAAATATTTATCTGAGGAGAACGTTTCGACCATGATGCGCATTTTGCTGTTTTTGGCCACTAACCTTGCGGTCGTGCTGATTGCCAGCATCACCCTGAGCCTTTTCGGCTTCAATGGGTTCATGGCGGCCAACGGGGTTGATCTGAACCTCAATCAGCTGCTGGTTTTCTGCGCTGTGTTCGGTTTCGCGGGCTCGCTGTTCTCGCTGTTCATCTCCAAGTGGATGGCGAAAATGAGCACCGGTACTCAGATCATCAGTCAGCCTCGTACCCGCCATGAGCAATGGTTGCTGCAGACCGTTGAACAATTGTCCCGCGATGCGGGCATAAAAATGCCGGAAGTCGGTATTTTCCCGGCCTATGAAGCCAACGCGTTCGCCACGGGCTGGAACAAGAACGATGCACTGGTCGCGGTAAGCCAGGGCTTGCTCGAGCGGTTCTCGCCCGATGAGGTGAAGGCCGTGCTGGCGCACGAAATCGGCCACGTTGCCAACGGCGACATGGTCACACTGGCGCTGGTGCAGGGTGTGGTGAACACCTTCGTGATGTTCTTCGCCCGCATCATCGGTAATTTCGTCGACAAGGTGATCTTCAAGACCGAGAACGGCCAAGGTATCGCCTACTACATCACGACGATCTTTGCCGAGCTGGTGCTGGGCTTTCTGGCCAGCGCGATCGTCATGTGGTTCTCGCGCAAACGTGAATTCCGCGCTGACGACGCCGGTGCCCGCCTGGCCGGTACAGGTGCAATGATCGGGGCGCTGCAACGCTTGCGCTCCGAACAGGGCGTACCGGTGAACATGCCTGACAGCCTGACCGCCTTCGGCATCAACGCCGGACTCAAGAAAGGCCTTGCAGGCCTGTTCATGAGCCATCCGCCGCTGGAGCAACGTATCGAGGCGCTACGCCGCCGCGGTTGAATCACAAGGATCATCGTTCCCGGGCTCCGCGCGGGGACGCAGTCCTGGACGCTGGCTTCCTTGTCAGGTGAAAAGAGGTTCGACTCCGGTCACCTTTTCGCCCCTCGGCGACTTACTTTGATGGGGCCACTCCGTTTTCGGCCCGACTTCGTCGGGCCATGAATGGCACGGTGCGGCGATCCCCCGGATCAGCGCCAGGACTCAGCCGTCACTCAAGTCGCACTCTGCGTGATCAGTGCCATCGCGATAAAAAAGCGCGTTGACTTGCACTGACCAGGGACAAGGCATGACGTTGTGCTGCCTCCCGGAATCGACTCAACGCACAGCAAAGCAAGTGAGAGTCCGGAGGCTTGTGCTCTCAGAGTTACAGGCGCTCCAACACATACACGTGCTCATCCATACGCTCCAATCCGGCCTTCAACGCCTTGGGGCTGCTTTGCAACGCGTCCTGCCCGCCATCCCAGTCTTCTGACATGACCCTCTGCAGCCATGTGTACGACACGGAAAATGGCGGGCCTTCGAGCAGGTGCTGATCGTATTCCAGGGTGATCAGCAAGCCGCTGCACGTCTGCGGCATCAGCGCTTCAAGCTGCCGCACATAGCGTTCACGCATATCCACCGGCAAGGCGATCATGGCGGCGCGGTCGTAAAAAGCCGCACAATGGCCAATGTCGCGCATTGTCAGCGCAAAGAAATCACCGCACCACATCTCGATACCCTGCGCAGAATAGACGTTGAAGTCGCCCTGCGCAGTAATGTCCGGCTGCACGCCATGCTCACTGAAATAACCCTCGACCGCCGCCCTGGACAGCTCGACACCCACCACATGACAGCCCCGTCCCGATCAGCCAGTTCATGTCCTCGCTCTTCCCACATAGCGGCACCAGAACCCGCGTCCCTGTGGCAACCTTCAGCAACGACCAGTATTGCTGCAGGTCCTGATTGACCTGCGACTGATGAAAACCGATCTGCCCGGCACTCCAGCGTTGCAGCCAAAAATCAGCCTGCATGAAACCTCCCGAAAATCCGATAAAAAAGCACCAGAACTTATATTAGATTTAGATCATAGAAATGGCCGACTATAAGTCATCCCTTTATTCTGGAGCTTTGAATGTTCCCCAGCCTGTTTATTTCCCATGGCTCGCCCATGCTTGCGCTGGAGCCCGGCAAAAGTGGCCCCGCTCTCAGGCAACTGGCTGCCAGCCTGCCAAGGCCGCGCGCCATCGTGATGGTCTCTGCTCACTGGGAGAGCCATGAACTCACCGTCAACAGCAATCCGCAGCCCGAAACATGGCATGATTTCGGCGGTTTCGCGGCTGAACTCTTTGCGGTGCAATACCCGGCGCAAGGCCTGCCGGAACTGTCCCGGACAATAGTCGAATTACTGGCCGTCAGCGGCCTGCCTGCACGCGTCGATAGCAGGCGACCGTTCGATCATGGCGTCTGGGTGCCACTGTCGCTGATGTACCCGGACGCCGATATTCCGGTGGTGCAGGTTTCGCTGCCAAGCCGCCAGGGGCCCGAGTTACAGACACACGTAGGGCGCGCACTGGCCAGCCTGCGTGAACAGGGAGTGCTAATTGTCGGCTCCGGCAGTATCACGCATAACCTGTACGATCTGGACTGGAATGCTGGACCCGAAAGGGTCGAGCCCTGGGCCGTCGAGTTTCGTGACTGGATGATCGACAAGCTGCGCAACAACGATGAGGCCGCCCTGCACCGCTACCGCACTCTCGCGCCGCATGCGGTACGAGCACACCCCAGTGACGAACACCTGCTGCCGCTGTATTTCGCAAGGGGCGCGGGCGGTGCCTTCAGCATTGCCCATCAAGGCTTCACCATGGGCGCGCTCGGGATGGACATCTATCGGTTCGACTGACGCAGAAAAACGCCCGCCTACCTGAATTCAGCGCAAAAAAATCCCCGAACCAGTCGGGGATTTTTTATTGACCCATCAGCTCAATGGCTGATCAGTCTTCGCGATAGCGACGCAGCTTGAGCTGCTTGCCGGCGACACGGGTGTCCTTGAGCTTGGTCAGCAGACGCTCAAGACCATCTTCCGGCAACTCGACCAGACTGAAGCTGTCACGCACCTGGATCCGGCCGATCGCTTCGCGGGCCAGGCCGCCTTCGTTGAGAATGGCACCGAGCAGGTTCTTGGCGGCGATACCGTCACGCGCACCCAGCGCGGTACGGCAACGAGCACGACCTTCGGCCAATGGAACCGGCGCACGACGCTCACGCTCAGGACGATCACCACGGTCGCTGCTGCGCTCAGGACGATCACCGCGCGGAGCGTTGTTCGGAACCAGTGGACGCTCGCGCTCGATAGCCGCCAGAGTCAGCGCCTGACCGTTGGTAGCCTTGCGCAGCAATGCAGCAGCAAGGGCACGAGGGCTGCAACCGATGTCGGCAGTCAGACGATCCAGCAGATCACCATGAGTCGATTCGGCATCAGCGACCAGCGGCGACAGGCTGTTGGTCAGTTTCTTGATGCGCGCATCCAGAACGGCCTGGGCATCCGGCAGGCGGACTTCCGCAACTTTCTGGCCGGTCACACGCTCGATCACTTGCAGCATGCGGCGCTCGCGAGGAGTTACCAGCAGCAGTGCGCGCCCTTCGCGACCTGCACGGCCGGTACGGCCGATACGGTGAACGTAGGACTCAGGATCGTAAGGCATGTCCACGTTGAAAACGTGGGTGATACGCGGAACGTCAAGACCGCGGGCAGCAACGTCAGTCGCCACAACGATGTCCAGGCGGCCATCCTTGAGGGAGTCGATAACGCGCTCGCGCTGGTTCTGGGCGATGTCGCCGTTCAGTGCGGCAGCCTTGTAGCCTTTGGCTTCCAGAGCGCTTGCCAGATCCAGGGTCGCCTGCTTGGTGCGGACGAACATGATCAGGGCGTCGAAGTCTTCAACTTCCAGCAGGCTCAGAACAGCCGAGGTCTTCTGGTCAGCGTGAACCAGCAGGTGAGCCTGCTCGATCGCGGTAACGGTCTGGGTCTTGGTCTGGATCTTGACGTGCTTCGGATCGCGCAGATGGCGCTCGGCGATGGCACGGATCGACTGCGGCAGTGTGGCCGAGAACAGTACGGTCTGGCGGGTTTCAGGCATCGCCTTGAAGATGACTTCAAGGTCGTCCATGAAGCCCAGCTTGAGCATTTCGTCTGCTTCGTCGAGAACCAGATGGTTCACGGTTGCCAGGACTTTCTCGTCGCGACGCAGGTGGTCGCAGAGACGGCCAGGAGTTGCGACGACGATCTGTGCGCCGTTGCGAATGGCCTTGAGCTGCGGGCCCATCGGCGCGCCGCCGTAGACCGCTACAACGGTCACGCCCGGCATTTGTTTGGCGTAGGTCTCGAACGCGGTGGCAACCTGAAGTGCCAGTTCGCGGGTCGGGGCCAGGATCAGTGCTTGCGGCTCGCGCTTGCTCGGGTCGATACGATGCAGGATAGGCAGTGCGAACGCAGCGGTTTTACCCGTACCGGTTTGCGCCTGACCAATCATGTCGTGACCGGCGAGAATAATCGGGATCGATTGCTGCTGGATGGCCGAAGGCTCTTCGTAGCCGGTGGCGACAACTGCTGCAACGATATTTGGATGAAGTTCGAGAGCGGCGAAGCCGCCGATTTCCTGGGTCATGGGTCTGCCTCTAGTGCATCCGCAAAGACCCATGCTTCAAAGCTGCGCGTGCCGTGTACGACCTTGAGGTCACCCTGGCTGCTTTGTCGGCGGGGATTTGCGAAAACGTTGGATGAATGGATCGTCCAGGCTAGTCCGCTGTGCGAACAAGCAACCGAAGCTGGCTTCGGGGAACTGCAATACCTTGACGAGGGCCGTGTTAAGGCCGGCGCGCACTATACCGGAATTACGCACCTTAGTGAGTCTTTTTTTACGAAACGTTGCGCCATTCTTGAGCAGCAGCAGGCCCTGAGCCCGGGCAGAAGGCTGCCTGAGCAGAGCGCGGGCCCGAGATTGCGGGCGTTGCCGCTTAAACGTTTAACCTGTTGATGCCGATGACCGATATTCCGACCCTCAGGGTGTGGCGAATTGTCTCACCCTGTTTTCAGAACAGAGGGTGCACGGTCGGGCCCGCTCAGGTCGCAGAGCGAATCGTTCTGATCAACGGCTCCAGCGAGTACCCCAGATGAGGCGCAAGCGTCTTGGCACGCGAATTCAATGCCTCGATATCCAGTGCCTGATCCAGGTCGGATGGCACAATCAGAATGACGTTGCCCTCCTTCACAGGCAGCTCCCAATAATGGCGGTGGTACAAACCCCGCAACAAGGCAGCACCCAGCGGCTTGCCGTCATCGGTGGCCCACTGATTGATGATCAGCCAGCCACCGGGATTCAGACGTTCCTGACACCCCTGCAGGAAATTCCAGGCCAGATGCCCGACACCCGGCCCGACATCGGTGTACAGGTCGACAAAAATCAGGTCGGCGGGCTCGGCGCTGTCCAGCAACTCCAGCGCATCGCCGATCCGTATATACAGGCGCGGGTCGTCATCAAGGCCCATGAACTCCATGGCCAGACGCGGGACATCCGGACGCAGCTCAATGACTTCCACGTCTTCCAGTGGCAGGAACTTCATACAGGCCTGGGTCAGCGTACCGGCTCCCAGCCCCAGAAACAGCGCGCTCTCCGGCGCCTCATGACACAGTGCGCCGATCAGCATCGCCCGCGTGTAGTCGTACTCCAGCCAGCTCGGATCCGCCGTGAAGGTACAGCTCTGCTCGATTGCCTCGCCAAACTCCAGAAAGCGGTAATCTTCCACCTCCAGCACACGAATCATGCCGAAGTCATCATGGACCTCAGCCAGAATTCGCTCTACCCGCTCACGCTCTTCCGTCATCACCGTTCCTGGTCATCGTTGCGCCGGGCGCAAAATGCGAATTGTCGGGCAAGCGTACGGCTTTGTCACACGTTGTAGGCCGTAAAGCCGCCCCAATGGTCTGCGCTACACTGGCAGAGCAACTGCGAACTGCTAACATGCCAACCCGACTGCATAACCTAGAGCCAATAATGAGCCAACCCTGGAGCCCCGACAGCTGGCGGGCACTGCCGATCCAGCAGCAACCACACTACCCCGACGCCGAACATTTGCGGAAGGTCGAGCAGACCCTGGCCAGCTATCCGCCGCTGGTGTTTGCCGGCGAAGCCCGGGAGTTGCGCCGCCAGTTTGCCGAAGTGACTCAGGGTCGCGCTTTCCTGTTGCAGGGCGGCGACTGCGCGGAAAGCTTCATGGAGTTTTCCGCCGCCAAGATTCGCGACACCTTCAAGGTGCTGCTGCAGATGGCGATCGTGATGACCTTCGCCGCCGGTTGCCCGGTGGTGAAAGTCGGGCGCATGGCCGGCCAATTTGCCAAGCCACGTTCGGCCAATGATGAAACCATCGACGGCGTGACCTTTCCGGCGTACCGCGGCGACATCGTCAACGGCATCGGTTTCGATGAGAAAAGCCGAG
Source organism: Pseudomonas syringae pv. tagetis (assembly GCF_022557255.1). Taxonomy (NCBI): domain Bacteria; kingdom Pseudomonadati; phylum Pseudomonadota; class Gammaproteobacteria; order Pseudomonadales; family Pseudomonadaceae; genus Pseudomonas; species Pseudomonas syringae group genomosp. 7. Next base: position 4,196,222 of record NZ_CP092923.1, read on the forward strand.
TGCCGGACCCGCAACGCCTGCTCCAGGCCTATAACCAGTCCACCGCCACCCTGAATCTGCTGCGCGCCTTCGCACAGGGCGGATTCGCCGACCTGCATCAGGTGCACAAGTGGAATCTGGACTTCATCGCCAACTCGGCGCTGGCCGACAAATACAGCCAACTGGCGGGACGCATCGATGAAACCCTGGCGTTCATGCGCGCCTGCGGTATGGACAGTTCGCCGCAATTGCGCGAAACCAGCTTTTTCACTGCCCACGAGGCATTGCTGCTCAACTACGAAGAAGCCTTCGTGCGGCGCGACAGCCTGACCCATGATTATTACGATTGCTCGGCACACATGCTGTGGATCGGTGACCGTACCCGGCAACTCGATGGCGCACATGTCGAATTCTTGCGCGGGGTCAACAACCCGATAGGCGTCAAGGTCGGGCCGAGCATGAACACCGACGACCTGATTCGTCTGATCGACATTCTCAATCCGGACAACGATCCGGGACGCCTGAACCTGATAGCCCGCATGGGGGCCGACAAGGTCGGTGATCATTTGCCACAGTTGATCCGCGCCGTCGAACGCGAGGGTCGCAACGTGCTGTGGAGCTCCGACCCGATGCACGGTAATACCATCAAGGCCAGCAGTGGCTACAAGACCCGCGATTTTGCGCAGATACTTGGTGAAGTGAAGCAGTTTTTCCAGGTGCATCAGGCAGAGGGCACTTACGCAGGGGGCATCCATATCGAAATGACCGGGCAGAACGTCACCGAATGCATCGGCGGCGCCCGTCCGATCACCGAAGACGGTCTTTCGGATCGCTATCACACGCACTGCGACCCACGCATGAACGCCGATCAGTCGCTGGAACTGGCCTTCCTGATTGCCGAGACACTCAAGCAGGTCAGGCGCTGAATCGACCCACATCACTCATGCGCTGATCCGTCAGCGCTTGAGTGGATCGTCCCAGAACGGCCGCTCGGTCTCTTCCAGGATGTCTGCACGACTCAAGCCCATATCTTTCAATGCTGCATCGCTCATCTGCGCCAGATAACGGCGCTGGCGATGCAGCTCCAGCCAACGCCGCATACGACGCGTCCAGGCAACCAGCCTGCCACCGAGCCGAGCTTGCCAGGCAGGGACCGCTGCCAATACATAACCTTTTTGACCTTTCATCATCTTGCCCTCCAGACGGGATGACTGAAGTCTCACCCCTGACATAAGATCAATCCAACGAATGTTTCTTATGCAGTCCATCTGGGAGATTGATGTATTGGCTATCTACCCGAGCATTGATACCGAGCTGCTTCGCACCTTCGTGGCGATCGCCGACCACGGTGGTTTCACCCGCGCAGGTGAGGCCGTCAACCGCACCCAGTCGGCGGTCAGCATGCAGATGAAGCGCTTGGAAGAAGATGTCGTGCAGCGCCCGCTGTTTCAGCGGGAAGGCCGGATTTTGAACCTGACTGCAGAGGGTCAGGTATTGCTCGGCTACGCGCGACGCATTCTCAAGTTGCACAGTGAGGTATTCAACACGCTGCGCGAACCGCACATGGTCGGCGTGGTGAAAATCGGCTCCCCGGACGATTACGTAATGCGCTTCCTGCCCGGCATCCTGGCGCAGTTCGCGCAGGCCTATCCGCTGGTTCAGGTAGAAGTGCATTGCGAGCCTTCGGACCTTCTGCTGCAACGCCAGGATCTTGATATGACCATTGTGACGCGCAAGCCCGGCACCGAGATCGGCACACTGCTGCGTCATGAACGTCTGGTGTGGATGGAGGCCATCGGCTTTGCACCCCATGAGCGAACGCCTATCCCGCTGGCGATGTTCAATACGCATTGCTTCTGCCGCGACTGGGCCTGCAATGCTCTGGACAGCGTCGAGCGTGATTACCGTATCGCCTACAGCAGCTCCAGCATGGCGGCAATCACCGCAGTGGTCAGCGCAGGCCTGGCAGTCACCGCACAGTTTCAAAGCCTGATCACGGCGGATTTGCGCATCCTCGGCGAGGCCGAGCAATTGCCCGAGCTGCCAACGGCCAGCATCGTGCTGCTGCGCAATCCGAAAACCACCTCGCCCATCACCGAGTGCATGGCCGATTACATCATCGACGGCTTCAAACCTTGAGCGCGAGGATCACCGCGCAGAACACCAGAAACACGCAGAACATCAGGCGCAGCGTTCGCTCCGGCAACGAGTGCGCCAGCCTGACGCCCCAACTGATGCTGGCCAGCCCGCCGATGGCCAGTGGAACGCCCATCGACCAGTTGACGTGGTCGTGCAACGCATAGGTAACCAGCGTGATCCCGGTGCTCGGCGCTGCAAGCGACAGCGCCAACCCTTGTGCCACAACCTGTGTAGCACCAAACACGCTGGTAAGGATCGGCGTTGCAACCACCCCGCCGCCTACACCGAACAAACCGCCGGTCACGCCGGAGCCGACACCAAGCAGCCACAACCACTTTTCATGGCGCAAGCCGCCAACCGCCTGATTGCTGCGCCAGTACATCTGCGCGACATTGAATACCGTCAGGACCACCAGAAAGCCGACAAAACCCAGGCGCATGCCTTGAGGGTCAATGCGCACCGCCAGCAATGACGTCAGCCAGGCAAACATAAAACTGGGAACGATCAACATCAGCGCATTGCGCAGCAAAATCCGGTTGCGCTGGTTGTAGCGCCACAAGGCGAGTAACACGTTAGGCAGCACCATCAACAACGCCGTCCCTTGTGCCAATTGCTGATCCAGACCGAACAGCACCCCCAGCGCGGGAATTGCCACAAGACCACCACCGATCCCGAACAGTCCCCCAAGGGTGCCCATTGCCGCACCCAGTAACACAAACATCACAATTTCAATCACACTACATCCCCACCCGGTCAATGGCCAAATGCTACGCAGTCCTGCGCGCAACCGACACCCGGTGATCCCGTTTTTTTCGCGCACGACGCACGATGCCAGCGCGGCGAACCTACAAGAGCGGATTTATCTGGCGCGTTAAAGAATGCACCACTAAGTTAAACTCATTCGATTGAATTTGAGGACCTGATATGAGTGCCGACGAAGGCCTTGGCCACGCTGCATCTGCCGATTGCGATTCGCTGCTGCTGGACAACCAATTGTGTTTCGCCCTGTATTCCACCTCGTTGATGATGACCAAGGTTTACAAACCGCTGCTCCAGGCGCTCGGCCTGACTTATCCGCAGTATCTGGCAATGATGGTGCTGTGGGAAAAAGACGGGCTTACCGTGGGTGATGTCAGCACGCGCCTGCTTACCGATCCCGGATCGTTGACACCTTTGCTCAAGCGCCTTGAGGGCGAAGGCTTTATCAGCCGTACCCGCAGCAAGGAGGACGAACGCGTGGTGCTGCTGCATCTGACGGAACAAGGCCGTGCACTGCAACACCAGGCACTGAACGTGCCCGGCTGTATTTTGTCGGCGAGCGGCCTGAACATGGAAAGACTTCATGAGCTGCAGGCCCAGTTGCTGGACTTGCGTGACCATCTGCACCAGAGCCTTTAAGACAAACGATACCTCGGCTCTGCTTGCCTGCCTCTCGTCGCACCAGCCCCATGCACCGCGGGGCTGAGAGAATTTCCAGCCTGCCGCAACGGCAATCTTCCTGCCTCGTACAGACCTCAATAAATTTTTCGAAATTTAGCTTGCGCGCAAACTATCATCGAGCTACCTTTGCGTTGTAATTAATTATCGCGCAAGTATTTTGCGCAAAAACGTCGCCATCAAACGAGGAAAGCTCATGGACACTCTCTACACCGCAGTTGCAACCGCCACCGGCGGCCGTGATGGTCGCGCTGTTTCCGACGACAAGATTCTCGACGTCAAGCTGGCGACCCCGAAAGAACTCGGCGGTGCTGGCGGCGCAGCCACCAATCCTGAGCAGCTGTTTGCTGCCGGTTATTCGGCCTGCTTCATCGGAGCCCTGAAATTTGTTGCGGGTCAAAGCAAACGCAGCATTCCGACAGACACCTCGATCACTGCTCACGTAGGAATCGGCCAGATCCCTGGCGGTTTCGGCCTGGACATCGACCTGCATGTCAGCCTGCCAGGTCTGGAACAGGCTGACGCCCAGCAATTGGTCGATGCCGCTCACGTGGTCTGCCCTTACTCCAACGCCACGCGTGGCAATGTCGATGTGCGTCTGCACGTGACTGTCTGACACCGCCAGCATGGCGGTGCGGCAAGAATGTCAGGCACAAAAAAACCCGCAGCGATGCGGGTTTTTTGCGTAACGGGGTTACACAACCGTGCTTACTTGGCACGGCCTTTGTAGGAACCACCTTCACGGGTATCGATCTCGATCATGTCGCCGATTTCGATGAAGTCAGCAACGCTCAGCTCGGTGCCGTTTTTCAGTTTGGCAGGCTTCATGACCTTGCCGGACGTGTCGCCACGAGCCGAACCTTCGGTGTAGTCAACCTGACGCACGATGGTGGTCGGCAGCTCTACGGAAACCAGACGGTCCTCGAAGAACACGGCTTCGCAGACATCGGTCATGCCTTCTTCAACGAATGGCAGAACGCTTTCGATGTCTTCGGCGTTCAGCTCGTACATGGTGTAGTCAGTGGTGTCCATGAACGTGTAGGTGTCACCGCTGATGAAAGACAGGGTGGCTTCCTTGCGATCCAGGATCACGTCGTCCAGCTTGTCGTCAGCGCTGTAAACGATCTCGGTCTTGTAACCGGTCAGCAGGTTTTTCAGCTTGGTCTTCATGATCGCGCTGTTACGACCGGACTTGGTGAATTCAGCTTTCTGAACCAGCCAAGGATCGTTTTCGAGACGGATCACAGTACCGGGTTTCAGCTCTTTACCAGTTTTCATTGCATATATCCGAATTTGGATGGAATTAACCAAAGGCTCTGTACGAGAAACAGCCTGCTCAGGCCTTTTTCGTACAGAGCCTTGTATCAAGGCCGCGTATCATAGCGAATTTACATAAAACTGCACCAGCGCCGTGGCAAGATCAGTCTGTGCGGCTTGTTGCAGGCACCAGCGCTCGGCATGCCTGTCGATCTGCGGCCAGTGCTCTGTGAGCGCCTCCCAGCTTTCGTTCAGATCGCTACCGGCATTCCAGTGCTGCCAGAACTGATTCAAGGCCTGAGCTGCCGCGGCCTCAAGACCCTCCAGGTAGAGCGTCAAAAACGCATCAAGCTTGGGCAGGTGCGCATCGTCTTCCTGCTGATAGATGTGCCAGAGCATCGGCCGACCTGCCCATTGCGCACGGACAAACGAGTCTTCGCCGCGCACGATGTTGAAATCGCAGCTCCACAGCAGATGATCGTAGTGTTCCTGGCGGATGAACGGTAAAACCTGAATCGTGAGCCCTTCCCTTACCTGCATGAACCCGGCATGCACCTCATCGCCAAGACCCAGCCAGCGCCGCAGATCGCCAAGAATGCGCCCCTCGGGCAACAGCAGATGAGTCGGCAGAGTGCTGCTGGCCAGCGCGTCAAGCCAGCTGCCGAGCGCGGGGTTTTCATAGGCAAATACCGAGATCAGACGAGCCTCAGGCAACGGTTCGACACCCAGGCCCTGCAAGAAAACGCGCCTCGCGGCCGTGTCCCGCTGAAACGCCTGCCGCTGCTCGATCAGGTTTCTTTCGCGCAGCAGGCCGCCTGTGGTGTCGCAAAACCCGGGAAAGAAAAAGAACTTCTTCAATCCGTTCATCTGTGGCGAAGGCAGGCCGTGGCAGCCAGATACACAGTCCTCGGCACTGAGATAATCAAGATTCAACCACAGCGGCCTCGGAGAGCGCTGCAACATGGACTCGATGTACCGCGTCGGCAGGCGGCACGCGAAGGCTTCGATGACGGCATCGGGAATATCGCTACCAACCCATTCGGTCGGCCATTGGCACACCCTCACGCCCTCGTGACACTGCTGCAACGCCTGCGGGTCCGCGTCGGGGCACAGGCGAACGAAGGCCGACAGATCGTCGATCCATAAACGCACCTGCAGCCCCTGCTCGGCAACCAGTTGGCGGGCCAGACGCCAGGTCACGCCAGCATCACCGTAGTTGTCGACTACGCTGCAAAAAATGTCCCATGAGGCTTTCATCCCGGCTCCCTGAGGCTGGATGGCAAAAACGCTGATTGTCGTTCAGAACGGCCTGCTGTCACCAGCCCGATGCAAATGGACAGCACAGTTTTCATGCCCGGCCATAAGGCATGGCACAATCACATCTGTTGCCCTGCAAGGAGTTCAGCCATGTCGTCCACTACCCGCCGTCGCGATCTGTATGTGTCGTTGAAGTTGATTGTCTGCATTGCGCTGGGCATCTGGCTGGGCGCAATGGCGGTGTTTCTGACCGCTCTGCTGTTTTACAAAAGCCTGCCGGCGGCGCAGACCCAGGCGCTGGAAAACGCCGCGACACAGATCACTGCCCCGCCTCTGCAAAAAACTGCGCCATCCTCCGGGCCGGAGACTGAAATGTTCCGCAAGTACGAGCAAAGTCTGCGTGAAAGCGAGGCGCGTCAGGCTCATGAGCAAGCTCAGGAACAACAGCAGCGCACCTTCAACCGTTCGAAGTGTGATTTCTGGATACAACAGGATCGTACTGCACCAAGCGAGAAAAGCCGTGCCAGCATCAATCAGTACTGCGGATAAACCATGAACAAGCAGGATGTGCTGCAACTGATCATCGACAAGCTGGAAAGCGATCTGGATATCGCACAACGGGCGGCACAGACCGCCTACGAAACAGCCACACACGAAGAGAACATTGCCGAGAACAAGTACGACACGCTGGGGCTGGAGGCATCCTATCTGGCGGCAGGCCAGGCGCGACGCGTCGAGGAAATCCGTCAGTCACTGGCCGCCTATCGGAACTGGACGCTCAAGCCATTCGATGAATCACGCGGTATTCAGACCGGTGATCTGATCGTCGTCGAAGCCCTGAGCGGTCAGACCCGTTGCCTGTTTCTGGGCCCCGACGCCGCTGGCCTGAAGGTCAGCGCAGGGGATCAACAGGTCATGGTCATCACGGCCAAAGCGCCGTTGGGGCAAAGTCTGCTGGGCAAATTCGAAGACGATGCCGTACAGATTGTCATCAACGGCAACGGACAATCCTATGAAATCACACTAACGATGTGACACACCCGGCATCTGCAGGGTTGATCGCACCAAGTTTTTGTGGGTAAGGTGAACCGTCGCCATCACCACCGCAACCGGGGCAACATCAAAGCAAACAAGGACTAAAACCCAAGGAGATTTTTCATGACGAACGTCATCGCTTTCCCTGACGCCCATGAACGTGATCGCCTGAAGTCCAGTCAAGATCCGGCGTTGAGATACCTGAACAAGAAAGAGCGACAGTTGATCGACCAATTGCGTTCGACCAGCCATGCAGGACGTCAGTACGTTTACGACTATGCCAGCATCATGCACTTGTCCAGGCCGTTGTATCCCGAACCAGTGGATTGATCATCACCGTAGCGCCTGAACAAAGACTGCGCCGGGACATCGGCGCAGCCTTCGAGGCTCTGGCGGTCAGGCTCAGCGAGTCAGCGAAAAGATGAGTGCCGATATCGCCACCACACCAGCGGCCACCACAAAGTAGTTGGACCATGCACCGGCATATTTGCGCATGGCTGGCACCTTGTAGACGGCATACATCGGCATCAGAAACAGCAAGGCCGAGATCACAGGCCCGCCCAACGTTTCGATCATGCCCAGAATGCTCGGATTAAGCGTTGCAACCAGCCAGCACACCACCAGCATGAAGGCTGCTGTCATACGGTCCAGAGCCTTCGGCGCAGGGCGACGACCGGCTTTCAGAACCAGCCCCTTCAAACCCTCGCTGGCCCCTATGTAGTGGCCGAGAAACGACTTGGAAATGGCCACGAATGCAATCAGCGGCGCGACAAAGGCAATAGTCGGATTGTTGAAGTGGTTGGCCAGGTAGGACAGGATCGAGATGTTCTGCGCCTTGGCTTCGGCCAACTGGTCTGGCGACAGCGTCAATACGCAACTGAACACGAAGAACAACACCATCACTACCATCAAACCATGAGCGCGAGCCAGAATCTGCGAGCTGCGCACCTCGGCGTTTTCACCGTACTGGCGCTTCTGATCAACGGCAAAGGCCGAGATGATCGGCGTGTGGTTGAAAGAGAACACCATCACCGGAATAGCCAGCCACAGGGTCGGTATGAACGCCGAGGGTTCTGGAAAGGTCGTCGCGGTACTCAGAATGCCACCTGTCCAGTGCGGGATCAGGAATACCGCCAGAAACAGCAGTGCGACAATGAACGGGTAAACCATCAGGCTCATGGCCTTTACGATGAACCGCTCGCCACAGCGCACCACCGCCAGCAGCCCCATGATCAGTACGAACGCCAACGCTGCGCGTGGTGGCGGTGTCATGTGCAACTGATGCTCTAGAAAACTGCCCACGGTATTGGTGAGTGCGACGCTGTAGATAAGCAGGATCGGGAAGATTGCAAAGAAGTACAGCAAGGTAATCATCGCGCCGGCACTTTTGCCGAAATGCTGCTCGACCACTTCTGTGATATCGGCCCCCTCACGCCCGGACAGCACGAAACGAGTCAGCCCACGGTGGGCGTAGAACGTCATGGGAAATGCCAGCAGCGCCAGCGCCATCAGCGGCCAGAACCCACCGATACCTGCGTTGATTGGCAAAAACAGGGTACCCGCACCGATGGCGGTACCGAACAATCCGAGCATCCAGGTGGTGTCATTACGATTCCACGACGCAACGCTCTCGGGAGCTACATCCAGGCGTTCTACGACGCCATTAGCCTGATCATTCATCCGGTCGACTCTCCGTGGCCGGTTTATCAAAAAGGGAAACGCGTCGAAAAAGCCGGCAGTTCAGCGCTCCCCTCGAAAACAGCGGGCGAGATTCTCCGGGATTGACGCCAGAAGTCAAAGGCTTGTAGGACAATAGTTTCTTCCACAACAAGCCGGCATTCGAGCGTACGCCTTCTGTACAAAGGGCTGGAGGACGGTCGACCTCTTGTCGAGGAATCAGTATTCAAACAGCTTACGAGCTCAATCCAGCCGCCCACACGGCCGAACATCCGGGAACAGTTCTGCGTTTTTCCTGGAGGGGTTAGCAGCGATACAATTCCGCGCCTATGCAGTGTGCAAAAGATTGTCGTCAGGTAGATGAGCGCACCGACAGCTGAATGTGATCCCGGCAAAATCCCTTCAAGGACCAAAAACGATGTTGAGCATCAACGCCGGGCCGTTCGCCCCTGCGATATCCCACCTGTTGTTGTTGGGCGCCTTGATAGCGGCCACCTGGGCAGAGGCGCGGCTCGTCCGGCATACCCTGTCCAGAAAGACCGCCGTATTCGGAATTTTCATTCTGGGCATCGTCACCGCACGTGTCGCATTCGTTCTGACCTATTTCGCGCAGTACAGCGACACCCCCTGGAAGGCGCTGGACATCCGTGATGGCGGCTTTATGGCCTGGCCCGGGGTTATCTGCGCCCTGCTGGGCGTCTTGATCATCGGCTGGCACCGTCCCGAACAGCGTCGCGCGCTGACGTTCGGAATGGGCATCGGACTGGCAATCTGGGTATCGGGCAGTTTGATCCTGGACCATTATCAAAAGCGCATTGCATTGCCTGATACAACGCTTTGGACGCTGACTGGCGAGCCGGCCAGGGTCTCCGACTACCGGGGTAAACCGATGGTCGTCAACCTTTGGGCCACCTGGTGCCCTCCATGTCGCCGCGAAATGCCGGTACTGCGCGATATGCAACGGCAACGCAAGGACATCACATTTCTGTTCGTCAATCAGGCCGAAAGCGCCGGGGCAGTCAGCGACTATCTGTCTACGCAGCAACTGGTGCTGAGCAACAGTTTTCTGGATCCGCACGGCGAGTTCGCCCGCCAGGTCGGTTCGGCGGCGCTTCCCACTACTCTTTTCTATTCGCCGGACGGACGCCTGATCGGCAATCATCTGGGCGAATTGTCCAGAGCCAGCCTCACTCATTATCTGGATAAATAGTCAGGTATTCACCTTACTGATTGAGCTGAAGTTCACATTGCGAGCGAAAGCCTGCTGCATCGTTTCATCTATCCATGTATAAATGCGCTTACACCTTGGCCAATCTCTGGAGACTCAGCGCATGCGTTACGCGCTCGATCATAAGGCCCAAACGCACCAACGCATCGTCAAGGAAGCGTCTATGCGCTTCCGTCGCGATGGCATCGGTGCTACGGGCTTACAACCTTTGATGAAGGCACTAGGCTTGACCCACGGCGGTTTCTACGCGCATTTCAAATCCAAGGATGATCTTGTTGAACAGGCATTGAGTCACGCCCTCGACAATGTAAAAGGAATCACCAGCGAGGTTTTCGCCAGACAGGACTCGCTCAGTGAATTCATTGATCTCTACTTATCACTCACCAGTCGTGATGCGTCGGACGGCGGTTGTCCGTTACCGACCATGTGCCTGGAACTGGGGCAGCGAGACCAACCCAGCGCGACGACGGATAAAATCATCCTTCACCTGCTGGAACAATTCGATCAGTCCCTGACGCCGACCGGCCTGGAATCCAGAAGCCTTCCGGTACTGTCTGCGTTGGTAGGTGGCCTGGTACTGGCCCGGAGTGCGTTTGACGACGAACTGTCACTGCGCATTCTCGACACGACCCGTGACTATCTCAAACAGGAGATAAAAAGGAGCGCCAACTGACGATTGAAAACAAGACTTTCTCGGGAGCAGTAACGCCCGTTTGAAAGTTTCCAGACACACAGGCCGATCAATCATCGGCCTGTGTGCTTTCAGTTGCCGGGACCGTCAGTCGATTGCAAGTTTCTCGCGATTCCTTTCCAGAATGGCTTTGCCGATGCCTTTCACTTCGATCAACTCGTCGACCGAGGTAAATTCGCCGTTGGCGTCCCGATAGGCAACGATGGCATCGGCCTTGTTCTTGCCGATACCCGCCAGTTCTTTCTGAAGCGTTTGTGCATCAGCGGTATTGAGATTGACCCTGTCGTTACGTTGCTCAAGAGCAGCAGCGGGCGCTGCGTTCTCCATCATGGCTGACTGAGACACCGGAGGCTGAGACGAAGGATCGGCGCTGACCGCGACCGAGGTGCTGGTGAGCAAAGCAAAGATCAAGGCGCTGAAGATACTGGTTCGCATAGATTAAAGCTCCATAGCAGTTCAAGGCAGCATTCCACATGCTGTGCCTGAAACTTAGAGCACTACTGCGCCCTGGAAAAGAAGTCGAGCGTTGCTGACTATGTCCAGATCAATCAACGTATGTCTATGGCTGATCAGGCCCCGTAATGACTGATAAGATCAGGTTTCGCCGCTGCGTTCCTGATACATCCAGTCAACAATTTCACCTTCCGGCGTATACCCGTTGACGGTTTCTCGCAGTAATTGACGCACACTGTTGTAGTCATCCCGGTCTACCGCATCCAGCAGTTTTGTAAGACGGCCCTTCAGGACATCCCACTGCAGACAATCTTCATTCGCACTCATGATCATCGGGTGTTCGGTGGCGACGACATTGTCCCCGATCAATAGCTCTTCATAGAGTTTTTCGCCAGGACGCAACCCGGTGAACTCGATGGAAATATCGCCTTGCGGGTTTTTCTCGGAACGAATGGACAAGCCGGAAAGATGGATCATTTTCTCTGCCAGTTCGACAATCTTGACCGGCTCGCCCATGTCCAGAACAAACACATCTCCGCCATGCCCCATCGAGCCCGCCTGTATGACCAGTTGAGCAGCCTCGGGAATGGTCATGAAGTAGCGGGTGATCTTGGGATGCGTTACCGTCAGCGGCCCACCCGACTGAATCTGCTTGTGGAACAGCGGAATGACCGAGCCGGACGACCCGAGTACATTGCCGAAACGAACCATCGTGAAGCGCGTCTTGTTGACCTGATAAACGTTGGCCTTGTCACCGAAAATCACGGGGGCCGTCTCGCGACTCAACGCCTGCAATATCAACTCGGCAAGGCGCTTGGTGCTGCCCATCACGTTGGTCGGACGGACCGCCTTGTCGGTGGAAATCAGAACGAAGTTGGAAACCCCTGCCTGCAAAGCTGCCTGTGCGGTGTTGAGCGTACCGACGACATTGTTGATGACCCCTTCGGCAATATTGTGCTCGACCATGGGTACATGTTTGTAGGCCGCTGCGTGGTACACCGTGTCGACCTTCCAGGTTTTCATGATCGACAGCAGTTTTGGATGATTGCGTACCGAACCGAGTATGGGCAATAACTTGACCGAAAGAGATTCACGAGCTGCACGCTGCTCAAGTTCGGAGAGAATGCTGTAGAGGTTGAACTCGCTATGGTCCAGCAACAACAACTGAGTGGGCTGCAGCAGCAGTATCTGCCGGCACAGCTCTGAACCGATCGAGCCGCCTGCGCCGGTCACCAAGACCGTTTTACCCTTGATGCAATGCTCCAGCAGGTTGTCTCGGGCCGGAACGGAATCTCGCCCCAACAGGTCAGCGATATCGACCTCCTGCAGATCGTCGACCTTGACCCTGCCAGCGGCAAGATCCATGAAGCCGGGAACACTTCGTACGTGGAGCGGAAAGCCTTCCAGAAAACCCAGAATTTCCCGACGACGCCCGCGCGATGAAGACGGGATCGCCAAGAGAATTTCCTGAGCACCGGTGGAATCTATCATCCGCTGGATATTTCGTGGCTTGTAGACCTGAAGGCCGGAAATCACCCGATTGGAAATCGATTCGTCATCATCGATGAACGCCACCGGATGCATCAAACGCCCCATTCGCAATGCAGCGACCAGCTGGTTTCCTGCTGCGCCTGCACCATAGATGGCAACTTTCTGCAAACCGTTGTCACTCTTGGCAAAGGGTACGTGCTGCGCAGCCGCGAACCAGTCACCCAGAAAATACTGGCGCATGGCAAGACGCAAGCCGCCAATCATTACCATGCTCAGCCACCAGTAATTGAAGATGACCGAACGCGGGACCAATTGCTGGTGATTGCTGTATACGTAGACCATGCAGCCGAGAATCAACGACGACATCGTGACCGCCTTGATGATCGCAATCAGGGCGTCGTTGCCAAAATAGCGCATTACCGCGCGGTACATGCCAAAACGAATGAACAACGGAATAGCCGCCAGCGGCGCACTGATGAACAGCCACGTGTGCTTCTCGAGCGGGTTGACCAACTCGTCGATCCCCAACCGAACGACAAACGACATCCACAGGGCGAGCCAGACAAGAAGAACGTCAGCAGCTACCTGAATTATTCTCTTTTTGCGGCGTGGTAGGGCCAGCAAACTGGCCCGCAACCTGCTCATCAATTCTATAATGCTCCGTTGTGCTACCGGTTTGAACATCACTTAAACCGGCATTTATGAAACAGCTACATGTGTGAGACAACCGGAAAACGGCTTCGTTACGTGATTTCCGCCTCGCCGGCGCGGAACCTGAGCGCCAGAAAAATCAAGGGCACGTAGGCAATTACCGTCCACATCAGCCCTGCACCGCCGCCGAGCGCCACCCACATCGCAACAGGCAACAGCCAGACCAGATTGATCAGCCCGACAGTCAGCGTAACCAGCAAATGGCTGCCGTAATGGCGCGACGCGAACTGATACCCGTGGCTGCGATGAGCCTCGTAGAGCCGTTCTCTACGTAACATACGCCTGACAAGCGTTACGGTGGCATCGACAATAAAAACACCCAGCAGAATCAGCCAGGACCAGAATAACTGAGGCGACGCCCAGGAACCCTGAATGGATAGCACGCCGAGTACGATTCCAAGAAATCCGCTGCCCGCATCGCCCATGAATATCTTCGCTGGAGGAACGTTCCAGTAGAGGAAGCCGGCGACAGCCACGGCCAGCAAGAGTGCTTCCCACGACAAGCCGACATAGCCACCCAGGGCATAAATGATGCTCATACCCATGCAGACTGTGACCGCCTCTACACCGGCTATCCCGTCAATACCGTCCATGAAGTTATAGAGATTCAACATCCATACCAGATAGAACGCCGCGAGTACCTGTCCGACCGGACCAGGCGTAAACGTCCAGCCCATGACGTCAACCGGAGCAAGCCCGTCCAGCCAGAACAACGCCCAGGCGGCGGCAACAAAATGCCCCAGCAAGCGCCATCGTGCCGCGATGTGCCCATGATCGTCCATGAAACCGATCACAGCGACCAGGCCACCCGAGCCGACGATTGCGGCAAGAGCCGGGGCGGACAAATGCCCCATCCAAGCCAGGATGACCAACGCCATGACAAACGCGACGACGATGGAAACGCCGCCGCCCCGAGGCGTAGGAATGGAATGCGAACTGCGGGCATTCGGTACGTCAATCAAACTTCTGGCGAGGGCATACTTGCGCAGCAACGCCGTTAGAATCAGAGACAGAAAGGCAATGACGATTACTGACAGCCACTCAATCATGCTTGTCGTGCTCCAGATAATATCGAGCAGTATCCTGCATGGCCTTTTCAATACTCACAGGTGGATGCCAGTCCAGCATCGTACAGGTTTTACTGATGTCGACCTGTAGAGAGCTGCATAACCGTTGTGAAAAAGCTTTTTTGCCAAGCATTGCCGCAACGCCTTTCAGCAGTGGCGCAGGCAGCGGCAGCAACCGGGCCGGTTTGCCGAGGGCCTTGCCTATTTCGCGCAGAAGCCGGGTGGTGGACAGATCGTCCCCGTCGCTGACCAGAAACGTCTGGTCGGCTGCAGCAGGATGATCGACGCAGACCACTACCAGATCGGCCAGATTATCCACCGCCACAAGGCTTCTGCGATTATCGACAGACCCGAGGGGCAAAGGCAGCCTCTTGTCGAGCCAGCGCATCATGCTTCTGAAGTTAGCCTTGACCCCGGGACCATAGACCAGAACCGGGCGAATGATCACCACCTCCATGCCGGTCCGGACAGACAACGCGCGCAAGCCCTCCTCGGCCTTTTGCTTGGAGACGCCGTAAGCATCCAGAGGATGGCAAGGATCGTCCGCCATGAACGGTTCGCCGGGGCGCGTGAACTCGCCGCAGGCCTTGATGGAGCTGAGGAAAATGAAGCGCCTGACCCCTGCCGCTGCCGCCTGCTCGGCGAGATTCAGCGTCGCGGTGACATTGGCGCGAAAATACTCCTGATCGGGCTCGTCAGCAGTTTCATTAAGAACATGAACCCGGGCGGCACAATGAATAAGCACATTCGCGCCGGTCACAAGACTTGCCCATTGGTTATCCGGTGCCAGAGACTGCGCGGTGACGACATTGATACGTTGCGTGCGGGCATAGGGGCCTCTAGCCGCCACCCGGACAGAATAGCCGGTGCGCTCGATCAATCGGCGAACCACAGCACTGCCCACGAAACCTGTCGCACCTGTTATCGCAACCAATGCAACATCACCACTCATGCAAGAATGCCTCTCCAAATAGCGCCAAATATTCCTTATGTGGCGCTTTTTGACAATAAAAATATCTTAAATTGATTTTATAACTTCCCCGTTGCCTTAAAAAGACGGTGCAGCGATGAACCTGACTGAGAGGTATAACTACCGAACTAACAGACTCTCCGACATACCCTCGTCTGCCCGGAGTGACACACGCTTATCTGGTTCCGGTGCAGACGGTGGATTTTATTACCCGCCAGCCGGTAACTAGCGTGCCCGGCACACTGTCAGGGTATAAGCAGTTCCAAGGCTCTTTTTTCCAGCGCATATTTGCGATTCAGAATATTCCCCAGCGCCTTTTTCGCAGCGGCCTCGCCGTGTACCAGCCGGATCTGCGCTGGCCATTCGTTCATACCTGTGACGAACTCCACCAGCTCGGCCTGATCGGCATGCGCAGAATAGCCTTTGGCGGTATGGATGCCGGCACGAATATAAAAGCGCTCGCGATCCAGCTCGACATATCCCCCCAGCGGACCATGTAACTGAATGGCCGCACCTGGCGTTCCCTTGGCCTGATAACCGACAAATACCACGTTATGACGAGTGTCGCCCAGCATGGCTTTCAGGTAATTGACAATTCTGCCTCCCGCACACATGCCATTGCCGGCAATCACAATGGCCGGACGCGCAGTGCTGGACAGGTAATTGACCGTGCGCAGGTGTTGCTCATGCGTATCGATGGTAATCAGCTGCCGGAAGCCCAACGGCTTTCTGCCGACGTCCAGCTTCAACCGGGCATCTTCGTCCCAATAGTCTTCGAATGACTGATAGACCTTTGTGAAACGGCTGGCCAACGGAGAATCAAGGATGATCGGCAATCTTGACCAATCAGCAGGCCGCACTTCTTCTCCACCCACATGCTCGCGAGGTTCAGCCGAATGATTCGAAAGCATTTTACGCTGCAGAATATCTTCCAGCTCATAGAGCAATTCCTGAGTACGACCGATGCTGAACGCCGGTATCAGAACAGTGCCGTTATCTTCTAACGCCTTGTCTATGATCCGCTCGAGCTCTTGCTGGCGAATGCTGCGATCCTGATGAAGACGATCGCCATAGGTGCTTTCAAGAATCAGCACATCTGCACGCCCGGGAGACTTCGGGGCAGGCAGAAAGGGGGTATGGCTTGCGCCAAGATCACCGGAAAAGACCACACTGACCGAACGCTCTTGTGCAGGATATTGCAGATCACACTCTATGTAGGCCGATCCCAGTATATGTCCGGCACGCTGCAATCGAACCCGGCAGCGCAGCGACTCATGGTCCACCAGACTGAACCAGTTATCGAATGGCAGGGCGATGATTCGCTTGTTGATGATTTCCAGGTAGCGCTCGACCTGCCCGGGGTCGTGTGCAAAATCGATCTTCAAGAGGTCCTCCATAACCAGTGGCAACAGATGAGCGCTGGGCTCGCTGCACAATATAGGCCCCTTGTAACCGGATGCCAGCAACTCGGGAATACGCCCGACATGGTCATTGTGGACATGGGTAATCAGTAGCGCCCTGATGCTCACTGGGTCGAACCCGAACGAGACAGGCCCTGCACGCTCGCCGCGCTCCTGCACCGACCCACAGTCGATCAACAGACTACTTGATGCGTCCATGCACAGCTGATGGCAAGAGCCCGTCACCGTATCGACAGCACCGTGATGAATGATTTCCGGATAAGACATGCAGTTACCTTTTCTTGCCAGCCTGTACTTGATGTTTGCAACATCCGGCTTCGGATCTGGACAGTAGTTTGGGCGCATTCTGCACGTGAACGGCTTATTTTCAAGACTTGACATAAGGCCTTCAGAACAACAACAAAAACTGCTGTCAGTAAAGACTACTCGCCAGCCCTTTAGAATGGGAGATCAAATTAAAAAAGAGAATATTCCTACATAGATAAGTAACTATCCCCTATAAAGCAGAGGACTAAACTGACTCAACTATAAGGCCTGTATTTTGATAAAAACGGAAACATGCATGAAGTTCAGGCGGACTGCAAAACAATGCATGCAGCTTTATTGAGCGCGAGGGCGTGATGAATGCGCACTATCACGTCGCCAGAAATGCCTCCGGCGACACCTGATCTGCGCTGCTCAGACGGAGCGAGGGGAAGGCGTACGTTTTTTACGGAAGCTGGCTATCCACGTCAGCACCGGACCGATAACCATGCCCAAAAGCAGGGCAAGGACTACGGGTAATGCCAAAGGAAGCTGAGGCGCTGACCAGCCAAAAAAGGTCACGGCAACGGATTGCTGGTTTTCGAGCACGAATACAGTTGTTGCCAAAACAGCAAGCAATAAGGCGACGATCAAAATGACTCGTTTGAAGATACGCATCTGGTGATCCTGTGGTGGATGGCTTTAAAAGCCCTCGTCTTCATCCTCATTGACCCGATCTCGCAGCTCCTTGCCCGGCTTGAAATGCGGGACAAACTTGCCGTCGAGACTGACCGACTGACCGGTCTTCGGATTGCGCCCTACTCGCGGTGCACGATAATGCAGCGAAAAGCTGCCAAAACCCCGAATTTCGATTCGGTCACCGGTCGCCAGGCACTGGGACATTTGTTCAAGCATGGTCTTGATGGCCAGCTCGACATCCTTGGATGAGAGCAGCCCTTGATGGGTGACAATTCGTTCGATCAACTCCGACTTCGTCATATTTTTCCCTTCTTTTTCAAGCAGCTAGATCAGCGCTTGGAAGGTTTTAGCATGACCGGATGATTTTGAACAGCCCATCTATTGACTTATGTTCAACCCTGTCTACAGGGCATGAGCAGATTACACCCGCATTACAGCCGAACCCTATCGGAATAGAGCTGGAGCATTCGAAGAAAACGGGACGGTCTTGAGAGCCTACTGAGGGCATTTAGCGGGCTACGCTGTGCCTACCCGCCGACATTCGTAATGTACGGGCCTGGGAGGCCTGAGCAACGGAAATAAAAAAGGACGACCGAAGTCGTCCTTTTTTGTGGAGAAGCAGAACTTAGTTCTGTTTTTCCATTTGCGCGCGCAGCAGATCACCAATGGTGGTAGGACCAGTGCTTTCAGCGACTTCAGGCTTGCTACGCAGGCTCTGAATAGCTTCTTTCTCGTCTTCAACGTCTTTCGACTTGATGGACAAGCTGATTACGCGGCTCTTGCGGTCAACGCTGATGATCTTCGCTTCGATCTCTTCGCCTTCTTTCAGAACGTTGCGCGCGTCTTCAACGCGGTCACGGCTGATCTCGGAGGCTTTCAGAGTCGCTTCGATGTCGTCGGCCAAGGTGATGATAGCGCCTTTGGCATCAACTTCTTTAACGGTACCACGAACGATAGCGCCTTTGTCATTGACAGTGACGTACTCGGAGAACGGATCACTTTCCAGTTGCTTGATACCCAGCGAGATACGCTCACGCTCAGGATCAACAGACAGGATCACGGTGTCGAGCTCGTCGCCCTTCTTGAAGCGACGTACGGCTTCTTCGCCCACTTCGTTCCAGGAGATGTCGGACAGGTGAACCAGACCGTCGATGCCGCCGTCCAGACCAATGAAGATGCCGAAATCGGTGATCGACTTGATGGTGCCGGAGATTTTATCGCCCTTGTTGAACTGGCCAGAGAAATCTTCCCACGGGTTGGATTTGCACTGTTTGATGCCGAGGGAGATACGACGACGCTCTTCGTCGATATCCAGAACCATGACTTCCACTTCGTCGCCAACCTGAACGACTTTCGAAGGGTGGATGTTCTTGTTGGTCCAGTCCATTTCGGAAACGTGTACCAGGCCTTCCACGCCTTCTTCCAGCTCTGCGAAGCAGCCGTAGTCGGTCAGGTTGGTAACACGCGCGGTAACGCGGGTGCTTTCCGGGTAGCGAGCCTTGATAGCAACCCATGGGTCTTCACCCAGTTGCTTCAGACCCAGGGAAACACGATTGCGCTCGCGATCGTATTTCAGGACCTTTACATCGATCTCGTCGCCAACGTTGACGATTTCCGATGGATGCTTGATACGCTTCCAGGCCATGTCGGTGATGTGCAGCAGGCCATCGACGCCACCCAGATCGACGAATGCGCCGTAATCGGTGAGGTTCTTGACGATACCTTTGACTTGCTGACCTTCCTGCAGGGACTCGAGCAGAGCTTCGCGCTCGGCACTGTTCTCGGCTTCCAGGACACTGCGACGGGAAACGACAACGTTGTTGCGCTTCTGGTCCAGCTTGATGACCTTGAACTCGAGCTCTTTGCCTTCCAGGTGAGTCGTGTCGCGCACAGGGCGGACGTCAACCAGAGAACCAGGCAGGAACGCACGGATGCCGTTAACGTCGACAGTGAAGCCGCCTTTAACCTTACCGTTGATAACGCCCTTGACCACTTCTTCAGCTGCGAAAGCCGCTTCCAGAACGATCCAGCACTCGGCACGCTTGGCTTTTTCGCGGGACAGCTTGGTTTCGCCAAAGCCATCTTCGACCGCGTCCAGCGCAACGTGAACTTCATCACCGATCTTGATGGTCAGCTCGCCAGCGTCGTTGTGGAACTGTTCCAGCGGGATGAGGCCTTCAGATTTCAGACCGGCGTGAACCGTAACCCAACCTGCCTGGTAATCGATATCCACGATGATAGCGGTGATGATCGAACCGGCCTGAAGGTTGAGGGTCTTTAGGCTTTCTTCAAAAAGTTCTGCAAAGCTTTCGCTCATTTTAATTCCTGTTGATCAAGGGCGAAGGATACGCCCATCTGCCACGCTCCAGACAACGTGGGTTTCGTTCAAGTAAAAGAAAGCCTGCGGGACTATGACTGGTCTCCCGCATGCTTCTTCGTCACCCGGCAATACCGCGAAGCGCGATTTCGCTCAGAATGCGTTCCAGCACCTGTTCGATGGACAATTCGGTGGAATCCAGCTGTATGGCGTCGTGCGCCGGCTTCAGCGGTGCTACCGCTCGCTGGGTGTCACGCTCGTCGCGTGCACATATCTCATCTAGCAGACTCGACAGACTAACATCATCGCCCTTGGCCTTCAACTGCAAGTAACGCCGACGTGCTCGCTCCTCGGCACTGGCCGTGAGGAATATCTTCAGTGGGGCATCCGGAAATACCACGGTGCCCATGTCGCGCCCATCCGCGACCAGGCCTGGCTCTTCCTGAAAAGCACGCTGGCGCAACAATAGGGCGTCGCGCACCGCCGGTAGCGAGGCGACCTGCGAAGCGCCGCTGCCTATCTGCTCGTTGCGAATGGCGTGGGTAACATCTTCGCCTTCAAGAATGATGCGCTGCCCCTGCCCTGCCGCAGTCGCTTCGAACTGGACATCCAGATGAGCGGCCAGAAGCTTGAGCGCCTCTTCATTGGTCAGGTCGACGCCATGATTGCGTGCGGCAAAGGCCAGCAGGCGATACAGCGCACCGGAATCAAGCAGGCACCAGCCCAGTTTTCTGGCCAGCAGGCCGGCTACAGTGCCCTTTCCGGAACCGCTGGGTCCGTCGATGGTGATAACGGGAGCTTTGATTTTCACTTTTTGTCCTCTTGCGCTACACGCATGCCGACTTGAGCGCACAGCGCCAGAAAATGGGGAAACAATGCGGCGGCATCCGCGCACGCTTGAATACGGATGGGCGCCGAAGCCCTCAACGATGCAACCTTGAACGCCATGACGATACGCTGATCGCCACGCGCATCAACCTCGCCGCCATCCGGCACACCGCCTTCGATAATGATGCCATCCAGCACAGGCTCGGCCTCGATACCCAGAGCCAGCAAACCATCGGCCATCAGCCTGACGCATTCCGCCTCATCGGCTTGCAGCGCCTGTGCACCGCGCAGAATGGTACGCCCTTCTGCACATGCTGCGGCAACAAGGAGCACCGGAAACGTGCTGATCGCCAGCGACACCAGCGCATCCGGGATATCGGCGCCTTTAAGCTGCGCCGAGCGGACATGCAGGTCGGCGACCGGCCCGCTCGCCGTCTTGCGGGCATTCTGCAGCACAATGTCCCCGCCCATCAGGCGCAGGATGTCGATTACCCCCTCACACAGGGCGTTGACGGGAACGTCCTCAAGCAGCAAGTCACACCCTTCGCTGATCGACGCGGCAACCATGAACAGCACCGCAGAGGTGATATCCACCGGCCCTTTGATACGGTGACTGACGCCATCCGCTGACACGCTGCGAATGTCGCGATGGTCGCCGGGCACTGTATCGACACGGGCACGACTGGCCAGGATCCTGCCAAAGTGCTCCCTGGCTGCACGAGCGCGAGTGAATACGTCCTTCAACTGTGCGCCATCGCCGGCATCCACTGCGTCGCGCAGGGCGTCGAGATCGGTGCGAAAGCTGTCCAGCGTGCGCAGTACCGCTTCACGATTGGCCATGAAGATGTCATGCCACATGGTCGGGTCGCTGCCTGCGATACGAGTGAAGTCCCGGAAACCGCCAGCGGCATACCTGAATATGTCCAGGTTTTCATTACGCTTGGCCAGCGAGTCGACCAGACCAAATGCCAGTAAATGCGGCAGATGGCTGGTCGCAGCCAACACTTCGTCGTGACGCTCGACCTGCATGTGCTCGACATCGGCACCCAGCGCGGACCACAACCGGTCGACGATGGTCACCGCGTGAGGATCGGTTTCAGCCAGTGGGGTCAAAATTACCTTGTGACGCCGAAACAGCGCTGCGTTGGACGCCTCGACGCCGCTCTGTTCGGACCCGGCAATCGGGTGGCCCGGCACGAAACGCGGCGGCACGCGGCCAAATGCCTGGCGCGCAGCCCTGACCACATTGCCCTTGGCGCTGCCGACATCGGTCAGGATTGCGTTACCCAGATCCATCGGTGCCAGCAGCGCAAGCAGTTTTTCCATCGCCAGGATGGGTACCGCCATCTGGATCACGTCGGCGCCATGACAGGCGGCGGCAAGATCGGACTCACAACGGTCCACAACACCCAGCTCAACCGCCAACTGTCGCGACTGCGGATCAAGATCGACACCGACCACCTCGCGACACAGGCCGCTTTCGCGCACACCCTTGGCAAAGGAGCCGCCGATCAACCCCAGACCGACTACGACCAGACGACCGATCACAGGCCGTACGGACTGTTCTGAAATCACATCAACCACGCGAACATACCTGACAGCCCGGCAAGGTGAAAAACAAACGGATCATGGACCACGCCCTCAGAGAACCGCTTTCGGGTAGGAGCCCAACACCTTCAAGGCAACCGCTTCGCTGCTGATCTTTTCCAGCACGGCCTTGACCAGCGGGTCCTGATGGTGCCCGACGAAGTCAATGAAGAACACATAGGTCCACTTGCCGCTGCGCGAAGGCCGGGTTTCGATTCGCGTCAGGTCCAGGCCGTTTTCGTGAAAGGGCACCAGCAGCTCATGCAAAGCGCCCGGTTTGTTGCTCATCGAAACAATGATCGAGGTCTTGTCATCACCGGTCGGCGGGACTTCCTGATTACCGATGATGAGAAAGCGTGTGGAGTTGTCGGGACGATCTTCGATCTTTTCCGCCAGACGGGTCAGGCCGTACAGACCTGCCGCCATATCGCCGGCGATAGCCGCCGAGTTCCACTCTCCCTTGACCCGCTTGGCGGCTTCGGCGTTGCTGGCTACCGCCACTCGTTCGACATTCGGGTAATGGGCATCCAGCCATTTACGGCACTGGGCCAGTGACTGGGCATGGGAATAGATGCGCGTGATGCTTTCGGTCTTGGTGCTTTCGCCCACCAGCAGATGATGGTGAATGCGCAGTTCGACTTCGCCGCAGATCACCATGTCGTGTTCAAGAAAGCTGTCGAGGGTGTGATTGACCGCGCCTTCGGTGGAGTTTTCCACCGGAACCACGCCGAAATTCACGGCACCGGCGACCACTTCGCGAAACACTTCGTCAATTGCAGCCATCGGCAAACTGATCACTGCGTGCCCGAAATGCTTCATCGCGGCGGCTTGGGTGAACGTCCCCTCAGGGCCAAGATAGGCGACCTTGAGCGGCTGTTCCAGTGCGAGACAGGAAGACATGATTTCGCGGAACAGACGCGCCATTTCCTCATTGCTCAACGGTCCGCGATTGCGGTCCATGACTCGCCTGAGCACAGCAGCTTCGCGCTCCGGGCGATAGAACACAGGCACTTCGCCTTCAGCCAGCGAGGACATCTTGACCCTGGCCACTTCCTGGGCACAGCGAGCTCGCTCACTGATCAGTTCCAGGACCTTCTCATCGAGGCTGTCGATACGGACGCGAAGCGCCTTGAGTTCTTGCTCGGACATCAGCCGTGCTCCTTCTCGAAGTCTTTCATGTAGGCCACCAGCGCGTTGACCGCGTTGATGTCGACCGCGTTGTAGATGGACGCGCGCATACCGCCCACCGAGCGATGGCCTTTGAGGTTGAGCAGCCCATTTGCATCGGCACCAGCCAGGAACGGCTTGTCGAGGCGATCATCCGCCAGACGGAACGGCACGTTCATCCACGAACGATCAGGCTTGTTGATCGGGTTGCTGTACAGCTCGCTGGCGTCGATGAAGTCATACAGCGTGCGCTGCTTGATATCGTTAAGCTTGCCGATCGCCTCGACACCGCCCTGCTCCTTGAGCCATTCGAAGACCAGCCCGGACAGGTACCAGGCCAAGGTCGGCGGCGTGTTGTACATCGAGCCATTGTCGGCCGCGACCTTGTAGTCGAGCATGGTCGGGCACAGCGAGCGCGCGCGACCCAGCAGGTCTTCGCGAATGATCACCACCACGATACCGCTGGGGCCGATGTTCTTCTGGGCACCGGCGTAGATCATGCCGAAACGCGAGATATCCACTGGACGCGAGAGGATGTCCGACGACATGTCGGCAACCAGCGGCACGTCGCCGGCGTCCGGAATCCAGCTGAATTCCAGGCCGCCAATGGTTTCGTTTGGCGCGTAGTGGACGTAAGCCGCGTCCTTGGACAGCTTCCACTCGTTCTGGCCGGGAATGGCAAAGTAATCGTAGGCCTTGGCGCTGGCCGCGACGTTGATTGCGCCGTAACGCGACGCCTCGTCGATAGCCTTCTGCGACCAGATCCCGGTATCGATGTAATCGGCCTTGCCGTTTTCCGGCAGCAGGTTCAATGCAATCTGAGCGAACTGCTGGCTCGCGCCACCTTGCAGGAACAGCACTTTGTAATTCGAGGGGATGGACAGCAGATCGCGCAGATCCTGCTCGGCCTTGGTGGCAATGGAGACGAACTCATCACTGCGGTGGCTCATTTCCATGACGGAAAGGCCTTTGCCGTGCCAGTCGAGGAGTTCCGCCTGGGCACGCAGCAGAACAGCTTCAGGAAGCGCAGCAGGACCTGCGCAGAAGTTAAAGGCTCGCTTGCTCATATCCACTCTCGTCAAATACGTTGGGTCTGTACGCGCTTGTTTCGGGTTGCTTGCCACGAGCAGACAGCCGCCGCAGCGACCGAAAGCTCCTTGCGGGAATTCTGATCCGGCTGCAGGGCTGGCCGAATGCCGCAAGGGCTGGACTTGCCTGAAATGCAGATGCATGCACAGACGAGCCAGCCCTTACCTGATTTACGTTACCGCTCAGTTCTGTGGTTCGTCTTCGTCTGACGCAGCATCCGCCTGCAGGTCTTCACCTGCATCGTCCACTTCGGTGACATCGACGATGACGCCATCAACGATCTCCTCACCCTCGAGTTCTTCGCCTTCGACTTCCGACGGCTCCTGAACGCGTTCGAGGCCAACCAGTTTCTCGTCGCTGGCCAGCTTGATCAGGGTGACGCCCTGAGTGTTACGCCCCAGACTGGAGACCTCGCCGACGCGAGTACGAACCAGCGTGCCCTGGTCGGAAATCAGCATGATTTCCTCGCCATCGAGCACCTGAACCGCGCCGACCAGACGACCGTTACGCTCGTTGCTGACCATGGCGATGACGCCCTGACCGCCGCGCTTGTACTCGGGGAACTCGGAAATGGCCGTACGCTTGCCGTAACCGCGCTCGGAAGCGGTCAGGATCTGACTGCCCTCTTCCGGGATCAGCATCGAAATCAGCTTCTGCCCTTCTGGCAGACGCATGCCGCGAACACCGCGAGCGGTACGGCCCATGGCGCGCACGTCGGATTCCTTGAAGCGTGTCACCTTGCCACCGTCGGAGAACAGCATGATCTCCTGCTCGCCATCGGTAATGGCCGCAGAAATCAGGATGTCGCCCTCGTCCAGCTCCAGCGCGATAAGGCCGGAGCTGCGCTGACGGCTGAATGCAACCAGCGGGGTCTTCTTGACAGTACCGTTGGCGGTGGACATGAAGATGAACGGAGCTTTCTTCTTGTCGGCGGCCTTGATACGGGCCTTGCGCTCTTCTTCGGTCTCGCTGCTGTTTTCCGCGTCGTCCAGCTCGCCTTCCAGGGCCTCGCCTTCTTCATCGGCACGCTTGCGCATGGCTTCGAGGTCGACCGGCAGCATGGTGGTGATGTATTCGCCGTCGCTCAACGGCAACAGGTTGACCAGCGGACGACCACGGGCAGCGCGGGACGCTTCCGGAATCTCGTAGGTCTTGAGCCAGTAGACCTTGCCCTTGCTGGAGAACATCAGCAGCGTGGTGTGGCTGTTGGCGACCAGCAGGTGAGCGATGTAGTCCTCATCCTTGATGCCGGTGGCCGATTTGCCCTTGCCGCCACGACGCTGAGCCTGATAGACCGCCAACGGCTGAGTCTTGGCATATCCACCATGGGAGATGGTGACCACACGCTCTTCCTCGGTTATCAGGTCACCCAGGGTCAGGTCCAGACGTGCATCGAGAATTTCGGTACGACGGGCATCGCCGTATTCGGAGCGGATCAGTTCCAGCTCTTCGCGGATCACTTCCATCAGCCGCGTTGCGCTGTTCAGGATGCGGATCAGCTCGCCGATCTGGTTGAGAATTTCCTGGTACTCGCCCAGCAGTTTCTCGTGCTCCAGACCGGTCAGGCGATGCAGACGCAGTTCCAGAATGGCCTGAGCCTGTTCCGGCGACAGGAAATACTTGCCTTCACGAAGACCGTATTGCGGATCAAGGTTCTCGGGGCGGCATGAATCGGCCCCGGCCCGCTCGACCATTTCGACCACTGCGCTCGACTCCCAAGGCGTCTTGATCAACGCTTCCTTGGCTTCGGCGGGTGTCGGAGAGGCTTTGATGAGGGCGATGACCGGATCGATGTTGGACAACGCAACGGCCTGACCTTCAAGGATATGGCCACGCTCGCGTGCCTTGCGCAGCTCGAACACGGTACGACGGGTAACCACTTCACGACGGTGACGAACGAAGGCTTCGAGCAGGTCCTTGAGGTTCAGGATGCGTGGACGACCGTCAATCAGGGCAACGATGTTGATACCAAAAACGCTTTGCAGCTGGGTCTGGGCGTAAAGGTTGTTGAGAACAACCTCGGGCACTTCGCCACGTCGCAGCTCGATGACCACACGCATGCCGTCCTTGTCGGACTCGTCGCGCAGCTCGGTGATGCCTTCGAGTTTCTTTTCCTTGACCAGCTCGGCGATCTTCTCGATCAGACGCGCCTTGTTAAGCTGGTAAGGCAGCTCGGTGATGACGATCTGCTGGCGACCACCGACCTTGTCGATGTCTTCGACGATGGAGCGGGCACGCATGTATATGCGCCCACGACCCGTGCGATAGGCTTCTATGATGCCCGCGCGACCGTTGATGATCGCCGCCGTCGGGAAGTCCGGGCCCGGGATGTATTGCATCAGTTCGTCGACCGTCAACTCGGGGTTGTCGATCAGCGCCAGGCAGCCGTCAATCACTTCACCGAGGTTGTGCGGCGGAATGTTGGTCGCCATGCCCACGGCAATACCGCTGGAACCGTTGACCAGCAGATTGGGAATACGGGTCGGCATGACCGCAGGGATCATCTCGGTGCCGTCATAGTTCGGCACCCAGTCCACGGTTTCCTTGTGCAGGTCGGCCAGCAGCTCGTGAGCCAGCTTGGTCATGCGCACTTCGGTGTATCGCATGGCCGCAGCGTTGTCACCGTCGACGGAACCGAAGTTACCCTGGCCGTCTACCAGCAGGTAACGCAGCGAGAATGGCTGAGCCATACGAACGATGGTGTCGTAAACAGCCGTATCGCCGTGCGGGTGATACTTACCGATCACGTCACCAACCACACGGGCGGATTTCTTGTACGGCTTGTTCCAGTCGTTACCCAGCTCGCTCATTGCGAACAACACGCGCCGGTGCACGGGCTTCAAGCCATCGCGTGCATCGGGCAGTGCCCGACCGACGATTACGCTCATCGCGTAGTCGAGGTAGGACTGCTTCAGCTCGTCTTCGATATTGACCGGGAGGATTTCTTTGGCCAGTTCGCCCATGAGAAGCCTGATTCCTTTTTCTGGTGAAACCTCGCAAACCCATTCGGGGTATACGAAGCTCGCCGCTGCCAGCATTTGCAGGCAGCGACTTACGACAAATCAACGAGTTATGCCATGAATCTATGCAGTGTGGGCGGCTACAACCAGTGCCCCCGATAACCGCCGGATATTACCACAATCGCCGAGGCGCTCACATCCTTTGCAGGCGCTGAAAACGAGCCATCCACGCACAGGACGCCTGAGAGACGCTTACAGGCCCGCCCAGCCGCATTGCACAGCGGCGTCAGGCAGGCCGTGCAGCATCAGTGAAGGTGCTTGCGGCTCATCAATTGAGCCATGCGGGCGGTATCAGGACGTTCGACGATGCCCTTTTCGGTCACGATGGCATCGATCAGGTCCGCCGGTGTCACATCGAACACCGGATTGAAGGCCTCGACCTCGGCACCGACCCGCTGACCGCCCACTTCGAGCAGTTCGCGACCGTCGCGCTCTTCAATGATGATGTCATCGCCGCTGGCCATCTCCATGTCGATGGTCGAACTCGGTGCCACCACCATGAAGCGCACGCCATGATGCATGGCGGCGACGGCCAGCTGATAAGTGCCGATCTTGTTCGCCACATCGCCATTTGCGGTGATGCGGTCAGCCCCGACGATGACCCAGGTGATGCCTTTGGTACGCATGAGATGCGCGGCGGCAGAGTCTGCGTTCAAGGTCACCGGGATGCCTTCATTGGCCAGCTCCCATGCGGTGAGCCGCGACCCTTGCAGCCAGGGCCGTGTTTCATCGGCGTAGACCCGCTCGATCATGCCTTCCAGATGCGCCGCACGAATCACGCCCAGCGCAGTGCCGAAGCCGCCGGTGGCCAGCGCTCCGGTATTACAATGAGTGAGCACCGTCTGCAGGTTGCCTTGATGCCTGCGGATCAGGTCGGCCCCCAGTTGCGCCATGGTCAGATTGGCCTCGCGATCACTCAGGTGAATCGCCACGGCTTCAGCCACGAGGGCTGCAAGCGGATCGTCGCCGTCCTTCACGCGCATCAGACGATCACGCATCCGGTTCAGCGCCCAGAACAGGTTCACGGCTGTCGGCCGCGAATCGGCGAGCAATTGCAGATCCTCTTCCAGTGCCGGATACCAGTCTGCACCTTCGGCAATCCGCGCACGCGCACCCAGCACCGCACCATAGGCGGCACTGATACCGATAGCCGGTGCGCCGCGCACCACCATCGTGCGAATCGCTTCGGCGACTCCCTCGGCAGTGGTATAGCGGTGCCAGACTTCCTCGAACGGCAGTACCCGCTGGTCCAGCAGGTACAGAGCGTCGTCTCGCCAATCGATGGCCTTAACCTTCTCCGCAGCCAACAGTCGATCGCGCATCGCCAACTCCATCTTGAACATCGGAAACCCAGCATCAAAAGCCGCTGATTATAGCGAGCCGCCTGCGAAGACGCTCGGGTATACTTCGCCATCAACGTAATAAACGATGGAAACCTTCTCATGCCGAACGCCACAGCACCGCTCGACCTTTTGCTCCTGCCCGCCTGGCTGGTGCCGGTCGAGCCCGCAGGCGTCGTGCTCCAAGACCACGGCATCGGTATCCGCGACGGCTGTATTGTCTATATAGGCCCACGGGCCGAAGCTCTCCGACAAAACGCCGCGCAGGTGCAGGAGTTGCCCGGCATGCTGCTCAGCCCCGGCCTGATCAACGCTCACGGCCATGCGGCGATGACGCTGTTTCGCGGGCTGGCCGACGACCTGCCACTGATGACCTGGCTGCAGGACCACATCTGGCCCGCCGAAGGCAAGTGGGTCAATGAAGACTTCGTACGCGACGGCACCGATCTGGCCATCGCCGAGCAGCTCAAAGGCGGCATCACCTGCTTTTCGGACATGTATTTCTATCCGAAGGTGGCTGCCGAGCGCGTCCACGCCAGCGGCATGCGCGCACAGATCACCGTGCCGGTACTGGACTTTCCGATTCCAGGTGCTCACACCACCGATGAAGCACTGCACAACGGCATCGAGCTGTTCAACGATCTTGCTCATCATCCACGCATCAAGATCGCCTTCGGCCCGCACGCACCCTACACCGTAGGTGATGAGAACCTCGAAAAGGTCCGGGTGATCGCCGACGAACTGGACGCCATGATTCAGATGCACGTCCACGAGACCGCATTTGAAGTCGAACAGGCTGTCGAACAGCGTCAGGAGCGCCCTCTTGCCCGACTGAACCGCCTGGGCATGCTGGGTCCGCGCTTTCAGGCTGTACATATGACGCAGATCAGCGATGACGACCTGACCCTGCTGGTGGAAAGCAATACCAGTGTGATTCATTGCCCTGAATCCAACCTCAAGCTGGCCAGCGGCTTCTGCCCGGTCGAACGATTGTGGCAGGCCGGTGTGAACGTTGCAGTGGGTACCGACGGCGCGGCCAGCAATAACGACCTGGACCTGCTCGGAGAAACCCGCACCGCTGCGTTGCTGGCCAAGGCTGTCGCCGGCTCGGCCACGGCGCTGGATGCGCACCGCGCGCTGCGCATGGCAACCCTCAATGGTGCCCGTGCACTGGGCATTCAGGCCGAGACTGGCTCGCTGGAGATCGGCAAGGCTGCGGACATGGTCGCTTTCGACCTGTCGGGTCTGGCCCAGCAACCGATTTATGACCCGGTATCGCAGCTTATATATGCCACTGGCCGCGATTGCGTGAGCCATGTCTGGGTGGCCGGCAAGCAATTGCTCGACGCTCGCCAGTTGACCCGCATGGATGAACACGCTTTGCGAGACACCGCGATCGCGTGGGGCCAGCGTATTTCCGGTAAAGCCGAATAATTCGATTCGGACCGAACACATGCCAGTCAGGCTTATCTATAAGCCTGACTGATGAAAAGAATTTTGAGTTCAAGAGGGACACCCATGAGCAACGTCGACCGCGCAGAAATCGCCAAATTCGAGGCCCTGGCCCATCGCTGGTGGGACCGCGAAAGCGAATTCAAGCCGCTGCATGACATCAATCCGCTGCGCGTCAACTGGATCGACGAGCGCGTTGGTCTGGCGGGCAAAAAAGTGCTGGACGTCGGTTGCGGCGGCGGCATTCTCAGCGAAGCGATGGCCCTGCGCGGCGCAACGGTGACCGGTATAGACATGGGCGAAGCGCCACTGGCAGTGGCGCAACTGCATCAGCTCGAATCAGGCGTCAGCGTCGAATATCGGCAGATTACCGCCGAGGACATGGCCGAAGAAATGCCCGAGCAGTTCGATGTCGTGACATGCCTGGAAATGCTTGAGCACGTACCGGATCCGTCTTCGGTAATCCGCGCCTGCTACCGCATGGTCAAGCCCGGTGGCCAGGTGTTTTTCTCGACCATCAACCGCAACCCGAAAGCTTATCTGTTCGCCGTGGTCGGTGCCGAATACATCCTCAACCTGCTGCCGCGCGGGACCCACGACTTCAAGAAATTCATCCGCCCCTCCGAACTGGGTGCGTGGAGCCGTGACGCAGGCTTGCAGGTAAAGGACATCATCGGCCTGACCTACAACCCGCTGACCAAGCATTACAAGCTGGCTTCCGACGTCGACGTCAACTACATGATCCAGACCCTGCGAGAGGCGTGATACATGCGTTTGAGAGCAGTTTTATTCGACATGGACGGTACCCTGCTCGACACCGCCCCGGACTTCATCGCCATTGCTCAGGCGATGCTGGCCGACCGCGGTCTCCCGCCCGTACCGGACAAACTGATACGCGACGAAATTTCAGGGGGTGCCAGGGCGATGGTGGCAGCCACGTTCTCGCTGTCGCCTGAGGCACCGCAATTCGAAGCGTTACGCCTGGAGTTTCTGGAGCGCTATCAGCGTGACTGTGCCGTCCACAGCAGGCTGTTCGACGGCATGGGCGAGTTGCTGGCCGACATCGAAAAGGCCGGCCTGATCTGGGGCGTGGTCACCAACAAGCCAGTGCGATTCGCTCAGCCGATCATGGAACAGCTCGGACTGGCCGAACGTTCGGCTGTACTGATCTGTCCGGACCACGTCACCCACAGCAAGCCCCACCCCGAGCCAATGATTCTGGCTTGCAGGATGCTTGACCTTGACCCGGCCAGCGTCCTGTTCGTTGGCGACGATCTGCGCGACATCGAGTCCGGGCGGGATGCAGGCACCAGGACCGCAGCCGTGCGTTACGGTTACATTCACCCCGACGACAACCCCGATCACTGGGGTGCCGACGTGGTAGTCGACCATCCGCTGGAACTGCGCAAGGTGCTGGATAATGCACTGTGCAGCTGTTAAACGAGGTTCTACATGTTTGATTACTCTGCGCCCCCGGAACTGCTAAAGGGCCGGATCATTCTGGTCACTGGCGCTGCGCGCGGCATCGGCGCGGCAGCCGCAAAGACCTACGCAGCCCACGGCGCGACCGTTTTGCTGCTGGGCAGGACAGAAGCAAGCCTTGCGCCGATTCATGACGAAATCAGGATGGCGGGACTGCCGCAACCGCTAGTCATACCGTTCGATCTGGAAAGCGCCGAGCCGGAGCAATACCACGCGCTGGCGGCCATGATCGAAAGCACATTCGGCCACCTTGACGGCCTGCTGCACAACGCCTCGATCATCGGGCCGCGAACGCCGCTGGAACACCTGTCCGGTGCGGACTTCATGCAGGTTATGCACATCAACGTCAACGCGACCTTCATGCTCACCCAGGCGCTGCTGCCGCTGCTTCAGCGCTCAACAGATGCATCGGTGGCCTTCACATCCAGCAGCGTCGGGCGCAAGGGCCGCGCGCAATGGGGTGCGTACGGGGTGTCGAAATTTGCTACCGAAGGCCTGATGCAAACCCTGGCCGACGAGCTTGAAGGTGTTACCAATGTACGGGCCAACAGCATCAATCCCGGCGCTACCCGCACCAGCATGCGTGCGCAGGCCTACCCTGACGAAAACCCGCAGGACAACCCTGCAGCCGAAGACATCATGCCGGTTTATCTGTACCTGATGGGGCCAGACAGCAAAGGCCCCAATGGGCAAGCGCTGAATGCCCGCTAACCGAAAATGACAGGCGTTGCCGTGACGAAAAACCGTCACGGCAGCCATTTTTTGCTCCGTTTTTAAGTCAAGGAATTGCCGATCCAGCCTCACTGTCAGAGAGATGGCGTCAGCTAAACCACTGATTTTAATAAGTCTGGGCAAAAATGAACCGAATGGCACCACATCCCCTCTAACCCAGCCAAGCCAGCAATATGTGCTGAGGAGCGAAGAGATGAATTTTCCTACCCAGACCCATGCAATCGATTTCGATACGGCTGAACTGCAACGCCTGGGTTTTCGAAATCGACCCGACGCCATACTTCCACCCCCGTCACTGCCCGAGCTGGTTTACCAGCTTGGGCGACAATTGCAGACCAGCCTGGAAGCCGAGCGGATACTGACCCTTTTCTTTCAAGGCGTGCAGCGGTTCCTGCCATTGAGCGGCCTGGTCTATCGGCACGCCGAAAGC
Source organism: Pseudomonas syringae pv. tagetis (assembly GCF_022557255.1). NCBI lineage: Bacteria > Pseudomonadati > Pseudomonadota > Gammaproteobacteria > Pseudomonadales > Pseudomonadaceae > Pseudomonas > Pseudomonas syringae group genomosp. 7. Next base: position 4,229,421 of record NZ_CP092923.1, read on the forward strand.
GACCTGAATCTGCGTTTGGGCGAGATGTCATCCGACAGCGCCACCTTTCATCTGCGCCATGAAGGTAAATGTATCGGCGAGCTGGAGTTTCAGGGCGCGAGGCCATTTGATCCCCGGCAGCTGAGCGACCTTGAATCCCTTCTGGTCTGCCTCGTCTATCCGCTGCTGAATGCGCTGCTGTATCGCATCGCCACTCAGACTGCGCTGCGTGACCCGTTGACCAGTACCGGCAACCGTATCGCGATGGATCAGGGTCTGGCCCGCGAGATAGAGATATCACGCCGCCACAAGCAGCCGTTGTCACTGCTGATGCTGGATATCGATCACTTCAAGAAAGTGAACGATGAATACGGCCATCACACGGGCGATGATGTACTGAAAACCGTCGCGCAAAGCCTGAAAGCGCAATTGCGTAACATTGATCGCGTGTTCCGCTATGGTGGCGAGGAGTTTGTAGTGATTCTCTCCAACACCGGTTCCAATTCGGCCGAACTGATTGGCGAACGTCTACGCCAGGCGGTGCGAAATCTTGAGTTTCGCGAACTTGACCCGGCGCTGACCATGACCGTCAGCCTGGGGTGCTCGACACTGCTGCCCGCGGAAACTGCCGACAGCCTGTTGCGCCGTGCCGACAACGCCCTGTATGTCGCCAAGCGCGAAGGCCGTAATCGTCTTGCCATGGCCAGCTAGCACTTTTTCCTGCCTTTTTCGCCCAGCCCTTACACTTCCAGCGCGGCAACACGCCCACGCGCAGGCTTGACCTTTTCCATCTGCATGCAGCGCTCAAGGAACAGGAACATGTAGTCGTAACTTTTGTTAACGGCCTGACGCAGTTCGGCCTGCAACTGCGGGCTTGGTTTATTCCCCACCAGTGTGCAAATGATCTCGAGCGCTTCCCAAGGGTGCGCGTCGTCATACTGTGCATGCATCTTGAGCCACTTCATGGCCTTTTTGCGGGATGCTTCGGGGAATGCCTCGGCATAGACACCATTGGAACAGACCACTGCCGACCACTCACCCGTAGCCCCTTCAATGGCATAGTTGGTGGCAGCCATTGCGACCGCCAGCGAATCAGAAGAACTGGTCTGCCAGCACCAATGGCTGAGTGCGTGCAGCTCGGGCGCAACCCGCTGATCGTGGAGATCTTCAAGTGTCACGTCGTGCGCCGCACACCAGTTGACCCAATAATCGGCATGATTGAGTTCCACGCGAATATTGCGCATCAGCCAGCGCCGCGCCATGTCTTCACCGGGATGGCGACCAAAGCGGGTCTTGGTGAGGTTCTTGGCCATGTACACCGCAAACTGCTCGACAACCGGCCACCCGCCGATCAGGTAATGACGCATGATCTGCGGACTCAGTTTCGCGTCACGCATCTGCTGGTACAACTCGTGCTCGACCACCCGTGCCTTTGCGGCGCTGCAATCCTTGATCAACTGCTGCGCCCAGGCGGGATAACTGCTGGCTTCCATGAGCGGACCGGTTCTCTCGAAAGTGTCGATCACTGGTATCTCCTTATAGGTTTCAACTGATTAACGTAGCGTTCCTGGCGCGCCGAACATCAGGGGGTCAGGCCGTACAGGCTGAATGTAAAGACTCTCGCACGTAAATAATTCAGGGCGCGCAATCAGATACCCTTGTGCAAAATCCACGCCCATTTCCTGCAGCGCAGACTCTATCTGCGGTGTTTCAACGTACTCGGCAATAGTGCGCTTGCCCATCACATGACCGATGTTATTGATAACCTCGACCATTGCCTTGTTGATCGGATTATCGAGCATGTCCTTTACAAAACTGCCATCGATTTTCAGAAAATCCACTGGCAGGTGCTTGAGATAGGCAAAGGACGACATGCCCGAACAGAAGTCATCAAGGGAAAACTGACACCCCAGCCCCTTCAACTCATTGATGAAACGAATCGCGCTGTCCAGATCGGCAATGGCGCTGGTTTCAGTGATCTCGAAACAGATCATCCCGGGGGAAACGGCAAACGCCTGGAACTGCTGCTTCAGGTATTCGAGAAAGGTATCGTCTCCGATACTGGAGCCGGACAAATTTATAGCACATAGCGCTTGCGGCACCTGATGCCGGTCATCGCTCTGGCACTGGGCAATCACTTTGAACACATTGTGCACCACCCAGCGATCCAGTGTGGTCATCAGCCCGTAACGCTCAGCAGCCGGAATGAAGTTGTCCGGGACAACCATTCGTCCGGACTCATCACGCAGGCGCAGGAGGATCTCAATGTGCCGCACCTCATCGCCTTCGCCCTTGATCGAGGCGATTTCCTGTGCATAAAGGCAAAAGCGATTTTCATCCATTGCCATGTGCAGCCGCTGTATCCAGGCCATCTCGCCAAACCGCATCGACAGGGTCAGGTCGTCGACGCTGTAGACCTGAACCCGGTTGCGCCCTCGCTCCTTGGCCATGTAACAGGCCATATCTGCGGCAGACAGTGACCCTTCAAGTGTCGCGGGGGTGTCGCCGAGATGCACCAGACCAATACTGACGGTAGTCATGAATGGCCGACCTTTCCACATGAAATGCAGGCGCTGCACGATCTCGCGCAACGCCTCGGCAATATCGAGTGCGAGGCCGGCAGGGCAATCGACCAGTAACACACCGAACTCGTCCCCTCCCAGCCGGGCCAGCGTGTCTGCGTCGCGCAACCCCTGCGGGAGTGCCCGGCAAAGCTGACGCAGCAGCTCATCACCCGCCGCATGACCACCGGTGTCGTTGACCAGCTTGAATTGGTCCAGATCGAGAAACATCAGGCAATGGCTGCCCGTCCGACCGTCATCGCCATCCAGTACCCGCTGCAGCCGATGCTCGAACTCACTGCGATTGACCAGCCCGGTCAGCGGATCATGGGCAGCCTGCCATGACAGATCAGCGATGTACTGAAGCTCCTGGGTCATGTCGTGCAACACCAGCACCGCACCACTGATCTCCCCTTCGGTATAAATCGGCGTACCGACCAGCGCCACCGAGACTGTGCTGCCATCCAGCCTCTGGATGAGCTTGCTATTGGCGCTGCCGCCCTTGAGCTTGCCGGTGACGATCTGCTCGACCAGCGTCGAGCTGTCCTTCTGATCGTTTTCATCCAGCAGACTAAACAGCGCCGCCAGCGGCAGTCCGCTGGCCTGAGTGCTTTTCCAGTGCGTCAGGCCCTCGGCTGCCGGGTTCATGTAGACAATGGCACCGGCAACATCGATGGTGATCACTCCGTCGCCGATGGACTCAAGGGTGATCTGTGCGCGCTCTTTCTCCAGTTGCAGAGCATCGGCAAACACGCGTCGCTGGACGATCAGGCGACGCACACGCAGCAGCGCCAGAAGGATCAGCACAACGGCGGTGACCAGATTGACCGCTATCAGCAGGTTAAGGATAAACCTTGACCCCTCGCCCAACGCATCGCTGAACGCGCGGGCCGCAGGCGTCACCCCTTCGTTGATGACGTTGATCTGCTCGCGCCATTGATCGACATCGGCAGCAGTCACGCCGCCCTGACCGACCCGCTCATGAATACGCCGGGCCAGGTCATTGAGCTGCATGAGGTAGCCATCACCCACCCCCCAGAAGTGAATAGCCTGTTTCATGAAGCTGAAGTTGTGGAAGTTCAAGTACATCCAGATGATGCCGTTCGTATCATCTGGGTGATTGCCACCCTGAATGATCGCGGCTCTGGCGTCCGACATGGACGGAATGGGCTGATCAAGCGCCTTGCGCAGGGCGTAACCACCCTGCGGGATGGAGAAGGCAGCTTGATACTTCAGATAGTCACGCTCATCGTGCGTATTGGCGTACAGGCTCAGGTAGTGAATAGCGTCCTTTTGCCCCTTGGACCAGAGACTCTCGCCCGCCACATAGCTGCGCACCGCAGACATGGTGTAAAGGCTAACGCACCCCAGCAGTGCCTGAAACAGAGCGACAGCAATGAAAGGCCACACGATGCCCAACAGACGGGGCTTGGAGAAGGTCCATGGTTGCTTCATGGGTTTCACGTCACCACATGCCTGAATAAACGCCTAGCGCAGAGACTAGGCTAAATTCGTGAATGATGGCAGGTGATTCTCCCGCAATTAAGCCAGCCTGTGCGTCGATCAGGGCAAGGCGCATCAGATTTGTTGCAAATGCCCGTACAGCTTGGCGTACAGACCTCCATCGGCAATCAGCTGTTGATGGCCGCCGTCTTCCACGATTCGCCCGCCATCGAACACCAGCACCCGGTCAGCCTGCTTCACGGCGGACAGGCGGTGGGCAATGATCAGCGTCGTGCGGCTGCGCAGAAAACGTGCGAGAGCCTGATGCAGGTTGTACTCGGTGGCCGCATCCAGCGCCGAGGTGGCCTCATCGAGGATGACCACTTTCGGATCGGACAACACCATGCGCGCGATGGCCATGCGCTGACGCTGCCCGCCGGACATTCTGACACCGGAACGCCCTACCACGCTGTCCAGCCCTTGCGGCAGATCGCGAATGGCAGACTCCAGTTGCGCGACCTCGAGCGCACGCCAGCACGCTTCATCGCTGCAGTCACGCCCCATGGTCAGGTTGGCGCGCACGGTGTCGTTGAACAAGGCCGGATGCTGGAGCACTACGGCAACATTCTCGCGCACGGTGTCCAGACCGATATCCTGCTGACTGACACCGCCGAAACGGATCACTCCGGTGCGGGCGGTGTAGAGGCCAAGCAGCAACTGCACCAACGTGCTCTTGCCACCACCACTGGCACCGACGATGGCGACTTTTTCACCCGCTGCAATGCTCAGGTTCAACTGGTCCAGGACCAGATCTTCGCCATAACCGAAACTCAGGCCGCGCACGTCGACGCCCACTGTTTCCTTACCTTCGAACGGGTCGGTGCCGCCGACGTACTGCGGCTCGTCGGCACGCGCCAGCAGCTCGTTGATGCGGGTCAGAGCACCGCCTGCCGCGTAGTAGGCATATTGCAGATTCAGCAATTGCTCCACTGGCGTCATCATGAACCACAGGTAGCTGAACACTGCGAGCATCTGCCCGATGGACAGGTCGGAGAACAGCACGGTGAGCATCGCTGCGGCGCGAAAGATATCGATGCCGAATTGAAACAACAACCCGCTGGCACGGCCCGAGGCGTCGCTTTTCCATTGCGAATTGATTGCGTAATCACGCACTTCCTGTGCCCGCATGCCAAGACGGCCAAGGAAAAAGCCCTGTCGATTACCGGCCCTGACTTCCTGAATGGCATCCAGCGTTTCGCTCAATGCCTGGGTAAAACGCGACGTGCTGTCATTTTCGAGCTTTTTGAGGTGCTTGACCCGCTTGCCCAGCTTGACCGTAAGCAGAATCACCAGCGGATTGAACAGCATGATCAACAGCGCCAGCTTCCAGTGCATCCACATCAGAATGCCCGCAGTGCCTGCCAGCGTCAGCGTGGCCACCAGTAGTCGGCTGAGGGTTTCGCCGACAAACTTGTCCAGCGTGTCCAGGTCGGTCACCAGATGCGTAGTCACGGTGCCGCTACCGAGGCTTTCGTATTCACGCAGGGAAATACGCTTGAGTCGTTCGATCAGGCGTAGCCGGATACGGTAGACGATGTCCTTGGCCAGACCGGCAAACAACCGCGCCTGCAGCACATTGAAGACCAGCGCCCCGACGCGCAGTACCAGCGTCAGCAAGAGCATCAGGCCGATGTAGCCCGCCGCCTTTTGCAGGCCGTCGGGCAGCAAGTGGTTCATGACTTTCAGCGCCGCATCGCCACGCCCCAATAGCACCTCGTCGACCAGCAACGGGAGCAGCAACGGGATAGGCACGCTGCACAGCGTCGCCAGAACCGCGACACCATTGGCCAGCCACAAGGCTTTTTTATGACGCAGCGCGAGACGACGGATCTCGGCCCAGCTCAGCGCATCGCCACGTGTGGCTTGAGGCTGTCGGGCAGTCTCGGGCGATTCGTCACGCACTGGCTGCACGCTCCAGCCATCGTCCGAGCAGAGGCGAAAGGCTGCTCAATGGCTGGTAACCGTTGGTCAGCAGCGCCAGCTGACCGTTGCGCTCGGCGAGCAGGGTCGGAAAGCCGGCGATGCCCAGATCCTGCGCCCAGGCGAAATCGGCTGCCGTGGCGGCTTGCCGCTCCGGGCTCTCGAATTGATCGGCAAATGCCTGGCGCGACAGCCCCGTCTGCTCCGCCAGTTCAGCCAGCAGTGACGGGCGCGTCACGTCACGGCCCTCGCTGTAGAACGCCCGCTGGATGAGTCCGACCAGCTCCCAGGCGCGGTCCGGATCCAGTTGCCGTGCCGCAGTGACAGCAAGGCAGGCTGGCGTGGTGTCGTAGACAAACCCTTCCGGCAGCGCCCCTTCGCGAAGAAACGGCTGACCGGTGGCCTCCTCAACCGCCTGCCAATGCTCAAGAATGTAACGACGCTTGGCAGGCTCCAGTGCAGCACCCTCGGAGCGCAGACCGCCCATGACCAGATGCAGCGGCACGCCTGCCGCCCGAGCCTGCTGTACCAACGCGTCGGCAACCGGAGCAAAGCCCCAGCACCAGGAGCACATCGGGTCCATGACATATATCAGGCGGGCAGACATGGCTCAGGCCTCGGAGGGTAAACGATAGTTGCGACCGATCGGATGAGGCTGGTTAAGTGCCTTGGCCAGCTCGATCTGCTTTTGCCGGTCGATGGCGCTGCGCCGAGTCTTCTCGCTCAGCGAATCCCAGCAATGCGGGCAGCTTACACCCGGCGAATAATGCTCGCTGGCACGGTCCTCGGCACTGATCGGCGTGCGGCAGGCATGACACTGATCGTAATCGCCTTCAGTCAAGTCATGGCGCACCGTGACCCGGTTGTCGAACACAAAGCATTCGCCGCGCCACTGACTTTCCTGCTCGGGAACCTCTTCCAGATACTTGAGAATCCCGCCCTTGAGGTGATACACCTCTTCGAAACCCTCGCCCAGCATATAGCTCGAAGCTTTTTCACAGCGAATGCCACCGGTACAGAACATCGCGACCTTTTTGTGCACGGCAGGGTCGAAATGCGCCTTGATGTATTCCGGAAACTCGCGAAAAGAGGTGGTTTTCGGATCGATGGCCCCCTCGAAGGTGCCAATCGACACTTCGTAGTCGTTACGGGTATCGATCAGCAGCACTTCAGGGTCGGTGATCAGGTCGTTCCAGTCTTTTGGCTCGACATAAGTACCCACGCTCTTGTTAGGGTCGACACCCTCCACGCCCAGGGTCACGATCTCTTTCTTGAGTTTGACCTTGGTGCGGTAGAACGGCTGCTCGTCGCAGTAGGATTCCTTGTGGTCGATGTCGATCAGGCGCGGGTCGTTCTTCAGCCACACCATAAGCCCGTCGATGCCTTCACGGCTGCCAGATACCGTGCCGTTGATGCCTTCATCGGCGATCAGCAGGGTGCCCTTGATGCCGTTGTCGACCATCGCCTGCAACAGCGGCTCGCGCAGTGCCACGTAGTCGCTCAGGGTAACGAACTTGTATAGCGCAGCCACGACGATAGGCTGAGTCATCGGCTCTTGAGTCATGTGTCTCTCCAGTGGCGACCCTCGCAAAGGGCCTACCGGGTATAAAATTGCGGACAAAAAAACGCACCGGCCAGGCGGCGCGGTGCGGATTCTAGCAAAAACCGGAGTGGAGCAGGCAGGCCAGCGGATCAATTGCCCCGGCAAAGGGGCGTAATCAGCCAAAAGCCCTGGTCAATGACCACCGGCACAGGTCGGCGAAGCAGGCGCTGCACCGATCTTCGACCATTCTTCAGGCGTGTAGGTGTGCAATGCCAGCGCATGAAATTCGCCCATGAGCGCACCGAGCGTGGCGTAAACCTTCTGGTGCCGCTTGACCGAATTCAGGTCCTGAAACTGATCACTGACCAGCACAGCCTTGTAATGGGTCTGCTGGCCACGACTGTGCATGTGACTCTCATCGAGCACTTGCAGGTGGTGCGGCTGCAGCAGCGCAAGCGCCGACTCGATTCGTTGTTGCATGGTCATGATAGCGATCGCCTGTCAGGGCTTCTTGGCCGGCGCAGGAGCAGCGGCCTTGGCAGGCTCCAGCTCGGCAGTCATGTCAGCCAGAAGCTTGTTGACGACCGGCACTGCGCTTTCCAGCTTGCTCTGGGTCAATTGGGCCGATTGCTGAGCCAGTTCAGGCATCTTGGTCATCACCTTCTTGCCCAGTGGCGACTGGTAGAACGCAACCAGATCCTTCAGCTCGCTTTCAGTGAAGTTGGCGGTGTACAGCTTGACCATTTCAGGCTTGAGCTTGTTCCAGCCAATAGCCTGGTCCAGAGCGGTGTTGGCCTTGGCCTGGTAGGTTTCAAGCAGGGCTTTTTTCGATGCAGGTGCCTTGGTTTCAGCAAAACGCTGGGCGAACATCTGCTGAACCTGCGCATAGACCGGAGCGCCCAGGCGATCGGCGTTGGCAAGCTTCAGGAACGTTTCGGCGCTCGCGTTGTGACTGGCGGTGTCGGCGAAGACCTGGCCGCTGGCACAGACCAGGGCTACCGCGGTACAAATGGCACGAAGACGGGTCATCGAGTTTCCTTATCTAGCAAACGAGGCATTACCCCAGGGCCGACCATTCTGCGCTTATCTGGGCTTTTGGCTCAACCCCCGGTTCACCCAGCGGTTAAAAAGCACTGCACGGGAACCCTCTCCGCATATGGACACCTAACCTTGCAACGTACTTAAAGGAGTAAGACCAGTGAGCCGCACCGAAACCGACAGCATTGGCCCGATCGAAGTCCCCGAAGATGCCTACTGGGGCGCGCAGACCCAACGCTCACTGATCAATTTTGCGATTGGCGACCAGCGTATGCCATTGCCGGTTCTGCACGCGCTGACCCTGATCAAGAAAGCCGCCGCACGCGTCAACGACCGTAACGGCGATCTGCCTGCCGACATCGCGCGCTTGATCGAGCAGGCCGCCGACGAAGTGCTCGATGGCCAGCACGACGCGCAATTCCCGCTGGTGGTCTGGCAGACCGGCAGTGGCACGCAAAGCAACATGAACGTCAACGAAGTGATCGCAGGCCGCGCCAACGAACTGGCCGGCCAGGGCCGTGGCGGCAAGTCGCCGGTCCACCCCAACGATCACGTCAATCGTTCGCAGAGCTCCAATGACTGCTTTCCGACGGCCATGCATATCGCCACTGCCCAGGCGGTCAAGGAACAGCTACTGCCAGCCATTGCAGAGCTTTCCAGCGGACTGGCCGAACAGGCTGCGCGACACATGAAACTGGTCAAGACCGGACGCACGCACATGATGGATGCGACGCCGATCACCTTTGGCCAGGAGCTTTCGGGGTTTGTCGCGCAGCTCGATTACGCGGAAAAAGCCATTCGTGCTGCCCTGCCCGCCGTCTATGAACTGGCTCAGGGCGGGACTGCAGTCGGCACCGGGCTCAACTCGCCGAAAGGCTTTGCCGAGGCCATTGCAGCAGAACTGGCCGCATTGTCTGGTCTGCCGTTCGTCACCGCGCCCAACAAGTTTGCCGCGCTTGCCGGGCATGAACCGCTTGCCGCGCTTTCCGGCGCACTCAAGACGCTGGCCGGGACCCTGATGAAAATCGCCAATGACCTGCGCCTGCTGGGCTCCGGCCCACGTGCAGGGCTGGCAGAAGTCAGACTGCCGGCCAACGAGCCTGGCAGCTCGATCATGCCCGGCAAGGTCAACCCGACCCAGTGTGAAGCCCTGTCGATGCTCGCCTGCCAGGTCATGGGCAACGACGTGACCATCGGTTTCGCAGCCAGCCAGGGTCATTTGCAGTTGAACGTGTACAAGCCAGTGATCATTCATAACGTTCTGCAATCGATCCGGCTGCTGGCCGACGGCTGCAGCAACTTCAATGAACACTGCATCGCAGGCATGGAGCCCGACGGCGAAAAAATGGCCGAACACCTGGAACGCGGACTGATGCTGGTCACTGCACTCAATCCGCATATCGGCTACGACAAATCAGCACAGATTGCCAAGAAGGCTTACACCGAAGGTCTGACCCTGCGTGAAGCCGCATTGGCACTGGGTTATCTGACCGACGAGGAGTTCGACGCCTGGGTGCGCCCGGACAAAATGCTTGAGGCAGGCACCAATGGCTGATGCCAAAAGCGGCGCAACACCGCTGGAGGGCAACGGCAAACGGATTTTGATGGTTTACGGTACGCCGAAAGCCATCAGCCTCTGCCATGCTCTTGGCGAAGCCTATGCCCAGGCCGCGCGCGGCAAGGGGCATGTGGTGCGGGTACTCAAACTCGGCGAGCTGAATTTCGACCCTATTCTGCACAACGGCTACGATCAGACCCAGACACTCGAACCCGATCTGCTCGACGCCCAGCGCCAGATTCACTGGGCCGAACATCTGGTATTCGTCTATCCGGTCTGGTGGGGCGGCTTGCCTGCACTGCTGAGCGGCTTTTTCGACCGGGTGCTGACGCCCGGTTTTGCGTTCAAGGCCCACGGTCGCAAGCATCCTTCCAATGAGTTGCTCCGGGGCCGCACTGCGGAGCTGCTGGTCGCTATGGACACCCCGCCGCGCTATTTTCACTGGATCTATGGCGCGCCCGCTCACCGCCAGATAGTGCGGACCATACTCGGCTTTTGTGGAATAAAGACTCGGCACCTTACCGAATTCGCCCCCGTGCACAGCGCGAGCGAACAGCAGCGTCAGGAATGGATTGTTCAGGCGCAGGCACTGGGCAAGCGCTGATAGTCAGGCCTGCGCCAGCCTTGCCTTGCGCGCCCTCAGACCGGCAACCAGCGAGGGACCCAGCGCAGTCAGCGCCGACCCCGCCACTACCAGCAGCGCCCCGCCGTAACCCAGCATGTTCAATTCTTCAGCCTGCACATAATCCGGCCATAACCAAGCGGCAGCAGCCACAGCGGCCAGCGTGACCAACGGGGTCAGCGCAAGGGTCGCACTGACCCGCGACGCCTCCCAATGCGCCAGCGCTTCGGCAAACGCGCCATAGGCCATCAGCGTGTTCAGACAGCAGGCAAGCAGCAGCCAGCCTTGCAACGGGCTTAATAACAACGCCTCGGCAGGGTGCGCCCAAGGGGTGAGCAACAAGGCGCAGAACAGGTAGATCACCATCATGACCTGCAGCGAATTCCAGACCGTCAGAAGCTGCTTCTGGCTCAATCCGTAAAAGGTCCAGATGGTCGATGCCAGCAACACCACCAGCACACCCAGCGTGTAATCACTCAGTGAGGTGAACAGTTCCACCAGACGCTGGTTGAAAAAAAAACCGAAGCCAATCAGCAATACGATCAGACCAATCCCCTGACCAACGCTGAAACGCTCTTTGAACAGGAAGATACTGCTGATCAACAGGAAAATCGGACCAACCTGAACCAGCAACTGCGTAGTGCCTGGGCTCAGCAGCCGCAAGCCGATGAGATACAGCACATAATTGCCGACCAGGCCGAACACGGCCAACCCTACGAGCACCTTGCCCTTGCGCCCCAGGACCTTGAACCTGGGCAGGCGCTTGACCGACGCCAGCCAGATGAACAACAGCGCACCGGAAACAGACAGGCGAAACCATGTAACCGTCACCGGGTCCATCACCTGCAGAACCTGCTTGAGCTTGATCGGCAAAATGCCCCAGAGCAGCGCGGTCAACAGTGACAGACAGAGGCCATAGACCCAGCGACCGGAAGAAATGTGCATCGGAATTTCCGCAAGAGATGGAACACGCGACTCATTCTAGGCGCTGAACGGCAAAGCAACAGTTACAGCTGGGCGCGGTTAACGCTGCGAATTGTTTTCTTTACGCCTGCCCGCCGTGATTGCGCCGATACGTTTCGCTGCCCATTGCCTGAATCTGACCATCGATCAACGCATCGAACGGCTTCAGCAGTGTCTCGAAAGAGCGTGGTGCTTCCAGCGTCTGCAACGCATGGGCGATCGCCTCCAGCGTCGACAGGGCATCCGGGCCTGGCGCTTTGCGCAATCGATAACGAGAAACAGGCACAGCGCCTGGCGTGACCCTGGGCAGCTCGGCAAGCAAGGGGTTGAGGTGCAGCAGTTTGCGCGCCTTGCGCCAGGTGCCGTCCGGAACCACCAGCAACATGGGCAGCGAGTTGTGCGCGTAAGGCATCAACGTCTCGGCAGCTTCGCCCGGAAACAGCAATCGCGCCTCATAGCCGGGCGGTCTGAGCAGCGTTTGCAGGTCGTCAAACACTTCGCCTACTCGCAGTTGCGCATTGACCAGCCCCAAAGCGGCCAGTCGCGCCGTGTTCAAGGCATGACTCACTTCGCCAGGGTGCTGCAGGATCAATACCCGCGTGCGGCTGTCCAGTTGCGGAATCAAGGTGCAAAGACAGTGTGGAACAGGACGCAGGCAACGGTCACAACGGGCGCGGGACATCAATTATTACTCAGTGGGAAATGACAGCGCAGCACGATGAATCCGGGCCGTGGCAAACCGCCTGTCGAACAGCCGCCCATTTTAGACAATTCAACACTGTCAGGACGGGGCAATCCTTAGTTGCAAGAGCGATTTGAGCTAGCCTCATGGTTCTGGGCTGGTTAAATGGAGTACGCCTGCTGAATCTGACGAGATCAATCTCAGGGGCTTTCATGAATCGCGAAGAAATCAAACAGAAGGTGTTTGATGCGCTGGGCATCATATTAGTGGACAAAAGCGATATTCACGAAGGTGCCACCCTCACCTCCCTGAAGCTCGATGACGACGACATCGAAAGCCTGTTCACGTCGTTGGGGGAAGTATTCCACTTCACATTTCCTGTTCAGATCATGGAGCAGGCGATAGAAAAGCCTGATGACTTCTCCCTGCAGATGATCGTTGAGCTGATTTTGTTGATGGGGAAGAAAACACTGTCGGAGGAAGGCGACAAATCGACGCGAGACGAGGGGCATCGGCGTTGAGTGCCAGCCCTGGTAGCGGGACGCTCCTGTGCGTCCCGACAAAATTCAGCATGTGCTCTGCCCCGCGAACAGAGTCAGGCGAGAGGTTTACCGGCGCTGGCGACGACGATCGTCATCGGCACGAACCGGAATGGGTTGCAGCTTTGGTCGTTCTATCAGACCCAGCGCAACGCCGACGTCATGGAGCCATTCTTGCAGTTTGCTATTCATAAAGCCCCCTTGAGGGAAATACCCGGCAGTCAATCTGTACTCATCACTCACTAGAGATCATAGAAGCAAATGAACTGTTAGCCGAGTGCTACGGAAACAATTTTCCGATAGCGTCAATGTGACATTTGTGCAGACGCGCTTCTAGTCTTTGCGACGGACGGCCTGTTACTGAACGTTGCGCCAACACACAAGCGACTCAGTCAGGCGGACTGATCAGCCCGTCACCGTCAGTCATCGCCCGCTCAAGCAAATCGGCCGGCAGGCTCTTGCTGGCACGAGCACCCAGCAGCTTCAGTTGCTCGCTACGGCTGATCAGGTTACCGCGCCCCTCGGTCAACTTGTTGCGCGCCGCCGAATAAGCCTTGTCCAGCTGCTGCAGGCGGTTGCCGACCTCATCCAGATCCTGAATGAACAAGACAAATTTGTCATACAGCCACCCTGCCCGCTCGGCGATCTCCCGCGCGTTCTGGCTCTGACGCTCCTGCTTCCACAAACTGTCGATAACCCGCAATGTGGCAAGCAGCGTGGTGGGGCTGACAATCACGATGTTACGGTCGAAGGCTTCCTGAAACAGATTGGGCTCAGCCTGTAGTGCGGCGGAAAAAGCAGCCTCGATAGGTACGAAAAGCAAAACGAAATCCAGGCTGTGAAGCCCTTCGAGACGTTTGTAATCCTTGCCCGAGAGGCCTTTGACGTGATTGCGCAGCGACAGCACATGCTGTTTCAGCGCAGCCTGACCGATAACATCGTCGTCCGCGGATACGTATTGCTGATAGGCCGTCAGGCTGACCTTGGCATCGACCACCACTTGCTTGTCACCTGGCAACATGATCAGCACGTCAGGCTGAAAGCGCTCGCCATCCGGCCCCTTCAGGCTTATTTGCGTCTGGTACTCACGGCCCTTTTCAAGCCCCGCGTGCTCCAGCACTCGCTCAAGGATCAGCTCCCCCCAATTGCCTTGGGTCTTCTGCCCCTTCAAAGCACGTGTCAGGTTGGTGGCTTCATCGCTCAAGCGCTGATTCAACTGCTGCAGACGTTCCAGCTCCCTGGCCAGCGAAAAGCGTTCGCGGGCTTCGTTCTGATAACTTTCCTCGACACGCTTTTCGAACGACTGGATACGCTCCTTCAGCGGCGTGAGCAATTGCCCCAACTGCTGCTGGCTGGTTTCCGCGAAGCGCTGTTCACGCTCATCGAAAATCTTGCCTGCCAACTCGGCAAACTGCGCGCGCAGTTCATCACGTGAGCCCTGCAGATCGTTCAGGCGCTGCTGATGACTGTCCTGTTGCTCACGCAGTTCGGCGTTCAACGCTGCGCATTGCGCATCCAGGCGACGTAGCTCTGCTTCTCTGCCAGCACGCTCCTGATTCCAGTCCTGTGCCGTTTGGCGAGCATTATCGCTTTCCTGACGCAGCAACTCGACCTCGCGCCGCAGCGCGGCAAGATCGGCCTGCTTTGCCGCATTGGCCTGACTGAGGTCACTGACCTCGTCACGGCTGGCATCCAGCTGGGCATTAAGGCCTTCCTGCGCCATTTGCGCCATGCTCAGACGCTCGTCCAGCAGCGCGCTTTCGGCCTGACGAAGTGCCAGACGACGCTGCACCTGCCAGAGCAATGCCAACAAGGGCAATGCGGCTGCAGCAAGCCCCAGTAACAGGCTGTTCAGGTCCAGTGCCATAAAGACTCCATGCGGGCTGAATCATCGCCAGCGGCTGTTCGGATTAGAGCGTGACAATGCAGCAGAAACATCGTCTCGGGTGAGGCGAGATCAACAGGCGGGGGCAAATCGGGGGAACGAATTGTACGCGCTTTCAGCGCAGCGCACAGCCCCTATTCCGGGGACATTTCATTCGGGACAATCCACAGAAGCTGTGGATAACTCAGTGGACAACCCCCCTTTAACTTCCGCAAACGCAAGCAGGGTGCGGCCTACACTCAAACTGACGATTTTTTCACCAGCTAAAAAAAACGATGTTTTTCATTGACTTAATAATTCACCATCATAAATCAAACCCTTAGCCACGCTTATGACAGTGATATGGCAGCTTGTGCCGCTAATGTGCACAACTCCTTGCCCACGTACTTTTCAGCTATTTCGGGCGTCATATGATTCTCGCCAGATTGCATCTTATTCTCAATGAATTCGCGGCCCTCAGCAGGTTTCGAACCGCTGGAAACGGCTGGTATCCAAGGCATTTCGTGCCTCACCCTGCACCTTGAAAACAACACTGACGACAAATCGTCATTCTTGCGGTCCAAGCACTGCCCAAAAGGACCACGCCCGATGCCACCCATCAATCAGTAAGGGACCCATGAAGGAGATAGCCAAGTTCTTGCTCCTGTTGCTGACCATCTGCATCGTCGCCCTGGCAGTCAGTATTGTACTGCCGCCACCAGACGGCGGCGTCTTCGCGTACACCGTTCTGCTATCTGCAATTGCCCTGATGCTGATTATCTGCAGCGACCTCAGCAAGGGCCGTATCAATGAGACGGGCGACATCATGCGCGCCATCGAAAGCCGCAGATCACTGCGCCTTACCATCGCCGCGTACCTGCTCGGATGCTCAATGGTCGCGTCGGTGACCGTATTGATTTACCGTCTGGCGGGGCACTGGTAAAACGTTCTTTTCCGCCCCTTGCAATGTTTCGGTACTGCGAGTATTATCACCGCCGTTAGTACCAAGCTGAAAATCAATTCCGGTCGACAAGTCCCCCGACAGACACTCCTCCATGCGACGAGAATGTTGGCAACAAGGGATCGACCACCTCGATGGTTTCCAGACATGAACCTTTCGCGCTGATGCACCATTTGGGGTGACAGTGCAGTCACGGCTCTCATGGTCTGCTTCAACCAGCCTGCAATTGATCAGGATCTTCACCCGGAGCGTCGAACCTTTGCTCCTGTTGTGTTGCCTGCCCTCCTAAGTACCTACCGGTCAGCCAGAGCGCCATACGATAAAGCGCGCTTCAACTGCCTGTCTTTGTTCCAGTCAGGTTCTCCGCCCAGCCAGGCTTTTATATCAAATGCCGGCCCGCGTTTACTGGAATCTTTATTTATGCACGGTATTGTTCCGTGTTGTTTCAGGAAACACCTTGAATATGAATACTCAGACCCAACATGCCATTCACACATTGACCAACGCTTTTGCTCCGATGAACTGCCTGATCATGGCCGCTCGCAAAGGTTGCTTCAGTTTTACCATTGTCAACGAACACGGCATCGCCCGTCACAGCGAACGCCTGTACCCCGATCAGTACGCGAGCGCCGAGCCGCTGCAAGCTGTTATCGAGCGTACCCGTCAAGCCCTCATCGCCTGACGAAACAGATCGTCGCAAGCGAAAAGCCCCGCCCTGCAAGGCGGGGCTTTTTTTATGCCCGCGTTTTATAGTGGCGGCATTACTCAAACGTGCGGCGCTGGAACTTCGTGTTGATTACTATTCCTGCTGACAAAACCGGATTGTCCTACAAGAATAGCTCTAAATCGGGCTCTTCAGCCTATAGCGCGCCATCGAAAATGTTGGTAATTTTCGACCGGTGAACAACAAGGAGTTCTAATAATGAAAATAATGACAAAAGCACTGAACCGGACAACGCTTGGACTCGCACTGGGTCTGGCATCTTCTCAACTGCTCGCTGCCGGCTTTGCCCTTAACGAACAAAGTATCAGCGGCATGGGCACCGGTTTTGCTGGTCGCTCCTCGTCAGCGGATGACGCAAGTACCGTATTCGGCAACCCTGCCGGCATGTCCCGCCTCAAACGCGAACAAATCAGTGTGGGTGCAGCTGCCGTGATCGCCAAGACCGATATCGACAACGGTCGTGGCACATTTGGCGGCAGCAACGACGGCGACATGGTTCCGGTGGTCGGCGTGCCCATGGGCTACTACGTCAAACCCATCGACGATCACTGGGCGTTTGGTCTGGGCGTGTACGTACCGTTCGGCCTGGTCACCGATTACGAAAAAGGCTTCGCTGGCCGCTACTGGGGTGACAAGAGTCACGTCCAGATCGTGACCTTCCAGCCGACTGTCAGCTATGCATTCAATGACAAGGTTTCCATCGGTTTCGGTCCGACGATCAACCGTATCGACGGCGAGCTGACCTCGGCAACATTGAACGCCGCAACACCGGGCCGTAATGACGGCAAGGTGAAAATCGAAGGCGATGACACCGCAATCGGCTTCAATGCTGGCATTCTGGTGCAGGCTACCGACACCACTCGTCTGGGTCTGACTTACCACTCAAAAGTCGATTACAAGCTCAAAGGCAAGACCAAGATCGAAGGTTCGGGCTTCGGTCCTTTCGGCGGTCAGAAGTATGACGCTTCGCTGGACATCTCCACGCCTGAGTCTGTGGACTTCTCCATCACCCAGCAGATCGACGAGAACTGGACGGTCTATGCCGGCAGCACTTGGACTCGCTGGAGCCGCCTGCAAGATATCACCGTCAACAACGATGGCGTTCCAGCCCTGCTGGGCGGCTCAGCCGGCCCGATCGGCACCATCAGTGAAGAACAGAACTGGCACGACACCTGGGCGCACGCCATCGGCGCTTCGTACAAGCTCAACAAAGAGTGGACGCTGCGCACAGGCTTCTCCGTTGATCAATCGCCGACCAACAACGTCAACCGCTCCCCGCGCATTCCGACAGGCGACCGCAAGATCATCAGCTTCGGTGCAGGCTGGAGCCCGACCGATGACCTGACCATCGACGTGGCGTACTCGTACCTGCGCGAAGACGAAACCAAGATCCGCGATTCCAGCGCGAGCAAAGGTTCTTACAGCGCCGACTACCGCAACACCGCTCACGGCCTGGGCACTTCGGTTACCTATCGCTTCTGATAAGCAACTGCCAGGCTGAAAAAAAGCCCGCAACCAGTGATGGTGGCGGGCTTTTTATTGCGTGCCTGGTGCACTTGGACGTGCATTGATTGATTATCGTGCCGATGCTCCGCGTCGGCATGCAGTTCTGGACGCGGTGCGTCCTCTTGTGGCGGTCCGGCTTACACAAGGGTTCTGCGATGCCAGGTAGATTCAGACAAGACTCAAGCCCTCCCTTTTCGCCCCCCTTACGGCCTCGACGCAATCGCCTTTTCAATGGCCGCGATCAGTTCCGGATCATCCGGCTTGGTCATGCTGGAGAAATTGGCGACGACCTTGCCCTGGCGATCTACTACATACTTGTAAAAATTCCAGCGCGGCGCGCTGCTTTGTTCGGCCAGTACCTTGAACAGATGGGTTGCATCGTCGCCGCGTACGGCCTGCGGCTCGGTCATGGTGAAGGTGACGCCGTAGTTGACGTAACAGACCTTGGCGGTCTCCTCGCCATCTTTGGCTTCCTGCTTGAAGTCGTTGGACGGCACGCCCAGAACCTCGAGCCCCTGCCCCTTGTAGCGCTGACTCAGCTCTTCAAGCCCTTTGAACTGCGGGGCAAAGCCACAAAAACTGGCGGTATTGACCACCACCAGCGGCTTGCCGGCGAAGCGCTTGCACAGATCGATGTTTTCCTTGGCACGCAGCTTGGGCAACTCGCCTTGCAGCAACGGCGGACAGTCGGCAGCCATTGCAGCGCCACTTATGGCCAGCAGCAGTAGAGGGATGGAAACAAAGCGAATCTTCATCATGGTGGCCCTGGAATATTGTTGTGGTCTGCAGACACGCTACCCCATGCCACGCCGCCTGCCTAGCAAGCACCCAGGCCCAACTGCAGCGCAGCCAGTCCGACATGCTGCCAGGCCCACCAGACCAGCCCCAGCAGCACCGCACCAACCAGCAGCGCCGCCAGCAGAGGCCAGCGCCGACTCATGCCAGGCTGCCTTGCGCCTGCAATCTGGCCACCGGGCGCTCGCGCACCGGCCAGTTGAGCGCAGCCGCCAGCAGACTCAGCAGCACCGATACTTGCCAGATCAGGTCATAACTGCCGGTACGGTCATACACCAGTCCGCCCAGCCATCCCCCGAGGAATGCGCCCAACTGGTGAAACAGAAAGACGATACCGCCCAGCATAGACAGGTTGCGTACGCCAAACAGCGTCGCGACCGTGCCGTTGGTCAGCGGGACAGTGGAGAGCCATAGAAGGCCCATCGCCACGCCGAACAGATAGGCAGTGGTCTGGCTCAGCGGGATCCAGAGAAACAACACGATCACCACTGCGCGCAGCAGATAAAGCGTGGTCAACAGCCGAGGTTTGGACATGCGCCCGCCCAGCCAGCCAGCGGTGTAAGTGCCAAAGATATTGAACAGACCGATCAAGGCCAGCACCGTTGTACCGACCTTGGCGGGCAGGTGCTGATCCACCAGATAGGCGGGCAAATGCACGCCAATGAACACCACCTGAAAGCCGCAGACGAAGAAACCCAGTGCCAGCAGCCAGAACCCCGAATGCGAGCAGGCTTCACGCAGCGCCTCGCCCAGTGTCAGCTCGACACCGGTGGACCCGCTGGGCGTGTCCTTGAGCATACCGACCAGTGGCAGGATAAGAGCCACCATCACGCCCAGTACCAGCAAAGCACCGGACCAGCCCAGCCAACTGATCAAGCCCAGTGTGCCGGGCAGCATGGCGAACTGGCCGAATGAGCCCGCCGCACTGGCGATACCCATGCCCATGCTGCGTTTTTCCGCAGGCAGCGCACGCCCTACGACACCGAGGATGACTGAAAACGACGTGCCGGACAGACCGATACCGATCAACAAACCAGCGCTTAATGAAAGACTGAGGGACGAGTCGGCCATGCTCATGCACAGCAACCCTGCGGCATACAGCACGCCGCCGACGAAGACGACTTTTGCCGCGCCAAATCGATCTGCCAGCGCCCCGGCGAATGGCTGAGCCAGCCCCCACATCAGATTTTGCAAGGCAATTGCAAAGGCAAAAACCTCCCGCCCCCAGCCAAAATCTGCACTCATGGGTGCCAGAAACAGGCCGAAACCGTGTCGTATGCCGAGCGAAAGCGCAAGGATCAACGCACTGCCCAGCAGAACCCAGCCACTGGTACGCCAGATCGATGTCATGGTTTAGCTCCCTGCCCTTTGTGTTACATGGTTTTACCTGCGAATCGCGAAACTACGCGCTGCCGGTAAAAGCTGTCAACAAAGCATTGGCATGGCCGCTAAAGCAACGCCAGCGTCAGCAGTACCACCAACTCCAACAGCTCAAGCAATGCCCCGGCTGTGTCGCCGGTGCTACCACCCAGACGGCGCATCATTGTCTGCCGCAACCAGAAGAAACACACCGAGCAGACCAGCAGCGCCGCTGCACCCGACCAGCCAGCCAGCAGGACACATGCGAATGCGCTGGCCAACAATACTTTACGCCCGGCACTACGCGGCAGATGATCCGCCAGCGCCTGCCCCAGGCCGCCTGCCCGTACGTACGGCGTGCCCAGAAAAAGCGCAAGCATGGCAGCCCGCCCGATCAACGGAGCCAGCAGCAGCCCGATGCTGCTCTGACTGTCGAGCAGCGCCAGAATCGCTGCAAACTTGAGTAGCAGCACCAATACCAGCGTGACCACCGCGATAGGCCCGCTGCGCGGGTCCTTCATGATCTTCAAGGTCCGCTCACGATCACCAAAACCGCCCAGCCAGGCGTCGGCACTGTCGGCCAGCCCGTCCAGGTGCAGACCGCCGCTGAGCAGCACCCAGGCACAGAGCACCAACGCGGCGTGCAGCACGAGCGGAGCGCCGTCGAGCACTGCGCTGAAACCCAGCAGCAGCGTGCCGAATAACGCGCCTACCAGTGGATAGAACAGCAACGAACGTCCCGACTCTTCGGGGCGTGGCATACCGGGAAGGGTGATCGGCAGACTGCCGAGAAATTGCAGGGCGATCCAGAACGGCAGCATCTCAGACCTCCACGAACGCGTCATCAGCGGCGACCTGAATCGACAACAGCGCGCCATGACCAACCACCACCTGCAACAGTTGCTCGCGCGGCAGGCCACGCGCCCGAGCCAACAACAAGCGCATCACACCACCGTGGCTGACCAGCAACACCCGCTCACCGGCATACGCCTGATGCAGACGCTGCACCGCACTCAGCACACGTGTCGAAAAGTCGATCACGGTCTCGCCATTGGGCGGTGTAAATGCATAGGGATCGGCCCAGAACAGGCCCAGACCTTCGGCATCGGTTTCCATCAGTTGCGCAGGACTATGTCCTTCCCAGTCGCCGAAATGCAGTTCCTGCAACCCCGGCTCCAGTTGCATGGGCAGCGACAAGCGCTGCGCCAGCTCTTCGGAGAAACGCGCGCAACGCTGCAAAGGCGAACTGACAATCCGCCCCCAGGGACCTGCACTGGCCACCGCCGAACGCATCTGCTGCCAGCCATTTTCGGTCAAGGCGTCATCAAGGCTGCCGCGCAGACCGCCGCCCAGCTCGGTTTCGCCATGACGCAGCAGGTCCAGATGCAAGGTCATGCGGGGCGATCCGCCACTGCTGCTTCGGCAAATGTCGCCATGCCGTTGTGCAACTCGCAAGCCAGGCGCACCAGCGGTACTGCCAGCGCCGCGCCACTGCCCTCGCCCAGACGCAAACCGAGGTCCAGCAGCGGCTCGGCCTGCAGTGTTTTCAGCAAATACCGATGACCGGGCTCAGCGCCCCGATGGCCAAATAGCAGCCAGTTGCGGCAGGACGGATTCAGACGCACGGCCACCAGCGCGGCCACGCTGCAAATAAAGCCGTCGACCAGTGCCGCAATACCTTCCTGCGCACAGGCCAGGTAGGCGCCGGTCAGCGCGGCAATTTCGAAACCACCCAGGCTGAACAGGCTGCGCAACGGATCGCCTGCGTGCTCTACATGCAGCGCCAGCGCGCGCTCGATGACACGGGTCTTGTGCTCGATACCTTCGGCGTTCAGCCCGGTACCGGGACCCACCAGCAACGGCGCAGCGCATTCCAGCACCGAGCAGGCAACGGCGCTGGCCGCTGTGGTATTGCCGATGCCCATCTCGCCACCGATGAACAGCTCGGTGCCGAGCGCCTTGGCGCGCAGTACGCTGTCACGCCCGGCCTGCAGAGCAGCGAGCCCCTGCTCAGCGCTCATGGCAGGGCCATGGGCGAAATTGGCGGTGCCCGCAGCGATGTGCAGATGGCGCACGCCGGGCAGATCGACTGGCGCCACAGTACCCAGATCGACCACGTCCAGCTGCGCCGAAAGCTGACGCGCCAGCACGCTGATCGCTGCGCCGCCATTAACGAAATTGTGCAGCATCTGGCCGGTGACTTCCTGCGGATAGGCCGATACACCTTCCGCTACCACGCCATGATCGCCGGCAAAGATTGCGATCCATAGCTTATCCACAGCCGGGCGCTCCCGCCCTTGCAGGCCGGCCAGTTGAACCGCCAGCCGCTCCAGTTGCGCGAGCGAACCGGCAGGCTTGGTCAGTTGTTGCTGACGGGCGAGTGCCGCCTCGCGCATCGGCACATCAATGGCCCGTGCAGGCGTGAGCCACCAGGAATTGCTCATAGCGGGGTTCCTTTCAAAGTCAGGGGCAAGCCGGCAACGGTCAACACGACACGCTGGCAACGCCCGGCCAGTGCCTGATGCAACAGACCGGCCTCATCGACGTAGCGGCGCGTAAGCTCGCCGAGCGGCACAATGCCAAGTCCGGTTTCGTTGCTGACAAAAATGATTTCGCCCGGCAGCCCCGTCAGGCTTTCGAGCAGGGATTCACGCTCTTGAAACAGACGCTCGGGGTCGTCGAGCATCAGCAGATTGGTCAGCCAGAGGGTCAGGCAATCGACCAGCAGACAGCGGTCGGGCGCAGCATTTTCGCGCAGCACCCGTGCCAGCTCGACCGGCTCTTCGACCAGCCCCCAGCGTTCGGGACGACGGGCGCGATGGCTGGCAACACGCTGATTCATTTCGCCATCGAGAGGCTGGCTGGTGGCGATATAGATCACGTTCAGCGCCGAGTCTGCAGCCAGTTTCTCAGCCAGCCGACTCTTGCCGGACCGCGCGCCCCCAAGGATCAGTTGCAGCATTTCAGTTCGCCTCCAGGCCGCACAGCTCACGAAGCAACGCGCCGTCCAGATGTTTTTCTACCAGATCCGCAAGACGTTCGATGTCGCGCTCGCGCAACGCGTGATAGTCGACCGACTGGACGTTCTCCAGGCCCGCCCAGCGCAACAAGGCACTGCAGGCGGCGGGCGCTTCGAACAAACCATGCAGATAAGTGCCCAGAATCTGCCCGTCGACACTTTGCGCGCCGTCACAACGACCATCGTCCAGCCGGACGGCTGCCTGCTCCAGCGCTGCCCCGGTTGTCACGCCGGCATGAATTTCGTAACCACTGACGTCGGCGTCTTCCAGCGTCAGACGGCCACGTACATTGCGTAATTGCTTTTCCGCTTCCAGCACCGTGCTCATCGCCAGTAAACCAAGGCCCGGACTGGACCCGGGCGCGCCTTCCAGACCCAGCGGGTCGTGCACCTGATCACCGAGCATTTGCAGGCCGCCGCAGATCCCCATCAGCTTGCCGCCGTAGCGCAAATGCCGCTCGATGGCCGTGTCCCAGCCATTGCGGCGCAGGTACTGCAGATCGCTGCGCACGCTCTTCGAACCGGGCAGGATGATCAGGTCAGCGGGCGGAATGTCCTGGCCGGGGCCGACGAATTGCAGGTTGACCTGCGGATGCAGGCGCAACGGGTCGAAATCGGTGTGATTGCTGATGCGCGGCAGCACCGGAACGACCACGTTGAGGACCTGTTCGAGCTTGTCGGTCTGACGCTGATCCAGACCGTCTTCGGCTTCCAGGTGCAGATCCATCACGTAAGGCAGTACGCCCACTACCGGCTTGCCTGTGCGTGCCTCCAGCCAGTCCAGGCCCGGTTGCAGCAAGGCGATGTCACCGCGAAAACGGTTGATGATGAAACCCTTGACCCGCGCCTGCTCACTGGGCGACAGCAACTCCAGCGTGCCGACCAGATGGGCGAAGACGCCGCCGCGATTGATGTCGGCGATCAACAGCACCGGGCAGTCGACCGCCTCGGCAAAGCCCATGTTGGCGATGTCATTGGCGCGCAGGTTGATTTCGGCCGGCGAACCCGCGCCCTCGACGATGATCACCGGGTAGCGCTGGCCCAACCGCCGATGCGACTCCAGTACCGCCTGCATGGCGATCTCTTTATAGCCGTGATAGGCCACCGCGTTCATGGTGGTGACGGCGCGACCATGAATGATCACCTGCGCGCCTGTATCACTGTTGGGCTTGAGCAGCACCGGGTTCATGTCGGTGTGCGGTTCGAGATGGCACGCCTGCGCCTGCACCGCCTGCGCACGGCCGATCTCGCCGCCGTCCGCCGTCACTGCGCTGTTGAGCGCCATGTTCTGCGGCTTGAACGGTACAACCTCGACGCCCTGCCGGGTCAGCCAGCGACACAGCGCAGTCACCAGTGTGCTTTTACCGGCATCGGAGGTGGTGCCTTGTACCATCAGCGTGGTCATGGGTATTCCTTGCGGTATTCAAGCAGAACAGTATGCAGCCGCACCCAGTCGGCCTCGTCACGGGGCAGACCGAAGCGCAGGCTGGCCGACTCGGGAGTGCCGCCCTTGAACAGGCGCAACAGCACGCCTCGGCGCGCACAGAATTCATAGAGCGTTTGCGCTTCAGGGGTCACCAGCCATTGAAACAGCGCGCAGCCTCCCTGCGGGCCCAAACCAAACCGGTCGAGCAGGGCCACCAGACGGTCGCGGGCCCGTTCACTGAGTTCACGCTGCCGGGCCTGCCCCGCCGTATCGCTCAGGCACATCTGACCGACGATCCGGGTCGGCCCGCTGACAGACCAGGGGCCTATTTCCTGCGCCAGCATTCTCAACAAAACCGGCTCGGCCATGACAAAGCCGAGTCTGACACCCGCCAGACCGAAGAACTTGCCGAACGAGCGCAGCACAATCAGCCCGATGCGCCAGGTTTCGGCAACCAGGCTCATGCCTGGCGTGTTATCCATGAACGCCTCGTCGATGACCAGCCAGCCACCGCGCTCTGCCAGTCGGGCATGCCACTCCAGCAGACGCTCGGCGCTCAGGTGCAGGCCGGTCGGATTATTCGGGTTGACCACCACCAGCACGTCAAGGCTGTCGAGAAAGTACTCGACCTCCTGCTCACCGACCTCACGTACCACAAAACCGTTCTTGCGCCACGCATGTGCATGCTCGGCGTAGCATGGCGACAGCACGCCGACCCGCCCTCCGCTGCGCACCCGAGGCAATGCCTGAATCGCGGCCTGCGAACCAGACACCGGCAACAAGCGCGACACCCCGTAATAGGCGCAGGCCGCCGCTTCAAGGCCATCATCAGTCTCGGGCAGGCGCGCCCAGGCGCGCGCCGGGATCTCCGGGATGGACCACGCCCAAGGCGCGATGCCGGTGGACAGGTCCAGCCATTCGGCCAGATCAATCCCGTAATGCTGCGCCGCCGCGCGCAGCCGGCCGCCGTGCTCAAGCATAAAATTCAGCTGCCAGGCAGATGACCAGCAACCACAACCAGACGCCGCGCTGCACCAGTTGCCAGCCACGATCAATCGAGTCGGCATCGGCAGGCGCACCCTCACCCAATGGCGGACGCTGATGCAGCTCACCATGATAGATCGCCGCCCCGCCCAGTTCGACGCCCAGCGCGCCCGCGCCGGCCGCCATGACCGGACCGGCGTTGGGGCTGTCCCAGGTCGGTCCCTGAGTGCGCCAGCAGCGCAGCGCCAGGCGGGTCTTGCCCAGTAGCGCGTAGGTCAATGCCACAAGCCGCGCAGGCACGTAGTTGAGCACATCGTCGATCTTTGCCGCAGCCCAGCCGAAACGCTCAAAGCGCTCGTTGCGGTATCCCCACATGGCGTCCAGCGTATTGCTCAGCCGGTACAGCACAACGCCCGGCGCACCGGCGACAACAAACCAGAACAGCGCCGCGAATACCGCATCACTGCCGTTCTCCAGCACTGATTCGGTGGCTGCGCGGGCCACTTCAGTGGCATCCAGCTCGCTGGTCTGACGACTGACCAGATAACCGACCCGCTGACGCGCCTCGACCAGATCGTCACTGCGCAGCGCTTGCGCCACGGGTTGAACGTGCTCGCCCAGGCTGCGCATACCCAGCGCGCCATACAGCGCCAGTATCTCGAACAACCAGCCGATACCGGGCAACCAGCTCAGCAGCGTCGCCAGCAGCGTGAACGGCACTACGGTGATAACCCACGCGGTAACGCCATGACTGCGCCAGCCGCGGCCACCGCTGTTGAAACGCTGCTCGACCCGATTGGCAAGGCCCCCGAATGCCACCAGCGGATGCCATCGTTTCGGCTCACCGAGTAACGCATCCAGCGCGACACCGGCAACGCTCAACAGCGCCACACTCATTGACTCACTCCCCATTGATTCTCATACAGCAGCTCATGCAGCGGACGCGCTTGCGCCCAGCCTTCCATTACCAGCATCGGCGTCGGATAAAATTCTTTGACCGGCCCCAGGCAGATGATTGCCAGCGGCTTGGCGCCGTCGGGCATACCCAGCAATTCGGCCAGCGTCTCGGGATCGAACAGCGACACCCAGCCCATACCCAGACCTTCTGCACGGGACGCCAGCCAGAGGTTCTGGATGGCGCAGGACAGCGAGGCCAGATCCATTTCCGGCAAGGTGCGACGGCCGAAAATGTGCTGCTCACGCCCCTCCATCAGCGCAGCGACCAGCACCTCTGCGCAGTCATTGATCCCTTCGACCTTGAGCTTCATGAACTCGTCGGAGCGCTCGCCCAATGCCTCGGCGGTGCGAATGCGCTCCTCTTCCACTTGCGCCTGCATCTTGCCGCGCAACAACGGGTCGCTGATGCGAATGAAGCGCCACGGCTGCATCAGCCCGACGCTGGGTGCCTGATGGGCGGCTTCCAGCACCCGCGCCAGCAACTCGGGGGCCACGGTGCCACCAATGAAGTGACGCATGTCGCGGCGTTCGGCGATAGCGCGGTACACCGCAGCCCGCTCTTGCGGGCTGAACGCTTGCTCGGTCATGGTTTGAACAGCGCTGCAATCGCCTGGGGGCAGGAAGGAAAATAGAAGTGCACGTATGACGCCGTCAGGCGACCGAGACGGTAGACCGCCTCTGCTCCGCGTCCGCCATTGGGGCTGACGCCTCGGGCAATCGGCTGCAACTCGGTGCTGGTCAATGAATGATGATAGGTGTGGCCGTGCAACGTGCCCTCGGGCAGCTCGACCGCTTGCAAGGCCAGCGCCGCCAGACGCTTCTGCATGACCGCTTCACCGGACAGCAAGCCGACCAGTTCGGCGCGAACACCCTCCACGTCGGTCAAGGCTTCGAGCAGATAGAGCATGCCACCGCACTCGGCCAGAATCGGCTTGCCGGCGATATGGTGCGCCCTGATTGATGCCTGCATGGCCAGGTTTTCCGCCAGCGCGACGTGGTGCAGTTCCGGGTAGCCGCCGGGCAGGTAGAGGCTGTCGGCCTCCGGCAGCTCGCGATCATGGATCGGCGAAAAGAAACTCAGTTCCGCGCCCATGTTTCGCAGCAGGTCCAGGCTTGCGCCATACATAAAGGCAAAGGCTTCGTCGCGGGCGATAGCAATACGCACACCGGCGAGCAGCGGCTCGACCTGAACCGGATCGGGCGCAGTAAAGGTCACGGCGGGCGGCAAGGCCACTTCGCAGGTGCTGGCCAGCGCCGCGGCGGCCATGTCCAGACGCACGTCCAGATCGTTGAGTTCACTGGCCTGAACCAGCCCCAGATGGCGACTGGGCAATTCGAAACCGACCTCCCGGGACAGTGCGCCGTACCAGCGCAGGCCTTCGGTCAGGCTGTTCTCCAGTAACTGCGCATGGCGTACCGTGCCGACGCGGTTGGCCAGCACGCCGGCAAACGGCAGGTCCGGCTGATAACGCGCCAGGCCCAGCGCCAGCGCACCAAACGTCTGCGCCATGGCCGTGCCGTCGATCACCCCGAGGACCGGCACGCCGAAATGACGGGCCAGGTCGGCGCTGGACGGTGTGCCGTCGAACAGCCCCATAACGCCTTCGATCAGGATCAGGTCTGCTTCATCCGCAGCCTCCCACAACAGGCGACGGCTTTCGTCGGCACCCACCATCCACATGTCCAGCTGGTAGACAGGCGAACCGCTGGCCCGCTCGAGAATCATCGGGTCGAGAAAGTCAGGGCCGCACTTGAATACTCTGACCTTGCGCCCCTGGTTGCGATGCAAACGTGCCAGCGCAGCCGTGACGGTGGTCTTGCCTTGTCCGGACGCTGGCGCGGCGATCAAAACTGCAGGGCAATCACGCGGAGCTCTCATAACGCGGTTCTCAATAAGGAATGGCTCACAGCTCGATACCTTTCTGCGCCCGGATGCCGGCCTGGAACGCATGCTTGACCACGCCGATGTCGGAAACCGTATCAGCCAGGTCAATCAATTCGGGCTTGGCACCGCGGCCAGTAACCAGCACATGCTGCATCGGCGGGCGAGCCTGCAGATCGCTCAACACCTGTTCAAGGTCGAGGTAGCCATGCTTGAGGGCGATGTTCAGTTCATCGAGCACCACCAGGCCGATACGCGGATCGCGGAGCATCTCCCGAGACACCGCCCAGGCGGCTTCGGCGGCGGCGATGTCACGCTGGCGATCCTGGGTTTCCCAGGTGAAGCCCTCGCCCATCACGTGATAGCGCACCTGCTCGGGGAAACGCCGGAAGAACAGCTCTTCGCCCGTGCTGTTGCGACCTTTGATGAACTGCACCACGCCGCACTGCATATCATGGCCCATGGCCCGGGCGAGCATGCCGAATGCCGAGCTGCTCTTGCCTTTGCCGTTGCCGGTCAATACCAGCAGCAGGCCGCACTCGTTGGGCGAGCTGGCAATACGCTCATCCATCACGGCTTTCTTGCGCTGCATGCGCGCCAGATGGCGTTCGTCGCGTTCGGGGGATTCGTTCATCTGGGTTCTCCGCTCGGGGCAGGCGACAACAGACGGAAGGACAGCACTGAACAGCACGGCAACGCCCTGCACAGAACATCACCCTCCGTGATGCCATTGAGTGGTTCAGGCCGGTCTCCGGGCTCATGAGCGGGTCACCCCCGGCTGCGCGCCTTCCCATGTCGAAACACAGTGGCGTCAGGCACAGCCTTGGCTCATTTACCGTTGCGGGGGCAGCGCCGGGATCGGATCTGGGGATCCACACCGGCTTCCCTGTTTCACCCTGCCAATCAAGGATTGCAGAGCACCTGAAACAAACCGCGAAGGGTAGAGGGTTGGGCTGGGAGCGTCAATCGACACCGTCGCTCTGGAACGTGATTGAACCTAGATGGTTGGCAGTGCCTCTATCAATTACTGGACCACGCCCTTGTTTATGGAGATTCACCATGTTCAAACTCAGACCCCACTACGCAGTGTTGCTTCTGGTTGCCGGCGGCCTCGCTGCCTGCGGCGAGTCTTCGACCCTGCAAGTCTCGGATGGAACAGGCCCCTCGCCCAAGTTGCCGGAGCCCAACAAGACGCTGATCCCGACCGTCAACATTGCCCCCGCCATAGGCTGGGAAAAAGGTGCCCGGCCGGTCGCCGCGCCGGGCACACAGGTGGCCGCGTTCGCTGAAAATCTGGACCACCCACGCTGGCTCTATGTACTGCCCAATGGTGATGTGCTGGTGGCAGAAACCAATTCCCCGGCCAAACCGGATGACTCCAAGGGGATTCGCGGCTGGGTGATGGAAAAGGTCATGGGCCGAGCCGGTGCCGGCGTGCCAAGCGCCAACCGGATTACCTTGCTGCGCGATCTGGACAAGGACGGCGTTGCAGAAACCCGTACCGTTTTCCTGCAAAACCTCAATTCGCCGTTCGGCATGACGCTGGTGGGCAACAAGCTCTATGTGGCCGACACCGATCGCCTGATCAGCTTCCCGTACGAAACAGGCCAGACCTCGATCAGCGCGCAGCCGACCAAAGTGGTCGACCTGCCGGGCGGCACGCTCAATCATCACTGGACCAAGAACGTCATCGCCAGCAAGGACGGCAGCAAGCTGTACGTCACCGTGGGCTCGAACAGCAACGTGGCTGAGAACGGCATGGACAAGGAAGAAGGTCGCGCGGCGATCTGGGAAGTGGACGCCGCCACCGGCAACCACCGTATCTTCGCCTCCGGACTGCGCAATCCCAACGGCATGGACTGGGAGCCCAAAACCGGCAAGCTATGGACGGCGGTCAACGAGCGTGACGAAATCGGCAGCGATCTGGTGCCGGACTACGTGACCTCGGTACAGGACGGCGCCTTCTACGGCTGGCCTTACAGCTACTATGGCCAACACGTCGACGAACGCGTCAAGCCGCAGAATCCGGCACTGGTCGCCAAAGCCATCGCGCCGGATTATGCAGTCGGTCCGCACACGGCTTCGCTGGGCCTGGTGTTCGCCGACGGCAAAACCCTGGCCGCACCATTCAATGAAGGCCTGTTCATCGGTCAGCACGGCTCATGGAACCGCAAACCGCACAGCGGCTATAAAGTGGTATTTGTGCCATTTAGTGGCGGCAAGCCCAACGGCGCACCCGTCGACGTGCTGACCGGCTTTCTCAACAAGGACGAAAAAGCCATGGGCCGCCCGGTTGGCGTGGTCAATGACCAGCGTGGCGGGTTGCTGGTGGCGGATGATGTGGGCAACAAGATATGGCGCGTGACGTCAGCCAAGGCTGCGCAGTAACGCCGAGTGCAGGGGTGCGACGCGGAGCGTCTTACGACGGTTGAGATTATCGTTCCCTACGCTCCAACGTGGGAATGCAGTTCTCAACGCTCTGCATCGCACGATAGTTGAGATTATCGTTCCCTACGCTCCAACGTGGGAATGCAGTTCTCGACGCTCTGCATCGCACGCTAGTTGAGATTATCGTTCCCTACGCTCCAGCGTGGGAATGCAGTTCTCGACGCTCTGCGTCGCAAGCGGACGCAGAGCATCCTGAACCGCATGGCGACGCGGGGCGTCGCACGATATGTTTTGGCGGCAGGTTCCAGGCAGATTGCGAGCAGGCGAAGCGCTACGGCCGAATCTGCGCCAGATTGGCTGGCTGAATGACGCGCTTGGCGTTGAGGTAGGCTTTCTGCCAGTAGGGCTTGTCTAGGCTATCGAGCTTGACCGTGCCGCCGCTGGCCGGGGCATGCACGAAGCGGCCTTCGCCGACGTAGATCCCCGCATGGGAAACCTGCGAACCGCCCGATGTGGCGAAAAACACCAGATCCCCCGACTGCAATTGCTCGCGCCGAATATTCGGTGCGCCCATCACGATCATCTCGCGCGTGGAGCGCGGCAGAGAGATACCCGCCGCATCACGATAGACATAACCTATAAGGCCGCTGCAATCAAAACCGGAGTCTGGCGTGTTGCCGCCCCAGCGATAAGGCGTGCCGACCAGCCCCAGCGCGCGAAACAGCACGTCTTCGGCGGCTGGAGAAAGAATCTGGGGAGGAGCAGTAACCACCGGACGCTGAACGATCCGGGGTGCTTTGGGCGGTGGCGGCGCGCTGGCACAGGCCCCCAGCAACGCAGCAACAGAGATGACTATCAGGCGCAACGCAATCGACATAACCACAACAACCTATCCGGATGCGGCTTACGCTGCCGAGAAGCTCAAAAACGCAGAAAGACCCGAAGGCCTTGTTCTGCGCGTTCTATTTTATTTACGCCGCTTTGGCGCGGTCTTGACTGTAGTCGAAGTCATCGCCGTTGTCTGCGTGGCCTCAGGCGTCGACTTTACAGCGACAGTGCCTGGCGCCATTGCCAGAGGCCGCTTGGCCTCGATGAATGTCTTGCTCCAGTAGGCGTCATCAAGGCTGTCGATGCGCACACCGCCGCTGCGGCGGCTGCTGGAGTGGATGAATTGCTGATTACCGGCATAGATCGCTGCATGGCTGACACGACCGCGGCCGCGGGTGCTGAAGAACAGCACGTCACCAGGTTGAAGGTTCTTGCGCGAGACCAGCGGTGCATCGACGTTGATCATTTCACGCGTGGAACGCGGCAGGCTCATGCCAGCCTCTTCGCGAAACAGGTAACCGATAAAGCCGCTGCAATCGAACCCCGAAGAAGTCGACGTGCCACCGAACTTGTAGCGGGTACCGATCAGGGATTTGCCACGTTCCAGGATACTGTCGGCCAGAACCGGCAGTTGGTAAGACTTGTTGTCGGAGAACTGGGCCAACTCGTCTTCGGTGGCAATCTCGTCCTGCAAGGCTGCTGCGTCGGCACGACGGGCTGCGGACTGGGCATTCACAGCGTTGGCGCTCTGATAACGCGGAACGGGCTGGGCCTGTTTATGCTGTGCGACCGGCATATTGGCCGAGCAACCGAAGAGGAATGTAACGAGTGCGAGAGGCACGAGGGGTGCGAAGCGAACAACCTGCATGGGCACAACCGTGGCTGACTAGTTAAGATGGCGAGACTATGCCTTTTATGAAGGTGATTTGCAAATTCAATCGAACTAGATGTGACTTATGAGTTCGGCCATGACATGTGACGCCCGGCACTGCAAAAAGACGTCCATCTGCGCACTGTGATCGGTCGGCTGCGGATTGATTTCTGCCGTAAAACCCCCGGAAACTCTGGTGCGAATGACAGGCTCGTGAATGTAGGGGAAGCTTGCCGTAGTGCCGATACTCAATACTGCGTCATAGCCTTTAGCCAGTTGTTCATACAGTGTTTTCAGTGCTCCATCAGGGAGCATTTCCTGAAAAAGAACGACGGACGGTCGCAGAATGCCACTACATATCCGGCACAAAGGCGGCAATGGCCGCTGCAAATGCTCACTCAGTTGAGGATCTTCAGCTCCGCAGGATTGACAGAACAAGGGTGAAAGTTGCCCGTGAATCTCGATCAAACGCTCCGGCGGGCTCCCGGCAGCACGATGGTAACCGTCGACGTTCTGGGTCAGCACCCAGCACTCGGGCTTGATGCGCTGCAACTGAGCGATGGCGTAATGCGCACTATTGGGCTCACCGCCAAGACAGGCCTTGCCCAATTCGGCGATGTACTTCCAGCACAGCTCAGGGTCACGGCGCAGCATCGGCCCGGACAAGGCCACTTCTATCGGCAGGCCATCATCGGTCTTACCGTTGTAGAGACCACCTACCCCGCGATAGGTCGGCAGCCCCGAATCAGCAGACAGGCCGGCTCCGGTGATTACCAGAATCCGTTGTGCATGACGCAGCGCTGCCGCCGTCTGCATCACCAGCGCCTGATCTACCACCCAAGCGTCTCTTTAAGGAAGGGAATAGTCAGTTTGCGCTTTTCCTGGAGTGACGCCTGATCGAGACGCTCGAGCAACTCGAACAGGGCGCTCATGCTGCGCGTACCGCGGGTGAGGATAAAATGGCCGACCTCGTCAGTCAGGTGCAGGCCGCGCCGCGAAGCACGCAGTTGCAGCGCACGCAACTTGTCTTCGTCAGACAGTCCGCGCATCTGAAATACCAGCGCCATGGTCAGGCGGGATTTCAGATCAGGGAGTTTGACCGGCAGTTCGCGGGGCGATTTCGACGCAGCAATAAGCAGACGACGCCCGCTGTCACGCAGACGATTGAACAGATGAAACAGGGCTTCTTCCCAGTCCGGTTTGCCAACCACAGCCTGCAGGTCGTCAAGACACACCAGCTCGTACTGTTCGAGATGGTCGAACAGCTCGATACCTTCATCTATGACTTCGGCCAGTGGCAGGTAAACCGCAGGCTCGCCCATCTGCTCGAAACGCAGGCACGCAGCCTGCAGCAAGTGCGTACGCCCTACCCCGTCCTTGCCCCACAAATAGATGAGGCTTTCGGTCCAGCCGGCGTCGGCTTCGCACAGCCGCTCGACATAGCCGAGTGCAGCGGCGTTGGCGCCTGGGTAGTAGTTGACGAAAGTGGCATCATCACGCAGACGCACACTCAGGGGCAGCTGAATCGGTTTCATGCTGACTAACGGCTCATGCAAACCGTCAAGGGCCTCTGTGTAAAGAGCGCAAAGTTTATACCCGTGGGGCTGGTCGCACAATGCGACAGACCTCAAGCAAAATCAAAGGTTTGCGTCAAAGTGAGTAAAGCGCGGGTCGGGCAGGGCCGATTGACGTGATGCATGCATTGCCTGTCCGGGCCTCTCGCCAGTGAGCGAAGAAGCCCGGATTACTCTTACAGCTCGGGATCGTCCGCGCCTGCGTAGATTTCCGAGTCCTTGTAAACATCATGCATATGGCGCACCAGCACCATGATCACTGCGGCAACCGGCAGGGCCAGCAGAATCCCGGTAAACCCGAACAGTTCACCGCCCGCCAGAATCGCAAAGATCACCGCCACCGGGTGCAGACCGATACGATCCCCCACCAGCAATGGCGTCAGCACCATCCCTTCAAGGGCCTGACCGATCATGAATACAGCAACGATACCCATCATCGGGTACAGGTCGCCGCCAAACTGGAACAGACCGGCTACCAAAGCCGAACCAATGCCGATCACAAAGCCCATATAAGGAACGATGGCCGCCAGACCGGCAATCACCCCGATCAACAGGCCCAGCTCCAGCCCGACTAGCATCAGGCCGGCTGCGTAGATCACGCCGAGGCCGACCATGACCAGTAGCTGTCCACGTATGAACGCGCCCAGCACCTCGTGGCACTCGCCCGCCAGCTTGACGATTTGACCTTCACGCTGACGCGGCAGCAGACCACGGATCTTGCCGGTCATGATGTCCCAGTCACGCAGCAGGTAGAAGCACACCACCGGGATCAGCACCAGATTGGTCAGCCAGCCGATCAGCGCCAGACTGGAGGCCGTAGCCTGAGACAGCACGACGGAAACGATATCCCCGGCCTGGCCCATATGCTCGGAAATAGCAGCCTTGATCTTGTCGAACTTCCAGAACCCGTCTGCCAGACCGAACTTGGCTTGTACCCACGGCAGCGCCGAGTGTTGCAGCCAGTCGAGGATCTGCGGGGCCAGCTCATAAAGACGGAACAGTTGCTTGGCCAGCATCGGCACCAGCACCAGCAGCAACGCCATCAGCACCAGTGTGAATAGCCCGAAAACGGCCACTACGCTCAAGGTTCTGGACAGCCCGGCGCGTTCCAGGCGATCCACCAGCGGATCGCCCATATAAGCCAGCAGCAATGCCACCAGGAAGGGGGTGAGGATCGTGTGCAGCAGCACCACGAAAGCGACCAGCAAGGCCAGGCCGCCGATCCAGAACCAACGCCGCGTATCAGTCATCAACATCCCTCAACCCAATGGAAAAGCGTTTTTGCCGGATTACCAGCGGAAATAAAGCTGTGGCGCAGACGCCGGAACAATCATCGGGGCAGGTGCGGGCACAGGGGCAGCACCTGCAGCAGGCGCAACCGGAGCCGCAGCATCGACAGGCGCAGCGGGCGGTGTTGCAGCAACTGCTTCACCTGCAGGCACTTCCTGCAATTTGGCCAGCGACAGTTGCGAGCGCAGTTGCTCGGTGCTGCCACTGACTTCAAACACCACTTTATCGCCGTCGACAGAGCTCAGACGCACGCCGAAGGGATCAAGTAACTGAAGCAGTTGTGCATAACGCTCGAGCGTCATGCCCTGGACCTGCACCAGCAGGCCGGTCGAGGCACCGGGCTTGGCGACGAAACGCGGTGCCAGACGCTGACTCACCGACAGCAGCACCGCATCAGCCAGTGCCTCCGGGGTAACGCCGGTCGCCGTGCCCTGCTCCCGCTGATCGCCCAGCCACAAGCGCCACTTGCCCTGCCACTGACCAGCGTCTTCCTTGGCGTGCACGGCCAGTATCGCGTCGGCACCGTAGCGCTCGGAAGCCTCCTTGAGCGGCGCAGGATCAGTACCCTCCAGCGTTTTCGCGTTACCGATACCCTGTTCACTCAAATCAGCCAGTGGCAGACGCAACGGCAGGCCGCGGTGCTGGGCAGCACGGCGCAACGGCTCGGCCGCCGCCTGCCCGTCACCGACCAGATTCGAGCCTTCGACCGAGTCATTCAGCCACCAGCCGAGAATCGACGGTCGATTACTGCCCCAGATCGACAAACCGGCATCGCGCAGGGCGCGGTCGGTGGTGGCCGGATCGAAGTCCACCAGCAGGGTCTCCGGTGGACCGGCCTCGTAGCCGTACTGGCTGATGATCTGCTGCGGATCCTTGCGCAACGCGGCGATGGCCGAACCCTGCGCAGCTTTGGCGTCGCCGGTCAGACGCAGCACCAGGGTGTCGACGGCGGCCTGCGTGGCCCGCGTGCGCTCATCGGGCGACTGGCCATTGACCGGTTCACGAACCTGATAAAGGTTGCTGACCGTTTCGGCGAGGCTGGGGAGGCTGATCAAGGACAGACAGCCGGCTAGAATAATTCTGGAAAAACGCATGGACAGTTCCCGAACGGAAAAAAGTAAAAAGAAGCTGTTTCAGGAGGTGTGCAAGTCTGGGACAGCCTTGAGCCACCAATCATTCAATTTGCGCATAAAGTACACCTTAAACGTCTGCACTCGCACTGACAGCTGACGCCACATCAGGTTTATTTGGTGCAACACCGCCCTGTTGTCGGCGCAAGGATGGCCCCTGGGGAGCAAGCCTGATAAAATCGCGCGCCTTCGCAGACCGGCAATCGCCACGGCCCAACATTACCACCGCATGACAGCGCGGTGCTGAACGGGTCCCAACGCAGCGGTCGATACCTCCGAATCCCCCCTAAAGGCCTGGATTTTTTATGAGCAAGCAACCCTCCCTGAGCTATAAAGACGCCGGTGTAGACATCGACGCCGGTGAAGCATTGGTCGAACGCATCAAGAGCGTCGCCAAGCGCACCAAGCGTCCGGAAGTCATGGGCGGCCTGGGAGGCTTCGGCGCCCTCTGCGAAATCCCGGCTGGCTACAAGCAGCCAGTGTTGGTGTCCGGCACCGACGGTGTGGGCACCAAGCTGCGCCTGGCGCTGAACCTGAACAAGCACGACACCATCGGCATCGATCTGGTCGCCATGTGCGTCAATGACCTGGTGGTCTGCGGCGCAGAGCCGCTGTTCTTCCTCGACTACTACGCAACCGGCAAGCTGAACGTCGACACCGCCGCTCAGGTGGTGACCGGTATTGGCGCTGGCTGCGAACTGGCCGGCTGCTCGCTGGTAGGCGGCGAAACCGCTGAAATGCCGGGTATGTATGAAGGCGAAGACTACGACCTGGCAGGCTTTTGCGTCGGCGTCGTGGAAAAGGCCGAAATCATCGACGGCTCGAAAGTCGCTGCCGGTGACGCGCTGCTCGCCCTGCCCTCGTCCGGCCCGCACTCCAACGGTTATTCGCTGATCCGCAAGATCATCGAAGTAGCCGGTGCCAATATCGAAAACATCCAGCTGGACGGCAAACCGCTGACCGAACTGCTGATGGCACCAACCCGCATCTATGTCAAGCCGTTGCTCAAGCTGATCAAGGAAACCGGCGCAGTCAAAGCCATGGCGCACATCACCGGTGGCGGCCTGCTCGACAACATCCCGCGCGTTCTGCCGGAAGGCGCTCAGGCGGTGGTCGATGTCGCCAGCTGGCAGCGTCCGGCCGTGTTTGACTGGCTGCAGCAGCAAGGCAACGTCGCCGAAAACGAAATGCACCGCGTACTGAACTGCGGCGTGGGCATGGTCATCTGCGTTGCTCAGGAACACGTCGAAGCCGCCTTGACGATTCTGCGCGAAGCTGGCGAGCAGCCATGGGTGATCGGCCAGATCGCTGACGCTGCCGAAGGTGCGGCACAGGTCGAGCTGAAAAACCTCAAGGCGCATTGATGCCAGCCATCTGCGATGTCGTGGTGCTGCTGTCCGGCACCGGCGGCAACCTGCAAGCGATGATCGACAGTTTCAAGGACGGGGCCAGCCCCGTCCGCATCCGCGCAGTGATTTCCAATCGTGCGGATGCGTTCGGCCTGCAACGCGCCAGAGACGCCGGCATCGACACCTGCGTGCTGGATCACACCGCGTATGAAGGCCGTGAGGCCTTCGATGCAGCGCTGATCGAACTGATCGACACATTCGAGCCACGGTTGGTGGTGCTGGCCGGATTCATGCGCATCCTCAGCGCGGGGTTCGTCCGCCACTACCATGGCCGCCTGCTGAACATTCACCCTTCCCTGCTGCCGCGATACAAAGGTCTGCACACGCACAAGCGTGCCCTTGAAGCCGGCGACGCCGAGCATGGTTGCAGCGTGCATTTTGTCACGGAGGAACTCGATGGCGGGCCGCTGGTCGTACAGGCAGTTATTTCGGTACAGTTGCACGACACGCCAGCAGCGCTCGCGCAACGGGTTCATGTTCAAGAGCACCGTATTTACCCACTGGCCATTCGCTGGTTTGCCGAAGGCCGATTGAGCCTTGGCGAACAAGGTGCGTTACTGGATAGCCAGCTACTCCCGGCCAGCGGCCATCTGATTCGACATTAGGAGATATTATGCGTCGCGCTCTGCTCTTCGCTTTCGCTCTGCTCGCATTGCCTGCGGTACAGGCTGCAGACCTTCAACCTTTCTCCGCCAGCTACACCGCCGACTGGAAGCAGCTGCCGATGAGCGGTACTGCCGAACGCAGCCTGGAAGCCGGGGCCAATGGCACCTGGACACTAAGTTTCAAGGCATCGATGATGATCGCCAGCCTGACCGAAGTCAGCACACTGAAAGTCGACAAGGACACGTTGTTGCCACAGACCTACAGCTTCGAGCGCAGCGGTCTGGGCAAATCCAAGAAGGTTGATCTTGCGTTCGACTGGAATACCAAATTCGTTACCGGCACCGACCGTGGCGATGCGATCAAGCTGCCGCTCAACCGTGGCATCCTCGACAAGTCCACGTATCAGCTGGCGTTGCAACATGACATCGCCGACGGCAAGAAGAGCATGAGCTATCAGGTGGTCGACGGTGATGAAGTAGACACCTACGACTTCCGCGTGCTGGGTTCGGAAAAAGTCACCACCAAGACCGGCCAGGTCGATGCAATCAAGGTCGAGCGCGTGCGTGATCCGACGCAAAGCAAGCGCACTACCGTGCTGTGGTTCGCCAAAGACTGGGATTACCTGCTGGTGCGCTTGCAACAGGTCGAAACCGACGGTAAGGAATACAACATCGTCTTGCTCGACGGCACGGTCAACGGCAAGGCCGTCAAAGGCAGCTGATTGCCCTGACCCATCGCCACACAGAGCCCCGCTTTTCAGCGGGGCTTTTTATTGGCCACGAGGATCGAGGACGCAGTTGCGTCCGGAACGGCATGCGACGCAGAGCTTCGCACGATGGTTGGGCTGATTATCGTTCCTACGCTCCAGCGTGGGAATGCAGCTCTCGACGCTCCGCGTCGCAAAGAAGACGCAGCTGCGTCCGGAACGGCATACGACGCAGAGCATCTGAACGATGGTTGAGTTGGTTATCGTTTCTACGCTCCAGCGTGGGAATGCCTTTCCTGACGCTCTGCGTCATGGTTCTGCGCCACGCCGAAGCACATGAAAAATCCTTCACTTTGCCGCTGTTACGCTGCAGGCCTCGCCATGCAAGGGCTGTAGGCAAACGGTCATTTTTTGATCACGGAGGAACCTGAACAGCCTATTTACTTAGGGAGCTAACAAATTCTATAAAAGAGTCCTGCGACACATCGCCGCAGTATCCAGAGGCCTAACCATCAAGGCCATCAAAGTCAGGAGCTTACTACTATGACTGTCAGAGTTACTGAACGCGACGACGCCCACCTCTCTCACGAAGCCGTGGCCGACGGCATCCAGATCTGGGACGTGCATCAACAGGATCAACTGGTGGGCATGTTCCACGTAGAGTCCGATGCCCTTCGCTACAAGGAAGAGCTGGAAGCGCTGGAAAGCCAGGGTAATCACTGAGCAACGCTTCCGAGCCGGAAGCACCAGCCCCATAAACGACAAAACCCGCTGAATGCGGGTTTTGTCATGACGGGTCAGCCTTTTACCACATCAGATCATCGGGCACCTGATACGCCGCATACGGATCATCGGCATCCGGGGCTTCGGTCGGGGTGTTGAGCAGCACGATACGGCGCGGGTCGCGCTCCTGGATCTTCAGCGCAGCTTCGCGCGGAATGATCTCGTAACCACCGCCGTGGTGAACGATGGCCAGTGAACCGCTGCTGAGCTTGTTACGCACCAGCGCATTGACCGAGATCCGCTTGACCTTCTTGTCGTCAACGAAGTTGTAGTAATCCTCGGTGATCAGCTTGGGCAGGCGCGACACTTCGATGAGTTGCTTGACCTGAGCCGTGCGCGCCTTCTGCTCGACCTTCTCTTGCTGCTGACGGTTGAGCTCCTGATCACGTCTGGCCTTCTCGGCCATGGCTTCCTGAGCTGCACGCTTTTGCGAGTCGTCGGCCTGAGCCTGCCCCTTGTGCACGAGACGCTGCTCTTTCTGCTTTTCTTTGCCGACCTGCTTGGCCTGCTTTTGGTTGACCAGACCTGCCTTGAGCAACTGATCGCGAAGGGAAAGGCTCATTGTCTACTCACTTATACCGTTACCGCACACTCAGCCACAGCCGGGCGTGCTTTTTTCCTGACGTTTGGCTTCACCCCACAACGCGTCCATTTCTTCGAGCGAGCACTCTTCGATAGGACGCTGGATGTGGCGCAATGCCTGTTCAATGAATCGGAAGCGTCTGTCGAACTTGCTATTAGCCGAGCGTAGCGCAGTTTCCGGGTCAACTTTAAGGTGCCGGGCCAGGTTCACGACGCTGAACAGCAGATCGCCGACTTCCTCGGCAATGCCCGCGGCGTCATTGTCGACCATGGCTTCGAGAATTTCATCGAGTTCTTCACGCACCTTGTCGACCACCGGCAGCGCCGCAGGCCAGTCGAAACCCACCTGAGAGGCGCGTTTCTGCAGTTTGGCCGCGCGGCTCAACGCAGGCAAGGCCACCGGCACGTCATCGAGCAACGACAACTGTTCGGGCGCGCCAGACTTTTCGGCACGTTCCTCGGCCTTGATCTCGTCCCAGCGCAGGTTAACCTGCTCATCGGTCAGGCGCGGCGTTTCTGCTGGCGCGTACAGCTCGCCGGTCGGAAACACGTGGGGATGGCGACGCAGCAACTTGCGGGTAATGCCGTCGACCACAGCGTCGAATTCAAACCGGCCTTCTTCCTTGGCCAGTTGCGCGTAAAAAACCACCTGAAACAGCAGATCACCCAGCTCGCCCTTCAGGTGGTCCAGATCGCCCTGCTCGATGGCATCGGCCACTTCGTAGGCCTCTTCCAGCGTATGCGGCACGATGCTGGCGTACGTCTGTTTCAGATCCCATGGGCAGCCGGATTGCGGATCACGCAGACGGCTCATGAGGTTCAGCAGGTCTTGAACTGTATACATGGGGCTCCCTGTGAGCGCAGGCAACGCTTATGGCGTCCTGTTCCTGCGCGTTTCAATGATGTTCGGCAACTGGGAAATACGCCCCAGCAACCGCCCCAGCGCGTCCAGACCCGGAATCTCGATGGTCAGCGACATGAGCGCGGTGTTGTCCTCTTTGTTCGAGCGGGTATTGACCGCCAGCACGTTGATCCGCTCGTTGAGCAGCACCTGAGTCACGTCACGCAGCAGGCCGGAACGGTCGTAGGCGCGGATAATGATGTCCACCGGATAAGTGAGCACCGGCACCGGCCCCCAACTGACCTGAATGATCCGCTCGGGCTCACGACCACCCAATTGCAGCACTGAAGCGCAATCCTGACGGTGGATGCTGACGCCACGGCCTTGAGTGATGTAACCGACAATCGCATCGCCCGGCAGCGGCTGGCAGCAGCCGGCCATTTGTGTCATCAGGTTGCCGACGCCCTGAATCTGGATATCGCCACGCTTGCCGGGCTTGTAACCGGTGGCCTTGCGCGGGATCAATTCCAGCTGTTCGTTGACGCGATCAGGCTCAACCTGCTGCTGAGCCAGGTTGACCAGTTGCGCCAGACGCAGATCACCCGCCCCCAGAGCTGCAAACATGTCGTCGGCAGTCTTGTGATTGGCTTTGTCCGCCAGTTTGTCGAAATCAACCTGTGGCAGCGCAAGGCGCGCCAGTTCACGTTCGATCAGGGTTTTGCCAGCGGCGACGTTCTGGTCGCGGGCCTGCAACTTGAACCAGTGAACGATCTTGGCCCGCGCGCGGGACGTGGTGATATAGCCCAGGTTCGAGTTCAACCAGTCACGGCTCGGCGTGCCGTGCTTGCTGGTGATGATTTCGACCTGCTCGCCGGTCTGCAGACTGTAGTTGAGCGGTACGATCCGACCGTTGATTTTCGCGCCACGGCAGTTATGGCCGATCTCGGTGTGCACCCGATAGGCGAAATCGAGGGGTGTCGCGCCTTTCGGCAGGTCAATGGCATGGCCGTCAGGGGTGAATACGTAGACACGGTCCGGCTCGATATCGACCCGTAACTGATCGGCCAGCCCGCCGATATCACCCAGCTCTTCGTGCCATTCGAGCACCTGACGCAGCCAGGAAATTTTCTCTTCGTAATGATTGGAGCCGGACTTGACGTCGGTGCCTTTGTAGCGCCAGTGCGCGCAAACGCCCAGTTCGGCTTCTTCGTGCATGGCATGGGTGCGGATCTGTACTTCCAGCACCTTGCCTTCAGGCCCGATGACCGCAGTGTGCAGCGAGCGATAGCCGTTTTCCTTGGGGTTGGCGATGTAGTCGTCGAACTCCTTGGGAATATGCCGCCACAAGGTGTGCACGATACCCAGGGCGGTGTAGCAGTCGCGCATTTCCGGGACCAGCACACGCAACGCGCGCACATCATAGATCTGGCTGAACGCCAGCCCCTTGCGCTGCATCTTGCGCCAGATGGAATAGATATGCTTGGCACGGCCGCTGATATCAGCCGTCACACCGGTGGCTTGCAGCTCGTTGTCGAGCTGGGACATGACGTCGCTGATGAAGCGCTCGCGGTCCAGCCTGCGCTCATGCAACAGCTTGGCGATCTGCTTGTACTGATCAGGCTCCAGGTAGCGGAAAGACAGGTCTTCCAGCTCCCATTTGATGTGGCCGATGCCCAGACGGTGAGCCAGCGGCGCATAGATATCGAAGACTTCCCGGGCCACCCGGTTGCGTTTTTCGTCGTCGGCGTTTTTTACCGCCCGAATCGCACACGTGCGTTCGGCCAGCTTGATCAGCGCAACCCGAACGTCGTCGACCATCGCCACCAGCATCTTGCGCAGGTTTTCGACCTGCGCCTGACTGCCCAGCACCAATGACTGACGAGGGCTGAGGCTGGCGCTGATCGCCGCCATGCGCAGCACGCCGTCGATCAGCTTGGCGACCGTCGCGCCGAAACGCTGCTCGACTTCAGGTAACGGGATAACGCCTTCACGCACGCCACGGTAAATAACCGCCGCAACCAGCGAGTCCTGATCCAGCTTGAGGTCAGCGAGGATCTCCGCGATTTCCAGACCGGTCTGGAAACTGGAGGTGCCCTCTGCCCAATGATTCTTGTGGGCCTTGTCGTTCTGCTCGGCTTGCCGGGCAAATTCACAGGCCTGTTTCATGACTTCCCGGTCCAGGACCAGGTCGACGCTGACAATATGATCGAGCCACGCGTCGAGATTGATACTGCCGTCTGTGTTTATCGGCTGGTTCGCTCTCACCTGTACCATGCTGCTTACCTTCCCTACGGCGCGATGAATAGCGCCATCAGTCGCCAGCCTTCTGAGCGAATGCCACTTGCCGGGCAAGCAAGGACCGGCATTCGCGGGCCAGTCGGATTAAATGAGA
Organism: Pseudomonas syringae pv. tagetis; assembly: GCF_022557255.1. Lineage (NCBI taxonomy): Bacteria > Pseudomonadati > Pseudomonadota > Gammaproteobacteria > Pseudomonadales > Pseudomonadaceae > Pseudomonas > Pseudomonas syringae group genomosp. 7. The sequence goes on from NZ_CP092923.1 coordinate 4,273,206, forward strand.
TTCCCTGTCAGCAACGACCTCGTTCCAGTGAACGCCGCTCACTTACTCATTTCAAATAAAGCCATCGCCTCGACATGCGCCGTCTGAGGAAACATATCGAGAATTCCGGCACGTTTTAATCGGTAGCCCTGACTGATCAGTTCGACCGCGTCACGAGCCAAAGTTGCCGGGTTGCATGACACATAAAGCAGTCGCCGGGCACCTGTTTTTCTGATCTGGCGAACCACTTCAAAGGCCCCGTCACGCGGCGGGTCCAAGAGTACCGCAGAAAACCCTTCCGCTGCCCAGTCGGCATGTGTCAGCGGCTGGGAAAGGTCCGCCTGAAAAAACTGCACATTGTGCAAATCATTACTCATTGCGTTGACGGCTGCACGCTCGACCATGGTCGCAACGCCTTCGACCGCCACCACTTCCTTCACCAGACCGGCCAGCGGCAAGGCAAAATTGCCCAGACCGCAGAACAGATCCATCACCCGTTCATCTTTCGCAGGTGCCAGCCATTGCAGGGCCTGCTCGATCATCGCGGTATTGACCGCCGCGTTGACCTGAATGAAATCTCCCGGTCGCCAGGCCAGTTGCAGGTTCCACGGCTCCAGCCGGTAACCCAGCGTATCGCCCGCGCTGACCGGTTGGGGCTCGCCGTCGCCATGCAGCCAGAGCTGCGCACCGTGCATCGAGCAGAACGCCCGCAGGCTGGCCAGGTCGGCATCGGCGAGCGGCGCGGTATGGCGCAGCAACACGGCGGTCGAAGAACCACTGAACAGCTCGACGTGACCCAGCACCTGCGGTTTGCTGAAGCTTTTCAGCATGCCAGGCAACTGGCTCATGATCGGTTGCAAGGCCTGTACCAGCACCGGACATTCTTCGATGTTGACGATGTCCTGGCTGGCGGCCGCGCGGAAGCCCACGTCCAGCCTTTTGGCCTTGGCATCCCAGCGCACCGCGACCCGCGCGCGTCTACGATAGGCCAGTTCGGACCCGCTCAACGGCGCGGCCCATTCATCCGGCACCACGTTCGCCACGCGCAGCAACTGCTCGGCGAGCATGCGCTGTTTCAGGGCAAGCTGCTCTTCATGGGGCACGTGTTGAACACTGCAGCCACCGCAGCGACCGAAATAATCACAGGCCGGCGCGCGGCGCATGTCGCTGGCGGCAAAGACCCGCTCGGTACGGGCCTCGACAATCTTGCCACGTGCATTGAGCACCCGGGCCTCGACCTCCTCGCCTGCAAGGCTCCCGGCGACAAACCAGGTCTTGCCGTCGAGAAAGGCAATACCGCGGCCGTCGTCGGACAGTCGCTCAATGCTCAGCCGCTGTTTTTTACCGGCAGGAATCTGCGCGGTCTTGACGCCGCCCGTGGGCTGAAAGCGCAGACCTCGTTCATGCCTGGCCATCAGTTGGGCGAATCGTAGATACCGGTCGACAGGTAACGGTCGCCTCGGTCACAGATGATCGCCACAATCACGGCGTTTTCGACTTCGCGGGAAATACGCAATGCTCCAGCGACTGAGCCTCCCGACGAAACGCCACAGAAGATGCCCTCTTCGCGTGCCAGTCGGCGCATGGTGTCTTCCGCTTCGGTCTGGCCCATGTCGATGATGCGGTCAACGCGGTCCGACTGGTAAATCTTCGGCAGGTATTCGTGCGGCCAGCGGCGAATACCCGGGATCGAAGCGCCCTCCATCGGTTGCAGACCGACGATCTGCACCTCGGGATTCTGCTCCTTGAGGTAGCGTGAAGTGCCCATGATGGTGCCGGTGGTGCCCATTGAGCTGACGAAATGGGTAACGGTACCCGCCGTCTGCCGCCAGATTTCCGGACCGGTGGACGTGTAATGCGCCTCGGGGTTGTCACCATTGGCGAACTGATCGAGCACCTTGCCGCGGCCTTCGGCCTGCATGCGCTCGGCCAGATCACGAGCACCTTCCATGCCTTCGTCCTTGCTGACCGAAATCAGCTCGGCGCCATAGGCGGTCATCGCCGCCTTGCGCTCGGCACTGGAGTTGTCCGGCATGATCAGGATCATGCGGTAGCCTTTGATCGCGGCGGCCATGGCCAGTGCGATGCCGGTATTGCCGGAGGTGGCTTCGATCAGCGTGTCGCCCGGATGAATCTGGCCGCGCAACTCGGCACGGGTGATCATCGACAATGCCGGGCGGTCTTTTACCGAGCCAGCGGGGTTGTTACCTTCAAGCTTCAACAAGAGGGTATTGCTGGTGTTACCCGCCATGCGTTGCAGACGCACCAGCGGGGTGTTGCCGACGCAATCGGCAATGGTTTGATACTGCAGGGTCATGGCGTCTTCGCAATCCAGACTGCGGGGGGTGCCTATCATAACGGCAAACGCCCAAAGCCCATATCACGCAAAGTGCGCTGTTTATTCCCAAAAAGAATAAGCATAGGTATTTCCACCACCGACAGCTGGCCGTTGTGCACAGAGTTATATGCCCACCCCCCGGTAAATGGCTAAACTCAGCCCCTTGTGCCGATACCGCCGGGCAGCCGATGCCTGATATCGACGGACTGATACGTGTTGCCGGAGAAAAAGCGTGCTGACCAAGCTGGGTATAAAAGGCCGTGTGCTGCTACTGACAATCCTGCCCGCCAGCCTGATGGCTGCGATGCTCGGTGGTTATTTCACCTGGATGCAGTTGAGCGAGCTGCAAAGCCAGCTACTGCAACGTGGCGAAATGATTGCTCAGGATCTTGCTCCATTGGCAGCCAACGCACTGGGGCGCAAGGACAAGGTGCTGCTGAGTCGCATCGCGACCCAGACTCTGGAACAAAGCGACGTGCGCGCCGTGTCGTTTCTCGATGTCGATCGCACGCCACTGGCCCACGCCGGGCCGACCATGATCAGTCCCTCACCGATCGGCAGCGGCTCGCAGTTGCTCAGTTCGACCGGGACCGACGCCACGCGCTACCTGCTGCCGGTATTCGGCAATCAACGCCACCTGACCAGCCCGATCATTCCGGCCGAAGCCGATACCCAGCTGGGCTGGGTCGAGCTGGAAATATCCCATAACGGCACGCTGCTGCGCGGCTATCGAAGCCTGTTTGCCAGCCTGCTGCTGATCCTGGCCGGACTGGCGTGCACCGCCACCCTTGCCGTACGCATGAGCCGCACCATCAACGGGCCAATGAGCCAGATCAAGCAGGCTGTGTCGCAGCTCAAGGACGGCAATCTCGAAACCCGCCTGCCGCCGCTGGGCAGCCGGGAGCTGGACGAATTGGCATCGGGCATCAACCGCATGGCAGCCACCTTGCAGAATGCGCAGGAAGAACTGCAACTGAGCATCGATCAGGCGACCGAGGACGTCCGGCAGAACCTGGAAACCATTGAAATCCAGAACATCGAGCTGGATCTGGCACGCAAGGAAGCCCTTGAAGCAAGCCGCATCAAATCCGAATTCCTCGCCAACATGAGCCATGAAATCCGTACGCCGCTGAATGGCATTCTGGGGTTCACCCATTTGTTGCAAAAAAGCGAGCTGACGCCGCGTCAGTTCGATTATCTGGGCACTATCGAGAAGTCCGCCGACAACCTGTTGAGCATCATCAACGAAATTCTCGACTTCTCGAAGATCGAGGCCGGCAAGCTGGTGCTCGATAACATCCCGTTCAACCTGCGCGATCTGCTTCAGGACACCTTGACCATCCTCGCCCCGGCGGCGCATGCCAAGCAGCTCGAACTGGTCAGTCTGGTGTACCGCGACACGCCACTGGCGCTGTCCGGCGACCCGCTGCGCCTGCGGCAGATCCTGACCAATCTGGTCAGCAACGCCATCAAATTCACCCGTGAAGGCACCATTGTCGCCCGCGCCATGCTCGAGGACGAAACCGAAGAGCACGCGCAACTGCGCATCAGCGTGCAGGACACCGGGATCGGGCTGTCCAGTCAGGACGTGCGGGCGCTATTCCAGGCGTTCAGTCAGGCCGACAACTCGCTCTCGCGCCAGCCGGGCGGTACCGGGCTGGGGCTGGTGATTTCCAAGCGTCTGATCGAACAGATGGGCGGCGAAATCGGTGTCGACAGCACACCGGGCGAAGGGTCGGAATTCTGGATCAGCCTGAAACTGCCCAAGGCCCGTGAAGACAAGGAAGAATCGCTCAATATTCCGCTGGAAGGGCTGCGTGCCGCGGTGCTTGAACATCATGACCTGGCGCGCCAGGCGCTGGAGCACCAACTGGAAGACTGCGGCCTGCACACCATCGTCTTCAACAACCTCGAAAACCTGCTCAACGGGGTGACGGCGGCTCACGAAACTCCGGCAGCCATCGATCTGGCGGTGCTCGGCGTGACCGCACTGGAAATATCCCCGGAACGGCTACGCCAGCACATCTGGGACCTGGAAAACCTCAACTGCAAGGTCATGGTGCTGTGCCCGACCACCGAGCACGCGTTGTTCCAGTTGGCCGTTCACGATGTCTATACCCAGCTACAGGCCAAGCCTGCCTGTACCCGCAAGCTGCAAAAAGCCTTGTCCGAACTGATCGCGCCGCGAGCGATCCGCGCCGACATCGGCCCGCCACTGTCGAGCCGTGCGCCGCGGGTGCTGTGCGTGGACGACAACCCGGCCAACCTGTTGCTGGTGCAGACCCTGCTTGAGGACATGGGCGCAGAAGTCGTGGCTGTCGAGGGCGGCTATGCGGCGGTCAATGCCGTGCAGCAGGAGGCGTTCGATCTGGTGTTGATGGATGTGCAGATGCCCGGCATGGACGGACGCCAGGCTACCGAAGCGATTCGCGCCTGGGAGGCCGAGCGCAATCAGAGCTCGCTGCCGATCGTGGCGCTGACGGCCCACGCGATGGCCAATGAAAAACGCTCGCTGCTGCAAAGCGGCATGGACGACTACCTGACCAAGCCGATCAGCGAACGACAACTGGCGCAAGTGGTTCTCAAGTGGACGGGGCTGGCGCTGCGCAACCCGGCACCGGAACGCCAGAATGAAGCGCTTGAAGTGCATGTCGGGCCGTTGGTGCTGGACCCTGAAGAAGGGCTGCGCCTGGCCGCAGGCAAGCCGGATCTCGCCGCCGACATGCTGGCCATGCTGCTGGCCTCGCTGGACGCCGACCGCGAGGCTATCCGTGTGGCGCGGGCCAGTCAGGATGTACAGGCGCTGATCGAACGCATTCATCGTCTGCACGGCGCAACGCGTTACTGCGGTGTCCCGCAGTTGCGCACCGCCTGCCAGCGCGCCGAGACCCTGCTCAAGCAGAACGCTGCGCACACCGAGGACGCTCTGGACGATCTGGACAAGGCCATCATTCGTCTGGAAGCCGAGGCGCGGGTGACGGCGTGACGGCGTGACGGATCACCTCTCACGCTCAGGACTGACACCTGTCGTTCCTCACGCGCCAGCGCTCTGCACTACACACACGTCCCGGGATGTCCGCAGCGCAGAAATGCTGCTCTGACCACTCGGCGTCCGATTCTGAGGTCATGGTGTGACGCGCAGCATTGCCACCACAGTCATAGCCTCACGCCAGGAAACGATCGGCGCGGAGCGTGATAGGATGCGCGCAATTTTGGAGGACCCATGGTCGAACACGATTTTCGCTACAGCATGCTCAACCCGCAGCACACATTGACCGAATGCCGGACCTTGGCCCCCGGTCGATATCAGGTCACCGGCAACGGCGGCTCGATTCATGACAGTGACCAGCTGCTGGTGACCATCAAGGGCAGCAAAAGCCTGCACATGCGCCTGACAGTCGAGAAAGTCCGGCACCTGATCAACCCGCCCGGCCAGTGGATTGCAGTGGCCAAGGGCCCGGTATTCGACGAGCTGGCGATTCATCAGTGGAAAGTGAATTGCGACAGCTGCGCCGCCGAACTGAACTTCGAATTCATGGTAGAGAGCAAGCTGGGCGTCAAGGCGCAGAAACCCGCGGCCATTGCGCGTATCGCGGAACTGGGCTGGAAAACCGAAGGCGAGAAGCACTTGTGCAAGAAGTGCCAGGAGCAAGCGGCATGAAACAGTTTGCGCTCCTGAGCCTGATCGGCGGCGCGCTGCTGGCCGGTTGTACCGCTGACCCGCTGCCGATCCGCCAGGACCACAGCTACGTAATGGAATGGATCGGCGAACGTCCGCTGATCGACAACAGTCACCTGACCATGACCCTGGGTGCCGATGGCCGAGCGTATGGCAATGCAGGCTGCAACCACTGGTTCGCGCCTTATACGCTGAACGACCACAGTATCAGCATCGGCCCGGTGGGCAAGACCCGCAAGATGTGCGCCCCCGCGCTGATGGAGCAAGAGCAGCGCTTTATCAAAGCCATCAGCAGTGTGCAACGCTGGGACATTTCGCCCATCGAGCAACTGCGCTTGTGGCCTGCTCAGGGCAAGCCGCTGCGTTTCTGGCTGGAAGATAGCTGACGCTTGCGATTTTGAGATGGCTATCGTGCCTGCGCTCCGCCTGGACACGCAGTTCGTGACGCTGCGTCACACAGTGGCTCTGCGATGTCAGTTAGATGACTATCGTTCCGACGCTCCGCGTCGGAATGCAGTTCGTGACGCTCTGCGTCACACGGCGGTTCTGTGGTGTCAGGTAGATGACTATCGTTCCGACGCTCCGCGTCGGAATGCAGTTCGTGACGCTCTGCGTCACAAAGCGGTTCTGTGGTGTCAGGTGGACTGGGGTTCGACTCGGGTCAGCTTTTCGCTCCTCGGCGAGTTACTTTGATGGGGCCAAAGTAACCAAACCCCCCGCTCCGTTTCCGGCCCGACTGCGTCGGGTTCCTTCGTCCTGTCACTGATCCGCGGGTCGCCGCAACGGGCCATCCATGGCCCGGTGCGGCTAGCCTGGCGTCCTGCCAGGCTACCCCCGGATCAGCGCCAGGACTCAGCCGTCACTTACGTCGCACTCTGCGTCGTTTGTGCCATCGCGGTTGAAAAGCACTTCGTTGGCAGTGACTAAGATTTTGATTATCGTGCCGACGCTCCGCGTCGGCATGCAGTGCGTGACGCTCTGCGTCACAAGTGTGCGCTACGCCGCGTAGTCAAGATCGGTCGCGGAGCATCGCAATCAGCCCTCGCCGCGCAGTGTCTTGAGCTTCTGGATCACGGTCGCGGCCGATTGCTCGCCGAGCAGTTGTTCGCGCATCTTGCCCTTGTCGTCGATGATGTAAGTGACCGGCAGCGCTTCGGAAGGCGGCAGGCTGTATTGCTCGGCAGGGTCTTGCGCAAGCACGGTGAACTTGATGCCCAGCGCGTTGGCAGCGTTTTTCAGCTCATCGCCCTGCAGGTTGTCGAAGTTGACCCCCAGCACAGTGACCTTCCTGTCCTTGAGCTGCTCGGACAATGCATTGAATTCAGGGACTTCGGTACGGCACGGGCCACACCACTCAGCCCAGTAGTTAACCACCAGCCAATGCCCCTTGATTCGCTCGCTGGCCACTTTCTGGCCGTTCTGGTCAGTACCCAGGTCCACACCGCATCCGCTGAGCAGCAAGCTGCCGAAAAGTATCATTGCTGCTGTTAATCGCCTTGCCATCTGTTTCCTTCCTCGCCCCGTTCAACCTTCAATTACTTATACCCACGCTACGACTATTGACCATTCGATATGTCGGACAGTGCCATCGCTGGTTAGAATACGCCACCCCACACGAGATGCGACGTGCAAATGACCGATCTGACGCTGTATCACAACCCGCGCTGCAGCAAATCCCGCGGCGCGCTGGAACTTCTTCAGGCCCGCGGCCTGACGCCCGACATCGTCCTGTACCTGGAAACCCCGCCCGACGCAGACCGTTTGCGCGACCTGCTCGGCAAACTGGGCATCGGTGCCAGGCAACTGCTGCGCACCGGCGAAGATGATTACAAGCAACTCGATCTGGCCGACCCGAGCCTGAGCGACGAGCAACTGATCACCGCCATGGCCGCCCACCCCAAACTGATCGAACGGCCGATTCTGGTCGCAGGCGACAAGGCTGTTATTGGCCGCCCACCCGAGAACATTCTGGAGCTGCTGCCGTGAGCACACCCTACATTCTGGTCCTCTATTACAGCCGCAATGGCTCCACCAGCGAAATGGCCCGGCAGATTGCCCGCGGTATTGAACTGGGCGGCATGGAAGCGCGCTTGCGCACCGTGCCCGCCGTTTCCGCGGACTGCGAAGCGACGGCCCCCGACATTCCGGAAAACGGCGCGCTGTACGCGACCCTCGACGACCTGAAAAACTGCTCGGGTCTGGCACTCGGCAGCCCGACCCGCTTCGGCAACATGGCCGCTCCGCTGAAATACTTTCTCGACGGCACCAGCAACCTGTGGCTGACCGGCGCGCTGGTGGGCAAACCCGCAGGCGTTTTCACCTCCACCGCCAGCCTGCACGGCGGTCAGGAAACCACGCTGATGTCCATGCTGCTGCCGTTGTTGCACCACGGCATGCTGATCATGGGCCTGCCTTACAGCGAATCGGCGCTGCTGGAAACCACAGGCGGCGGCACACCCTATGGTGCCAGTCATCATGCCGGTGCCGATGGCAAGCGTGCGCTCGACCGCCATGAAACCGACCTGTGCCGTGCACTGGGCCAGCGTCTGGCAAAAACCGCATTGCAGCTGGACACACCGCGCAGTTGAATCGTCAGGGCAGGTCAGACGCTTTCAGTTAAATCGCAAACTTGCAGCGCAAGGGTCGGTCTGAACCCTTGACCTGCCTGTCGAATTTCTTTGGAGAACCGATGCAAGACTACAAATGGCTGAACGAGTATTGCCTGAATCGATTCGGCTCCGCCAAAGCACTGGAAGCCCACCTGCCCTCCCCGAAGACACCGAAACAACTGCAAGCCATCAGCGCCGACCGCTACCTGTCGACCATGGCCCTGCGTGTCTTTCGTGCAGGCCTGAAACACAGTCTGGTGGACGCTAAATGGCCGGCCTTCGAGGAAGTCTTCTTTCGCTTCGATCCGGAAAAAGTCGTGCTGATGGGGGCCGATCACCTGGAGCGGCTGATGCAGGATGCGCGCATCATCCGTCATCTGGGCAAACTCAAGAGCGTGCCGCGTAATGCGCAACTGATTCTGGACATCGAACAGGAGCACGGCAGCTTCGGGAAGTTCATCGCCCAATGGCCGGTCGATGACATTACCGGCCTGTGGCAGTACCTCGCCAAGCACGGCAACCAGATGGGCGGTCTTTCGGCACCGCGGTTTCTGCGCATGGTCGGCAAGGACACCTTCATTCCGACCTGGGACGTAGTGGCCGCGCTGAACGCGCAGGATATCGTCGACCGTGTGCCGACCAGCAAACGCGATCAGGCCATCGTGCAGGGTGTATTCAACCAGTGGCACGCAGAAAGCGGTCGACCGATGTGCCAGCTGTCAGCGATGCTGGCCTTCACGGTCAACCACTGACTTCTATCAGAGGTTGACCACATTGACGAACCGCGACGCAGCGGTTTCGTCGATGCGCAGGTTGCTGAAGTCGAACAGGTTGCGGTCGGCCAATTGTGAAGGCTGCACGTTCTGCAGAGCGCGGAAAATGCTTTCGGTGCGACCCGGCGTCTTGCGCTCCCAGTCCTGCAGCATGTCCTTGACCACCTGACGCTGCAGATTCTCCTGAGAGCCGCAAAGGTTGCACGGGATGATCGGAAACTGTTTGAAGTCCGAATACGCCTGAATGTCCTTTTCGTGGCAGTAGGCCAACGGACGAATCACCACGTTGCGGCCGTCATCGGCACGCAGCTTGGGTGGCATGGCCTTGAGCGAGCCATTGAAAAACATATTGAGGAAGAATGTCTCGACGATGTCGTCGCGGTGGTGCCCCAATGCCATTTTGGTAGCGCCTATTTCATCGGCGAAGGTATACAGCGTGCCACGACGCAACCGAGAGCACAGCGAACAGGTCGTCTTGCCTTCGGGGATCAGCTCCTTGACGACCGAGTACGTGTCTTTTTCGACGATGTGGTACTCGATACCCAGCTCTTTCAGGTAGGCAGGCAGCACGTGCTCGGGAAAGCCAGGCTGCTTCTGGTCCATGTTGACGGCCACGATGTCGAATTTGATTGGCGCGACCTTCTGCAGATGCATCAGCACATCGAGCATGGTGTAACTGTCCTTGCCACCGGACAGGCAGACCATGACCTTGTCACCCTCTTCGATCATGTTGAAGTTGGCAACCGCCTCGCCGGCCAGCCGACGCAGACGTTTCTGCAGTTTGTTCTGATTGACTGAAAGGGTGCCCATTTATGGAAATATCCGCTGACGGTAGCTTGAGAAAAGCCGGACATTTTACCTGTAACCGACCGTGGGTTAAATATGCTGCGCTGGTGCTGTTTCGTCAGGCAACAACGCCTGATCAAAAACGACCACCGGGCGGTCGGCATTTTCAGAGCGTAGCCACATTGCGGCATACTTGACGCACTGGAGAACCCTAAAGCATGCCCGAACAACTCAATTCACGCGTCGAAACCTGCTACCAACAAGCCGAAGCCTTCTTCAAGCGCACCTTCAAACGCCCAGTGGTCAGTTTCCGGTTGCGCGGCCAGAAAGCCGGTGTGGCTCACCTGCACGAAAACCTGCTGCGCTTCAATCCACAGTTGTACAAGGAAAACGCCGAAGATTTCCTGCGCCAGACCGTGCCACACGAAGTGGCGCATCTGATTGCCCACCAGTTGTTTGGTGGCAGTATCCAGCCGCATGGCGAAGAGTGGCAATTGATCATGCGCGGCGTCTATGAACTGCCGCCCAATCGCTGTCACACCTATGCCGTCAAGCGGCGCAGTGTGATCCGCTACATCTACCGTTGCCCTTGCCCGGACAGTGACTTTCCGTTCTCGGCACAACGCCACGGCATGGTCCGCAAAGGGCGACGCTACCTGTGCCGCCGCTGCCGTGAAACGCTGGTGTATAGCGGCGAGACGCGTACCGAATAATCCCCGACAAAGCTGCAGATATAAAAAAACCCATCCGAAGATGGGTTTTTTCATGGCCGATGGTCAATCAGACCGTTTTAGTTGTATTCACAGCATTGGCTGGAGTCGGGCCTTCGGCAACGCCGAGGTCGTCTTCAGGACGGGTTTCCAGGATGGCACTGCCACCGGAAGCCAGTTCGGATTGCAGCTTGTCGGTGTCCAGCTCGCCGACCCACTTGGCAACCACAACTGTTGCAACAGCGTTACCCACCAGGTTGGTCAGCGCGCGGGCTTCGGACATGAAGCGGTCAATACCCAGAATCAGCGCCAGACCGGCAACCGGCAGGTGGCCAACAGCCGACAGGGTGGCGGCCAGCACGATGAAGCCGCTACCGGTTACGCCAGCAGCACCTTTGGACGACAACAGCAGCACCAGCAGCAAGGTGATCTGGTGAGTGATGTCCATGTGGGTGTTGGTCGCCTGGGCGATGAACACGGCAGCCATGGTCAGGTAGATGGAAGTACCGTCCAGGTTGAACGAGTAGCCAGTCGGGATAACCAAGCCCACGACGGACTTCTTGGCACCCAGACGCTCCATCTTGATCAGCATGCGTGGCAGGGCCGATTCCGAGGAGGACGTACCCAGAACGATCAGCAGCTCCTCACGGATGTAGCGAATCAGCTTGAAGACGCTGAAACCGTGCGCGCGGCAGATGGCACCCAGCACCAGCGCCACGAACAGGGCGCATGTGATGTAGAAGCAGATCATCAACTGACCCAGCTGCACCAGCGAGCTTACGCCGTAAGCGCCGATGGTGAAGGCCATTGCACCGAACGCACCGATAGGTGCCAGCTTCATGATCATGTTGATGATGTTGAACATGACGTGAGCGAAGCGATCGATGAAGTCCAGAACCGGCTTGCCGTACGAACCCAGGCGATGCAGCGCGAAGCCGAAGATCACCGAGAACATCAGGACCTGCAGGATATCGCCGTTGGCAAAGGCGCCGACGATGGTGTTCGGAATCACGTTAAGGATGAAGCCGACGATGCTCTGGTCCTGACCGGCTGTAACGTAAGCGGCGATCTTCGACGCGTCGAGCGTGCTGACGTCGATGTTCATGCCGGCACCCGGCTGAACGACGTTGACCACGATCAGACCGATCAGCAGGGCGATGGTCGAAACGATCTCGAAGTACAACAGCGCATAACCGCCGGTCTTGCCGACCGACTTCATGTTCTGCATGCCGGCGATGCCGCTGACAACAGTACAGAAAATGATCGGAGCGATAACCATCTTGATCAGTTTGATAAACCCGTCACCCAGCGGCTTCAGAGCCTTGCCGGTATCAGGATAGAAGTGACCGATCAGGATACCGATGACAATCGCAACGATTACCTGAAAATAGAGGGATTTGTAGATGGGCTGACGAGTCGTCATTGCAGTTTTCCTCAAGGGCGTCGTCGGCATCTTCACCTGATGCACGCGAGCCTATAAAGCGCTAACCCTCCTGCACTGGAGGGATTTGTTTTGTCGAGCTGCGCAAGGCAGACCTCTGCCAAGTAGATAGCAATAGGCGTGCCATAGAATCAAATAGCCATCAAAACCCCGCATTACAAGGCGCGAACGGGTAACGGTAGTCGGAAACCAGGAAAGACGTGGCGGTTTTCCGCCGTATGGTGAGAAAAACAGGCGCTCAGTGGCGGGTATCCGCCTTCTTGAAGCGGACAGAAGAGATATAAGGCGTGGCGCGAACCTGTGACGCAGAGCGTCAAGGACTGCATTCCACGCTAGAGCGCGGTTATTATCGTGCGACGATCCGCGTCGGCATACCGCTCTGGACGCTCTGCGTCCGATCTTGAATCGGTGGGCATTACGTCCACAGGTCCAGCGTTTGACCCTCACTGCGCCAGAAAATGAATCCTGAACGCCGCGCCGCCCAGCGGGGAATCGCCCAGCGTCAGTTGCGCGCCGTAGCTTTCGATGATGTCCTTGACCACCGCCAGACCAATGCCCTGTCCGGGGTTCTGCCGGTCCAGCCGTTCGCCGCGCTCCAGGATGCGCGCCCGCTGGCTCTGCGGGACGCCGGGGCCGTCGTCTTCGATGCACAGTTCATCGCCGTCCGCTGAGCGGGTAAAGCTGACGCGTACTTCGCTCAGGCATAGCCGATAGGCGTTTTCCAGCAGGTTGCCGAGCATTTCCAGCAGCGCGCCCTCCTCCATGTGCACCTGACAATGTTCCGGCAGGTCCAGCGTGGCCTTGACCTGTTTGTCTCGATACACCTTGTCCAGCGTGTTGCACAGGCTTTCGACCACGGGCCGCAGCATGACATGGTGCCGCACCAGACCGCTCTTGCGCAGGCTGGCCCGTTGCAACTGATAGCCGATCTGCTGACTCATGCGTTCGATCTGCGATTGCAACACCCACGCCTGTTCGACATCCTCTGGGCGCTTGGCGATGTTCTCGCTCACGCCTTGCAATACCGCCAGCGGTGTTTTCAGGCTGTGGGCCAGATCATCCAGGGAGTCGCGGTAACGAATCCGCTGCTCACGCTCGCTGCGCAGCAGTCGGTTCAGCGAGTCGGTCAGGCGCAGCAATTCGCTGGGATGCTCTTCGCTCAGGCTGTCGCGCACGCCGGCTTCCACCTGATCCAGTTCCTGACTCAAGCCGCGCAAGGCACGCAACCCCCAGGTCAGGCCCATCCACAGCAACCCGAGCAGCACCGCCAGTGCGGCGCCAAAGCCCAGATAGAGCTTGCGGCGCAAACCGTCGATGGTTTCCTGATAGCCACGCAAGGGCTGCACGGCGACGATACTGAACGCGGCATTGCGCCCGCCGAGCAGCCGGATCTCGACGTCGTAGACGAAATACTCATCGCCATTGATTTCCTTGATCTTGGTGAACTCGCTGCCCTGCCCGTCATATTGCGGGCGGTAGTCGATGTTCTCGCCTTCGGTGGACAGTGAGCGCCAGACCATCTGCCCCTGGCGGTTATAGATGTAGCCGAGCAGACGGCTGCCCGGCAGGTTGAACTGTTCGCCCGGCAGCACGGACGGCATCAATAGATGATCGTCTTCGACGCGCGCCGCCGAAATCATGGTGGTCACGTCGGAAGCCAGGCGTTGCTCTATCGCCCCGCGCAGCGCCAGGCTGAACGCCCCCTGCAGAGCAGGCAACATCAGAAGCATGAAGATCACCGCCAGAGTGGCGGCGCCCAGCATCAGGCGCAGGCGAAGCGAACGAATCACGTACAGCGCTCGTTGAACAGATAGCCCATGCCGCGCACGGTTTCGATAGGTTTGAAGGCCACATTGCTGTCAAGTTTGCGGCGCAGACGACCGACCAGTACTTCGATCACGTTCGGGTCGCGCTCGTCGTCATCGGGGTACAGTTGCTCCATCAGGCGCTCTTTGGGCACCACTTGCTGATGATGGAGCATCAGGTATTCGAGGATGCGGTATTCGTAAGCGGTCAGCGCCAATGGTTGCTCGGCCAGGGCGGCATGCTTGCGATTGAGGTCCAGCAACAGCGGACCAGCCGTGATGGTGGACTGAATGAAGCCGCTGGAACGCCGCAACAAGGCGTTAAGCCGTGCTTCCAGCTCTTCGAACTGGAAGGGTTTGACCACGTAGTCGTCAGCGCCGGCCGCCAGCCCTTCGACCTTGTCCTGCCAGTTGCCGCGTGCGGTCAGGATCAGAATCGGAAACGCCTTGCCCACTGTGCGCAACTGCCGAATCAGGTCCAGCCCGCCGATGCCCGGCAAGCCCAGATCGATCACCGCCAGGTCGTGATTGAATTGCGTGACCTGATACAACGCTTCCTCAGCGTTGGCCACCGCCTCAACCACATGGCCCGCTTCGGTCAGACGGGTTCGCAAGTGATGACGCAGCAGCGCTTCATCCTCAACTACCAACAACTTCATGCAGCTCTCCCAGGCACAATCGCAGCCTCAAGACAAAGAATGAAACGACATCGTCGCATCAGTACTCAACAGGCGGGCGCTGACGGGCACATGTTGTGTCACATCATAGCTGCCCAGCAGGATTTCGCGGCTGACAGGCACGCCATTGTGAGTCCCCGTCACGGTGCCGTAAACCGGCGGTGAATAAAGCGTGCCCATCGAGACATTGGCATGCGCCTGTTCCCCCAGCGCGTGCCCCCAGCCGTTGGCATCGTCGAGCCTTTCGCTGGTCTTGCCGAACTCGATACGGGGCACGTCAAGCCGGCCATCGCCAGCCTGTACCGCCGCACTGCCACCCAGAAAAGCCAAGGCCAGGAAAAACTTGTTGAGATTCAACATATCGACTCCTTTTACGCTCGGGGACGCTGTCAAGGTACGGTTCAACAGTAATCGCGCCGGGCTGAACCCCGACTGAACACGGCATGAACCGGCGCTGAACACTCATCCATACGAGGCGTAACAGAATCGGCTATCGTTGTTGCCACTTCAAAACACCAATAAGGAGCTGACCATGCGTGTGTGGATTGCAATGATCATGATGGGCCTGACCGGCCTCGCCCAGGCGGCGATCAAGACTGAGCAGATCGATTACAAAAGTGCCGACGGTACAAAGCTGGTGGGTTACTACGCTTACGACGACGCCATAAAGGGGCCGCGGCCTGGTGTGCTGGTGGTTCATGAGTGGTGGGGGCTGAACGACTACGCCAAGCGCCGCGCCCGCGATCTGGCTGCATTGGGATATAGCGCGATGGCCATCGACATGTACGGCGAAGGCAAGAACACCGAGCATCCGAAAGACGCGATGGCCTTCATGCAGGCCGCGCTGAAGGACAGCGATGCTGCCAACAAGCGCTTTGACGCCGGGCTGGAGCAATTGAAGAAGCAGCCGCAGACCGACGCGAAAAAGATTGCAGCGGTCGGCTACTGTTTTGGCGGCAAGATCGTGCTCGATGCGGCCCGACGCGGCGAGCCGTTGCTGGGCGTGGTGAGTTTTCACGGCGCACTGGTGACCAACACCCCGGCCAAACCGGGCATCAAAGTGCCGATGCTGGTCGAGCATGGTGCCAAAGACAGCATGGTCACGCCTGAAAACGTCACTGCGTTCAAAAAGGAAATGGACGACGCCAAGGCCGACTACACATTCGTCAGCATCGACGACGCCAAACACGGCTTCACCAACCCCGACGCCGACCGCCTGAGCCATGGCGAACACGGCGGTCCGGACATCGGTTACAACAAGGCTGCCGACCAGAGCTCCTGGTCGGACATGCAGGTGTTTTTCAAGAAGATATTTGGTTGAGCGTCAGATACTCCTTCTGCACGGAGCGTCGCACGATAGTTGAGATTTCGTTCCGCACGCTCTGCGTCGCAACAATTCGTTAATACCAGCGCTGAATGTCTATCAAACCGCGCTGCCCCTCATAGTCGCGAGCGCTGGAGTATCTCCAATGCTCGCCGACATCCACATAACCCCTCTTTACCGGGTTGTGGTGAATGTAATCGAGCTTCTGCCGCATAACCTTTTCATTCCATACAAGCTCGGCGTGTGCTCCTTCCTGCCAGACCTGATAAACCCTGTCACTCTTGTGCAGGCGCTTGACGAACCGCAGACGCTCCAACGTGCTCTCAGCATTGGCGTTCTCAAGTGCTTCGATTATCCGTCGAGCCGTAAACGACTTGAAACTGCTTACACATTTGTCCAGAGCGGGCGCTTGGGCCACGAAGTGCAAATGGTTTTCCAGGACGACATAACCGAAGAGCTGCAGTCCTTGATTAACCTGTTGGTAGCGCCATGCGTTCAACAGAACGTCCACCAAAGCAGGCCGGGTAAAAAGCGGCAACCACTCCACCACTGTGCAGGTCAGGAAGTGAGGCTTTTCAGGTTCGGTGATGGTGTATCGGCTTCGGCCCATGAGTTCGTCCTTGAATCATCAGGGCACGAACGGTACATCCCGACTGATTGGGTGGAAATGATGAAAGTGTGACCAGTTTTTTGCGCTACCTGGCAAAGAGGACGCAGAGCGTCCGGAAAGACATGCGACGCAGAGCGTCGCACGATAGTCAGGTTATCGTTCCACACGCTCCAGCGTGGGAATGCAGTCTCGACGCTCTGCGTCGTCAAGAGGACGCAGAGCGTCCGGAAAGGCATGCGACGCAGAGCGTCGCACGATAGTCAGGTTATCGTTCCGCACGCTCCAGCGTGGGAATGCAGTCTCGACGCTCTGCGTCGTCAAGAGGACGCAGAGCGTCCGGAAAGGCATGCGACGCAGAGCGTCGCACGATAGTCAGGTTTATCGTTCCACACGCTCCAGCATGGGAATGCAGTCTCGACGCTCTGCGTCGTCAAGAGGACGCAGAGCGTCTGGAAAGGCATGCGACGCAGAGCGTCGCACGATAGTCAGGTTTATCGTTCCACACGCTCCAGCATGGGAATGCAGTCTCGACGCTCTGCGTCGTCAAGAGGACGCAGAGCGTCTGGAAAGACATGCGACGCAGAGCGTCGCACGATAGTCAGGTTATCGTTCCGCACGCTCCAGCGTGGGAATGCAGGTCTCGACGCTCTGCGTCGTCAAGAGGACGCAGAGCGTCTGGAAAGACATGCGACGCAAAGCGTCGCACGATAGTTGAAGAGGGCGCGGATGTTACCAGTGCCCTTCCCTCAAACCCGTTCCCCCGGCAAAATGCCGCCATGACTCAATTAGCCGATCTTCCCGCCTGCTGTCCCGAACTCGTCCAGCACTGGCCGTTGCCGCATGCACTGCCGGGTGTGGTGCTGGTCAGTGGGCGTTTTGATCCGCACAAGCTGGTTGAGGGTGATTTTCAGCGCTGTGCGGTGCAAACGCCTGCGAGCATTCAGCGTTCTGTCGCCAAGCGCCAGGCTGAATTTCTCGCCGGTCGGCTCTGCGCTCGCAAAGCCCTGCGCCAGCTGGACGGGCGTCAACATACCCCGTCCCTGGGCGAAGACCGTGCGCCGGTATGGCCGACTGATGTCTGCGGGTCGATTACCCACAGCACCGGCTGGGCCGCTGCTGTGGTTGCGCACAAGCCACAATGGCGCGGGCTGGGGCTGGACACGGAGAACCTGCTGAGCCATGACCGCGCCTCGCGGCTGGCCGGGGAAATCCTGACGGCTGCCGAGCTGGCCGACATGGCAGCAGGCCCGCAGGATCAGGTGGCGTTACGCGTGACCCTGACCTTTTCGATCAAGGAGGCGCTGTTCAAGGCGCTTTACCCTATCGTGCAAAAGCGCTTCTACTTTGAAGACGCACAACTGCTGGAGTGGTCCGCCGATGGCAGCGCCCGGCTACAGCTGCTGATCGACCTGTCCCGCGAATGGCATGCAGGCAAGAAACTCGACGGTCAGTTCAGTGTGCTGGGCGATCATCTGCTCAGCCTGGTCGCCGTCGAAGGCTGATCAGCCGGGCAGCGGACAATGCTCGCACCGCCCGACCCACTCGACTCGATGACTCAGGCAGCATACACGTCGCTGCCTGCGCAGTTCGTCGCCCTGCGCCTGTGGGATATAACGCACTGCCTGAAAAAGAGGATTGGCGCGTCCATCCGGTCTTTTTCTCTCGCTTAACAGCGCCAGCCCTGTGGCCAGTGGTACATCGCTGCAAGCGGCCAATTGAACAAGGCCCTTTTCCAGATAATCCCCGGCGCAGACCCACAACACCCTGTCGGCCAGCCCGCCATAAGCGCTCAATGCAGCAATAAACGGCTGCAGGTTGTGATCGAGCAACCCGGCAAACCGCTGAAACGGTTCCACCGGACTGTCTCGCCAGACCTCTCCCTGTTCCGTCAGCCTGACGCCGGTCGGCACGCCACGCTCATCCAGCGCCAGTGCTACCTGATCAAGCCGTAGCGGCCAATGCCAACCGTGCACCAGGCTGCCAACCAGCACCGGAGGAATCAGTTGCATGAAATAAAACTTGGCCCACTGTGACACCAGCACCGGCAGTTGACCGGCCATCAGTTGTGGCCCGTACAGCGTCAGCAGTAATTGATCGAGGCGCTCGCGGCGTAGCAGATCGGGCAACGCCACGACCGGGCGTGGATCCTCTACGGCCAGCAGCGTCTGCCCGAAGCGCTCGAACGGGCCACTGAACAGTTGCGCACTCAACGCGGCACCTGCGTACGCGGCCAGGACAGGCTGAAACACGCACCGCCCAGGCTCTCGCTACGCCCGATCAGCGCGCGGCCTTCATGCCAATGGATGATCCGCCGCACAATCGACAGGCCCAGCCCGTGCCCACCCGAGGCTCGGGTGCGGCTGTCATCGATGCGCATGAACGGCGTGAAAATCTGCTCCCATGCGTCTTCCGGAACGCCGGGGCCGTCGTCGTCCACGTCGATACGGCACTGCTGCGCGTCCAGCCGGTAGCTGATACGCACCTCGTTCTCTGCGTGACGCAGTGCATTGCTGACGAGGTTCTGCACCGCCCGGTGCAAGTATCGGGGCTCGGCCTCGACCCAGGCAGCCTCATCCTCTTCAGCGGCCAGGCATTCGCCCCGCGACACCCGCACATCGGCACGCAAGGGTGCGACCTCGGCGATTACCTGATCGATCAGCGCCTGCAGATCGACACGCTGGAAATTCAGGGTCGGCGCGCCTTGCTCCAGGCGCGCGTACGTGAGCATTTCATCGACCAGCTTGTCGAGGTCCTGAATATCGCTGTCCATACCGCGCATGTACTTGAGCCGCGCCTCGGGGGTGGTGGCGTCGCTGACCATCTCCAGACCGAAACGCAGGCGCGCCACCGGCGTGCGCAGCTCGTGAGACACCGCACGCACCAATTCGCGCTGGATCATCAACGAACGCTGCAGGTTCTCGGCCATGCTGTTGAAGGCAGCCGCCACCCGCCCTACCGAGTCGGAACCCTCGGTGGGCACTCGGGTTTGCAGGCTGCCCTGAGCAATCTGCGTCGCGGCGGCCTCCAGCTCCAGCACCCGCCGCTCCAGACGGCGTACCAGCAAATACACCACCAGACCGATCAGGCACAGGCCCATCAAGGCAATCAATAGCAGCCAATGCAGTGGATAAGGGTTCATCTGGTACAGCGGACCGATCTCCAGCACCCAGTTGGTGTCGACAATCCCGGCCAGCACGCGGATCGAATCACCGCCCTTGCCCAGCGCCATCACCGTATCGCCTTCATAAATACGGCGGCGCTGGTCATCGTCCAGATCGGCCTGATCCAGCGCCAGCAGATGCAGGTCGAAACCGAACCCTTTGTCGATGCGCAGGGCTTGCAGGCGCGCCGGTTGCTCATCGACCGGAAAGCGCACCAGCTCATCGATCAGCAGGTAGATAGTCGCTCGCGCCAGTTGCTCGGTGATCTGCTGCACTTCGCCGGTCAGCAACAGCGGCTCTTTGTCGCTCAACTGACGATAAACCCTGGCGGCGTGTGGGCCGATCTGTTCAACCACCACCTGCCCGCGCGCCAGCCGACCACGCGCGCCACTGTCCAGCCGGGCCTGCTCGATACGTTGCAAACTCAGGGGAATGCCCAACAATCGCTCCCAGATCGCCAGGGCGCGGCGGCGCTCGATGTCGTCGAGCGACAGCAGGTTATCGGCCATCACTGTAAAAGTGCCGTGGGCCAGGCGCTCACGGTATTGCTCGCCGCGTGACTGATTGAGCACATGCAGGGCCAGCACGCCGAGCAGCGCGACCAGCACCAGCACGCCGAGCATGCCGCCGTAGATTCGCAGGAAGATCGAGTTCATCAGGTCAGCCGCTGAACACGTTGCCGCTCATGTCCTGCGCGGCTTCGGGCACAAACAGATAGCCCTTGCTGCGCACGGTCTTGATCAGACGCGGGTGGATGGGGTCGTCACCGATTTTCGGACGGATACGCGAGATACGTACATCGATAGAGCGGTCCTGGCCGTCGTAACCCACACCCCGCAGTGCAGTGAAGATCTCTTCGCGGGACAGCGTGCGCCCAGCGTTGGCCACCAACAGCCACAGCAGATCGAACTCGGCACCGGTCAGCTCGATGCTCTGCTCGCACAACCAGGCCTCGCGCAGTGCGTTGTCCACCACCAGCGGCCCGAACACCAGACGCCGCAGCTCTGCTGCCGGGACCTGCGGCGCCTCGCTCCGGCGCAGCAAGGCATGAATGCGCGCCAGCAGCACGCGGGGATGCACCGGTTTGCAGACGAAGTCGTCAGCCCCGGTATCGAGGCCCTGAATGTGATCGGTGTCATCGGTGCGCGCGGTGAGCATCAGGATCGGCCCGTCGTAAAGGTCACGCGCCGTGCGGCAAATGCTGAAACCGTCCTCGCCGGGCAGCATCAGGTCGAGAATCACCAGATCCGGCTGCTCATCGACGATCCGCGCCGCTGCCAGCGCGCCATTGCCTTCGATGCTGACGCGCAGACCGTTGTTTTGCAGATAATCGCTGGTCAGTTCGGCCAGTCGCTGGTCGTCCTCGACAATCAGCACGTGCCAGGTGTGTGGCTCCAAAGCAATCTCCCCTTGTTGTCATCGCCCCCTTGTTGTTCTGAAAAGCAGGGGTTGCGGCACCGCGTCGCAGGCCAGTGTAACAACCGTCGGGCGCATCGCACGACACGGATCGCGGCATAGCACATCACATGCCAGACAGGCCTTGTCGCAGCGTTTTTTTGTGATAGGGTTCGCGCCCTCAAAAATCAGCCACGTGCCGCCCGCCCCTACGGAAATCAGTGACAAACGGTCACAATCCAGTAGTTATGCGGCCTACACGCATGGTGTGCGATTCATACACAAACTACACACACTTTATCCACAGGCGGTGCGTTGCAATTCATGTCCAAAACGCATTATCTTGTAGCCCGGCGACGAGACACACCCTACATGTGGGGTTTTTCGCAGAAACACCAGCACAACTCAAATGGGAAATTCAAGCATTTTTGTTGCGTCTGAGGGGTTGAACTTCAAGCCCGTTTAGGCACCCAAACCGCTCGCGCTTGAGCCAGAGCCATCCCGTACACGCTTTGCAACATCGAAGCGGCATTCTTCACCAGATTTTCAAAGGATCGGGCCCAGCCCGGTCCTTTTTGGCTTCAAAACCTGGAAGCGGCAGCACACCCCGCTTCCACCTTCGTTTTGGAGCCCTCGAGTCGCCTTTTGCGACTTACTGCTCGAAACGAAACGGTGGGCAGCAATGCCCGAACAAACTTAAAGGAACGTGGAGTCACACATGCAAACAGACACAACTCGCGAGAACTCGCCGACCGGCGCGCCGCAGGCAAGCCAGACCCCACAGGATCTGTCTGCCACCGCTCCCGGTCAACTGCGCGTGATCAAGCGTAACGGCACTGTCGTTCCTTACATGGATGACAAGATCACCGTTGCCATCACCAAGGCGTTTCTTGCAGTTGAGGGCGGCAATGCTGCTGCCTCGTCGCGCATCCACGACACCGTTGCACGCCTGACCGAACAGGTCAGCGCCACATTCAAGCGTCGCATGCCTTCGGGCGGCACCATTCACATCGAAGAAATCCAGGACCAGGTCGAACTGGCGCTGATGCGTGCCGGCGAGCAGAAAGTAGCTCGCGACTACGTCATCTACCGTGATTCGCGCGCCAAGGAACGTGCCGTTCGTGCGCCCGAAGATCAGGTTCAGGCTCACCCGTCCATCCGCATCACCCTCGCCGACGGCAGCTTTGCGCCACTGGACATGGGGCGTCTGAACACCATCGTTACCGAAGCGTGTGAAGGGCTGGCCGAAGTCGACGCCAACCTGATCCAGACCGAAACCCTGAAAAACCTCTACGACGGCGTGGCGCTGAAAGACGTCAATACCGCGCTGGTCATGACCGCCCGTACCCTGGTCGAGCGCGAGCCGAACTACTCGTTCGTCACCGCCCGCCTGCTGATGGACACCCTGCGCGCCGAAGGCCTGGGTTTCCTTGGTGTCGCCGAAAGCGCCACCCACCACGAAATGGCCGACCTGTACGCCAAGGCCCTGCCTGCCTACGTCGCCACCGGCATCAAGTTCGAACTGCTCAACCCTGTGCTGGCCGACTTCGACCTCGAAAAACTCGGCAAGGCGATCAATCACGAGCGTGATCAGCAGTTCACTTATCTGGGCCTGCAAACCCTGTACGACCGTTACTTCATCCACAAGGATGGCGTGCGCTTCGAACTGCCGCAGATCTTCTTCATGCGCGTGGCCATGGGCCTGGCAATCGAAGAGAAAGCCCGTGAAGACCGCGCCATCGAGTTCTACAACCTGCTGTCGTCGTTCGACTACATGTCGTCGACCCCGACACTGTTCAACGCCGGCACCCTGCGTCCACAGCTGTCCAGCTGCTACCTGACCACAGTGCCGGATGACCTGTCAGGCATTTACCACGCGATCCACGACAACGCCATGCTGTCCAAATTCGCAGGCGGTCTGGGCAACGACTGGACGCCGGTTCGTGCGCTGGGCTCGTACATCAAGGGCACCAACGGCAAATCGCAAGGCGTCGTGCCGTTCCTGAAAGTGGTCAACGACACCGCCGTTGCGGTCAACCAGGGCGGCAAGCGCAAGGGCGCTGTCTGTGCCTACCTGGAAACCTGGCACATGGACATCGAAGAGTTCATCGAGCTGCGCAAGAACACCGGTGATGACCGCCGTCGTACCCACGACATGAACACCGCCAACTGGATCCCTGACCTGTTCATGAAGCGCGTCTTCGACGACGGCCCGTGGACCCTGTTCTCGCCCTCCGAAGTGCCGGACCTGCACGACCTGACCGGCAAGGCCTTCCAGGAGCGTTACGAGTACTACGAAGCGCTGACCGAATACCCGGGCAAGATCAAACTGTTCAAGACCATCCAGGCCAAGGATCTGTGGCGCAAGATGCTCTCGATGCTGTTCGAAACCGGCCACCCTTGGCTGACCTTCAAGGACCCGTGCAACCTGCGCAGCCCGCAGCAGCACGTGGGCGTGGTTCACAGTTCGAACCTGTGCACCGAGATCACCCTGAACACCAACAAGGACGAGATCGCGGTCTGCAACCTGGGCTCGATCAACCTGCCGAACCACATCGTCAACGGCAAGCTGGACACCGACAAGCTCAAGCGCACCGTCGATGTAGCAGTGCGCATGCTCGATAACGTGATCGACATCAACTACTACTCCGTGCCGCAAGCCAGGAACTCCAACCTGCGCCACCGTCCGGTCGGCCTGGGCATCATGGGCTTCCAGGACGCGCTGTACCTGCAACACATTCCGTACGGTTCGGATGCTGCCGTGCAGTTCGCCGACACGTCCATGGAGGCGGTCAGCTACTACGCCATCCAGGCGTCCTGCGACCTGGCCGACGAGCGCGGTGCTTACGAGACGTTCCAGGGTTCGCTGTGGTCCAAAGGCATCCTGCCACTGGATTCGCAACAGATCCTGATCGAGCAGCGTGGCGAGAAGTACATCGATGTCGACCTGAAGGAAACCCTGGACTGGGCACCGGTTCGTGCCCGTGTGCAGAAAGGTATCCGTAACTCGAACATCATGGCCATCGCACCGACCGCCACCATCGCCAACATCACCGGCGTGTCGCAGTCGATCGAACCGACCTACCAGAACCTGTACGTGAAATCGAACCTTTCAGGCGAATTCACCGTGATCAACCCGTACCTGGTTCGCGACCTCAAGGCCCGCGACCTGTGGGACTCGGTCATGATCAACGACCTGAAGTACTACGACGGTTCGGTGCAGCAGATCGAGCGCATCCCGCAGGAGCTCAAAGAGCTTTACGCGACGGCTTTCGAAGTGGACACCAAGTGGATCGTCGACGCGGCAAGCCGTCGTCAGAAGTGGATCGATCAGGCTCAGTCGCTGAACCTGTACATCGCTGGTGCCTCGGGCAAGAAGCTGGACGTGACCTACCGCATGGCCTGGTACCGTGGTCTGAAAACCACCTACTACCTCCGTGCCCTGGCCGCGACCAGCACCGAGAAATCCACCGTCAACACCGGCAAGCTCAACGCAGTATCGAGCGGCGGCCACGGCCCGGACGACTCGGCGATTACCGCCCCGCGTCCAACCGAAGCCGCACCTGCCGGCCCGGCCCCAGTGCCAAAGGCGTGCGCAATCGACGAGCCGGATTGTGAGGCTTGCCAGTAACCGTCAAAGCCTGACTTGCCCCCATGTTGGCAACACCAACCTGGGGGCAAACTGCCCCGACCCTCACCCGCCTGTAAACGGCGCTCGCCGTTGCGCAACAACTCCTGCGCCATTCGCTCACGCAACCGCTCATGCATCCGTAAACGTTTGCCCTCGGGTATGCCCCTTGGCCAGCTGCGGCGGTGTCTGCGATTCGCTGAAATCGGCCGTCCAGCACCAATTTCGAATCTCCGGCATGTCTTCGAAGTGTTCGCGTATCCAGGTGTGATGCTTGCGTAACTGACTTTCGAAAAAATGCACCGCATCCAGACTCTGCGCACGTAAACGCGGTACGTGGCTCAATGCGTCGATGGCCAGTTGATAACGGCTCAGACGATTGAGCACCACCATGTCGAATGGTGTCGTGGTGGTACCCCGATCACTGAAACCACGGACATGAAAGCGTGCCTCGTTGGCGCGACCATGCACCATGGAATGGATCACCCAGGTCGAACCGTGAAAGGCGAACATTACCGGCGCATCTCGGGTAAACAAGGCCTCGAACGATACATGGTCCATACCGTGAGGCCGATCTTCAGGTGCGCTTAAAATGCCGAGGTCGACAACATTGACCAGCCTTACCCGAATACCCGGTACGTATTTTTGCAGCAACCAGGCGGCGGCTACTGCTTCGGTGGTGGGTACATCGCCGGCACAGCCCAGCACGACATCCGGCTGCTCACCGTCGTCACTGCCTGCGAAACTCCAGATCGACGCACCTTGGGAGCAGTGTTTAAGTGCGGCGTCGAAATCCAGCCACTGAAAGTCCGGCTGCTTGCCGCAGGTCACGACGTTTACGTAGTTGCGGCTGCGCAGACAGTGGTCGAAGACATTGACCAGGCAATTGGAATCCGGCGGGTAATACACCCTCACCACGTCGGCCCGGCGTTGTAACACGTTGTCGACGAACCCGGTGGACTGATGGCTGAAACCGTTGTGGTCGTTACGCCAGGCGTGGCTGCTGATCAGGATATTGAGTGAGGCCAGCGGACGACGCCAGGCAAACTCGCGGCTTTGCTGCAGCCATTTGGCATGCTGGGTAACCATCGAGTCGACCACCTGGGCGAACGCTTCGTAGGTCGACCACATGCCATGCCGGCCGGTGAGCAGGTAGCCCTCCAGCCACCCTTCACACAGGTGTTCACTGAGTACCTCCATTACCCGACCATCGCTTGTCAGGTGATCGTCAATCCCCAGGCATGGTCCTGGTGCAGTGCGGTTGCTGGCTTCGAACACGGCGTTGAGTCGGTTGGAGTTGGTTTCGTCTGGCCCGAAGACACGAAAGTTATGCGGGTTGTTGCGCATCACATCACGCAGGTACTCGCCCAGCCGGCGCGGTGCTTCGGCGATGACCTGACCGGGGCCTGGCACCTCCAGACCATATTCGGCGAAGTTCGGCAGGTCCAGCGCCACCAGCACGCGCCCACCGTTGACACTCGGCACGGCGCCCAGGCGCAATGCAGGCGGCGGGGTCAGCGCTTGAAGCTCAGGCAACAACCGGCCGTTCTGATCGAACAACGTCTCGGGCGAGTAACCGCGCATCCAGCGTTCCAGTTGCTGGAGGTGTTGCGGGTTGCCGATGACATTGGCCAACGGCACCTGATGAGCCCGGAACGTACCTTCCACCGGTACACCGTCCACGACTTTCGGTCCGGTCCAGCCCTTGGGGCTGCGCAGGATAATCATCGGCCACCGCGCACGTGCAGCGCCCACGTCCGCTCTGGAGCGCGCCTGCTGTGCGCGGATCTCGTCGTAACAGGCATTGAGCGCGGCCGCAAACCGCTGGTGCATGCCTGGCAGGTCATCCCCCGCGACAATAACGGGCTGATACCCCCGCCCTCGATACAGCTCGATCAACTGCTCGTCCGGCAAACGCGCTTCGACCGTCGGCCCGGAAATCTTGTAGCCATTGAGGTGCAGGATCGGCAGCACGGCACCGTCTCGACGGGGGTCGAGAAAGTGAACACTTTTCCAGCTGCCTTCCAGCGGACAGGTTTCAGCTTCCCCGTCACCAATGACGCAGGCGACCAGCAGGTGGGGGTTGTCGAAGGCAGCGCCAAAGGCGTGCATCAGCGAATAGCCCAGCTCTCCACCTTCATGCATTGAGTTAGGCGTATGTGGACCACAATGGCTGGGGATGCCGCCAGGCGTGGAAAAACTACGAAAGAAACCCAGCATGCCCTCTTCATCGGACGAGATGTCGGGGTGAACCTCGCTGTAAGTGCCCTCGAGCCAGGCGCAGGCATTCATGGTCGGGCCACCGTGACCTGGGCCGGAGATGAAAATCGTCTCGATCCGACGCTCGCAGATCAAGCGATTGAGGTGCACATAAATAAAGTTCTGCCCGACCGACGTGCCCCAGTGACCCAGCAATCGAGGCTTGATGTGCTCGGCCAATAACGGCTCGCGCAGCAGCGCATTGGCTTTGAGGTAGATCTGGCCGACGCACAGGTAATTGGCGGCATTCCAGTAACGATGCAGACGTGACAGCAGATCGGCGCTTAGCGGCCCTGCTTCGCTGCCCGGCCGTTCAGGCTGCGTGGTCGATTCAGCATCCGATTGTTCGGCGCTGGAAAGCGTTGCATTGAAGTGATACATGGCGACTCCATAGCGTGCAATGCACAAGCCTTGCGACTCGCAGGTTTAAAGGAATGAAAAGGCGTGGAAGGATTCAGGTGCAGTTATGCAACAGCTTGAGCGCATGGCGGGCGATGACAGCGCTCTCATCGGTGGCAATCGTCCAGGCCGAAACAGCACTGTCAGGGAGCGTCAGCCGGGGCGCAGACTGAGTCGCTACAGCCCTGTCGCGCTTCAGGCCCAGCCAGGCGCAACCGTCAAGAATCGCGTTGCGCACCTCGGTAGCGTGCTCACCGATGCCACCGGTAAAGACCAGCGCATCGACACCGCCCAGAATGGCGGCCAGACTGCCTATCTCGCGCACCACACTGCGTACGAACAGCGCGATGGCCTCTCGGGCCTCGGGAGCCTGGCTGGCAGAAAGTTCGCGCATATCACTGGAGATGCCGCCGGAAACACCCAATAGCCCGCATTCGTGATACAGCAAATGCTCTAACGCCTGCGCACTCATGCCGTGCTCGCGCATCAGGTACAGCAGCACGCCGGGGTCCAGGCGACCCGGGCGCGTTCCCATCAGCACACCATCCAGGGTGCTGAAGCCCATGGTTGTGCCGCGACTGACCCGGTTGTGCATACCGCACAAACTTGCGCCATTGCCCAGATGCGCCACGATCGTCCGCCCTTCGGCTGCACGCTGATCGTAATGCGCGAGCACGCTGGCAATGTATTCGTAAGACAAACCGTGAAAGCCATAGCGCCGAAGGCCCTGCACAGTCAGAGACGCAGGCAGGCCAAAACCGGTTTCAAGCGCGTCCAGGCTGTGGTGAAACGCGGTATCGAAACAGGCAAATTGCACCAGCCCACTGTGCTCGCGGCTCAGGTAACTCATCGGTGCCAGGCACAACGGCTGATGCAAGGGCGCAAGCGCAACAAGCGCCTGCATGTCGGCCATGAGCGCAGCATCGACGCGCGCCGCCACCTGCGTGCGGCGGCCCCCATGCACGACACGATGCGCTGCCGCGCAAATCTGCCCGTCTGCGTGACGTTCGATCCAGTCCAGCAAATTGGATAACGTTCCGCTGTCTGGCGAGGCATCGTTACGCGGCCACTCCTCATGCTTTTGCGCAGCACTGCCAGTGTTCTGGAAAATCAGCCTTTCGGTGTCCTTGCGCACCTCGAAACTGCCGTTGCCCAGGCACTGCGGCCCGGACGTGGCCGGCGCGGCAGCGTTGTATAACGAGAACTTGATGCTGGAGGAACCGGTATTGAGCACCAGCAGCAAGGGCTGCGATCGATCCGTCATGGAGCACTCCGTCAATGGCTTGGGGTTCGCACCAGCGAAACCTTGCTCAATGCAAACAACCGGGGCCAGTCTGATCGTCGCAATCACGGCGGTATTGATCTGGATCAGAAAGCCACGACAGACCCGACGATGAGGCAAACCCTGCCAAAAATCGCCCACTGCCCCGTTCATCCACATTTGAAATGCCTGCTATCACTGCACTCTCGACGCGCCTATGCTGGTTTGAACAGGGAGCACGCCATGACCGCCCATTTGGCAGCAATCAATGGTTCATATCTCACGGCAGAGTGCTCAAGTTGCAATGTTCGGGAACTGTGTCTTTCAGTCGGTATGAGCCATACAGACACGGATCGTTTGTCCGCAATCATTCCTCAGCCGTTCAAGGTGAAGAAAGGCGCGGCGCTTTATCGTGCGGGCGATCCGTTGCGATCACTGTACGCGGTGCGTTTCGGTTTTTTCAAAACAACGATCTCTTCTCAGGACGGGCGCGACCAGTTGACCGGGTTTCAGATGTCGGGAGAATTGCTGGGCTGTGACGCAATCAGCGACAACCGCCATGTGTGCGATGCCATTGCGCTGGAAGACAGCGAGGTGTGCCCTATTCGTTTTACCCATCTGGAACGACTGTCTCGGGAAATGCCCTCTCTGCAACACAACCTCAATCGCGCACTGAGCAAAGAGATCGTCCGCGACCATGAGATGTTGCTGCTCCTGGGCAACCTCAATGCCGAAGAACGCATGGCCGCGTTCCTGCTCAACCTGTCAGGCCGAATGACCAGCCGAGGCTACTCAGCCACAGCGTTTGTGTTGCGCATGACCCGAGAAGACATCGGCTCCTACCTCGGGCTACGACTTGAAACCATCTGCCGTGCCATCGCCAATCTACGCAATCTGCACATCGTCAGTATCTCCGGACGCGAAGTGGAAATCCTCGACCTGCACCGTCTGCAAGCGTTGATCCACGGCTGCAGCTACCGCGCAAAAAGCCTGTAAGTCACTGCAGCACGTTCTGACCGGAAACACTCCCATGATCACTGTCACACTGATCAACGTCCTGATTATCACCACGGTGGTCATTGTTCATTATGAATGCCTGCTGCGCCTGAGCCGGCTGATGCCCAGGCTCAACCTCTGGCATCGATTCAGGATGGTGTTCGGCGTACTGGGCGCCCTCGTCGCCCATGCCATCGAAGTGTGGATATTCGCACTGGGTTATTACCTGATGAACCGCTCGGACTCACTGGGACGCCTGACGGGCAACTTCGACGGCAGCTTCATGGATTCGGTGTACTTCTCGTTCACGACGTTCACCACCATCGGTTTCGGCGACATCACGCCCAGTGGCCCGCTCAAATACCTGACAGGACTCGAAGCCCTGACGGGGCTGGTGCTCATCACCTGGACGGCTTCCTTCCTGTTTATCGAGATGCAGAAGTACTGGGGCACACAAGGCGAGCACTCAGCGCGGCGCAGATAAGCGGGTATAACGCAAAGGGCTTTAACTGACAAAACTCAATGTTTGGCCTGCAGGAGGGTATTCAATGCGGTGACTGCGGGACGGGATAAACAGCCGCACCACCCATCATCAAGAGGGCTCGGCATGAGCGACCTGACGTTACGTAGAACGATTCTGGACGAGCTTGAGTTTTTACCCCACATCGACGCTGCCGCGATTGGTATCACGATTGAAAACGGCGTGGTGGTGCTCAGCGGGCATGTGAAAACCTTCGCCGA
Source organism: Pseudomonas syringae pv. tagetis (assembly GCF_022557255.1). Taxonomy (NCBI): domain Bacteria; kingdom Pseudomonadati; phylum Pseudomonadota; class Gammaproteobacteria; order Pseudomonadales; family Pseudomonadaceae; genus Pseudomonas; species Pseudomonas syringae group genomosp. 7. The sequence continues at coordinate 4,303,777 of NZ_CP092923.1, forward strand.
AAAAATCGCGGCCGAACGCGCAGTCAAGAGCGTCAAAGGCGTCAAAGCCGTGGCGGTAGAACTTGAAGTGCGGGTGCCGAGCAGCCTCTACATCGACGACAGCGTGATCGCCTCGCGTTGCCTGGACCTGATTCGCTGGAACACGATATCGCCCGACCAGGTCATACAGGTCAAGGTGCAGCACGGACGGGTAACGCTTGAAGGCGATGTGCAATGGCAATACCAGAAAGAAGCCGCACAAAAAGCCATCAACACCCTCGCAGGCGTTGCGGACCTCGACAACCGGCTGATCGTCAGGCCTGAAACTGCGGGCCTGGACATCAAGACACTGATCGAACAAGCCCTGGCCCGAAGCTCGGAACTGGACGCCAGCAAGATTCGCGTCACCGCCGAGGGCAATCAAGTGAAGCTCGAAGGCTATGTTCACCGCTGGCGTGAACGCAAAGCGGTCGAACATGCCGCTTGGGCAGTGCCGGGTGTCAAAAACGTGGACAACCACCTGCTCATCAATTGACCGACTGTCAGCCGACCTGTACAGCGAGCCGATAATAGCGGCGTTGCACGTTGGCCGGACTAGGCTGCAAAGGGCATTCCCCTCGTTCATCCGGAGTTACTCGCATGCCCTACACAGAAGACATCCTCAAACGCTTCAACGAAGACACTGACGATCTGATCGGCGGGTTCTGGGTCGAAAAGCTGCGCGATGATACCCCGGTGCTGATTCGTCAGTTGGCCGATAAAGACCGGGACAGGGAGTTCTCCTTTTTAAACGACCTTGGCAAGGACATCGCGCACTTTCGCTTTCTGGGATCGTTCAGCAAACATGCAGAAGTGCACGATCAGCTCATGGACATCGACTTGCACAATCGCATGGCCTACATCGCACTGGCCTTCCAAAACGATGAACTGACGGAGATCGGCGTTGCCCGTTACGGTGCCTATGAAGGCGACGCGCATTGCGAATTCGCCATTGCCGTTTCTGAGAAATGGCAACGTCGGGGAGTGGCCACCGCTCTGCTGAAGCGCCTCATGGAAACCGCGACGAAGGAGGGTTTCAGCAAAATATCATCAATGGACGCCTCTAAAAATCTGGCCATGGACGGACTGGCAACCAGCATGGGCTTCACCTGCCGCGTGGACGAAAAACACGGGCCCAGAATTTTTCATGAGCATGTTCTCGTGCTGTGATCGCGCATGTCAGGCATGACCACGACGCTTGGTAATCCGCGAAGCAAAGCCGTAGCGCCTATAACCATTCGTCGCCTGCCTTCAGGCTAATCTCTGGCATGCAATCAACCCTTGTTCGTTACAGCCCGCGACCTGCGTGTAACAGGGAACATTGACCGGCATCACATCCCCGAGGATGGCTATACATCCTGTTGCGCAGCCGATTGCAGCAATTCACACATCACTATATGCTGCGCTCCTGATTCAGAAAAAACACTACATAAGGGATTTACGCCCGGGCACCAAGCATTCATGAGCCTGCTCACTGAATACCGGAGCCATTCACAACGGGCGTAATTTCCACATCAAAATCAGTCACACATGCGCAGGGGTCGGACAAAATCTGTATAATCCCGCGCTCGCTCAAGGGTACTCAAATGACCATTTGCAAAACCTGCAAACCTGGCTTGTCTGAAAGCAACCTCGAGCTTTCGATCTGCTCGCCTGTAAGGCACAGCCTCGGCAGCACATTCAAAGAGCGACCGGCACACTCATAAGCCGGCCGATCGCGACAGACCCCGAGTAAAAATTCCATTGCCAGCGCACGTTCAGCGCGACGCTGGCAGCCCATACTTTGAAAATCCAACAGGGGTGCCACAGGCAACCCCTCAGGCAGGAGACGTACACCATGCTGAGCTGGGACGAATTCGATAAGGAAGACGGCGAAGTAGTCGCCAAAGCGACCAACGCCGGTCATGCCAACGAAGCCAACATGGACCGCCTCGACAGCGCCGGTGGCCTGGCTGCACAGGAAGCCCGTGCCGTGACTGCCGCAGACTCCGCTGCCCTGATCCGCGCCAAGAAAGCGCTGGATGCACTGGACGTCGCTGAAGGCCTGGCCGAACTCGAAGGCGCCAGCGCCCGCGTCGCCGTTGACGAAAAAATGATGATCAACTGCCGCGCCGACCTCAACCAGCTCGTACCTTTCAAGTACGACTGGGCCTGGCAGAAGTACCTGGACGGTTGCGCAAACCACTGGATGCCGCAAGAAGTCAACATGACCGCCGACATCGCCCTCTGGAAAAACCCGGAAGGCCTGACCGACGACGAGCGCCGCATCGTCATGCGCAACCTGGGCTTCTTCTCCACCGCCGACTCGCTGGTTGCCAACAACCTGGTGCTGGCCGTGTACCGCCTGATCACCAACCCGGAGTGCCGCCAGTACATCCTGCGCCAGGCCTTCGAAGAGGCGATCCACACCCACGCCTACCAGTACTGCATCGAATCGCTGGCCATGGATGAGGGCGAGATCTTCAACATGTACCACGAGATCCCGTCGGTCGCCAAAAAGGCAGCCTGGGGCCTGAAATACACCCGTTCGATCTCCGATCCGAAGTTCGAAACCGGCACCGTCGACACCGACAAGGAACTGCTGCGCAACCTGATCGCCTACTACTGCGTACTGGAAGGCATCTTCTTCTACTGCGGCTTCACCCAGATCCTCTCCATGGGCCGCCGTAACAAAATGACCGGCGTCGCCGAGCAATTCCAGTACATCCTGCGCGACGAGTCCATGCACCTGAACTTCGGCATCGACGTGATCAACCAGATCAAAATCGAAAACCCGCACCTGTGGGATGCCGAAATGAAAGAAGAAGCCACGCAGATGATCCTGCAAGGCACCCAGCTGGAAATCGAATACGCCCGCGACACCATGCCTCGCGGCGTGCTGGGGATGAATGCGGCGATGATGGAGGATTACCTGAAATTCATCGCTAACCGTCGTCTGAGCCAGATTGGGCTGAAGGAAGAGTATCCAGGGACGACGAACCCGTTTCCGTGGATGAGCGAGATTATGGACTTGAAGAAAGAGAAGAATTTCTTTGAGACGCGGGTTATTGAGTATCAGACGGGTGGGGCGTTGAGCTGGGATTGATTTGCAGTCGTCCAGTCCTACACAAAGAAGGTCGCCGATAGGCGGCCTTTTTTATTGACTGCGTAAAATCATCTAAGAAATTTCTGTCTTTAGTAATCGTATAGGTAGCCAAGAGGCTCATCCATTTCGTACAGTTGCAGGAGATTTTTCCTACAAGGATGACGAAGTGGCGATTCCGGCGGTTGAACAAAAAGCCATTGAAAAGGCACTGAAAAAATTCGACAAAGAGCTCAGGAAGCAGCCTGATTGGGCTACATGGGAATCGAATAGGTCACATAAGTTTGCTATCCGAGTTGAGGGACAGCTGTACCCTGCGAAAAAAATCGTTTCTCTAGCTACCGGTATTGCCGTTTATGACTTTACTGGAGGTAGGCCTACAAATGGATATCTTCGTGCTCGCGGGTTTGAGGTCGTAGATCTACGTAAATCACCAAGACTTGAATTCGTAAAGGGAGAAATATATGATCGAAGGTCTGAGATTCATGCGCCGTTCGGCGGTAGTTTCCAAAGTGGGATAGCACCATCAGATAAAGCACCTGCAGTATTTTTATTCACTGGTTCGTCAGGCGAACAATACGGTTATCGGGATGAGATCGATGCGAGTGGTGTTTACTCGTACACCGGTGAGGGCCAAATTGGCGATATGACTCTAACCAGGGGTAATCTAGCTATTCAAAAACACGCAGAAACCGGTCGAACTTTACACCTTTTCAAAGCGCTTGATGAGCGGAAAGGACAGCGATACGTTGGTGAGTTTTCATGCGCAGATATTTCGTGGACCGACGGACCAGATCGAGAAGGCACTACACGAAAAATTTTAATCTTTCACCTAATCCCTGTAATAGATCTGCTAACAAACGAAGAAAGCCCGAGAGAAATCTTGCAAGAAGACCAACAAGAAATTGAAATAGAGATACTCCGCAATCGCGCATATGAAGCAACAGTTGCATTGCCTAGCAAAGGCAAGATGACGGCTATTCGTACAGTGTATGCTAGAAGCCAAGCAGTAAAAGACTATGTGCTACGAAGAGCTAATGGGAAATGTGAAAGCTGTGAGAAATCTGCTCCTTTCGTCACAAAAAAGGAACAGCCTTATTTGGAACCTCATCACATAAATCGCTTATCAGATGGCGGCTTAGACCACCCACAATTTATAGCAGCTCTCTGCCCGTCATGTCATAAAGAAATTCACTACGGAAAAATGGGCGAGCAGAAAAATGAGATACTTAAGAAAATAATTTCATCAAAAGAATCTCCTTGGCTAGCTAACAAGCATTAACTTTGCTAAGCCAGAGTTTCAATATCACCGACCCCGAGCACAGACGGCTTAGCCAACCGCTTGTGGCGGTGTAGTGGTCGTGAGTTTCTAAAATCAAATAACTATCAAGCAATCCTTATTCGCACAACCTCAAGCTTAATCCGAGCTGCCGAGACCCGCTGCCCTCCAAAAAATCGGAAACCCCTGACAGCCTCTCCCTCCCTGGTCCGATATCGACACGCTACCAGCGCCAGCATCATGTGCGCCGGTGCCTAAGAAACGCCCAACGTAGACACAGTGAGTTCAAGCATTAGCTCCAGATTCCAGTCGTTCTGATTGAACGGGAATCTCGGCTTTGCTGAGCCACTCAGTTGGGATTTCTTACGCCCGCTCTACGTTGGTCTTTAACGTTATTTCAGCTCATACGTAGAGGTCAGCATGTTAAGCAATCTATTCCGGGGCAGTGCTCGTGAGGCACACGAGGATTTTACCGGTTTCACCCCAACCCCCTTCCACCGCCACAACCGCCAACTCCTCGCCCTCCTCCTCGAAAACCAACCCTGGTTCAGCGCCCGTGATCTCGGTCGCATGATCGGCTGGCCTTTGAACGAGCGAACGTTGCGCAAGCTGGACGCTGACCAGCATCGGATGATCACGCTCGACCTGCATGGCGAAGCACAGTCAGAGTTGATGGTCAGTGAGTCGGGCGCGTACGCGATGATGGTGCATCACTATCACGCGGAGAATCGTGGGTTGCGGCAATGGATTACCAATGAGGTGGTGCCTGCGTTGCGGGATGGGCAGGTGCCGTTCGATGACTGCACGCCGAACCTGAGTATGCTGCAGTGGCCGGGGTTGTCGGTGAGCATGTTGCACTGGCACAGCGAGCCGTGGATACGTTTGCGGGATATGCCGATGCTGTTGGCGCATCCGCAGATGCAGATTGAGACGCGGCTACGTAGTTTAGGCCGGTCTTGGTGGCGGGCGGTGTTGCCTGCTTCTCGGCTGGGTTGAATGCGGAGTGATGGCCGTGCCGTGTGGGTGACGGCCATTGCGTCTCGTCGGATCAGTCTTTAAGGCGGCGCCGATAGTCGTTGATCATTTCTTTGGTAACGTCATCCTTGTAGCAGATGGGTGCGTAGCCACCTTTGCGGCTGTACGCGCTGCGTTTGCCACATTGACTGCCATTGCGGGCAGAGTTGTAGGGGCATGGGCAGTTGCCGGGGTAGCTGTCGATGGATTCCTGGATGATGGCGTTGACGATTGAGGCGTCTGTGACCTGGGTTTCTCTGGCCTGTGCGGTGAAGGCACAGAGCAATGCGAGTGTGGCGAAGAGGCCTGTCCCTGTCTTTTTCATGGCTATTCCTTAGCGAGTGCAGACGGGTGTCTGTTGCAAGGTTTTACCATGATGGTAATGAGCCATCAAATTTTGTTTTTTTGAGGTGGTTGTTGGGGATTTGGGTTGTTTGAGGAGATATTTTTTAGAGATGTTTGAATAGCCCGATCTTGAGACTCGGTTTGCAGAGGATGTATCGCACGCACAGGTTTTGCTGCCGGTTCCCGGCAGATCGCGAACAAGTTCGCTCCTACGCCCTGCGGGCAGAAGCCTCGGCCAGTCCGCCCAATCGCATTTGGGCAGAGGCTTGGATTCGTGGGTGATCTGATATTTGCCTGATGGCTTGGATATGACGCAGAGCGTCACGAAATGCGTGCCAACGCGGAGCATTGGCACGATAGTCATACGAAGGGTGGCGAGAGCCTGCGAGGCTACTGCCCCCCGCAGGCCTCCCCCATCAGAACTGCCAATCCAGCGAAAGACCCACACCGTGGGTTTTATCTCGTGCACCCAGCAAGCCGTTGTAGTCCAGGTTGATGCGTGCGTCCTTGCCCAAGGCCAGACTGGCGCGGGCGCCGACTACGGCGGCGTCGCGGTCCATTGAGACGCTTTGTACGTTGAAGCTGTTGCCCGCGCTGGCGAAGGCCAGGTGTTGTTCGGACGAGGTGTCGCTCAGGTTGTGCTGCCAGCCGAGGGTGGCGGATACATCCAGTTTTTGGGTGTCGTTGAGGTTGAAGCGGTTGCCGGCACGCATGCCCAGGGTCGAGAGCACGGTGTCGCGGGTGTCTTCGCTGCCTTTGAGGGCTGTGGCACCGCCTTTTTCGGTGAAGCTGTCGCTGTCGAAGTGGACGTAAGCCAGGTTGGCGAACGGCTCCAGTGCCAGCGGTTGCAGGTTCAGGCGGTAGGCGGCTTCGGTGAAGACTTGGCTGGACTGGGCGTCACGTTTGACCTTTTGACGGTCGGAAAACGCGCCGAATTGCAGGTCGCGTTTCACGTCGATGCGGTGCCAGCTGTGCGATGCGCCTGCAGTGAGGCGAAGTGCGCCCTGTTCATGGCCGATATACGCGCCCAGGTGGTAGCTGTCTGCCGAGGCGCGCGAGTGGGTGTCGTCGCCCAGGCTCAGCGAGGTGTCGCTGTAACCTGCCATCGCGCCCAAGCGGGTGTGCTCGCTGATCAGGCCGTCCACACCGGCAAGCAAGCCGCCCAACGATGAGTTCGAGCTGGCGCTGTCGCTGCTGCCACTGTTTTTGCCCCAGGCACCCAGCGCTTTGACCCACACCGAGTTGTCTTCACTGCCCGGTGCCGGCTGGTCGTACAAACCTTCCACGCGCAAGCGGTCACTTACAGCGTCGCGCAGTTGGCGGCTGTCGTTGATCAATTGCGTGGCGATGGCCGGATGCACTTCGCCCGACAGTTGGGTGAACGCACGGCGTGCGCTGGCAGTGTCCTGGCTGAGGATGATGCTCTCGTAGACCGAGTTGCCCGCATTCAGTTGCTCGATGGCCTGGGCCACGCTGCGTTGGTTGTCGGTTTGTGCGGCGCTGGCGAAGCTGTCGCCGTTACGGACAAGGGCCAGTGTCATGCCGCTGCCGGTGTAAGCCAGGTTGCCGTCCAGAAAGGCATAGTTATCGGTCACCGAACCGAACTGACCCTGAATGCCACCCGCCGCTTGCAGCACGTTGAACTGCTGACCCAGAACGCTGCTGGTCTGGTTGTTACCAAGCAGTGCGACGTCATCGTTTTCCAGAGACAGGGCCATGTTCGCGCCGCTCACGGTCGCGGTGCCGCCGACCACAACGCGGTCGCTGGCGGTGGGTGAGAATTCGACCGCATAGGTCGAGCCCGGCGCCAGGTTGAGGTCGCCTGCCACTTGCAGGGTGCCGATGGAGTTGCCCGGCGCGACGGTGCCGCCCTGATTGGCGGTCAGTGATGCGACGCTGCCATTGCCCCCCAGGATGCTGCCGTTGTTGACGGTGACGGCCGAGGCCAGCGAGCCGTTGATGGCCAAGCGTCCTTGATTCACTAGAGTCGGGCCGCTGTAGCTGTTGGCACCGCTCAACACCAGCGTGCCGATGCCTTGTTTGGTCAGGCCGCCGTGACCGGAGATGTCGTTGCTCCACACATCAAGCCCGCATTGCGGCCCGGTGCAGGTGCGTTGGGTCGGTTTGCCGGCATCGACAATCGCACCGACGCCGGGTAAGTCCACGACGAACTGACTGTCGCCATACGCGCCGTTGATGCGGAACTCAGCCGGAATGTCTGCCTCGGTGACGAACAGGCTCGGGCCGTTGACGGCTTTGCCAAGGTTGATCATGCCCCAGCCGTACAGCGCATCGACGCCCGGTGCGCCGAGGTCGGTGGCGGTGGTTTTCAATACGTCGGCGACCTGCGCGCCGGTCATGTACGGGAAGCGCTCCATCAGCACGGCCATGCTGCCCGCCACGTGGGGCGCGGCCATTGAGGTGCCGTTTTTGTTGGCCCAGCCGACGGTCAGGTCTGCAAGGCTGGTGCCGTTGAGTACCGAGCTGTAGATGCGCGTGCCCGGTGCCGAGACGCAGAAGCTGGCGGTGTAGCCGCAGCGCGAGGAGAAGGTGCTCAGCGTATACGGCGTGGTCGCAGCGGCGGCAGTGTCGGGGTTTTGTTGCAGTGCAGCGACAGTCAACCAGTTGGGGGTGATGTCCGGTACGAAGTAGCCGAGCCCGGCCATTGCGTCGGGGTTGTTGAGGTTGTAGTCGTTGCCCGCGGCGAAAATGGTCACGACACCGCTGCGGGCTGCGTCAATCGCACCTTGATACGCGCCGCCCGGGCGGGTGCCGAGGATCTGGCGGATCTGGTCGAACTGCACTTGTGCATCCTGCACGGTGAAGTGCGGGAAAGCCGGGTCGCGACCGCCTTTATCGAAGCGATCAGTGATGCCGATGCCCCAGCTGTTGTTGATGACCCGCGCACCGCTGCTGACCAGCGCGTTCCAGCCCGCTTGATACACCGCGCCATCGTTGCCCAGCACGATGCCGTCTTCCGGGCCTGAGTCGCCGTTGTCGGCGCTGATGATTTGCGCGTTGTAAGCCACGCCGTGCATCGGCCCGCCGTCACGGTCGCCACCAGCGATGCCGCCCACGTGGGTGCCGTGGTTGCCGAGTTTGCCACCGGAGTCCAGGGTCGGCGCGCCGTCGTAGCGGAAGGCGTCGCCCGCCTTCACCGGGATGTATGGGTCGGTGTATTCGCGAATGCCGCTGGTGACCAGATTGACCACCTTGTTGGGGCTGGCAAATTCCGGGTGCGGGGGCATAGACCGGCTGGTCGAAGATGCCCAGTTTGATGTCCTTGCCGCTGTAGCCAGCGGCATAGGCCTGATCGGCGTTGATCGCGCCCAGCCCCCAGTCGGCGTTGAATTCGGCACTGCGCCAGCTGGCCGCATTGCCCGCCTGCCCTGCTTCCACATAAGGTGCGGCATGAGCCACGCCGAGTGTCGCCAGGTAGCAGGCGAGCGCGCCGCAGGAGGCGCGGTTGATGGCCCGAATGGCCTGACCGAGGGGTTTGACAGAGGTGTGTCGGGTGGTGAATGCATCTTTCATCAAGCTACCGTCCTTAGTTAACGCGCACGAATCCGCGCGCGCATGCATCTGCATGCGCGTCGTTCTTTTTGGTTTGGGTTTGAGTTGGGTACTGCCTGGGTTAGAACTGCCAGTTAAGGCTCAGGCCAACACCATGACTTTTTTCACGGCTGGCCAGTTGGCCGCTGTAATCGAGGCTGATCCTCGCGTCCTTGCTCAGCGCAACGCTGGCGTGGGCGCCGACCAGTGCAGCATCGCGGACCAGTGGCGAGCTTTGGATGCCGAAACTGCCACCACCCGAGGCAAATGCCAGGTGCTGCTCGGAGTCGGTGTCGCTCAGATTGCGCTGCCAGCCGAGGCTGCCCGACAGGTCGACCTTCTGCCATTCGGTGATCGCGATGGTTTTCAACGCCCGTAAGCCGAGGGTGCTCAGCACGGCATCACGGTTATCGCTGCCGGCAGACAGCGCCGCCGCATCACCCTTCTCGGTGAAGCTGTCGGTATTGAGGTGGACGTAGGCCAGGTTGGCGAACGGCTCGAGGGTCGCAGGCTGCAAGTGGATGCGGTACGCCGCCTCGGTGAACACTTGAGTGCTCTGCGCGTCGTGTCTGGTTTTCTCCTTGCCCGCTGCGCCGCCGACCTGCACGTCGCGTTGCGCATCGATGCGATGCCAGCTGTGCGCGCCGCCGAGGGTCAGGCGCAGTGCGCCGATTTCGTGGCCGATGTAAGCACCCAAATGGTAGCTGTCCACCGAAGCCCGCGAATGCGTGCCCGAGCCCATATTCAACGAGCTGTCGCTGTAACCCGCGACAACGCCCAGGCGCGTGTCGTCGGCAATGTTGCCATCGACCCCGGCAAGCAGCCCGCCAATCGAGGTGGTGTAACCGGCGGTATCGTCACGCGAGTCGGTTTTGCCCCAGGCACCCAAGGCCTTGAGCCAGACGTTGTCTTGGGCAGCGGTGTTGCCATCGGTGCCGAACACGCTGGACCCCAGACGCTCACCCACTGCATCACGGACCTGACGGCTGTCATTGATCAGCACACTGCCGATGGCCGGGTAGATCTCGCCTGACAGATGCTGAGAGCTGTCCCGGGCAGCAGCTGCGCTTTGAGTCAGCAACAGGTTTTCGTACACCGCGTTGCCTGCGCCAAGTTGTTCGGCGGCAGTCGCCACAGCAGCCTGGTTGGGGGTTTGCGCCACGCTGTTGAAAGCGGACGTTTGCTCGACATTAAGCACGACGCCGGTGGCTGCGTAGTCGAGTCGACCACCCAGAAACGCGTAGTTTGAAGTCACTGAACCGAACTGGCCGTTCACACCACTGGCGGCTTGCAGCACGTTGTACTGCCGGTTTACGACGCTTTGTATCGGTGCAGAACTCAAGGCCACCGGCGTCGCGTTCTCCAGCGCCAGGGTCATGTTTGCGCCTGACACCGTTGCGCTGCCGGTGGCGACGATGCGGTCACTGGCCGTCGGTGAAAGCTCCACGGCATAGGTCGACCCCGGCTCAAGGGCGACATCGCCATTGACCTGCAACGTACCGATGGAATTGCCCGGCGCGACGATACCGCCGCTGCCCGCCGTCAGTCCGCCGATCTGGCCATTGCCACCCAGTGTGCCGCCGGCGTTGACCTGCACGGCTGAAACCAGCGAGCCGTTGACTGACAGCACTCCGCCGTTGATCAGTGTGTCGCCCCGGTAGGTGTTGGTGCCTTCAAGAATCAGGCGGCCTGCACCTGACTTGATCAGGCTGCCCTGATACTGGCGTTGCGCAGCCGCGGCGGCGCGCGCAGTGCCCGTTGCATAATCGGCCTGATCCTGCTGGCTGGCGGTGCTGGCAACACCGTTCTGCCAGCCTTTGCTGATCAGCGTCTGCTGCCATGCGGCTTGCTCGACGGTGTCCTCGGCCTTGCGCTGAATCAGCGCCTGATCGGAAATATTGTTACTCCACACATCAGTCAGACCCGCGCCCAGATTGGCGTCGAAGGTGCCGAGCAATTGGCCGGGACCGCGCATTGCCCGCTCAAGATCGGCCACGCCCCAGCCAACGCTGCTGGTCGGTGCCTGAGTAATCGAGCCATCGAGCTGGGTGGCGGTGGTCAGCAATACCTGCAGCGCCTGCTCGTTGTTCATATACGGGAAGCGCTCCATGACCAGCGCCAAGGCACCGGTAGCATGCGGTGCAGACATCGAAGTGCCCGACTTGATGCCGTAGCCGCCGCCAGGCACGGTGCCGTTGATCAACCGCCCCGGCATGGTGATGCACCAGTATCTGGACAGGCCGCACTGGTTGTAACGCTGACCGTTGCTGCTGTCGAGGCCCGACACGGCCAGCCAGTGGCCTTCGAGGTCTGGCTCGAAATACGGCAGCGATGCCCGGACGCTGGCATTGGCGTACCCGGTGTTACCTGCGCTGAACACATTGATCACGCCCTTGCGCGAGACGTTCGCCGCTTCGTCCAGCCAGGTGCCGCGGTTGTAGTGCTGGGCATAAGCAGCGCGCACGCCCGCCTCGGTGGCGTAGGTGACGTCGGACGGCTGGCTGCCCCAGCTGTTGTTGATGGCGCGTACTCCGGCATCAGCCAGTGCGCTGTACACCGCCTTGAAATACTGCGGGTCCGGGCTCGGGCCGAACAGGAAACTGTCGTTCTGGTTGGTGTTGCCGACGTAGACCTGCGCGTTGTACGCCACACCGTGCACGCCGACACCGTCACGGGCCGCGCCCATGGTGCCGGTGACGTGGGTGCCGTGGGTATCGTTGTTCGGGTTGATGGCACCCGTGACGCTGAAGGGCGAACCGTCAACGTAGGTGCCGCTGGCAGTGACCGCGTGATAGCGGGACGGCGTGGCTTCCGGATGGGAAGGGTCGAAACCCGAGTCCAGCGCACCGATCCTGACGCCTGCGCCAGTGATGCCGGCAGCATAGGCGTGATCAGCCTGAATGCGACCCAGGCCCCAGTCACTCTGGAATTCTGCCGAGCGCCAACTGGCAGCATCGCCCACTTTGCCTTGCTCGACATAGCCTGCGTATGCAGAACAGCCGACTGTAAAAGACAACGCACACAGCACACCGCTTGCTACAGGTTTAAACGAATAACGGACAGCACCCGAACGCTTGGACTTTCGCATCCCTGCACACCTGATAATGGTCGGCTCTTCATTGAGCGATTCCAGAACATAGTCCGCAGTTATGCACTTGACAACCGTTTTATTTCAATTCTGATACAAGTTTAAGGACATAAGGATAATGCATCACTGGATATATAGCTCAGTGATATCCGATTGAATCTATTGAGTTTTTTTTGTTTTTTGATATGGAGAAAACTGAATTGAGTAGTGGCTATTTAGTTGCACTGCACCTTCTTTTATTCAGTTTTTAGCCGATACCTTCAGCAACTTCAGTTAAGAGACTTATTTATTCAGACAGCAGAACAATTGTCCGACAATAACTGACAGTTACCTAAATGGAGTTTGCCTGACTGCAAACAGATGATGCAGAGCGTCATGAACTGCATGCCCACGCGGAGCGATGGGCACGCTAGGTGGTGGAGTCGGGATTTGTGTAAACACACACAGGCTTAATACACCCGACTCTCGTTACCACGCTCCGGACGCTCTGCGTCGTCTGCGCATGCTTAGCGACTGAATCGCTCGGCAAGGCTGTGCAGGTACTGCGCCATTTCTTCCAGTTCGCCACTGATCTGAGAGCCTTGCTGCGCCTGGCTGGCGCTCTCGTCGCAGAGTTGCGCGATACGGGTAATCTGCTGGCTGATGTTTTCCGCTACGTGGCTCTGCTCTTCGGACGCCGAGGCCATTTGCTGGCTCATGCCGGTGATGCGCGTCACCGACTGGCTGATGCCGTCCAGGGCCTTCTGCACCGCTTCGACGCTGGCAACGCTTTCCTGAGAGATTTGCTCACCTTTGCTGGCGGTCTGTACCGCACGGTCGGCACCGTCACGCAACGAGGTGATGATCTGCTGGATCTGCTCGGTCGAGGACTGTGTGCGAGAAGCCAGCGAGCGAACCTCATCGGCCACCACTGCAAAGCCACGCCCCTGCTCGCCGGCGCGGGCCGCTTCAATGGCTGCGTTGAGCGCCAGCAGGTTGGTCTGTTGGGCGATGGAGGTGATCACGTCGACCACGCTGCCAATCGACTGAGTGGCGCTGGCCAGCTCACCCACAGCGTTGCCGATGTCAGTAACCGAGTTGGCCATGTGCCGAATCGCCAGCAGGCTTTCGTCGGCCAGACCGCGGCCTTGTTGCGCCAGCTTGTCGGCTTCTTCGGCAGCGTGGGCGGTGTTCTGTACGTTGTGGGTCACTTCCTGAATGGTCGCTGCCATCTGATTGATAGCCGTGGCCGATTGATCCGCCTCGCTGCGCTGCTGATCCAGCGACTCGGCCTGACGCAGGGACAACTGCGCTGACCGCCCGGCATGCTGACGCACGCTTTCGCCGGTGTCCGCAAGACGCGTCAACGCGGTTTGCAGGCGCGCTTCTTCACTGAGCATGGCCAGGTCGAGCTGCGCCTGTGGGCCACGGTTGTCGCTGTAGGTCAGCGCAACCAGCGCGCTGGTGAACGCCTTGGGATGTTCTTCAAGGGTCTTGCGAATGCTGTTGCGATGACGCACTTCCAGAAAACCACCCAGCACAGTCAATACAATCGGAATCATGATGATCGAGGCCAGGTCATCCAGCAGATAAACCCCGACTGCCAGCGCAAGCGCACACAGAATCATCGGCAACTGACGAATCAGGTGATAGACCGCCGTGCTGGTTGTCGACACTGACGATTTACCGGCGCGCAATCGCGCATATAACGCTTCTGCCCGGCGAACCTGGTCGCGGGTCGGCAACGAGCGAACGGACTCGTAACCAACGACACGGCCGTTTTCGTACACTGCTGTCACGTAGGCACTGACCCAGTAATAGTCGCCCTGCTTGGAGCGGTTCTTGACCACGCCCATCCACGGCTTGCCCTGCTTGATGGTCTCCCACATATGGGCGAACACCGAAGCAGGCATATCCGGATGGCGCACAAGATTATGCGGCTGCCCGATCAGTTCTTCGCGGGTGAAGCCGCTCAGCGTGACGAAGGCGTCGTTGCAGTAAGTGATGTGGCTGTTCAGGTCGGTGGTGGAGATGAGGCGTTCAGATGCCGGAAAAGTCCGTTCAGTCTGCGTGATGGGCATGTTGACGCGCATTAAGAATTCACTCCGTGATAATGCTTGATATGCCGGGCGTGTATTGAAGGTGTAGCACACCTTTCAAGATGACATCCGGCAGTCCTCGTGCCCTGTTATCGCCCACAAAAGACAGGGCTTTAGCGTCAGGCGGGCGTTAAACCGATTGCGGCCCGGCAGGCGGGCACGATTGTGTGCAGGGATTTGCTTCGTAACGAGGATGTCTGCACCATGCCGCCCCTGAACGCGACACGACTCAAGGCACCCTGATGGCACGCAAAACGACCTCTGCTCTGGCGGCACTCATCCGCACCTTTCGCAGGCTATTGACGGGAGTTGCCGGCAAGGCAAAGGACCAGCAAGCGCAGACGGTGCCCGGCGAACCCGCATCACACTCGCCGCCCCTGCGAAAGCCTGTCGAGACCGGCACCGCCAAACGCCCGGAAAAGCCTCGCGAACCGGCTCTACCGAAGCCGGAAGCAAAGCCCACACCACCCGCGTGCCCGCACTGCAAGAAACCGATGGTGATCAAGGTCGCGCGCACCGGCAAGAATGCCGGTGAGTTCTGGGGTTGTGTGGCGTATCCGCAATGCCGCGGGATCCGACCGATCTTTCGTTAGCTAAACGCCAGACCGGCGCCCATCAAAAACACCGGTTCAACTGATACCCGCCAGCAGCTCACGCGCCATGCGCCGATGCTCTTCGTCGGACTCGGCAATGACCTGTTGCAGGATTTCACGAGCTGACTCGAGGTCGCCCTCCTCGATCAGCACCTGCGCCTGATTGATCTGGCTGAGCGGTGGTTCCTCAAGGTCCAGCAGGTCGAACTCTGCGTCATCGCTCATGAAGCTGTCGAGGAAGTCGTCGCTCAAGTCGTCAACGGCCGCTGGCGCTACCACTTCGATCGGCTCAATGACATCGGGCTCGGAAAAATCGCTGAGGAACTGTTCATCCGAGAGTTCGAAGACTTCCGGCAGTTGAGTCAGGTCCGAAGAGAAACCGGGATCGACCTCGGCAGGCGCAGGCTCCGCAACCGCTGGCTTGGGCCGTGGCGGCGGACTGTCGAATGGATCGACCAGATCCCAGTCGGCGTCCATCGACAGGTCATCCAGGTTCAACTGAAACTCATCGGCGTGCTGCGGATTCAGTGCCGCTGCAGCCGTTTCATCCAGCTGCGCCGCGGGTTCAGGCTCCAGGTCGGGTTGCAGGTAGGCAGCCGGTTCAGGCTCGGTCTTCTCGAACGACACGGCAGTAGCCGCGGCCGCAACCACCGGAATGACAGGCGTCGCAGGCGCAACTTCGGCGGCCTTGAGTTGTGGAAAACGGTCGCGGATGTCCTGAATGGTCTGCGGGTCGACACCATGCTCCAGCGCGGATTGCTCTTCACGCACGAAACCGCTGCCGTCCCCCTGCTCCGCCAGCAATTCCAGCAAGCGGATGCGAATGTCATCGCGCTCGGGCTGCTTTTCCAGGGCGCTGCGCAGAATGCCCATTGCCTCGGTAAAACGTCCGTAGGCGATGTAAATACTGACGCCGTCCAGCGCATCCGGAACAGCACCAGCCGGACGTTGCGTAGCCGCTGCCTTGGCGGGTGCCGGTGTCGGTGGCGTCTGGGGCACAGGCTGCGGCGCGACGGCAGGCACTTCGAACACCGGAAGCATGGCCGCCTGAGCAGGCTTGATCAGTTGATCGTCCGCGGCAGAAGCGGCAAAAGCAGGCGCAGCGGACTGTTTGCGCTGGCGTCGTCTCGAATAAACCAACGCGGCAAGCAGAAGCATAATCAACACGACAGCGAGCAAGATCGGCAGGCTCAGGAATGAATCGCTACTCGGCGTAACAGCGACAGCGGGCTGCACAGGAGTGGCTGGCGGCGTGGCAGGTGCGGCAGGTCGGGCGGCGGATTGCGCAGCGGCAAGATCACTGCGCAACGCGGTAATCTGCTTGTCCTTGCCGCTCATCTGCTCTTGCAGTTCCTGAGTCTGGGCCTTGAGCGCTTCCAGCGATTGAACCAGTTGCTGGTTTTCGATGGCCGCCGCCGACAGTTGCTCGGCGGTGCGCTGCAGCTCGGCAGGCTGGGGTGGCGGCGCAGCCGGGCTGGCAGCCGCCGCCGCAGCGGTTGGCAAGACAGCGGAATCGGGCAGCAACAGGTCCTGGCCGACTTTCAGCCCGGCACCGGCACCCGCTGCGAACACCTGCGGATTGAGCAGACGAATACCGTCCGCCAACTGGCTTGCCGAAACCTTGTTGCCTGGCCCCTGCAAACGGCTGGCAATGCCGTTCAGCGTATCGCCGTTGGCGACCGTGTAATGCTTACCCTGCACGGCGGCCGGTGGCGCGACCGGCATGCGGCTTTCCTGTGCGGAAGCCGTCATTCGCTGGGAATTGCGGCTGCGCGTAGCGGCCAGTCCTTGCGCCGACGTGGCAGGATCGAGCAACAGCGTGTACTCGTGCAGCAAGTCGCCATTCGGACGCGCCAACTGAACGAGAAAGCTCAGGTAAGGTTCGGTAACAGGTTTGCTGGAAACCACCCGGATGACGCCGCGATCGCCTCTCAGCACAGGGGTGAAGCGCAGGTCATTGAGAAAGAACACCCGCTCTATGCCTGCCTTGGCAAAAGCCTCGGGTGAAGCGAGCCTGGCGACAACGTCTTCGTTGCTGAGACCGGCGGTCTCCAGCAGCTGGATCTCGGCATTCAACGGCTGATTAAGCGCTGAGTGCAAAGTGATTTCACCCAGGCCCAACGCTGACGCCAGCGTAGAGCAGGTCAGCAATGACGCCGCCATGACACTTTTGCAAAAAACCGCGCACGCCCTGCGACCTGCACCTTCGACAGCAGCCAGTGAACTCTTCAGCATGCGAACCCTTATGGAAACCACAGCAGGCTTCTCACGTAATCAGATGGACTTCAGTATCCGTTGCACGATTATGGTTGAGAATGCCCGGCTTCGTCTCAGGATCTTTCCAGATTGGCCAGAATCTGCGAATGCACGCGCATGCTGACGCGCAAATCTTCTTCGCTCACGCCCTCGAACAGCTCGATACGCAACACATTGGCGATGGTTTCAATCTTTTCGATCAGGGGCAATGCGGTCTCGCTAAGCAGGATCTTTTTTGCACGTCGGTCTTCGACCACTGCCTGACGCTGAACCAGACCCTGTTTTTCAAGGCTGTCGAGCAAACGCGCCAGGGTCGGTCCTTCAACCCCCACACTCTGCGCCAGCTCGCGCTGGGTGGGCGGCTCGTTGAAGCGGGCAAGGTGCAACAGGACCAGCCAGCGAGCCTGGGACAGACCAAGGTCGGCCAGCCGACGATCCAGCTCGGCGCGCCAGCCCCGGGTGAGGTGTCCGAGTTGCATCCCGAAACGATGTTCATCAGTCAATGGCATAAGGAAACTCATGATTCAAACTAATTATTAGCGAGCTAAGCATGGTCCTTATGTTCAGGCAAGCAAGAGACGGTGACGTTTCGTCGCACGCTGTTATACCTCAAATTCCGATTGCAGCGCCGCTCGGACGCAATACAGAACGCCCTCCGGCACGCGCCCGGCAAACTGCTCGGCAATCGCCGACACCGGGGGCAGTTCTCCTTCGCCATCGAGAAAGGCATCCTGAACCTCGCCCAGCAGGTCTTCCGGCAAATCCAGTGCCTGCTCGATGGACAACTGCTGCTTGCCGATAGCCTCGGCCAGCAGGGTGTAAACGTTCTTTTCCGAGCACTGCAACTGACCGGCAATCTGCGTCGGTGTCATCCCTGCACGCGCCAGGCTGATCAGCTCGTGCCGCACGTCGGCCACCACCCGTGGTGCCTCGGCCTTCCCACTCAGCACTTCGAGAAAGGCCTCGCCGTAGCGTTCCAGCTTGCGCGCACCCACCCCTCCGACTCTGGCCATCTCGGCCATCGAACCGGGTTTGCTGCGCAGCATTTCCAGCAATGTCGAATCCGGGAAAATAACGTAAGGCGGCACGGCGTGCTCTTCGGCCAGCTTGCGCCGCAACGCGCGCAGGGCTTCCCACTGCTCGCGCTCTTCGCCGCGCACCAACTGGCTGGCCTGGCTGCCGGAACTGCTTCTCGAGGTGGTTTGTGGCTTGAGATCACGTCGCAGTTCCAGAGAAACCTCGCCACGCAACAAAGGGCGGCAGGTGTCGCTTAGCCGCAGGCCGCCATAGCCTTCAAGGTCGATGTCCGCCAGCCCGCGTGCCACCAGCTGGCGAAACAGCGAGCGCCATTCGGCCTCGGTGCGCGCCTTGCCGACGCCGAATACCGACAGATGCTGATGGCCGAAGCTTTCTACCTTGTCGTTGGATTTGCCGAGCAGCACGTCGACCAGATGACCGACCCCATAGCGCTGACCGGTGCGGTAGATGGCAGACAACGCCTGGCGTGCTGGTTCGGTGGCATCCCAGGTCTGCACGCCGTCGACACAGTTGTCGCAATGGCCGCACGGGTTGGGCATGTCTTCGTCGAAATAGGCCAGCAGGGTCTGCCGACGGCAGCGGGTTTCTTCACACAGGGCCAGCATGGCATCGAGCTTGTGCTGCTCCAGCCGCTTGTGACGCTCGTCGCCTTCGGAGTTCTGCAGCATCTGCTTGAGCATCAGCACGTCTTGCAGACCGTAAGCCATCCAGGCATCGGCAGGCAGACCATCACGCCCTGCCCGGCCGGTTTCCTGATAATAGGCCTCAAGCGATTTGGGCAGGTCCATGTGCGCGACAAAGCGCACGTTGGGTTTGTCGATGCCCATGCCGAACGCGATGGTTGCCACCATGATCAGCCCTTCCTCGTTGAGAAAGCGTTTCTGGTTGGCAGCACGGGTTTCGGATGGCAGGCCGGCGTGATAGGGCAACGCCGGATAGCCGTTGTCACTGAGAAATACGGCCACCTCATCGACTTTCTTGCGTGACAGGCAATAGACGATACCCGCATCGCTGCGCCGCTCCGACAGGAATGCCAGCAATTGTTTGCGTGGCTGTTCCTTGGGCACGATGCGGTAGAAGATGTTGGGCCGGTCGAAGCTGGACAGAAAACGCTCGGCGTTTTGCAGGTGCAGCCGAGTGACGATCTCTTCGCGGGTACGCTTGTCGGCAGTGGCCGTCAGCGCGATGCGTGGCACATCCGGGAACAGCTCGGCCAATTGCCCCAGTTGCAGGTATTCTGGGCGGAAGTCATGACCCCATTGCGACACGCAGTGCGCTTCGTCGATGGCAAACAGGGCGATCTTGAGGTTTTGCAGGAACGACAGCATGCGCGGCTGGACAAGACGCTCGGGGGCCAGGTAAAGCATTTTGACTTCACCCAGACGAATGCGGTTGGCCAGATCGCGCTGCTGCTCGGCGCTGAGGGTCGAGTTGAGTGCAGCCGCAGATACGCCCAGTTCATCCAGCGTGGCCACCTGATCGTCCATCAGCGCAATAAGCGGCGACACGACCACACACAGACCGTCGCGCAACAGCCCGGGCACCTGGAAACACAGGGACTTGCCACCACCGGTCGGCATCAGCACCAGTGCATCGCCACCGTTGGCTACACGCTCAATAATGGCACCCTGGCGACCACGAAAGCTGTCGTAACCGAAGATGTCTTTAAGTACGCGTTGTGCCTGCTCAAGCATAAAAACCCCGGAATATCCTGCTGCACTGCAAAACGAGGGAGTATACCCGAGCGCTCGGGAGCAATGGATGACTCGGACATGAGCGGTCGAAATTAACTGCAATTGGCCTGCGCGCTGGCGCCACGGACGCTCAGGGCCTAGAATCCAGCATCGTTTATTTTCAAGGTAGCGCTTCCATGTCCTTCGCTGAGCAACTGACCCGCCTGCAAGTCTTCCTCGATGCAGATGAACTGCACGAAGAAGCACTGGACTACGTGGCCGCTCATGGCTACCTGACCGCCCTGTCCATCTGCTCCGAAGACGTGCCGGAGCGCGAGTGGATCGACGCGCTGTTTTCCGAGCCGCCGCAGTACAGCAGTGAGGCGCAGCAGACAGAAGTCGAAGCCACCCTGATTGCACTGAAGGCGCATATTGCTCGCCAGCTGGCCTCGGACGAAGAGTTCGAGCTGCCGTGCGATCTGGACCTGGGCGACGATCCGGACGACTCGGACCTGCGTGGCTGGTGCATCGGCTTCATGGAAGGCGTGTTCCTGCGTGAAAACGCCTGGTTCGAAAGTGCCGAGGAAGAAGTCAGCGAAATGCTCCTGCCCATCATGGTCGGCTCGGGGCTGTTCGACGAACAGCCGGAATTTGCCGACATCGCTCAGGACGCCAACCTGATGGACGACATGATCGTGCAAATCCCGGAAGCGCTGACCGCCCTGTACCTGCTCTGCCAGGCGCCGGACGAAAAGCCGGCGATCCTCAAGCCCCGTCACCACTGAGCCAGCGCCTATGGCGCAAGACTCACCGCGCACCAGCCGTCATCGCTCGGTGCGCTATCTGCTGATAGCCGTTGGCTGGTTGAGCGTGGTATTGGGCGTCATCGGCATATTCCTGCCTGTGCTGCCCACCACGCCGTTTCTTCTGCTGGCCGCCGCCTGCTTCGCGCGCAGCTCTCCACGCTTCTACGACTGGCTGGTCAATCACCCGCGGCTCGGTCCGTGGATCCGTGACTACCTTGAAGGCAACGGTATCCCGCTCAAGGGCAAGGTATGCGCAATCGGGCTGATGTGGATCAGCATCTCCGTGTCGTGTTACCTGGTGCAACAGCCGTGGGCACGCGCCTTCATGCTGACCAGCGCAGTGCTGGTCAGCGTTTATATTCTCAGGCAAAAGACGCTGCGCAAGCGTTGACCGCGATTGCTGTATCCCGCCTGAAACACGTGTTCTTTTTGCATAACGCCTATGCGAAAACTGTCTGAGGCTTTGTAGAAACTCGCTTAGGCTTCAGTGAAATGCCCTGAATGGATCAAGGCAGATGGTGCGCCATTGTCTGGCTGCTCAGCCTCTTCAGGGAGAAAGTCATGCGTGATCTGAACCCGCTCTACAGCGCAGTCCTTCAGGCAGTGGAAGCCATGTCGCCCATTGCCGAAGACGCCCGGCAGCCGGACAGCGTGACTCACTCCGGTCAGGACGTACCGGCCCCACATTGCACATCACGCTTGCATCAATGGGTGAATGGCAATTTCGAGGCACCTGATGAGCCGGCAGTCTCTGAAGTGTCCGACGAAGCGGCTGCCAGCAGCCCTGCAGATGAGCCGCAATAGGTCTTTCACCCCGCAGTGCATTCAGGATGCCGTCAGCGCGGTTTTGCAATCGATCACTTCTTCTTGTCCCTGGCAAACGCCGCTTCCAGCGCGTCGTTGAGGGTGCGCAGAACCTTGACTCTGGCCCAGCGCTTGTCATTGGCCTCGATCAATGTCCACGGCGCAATTTCAGTGCTGGTGCGATCCACCATGTCGCCCACCGCCTGGCGGTAGTCTGGCCACTTCTTGCGGTTGCGCCAGTCATCTTCGGTGATCTTGTAGCGCTTGAACGGTATTTTTTCGCGCTCTTGAAAGCGCTCCAGCTGAGTCTGCTGGTCGATGGCCAGCCAGAACTTGACGACCACAATGCCCGCGTCAGTGAGCTGCTCTTCGAAATCGTTGATTTCTGCATACGCGCGCTTCCAGTCGGACTCGCTGCAAAAACCCTCGACCCGCTCGACCAGCACCCTTCCGTACCAGGAGCGATCGAAGATGGTGAATTTGCCGCGTGCCGGTATCTGTCGCCAGAACCGCCACAGATAAGGCTGCGCGCGCTCATCCTGTGTCGGAGCAGCGATGGGTACGATAGCGTACTGGCGCGGGTCGAGCGCCGCAGCAACACGGCGTATCGCGCCGCCCTTGCCAGCAGCGTCGTTGCCTTCGAACACTGCTACCAGTGCATGCCTTTTCATGCGTTTGTCACGCATGTTGCCGGACAGACGCGCCTGCTCGGTAATCAGTTGCTGCTGATAGTCATCCTTGCTCAGGTGCAGGCTGAGGTCGAGACTGTCCAGCAATGTCAGTTCGTTGTCGTGAATCGCCAACGGGCCGACCGTCAGCGCGCCGGGTTCAGGCTCGACCTTGTTGATTGCAGCCTGCATGCCTTCCAGCAGCAGGCGTCCGACTGTCAGGCTGCGGTAGTTGGCGTCCACACCCTCAATCACATGCCAGGGCGCATATTCGCGGCTGGTGCGGCGCAACACCCGCTCACCGAAGCGCACGAACTTGTCGTAAGTCTTGGATTGCTGCCAGTCCAGCGGGCTGATGCGCCAGCTGTGCAGCGGATCGTCCTTGAGGGTCTTGAGGCGCAGCTTCATCTGTTTTTTGGACAGGTGAAACCAGAATTTGAAAATCAGCGCGCCTTCATCACAAAGCATTTTTTCCAGGCGCTCGGCGCCACTGATGGCCTGATCGAGCACAGCGTCCTTGAAACGGCCGTGGATCCTGCCCTGCAGCATCTGGCTGTACCAGTTGCCAAAGAAAATGCCCATGCGGCCTTTGGCAGGCAGTTGTCGCCAGTAACGCCAGGCGGGTGGATGAGCCAGTTCTTCATCGGTCTGCTGATCGAAAGTGCGTACCTCGATCAGCCGCGGGTCCATCCATTCGTTGAGCAGTTTGACGGTTTCGCCCTTGCCTGCGCCTTCTATGCCGTTGATCAGCACGATGATCTGTCGACCGGCCTGCTCGTGCAGGTCTATCTGCGCCTCGAGCAAGGCCTCGCGCAATTCCGGCAACGCAGCCTCGTAGGTCTCGTCGTCGATGGCGTGACCGATTTCAGCGGATTCAAACATGCACAACTCCTGATTGGGGATGGCTCAGAGAACGCCCGATGGACAACCCTCAGTGAACATTCTGACCACCGATTGCGGGCATCGGTCAATCCGCGCGCCAGTGATCGCACTTTTATCCTCGCAGATGGCTAAAATGCGCCCTCTGCCACCGCTGAGCCTGACATGACCATGACCCGCCACGCCCGGATAGACTGGGACGAACAAGGCAACCCGCGCTCCCGCGATTTTTCCGACGTGTACTTTTCCACCGAGTCCGGTCTGGACGAGACGCGCCATGTGTTTCTGGTGCAGAACGACCTGCGTCGGCGTTTCACCGAACTGTCCGAAGGCGGCAGGTTGATCATTGGCGAAACCGGCTTCGGCACCGGGCTCAATTTTCTCTGTGCCTGGCAACTGTTCGATGAGTGCGCGCCTGCCGGCGCGCGCCTGCATTTCGTCAGCGTCGAGAAGTACCCGTTGAGCCGCGACGACCTGCAGCGTGCCCTGGCCCTGTGGCCGGAGCTGTCGACGTTCGCTCAGCCGTTGCTCGACCAGTACGTAGCGCTGCATGAAGGCTTTCAGCGCCTGCTATTCGCTGACGGCCGCGTGACCCTGACACTGCTGATCGGCGATGCGCTGCACATGCTGCCACAGCTGGACGGGCAGATTGATGCGTGGTTTCTCGACGGGTTTGCGCCGGCGAAAAACCCGGAAATGTGGACGCCCGAGCTGTTTGCCGAGTTGGCGCGCCTGTCCACGTCCACCACCACGATCGGCACCTTCACCAGCACCGGCTGGGTGCGGCGCTCGCTCAACGCAGCAGGCTTCAAGATGAAGCGGGTGCCGGGTATCGGCCATAAATGGGAGGTGCTGCGCGGCACTTTTATCGCCTGGCCGGAAGGTGTTGCGCCTTCTGTTGTCGTTAAACCCTGGTTTGCCCGTCCTGCGCCAGCGAGTGGCGAGCGCAAGGCGCTGGTGATTGGCGCAGGGCTGGCAGGATGTGCCACGGCGCAGAGCCTGGCGCAACGGGGCTGGCAGGTAAGCCTGCTGGAGCGCCATGCCGCACCGGCACAGGAAGCCTCGGGCAATCCGCAGGGCGTGCTGTACCTGAAACTGTCGGCGCACGGCACGGCGCTGTCACAGTTGATCCTCAGCGGCTTTGGCCACACACGAAGGCTGCTTGAGCGATTGCAGCGTGGCATCGACTGGGACGCTTGTGGCGTGCTGCAACTGGCTTTCGACGGCAAGGAAGCGCTACGCCAGAAACAGCTGACCGATGCCTTCCCCGAATCACTCCTGCACCTGCTGGACCAGCCTGCGGCCGAAGCGCAGAGCGGCGTTGCGCTGAACAGTGGCGGGCTGTTTTACCCCGAAGGCGGCTGGGTTCATCCGCCTGCGTTGTGTCACGCACAGGCCGGGCACGAAAATATCCGCCTGATCACTCATCAACAGGCACTGGAACTGAGGCGTGTCGATGATCAGTGGCAGGCTTGGGGTAACGAACGGTTGATCGACAGCGCCCCGGTCGTGGTGCTGGCCGGGGCAGCTGATATCCAGCAGTTCACGCAGACGGCCGATTTGCCGCTAAAACGTATCCGCGGGCAGATCACCCGTTTGCCGCAGACTCAGGCCAGCGCGGCATTGCGCAGCGTGGTATGCGCCGAGGGTTATGTGGCTCCGGCACGTCTGGGCGAGCATACGCTCGGGGCGAGTTTCGACTTCAACAGCACTGATCTGACGCCCAACCTGACCGATCATCTGGACAATCTGGAGCTGTTGCGGGAGATTTCGCAAGACCTCACTGCACGCCTTGAGGCCGCCGATTTGGCAGCCGAACAATTACAGGGGCGCGCAGCGTTTCGTTGTACCAGTCCGGATTATTTGCCGATCGTCGGTCCGCTGGCCGATCGCGAGGCGTTCATGCAGGCCTATGCAGCACTGGCCAAGGATGCGCGCCAGGTGCCGGACATCGCCTGCCCGTGGCTGGATGGCCTGTACGTCAACAGCGGTCACGGTTCGCGCGGGCTGATTACAGCACCGCTGTGTGGCGAGCTGATCGCCGCCTGGCTCGACAACGAGCCTCTGCCCTTGCCACGCAGCGTGGCCGAAGCCTGTCACCCCAACCGCTTTGTCCTGCGCGGGCTGATTCGCGGCAAGGGGAAGCAGGCTGCTGGTCACTGAAATCCGCAGATGCTGCCAGCTCGCACGATATTCCCTACAAGCACGCGCTCAGGCGCTACTCTTTAGCGTCTGTCAGAACAATTGGACCGCTCATGCTGCACGTGCAAAACGTATTCAAGCGCTACACCACGGCACAGGGACCGCTGGATGTCCTGCGTGGTGTCGATCTGCACCTGGCACAGGGCGAAAGCCTGGCATTGATGGGTGAATCCGGCAGCGGCAAGAGCACGTTGCTGCATCTGGTGGCGGGCCTTGACCAGGTCGATGACGGCAGCATCGACGTCGCAGGGCAACGCCTGGACCTGATGAACGAAAACCGGCTGGCGAACTGGCGACGTACCGAAATCGGTCTGGTGTTTCAGCAGTTCAACCTGATCGGCAGCTTGAAAATAGCAGACAACCTGGCGTTTCAGGCACGACTGGCAGGGCGATTCGATGCGGCCTGGCAGGCGCACCTGATCGAACGTCTGGGTCTTGGGGCGTTGCTGGATCGTTATCCCGAACAACTGTCCGGCGGACAACAGCAACGGGTGGCGATCGGTCGCGCGCTTGCGGCACGGCCCAGCCTGCTGCTGGCAGACGAGCCCACCGGCAATCTCGACGAAACGACCAGCGACGAAGTGCTGCAATTGTTGCTGGATGTGCTCGCCGACAGTCCCACCAGCCTGCTGATGGTTACTCACAGCCCACGGGTGGCTGACCGACTGGCGCGCAAAGTGGTACTGCATCTGGGTCGCCTGGCTGTCGAAGGCGAGCGCTGATGCCGGTTTTCTACTGGACCCTGCGCGCCTTGCTGAGCCACTGGCGACGCCATCCCGTGCAGTTTTTCAGTGTGCTGACCGGCTTGTGGCTGGCCACCGCGTTGCTGACCGGCGTTCAGGCGCTCAACAGTCAGGCACGGGAAAGCTATCAGCGGGCCAGCGAACTGATCGGCGGTGAACCGCAAACCAGCATCGCGGCACCTGGCGGGGCCTTGTTCGCTCAGGATCTGTTCGTCCAGTTGCGCCGTGAAGGCTGGCCGGTTTCGCCCGTCCTGCGCGGGCGAATAACGCTCAAGGGCCTGGAGAACCAACGGCTGCAACTGGTCGGCATCGAGCCGCTGACGCTGCCGAACAGCATGCTGGCCGGACAGACGCTGGACTCCGGTCAGATCGTCGATTTCCTCACCCCGCCCGGAGCGACGTGGATATCGGCGCAGACCCTCCAGGCACTGGGGTTTGAAGAAGGTCAGCAACCCTTGGCCGAAAATGGCGTTGCCCTGCCGCCGCTGCGCATCAAACCGGACATGGCCCCCGGCGTGCTGCTTACCGATATCGGTTTTGCCCAATCCTTGCTCGGCTTGACCGATCAATTGTCCAGCCTGCTGCTGCGAAAGGATTTCGCGGCTCGCGACCCGCAATTGCCGGCAGCCCTCAGAGGTCAACTGGCAATCAGCAAGACAGGGGAAGAAAACAACCTGCAACGCCTGACCGAAAGCTTTCACCTGAACCTGAGCGCACTGGGTGTTCTGTCGTTCGGAGTGGGATTGTTTATCGTGCACGCAGCCATTGGCCTGGCACTGGAGCAACGTCGAGGCCTGTTGCGCAACCTGCGTGCCTGTGGTGTCAGCGCACGCCTGCTGATCACTGCCTCGAGCATCGAACTGGGCGCACTGGCCCTGGTGGGCGGTGTGCTGGGGGTGATCAGCGGCTACCTGCTCGCCAGCCTGCTGTTGCCGGACGTTGTAGCCAGTTTGCGGGGGCTTTACGGTGCCGAGGTCGCCGGTCAATTGAACCTCAGCCTGTGGTGGTGGCTCAGTGGGATCGGACTGAGCCTGCTGGGCGCACTGCTGGCCGGTGTCAACAGCCTGTTGCGTGCGGCGCGCCTGCCCTTGCTGGCATTGGCCGATGCCCAGGCGTGGCAGCAGGCCCATGCACGATGGCTGCGGCGGCAAGCCTGGGTGGCAGCAGCCGGAGCACTCGTCGCCCTGGCAGCGCTGTTGTTCGGCAACAGCCTGTTGGTGGGTTTCGTACTGATGTCCGCCCTGCTGTTCAGTGCCGGGCTAGGCCTTCCGGTGCTGCTGGATGCCATGCTCGGAGCCCTGCTGACCCGCAGTCGTTCGGTGCTGGGGCAATGGTTTCTGGCCGATTGCCGACAGCAACTGCCCGCGCTGAGCCTGGCACTGATGGCCTTGCTGCTCGCGATGGCCGCCAATGTCGGCGTGGGCAGCATGACCTCCGGCTTTCGCCAGACGTTCAATAGCTGGCTGGAACAGCGGCTGACTGCCGAACTTTACGTCAGCTCGCAGGACCCGGCACAGGCCGGGCCATTGCACACCTGGCTGAACCAGCAAGCGCAAATCAGCGCAGTGCTGCCCAACTGGCAAGTGGCGCTGCAAGTTCAGGGGTGGCCTGCCGATCTGTTCGGTGTGGTCGATCACACTACCTACCGCCAGCACTGGGAACTGCTTGAAGCGGTAGAAGGCGATCCATGGAGTCTGCTACGTGACGAAGATACCGTGATGCTCAGCGAACAACTGGCGCGTCGTCTCAAGCTGGCGCTGAACGACACGCTGAGCATCCCGGTGCCTGCCGGCCAGTGGACTGCGCGCATCGTCGGGATCTACGCCGACTATGGCAACCCCAAAGGCCATCTGCTGGTCAACGAAAAACACCTGCTCGCCCACTGGCCAGGATTGAACCCGTTTCGTTTCAACCTGAGGGTCGATCAGGCCGCGATTCCTCCTCTGGTGAAGCAACTGCAGGAGCGCTTCACGCTCGACGACAATCACATCATCGATCAGAGCCAGATCAAGCGGTGGTCAACCCAGATTTTCGAACGCACGTTTTCCGCGACCGCCGCCCTCAACAGCCTGACACTGGGGGTAGCGGGCGTCGCGTTGTTCATCAGCCTGCTGACCCAGAGCCAGAGCCGGCTCGGACAGCTTGCCCCGTTGTGGGCGCTTGGGGTGACGCGACGGCAGTTGATGCTGCTGAACCTGGGACAGACCTGGCTGCTGGCGATTCTGACATTGCTGTTCTCCATGCCGCTGGGCTTGATGATTGCGTGGTGTCTGGATGCGGTGATCAATGTCCAGGCGTTTGGCTGGCGCCTGCCGCTGCAAGTCTACCCGATGCAATTGTTGCAATTGATGGCGCTGGCAATGCTGGCGACCCTGCTGGCCTCGGCCTGGCCGCTGCTGAAGCTGTACCGCAGCCGTCCAGCGGATTTGCTGAGGACCTTTGCCAATGACCATTAAGTGGCCGATGCCATTGGCGCTGGTACTGCTGCTGGGTGCCTGCGATGAAACACCGAAGCCTGAAAGCGGCTTTGCCGGGCTTGGAAATGACGCAAACGCCTACACCCAGGTCAGGCCGGGACGGGTATTTTCCTTCCCCGACGACCATGGCCAGCACCCCGGCTTTCGTATCGAATGGTGGTATATCACGGCGACGCTGAAGGATGACACCGGCCAGCCGTTCGGCGTGCAATGGACCTTGTTCCGCAGCGCCTTGCGACCCGGCGTGCAGGCCGGCAGCGGCTGGAACGAAGGCACTGTCTGGCTGGGCCATGCGGCGGCGACCTCCAGCAGCGGCCATTACGTGGCAGAGCGTTTCGCACGTGGCGGTATCGGACAGGCGAACGTGACGCAAGCCCCCTTCTCGGCGTGGATCGACGACTGGACGTTCACCAGTAGCGCCAGAACAGGAGATCCGCTAACCAGCATGCAATTAAAAGCCAGCGGCCAGGATTTTCGCTATGACCTGAACCTCACGTCCAGCAAGCCTCTGGTGTTACAGGGTGAACAAGGCTACAGCCAGAAATCGGAGGCGGGCCAGGCGTCGTATTACTACAGCCAGCCATTTTTCGACGCCAAAGGCAGCGTGGAAATACAGGGCAAGTCCTATCAAGTCACCGGCAATGCCTGGCTGGACCGGGAATGGAGCAGCCAGCCACTGACCGCCAACCAGAGCGGCTGGGACTGGTTTTCGCTGCAACTGGCAGACGGCGACCGCTTGATGCTCTACCGCATCCGTCACAAGAACGGCGACCCCTACCTGACCGGCAACTGGATCAGCGCCGACGGTACCACTCGATTGTTGCAGGCCAACGAGATCAGTCTGGAGCCATTGAAAGAAACCTTGCTCGGCGAGCATAAAGTGCCCACCCGCTGGAGAGTCAGGGTCACTGACAGAAATCTGGACATTACCACCGATGCACTGAACCCCGCAGCCTGGATGGGCGTGAGCATTCCCTACTGGGAGGGCCCGGTGAGGTTCAGCGGGAGTCAGGAAGGCGTGGGGTATCTGGAGATGACCGGGTATTGAGCGGGTCTGCTGGCAGTTGCGCCTTCAATTCGAATGTCCTTGCGATCAGCCTTGAAGCAAGACAACAGCAAATCCTCCATCGGCGACTGGGCATCCTGCATGGCGGCGATGCGCGCGTTACCCAACTGCAACTGTTCATCCCGTCGGCCCCCAGATAACAGGTCTTCGGTCTGTTTCTTCTTCGCAGCCGCCAGCACCCTGTACCCCTTTATGCATGCCGAGTGAATTGACGTGCTTTTATGTGCCCCAAACCAGCGTGCTGCAAACATCACCGTCAATGAGCCGAATCCCCTTTACATGTCAGAAAAATCCGCCCTGAAGCCGATGCGGCAAGCACGACAACAACCCGGACCCGGTGAAAGCATCAATTCCAGAAGCGCGCACCCAACCAGCTGAAAACAAACGCTTATAACTTTTTGATCTAAAACTACCATGCCCTCACTGGGTCAGTTTCTGGGTGACTGCACTTTCTCAGTCACCTCCCCAACGGAAACCCGGTAAGGACTTATGTGCGGATTAGCAGGCGAACTTCGTTTTGACCATCAACCAGCGGACCTTGCCGCTGTTGAACGTATTACCCATGAGCTGGCGCCTCGCGGCCCGGATGCGTGGGGGTTTCATAGCCAGGGGCCGGTTGCCCTCGGTCATCGCCGTCTGAAAATCATGGACCTGTCGGATGGGTCGGCGCAGCCGATGATCGACAGTCATCTGGGCCTGTCCATGGCCTTCAACGGTGCTATATACAATTTTCCCGAACTGCGAGCCGAGTTGGAAAGCCTTGGCTATCAGTTCCACTCCGGCGGTGACACCGAAGTCCTGCTCAAGGGCTACCACGCGTGGGGCGCAGACATGCTGCCCAAGCTCAACGGCATGTTCGCCTTTGCCATCTGGGAGCGTGACAGCAAGCAGCTGTTCATTGCCCGTGACCGCCTCGGCGTAAAGCCGTTGTACCTGTCGAAAACCGACAAGCGCCTGCGCTTCGCGTCCTCGCTGCCTGCCCTGCTCAAGGGCGGTGATATCAGCGGGATGCTTGATCCGGTGGCGCTCAATCATTACCTCAACTTCCATGCCGTCGTACCTGCGCCGCGCACGCTGCTGGCCGGTGTCGAAAAACTTCCGCCTGCCAGCTGGATGCGTATCGACGCCAGTGGGAAGGTCGAGCAAAAAGTCTGGTGGACGCTGCCTTACGGCCCTCACGATGACGAGAAAAACCTCACCCTTGAAGATTGGCGCGATCGCGTACTGGACAGTACCCGTGAGGCAGTGGCAATTCGTCAGCGTGCAGCGGTCGATGTCGGCGTGCTGCTTTCCGGTGGCGTCGACTCCAGCATGCTGGTTGGCTTGTTGCGTGAAGTGGGTGTCGAGGACCTGTCGACCTTCTCTATCGGTTTCCAGGATGCCGGTGGCGAGCGTGGCGACGAATTCCAGTATTCCGATCTGATCGCCAAGCATTACGGCACACGCCATCACCAATTGCGCATTCAGGAAAGCGAGATCATCGAGCAGTTGCCTGCGGCGTTTCGCGCCATGAGCGAGCCGATGGTCAGCCACGATTGCATCGCCTTCTACCTGCTGTCACGTGAAGTGTCCAAACACTGCAAAGTGGTACAGAGCGGCCAGGGCGCTGACGAACTGTTCGCCGGCTACCACTGGTACCCTCAGGTGGATGGCGCGAGCGACCCGGTTGCGGCTTATCGCGATGCATTTGTGGACCGCAGCTACGCCGAATACGCCGAAACGGTACAGCCGAAGTGGCGCACGCCCAACGACGCAGCCGGTGATTTCGTTCGCGATCATTTCGCCCAGCCCGGTGCCAGCGCCGCAGTCGACAAGGCTCTGCGCCTCGACAGCACAGTGATGCTGGTCGATGACCCGGTCAAGCGCGTCGACAACATGACGATGGCCTGGGGCCTGGAAGCACGTACGCCGTTTCTCGACTACCGCCTGGTCGAACTGTCGGCCCGTATCCCCGGCAAGTTCAAACTGCCGGACGGTGGCAAGCAGGTCCTGAAAGAAGCTGCACGCTTGGTCATTCCTTCGGAAGTGATCGACCGCAAGAAGGGCTATTTCCCGGTTCCCGGCCTCAAGCATTTGCAGGGTGACACCCTCAATTGGGTGCGTGAACTGCTGACCGACTCCAGCCAGGATCGCGGCCTGTTCAACCCGGCCATGGTCGATAAATTGCTGACCAATCCCGAGGGCCAGCTCACGCCATTGCGCGGCTCCAAGCTGTGGCAACTGGCAGCGCTGAACCTGTGGCTCAGCGAACAAGGATTGTGATTGATGAAACAGAACGCGACGACTTATAGCCAGCGCCTGCTGCGCGGCCAGTCGCCCTCGTACGAACGTCTGCAGGCGCGCCTTGCCGAAGATGGCAGTCAGATAGAGGCGGAGCCGTTGGCCCTGCACTGCGGCTGGGGACGCTTGCTGATCGGTCACACCTACCCTGATCCAGCAGCGCTGGCTCAGGATCTGCTCAACGAAAAGCCCGGTGAGCGCGATATTGCCCTGTATGTGGCTGCGCCGCAGCAAGTCCTGGCGCAATCGCCGCAACAGCTGTTTCTCGACCCTTCCGACACGCTCCGTCTGTGGTTCAGTGATTATCGACCGGCGCATCGGGTGTTCCGCGGGTATCGAATCCGCAGGGCGCACAACGAAGCCGACTGGCAGGCCATCAACAACCTGTATCTGGCACGCGGCATGCTGCCCATCGACCCTGAACTGCTTACGCCGCGTCATGAGGGTGGCCCTGTCTATTGGGTGGCCGAGGACGAAGGCAGCAACACGATCATTGGCAGCGTAATGGGCCTCAACCACCAGAAAGCCTTCAATGACCCGGAAAAAGGCAGCAGCCTCTGGTGTCTGGCGGTCGACCCGCAATGCACGCGGCCTGGTGTGGGCGAAGTGCTGGTGCGGCATTTGATCGAGCATTTCATGAGTCGCGGCCTGAGTTACCTGGATTTGTCGGTGCTGCACGACAATGACCAGGCGAAGGCGCTGTACGCCAAACTGAACTTTCGCAACCTGCCGACCTTCGCCATCAAGCGCAAAAACGGTATCAACGAGTCATTGTTCCTCGGCCCCGGTCCGCAGGCGGACTTCAATCCGTATGCGCGGATCATTGTCGAGGAGGCGCATCGCCGCGGCATTGACGTCCAGGTGGACGACGCAGACGCCGGGTTGTTTACCCTCAGCTACGGCGGTCGTCGTATCCGCTGCCGCGAGTCGTTGAGTGATCTGACCAGCGCGGTGAGCATGACCCTGTGTCAGGATAAAAGTCTGACCCATCGTGCGTTGAAGGCTGCCGGCCTGCGCTTGCCCGCACAGCAACGGGCAGGCAGTGCAGATGATAATCTGGCATTTCTTGAAGAGCACGGGCAGATCGTGGTCAAGCCGCTGGATGGCGAGCAAGGGCAAGGCGTTGCGGTTGATCTGCGCACCATCGATGGCGTGCAAACCGCCATCGAACAGGCTCGTCAGTTCGATACTCGCGTGATCCTGGAAAGCTTTCATGAAGGCCTGGACTTGCGCATCGTGGTGATCGGCTTCCAGGTGGTGGCTGCAGCCATCCGTCGCCCAGCCGAAATCATCGGTGATGGCCGCCACACCATCAAACAGTTGATCGAAGCGCAGAGCCGTCGTCGTGCAGCGGCGACCGACGGCGAAAGCCGTATTCCGATGGATAAGGAGACCGAGCGCACCGTGCGCGAGGCCGGTTTTGACTACGCCGATATCCTGCCGATGGATCAGCGTCTGGCTGTGCGCCGCGCTGCCAACCTGCACACAGGCGGCTGCCTGGAAGATGTCACGGCGATTCTGCACCCGGTGCTCAGCGATGCAGCAGTACGCGCAGCGCGGGCCCTGGACATCCCGGTGGTCGGCCTGGACCTGATGGTGCCTGCCGCCGACCAGCCCGAGTACGTGTTCATCGAAGCCAATGAACGCGTGGGCCTTGCCAACCACGAACCGCAACCCACCGCCGAACGTTTCGTCGATCTGTTGTTTCCGCACAGTCTGCCTGTGCATATCTGATCGCAGTTGCGGGCACAGGCTGCAAACGGCTATCAGCCCTCGCAGCCTGTGGCCTGCACTGTTCCATAAGGAGCATCCATGACCCCTGCAAATATCCCCGATCCGGATCTGAAATACCTGCAGAAAGTTCTGTTGGAAATGCTCGCGATTCCAAGCCCGACCGGTTTCACAGACACCATCGTGCGTTACGTGGCCGAGCGTCTTGAAGAACTGGGCATCCCGTTCGAGCTGACCCGCCGCGGTACCATCCGCGCCACGCTCAAGGGCAAGCAAAACAGCCCTGACCGTGCAGTATCGGCGCACCTGGACACCATCGGTGCAAGCGTTCGGGAAGTCAAAGACAACGGCCGCCTTGCGCTGGCCGCCGTCGGTTGCTGGTCAAGCCGGTTTGCCGAGGGCAGCCGGGTCAGCGTGTTTACCGATACCGGTGTGATCCGCGGCAGTGTTTTGCCATTAATGGCTTCCGGTCATGCATTCAACACCGCTGTGGACGAGATGCCGATCAGCTGGGACCACGTCGAGTTGCGGCTGGATGCATATTGCACCACGCGCGCCGACTGCGAGTCGCTGGGCATCGGCATCGGCGACTTTGTGGCATTCGACCCGCTGCCGGAATTCACCGAGAGCGGGCATATCAGTGCCCGCCACCTGGATGACAAGGCCGGCGTTGCGGCGCTGCTTGCGGCGCTGAAATCCATTGTCGACAGCGGTGCCGAGCCATTGATCGATTGCCATCCACTGTTCACCATCACCGAAGAAACCGGTACGGGCGCAGCAGGCGTGCTGCCTTGGGACGTGAGCGAGTTCGTCGGCATTGACATCGCACCGGTCGCACCTGGCCAGCACTCCAGCGAACACGCGGTGAGTGTAGCCATGCAGGACTCGGGCGGCCCGTACGACTACCACCTGTCCCGCCATTTGCTGCGTCTGGGCGTGGAGAATGAGTTGCCGGTACGCCGTGACCTGTTCCGCTATTACTACAGCGATGCGCACTCGGCTGTGACCTCGGGGCACGACATCCGTACGGCGCTGCTGGCCTTCGGCTGCGACGCGACTCACGGTTACGAGCGCACGCATATCGACAGCCTGGCAGCACTCAGCAAATTGCTGGGGGCTTATATCCTCAGCCCGCCGGTATTCGCCAGCGATGCCAAACCGGCGCAGAGTTCACTGGAGCGGTTCAGCCATCAGATCGAACATGACGCACAGATGGAATCCGACACCCGCGTCCCCCCGGTCGACAGTCTGATCGGACAGAATCGCGAGGAGAGTTGAGGCCTTGTGAATTGCGGTGCCTGGCACCGCAGTTCTATCATCGCAGCTCATCGACACGAGAACCGCCATGCTGATCCCTTATGACCAACTGGAACCTGACACCCTCACTCGCCTGATAGAGGATTTCGTCACCCGTGAGGGCACCGACAATGGCGACGAGACGCCACTGCAAACCCGCGTGTTGCGTGTGCGGCATGCGTTGACCAAGGGCCAGGCGGTGATCTTTTTCGATCTTGAGAGCCAGCAGTGTCAGTTGATGCTCAAGCACGATGTGCCCAAGGAGTTTTTTGAATAATCCTTCGGACCTGAACAGGGTTCGACAAGGCGAACCATGTCACCTAGTGAGGCGGCATTGTTGCCTGCTGCGAAAGCTTGTTGGCGATTCGCTTGTAGACCTCGGCACGGTGAATCTTGATGTCTTTCGGGGCATTGATTCCGAGCCTGACCTGGTTGCCGTTGATGCCCAGAATCTGCACGGTGATGTCATCACCAATGGAGAACGTTTCGCCAATTTCCCGCGTCAGTACCAGCATTTTTCCCACCCTTTCATTGCGCAAAGGAGGCAGGGTGCATCGCGAAACAGGGCGCTTCAATGCGCTGATGGCAAATCAGTAAGGTCCTGCAATCCCGCCGGAAAAGGCTGAAGGAAACGCCTTACTTCCTAGCGAAATCTGTAGGAAATTTCGTTTAAGACTGGGGTTCTCACGACGCAGCCCAACGGGGCCCAAGCAGAATGATCGTCGCGCCGGTGACACAGAAAGCCAGACCCAGCCAGTCCGTCCCCAGCGGTCTGACCCGCTCGACCAGCCCCAGCCAGGCAATCGACGCCACGATGTAAATCCCGCCATATGCCGCATAGGCCCGCCCGGCATAAGCTGCCTCGACACGCGTCAGCAACAGTGCAAACAACGTCAGGCTGATCAGCGCAGGAATGACCCACAGCGCGCTCTTGCCTTGGCGCAACCATAGCCAGAAAGCATAGCAGCCGGCTATCTCGAACAGGGCCGCGAGGAAGAACCACAGATAATTGAGCACAAAAGGTTCTCTGAAAAGGGGCAGGAAAGATGGGCGCAACCCTATCAGAAAAGAATGCGCTCATGATCGTGATGACAGTGGGCATGGAGCGCGACAACTGTCCGTCACGCATCGGAATGCAGTTCAGGAGTATATGCGTCCTCGAGACGACGCAGAGCGTCGAGAACTGCATTCCCACGCAGGAGCGCGGGAACGATCATCGCAACTATCGTACGACGCTCTGCGTCGCATGCCGTTCCGGACGCTCCGCGTCCTCTTGGCGACGCAGAGCGTCGAGAACTGCATTCCCACGCTGGAGCGCGGGAACGATCATCGCAACTATCGTGCGACGCTCTGCGTCGCATGCCGTCCCGGACGCTCCGCGTCCTCTTGGCGACGCAGAGCGTCAAGAACCGCATTCCCATGCTGGAGCGCGGGAACGATCACCACAACCATCGTGCGACGCTCTGCGTCGCATGCCGTTCCGGACGCTCCGCGTCCTCTTGGCGACGCAGAGCGTCAAGAACCGCATTCCCACGCTGGAGCGCGGGAACGATCACCACAACTATCGTGCGATGCTCTGCGTCGCATGCCGTCCCGGACGCTCCGCGTCCTCTTGGCGACGCAGAGCGTCAAGAACCGCATTCCCATGCTGGAGCGCGGGAACGATCACCACAACTATCGTGCGATGCTCTGCGTCGCATGCCGTCCCGGACGCTCCGCGTCCTCTTGGCGACGCAGAGCGTCAAGAACCGCATTCCCATGCTGGAGCGCGGGAACGATCACCACAACTATCGTGCGATGCTCTGCGTCGCATGCCGTCCCGGACGCTCCGCGTCCTCTTGGCGACGCAGAGCGTCAAGAACCGCATTCCCACGCTGGAGCGCGGGAACGATCATCGCAACTATCGTGCGACGCTCTGCGTCGCACGCCGTTCCGGACGCTCCGCGTCCTCTTGGCGACGCAGAGCGTCAAGAACCGCATTCCCATGCTGGAGCGCGGGAACGATCACCATAACCATCGTGCGACGCTCTGCGTCCGGTCTTGATGCAGGGCTTCAGGCATGCCCTTTCTGTGCCTTGGCGCGCATCTTTGCACACATGACCGTCATTTCGTCATACATCGCATGTGGCTGTTTGCGCTTCATGTCCCAGGCCATTCGACCTTCTTCGTGGGGCAGGATCATGAACTCGCCTTCGGCGATCTGCCTGAAGATGTGATCGGCAATATCCGCTGCAGTGATCGGCGACTTCTCCAATAGTCGGCCGATCTGCGCTTTCATTGCCGGCGTCGGACCGCGGAAGGAATCCAGCAGGTTGGTCTGAAAAAATGACGGGCAGACCACATGCACATCAACACCCTGGTCGTGCAGCTCGACCAACAGGCTTTCGGAAAGCGCTACGACCCCCGCCTTGGCGACATTGTAATTACTCATCGCCGGGGCCTGCATCAATGCAGCCATCGACGCAATGTTGACGATTTTGCCTTTGCTGGCCTGCAACATCGGCAGGAACGCCTTGCAGCCTTTGACCACCCCCATCAGGTTGATCGCGATCTGCCAGTCCCAGTCTTCCAGTGACAACTCGTCGAAAAAGCCACCCGACGCCACACCCGCATTGTTGACGATGATGTCGATGCCGCCGAAGCGCTCTTCACATGCCTGAGCAAATGCGGTGAGCTGACTGTAATCGCGAACGTCGCAGCGCTGAACAAAACCGTCACCACCCGCCTCGCGCACCAGCGCCAGGGTCTCCTGCAGACCGGCATCGTTGATGTCCGACAGCGCCAGTCGCCAGCCTTCGCGCGCCCAGCGCAGTGCAATTTCACGGCCCAGACCCGAGCCGGCGCCAGTAATCATGATGCGGTTTTGCATAGCGAGTGCCTTGTGATGTGCAGGAGTTGCCTGAGTGTAATCACAGCCAGGGCTAGGCAACCCCACCATCAAGGCGCTGAATGCCAAGAGCAAACCCGTAGCTTCATGAGCGTCGCACACGCGACACAAAACGCAGCAGTAACGGGCCGTATACCACCACATTGACCAGTAAAACGATGCCGCCCAGCCAAAGCTGTATGCCCGGTGTAAGCCCGGCCGGATAAATCAGCGGAACAAGATAGTGCTCAACGAACCCACCGCTGTAACCCTGTTCACCCGCAGCGCTGCGCAGTGTGTTTTCCAGCGGTGTCAGCGGGCAATACAGGTGCAGAAACTCGACGGCGCTCCCCCACACGGCTGCCGGAACGTGCAGTAACGCCAGCCACGGCCTGCTCAATACCAGCAGACCGCCGAACAGGACGAACACGATGAACAATAGATGAAACATGACCACGGCATCTGCCGCCACCCGATACACCATTTGCACGACCTCTTGCGGGGTTATTGATTACGCTCACCGGCGCGAATCAGACGAGACCTTTCATGGCCGTTAGTTCAATATTTTTTAAGACCGTTTCAAGCACTTTCTGCCAACTAAAGTTGAAACATTGTCGGACAAAAATGCATCAAATCCCTGATTTTAATGATTTTTTAAATATGTAAGAAATTATTTAAAATAGATGAAACCTTTCCTGAACGGCCGTAGTCGGATGAGTCAGGCAGGTAAATTCCATACCCTCGGGTATGAAAGCTTCAACTGCATTCGTTAACTAACTTAAATGAAAGAGGGAACTCATCATGGGCATCGGCACTATTCTTATCATCGTTCTGATTCTGTTGCTGGTCGGCGGTCTGCCGGTATTCCCGCACTCGCGCAGCTGGGGCTACGGTCCATCGGGCATCATCGGTACTATCCTGGTGATCCTGCTGATTCTGGTGTTGCTCGGCAAGATATGACCTGCTGATTCACGCAATCGGTAGCTGTCAGTAAAAAACCCCGCTTTCTCAAGCGGGGTTTTTTATGGCGCGTGAAAAAGCAGCCCGGAGGCTGCTTCGTTCACTACTCCTGCGCCTTAGTGCGAAACCGCACCGCTGGCACCCAGTCCCGTTTGCGAGCGGACGAACTGCGGATAGAACAAGGCGCGCTCGCCCTCCGCCGCTTTTGACTTGTCGGTGATGGAGAAGAACCAGATACCCACGAAGGCGATGGCGATGGAAAACAGCGCCGGGTATTCGTAAGGGAAAATGGCTTTGGGGTTGTGCAGGATCTGCACCCAGATGGTCGGCCCCAGGATCATCAGTACCACGGCACTGATCAGCCCCATCCAGCCGCCAATCATGGCCCCACGAGTGGTCAGATTTTTCCAGTACATGGAAAGCAGCAGGATCGGGAAGTTGCAGCTCGCAGCGACCGAGAACGCCAGGCCCACCATGAACGCGATGTTCTGGCTTTCGAAGGCGATACCCAACAGGATAGCCACAACGGCAAGCGCAATGGTGGTGATTTTCGAGATGCGGATCTCGTCTTTCTCGTTGGCTTTGCCCGCCTTGATCACACTGGCGTACAGATCGTGGGAGACCGCCGAGGCACCTGCCAAGGTCAGGCCGGCAACCACTGCCAGAATGGTGGCGAAGGCTACCGCAGAGATGAAGCCCAGGAACAGGCTGCCGCCGACCGCATCGGCCAGGTGAACCGCTGCCATGTTGTTACCGCCCAGCAAGGCACCCGCTGCATCCTTGAACGCCGGGTTGGTGCTGACCAGCAGGATCGCGCCAAAACCGATGATGAAGGTCAGGATGTAGAAGTAGCCGATAAAGCCGGTTGCGTAGAGCACGGACTTGCGGGCCTCCTTGGCATCGCTCACTGTGAAGAAGCGCATCAGGATGTGTGGCAAGCCTGCAGTACCGAACATCAACGCCAGACCCAGCGAGAATGCCGAGATCGGGTCTTTCACCAGACCGCCAGGGCTCATGATCGCTTCACCTTTGGGGTGAACCTTGATCGCCTCGGAGAACAGCATGTTGAAGTCGAAATTGACGTGCTTCATGACCATCAGTGCCATGAACGACGCGCCGGACAGCAGCATTACCGCCTTGATGATCTGCACCCACGTGGTCGCCAGCATGCCGCCGAACAGTACATAAAGGCACATCAGGATACCGACCAGCACCACCGCAACGGTGTAGTCCAGACCGAACAGCAACTGGATCAGCTTGCCGGCACCGACCATCTGCGCGATCAGATAAAACGCCACCACCACCAGCGAACCGCAGGCAGACAGGGTGCGAATTTCCTTTTGCTTGAGGCGATACGAGGCAACGTCGGCAAAGGTGTATTTACCCAGATTACGCAGGCGCTCGGCGATCAGGAACAGAATGATCGGCCAGCCCACCAGGAAGCCGATCGAGTAGATCAGACCATCGTAGCCGGAGGTGTAGACCAGTGCGGAGATACCCAGAAAGGACGCTGCCGACATGTAGTCACCGGCAATCGCCAGACCGTTCTGGAAGCCGGTGATTTTGCCACCCGCCGAATAGTAGTCCGACGCGGTCTTGTTCTTTTTCGACGCCCAGTAGGTGATGTACAGGGTGAAGGCAACGAACACCACGAACATGACGATCGCGGCGACGTTCAGGGGTTGCTTCTGCACTGCGCCAGTCAATGCATCTGCCGCCCAGAGAGTCGGCGCGAATGCGGCCAGGCCAAGTGCTGCTGATAGGCGCCGGATCATTGCTGAGCCTCCTTCAGGATGGCGTTATTCAGGTCATCGAATTCGCCATTGGCACGGCGAACATAGATGGCGGTCAGCACAAACGCAGAGAGGATCAGCCCTACGCCGATCGGCATTCCCCAGGTAATGGTTGAAGTCGGGCTCAACTTGGCCCCCAGAATATGGGGTCCGTACGCAATCAAAAGAATAAAGGCCGCATACAGCCCAAGCATGATCGCCGAGAGAATCCAGGCGAACCGCTCTCTTTTGGATACCAGCTCCTTGAAACGCGGGCTGTTTTGAATCGAGAGGTAAATGCTGTCGTTCATTGTTTTTGTCCTCGCAGCACAGATGAGATGTCACGTAACGCACTTTAGTCCGGTCCGGCGCGCACTCCAGACGACCTTAGTATTAGAACGACACTAGCTGTAGATCGACCGCTTTGCACAGCGTCTATCTGCCGTCAGTCAGCCCATGCAGAAAATGCCATGATCCAGAAATGCTAAAGGCCGTCTGGCAATGGGACCAGACGGCCTTGAAACGGCGCTCTCAGCAGGTTGCAGGCTATTTGGCGGTCCATGCAGCAACACGATCCGGGTGTTTGGCTACCCATTCCCT
This sequence comes from Pseudomonas syringae pv. tagetis, assembly GCF_022557255.1. Lineage (NCBI taxonomy): Bacteria > Pseudomonadati > Pseudomonadota > Gammaproteobacteria > Pseudomonadales > Pseudomonadaceae > Pseudomonas > Pseudomonas syringae group genomosp. 7. The sequence continues at coordinate 4,344,943 of NZ_CP092923.1, forward strand.
GGCAGCGGCTTCAGGTTTGGCACCGTCCTGAATCGCCAGCATTACTTCACCGATTTCATCCTTGGAGGCCCACTGGAATTTTTTCAGGAAGGCCACGACCTCGGGGGCTTTTTTCTCCAGGCCCAGACTGGCAACGTTGTCGACGGTTTCAGCGGCACCGTAGACCCCTTTAGGGTCTTCCAGGAAACGCAGTTTCCACTTGGCGAACATCCAGTGCGGTACCCAGCCGGTGACGACGATGGATTTCTTTGCCTTCTCGGCACGGGTCAGCTCGGCAATCATGCCGGCGCCGGAGCTGGCCTGCAGTTTGTAACCGTCCAGACCGTAATCCTTGATGGCCTGATCAGTCTTGATCATTACACCCGAGCCAGCATCGATCCCGGTGATCTTCTTATTGAAGGAGTCATCGGTCTTGAGGTCTTCAATGGTCTTGGCTTTCACGTACTCAGGCACGATCAGGCCGATCTTGGCGTCCTTGAAGTTGGGGCCGTAGTTGACAACCTGATCCTTGTACTTGGCGTAGTACTCGCCGTGCGTGCCTGGAAGCCAGGCAGACAACATCAGGTCCAGCTTGTCGGTTGCCACGGCCTGCCACATGATCCCCGCTGCAACGGACTGCAACTTGACGTCGTATCCGAGTTTCTGCTTGATCACCTCGGAGGCCACGAAGGTGGTGGCGACACTGTCGGACCAGCCTTCCACATAGCCGATGGTCAGGGTTTTGGTTTCAGCAATCGCCAGCGTGGAGCTGACAGCAAGTACCAGAGCGGCACCCGCCCCCAGTATTTTTCGCATCATCATTGTCGCTTCCCCGGAAGTCTGCACAGACGGTTGTCAGCGCATCGTTAACGTTGTTTTCAAGACCGCACCCACGCCCGGCTTTGGGGCACGCTGCGCCCTGCACGCTTTGATCGCAGCCAAACGCACTGCACGCCACCTTGATCATCGACTTGCTGCGCGGACAGGCATGCTCTGTCTGCGACACCGGGACAACGGGAAACGACAACAACGATCCATCCACGACAAGGCTCAACGAAACACGCCTGAATGCAGCCACACCCCTACGCAACAAAACCGTGTAACAGTCGGTTGGAACCGGAAACGATACGATCGTCGTATAGACGCCGAACATCTGCAGCGCACCACTCTGGGTCATTCTGCAAAGGAAACAGGATGTGTTACCGCGAGCTGTTGAGCAACGCCCCGAACGGGTAACACTGAAACGTTTTTTGCGTCGTTACGCCCGCACGACACCTGCCAATAACCGTAACCCTATGATTTATATGATTTTTAAAAAGATGGCATGGGACCTGCTATATCTCCTGTACAACAAAAACAAGAAATGAAGCGGTAAACCAATAAAAACAAGACGTAACGGCTCTGACACAACAAGAACAAAACGGACAGAGACGCAGCTAACAGATTTTTTTGGAGTGGATCAGCTTTACAGGGACCTTTCGGTGAAAGGCCTCGCGACCGGACAGAGAACAATAAAACTACCTTCAGGTAGCTCCCGAACCGGTGGGATCAGGATATTGTGCAGACAGGTGATTAAAGCGAGTCAGCGCTCAAAAAAATACGTTTGCTCTTGACCCCGTCTGGGGGTCGCCCAACAACGCTGTAAAGGGACTGGCCGCCAACAACAATAACAGGCCGCCCTAGAACAATAAAAAGAGCAGGTAAAACACATTGGAGGAGAGCTTAGGTTCTCCTTTGTGTTTTGCGCCCCTCAAGAATCCGTCCCCTCGGCGGATATAGTCGTACTCAGCGCCGTACCTGCGTGCTCGAAGCGGTCAATCCAAGCCGCGCGCAAAAAATAAACCGTATATCTGCATTGCAAAATCCAAAGAACGTGTATTGTTCCGTCATAATTTACACGGTTAACCGGTGGATGCGGCACTTTGGCACTACACCTTGGTCATAGCCTGCGTATCTCATCAGCACTTCTTTCCCAAGGGATTTAGTCATGCTCCGTTTTCTGCGCTTCGCTACCGTTATAGGTGGCTTGTGTTTAAGTGCGTCCGCTCTGGCGACCAACGTCGACTCCGCCACCTATGGCTATCCGCTGACTAATCCGTTCGAAGCGACCATTGCAACCACCCCTCCCGATTTACGCCCCGATCTGCCTGATGATGAAGATATCGATCAGGACGTCTACACCCTGAACCTGCACCCGGAGCGTGAGTTCACCCTGCCCGACAACTTCTGGGCCGTGAAAAAACTGCACTATCGCCTGGCCAAACAAGACCACGCGGCACCGCTGATCTTCCTGATTGCGGGCACCGGCGCGCCTTATAACAGCACCATCAATGAATTCCTGAAGAAGCTCTACTACGGCGCGGGCTATCACGTCGTTCAGTTGTCATCGCCGACCAGCTACGACTTCATGAGTTCGGCCTCGCGTTTTGCGACCCCGGGGATCTCCTCGGACGACGCGGAGGATATCTACCGGGTCATGCAAGCCATTCGTGCCCAGCAGGCGCAGTTGCCGGTGACCGACTATTACCTGACCGGTTACAGCCTTGGGGCCTTGAATGCTGCCTTCGTCAGCCAGCTGGACGAAAAGCGCCGCAGCTTCAACTTCAAGAAAGTGTTGCTGCTCAACCCGCCGGTCAACCTTTACACCTCGATCAGCAACCTCGACAAACTGGTGCAGACCAACGTCAAGGGCATCAACAACACCACCACGTTCTATGAACTGGTGCTGGCCAAGCTGACCCGTTACTTCCGCCAAAAGGGTTACATCGACCTTAACGATGCACTGCTGTTCGATTTCCAGCAGTCCAAGCAGCACCTGACCAATGAACAGATGGCCATGCTGATCGGCACCTCGTTCCGCTTCTCGTCGGCCGACATCGCGTTCACTTCCGACCTGATCAACCGCCGCGGCCTGATCACCCCGCCGAAATTCCCGATCACCGAAGGCACCAGCCTGACGCCGTTTCTCAAGCGCGCCCTGCAATGCGACTTCGATTGCTACCTGACCGAACAGGTCATCCCGATGTGGCGCGCACGCACGGACGGCGGTAGCCTGCTGCAGCTGGTCGACCAGGTCAGCCTTTACGCACTCAAGGATTACCTGCACAACAGCCCCAAAATTTCCGTCATGCACAACGCTGACGATGTGATTCTGGGCTCGGGTGATCTGGGCTTCCTGCGCAAGACCTTTGGCGATCGTCTGACCGTTTATCCTTACGGCGGGCATTGCGGCAACCTTAATTACCGCGTCAACACCGACGCCATGCTGGAGTTTTTCCGTGGCTAAACGTCTTTTACTTCTTGCCGCTCTGCTCTGTGCCGGCACAGTCCAGGCCGCTGACGCGGATACCAGCAACAAGGCTCAGCACCCTGCCACCGTGGCCCGTCAGACCGATGCCGACGGTTTCACTCAGCCGCTGAAGTCGCTGCAATTCAACCCGGGGCTGGACCAGCGCGAGTTCGAACGCGCCTCCATCAATGCGCTGGAAGTCTACGACCCGCTGGAGTCCTGGAACCGCCGGGTGTACCACTTCAATTACCGTTTCGACGAATGGGTGTTCCTGCCGGTCGTGGACGGCTATCGCTACATTACGCCGGGCTTCGTACGCAGCGGCGTGAGCAACTTTTTCAGCAACCTGGGCGACGTTTCCAACCTGCTGAACAGTCTGTTGCAGTTCAAGGGTGAACGCTCGCTGGACACCACCGGTCGTCTGCTGCTCAACACCACCATTGGCATCGCCGGTCTCTGGGATCCGGCGTCCATGATGGGGCTGCCGCGCCAGAATGAAGACTTCGGCCAGACGCTGGGCTTCTACGGCGTGCCTGCCGGACCTTATCTGGTGTTGCCATTGTTCGGCCCATCCAACCTGCGTGACACGGGCGGCATGCTGTTCGACTACACCGCTGAAAACCAGATCAACTTCCTGAACGTTGCCGAAGTCAGCAGCGACCATCCGGAAATCACCGTGTTGCGTGCCATTGACCGCCGTTACGTCACCAGCTTCCGGTACGGCCAATTGAACTCACCCTTCGAGTACGAGAAAGTGCGTTACGTCTACACCGAGTCGCGCAAACTGCAGATCGCCGAATAAGCCTGACGCAGCAACAGAACGGCCAGCCGGAGTGATCTTGCTGGCCGTTTTTTATGGGCACTTTTACCTGCCCGGCCACTCGTATCCCTCGGGCACAAACGACTCGATCCACTCACAGACAAAAGGAATTTTCATGCGGTCTTTCGGTTTCAAGGCAATTGTTTTGGGCATCGCACTGGTAGCTTGCCAGAGCGTGGTGAGCGTTCAGGCGGCCACCAAGGCACAGGCCGCCGCGCCCGCCTCTGCTGCGCTACAAAAGGCCTCGCTGCTGGGTGGCAAACTGGCGTTTACCATCCCGGCAGGCTACGTGAAGGGCGAGATGCCCGAAATTGACGAGAAGGCCAAGGCGCAGGGAGTAACCGGGGCGCTGTATACCAATGCGGCTGAAAAGCGCGTGCTGATCGTTACCGAAACGCCGATGCCAATGGGCGTCCAGGCCAGCGATAACGACGGTGCAGTACTGGATGGACTGGTCACCGGGATACTTGCCCAGCAGAGTGCTGGCTACAAGGATTTCAAAAAGCTCGGCGACAAGAAGATCGTCAAGAACAATGGCCTGGGTGTACGTCAGCTGGATACCTCGGCGACCATGAGCGACGCTCAGGTGTTGAGCACATCGATCATTGCCGCGTCGGGTGCCCGCGCAGCCGTGCTCAACGTAGTCTCCAACGCCAAAAACCCGAAAGAACACGCCGCGCTGGTAAAGACTGTCATAGGCCAGTGAATCGGGAATCGGGTGGCTGAATCAGATTGGCTCAGTCCACCCGCAACGCCGCTGACAACCGCTCGACCAGCGCCTGCACCTTGGGTAGCGATTCGCGATTGCGCGGCCAGGCCAGATGCAAGGCCAGGCCGTCGGTGGCCAGTTGTGGCAGGATTTCCACCAGCTCGCCGCGCTGCAACTGCTCCTTGATCAGCCAGGTCGCCAACTGGGCAATGCCCCACGCCGATGTCACCGCGGCCACCTGCGCTTCGCCATTGCCGATAACCAGCCGCGCTTCGACAGCGCGCGCCTCCTGCTGCCCCTGATCGTCGACAAACAGCCAGGGGCTGGTGCTGCCATCACCACGGCCAAACAGAATGCAGGCATGACTGGCCAGGTCTTCGAATGTTTCCGGCCTACCGTGGCGCTGCAGATACGCCGGTGCCGCGCAGAAGATTACCCTTTCGGTGCCCAGATACCGGTGCGCCACACCCGCTGGCCAGACAGGCGGACCGCCAATGCGCACGGCCAGGTCGATCCCCTCCTCGATGATATCGACGAAGCGATCGGTGAAGGTTATCCGCGGGCGCAGCTTGTGATGCTCTCCGGTAAAAGCCAGGATTAACGGCAGCGCATGTAAGCGGCCAAAGGTCGCAGGCAGATCGATGCGCAATTGCCCGGCCGGCTCTGTGCGTTGTGCAGCAAGCGCGGTCTCGGCAGCCTCGAGGTCGGCAAGCATTCGTGTGCATACGACGTGATAGGCCGCGCCTTCTTCCGTGAGCGCCAGACTTCGGGTAGTCCGCTCGAACAAGCGCATGCCCAGGCGATTCTCCAGGCGCGCAACGCTTTTGCTGACCGCAGAGTTGGTCAGGTTCAAGCGTTCGGCAGCTGCCGTAAAACTCCCTGCATTGGCAACGGCGACGAAAGTTTCGATGCCCTTGAGACGGTCGGTGGACAGCACACTAACTCCAGATTAAAGAAATTAATTCCATAATGCGCGGAATATATACCAAAGATAGGAATGCTTTTCTGCAATAAGCTGGCGAACTTATTTTTCTATGGGTTTTGTACCATGCCTTCTCTGGAAACCGCCGCTTCCGGCACCACGAGCAAAAGCTCGACAGGTGCCGGCTTATCTATCGCGATTCTGGCACTGGCCGGCTTCGTGATCGTCACCACCGAATTTCTCATCATCGGACTGCTGCCTTCATTGGCCCGCGATCTGGGAATATCCATCTCGACTGCCGGTCTGCTGGTGACGCTTTTTGCGTTCACGGTAATGCTGTTTGGCCCACCGCTGACGGCCATGCTTTCACACCTGGACCGCAAGCGTACGTTCATCGTCATCCTGCTGATCTTCGCGGCCTCCAACGCTCTGGCTGCGGTATCCAGCAATATCTGGGTGCTGGCGCTGGCGCGCTTCATTCCGGCTCTGGCCTTGCCCGTGTTCTGGGGCACTGCAAGTGAAACCGCAAGCTTGCTGGCCGGGCCGAAACGCGCTGGCAAGGCTGTAGCGCAGGTGTACCTCGGTATTTCCGCCGCCATGCTGTTTGGCATCCCGCTGGGTACCGTATTTGCAGACGCCGTGGGCTGGCGTGGTGCGTTCTGGGCACTGACGCTGTTGTCTGCGCTGATGGCGGTGCTACTGGCGCTGTCCATGCCACGCCTTGAACCTACTGCAAAGGTAGGCCTCGCCGAGCAGGCAAAAATTCTGCGTGATCCGCTGTTCCTCGCCAACTTGCTGTTGTCCATCTTGCTGTTCACGGCCATGTTCGGTGCCTATACCTACCTGGCGGACACGCTGGAACGCATCGCAGGCATCGAATCGGCTCAAGTGGGCTGGTGGTTGATGGGCTTCGGCGCGGTCGGCCTGATCGGCAATGCGCTGGGTGGCCGTTATGTGGACCGCAGCCCGCTCGGCTCGACCATGGCGTTTGCGCTACTGCTGGCATTGGGTATGACGGCAAGCGTACCCGCCGCAGGCTCCATGCCGTTGCTGGCTGTGGTACTGGTGATCTGGGGCATTGCTCACACAGCGCTGTTTCCGATATGCCAGATCAGGGTCATGAAAGCTGCGCCTCAGGCGCAGGCACTGGCAGGCACCCTGAATGTTTCGGCTGCGAACGCCGGTATCGGCCTGGGATCGATCATTGGAGGCTTGACCATTGAACACTTGGGTCTGAATGCAGTGGGGTATGTTGCAGCCGTTGTTGCAGTGCTGGCCATCGCCGTTGCATGGATGACCGGGATTCAGAAAAACAAGGCAGGTGCGCAACCCGATCTGAGCTGATTTACAGAAGTCACCGGGCAGTGCCCCTGCAAGGATGCAACTACACTGCCCGGCTATTTCAACCTGCAGATGCCTGCATGTTTCGTCATATTTTTGAACCTGTTTTAACCCTGTATTTGTCAGTTAATTGACTCCATGACAGGCATCCTGCCCCAATGTGCAGCAAATTGACACATCACAGCAAAATGCTCTTCCCATGGCTCCGGCGAACGCTCAAACTCCAGCCTTTCGGTCCAGGGTGATTGTTTCTGGCCGATTCAAGAAGTTATGTTCGGTAAGGACCTATGAGCTCATATCACCGCAAGGGACTGGCATTCGCCAAGCGGATCTACGCGCCGAGAGCACTCGGTGTCAGCGTTGGCTTTATCACTGTCGCTGTGTCTTTGTATTACGTGAATGCTGCACACTGGCTCTGGTCGTTAGCCCTGCTCAATGCATTGATCTGGCCACATGTCGCTTACCGAATTGCGAAAAAATCGCACGAGCCCTATCAGGCTGAATGGCGCAATCTGCTTTTCGATTCGCTCATCGGTGGGTTCTGGATCGGTGCAATGGGCTTCAGTGCCGTCCCCAGCGTCACGGTCATCGCAATGATGGCCATGCATAACATGGCCGCCGCCGGACCGCGTCTGATGCTGCAAGGCTTGTGCGCTCAGGCACTCGGTGTGCTGATCTCGCTGGCCGTGCTCAACCCCGCCGTCAATCTGCATGGCAACATGGCGCAGATCTACGCCTGCCTCCCGGTTCTGGTCATCTACCCTATCTTCATCGGCTGGCTGAGCCATCAGGTCACACTGAAGCTCTGGGAGCATCGCAACATCCTGCGCAAAATAAGCCGCACCGACAGCCTGACGGGTCTGCTGAATCATGGCGCGTGGAAGGACCTGCTTGATCTGGAATACGCAAAGAGTCGCAAGCAGAGCCAGGAAGGCGTCATCGCATTGATCGACATTGATCACTTCAAGGTCATCAACGATACCTACGGCCACCTCATGGGCGACACGGTGCTGCAGAGCATCAGTGACGCACTGATAGAAAACCTGCGTGATTCCGATCTTATCGGACGTTGTGGCGGCGATGAGTTCTGCGTCATTCTGCCCGACACCAACCTGTCTCAAGCGAGGGAAATCCTTGAGCGCATGCGCCTGGCAATAGATGAAATGACCTACTCTCTGCAGCGCGATCTCAAGGTCAGCCTCAGTATCGGCATCGCCGCTTACACTCCAGAACTGCCCGATGCATCGTCATGGCTGCACGAGGCTGACAAGGCGCTGTACCTCGCCAAAAGCACCGGCCGCAACCGCGTGGCCAGCGCTCAGGATACACCGCCAGAGCTTCAGCCCCTGATTGCCGATGCCTGACCGGTCAACGCCTGTTCTCGAACAGTACGTCGAACAGGGATGAGAAGTTCTTGATGCCCATCGCCATCATGAACGAGTTGCGCATGTTTTCTCACAGGCTTTCCAGAATAAGTTCTTTTTAGTGCTGTACTTTTTTGCCCTCGGGCGTCCTGACGTTCACGCCTGATAAATCGGGAGAACAGCACTTGATTAACCATTTTAAATTTTCGCAACCTGCGTCAGGTACGAATACCTGACCGACCTTTCTACCGCCTCTGAATACGCGCTCAGTCAATAGAAAACTCAAGAGAGGACAGATTTTCCAACAGCCATTCAGGCGTATGTACTTCAAGCAGCGCGGCGACAGGCTGCTCCATGATCAACTTGCCGTAGAGGGTTTCTTCCTGCTCCAGATGAGCAAGCTGGACGGCGCGGTAATTGAGCGGATAGATGCTCTTTTCGATCGGCAGCAATCGGTCGAAGTGTTCGAGCAAGCCGTGGAAGACGATTCGCCGCTCGACAGTGTTGCGTGTCGTGGCAATAAGTTTGACGAAGTACTCGCTGTCCTGACGCCGCAGCGCTTCGCCAGCAGCGTAACGCTCGACCAGTGTGTGCAGCGATGCATCATCGAACACGATGCAGCACAGGTTTTCGCGCAACAGGCCTTTGAACGGGTTTTCGACCACTGGCCTGCGACCGTGCAAGCCCAGTATGAACTGCACAGCCTGCTCGGCCAGCCACTTACGTTTGCGCCCTTCGAGCCGCTCGACATCCTCGAGCAACGGTGCCTGACGTGCATGCGAGCGAACCTGTCGGCAGAGTTTGGCAAACAGGCCAACGGGCCCGGACAGTTTTTTCTGCTGCTCGGCAAGTTGCGCCACTGACAGTGCCGACTGACGGCTTGCCAGACGATGGAAGTCCGTTGTGAGATTCAAACCGGGCCGATGCGGATCCAGCCGCAATGACTGATCGGACTCAGACCGGCCCCGAACAAAACAAACAGTCATGATTGCTCCTTTTTTATTCTTTACGGTTTGTCGCAAGGACGAACTTTGGAAATCCCCTGTTCCGGACAGCCAGATAGCCGACCACCGGAAAGCAACCGTAGTGCACTGTTGATGTTATTGACCTTGGGACGCTATCCCGATAATGCTGATCGCCCTGATGAGATATAGGCTGTGACAAGACACATTATGGATGTACTGACTCGTTGCGCAATCCGACAGATGTAGGGGGTCGGTTACTCTTCCCCGGAAGCAATAAAGAAACACAACGCGCCATGAGCTCGGCACGTGTCTTTACGTGGTTTTTTCTGAGTAGCGAAGACACGTGATCGCGAACCGTATAGTCACTGATACGGAGCTGCCTGGCGATTTCCTTGTTCGTATAGCCCTGCAGCAACAGGCCAAGAACCTCTTGCTCTCTCATTGTCACCCCCATGCCACTTCCCCTTGCAATCATCTTGCCCTAAAGCAAATTTGTAGGATGTTTCTTACATTCGTCTTCCATGACCTAAAAAGTAAATCGGCACAGAAACCATTTTATTTAGTCTTGCTTTTTGCTAAAACGAATAGCAACCCATGCTTTACCAAAAGCAAGCCTGTAAGAAGAATCATCGATTATTAAAATACAGAAGAAATATCCTACAGCAAACACAGAAAAATTACGCTTATCAACTTATCGAGAGCATACTTAATCCGCCAGCCGAAGCACTTCTGAATCGGGGCAAGCAAGAGCAAACCAGATCAATAAACAAAGTAATAAAGAGGGACGCAAGATAGACTTGAGCAAACAGAATTACAATCACTTGTTACAATTGATAGCGCCTGACCGGAGGAACTTTCTTGATATGTTTCATTTTCGCAAACCGCCCACACAGGTAAGCGGCTGGTTGCGAGAAAGACGTGCGCCAGCAGAAACAGGCTTGATGCTATCCGCTTCGACCGGTTGCTAGGTCATCCACCATCACCCCCCGACGCAGGCCGAATACAGCAGCGGTCGTCAGCCCCACGCCCCCCATGATCAGGCTGTAGAGCACGCAAACCCAGATATTCCAAGGCATCAACGCGATCAGCAACAATGGCGTGGTACTCGCCCAAAAGGCGTAGGCGATGTTGTAAGTGAACGAGATGCCTGACACGCGAATGTTCGCCGGGAACAGTCCGACCATCACCGAAGGCACCACACCGACAATCCCGCACGCCAGCCCGGCCATGGCATAGGCGAAGCCCAATGGCATCCACTGCAGGATCAGGCTGGCGTAAAGCACGCCTATACCCAGCGGCAGCAGCAGGCTGTAGATCATGACACCGCGCCAGGCACCGATGCGGTCGACCAGCATGCCTGCCAGCACGCAACCGATATTGAGAAAGACGATACCGACAGCACTCAAGGCGAAAGTAGTGCTGGCGCTGATCCCGAAGCGCTGCTGCATGACGGTCGGGGTAATGACCACCAGCACGACCACGGCAGAGGTCAGCAAGAACGTCAGCAGCGCAGCAGGCAGCAGGGATTGGCGGTGATCGCGCAGGACCTGACCAAGTGGCAACGTCGGCAGGTTTTCGCGCTGGGCGTGCATGGCAATGAACACAGGCGTTTCATTCAGCCAGCGACGCAGCCAAACACCCACTACGCCGAATGCGCCGCCAAGCAGAAAAGGAATGCGCCATGCCCAGTCGAGGATTTCACCGGGGCTGAAGACCCTGGCCAGCCAGGTTGCGGTCAGCGCCCCGAGCAGGTATCCAAACGTCAGGCCCGCCTGTAGTACCCCCAGTGCATAGCCCCGATGCCCCTTGGGCGCGTGCTCTGCCACGAATACCCAGGCGCTCGGCACTTCACCGCCGACCGCGGCGCCCTGCAAAATGCGCAGCGCCAGCAATACCAGCGGTGCCCAGTAACCGATCTGTGCGTAGGTGGGCATGACGCCGATGAGCAGACAAGGCAGGGCCATCATCAGAATGCTCAGGCTGAATACTCGCTTGCGCCCCAGCCGGTCGGCGAAGTGCGCCATCAGAATCCCGCCCAGCGGACGCGCCAGATAGCCTGTCACGAAGATCCCGAAGCTTTGCAGCAGACGCAGCCACTCGGGCATGTCGGGCGGAAAAAACAGCTGGCTCAGCGTCAGGGCAAAGAATACGAAGATGATGAAATCGTAGATTTCCAGCGCGCCACCCAGCGCTGCAAGGCTCAGGGTCTTGTAGCCGGCGCGGGTGAAGGGTTGGGGAGTGGATTTAACGATGGCCGTCATGAAGCCCCCGATACATGGCTGAAAAAAGCGCCTGGCGCGCACAGGGCGCGAAGAATAGCAAAGCTTGCAGGCGCATGTATTGCCAGGTCCTGCCTGGGTTATCGGCCTGCTGCCTTGCTGCGGTAACCGGCGTGCTCAAGCTTCTGAAGCGGCAAATGCCTCAAAAATTGACCGATGCCGACAATCTCGCCGTTCTGGGAGCGCCCATGAACAGGTAATCGTCACCCAGGTACTCGCCAGCATCGCGCCAGTAGCGTTTGTCGAAGAGGTTGTCCACGGTCAGACGCAGGACAGTGTCGTAACCACCTATTTTTTGGCTGTAGCGACTGCCGATGTTGAACAACGCGTAGTCGTTGACCTGCACCGAGCCTTCACGGTCAGCATATTTGCTAGCGCTGTATTGAACGCCCCCCAGCAGCGCAAGCCCGGGAATCGGCAAGCTGTAGTCGGCCTGCAGGGTGCCACGGTAGCGGGGCACGTTGAGCGCCTGGTGATCGTCATAGGCCTCGGTGCCGCTGCCCTCGACCCGTGCCCGAATGGCCGCCGCACTGGCGGACACCTGCAGTCGATCAGTCAACCAGCCGCTTGCACCCAGCTCCAGCCCGGTATTTTTCTGCTCGCCCTGCTGAACGTAAGTAAATGTCCCGTCGTCGTTGGGCCTGGAATACTGGTAGGCCTGACGGGCCTGAAACACTGCGGCGGTCAGGCTCATGCGCTGCCAGTCATACTTGATGCCCGCTTCCAGTTGCCGGGATACGGTCGGTGCCAGAATTTCGCTGGCATTGGTGGTGAACCAAGCCGCCGTACCGCCCAGAGACAAGCCCTTGCTGTAGCTGGTGTAGAGCGAAAGATTGTCCACCGGCTTGTAGATCAATGCCGCCTGGGGCAGAAACACGTATCGCTCGGTGTGCCGTGCATCGCTGCCGTCCTCGGCGAAGGCCTGCTCGTCGAGCCGCACCTGACGCCCGCCCAGTGCGGTTTGCCATTGCTCGCTGAATTGGATCCGGTCGATGACGAACAGCCCGTACTGGCGGCTGTCCAGACGGCGCTCGGTATGTGGCAGCGCCAACGTCGAGGGTGCCACCTGCTCGGGCGACTCGTTGATGTTGCCTGACCCGACAAATTCGTTGAAGGTCCCGCGCGTGTCGACGGTGCGACGGTAGGCGCTGGTGCCGAAGGTAAGCTCATGTCCCAGTGATCCGGTGTTGAATGTACCGGACATGGCTGCTTCGACCTCATCGTTACGACGCGTGTCGTCCGGGCTGCGGAAGTCATAGATGTCATAACCACCCTCGGCACTGAAATGATTGGGCACCGCTTCAGCGGCGCAACTGGCCGAGCCATAACAGCCCCATGCAAAGGCGCTGTAGTCATCGATGACCACGCGGCTGCGCGACGCACTCAAGCGGCCCTTCCAGCTGTCGCTGAACCGGTATTCGAAACGCCCGTTCATATTCAGCGAGTCGATACCCACCGGGTTGGACCAGCGTTGATAGCCGAGCAATTGACGTGGTGAAGCGTCGTGAGGCAGCGCTGTGCCGCCGAGCAGTTGATAGCCGGGTACAGAGCGCTGTTCTTTGCTCTGGTATTCCACGTCCAGCTGCAGCAAGGCGCGCTCGCCGATGTTCCAGTCGAATGCCAGCGAAGCGAAATCGCGCTGGCCGTCGGCGTGCTCGACGTATGAGCGAATGTCTTCATGGGCAAGGTTGGCGCGCAGGCCGAACTGCTGTTCGCTGCCGAACCAGCCGCCGACATCGGTCGCGAGGTAGCGCTCGCCATGTTCATTGGTAGAGACCGTGACCGACCGGACGTCCTGTGCACGCTTGGTCTGATAGTTGATGACCCCGCCGGGCTCTGAAACGCCGCTCTGCAGCCCGGACAGGCCCTTGAGCAGCTCGACCTGCTGCTTGTTCTCCAGCGCCACATTCTGTTCACCGGCTATGCTGCGGCCGTTGATGCGATAGCTGTTGGCCGCGTTCAGCGAGAACCCGCGCACCACAAAGTTTTCGTAATAGCCCACCGGTGCATAACCGTCGCCGACCGAAGCATCGTTGCGCAGCACGTCGCTGAGAAGTTTTGCCTGACGATCCTTGATCAGCGCCTCGCTGAACACTGAAACCGAGGCAGGCGTGTCCAGCAGCGAAGCCTGATCGAACCCGAAAATCGACGCTTGACCCGCTTTATAGTCGCCGGCGCTTTCCTGCTCGCTGAACCCGGTCACATTGACGGCATCCAGATTGAGCGGCTCAGCGGCCAGCAGCGGCGACGCGACCGCCATGCCCAACGGCAACAGTCGCCAGGCGTGACGCATGACAGGTCGGTAGGGCGTACTCATCGATCGGACTCCGCAAGGACAGGTGCCTGGACAGACGCAGTGCACCTTCCGGCAGGGGGCAACCTTTTACGTTCACCGCCGGTTTTTTTCAACCTTTACGTGACGGTCTTTCTGAAAACGAATTGCACTGGAAAACTTTACTTACGCATCGGGCGATGAAGCCGCACGTAAAAACGCTGGGCAGCGAAATAATTAAGCGTGAATTAAGTAAGCGTGGCTAATCTGAATTCAACAAAATCGCTGAACCCTTCGGCGTGTCATGTATCTATTAAAACAGATCAATCAAAAGGAATACCCCATGAAACTCATGCCTGCCCTCTTCGCTGCTGTTGCCCTCACTGCTGCTGCCGGCGTAGCCCACGCCGATATCGGTCCCGACGAAGTAATACGCCTGTACAAATCCGGCACCGTAGGTGATTTCGAACAGTTCAATAAGCAGGCCCTGGCCGCACACCCTGGCTTCACGATCCACGATACCGAGCTGGACAAGACTGTGACCGGCCAACTCGTTTATCAGATTGAACTCAAAGGCCCCAATCGCGCTGAATGGAACTACGACGTCGATGCCAAGACAGGCAAAGTGGTGCGTAACGCTGAAGACCATTGATTTGCTAGCCGGATGCCGATATCGAATCCGCACCCCCGCATAAGAAAATTCCCACATAATTGTGGGAATTTTCGTTTCAAGTTCCTGACCTTTTATCTATTTGGCCAGCCCCACTTTCAACACACTTCCCTTGTCATCGTCCGTCAACACATACACGTAACCATCCGGCCCCTGACGCACATCACGGATACGCTGCTTCATGTCTTTCAACAGCCGTTCTTCATGAACAATCTTGTCACCGTCGAATTGCAGCCTGATCAATTCTTCCGTGGCCAGCGCGCCGATAAACAGGCTGTGATCCCAGGCCTTGAACAGGTTGTGGTCATAAAAGGCCATGCCGCTGAGGCCGGGTGACACTTCCCAGACCTGAAACGGTACTTTGGTGCCTTCGACAAACTTGCCCTTTGCTTCCGGAATCGGTTCGCCCGAATAGTTGATACCGTGGGTTGCAATCGGCCAGCCGTAATTCTGACCGCGCTCGATGATGTTCAACTCATCGCCACCCTTGGGGCCGTGCTCATTAGTCCACAATGTGCCGGTCCAGGGGTTGAGCGCTGCGCCTTGCTGGTTGCGATGGCCGTAGGACCAGATCTCGGGCCGGACGTTTTTCTGCCCGACGAAGGGGTTGTCTTTCGGCACGCTACCGTCCGGGTAGAGTCGTACGATCTTGCCTTGCAGCTTGTCCAGATCCTGTGCGGTGGGGCGATCGTTGTTCTCGCCCAGCGCGATAAACAGGTAACCGTCGCGATCAAAGACCATCCGCGCACCGAAGTGATTGCCTACCGACAGTTTCGGTTGCTGGCGGAAGATGACTTCGAAGTCTTCCAGACGGGTCATGTCTCTGGACAGGCGACCACGCCCCGCTGCAGTCCCGGCGGTGTCTCCTTCGGCGGCGGTCTTGCCGCTGCCCTCGGAGTACGTCAGGTAGACCATCCGGTCCTTGGCGAAGTCCGGCGAAAGTACCACGTCGAGCAGTCCTCCCTGCTTTCTTGCCCAGACCTGCGGCACACCGGAAAGCGGCGCGGACAGTTTGCCATCCGCCGACACAATACGCAGGTTACCGGAACGCTCCGTCACAAGAATACCCTGCTTGTCAGGCAGAAATGCCAATGCCCATGGATGATCCAGTCCTTCGGCAACCGGGGTGACCGTCACTGTGCCCAGTTCGCTTTTGTAGCTTTGCGCAGCGGCGCCTGCCGTCAGTGGCAGGCTCAGGATGGCAGCAGTGCAGCATGTGGCGATCAGGTTTTTTCTAAGCATGAGCGTTTCCTTATGCATTGAATCGACATCCCGTTGTAACCGGGTTCGCGTGGTTAAAGATTCAGTGGGGGCGTTTGGGGTCGGTTGTCGGTGTAGAGGGACGCGGGGCAGTCTGACGTGTGGGATACCCGTTGCCGATACCGCCGTTCTCCAGAGAAGGTTTGCGCACAGGCGGCGCAATATTGGGACCGGGGGCACGCGGCGTGATTGATTCGGTGCCCTGACGGCTGTTGGGATTGGAGCGCTTAATCGGGCTGTTGTAGGGGTTGCTGCTGGCGCTGTTGTCGAGGGTGCTGCCTGGCAGCGTTTGCGCCTGCGCAGCACCGATGCCACATGCAGCAACAAGTACGCCCCCTGCAAGACTTCGCAAAAAACTGTTCATCACTACCTCTTGGTAAAGGTGAAAACTCCGAAGGGAACCGTGAAGACTCAGGCCTTTGATGGCAACCGAGGCCTCAGGTTCGACCCGGCGGTGTCGATGAGCAAGCGAAGCGGTGTGAGAGTTTGTAACAAGGATGGTCAGAGCCCACGGCCAGCGGAATGCAAGCAGCCACAGGCTCGAGGTATTCGGCAAGCCAAGAAGTGATACGCCTGCAGGCTATGCGCCGTCACAGGCATCTGGTTGGCAAAGAAAGACCGTTACGCTGCCTTCACCGGCATGCTGAAGGTAAATACAGTACCGCGCTCTCGCGTCGAGCACACGTCAAGCGCACCGCCATGCGCCACGGCTATCTCGCTGGCGATATAAAGGCCCAGCCCAAGCCCGGCTTGCGGTTCGTCAGTGATGGGCCGTGAATACGGCAGGAACAGCTGCGAACGAACCGACTCGGGGATCGGCTCACCCTGATTGGTAACGCTGAGCAGAAACAGATTGCCGTGCACGCCCGCCGCCACCTCGACCGGGCTTTCTGGATCACCATGACTGATGGCGTTGGACACCAGATTGGACAGCAGTTGCGCGATCCGCTCGTGGTCGCAACGAATACGTTCCAGCGTCTTGATATCCGACCGAATCAGCCGGGACGGGTGAACACGCCGTATCTCCGACACCACATGCTCGAGCGTATCGTCCAGGCCGTGCGCCTCATGCATGCTGAGCGGAATGCCATGACCCATACGGCCACGGGCAAAATCGAGCACGTCATCGACCAGTTGCGAAGCGCGCTTGCCAGACGTCAGGATGTGTTGCACGACCTGCAAAGACTTTTCATCCAGCGGACGGCGCAGCAGCATTTCGGCACCGGCATTGATGGCAAACAGCGGATTGCGCAGGTCGTGTCCCAGCACGGCGATAAACTGCTCTCGCAGCTCAGCTACCTCACGCTCGGCCAGGAGGTCATCACGCACCTGCTGCAGATTTTCTTCTGCCTCGATCTGCAGGGCCAGGAGACGCGCGAACGATGTCATCATCGATTCGATGGGCGTGCCTGTCAGTCTGGCGGGTTTGGGGTCCAGCGCGCAAATGGTGCCGAAGAAGGTGCCATCGGAGAGAAAGATGGGCACCGAAATATAGCTCTGAAAGTTGTACAGACGCGGCGTATGGTGCGCGCAGAACAACGGATCCTCAGCGACATGATCAATCACCACGGCCTTGTGGGAGCTGCGAATCTCATGACAGATCGTACTGTGCAGTTCCAGCTCTGCGCCGGGTTTCAATCCGAAATCCAGTTTGTCCAGAACCGCACAGGCCGTCCAGGAGCTTTCGGTGACACGCGCCACGGCGGCAAAACCCAGACCGGTGGATTCGGTAATCACTTGCAGAATGGCAGGTACCGCGCTGATCCGGCTGATCGTGGTCACATCATTTGAAATGGATTGCCGCATGGGGAACCTGTTTTGGCCTCAGAGTGATAACACAGCGTTTAGTTTAGGTCTGTAACGAATTTCGTGCACCTGCAAATAGACCTCGTTGCCCCACGAGGCCTGGCCTTTCCTCAGGTGGCAGGACGCGGGAAGGAGACCGTGAACGTTGTGCCTTCTTCAGCCGAAGAGCGAACCGTAACTTCCCCCAGATGGGCTCGAACGATCTCGCGGACGATGAACAGACCGAGCCCGACGGTTCGGGTTTCGTCGCTGTCGCTGACTATGCGTACGACTGGCTCGTACAGGTCGTCTACTTTTTCCATCGGTATCGGTTCGCCAAAATTATGCACCGACAGCTTGACCAGCCAGGTATCGAAGGATGAGGTGATCAACACCTCGCTACCCTCCGTACCATAGTTGATGGCATTGCTCACCAGATTGCCAAGCATTTGCAGCAGACGATCCGGATCAGCCGAACAGGCACCCTGCCCTTCGCTACGATGCGTCAGCACTCGGTGCGGGAAAGCCTGACGCAGCTCTTCGACGCCCCGGGCCACAACCGCGTGCAGATCGATAGGCTGTGGGACGACGGCAATACCACTGCCGACGCGGGCATGAGTGAAATCCAGCAGATCCACAATCATGCGTTCGGCACGGTCAGTGGAGTGATGGATGTGCCCGAGAATCCGCTCCTGCCGCGACTCAAGCTGCGTGCGCTCAAGCAGCCCGGCAGCCATCTTGATCGCCGCCAGCGGATTACGCAGGTCGTGACTGACGATACCAATCATCTGTTCGGCAAAAATGGCTCGTATTTCCGCCTCGGCATGGGCCAGACGCAGGCGATTGCGCGCCGAGGTAAGCTCGGTCTGGACGGTCATCTGTTGCTGCAGCAACTCTTCGGCGATCTTGCGCGAAGCAAGCAGTTCGCGTTCGTACTTGTTACGCTCTTCAGCCATGAACACGGCCACTTCATGCAGCGCCCCCAACGAGTGCTCACGGCGTACCGCATTGAGCATCATGGGAATGGCACGACCATCGGCATGGATCAACTCGACCTTGACCTCGGCGATTGAACCCTGAGTCTGTAACAGCGGTGCCCAGTGGGTCTGCAGAAAGACTTTGCCAGCCACCGTCAGCAGATCCTGAAAGCGGCGTCCTGCAACAGCATCTGGTTCCAGGCCCAGCCAACGGCAGAACGTCAGGTTGGCCCGCTCGATGGTGCCATTGGGCAAAGTGACCAACAGACCGCAGGCCGCATGTTCGTACAGGTCTTCTGTCACTGGCAGACTCACCTGTTCAACCGTCATGGGCAGCACCTTCGTAAGGTGCCAGAAACTGATTCATGGCGGTGATGCATTCCTGTGGCGCGCTCATATGCGGGTAATGCCCTACGTTATCGATCATGTGCAATGTGCTGTCGGCAATGACGCGGTGCAGATACTCGCCAACCTGAACCGGCACGACCAGATCGTCGCTGCTTTGCAGAATGAGCGTCTTGCTGTTGAATCGCGCGACATCGGCACGATGGTCGGAGAGGAAGGTCACGCGGGCAAACTGCCTGGCGATCTCGGCGTTGGTGCGGCAAAAGCTCTCGGCGAGTTCTTCACCCAGCTCAGGCCGGTCCGAAGCCCCCATGAGCGTCGGAGCCATAGTGCTGGACCAGCCCAGGTAGTTGCTTTCCAGGGTCTCAAGCAACGAGTCGATATCGGCGCGAGTGAATCCCCCCAGGTAATCACCGTCGTTGAGGTAATGGGGAGAGGGACCGACCATGATGTGACCTTCGAAGCGGCCGGGCGACTGAAGCTCGGCAAGCACCGCGATCATGCAACTGACCGAGTGGCCGACATGCACAACCGGCCCCTCTCCGGCGAACTCGTCGACCAGTTCCAGCAAGTCGCTTGCATAGCCCTTGAGCGATGCATATTTGTGCGGATACCAGGCCGACACGTCCGAATCTCCGCTGCCTACCAGGTCGAACAGCACGACCTTGAAGCGTTCTGCGAAGTGCGGAGCCATGAACCGCCACATGTGCTGATCGCAGCCGAATCCGTGAGCAAAAATCAGAGTGGCCGGTCCGTCGCCCACGATGTTGACATTATTGCGCTGTTGGACCGACATATCAGGCTCCAGAAATGGCTAGGTAACCGGCTTGGTGTGCTTACCATAATGATGATGAGAGGAGATTATCACCGTTAAAGGCACACTAGTGGCACAAACAGCATTTTAAGGCTGGAGCCAGGGAAGTTCGACGATGGGCAAAAACCTGATGCGAACGTGAATCGCATCAGGGAACGCGAAGGATGACACATTGCGTCACCCTTGTTCAGTCTGGCGGGACAGTCACTCAAGCCTGCCTGGGGGCGAGAATCCGATGATGATCAGCGTTCAACCGTTACTCGCCGATGTCTTCGTTCCATACCTCGGGCTTGCTGGCGATAAAGCCCTGCATCATGTGTTTGCACGTTTCGTTATCCAGCACATCGATCTGCACCCCGCGTGAGCGCAACAATTCTTCCTCGCCCATAAAAGACTGGTTTTCGCCGACGATCACCTTGCGAATACCGTAAAGCAGAATCGCGCCACTGCACATCGCACAAGGAGACAGTGTGGTGTAGAGCACCGCTTCCCGGTAAATACTGGCCGGTTGGCGACCGGCGTTTTCCAGCGCATCCATTTCGCCGTGTTTCGTTGCACTGCCCTCTTGCACGCGGCGATTGTGGCCCCGGCCAATGATCTTGCCTTCGTGGACGATGACCGAGCCGATGGGAATTCCTCCTTCCTTCAGCCCGAGTTGCGCCTCATCGATTGCAGCCTGCATGAATGCGTCCATGGTTTTGCCTCATATCGTCAAATAGCGGTCAGCGTTGCAGTGCTGCCTGGGCATTGCCCAATGCACGACTTACAAATTTTCCCAGCAGCTCCGAGGACCGCGCTTTCATGTCGGCACTGACCTGGGTGTTTCTGGCTCTGAATCTGCTCACCAGAGAAGGCGAATCCTCGCCCTGATTGAGCGAGCGCAATTCCTCTGCGGTAAAGGAATGAGCGTAAGCAGCGGCAAGGTTGCGGTCCCACTGAGCCTGGTACTCCGGTTGCAAGCGCTGCAGTTCTTTTTGCACCAGCTCCTGAGCTTCTGTCTTGCCAATCGCCTGCACGATACCGGCAAACGTCGCCGTGCGCGAGGCGACCTGATAGCCAAGCCAGGCGAGACCCTCACCCAGTTTGCGTTGCTCCACCAGTGCCAGCGCAGTGTCATCGGTCTCTTCGGCGTTGACCGGGTGCGTCACGTCCAGGCACAGACAGGCCATGAGTGCCAGACAGGTCTGCCACGCACCGCGCGAGACCTGGATAGGATCAGTCATGGCTCCTCCTGAGCATGAGTTGACCGAGTCCTGAACTTAACAGCTCGACGACGCTTTACCACCCGACACGTCGCATAAAGGCCATTTATGACGTTATCAGCTATGCCCTTTCCAGCACCGCCGGTGCGCAACAGTCAAAGACTGCTGCTGACTTTTGCGGCCACATCGGCCGGCAACCACGCCTTCCAGACCTCGGGATGTTGCTTGAGGAACCTGGCGGCGGCGACGCTGGCGTCCTCGTGCTTTTCACTCATTTCACCCAATGTCCGGTTAAGCAGATCAATCGGAAAATCGACCTGTTCGAAGACACTTACCAGCTCAGGGTATTGCTTGCTGAATTCAGCGGAGACACCGATAGACAGCGTAGCCGCCAGCGAGGACGTGCCACGCGGGTCTGGATTGCCGGGGTCGGTCAGGGTTTTCCAGGCTTCAGCATCAAAGGCGGGTTCATCCAGTTTGATCAGCTTGTACTTGCCCAGCAGGGGTGTCGGTGACCAGTAGTAGAACAGCACGGGTTTACCGCGCCGGATGGACGATGCAACTTCTGCATCCAGCGCTGCACCGGACCCGGTGCGAAAGTTGACGAAGCTGTCTGCCAGGCCATACGCCTTGAGCTTCTGAGTATTGACGATCTCAGAGGTCCAGCCGCTCGGGCTGTTCAGAAAACGGCCCTTGCCGGGCGCTTCGGGGTCCTTGAATACATCTTTATAACGCGCCAGGTCGGCAACAGACTTCAGGTCGGGAGCTGCGGGCTTGATCCCCTTGGCCGCATCCCCCTTGATCACGTACTCAGGCACCCACCAGCCTTCGGTCGCACCTTTGACAATGTCGCCCAGGCCAAGCACTTTGCCGTCAGCCTCGGCTTTGACCCACACCGGGCTGCGTCCGGTCCACTCTTCGGCGATCACCTGAATGTCATTTTTCGCCAGTGCGGTTTCCAGGCTGACGGTACTGCCGGGCAAGGTATCCGTCGGGTAGCCATAGCCCTTTTCGACAAGGGTGCGCAGCACCTCGGTGATCAGGCTGCCACTTTCCCAGGTCAGCGCACCAAACTGGATAGGCGTGTTTTTTTCAACGGCCACTGCCGTCTGCCCAAGCAGCCCCAGCGCCACAAGTGAACAGCCCAACAGTCGTGTTATTGATTTCATGCTCACCTCGAATGGCGCGGGAAAAACGGGTCTGAAACTATCGACATCAGCCTGCGGCAATTAGTTGTGACGGCTTCGGTCTCTGTATGATGCGAGGCCCATGTTTCGAGCCTGCCAGCGATGTCCGAAATCCGCTTCTGCCCATTGCCCGATGAGTGTCGTCCGCTACTGGGCAAGTTCTACCGCGAACACCAGTCGTCAATGCGTGCGGCCAGCAAGGGTCAGGCGTGGGTGGCCAGGCAGGCAGAAATCGTCGGTGCCTTGTGCCTGACGCCAGTAGCGGAGGGTCATTGGCTGACGGGGCTGTTCGTTGCGCCCGCGATGCGCGGAAAGGCGGTGGCTCGAGGTTTGATCGATGCGGCGCTGCAGCCACAGACCGGGCCGGTCTGGCTGTTCTGCCATCCTGATCTGCTTGGGTTTTACCAGCTCGCCGGGTTTGCGACAGCTCAGCGTCTGCCACAAACCCTGGGCGAGCGGTTCATGCGCTACAGTCGCAGCAAACCTCTGATTGCCTTGTGTCGCGAGGCTTAGTGGCTTTAGCGGGCAGATGACGATCATTCATCGGCATTCGGATCCATATCCGGGAACATCACGTCCATAAAGCCGAACTTGCTGAAATCGGTGATGCGCGACGGGTAGAGACGCCCGATCAAATGATCGCATTCATGCTGAACGACCCGTGCGTGAAAACCGTGGGCAACCCGCTCGATCGGCTGGCCGTTCGGGTCGAACCCTTCGTAGCGAATGCTCTGATAACGGTCCACCATGCCCCGCAACCCTGGCACCGACAGGCACCCTTCCCAGCCCTCTTCAAGCGTCGGGCTCAACGGGGTGATCAGCGGGTTGAGCAGAATTGTCTGAGGGACCGCTTCAGCCTGGGGATAACGTTCGCTGCGCTCGAAGCCGAAAATGACCAGTTGCAGATCAATGCCGATCTGCGGTGCTGCCAGGCCCACACCGCCCACGCTGTGCATGGTTTCGAACATGTCGGCAATCAGCGTCTCGAGTTCGCTGCTGCCGAACATGTCTGCCGGCACCGGAGGGGCGATGCGCAACAAGCGCTCATCGCCCATCTTCAGGATGTTACGGATCATGACTGCCTGTCCCTCGCCTAAAAGGCAATCTTGCCACAGAACGCGATCAGGTTTCGTCAGCCTTCTGCAGCGGGACCGAGTGATCGCGGCCCAGGCCGGAAACGTGCTGCTTGCCTGTCTCGCTGCTTTCCTCTCCAAGACCGTCGCCTGCTTCTTTCTCGCCTGCATCCTTGCCCTCGGCGGACATGTGCTCGATCACGGCATTCATTTCCGCCCCCAGCAACAACACGGCAGCTGAAATATAGAAGTACAGCAACAGGACAATGATCGCGCCGATACTGCCGTACATGGCGTTGTAGTCGGCAAAGGTCTTGACGTAAAAACCGAACGCCAGTGAAGCGACGATCCACACCACCACGGCCAACACCGAGCCAGGGGTGATAAAGCGAAACTCCTGTTTGACGTCAGGCATCACGTAATAGATCAGCGCCACAGCGACCATCAGCAGAATGATGATGGCTGGCCAGCGCAGGATGGTCCACAGCGTCACGATGAAGTCTTCCATGCCGATCTGTGCGGCTATCCAGTTCATCACCTGCGGCCCCAGCACCATAAAGGCTGCCGCCGCCAGTAACATGCCGGCAATGCCTACGGTGTAGAGAATCGACAGCGGCAGGCGCTTCCAGATGGGACGCCCTTCCACTACGTCGTACGCAGCGTTCATGGCGCTCATCATCAGGCGCACACCCGCCGAGGCGGTCCACAGCGCGATCACGATACCGATGGATAGCAAGCCACCCTTGGACTGTTGCAATTGGTCAATGACCGGGTTGACCTGCTCAAGGGCCTGAGGCGGTAATAGGAACTCCGATTGCAGGCGCAACCAGGAGAAAAAGTCAGGCAAATGCAGAAAACCGATCAAGGCGATCAGAAACAGCAGGAACGGGAACAGAGAAAACAGCATTTGATAAGCCAGTGCCGAGGCATAGGTGGACATCTCGTCGTCGAGAAACTCGTTGACGGTTCTCACCAGCACTTTGCTGACTTTCAATTTACGTAAATGGGGGAAAATCATGGCGCTTCCTCTCGCTCCCTTACCGGATAACCTTACATCCTGAAAACCGGTATTTTGCATACAGTGTCTCGCTCACTTTAGCCAAGACGTGAATACCGATGGCACATTGACTGAACAGGTCGTGAAAGGTTTCAGTCCCGCGGAGCAGAAAGCATAACGGCCATCCATGGATGACCGTTATCGGTATTGCCTGCTCCCGGCCAGAAAACGCCGGGATCAATCGACTCAGGCCTTGTCGACGCCCTTCTTGATCGCGTCCTTGGCATTGCCTTTGGCCTGCTGGCCTTCGCCTTTCAGCTCTTGCGCCTTGCCTTCAGCCCGCAGTTTGGTGTTATCGGTGGCCTTGCCAACAGCCTGCTTGACGTTACCAACTGCTTCGTTGGCCATACCTTTGGCTTTATCGCTGGTGCTGCTCATCGGAAATCTCCTGGGTCTGAAGACCGCGCTGGAATCGGATGTCGTACTCGACAAAAGGTTGACCTGTCGCCATTGCGAAGAGTTTCAACTATTTTCGGACCGCTCCGTGCCGCTCGTCTGCCACCACAGGTGCGCATTCAGCCCGCTGATGGCGAGTTTGCACCGAGGTTTGTGCGAGAATGCGCGCCATTGTTGTCTGGCAGGGCCGACACGCTGACAAACCGATTCACAGGAACGTTATGAAACTCGATAAAAAGCTGGCCATTGCACGCAGAAACCAGGATCTGGGCGGCGCAGTGCTCGGCGTCAACAACACGCACTTCGCCGTACTGGACCCTAAAAGAAACATCTGGTGGTTTGACCTGCCGGTGCCGCGCCTGCAAGTAGGTCAGTACGAATGGCTGCACCTGTTGCTGCACACCCCTGAGACCGACCGGTTACTGCATCTGAAAGTGACCACCGTGTTCATGCGCGACCACATGGAAGACCTTGAGGTACGCAATGCGGACAAGCGCAAACCGACCGTCAGCCTGGAACTGAGCGCCGACAAGGACTCGTTTCTCAAGGACATGCGCCCCAAGGGCAGCAGCCTGAGCTTTGCCGGCTTCCTGCAAAAGTAACGGCGAGCACAGTGACTGCACCTGCGGCCATGCTTGCGCACGCGTACCGTAAGAAAGGTGCCAGCCAGCAACTTTCTTTCGGCGCATGGTTTTAGGCAAACCGGCGCACTGCCAGATACCCTGCCGTACCCGCCAGCGCCGACACCAGCGTGCCCCACGCAAGGTCGACCAACGCCAGCTGCGCAGGCCAGCCTTGCAAGGTGGCCCAGTTGGTCAGGTCATAAGTGCCATAGGCAATCAGCCCCAACAGGCCGCTGAACAAGGTCGCGTGGCTCAGTCGCTGCTCCCTGACCGCCGGCAGCACGCCAAAAAACACCACGCCCGCCCCGTAGAGCAGATAGAACGCTATTGCAGGCCCTGCCACGGGTGTCGCAAGCATCAGCGGTCCGAGCCATTCACGGTAGGTCGGCCCCATGAGCACGCCCAGCCATAATCCGTCGAGGATCAGAAACGCCAGCAATGTGCCGACGTAAGCGATCAGTAGTTTTTTCATGGCGCGTCCTTGATGAAATTCCGGGTCTGGGAAAGCCCGCTTCAGGGTATGACCGACCAAAGGTAGACAACGATCCGTCCAACGTCAGGACTTTTAAAAGGCCAAGGGAGTCAGTGTTAGTTAGCGTTATGGAGTTTTAACCAAATGAACACTGTTGGACCCTTGAAAATCGATGTCTGGAGCGACTATGTCTGTCCGTTCTGCTACCTGCAACTGACAGTCCTGGAACAGCTTCAGCGCACCTATGGTGAACAGCTCGAATTCAGCTGGCACGCCTTTGAACTGCGCCCCGATCCGTTGGCACTGCTTGATCCGAATGCCGATTATCTGCGGGAAACCTGGTCACGATCAGTGCTGCCGATGGCCGACAGACGCCAGGTCATGATGAAGATGCCAGCCGTGCAGCCGCGCAGCCGCAAGGTTCTGGAAGCGGCCGCGTTTGCCAGGAACGCGGGAAGTTTTGACAAGTTCCACAAGGAGGCTTTCAAGGCGTTTTTTGAAAAAGGCCTGGATATAGGCGAGACACTTACGTTGCTGGAGCTGGCTGCAACCACCGGACTGGACCGGCAAGCCATGGAGCGGGCACTGAACGCCAGCGAGTATGAAAGCACCGTGCTGGAAGATCAGCAATTGGCGCAGAAGCTAGGCCTCAGAGCGGTGCCGGTCCTGCTGCTGCGACGCAATGACGAAGCACTGGAGCAGGCCCGGGTATTCAACGGCACTTTGCCGTTCGACCGCCTGAGTGGGGAAATAGACGCGCTTTCAGCCTGGTGCTGAGGCGCACCGGCTGCGCACTCAGGTGTCCAGGCCACAATTCTCGGTTCAGACCAGCTCGATACGGTCGGCGTGAATCACGATCTGACCCTGCTTGTACAAGGCACCAATAGCTTTCTTGAAGTTGCCCTTGCTGACGCCGAACAGGTTGCTGATGATCTGTGGATCGCTTTTATCACTGACGGGCAGCGTGCCGTTGTTCTCGCGCAGCCTGGCGAGAATCTTGGAGTTCAGACTGCTTGCTGCCTCTGCGCCTACCGGCTGAAGACTCAGGCTGATGTTGCCGTCGGCACGGACTTCCTTGATGTAGCCTTTTTCCTGCTTGCCGGCGCGCATGAACTTGAACACTTCGTTCTTGTGAATCAGGCCCCAGTGCTTGTTGTTGATGATCGCCTTGAAGCCCATGTCGGTCGCTTCGGCCACCAGCAGATCAACCTCCTGCCCTACGCTGTAGCTGGCTGGAGTCTTGTCCAGATAGCGATCGAGACGCGCAGTGGCGGTGATGCGCCGCGTGTGTTTGTCGAGATAAACGTGGACCACGCAGTAGTCACCGGCCTGCAGGGTGCGCTTCTCTTCGGAGTACGGCAGCAACAGATCCTTGGGCAGCCCCCAATCGAGGAACACGCCGATGCTGTTGACTTCAACCACCTTGAGGCTGGCGAACTCACCGACCTGCACTTTGGGTTTTTCAGTGGTGGCGATCAGCTTGTCTTCGCTGTCCAGATAGATGAACACATTGAGCCAGTCTTCATCTTCGGTAGGAACGTCCTTGGGGATATACCGGTTGGGCAGAAGGATTTCACCATCCTGCGCACCGTCCAGATACAGACCGAAGTTCGTGTGCTTGACGATTTGCAAGCTGTTGTAGCGCCCGATTAAAGCCATTTCCAGATACCCTCATTACGTGGGCGGCATTCTACCCGACTTTGTGGCCGGGTTCGCGCTGCATGGCAGAAGGTGCCGGTGCAGCTTCCACTCGTCAGTTTCCCTGATTGAAACGTTTTGCCTTATCTGCGCAGCGCAACGCTTCACAAGTAAAAACTTTCCTTTAAAAACATCGCCTTAGATTTTTTCGTGTAAAACCGACGCCGCTCGGTGCACAGACTGACCTCGGGCGAATGCCATATTTGCCAAGCAATAATCAAGCGTTTCCTGTACTCTGGCTGGCCGTATTACGTTTATGAAGGTAAATGGCAGCCATGCGTATCAAAGCATCCCACTCGAAAGCCAAACCCGCCCCAGCCGTTGAAACGAGCGACTCGATCAACGCGCAGATTGCAGCTTTCCTGAAGTCCGGCGGTGAAATCCAGCAAATTGCCAAAGGCGTGAGTGGCCAGACCTTCGCACCGTCCAAGCAGATCAATCTCGGTAAAAAGTAAAACCGCGCCCTGCCTGTCGATCTCTATGCGCCTTGACGCTCAAGGCGCTAGATTGACCATCCTTCGCTGGATATTCCTCCGGTCACGCTGCTACTCTCTCCTCTGATATCACTATGACCACGAGCTGGATCACGCTCTGGACGTTATCTCCTTTGTGGAATGCTCGAATGAAGAACTGGATGCTTTTCGGCGCACTTGTCTACCTTGGCGGCTGCGCATCGCAGCACTGCGAAAACGGCCCAAACGACAGTCAGCTCACCGACAGCCCTTGCCGGGCAGAGCATCTGCTCTATCAAAACGACATGCTTCAGGCCAAGTTGCTGATCAGCGAAGACAACCGCGAAAACTACGAACTGGCTGAAGCCATGCTGCGCCGTGCCGCGCTTGACGACGCGTCGGGCGAAGCCGAGTTCTATCAGGCCGTATTGCTGATTCGCCAGCAGGCCGATCAAAAACAGATCATCGACTTGTTGCAAACTGCTGCAAAACACAAACATCCGTTGGCCATAGCTCTGCTTTCCCAGCAATTGAGCGTCAGTGATCCCAAACTTGCCGAGCGCTATCAAGCCGAATACGCGCAACTGGACGTCGCCAGGAGCGGCTACCCTTCGTTTCAGCAGGCGCTGGTAGTGATTCGCGGGTTGATCATCCCGTCCGCACGCACCACTGCGGCTAACTGACACACAACGGATCGACGAACGGTGCGCCCGCAGCACATTTCAACGGTATGCTTGCGAGGCTCTAGCTCGCGGCTTGTGTCGGCTCCTGAGCCATTTTCGATACGCCATCCCTGACCACACTCCTCGCAGATCAAGGAGTGAGCCATGCTCAGTCATCGCTTACATGTGCTGTCTTTCAGCGCCATGATTGTCTGTCAGTCCGTCTCTGCCCAGGTTATGGAGCGGGATCTGGGCGACTTCGACCTGAAACTTGCCACTACGCCTACACGCAGTATGGCGCAGGGCTTGGTAACGCCCAGCGGCGGCTCGGGTTCCTTTCATGGCGGGCTGGACCTGACCCACGAGAGCGGCTTCTACTTCGGACAATGGGCACCCAATATGGGCTTCGCCTCCGATACAGGAATGGAGCTTGATTCCTACATGGGCTTCAAGAAGCCTTTCGATAATACCCTGGGCTACGAGCTGGGGATGATTCGTTACAGCTATCCCGACACCAGCCAGATCGACAGCCACGAGTTCTACGCCGGGCTGCGGATGCAGAACAGCAGGATCGGTGCCGCATTCAGTAACGATGTCGGCACACGCGACAGCACAGTATTTGTCGATCTGGGTGCCATCGAGCAATTGGGGGTGGGCGTACGTATGCAATATGCCAATCATCAGTTCGACACCCCGCAGTCTTCCGCCGACGGTGGGCTGATCAACGGATTCAACGACTGGTCGCTGAACCTGTCACGCCCCTGGCTGGGCATCGACATGAACCTCATCTACAGCGGCTCAAGCCTGAGCGGCGGCGATTGCAGCGTCTATAGCGGCCACAATGCACGCTGCGAAGGGACGTTCACGCTCAAAGCGGTACGCTCATTCTTCTAAAGCTCGAAACCGGTTGAACTGCCAGACGCTACACTCCTCTACTGCACGTCAGTACGCCAAGGAGTTGTCATGCAGTCTTTATTCAAAGCCTTCATCATGCTGATGATGACCGTGTCACTGCTTGCAGGATGCAACCAGGTCGGACTGGCGTATCGCAATCTCGACGTGATCATTCCCTGGACGCTCAGCGATTATTTGGACATGAACTCGGAGCAGAAAAGCTGGCTGGATGTACGCCTCAAGCAGCACTTGAGCTGGCATTGCAGTACCCAGTTGCCGGAGTACCTGACCTGGCTGGACAAGCTTGAGGACATGGTCAAGAACGACCAAGTAACTTACGAGGGGCTGGAGGCTCGCACTCGCGAAGCCAAAGAAGCGATAGCGAAAATATCGAAGGAAATCACCCCGTCTGCGGTAGAACTGCTTTCGCGCTTTGACGACAAGCAGGTGCAGGAGATGCAGGAGTCGTTCGCCAAGGATCAGCGCAAACGTGAAAACAAATACCTCGAGCAGCCACTGGAACGCCAGGTCGCCGAGCGTGCCGATCGCATGCAAAAACGCCTGACGCCGTGGATCGGCAAACTTAATCAGGCGCAGAAAGACCGCATTCATACCTGGTCCGCTTCGCTCGGCGAGCAGAACAAGGCCTGGATCGAAAACCGTACGCGATGGCAGAACCTGTTCCTCGCCACTGTCCAGCAGCGTCAGGCCAGCGACTTCCCGCAACGTATCGCGGCACTGCTGCAGGACCGTGAGACATTCTGGACGCCTGAGTATCGAAAAGCCTACGACCAGACAGAGAAGGCAGCGATATCATTAATTGTCGACATCACGGCCATGAGCACCCCGGACCAACGCTCCCGACTGCTTAGCCGGATCGCCGATATGCGCAAGGACTTTACCGATCTGGATTGCCTGAAGTCGCAGAAGTGACCCGATAGCCCTTTCACCACAACTATCGTGCCCATGCTCCGCGTGGGTATACCGTTCCGGACGCTCTGCGGTCTGCCTTAAACACGCGGAGTGCGCGGCGCGGCGCAGAATCGTGACGCGGAGCGTCACCCAAGGCATTCCCACGCGGAGCGTGAGGAGCGATAGCTCTCTGACTAACGATAGCTCTCTGACTATCGTGCCCATGCTCCGCGTGGGCACGCCGTTCCGGACGCTCTGCGTCCTGCCTTGAACCGGCATGCGGGGTGTCAGCGGTTTCAGGCGATCTGTGGCTTTTTAGCGATGGTGTCGAAGAGCACAGGGTCAAGCGGGTCGCCTGCCTGCTCATTGAGCACCTGACGCGGATGATCATTGCCCGGAATGCTGCTGTCGATCAAAGCCAGCAAGCTTGCGCCACGCTTTGTAAGGATATAAGTCGAGCCATATCCACCTTCCTCGCGAGGGCGCGGTTCGATATAGCTGCGATTCAAAAGCGTTTCGAATTCGGTGGATGTCGAGTGGGTGCCGTTGTTCTGCACCTCGTGCAACAAACGCTCGATAAGGTCCCAGTTGTAAGTCATTTTTCTAAACCTCCGTCCAGCATGGAATGATCACCCATGACTTCCAGCCACAGGCATGCGACTCAGAGTTTGTGACCTGCGGGGTTTGTGGCGGTTCACCGGAGTTGCCGGACGGCGTGAACAGGCGTTGCCTGCACAAAGCCAGGCTGTACTAAAAAGCCAGGCTGTAGAAGATGATCGCTCCCGCCTGCGCGGGAGCGATCAAGTCAGTCACTCCGCGGCCGGGGCCGGGGTGCTGCGTTTTTTCAGCGGTGCCATGCCATCCTGGCTCACCAGATCGGACTTGGGACGGTTGACCGTCTTGCGCTTGGTCGGCCCTTTGGCCGCTGCCTTCTTCTTGTCACCCTTGGCGTCGGTCTTTTTCTTCTTCACGCCTACCGCCTTGCCGGAAGCCTTGACCTTCTTCGGCCCGCCGTAAGTGCCTTTGACCTCTTTAATGACACGACGCTCGAAGCTCTGCTTGAGGTAGCGTTCGACGCTCGACATCAGGTTCCAGTCGCCATGACAGATCAGCGAGATTGCCAGGCCGTCGCTGCCCGCACGGCCGGTACGACCAACGCGGTGGACGTAGTCGTCACCGCTGCGTGGCATGTCGAAGTTGATCACCATGTCCAGGCCTTCGACATCAAGGCCACGGGCCGCTACATCGGTCGCGACCATGATCTTGGCGCCGCCTTGCTTCAGACGGTCAATGGCCGCCTTGCGGTCTTTCTGGTCCTTGTCGCCATGCAGCACGAATGCCTTGTACTCCAAGGCCACCAGACGGCCGTACAAACGGTCGGCCATCGCCTTGGTATTGGTGAAGATAATGGCCTTCTGGTAAGTCTCGTTGGCCAGCAGCCAGTTCAGAACCTGTTCCTTGTGCACGTTGTGGTCAGCGGTGATGATCTGGTGGCGTGTGCCGGAAGCCAGTTCGCTGACACTGTTCACCTGCAGATGCTGCGGGTCCTTGAGCACCTTGCCGATCATTTCGCGCAGGCCGGCACCGCCGGTGGTTGCGGAGAACAGCATGGTCTGCTCACGGCCGGCACATTCACCCGCCAGGCGCTCGACGTCTTCGGAGAAACCCATGTCCAGCATACGGTCGGCTTCGTCGAGCACCAGCACTTCAACATGCTTGAGGTCGAGGTTGCCCGCGTTCAACTGCTCCAGCAGACGACCCGGTGTGCCGATCAGAATGTCCGGAACCTTGCGCAGCATGGCCGCCTGTACCTTGAAGTCCTCACCACCGGTGATCAGGCCGGCCTTGACGAAAGTGAACTGCGAGAAGCGCTCGACCTCCTTCAGGGTCTGCTGAGCCAGCTCGCGCGTTGGCAACAGGATCACGGCACGGATGTCGACACGAACCTTGGCCGGGCCGATCAGGCGGTTGAGGATCGGCAGCACAAACGCGGCGGTCTTGCCGCTACCGGTTTGCGCAGTCACCCGCAGGTCGCGCCCTTGCAGTGCAAGCGGAATGGCGGCCGCCTGCACAGGCGTAGGCTCGACAAATTTAAGCTCGGCCACAGCTTTAAGCAGGCGTTCGTGCAGGGCGAATTCGGAAAACACGGGTGCTACCTCGACGAAAAACAAAAATACAGCTGCATAGCGTAACGGTTTCGAGCGCCGGGGCCGAGTTTCTTTACTACCAAAGGTCGATTTTGTTTATGGATCAGCCCGTACGACACCTCCAGAAGCCGCACAATCGAACCGCTGACGATGAACAACACGTACGTCTCAGCTCACCGGCAGTACGATATCCACTGCCAGCCCACCGCCAGGCCGATTGCGCGCGGCGATCTGGCCACCATGCATTTCAACGGCACGAAGCGCGATGGCCAGGCCCAGGCCGAAACCTTGCGCGGCATTGTCCGGGCCACGTTCGAAAGGCTGAAAGATACGTTGCAGGCACTGTTCATCCACGCCCGGCCCCTGATCGATGACATTGACCGTCAAGCCCGGTGGGTATGCCTGAACGTTGGCGATCACCACCACGTCAGTGCCAACCGTGGTGTGGCGGACCGCATTGCGAATCACGTTTTCGAAGGCCCGGTAAAGCAGCTCGCTGTCGACCTGCGCCACAAAAGGTCCTGGGGCCTGCAGCCTGACCCGACACTGTTTCAGGCCAGCCTCGAACTCGGCATCCTCGACGATGGCCGCCAGCAGGCTGATGACGTCCACCGTTTCTCGCTCCAGGCTCCCGACATCACGCTGCATGCGCGCGAGGGTCAGCAGCTCTTCGATCAGTGCATCCATGCGCTCCGACTCGCGCTCGACCCGCTCGAGCATGTCCAGTTGAGTCGGCTCCTGGCGCAGCAGACCGATAGCGGCACTCATGCGGGTCAGCGGTGAGCGCAACTCATGGGAAATGTCGTGCAGCAGTTGCTGCTGGGAATCTGCCATGACCTTGAGCTGATTGGCCATCCGGTCGCAATCTTCAGCCAGATCGACGATTTCATCGCGTCGCCGCCCCATATCGGGTTTCACCCGCGTATCGAAACGGCCTCTGGCAACCTTGCCCATTGCCTCACGCAATTTGATCAGCGGTGCCACCAGATAGCTGCTGAGGAACCAACTGAACAGTGCGCTCATGAACGTGCCGGTGATCAGCGGATTGAAATGCGAGGGCCGGTCTTCATGGTTGGGGCGCTGGGTGGACCTGATGTGTACGACCGTGCCCTCGCGGGTGTGCACGGCCAGTTCGAAAACTGGATCCTCTACCGGCTTGCCCGCCAACAGCAGGCCGCGGCTGTCGTACAGCCCGACCCGACCTTGCGCGTCAGGCTGCCAGGCATCGAGCAACGCCTGCCCCGCGGCAATGCCGGACTGTTGAAGAATGCGTACTTCGTTGTCAAACACGGTGCTGAACGAAGGATCGCCCGGCCCTGAACGCGACAGCATGAACAAACCGGCACCGACCATGAACGTCATGCTGGTTGCCAGCCAGAACGCCAGAAACAGTTTCCAGAACAACCGGCTCGGTCTCATGGCGTAATCAACATATAGCCCAGATTGCGTACGCTCTGTATCCAGCTCCGGCTATCGTTGCGCGGCCCCAGTTTGTGACGAATGCTACTGATGTGCACGTCGATGCTGCGGTCATAGCGCGCCAGCGGCCGGCCCAGTGCGTTCATCGACAGGTTCTGCTTGCTGACCAGTTGCCCGGCATGACGCGCCAGCTCTTCGAGCAGGCAGAACTCGTTGCCAGTCAGTTCAGCGTGACGCCCTGCCAGTGTGCTTCGCGTTTGCCCGGCCAGAGCGTCAGTTCACCGGCCTGTACCACATCCCTTCCCGTCTCGACCATTGGTACCGCCCGTACCCTGCGCATGATCGCCCGCAGACGCGCCACCAGTTCGCCCGGTGAGCTGGGCTTGGGCACGTAATCGTCAGCCCCCAGTTCCAGACCGGAAATACGGTCGATGTTGTCGCCACGGGCCGTCAGCAGAATCACCGGTACCTGGCTTTGCGCGCGGATACGCCGGAGCACTTCGATCCCGGACATGCGCGGCATCATGATGTCGAGCACAACAATGTCGTGACGACCCGACAACGCCTCGATTTCCCCTTCTTCAGCACTGTTGGTGCAGGTCACCGTGAAGTGTTCACGGGTCAGGTACTGACTGAGCATTTCTGTCAGTTCCCGATCATCGTCGACAAGCAATACGCACGTCATGGCAGGCCCTTATTGGTGGTTGCCGATTATCCCGGCGCTGCCACGGCATGTCAGCCAGGCGGGATGATCTTTACCTAACCTTACACTGCGTTAACCGTCCCCAACCTGCCCGCCCCCTATGCTGCGCAGCCAACAGCGCCCGCCGGGGCCCTTTCTGGCGTCTCACCGGCAGCGTTCAAGCGCCTGTGTTCGCAGCTTTTCTGGAAAGGGTTTGATGATTTATTCGCGTCTGCTTCTATCGCTCTGCCTGCTATTCAGCGTCCCGTTGGTGCACGCCGACACTTTTTCCATCTCGGACATCCGCGTCAACGGCCTGCAACGCGTGTCAGCCGGCAGCGTCTTCGCTGCACTGCCGCTCAATGTCGGTGATAAGGCCGATGAACAGCGTCTGGCCGACGCTGCGCGCTCATTGTTCAAGACCGGCTTTTTTCAGGACATTGACGTTGCGCGCGACGGCAATGTGCTGGTGATCAATGTCGTCGAACGCCCCTCCATCGCCAGCATCGAGATTGTCGGCAACAAGGCAATCAGCACCGACGACCTGATGAAGGGCCTGAAGCAGTCGGGGCTCAGCGAGGGCGAGATTTTCCAGCGCGCCACCCTTGAGGGCGTGCGCAATGAGCTGCAACGCCAATACGTCTCCCAAGGCCGTTACAGCGCCTCGGTCGATGCTCAGGCGCTGCCTGCGCCACGTAACCGCATCGCCCTGAAAATAACTATCGACGAGGGGACGGTGGCGTCGATCCAGCACATCAATGTGGTCGGTAACACGGTGTTCCCCGATGAACAGCTCGCCGACCAGTTTCAACTGAAAACCAGCAACTGGCTGTCATTTTTCAAGAACGATGACAAGTACGCTCGCGAAAAGCTGTCCGGCGATCTGGAGCGCCTGCGTTCCTGGTACCTGGATCGTGGCTACATCAACATGGACATAAACTCGACCCAGGTGTCGCTGACGCCCGACAAGAAGAGTGTGTTCATTACCGTGAATATCACCGAGGGCGACCGGTATACGGTGGCCAGCGTCAAACTCGGCGGCGACCTGAAGGTGCCGCAGGATCAGCTTGAGCAACTGATTCTGGTCAAACCGGGCCAAGTGTTTTCGCGCAAGGTCATGACCGATACCACCAACCTGATCACACGCCGCCTGGGCAATGACGGTTACACCTTCGCCAACGTCAACAGCGTGCCGAAAGCCAATGAGGCCGATCACACGGTAGACATCATCTTCGTGGTCGATCCGGGCAAACGTGCTTATGCCAATCGCATCAACTTTCGCGGCAATACCAAGACCGCCGATGAAGTGCTACGCCGCGAAATGCGCCAAATGGAGGGCGGCTGGGCGTCGACTTACCTGATCGACCAGTCGAAAGTGCGCCTGGAGCGTCTGGGCTTTTTCAAGGAGGTGAACGTCGAAACACCGGCGGTCCCCGGAACCGACGACCAGGTGGACATCAACTACGCGGTCGAAGAGCAAGCCTCGGGCAACATCACCGCCAGCGTGGGCTTCTCGCAGAGCGCAGGGTTGATACTGGGGGGTTCCATCTCGCAGAACAACATCCTCGGCACCGGTAACTTCGCCAGCCTCGGCATGACCCGCTCCGAGTACCAGACCAAGTACAACTTCGCCTTCACCAACCCGTACTTCACACCGGACGGTGTGAGCCTGGGCTACAACGTTTTCTACAACGCAACCGACTACAGCAAGT
This sequence comes from Pseudomonas syringae pv. tagetis, assembly GCF_022557255.1. Lineage (NCBI taxonomy): Bacteria > Pseudomonadati > Pseudomonadota > Gammaproteobacteria > Pseudomonadales > Pseudomonadaceae > Pseudomonas > Pseudomonas syringae group genomosp. 7. The sequence goes on from NZ_CP092923.1 coordinate 4,381,322, forward strand.
ATTACGACGATGACGACGAGGTCTCCTATTACTCGCTCGACAGCGTGGGCGCGGGGGTCAACCTCGGTTATCCGATCAGCGAAACATCGCGCCTGACCTACGGTCTGTCGATCCAGCACGACACCCTCGACCCCGGCAGCTACAGCGCCGACGAGATTTACGACTTCATCGAGCGTGAGGGCTCGTCATTCACCAACCTGAAAGCCAGCGTCGGCTGGTCGGAATCGACCCTCAACAAAGGCGTGCTGGCCACGCGCGGCCACTCACAAAGCCTGACCCTGGCCAGCACCGTGCCGGGCAGTGACCTGCAGTTCTACAAGCTCGACTACAACGGCCAGACGTTCGTGCCACTCAGCGACGCAACCTCGCTACGCCTGCACACCAAACTCGGCTACGGCAACGGTTATGGCGATACCGACGGCCTGCCGTTCTATGAAAACTATACGGCGGGCGGCCAGGCCACGGTCCGCGGATTCAAGGACGGCACTCTGGGACCGCGCAATACCCCGGCCACCGGGGCCTACGCCAGCCAGGGTCAGATTTATTACTCGGACCGCGACACGGAAGCACTGGGCGGCAACGTCCTGATCACCGGCGGCATGGAATACCTGTTCCCGATGCCCTTCGTCAAAGACCAGAAATCCCTGCGCACCTCGCTGTTCTGGGACTTCGGCACCGTCTACGCCGACAAGTGCTACCTGAGCACCACGCAGAACTGCGGCAACATCAATATCGACCAGATGGCCAGCTCGGTCGGCGTCGGCGTGACCTGGTACTCGCCGCTCGGCCCATTGAGCTTCGACCTCGCCGTACCGATCAAGAAACCCGAAGACGCCGAGACCCAAGTGTTCCAGTTCTCGCTGGGCCAGACTTTTTGAAACCTGGCCTTTTACAGCGTGAACCTTTACCCAGCATTACCCGGCCCGGACCGCGCTTTACGTCCGGGCATTGAATACTGCCTGGTATCAACCACCTGGTCAGGAGCCGCCCCATGAGCCGCGAAGTCAGACAAATTACCCCCGATGTGCAGGAAATCATCCAGCAGGCATTGCGCTCGCTGCTGGGCAAAGGTTTCGTCATCGCGTTATTCGGCAGCGAAGACACAACCGGGGCGATGCACTACCACCTGCGCATCGACCACGACGCAACAGGTCTGGGCATCGAGCATCACGACAATGTCGAAGACGGCTTCATCGACGACATTTTCATGCTAGCAACGCGCATGAAGACCATGCTCAAGCAACGCGAAACCCTGAGTCGCATGCACGGCGGCAGCCAGGTGACGGGTCAGGTCCGGCTGCTGACCTGGATCAACGACGACAGCAACCAGACGGTGCTGCAAACGGCCGGGGATGCAGGACGTGAATGCTTGAACGCGTTGCGGGGGCGGCGAATGGCGGGGTGATACGGGCTGCTCCGACTAATCATGGTGACAAAAACTGTCCCTGTCTCTGTGTACTGTGATCTTCACACTCAACGGAGAAGATGACTGATGAAGCGCATTCAATACAGCAAATACGGCGACCCGGAGCTGATGCGGCTTGAGGATTTCGAGTTGTCCGCGCCCGGAAAAGGCGAGGTGGCTGTGCAGGTCCGGTTTGCCGCTATTAACCCGATCGACTGGAAACTGCGTAACGGGATGATGAAGATCGTCACCGGCAACGCGTTCCCCCGGGCAATGGGCATGGACTTTTCGGGCACTGTCACCGCGGTCGGCGCGGACGTCACTCGGCTCAAGGTAGGCGACGCGGTGCTGGGGCTTGCACGTTTCAAGGAAAGCGGCGCATTTGGTCAGGCTGTCGTGACCAGAGAAACGTTTCTGGCCAAAAAACCCGCGTCGCTTTCTTTCGAAGATGCAGCCTGCATCGGCACGCCGGGCATCACCGCCTGGAATGGGCTGATCGACAAAGCGAAGCTGCAGGCAGGCCAGCATGTGTTCATCAACGGCTGCTCGGGAGCCGTCTGCAAGGCAAGCCTGCCCCCATTCAGTCTGATGCCGTGGTTAAAAGCATAGAAGGATGGGCTGGTGATCAATTCCGCATTTTCGACCTCGATTCGCTCAGGCTCCCAGTACCCGAATTAGGTATGTATCCTGCTATACGCCAACGAAAAGGTACGAAATGAATGCGCTACGACCTCATCACTATGGATGTTTTCATCGCAGTGGCCGAAGAGCGGAACCTTACCCGGGCGGCTGAACGCTTACACCTGGCTGTATCAGCGGTTAGCAAGCGCATAGCGGAGCTCGAAGAGCAAGTTGGCTCGGCCCTACTGCTGCGTTATGCACGAGGGGTAGATCTTACACCTGCCGGCCAATCGGTTCTGCACTACGCACGTGAGCTGCGTTTGGTGCTAGGCCACATGGACGAAGAGTTGGCCAGTTACTCTGCCGGCGTAAAGGGTCATATTCGGATTCATGCCATCACATCCGCATTGGCCCAATTTCTTCCTACCGACTTGGAGCGCTTCCTAGCCAGCTACCCTCTGATCAACTTCGACATAGAAGAACGTGTTGGTTCGGCTGTGGTAAAGGCGGTCGTAGAAGGTCGTGCTGATCTCGGAATATTTGCTGAGCACACCCGTGCCGCAGGCCTCGAAATACTTCCCTACCGCCAGGATCAGCTCGTGGTTGTGACGCCGAGTGATCATCCCGTAACAGAAAAGGGGAAAATATCATTCCTTGATGCCTTGGAGCACGAGTTCATTGGGCCCCACCTTGACAGCTCTCTCTACACACTGTTCGCCCAGCAGCAACCGGATTCAGGGCGAGAGATGCGGGTACGCGTTCGCGTCAGTAGTTTCGAATGCATGTGCCGACTGGTAAGTGCCAAGGTTGGAATTGCAATATTGCCCAAGGCGGCTATCCAGCAATATCTACGGCCCTTGAAACTTAAAATGACGCTCCTTGATGAGTCATGGGCGAGGCGCAGCTTGGTCATTGGAATGAGAAGCTCAGAACTATTGTCACCGACTATAAAGACGTTGGTGGAGCATCTGGGTAAAAACCACTAGTGATAGGGAGGAAGCTATCCTGACGAGCGTTCTCCTTTCACGAACGATGGCTTGGCGAATGACCAATTTTCGTTTACCTGTTCTCACCTTAGGATCAGGTCATTAGGGCATCAGATTGCCCCTACAAGAACGAGACAATCATGACCGCCAAAGCTTACCTTAGTCAGCTGGATATAGCTGAAGAGCGCTACACCTTCGTCGACCTGAGCAAGCTTCTGACCCAGTCGGATTTAGAGCGCCTCCCTTACTCGATTCGTTTATTGCTGGAAAACGTCGCACGTTGCTCGCCTGACGCTCTCGAATCGGTACTCGCCTGTGCAGTCGGCACAGGCCCGGCGTGCGAAGCTCCGTTCTTTCCCAATCGTCTCATGTTCCATGACACCACATGCCTGCCTGCGCTTGCAGACTTCGCGGGTATGCGAGACCGAGTAGCCGAGTTAGGTGGTGATCCTGAGCGCGTGAATCCAGTCATCCCCGCAGTGCTGGCTATTGACCACTCGGTGATTGTCGAGCGCTATGCTGACCCGGACGCAGTCGAAGCTAATCTGGACATCGACTTCCGCCGTAACGGTGAGCGTTATCAGTTCATCAAATGGGCCCAGAAGAGCCTGGAAAATTTCAAGGTCATTCCCCCAGGTACCGGCATTATCCATCAGATGAACATGGAGGCGATGGCTCAAGTCGTCTGGGAGAGCGAAGGCCCGGACGGCGAACGTCTGTTGCATCCGGACGATATGGTTGCCACCGATAGCCATACCCCTATGATCAACGCTATCGGTATTCTCGGCTGGGGCGTTGGTGGCCTTGAGGGTCAGGCCGCCATGCTGGGCGAACCCGTACCCATTAGCTTTCCGGAAGTGGTTGGCATCCGCGTCACAAATTCGCTACGCCCTGGGGTGACGGGGACAGATCTGTCCCTCTACGTTGCCGAGATTCTTCGCAAGCACAAAGTAGTCGGCAAGTTCGTGGAGTTCTGCGGCCCTGGCCTGGACAATCTCACCTGGGCCACCCGAGGTACCGTAGCCAACATGGCGCCTGAGTACGGCGCAACCGTGGTGTTTTTCCCATTTGACGACGAAACGGCCCGCTACTTAAAGCTTTCGGGTCGCTCACCAGACCTGCGCGCCAAAGCTGAACGCTACATGGAAATCCAGCAACTGTGGCGTCGTTCGCAGGCACCAGAGCCTGTGTTCGCAGACGTTATCGACCTGGATCTTGCAAGCCTGGAACCCAGTGTTGCCGGCCCACATCAACCTCATCAGCGTCAGCCTCTGGCTCAAGCCGGCTCATCATTTGACGAGCATGTAATCGGCCTTCAGATGATCGCAACCACTGCACCTGACCGATTTGAAGAGCCGAGCTTTGGCGAGCCTATTGGTCACGGCGCGGTCGTCATCGCGGCGATCACCAGTTGCACAAATACGGCCAACCCGGCACAAATGATTCAGGCGGGGCTACTAGCACGCAATGCGCGAAAACTGGGACTCACCCGCAAACCTTGGGTAAAGACCTCTCTTTCACCAGGCTCTCAAGTAGTGGCTGACTATCTACGGGAAGCCAAGCTTCTTGAAGACTACGCCGCCCTAGGTTTCGATCTTGCAGGCTTCGGGTGCATGACGTGCATCGGTAATTCGGGCAGCTTGGAGTCTCATGTCGAAGCCTTTGCCGAACAGGGCCTCAAAGGCGTGGCAGTTCTTTCGGGCAACCGAAATTTCGAAGGACGAGTCAATCCCAAAGTACCTGCAGGCTATCTGGCATCACCTGCATTGGTGGTCGCGTATGCAATAGCGGGCGATATTCATGTTGATCTGGTCAACCAACCACTGGCCTGCGACAGCAATGGGCGCGACATCTATCTCAGCGAATTGATGCCAAGCGATGAAGAAGTCGCTGAGCTTGCGAGTCACGTAGTGAAGCCAGAATTCTTTGCGGAGCGTCTGAGAACTGTGTGGGAGGGAACACACCACTGGCAGGCCCTCAGTGCAGCAGGCAGCATCCAGTTTCCTTGGGATCCAGCCTCGACCTATCTGCGCCGCCCACGCTACCTGGAAAGCATTGAAGCCGAGCCACCAAAAACATTGGCAATCGACAACGCCAGGATTCTCATGGTTTTGGGCGACAACGTTACTACTGATCACATCTCTCCTGCTGGGGCCATACCGAGAGACAGCCTAGCGGGTAAGTGGCTCATTGAGCATGGCGAAGATCCGGTCGATCTCAACCAATACTCCACACGACGCAGCAACCATGAGGTCATGCTGCGGGGTGCCTTTACTAATCGCTCGGTGCGTAACTTGCTCCTCGGTGAGCAGCCTGGCTTAGGAGCGTGGGCTTGGACAGCGGATGGTCAACAGGTGCTGCCAGTCTATGAGGCCTCTGTAAGTTACTTGGCGCAGGAAACGCCGCTGGTGGTCTTCGGAGGGATTAACTACGGTGCTGGCTCCAGTCGTGACTGGGCAGCCAAAGCGCAGGCTTTGCTTGGCGTACGCGCGGTGGTAGCACGTAGTTTTGAACGAATTCATCGCAGCAACTTGATCGGAATGGGTATCTTCCCGCTGGCGTTTGGGGAGGGCACTAGCGCTCAAGACTTGTCGCTTGAAGGGAATGAGCATCTGACGTTCGATGGGCTTGAGCTATTGGCAGTTGGCATGAACGTTGTCACTTTACGGATTGAGCGAGCAGGCAAGCCGGAGCAACGTGTTGACGTACAACTCAATCTCGATTCCCGCCAAGAGCTGATGTATCTGTCTCATGGGGGAATCCTGCCGTACGTAGTGCGCAAGATGCTCAACCGCGCAGACAGCCCTGCTCCCGTCTGATGACCGAAATCATGGAGAATCCTATGTACGCCTATGTCGGTAGCCGCACCACTCGCGAGCGTAATGCGCGTGGCGAAGGTATCAGCGTTTACGCCATGAATCAGGACGAAGGAACGCTGGAACTGGTTCAAGTGGTACGTGACTTGGTCAACCCATCGTTCCTGGCGCTCAATCGCAACGCAGATACGCTTTACACAGTTCACGGTGATCAGAGCGACGTGAGCGCTTTTCGCGTAGACAAATGCAGCGGAAAACTGACCTTCCTGAATACGCAGAGTACGCAAGGAAGGAATCCGGTACACCTGGCACTAGATCCATCAGAGCGGTATTTGGTAGTCACCAATCATATCGGCGCCAGCCTTGCCGTCCTGCCAGTTCTGGATGACGGCAGCATCGCCCCATTGAGCCAGCTGCTGGAGGTTGTGGGCGAACCGGGGCCGCACCGGATTGAACAGCCCCACGCCAAGCCGCATTACAGCCTCTTTGATAATCATGGTCGCTACGTCATCGTGCCGGACAAAGGCCTGGACAAAGTTTTCGCTTTTCGCTTCTCCGCTGGGCGGCTCGCCGCCACGATACCGGGGGTTGCTGCGCGCGAAACAGCCGGCCCCCGTCACGTGGCCTTTCATCCCAAAGGGAATCTTGCCTACGTGGTTAACGAGCTTGACTCGACTATCACCACCTACAGTTACGACGCCGAGAGCGGAACCCTTAGTCCGAAGCAAATTCTGACTACTTTGCCGCAAAGCTACACCGGCAATAGCAGAGCTGCGGGAATTCAAGTAGATCGTGAAGGACGCTTTGTTTACGCCTCCAATCGTGGTTACGACAGCATCGCCGTCTTCGCTGTCGACCCGGTAAACGGTTTGCTTGATTTCAGGGAGGCAGCTCATAGCGGAGGCTGTACGCCGCGCTTTTTTACACTGACGCCTAATGGACGCTATTTAATGGCTCTGAATGAAGACAGCGACAGCATCGTCACGTTTGCCGTGGATCAAGACCACGGTACGTTGCGGACTACGGGTTTTCAGACATCTACCGGCAGCCCTGTGTGCATGATTTTTTCTCCCTCCCAACGATGTTGATGCGCTGCGAGAGCCAGATTAACGCTCTCTAGCTAACACGCTTACAACCACGACAAGAACAATACAAACCGCCTAGAAGCGGTTACGTGAGGCCCTATGTCTACGAATAACCCTGCCTTCGAAAAGGCAGTGGTGCGCAAGGTGACCCTGCGCATCATCCCTTTCGTGTTCCTGCTGTATATCGTTTCCTACCTGGATCGTGCCAACATCGGCTATGCGGCGCTGCAGATGAACGCTGATTTGGCACTGACCAGCGAGGCCTTCGGGTTCATCTCCGGAATATTTTTTATTGGTTATTTTCTGTTTGAAGTCCCCAGTAATGTCCTGCTCAATCGCTATGGCGCCAGAGTATGGATAGCCCGCATCCTCGTAACCTGGGGATTGATCGCTGCGGCCACGGCATTCGCGCAAACATCTACGCATCTGTATGTGTTGCGTTTCCTGCTGGGAGTTGCCGAAGCCGGGTTCTTCCCAGGCATCATCGTCTATCTCACCTATTGGTTTCGCTCCAAGGAGCTAGCCACTACGGTCGCGCTTTTCACCGCAGCAATTCCCGTGTCCTACATCATAGGTGCCCCCCTCAGCACCTGGATCATGGACAACATTCACTGGTTCGGCTGGAGCGGCTGGCGTTGGATGCTGTTTCTTGAAGGCATCCCTGCATTGTTCCTAGGCGTGGCATGTTTCTTCTACCTGACGGACAAACCGGAGCAGGCGAAATGGATCAAACAGGATGAAAGGGAGTGGCTTTTAGCCGAACTGGAACGTGATCGTCAGTCGCGCAAAAACGTGAAGCACTTTGGCGCATTGAAGGCCATGACCAATCCCAAGGTGCTGTATTTATCCTTCATCTATTTCGTGTATCAATGCGGCAGTTTGGGGGTCGGATACTGGATGCCGCAAATCATCAAGGGGTTCTCGGACTCCTTGACCCATACTCAAATCGGCATGATCGCGATGGTGCCGTACATCTTCGCTACGTTGATGATGATAGGTTGGTCACGCAATTCTGATCGGCATGGCGAACGCAAACTCCACTGCGCTATACCATTGGCTGTCGCCACCGCTGCGATGGTTGGCGCGAGTATGGTAAGCGATCCAATCGTCGCCATCGCCATGATCAGCCTGGCGCTAGCAGGTCTTTACAGCTTCAAGTCACCGTTCTGGGCACTTCCAACGCTTTTCCTGAGCCGATCTACGGCCGCCGTTTCCATAGCAGTGATCAACTCGATTGGTAATATCGGGGGATTTGTCGGCCCTTTTGCGATAGGCATGATCAAAGGTTCGACCAACAGCGCTTCAATGGGGTTGCTATTTCTTAGCGGTTTACTGGCAATAGCCTTCGTCATGACTCTGTTGATGCGAATCCATAACGGCGACACCCCCAGCAACACGCACCCGACCATTGCAGAGAAGCACCCATGACTACTGTAGATTCAAGAATTCTCGCTGATTTGGCCCCCACTGGCGTACTGCGTGCAGCCATCAACTATGGGAATCCGGTGCTGGCTCAGCGCAACGTAAACGGCAGCCCCGCAGGAGTATCTGCCAAACTGGCCAGGGCCCTCGCCGAGGAACTGAACGTGGCCGTCGAATTCGTCACATTCGATGCCGCAGGCAAGGTATTCGCAGCCCTGACCGACTCAATATGGGATCTGGCGTTCCTGGCCATAGAGCCCGTGCGATCAGCCGAGATAGAGTTCAGCCATCCCTACGTCATCATTGAAGGAACCTACCTGGTGCGTGACGCGAGCGCGTACCAAACCGTAGCTGAACTTGATCATTTGGGAGCGCGGCTCGCCGTTGGCACAGGTGCAGCATACGACCTGTACCTCAGCCGAACGCTCACCGCTGCAGAACTGGTTCGGGCCCCGACATCTGCCGCAGCGGTGGAATGGTTTGTGGAACAGGGCCTTGACGCCGCCGCTGGCGTCCGCCAGCCCTTAGAAGGCTTCGCGATCAAGAACGAAGGCTTTCGCGTCCTACCGGATAGTTTCACCGAGATCCGGCAAGCGATGGCCGTACCGAAAGGACGTACGGCAGGAGCTGAATACGTACGAGCATTCCTGGATCAGAAGATACGCAGCGGCTTTATCGCAGATGCATTACGTGCCAGCGGTCAGGAAGATGTGCGCGTAGGGCCAGCGCTGAACGCTCAGGGATAAATCGTATCATCCTTCTGACCGGCACCTTGGACTCCTGAGAGTGAAAGGTAGGTAGAAAGTCGGAAGGATTTCAAATCGTTTCGCGCCGCCGCTCAACCCCCAAAGCCATCCTCCCAGCCATCGGCATGTTCGTTTTTTCTCCGCACGGAAATAAATGTCGCACTCCTACGGTTTCGCCTGGCAGTAACTGCTTAGGTGGCTGCGCTCCATGAGTGCAGCTTCTATCCATTCGCCCCACCCTTGGTTTGTAGTGGTCAACTAATCCCGGACACGACGTTAAGTTTTTTCTCGGCCTGAGCTGGTGCCAGTCCGTTGTTGAATTGGTGCGGTCTAATCCAGTTGTAACGATGCATCAGGTAATGACTGATGTCGCGGTGCGCTTCTTGAGCTGTCATGTAGCCCACGGTTGGTATCCACTCAGTTTTCAAGCTGCGAAACACACGCTCCATCGGCGCATTATCCCAACAGTTTCCACGACGGCTCATGCTTTGGCGCATGCGGTAACGCCAGAGCCGTTGGCGAAACTGACGGCTGCCATATTGCGAGCCCTGATCCGAGTGAAACATTAGCCCTTGAGGCCTGCCACGCTGCTCATAAGCCATGTCCAACGCCTTGATGACCAGATCCGCATCCGGCTTGTTTGACAGCGCCCAGCCCACAATCCGGCGTGCGTAGAGATCCAGAACGACTGCCAGGTAATGCCATTTCCCTTGAGCCCAGATGTAGGTGATGTCGCCACACCAGACCTGGTTGGGTGCCGGAACATCAAACTCTCGATTCAAGATATTCGGAATGTCAGGCCGCTCGACCGCCGCTTGTTTGTAGGCATGTGATCCAGGTTGTTTGCTGACTAGCGCCAGTTCCCGCATCAGGCCTCGCACCTTAAACCGCCCGATCTGCTCGCCGTCTTCCTGCATCATCGACACGATACTGCGGCTACCGGCAGTACTTCGACTTTGCGTGAAAAGTTCGTTGACCCGACTGCGCAACCGAAGCCGCTCAACGTCGGGATTTCGGCGCCTGAGGCGGTGGGCGTAGTAACACGAACGAGTGACATCAAAGACTGCGCAAAGCCAATCGACCGGCTCTTGGGTACTTAACTGATCAATCAGCGTGTGCGCTCGTGCTCTTCCGACATCAAGAGCGCGGTAGCCTTTTTTAAAATGGATTTCTCCCGCTCAAGTCGAGCGATTCGAGCTTCCAATTCCTGGATTTTCTGTTGCTCTGGCGTCAGCGCTTTACTCTGCGGAGTAACGCCGGTGCGCTCCTGCTGAAGCTGATTAACCCAGCGGCGCAACGCGGACTCAACCACACCAAGCGAGCGGCTGGCTTCGATATGGCTATAGCCTTGATCGAGCACGAGGCCTGCGGCCTCGCGTTTGAACTCAGCGGAAAAGGAACGACGTTGTTTGGTCATCAGACACCTCTATCTGGCGATCATTCTCGCCTAAATGGGTGTCCGGTTTCATTAGACCACTACAGTTTGAGGAAAAGCGGCGACTCGACGTGGCAAGACTGCCACGCTGAGCTTCTCCCCCCTGAACGCCGGAGCAAGCCTGATGAATGCGCCATGAGCGTCGGGCTTCGCATGAATTTCGGGCCAATTAGGCAGCCAGTCGAGGCGAGCAATAAAACGCCAACTAGCTGAGCTCCTGGAAAAGACTTGGGGACGCAGCCTCTGAATTTTGACATCCATATTCATTCGTCAGATTGACTTCAGCATTCTCGTTTGGAGAAGGCTTCGTTACCCAATGACCAATTCAAATGTCGACAGCATGCCCCTAGGATGAGGACTCAGCCAGTTGATGAAAAACAATAAAAGAGACTTGCCCATGGATCGACTCCTTCAGATACGCCTGATCAAACTCCTTTCACCAATAGTCATCGGCGACTGCGTAGCAGTCCGAACCACCGACTGACCGCCCCCTTCGTCCAGAAGCGGTAATCGGATGCCGATTACCGAACTACATGCGACGTAGAGCTCAGTGAATATCTCGAACTTCCGATGCACCTTGTCATTTTAGGAGGACTGCTCATGTCCAAACGAATCGCGTTTGTCACTGGCGGAATGGGTGGAATTGGCACCGCTGTCTGCCAGAGACTTCACAAAGACGGCTTCATCGTCGTGGCAGGCTGCGGGCCAGATTCTGCGATCAAAGATGCTTGGTTGAAAAAGAATAAAAAACTGGGATTTGAGTTCATTGCCTGTGAAGGCAACGTAGCAGATTGGAACTCTACAGTGGCAGCCTTTGACAAGATCATCAAAGAAGTCGGCCCTATCGATGTGCTAGTAAACAACGCTGGCACCACATGCAACGTGCTGTTCAAGGACATGTCACCGAACGATTGGCAAACCGTTATCGATACCAACCTCAACTCACTGTTCAACGTAACCAAGCAAGTTGTCGATGGTATGAGCTCAAGGCGCTGGGGGCGGATTATCAACATCTCAACGGTCAATGCACAGCTGGGACATATCGGTCAGGTGAATTACACCACGGCGAAATCTTCAATTCGTGGTTTCACTCGGGCTCTGGCTAGAGAGGTCGCTCACCGTGGGGTCACGGTCAACACCGTCTCACCAGGTTACATAGGCACTGAGCGGCTGAAATCGATAACTCACACGTCTTTGATGGACAAGATCGTCGAAGACATCCCTATGAAGCGCCTCGGTAAACCCGAAGAAGTCGCGGCAATGTGTGCATGGCTAGCGTCGGAAGAATCTTCATTCGTCACAGGTGCCGATTTCGCCGTAAACGGCGGGTTGCATATGACGTGACGCTGATGCGCCGCTTAGTTACTCCCTTATAAAAATAATCCTAACCAGGAGATTTCAATGCTGTCCTTTTTTGGCTACGGCATGATTGTGGTGTTCATGACATTGATCATGACCAAGCGGCTTGCCCCCTTGGTAGCCATGACCATCATTCCCATCATCTTTGCAATGATGGCTGGGTTCACAGGCGACATGGGCACCATGATGATCGAGGGGCTGCGCAAGGTCGCACCCACCGCAGTGATGGTCATGTTCGCGATCCTCTATTTCGGGATGATGTTTGATACCGGCCTGTTCGATCCAATCATCAAAACCTTTATTCGTCTGATCAAAGGCGATCCAGCCAAAGCCGTCGTATTCGCAACAATATTGGCGGGGATGGTTTCCCTGGACGGCGATGGTTCTACTACCTACATGATTACACTTACGGCCATGCTGCCGTTATTCAGGAGGCTTGGACTCAATCCTTTGATCCTTCCGTGCGTGGTTATATTGGCAGCGAGCGTCACAAACTTACTGCCTTGGGGAGGGCCACTTGCACGTGCTGCTGCAGCGCTGCAGGTTGAAACCACTGAGCTGTTCCTGCCTTTGATTCCATCAATGCTCATAAGCTTTGCCGGCGTAGTCCTGCTGGCTTTTTACCTGGGGATACAAGAGCGTCGTCGGTTAGGAACGCTCAAGCTACCCGCTGGAGGTAGTGGTCGATACGCCCGAGGCGCAGACGAAGATATGTCCGACCTGATGACGCTCAGCGCTGAAAACGCCGAGTTGCGTCGGCCTAAGATGTTCTGGCTCAACGCTGTCCTCACAGTGACATTGATGGGGTGCCTGGTAGTGGAGCTTTTGCCATTGCCAATTCTGTTCATGATGGCGTTCTCGATTGCTTTGGTCATCAACTACCCAAGCATTGATGACCAACGTCGACGGATTGCCGCACATGCTCCAACCGCACTTAATCAGATAGCCATCTTCCTTGCTGCAGGTATTTTTGCTGGCATCCTGTCAGGGACGGGCATGGTAAAAGCCATGTCCGATACGCTTCTGTGGGCTTTGCCTGAATCATGGGGTGCTTATCTCGCACCAATCACCGCCTTGGTCAGCATTCCGGGCACCTTCTTCATGTCTAACGACGCTTTCTATTACGGTGTACTTCCGGTGCTGGCTCATGCAGCGGAGGCTTACGGTATTTCCGCCGCAGAAATCGGACGCGCATCGATGGCAGGTCAGCCGGTGCATCTACTTAGCCCACTCGTGGCCTCAACCTACTTGCTTGTAGGCCTCGCCGGCGTCGAATTCAGCGATCATCAAAAGTACACATTCAAATGGTCTCTGGCGCTGTCGTTGCTCATCATGATGTCTTCAATGTTATTGGGCCTCTTCCCACTGTATTCGGTGGCATCGTAAGCAAACAAACCTGGCCGGCTTCGTTCCGGCCAGAGTTGAATTCGGAGCCTAGGCTATGCGTTTATTGGTGTTACCAGGTGATGGAATCGGGCCTGAAATTGTAAGTTCATCACTGGCCGTACTATCAGCGGCGAATGAGAAGTTCGGATTAGGGTTGAGCTTTGATCATGATGATGTCGGCTTCGTGAGCCTTGAGAAATACGGCACTACTTTGCGTGATGATGTTTTGAAAAAAGCGAAGGAGTACGACGGCATCATTCTCGGCACACAGTCCCACGCCGATTATCCTGCACCTGAAAAGGGAGGCCGCAACATCTCCGCCGCTTTCCGTACAGGGCTGGATCTGTATGCGAATGTTCGGCCCGCCAGAACACGTTCCTTCCTGCAATCGAACATGCGCGAAGGGAGAACTATGGATCTGATCATCATGCGCGAGGCGACTGAAGGCTTTTACCCTGACCGCAACATGAGCCGGGGCTGGGGTGAGGTGATGCCAACACCAGACATGGCATTGTCTACCCGCAAGATCACACGTCACTGCTGCGAGCGTATCGCCCGTCGCGCTTTCGAGCTCGCGTCAGTACGGAGAAAGAAGGTTACCGCTGTCCACAAGACCAACAGTTTCCATATGACCGATGGCTTGTTCATGGAATGTGTACGGGACGTCAGCCGAGACTTTCCAGATGTGCAGTTGGATGACTTGTTGGTTGACGCGTGTACGGCGCATCTCGTGCGCAATCCAGAGCGTTTCGATGTGCTTGTGACTACAAATTTTTACGGCGACATCCTTAGTGATTTGGCTAGTGAGCTATCCGGCAGTCTCGGTCTCGCCGGATCGATAATGGCCAGCGACAAACACTGCTGCGCTCAGGCGCAACATGGGTCTGCACCCAACATTGCCGGCCAGGATAAAGCCAATCCGGTATCGATGATTCTTTCCGTTGCCATGTTGCTTGGTTGGATGGGCGAACGTCGCGATCATCAGGGACTGTTAGAAGCATCTACTGCTATTACCACGGCAGTGGATATCGTACTGGAAGATCCCAGCAAACGAACCGCCGATATCGGAGGCTTGCAAGGCTGCAGCGCGTTTGGGCTGAAGGTAGCTGCAGTGCTAAGCAGTTCTGAATCGCCCCGGGTTTCGTAGACACCTCCATGCCTTAAACTGAGGCCAATCAGGAGGTGCCATGAGCAACCCACGTTATCCCGAAGAATTCAAAATCCAAGCGGTCAATCAAGTGACCGAAAAGAAGCTGCCTGTCGCTGATGTGGCGGCGCGTCTTGGCGTGTCACCGCATAGCCTCTATGCCTGGATAAAGCGCTACAGCAAACCTCAGGCAGAACGGCAGCAAGACGATGATCAGCACGCTGAACTGCGTCGTCTGCGAGCGGAACTCAAGCGGGTCACTGAAGAGCGAGACATCTTAAAAAAGGCCGCAGCGTACTTTGCCAAGGAGTGCGGCTGAAGTACGCCTTTATCAAGCAGCGCGCGGGCGACTACTCCATTCGACGGCTTTGCCTGACGCTGAAAGTCCATCCCAGTGGTTATTACGCTTGGTTGTCTGAGCCGCAATCTGCACGCGCTAAAGACGACCAGCGATTGCTGGGTTTGATCAAGCACTCGTGGCTGGAGAGCGGCGGAGTTTATGGCTATCGCAAAATCCATGACGACCTGCGCGAGGTCGGTGAAGATTGTGGTCGGCATCGTGTGGCGAGGTTGATGCGTCTTGAAGGTCTGCGCTCTCAGACAGGGTATCGACGTCGCCCTGGAAAGTACGGCGGTAAGCCAGCGGTCGCCTCACCCAATTTACTGAAGCGCGAGTTCGATGTCGTGGAACCCAACAAGGTTTGGGTCACCGACATCACCTACATTCGTACGTATGAAGGCTGGCTGTATTTGGCGGTGGTGCTGGATCTGTTTTCTCGTCAGGTCGTTGGCTGGTCAATGAAGTCGCAGATGACCAGTGATTTGGCCATTGATGCGTTATTGATGGCGGTTTGGAGGCGAAAACCGAAACAAGAGGTGATGGTTCACTCCGACCAGGGCAGCCAGTACAGCAGCTCCGATTGGCGCAGTTTTTTGAAGGCAAACAATTTGGTTGCCAGCATGAGCGGCCGAGGCAATTGTCATGACAACGCCGTGGCTGAGAGCTTTTTCCAGCTTCTGAAACGGGAACGAATCAAGCGGAAAATCTACACCTCACGGCAAGATGCTCGTAGTGATGTGTTCGATTACATCGAGATGTTCTACAACCCAAAACGCCGCCATGGTTTCAACAATCAGCTGTCACCGGTAGAGTTTGAAAAACGTTACGCAATGAGCTTGCAAGGTGTCTAGAGAATCCGGGGCGATTCAGGCTGAGAAAACGCGCAACGGACTATGAAGCAGTCTTCTCCCGTAATCCTGTCAGCTTCTAGCACCTCAGGTATGTTGTTAAACAACTCCAGATAGCGCTTGATGTGCTGGTGAGTTGTGCGAATGCGCAGAATCGCCTGCAACCCCAACCCTACCTCACGCAAACTTACCCGCGCGCTGTAACCCTCTATGACACCCGCAGCTTCGAGTTTCTGAACTCGCTCATAGCCGGTTGGGAAAGCCCAATGCGCTTGCCCAAGGATGCCAGGCTTTGCCGTGCATTCTTTTGCAGTGCCTCCAGAATCTGCCAATCTTTGCTGTCCAGTCCCATGCTTTTCCTCTACTGAGTAATCCGATGAATCATCGGTTGACGACGCTTCTTTCGGATGATTTGCCATCCAAGGTCGATGTGTCATTCGCTACATTCTGCGGACACCCCTTCTGAGAAACAAGAAATGACACCTTCGATATTGCTCCTCCCGGGCATTGGCAATTCCGGGCCAGGTCACTGGCAGACGATATGGGCACACACCGACGCTTCCATGGAGAGCATTGGGGGGCAAGACTGGAATCGACCAGTTTGCACAAAATGGGTCGAGAATCTGGAGGCCGCTATTAGCCGAGCGGGGCCCGACATCGTGTTGGTAGCCCACAGCCTTGGCTGCCTGCAAGTCGCCCACTGGGCGCAATGTAGTCGCACATTGGTTAGGGCTGCTTTGCTGGTTGCTGTACCAGACCCCGACCGCTCCACTTTTCCGAACGAGGCGCTAGGATTTAGTCCACTTGGCCTGAAGCGTTTTGCATTTCCAAGTACCGTTGTCGCAAGCTGCAACGACCCATATGCAGATATGGATTATAGCCAGCGATGTGCAGAAGCCTGGGGCAGCCGCCTGGTGAACATCGGGCCCCAAGGGCACATCAATTCTGCCAGCGGACTTGGTGATTGGCTTCAGGGGAGAGCGTTGCTGGAAGATCTCGTCGCAATGTCTGTGAGCCCCGTCCCAGATGTTCGCTCAACCGTTCACGACGCTAAAGAAAAGAATTCACTTCATTGTTCGCAAGGAAAGCCAAATGAATAACGCATCCAACGCCCCTGTTGTATTCATCAACGGCCTTATCGGTACGTTGAATGATCCTGAGATTCATAGACAACTCGGTGATCGACCTTTCCTTGCACCTGACCTTTACGGCTATGGAAACCATCAAGATACGCCTGTAGGGAACATCAATATTCAGGGACAGGTCGAACGAATACGCGAGGTGGTCGAAGCCGAGTTCAATGAATGTGCAGTGAATCTTGTTGGGCATTCGGTCGGTGGAGTGGTGGCCTATGCATTTGCCCACCGCTACCCAGAGCGCGTGAAGAGCCTTGTCAGTGTTGAAGGTAACTTCACCCTGAAGGATGCCTTCTGGTCATCGTCCGTCGCGAACATGTCAGTAGAGCAAGCAGAAACCATGCTGGAGGGATTCCGGGCCGATCCCGAGGCCTGGCTGGAGCGATCCGGAATACTGTGGCCCGCTGGCAAAACAGAAACTGCGAAGACCTGGCTTGCCCACCAACCTGCTTCAACCTTGCAAGCGATGGCCCAATCGGTAGTGGCGGTCACAGGGCGCCCTGACTATCAAACAATCTTAAGGAGCGTGTTCGCTTCGGTACCGGTGCATTTGTTGGCGGGTGAACACTCAGTCGGAGGTTGGGATGTTCCTGACTGGGCAAATAAGGGAGCGACGAGTCTCACCATCATGCCAGACGTTGGACACCTAATGATGTTGCAACATCCCGCAGCGTTTGGTCGACTGGTTGCGGGCCTATTAGCCTGAGTGAGAGTTGATACACGCAAAAGCGTCTGCCGAAGGCACCATTAAGCCAGGCCCCGTCCACTGATGCGGCAGCAGTTGTCCGATCTCGCTTGCTCGCTGCGTCGGCAGCCGCTTGAGAACATCCTTTAAATAGGCATACGGATCATGCCCATTCAGCCGCGCCGACTGGATCAAACTCATGATCGCTGCGGCCCGTTTGCCGCTGCGCAACGACCCTGCAAAGAGCCAGTTCTTGCGCCCAAGGGCCCACGGTCGGATCTGGTTCTCTGCCCAGTTGTTGTCAATGGGTACGGCTCCGTCATCGAGGTAGCGCGACAGCGCCGCCCAGCGTTTGAGGCTGTAATCCAGGGCTCTGCTGATAGCCGAACCTTCAGGCACGAGATCACGCTGGGCGATCATCCAGGTATGCAGCACATCCATCACCGGTACGGCTTTTTCTTGCCGTATTCGGCGTCGTAAATCCGGCTCCAGATCGCGGGCGTCACGTTCGATTTCGTACAGTAACTGGATATAGCGCAGGGCCTGCTCGGCGAGCATGCTCTTGTTAGTGGCGTGCAGCTCGAAGAACTTACGCCGCGCATGGGCCATGCAGCCGATCTCGGTCACGCCGAGTTCGAAGCTGGCCTTGTAACCGCCAAAATCATCACAGACCAGCTTGCCCTTCCAGCCTTGCAGGAACTTGCGAGCATGCTCACCAGCGCGACTGGGACTGAAGTCATAAACGACAGCCGCTGTTTCACAGAACTGGCTGGTGGTGTAGGCCCACACATAAGAGCGGTGAGTTTTCTTCGAGCCTGGAGCGAGCATCTGCACTGGTGTTTCATCAGCATGGATGACTTGCTGCCCAAGCACCACGTCGCGCAGCGCGTCGACCAGCGGCTGTAACTGCACGCCCGTCACGCCAACCCATTGAGCCAACGTTGAACGTGGAATCGCCAAGCCGGCTCGACCGAAAATCGACTCTTGGCGGTAAAGCGGCAAGTGGTCGGCAAACTTGGCGATCATGACGTGGGCCAGCAGTCCGGCGGTCGGGATGCCCTTGTCGATGATCTGCGCCGGAACCGGCGCCTGGATCAGCGTTTCGCAGTCATCACAGACCCATTTTCCGCGAACATGGCGCTCGACGGTGAATATGCCCGGCGTGTAGTCCAGCTTCTCGCTGACGTCTTCACCGATGCGCTTGAGGGCGCAGCCACAGGGGCAGTGAGTATTGTCCGGTTCGTGATGGATCAACGTGCGTGGAAACTCTGCCGGCAATGCAGTGCGCTTGGGTTTTTGCTTTTTCTCGGTCGTCGCTGGCATTGTTTGCAACGCCTGAAGCTCTGCTTCAATCACCGCGATATCGGTATCGATCAGGTCATCTAGCAGGCTGGCCTGCTCAGGATTCATCTGCTCACTACGCTTGGCAAACTTCAAGCGCTTGAGTTGTGCGATCTCGTGGGTCAGCTTCTCGATCACCGTTTGATCGCGGTTGATCTTCTTACCCATTGTCTCGACCGTCTTGCCCATGGTCTCGACTTGCGAGAGCAACTGCGCCGCCAAGGCACGCAGTTGGTCGGGGGACAATTGGTCGAGGTCGGGCGAAGAAGTCATGCCTCGAATTTTGCCAGAGCAGGCCGTTCGCGGCGATAGATCGATGGGCTAATGGCAGGCGTTAAAGCAGTGTGATCGCGCCGCCGGAACCCGCGCGTTGCCATGGCAGACCCAATACCAAGGCCTGAAGTTGCTCGGTGTCCAACTGCATTTCAGAGCCATGACGAATGCTTGGCCAGTGGAACCTACCCTGATTTAACCGACGTGCAGCCAGCCAAATACCGAAGCCGTCATGCACCAGAACTTTCATGCGAGTGGCGCGGCGGTTGGCAAACAGATAAGCACTGTGCGGCTTCGCCGCACCGAACACCGCGATCACCCTGGCTAACGCGGTTTCGGTGCCCGCTCGCATGTCCATCGGCTCGGTGGCAAGCCAGATGGAGTCGATGCGAATCATCGCAGCAGATCTCGAAGAAACGTCGCGCAGGTGGCAGCACTTTCAGTTGGCCAGTTCACTTTGATGGTGCCGTGCGGGTGCTGGATCTCAACGCAGATATTCGACGATGTCGCTTGCGAATTTGCTCCGGCCAGCGGCATGGGTAACGGAATAAATGCAGGTTGCAGCGCAGTGCTTTTCTGCGCGTGCACTCGAATCCATTTGTGGACGAGGTTTGCGTTGAGGCTATGGCTGAGTGCGATGCTGGCAATCGAAGCGCCGGGTTGGACACACTCTTGAATGACCTGGGCCTTGAAGGATTTTGAATAGGTACGGCGTGTTGGCTGCATGAAATACCCGCTTAAAAGGCTAGAATTGGTGCCCACTTAAATTTAAGTGCACACCATGTCGTGGCCTTGCGGGGCTGAGTAGATGACTTGGCCGGACGGATACTTTTAAATGCCAAACATTGTATTCGGGGTGCCTTGACAAACAACAACGGCAACGCATACTCACAAAATGGTTACCTGTACCGATTGTGCCCAATAACTATTAAACATAAATAAAGGAATATTTATGATGAACAGATTATTCAGCGCCATGACTGGGTCATGCCTGCTGTTAATTGCGGCGGCCGCCCAGGCGAGCGAAAGCTGCCCAGTGCTCTCTAAAGTTCAGCAGGATAATGCAGGCGGCTACACCGCAAGTGGGGAAAATGGACAGGGACGTCCTCAACAGAGATAGAAAAAAACCTCAAGGTGCTTTCCTTAAAACTTGCAACTGTCACTCAGGAGAGTGACAGCGCACCGCAACGATTACAATACTGTGAGTACAATATAGAAAAAGACAACAAGTTAAACATGCGCTTCACCGGAAAAGACGGAAAAGACGTCATCGTAAAAGTCGAAGGAAATTACTGAAAAAAAGAAGATGGTTACTTTGGCATGATCAATCACGTGTGTGAAAAAATCGATCCAGAGAAATGCACCTTCACGCTCGTTAAATAGGCCACTGTCCGTCGGAAAACAACGCCGTCCAAACATGCGATGACAGAACAACAAGGGGGAACCTGACAGGTTTCCCCTTCCACGAGACGCCGAATAGCCGAGCGTCACGCCCTGGTTCGATTACGAACGGATAAGTGGGATATTTTCCATTTACTTATTACAGTGATGGCGGCCTTCAGGTTGATTTTTTATCAGATCCAGCGTGACGGATATACGCTCAGGGTTCCAAAAATTCAACCACCCCACCATCCCCACACGAACCAACGTCATTTCCTACACACAATTAAGGCTTGAAGGCGCAGACAGTAAATAGTCTAGCGCCTAAGATAGCTCCATGTGCATTGAATACGGTCAAATCAGCAATAAAACACAGACGCCTTTATGACGAGACAACACGCAACAAACTTGCCGTTACGCACCATATAGAAATATGTAACCAACTGGCGGATCCAAAAAGCTCGCATCCTCTCACCACGCCAAAAATCCGCACGCAAGCCTACACACACATTAAGAATTGAATTTTCAAACAAAGGAATATCATGAAAAAAATATTAGTCAGCGCTGCAATTGCAACTTCCCTGCTGGGCATGTCCATGACCTCTCAAGCGGCGGAAAACTGCCCTGCTATCGCGAAGATCGAACAGGTATCGCCCGGTGTATACCGGGCGAGCGGCAATGGCGGTGAGTGGACAGGCGTGCTGCAAGGCGTTGTAACAAAGAAAATGCCTGTGCAGTCCTTTGACCTGGCCATCGCTATTCAAGAGGGTGCAGACGCACCTCAGATGTTGCAGCACTGCACCTACAACATCGGTGGGCGAGAGGCGCTGGACATGCGTTTCATCGCTAAAAATAATAAGGATTTCACTGTAAAAACCGCAGGCAGTGTCTGGAAGAAAGAAGATGGGCCTTTTGGTCTGGTCTATAACGTGTGTGAAAAAACATCACCTGAAAACTGCAAGTTCACCGTCGTTCAGTAACACAAAATAACCCTGTCGCTCTTCAGCGAGCCTGCAACGGCTCGCTGAAGAACCACTCACGTCAGATCATGCAAATCCTTGCCCAGCGCAGGCATGACCTTAAAATGAGAGAACACCACCTCCAGCCCGCCCCGCTCCGGACTGCAGCACATTGGCCCTACGGCATAAGACCCACTCACCGAAAATGGTGCCAGGCGCAGCAGCGGCCAGCGCAGCCCGTCGCTGGAGTGCTGAATACGCAGCACGCCCTTGGCGACTGTGACTCGCAGCCAGAGGCCGGATGACGACTCATCAAACGCCCCCGTGGCCCAATCGGATTGTCCGCAGGTTAAAACGCTGCCCAGCATCAGGGCTCCGTCGCTGACTTCAACGCCGGTTTTGACCCAGTTGCGCTGGTCAATGCGGACCATCAAGCCCGCCTGATCGTAAAGCGTCTTGAAATCACCCTGCACATGCACTTGCGCAGTGAAATCACCGGTCACCGAAACACCCAGAAAATGACCGGTGTCGCGGCAGAAGCCGTAGTGCGTCTGCTGCCAGAAATCGGTTTGCGGGTCTGTGGTGACTGTCAGGCGCTCGTCCGTCACGCTGCAGTGCCGGGGTTGGTTCAGCCAGATGCCTTTGTCGAACATGTCGCCTCCTGTTTGGGGTTGATGCCGAGAGTAGGTTATTGGATGACAAACACAATACCCATAGCGCACGCAGCCAATCACCGCACCGTTATTGACACCCCACCCACCAAAAAACATGATGCTTCCACCCTCAACACCGGAACGCACTCATGAGCGACAAGAAAAAGCTTTTGCTGACTGGCGCAAGCCGGGGTATCGGTCATGCCACGGTCAAGCATTTCAATGCTGCTGGCTGGGAAGTGTTTACGGCGTCGCGGCAGAACTGGGTCGCTGACTGCCCGTGGGCTGAAGGTCTGCTCAATCATATCCATCTGGACCTGGAAGACATCGACAGCGTCAGCGAGAGCATGGCGGCGATCAAGGACAAGCTCGGCGGACGGCTCGATGCGCTGGTCAATAATGCCGGCGTTTCACCGAAGACCGAGGACGGTGGGCGCATGGGTGTGCTGGAGTCGGATTACAGCACCTGGATCAAGGTATTCAACGTCAATCTGTTCTCCACCGCTCTGCTGGGCCGGGGTTTGTTTGACGAGTTGAAGGCGGCCAAGGGCAGCATCATCAATGTCACCTCCATCGCCGGCTCGAAGGTCCACCCGTTTGCAGGTGTTGCCTATGCCACGTCCAAGGCGGCGCTGTCGGCGCTGACCCGAGAAATGGCCTTCGATTTCGGCCCGCACGGGATACGGGTCAATGCCATTGCGCCGGGGGAAATCGATACGTCGATTCTGTCACCCGGCACCGCAGAGATTGTCGAGCGGCTGGTGCCGATGCACCGGCTGGGCAAGCCAGAGGAAGTCGCCTCGTTGATCTACTTCCTGTGCACGGCCGGCGCGTCCTATGTGAACGGTGCAGAGATTCACGTCAACGGCGGCCAGCACGTCTGACTCAAGGCGTGCCGGAAACGCCCTCCGGCACGCGCCGCACGCCCAACCGACTGATCCACACCGACGCCACGATCACCCCGCCGCCGATCAGCAGGCGGGTGAAGTCCTCATGCTGGTTCCAGATCAGCAGATTGATCAACAGCCCCAGCGGCACATGCAGGTTATTCATCACCGCCAGTGTGCCGCCGTTGACCATGCACGCGCCTTTGTTCCACCAATACATGCCCAGCGCCGTCGAACCCAGGCCGAGAAATAGCAGCACGATCCATTGGGTCGGTGCTTCGGGCAGGTGTTGCGGGTTGCCGAACATCAGGAACGCCGGCAGGACCACGGCCAGGGCGCCGAGATAAAAATAGCCGAAGCGTCGGTAATGCGGCAGGTCGCTCGGGTGGCGCGCCACCAGATGCTTGTACAGCACCTGCCCCGCGGCGTAGGTGAAGTTGGCCAGTTGCAGCAACAGGAAACCGCCAAGGAAGTCGCCGTCCAGGCCATCGTAACGAATCACGCCAGCGCCCAGCACCGCGACCACCGCCGCCAGCAATGCCCAGGGGTTGAAGCGTCGGTTCAGCGCATCTTCGATCAACGTCACGTGCAGCGGCGTGAGGATGGTGAAGAGCAGCACTTCCGGCACCGTCAGCACCCTGAAACTCAGGTACAGGCATACATAAGTGACGCCGAACTGCAGCGCGCCAATCACTAGCATGCTGCGCATGAAGCGGGGTTCGACCTGACGCCAACGGGTCAGCGGAATGAACACCAGACCGGCCAGCACCACGCGGACCAGCACCGCGAAGTAGCTGTCGACGTGCCCGGCCAGGTAAACACCGATCAGGCTGAACGAAAACGCCTGAATCAGTGTGACGAAAAGTAGATATCCCATGCCCGCCCCTCATTTTTGAAGGGCGCGACCATAGCGGTTGCGTCATTCACTGTCCACTCGAAGGCCGCCGCTTTTTGACGCCAACCCATCGCCGCGACCCGCGTTACCCGTCACAAATATGACAGCTGCATTATTGACGCACATGTCGTCGGTTTCGCCGAAAATATAGACCATATCAAGCAACTTTTTCTGAACGAAAGGTCTTATGATCGGACCGCTGCAATATTGACTTCCTCACCTGAAATGCGCGTCGCCTGGAGTAACATCATGATATTCAACACAAAAGATTTTGGAGCACTGGGCGACGGCGTCACTGACGATACGGCAGCCATTCAGGCCGCAATCGACGCAGCCGCTGCGGCAGGCGGTGGGGAAGTGGTCATGGGGGCCGGGACATACATTGTGTCCGGCGGCGAGGAGCCTTCGGATGGCTGCCTGATGCTCAAGAGCAACGTCACCTTGTCGGGCGCAGGCATGGGCGAGACGGTCATCAAACTCGCGGATGGCTCGGATACCAAAATCACCGGCATCGTGCGCTCGGCCTACGGCGAAGAGACTCACGACTTCGGCATGAAAAATCTGACACTGGACGGTAACCGGGACGCGACCACAGGCAAGGTCGACGGCTGGTTCAACGGTTACATTCCAGGCTCTGACGGCAAGGACTCGAACGTGACGCTGGACAGCGTCGAGATCAAGGATTGCTCGGGATACGGTTTTGACCCGCACGAACAGACCGTCAATATGGTGATCAAGAACAGTGTCTCCCATGGCAACGGCCTCGACGGCTTCGTGGCCGATTACCTGAGCGACAGCGTGTTTGAAAACAACATCGCTTACAACAACGACCGCCACGGCTTCAACGTGGTGACCAGCACCCACGATTTTACCCTGAGCAACAACGTCGCCTACGGCAATGGCAGCACCGGCATCGTGGTACAGCGCGGCAGTGAAAACATCCCCTCGCCCGCCAATATCACTATCACCGGTGGCGCGGTCTACGGCAACGGTGCCGAAGGCGTGCTCATCAAGCTGTCCAGCCAGGTCTCGGTCAGCGGCCTGGACATTCACGACAACGGCAGTGCGGGCGTACGCATCTACGGCAGTTCCGGGGTGGATGTCTTTGATAACACCCTGAGCAACAACTCGCTCGGCGCGCCTGTGCCAGAGATCATCATTCAATCCTACGACGACACCTCGGGCGTCTCCGGCAAATATTTCAACGGCAGCGACAACCTGATCCGCGGCAATGTGATCACAGGCAGTGACAACTCCACCTACGGCGTTGCCGAGCGCAACGAAGACGGCACCGACCGCAACAGTATCGTCGGCAACACCATCAGTCACACCAGCAAAGGGCTGACCCTGGTTTACGGCGATGGCAGCTTTGCAGGCGATTCGTTTCCCCTGGTCACCGTGCAAGGGACAGAGGCCAACGATGCGATCACCGGCAGTGCAGCAAACGAGATGATTCTCGGGCTGGCCGGCAAGGACACACTCAGCGGCGGTGCCGGTGACGACATTCTGGTGGGCGGTGCCGGTGCCGACAAACTCACTGGCGGCGCGGGTGCCGACACCTTTCGCTTCGATCAGTTGACCGACAGCTACCGCACGGCGACCGCCAGCGCCACCGACCTGGTCACCGACTTCGACATCAGCCAGGACCGCATCGACCTGACAAACCTGGGGTTCAGCGGGCTGGGCAGCGGCAAAGGCGGCACGCTGAACATCAGCTACAGCGCCACGCTCGACCGGACTTACATCAAGTCACTCGACGCCGATGCCAGTGGCAACCGCTTCGAACTGGGCTTGAGCGGCAACCTGAAAGACACACTCAATGCCAGCCATTTCATCTTTCAGCGGGTCGTGGAGGGTACGGCGGGTGGCGATACTCTCACCGGCACTGACGGCAATGATGTCATCAATGGCAATGCCGGTATTGACCGTATCGACGGCGGGGCTGGTGCAGACATCATCAACGGCGGGGCTGATGCCGATACCCTGACCGGGGGGGCAGGCGCGGACGTGTTCGTCTATAACTCGCGGCTGGACAGCTATCGCAACTACAACGCCAGCAGTACCAAGCAAAGCGACACCATCACCGACTTCAACCCTGCCGAGGACCGAATCGACCTGTCCAGCATCGGCCTGCGTGGCCTGGGGGATGGCAGCGCCAATACCATCTACCTGTCCGTCAATGCCGACGGCAGTAAGACCTACATCAAGACCAATGCAGTCGACACTACCGGCAATCGCTTCGAGATCGCGCTGCAAGGCAATCTGCTCGACAAACTGAGTGCGTCCAGCTTCATCTTCTCCACCGCGTCGGCCGCCAATCAGGCACCGGTACTCAATACGCCGCTGATGGACCAGAACGTTACCGAGCTGAAAGCGTTCTCCTATGCGGTGCAACCTGGCAGTTTCAGTGATCCAGACAGCGACACACTGACTTACAGCGCAACCCTGGGTGATAACAGCGCCCTGCCCGAGTGGTTGAAGTTCGACAGCAAGACCCTGACGTTCAGCGGCACGCCAAGCGGCACTGCATCAGGACTTTACTCCGTGCTGCTGAGCGCCAGCGATGCCACGGGCGCGTCGGTGGCTGACAGCTTTGCCATCACCGTGGGCAACGTGACGCCGGGTATTCTGACCGGCACCGAGAATGCGGAATCGCTGTACGGCACCGAAGGTAACGACACCCTTCTGGGGCTGGGCGGCGACGATACGCTGCGCGGCGATACCGGTGCCGACATTATAAACGGTGGCGCAGGGCGCGACGCCTTGTACGGTGGAGCCGATGCCGACACATTCGTTTACAGCGCACTCACCGACAGCTATCGCGATTACGACGCTGGCGGGCTGACCGCCACCGACACGATCTACGACTTCACTCCCGGTCAGGACAGGATAGACGTATCCGCTCTGGGCTTTCTGGGGTTGGGCAGCGGTGAAGACCACACGCTGTACATGACCCTCAACGAGACAGGCGACAAAACCTACATCAAGTCGGCCACGCCGGATGCCGACGGCAATCGCTTCGAAATCGCCCTGAGCGGCAATCTGATCGACACCCTGACCGACGCGGACTTCGTCTTCGCTCAGCGTGAGGCCCAGGAAATTCTCTACCTGCCGACGCTGGGCCAGTCCAACGCCCGCCTGCTACGGATGACCGAGGACGATAACCAGTCAGGCACCTCGGAAATGGTCAAGGACCTGGCCCGTTACACCGATTACGACGTCCGCAGTCAGTTCACCGATGCCAATGGTGATGGTATTGACCTTGCCGTGGGCGGCAGCACCGTCGTCGGCTACTCGACCGGCACCCAGGAAGAACAGCGTGTTTCCTGGTGGCTGGTCGATACCGATCAGCCTGGCCCGGCACTGCTGCGCGCTGCTGAACTGCTCAAGTCGCAACTGGCATCGCTGACGTCTATCGACAAAGTGACGACCGGGATCATATGGGGCCAGGGCGAAGAAGCCGCACAGGAAATCGCCCGCGCCACTGACAAGCAGGCGGCAGCCGATCTGTACAAAGCCTCGACCCTGAAGGTATTCGATTACCTGCATGCACAGATAGGCGACTTTACCGTGTACATGGCTGAAACCGGCCATTACCAGACCGAAGCGGCCAAGGCGCGTGGTTACACCGAGGAAAAGATCAACGCCATCGTCGAGGGTGCCGGGTACGTAAGAACTGCCCAGGAAGCCATCGCCAACGAGCGTGCCGACGTCAAGCTGGCGGTTGACTATACCGACCTGCCATTGCGCTACGAGGTCAACCCATTGGTTTACCCCGATGACGTCTGGCATTTGCATGAAGAGTCTGCCGAAATAGTCGGCCAGCGTCTGGCGGACTTCATTGCCGATGATCTGGGCTTTCAAGGCAATACCAGCGACAACAATGACCCGGCGGCCATTTTCGAAAGTGGCCAGAACGAAGGTGGCAACATCTTTGGCACCAGTGATGACGACACCCTGGTGGGCAGCGCCGGCAACGACGTACTGGATGGCGATCAGGGCGCAGACGCCATGACCGGCGGTGACGGCAACGACATCTACGTGGTCGATAACGCGCTCGATACCGTCACCGAAAGCAATGATTCGCCCTCGCAGATCGATACCGTAGTGTCTTCCGTCAGCTGGGTGCTGGGGGCGAATGTGGAAAACCTGCTGCTGACCGGTGTATCTGCCACCAATGGCATCGGTAACGCATTGAAGAACGTCATTACCGGCAATGCCAGCAACAACATTCTCGACGGCGCAGCGGGTGCCGACCTGCTGACCGGCGGCGATGGATCGGACAGTTATTACGTCGACGATGTCGCAGACCGGGTGGTCGAGACCAATGCCGATAAACAGGTGGGCGGCGTCGATACGGTTTACAGCGCGTTGTCCAGCTATACGCTGGGGGCCAACCTGGAAAACATCGTGGTTACCGGCACGGGGGCCGCCAACGCAACGGGCAATGCCCTCGACAACCTGATTTACGCAGGCGCAGGCGACAATGTTCTGGACGGACGCGACGGCAATGACACAGTGTCGTATCTGTTGGCGGGTGCCGGAGTCACCGTGGCGCTGAACACCAGCGCACAACAGGCCACCGGAGGCTCGGGGCTGGACACACTGAAGGGCATCGAGAACCTGACCGGCAGCCAGTTTGCCGACTCACTGACCGGTAACAAAAACGCCAACACGCTGAGCGGCGGCGAGGGCAATGACACGTTGTCCGGCGGCGCAGGCGACGACGTGCTGATCGGTGGAGTCGGCACCGACACCCTGATCGGCGGCACCGGTGCCGACCACTACGTGTTCAATAACAGCAACGAAGCGGGGCTGGGCAGCCTGCGCGACATCATCAATGGCTTCAAGGCCGCAGAAGGCGACAAACTGGACTTCTCCGGTTTCGATGCCCGACCGCTGACCGATAGCCATGATGCGTTTGTGTTCATCGGCAACGCGGCGTTCAGCGCCAACAACAGCGGTGAGCTTCGTTTTGCCGACGGTGTGCTGTATGGCAACACCGATGACAACGTCGGGGCGGACTTCGAAATCCAGCTCACTGGCGTACAAACCTTGCAGGCCGCCGATATCATCGTCTGACCCTGCATGGGCTCGGCGCTCAGCGCTGTATGCAAGCCTGACCGAGCCCGAAGCACGGGGCTCAGAGCATGACAATGATCATTCCCACGCTCGCGTGGGAATGCATTTCCCGGCGCTTTGCGCGCCCCTGCATAAATTTGTTTTATCCATAAGAGCGCTCTACTCTCAGGCTGGCTGGCAGTTGAGCCTGATTCGCAACTTGATGATGCTGCGATTGAACGTGGATGAAACGTCGACACTCTGACCTGCGCCAACCTGCACATGCCGTGTACGCGGTGCCTCTGGCCCGTTGACGAACACGGCCGAACATTTGGCGTCTACATCCCCATAGTTGCTGACGGTGATCGATCCGATGTTGTGATAGACGTCGTGCGTCACGTAATCGATCTTCACGCCCTGGTACTGTTTTTCCACCTCGATGGGGTACGCGAAAGCTGTCACAGGCAACATGACCAGCAGTACACAGCACAGTCGATTCATTCAGCGATCTCCGAAGCGGGATTGTCAGAATAGAACAATAAGCCAGCACATTAAGAGGAATTACAGCATGAAAGCGCCCCGCGTGACTCTCGACCAGTGGCGCACGTTACAAGCGGTGGTCGATCACGGTGGTTTTGCTCAGGCCGCCGAGGCGCTGCACCGCTCGCAATCATCGGTGAGTTACACGGTGGCACGCATGCAGGAACAGCTCGGCGTGCCGTTGCTGCGCATAGACGGGCGCAAGGCCGTGCTGACCGATGCAGGAGGCGTGCTGCTGCGCCGCTCGCGGCAACTGGTCAAGCAGGCCAGTCAACTGGAAGACCTCGCTCACCATATGGAGCAAGGCTGGGAAGCGGAAGTGCGTCTGGTGATCGATGCGGCCTACCCTTCGGCGCGCTTGGTCAGGGCGTTGACCGCGTTCATGCCGCAGAGCCGTGGTTGCCGCGTGCGGCTGCGTGAAGAAGTGCTCTCGGGTGTCGAGGAAGTGCTGCTCGAAGGTGTGGCGGACCTGGCCATCAGCAGCTACGGCATTGCTGGCCATCTGGGCACCGAGATGAGCGCCGTCGAGTTCGTCGCCGTGGCTCATCCGGACCACGCACTGCACCAGACCAATCGCGAACTGACCTTCCAGGACCTCGAAAGCCAGCTGCAAGTGGTCATTCGCGATTCCGGCAGGCAGCAACCGCGGGATTTTGGCTGGCTGGGTGCAGAACAGCGCTGGACAGTCGGCAGCCTGGGCACAGCCGCGACCTTCGTCAGTAACGGGCTGGGCTTCGCCTGGCTGCCTCGCCACATGATCGAGCGTGAACTGCGCGAGGGGCTGCTCAAACCACTGCGCCTGGACAAGGGCGGCAGTCGCAACCCGATATTCTATCTTTACTCCAGCAAGGACAGGCCACTGGGCCCGGCCACCCAGATTCTGATCGATCTGATCCGCACCTTCGACACAACGCCGCTCACCACAGCCACCCACGCTCCCCAACACGCCTGACAGGAGAAGGCACATGGCGTTCTTCGAACACGACGACTGTTCGCTGCACTATGAAGAGTACGGCCAGGGCGAACCTGTCCTGCTGCTGCATGGCCTGGGTTCAAGCTGTCAGGACTGGGAATATCAGATTCCGGTACTGGCCAGGCAATACCGCGTCATCGCCATGGACATGCGCGGCCATGGGCGCTCGGACAAACCGTACGGGCGCTACAGTATTCGGGCCATGAGCAATGACGTAGAGGCGCTTATCGAACACCTTCGTCTGGGCCCTGTGCACCTGGTCGGCCTGTCGATGGGCGGGATGATCGGCTTCCAGCTGGCCACCGATCAGCCGCAGTTGCTCAAGAGCCTGTGCATCGTCAACAGCGCGCCGCAGGTCAAGGTCAGAAGCGCCGCAGACCTGTGGCAGTGGGCGAGACGCTGGACCCTGTCACGCATCGTCAGCATGGAAACCCTGGGCAAGGCGCTGGGCAAGCTGCTGTTTCCACACCCGGAACAGGCCGACCTGCGGCGCAAGATGGCCGAGCGCTGGGGCAGAAACGACAAGCGCGCCTACCTGGCCAGTTTCGATGCCATCGTCGGCTGGGGCGTGGAGAACAGGCTGGGGCGTATTACCTGCCCGACCCTGATCATTGCCGCCGAACATGATTACACACCGGTCGCGCTCAAGGAGGCTTACGTCAAACGCCTGCCCAACGCACGGCTGGAGGTCATCAACGACTCCCGGCATGCCACGCCGCTGGACCAGCCAGAGCAATTCAATCGCACACTGCTGGAATTCATCGCGAGCACCGCAGTCTGAAAAACGTGTGCGGACTGTTGGCAGGCAGACCGCTTGCGTGAAGCCTTGCAAACCCTCCAACGCGCTGGGCAAAGGACGCCAAACGTGGTTACCTTGCCGGTCACAGTCGATATCTCTTACCGAAGGACGTGTTGCCACATGCTGAAAAAAATCGCTCTCGCCGCCTGCTCCGTGCTGTTTGCCGCCAACCTGATGGCCGCGCAAGACAAGGCCACCCATGTGGTGCTCGACACCAGCTTCGGCCAGATTGAAATCGAGCTCGCGGACACCAAGGCGCCGGTCAGCACCCAGAACTTTCTGGGTTATGTCGACAGCGGCTTCTACACCGACACCATCTTTCACCGCGTGATTCCAGGCTTCATGGTGCAGGGCGGCGGGTTCACCCAGCAACTGGTTCAGAAGCCGACCAAGGACCCGATCAAGAACGAAGCACAGAACGGTTTGCACAACGTCCGTGGCACCATCGCCATGGCCCGTACTTCCGACGTGAACTCGGCCACCAGTCAATTCTTCATCAACACCAACGACAATGCCATGCTCGACAACGGCAAGCGTGACTTCGGTTATGCGGTGTTCGGGAAAGTCGTCAAAGGCATGGACGTTGTCGACAACATCGTCAACGCCCAGACCAGCACTCAGAAAGGCATGCAAAACGTGCCAATCGACCCGATCCTGATCAAGTCCGCCAAACGCGTCGACTGAGCAGGAACCTGCATCGCATGAAGCCCCAGGCTTCATGCGATCCGGACGGGAGAGCCTCCACTTATCAAGGAGAACCCACGTCGCGTGGGTGTGATAGCCAATGCTTTATCGTCGTTTTGAAAAACTGATCGATATCTTCAAAGACGCTCCTACCCCTGCCCCGCCCAATACCGTCTTCGCGTTCTACCTCTATTACCTGCGTCAGGTATGGCCGACGTTCACCGCGCTGCTGGTGGTCGGGCTGGTCGGAGCACTGATCGAGGTGTCGCTGTTCAACTACCTGAGCCGCATCATCGACCTGGCACAGACCACGCCGCCGGAGAGCTTCTTCAGCACCCACGGCCCGGAATTGATCTGGATGGTGGTGGTGGCCCTGCTGCTGCGGCCGATCTTTGTCGGCCTGCATGACCTGCTGGTGCATCAGACCATCAGCCCCGGCATGACCAACCTGATTCGCTGGCAGAACCATAGCTACGTGCTCAAACAGAGCGTCAATTTCTTCCAGAACGACTTCGCCGGGCGTATCGCGCAGCGCATCATGCAGACCGGCAACTCGTTGCGCGATTCAGCAGTGCAGTCGGTGGATGCGCTGTGGCATGTGCTGATCTACGCGATCAGCGCCATGGTGCTGTTCGCCGAAGCAGACTGGCGCCTGATGATCCCGCTGGGCACCTGGATCGTGGCGTTCATACTCTCGCTGATGTATTTCGTGCCCAGGGTCAAGCAGCGCTCGGTGGACTCTTCGGATGCCCGCTCCCGGCTCATGGGCCGAATCGTCGACGGCTACACCAACATCACCACCCTCAAGCTGTTCGCCCATACCAACCACGAGCAGCAGTACGCTCGCGAAGCGATGCGCGATCAAACCGAAAAAAGCCAGCTGGCTGGCCGCGTCGTCACGTCGATGGACACCACCATCACCACCATGAACGGCGTGCTGATTGTCACCACCACCGGTCTGGCGCTCTGGCTGTGGACTCAGTCCATGATCTCGGTGGGTGCGATCGCACTGGCCACAGGACTGGTGATCCGCATCGTCAACATGTCCGGCTGGATCATGTGGGTGGTCAATGGCATTTTCGAAAACATCGGCACCGTACAGGACGGTCTGCAGAGTATCTCGCAGCCTGTTACGGTCAATGACAAACCCGGTGCATTGCCGCTGAAGATAGAAAACGGCGGCGTCCGGTTCGACGGCATCGATTTCCATTACGGCAATGGCAACGGGATCATTCACAACCTCAACCTGGACATCAAGCCGGGCGAGAAAATCGGTCTGATCGGCCCTTCAGGCGCAGGCAAGTCGACGCTGGTGAACCTGCTGCTGCGCATGTATGACGTGCAGGGCGGCAGGATTCTGATCGACGGCCAGGACATCTCGGAAATCACTCAGGAAAGCCTGCGTGCGCAGATCGGCATGATTACCCAGGACACGTCGCTGCTGCACCGTTCGATCCGCGAGAACCTGCTGTATGGCAACCCTGACGCAACTGACGAGCAGCTCTGGGAAGCGATTCGCAAGGCCCGCGCCGAAGAGTTCATCCCGTTGCTGTCGGACTCCGAAGGTCGCACCGGTTTTGACGCCCATGTGGGAGAGCGCGGCGTCAAGCTGTCCGGTGGTCAGCGCCAGCGTATCGCGATTACCCGTGTGCTGCTCAAGGACGCGCCGATCCTGATCATGGACGAAGCCACGTCGGCACTCGACTCGGAAGTCGAAGCAGCGATTCAGGAGAGCCTGGAAACGTTGATGCAGGGCAAGACCGTGATCGCCATCGCGCACCGCTTGTCGACGATCGCGCGCATGGATCGCCTTGTGGTTCTGGAGAAAGGCCAGATAGCCGAAACCGGCACGCACAGCGAACTGCTGGCACGTGGCGGATTGTACGCGAGGTTGTGGCAGCACCAGACCGGGGGGTTTGTGGGGGTGGATTGAGCGCAGAGAGATTGCTGGCCTCTTCCCGAGCAAGCGAAGAGGTCAGTGCGGCCGCTGAATGTCTGCTGGTCGATCAGTCCGCCTGCCGATACGGCAGCGCACTGCGCGCATCCTCTGCATAGGCCATTACGCCGACTCGCTCCTGCTCCAGAAACTCGCTGACAGCCTCTTTCAATCCAGGATGCATCAGGTAATGCCACGAACGGGTAATCTGCGGTTCGAAGCCGCGGATCAGTTTGTGCTCACCCTGCGCACCCGCATCGAATCGTTGCAGGCCATGGGCGATTGCGTAGTCCATGCCCTGATAGAAACAGGTCTCGAAGTGCAGGCGGTCAAACTCGGCCAGGCAACCCCAGTAACGACCATAAAAGCTGTCGTCGCCGATCAGACTGAAGGCCATCGCCACAGGGCGTGAGCCTTGCAAGGCGATGACCACGCGAATCGATTCCGGCATGCGCTCGGCCAGCAGGCTGAAGAATTCGCGGGTCAGGTACGGCGCTTGCCCGCGTACTTCATAGGTATTGGAGTAGCAGGCATAGACGAAGTCCCACAGCACCTCGGTCATCTGCGCGCCTTCGAGCCATTCAAACTGAATGCCCTGCCCCGCCACCTGCTCGCGCTCCTTGCGCATCTGCTTGCGCTTGCGCGAACTCAATGCGTCGAGAAAATCCTGAAAGTCGCGGTAGCCCCGGTTATGCCAGTGGAACTGGCAGCCAAAACGCTGCAGCCAGTCCGGTTGCGACGCAAGCAAGGCATCGGCAGCCGGATCGGTGAAGTTGACGTGCGCGCTAGACAACCCCTCACTCTGCAGATAGGCCGGCAGCTCGCCGAGCAACTCCATGCCGCCCTGTGGCGTTTTACTCAGAATGCGCGAGCCGCCGACCGGACTGAAAGGCACCGCTACCAACAGCTTGGGGTAATAGGCGATTCCGGCGCGACGACAAGCGTCTGCCCAAGCGTGGTCGAACACATACTCGCCATAAGAATGCCACTTCCGGTAGGCCGGCAACGCCGCCATCAGTTGATCGTTCTCATAGTGCAGCACATGCTCGGGACGCCAGCCCGAACGAGGCCCGAGACTACCGCTGTCCTCCAGCGAACTGAGAAATGCATGCCGCAGAAATGGCTGGTTGCCTGGCACCAGCGCATCCCATTGGGCTGGCGCGACGGTGCCGAGGCTGTCGATAACGTGAACAGGCATGCAGGTTCCCCGATAGGCAGACAGGGTGAAGAATATCCCTTATTGAGGCACCGTGTTCACCGCCTCCGCAATCTGCATGGAAAGATTGATCGCCAATTGATTGAGCGCCTGCGTACGCTGGCTGGCGATGAGGGCAATCCGGTCGAGGTATTGTTGATCGGATTGCTGATCCGCCGGCAGCTCATCCAGCACCGCCAGACGCTCATTGAACGGTCGCTTTACCGGCTCGAAAACGGGAGCGTAACGGACTTCCAGATAACTCATCCAGAATTCCCTGGCAATCATCGACTCCAAAAACGCCCGGGTTCCCTCGCGCTCGATTATCTCGTTGTACGCCATCTGCAAATCAGCTTTGCTTACGTTCGCCATATTGCTGAACAGCATGGTTTTCGCCTGACCCGGCAGTTCAAGCCGCGCTTGCAGGCCGACGCGGTAAGCCAGACGCACTTCAGCCTCATCCACCGTTTCGCCGATCGCCTGACGAAGCGTAATGTCGCGTAACGCAATTTTTTCCACCTGATCCAGGCGCTCCAGGCCTCTGGCCATCTTGAACAGTGCCTCTGGCTGCGCGGCCTCCGGCGTGGATGACATGATCGAGAACAACTGGACACGTATCTCCATGTCGCCAAAGACCAGGGCCATGCCATCGCCGCAGGTCTGGGGGTGCGCGGCAAGATCGAACAGCTGGGCACGCAATTCTGAGTTTGCCGAGGCCGACTCGATCATCTTCCAGACTCGCGCAGTGAGCTCTGCACGGTTATTTGTAAAGTCGGCCGAGTGCGCCAGATCGCTCAACATCTGAAAAAAATCCGTGGACCCTGCACACGCTTGCAGGTCTTGCCAAAGCGTGGTGCGAACACGTGCCTGGTCAGGCTTCATACCTGCAAGCCAGGGCGTGCTGTCGGGCCTGGGCTCAAGTGGCGGAGGATTACGACTGACGACCCATCGCGCTTGCAACCTGCCCTCGCGAAACAGTCGGATACGCTCCAGCGTGGATTGATTCAACGGATTGCCCTGCAGATGCAGGTGCAGGCGCGATGAACTGAGGGAGCGGTCGATATTCTCGAGCTCCTCTATGGAGATTTCCGAGATGCGATTATCACGCGCATCAATACGAATCAAATCCGACCTCGACCAATTCCACCGGGGCAACCTTTCAATACCTGTACCGCGCAAGAACAGCAGGCGCAGGGCGTTAATCGCCCGAATATCCGCCCCTGCACCAAGGGCGCAATAGTTGAGGTCGAGGATCTCCAGACGGTTCAGGTCCTGTAAAACGGTGTTGGACGCCTCGGTCCAGTACAAGGGATTGTGGCTGACTGACAATTCTGCAAGCAGGGTCATTCTCCCTATCGACTCCGGCATGGATTGAAGATCGTTGAAGTCCAGGCTCAATGATCGCAAGTTATTGAATCTTGTCAGCAATGCATCCGCTTGTGATTGAGTCAGCTGCATGTTGCGCACTTTCAGCACTGCCACGTGAGCAAAACTGGCGGCTATATCCGGCAGTTGTCCTATGCGCAGACCATCCAGATCAAGCGCGTAGCCCAAGAACTCACCCTGGTAGTTTCTGCAGTGAGCGCTGAGTCTCTTCCAGCATCCGTGAATGCGCCTTGCCGCAATTTCCCTTGATCTGCGCAAGGAGGAAAAAGGCGTTTGCTCGACCCACTTGTCCAGGGTGGTCTGCAGGGTGCGCAACTCATCGGCCAGGTTGCGCAGCCGCTGCCGAACGAAGCTCTGCAATTGCCCGTCTGAACCGACATACTCGGCCCGTAACTCAGCAAGAAAGCTCGACACCTCGTCGTCGGTAAAGTCCGGGTACAGGCTCTTCACCGCAAGCTCAGGCGAATACCTGGACGCACCAATGCCCAACCGACGAAATAAATTACGCAAGCGTCCACTCATGGGATAACCCATACGGCCATCAGGCAAACGTTGCGGCCATTTGACTGCGGGCTTGATAGGTTGCATACGTAGAATGCCAGCGACACGGTCGCGACGAGCCGCTGCGGTACGGCCCGCCAGACTGCGCAGTTGCTGCTCGTCAGCATTCAAAGGCAGCTCGATATTGATGCGTACTGCATCAGTAAGCGTATTGAGCAAAGCGCCGAAAAAAAGCGGGTCGGCCTCCCCCAGAGAATTGCCCAGATGATTGAAGGGCTGAAATCCCTCACTGGTCTTGACCAGAGTCCGGTGCACGGCGCTCTCCTCGCCACTTTCAAGGCTCGTGATTACGTCCCCCTCCAGCGTGTCCTTGAGTAGATCGATTGACAGATCTCCGCGCCAGCCCGGCACATCGTGCAATATGCCGAGCCCCGCAGCATGGGTATCGGGGTTGTCGGTGATGCTTCGGTAAAAGCCCTCGATGGCCCTGTTCAGTCTCAACTGCTGTTGATACTCACGAGCATGCTCGGCAAGCGAAAGCGGCACACGTTTCTCTGATGTCATCCGGGCTTTATCTGCGTCACTTGCCATGCCGATGAGCTCCAGGGCGACGCCATCCGGCAGCCTGGCAAAGTCGCGCTGGATCAGCTTGACCAATGGGTCGCTGCTGCGCTCTGCCAATGAATGAAGCCCATCAAGCAATTGCTCCACATGACGCTGAGCGTACTCGGCAAGATGGCGTTTCAAGCCGTTGACCCGGGCAGCTGTTTCCGTGCTGCCGCTTCCAGTCAGAAGGCTTATTTCATCGGGTGCAAGCCCCTCCAGCAATTGGCCCAGCACATGCGTCAGGTTTCCCGTCGGCCCCGTGACATGAGAGGAAAGTGTCATCTGCGAACCTGCGTTCCAGGCATCGAGCATGGTCCCGTCGGCATCGAGCAGTAAAAGTCCCCGCTCCCTGGACCAGCGCGGCGACGAAGCCAGCAGCTTCATCCATGGCTCGATACGAGCAACCGTTACCTGCGCAGAATCTTCGGCCTTCAGCGCCTCGATACAGCTCTGCAACTCCCGTTCGATTGCCACGCGCTGAATAACATCTTTCAACAAGGCCGGAGGCTGCAGGCTTTCGACATGTATCTGGCGCAACACACCCTCGCTGGTGCCGGTAATGCGCATGACCTTCTGAATTTCGTCCTCGGTAAATGCATCGCAGCTCGGGCTCAGACGCCGGAAAGACGTTACCTCATCCCAACCCATGGGGTTTTCCCATTCATGGTGCCAAATGCCGTTGCCGTTGTGCTTCAGCCTTGGCGAGTACGAGCGCTCATTCACCGGGTGTTTGATGCGCCAGTTTTCGCGCGCCGCATCTGCCTCTACGCGATACAGCTTGCGTCCCAGAGGCAGCCAGGTCTTGCCGTCGAGCTCGTAGAGTCCCAGGGCATTGGCAGTCAGGCCATCCGGTAAACTGACGGTGTCTGCATAGGCACCGATAGTCGGTTTGCCAAGACGGATTGATCGATCCACCCTCTTTTGCACCAGACTTTCAATGAACATCGACGGCTCAAAGCGCTCCACCGCACCGATGACGCTGCCTGTCACCAGCATCTGGGCCACGTCTTCACCTATCTCGTAAACATGCTGCATCGCCTCTTCCACTTCACCGTGCGTCCAGTCCTGATAGGCAACGAACGCTTTACTGGCAAGCTGATAGAGAGCGATCACTGCCATGACCTCACCCAGCACCGGCACAAAAAGCCCGGCCGCATTGAGTATATCCAGGCCGTTGCTTTTCAGGCTTGTAAGCAATGCGTCGCGGGCAATGTGATCCGCCTGGGCCGAAGGCACTGCGATTGCCCTTGAATCGCCGTAGGTCTTAGCCAGCAAGTGGTCGTAAAGCAACTCGAATGGAGGTTTCGAAAAGGGCTGCGCCTGCAAGACCAGGTCAGCATTGACGTCCAGCGTCGACCCTTGAGCGGGATAAAGACGCGATTTCAGTTTGGCAAAGAACTCCGGGCTTTTGCTCAGACTGACAAAGCGGCTGAAATATTGCCGATAACTCTCGCTGCCGAGCGCTCCTGCAAGGCTGGCGCTGAACGCCTGAAGTGACGCGAACTGCTTGATCGGATGCGAGGGTTCGGAAGGCATATAGACCACGCAAGGCCCGCCATCAGGTTCAGGAATATCCTGCTGGATCAACAAGGCACCGTGTAACAGGCAGCCTGAAAAAGCGTAGGTATCGAGCATGTGTAACTGGCAGTAGCGTACACCCTTGCCATCCCATTGTGGACGGTCAGCGGGCTTCACTACGCTCAGCAGCATCTGATAAGCGGCATCGGTGAGGTCGCCCTTCATCATGGCAATGTGCGCGAGCACCTCGACGGCATCACGCTCACTGGCGATGAACGCGGCAGCAACCGCGCTCGCAGCCTCTGCGGCAGCGGGTTTGAATACGCTGTCCAGGTGGGTCTGATAACGGCCCCCGAGATCCAGTTCATGGCAGAAATCGGCGAACTGCTCAAGGTTGATATTGATGCGGTCCCTGTATTCGACCCGGTATCTTCGCTCGGCGCTATCAATCAGCCAGTAACGCAGGCCCCCTGTACGCAGGATGGCCGAATAGGGATCGAACCGGCTTCGATTGCTGGCCGCGAAGTTCTGCAACGCAGCCTGCAGCAGCGTCTGTTCAAGGGGATCGGGCTTCCAGCTCTCGTCGTAGCGCCAGGTCATCAGCTGGAACGCTTCAACGTCCAGCCTGTGCTTGAAACGCTCGAAAAATGCCTTTGAAAGCAGCGGTGCAGCAAATTCCTGTGCCGATAACAGTCGATTACGGATGGGCTCCAGCACATGCCAGGAGCGCATGGTTTTCTGCTGACTGGCCTGCAGTGCCCGGCGCAAGGTTGCCGGTGCGTTCAGATACCAGGCAGGCAGATTGCCCCGAATGAACTGTGCATTGGGGTGGTCTGTTTCGAAGGGCACGGAGTCGGAGGGGTGCGCGGAAAGCCGGCTGCCTGGCACCGCCTGCGTTTCGGATGTGATGTTGACAGTGAACATGGTCGATACCCGTGATGGCTTGGTTAAAAGCCAACACGATAAAGACCCGAGAGGTTGCGAGTGACATAACGGGATATGACAGGTAACGCTCGCGGCTCAAGCGCTACCCGTCCAAAGCAATCAGCGTTTGCGCAGAATCACGCTGCCGATCGAGTACCCGGCGCCGAAAGAACTGAGTACAGCCAGCGCGCCCTTCGGTAGATCATCCTGATAAGTATGAAACGCAATGACCGAGCCAGCCGAGCTGGTGTTGCCATACGTGTCGAGAATCACCGGTGCTTCTTCGACCGTGGCGTCGCGGCCCAGCAGCTTCTTGACGATCAGTTGGTTCATGCTCAGGTTGGCCTGATGCAGCCAGAAGCGTTTGACGTCGGTGATGTTGATGCCGTTATCCTGCAAATGCGCAGCGACCAGTTCGGCAACCATCGGGCAGACCTCACGGAACACCTTGCGACCTTCCTGCACGAACAGCTTGTCCGGTGCGTTTTGCCCTTGATCCGAAGTGCGGTTGAGGAAACCGAAATTGTTGCGGATGTTGTTGGAAAATTTAGTCAGCAGACGGGTGCTGACGATATCGAACTGGTAAGGCGAGGTGGCAAGGTCGGCGCGCTCTACCACAACGGCCGTCGCCCCGTCGCCAAAAATGAAATGGCTGTCACGGTCACGGAAATTAAGGTGCGCTGTGCAGATCTCCGGGCTGATCACCAGCAAGGCACGGGCCTGACCCAGTTGCACACTGTTACAGGCCGCCTGAATGCCGAAGGTCGCCGACGAGCAGGCGACGTTCATGTCAAAGCCGTAGCCTGCAACCCCCAGCGCTTCCTGTATCTCGATGGCAATCGCCGGGTAAGCCCGCTGCAGGTTGGAGCAGGCAACGATTACGCCATCGATGTCGGCAGCCGTTCTGCCGGCGCGCTGCAAGGCCTGTTCGGCCGCTGCTACACCCATCTGGCAAAGGATCGACCACTCGTCATTACCGCGTTCCGGCAGGTTGGGCTTCATGCGCTGCGGGTCGAGAATGCCCTGCTTGTCCATGACAAAACGGCTCTTGATGCCCGAAGCCTTCTCGATGAAAGCGGCACTGGATTCACTGAGCGCTTCTATCTCGCCACGCTCGATAGCCGCGGCATTATCGCTGTTGAATTGTGCAACATAGGCATTGAAAGACTGCACCAGCTCTTCGTTGGAAATGCTGTTGGCCGGGGTAAACAGGCCTGTGCCGCTGATGACGACGTTGTGCACGGTCGTTCCTCTCTTATTGAGTTGCAGGTAAAGACCTGCTCAGGCACGGCGTCCGGAGGCCCACTGTTTTTTGGGACCAACGTACCAGTGCGACTGTAAAATCTGCCCGCAACAGGGAGCAGCATTTCATGACACGGTGAAGACAGGCGCGGAGTGTGCCACAGAGCCCGGTTTTGGCGCTATCGGGCCAATGAATATCGACCCGATAGACGCAATTCACTGCGCCGGGCTCCGGCGCAGGATCAGGCTTCCACCTGACTCCACTGCTTGCTCAACCGTTTGTACGACACCGGCATTTTGGTGCCCAGTTGCTGAGCGAACAGTGAAACGCGGTATTCCTCCATCCACCAGCGATACAGCGCCAGTTCCGGATCACGCTTGCCTTCCTGGGCATGTTTGTCGGCACGCGTCTGGTACTGCGTCCACAGGCCTGCCAGTTCGATGCTCCACACCCGGTCCTTCTGAACCTGACCCGGCAGCTTTTCCAGACGCATCTCGATGGCTTTCAGGTAGCGCGGCAGTTCCTTGAACCACACCGCCGGGGTTTCACGCACGAACCCGGGGTACACCAGCCTGCTCAGTTGCGCCTTGATATCGTTGAGCGCAACGGCCTGAGACAGATCGATCTTGCCTTTGAAGCGCTTTTGCAGCCCATGCCACAGTTTGAGGATTTCCAGCGTCAGCTTCGCCATCCGTTCGGCGTGTTCGGTCCAGTCGGCGCGTTTGCGCTCGGCCAGTGACAGCAGACCGGCACCGTCGCGCGGCAACTCGGCTTCACCTTCAAGCACGCAACTGTCGAGACTGGCCAGCAGGATGTCCTCGATCAATGCATCGATGCGCCCCAGCTCACGGTGCAGCAAGGCCAGTTCGGTCTGCCCCGGTAATTTGTTGCGCAGAAATTTTGCCGGTTCGGCCAACTGCTGCAACAGCAGACGCTGCAAGGCGCGGCGATGCTGATACTCGGCCTCGGCCTGCGTGGAAAACCGGCCTTCCTTGACCGCTCCGCCCTCTTCGACCAGCGCCGGGTACACCGTCATCGACAGCCCGGCGATGTTCTGCTGTGTCTTCTGCGCCACTGCAGCAAAAGCCTTGGCCTGCACCGGCTGCTGACTCTTTGCGCTTTGCGGCACAGCCAGTGCCGCCTGACTGGCCTCGGCGAAGCGCGCCGTCAGCTCGGCCAGATCACGCCCCTCACCGAGGAACTTGCCACTGCCATCGACGATTTCCAGGTTCATCTTCAGATGGCCTTCAAGCTGCTGTGCCGCCTCGGTCCAGGCCTCGTCGCTGACCCGCACGCCGGTCATGCGCAGCAGCTCACGCCCCAGCGCCTGAGGCAATGAACCCTCGCCAAAGGTAATACGTTGCAATGCGGCCTTGATGAAGTCCGGGACCGGCACGAAGTTCTTGCGCACAGCCTTGGGCAGATTGCGGACCAGTGCAATGCTCTTGGTCTCCAGCAATCCCGGCACCAGCCACTCCAGGCGCTCGGCAGGCAGCGACAGCAACAAGGGTGCGGGAACGCGCAAC
The DNA here is from genome assembly GCF_022557255.1 of Pseudomonas syringae pv. tagetis. NCBI lineage: Bacteria > Pseudomonadati > Pseudomonadota > Gammaproteobacteria > Pseudomonadales > Pseudomonadaceae > Pseudomonas > Pseudomonas syringae group genomosp. 7. Next base: position 4,424,019 of record NZ_CP092923.1, read on the forward strand.
GTCACGCCATCGCGTGGGTGGTTGGGCTCGAAGTGATAACTCAGCGACAGGCTGAGGTCGCCCAGGTGCAAGGTATCCGGATACTGCGCGGCAGTGACTTCGCTGGCCTCGCGGGCCAGCACGTCCTCTTCACGCATGATCAGCAGTTGCGGGTTCTTCTGGCTTTCGGTCTTGTACCAACTGTCGAACGTGGCCGTCTGGTGAATCTCGGCCGGGATTCGCGCCTCATAGAAGCTGTACAAGGTGTCTTCGTCAGCCAGAATATCGCGACGTCGAGCCTTGGCCTCCAGCTCGTCGAGCTGCTCCAGCAGGCGGGTATTGGCGCTCAGGCACCTGGCCCGGGACAGGATATCGCCACGCACCAGACCTTCGCGGATGAACAACTCGCGCGAGACCACCGGGTCGACAGGGCCAAAATGCACCGGGCGACGGCCCACTACGATCAGGCCGAACAGCGTGATCTGCTCGAACGCTACGACCTGTCCGCGCTTTTTCTCCCAGTGCGGCTCGAAATGATTTTTCTTGATCAGGTGGCCAGCCAGCGGCTCGATCCAGTCCGAATCGATCTTGGCGACCATGCGTGCGTACAGCTTGGTGGTTTCTACCAGTTCGGCGGTCATCAGCCATTGCGGACGCTTCTTGCCCAGCCCGGAAGACGGATGAATCCAGAAGCGCCGCTGCCGAGCGCCGAGGTAATCGCCCTCCTCGGCCTTTTGCCCGATCTGGCTCAACAGGCCGGAGAGAATGGCCTTGTGGAATTTCGGGTAATCGGCTGGCTCTTTGTTGACCGTCAGTTGCAGATCACGGCAAATCAGGCTTAGTTGTCGATGGGAGTCGCGCCACTCACGCAGGCGCAGATAATTCAGAAAGTTGCGTCGACACCAGTTGCGCAGCGGGCTGGCAGTCAGCGTCTGACGCTGCTCTTCGAAACCACGCCACAGATTGACCAGCCCGGCGAAGTCCGAATCGGCGTCCTTCCATTGCGCATGGGCCTGATCGGCCGCCTGCTGACGCTCGGGAGGGCGCTCGCGCACATCCTGTACGGACATGGCGCTGGCCACGATCAACACTTCTTGCAGACTGCCCTGTTTCGCCGCTTCCAGAAGCATGCGCCCCATGCGCGGGTCCACCGGCAGACGCGCCAGCTGGCGGCCCAGCGGGGTCAGCTGATTCTCGCGATTGACGGCAGAAAGCTCCTGCAGCAGGTTGAACCCGTCGCTGATCGCCTTGCCATCCGGCGGCTCGATGAACGGGAAATCGGTGATCTCGCCCAGGCGCAAGTGCAGCATCTGCAGGATGACCGCCGCCAGGTTGGTGCGCAGGATCTCGGGGTCAGTGAATTCAGGCCGACCGTTGAAATCCTCTTCGCTGTACAGACGCACGCACAGACCGGGTTCGACACGTCCGCAACGGCCCTTGCGCTGGTTGGCACTGGCCTGGGACACGGCCTCGATCGGCAGGCGCTGGACCTTGGCACGATAGCTATAGCGGCTGATGCGCGCAGTACCGGTGTCGATCACGTAACGGATGCCCGGCACCGTCAACGAGGTTTCGGCCACGTTGGTCGCCAGCACCACACGACGACCGGGATGCGACTGAAAAATGCGCTGCTGTTCGGCGGGCGAAAGGCGTGCATACAGGGGCAGAATCTCGGTGTGCCTGAGCTGCGCCTTGCGCAGCACTTCGGCGGCATCGCGAATCTCGCGCTCGCCGGGCAGAAACACCAGCACATCGCCCGGGCTCTTGCGTTCGGTACGCTCGAAGGCCGCCAGCTCATCCAGCGTGGCCAGAATGGCCTGATCGACCGTCAGATCGTCTTCGACGCTGTTGCCTTCCTCGTCCTGCTCGCTGGTCAGCGGGCGATACCAGAGGTCTACGGGGAACGTACGCCCGGACACTTCAATCACCGGCGCACCGTTGAAGTGTTCGGAGAAGCGCTGCAGGTCGATGGTCGCGGAGGTAATGATGACCTTCAGGTCCGGACGCCGTGGCAGCAGGGTTTTCAGGTAGCCGAGCAGAAAGTCGATGTTCAGGCTGCGCTCATGGGCTTCGTCGACGATGATAGTGTCGTAGCGCTCGAGAAAGCGGTCATGCTGGGTTTCGGCCAGCAGGATACCGTCGGTCATGAGTTTGATCAGCGTGTTGCTGTCGCTCTGATCCTCGAAGCGCACTTGATAACCGACAAGCGCGCCCAGCGGTGTCCCCAGTTCGTCGGCCACCCGGCTGGCCACACTGCGTGCGGCAATCCTGCGCGGCTGGGTATGACCGATCAGACCGTGCTGGCCGCGACCGATTTCAAGGCAGATTTTCGGCAACTGGGTGGTCTTTCCGGAGCCTGTCTCACCTGCAATGATCAACACCTGATGCTTGAGCAACGCCTCCTTGATCTCATCGCGCTTGGCGGCGATGGGCAAGTTGTCGTCATACCGGATCGTCGGCACGCTCTCACGACGTGCCGTCACCTGCGCGCAAGACGCCTGGACCCGTGCAACCCACTGCGCCAGCTTCGCCTCGTCAGGTTTTTTGCGCAGATCATGCAACTGACGGCGCAGACGATGACGTTCGCTGATCATCGCTTGGTCGAGGTTTTTCAGGAGTTGGTCGATAGAAGGCGATTCGTCGGTCATCAGGCGCGCAGGGTCTTTTTCAAATGGCAGGTGCGGATTGTCGCAGATTGTGGCGGGTCGTGACGAATGGCCTGAGTGTCAGGCTATCCATTGCGGTCATGGTTAGCCGGCAGCAGTGCTCAATCACAATAGAGTATGAGGTACGCCATTCCGGACGCTACACGTCCTTTTGCGACGCAGAGCGTCGAGACCTGCATTCCCACGCTGGAGCGTGCGGAACGATAATCTTGAATATCGTGCGACGCTCTGCGTCGCATGACTTTATGGATACTCCGCGCTACTTCTTCACGCCCAGCTTCTTCAATTCCTCATCACGCAGCTCGCGACGCAGGATCTTGCCCACATTGGTGGTGGGCAGAACATCACGGAATTCCACGCTGCGCGGCACTTTATAGCCAGTCAGGTTGGCACGCATGTGCTCCATGACCTGATCCTTGGTCAGGGTAACGCCCGGTTTGGCCACGACGAAAACCTTGATGGTCTCGCCCGACTTCTCGTCCGGTACGCCGATTGCGGCGCACAGAAGCACGCCGGGAAGTGTCGTCAGCACGTCTTCCAGTTCGTTGGGGTAAACGTTGAAACCGGAGATCAGAATCATGTCTTTCTTGCGATCGACAATCCGGATGTAGCCGTCCGGCTGGATGATCGCGATGTCGCCGGTCTTGAGCCAGCCATCACTGTCGAGCATTTCATCGGTGGCTTCCTGGCGCTGCCAGTAGCCCTTCATGACCTGAGGGCCCTTGATGCACAACTCGCCGGTTTCACCGAACGCAAGCTCATTGCCAGCATCATCGATGACCTTGCACAGCGTCGACGGCACTGGAATGCCAATGGTCCCCATCTGCACGTCTTTAGCGGGATTGACCGTAGCCACCGGGCTGGTCTCGGTCATGCCATAGCCTTCGCAGACCTGGCAGCCAGTGACCTGCTTCCAGCGCTCGGCAGCGGACTGCTGCAAGGCCATGCCGCCGGACAGGGTCACTTTCAATGCCGAGAAATCGAGGTTGCGGAAGCCCTCGTTATTGCACAGGGCCACAAACAACGTATTCAGGCCGACAAAGCCGCTGAACTTCCATTTCGAAAGCTCCTTGACCATCGCAGGCAGGTCACGCGGGTTGCTGATCAGAATGTTGTGATTGCCGAGCAGCATCATCGCCATGCAATGAAATGTGAAGGCATAGATGTGATACAGCGGCAGCGGCGTGATGATGACTTCACACCCCTCGTCAAGGTTCGAAGCCATCAGCGCCCTGCATTGCAGCATGTTGGCGATCAGATTGCGATGAGTCAGCATTGCGCCCTTGGCCACACCGGTGGTGCCGCCGGTGTATTGCAGCACGGCAACATCGACGCCGCCAGGCGACACCTCGGTCACCGGCTGGCCACGGCCCTTGCCGAGTACATCGTTGAATTTGACGGCCTTCGGCAGGTGATAGGCCGGGACCATTTTCTTCACGTATCTGATGACGCTGTTGATCAGCAGCCGCTTGAGCGGCGACAGCATGTCGGCCACTTCGGTGACGATGACATGCCTGATCTGCGTTTTCGGCACGACCTTCTCGGCCAGATGCGCCATGTTCGCCAGGCATACCAGCGCCTTGGCGCCGGAGTCGTTGAACTGGTGTTCCATTTCCCGCGCGGTGTACAGCGGGTTGGTGTTGACCACGATCAGCCCGGCGCGAATGGCACCAAAGACGGCAATCGGGTACTGCAAGACGTTAGGTAACTGTACAGCGATGCGATCACCCGGCTGCAGATCGGTATATTGCTGTATCCAGGCCGCAAACGCGCCGGACAGCTCATACAACTCGCCGTATGTGATGGTCTTGCCCAGATTGCTGAACGCCGGTTTGTCGGCGAAGCGCTGGCAGGACAGCTTCAGGACCGCCTGGACATTGGGATACTCGTCAGGGTTGATATCGGCGGGGATACCGGACGGGTACTTGTCCTTCCAGAAGTTATCAATCATTCAGTCGGCTCCGTAGCGATAGCGAATTCTTCACATCGCCTTAAGCGATGATTTTCTTGTGCTTGGAATTATGCAGTAGACGCTTTTTTCGCTTTATGACTGATCAAAAAGCGCGCCGAGAGTAGCAGCTTTGCCAAACCTCGACTAGAGGCATAAGAAGGCTGCACAGTCAAAAAAGTGACCATGAACCACATATTAGTCACTTTTAATACATTAAAACAATATTAACCATCCACCCGAAAGCACCGGAACAGAGCGGCCGGCCATCAATATTACTAATTCTGAAAAAATCAGACCCCGGTGCAGCGGACTGCAACCGGGGTCAGGGACACAGATGGAGACGATTAAAAGGCTCAGGCGATGTCTCGTAGCTCCCGACGCAGAATCTTGCCCACCGGCGTCATCGGCAATGACTCCCGCAGAACAATGTGCCTGGGTACTTTGTAAGCCGTGAAGTTCTCCTTGCAGAACGCCTTGAGCTCTTCAACGCTCAACCCTGGCTCTCGCGCCACCACAAACAGCTTCACGGCCTCCCCCGAGCGTTCGTCCGGGACGCCTATACAGGCGCAATTGGCGACTTTCGGGTGAGCCATGACCACGTCTTCGATTTCATTGGGGTAAACGTTGAAGCCGGACACGATGATCAGGTCTTTCTTGCGGTCGACGATACTGACGAAACCATCGGCACCAATCACCGCAATGTCGCCGGTCTTGAACCAGCCATCGGCATCAAGCGACTCGGCGGTGGCAGCCGGCTGGTTCCAGTAGCCTTTCATGACCTGCGGTCCCTTGATGCACAGTTCGCCACGCTCGCCAAAAGGCAATTCGGCCCCTTGGTCATCGATGACTTTCATGGCCGTGCCGGGCACCGGAATGCCGACCGTCCCCAGACGAGCCAGAGCGCCGTAAGGATTGGCACTGGCGACAGGCGAAGTTTCGGTCAGGCCATAGCCTTCGACGATCGTGCAGCCGGTGATCTGCGCCCAGCGCTCGGCTGTGGTCTTGACCAGCGCCGTGCCGCCGGAGTTGGTGCTTTTCAGCGTCGAGAAGTCCAGACTCCTGAACTGAGGATGGTTCATGAGTGCCACGAACAGGGTATTGAGGCCGATCATGGCGGTGAACTTCCACTTGGCAAGCTCCTTGATAAAGCCGCCGATATCGCGGGGGTTGGTAATCAGGATGTTGTGATTGCCGCTGATCATCATGCACATGCAGTTCGCCGTGAATGCATAGATGTGATAAAGCGGCAACGGCGCAATCATCACCTCGGCAGCCTCCTCAAACAGCGCCCCGCCTTCAGGCATTTGCTGACGCATGCAGGCGTAGACTTGCTGCATGTTGGCAATCAGGTTGCCATGAGTCAGCATCGCGCCCTTGGCCAGCCCCGTGGTGCCGCCGGTGTATTGCAGCACGGCAACGTCGTCCAGGCCTCGGGGTACGGCCTCCATCCGGCTGTCGCGACCCAGGCGAAGTGCACGCTTGAAGCCGACGGCCTGAGGCAGATGGAATGCCGGGACCAGCTTCTTGACCTTGTCGACGATGGTATTGACCAGCCACCCCTTGGCCGTCGACTGCATATCGCCCATTTTCACTTCGATCAGGTGTTCGATTGCAGTGTCCGGGAGCACTTCCTGCACCAGCTTGCCGAACAGGTTCAGGTAAACCAGCGCCTTGGCACCCGAGTCCTTGAACTGATGGCGCATCTCGCGCGCGGTGTACAGCGGATTGGTGTTGACCACGATCAGACCGGCACGCATCGCGCCAAATACGGCAATCGGGTATTGCAGGATATTGGGCATCTGTACGGCAATGCGGTCACCCGGCCGCAGTTGCGTGTGTTGCTGCAGATAAGCTGCAAAGGCCGCAGAGTGGCGTTCAAGTTCAGCGTAGGTCAGCGTAACGCCCATATTGCTGAACGCGGGCCGATCCGCGAATTTCCGGCAACTGCGTTCAAACACTTCGATGACCGACTGATAAGTCTGCAGATCCACCTCGGAGTCGACACCGGCCGGACGCTTGTCATCCCAGAAATCAGCTTGCATTATTTTTATCCTCTTCCCTGCGTAGGCCTGGCCCGACGTTAGCAGTTAAAGCGCCTCAGGCAAATAATCGTGAGTGCGTCATCAACTGCATGAATCTTGTCTCTGTTCAGACTGAAATCGGTCGGCCAGCGATACACTGCCCGGTGTCGACGAGTCGGTAACCAACAGGCCTGCGACAGCGCAACAGCGGTATTCTCAAGCCGTTTATTTATTATTTGCCTTGAATGTGATCCTGGAAGCGCCAGCAAGCGTCTGAATGATCTTGTCCGCGCATTGGCGGCGACAGGTCATCAAGTGTTACAAATCAAGGCCAAGTCGGATTGCATGAACCGGCCCGCTTCAATCCATTTTTTATTGTCAGGACAGCCACATGACTCAAGTCACCAACACGCCTTACGAAGCCCTTGAAGTCGGTCAGACCGCCAGCTACAGCAAAACAGTGGAAGAGCGTGACATTCAACTGTTCGCCGCCATGTCCGGCGACCACAACCCGGTCCACCTTGATGCCGAATACGCTGCCAAGACCATGTTCAAGGAACGCATCGCCCACGGTATGTTCAGTGGCGCGCTGATCAGCGCTGCCGTCGCATGCGAATTGCCTGGGCCGGGCACCATTTACATTGGTCAGCAGATGACCTTCCAGAAACCGGTAAAACTGGGCGACACCCTGACAGTGCGCCTGGAAATCCTGGAAAAACTGCCGAAGTTCCGTGTACGCATTGCAACTCGCGTGTTCAATCAGAACGATGAACTGGTTGTAGATGGCGAGGCTGAAATCCTCGCGCCGCGCAAGCAGCAGACCGTCGACCTGACCGTACTGCCCGAGATCACTTTCGGCTGATACCCAAGATGGGCGTGCGCCACGCAGCGCGCACGTCAGACTCGCCAGTGGCATGAGCAAAAAATTCATGATGCATCCCGGAACTGTTTCCCTGCGCTTTCCACTCAGGGACACAGCAGCTCTTTCTATCCGGGATCACGAATTGTTCATTCCCAAAGGCGGGGAAATCAGCCATGAATATGATCAACAGAAACTATTACCCCGTCTCCGGACAACCGGCTCTGGGCAGCACCAAAGCCCCCGATGCAATCCAGCCGTCAGACGTCAGGTCGGGCCACAACAGCACCACGGTCGATTTCAGCCCGCCACATCAGGCGACCGGCCTGCAATCACCACTCAATATCCTGAGTTCCACAGCGCAATCGCCCACCACCCACACAGCGTCAAGCACGCCTGGCGCTACCAGCGAGTTGCTTTTGAACAAACTGGTGGAAGCCATTCGCGACGCTATCAAAAAGCTGTTTTCCGGCCTGTTGGGTAATCAACAACAGCGCGAAGCATCTCCACCCGCGCAGACCCAACGCGAACAGCCTCCAACGTCCCCGCAATCGTCATCTGCTCCTTCGGCAGCCTCACCTTCACAACCCTCCATCCCCTCGGGCAAGGCAGAAAAGCCTTTTGTGGTGCAAAGCGATCACCCGGCAGACAAACCGGTGGCGCTGCAGAAAACCACAGACACAGCGCCTTCTGCCACGTCGCCAACCACGGCCGGGGTTGCCGGGCGGGGCACTTCGACGGTGGAAAAGACGCCTGTCAAAGCCGACCCGGTGACGCACGCGGTAGCGAGCGGGCCGATATCACCGAAAACACCACCAACGACCATCGACACACCCGATGCAACGGAGAAGCTGGCCGTCCCGGTATCCCGCGCCGCGCATGGCCAGGGCGCAGATATGTCTGGCATCCTGGGTTTTGCCAAGGAAGCCGATACAACCGGTGGCAATAAAGGTGAAGTGGTCACCGTCAATAGCGTGGCGGAGCTCAAGGAAAAAATGGAAGACGACACAGCCCGCACGGTGCGTCTCGGAGCCAACCTGTCTGCCGACAGCAAGGTGACCATCAATTTTGGAGCCAACAAAACCCTGCTGGGCACCGACAAAGGCAACACCCTGCATAACATCTACCTGGCCAGTGGCAAAACCGCGAGCAATGACATTTTCCAGAACCTGAACTTCAGCCACGATGCGCGCTATCGCAATAACGGCGACATGCAGATGTTCATCAGCAGTGGCCAAAAGTACTGGATAGACAGCAACACTTACACCGGCACCAAGGACCAGAACCCCAAAGGGCTGGATAAACTGCTTTACGTCGGCGGCAAGGCCGATCTGGTCACCCTGACCAATTCGAAATTCCAGAACAACGAATATGGTGTGATCCTCGGTCAGCCTGACGATTCGGCAGCTGCAAAGGCCGAATACAAGGGCTACCCGCGAATGACCATCGCCAATAACGTGTTCAGCAATCTTGATGTAAGGGCACCCGGCCTGATGCGCCATGGGCAATTCGATGTATTCAACAACGCCATTGACGACTTCCACCTCGGCTTCACCGCCACAGGGGATGCAACCATCCTGTCGCAGGCCAACTATTTCGCAAAAGGCGTGGATGTTTCCAAAAAGGCCAGTAACTCCGGCGTGCTGGATGACTATGGCGACGCTCACTTCAAAGACATCGGCAGTAACGTCAGTTTCACTCAGAAGTCACCGGTAACCGCCTGGACACCGAGCTATGACCGTGACGTGAAAACCGCCGAAGCGGCCAGAGCCTACGACCTGGCCAATGCTGGTGCGAAGAGCGTGAAATGAGGGCGTAACCTGAAACGCAGACGAAAAAAAGGGCGACCCGAGTCGCCCGAAGTGCCTTGCGTGCTCATTGCCCGGAATGACTGCGGCCTGCGCCAGCCTTTCCTCTTGTATTGTCCCTTCCCGGCACAGGTAACGACTCGCGTGTCGTCATATTCCTCTGCCGTATTCGATAGGCTCAGGTTAAGCGCAGTTGCACCAGGGCATGTTGATCCAGATCAGTTATCCGCTCGCTCGTCGTTCGTGCGCACGGGGTCACTGATCAGAATCAATGATGTCGGGAGGGGTATCAGCGTTTCTTAGGCTTTTTCTTCGGTTTTTTACTGCTCAACGGCATCGCTTGTTCGAAGGCATTGCGCACTTCGTTGAGGCGTTTGTCGTTCAAATCGTGAACGCGCCTGGCGCGCTCTGCGCCCAGGTCGATCAATTTTTCATCGTCGCTCATGGCTTGCCGCTCTCGCACACTGGAAATCAGTGCCAATAATGCTTAAACGCAGCGACGATGACCAGTGAAGAACCGGGCGTTGCCGCGATCAGATCTGAATATCCACCCACAGCCCCTGGCGCGGCTCGTCGTCGATGAGCGGTACAACCGGAACGGTGTTGTCGGCATTCAGCGAGTCTCCCGGAACGACCAGCCCCTGATACTCCTCAGCCTCTTCAGAGGTACGACCCTGCTGCTGTTGCTGACGCTGCTGCTCTTCACGCAACAGCAACGCGCTGCGTTCAGTATCTTCATTGCGCAGGTCGATCGCGGTTTCGTTGGAGCTTTGCTGCACAGGCGCGACAGGCGGGATGTCCGGCATGCGCTTGGCCGGATCCAACTGTGATGTCACTGGCACAACACTTAGCGGAAGCATAGGTTGCAGCATGGTTTTATCTCCTCATTACCGGGGTGTCGGCCGTGCACGAGGCAACTTGAACCGGGGCTGAAATAGTCAGCAAACATTTATAAGATATTTTTTGACCGCTTACAGTGAAATTAGTGTCATGGAACTGAAAATCTGATCGATCAGAGCCGCTGACGATGAGTTTTTTCACGCCGCCTTTGGCCTTCGGTGCGCGTTCCGTTAACATACTCAGCTTTTTCAAGCGGGAGACAGGCAGCATGGCGCAGCAGTATCAACCGGGGCAACGCTGGATTAGTGACAGCGAAGCCGAGCTGGGTTTGGGCACCGTTCTGGCACAGGACGGCCGCTTGTTGACCGTGCTCTATCCGGCCACTGGCGAAACACGTCAGTACGCACTGCGCAACGCGCCACTGACCCGCGTGCGCTTCTCTCCGGGCGATGTGATCACCCACTTCGAAAACTGGAAAATGACCGTCCGCGAAGTCGACGACGTTGACGGCCTGCTGGTCTACCACGGCCTGAACGCGCAGAACGAAGTGGTTACGCTGCCGGAAACCCAGCTGTCGAACTTCATTCAGTTCCGCCTGGCAACCGACCGCCTGTTCGCGGGCCAGATCGACCAGTTGTCCTGGTTCTCGTTGCGCTACAACACGCTTGAGCACACCAGCCGCCAATTGCAGTCCTCGCTTTGGGGCCTGGGCGGCGTCCGGGCGCAACCCATTGCACATCAGTTGCATATCGCTCGTGAAGTTGCAGACCGCATCGCGCCTCGCGTTCTGCTGGCTGACGAAGTGGGTCTGGGCAAGACCATCGAAGCCGGCCTGGTGATCCATCGTCAACTGCTGTCGGGTCGCGCAAGCCGCGTGTTGATCCTGGTCCCGGAAAACCTTCAGCACCAGTGGCTGGTGGAAATGCGCCGCCGTTTCAACCTGCAGGTCGCGCTGTTCGACGCCGAGCGTTTCATCGAAAGCGATGCCGGCAACCCGTTCGAAGACACCCAGTTGGCGCTGGTTGCGCTGGAATGGCTGGTTGAAGACGAAAAAGCTCAGGATGCCCTGTTTGCGGCAGGCTGGGACCTGATGGTGGTCGATGAGGCGCACCATCTGGTCTGGCACGAAGACAAGGTCAGCCGTGAATACGCGCTGGTCGAGCAACTGGCGGAAGTCATTGCCGGCGTACTGCTGCTGACCGCCACCCCGGAACAATTGGGCCAGGACAGCCACTTCGCCCGCCTGCGCCTGCTGGACCCGAACCGTTTTCATGACCTCAAGGCGTTCCGCGCCGAGAGCGAGAACTACCGTCCGGTGGCTCAGGCCGTTCAGGAGCTGCTCGACAAGGGCAAGCTGTCCGCTGCGGCGCAGGAAACCATCCACGGCTTCCTGGGTGCCGAAGGCGATTCGCTGCTGGCGGCTGTGAATACCGGCGACGACGAAGCCAAGGCACGCCTGATTCGCGAACTGCTGGACCGCCACGGCACCGGGCGCGTGCTGTTCCGCAACACCCGCGCCGCCGTGCAGGGTTTCCCGGAGCGCAAGCTGCATCAATACCCGCTGCCCTGCCCTGTCGAATTCCTGGAATTGCCTGTCGGCGAGCACGCCGATCTGTACCCGGAGGTCAGCTTCCAGTCGCAATCGGAAGTCAGCGAAGAAGAGCGCTGGTGGCGCTTCGACCCGCGCGTCGACTGGCTGATCGATACACTCAAAATGCTCAAACGCGTCAAGGTACTGGTCATCTGTGCCCACGCCGAAACCGCGATGGACCTGGAGGACGCGCTGCGCGTACGCTCCGGCATCCCTGCCACAGTGTTCCACGAGGGCATGAACATCCTCGAGCGCGACCGGGCAGCGGCTTATTTTGCAGACGAAGAGTTCGGCGCTCAGGTACTGATCTGCTCGGAAATCGGCAGTGAAGGCCGCAACTTCCAGTTTTCCCACCATCTGGTCCTGTTCGATCTGCCGTCGCACCCGGACTTGCTGGAGCAACGCATCGGACGTCTGGACCGTATCGGTCAGAAGCACACCATCGAGCTGCACGTACCGTTCCTGGAAACCAGCCCGCAGGCACGTCTGTTCCAGTGGTATCACGAGGCGCTCAACGCGTTCCTCAATACCTGCCCGACCGGCAACGCCCTGCAACACCAGTTCGGCCCGCGCCTGCTGCCACTGCTGGAAAGCGGTGACGATGATGAGTGGCAAGCCCTGATCGACGAAGCCCGTACCGAGCGCGAGCGCCTGGAAAGCGAGCTGCACACCGGACGCGACCGCCTGCTGGAACTCAATTCCGGCGGCGCTGGCGAAGGTGAAGCACTGGTTGAAGCCATCCTCGAACAGGACGATCAGTTCAGCCTGCCGATCTACATGGAAACCCTCTTCGACGCCTTTGGCATCGACAGCGAAGACCATTCGGAAAACGCCCTGATCCTCAAGCCGAGCGAAAAAATGCTCGACGCCAGCTTCCCGCTGGGCGACGACGAAGGCGTGACCATCACCTACGACCGCAATCAGGCGCTGTCTCGCGAAGACATGCAGTTCATTACCTGGGAGCACCCGATGGTTCAGGGCGGCATGGATCTGGTGCTGTCGGGTTCGATGGGCAATACCGCCGTGGCGCTGATCAAGAACAAGGCGCTCAAGCCGGGTACCGTCCTGCTCGAACTGATCTACGTCAGCGAAGTGGTTGCTCCGCGCTCATTGCAGTTGGGGCGTTATCTGCCTCCGGCCGCGCTGCGTTGCCTGCTGGACGCGAATGGCAATGATCTGGCGAGCCGAGTGTCGTTCAACACCCTCAACGATCAGCTCGAAAGCGTGCCTCGGGCGAGCGCCAACAAGTTCATCCAGGCACAACGTGATCAGTTGACCCCGAGGATCAACGCGGGCGAAGAGAAAATCACACCGAAACACGCAGAACGCGTAGCAGAAGCACAGCGTCGTCTGGCAGCCGATACCGAAGAGGAACTGGCCCGTCTGACGGCATTGCAAGCGGTCAACCCGACCGTGCGCGACAGCGAGCTGGTCGCCCTGCGCACTCAGCGAGAACAGGGCCTGGCCATGCTTGAAAAAGCAGCGCTGCGTCTGGAAGCGATACGGGTACTGGTCGCGGGCTAAGACCTGCACGATTCTTTTCCCCACGTGCGTGGGGACAAGAATCATCGCGGCTTACGATCCGTATGATTACCGCCTTGCCACCACAATCCCCTCCGCCAGCCCCGCCAAAGGCTCTTCAGCCGCCATTCTCTCCTTCATCCTGCAAGCATCCTGACTGAAGCAACGTGACGCCTGGTACAGGAACAGCAAGGTCAGAAACAACGCAACCGGAATCAGGTACATGGCGTCATGCAAGCCGATGGCCTTGAAGGGCTCGCTCATCACCTCGACACCCGCAACGGCCATCGCCGCATGGGCAAAGTGATCAGACAGCAAACCGACCACTACCGGCCCCAGGCCTCCACCCAATAAATAAAGCCCGGCAAAGAACAGCGCCATGGCCGTGGCTCGCAGACGCGGTTCGATCACGTCCTGAATCGCGGTGTAGACGCAGGTGTAGAAGTTGTAGGCAAACAGCCAGCCCAGACTGAACACCCCTACGAACACACCGATCCCGACTTGCCCCGCATGCAATGCGTAACCTGTGGCCAACGAAGCGATCAGCATACTGATGATCGCAAACAACAGTCGTCCATTGGAAAAACGCTGATGCAGTTTGTCGGCTATCCAGCCGCCAAGCGTCAGACCTATCAGCCCGGTAACGCCGACTATGATCCCGGTCGCCACCGCCGCTTCCTGCAAGGGCAGCAGGAAATAGCGCTGCAGCATCGGCACAATGAATGAATTACAGGCGTAGGTCGCAAAGTTGAAGGTCAGACCGCCCAATACCAGCCAGCGAAAAGTCGGAATCGACAGCACACGACGAATCGGCTTTTCAATCTTAGCCTCTGACATGCGCACGCTTTCAGCCGCACCGCGCTTGGGCTCGCGGATGAAAAAAATCAACACGGCCAGCAGCAGACCAGGAACCGCCGCGATAAAGAACGGTGCGCGCCAGCTGTCAAACGCCTTGACCATCGCGCCAATGGTAAAGAACGCCAACAGCAGGCCCAACGGCAAACCCAGCATGAAAAGCCCCATGGCCCGTGCGCGCCGATGGGCCGGAAACAGGTCACCGATCAATGAGTTGGCAGCAGGCGCGTAGCTGGCCTCTCCAATGCCGACGCCCATACGCACCAGCAGGAACGTCCAGAAACTGCCCACCATGCCGTTCACCGCAGTCAACCCGCTCCATACCGCCAGCCCGCAGCCCATGAGCTTCTTGCGCGACCCATTGTCAGCCATGCGCCCCAATGGCAGACCGGCGACCGCGTAAACCAGCGTGAATGCAGTCCCCAGCAATCCCAGCTGAAAGTCACTCAAATGCCATTCCAGGCGAATGGGCTCGACGATGATGGCGGGGATGGTGCGATCGAAGAAATTGAACAGATTGGCCAGAAAGAGCAGGAACAGCACGCGCCAGGCGTTGGCAGCCTGAGTAGCGTTTTCTGCCTGGAGTGTGTTCATGAAGGCATCCGTCCCTTGACTCTCAGTCACCTCAATCTAGAAGGAGAAAAGCTATCTGTCTGTAAACATTCGTAAACAGGTCAAGTAGATGATGGCGTTTTATAACTATTCGTTATTGAGCCAATATCAAAATGGCAGCTCATTGTGGTGGCAGTTTGTAAACAGCTTCTATACTCAGCTCGAATCGCCGGGCTTCTTCGAGCCTTGGCGCCCTTGTAGTGAGAATAGGGCACGCTATGGAGTGGCTGGGTTTGAACGTATTCGCTGGCCTGCCAGCGGACGGGCAATTATTGATCGACTGCAGTCATAACCTGTTTCTGGTAGCGCTGGCTTACGGTGTGGCCTGCGCCGCATGTTTTGCCACGCTGGATATTGCTGACCGTGTCATTCAGGTAGACGCCCTGAAAAGCCGTCGTCTCTGGAAAGCACTGGGCGCTTTATGCCTGGCAGGCGGCGTGTGGGCGATGCACTTCATCAGCATGCTGGCGTTCCAGGCGCCGCTAAAAATCTCTTACGACCTGACCGTCACGCTGTTTTCCCTGCTGATCGTGCTTATCACCGCGCTGGTGGCCATGAGAGCCCTGACCATTCCAGAGCTGAGCATGCGGCGCTGCCTGATCAGTTCGCTGGTCATGGGAGTGGGCATCAGCGCCATGCACTATCTGGGCATGTCGGCTATGCGCTCCGCTGCTACGCAGTATTACGAGCCGCGGATGTTTGCGTTGTCGATTCTGGTCGCTGTCCTGTCCAGTATTGCGTTGCTGACCTTGTCCCGACACTTGCGTCAATACAACGGCATGTTTCACCAGATGTTCCGCTACGGGGTGAGTCTTCTGCTGGGCGCAGGTTTGCTGACCATGCACCTGATGGGCATGAGGGCGCTACGGCTGGTCATCCCGGAAGGCTCTGCACTGCACATTCCCGGCCCCGAAAACGGTCAGCAGTTGGGCCTGACCATCGCCGCGATCACCCTGCTGACCATCGCCGGGAGCATCAGTGCAGCGATGGCCGACAAGAAACTGCAAGGCAAGGAGCACGATCTGCAGCGGGTCAACGCCCTGCTCAGCCAGCTGGATCAGGCACGCGTATCTCTTCAGCAGGTGGCTCACTACGATCCGCTGACCAATCTGATCAACCGCCGGGGCTTCAATCAGATATTCGCCGAAAAACTGCTTGAACACACCGTGGGCAAGGGCATGCTTGCAGTGATGTTTCTGGACATCGACCACTTCAAGCGCATCAATGACAGTCTGGGTCACGACGCTGGCGACGAACTGCTCAAAGTGATTGCCGAACGTATCCGCAGCGCTACCCGCGTCCAGGACGTGGTTGCCCGTTTCGGCGGCGATGAGTTCTGCATCCTGCTAAGTATTCCAGACTATGAAGAAGCACGGCATCTGGCGCATCGGGTCATGCACAAAATGAAGGAGACCATCGCGCTGGCAGGAAGGCGCATGGTCATGACGACCAGCATCGGTATTGCCGTCTTCCCGCGTGACGGCTCGACGTGCGATGAGCTGCTCAAGCATGCAGACCTTGCGCTCTACCAGTCCAAGGGCAACGGGCGCAACAGGGTCAATTTCTTCAGCCCCGCACTCAGGACCAAAGCCAGCCTGGAGCTGCATCTGGAAGAGGAATTGCGCAATGCACTGCGCGAGGAGACGGGACTGCAGGTCTACTACCAGCCTATCGTCGACATGTGCACCGGCCATGTTGCCAAACTCGAGGCGCTGGTACGCTGGAATCATCCGCAACACGGCCTGCTTGCACCCGGACGCTTCATCGGCATTGCCGAGGCCAATGGTCTGATCGCCGAACTGGACAACTGGGTATTGCGCAGAGCCTGCCGTGATTTGCACGCACTGCGCCAAGAGGGACTTGAACAACTGATCATCAGCGTCAACTGCTCAGCGCTGACGCTGGGCCGCGACGAACTGGTCGAAGAGGTCGAACAGGCGTTGGTCGATGCTGGCGCAGCGCCCGGACGCCTGGAACTGGAGGTCACCGAAAATGCCCTGATGGGCAATATCAGCAATACCATCCTGATGCTCAAGCAGATCCGCAGCCTGGGGGTCTCCCTGTCGATTGACGATTTCGGCACGGGTTATTCATCGCTCGCCTATCTCAAACGGTTGCCTCTGGACACACTGAAGATCGACCGGTCATTCATTATTGATATTCCACAATCCCCGCAGGACATGGAAATCGTACAGGCGATCATCGTCATGGCTCACACACTGCGCCTGAAAGTTGTCACCGAGGGCGTCGAAACCCAGGGTCAACTGGAGTTTCTCAGGCAGTTTGGCAGTGATTACGTCCAGGGTTATCTGTTCAGCAAACCACAACCGCTGGAGCGAATTCTGCCGCTTGCCAGACAAATGAACGAGCGCGCACCGAACACACAGTGGGCAGCCTTGCCACCGTCGCCCACGCTCGGACCTGACATCGAAGTATCAGAAGCGCCGGACATTTTTGCCGATTTGTCCGACAGCGACGACTTCGCCAGCCACAGACCCGTGCGTACCTGAGCGGGGTGCCAAAAGCGTCCGTTGAACGGCCACGCAAGGCCGGTCGAACAACGCTCACCGGTGTGGTTTTACGCTACGCGGGAACCGTAAGGGTTACCTTCCCACTCAATCCCGCGAATCGCCACGCCCCAAGATGGCGCAAAAATCAATCGCGCGCCCTGTTTTGAATCAACACCCAGGGTGCCACCACTACAGCCCACAATGCAGGATCGGTCTCCACCAGCTCAAGCGCCTTGCTTTCCGACACCTTGCCGACCTGCCCACCAGCCAGCCACGCAGCGACCCTGGCTGCATCATTTTCAGCCACTGCCTCGGCGACTTCGATCAAATCCAGCGGCAGTTCGACCCACAATAGGGCACCTTTGGCAAAGAATGGTTGCAATTCAGTCCAGGTGATTGAGGCCGTTTCGCCAAGCAGTTTGGCATAGAGGGTGCTAGGTTCTTGCGTCATGGGTTTCACCAGAAAGAAAATCGGCGCAATGATAGCGCCCACTTTCCCGTCGGCAAGCCCAGAAGCAGGTGATTTATCGCAGGGAAGTGCAGATAACCTCATGGATCTGAAGCGATTTCAGGCACTCAGGCGGTTTGATTCTGTAACTTTCTTTCGATTAAGCGACACACACTGGTTTGTCCCCAAACGCCCGGCTTTCCAAGCCCACGAGCGGCGCTCTAAACTGTTCCGGTACAGTTGGCGGCGGGAAAAACCAGTGATCGAATCTGGTCCTGGAGCCTTGGCCATCAGGATTATAAAAACTACAACGCAAGAGTGGAGCATCATGACTAAGGGTACCAATAAGCTTTCAAGGCTGTTTGCCGCACTGGTTATGGCAGGGGTCGCCAGCCATTCGTTCGCAGCCGACACCATCAAGATCGGCATCGCCGGCCCTAAAACCGGCCCTGTGGCCGAATACGGCACCATGCAATTCAACGGCGCAAAAATGGCCATCGACCAGATCAACGCCAAGGGCGGCGTGGATGGCAAAAAGCTTGAAGCCGTTGAATACGATGACGCCTGCGATCCGAAACAGGCCGTTGCAGTGGCCAACAAGGTGGTCAACGGCGGCGTCAAATACGTTATCGGTCACCTCTGTTCCAGCTCCGCCCAGCCAGCGTCCGACGTTTACGAAGACGAAGGCATCATCATGGTGACCCCGGCTGCCACCAGCCCGGAAATCACCGCACGCGGTTACAAACTGGTGTTTCGCACCATTGGTCTCGACAGTGCCCAGGGCCCGGCTGCAGGCAACTACATCGCCGACGTCGCGAAGCCGAAAATCGTTGCCGTCATTCACGACAAGCAGCAGTACGGTGAAGGTATTGCGACGGCAGTCAAGCAGACCCTGGAAGCAAAAGGCGTGAAGGTTGCGCTGTTTGAAGGTATCAACGCTGGCGACAAGGACTTCTCGTCGCTGATCGCCAAGCTCAAACAAGCCAACGTCGACTTCGTCTACTACGGCGGCTACCACCCGGAGCTGGGCCAGATCCTGCGTCAGTCCAAGGAAAAAGGCCTGAACGCCAAATTCATGGGCCCTGAGGGCGTCGGCAACGATTCCATCTCGCAGATCGCCGGTGAAGCTTCAGAAGGCCTGCTTGTCACCCTGCCGAAATCCTTCGATCAGGACCCGGCCAACCAGGCGTTGACCGAAGCCTTCAAAGCCAAGAAACAGGACCCGAGCGGCCCGTTCGTATACCCCTCCTACTCCGCCGTTCAGGTCGTAGCCGACGGCATCGCTGCCGCCAAGTCCGAAGACACCGACAAAGTGGCAGCCGCCATCCATGCCGGTACCTTCAAGACCCCGATGGGCGACCTGAGCTACGACGCCAAGGGCGACCTGAAAAACTTCCAGTTCGTGGTCTACGAGTGGCACTTCGGCAAACCGAAGACCGAAGCCGCCAAATAAGCTGCTTGCGTTGCCCATAAAGCCCACTGCCTGTGCAGTGGGCTTTGTTTTACGAATCCAGCCCCGTGCGCCGACTTCGCAAAGCGAACTGCGCACACGAGGCCCCCTGAAAATCTTAAAACCGTCAACAGCGGTTCCCTGACAGCGCAACAGGCTACGCATCGACAGAATGCCACCCCGGCGCAGGTCAGAGAAATGCAGATCAGGTTTTTAGGAGCGCGGTAAATGCCCGAGTTATTCCACTACATGCAGCAACTGGTCAATGGCCTGACCATTGGCAGTACGTATGCATTGATCGCCATCGGTTACACGATGGTGTACGGCATCATCGGAATGATCAACTTCGCCCACGGCGAGGTGTACATGATCGGTTCCTATGTTGCTTTCATGGCACTCGCCGGTCTGGCGATGCTGGGTATTCACAGCCTGCCGCTGCTGATGATTGCCGGTTTTGCCGCAGCGATCATCGTGACCAGTGCCTACGGATACAGCATCGAGCGTGTGGCCTACCGCCCGTTGCGTAACAGCAACCGTCTGATTCCACTGATCTCTGCAATCGGCATGTCGATATTCCTGCAGAACTCGGTTCAGTTGTCTCAGGGGTCCGGCAACTTTGCCATCCCCAACCTGCTGCCCGGCAGCCTGTCGTTCGGTCCGGGCGGCGCGCAGGAAGTGCTGATTTCCTACATGCAGATCGTGGTGTTCGTCGTCACCCTGCTGGCCATGACCGGCCTGACCCTGTTCATCTCACGCTCGCGAATGGGTCGTGCCTGCCGCGCCTGCGCCGAGGACATGAAAATGGCCAACCTGCTGGGGATCAACACCAACAACATCATCGCCCTGACCTTTGTGGTCGGTGCAGCACTGGCGGCCGTTGCTGCGATGCTGCTGAGCATGCAATACGGCGTCATCAATCCCAACGCAGGCTTTCTGGTGGGTCTGAAAGCCTTCACTGCTGCGGTACTGGGCGGTATCGGCTCGATCCCGGGCGCTGTGCTCGGTGGCCTTGTGCTGGGCGTCGCCGAAGCCTTCGGTGCCGACATTTTTGGTGATCAGTACAAGGACGTAGTGGCTTTCGGCCTGCTGGTCCTGGTGCTGCTGTTCCGACCGACCGGCATTCTGGGTCGTCCGGAGGTTGAGAAAGTATGAGCAAGTCTTTCAAACAGGCGCTGTTCAGCGCTGCATTGGTCTGGGCTGTAGCCTACCCGGTCTTCGGCCTGAAACTGGCCTTTTCCGGCGTCACCCTGCAAGTACAGAACGCCAGCCCACTGACCCTGACCATCATTGCCGTGTGCTCGGTGCTGCTGTTTCTGCGTGTCCTGTTCGCGGAACAGATTGGCAGCCTGCGCCGCGGGTCAGGGAAACCGCTGATCCCGCAAAAGACCAGCGACTTCCTGACCCAGCCGAAAACCCAGCGCTGGGGCCTTGCGGCGCTCATCGTGCTGGCCTTCATCTGGCCGTTCTTCGGTTCGCGCGGTGCGGTGGACATCGCCACACTGATCCTGATCTACGTCATGCTCGGCCTCGGCCTGAACATCGTGGTCGGCCTGGCTGGCCTGCTTGACCTGGGCTATGTCGGATTCTATGCAGTAGGCGCTTACAGCTACGCATTGCTGTCGCATTACTACGGGCTCGGCTTCTGGATCTGCCTGCCAATTGCGGGGTTGATGGCGGCGCTGTTCGGATTCCTGCTGGGATTCCCGGTACTGCGTCTGCGCGGAGACTATCTGGCCATCGTGACGCTGGGGTTCGGGGAAATCATCCGCATCTTTCTGCGCAACCTGACTGAACTGACAGGTGGTCCGAACGGCATCAGCAATATCGAAAAGCCGACCTTCTTCGGCCTGACGTTCGAGCGCAAGGCCGCCGAGGGCATGCAGACCTTCCACGAGTTCTTCGGCCTGCCGTACAACTCGATCAACAAGGTCATCTTCCTCTACCTGATCGCCCTGCTGCTGGCGCTGGCAGCATTGTTCGTCATCAACCGCCTGCTGCGCATGCCGATCGGCCGGGCTTGGGAAGCGTTACGCGAAGACGAAATCGCTTGCCGCGCGCTAGGGTTGAATCCAACCGTGATCAAACTGTCAGCCTTCACTCTGGGCGCAGCGTTCGCCGGTTTCGCAGGCAGCTTCTTTGCAGCACGCCAGGGTCTGATTACCCCTGAGTCGTTCACCTTCATCGAGTCGGCAATCATCCTGGCCATCGTCGTGCTAGGCGGTATGGGCTCGCAACTGGGCGTGATTCTGGCTGCCATCGTGATGATTCTGCTGCCTGAGCTGATGCGCGAGTTCAGTGACTACCGCATGCTGATGTTCGGCGCGTTGATGGTGCTGATGATGATCTGGCGTCCACAGGGCTTCCTGCCGATGCAGCGCCCCCAAATGAAATTGAAAGCGGAGCTGCCAAAATGAGCCGCCCATTACTGCAAGCCACTGGCTTGAGCATGCGTTTTGGCGGTCTGCTGGCGGTCAATGGCGTTGCCCTGACCGTCAATCAGGGGCAGGTCGTATCGATGATCGGTCCCAATGGTGCCGGCAAGACGACAGTCTTCAACTGCCTGACCGGTTTCTACCGGCCGAGCGCGGGCACAATTCTGCTGGACGGTGAGCCGATCCAGGGCCTGGCTGGCCATCAGATTGCGCGCAAGGGAGTGGTGCGTACGTTCCAGAACGTGCGCCTGTTCAAGGAAATGACTGCCGTGGAAAACCTGCTGGTTGCCCAGCACCGGCATTTGAACACCAACTTTCTGTCTGGCCTGTTCAAGACGCCCGCGTTTCGCCGCAGCGAACGCGAAGCCATGGACTACGCCGAGCACTGGCTGGAGGCCGTCAACCTCAAGGAGTTCGCCAACCGCCCTGCCGGAACGCTGGCCTACGGTCAGCAGCGTCGCCTGGAAATCGCCCGCTGCATGATGACCCGCCCGCGCATCCTCATGCTCGATGAGCCGGCAGCAGGTCTGAATCCCAGAGAAACCGACGACCTGAAAGCGCTGATCGGCGTATTGCGCAACGAACACAACGCCACGGTCCTGTTGATCGAGCACGATATGAAACTGGTAATGAGCATTTCCGACCACATCGTAGTGATCAACCAGGGCACGCCTCTGGCAGACGGTACGCCGGAACAGATTCGTGACAATCCTGATGTGATCAAAGCCTACCTGGGGGAAGCGTAAATGCTGCAGTTCGAAAACGTTTCCACTTTCTACGGCAAGATCCAGGCGCTGCACAGCGTCAACGTGGAAGTCCGACAGGGTGAAATCGTCACCCTGATCGGTGCCAACGGCGCAGGCAAATCCACGCTGCTGATGACACTGTGCGGCTCACCTCGCGCCCAGAGCGGCAGTATTCGCTACATGGGCGAGGAGCTGGTCGGGCTGGAATCGTCGATCATCATGCGCAAGAGCATCGCCGTAGTGCCGGAAGGCCGTCGCGTATTTGCGCGCCTGACCGTTGAAGAGAACCTGGCGATGGGCGGTTTCTTCACGGAAAAAGCCGACTATCAGGAGCAGATGGACAAGGTCCTGCAGCTCTTTCCGCGTCTCAAGGAACGCTTTAATCAGCGTGGCGGCACCATGTCAGGTGGCGAACAGCAGATGCTGGCCATCGGTCGTGCGCTGATGAGCAAACCCAAGCTGCTATTGCTGGACGAGCCGTCGCTGGGACTGGCCCCGATCATCATCCAGCAGATTTTCGAAATCGTCGAACAGCTGCGTCATGACGGTGTGACGGTGTTTCTGGTCGAGCAGAACGCCAACCAGGCCCTGAAAGTTGCCGATCGTGCCTACGTACTGGAAAACGGCCGCGTGGTCATGCAAGGTACCGGTGAAGAACTGCTGGTCGACCCGAAAGTGCGGGATGCGTATCTGGGCGGTTGAGTTTGCCCGGGACACCCGTCATCCACCCCCCCGGTTCTGCCCGGAGGGCGTAGGAGCTTCAGGAGGTTACGACGGCTGCGATGGGCGGCGAAGCGGCACTGAAACCGGCGCGTACGGTTGCACCTGATCTACCGCATACACCGGTTTTGCTGCCGGTTCCCGGCAGATCGCGGACAATTCCGCTCCCACAGAGGCCGGGCGAAGCGACGCTCGGTCCGCTCCTGCACGCGATAGACATTCCAACCCTTGTGATGCACCTCCAGTCTGAGTAACGTGGCGGCACTTGTCTGGAGACCACACCATGTTCGCTGCTCGTTCCGTCCTCGTATTTGCTCTTCTACCGCTGTTTGCCGGGTGCCAGTTGCTCGGCAGGCAGGCCGAGGAACCCAAGGTCTCCACGGCGGGCATGCTCCGTATGCAGGGCGATCTGACAGGCGAAGACGGCCAGTTGCTGTTCAAGCCGTGCAACGAGCAGCGCCGCTATGTGGTCAAGGATCGCGGCAACACCGGTATTCTTCAGGAAGCGGCCTCACTGGCAGACAGCAAGGGCACGGTATTCGCCGATCTGCGCGGTAATTTTGCTGCGAGCAAAGCAGCCAGCAGCGATGGTCAGCTGGATCTGCACCAACTGTACCGCGTCGAACGTCCAGGCCAAGCCTGTGAAGATCCCAATTTCAAGCGCCTGACCCTGCACGTCAATGGCAACAAGCCCGCCTGGAATGTAAACGTCAGCGGCAAGGGCATGGTGATCGAGCGCGAAGGTGCCGCACCACTGGCGGTGCCTTATGTGGAAGAGAAGCTGCCCGACGGCAGCTTCAGCGTCAGCAGCGAAGCCAACAACCAGCGCATCGAGATCTGGGTCGCCCCACAACGCTGCGTTGACAGCGTCAATGGCTCGGTGCAACACCTGACGGCCGAGCTGCGTATCAACGGCCAGGCCCAGCGCGGCTGCGGTTATTACGGTGGTTCGCGCGACGACTGATCGGCCACGCTCGCCGCCAAAGGGGTTCAGCGCTTATAATCGCCGGTTCTTGTAGTGCTGTCGGGCTGAACCTGCGGCCCGAAAACTGGACCCCTTAATGTTACGAATCACCGAACTCAAGCTGCCGATCGATCACCCGGAAGAAGACCTGCGCCTTGCACTCCTGCAGCGCCTGGGCATCGACAGCAGCGAATTGCTGGACTTTACCCTCTTCAAACGCAGCTACGACGCGCGCAAGAAGTCATCCGAACTGTGCTTCATCTACACCATCGACTTTCAGGTCTCGGATGAAGAGGCGCTGCTGCGCAAGCTGGTCAACGACCGCCATGTGGGGCCGGCACCTGATGTCAGTTATAAAGTGGTCGGTCACGCTCCCGAAGGTCTGGCAGAGCGCCCGATAGTCGTGGGGTTCGGGCCGTGCGGCATCTTTGCCGGGCTGCTGCTGGCGCAGATGGGCTTCAGGCCGATCATCCTTGAACGAGGTACCGAAGTGCGCCAGCGCACCAAGGATACCTGGGGTCTGTGGCGCAAAAACGTACTCAATCCCGAGTCCAACGTGCAGTTTGGCGAAGGCGGCGCCGGGACGTTTTCCGACGGCAAGCTTTACAGTCAGATCAAGGACCCGAAATTTATCGGCCGCAAGGTGCTGCACGAGTTCGTGAAGGCCGGTGCGCCGGAAGAAATCCTCTACGTCAGCAAACCGCATATCGGCACGTTCCGCCTGACGGGTGTGGTTGAAAACATGCGCCATCAGATCGAGGCGCTGGGCGGCGAAGTGCGCTTTCAGCAGCGCGTGGCCGATCTGCTGATCGAGGACGGCCAATTGCTGGGCGTGCAGCTCGACAGCGGCGAACAGATCAAATCCCGACACGTCATTCTGGCACTGGGCCACAGTGCCCGTGATACGTTCCGCATGCTGCACGGTCGTGGCGTGTTCATGGAGGCCAAACCCTTCTCGGTCGGTTTCCGTATCGAACACCCGCAATCGCTGATCGACCGGGCGCGGCTGGGCAAATACGCCGGGCACCCGAAACTGGGCGCAGCCGACTATAAACTGGTGCACCACGCCAGCAACGGTCGCTCGGTCTACAGTTTCTGCATGTGCCCTGGCGGTACTGTCGTGGCAGCCACTTCAGAGCCAGGGCGCGTGGTCACCAACGGCATGAGCCAGTATTCGCGCAACGAGCGTAATGCCAACTCGGGCATTGTGGTCGGTATCTCGCCAGAGCAGGATTTCCCCGGCAGCCCGCTGGCCGGTATCGAGCTGCAGGAGCGCCTTGAATCTCACGCGTATCTGCTCGGCGGCAGCAGCTACGAAGCGCCGGCGCAACTGGTCGGCGACTTCATTGCTGGCAGGGCCTCGACCGCTCTGGGCAGCGTTGAACCGTCCTATAAGCCGGGGGTGAAGCTGGTGGACCTTGCCGAAGCCCTGCCCGCTTTTGCCATCGAAGCCATTCGTGAAGCCTTGCCGGCGTTCGACAAGCAGATCAAAGGCTTCTCTCTGCATGATGCCGTGCTGACCGGCATCGAAACCCGCACCTCGGCACCGCTGCGCATTACTCGCGGGCCGACCCTGCAAAGCCTGAATACCAAAGGCCTGTACCCCGCCGGTGAAGGCGCGGGTTATGCGGGCGGGATTCTTTCCGCTGGCGTGGACGGCATTCGGGTGGCTGAAGCACTGGTGCGGGACATGCTGGGGATCGAGGGTTGACGTCGGCGTGATTTCCAGCGCAGGACTGGAAACATACCGCAATAAAAAACCCCGAGCATTTCGGCTCGGGGTTTTGCTGTGCGCTGCTGCCGATCAGTGGGTAACGCGGCTGGTACCGTTGACGCTCATGATGCGCACGCGCTCGCCAACCCGGAAAATCTCGTTTTCCTGAACCTGCTGCACGTAGGCGCGCATGCTGCCATCGTCTTCGCGCACGGTAATTTCGACACCCTGCGTACGGGTCAGGCCTTCTTCGGTCGCTGAACCCAGCAGACCACCGGCCACCGCGCCGATTACCGCCGCCACGATGCTACCGCGACCGCCACCGATGGCGCTGCCACCCACGCCGCCGACGACCGCACCCGCAGCGCCGCCAATCGGGGTCTTGGTGCCTTCGATTTTAACCGGACGCAAGGATTCGATAGTGCCCATGCGGACGGTCTGTACGGTCCTGGCCTCATCGCGGGAATAGGAATCACCGGTCAGATTCGAGGTACAGCCGCCCAACGTCAATGCCATGGCAGTGAACGAAGCAACCAGAAGAGCAGACTTGCGCATAAAGGGAATCTCCAGAGGAATCAGTGGCCATTAGACTACCCGACAAAGGTGCTGTCACGGTCCCGATCCTGCAATTTAAGTTCATTCAGGCGTCATACAGCGACGCTCTGTATAACGCTCAGACGACCGGCCAGACGAATAATTCAATCAGGGTGCCAGGCGCTCGCGTGTCCATGTGCCGTCTAATGAACGATAGTTCAAACGGTCGTGAAGTCGACTGGAGCGACCCTGCCAAAACTCGATCCGATCGGGTAAAAGACGGTAGCCCCCCCAGTGCTCGGGGCAATGTGGCTGGGTGTCTGCGAAGCGTTGTTGCGTCTGTCTGATCAGGCCTTCCAGTTCGTCACGATCGGCGATCACGCGACTTTGTGGCGAGGCCCATGCGCCAAGGCGACTGCCCAATGGACGCACCTGGTAATAAGCATCCGACTCCTGCGCGCTGACCTTCTCGACCCGGCCTTCGATACGTACCTGCCGCTCCAGCGTCGGCCAGAAGAACGTCATGGCAGCGAATGGGCGTGCAGCCAGTTGCTGGCCCTTGGCGCTGTCGTAGTTGGTGAAGAACGTGAACCCCTGAGTGTCCAGCCCCTTGAGCAATAAAACGCGGCAATGAGGACGTCCTTGCTCATCGACCGTCGCCAGGGTCATGGCATTGGCCTCGACAGGCGGCTGCTCGGTCTTTACTGCGTCTTCGAACCAGGTGTGGAAGAGTGCAAACGGTTCGTCCGGTGATTGCGCTTCGGTCAATCCGTCGCGAGTGTAGTCACGGCGCATGTCGGCCAGGGTCTGAGTCATGGTTTCATTCCTGCGCAGATATCATGAACGTTAGCTAACTCTCGTTACGAGGCTCGGCGCTCGTCGTTATCACACATTCGTTTTTGATTCTGGCCGAAGGCCGTGGGAGCGAACTTGTTCGCGAAGGCTATGTTGTGGGCGATAAATCATTGGTGAATGTAAGGCCCTCTTCGCGAACAAGTTCGCTCCCACGCCCTGCGGGCAGAAGCCTGAAAGCCTTGTTTCTCGGGCTATTCAGGACCTGTGCACAACGCAAAGCGTGGAGACGAAAGTCGTTGAAGTACACAGGCCTCAGTTACTGGCCTGGCTGTCATCTTTCTTGGCAGGTGCCTTGGCCGAGGCTTTGGTGGCTGCCGGCTTTTTAGCCGCTGCAGTGGTCTTGGCGGGTGCGGCCTTTTTGGCGGTGCTGGCCTTGGCTGGCGCTTTCTTGGCAGTGTCTTTCTTCGCCACGGCGGCTTTCTTGGCAGGTGCGGCAGCAGGTGCTGGCGCGACCGGCTTGACGTCCTGAGTAGCCACCATGGTCGGTGCCACTGGCGGCAGCGCGTATCGGCTCATCAGCGCGCGCATGGTGTCCTGCGGCGTCATGAGGATTTCGACACGGCGATTGAGCGCACGGCCTTGCAGGCTGTCGTTGGCGGCGCGCGGCATCACGGCCCCCATCCCACGCTGGCTCAGGCGATTACGCTCCAGACCACTGAGACGGAAGATCGCAGCAACGGACTGCGCCCGCTCCTGGCTGATCTTCTGGTTGGCTTCGGTAGGACCCGACGTATCTGCATGGCCGAGGATCAGCACTGCTGTCTTCTGATCGCCTTCGACTGCCTTGGCCAGACGGGTGATCGGGCCGAGCGTGTTGGGCAGCAGCATGGCCGGACGGTCCGGGTTGAACGAGCTGTCGACCGGTGCGGTAATCGCCAGCAGGTCTTCGCGACGCTCCAGCTGGAACGGGCTGTCCTTGATTGCGGCGCGCAGGCGCGGCTCATACTCGTCCAGCCAGGCCTGAGTTACTTTCGGATCGGGCATCGGCAGCGCTTTAGGCTCGTCCTTCTTGCCTTCGCTGTTGCCGAACGGCCACCACCATTTGCTGTCGGTTTCCGACTTGGCTAACAGGGCAGGCGCGGCTGGCTTGTCCGCAGGCTTGCTGGCCACAGCATCAGGCTTTGCCTGAGCATTGTCGCTGGAACCAAACGGCCAGTACCAGCGAGTGCCGCCTTCAGCGTCCGCCGCAGGGGTCGGTGCTACAGCGGCCTTGGCCACCGGAGCCGCTGCCTGGCTCGGCGCAGGAGCCTTTTCGGCAGCGCCTGCGTCAGCAGACTCGCTGCCAGAACCGAACTGCCACCAATGGCCTCCGGTTGCAGCAGAGTCGGATTGAGGGGTTTGAGCACAGCCGGTGACGGCGATGCACAGAGCGAGAACGAGGCTTTTATTAGACGACATGGATAACCCGCAACGGTTTTGATCAGACAGAAGGACGTGACTACGCCGGTATAACATGCATAAAGATGCAGTTGGAAAAAGAAACCGTCGTACGGTTCCTATTACAGCCATTTAACTGACAGTCGGTATGAAACAAGTACTTATGGCCGATACTTACTGCAAACACTCACGCAGGATCCCCACCAGTTTCTGAGCGCGTGGATCCATCAGAATGTATGGCCCCAGGGTGTTGGTGACGAAGCCAAAGGCAACCTCGTGATCCGGATCGGCGAAACCTACCGAACCGCCCGCCCCCGGATGGCCAAAGGCCTTGGGCCCCAGTCCGTAAGTCGCGTTGGCGACGCCCGGCTGATCGAGCATGCAGCCCAATCCAAGACGCGTTGAAGTCAGCAGCGTCTTGTCCTGACCGAGGCTGTGTTCACGGGTCAGCTCGTTGAGCGTGTCTGCTTCAAGCAGGCTGCCATCGAGCAAACCGTTATAGAAACCGGCAAGACTGCGCGCATTGCCGTGGCCGTTGGCCGCCGGTTGCTGCATGCGTCGCCATTCCGGCTTGTTGGTACTGGTCATGATCGATGGCGGATTGGTGAATGCCCTGGCGGTGAGGGAGGCTGGCTCGCGCATCGTCGCCTGCAGCACACGCTGAGCAGCAGCGTCGCCGGCATTACCCTTGCCGCGGGCGATATGAGCGACGCGATGAAACTGGTCATCTGCCAGGCCAACGTGAAAATCCAGCCCAAGCGGACGTGAAATCCGCGCGGCAATCGAGTCTCCGGGGTCTCGGCCATCGGCACGACGCAACACCTCGCCCACCAGCCAGCCATAGGTGATTGCCGCATACCCGTGCCCCTGCCCGGGTGTCCACCAAGGCTCTTCAGCTGCCAGGGCGGCGGTCATCGTGTCCCATTGGTAAAGCGCTTCGGCAGGCAATTGTTCGCGCAGTGCGGGCAAACCCGCCTGGTGGCAGAGCAATTGGCGCAGAGTGATCGAGGCTTTGCCCGCCGCGGCGAATTCAGGCCAGAGCCGGGCAACCGGTTCGTCCAGCGTCAACTTGCCTTCTTCGACCAGTTGCAATACCGCTACGCTGGTGAAGGTCTTGGTGCAGGAAAACAGGTTGGCGATGGTATCGGTATGCCAGGCCTCGGCACCGTCCTTGTCGGCAGTACCCGCCCACAGGTCAACCACGGTCTGGCCACCCACCTGGATACATAACGCGGCACCACGTTCCTGAGGGTCGTCAAAAAGCGCCGCAAAGGCTTCACGTACCGCTTCGAACTGAAGTTCGTAATGACCCTGGATCTGCAACGGCTAACTCCTGACTGACTGTACCAAGCCTGATCACAGGCTGAATGGGCGCGTATTGTTCCAGCGATCGGGCGCTTTGGGAACAGACGTGAATCAACCGACAGCGTTGATTCAGGAAATCTCGCGGCGGAACGGTGGCAGCGCATTGAGAATTGCCTTGCCGTAGCGCTGAGTGACGACGCGACGATCCAGCAGCGTAATAGTGCCGCGGTCCTCTTCGGTACGCAGCAACCGGCCACAGGCCTGTACCAGACGCAACGACGCATCGGGCACCGCGATTTCCATGAACGGGTTGCCACCCCGCGCCTCGATCCACTCGGCCAGTGCCGCCTCGACCGGGTCGTCAGGCACTGCGAACGGGATCTTGGCGATGACCACGTGCTCGCAATATGCGCCGGGCAAGTCAACGCCCTCGGCGAAGCTGGCCAGCCCGAACAACACGCTGGACTCGCCGCTGTCGACCCGAGCCTTGTGCTTGTTGAGGGTTTCCTGTTTGGACAGGTTGCCCTGAATGAACACCTGCTTGCGCCAGTCGCGATCCAGGCCGTCGAAGACATCCTGCATCTGCTTGCGCGACGAATACAGCACCAGCGTGCCTCGCGACCCTTCCACCAGACCAGGCAGGTCACGAATGATCGCTGCGGTGTGGGCCACCGAATCACGCGGATCGGCCTTGAGGTCCGGCACGCGCAGCACACCGGCATCGGCGTGATGGAACGGGCTTGGCACCACAGCGGTAACCGCCCCTTTCGGCAGACCGGCACGCATGCGGTAGCGATCGAACTTGCCCAGCGCAGTCAGCGTGGCGGAGGTCACCAGCGCGCCATAGGCGATATTCCACAGATTACGACGCAACATCTCCGCCGCCAGAATCGGGCTGGCGTTGACCTCGATATCGAACAACGCACCGCTGTCAGCCAGGGTCAGCCAGCGTGCCATCGGCGGGCTGTCTTCCGGGTCCTCGGCGGTGAAGGCTGTCCATAATTCCCAGTTGCCATGGGCACGGGCCAGCAGGCTGCCGAATAGCGGATACCATTCCTCGGCCTGATGGCTGGCGATGCCGATGTTGACTTCGCCGTCCATGCCTTCCTTGAGCAGCTCGGTGAGACGGGTGAACAGGTCGTCCAGACGCGCAAAACCCTTCTTGAGCTCGATGCCCATCTCGCGGATATGCTCGGGAATCACGCCGCCGACAAAGCGGTGACGTGGCCGCTCGCGGCCCTGCATGTCTTCACCGGCGCGGAAATCCGCCAGTTGCTCACAGGCACCAAACATGAATTGCTGATGGCCCTTGATCTCGCGGGCCAGTTCCGGCACCTGCTCGATCAGCTTGCCCAGATCGCCAGGCAGTGGATGCTGGGCCAGCAGCTTGGCGAGGTTCTTGGCGGTCTGCTCCAGCCAGTCGGCAGTGGACCGCAGTCGGGTGTAGTGGGCAAAGTGGCCGATTGCCTTGTCCGGCAGGTGGTGGCCTTCGTCGAATACGTACAGTGTGTCACGCGGATCCGGCAGCACCGCACCGCCGCCCAGAGCCAGGTCGGCCAGCACCATATCGTGGTTGGTGACGATCACATCGACCTTACCCATGCCTTCACGCGCCTTATAGAAAGCGCACTGCTGAAAGTTGGGGCAATGCCGGTTGGTGCACTGACTATGATCGGTGGTCAGTCGCGCCCAGTCTTGATCGGCAAGCTCCTGGGGCCAGCTGTCGCGATCACCGTCCCACTTGTTGCCTGCCAGCTTCTGCAACATGCTGGTGAAAAGCTTCTGACTGGCTTCATCGACTTCGATCTTGAAACCTTCTTCCTCGAACAACTGCGCGGTTGCGTTGGTCGCGTCACTTTCCTGCAGCAGCATGTCGAGTTTCGACAGACACATGTAACGCCCGCGCCCCTTGGCCAAGGCAAAAGTAAAATTCAGACCGCTGTTGCGCATCAGATCCGGTAGATCCTTGTAGACGATCTGCTCCTGCAACGCGACGGTCGCGGTGGCGATCACCAATCGCTTGCCTGCTGCCTTGGCGGTGGGGATCGACGCGATGGCGTAAGCCACGGTCTTGCCGGTACCCGTCCCGGCCTCGACGGCCACTACCGCAGGATCGCCCGAACGACGGCCCTCTTCATCGGTGTCAATGTCCCCCAGCACCTTGGCAACTTCCGCGATCATCAATCGCTGGCCATAGCGTGGCTTGAGGCTCTTGGCTTCGAGGAAACGCGAGTAAGCGCCCTGAATCTGGGTTTTGAGTTCGGTACTGATCATTGGCTTCGGTTCGGGGGCACGGCTAAAAAGGCTGGATAAATTTTCAGTAGTTCTAAGTGGGCGCTATCATAGCGCGCTAAATCCTTCCGCGCAGAACGGAGTGTCCGATGACCGCTTTTTCTACTGTCTATACATTGCATCTGCTGGCTGCCCTGTTATGGGTTGGCGGGATGTTCTTCGCCTGGATGGTGTTGCGCCCGGCAGTCATTGCAGCACTTGAAGGCCCTCCTCGCCTGAAAGTGTGGGTCCAGGTGTTTCCGCGCTTCTTCGTCTGGGTCTGGGCAGCGGTGGTGGTGCTGCCGATCACCGGCATCGGCATGGTCCAGCTGAACTTCAGCGGCTTTGAAACCGCGCCGCGCTATGTGCAGATCATGATGGGGCTCTACGTAGTCATGGTTGCGCTGTTTTTGCGTATCCATTCATTACAGTTGCCGGAGTTGCGTCGTGCCGTGGAAGCCGAACAGTGGGCCGAGGGCGCAGCGGCATTGGGCCATATCCGCCGTCTGGTCGGCATCAACCTGATCATTGGCCTGGCCGTGGTCATGCTGGCAGCGGCTCGCCCTGGCATTTGAGGCAAAACGGAACATCGCAGGGCACTGGCGGTGACACCGCGCACAGCTTGCGGGCAGTTTCCTGCCCGATCGGTCATCTTATTTATCTGATATCCAACGCATTCAACACCTTGAAACACTTTGGCATGGGCTGTGCAAACGTTTGCGATCAGCAGTACGCGCCCACGAAAAGGAGCTTCAATGCCACAGCCGCCGTTCACTCGACCCGCAACGCCTTCAAGATTTCTCATGCCTCTGCTGTTCGCCGCCGCTGCGGCGTTGCCATGTACCAGCGTGCTGGCACAGCCCGCCGCTGCCGAAGACTCGGCGCAGGGCGAGGCACTCAGCCCGCCCGCCTCGCCCAAGGAAGGTAAAGGCGCGTATTTTTCAGACTGGTTCAATCAGGACCTGACGCTGATCGGCAGCAAGGACATCAGCTTCGGCCCAAAGCCCAACGACGACATCTATCTGGAGTATGAATACTTCGGCCGCAAGGGGCCGTTCGAACTCTATGGCTATGTCGACGTGCCGAAGATTCTCGGCATCGGCAATGACAACGACAAGGGCGTCTGGGACCACGGCTCACCACTGTTCATGGAGCACGAGCCGCGCATTTCCATCGACTATCTGGCCGGGCGCAGTCTGGCCGTGGGTCCGTTCAAGGAATGGTATGTCGCCTTCGACTGGATCTACGACCACGGCAGTAACTCGGCCAACCGGGCCAACACGCTTTACAGCGGCCTTGGCACTGACATTGATACCCACTCGCGGGTCAATCTGTCGGCCAACTTCTATGGCCGTTATCAATGGGAAAACTACGGGGCCAGCAACGAATACTCGTGGGATGGCTACCGCGCCCAGCTCAAATACATCGTACCGATCAGCACGTTCGACAACGGTGCCTCGCTGACCTACATCGGATTCACCAACTTCGATTTCGGATCAGACCTCAAGAACGATCCGGCACGCACCGGCAACTCAACAGTCGCCACCAACGTGCTGCTCTACGCTTTCACGCATCTGCGTTTCACCCTGGTGGGTCGCTACTTCCACAATGGCGGTAACTGGCAGGACGGCAGCGAGCTGAACTTCGGCGACGGCAATTTCCGCGCGCGCTCTGACGGCTGGGGCTATTACGCAGGCGTGGGCTATCAGTTCTGAACCTGATTATGACGACAGGAGTTTTCATGAAACACATCACTCGCAACACTTTGTGCGCCACGCTGGCATTGCTCAGCCCCGGCATCTGGGCGGCCACCGCGCCGGTTACGCCAGTTACCCCCAAGGTCATGCTGGTCGCCATGTTTGCGCCCGAAGCACAGAACTGGATTGACCGGCTGCACCTGACCAAAGAGATTCAGGTGCCAGGCCTGGCTGCTGAATACCCGGCGATCCGCTGTAACGAGCAGGATGTTTGTCTGATGGTCACCGGCATGGGCCAGACCAATGCTGCCGCCTCGACCCTGGCACTGGCGCTGTCGCCGCAATTCGACCTGCGCAAGACCTATTTCATCGTCGCGGGTATTGCTGGCATCAACCCGCACCACGGTACGCTCGGCACCACCGCGTGGGCGCATTATCTGGTGGAATTCGGTACGCAGTGGGAAATCGATTCCCGCGACGTGCCCAAGGACTGGCCGACCGGTTATCTGGGCATCAACACCAAAGGTCCGAACGAAAAGCCGCCGCTGGATTACAAGACCGAAGTCTTCGAACTCAACCCAAGACTTCAGGCCAAGGCATTTGCCCTGTCTCAAAAAGTGAAGCTCAGCGAGAGCAAGGAATCCGCCGCCTGGCGCGTCAAATACCCTTACGCCCCCGCCAACCAGCCACCGCAGGTCACGCAGTGCGACACGCTGGCTGGCAACACCTGGTTTTCGGGAACGCGCCTGAGTGAACGGGCTGAAGTCTGGACCAGACTGCTGACCGACGGCAAAGGCGTGTATTGCACCACTCAACAGGAGGACAACTCCACTTACGAAGCCCTGTTGCGCGCCAGCAAGGCGGGCAAGGTCGATGTCAACCGGCTGGCCGTGGTGCGCGCAGGTTCCGATTTCGACCGCCCGTATCCGGGTTACAGCGAGGTGGACAACCTGCTCAAATATGCAAATCAGGGTGCATTTGTACCGGCACTGGAAAACCTTTACCGCACCGGTAACCCGCTGGTGCAGGCCATTGTAGGCGACTGGAAAACCTGGGAAAAAGGCGTGCCGCAGTAAACGCGTCACGGTGATGCCTGTCCGGATCATGGCGTTGCGCCTGATCCGGACGGCCTCTCATGGCTTACAACTGTCGGGTTACAGACGCTGCAAAATCAGACTGCCCGCAGGCCCTGCAACACCCGGCAGTCCGGGTTCGCCCGGTCTGCCGGCCTTGCCGCCATCCGCACGGTAGACGATACAACCCTTTGAAGCGCCGCCTTTCCCGGCCTTTCCGCCTTCACCCCCCTTGCCTGCCGCGCCACCTGCGACATTCACCTTGATACGTTCGGCCGGAAAGCTTTGTGGCAGTTCCAGACGCACCTGCGCACCCGCTGCACCGTCGTGACCATTACCACCGCTATCGCCATTGTAACCGCGCCCGGCCTGGCCCCAGGTGCAGCCCGGCTCTTCGCCGGTGCCGCCATCGAGTCCGACATAGCCGGGGCTGCCCGCCCCACCGCGTGCATCAATCGACAGCTCTTCTGCATTGAGACTTTGCAAGCGCAGCGTGAGGTTGCGCCCTGGCAGGGCCGGTTTCTCGAAAGTGCCCGGTGCGCCTCGCGCAGTGATCTGGCTGCCGGTGCCGAATTCACCATGCACCACAACCAGATTGAATGCCTGCACGCCCGGAACGATGGCAATCCGCGCTTCGTGCCCCAGCACCAGCTCGCCGATCTTCACGTCATCGATACCGGCCGGTATCAGCAGAGTGCCGTAGTCGGACACTTCAAGGCGTTCAACTTGCAAGACACTGCTGCTACCGGGCAGGCGCATCAGCGAATGTGGCGCAACGATGATTGCCTGGGCCATGGCCAGGGGGCTGAACAGTGCCGCCAGCAGAACGAGCTTACGCATGAGAGTGCCCCGTAGCCGAACGGCCGATGGATTGAATATGAAAAATGCCGAACAGAATAATTTTGCCCCGATCACGCCAGGGATGCCTGCGTCCGCGCAGGCTGCCATTGAACAGGATCAGTTCGAGCAAGTGAGTCAATAGCAGTACGGCACCCGCCATATCGACCATCACGCCAAACGGGCTGGGCGCTTCAATGACCGCATTGGCCAGCACTACCAGCCAGAAGCCCAGCATCAAGATTTTTCCCAGCCCCCAAAAAAGCTTCATTATCTGCCCCCTGTGATGATCCTTTACGAACGCGAAGTCTTTTGCACGCTTTTCGTTGCCGCACAGTAGACGTGCTGTTCAGCGAATATGCCAGCAGTGTATTGAAAAAGATCAAGCATAGATCGTTGTCGCGCGTCTGTGCGCGTTCGCCCTGATACTCGCGGCTGTTCAGAGCTGGTCCGGCAAGCTAGTCTTGTCAGTCAACCAGAGGACTTTCGATGACCGTCGGCTATTCAAACCGCACGCCCCAGCAGGCGCTGGCTGCCCTGCTCGACCGTTACGCTCCCGAGCGCCTGCTGTTGATCGGCGCTCAGGCGTTCCCTGCGTTGCAAGCCTTTCAGGAAGCACACCCGCAGACCGAGGTGGCGCTGGCCGAGCCGGGCGCGCTGCCCGCGCATCTGGCGGCGCAGCGTTTCGATCTGGCGCTGGTGGTCGACTGCCTGGAGCACATCCCCAAGCGTACCGGCCTGGAACTGCTGGGCGGCATCCGCAACCTCAACGCCAGCCGCATTGCGGTACTGGCCGACCTGCAGGCTTGTGGCTGGCAGGAGACCGATTTTTTCTCGCTGGCCCTGCAATCCAGCGAACGCTTCGCGCGCGACGAGCAGGTGTTGAATCTGTTTACCTACGACCTGCGCGAATATAAGCAGGTGCCCGACTGGCTGAACGCAAAGTACTGGGCCAACCCGGAGAATTTTGGAAAGTATTGGTGGTGACCTATGAGTAGTGCTATATGCCCGTGCGGTAGCGGCGATCTGTTGCTGGCCTGCTGCGGTCGCTATCACGCAGGTCAACCTGCGCCCTGCGCGGAAAAGCTGATGCGCTCGCGCTACAGCGCTTACGTGCTGGGGCTGACCGACTATCTGGTACAGACTACATTGCCGGTGCAGCAGAGCGGGCTGAACCGCGAGGCCATCGCCCAGTGGAGTGCGCAGAGTACCTGGTTGGGGCTTGAGGTAGAAAGCTCGGAGGTGTTTGGCGGTAAGCCCGAACATGCGTTTGTGACCTTCACTGCACGCTGGCACGATGGCCATGGGGAACACAGCCACAAGGAGCGCTCGTCGTTCGTGCAGAATCAGGGTTGCTGGTATTTCATCGATTCCACCGTGCCGTTGAAGGCTGGCCGCAATGACGCCTGTCCGTGTGGCAGCGAGCAGAAATTCAAGAAATGTTGCTCGGCTTATGTGGACTGAGTTGCGGCTCTTTGCCTGAGCGGGATCATGCATGCGCGTTTGACTCGGGTCGGCTTTTCGCCCCTCGGCGAGTTACTTTGAAGGACCAAAGTAACCAAAGCCCCTGGCTCCGTTTCCGGCCCGACTTCGTCGGGTTCCTTCGTCCTGACGCTGATCCGCGGGTCGCCGCACCGGGCCATCCATGGCCCGGTGCGGCTAGCTTGGCGTCCTGCCAGGCTACCCCCGGATCAGCGCCAGGACTCAGCCGTTACTTACGTCGTATTCTGCGTTGCAGTGCCATCGCGGTCGAAAAGCACTTTAGAGCAGTGTGGTTAAAGGCACGGGGCGAAAGCTTATGACTATCGTGCCGACGCTCCGCGTCGGCATGCAGTTCGTGACGCTCTGCGTCACACGGCGGGCCCGTTCGCCTTAAAACTCCAATTGCGCCGAGAACGCGACGGTACGTGGGTCGCCCAGGTAGCTGCTGTTGAGCCAGTATTCCTTGTTGGCCAGGTTGCTGACGTTGACCCGCAAGGTCAGGTCGTTTTCCGAGACGCGCATGCGATAGCGCGCTCCGGCATCGAAGGTGGTGAAGGACGGCAGGTCGTTTTCATTGCTCTGATCGGTGTATTGCTTGCCGGTATAGAACGCGCCGCCGGTCACTGCCAGTCCCGGTACCGGGTTGATGTCGTATTCGGCGTAGACCTTGGCCAGTTGCTTGGCGACGTTGGTCGGCGCATTGCCTTCATCTGCGGCAACCCCGGTTTTCTTGATCTTCGGGTCCAGTAAGGTAAAACCGCCAACCAGTGTCAGCTCCGGGATGACTTTGCCGGTCACACTGAACTCCAGGCCGTTGTTTTCCTGACGCCCGTCCACTACATAGATGTTCGAAGCAGTGGTGTAACCGTTTGGCTTCTCGATATTGAACAGCGCCAGAGTAAACAGGGTTTCGCCCAGCGTCGCCTTGGCACCGATTTCATATTGCTCGCTGATTTCCGGTGCGAACGCCTGACCGGCATTGGCGGTGCCACTTGGTGCTACCCCCCCGGATTGCAGACCTTCTATATAAGTCGCATACGTGGTCAGCCACGGCACAGGTTTGTAGACCAGCGAGATGTTTGGCGAGGTCTTGCTCTCGTTGTATTTGGTCTCGGTTTCCGCTGAACCGAACGCTTTGGCATAGACAAACTCGTTGGCGTAAGTCTTGATCTGCGTGTTGGTCACACCCAGAATCGCCGACCACTGTTCGTTGAAGGTGATGACATCGCCGATCAGGAAATTATTGCTTTCCGAGCTATTGGCCAGACGCTGATCGCCATGACCGATGGAGTAAGCCGGTTTGCCGACCTGAGGCGTCTGGTCGAGCGGGATTGTGCCCACCGGGGAGGTGTATTGCGGGCCGGGCTGAGTGGGCGTGTAAGGGATGTGATCCTCGTACTGTTTCTGACGGGAAGTATTGCCCTGATAACCCATTGTGACTTTATGGCCCAAAAAGCCGGTATTGAATGCGGCGTCCAGAAACAGCGAGCCGGTCTTTTCTTCGGTTTCAATCGGGGCGAAGGCATACAGCGGCTGCGAGTACAGGCCCGCGTTGTAGACCGTCGGCCCGGTGTAGGTGTTTTCAGAGGTGTACTGCTGGGCGGCGAAGGCAGCGCGCAAGGTGAACGTATCGTTCAGACGCCATTTGGCACGCACGCCTGCCTTGTCGGATTCATAATCGGAAAACGACCACTTCTGGCTGTAAAGTTTGTCGTTGTCCAGCGAAGCGGCGCTGGGGCGCAGCGACTGGTCACCGAAATACCAGTAGCTGGTCAGGCCGCGGATTTCGGTCTTCTTGTGTGAAGCGTCGAACTGCACCAGCAGGTCATCGGAGACGTTCCAGTCCAGCGCCAGGGTAATCATCTCGCGACGGCGCTTGTTCATGTCGACGGCGGTTTCGCCATCCTGAGTCAGCACATTGAGGCGATAGGCAAACTTGCCTTCGCTGTCGATCGGGCCGCCGAAGTCGCCATGCAGGTAGTAGTTATCGCCACCGGCATTGCCCAGCGTCACGCTGTTGTAACGCTCGTAGGTCGGGCGCTTGAGCACATAGTTGACCAGCCCGCCCGGCGAGGCCGGGCCGTAAAGGAAGCCGGTCAGGCCGGTGATGACTTCCAGTTGCTCCATCTCTTCCAGGTAGTTGCTGCCATCGGCACCGTTGGTGAAGCGCAGGCCGTCATTGGCGATGTTCAGGCTGCCCGCGCTGCTGAAACCACGGATGTTGACGGCACTGGCATACCCGGCACTGGTCGGCGAGTACATCTGGGTGAACGGGTTGTGCTTGATGACATCGTCCAGCGAGGTAGCCTGAATGTTTTTCAACAGGGCCTGCGGCGTCACGCTGATGGAATAAGGCGCGTCCTGCAGTTTCATACCGCCCAGCGCACCGACGCTGCTGACGTTTTCGCTGCGATAACCTGCTGCTTCCGAACCTTCGGCGGGCGCGCTGTTGGCGTTGATGTTTACGTCCGACAGGTTCAAGGCGTTCTCTTCCATGACCATCAGGGTGTAAGTCCCGGCGCTGCTTTGCACCAGTTGCAAGCCGCTGCCACGCAGGGCCTCGCGCAAGGCGGTGGCGGCGTCGAAATTGCCCTTCACCGCCGGGCTTGTTTTGCCGGCGACCAGTGCCGGATCGAGACTCAACGCCAGACCGCCCTGACTGGAAATCTGATTCAGCGTGGTCGCCAGAGGTGCTGCGGGCAAATCATAGGCAACAACGCCCACCTGCTGCGCCGCCATCAAGAGCGGGCTGGCCAGAGGCGTACAAATGGCAATCGCCACGGCCAACAGACTGGGGCGCAGAAGGGTGTCTAACGAACGGGACATCGGGCAACTCCTGGTGGAATACTTCTCAATGCCTGTTAGCCGAGCGAAAGTTCGAAAGTGACAGAGCTGATTGAAAATAATTCCGTTTCAGGATTCAGATGGCTCGCAGCATTACTCCGGGATGATCTTCAGGTGAGAGGTATCGGGTGCAGACTGCGGCTCGGGCTTTTCGGCCTGCCCCATGTCGCTGCCGACCGGTGCCAGGCTCAGTCGTGAAAGATCCAGCAGCGGCGCCGCAGGCCGAGGCTTGGCGGGTAGGAGGTCGGCACCTGCTTCTGCTACCGAATACTCCGGCGCATCCACGTTCTCAAAGGCCGCCATATAAGCATCACGCGGTTTGATCTGCAGGCGCCCCGGGCTGACCGAAGGTTTGCGCAACCAGGTTGGCGCGTCTGGCGGCGGAGCCAGTTCGACCTCCTCCATGGGCGGCGTGTTCATCTCCAGTACCTGAACCAGTGCGCCTGCTCGCTCCAGCGTGGCGCGGTACTTCTCGGCGGTCGCCGCATCGAGATTGTTTTTCAGAACCAGTCGGCGTCCCGAAAAAAGAAGCTCCAGACGCTCTGCATCGGCATTGAACAGCTTGCCAAGGTTAGCCCTTACCTTCTCGGGTTGCGCCCCGGCGACCAGTTCGGCGCTGAAGACAATTTCGTAGAGATTCATGGAGAAAGACACCGATAAGCACGTCAGTAAAAGTAGGGCGCTGCATCAGACAGCGCAACAAGCGCGTTACCCTTGAACGCCGAGTTGGTAGACTCAGGCGTCAAACGGAGCACATCCATGTCTTTTCAGGCGCACATTACAAGAATCATAAGCCTTGCGTTGGTCATGTTCGGGCTGAGCGGCTGCTCGTTACTGAGCTTTGACAGCGCTCAGGATCCGGAAGTGCATTTGCTGAAAGTCCAGGTGGTCAAAGCCAGGTTGACCCAGCAGGATTTCAAGCTGTATTTCGAGGTCGACAACCCCAACGACTCGGACCTGTTCGTGCGTGGCCTGAATTACAAGATCACGCTCAACGACGTCGTCCTGGCTGACGATAAGTTCAGCGACTGGTTTTTCGTCGACGCTCATAGCCGCAGAACCTTTGTGGTGCCGATTCGTACCAACCTCTGGCGCCACGCGAAATACATTGCCCAGTTGCTGAAAAAACCTGATGAGCTGATCCATTACCGGCTCGAAGGCAAACTCAAGACTGGCATGGTGTTCAGGCACACCGTACGGATTGGCAAAACCGGCGATGTGGCACCGGAAGAATTGATTCAACGTAAATGATCACGCGGCTTATCCACCCAGTTTGCCCTTGATCAACTCCAGCAGAAACTTCCAGATATCCGCTGCCCACAACGCCCGATTGATTGCGCTGATCAGCGCGCCCCCGAATGAGCCCAGCAAAAAGCCCACGCCCGTGGTGTTGCGAGGATCCGCCACCCCAAGGTAATCACTGGCAATACCGGTGAGGAACACGGCACAGGCCACGCCAGTGATCAGGAAAACCAGCCAGGCACGCCAGTCGAGCAGTCCTGCCTTGTGCCACCAGCCAGAGATGATCGCGCCAACCAGACCGGCTACCAGCCATTCGCCTCTGTCTGCCAAACCATTCAAGATTTCCATAGGATCTGACTCCGTTCAAGAGATACAGCCATTCACGAACACAGAAAATTCAGACATTGAGAGCCTGCCACTGCGGTGGCAGGGAACTGATCGATGAGGGTCATCCGGTTTGACGCCCAGGCCCGCCCTGCCTTGATCGCGTCCTTGCGCGGTTCATGAATCGACGCAGCGGTGGTATGTGAAGCTAAAAACAAATAATTTTAAGCATGCTTAAATTTAAATTCGAACGCTTGCCATGAATATCTCAGGTGATCGCGCAACGATCGGGACGCCGTATCAATTATCGATATAGCGTTGCCATCCGATTTTTACCGACCCGTCAGGCTGGCGGTTGACCTCAATACCCTCGGTTTCTTCGATTTCCTGAAGCACCACGTTCCAGCTGTCCAGAGGCTCATCGTCGCGTCGGGCAACGATTACCCACTGGATCTTTTGCACATTGGGTGCGGCTACCAGGCGCTGAATGCGCTTGCCGATCTGTTCATAAGACGACGCGCCTGTCGGCCCGTTACCCTTGCCGGCCATCACAGCCTCCCGAGCATTACTGTATATAAACACAGTATTCCAGCTGTAAGACCTGCGCAAGCACTTCGTAGGACGCTTCCTCTTTACATCTCCACCGAAAATACCCGAAAGCCTTGTGCAGCAAGGCTCACAGCTTGCCGGTCATTCGCACAGCAACTCCGATGATGCGACAGTCGGCACCGCATTCGATCATTTTGTACTCCGGATTCAGTGGCTTCAGATAGCGTATGCCGCCATCCTCGACCAGCTTCTTGAAAGTCGCCTCGTTACTGGCCGGTAGCTTGGCGATAACGAGCCTGCCGGGCTGCACGTCGGCCTCCGTATCAACCAGAATCATCATCCCTTCCGGCACGCTGACGCCGGTAGGGGCCGTCATCGAATCGCCCTTGACCTCCAGCCAGAACGCCGGGCCCTTGGAGTCGTAATCGGAAATCTCATAGCGATCTGAGAAACCGTCAGGATAAGGCTCGACGGCCTCTTCCCAGGAGCCTGCCGACACCCAGCTGATTACCGGATAGCGGAACGACATGTTCGGCTGATCGATCAGTGCAACATTGGCGTCGAAGGCATGCTCCTTCTCGGGTCCTTCACCAATTGCCAGCCATTCGGCACGAAAGCCCGTGGCGCGAGCCAATGCGTACAGGTTTTCCGGCCGCAGGCTTTTGCTCTCACCGCTGATCCATTGAGTGACAGCCGAATTGGCAACACCGCACTGCGCGGCAATTTCACCCTTTTTCATGCCACTGGCGGCAATTGCCCTGGCGATACGTTCCTGGCGGGTCATAGGCTTGGCTCTGCGCACGAAAACAAAAGGGCGATGAAACACCCGTCGAAAAAGTAAGCATACTTAAAAAAAACCACGAGCGAACTGTTATATGCCGATACTGCTTCATCCTGATTTGCGGGATAATGCGCGCCAGATTTAATTGCGGAGTAAACCCGATGAACCAGCAAGCCCATGTTCATGGCCCCGATTGCAACCACGACCATGACCACAATCATCACGACCACCAGCATGGCCATGTGCACGGTCCGAACTGCGGGCATGCCCACCAGGAACCGGTGCGCAACACCCTGAAAGATGTAGGTCGCAACGATCCTTGCCCGTGCGGTAGCGACAAGAAATTCAAGAAGTGCCACGGCGCGTAAAGCCTGTGCGTTCTACAGACGGTCTGCCTTGCAGGCCGTTTTCATTTGAGCATGCTGCACGCTTTCAAGGGACGGTCGGAGGCAAATGGCCCCGGCTGCGATGTAACGCCAAGCGCCACCTGCTGCGAGGTTACACCTATAAGGAGCGAACGGCGTCTGGCCAGCTCTGCAAAATCCTGAAATAAACTCGCCCTCCCCGCTTGCGCGATGACTGCCTGCTCTCTAACGTAGCGACTTTTGTACGTTACCCCTCCAGGAGCTTGCCCATGGCCTCGCCAGCCCTTCGTCATTTTCTACCCCGATTCGGCGCTGCCGCCGCTGCGGCAAGTTTCCTGAGCCTCGCTGGCTGTCAGTTGGGCGGCGGTGATCCCGAGACCGTATTGCCTGCTTCCGGGACTTTCCCGCTCAAAGGGCTGGCGCAGAACGTTTCTGTGCGGCGCAACAACATGGGCATGCCGCTGATAGAAAGCAGCAGCTACCAC
Source organism: Pseudomonas syringae pv. tagetis (assembly GCF_022557255.1). Taxonomy (NCBI): domain Bacteria; kingdom Pseudomonadati; phylum Pseudomonadota; class Gammaproteobacteria; order Pseudomonadales; family Pseudomonadaceae; genus Pseudomonas; species Pseudomonas syringae group genomosp. 7. The sequence continues at coordinate 4,467,727 of NZ_CP092923.1, forward strand.
GACGCCCTGTTCACTCTGGGCTATGTGCATGCGGGAGATCGAATAGGCCAGATGCTCGGCATGCGCCTGCTGGCGCAAGGCCGTCTGTCGGAAATGGCCGGCGCGGATGCACTGGAAGTCGACCGCCTGATGCGCTCGGTCAATCTCAAGCAGAACGCCAGCGATTTATATAACGCCGCCTCCCCTCGTTTGAAACGGTTCTTCGATGTCTATGCCCGTGGCGTGAACGCTTACCTGTTCCGTTACCGCGACAAGCTGCCCGCCGATGTCGCCAACTCGGGTTACAAGCCGGAGTACTGGAAGCCGGAAGACTCGGCACTGATCTTCAGCCTGCTCAATTTCAGCCTGTCGGTGAATCTCCAGGAAGAACTGTCGGCGCTGGTACTGGCGCAGAAAGTCGGGGCGGACAAGCTCGCTTGGCTGCTGCCCACCTACCCCGACGAAGAGTTGCCATTTGCCGAAGCCGACAAGCTCAAGGGCCTGAACCTGAACAATCAGGTCACCGGCCTGAGCGATCTGAACAAGATCGCCTTGCAGCTTTCGGACCTGAACATGCTTGGCGTTGTGGCTTCAAGCAACTGGGCCATCGCGCCACAACGCAGCCGAAGCGGCAAGAGCCTTCTGGCCAGCGACATGCAGCTGCCTGGCGGCCCCGGCTCCGCCTGGAGCTTCGTACAGATCCGCGCACCGAAATATCAGGTGTCCGGTGTATCCATCGCAGGTCTGCCGCTGGTTCTGAGTGGTTTCAACGGCAAGCTGGCGTGGAGCATGAGCAACGTCAAGGGCGATAACCAGGACCTGTTTCTGGAGAAGATCAAACGCGAAGGCAATCGCGTCTCTTATATGGCAGACGGCAAATGGCTGCCGGCAACCGCCCATCAGGAGACCTTTCTGGTCAAGGGTGGCAGTCCGCTTCGCGAAACCGTTTACGAGACCCGGCATGGCGCGCTGCTCAACGCATCCGCAACACCACCGGGCAATGGCTTGAGCCTGGCGCTGCAAGTTCCGAGTTTCAAGGACGACAAGAGCCTGGACGCGTTCTTCGATCTGTCCCGCGCGCCTAATGTCGAGAAGGCCTTCGACACCAGTCGCGAAATTCGTGCGATCACCCTGAACATGATCTTCGCTGATGCTTCGAACATTGGCTGGCAGGTCACCGGCCGCTTCCCGAATCGCCGTGAAGGCCAGGGCCTGCTGCCTTCGCCGGGTTGGGATGGCAAGTACGATTGGGACGGTTTCGCCGACTCGATGCTCCATCCCTATGATCAGGACCCACGCCAGGGCTGGCTCGCGGCCGCCAACCAGCGCACGATTCCGAAAGGCTACGGCATGCAGCTCTCCAACTCGTGGGGCTATCCGGAGCGTGCCGAGCGCATCGCCGAACTGGCCAATGGTGGCAAACAAGACCTGCGCAGCACCGTCGCCATGCAATACGATCAGACCACGACGTTTGCCGCCAAACTCAAGACCATGCTCCAGGCACCAGGCATGAGCACACCACTCAAGCAGGCTATCGATGCCTTGCCGGAAGCCGAGCGCAACAAGGCCCGCGAAGCGTTCACTCGCCTGATGGCGTTCGACGGCAAGCTCAGTGCAACCTCGGCTGATGCTGCGTTGTACGAGCTGTTTCTGCAGGAAAGCGCCAGGCAGATTTTCCTTGATGAGCTGGGGCCGGAAACCAGCCCTGCCTGGCAGGCGCTGGTTGCCAACGCCAACTCATCGTATTCGCCGCAAGCCGATCATTTGCTGGGCCGTGATGACAGCCCTTACTGGGATGACCTCAAGACCCCGCAGAAAGAAGACAAGCCGGCCATTCTGGCGCGCAGTCTGGCAGCTGCCATTACCAGCGGCGACAGCCTGCTGGGCAGCGACCACAAGGCCTGGCAATGGGGCAAGCTGCACCGTGACAACTGGACCTCGACCAGTCCGCTCGCCCGGCAGTTGGGTGGCGGCGAGTTCAACCGTGGCGCCACACCAGCAGGCGGTGATCACACCACACTGAACGTGTCCGGTTTCGAATGGGGCAAAGGTTTCGATGCACGCATTGCCCCGGCGCTGCGTATGATCGTCGACTTCAGCCTCGTTGAACCCATGACCGGCATGATCAGCACTGGCCAGTCAGGCAACCCGGCCAGCCCGTATTACGCCAACAGCATCGAGCCATGGCAGAAAGGTCAATACATGTCGATCCCGCTGCAACAGCAAAACTACGAAAAAGGTTACGGTAAGCAACGCCTGACACTCACGCCGGGCAAGTAAGCGCCGAAAACCGGACGCGGAGCGTCCAGAACGGCATACGCACGCGAAGCATGGGCACGATAGTGTTCTTCCGGACACCTATCGTTCCGCTCGCTCCAGCGGGCCTACCCACGCGGAACATGCTCCCGAACGCCTATCGTTCCTACGTTCTGGTATGACCCCCTAACGTTGGACGATAAGTGTTCTGGATAATGCTCTCGCGCCTCGTGCCCGGTAGCGCACGCGCAAACTCCCCGAACTTCCAGACTCGCACCGGCTCATAGCTAACAAGCCCATCCATACGGTTACCCCATGGATCTTGTCGTTGCCCGCCCCGAAGGTTTGTACTGCCCCCCCGGTGATTTCTATATCGATCCATGGCGTCCAGTCGAACGGGCAGTGATCACCCACGCCCATGGCGACCACGCCCGTACGGGCAATCAGCATTATCTGTCGGCCGCCAGTGGCGAAGGGATTCTTCGCTCGCGCCTCGGGCAGGACATCAACCTGCAGACCCTCGAATACGGCGAAACCATTACCCATCACGGGGTAAAACTCAGTCTGCACCCGGCTGGACACGTATTGGGGTCCGCACAGGTGCGGCTCGAATACGAAGGCGAAGTCTGGGTTGCTTCCGGAGATTACAAAGTGGAGCCGGATGGCACCTGCGCGGCCTTCGAGCCTGTGCGCTGCCACACCTTTATTACCGAGTCGACCTTCGGCCTGCCGATCTACCGCTGGGCTCCGCAGTCGCAGATTTTCGAAGGCATCAACCAGTGGTGGCGCGCCAATGCGGCCCAAGGCAAGGCCAGCGTGCTATTCGCTTATTCGTTCGGCAAGGCTCAGCGCATTTTGCACGGCATCGACTCCCAGATCGGACCGATTCTGGTCCACGGTGCCGTCGAACCGCTGAACCGTGTGTATCGCGAAGGCGGCATCCGTATCCCGGAAACCCAATACGCGGGTGACTTCAAGAAGACCGACCCGGCCTTGCGCCAGGCGCTGATCCTCGCCCCGCCGTCGGCAGGAGGCAGCAGCTGGATGAAACGCTTCGGCGAGTACAGCGATGCCTTCGCCAGCGGCTGGATGATGCTGCGCGGCACAAGACGTCGGCGTGGTGTGGATCGGGGCTTTGTGCTGTCCGATCACGCTGACTGGCCGGGCTTACTGTGGGCGATCGAGCAGACCGGTGCCGAACGGGTCATGGTGACCCACGGTTCGGTCGGGATACTGGTGCGTTATCTGCGCGAACTGGGCTTGGACGCTCAGGGCTTCAGCACCGAGTACGGCGATGAAGAGGATACCAACCCGGCAACCGCCGAGCCTGAGGCGGCGGCAACGGGCGAGGCTCAGTCATGAAAGCCTTCGCGGAACTCTACGCTCGGCTGGACGCCACCACGTCAAGCAACGCCAAACTGGCCGCAATGCGCGACTATTTCGAAAAGGCACCGGCAGAGGACGCGGCCTGGGCGGTGTATTTCCTGTCCGGTGGACGCCCACGGCAGTTGGTGCCGACCCGCGTATTACGCGAACAGGCAATGACCCTCGCACAGCTGCCCGAGTGGCTGTTCGAAGAAAGCTATCAGGCCGTCGGCGACCTGGCGGAGACGTTGTCGCTGTTGTTGCCTCAGGCCGACCACAACAATGAAGAAGGTCTGGCCACCTGGATGGAAGACAAACTGCTGCCGTTGCGCGGTATGCCGCCTGAAGACCTGGCCGCACGCTTGCCGATGTTCTGGTCGCAACTGGACCGCAGCAGCCTGATGGTCTGCATCAAGCTGATCACCGGCAGCTTCCGGGTCGGCGTGTCGAAACTGCTGGTTACCCGCGCACTGGCTGCATTGGCGGACATCGACAGCAAGCGTGTCGCGCAGCGGCTGGTCGGTTATACCGACCTGTCGCATCGGCCCAGCGCTGAACGCTATTTGAAACTCATTGCGCCCGAATCCGAAGATGAGCATGCACAACGTGGTGGCCAACCCTACCCCTTTTTTCTTGCTCACTCCTTGCAGCAGCCTGCCGATCAGTTCGAGGATTTGCTCGGGTCGGCCGAGAACTGGCAAGTGGAATGGAAGTGGGACGGTATTCGTGCGCAACTGGTCAAACGTGACGGACGCTTGTGGATCTGGTCCCGCGGCGAGGAACTGGTGACCGACCGTTTCCCCGAGCTGCACAACCTGGTGCAGTGCCTGCCCGACGGCACGGTGATCGATGGCGAAATCGTAGTCTGGAAAGCCCCCGATCCCGTCCCTGACGGCAGCGCGGAATTTGCATTGAAATTGAACGGTGATGCCCCTGCGTCGGCACCTTCTGTCCAGCCATTCGCCCTGCTGCAACAAAGGATCGGCCGCAAGACCCTGGGCAAGAAGATCCTCGCCGATGTGCCCGTGGTGGTGCTGGCTTATGACTTGCTCGAATGGCAGGGCGATGACTGGCGCAGTCGTCCGCAATACCAGCGCCGCTCGCAACTGGAGGCGTTGATTGAAAGCTGCCGAAGCGAGGTGCTGATGCCCTCCCCGGTGCTTACCGGCAAGGATTGGCTCGATCTGGCAGCCCAGCGCGAGGCCTCTCGCAGCCTGGGCGTCGAGGGCATGATGCTCAAGGCTCGCGACTCGCTCTACGGCGTCGGGCGCACCAAGGACATGGGCGTATGGTGGAAATGGAAAATCGATCCCTTCAGTGTCGATGCCGTGCTGATCTACGCGCAACGCGGTCACGGACGACGTGCCAGCTTGTACAGCGATTACACATTTGCGGTGTGGGACGGCCCGCCCGAGGCCAGTGAGCGCACACTGGTACCGTTTGCCAAAGCCTACTCGGGGCTGACCGATGAGGAAATGCGCAAGGTCGACGCCATCGTTCGGAAAACTACTGTGGAAAAGTTCGGCCCGGTCAGCAGTGTCACGCCGACGCTGGTGTTTGAGTTGGGCTTCGAGGGCATCGCTCTGTCCAAGCGCCACAAGAGCGGTATTGCGGTGCGTTTCCCGCGCATGCTGCGCTGGCGACAGGACAAACCGGTCGCCGAAGCTGACAGCCTGGCGACGTTACAGGACCTGCTGAACTGACGCCCTATAAAAGGGCGCCCGGATTCACGCGCACCATTTTGAAACACTTCATTCTGAAAACGCGCTGTTGCCCGCTTGAGAGTGCTTCTTTCGTTACCAATCTGCCGCTCGCCCAAGGCTGAACGCAGCGTGGCTTTTGCCTTAAAGCAAAACATTCTGTTCATAAACGCGCCAAGGCGGCAGATTGCCAGCCGTTTATACGAAATAGCGACAACGCCTTACATTTCAAACGCACGTTCATCGCTCTGGTTCGGAAATTGCTACCTTCTGCCAGTCTGGCACTCGCCGGTAGCAAGCTTCGCGTGATCCCAATGCCCCATTTAAGGTTTTAAGGACTGAACAATGAAAAAAGCATGGCTGACTCTTTCTGCACTGGCTCTGTGCCTCGCCGCCGGTAACTCGATGGCCAAGGAATACAAGGAACTGCGCTTCGGCGTTGATCCATCCTATGCGCCGTTTGAATCCAAAGCCGCCGACGGCAGCCTGGTCGGTTTCGATATCGATCTGGGCAACGCGATCTGCAAAGAGTTGAAAGTCACCTGCAAATGGGTTGAAAGCGATTTCGACGGCATGATCCCTGGCCTCAAGGCACGCAAGTTCGACGGCGTGATCTCTTCGATGACCGTGACCCCTGCTCGTGAAAAAGTCATCGACTTCTCCAATGAACTGTTCTCCGGCCCGACCTCTCTGGTGTTCAAAAAAGGCGCAGCCTTTAGCGCTGACCCGGCCAGCCTGAAGGGCAAAACCGTAGGCTATGAGCAAGGCACCATTCAGGAAGCCTACGCCAAGGCCGTACTGGACAAGGCCGGTGTGACCACCAAGGCCTACGCCAATCAGGATCAGGTTTACGCTGACCTGACGTCCGGTCGTCTGGACGCTTCGATTCAGGACATGCTGCAAGCCGAGCTGGGTTTCCTGAAGTCGCCTGCAGGTGCTGATTACGAAGTCAGCCAGCCCATCGAAAGCCCTCTGCTGCCAGCCAAGACCGCCATCGGCATCGCCAAGGGCAACAAAGAGCTGAAAGCGCTTCTGGATAAAGGTATCAAGGCGCTGCACGATGACGGCACCTATGCTGAAATCCAGAAAAAGCATTTTGGCGATCTGAACCTGTACAGCGGCAAATAACACCCCGACGCCCATCGATTTCGGCGATGATTCGCCGCCCAATCCATGGGCGTCCCTGTTTTTGAACGCAAGGCCTATCCATGCTCGATGCACTCATGCAAAACCTGGGACTCTCGGCGTTCAGCCTGAAGGGCTTTGGCCCGCTGTTGCTGGAAGGCACCTGGATGACCATCAAACTGGCTGTGCTGTCGCTGGCTCTGAGCATTTTGCTCGGGTTGGTCGGGGCCAGCGCCAAACTGTCGAGCTCGGCGCTGCTGCGCGTGCCGGCACAGATTTACACCACACTGATCCGGGGCGTACCGGACTTGGTGTTGATGCTGCTGATTTTCTACAGCCTGCAAACCTGGCTGACCATGCTGACCGACGCCATGGAATGGGAATACATCGAAATCAACCCGTTCGGCGCAGGCGTCATCACTTTGGGCTTCATCTACGGCGCTTACTTCACCGAGACATTTCGCGGTGCGATTCTGTCGGTGCCTCGCGGTCAGATAGAAGCGGCGACCGCATATGGACTGAAACGCGGCCAGCGGTTTCGTTACGTCGTGTTTCCGCAAATGATGCGTTACGCACTTCCGGGTATCGGCAATAACTGGCAGGTGCTGCTCAAGGCGACCGCGCTGGTCTCCATCATCGGTCTGGCCGATCTGGTCAAGGCCTCGCAGGACGCCGGCAAGAGCACCTACCAACTGTTTTACTTTCTGGTACTGGCGGCATTGATCTACCTGCTCATCACCAGCGCTTCGAATTTCGCCCTGCGTTGGGCTGAACGGCATTACGCCGCAGGCAGCCGGGAGGCACAGCGATGATCGAACTGCTGCAGGAATACTGGAAACCCTTCCTTTATACGGATGGCGTCAATGTCACCGGTCTGGCCATGACCATGTGGCTGCTCAGTGCCTCCATCGCCATCGGCTTCTGCGTGTCGATCCCGCTGTCGATTGCGCGGGTGTCGAAAAACCGCTGGGTGCGCTGGCCGGTGCAGCTTTACACCTACCTGTTTCGCGGTACGCCCCTCTATATACAGTTGCTGATCTGCTACACCGGTATTTACAGCATCGCTGCGGTGCGTGAACAGCCCATGCTTGACGCGTTCTTTCGCGATGCGATGAACTGCACGATCCTGGCCTTCACCCTGAACACCTGCGCCTACACCACAGAAATCTTTGCCGGTGCCATCCGCAGCATGGCCCACGGTGAAGTAGAGGCGGCCAAAGCCTACGGCCTGACTGGCTGGAAGCTGTACGCCTACGTGATCATGCCGTCGGTGCTGCGACGTTCGCTGCCGTATTACAGCAATGAAGTGATTCTGATGTTGCACTCCACCACTGTGGCCTTCACCGCCACGGTGCCGGACATACTGAAAGTGGCGCGGGATGCCAACTCGGCCACCTTCATGACGTTCCAGTCCTTCGGTATCGCCGCCGTCATGTACCTGACCGTGACGTTCATTCTGGTCGGACTTTTCCGCCTTGCCGAACGCCGCTGGCTGGCCTTTCTCGGCCCGGCCCATTAATCAGGACTGAACATGCGCCATCTCACACACGACTTGCTGTCGCCGGTGCCCGGCACGGGCCGGCAAATCCACAGCTTTCATTACGGCCCGCAGAGTGGTTCCGGCAAAGTCTATATCCAGGCATCGCTGCATGCCGACGAACTGCCAGGCATGCTGGTTGCCTGGTATCTGAAGCAACGTCTGGCCGAGCTGGAAAGTGCCGGTCGCCTGCTGGGTGAAATCGTCGTAGTGCCAGTCGCCAACCCGATCGGTCTGGAGCAGGTCCTGATGGACACGCCGCTGGGCCGCTACGAGCTGGAAAGCGGACAAAACTTCAACCGCTGGTTCAGCGACCTCGGCACTCAAGTGGGCGATGATATCGAAGCCCGGCTGACTGCCGATGCTGAACAAAACCGTTCTCTGGTGCGTGATAGCCTGCTGGCGGCGTTGAATAGCCTGGCCGCGACCACCCAGTTGCAATCGCTGCGCCTGACCCTGCAACGCCTGGCTTGCGACGCCGACATGGTGCTGGACCTGCACTGTGATTTCGAGTCGGTAGAGCACGTGTACACCACGCCCGAAGCCTGGCCGAAAGTCGAGCCGCTGTCGCGCTATCTGGGTGCGCAAGCCAACCTGCTGGCGACCGACTCGGGCGGACAGTCGTTCGATGAATGCTTCACGCTGGTCTGGTGGCAGTTGCAGCAACGCTTCGGTCAGCGCTTTCCGATCCCCATGGGAAGCTTCTCGGTGACACTGGAACTGCGTGGGCAAGGCGATGTAAACCATGCTCTCGCCAGCCGCGACTGTCAGGCAATCATTCATTACCTGATCGATGCCGGCATCATCGACGGTGAGCGACAGCCACTCCCTGAACTGCTCTACCCCGCTACGCCACTGGCTGCCGTCGAGCCGCTGGCGACGCCGGTCGGCGGCCTGCTGGTGTTCTGCGCAATGCCCGGTGAGCACGTCGAAGCCGGCCAGCTGATTGCAGAGGTCATCGACCCGATCAGCGACACCGTTACCGGTATCCATGCCTTGAATGCGGGCCTGCTGTATGCGCGCTCGCTGCGCCGCATGGCGACTGCCGGCATGGTCATTGCGCACATCGCCGGCACCCGGGCCTATCGCAGCGGCTATCTACTTTCTCCTTGAGGACCTGTCATGTACAAACTGACCATCGATGGCCTGCACAAAAGCTATGGCGACAACAAAGTGCTCAAAGGCGTATCGCTCAAGGCCAGCAGCGGTGACGTGATCTGCCTGATCGGTGCCAGCGGCTCCGGCAAGAGTACCTTTCTGCGCTGCATCAATTTTCTCGAACAGCCCAATGACGGCGCGATGAGCCTGGATGGCAAGCAAGTGCGCATGGTCAGCGACAAGGACGGGATGCGTGTTGCCGACCCGGACGAGTTGCAGCGCATCCGCACGCGCCTGGCGATGGTGTTTCAGCACTTCAACCTGTGGGCGCACATGACCGTGCTGGAAAACATCACCATGGCACCGCGCCGGGTACTGGGCGTTCCCAAGGCCGAAGCCGAGGCTCGCGCGCGCAAGTACCTGGAAAAAGTCGGGCTGCCGGAACGCGTTGCCGATCAGTACCCGGCATTCCTCTCCGGCGGCCAGCAACAGCGCGTGGCGATTGCACGGGCGCTGGCGATGGAGCCGGAAATCATGCTGTTCGACGAACCGACTTCGGCGCTGGACCCGGAACTGGTCGGTGAAGTGCTGAAGGTCATTCAGGGCCTGGCCGAAGAAGGTCGGACCATGATTCTGGTCACCCACGAGATGGGCTTTGCGCGCAAGGTTGCAAGTCAGGTGGTGTTCCTGCACCAGGGCCAGATCGAAGAATCCGGCCATCCGGACGAGGTGCTCAACAACCCTAAAAGCGAGCGCTTGCAGCAGTTTTTGAGCGGCAATCTGAAGTAGCGGTTTTTGTGTATGAAGCCGCAAATGCCCAGTAACCGGAACTGAAATATACGTGACTATCGTCCCCACGCTCCAGCGTGGGAATGCGTTTCACGACGCTGCGCGTTATAAAAGAACGCAGAACGTCCAGAACTGCGTGTCGACGCGGAGCATCGGCACGAGAGTTGTTCCGGCCACATAACCATTTAAAACTATTACCCTTTCTCCGCTGTCTCTGACTTAACCCCCCCCTCAGAGCACACGCAAACGGATGAGCAGACCCACCGATTTCGCTCGACGATGGTTTCTCGCCCGGGGCTGGAAGCCGTTCGCTTTCCAGAAGGAGGTCTGGGCAGCAGTCAAAAAGGGCGAGTCCGGCCTGCTGCACGCCAGCACCGGCGCGGGCAAAACCTATGCGGTATGGTTTGCTGCACTTAATCGCTTTGCCAAAGCCAATACGCCTGTCGCCGACGACAAGCCCCGCAAACGCAAACCGCCCGCTGCTCCGTTGAGCGTGCTGTGGATCACGCCCATGCGCGCCCTGGCCGCCGATACCGCTCGCGCGCTTGAAGCGCCGTTGGCAGAGCTGGATATTCCGTGGTCGGTAGGCTTGCGCACCGGCGATACCAGCGGCAGTGAACGTGCCCGCCAGAGCCGGCGGCTGCCCTCCACATTGATCACTACCCCCGAAAGCCTGACGCTGCTGCTGACCCGTGCCGACGCGCAGGTCGCGTTATCGACGCTGAACATGGTGGTGGTGGACGAGTGGCATGAACTGATCGGCAACAAGCGTGGGGTTCAGTTGCAACTTGCTCTGGCACGCTTGAGGCGCTGGAACCCGCAACTGATCGTGTGGGGCATATCGGCAACGCTTGGAAATCAGCAACACGCACAGCAAGTGCTGATCGGCGAAAGCGGTGTGACGGTGCAAGGCAAAATCGTCAAGGATCTGCAAGTCGATACGCTCCTGCCGCCCGCCATTGAACGCTTTCCATGGGCCGGGCACATGGGCCTGCGCATGTTGCCGCAGGTCGTAGCCGAAGTGGAGAGCAGCGCCAGTTGCCTGGTGTTCACCAACACGCGTGCACAATCGGAAATCTGGTATCAGGCGCTGCTGGAGGCACGTCCCGACTGGGCCGGTCTGATTGCCCTGCATCATGGGTCGCTGGCCCGAGAGGTACGCGACTGGGTTGAACGTGCATTGAAAGAAGGCGCGCTGAAAGCGGTGGTGTGCACATCCAGCCTGGACTTGGGCGTGGACTTTCTGCCGGTCGAGCGCGTTCTGCAGATCGGCTCGCCCAAAGGCGTCGCACGTTTGATGCAGCGCGCGGGGCGCTCCGGGCACGCACCTGGACGCCCTTCGCGTGTCACGCTGGTGCCGACGCATAGCCTGGAACTGGTCGAAGCCGCTGCCGCCCACGACGCCGTAGAAGCACGGATGATCGAGCCGCGTGAATCACCCTCTCAGCCGCTGGACGTGCTGGTCCAGCATCTGGTCAGTATCGCGCTGGGCGGTGGCTTCCTGCCCGATGAGTTACTGACCGAGGTGCGCAGCGCCTGGGCCTACCGTTACCTCAGCGACGAGCAGTGGCAGTGGGCACTGGCTTTCGTGCGTAACGGTGGCCACTCGCTGACCGCCTACCCCGATTACCGCCGTGCCGAGCCGGACGAACAGGGTGTCTGGCGTGTTCCCGATGCACGCCTCGCCAGACGACATCGCATGAGTGTCGGCACCATCGTCAGCGAAGCCACGGTCAACCTGAAATACTGGAAAAAAGGCGGCGGTGGCGGCTCGCTTGGCAGTGTCGAAGAGGGTTTTATCGCCCGACTCAAACCCGGTGACGGCTTTCTGTTCGGCGGGCGTTTGCTGGAGCTGGTCCGGGTGGAAAACATGACGGCCTATGTCAAGCGGGCCACGGGCAAGAAAGCCGCCGTACCACGCTGGAACGGTGGGCGAATGCCCTTGTCCAGCGAACTGGCGGACGCAGTGGTGGAGAAGTTCGACGCTGCGGCGCGGGGTGAATTCAATAGCCTGGAAATGCAAGCGATCAAACCGTTGCTGGAAGTCCAGCAGCAGTGGTCAGGGTTGCCGCGACGTGACACGCTGCTGGCTGAAACCCTTAAGTCCCGCGAAGGCTGGCACCTGTTCCTCTATCCCTTCGCCGGCCGTCACGTGCATCTGGGGCTGGGTAGCCTGCTGGCTTGGCGCTTGAGCCGGCATCGGCCGCTGACTTTCTCCATCGCCGTCAACGATTACGGCCTGGAGCTGCTCAGCGCCAGCGAGATTGACTGGGCTCAGGCGTTACGCGCCGAGCTGTTCAGCGAAACCGACCTGCTAGCTGACATTATTGCCAGCCTGAATGCAGGCGAACTGGCCCTGCGGCGCTTTCGCGAAATTGCCCGTATCTCCGGGCTGGTGTTTTCCGGCTACCCCGGTGCGGCGAAAAGCAATCGGCAACTGCAGGCATCCAGCGGGCTATTCTTCGAGGTGTTCAAGCAATACGACGCTGACAACATGCTGCTGACTCAAGCCGAGCAGGAGGTGTTGCGCCAGGAGCTGGACCTGCAACGCCTGGAACTGACGTTGCGCCAGATCAACAGCCGCACGCTGGACCTGCACGCGATAAAGCGCGCGACCCCGCTGGCCTTTCCATTACTGGTCGAACGCTTTCGCGAAAGTCTCAGTTCGGAAAAACTCGCCGACCGCATTGCGCGCATGGTCCGCGATCTGGAGAAGGCCGCAGGCCCGGAGCATGAACAATGAAGCCGCACCAGGCTGTCACGCTGGCGGGAGAAGAACTTTGGTTGCTGGCCGACAAGGCCATCTACTATCCCGCCGAACGGTCTTTGCTGATTGCCGATGCGCACTTCGGCAAGGCCGCTGCCTATCGCAAGCTTGGCCAGCCGGTGCCACACGGCACCACGCAGGCCAATCTGCGACGACTCGACAGCTTATTAAATGCCTATTCCTGTGATCATATGATCTTTCTGGGCGACTTTCTCCACGCGCCGGAATCGCATGCAGTGGGGACGCTGGCGGCACTGGAGCAATGGCGGACAGAACGCCCGAAGCTGCGCATCACCCTGATCCGCGGCAATCACGACAAGCGGGCAGGCGATCCTCCGGCTTATCTGGACATCGATGTGGTCCCGGAGCCCTTGAAACTGGGCCCATTTGCCCTCCAGCACGAACCCGATCCACACCCTGATCTGCACGTACTGGCCGGTCACGTTCACCCGGTGTATCGGCTGCACGGGCGTGGCCGGCAAAGCCTGCGGCTGGCCTGTTTCTACCTGGGTCAGCGCATCAGTCTGCTGCCAGCGTTCGGCGAATTTACGGGCGGGTTTCGAATTGAGCCAACGGAGGGTAGTTCTGTCTATGTGACAGGTGGGGACGCAGTGTGGCGGGTCGTCTAGCCGCACAACGTCTGGCCGTGAGACACGGGCATGAACACGCCCGCTTCCTGTGAATGGAAGCAGGCGTTTACAAGTCAGGCAACAGGGGCAGGTGGTGGCTCGTCCGGTACGGTCGGAATGCCGGGCTCGACAGGCGGCTCAGCTACGTCAGGTGATGGGTGACCCGGAATCCCGCCGCCGACCATATTCAATTCGGGAAGCAGGTCCGAGTGGGCCATCAATGACCAGGCGAGCAACCCGATCTCGTTAAGCGGAGATTGAACCTGTTCAGAGATTTTGAAAGTAGTCATCATAGGGCACTCCAGATCAAAGGCCGTCGCAGGTAATGATTATGCGAAAGCATGTGAGCAGATAGAGTGCGAAATAGAGTATTAATTCAATCCCACTAATCACCTGACCTGCAAATCAGGTGCGCGGCAGGGTGACACCACGCTGGCCCTGGTATTTGCCGCCTCGATCCTTGTAGGACACTTCACATTCCTCGTCGGACTCAAGGAACAGCATCTGTGCCACGCCTTCATTGGCGTAGATCTTGGCCGGCAATGTCGTGGTGTTGGAAAACTCCAGCGTCACATGGCCTTCCCATTCCGGCTCAAGCGGCGTGACGTTGACGATGATGCCACAGCGCGCGTAGGTGCTTTTGCCCAGGCAGATGGTCAGCACGTTACGCGGAATTCGGAAATATTCGACGGTGCGCGCCAGTGCGAACGAGTTGGGAGGAATGATGCACACGTCGCTCTTGATATCGACAAAGCTTTTTTCATCGAAGTTTTTCGGGTCGACCGTGGCCGAATTGATGTTGGTGAACACCTTGAATTCGTCGGCGCAACGCACGTCGTAGCCGTAGCTGGATACGCCGAAGGAGATCACCCGATCAGCACCTTCACCACGTACCTGGCGCTCGACGAAGGGCTCGATCATCCCGTGTTCCTGCGCCATGCGGCGAATCCACTTGTCCGATTTGATGCTCATGGCGGTGTCCTGAATAGCGAGGTAAAAAAGATAACCGGCATCTTACCGGGCCGGGGCCGACGGTTCAAAGGCAACCGATAGCGAGTTGGCGTGACGGGCAATGCTCTTTCGCTGCGAATGGAAATAATCATCAACAGACCATTGGCACGTTCGGAAAAAAGGGTTAAGGTGGCGTCACTGTGTTGCTTGTGTCACTGAGAATCTCTACACGATGTTGAATTTCGATCCAACCATCTCCATGAATTTTCCAGCTCTTTGCACTCAGTCTCGGCCAGGGCTCTTCCTACGCCGCAGTTAACTTTGTCCAAGGAGATATACTATGTCCAATCGCCAAACTGGTACCGTTAAGTGGTTCAACGATGAAAAAGGCTTCGGCTTCATCACTCCACAATCCGGTGACGACCTGTTCGTGCACTTCAAAGCTATCCAATCCGACGGCTTCAAAAGCCTGAAAGAAGGCCAACAGGTTTCTTTCATCGCTACCCGCGGTCAGAAAGGCATGCAAGCTGAAGAAGTTCAAGTTATCTAACTTGTACTGATTCGCTTAAAAACCCCGCTCTCAAAAGCGGGGTTTTTTATCGCCTGTGTTTTGATCACATCCTGCTGAGCGTTCGCTACGCATCACGCCAGCGAGAGGGAAGCCGCCCGCTCGTCTCCCCTCGATATGATCGCTATACCGTCAGTCGTCACTTACAGAAATGGTCGGCATCGCCGGGCTTGCAGCTTCCTGCAAGACAATTCGCGCACCAACGTGCCTTGCCAGCTCCTGATACACCATCGCAATCTGACTTTCCGGCTCGGCAATCGCCGTAGGCTTGCCGCCATCTGCCTGTTCGCGAATCAGCATCGACAACGGCAACGAAGCCAGCAGCTCGACATCGTACTGCGATGCCAGCTTCTCGCCGCCGCCTTCACCGAACAGATGCTCGGCATGACCGCAGTTGGAACAGATATGCACTGCCATGTTTTCCACAACGCCCAGCACCGGAATGTTGACCTTGCGGAACATCTCGACACCTTTCTTCGCATCCAGCAGCGCCAGATCCTGAGGCGTAGTGACAATGACAGCACCTGCAACCGGAACCTTCTGTGCCAGCGTCAACTGGATATCGCCCGTGCCAGGCGGCATGTCGATAACCAGATAGTCCAGATCGTTCCAAGCAGTCTGAGTGACCAGTTGCAGCAGCGCCCCCGACACCATCGGCCCGCGCCAGACCATCGGCGTATTGTCATCGGTCAGAAAGGCCATCGACATCACGTCGATGCCGTGAGCCTCGATCGGCACAAACCACTTCTGATCCTTGATCTTCGGCCGTGTACCTTCGGCAATACCGAACATAACGCCCTGACTCGGCCCATAAATATCCGCATCGAGAATACCGACCCGTGCGCCTTCGCGAGACAACGCCAGTGCCAGATTGGCCGCAGTGGTGGATTTGCCGACACCGCCCTTGCCCGACGCCACAGCCACGATGTTTTTCACATTAGCGAGGCCGGGAATCTGGCTCTGAGCCTTGTGCGCGCCGATCACGCTTTTAACGGCAACCGTGGCCGAACTGACCCCGTCGAGATTCTCGATGGCAGTTTTAAGCACCTGCGCCCAGCCGTTCCTGAACAGGTCGGCGGCGTAGCCCAATTCGAGTTGCACGCTGACCTGCGCGCCCTGAATATCGATGGACCGGACGCAACCGGCAGTGACCGGATCCTGATTCAGGTAGGGGTCGGTGTACTGGCGAAGAATCGTCTCCACCGCTGCGCGATTGACTGCGCTCATGGGCTTACTCCGTAAAAGACTGACTGGAACAGCCGGCTATCGTACCTGTTCTGCCAGCAGCCGGCATGATTTCACTGAGCAATGCCCGACTGCTCAAGAGTATTCCCACAACCGCACGGGTGAAAAAAGTTGTGCAGACCTTTATAGTGGCCGGTCTCCGTTTCACTTCAAGTAGCCGAGCCCCATGTCCGAGCCACGCAAGATTCTCGTTACCAGCGCCCTGCCCTATGCCAATGGTTCCATTCACCTTGGCCACATGCTCGAGTACATCCAGACCGACATGTGGGTGCGCTTTCAGAAGCACCGCGGCAATCAATGCATCTATGTCTGCGCGGACGACGCTCACGGCTCGGCAATCATGCTGCGCGCTGAAAAGGAAGGCATTACGCCAGAGCAACTGATCGCCAACGTCAAGGCCGAGCACAGCGCCGACTTTACCGATTTTCTGGTCGACTTCGACAACTTCCACTCGACGCACTCGGACGAAAACCGTGAGCTGTCGAGCATGATCTACACGCGCCTGCGCGATGCAGGTCATATCGCGACGCGTTCGGTCACCCAGTATTTCGACCCGGAAAAGAATATGTTTCTGGCCGACCGCTTCATCAAGGGCACCTGCCCGAAATGTGCGGCCGAGGACCAGTACGGCGACAACTGTGAAAAGTGTGGCGCAACCTACGCCCCGACAGACCTGAAAGACCCCAAATCGGCGATTTCGGGTGCCACTCCGGTCCTCAAGGATTCGAAGCACTTCTTCTTCGATCTGCCCGCGTTCGACGCAATGCTCAAGAGCTGGACGCGCAGCGGCACGTTGCAGGACGCCGTCGCCAACAAGATCGCCGAATGGCTGGACAGCGGCCTTCAGCAGTGGGACATCTCCCGCGATGCGCCGTACTTCGGCTTTGAAATCCCCGACGAACCGGGCAAATACTTTTACGTATGGCTGGATGCACCGATCGGCTACATGGCCAGCTTCAAGAACCTGTGCGCGCGCCGTCCGGATCTGGACTTCGACGCGTACTGGGAAAAGGGAGCGACCACAGAGCTCTATCACTTCATCGGCAAGGATATCGTCAACTTCCATGCCCTGTTCTGGCCCGCCATGCTGGAAGGCGCAGCGTTGCGTACGCCGACTGCTATCAATGTGCACGGCTACCTGACCGTCAACGGCCAGAAGATGTCGAAATCGCGCGGCACCTTCATCAAGGCGCGCACCTACCTGGATCACCTGCCGCCCGAGTACCTGCGCTATTACTATGCGTCCAAGCTGGGTCGTGGCGTCGACGATCTGGACCTGAACCTTGAAGACTTCGTACAAAAGGTCAATTCCGATCTGATCGGCAAGGTAGTGAACATTGCCAGCCGTTGCGCGGGGTTCATTCACAAGGGCAACGCTGGCGTGATGGTGGACACCAACGCAGCGCCAGAGCTGACCGATGCGTTTCTGGCTGCAGCACCGAGCATTGCCGACGCCTACGAAGCCCGAGACTTCGCCCGCGCCATGCGCGAGACAATGGCGCTGGCAGATCGCGCCAATGCCTACATTGCGGAAAAGGCACCCTGGGCGCTGGCCAAACAGGAAGGCAAACAGGATGAAGTCCAGGCAGTCTGTGCGCTGGGTATCAACCTGTTCCGCCAACTGGTCATTTTCCTCAAACCGGTATTGCCGAACCTGGCTGCCGATGCAGAGAAATTCCTCAACGTCGCGCCCTTGACCTGGGAAGACCACAAGACCTTGCTGGCCAATCATCAGCTCAATCCGTTCTCGGCCCTGATGACCCGGATCGATCCGTTGAAGGTAGAGGCCATGGCCACTGCGTCCAAGGAAGACCTGACCGCTACCGAGACAGCAGACACCGCACCTGCCGGTAATGGCGAGCTGGCCAAAGACCCGCTGTCGGCGGAAATCGACTTTGATACGTTTGCCGCAGTAGACCTGCGCGTCGCGCTGATCCTCAAGGCCGAGCATGTGGAAGGTGCCGACAAGCTGCTGCGCCTGACCCTGGACATCGGCGACGAGCAGCGCAACGTATTTTCCGGCATCAAGAGCGCCTATCCGAACCCGTCCGAGCTCGAGGGCCGTCTGACCATGATGATCGCCAACCTCAAACCACGAAAAATGCGCTTCGGCATTTCTGAAGGCATGGTGATGGCGGCAGGTCCTGGCGGTGAAGAGATCTATCTGCTTAGCCCGGACGCTGGCGCCAAGCCAGGCCAACGCATCAAGTAACCCGCGAAAGGCCCGGTATCCTGTCATCAGGCGGATACCCGGCCTTTGCTATTCGCAAGCTCCCCTGATCTGTCCGATAATGCAGCGCTCTCGATAGACAGAATACCTGTTGGTCAACTGGCAAGATCATGACTGAATTGATTCGCCTGCTTCCCGGCGTGGACCTGATCCGCAGTATCGACGCCCTCCTGCCGCAAACTCAATGTGGCAAGTGCGGCCACTCCGGCTGCAAGCCCTACGCAGAGGGTATTGCTGGCGGTGAAGCCATCAACAAATGCCCACCGGGCGGCGACGAAACAATAGCCAGGTTGGCCGAACTGCTTTCTGTTCCGGTTCTGACGCTTGATATCGAACGCGGTGCAGCGCCTGCGCAAGTGGCTTTCATTCGCGAAGCAGAGTGCATTGGTTGCACCAAATGCATTCAGGCCTGTCCTGTGGATGCCATTATCGGCGCGGCGAAGCTGATGCACACCGTCATTGTCGATGAATGCACAGGCTGTGATCTGTGCGTTGCGCCGTGTCCGGTGGACTGCATTGAAATGCATCCTCTGCCATTGGCGACTGCTGTACCCATCGTAGGTGGCCTGGCACCCACGCCTGAACTGCAAAAAGCTCGTCTGCGCAAGCGCACTCATGCCAGGCTGCGTTTTGAAGCGCGCAATGCACGCCTGCACCGCGAACAACAGACGCGCCTGGCCGAGCGTCTCGCGCGGTCGCAACGCGTCGAATCCGGCAGCGAGTCTGCGCCTGAATCTTTCAGGAAAGACAAGCCTGCCGCGCCAGACGAGGCCTTGAAAAAAGCCCGTATTGCCGTGGCCATGAGCCGCGCGCAGCTTAACAAGTCGCTCAAGGCGTTCGGTCATCCTCCGATTGCGGAACAGGCCGCCAGACTTGTGGAGTTGCAGCACGAATACGAGGCAGCCGAACAGGCACTCGCAGCGCTTGTGACAACGCCCGTAAAGGCTCATTCCGAGGAAAAGTTCTGCCCATGAATGCCGCAAAACGTCAGGAAATCTTTCGCAGGCTGCATGAGGACAATCCGGACCCCAAAACCGAACTGGCCTATACAACGCCTTTTGAGCTGTTGATAGCGGTCATCCTCTCCGCTCAGGCCACTGATGTGAGCGTCAACAAGGCTACGGCAAGGCTGTATCCGGTTGCCAATACGCCACAGGCCATATACGACCTGGGCGTCGAAGGTCTGTCGGAATACATCAAGACAATCGGTCTCTATAACAGCAAAGCCAAAAACGTGATCGAGACCTGCCGGTTGCTGGTGGAATTACATAACGGCGAAGTACCAGAGACCCGGGAAGCACTCGAAGCCTTGCCAGGTGTGGGACGCAAGACTGCCAACGTTGTGCTCAATACAGCTTTTCGCCAGATCGCGATGGCCGTGGACACCCATATCTTCCGCGTCAGCAACCGTACGGGAATCGCGCCAGGAAAAAATGTGGTGGAAGTGGAAAAACAATTGATGAAGTTCGTGCCGAAAAACTATCTGCTTGACGCACATCACTGGTTGATCCTGCACGGGCGCTACGTTTGCCAGGCACGCAAGCCGCGATGCGGCAGTTGCCGTATAGAAGACCTGTGCGATTACAAGGAAAAAACGTCTGACGATTGAGCCGGACAGGGAGTTGCCACCGGGTCGATTGAAAAAATCTTTTTTACCCGCTTGTGGATTGTCGATATAAGAAGCGCCAGAGAGCCCAAGCCCTGGAGTCGACTTCATGAGCACTGACAACGAGCAACTGGACGTGGACGATGACCTTGTCTCCGTCGAACCGGATGAGACCGAACCAGCGACCATCGAGCCGGCAAAGACCAATCTGAGCAAACGACGCACCATCGACAATCTGCTTGAAGAGCGACGCCTGCAAAAGCAGCTGGCCGACTACGACTTCGACTTCTAGACAGACACAACGCCTCAACCGGCATCCCTCTGCCTATCGCATCGTTCAGATAGTTGAAGCCTCTCGCATAAGAGGCTTCAGTGCATGAAATGACTGCTGGAGGCCCGCCCGACACAAATGCACATCACGCACCTGCCCTTTCAAATCCACCTGTTATTCAGACAAGTCCGTTACGCTGGGCAAGCTCAATCAGATCAACCAGCGAGTGCGCGTTGAGCTTGAGCAGCAAACGCGTTTTATAGGTACTGACGGTCTTGTTGCTGAGAAACATACCGTCTGCAATTTCCTTGTTGGTCTTGCCTCTGGCAAGTTGTTGCAGAACCATCATCTCCCTGCCGGACAGCCGGTCAACCATGTCCGACTCGCTTGCGTTCCCCATGCTGGACCTGACGGTGTGCAGCGCCTGGTTGGGAAAGTAGCTGTACCCTGACAATACCGCCTTGATAGCACTGAGCAGCTCGGTCAGGTCCTGCTGCTTGCACACATATCCGGCGGCACCCGCTTGCATGCAGCGCATGGAAAAATGACCCGGTGCCTGAGAAGTCAGAATCAGAACCTTGAACGGCAATGTCATGGCTGACAGACGGGCAATGACCTCCAGCCCGTCGAGCTTGGGGATGCCAATATCAAGGATGACGATATCAGGGAGGTGCTCACGAGCCAGTTGCAACGCATCCACACCGTTGTCAGTCTCCGCAACGACCTCATAACCATGACGTTGCATCAGCATGCGTACAGCAAGGCGAATGACGGGATGATCATCCACGATCAGCACTTTATTCATGGGCAGTCCATTTTTCGCTATTCGAATTTTCAGAGCCAGCACAATAACTTAGTCGTTTACTGCTTTGCATGGCGCTTACCCTTGTGGATCGGCAGCCAAAGACCACTCCTACAATTACAGCAGAAACTTCCTACAAAACTCGGCACGAACGTAAAATTTTTATTAATTCTCATAGAGCCTTCCTTTTCGGAAACTGATGTTTTTTGTTGCTGGCAGCTGTAGCACAAGCATCAAAGCGCTAGTCGGTAAATGCATGCAGCAAGGCCCCGCCGAACTTTTACGCTCAAAAAGACCTTCCCGCAGGTGCTGAAAGTATTGCCGAACTACTTCCGCACCGGTGTCACAAGACGCCCCAAAACATGGCTCATAGCCAGCAAATCAAACGGAAATCCATCGCCTGAATCATTTGAAGGCAGGCCGCAACCTGTAATCACGGAAAAAAGCAGCACTGCCATAAATTTTCGTTGCTTTTCGCCTTCATGCTCACACATCGACATGCTGCGCAGAAAGGCATCACACCCTTTATACGAGGCGTTACCGCTCCGCTTCCCGCCCGATGCATTAACGGATGCCAGTGAATAAAAACCACACATACATACGTACACAGGGATTAAAAATTACACATAGAAAACAGAATTTCGTACAAATATTTATTTAAGGAAAATCCTTACACACACTAAAGAAAAGTCCTACAACCAAGAGTTGCCACCTCAACAGGCGACTTCGTTATGGACTGCCATCGACACACCTTCAAACATCAAGCCTTCGTCCCTCATCTGTCGCAAAATCTTACACACACCATAGCATAACCCTACATCATTCAAGACCATAAAGGCTCTTTCGACAAGTAGCAAATACCATTTTTTATTTCAAATCCAGACACAAGCAATCAAACAGGAAACGTACTACAGGATTCAGGGAAGCAATATAAAAACATGTAAGACTTTATAAAAATCGCAAAACCAATTCCTGCGGCCTTCCATTTTTCACTTGCAAATCTTATTACCAGTCGTTACTTTTTTAACAGCAACTTCATGACTTACTGCACTTTAAAGATGTGCAGCCCTATGAAACCTCATCAATACGTAATGCGCGTGTGCGCGGTATCAGGCGCTTACCGGACTCCGTGTATCACGCGCAGCGAATGAATTCGGGCACCGCGATCATCACATAAACTCTTTGAGTGCCTGGCAACTCTTTTGAATGGACCCTGTGTATA
The DNA here is from genome assembly GCF_022557255.1 of Pseudomonas syringae pv. tagetis. Taxonomy (NCBI): domain Bacteria; kingdom Pseudomonadati; phylum Pseudomonadota; class Gammaproteobacteria; order Pseudomonadales; family Pseudomonadaceae; genus Pseudomonas; species Pseudomonas syringae group genomosp. 7. The sequence goes on from NZ_CP092923.1 coordinate 4,489,867, forward strand.
ACCATGTTCAAAAAGGGACACATAATGAACACTAAACACGCGCGCACGCGTTCATCGACACCCACCGCCTCTGAGTTGATCACTGCCGTGGAAACGTTTGTTGCCAAAGGCGGTGTTATTGCAGTAATACCCGATGGCAAGACAGCCGGAGCATCCCAGCCTCTCTCTACTGATACTGTACCCGCCACGGACCCCAGGCTTGAATACGCCGGGAAGGTAGAACAGCTGAAGTACCTGGCCGCCAAGGGTGCAGGTTTTACAGCACTGCAGTACTCATTGCGCATGAATAAAAAAGACGTTCGCCAACTGGCTACGGAGAACGGAGTAAGGGTCAATTTCAGCCAGCCCGTGCTCACCACCAAGAGAGAGGCCCGTCATGACAGCACGGATGTCGACGACGTGGTTGCAGGTCACGCCATGCATTATTCGGCGCTGGGCTATACCGTAGCCGAGATTGCCCAGGTACTCGACCTGAGCATCAGCCAGGTATGGAACATCGGCAAGGCCTATCGATTCGAGTTCAGGCAGCATCGGGAGGATACACGCTGAAACACTGCCTTGGCGGCGGCGCAAGAGAACTCAGCTGACCCGGGAGCGCCTGATCGCCCTCTTTTAACTTCTACGGACGCTGTAGGAGAAAAACCAAAACAGCGACAGGCTTCTTACATAGGCTCGTACTGGGCAAAGGGAACACGCTGTCGGAAAACGGCAAGTACATGATTACATTCACTGAGCAACGTCTCTCTTATATAGCCCACCGAGGAAAATACGCTGTCGATATCAAAGAGCACTATACCCACTGAAGCGCAATGAGCCTCCCACAGGACCGACTCGAACACTTGAGAAGGGTGAGCAACTTGTCAGGCAACGTTAACTTGAGAAGAGGCTGAAGACATTAATGTAACGCTACTGCCTCACGGTAGAAGCCAGCCTGAAGTGCGTGAACCCGGCCTCGATACCTTCGGGTTCAGGTACGCCAGAGAACAAGACGCCCCCAAGGCAGCTTCAGATGAAAAAAGCGCGTTATTGAACGCAGATACTGTTGTGCGTGAAACGCATGACGGGCCTTCAGGCATTTGAAGTGCAGCCCGGCAAAGGCTGCACTTCTCTAACACCCGGCGGGATCAGAACAGCTTGCGGCCTTTGTTCGCAGCAATACGCATGCGCAGCGCATTGAGCTTGATAAAGCCAGCCGCATCGGCCTGATCGTAGGCACCTGCGTCATCTTCGAAGGTGGCGATATTGGCATCGAACAGCGAATCATCCGATTTGCGGCCGGTGACGATCACATTGCCCTTGTACAACTTCAGACGTACAACACCGTTTACATGAACCTGGGACGCGTCGATCATCTGCTGCAGCATCAGACGCTCAGGGCTCCACCAGTAGCCGGTGTAGATCAGGCTGGCGTATTTGGCCATGAGTTCGTCCTTGAGGTGGGCGACTTCACGGTCCAGGGTGATCGATTCGATGGCGCGGTGAGCACGCAGCATGATGGTGCCACCCGGGGTCTCGTAGCAGCCACGGGACTTCATACCCACGTAACGGTTTTCGACGATATCCAGACGTCCGATACCGTTTTCGCCGCCGATACGGTTCAGCGTCGCCAGCACGGTGGCTGGCGTCATTTCGACGCCGTCCAGCGCAACGATGTCGCCGTTGCGATAGGTCAGTTCAAGATAAGTCGCAACGTTTGGCGCGTCCTCCGGGGACTTGGTCCAGCGCCACATGTCTTCCTCATGCTCGGTCCAGGTGTCTTCCAGCACGCCGCCTTCATAGGAGATGTGCAACAGGTTGGCATCCATCGAGTACGGGGATTTCTTCTTGCCGTGACGCTCGATCGGAATGTTGTGCTTCTCGGCGTAATCCATCAGCTTTTCACGCGACAGCAAGTCCCATTCACGCCATGGCGCAATGACCTTGACGCCTGGCTTGAGCGCGTAGGCACCCAGCTCGAAACGCACCTGATCATTGCCCTTGCCGGTTGCGCCATGAGAAATGGCGTCAGCGCCGGTTTCGTTGGCGATCTCGATCAGACGCTTGGCGATCAACGGGCGAGCGATGGAAGTACCCAACAGGTACTCGCCTTCATAGACGGTGTTGGCACGGAACATCGGGAACACGAAATCACGCACGAACTCTTCGCGCAGGTCATCGATGTAGATTTCTTTCACGCCCATGGCCTGAGCCTTGGCGCGTGCCGGCTCGACTTCTTCACCCTGACCCAGGTCAGCGGTAAAGGTCACCACTTCGCAGTTGTACGTATCTTGCAGCCACTTGAGGATTACCGAAGTATCCAGGCCACCGGAATACGCGAGAACTACCTTGTTTACGTCCGCCATGCCATCACTCCACCGGGTTGTACGGAAAACCGCTGATTCTACCGTTCAAACCAGTAAATTTACAGGGGCGCGACAGCTTGTGACGACGAGGCGACGTTTAACCGGAGCCGTGTGCGGGTCTCAGGATGTATGTGCTGCGCTGGCCGAAGAGGCTACCGGCACCGGACGTTCATCGGGCGCAACACGCTCCAGATGTACATTCACACGGCGATTGCGTGCACGATTGGCTTCATTGGTGTTAGGCACCAGCGGGTAGCGTTCACCGTGAAAACGCAGGGTGATTTGCTGCTCGGGTACGCCCTGAGCCTTGAGATAATCCATGACCGCCAGCGCACGGCGGCGGGACAGGTCACGGTTGGTAAGACGATTGCCACTGTTGTCCGAATGGCCGTCCAGCTCGATACGATTCACGGTCGGGTCGGCCTTTAAGTAGGCCACCATGTTGTCCAGACGCGCTTTGGCACGGGCATCCAGTTCGATCCCGCCACCGGGAAACCCTACTTCGGCCTGTTTGATCTGATCGAAGTTCATTGGCAGCAGCTTGGCCGTACACGCCTGGTAATCGCTGAACGCCTTGCTGAACTTGACTGGCAGCAAGCGCACTTCCATCTGACCGCCGTCACGGGTGTAGTGGCGAATGAGCGGGCTGCGTCCGTCCATCAGGCCACTGATCAGACGACCAGCCTGGGCCTGGGAGGTATTGAAGGGTATGTCGCCATTGCTGACGCGCACCGATCCCAGGTTGATATCACCGCGCCCCGGTTGCCAGGGCGCCGCAGCGGCCAGCAGGGTCGCGGAACCGTTGCCCAGCACGTTGTATGAAGCCTTGAGGCGAAACGTCGCCTGCTCACCCGCCCGGCGCACGAACTCACCGGCACCGAAGTCGGTGATCGGCTGAGTCAGGCGGCATTCGAACTGATCGCCTTCGACCTTCCACTCGATGCTCTCCAGACGTGTCTGGAAACTGATAGCCATCGCCGGGAGGCTGGCAAACATGCTGAGCAAGGCTAAATATCGCTGGCGCACGGGAGGCTCCACTGGAAATGAACGCGAAACAAAAATGACTGACTGACAAGGGGGCTATCGGTAACTTCGTGCAAAACTTGATAGCGGATGCCTGAGAGAGTCTTTTCCGGTAGCATTCCCAGCGAGTTTGACCCGCCTGGAATCCCCAATGTCTGACCGCCTGACCCTCCTGCGTCCCGACGACTGGCACATTCACCTCCGTGACGGAGCTGTCTTGCCTCATACCGTTGCCGACGTAGCGCGAACTTTTGGCCGCGCAATCATCATGCCCAACCTCGTGCCTCCGGTACGCAACGCGCAGCAAGCCGATGCCTATCGTCAGCGCATTCTGGCTGCACGTCCGGCCGGTAGCCGCTTCGAGCCGTTGATGGTGCTCTACCTCACCGACCAGACCACGCCGCAAGACATTCGTACGGCAAAGGCCAGTGGCTTCGTCCACGCCGCCAAATTGTATCCGGCCGGCGCGACCACCAATTCCGATTCCGGTGTCACCAGCATCGACAAGATCTTCCCTGCCCTCGAGACCATGGCCGAAGTTGGCATGCTGCTACTGGTGCACGGGGAAGTGACACGGGGCGAAATCGACGTGTTCGATCGTGAAAAGGTTTTCATCGATGAACATCTGCGTCGTGTAGTCGAGCGTTTTCCGAACTTGAAAGTGGTGTTTGAACACATCACCACCGGTGAAGCGGTACAGTTCGTCAACGAAGCCTCAGCCAATGTCGCGGCAACCATCACCGCGCATCACCTGTTGTACAACCGCAACCACATGCTGGTCGGCGGAATTCGCCCGCACTTCTACTGCCTGCCGATTCTCAAGCGCAATACGCATCAGGCTTCCTTGCTCGACGCGGCCACCAGCGGCAGCGGCAAGTTCTTCCTGGGTACCGATTCGGCGCCGCATGCCCAGCATGCCAAGGAAAACGCTTGCGGTTGCGCCGGGTGCTACACCGCCTACGCGGCGATCGAACTGTATGCCGAAGCTTTCGAGCAGCGTAACGCTCTGGACAAGCTGGAAGGCTTTGCCAGCCTTCACGGTCCGGCGTTCTACGGCTTGCCAGCCAATCAGGACACCATCACGCTGGTGCGTGACGAGTGGACCGCCCCTGCCAGCCTGCCGTTTGGCGAGTTGACTGTTATCCCGCTGCGCGCTGGTGAAAAACTGCGCTGGCGTCTGGAGGAACACGCGTGAGTGAAGATCATTTTGACGACGAACACGAAGGCCACGGCGGTGGCGGCGGTTCCCGTCACCCGATGGCAGCCCGCTTTCGGGGTTACCTGCCCGTGGTCGTCGACGTAGAAACCGGCGGTTTCAATTCAGCCACCGATGCCTTGCTGGAAATTGCCGCCGTGACCATCGGCATGGACGAGAAAGGCTTCGTGTTCCCTGAACACACCTATTTCTTCCGCGTCGAGCCGTTCGAAGGTGCCAACATCGAAGCCGCTGCGCTGGAGTTCACCGGCATCAAGCTCGACCACCCGCTGCGCATGGCGGTCAGCGAAGAAACCGCGATGAACGACATCTTCCGCGGCGTGCGCAAGGCCCTCAAGGCCAATGGCTGCAAACGCGCAGTGCTGGTCGGCCACAACGCCAGCTTCGACCTCGGCTTCGTCAACGCCGCTGTGGCGCGGATGGACATGAAACGCAACCCGTTTCATCCGTTCTCAAGCTTCGACACCGCCACCCTGGCCGGGCTGGCCTACGGTCAAACCGTCCTGGCCAAGGCCTGTCAGGCCGCTGGAATCGATTTCGACGGGCGTGAGGCCCATTCGGCTCGTTACGATACCGAGAAGACTGCAGAGCTGTTCTGCGGCATCGTCAACCGCTGGAAAGAGATGGGCGGTTGGGAAGACTTCGACGATTAAAGTCGATACGTCACTGAATGAGCCGGCCTTGCGCCGGTTTTTTCAGGCCTGCCTTGAGCGTATGAAAGCATGCACTCATCATGAAACAGACCACTCATCGCTCTACCTGAATCGAACCCAAAACAGTTTTGACAAGCATTCTCATTAACATTAAGCTCCTGGGCACCAAGCAATAAACCAGCGACGGTCCATAGCTTATGTATGTTTGCCTCTGCCAAGGTGTCACAGACGGTCAAATCCGGGATGCAATTCTGGAAGGCTGCTGCAGTTATCGTGAAGTCCGTGAAACTCTGGGTGTTGCGAGTAAATGTGGAAAATGCGCCTGCCTGGCAAAGGAAGTGGTGCGTGACACGCTGACAGAACTGCAAACCACTCAGGCATCGCTGGCCTATCCAGCAGAATTTTCAGCAGCCTGAACCCTCTCTTTTAAAGAACCGGACACCCTGTCCGGTTTTTTTATGCCTGTAATTCAAGCGCTTAGCGTCAAGATGCGGAACTCAAACATTCTTATTCCTATTTAATTTCACTTATTATTCAACCACTTAGGTTTGACAGGCGATTAAGTGCGGCTCACACTCGGCACTTATATACACAAGCCACCGGCAGGACCTCGAACATGAAAGGCGACATCACAGTCATCCAGCATCTCAACAAGATCCTCGGGAACGAGCTGGTCGCTATTAATCAGTACTTTTTGCATGCGCGCATGTATGAAGATTGGGGTCTGAAAAAACTCGGTGGCCATGAGTATCATGAGTCCATCCACGCGATGAAGTACGCTGACAAGCTGATCAAGCGCACGCTGTTTCTGGAAGGTCTGCCCAACCTGCAGGACCTGGGCAAAATCCTGATTGGTGAGCACACCAAAGAGATGCTGGAATGCGACCTGAAGATAGAGCAAAAGGGTCTGGCCGATCTGAAAGCGGCCATTGCTCACTTCGAAACGGTCGGTGACTTTGGCAGCCGAGAACTGCTTGAAGACATCCTTGAGCCCAAGGAAGAACAGATCGACTGGCTCGAGACCCAGCTGGGTCTGATCGTCAAAGTCGGTATAGAGAACTACCTGCAGTCGCAGATGGGGGACTGATTCACCCACCGCGTTGCAATGAAAAAGCTCGCCTCAATCGAGAGCGGGCTTTTTCTTGTGCGTAAAACCATACTAGAGCGCAGGGAACGATAATCTCGACTATCGTGCGACGCTCTGCGTCCCCAATTGACGCAGAGCGTCAAAGCTGCATGCCCACGCTGTGCGCGAGGCTTTACTCGGCCTTGGCGGCGGACGCTTCCTTGACCAACGTCTGCAACGAGCCGTCAGCCATCATTTCGGTAATGATGTCGCTACCACCGACCAGCTCACCGGCAACCCACAGCTGCGGGAAAGTCGGCCAGTTGGCGTACTTTGGCAGGTTGGCGCGGATTTCAGGGTTTTGCAGAATGTCGACATAGGCAAACTTTTCGCCACACGCCATCAATGCCTGGGAAGCCTTGGCCGAAAAGCCGCACTGTGGGGCGTTCGGAGCGCCTTTCATGTAAAGCAGAATGGTGTTGTTGGCAATCTGCTCTTTGATCGTTTCGATGATATCCATGGAGCACCTCGGCTGAATTATCCGACTCAGTTGTCGGCACGGTGGCGCATTGTAACGAAATCCCGAGCATGACGCTCTGTCTTGAGCCTTAACAGGCAGCCACCTGCACCGGCACGCCGTTTAACGCCGCATTGCCGGACAGCGCATCCAGTCGCCGTTCGTCAGTCAGGTCATTGGCACTGACCCCGGGCTGGCTCTTGGCGATCTCCATTTTTACCCCCGAACGCGAATGCCCCCAGCCGTGCGGCAGACTGACCACGCCCGGCATCATGTCCACACTGCTCAGCACCTGCACCTCGATCACCCCGACACGAGAGGTGACCCGAACCTGCTGGCCATCACCAAGACCACGAGCAACAAGATCGTCAGGGTGCATCAGCAGTTGATGGCGTGGCTTGCCCTTCACCAGTCGATGGTAGTTGTGCATCCACGAATTGTTGCTGCGTACATGTCGACGGCCAATCAGCAGCAGATCACCGGGCTTGAAGGCCGGATCGGGAGCAAGGTCGGCCGCAAACCGCGCAAGGTCCGCCATGATCGCTTCGGGTGCCGCCTGAACCCGCCCATTGGCGGTTTTCAGGCGTTCTGTGAGGTTAGGCTTCAAGGCCCCAAGATCCAGACCATGCGGATGACTGGAGAGGGTTTCCAGTGACAGCGAGTAAGGTGACGCATCTCCATAGAAGCCGGCGCGCAACCCGCGATCAATCATCTGCGCCGGTGGCACGGTAGGTTTGAGTTCCCGCTGCGCCCGGGCTGCAAAGGACCTGGCCAGACCGACGAAAATTTCCCAGTCATGCAGCGCACCTTCGGGCTTGGCAAAAATCGCCCGATTGAAGCGGGTGACGTTGCGTACCGCCAGTGTATTGAAGGTGGTGTCGTAGTGATCGTTTTCCAGCGCCGAAGTGGACGGCAGAATCAGGTCGGCGTGGCGCGTGGTCTCGTTGATGTAAAGATCAATGCTTAGCATGAACTCCAGCCCTTCGAGCGCCCGCTCCAATTGACGACCATTGGGCGTCGACAGCACAGGGTTGCCCGCGACTGTCACCAGCGCACGGACCTGCCCTTCCCCCTCCACGAGCATCTCCTCGGCCAGCGCAGAAACCGGTAGCTCGCCACCGTACTCAGGCAGGCCGGACACCCGGCTTTGCCATAGATTGAAATGCCCCCCGGAAGTGGAACTGACAAGGTCGACGGCAGGCTCCGTACACAGCGCCCCGCCGACACGATCCAGGTTGCCGGTTACCAGATTGACCAGTTGCGCCAGCCAGTGGCACAGCGTGCCGAAAGCCTGGGTGGAAACACCCATTCGCCCATAACAGACCGCCTTGTCGGCCGCCGCAAAATCCCGAGCCAGTTGCCGAATCTGCCCGGCTGCAATGCCGCAGCGGGGCGCCATGGCCTCAGCAGTGAAACCGGCAATGGCCTGCCGCACCTGATCCAGACCGTCGACGGGCAAGTGGGTTTCGCGGTTCAGCCCTTCTTCGAACAGGGTGTTCAGCAACCCGAACAGCAGCGCCGCATCACCGCCCGGACGCACGAACAGATGCTGGTCGGCGATGGCTGCCGTCTCGCTGCGGCGCGGGTCGATGACTACCAGTTTGCCACCACGCTGCTGAATGACTTTCAGACGCTTTTCAACGTCAGGCACAGTCATGATGCTGCCGTTGGACGCCAGCGGGTTGCCGCCAAGGATCAACATGAAGTCGGTGTGATCGATATCCGGGATCGGCAACAGCATGCCGTGGCCGTACATTAAAAAGCTGGTGAGGTGGTGCGGCAGTTGATCGACCGAGGTGGCCGAAAAGCGATTGCGGGTCTTGAGCAGACCGAGGAAGTAATTGCTGTGGGTCATCAACCCGTAGTTATGCACGCTGGGGTTGCCCTGATAGACCGCTACCGCGTTCTGTCCATGACGTTGCTGAATGGCGTGGATCCGCTCCGCCACCAGATCGAACGCCTCTTGCCAGGCAATGGGTTGCCATTGGTCACCTATGCGCAGCATCGGCTGGCGCAGGCGATCACGGTCGTTCTGGATGTCTTGCAGCGCGACCGCCTTGGGGCAGATATGACCACGGCTGAAGGTGTCAAGCGGGTCGCCCTTGATCGAGGTAATCCGGGGCGCAGCATCGGGTTGCGAAACAGTTTCGATGACGAGGCCGCAAATGGCCTCGCACAAGTGACAGGCGCGGTAGTGTTCAGTCCGGGTCATCACAGCCTCAGATCTTGTCATGGCAATCCGGTTGACTGCCGAACAATCACTATGGTGCCTTGCAATGACCCGTGCCACTGACGTTCGTCTTGTGAATCGACGTGCATCAGGCGGGCCGATGAGCGGACCGGATCAACCGCCGATAGGCGTCACGACCTTGCGCTGCAACTGGATTTCAGTCACGGTTTCGACTTGCTCTTGAGCCAGGTGAACACCGGTCAGGTCGCCGATCAGACGCCAGTGCTCATCGAGCCCTGAACTGATGGTCGCCATGCGGTCAATCATGCGCCGGCCCGCAGTACGCGTAATTTCGTCCTCGCTGCGCAGCAACTCGAAGGACATCGAGGTCATGGAGGCCGTCAGATGGGTAAGCGTACGAGCGGTCAGCCCGAGTAACTCCGTTAGTTGACGCTCTTTTGAGTCCATTCCCTAGCCCTCGATCAGTAATGTATCGGCAACGATTTATAACCTACGTCCGGCATTAAAGAAACGGTCCTTGTTTCAAGCCCGTGAAGCGCATCGCATTAAGCGCGCCCGCGCAAACACAGACTGTTGCAGGATTGGTACTAATTGCCAAGTGCTATTTGCGCAGTGTACAAATGCTGCCTTCGGAAAAAGCGAAGATGGCTATTAGCCTCCTCAGCTTAGCCAATTTCTGACCCGTCAACACGAAATAACGGTGCTCCCTGAAGCCAAGCGCCGATGGCAGCAATGTTTCAGAAAGATGCATGCTATTGGTAAGACGCGACATTTTTTTATACTATCGCGCCTTTACTATTCGTCGCCTCGTGCGGCTTCCGCCGCAGGTCTCGCCCGTTTTCCCGATAAAAACCGGCTTTGATAACCTGTGGTCTGTTGCAAAAAAGGTAGTTAATCATGAACGCCAGGCACTTTCTCTCGATGATGGATTACACCCCAGACGAACTCCTGGGCTTGATCCGTCGTGGCGTAGAGCTCAAAGACCTGCGAAATCGCGGTATGCTTTTTGAGCCGCTGAAGAACCGGGTGCTGGGGATGATTTTCGAGAAATCCTCGACACGTACCCGTCTTTCTTTCGAAGCAGGGATGATTCAACTGGGTGGTCAGGCCATCTTCTTGTCCCATCGAGACACCCAGTTAGGCCGTGGCGAGCCGATTGCCGACAGCGCGAAAGTGATGTCACGCATGCTCGATGCGGTGATGATCCGTACCTATGCGCACAGCAATCTGACCGAATTCGCCGCCAATTCCCGTGTACCGGTCATCAATGGCCTGTCGGATGACCTGCACCCCTGCCAGTTGCTCGCCGACATGCAGACTTTTCTGGAGCATCGCGGCTCGATCAAGGGCAAAACTGTCGCCTGGATCGGTGATGGCAACAACATGTGCAACAGCTATATAGAAGCGGCGATTCAGTTCGACTTCCAGTTGCGTGTGGCCTGCCCTGCGGGCTACGAGCCAAACGCCGAGTTCCTGGCACTGGCGGGAGAGCGTGTCACCGTGGTCCGCGATCCCGAAGCCGCAGTTGCCGGCGCACATCTGGTCAGCACCGATGTGTGGACCTCAATGGGCCAGGAAGAGGAAACCGCCCGGCGCAAGAAGTTGTTCGCGCCGTTTCAGGTCACGCGCGCCCTGCTCGACCTGGCTGACAAGGGCGTGCTGTTCATGCACTGCCTGCCCGCCCATCGCGGCGAAGAAATCAGCATCGACCTGCTGGATGATTCACGCTCGGTCGCCTGGGATCAGGCGGAAAATCGCCTGCATGCGCAGAAAGCGTTGCTGGAGTTTCTGGTCGCGCCGTCCTGCAAGCCAGCATGAAACCGTTGCTGCTGAACTTGCGCAACCTCGCTTGCGGCTATCAGAACCAGCGCGTGGTGCAGGATCTGAACCTGCACCTCAACGCGGGTGATATCGGCTGCCTGCTGGGCTCATCGGGCTGCGGCAAGACCACGACACTGCGCGCCATTGCCGGTTTCGAACCCATCGATGCGGGCGAGATCACTCTCGCAGGCGAAGTCATCTCCCGTCCGGGCTGGACTCTGGCACCCGAGAAACGCCGCATCGGCATGGTATTTCAGGACTACGCACTGTTTCCGCACTTGAGCGTCGCCGATAACATTGCATTCGGTATTCGCAGCCATACGCGTCTGAAACATGTCATCGCCGAACTGCTTGAGCTGGTCAACCTGGGTGCATTAGGCAAACGCTATCCCCACGAACTGTCCGGTGGACAGCAACAACGTGTGGCGCTGGCCAGAGCACTGGCGCCTGAGCCGCAACTGCTGTTGCTCGATGAGCCCTTTTCCAACCTGGACGGCGAGCTGCGCCGGAGGTTGAGCCATGAAGTGCGCGATATTCTCAAGGCGCGTGGCACCAGCGCGATTCTGGTGACTCATGACCAGGAAGAGGCTTTCGCCGTCAGCGACCATGTCGGCGTATTCAAGGAGGGTCGTCTGGAGCAGTGGGACACACCTTACAACCTGTATCACGAACCCCGAACCCCTTATGTCGCCAGCTTCATCGGCCAGGGTTATTTCATTCGCGGGCAGATGATAGAGCCGGAATCAGTGCACACCGAACTGGGTGTCTTGCGCGGCAACCGGGCCTATCCGGGCGTCAGCGGCAGCGCCGTGGATGTTTTGCTACGACCTGACGATATCGTCTATGCGCCGAACAGCGATCTGAGAGCACGGGTAATCGGGCGAACGTTTCAGGGTGCCTCGACGTTGTACCGTCTGCGGCTCTCTACCGGCAGCCAGCTTGAAGCTGTTTTCCCCAGCCATGCCGATCACAACCCCGGCGAGGAAGTCGGTATTCGTGTAGCGGCTGAACATCTGGTGTTGTTTGCAGCGCCAGGCAGCATTGCGGCCCATACGCTCAACAACTGAGCCGCAGGTCATTCCCTGCCAATCGGTGCAAACATGGCCTGAGTATGCTCGGCCAGCACCGCAGCCGAAAGCTCAACCTCAAGACCCCGCCTCCCGGCACTCACATAAATACGCTCAAACCGCTGTGCAGTTTCGTCAATAAAGGTGCGCAGGCGCTTTTTCTGACCCAGCGGGCTGATGCCACCCAACAGATAACCCGTTGAGCGCTGCGCCGCCGCAGGGTCAGCCATTTCGGTTTTCTTGGCCCCGGCAGCGTGCGCCAGAGCCTTTAGATCAAGTGTTCCGACGACCGGCACGACAGCAACCAGCAATTCACCTTTTTCGGTACTGGCCAACAGCGTCTTGAAAACCCGCGCTGGCTCCAGCCCCAGCTTTTCCGCTGCTTCCAGGCCATATGAGGCCGCTTTCGGGTCATGTTCATAACTGTGAATGCGATGTTCGGCGCGAAGCTTTTTCAGCAAATCCAGTGCGGGTGTCATGCAACGCTCCAAGGAGTGACGGATGCACGACACTTTAAGCCAAGTAAAGTGAACATGCCTTGATTCACGCTATCTGCAACCCTGATGGCTTTTTGACAACGGCGTGAATTTTTCCGGTATAAAGCGGCTGTGCGGGGCCGCATCGATTTTCTGACCGTTCGGTTCCGACCTTTGACAGCGTTGTTTCTTGTCTATATTTTTTCGTTTACGAATATTATCGAAAGCGATTTTTCGGTATAACTCGCATCAGCGATCAGAAATGGGGTTTTTCTGATACGCACGAATAACGAGCACCCGGGCCTGTCTCAGGGTGCCGAGACAAAAACAAAAATGAGGTATCCATGACCATCGCACTAAAACAACCGACACTCACCGGGCAATGTGTAGCTGAATTTCTTGGCACCGCGCTGATGATATTTTTCGGCACAGGATGCGTTGCAGCGCTCAAGGTCGCGGGAGCCACTTTCGGCTTGTGGGAAATTTGCATCATCTGGGGCATGGCAGTCAGCATGGGGATCTACCTCAGCGCAGGTATTTCAGGTGCTCATCTCAACCCGGCCGTCAGCATTGCGCTGAGTCTGTTTGCCGGATTCGAAAAACGTAAATTGCCTTTTTACATCTCGGCGCAGATAGCCGGCGCGTTCTGTGGGGCTGGTTTGGTGTACCTGTTGTACATCAGCCTCTTTTTCGACTTCGAACATGCGCACCACATCATTCGCGGCAGCGAGCAGAGCCTTGAACTGGCGTCGGTATTCTCGACCTATCCTAACCCTGCCATTTCGGTGGGTCAGGCATTTCTGGTCGAAGTGGTCATTACCACCATTCTGATGGGCGTCATCATGGCCCTGGGCGATGACAACAACGGGCTGCCACGCGGCGCGCTGGCCCCGTTGCTGATCGGCCTGCTGGTTGCGGTGATTGGCAGTGCCATGGGCCCGCTGACCGGCTTTGCCATGAATCCGGCTCGCGACTTCGGTCCAAAGCTGATGACGTTCTTCGCAGGCTGGGGTGAAATAGCCTTCACCGGCGGTCGTGACATTCCTTATTTTCTGGTTCCGATTTTTGCACCCATCCTGGGTGCCTGCCTCGGTGCAGCCGGTTATCGCGCGCTGATTGCGCGTCATCTGCCGAGCGCCGTTCCTGTTGAAAACGAAAAAGATGCTCCAGTGGTTCGCGGCAAAGTTCAGGCTTCATCTTGAATTCCACTCAATTTGAATCTCACTCAACTGAATCCCACCCAACAATGCAAGGCAATCGACATGACTGACACACAGAACAAGAACTACATCATTGCTCTTGACCAGGGCACCACCAGCTCGCGCGCTATCATTTTCGACCGCGACGCCAATGTGGTGAGCACTGCCCAAAGCGAATTCGTACAGCATTATCCGCAGGCAGGCTGGGTCGAGCACGACCCGATGGAGATCTTCGCCACACAAACCGCTTGCATGACCAAAGCGCTGGCGCAGGCGGACCTGCACCACAACCAGATCGCAGCCATCGGCATTACCAACCAACGCGAAACCACAGTCATCTGGGAACGCGAAACCGGTCGCCCTATCTACAACGCAATTGTCTGGCAGTGCCGACGCAGCACCGAGATCTGCCAGCAACTCAAGCGCGACGGTCTTGAGGAATACATCAAGGACACCACAGGCCTGGTGATTGACCCGTACTTCTCCGGCTCCAAGGTCAAGTGGATCCTCGACAATGTGGAAGGCAGTCGCGAGCGTGCCCGCAAAGGCGAGTTGATGTTCGGCACGATCGATACCTGGCTGATCTGGAAATTCACCGGCGGCAAGGTTCACGTCACCGACTACACCAACGCCTCGCGGACCATGCTGTTCAACATTCATACACTGGAATGGGATCAGCGCATGCTCGACGTGCTGGACATCCCGCGCGAGATACTGCCAGAGGTCAAAGCCTCTTCCGAAGTCTACGGTCACAGCAAAAGCGGCATCCCTATTGCCGGTATCGCAGGCGACCAGCAGGCAGCGCTGTTCGGTCAGATGTGCGTCGAACCCGGCCAGGCCAAGAACACCTACGGCACTGGCTGCTTCCTGCTGATGAACACCGGTAAAAAAGCCGTGAAATCGGCACATGGCATGCTGACCACCATCGGCTGCGGCCCTCGTGGTGAAGTCGCCTATGCGCTGGAAGGCGCCGTATTCAACGGTGGCTCGACCGTGCAATGGCTGCGCGACGAACTCAAACTCATCAACGATGCGCTGGACACCGAATACTTTGCCAGCAAGGTCAAGGACAGCAACGGCGTGTATCTGGTACCCGCCTTCACAGGTCTGGGCGCACCTTACTGGGACCCGTACGCACGAGGCGCATTGTTCGGTCTGACCCGTGGCGTGAAAGTCGACCACATTATCCGTGCGGCGCTGGAGTCCATCGCTTATCAGACCCGTGACGTGCTCGATGCCATGCAACAGGACTCCGGCGAACGCCTCAAGTCGTTGCGCGTGGACGGCGGTGCAGTTGCCAATAACTTCCTGATGCAGTTCCAGGCAGACATTCTCGGCACCCACGTCGAGCGTCCACAAATGCGTGAAACGACAGCGTTGGGTGCTGCGTTCCTGGCTGGCCTGGCGATCGGCTTCTGGAGCAGCCTGGACGAATTGCGCAACAAGGCCGTGATCGAGCGCGTCTTCGAACCTTCCTGCGAAGAGGCGCACCGCGAGAAACTTTACGCAGGCTGGCAAAAAGCCGTGGCACGAACCCGCGACTGGGAACCGCACGAAAACGAGGAGTGATCCCGGCTGTTGTAGGGAGCAGGCAGGATTCCGGCTGACAGGTCACACTTTCCTGCGGCATGATGGGCGCCATTTGTAGAGGGCGCTCAAGGAAAAACAATGAACCTGCCTCCCCGCCAACAACAGATCCTCGAACTGGTCCGCGACCGCGGTTACGTCAGCATCGAGGAAATGGCGACGCTGTTCGTCGTGACCCCACAAACCATCCGCCGCGATATCAATCAGCTGGCGGAAATGAACCTGCTGCGTCGCTATCACGGCGGCGCGGCCTATGACTCCAGCATCGAAAACACCGCCTACGCCATGCGTGCGGATCAGATGCGCGACGAAAAACAACGGATCGCCGAGGCCATCGCAGCGCAGATCCCGGACAATGCCTCGCTGTTCATCAATATCGGCACCACTACCGAATCCATCGCACGCGCCCTGCTCAACCACAGCAATCTGAAGGTCATCACCAATAACCTGCATGTCGCGTCGATCCTCAGTGCCAAGGATGATTTCGAGGTCCTGATCGCAGGCGGCAATGTGCGTCGTGACGGCGGCGTCGTGGGCCAGGGCAGTATCGACTTCATTACCCAGTTCAAAGTGGACTTCGCGCTGGTCGGCATCAGCGGCATTGATGAGGACGGCAGCCTGCTGGATTTCGATTATCAGGAAGTACGGGTTTCTCAGGCGATCATCGCCAATGCACGCAAAGTGCTCCTGGCGGCGGACTCCAGCAAGTTCGGGCGCAATGCCATGGTCAGGCTCGGACCGATCACCCTGATCGATTGCCTGGTCACC
This sequence comes from Pseudomonas syringae pv. tagetis, assembly GCF_022557255.1. Lineage (NCBI taxonomy): Bacteria > Pseudomonadati > Pseudomonadota > Gammaproteobacteria > Pseudomonadales > Pseudomonadaceae > Pseudomonas > Pseudomonas syringae group genomosp. 7. The sequence continues at coordinate 4,505,793 of NZ_CP092923.1, forward strand.
GACCAGCCTCCGGTGCCTGCGCTTCAGCAACTTCTTACGCAGCACAAGATTCGCCTGGAAGTGGTTTGATCGTGAAGAACCTGAGGCGTTCCGAAGGCAATGCTCTGCGTTGACCTGCCGCTCTGCATCCGCCCCTGTCTCTGCAGCGCCTCGTGGACTCGTGACACAGAGCGTCACCCAGGGCATTCCCACGCGGGAGCGTGAGGAACGAGGCGTGTCTGGCCCGGAGCGTGCGGAACGAACAATGCCCGCAAGAACACTGTCGTGCCAATGCCTCGCGTTGGCATGCAGTTCTGGGCGCTCTGCGTCCTTCCCCGCATCTGCGATGTGGCTCAGATTTTTGACGCGAGGCGTCACCCACGGGCTTTCCCGCGTTTGAGCATGAAAAGCATGAGGCGTCCGGGGTCAATCATCCGCGCACAAATCCCGCCCTACAATGTTCATTTTTGTTCTTTTCCTGATTCAGTCATCAGTATTTTCAATCGATACGTGCTGGCAAGGGCAATTTTATTGAGCTATTATTTTCGAAAATGAACATCAATGTTCAGATTCGCCTTTCGAGCGTTGCTCACGAATTGTCCAGGAGGCCACCAATGCCCCACACTACTGTGCCAACCCCGCCCCTCTCCGAGGTCTACGACATTGCCGTGATTGGCGGTGGCATCAACGGTGTCGGTATTGCAGCGGATGCCTCCGGTCGCGGCCTGTCGGTTTTTCTGTGCGAGAAAGACGATCTTGCCAGCCACACGTCATCGGCCAGCAGCAAGCTGATTCACGGTGGCCTGCGCTATCTTGAGCACTATGAGTTTCGTCTGGTGCGCGAGGCTCTGGCAGAGCGCGAAGTGTTGCTCGCCAAGGCTCCGCACATTGTGAAGCCTATGCGCTTTGTATTGCCCCATCGTCCACACCTGCGTCCAGCATGGATGATTCGTGCCGGGATGTTCCTGTACGACAACCTCGGCAAACGTGAAAAGCTGCCAGCATCACGGACCATTCGTTTTGGTGCGGACAGCCCGCTCAACCCGAGCATCACCCGCGGTTTCGAGTACTCCGACTGCTGGGTCGACGATGCTCGTCTGGTGGTGCTGAACGCCATGGCCGCCCGTGAGAGCGGTGCACACATTCATACACAGACCCGCTGTGTCAGTGCCCGCCGCATCAAAGGTATGTGGCATCTGCATCTGGAACGAAGCGATGGCAGCCTGTTTTCGATCCATGCCAAGGCACTGGTCAATGCCGCAGGCCCGTGGGTAGCCAAGTTTATCCGTGAAGACCTCAAACTCGAGTCTGCCTACGGTATTCGCCTGATTCAGGGCAGCCACCTCATCGTGCCGAAACTGTACGAAGGCGAGCACGCGTTCATTCTGCAAAACGAAGATAAACGCATCGTGTTCACAATCCCGTATCTGGAGCACTTCACCATTGTCGGCACCACCGACCGCGAATATCAGGGCGACCCGAACAAGGTTGATATCACTGATGGTGAAATGGATTACGTGCTTAAAGTGGCCAACGACCACTTCAAGAAGCAGCTGACTCGTGCGGACGTTCTGCATACCTATTCGGGTGTGCGTCCGTTGTGCAACGACGAATCCGATAACCCGTCGGCGATCACCCGCGATTACACGCTGTCGCTGTCGGGCAGCGGCGATGAGGCACCGATCCTGTCGGTGTTCGGCGGCAAGCTGACGACTTATCGCAAACTGGCTGAATCGGCGATGTCACAGCTGGCACCCTTCTTCAAACAGATGAAGCCGAGCTGGACGGCCAAGGCTGCTCTGCCTGGCGGTGAGGACATGACCACGCCTGAAGCACTGGCAGCTGAAATGACCCGTCGCTTCAGCTGGCTGCCTGCCCCTATCGCCAAACGCTGGTCAATTACCTATGGCAGCCGCAGCTGGCGCTTGTTAGAGGGCGCGCACAGCCTGGAAGACCTCGGCCAGCATCTGGGTGCCGGTCTGTATACCCGTGAGGTCGATTACCTGTGCGATCAGGAATGGGCCACCAGCATCGAAGACATCCTGTGGCGCCGCACCAAACTCGGCTTGTTCACCACGCCTGAAGAGCAGGCCGCTGTGCGCAGCTACCTGGAAACCGTTGCACGCAACAAGGCCTCCATCGAGGCAGCCTGACCGCTTGAATACAGTCTGTTCACCCGCCGTCGGGTGAACAGACTGTATACCCCGCCGCTCATTTCCCCCTCCCTGAATCCTTGCGATTGCATTCGGTTTTCCGAACACCCTGCCTTGCCTTATTCGGCTTACCGGACACATCCATGCCGAACACAGTGCTCATTTAAAAATAAAACCCTTTAAATTCAGTGCATTGATAACAAAAACCTGTTTGGCACGACTCGTGCTCTAGAGTCTGGACCGAGCGTTTCGACAGGGGCGTGTGTCTGGATCTGGACGCCGTTGAAGCATTCGCCAAGAAGCGGGCCGCAGCCATTGCGGCTCCATCAATAAAAATGAAATCAAGGATTCATCCATGCGCATCGTTCCCCACGTATTGGGCGCAGCTATCACTGCCGCTCTGATCAGCACCCCGGTTTTCGCTGCCGAACTCACCGGCACCCTGAAGAAGATCAAAGAGTCCGGCACTATCACCCTGGGTCATCGTGACGCTTCCATCCCGTTTTCCTACATCGCAGATGCTACAGGCGTGCCGATGGGCTACTCGCATGACATCCAGTTGAAGATCGTCGAGGCCATCAAGAAAGACCTGGACATGCCTGACCTCAAGGTCAAGTACAACCTGGTGACCTCTCAGACCCGCATTCCGCTGGTTCAGAACGGCACCGTCGACGTGGAATGCGGGTCGACTACCAACAACGTCGAGCGTCAGCAGCAGGTCGATTTCTCCATCGGCATCTTCGAAGTCGGTACGCGTCTGCTGTCGAAAAAGGATTCCAGCTACAAGGACTTCGATGACCTGAAAGGCAAGAACGTCGTCACCACCGCGGGCACTACATCCGAGCGCATCCTGAAGGCGATGAATGCCGACAAGCAGATGGGCATGAACGTGATCTCGGCCAAGGACCATGGCGAATCCTTCCAGATGCTCGAGTCCGGCCGTGCGGTCGCGTTCATGATGGACGACGCGTTGCTGGCAGGCGAAATGGCCAAGGCCAGGAAGCCGGTCGACTGGGCGGTAACCGGTACTGCGCAATCCTATGAAATCTACGGTTGCATGGTTCGCAAAGGCGACGCCCCGTTCAAGAAGGCCGTGGATGACGCCATTGTCGCCACCTTCAAATCCGGCGACATCAACGCTATCTACAGCAAGTGGTTCATGTCGCCAGTCCCTCCGAAAGGCCTGAATCTGAATTTTCCGATGAGCGACAAACTCAAGGAGCTGATTCAGAACCCCACCGACAAGGCTGCTGAAGACAAAGAAGCCTGAGTAGCCGGTTGACCTGACTGCATCCCGGACGGGCACCGCCGGTTCGGGATCGGCTCATCACTTTCGCCTGACGACAGTGCGTGCATTTCGATAGCAACAAGAAGAGGGGGAGACCCTGATGAATTACAACTGGGACTGGGGCGTGTTCTTCAAGTCCACCGGCGTCGGCAGTGAGACTTATCTGGACTGGTTCATCTCCGGTCTGGGCTGGACCATCGCCATCGCTGTAGTTGCCTGGATCATTGCCTTGATACTGGGTTCGGTACTGGGCGTCATGCGCACTGTACCCAGCCGTCTGGTATCGGGTATCGCCACGGTATACGTGGAAATTTTTCGTAACGTGCCACTGCTGGTGCAGCTGTTCATCTGGTACTTCCTGGTGCCCGACCTGCTGCCGGAAAACCTTCAGGAGTGGTACAAGCAGGACCTCAACCCGACCACCTCTGCGTTCTTGAGCGTGGTGGTCTGCCTGGGACTGTTTACCGCTGCCCGGGTCTGCGAACAGGTACGTACCGGCATTGAAGCATTGCCAAAAGGCCAGGAATCGGCCGCACGTGCCATGGGTTTCAAACTGCCGCAGATCTACTGGAACGTGCTGTTGCCGCAGGCTTACCGGATCATCATTCCGCCGCTTACTTCCGAATTTCTGAACGTGTTCAAGAACTCATCGGTAGCGTCGCTGATCGGCCTGATGGAGCTGCTTGCACAGACCAAACAGACCGCCGAGTTTTCCGCCAACCTGTTTGAAGCCTTCACGCTCGCAACCCTCATCTACTTCACGCTGAACATGAGCCTGATGCTGCTGATGCGCATGGTCGAGAAGAAAGTCGCCGTGCCCGGACTCATCTCGCTGGGGGGCAAATAATGGACTTCACTGGAATCGTTCCAGCCATTCCCGGCCTGTGGAACGGCATGCTCATGACCTTGAAGCTGATGGCGATGGGCGTCGTTGGCGGCCTGGTGCTCGGCACCCTGCTGGCACTGATGCGTCTGTCATCGAACAAATGGCTGGCCAATGTGGCTGGTGCCTACGTGAACTACTTCCGTTCGATCCCGCTGCTGCTGGTGATCACCTGGTTCTACCTCGCAGTGCCATTCGTGTTGCGCTGGATTACCGGTGAAGACACGCCGATCGGGGCGTTCGCCTCCTGTGTCGTGGCCTTCATGATGTTCGAAGCCGCGTACTTCTGCGAAATCGTCCGTGCCGGTGTACAGTCGATCTCCAAGGGACAAATGGGTGCAGCCCAGGCGCTGGGCATGAACTACTCGCAGATGATGCGATTGATCATCCTGCCTCAGGCGTTTCGCAAGATGACCCCGCTGTTGCTGCAACAGAGCATCATTCTGTTCCAGGACACCTCTCTGGTGTACACCGTGGGCCTTGTGGACTTTCTCAACGCATCGCGCTCCAGCGGCGACATCATCGGCCGCGCAAACGAGTTCCTGATCATTGCCGGTCTGGTGTATTTCACGATCAGCTTCGCCGCCTCGCTGCTGGTGAAGCGTCTGCAAAAAAGGTTTGCCGTATGATTTCCATCAAAAACGTCAACAAGTGGTATGGCGATTTCCAGGTACTGACCGATTGCAGCACCGAGGTCAGCAAAGGTGAAGTGGTTGTGGTGTGCGGGCCGTCCGGCTCCGGCAAATCGACCCTGATCAAATGCGTGAACGCCCTGGAACCGTTTCAGAAAGGCAATATTGTCGTCGACGGCACATCAATTTCCGATTCGAAAACCAACCTGCCGAAACTGCGCTCGCGGGTCGGCATGGTGTTTCAGCATTTCGAACTGTTCCCGCACCTGAGCATTGTTGAAAACCTGACCATCGCGCAGATCAAGGTGCTGGGCCGCAGCAAGGCCGAAGCGACCGAGAAAGGCCTGAAACTGCTCGACCGGGTGGGCCTCTCCGAGCACGCCCACAAGCACCCTGGCCAGCTTTCCGGTGGTCAGCAACAGCGTGTCGCCATTGCTCGCGCACTGGCGATGGACCCGGTGGTCATGCTGTTCGACGAACCCACTTCCGCACTGGACCCGGAAATGGTCAATGAAGTGCTCGACGTCATGGTTCAACTGGCACACGAAGGCATGACCATGATGTGCGTGACCCACGAAATGGGCTTCGCTCGCAAGGTGGCCAATCGAGTGATTTTCATGGACAAGGGCCAGATCGTCGAAGACTGTGCGAAAGAAGAATTCTTCGGCGACGTCAGCGCACGCTCGGAACGCGCCCAGCAATTTCTCGCCAAGATTCTCCAGCACTAGACAGTGCCGGCTGCCCGCGCTTTCGCGGGCAGCTGTTCGGTTCAGGATGACTGTGATGAAATGCGACTCCACTCTGTATCGCGCCGCGCCGCCATCACTCGCCGTGAAACCCCGTCTGATCCGCCAACTGTTTTTGCCACCGCTGATCCTCATGCTGATGATCGGGCTGGGCTATGTCGCCTACCTGATCAGTGAACACAGCGGCATCAAGAGTTTGCGCGAGACAGGTGAACGCCAGCTGGAGCTGCACGCTCGCACGGTCGAGAGCGAAATCAGCAAATACACCTACCTGCCCAGCGTTCTGGAGCTTGAATCCAGCGTTTCGCAACTGCTGAACAAGCCGAGTCCCGAGCTTCAACAGCAGGTCAACCGCTACCTGGAAGGGATGAACCGACGCAGTGGCAGCCGAGCCATTTATGTGATGGACACCACCGGTCGGGTACTGGCCACCAGCAACTGGCGCGACTCCGACAGCTATCAAGGCGAGGACCTTTCCTTCCGCGCCTATTTTCAGGACGCCGTGCGCGGCCTGCCCGGCCGCTTTTACGGCATCGGCACCACCACAGGCGAATCGGGGTACTACCTTGCTCACGGCCTGGAAGACAAAGGCATGATCATCGGTGTCGCGGTGATCAAGGTGCGCCTGGAAGCACTGGAAGAACGCTGGCAACGGGCGCGTCTGGAGGCCTTCGTAAGCGACGAGAACGGCATCATCATTCTTTCCAGCGACCCTGCTCGCCGTCTGAAATCAGTGCGCCCACTGACCCCGGCGGTCAAGGAGCGCCTGGCCCGCAGTCTGCAATACTACTGGTGGCCGCTCAACGAGCTGGTACCACTGGAACGGGAAACACTGTCCGATGGCGTCGAAAAGCTTGTCTTTCCGGCCAACGTCAGTGTTGACCGGGAACACAAGCAAGTCAGTTATCTGGCCCAGAGCCGGCCGCTGAGCGACACATCCTGGCACCTGACACTGCTTACGCCCCTGGAAGACCTGCGCCGTGAAGCGGCGAATCAGGGCATGCTGGTGGCCGTGGCCTGCGCGCTGGTGACCTTTCTGCTGATTGCCTGGAACGAGCGACGCAAGGTGATCTCGACCCGGCTTGCCGCCAGAGAGGCGCTGCAGGCGGCGAACAATGAGCTGGAACGCAAGATCGCCGAACGTACCGAACACCTTCGTGCCAGCAACGAACGCCTCAAGGCGCAGATCCGCGAACGAAGACAGGCCGAAGACACTTTGCGCCGAGCCCAGGACGAGCTGGTACAGGCTGGAAAGCTGGCTGCCATCGGTCAGATGTCGACCAGCATCGCTCATGAACTGAACCAGCCTCTGGCAGCATTGCGCACCTTGTCCGGCAATACCGTGCGATTTCTGGAGCGAGGTGCGCTGGACACTGCCAGCGCCAACCTGCGCACCATCAATGATCTGGTCGACCGTATGGGGCGGATCACTGCCAGCCTGCGCGCATTCGCCCGGCGCGGCGACGATCAGGGCCTGGCGCAACTGAGCAAGGCCGTCGACGCGGCGGTACAGTTGCTGAGCGTGCGTCTGGAGCAATCCGGTCTGACGCTGCATCGACATTTCGTCGACGCCACCCTGACCATCGACCAGACCCGGCTGGAGCAGATCCTGGTCAATCTTATCGGCAATGCGCTGGATGCCATGTTCGACCAGCCGCAGCCCGAGTTGTGGCTCGCCGGATCGATCGAAGACGGCCGTTATCGCCTGCGGGTGCGAGATAACGGACACGGCGTCGGCGCCGAAGCGCGCAAGCACCTGTTCGAACCTTTTTTCACCACCAAACCAGGCGAGCAAGGCCTGGGGCTGGGCTTGACACTGTCGGCGAGCCTTGCCGCCGCAGCCGGGGGCAATCTGAGCGCCGAGCATCCGGGTGACGGCGGCACAGTGTTTGTCCTGAGCCTGCCGTTTGTCCCCGATTCCCCGACTGCACCTGGCCCGGGTGGACTGACATGAGACGACACCCATGAGCATAAACAGCGACCTGACCGTCCTGATCGTCGAAGACGACCCGCATGTATTGCTCGGCTGCCAGCAAGCCCTCGCGCTGGAAGACATTGCCAGCGAAGGCGTAGCCAGCGCCGAAGATGCTCTGAAGCGCATCGGTGACAATTTTGCCGGTATCGTCATCAGTGACATCCGTTTGCCGGGTATCGACGGCCTTGAGTTGCTTAGCCGTCTCAAGGCTCGTGACAGCAGCCTGCCGGTCGTGCTGATCACCGGTCATGGCGACATCACCATGGCCGTCAATGCAATGCGCGATGGTGCTTACGATTTCATGGAGAAACCCTTTTCTCCCGAGCGTCTGGTCGACGTAACCCGACGCGCGCTCGAGCAGCGCGGGCTGGCCAGGGAAGTCTGGGCGTTGCGCAAGCAACTGGCCGAACGCGATTCGCTGGAAGGCCGGATAATCGGCCGCTCTCCCGCAATGCAAAACCTGCGTGCATTGATTGCCAATGTCGCCGACACCTCCGCCAATGTGCTTATCGAAGGCGAGACCGGTACTGGCAAGGAGCTCGTCGCGCGCTGCCTGCATGACTTCAGTCGGCGCAAGGACAGCCAGTTCGTAGCCCTCAATTGCGGCGGGCTGGCAGAAAGCCTGTTCGAGTCGGAGATCTTCGGGCACGAAGCCAATGCCTTTACCGGCGCAGGCAAACGGCGCATCGGCAAAATAGAACACGCCCACAATGGCACGCTGTTTCTCGATGAAGTGGAAAGCATGCCGGTCAATCTGCAGATCAAGTTGTTGCGCGTCCTTCAGGAGCGAACCCTTGAACGGCTTGGCTCCAATCAGACCGTTGCCGTGGATTGCCGAGTCATTGCGGCGACCAAGTCCGACCTTAATGCCCTGAGCAAGACCAATCAGTTTCGCAGCGACCTGTACTACCGCCTGAACGTCGTCACGCTGGAACTGCCGCCATTGCGTGAGCGCCGTGAAGACATTCTGCAATTGTTCGAACACTTCCTGCAGTTGTCGTCGCTGCGCTTTGACCGCGAGCCGCCATTGCTGGACCGGCAAACCAGTTCGAACCTGATGAGCCACGACTGGCCGGGCAATGTACGGGAACTGCGCAACGTCGCCGAGCGCTTTGCCCTGGGTCTGCCCGCGTTCAAGCAGACAGGCACGGTCAGTGAAAATGAAAGCCTGGGGTTTGCCGAAGCGGTTGAAGCCTTCGAACGATCATTGCTCAGCGAAGCCTTGCAACGCAGCGGCGGCAACCTCAGCCAGGCCAGTCAGGAACTGGGCATGGCCAAGACCACGTTGTTTGACAAGGTCAAGAAATACGGGCTTTGAGCACTGCGTCCGCTCTTGAGTGTGCGTGGGCATGCCTTTGCGGGCGCTCTGCGTCCGATCCTGCACAGGCAGTACGTTACTGCGATTCACCGACAATCTGGCGGATCGCGCTGACGAATACCTCGACCGGCTGACCGCCCGATACGGCGTACTGGTCGTTGAAGACCATGGTCGGCACCGAAGTAATACCGCGGGATGTCCAGAGTTGTTCGGCTTCGCGGACCTCGGCAGTATACTCACCGCTGTCCAGGATGGCCTGAGCCCGCAAACGGTCCAGGCCGACCTTCTGCGCCACGTCTGCCAAGGCCTGGTGACTGGACGGGTCTTTAAGGTCGCTGAAATAGGCGTCGAACAGTGCCTGCTTCAAGGCGTGCTGCCTGCCTTGCTGCTCGGCCCAGTGCAACAGGCGGTGAGCATCGAACGTGTTGTAGATACGTCGCTCGCCCTTGGCAAAGGTGAAGCCCAGCTCAGCACCGCGCTCACGAATCGTCTCGTGAATGGCTTCGATCTGTTCTGGCGTAGAGCCATATTTTTCGGCGATGTGCTCTTTGATGTCCTGCCCTTCGGCAGGCATGTTCGGGTTCAACTCGAAAGGCTGGAAGTGGATGTGCGCTTGCACTTCATCACCCAGCGCCTCCAGCGCCTGATCCAGCGCACGCAGGCCGATGACGCACCAAGGGCAGGAAACATCGGAGATGAAGTCGATCTTCAGTGCAGTTGTCATGCCGACCCTCGCTCAATAAACAAAGGCCATACGATACACCTCTGTCAGTGCCTTACAACCGGCCCGGCCTCACAACTGAGCCAGGCTTCTGCCATCTTCGTGCTGAGCTTTCAGGTACGGCAGCACCGCCCCGAGCAATGGTGCCTTGAAGGCTTCCTGAAAACGGTGTGCCAACCCCGGAATCAGGCGCAGCTGGCTGCCCTGGATATGCGCGGCCACATGCACACCGTGCATGACCGGCAGCAACGGATCAGCCGTGCCGTGCACCACCAGCACCGGCAGACGCAAGCGGTTGAGCAACTCCACACGGCTTGGCTCGGCCAGAATAGCCATGATCTGACGCTTGACACCCTCGGGATTGAAGGCCCGGTCATAGGACACAGCAGCCTGGTGCAGCAGTTGCCTGCGATCATCCTTGACCTGCGGGCTGCCAAGCGCCGCAAGCAGGTCAGCCTGCTGCTCGATCGCCATTTCCCGGTTTGGCGCACCGCGGCGCGCCAACAGTTGCATCAGTGCCGCGCTGGGCATAGGCAAGCCCTGGGCTCCGGAGCTGGTCATGATCAGCGTCAGGCTTTCAACCCGCGAGGGTGCCAGATCGGCCAGATGCTGGGCAATCATGCCGCCCATGCTTGCCCCCAGCACGTGAAACTGACGGACCTGCAACGCATCCATCAAGCCCAAGGCATCATCAGCCATATCGGTCAGCGAATAAGGTGCCGAGACTGGCAGGCCAAGCTTATAGCGCAGCACTTCAAACGTCAGATTGGCCTCGGCGGGTTGTTGCACCCACGACGACAGGCCTACATCGCGATTGTCATAGCGAATCACCCGGTAGCCCTGCTGACATAGCGCGACCACCACTTCATCCGGCCAATGAATCAACTGCCCACCCAGCCCCATCACCAACAACAAGGCGGGGTCGGACTCGCTGCCAATACTTTGATAGGCAATCCGCACCTCCTTGAGGTCAGCCATCTGTACAGGAACATCGACATCACAACGATCGGCCGCAAAAGACGGCAAGCCGCACAGAAGCGCGGCCAGAAAAATTAAAACCCGCATGAAAAACACCAAAAAACAGATCCCCAGTAGGCCGCGAGTCTGATGATGTTTCGCCAGGCGCGCTGCCACACTTTCGTGACAATTTGATGAATGGCGCTGAGTGGTAGGGAATCAGTTGCACGCCGCCAGCCTCAATCGACCAGCTGGCGTGCCCGCTTGCAACCTTGGGCCTGAATCAGCCTTAAAGCCTCAGTTGTCTAGCGGCTGCGACCATGTTGACCAATGCGGCTTCGGTTTCCGCCCAGCCTCGGGTCTTGAGGCCGCAGTCCGGGTTGACCCACAGTCGCTCGGCAGGAATGCGTCGGGCAGCCTTGGCGATCAGGCCGACTATTTCGGCTGTTTCCGGAACACGTGGCGAATGGATATCGTAAACGCCAGGGCCGATGTCGTTCGGATAGTCGAACGCTTCAAACGCATCCAGCAGCTCCATGTCCGACCGTGAGGTTTCAATGGTGATCACGTCGGCGTCCATGGCGGCAATGGACTTGATCACGTCATTGAACTCGCTGTAGCACATGTGCGTGTGGATCTGGGTCTCGTCCCGAACACCGCAGGCACAGAGGCGAAACGCAGCGACCGCCCAATCCAGATACGCCTGCCAATGCGCCTTGCGCAGCGGCAACCCTTCGCGAAAGGCTGCCTCGTCAATCTGTACGATCTTTATCCCCGCTCGCTCAAGATCTAGCACCTCGTCACGAATCGCCAGAGCCAGTTGTTGCGCCTGCACTTCGCGCGAGACGTCTTCGCGCGGGAAGGACCACATCAGCATCGTTACCGGGCCAGTCAGCATGCCCTTCAGCGTCTTGTCGGTAAGGCTTTGCGCGTAACGAATCCAGTCGACAGTCATCGGCCCGGGACGGCTGAGGTCGCCAAAGATAACCGCCGGTTTTACACAACGCGAACCATAGCTCTGCACCCAGCCAAAACGGGTAAACAGATAGCCATCCAGTTGCTCGGCAAAGTATTCGACCATGTCATTGCGCTCGGCTTCGCCGTGTACCAGCACATCCAGGCCGAGATTCTCCTGAATCTGTACCGCATGACGGATTTCGTGGCGCATGGCGTCGGTGTAGTCATTGAGCGACAGTTTGCCTTGCTTATAAGCCTGTCGCGCCAGACGAATCGCCGACGTTTGAGGGAAAGAGCCGATAGTGGTGGTCGGAAATGCTGGGAGTTGCAGGCGTTCACGCTGCACCTTGATGCGCTCGGGGAAAGCAGATCGACGTTGATGATCGGCGGCGGTCACAGACGCCAGACGCGCTTGCACCTGGGGGTTGTGAATGCGCGATGAGCGCGCACGGTTTGCCTGGATCTCGCTGCTCTTTGCCAGCGCTTCAACCACTTGGGCAGTCTGAGGGTCGTTCAGCGCCTGGCTGAGAATGGCGATTTCTTCGCTTTTCTGCACCGCGAATGCCAGCCAGCCTTTCAGTTCCGGGTCCAGCCGGTCTTCACGGCTCAGGTCGACGGGGCTGTGCAACAGCGAGCAGGACGCGGCGACCCAGAGGTTATTGCCAAAGCGTACATGAGCCTGCTGCAAGGCTGTCCGCGCAGCCTCCAGATCACAGCGCCAGACATTACGACCATTGACCACGCCAAGCGACAACACCTTATAGGACGGCAGGCGATCAAGCACAGTTGGCAGTTGCTCCGGCGCACGTACCAGGTCGATATGCAGACCGTCCACCGGCAGCGTGGCAGCCAGACCCAGGTTATCTTCAAGACCGCCGAAGTAGGTGGCGATCAGCTTTTTCAGCGGCGAATATTGCAGGCTGTGATAGGCGCGTTCGAATGCGGTTTTCCACTCCAGCGGCAGGTCCAGCGTCAGGATCGGCTCGTCGATCTGTACCCACTCCACACCTTGTGCCGCCAGACGCCCGAGAATCTCGCCATACACGGGCAACAACCGATCCAGCAGTTCAAGCCTGTCGAAACTGTCGCCTTTGGCTTTGCCCAGCCACAGGTAAGTCAATGGCCCTATGAGTACCGGCTTGACCTGATGGCCGAGCGCATGCGCTTCATCGACCTCTTCGAACAGTTGCTCCCAACTCAGCTGGAAACGCTGGTCCCGACTGAACTCCGGGACCAAATAGTGGTAGTTGGTGTCAAACCACTTGGTCAATTCCTGAGCATGCTGCGTCTTGCCATGAGACGCGCCGCAGCAGTTGCTTGCACCGCGCGCCATGGCAAACAGGGTGTCCAGCGTGGGCAATCCCGCGGCGTTACTCAGGTGGGAAAAGCGTTCGGGAATGACCCCGAGCATCAGCGACTGCGTCAGCACCTGGTCGTACCAGGCGAAGTCGCCAACCGGCAGTAGCTCGATACCGGCGTCTTTTTGTACCTGCCAGTGGGTTGCGCGTAGCTGACGTCCAACGGTGCGCAAGCCAGCCTGATCAAGATCGCCCTTCCAGCAGGCTTCCAGAGCTTTTTTCAATTCACGATCTGCGCCGATGCGCGGAAATCCAAGGTTGTGGGCCAGAGCCATAATGCGTCCTCCATAAAAGATGGCGCTATTGTCGACAGGCGGCACAACATGAGACAAACTCATTGTTTTCGTGATGGCCACAAATTTTATTCATGGAGCGTTGACGGTGCTTGAAATACGCCACCTCAAAACCCTGCACGCCCTACGCGAGGCCGATAGCCTTGTGGAAGCTGCCGAGCGCCTGCACCTGACGCAGTCGGCACTGTCCCACCAGTTCAAGGAGCTGGAAGAGCGCATGGGTATGCCGCTGTTTGTGCGCAAGACCAAGCCGGTACGGTTTACCAGCGCCGGTTTGCGCCTGTTGCAACTGGCCGACTCCATGTTGCCGCAACTGCGCAGTGCCGAGCGCGACATCGCCCGCCTGGCGGGTGGCACGGCGGGCCGGCTGCACATGGCAATTGAGTGCCACAGCTGCTTTCAATGGCTGATGCCGACCATTGACCAGTTCCGTGATGCCTGGCCGGAGGTCGAGCTGGACCTGTCTTCCGGCTTCTCGTTCGCGCCACTGCCTGCCTTGGCACGCGGTGATCTGGATCTGGTGGTGACTTCCGACCCGCTGGAATTGCCCGGCATCACTTACGTGCCGCTGTTCACCTATGAAGCGATGCTGGCGGTGGCCAATCAGCATGCCCTGGCGAGCAAACCGTACATCGTCCCGGAGGACTTGCTGACTGAAACGCTGATCACTTACCCGGTAGAGCGCGACCGGCTGGACATCTTCACGCGTTTTCTAGAGCCAGCCGACATCGAGCCGGCCCAGGTAAGGACATCAGAGTTGACGGTGATGATGATGCAACTGGTCGCCAGCGGCCGTGGGGTCTGCGGCATGCCGCACTGGGCACTGCATGAGTACAGCTCACGCGGTTATGTGAAGGCCAAGCGACTGGGCGAGAAAGGGCTGTTCGCGACGCTATACGCCGGCATTCGCGCCGACATGCTCGACGCACCCTACATGCGTGATTTTCTGCTGACCGCCAAGGACACCTCGTTTTCGACGCTGGACGGCGTGAGCGTGGTTCGCTGACGGCATCGTCCTGCACCGTAATGCAGGACGAATGCGCCGTTCAGCTCAATGCCGCCTGCCGCTTCAGATACAGCGGCAGGATCAGATCGCGGGTCAACGGCGCCAGTTGCAAATCCGCATGACTGTCCGCGTCAACCCACAGCACTTCTTCGATCTCGGCGCCAGGCACTGCCTGAGCGTCGGTCCTGACCTCATACAACTGGCAATTGACCTCGAAACCGGGCTCGTTGGCGGCGGGGGCCGTGAACTCACCGAGAAATACCGCCTGTGCCGGATCGACGATCAACCCGAGTTCCTCTTCAAGTTCCCTGGCCAGCGCCTGCGGCGCCGGTTCACCGGGCTCGATCTTGCCGCCCGGCTGCATGAAGGCCTGAGTACCGCGCTTGCGCACCAGCAGGGTACGGCCGTCTGCGCCGATCAGCAGCGCCGCCGCGATGCGGATGATCTTCATGCGAAGATTTCCGTTTTCAGCAGCCGAGCCTGATCAGCCCGCTCCAGCGCCAGAACGATCAGGCGATGGATCAGTTCGGCATACGACAGACCGCTGGCCTGCCAGAGCTTGGGGTACATGCTGATGGAGGTGAAACCCGGCAGCGTGTTGACTTCGTTGATGATGATGTCGCGCCCTTCGGTGACGAAGAAATCGACCCGCGAAAGCCCCGCGCAGCCCAACATCTTGTAAGCCTGCAACGCGATGTCACGTACCTGATCGCTCAAATCGTCCGGCAACTCGGCGGGGATGGCAATGCGCGCCTGATCACCGTTCAGGTATTTGGTGTCGTAAGCATAGAATTCGTCATTGGCAATGACTTCGCCACAGACACTGACCTGAGCATCGAGATTGCCCAGCACGGCGCACTCCACTTCCCGGCCGACAATGCCCTGCTCGATCAGCAGCTTGTGATCGAACTCGAAGCCCAGCGCCAGCGCCGCAGCGAAACCCGCCTCGTCGCAGACCTTGCTGACGCCCACTGACGAACCCTGGTTGGCAGGCTTGACGAACATCGGCAAACCTAACTGCCCGCTCGCCTCGGCGAACGAAAGGGTGTCACCACGTGTGAGCACCATGAACGGCGCGACAGCAATTCCCGCATCACGCAGTAGGCGCTTGGTCACGTCCTTATCCATGCAGGCCGCAGAGGCAAGCAAATCAGCGCCCACAAAAGGGACCGCAAGCATGCGCAACAGCCCTTGCAGCGCGCCGTCTTCGCCAAAAGCACCGTGGATCAGCGGAAAAACCACATCGATAGCTGCCAGCGGCTTGCCCGACTCGACCTCGACGAACTGGCCACCGATGCTGCCAGGCAGCAAGGACAATGGCTTGCCTGACTCGCTCAGTTTGATCCGTGCAGGGTCGGTGGCATTGAGCAGGTAATCGGCTTCGTCGAAGCGCAGCCAGCGGCCCTGCTTGTCGACGCCGATCAAGGTCAGCGCATAGCGTTCACGATCAATCGCATTGATCACGTTGCGTGCCGATTGCAACGAAACCTCATGCTCGCTGGATTGCCCACCGAAAACGATGGCGACTGACTTTTTCAAAGCGGCTACTCCTGTTTTTCAGGCCGCGAAGATAAAAGCAATGTTGGCTGTTAGTCCAGTAGATGATTGGCCGCACACCTGAAATTCAGACAAAAAAATCCCGGTCGTGGGCAATCCATACGAAATGCCCACGACCGGGAGGTCAGATGGCTCATTGAGCCGCTGCGGTTTCTTTCTTGCCGCCAGAGCCGAAGGTGGCGAAACGCTTGTTGAAACCCGCGATCCGGCCTTCGTTGGTGGTCTTGCGCTGCTGCCCGGTGTACATCGGGTGCGAGGCGCTGGAGACGTCGAGTGCGACATAAGGATAAGTGTTGCCGTCGCTGTGCTGTTGCGTGCGGTCTGTGTCCACAGTGGAGCCGATGAGGAAGTAGACATCGGCAGCGGTGTCGTGAAACAGCACAGTACGGTAGGCAGGATGGATATCAGGTTTCATGGGTATCTCTCCGTTGAGTTGACTGCAATCGTTATACAGTAACACAAGAGAAGATGAGAATGATTGCTGTTGATTGCCACCATTGCCACGCTTGATCGAACCTGCACCAAGGGCTGCTGTCGGCCTGATGCCGCGCAAAGGGCCGCGCCAGAGACATTCTGTAATAGCGCGCCTTTGCAATTCCCCGCGATTAGCGGCACCCTGCCGCGCCGCCGAACGTCACTGGTCGCTGGCCTGGAACCTGAGCCCGTGTGGCCAATCTTTATTCATCAGCACTTTCAAGAGTCCACCGTTATGAATAACGGACGCGATCATCGAATCGACTTCTTTCGCGGCCTGGCGCTGGTCTTCATATTCTGGGACCACGTGCCGGACAATCCTCTCGCGCAACTGACCGTACGTAACTTCGGCTTCAGCGACGCGGCGGAAATATTTGTCTTCCTCGCGGGCTACGCATCGATACTGGCCTACGGACGTATCGCCCGACGCGACGGCATGCTGGTGGCTGGCGTGCGGATCCTGCGCCGGACCTGGGTGCTGTATGTGGTGCACATCTTTCTGCTGACTTTGCTGATGGGCATCGTTTTCGTCGCCAACAACCACGTCGAAACCCGCGATATGGTTCAGCAGATGGGCCTTGAATACTTCGTCGGCAACCCGCAACAGGCATTGGCCGATGAACTGCTGCTGCGCTTCAAACCGAACCTGACCGACCCGTTGCCGCTGTATATCGTGCTGTTGCTGACCCTGCCCCTGACCTTGCCGTTGATGCTGCGCAAGCTGGAAGTGGCGGTCGGTCTGTCGATTGCCCTATACCTGATGGTGCCGTTGTTCGGCTGGAACCTGCGCGCCTACGAAGGCGGTGGCGTGTGGTACTTCAATCCTGTGGCCTGGCAGTTGCTGTTCATCCTCGGCGGTGCCTGTGCATTGCGCAGCGAATCGGCCACACCAGCCGAACGTCCTCCGTTACGCCAACAACCGCGGTTCCTGATGGCCGCCGTCTACGTGCTGATCGCGGGTATGCTGACCTTCAGCGAGAAATGGCCCGACCTGCACACCGCGCTGGTCTCGACCCTGCACCTCGAAACCCTGTACCCCATCAGCAAGACCGACCTGGCACCCGTGCGCCTGCTGCACTTCCTCGCCTTGGTCTACGTCGTCGCCCGACTGCTGCCCACCTCAAGCACCTGGCTGGAAAACTGGCCCGCCCGCCAGACCTGCCGCATGGGCCGTTATTCGCTGGAAGTCTTCTGCCTAGGCGTACTGCTCGCGCCACTGGCTGACATGGCAAATGCGCTGGCCGGCGATACCCGGCCAATGCAGGTCACTACCGCGATTGTCGGGCTGGGCTTGATGATGCTGATGGCCAATGGGCTGGAGTTGAATAAACGGCTGGGAAGATATAAAGCCGCCGTAGCCGTGTAGAGAAAGGAAAGTTTCAAATGCAAAGACTGGCAAAACGCATTTGCCAGTCTTCTTTACCTGTTTATTTACGGAGTACTCTTGATCAGTCTCTGATGACAGATATGTCCGACTTGCCCTTTATCAGGATGAGGTGCGTCAGCGCCTGTATCTCCAGCATAAAAATTGTGCACCATCCAATCGCCTTCAAAATATTGAGTACGCCAAAGATGTGTCCCTCTACCTTTCTCGGTAAAAACATCTGCGTCGTTTCCGCCGACACAGCGACCAATATCTACTACCGTGCGGACTTTACCGGATGCGTCAGTCTTTACAAAACCACCCAAATGGGATTTATCAGATTTTGGCAGATCGATTGAGTATGAAGCGATGCCCCCTTCCAGAGGCTTTCCAGTCGAGTCCGTCATATCGACTTCCAGAATAACATTGCTTATACCCTGAGCAGACAACGGCCCCAAGGTGGACGCATCAGGTGGTATTCTTGACATACCCTATGGCTGATCTCGCAGGCGCGCATAAGTGACTTTTGGAAACGAACCTAATATCAGGCCATAGGTAGAGCCTTGTACAAAAGGCCTGGACTTGTTATGAGACACACGAACAATTACATCCTGCCCAAGCGTCAAAGAAGAAAGCACAATTTTCTGACCACTGGCGAGCATATTCCATTTAGCGCCATCATGAATTTCCAACTGAGCAGATCCGGATAGATGCCCTTGAATCAACACCTTTTGCCCACGCAACGCTGTGAAGCCGTAATAGTGACTGTCCGCTGCGCTTACCAATGAATCCTTGATAAGATAAATTTGCCAGGCAGCTCAGTAAATTTAGGTTCTACAGCCTCCCCCGCCTTAACCTCGCCAAATCCCTCTAAAACTTACGCCTCCCTTGCCTGCCCATTTAAAATATCCCGCCCTACTTCGTGTGCTATTGCTTGCGTGTGTAAAGCGCATGCCCACAACTAGAATGCCAAAATCTTTGCTGCCTTGAGATTGTTTATGTAACGCTCCTAATATTATAAAAAAATAAAACAGGACGTAATAGAAGTCCGATCACAAGGTCAATAGCAAAACGAAAAATAAAGAAATTTCCTACAAAACAATTGCCACCCCAGCAGCTTGGGAATATTCCTACAAGCTTCTCAGCGCAAGCTTTTCCTGTCCGTGCCGTTAGTAAATTGACTAAAAAAAAGCAGGTACACAATGAATATCGACCCTAATTACATCTCTGCACAAGAATGGCAAACCCTGTTTGATAAAAAAAACGAGGTGACCTTGATCCCTTTGAACAAGCTCCTTATAGAGCCAGAACAAAAAAACAGCGCGACCCTAACGCTGAATTCTATACCACCGAGGAAACGCCCTGGTTTGCAGGCTACAAAAAGTCGGAGGCAGGACGCGCTATTTTAGAGAAAATGTCTGAGAAGGAAGCAAAAGATATCCGAGGCGAGTATCTGGAAAACTACATTAAAGCCTTTGACGAAACCATATGTCGTATGTACGACAATTTCCACGATTTCAAACAGCAGCTTTTTTACCTTAATACGGATCTGTCAAAAAAGCATTTCGGCTTCACGCTGGGCTTCAATCAAGACATTCAGGTGACCGACCCGGACGAGGTACTCACCCCGGCAGAGTTCACGTACCTGACCGAGAATCTGAACGAACGCCAACAACTGAAAGAGGATCTGCGTGCGCACGCAAAGATTGTGATGACGCTACTCGACCATTACACGGAAAAATTCGGTAACCAGCACACCCTCAATCTGGAGAGTTACAGCAAGGTCATCGACTACGGACAGATCTTCAGCCGCAACCATATTGGCAATTTCATGGACACGATTATCTACCAGATCGAGCGCAATGCGCCGAAACGTGAGGAAGAACCAAAACCTCTGGTTGATGTGCACGTTTGATGAATACAAATACAGGCCGTTGATATTTCGCTCGGAAGAACCAGTGGCATGCCATTGGTTCGTGACGCAGATCACACAAAGCCTGTGACTAGGAATTTTCCCACAGCTTTATCAGCCCAAGTATCTCGTTCATTTACCGATAACAAGAAAGACACATTCATTCAGCAAGGAGCAGAAAATGCACATTAGCACTATTACTTCTGACTTTATAATTTCTCCGTCGCGCCCCTCGAAACCCCTCCCAATGGGAGCACTAACACTATCGCCTGAGACCAAACCGAAACTGAGTGAAAAAGAAGAGTTTGCAAATGCTTTCTACACGCGCGTGGAAGAACCATGGCTGCAATTCACCTCCAACCATACCGACGATAAAGACCCGACCAAAAAAGTCACTCGCCCGATGACAAAAGAGCTTTATATAGAGCACCTTAATGTTGATGCATTACTTATGTCGGAACTACAATCCTGCTTTTACCAGAAGTTCAGAGCGGAACTCATAGAGTTGCGGCCTGACCTGGCGGGCAAAAATTTCAGCTATACGATAGGGGATGATGCCGAGCTTAAAATAATAGACTTGGACGATAAATTAGGCACGAATGAAATCAAGTATTTATCAGACGCCATCAACGAAAAAACCCCACTCAAGGATTGTGCGATCACTCATGCCAAAATCCTCATGACGCTGGCTGACCATGACACAGACACGTTCAAAGGAACCTACAAACTCGACCTGCTAAACTTTCAAAACATCATCGACCTTGGAAAAATAGCACTCAGCAAAAAAGATGACCCTAGTGAAATCTGGATAAATCAGATCAAAGAAAAAGCAGAAAAAAATCCGACACACTTGATCGACACAAAGGCCTGATAGTCCGGAAACGCTCTGCACCGCCTACCGCAGACAGAGCGTTTTCTTTAAATCAGTTCCTCGACCAGTTGATCAGCCAACGATTGCAGATCAACCCCAAGTTGTATACATGAGGCTTATCCGCCAGCTGTTCAGCGAGCCTATTGTTGGCCCAATATTTTTTTGGCTCGTAACGAGTGCTCCAGGTTTCCCGTCCATTTTCACTCAGGTGAGTAAAATTATCAGCGAGCAAGCCACCCTCACAGCGCTTAAACGTTACCCGATGCATTATTTTCCCCGAACTGTCCGAGGTATATTGCCCGTTAGCCTGATGATTTTTGATATTAAGTTCGAAATCAAACACACCGCCCTCCAGCAGAAAAGCCTTGCTGTCTGTAAACGTAACCTCCAGCATCGCTTCTGTGAGGGCTTGAGTCGCTAGAAAAGCGGGTTTGGTGAAACCATATGGAATCAACCTGAAGCCTTCCTCGTGATGCAATTCATAGCGCATATGAGGAAACGAGCCAAACACCACGCTGTAATCAGCAGTCTCAAACCTGGCACCGTCAGTCGCGACAATACGTATATTGACCTGTGAACCGGGATTGAGCCCTTCGATTCTTTCCGCCGATGAATGACGCTTGGGCTGCCACACCCCGCCATCCACCTGATACTCCAACCTCCATTTCTGGTCGTAATCCGAATCCGGCGTTGTAATCAGCACATTCTGGCCGCGCACAGCGGTGAAATTGTACTGATGAACTGCCGAGGTATTCTCCAAGGTATTGGAGATCTGATGAATCTTGTCCGACAACACGACAGGAGTCGAACGACTTTGGTTCTGTACAGCCTGTTCCAGCGTCGTTGGTTGATGACCGGCAACAGGAGCTACATCTACTTGTGCCAAGGCGTGATAAGACATCGCCAATAGCAGTCCAGACACAAACGCACGACCTGCCTTGCTTTTCTTGTTTTTCATCTTGTTAATCTCGAGAAGAGTGATTAATTACGCAGGGCATCATTGCCACTGACAAAATCGGACGTAATCACCTGTTGAATTCAAGTTCAAGCGGCTGAAACAATTATCGGAAACGTCCTACAAACAACCAATAATATTTTATAAGTTCAATAACTGTTTTTTAGAAACTGCTTCTGGGACGCTTATCGATGACTGACTTTTTCAGTCAACAGCAAAACTTAGACGAAAAAAGCACACAAGCCATGCCCGTCCAGGCACCGCCCCAGCCAATCCTGAAAACCACCAGACAAATCCCCCACATCGCCACCCAGCGTCTAAGCTTGGTTCAGGTGCGTTGCCAGGATGACCGGACTATCAACTATGGGCGTATTTCGGCATTCCGATAGCAAGCAAGAAGCGCTGTCCGCTGACCGCCAGGATGACCCACGCGCGCCAACGCGCCCGCGTCGCAAGCGATACGGATGGCGGGTGTTTTGGGTGATTGTGGTGCTGGCCGGCGTTGCGCTGGGTGTTGCAGTAACGATGGAGAGCCGCAGTTCCAGGCTGCAGGCGCGGGAATTCAGTCGTTTTGCCGCGAGCCTGAGTTATTCGATGCAGCCTGGGCCGAGTCATGATGTGGTGTATCCCGGTGATGGGCCGTTCGACAAGCGCCTGGGTTATTCATCGCTGGATGAGTTTCTGCCGCGCCTACTTAAACGCGATTATGTGATTACCCGCCAGACCCGGTTCTCTCCGGAGCTGCTGCGTTACGTCCGGCATGGGTTCTTCGTGCCTTACGAGGAAAAAACCCAGGCTGGCCTGTCGATCACCGATTGCCGAAACGAGCCGCTGTACGAGTTCAGATACCCGCAGCAGTTTTATCCGACCTTTGTCGCCATTCCGCCACTGCTGGTGAACAGCCTGCTGTTTATCGAAAACCGCGATCTGCTCGATCCGCAGCAACCTTTGGCCAACCCGGCAGTGGACTGGCCACGCTTCGTGAAGGCCGCGTGGTCGCAAGTGGCGAAGATGTTCGCCCTGCCCGGCCAGTCGGCCGGCGGCAGCACATTGGCCACTCAGTTGGAAAAATATCGTCATTCCCCCGATGGACTGACGCTGTCGGGTTCCGAGAAGTTGCGGCAGATGATTTCCGCCAGCGTTCGTGCCTATCAGCCGGGCACCGAGACACTCGCCGTGCGCAAGCGAGTGGTGCGCGATTACCTGAACAGTGTGCCGCTGTCTGCGGTGCCGGGGCATGGCGAAGTGCATGGTCTGGCCGAAGGACTACGGGTGTGGTTCGGCGCAGACTTTGCCAAAACCAACGAGATACTGGCTGCAAGCCCCGATGGCGAAAAGGGCCTGGCCGACAAGGCGCTGGCGTTGCGCGAGGTGCTGTCACTGGTGATTGCCCAGCGTCGTCCGTCGCATTACCTGGCCAAGGGCCGTGCTGAACTCGCCGAACTGACCGACAGCCACATCCGCCTGCTGGCTCAGGCCGATGTTATCGATCAACCATTGGCAAGGGCAGCGCTGGCCGCAAAGGTCACTTATCGAGACTGGGCACAGCAGCCGACCATTCAACCCATCGAAACCAACAAGGGCATCAGTGTCGCGCGCACCCGCCTGTCGAATCTGCTCAATCGCCCCCTCTATGACCTGGACCGTCTGGACCTGTCTGCCACCAGCACCTTGCACGGCGAATTGCAGCGCAGCGTCAGCCAGTACCTGCGTGATCTGGCCAACCCTGAGTTCGCTGCAAAGGTCGGTTTGATGGGGGAACGGCTGCTGACCCCCGCCAGTACCACCCAGGTACGCTACAGCTTCACGTTATTCGAACGCGGCATGGATGGTTCGCGCGTCAGAGTGCAGACCGACAGCACTGATCAGCCTTTCGACATCAACGAGGGCAGCAAGCTGGAACTGGGCTCAACGGCAAAGATGCGCGTGCTGACCACTTACCTGGAAATCATCGCCGAATTGCATGGCCGCTATGCGGGCTTGAGCCCTGTACAGTTGCGCAAAGTCCCTGTCGAAGAACCTGACCGGCTGACCCGCTGGGCGTTGGATTATCTGCTGATGAACAAGGACCGTGACCTCGCGAAGATGCTCTCTGCGGCCCTCGACCGGACTTATTCGGCCAGCCCGGCAGAAGCCTTTTTCACCGGCGGCGGCATGCATCGTTTCAACAATTTCCGGCGCGAGGACAACGAGCGGATTCCAACCCTGCGCGAATCGCTGCGTGAGTCCATCAACCTGCCGTTCATTCGCCTGATGCGCGATGTGGTGCGCTACAGCACTTATCAGGCACCCAACAACAGCGCCGAGCTGCTCAAAGATGACGACAACCCGCGTCGTCAGGAATACCTGGCTCAGTTCGCCGACCGAGAGGGCACGGTGTTCCTGTTGCGCTTCTGGAAACGCTACAAGGAAAAGACTACACAGGAGCGACTCGACACCTTCCTGGACGGTATCCATCCGACGGCCATTCGCCTGGCTGCCGTACATCGCTACTTGCTGCCGGGGGCTGATCAGGCCACGTTCAATACGTTCATTCGCGCCCATCTGGAAGAGCCCAAGGCAACCTCGAAGCTGACCGACAAGCGTCTTGCCGACCTCTACAAGGGCTATGGGCCGGGCACCTATGACTTGCCCGATCAAGGCTATATCGCACGCGTCCATCCGCTGGAGCTATGGCTGGTGGGTTATCTGCTCAAACACCCGGAAGCACAATTCAAGGACGCCGTGGCCGCCAGCCGCTTCGAGCGTCAGGAAGTCTACGGCTGGCTGTTCAAGAGTCGTCACAAAGGCGCTCGCGACAGCCGCGTACGGACCATGATGGAAGTCGAGGCGTTTCTGGACATCGAGCAGCGCTGGCAGCGTGTGGGGTATCCGTTCGACCATCTGGTGCCCTCGCTGGCGACGGCTATAGGCAGCTCTGGCGACCGGCCGGCGGCGCTCGCCGAGTTGATCGGCATTATCCAGAACGATGGTACCCGACTGCCTGCGGTGCGGATCGACAGCCTGCATTTTGCCGCCGACACACCTTACGACACCGAACTGACCATCAACCCCGAACTTGGCCAGCGTGTGCTGCCATCGGAAGTTGCTGCGGCAATGCGCGAGGCCTTGTCGCAAGTGGTGGACGGCGGCACCGCCAAACGCGTGCAAGGCACCTTCAAGATGCAGGACGGCAGCGTGCTGGCAATGGGCGGCAAGACCGGCACTGGCGATAACAGGATCGAAAGTGTTGGTGCAGGTGGACGTATTCTCAGTTCCAGAGCAATCAACCGTACGGCGACGTTTGTGTTCTATATCGGCGACAACCACTTTGGCGCTTTGACCGCGTTCGTACCGGGACGCGCCGCCGAAGGCTTTCGCTTCACGTCGGCGCTGCCCGTACAGGTACTCAAAGGCATGGCACCGATTCTCACGCCCTATCTGGAAAACCACGGACAGGCGATGTGCAATGCCCCGCTGCCCGACCCGCCAAAGGGTGCATGATCAGTAACGACCGCTCGTCTGCCGACTCTGTGCATACACTTAGATATATCTTAAGGTATATCTAACGTGTAACCAGAGATCAAAACACATGCGTGAAGATAAACACTCTCCCCACCATCGTCCGCCACATCTTCGTGAACCAGGTGAAGACCGCGACGGTTTTGAAAAACGCCCGGGCCGAGAACGCGGCGGACGCGGCCCACGGGTCTTCGCCCCTGGCGATCTGAAACTGCTGCTGCTGGCGCTGATCGCCGAACAGCCTGCTCACGGCTATGACCTCATCCGCAAAATCGAAGGCCTTTTCGATGGCGCGTACTGCCCCAGCCCTGGCGTCATCTATCCGACCCTCACGTTTCTCGAAGAAAGTGAAATGGTGCTCGGCGACGCACAGGCCGGCAAGAAGCTTTATAGCGTCACCGATGCCGGTCTCAAGTCGCTGCAGGATCAGGCCGTGGCGCTGGAAGGCGTACGGATGCGCATCGACGTCAGCAAGCGCTCACTGCGCGGCCATGATCGTCCACCGGAAATCCACGAAGCGGTGCATAACCTGAGGCATGCGCTGCAAATGCACCATGGCCGCTGGAGCCCGGAAGAAATTACCCGGGTCAGCGAACTGCTCAACACCACCGCCAAGGCCGTCGTCGATGGGCCTCAATCCAGGTCGGAGGAGTCGGTATGAATTCGCCACAGTCAATCCACCGCGTCATGCATGAAATCAAGCGCCGCAAGTTGCAGGTGCTGCGCGTCACAGAGCTGACGCCTCTGATGCGCCGCATTACCTTGCATGGCCCCGAACTGACGGGCTTCATCAGCCTGGGCACAGATGACCACGTCAAACTGTTTTTTCCGCAAACTCCGGAAGAGCACGCTGCTCTGGCAGACCTGAGCGCCACCAGCGACAAGGACGCACCACGCCCGCCGATGCGCGATTACACGCCGCGTGGCTACGACGAGAACACCGGTGAGCTGGACATCGACTTCGTACTGCATGGCGAAGGTCCTGCCGCCACGTGGGCGGCTCAGGCTGAACCAGGCCAATTCCTGCACATCGCCGGGCCGCGGGGTTCGATGGTCGTGCCGGACATGTTCGACAGCTACCTGTTGATCGGCGATGAAACGGCGATTCCAGCCATCGCTCGACGCCTGGAATCGCTGCCTGCCAGCCGTGCTGCGCTGGTCGTGGTCGAAGTGGCCAACTCGCAGGAACAGCAGGTTTTCGACAGCGCAGCGCAGGTCGATGTGATCTGGATCGTGCGCGGCGAACAAAGCCTGGTGGACGTGGTTCGCCGCCTGGAAATGCCCGAAGGCAGGCTTTATGCGTGGGTCGCGACCGAGTCCGGTCTGTCGCGCAAGCTGCGTCGCGTGCTGTTGGACGAATTCGGCCTGCAAGAGGACTTCGTCAAGGCCGCAGGCTACTGGAAACTGGGCGACGGCGAAGAATAAGCACCAACGGGCGACTCACTGAGTGCGACGAGCCGCCCATCTGTCGATTCCGACCATCAGCAACGCAATCACTACAAACCCGAGCAGCACGCCTAGTGCGTTGCCGAATGCCTTCATAAACCCGAGGGTACCGACGTCGATGAACGGGTACATATAATCGCCGATCATATTGCCGCGTAGCAGGATGTAGCCGAAGTAGACCAGCGGATAGATCATCCACAGTGCGATATGGCTCAGGCGCAGGCTGCCTTTAGGCACGTACAGCCACCAATACAGCATGAACGCCAGCGGCATTACGTCGTGCAGCAACTCGTCGGCAACCCACTGCCAGCCCTGCGGATGCCACAAGTGGCGTAACAGCAGGTTGTAGGCGATACCGACCAGCGCAATGCTCACGGCAATGCCCGAACACACTGCCGGATGACGGAAAAAACGATGGCCTGCCGATTGACGACGGGTCAGCACGCAGCTAAGGGCAACCGCCACCAAGGTGTTGGTGAGCACGGTGAAGAAGCTGAAAAACCGCACCAGACCACCCAACAGGCTGGCATGGTCGGCATAACGGCCCATAAAGATCAGATAAAGCTGAATCACCAGCCCTGCCCAGCCAAGGCAGGCGGCGACAAGGGCGTAGTAGCGCTGTCCTTGCGCACGTTGCGGGTGTTGGCTGTGCATCAATCGTTATCCTTGAGTTCCGGCGTCCATGCCGGGGCTGTGTAGCGCGGCTGACGGTACTGAAGAAGCGTTACCAGCCTTTGCCGCGATGCAGCTTCACATACAGCGCTTCGACCTTTTCCCGCGCCCAGGGTGTCTTGCGCAGGAAGGTCAGACTGGACTTGATGCTCGGATCGCTTTTGAAGCAGCGAATGTCGATACGCTCGGCCAGGCCGGACCACTCGTAGTGTTCGACCAGAGCCCTGAGAATCTGCTCCAGCGTGACGCCGTGCAGCGGATCGGAAGTGGGTGTTGTCATGATGAGCCTTGAAGCTGATGAAGAGGGATACGAACCTGAACAGATCCCCGGAGCGCGCAGGTCTTTCGAAAAAGTCTGCCATTGTAAGCCCCGCGCTTTCATAAAAAACAGCCGCCGTTAAGCACTGTTGCCTGCCCTGCAACGATCCATGTCAGGTTTATCGCTTTTAGAAAAATCGTTAGCGTCCTATCATTGCGCCTTTAAGGAATGAAGCGTTTCCCTTCTGTAGATGTTCCTTCAGACAAAAGCCTATGCACGAATCCGGGCGGCAATGGTCTACGACTCAATGACCGCGCCGGACCGAGCGTGCAACCGCGCTCGGCTTGGCGGCTGAATCCGGCCGTCGGCGATTCGTCTCAATAAGCAGCTTCAAGAAATGATGCCAAGGCAGGCGTTGCATACGAAAACAAGATGTCTACTACCTACTTCTCGCGGAGATTCGCATTATGAGCACCGACCGTGCTTCGAATAGAAATCGCCTGTTACCGACACTGCTCGGGCTGGTGATCCTGTTGATGGGGCTGGCCTTGCTGGTCGGTGGCGCCCGACTGCTGCAACTGGACGGCTCGTTGTATTACCTGCTGGCAGGTATCGGCTTTGCCGTCACCGGCGTGTTGCTGATAACGGGTCGTGCGGCGGCCTTGGGCCTTTATGCACTGCTGCTGTTCGCGAGCACGGTCTGGTCGTTGTGGGAAGTCGGCCTCGACTGGTGGCAACTGGTGCCACGCCTTGCGCTCTGGTTTGCACTGGGCATCGTGTTGCTGCTGCCGTGGTTCCGCAAGCCACTGCTGCGCAATGGGCCGGCACGTATGGGTACGGGCGCATTAAGCGTCGCTGTCGTGCTGGCCGGTCTGACCGCGCTGGCGAGCCAGTTCACCCATCCGGGTCGTATCGAAGGCCAACTGGACCGCGAGACGGCTGGCACGACCAACACTGCCCCGGCCATGCCTGACGGCGACTGGCAGTCCTACGGCCGTACCGCATTCGGTGACCGCTACTCGCCACTGGCGCAGATAACCCCGGAAAACGTTAACAAGCTGGAACCTGCCTGGACCTTCCGCACCGGAGATATTCCTGGGCCGAACGACCCGGGCGAAACCACTGCCGAGAACACCCCGCTCAAGGTCAACGGCATGCTTTACGTGTGCACACCACACAGCCAGGTGATCGCGCTTGACCCCGATTCCGGCAAGGAAATCTGGCGCTTCGATCCGAAGCTAAGCACCCAGAATGCGAAAAACTTCAAAGGCTGGGCGCACATGACCTGCCGTGGTGTCACTTACCATGACGACGCAGCCTACGCAGCCAGCGCCCCGGCGCAAAGTCCGACGGTCCCGGCTGCCGATGGCACAGCCACCGCCAGTGCTGCCTGCCCGCGCAGAATTTTCCTGCCGACAGCCGACACCCGTCTGATCGCGCTGAACGCTGATACCGGCAAGATGTGTGAAGACTTCGGCAACAAGGGTTCGGTTGATCTGACGGCCAACATGGGCACGTTCGCACCGGGCGGCTACTACTCCACCTCGCCACCGGCAGTGACCAGGGATCTGGTGATCATCGGCGGCCACGTCACCGATAACGTCTCGATGGACGAGCCGTCCGGCGTGATCCGCGCCTATGACGTGCACACCGGCCGTCTGGTCTGGAACTGGGACAGCGGTAATCCGGAAGAAACGGCTCCGATTGCCGACGGCAAGATCTACACCCGCAACTCACCGAACATGTGGTCCATGTTCAGCGTCGATGAAAAGCTCGGCATGATCTACCTGCCGATGGGTAATCAGACGCCTGACCAATGGGGCGGCGACCGTACAAAGCAGTCCGAGAAGTACAGCGCGGGCCTGGTTGCACTGGACATCGCAACCGGCCGCGTGCGCTGGGACTTCCAGTTCACTCACCATGATCTGTGGGACATGGACGTCGGTGGTCAACCAACCCTGCTGGACATGAAAACTGCTGATGGCGTGAAGCCTGCGGTATTGGCCTCGACCAAGCAGGGCAGCATCTACGTATTGGATCGCAGCACCGGCAAGGAAATCGTGCCGATCAAGGACGTACCGGTTCCGCAGGGCGCTGTTGCAGGTGACTGGACTTCGCCGACTCAGCCCAAGTCCGACCTGAACTTCATGCCGCCTCCGCTTAAAGAGCGCGACATGTGGGGCGTGACGCCGTTTGACCAGATGATGTGCCGGATCGACTTCAAGTCGCTGCGCTACGACGGCCCGTTTACCCCACCTTCGCTGCAGGGTTCGATCGTTTATCCGGGCAACTTCGGTGTGTTCGACTGGGGTGGCATTTCTGTCGACCCGGTTCGTCAGATCGCCTTCGTCAACCCGAGCTACATGGCTTTCCGTTCGAAGCTGGTGCCGTCTGCCGAAGTTGAAGGCGGGCCGGGTCGCAAGAGCGAAACCGAAGGCGTGCAACCGAACAAGGGCGCACCTTATGGCGTGATTCTGGAGGCACTGCTGTCGCCAATGGGCCTGCCATGCCAGGCACCCGCGTGGGGCTACGTGGCGGCGGTCGACCTGACCACCCACAAAACCATCTGGATGCACAAGAACGGCACCGTGCGTGACAGCTCGCCGATCCCGATCCCGCTGACCATGGGCGTTCCAAGCCTGGGCGGTCCGATCACGACGGCCAGCGGCCTGGCCTTCCTGAGCGGTACGCTTGACCAGTACCTGCGTGCCTACGACGTGCGCAACGGCAAACAGCTGTGGGAAGGTCGCCTGCCGGCAGGCGCACAAACCACACCGATGACCTACACCGGCAAGGACGGCCAGCAATACGTGCTCGTCGTGGCCGGCGGTCACGGCTCACTGGGCACAAAACAGGGGGACTACGTGATGGCGTTCAAACTGCCGAAGTAATGCGTTGCTGAGGTGGATAAAAAGCGGCTGCCGAGAGGTAGCCGCTTTTTTTGTCGCCACTGAAGCAGGATCCCGATTGCGCCAACTACCTCGTTCCGGACGCTCTGCGCCCGCTCTTGAATGCGCGGTGCGGCGCAGACCTGTGACGCGGAGCGTCACGAAATGCGTGCCAACGCGGAGCATTGGCACGATAGTGTTCACACGATTATCGTTCCGGACGCGCAGCGTCCGCGCCCCAGTGCGTTGGGCTAGCGCGCTTTGGCGCTGCTTTTGTCACTGGCGCGCAGAATGTCGCTCCAGCGGCGGACCAGGTAGTTGTGCTCATTCATGACCGAGTTCCACACGGCGATGTGGCCCATGCGCTCTTCGTAGGAACCGCCGTCGCGGATCTCGCCGGCGTCAATCAGTGGCAGACCGTCGCTGCCAAGCAGCTGTTCGCGGGCAGGCAGTCCGGCGTACCAGTAATCCCATTCGGCAGCGCTGAGGTGATCCCGGCTGCGCGCCGGATTGCCGATGTAGTACCCCTGCCGCGCCATCACCGCACCAGGCCAGCCCGAAAGCCACCAGTTCAGGTACGCATAGGCGGCATCCAGCACCGGGCCCTTGGCGTGGCGTGACAAGGACAGCCCGCCGAACCAGCCACGATACCCCTCTTTGGGCACCGCCACGCGGTACTTCACACCCGCGCGGTGCAGCCTGACCAGGGTCGGCGACCAGAGGCTCTGGATGTCGATGGTCGGGCTGAGCATGAGTTCAGCGGCCTCTTCGTCATCCGACCAGAATGCACCAAAGTGCCCTTGCTGCTGTTTACGTACCAGCACCTCAGCCAGCAGGTCGATCTCCTCGATGCTCATGTTGCCGATATCCTTGAACATCGCCAGGCCCGCGCCCTGCACGGCCAGCGCGGCATCCAGCGCGCCGATGGCAGCGTCGCTTTGCAAGGCGATGCGCCCGCCCCACGCAGGGTCGAGCAGCCAGCCCCAGCTTTCGTCCGCAGGGCTCAAGCCGTCCGGCAAGCGCTCGGGACGGTAGGCAAAACTGTCGGCGTTATGGGTCAGCGGCAACATACTGATGCGCTCAGTCACCGCACTGCCCAGACTGCCGTCATGCTGCACGAACAAACGCTCGCTGGGCACGCTGCCGCTGCCGGGTTGATCGGTGGGCCGCAACCGGCCCCGCTTGGGCAGGTCGTTGATTTCGTGCCAAAGCGCGATGCGCCGCGTGTCGATGGGCTGGATCGCCCGGGCAGGCCAGACGAAATCGACGTTATGGAACCACTGGTCGTAGAGATCGTAGCTGTCTGGTTGCATGACCGCGATGCGTTGCGCGGTCTGCACATCATGAATCTGGTAGATCAGTTTGATGCCCAGCTCCTGCTCGGCCCGCTCGCGCAGGGATTCAAGCAACGTCACGGAGGTACCGAGCACACGCAAGGTGATGGTCATGCTGCTGACTCATTGAGCGGCGGCGCAAAACTGCTGGAAAACACTTCGAACGAGCGTCGCAGTGCGTCCGCCTCCAGACCGCGCAAGATGAACACCAGCCGCGAAGTGCGATCCTCGCCTGGCCAGGCCGCCAGATGCACCGGTGCATGCAGGCAATGCTGCACACCATGAATCACGATGGGAGCCTGGTTGTCGTTCACGTTGAGCAGTCCTTTGACACGGAGGATTCGTTCGCCATGGCATCTTAACAGCATCGACAGCCACACCCCGAAACCGACCCAGTCCAGAGGGCGTTCGAAGGTCAGGCAACAGACCTGCGCATCACCATGCCGAGCGGTGGTGGACAACACTCGATGCAGTTGCCAGCGAGTCACTTCAGCGGCCGGCTCATCACTGCGCATGCCCTCGCCAAGCAGCAGCTGGTCTCCACTGTGGATCTGCGCGGTATCCCGCAGCGGTGCAGAAAAATTGAGCGCTTGCAGACGCCGACGCAGTGCCTCTCGCGCAGGCTCATCGATCATATCGGTCTTGCTCAGCAACAGCCGGTCCGCCGCAGCGACCTGAGCCAGCCACTCTGGATGCAGACGCTCCTGCAGTGCGGCGTGACAGGCGTCCACCAGGGTGACGATCAGGCCGACATGGAAGCGTCCGCGCAATTGCGGATCATTGCTCAGCGTGGTGAGAATCGGGGCCGGATCAGCCAGACCGGTGGTCTCCAGAATCACCCGACGAAACAACGGAATCTCCCCACGATTCCGCCGCTCCAGAAGACCGAGCAACGCATCTTTCAATTCGCCACGAACGGTGCAGCAGACACAACCGCTCGGTAACAGCACGGTATCCGGAGCGACCTCTTCAACCAGCAGATGGTCGATACCGACATCACCGAACTCGTTGATCAGCAGCGCCGTCTCGCCCATGTTTTCATCAGCCAGCAGGCGCTTGAGCAACGTGGTTTTGCCACTGCCGAGAAAACCGGTAATCACATTGAGAGCAATGCTCATGAGGACCTCTGCAAATGGTCGAGCAAACGGGGATCAAGCGGGTCGAGCGGTCGGCCGACGAGCAGCTCGGCTTTCTGCCAGAGCTGCTCCAGACCGGTCGCCAGTTCCTGTTTGCCGGTGGCACCCAGTAGAAGGTAGGAAACGCCCTGAAAGTCTTCGACCTTGAGACGAAACGGCGCGACCACCTTGTTGATCGCGGCAATGCGCCGCAAACGCTCGCGCCGACGAGGCAGTTCGGCTGCCAGCGGATCGCTCCAGTGCACGTCTTCGCCCAACAGCCCGCACAATCCACACATCAGGTGTTCTCCAGCAGTTATGGCATGACATCGCCGGAGTTGGGGCCCAGCGTCTGGCCGACGAACAGATTGCCGCCGGGCTCGCTGGCCAGCAGTACCGCCACCGGCGCGACCTCTTCAGCCAGACCAAAACGTCCCAACGGCAACTCGGCCGCCTTGGCGGTTTTCCAGGCGCTGCTGATCCCGGCGACCAGCGGGGTCTCGATAGGGCCGGGAGCGATGGCATTGACCAGTACGTTGTCTTTCGCGACTTCCAGCGCGAGGGATTTGCTGAAGCCGATCACCCCGGCCTTGGCGGCGGCGTAATGGGTCAGCTCGGCACCGCCCTTGATGCCCAGTTGCGAGGCAACGTTGATGATGCGCCCCCAGCTCTGGGCAATCATGTGCGGCAGCGCGCGCTGGCTGGCCACGAACACGCTGGTCAAATCGATGCGCAGCATGTCGTTCCACATGTCGAGGGTCAGGTCGACGCAACGCGCCTGAGTCAGCATGCCGGCATTGTTTACCAGAATATCGATACCGCCGAAATGCTCGACACAGGCATCCACGCCGGCCTGCGCACCGGCGGCACTGCCGACATCGGCTACGCACGTCTGCACATCGGCGCCAAGCTGCCGGCATTGTTCTGCGACCTTTGCCAGGCTGTCGGCGTCTCGATCCCCCAGCACCAGACGTGCGCCTTCTGCCGCATAAGCGCGAGCGATGGCAGCGCCGATGCCACTGCCTGCTCCGGTGATGACGGCGCGTTTTTGTTTGAGTTGTTGCATGGGTCGGGTTCCTGTTCCTGGGTTGAGGGTGTGCGATCTAGCCCGGCCAGCGTACGGTCAGGCCGCCGTCGATCACGATGCTTTGCCCGGTCAGGTAACTGGCTTCGTCGCTGCACAGAAAACGCACCAGCGCGGCGACTTCATCTGCACGACCGACACGGCCCAGCGGTATGGCGCTGGCTGCCTGAGCCAGGCCCTCCGGCCCAAGCGAGTTCTTGCTGTCCAGCGATTGCGGCGTTTCGATCAACCCCGGAATCACGGCATTGCAGCGGATGCCCTTCGCCGCGAGTTCCACCGCCAGCGAACGGCACAACCCCGGCACACCCGCCTTGGCTGCTGCGTAATGTGAATGGTCCTGCCAGCCATAAACACCACCGGCGATCGAGGAGATCGCTACCAGCGAACCGCCCTCGCCCATATGCCGGGCGGCGGCGCGAAAGGTACGCATCACGCCGGTGAGGTCCACGTCGAGCATCTCGTTCCAGCGTTCGTCCGTCATTTCCAGCAAGGGCGCACGACGTAACAATCCGGCATTGGCCACCGCGTAATCGATTCGGCCATAAGCCTTGATCGCAGCGGCGGCCAGATCATCGACCGACGCTGTGCTGGTCACGTCCAGCGGCAGCATCACACATTCGCCACCCGCCTCCTGCACTCGCCGCCGGGTATCTTCAGGGTCATGCGGGTCAGCCGGATAGAACCCGCCTGCCACCGCCACACCGTGCCGGGCGAAAGCCACTGCCAGCGCCTGGCCGATGCCGCTGGCGGCACCGGTTACTACTGCAACTTTACGAATCATGTGCTGCTCCTCATTTCACAGTTTCAGGTCGCACGTGTCTGGCCGCAAACATCAGTGCACCCGACAGGAAGCAAGGCAGTGCGCCGAAGTACAGTGCCGAGGTCTGCCAGTCTCCGCCAGCGCTCAGAACCGATGTGGCACCGAAACCCGCGACCACAGCACCGAGTGGGCCCATGGCATGGATGATTGCGCCGCCCGTTGCACGAATGCTGGTCGGAAAGCTTTCGCTAATGAAGAACAATGCCGCCGAGTACGGACCGATCAGGAAGAACAGCCCCAGGCTGTACAAGCCGACCACCATCACCATGTTGCTTGGCCCGTAAAGCATGCCGGCAAATGCCAGGCCGCCGAGCATCCAGCCAAGGCCGATGACATTGCGGCGACCGATCCGGTCACCCATCCAGCCGTGACACAGGTAACCGCAATAGCCCACCAGGTTGGACAGCACCAGGATGATCAGCGAGTTTTCGAAAGAGATGTGGTGAACACTGACGATTACTGTCGTGCCCAGAACGCTGAACACCTGAATGGCCGCCCAGTTGAGCAGGATCGCAGCACCGATCACCAGGGTTGCGCGCAGCGATGTACCGCGAAAGGCAGCGCCGATACCGGCTTTGCTGTGTTCGTCGTAATCGATGCCGTACGTCTGCGCCACAGCCTGCGCCTGGCTGAGGTCGCCCTTCTTGCGCAATTGGGTAATGCGTTGATGGATCTGGAACTGCGGGCTCTCCTTGAGCTTGCGCGCCATGATCGCGATGACAATGGCCGGGATGGCCGCGAACACGAAGCACCCCTGCCAGCCGATGATCGGCAGCAGCACCGCGGTAAGACCGGCCGCGATCAAGGCACCGACCGGCCAGCCGCCCTGCACCAGGCTGTAGATAAAGCCACGCCGTTTGGTCAGTCGCGGATCGTCGGAGGCTGCGTAGATTTCGCTCAGATAGGTCGCGTTGACCGTTTCTTCCGCATAGCCCAGACCGCCCAGCGAACGAATAAGGATCAGCGGCGACTTGCCCCAGGATCCACCGATGGCCGTAAGCGCCGAGCAGATCGCCGAGCCACTCACGGTAAAAATGATACCCACGCGCCGTCCCAGGCGATCTACCAGCGGGCCGATGGCCAGCGCCACCACCGCTGTGCCGACCGCGACCCAGGTCGCGATTTCGGCCTGTTCGACCTCACTCCAGCTGAAATGCCGACCGATTTCCGGTAGCAGCGTGCCAAACAGAATGAAGTCATATACCGCAAACACCCACGCGAAAAACGCAATCCATGTGGCGAACCGCACTTGCTCCGGAGTCAGTTGCTCAGGTTTCCAGCCGGTCAGGTCGAGCTTGTTGTAAATGGACATGAGTGACGCCTCGGACAGGGCAATGTATCAACGGGTACGGGGGTTACGACGCACGAAGTCGTCGGCGATCTCGTCGAAAGTGACGAACTTGACGCCTGCATGGCTTTGAATGTGCTCGATCAAGCGCTCCAGCATCAGCAGCACCTGCGGGCGACCAGACACGTCCGGGTGAATGGTCATGGTGAATACGGCGTGTTCATGCTCGCGATATACCCAGTCGAACTGGTCGCGCCACATTTCTTCAAGGTGTCGGGGGTTAACGAAACCGTGACTGTTGGGTGCCTTTTTGATGAACATCATCGGAGGCAGGTCATCGAGGTACCAGTTGGCCGGGATTTCCACCAGATCGGTTTCTTCGCCGCGTACCAGCGGCTTCATCCAGGTGTCAGGGTGCTGGCTGTAATCGATTTTGGTCCATTTGTCGCCCACGCGAACGTAGTAGGGATGAAAGTCGTTATGCATCAGGCTGTGGTCGTACTTGATGCCTTTCTTGAGCAACAGCTCATTGGTAACGTTGCTGAATTCCCACCAGGGAGCGACATAGCCGGTCGGGCGCTTGCCGGTCATTTGCGTAATCAGCTCGATGGACTTGTCGAGAACGATCTCTTCCTGCTCCGGAGTCATCGCAATCGGGTTTTCATGGCTGTAACCATGCACGCCGATTTCATGTCCGGCATCTGCCACAGCCTTCATCTGCTCAGGGAACGTCTCCATCGAGTGGCCCGGTATGAACCAGGTGGTGCGCAGGCCGTAACGCTCGAACAGCTTGAGCAACCGCGGTGCCCCCACTTCACCGGCAAATAGCCCGCGCGAGATATCGTCCGGCGAATCCTCGCCGCCATATGAGCCGAGCCAGCCTGCAACCGCATCCACATCCACACCAAACGCACACAGAATTTCTTTGGCCATCTTTGTTCTCCCACAGGTTAATCAGAACGGCTTCGCGGTGTACTGTGCGGGCCGGTTTGCAATTCACAGAGTGTTCAAGATGCTGCGATCAACGCTTCCACGGTCAGCGCTGCGCGCAGCAGCCGTGCGTCTTCCCCTGCCGGAGCGCTGAGTAACAGGCCGGTGGGCAAGCCCGAGGCATCACGACCACTGGGCATCGAAACGCCGGGCATATTCAGCAGGCTGCCCGGCATGGTCAGGCGCAGCGTGGCAAGGTTGGTTTGAATGAACAGCTCTTCGTCGTTCAGCAGAGGCGCGAGCGGCGGAGCCACGTGAGCAACGGTCGGGGTAACCAGCAGCGCGCCGTCCAGTTCAACGGTCAACTGCTCCTGTAATCGTTCCCGCGCGGCGTACAGATTGACCAGCAAGCTGGCCGGCATGTGACGTGCTGCCTCCAGGCGCTTGCGAACTCTGGGGTCGAGCTGACTGGCGGCGTCGCTGTCGAGCAACGACTGATGCAACGCGAATGCTTCGGCAGCACCAAGCCAGCCTTGCTGCTGAATCAACTGCAACGTGGCCTGAAATGCCTGACAATCCCGCACCTCGATCACGGCGCCGTCGTCTTGCAGAACGCCAATGGCACGAAGCAGATTGTCGCGAACCGCAGGTTCGACACGGTGGTCTTCCAGCACCGCCTTATCGACCAGAAAACGCTGGCTGGCCACGCTGCGAGGTGTTAATGACGAAGGCTTGCTGCGCGCGCAAAGCAGGTCGTCGATCACCAGTGCATCGCGCACACTGCGTGTCAGCGGGCCGATACTGTCCAGTGTCAGCGCCAGCGGGAAGACACCGTCACGGCTGTAGCGGCGACTGGTGCTGCGAAACCCGACGAGACCATTGAACGCTGCCGGGACACGGATTGAACCGGCGGTATCGGTACCCATCGCAATCGGCACGATCCCGGCAGCGACGGCAACCGCCGAGCCCGAGGATGAGCCTCCGGGAATGCGGGGCGAACTGTCGCTTGCAGGGTTGACCGGCGTACCGAAATGCGGGTTCAGGCCCAGCCCGGAATAGGCGAATTCGCTGAGATTGGTCTTGCCCAGACTGACCATCCCGGAGCGCGCCAGCAGCCCCACACCGGGCGCATCCAGCAAGGCAGGCGAAAGGTTGTTGCGCAAGGCGGCACCGGCCGTCGTAACACAGCCCGCCACGTCGAACAGATCCTTCCAGGCAATCGGCACACCGTCGAACGCGCTTAATGGCTGCCCGTGTTTCCAGCGCGCAGCGGACGCTTCGGCTTCCCTGCGTGCACGCTCGATACTCATGGAGATAAACACATGATCGACTTCGGTTGTCTGTTGCAAGGCGCTTTCCAGAGCCTGCAGCGGGTCACTGCGCCCCTGTGCGAAATCCTCGGCCATTGCGCAGGCGTCACGAGTGGCACTGTGGTTCCCGATGTCGTTCATAAGCACGCGGCCTTTAAAATGTACTTATTAATAAAATGTACATTTAATAAAGGCAGATTCCATGCCAATCTACGTCGACGCCCTTCCCGGCCTGATTGCCGATCAGGCCCCGGCAGTCTGGAACCACCGTGCTAGAAGCGTTCCTGAAAGACCGTAGATCAGGCACGGCGACGATTCTTCAGAGCACATAATCGTCATAAAGAAATAATGTATCTTTTACAAAAGGTACATTTCAGTGCAAAAAAGTAACGGTGGCCCCATGAGCGAGCATCAGGACGTGGCCCAAGGTGACAGCGGCGCATCTGTGCGAGAATTGCCCGTCAATCGCCAGAAGTGTATGAAACCGATGTCAGAAGAGGACACGCGCACCGCGTCGCGTTACGCCATGATCCGTGAGGTGTTGCGTAACGCAATCGTCTCGGGTGCGGCCGCCAATGGACTGGTGCTGCTTGAAGCACCGTTGGCAGAACTGTTCGGCACCAGTCGGGTACCCGTTCGCAAGGCGCTTAATCTGCTGCATGAAGAAGGTTTGATCAGCCGCTTCGATGGCCGCGGCTATCTGGTCAATCCTGACGCTCGAGAAGTCGAGCCGCTGCGGCTGAGCCTGAGCCACAAGCAGTTCGGGCTGGACAGCAGTGAAGAGCTGGTCGACACCCGCCCGCTCGGCGAGCGTATTCATGATGAAATCGGGGCGGCGCTGTCGGCCTGCATCGCCTTTGGTCACTATCGGCTGGATGAACAGAGTGCCGCGCAGCATTACGGTGTCAGCCGCGCGGTGGTTCGCGAGGCGCTGATGCGTTTGCGTGATCGCGGCCTGGTGGAGAAAGAGCCTTACTCGCAGTGGCTGGCGGGGCCGCTGACAGCTCGGGAAATCACCGAAGATTATGAACTGCGCGCCTGCCTCGAGCCTGAAGCTCTGCGCCAGACCGCGCCACAATTGAGTCGCGAAACCCTTGAAGCAATGCTGGCCAGGGTCATCCAGGCGCAAAATGCCAACCATTGCAGCCTGGAGGAGATAGAACGCCTTGAGGACGACCTGCACCAGCAATGCCTGGGAGGCCTGCAAAACCGCAAGATCGCCACCCTGATCAGCCAAGCGCAGAGCCCGATGATTATCAACAGGATTTTCTACCGGCTGCTGAGTATCGGTGCCGACGAAGCGATGCTGGCCGAACACCGGTTGATCATCGAACTGCTGCTGCACGGAGCGTTTGATGCCGCCGCCCTGAACCTCAAGGAACACCTGCTACGCGCCCGACAGCGCATGCTGCAACGCCTGAAAGTGTTGTCGGTGCTGCCGGAGCAGAAAGTGCCGGGGTATCTGACTCGGTTGAGTTGAGGTGGGGCTGGAAGATTCATTGCACACGCTCCAGTGGGAACGCTGTTCTGGACGCTCTGCGTCCGATCCCGAGCACGCGCGCGGCGGCGATTTGTGACGCGGAGCGTCACGAACGGCATGCCAACGCAGAGCATTGGCACGATAGTGTTCTCTAGACTTTCATCGTTCCCATGCTCCGCGTGGGAATGCCTTTCTGGACGCTCTGCGTCCGATCTTGAGCACGCGCGCGGCGGCGATTTGTGACGCGGAGCGTCACGAGCGGCATGCCAACGCAGAGCATTGGCACGATAGTGTTCTCTGGACTTTCATCGTTCCCATGCTCCGCGTGGGAATGCCTTTCTGGACGCTCTGCGTCCGATCTTGAGTGCACGGTGTCAGCACCAGCATGTGACGCGGAGCGTCACGAACGGCATGCCAACGCGGAGCATTGGCACGATAGTCAGAGTGTATTTAAAGGCTACGAATTACTTACCGACCACGTCGCCACGCATTGGCGCCAACCGGGCGATCAAGCGGTTCTGAACCGGAACCGGGACGTTCTCGGTGTCCATCGCTGCGATCAGATTTTCAACCAGCGCGTTGAAATCGCTGGGGGTAAGGTTCTGGCCCTTGTGCGACTCGGCCATGCTGTCACCGGTGTAGCGGCACGGGCCGCCCGCTTCGACGCAAAGTTTCTCGACCAGTTTGTCGCGCAGACGCACGATGTCGACTTTCTTGAAGTGCTCGACAATCCGGTCATCCCTGGCCACGTTCATGAGCATGCCTTCGACAATGCGCTGGATGCCGGCACGCTGGCCAAGGTCTCGATAAAGACTGTCATCCCTGGGGGGCTGTTGCTGTTGGGCGCAACCGGCCAGTACCGTCAGCATCAGACAGATCAGCAAGCGTCTCATCAGAAACTCCCCTGCACAGACAGATACGTGCCGTTCTGGTTATCCAGCGTAGCGATTTCGCCCAGGCGGGCGTAAGCCAATACAACGGACAAATGCTTGTTGGGGAAATAACCGAGAAACACATCAGCCCAGTCACTTTCGCCCGCAAACGACAGGTTGTCCGGTTTTTCGCGATATTCGACGCCCAGCGCCCAGCGCGGATTGAACAGCACCGCTACCGAACCCTCCTTGAGCAGGCTGCGGCTGTCACGCCGGTCCCCGCCAAAGCCCAGCAGGCCGGTTTCATTCGCGCGGCTGTAACGCACGCCGCCGTTGACCACGACGTTGTAGCCGAATGCCGCCCCCATGAACAGCCGACTGGCCGTCAAGTAACCTTCGACATCCGAATCACGCTGAGCCCCCACCAGGCTGGGGATCAGGAAATCGTTCTGATGCTTGTACTGCACACCCAGAGAAACCTGCGGCAGGCTTTCGTAGATCAGGTCGCCGAACAGACGCACCTTGACGCCGAATACGTCCTGGCTGAGGTTATCGTCCGGCAGGCTGAGTCTGTGCTGCAGGTTGCTGATATCGAACCGTTGATGAGCGTAGGAAAACTCGACACGGTTGCCGTAGGCGACGGCGAGTCCTGCCACATCAAGGTTGTAATCCGGCAGATTGACGTGCGTGGCGAAGGCCGTCGCGCCCCATTCGCCCTGCTCGCTGTAACCGGTGATCACCGCCCAAGGGGTTATACCGCCCCCGGCACTGCCTTCAATGCTGGTTGCGCCACCCGTGGCGATCAAACGGCCGTTGTCAGCCCATGCAAGCGCCGGAACGACGCCCGCCAGCAGATACCCCAACAGCAATGATGTTTTGTAGAACATGGATTAATTCACCATAAGGCTGGGTGATGCCTGGAACGTAGCAATCCATGCCTCGAATGCTGCCGCCGTCAGCGGTCGACTGATCAGGTAACCCTGGGCCGTATCGCAGTGCCAACGCCGGAGCAGGTCCAGACTGTGTTGGTACTCGACACCCTCTGCCACCACCTTGAGTCCAAGGTTGTGGCTCATTTCGATGGTCGACCGCACGATTACCGCGTCTTCGCTGGTTTCATCCAGGTTGCGCACGAAAGACTGATCGATTTTCAGCTCCTGCACCGGCAGACGCTTCAAGTGAGCCAGTGACGAGTAACCGGTTCCGAAGTCATCGACCGACAGGCTGATGCCGCAGTCGCGCAGACGATGGAGGACAATCAGCGCTTTTTCCGGCTCGCTCATCACCGCGCTCTCGGTGATCTCGAATACCAGTTGTTCGGCAGGTACTGCGTATTGCTTGAGCAATTTCATGACGTAGCCTGCCAGGTCGTCGCCCAGCAGATCGTCAGCGGAAATATTCACCGATACCTGCAGCACCAGACCACGCTGGCGCCAGTCGGCCAACTGGCGCATCGCCTCCTCGATAACCCAGTTGGTCAGCAGATGAATGCTGCCAGTGCGCTCGGCCAGGACGATGAATTCAGCCGGCGATACGTTGCCAAACTGCGGATGAGTCCAGCGCAGAAGAGCTTCGGCCTGGCGTACATAACCCTGACGGATATCCAGCTTGGGCTGGTAATGCAGCATCAGTTCACCACTTTGCGGTGCCTTGCGCAGGTCGCGAATCAGACTGATCTGACGTTGATGGGCGAGGTCGCGCCCATCCTGATAGATCTGCAGACGACCGGGGAGGAACGTGGCGTCCTTGCGGGCAATCGCTGCGCGGTTGACCAGTTCGTGAGCAGAGTCACCATGTTCCGGATACACCGTGATGCCAATGCAACACTCCAGCACTAGATCATGGCTGTCGATGCGCTGCGGCTCACTGAGCAGCCGCTGCACGGCGTCGGCCATGCCCACCGCACCGTCACTGGCAGTATTGTCCAGCAACAAAAGAAATTCGTTGGCCCCCAGCCGCGCCACGGTGTCGCCAGCCCGCAAATTGCTCTGCAGACGCTGACCTAACTGGCGCAACAGTTGCTCTACACCTTCGGCACTTGCACTTTCGCTGATCGTGGCCAGGTTCTCGATGCCCAGATACAACAGGGCAACCGCACGATCTGCTGCAATCGAGCTGCCTAGGCGCTCCATTACCAGCGCCCGATTGGGCAGCCCGGTCAGGTTGTCGTGCAAAGCGTTGTGCGCCAACTGCCCTTCACGCACGGCAATGCCCTGCTGCATGGTGTTGATCGCGTCGGCAAGCATCCCCAACTCGTCGCTGCGAACCAGGGTTACCGGTGTTTTGTAGTCTCCATCTCCAATGCGTTTGGCCGCGATGGCCAGTGCCTGCACCGGCAGCGAGACGCTTCGGGCAAGCGCCAGCGTACCGACCAGCGACGCCAGTAACG
Organism: Pseudomonas syringae pv. tagetis; assembly: GCF_022557255.1. Classification (NCBI taxonomy): domain Bacteria; kingdom Pseudomonadati; phylum Pseudomonadota; class Gammaproteobacteria; order Pseudomonadales; family Pseudomonadaceae; genus Pseudomonas; species Pseudomonas syringae group genomosp. 7. The sequence goes on from NZ_CP092923.1 coordinate 4,548,579, forward strand.
CGGCCATGGATATCCAGAAGATCTTTTCATTCAGCGGCGCGAATGCCTGATAGGCCTTGTCCAGCGGGCTCTGTAACAGTGCGATCACTTGCCCGTCGCCGCCATTGCTGTTTTTGGCGAGCATCAGGGTCTGGCTGAGAAAGTTAAGGTTCGATTGCTCGGTCAGCAGCATCTGGCCTTCAGAGGAGCTGCGCATCAACTCGATCAGCCCTGCGTGCAAGGCTTCTGGCTGGGTGCTGATCAAATCGCCGGTCTTACCGTCTTCTACCGTGAGAAAAGATACTTCCAGCCCGCTGAGCGAACGCAGTTCTTCGGCGAGATCGCTGTCGATGGTAAAGCCCATGACGACACGGCCGATCGGCAACGGTGCGAGAACAGTGCTCTCCACCAGCAAATGTGGAGCTCCGCCGCCCGGCACAATGAGCACTGACTGACCGGCACGTTTGGCGTTGCGCAACGCCTGATCGTAAACGAATCTGGAACCTTCGGGCACTTCGGGCACAGTGCTGGCAATCACTACGCCATCCATGCCCAGCAGAAACATGTCACTGGCATTGATGCGTTTGCCATGATTCAGCAACACCGACCGGATGGTCGATGAATCGGCACTGGCCACAGCATCGCGAAACCCGAAATCGGCCGCCACCAGTTGCACTGTGTCGCGCAGCCGTTTGCCGCGCAGATCAATCAGCCGCTCGAACACTCGGCTACCCACTTCCAGTTGCGCCTGAGCCTGGGTGCGTACCGCATCGCCGGTGGCCACCTTGACCGCAAGAAACACCGCGCCCACGACAATCAGCAGCAGGGCAATGAGAACCCCGGCGATGCGCGCCTGAAAGCTGGCTTTAAATTTCATTCATGCGCGGCCTTGTGAAACGCGTCGCCGAAACCACCGGGTGCGGGCTTGCCGGGTTTATCCTCGGCTTTAATTTCGACCGTAAGGTTGAAACGCTGAGTGAGGCCCGCGGCGGGCACATTGAACTCGCCGCCCGACACGGGCTGCATGTCTTCGATCTGTGGATGCCATAGCGTGGCCGCGTAATGTCCGATGGGTACCTGATCCAGTTTGAGCAGGCCGTTGCTGTCCGTCACACCGAACCATGGCTCGTCGGTGACATAGATGTAGCCGACCATCCAGTCATGGATATTGCAGCCGAGCACCACCACACCGGGTTTGTCGAACAGGAGCGGGTCCGAGGGCGTGCCCTCGTAAAGTCGCAACTCGAAGCGTTTGGCCGGCGAGAACGAGTACACCTGATGGCGAATGTTGTCGCTGTTGGGAAACTTGACCTGAGTACCCGTGTGGACGGCCAGCACATGCGGCGCAAACTCCTGATCGCGCTGGTCCATTGACGCTTTCAGAACCGAGGGCGACGGGGCGGGCGGCCCTTTGAGCGTTACGACCGCATCGGCAAGGGGCTGACCCTCCTTGTCCATTACCTGCGCGGTAAAAGTAGACGCCGATGCATTCGCAGCCGATGCCATCCATAGTCCAGCCAGCACTGCCGATATAAATACGTTGGTCATACCTGATTCAACCCGTAACGGCAGCGCCGTAAGTAAAAATAAGCTCTCTTTGGCCCACACCGGCTGGACCAACTGGTGATAAATGACGGTTTTACAACCGCTTTACAGACTATCGACCAAGACTATTGAAACCTGAGGGCCGCCGCCCCATCTAAGAACCATGTTCAACTTCTCAGGTGCCCCATGAGCGACCAGCAGACAGACTCGCCAGATTTGCCCAATGACGCAGACGAGCACAACGTGTCTCTGAGTTCCAACAGCACCTCGCTTGCCTTGCCCGGCCAGAACCTGCCCGACAAGGTCTACATCATTCCGATCCACAACCGCCCGTTCTTCCCGGCACAGGTATTGCCGGTCATCGTCAATGAAGAGCCGTGGGCCGAAACGCTTGAGTTGGTCAGCAAGTCAGAGCATCACTCGCTGGCGTTGTTTTTCATGGACACGCCGCAGGAAGATCCACGTCATTTCAAGACAGATGCGCTCCCCGAGTATGGCACTCTGGTCAAGGTTCACCATGCCAGTCGCGAAAATGGCCGGTTACAGTTCGTCGCACAGGGCCTGAGCCGGGTGCGCATCCGCACCTGGCTCAAGCATCACCGCCCGCCGTATCTGGTAGAGGTCGAGTACCCGCAGCAACCCAATGAGCCGACCGATGAAGTGAAGGCCTATGGTATGGCCCTGATCAACGCGATCAAGGAACTGCTGCCGCTCAACCCGCTGTACAGCGAAGAACTGAAAAACTACCTCAACCGCTTCAGCCCCAACGATCCGTCGCCGCTTACCGATTTCGCTGCGGCCTTGACCTCGGCCACCGGCGTAGAGCTGCAAGAAGTACTCGACTGCGTGCCGATGCTCAGGCGTATGGAGAAAGTTCTGCCGATGCTGCGCAAGGAAGTCGAGGTCGCCCGCCTGCAGAAGGAAATCTCTGCCGAGGTAAACCGCAAGATCGGCGAGCATCAGCGTCAGTTCTTCCTCAAGGAACAGCTTAAGGTCATTCAGCAGGAGCTGGGGCTGAGCAAGGACGACCGCAGCGCCGATATCGAGCAGTTCGAGCAGCGTCTCGAAGGCAAGACCCTGCCGCCGCAGGCCCGCAAGAAGTTCGACGAGGAGATAGGCAAGCTCAAGGTTCTGGAAACCGGCTCACCGGAATACGCCGTGACGCGTAATTACCTGGACTGGACCAGCTCGTTGCCGTGGGGCGTCTACGGCGCGGACAAGCTGGACCTCAAACATGCGCGTAAAGTGCTCGATCAACATCATGCCGGCCTTGATGATATCAAGGCACGTATTCTTGAATTCCTTGCGGTAGGTGCCTACAAGGGTGAGATCAGCGGCTCGATCGTGCTGCTGGTCGGGCCGCCGGGTGTCGGCAAGACCAGTGTCGGGCGCTCGATTGCCGAGTCACTGGGGCGACCGTTCTACCGTCTGAGCGTAGGCGGCATGCACGATGAGGCCGAAATCAAAGGCCACCGTCGTACTTACATCGGTGCACAGCCGGGCAAGCTGGTGCAGGCGCTTAAAGACGTTGAAGTCATGAACCCGGTCATCATGCTCGATGAAATCGACAAGATGGGCCAAAGCTATCAAGGCGATCCGGCGTCTGCCCTGCTGGAAACCCTGGACCCTGAGCAGAACGTCGAATTTCTCGATCACTATCTGGACCTGCGTCTGGATCTCTCCAAAGTCCTGTTCGTGTGCACTGCCAACACGCTGGATTCGATCCCCGGCCCGTTACTGGACCGGATGGAAGTGATTCGCCTGTCCGGCTATATCACCGAAGAGAAGCTTGCAATTGCCAAGCGCCACCTGTGGCCCAAGCAACTGGAGAAAGCAGGCGTTGCCAAAAGCAAGCTGAGCATCAGCGACAGCGCCCTGCGCGCCGTCATCGAAGGCTATGCTCGCGAAGCGGGTGTGCGGCATCTGGAAAAACAACTGGGCAAGCTGGTGCGCAAAGCCGTTGTCAAGCTGCTGGACACGCCCGACTCAGTGATCAAGATCGGTCCGAAAGACCTTGAAGCGTCGCTGGGCATGCCGGTGTTTCGCAGCGAACAGGTGCTTTCGGGCACCGGTGTGATCACAGGTCTGGCCTGGACCAGCATGGGCGGTGCCACCCTGCCGATCGAAGCAACGCGCATTCATACCCTGAATCGCGGCTTCAAACTGACCGGGCAACTGGGCGACGTAATGAAAGAGTCGGCTGAAATTGCCTACAGCTACGTCAGTGCCAATTTGTCGAAGTTTGGCGGCGACGCGAAGTTCTTCGATGAGGCGTTTGTGCACGTCCACGTTCCCGAAGGTGCCACGCCCAAAGACGGGCCGAGCGCGGGCGTGACGATGGCCAGCGCCTTGCTGTCCCTGGCTCGCAACCAGCCGCCGAAAAAAGGCGTGGCCATGACCGGCGAGCTGACCCTGACAGGGCATGTATTGCCCATCGGTGGAGTGCGCGAGAAAGTCATTGCCGCGCGACGTCAGAAGATTCACGAACTGATCCTTCCGGAACCTAACCGTGGCAACTTCGAAGAACTGCCGGACTATCTCAAGGAAGGCATCACCGTTCACTTTGCCAAACGCTTTGCAGATGTGGCGAAGGTGTTGTTTTAAGGGTTGATGCAGCGCAGGTCCCACGCTGGCTATCGGTTCCGGCGTGGGAGCGCATTTCGGTATGATCTCAGTCCAACCTTGAATGTGCGGCGCGGCTGGATGTGTGACGCAGAGCGCCACACCTGTCGTACTCCCCCACAAAACTCCGATCAGTTATCCTTGCGCCTCGTCTCGCAAAACCGGATCTTGCCATGACCCCTGCCCGTTTCATTGCACCGTTGAGCCTTGTGCTACTGACCGCGTGCGCGCACACCCCGAAAAACATCGTGTCCATCGAGGCTGAAAACGATTGCCCACTGACGCTCCAGAGCGGACAGACGCTGATCCTCACCCTGCCCAGCAACCCGACAACCGGCTTTCGCTGGCTGACCCAGAACCCGGCGCAGAATATCCTGCGCAGCCTTGGCCCGGAGGTGTATGCCAACGCCGAGAGCAAGGAGATGGTCGGTAGCGCCGGCCAGTCGGTATGGCGCTATAAGGCAACTGACGCCGGCACAGGAAGGTTGATGATGACCTATCAGCAGCCATGGGCTCCGGAGGTCCCACCGGAACAGACCTTCGAGTGCGCGATTACCGTGAACTGACGCTTTCGGCTCGGCCTGGCTGGCAGCACCATGCATCCCGGCGACAAGTTGGCTAGAATGCCCGCTTTTCAAAGCCGTCACCGGAACCGCCGTGAGCAAAGAAACCGACCGCATTTTCGCCCAGCCACTGGCCCAGGTGCCTGACTTCGCCTTCAACGAAGACGTGGTGCGGGTTTTCCCGGACATGATTAAACGTTCGGTACCCGGCTATCCGACGATTGTCGAAAACCTCGGCGTGCTCGCGGCGCAGTTTGCCCAACCGGAAACAGTCCTCTACGACCTCGGCAGTTCGCTGGGTGCTGTGACTCAAGCCTTGCGCCGCCATGTGCGCAGCGAAGGTTGTGAAGTCATGGCGATAGATAATTCCAGCGCGATGGTCGAGCGCTGTCGCGAATACCTGAACGCACAGGATTCGATGTTCCAGGAGCTGTTGCCGGTGCAGGTCGTCGAAGGCGATATTCTGGCACTGGAGTTCAAGCCTGCCTCCGTGGTGGCGCTGAACTTCACTCTGCAGTTCATCGCCCCTGATCAGCGCCTGGCACTGCTCGGGCGCATTCGTGATGCGCTGGTGCCAGGCGGCGCATTGATTCTCTCGGAAAAACTGCGGTTCGATGACGAGCAGGAACATGCGCTGCTGACGGACCTGCATATCGCTTTCAAACGCGCGAACGGCTACAGCGACCTGGAAATTGCCCAGAAGCGCAGTGCCATTGAAAACGTCATGAAGCCCGACAGCCTTGATGAACACCGCCAACGTCTGCTTGCCGCAGGTTTTTCCAAGGTGGTGCCCTGGTTCCAATGCCTTAACTTTACCTCGTTGATTGCCCTGCCATGATTGATCTCGCTCCTCTTGTCCGCCGTCTGGCGGGAACCCCTCTGGCTGACTGGGCCAATGGCCTGCAAGCACAACTGGATACCAAGATGGCCAAGGGTCATGGCGATCTGCAACGCTGGCAAAGTGCACTGGATGCCCTTCCGGATCTGCAGCCCGAGCGAGTCGACCTGACCGACAGTTTTACCCTTGAAGGCAGCTGCAACGGTGAAACCCGCACCGTACTGCGCAACGCATTGCTGGGCCTTTCGCCATGGCGCAAAGGGCCATTCAATGTGTTTGGCGTGCACATCGACACCGAATGGCGCTCGGACTGGAAGTGGTCCCGGGTATCGCCGCATCTTGATCTCAAAGGCAAACGTGTTCTGGACGTTGGTTGCGGTAACGGTTATTACCAGTGGCGCATGCTGGGCGCCGGGGCTGACAGCGTGATCGGCGTGGACCCCAACTGGCTGTTCTTCTGTCAGTTTCAGGCGATGCAACGCTACCTGCCTGACCTCCCCGCCTGGCACCTGCCGTTTGCGCTGGAAGACCTGCCCGCCAACCTGGAAGGCTTCGACACCGTGTTCTCTATGGGTGTGCTGTATCACCGCAAGTCACCCATCGACCATTTGCTGGCATTGAAAGACTGCCTGGTAAAAGGTGGCGAGCTGGTGATGGAAACGCTGGTAGTGCCGGGCGATGTTCACCAGGTACTGGTGCCCGAAGACCGTTACGCACAGATGCGCAACGTCTGGTTCCTGCCGTCGGTGCCTGCGCTGGAGCTGTGGATGCGCCGCGCAGGATTCACCGATGTGCGCTGCGTCGACGTCAGCCATACGACGGTCGAAGAACAGCGCAGCACCGAGTGGATGCGCTTCCAGTCGCTGAGCGACTATCTGGACCCTGCCGATCACAGCAAGACCGTCGAAGGCTTGCCCGCGCCGATGCGCGCTGTGATTGTGGGGCGCAAGCCTTGAACGGTGCTTAGCGGGCGGCCGCCACGATCAACGCCTTCATCTCTGCCACCGCCGCCTTGAAGCCCACGAACAGAGCGTGAGCCACCAGCGCGTGGCCGATGTTCAGTTCGTTGATACCTTTGATCGACGCGACCGCTTCGACGTTGTGATAATGCAGGCCATGTCCGGCATTGACGATCAGGCCTTGTGCAAGACCAAACGCCACGCCGTCGGCGACCCGCTGCAGTTCTTCGGCGACTTCAGTCGGGGTCTGAGCATCGGCATAACGCCCTGTGTGCAACTCAATGGCTGGCGCCCCGACACGCTTTGAAGCGGCAATCTGGCGCTCATCGGCGTCGATGAACAGCGAAACCTCGCAGCCGATTTTCGCCAGCCGCTCGACCGCTGCCTTGATCCGTGCTTCCTGCCCTGCGACATCCAGCCCGCCTTCTGTGGTCAGCTCCTGTCGTGTCTCCGGGACCAGGCAGATATGCGCAGGACGAATACGCTCGGCAAACGCGAGCATTTCTTCGGTCACGCCCATCTCGAAATTCATTCGGGTCTGCAGCACATCCTTGAGCAGCAGCACGTCGCGTTCCTGAATATGTCGACGGTCTTCACGCAGGTGAACGGTGATACCGTCGGCACCGGCTTCTTCGGCATCCAGTGCCGCCTTGACCGGGTCCGGGTAACGTGTGCCGCGGGCCTGACGCAAAGTGGCAACATGGTCAATATTCACGCCGAGAAGGATGCGAGTGCTTTGGGTCACGGTTGTCTCCAGAAAAATGGGCGAGCTGATCGAAGCAGGTTGTAGAGAATAAAGCTTGATCAAGGCTTGCGAAACAGTTCACGACTGACAAGTGGACGACCACCCAGATGCACCGCCAGCGCCTGACGCATCAGACGCTTGGCAGCAGACAACGCACCGGGAACGCTCCAGTCCGCCTCTGACATGGCCAGCAATTCTGCGCCTTGAAACAGGCCTGGTTGAAGCAGATATACACGCTCAAGCCCGGCATCCACCTGCAGACGGTACATGCCCTCGACTGCCAGCGGTTCACCGTTGATGTCGGCGTCCATTGCGAAGCCGTAGCCCAGATCGTCCAGCAACCGCCATTCAAAGGAACGCAGCAACGGTTCCAGCGGACGGCCCAGCCCGAGGGCCAGCAAGGTCGCGGCATAATGTTCGAATACCGCTGGATGCGGATCTTCAGCGGGCAACAGGCGAATCAGCAGCTCATTGAGGTACATGCCGCTGAACAGCGCCTCGCCAGTCATCCAGGTGGCAATACCTGCGCTGTCCATGCGACCGACATTCTTGAGCTCGCCGCGCCCTCGAAACTCGACTTCAAGCGGCACGAAAGGACGCGCCAGTGAGCCCGCCTTGCCTTTGGCACTGCGCAGCACGGCACGCAGCCGCCCCTGGGGCGTGAGAAAATCGACCAGCGCGCTGTTTTCGCGGTATGCACGGCTATGGAGCACATAAGCAGGTTGGCCGGTGGGCGTGCTCATCAGGCTGGCTCGAAAGAGAAGTGTTCGCCCGACCGCAGTGGGTCAGGCGAAAAGAGGGCTTACAGGTCGCCGTAGCCGAGGGAGCGAAGTGCACGCTCGTCGTCCGACCAGCCACCTTTGACCTTGACCCACAGATTGAGCATCACCTTGGAGTCGAACAACAGTTCCATGTCGCGACGCGCATCACTGCCGATACGCTTGATACGGTCGCCCTTGTCACCAATGATGATCTTCTTCTGCCCGTCGCGCTCGACGAGAATCAGCGCATGGATATGCAGCGTGCGCCCCTGCTGCTTGAACTCTTCGATCTCGACGGTGATCTGGTACGGAAGTTCGGCACCCAACTGGCGCATGATCTTCTCGCGAACCAGTTCTGCGGCCAGAAAGCGGCTGCTGCGGTCGGTGATCTGGTCTTCAGGGAAGAAATGATCATTTTCGGGGAGGTGCGAGGCAATCAGGCTTTCAAGCGCTTCCAGGTTATGGCCGTGCTGTGCGGAAATGGGCACGATGGACGCATTCGGCAGTTGACCTTGCAGCCACTCCAGATGCGGCATCAGTTCGCTCTTGTCTTCGATGCGGTCAGTCTTGTTGATCGCCAGAATGACCGGCCCCTGCACGTACTGAACGCGCTCCAGAACCATCTGGTCTTCGTCTGTCCAGCGGGTGCGATCCACAACGAAGATCACTACGTCGACGTCTTTCAAGGCTGCCGAAGCGGTCTTGTTCATGTAACGGTTGAGCGCTTTCTCGCCATTCTTGTGCATGCCGGGAGTATCGACATAGATCGCCTGCACGGTGCCCTCGGTCTTGATGCCCAGCATGTTGTGGCGCGTGGTCTGCGGCTTGCGCGAAGTAATCGCGAGCTTCTGACCCAGAATATGGTTGAGCAGCGTGGACTTGCCTACGTTGGGACGGCCGACAATGGCAACATAGCCACAGCGTGTTGCGGTTGTATCATTCATGACCGTTCTCCACGCCCAGGGCAATGAGTGCTGCTGCGGCGGCGACCTGTTCGGCGATCCGGCGGCTGACACCCTGTCCTCGGCTTTTTTCATTCAATAGGTTGATCTCGCATTCGACGAAAAACGTCCGGCAATGCGGTTCGCCCTGGATATCCACCACCTCGTAACGCGGCAGTTCGCAGGCCCGCGACTGGAGAAACTCCTGCAGTCGGGTCTTGGGGTCCTTGTTGGTGTCCACCAGCGTCAGGCTGTCGAACTCGGTCGTCAGCCAGGCCAGAACGCGCTCGCGCGCCGCCTCCATGCCTGCATCCAGGTAGATCGCACCGATCAACGCCTCAAGGGCATCGGCAAGAATCGACTCGCGACGGAAGCCGCCGCTTTTCAGTTCGCCGGAACCCAGGCGAAGGTACTCGCCCAGGTCGAAACCACGAGCCAGCAGCGCCAATGTTTCGCCTTTCACCAATCGCGCACGCAAGCGCGACAGCTGGCCTTCACGAGCCTGGGGAAAACGTTCGAACAACGCCTCGCCCGCCACGAAGTTGAGAATGGCATCGCCGAGAAATTCCAGACGCTCATTGTTGCGACCGGCAAAACTGCGGTGGGTCAGGGCCAGGACCATCAGTTCCTGATCCTTGAAGGTATAGCCGAGCTGACGCTCAAGGCGGCTCAAGGATACGCTCACGGTTTACCCACACTGAATTGCTTGTCGAACTTCATCACCAGATCGATGTTCTGGAACCACGGTTCACGCTGCTCATAATTCAAATGAGCCTTGAACGCATTGTTCTCCACCGTCACTTTCAACGCCTTGTTCAAATCTATATCCCGAATACTGTTGACCTGCATGTTCTTACCGACATAACCGTAGAAATCGTCGACCGTGGTAATGTCCATGGCCTGATTGTTGTCGACCGCTTCGATGATTTTCTTCATCGTCATGTAGTCGAGGTAGTGTGGAATCAGCTTGAAGGCCGTGCTGGTCGCGAACGCGACCAGCGCCAGTACCAACAGCCATCCCACGAACGAAAAACCTTTTTGAGAAGTAGAGAACGTCATGTTCGACTTCGACCTCAAGAGTGAACCGCCTGCCCGACCGGGTCGACTCAGGTTTCAGAGGCGTTTCCAGTCAGCCCAAATGACATACGGCGCTGCTCCAGGCAGCGCCGTATCGATTACTTGATCAACCCTACGCGTGCAAAATTAGGGAAGTGGCTCAACTTCGGCTCCGGCCAGCTCATCCAGACCGCGAACGCCTTGCCTACGATGTTCTTGTCCGGAACCATGCCCAGTTCCTCCTTGGGAATATTGGGATCATCCCAGTAACGGCTGTCATTCGAGTTGTCGCGGTTGTCGCCCATCATGAAGTAGTGCGCAGCAGGCACTGCCCACTCACTGTCAGGCGGCGCGCGGTAGCGGCTCATTTCCTGACGGATCTGGTGTTCGACTGCGCCCAGTTGCTCTTCGTACAGTTCCGCGCTACCCAGTGTGCCGGGCTCGGTGCCGATCAGCTTTTTGGCCACCAGCTCACCGTTGATGAACAACCGCTTGTCGCTGGTGTAGCGGATGCGATCGCCCGGCAGACCGATAACACGCTTGATGTAATTGACGCTCGGGTCGCTCGGGTAGCGGAACACCATCACATCGCCACGTTGCGGATCACCGAGCTGGATGACCTTCTGGTCCAGTACCGGCAGGCGAATGCCGTACGCGAACTTGTTGACCAGGATGAAATCACCCACATCCAGTGTCGGCTTCATGGAGCCCGAAGGAATCTGGAAAGGCTCTACCAGAAACGAACGGAGCACCAGCACGATAAACAGCACCGGGAAGAACGACTTGCCGTACTCAACCAGCAAAGGCTCCTTGTTCAAGCGCTCCACGACAGCAATGTCAGGTTCGCCGACGCTTCCCTGATAATTCGAAATGGCGGCCCGGCGACGGGGCGCCAGGATGACCAGATCAATCAGTGCAAGCACGCCACAGACGAAAACAGCGATGACCAACAACAGCGGGAAATTTAGTGACATAGGACCTGACTATTCCAACCTGAGCACTGCAAGGAAGGCTTCCTGTGGAATTTCCACGTTGCCGACCTGCTTCATGCGTTTCTTACCGGCCTTTTGCTTCTCCAGCAATTTACGCTTGCGGCTGACGTCGCCGCCGTAGCATTTGGCCAGTACGTTCTTTCTTAGTGCCTTGACGGTTGTCCGTGCCACGATCTGACCGCCAATGGCGGCCTGAATTGCCACGTCGAACATTTGTCGCGGGATCAGCTCTTTCATCTTCTCGGTCAACGCACGCCCTTTGTAGTGCGCGTTGTCGCGATGAACGATCAACGCCAGGGCATCGACCTTCTCGGCGTTGATCAGAACGTCGAGCTTGACCAGGTTGGCCGACTGGTAACGATCAAAATGATAATCCAGTGAAGCATAACCGCGGCTGACAGACTTGAGACGATCAAAGAAGTCCAGAACCACTTCGTTCATCGGCAAATCGTAGCTGACCTGAACCTGGGTGCCGAGGAACAGCATGTCGTGCTGCACACCGCGTTTTTCGATGCACAACGTAATGACGTTACCCAGGTGCTCCTGCGGCACAAGAATATTTGCGCGAACGATAGGCTCGCGCATGTCCTCAATAGCCGACAGGTCAGGTAGCTTGGATGGGTTATCGACATAGATCGTTTCGCCGCTCTTGAGCAACAGCTCGAAGATTACGGTGGGTGCGGTGGTGATCAGGTCGAGATTGTATTCGCGCTCCAGACGTTCCTGGATGATCTCCATGTGGAGCATGCCAAGGAAGCCACAGCGAAAGCCAAAGCCCAGTGCATCGGAGCTTTCCGGCAGGTACTGCAGTGAAGAGTCGTTCAGCGTCAGCTTTTGCAGCGCTTCACGGAAGTCTTCGAAATCGTCCGAACTGACCGGGAACAAGCCGGCATAGACCTGCGGCTGAATCCGCTTGAAACCGGGCAGCACGTCTACATCAGGTGTGGAGCTCAGAGTCAGGGTGTCACCGACCGGCGCACCGTGGATATCCTTGATACCGGCGATGATGAAGCCCACTTCGCCGGCTTTCAGATCAACGGTTGCAGTGTGCTTGGGATTGAATACACCTACGCTGTCGACCAGGTGCAGCTTGCCGGTGGACTTGACGAGAATCTTGTCGCCTTTCTTGACTCGTCCGTGGCGCACACGCACCAGGGACACGACACCCAGATAGTTGTCGAACCAGGAGTCGATGATCAACGCTTGCAGCGGATCTTCGATGTTGCCGGTCGGTGCCGGGATGGTTGCGACCAGACGCTCGAGCACCTCGTCCACGCCCATGCCGCTCTTGGCACTGCACGCCACGGCATCGGTGGCGTCGATGCCAATGATCTTCTCGATCTCTTCCTTGACGCGGTCCGGATCGGCCTGCGGCAGGTCCATCTTGTTCAGTACCGGCATGACCTCAAGGCCCTGCTCGATGGCGGTGTAGCAATTGGCGACCGACTGTGCCTCGACGCCCTGCCCCGCATCGACCACCAGCAATGCGCCTTCGCACGCGGCCAGGGATCGGCTGACCTCATAGGTGAAATCGACGTGCCCGGGGGTGTCGATGAAGTTCAGCTGGTAGGTGATACCGTCTTTGGCCTTGTAATACAGGGTAACGCTGTGGGCCTTGATGGTGATCCCGCGCTCGCGCTCAAGATCCATGGAGTCGAGCACCTGCGCTTCCATTTCGCGCTCGGACAGGCCGCCGCACATTTGAATGAAGCGGTCGGCCAGCGTCGACTTGCCATGGTCAATGTGGGCGATGATGGAGAAATTGCGGATATGACTCAAATCACTCACGGATCAACACTCAAAAAGGTTGCAGGCAGATTGCCCGCCGAAAAATAGCCGGGAATTGTACCTGAACTAAGCAAGAGGCGTCACGCTTACAGGCACCCGGTTCGGCGCACGGTAAACAAACAGGCACAAAAAAGGGTGACCGCAGCCACCCTTTTCGATCAGACGGACCTGTTACTCGGACAGTTTGAAGGTGATGAAGGTCGCACGGCCTTGACGCAGGACGCGCATCGAGACAGAACGATCCTTGGGCAGGCTTTTCGCTACCTCTGTAAACTGCTTACTGGACGTAATCGCCTGATTGTTCAGGTGAGTGATCACATCACCCGGCTGCAGACCAATCAGCGACGCCGGACCACCTGTGACTTCCTTGATGGCGACACCACCCTTGAGGTCCAGGGATTTCTTCTGCTCTGCAGTGAGCTCGATCACCGACACGCCCAGCCTGTTACTGCTGCGCTCGGCGCCCGCACCGGCAACATCGCCCATTTCCTGACCTTCATCAGGCAGCGCGCCTACGGTAACTGTCAGCTTCTGACGCTTGCCGTCGCGAATCACTTCAAGCTCGGCCTTGCTGCCGTCCTTGAGGTTGCCTATGAGGTGCGGCAGATCAGCGGACATGATGATTGGCTGGCCGTTGGCACTCAGAATCACATCACCGACCTGCAAACCGCCCTTGGCAGCAGGGCCGTCTTCAAGCACCTGGGCAACCAGCGCACCGGCAGGCTTGTCCAGACCAAACGATTCGGCGAGGTCCTTGTTCACTTCCTGGATAACAACGCCCAACCAACCGCGGCTGACTTTGCCATTGGCCTTCAGCTGGTTAGCCACGTCCATCGCTACGTCGATCGGAATGGCGAACGAAAGTCCCATGAAGCCGCCGGAGCGGGTAAATATCTGCGAATTGATCCCGACAACCTCACCGGCCATGTTGAACAGTGGACCGCCCGAATTACCCGGATTGATCGCCACATCGGTCTGAATGAACGGCACGTACGTGTCGTTCGGCAGGCTGCGACCCTTGGCGCTGACGATACCTTTGGTCACAGAATGATCGAAGCCGAACGGCGAACCGATGGCCAGCACCCACTCACCCACCTTGAGCGTATTGGAATTGCCCAGCTTGGCTGTCGGAAGGTCCTTGCCCTCGATCTTCAAGACGGCAACGTCGGTACGCGAATCGGTGCCAACCAGCTTGGCTTTCAGCTCGCTACGATCAGACAGGCGAACCAGAATCTCGTCAGCACCGTCAATCACATGATTGTTGGTCAGTACGTAACCGTCCGGGGAAATGATGAATCCCGAGCCCAGCGACTGAGCCTCGCGCTGACGATCTCCCTTGCCAGCTCCCGGCGGACGCGAGCCTGGCGGCATGCTGCGCTCGAGAAACTCGCGAAGCATCGGCGGCAAGCCTTCCAGATCAGGCATCTGCTGATTGGCAATGGCGCGGTCCGGCAGTTTCTGACGCGTACTGATGTTCACCACAGCAGGTGACGCCTGCTCGACCAGCCCGGTGAAGTCCGGCAGGTTCTCGGCCTGAGCCGTAGCGACCTGACCGAGCATCAGCACAGCAGCAATCAGTGAAAAGTAGGATTTCATGCGTGGTATCGACATATGGCTCCCGTTCGTAACGAGCAAAATTAAGCAGTACAAAGCAACTGACTCAAAGACCTCGAGCAGCGATGCTCATCCCTGGATCAGCGACATGGCCCCTGAAAACGACAAAAGGCCAAAGCTGCGAGGCTGTGACCTATAGAAAAAAACCAGAGCTTTTGCAATCTGCAAACCTCACCAAACATTTCAATGCCTGCGCCCAAGCCAGGTTGGATGCGGCCTGGCGACTCCTGAAACCCAGGATGAAAATTTTTACATCCAAGGATTCGTGACTTCAAATGTTTATTTTTTGGCTGGAGATTCGTCGTAACGCATCGACAAGGCTATACGCTCTGCAGTGCCCATTGGAATTTCTCCGACGACGGTCACCATCATGTCGCCCTGCGGCGTTGCAAGACGACGCGAAACTGCAACAGTAGGCCCTAACTGAGTCCGGATATCCGTGGAGGGACCACCCTTCACCGCCTCGATAAACACAGAAAAACGTGCCAGACCGTCGCCGTACATCAGGCGGGTAACAGACGATTGAGCAGACGCATTCTTGCGCACACCACTGCTGCTTATTTCAAAACCGGGAGGCAGCCAGTCGGAGTGCCAGGCCACAGGACCTATGGAAGACTCGGGCCTGACCTTGACCGCAGAAACAGGCTTGCAGTCGGCGCTGACCTTGAGCATCTGATCCGACAAATTACCAGCGGTATCGAGATCAGTGAACTGGAAACGCTCCAGCAACTGACCCTTCTCACTCAGCAGGAGTGACTTGAGTACAAGACCGGTTTCATTATCCAGGTGCAATTCGAGACCATATCGATGCTGGTCCTTGGGCGACAGTGCAACAATGGTTGCCTGACGACCAGCCACACGAGACTTGCCGACAATTTTTATGTCGTACCAGGCGGAGAGTTTCTTGACATCGAATGCACGGGAGGTGGAATCAGCCGGATTGGCTACACCCGCTTCGAGTGTACCGCTGACGCACTGGGTCAGCCCGTCAACACGCAGAACTTCCTGAGCAGAGCCATCAAGCTGCAACAAACGCTCCTGAACCTTGCCTTCCGCTATGCGGTGCCAGATTCGATGGGTAGAAAAACTACCGTTGCGCTCGTATACAAAAGTGCCTTGATAGCTCTGCTGCTGATCAGCCTTGGCAAGACGACTGATTGCGTCTTGCGCATCATCAGCCTGTACCGGGAGGGCAAGCCATCCACCAAGCAGTAACGGCAGTAGAGGGATGGCTCGCATGATCCTCCTTAACGGTTTTCCAGACTCGCAGCACGAGCGTACGGCAGCGCGCTTTCAGTACCTTTCAACGCAGCTTCCTGGGCATGCTGGCGCAGGTAACCCGGCAAACGTTGATCACCTTGACCAGCACCCTGCAATACGCCGTTGGCCATTGGGCCAGGCGCCTGCTCGGCACTTTCTTCAGTGTAACCCGCCAGTACGGCCGGGCCTTTCACTTGCGGAACGGTCAGGTTGGCAGGCTGTTGGCTCTGCTGTGCCAGTTGCGCACCGGCAATATCGTCCTGGTTGTACAGGCGGACACCGGCCAGAACGGCTACAGTAACCGACGCTGCAACTGCCAGACGACCCAGCGTACGCCAAGGTCCGCGCGCCGCCTTGAGCGGACTGACTTCGTCTGCAATCGCAGCAGACACGGCTGCCGAAATATCCAGATGAGGGATCAGCAGCTCTTTGTGCATGGCTGCACGAGCGACTTGGTAACGCGACCAGGTGGCACGAGTATCGGCATCGTCAATGGCATTCAATACCCGACGTAATTCCAGTTCGTCCGCTTCGTTATCCAGTACCGCGGACAGCGATTCCTGCAGGGCTTCACGACTCATGGCGGGTTCCTCTCTTGGGCTATCGCCGCTGTCTCAGGATTCCTGCAACAACGGCTGCAGGGCTTTATCGATGGCTTCCCGAGCGCGGAAGATCCGAGAGCGCACGGTACCAACAGGACACTGCATGACGCTCGCAATGTCTTCATAACTCAGACCATCGAATTCACGTAAAGTTAGCGCCGTACGTAAATCTTCCGGGAGAAGCTGGATGGTCCGATGGACAGTGCCCTCGATCTCATCCCTCAACAATGCACGCTCCGGCGACTCGATGTCCTTGAGGCCGTGATCGCCGTCGTAGAACTCCGCGTCTTCAGACCTTACATCGCTATCTGGCGGTCGCCGACCTCGCGACACCAAATAGTTTTTCGCCGTGTTAATGGCGATGCGGTACAGCCAAGTATAGAAAGCGCTGTCACCACGAAAATTTCCGAGCGCACGATAAGCCTTGATAAAGGCTTCCTGTGCAACATCCTGAGCCTCATGGGTGTCGTGCACGAAACGCACGATCAACCCTAGAATTTTGTGCTGATACTTCAGCACCAACAGATCAAATGCCCGCGTATCGCCACGCTGCACGCGCTCGACAAGCTGCTGATCCTCTTCCTGGGTTAGCATGAACACTCCTCGTTGAGCATGAAGGAGTGTTGCAACTGACATTGTTCAGGCTCGCAAACATAGACTCGGGCTTTTCGCAAAAGTTCTCCCCCTTCAAGCAAGTTTCCTGCAAGCCATCATGAAGCCTGCACGAAAAACGCAGCTCGACACGGTCGGCTGCGCGAATAGTCTTGTCGCCAGTTTCGCAGTTGATGATCACTTATCTAAGCCTGCGAAAACGACGCTGTTCCTGTGTAGGCAACCTGCTATTGAGCATGGTTCTTAGCAAAAAGTTCCATTGACACAATCACAGGCGTGAGCGGCAAACTGCGCAAAGTCCCCTGAAATCAGTGCACTGGAGCATTTCCAGTAACAGATAACAGGGAAAACAATAGGCATGACATCCCGGACTGGAGCACAATCCAGACCCGCCGTGGTCTCACATTGCCATGTAGGCGCGGCTATTGTGCCGTTACCCCAATACTTATACTAGTGGTCGCCAAGGGCAGAATTCGCAGATGAGTCAACATTTTCAGCATGACGTACTGGTAATAGGCAGCGGCGCTGCCGGGCTGAGCCTGGCACTGACCCTTCCCGAGCACCTGCGGATTGCGGTTCTGAGCAAAGGGGATCTGGCCAACGGCTCGACATTCTGGGCCCAGGGTGGCGTGGCAGCGGTGCTGGATGACACCGACACCGTGCAATCTCATGTTGAAGACACGCTGAATGCCGGCGGCGGTCTCTGCAACGAGGAGGCTGTACGCTTTACTGTCGAGCACAGTCGTGAGGCGATTCAGTGGCTGATCGACCAAGGCGTCCCGTTTACTCGGGGCGACGCCGCCGACACCGATGAAAGCGGCTTTGAATTCCACCTCACGCGCGAAGGCGGTCACAGCCATCGGCGGATCATCCACGCCGCCGATGCCACCGGCGCAGCTATTTTCCGCACCTTGCTGGAACAGGCCAGCAAACGGCCGAACATCGAATTGCTCGAACAGCGCGCCGCCATCGACCTAATCACCGAACGACGCCTCGGACTGGACGGCCAGCGCTGCCTCGGCGCTTATGTGCTCAATCGCACCAGTGGCGAAGTGGACACCTACAGCGCGCGCTTCACAATCCTCGCGTCAGGCGGTGCTGCCAAGGTCTATCTGTACACCAGCAACCCTGACGGTGCCTGCGGCGACGGTATCGCCATGGCCTGGCGCTCCGGTTGCAGAGTGGCAAACCTTGAATTCAACCAGTTTCACCCGACCTGCCTGTATCACCCCCAGGCCAAAAGCTTTCTGATCACCGAAGCACTCCGCGGCGAAGGCGCCTACCTCAAGCTGCCCAATGGCGAGCGCTTCATGCAACGATTCGACGAACGGGCGGAGCTGGCACCTCGCGACATCGTTGCCCGTGCGATAGACCACGAAATGAAGCGGCTGGGTATCGACTGCGTCTATCTGGACATCAGCCATAAACCGGAAGCCTTCATCAGGGCGCACTTTCCGACGGTCTACGAGCGATGCCTGGAGTTTTCCATCGACATTACCCGAGAGCCGATCCCGGTGGTTCCGGCGGCGCATTACACCTGCGGCGGCGTGATGGTCGACAGCAAAGGCCATACTGACGTACCGGGTCTGTACGCCATCGGCGAGACCAGTTTCACAGGCCTGCATGGCGCCAATCGCATGGCCAGCAATTCATTGCTGGAGTGCTTCGTCTATGCCCGCTCGGCGGCGGCAGACATCGAGAGGCAGTTGGCTGACGTGCAGATGCCCCTGGACCTTCCGGCCTGGGACGCCAGCCAGGTCACTGACTCGGACGAGGATGTGATCATCGCGCACAACTGGGACGAACTGCGGCGATTCATGTGGGACTACGTCGGCATTGTGCGCACCAACAAACGTCTGCAGCGCGCTCAGCATCGCGTGCGCCTGTTGCTGGATGAGATCGACGAGTTCTACAGCAACTACAAGGTCAGCCGCGACCTGATCGAGCTGCGCAACCTGGCACAGGTGGCGGAGCTGATGATCTGCTCCGCCATGCAGCGCAAGGAAAGTCGCGGCCTGCATTACACGTTGGACTATCCCGACATGTTGCCGGAAGCACTGGACACTATTCTGGTGCCGCCCACCTATTCCGGCTGAACTTCAGGCGCACGCGCAGACGTCGGTGAATATCCGGCGTCAGCGCGTCGAGCGGGATACAGCAGCTCATTCTCGACCAGGCTGGTTTACCGTTGATGATCGGGCGAAAACGCAGAATCACCACCCAGGGTAACGCAAGGCTGTCCGGGCATAACTGCACAGGCTGCCAGCCATCACGCTCATTCCATAGCTGCCAGCCTTGGGGATCGCGCTTCAGCGCGGTGAACGCTGCCGAATGGCTAAGCAGGATGGAGCGCGGCAACACCCAGGCAGCATGCGCAACGCAGACCAGCACACCGGGCGCTACAACCCAACCAGAGATATCCAGCGAAAACAGTGCGACAAGCGCCAGCAACTGAACAGCGAGATACAGTGCCAATAGCAGGTGCGAGGCCTGCCAGTGGCATTCGAAACGATCACTTGGGCTGGACACGGTCCAGAATCATGCGAACCATACGCTGCAATTCAGCGTCTTCGGACTCGGCGCGCTGCATGAACCAGCCGAACATGTCCTGATCTTCACAGGTGAGCAAACGACGGTACAGATCGCGATCCACGTCATTCAAATGCGGATAGACCTCACGGACAAACGGCACCAGCAGCACATCCAGTTCAAGCATGCCGCGGCGGCTGTGCCAGTAAAGGCGGTTGAGTTCAACGTCTTCGACCATGGAGCGCTCCTCAAAGTAGGCCGCAAGTATACAGCCGCGAGCCGGGCACGCGAATCTTGCAATGGTCGCAGCAGTTTTAACGTACCCCGTATGCATAACCTCGACTCGGCACTATGATGTGCCCCCGGACTTTTTTCCCAATTTGCGATGACCATGGCCCACACAGCTTTTTTCTGCACGCTATCCCATGAGGGCGTTCTCGCCGTTCGCGGCGTGGATGCCAGCAAGTTTCTTCAGGGTCAATTGACGTGCAACCTCAATTATCTGAATGAAGACACGTCCAGCCTCGGCGCACGCTGCACGCAAAAGGGCCGGATGCAGTCGAGCTTTCGCATCGTTTTCGAGGGCGACGGCTGCCTGCTGGCGATGGCCAGCGAACTGATCGAGACGCAATTGCTGGACCTGCGCAAATACGCAGTGTTCTCCAAATCGAAACTGACTGACGAAAGCGCAGACTGGGTGCGCTTCGGCCTGCAGGACGGTGATGGGGCTCTGGCCAGTCTGGGCCTGGAGCTTGCGCAGGAAACCGACTCGGTGGCACGGGGCAGTGAAATGATCGCTATTCGCGTCTCGCCGGGCCGGGCCGAACTCTGGGCGCGCTCTGAAAACGCGGACAGCATCAAATCAAATCTGGCATCGCAACTGAGTGAAGGCCCACTGAATGACTGGCTGCTGGGCCAGATACGCGTTGGTATCGGTCAGGTGTTCGGCAGCACTCGCGAAGAGTTCATCCCGCAGATGATCAACCTGCAGGCGGTCGGCGGCGTAAGCTTTAAAAAGGGTTGCTACACCGGCCAGGAAATCGTTGCGCGAATGCAGTACCTTGGCAAACTCAAGCGCAGGCTCTACCGCCTGACGCTGAGCAGCGAAGAGATCCCGGAGCCCGG
The DNA here is from genome assembly GCF_022557255.1 of Pseudomonas syringae pv. tagetis. Taxonomy (NCBI): domain Bacteria; kingdom Pseudomonadati; phylum Pseudomonadota; class Gammaproteobacteria; order Pseudomonadales; family Pseudomonadaceae; genus Pseudomonas; species Pseudomonas syringae group genomosp. 7. The sequence continues at coordinate 4,569,110 of NZ_CP092923.1, forward strand.
AACGGCATTGTTTTCACCCGTACATGCCAGCGCCGTGGGCAATGTGGTCATCGCCGCGCACTCCGGCCAGGGCGTCGAACTGCTCGCTGTACTGCAGGGCGATGCAGCAGAAGACGGCCGTATAAATCTTGGCTCGCCAGAAGGCGCGACGCTGCAAATGAGTGATCTGCCCTACATACTGGACAGCAAACTCGAAACTCAGCGCTAAGCCAGACGAACACATTCAGGTTCCTAGTGTCTCTAGAGCGTTCCAGTGCACATGCTGGCGCTCTGCAGAGCGCGCGGAAAACTCTGGACACCCCCAACGGCTGCGAGATGCAACATGAGCAAGATGGCTGACGAGGTGCAGAGAAACTTGATCAAGGCCATCGACAGAGATGCCTTGTTTCTGCCTACCCTGCCGGAAGTAGCACTGAGAATTCGCCTTGCCGCCGAAGATACCGAAATCAGTATTTCGGCCCTGAGCAAGGTCATCGGTAGCGATACAGCCCTTTCCGCACGCCTGATAAAGGTCGCGAACAGTCCTCTGCTGCGTCCGAATTTTGAGGTCAGCGACGTCAATACCGCGATCCGGCGGCTGGGCGTCAATTACACCTGCAACCTGGCCATCGGCCTGGTGGTCGAGCAAATGTTTCACGCCAAGTCTCCCGTCATCGAGCAGAAGATGCGTGATATCTGGAAACAAAGCCTGCAGGTAGCCGGCATCAGTTACACGCTCTGCCAGCACTACACCACACTCAAACCCGATCAGGCCACGCTTGCCGGCCTGATCCATCTGATCGGAATCCTGCCGATCCTGACGTACGCAGAAGACCATTACGAGCTGCTGTCCGATCCGATCAGCCTCAACCACGTGATCGACAGCATTCATCCGGTCATCGGCGAACGCTTGCTGCGCTCATGGGATTTTCCCGAGCCGCTGGCCTGCGTACCAGGTCAGTTCCAGAACTTCTCGCGCGTGTCGAAAAGCCCGGACTACACAGATCTGGTACAGATCGCCACCGTGCATATCCACAGAAATACCGACCACCCTTTCAGCCTTGTGGAAATGGTCGACCTGCCTGCGTACGGTCAGTTGCGGCTTGCCAGAGCCGAAGGAATGCTGAGCGCTCAGATGGACGAAGCCAAGAGCATGCTCTACTAGGCTCATTATCAAGTCGCGACAAAGCTGACCCGCACTTTCAGCCCCCGTTCGGCGCCATCGTGCAATGTGATTCTGGCCAGGTGCGCACGGCAGATTTCCCCAACGATAGCCAGGCCGAGCCCGGCACCACTGCCCTGCTGACTGCGTCGGTAGAAGCGCTCGAAAACCCGCTCACGCTCATCTGACGGAATGCCGGGGCCATCATCCTCGACTTCGAGCACACCCGGCGCATAGACCCGCAACACGACGTTGCCGCCCGGAGAGGTATGGGCCAGCGCATTGTCGATCAGATTGCTCAGTAACTCGTTCAGCAATGTCGGCTCACCACGCAGCCAGACCGGCTCCTCAGCCTCCAGCGCCAGTGCGATGCCGCGAGAATGGGCCAGCGGTGCCATGGCCATACCCAGCTCTCTGGCCAGTTGGCTGAGGTCAAGCTGTTGTGCGCCGCCTTCGGCAATAGCCCGGGCACCGTTTTCAATCCGCGCCAGTGATAACAACTGATTGGCCAGGTGCGTGAGCCGATCGGTGCCAAGCGCCGCAGACTCCAGCGTACTGCGCCAGTGTTGCGGATCGCGCTCGCGCAGGCCCAGCTCGACCCGCGCCTTGAGCGCGGCGAGCGGCGTGCGCAATTCATGGGCGGCGTCGGCGATGAACTGCGCCTGCCGCTCGAACTGCAGGCGCAACCGCTCGGTGAAGTGATTCAGCGCCCCGACCAGCGGACGCAATTCGTGCTGCACCTCAACCATGGGCAGCGAGCGCAGATCGTCCGGCTGACGTTCCTCGACCGCCGTACGCAACCGTTCCAGCGGTCGCAATGCAGCGCTCACGGTGAACCAGACCAGAAGCAACGCGCCACCGCCGAGCATGCCCAGGCGCAGCAATGTGTCAGCCATCAGGCTTCGCGCCATGCCCTTGCGCGCCTCCTGGGTTTCGGCAACGCGGATCTCGGCAGTGCCATTCATGCCTGGGTCAGTCACCGGCTTTAGCAGGCTCACCACACGGACATCCTGACCTTGATAAACGCCGTTATAAAACTTGGCCAACGCAGGGTAATCGTCGGTGCGCAACGTTCCCGGTGGTGGCGAAGGCAGATTTTCGTAACCGGAAATCAGCTTCTGATGAATGTCGTTGACCTGGTAATAGATTCGCCCTTCGCTGTCGTAGGCGAAGGTGTCCAGCGCCACGTAGGGAATGTCGGCGCTCAACGTCCCATCACGCTGGGTCAGGCCAGCGGCAATGGTCCGCGCTGAAGCCAGCAATGTACGGTCATAGGCGGTATCGGCCACTTCGCGACCATTCCAGTAAGCGCTCATGCCGCTGGCCAGCATCAACACCACTAGCAGCAAAGCCAGGTTCCACAACAACCGCCAACGCAGGCTGTCGTTAATCATCGCGGCTTTCAAGCAGATACCCCAACCCTCGAAAGGTCACGATGGCCACGGAATGCCCATCGAGCTTCTTGCGCAGACGATGGACGTAAATTTCAATGGCGTCAGGGCTGGCCTCTTCATCGAGCCCGAACACCTGCGCGGCCAGTTGCTCCTTGCTCATCACCCGGCCAGGTCGTGCGATAAGCGCTTCCAGCACCGCCTGTTCGCGAGAGGTCAGAGTCAGCAGCTCTTCGCCCAGCGTGAAACGTCGCGTGTCCAGATCATAGGCCAGCACGCCACAGCGCTGCTGCCGCTCGCCGCCCAGCACACTGCGACGCAGCAAGGCCTTGACCCTGGCCTCCAGCTCGGAGAGCTCGAAAGGCTTGGCGAGGTAGTCGTCGGCCCCCAGATTAAGGCCATGAACCCGATCCTTGACGTCGCTGCGTGCGGTCAGCATCAGCACCGGCAGGTTCTTACTGCGCGCTCGTAAACGCGCCAGCACCTCAAAACCGTCCATGCGTGGCAGCCCTACATCGAGAATGGCGACAGCATATTCTTCACTGCTCAACGCTAGGTCGGCAGCCACCCCGTCATGCAGCACATCAACTGTCAAGCCCGCGCCCTTGAGCGCCTGCGCGACACTTTCAGCCAATTGCAGATGATCTTCCACGAGAAGAACACGCATCGCCGTCTCCTGATTGTCACTGTTGTTATCGATCTGGGTATCGATGCTTGTGGCGATGGAGTTTACAGGCCGGCCGCCGTCTGTGAAGGCCATAAACGATTTGCTACGTGCCGATCGCGACGTGAAAGGAAGCTGAAAGGTTTGCGAAAGGTTCGTCATTTAGCATCGCTAAACGACCCGACAGAAGGGTACGTATGAAACAGGCGCCTGGATGCGTCTGAAAAATAAAAACAATAAATCGTCAAACGGAGTCACCTCATGTCTACGCCAGCCCTGGCTTGCCAGTTCAGTGAGCACAGTCCATCGCGAAGTGCTCAGCGCCAGCTTTACCCCTGCTCCGCCTCCCTGCAAAACATCAGCGTACAGCGCTGTACCGATGGCACGTGTGTGTCGGCGAACAACGCTCGTCGTGCACGTAAAAAAAGCCTCAGTTGAACAGCTTCTCTCTACCAAAAACAAGAATAGCTCTGGAGACTGAACATGAAATTCCCCCTGCGTCAGATAGCCGCCACCGCCGGATGCATGCTGCTTGCCAGCCAGTTGCTTGCCGAGCCAAAACGTCCGGAATGCATTGCGCCCGCGTCGCCGGGTGGCGGATTCGACCTGACCTGCAAGCTGGTGCAAAGCGCACTGATCAACGAGAAGGTTCTGACCTCACCCATGCGCGTGACCTATATGCCGGGGGGGGTTGGCGCAGTAGCCTATAACGCAGTCGTGGCTCAGCGTCCTGCCGATGCAGGCACACTGGTCGCCTGGTCAAGCGGTTCGCTGCTCAATCTGGCACAGGGCAAATTCGGCCGTTTCGATGAAAACGCCGTGCGCTGGCTCGCCGCTGTCGGCACCAGTTATGGTGCCATCGCCGTGAAAAGCGACTCGCCATACAAGAATCTCGACGATCTGGTCAAAGCGCTCAAGGCCGACCCGAGCAAAGTCGTGATCGGCTCTGGCGGCACCGTAGGCAGCCAGGACTGGATGCAGACTGCACTGATCGCCAAAGCCGCAGGTATCAATCCGCGGGCCTTGCGCTACGTGGCGCTTGAAGGGGGCGGTGAAATCGCCACCGCCCTGCTCGGCGGCCACATCCAGGTCGGCAGCACGGATATTTCCGACTCGATGCCGCATATTCTGAGCGGCGACATGCGCCTGCTCGCGGTGTTTGCCGAGAAGCGCATCGACGAACCTGAAATGAAAGACATCCCCACTGCCAGAGAACAGGGCTACGACATCGTCTGGCCTGTGGTGCGCGGCTTCTACCTGGGGCCTAAGGTCAGCGACGAAGACTACAACTGGTGGAAAGCCTCGTTCGACAAGATCCTGGCGTCCGAAGATTTCGCCAGACTGCGCGACCAGCGCGAGCTGTTCCCCTTCGCCATGACCGGTGCGGAACTGGACACCTACGTCAAGAAGCAGGTCGCCGACTACAAACTGATGGCCAAGGAATTCGGCCTGATTCAGTAATTGAACCCAAATGACTGACTTTCAGTTGCGCCTGCACAACGGGCGCGATTCAGGAGCTTCTCATGGTCATACAACGCATTTTCGCTGCCGCACTGCTACTGGCATGCACTGGTCTGGCCCTCATGGCCTGGCCCTATCAAGCGCCCTTCTCTTATGAACCGGTCGGCCCGCGCGCTTTCCCTCTGCTGATGCTTGGACTGATGGGGGTCGCCCTGCTGTACCTGCTGATTCGGCCTACACCCATCGTCCATACCGAAGAGGAACCGGCGCTGGACCGCGAAACCCTGGTCAAGATCGGCGCGTGCATCGTCCTGCTGCTGATCTTCGCAGGATTGTTCGAACCGCTCGGCTTCATCCTCAGCAGCATTCTGATCGGCATTCCCATGGCACGCCTGTATGGCGGTCGCTGGCTGCCCGGCATTGTGGTGGTGACTCTGATGAGCGTCGGCCTTTATCTGCTGTTCGACAAGGCCATGGACGTCCCCTTGCCTTTAGGCCTGCTCAGCGTTCTGGAGAACTGACATGGATACTTTCAGCTATCTGGGCCAGGGCTTCGGCGTCGCCCTCACCCCGTACAACCTGATTACTGCACTGTCCGGGACACTGATCGGCACCGTCGTCGGCCTGCTGCCGGGGCTCGGGCCGATCAATGGTGTGGCGCTGCTGATCCCTATCGCTTTTGCGCTGGGCCTGCCGCCCGAATCGGCACTGATTCTGCTGGCAGCCGTGTACCTGGGCTGTGAGTACGGCGGGCGCATCAGTTCCATCCTGCTGAACATCCCGGGCGAAGCGTCCACAGTCATGACCACGCTGGACGGTTACCCGATGGCCCGCAAGGGGCTGGCCGGGGTTGCACTGTCGCTGTCGGCGTGGAGCTCGTTCATCGGTGCATTCATCGCCACCTGCGGCATGGTGCTGTTCGCGCCCCTGCTCGCCAAATGGGCGATTGCCTTCGGCCCGGCGGAATACTTCGTACTGATGGTGTTCGCCATTGTCTGCCTGGGCGGCATGGCCGGAGACAGGCCGTTGAAGACGTTCATTGCGGCACTGATCGGGCTGTTCCTGTCAGCGGTTGGCATCGATGCCAACAGTGGGGTGTACCGCTTCACGGGCGATAACATTCATCTCACCGACGGCATTCAATTCGTGGTGCTGGTACTGGGTCTGTTTTCGATCAGCGAAATCCTCTTGCTGCTGGAGAAGACCCATCGCGGCCAGGAGGCGGTCAAGGCCACCGGGCGCATGATGTTCAATGCCAAGGAAGCCGCGGCGGTCTTCGTGGTGAATATTCGCTGTGGCTTGCTGGGTTTCATTCTCGGCGTGCTGCCGGGTGCAGGCGCGACGCTGGCCAGTGCGGTCGCCTACATGACTGAAAAACGTATCGCCGGCCCTAGCGGCAAGTTTGGCCAGGGCGACATGCGCGGCCTGGCCGCGCCCGAGACAGCCATCGGTGCAACGGCCTGTGGCGCATTGGTGCCCATGCTAACGCTGGGTGTTCCCGGCTCGGGCACCACGGCAGTAATGATCGGCGCGTTGTCGCTGTACAACATCACGCCCGGTCCGATGCTGTTTCAACAGCAACCGGACATCGTGTGGGGCCTGATCGCTTCGTTGTTCATCGCCAACATCATGCTGGTGATCCTCAACATCCCGATGATCCGTATTTTCACGCGCATCCTCGCCGTGCCGAACTGGGCGCTGGTGCCGGTGATTGCGATCATCACCGGGATCGGCGTGTATGCAGTACACGCCACGACATTCGACCTGTTCCTGATGGTCGGTATCGGTATCTTCGGTTACATCCTGCGCAAGCTGGATTTTCCGTTATCGCCGATCCTGCTCGGCTTCATCCTTGGCGGTCTGATGGAACAGAATCTGCGTCGCGCCCTGTCGATCTCCAACGGCGAACTGGGGATTCTCTGGGCCAGTCCGATCACCCTCGGGGTCTGGGTAGTGACCGTTTTCATGCTGCTGTTCCCGCTGATCCGTATCTGGCGCAAGCGCACGAAGCAGCAAGCTGCCGCAACGCATGGCTGATTCGTCTCTGCGCCAATGGTGGGCAACGCCACTGGTCGGCCTGCTGGGCGGCTACCTCGCCAGCCAGGTCGGCTGGCCGTTGCCGTGGATGGTTGGCTCGTTGCTGGCAATCATCCTGGTGCGTTGCCTGACTCCCTGGCAACTGGCGCAGATTCCCGGCGGGCGCAAATGTGGCCAGTTGATTATCGGCACAGGCATCGGCCTGCACTTCACGCCGGTGGTTATCGAGCAAGTGCTGACGCATTTCGGACTGATCTTCTTCGGTGCGCTGATCACCAGCCTGTCGTGCCTGGTCGGCGTATGGCTGATGCTGCGTACCGGAGAGGATCGTCCCACTGCATTCTTCTCGAGCATGCCCGGCGGTTCCGGGGAAATGGTCAACCTGGGCGCACGTAACGGTGCGACGCTCAGCAGTGTTGCTGCCGCACAAAGCCTTCGGGTGCTGGCCGTGGTGCTGTGCGTACCGGCGATCTTCAAGTACCTGCTGGGTGAAGGTGCGCCTTCGCTGCATGCAACAATGGTCGACTGGCGCTGGCTGGCCTTCCTGCTTCCAGTCGGCGCAGCGTTGGCCTGGCTGTGGCAACGTCTCAAGCAACCCAACCCCTGGCTGTTCGGCCCTCTTCTGCTCAGTGCAGTCGTGAGTGTGGTCTGGGACTTGAAAATCGGACTGCCAAACGGTGCCAGTCAGCTTGGCCAGTTGCTGATCGGCAGCGGGCTGGGTTGCCATTTCAATCGGGAGTTCTTTCGACGTGCGCCCTCGTTTCTGGCGCGTACACTGTTGGGCACCGCCCTGACCATGCTGATCGCTGCAATCGCGGCGCTGGGATTGAGCGCCCTCACCCACCTGGACCTTCGCTCGCTGACACTGGGCATGATGCCGGGAGGTATTGCAGAGATGAGCCTGACCGCAGAGGTGCTGCAACTTTCGGTGCCGCTGGTCACGGCCATGCAGGTGATGCGCCTTCTATTCGTACTGTTTCTCGCCGAGCCGCTGTACCGGCGCTGGAACAAGCGGCTCATTGACTGAGCGCGTCAGTCAGACAGGCGGTAAACGCCAATCGATCGGCGCGATGCCGTTTTGCTCAAGGTACTTGTTGGCCCGCCCGAAGTGCCCGTTGCCCAGAAAGCCTTTGTAGGCTGACAACGGCGACGGATGGACAGAGGTCAGCACCAGATGCTTGGTCGCATCGACCAGTTTCTGCTTGCTTTGCGCATGAGCGCCCCATAGCAAAAACACCAAATGCGGTTGATGCTCGCTGACCACTTGAATGATCCGGTCGGTGAAATACTGCCAGCCTTTTCCGGCATGAGAGGCTGCGTTGGCGCGCTCGACGGTAAGCGTGGTATTAAGCAGCAGTACGCCCTGATCGGCCCAGGATTGCAGGCAACCGTGATTCGGAATATCGATATTCAGGTCGCGCTTGAGCTCTTTATAGATGTTGACCAGTGACGGGGGTGTCGGCACACCGGGCTGCACGGAGAAGCACAGGCCGTGAGCCTGATTCGGGCCGTGATAGGGGTCCTGACCGAGAATCACCACTTTCACGTTATTCAGCGGCGTTGAGTTCAGCGCATTGAAAATCAGCGGTCCCGGCGGATAGATTTGCTTGCCTGCGGCATGCTCCTGGCGCAGAAACTCGCGTAACTGCGCCATGTAAGGCTGTTCGAATTCGTCGCGCAGAGCTTCCTTCCAGCTGGGCTCAAGCTTGATGCGGTCGTCGCTAGTCATGGTTACATCCGGTAAAAACAATGCGCGGACACTAGGAAAGCCGGACGGCAAAGTCAATGCCGGTTGCGCTATGCGCTTCAAGATCGGGCGTAGAGCGTCCAGAAAGGCGTGCCGACGCGGAGCGTCGGCACCATAGTCAGTTTGCAGCAGTCAGTTCACAGCGTTGACATGCTCGTGAACGCGCGGGTTTCAGCTAGCGATGCCCGCCACGACCATCGCCGCGCCCGCCCCGTCCATGATCACGGCCATCTCTTCCGCCGCGCCCACCGTGGTCATCCCAGCCACGATTGCCCCGGTCGCCGCGGAAGCCGTCATTACGTCCGAAACCGCCATTGCCGCGAAAGCCATCATTGCGGCCGAAGCCATCGTTTCTCCAGCCATAGCCCGGTGGGCGTCCCGGCTGGTAGTAGCGCGGCACGGGCGGTGGCGCGTAATAGCGCGGTGCCGGGGCGTAGTAGCGGGGTTGAGTGTAATAGCGTGGTTGAGGCGCGACGTAGATGCGCTGCTCCTGATAGTAGGTAGAGCGATAGCCATTGTCATACGCGTAAGCGCCACCGACGACAGTTGTCGGCTGCGTGTACACATCGGATTCGTAGTAACCAGGACCTGCGTAGCAACCAGCAAGGAAAAGGGTCAGCAACGTGATAAGCAAGGGTCTTCGATACATGGCGGCCTCCTGGACCGCTATTGGGCACGAACCAGCGACGCTGGTCGGCGTCCGCCAAAGCGGTTGGCGGACGAAGAATCAGACACCGAAAAGGCATTCTAGTGCCTTGGGACAGGGGCGCGGTCACTGGGTTACTGGTCATCACATGGCCCCAAAAGGCTCTGAAACCAAGGCTTGCAGGCGTGTTTCAACTTGCTACAAACATGCTACAAAACATTTCACGGATACGCGCATCATCACGGTGCGCCCTCGCACCAGCACAAGGCAGCTTTCAGCGTGCTCCGCCGCCGATCATTCGGGCAGGCCTTGAAAAACAAAGGTCCTGGCAAGTTGGCACAACTCTCGCTTGATGACAGGTGTGCAGGAGTCAACACAGGTTCGCGGCACCACAATTTGCAATAGCCGACTAGGGTTCCGGCTTGCCGACAGGCAAGTGGCTGGTCCAAGAGTTGGCGACCTCCAGTAGAGGTTACACGGCGGGACAAAAGCCCGGGAGACAGGGACACCAGTGGTGTCACGTTGCTCCTGGCCGCCTTTTTTCCACTACTGGAGATTTCTCAACATGCAAAAGTCTCGTCTCTTCGGTCTGCTCACGGCAGGCCTGCTTGCTGCGTTGAGCCTCTCGGCGAATGCCGCCCAAAAAGATCACTTCAATGTCTGCTGGACCATCTACGCAGGCTGGATGCCGTGGGAATACGCAGGCAGCCAGGGCATTGTCGACAAGTGGGCGAAAAAGTACGGCATCAAGATCGATGTCACTCAGCTCAACGACTACGTCGAATCCATCAACCAGTACACCGCCGGCCAGTTCGATGGCTGCACCATGACCAATATGGACGCGCTGACCATCCCGGCCGCAGGCGGTGTGGAAAGCACAGCACTGATCGTCAGTGACTTCTCCAACGGCAATGACGGCATCGTGCTCAAGGGCGAAGGCAAGAAAGTCGCCGACCTCAAAGGCATGGACGTCAATCTGGTCGAGCTATCGGTATCCCACTACCTGCTGGCGCGTGCGCTGGACAGCGTCAAACTCAGCGAAAAAGACCTCAAGGTCGTCAACACCTCGGATGCCGACATCTCGGCCGCCTTCAACACCGACGATGTGCAGGCGGTCACCACCTGGAACCCGATGCTGTCGGACATCAAAGCCAAACCTGGCGTGACCGAAGTGTTCAATTCCAGTCAGATTCCCGGCGAGATCATGGACATGATGGTCGTCAATACCCAGACCCTGAAGGACAATCCGGCGCTGGGCAAAGCGCTGACCGGTGCCTGGTTTGAAGTGGTTGCGCTGATGAACGCCAAAAACGCCCAGAGCAAAGCAGCGCTGGAGCACATGGCCAAGGCGTCGGGCACCGATCTGGCTGGTTTTCAGGCACAGCTGGACACCACAAAACTGTTCGCCACACCAAAGGAAGCGCTTGAGTTCGCGACCGGCAAACAGCTGCCGGACACTCAGCGCAAGGTCGCCGACTTCTCGTTCGCTCATGGCCTGCTTGGTGAAGGCGCACGTGATGCCAACGCAGTCGGCATGTCGTTCGCCAATGGCGTGAACCTTGGCGACAAAGCCAACATCAAGTTGCACTTTGACCCCAGCTACGTGCAGATGGCCGTCGACGGCAAGCTGTAAATCACGTTCCGCAAAAAGGTCATTGCCATGCGTTTGATAAACCGCCATCCGGACCGTGCCGGTCGCCTGATTCTGGTGATCCTGCCGTTCGCCCTGTTGCTGTTCGCCTATTTCATGGGCTCGGCTACCCGGCTCGCGGAGAACCCTACCGACAAACTGCTGCCCAGCGCCATGCAGATGGCCGATGCGGTCAAACGCATGGCGTTCACTGCCGACACTCGCAGCGGTGATTATCTGCTCTGGCAGGACACGGCATCGAGCCTGCAACGTCTGGCAATCGGCCTGGGGGTCAGCGCGCTACTGGGCCTGTGTCTGGGTATTGCGGCGGGCATCCTGCCGCTGCTCGGTGCACCGTTGTCACCCTTGCTGACGGTCATGTCGATGGTGCCGCCGCTGGCGATTCTGCCCATTCTGTTCATCGTCTTCGGGCTGGGCGAGCTGTCGAAAGTGATGCTGATCGTGATTGGTATCACACCGATTCTGACCCGCGACCTGGAACAGCGCGCCCATGAAATCCCGGTCGAACTGCTGATCAAAGCGCAGACACTCGGTGCCACGACATGGACGCTGATCCTGCGGGTAGTCCTGCCGCAGCTGCTGCCGCGCCTGCTGATCGCCCTGCGGCTGGTGCTGGGTTCGGCATGGCTGTTCCTGATAGCGGCCGAAGCCATCGCCTCGACTGACGGCCTGGGTTACCGGATCTTTCTGGTTCGGCGTTATCTGGCGATGGACGTGATTCTGCCGTATGTAGTGTGGATCACCCTGCTCGCCTGGCTGATGGACTGGAGCCTTAAAGCCCTGACCCGACGCGCCTTTCCCTGGTACGAAGGAGCGCGAACATGAGCTTTATCTGTGTGCGCAATGTCTGGCAACAGTACGACGACCAAGTGGTGCTTGAGGGCCTGAATCTGGAAGTGGCCGAAGGCGAGTTCTGCACGCTGGTCGGCGCATCGGGTTGTGGCAAATCGACCTTTCTGCGCTTGTTACTGGGCCAAGAAACCCCGCGTCGCGGTCTCATCACGCTGGACGGTACGGCTCTGCGCAATGAGCCGGACGCCAGCCGTGGCGTGGTGTTTCAGCGCTATTCCGTCTTTGCGCACCTGTCGGTGCTCGACAACGTGGCGCTGGGCCTGGAGCTGCCCCGCTCACGGTGGATAGGCCGTCTGTTCGGTCAGAGCAAAAACCAGGCCCGGGAGCAGGCCGCGCAACTGCTGGACAAAGTCGGTCTGAGCCACGCCCTGGACAAGTACCCGACACAACTGTCGGGCGGTATGCAGCAGCGCCTGGCGATTGCTCAGGCACTGATCATGAAGCCCCGCGTCCTGCTGCTGGACGAGCCGTTCGGCGCGCTCGACCCCGGCATCCGCAAGGACATGCATCACTTGCTGCTGGACCTGTGGCGCGAAACGAAGCTGACCGTGTTCATGGTCACCCACGACCTGTCCGAAGGCTTCAACCTCGGCACCCGTCTGCTGGTCTTCGACAAGGTGCGCCACGACCCGCATGCGCCCGGTGCGTATGGCGCGCGCATCACTTACGACATCCCCCTCAACAGCGAACGCCGCGCCGAGCGCGCCGCCATCGATTCGCTGCTCAACGCCTCAGAGGAGCCCGTTCAATGACTGATTCAACCACGCTGTACCCGGTGTTCGCCGAAGAACTGCTGCCCGGTGGCGGCCATCACTCGTTCATCCTCAAACGGGGTGAACTGCTGCGCCTGACCGACCTGCACGGCAACGCCAACGTCAGCCTGACGCTACTCAATGCCGGCGAAAAAACCGAACGCCTGAACCTGCCGGACAGCCTCAAATGCCAGCACACCGCCAGATTGAGCAACGGCCATTGCCTGTATTCGGACATGGGCCGCGTATTGGCGGCCATTGTCACCGACACCTGCGGCTGGAGCGATAGCATCGGTGGCGTGCTTAACGCTCAGGAAGTCGCCGACAAATACGGTCAGGGTCGCTACCAGGAGCTACGCAACGGCTTCTTTCGCAACGGCGTCGACAACTTGCTGGTCGAGCTGGGCAAATGGGGACTGGGGCTGTCCGACCTGCTGATGACACTCAACCTGTTCAGCCGCGTCGACGTCGATGAAACCGGCGCACTGCACTTCGTCCCGAACAATTCGAAAGCCGGTGATTACATCGAACTCTATGCACCGATGGACACGCTGGTGGTGCTGACTGCCTTGCAACACCCGATGGACCCCAACCCGCACTACGCACCGCAACCGCTGAAACTCGGCTGGATGAAAGCCGACGCCAGCATTGCCGAACACTGCCGCACCTCGCGCCCGGAAAACGAGCGCGGATTCATCAATACCGACCGCCTGTTCGCCTGAGGAGCCCAGTCATGAATACCGATACCCACTCTTGCTGCGACGCGACCATTCCGGCAGGCGAACCGTTTCTGGCCGAGGTCAAGGCCGGGCAGACCGTGCGCATCCTTGATCTGGAAGGCAATCAGGCGGTCGACACGCTGTTTTTCAGCCTGGACAACCCGCGCGAACGCTATGACGTACAACGCACCTTGCGCCGCCAGAACAGCGTGTACCTGACCACTGGCAGCGTGCTGTTTTCCAATCTGGGCCGCCCCATGCTGACCATTGTCGATGACACTTGCGGACATCACGACACATTGGGTGGCGCGTGCGCGCAAGAGAGCAACACCGTGCGCTACGCCCTGGAAAAACGCTACATGCACAGCTGCCGCGACAATTACCTGCGCGCCTGCCTGCATGACGGCCGTCTGACCAAGACCGATATCGGTCCGAACATCAATTTCTTCATGAACGTGCCCGTGACCGCAGAGGGCGGCCTGACCTTCGAAGACGGCATTTCCGCCCCCGGCAAGTACGTTGAACTGCGTGCCGAAATGGACGTGATCGTGCTGATCTCCAATTGCCCGCAGCTCAACAACCCGTGCAACGGCTACAACCCGACGCCTGCGCAATTGCTGATTCGCGACTGACCCGGCACCCGCCCTCAGCAACGGACGACCGTTGCGTAGACAGATAAACAGCGGGACGGCCCGCTTCCCATCACGAAACCGAGCGCGCCTGGGTTTCCGGGGTTATGCCATGTTCGACAAACTGCTGATCGCCAATCGTGGCGCCATTGCCTGCCGCATCCTGCGGACCCTGCGCACCCTGCAGGTGAAAGGTGTGGCGGTATATTCCGAAGCCGATGCTGCCAGCCTGCACCTGATGCAAGCCGATGAAGCTCACAGCCTGGGTGAAGGCGGCGCAGCCGAGACTTATCTGGCGGTGAACAAGATCCTCGCCATCGCCAAAGCCAGCGGTGCCAAAGCCATTCATCCAGGTTACGGCTTTCTCTCCGAAAACGCAGCGTTTGCCCAGGCTTGTGAAGACGTCGGCATCGCCTTCGTCGGCCCGACGCCCGAGCAACTGCGCGTATTCGGTCTCAAACACACTGCCCGAGCGCTGGCCAGGCAACAGGGCGTGCCCATGCTGGAAGGCACCGAATTGCTCGACAGCCTGGAATCAGCCCTCCTGGCAGCTCGTACCATCGGCTATCCGGTCATGCTCAAGAGCACTGCGGGTGGCGGTGGCATTGGCATGCGTGTGTGCCGCAGCGCTGAAGAGCTGGCCGACTCGTTCGAGGCGGTAAAACGTCTCGGTCGGAACAATTTCAGCGATGCGGGCGTGTTCATCGAGAAATACATCCAGCGCGCCCGGCATCTGGAAGTGCAGGTGTTCGGCGACGGTCAGGGCGAAGTGCTGGCACTGGGCGTGCGTGACTGTTCGGTACAGCGGCGCAATCAGAAGGTGCTGGAAGAAACCCCGGCCCCCAACCTGCCGGACGGTATGGCCGATGAGCTGTGCGCGGCGGCTATCAAACTCGCCAAAGCGGTGAATTATCGTAGCGCCGGGACTGTCGAGTTCGTCTTCGACAGTGAGGATCAGCGCTTCTACTTTCTGGAAGTGAATACGCGCCTGCAGGTCGAACACGGCGTGACCGAACAGGTGTGGGGCGTGGATCTGGTCAGCTGGATGGTGCAACTGGCTGCCGGTGATCTGCCCCCGCTTGCTCAGTTGCAGGTTGGCCTCAAACCGGTCGGCCATGCCATTCAGGCGCGGCTGTACGCTGAGGATCCGGGCCGCGACTTCCAGCCCTGCCCTGGTTTGCTGACCGCTGTGACTTTCCCTCCTGCCGATGGCCGCGCACTGCGCATCGACACCTGGGTCGAAGCCGGTTGTGAGATACCGCCGTACTTCGACCCGATGATCGCCAAGCTGATCAGTTGGGCACCAACCCGCGAGCACGCCAGCGCCGGGCTGATCGGTGCACTCGATCAAACGCGCCTGTACGGGGTGGAAACCAATCGAGGCTATCTGCGGCAGATCATCGCCGACACCCCGTTCGCCAGCGGCCAGCCATGGACGCGCTGCCTGGAAGATCTGGTGTACCAGACTGATACGTTCGAAGTGTTGACTGGCGGAACGCAGACCAGCGTTCAGGATTATCCGGGGCGGCTGGGTTACTGGGCAGTCGGTGTACCGCCGTCAGGGCCGATGGACAGCCGCGCGTTACGTCAAGGCAATAGCCTGCTGGGCAACCCCGAAGGATGCGCCGCGCTGGAAATCACCATGAGCGGCCCACTGCTGCGCTTCAATACCGACGCGGTGGTCGCAGTAACCGGTGCGCAGATTCCGATCACGGTCGACGCTGAACCCGCTGCCATGAATACCGCCCTGCTGGTACGCGCGGGTTCGACCCTCGCATTGGGCACTATTGCCGGCGCCGGTGTACGCAGTTACCTGTGCGTGCGCGGCGGGCTCGACGTGCCGGACTATCTGGGCAGCAAAAGCACCTTTACCCTCGGCCAGTTCGGCGGGCATGGCGGCCGCGCGCTGCGGGCTGGCGATGTGTTGCACATCGCGCCCTTGATGGATCGCAGTGCAGGCCAGCGGATTGCCGACGAAGCACTTGAAACGCTGACCGACGTCCGCCAGATGAGGGTCATTTATGGCCCCCATGCGGCCCCGGAATACTTCACTGAAGCGTACATCGAGAGGTTTTTCGCGACTGACTGGGAAGTCCATTTCAACTCCAGCCGTACCGGCGTGCGCCTGATCGGCCCGAAACCCGAATGGGTCCGCGCCGACGGGGGCGAGGCAGGTCTGCACCCGTCCAATATTCACGACAATCCCTATGCGGTCGGCGCAGTGGATTTTACTGGCGACATGCCTGTGATCCTCGGGCCGGACGGCCCGAGCCTGGGCGGATTCGTGTGCCCGGTGACCATCATCGAGGCAGACCTGTGGCAGTTGGGGCAATTGAAGGCTGGCGACAAGGTACGGTTCACGCCGGTGAGCGTCGAGGCGTGCCATGCGGCAATGGCCGCAGTGTTCCCGCAAACTATGCAAAACACTGATGCCCTTGGCAGCGAACTTGTTCGCGAAGGCGTCAGTCCGAACGCAGGAAATGCCGCTAATGCGCCGACCCCGACGCCCGTTCGCATAGGGGATCTGCACACTCCGATCATCCTTGATATCGGTCAGGACGATAAACGTCTGGTTGCACGTCTGTCCGGTGATACCCATCTGCTGCTGGAAATCGGGGCACCAGAGCTGGATCTGGTGCTGCGTCTGCGCGGCCATGCCTTGATGCTCGCGCTAGAGGCTAAGGCACTGGCGGGCGTGATTGACCTGACGCCGGGTATTCGCTCCCTACAGGTTCACTACCGTCCCGAGCAACTGCCGCTTCGGCAACTGCTCGACATCGTCGCCGGAGAATGGGGCGTGGTGTGCGCAGCGAAAGACCTGCAAGTGGCGTCGCGTATTGTCCATCTGCCGTTGTCCTGGGACGATCCGGCCTGCCAGCTGGCCATCGAGAAATACATGACTACCGTGCGCAAGGATGCACCGTGGTGCCCGAGTAACCTGGAGTTCATCCGCCGTATCAACGACCTGCCCAACCTCGACGAAGTGCAACGCACAGTATTCGACGCCAGCTATCTGGTCATGGGCCTTGGCGATGTATACCTCGGCGCACCGGTTGCCACGCCGCTGGACCCGCGCCATCGGCTGGTGACCACCAAGTACAACCCGGCGCGCACCTGGACCGCCGAGAATTCGGTCGGCATCGGCGGTGCCTACATGTGCGTGTATGGCATGGAAGGCCCCGGTGGCTATCAGTTCGTCGGCCGTACCCTGCAGATGTGGAACCGCTACCGCGACGTCGCTGCCTTCGAGGGCAAACCGTGGCTGCTGCGTTTTTTCGACCAGATCCGTTTCTACCCGGTCAGCGCCGACGAACTGCTGCGTATCCGTCGCGATTTTCCGCTGGGTCGCTTCGACCTGAACATCGAACACAGCACCTTGAACATGGCCGACTACCAGGCCTTTCTGACCCGCGAAGCCGACGGCATCACGGCATTCCGAACCCGTCAGCAATCAGCGTTCAACGCCGAGCGAGAGCGCTGGAACGCCAATGGTCAGGCCGACTTCCAGAGCGATGAGGGGGCTGCCCCGAACACCGAAGAACAGCCCTTGCAGGCCGGTCATCAGGGCATCGACAGCCACATTGCCGGCAACCTCTGGCAGGTTCGGGTGCAACCGGGCGAGCGCGTGGATGCGGGCGACGTGCTGGTGATTCTGGAGTCCATGAAAATGGAAATCCCCCTCCTTGCCCCGGTCGCCGGTGTGGTGCAGGAGGTCAGGGTGCAACCCGGATCGGCAATACGCGCAGGGCAACGGGTCGTAGTGCTGGCGACTGAAGGAATCGATCACCTTTTCACTGTCAATGGAATCCCGTCATGAACGACACAGCACTGCCCAATGACCTGCGCCTGGACACGCTGCGCACCGCGTACCAGTCCGGCCGGATTTCACCACGCCAGCTGATTCTGGCGTTGCGGGAAAAAGCCGAACGGCTCAACACGGATTATCACGCGTTCATCCACCTGCTCGGCACGGACGAACTGGAGCCCTATCTGACCGCACTGGAGGATCGCGATGCTCAGAGCCTGCCACTCTACGGCGTGCCCTTCGCGATCAAGGACAACATTGATCTGGCTGCCATTCCAACCACGGCCGCCTGCCCGGATTACGCTTACACGCCAGAGTGCTCGGCGACCATCGTCGAACAACTGATTGCACTGGGCGCAGTGCCCATGGGCAAGACCAATCTGGACCAGTTCGCCACCGGCCTGAATGGCAGCCGTTCGCCCTATGGTGCCTGCCCCAACAGCGTATTGAAGGAGTATCCGTCGGGTGGTTCAAGCGCTGGTTCGTCTCTGGCCGTTGCGCTGGGGCTCAGCAGCTTCTCGCTGGGCACCGACACGGCGGGCTCGGGGCGTGTACCCGCAGCGCTGAACAACCTGGTGGGAACGAAAGCCAGCAAGGGGCTGATTTCTACCGCAGGTGTCGTGCCAGCCTGCCGTACGCAGGACTGCGTCTCGATCTTCACTGCCACGGCGAGGGAAGCCAGCCAGTTACTGGGGCTGGTCGCCACGCTTGATCCGCGCGATGAATACAGCCGGCGCAACCCCCAGTGGAACGACGCTTCGGCGTTTGGTGCCCCTCGCCCGTTTCGCTTCGGCGTACCACGCGCTGAAAATCTGCAATTCTTTGGCTGTACCGAGGGGCCGAAACTGTTCAGCGCTGCTATCGACCACCTCACCGCGCTAGGCGGCGAAGCGGTCACAGTGGACCTGTCACCGTTTCTTGAAGCTGCTCGCCTGTTGTATGAGGGTCCTTGGGTGGCCGAGCGCTATAGCGTGGCAGGGCAGTTGATGGAAGACCGTCCGGAGGCGGTATTGCCGGTGATTCGCGATGTACTGGCCAAGGCCCCCAGCGTCAGCGGAGTCGATACATTTCGTGCGCAATACCGCCTGCAAGCGCTCAAGGCGATTTGCGACCGGGAGCTTGAAGGGCTGGATTGCGTAGTAACACCCAGCATCGGTCGCCCGGTCACCTCGGCAGAACTGATTGCCGAGCCAGTGCTGCGTAATTCTGAGCTGGGTTATTACACGAATTTCGTCAACCTGCTCGACTACGCCGCCATCGCCGTGCCAAGCGCTTTCATGGGCAACGGCCTGCCGTGGGGCGTGACGCTATTCGGACGGGCGTTCACCGACCAGTATCTGCTCAGCCTGGCCGATGCTTTTCAACGGCAAACCGCGCTGCCCCTGATTGGCGGAGAAATACCTGAATGGTCCGTGCCACAGAGCGTCGCACGTAACGATAAGGCACAACTGGTGGTGTGTGGCGCGCATCTGGACGGGCTGGCATTGAATTGGCAACTGAGGCAACGCGGTGCGCGTCTGCTGGAGACCACGCAAAGCTCGGCCGACTATCGGCTGTATGCGCTGGCCGGTGGGCCGCCGTTTCGCCCGGGCATGGTGCGGGTTGCCGAACGGGGTGTAGCCATTGAAGTGGAGGTCTGGGAGTTGCCCAGTGGCGAGCTGGGGTCGTTTCTGACCGGTATTCCGGCACCGCTGGGCCTCGGTAAAGTGCAACTGGCCGATGGCCGTTGGGAGACCGGTTTTATCTGCGAAGCCTACGGCCTGGAGGGGGCTGTCGATATCAGCCATCTCGGTGGCTGGCGTGCTCATTTGCAGCAGCTGTAAGCGAACACGCGGCGTGCCCAGGCGTGCCGCCGTGTTTGACACGGCTCGGGTATTACATAGTTATGTCATACCCGGACCGCCTTCACGACATAGTGAGCATCCACTCACTTCGACCGGCCGTCATGAACCACATCTGGAGTCCGCTTCGTCAGGACACCCTTTTTCACCCCTCATCTTTTCTGCTGGAACAGCCGAGCATTCTTTTGCCAGAGTACAGCAGCAACCGACACGACACGCTCAATGCTTCAGTGCCATTCGCGCTGCCAGCGCTTCAGCTTGCGCCTCGCGAACATCCACTGCCGCCGACCGAGGAGCACGAGCCACAGGCCCCGGCCGCACACATCGAACGCCCCCTCAAAGCGTTGCGTAAAAGCCCTGGCTTCCCATTGATTGCCGACTCGGTCTTGCTCCTCAAGGCTTGCCAGCTGGACATGGATCTCCCGCCGAACCGAAGACACCATGTCCGCCAACAGCTCGTCGCGCTGCTCACCCAACGAACCGGCAAGGCACTGGACCCGGATACGTTAGGGGTCACGTTCAGCACCCAGACCCTGCCCGCACTGAACGACGAGGGGCACGAGTCTTACAGCATCGAGCTGTCCCTGACCGACGTGGCATTGTCCGCGACCTTTGATCCGGGGCAGTTCGTGCGCCTGTATCGCAGTGAAATCACCAGTACGCACTGGCCTGAAGAGGCCTCGTCACTGAGCGCAACGCAGCTCGTCAAGTGGATCAGCGAAGCCCATCTGGATCGTGACTACAGCACAGCACTCGAGGTTTTTCGAACTCGGCACGCAGCCACTTTTCGCACCTTGTCCCGGTTGGGCTTTCTGGATGTGCTGGCTCGCCAGTTTCTCTCCGGGCACATCAGCCGGGCCGGCTATTTCCTGACGCTGGACGCCTTGGGGCTGAGCGATTTCCCTGCCGACGTGGCGACCCTTGAGCAAAGCGGTCGCGGTCAAAAATCCGAGATCCGCATGTTGTCACTCAACGGCGACACCGTGCAGGGTATTTTTCAGGTGAGGTCGAAAGCCACCTCCCACTGTTTCATTCACATACTGGGTGCCAAGGGCAACGTCATCGAATACATCAGCGAGGATCCGGGCGAGATGACCCGCAGGCTGCTGGCGGCCATGAACGTCTCGGGACTGTACGGCCACGCATTGCATGCGCTCGATCAGGACGCAGTCATCGTTGCCGACGCCCCGCTGCTCGCAGGCGATGTTTTTACCGAACTGAGCCAGGCATCGCTCACAGAGACGCAATTCAACAGCGAAAACATCGACCTGCTCAAACCCGTATCACGCAGCCTTACGCTGGCCGGTGCGGCAGACCTCTGGCAAACAGCGTCCACTCTTCTGGAACAGATCCCCTCAGCCCCCAGGATGGCTGCGCAGGTCATGGCGGCCTATCTATTGAAACATCACAATCTGACGCTTAATCCCGATCACGTGTTCATTGCCTATCAATCCGGTAACTCGGTCAGCCCGCTGGGCAGCCCCCGCAATCCGCCCATCCATGTTCACACACCCGCTGAAAAACCGATCAGCCTGAGCGAGGCGTTGATAAGCAACTACCGGGTCGACTCACCCGAGGGTTACATTGATCACGACGGTACTACAGAGGTCTTTCTGGATAGCACAGGCCAGGGCGAACGAGCTCAGGGCCAGAGACTGGCAATCACGCCGCAGGCACTTGAGGACTACATCAAGGCATTCGATTTTCTGACCTGGATGACCGGGCACATCCAGACATTCTGGAGACAGCAAAAAACAGCCATCGAACAGGCATTCAGATCGGCCTTTATCAATCAGGCGCTGATCAGCCTGAAGCGCGGCAGTCTCAAACGCAACGGCTTCGATCAGGTCGTTGAAGCCTTGGCTGGCTCTGCGCCAGGTCACTGGCTGGCACTCGGTTTTTTCGTTCAGGGTTCGCTGATCGACGGCATGGAACATCAATACACCGGGCTGCTGATACTCAAGCACACCGACAAACCGAACGTGCTTTATCAACCAGGGCACCCCGAGGCCTTTGTCCAGTTCTCGGACGACAGTGAACTTGAACGCTATCTGAAATTGAAAACCGCACATCCGGATTGGCGGGAAGCCGTGATGCGCTACGTTCCGCTACGCCATCACCAACGGCTGGACTATCTCTTCAAACTATGGGGCGGTGCTCAGCCCCCCACTCCGCCCGCCTCCCTCCTGCGCCCATGGACGGATGCGCTGTACAACCCTGACACACGAAAAGCCATGCACCACTCGTTGTGCGAAAAAAAGCTGGAGGGCTCGCCGTTCGCTTACCTGCACCAACTCCTCGAACAGAACTCGCTGGATGATGCCAAGGAGCAGATCGTGACCCCTGCACAGGTTTCACTGGCCTACTGGACAGACCGACTACACCAGTTGCAGCGTTTGCTGGCACCCATATCGCTGTTGCTGACACCGGTATATTTCGCGTCGCTGGCGGCGGAAGTCGGTCTTGCAGCGCTGAGCGTTGCTTCTGCAAATTTGCCGGGCAGGCGTTACGCAGAAAAACATCAGGCGCTGCTGGCAACGTTATCACTGGGCTTGCTACAGCTTGGGCCGCAGACACCGAGGCTGCTGCGCACGCTGACTAAAATCGTCAAACCTGCAGGTCATACGGCAGGAGTATCTTCAGTGTCGTCCGCTGGCGCGCGGGGCCCCGGTCGATTGAGCATACGACCAATAAAGCCGCGCCAGACCCGGCTGGAAAAATTCTTCCATACCGACGCGCTGCTCAAGCGCTGGACCATTACCGGCGCCGCAGCGCCCAGCCGGGTAGCGGTGCATGCCTGGAAGCTGGGCGGGCGTTTTCTGCTCTGGACATCGGACAGAGGTCAGGCGCGGACTCTGGTGGTCAGCACCCACGGGTATTACACACCGTGGACGGCAACAGTGAAAATCCCCAACGGCACAGAAATACGAACCTATGCGCCTCATGGCTACGAATTGGTCGACCCCCAACTGCATCGCGTCGTCAACGGGAATGTCCGGCCGTTTGCTGCCTCCAGCACAGCAGAACATTCACTGATGCAGCCAGTGCTTGAACCATTGCTGATGACTGACAAGGTCATCTCCGGAACATCACTGCCCGGCAGGCTGAAAAACTACAGTCTGTCCAAGTTCCAGACACCCAGTGGCGAGAGCTATGACGATATTGCCCGCGTGGTAGGCAACTCCAATGGCTCACCACTCAAAGGCTGGCTACCACCCAAGCCAATGGATGTGTTGACGGTACGCAGCCGCTTCGGCATGACGCCCCCTTCGCTGAACGACCTGTTCAACAGCCTGTCGGCGCAGGGCATTCATTACGACAGGATTCTGCTGCTGCATTGCCGTTGCGCAGCGATATCTGCACTGTTACGCCGTGCGCCGGTTTATCATGCGCCCACAGCGCAGTCCATTGGCAGGAGCGCCTGAACTGACTACCACGATCATCGAGCACGGTGCCTGAACCCGCATGACAACCGTCCTGAACGACACGCGCCTCTGCCCTCTGTGCGGCTTCAGTAACCAATGCAGCCTGGCCGATCCGCGCACGGCAGCACAGCCCTGCTGGTGTTTTTCGGCAAGCATCGACCCGCTGCGGCTTGAAGCTCTGCCGGATGACATTCGCGATAAAGCGTGTCTGTGTCCGCGTTGCGCCGGGATAACGGATGCAGCGTCCGGTCAGGCCCCGCACCGGATCACGGAATAAGATGCGCCTCTCCTCTCCCGCCCGCCGCTACCACCATGCGTCTTGATCGCTTCCTCAGTAACCTGCCGCGTTTCAATCGCAAAAGCGTGCGCCTCGCGATGGCCAGCGGCAGGGTGCAGGTAGACGGGCGTACGATTCGCGATCCGCATCACGAAGTACGCGAGTTCAGCCGTGTAGCGCTCGACATGGAAATTCTGCAGGCGGGCAAGGCGGCACGCTACTTCATGCTGCACAAGCCTGAAGGCTGCGTCAGTGCGACAGTCGATACACAGCATCCGACAGTCCTCGACTTGCTGGACGAGCCTGACAAGCACGAACTGCACATCGCCGGGCGACTGGACTTCAATACCACTGGGCTGATGCTGATTACCAACGATGGCCAGTGGTCAAGACGCCTCACACAGCCACAGACCAAAATGCCCAAAGTGTATTACGTCGAGACTGAACAACTGATCGACGAGCGCTATGCCGCCCTGTTTGCTGCAGGTCTGTATTTCTCATTCGAAGGGATAACCACGCAACCGGCACAATTGACCTTACTGGGTCCACGCAGCGCACGCCTGAGTATTGTCGAAGGTCGCTACCATCAGGTGAAAAGGATGTTCGGCCACTTCGATAACAAAGTGTTGCGCCTGCACAGAGAGAACATCGGTGGATTGGCTCTGGATCCTGCGCTGGCACCCGGCAGCTACCGGGCGTTGCACGCCACGGAAATCGGCCTGTTCTGAAAGTCACAACCGTTTGGCGGATTACCCGAATAAGGTACGAACGGCACTTGCGGGTTGAGGAATCGACTGCTTGACTGCAATGGTCAGTCCTGATGCGACTGATGAGTCCATCCATTATTCCAAGAAACTCTTTGTCGCACAGAGCCACGGGCTCGCGACAAATTGCCCGCCAATAATAATACCTGTCGAACAGACTATCGGATCGACATGGGCCTTTCATCGGCTATCGCCTGCCTGTCACGAAACTCGTGCAACGTCATGTGCACGCATACCTGTTTACGCCAGGAGTTACACCTATGTCGCCAGAAAAAGCAGTGCTGGACATACAAGGACAGTTTCGGGTTTATACCGAGTTCTATCGCACCGACGCCGCCGCAAAGACCATCATTCTGGTCAACGGCTCACTGGCCACCACCGCGTCTTTTGCCCAAACCTTGCGTAACCTTTATCCGACATTCAATGTGGTGCTGTATGACCAGCCTTATTCGGGCAGATCCAAGCCTCACAATCTGCACGGTGCCCCTCTTACCCGGGAAGAGGAAGGCCAACTCCTGCTGGAACTGATCGACCACTTCAACGCCGAGCACGTGCTGTCCTTCTCCTGGGGCGGCGCAGCGACACTGGTTGCGCTGGCCCACCAACCAAAACGCATTGAGAGCGCGGTCATCAGTTCGTTCTCCCCGGTCATCAACGGCCCCATGCGCGAGTACCTGGACAAGGGCCTCGACTACCTCAGCGCGCATAGCCGTTATGACATGGGCCACTTGATCAACAGCACCATCGGCAAGCACTTGCCATCGCTTTTCAAGCGCGTCAACTATCGCCACGTCAGCAGCCTGGACGGTCATGAATACGACCAGATGCACTATCACTTCAGTCAGGTGCTGGAACTTGATCCGGACAACTACCTGACCGCAGGAAAGCGTATCAAGGCCCCGGTGTTGTTCATCAACGGTGACTGGGACGAATACACCTCCGCAAAAGACGCAGCGCAGTTCTCCAGGTACCTGCAAAACTGCAGCTTCAGTACCGTCGACGCAACAGGCCACTTTCTGGACATGGAACACAAGGCCGCCTGCCGCGACTCGAAACACGTGCTCATGAATTTCCTGCAACCGGCAGAAGCATCAACAAACGTCTATAGCCGGGTTCAGGGGCACCATGCTTTCGCCTTCTGAAACCCGAAAACGCCCCTCCATCAGCACATGCACATGTGCTGCTGGCGGAGGGCTTGTGTGATGTGACGGACGGGAAATCGCTGCGCGATGAAATTAGCGCTTCAAATCGAGGCAGGGTTCTGGTACAAAGTCAGCCGCTCAGAGCAGGTCCCAGAGCGGGTATAGTTTAGTGGTAAAACGAAAGCTTCCCAAGCTTTAGTTGAGGGTTCGATTCCCTCTACCCGCTCCATCCCTTCCAAAGAAAAATTTTTTTTAATCAGACGCTTCGGCTCTAAATCTCCGCGCGCTCAATTATCGCCTATCCCCTCCTTGGGACACACAGCAGCAACGGCACGACTAACGAGTTCGTAGGCGCTTGCATAACGTCGCTGGCGTACACTATTGAGGTGACGCAGGCTGCTCGGGTGGGATTGAAGCGAGGCTTGCTGGTGACCCAGCGTTACCACGAGGTGGTTGACTACCTAAAGGACTCAGGCGTCGACGTCATCGATCATTTTATGCTTGATGAGGCACGACCAGCGCCTAGGTCGCCAACGGGTCAGTGGGTGATGCCCACCGTAGAGGGGGAAAGTAAATAGTGCAGCTACCACCAAACTCATCCATTACCGCCGAGGCAGGGAACGGCGGTGCTTACGCACCTGCTCCCAACGACCAAAGCGGAAACGTTCGTATTGTCGTACAGGTACGACTTTCTCATGATTTCTCATGGAAGAACCCTCCATATTTTCTCAGCATTGCCTGCTGATAGCCTTTGCGCCCCTTGCGCAAAGCTCATGCGGTTTGGAGGGTCAGGCAGCATGGAAAGGAGTCGCTGGTGGTAGCTGCGGGGCTATCCTAGCAGCGACTTATGGGGATTGGAAGCATTGTGTGGCACATCGCCACCACCGCCTAGCATGGCCTCTTTTTGACGTCAGTGGCCGTCATGCGCCCGTAGGATTAGTGCCCTCTTCCTCCCCGGCTATACCGCCCATCATGACGGCGTAATGCTCGGGGTATCCGGATCTCGCAAAGACGCCTTCAAATTTTTCAATCATTTTGTCTGCGCTCCAACCACCAAAGTCAGTGACATTAATCGCACCACCATGTGACTGTCTATTTATATATCGATAGAGGGGCTTGAATTCATGATCAACTCTTTCCAGCACCTCAAGGGCTTTTAGCAGATCATCATTCTTATGGATGAAGCCAAAATAGTGCTCCAGAATATTACGCATCATATTAGGAAGCACCGCAGCATGCACTTTAGAATCACGAGCCTCTCTGATCACTTGCCAATAGCTTTCGTAATCGTTCTTGATTTCCTCTTGACCCAACTGGGCAATCGCACTATGAGCGCCTTTAGAAACTCTGAAACATGCGTATTGCTTAGTAACGCTCTTAGGAGCATTTTTTAATAGCTCATGAAAGAAGAACAAGTTGTGAGTAAGCACGATTATCTGTTTGAATTTCAGGGTAGCGCATAGAACACGATGATAGATATGAGCTGCAACTTCGTAAACATAGTTATGCGACAGGCTTGAAATCGGATCATCGATCACAATGACCCTCTCGCTAGCGACTACAGGCTTTTCAGCGTCTACACTACCTGCGCAAAGTTCGAGGAAATACAAAAAAGTGATCAGAGTCTTCTCACCTTCACTCAATGACCTGTAAACGTCATTTGAATTATTTCCCCGAACCAATCGATAGCTTGTCTCGTCACCGTCAACTTTCTTCAGATTGAAACCAGTGATACCGATATTCGCGATGGCAGCATCAATTTTCTTAACTGCCTCATCAACATTAGTCATCTTGGACTGACATTCAGTAATTGAAGCAAGATCGCGAAGCACTTGGTCGCTTAGCTCTTTTTTCTTAGCATTCAACTCAGCAGAATTTTTAAGATAGAATTTCGCAAGCTCCTTATGGGCAGCAATAGTCTTCTCAGCTTGCTGACGCATGACTTGCCACATCTCTGCGACAACTTGCGAAAAGAGTTGATCCTTTTTGCTCAACCTAAGATTGTACTCATCATCCTTGGCTTTCTGAGCCTTGATTGCCGCATTCAAGTTAATTACTGCAGCCGTCGTTGACTCTAGAGATAAGGATTTGGACACGGACTCTTCTTTATCCGCTAACCTTGTGCGATTAATCGTGAGCAACCGCTTCAATTCGCCTTTGGCCTTGATGAAGTCAGCCTCTGACTGGATCGCTGAAGAGGTGTAGGCCTGTGCCTCTAATTCAAACTCCAATGCATCAGCGGCTTTAATATATTTTTCTCTGAGCACCACGACCTTAGAAACCTCCTGATCGTAGGTTTCGTCGAATAGCGACTTGACATTGCGTTGGAATTCGTGAGGTAGATCTTGCTGACAGAGAGGACATGCATTCTCAGAATGATCTAGATAGGGCAACGCTTTCTTGACCCAGTCTGAGTTTCCTAGTCTTTGGATCAGGTCGGCTAGGTAAGAATCGCCGGAGGGAGTGATAACTTTAGTCAGTATCGGATCATTTTCTAGTGACGCTCCAGCAAAGCTTAATTCAGGCAGGGCTGCTATGGAGCTCGCGTCGGAATAACTCAGCGACTTCGTAACATCGGACAGTTCCTTTTTTGTGCGGACAGGACTTGTAGGAAGGGGAATTTTTTCCAACTGATCTTTGAAAGCCTCCTTGTTCCTCTGACCTCTGAAACAGGTAGCCAGATCGCCCTTCTCAAACTCCAGCCTGATATCCCAAAGTGCATCCTTGTAGGTCATTAATGATCTGCCGTGAGCCTCATCCCCCTCTGACAGCTTCGTCTTTATACGATCAACTTCTTTATTGGCCGTCTCTAAGCTTTGTTGTAACTCTGCGATTTTTTCTTTCGCTTCGATATTGCCTTCATTCAATGTAAAGATTCCAGGATGACTTTCCTGGTGAAAATTTTTCTCAATGAATTTCTGGTTGTATACGAAGACTTGATCCTGCTTGATAGCTGGATCAACTTGACAAGTTTGATATCGGTTGCCAGTGAGATCCTGCAAATAGTCTCCAACCGTCGATTTCCCCGAGCCGTTGAGCCCGTATACCAGGTTGACACGTTTCAGCGGGCCAAGAATGACCGGCTGGTCATGGGGGTAGCTGGTGACGCCCTTGAGTGAGATTGTTTTGATCATAAAGGCATTCCATTTGCAGGTAGGGTCAATTGACGCCAAAACTATATCAGCGTAGTGGCCATTTCATAGCCCTATCCTACAGGCGGTTATAGGAGATGCTTTGGGGGGTGAGATCTTAGGGCTGCTCGGAGGCGCTGGGGACTGAGCAGGTAGGATCACGCCTTTACTCGACAGGTGAGTGATGGCTGGATTGGTGAGCGATGCCCGGCTAGCCAGAATTTTTCAGGGTGGAGGTTCGATCACACTTACACACTTACACACTTACACACTTACACACTTACACACTTACACACTTACACACTTACACACTTACACACTTTGAGTGGCCTCCTGCCCTATAAGGGGTCGATTCCCTCTACCCGCTCCACCGTTTTCAGTACAACCTGGTTTCTCAGCAGTCTGTCTTCTTCAGCATGAACTCATCTATTTCGATTTCCCTTCCCCTTTCGCAACGCATTCATGCCATGCAAAAGTGAAGCAAATATCGCTGTCATTTTAAACATCGCTCCGACCAGCCCCTCGATACTAAGCTCCCGTCGACACAGCATCATGCTTTCGGACTTTCACCTCATAGTCCCGACATCTATCTTCCCTACACCGGCATCACGTGGCACCTGCACCCGGGCCTGTTCTGGAGGCATCGGCACCAACAGAAACTGCCGGTATTCCCTGAACGCGTTCAATACAGAGGCGTCCTGGGGGCGGTAGTCATCACCACTCAACCGTTGCTGATTTGCCACACATGCCCTTCCGATAGTTTTCATGCAGACGTCGTTGGCACCGGCTGAGCCCGGATCGAACAACGCGAATGCATTGCCCGGCTGGTCCACATCGTTGAACAACGGGTGAGTTACTTTTTCGAAGTCGTTTCCTTCAACCAACAACTGTGAAGATGGCGTTCGCGACATGATTGCGCCTTGATAGGTCATGCGCTGAAAGACGTTGTTGACCAGTTGAGCGTGCACCTGCGCATTTTTCATTCCGCCGGAATGCGGCGCTCTTCCCGAGCCGTCGTGTATGTAATTTCTCGATAACGTCAGCGTGTCCTGATTGCCAAGGAACAGCCAGACCCAGTAATGATGACCGTCGCAGGTCGACGAGTAAGGCGTGCGGCCGTCGAATTCGTTACTGGAAAGGGTGACGTGCGAGGCTGCGCCCCATCCGGTCACAATCATCTGTCTGCCAATACGTGCGAAGGTGTTGTGGTCGATCCAGATGCCATCCGCCTTGTTCAGCGTGAGTGCATCTCCGCCCCATACAACGCTGGGGTTGATATCGGACAGGGTCAGATTGCGGACAATCACGTTATGTGCGCCGTCACCAATGAACAGCCCCGCGCCTTGAATGCCAGCCTTGTTGCCCACACCAATCAGGGTTTTATTCGATCCGACCTTCAGAGGCTTCAGCCCGGCATTATCGTAGGTCACCATGACTGGAGGCCTCGACTGGCAAAAGTTGTTGGCACCATTGAGCGCAAACTGTTCGCCGCCATGCGGACACGGCTTGACCACACAGCCCGGTTCGGTGGTTTCGGTGCTGCCGCTGACAACAACGCTTCTGCGAAAGTCGAACACGTGGTCCAGAACGATGACCCGCGGGGTTTCATCGGTACAGGCACCGCGTGAATCGCGAGATGCGCACAACGCAGATCGAAGCTCGTCAAGTGTCGAGGGATGCACTGCCGTGGCGGCTCCGCCACCTGTAACGCCTTTGGCAAAACCTTCCGGCGCCTCAGCAGCCTGCAAGTGCTGTTCTAACGAGCACATCAGGAACAAAGCAGCAACGCATTGGAAAAGAGCACTTACAGGCCTCATGTGTTGACCTTCCGGACCTATTCGCAGGGGGTGCGAAAACAGTCTGCATGCTAAACGGACAGAAACCTGCCTTCCCCATGTTCTGCGACTTTGGTCAGCCTCTGTTCAGCCGCGAAGATCATTCCTCACAGTGCCCGCTCCATCCTCACACTGTCGATGCCAGGGCCATGCCCGTTCAGTTCGACAGCGCCCATGACAAACCCCAGATTCGAGTAGAAGTCCTGAACATGCTGGCTCGTATTGATAAAGGCGCGGGTGACGCGCGGTAACACCCTCATCAGATCAAGCCTCGCCTGGGTCAGAAATCGGCCAAGGCCGCTGCCGTGCAGCTCATTGTGGACCATGCCCCATGTGAGTTCGGCCACTGATGGGTCCGACAGCACAAGATAGCCCCCACAAGCCACAACAGCGCCATCACGCTCGACAACGAAGTAATGACCCAATGGAGCCATCAGGAAGCTGGCAAATTGCTCGCGCTCCGCAGGATCAAAGTAATGCGGTACGTTGCTGTCGAAAATATCCAGGCAGACATTCCGATCCGTAAGGGTGTAGGGCCTGAGCGTTGCCATTTTTCAGCCTGTCTGTTCCGATCGATCAAAGTGCCTGGCGAAATATCTCCTGGATCTGCTCAAGCCCGGCGGAACGCGGATTGGTCAGACCGCACGCATCTTTCAGGGCGTTGGTGGCCAGTATAGGAAAATCTTCTTCCTTGACCCCGAGCAGTGCCAGACCTGCCGGAATATCCACAGCAGCCGACAGTGCACGAATGGCATCGATTGCCGCCAGAGCGCCCTCTTCCGGAGAAAGGCCGCGAATATTGCAGCCCATGGCATGCGCAACATCGGTCAGGCGTGCAGCGCTGACGCTGGCGTTGAAGCGCTGCACATGAGGCAGCAAAACAGCATTGCACACACCGTGTGGCAAATCATAGAAGCCGCCCAACTGGTGCGCCATCGCGTGCACATAGCCCAATGACGCATTGTTGAACGCCATGCCGGCCAGAAACTGGGCATAAGCCATGTTCTCGCGCGCAGTGATGTTCGCCCCGTTGGTGAAGGCATCACGCAAATTGTTGGCAATCAGTGCCATGGCCTGCAACGCGCAAGCGTCAGTGATCGGGTTGGCAGCCGTCGAGACATAGGCTTCGATTGCGTGGGTCAAGGCATCCATGCCGGTCGCGGCGGTCAGCGATTTGGGCATGGCGACCATCATCTCAGGGTCATTTACCGATAAAAGCGGCGTAACGTTGCGATCAATGATAGCCATTTTTACGTGGCGAGCCTCATCGGTGATGATGCAGAAGCGGGTCATTTCGCTGGCGGTTCCGGCGGTGGTGTTGATCGCAATCAGCGGCAACTGCGGTTTTGCCGAGCGGTCGACGCCTTCATAGTCACTGATGTGCCCTCCATTGCTGGCGCACAGGGCAATACCTTTTGCGCAGTCATGGGGCGAACCTCCGCCAAGCGAGATAACGAAATCGCACTGACGTTCTTGCAGCAAGGCCAGGCCATTCTCTACGTTGGCGATGGTCGGATTGGGACGGGCACCGTCATACACCACCGAGTCGATACCCTGCTCCACCAGCAACCCGGCAACCTGACCGGCCACCCCGGCCTTTGCAAGCCCGGCATCAGTGACGATCAGGGCCTTGTGAAATCCGTATTTGCGTATGGCGAGCATGGCTTCATCAATGCAGCCAGTGCCGATGATGTTCACAGCGGGGATAAAAAAGGTGCTGATCATGACGGACCCTCGTGGGTAGCGCGGATGCTTGGGTAATAGCTCAAGCATCCGCCCTGCGCGAGGTACGAAAGTTGACCCAGCGCAAGGAAAACCGTCATACGTCATACCGCTGGTCGAAGGTCGCCCGCTACCGGGTAGCAGCCCCTCTATCAGCCGATGAAACCGTCCGCTTGCAGAAGTGTTTCCAGGCAATGCTCGCTGATGCCGTAGAACGTCTTGAGCTCCTGAATACGCGACAGCAACAGGGCTGGGTCGACCGGTTCGGCACGCTTGACGGCGAGGATCATCTTGTTTTTGTTGGTGTGCTCCAGAGAGATGAACTCGAACACCTTGGTTTCATAACCGCACGCTTCCAGCAACAAGGCACGCAGGCTGTCAGTGACCATTTCTGCCTGCTGCCCCATGTGCAGGCCGTATTGCAGCATCGGTTTCAACAAAGCCGGGCTCTGGATCTGCAGACGGATCTGTTTGTGGCAGCACGGCGAGCACATGATGATCGAGGCGCCGGAGCGAATGCCCATATGAATGGCGTAGTCGGTCGCGATATCACAGGCGTGCAGCGCGATCATCACATCCAGTGCACGGGGTGCCACAGTGCGTACGTCACCGTGCGCAAAGGTCAAACCGGGATGATCGAGCTTCACCGCAGCCTCGTTGCACAGCGTCACCATGTCTTCGCGCAGTTCGACACCGGTCACCTGCCCTTGCGCCTGCAAGGTATTGCACAGGTAATCGTGGATAGCGAAAGTCAGATAACCCTTGCCTGAGCCGAAGTCCGCGACCTTGATCGGTCGATCGAGCTTGAGCGGCGACGCACTCAAGGCATGGGAGAACACTTCGATGAACTTGTTGATCTGCTTCCATTTGCGCGACATCGCCGGAATCAGTTCATGCTGCCGATTGGTCACACCAAGGTCGGTCAGGAAGGGCCGGGTAAGCTCCAGATAGCGCTTTTTCTCGCGATCATGACCTGCCGCGGGGACCTGGCGCTGTTGCTGAGCCTTGCTTTTGAACAGCGTCGTCTTGCCCTTCTTGCTGAACTCCAGCTGCACCT
This sequence comes from Pseudomonas syringae pv. tagetis, assembly GCF_022557255.1. Classification (NCBI taxonomy): domain Bacteria; kingdom Pseudomonadati; phylum Pseudomonadota; class Gammaproteobacteria; order Pseudomonadales; family Pseudomonadaceae; genus Pseudomonas; species Pseudomonas syringae group genomosp. 7. The sequence continues at coordinate 4,601,799 of NZ_CP092923.1, forward strand.
CGTCGGTCAGCGACAGCAAGTGTGCGTTCTTGAACGACTCAGGGATCAGGCTGGCAATAACGTCCGCGGCTTCGGCAAGCGGAAAATTCTTGGTGATGTCGCGGGTCTTGTAGCGGTACACAAATGTCAGGCAAAGCTGCTCCTTGACGGTCAGCGGTTTGATGATAATCCGCTGCAAATCGGCCTCGCTGCCCACGTGTTTGGCCAGGACCAGCTTGATCAACGAGTTCTGCGACAGGCTGATGTCCAGCAGGCCGAGGAACTGCACGCGGTGATCGCTCGCAGTGCTGGATGACGTAGGAGTAATGACTGACATTGAAGATGTGCCTCGAATGTCCCCAACGGGAACTTGAAAAATCAGACGTGCATTTTAGGCGGCTCGGCGTACCAAGGGCACCCCTATTTTTCCTTGAGTACACAGACGGTTCGTACACGCACGCCTGACCATTCGAAACCTACATAACCCGTAAAACAATCCCCACCGAAAACCAAAGGCCATTACTTGTGCCCGGCAAAAACAGCTTTATAGTTGCCCTGGCTGATTGCAAACAATCAGCCTCACCTTTTAGAGCTTTTTGCTCTGACACAATAACTCGCACAAGGAACGTGCATTATGTTGAGCCAAGCAGCACTCCTGGAAAACGAAGACATTGCTCGGGTTACTTTAAAGCCACTGGAATACGTAAACGTTCTCCTTGATGATGAAAAAAAGGGTGGCCGGAGCGCCGCCTTTGTTCTGAGCCAGGAAGACATCATCACGCTGAAACGTTACGAACGGTACGCGCTTAATACCCCTACTTCGCTCGCGCGTGTCGAACAAGAGTTGGGTTTCAAAAAAAGTGGCATTCCCGGGCTTGAGCCCAAAGACATGCTGTTGCTTTATACGACCATCAATAATCACGGCAAAAGCTGGCTGGTTATCGAGAATGGCATCAAGCGTAGCGGGGTTACCCTTGACGTGTTTGCCGCGCAGTTCTCGGTCCAGGGTCGACAGATCATCAGTTACATCGAAAAGATGGATTTTGCCAGACAGCTGGACCTGACCGTTGACGATTTGACCATCGAAGAAGTACGCGATACACCAGCGATGCCGCTGGGCGAAACCGACCGAAAGGTCTGTATCACGCTGTCCCAGTTCCTGAAAAAGACCGCCTCAAAAATAAAGGATCATCAGGACGCGGCAGGAACGTTGATGCGGAACATCGACACGTTCAGCACCGTCCTGAGCAATAAGCTCCTTCCTGATATCAATTACAAGGCGGGACTGGCGAAGCGCTCCGACGTGGATCAGCAGATCAAAGACCTGGAAAAAGATATCGAAGAGTTGACGATCGATATAGACCACAAAAACAAAGAATACAAAGCGACCAAAAACAGTATTGCCTGGGGTATTTTTGGCGGGCCTATCGGGATCGCTATAACGGGAGGCATTTTTGGCGCAAAGGCGGAAAAAATCCGAAAAGAAAAAAATCGAATGGTCGCCTCCAAGAACCAGAAAGTTCAGGCGCTCAAGGAAAAAATCCCCTTGGCAGCCGCCGTTCGCGGCCTGCAATCAATGTTTGAAGACATGGACATTCGCTTAAACGATGCTCATCAGAGCGCGACCGACCTGAAAGACCTGTGGGCACTGCTGGCGGCGTACATCGATCGCTCAGCCGATGAACTGGCGGACATCAAAAACGATCAGGCGCTGCTGATTTTCGCGCTGCAATTTCAGGGCGTTGTGACACCGTGGCTGGAAATAAAAGGCATAACCACTCAGTTGCTGAAGCTATTTGAAAGTGCACTTATTCAGTTTCAACGCGAAAAAATCTCCAGCACCACAGGACAATGATCATGACTATTGAAGCTCCTGAAAAAGCGTTGGTCCTCACTCCGCCTTGCCATAAAGTCATGAGAGCCGCTCACCAGAATATTCTGTCGCAGGTGAGCGCTTTGAAACTGGACTTTCTGCCGGTCATGAAAGAAAAGATGCGACCGCTTCAAGCAGCATTGACGAGCGCAGACAAGGCCTATCACCATGAACTGGCCACTCTCACCACGCAATTGAATACTGTGAATCTGCAGATGATTGATCTGAAGCAACAGCAGATCGAGGCAGACAAAAGACTCAGCGATAAACAAAGAAAGCAAGCGATCAGCCTGCTGAACGGACAGCGCATTCGTCAGGTGTCGAATCTCACGGAGAGTGTGCGCAAAAGCGCTCGCACCATTGTCGAGCGCAGCGATGATATGACACAGATACATCTGACGCTGGAAGGCAATCGTCTACCGGAAACACTCCAGCAACAAATCGACAGCATGACCGAACGTTCGGCCGGGCTGGAGAGCGCAATGAGTGCCATCGCGGAAGACCGACGCCTGCTCGATGCAACCATCAAGGCATTTGAAAAGTACCGCCTTGCCGATCAATTCAAGGAAATGCTGCCTACTCCGGAGGAGCTCAGACTGGTCACCCTGCCGTCACCGGAACTTGCGCTGGTTACTGCCGGGATTGCCAGGCTCGGAAATCTGCTCGGCAAGATCAGCAGCGCCCTGACTTATCTGGATCTGACTGAAGAACGCGACAGACTGAGGTCGCGCTATAACGCCCTGCTCGACCAGACCCGGACGATCACTCGGGAAGCCAAGGAGACCAAAGCTAAGCTCGATGAGCTGACAGGGCTCGCGCAGATCGATGAGAGTAAGGCGCTGTGGGTCAAAGAGGCCAGGAAGGTTTATCAATCGCTCCATAATTTTCTGGATCAGATCGCGTCGCAACCTGACTCTTCGGCGTTGATCAGCCAGCATGTCGAACACCTGAAGGCCTACATAAAATCGCTTTACGATGTAACGCGCGCCCTCTGACGCAAATGTGTTTCAGGAAAGGCAGGTGTCGACTTCATAGGCACCTGCCTTTTGTCATTACCCCAGCACCACCAGCCGATTCGGCAACTCATTCCTGCCGTGGGTCACCGGAACATGATCGGCAAGCAACTCGCCACACGCATGAATACAGCCCAGAAACCCCTGCAAGGTCTGTCCGTCCCTGACCTGCTGGGTGAATACATCGACCATTGCCTTCCAGGTATCGTCGTGCAGACGGCTGGCGATGCCATGATCGACCAGAATTTCGACGTAACGCTCAGCTTCGCTGACAAACACCAGAATGCCTGTTCCGTCATGAGTCTTGTGCAGGTTTTGTTCAAGAAACTGTCGACGCGCCAGATTCCCGGCCCGCCAGCGCCGTACCGAAAGCGGCACCAGCAAGGCGGATACTTTCGATAACCGGCAGACCAGCGCTACGACAATGAACGTACTCATCTGCGCCAGCATCAATTCGTCCGCGCTCAGCCACTGAACCCAGTAATTGATCGTACCCGGCAGCAGCAGGCCGAGCAGCCCGGCCCAGATCAGCGGCATATACGCATAGTCGTCGGCACGGGCAGCCAGTACCGTGACCAGTTCGGCATCGGTGCGCTGCTCGACGCGATCAATTGCCTCGGCGACCTGCCGTTGCTCTTCTCTGTTCAATAACGCCATGGTTCCCTCATTCCGAATCGTTCGACTACCAGTTGCCCGAAGCCCCGCCACCGCCGAAGCGACCGCCACTCCGGTCAGCGGCTTTGTCGCGAGCAGGCCGGGCAGCACCACGTCTGATGCTGATTATCACAATGCCCAGCACGACAAGAGTCAGCACAATAGCGATCAGCCAGACCTGATCATCACTGGTCTGCTCGTCATAATCCGACATCTGTCGGGTCGGGTCGGGATAATCCGGTATCTGACCACCCAATGCCGCGATGACCGCTCGTGTGCCACGCTCGACGCCGATCGTAAAGCGATTGTCGTCAAACTCGGGCGTCATCAGCATATCGATGATCAAGGAAGCCTGCGCATCATTGAGACGATCCTTCAGGGCAGCGCCAACCTCCATGAGCACCTTGCGCTTGTCGCGGTAAACCATCAGCAGAACACTATTGTCCTCACCATGTAGCCCCAGCCCCCAGGCATCGCCCAACCGAGAGCCGAATTCCTCAAGACTCGTGCCCTGCAGATCGGCCAGGGTCACCACCACCACGCGCTCGCCGGTTGCTTGCTCGTGGGCACGCAGAAGTCTGGCCAGACGAACCGTGGTCTGGCTATCAAGCATCTGTGCTGCATCGACAACACTGCCGGTCATCGGCGGAAAAACCAGTGCGGGCGGCTCCGCTTCGGCACGCAACCCTCCTCCCAACAGCATCACCACGTACAACACCCACTGTGAAACAGACTTCAAAATCAGACCTCCGGTGCTTTTTTGAATCTATTGAAACGACACGCCTTAGCCAAAACACAAGTTCCCCGGCATAATCCACCGCCAACGCCTGGTACGGTCAATAATTGATCGAACAGGGTTTGTACAAAAATCAATCAAACCACCATTTTCGTACACACCTTGGGGAGACTTCATACAGTCAAGCGCATAGCAACTATCCTTGCGCTCTGTACGAACCATAACGCCAAAGGTCCATAACCCAAAAACTCGCTGTCGGACATTAAACGCGAGTTACTGACAAAAGCCTTGAGAAATCATTCATGAATAAGCTGTGTTTATTAGGTTTGCTGTTCGGTATGGCCAGCCAGTCGGTGATGGCTCAAACCGCTGCCGCCACGGACAATACAACGCTTCAAGCCAAGAATGCCTTCATCGGCAAACTCATGAAACAAATGACTCTGGACGAAAAGATCGGCCAGTTGCGCTTGATCAGTATCAGCGCCGAAATGCCACAGCCGCAAATTCTCAAGGAAATTGCTGCAGGAAGAATCGGCGGCACGTTCAACTCCATTACGCGCTCGGAAAATCGCCCGCTGCAGGAAGCAGCTGTCGCCAAAAGCCGTCTGAAAATTCCGATGTTTTTTGCCTATGACGTTGTTCACGGTCATCGCACGATTTTTCCGATCAGCCTGGGCATGGCTGCCAGCTGGGACATGGACGCCGTCGCACTGATGGGCCGGGTTTCAGCGCAGGAAGCGAGTGCCGACAGTATCGACATGACATTCGCACCCATGGTCGATATTTCCCGCGATCCACGCTGGGGCCGCAGTTCTGAAGGTTTCGGCGAGGACACCTATCTGGTGTCACGCATCTCCGATGTGATGGTCAGGTCTTTTCAGGGCAAGAACGTTGCAGCCAATGACAGCATCATGGCGGCAGTCAAGCATTTCGCCCTGTATGGCGCAGTCGAAGGCGGACGCGACTACAACACCGTGGACATGAGCATGACGCGCATGTACCAGGACTACCTGCCGCCCTACAAGGCTGGCATCGATGCGGGCGCTGGCGGTGTGATGGTCGCGCTCAATTCGATCAATGGCGTTCCGTCGACCTCCAACAAGTGGCTGATGCAGGATCTGCTGCGCAAGGACTGGGGTTTCAAGGGCGTGACCATCAGTGACCACGGCGCACTAAAGGAGCTGATCGACCACGGCGTGGCCAAGGACTTCCGCGAGGCCGCCAAGCTGGCGATCAAGGCGGGCGTCGACCTGAGCATGAACGATGCGGCCTATGGTGAGCAGTTGCCCGGGCTGGTGAAAGACGGCGAGGTTTCCATGAAGGAAATCGACAACGCCGTGCGTGAAGTGCTGGGTGCCAAATACGACATGGGCCTGTTCGCCTCGCCTTACGGTCGCATCGGCGTTGCCGCCGATGACCCTGCCGACACCTATTCCGATGACCGCCTGCACCGTGCAGAAGCCCGCGATGTCGCGCGCAAGACCCTTGTACTGCTGAAAAACCAGAACGACACGCTGCCGCTGAAGAAACAAGGCACCATCGCGGTGATTGGGGGGCTGGCCCAAAGTCACCTCGACATGCTCGGCAGCTGGTCAGCTGCCGGCCGTGCCAACCAGTCAGTGACCGTATATGAAGGGCTGGCCAATGCAGTCGGCGACAAAGCCAGACTGGTTTACGCGCGTGGTGCCAATGTCAGTGACAACGAACACATCCTCAATTACCTGAACTTTATCGAGAAGGAAGTGGAGGTCGACCCGCGTCCGGCGCAGGAAATGATCGACGAAGCGGTCAAGGTCGCCGAACAGGCCGACGTGATCGTTGCCGTGGTCGGTGAGTCGCGCGGCATGTCCCATGAATCGGCCAGCCGCAGCAGCCTGAACATTCCGGGCAGGCAGCAGGATCTGATCAAGGCACTCAAGGCCACGGGCAAACCTCTGGTACTGGTGCTGATGAATGGTCGTCCACTGGTGCTGGTCGACGAACAGGAACAGGCCGACGCCATGCTCGAAACGTGGTTCCCGGGTACCGAAGGCGGCAACGCAGTGGCTGATGTGCTGTTCGGCGACTACAACCCGTCGGGTAAGCTGGCCATGTCGTTCCCGCGCTCGATCGGTCAACTGCCGGTCTACTATGCGCACCTCAACACCGGCCGCCCTTATCACGAAGGCAAGCCTGGCAACTACACCTCGCATTACTTCGAGGAGCCCAATGGGCCGCTGTTCCCGTTTGGTTTTGGTCTGAGCTACACGCAGTTCGACGTATCGGACGTCAAGCTGTCGGACTCCAGCATGGCGCGCAAAGGCAAGCTCACTGCCAGCGTGACCGTGAAAAATACCGGCAAGGTTGCGGGTGCCACCGTTGTGCAGTTATACCTGCATGATGTGGCGGCTTCGATCAGTCGTCCGGTGAAAGAACTGAAGAACTTCGAAAAAGTGATGCTTGAGCCTGGAGAAGAAAAAGTCGTGACTTTCACCCTCAGTGAAAACGACCTGAAGTTCTACAACAGCGAACTCAAGTACGCTGCGGAACCTGGAGAATTCAAGGTCATGATCGGCCTGGACTCACAGACCGTGAAAGAAGCGACCTTCAATCTGTTGTAATGCCCGTCCATGGCGCGTTCGCAGGCACTCGCCTGCAAACGCGCCATGCAGTCCGATCAGGCCGCAACATGACGCTAAAGCATCGTTACTGGCGCATCACCCTGTACGTGCTATTGATTCTGGCCGGCGCAGCGCTGTCCGCCGGGCTCGCGATGTTTCAGGCCCAGCGCCATACGCTGTCGAAAGATGCCGTGCGTGCTGAAGGCCAGCTGGCACTCTACGCCAATACCCTGCACACCCTGATTGAGCGTTACCGCGCCCTGCCCTCCGTTCTGGCTCTGGACCCGGAGATTCGTGCCGCATTGAGCGGTCCGGTGACCGGCGAGATGCAGAACGCGCTCAATCTCAAGCTGGAAAAAATCAACAGCACGGCCCATTCATCGACACTTGAGTTGCTCGACCTGCACGGATTGGCAATCGGCGCGAGCAACTGGCGCACGCCCAACAGCTATGTCGGTCACAACTACGGCTTTCGCCCCTACTTCCTGCAAACCCGCGCTCAGGGCACCGGGCGCTTCTATGCGGTGGGTGTAACAACCGGGATTCCGGGGTACTTTCTGTCCAGCGCGGTGGTGAACGATACAGGTGCCTTCATGGGCGCGATGGTCGTGAAGCTGGAGTTTCCGGACCTTGAGCAGGAGTGGGGCCAGGGTGATGATCTACTGCTGGTCAGTGATGAAAAGGGCATCGTGTTTATTGCCAATCAGTCAGGCTGGCGCTATCGCGAGTTGCTGCCCATTTCCGTGGAAGACCGTGCCGACCTGTTGCGCACCCGCCAATACGACAAGAAAGTACTGACGCCATTGCGCAGCCGGGTTATCGACAGCTTTGGCGAAAACAGTCACTTGAGCCGCGTCGAAGGGCCTGAGGGCACCACGGATTACCTCTGGCAGTCGCTGCCGTTGCCCGATGAAAACTGGACCTTGCACCTGTTGCGCAAGCCACCCGCGTCCAGTGAGGACATTCGCAATGCAGGGCTCGCTGCGGCGGGCATCTGGCTGGCTCTGGTATTTCTGGGCCTGTTTCTTTATCAGCGCTGGCGACTGGCGCGATTAAGGGAACGCAACCGGGACGAACTGGAGCGCCTGGTGCAGGAGCGAACCCGAGATCTGCAAACCGCGCAGGACGGCCTGGTGCAATCGGCCAAACTGGCAGCGCTGGGGCAGATGTCGGCAGCACTGGCCCACGAAATCAATCAGCCGCTGACTGCCCAGCGCATGCAACTGGCCACCCTGCGGCTGCTGCTGGATCAAGGCCGAATAGATGAAGCCTGCAAGGCGCTGGTTCCGGTCGATCAACAATTGACTCGTATGGCCGCCTTGACCAGCCACCTGAAGACCTTTGCCCGCAAAAGCCCCAGCGGTTTGCGCGAGAGGCTGGACCTGGCGATGGTAGTCGATCAGGCCTTGCTGCTGCTCGACCCGCGCCTGCGCGAGGAGCACATCGACTGCGTACTGCATCTTTCCCGCCCTGCCTGGGTACGCGGCGATGCCATACGCCTGGAGCAGGTGCTGATAAACCTGCTGCGCAACGCACTGGATGCCATGCGCGAGCGCCCGTCCAGACGCCTCGAGGTGCGTATCGACGCCATCGACGGCCACTGGCGTCTCAGCGTCAGGGACAGCGGAACGGGCATCGCTGCGGAGAATCTGGCCAGTATTTTCGATCCATTCTTCACCACCAAACCGGTAGGCGATGGCTTGGGCCTTGGCCTGGCAGTATCGTACGCCATCATTCATGAACTGGGCGGACAGCTGATGGCGCAAAACCACGAGGACGGCGCTGTATTCTCGTTCAGCCTGCCCAACGATTTTCTGGAGACCTGACCCAGCATGTTGAATTCGGTCATCGTAGTAGACGACGAGGCACCCATTCGGCAAGCCGTCGAACAGTGGTTGACGCTGTCGGGGTTCGAGGTGCAAGTCTTCGCCCGCGCCGAGGAGTGCCTGACGCGACTGCCGGAGCATTTTCCCGGAGTCGTTCTAACCGATGTGCGCATGCCGGGCATGAGCGGTCTGGAACTGTTGAGCCGGTTGCAAGACAAGGATCGGGACCTGCCGGTCATCCTCCTGACCGGCCATGGCGATGTGCCAATGGCTGTGGAGGCGATGCGCGAAGGTGCCTATGACTTTCTCGAGAAGCCTTTCAGTCCGCAGACCCTTATCAGCAACTTGCGGCGCGCATTGGAGAAACGTCAGCTAGTGCTGGAAAACCGCCGTTTGCATGAACAGGCCGATGCAAGGACCCGGCTGGACGCTACGCTGCTCGGTGTTTCACCCAGCCTGCAGGCTCTGCGCCGCCAGGTGCTGGAACTGGCGCAATTGCCGGTGAACGTGATCATTCGAGGAGAAACCGGCAGCGGTAAGGAGCTGGTCGCTCGCTGTCTCCATGACTTTGGGCCGCGCGCCGGAAAACCTTTCGTTGCGCTGAACTGCGCGGCCATTCCGGAGCACCTGTTCGAAGCTGAGTTGTTCGGCCACGAAAGCGGCGCCTTTACCGGCGCACAGGGCAAGCGCATCGGCCGACTGGAGTATGCCGACGGCGGCACGGTGTTTCTTGACGAAATCGAGAGCATGCCCATGGCGCAACAAGTCAAGCTGCTGCGCGTCTTGCAGGACAAGCGCCTTGAGCGACTGGGCTCGAATCAGAGCATCGACGTCAACTTGCGGATCATCGCGGCAACCAAGCCGGATTTGCTCGAAGAGGCCCGCGCCGGACGCTTCCGCGAGGATCTGGCCTATCGCCTGAATGTTGCCGAGCTGCGCCTGCCGCCGTTGCGCGAACGCCTTGAAGACATCGCGCAACTGTTCAGCCATTTCGCCCGGGCTGCTGCCGGGCGCATGGGACGCGAAGTGCCTGCCCTGAGTGCCGCGCGCCTGAGCCAGTTGCTCAGCCATGACTGGCCTGGCAACGTGCGCGAACTGGCCAATGCGGCCGAGCGGCAAGCGCTGGGCCTGGAACCAGCGCCTCTGGAATCCGCCACGCAATGGCAGGGGCAATCCTTGGCGGCGCGTCAGGAAGCTTTCGAAGCTCAATGCCTGCGCGCCTCGCTGAGCCGTCACAAAGGCGATATCAAAGCTGTTCTCAACGAGCTGCAGCTACCCCGAAGGACACTCAACGAGAAAATGCAGCGCCATGCCCTGGCACGCGAAATGTTCCTTGGCTGACGGCTGCTGACATTCGGTGGGGCTTCTTCTGGCGACAACCGAACATTTCTCGCAGCACCGGGTCTGCATACTGTTCACGGCTATATAGGGTCGTGATGGCTGGATAGTTTACAGGCATAATGACATCATACCCGCCTGGCTATTCCGCTCACTTTGACAGTCCGAAAGATGGGGCATTTTCTACCGTGAATACTCCCCTCGACCTCCCACTGGGAGGCGGCGAAATGGGCCGGTTTATCCGAGAGACAGACTGGTCGACGTCTGCGCTGGGACCGAAGCAAGCGTGGCCCGCGGCACTGCTGTCATCAATGAACCTGATGCTCAGTTGCCCCGACAGCATGTACCTGCTTTGGGGGCCGGACTATATCGTGTTTTTCAATGATGCCTATTCCCAGGTCTTGCCGATCGCTGCCGGGCAGGCTCAAGGGCAACCCATCGCCTCGGTCTGGGGCGATGCCTGGGAGGCCGTGCGCCCGCTGGCCGAGCAGGCGCTGCTCGGACACAGCTGCCGGTCTGACAATATCCAGCGCACCATTGTCCGCAACGGCAGGTCCGAGCAGACCTGGTGGTCGCTGTCCTACTCGCCCCTCTACGGCGATAGCGGCCTGATCGACGGCGTATTCTGTCGGGTCAACGAAACCACCTCACAAGTGGTCGCTGAAGCCCGACAAAACGAAAACGAGGCGTTTACCGACCGTGTTCTGTCGAGCATCAATGACTGCATCAAGGTGCTGGACCTTGATTCGCGCCTGACCTTCATGAGCGAAGGCGGTCAGCGAATAATGGAAGTCAGCGATTTCAATTCGATTCGCGGCTGCCCTTGGCCCGACTTCTGGCAGGATCAGGGCAATCTGGACGCCATCGCGGCGATTGAAGCGGCCCGCGCGGGTCAGAACGCCAATTTCATGGGCTCGGCGCAAACTCTGGCGGGCACCGTCAAGTGGTGGCATGTGCAAGTCAGCCCGATTTTAGGCAAGGACGGCAAGCCAGAGAAAATCCTTTGCGTTTCCAGGGACATGACCCAGCTCAGAGACGCGGAACAAGCGCTGATGTCGCTCAACGAGACGCTGGAGCAGCGTGTGGTCGAGCGTACCCAGGACCGTGATCGTATCTGGCGGCTATCGACCGACCTGATGCTGATGGCGCAGTTCGACGGCATTATCTCGGCGGTCAATCCGGCCTGGACCCGAGCCCTTGGCTGGTCGGAGGAACAACTGCTCGACAGCCAGTTTCTGGCGCTGGTGCACCCCGAAGACGTGGATAGCACACTGGCTGCCATGAGCGGACTTGAAAACGGCCAGACCATTCCTCACTTCAAGAACCGCTATCGTCATCTGGACGGTTCGTACCGCACCATCTCGTGGACCGCAGTACCGGACAATCAATTCATCCATGCCGTCGGCCGCGACATTCAGGCAGAAGAAGAGGCCAATGCAGCATTGCGTCTGTCCCAGGATGCCCTGCATCAGGCGCAGAAACTGGAAGCCATCGGCCAACTCACGGGCGGTGTGGCGCACGATTTCAATAATCTGCTGACAGTGATCCGCTCATGCAGTGACCTGTTGAAATCGCCGAACCTTGAAGAGCATCGCCGAGTGAAGTACGTCGAGGCCATTTCCAGCACGGTCGACCGGGCAGCGCGCCTCACCGGTCAGTTGCTGGCCTTTGCCCGCCGTCAGGCCTTGCAGCCGGAGGTATTCGATGTCTGCAAGAGCGTGGCGCGCATTGGCGAGATGATGGATACGCTTACCGGCGCACGTATTCAGGTCAGCATCGACCTGCCTGACGAACCTTGCTTTATCTTTGCCGATGGCAGCCAGTTCGACACTGCGCTGGTCAACATGGTGGTCAACGCCCGCGATGCGATGTCCGGCGCTGGCCGGCTCAGCATAAAGGTTGAATGCGCAGCCTGCCCCACTGCGGACCGCCCCTCACTCAGTCATGGTGACTATGTGACGGTGTCGCTGACCGACACCGGCGCGGGGATCGCCAGAGAAAAACTGGGCCTGATCTTTGAACCCTTCTACACCACCAAGAGCGTGGGCCAGGGCACCGGGCTGGGTCTGTCGCAGGTATTCGGTTTTGCCAAACAATCGGGCGGTGAGGTGCTGGTTGAAAGCGAACTGGGCAGAGGCAGCTGCTTTACGCTGTGCCTGCCCAGCGCAAAAAATCATGAAGTCGTATCGGAGGACACACACTGTACCCTCGCTGCGATGCCCGGTATGTGCGTCCTGATGGTCGAGGACAATCAGGACATCGGCACTTATACGCGCCCTATGCTTGAGCAACTGGGCTTTCAGGTGCTCTGGGTAACGAGTGGTGCCGAAGCATTGCACGAGCTTTCCGGCAACCCGGAAAACTTTCATGTGGTGTTCTCGGATATCGCAATGCCGGGCATGAGCGGGCTGGAACTCTACGCTGAAATCGAAGCACGTTATCCGTGGATGCCGGTTGTCCTCACTACTGGCTACAGCACTGAATTTGCGACGATCGCTCAGGATGAAACACACCGCTTCGACCTGTTGCAGAAGCCCTACTCCAGAGAAGATCTGGCGGCGATTCTGCACAGGGCCGTGAGTCGCACCGGGGATCGATAGTTTTGCGCGGCGCCTGAACGCATTGCGCAGTCAGGTGCGCAGATGCCACGCGATCACACTTTTTCGTACCTGCCCCCTGAATTCGCGAATGCATAAAACCAAGACAACACCGGTTGCCTTGATTCAGAATCACGCAAAACATTGCAACAATCCTCGAGCAGGGAGCATTTTTAATGATCGTCGGTATTGATCTGGGCACCACCAACAGCCTGGTGGCTGTCTGGCGCGACGGCAGCAGCGAGCTGGTTACCAATGCATTGGGTGAAACACTGACCCCCAGTGTGGTCGGACTGGACGACGACGGGCAGATTCTGGTCGGTAAAGCGGCGCGTGAACGTCTGCAGACTCACCCGGACAAAACCACGGCGCTGTTCAAACGTTACATGGGCAGCGCTCAGGAGATTCGCCTGGGATCTGCCACCTATCGTCCTGAAGAGTTGTCGTCGCTAGTCCTCAAAAGCCTGAAAGCCGACGTCGAACGGGCGTTTGGCGAACCGGTGACCGAAGCGGTCATCAGCGTCCCGGCCTATTTCAGCGACGCTCAGCGTAAAGCGACGCGTATCGCCGGCGAACTGGCGGGTCTGAGGGTCGAAAAGCTCATCAACGAGCCGACAGCGGCGGCCCTGGCGTACGGACTTCACCAGAAGGAAGGCGAAACCTCGTTTCTGGTGTTCGACCTGGGCGGCGGCACGTTCGACATCTCGATCCTCGAACTCTTCGACGGCGTAATGGAAGTGCGAGCCAGTGCGGGCGACAACTTTCTGGGTGGCGAAGACTTCGATCGTCTGCTGGTCGAGCACTTTCTCGGCCTGCACCGCGATGAGCGAGACTTTCCTGGCAAAGAGCTGGTGACGCCCAGCCTGCGGCGTGAGGCCGAGCGGGTGCGCAAGGCGCTGGGTCAGGAAAACAGTGCCGACTTCGTGCTGCGCCATGCCGACCACGAGTGGCGCAAGACACTCTCTCAAGAGCAGATGAACGATCTGTTTGCGCCTCTGCTGGCCCGCCTGCGCGCGCCCATCGAGCGCGCCCTGCGCGATGCAAAGATCCGCGTGGCGGATCTGGACGAAATCCTGCTGGTGGGCGGAACCACGCGCATGCCGCTGATCCGGAAACTGGCCGCCGGGATGTTCGGGCGCTTTCCGGCCATCACGCTCAACCCGGATGAAGTCGTTGCACAGGGTGCCGCGATTCAGGCTGCACTCAAGCAGCGCGATGCGGCGCTGGAAGAAGTCGTGCTGACCGACGTGTGCCCCTACACGCTGGGTATCGAAACCACACAATACGTATTCAATGGCTACCAGTCGGGTCATTACCTCCCGATCATCGAGCGCAACAGTGTGGTGCCTGTCAGTCGGGTGCGTACCGTCAACACGGTTGCCGATAATCAGGAACACGTTCTGTTGAGAATCTTCCAGGGGGAGAGCCGCCTGGTCAAAGACAACATTGCACTGGGCGAACTGAATATTCCGGTGCCGAAGGCCAAGGCTGGCGAGGTCGAACTGGACGTGCGCTTCACGTATGACAACAACGGCCTGCTGGAGGCCGATGTGCGAATCCAGATGACCGGCGAAAGTCATAAGCTGGTCATCGAGAACAACCCTGGCGTCATGACACCCGCCGAGATCCGTGAGCGACTCAAGGTGCTGGAAGCGCTCAAGGTTCACCCGCGTGAGCAACAGGTCAACACTCACCTGACGGCACGCCTGGAAAGGCTCTATCAGGAGTATCTGGGCGAGGCGCGCGAAACCATCGGTGTCTGGGCTGCCCAATTTCAGCGCGTGCTGGAAACCCAGGACGACCGGCAGATCAATGAATTGCGCAAACAGCTCGAGCAGGAAGCAGACCGTTTCGAACGAGGTGAATGGTGACGGCAATGGACTGCTGGAGCGTGCTGGACCTTGGGCACGATGCCGACGAGCGCAGCATCAAGCGCCAATACGCCAGACTGCTGAAAACCACACGGCCCGACGACGATCCGGTCGCCTTTCAGACACTGCGCGATGCTTACGAGCAAGCGCTGGACTGGGCTAGAAACCGTGCCGAAGACGATGACGAGGGCAGCGACGCCTGGTCATCCACCGGCCAGGAACATCCATCGCAGACGTTCGACACGCCGGTGTCATTGGCCCGGCCGGAACATCGAGCGGTACTCCAGGCATCCGACATGGCCGAGCCCCCGGCCCGTCCTGCAGTAGAACTGATCTGGTACGAGCAAGCCTGTCAGACCACACCGGAAAACCTGCATTCACAACGTCAGATTGCTCAGAATCAGGGCTGCGATGAGCTTTTCCAGCAACATCTTGCCCGACGCTGCCTGCTGGACCCCGAGGACAATCAGGCACTGATCAAGGCAGCGGTCGAACAACTGCAATGGCTGACACCCTGGCAAAAAGTACAGCTCAGGGCGCATCAGTCGCATCGGCTGACCCAGGCACTGCTGGACAGCTCGCTCGGGCCATTGCATGCCTTGCTCGAGCGCAACGAAGAGCGCGCCTTCCTCGACGCACTCACGGCTCTCCGGCAACAGCCCTGGCTGACATCATTCGATCGCCAGGAGCAGCTTGAGCAGTGGGTCATGACGCTGCTGCTCAATAACCATGACTGGTCCCCTGCCCTGTTCGAACGTTTGAGCAGTCTCTTTGGCTGGGATCAGAAACATGATGTGTATGCCGGGCCGCTTTCCCTGTGGATGAACCTGGTCCAGCGCTGCGAGAAGAAAGCATTCATCGCCCGTCAGCAGCAATTGCTCGCTGCCCAAGGTGACACCCCTGAGGCCATCGCCGCACGTCTTCTTCTGCAACCGCCGCCACTGGACGAACGGCTGCGTCTAGCAAGGCACGGCGACGAAACCCTGTGGCGAGCCTGCGAAAAGCTCGCCTCCGACCTGATTCACCGGTTCCCGGATGCGATGGAAGCGTTTCCAGACGCAGATGTGCAGTCCTGGCGAAAATTACCGCAACAGTCGTCCTTCAACCCTAATCTCAGGGCCTATTTTTTCGGCGCACTGGTGATCCTGACGACTGCATTGCTGGACCCGTCCAGCATCAAGGCCACCTGGTACGAAGTAGCTGGCGTCGCGCTGACTGCGCCGGTGTTCCTGCTGCTTGTGATTTACGTGTTCATGTCGTTCTGGCGCCCTTTCGCCGAGCGCGTCAAAGCGGTGGACATGCGCTGGAGCGAGCGCCTGCTGCCCGACTGCCTGAGCTGGCCAGGCCATCAGGCACTGGTACTGCGCCACGGTATTCCAGTGGTTACCCTGAGCTACGTCGTCCTGCAGACAGGGCCGGTACTGACGGCGCTGTATGGCACCGTTCTGCTGCTGTGGATCGTGCTGTCGCCGTACCGCATATCCGGTTTTCAGGACGCCATCTCTGCCAGGACCGGAGGCTGGGACAGCGTGAAAGCCTACTGCGTAAAAAACACCTTCAAGGGGATCATGATCCTTTTAGGCCTGATGCTCGCCTTCGTGGTGGGCGTGATCGTTTTCGGCCCTGCACGCGGGCACTGATCTCGAGCCGATGCCCATCGGCAAGAATCCGCTTATCCGATATGCCCGGATAAGCGGATTCTTGCTCACCAAAATCGCTCAACCGCTCTGCAACAGGCCCCGACGGTGTGGCACAGCTCCTGCTATGGAACGGGTCAGGGCAACGCATGCCCCTCTAAAAATAAATAATGAAATCAAGGAACACCATGGACACTTCCAACCCCGCCTCCAACGGGCCGGCTGCCAGCATCGCCGGTCAGAAAACCACCTCCAGCCGCCTGAAATCCATTTTCAGCGGCTCAGTCGGCAACATGGTCGAGTGGTACGACTGGTACGTCTACGCCGCTTTCTCGCTGTACTTCGCCAAAGCGTTTTTCCCCAAGGGCGACACCACCGCGCAGTTGCTCAACACCGCTGCAATCTTTGCGGTCGGCTTTTTGATGCGGCCTATCGGCGGCTGGCTGATGGGGCTCTATGCTGACTACAAGGGACGCAAGGCTGCGCTGATGGCATCGGTGCTGCTGATGTGTTTCGGCTCGCTGATCATTGCCCTGACACCCGGCTATGAAAGCATCGGTGTCGGTGCCCCTATCCTGCTGGTGTTCGCCCGACTGCTCCAGGGTCTGTCTGTCGGCGGTGAATATGGCACCTCGGCCACCTACCTCAGCGAAATGGCGACCAAGGAACGTCGCGGCTTCTTTTCCAGCTTTCAGTACGTCACGCTGATTTCCGGCCAGCTCATCGCACTGGGCGTATTGATCGTGCTGCAGCAGACACTGACCACCGAGCAACTGTACGCCTGGGGCTGGCGTATCCCGTTTGTCATCGGAGCACTGTGTGCGGTAGTGGCGCTGTTTCTGCGCCGTGGCATGGAAGAAACCGAGTCGTTCACACGCAAGAAAAAGGAAAAGTCCAAGGAAAGCCTGATGCGCACATTGATGCGCCATCCCAAGGAACTGATGACGGTAGTCGGCCTGACCATGGGCGGAACACTGGCTTTCTACACCTACACCACCTACATGCAGAAGTACCTGGTCAACACCGTCGGCATGAGCATCACCGACTCGACCTCGATATCTGCAGCGACATTGTTTCTGTTCATGCTGTTGCAACCTGTCATTGGCGCGCTGTCCGACAAGGTCGGGCGTCGTCCGATCCTGATTGCGTTTGGTGTATTGGGAACGCTGTGTACCGTGCCGATCCTGACCACGCTGCATACCATCGATACCTGGTGGGGCGCGTTCTTCCTGATCATGGCGGCACTGATAATCGTCAGTGGCTACACCTCGATCAACGCAGTAGTCAAAGCCGAGCTGTTTCCGACTGAAATCCGCGCACTGGGTGTCGGCCTGCCTTACGCCCTGACCGTCTCGATCTTCGGGGGTACAGCGGAATACATCGCACTGTGGTTCAAGAGCATCGGCATGGAAACCGGTTACTACTGGTATGTCACCGCTTGTATCGCCTGCTCGCTGCTGGTGTATGTGTTCATGAAAGACACGCGCAAGCACTCACGTATCGAAACTGACTGATCGCACCTCATGACACAACATGAATGGCATGCGCTACCCGGCATGCCGTTCATGAAGCTCTGCGCTTTTAGCGGACCTTCGGATGCAGCGCAACGCGTAAGATGCGTAACTCACTATCCATCCTGTCGATACAGCCGCGTAAAAGGGTGCCGACTTTCTTACAGCACCTGCAACAAAGTGTTTCAAGTTAGTGCACTTTTAAACCGATAATTTGCGTTAACGCATTGAAAAAACTGTAGTTTCAGTTTGTCAAGAGGGTTTATTGCAAGGCTTTTCAAAATACGCACCCTAATGAAGCAATACCACCCAAGAAGCCCGAAATCAGAGCATCACAGGCAACTATCATTTTTAGCGATGATCGCTAGCACTCCTATTAACTTCTTAATAATCCGCTGGCGCGTAGCATTGCCTCCATACCGGGATGACAACTCACCCCGACACTCATTGGAGACATCATCATGAAAACTTCTAAATTGATCTTTGGCCTGGCGTTCTCTGTTCTGGCTTCCAGCGCATTTGCACTTCCAGCCCTCAACGTTCACAACGACTTGTCCAGCTCGACTGTCGTGGCCGAAGGCGGCACCAAGCACACTAACGTCGGTTCGATCCGCGTAGCCGCTGACGGTGCAGACCGTGTGGGACCAAATCGTCAGGCTGCCGACGGTGCAGATCACGTCGGTGCCAATCGTCTGGCGGCTGACGGTGCGGACCGTGTCGGTGCAAACCGCCAGGCTGCCGACGGTGCAGACCATGTCGGTGCCAATCGTCTGGCTGCTGACGGTGCAGATCGTGTAGGTGCCAATCGTCTGGGCTGACAGCTCATGCAACACCCCAAGCCCGGCCGATGTCGGGCTTCTTCATGTCTGGCCCAGGATGAAATACACACTGCGCTGGCGTCCTCCGCAAATGCGCAGCACTATGCTCACATCGCCTATTGAGCCCATCAGGAATCGAGCATGTCAGACACTATTCACTCCTACGAGCCATCTAAAGGTCATGGCCTGCCACATGACCCGTTCAATGCCATTGTAGGTCCCCGCCCGATTGGCTGGATTTCTTCACAGGACGCCAACGGCAAATTGAATCTGGCACCCTACAGCTTCTTCAATGCTTTCAACTACGTTCCACCCATCATCGGTTTCTGCAGCGTTGGTCGCAAAGACAGCCTCAATAACATTGAGCAGACCGGCGAATTCGTCTGGAACCTCGCCACTCGTTCGCTGGCAGAAGCCATGAACCAGAGCTGTGCTCCGGTCGCGCCGGACGTCAGTGAATTCGAGCTGGCAAACCTGACGCCATTGGCATCCCATATCGTTTCGGTGCCACGTGTGCTTGAAACGCCGGTGTCGTTCGAATGCAAAGTCACGCAGATCATTCAGTTGCAACGTGCCGACAAGGAACGGGTACCCAGCTGGCTGATTCTGGGCGAAGTAGTGGCCGTGCACATCGAGAAATCCCTGCTCAAGGACGGCGTTTACGACACCGCCGCCGCCGAGCCGATCCTGCGTGGCGGCGGCCCTGCGGATTACTTCCAGCTCGGGCCGGAAGCGCTGTTCAAAATGTTCCGCCCAGGCGCCTGATCAGGAGTCGGCCCATACCGGCTGCCCCTCGGCATCGATGCCGATCAGCCGCTGAAGCTCCTGCACAGCGGCCAGGTCGGCATCATCGGCGGTCTTGAACTTCTGATCAGGCAACAGCGCATGAAAGCGTGGTGCACCACCAGCGCCCAATGCCTTGACGGCAATCGCCGCGTTGTAACCCTGCTCGGAAGGCATCACTGCCGAGACTACTTCAAACCCGTTGTATTCCTTGCGTGCCATTGGCCTCGACCCTGCTTGTAAATCGGAGCGCGAATTCTAACGCGTCTTCCAGCGCATTCGTCATGCAGCATGCTGTGATGATGACAACCGACGTCCGCCCCAACCTTGTCCTACACTCTAATCAGTTCTTTCAAACTGCTCTGTAGCCGAGGTAAGGAGTGCGTCATGAAAGCAATAACAAGAAAGTGCATGGTGGTTATCGGTGCCCTCGCGGTAATGGCGGTATACACCGCAGGGGCCTATCGTAACGAACTGGCGCGTCAGGCTCCGCAGGTCGCCAGTTGCACGTTCGGCCACTGCGTGCCGACCGATGCAACCTTCAGCGCGTTGCGATGACGTCTGCACAGGATAAATTGCGCCATCGTTCAGCAAAGGCAGCTATCGATTAGCAAGCTATCGGATTAGACTGGCCAGACTCTCCCGCCACACTTGCGGCGGGTCACCACTGCCATCAGGTTTTGCCTTGACCAGTCTTACTCAAACGCCTCCGGCCATTCGCAGCATTCTGTTCGCGCTGATGATGGCGGTACTGCTCAGCGCGCTGGATCAGACCATCGTTGCCGTCTCGATGCCGGCCATTTCCGCCCAGTTCAGAGATATCGATCTGCTGGCCTGGGTCATTTCCGCGTATATGGTTTCGCTGACCGTGGCAGTGCCGATCTACGGCAAGCTGGGCGATCTTTACGGGCGGCGTAAGCTGATGCTGTTCGGCCTGGGGCTTTTCACCCTGGCATCGCTGTTCTGTGGCATGGCGCAGAGCATGGAACAACTGGTGCTGGCACGCATTCTTCAAGGAATCGGCGCAGGCGGCATGGTTTCGGTAAGCCAGGCAATCATCGCCGACATTGTTCCACCGCGTGAGCGCGGCCGTTATCAGGGCTACTTCAGCAGTATGTACGCCGTGGCCAGTGTCGCAGGTCCGGTACTGGGTGGCTTGATGACTGAATACCTGTCGTGGCGCTGGGTGTTCCTGATTAATCTGCCCTTAGGGGCCGCCGCCCTGATCGTTGCGTATCGAACACTGGTCGGCCTGCCGGTGCCACAGCGCAAACCGGTTATCGACTATCTGGGTACGGTGCTGATGATCATCGGCCTGACCGCGCTGCTGCTGGGAATTACCGAAATTGGTCAGGGACATAATCTGGCCGATGTCGAGGTTCAGTTGTTACTGGGCACTGCCCTGCTGACGCTGGCCATTTTCGTCTGGTACGAACGTCGCACCGCCGAACCCCTGCTGCCCATGCACCTGTTTGCCAATAAAAGCGCGGTGCTTTGCTGGTGCACCGTATTCTTTACCAGCTTTCAAGCAATTTCCCTGATTGTCCTGATGCCTTTGCGTTATCAGACCGTCACCGGAGGGGGGGCAGACAGCGCGGCCCTGCACTTGCTTCCGCTGGCTATCGGCATGCCGATGGGTGCCTATTTTGCAGGGCGACGCACGGCACAAACCGGGCGTTACAAGCCACTTATTCTGACTGGCGCGTTGCTGATGCCCTTCGCAATCCTGGGCATGGCCTTCACGCCTGCGCAGTCGCTGATCGTGATGAGCCTGTTCATGATCCTCACCGGTATCGCCACCGGCATGCAGTTCCCCACTTCTCTGGTCGGGACCCAGAACTCGGTTCAGCCTCGGGATATGGGCGTAGCCACCAGCACGACCAATTTGTTCCGCTCGCTGGGCGGTGCAGTAGGCGTGGCATTGATGTCGGCACTGCTGCTGGCCATGTTGCAGCATACAGGGGTCGGTCAGCTCGGCGCGGGAGCGCTGGGTGGCGAAGGCAGCTCCGGGAATGTTCTGCTCGACAGCCTGAATGCAGCAACCGGACCGGCACTGGAAACGCTGCGAGCCGAACTGGCATTGACCTTCAGACACCTGCTCATGACCAGCGCTGCCATTTCGCTGCTCGGCCTTGCCGCAGCGGCGATGATGCCGAATACGCTATTGCGAGGCCGGGACTAATTCGACTTTAGGACTCAGGAAGGCACACCGGCCCAGAACCACTGGGTTTTCTTGCTCTTTATATGGGCGAACGCAGGCATGAGTTCACCTTCGTCGAAATGCCGCCGGGAGCCGAACTGCGCGCTGCTGAACCAGCAGCCCGAGCGTGGACATGCCTGCCCTGCATCGACTGGCGGCAGAGGTTTCTCATCGAATCGCGCATACCATTGCGCAGTGGTTTCTTCGGTAAAACCGATCCCGGGGGCAAGGTAGGGATGAAGGTTGCCGGTGTCCTGCAGGCGAATCGGTTTGATCATCCGGTTGACCGTCACATAGGCTTGCGGCGGCGGCAGACCTCTGCCCCCCAACTCAGGCACCGCCCCTGCCCGAATGATCAACCCGTTGCGATAGCGGTGGAACACGATGTCGCTGTGAGCGCTCATTTCGCCCCGCAATCTGTCGCTTCCTCCCAACTGCCTGACAAACGCCTCGCCCAACACCGTGTACCAGCTCACACCCTTGATGCGATCCAGCAAGCGCAGGCTTTCGATGTGCGGACCGGGATCGACCATCAACCCGATGTAGTCCTGAGCCAGTCGATATTCCCAGGGTAAATACTGATGACCATCGCAAGGCAATACACAGGCAAGCCCACCAAAACCATGCTCGGCCTGGACTTCACTGCTCAGATAGCGAATCCAGGCCTCGTAGTTTTTCAAGCCGTCGGGCTCGGTCAGGTAAGACCAGGGCAGTACCATTTTCAGACACGAACGATCATTGTCGGCCTGTCCCTCCGGAGTATTCATGACAAACAGGCTGTACATGGCGACTTCGGCCTGGGTAGCGCTGGCGATAGACCAGATGAACTGCTCACCCGGCAGACTTTCGACAACCTGACGCCGGGTCGACGAAAACCCCGATCCGCTCAGGCGGCGCATGCGTTTGAACAACTGCCATTTGAGTTTCGTCTTGAACGCCTCGTAGAAACGCGAAAAACAGGCTTCGACCCGACGCTTCATCTCCACGGTGTGGCCGTTGCGAAAGTACAGCGTGGTAATCAACCCAAGCCGAATGACCGGCGTCCCCAATTCAGAATCCATAGCCACCCGTGCGGATTGGTGCGTAACTCCGGTCAGTAGCCTCACAGTATCAGTTGCGGTGTCCGACATGCTCCGCCCTCCGTTCGAAGGCGGGAGCCAGGTTTACGCTCAGGCCTGCATGCGCTTCGCACGTTTCCATAACGCCCGACAGGCACCCGCACGCAGGCGCGCAAGGCCTTCGTCCACGCGTGTGCATTTCAGCAGATCTGGTGTTGATTTCAGGGCACATAGGCGCAAGATTCGGCAAAAACATGCAACCCTCCTCTCTTCTGATGTTTCAGGATGCGAAGAGTGAAGGGAGTTGTCCTGCGGGGCAATACTCGGAAATTACTTTGGGAAATCAGCTACATGTATCAGGAAATGTCCTACCTTCTTCCTACAATATTTTGTCGGATCGAGGCGTGATCGGCAGTAACGGTTCAGCGCAATCGAAGAAGTCAGGTAAACAGTCGGTAAACACACTGTATGAGAAGCACGAAATGGCGTTAGGCTGTGTATGAAAAGGAACGGCCCGACTCAACCACCGAGCGCTACAGCCAGTTACCCTTCCTTCACTCAGGAAGCATTGGCGACCCGTAGCGTGGGGCTGAAACGCAGCATGTCCAGGCACACATCAACCAGTTGCTCAGCCTCTACCGGCAACGAAAAGCTGTCGGGAACCAGCAGCCATTGATAAATAATGCCGTTGACGTAGGAAAATAGGGCGACCGCGGCCCGGGACGTGTCCAGTTCTTTGGGCAGTTGCCCTTGGCGCACGGCATTGTTCAGCCCCAGAGTTATACGGTCATGGCACTGGATGGCGTTGTCCTGACGCTGCCGACGAAAATCACACATTTCGTCAGTAAACTCGCACTTATGAAACAGGATTTCATTGATGCGACGGGTTTTTGGGTCCAGTGCGAGTTCATGAAACAAATGAATCAACAGATTTCTCATGCAACCCAGCGGGTCTTCCTCCTCTTCGCTCTGACTGGCTTGCGCCATTTCGTCGAGCGGTTCCTGAAGGCTGTCGAGCATTGCCTGAACCAGATCGGCCTTGTTGTTGAAGTGCCAGTAAATGGCTCCTCGCGTTACACCGGCAAGGGTTGCGATGTCGGCCAGCGTGGTGCGGGCGACGCCTCGCTCATAAAAAGCCTGCTCGGCAGCCTCCAGAATCTGGCTGCGAGTGATCTGAGCTTCCTCTTTGGTGCGACGAACCATGGCAATAAAACCTCAAAAAATTCACCTCACGCATGCGTCTGGCGGCATGCCTGGAGATATGACCGGGCGGCATTTGTCTCGCCTTGTCCCGAATTGGCTGTCGGCACCGTGAATAGTGGCCGAATGCGCACGGCGGGTGTTTACAAACAGCCGCGAATGTAAGTATATTCCTTAGCATGCTACTTATCTAGCCGAAATATTTTTTAACACTTCAACGTACTGTTGAGAAAACAGGCTCCTGCCCCGAGGATCTTCATGCAATTCAAGCCAGCTGTTACCGTTCTGGTCACTGCCGTCGCCCTGGCAACCCTGCTCAGTGGCTGTAGCAAGAAGGAACAGGCGGCCCCGCCTGCGCAACCCCCTCAGGTCGGCGTCGTTACCCTCAAAGCACAGCCCTATACACTGACCACCGAGCTGCCGGGCCGGACCACCGCGTTCCGCGTGGCCGAGGTACGCCCTCAGGTCAACGGCATTATTCTCAAGCGTCTGTTTACCGAAGGCGGCGACGTCAAGGCCGGTCAACAGCTCTATCAGATCGATCCTGCGGTCTATGAAGCCAATGCCAATAGCGCCAAGGCGACGCTTCAGTCCGCCAAGTCGATGTCTGATCGCTACAAGCAACTGGTCAGCGAGCAAGCGGTAAGCCGTCAGGAGTACGACACCGCGCTGGCGTCTACTCAGGAAGCTCAGGCTGCCCTGCAAACTGCCCAGATCAATCTGCGTTACACCAAGGTGCTGGCGCCTATTTCCGGTCGGATCGGACGCTCTGCCGTGACCGAAGGCGCATTGGTCAGCAGTGCCCAGACCGAGGCAATGGCAACCATTCAGCAGCTCGACCCGATCTACGTCGATGTGGTTCAGTCCTCCGCCGACATGCTCAAGCTGCGCAATGACCTGGAAAGCGGCAAGCTGCAGAAGGCCGGCGACAACGCGGCCAAGGTCAAGCTGACGCTGGAAGACAACAGCGTCTACGGCCAGGAAGGCAAGCTGGAATTTTCCGAAGTATCGGTTGATCAGACCACCGGTTCCGTGACCCTGCGCGCCGTGTTCCCGAACCCGGAACACCGTCTGCTGCCGGGCATGTTCGTCCACGCGCAACTGCAGGCCGGCGTCAACTCGAAAGCGATTCTGGCACCGCAACAAGGTGTGACTCGCGACCTGAAAGGCACGCCGACTGCCATGGTGGTCAATCAGGACAACAAGGTCGAAATGCGTACTCTGGTGGCCAACCGCACCGTGGGCAGCGACTGGCTGATCGAAGACGGCCTGAAAGAAGGTGATCGCGTCATCACTGAAGGCTTGCAGTACGTCAAACCAGGCGCGGAAGTGAAAGTCGCCGAAGCGACCAACGTCAAAGGAGCAAACCCGGCACCTGCCCCGGCCACTGATAAAGCCGCAGGCAGCAAAGGGGAGTAACCCATGTCGAAATTTTTTATTGATCGACCCATTTTTGCCTGGGTTATTGCCCTCGTGATCATGCTGGTCGGTGCGCTGTCGATTTCCAGCCTGCCGATCAACCAGTACCCGAGCATCGCACCGCCAGCCATCGGTATCCAGGTCACCTATCCGGGCGCTTCCGCCCAGACAGTGCAGGACACCGTGGTGCAGGTGATCGAGCAACAGCTCAACGGTATTGATAACCTGCGTTATGTCAGCTCGGAAAGTAACTCCGACGGCAGCATGACCATCACCGCGACCTTCAATCAGGGCACCAACCCGGATACCGCGCAGGTTCAGGTGCAGAACAAGCTCAACCTGGCGACCCCGCTGCTGCCGCAAGAAGTGCAGCAACAGGGTATCCGCGTGACCAAGGCAGTGAAAAACTTCCTGATGGTCATCGGCCTGGTGTCGGAAGACGGCAGCATGGGCAAGGAAGACCTGGCCAACTACATCGTGTCGAACATGCAGGACCCGATTTCCCGGACCTCCGGTGTCGGTGACTTCCAGGTGTTCGGTTCGCAGTACGCCATGCGTATCTGGCTGGACCCGGCCAAGCTGAACAACTTCCAGCTGACTCCGGTGGACGTGAAAGACGCAATCACCGCCCAGAACGTTCAGGTATCGTCCGGCCAGTTAGGCGGCCTGCCGTCCATCAGCGGCCAGCAACTGAACGCCACAATCATCGGCAAGACGCGTCTGCAGACCGCCGAGCAGTTCGGCAACATCTTCCTCAAGGTCAACACCGACGGCTCGCAGGTTCGCCTGAAAGACGTCGCCACGGTCGGCCTGGGCGCAGAGAACTACAGCACCGACTCGCAGTTCGACGGCAAACCGGCATCGGGTCTGGCGATCAAACTCGCCACCGGTGCCAACGCACTGGACACCGCCAAGGCCATCCGTGCGACCGTTTCGTCGCTGGAACCGTTCTTCCCGCCAGGCATGAAAGTCGTCTACCCGTACGACACCACGCCCGTCGTCAGCGAATCGATCAACGGTGTGGTCCACACCCTGATCGAAGCGATCGTGCTGGTGTTCCTGGTGATGTACCTGTTCCTGCAGAACTTCCGCGCCACCGTCATTACAACCATGACAGTGCCGGTCGTATTGCTGGGTACGTTCGGCATCCTTGCCGCCTTCGGCTTCACCATCAACACCCTGACCATGTTCGGTATGGTGCTGGCCATCGGCTTGCTGGTGGACGATGCGATTGTGGTGGTGGAAAACGTCGAGCGGGTCATGGAGGAAGAAAAGCTCTCTCCGCGCGACGCCACGATCAAATCCATGACTCAGATTCAGGGCGCGCTGGTCGGCATCGCGCTGGTGCTGTCGGCGGTTCTGTTGCCGATGGCGTTCTTCGGTGGTTCTACCGGGGTGATCTACAAACAGTTCTCGATCACCATCGTCTCGGCCATGGCCCTGTCGGTCGTCGTGGCACTGATCTTTACCCCGGCGCTCTGCGCGACCATGCTCAAGCCCATCGACGAGAAGACCCACGGCCAGCCCAAACGCGGTTTCTTCGGCTGGTTTAACCGCACCTTCGACCGTAGCGTTCTGAGCTACGAGCGCGGCGTCGGCAACATGCTCAAGCACAAGTGGCCGGCATACCTGGGTTATATCCTGATCTGTGCAGGCATGGTCTGGATGTTCATGCGGATCCCGGCAGCGTTCCTTCCTGAAGAAGATCAGGGCGTTATCTTTGCCCAGATCCAGACCCCGGCGGGCTCCTCGACCGAACGTACGCAGGAAGTCATCGACAACATGCGTGAATACCTGCTGACCAAGGAAAGCGGCGCAGTGAAGTCGGTGTTCTCGGTAAACGGTTTCAACTTTGCGGGCCGCGGTCAAAGCTCGGCGATTGCATTTGTCATGCTCAAGCCGTGGGAAGAACGTGATTCCAACAACAGTGTCTTCGAACTGGCCAAGCGTGCTCAGGGCTATTTCTTCAGCCTGCGCGACGCAATGGTGTTCGCGGTCGTTCCACCGTCGGTTCTCGAACTGGGTAACGCCACCGGTTTCGACGTCTATCTGCAGGATCAGGGCGGCGTTGGCCACGACAAGCTGATGGAAGCGCGTAACCAGTTCCTCGGCATGGCGTCCCAGAGCAAGATTCTGGCAGGCGTGCGTCCGAACGGACTGAATGACGAACCGCAATACCAGTTGATTATCGACGACGAGCGCGCCAGTGCGCTGGGCATCACCCTGTCGGACATCAACAACACACTGTCCATCGCGCTGGGTGGCAGCTATGTCAATGACTTCATCGACCGCGGCCGTGTGAAGAAGGTGTACATCCAGGGCGATGCGGGTGCGCGTATGACGCCTGAAGACCTCAAGAAGTGGTATGTGCGCAACAGCTCGGGCGAAATGGTGCC
Organism: Pseudomonas syringae pv. tagetis; assembly: GCF_022557255.1. Classification (NCBI taxonomy): domain Bacteria; kingdom Pseudomonadati; phylum Pseudomonadota; class Gammaproteobacteria; order Pseudomonadales; family Pseudomonadaceae; genus Pseudomonas; species Pseudomonas syringae group genomosp. 7. The sequence goes on from NZ_CP092923.1 coordinate 4,629,308, forward strand.
GTTCTCGGCCTTCGCCAGTGGCAAGTGGGCCTACGGTTCACCGAAACTGTCGCGCTACAACGGCGTGGCGGCAGAGGAAGTGCTCGGTACGCCAGCCCCAGGCTACAGCAGCGGCGAGGCAATGGCCGAGGTCGAAGCGCTGGCCAAGAAGCTGCCGCAAGGTATCGGTATTTCGTGGACAGGTCTGTCTTACGAGGAGCGTCTGTCCGGCTCCCAGGCCCCTGCCCTTTATGCGCTGTCCTTGCTGGTTGTGTTCCTCTGTCTGGCGGCGCTGTATGAAAGCTGGTCGATCCCGATCGCGGTCATCCTCGTCGTGCCACTAGGGGTCATCGGTGCGCTGATGGCAACCAGCTTGCGCGGTCTGTCCAACGACGTGTTCTTCCAGGTCGGACTGCTGGTGACGGTGGGGCTGGCGGCGAAGAACGCCATTCTGATCGTCGAGTTCGCCAAAGAGCTTCACGAACAGGGCAAGAGCCTGGTCGACTCGGCGATCGAAGCCTGCCGCATGCGTCTGCGCCCGATCATCATGACGTCCATGGCATTCATCCTTGGTGTTGTGCCGCTGGCGATTTCCACGGGCGCAGGTTCGGGTAGTCAGCATTCGATCGGTACAGGCGTAATCGGCGGTATGATCACCGCAGTTATTCTGGCGATCTTCTGGGTGCCCCTGTTCTTCGTCTCGGTTTCAGGGCTCTTCAAGGGCAAGCAGAAACATATTTCACACGATGAGGCTGGCCAATGAGCAAGTCATTGATCTCTCTTGCAGTTACCGCGTTCATTCTCGGCGGCTGCTCTTTGATCCCCGAGTACAAGCAGCCGGAAGCCCCGGTCGCTGCACAATATCCGCAAGGACCGGCGTACTCGCCGGTCGAAGGCGCCAAAATGGCCGCTGCGGAGCAAGGCTGGCGGCACTTTTTCAATGACCCGGCGCTGCAACAGCTGATTCAGACTGCGCTGCTCAACAACCGTGACCTGCGGGTTGCGGCGCTGAACATCGACGCGTACCGCGCCCAGTACCGTATTCAGCGCTCGGACCTGTTCCCTGCTGTTTCGGCCACCGGTAGCGGCACCCGTCAGCGCGTGCCTGCAGACCAGTCGCAAACCGGCGAGTCCCGCATCACCAGCAGCTATTCTGCCGCTTTGGGTGTCAGCTCGTACGAGCTGGACCTCTTTGGCCGGGTGCGCAGCCTCAGCGAGCAGGCGCTGGAGACCTACTTCTCCAGTGAAGAAGCGCGTCGCAGCACTCAGATCAGTCTGGTGGCCAACGTTGCCAATGCCTACCTGACCTGGCAGGCCGACAAGGAACTGCTCAAGCTGACGCAGGACACCCTCAAGACCTATGAAGAAAGCTATCGCCTGACCTCGCGCAGCAATGAAGTCGGTGTTTCTTCGGCGCTGGACCTGAGCCAGTCGCGCACCGCGGTTGAAAGCGCGCGTGCCAAACTGGCCCAATACCAACGTCTGGTGGCCCAGGATCAAAACGGCCTGGTGCTGCTGCTTGGCACCGGTTTGCCCGACAACCTGCCGGCCAGCCAATTGCTCGATTCCGACATGCTGACCGAAATGCCGGCAGGCCTGCCGTCCGACCTGCTGCAGCGTCGCCCGGACATTCTGGAGGCCGAGCATACGCTCAAGGCTGCCAACGCCAATATCGGTGCAGCACGCGCAGCGTTCTTCCCCAGCATCAGCCTGACGGCCAGTGCCGGGACCAGCAGCACCGAGTTGTCCGGCCTGTTCAAGGGAGGCTCGGGAACCTGGCTGTTCCAGCCGAGCATCAACATCCCTATCTTCAACGCCGGCAACCTGCGCGCCAGCCTGGATTATTCGAAAATCCAGAAGGAAATCAGCGTCGCCAACTACGAGAAAGCGATTCAGACCGCTTTCCAGGAAGTGTCCGACGGACTGGCCTCGCGCAAGACCTACGACGAGCAGCTCCAGGCACAGCGTGACTTCGTTGCAGCCAACCAGGACTACTACCGTCTGGCCGAGCGTCGCTACCGGATCGGTATCGACAGCAACCTGACCTTCCTCGACGCCCAGCGCTCGTTGTTCAGCGCACAACAAACGCTGATCACCGATCGCCTGTCGCAGCTGACCAGCGAGGTCAACCTGTACAAGGCCCTCGGCGGCGGCTGGTATGAAAGAACCGGACAGACCGAAACCATCTCCAAGGAGAAACCTTCGGTTCAACTGTTCTGATTGCAGCGCATAAAAAACCCACCTGATCAGGTGGGTTTTTTTAGGGCCGCAACAAAGCGGCGATCAATGATCCTGATGCAGATACTTCGGCTCCCTGGGCAGGCGCAGACTGAACAGAAATGCGACAGCCATCATCGCTGTCACGTACCAGTAGAAGCTGTTCTCCATTCCGGCGCTTTTGAGTTTCAGTGCAACAAACTCGGCAGAGCCGCCGAACACCGCGTTGGCCACTGCATACGCCAGACCGACGCCCAGCGCACGGACCTGAGGTGGAAACATCTCGGCTTTGACCAGCCCGCTGATCGACGTGTAGAAACTGACAATTGCCAGCGCCAGGGTAATCAGCGCAAACGCTATGAACGGGTTGGTCGTGGTTTTCAGCGTCATCAGGATCGGCACCGTACACAGCGTACCCAGCGCGCCGAACCAGAGCATCGAATTGCGACGGCCGATGCGGTCCGCCAGCATGCCGAAGAAAGGCTGCATGCACATGTACAGAAACAGCGCGCCGGTCATGATATAGCTGGCGGTCTTGGCCTCCATGCCACCGGTATTGACCAGGTACTTCTGCATGTAGGTAGTGAAGGTATAGAAAATCAGCGAGCCACCGGCGGTATAACCCAACACGGTGATGAAGGCCGCTGCGTGATGCTTGAACAGTGCCGCAATACTGCCAGCGTCCTTGTCCTTACGGCTTTCGGCAGTTGTGGTTTCATTCAGCGTGCGGCGTAGCAGCAAGGCAATGACCGCAGCGGCCGCACCGATCACGAACGGGATACGCCAGCCGTAGTCACGCAGCTCCTCGGTGGTCAGAAACTGCTGAAGAATGACCACCGTCAATACCGCAAGCAACTGACCGCCGATCAGGGTGACGTACTGGAACGAGGCGTAAAAGCCGCGCTGCCCGCGCAAGGCCACTTCGCTCATGTACGTTGCCGTGGTGCCATATTCGCCACCTACCGACAAGCCTTGAAGCAAGCGCGCCATCAGCAGCAAGGCCGGTGCCCAGGCACCGATCGATGCGTAGGTCGGCAGGCAGGCGATGATCAGCGATCCCGCGCACATCATGGTCACCGAGATCAGCATGGAATTCTTGCGCCCATGCTTGTCTGCCACACGGCCAAACAACCAGCCGCCAATCGGACGCATCAAAAAGCCAGCGGCGAAGACACCTGCGGTATTGAGCAACTGAACGGTCGGATCATCGGAAGGAAAGAAAGCCGGTGCGAAATAGATCGCGCAGAAGGCATAGATGTAAAAGTCGAACCACTCGACAAGGTTCCCTGATGACGCCCCGACAATCGCGAAGATTCTTTTGCTTCGCTCCTCGCCGGTGTAATGCGGTGTGTTTGATGTTGTAGTCATTGTTTTCCCCACGCGGATTTATCCATAAGCAACAATCTGTAACATCCTCCTTACCCAAGCACAACAGCCCGGACCTGCAGATCGCCCTTTCGTGGAGGCAATCCGCTGATCCGGGCCATTGAACAGATACCTGTGCCGGTTTTTATGGACGCTCGATTGCCAGCGCAAGGCCTTGCCCGACACCCACACACATGGTTGCCAGGCCTTTGCGCCCTCCGGTTTTTTCCAGGTGATGCAGCGCAGTCAGAACCAGCCGTGCACCGCTCATACCCAGCGGATGGCCGAGGGCAATGGCCCCGCCGTTGGGATTGACCTGCGGCGCGTCGTCCGCAAGACCCAGTTCACGCAGAACCGCCAAACCCTGGCTGGCAAACGCTTCGTTGAGCTCGATAACATCGAAATCAGTCACCGCCAGGCCCAGTCGTTCGACCAGCTTGCGCACCGCAGGCACCGGACCGATGCCCATTACCCGGGGTGCAACGGCTGCGCTGGCCATGCCCAGTACTCGGGCCCGAGGCGTCAGGCCGTGCTTGCGGACGGCCTCGGCCGAAGCCAGAATCAGCGCGGCAGCCCCATCGTTGACCCCGGAGGCATTGCCGGCGGTGACCGTTTTGTCCGGGCCGTTGACCGGTTTGAGCTTGCCCAGAGTCTCCAGACTGGTATCGCTGCGCGGATGCTCATCCTTGTCGACAATGGTTTCGCCTTTTTTGTGCGCCACCCGCACCGGCACAATCTCTTCCTCGAAAAAGCCCGCAGCCTGGGCAACGGCAGTGCGTTGCTGGCTGCGCAGGGCGAAAGCGTCCTGATCGGCTCGAGAAATCCTGAAATCACTGGCTACGTTGTCGCCCGTCTCGGGCATGGAGTCCACACCGTAGCGGGCCTTCATGGCCGGGTTGATAAAGCGCCAGCCGATGGTGGTGTCCTCAAGTTTCATGCTGCGCGAGAACGCTGCATCGGCCTTGCCCATCACGAAGGGCGCACGGGACATCGACTCCACACCACCGGCAATCGCCAGTTCGATTTCACCCGAAGCGATGGCCCGGAACGCCGTACCAATGGCGTCCATACCGGAAGCACACAGGCGATTGAGGGTCACGCCCGGAACGTTTTCCGGCAGCCCCGCCAACAGTGCTGCCATTCGCGCAACGTTGCGGTTGTCCTCACCCGCCTGGTTGGCACAGCCGAAGAACACCTCGTCGATCTCTTCCCAGTTGACCGAGGGGTTGCGCTCCATCAATGCCTTGATCGGCACGGCGGCAAGATCGTCTGCACGCACCGAAGACAGGCCACCGCCGAAGCGTCCGATGGGAGTGCGAATCGCATCGCAGATAAACACTTCACGCATCACGCTTCTCCTGCAACCTGGCCATGAGCGGCGGCGGTCCGGGCTTCCAGATCACGCAGCGCTGTCAGCTCGATGTCGGTAGGCTCTTCGGACACAAGCACCGTGTCGGCAAAGCGGACTTCCCAACCCGTGGCTGCAATAACCTGCTCACGGGTCACGCCTGGGTGCAGCGTGGTCACGACGAACTCGTTGGTGTCGGCTTCCGGCTCCATGATGCACAGGTCGGTGATGATCCCCACCGGACCGGCACCGGGTAAACCCAGGCGCTTACGCGAATCGCCGCCTTCGCCGTGGCCGACGGAGGTAATGAAATCCAGCTTGTTGACGAACGAACGCGCCGACTGCTTGAGAATGATCAGCACCGACTTGGCCGATCCGGCGATTTCCGGCGCGCCACCAGCGCCCGGCAGCCGCACTTTGGGATGGTGATAATCACCGACCACGGTGGTGTTGATATTGCCGAATCGGTCCACCTGCGCCGCGCCGAGAAAGCCGACGTCGACACGCCCGCCCTGCAGCCAGTAACGAAAGATTTCGCTGGTGGAAACCACCGTGTCCGCGGTTTCCGCCAGCTCGCCATCACCAATCGACAGCGGCAACACGGTAGGTTTGGCACCAATCGGGCCTGACTCATAGATCAGCACCACGTCCGGCGCTGACGTCAGGCGTGCCAGGTTCGCGGCTTTGGACGGCAGACCGATGCCGACGAAGCATACCGAACCATTGCGCAAACGACGGGCGGCGGCGACGGTCATCATTTCACTGGTGGAGTAAGTCATTATTTGGCCTCCGAAGCGCGAGCCAGCTTGCTCTGGAATTCACTGAAATCTGCAGTGCCGTGGATGTACTCATCGATCCACGCCGTGAAGGTTTCCCGGTCCCGGGCAATCGGGTCCCAGGCTTGATAGAACGGGTTGTCACGCTCGTAATACCCGTGTGCATAGGACGGATGAGCCCCGCCGGGCACCAGGCACACCGCGCTCAATGCCCAGGTTGGCAGCACACAGGAGTTCATCGGTGCCTTCAGGTCGTCGACGATTTCTTCCACGGTCACAATGCAACGCTTCGCAGCCAGCGCGGCCTCTTTCTGCGCGCCCAGAATGCCCCACAACAGGACGTTGCCCTTGCGGTCGGCTTTTTGTGCATGAATCACGGTCACGTCCGGGCGTACTGAAGGCACAGCAGCCAATACTTCCCCGGTAAACGGACAGGTTACGGTCTTGATCAGCGGGTTGACCCTGGGCAGGTCAGAGCCTGCATAAGCGCGCAGCACTGCGAACGGCAGGCCCGACGCACCCGCCACGTAGGCATTGGCAAGATCGGCATGGCTGTGCTCTTCAATTTCCATCGCGCGCGGCCACTGCTTTTCAACGGCATCGCGCAGACGGTGCAAGGAGCCAACGCCTGGGTTGCCGCCCCACGAAAAAATCAGACGTTTCGCACAACCTGCACCGATCAACTGGTCGTAGATCAGGTCAGGAGTCATGCGCACCAGGGTCAGGTCTTTTTTACCCTGACGGATGATTTCATGGCCGGCGGCCGTGGGGATCAGATGAGTGAAGCCCTCCAGTGCAACGGTGTCGCCATCGTTGACCAGTTGCTTCACCGCATCGCGCAAAGAAAGAATGTCTGCCATGAGGTGCTCCGAACCCAACATCACGTTCAATGATCGGCGCGAAGACCTGCGCCGGAATGAAAATGAGGTTATGCCTGAGCAGACGGGCAAACAATCCGATAATCGACTAACCGTTCGGTAATCGAACAAATTCAGCTGATCAGAACCGCCTGACCAGCCGGGTTCACTCGGTCAGGTGAACAACTGGGTGCTCAGGTCGCGGCTGGCGTCGAGCATGATGGGCAGAAAGCGCTGTTCAAGCTCGCTCCGCGCCACACGCCCGGCGCTGGTACTGACATTCAGCGCGGCCAGCACCTGGCCCGACGCATCATAAACCGGTACGGCAATCGAGCGCAGCCCTTGCTCCAGTTCCTGATCGACAATACACCAACCTTGTTGACGAACCAGTTGCAGGCATTCAAGCAGCGCTTCCGGCGTGCGGATTGTACGACTGGTCTTGGGCTGCAGATCGACATGGTCAAGGTATTCGTGCAGCGACACGTCATCCAGCGCAGCCAGCAGGATTCGCCCCATGGACGTGCAGTACGCCGGGAGGCGTCCGCCTACGGAGAGGTCAACCGAGATCAATCGCTGTGTGGTCGCAGAGCGCGCTATATAAAGAATATCGTCGCCCTCCAGCGTGGCCATGTTGCATGCCTCGTGCAGTTGGTCGCTCATACGGTCCAGATAAGGCTGCGAGGACGTCGCCAGAGGCGTCGATGACAGATAGGCATGACCCAGCGTCAGCACTTTGGGCAGCAGGGAATACGTGCGGCCATCAGTGGTCGCGTAACCCAGCTTGATCAATGTGTGCAGGCAGCGCCGCACAGCCGCTCGGGGAATTTCCGTCCGGTGGCTGATCTGCGCGATGGTCAAGTGCCGCTTGCGCTCCTGGAACGCATGAATGACAGCCAGTCCCCGCGCCAGCGACGTCATGAAATCCGGGTCGCCGGTCAGTGCCTGTATTCGCCTGGCGGGCGACGCCACGATGGGCGGTGCCAATGAGGCAAAAGATTTACGCAGTTCATCGTTCATTGACGCACCCTCTGTCACTCCCTTTCAGGCCCTGTAGTACGCAGGTTTCAGGTCTGTTGGAGGCAACGACACGCACCCTGCTTGTGCGATTATCGAACAGGTGGCCGATAATCGCAATTGACCCACCGTAAATATACTTATACCTTTACCTCTGCCACGAAGTGACTTCTTGGAAATTACTGGTCAGGTACCCACTGAGAAGTCCAAGGCAGCGGCCTTGCTCACCAAGCAAGGCCGTTTTCATTGTGAAAATGCCTTGCACGCGTGAAACCGCCCCGTTTTTTCTCCATCGCCTCACAACTCCGAACGCACCGCATATAAAGCGCTCTGAACACGAGGGTCGGCGCTCTGTCGTCAGGTGGGTAAAAAGTGTCTTATAAAAGTTCCGTCATATAAATGCCTCACTCAAACTTCGGAACAATCGTACAAAAAAACCAGACATGTGAACTCATTCAACCTCTGTTGTTGACGTAACAGAACTTCTTGGCGATAGTACCCCTCAGTTGGCTGGCATTACCCTCACAGCGATTGATCCGTCTACCCGATTACGCCTTGATCATCGTGTCGACGCGCTGTCGCGGTGCACCACCGTCGCGGCGAGAACACAGGCAAGCCCGCCAGCTCGAGCCCAGCGCTTGAATCACACACATGTCGCTACGACAGTTGTTTCTCTGGTGCACGTAGCCGCAGACAATAACAGGATGTCCAGCAATCTTTTCGCGCATTCGCCCGATCAGGCCTCTGACTGTATCTGGTATACAGCCCGACTGGAGTGAACATACTTGCACTGTTCTGCGTCATCACCAGAGCCCATTTGACTCGATCAGGTATTACAGTGACTAAAGATGAACTGCGCGCGGAACTTGAGCGCCAGGAACAACGTTACAAGGATGTCTACGGCGGTGAAATCACTACCTACGCCGCGCAACCAGAACCGGAACGCAAGCCTTGGCGCAAAAGAGCCAGCCTGCTGGATCAAGCGTTCAAGCAAGAATTGCAAAAAATGGAAGAAGGCCTGAAAGAAGAGCCATGACAGCGCGGGTCTCATGATCCCGCGCCCGCTCATCTCTGCCTTCCAGCACCCGGAACAAAACGCCAGACGGCCACAAAGAGTATTCAACGGGGCGGCGTTCATGCGTCTTTTTTTTGGCTTGAGGCGACACCTCGCAGTGACGACAAGTCGTTCGGTATTTTTTCTGTCATAATCGCGCCCCCTTCAGACCCGGTCAGAAAACCTACATGATCGATTTATTCAGCGGGCTTGATGCCTGGGTGCTTGTGAGCCTGTTGCTTGCCCTGGCTTTTGTCCTCACCTTCGAGTTCATCAACGGCTTTCATGACACCGCCAATGCGGTGGCGACAGTCATTTACACCAAGGCCATGCCGCCTCATCTGGCCGTGTTCTTCTCTGGTGTATTCAACTTCCTCGGCGTATTGCTGGGCGGTGTGGGTGTTGCCTACGCCATCGTCCATCTGCTGCCGGTCGAGCTGCTCATCAACGTCAACACCGGCCACGGGCTGGCCATGGTGTTCTCGCTGCTGGCGGCGGCCATTACCTGGAACCTCGGTACCTGGTACTTCGGCATCCCGGCTTCCAGTTCGCACACTTTGATCGGCTCGATACTCGGCGTGGGTCTGGCCAATGCGCTGATCAACGGAATCCCGTTGGCCGATGGCGTCAACTGGCAGAAAGCGATCGACATCGGCGCTTCGCTGGTGTTCTCGCCACTGGCTGGCTTTATCGTCGCGGGGCTGGTACTGGTTGCACTGAAATGGTGGCGCCCGCAGTCGAAGATGCATAAAACTCCGGACCAGCGCCGCAAGCTGGACGACAAGAAGCACCCTCCGTTCTGGAATCGTCTGGTGCTGGTCATCTCCGCAATGGCGGTCAGCTTCGTACATGGTTCGAATGACGGCCAGAAAGGCATCGGCCTGATCATGCTGGTATTGATCGGTATCGTGCCCAGCCAGTTCGTACTCGACCTTACCAGCACGACCTATCAGATCGAACGTACCCGCGATGCGACCCAGCATCTGAGCCAGTTCTATCAGCGCAACAGCAGCACGCTGGGCGAATATCTGGCCATGGGTAAAGCCGAAAAAGGCGACCTGCCGTCCAGCTCTGCCTGCAATCCGAAGCAGACCGAACCGACCATCGATGCGTTGCTCGACCGCTTGAAAGGCGTGTCCGACTACCACGCTCTGGCCCCTGAAAGCCGCATCGAAGTACGCCGTTATCTGTTGTGCCTGGACGACACCGCCCGCAAGGTCGGCAAACTTCCAGACCTGTCGGCGCGTGAAAAATCCGACCTGGAGAAACTTCGCAAGGACCTGACCACCACCACCGAGTACGCACCGTTCTGGGTGATCCTGGCAGTCGCGCTGGCGCTGGGCATCGGCACCATGGTCGGCTGGAAACGCGTGGTACTGACTATCGGCGAGAAGATCGGCAAGCAGGGCATGACCTACGCACAAGGCATGTCGGCACAAATCACTACTGCCTGCGCCATTGGCCTGGCCAACGTGTTCAGTCTGCCGGTTTCCACCACGCACATTCTGTCATCAGGTGTTGCCGGAACCATGGTCGCCAACAAAAGCGGTCTGCAAGGCGGAACCGTTCGTACCATCCTGTTGGCCTGGGTGCTGACCCTGCCTGCAACGGTCGCCCTGTCCGCAGCCCTGTTCTGGCTGGCCTCCAAGGCTCTGGCCTGATTCAGAGCCCTTGTGGCGGTGCAGGTTTCTGCACCGCCACAAAGGTTTGATTCACTCCTCCCCTTCCGCTCCCGTCCCCACAAGCCTTTCATCGGCTACGTCCGATTGCTGCAACTCGCGCCACAATGCGGCAGCGCCCTCAAAATCAGCACCGTTTTCCGCAGTCAGTGCCGCAGGGTCATAACGGCTCAGGCAGCCTTCGCCAAGCGTTGCAGGGGCGGTGGATGTGGCTTTATCGAGAGGATCGGTCACGGGCTTTCACCTTGGGTGTTACACCATTGCCGACGGGCAGAGTCGGGAGCGCGAGGGGCACACTCCCGAAAAGATAGATCAGTCGAAGACAACTGTCTTGTTGTCGTGTACCAGGACACGGTCTTCCAGATGAGCACGCAGACCGCGAGCCAATACCATTTTTTCAACGTCGCGACCGAAGCGCACCATGTTTTCGATGCTGTCACGATGGCTGACACGTACCACGTCCTGCTCGATGATCGGACCGGCATCAAGTTCTTCCGTGACATAGTGACAGGTCGCGCCAATCAGCTTGACGCCGCGCAACGACGCCTGGTGATAAGGCTTGGCACCGACGAAGGACGGTAGGAAGCTGTGGTGAATGTTGATGACCTGGTGAGCATATTCACGGCACAGTTGTGGCGGGAGGATTTGCATGTAGCGCGCCAGCACCACAACGTCCGCCTGATGATGCCCGACCAGACGCGAGACTTCGGCAAATGCAGGTTCCTTGTCTTTCGGGTCCACCGGAACATGGTAATAAGGAATGTCATGCCACTCGACCATGCTGCGCAGGTCCTGGTGGTTTGAAATCACGCAGGCAATATCGCAGTCGAGTTCGTCACTGTGCCAGCGGTGCAGCAGGTCGGCCAGACAGTGCGATTCGCGGCTTGCCATGAGCACGACGCGCTTCTTCTGCGCCGAGTCGGTGATGCGCCAGTCCATCGAAAACGCTTCGGCAATCGGCGTGAAGGCCTCACGGAACCCGTCCAGATCAAAAGGCAGGGTGTCGGCACGTATCTCGTGACGCATGAAAAACCAGCCGCTGAGATTGTCCGAATGATGACTCGCTTCGGTGATCCAGCCGTTATGGGACGCCAGAAAGTTACTGACTTTGGCAACGATGCCTACACGGTCCGGGCAAGCAATCACCAGACGAAAAGTGCGCATTGGGGGAAACTCCAGAACTTCGCAAAGCCGCTATTCTAGCGGCTGCGCAGCAAAACTGCAGTATCTCTGTTGCCTGAATGCAGCCCCTGAAAAAGGACACCGAAAAGGGGAAAGATTGCACCTTGCCAGTATCCGCGTCTACGCAGCGCAGCGCTAAACAAGACCTATATTAAGGAGGGCTTTATAGCGAGGGTCTTTTCAGGGAGGACGGGGGCACGCCTAGTTCAGACGTCTGTAGGACGCGTGTATATTGCTAAATAATTCAAATAAAACTTTTATTTAATGTTTACTTGCTCATTTACAGTGACTATTATTGCCCCACTGTATCCCTGCAACCCTCACAACATAAGGTCTCCTCATGTCCCTGATCAACGAATACCGCGCCACAGAAGAAGCCATCAAAGAACTGCAAGCCCGTTTGAAGAACCTGTCGCAAGACGACAAACTGCAAACCGAGCTGGAATTCGAAGGCAAACTGCGTACGCTGATGGGCGAGTATCAAAAGTCGCTGCGTGACATCATTGCTATGCTGGATCCGGATGCCAAGGTAAACAAGGCCCCTCGTGGTGGCGCTGTTAAACCTGCCGGCACCAAACGCGCTCGCAAGGTCAAGCAATACAAGAACCCACACAACGGTGAAGTCATCGAAACCAAAGGTGGCAACCACAAGACGCTGAAAGAGTGGAAAGCCAAGTGGGGCAGCGACGACGTTGAAAGCTGGGCCACCCTGCTGGGCTAAGCTTCAAGAAATCGCGTTTTATTGCGATTGCAAAAACGCCAGCCTGCTGGCGTTTTTTATTGTCCGTTATTTATACACCCAGACGTTTACTCAGTCCCTGCGCGTAATCCTGCCACTGCCGCAACACCTCCAACTGCTCTGGCACGGCACTAAGAGAGCATTCAGCCAGCGCCGCCGTAAAGTCACTCAGGGTATTGGGCGCGCCCCACTCCGGGTTGCTCAGCCGCTGCCGACAGAAGTCTTGCCACCGCGCCTGCTCTTCGCCGCTCAAGGTGTCAGGAAAGTTACGAGCGCGGTACCGGAATAACAATTCAGGCAACCGCGCATCATCAAACGGCCACGCGTCACGCGCCAGTTGTTCGGGCTCGGCCTGCCGAACTTGCTCGCACAATCGACGATCACGGTCACCGATAAAGCCATCATATAACTGCTGTTCGGGATCTTCACTTACCGCAAAATCGTCCTTGCCGTAAAGGACCTGCAGTTTATCCTGCCAAACTTCCCGGCTGTCACTCAACTGTGTTACGCGTGCCTGATAGCCTGCCATGTCCAGTTGCAGCCGCTGCTGATCTTCACTGCGCAGCACGCCCAGCGGGGCGATCACCGGGCAACGATTAATATGCAATAGTTTGAGCGGCACCGGCAATTCGCCTTCCGCCAGCGCGTCACGCCGGGTATATAAACGCTGCCTGAGTATTTCGGCGTCGTCCTGCAACAACGGTGAATGATCCAGGTGCAGATCGCACACGATCAGCGCGTTGCGGTTATGGGGATGCCAGGCAAGCGGCAGCACCACGCCGAGGTAATTGCGTGCGGCAGAAAAGCGTCCCGAAATATGCACCAGAGGCTCCATCAGGCGAACCTGTTCCTGGACTTTCTGTTTACTGCGCAGTGCGAACAGGTAGTCGTAAAGCTTCGGCTGTTTCTCGCGAATCAGGCGCGCCAGAGCAATCGTTGCACGCACATCGGATAACGCGTCATGGGCCTGTCCATGATCGATGCCATTTGCTGCAGTCAAGCGCTCGAGTTTGAGAGTGACCCGACCGTCCTGTTCTGGCCAGACAATGCCATCGGGGCGCAGTGCATAGGCCGCGCGTACAACGTCGATCAGATCCCAGCGACTGTTACCGCCCTGCCACTCGCGAGCGTAAGGATCGAAGAAGTTGCGATAAAAACTGTAACGTGTGACTTCATCATCGAAACGCAAGGTGTTGTAACCCGCGCCACATGTACCCGGCGCAGAAAGCTCGGCATGTACACGTGTCATGAAATCCGCCTCGCACAAGCCTTTTTCTGCCAGCGTAACCGGCGTGATTCCAGTAATTACGCACGCAGCAGGATGGGGCAGAATGTCATCGCTGAGCTGGCAGTACAGATTGACCGGAGGCGCAATTTCATTGAGTTCGGTATCCGTGCGGATACCGGCCACCTGCAGCGCACGATCGTTGCGCGGGTTGATACCGGTGGTTTCGTAGTCGTACCAGAAAATGCTGGAAGTCACGGGCTGATCCTGAACAAAAGACCCGCGAAGTGTAGGCCGTGACAAGCGCCATTGGCTAATCGGGTAATATCGGGCGTACCGGGAAATGTTTTCTTACAGCCCGCGTATTGAATGGTCGGTTGCTTAGCTCTGCTGCGGTAGCTAGCATCAGTTTTCGTTTTCAGGCGCGCCCTCCCGACAATGTACCCCCTTCCCGCTTTGCCAAGGAATGCAGCGCTGCCCACGCCGTTGGACACCCGCATCGAAATCGAGACGCCGGAAGGCATCGACATGGTTCTTCGCCCTGCCGGCCTGGTTGCGCGTGCACTGGCATTCGGTATCGACTTCGCAATTCGCGCAGCCCTCATCGGTGTGTTCTTTTTGCTCCTGCAGTGGTTTGACAAGCTCGGCATGGGCTTGGCCGCCATCGTGTTCTTTCTGGTGAACTGGTGGTACATGGTGCTGTTTGAAGTGCTGAATCAGGGGCGCACACCCGGGAAGCGAGTGCTCGGGCTACGGGTGGTTCACGACGACGGCCCCCCTGTAGACTGGTCCGCGTCGCTGATACGCAATCTGCTGCGTTTTGTCGACATGCTTCCTCTCGGCTACGGGCTGGGGGCGATCAGTTGCCTGAGCCATCCATTGTTCAAACGGCTGGGTGATCTCGCGGCCGGGACACTGGTGATCTACAGTGACCGCCCCGTAGCCCGCCCCATCCTGCCAGAGGCAGAACCGGTGATTGTGCCCTTTGCCCTGCATGTGGATGAGCAGCGTGCTGTACTCGGTCTGGCGGAGCGACAGAGCGAACTGTCCAGCGCGCGAACTCAGGAACTGGCGGCGATTCTTGCCGAGCCCTTGCAAATCCCTGACGACAGGGCGGTCGTTCATGTCAACGGCATCGCCCGCCATCTGTTGGGGCCGAAATGAAGCAGAGCCTTTTTGAAACCCGCCATCAGGATGAGTGGCAACGCTTTGGGCAACGCCTTGATGCGCTTGAAAACGGCAAGGCCGATGCTCACGGCTGCGAAACATTTCCCGGCGACTATCGGCGCATCTGTCACCATCTGGCACTGGCACAGGAGCGTGGCTACAGCAGCCATCTGATCGACCCCTTGCATCAACTGGCCATGCGCGGCCACCAGCAACTTTACCGTCACCGTAGCGCTCCGCTGGCCAGACTGCTGAGCTTCATTCTGGGTGGTTTTCCACGACTGGTGCGCGCCGAGTGGCGTTTCGTGCTGGTTGCCAGCGTGCTGTTTTTCGGCAGCCTGATCGGCATGGGACTGCTGGTCTACGCCTTTCCGCAACTGGTCTACAGCATCGTCAGCGCCGGGCAACTGGCCGACATGCAGAGCATGTATGACCCGTCGGCCAGCCGGATCGGCCAACCCGTCGAGCGGGCCTCCGACGCGGACTGGATGATGTTCGGCTATTACATCATGAACAACATCGGCATCGCCTTTCAGACCTACGCCAGCGGTTTGCTGTTCGGTCTGGGCAGCGTGTTTTTCCTGCTGTTCAATGGGTTGATGACTGGTGCCATTGCAGGCCACCTGACCGACATCGGTTTCGGGCAGACATTCTGGACGTTCGTCATCGGTCACGGTGCTTTCGAACTGACCGCCATCGCCCTGGCCGGCGCGGCAGGTCTGAAGCTGGGATGGGCCTTGCTGGCCCCTGGAAGACTGATGCGCAGTGCCGCGCTGCGCAATGCCGCCAGGACCAGCGTGCAACTGGTCGGCGGGGTCATCCTGTTTCTGCTGATTGCCGCATTCATCGAGGCTTACTGGTCATCGATGACCTGGCCCGGGCCGCTGCTCAAGTACCTCACCGGTGCCGCCTTATGGGCGCTGGTTGCCGCCTACCTGACCCTGGCAGGACGTAAACCTCATGCGCCTGACTGAGTCGAACGTCGCCATACGTCCTCGATCCCCCTGGGAAGCCATCGACCTTGGCGTGCTGCTCGCGGGCCGGCACCGCAGTGTGCTGATGAGCAGTTGGGCAATCGTCACCCTGCCCTTTTTCTGCCTGCTCAGTGCGCTGCTCTGGGATTATCCCTCGGCAGCGATTCTGCTGTTCTGGTGGCTCAAGCCAGCGTTCGAACGCTTGCCGCTGCTCATCCTGTCGCAGTCACTGTTTGGCGCAGCACCTACGCTCGGACAAGCACTCAAGGCCTGGCCAGCCACCTTGAAAGATCAACTGTTGCCCAGCCTGTTATGGCGAAGGCTTTGTCTGAGTCGCAGCTTCCAGTTACCGGTGCAGCAACTGGAACATCTGGCCGGTACGGAGCGCGCCCTGCGCATCAGCCTGTTGAGCCAGAAGGACCTGCGCGCCGCGCGGCTGCTCACCATCGTCGGCGCACATCTGGAATACTCACTGTGGATAGGGCTGCTGATCCTGCTTTACGCCTTCATTCCGCAGCAGATCCAGATCGACTGGCACTGGATGAACCTGCTCGACGTCGAAAACCAGTGGCTGTGGATCGACCACCTGACCAATCTTTTCTACGCCCTGGCGCTGATACTCTGGGAACCTGTCTACGTGGCCTGCGGCTTCACCCTGTACCTCAATCGCCGTACGGTCCTTGAAGCCTGGGACATCGAGCTGGTTTTCAGACGCCTGCGCCAGCGCCTGATCGGCAGTGCCTATGCGCTGCTGATCGGCGTGGGTGTGATGCTTTCCGCAGCACCAGCCCCGGCCTGGGCCGATCAACAAAGCTATAGCTGCCCGCTGCCTGATACCAGCGGCGCAGAACCTGACTCGCCCCTGGCACCACCCGACACGCCGCGCCTGACCCGCCAGACACTGACCAGCGAAGCGGCCCGAAGCCAGATTCAGAGCGTACTGCAACAACCGCCCTTCAGAAATCTCAAGACCGAAACAGGCTGGCGCTTTCCCGAACAACAGACAACCCGGCCTGCAGCGGGGAAGGTGCATGACCAGAGCTGGCTGATCGCCTGGCTCAACCGGTTGCTTCGGGCGGCAAGTGCCCTGGCCAGCCTGATCGAGATGCTGTTGTGGGGTGTGGTCATCGGTCTGGCCGGCCTGGTGATCTGGCATTACAGGGACTGGCTCAAGACGTTCGCAAGTCGCAAGGCCGACTCGACAAACGCTGCCCGCCCGGCCCCCGAGCAGCTATTCGGCCTGCAAGTGAATGCCGAAAGCCTGCCTGACGATGTCGCGGACCAGGCAGAACGGCTCTGGAGCAGCCAGCCTCGCGAGGCCCTGAGCCTGTTGTACCGCGCGCTGCTCAGCCGCTTGATGAGCGACTACCGTTTGCCGTTGAAAAAGGCCGACACCGAAAGCCAGGTACTGGAGCGCATCGCTTCGCTGAACCAGCCGCTGCTCAACGAATTCAGCCATAACCTGACTCTACACTGGCAAAACCTCGCCTACGGCCATCGCCTGCCACCGGCCCATGCCCGGCAGGAACTCTGCGATGGCTGGCGCCGTCTGTTCAATTCGGCGGTGCAGGCATGAGCCGCCGCAGCGGAATACTGATCGGGCTGCTGGCCCTCTTACTGCTGACAGGCGCAGGGCTTTACCTGAGCCGTCACCTGGAACGCTACGAGAAAACCGTCGATCAGGGCCCCTCCCCGCAGGCAAAGGCCAATCCCTGGCTCGCAGCCGAACACTTCCTGCGTGGGCTGTCCGTTACCGTGAACACCACCGACACCCTGGCTGAACTTCCCGATCCGAGTCGGAGCGCACAGACCCTGCTGCTGCTCGACGACCGGGCAGACATGACCCCTGCACAAACCGAACGGCTGTTGAACTGGGCCGAATCGGGCGGACACCTGCTGTTCGTGGCCGAGCAACTCTGGGACGAGCAAAAAGGCCGCAGCGGCGATCTGCTGCTGGACAGACTAGAGATCCATCAGTACCTCACCACGGACATCAATGCGCGGGAGCGACAGCTGAACGATGCTCAGCCCCTGCTGCCGATCCCTCTGATGACACCCGCACCCGGACGCAAAAAGGTGCCCTGGCCCGAGCTGACCCGCCTCTATCTAGAAAACGAAAATGCCCCGGCGTACATGAGCTTCGATCCGGCGTTTCATCTGGAAGACCCGGAAGATCACGCACAGTCCTGGGCGAACAGCGCCGAAGCCACACATTTGCTGCAAATAAGCCGTGGCAACGGGCTGATTACCGTTGTGACTGACGCCAACCTGTGGAAAGCCCGATCGATCGGCACGTATGACAATGCCTGGTTGCTCTGGTATCTGACGCAAGGCAGCGAAGTAACCCTGGTGCTGCAAACCGAACACGACAACCTGCTGACCCTGCTGGTACGCAACTACCCTCAGGCGCTGCTGACCCTGGCGCTGCTGATCGGCCTGGGCCTCTGGCACATCGCCCTGCGCGAAGGCCCGGTGCGTCGGCCCGACCCGCTTGCGCGTCGACAACTGACCGAGCATCTGCGCGCCAGCGCCGAATTTCTGCGCAGACGCAGCGGGCAGCAGACGCTGATCAAGAGCCTGCAACAGGACATTCTGCGCCGCGCCCGCCAGTTGCATCCCGGTTTCGAGCAGCTGGCGGTGGCCGAACAATGGCAGGTGCTCTCACGCCTTACCCGACAACCCACCAGCGCCATCAGCAACGCCCTGCGGCCTCGTCCGCCGCAGCGCCTCTCACACAGCGAATTCACCCGCCAGGTAGCCCATCTGCAGATACTCAGGAATGCCTTGTGACCAGACATCGAGCACAGCGCAACACAGTGACGCAGATGGAATCGCCATCGATTCCGGTGCTGTCAGGGACGTGTACCGGGTACCTGCCTGCGCATTATGCAAGGTGCCCGAGTGCTTTGGCAGAGCACGCAAGGTGGGACGATTTCACACCGGAGGTAGACCGCTCAACCCTCCATTCAGCACACTAAAGAACCGAAAAAGGCCAGATCGGGCTAACGTCTGGTTTATAGACGATAAAAGACCGGCAGCCGTTAACAGGACTCCAGAACGCATGAGCGACCAGACGCCCGACCCATCAGGCAGCACCGAGCCAATCACCGAGCCGGCAAACGAGCCGACCGGTATAGCGAGCGCTGCGAGCACCCAGTTGCAGCAGCGTCAGCGCGCCAGTCAACTGGCTCAGGCATTGCGCAACGAGCTGCAAAAGGCCGTGATCGGGCAAAACGCGGTCATCGAAGACGTGCTGACCGCGCTGATCGGCGGCGGCCATGTGCTGCTGGAAGGCGTGCCCGGTCTGGGCAAGACGTTGCTGGTCAGAGCGCTTGCCAGTTGCATAGGCTGCGAGTTCGCCCGTATTCAATTTACGCCGGACCTGATGCCCAGCGATGTCACCGGTCATGCGGTATACGACATGCAGACTGAGCAGTTCAAGCTGCGCAAGGGCCCGCTGTTCACCAACCTGCTGCTCGCCGACGAAATCAACAGGGCACCGGCCAAGACTCAGGCTGCGCTGCTTGAAGCCATGCAGGAGCGGCAAGTTACCCTTGAAGGGCGCGCCCTCCCCATCCCGCAGCCGTTCATGGTGCTGGCCACCCAGAACCCCATTGAACAGGAAGGCACTTATCCGCTGCCGGAAGCTGAACTGGACCGCTTCATGCTCAAACTGCGCATGGATTATCCCGACGCGCTGGAAGAGCTGAACATGGTGCGTCAGGTCTCGCGCTCGACCCGTGCCGACATGCTGGATGTGCGACCGCTCAGAGTCATCATGCAGGCCCGAGAGGTACAGGCTCTGCAACGCATTGCCAGCGAGCTGCCCATTGATGAACAGGTGCTGGACTACGCCGTGCGGCTGGCACGCAGCACGCGGGGCTGGCCTGGTCTGAGCCAGGGCGCGGGGCCTCGCGCGTCAATCGCACTGGTGCGTGGCGGGCGGGCACGGGCCTTGCTGCGCGGCGGCGAGTTCGTCACCCCGGACGATATCAAGGGCTGTGCACTGGCTGTATTGCGACACCGGGTCAGACTGTCACCGGAACTGGACATCGAGGGCCTGTCGGTGGATCAGGTGCTCAGGCAGATCCTTGACCAGGCTCCGGCACCGCGCCTGTGAAACAGGCGCTCAAACCGTCGGTTCCGATGCTGCGCTGGCTCGGCGGATTTCTGGGCATTGCGTTGCTGCTGGGAACACTTCATGCGCTGGGCATCGAGTATCCGGCTGGCATCGACGGGCTTTATCGAGGGGCGTTGCTGGCGTTCGCGGGCCTGAGCCTGCTGGATGCATTCTGGCTGTTGAGGCGCCCCTCGCCACGCGTGCAGCGCGAGCTGGCGGGCAGCCTGGCGCTGCAACGCTGGAACGAAGCCCGGCTCGACCTTCAGCACGACGGCGTCAGCCCCCTCACGTTGCGGGTATTCGATCACGTGCCGCATGGTCTGGAGCATGAAAATCTGCCGCAATCGATCACCTTGCCTGCACGCGGCAAAGGCAGCGTCGGTTATCGTCTGCGCCCGTCCAGCCGCGGCCACTTCGCCTTTGAACGGTGCGAAATCAGCCTGCCAGGGCCTTTGCGCCTGTGGACTGCGCGGCGCTATATTCCGGTGCTCAGCACGACCCGGGTCTATCCGGACTTCGCCCGGCTTTACGGCGGGCAACTGCGGGCGGTGGACAACTGGCTTAGCCAACTGGGCGTGCGCCAGTTGCAACGTCGCGGGCCGGGGATGGAATTCAATCAATTGCGTGAATTTCGTGAAGGCGACAGCCTGCGCCAGATCGACTGGAAAGCCACCGCTCGCCAGCGGGCACCCATTACCCGTGAATATCAGGACGAGCGGGATCAACAGATCATCTTCATGATTGATTGCGGACGGCGAATGCGCAGCCAGGACGGTGATTTGTCTCACTTCGATCACGCGCTCAATGCCAGCCTTTTATTGAGCTACGTGGCGCTGCGCCAAGGCGATTCCGTCGGCCTCGCAACGTTTGCCGGTGAGCAGGACCGTTATCTGGCCCCTGTAAAGGGGCCAGGGCAGCTTAACCTGCTGCTCAACGCGATTTATGACCTGCAGACCACCCGGCGACCTGCGGACTACAGTGCCGCCGTTCGCCAACTGATGGTTCGTCATAAAAGGCGCTCACTGGTTGTGCTGGTAACCAATCTGCGCGATGAAGACGATGAAGAACTGTTGACGGCCGCCAGGCAGTTGGGCAAGCAACACCGGGTGCTGATTGCCAGCCTGCGAGAGGAAGTGCTCGACAGCCTGCGTCAGACGCCCATACACAGCTACGATGAAGCGCTGGAGTATTGCGGGACCCTGAACTTCCTCAATGCCCGCGCTTCGTTGCACGACCGCCTGAGCGCTCAGGGCATTGCCATAATGGATGCCCGACCGGGCGAGCTGGGACCGCAGCTGGTCAGCCGTTATCTGAGCTGGAAAAAGGCAGGGGCTCTCTGAGCCCCTTGCACGGTAGCCTCAGGCCGAGGCTTCATAAGAGGGATAGAAGCAGAAATAGCGGCGCAGCAGGTGGACGAACTCCAGATACTCTGTCGAGACCTGAGACAACTCGAAACCGGAGTCATAGCTGCCTGGTGTCTCGTCTTCGTGACACCAAAGGCATGTGGCGCTCACATCTATCGGCTGTCCGATAGTGTCACTCGGCAGTTTCAGACACAGATCAAACCTGCCCCCCACCAAGACGGGCAGGTCGCTGATCAACATCAGCCCTTCCCCTGACACATTACCCAGACACCCGATCAGCTTGCCGGTATGACGATTGAAAACCTGCAGGTAATCCTGCAATTGATGGCGTTCTATTTTTCGCTCTTTGTACATGGCAGGCAGCCTTCCGAGATCACGCTTGCGATCGCTTAACACCGTATGTTGGTAGCGGACTTCAAAGGCGAGGCACTGCCCGGCAACTGTGCCTGTTCAGAGCCCAGCAACTCGTCCGCTCTGTGACGAGAGCCTAGCTCAGAATTTTTCAAAATCCACCCGAACACAACATCTGCCACTCATACGGGGGTAACTATTTTGATACGGGAGCGTTTCGAACAGGTACAGGTATCGGCCTGGCAGGCTGGGCCTTGGGGTAAAGGCCGGTTTGTGCAAGCGTATCGAGTCTGGCTCGTGCGCGGAACGCGTATTCGCTTTCCGGGTACTGAGTCATCAGGAACTGATAAGTCTGCGCAGCATCGACGTAGAGTTTTTGCCGCTCGAGGCACTGGCCGCGCAGCATCGACACTTCGGGCTGAACATAACGGCGTGAACGGCTTTGACGCTCGACCTTGGACAGGTCCAGCATGACCCGATCACAATCGCCTTCCTGATAGGCACGGTAGGCGTGATCGAGGTTGGAATTCATTGCCCAGCGGGTGCAACCGCTGAGCGCAGTCAGTAATACAACAATCGTTACAATACGCATGGGACTCTCCTGTTCTCTGCCCTGTATCGGCCTCACAGCCTGTTTCTTCAAGTAAATCGCACACCGACCGTCAGCCGATTGCCCTCCCCGGCGGCAGCGCGGTAGTGCAAAGGAACAATGACTAAAGACCCAGACAGGAGTAGCCTCTCGCTGCGCTTCAATTAAGGAGTTTGTGCATGACCGTTCGCCGCACCAAAATCGTCGCCACACTTGGCCCTGCCAGCAACTCGCCGGAAGTCATCGAACAACTGATCCTTTCGGGTCTGGACGTTGCTCGTCTGAACTTCTCTCACGGGACTCCGGATGAGCACAAGGCACGCGCCAGGCTGATCCGCGAAATCGCCGCCAGACACGGGCGCTTCGTCGCGCTGCTGGGCGATCTGCAGGGTCCCAAGATCCGTATCGCAAAGTTCACCGACAAGCGAATCGAGCTGAAGGTCGGTGACAGGTTCACCTTCTCCACCGCTCACCCGCTGACCAGTGGCAACCAGCAAATCGTGGGTATCGACTACCCGGATCTGGTCAAGGATTGCGGCGTAGGCGACGAGCTGCTGCTCGACGACGGTCGCGTGGTCATGCGCGTCGACACCCAGACGGCTGACGAACTGCACTGCACCGTGCTGATCGGCGGCCCGCTGTCCGATCACAAAGGCATCAACCGTCGTGGTGGTGGCCTGACGGCACCGGCGCTGACCGAAAAAGACAAGCAGGACATCAAGCTCGCCGCCGAAATGGACCTGGATTACCTGGCCGTCTCCTTTCCGCGCGATGCCGCCGACATGGAATACGCCCGCCAGCTGCGCGATGAATCCGGCGGTACGGCCTGGCTGGTCGCCAAGATCGAACGTGCCGAAGCCGTTGCCAACGACGAAGTGCTCGATGAACTGATCCGCGCCAGTGACGCCGTCATGGTTGCTCGTGGTGATCTGGGCGTTGAAATCGGTGATGCCGAGCTGGTTGGCGTACAGAAACGCATCATTCTGCATGCTCGTCGCCACAACAAGGCGGTGATCGTTGCCACGCAGATGATGGAGTCGATGATCTCAAGCCCGATGCCGACGCGTGCCGAGGTGTCCGACGTGGCCAACGCCGTGCTCGACTACACCGACGCCGTGATGCTTTCGGCGGAAAGTGCTGCAGGCTCTTACCCGATCGAGGCGGTTCAGGCCATGGCCCGTATCTGCATCGGTGCCGAGAAGCACCCGACCGGCAAGACCTCAAGCCACCGTATCGGTCACTCGTTCACCCGTTGTGATGAAAGCATTGCGCTGGCCGCCATGTACACTGCCAACCACTTCCCTGGCGTGAAGGCGATCATTGCACTGACCGAAAGCGGCTATACCCCGCTGATCATGTCGCGCATTCGCTCTTCGGTGCCAATCTACGCGTTCTCCCCGCACCGTGGCACTCAAGCACGCGCGGCGATGTTCCGTGGTGTCTACACCGTGCCGTTCGATCCGGCAGCCCTGCCGCCCGGTCAGGTCAGCCAGGCCGCAGTCGACGAGCTGCTCAAGCGTGGTCTGGTCGAGCAAGGTGACTGGGTCATCCTGACCAAGGGCGACAGCTATCACACCATCGGTGGCACCAACGGCATGAAGATTCTGCACGTCGGCGACCCGTTGGTCTGATCGCAGCATACTGCAAGCCAAGGCCCCGTCTCGCAAGAGCCGGGGCCTTTTGCATGGTGTCATGCCTGACGAATGTTGTGACTGTCGCGCCTGTTATTCCCGCGCCACAAACACATCCGCCAGCAACTGATTACGCGGCAGCCCTGCCAGATAGAGGCGCTTGGCAAACGTCTCCACGCTGTCGGCACTGCCACACACCAGCGCCATCGCATGCCGCGACAACAGGCGCAGCTCAGCCAGGGTAGTCTGCAGCATCTGCGGAGTGACCAACTGGACATGCAACTGGGGATAGCGTTCGGCCAGAGCGTGCAGTTCATCGGCCAGATAATGCCCCTGGCTGTCATGGGCCAGATGAATCAGGCGGAGGGTGCCTTGATGTTCCTGTCGCAATGCCTCGCGCAGTACGCCCCACAACGGACCGAGCCCGGTGCCCGCCGCCAGCAGGAGCAAGGGTCTTTCCTGCCAGTCGGGGTCATAACGAAGAGCCCCGCCACGCAGTTCGCCAAGCCTCATTGCGTCGCCGGCCTGCAACTGTCGGACGACATCTCGGAATGATCCTGACCCGGCGCAATCGATGTGAAATTCCAGAAAAGGGTCCTCGCCAGGCAGGCTCGCCAGCGAGTATGGCCGGGCCACACCGCTGTCAGTCCACAGCACCTGATGCTGCCCGGCGCTATAGCGCAGTGGGCGTGCGGGCTCCAGACGCAAGCGCAGTACCGTCGGGCAGACCCAGTCGCAGCCAACTACCGTCGCGGGCAGGCCATCACGCTGCGGGTCAAAGACCTCGACCGTCAGGTCCGCGACCACTCGACACTGGCAGGCAAGCCGCCAACCCTGCTGACGCTTTTCAGCAGGCAAGGCATCGGGCAGCGCATCTTCAGGCTGCCCTTTTACGCAGCGCACCAGGCACGCATGACAGCTGCCGGCACGACAACTGTAAGGGACCGGCACACCGGCATGGTTCAGGGCGTCGAGCAGATTACTGGCCGATGCCACCGACCAGCTACGCTCACCAACATGCAATTGAGGCATTCAGGCAGCCTGCGCAGAAAATAACGGCGATTGTACAGACTGGCCTGTCGGGCGGGTTATACTGCCGCGCCTTTTTGCGCCCGCTACGGCTAACCTGACAGCTCTGGTTCAAGCCGCAGTTCCAGACTGCCGCCGATAGCGTAATTGAATGTTCCCGTCCTTACAGAGGAGCGCGCCGCATGACCGTGATCAAGCAAGACGACCTGATTCAGAGCGTTGCAGACGCACTGCAGTTCATTTCCTATTACCACCCCGTGGATTTCATCCAGGCCATGCACGAGGCGTATCTGCGTGAAGAGTCGCCTGCCGCTCGCGACTCCATTGCCCAGATCCTGATCAACTCGCGTATGTGCGCGACCGGCCATCGTCCAATCTGCCAAGACACCGGCATCGTCACCGTTTTCGTGCGCGTGGGTATGGATGTTCGCTGGGACGGCGCCACCATGGGCCTGGACGACATGATCAACGAAGGCGTACGCCGCGCTTACAACCTGCCTGAAAACGTGCTGCGTGCCTCGATCCTTGCCGATCCGGCAGGCGCTCGTAAAAACACCAAGGACAACACCCCGGCCGTTATCCACTACTCCATCGTTCCGGGTAATACCGTGGAAGTGGACGTTGCGGCAAAAGGCGGCGGTTCGGAAAACAAATCGAAGATGGCGATGCTCAACCCGTCCGACTCGATCGTCGACTGGGTGCTGAAAACCGTACCGACCATGGGCGCAGGCTGGTGCCCGCCGGGCATGCTCGGCATCGGCATCGGCGGCACTGCGGAAAAGGCAGCGGTCATGGCCAAGGAAGTGCTGATGGAGTCCATCGACATTCATGAGCTGAAAGCCCGCGGCCCGCAGAATCGCATCGAAGAGATGCGTCTTGAGCTGTTCGAGAAGGTCAACCAGCTGGGCATCGGCGCTCAGGGCCTGGGCGGTCTGACCACCGTGCTCGACGTCAAGATAATGGATTACCCGACCCACGCGGCTTCGCTGCCGGTGTGCATGATTCCCAACTGCGCAGCTACCCGTCACGCCCACTTCGTGCTCGACGGCTCCGGCCCTGCGTCGCTGGAAGCACCCTCACTGGACGCCTACCCGGAAATCGTCTGGGAAGCCGGCCCATCGGCCCGCCGCGTCAACCTCGACACCCTGACCCCGGAAGAAGTGCAAAGCTGGAAGCCGGGCGAAACCGTTCTGCTCAACGGCAAGATGCTCACCGGTCGCGACGCTGCGCACAAGCGCATGGTCGAAATGCTCAACAAGGGCGAAACCCTGCCGGTCGACCTCAAGGGTCGCTTCATCTACTACGTCGGCCCGGTCGACCCGGTACGCGAAGAAGTCGTCGGCCCGGCTGGCCCGACCACGGCCACGCGGATGGATAAATTCACCCGCCAGATCCTCGACCAGACCGGCCTGCTGGGCATGATCGGCAAATCCGAACGCGGCCCGACTGCCATCGACGCGATCCGGGACCACAAAGCCGTGTACCTGATGGCTGTTGGCGGCGCTGCCTATCTTGTGGCCCAGGCGATCAAGAAATCCCGAGTCGTGGCCTTTGCCGAACTGGGCATGGAAGCGATCTACGAGTTCGAGGTCAAGGACATGCCGGTGACCGTTGCCGTAGACAGCACGGGTGACTCGGTGCACATCACCGGCCCGCAGATCTGGCAGAAGAAGATCAGCGACAGTCTGGCGGTGGAAGTGCAGTAACGCTCGGCAGGAACATAAAAACCCGTCTCATGGAGGCGGGTTTTTCAGTTATGTTCAACGCCATGTCTGCGCAGCGCCGCTTTTTATATGCCGATGCAGCGGCATCTTTCTGGCCATTTGGTCGGCAAACGTGAACGGCTGTCCTTGAAAGACGACGCCTCTCAGACGAGTAAAAAGATCACCGTATACTGCGTCCGAAGCGCGCAGTGCATCTGTAAACAAGCCGGGACCTACTATCTTCGATAACGTTCGAATTCTTACTGCCGGGTCAGGATTCCAGAGCAGGTTAAGACCTATACCGTTCACACCCGTCGGATCCGGATAATTTCCGCTTTCAACGGCTTCATCATACCGTTTCGCGCCTTCACTCATCATATTATGTAGAACGCTTGTACCTGAATGGGCGGCGAAGGAGCTGTTATTGACCATAAAACTTTCAACAGAACTCTGGAGCTCCCAAGGGACATGAACAGGGTACAGCGTCAGAACTTCATCAGGCTCGGCAAACAGTGGCTGATCTCCCAGCGGCGTCATTCCACCAGTCTCCGCCAATTTCGTATCGGACAACCCCGTTATGTCAATTGACAAGGATGGGAGAGTAGGCGAGCTAATTACCGCAGCCTACGTATCGAACGAACCAGCCCTTCCTTCATACTTTGAAAATGCATGCTTATCCGAAGCCTCTGACGATCAAATGACTGCGGACGCCAGACCCGGAGCGCTATGGAATGACCCTCCAAGGCTCTTGGGAACTGGCTACCGATACGCACCCACGTGGCACTACAATGCCAACCTGCAACAACGCATAAACTGGGCGAATGAGCGCTCATGGATGAGCCATGCCATCGTTACTACACTATTCAATCACGATCATGACCCTGTCAAAAAGCCCTATGAAATAACATCCAGACACTGGAATAATGTTGATGAATTCACGAACACTTACACACCCGAAAAGTGGATGATTCAATCCAACTTTAAAGCCAGCAAATCGAATGATTACCATGCAAGCGACGTTATTCGATATCAATATGAGAACGTATCGAAAACACTTGGATTCTTTGGAGTATTACCTGCTGTTATAGAAAACCAATACGTCATAAACAAAAAAACACTCGACGTTACCTCCGGAGCAGAGTTTGGCATTGCCCATCTGTTAGACATCTACGTCAATGAGACACCGATCGATAAAGGGACAAGCATTTTACTAGCCGAGTTTCAAATGGAGGCAAGTTGGGTGCATCGCCAAGTAGATCCTGTACTGGATCCGATCAGCCATTTTACGCTAGGAGTGAAACCCATCAATCATTTTAAACGGTAGACTCACGTCACCGCCCCGACATTAAGAACACTCAGTACTTGTAACCGCAACTCAAAGCACGTTCACTCTCTGTTATAAGTAGCCGCCAGAAAATGCAATTCGACAGGAAAACTCTGTACGACCATTCTGACGAAAAGTTAAGAAATTTCAGTCAATATCAAAGGCATGCCGACCCCACGCTCGATAAAAATAAAGATTACGCTACTGAAACATATAGATACCTGTATGCAGCGCAAGACCAAACGAACGTGGAGATTTGAAAAATGGCATTTGATGCGTATATCAAGATCGAAGGTATTCCAGGCGAAGCGCTGGACGATCGTTATAAGGACTGTATCGAGATCACCGGGTATGGTTTCGGCATGCACCAGAGTACCTCCGCCACGGCGAGTTCTTCCGGTGGCGCCTCTTCGGGTCGGACGTCACTGAGCGATTTCACGTTCACCAAATCCCTGGACAAGTCGAGTTGCAAGCTCATGGAAACCTTGTGCGCGGGCAGGCACCTGAAGGAAGTCGTGTTGTCATTGCATCGTGCAGGCGGAGACAAGGTCAAATACTTTGAAGTGCTGCTGGAGGAAGTCATCATTTCCAACTACACCCAGAATGCCAATGAGGGCATCCCCAGCGAGACCATAAGCCTCAACTACGGAAAAATAAAAACCACCTACACCCAGCAGAAAAGATCTGACGGTGCCGGTGGAGGGAATGTCTCCGGTGGCTGGAACCGTATCAACAACAAGGTCTATTCCTGACGTCTTGAACGCTCACGTATAAACGTCACGACATGATCAAGGAAGGACTATGGCACGGCCATTTTTTACTGCCGCCTGGGCGGCGTCGCAACATATTTATGATCCGGTAGCGCCGGAAAAACGAGTGGCAGAGGTGATTGGAGGGTTTGTGGCGCAGAATATAAATAATCCTGATGCATTGGCAAGATGGAAAAATACCTGCGCTGTAAGAATGAGCTACATCATAAATTACTCAGGAGAAAAAATCCCAAAAATACCAGATCAGACAGTATCCGGCGAAGATCGAAATCAATATTTTTTCCGCATTACTGACCTCAAAAATTTCCTGATGAGAAACTGGGGCAAACCAGAGACAGTCAAATACCCGCCCTCTGATAGCGGACCATTGGCCAACAAAAAAGGCATCATCGTATTTGAAATATCAGGCTGGTCGGACGCTCGAGGACATGCGACATTGTTTGACGGAAGCATCTGCTATGACCATTGCTATTTCAACGAGCCTGGCGTCAACTATCGGACAGATCAAGCAAATTTCTGGAGCCTTACGTAATGCGGTCGTTGCGTGCAGCAATTCTGGTTTTCTTTACGCTCGATACGCCGGGTATTTTTGCATCTGTCACGCCAACGTCACCAGAGGGAATATATCGAACTCATGCACAAAACTATAAAGACCTGGCTCTTGCCATCTGCATCGCCAGCGCTTATCAATATAATGAAAACGTTGGAATCGATGCTGGCAGCAGCATAACCGCCCTGCGCGACTGGGCCAATTATGACTGGGAAAAAAGTCCCGAAAAGCTTAGAGAACTCGTGAACGAATACCTTGTTAGAGACTATAAAAACCCACTGGTTGAGTCTGAGATAAGAGGCGTAAAATTCGACTTACTCAAGTGCCTTGATCTCTACCACAGCAAAGAGCTAAATGCACTGACAAAAAAGGTAGTAATCAACCCTACGCATACCGACATACAAGACTACAAAAAAACCAAGTAATACAAGGAGCTAAGTGCCATGAGGTTATTCCTTGCAGCCACGAAAACACTTCTCGTGTTAGCAGCATCCAACAGCTTCGCCTACACCCCCACCTCATCGCCAGAAGGAATGTACAGAACCTTTGAAAAAAACTACAAGGACATGGCGCTCGCCACCTGTATAACCACCGCCTATAAATATGACATAAACGTCGGAATTGACGCGGGCAGCAGTGTCAGTGCGATGCGTGACTGGACCTACTATGACATGGAAAAGAGCCCCCTTACCGTCAAGGCGCTGGTTGAAAAATACCTCGCCCGAGACTACACAAACCCTTTGGCCGAATCCCAGATAAAGGGTATAAAATTCGACCTGCTGAAATGCCTGGACATGTACCACAGCAAGGAACTCGACACGTTGACGAAGAGGGTCGTGACCCACCCGAATCAGACCTACATGCAGAACATCAAAAAGCCTTAAACAGTCCTTTCATACAACAAGCCTGTCCAGCGAACGCTGCACAGGCTATTTTCGTTACAAGCACTCTACTCCACCCATTACCTATAGGGCGCAGACGCATCATGCTGATTCAATATGATCCGATAGCGTTTTAACGTCTCGCCTACGTTAATGTACTGCTGGCTGAAATACCGATAAACAGCGCCAGTCACTTCCACGCCCACACCGTTGGGTGTGTCGGCAATCTTCACGTTACTCAGAGCGCTGTCCGTCAGCAGAATCTGCGCCCGATGAGCTATCCAGGTAGTCGAACAGCGTGAGTTTCAAAACCACTGGCGAGAACAGCAGCCAAAAGAAGAATTTGTAATTGAACTTTAGATTGAGACTTTCCGGCTGCTGCCCCTGACTCCCTGTGTTATTCATTTCCCGCCCTTTACGCTGAACACGTCTTTATGGCGTAGCAAAGCGTGCACTCATCTTTTCGATCAGGTAGCTAAAACAGACTCAGAAAACCCTTTTTGATAATTCTTGTAGGAATTAACAGCAGGAAGCCTCACTTCCATTTGAAGGAAATTTCCGAGAAAATCCCGGCCTCTTGCGCTTGGCTACCCAGGTCTCTAGCCTTCATCGATCGCTGCCCAATCAGCGATCAGGTTTGGTAGACCTGCTTTTGCTGGCGCAATGTGCCACCTCCGCGAGGCGATCTTTTTCGTCCCGTTTTCATGGTGGCCGTGCGCATGGCATCTTCGGATGCACCGGGTGCCAGCAGCCGGTCTACCAACTTGCACACGGCCGCCACCTTATCGTTTGGTAGCGATTAGTGACGGCTCCCACATACTCTGCTGGAGTTGCAAACATGCCCCATAAAATCGTTCCCGACCCGCCCACCGCCCTGTTCACCGTCAACGCATCCGTCAGCCAGGAAGAAGCGCTCAACTACGCTTCGGATCTGCTGCGCTGCATCATTACGACGGCCTATGAGTCCGGCGACAGCACTCAGGGCACCAGCCGTGATCTGGCGTTTTCAGTGCTGCACATGGCCGAGATGGCCAAGGCCATGATTGACCGTTCGCTGGAATGCGTCGTTTGACGAGATGACAACCCGGGGCCGCGCTCGGCCCCGTGTAACCCTCAATTACGCTGATCCAGCAAGTTCACCACCAGCCGGTCGATCCAGCCCCACACGCGCTGTTTGACCCGTCGCCACAGCGGTCTGGCCTTCCAGTCTGCCAGTGTGGTTTCGGCGCTCAGGGCGAAGTCTTTTTCAAAGCTGGCAACCACGTCTCCAGTCAGGCCTGGGTCGTGGGCTTCAAGGTTGGCTTCCAGGTTGAAGCGCAGGTTCCAGTGATCGAAGTTGCACGAGCCGATGCTCACCCAGTCGTCGATCAGGACCATTTTCAAATGCAGAAAGCAGGGCTGGTATTCGAACACCTTGACCCCGGCCCGCAGCAGGCGCGGATAGTAGCGGTGGCCGGCATAGCGCACGGACGGGTGATCGGTGCGCGGCCCGGTCAGTAGCAAACGCACATCGACGCCCCGCGCCGCCGCCCTGCGCAAGGCGCGGCGAACTTTCCAGGTGGGCAGAAAGTACGGGGTCGCCAGCCAGATGCGCGTTTGCCCGGTGTTCAGCGTGCGCACCAGCGATTGCAGAATGTCACGATGCTGTCGGGAGTCGGCATACGCCACACGGCCAAGGCCTTCACCGGCTACCGGGGCGGTGGGCAGATGATCCAGACCGAAGTTTTCTTTCGGACGCCAGGCGAAGCGCCGGGCATTGGCGTGGAACTGCCGATTGAACAGCGCTTGCCAGTCGATCACCAGCGGTCCGGTGATTTCTACCATCACTTCGTGCCACTGGCTGACGTCCTTGTCCGGCTCCCAGAATTCATCGGTCACACCTGTACCGCCAACCACCGCAAGTGCCTTGTCCACCACCAGCAGTTTGCGATGGTCGCGGTAGAAATTGCGCACGCCGCGTCGCCAGTGAATCGGGTTATAGAAACGCAGGATTACACCGGCATCGGTCAGTTGCTTGCGCAGCCCGGCATCGAAGGCTTTCGAGCCGAAGTCGTCGAACAGGCAGCGCACGATCACACCACGCCTGCCCGCCTCGACCAGCGCCCGCACGATGGCATCGGCGCAGGCCCCGGCTTCGACCAGGTACAGCTCCAGATCGACCTGCTGCTCGGCGCGATCAATGGCGGCGATCATGCGCGGGAAGAACGCCGGGCCGTCGATCAGCAATTGAAAGCGGTTGTTTTCACGCCACGGAAAAATCGCACCGTTCATATCAGCGCGCCGTGAAGATCAGAACAGCCCCGACCGGAACTGACAAGCTGATCGCCGACAACCCTGCAGCGCCGCGCAAACCGTTGAAGTCAGGGACCATGTCGAAGTCCTGAGCATGAAGCACCAGCGGCTCCAGCGTCACCACCTGAAAGCGGCGCTCGTCGAGACGCGTGGCCAGCAGTTCGGCGTTATAGCTGTGGGTCTTGCCGCGCAGGCTGACGGTCAAGGGTAAACGCAGCTCCAGTTGCGCACCCGGTGCCAGGGCGTTAATCGGCCGCATGTCGAGCTGGGCATTGATTTGCGCAGCGGGGAACTTGCGCACTTGAAACACTTGCTCGCGAAGGCGCTCGTCACGCAGGGGGATGCCAGTGCTGATGGAGTCCGTTTCGACTTGCACTTCAGCCAGCCCTTTGGCGTCAACCTTGCCGTGCAGCACAAGGAAACGATGCACCTCGGCAATATCGGTATTTTTGGTCGAGGTGAAGGAGAGTCGCGAAGACTCGTTATCCAGATACCAGTTCGCATGGGCGGGTAACGCCACTGCGGCCAGCATGACCAGCAGCAGGCGATTCATAGTGAGCATGCAGACTCCAGACGAGCAATTGAGGGCCACCTTATCCGCCTGTCTGACCTCTGGCAAACTGCGACGTTCGGCAGCGATCCATCAAGGCTCGGATGGCAACAGGCGACAGCCCTGTCGCTCACCCTGCCACGAGGCGGTGCTGGTTCGTCCAAAGCCGTTGGCAATGACCCGTTTCTGGCTGCTGTCGTCGATCAGGGTACTGGGCACGTACTGTTTGACGTAGCCCAGGCAATACGCCTCGGGGTTGTTCATGACGTACCGGCACGAGCAGTATTCCTTGGCGGTGTAGGCACTGATGATGGTGGGGAACGCCTGCAGGTTCACACCGTACTGCCAGGCGAGTAGCGCAAGTGCGGCAAGAATCAGCAACAACAGGCTGCTGAACGGGCGGCGCAGGATGAACATTCGACGATTGCTCATTGCCCGCCCTCCTTGCCCAGTGCTGCCTGCACGCGCTTGAGCATCTGATTGTGGTCGTAAGTGCCGTCGCGGTCATCGGCGTAGCGCACGATCACCAGCTTTTGCGAGGGGATCACATACAGTGCCTGCCCCCAATGCCCCAGCGCGGCAAAAGTATCAGGCGGAGCGTCTGGCCACGGCCCTCTGCCGCCATCGGCCGTACGGTTGAGCCACCACTGACCGCCGGGGACTTCAGCACGGGCATCCACGTGCTCGCCCGCAAACGGCGTCAACACGAAGTTCATCCATTCGTTGCCGAGCAGTTGCCGATCCTGCCATTGCCCGCCACGCTGCATCAACAAGCCGACACGCGCCAGGTCGCGAGCGGTCATATAGGCATAGGACGACCCTACAAACGTACCCACGCCATCGGTTTCCCAGACGGCGCTGCGGATGCCGAGCGGGTCGAACAGCGCAGTCCAGGGGTAGCCCGGATAGGCCTGGGCCCCGACCATGGTTTTCAGGGCGGCGGCCAGCACGGTGCTGTCGCCGCTTGAGTATCGGTAAGCCTTGCCGGGGGAGCTGGCGACTGGATGATCAGCGGTGAAACGCGCCATGTCGTCACGTCCTCGGGTGTAGAGCATGGCGACTACAGAAGAGTTGAGCGGTGCGTATTCGTAGTCTTCCTGCCAGTCCAGACCCGAGGCCCAGTGCATCAGGTCTTTGATGGCGACATCGGCATGCGCCTTGAACGGCGCATAGAACTTCGCTACCGGATCGTTCAGCTGAAAACGCCCCTCTGTAAACGCCACACCCAGCACCGTCGCCATGATGCTTTTGCTGATCGACCAGGTCAGGTGCGGGGTTTGCGCGGTGGTGACACCGGCATAGCGCTCGTAGACGACTTCCCCGTCACGAACGACCAGCAACGCATCGGTGCGTATGCCCTTGCGCGTGGCGTCGTCGCGAGACGGGAAGGCGTAAGCCTCGAGCTCTTCGATTGCCGCAGACCGCGGCACAGACCGAGAAAGCCATTGCTCTGTCGGCCATGTTTGAGCAACGACGCCCTGGGCACTGCAGCCCAGGATCAGAACCAGACACAGACGGACAAATCTACGCGGCATGACAGGGCCTCTAAAGAGTAATCCGCACACCGTATCAGCGTTTCATGACAGTCAGCCATTACCTCGGGGCCGGACGCAGAGCCTCCAGAACGGCATGCCCGGGCAAAGTATCAGCCCTGTTTTTCGGGCTCTTCGCGGCGTGTGCATCACCATGAGTGCGGAGCATCGCAACGATAGTGATCCGTCTGTGACGGCTGCAAGGTCGCCCGTCACACAACCATCACCAAAGCTTCACAGGCATGACACGCCATCTCCCTAGCCTGCAAGTACGGCAAAGCGCCTGGAAAAATCAGTCAACCAGCCCACTCTGCATGGCTGGCTCATGGAGATTCGTATGACCCAGATCGCCCGTGACAACGCTTCTGAACGTCGTCTTCAGGCCGAGCGCCTGATTGGAACGCGCGCCTTGCAGGAAGCACAGGCATTGCGTTTCAGTGTATTCAGCGAAGAGTTCAACGCTCGCCTGAACGGTGCTGAACAAGGCCTGGATATCGATGACTACGATGTTCACTGCTCGCACATCGGTGTGCGTGACATGAACACCGGGCGTCTGGTTGCCACTACCCGGCTGCTCGACCATCAGGCTGCCAGTACGCTGGGGCGCTTCTACAGTGAAGAAGAGTTCAGCCTGCACGGGCTGGTTCATCTGCAGGGCCCTATTCTTGAGCTGGGGCGTACATGCGTCGATCCAGCCTACCGCAACGGCGGCACCATCGCGGTGTTGTGGAGCGAGCTGGCCGAGGTGCTCAACGAAGGCGGCTACAGCTACCTGATGGGCTGTGCGAGCATTCCGATGCAGGACGGCGGCATTCAGGCACACGCGATCATGCAACGTCTGCGCGAGCGCTACCTGTGCAACGAGCACTTGCGCGCCGAGCCGAAGAACCCGCTGCCGACACTGGACATCCCGAGCAATGTGATCTGCGAG
Organism: Pseudomonas syringae pv. tagetis; assembly: GCF_022557255.1. NCBI lineage: Bacteria > Pseudomonadati > Pseudomonadota > Gammaproteobacteria > Pseudomonadales > Pseudomonadaceae > Pseudomonas > Pseudomonas syringae group genomosp. 7. The sequence goes on from NZ_CP092923.1 coordinate 4,664,501, forward strand.
ATGCCGCCGCTGCTCAAGGCCTACATGCGTCTGGGTGCCAAGATCTGCGGCGAGCCGTGCTGGGATGAAGACTTTCAGGTAGCCGACGTGTTCATCCTGCTCAAGCGCGACGATCTGTGCCCTCGTTACGCTCGCCACTTCAAGGCGGCTGTGTGATGAGCCGGGCACGCGGCTATGCCCGCGTAGTCCGGGTGCTGCTGGTGGTGGCGCTCGGATTGACCATTGCCGGTGCGTTCGCGGTTCTGGAACGCACCAGAATCGGTGGCTCTATGGAACGCAGACAGCGCTGGAGCCGTTGGTTCATGGCACGCCTGACCAACGCCCTGCCCTTTCGCGTGACCGTGACTGGCCAACTGCCAACCCAGCCGATGCTGTGGGTCAGTAACCATGTATCGTGGACCGATATCGCATTGCTTGGCATGCTGGCACCGCTGTCATTTCTGTCCAAGGCCGAAGTACGGACCTGGCCGGTGGCGGGCTGGCTGGCGTTGAAGGCCGGAACGCTGTTCATTCGTCGTGGATCGGGCGACAGCCGTTTGATCCAGAAACAGATGTGCAATCACCTGCAACAAGGCAACGCACTGCTGATTTTCCCCGAAGGCACCACCACCGATGGCAGAAGCCTGCGCACCTTCCACGGCCGTCTGTTGTCCAGTGCCATTGAAGCCGGTGTACCGATCCAGCCGGTAGCCATCGGCTACTCGCGTGACGGCAAGCCGGACCCGATTGCCCCGTTCATTGGCGACGATGACTTGCTGTCCCATTTGCGCCGACTGTTCGCCAACGAGCAGAGCGATGTGCATATTCACCTGCTGACGCCTATCCCGACGGCAGATCAGGAACGCGCCGCACTGGCCTTCAAAGCCCAGCAGGCCGTTCAGGCCGCACTGTTCGGCGAGCCGGCAGTCGATGAGCCAGTGATCAGTAAGCCGGTGCCCGGCGAGCTTGCTCAGCCAGGCGAGGTGGCGTCGCGTTCGTCCAGAGCAGCCTGAGCAAAATCCTCCAGTTGCGGATAGAACTCGGCAAAATCCGCGCTCAGGGGCTGGTACAACGCCTGCAGTTCCTGCATGCCGCCTGCCAGCCCTTCGGGTCGTGACAAGCGCCGGGAGATGCCGTTCAGCACCTGTTCCAGCACCTCAAAGTCTCGATACGAACCCAGCCAGTCCTGCGCCGCCATGCGCGGCGCGATCAGTGCCAGCCGCTCGGGCAATTGCGGCTCGGCGGCCAGCGTGCCATAGACTTTGCGGGTGAATGCGTCCAGCGGCAGGTCAGCGTAGTGATGCCAGTCACGCGCCAGACAGTGATCAAAAAAAACGTCAAGCATGATGCCCGCATAGCGCCTGCGCTGAGGCGGAAATCGGGCAATGGAGGCTTTGATCAGCGGGTGGCTGTCAGTGAACGCGTCGATGCTGCGATGCAGACGAATAGCCGCCTCGAGCTCCGCGGGAAAACGTCCCGACAGCGGACCTTTGACGAAGTCGCCATACAGGCTGCCAAGCAATTGAGCGGGGCGATGCCCGCCGAGATGGAGATGTGCCAAGTAGTTCATGGCGACAAGCCTACGCCGCTTTCAAGCCCCGGGTCCACATATCGATATAACCCGATATAGCGATTTGGTCAGTCCTAAGCACCAAATCATATTTGTATATCGCGAAATACAGATATAAGGTTCGCTCTATCGCGATATATCGCTACACCGCCTCTGAGTACGCCATGCCTATCGACCTCGACGACATAATAAAAGCCCTGGCCCATCCGGTCCGCCGAGAAATCCTGACCTGGTTGAAGGACCCCCGCGCGAGCTTTCCCGCTCAGGAATACTCAATCGAACACGGCGTGTGCGCCGGACAGATCGATCAGCGCGCCGGGCTGTCCCAATCCACTGTCTCGGCTCATCTGGCGACCTTGCAACGCGCCGGGCTGATCAGCAGCAAGAAGGTCGGCCAGTGGCATTTCTTCAGACGCAACGAAGAAGTCATACGGGCATTCGTGCAGGCGCTGGTTGAAGAGCTGAACAACCCGACCTGACTTTTCCAACGTTTACCAGGAGCTGCCCCGTGCCTCTTTCGCTACTTATTCTGGCCCTGAGCGCCTTCGCCATCGGCACCACCGAATTCGTCATCATGGGCCTGCTGCCCGATGTGGCGGCTGACCTCGGCGTATCGATCCCCGGTGCCGGCTGGCTGGTAACCGGCTATGCGCTGGGTGTCGCCGTCGGTGCGCCCTTCATGGCCATGGCCACGGCAAAACTGCCACGCAAGGCCGCGCTGGTCACGCTGATGGGGATTTTCATCATCGGCAACCTGCTTTGTGCGCTGGCCAGCGACTACAACGTATTGATGTTTGCCCGCGTGATCACTGCGCTGTGTCACGGTGCGTTCTTCGGTATCGGATCGGTTGTTGCTGCAGGGCTGGTGCCTGCCAACCGCCGTGCGTCGGCCGTGGCGCTGATGTTTACCGGCCTGACGCTGGCCAACGTGCTGGGCGTGCCTCTGGGCACCGCGCTGGGACAATACGCCGGCTGGCGCTCGACCTTCTGGGCTGTAACGGTCATCGGCGTGATTGCATTGATCGGTCTGATCCGCTTTTTGCCGACCAACCGCAATGAAGAGAAGCTCGACATGCGTGCCGAACTGGCTGCGCTCAAAGGTGCCGGTATCTGGCTGTCGTTGACCATGACCGCACTGTTTTCAGCCTCCATGTTCACGCTGTTCACCTACATTGCTCCGCTGCTCGGTGAAGTCACCGGTGTATCGCCCAAGGGCGTGACCTGGACGCTGCTGTTGATCGGCCTGGGCCTGACCGCCGGTAACGTGATTGGCGGCAAGATGGCTGACCGCCGCTTGTCCTCGACGCTGATTGGCGTGTTCATCTCAATGGCGGTGATCTCTACCGCGCTCAGCTGGACCAGCACCGCGCTGATCCCGACAGAAATCACTCTGTTCCTCTGGGCGGTCGCGGCCTTTGCCGCTGTCCCGGCCTTACAGATCAACGTAGTGACCTTCGGTAAAGCCGCACCCAATCTGGTTTCAACCCTGAACATCGGCGCATTCAACGTCGGCAACGCGCTCGGTGCCTGGGTCGGTGGCAGCGTCATCGCCCACGGCCTGGGCCTGACCAGCGTACCGCTGGCTGCCGCCATGCTGGCAGTGCTTGCACTGCTGATCACGCTGATTACTTTTCGTCAGAACGGCAACCCCGACCTGGCACCTGCTACGCATTGATCCATTACGAGGATTCGACACATGACGACTATCTTTGACCCGATTACCCTTGGCGATCTGCAACTGCCCAACCGCATCATCATGGCACCGCTGACCCGTTGCCGTGCCGATGAAGGCCGTGTGCCGAATGCAATGATGTCCGAGTATTACGTGCAGCGCGCCTCGGCAGGGCTGATTCTCACCGAGGCGACCTCCGTGACGCCCATGGGCGTGGGTTATCCCGACACGCCGGGTATTTGGTCCAATGATCAGGTGCGTGGCTGGAGCAACATTACCAAGGCGGTGCACAACGCCGGTGGCCGCATCGTGCTGCAGTTGTGGCACGTTGGCCGCATTTCCCACCCGTCCTACCTGAACGGCGAAACCCCGGTGGCCCCGAGTGCCATCGCAGCTGAAGGCCACGTCAGCCTGATGCGCCCGATCACCCCGCTGCCGACCCCGCGTGCCTTGGAACTGGCGGAAATCGCTGACATCGTCGACGCTTATCGGGCAGGTGCAGAAAACGCCAAGGCTGCAGGCTTTGACGGCGTGGAAGTGCACGGTGCCAATGGCTATCTGCTTGAGCAGTTCCTGTTGACCGGCACCAACCAGCGCACCGATGAATATGGCGGTTCGGTAGAAAACCGTGCCCGTCTGCTGCTCGAAGTGACGGATGCGGTCATTGAGGTATGGGGCGCTGGTCGCGTAGGCGTACACCTGTCACCCCGCGCCGACATGCATGACATGAAGGATGAAAACCGCGCTGAAACTTATGGTTACGTCGCCAAAGAGCTTGGCAAGCGCGGCATCGCGTTCATCTGCGCCCGCGAGCACGATGCCGAAGACAGTCTCGGCCCGCAATTGAAGAAGGATTTCGGCGGCGTCTACATCGCCAATGAGAAATTCACCAAGGACACTGCAAATGCCTGGCTGGCGCAAGGCAAGGCCGACGCTATCGCGTTCGGCGTGCCTTACATTGCCAACCCGGACCTGCCTGAGCGCCTGGCCAGCGATGCGCCACTGAATGAAGCGCATCCCGAGACGTTTTACGGCAAAGGGCCAGTCGGTTATATCGACTACCCTCGTTTGTAACACAGCGTTGTAATAAAAAACCCTGACTCGCAAGAGCCAGGGTTTTTTATTGACCGTACATTAATGACCGCTACAGCGTAGCGTCTGGCCTGACGGTACCTAGCGCATTACCTTCAGCATCGGTAATCGTACCGTCCGCCATTTTCCAGCGTCCGTCCGGGTAGTTGACCGAACCATCGGCAAAGACCCAGGTGCCGTCCTTATGCTGAATCTCGCCACCCGGATGCTCTATCGAGCCATCGGCATGCACAGTTGTGCCGTCAAGATGCTGCACGGCACCGTCAGGATGGACAACGGATTGGCTATCTGCAGACTCGACGCTGCCATTCGGATAGCTGACCGTGCCGTCCGGGTTGAACACACTGTTGAGCGGCTGAACCAGTTGCAGGACGCCCGTTGCGGTATTGACGATTGCCAGCAGCTTGTCCAGACGTGAAGGCGCTGCCGGGTTCGGCGGCACGGTCTGTGGCACCGGCTGAACGGTGGATGGCTTGACCACAGGTTTGACGGGCGGTTTGACCGGGTCTGTTGCCTTGACCGGAGGCCTGACCGGTGGTTTTTGAGGGGGCTTCACCGGCTCAGCCACCTTCACCGGAGGCTTTATGGGAGGCTTCGCCGGTACGCCCTCCCTGACAGGAGGTCTCACCGGCGGCTTGACCCTTACCGGCGGCCTGGACGGGCGTGGCGATACCAGATTGTCCGGATGCATGGGGGCATCATCCCAAGCGAGTGACTCTGACCAGGATTGCTCTTCAGCATCAAGTTCTGCCGGCTCGGTAGAAACATTCTTGGGCTGGTTCTCTTCACCGGCGATGCGATCTGTTTCGGTTGATGGGTGCAGCGTGTCGGGGCTCATGTCGTTGATTCCATTCATTATTGAAACTCCATTTGTTTAACAGCCAGACAAGCGTAAACCCTCCCTTAATTGGCAAGCACATATCTATTTATGAGTGTACAAAATGATGCCGGGTTATTGCCTGCCGCGACCCGATCGCGGCAGACAGGCCCTCAGCGTCAACGGCGTGCGTTGAGCTGTTGCGACAGATTCTGAATCTGGCTGGTCAGGGTATTTATATTGCGCGTGACCTGAGCGCGAAATGCATCGAACTCGGCAGTATTGGCTTCTGCCGAGGGTGCCGGACGGTTCTCCTGCTCGCTTTTCAGAACCATCAGGTCCTGCTCCAGACGCTCGACGGCGGCAGACGGGTTGCCCTGCTTTTTCAGGGTGGCGACATCAGCCGCCACGCTTTTGATTTGCGCATCCAGCTTGCCTTGATCAGCCTGTGCAGTTTTCAGGTCGGGCAGCGCGGCCTTCAACGTGGTCAGTTCCGCGACGACACTTTTGAGCTGCTCCTGCAACTGCGCGTTTTCACTCTGCTGCTGAGCGGTTTGCGCGGCCATCTGTTCCAGACGCTTGTCGAGACTGCCCTGCTGGCCTTCAACGCCCTCACGCTGTTTGTCCTGATCCTCCAGCTGCGCTTCCAGCAACTTGATACGCTGCTTGAGCGCCTCTCCATCACTGGAGAGCGCTTCGGTCGCGACGACCTTGCCGGAAATATCCTGCAGGCGCCCCGCCGCTTCTTCGCTGATGCGGGCAAAGCTCTCCTGAGTCGCAACCAACTGCTGCTCCATCAGGGAAACCTGCTGAAAGCTCCACCAGCCAAGACCGCAAAAAGCAATGAACAGCGCACCGACCAATGCCCACAACGGCCCTGTGCTCGGTGCCTTGACCTTGAGCACGGGCGGGGTGCGCGAATAAACCGTAGTGCGCTCGCGTGCGCCATTGCCCGGCGCGAAGTCGTCATCATCGTCCTTGGCGCTCAGGCTGGGAACGTCATCGACGTCGTCGTATGGATCGTTGCGCATGAATAACCCTTCAGGAAGCTGTTAAACCAAAGTCGGGCAGTATAACAACAGCGCTCAACTAATCTCACTGTGCCACCACCGCATTCAGAGTGCGTGCTGTGCCTGCCACCAGCCACAGAATTCATCCAGCGCCGTCCACAGGCTGACCTGAGGCTGATAATCCAGATAATGCCTGGCGCGGCTGATATCAAGCGTAAAGTCCCTGTTCATGACCTGCATGCCGATTCTCGACAGGGTAGGTTCAGGTCGTCCCGGCCACAGCATGCAGGCGCCTTCATTGATCGCCGCAGCGCTATAGGCCAGACCGTACGAACGATAACGGGTGACTTGAGGCAAGTGCATCTGCCGCATCACATAATTGATCGCGTCCCACAGCGGAACCGGCGTCCCGTTACTGATGTTGTAGGCCTTGCCCAGTGCCGAGCCGGTCGCCAGCAAGCTGCTGAGCAGGGCTTCGTTGAGATTGTGCATGCTGGTGAAATCCACCACATTCAACCCGTTGCCGACAATCGAGAGACGCTTTTTGCGCTGCATGTGCAGCAAACGCGGAAAAATGCTGTTGTCGCCCGCGCCGGTGACGAAGCGCGGCCGCAAGGCGATCACCTCCAGACCGAACTCCTCGGCACCGAAGACCTTCTGCTCGGCCAGGTATTTGGTGGCCGCGTAGTGGTTATGAAAGCGCTTGGGCACCTGCTCCTCTTTGAGGCCACGGTGCGATTTGCCATCAAAATAAATGGACGGCGATGAGAGATGGACAAGCCTTCGCACTCGCTGCTTCAGGCAGCCTTCGACAATGTTTTCCGTAAGCTGCACGTTGCCCTGCATAAAGTCCTGGCGGCGTCCCCACACACCCACTGAACCCGCACAATGCACCACGGCTTCCACGTCATCGCACAGCGCGCGCACCAGATAAGGATCGGCGAGGTCGCCCTGGATGAACTCTGCGCCACGCCGGACCAGGTGCTCGACACCTTCGGCACGGCGGCCATTGATCCGCACGCTCATGCCCTGCTCAAGGGCAAAACGCGCAAAGCGCCCGCCGATGAAGCCGCTCGCGCCGGTGACCAGAATCTTCATTTACCGCTCCATTAACGCATCTGCAGGAGGGCGAAAACCCTGCCTGTCTAAATTACACATGATCGTATTGACGATCATTCCTCGCTCAGCGGCACCAGCCAGTGGGCCGAATGTTGTGCGAGATGTTCGGTGAGGCGCGTCAAGAGCTGTCCGCCATTGCGCCAATGGTGCCAGTACAGCGGCACATCGATGCAGCGATCCGGCAGCAGCTCAAGCAGAACACCGCTGCGCAATTGGTCGCGCACTTGCAACTCGGGGGCCAGCCCCCAACCCATTCCGGCCTCGATCATACGTATGAAACCTTCGGACGACGGGCACAAATGATGCTCGAAGCCGTCCTCAACACCAAGCAGAGCCAGATAACGGTGCTGCAACAAGTCGTCCGGCCCGTATACGAGGGCTGCCGAACGGGCCAGTTTTTCAGGGCTGACGCCGTCTGGAAAATGCCGATCAATGAATGAAGGACTGGCCAGTGCGCGATAGCGCATGGCCCCCAGCAACTGACTGCGTGCCCCGGCCACAGGACGCTCGCTGCCACACAGACACGCCGCAACCTCGCCTGCGCGCATGCGCTTGAGGCCTACGTCCTGATCTTCGACAACCAGATCCAGCAGCAGACGGTGCTGCGTACAGAACGCCCCGATGGCCGGTGCCCACCAGGTCGCCAGACTGTCGGCATTCAAGGCGATTCGCAAACGCTCGGGCATCCCCTCTTCATCCAGCGCCGGGACCTGGCTTTGCAAGTCTCGCTCCAGCAACCGAACCTGCTGGACGTGATTGAGCAAGCGCCGCCCGATGTCTGTCGGGCTGGGTGGCGACGCCCGCACCAGCACTGGCAGGCCGATGCGCGCCTCCAGCAATTTGATGCGTTGCGAAACCGCCGATTGAGACAACCCGAGCACCTGGGCAGCACGTTCGAAGCCCGCCTGCTCGATCACTGCCGCCAATGCAGATAACAGTTTGTAGTCGAACATCAGTTTCCCTAATGAGCGATGAAGATTATTGGTTTTTCTTATAACGCTCAACGCATGAGAATCGCCATCTGAATCTGCTCGATGGAAACTCTTTATGTGGCAAAGCTACCTCAATGGCCTGCTGATCGCAGCGGGCCTGATCATGGCGATCGGTACTCAAAACGCCTTTGTACTCGCACAAGGCCTGCGCCGCGAACACCATGTCCCCGTCGCGTTACTGTGCATCGTCTGTGACGCCATCCTGGTTGCTGCAGGTGTGTTCGGCCTGGCCAACGTGCTGGCACAAAACCCGACATTGCTGGCGGTAGCGCGCTGGGGTGGCGTGCTATTCCTGAGCTGGTATGGGCTGCAGGCCTTGCGGCGTGCCTGCTCGCGGCAAAGCCTGGAACACAGCGCAGCAACTGCCAGAAAATCGCTGCGCACCGTGCTGCTCAGCGCACTGGCCGTTACCTTGCTCAACCCGCACGTTTACCTGGACACCGTGCTGCTGATTGGCTCGCTGGGAGCGCAACAGGCTGCGCCGGGCGCGTACGTCGCCGGTGCTGCGAGTGCTTCGCTGCTGTGGTTCTCAAGCCTGGCACTGGGTGCGGCGTGGCTCGCGCCCTGGCTGGCCCGCCCTGCGACATGGCGCATACTGGATGTGATGATCGCCATCATGATGTTCAGCGTGGCACTCCAGTTGATTCGTTCTGCCTGACGGGTTTCATGAACGCCGGAGCAAACGCGTTGGAACCTCTATCCCACACAGTTGTTGCGTGGTTAAGCCGCAGACCCGGTGCTATGATCCGGGGTCTGCGCCGCAAAAGAGTAAAACTCCCGGTGCATGCTGTATCTGGCCGCCCGTGATCGGCCGTGCGATTACCGCAATTGACCTGAAAGGAGATAAACCATGGCTTTTGAATTGCCGCCACTGCCCTACGCCAAAGACGCTCTGGTGCCGCACATTTCTGCGGAGACTCTGGAATATCACCACGACAAGCATCACAACACCTACGTCGTGAACCTGAACAACCTGGTGCCAGGCACCGAGTTCGAAGGCAAAACCCTGGAAGAGATCATCAAGACCTCCTCGGGCGGCATCTTCAACAACGCCGCTCAGGTCTGGAACCACACGTTCTACTGGAACTGCCTGGCCCCTAACGCTGGTGGCGAACCTACCGGCGCTCTGGCCGAAGCCATCAACGAGGCGTTCGGTTCCTTCGACAAGTTCAAGGAAGAGTTCAGCAAGACTTCCATCGGCACGTTCGGCTCCGGCTGGGGCTGGCTGGTGAAGAAAAAAACCGACGGTTCCCTGGCACTGGCCAGCACTATCGGTGCCGGCAACCCGCTGACCAGCGGCGACACGCCACTGCTGACCTGCGACGTCTGGGAACACGCTTACTACATCGACTACCGCAATCTGCGTCCAAAGTACGTAGAAGCGTTCTGGAACCTGGTGAACTGGGATTTCGTGGCCAAGCAATTCGCCGCCTGATTCCAGCATCAGCAAAAAACCCGGCCTTGCGCCGGGTTTTTTATGCGCCGGGCTTACACCGATAGTCTGTCCAGACACCTGTTTGGGTAACGACGTCAGACATCGACCTGCCAGTCAGACGAATCGCAAATGTTTTTTCGCCTGCCGCTGTTACTTTGTGTATTGTCAGAAAACGCTAGCTGACTCGCATCACGATGTAATTCTTTACAGTGTTCTGCTCAAGTTACCCATCTGGCCACCCGACACACTAAGGTGGCTTGGGCCAGTAGGTGCAAGGAACGCGAAGATCAGCCAGACGCACCGCTTCTGACCAGTTCACGGCGGGAGACGCTGGCTTTTCGAGGGTCATGAGGCGCTCTGTCCTCCGACACGAACTAAGGAACGGCCATTGAAGCTGGAACTCAAGAACAGCCTGTCGGTAAAGTTGCTGCGCGTTGTACTGCTTTCGGCGCTGCTGGTAGGCGTCGTGCTCAGCTGTGCGCAAATTGTTTTCGACGCCTACAAGACACGTCAGGCCGTCGCGAGCGATGCCGAACGAATTCTCGGAATGTTTCGTGATCCCTCGACTCAGGCGGTCTACAGCCTGGACCGCGAGATGGGCATGCAAGTCATCGAGGGCCTGTTTCAGGATGACGCCGTACGCATGGCGTCGATCGGACATCCCAACGAAAGCCTGCTCGCCGAAAAAGACCGCCCTCTGAAGGCGTCTCCAACCCGATGGCTGACAGACCTGATCCTTGGCCAGGAACGCAGCTTCACCACCCAATTGGTAGGTCGCAGCCCCTACAGCGAATACTACGGCGATCTGCGCATCACGCTGGACACTGCCAATTACGGCGAAAGCTTTCTGGTCAATGCCGGAATCATTTTTGTCGCCGGCGTGTTGCGTGCACTGGCAATGGGCCTGGTGCTGTATCTGGTCTATCACTGGTTGCTGACCAAGCCGCTGTCAAAAATCATCGAACACCTGATTGCGATCAACCCTGACCGCCCCAGCGAACACCAGTTGCCCTTGCTCAAAGGTCACGAAAAAAACGAACTGGGGATCTGGGTCAATACCGCCAACCAGCTGCTTGCCTCTATAGAGCGCCACACTTATCTGCGCCACGAAGCGGAGAACAACCTGCAGCGCATGGCGCAATATGATTTTCTGACCGGGCTGCCCAACCGGCTTCAGTTACAGACCGGGCTGGACAGAATTCTGGAAGACGCGGGACGTCAACAGCACAGGGTCGCGATTCTCTGCGTAGGCCTGGATGATTTCAAAGGGATCAACGAACAGTTCAGCTATCAGGCAGGCGACCAACTGTTACTCGCGCTGGCCGACCGGCTGCGCGCCCACAGCGGGCGACTCGGTGCACTGGCGCGCCTGGGCGGTGATCAGTTTGCGCTGGTGCAGGCAAAAATCGAGCAACCCTATGAGGCGGCAGAGCTGGCACAGAATATTCTGGATGAGCTGGAAGCACCTTTCGCAGTAGGCGAACAGCAGATCCGCCTGCGCGCGACCATCGGCATCACACTGTTTCCGGAAGATGGCGACAGCACCGAGAAGCTGCTGCAAAAGGCCGAGCAGACCATGACACTGGCCAAAGCCCGCTCGCGTAACCGATACCAGTTCTACATCGCCAGCGTCGACAGCGAAATGCGCCGCCGTCGTGAACTCGAAAAAGATCTGCGCGAAGCGCTGCCACGCAATCAGTTGCACCTGGTCTACCAACCGCAGATCAGCTATCGCGATCACCGCATCGTTGGCGTGGAAGCACTCATCCGCTGGCAACATCCGGAGCATGGTCTGGTGCCACCGGATGTATTCATCCCGCTGGCCGAACAGAACGGCACCATCATTGCCATCGGTGAGTGGGTGCTTGATCAGGCGTGCCGCCAACTGCGGGAATGGCTTGATCAGGGCTTCACCGATCTACGCATGGCGGTCAACCTGTCGACCGTGCAGCTGCACCACGCAGAACTGCCGCGCGTGGTGAACAACCTGTTGCAGATCTACCGCCTGCCGCCCCGCAGCCTGGAACTGGAAGTGACTGAAACCGGGCTTATGGAAGATATCAACACTGCCGCCCAGCACCTGCTCAGTTTGCGCCGCTCTGGTGCATTGATTGCCATCGACGACTTTGGCACCGGCTATTCGTCGTTGAGCTACCTGAAAAGCCTGCCGCTGGACAAGATCAAGATCGACCGGAGTTTCGTGCAGGATCTGATTGATGACGACGATGACGCCACCATCGTGCGGGCCATTATCCAGCTGGGTAAAAGCCTGGGCATGCAGGTCATTGCCGAAGGTGTGGAAACAATCGAGCAGGAAGCCTATGTGGTGACCGAAGGTTGTCATGAAGGTCAGGGCTACCTGTACAGCAAGCCGCTGCCCGGTCGGGAATTGCTGGCCTATCTGAAACAGGCGCGAGAGGATAAAGCCGCCAGCCGCTGAGCAGTTGCGGCCCGCCGAGCCAGTTTGAAACCGGCTGTTACAACCTGCCGAATGCCTGAACACGACCGCAAAGGCGTTTTGCCTTTACATCGAATGCAAATCTTTCGCATCATGTCGCAGATTTTCTGGGCGCACCCCGCCATCCCCTCTATCGACGCAGGATTCCGTCATGATTCGTATGCCTCTGGCAACCGCTAGTCTGTTGGCCATCGCTATCTCTCTCGCCGGTTGTGGCGAAGGCAAGGACAAGGCCGCCGCCCCGGCACCCGCGCCAGCCGCTGCTCCTGCGGCCCCCGCTGCCGCGCCTGCTGCCCCCGCAGCGTCTGCTCCGGCCACAGCGGCGCAAATTGACGACGCGGCGGCCAAGGCTGTGGTCGCGAATTACGCCAACATGGTGTCTGCGGTATTCGACGATGCCCAGGCCGGTGCTAAAAAACTGAGCACCGCCGTCGACGCATTCCTGGCCAAACCCAACGATGAAACCCTGAAAGCTGCCCGGGATGCGTGGGTGGCTGCGCGCGTGCCTTACATGCAGAGCGAAGTCTTCCGCTTCGGCAACACCATCATCGATGACTGGGAAGGACAGGTGAACGCCTGGCCCCTGGACGAAGGCCTGATCGACTATGTCGCCAAGGATTACCAGCACGCGCTCGGCAACCCCGGAGCCACTGCCAATATCATCGCCAATACCGAGATTCAGGTGGGTGAAGACAAGGTCGACGTGAAGGAGATCACCTCCGAAAAACTCGCCAGCCTGAACGAGCTGGGCGGTTCCGAAGCCAACGTTGCTACCGGCTACCACGCCATCGAATTCCTGCTGTGGGGCCAGGACCTGAACGGCACCGGCCCTGGTGCCGGCGCTCGTCCGGCCAGTGACTACCTTGAAGGCACTGGCGCGACCGGCGGCCATAACGATCGCCGCCGCGCTTACCTCAAGGCAGTTACCGATCTGCTGGTCAGCGACCTGGAAGAAATGTCCGGCAACTGGAAGGCAGGGGTTCCCGATAACTACCGTGCCACGCTGGAAGCAGAATCCGGCGAAAGCGGTCTGCGTAAAATGCTCTTCGGCATGGGCAGCCTGTCACTGGGTGAACTGGCGGGCGAGCGCATGAAAGTCGCGCTGGAAGCCAACTCCAGCGAAGACGAACATGACTGCTTCAGTGACAACACGCATAACTCGCACTTCTACAACGGCAAAGGCATTCGCAACGTTTACCTGGGCGAATACACTCGCACGGACGGCAGCAAGGTCAGTGGTCCGAGCCTGTCATCGCTGGTCGCCAAGGTCGACCCGGCCACCGACGCCACCTTGCGCGCCGACCTGGACGACACCCAGGCAAAATTGCAGGCTATCGTTGATCACGCCAACAAGGGTGAGCACTTCGACCAGTTGATTGCCGCAGGCAACACGGCAGGCAATCAAGTGGTGCGTGACGCCATTGCTGCGCTGGTCAAACAGACAGGCGCTATCGAGCAGGCAGCTGGCAAGCTTGGCATCACCGACCTGAACCCGGACAACGCTGATCACGAGTTCTGACAGCCGTCGCTCCTGCAGTAGTCACCAATGCCGGTCAGTTCGCTGACCGGCATTTTTTATGCTGCTCGATATGTGCTTCAGATCTGGCCAGCGATATTTCAGCGATCTTTGTAGGGTATTTCCCAAAGTCATTTCCGTGTATTGAACACGCTCTCCATACCACCGAGTATCCGCGCTCCTGCCCTTCCAAAGCGCGCTCATGTTTGAATTTGAATCCGGCCCCGGTGGTCTGCCATGGTCGAAAAACGCTTACCTGCTGCTCAACGCCATCAATCTCCCACAGCTGAGAAGAAAGCTTTTCGAGTGGAACCCAGCACCGATCTGCACACTGCTGTTTCTGCAAACCCGCTTCAGTGAATTACTCGACCACTCGCCGGCACTGGTTCAGATCGATGGCCCGTACGACCCGACGTTTTCAGATTTTTTGACCAATGCGTGCGAGGAATGGGGCCTGCTCCTGTTCAGTGATGCCGACCACAAGACAGTGGCCGATCACCTGCGCTGGCTGGTTTTCGTTGATAAGCCAACAGGCAAGGCCTGTCACTTGAACCTCTCGGACCCGCCGGTCGCCAACGCGCTGTTCGGGCTTCATCCGGCGCACATCGACAATCGGCTGTTTGGCCCTATCGACAGTGTTTATGCAGCAGATGTCATTACTGAACACTGGGTCCGGCACGAGCGCCGGGGTGAGCCAGCCATTCATGAAAACACGACGCTTTATCGGATGAGCGAACGGCAGATGGAGGCCATGAATGACGTCGCGTTCCGCCTGATCGTGATCAGTCTTGACCAGCACTTGCGCACATTTTTCCCGGACTACCTCACCTCCACGGGTTTGAAGTCGCGATACGGCCATGTCTATGCACTGGCCGTCACAGCCTATGAAGCGGGCTTCAACAGCGAAGCGGATATTTTCCATTACGCCAACGTCACCTGCTTTCTGGCTACCCAGCCAGCCGAGTCGCAGCTTGATATCAGGATGCTTATGAATGAAAAGTCCTCACTGACGCCATCCCGGCGTATTCAACAGGCCAACTGGCTGGCAGTGAAACGCAGTCGCGAACAGCACGAAGCGATCCGGCCATGACTCGCAAAACGCTTTCACCTGTGGACAAAGCCTATTGGGAGTCCAGAGCAAAAAGCCATATTGACGCCCGCAACAGTACGAGCAACTGCCCGCTAATGGGCATCAAAGTGCAACTGCTGCCACTGCGTTATGGCCGCGTGGAACGGCTTCACTACCCGTCGGAGACTTCGGGCTACAGAGACTTGAAACGACCGCTCGGCTTGCGTCTGGTGCGTGATGGCTATTTGTATGTGATCGATGAAAGCACTGGCTACCTGCATGAATATCGCCTCGACAGCGGCGTACCGACCAAACTGCTCTGGCAGGACCGGGAAGTCACTCAGGATGTCAGGCCGACCACGATTGGCGAGCACACCCTGATCTTCGCCCGTGATACAACGTTGCATATTGCCTATGCCGAACTGCAATGGACCGCCGCCAAATGCAACCGTGTGCTGGGCAGCGCTGCAGACCGTTTCTATTTCATGCAGAAAGTGAATCTGGCTGAAGCCGATTGCCAGCGCGGCGGCGTTCACCTTCGCGTCGAGCAGCAAGTCAGAGAGCAGCTTGCCGAACTCGCCGAATTGCCGGCACAACAATGCACGGCGCCCGATATGCCCGAAGGCGAACGTCAGGACTATGTCTGGGAGCATCTGCCGCTGTTTCGCGAGGCACACATCGGCGAATTGAAAAATACACTCAACCCGTACTACGAATTGAATCACCTGTATCTGGTGCTGGACGACAGCATTGGCATTCTGCGTGACCTTGCGCAGGAGCAGGACGAGGTGGTGGGCTGGCTAAACCATTGGCGTGAGCGCAACGACAATGAAATGCGTTACATCACCGCCAGCTACATCGACACACTGATGAGCGTTGACGACAACACTGCCCGGCAGACAAATCCTGACTCGAAACTACTGAACACTGCTACGCCCGAACAACGCAGCCGCATTTACGATTACCTCAATGCGCGCAATGACTGGCACCGGGAACACTCCAAGGGACCTGTGCCAGCGACTACATCAGCGGGGCAGTATTCCGCCATGCGCGGGGTCGCGTATACCGAACGGCCGCAAACCGGATTTGCCAGACTGAACATGGAAAGCAAGCACTCACAGATGGTGCTCGCGCTCGGTAAACCTCTCCATGAAGAACTGAAAGACGATATTGACGCGCTGGAAGATAACAACCAAGGCATGCTCAACGGCGTCGGACTTGGCTCGCGAGGTCTTTACGATCTTGTTCGTCACCAGGAGATGCAAGCTTATCTGACCCAGGAGCGCTCGCATCTCCAACGCTGGACGCAGCGCCTGGACGATATCACCCATGATCGCGTGAGCCTGTTCACTCAAGGTGAGCTCTTTCGAAGTGCCTGGTACTTCGACCCAGACCATCCCGACCAGTTGAAAAGCGCCTTGGCGATGGAGCTCAACTGCACCCGCGACCTGTGCCGCACCGACGAAAGCCTGCGGAAGGTCAGCGACTACTTTCACGACAACCCCCACTACATTCTGCCGGTGTTCTATGGGCGTCTGGACATGGACTTTCTGCGCGCCAAATCAGGCAACCTGCTCAAGTGGCTGGATGATATTCATAACTTCAGCGACGGACTGGCCGATGCCCATAGGCGCATCGCTGATATCAGCCACATCATGGGCAATCACTGGACCAACAGTCTGAATCTGGACCCCGCTGCCCTGCCGCTGCACCAAGCCGTCAATGCCAGTTATATCCCGGCCGTCGCCCTGAACCTGGAGCGCTGGCTGATTGAAATGCAAAAGCGGTTGAACAGCCCACAGCTACGCCAACATCTGGATAACTTCAGCAGGGCAAGCAATCGAGCACAGCGACTGGGCATGTTGGTGGCGCTGCAACAGGAAGCCGTCACGCTGAGCGTTGCAAACGAAGCCGATGTGACAAAATTTCGCGACAACTTCGTGCGCTTGAATCAGCTGCTTGCTACCGAAGACGACCTCATCAGAGAGCGCAACCGCCTCACCAAACTTATTAACCGCCGCACACTGACAGCGGATCAACATCGAGATCTGCTTCACGAAAGGCAATACAACCACCAGCGGCTGCTGCAAACCCGTAACACGCGCGACGCGCTGCGCCGAGACCTGGAAAAAGCCATTACCCCGACAGGCACTCCGCGCAATGGCGCGATTGGCGTTCGACTGGATATCACTGATCCACAACTGCAAGCGCTCAATGACGAAATTGACACGCTGCGAGCGGGGGCGTTTGGAGGGTATGCAACTCAGGGGGCGGCTGCGGCGGCGCTGAAGGGCAGTTTCTTTCCGTTACTGGCGGTGTGTTTGCAGGTTGGGAATCTGGGGGAGGCGTGGGCTGTTTGGACGGGTGCAAGGGATAATATATCTGCGAAAGACCTGGTAATAGCGACCGCAACCCTTTACTCCTTTGCAGCCGCTGCTCTGGCAGTTTACCAGTCGGTACATATTGCTATCGTAGACAGAGCACTGCGCATCCTGATGATTAACAGTGCCGAAACTACGGGCGGGTTACTGGCGGTACGACTGGGCTCATTAAGTTTGGGCCTGGGCAGTGTCATCGCTCCTCTGAGCTTGCTAGGTACAGTCGGCACACTATGGAATGACTGGGAAAAATGGAAAAGCGCGTTTATTAACGGAACCTCGGGAGAAAGAGCCGGAGCCCTGATGGGCTTGACAGGTGATGCGGGAGCCATCGGAATAAATTCTGCCATAACGCTGTATGCAGGAAAGGAGATGGCCGGGCTTTGGGCGGACATAAAAGCTGCAACGCCATCGACAAAAAAACTGATTGCCAGTCGAGCGTGGGCCACTCGGGGTCCTCGTTTCCTTCATGTCTCCATGTATCTGACACCTTGGAGTCTGGTTTTCGCTGCGCTGCAGTTAACCGGGGAAACACTCTACAATTACTCAAGCCTGGATGACCAACAACGCTGGTTATTAGGTTGTATTTGGGGAAAAAATCCAGAAGGCTGGGACGGGTCCGCACATGGTCAAAAACTGGCCGAAATCAATTTATTACCCACCGTCTTTGACAACGGCATTATCCATCGTCGCATTGATGGCGACCCCGTACGCAGCTTACATCTGGTATTACCAGGCCTGACAGAAGCGACCTTCGATGACACATCGCTACGCTGGACTGCGGTGTTACATAATTTATCTTACAGAGAAGACATCAGTGAGGCGCTTTGCCAAAGAGCCTCCATAGTCTCTGCGTCCCCCTTGACCCTAAAGCTGGAGATACCGACTGACTGGCAGGGACATAACACAGTTATGCTTTTGCAACTGGCAGCAAAGCCCGCACTGGCAACGGCATTCTTGAAAGAAAACCAAGGATACTTGCACTACCGAATTCCGTTGGGCATGGATATCAGGAGCAATCCTATCAGCGCATCGTTGCCATCATCCAAAGAGGCGCTCCAATTACCGACCACGCAGATAAAAAGAGATAAGCTTTGTGACTTCCAATCATCATAATCTGCCGCCCAGTGAAAGCGGTAGCAAGCAAGAGTCTGCCCACCAGGCATTTTATCTTTCGCCACTCCCTGTCCCCACAGGGGCTGTCGCTATCAGCGCATGGAACTCCTGCAAATCGATCAATGATGTTTATCTTGACTATGGTCCGGGGCTCGAACCCTTGGAGAAATCCGTGCGCGCCATTATCGGCCTTATGACGGTTATAGCAGTCACTCTCCTGATGACCAGCTTAGCCATGACGTTACGTGATTATATAAAACATGAGAGATTCTTATTGGAAAACTTTATGGAGTTCTCGCCCATTCACTATTTTGTCAGTGGACTGTTCTTACTCATGACTGTCATTCATTATTTTATTATCTCTGGCCCCTTGGTCCCCATGCCATGCCCTCGGCCCGTCCGCTTCAATAGACAACGCCGTGAAGTGGCATACATTACCAAATACTGGAGACGTCCCAGATTTGCTTCATGGGAGGACATCGTAGCCTGTGTCAGCACCGGCGAAGCAGCAACGGTATATGGAACCATCAAATTCGCTTATCTGACGATTGGGCTAGAGGGCAAATCAGGTGGTCACGCTTCATGGATCACCGTACCTACTCACACAAGGGAGTTGGCGTTGAGCGAATGGGAAATTATTCGCGCTTACATGGAAAAGGGTGTTGACGCACTGCCGTTGCCAATGAGACCAGGAAACGTGGAGGAAGGTACTGTAGAGCATTTCCATATGCGCCGCCGTTATTATCGATCAGAAGGTGATTACCTGCGTTACCTATTCAACTTCCTTCCGGTCCAATTCCTCTCGGGCTGGACCCTTCCCTGCTACATTGCCGCCGGGGTAACCCGCCTGCCTTTCATACGCTTGCCCAAATCGATTTTCGACTGGTCCGCCCCCCTACCCCGCGAACAATGGCAAGCCCCCAGCGCCGAACTGATCGCGCAAAGCGAAGAAGTACGCAAAAGCCTCCGCAAGGGCATGAGTATCTTTGACTACTTTCTTGAGAAGGAAAAAAACCAGAACAAAGCCGGTGTCTGATCGAGTCGGGGCCACCCGCCGTGATCAATACAGCGTATCCGCAATACGGCCCGGTAAAGCCTTGTCATAGGCTTCACCGTCGATCTGCTCAGCCGAGACCGCTTTGAGTATCTGCCCCGCAGTGGGTAATGCACTGCGCTCGATGTGCTGCGTCGTGTCCCACAAACCGGACCTGATGGTCGCCCTGCTGCACTGGAAATAGACGCTGGTCACTGAAATGCGCAGCACTGACCTGGGCAACTGCCCCTTCACCGCAAAACGCGACAGCAACTCGGGCTGAACCGATATCTGAGCGGTTCCGTTGACGCGCAGGGTTTCCCCCACGCCGGGTATGAGAAACAGGAGCGCGACACGTGGGTCGTTGACGATATTGCGCAGCGTATCGATGCGGTTGTTGCCACGTCGGTCAGGCAGATAAAGCGTCTTGCTGTCTTCGATATGCACCAGCCCCGCCTGATCTCCGCGCGGAGAGGCATCGAGCCCGTCAGGCCCGGCAGAGGCCAGCACGGCGAACGGTGCCTGCTCGATGAAAGGCCGGTAGATCTCATGAATGTGGTCAACTTCCTTGATGAGCGAAGGAGGTGCGATCGGACCATAGATCGCTTCCAGTGCCTGGATGGTGGTCACGAACGCGCTGTTGTCCGGGGTATCCATTGATGTGATCTCAACCTGGTGTTTTATCTGCGGATACTGTCAACGTCGACAAACGCGACAGCCTTTGCAGCATAGGCAAAAATGCAGGGGCTCGGCCAGCTTGAAGATTCGTAACAACACATTGCATCAGACGCCGTAAACGATAATCCCTCTTATTCAAACCGCTCGAGGCTGATAAGCTTGCACGCCCCGATTTTCGCCTCGTTGCAGGATGTGTATGAGTACGCGGCTCCGTCTATCCCTTGCCTTGCTCACGACTCTGGTCCTGAGCGCATGCGATGACGCCCCGCGTTTCACATATGCCGAGCCGGGAGAAGCCTTGTCCGGTGGCAGCGCTACCGTCAGGAAGAGCGACCAGAACGCGTTCTCCATGCCCTCGGCCAATCTGGCCCCCGTGCGGAGGCTGGACTTCAGCGTCGGCAACAGCTTTTTCCGCAGCCCGTGGGTAATTGCGCCGTCGACCACCACGGCTCGCGACGGACTGGGGCCGCTGTTCAACACCAATGCCTGTCAGAACTGCCACATCAAGGACGGGCGCGGTCATCCGCCGGAGGCTGACGACAGCAATGCGGTATCGATGCTGGTCAGGCTGTCGATTCCCGATGACCCGGCCTATGCCGACCTTATAAAGCGCAACGGTGTACTGCCCGAACCGGTTTACGGCGGGCAATTGCAGGACATGTCGAACCCCGGCGTAGCGCCCGAGGGCAAGGTACGGGTCGAGTACGATGCGCTGACAGTCGAGTTTCGCGATGGCACGTCAGTCGAGCTGCGCCAGCCAACCCTCAGAATCACCCAGCTGGGTTACGGCCCCATGCACCCCGATACGCACATCTCGGCGCGCATAGCCCCGCCAATGATCGGCCTGGGCTTGCTCGAGGCCATTGCCGACGACGCAATCCTGGCCAACGCCGATCCCGATGACAAAAACGCCGATGGCATCTCGGGACGAGCCAACTGGGTGTGGGACGACGCGCAGCAAAAAATCGTCATGGGCAGATTCGGCTGGAAAGCCGGACAACCCAACCTTAACCAGCAGAACGTGCACGCTTTTTCCGGTGACATGGGGCTGACCACCAGCCTGCGTCGTTTCGATGACTGCACGCCAGCCCAGACCGATTGTCTGGCCGCGCCCAATGGCAATGGCCCGAATGGCGAGCCGGAGGTCAGTGACAACATCCTGCGCCTGGTGGAGTTCTACACACGAAATCTGGGGGTTCCAGCACGCCGCAGGGTGGATGACCCTCAGGTGCTGGCGGGCAAGAATCTGTTTTTTCAGGCGGGATGCCAGCAATGCCATACACCCGCTTTCAAGACCCGTGGCGACGCCGCCGAGCCTGAGCTGGCCAATCAGGGAATTCGCCCTTACAGCGACTTGCTGCTGCACGACATGGGCGAAGGACTGGCCGATAACCGTACCGAGTTTCAAGCCTCTGGCCGCGAGTGGCGTACACCGCCATTGTGGGGGCTGGGCCTGACCGGCACTGTCAGTGGACACACCCAGCTGTTGCACGATGGTCGCGCCCGCAATGTGCTTGAGGCGATACTGTGGCACGGCGGCGAAGCCCAGGCCGCGCAGCGGCAGGTGCTGGCATTTGATGCACAGCAGCGTGAAGCACTGTTGGCGTTCCTGAATTCGTTATGATTGCGCCCAACCCAGAATCGTCTCGTTTCAAAAAATCTTCTTTTCGAAAATAAGGAGCCGGACATGTTCCGACCCAAGTTGTTGCTGACCAGCCTTGCGGCGCTTGCCTTGGGTGCCTGCTCGCCATCCGACCCGCAGGCAGTCACGTCCGCAGCCATTGCCAAACAGGTGATCCTGCCGACCTACAGCCGCTGGGTCGATGCTGATCGTCAGTTGGCAAGCAGTGCGCTGGCGTTCTGTCAGGGCAAGACCGACCTGGCCACGGCGCGTGCCGACTTCCTGAAAGCGCAGAAGACCTGGGCTGAACTGCAGCCGCTGTTGATAGGCCCTCTGGCCGAGGGCAATCGCGCCTGGCAAATACAGTTCTGGCCAGACAAGAAGAACCTGGTCGGTCGTCAGGTCGAGCAACTGGTGAGCGCACAGCCGCAGATCAACGCCCAGGAGCTGTCCAAGGCCAGCGTAGTGGTTCAAGGCCTGTCCGCTTACGAATACATTCTGTTCGACGCTGAAATCGACATGGCCAATGCCGAACAGAAAGCGC
Source organism: Pseudomonas syringae pv. tagetis (assembly GCF_022557255.1). Classification (NCBI taxonomy): domain Bacteria; kingdom Pseudomonadati; phylum Pseudomonadota; class Gammaproteobacteria; order Pseudomonadales; family Pseudomonadaceae; genus Pseudomonas; species Pseudomonas syringae group genomosp. 7. The sequence continues at coordinate 4,686,600 of NZ_CP092923.1, forward strand.
GCTATTGTCCGCTGTTGATGGCGATCGGCGAGCGTCAAAAGCTGCTGGCCGAAGAAATCCTCAACAGCTGGAACAGCACGGACGGCATGCTCGCGCAGTTGAGCAAGTTCCCCAACCAACGCTATGCCGACTCTCACGAGGCCATTGCCGAACTGCTACGGGTGCAGGTCACCGCCCTCGACAGCCTGAAAAAGAAGCTGGGCACGCCCTTGGGTCGCCAGAGCAAAGGCCAGCCGCAACCCTTCCAGGCCGACGCCTGGCGCAGCAAATCTTCTCTCAGCAGCCTGGAAGCCAGTTTGATCAGTGCTGAGACGGTCTGGACCGGTGTCGACAACAAGGGCCTGCGCAGCCTGCTGCCCGCCGAGCAGAAACCGCTGGCCGACAAAATCGATGCGGCCTACGCTACCAGCCGCAAATTGCTCTCGGAGCTCAAGCCGCCGCTGGCCGACCTGCTGGCCACTGATGCAGGACGCCAGCAACTCAATGCGTTCTACGACAGCCTCAATGCGGTGCATCGTCTGCATGAAGGCGAGCTGGCCAAGGCGCTGGGCATTCAGTTGGGCTTCAACGCCAACGACGGCGATTGATCAAGAGGTACATGTGATGTTGCGACGTCAGGCCAAGGCATTCGGCAGCCTCTTGCTCAACGCTTGCACGCTGGGCGGCTGGAAACTGTTCAGGCAACAAGGCGCACGCCCCCTGCTGCTTTCCGCTCGCGACGATGGCGACGGCAAACACTATGCGGTGGGTTTCCGGCTCGACGGGACACAAGTCTTTGCTACCCCAGTGGGCCAGCGCTGCCATGACATCATCAATCATCCCGGCCTGCCACTTGCGGTGTTCATCGCACGTCGTCCAGGCACTGAAAGCTATCTCATCGATCTGCGTGACGGCCGCTTGCTGCAAACCATCGTCTCGCAGCCGAACCGGCACTTCTATGGCCATGCAGTGATTCATCGCGACGGCGAATGGCTGTATGCGACGGAGAACGACACGCGCGACCCAGGCCGCGGATTGCTGGGCGTCTATCGATTTGTCGACGAGCGGCTGGTGCACTCGGCTGAAATCCCCACACACGGCATCGGTCCGCATCAAGTCTCATGGATGCCGGATGGCGAAACGCTGGTGGTCGCGAACGGCGGCATTCGCACCGAAGCGGAAAGCCGGGTAGAGATGAACCTGAATGCCATGCAACCCAGCCTGGTCATCATGCAGCGTGACGGGACGCTGCTGAGCAAGGAAACGCTTTCTCAGCAGATGAACAGCGTACGTCATCTGGGCATCGCCAGTGATGGCACTATCGTGGCGGGTCAGCAGTTCATGGGGGACAGCCACGAACTGGCCGAGTTGCTGGCGATCAAGCGGCCCGGCCAGCCATTCCAGGCGTTTGTGGTGGCCGAAGAGCAATTGCGGGCAATGGCTCACTATACGGCCAGCGTCGCAGTGCACAGTGAGCTACGGCTGGTAGCCCTGACGGCACCACGCGGTAACCGGTTCTTCATCTGGGATCTGGACAGCGGCGCATTGAAACTGGACGCGCCGTTACCTGACTGCGCGGGCGTGGGTGCTGTGGCCGACGGTTTTGTCGTTACCTCGGGCCAGGGACGTTGCCGCTTCTACGATTGCCGCAGACAGGAACTGCTTGCCAGGCCGCTGGACCTGCCCGCAGGGCTGTGGGACAACCATCTTCATCTGGCTCAGGTGGGGTAGCCAGAGGTTCCGTCCGGGAACAACCGGCCTTGGTTACGGGGCCTTAGTTACGAGCTCCTGCCCCTTGTGCCAGGCTGTACATGAACAGCAAAAGGTCATGGTCCGGCTGCACGTTTACCAGACTCTTCGCCACACGCGGCAAGGGGCAGTATCCCTCGCCATGTTGTGCCGTGAGTATTCGGGTAGACGGTTGCTCAAGCGCCGCCACGGCGACGGTCGCTACTGCGAGTGCACCGAAGATAAACAAACCTCTTGCCATTTCTAGCTTCATGACTCTAAACCTTTGATAGAGCTGCCAAACGCTGCCTGGTAAAAGTAGAACAACTTTTGCCAGTCTGCAGCGCTGAATGACGAATGGCGTCGTAGCTGTTTCATATCATGCTGGGCTGCGCCATGAGCGGTCAGGCGGCGACGGCCTTTTTCAAGGTCCAGCAAGGCGACCTCTACCTTGGCATCCGGCCCCTCACCCGTTACACGTACAAAAATATGCTTGATATACAGGCAGCTGTGCTGCCAACGGCCCAAGTGCATGCGCGCCAGGGTGGTCGCTACTTCCTTGAGCATGCGCTCATAAAACAGCTCGCCATGCCGCTCGCGCCCCCCGGCAGCCTGCCACTTTTCTATCTCTTCGAAACCTTCCAGTGCGACCGTAACCAGCAATGCACGCCATGCATTGTCTTCGCCACGTTCGGCACCGCAAAACACCACCTCAGGTACAACGACGCCAAGCTTTCGCAGCCCTTCTAACGCCTCGCGCTCGCGCAATACGGTGGGGCGACCGAGCGGATGCAGCAGACTGCGATAGATATGACCTATCTGGCGCTTGGCATAAAGAGTCTGCCCGTTGCCCATGTCGAGCCGTTGTACACCACTTTCTCCACCTCGACGTGCGTTGGGTTCTTCAACCCACTCGCCGTGCTGACTCCAGAAATGGTTGAACTCATCCTGCACGGAGTTCACAACTGGCTCTTTCAAGGACTGCAAACCCATCTGTTTACCTTTTACGTAAGACATAGACTCGCCACATGGCGTACATCGGCAGAAAGTCCATTCGGTTCTGGATACGAAATCCTGCCTGTTCAAATTCGGACTCTGCGGTAGCAGCCGGTAACACAAAACGATTCTGGTAACTTTCCTGCCCATTTTTCTGCTGGCGCTGTTTCTCCAGACGCGCACGCTTCCATGCCTTGAAATTGCCATCAACCCACAGCGAAACAATGACACTGTCTCGGGTAACGCGCTGAAACTCATGTAACAGAGCCATTCGGTCACTCGACTGGCCAACATGGTGCAGCAAGCGCATGCAGAAGATGCTGTCTACCGCGTTATCGGGCAAGTCGATGGCAAAAGCAGATGTCTGCAAAGGTTGTACCCTTTTCACCACTTCTGCAGGCTGCGATGCACAGGCGGTACTGAGCATGTCCGCAGAGTTGTCCGCACCAATGATCGAGCGGTTGGGTTTCTCCGCCAACAGTGGCCAGAAGCGTCCTGCACCACAGGGCAGATCCAGCACCAGTCCCGGATCCCCGGCCAGGTGCAGGGCTTTTCTTGCCAGTTGTTCATCACGATGGTGCGACAGCTTGCGCCAGATACCGTCTTGATGCTTCTCAAGATACTGGCGAGCATGTGACTTGTCGTACTTACGGGAAAACTCGAGTTCTATGCGGTCGCTCATGGGAGCAGCTCCTGACGTTGATGCGGGCCAAACTAAAGGCACCGCTGTCACTGTCAGGTCATCTGAATGTGAAAAAAATGTCACCTTTACACGTCAGATGTTTCGAGATTTTACAGAGAGTTAGACACCGTGTGTGACCAATCGACGAAGTGCAGTCGATTTATCGTCACACACTGAAGCGGGTCTACTCGAAGTGAAGGTCAGGTCTTGACCACATTCAGCGTCACTTTGAAGCGACAACCATGCGGTTCCATAGGCGTGAGATCGACACTCCAGCCCTGGTTGGTGCAAATGCGCTGTACCAGTGACAACCCAAGGCCCAGGCCTTCGCCGCGCTGCTCATTGCCGCGTACAAATGGCTCGAACATGGCCTCGCGTTTTTCCTCGGGAATGCCCACACCACTGTCCTCCACGGTGAAGCTCTCTGCGTGGAGCGTCAGCGCAATGAAACCGTGATCCGTGTAGTGCAGGGCATTGCGCAGCAAGTTGCCCATGACAGCATGCAGGAACGTTGCGTTGTAGCGAATTTCAGACAACTGGTCATCCGTTGGCGGGGTATAGATCAGTTGAAGCCCTTTGCCTTCTATTGGATCACGCCACTGAGAGATCAACTGCTCGGCCACGCCGACCAGAGTGGCCTTGGGCGTCATGGCCGGATCTTCACGCTGGGTGCGCGCGAGCATGAGGAAGGTCTGCACCAGATCGCGCATCTCTTCGCAGGCGCGACCGATACGCTCAACCTGACGACGCCCGCGTATATCGAGCGCAGGATTTTCCAGCAGCAACTCGCAGGAACTGGCCAGCACCATCAAAGGGGTACGCAGCTCATGGCTCACATCGCTGGTGAACATACGCTCACGAATCAACGCCTGCCTCAGACGCCCCAATGTTGCGTCGAACGCCACTGCCAGCTCGCCGACTTCGTCGGCGGCATAGTCAGGTGCCAGTGGCGGTGCCAGCCCCAGCAACTGGTCACGGTGACGAACCTGCCGGGCCAGACGCACGACCGGTGCCATCACCCGACGGGCCAGTACCCAGCCCAAAAAGACTGCCAGCGCCAGCGCCAGCACGAAACCGACCAGCACGACAGCGAACAGCACCCGCTCACGCTCTTCAAAATCGCTCTGATCCTGAAGCAGGGCGTAATGCCGACCATCCACCACCTCGATCATGGCGTGATACGACAGCGGGCCTCGAAAGACCTCATGAAAACCAGGCTCAAGGTGCCGAAGGTCCTTGGGCAGATCAAAGTCGCCCGGACCGTTGCTGAAGTAGAACAACTGGTCGGGCTTGGGCCGATGGCTCCAGTCGCTGACACTGTCCATCAGCATCAGACGATTGAGATCACCGCCGAGGCCTGCAGAAATCAGTTTTTCTTCAACCAGGTGAACGGTAGAGATGATACCGATGGCGAAAGATCCGGCGACCAGTGCACTCATCAACGCAAAGGCAATGATGATCCGTTGGGCAAGACTCTGTTTAAACTCCATCCCGGCCCTCGGCCAAGCGATAGCCCACACCGTGCACGGTCTGCAACAACGGTTTGCCGAACGGTTTGTCGATGACCTGACGCAACTGGTGCACATGGCTGCGCAGGCTGTCGCTGTCCGGACAATCGTCGCCCCATAAAGCTTCTTCCAGAATCTCGCGACGCAGTACATGCGGGCTTTTCTGCATCAGGACAGCGAGCAGTTTGAGCCCGACCGGGTTGAGCTTGAGCATCCGGCCTTCGCGCGTCACCTCAAGTGTATCGAGGTCATACACCAGATCGGCAACCTGCAAGGTGCGACGTCCGCCGCCCTGGGCACGGCGCAGAACCGCTTCGATCCGCGCGGCCAGTTCCGACAGGGCAAAAGGCTTGAGCAGATAGTCATCAGCACCGGAGCGGAAACCCTGCAGGCGGTCATCCAGTTGATCGCGTGCGGTCAGCATGATGACCGGCGTATCGCGACGCGCATCTTCACGCAGACGCTTGCACAGCGTGTAGCCGTCGATGCCCGGCAGCATGATGTCGAGGACGATCAGGTCGTAATGCTCGGTGGCCGCCAGATGCAGTCCTGAGAGGCCATCCTGGGCGCAGTCGACGGTATAGCCTTTCATGCCCAGGTAATCGGCCATGTTCGCCAGGATGTCGCGGTTGTCTTCAACCAGAAGAATTCGCATAAAGCACTCTCATATGCAGTTTGGGCTGGCGCAGCTTAAGACGAAGTGGGCGTAAGGGCCAGCGCCGAAATGCCATGACGTTTTTTTCACCTATGATTTACAACGCCCATGACACACTTTGAGACAAACCGTCGCACACAATGATCGCGGCATGCCTTTCACCGATCTGGATTCGATATGTCGAAAACCGTCGCCCCACCCTACTCTCGCCCTATCAACCCGTGGATTTATCTGGGTGTACCCGCCGTCGTCGCGCTGGCCCTTGTACTCCTTGAGCTGACCTCGCTGGACATGGACATCGCCAAGCTGGCTTTCGACCCTGTCAGTGGACAATTCATCGGCAGGCACAGCTATTTTCTCGAAGACGTCCTTCATGATCGCGCCAAGCAACTGGTCATGATTTTCGGCGTGCTGGTCATGATCGGCTTTGCCGCCTCCTTCAAGGTAGAGCGTCTGATCCCGTGGCGTAGAGAGCTGGGTTGCCTGGTGCTGTCCATGGCTCTTTCAACCGCCTTCGTGACGCCGGTAAAAGTGGTGACCTCGGTGCAATGCCCTTGGAGCCTGACCGAATTCGGAGGACAGGAAACCTACAGTGAACTGTTGAGCCCGCGCCCCGCCACCGATAAACCGGGACGCTGCTGGCCGGGTGGCCATGCTGCTACCGGGTTCACTCTGTTTGCCCTGTTCTTTGCACTGCGCGACCGCCGCCCACGCATGGCGAAAATGGGACTGGCCCTGGCCTTTGGCCTGGGAACAGTGTTCTCCATCGGCAGGATGCTGCAAGGTGCACACTTCTTTTCACATAACATCTGGACTGCAGTGTTCTGCTGGCTGATCTGTCTGGGGGTTTATTACTTCATTCTCTATAAGCCTGAACCGAAACGCCTCGCGAACGCGACGACTCAGGTGACACGCTGATTGGTCCCGAACAAAAAAAGGTCATAAAAAAACCCCGCACAAGGCGGGGTTTTTTATGGGTGCAGCTTTGCGGGTAAGGCCGGATTACATCATACCGCCCATACCACCCATGCCGCCCATGTCCGGCATGCCGCCGCCTGCTGGCTTGTCTTCAGGCACGTCAGCGATCATCGCTTCGGTGGTGATCATCAAGCTGGCGATGGAGGACGCCGCCTGCAGAGCAGAGCGAGTCACCTTGGCCGGGTCCAGGATACCCATTTCGATCATGTCGCCATATTCGCCGGAAGCAGCGTTGTAACCGTAGTTGCCACGGCCTTGCTTGACCTTGTCGACTACGACGCTTGGCTCGCCACCGGAGTTGGCTACGATCTGACGCAGAGGCGCTTCTACAGCACGACGCAGCAGAGCGATACCGACGTTCTGGTCGCTGTTATCGCCTTCCAGGTCGGAAATGGCCAGCAGAGCACGAACCAGTGCCACGCCACCGCCAGGTACCACGCCTTCTTCAACGGCTGCACGGGTGGCGTGCAGGGCGTCTTCAACGCGGGCCTTCTTCTCTTTCATTTCAACTTCGGAACCTGCACCGACCTTGATCACTGCAACGCCGCCCGACAGCTTGGCCAGACGCTCTTGCAGTTTTTCCTTGTCGTAGTCCGAGCTGGTGTCGCCGATTTGCTGACGAATCTGGGAGATGCGCGAGTCGATATCGGTTTTGACGCCAGCACCATCGATGATGGTGGTGTTTTCTTTGTTCAGAATGACGCGCTTGGCATTACCCAGGTGTTCCAGGGTAGTGGTTTCCAGGCTCAGGCCGATCTCTTCGGAGATAACGGTACCGCCAGTCAGAACAGCGATGTCCTGCAGCATGGCCTTGCGACGGTCGCCGAAGCCTGGAGCCTTGACGGCTGCAACTTTCACGATACCGCGCATGTTGTTGACCACCAGAGTGGCCAGCGCTTCGCCTTCAACGTCTTCGGCAACGATCAACAGAGGACGGCCAGCCTTGGCGACTGCTTCCAGAACCGGCAGCATTTCGCGAATGTTGGAAATCTTCTTGTCAACCAGCAACAGCAGCGGGCTGTCGAGTTCGGCAACCATGGTGTCCGGCTTGTTGATGAAGTACGGAGACAGGTAACCGCGGTCGAACTGCATGCCTTCTACAACAGACAGCTCGTTTTCCAGACCCGAACCTTCTTCAACGGTGATGACGCCGTCTTTGGTCACTTTTTCCATGGCTTCGGCAATAATGTCGCCGATGGAATGGTCAGAGTTGGCCGAGATGGTACCGACCTGGGCAATCGCCCGGGTGTCGGTGCAAGGCTTGGACATGGCCTGCAGCTCTTTGACGATGGCGATGGTCGCCTTGTCGATGCCGCGCTTGAGGTCCATCGGGTTCATGCCGGCAGCGACAGCCTTCAGGCCTTCGTTGACGATTGCCTGAGCCAGAACGGTCGCTGTGGTAGTACCGTCACCGGCATCATCGTTGGCACGGGAGGCAACGTCTTTGACCAGCTGCGCGCCCATGTTTTCGAAACGGTCTTTCAGCTCGATTTCCTTGGCAACCGATACACCGTCTTTGGTGATCAGCGGAGCGCCAAAGCTTTTCTCGATGATAACGTTGCGGCCTTTAGGACCCAGGGTCGCTTTAACTGCGTCAGCCAGGACGTTTACACCGGCGAGCATTTTCTTGCGGCCAGAATCGCCGAATTTAACTTCTTTAGCAGCCATGATCATTATTCCTTGAATACTTTGTAGTAACGGAAATCAGCGGGAGCACTCAGCCTTCGACAACAGCAAGAATCTCGTTCTCGCTCATCACCAGCAGGTCTTCGCCGTCTACTTTCACTGTGTTGCTGCCGGAATAAGGGCCGAACACAACCTTGTCACCCACTTTCACAGCCAGCGCACGCACTTCGCCGTTGTCCAGCACGCGGCCGGTACCCACAGCAACGATCTCGCCACGGTTAGGCTTTTCAGCAGCCGAACCTGGCAGAACGATACCGCCGGCAGTTTTCGTTTCTTCTTCACTGCGACGGATGACGACGCGGTCATGCAGAGGACGAAGCTTCATTGTCGATCTCCTGATTATGTTTGTCTGATCGTCCGGTGACTGCACCGGCCGGTTTAAATCCGGACTTGCCGGTTACGGTTCGACGCGCGAACCGCAGAATACGGTCTGGCCTTCATGCCAGAAACCTTGCGGTGACCCATACATAAGGGCGAGCAAAGTGATTACAAGTCTTGGGCAAAAATTTTTTACACCAGATTCGCCGGGCAAAAACCAGCGCGGCACCCGAAGGTGCCGCGCTGCCGGGGGGTTAAAGGCTACTTGTCGCGATGTTCGAACTCGCCTTCGATGACATCAGGCTCGCGAGTCGGCTGGTGAATAGCGTTCGGGCGATGACTGAACGTACCCTGGTTGGCCGGTGTCTGCAGGTCATCGGCGAAGGCGCGTTGACGCATGGCCTGATCTTCGGCGCGTTGACGAACCTTGTTGATCAGCAGACGACGGGTAATCGGCAACAGGCAGATCACACCCAGAATGTCGCTGATGAAACCGGGCAGCAGCAAAAGACCACCGCCCACAGCAACCATCAGGCCTTCGAGCATTTCCTGGGCAGGCAATTCGCCACGCGCCAGGCTTTCGCGTGCCCGCAGCGCCGTTGCAAACCCGGCCACACGCATCACGAACAAGCCCAGCATCGACGTCGCGACGACCAGCAGGAAGGTCCAGAGAAAGCCGATGGACATCCCGACACGAACCAGCAGAAACAGCTCAAGTACCGGGAACAATAGAAACAGCAGTAAAAAAACACGCATCAAATGAGTTCCTCAAGGGAAGAATGCCTTCCGAGTAGACCGTATGTGATGTCAGAAGGTCGTTAATTCAAGCTCCCTGCGCCTGGCTTACCGCTCAATTATGCGCATAAGTCAGCTGAACCAAGGCTTCACGAACGTGTATCGGTGTATTTCAAGGCTGGGTTTCCGGCTTGATGAAGTCCCTGTCGGCAGCAGGAAATGGTTGAAAAACCACTACTCCGAACACGAGACGAATGCGCGAAAACAGCCTATAACGTGCTCTGGCTATGGCTAAACACTCGCATTCAGCCAGTGACGCCATGGAAACGATCAACTGTGACTGGGCACGCACATGGAATTGAAAGACAAGCTGATAGTTATCACCGGTGGAGGCCAGGGGCTGGGCAGAGCCATGGCCGAATACCTTGCCGGCAAGGGTGCCAACCTGGCGCTGCTGGACCTGAATCAGGAGAAGCTTGACCAGGCTGTTGCAGCCTGTGAGGCGCTGGGCGTCAAGGCTCGCGCCTATTTGTGCAATGTCGCCAATGAACAACAGGTTGTCGACACGGTCAGCAAGGTTGCCGAGGATTTCGGCCCTCTTCACGGCCTGGTCAACAACGCCGGTATTCTGCGCGACGGCCTGCTGGTCAAGGTCAAGGATGGCGAGATGACCAAACTGAGTCTGGCGCAATGGCAGGCGGTGATTGACGTCAACCTGACAGGCGTATTCCTCTGCACGCGCGAAGTGGCAGCAAAAATGATCGAGCAGAAAAGTCAGGGCGCGATCATTAATATCTCGTCGATTTCACGGGCGGGCAATATTGGACAAACCAACTACTCGGCTGCCAAGGCCGGCGTTGCTGCCGCTACGGTGACCTGGGCAAGGGAACTGGCACGCTACGGGATCCGTGTGGCGGGCGTGGCGCCGGGATTCATTGAAACCGAAATGACTGGCAGCATGCGCCCCGAAGCACTGGAGAAAATGACGTCGGCCATCCCGCTCAGACGCATGGGCAAGCCGGACGAAATCGCCCACTCGGTGGCTTATATTCTTGAAAACGATTATTTCAGCGGGCGTATTCTGGAGCTCGATGGGGCAATGAGAATCTAGCCAGCAGATCAAGGCAGCGAGCGACGCGCACGATGCGCATCGCTCTCCCCTCATTTACCAGCTCACGCCAAAGCCGGCGGTATAACGGGTCTTGTCCACGTCACCGTTGTCCGAGCCACTGATGATGTTTTTCTCGGCCTTCAGGTTAAGCGATGCCCAGTCGGTGACTTTGTAGCGCAGGCCGGCTTCGACATCCATCGAGTAATCGGCAACGCCGCTCAACGGCTTGCCCAGCTCGCCGTTACTGAAGAACTCGAACTTCTTGCCGATCAGGTAGCGGTTGTAATCCCAGGTACCTGCAACGGAATAGAAGTTTTCTTTCTGACCGTTGGAAAACTCGAAGTCGGTACGGTTAAGCAGTGCTCCGACCTTGAACGCACCCAGTTCGTCATCCCACAACTGATAGCCAGGACCAGTACCGACGACGCGCTGACGAGACAGGTCTTCGATCTTGTCGCGCTTGTAGGTCACGCGGGCGTCCCAGAAGAATTTCTCGGTCAGGAAGCGGTCCAGCGAGTATTCGGCACTCCAGTTGTCGGTGCCGACCACATCGTCAGTCGTCTCGCGGTTGTAATCGCCTTTGGCGTTATGACGCCATTGGCCATGACGCGCAGAAGTCTTGAACGCAACGTTGTAATCGTTGGTGTCGTTCTCTGCCTGCTGGAAGTCCAGTGCGGCATCAATGTTGCCTTTCCAGACAAGATCAGTGATAACCGGCTTGGGCTTGATGATCTGATGAATGCTTGCCAGTTCAACGGTCTTGGGCGCATCGCCATTAGCCAGCACGACCTTGCCGTCATCGGCAGCCTGCAACGACTTGGAGACCTCCCCCGTGTGCTCATCCTGCTTGACCAGCAAAGGCTGGTCGCTTTGCAGCGTCTTGACCTGCTTCCAGTCCAAAGGGATAGCGCCGCCGTATTCAGTCTGCAGCAGCAGCTTGCCGCCATCGAACACTTTGATCGTGCCGGTCAGCCGGTCACCGTTCTTTAACCAGACGGTGTCGGCAAGCAATGGAGTGGAAACAGTGGTAATTGCGAGGCACAGCAGGGTTCTGGACAACATAAGCGGTAATCAGGCTCTGTTTGGCGGGAAGTCGGGCATCATCCTGCGGGACAACGTCAAGAGGCAATATCAAGGCAGCCCGGGGACCACAATGCACAGGTTTCACTGACAGCGGAATTCAGTCAAAGTTCAAGAGAACGACAATCAATATCGTTTTATACAGGATAAGTGTGTGACCGACCCAAACTTGACATTTCTTTACCCGGACGGGCAATCGCCTGCCGAGGTAAAGCGTGGCGCGCTCTACCTGACGCTGGCACAAATCCCGGAAGGCAAGGTGGTCGCTTATGGGCAACTCGCTCAACTGGCAGGGCTGGGAAAAGCGGCGCGCTGGGTAGGCCGCACATTGAGCCAGTTGCCAGAAGGTTCTTCACTGCCGTGGCATCGGGTACTGGGGGCCGGTGGTCGGCTCAGTCTGCCGGCTGGCAGTGTGTCCGGTGACGAACAGCGGGCGCGTTTACGTGCAGAGGGCGTTACCATTCTGAATAATCGGGTGGATATGCAGCGCCATGGCTGGCGTCCGCTATAGCACAGCGGTTAAAGTGCGCCCTTTGTTTTCGTAACCTGAGGCAGATTCCAGCCCATGCCCCGTAAAACCTGGCGCGCCGCGCTCGCCGCATATGCCAGCCCGTCGACATTAGTGTTACTGCTGCTCGGATTCGCTGCGGGCATGCCTTATATGCTGGTCTTTTCGACTTTATCCGTGTGGTTGCGTGAAGCCGGTGTCGCTCGCGAGACCATTGGTTATGCAAGCCTGATCGGCCTTGCCTACGCCTTTAAATGGGTCTGGTCGCCATTGCTAGACCAATGGTGCCTGCCTCTGCTCGGCAAGCTGGGGCGTCGTCGTTCATGGCTGGTGCTGTCCCAGAGTCTGGTGATTCTCGGTCTGATCGGCATGGGCTTCTGCGATCCGCAAAAGCATCTGTCGTGGCTGATCGCTATTGCCGTGGTGGTAGCCTTCTCTTCAGCGACGCAAGATATCGCCATCGATGCCTATCGCCTGGAAATTGCCCAGGACACGCAACAGGCTGCTTTGGCCGCCAGCTATATGTCCGGCTACCGGGTCGCTGCGCTGCTGGCAACAGCAGGCGCGTTATACTTCGCCGAGGGTTTTGGCTCAACAGGCTTTGCCTACAAGCATTCGGCATGGACCGGCACCTATGTACTGTTCGGCCTGCTGATGCTGCCCGCACTGGTCACAACGCTGATCATGCGCGAGCCGCCTGTGCTGCTGCGTACCCAGTTGTCGGCAGCACGCTATGGCTTTACCCACCAGTTGGCCTCGGTGTTCGTGCTGATTGTGCTGCTGGTATCGGTGCCGGCAATGTTTACCCAGCTTTACAATACCGACTTCGCCAGCGTGCTGTTCAACGGTACGAGCTGGATGGATCTGTTGCTCGAAGACCGGGCGTTTTTGCGGGCGATTCTCTATACGCTGCTGACCATCGCCTGCCTGTCGTCGATGGGTCGCCGCGGGCTGGCACCGGTGCTCACACCGATCAACGATTTCATCATGCGTTACCGCTGGCAGGCGCTGCTCTTGCTGGGCCTGATCGCGACCTATCGAATGTCGGACACGGTAATGGGCGTCATGGCCAATGTGTTCTATATCGATCAGGGCTTTACCAAGGACCAGATCGCCAGTGTCAGCAAGATCTTCGGCCTGATCATGACCTTGCTGGGTGCGGGTATCGGCGGACTATTGATCGTGCGCTTTGGCATCATGCCGATTCTGTTCATCGGCGGTCTGACCTCCGCCTCGACCAATATCCTGTTCCTGCTGCTGGCGGACATGGGCCCCAACGTGAAGATGCTGATTCTGACCATCTCACTGGACAACCTCAGTTCCGGGCTGGCGACGTCGGCATTTGTCGCCTACCTGTCGAGCCTTACCAACCTGAAGTTCTCTGCCACCCAGTACGCCCTGCTCAGTTCCATCATGCTGTTGCTGCCACGCCTGTTGGGCGGATATTCAGGCGTGGTGGTGGAAAAATTCGGTTACCACAATTTCTTCCTGATCACCGCCCTGCTGGGCATTCCGACGCTGGTGATGATCATCCTGCAATGGAACCGAGAGATACGCACGGCGAAGACCGAGGAGCCGAAAGAGGCTTCCGTTGTCGACAAGCCCTGAGCCCAGGCCAACCCATCAAGGAACAACATTGGACACCGATAACAAAACACGCGCTTTCAACCCCGTTCCGCTGATCCTTATCAGCCTGGGCATCTGGCTGCCGATCATCGGCACCCTGCTGATCTCTTACCTGTCGCGGGATCCTGCCACCCCGTCCGGGCCGATGGCTTTTGGCGGTGCCGTGGTACTGCTCGCTCAGGTAGAAATCTTCGCGATCATCTTTCTGCTGATTTATGCATTCGCCGTAAAACCGTGGAGGCTGTCCACGACAGTACGCACGGTGTTCTCCATCAACGCAGTGGCCGCCGCCGTCGCAGCCATTGGCATTATCGTTACGCTGGCCAATATAAGCCTGTAGTAATCGCCAACTAAAAAGCCCTGACTCTCACCAGCCAGGGTTTTTTTTCATATCGCACGCCCCTCCTCTTACAGTCTTTTCTCCTGACGTTGTCTGTCATTGCGCCGTAAGAAACGCACTACAACTTCTTATGAAATGGCCGACGTCATTGTTAGCCATCACTCACTATTTTGCCGCGCCATCAGGAGTAATGTCGCTCGGTGACCGGCCGCGGCAGTGGCGGACCATTCTTATGAAATCAAACTGGAAGATGGCAGCCGGGTGAAAGGAATGACGAACGCAGACGGACTGACAGAACGAGTGGAACGCGAAATGATGCATCAGGCACAAGTATCGGCACTGCGCAGCGGCACACCAAAAGGCGGTGCGCAATGAACGGTGCCGATGAATACACCGTTGCCCAAGGCACCACACGTCTGATCCCCAATCTCAACACCACCTGCAAAATGGAAGTCCCCGCCGATTTGCCCGGCGTGGTGATCTTTCTGCACGGAGTGAATGATCCGGGGGCTTCTTATGAGTCGGTGGAAACGGGGTTGTGCCAGGGGGTCAATGAGCGGCTGGATCGGCCGGCAGCCCATGAATGAGTTGCAGCCATTGCGCTTCTATCAGCGCATGTGGACCAAACGCCATCGCGACGGCGCGCCAGTACTGGTGGGAAACCCGCAGGCCGCGAGCTGTTGCGTGCCGATGATGAACCCCGCTATCCCGGAGGCTGGACAGTGGCAGGTGTCATCTCGCAAGCCCCGGTAGAGATAGGCCAGTTGTGCCTGATCAATGCCGAACCCTTGAGCCCTCCACATGAGCCACAGATGTTTGGAGGCGAGTTTGAATCAGGCACTGCCACAACGGCAGGCTTAGACAAGCCCGATGATGTGAGCATCAACGCCGCACTTGGCAACCCCAGCGCCAAGTTCAACTGGATCAATATCAGGACCTATTCAGGCCGGATAGATCTGGAGCAAGAGCACGACCGTTGGAATAAAGGCAAAGCGTCCGGCGATCAAACCAGTGCCATGCAAAGTCGGCGACTGACCGGAGAAGGCGCCCCTAAACCCTCGGACAGGTACGCTCTGGAGCGAGAGGAAACCCCCAATGAAATTCGGGCAAGGCTGGCCGAGGCTCCGGAGTTGGACCCGAACAGCTATCACTTTGCGGTGTTGCGCAGCCCGGAAAATCAGCGCTGGGTCACGGCGATGGACATTGCGATTGGGCAGGCGAAATGCCTGGACGATCCTGAGATGCGTGAGGTGTTGGTGGCGATTGCGAATTGGAGGATAGATAAAACTATATTCGGAATCATTGAAAGATTACCGGGATGGGCAAAAATTAGCGCCGAAGCTCAGACATTGGTGAAAGCCAGTCATGCGTATTACCAACGAGGCATATTTCCGCCCTCTGGGCTGGTATCACTAACGCCGCCGTCTTTAGTAACCGCCCCACTTGAAAAAGGTGGTGAAAAGTGAAGCTCCATCAACCGAAAATCTCACTACGCCCCAAGCTGAAGGCGTATACCTGGATAACTGGAATACTACTTTTTCTCTGGATAGGGTTCGTCCTACTTGCCTACTTTAAAGCACAGGAAAACAACATGGAACTTCGTGACATACACTCGGTAACACGCTGGGGCATTGCAGCCATTTTGGGCACTTTACTGCTGATCTACAGCGGCCACTGGTGGGGTAAAGCCGTTGCTCATGAGAAGGTTGAACCAGCCGCGTATAAATCTAACGTAGCAGCACAAGTTTCCGAACAGCAGGCGTTGCAAAAACGGACCTACGCTTTAGAAATACGCGGAATCGGACTAGCCGTAGGGGGATGGCATCAATCATCTGTATGGCGAAAAATCAAAGAAAAGAAAAATAATTTTACATCAATATATTCGCAAAACCCCGAAGATTATACGGATTCCTTACTCTCTCGAGAGAATACCCAGAGCATTAATATCCGTGCTGCATTCAAGCACTCAGCAGGCGAGGCGGTCGCATATTGGCCCATCCCAACGTTTGCAATTGCCCCCCCCAAACAACCTTCAGATACGGGTGCTGCTGACAATATTTTAAATGGGCGCAACGCTGCTACTTTAGGTGTGAAACTGTTTTTGTGGCAAGACGCTGAAAACACCACCCATGCTCAAAAAATGCTTGAACGCTTATTCCGTCTTTTTGACGATAATCCCCAAGTGCCTCAGGCGCTAATCGTAAGTGAAGATGGTGACGTCACGCGAAACGGCTTGCGTGTGGCGGGTACTCCCGGACTGCAAAATGCTCAAGTCGTACCAACAGTGTTCGAAAGCATGACAGGCCTACTGGTCACTCGCTCAGATCGGGTAGATCGCTACATCCGTCAGTACGCGACTGATGAATCAGAGGACAATCAAAACAAGAACAGCGATCTGGGCAAGCTATGGAGTTTTTACTGGGAGCGCGACAAGAATCTGTATGAAGCGGGTGCAGACACCTATAACCCCAAAGTACCGGACGCTCCGAGTACTATGTCCACCGCCTACTGGCAATCCCAACTCCCCACCCTGTGGAAAACCATCAGTAACCGTGGTCCTGGCAACTTCGAGCCCTCCCCTTGGCTACCGATCCGCTGGGCTCAGCATCAGGTCAAGGAGTTTGACGCTGCGCCAGTGCTCGGCTACCTGCACCGCCCGATCAAGGCTTCGATGCAGGATGAAAACGGCAAGCGTCTGAAACCTGCCTTGCAAGCCAAAGCCCTGCAAGCCGCCTGGGTGCAGGCGCTGGATACTTTGCCCGACGGTCAGAAACCTGTACGGGTGTTCTACGACAGCACCAACAACCCGGAAGCCGAAATTGCTCTGAACAACGCCATTCGCGACCTGAACAAGGACGGCCATGGTCTTGAGCTCGGCAATGTCGAAGAGGGTTACGACATCGGTCGTCGTCTGGGCAATACCGGGGTCAGCGGTGCGCTGGTAGGGATCAATCTGGCGACCATCGCCAGTTACAGGGATGGCGGCGTCAGTGCCGTGGTCTACGCCAGCACGGATGACAGCCTGACCGTACAAATGGTCCGCCCGCCGGATGAGGCCCGCTAAGCGAAAAACAGCCACAACCGCGGCGCAGATCCATTCACTTACGGTTCACCATAAGTACGAGCCGTGCGAGAGGTCTGACGGCAACTTCAGCCTTTGTGTGCTTTTTAATTATCACGCTGCAATGAGTCCCAAAGTCACACCCAAAAAAATCTGATCTATGTAGACGCAATATTCAAGAAGACGATGATGAGTCGGCCATAAAAGCGGTACTCGCCACAAAAGACCAGCCTGTAACGAACGCATACAAAAAAGCCCTGACTCTCACGAGCCAGGGCTTTGTCATACCGCACAAAACCGCTATTCCTGAACCACCCGCACAATCCGCTGCGGCAATGGAATCTCGATACCCGCGTCCTTCAAGCGGTCGCGTGCTTCGATGTTGAACATCGAGGTCACGTCGCCCATATCGCCACTGCTGGTCCAGACGCGCAGAGACAAGGTAATCGCGTTCTCCCCCAGCGCGGCTACCACGGCCTGCGGGGCCGGGTCCTTGAGTACCCGCGGGTCGTCGGCCATGTCCAGCAGGACCTGCAAGGCTTTCTTGAGATCGGCATCGTGGCTCACGCCAATATCGAAAGTGATTTTACGGGTTGGCTGACGGTTGGTGTTGGTGATGATGCCGTTGGACAGGTTGCCGTTGGGGATGATCACGGTACGGTTGTCACCGGTGCGCAACACCGTGTGGAAGATCTGGATGTTGTCGACTGTTCCCGATACACCCTGAGCTTCGATCCAGTCACCGATGCGGAACGGGCGGAACAAGAGGATCAGCACGCCGCCCGCGAAATTCGCCAGGCTACCCTGCAATGCCAGACCGATCGCCAGACCGGCAGCACCGATCGCCGCGACGAACGAGGTGGTTTCTACGCCGATCATCGACGCAACGCTGACCACCAGCAGAATTTTCAGAATGATGTTCGCCAGGTTGCTGACAAAGCCCTGTAAGGCCAGATCAGCGTGTCGCAGCGCCAGCAAGGCACCCAGCTTGCCGGTCAGCCGGTTGATCAGCCACCAGCCTACACACAGCGTTACGACTGCAAGCAGCAAGCGGCTGCCGTACTCCATGATCATCGGAATCCACGCCTGCGACGCTTGCCACAGGTGACCGACTTCTGCGTTTAAATCCATCGTTCTCTCCTTACCCGCCATGAACTGCGATCAAAACCACGGCGGCCTGCCGTCATTTCGATGCTCAAGGCGATTCGGACTGACCGGGGAACGCAGGGTTCCCCGGCTTTCAGTGCAAATGTTCAGTCACGGAAGTTGTTGAATTGCAGCGGCATGCCCGAATCGTAGGCGCGCAGCGCTGCAATGGCTTCCTGCAAATCGTCACGCTTCTTGCCGGTTACCCGTACTTGCTCGCCCTGAATGGCAGCCTGGACCTTGAGTTTGGCTTCCTTGATATGAGCGACGATTTTCTTCGCCAACTCCTTGTCGATGCCTTCGCGCAGAATGACTTCCTGCTTCATCAATTTGCCCGAGGCGTAGGCGTCCTTGATCTCGAGGCATTTCGCGTCGATCTTGCGTTTGACAAGCGCCAGCTTGAGGATTTCGATCATGGCTTCCAGCTGGAAGTCCGCCTCGGCAGTCAGCGTGACGGTCAGTTCCTTGAACTCGAAAGTGCCTTTGCCTTTGAGGTCATAGCGACGGTCCAGCTCTTTGATGGCGTTGTCGACGGCATTCGTGACTTCGTGTTTATCCAATTCGGACACTACGTCGAACGAGGGCATGTAAGTTCTCCAGATAAACGGCGTGCGCACGATTCGGGCACGCATGACTTGACGGTGTGAAAGAACGCTCATTATAACGAGACTTTTCCTGCGTTCACTGCGAGCCTTTCATGTACATCCTTGTTTTCACTTTCAGAAGACCGCTCCAGCGCCTCAACGTGCCTCACAGATGAAGGCGATATGGCATGTCCTCGGTGCGGGCAGTCTTGGCTGTCTTTGGGCGGCGCGGCTGGCACGCACGGGTCTGCCAGTGCGGCTGATTCTTCGCAACGCCGATCGGCTGGCTGCATACAACGCCAGCGGCGGTCGCGTGACGCTGGTCGAAAACGATACAGCCCATATGTACTCAGTCGAAGCACAGACCGCCGAACATCGGCAGCCCATCGAGCGTCTGCTGGTCACCTGCAAGGCCTACGACGCTGAACACGCTGTTGCGCAACTGTCTCCGCGGCTGGCGGCACATGCCGACGTCATCCTGTTACAGAACGGCCTGGGCAGCCAGGACGCTGTGGCAGCACATGTTCCCCTCGCCCGCTGCCTGTTTGCCTCCAGCACCGAGGGCGCATTTCTGGAGTCGGACTGGCGTGTCAGGTTTGCCGGCCACGGCTTCACCTGGCTGGGTGATGTATCGAACCCGCAAGCCCCCGCGCTGCTGCAAGACTTGCACGGCAGCGGCATTCCCCACGAATGGACGCCGGACATCCTGACGCGCCTGTGGCGCAAGCTGGCGCTCAACTGCGCGATCAATCCGCTGACGGTGCTGCACGATTGCCGTAACGGTGGCCTGCTGGAGCACGTCTGCGAGGTCGCCACGCTTTGCGCCGAGCTGACCGACCTTCTGACCTGCTGCGGTCAGCCTGCCGCTGCGCAGGGGCTATATGATGAAGTGCTGCGCGTCATCCACGCGACAGCCGCCAACTACTCATCCATGTATCAGGATGTGCTCCACGGCAGGCGAACCGAAATCAGCTACCTGCTGGGTTACGCGTGTGCAGCAGCGACACGTCATCGCTGTCCGGCACCTCACCTGCAACAATTGCAGTCGCGCCTGACAGCACACTTGGCACGCAAGGGTTTGCGTACGGACTAGCCCGCGCTACCCTGCTGGCATCACACGTCACTGCGACTTGCACAATGCCTTTGCGCCAACGCCTGGAAAACCTGCCGGTAGGTCAAAAACTGCTGGCCGCCCTGCTGGTCCTGATGACCACCGTGCTGCTGGTCGCCAACCTGACCTTCATCAGCGCGGCTTATTACATCTCGCAGGAGGCGATGGCTCCGCAGGCCCTGCAGACCATCGGCCGCCTGATCAGCAGCGCCAACCTCAACGAGCGATCCTTGTACTCGCCGGCCGACGCCCGCGCGTTGCTCAAGGAACTTAAAAGCTACGGCCCGTTACGTGCAGCAGCCATATACGACAATGACGGGGAACGGCTCGAACAGATGCAACAGGGCGAGAGCCTCCAGTTGCCCAGGCACTACAAGGACCTCGACAGCTGGCGGCTGACCGAGTTTCGCAGCACGCAGGTCATCACTGTGCCCAAGGGCGACGAACCGCCAGGGCACCTGTTGCTGGTTGCCAGCAGCGAGCTGCCTCCCGCGTTCTACACCGGTACGCTGACTGCCAGCCTGGGCATTCTGGTGTTCAGCGTGTTGCTGTGGCTGGTGGTGGCGCGGCAAATCCGGCGTTTGATCACCGAGCCCATCTACCAGCTGGAAGAACTGTCCCGGCAGGTGACCCGCGAAGAAAACTACGCCCTGCGCGCAGAGCCTGGCAACGAGGATGAAATCGGCAGTCTGGCCGAGGCCTTCAACACCATGCTGTCGCGTATCGAGGCGCGTGAGCAGCAACTCAAGCGCGCCCGGGATGATTCCCAGGAAGCCTACGATCAGGCGCAGGGGCTGGCCGAGGAAACCCGCCATACCAACCGCAAGCTGGAGCTTGAAGTCCAGGTGCGCAGCAAGATCGAGAAGAAGCTCACCGGCTTTCAGAACTACCTCAACAGCATCATTGATTCGATGCCCTCGGCGATGATTGCGCTGGACGAACAGCTGTACGTCACGCAGTGGAATCAGGAGGCTACAGCGCTGTCCGGAACGACGCTGGACGAAGCGCTGAACCAGCCGATCTTCCTGGCCTTCGAACCGATGCGCTCGTTTCTGCCGCAGATCAGGCACACTGTCGAGCGCCACAGTGTGACCAAGATCGAGCGCGTGACCTGGATCAAGAACGACGAGTCGCGCCACTATGCGCTGACGTTCTACCCGTTGACCGGGGATGCCGGGCGCGGCGTGGTGATCCGCATCGATGACATCACCCAGCGCATATCGCTGGAAGAAATGATGGTGCAGTCGGAAAAAATGTTGTCTGTCGGCGGTCTGGCAGCGGGCATGGCCCACGAGATCAACAACCCGCTGGGTGCCATTCTGCATAACGTGCAGAACATTCGTCGGCGCTTGTCACCGGAACTGCCGAAGAACGTAGAACAGGCCGAGGCCGACGGTATCGACCTGGCGCAGGTCAATCATTACCTGGATAGCCGCGAAGTGCCGAAACTGCTGGACGGCATCCAGCAGGCCGGTGCCAGGGCGGCGAAGATTGTCAGCCACATGCTCAATTTCAGCCGTTTGAGCAGTCGTCAACTGTCACCCTGCGACTTGCCCGCCTTGATCGATCAGGCAGTGGAAATTGCCAGCAACGATTTCGACCTGACCGTCGGTTTCGACTTCAAAGGCCAGCACATCATTCGCCAGTTCGACCCGGAGCTGGGTCCGGTGCCATGCATCGCCAACGAACTGGAGCAAGTGCTGCTGAACCTGCTGAAAAATGCCGCTCAGGCCATTCACCAGCGTCCGGAAGGCGAAGAGCCGGGGCGTATCGTTCTGCGTACCCGCCTCAATCCGCCATGGGCCGAGATCCAGGTCGAGGACAACGGCATCGGCATGTCCGAAAATGTTCGCAAGCGTACATTCGAGCCGTTCTTTACTACCAAGGAAATAGGCCAGGGCACCGGACTGGGTCTGTCGGTGTCGTACTTTATTGTCACCAACAACCACAAGGGCCAGATGGAGGTGCAGTCCTCTCTTGGCACAGGCACCTGCTTTACGCTGCGTTTGCCACTGGTGGCCAACCAGGTGAGCGTTCAGCAGCAGGTTATTTCCAAGTCTTGATCAGGAACCGTATCAATGGGCTTTCGTTTGTCGAAGATCTACACACGCACCGGCGACGCCGGGGAAACCGGCCTGGGCGACGGCAGGCGGGTGTCCAAGGACCATCCGCGCGTCGAGGCCATCGGTGAGGTCGATACGCTCAACAGCCAGCTCGGGCTGTTGCTGGCGGGGCTGATCGATGAGGCTCAACGCGTGCCGGCCCTTGATGAGGTGATCAAGGTACTCGCACCTTGCCAGCACCGACTGTTCGATCTTGGAGGTGAGCTGGCAATGCCGACTTACAAGGCGCTCAACAGCACCGAGGTCGAGCGCCTCGAAGCGGCGATTGATGTATGGAACGAAGAGTTGGGGCCGCTGGAAAACTTCATCCTACCCGGTGGCTCGACGCTGATCGCTCAAGCTCACATCTGCCGCAGCCTGGCCCGCAGTGCAGAACGCCGCTGTCAGCATCTGAATGCAGTCGAGCCGCTTGAAGGCGCAGGGCTGGCTTACATCAACAGGCTGTCGGACTTGCTGTTCGTCGCTGCAAGATTGATCGCCAGAAGACAGGGCATCGCCGAAATACTCTGGGAGCCCGCGCCCAAACCGGTTTGATTGGCATGCGAAACAGCGGCGCTGCGCAGGTGTATGACGCGGAGCGTCGCGAAGGGTATTCCCGCGCTGAAGCGTGAGGAACGATATCCCAACTATTGTGCGACGCTTGTACGACTCAGACGACCTCGTCAGGCCAGAACGCGCGAATCCCGGCCACGCCTTGTGCACCGCTTTCCCAGGCTTGTCGACGCTCGGTGGGGCCCACGCCGCCCAACAGAAATACCGGCTTGTTGAAGCCTGCGATCAGCTGCGTTGCCTGCTCCCAGCCCAGCGGCTGCGCATCGGGATGAGTCAGGGTTGCTTGAACGGGTGACAGGGTGACGAAATCCACGCCCATTTGTTCGGCCAGGGCCAGCTCCTCGGCGTTATGACAGGAGGCCGCCAGCCAGCGGTTCTCAGGGAACGGACGGCCGCGGCTGGCATACTTGCGCAGTTGCTCGGCCGTCAGGTGCCAGCCAGCGGACGGGAAGTCGCCCAACCACTCCAGAGGTCCCTTGAGCATAAGCTGCGCCTTGCCCGCACACAGTCCGGCCGCATCCACTGCCAGATCGCGATACTTCGGGTCATAACCACCCGGCGCTCGCAACTGCACCAGCTTGATGCCGCCTGCAATGGCCTTCTGCATTCCGCGCAACAGCTCGATGTTGTCCAGCCCTTCAGGGGTGATCAGGTATTCGCCGGGCAGCCGGGCTGCCGCGACGATAGGCTGGTTGGCGGCCGGAAAGTCATAATTGACCAGGTCACGCGGAGCAGCCCAGACCAGCGGCTGCCCTTCTGCGCCGTGCGGCTCGCCGGTAAAGGCCGAGACCTCCCAGACATCCAGCAGCACCTGCTTGTCCGGATAATCGTGGCAGACCTTGATCAACGGACGCGCGGCCGTGACCAGGATCCCCAACTCTTCCTGCAGTTCACGTGCGAGTGCAGCCTGGACGGTCTCACCCTCTTCGACCTTGCCACCAGGAAACTCCCAGAGGCCGCCTTGGTGCTGAGTGTCGGCACGTCGGGCAATCAATACGCTGCCGTCAGCGCCACGAATGACGGCGGCGGCCACATGAACTCGTTTCACAATCAAGACTCCTGCAGACCGGCCTGCTGCCAGCGCTTGAAGGCAGGCCATTGGTAGATGGTTTCGATATAGGCCAGCGCCTCTTCCGGCAACTGAACGCGATAGCTGCGCAAACGAATCGCCACCGGCGCGAAGAACGCATCAGTAATGCTCGGCTTGCCAAACAGAAACGGACCGCTTTCGGCAGCGCGAGCGCGGCACTCGGCCCACAGCTCGACAATACGGTCGATGTCGTTCTGGGTATCGACCGGAATCACTTCCAGTGCCTGATCCTGGCGCAAGTCCATCGGCATGTTAGAGCGCAGGCTGACGAAACCACTGTGCATCTGCGCACACGCAGAACGCGCCTGGGCGCGAGCAGCGATGTCGCGTGGCCACAATTCGACGTCCGGGAAGCGTTCGACCAGATACTCGCAAATGGCCAGCGAATCGATGATCGTACCGTGCTCGCACTGCAACGCAGGAACCTTGCCGGTCGGCGAATATTTGAGAATGTTCTCGCGGGTATCAGGCTGGTTCAGACGAATGACCTGATCAGTGAACGGTGCACCGGTCATTTCCAGTACAAGCCAGGGGCGCAGCGACCAGGATGAGTAGCGTTTGTCGCCGATAATCAGATGCAGGCTCATGGTTCAGCTCCATTGAGCCCGGCGCGAGGGCAGGATGACCCCGCACCGGGGATTGAATCAGGTGCGATATTCCGCGTTGATCTTCACGTATTCGTGAGAGAGATCAGTGGTCCAGATTGTTTCGCTGCAATCGCCGCGACCCAACTCGATACGAATGGTGATCTCTTCTTCGGCCATGACTGCAGAGCCCTGCTCTTCGGTATAGGTCGTGGCACGGCAACCCTGGCTGGCGATGCATACACCGCCCAGGAATACGTCGATCTTGCTCACGTCCAGGTCCGGAACGCCCGCACGGCCGACAGCAGCCAGAATGCGCCCCCAGTTCGGATCGGACGCAAACAGCGCAGTCTTGATCAGTGGCGAGTGGGCCACGGCATAACCGACGTCCAGGCATTCCTGGTGATTGCCGCCACCGTTGACTTCTACTGTCACGAATTTGGTCGCACCTTCACCATCACGCACGATGGCCTGAGCGACTTCCATGCACACGTCGAAGACGGCTTTCTTCAACGCCTCGAACAATGGGCCTTGGGTCTCGGTGATCTCGGGCAGATCAGCCTGACCGGTGGCGATCAGCATGCAGCAATCGTTGGTCGAGGTATCGCCGTCGATGGTGATGCGGTTGAACGACTTGTTGGCGCCGTCACGGATCAGGTCCTGCAGCACGCTCTGCGACACCTTGGCGTCGGTGGCGATATAGCCAAGCATGGTCGCCATGTTCGGGCGAATCATTCCAGCACCCTTGCTGATACCGGTCACGGTGATGGTCACGCCATCATGGGTGAATTGACGGCTGGCACCCTTGGGCAGGGTGTCGGTGGTCATGATCCCGGTCGCCGCTGCGGCCCAGTTATCCACAGAGAGGTCATCCAGCGCGGCTTGCAGAGCGCCCTCGATCTTTTCCACAGGCAACGGTTCGCCGATCACACCCGTTGAGTACGGCAGCACCGCCGATGCATCGACGCCGGTCAGTTGCGCCAGCTTTTCGCAGGTGCGCCGTGCAGCAATCAGACCTGGTTCACCTGTGCCCGCGTTGGCGTTGCCGGTGTTAGTCAGCAAGTAACGCACGGTGCCCTGCACACGCTGTCTGGCCAGAATGACCGGTGCGGCGCAGAACGCATTCAAGGTGAATACACCGGCAACGCTGGAGCCTTCGGCACAGCGCATGACCACGATATCCTTGCGCCCCGGGCGTTTGATGCCGGCAGAAGAAATGCCAAGTTCAAAACCGGGAACCGGGTGCAACGCAGGCAAAGGACCAAGACCAACAGCCATCGGGGTGCTCCTCAAGGAGTGTGGTGCCGTCCGCAACGGTACGGCTATCAATGAAAAAACGCCGCGACGGGCAAGCCGGTCGCGGCGCAGGTATTACACAGTCAGAGGCTTAGTTGATCTGGCCGTGACAGTGCTTGAATTTCTTGCCCGAACCACACCAGCACAGCTCGTTGCGACCCAGTTTCTGGTCGTTGCGGACCGGCTCGGCGGCGACGGCTACAGGTGCCTCGCCACCCTCTTCGTCCAGCAACGGCTGCTCGATACCCGGCGCAGGAGCGTGCTCGAACTGCATGCGACTGGCCAGCTCTTCGGCTTCCTGACGCAGGCGTGCTTCTTCTTCCTCTGGATCTTCGCGGCGAACCTGAACGTGCGAGAGTACACGGATGGTGTCGCGCTTGATCGAATCCAGCAGTTCCTGGAACAGCGTAAAGGATTCGCGCTTGTATTCCTGCTTCGGATTCTTCTGTGCATAGCCGCGCAAGTGAATACCGTGACGCAGGTGGTCCATGGTCGACAGGTGATCTTTCCAGAGGTCGTCCAGCACGCGCAGAAGGATCTGCTTCTCGAAGGAACGCAGGGCTTCGGCGCTGGCCTGATCTTCCTTCTCGTTGTATGCCACCAGCAGCTGCGCCATGATTTTTTCACGCAGGCTGTCTTCGTGCAGGTTATCGTCTTCGTCCAGCCACTGCTGGACGGGCAGCTTGACCGCGAAGTCGGTGTTCAACGCAGCTTCCAGACCGGCAACATTCCACTGCTCTGGCAGGGACTGTGGCGGAATATGCTGACTGATGAGGTTGTTGAGCACTTCTTCACGGAAGTCTGCGATGGTCTCGCCGATGTTCTCGGCAGCCAGCAACGTGTTACGCATGTGATAAATCACTTTACGCTGCTCGTTGGCCACGTCATCGAACTCGAGCAACTGCTTGCGGATGTCGAAGTTACGGCCTTCCACCTTGCGCTGCGCTTTTTCGATGGCGTTGGTCACCATGCGGTGTTCGATGGCCTCACCGGACTGCATGCCCAGCGCCTTCATGAAATTCTTCACCCGGTCGGAAGCGAAAATGCGCATGAGGCTGTCTTCAAGCGACAGGTAGAAGCGGCTGGAGCCGGTGTCACCCTGACGGCCGGCACGACCACGCAACTGGTTGTCGATACGACGCGATTCGTGACGCTCGGAAGCAATGACGTGCAGGCCACCCGCTTCGATTACCTGCTGATGGCGTTTTTGCCAGTCAGCCTTGATCTGTGCGATCTGCTCGGGCGTCGGGTCTTCCAGATTGGCAACTTCGACTTCCCAGTTACCGCCCAACAGGATGTCGGTACCGCGACCGGCCATGTTGGTCGCAATGGTCAACGCACCCGGACGACCGGCCTGCGCGATGATTTCTGCTTCTTTTTCGTGGAACTTGGCGTTCAGAACCTTGTGATCGATACCTTCCTTCTTGAGCAGACTGGACATGTGCTCGGAAGTTTCGATGGTCGCCGTACCTACCAGCACCGGGCGGTTTTCTGCAATGCAGGCCTTGATGTCGGTCACGATGGCTGCGTACTTTTCTTCCGCCGTCAGATAGACGAGGTCATTGAAGTCTTTACGCGCCAACGGCTTGTTCGGCGGAATGACCATCACGGCCAGGTTGTAGATCTGGTGGAATTCAAACGCTTCGGTGTCGGCTGTACCGGTCATGCCGGACAGTTTGTTGTACAGACGGAAGTAGTTCTGGAACGTGGTCGATGCCAGGGTCTGGCTTTCGGCCTGAATGTTCAGGTTTTCCTTGGCTTCGATGGCCTGATGCAAGCCCTCGGACAAACGACGGCCCGGCATGGTGCGGCCGGTGTGCTCGTCGACCAGCAGAACCTGGCCGTCCGCAACGATGTACTCGACGTTGCGGTTGAACAGTTTGTGCGCTCGCAGACCGGCATAAACGTGAGTCAGCAGCCCCAGATTATGCGCGGAGTACAGGCTTTCGCCCTCGGCCAGCAGACCGACTTCGGTGAGCATTTCTTCGATGAACTGGTGACCGGCTTCGTTCAGTTCGACCTGACGGGTTTTCTCGTCAACGGTGAAGTGGCCCGGCTTGGTGACTTCGCCTTCCACTTCCTCGATGTGTTGCTCGAGCTTGGGGATCAGGCGGTTGATTTCGGTGTACAGCTTGGAGCTGTCTTCGGCCTGACCCGAGATGATCAGCGGCGTACGCGCTTCGTCGATCAGAATCGAGTCGACTTCGTCGATCACGGCAAAATTGAGTTCACGCTGGAACTTGTCGTCCATGCTGAACGCCATGTTATCGCGCAGGTAATCAAAACCGTATTCGTTGTTGGTGCCGTAAGTGATGTCGGCAGCGTAAGCGGCGCGTTTCTCTTCAGGCGGCTGGAATGGCGTGACGATACCTACGGTCAGGCCGAGGAACTCGTACAGCGGACGCATCCAGTTGGCATCGCGGCGAGCGAGGTAGTCATTCACGGTGACCACGTGAACGCCCTTGCCGGACAGCGCATTGAGATACACAGCCAACGTACCGACCAGAGTTTTACCTTCACCGGTACGCATTTCCGCGATCTGGCCTTCGTGCAGGGTCATGCCGCCGATCAACTGAACGTCGAAGTGGCGCATGCCCATGACACGCTTGCCCGCTTCACGAGCGACAGCAAAGGCTTCGGGCAGCAGTTGATCGAGGGTCTCGCCTTTGGCTATGCGGGCCTTGAACTCTTCGGTCTTGGCGCGCAATTGCTCGTCCGAAAGGGCCACCATTTGCTCTTCGAAGGCATTGACGATCTGTACCGTCTTGAGCATGCGTTTGACTTCACGCTCGTTCTTGCTTCCAAAAAGTTTTTTCAACAAAGGCGCAAACATATCGACAGGATCTTCCACACATAGGAATGGAGGGCGGCCCCGTGAGTCGCCCGTGCAGCCCAGATGGCCGCATGCGAACGAGCATTCTACCCGGAAACGATGGTGAGGAAAGTGGCGTTATTCCACGATGCTGGCACAGCGCTGTTATGGGGCAGGTTTACAATGGGGCCATTTTCAAGCACTTCAACCCGTAATTCGGGGAAGTTACTCATTGATTTGCATATGAAAGCACGGAAATGCCCTGAAAAGCAGCCGTCAGAACGCTTTCTGTTAAGATGTTCATCTTGTCACCAGGCACTCTCCCATGGCCTTTCGTCCTCTGAACGCCCGCCCGCCCGCGGTTTTGCTGCGTGAAGCCAAGCCTCTGAAGGCCATCTTTCGTCACGCCGAACGCCTGAGCCATTTGCAGCGTCTGCTCGAAAGCCAGCTGCAGCCAGCGGCGCGCGAGCATTGTCATGTGGCCTCATGGCGCGAAGGCACCTTGTTGCTGATCGTGACGGACGGTCACTGGGCTACGCGCCTGCGCTATCAGCAAAAGCGCCTGCACCGCCAACTGATGGCTTTCGACGAATTCGTCAACCTGATGCGCATCGTCTTCAGGGTGCAGCCCCCTGAGGCACCGCGCGGAGCCGCCACGCACACCATCGACCTGTCGACAGTTGCTGCAGAAAACATTCAAGCCACCGCCGATGGCATCACCGACCCCAAGCTGCGTGCCGCACTGGAGCGGCTGGCCAGCCATGCCAGAGACAAAAAATAATTCGGCCCTATCCTCGCACGATGTCCGCCGAGCATTGATTTCCGACGTAAACGCCATAAAAAAAGGCCACCCGAGGGCAGCCTTCAAAGAACAAAAGGAAAGAGAGTAAAGCTTGCCTACACGGCCGCTACAGGGCACATGTAAGAAATAGGTGCCGTACTGGCATCCTCGAAAGTCACCACTTCCCAGGCGTCTTTCTGCTCGATCAACGTGCGCAGAAGACGATTGTTCAGTGCATGCCCCGATTTGAAACCACGGAACTCACCGATCAGGCTGTTGCCCAGCAGGTAAAGATCACCGATGGCGTCGAGGATTTTGTGTTTGACGAATTCGTCCTCGTAACGCAGGCCGTCTTCGTTCAGTACGCCGTCCTTGTCGACCACGATGGCGTTTTCCACACTGCCGCCGAGTGCGAGGTTGTGCTTGCGCAGGTACTCGATGTCACTCATGAACCCGAAGGTCCGGGCACGGCTGACTTCCTTCACGAAGGAAGTGCTGGAAAAGTCCACGCTTGCACTCTGGGTGCGATCACGGAAGACGGGGTGATCGAAATCGATCTCGAAACTGACCTTGAACCCTTCGAAAGGCACGAAAGTAGCGCGTTTACCGCCCTCTTCCACAGTGACTTCACGCAGGACACGGATGAACTTCTTCGGCGCGTCCTGTTCTTCCAGGCCAGCCGATTGAATCAGGAATACGAAAGGGCCTGCGCTGCCGTCCATGATAGGAACTTCGGAGGCAGAGAGCTCGACGTAGGCGTTATCGATGCCAAGGCCAGCCATGGCCGAGAGCAGGTGTTCTACCGTGTCAACTTTGACATCACCATTGACCAGCGTGGTCGACAGAGTGGTGTCGCCGACGTTTTCCGCACGCGCAGGAATCTGCACGACGGGGTCAAGGTCAGCTCGGCAAAACACAATGCCGGTATTCACAGGTGCGGGCTTGAGGGTCAGGTAAACCTTCTCCCCGGAGTGCAGGCCTACACCTGTGGCACGGATAATATTTTTCAGGGTGCGTTGTTTAATCATGGCATGGGCCGCTTCAGCGCAAGTTGCGAACTGGTATCAACAAAGGCTGGCGATGATAGCAGACCATGCCTTTGCTGAACACCAATCACCCTAATACCCCTGATACATTTCATCAATCGGCCTGACGACGCAGGAAAGCCGGGATGTCCAGGTAATCGAGATCATCGTTAGGGTTCATCTTCGCCGCGGCCGTAGCGCCTGCGTGTGCCTGGTTGCGCATCACGGTAGGACGGTCCAGATCGCGGTAGTTGACCGACGGTGCTTCCTGGCGCGACGCCTGCTGTGCAGGAGCCTGCTGAGTGGTCTGCAGCGTGTTGTCGATGACCTTGACCGGCTTCTCGATTTTCGCGCCCAGGCCGGTGGCAACCACAGTCACGTGCAACTCGTCACGCATGTCCGGATCGATAACGGTACCGACCTTGACCATCGCGTGCTCGGAAGCGAACGCTTCGATGATGCTACCCACGTCGGAGTACTCACCCAGAGACAGGTCAGGACCGGCAGTAATGTTGACCAGGATGCCGCGAGCGCCCTGCAGGTTGACGTCTTCGAGCAATGGATTGCGAATGGCCGCTTCGGTCGCTTCGCGTGCACGGTTCGGACCGCTGGCGCAGCCAGTGCCCATCATCGCCATGCCCATTTCGCTCATTACGGTACGAACGTCGGCGAAGTCGACGTTGATCATGCCCGGGCGCTTGATGATGTCGGAGATACCGCGAACGGCACCGGCCAGTACATCGTCAGCCTTGGCGAAAGCCGACAGCAGGCTGGCGTCCTTACCGAGGATGGTCAGCAGCTTCTCGTTGGGAATGGTGATCAACGAGTCGACGCTTTCGGACAGCATGCGGATGCCTTCATCGGCGATCTGCATACGCTTGCGGCCTTCGAACGGGAATGGACGGGTCACGACAGCAACCGTGAGGATGCCCATTTCCTTGGCCACTTCAGCGATGATCGGTGCTGCACCGGTGCCGGTACCGCCGCCCATGCCAGTGGTGATGAAAACCATGTTGGTGCCCTGCAGAACTTCTGCAATGCGCTCACGATCTTCCAGGGCGGCCTGACGACCGACCTCAGGGTTGGCGCCAGCGCCAAGGCCTTTGGTCACGCCGGTACCCAATTGCAGAATGGTCCGCGCGCCAATGTTTTTCAGCGCTTGAGCGTCAGTGTTGGCGCAGATGAATTCCACGCCTTCGATGTTGCTCTTGACCATGTGATTGACAGCGTTTCCGCCACCACCGCCTACACCGATAACTTTGATAACCGGGCTTTGCGGGACGTTGTCTACGAGTTCGAACATTTTCTCTCTCCTTCCGCTTTCTAGTTAGTTTTGCCTACTGCCTGCCGATACTGCTTTTGAAGCCCTGAATCTGACGCCGTGAAACGTTTGAACGTTGAAACTCAGAAATTGCCCTGCACCCAGCGCTTGATCCGCTCAAGCACCGGTGCCTTGGTTTCGTCGCTGTAACTGCTGTTGCCGACGATCCCGGACAGCGAGATGCCGTCCGACTGTTTCTGCAGCCCGTACATCAACAGGCCTACGCCGGTCGAGTAGATCGGGTTGCGCACGACATCAGCGAGCCCTTTGACGCTGTGCGGCACGCCGAGGCGAACCGGCATGTGGAAGATTTCCTCGGCCAGTTCGACCGCACCTTCCATTTTCGCTGTACCGCCGGTCAGCACGATGCCGGCCGGGATCAGATCTTCATAGCCGCTGCGACGCAACTCGGCCTGGATCAGGGTGAACAGCTCGTCGTAACGAGGCTCTACCACTTCGGCCAACGCCTGACGCGACAGCTCGCGAGGTGGGCGGTCGCCCACGCTCGGTACTTTGATGGTTTCACCGGCACCGGCCAGCTTGGCCAGCGCGCAGGCGTAACGAATCTTGATTTCTTCGGCGTACTGGGTCGGGGTACGCAACGCCATGGCTATGTCGTTGGTCACCTGATCACCCGCAATGGGGATGACTGCCGTATGACGAATAGCGCCTTCGGTAAAGATCGCGATGTCAGTCGTGCCACCACCGATATCCACCAGGCACACGCCCAGCTCTTTCTCGTCATCGGTGAGTACGGAATACGCCGAGGCCAGTTGTTCGAGAATGATGTCGTCGACCTCCAGACCACAGCGACGTACGCACTTCTCGATGTTCTGCGCTGCGTTCACTGCACAGGTCACAACGTGGACCTTGGCTTCCAGACGCACGCCGGACATGCCGAGCGGTTCACGCACGCCTTCCTGGTTATCGATCACGTAATCCTGAGGCAGGGTGTGCAGTACGCGCTGGTCGGCAGGAATGGCCACCGCCTGAGCAGCATCGAGTACACGCTCCAGGTCTGCGGAACTGACTTCGCGATCACGAATCGCCACGATGCCGTGCGAGTTCAGGCTACGGATATGGCTGCCGGCAACGCCGACGAACGCCGAGTGAATGCGGCAACCCGCCATCAGCTGCGCTTCTTCGATTGCGCGCTGAATCGACTGCACGGTCGACTCGATGTTCACTACCACGCCCTTTTTCAGGCCGCGGGAGGGATGGGTGCCGATACCCACGATTTCCAGCGAGCCATCGGCCGCGACTTCGCCTACCAGTGCCACCACCTTGGAGGTACCGATATCCAGCCCGACGATCATTTTGCCGCTTTGCACGTTTGCCATGGTCCTGCCTCTTATCAATTCTTCGCGACGGCGGGTTTTTCCGTCGTCGGCGCTGCCTGTTCGCGCCAACCGACCGCAAGGCCGTTGGAGTAACGCAAGTCGACGCGCGCGATATTCGTGATTTGTTCTTTCAGCGTTTTGTCGTAAATCGCGATGAAACGGCGCATTTTTTCGACGAGGTGGTCGCGTCCAAGCAACAATTCGATACCCGGGCCAGCACTACCGGCACCTGTCGTCAGGAACCAGCTGCCGCGCTCGCGCAGTTCCAAGCGCACGATGGAGAAGCCCAGCGGGCGCAACATCTGACTCAACACCTGATACTGCTGCATCACCTGTTGCTGGGCCCGCTGCGGGCCGAACAACTGGGGAAGATGTTCGTAATTGGACAGTTCACGCGGTGTGAAAGCCTGCCCCTGGTTATTCAACAGCGCTTCATCGCCCCAACGGGCAACCGGCAACTGCTCTTCAAGACGAATCACGACCTGATCCGGCCATACGCGACGAACCTCGGCGTGGGCGATCCATGGCATCTGCTCGAGCTCGGTGCGCATACCGGCCAGATCGATCTTGAAAAAACTCGACGCCACATAAGGCGCAATCCGCTGCTGCACAGCCTGCTGGCTGATGTAACTCAAATCGCCCTGCACATTGATGCGGGTGATCGGGCGGTCGGCATACGGCAGCAGACGCTGTGCTGCCTCATAAGTGCCAAAGCCCAGAATCACCAACAGCACAGGCCAGAACAGACGCTTCAGAAAACTGAAGTTGGCCTTGGGCAGACGCGCCGACAGAGGCTCCTTGGCCACCATTCGGCTGGCACCACGCGGCACCGGCTTGTTGCGACCGGGTGCAGGTGGCTGAGGACGTGCCGACGCGCCGTACATGCCTTACCCTCTCGCCTGAACGCTGTCGGCGAGAATCGCCAACACCAGTTGTTGAAAATCCAGACCCGCAGCGCGTGCCGCCATGGGCACCAGGCTGTGATCGGTCATGCCCGGCACAGTATTCACTTCCAGTAACCAGAACTTGCCTTGTGCGTCCTGCATGACATCCGTGCGCGCCCACCCTGCAATGCCGATGGCTTCGCAAGCGCGTGCTGCAAGGTCTTTGAGTTCCTGTTCTTGCGCATCGCCAAGCCCGCACGGAATCCGGTACTGAGTATCGGAAGCCAGGTACTTGGCATCGTAATCGTAAAAACTGTGAGGAGTGCCCAGGCCGATGGGAGGCAACACCTGGCCACGCAGAGACGCCACAGTGAACTCAGGTCCCTGAATCCACTGTTCAACTAATACTTGCGAGTCGTAGGTACTGGCGGCTTTCCAGGCGGCGATCAATTCATCGACGCTGTTCACCTTTGCCATACCGATACTTGAACCTTCATGGGCCGGTTTGACGATCAAAGGGAAGCCCAGTTCCGTCGCCGCGCAAATACAATCGCTCTCGTTTCCAGGAACGGCATGCAAAGGCGTCGCAAGGCCAAGACTCTGCCACACCTGCTTGGTGCGCAGCTTGTCCATCGCCAGCGCGGAAGCCAGTACACCACTGCCGGTATAAGGGATTTCCAGGCATTCCAGCAGGCCCTGCATGGTGCCGTCTTCGCCGCCCCTTCCGTGCAGGACAATGAAGGCACGGTCGATCTTTTCACTGACCAGTCGCTGCAGAAAGTCATCGCCCACATCAATGCCGAACGCATCCACGTCAGCATCGAGCAATGCCTTGAGCACCGCATTACCCGAGTTCAGGGAAACTTCCCGTTCGGCACTCTTGCCACCGAAGAGCACGGCGACACGGCCGAAGCTTTTCGGCTCGAGAGTCGAGCGCAGGGAAGACCGGGCGGCTGTCATTTCAGCTTCCCTTCGGTGGAGGCCACTTTGGCACCGACGAATAGCGGGCTTTTCAGCAGTTGCGGTGCAAGGCCACCAATGTCGCCTGCGCCCTGGCACAGCAGAATATCGCCAGCTCGCAACAGCGGTTTGACCAGCGGCGCCAGTTCAACGCCACGCTCGATATAGATGGGGTCCAGTTGACCACGCTGACGAATGCTGTGGCACAGATTGCGGCTGTCCGCACCCGGTATAGGCTCTTCACCGGCCGGGTAGACTTCCATCAGCAACAATACGTTGGCGTCCGCCAGAACCTGCACGAAATCGTCGTACAGATCGCGGGTGCGACTGAAACGATGCGGCTGGTAGACCATCACCAGACGACGATCAGGCCAGCCGCCGCGCACGGCATTGATAACAGCGGCGACTTCACGCGGGTGATGACCATAGTCATCGACCAGCATCACGTTGCCACCTTCGACCGGCAGTTCGCCGTACACCTGGAATCGACGACCGACGCCCTGGAACCCTGACAGGCCCTGAACGATCGCCTCGTCGCTGACGCCTTCGTCGGTAGCGATGGCGATCGTCGCCAGCGAGTTGAGTACGTTATGGTTGCCGGGCATGTTTACCGACACATCCAGCGGCTCGCGGTCGCGGCGCAGTACGGTAAAGAAGGTCAGCATGCCGTCCTGACGCACGTTGATCGCACGTATGTCGGCAGTTTCGCTGAAACCGTAGGTCAGCGTCGGACGCTTGACCAATGGCAGAATTTCACGCACCACCGGGTCGTCGATACACATCACCGCCAAACCGTAGAACGGCAGGTTGTGCAGGAACTCGACGAAGGTCTTCTTCAGCTTGTTGAAGTCACCTTCGTAGGTCGCCATATGATCGGCGTCGATGTTGGTGACTACCGCGACCAGAGGCTGCAGGTGCAGGAAGCTGGCATCGCTTTCGTCTGCTTCGGCAATCAGGTAACGGCTGGTGCCCAACTGGGCGTTTGTGCCCGCTGCGTTCAGACGTCCGCCGATCACGAAAGTCGGGTCCAGGCCGCCTGCAGCGAATACCGAAGCGATCAGACTGGTGGTAGTGGTCTTGCCATGCGTACCGGCTACAGCGATACCGTGGCGGTAGCGCATCAGCTCGGCAAGCATCTCGGCACGAGGCACCACCGGAATACGTCGTTCCAGCGCAGTGGCGACTTCAGGATTGGAGGTATTCACAGCGCTGGACACGACCAGTACGTCGGCACCGACGGTGTTTTCAGCGCGGTGACCGACAAAAATCTGCGCGCCGAACGATTCCAGGCGCTCGGTCACGGCCGAGCCCTTCAGATCGGAGCCCGAGACTTCATAGCCCAGGTTCAACAACACCTCGGCAATCCCGCACATGCCGACGCCACCGATACCGACGAAGTGGATGCGACGGATGCGACGCATTTCAGGTTGTGGCATGGCGCGTTGATTCTCAACCATGAGCCACCTCCACGCAGACGTTGACGACAGTGTTGGTTGCATCGGGCCTGGCCAGACTGCGTGCGGTGCGGGCCATGCTGTTCAATTGTTCGGGTTGCATCAAAACCTCTTTCAGGCGTGCTGCCATCTCGGCGGCGCCAGTTGTCGCTTGCGGCATGACGAAGGCTGCGCCTTCGCGAGCCAGATAGTCAGCATTACGTGACTGATGGTCATCAATCGCGTGGGGCAGCGGTATCAGCAACGACGGCAGACCGGCGGCGGCCAGTTCGCTGATGGTCAATGCGCCTGCACGACAGACCACCAGATCGGCCCAGCCATAGGCTTGGGCCATGTTCTGGATGAACGGCGCAACCTGCGCCTCGACGCCCACGTTGCGATAGCGCTCGGCGGTGACTGCGTCGTGATTCTTGCCCGACTGATGAAACACTTCGGGCTGGATGTCCTGAGGCAACTGAGACAGCGCCTCGGGCAGCAACTTGTTCAATGGCTCTGCTCCCAGGCTGCCGCCCAGTACTAGGAGACGAGCCTTGCGTCCGGCCAGTGCCTGACGCGGTGTTTCGAGAAACAGTTCGACACGCACCGGATTACCGGTGGTGCGGCGCTTGGGCGAGACCGCAAATGTGTTCGGGAACGCCTCGCACACGCGACTGGCAAACGAGGCCAGACTGCGGTTGGCAGTCCCGGCAACAGCGTTCTGCTCATGAATGACCAACGGTACACCCGCGAGCTTCGCAGCCAGACCGCCGGGACCAGTGACATAGCCGCCGAAGCCAACCACGCAGACCGGCTTCACCTGACGCACGACCTTGCGCGCCTGCAACAAGGCCTTGAGCAACATGAACGGTGCCTTGAGCAGCGACAAACGGCCTTTGCCGCGCAGACCGGTGACATTGATCAGGTGCAGCGTCAGACCGGCCTGCGGGACCAGCTCGTTTTCAATACCGCGCGGCGTACCCAGCCAGTGGACCTTGTAGCCGCGTGCCTGGAACTCGCGTGCGCAAGCCAGCGCCGGGAACACGTGCCCGCCAGTACCGCCCGCCATGATCAGCACGTTAGCGTCCATGGGGCGTCTCCTCGGCGAAGTCGCTTTCCTTGAACTCGGCTTCTTCACTGCCCATGTTGTTGCGCGATTCCCACTCGATGCGCAGCAACAGGCCAAGGCTTGCACAGCAGATCACCAGCGAGCTGCCGCCATAGCTGAGGAATGGCAGGGTCAGGCCCTTGGTCGGCAACAGACCGACGTTCACGCCGATATTGATCAGGAACTGACCAATCCACAGAAACGAAAGACCGTAAGCCACATAGGCACCGAAAAACTGCTTGGCCCGCTCGGCCCACATGCCGATGTACATCCCGCGGATACTGACGAACAGAAACAACGCAACGGTGATCAACGAACCAATCACACCCAGCTCCTCCGCGAGCACGGAAAACACGAAGTCGGTATGCGCTTCTGGCAGATAGAACTGTTTCTGCACGCTATTGCCCAGCCCGACGCCGAACCATTCGCCACGACCGAAAGCGATCAGCGCCTGGGTCAATTGGTAGCCGGAACCGAACTGGTCGGCCCATGGGTCGGTAAAGTTGGTCAGGCGCGCCATCCGGTAAGGCTGGGCCTGGACCAGAACCACGACCGAAGCGACAGCCAGAACCACCATCAACGAGAAACGGAACAGACCGACGCCACCAAGGAACAACATGGCGGCCGCCGAGCCCATCATCACTACGGTCGCACCGAAGTCAGGCTCCATCAGCAGCAGACCTGCCATCGGCAACAGCACGATGAACGGCTTGAAGAAGCCCA
Source organism: Pseudomonas syringae pv. tagetis (assembly GCF_022557255.1). NCBI lineage: Bacteria > Pseudomonadati > Pseudomonadota > Gammaproteobacteria > Pseudomonadales > Pseudomonadaceae > Pseudomonas > Pseudomonas syringae group genomosp. 7. The sequence goes on from NZ_CP092923.1 coordinate 4,724,461, forward strand.
TCCAGCTTTCGCGAACCTCCTGCTGCTGACGAATCAGGTAGCCGGCAAGGAAAATCACCACAAATACCTTGGCAATTTCCGATGGCTGCACGTTGAACGCGCCGAACCCGATCCAGCGCATCGAACCGTTCACCTCACGTCCAATGCCCGGCACGAGCACCAACAGCAACAGGCCGAAAGCACCGAGCAGCATCATCCAGCCCAGACGCTGCCAGGTGGCGACGGGGATCATCATGGTCACACCGCACGCACCCAGGCCGATCAGCAGATACACCAGATGACGCGTCATCATGTACAGCGTATTGCCAGACTGCACGGCGGCCACTTCCGACGAGGCGGAGGTAATCATGACCAACCCCAGGCCGAGCAGCGCCAGACAGCCGACCAGCATCGGGAAGTCGAGGTCGATTCCGCGTCCGCTGATCAGTGGCGATGGATAAGGCTTGATCACACCGAAGATCATGACAAGCACTCCACTGCCTGCGCGAACACGTGTCCGCGCTCTTCATAATTCTTGAACATGTCCAGACTGGCGCATGCAGGGGAAAGCAGAACGGCATCGCCGCGTTGAGCCAGACGGGCGCTGTGCTCGACAGCGGCCTGTACGGTATCCACACGAACCAGCGGAACCGCTTCGCCCAAGGCCTGAGCGATCAGTTCGGCATCGCGCCCCAGCAATACTGCGGCGCGGCAATGCTCCGCAACAGGCGCACGCAAAGCACTAAAGTCGGCACCTTTGCCATCGCCACCGGCAATCAGAACCAGCTTGCCTTCGATATCCGAACCAAGGCCTTCGATGGCAGCCAGTGCGGCACCGACGTTGGTGGCTTTGGAATCGTTGTAGTAATGAACGCCGTGGTGCTCTCGCAGCCACTGGCAGCGATGCTCAAGCCCGGTGAATTCACGCAGGCTGGCGAGCATGGCATCGAAGGGCAGCCCCACGGCGTGCCCGAGCGCCAGCGCTGCAAGGGCATTGGCCTGATTGTGCGCGCCCCGGACTTTCAGTTCACTGACCGGCATGAGGTTTTCGAACTGGAACGCCAGGTACTTTTCGCCGTTCTCTTCGCGCAGACCGAAACCGTGGAAGTCGGGCTTGTTGAGACCGAATGTCCAGCACGGCAGGCCTTCGCCAATCAGCGGACGGGACAGCGCATCCTGACGATTGACCACCACCTGCCGGGCACCTCGGAAAATCCGGTGCTTGGCCAGGTGGTAGGCAGGCAGACCGCTGTAGCGGTCCATGTGGTCCTCGCTGATGTTCAACACGGTCGCCACTTCAGCGTTGAGCTGGTCGGTGGTTTCGAGCTGAAAGCTGGACAGCTCCATCACGTACAGTTCGACATCGTCGCTGAGCAGGTCCAGCGCTGGAGTACCCAGGTTGCCCCCTACCGCAACGCGTTTGCCTGCAGCGACAGCCATTTCGCCTACCAGCGTCGTTACCGTACTTTTCGCATTCGAACCGGTAATGGCGACGACCGGTGCCTTCGCGTAACGCGCGAACAGCTCGATGTCACCGGACAATTTGACGCCGCGCGCGTGTGCCTGCTGCAGGGCCGGTGTGGCCAGCGCCAGGCCGGGGCTGACGTACAATTCGTCGGCACGGCAGAGAAAATCCACGTCCAGCTCGCCACAACGCACTTCCACCTGCGGATAGTCGCGACGCAGGGTCGCCAGCTCAGGAGGATTCTCCCGCGTGTCGGCCACGGCAAAGGACACGCCCCGGTTCGCCAGAAAGCGAACCAGGGACATGCCACTTTTGCCAAGCCCCACAACAATGCGGAAGCGGTCGGAAACGATCAGGGACACTCGTTCTACCTCAGTTTCAGTGTGGCAAGGCCGATGAGCACCAGAATCACGGTGATGATCCAGAAACGGACAATCACGCGCGGCTCGGGCCAGCCTTTGAGTTCAAAGTGGTGATGGATCGGTGCCATGCGGAATACGCGACGACCGGTGAGTTTGAAAGACGCAACCTGAATAACCACTGAAAGGGTTTCCATCACGAACACGCCGCCCATGATGAACAGGACGATTTCCTGACGCACGATTACCGCCATGGTGCCCAGTGCTGCACCCAGCGCCAGTGCTCCCACGTCGCCCATGAAGACCTGCGCTGGATACGTGTTGAACCAGAGAAACCCGAGCCCTGCGCCGATCAGCGCGCCTGAGAACACAATCAGCTCACCCGCCCCTGGCACATAGGGAATCAGCAGGTATTCGGCAAACTTTACGTTGCCCGACAGGTAACAGAAGATGCCCAGCGCACCGCCCACCATCACCGTCGGCATGATCGCCAGACCGTCCAGACCGTCAGTCAGATTGACTGCATTGCTGGAGCCGACGATCACGAAATAGGTCAGGACGACAAAACCGATACCTAACGGGATGCGCACATCCTTGAGCATTGGCACGATCAGTGTGGTTTCGGTGGCAGACGGCGCAGTTGTGTAAAGAAAGATTGCTGCACAGAGGCCGAACACCGACTGCCAGAAATACTTCCAGCGACTGGGCAGGCCACGCGAATTCTTTTCGATCACCTTGCGGTAGTCATCGACCCAGCCGATGGCCCCGAACAGCAGTGTCACGAGCAACACCACCCAGACATAGCGGTTGCTCAGGTCAGCCCACAGCAATGTGCTGATACCAATGGACGACAGGATCAGCGCGCCGCCCATGGTCGGCGTACCCGATTTGGACAAATGCGACTGCGGACCGTCATTGCGCACCGACTGGCCGATCTGACGCATCTGCAGGGTACGGATCATCCACGGCCCCAGGCACAACGACAATGTCAGCGCAGTGAGCACGCCGAGAATCCCGCGCAATGACAGGTACTGAAAGACCGCGAAGCCTTTGTAGAACTGTTGTAAAAACTCGGCCAACAGCAGCAGCATCAATGTTTCTCCAAGCTAGAACCGCACAAGGCAGCCACGACGTTTTCCATGGCAGCGCTACGCGAGCCCTTGATCAGTAAAGTGGTATCGGGATCCTGCTCGGCGCCCAGCGCCGCGATCAGCTCCGCCTGACTGGCAAAGTGGTACGCATGCTCGCCAAAGGCGCTGACGGCATGAGTCATCAACGGACCGACGGCATACAGCGCCGAGACCTTGCCAGCGGCGTAGGCACCCACGTCGCGATGACCTTGCTCGGCCCATTCACCCAGCTCGCCGATATCGCCCAGCACCAGCACGGTACGACCCGTAAAACCGGTGAGGATGTCGACGGCCGCGTTGATCGAGGCAGGATTGGCGTTGTAGGTATCATCGATGACGCGCGTCCCGTCGCTGGCGATTTGCACAACAGCGCGTCCTTTGACCGGTTGCACGTTGTTCAGGCCCGTGACGATGCCTTCCAGCGTGACACCCAATGCACATCCGGCAGCCGCAGCCGCCAGTGCGTTGGTCACGTTGTGCGCGCCCAGAAGGTTCAACTGGACCTGTGCCGTACCCAACGGACTATTGATGGTGAAACCTGGACAGCCTCGCGCATCACGACTGATTTCGCTGGCGTACAGGTCCGCAGCCGGATCGCTCAGTGCAAAGGTCAGAACGTTGCGATTACCGGCGCGCTTGCGCCAGATCGGGAACGCCTTGTCCTCCAGGTTCAGCACTGCCGTGCCGCTGGCATCAAGGCCTTCCAGAATTTCGCCTTTGGCTTCGACAATTTTGTCCGGACCGCCAAACTCACCGACATGGGCGGTTCCGGCATTGGTGATCATGGCGACATGCGGCTTGGTGAGGCTCACGGTGTAGGCAATCTCGCCAACTCGCGACGCACCCAGTTCGATGACGGCAGAGGAATATTGAGGGGCCAGTTCCAGCAGAGTCAGCGGAACGCCCAGTTCGTTGTTCAGGTTGCCACGGGTAGCCAGCACCGGACCGCGCGTGCGCAGGATGCTGGCGAGCATTTCCTTGACCGTGGTCTTGCCGCTCGAACCGGTGACGGCGGCCACTGGCCTGTCGACAAAGGCATTGCGATTCATCGCGCCCAGTTGCGCAAGGGCTTTGCGGGTGTCCAGCACGACCAGTTGTGGCAAGACAGCGCCCTGCACTTCGCGCTCGACCAAAGCTCCGACCGCGCCTTTGGCAGCCACTTGATCGAGATACGCGTGACCGTCAAAGCGAGGACCAGTCAGGGCTACGAACAGCTGGCCCGGCTCAATGCCGCGGCTATCGGTGCTCACACCTGCAAAACTGCAATCGCCACCGACCATGTTCGCATCAAGTGGTACAACCAGTTCGCTGAATGTCATTGGCTTAAGCATTCGCAGGCCCCCATGTGGCAAGCGCCCTGGCAGCTTCCTGCAGATCGGAAAATGGCTGACGCTGGCCATTGATTTCCTGATAGTCCTCGTGTCCTTTGCCGGCCAGGACCACGACATCATCGGCACTGGCGCTGGCAATCAGCTCGGCAATAGCCTGCCCGCGACCTTCAATGAAGCGCACCTTGTCGGCAGCAACAAATCCAGGGCGGATGTCGTCAAAAATGCCGGCCGGCGATTCGGAGCGCGGGTTGTCGTCGGTGACCCACACACCGTCGGCCAGACGTTCGACCACTTCAGCCATCAGCGGGCGCTTGCCGCGATCACGATCGCCACCGCAGCCGAACAGGCACAACAAGCGCCCCTTCGCGTGCGGACGCAGTGCTTGAAGGACTTTTTCCAAAGCATCCGGGGTATGCGCGTAATCGACGACTACAAGCGGTTTGTCGGCACCGCCCAAGCGCTGCATGCGTCCGACCGGGCCTTCGAGTTTCGGCAGCGCCTTGAGAATTTCGTCCAGCGCGTAGTCCAGGCCCAGCAGTGCGCCGACCGCGGCCAGCACATTGCTCAAGTTGAAACGACCCAACAGGCTGCTGCGCAGAAAGTGCTCGCCCTGAGGCGTGACCAGCCTGGCACGCACGCCATCGTCATCGAACTTCGCATCGCGGCAATACAGGTAGGCCGAGCTGTCCAGCTGGCTGTAGGTGATCAGGCGCGACTCTTGTTTGACGGCGGCCAGTTCACGACCGAAATCGTCATCCAGGTTGATCACCCGGCACTTGAGATCGGACCATGCGAACAGCTTTGCCTTGGCGGCAGCGTATGCCTCCATGGTGCCGTGATAATCCAGATGATCGCGGGACAGGTTGGTCAGCACCGCCACATCAAAGGCCAACGCCGCAGCACGTCCCTGATCGAGACCGTGGGACGAGACTTCCATCGCCACTGCGCGTGCACCGGCCTTTTTCAGATCGGTCAGCGTCGCCTGCACGGCAATCGGATCAGGCGTGGTATGACGCCCGCTTTGCAGCGCGCCGTAGAAGCCGGTGCCCAGGGTGCCGACGATGCCGCAACGCTGACCCAAGGCGTCAAGCGCCTGGGCAACCAACTGGGTCACACTGGTCTTGCCGTTGGTGCCGGTGACACCGACCAGATTCAGGCTTCGGCTCGGGTCGCCATAGAAACGACCGGCGATGGCGGACAACTGCGCTGCGAGGCCTTTGACCGGTATCAACGGCACGTCGGTGATCGGCAGAACGGTCGAGCCCTCCACCTCATACGCCACAGCCGCTGCGCCACGCTTGAGCGCATCGGCGATATGTGCGCGGCCGTCGACCTTGATGCCCGGTACGGCCAGAAAAAGATCGCCTGGGCGAACATTGCGGCTGTCCAGGGTCAACTCGCGAATCAATGGATCGCGGTCGGTGTGAGCGAAGATCTTGCTCAGATTAAAGGCCATCAACCACGCCCTCCTTTGGCTACCGGTGCTGCATTGACTTGTTCCGGTGGCGCAAGGTTGTCAGGCGTCACGTTCATCAGACGCAACGTGCCGGACATGACCTTGCTGAATACCGGTGCCGAAACCAGACCGCCGTAGTAACCGCCCTTGCTCGGCTCGTCGATGACCACGACGATGGCATAGCGCGGGTTACTCATCGGTCCGAAACCGGCGAACAGTGAGCGATAGGAGTTCTCCGCATAGCCCTTGGTGCCAATAGACGTCTTGCGCGCCGTACCACTCTTGCCGCCGACGTGATAGGAAGGCACACGGGCGCGATATACCCCGCGCGGGTCTTCGATGACCTGCTGCAACATGCCCTGCAGGGTCTTTGCAGTTTTTTCGGGAATGGCCTGGGTCGAATCCGGCTCTTTATCCGTTTTAAGAATGGTCAACGGCACAATACGACCGTTGTTGGCCAGCGCGCCATAAGCGTGCACCAATTGCAAAGCAGTGACCGACAGACCGTAGCCGTATGACAGCGTGGCGGTTTCCGCCTTGCGCCATTCACGGTAATTGGGCAGGTTGCCAACGCGCTCGCCGGGGAAGCCGAGGCCGGTGTATTGACCGAAGCCAACGCGCTGCATGGCACGGAAGATGGCTTCACCGCCCACATCAAACGCGACCTTGCTCATGCCAACGTTACTGGAGTTGATCAGGATGCCGGTCAGATCGAGGATCGGACCTTCGGTCTTGGTCACGTCACGAATGGTGTATTTGCCGATCTGCAAGGTGCCCGGATACACCTCGACCTTGTCGGTCGGCTTCCAGCGGCCACTGTCCAGCGCAGCGGTCATGGAGATCGGCTTCATGGTCGAACCCGGTTCGAACACGTCGATGATCGCCCGGTTGCGCATGGCTGCAGGGACCATGGTGCGGCGGTTGTTCGGGTTGTAGGTCGGCTGGTTGACCATCGCCAGAACCTCCCCGGTCTTCACGTCCATGATCACCATGCTGCCTGCCTTGGCTTCGTTTTCCACGATGGCGTTGCGCAGTTCACGGGTCGCCAGATATTGCAGGCGCAGATCAATGGACAAAGCCAAGGTCTTTCCGGCCTTGGCATTTTTGGTTACCTGAACATCCTTGATCAGTCGGCCACGCCGGTCCTTGATGACCTGACGCTTGCCGGGCACGCCAGCGAGCCAGTCATCATAAGCCAGCTCGACGCCTTCACGACCGTGGTCATCAAGGTCGGTAAAGCCGACCATGTGCGCAGTGACATCGCCTGCCGGATAAAAGCGGCGAAATTCCTCGATGCCGTAGACACCGGGCACTTTCAGATCGATGACCGACTGACCCTGCTCTGGCGTCAGGCCTCGGACCAGATAGATGAATTCCTTGGTCGCCTGCGAGTCCAGTCGCTCGGTCAATGCCTTGAGGTCCTGACCCAGAGCTGCGGCAAGCATCGGCCACTTGGATTTGTCCTGCTGCATTTCACGCGGGTTGGCCCACAGCGTTGTTACCGGAGTACTGACTGCCAGCGGTTCGCCGTTGCGGTCGGTGATCAGGCCACGGTGCGCCGGAATAGGGATGTGCCGAAGGCTGCGCGCATCGCCCTGCTCTTTTAGAAAGGTATGGTCGATGACCTGCAGGTCGACGATGCGCCAGCAAATGGCGAGCACGAGGGACACCAGCAGCCCCACGACCACGCGAAAACGCCACGGATACAGAGCGCCTTCAAGTTTCATCATGGCGCCACCATCCGCACTTCGGCAGCGCTGGGGATGCGCATCTTCAGCTGTTCGGTGGCCAGATTTTCGATACGGCTGTGCGCCGTCCAGGTGCTCTGCTCGAGGATCAGACGCCCCCACTCGGCCTGCGCCTTGTCGCGCACGCTCATTTCCGAATACAGCGAATTGAGCAACTGACGGTTCCAATGAGCGCTATAGGAAACGCCAATCGCCGAAATCAGGACGGCAATAAACAGCAGCAGCATAATGAAGCTGCCGCCCGGGAGAGGCTTCAGGAACAGACGGCTCACCTGAGCTTCTCCGCTACACGCATGACAGCACTGCGCGAGCGCGGATTGGCTTTGGTTTCGACATCCGAAGCGAACCGGGCCTTGCCGTGGATCTTGATTTTTGGCTCGAATGGCTTGAACTGGATCGGCAAGTTACGCGGCATGTTGTCGGCTTCGCCCTTGGCGAGCTTGCGCATGAACAACTTGACGATGCGGTCTTCCAGCGAATGAAAACTGATGACGACAAGACGACCACCGACCTCCAACGCATCAAGCGCAGCTTCAAGGCCGGTTTCCAGATCACCCAGCTCGTTGTTCACGTGAATACGCAGCCCTTGAAAGGCACGCGTTGCAGGATTCTTGCCCTTTTCCCAGGCAGGGTTGGCAACCTTGAGGACTTCCGCCAGGTCGGCTGTACGCTCGAAAGGCTGCACGTCACGGCGCGCGACGACGGCGTTGGCCATGCGCTTGGCAAATCGCTCTTCGCCGTATTCCTTGAATACACGGGCAATTTCTTCGGCGGGCGCGGAGGCAATGAACTCGGCAGCGCTTACGCCACGAGTAGGGTCCATGCGCATGTCCAGTGGACCGTCGTTCATGAAGCTGAAACCGCGCTCGGGATCATCCAGTTGCGGGGACGACACACCCAGGTCCAGCAGAATACCGCTTACCTTTCCAGCCAGACCGCGCTCTTGCGCCTCCGAGCCCAGCTCGGCAAAGCTGCGCTGCACAATGACAAAGCGGCCGTCTTCGGCCGCTAGCGCTTGCCCGGTGGCAATCGCTTGAGGGTCCTTGTCGAATCCCAGAAGCCGGCCATCGGGGCCAAGCTGGCTCAATATAAGACGACTATGCCCGCCACGTCCGAACGTGCCGTCCAGATAGCAGCCATCGGCGCGCACCGCGAGAGCCTCCACGGCTTCTTCAAGCAGCACGGTGATGTGGGTAAAGCCGCTATTCATAGTCACAGGATCAAATCACGTAATTCGTCGGGCATCGCGCCAGGTTTTTGAATGGCAGCCAGGTCAGCATCAGCAAGAGCATTCCAGGCGTCCTCGTCCCACAGTTGAAACTTGTTGAGTTGGCCCACCAGCATTACGCGCTTATCCAGCCTGGCATACTCGCGCAGGCGTGGCGGCACCAGAAAACGCCCGCTGCCATCGAGTTCCAGATCGACGGCATTACCAATCAGAAGCCTTTGCAGGCGACGGTTCTCTTCACGAAACGTCGCCAGATCACGAAGTTTTGCCTCTATCAGCTCCCATTCGGAAAGCGGATAAAGGCAAAGGCAGGGATCAACGGCATCAATAGTCACGATAAGTTGCCCGGCACTACGCGAATCCAACTCGTCACGGTACCGGCTCGGCATAGCGAGACGGCCCTTGGCATCGAGATTGATCGCGTTGGCACCACGGAACACAGGCGCATTCTCCAAATATTAGCTTTTTGCGCTGAAAAAACCCACTTCGTGCCACTTTCTGCCACTTGTGCACACTATAGGAACGCGCCCACCACACCGTCAAGGCACGGTCTTAAGGAAAACCCTTACATTTCGGAGATTTAGGAGAGGTATCGGGTATAAAAGGGTAATTTTACGAAGGCTCTGACAGATAAATCCCACACAACTCAAACCGTTGCGATCAGAAGTTAATGTGATTTATGAGCTATAAGATTTTTTTGGTATTACGGGAGGGATTTGCTGCTTGAAACGAAGGGTGAAAAAAGGTGGAGAGTCGATCTGTAAGCCGGGTTCTGTCGAGAACAGTCATTCCTCTACGACGGCCATCACTGGACGTCTTTAGCAACCTACCCGGTTCCAGCGCGGGCCACGCCTAGGAACCCTATTTGGTCTTGCTCCGAGTGGGGTTTACCTTGCCACGAACTGTTACCAGACGTGCGGTGCGCTCTTACCGCACCTTTTCACCCTTACCGGCACCGAAGTGCTTAGGCGGTTATTTTCTGTGGCACTTTCCGTAGGCTCACGCCTCCCAGGCGTTACCTGGCACTCCGCCCTATGGAGCCCGGACTTTCCTCCCCCCCCTGTTGCGGAACAACAAGAGGCAGCGACTGTCCAATCGACTCTCCGCCGACAAGGTTAGCGGCACATGCCACCAAGAACAAGCTTTAATAGCATGTGCGATGCGCTTGCCCCCTTTATTTGCCCTCTTCAAAAGCCATTCATCATTCCTTCTGCTTTTCCAGCGCCACCTGATAAAGGAGGTTCTTGCGCACGCCGGTTATCTCGGCTGCCAAGGCTGCAGCGCGCTTGAGCGGCATCTCCGCGAGCAGTAGATCAAGTATGCGGCGCGCCTCTTCACCGATGACATCCTCGCCCTCGGGCGGCGTCCAGCCCGCTACCAGCACAACGCACTCGCCACGCCGCTGATTACTGTCGGCCTCGACGAACGCCCGCAGCTCACCCAATGGCAGACCTTTGAGCGTTTCGAAAGTTTTGGTTATTTCACGTGCCAGCAAGGCCTGACGGTCAGCACCGAAGACCAGCTCCATATCTTGAAGACACTCGAGAATCCGGTGCGGCGCCTCATAGAAGATAAGCGTGCGTGGCTCTTCCCTGACCCGCTCGAGTTTTGCCTTGCGACCTGCAGTTTTGGCCGGGAGGAAGCCCTCGAAAATAAACCGGTCCGAAGGCAGCCCGGCCGCCGAAAGAGCAGCAATCAAGGCACAGGCGCCAGGCACCGGGACCACCGGTACACCGGCGGCACGCGCCTGACGTACCAGGTGATAACCGGGATCGGAAATCAACGGCGTGCCTGCATCGGAAATCAGCGCAACATCGTCGCCAGCCAGCAGACGCGTAATGAAACGACTACCCTCATCACGTTCGTTATGCTCGTGGCAGGCAGCCAGCGGAGTTGAAATCCCGAAATGCTGCATAAGACGCGCCGAATGGCGAGTGTCTTCAGCCGCAATCAGCGCGACTTCACGCAACACCTTCAATGCTCGCACGCTCATGTCGTCCAGATTGCCGATAGGAGTCGCCACTACATAAAGCGAGCCTGGAGTGGAATTCGAAACAACCGGAACAGTCAAAACGCAGACCTCATAGGTTAAGGCGGGTACCTGGAAGGACATAGTGTACAGGCTGAAGCCCGGCCGAGCGGTTCGCGCATCAGGGATGCAGATAAAAAGGAATATAAACATGATCAAGCCTGAGCATGAAGCACGATACCCCTCTCGAATTGAACGATTCGGCCATAGGATGACCCTAACGCCACCAATATCATGGCTTTAAACACCTTCGACATCGCACCCCGGCCAGCGCTTGGGTACAATTCCCCGCTAATTCGCTCGAGTTTCAGGAACATACCAATGATCGCTTGTCTGCGGCTGCTCTCTGCCCTCTGCCTCGCTGCCCTTCTCGCAGCGTGTGCCAGCTCGCCCTCGTCCAGTCTTGGCGAGCTGCCTCGAACCCCTGACGCCAGTATCGAGCAGTTGCTTGATCAGGCCGCCAGCGCCAAGACACCCGAGCAGGCCGCAACGCTGCGCCTGAGCGCTGCCGACCTGGCGAGCCGCCAGAACGACGCAGGACGCGCTGCACAGATCCTCGGACAAGTGCAGATCGACCAGCTCAAACCTGGCCTGCAGGTTTTTGCCAGCACACTGTCAGCAGAACTGGCGATGGGCCGTAACCAGCCCAAGGCAGCACTGACAGCACTGAACCATCCAAGCATGCAGCGCCTGGGCGAACTGTCGGTCGAGCAGCAGGTTCGCACTCACATGGTCAAGGCACGCGCACTGGAGGCTGATGGTCAGGCTCTGGCAGCGGCCAACGAGCGGGTATTTGCCAGCCCCCTGCTGCAAGGCGCAGAAGCCAGCGCCAACAATGATGCGATCTGGACCCTGGTATCCGCCCTCCCTGCCGAGCAACTGCAAAGCACCGCCACCGACGATATGGGCGGTTGGCTGAACCTCGCTCGCTCGATCAAGGGCGCTGGCACGCTCGAGCAACAACAGGCCGCCATCGACAGCTGGAAAGCCCAGAACCCGAAACACCCTGCCGCATTGCAATTGCCTACCGCCCTTGCGCAATTACGCGCCCTCACTAGCGAGCCGATTACCAAAATTGCTCTGCTGCTGCCACAGGACGGTCAACTGGCCGCTGTTGCCAAAGCGCTGCGTGAAGGCTTCATGGCTGCGCACTTTCAGGCGCAACAAGCAGGACAGAATCCACCCGCCATCCAGGTTTTCGACAGCTCGCGCGTCACCTCGATGGACGAGTTCTACCGCCAGGCTCAGGCCGCCGGCGTACAACTGGTCGTCGGCCCGCTGGAAAAAAATCTCGTCAAGCAGTTGAACAGCCGTCAGCAATTGCCAATTACCACCCTGGCACTGAACTACAGCGACACCAGCAACGAAGGTCCTGCTCAGCTGTATCAGTTCGGCCTGGCCGCAGAAGACGAAGCCCGCGAAGTTGCACGTCGCGCCTGGGCAGACGGCAAGCGCAGCGCCGTTGCGATGGTGCCGAAAGGCGAATGGGGCGACCGGGTGCTGGATGCCTTCCGCAAGAGCTGGCAGGCCAAGGGCGGCACGCTGATTGCCGCCGAACACGTTGACCAACCTGTCGAATTGGCACAGCAGGTCGCAGATCTGTTCCAGTTGCGCAACAGCGAGGGACGCGCTCAGCGACTGCAAAGCACTGCCGGCACTCAGGTAGCCGCTCAGCCCAGCCGTCGCCAAGACATCGACTTCATGTTCCTTGCCGCAACGCCTCAGCAAGCGCAGCAGATCAAGCCGACCATGGTCTTCCAGTACGCAGGCGACGTTCCGGTCTACGCCACTTCGCATCTGTTCACCAACAGCAACGATCATGCACAGTACATGGACCTCAACGGCGTACGCTTCTGCGAAACCCCCTGGCTGCTGAATGCCGAAGACCCGCTGCGCCAGCAAGTCACCGCGCAATGGCCCCAGGCCGCAGGCAGCCTGGGTCGCCTGTACGCAATGGGTATCGACGCCTACCGCCTGGCCCCACGCCTGGCCCAGCTCAAGGCAATGCCGGATAGCCGCATTGACGGGCTGTCCGGCAGCCTGAGCCTGAACCCGGGCCGCCGCGTCGAACGCCAACTTCCGTGGGCCGAATTCGTCGATGGCAAGATCCAGCGCCTACCGGACACCGCACCTTGACGCAACGCAGCACCCGCCAGCAAGCAGGGCGCGAGGCCGAAGCCTTCGCCCTGCAGTTTTTGCAACAGCAGGGGCTGAGCCTTATCGAGCAAAACTGGTTATGCAAACGCGGCGAGCTTGATCTAGTCATGCTTGACGGCGATACAGTAGTATTCGTCGAAGTTCGCTACCGGCGTCATTCCGGCTGGGGCGGAGCCATGGAAAGCGTCGATTTTCGCAAGCAGGAAAAACTCGTCACCGCCGCACAGCTTTTTCTGCAACAAGTAACAGGCTGGGCCAGTCACCCCTGTCGCTTCGACGTAATCGCCATTGAAGGCGAACCCGGCAAGGCTGCACCGCTGAACTGGATCAAGAGCGCTTTTGACAGCTGACCTGGCTCAGTGAAGCAGCAGCCCCACTTGAGCCATGACCTGCAATACACTACAGCCCTCACCGATTTCGCTATTTGTTTTGCCGGCTGCACACCCGTTTGTGCCGGATAGCTCCCGGGAAAACCCGGCGCATCCGCCCGCCGCCGTACGCTCTAATTAAGGTCACATTGATGGACATGCAATCCCGAATTCGCCGGCTGTTCCAGGCCAGCATCGAAACCAAGCAACAGGCGATGGAAGTCCTTGCACCCTTTATCGAGCAAGCCAGTCAGGTCATGGTCAATGCCCTGCTCAACGAGGGCAAGATGCTCGCGTGCGGCAACGGCGGGTCTGCTGGCGATGCACAACACTTTTCCTCGGAATTGCTCAACCGCTTCGAACGCGAGCGGCCGAGCCTGCCGGCCATTGCACTGACAACCGACAGCTCGACGATTACCTCGATCGCCAACGATTACAGCTACAACGAAATCTTCTCCAAGCAGATCCGCGCACTGGGTCAACCAGGCGATGTTTTGCTGGCCATTTCCACCAGTGGCAACTCGGCGAATATTATTCAAGCCATCCAGGCCGCACATGATCGCGAAATGATTGTCGTAGCATTAACGGGACGCGACGGTGGCGGCATGGCCTCACTGCTATTGCCCGAGGATGTGGAGATCCGCGTACCCGCCAATGTCACGGCACGCATACAAGAAGTCCATCTGCTGGCGATCCATTGCCTTTGCGATTTGATCGACAGCCAACTGTTCGGGAGTGAAGAATGACCCCTAATCGTCTTAGCCTACTGGTTCTGACACTGTGCCTCAGCATCACCGGATGCAGCTCGGTGATCACGGCCACTCGCGAAAAACCGATCGAAGACGATCGCGGCACGCGCACCTTCGGCAGCAAGATCGACGACTCGCTGATCGAGACCAAGGCAGCCGTCAACATCTCCAAAGCCAACCCTGACCTCGCAGAGGGCTCGCACATCGTCGTGACCAGCTTCAACGGCATCGTGCTGCTGGCTGGCCAGACACCGCGCGCCGACCTCAAGGCCATGGCTGAACAAGCCGCCAGCGCCGTTCAGCGCGTCAAGAAGGTCAACAACGAACTGCAGGTGATGGCACCCTCCTCACTGCTGGCCCGCAACAACGACGCATGGCTGACCACCAAGATCAAAAGCCAGATGATCGCTGACGCATCCATCCCTGGCTCGCGCATCAAGGTGGTGACCGAGAACGGCATCGTCTTCCTGCTGGGCCTGGTAACCCATGACGAAGCCAATCGCGCCACCAACCTGGTACAGGGCGTCTCAGGCGTGCAGAAGATCGTCAAACTCTTCGAGTACATCGACTGACGGGCAACCGACAGACAATAAAAAAGGCGATCCGAAGATCGCCTTTTTTATGCCTGTCTTTTACTTGACGACCTTCAGACTCGGCCGACCGCTCGGGCGTGGCGGTTCGCTGTCTGGCGGAGGTGTATCGTCTTCGATCTCGATCTCGATTTCCTCGCCCTCCTCCATGGAGGGCTCCAGATCGAAAACCATGCCCTGACCGTTCTCACGGGCATAAATACCCAGAATGGCAGCGACAGGCACATAAAGCGTGTGCGGCACACCACCGAAGCGGCCTTCGAAGCTCACCGCCTCGTTATCCATGTGCAGATGACGCACTGCACTTGGCGAGACATTCAAGACAATCTGCCCGTCGTTGGCAAACCCTTGCGGGACCTGCACCGAGGGGTAATCCGCATTGACCAGCACATGCGGGGTGCAATCGTTATCGACGATCCACTCATAGAGAGCGCGAACAAGATAAGGGCGACTGGAGTTCATTAACGGCTCCTTAAGCCTTAGCGCATTTCACGTTCGGCAGCAGACAGACTCGCCTGAAAAGCCTCACGCGCAAATTGGCGCTCCATGTAATCAAGCAACGGCTTGGCAGGCCGCGGCAATTCAATACCCAAAATTGGCAAACGCCAGAGTATGGGGAGTAGACAGCAATCGACGAGACTTAGCTCGTCACTCATGAAAAAAGCTTTTTCCGCGAACAACGGGGAAACCCCGGCCAGGCTCTCACGAAGCTCCTTGCGTGCCTGGACGCGAGCAGGCTCTTTGCTGCGCGTGTCGAGGATCAGGTCCACAAGCCCACACCAGTCTCGCTGGATGCGATGGATCAGCAGCCGACTGTTGGCGCGAGCCACCGGATAGACAGGCAGCAAGGGTGGATGCGGATAACGCTCATCCAGATATTCCATGACCACCGTCGACTCGTACAACGCCAGATCACGATCGACGAGGGTCGGCAAGCTGCCATACGGATTTACTTCAATCAGCTGCGGCGGATGACGACCCGCCACGACTTCAATAATTTCGGCGCTGACACCCTTCTCGGCGAGCACAATGCGTACGCGATGAGAATAGTGGTCGGCGGGGTCGGAGTAACAGGCCAACCGGTTGGTCACGCCCATGGTGATCCTCCTCGCTTGTTAAAATTTATCGGACAGACAAACGAACACGCCCTCAGAGCGCATCCGATAATGAACGCAACAGCACAGTTGTTCGTCGCGGGCCACAAGATAGCTCATTTACACGACGTAAATTCCGCAATCTTCGTCGACAGGTCTATAAATCTCGCTCTATCGACGCGGCACGCCCACGCTCAAAACACCAGAACCGCAAAAATCACGCCCATAAAAAAACGCCCAGCCCCGCGAGGGGGTGGACGTTCTTTCTTTGAACGAAGAGCGAATTAACGCTTCGAGTACTGCGGACGCTTACGCGCTTTACGCAGACCGACTTTCTTACGTTCAACTTCACGAGCATCGCGAGTCACGAAGCCTGCTTTACGCAGCGCACCGCGCAGAGTCTCGTCGTACTGCATCAAAGCGCGAGTGATACCGTGGCGAATTGCGCCAGCCTGACCACTTACACCGCCACCGATAACGGTGACGTAGATGTCGAACTTTTCAACTGTCTCGGTCAGTTCCAGCGGCTGACGAACTACCATGCGGGCAGTTTCGCGACCGAAGAAATTGTCCAGGGAGCGGTTGTTGATCGAGATGTTACCAGTACCCGGACGCAGGAAAACGCGAGCGGTTGCGGTCTTGCGACGGCCAGTGCCGTAATTTTGAGTCGCCGACATAATGAACTATTCCGTTAAAACTTCAGTTCTTGGGGCTGCTGAGCAGTATGAGGGTGTACAGCGCCCGCATAGACTTTCAGCTTACGATACATGTCGCGACCCAGCGGGTTCTTAGGCAGCATGCCTTTGACCGCGGTCTCGATCACGCGCTCAGGAGCTTTGGCGATCAGCTTTTCGAAGTTGATCGACTTGATCCCGCCCGGAAAACCGGAGTGTGAGTAGTAGATCTTGTCGGTGGTTTTGGCACCAGTAACGCGGATCTGCTCGGCATTGATCACGACGATATAGTCGCCGGTATCAACGTGCGGAGTGTATTCCGGCTTGTGCTTGCCACGCAGACGGCTCGCGATTTCGGTGGCCAGACGACCCAGGGTCTGACCAGCAGCGTCGACGACGAACCAGTCGCGCTTAACTGTTTCCGGTTTAGCAGTAAAAGTTTTCATTCTTTATAGCCTCAGGGGCCGCCCTGAAAATTAGACGGCGGATCTTACTGAATAGTGCGTACTTTGACAAGTCAAAGGCAGCCGGAAACAGACGCTATCGGGGGCTCGGGTCAGCGCGTCCGTTATACGGCAAGATTCTTCGGCAGACGGCGCATCACTTCCACTGCAAAGAGCTGGCGGATTATACAGACTGTAAAAATAACCTCAACCGGATTTTTTGTTCACATTCTGTTTATTGCCTGCGAGGTGTGGATTGGCGGATATTTGCGCCTTTAGCATAAGGCCATCATGCGCACCTCTCGCAGGGATCCTGACATGAGGAGGCTGGACAGGCCCGATAAAAAATAAGACGATCCAGCCGTTGCTTGACCATTTACCCATATAAGAATAACGATTATGCCGATCCAACACGCCACTCCGCTGCGCCGCGTAAGCATCCTCACCACTGACAAGATGTTTGCCTCGACGGTCATGCAGGCCAAGGACTTCTTTCACCTGGCCAGCCTTCGCTACAGCAAACAATTGGGCCAGGGCCTGGTGCCCGCTTTCGAAACCCGCCTGGTCAGCCCGGACGGCCTCTCTGTCAGCAGCTTCAGCGATGTCACGCTGCCGGTCGACGGCGCACTGTGCCAGAGCGATATCATCGTCATCCCGGCATTCTGGGATGACTTTGAAACCCTGTGCCAACGTTACCCACAGATTCTGCCCTGGCTGCGCGAGCAACACGCCAAGGGTGCCGTGCTTTGCGCAGAAGCCACCGGCGTCTACTGGCTCGCCGAGGCCGGCTTGCTGGACGGCAAGGAAGCGACTACCTACTGGCGCTTTTTCGGCGCGTTTGCCGAACGCTACCCCAAGGTGCTGCTCAATCAGGAAAAGCACCTGACCGACGCCGATAACGTGTACTGCGCAGGTGGCACGACCTCAGCCTGCGATCTCTACATCTACCTGATCGAGCGCTTCTGCGGTGCCAACGTCGCCCAGGCGGTGGCCCGTGACATTCTCTACGAGGTGCGCCGCACCTACTCACCAGGGCGAATCGGTTTTGGCGGTCAAAAGCTGCATCAGGACGTGATAATTCTGCAGATCCAGCACTGGCTGGAAGAGCATTTTGCCGACAAGTTTCGCTTTGAAGATGTCGCCCGCGAACACGGCATGAGCATTCGCAACTTCATGCGCCGCTTTCAGGCGGCCACGGGCGACAAGCCGCTGCATTACCTGCAACGGCTGCGGATTGAAACGGCGAAGGGGTTGCTGTCAGGGTCTCGCAAGAGCATCAAGACCATCAGCTATGAGGTGGGCTATGACGATGCCAGCTTTTTCGCCCGCCTGTTTCGCCAGCACACCGAGCTGTCGCCCAACCAGTATCGACAGCAGTTCGAAAACCACAAGGAGAGGCTCTGAGCTCAAGCCGCAAGCCTGGGACAAGTTTCAAGCTTCTGACTTGAAACTTGAAGCGGCTACTAAGGCTTATGCGCCCGCGAAAGGAATTCGTGGGATTGCATTTCGAGCAGGCGGCTCAAGGTGCGCTGGAACTCGAACATCAACCGCCCCCCGGTGTACAGGTCCTTCAATTCAACCTCGGCCGAGATGATCAGCTTGACGTTACGGTCATAGAACTCGTCGACCATATTGATAAAGCGCCGGGCGATGTCGTCGGTAGAAACGTCCATCTGCTCGACGCCGCTGATCAGCACCGCGTGGAAGATCTTGCCCAGCTCGATGTAATCGTTCTGACTGCGAGGCCCGTCGCACAACTCGCGAAAATCGAACCAGGCCACGTCATCACAGGTACGCAGGGCACGGATCTCACGGTTTTCGATCATCAACACATCGTTTTCGATGGTCTCAGCGCAATCCGGAGTCAGGGCCTTGAAGCTTTTACGCAGGCTTTCCTGTGCGACTTCGTTGAGCGGGAAGTGAAACAGCTCGGCCTGCTCAAGGTGACGCAGGCGGTAATCGACGCCGCTGTCGACATTGACGATATCGGTATTCTGTTTGATCAACGCGATAGCCGGCAGGAAACGCGCCCGCTGCAAACCGTCCTTGTATAAACCGTCCGGGACGATGTTGGAGGTTGCAACCAGCGTCACGCCATTCTTGAACAGCTCTTCCATCAGCGTCCCCAGAATCATGGCGTCGGTGATGTCGGAAACGAAGAACTCGTCAAAACAGATGACCCGTGCCTCGTCGGAAAAACGCTTGGCAATAATCGTCAGCGGGTTTTTCTCGCCTTTGAGGGTCTTCATCTCTTCGTGCACACGCTTCATGAAGCGGTGGAAGTGAGTGCGCACCTTGTCCTGAAACGGCAAGGCGTCAAAGAACGTGTCAACCAGATACGTCTTGCCGCGGCCCACGCCCCCCCAGAAGTACAGCCCCTTGACCAGAGCAGGTTCCTTTTTGCCGAACAGCTTGCCGAACAGGCCGGGCTTGCTGTCGTGAGCGGCAACCAGATCGTCGTACAGACGCTGCAAATGGCGTACAGCGTTTTCCTGCGCGGCATCATGGAAGAAGTCCGGGCGTTTCAGATCAGCTTGATATCGTTCTAGGGGCGTCATAATTCGTTAGCAAGGCAACAAAAACGGGTCGTCACTGTAGCGACGCTCCCGGGGATTGGCAATCAGTCCTGTTGAGGAGCAAGCGCCAGCTTGAGAGTCTCGATGGCGCTGTCGCGTGCGGCAGCGTCGGCAAATACCGGACTGTCCGCCACACAGTCGCCGTTCAGCCACAGCGTAAAGCGATCGTCCTCACTGCGCAGGTCCAGTTCACCGCCCTGCTGCAACTGCTTGCTGACGACGCCAGCAGCCTTGCCATCGGCAAAATTTCGCGACAACAGCAACTGTTCGCCATCGGCAGCCAGCAAACGGAAACGGAAGCTGCCGTCGTCTTCACGGAAGCTGACGAAACGAGCGCCCTTGCTGGCCTTTTTCTTGCCGGTATCGGCGTTCTGCACCACGGTACGGAACGACCGCAGCCCCATCGCCTCGCGCAATTCCTCAAGGAATGGTGTGGCGACACGCCGGGCTTTCTGCGCACCGGCGAGCAGGATGTCTTCGAGATCGGCAGGACGCTCGATCAGCCCCAGATACTTTTCGCGGGGTTCGCTCAACTGGGCATCCAGCAAGGTAAACAAACGATTTTTCGCTTCGCCCCATCCCAGGCCCTGCAACAGGTCGGAACGGAATTCGGCGCACTGCCCGGCCGTCGAGAAAGCCTGATACAGGGTAAACAGGTGCGAGGTGTCCGGGTCTTTCGCCTCACCCGGCGCACGCGAGTCGGTGACAATGCGCGATATGGCGTTTTTCATCTCCTTGGCACTGCTGAACAACGGGATGGTGTTGTCGTAGCTTTTGGACATCTTGCGACCGTCCAGGCCTGGCAGCGTCGCAACGCTCTCTTCGATCAGCGCCTCGGGCATGACAAAGAATTCCTTGCCGTGACCGAACAGGTGGTTGAAACGCTGGCCGATATCGCGGGCCATTTCAACGTGCTGAATCTGGTCGCGCCCTACCGGAACCTGATGAGCATTGAACATCAGAATATCGGCGGCCATCAGCACCGGATAGCTGTACAAGCCCATGGTGATACCCGCATCCGGGTCTTCGCCGCTGTCCACGTTCTTGTCCACCGACGCCTTGTAGGCGTGGGCGCGATTGAGCAGGCCCTTGGCCGCTACACAGGTGAGCAGCCAGGTGAGTTCCGGAATCTCGGGGATGTCCGACTGGCGATAGAAGGTCACACGCTCAACGTCCAGGCCAGCTGCCAGCCAGGTTGCGGCGATTTCCAGACGCGAACGCTGAATGCGCAGCGGGTCATCGCATTTGATCAGCGCGTGGTAATCGGCCAGAAAATAGAACGAATCGAAGTCGCTCTGACGGCTGGCAACAATGGCCGGGCGAATGGCACCCGCGTAGTTGCCCAGATGGGGAGTACCGGTGGTCGTGATACCGGTCAGAATACGAGTGGTCATGGCAGGTCGCTTATCAATAGGGTGCAATACGGGCTGCAATCAGCTGGAAAGTCGCGGCAGAAGCAGATCTTTCAGATCGGTCAGCTTGCCATGAAAAAAGTGTCCGCATTCTGCCACTTTCAGTAGCTCATGTGGACGTTGCAGTGCTGCAGACCATGCATAGACCGTTTCGGGATCAATCACTTCGTCGCTCTCGGGCTGAATGATTGTCAGCGGGCAGGCGTGTGGCAGTACGCTCTGATCCTTGAGCCGCGACGCCGCAGCAGCAACCAGAAACAAATGAGTCAGCGTTTCACCCTCGGCCTCCAGCCTTCCCCCCAGATTCGCAGCGACGTAGCCGCCAAAGGAAAAACCGAACAGGGTCATCGGCAAATCAGGGTGCCGAGCCCGCAGCCACCGGGCTGCAGCCTGAGCATCATCGATTTCGCCCGGCCCGGCAACCGACGTACCGGCACTGGCACCGACACCGCGATAATTGAAGCGCAAGGTGATCAGACGCTGGTCTCTTGCGGTACGCTGCAGCGTCGAGACGACTTTATTGAGCATCGTTCCACCCTGTATCGGGTTAGGATGGCAAATCAGTGCAACGCCTCGGGCGTCGGGTACGTCCTGATACAGCGCTTCGAGCTGGCCTTCTGGGCCATCGATAAATAATGGGGTTTCACGCATGAGCAAAACAGAACTCCGTGACCTCGAAATGGGTCGACTCGTCTAGCTGATTGTCTGCGGCTTGCATATCAACGATACGTCGCGGGTATACAGCGCAGGTTCCAGCCGTTAACGTAAAGCAAAGCCGTTTATAGAGGAAGGACTCGTGGAACACTCGCTCTTAGTCTGGTTGTTGCCGACGCTCGCCCTGGTGGCCGGTGTCGTCATTGGTTTTCTGGTGGCACGCCTGCTGCCCAACACCGTTCCGAACAGCACCCAGCGCCAGCTGGACGACATTCAGGAGCGTTTCGACACCTATCAGAACGAGGTAGTCACGCACTTCAACAGCACGGCCAATCTGGTACAGAAGCTTTCACAGAGCTACCAGGATGTTCAGGAACACCTTGCCGAGGGCGCCAACCGTCTGGCTCTCGACGAGTTGACCCGTCAACGCCTGCTGGCGGCTCTGCACCCGGAGGCCAATCAGGCACATCGCGATCATCGCGACCGCCTTACTCCCCCGCGTGACACCGAGACACCCAAGGACTACGCCCCCAAGTCGCCCAACACTCCAGGAATGCTGGATGAGCATTACGGCTTGAAAAGATAGGGATTCACAACCACTGAAAAGCCCGCCGCAGACACTGTCTGCGGCGGGCTTTTTTGTAGGCGCGTGCAGCACAGGCGATAAAGCTTTCTGTGCGCTCCGTGCCCGCTCAGAGAACGGACACGGTGTCAGCGCAATCAGATCGCGCCGCGGCTGCGCAGCAGGCCCAGCACCTGCCTGACGCTTTCTTCCAGGTTGAGTGTCTGCGTGTCGATCACCAGATCGGCATTCAGTGGCACGTCATACGGGAAGGACTCGCCAGGAATGTTGTCGCCATCAGCGGCATACAGGCCTTGCGGGTCACGTTCGCGGCACACCGCGGGTGACGCCTGAACATAGACGGTCAGCAGAAGCTCTTTGCCGATCAGCGCCTTGGCACGCTCCCGTCCCTCGGCGTCCGGCGCAACGAAAGCAGCCAGGGTCAGCAGGCCCGCTTCGTTGAACTGGCGCGCCACGTGAGCGGCACGGCTCCAGTTCTCGGTACGACCGGCACGGTCCTGTGGCAAGCCCTTGTTCAGGTCATGACGCAGGTTCTGACCGTCCAGTACGTAGACCGCACGGCCCATGTCGAACAGCTTGCGCTCGACCGCGTACGCCAGCGTACTCTTGCCCGCGCCGGACAGACCGCTGAACAATACCGTGGCCGGTTGCTGGCCAAAACGCTGCGCACGCTCCTCGGTGGAGACATGGGCCAGTTCGCCATGATGCTGCGAACCGCCGCCCGAGACCGGCTTGGCAATGATCATGCCCGCCGCCACAGTGCCGTTGGTCAGACGATCAATGACAATGAAAGAGCCCGTAGTGCGGTTGCTGCTGTAGCCGTCCAGCGCGATGGGCGCATCGAGGCTGACCTTGACCCGGCCGATCTCGTTCAGTTGCAACGAGCTGGCAGGGCCTTCCTCCAGCGTGTTCACATCGACCCGATGGGTAATGCTGGCAATGGAGCCCGGCACATAGCTGGTGGCACGCTTGATGTCGTATTTCTTGCCCGGCAGCATGGGCTCTTCGGCCATCCATACCAGCATGGCGTCGAACGCATCGCTGACCTGCGGAACGTTGTCGGCATGCACCAGCAGGTCGCCACGGGAGATGTCGATTTCGTCTTCCATGGTCAGGGTCACAGCCTGACCCGGCCCGGCATGCTCCAGCTCACCCTCATAGGTGACGATGGACTTCACACGGCTGCTCTTGCCCGACGGCAGCACGACTATCTCGTCGCCCTTGTGCACGATGCCGCTGGCCAGCGTACCGGCGAAGCCGCGGAAATTCAGGTTCGGACGGTTGACGTACTGCACCGGGAATCGCAGGTCTGCATAGTTGCGATCACTGGCGATTTCGACGGTTTCGAGAATCTCCATCAGCGACTGGCCGGTGTACCACGGCGAACGCTCGCTCTTGTTCACCACGTTGTCGCCCTTGAGCGCAGACATCGGCACAAACGCCATGGTGGTCGGCTTGAACGCAATACCCTCGGCAAACTTCAGGTAATCGGTCTTGATCGACTCGAACACGCTCTCGTCAAAACCATTGAGGTCCATCTTGTTGATGGCGACAACGATATGCTTGATGCCCAGCAGCGAAGCGATATAGCTGTGACGACGGGTCTGGGTCTGCACCCCATAGCGCGCATCCACCAGAATGATCGCCAGGTCACAGGTCGAAGCACCAGTGGCCATGTTACGGGTGTACTGCTCATGTCCTGGCGTATCGGCAATGATGAACTTGCGCTTGGCCGTGGAGAAATAGCGATACGCGACATCGATGGTGATGCCCTGCTCGCGCTCGGCCTGCAGACCGTCCACCAGCAACGCCAGATCGACGTCATCGCCAGTGGTGCCGGACTTTTTCGAGTCTCGGGTAATGGCTTCAAGATGATCTTCGTAGATCATCTTGGAGTCGTGCAGCAGACGCCCGATCAGCGTGCTCTTGCCGTCATCGACGTTGCCACAGGTGAGGAAGCGCAGCATTTCCTTGCGTTCGTGCTGGCCCAGATAGGCGAGGATGTCCTCGCTGATCAAATCAGATTGATGCGACATGTGACACCCCCTTAGAAATAACCCTGACGTTTCTTTTCTTCCATCGAGCCAGCACCGTCGTGGTCAATGACCCGACCCTGGCGTTCGGAAGTTCGCGTCAGCAACATTTCCTGGATGATGTCGGTCAGGCTGGTCGCCTCGGACTCAACGGCACCGGTCAGCGGGTAGCAGCCCAGAGTACGGAAACGGACCTTCTTCTTGACGATGCGCGACTTCTCTTCATCGGTAAGATGCTCGAGGATGCGCTCGTCGTCGATCATGATCAGCGTACCGTTCTTCTCGATAACGTCGCGCTCGGCGGCAAAATACAGCGGCACGATCGGGATGCCTTCAAGGTAGATGTACTGCCAGATGTCCAGCTCGGTCCAGTTGGAAAGCGGGAACACACGGATCGACTCGCCTTTGTTGACGTTGCCGTTATAGACGTTCCACAGCTCGGGGCGCTGGTTTTTCGGGTCCCAGCGATGCTTGCTGTCGCGGAACGAGTAGACACGCTCCTTGGCCCGGGACTTTTCTTCGTCGCGTCGGGCACCACCGAAGGCAGCATCGAAACCATGTTTGTCGAGCGCCTGTTTCAAGCCCTCGGTCTTCATGATGTCGGTGTGTTTGGCGCTGCCGTGGGTAAAGGGGTTGATGCCCTGAGCCACGCCATCGGGATTGATGTGAGTGATCAGATCAAGGCCCATTTCCTCGACCATCTGGTCACGGAAGCGATACATTTCCTGGAATTTCCAGCGGGTATCGACGTGCATGACCGGGAATGGCAATTTACCGGGGAAGAATGCCTTGCGCGCCAGGTGCAGCATCACGGCCGAATCCTTGCCGATCGAGTACAGCATCACCGGGTTATCGAACTCGGCGGCGACCTCGCGGATGATGTGGATGCTTTCCGCCTCCAGCTGTTTCAGATGCGTCAGTTTGTCAACCATGGCTACTCACGTTCGTTATGAACCGGGAAACCCCGGGGCGGCCTGCGGGCCGTATTCGAGCCGCGCACTTTAACATGCGTGATATCGCTAATCAGCGATGCGGCTAGATCGAAACGATCTATACATATACCCCACCGTTTGATCGGTCAGATCGGGTTCGGGCAGTCGATGAAGATATGTTCAAGGGCAAAACGCCGGGCCAGATAATCACCCAGAGCCTGAACACCATAACGCTCGGTGGCATGATGCCCGGCCGCGATGAAGCTTATGTCGTTTTCCCTGGCGCTGTGAAACGTCTGCTCTGACGCTTCGCCACTCAGGAAGAGATCGACGCCTTCCAGCACCGCCTGATCGATATAGTTCTGACCGCCACCGGTGCACCAGCCGACACGGCGAATCATCTGACTGCCCTCGACAAGTAACGGCTCGCGCCCCAGTGCGTCCTGCACGCGGCGGGCAAAATCTCGAGCGGTCATGGGTTCGGACAAGGAGCCGATCAAGCCGACCACGCGCGAATTTTCGGGGTCCAGCGGGCCTTCAACGGTGATCTCCAGTTGCCGCGCCAGCTGCACGTTGTTGCCCACGTCGGGATGCACATCCAGCGGCAGATGATAGGCGAGCAGGCTGATGTCATGTTTGAGCAACGTTTTCAGGCGACGCTGTTTCATGCCGACCACGCAAGGGTTTTCGCCCTTCCAGAAATAGCCGTGATGAACCAGGATCAGATCAGCCTGCGCCTCGACAGCGGCATCCAGCAGGGCTTGACTCGCCGTCACGCCGCTGACGATGCGCATGACCTGGGGCCGGCCTTCGACCTGCAGGCCATTGGGGCAGTAATCCTGAATACGGGCACTGTTCAGATAGCGGTCGGCTTCTTCGACCAGGGTGCTCAGGGCAACAGCCATAAAAGACTCCTAAATATGCAGTTCAGAGCTGCGTTGTACTCGTATAATGCCCGCCATTATGGCGCACCCGTGGCAAAACTTTCTGCGCCCGCAACCATCAGGACTTGTTAAATGTTCAAGGCACTGCGTTTTTTCGGCTGGCCATTGCTGGCTGGCGTGCTTATCGCCATGCTGATTATTCAGCGTTATCCGCAGTGGGTCGGCCTGCCGAGCCTGGATGTCAATCTGCAACAGGCTCCACAGACCACCAACGTCATGCAAGGTCCGTCTTCCTATGCCGATGCGGTCATTGCCGCAGCCCCGGCGGTGGTCAACCTCTATACCACCAAGATGGTCAACAAGGGCAATAACCCCCTTTTCGAAGACCCGCAGTTCCGGCGCTTCTTCGGCGACAACACGCCCAAGCAAAAGCGTATGGAGTCAAGCCTCGGCTCTGGCGTCATGATGAGCCCGGAGGGCTACATACTGACCAACAACCACGTCACTACTGGCGCAGATCAGATCGTGGTTGCCCTGAAAGACGGCCGTGAAACCATTGCCAGGGTGATCGGCAATGACCCGGAAACCGATCTGGCGGTACTCAAGATCGACCTGAAAAACCTTCCCGCAATCACCATCGCACGTTCTGACGGCATCCGTATCGGCGACGTCGCGCTGGCCATCGGCAACCCGTTCGGGGTTGGTCAGACCGTGACCATGGGGATCATCAGTGCCACTGGCCGTAACCAGTTGGGCCTCAATACCTACGAAGACTTCATTCAGACCGACGCGGCCATCAACCCGGGCAACTCGGGCGGCGCACTGGTAGACGCCAGCGGCAACCTGATCGGCATCAATACCGCGATCTTTTCCAAATCCGGCGGATCCCAGGGCATCGGCTTCGCCATTCCGACCAAGCTGGCGATGGACGTCATGAAGTCGATCATCGAACACGGCCAGGTCATTCGTGGCTGGCTGGGCATCGAAGTTCAACCGCTGACCCAGGAACTGGCCGAGTCGTTCGGGCTGAAGGATCGTCCGGGCATCGTTGTGGCAGGCATCTTCCGCGACGGACCGGCACAGAAGGCCGGGCTGCAATTGGGGGATGTAATTCTGAGCATCAATGGCGAGCCTGCCGGCGACGGTCGCCGCTCGATGAACCAGGTTGCGCGCACCAAGCCCAAGGACAAGATTGCCATCGACGTGATGCGCAACGGCAAGGAAATGCGTCTGAGCGCTGAAGTCGGCCTGCGTCCGCCGCCTGCACCGACGCCTGCCGCAGCGCCGGAGTAAAGCGCCATTACCTGAGACGCCCGGAATAAAGGGCGTCCAGGCTTCTGCCCGAAGGGCGTGGGAGTGAGCTTGCTGGCGAAGACGGTGTTTCACTCGATGCATTTTCGGCGCTTGTGCAGACCCTTTGGCGAGCAAGCTCGCTCCCACAAGACTTGCGTATAACGATGAGTCCTGCGCGTGTGCATGTCGTTCTGGACGATCTGTGCCCGATCCTGAGTGGCAATGCAGAGTCAGCCCGCTTTCGGGCTGACAGATCCCCCCTTAGATGTCGCTCAGACCTTCCAGCAGGGCCTGATGCTGCTCTGGCGTGCCGATACTGATGCGCAGGAACTGAGCGATACGCTGCTGCTTGAAGTGACGAACGATAATGCCCTGCTCGCGCAGCTTTGCGGCCAGGGCTGCGGCGTCGTGTTGCGGGTGACGGGCGAAGATGAAGTTGGCGGCCGAGGGCAGCACTTCAAAGCCTTTGCCCTGCAACTGCTCGACCAGCACTTCGCGACTTTCGATGACCTTGTTGCGCGTCGTCTCGAAATGCTCACGGTCCTCGAAAGCCGCCGCACCGCCCACGTTGGCCATGCGGTCCAGCGGATAAGAGTTGAAGCTGTTCTTGACCCGCTCCAGCGCCTCGATCAGATCAGGGTGCCCCACCGCCAGACCGACGCGCAGGCCGGCCAGTGAGCGTGACTTGGACAAGGTCTGGGTGACCAACAGGTTCGGGTAGCGATCGACCAGCGTAATCGCGGTTTCGCCACCGAAGTCGATGTACGCCTCGTCGACAACCACCACTGAATCCGGGCTGGCCTTGATGATCTGCTCGACCTTGTCCAGGCCAAGCAGGCAACCGGTTGGCGCATTCGGGTTGGGGAAGATGATCCCGGCGTTCGGCCGCGCATAGTCTTCGGCACGAATCCGGAATTGATCGTCCAGTGCGACCATCTCGTAGTCGATTCCGTACAGGCCGCAGTACACCGGATAGAAGCTGTAGCTGATGTCCGGGAACAGCAAGGGTGCCTCGTGCTGAAACAAACCGTGAAAGATATGCGCCAGCACTTCATCAGAACCGTTGCCCAGGAACACCTGGTTGGGCTGTACGTTGTAATAATCGGCAACAGCGTGCTTGAGCAGGTCGCTGTTAGGGTCCGGGTACAGACGCAAGTCGTCGGTCAGCGCAGCGTGCATGGCCTCGACGGCCTTTGGCGACGGCCCATACGGGTTTTCGTTGGTGTTGAGTTTGACCAGCCTGGTCAACTTCGGCTGTTCACCCGGCACGTATGGCACCAGACCGCTGACGAAAGGGCTCCAGAATTTGCTCATTATTTGCCGTCCTCTGTGTTGCGTGCTTTCCAGTCGGGGTCAGTGATTCGATATTCGGCACTGCGGGCGTGACCGCTCAATGACTCGCCACGAGCCAGTACGGATGCTGTCTTGCCCAGCTCGGACGCCCCCTGGGGCGAGCAATAGATGATCGATGAGCGCTTCTGGAAATCATAGACACCCAACGGCGAGGAAAAACGTGCCGTACCGGAAGTCGGCAACACGTGGTTGGGGCCTGCGCAGTAATCGCCCAGCGCCTCGGAGGTATGACGGCCCATGAAGATCGCACCTGCGTGACGAATCTGCGGCAGCCAGGCGTCGGGGTCGGCAACCGACAGTTCCAGGTGCTCAGGCGCAATGCGGTTGGCGACCTCGATGGCTTGCGCCATGTCCGCCACCTTTATCAGCGCACCTCGGCCGTTGATCGACGTTTCGACGATAGCTGCGCGCTCCATGGTCGGCAGCAAACGGGTAATGCTGGCCGCGACCTTGTCGAGAAAGTCGGCATCCGGACTGACCAGAATGGCTTGGGCGTCTTCGTCGTGCTCGGCCTGGGAAAACAGGTCCATGGCGATCCAGTCCGGGTCGGTCTGACCGTCACACACCACCAGAATCTCGGAAGGACCGGCGATCATGTCGATACCGACCTGGCCGAACACATGACGCTTGGCAGTGGCTACATAGATGTTGCCAGGGCCGACAACCTTATCGACCTTCGGCACGCTTTCGGTGCCGTAAGCCAGCGCTGCCACAGCTTGCGCGCCACCGATGGTGAACACCCGGTCGACGCCGGCAATGCAGGCGGCCGCCAGTACCAGTTCGTTGATCTCACCCCGCGGCGTGGGCACGACCATGACCACTTCGGTCACGCCAGCCACTTTGGCCGGTATGGCATTCATCAATACCGAGGACGGATAAGAGGCCTTGCCACCGGGTACATACAGACCTGCACGGTCGAGCGGTGTGACTTTCTGGCCCAGCACCGTACCGTCGGCCTCGGTGTAACTCCAGGAATCCTGCTTCTGCTTTTCGTGGTAGCTGCGCACACGCTCGGCAGCCTTTTCCAGTGCTTCGCGCTGAACCGGCGTAATGCGGGTCAGCGCCAGCTCCAGGCGCTCACGAGGCAGAATCAGGTCGGCCATCGAAGCGACCTGCAGCCCGTCAAACTTCTGGGTGAACTCGACCAGTGCCGCATCACCACGCTCGCGCACCGCCTTGATGATGTCGAGCACGCGCTGGTTGACTGAGTCATCAGACACACTTTCCCAGCTCAGCAGATGATCCAGATGTCGTGCGAAATCCGGATCAGCAGCGTCGAGTCGGCGAATTGCAGTGGGCGTGGTCATAGCGGTGGCCTCAATAATTGGCGGATGCTCAGGAGCCTAAAGCTACCAAGCTATCCGCGCAGGCACCTGAGAAATCTGGCTATGACACGGATAGCTGGACGCAACTCAACGTTGCGTGAGTGAATCAGCTACGGTGTCGCGACTCCACTGCCTTGCGCAGGGTGTCGATGAGGGCCTGAATGCGTGCATGCTGCATTTTCATGGACGCCTTGTTTACCACCAGCCGCGAGCTGATGGTCGCAATGAGTTCCTGCGGCTCAAGGCCATTGGCTCGCAAGGTGTTACCGGTGTCGACCACGTCGATGATCTTGTCTGCCAGACCGATCAACGGTGCCAGCTCCATGGAGCCGTACAACTTGATGATATCGACCTGACGGCCCTGCTCGGCGTAGTAACGCTTGGCAACATTGACGAACTTGGTCGCCACGCGCAGACGACCCTTGGGCTCAACGGCACCGATAGCGCCTGCAGTCATCAGCTTGCACTTGGCAATCTGCAAGTCCAGCGGCTCGTACAGGCCCTGGCCGGTGTACTCCATCAACACATC
Organism: Pseudomonas syringae pv. tagetis; assembly: GCF_022557255.1. Lineage (NCBI taxonomy): Bacteria > Pseudomonadati > Pseudomonadota > Gammaproteobacteria > Pseudomonadales > Pseudomonadaceae > Pseudomonas > Pseudomonas syringae group genomosp. 7. The sequence continues at coordinate 4,754,835 of NZ_CP092923.1, forward strand.
CTTGCCCGCGACACCCAGATCGGCAGCCCCATGCTCGACATAGGTCGGCACATCGGTGGCTCGCACGATCAGCAGGCGCACATCGGCCTGAGTCGTGGGGATGATGAGCTTGCGGCTCTTATCCGGATTCTCGGTCGGCACGATGCCCGCTTCAGCAAGAAGCGGCAGGGTGTCATCAAGAATGCGGCCCTTGGACAGTGCGATGGTCAACATGGGAAACGTAAGTCCTTATCAGGAAACTTTTGTCACGACGCAAGCGGCGCATGGCAACCCTCAAGCCTGTTCGGCCTGAAGTGAAACGAATCAGAAATCACACCCGCGACAGAACAGGCGGCCCCGATGTCGGTGGCATCAGGACCGCACGCTACTAGCCCGGAACGCGGCGGATCTTGGCGCCCAGCATTTGCAGCTTCTCTTCGATGCACTCGTAACCACGGTCTATGTGGTAGATGCGATCGATCAGCGTGTCGCCCTGGGCAACCAGCGCAGAGATCACCAGACTGGCCGACGCCCGAAGGTCGGTTGCCATGACTGGCGCGCCCTTGAGAACTTCGGTCCCGGTGACAATGGCCGTGTTGCCTTCGACCTGGATCTGAGCGCCCATGCGGTGCATTTCATACACATGCATGAAGCGGTTTTCGAAGATGGTCTCGATGACCGCACCCGTGCCTTCGGCAATCGCATTGAGCGAGATGAACTGCGCCTGCATGTCGGTCGGGAACGCCGGGTACGGCGCGGTACGCACGTTGACAGCCTTTGGACGCTTGCCGTGCATGTTCAGCTCGATCCAGTCTTCACCGGTCGTGACTTCCGCACCGGCTTCCTGAAGTTTGAGCAGAACAGCTTCAAGGATGGTGGGATCGGTATCCTTGACCTTCACGCGACCACCGGTGACGGCGGCGGCTACCAGATAGGTGCCGGTCTCGATACGGTCAGGCATGACCTTGTAGGTGGCCGGGCCCAGACGCTTGACGCCATCAATGGTGATAGTGTCGGTGCCAGCACCGTGGATTTTCGCACCCATCGCGATCAGGAAGTTGGCCAGATCGACAACCTCGGGCTCGCGCGCAGCGTTCTGCAGCACGCTGCGACCGTTGGCGAGGCTCGCAGCCATCATGATGTTTTCCGTACCGGTCACGCTCACGGTGTCGAAGAAGAAGTTGGCGCCACGCAAGCCACCCTCAGGTGCCTTGGCCTTGATGTAGCCACCCTCGACGTCAATGATCGCACCCATGGCTTCAAGACCACGGATATGCAGGTCAACCGGACGCGAACCGATGGCACAGCCACCTGGCAGCGCCACTTCGGCCTCGCCGAAACGAGCGACCATCGGGCCCAGGACCAGAATCGACGCACGCATGGTCTTTACCAGTTCGTACGGGGCGACCAGCGTCTTGATGGTGCGCGGGTCGATCTCGACACTGAGTTTTTCATCGATCACAGGTTCGATGCCCATGCGACCGAACAGCTCGATCATGGTGGTTATGTCGTGCAGGTGTGGCAGGTTCTGAACAGTGACCGGCCCGTCAGCCAGCAACGTGGCGGCAAGAATCGGCAAGGCAGAGTTCTTTGCGCCGGAAATGCGAATTTCGCCATCAAGACGAACGCCGCCGGTAATAATCAATTTATCCATTAGAGTCTCGACACCAATTGGCTCAGGAACGCTCGGCCCATGCAGCGCGGCTGAAAAATTTCATGGTCACCGCGTGGATGCTGCCATCGGCAATCCAGGGGTTCAGATGGGTATAAATCTGTTGCTGACGCTTGACCGGGCTCAGGCCAGCCAATTCGTCGCTGATGATATTCAGCTGGAAGTTGCAGCCTTCGCCTTCGACTTCCACCTTGATTTCCGGCAGCTTTCCTTCAAGGAAGCTTTTAACTTCTACGGCCTGCATGCTTAACCTCGATCGGCGCTGTACGCGCGCGGGTCGGCCATCATACAAAAAAGCCCATGTTATGCGAAGCCCGACAAGCAGGTCCCGGATAAAGGGCTTTCTCGATAATGCCTGTCAGTGGGTGTCCAGTAACTCGGTCAGACCTGATACGCGGGCTATCTGGCGCATGTCTTCAGGCAGCGACCGGACCGTGATCGACTTGCCTGCATCCCTGGCATCGCGCATGAAAGCCAGCAGCAAGGCAAGACCCACGCTGCTGGATTTCTCGACGCCCGAGCAGTCGAGCGTCAGGTCGGCCAGATCGCCGGACTTGATCAGCGCCGCACCCTGCTTGCGCAGCTGCGGACCGGTGCGGTAATCCAGCACACCGATCAACCGGAGTTCGCCCGGACCGACAAGCCGGACAGCGGACTCACTCATTGTGCAGGCTTCTGCGCAGCATCTACAGTGGACTTGGTCTTGGCGACTTCGCCAGCCCAGTTATTGATCGTAGTGTCCAGGTTGTTACCGTTGCGCTGCATGGCGTCGGCGAACTGATCACGGAACAGCTTGCCGATATTGATACCGTTGATGACAACGTTACGCACCTTCCACTCGCCGTTCAGTTTTACCAGCGTGTAGGAAACCGGGTAGACGGCACCGTTGTTGCCTTTGACCTGCATATCAACGCTGGTACGGTCGTCGCCTTCATCCTTGGCAGGCGCAACGGTGATGCCCTGGTTGTTGAACTCAAGCAATGCGTTACCGTAGAACTGCATCAGGCTGCGCTTGAAGTTTTCTTCGAAACGCTTCACCTGTTCAGGCGTCGCCTTGCGGGAATACTTCACGGTCATGATGCTTTTGGAAATGCCATCAGCGTCGACGACGGGTCCGACAATACGGTTCAGCGCGTCGTAAAAAGCACTCGGATTGGACTTGTACTGCTCACGATTGGTCGCCAGATCGCTCAACAGTTCCTTGGTGGTACGTTCCACCAGATCGTGAGCCGAAGGCGTTGCCGCAGCATTGGCCAGCATCGGCAAGGTGGCCAGCAATATCAGCAGACCGCGGCGCAGGGTAGAGATCATTTAAAACTCCTTACTTGGCTTACTTGGCGTCTTTACTTACGGTATTGAGCAGGAATTTCCCGATCAGGTCTTCCAGCACAAGCGACGACTGCGTGTCATGAATGGTTGCACCGTCCTTTAGCAGCTTGTCGTCGCCACCGACGCTGAGACCGATGTATTTCTCACCCAGCAGGCCAGCGGTCAGGATCGACGCCGTCGAGTCGGAAGGCAGGTTGTCGACCTTCTTCTGGATCTCAAGCGTCACACGACCGGTGAAGGTATCGCGATCCAGGTCGATCGCCGTTACCTTGCCGATGGTGACGCCAGCCATGCTTACCTTGGCTCTGACAGTCAAACCGGCAATATTGTCGAAGTAGGCATAAAGTTTATACGTGTCAGTGCTCGCACTTGTGCTCAGACCACTGACTCGCAGGGCCAGCAGGAGCAGAGCCAGTATCCCGGCCAGCAGGAACAGACCGACTCCGGTTTCGATGGCACGGTTTTGCATCAGAAATCTCCAAACATCAAGGCGGTCAAAATAAAGTCCAGTCCCAGAACGGCCAATGAGGCATATACGACGGTTTTCGTCGTCGCGCGGCTGATCCCCTCGGAAGTGGGGTCGCAGTCGTAACCCTGAAAAACGGCGATCCACGTCACCACGAAGGCAAATACGACGCTTTTGATCACCCCATTGAGCACATCGTTCGTGAAAGAAACGCTGTTCTGCATGTTCGACCAGAAAGAACCGTCATAGACTCCCAGCCAATCGATCGCCACCCAGGAAGCACCCCAGATACCGACCACACTGAAAATCATCGCCAAAATCGGCAGCGAGATGAAACCTGCCCACAAGCGGGGCGCAACGATGTACTTGAGCGGATCGACACCGATCATCTCAAGGCTCGACAACTGCTCGGTAGATTTCATGTTGCCGATCTCGGCGGTCAATGCAGAACCGGCACGGCCGGCGAACAGCAAAGCCGTCACCACAGGCCCGAGTTCACGCAGCAGGGTCAGTGCGACCATCTGGCCGACTGCCTGCTCGGAACCGTATTTGGTCAGAATGCTGAAGCCCTGCAGCGCCAGCACCATCCCGATGAACAGTCCGGACACCACAATGATGACCAGCGACATGACGCCGACCGAATAAAGCTGCCTTACCAGCAACTGAAAACTGCTGCCCGCGCCGCCGCGACCGAGCAGGGCATGGACCAGAAACAGACCGGAACGCCCCAGAACAGTAACAATATCAATGGCCGAGCGCCCCAACAGGCGAACCCTGTCCATCAGTGACTTATTGCGCATCAGCGCTTCCCCAATAGATCTTCGCGAAAATCCGGTGCCGGATAGTGAAACGGTACAGGGCCATCAGGCTCGCCGGTCATGAATTGACGAATTCGTGGATTGTCCGAGGACATCAATTCCTCGGGCGTGCCCTGCCCCAGCACCTGACCGTCGCCCACGACATACAGGTAATCGGCAATGCTCGCCGTTTCGCTGAGATCATGAGACACCACGATACTGGTGATACCCAACGCATCGTTGAGCAACCGGATCAGGCGCACCAATACCCCCATCGCAATAGGATCCTGCCCGACGAAGGGCTCGTCATACATGAGGATCTGAGGGTCGAGTGCGATTGCACGGGCCAGCGCGACACGACGCTTCATGCCACCCGACAATTCGTCGGGCATCAGCTCAACCGCACCGCGCAGACCCACGGCCTGGAGCTTGAGCAGTACGATGTCGCGGATCATTTCTTCCGGCAGTTCGGTGTGCACACGCAAGGGAAAGGCGACATTTTCGAAAACGTCCAGATCGGTAAACAGCGCGCCGCTCTGAAACAACACGCCCATCTGCTTGCGGGCATCGAACAGATCGCTGCGCGACAGCTCCGGCAGGTTCTGGCCATTGACCCAGACCTGGCCTTCGCCCGGACGCAACTGCGCGCCCATCAGGCGCAGCAAGGTAGTCTTGCCACAACCGGACGGCCCCATGATCCCGGTGACCTTGCCCCGCGGAATACGAATATCTACGTTATTGAAAATGCTGCGCGTACCGCGTTTGAAAGACACACCTTTCAACTCGACCGCATAGGCGTCATCAGGACTCATCTAAACTCCTTGCGATACAGCATTCGCCAGCAGCCGCCGGTTCTTGGAGCCCGACAAGCTGTCCAGGCGCGCCGAACAGGCCGCGAACTATACCACCGCCGCCACCCGCCCCCAAGAAGAGAACCGAGCGGTTCAGGTATTCGCTGAATTATTCTGTACCACAATGTTATGGCAACAGGCGTGGATACAGACCCTCGAACACGTAGGAAATTCGTTTAAAAACAACACAACGACGATCAGACGTGAGGGAATCGTTCATTACCGCTATAATCGCCGCCTTTCAGCAGGCTGACCCCTTCCAGACATGAACCAATCCACTGACCTGATCCAATCGGCGCAACGCACCATTCGTCTTGAGATAGAAGCCATACACGGCTTGCTCGAACGTCTTGACGGCGACTTTGTGCGCGCGTGCGAAATGATCCTCGCCAGCAAGGGTCGAGTCGTTGTGGTCGGCATGGGCAAGTCCGGACACATCGGCAACAAGATTGCCGCCACGCTGGCGAGCACGGGTACCACCTCTTTTTTCGTGCACCCGGCTGAAGCCAGTCATGGCGACATGGGCATGATCACCCGTGATGACATCATTCTCGCCCTGTCAAATTCCGGCAGCACCAACGAGATCGTGACCCTGCTGCCGCTGATCAAGCGGCTGGGCATAAAGATGATCAGCCTGACCGGCGACCCGGAGTCCATTCTGGCCAAGGCTGCCGACATCAACCTCAATGCCCATGTCGTGCATGAGGCCTGCCCGCTCAACCTGGCGCCGACCTCATCGACGACTGCCGCATTGGTCATGGGCGACGCCCTGGCCGTGGCGCTACTCGATGCACGGGGTTTCACGGCAGAAGACTTTGCATTTTCCCATCCGGGTGGCGCGCTGGGTCGTCGCCTGCTGCTCAAGGTCGAGAATGTCATGCACTCCGGCGACGCATTGCCCAGCGTGCAACGCGGCACCCTGCTACGGGATGCGCTGCTTGAAATGACTCGCAAGGGGCTGGGCATGACTGCAATTGTCGAGGCCGATGGCACACTGGCCGGCATCTTCACCGACGGCGATTTGCGCAGAACACTGGATCGCCCTGTCGACATCCGTCAGACCGTCATCGATGAAGTCATGACGCTTCACGGCAAAACGGCTCATGCCGAAATGCTGGCCGCCGAAGCGCTGAAAATCATGGAAGACAACAAAATCAGTGCACTTGTTGTCGTAGACCAGAATGACCGGCCGGTTGGCGCATTCAACCTGCAGGACCTTTTGCGCGCAGGCGTCATGTAATGGAAACCGAAACGATGACCCAGGATCTCATGCAACGCGGCAAGGCTATCAAACTGGCCGTTTTCGACGTCGATGGCGTACTCACCGACGGCCGTCTTTATTTCATGGAAGACGGCAGCGAGATCAAGACATTCAACACCCTGGACGGCCAAGGCATAAAAATGCTGATAGCCTCGGGCGTCACGACAGCCATTATCAGCGGCCGCAAGACCTCGATCGTCGAGCGTCGGGCAAAGAGCCTGGGCATCGAGCACCTGTTTCAGGGACGCGAAGACAAGCTGGTGGTGCTGGACAAACTGCTTGCAGAACTCCAGCTTGGTTACGAACAAGTCGCCTATCTGGGCGATGATCTGCCAGACTTGCCAGTCATAAGGCGCGTCGGACTGGGCATGGCCGTCGCCAATGCGGCCGTTTTTGTACGCGAGCACGCACATGGAATCACCAAGGCGCGGGGCGGCGAAGGCGCAGCGCGCGAATTCTGCGAACTGATCCTGAGTGCGCAAGGCAACCTTGAAGCGGCTCACTCCGCCTATTTATAGAAGCCATTATGTTCACTAAAAAAATTCGCAAGTTCCTGCTTCTCGGGGTACTGGCGCTGCTGCTGGCAGCGGTCGGCTACTGGAATATCAGTCCGGAAAGCTTCATGGACCAACCGGTCGCAACGGTCGATGACACGGTCATCGACTACTATGCGATCAATGCCCATAGTGTTCAGTATTTGCCGGACGGCACGCTTCAATACGACATGACCTCCGACAAGGTCGAGCACGTAAAGGCCACTGACGTGACCCTGCTGACTACGCCGGATCTGCATATGTATCGCGGCGGCGAGTTTCCCTGGCACGTGCAGAGCAAGAAAGGCGAGGTTTCGTCCGGTGGCGACCAGGTCGAGCTTATCGACTCCGTACGCGTCGAACGTACCGATGAAAAACAACGTACGACTATTATCACCACCAGTCGTATGACCGTATTCCCTCAGAAGCAATATGCGCAGACCGAGCAAGACGTTAGAATCGACGGCGCAGGCGGTGTGACTACGGCCAAGGGAATGAAAGCGTATTTGAAAGACAGCAGGATGGACCTGCTGTCCAACGTAAGAGGACAGTATGAGGCTCGTTAAAACTCTTCCTTTATTGCTCGGCCTGGGCGCAGCACTGGGAAGCGCGAGCGCCTGGTCCCTGCCAACCGACCGCGATCAGCCGATCCACATCCAGTCTGACGATGCTCAGCTCGATGACAAGAAAGGCGTAGCGACCTACAAGGGCAACGTGATCATCACCCAGGGCTCGATGAAAATCACTGGTAACACCGTGACGATCACGCGTAATGCCCAAGGCGAAGTGGACGTGTTCACGTCTGTCGGCAATCTGGCTTATTACGAGCAGAAGCCTGCAGTTGATAAACCGATCGTGCAGGCTTACGCCGTCACCATCCAGTATTACGCCGGGCAGGACCGCATCGTCCTGATCGACAAGGCCAAGGTCATCAATGATGGCAACACGTCCGAAGGCGAGAAAATCGTCTACGACACGGTCAGACAGGTCGTCAGTGCCGGTCGCGCCAATGGCGGTGCCAAGGTGACTACACCACGTCCACGCATCGATATGGTCATCCAGCCGAAAAAGAAAACCGATCAACCTCAGAAGGCCCAGTAAATGGCAACGCTCAAAGCCCAGCATCTGGCTAAAAGCTACAAAAGCCGACAGGTCGTGCGCGATGTGAGCATTTCCATCGACAGCGGCCAGATCGTCGGTTTGCTGGGCCCCAACGGTGCCGGCAAGACCACCTGCTTCTACATGATCGTGGGACTGGTCCAGGCTGATCAGGGGCGCGTGCTGATTGACGACCTGGACGTCAGCCATCAACCCATGCACGGCCGCGCCCGCGCCGGCATCGGCTATCTACCGCAGGAAGCGTCGATTTTCCGCAAGCTGTCGGTGTCCGATAACATCATGGCGATACTCGAGACCCGCAAGGAACTCGATGCCGGGGCACGTCGCAAGGAGTTGGAAAGCCTCCTGCAGGAATTTCACATCACCCACATCCGCGACAATCTGGGCATGAGCCTGTCGGGCGGCGAGCGTCGCCGCGTGGAAATCGCTCGGGCGCTGGCTACCGCACCGAAATTCATCCTTCTGGATGAACCGTTCGCAGGCGTTGATCCTATTTCCGTGGGCGATATCAAGCAGATCATTCATCACCTCAAGGCCAAGGGTATCGGCGTACTGATCACCGACCACAACGTCCGTGAAACGCTGGATATCTGCGAAACTGCCTACATCGTCAACGATGGGCAACTGATCGCAGAAGGCGACTCCGAGACCATTCTGGCGAACCAACTGGTGAAAGAGGTCTACCTCGGCCACGAATTCCGCCTTTAATCGACTGCCCTTTACGCTTAGCAGCCGATTGATGCCTACGCAGTGTATTGACAATATTTTATTTGTCATACCACTCTAGGCAAAGGCACAGGTTTCAGGCATATAATTTGCTTAAGTTGGCGCCACGGCGCCTGTAGTAGATGGCGCATGCGCGCCGGCGAATAAGGTGTTTAGCCCCTGCCATGAAACCATCGCTAGTCTTGAGAATGGGCCAGCAGCTGACGATGACACCGCAGCTGCAACAGGCAATCCGCTTACTTCAGCTTTCCACTCTGGACCTCCAGCAGGAGATCCAGGAAGCGCTGGAGTCAAATCCCATGCTGGAACGGCAGGAAGAAGGCGACGACTTCGATAACTCCGACCCGCTTGCCGACAACATCGAACAAAAGCCCAACCCTGACGTTCAGGAACCGACCTATCAGGAATCCGCGCCGACTGTGGATAACCTTGAAGATGGCGAATGGAACGAGCGTATCCCCAATGAACTGCCTGTCGATACGGCATGGGAAGACATTTACCAGACCAGCGCCAGCAGCCTGCCAAGCAACGATGATGACGAGTGGGACTTCACCACACGCACCTCTGCAGGCGAAAGCCTGCAAAGCCACCTGCTGTGGCAATTGAACGTCGCGCCAATGTCCGACAAGGACCGTCTTGTGGCGGTCACGCTGATCGATTGCATCAACAATCAGGGCTATCTGGACGAAACGCTCGATGAGATTCTCGAGTCTTTCGATCCCGAGCTGGACATCGAACTCGACGAGATCGAAGCCGTACTGCACCGTATCCAGCAGTTTGAACCGGCAGGCGTCGGCGCGCGAAACCTGAGCGAATGCCTGCTGCTGCAATTGCGTCAGTTGCCGGCGAAAACGCCGTGGCTGGCAGAAGCACAACGCCTGGTCACCGACTATATCGATCTGCTGGGAAGCCGCGACTACGGTCAGTTGATGCGGCGCATGAAGCTCAAGGAAGACGAGCTGCGCCAGGTCATCGAACTGGTCCAGAGCCTCAACCCGCGCCCTGGCTCACAGATCGAATCCACAGAAGCCGAATATGTCATTCCCGACGTGATCGTGCGCAAGGACAACGAGCGCTGGCTGGTCGAACTCAATCAGGAGTCAGTACCGCGCCTGCGCGTCAACCCGCAATACGCCGGCTTTGTGCGCCGCGCCGATACCAGCGCAGACAACACCTTCATGCGCAATCAGTTGCAAGAGGCGCGCTGGTTCATCAAGAGCCTGCAAAGCCGCAACGAGACGCTGATGAAGGTCGCCACACAGATCGTCGAACACCAGCGCGGTTTTCTCGAATACGGTGACGAGGCCATGAAGCCGCTCGTCCTGCACGATATTGCCGAGGCAGTGGGAATGCATGAGTCGACCATCTCGCGCGTGACCACTCAGAAATTCATGCACACTCCACGTGGCATTTACGAGCTGAAATACTTCTTCTCAAGCCATGTAAGCACTTCCGAGGGCGGCGAATGCTCGTCAACGGCAATTCGCGCAATCATCAAAAAACTGGTTGCGGCGGAAAATCAGAAAAAGCCGTTGAGTGATAGCAAGATCGCTGGTTTACTGGAGGCACAAGGCATTCAAGTAGCCCGTCGCACAGTCGCCAAGTACCGCGAGTCACTCGGTATAGCGCCTTCCAGTGAGCGTAAGCGGCTGATGTGATGCAGGCCGAGCCACAGCGTCCCAGAGACAGGCGCCATGCCTGTCTCCTTATGCACTGGCAAAGGAGAAAGCTGTATGCAAGTCAACATCAGTGGACACCAACTGGAAGTGACCAAACCCCTTCGCGAATACGTTGAGCTCAAGCTCAAGAAGCTCGAGGGGCATTTTGACAAGATTACCAACGTGCAGGTCACGATGACGGTCGAGAAGCTCAAGCAGAAGATCGAAGCCACGTTGCACATCCATGGTGGAGAGGTCGTTGCCAATGCTGAACATGACGATATGTATGCTGCCATCGACCTGCTCACTGACAAGCTAGACCGACAATTGCTCAAGCATAAGGAAAAGCAGCAAAGCATCCTCAAAGGTGCGGCCGCTCGCTAACGCCCATTTAAATGATCCGAATCGAAAATATCCTGACCCCCGGCCGCTCCTGTGTGAACGTGCCGGGCGGCAGCAAAAAGCGTGTACTCGAAGAAATCGCCAACCTGATCGGTCGTGAAGTACCGGGCATGGTTTCGGACACAGTATTCACAAGCCTTGTTGCCCGCGAAAAACTGGGTTCGACCGGTTTCGGCAACGGCATTGCAATCCCTCACTGTCGTCTCGCCGAGTGCAGCCAGCCTGTCAGCGCGGTCATTCACCTTGACAACCCGACTGATTTCGACGCCATCGATGGCGCGCCGGTTGACCTGCTGTTCGTATTGCTGGTCCCACAAGCCGCTACCGATGAGCACCTGGAATTGCTGCGCCAGATCGCCAGCATGCTTGATGACAAAGATGTGCGTAAGCGCCTGCGCAGTGCTGATAGCTCTGAAGCGCTTTATCAAGTGGTGCTGGACGTGCAGAACGGAAACTGACCATGCGCATGATCATCGTCAGCGGCCGCTCCGGCTCAGGCAAAAGTACGGCGCTGGATGTGCTGGAAGACAGCGGTTTTTATTGTGTCGACAACCTTCCTGCCGGCCTGCTGCCGGAGCTGGCCGAACGTGCGCTGATCAATACCGAGTTGGCCGAGCCCTTGCTGGCGGTTTCCATAGATGCGCGCAATCTGCCCAGCCATCTCACCCGCTTTCCGCAGATGCTGGATGAAGTACGCTCACGCAACATCCAGTGCGACGTGTTGTACCTCGATGCGGACGAGGCAACCCTTCTCAAGCGCTTTTCGGAAACCCGACGTCGCCACCCGCTGAGCACCGCAGAGCGCTCGCTGGCCGAGGCTATACGCGACGAGACCGCACTGCTCGGCCCGATCATCGATCTGGCCGACCTGAAGATCAACACCACTCACCTGAACCTCTATCAGTTGCGTGACGCACTCAAACTTCGCCTGCTGAACAAGCCCGAGCCAGGCACCGCGTTCCTGATCGAGTCCTTCGGCTTCAAGCGCGGCATGCCTATCGATGCCGACCTGGTTTTCGATGTACGCTGCCTGCCCAACCCGTACTGGAAACCTGAGCTGCGCGACCATTCCGGACTTGAGCAGCCGGTTATCGACTACCTGTCGGTGCAGCCCGATGTTGAAGAGATGTTTCAGGACATCTTCGCTTACCTGAACAAATGGCTGCCCCGGTTTGCTGCCAGCAACCGTTCTTACGTTACCATTGCCATCGGCTGCACCGGCGGACACCACCGCTCCGTCTACCTGACCGAACGGCTCGGCCAGGTCTTGCAACAATCACTCAAGAACGTTCAGGTTCGCCACCGCGACCTTAGCTGAAAGGATTTTCACTGCGATGCCCGCTCGTCAAATAACCATCATCAACAAACTGGGCCTGCACGCCCGCGCTGCTGCCAAATTCGTGGGCGTAGCAGGCAAGTTCCCTTGCACGATCAGGGTCGGCCGATCGCCGCAGACCATGGTCGACGGCAAAAGCATCATGGCGGTGATGATGCTGGCTGCAGGCAAAGGTACCGAGATCCACCTGCACACCGAAGGCGAGTTCGAACAGGAAGCACTGGATGGCCTGGTCGAGCTGATCGACAACAGGTTTGATGAGGGCGAGTAAGCCGTCACCCCATCGCTGTAAGCATTACCACCAGCATTGCATGCGCAACCAGCTCAGTCCTTGAGCAATCAGTAACGCCATACCCGCCACCAGCAGCACAATCCCTATCGTCAGGCGAACCAACCGCACACTGCTGATCGCGAGTATCCCGGAACGCATAAATTGCCTTGGGTCGGGTTGCTGGAGTCAGGCCAGAGCGGCCTGATAACGTCGAGACACCTCATCCCAATTGATCACGTTGTAAAACGCGTTGATGTATTCGGGACGACGATTCTGATAGCGCAGGTAATAGGCGTGCTCCCACACGTCCAGCCCCAGAATCGGCGTATTGCCATTCATTAACGGGCTGTCCTGATTCCCGCTGCTTTCAACCACAAGTCTTTTCTCAGGGGTGACGCTCAGCCATGCCCAGCCGCTGCCGAAACGAGTCAAGGCGGCTTTGGTAAACGCTTCTTTGAAGCTGTCGTAACCGCCCAATTGCTCTTCGATGGCCAACTCTAAAGGGCCTTTGGGCAAACCACCGCCGCCTGGCACCATCACCTCCCAGAACAACGAATGATTGGCATGACCGCCACCTTGGTTGATCACCGCAGGACGCAGGTTTTCAGGCAACTGTTTGATGCTGGCGACCAGTTTCTCGACGGACCAGTCAGCAAACTCGGTACCTTCGACCGCCGCATTGAGGTTATTGATGTAAGTCTGGTGATGCTTGGTGTAATGGATTTCCATGGTCTGCGCATCAATGTGCGGCTCAAGGGCATCGTATGCATAAGGCAGTGCAGGCAAGGTATAAGGCATTTCAATGTGCTCCGTAGAAGAGTCCGGAAGTGGTTGCCGAACGGCGCTGCAGCGATGAGCGCGTGTGCTCGCTGCTGCTGTTGAGCAACCGATGAGTGCGCGGGTATTCGCCGTGCTCGCTGATAAAGCTCAACAGCTCGGCGTAGGTTTTGCTGCTGTGACGCAAGGCTGCCTCACGCAGGGCAGGGGGAAGACGCTGGTTCTGCATGGTCTGCAACAGATGCTGATGGATGGCACACAGGTACTCGGCACTTTCCTCCGGCTGGCCCAGGCTCAGGTGCAGGTCCGCCAGGTTGTGGTGAGAAATCACACAGGCTGCGACGGCTTCATCCACATCCGCCCAACGCTCGAACAGTACTTGCGCCAACGCCAGCGCCTGGAGATACAGTTCGCGGGCTTCGACCCACTCGCCGAGATTGAAACAGCGATTGGCCTGCTCGATGGTGCGTTTCCAATGCTGCATGACATACCTCCAGGGGACGTTGGCTGACTGGAATCAAATACCGCCAGCGGTAAGTTTTTCGGGGTTAAGCAACACTTCCAGCTCACTGCGTTGCAGATCGGTGTGTTCGAGGGCCACGTCAATGACCGGGCGGCCCTGCTTGTAAGCGGTTTTGGCAATTTCGGCGGCTTTCTGATAACCGATGATCGGGTTCAGGGCAGTCACCAAAATCGGGTTGCGCGACAGCGCCTCCTTGAGCTTGGATTCATTGACCTTGAAGCTCGCAATCGCCTTGTCAGCCAGCAGACGACTGGAGTTAGCCAGTAGCTCGATGCTGCTGAGCAGGTTCTGGGCGACGATTGGCAGCATCACGTTAAGCTCGAAGTTGCCGGACTGCCCTGCCACAGTGATGGTGGCGTCGTTGCCGATCACTTGCGCGGCGACCATGGCAGTGGCTTCCGGAATGACCGGGTTGACCTTGCCCGGCATGATCGACGACCCCGGCTGCAACGCCTCAAGCTCAATCTCACCCAACCCTGCCAGCGGCCCCGAATTCATCCAGCGCAGGTCGTTGGCAATTTTCATCAGTGATACTGCCGTGGCCTTGAGCTGGCCGGATACCGCGACCGCCGTGTCCTGCGAACCGATCAACGCGAACAGGTTCTTGCCAGGTGCGAACTGCACACCGGTCAAGGCGCTCAACTGACGACTGAAACGCGCCGCAAATTCGGGATGCGCGTTGATTCCGGTACCGACTGCAGTGCCGCCCTGAGCTAGCGACTGCAGGCTCGGCTGGAGAGCTTGCAGATGCTCGATGTTGGCGCGAATCTGCTGCGACCAGCCGTTGAGCACCTGACTCATTCGGACCGGCATGGCGTCCATCAGATGCGTACGACCGGTCTTGACGAAGGCATGGACCTGCTCGGCCTTGTGTTCGGTTACGTGCGTCAGATGGGCGAGTGCAGGCAGCAGTTGTTCGTGAAGCGCCAGCGCAGCACTCACATGAATCGTGGTCGGGATGATGTCGTTGCTGCTCTGCCCGCAGTTGACGTGGTCATTGGGATTGACCTGCTCGCCCAGCACACGCGTGGCCAGCGTTGCGATTACCTCATTGGCGTTCATGTTGGTACTGGTGCCTGAGCCAGTCTGGAAGATATCAACCGGAAAATGAGCCATGTAATCACTGGCCAGCAGATCCTTCACGGCACTGACAATCGCCCTGCTCTGCCCTTCGCTGATCTGTTCCAGCTCCAGATTGGCCTGCGCCGCAGCCGACTTGGCCAGCAAAAGTGCGCGGATGAACTGCCGGGGCATGCGTTGATGGCTGATCGGAAAGTTTTCCACCGCACGCTGAGTCTGCGCGCCGTAAAGGGCCTCGGCCGGGACCTGTAACTGGCCCATGCTGTCGCGTTCTATACGGGTATTACTCATCGCAATGTCCTTGCACCAGTTCAGAAAGGGGAATAGAGGGCTGCAGCACACAACTTGCCAGTTGATGGACACAGGCTTGCCAGCGCTGACGTCGGGCGGGCGTGGAGGCAATTGCCTGTAGATCACGCAGCGGCCGCCAGGCCTGGTCCAGGCACAGGCAACGCCAGTGCCACGGCAATGCCGTATCGCGCGCAGTGTCCATCAACAGGCGGAAAGTGGTTTCGGCAACCATGAGCTGAGGCGTGGCGGTAAAACGCGCCAGATAACGTCCTTCGGCCAGGTAATGCTCGATCAGCCGGGGCTCGTCAGGCTCAAGGGCACAACGAATCCGCAGACTCAATCCACGCCAGTTTTCGAGATAAGGCAGCTCGTGCAGAACAGACGCCATGACCGCAGCTCATCTTAATAATGATATTCATTATTAAATGATATAAATAATCATTACAAGCGTGATCTTAAGCGAGTGCGTCATACACAGGTGCTGAGATGCCCGCTTTGCTGCCGGTTCCCGGCAGTTCGCGGACGAGTCCGCTCCTACAAAACCTGGATATCGCGGACAAGCGAAGGGCTGCTTCGGCCCGGAGAGCGTGGGAGCGGACTTGCCCGCGAAGGGCTGCAAAGCGGCCCCAAAACAGGCCACCTTGGTTATATCTGGTGCACCGAGGCGCCCGCTTTGCTGCCGGTTCCCGGCAGTTCGCGGACGAGTCCGCTCCTACAAAACCTGGATATCGTGGACAGCGAAGGGCTGCTTCGGCCCGGAGGGCGTGGGAGCGGACTTGTCCGCGAAGGACTGCAAAGCGGCCCCAAAACAGGCCACCTTGATTGTATCTGGTGCACCGAGGCGCCTGGTTTTGCTGCCGGTTCCCGGCAGTTCGCGGACGAGTCCGCTCCTACAAAACCTGAATATCGTGGACAGCGAAGGGCTGCTTCGGCCCGGAGGGCGTGGGAGCGGACTTGTCCGCGAAGGACTGCAAAGCGGCCCCAAAACAAGCCACCTTGGTTGTATCTGGTGCACCGAGGCGCTTGGTTTTGCTGCCGGTTCCCGGCAGTTCGCGGACGAGTCCGCTCCTACAAAACCTGGATATCGTGGACAGCGAAGGGCTGCTTCGGCCCGGAGGGCGTGGGAGCGGACTTGTCCGCAAAGGGCTGCAAAGCGGCCCCAAAACAGGCCACCTTGGTTGTATCTGGTGCACCGAGGCGCCTGGTTTTGCTGCCGGTTCCCGGCAGTTCGCGGACGAGTCCGCTCCTACAAAACCTGGATATCGTGGACAGCGAAGGGCTGCTTCGGCCCGGAGGGCGTGGGAGCGGACTTGTCCGCGAAGGGCTGCAAAGCGGCCCCAAAACAGGCCACCTTGGTTGTATCTGGTGCACCGAGGCGCCTGGTTTTGCTGCCGGTTCCCGGCAGTTCGCGGACGAGTCCGCTCCTACAAAACCTGGATATCGCGGACAAGCGAAGCGTCGTCAGGCTCAGCTACCCGCTACGGTCATGCGCTCGATCAAGACCGAACCGGTGCGGATGTTACTGCGCAGTTCAAGATCGCTGCCAACGGCGACGATCTGCTTGAACATGTCACGCATGTTGCCGGCAATGGTCACTTCCTGAACCGGGAATTGAATTTCGCCGTTTTCGACCCAGAAACCCGCTGCGCCCCGCGAATAGTCGCCGGTAACCATGTTCAGGCCGCTACCCATCAGCTCGGTCACCAGCAGGCCACGGCCCATACGCCGAATCAGCGCGGCCTGATCTTCCGAGCCATGGGTGACGAAAAGATTGTGGACCCCACCCGCGTTGGCAGTGCTCGGCATACCCAGCTTGCGGCCGGAATAAGTGCTCAGTACGTAGGAAACCAGATCACCGCCTTCCACGAACGGCTTGGCAAATGTTGCCAGACCGTCGCTGTCGAACGCAGAACTGCCCATCGCATGCTTCAAGTGCGGACGCTCATCGATGGTCATCCACTCAGGGAACAGTTGCTGACCAAGCGCCCCCTCAAGAAACGATGACTTGCGATACAGGTTGCCCCCGGAAATAGCACCGAGAAAACTGCCGAACAAACCACCCGCCAGCTCTGCGGCAAATAGCACCGGCACTTCACAGGTTGGCACAGGGCGCGCACCGAGGCGGCTCGCCGCACGTAATGCAGCCTTGCGACCAATACTTTGTGCGTCAGCCAGCAACTCGCCCTGGCGATTGACGTCGTACCAGTAATCGCGCTGCATCTGGCCTTCGCCTTCGGCGATCATCACGCAACTCAGGCTGTGCCGCGTTGACGCATAACCACCGATGAAGCCATTGCTGTTGCCATACACGCGGCAGCCCTGATGGGTATTGAGCGTGGTGCCGTCGGCGTTCTTGATGCGGCTGTCGGCATCGAAGGCCGCAGCTTCGCAAATCAGCGCTTTCTCGATGGCTTGTTCAGGGGTTATGTCCCAGGTGTGATACAGGTCGAAATCCATGACCTCTTTGGCCATCAACGCAGCATCGGCCAACCCGGAGCTTTCATCTTCGGAGGTGTGTTCGGCAATCGCCAGTGCGGCGGCGACGGTTTCACGAATGGCATCGGCACCGGTCGCCGAGGTGCTGGCCGAGCCCTTGCGCTGTCCGACGTACAGGGTGATACCAAAGCCCTGATCGCGGTTGAACTCGACGGTTTCGACTTCACGCTGACGGACCGATGTCGACAGCCCCTGATCCACCGAGACTGCGACTTCGCAGGCGCTGGCGCCCTGACGCCGGGCTTCGGCGATGATCTGCTCGACCTGTTCCTGCAGCTCGGGCAAGGCTTGTGGGCCGACGCTTTGGGTTGCACTCATGACTTTCTCCATCAAATTCTTCTTTCAGCACAGGCCGAATACCGACCGGGCCGGACAAGCGGCCCACGACTGGTTATCATGGCGGCGTTTCTTTGCGGACTGCCCCCATGGTTGATTCTTACGACGACTCCCTCGACGGGGAGAAAAGCAAAACCCAGGTCAAACGAGAGCTGCATGCTCTGGTCGACCTCGGCGAGCGACTGACAACACTCAAAGCCGATGTGCTGGCCAAGCTGCCGCTGACCGACGCTTTGCGCAAGGCCCTGGCCGAAGCGCCCAAGCACACGGCGAACATCGCGCGAAAGCGGCATATTCTGTTCATCGGCAAGCTGATGCGCGATCAGGACCAGGAAGCCATTCTGGTGTTGCTGGACCAACTCGATGCCTCCACTCGCCAATACAATGAACGCTTCCACAATCTGGAGCGCTGGCGTGATCGCCTGATTGCGGGCGATGACGGCGACCTCGAGAAATTCGTTGTCGAATACCCCGACGCCGACCGTCAGCAACTGCGTTCGCTGATCCGTCAGGCACAGCACGAAGTTGCACGCAACAAACCGCCGGCCACCAGCCGCAAAATCTTCAAATACATCCGTGAGCTGGACGAACTTCAACGCGGTCTGCGTTGATTTCGCCATCGGGGCCGGCAGCAGCAAGCAGCCGGCCCCGACTCACGTTCAGCTACCGGTGCCACCTACGGTAATCGCGTCGATTTTCAGCGTAGGCTGACCCACACCGACCGGCAGCGACTGGCCATCTTTCCCGCACGTGCCGACGCCACTGTCCAGCGACAGATCGTTACCCACCATCGACACCCTGCTCATGGCCTCCGGCCCGTTACCGATCAAGGTCGCCCCTTTGACCGGCGCAGTAATCTTGCCGTCTTCGATCAAATAGGCCTCACTGGTCGAAAATACGAACTTGCCGCTGGTGATATCCACCTGACCGCCACCCAGGTTGGCGCAGTAGATGCCGCGCTTCACTGAGGCGATGATTTCCTGTGGATCGCTCTGGCCGCCCAGCATGTAGGTGTTGGTCATGCGCGGCATCGGCAGGTGCGCATAGGACTCGCGACGGCCGTTGCCGGTCCGGGCGACCCCCATCAACCGGGCATTGAGCTTGTCCTGCATGTAGCCCTTGAGCACGCCATTCTCGATCAGCGTAGTGCATTCGGTCGGTGTGCCTTCGTCATCGACGCTCAGCGAGCCACGACGCCCCGCCAGGGTGCCGTCATCGACGATGGTGCAGAGTTTCGACGCAACCATCTCGCCCATGCGTCCGCTATAGGCAGAACTGCCCTTGCGATTGAAGTCACCCTCAAGGCCGTGACCGACCGCTTCGTGCAGCAGCACGCCGGACCAGCCCGAACCGAGCACCACCGGCAAGGTGCCTGCCGGTGCGGGAATCGCTTCCAGGTTGACCAGCGCCTGACGCAGGGCCTCACGGGCGTAGCCCATGGCGCGATCGTCGGTCAGGAAATAACGATAATCGGTACGCCCGCCACCGCCATGCCCGCCGCGCTCGCGGCGGCCGTTCTGCTCGACGATAACGCTCACGTTGAAGCGCACCAGCGGACGCACATCGGCGGCCAGGCTGCCGTCGGCAGCAGCCACCAGAATGCGCTCCCAGACACCGGCCATGCTTACCGACACCTGCTGGATACGCGAGTCCAGCGCCCGCGTTGCAACGTCGATGCGTTTGAGCAACGCGACTTTCTCAGCCCGGCTCAGCACTTCCAGCGGATTATCCGGGGCATACAGCTGGGCCACGTCCTGCGACGTGAATGCCTGCACGCGGCCATTCTGGCCAGCGCGGGAAATAGAGCGCGCAGCGCGTGCGGCGGTGCGCAATGCATCAGCGGTGATCGCGTTGCTGTAGGCAAAACCGGTTTTCTCGCCCGACTGGGCACGCACGCCGACACCTTGATCGAGATTGAAACTGCCTTCCTTGACGATGCCGTCTTCGAGCGACCAGGACTCGGAGATCATGCCCTGAAAATACAGATCAGCCGCGTCGATCCCAGGCCCGGCGAGTTCGCCCAGCACCGATTGCAGGCTGTCGAGGTTCAGGCCGCCGGGTGCCAGAAGGTGTTCGCTGACTGAGGACAGATCACTCATATTCACTCCGAAGCAGGCCGCATGGCGTCCTGCGAAAAAAAGCGCCGGTGACTGGACACCGGCATCCGCGCCCGTATGGACGCCTGTTCTTCACTGTCGCGTGTAGCCAGCACCACGGCTTCACCCTGTGCCTGCTCGGCCAGTACGCGGCCCCATGGATCAACGATGGCCGCGTGCCCGTAAGTCTCACGCGGCCCCGGATGGACCCCGCCCTGTGCTGCCGCCAGCACGTAACACTGGGTTTCGATGGCCCGCGCCCGGATCAGGATGTCCCAATGCGCCGCACCCGTTACCGCCGTGAACGCTGACGGCGCAGTGATCAATTCAGCCCCCGCTTCACGCAGCGCGGTGTACAGCTCAGGGAAGCGCAGGTCATAACAGACGGTCAGCCCCAAACGACCGACAGGGGTCTCGACTACCACCACCCTGCTTCCATGAGCATAGTCATCCGATTCGCGGTAGCGGCCTCGATTGTCAGCAACATCGACATCAAACAGGTGCAGTTTGTCATACCGGGCCACCTGCTCGCCGTGCTCATCAATCAGCAGCGAACACGCCGTCACCTTGCCATCGGGTCGCTCGTCTGGCGGCAGCGGCAAGGTTCCGGCAACAATCCATAACTTGAGGTCGCGAGCCGCCAGTTTCAACCACGGCAGTATAGGTCCTTGCCCATAAGCTTCGGCACGGCCGATATCGGCAACGTCACGCCGCCCCATCGCGACAAAGTTTTCAGGCAACACCGCCAGCCGCGCACCACTGTCGGCTGCCTGCTCGAGCAGCCGGCGAGCGCTGGCCAGATTGACCTGGACATCGCTCTGGCTGACCATCTGAATCACAGCAAAGGACATGGCAACCCGCTCCTCAATGACCTGGCCACCACTGTACTCCATGAGGCGCTACTGGGGTTTTTCAAATGGCTTGTCGAACGTGATCTTCGGCTCTTTCCAAGGGCCTTCGACCTTGTATTGCACGCTGGCGAAGCGGGCGACACGGTCGCCCAGCAGCTTGTCGACCAGGAACAGCGCGCCACCGATGGCCGGCGCGCCGACAATCAGCGCAGCGATCGGCAGGTTATTGGTCACCGGCAGGGTCACCAGCAGCTTCGCATCAACACGATCACGAACCATATCCAGCGTGCCGTTGAGCTCAAGGTTGCTGGACGGCCCGGTCAGCGTGATCGGGTTGCGGGTCACATAAACCCCGCTACTGGCCACCAGCAGCCCCTTGACCCGGTCGTAGCTGAGCCCTTTGCCCAGCAGGTCGGAAAAGTCCAGGCGCAGACGACGACCGATGGAGTTGAAATTCAGCAGTCCGAACACGCGCAGCGCCTGGGCACCGCCTTCCACCTCGACAAACTGGCCTCTGTTCAACGTCGCATCCAGGCTGCCGGAGTAGCGCTTGAGGCCGACCCAGGCAGGCGACCCTGGCCAGCGTCCATCGACATTCATTTCAAAACTTTCACTGGTGACCGTCGGCGCGAAGCTCCAGGCTTTGAGCACATCCGCAAGGTTCTTGCCCGCCAGACGACCTTTGAACGAACTGTTGCTGGCTCCGGGCGTACCCTCCCAGGTACCGTTGCCCTCAAGCAGAATGCCTTTGAGCCCCAGGCTCAGGTCAGACATTCGCATACCGGTAGCCGTAGGTCGGGTTTTAAGCGCCCAAGCGCCCAGCAACTGGTCGCCCTGAAACAGCTGAGCGATCTTCACATCCAGAGCGGGGATATTACGCGGGTCGATATCGGCCAGAGGATCAGGCGCGTTTTCGACCACTGCCGCATTCGGATCAGAGGCAGGCAGCCGCACGTACAGCATGTCGATGCCGATTGGCGCAGACTTCGCGTCGGGCAACACCGCAGTCCCCTTGGCCAGCGCACTGTCCAGTGACAACGCCCAGGCTGCAGCATTGCGTTGCAATTGAACACGCACGTTGTCCAGCGTGGTGCCCATCGCCGTCAGCTTGCCGATCTGCAGATCAACACTGTTAAGCAGTTGTTTTGCATTGCCGCCCGGATCATTGCCGGCATATCGCCCAGCCAGCTCCTGCCAGGGTGCCACGTCCAGTTCGGACAACTCGCCGCGAATCCGCAGCCCCTTGGCATCGGGCACTATCGCTCCGCCGCGCCCCAGATAAAGCTCGCCGCGACCCTCGGCAAACTTGCCATTCGGTGCAGCGAAAGCAAAGTTGGCCTGATCGTTATAGGCCGCGCCGAGCTTGCGCTCTGAACCTTGCAGGGTCATGCGAAATTCGCTGGGACGCTCCTGCTCGGCGGTCTTGCCGAACGGTGCGGGCAGGTCGATCGCCACGCCCTTGAGCGTGGAATTGATCACCAACGGGCTGTCCTTGCTATCCAGAGTCAATTGCAGCTGATACGGCAAGTCACCCGAGACCGGCAGCGGCTGGGTGACACTCAGCCAGTCTGTCAGTCTTTTCACAGTAATCTGCCCATTTGCCACAATGCGCGTCACGTTATCGCCCGGCCTGCCCTCGGCGGCGATTTCCGCGGTCACAGGACGATCGAATGCCTGTGCCTTGATGCCCTTGCCGCTCAGTCCACTGGAGCTGTCAAAACGGAAATCACCTTTGAGACGAGTCAACTCCAGCACCGGATCGACCAGTTTCAGACGCGCATTTTCAGTACTGAAGTCCACCACGACCTTTGGCTCAACGCCCTTGGCCAGCGGGATATCCAGCTTCAGCTTGCCGTCAAGCGGACCTTCGCCCTGCCAGCCGGCAAAGGTGCTGGCCGTGCCAATGGGTGCCTGCTGGAGGATCTTCAGGCCATCGACCAGATTGCCGGAGAAGCTGCCATCCACCAGCAGGTGGCTGTCCTGACCTGCCGGGACGTGGGGAATGTTGACCAGTACGTTGCTGATTTTGGTATCAAGCAGCTGCCCTTTACTTGCCTTGACTCGCACGCCGCTGTTTTCGACGTACACCTTGCCGTCGACGCCGGTCAGCGAAGGCCAGCCCGGCTGGAATGCCAGGGTTGCGTTGCTGACATCGAAAAACAGGCTGAGGACATGCGCGGTGTCGGGCGAACTCTTGTTCAGCGAGCCTTGATACTGGAAGAAACCCTGCTTCACCGCCCCACTCACCACGGCCGTTCGCAACCAGCGATCAAGCTCAGGACTGAGGGCTGCAGGCAGGTACTTGCTGGTGTAACTGCCATCGCCGTCGACCATGCCGACGCGCAAGTCCATGTAGTCTTCCTGGTCGTGACTGAGATGAATCCTGATCAGAAAGTCCGCCGCGATCTTGCCTTCGTCGCCGAGCACCTTGATATACGGCGCGATGAGGGTGAACGCCTGATCATCGAGTTTCCAGGTCAGGCGGGCATTGGCCTTCCGGTAGTGCCAGGGTTTGGCAAAGATAGGGTCCAGATGCAGCATGAAGTCGTCGGTGTCGAGTCGCAGCTCGCCTTGCCCCAGATCGCCGCTGATGGCACCCGATACGTTTCCGGCCGCCGGAGCCCCGCGATACGCATTGAAACCCACCTTGTCGAGATTGGCGGCAAAGCTCAGGCGCTTGTCGCCGGTGGCCTGTGGCCGGTAATCCAGCAGGACGTTACGCAGCCCGCCCGTCACCTTGAGGCCGTCGACCACTGCCATGGCTTTCTCCGGCAGGGGCGCGAAGGAGTCGATCAGCGGCGTGAGAGGTGTAAGGTCCAGGCGATCGGCCTGCACATGCCAGAGTTCTTCGCTGTCAGGGGTCGCGGCGGTTTGCGTGAGTTGCAGGCGGCTTTCCCAGCGCTTGTCGCCCAGGCTCATCGCCAGCGAATCGAGGTTCAGGTCAAAACCTGTGTCGGTGCGCGCAAACCAGGCGTTGAGCGCGAGGTTGTCGACAGCTGAGGGCTTGCGACCGGCATAAACGCCTTTGACATGCGGCGCATTAAGCCGTGCAGTCGCGCGTTGCACGGTGCCCTTGCCCCAGCTCATCCACAGCTCGCCACCGGCCTGCAGCGTTGACAGTGTCCATTCCCGCGTGAGGCTTTTTGGCAGCCACCTGGCCCAGTTGCTTTGCGGCAGACTGGCGTAGACATCTGCCTCGGCGTTCTTCCACTCACTGGCCTGAATGCGCGAGCGCACATTCAGCGCAAATGGCTGGCCATCCGGCAACGTCAGGCGTGCATCGAGGCGCTGATGGTAACTGCCAGTGGTCAGGCTGAGGTTTACATAGGTCAGGGTCAGTGGCGAGGCGTCAAACGGCTGCACAGTGACCTGGCTGTCGAGCAGCGACAAATGCGAGACCATTTGCATCTGGTTGAGCACTTGCTCGGGATCGAACGGGCTGTCGTTGTGCATCGGCAAGCCCTCGACGGACCAACTGCCTTCCTTGTCCTGCTTGAGAATGAACTGCAGACCGTCCACTTCAAGATGGGCGATACGCACTTCACGCGCCAGAAGACTTTCCCAGAGGTCGGGAACGACCCTCACGCGATCCAGGCGCAAGGCAGCGGCACCCTCCCCGACCATGACGTCGTGGGCCAGCAGAACCGGGGCAAACCGGCTCCAGCTACCTTCCAGGCTGCCAATGCTCAACGGCAGGCCCAACGCGCTGCTGGCCCGGCTTTCCACGTCGACACGGTATTCGGCAACCAAGGGCGCGAGCTGACGCCCGAGGCTGACGTACAGTGCCGCCAGCACCAGAATCAGTGCGCAAAGGCTCAGGCCCCAGCGAGTGAGGGTTGCGACGAAGCGAGGAAAGCGTCCCATCTCAGGATGCCCTCCACTGCGGGATGCAAGGACCGGAGTCGACAAAGCGGTTCCGGTTCAGGTGTGCAGGTGCGTTCAGGTCCAGGTTTTGCTCGTTTCCCACGCATCATTCTCGATAAAACGGCATACCTGCCAGAAACCCGAAGGGCACTTGTCATCATATTTCAAACGATCAGCACCCTCAGAGCAGCACCACGTCGTATTGTTCCTGCGAGTACATGGTTTCTACCTGAAAACGGATGGTCCGGCCAATGAAGGCCTCCAGTTCGGCCACATTGCCCGACTCCTCGTCGAGCAGGCGATCCACCACACGCTGATTGGCCAGAACACGATAGCCCACCGCCTGATAAGCCCTGGCTTCACGCAGGATTTCCCGGAAGATTTCGTAGCAGATGGTCTCGGGGGTCTTCAGCTTGCCCCGCCCTGCGCAGCAGTGACAAGGCTCGCACAGCACCTGTTCGAGGCTTTCGCGGGTACGCTTGCGGGTCATCTGCACCAGACCCAGCTCGGTGATGCCGATGATGTTGGTCTTGGCGTGATCGCGCTCAAGCTGTTTCTCCAGCGTGCGCAGCACCTGACGCTGGTGTTCACCGTCTTCCATATCGATGAAATCGATGATGATGATGCCACCCAGATTGCGCAGACGCAGTTGCCGGGCAATGGCTGTCGCCGCTTCCAGGTTGGTCTTGAAGATGGTTTCTTCAAGGTTGCGATGCCCGACAAACGCGCCGGTATTGACGTCGATGGTGCTCATCGCCTCGGCCGGATCGACCACCAGATAACCACCGGACTTGAGCGGCACCTTGCGCTCGAGGGCCTTCTGGATTTCATCCTCGACCCCGTAGAGGTCGAAAATAGGCCGCTCGCCTGGATAATGCTCGAGCCTGTCCGCTATTTCAGGCATCAGTTCAGCCACAAACTGGGTGGTCTTCTGGAACGTTTCCCGCGAGTCGATGCGGATTTTTTCGATGCGCGGGCTGACCAGATCGCGCAGGGTACGCAGGGCCAGCCCCAGGTCTTCGTAAATCACGGAGGGCGGGCTGACGGTCTTGATCTGCTCGCCGATCTGATCCCAGAGCCTGCGCAGATAGCGGATGTCCATGAGGATTTCGTCGGCACCGGCACCTTCGGCTGCGGTGCGCAGAATGAAGCCTCCGGCCTCTTTGATACCTTCCAGGGCGACACAATCGCTGACCACTTTTTTCAGTCGTTCACGCTCGGCCTCGTCCTCGATTTTCAGGGAAATGCCCACATGCGCAGTGCGCGGCATATACACCAGATACCGTGACGGAATGGAGAGCTGGGTAGTCAGTCGCGCGCCCTTGCTGCCGATCGGGTCTTTGGTGACTTGCACCACGAGGCTCTGGCCGTCATGCACCAACGACGCAATGCTCTCGACCGCAGGCCCTTCACGCATGGAAATTTCCGATGCATGAATGAATGCCGCACGATCCAGACCGATGTCGATGAACGCCGCCTGCATGCCGGGCAGCACCCGCACAACCTTGCCTTTATAGATATTGCCAACGATCCCGCGACGCTGGGTACGCTCGACATGCACCTCTTGCAGAACACCGTTTTCTACCACTGCCACCCGCGATTCCATCGGGGTGATGTTGATCAGTATCTCTTCACTCATGACTTGTCACCTTCCAGGCATTGCCAGCAGGGTATGCCGAAATGGCCAAGCAGTTCTGCGGTTTCACACAGAGGCAGACCAACCACCCCAGAATAGCTGCCTTGCAGGCCTTCGACGAAAATCGCCGCCAGCCCCTGAATGGCATAGCCCCCGGCCTTGTCGACAGGCTCGCCACTGGCCCAATAGGTCTGAGCCTCACGGTCCTGAATCGGGCGAAATCGCACGCGACTGGTCACAGTACGGATTTCGCTGCGTTGCCGATCACTCAGCGCAACGGCCGTTATCACCTCATGCTCGCGACCCGACAGGGCCATCAGCATGGCCAGGGCGTCCGCTTCATCAGCCGGCTTGCCAAGAATGCGCCCGTCAAGGACCACTGCAGTGTCAGCACCCATTACGCAGGCTTGTTGTTCGGCCGGCAGCACAGATAACCCGGCCTGAGCCTTGCCCAGCGCAAGGCGCTCGACATAGGCAGTCGGGGTTTCATGGTCGAAGGGAGTTTCGTCGATCTGAGCGCTCAGTACGGTAAAGGGCACACCGATCTGAATCAGAAGTTCGCGGCGGCGCGGCGAGCCAGAAGCCAGATAAAGCAAGGGCATAAGGACATCTCCGTGTCTGTGCGGATGAGCGCGGCGGGCGTCGCGCTCACCTTGCGCTTAATTGATTTTCAAACGTTTGCGCAATCCACGCAGGCCATAACTGATCCAGGGCCACAACAGGGCACTGACCAGCGCGGGTAGAACCAGCGCCAGCGTGGGCTGACGGTTACCGGTCAATGCACTCAGCCAGAGCTGTGCGAGCTGCGCAAGACCAAATACGACCAGCAGCACCAGGCACTGTTGCCACATGGGGAACATGCGCAGACGCTGCTGCAGGGACATCACCAGAAATGTAATCAGACTGAGGATCAGCGCATTCTGGCCAAGCAACGTGCCATACAACACATCCTCCATCAGCCCCAGTATCCACGCCGTGGTCATGCCGTACTTGTGCGGCAGCGCCAGAACCCAGAAGGTCAGCAGCAGGGCCAGCCACAGAGGCCGGAAGATCTCCATGAATTGCGGCAGCGGCGAAACGCTCAGCAACAGACCGATCGCAAACGTCAGCCAGACCACCCAGCCATTGCGCCCGGAAACATGACTAACCATCGATAGGCTCCCGAGCGGTGGAGGGTCTTGAAGCAGGCGGCTGCGTCGCAGCAGGCCGGGTGGCAGGCCGTGCAAGAGTCGCAGGTGTTGCAGCGGGCGCCGGAGTTGTCGGTTGCGCAGCAGGTTTGTGCGTTGCCGTGCTGCCCGGGAATACCGGAACAGCCACTTGCGGCCACATGGGGAAGGCCGGCGTGGGCGGCGGCAAAGTCGCCATCACCGAGGGCTCGATGCCCTTGTCGATGGATTCCTGCGCTTGCGCCGCATCGGCAGCACGCTCTTCCGGCGAGCGGCCGTCGGAGAACACCAGCAACAGATAGCGACTGCGATTCAAGGCAGCAGTTGGTACGGCACGAACGATCGCGAACGGCTGGCCGGAGTCGTGAATCACTTCCTTGACCGTGGCCACTGGATAACCGGCGGGAAAGCGCTGACCCAAGCCGGAACTGACCAGCAGATCGCCTTCCTTGATGTCGGCGGTATCCGCTACATGTCTCAGTTCCAGACGCTCCGGATTACCGGTGCCGCTGGCGATGGCACGCAGACCGTTGCGGTTCACCTGAACCGGAATGCTGTGGGTCGTGTCGGTCAGCAGCAGCACCCGCGAGGTGTAGGGCATCAGCTCGACAACCTGGCCCATCAGGCCGCGCGCATCGAGCACGGGCTGGCCGAGCACAACGCCGTCGCGCTCGCCCTTGTTGATGATGATCCGATGGGTGAAGGGGTTAGGGTCCATGCCGATCAGCTCGGCGACCTCGACCTTTTCATTGACCAGCGCCGAAGAGTTGAGCAACTCACGCAGACGAACATTCTGCTCGGTCAGGGCCGCCAGCTTTTGCAGACGGCCCTGCAGGAGCAGCGCTTCGGTCTTGAGTTTTTCGTTTTCGGCGATCAGTTCCGTACGGCTGCCGAACTGACTGGCAACGCCTTGATACAAACGTTGCGGCAGATCAACGATCCAGTAGGACTGCATGAGCACCATCGACATCTGGCTGCGCACGGGCTTGAGGATCGTAAAGCGGGCGTCGACAACCATCAACGCAACCGACAGCACGGCCAGCACCAGCAGACGTACGCCCAGCGAAGGGCCTTTTGCGAAAAGCGGTTTAATGGGCCGCTCCTCCGGGGCATGCGATCGTAGGATCGAACTTCGATTGGCAATTATTCATGCGGTATGTAACCGGCCTGGACAAATGAAAGAGATAGGCACCCTGTTTCGGCGTCAGCCTGATGCATACAGGTAGCACATACGCCACCTGCATACAAAAGGCTCCGTGAAAGGCACCCCGGCGAATTACTCGCTGGAGAGCAGATCCATGGTGTGCTTATCCATCATTTCCAGCGCCCGGCCACCGCCACGCGCCACACAGGTCAGCGGGTCTTCGGCGACGATGACCGGCAGACCTGTTTCCTGAGCCAGCAATTTGTCCAGATCGCGCAGCAATGCACCGCCACCGGTCAGGACCAGACCACGCTCGGCGATATCCGAGGCCAGCTCCGGAGGCGACTGCTCGAGCGCGCTCTTGACTGCCTGAACGATGGTTGCCAGCGACTCCTGAAGTGCTTCAAGCACCTCATTGGAGTTCAGGGTGAATGCGCGCGGAACGCCTTCGGCCAGGTTACGGCCACGGACGTCGACTTCGCGCACTTCACCGCCCGGATAGGCAGTACCGATTTCCTGCTTGATGCGCTCGGCAGTGGATTCGCCGATCAGGCTGCCGTAATTGCGACGCACATAAGTGATGATCGCTTCGTCGAAACGGTCGCCGCCCACACGCACGGATTCGGCATACACCACACCGTTCAAGGAGATCAGCGCGATTTCGGTGGTACCGCCGCCGATGTCGACAACCATCGAACCGCGAGCTTCTTCCACCGGCAGACCGGCACCGATTGCAGCGGCCATTGGTTCTTCGATCAGGAATACTTCGCGTGCGCCTGCACCCAGGGCCGATTCGCGAATGGCGCGACGCTCAACCTGGGTTGATTTGCACGGAACGCAGATCAGCACACGGGGGCTGGGCTGCAGAAAGCTGTTTTCGTGGACCTTGTTGATGAAGTATTGCAACATTTTTTCGCAGACGCTGAAGTCGGCGATAACGCCGTCTTTCATTGGACGAATGGCTGCGATGTTGCCTGGAGTACGGCCCAGCATGCGCTTGGCTTCGGTACCGACGGCCACGACACTCTTCTGGTTGCCGTGAGTACGAATGGCAACAACAGAGGGTTCATTCAGAACGATACCGCGCTCACGCACGTAGATAAGGGTGTTGGCAGTGCCCAGGTCGATGGATAGATCACTGGAAAACATGCCACGCAGTTTCTTGAACATGGGAAAGGGACCCTAGGGAACGCGTGGTAAAAAAAGTGCGGCAAACTCTAACAACGACAGGGATTTTGGGCAAGGAGCCAATATGCTAAATTGGCGGTTTTCCGAACACCACCCTCGACGTTAGCGGCTTGAGACAGTAATAACGCGATAGTGTTCCGCAATTGGCCACAAAGCAAATCCATAAGCATTCCACTGGAGATACCCCATGGCGCTTGAACGCTCCGACGTGGAAAAGATCGCTCATCTGGCCCGACTGGGCCTCAATGACGCCGATATCCCGCGTACCACCGAAGCACTTAACAGCATTCTCGGACTGGTCGATCAGATGCAAGCGGTCGACACCACTGGCATCGAGCCTCTGGCTCACCCGCTGGAAGCCACCCAGCGCCTGCGCGAAGACGCCGTCACCGAGCGAAATCGTCGTGACACTTACCAAGCCATCGCACCAGCGGTCCAAGACGGCCTCTATCTGGTTCCGAAAGTCATCGAGTAAGGGAAAGCGCCTGCATGCATCAAATGACTCTGGCCGAGATCGCTCGCGGACTCGCCGAAAAAAAGTTTTCTTCTGAAGAGCTGACCCGCGTTCTGCTGTCGCGCATCGCGACGCTCGACCCACAGCTCAACAGCTTCATCAGCCTCACTGAAGACCTGGCCATCACCCAGGCCCAGGCGGCAGATGCTCGCCGTGCCGCCGGTGAAAACGGCCCGCTGCTCGGCGCGCCGCTGGCGCATAAAGACCTGTTCTGCACCCAGGGTATCCGCACCAGTTGCGGCTCGCTGATGCTCGACAATTTCAAGGCTCCCTACGACGCCACTGTGGTTTCCCGCCTGGCCCGCGCAGGCACTGTGACACTGGGCAAGACCAATATGGACGAATTCGCCATGGGTTCGGCCAACGAGTCCAGCCATTATGGTGCGGTAAAAAATCCGTGGAACCTGGAATGCGTTCCTGGCGGCTCCTCCGGTGGTTCGGCAGCCGCGGTTGCTGCCCGCCTGCTGCCAGCCGCGACCGGTACTGATACCGGTGGCTCGATTCGTCAGCCCGCAGCCCTGACCAACCTCACCGGCCTCAAGCCTACCTACGGACGCGTCTCGCGCTGGGGCATGATCGCCTACGCGTCCAGCCTCGATCAGGCGGGGCCGATGGCACGCACCGCCGAAGACTGCGCACTGCTGCTGCAAGGCATGGCCGGTTTCGACCCGCAGGATTCCACCAGCATCGACGAGCCGGTTCCAGACTACTCCGCCGGCCTCAATACCTCGCTCAAGGGCCTGCGTATCGGTGTGCCGAAAGAATACTTCAGCGCAGGTCTCGACCCGCGTATCGCACAGCTGGTACACGAAAGCGTCAAGGAGCTGGAAAAGCTCGGCGCAGTCGTCAAGGAAATCAGTTTGCCGAACCTGCAACACGCCATTCCGGCTTACTACGTCATCGCTCCGGCCGAGGCCTCGTCCAACCTGTCGCGCTTCGACGGCGTGCGTTTCGGCTACCGCTGCGAAGACCCGAAGGACCTGACCGACCTGTACAAGCGCTCACGCGCCGAAGGCTTTGGTCCGGAAGTCCAGCGACGCATCATGGTAGGTGCCTACGCGCTGTCGGCAGGCTACTACGACGCCTATTACCTGCAGGCACAGAAAATTCGTCGCCTGATCAAAAACGATTTCATGAACGCGTTCGCCGATGTCGACGTGATTCTCGGCCCGACCACGCCCAACCCGGCCTGGAAAATCGGCGCCAAGACCAACGATCCGATTGCCGAATACCTGGAAGACTTCTACACCATCACCGCCAACCTCGCGGGCCTGCCTGGGCTCTCCATGCCTGCGGGCTTTGTCGACGGCCTGCCGGTCGGCGTGCAATTGCTGGCCCCGTATTTCCAGGAAGGCCGCCTCTTGAATGTGGCGCATCAGTATCAGCAAGTCACCGACTGGCACACTCGCGCACCTGAAGGCTTCTGAGGAGAAACACATGCAATGGGAAGTCGTCATCGGGCTGGAGATTCATACCCAGCTTTCGACCCAATCAAAGATTTTTTCCGGTAGCGCCACAACGTTCGGCTCCGAGCCCAATACCCAGGCCAGCCTCGTCGATCTGGGTATGCCGGGCGTATTGCCGGTACTGAACAAGGAAGCCGTACGCATGGCCGTGAAGTTCGGCCTGGCAGTGGATGCCGAAATCGGCCAGCACAACGTGTTTGCCCGCAAGAATTACTTCTACCCTGATTTGCCCAAGGGGTATCAGATCAGTCAGATGGAGCTGCCGATTGTCGGCAAGGGCCACCTGGACATCACGCTGGACGACGGCACGGTCAAGCGCATCGGCATCACGCGTGCGCACCTTGAAGAAGACGCGGGCAAAAGCCTGCACGAAGATTTTCAGGGCATGACCGGCATTGACCTGAACCGGGCCGGCACACCGCTGCTGGAGATCGTTTCCGAACCGGACATGCGCAGTGCCAAGGAGGCCGTGGCCTACGTCAAGGCCATCCACGCGATCGTCCGCTATCTGGGCATCTGTGACGGCAACATGGCCGAAGGCTCGCTGCGCTGCGACTGCAACGTCTCGATTCGTCCAAAAGGTCAGGTCGAGTTCGGCACCCGTTGCGAGATCAAGAACGTCAACTCGTTCCGTTTCATCGAGAAGGCAATCAATAGCGAGATCCAGCGTCAGATCGACCTGATCGAAGACGGCGGCAAGGTCATCCAGCAAACCCGTCTGTATGACCCGAACACCAACGAAACCCGCGCCATGCGCAGCAAGGAGGAAGCTAACGACTACCGTTACTTCCCCGACCCCGACCTGTTGCCGGTCATCATCGAGGATTCGTTTCTAGAAGAAACCCGCGCCACGTTGCCGGAGCTGCCGCCGCAGAAACGCGAGCGCTTCCAGAGCCAGTTCGGCCTGTCGACCTACGACGCCGGCGTACTGGCCTCCAGCCGCGAGCAGGCGGACTACTTCGAGCAAGTGGCCAGCATCAGTGGTGACGCCAAGCTGGCAGCCAACTGGGTCATGGTCGAGCTGGGCAGCCTGCTGAACAAACAGGGCCTGGAAATCGAACAGTCGCCGGTCAGTGCCGAGCAGTTGGGTGGCATGCTCAAGCGCATCACCGACAACACCATTTCCGGCAAGATCGCGAAAATGGTTTTCGAGGCGATGGCCAACGGCGAAGGCAGTGCCGATGAAGTCATCGAAAAGCGCGGCTTGAAGCAGGTGACCGACAGTGGTGCCATCGAGTCGATGCTCGACGAGATGCTGGCTGCCAACGCGGAACAGGTCGAACAGTATCGCGCAGCCGACGAGGCCAAACGCGGCAAGATGTTCGGCTTCTTCGTCGGCCAGGCGATGAAAGCTTCCAAAGGCAAAGCCAACCCGCAGCAGGTCAACGAACTGCTGAAGGCCAGGCTGGAGGGCTGATCGCTCAAATACCTGTGTCCCCGCGCTCTGCGTGGGGATGCCTTTCCGCACGCTCTGCATCCGGTGTCGAGTACGCTGTGCGACACCGGGTTGCTACGTCACGAAATGCATGCCAACGCGAGCATTGGCACAAGAGTCAACTACCACTCCCCCGGCACTCAGGAACCAGCCCCCATGCGCCGCCTTATTTTTGCCTGCAGCCTGCTGACGTTACTGGCTGGCTGCGCCAATCACATCATCGACCCTCACGGTTATGACGAGACCGGCACGGCCGCTTATTACGGAGCCCAACATCACGGCAACCGCACTGCCAGCGGCGAAGCTTTCAATCAGAATGCCCTGACTGCCGCGCATCGGCAGTTGCCATTCGGCACGCGCGTCAAAGTCACGAATCTGGACAACGACAGGTCAGTGGTCGTACGCATCAATGATCGCGGCCCACACACACGTGGTCGTTTGATCGACGTCTCTCGCGAAGCAGCCGAACAACTGGGTATGCTACGCAGCGGCACCGCGCCAGTACGCGTTCAGGCACTCGACTGACCTCAACCCCGATTACCCCACCAAGGACACTCATATTCTCCAGCTATCGGCCCTGCCCGCCCCCGCGCTCATTCAAATGCTCAGTGGCTTGTTACTGCTGCTGATCGGGGCAGAGCTGTCGGTTCGCGCAGCTGTGTACCTGGCCGCGATTTTCAAGGTCAGGCCACTGATCATCGGGCTTACCGTCGTGGCAATGGGCACCAGCGCGCCACAGATGGCGGTCAGTTTGCAAGCAGCCTTTGCCGATAACACCGACATCGCCGTAGGCAGTGTCATCGGCGGCAATATCTTCAATGTGCTGGTGATCCTCGGTCTGTGCGCGCTGATCATTCCGCTGCGCGTTGCCCGTCAGGTGTTGCACGTCGATATCCCGCTGATGATCGGTGCCTGTCTACTGGCCATCGGCCTGTCGTGGAATGGAGAATTCAGCAAATTTGACGGCGTACTGCTGCTCGCAGGACTGCTGGCCTGCCTGTTTTTCATCATCCGCCAGGGCGGCCACACGCCGCGTCATGGTTATGCCGAAACCACCGAGAAACCGCGCACGTTCACACGCGTCCTGATGCTGGCCGCAGGCTTGCTGCTGTTGACTGCCGGCGGGCACTTGCTGGTCGATGCCTCGGTGGTGATTGCCATCCACCTGGGACTGTCCGAGCGCATCGTCGGACTCACGGTAATCGCCATCGGCACTTCGCTGCCCGCACTGATGACCTCATTGATCGCAGCGTTTCGCGGTGAACGCGATATTGCCGTGGGTAACGTGATCGGCAGCAATCTTTTCAATCTGCTGGGCGTGTTGGGAGTGACCGCACTGGTCGCTCCGGTGCCGCTGACGATCTCACCGAACGCGATGGTGTTCGATCTGCCGATCATGCTCGGTGTATCGCTGCTTTGCGTGCCGCTGTTCTATTCGGGTTACCGGATAGACCGCATGGAAGGCCTGTTTCTGCTGTCGTTGTACCTGACTTACGGGTTGCATATTCTGTCGATCAGCACCGGCATGGCACTGGCCGAGAGGCTTGAAACAAAAATGCTTACCCTGGTTCTGCCTGTGCTGGGCGTTGTCGTGGCCTGGGGCACGATCCGCGCATGGCGACGCCAGCACTGACCTCAACCCTCATCGATACAAGGGGAAATGCCATGACAGACAAGACGATCAGCGACGGCGAACAGATCCGTCGTCAGGTGATGGGCGATGTCTACGTTGACCGTGCACTGGGTAACGCCACCGAGTTCAGCCAGCCGCTGCAGGACTTTGTCAACGAGCACGCCTGGGGCAGCGTCTGGAGTCGCGACGGCCTGCCATTGAAAACGCGCAGCCTGATCACCCTGGCCACGCTCACCGCACTTAAATGCCCGCAAGAACTCAAGGGCCACGTTCGTGGTGCGCTGAACAATGGCTGCACGGTTGAAGAAATCCGTGAGGCGCTGCTGCATTGCGCGGTTTATGCCGGTGTACCAGCAGCCATCGACGCATTTCGTGCGGCCCAGGAAGTCATCGACAGCTACGTGAAAGCGGACTAGATCCAGCCGCCCCATTGCAGAATGAAGATTCCCACGTTGGTGGTGACGGCTGCGGCCAGCGTGGTGATGACGATGATCGCGGCGGCCAGTTCGTAGTTGCCGTTGGCGGTACGCGCCATGATGTAGCTGGCAGCGGCCGTCGGGCTGGCGAAGTACAGAAACAGAATCCCCAGTTCCGCGCCGCGAAAACCCAACAGCCAGGCTGCCAGCGTGCAAAGCAACGGCAGTGTGATCATCTTCATGACACTGGCACTGATCGCCAGATTGCCGCTTTTGCGCAGCGAAGCCAGCGACAGCGTACCGCCAATGCAGATCAGTGCCAGCGGCAGGGTCATTTGTGCCAGATAACTGCCGGACGTCTCCAGCCACTTGGGCAGGCCTATGCTGAAGTAAGCGAAAGGCGAGGCGATGATCACGCTGATGATCAGCGGGTTGGCCAGCACACTTTTGAAAACACTCCAGGGATCGGATTTGATCACCGGGCTGTAAACCGCCAGCACAATCGTGGACAACGTGTTGTAGAAGACGATGACCAGAGCCGCGAGAATCGCGCCCAGCGAAATGCCGTAAGGGCCGTACATGCTGGCTGCCAGCGCCAGTCCGATTACCCCGTTGTTGCCACGGAACGCGCCCTGAACGTAGACGCCGCGCTCTTCCTGCGGGCAACGCCAGATCGCCCAGCCCCAGGCGAATGCGAAACTCAGCAGCGTCGCGGCACTGAAGAAGATCAGCAGCCGGGGTTGCAGGGCCGCACGCAAATCGGCGTGAATGATGCCCAGAAACAGCAGCGCAGGCATGGTGACGTTGAACACGAGACCGGAGGCCGCAACGATGAACCCGTCGTTGATCGCACCGATCCGCTTGAGCAATACGCCCAGAAACAGCATGGCAAACACCGGGGCGGTGATGTTCAGGGTTTCGAGAAAGATAGCCAGCATGCCACGCATCCGGTCCCGTCGTTAGGTAGCCCATGATAGGCCACACATGACAAGCATGTTGCAAGGAATTTCCGAAAACCTTACTTGGCCCCGCCCCCATCGTCCGTCAGACGATTCGGCTGACCTCCTCTGTCGGCTGCAATTTGCGCTCGAACACTGAAACACCATCGAGATCGCGCAGGGCGACGGACATCTCGCCGGTCTGACCGTCAATGTTCACTTCGCCAAAGAACTGATAACCCGCAAAAGGCGACGTGTTCTGCGCAGGAGGCGCCTTCTGGAAGACCAGCTCAGGGCCGAACGTCTTGTCCAGCACATTGGGCCCGAAGCTGCCCGCATTCAAGGGTCCGGCCACGAACTCCCAGAATGGGTCGAAGTCCTGAAACACGGCTCGATCCGGCTGGTAATGATGCGCAGCGCAGTAGTGCACATCGGCAGTCAGCCAGACGCAGTCGCGAATCTTCTGCGCGTGCAAGTAAGCCAGCAATTCGGCAATCTCCAGCTCCCGCCCGAGCGCCGGGCCGTCATTGCCATTGGCGATGGCTTCCCAGCGCGCCACACCGGGGCTTACCTCTCCATCCGGCACACCAAGGCCGATGGGCATGTCAGCGGCAATGACTTTCCATTGTGCGCGGGACGCATCGAGTTCGCGCTTGAGCCAGTCAAGTTGCTCGCGGCCCAGAAATGCCGTGGTCGGGCCGGGCTTGTCAGCGAGGTTGGCATCATTCCCGTCGCGGTAACTGCGCATATCGAGGACAAACACGTCGAGCATCGGACCGTACGGCACCTTGCGATAAATACGTCCGCCATTGTCCGCCTCCTGCAAGCGCAGCGGCGCGTATTCCAGATAAGCCTGGCGGGCACGCGAGGACAGCAACTGGATGTCCTTGATCTTGTATCGCTCGTCAAGCTGCTTGCTGGGTGACCAGTTGTTGGTGACCTCGTGGTCATCCCATTGCCAGATCTGCGGCACCTCGGCATTGAAACGGCGCAGATTTTCGTCCATCAGGTTATAGCGGTAGTTGCCACGGTACTCGTCGAGAGTCTCCGCTACCTTGCTTTTCGCTTCAGTCGTCAGGTTGCGCCAGATCCGCCCACCTTCCGTGGCGATCTGCTCAGGCACCGGACCGTCAGCGTAAATGGTGTCACCGCTGTGGATAAAAAAGTCAGGCAAACGCAAGCGCATCGCCTCATAGATACGCATGCCACCGATATCGGGGTTGATGCCGAAGCCTTGCCCCACCGTGTCGCCGCTCCAGACGAAGCGGATATCACGACGCTGCTGCGGTGAGCTGCGCAGATGGCCGAACCACGGCTCACTGGCGACACCGGTCTGGGCATCCTCGAATGAGACGCGGTAGAAAATCGCCTGATCGACCGGCAGTCCGCTCAACTCCACCCGCGCGGTGAAGTCAGTGCGCTGATCGGCAAGCGCCGACACCACGCGCCGCGGCTGGGTAAACATGCTGCGTGTGTCCCATTCGACCACCATGCGTGAAGGCCGGTCGCTGCGACTCCAGACCATCGCCTTGTCACCGAGCAGATCCCCGGACTGCACACCATCGACCATTTTCGGGCGATCCTGCACCGAAGCAATTACCGCGGGGGCAAGCCCCGGCAACAGCAAACCGGCCCCCACGGCCTGGATGACACGGCGACGCTTGAGATCGAACTGGCTCACGGTTATCCCCTCGCTGACAGGCAAAAAGGCACCCTAGCAGGGGATTATTGGCGCTGTATGACAACACGAGCCAGAATGGCGCGCCTGACACCAAAAACCTTCAGCGCCCGCTAGCTGTTAAACTCCCGCGCCTTATTCCAGCCCGAGGCGCTCAGCATGTCTTCCTTGAATCAGGCGCTCAGCGTCGCCCTCGATAACCGCCAATCGCTGCTTGGCGAACTGCATCGGCAGGGCACAGACTGCTATCGACTGTTTCACGGCAGCCAGGAAGGTGCCAGCGGGCTGACCATCGACCGCTACGGCCCGCAATTGCTGGTGCAAAGCTTTCACACCCGACTGGATCGCGACGCATTGCTGGCGTTGCACAAGCAGATCGAAACGCGACTGGGCCTGGACATGTTGCTGGTCTATAACGATCGCTCGCAAGGCAACTCGCGCGTGGACCGCCAGGACACCGTTTACAAGGCGGAGGACGCGGCGCTGGCCGACCATGTCGGGCACGAATGGGGGCTCAACTACCGGGTCCGTGGCCGACATGCAGGCCAGGACCCGCTGTTGTTTATGGATCTGCGCAACACGCGTGGCTGGGTCAAGCAGCACAGCGCCGGCAAAAGCGTGTTGAACCTGTTCGCGTACACCTGCGGCGTCGGTCTCAGCGCTGCGGCCGGTGGCGCGAGCGAAGTGTGCAATCTGGATTTCGCCGAGGGCAATCTGGCCGTGGGTCGGGAAAATGGCGCGCTCAACCCGCAACTGCCGCCTATGCAATTCATCCAGTCGGATTATTTTCCGGCGATACGCCAACTGGCCGGGCTGCCTGTTGCGGC
This sequence comes from Pseudomonas syringae pv. tagetis, assembly GCF_022557255.1. Lineage (NCBI taxonomy): Bacteria > Pseudomonadati > Pseudomonadota > Gammaproteobacteria > Pseudomonadales > Pseudomonadaceae > Pseudomonas > Pseudomonas syringae group genomosp. 7. The sequence continues at coordinate 4,793,590 of NZ_CP092923.1, forward strand.
GCGACGCACTCAACAATTACCCAACTATGTGAAGCTGCAACAGCGTCAATATGATCTGGTCCTGCTTGATCCGCCTGCCTGGGCCAAAAGCGCGTTCGGTACCGTTGACCTGCTGCGCGATTATCAAAGCCTGCTCAAGCCCGCCCTGTTGACTACGGCAGAAGGCGGTGTACTGATCTGCTGCAACAATCTGGCAAAAGTCAGTATGCAGGACTGGCGTGAACAGGTACTGCGCTGCGCCACCAAGGCAGGGCGTCCGGTGCGCGACTGCGAGGAGATGCGTCCCGCCGAAGACTTCCCTTCTCTGGATAATCAGCCGCCCCTGAAAACGTTGATCCTGCAACTCTGACGCGGAGCGTAATACCAGAAAGTTCCTACAAGCCGCGACGGCAGTGCCTTGGGAACCGAACAGGCATGCCATACTCCAAGGGCTTCCAAAAGAGAGAGACGCCGCTGCCCATGTCCAGAGGATTGAAACGCACACTTGGCTCCCTGCTGACTGTGATCGTGCTCTACAGCTTGCTGGGGTTCTTCATTCTTCCCGGCGTCGCTCTGCGTATCGCGAATCAGCAACTGGCCAACTACGCCACGGTGCCGGCGAAGCTCGAACGTCTGGAATTCAACCCCTACACGCTGGAACTGACCCTCTGGGGCCTGAACATCGGTACGCCGGGCAAGGAACAGGTCGCGTTTGAAAAGCTCTACGCCAATCTGCAAATCAATAGTCTGTGGACGCGGGCCCTGCATCTGCAACGCGTCGAGCTGATCAAACCGCGCACCGAGCTGCTGTTCGACAAACAGGGCAAACTCAATCTGGCACAGCTGTTCAAGCTGCCCGCCAGCGAACCGGTAAAGAACGAACCGCCCGGCAAGCCGTTCCCACTGCGTATCGACGAAATCAAACTGGCAGATGGCTACGTTCATTTCCAGGACCTGCGCCCCAGCCAGCCCATCGAGTTTCTCTACGACACACTCAATTTCGAACTCAAGAACCTCAGCACTCTTCCCGAAGACAATGCCGACATGACGCTGGTTGCGGCGGGGCCGGATGGCGGGCAGATCGACTGGGTCGGCCGTATCAGTCTGATACCCATCACCTCTGAGGGAACGCTGAAAGTTACCGACAGCAAGATGAAGCTGTGGTGGCCTTACGTGCGTGATGCCTTGCCGCTGGCACTTGAAGACGGCGTGCTGAATTTCAGCACCGCTTACACACTGAATCTGGCCAAGGAAACCGAGCTCAAGCTGACCAATGTTTCGGCCAGCGTCGCGCCCTTCGCACTGAACACGCCAGACGGTCGGCCTTTGCTACGCCTGCAACGCCTGGACGTGAGCGAAACATCGGTCGATCTGGCAAAGCAGTTGGTCAACGTAGGCAAGATCCGCAGCCAGAAGCTGGAAACCTGGGCAGCACGCGAAGCCGACGGGCAACTGGATTGGCAGAAACTGTTCGCCGGCCAGCCAGCCAGGCCAGCAGCACCGCAAACACCGGCCGTGGATGAAAAGGCTGCCGAAGCACCCGCCGCTACCGAGAACGCTGCCAAAGCCAACGCGCAACCTGTTGCTCAGAACAAGCCTTGGCAGGTGTTGCTGCGCGATGTGCAACTGCGCAATTACATGGTCCATCTGGCAGATCGCGTACCTCAAGAGCCCGTTGCACTGGATGTTGGCCCGTTGAATCTGGACATCCAGAATTTCGACAGCCTGAACAAGGCACCCTTTACGCTCAAGCTCGATACCGGACTGGGCAAGCAGGGCAACCTGGCCGCGGCAGGCAATGTGAACCTCAACCCGGTCAGCGCACAACTCAACGTAACCTCGCGCGATATCGACCTGCGCATCGCCCAGGCTTATATAAGCCCGTTCATTCGTCTGGAGCTGCGCAGCGGCATGCTCGGTAGCGATCTGGCGGTCAACCTGAAAAGCACTGAACCACTGGCGTTCAGCGTCACCGGCAAAGCTCAGGTCAATCAGCTTCACACGCTCGACACGCTCAAACAGCGCGACTTCCTGAAGTGGCAGCAACTGCAACTCGAAGGGCTGGACTACCAGCACGGCACCGGTCTTTCGATTGCCAAGGTCGACATGGATCAGCCCTATGCGCGCTTCATGATCAACGAAGACCGCACGACCAACGTCGATGACCTGCTGATCCCTCAGGCCGATGACAAGACTGCCTCGCAGCCAAAGCCAGCCAGAACACAACCCAAGGCCAAGGCAGAGAACCCTCTGGCGATCCACGTCGGCGAAGTAAATATCAAGGATGGTTCGGCAAACTTTGCCGACATGACCCTGACCCCCAACTTTGCCACCGCCGTGCAACAGCTCAACGGCCGCATCGGCACTATAGATAACCGCAAGCCTACACCGGCCCCCGTGGACATGGAGGGCAAGGTGGATCGCTATGCGCCCGTGACGATCAAAGGCAGTCTCAATCCGTTCGACCCGATGGCCAGCCTCGATATCACCACCAGCTTCAAGCGCGTCGAGCTGACCAATCTGACGCCCTACTCCGGCAAGTTCGCCGGTTTCAGGATCCGTAAGGGCAGGCTCAACCTCGATTTGCACTACCTGATTACCAAAGGTCAGCTCAAGGCTCAGAACAAGGTGCTGGTAGAGCAACTGCAACTGGGTGAACGGGTCGATAGCCCCGATGCCCTGGACTTGCCTATTCGTCTGGCTGTCGCGCTGCTCAAGGATACGCAGGGCCGAATTTCTCTGGAGCTGCCCATCGAGGGCGACCTGAACAATCCGCAGTTCAGCGTGATGCCGATTGTCTGGCAGACCCTGCGCAATCTTGTGCTGCGTGCTGCGCAGGCTCCGTTCAAGATGCTCGGCGGGCTGGTCGCCGGTGGAAGCTCAGAGGACCTCGGCAGCGTGAGTTTCGCGCCAGGCTCCAGTGATTTGTCGGCAGAGGCGCAAAGTGCCCTGGACAAGCTTTCGGTCGCACTCAAGGAGCGCCCGGACCTGAAGCTGGAGATCGAAGGCACCAGCGCTGCCAGCAGTGATGGTCCGTTGATCGCACAGCAGAGGCTGGAGCGGGAATACCAGTACACGTATTACAAGATTCTTCAGAGACGCGGTGACAAGGTTCCCCCCAGGGCGGGCCTGATCCAGGTCCCGGAAGACGAAAAAGCGCCCATGCTTGAAGGTATTTATCGGACACGCCTTAAACAGCAGCCGCCTGCTGAATGGGCCGGTCTGAGCAAGGAACAACGTGCCGGACAGATGCGTGCCGCCGTACTCAGGTTCTGGAGCAGCAATGAGGTATTGCTGCGTGAACTGGGCCAGGGCAGAGCCAGCAGCATCAAGGACTACCTGGTAGACAAGGGCAAGCTGGAAGACGCCCGCGTGTACTTCGTCGACGCCCGGCTAGGTCAGGCCCAACCGGATGGTAAAGTCATCAGCCCCCTCCACCTCGACAGTGAATGAAGCCCTTGGCACGCACCCGAATCAAACTGCTGATCAACCTGACCCTTGCCGCCGTGGCCGGGTCAGTGGCTGCCTCGGCATATGCCACATCAACACTGCGTTGCGGCAACCAGCTGATAAGCACCGGCGACCGCGCGTTCGAAGTCCAGCAGAAGTGCGGAGAGCCGGTGAGTCAGGAATTGCTCGGTACTCAGGAAACCTTCAATAGTAATTATCGGAGGTCCGAAGCTGTGAGGATCGAGGAGTGGATATACGGTCCTGATAACGGCATGTATCAGTACTTGCGCTTCGAAGGCGGTCGTCTGGTCAGGATTGAAAGCAAGCGCCGCAACTGACCTTTCCGCCCCAACCTGTTATTCCCCGCCATAGAAAAGGCCCCGACTCTTCAGCCGGGGCCTTTAATGGCTACATCCTTGTAGCCTCGCATGAACCTTCCATCAATCAATGACTGCGGCTGTTCATGAGCAGTATTCGATTACTCGGCTTTCAGGCCAGCAGCCGATACGTCTTTAACACCTTTGATTTTCTTGGTAATAGCGACGGCAGTGTTTTTCTGAGCTTCAGTCACTTTTACCATGGAGGACAGGGAAACCACGCCTTTGTTGGTCTCAACCTTGATGTCCGAACCAGGAATACCTTTTTCAGTCAGCAGGTCAGCTTTGACTTTGGTAGTGATCCAGGTGTCAGAGGTGTCTTCTTTGACTTCTTGAGTGGTGGTGTTAGCTGCCAGAACCATTGGCGCCTGGGCCGAGGTCTGTGCGAAAGCAGCATTGGCCATGGTCAGAGTCAGGGCAGTAGCGGTAGCAGCGGCAATAGCGAACTTCTTCATACGATAACTCCTGTTTTTCTCGAAATCTGCACCAGCATGTGGTGGCAGGGTTAACAGGTATATCGCAAGCGCTGTGCCAATAACAGAAAATCTGAAAAACCTTTAAAATCAATTAGTTATATTTTATTGATTTCCACGGAATCGTGCAGATTGCCCGTTCGTCATCACGACAGCTTGCAAGATGCATGTTTATACCGAGCAGTTTGCATGCTCAGGTTTGTAACCCTTTAATTGCGCTATAAAAAAAGGACTCCGAAGAGTCCTTTTTCAAGTGTTGCTCAAGTCAATCAGACACCCGACGCTTTCGCTGCCGCTACGTCTTTGATCGACAGCTTGATACGGCCGCGATTGTCCACGTCCAGTACCAGCACTTCGACTTCCTGACCTTCCTTGAGGATATCGGTCACTTTCTCTACACGAGCATCGCTCAGCATCGAGATGTGAACCAGACCGTCCTTGCCAGGCAGGATGTTGACGAATGCGCCGAAATCGACGATGCGCTCAACCTTGCCGACGTAGATCTTGCCGATCTCGGCTTCTGCGGTAATGCCCAGAACGCGCTGACGTGCTGCCTCAGCCGCTTCCTTGGATTCGCCGAATATCTTGATCGAGCCGTCGTCTTCGATGTCGATCGAAGCCTTGGTCTCTTCGCAGATAGCACGGATGGTCGCGCCACCCTTGCCGATCACGTCACGGATCTTGTCGGTGTCGATTTTCATCGCGATCATGGTCGGAGCGTTGGCCGACAGTTCGTTACGCGACTGACCGATGATCTGGTTCATCTGACCGAGGATGTTCAGGCGAGCTTCCAGGGCTTGGCCCAGAGCGATCTCCATGATTTCTTCGGTGATGCCTTTGATCTTGATGTCCATCTGCAGCGCGGTAACACCTTTGGAGGTACCGGCTACCTTGAAGTCCATATCGCCTAGATGGTCTTCGTCACCCAGGATGTCGGTCAGAATGGCGAACTTCTCACCTTCCTTGACCAGACCCATGGCGATACCGGCAACCGGTGCTTTCATCGGCACACCGGCGTCCATCAGAGCCAGGGAAGCACCGCAGACCGAGGCCATGGAGCTGGAGCCGTTGGACTCGGTGATTTCCGATACAACACGGATGGTGTAAGGGAACACGTCAGCGCCTGGCAGCATGGCCTGGACACTGCGACGGGCCAGACGACCGTGACCGATTTCACGACGACCTGCGCCGCCCATGCGACCACACTCGCCCACCGAGAACGGAGGGAAGTTGTAGTGCAGCATGAAGGGGTCTTTTTTCTCGCCTTCAAGGGTGTCGAGCAGCTGTGCGTCACGTGCAGTACCCAGCGTGGCAACAACCAGCGCCTGAGTTTCGCCACGGGTGAACAGTGCCGAACCGTGAGTCTTTGGCAGAACGCCGACTTCGATGTTCAGAGGGCGAACGGTGCGCGTGTCACGGCCATCGATACGCGGCTTGCCGTTTACAATGTTTTCGCGAACGGTGCGGTATTCGATTTCGCCGAACGCAGCCTTGACTTCGCTGGCGGACGGGCTGCCTTCTTCGACAGCGAGCTTGGCAACGACCTGATCTTTCAGTTCGCCCAGACGCGCGTAGCGGTCGGCTTTGACAGTGATGGTGTAAGCCTGGGAGATCGCGTCGCCAAACTCGGCACGGATAGCGCCCAGCAACGCGGTCGCTTCAGGCTTGGGCTGCCATGCCCAGGTAGGCTTGGCAGCCTCGGCGGCGAGTTCCTTGATGGCGTTGATCACCACCTGGAATTCGTCATGGGCGAACAGCACAGCGCCCAGCATCTGGTCTTCGGTCAGCTCTTTGGCCTCCGATTCAACCATCAGAACGGCTTCGGAAGTACCGGCTACGACCATGTCCAGGCTCGACGCCTGCAGTTGCTCGTAAGTCGGGTTCAACAGGTAGCCGGTGCTTTCGTGGAAAGCGACACGGGCAGCACCGACCGGACCGTCAAACGGAATACCGGAGATAGCCAGAGCAGCCGAAGTACCGATCATCGCAGCGATGTCCGGATCGATTTTCTTGCTGGTGGAGACGACGGTGCAGACGACCTGCACTTCGTTCATGAAGCCTTCTGGAAACAACGGGCGGATCGGACGGTCGATCAGGCGCGAGGTCAGGGTTTCTTTCTCGGAAGGACGGCCTTCACGCTTGAAGAAACCACCAGGAATCTTGCCGGCAGCGTAGGTTTTTTCCTGGTAGTGCACGGACAGAGGGAAGAAGCCTTTGCCAGCGTCAGCCTGTTTGGCGCCGACCACAGTCACGAGTACGCTGACGTCGTCGTCAACGGTGACCAATACTGCGCCAGAGGCTTGACGGGCGATACGGCCTGTCTCGAGGGTTACGGTCGATTGACCGAACTGAAACTTTTTGATTACCGGGTTCACGGTTTCCTACCTTTCTTTGTGGCTCTTGGGGAACTGGTTTCTTGCGAATTCTTGGGCAGCGTGGGGAATCGGCCCCTTCCACAGCCCAGATAAAACTTGAGGCTGGGAGCCTGCCAGAACCACCGGGCAAACCCGACGGATCGTGACAGACAACCAACCTCTAGCAACGTCGTTATTAGCGACGCAGACCCAGACGACCGATCAGGGCGCTGTAACGGCTAACGTCCTTACCTTTCAGGTAATCCAGCAGCTTGCGGCGCTGGTTTACCATACGGATCAGACCACGACGCGAGTGGTGGTCCTTACCGTTGGCCTTGAAGTGGCCTTGCAGTTTGTTGATGTTGGCGGTCAGCAGTGCAACTTGCACTTCTGGCGAACCAGTATCACCAACAGCTTGCTGGTAGTCGGTTACGATCTGAGCTTTTTCTTCAACGCTGAGTGCCATGTGGGCAATCCTTTTGTTCAAGGAAGCGTTTCCGGAGAAACGTTTCCAACAGGCCGAGGACAGATCCCCGTATTAAAAAAGGAGGTATGACCGTGCCTGTTGACAGCCATCCTCGTTCCACCCCGCTCGCAGGCTAGCCTGCGGACGGACTGGTTCCGGTCACTCTGACCGAATCAATCGACGCGGCGCAATACGCCCGTCTTCGCCGACTTCACCGATACCGATGAAGCGGCCTTCGTGATCCTGCACGCGAACCATACCGAATTTCGGTGCGTCCGGCGCGCGTACTGGCTGCCCGTGCAACCAGTAAAACGAACTGTGCTCCGAAAACTTCAGCAGCGGCCAGTCCAGCAGACCGCTGTCCGATGGCATCAGGAAGCGGTCAACCGCTTCATTGCCGCCGTCGGCGTGTACTTGCTCCAGCTCCTCCAGCGTAACCGTCTGAGCCAGCGTGAAAGGCCCCGCCTGGGTACGGCGCAGCTCTGCGACGTAAGCACCACAACCGAGCTTTTCACCAATATCCTCGACCAGCGTACGGATATAGGTGCCTTTGCTGCAATCGACGGACAGACGTGCCGTGTCGCCTTCGCAAGCAAGTAATTCCAGGCGCGCAATAGTAACAGAACGGGGCTCGCGCTCCACTACTTCCCCTGCACGTGCCAGCTTGTAAAGTGGCTGGCCGTCACGCTTGAGGGCTGAGTACATGGGAGGTATCTGGCTGATTTGCCCGCGAAAATGCGGCAGAACCGCTTCGATATCGTCGCGACCAACGGTCACCGGACGCGTGAGCAAAACCTCGCCTTCAGAATCGGCGGTGGTAGTGGTTTTACCCAGTTGTGCCAAAGTCTCGTAGGACTTGTCCGAATCGAGCAAGTATTGAGAGAACTTGGTCGCTTCACCAAAGCACAATGGCAAAACACCCGTTGCCAGGGGATCGAGGCTGCCGGTATGCCCGGCCTTCTCGGCGTTGAGCAGCCATCGAACCTTTTGCAGAGCGGCGTTGGAAGTGAAGCCCAGTGGCTTGTCGAGCAGGATGATCCCGCTGACATTGCGGCGTATACGCTTGACCTGAGCCACCCTTTATTCCTCGTTGCTTTCAGGCTTTGCATCTGACGATGCCGAGCCTTCCTGATGCTGGCCGTCCTGCGCCACGGCACGCTCGATCAGTGCCGAGAGATGTGCACCACGCACGACGCTTTCGTCGTAGTGGAAATGCAGTTGAGGCACACTGCGCAGCTTCATTTCGCGTGCCAACTGCATGCGCAGGAAGCCTGCGGCAGAGTTGAGCACCTTGATGGTCTGTGCGATCTCTTCCGCGCTGTCCTGCCCCATGACGGTCATGAAAATCTTCGCATGACCCACGTCACGGCTGACGTCTACGGCGGTGATAGTGACCAGACCCACACGTGGGTCCTTGATTTCGCGACGGATCAGTTGCGCCAGCTCACGCTGCATCTGATCGCCGATACGTTGGGTACGGCTGTATTCTTTTGCCATGCTTGTTACCTGTTACTGATCCGGGAGCAAACCCTGACAGTCTGAAAGCGGCAAACGCCCGGCCTGACAATTGCCAGACCGGGCGTTGCGTTTAGAGGCCTCGGGGGAAGCAGAGCATTTGCATGCAAGGCTCCCACCATGGCTCCTGAGGCTCGCGATTTAGAGGCTGCGAGCCACTTGGACCTTCTCGAAGACTTCGATCTTGTCACCGACCTTGACGTCGTTGTAGCTCTTGACGCCGATACCGCATTCCATGCCTGCACGAACTTCGGCAGCGTCGTCTTTGAAGCGGCGCAGGGATTCCAGCTCGCCTTCAAAGATAACGATGTCTTCGCGCAGAACACGAATTGGACGGTTACGGTAAACCGTGCCTTCCAGAACCATACACCCTGCGATCGCGCCAAACTTCGGCGAACGGAACACATCGCGGACTTCGGCAATACCCAGGATGTTCTCCCGGACGTCGCTGCCAAGCATACCGGTAAGGGCTTTCTTGACGTCTTCGATGATGTCGTAGATCACGTTGTAGTAACGCATGTCCAGACCTTCCTGCTCGACAATCTTGCGCGCGCCAGCATCGGCACGCACGTTGAAGCCAAACAGTACAGCGTTGGAGGCCAGTGCCAGGTTGGCGTCGCTCTCGGTGATACCACCGACACCGCCACCGACTACACGCACTTGCACTTCGTCGTTACCCAGGCCGCCGAGGGCGCCCTGCAGTGCTTCCAGAGAACCGCGGACGTCGGATTTGAGGACGATGTTGAGCGTCTTCTTCTCTTCCTGACCCATGTTCTCGAAGATGTTTTCCAGCTTGCCGGCATGAGCGCGAGCCAGTTTGACCTCGCGGAACTTGCCTTGGCGAAACAGGGCAACTTCACGGGCTTTCTTCTCGTCAGCCAGTACCGACATCTCGTCGCCAGCATCCGGAGTACCGTCAAGACCCAGGATTTCGACCGGGATCGAAGGACCTGCTTCTTTGACTGGCTTGCCGTTCTCGTCGAGCATGGCGCGAATGCGACCGAAGTTCGAACCGACCAGAACCATGTCGCCCTGACGCAATGTACCGTCCTGAACCAGAACAGTAGCGACCGGACCACGGCCCTTGTCCAGACGGGACTCGACGACGACACCACGACCAGGGGCCGATGGCGTTGCCTTGAGTTCCAGGACTTCGGCTTGCAACAAAACAGCTTCCAGCAGCTCGTCGACGCCGGTACCCATCTTCGCGGAGACCGAAACGAAAGGCGTATCACCGCCCCACTCTTCGGACGTCACACCGTGGACGGACAGTTCGCTGCGAATACGATCGAGGTCGGCACCAGGCTTGTCGATCTTGTTCACCGCAACAACCAGCGGAACGCCAGCAGCCACAGCATGCTGAACAGCTTCGATGGTTTGCGGCATCACGCCATCGTCGGCAGCGACAACCAGAATCACGATATCGGTCGCCTTGGCACCGCGGGCACGCATTGCGGTAAACGCAGCGTGACCAGGGGTGTCGAGGAACGTCACCATGCCGCGTTCGGTTTCAACGTGGTAGGCACCGATGTGCTGGGTGATACCACCCGCTTCACCGGCTGCTACCTTCGCACGGCGGATATAGTCGAGCAGCGAGGTCTTACCGTGGTCGACGTGGCCCATTACGGTCACAACCGGTGCACGGGAGAACGACTCACCTTCGAACTTCAGCGATTCAGCCAGGGAATCTTCCAGGGCGTTGTCGCTGACCAGCGTGACCTTGTGGCCCAGCTCTTCGGCGATCAACTGGGCAGTTTCCTGATCCAGTACCTGGTTGATGGTCACCGGAGTGCCCATCTTGAACATGAACTTGATGACTTCAGCAGCCTTGACCGACATCTGTGCCGACAACTCGCCGACAGTGATGGTCTCGCCGATTGCAACGTCACGGATCACAGGACCGGTAGGGCTCTGGAAACCATGCGCATTGCGCTTCTTCAGCTTGGACTTGCCGCGACCACCGCGACGGAAGCTGTCGCTTTCTTCGTCGGTAGTACGAGGCGCAACGCGAGGGGCCGGAGCCTTCTCTTTGACCGAAGCACGATGCGGAGCATTTTTACGCTCTCCGTCGCCGCCGCGGGCATTGCGGTCGTCAGCACGAGGTTTGTCTGGACGACGCTGTTCATCACGCTTGCGAGCGTCTGCAGACGGCGCAGCGCTGGCAGGTGCCGGAGCAGCAGCTGCTGCCGGCGCTTCACGCACTGGCTCGGCGGCTGCAACAGGTTGCGCAGGTGCAGAAGCTGGCTGGCCGACAGCAGGCTGGTTGCGCGCATCTTCTTCGGCGCGACGCTTGGCTTCTTCTTCAGCCTTTTGACGAGCGGCATTTTCTACCGCACGGCGTTCGTCCATCTCGCGCTTGCGCTCGGCTTCGATCTCTTCCGGGCTACGCTGCACAAAGACTTTCTTCTTGCGCACTTCAACGCTGATGCTTTTGCTGCCAGCAACGCGCAGGGTGCTGGTGGTCTTGCGCTGCAAGGTAATCTTGCGAGGCTCTTCCACCTTGGCCTTGTGACCGCTTTTCAGGTGCGTCAACAAGGCTTGTTTTTCGTTATCGGTCACAACTTGCTCGGCGGCGGTGTGCGGCAGACCTGCCTCACGCATCTGCTGTAACAGGCGCTCTACCGGTGTGTCGACCACTTTGGCCAGTTCTTTCACCGTGACTTGCGTCATGCACTTCTCTCCTCAGGCCGCGCCCAATTACTCGAACCAGTGGGCTCGGGCGGCCATGATCAACTTGCCGGCACGATCATCGTCAATGCCGTCGATGTCGAGCAGGTCATCTATAGACTGCTCGGCCAGGTCTTCGCGGGTAATTACGCCGCGCACCGCCAGTTCCATCGCCAAATCCTTGTCCATACCCTCAAGTGAGAGCAGGTCTTCGGCCGGATGGGCGTCTGCCAGCTTTTCCTCTGTAGCGATGGCTTTAGTCAACAAACGATCCTTGGCACGAGCGCGAAGCTCGTTGACGATGTCTTCGTCAAAGCCGTCGATGTTGAGCATTTCTTCCAACGGTACGTAGGCAATCTCTTCCAGGCTGGTGAAGCCTTCATCAACCAGCACCTGTGCCAACTCTTCATCGACTTCGAGCTCTTCGATGAAATTGCGCAGGATGTCACCGGTTTCAGCTTGCTGCTTGGCCTGGATGTCCGATTCGGTCATTACGTTCAGGGTCCAGCCGGTCAACTGACTGGCCAGACGCACGTTCTGACCGCCACGACCAATAGCCTGGGCCAGGTTGTCCGCGCCCACTGCGATATCCATTGCATGCGCGTCTTCATCTACGATGATTGCCGCTACTTCTGCAGGAGACATTGCATTGATCACGAACTGCGCCGGATTATCGTCCCAAAGAACGATATCCACACGCTCGCCACCCAGCTCGCCGGAAACAGCCTGAACGCGCGAACCGCGCATGCCGATACAGGCACCTTGCGGATCGATTCGTTTATCCTTGGAGCGAACAGCGATTTTCGCACGAGAACCCGGGTCACGGGAGGCAGCCATCACCTCGATCAGACCTTCGGCAATTTCCGGCACTTCAATGCGGAAAAGCTCGATCAGCATCTCTGGCGCAGTACGCGACAGAATCAGCTGAGGGCCACGGTTTTCGGTGCGAATTTCCTTCAGCAGAGCACGGACGCGGACACCAACCCGGAAGGTTTCCCGGGAAATGATGTCTTCACGAGCCAGCAAGGCCTCGGCATTGTTACCCAGGTCAACGATGACATTGTCACGTGTAACCTTTTTAACAGTACCAGAAATGATTTCACCCAGACGCTCGCGATAGGCATCTACCACCTGAGCGCGCTCGGCTTCGCGAACTTTCTGCACAATGACTTGCTTGGCGGTCTGCGCAGCGATACGACCGAATTCGATGGATTCGATTTTCTCTTCGATCAGGTCGCCTGCAACGGCACCCGGCTTCTTGACCTGAGCCTGGTCCACCGCCAATTCGTATGCAGGATCATCCAGATCTTCATCTTCGACAACTGTCCAGCGACGGAAAGTCTCGTAGTTGCCTGTCTGGCGATTGATCTCTACACGCAGTTCTACTTCATCTTCAAAACGTTTCTTGGTGGCGGTGGCAAGAGCCAGCTCCAGCGCTTCAAAAATTACACTTGCCGGAACGCCCTTTTCATTGGACACCGACTCAACAACCAGCAGTACTTCTTTGCTCATCGTACGCCTCGCCTTTCGCAAGCCATTGGATCCGCGGGATCCGCAGTAACCGGCACGTCTCAGTCAAACGTGGGAATAATGTTGGCCTTGTCGATCATGTCGATCGGCAACAGGAACTCGTGGTCTTCAACCTGCACCACGACATCCTGCTCCTCCACCCCGCGGAGAAGGCCTTGAAAGTTGCGCCGGCCTTCGAAGGGCGAGCGCAGCTTTATTTTCACTTGTTCCCCGGCGTACGAAGCAAACTGCTCAATAGTGAACAGTGGGCGCTCCATGCCAGGAGAAGATACTTCAAGGGTGTATTCGGTGCTGATTGGATCTTCTACGTCCAATACACCGCTGATCTGACGACTGACGATTGCGCAGTCGTCAACCAGAACACCACCTTCCTTGTCAATATAAATGCGCAGCACCGAATGCTTGCCCTGGGAACTGAAATCGATCCCCCAGCATTGATAGCCAAGGGCCACGACCACCGGGGCCAACAAGTCCTGCAACTGTTCTAGCTTGCTCGACACCTGAACCCCCTCGTGCATGCTTTAGAAATAAAAAAATGGGCAAAAGCCCATCCCTGAAAACGCCGCTGAACATCGACGTCATGTACTGTCCAGCTAACAAAAAGCCCCTTAAAAGGGGCTCCGCTAAAACTGGTTGCGGGGGCTGGATTTGAACCAACGACCTTCGGGTTATGAGCCCGACGAGCTACCAAACTGCTCCACCCCGCGACAAAGCTGGGGCGGAAGTATACGACCGATCCATTGCTGGGTCAATCCAACATCCACCTACAAGAAAGCCCGCTGACGCGGGCTCTCCTGTTAATTGGTACCGAGAAGGGGACTCGAACCCCTACACCCTATGGGCACAACCACCTCAAGGTTGCGTGTCTACCAATTCCACCACCTCGGCATTACAACTCTTTTTGGCGACCTCACGAACATCGCCGAATTCTTTTACTTCTTCTCTGGGGCTTGAGGTACGTCAGCAGGAACGACTGCTGGCTTTTGCCCTTCGAGAACCGGTACATCATCTGCTGCCGGCTTTTGCTTCACTTCCAGTACTGCCGGGTCTGGCAAACCTACCTGAGTCAGCTGTTGAGCTTTCTCTTTAGCAAAGTAGCCTAACCCCAAGCTGGTTATGAAAAAACATGCGGCAAGTATAGCAGTAAACTTACTGAGAAAGGTAGAGGTTCCTTGACCTCCGAAGACAGTATTTGATGCACCTGCTCCGAACGACGCACCAGCGTCCGCACCTTTACCCTGCTGCAGCAATACCAGAGCAACAACGCCCAGAGCGCCCAACAGGTGAAAAACGATTACGACTGTTTCCAGCATTTTTTCAGTTTCCCGCGGCGCGACAGATCGCACCGAACTCATCTGCATTCAGGGACGCTCCACCAATGAGCCCCCCATCGATATCCGGCATGCTGAAGAGCTCGACCGCATTGGCCGCCTTCACGCTGCCGCCATAGAGAAGTCGCACGCCTTGTGCGACTTCGGCATTCTCTTTTGCCAGTTGCGCACGAATTGCTGCGTGCACTTCCTGCGCTTCTTGAGGCGAAGCCGTCAATCCGGTGCCAATGGCCCAGACCGGCTCGTAGGCAATAACGGCATTGATCAGCGCACTGACGCCAAACTCGGCGATGACACTGTCCAACTGACGCCCTACAACTTCAAGCGTCTGCCCTGCCTTGCGCTCTTCCAGCGTCTCGCCTACGCAAAGCACAGGCGTCAGGCCGCTCGCCTGGATTGCTGCAAACTTCTTGTTGAGGACATCGTCCTGCTCGCCAATCAACTGACGGCGCTCGGAGTGCCCGACAAGCACCAGCCTGCAACCCGCATCGGCCAGTTGACTCGATGCTACCTCACCGGTCAGCGCACCCTGCTCAGCCTGAATGGCTGCATCCTGTGCGCCGACGATAATCGACGTTGCCTCAAGCCCCTCGATCACCTGATTGACAAACAGGCTCGAAGGCATGACGGCGATATCGACGCTGCCTGGCAGTACCTGCCTGCCCAAACCCTCGATCAGCTCAGCGACGCTGGCGCGGGTACCGTGCATTTTCCAGTTACCAGCTACCATTGGGCGACGCATGCTACACCTCGTGGGTCAAAGTGGGCGCAGATGTTACCCAACACTTCCGACACTGGCAAGCCGAAATCAGGCGCAAACTTCAGCAACCAGTTTTGCGAGTTCTTCGGCGTACGCCCTGACCTGCGTTTCATCCTCACCCTCGACCATTACGCGCACTAGCGGCTCGGTGCCCGATTTACGCAGTAGCACCCTGCCGCGGCCGGCCATCTGCTCGGTAACACGTGCGCAAGCCTCTTGGACCGAAGGATGCGAAACCGGGTCGAGACCCGACCCTGCGAAACGCACATTGATCAGGATTTGCGGGCATTTGCGCAGTTTCAGACGGGCCTCGGCCAGACTGACATTACTGCGACGCAAGGCCAGTATCACCTGCAACGAGGCGATGATCGCGTCCCCCGTAGTGGCGTGCTGGAAACATACGATATGCCCGGAGTTCTCTCCACCGATCTGCCAGTTACGCTCAAGCAGCTCGGCGATCACATAACGGTCACCGACATTGGCGCGAACGAACGGGATATTCTGCTCGGCCAGAGCGAGCTCAAGCCCCAGATTGCTCATCAGCGTGCCGACAACGCCGCCCTGCAGGCGACCACGCTCGTGCAGGTCACGGGCGATGATGTAAAGCAGTTCGTCGCCATCGACGATGGTCCCGGTGTGATCGACCATCAGTACACGGTCACCGTCTCCGTCGAAGCCGATGCCCATGTCGGCATGCTCTGCGAGCACTGCCGCCTGCAAGGCTTCCATGTGCGTGGAGCCGCAGTTCTTGTTGATATTGAGCCCGTCAGGCTGTGCAGACAGCACTACAACCTGTGCGCCAAGCTCGCGAAAAACGTTAGGCGCAACCTTGTAGGTCGCACCGTGCGCGCAGTCGATCACGACCTTGAGGCCGGCAAAATCGGTACTGGTCGGCACACTGCTTTTGCAGAACTCGATGTAACGCCCGGCGGCATCGTTGATACGCGAAACCTTGCCAAGGTTTTCCGATTCGGCCACGGTCATGGGCGCATCGAGCAACTCCTCGATCATCATTTCGATCTCGTCAGGCA
This sequence comes from Pseudomonas syringae pv. tagetis, assembly GCF_022557255.1. NCBI lineage: Bacteria > Pseudomonadati > Pseudomonadota > Gammaproteobacteria > Pseudomonadales > Pseudomonadaceae > Pseudomonas > Pseudomonas syringae group genomosp. 7. The sequence continues at coordinate 4,809,523 of NZ_CP092923.1, forward strand.
GCTTGGTACCCTGACCGGAGAAGAACTTGATACCGTTGTCATAGTGCGGATTATGCGAGGCACTGATGACGATACCCGCGTCCGCGTGGAAGGTACGCGTCAGATAGGCGATGGCAGGCGTCGGCATCGGACCCAGCAGGAGTACGTCAGCACCGGCCGCAGACAGCCCCGCCTCGAGAGCGGATTCGAACATGTAACCGGAGATACGCGTGTCCTTGCCGACGAGAATCCGGCAGGCGCCCATCTTGCGGAAGGCCATGCCTGCCGCCCAACCCAGTTTAAGCATGAACTCGGGCGTGATCGGAAATTGCCCTACGCGACCACGAATGCCGTCGGTGCCAAAATATTTTCTGGTAGTCATGGATGCCCCACTGTTGTTATTCAGCTGCTTCGACAGCTGCGATCATGCGCACCACATCAGCCGTTTCGGCGACATCGTGCACACGTAGAATTCTTGCACCTTTGGTTATTGCCAGAGCAGCCAGGGCCAGACCACCGGACAAACGCTGGTCTACCGGACGGCCCAGCACAGCGCCTATCATGCTCTTGCGCGAAACACCCACCAGCAGCGGCCGACCGAGCGCATGCAGCGCCTCCATGTGTTTGAACAGACTCAGATTGTGCTCCAGAGTCTTGGCAAAACCAAAGCCCGGATCAAGAATGACCTGTTGCTGAGCGATCCCCGCAGCAGCGCAGTAACTCATGCGCTCAAGCAGGAAGGCGCCAACATCTCCCACCAGGTCTTCGTAGTGGGGGTCATCCTGCATGGTTCCCGGCTCACCCTGCATATGCATGAGACAGACAGGCAAACCGGTGCTTGCAGCCGCCTCAAGAGCGCCTGGGCGCTGCAGCGAGCGAACGTCGTTGATGAGCCCCGCCCCCAGACCAGCCGTCACCAGCATGACCTCAGGGGTGGACGTATCCACAGAGATAATCACATCCAGTTCACGCGCGATGATCTCGACCACCGGAGCGACACGCTCGACTTCTTCCGAAGCGGAAACCGGACGTGCGCCCGGGCGAGTCGACTCGCCGCCAACGTCAATCAGCGTGGCACCCGCCAGCACCATCGCCTCGGCATGACGCAATGCTGCATCAAGCTGGCTGTAGCGGCCACCATCCGAAAAGGAGTCTGGGGTTGCATTGAGGATACCCATCACATGCGTATGGGCCAAATCAAGAACCCGGTTGCCGCAAGGCAACCGGGTTGGGTACAGCGCAGATGTCATGTCAGACCTTAATGCTCGGCAGCAGGGCCGCCAATCGGAGTTTCCGGACGAGGGTCAGGCGTGATCGGAGTACCGTTGGTACCCGAACCACCACCCCAGTCACGCGGCTCACGCGGAGGACGACCTGTCATGATGTCGTCGATCTGGTCGGCATCGATGGTTTCGTACTTCATCAACGCATCGGCCATCGCTTCAAGCTTGTCGCGATTATCCGTCAGCAACTGCTTGGCGGTGCCGTAGCAGTGATCGATGATGCTGCGCACTTCCGAGTCGATCAACTTGGCGGTGTCGCCGGAAACGCTGGAGTTCTGGCTGCTGCCACGTCCCAGGTAACCCGCATCTTCGTCCTCGGAGTACATCAATGGGCCGAGCTTTTCAGACAGGCCCCATTTGGTCACCATGTTCCGGGCAATCTGGCTGGCACGCATGATGTCATTGGAGGCACCAGTGGTGACGCCATCGAAACCCAGAGTCATCTCTTCTGCTATACGGCCACCGTAAAGCGAGCAGATCTGGCTGACCAATGCACGCTTGGACAGGCTGTAACGGTCTTCTTCAGGCAGGAACATCGTAACGCCCAGAGCGCGACCACGAGGGATGATCGAGACCTTGTAGACCGGATCATGCTCTGGCACGAGACGCCCGACGATAGCGTGACCCGCTTCGTGGTAAGCCGTGTTGCGTTTTTCCTTTTCGGACATGACCATCGATTTGCGCTCGGCGCCCATCATGATCTTGTCCTTGGCCAGTTCGAACTCCTTCATTTCTACAACGCGCTTGCCGGAGCGCGCAGCGAACAGGGACGCTTCGTTGACCAGGTTGGCCAGATCCGCACCGGAGAAGCCCGGAGTACCGCGAGCAATAACGCCTGCGTTCACGTCTTCACCCATCGGAACCTTGCGCATGTGAACCTTGAGGATCTGCTCACGACCACGAATGTCAGGCAGACCTACAACCACCTGACGGTCGAAACGGCCAGGACGCAGCAGCGCAGGGTCAAGTACGTCAGGGCGGTTGGTTGCAGCAATGACGATAATGCCGTCATTCATTTCAAAACCGTCCATCTCGACCAGCAACTGGTTGAGAGTCTGCTCGCGCTCGTCGTGACCACCGCCCATGCCTGCGCCACGATGACGACCGACCGCATCGATTTCGTCGATGAAGATGATGCAGGGAGCGTGCTTCTTGGCTTGCTCGAACATGTCGCGAACGCGGCTTGCGCCGACACCTACGAACATCTCGACAAAGTCAGAACCGGAAATGGTGAAGAACGGGACCTTGGCCTCGCCTGCGATAGCCTTGGCGATCAGCGTCTTACCGGTACCCGGAGGCCCGACCATCAGCACACCGCGTGGAATTCTACCGCCCAGGCGCTGGAACTTGCCCGGATCGCGAAGGAACTCGACCAGCTCGCCTACTTCTTCCTTCGCTTCGTCGCAACCGGCAACGTCAGCCAGGGTCGTCTTGACCTGATCTTCGGATAGAAGGCGCGCCTTGCTCTTGCCAAAGCTCATCGGGCCGCCTTTACCGCCTGCCCCACCCTGCATCTGGCGCATGAAGAACATGAACACCGCGATAATCACCAGTATCGGGAAGCTGGCAACCAGCAATTGGGTCCAGATGCTCTGCTGCTCGGGCTGCTTGCCTTCGATCACGACGTTGTTGCTGACCAGATCACCGATCAGGCCATTGTCCGGGATGTTCGGGCGGATGGTCTTGAAGGTATCGCCATCGCTGCGCTTGCCCGTAATGACGTAGCCGTCTACAGAAACCTTCTCGACCTTGCCATCCTTGACCTGCTGGATGAACTCGGAATAGTTGAGGTTCTGCGGCTCGTTAGGGCTGGAGAAGTTGTTCATCACCGTCACGAGGACAGCCGCGATGATCAACCACAGGATCAAATTCTTTGCCATATCGTTCAATTAGCTACCCTCTGAAGCAAGCTCCACGCAGCAAGCGTGCCTCGCATGATATTCACCGGCCTAACTTACTACAGAACCTACAGATACGGCAGACACCGTCTGTAACCCTTTATGAAACTTTGACAACGCAATGTTCAGTCATGCTGCATCGGCAAAGCCATTTGAAAAAAGCTATCGCGCCGCATCAAAAACGCTCGATGCTGGCTGCACCGTCGATGCCGCGGAAGCCACGAGCCAGCAGGTATTGCTCGCGCGATCTGTCGCGGGACGACGAAGGCTTGCGCATCTGCACCTTGTCGAACAGCTTGCGAATATCCTTGTGGTAGACATCGAAGCCTTCACCCTGGAAGACCTTGATCAGAAAATCGCCACCGGGACGCAGTACCCGACCAGCAAGATCGAGTGCCAATTCGCAGAGAAACATCGCACGCGGCATATCCACAGCGCTCAATCCACTCATATTGGGGGCCATATCGGAAATCACAAGGTCTACTTGCGTATTACCGACCGCTTCCAGGATCTGCTCGAGAATCTTGTCCTCGGTGAAATCGCCCTGAATGAAGGTCACGTCCGGGATGCTGTCCATTTCCAGGATGTCGGAAGCGATCAGTCGACCTTGACCTCCAATCAGACGACTGGTCACCTGCGACCAACCTCCCGGCGCAGCACCCAGGTCGATTACGGTCATGCCCGGACGGATGAGCTTGTCCTTTTCCTGGATCTCGAGCAGCTTGTAGCTGGCGCGCGAACGGTAGCCGTCCTTCTGCGCCATTTTGACGTACTTGTCGTCGAAGTGTTCTTTAAGCCAGTTATGGCTTGTCTTGGAACGGGCCACGGGGCACCTCAAAAATAAACGAGTCGTGATTAACTGGGCGGTCCCGGACTCGCTCGGGTAAACTGGCCGCCGCTTTTAAAAGATCAGACGCAGAGGTCAGATTATGCCGCTCACTCCAGAGCAGAAGAAACAATACAAATCCATTGGCCACCATCTGAAACCGGTATTGATCGTGGCTGACAATGGTTTGACTGAAGGTGTACTTGCAGAGCTTGAACGCGCACTGAGCGATCATGAGCTGATCAAGATCAAGCTCAACATCCTCGACCGCGAAAGCCGCCTGGGTGCCATTGCAGAACTGTGCAAGGCCGGTTCAGCGGATCTGGTACAGGTCATCGGCAAAATGGCGCTGATCTATCGCAAGAACCCAAAGGTAAACAAGCAACTGTCCAACGTCCACCGCGCGCACGGATAAAAACAGAAGTCAGGGCAGCGAAAAGCGTGCCCTGACTCTTTTTTGTCACTGACTGCGCCCGCCAGAGCGGGCGACAGGTTTCAGATATGACGCACTTCGATGATTTCGTACTCGATAACGCCGCTGGGCGTTTTCACGACAACAACATCACCCTCTTCCTTGGCAATCAGGGCGCGAGCGATGGGCGAGCCCACTGAAATCTTGCCCTTCTTGATATCCGCTTCGTCCTCACCAACGATCTGGTAGACAACGCTTTCGTCGGTTTCGACATTGGCGATTTCGACTGTCGTGCCGAAAATCACCTTGCCGGTGTGCGGAATAGTCGTGACGTCGATCACCACAGCATTCTGCATGCGACCTTCGATATCACGAATACGCGCCTCGACCATACCCTGCTGCTCGCGGGCAGCATGGTATTCAGCGTTTTCCTTCAAATCGCCCAGTTCGCGCGCAGTACCGATGTCCTGGCTCAACTTGGGACGAATCACCTTGGTCAGGTGAGTCAGTTCTTCTTCCAGGGCGCGAGCGCCCTGAACGGTCATTGGGTATTTGATCATGCCTTCAATCCTGCATGGAGATCCTGCAAGCGACGTACGGTCTTCTCTGGACCGAACTTGAGCGCCTCACAGATCGCTTCGCCTGCTGCAATGGTAGTGGTGCAATAAATCTTGTGCTGCAAGGCATTGCGACGGATGGAGTAGGAATCAGCGATCGACTGGCGACCTTCGGTGGTGTTGATGATCAGGGTGACTTCGTCATTCTTGATCATATCGACCACATGCGGACGGCCTTCGGTCACTTTGTTGACGCGACGTACTTTCAGACCTGCCGCTTCTATCAGTTTGGCAGTGCCTGCGGTGGCAACGATTTCGAAACCCAGATTGATGAGGTCGCGAGCGACCGCTTCAACCAGCGGCTTGTCATCGTCACGCACGCTGATGAACGCAGTGCCGCCGGTAGGCAGCACTTCGCTGGCACCCATCTGGGCCTTGGCGAACGCTTCACCGAAGGTATCGCCCACGCCCATCACTTCGCCGGTCGACTTCATTTCCGGGCCAAGGATAGGGTCAACGCCAGGGAATTTGGCGAACGGGAACACCGCCTCTTTCACGCTGTAGAAATTCGGGATGATTTCCTTGGTGAAGTTCAGCTCTTTCAGGGTTTTGCCGGCCATTACGCGAGCAGCGACCATCGCCAGGGAAACGCCGATGCACTTGGAAACGAATGGCACGGTGCGCGATGCACGCGGGTTGACTTCGATGACATAGATGTCTTCGCCCTGAAGTGCCAGCTGTACGTTCATCAGGCCGACAACGCCCAGCTCCAGAGCCATCTTCTTGACCTGCTCGCGCATCTCGTCCTGGATGTGGGCAGGCAGCGAGTACGGCGGCAGCGAGCAAGCGGAGTCACCAGAGTGAACACCGGCCTGTTCGATGTGCTGCATGATCGCGCCGATCACCACATCAGTACCGTCACAGACGGCATCGACGTCCATTTCGATGGCGCAGTTCAGGAAGTGATCCAGCAGCACGGGGCTGTCGTTGGACACCTGAACCGCCTCGCGCAGGTAACGCTTGAGTTCGTCTTCCTGGTAAACGATTTCCATCGCACGACCGCCCAGTACATAGGACGGACGCACCACCAGCGGATAACCGATCTTCGCTGCAGCACGAATGGCTTCGTCTTCGCTGCGCACGGTGGCGTTTGGCGGCTGACGCAGGTTAAGGCGCTCGACCATCTGCTGGAAGCGCTCGCGGTCTTCGGCACGGTCGATGGCGTCAGGGCTGGTGCCGATGATCGGTACACCGGCGGCTTCCAGTGCGCGCGCCAGCTTCAGCGGCGTCTGGCCACCGTATTGAACGATCACGCCTTTCGGCTTCTCGACACGCACGATTTCCAGCACGTCTTCCAGAGTGACAGGCTCGAAGTACAGGCGATCGGAGGTGTCGTAATCGGTAGAGACGGTTTCCGGGTTGCAGTTGACCATGATGGTCTCGTACCCGTCCTCACGCAGCGCCAGAGCAGCATGTACACAGCAGTAATCGAACTCGATACCCTGACCGATGCGGTTAGGACCACCGCCGAGGATCATGATCTTGTCGCGCGTCGAAGGATTGGCTTCGCACTCTTCTTCGTACGTCGAGTACAGGTACGCGGTGTCGGTTGCAAACTCGGCGGCGCAGGTATCGACGCGCTTGTAGACCGGGAAGACATCCAGCTTGTGACGATGAGTGCGCAGGTTTTTCTCGGTAACGCCGACCAGTTTGGCCAGGCGCGCGTCAGAGAACCCTTTGCGCTTGAGGCGGAACATCAGGTCGCGATCGATTGCCGACAGACCCAGTGTCTTGACCTTTTCCTCGTCCTTGATGAGATCTTCAATCTGCACCAGGAACCAAGGGTCGATCATGTTCATGGCGAAGATGTCTTCAACCGTCATGCCTGCGCGGAACGCGTCGGCGACGTACCAGATACGCTCGGCACCCGGTACGGTCAGCTCACGCTTGAGCGTACTCATGCTTTCCGGGTGGCTCAGGTCCAGCTTCGGATCGAGACCGCAAACGCCGACTTCCAGACCGCGCAGCGCTTTCTGCAGGGATTCCTGGAAAGTACGGCCGATGGCCATGACTTCACCGACCGACTTCATCTGCGTGGTCAGGCGGGCATCGGCCTTGGCGAACTTCTCGAATGCGAAGCGCGGCAGCTTGGTGACGACATAGTCGATTGACGGCTCGAAAGAAGCTGGGGTCTTGCCGCCAGTGATTTCGTTCGACAGCTCGTCGAGGGTGTAACCCACTGCCAGTTTGGCAGCAACGCGGGCGATCGGGAAACCGGTCGCCTTGGAAGCCAGTGCCGAGGAGCGCGATACGCGCGGGTTCATCTCAATCACGACCATGCGGCCGGTGTCCGGGCAGATGCCGAACTGAACGTTGGAGCCGCCGGTTTCGACACCGATCTCGCGCAGCACTGCCAGCGAGGCATTACGCAGGATCTGGTATTCCTTGTCGGTCAGGGTCTGTGCCGGAGCAACCGTGATGGAGTCACCGGTGTGCACGCCCATCGGGTCGAAGTTTTCGATCGAGCAGACGATGATGCAGTTGTCCTTTTTGTCACGGACAACTTCCATTTCGTACTCTTTCCAGCCGATCAGCGATTCGTCGATCAGCAGTTCCTTGGTCGGCGACAGGTCCAGACCACGGGCGCAGATTTCTTCGAACTCTTCACGGTTGTACGCGATACCGCCGCCCGTACCACCCATGGTGAACGACGGACGAATGATGCAAGGGAAACCAAGTTTCTCAAGAACCGCGTTGGCCTCTTCCATGCTGTGCGCGATGCCGGAGCGCGGGCAGGCCAGGCCGATGGACTTCATGGCCCTGTCGAAACGCGAACGGTCTTCAGCCTTGTCGATGGTGTCGGCATTGGCACCGATCATCTCGACGCCGAACTTCTCCAGAACGCCTTCACGCTCCAGATCCAGTGCGCAGTTCAGCGCCGTCTGGCCGCCCATGGTCGGCAGCAGTGCGTCCGGACGCTCTTTTTCGATGATCTTGGCAACGGTCTGCCATTTGATCGGCTCGATGTAGGTGGCGTCGGCCATGGCCGGGTCGGTCATGATGGTGGCCGGGTTGGAGTTCACCAGGATGACGCGGTAACCCTCCTCACGCAGAGCCTTGCAGGCCTGGGCGCCGGAGTAGTCGAATTCACAGGCCTGGCCGATCACGATGGGGCCGGCGCCGAGAATCAGGATGCTTTTAATATCTGTACGTTTTGGCATGGGTTGTCACTCAAATCCGCAGGTCAGTCGGCAAGCCGTCTTGAACATTTGTCTGAGGTGGCCTGGGCGGCAGCGACCGGACACCGAGTCCGGGGCCGCCCTGGGCACCTGCGTATTACAGTCTCAAGGCAACCGGTCAGCGGCGCTTGGCCATGGCTTCGATAAAGCGATCGAACAAAGGCGCGACGTCGTTCGGGCCCGGACTCGCTTCAGGGTGACCCTGGAAGCTGAATGCGCTCTTGTCGGTCAGTTCGATACCCTGCAGGGTGCCGTCGAACAGCGACTTGTGGATGGCGCGAACGTTGCTCGGCAGGGTCGCTTCATCCACCGCAAAACCGTGGTTCTGGCTCGTGATCATGACCACACCGGTGTCCAGATCCTGGACCGGGTGGTTCGCACCGTGGTGGCCGTGGCCCATCTTCACGGTCTTGGCACCCGCGGCCAGCGCCAGCAACTGGTGGCCGAGGCAGATGCCGAACACCGGAATGTCGGTTTCCAGCACTTCCCTGATCGCCTTGATGGCGTAGTCGCACGGCTCCGGATCGCCTGGGCCGTTGGACAGGAAAACGCCGTCCGGCTTGTAGGCGAGCACTTCACTGGCAGGCATTTGTGCAGGCACCACGGTTACGCGGCAGCCGCGCTCGACCAGCATGCGCAGGATGTTGACCTTGACGCCGTAATCGTAGGCGACCACGTGATAAGGCAACTCGGACGCGGCGATTTCAGGGTGGCTGTCGGTTTTCAGATCCCAGACGCTGGAACGCCACTCGTAGGTGTCCTTGGTGCAGACTTCCTTGGCCAGGTCCATGCCCTTGAGGCCCGGGAAGCTGCGAGCAGCGGCGATGGCTGCCTCTTCGGTGATGTTATCGCCGGCCAGGATGCAGCCGTTCTGGGCGCCTTTCTCACGCAGGATGCGGGTCAGGCGACGCGTGTCGATGCCGGCGATGGCAACAACGTTATTGGCTTTCAGGTAATCACCGAGGGACAGCTTGTTACGCCAGTTGCTGGCTACCAGAGGCAGGTCGCGAATGACCAGGCCGGCTGACCAGACACGATCAGATTCTGCGTCTTCAGGGGTGGTGCCGGTGTTGCCGATATGCGGGTAAGTCAGGGTAACGATCTGCTGGGCGTAGGAAGGATCGGTAAGAATTTCCTGATAGCCTGTCATTGCGGTGTTGAACACCACCTCACCAACGGTCTGACCGTCGGCTCCAATGGCTTCGCCGCGAAAAATGCTGCCATCAGCAAGGGCGAGTATGGCTGGCTTAGTCAAGAAGACCTCCCGTAAATAAAACCTGAAAGGGCGATCGCAGGCTGCAAAAAAGCGGAATGACGTAGTTACGTCACCCCGCTTTCTTATGGAATCATCTGCGCGCTTTTAGTGGACACACTAAAGCTGTAGCTTACAGAAAAGGCCCTTTTTGGTCTACCACCAATGAGCCTGAAATGCGGGGAAATGCGACAGGACCACGAATGGCCCTGTATGAAATCAATGCAGACCCAACACATCCTGCATGTCGTAAAGCCCGGGAGCCTTGCCGTCGAGCCACATTGCAGCCCGTACGGCCCCCTTGGCAAAAGTCATGCGACTGGACGCCTTGTGGGTGATTTCGACCCGTTCTCCGTCCGCTGCAAACAGCACGGTATGGTCACCGACCACATCACCGGCACGAATGGTCGCGAAACCGATGGTCTGACGATCACGCGCGCCGGTCTGGCCTTCACGCCCGTAAACAGCAACCTTTTCCAGGTCGCGCCCCAGCGCACTGGCAACCACTTCACCCATGCGCAAGGCGGTACCGGAAGGCGCATCGACCTTGTGCCTGTGGTGCGCCTCGGTGATTTCGATATCGACCTCGTCACCCAGGACGCGGGCAGCGGTGTCCAGTAACTTCAGGCAAAGGTTTACACCGACGCTGAAATTGGCAGCAAACACGATCGGGATGTCTTTACCCGCCTCGACCAGACGCTGTTTCTCTTCAGCACTGAAACCCGTCGTTCCGATAATCATGGCCTTGCCGGCTTTGCGGCAGAACGCCAGATTTTTCAGTGTCACCGAGGGGTGAGTGAAATCGATCAACACGTCGAACTCGTCCGCCACTTTTGCCAGGTCACCCGACAATGGCACACCGATACGACCCAACGCAGCCAGCTCGCCCGCATCAGCACCCACCAGCGTGCTGTCAGGACGATCGACAGCGGCGGTCAAGCCGGCGCCAGGTGCCTGCTGAACCGCTTCGATCAAGGTCTTGCCCATGCGCCCGGCGGCGCCCACTACAGCAATACGTCGCATGCCCTGCTCCCGTTGATAAACCTTACAGATCGCCGAAGAAACGCTTCACACCCTCGAACCAGCCACTGGCCTTGGGAGAGTGGGATTCGTCGCTTTCAAGCGATGTACGGAACTCTTCGAGCAATTCACGCTGACGCTTGCTCAGGTTGACCGGGGTCTCGACTGCAACGCGGCACATCAAGTCACCAGCACCACCGCCACGCACCGGAGCAACACCCTTGCCACGCAGGCGGAACTGCTTGCCGGTCTGAGTACCTTCGGGGATTTTCAGTTTGACGCGGCCGTCGAGCGTCGGCACTTCAAGCTCGCCACCCAATGCCGCATCGGTAAAGCTGATTGGCACTTCGCAAAACAGGTGCTTGCCGTCACGCTGGAAGATCGCGTGTTCGCGCACATTGATCACGACATACAGGTCGCCGGTCGGTCCACCCTGAGCACCCGCCTCGCCTTCGCCGGACAGGCGAATGCGGTCACCGGTATCGACACCTGGCGGCACTTTGACGGACAGCGTCTTGGACTCTTCGACACGACCTTCGCCGTGGCACGAATCGCACGGGTCGGAAATGATCTTGCCGTGACCGTGGCAACGCGGGCAGGTTTGCTGCACAGAGAAGAAACCCTGCTGCATGCGGACCTGACCAATACCACCACACGTAGGGCAGGTAACAGGCGATGAGCCCTTCTTGGCACCGCTGCCATCGCATGGCTTGCAGTTGACCAGCGTCGGAACGCGGATATTCACGTTAGTACCGCGAACCGCCTCTTCCAGATTCAGCTCCAGCGTATAACGCAAATCGCTGCCACGCTGGGCACCGCCACGACCGCCGCCGCCACCAGCACGGCCGCCGCCAAAGAAGTCACTGAACACATCGCCGAAGATATCGGAGAAGTTGGCACCACCGGCACCACCACCAAAACCACCGCCGCCACCCATGCTCGGGTCGACACCGGCATGACCATACTGATCGTAGGCAGCACGCTTGCTGGCGTCGGACAGCACTTCGTAGGCCTCATTGGCCTCTTTGAACAGCTCTTCCGATGCTTTGTCATCAGGGTTGCGGTCAGGGTGATGCTTCATCGCCAGACGACGATAAGCCTTCTTCAGGTCCGCCTCGCTGGAGCCTCGCTCCACTCCCAACACTTCGTAATAATCACGCTTTGCCATAGTTCTTCCGCACTCTTGAGGACGTTTGGCGAAAGCTCTCCTGAGCCCCGCCAAACTCGTTGAGCCCCATACAGGCCCGGACCCAACTCACGTCGATTCAACGATCCTGGTCTTCGTTCAACGGCCTGATGAATCGGCCGAGAAAGCGGCAGAATGATTCGCCACGCAGGAGCGTCGCGATCTTGCCACGAGGCATGCGGAGCGACTCCACACGCCGAAATTTTTGCCTGTTCCAGACACGCCAACGCGGGAGCAAGCTCCCGCGCGGCGACATCCTACCAGTCAACGCTCAAAAGAGGTCAACCGGCGTTCAAGTGAGCCTGCGCTTACTTGTGGTCTTTCACTTCTTCGAACTCGGCATCGACAACGTCGTCAGCCTTGGCATTTTCTTCAGCCGGCTTGGCCGCTGCTTCAGGGTTTTCAGCCTGCTCGGCGTACATCTTCTGAGCAATTGGCGCGGAAACCTTCGACAGTTCTTCGACCTTGGCCTCAATGGCAGCCTTGTCGTCGCCCTTGATAGCGGCTTCCAGGGCAACCAGTGCGGCCTCTACTGCGGTTTTCTCTTCAGCGGTGACCTTGTCGCCCGCATCAGCGATCATCTTGCGAGTCGAGTGGACCAGCGCATCACCCTGGTTACGGGCAGAGGCCAGCTCTTCGAACTTGCGATCTTCTTCGGAGTTGACTTCAGCATCGCGAACCATCTGCTGAATCTCTTCCTCGGACAGGCCGGAGTTGGCCTTGATCACGATGGACTGCTGCTTGCCGGTAGCCTTGTCTTTCGCGCCAACGTGCAGAATGCCGTTTGCGTCGATGTCGAAGGTCACTTCGATCTGTGGCACACCACGTGGAGCAGGTGGAATCTCGGCCAGGTCGAACTTGCCCAGAGACTTGTTCTGACCGGCTTGCTTACGCTCACCCTGCAGTACGTGAATGGTTACCGCGTTCTGGTTGTCATCGGCCGTCGAGAACACCTGGGATTTCTTGGTAGGGATCGTGGTGTTCTTCTCGATCAGCGCAGTCATCACGCCGCCCATGGTTTCGATACCCAGAGTCAGCGGGCTGACGTCGAGCAGCAGAACGTCTTTGACATCACCAGCCAACACGGCGCCCTGGATGGCAGCACCCATGGCAACGGCTTCGTCAGGGTTGACGTCTTTACGCGCTTCTTTACCGAAGAACTCGGTAACCAGCTTCTGAACCAGCGGCATACGCGTCTGGCCACCGACCAGAATCACGTCGTTGATCTTACTTCTGTCGATACCAGCATCTTTAAGCGCCATTTCGCACGGGGCGATGGTGCGCTGAACCAGGTCTTCAACCAGCGATTCCAGCTTGGAGCGCGAAATCTTCACGACCAGGTGCTTTGGACCGGTTGCATCTGCAGTGATGTACGGCAGGTTGACTTCGGTCTGAGTGCTGGAAGACAACTCGATCTTGGCTTTTTCAGCAGCTTCTTTCAGACGCTGCATCGCCAACGGATCACCCTTGAGGTTCATGCCGCTTTCTTTCTTGAATTCGTCGACGAAGTAGTCGATCAGACGAATGTCGAAGTCTTCACCACCCAGGAACGTGTCACCGTTGGTTGCCAGCACTTCGAACTGGTGCTCGCCATCGACTTCGGCAATCTCGATGACCGACACGTCGAAGGTACCGCCACCCAGGTCATAAACGATGACCGTGTGGTCGCCCTTGGCCTTGTCCATACCGTAAGCCAGAGCGGCCGCGGTTGGTTCGTTGATGATGCGCTTGACGTCCAGACCGGCGATACGACCAGCGTCCTTGGTAGCCTGACGCTGACTGTCGTTGAAGTAGGCCGGAACGGTGATGACCGCTTCGGTAACCGCTTCACCGAGGTAGTCTTCGGCAGTCTTTTTCATTTTCTTCAGGATTTCGGCGGAAATCTGAGGAGGCGCCATTTTCTGGCCATTCACTTCAACCCAGGCGTCACCGTTGTCAGCCTTGACGATCTTGTAAGGAACCATCTGGATGTCTTTCTGAACGACATCTTCTTCAAACTTGCGACCGATCAGACGCTTAACCGCATACAGCGTGTTGTGCGGGTTGGTAACGGCCTGACGCTTGGCGGACTGACCGACCAGAATCTCGCCATCGTTGGCATAAGCAATGATCGAAGGTGTGGTACGAGTACCTTCTGCGTTCTCGATAACCTTGACGTTACCGTTTTCCAGAATGGAGACGCAGGAGTTGGTAGTCCCCAGGTCGATACCGATAATTCTGCCCATCTTTGACTCTCCCGAAACTTGCAAAACTTGGATGTGGTTGCCGCCGGTGCGCTTACACCGTGCGGTAGCTCTTAAACGCTTGACCTTTAAATGGGGGCCTTACAGCTGATTTCAAGCCTGCTCGTTGATTGACGGCGTTGCAGGCGATGGTGCCTTGCTGACCACGACCATGGCCGGACGCAGCAGACGACCATTAAGCTGATAACCCTTCTGGAATACCTTGAGCACTGTATTGGGCTCGACGTCGGTACTTTCCTGCATGGCCATCGCCTGGTGCTGATCGGCACTGAACGGCTGGCCATGCGGATCGATGGCTTCCAGCTGATAACGCTTGAGGGTGTCCTGGAACATCTTCAAGGTCAGCTCGATGCCTTCACGCATGGGGCGAATGCTTTCATCGTCCGGACTGGACAGATCAAGGCCTCGCTCCAGGCTGTCGATGATCGGCAACAGATCACCGGCAAATTTTTCCAGCGCAAACTTGTGCGCTTTTTCAACATCCTGTTCGGCACGGCGGCGGACATTCTGCAGATCCGCAGCCACGCGAAGGGATTGGTCCTGCGCAGCAGCCAGTTGCTCTTCGAGCACCTGCACGCGGGTTGTCAGATCTTCACCCACGCCCGCCTCGGCAGCCTGATCCTGAGCCTGCGCATCCAGATTCTGTTCGTCAGCCATACATGTTCTCCTCTAAAAACGTCCGCGATCCCGATTCGCGCTTCTGCCCACCTATATGGGATCGGAATTTCCGGCTTCAAGGGTTTCATGCGATCGAGATACGTATTCCCTGACAAATAATCCGGATTCCAGGGCAGCGAAAAATTGCGACCTGACACAATAGCGACTAAAAACTACTGCAAACCGATCAAATCGAGCTAAGCGAGGGCATTGTCAGAGACAAATAAAACACTGTATAAATAACCAGACAAACAGCCCGGGAGCCGCTCAATGCTGGTGCACCTTTCCGTACACAACTACGCCATTGTCGAACACCTTGACCTTGAACTGGATCGAGGCATGAGCGTCATCACTGGCGAAACCGGTGCCGGCAAGTCGATCATGCTCGACGCCCTGGGCCTGACGCTGGGCGACCGTGCCGACAGTGGCGTGGTCAGGCCGGGTGCCGACAAGGCCGATATTCTGGCCACCTTCGACCTGGGCGACATTCCCGAGGCACAGACCTGGCTGAAAGAGCGCGATCTGGACAACGACGGCCCCTGCATCCTGCGCCGGGTGATTACTGCCGAAGGTCGTTCCCGTTCTTATATCAATGGCTCGCCCTGCCCTCAGGGTGACCTGAAAGCGCTGGGCGAACTGCTCATCGATATCCACAGCCAGCATGAGCATCAGTCGCTGCTCAAGACCGATACTCACCGGCGCCTGCTGGACGAATACGCAGGTGCGACCGATCTGGCCCGACAGGTACACCTCGCCGCGCAGCGCTGGCGGCAAACGCGTCAGGAGCTTGAGCGCCTTTCCAACTCAGGGGACGAGCAGCGCGCACGTCATCAGCTGTTGAGCTATCAGCTCGAAGAGCTTGAAAGCCTCAGCCTGGGCGAAAACGAGCTTGAACAGCTGGAACAGGAACACAAGGACCTGACCAACGCCGAAAGCCTCCTGAGCATTTGCCGACAGGTGGTCGAGCAGTGCAGTGAAAGCGATTCCGGCAATGTGCTCAATGCCCTGACCGCCAGCCTGCATCGGCTCGGCAGCGTAGACCACTCGCCATCCGCCCTGAGCGAGGCCACCGGCTTGCTGTCCAGCGCACAAATCCAGGTAGAAGAAGCCGTAGGCGAGCTGAACCGCTTTCTGGATCACTTCGATGCCGACCCGGCCAGGCTGCAACAACTCGAAGAGCGCCTTGATGCCATCTACACGCTGGCGCGCAAGCACCGCATCCAGCCAGGCGAAGTGGCGACGCTGCAACAAAAGCTGCTGGATGAAATAGAAACCCTGAATGCCAACGACGAATCCATCGAGCGCCTGCAACACGAAGTTCAGGCATTTGCCCGGCATTATCAGGACAAGGCCCGTGAGCTGAGTGACCTGCGCCGCAATTCGGCAACGACACTGGCCAGCGCTGTAGAGCAGGAAATCCATCGACTGGGCATGCCCGGTGGTCGCTTCCAGATCGACCTCAAAGCCAACGCCAGTGCAGAACCATCACCTCATGGCCTGGAGCAGGTAGAGCTACTGGTCAGTGCCAACCCCGGCCAACCCCTCAAGGCGCTGGCGAAAGTCGCATCGGGTGGCGAACTGTCGCGTATCAGCCTTGCGATTCAGGTCATCACCGCACAAACCTCACGAGTGCCGACGCTGGTATTCGATGAAGTCGATGTGGGTATCGGCGGTCCGACTGCCGAGATCGTGGGGCAATTGCTACGTCGCCTGGGCGAGCGCGGCCAGGTCATGACCGTCACTCACTTGCCACAGGTTGCGGCCCAGGGTCATCAACATCTGTTTGTGCACAAGGTAAGGGACAACGATGCAACGCGCACCGCAGTCTCCAAACTCAGCAAAACCGAACGCATAGAAGAAGTGGCTCGAATGCTGGGCGGCATCGACCTGACCAAGGAATCTCTGGCGCACGCCAAAAAGATGGTTGTTACGGCCAAAAGCTGAGTCCAGACCAGAAAGCTGAGTCATGGAAAGCACAAAGGCGACCCTGGGTCGCCTTTGTTGCTGGTTTTACGCCGTCTGGCTTACGCCTTCTTGTTGCGGACGTAAAGCACCAGATTGTGGTCCACCAGGTCGAAACCGTGTCTTTCGACAATGGCTTTTTGAAGCTTCTCGATCTCTTCGTCGAAGAACTCGATCACCTCGCCTGACTCCACGTTGACCATGTGGTCGTGATGGCCGCCATCAGCCAGTTCAAACACAGCATGACCGCCGTCGAAATTGTGGCGCACCACCAATCCAGCAGCTTCAAACTGGGTCAGGACACGGTAAACCGTGGCCAGGCCGACGTCCTCGCTAGCCTCCATTAGCGCCTTGTAGACATCCTCGGCACTCATGTGGCGCTGCTCGGCAGAATCGAGCATTTGGAGTATTTTAACCCTCGGTAGGGTTACCTTGAGTCCTGCTTTACGTAGTTCGCTATTTTCAACCATGGTCAGCTTTCTCGCAGACGCTGCTTCGCAGCTTCTCTTAATGCAGGTATGATCGGGGTTTACGTTGTCCCAGCCAAGATAGTGGAAGTCGCCCACCGATGCAAAACACCAAGCTCTTGCTAACCAGTTTCACCTTCGTGGGACTGCTCGCACTCGCCGGTTGTTCATTCCCCGGGGTTTACAAAATCGACATCCAGCAGGGTAATGTCGTCACGCAGGACATGATAGACCAGTTACGCCCCGGAATGACCCGACGGCAAGTACGGTTTATCATGGGTAACCCCCTGTTGACCGACACTTTCCACTCCGATCGGTGGGATTACCTGTACAGCCTGCAGCCAGGTGGCGGTGAACGCCAGCAGGAGCGTGTCAGCCTAATATTCAACGGCAATGACCAGCTCGTGAGCCTGTCTGGCGACTTCATGCCCGGCGTCAGCCGCGATGAAGCCATTCTTGGCAAAGGCAGCGATACCACTGCCCCGGTAGAGAATCAGCCTGAGCAGAAACCTGAAGAACCGGCCAAGCCAGGCTCGTTGCTGGACAAGATCCAGAAAGACGTGGACAGCGTCGAGACCGTACCTGTCCCGACCCAAGAGCCTCTGGACACCAACTCTCGTTAGTCCACAAGCGCTCGAAAAAAAGCCCGGCATGCCGGGTTTTTTTATACCTTTCGTTCAGTCATCGTTCAGCCGGGGAGCGTCCGTTTCTCTCGCGCTCTGGCGGCGCGCAAACGCCGGATCTCCATAGGATCTGCCAGCAACGGGCGATAAATCTCTATTCGCTCACCCGCCTCCAACACCCGCGCAGAAGGATCGACGACCACCTTGCCGAAGACGCCCACGGCACAGTGCGCCAGATCCAGTTCGGGGAACTCCCGCTCCATACCGCTGAGTTCAAGCGCCCGACGTACCGAAGACCCTGCCGGGACCTCTACCGCCATCAACACCTGGCGATGTACAGAGGCGTAAACCACCTCGATCTGAATCGTAGCTTCAGCCATGCAGCTCTTTCGCCCGCTGGCAGAATGCGTCTACCAGCGTATTGGCCGCCTGATTGAACAGTGGCCCCAGCGTGGCGCGAACGATAGTGCCCGCATAATCGAAGGACAGATCCAGACTGATCTTGCAGGCTTTTTCGCCTAGCGGTTTGAACGTCCAGACCCCATGAAATTGCTCGAACGGCCCCTCAACCAGGTCCATCACGATGGACTCGCCAGGCACGAGCGTGTTGCGCGTCATGAACTTCTGACTCAGACCGCCCTTGGCGATCTCCAGGCTGGCGCGCATCTGCGCCTCACTGGCCTCAAGCACGGTAGCCGAGGAGCACCACGGCAGAAACTCGGGATAACGGGCCACATCATTGACCAGGTCATAAAGAAACCCGGCCGGGTACGGCAGTAAAGCAGAACGTTGTATATGCGTAGTCATGTGAGCGTCATTTCCAGAGCTGAGCGGCAAACACCACAAGAATGCCGAGCGGCGCCACGTAGCGCATCAAAAAGAACGTCAGGTTGAAGAGCCTCGGACTGCGAATCGACAGTTCGTCGCGCACCGCCTCACGGCCCATCACCCAACCAGCGAATACCACAAAACACAACCCACCCAGCGGCAACATGATCCGCGAGGTTAAGAAATCAATGACTCCAAAGAAGTCCAGGCCAGTGGATGCGCCCCATTGGTAGAGGTGAAATACGCCCCCATCGTTCACGAAAAACTTGGCCTTTTGCCAGATATTGAACGAGAACACCGTCCCCAATCCCACAAACCAGCACGTAAACGCCAGCCAGAATGTCACCCAGGCACGGCGAATTCGAGTGCGCTCGACCAGGTATGCAACCATCGGCTCAAGCAAGGAAATCGCCGAACTCCAGGCCGCGACCGCTACCAGCACGAAGAACACGATGCCCATCAACTGCCCGAATGCCACGTTGCCGAACGCGTAAGGTAACGTAACGAACATCAGGCCCGGCCCCTCGCTCGGGTTCAGACCCGCAGCAAACACGATCGGGAACAACGCAAGGCCGGCCAACAGCGAAACGAAGGTATCGAGCAGCGCAATGCCGACCACTGTGGTACTGATTGACGCGCCTTTGGTCATGTACGCGCCATACACCATGATCGAGCCGACACCGACGCTCAGAGAAAAGAATGCATGCCCCATCGCGGGCAGCAGGCCATCCAGCACCTTGTCGGGGTTGAAGTCGAACATGAAATGCACGCCTTCCATGAAGTGCCCGGTGGTCAGGCTGTAGCCCAACAGCGCCAGCATCAGCAGGAACAGCATCGGCATCATGATGCGCAGGCTTTTTTCCAGACCGGCTTCCACACCCTTGCCGATCACCACCGCCGAAAGCAGCATGAAAATCGTGTGCCACAGAATAAGACGCCAGGGATCGGCAATCACTGCACCAAAGTAGGCTCCTACCTGATCCGGCGACACACCCTGAAAATCGCCGCGCCCCATGTCGATGATGTAATCCAGTGACCAGCCGCCCACCACACTATAAAAGGAGAGAATCAGCAGAGCCGTGATCATTCCGGCGAACGCACCCCAGGACCAACGCGCCGAATGCCCCGCTTCCTGGGCCAGCGTCTTGAGCGCATTCGCAGGACTGAGCCGCGAACGACGGCCAATCAGCGTCTCGGCGATCATGACCGGAATACCAATCAGCGCGATACATGCCAGAAACACCAGTACAAAGGCACCGCCACCGTAGGCACCGACCATGTACGGGAATTTCCAGATACTGCCCAGCCCCACGGCAGAACCGGTGGCAGCCAGGATGAACACCCAGCGACTTGCCCAGCTACCGTGGACCGAAACCTTGTCCGTCGACATTATCGAAACGCCCAGCCAAAAAAGATCGCGCATTGTCCGGGATTCAACCTTTGTGCTCAAGCACGCGCTTTCCCGTAGCCGACATTGATGCAACTCCCTATAATGCGCCCCCTATGGCTAAGCTCAAGAAACACCCTACAGGGACCATCGCGCAAAATAAAAAGGCGCGTCACGATTACTTCATCGAACACAAGTTCGAGGCCGGTCTGGTCCTGGCTGGCTGGGAAGTAAAAAGCCTGCGTGCCACCAAGGTACAGCTGGTCGACAGTTACGTGCTGCTCAAGGATGGTGAGGCATGGCTGATGGGTTGCCACATCACGCCGCTCAAGACTGCCAGCACGCACGTCATCGCTGACCCGACACGCACCCGAAAACTGCTGCTGAACAAGCGCGAGCTCGAAAAGCTCACCAGCTCGGTTCAACAGAAAGGCTACGCCTGCGTGGCCCTTTCCGTTTACTGGAAGGAGCACCTGATCAAGTGCGAAATTGCGCTGGGTAAAGGTAAAAAGGAATACGACAAGCGCCACACCGAGCGCGAACGCGACTCGGACCGTGAGCTACAGCGTGCCGTGCGCTCCAAGGGCAAGGACGACTAGCTCCAGGCCCTCGCAGGTGCCAAATGTCCTGCCCCTGACATTTGGCACTCACATTCATCTTAATGTTTTCAGCGCCGCCTTCTTCCCGTATCAACCTGTTCGCTTCCCCTCAACGAAGATCGCCTCATTTTGGTGCTTGAACGCCCAATGTGGCTATTTCGCATTATTCCGAAAATAAAATAGAACGCCTGCGTTACGTAACAGTCAACTCTTCAGGCCCAATTGCTAAACGGGCTTTCCAAACCCTCGGGCGACGGCCTCAAATACCGGCCATACCGAGTCCACAGGTTATAAGGAGAGACACATGAAGCGTACCGCCCTCACTGGATTGTTCCTCAGCGCCGCCCTGTTGGCTTCGCCGGTTTTTGCCGCCGATGATTTGTGCGCCGCAAACATCAAGACCATCGAAAACGCCCACACCTCGTCCGGCACCAACCTGAGCACCGAAAACAAGGCAATGCTCGAGACTACTGTGAAGAACGCCAAAGCGGCCCAAGCGCAGAACGACGAGAAAAAATGCATCGAGATCACCACCAAGACCATCACCTCCCTGAAAAATACCGGTTCGGGCAGCGAAGGCACCAAGTAAACCTTCGAGCAGGCCAGCCACTCAGGCTGGCCTGAACGATTGCAGCAGACGGGTCGACGTGCCACGCCAATTGGCGTACACTCCGCCCCAGCGATTGCGAAAGCAGTCTCGGGGCCGATTTGGATTCGACGCCGGTGATGAAACTTTAGGTGCATGCCGAGTTGGTAACAGAACTCGTAAATCCACTGTTGCAACTTTCTATAGTTGCCAATGACGAAACCTACGGGGAATACGCTCTCGCCGCGTAAGCGGTGCTAGCCTTCCTTCTGGTAGCTTCGGCTCCAGCAATCATCAGGGGATGCCTGTAAACCCGAAATGATTGTCATATAGAACAGGATCGTCGCCTAGTATGTTGTGGACGAAGCGACTAAAACTTACACAACTCGCCCAAAGCACCCTGCCCGTCGGGTCGCTAAGGGTTAACTTAATAGACACGGCTAAGCATGTAGTACCGACAGCGGAGTACTGGCGGACGGGGGTTCAAATCCCCCCGGCTCCACCACTATCCTTACACAGCGCCCCATTCGTGGGGCGTTGTGCTATCTGGAGCTAGCGTTTTCGGCTAGTGCGCCACTGAGGTGTGACATTCAGGTGAGGCATTTCCGGTGCCTACCATGCAGCGCAACCCTTCTTACCTGACCCTGAACCGCCACAGAACCTTCTACTTCCGTATCGTTATCCCTCAGCACCTGCGCTTTCTCGTTAGCGGACGACGTGAAATCAGGCGAACTCTCAAAACAGATAGCCTAACGTTGGCTCGCCGACGTGCGCGGCAGTATGCTGCTCGTTACCAGGCAGCCTTTGACAGAGTGACGAGAGTGATCGAACGGGACGAGTTGGGCCTTTCAGAGGATGACTACACCGAGCTCCTGGATCTAATGCCGGACTTTTCCAGTCCGACAAGCGCTACCACGGCGCTTGAACCGATCCTTTCGGACGAAGAGATCGAGGCCAGACAAAGACGTCGAGAAGTCGAACGTTTGTTGACGGGCGCTTATGGCCGAGCAATCCCAAGCGAGCAAGAATCGCTGGCGCTGGAGTTGCTGGAACTCTCTCGCTCGTACATGCCAACCGAGCTACGGGCGGTTCTGCCAAGGCTTCGGGATGAGGTGGTGCTACGCAAGCTAAATCCAGGCAAACGAGCGGAGACAGCCTTAGAAGTGCCTGAGGTGCTGCCCAACCATGATCCTGCTATGGCTGACTGGACTCTCTACCATGTATGGCAACACCAGCTTGAGCGCGACCGGGCCGATACTTCCTCAAAAGGTGGCCAAGCTCATCATGGGGGTACGCTGGAAGAGAGGGAGCGACGCGCCCGTGTAATGACCGTTCTTACGCAGCATAAACCTGTGGTCCAACTGACCAAACAGGACTGGCAAGCAGCATATGACGCGGCACGCACGACAAAGAGTGGGGCTACAGCAGCTATAGCCCCAACGCCCACCCCGATCAGTGAAATCCTGACGCATGACCTAAAGGAAATGACAGGTCACGAACGCGTAGCTGCATTAATCGCATCGATGAAGCAGATCCAGAACTACGCTAGGCACATAGATCTAACGTCCATTCGAGTGGATGAATTAATCATCAAACCAGTGTCGAAAAGGGTGAATGACAGCAACCGTGGGGGCGTGCCTTTTTCACCAGCAGATGTCGAAGCTATTTTTTCTGGCTTTATCTACCAAGGTACACTGCCCAAAGAACGAACTAAAGCGTATCCATATTGGTTCTGGATGCCGCTGGTAGGCTACTTCACAGGCGCCCGCACCAACGAGATAGCGCAGCTCGACACCGCCGATATTAAGGTGATTGATGGGCATCCTTGCTTCGACTCCTGCGCTGATGATGCTAAGGCTCCAGAAGCAAAGCGGCTAAAGACAGGTGAGGCCCGGCAGGTGCCAATTCATCCCCGCCTGATCGAGTTAGGCTTCCTTGACTACGTGGGTAGCCAGCGCCAAGCAGATCAAAAAAAGCTATTCGGGGACGGCCTCACATACCTTCTTCCACGAAGTGGCGATACAGACCATAACAAGGAGGGATGGGCCAAGAGCGCAGGTAAATTTTTCAATGAGAAACCTAAAGGTTATCTAGTGAGTATTGGCGTCCATAAACCTTTCGATGGGAAAAGCCTCTACTCATTTCGGCATACACTTGAAACAAATCTATGCAACGCCAAGCGCGATGATAAAAACATAGACCAATCAATTATCGATGCAATAATTGGACATACCCCCGATACTATTGGCGCAAAGCACTATGACGGGGGAGCTACAGTTGCGCACAAGTTATCAGCGTTACAGCTACTACCAATACCAACAGCAATCCGGAAGCTCGACAATTATCAGAATGATTTCGTTAAACGCTTTTCAAACATTCTGACTAAAAGCATCACTGCTCATCGTCGAAAGCACCCCCGCCTTGCTGAGCTCTAGACAACAAAGAGACCTGGACCGATCTCTATTACAGACGAGCATTATGGAGAAGTGAAATGGATGACAACGCCGCTCTTGTAGAGGATGCTCAGTCGGCAATAATGAAGATTGAGTCTCTGCTAACGTCGATTACAAACAATGATGCTATTTCGACCAACAAAGCTGTTCGCGGAAAACTCCGAGAGTTGGTTGCGGAGTGCCGAGCACAAAAAATCACAAAAGAAACAAAAACTGAAAATCCTGATCTTTTAGCGTTCACAATTAATACAGAAGCTGTTTTACAGCATTTGAACCAGGATATGAGAGACGATTGGTTTGTGGATGCGATCCAGCATCGCGACTTATTTCACAACAAACCAGCATTATATGAAACGTTAAGAACACTACTCTCAACGGATAACGGACGATATCTGGGTTGCGAAAGAAAAATATACGACATACCAAAAAAAGGACTTGGCATTCGATATTCTCTTGAAACAGACTTCTATGACCGTTTCATATACCAAGCGATTTGTTCCTATTTAATGCCATTCTTCGACCCCTTACTTTCCCACAGGGTTTTAGGGCACCGCTATAATAAAAACAGAACATCTGAAAAATACATATTTAAAAACAGGATCGACCTTTGGAAAACATTTGAAGGTGTTACAAAAACAGCATTGAAAAATAACCAAAGCCTGTTAGTCACCGACTTACTAAATTACTTTGAAAACATATCGATAGCATCGATAAAAAATGCTTTCGAGAACCTACTTCAGAAAGTTGATGCAACCGGCCCAGAAAAATCGCTAATACGAAATGCGATACAGACCCTTTGTGAACTATTAGCCAGATGGAGCTATAACGATTTACACGGACTCCCTCAAAACAGGGACGCTTCATCCTTTGTCGCGAACATCGTGCTTAACTCTGTAGACCAGACTATGGTTAACCTAGGGCATGACTATTACCGCTACGTCGATGACATCAGAATAATCTGCGCATCACCTCGCGCAGCAAAAAAGGTTTTGACCGAACTGATCAGTCAACTTCGAACTGTCGGGATGAACATTAACTCCGGCAAAACAATAATACTTACAAGCAGTAACTCTGAAGCTGAAATCGCAGAACACTTCCCAACATCAGATGATCGCACCTTAACCATTGATAGCATGTGGCGCTCTAGAAGCCGCAGAGTAATTGCACGTTCCGCAAAATACATCTATCAACTGCTAAAGGAATGTGTAGATCAGAAACAGACCCAGTCTAGACAGTTTCGATTCGCAGTTAATAGACTCATACAACTCGCCGAATCGAACTTGTTCGATATTCACACTGCCATAGCGAACGACCTCAAGATTCTACTCATCGAAACGCTTGAGGAACACGCTGCATCAACTGATCAGTACTGTCGAATACTTGGAGTACTAGCGTTAGACGAGCAAGACCTGGATCAGATCGCTCAACACCTAAGCGATTACGAAAAATCCATTCATTCCTGGCAAAACTTTCATCTATGGCTTCTGCTTGCGAAAAAACGTTATAAAACCGACAAGATCATATCACTTGCTCTAGATAGAATAGAGCTAGATGTTCTCCAGCCTGAGATTCCAGCGTTATTTATATACCTTAGGTGTGTAGATGAGAGCGCGAGATTAGCTCCAACGATTACTAGATTCAAATCTAATTGGCCGTATTATCATCAGCGCAATTTTTTGCTAGCAACTAGCGATTTAGATAGAGAAATTCTCAAACCACTTATTCCAGAGCTCTCAATAAAAATTAAGGGAACAGCCGACCGCGCTAGATCACACTACAACAACGGTTTTCCTCTTGCCGAGAGGGAGCCGCGAAGCCCATTAGACTTACATGAAGAAATCAGCCCCTATGACTGAAACAAAGAAAGTTCTTATATTTATTCGAGACTATGCCGATCTAGGAGAAGATAAGCTTTTTCTTTGGGGGGATAACACGCTTACGAGCGTGACTGCTCAGCAATTAGTCGGCGAGGCCGCAGAAATAATCTGCCACGACTACTGGCTTATAGCTCCTAGAATATTTTCTTCCACTCAGCAACTTCCGAAAACCGTGACTGACATTGAGGAGCTTAGAATTTCTTCGTCCGGAGTTAAGCGAGATCGTGAATCGCGGGAAAAAACAGATATTTCTGGTGCTCTTCAAAATTTCGCTGACAGCGATACTATTAAACATTACATCGACATATTTAACAAAAAAACCCCAATTGACGAGAACGTATTACGAACGATCGGGGAAGCTGTGCTTAATCAGTCATCGAAATTGGAAGCAGATGCTAAGGAAAACAACGAATGGGAGCGATTCACTAAAATCGAACGCCCTGTAGCAGAATACTTGATTAGCTCCGCAGCTGCGGGGATCGCCATCGACTCAGCGAGACTAAGAGTTCATAAAGAAAACATCGAATTCGATTACTACATGGCGTTAAAAAAGTTTTCAGCAGAATACAACCTACCCCTGGAGCTCCCATCGAATGATGATATCGTCCATCGGCTCGAACCACTGGGGTACGATTTTTCAGGTGTAGATGTTGATTACGTACTGAATTTCGTACCGATGAATGACAACTTTGCAATTGACCTACTGAACCTGCGAAAAATTGCAAAATCTAGAAATGTGCTTAATGCCATTCCGCTAAGCCAAAAGCGAATATTTCCAATAGTCGACTGTTTTGGCTCAATTACGTCGAGGATATATTTCAAGGACCCGTCACTACAGAACCTAGCAAAACACCATAGAGACATACTCATTCCAGATGATGGTAAAGTTTTTTCATATGTAGATTATGAGCAGTATGAAGCTGGAATCATGGCAGCTTTATCAAATGACGAAACTCTACTAACGCTGTATGCAGATGGCGATCTATATAAGCAAGTGGCGTCCGGTATCTTTCAGGACGAAGAGCGGAGGAAAGAAGCCAAACGACTCTTTCTCTCCTACGCCTACGGCATGAAAAATCGACATCTAATAGATGCAGCGTTTGGTTATGGCGCTGACCGCCGCTTGACTAAAGACTTTTTCAAAAGATTCGAGACATTCGAAAAGTGGAAGATTTCCGTGCACGCATTATTTGAGACGGACCAGCGAATCGGTACGGCTTTAGGAAACCATCTCAGACGAGACGGGGCAGGCCCCCTGACTGAAAAAGAAAAACGATCCGCTGTCAGCCAATTAGTCCAAGGAACAGCGTCGCTGATTTTTAAAAAATCCTTGATTAAGCTTCGTCAAGAGTCCGGCGTAAGCTTAAAAGTTCCTATGCATGATGCAATACTCTTCGAACACTCACATGATTTTGACCCCCGATTGGTAGCTGATGTATTCGCCCGCACTATGACTGAACACTTTGAGGGCAAGATTACCGGCAAAGCTTCGCTTAGCCCTTTCAGATAGCCCTGATCGCCCTAACTCAACCAGTAGTGAGCTTACCGTTACTGGCAATCTTCTAGCGTAGCGACCTAAATAAGTCATGCGCTGAAGAAGGTAGGCGGTCAATTTGGCCAGGCTCAAGTATCCGGACACTGGTTTTTGTTTCAGTCCCTTCAATTACCCCATAGAAAATATAATAATGCCCCCGCTCATATGTTTTCCATTGACGCTTTTCAAAGATGGCTGGGGCGCAGTGGCCGCTTAAGCTATGATCCGGTGATGGGAAATTGAAAAAAACCCGATGAGTACCGACCTTAATTGTGATCGGCTGCCCAAATAGGAGAAAGCTTTTACCTATGTATCTGGAGGGATTCTTTTGGATACGTTCGATGGGGACAATAAGGTCACGCAGTTTGATAGCATCCTCTCCTTCAAACTGCACTGAAATTTCCAGAGATTTCTGAGCAAGATAAACTAGTCGCTTTACAGTCCGAAACTCACCAGCATTCAGCAAAGTCCCGTTTTCGTTGTACACAAGCTCAAAGCCGCTTCCACCTCGGGCGGAACCTCTCTGTACAACACTTTTGCTTTTCGAAGACTTTTCGATTTCGTCTTCATCCTCTGGCAACTCATCGTCATCTAGGCTTTTCCATCCTGCGAAGGTTACTAAGTTGACCGCTTTTCTCTCCTTACCGGCACCATCGTCGCCGCCACCTGCGGCACTCTTCCTATGCGGGCAAGGAACATCGTCGTAACCCGGCATATGAAAGAAGAATGCATCAACGTCGTCTTTCCGCTTGGCTAGCAGCCTAGGCATTCTGCTGCACATGACTCCGCAGTCAGGGCAATACACAGCCCCATGATGCTCAGCATCGACATAGAGCTCTGGGGGGATACGTAGAGCGTCACTCAGAACGGGAGGGTCGATTTTCGGCGGCTGGATTTCTAGCGGAAAATAGGCAACGTGCGGGATTGATATCTGCGACATACATTCCTTCGTGAGACGCCAACAATTCACGAATCCTATACGGGTTTCACTGCGAACGGTAGCGCTGTGCCATTACCTGCTTCGTAGGGCATCGCTCGAATTTATTCAGCACATCGCGGCACCATTAAACGACCGTTTTTCGATACCAGCAAAACTCGCCCATGATCGGTATCATAAAAATAGCCTTGCTTTTGATACCAGCCGAAGTATGATACCAGAACGTTAAACGATACCAGGAAACAAAGATGAGCCGCCCGTTCGCATACTGCCGCGTAAGTACCACCGATCAAACCACATTGAATCAGATTCATGAGATCAAGGGGGCAGGCTTTGCCATCGAGCCTCACCGCATCGTCACCGAAACCATCAGTGGATCTGTCGCCGCTTCAGAGCGACCGGGGTTCGGCCAACTGCTTCAGAAAATGGAGAGTGGAGATGTTTTAGTGGTGAGCAAGCTTGACCGACTTGGTCGTAACGCAATGGACGTCCGTCTCACCATCGAACGTCTTGAGAAGTCAGGGATTCGAGTACATTGCTTAGCACTGGGAGGCGTAGACCTCACATCTCCGGCAGGCAAGATGACTATGCAGGTGCTAGGAGCAGTAGCGGAGTTTGAGCGCGACCTGTTGATCGAACGTACCCAAGCAGGCCTCATGCGCGCAAAGGCAGAGGGCAAGAAACTAGGGCGTCCAGAGGCAGCTCAAACCACCTCAGCCGTCCAGGAGCTGAAAGCGCAGATGTTCACCCAATCGCAAGTGGCAGCCAAAACCGGCTTAGGCATCGCGACTGTTAAACGTCACTGGAATAAAACATAAAAAACGCTTGCACACAAAATTAAGACTACGTCAAGTTTTATCTATAGACGCGAGATATGCTAAGGCGGTAAATTACTGCCTGGCTGATTCCACTAGCCCATTAACCAAAACCATCAAACAGCGAGAAAACGTCATGAACCGATGTACCCACAAACTCACCCGGAATAAAGCAAATGCCAATCAGCCTAGAAAGCCAAGCACGTGATTTTTTAGCTAATCCACTTAACTCGTACAGCAGCCTCTCCACATATTTGAATCAAGTATCGCCCCGCCCTGATGGTCATTTCTGGACCAAGGACTCTGCGTATCACCTCTGCCGAACGAACGGCATCGCTTCAAAGAGACGGTGTAGGAGCCAGCCAGCAGCAGGCATCACCCGTCGCCGTAGCATCAGACAGTCGATATTGGATGCGACACTAAAATCGCTCAGCGCCAGCAGCCGCTCCCTTTGTGACCTTGCCCCTTTTCAACCGGGTGAAATCGCCCATCTTTCAGGTTTTCAGCGAGTCACCGTTCTAAGCAACTGGCATCGTCTCGAGAATGAACTACTCGCATGCGCAGGTTTGCCACTACGGCCGACCACGATTCCAATGATCGAGGAGGACTGAGCAATGGCGGGCGCAAAGAAAACTCCCGAGCAAGCCATTCAAGCGGTCGTTCTGAGGGAGGCGGGATATTCGCTGCCCGTAATTGCCGCAAGGTTGGAAATGAGCGTGAGCACAACTCAGCGGCTTTTGAAAAAGCATCCCGCAGTTGCAGGTGCCACGACTCAAGCACTAATCGCCAAAGCGCGGGAAGATCTCATCAACTCAGTATTTAGCTTAGAGAGCGTCCAGCTTGTTGCAGCTTCGCTGGCAGCAGGGGAGCTATCCGCTTTGGACCTGATCCGTTTGAGATTGACAGAGGCCATAGAGTCGCTGGATACGACCGGTGCTAATGCGCCGCTCGCTTGTCGGGCACTTGCCGCATGCGCTACGACACTCCGCTTAACTCAGGAGGTCGGAAGAAAAGCCCTTCCCCTTGAGAAGCTCGGACAAGCACTTGAGACGGACGAACTACCGGAGCTCATCATTCATGTGATGACAGAGCAGGACGTTCTGGACATGCGAGCAGAGCAACGTAGGTATGACGCCGAGATGAATGGCGAGCTCAATGAAGATGAGATTCAAAATGAAATCTGGCGGCAACATAAGCTCGGACTGCTGAACAAACCGGAGCTCGACGACGACATCATCGAAGAGAGCTGATCGGAAGTTGACCTGACTGTGACCGGCCAGTTGTCAAACCCTTAGATCAGCAGAAATAGCCTGAACACCCTGGCGTCATCCAGGGTAGGGCTTTTTTGAAAATTGTAGTGGTCAACTAATCCCGGACACGACGTTAAGTTTTTTCTCGGCCTGAGCTGGGGCCAGTCCGTTGTTGAATTGGTGCGGTCTAATCCAGTTGTACCGATGCATCAGGTAATGACTGATGTCGCGGTGCGCTTCTTGAGCTGTCATGTAGCCCACGGTTGGTATCCACTCAGTTTTCAAGCTGCGAAACACACGCTCCATCGGCGCATTATCCCAACAGTTTCCACGACGGCTCATGCTTTGGCGCATGCGGTAACGCCAGAGCCGTTGGCGAAACTGACGGCTGCCATATTGCGAGCCCTGATCCGAGTGAAACATTAGCCCTTGAGGCCTGCCACGCTGCTCATAAGCCATGTCCAACACCTTGATGACCAGATCCGCATCCGGCTTGTTTGACAGCGCCCAGCCCACAATCCGGCGTGCGTAGAGATCCAGAACGACTGCCAGGTAATGCCATTTCCCTTGAGCCCAGATGTAGGTGATGTCGCCACACCAGACCTGGTTGGGTGCCGGAACATCAAACTCTCGATTCAAGATATTCGGAATGTCAGGCCGCTCGACCGTCGCTTGTTTGTAGGCATGTGATCCAGGTTGTTTGCTGACTAGCGCCAGTTCCCGCATCAGGCCTCGCACCTTAAACCGCCCGATCTGCTCGCCGTCTTCCTGCATCATCGACACGATACTGCGGCTACCGGCAGCGCTTCGACTTTGCGTGAAAAGTTCGTTGACCCGACTGCGCAACCGAAGCCGCTCAACGTCGGGATTTCGGCGCCTGAGGCGGTGGGCGTAGTAACACGAACGAGTGACATCAAAGACTGCGCAAAGCCAATCGACCGGCTCTTGGGTACTTAACTGATCAATCAGCGTGTGCGCTCGTGCTCTTCCGACATCAAGAGCGCGGTAGCCTTTTTTAAAATGGATTTCTCCCGCTCAAGTCGAGCGATTCGAGCTTCCAATTCCTGGATTTTCTGTTGCTCTGGCGTCAGCGCTTTACTCTGCGGAGTAACGCCGGTGCGCTCCTGCTGAAGCTGATTAACCCAGCGGCGCAACGCGGACTCAACCACACCAAGCGAGCGGCTGGCTTCGATATGGCTATAGCCTTGATCGAGCACGAGGCCTGCGGCCTCGCGTTTGAACTCAGCGGAAAAGGAACGACGTTGTTTGGTCATCAGACACCTCTATCTGGCGAGCATTCTCGCCTAAATGGGTGTCCGGTTTCATTAGACCACTACAGACAACCGCCTTAGTCGATACAGCCATAAAAAGCCTGACAACCTCCACCGTAACGGTGCAGGGCTGAAACATACCATTGCACCTACCGCCTCCTCTTAATCCGGTCAGTTGGCAGGAGTGTCACACTGCTGAAGAACGTCACACAAGGAGTGGACATGCTTCAAAGCAAAGTATTCAAGTATTCCCGCTGGGACATTGCATGCTGCCTGGTAATTCCTTTTCAGATCAGCGTGTACGCTTTACTCGCCTACTACTATCAAAGCATGTCGCTGCTCGCCCTGCTCGGCATGATCCCCGTTCTGTTTGCCTTGTCCCTGCAAAACGCCGGGGCCAACCATAACCATTACCACACGCCGTTCTTTCGTATCCGGTGGATGAATACACTGACGCGAATGGGCTTTTCTGCGACGGAAGCGCCCAAAACGCCCTATAACATCGGCCACGGCATTCATCACGCAACGCACCAGTCATGAAATGACAAATCAATCCTGGCCGTTCTCGGACTGAAGCGTTCAATCGCCCAACAACTGATCAGCTTCGGCCTGTTCATTTTCGAATCGTTGGGCGTGAAGTACCTCACCTTGCTCGTCCTGCTGAAATACTGGCCCATCGAGCGCGTGGCGGTGCTGGCATCACCGGAAGATCCTGCGCTGACAGCCCGGGCGCTGAAGAAACTGCTGGAACCTGCAAAACTGAAGGCGGCGAAATACGACCTGACAGCATGGCTCCTGTTTCGCCTCGCGCTGTGCGTGGTTGACTGGCAGTTTTTCTTCTTTTACTTCATTCCCGTCACCTACCTCATCGATACCCTGAGACAAGGCGAGAACTACTTTCAACACTGGGGAGCAACGGACCCCAATGACCCGAAGCGCGATTCGGTGAGTTGCTACTCAACGCTCTACAACCTGCTGACGTTCAATCTGGGCTATCACCAGGAACATCACTACAAGCCCGGCCTGCATTGGCTAAAACTTCCGGAGCTCACCAAAGAGTTACCCAGCGACCGCCATACCGTGCCGTATTCGCATTACTTGAATTCGCCATTGATGTTTCCAGAACGTGCAAGCCAATTGAGGAAGGAGAACGTGGCAGACGTATCACCCTGAAACACTGCCGAGAAGAGAAGTTGCACTGCCGCCAACATCACCACGTTTTTTAGAGCCGTCAAATGGACAAACCAACTGCGCCCCATTTCAACACTTTTCTGGATGTTGTCCGGTATCGAGCAACGCATGACTCAGTCAATGCCGAGCGTCTGGCCTTTACTTACCTGGCTGACGGCGAGTCAGTCAGTGATAGTCTCACCTATGTTCAACTGGATCAAAAAGCACGTAGCCTGGCGGCTCACTTACAACTCCACACTCGACCTGGCGATCGGGTATTGCTGGTGTACCCACCGTGTATGGAATACACCATTGCCTTTTATGCCTGCATCTACGCTGGCGTTATTGCGGTTCCAGCACTGTCGCCGGCCAACGCCAAGACGTTGCCTCGCCTGCATCTGATTGCACAGGACTCACAGCCGGCACTTGCCTTGACGATGGATGCGGTTTTGACTGGGCTGCAACGCATAGTCACTGACGACAACACGCCCAACCTGCTCACGGACATCACCTGGCTGTCCAGCAACCTGCTCGTGGATGCCAGCGCCGACTGGCAATGCCCGCCGACCGTGGCGAGCGACATCGTATTTTTGCAGTACACATCAGGGTCGACCGGAGCGCCCAAAGGGGTGATGGTCAGCCACGCCAATCTGCTGGCCAATGTGGAACTGTCAAAACGGACCTACCGGGTACGCGAGCAGGATGTCTTCGTCTCCTGGCTGCCGCCCCATCACGATTTCGGGCTGATCGGTGCGATCATTCTTCCGGTCTACATGGCCAGCCATTGCGTGCAGTTCCCGCCTGCGGCATTTGTCATGCGCCCCTACCGTTGGTTGAAATTGATTTCAGACTACCGCGCACGCATCACCGGCGGCCCCAACTTCGCCTTCCAGCTTTGCGTCCAGCGCGTCACTGAAGAGCAAAAACAAAGCCTTGACCTTGGTTCACTGGAAATTGCGGTCAACGGGGCTGAGCGAATTCGTCCGGGCACTTTGAGGTCGTTTATAGAAGCGTTTTCCGGCTGTGGTTTAAAACCCCATGCCATGGTTCCCGCTTACGGCATGGCCGAGTCCGTACTGTTGGTGACGGCCAATACGCAGACCCCGATCGGGCAATTGCCGCGTATGCGCACTATCAGCAAAAGTGCACTGGAAAATGGCCAAGTCACGCCCGAACGGCATGCCGCCGACGCAGTGGAGTTGGTGGCCACGGGCACTGAACTCACAGGCGATCACCGGGTCGGGATTTTCCATCCGCAGCACGCGTTACGGCTCGCGGCGGAACAGGTGGGTGAAATATGGATCAGCGGTCCGTCAACCGCCCGCAGTTACTGGCGGCAAGAGGCTGAAAGCCAGGTTTTCAATGCCCGTGCAGAGGGCGATGAAACCCGCTGGTTCCGTACCGGGGACTTGGGCTTCGTCAATGACGGCGATCTCTATATTACTGGCCGCCTCAAGGAGGTGATGATCTTTAGTGGGCGAAATATTTACCCTCAGGACATCGAGATGACGGTCGAAGCCATCGACCCGGCATTTCGCGCCAATGGCTGCGCGGCCTTCTCCATCGAGAACGGCGAGGTCAGTCAACTGGTGGTCGTGCAGGAATTGGAGTCACGCCAACATGTTGAATTCGACAGCGTGATGCCCCGCCTGCGGGCCGAACTGGCAGATCGTCATGAAGTCTTCGATCTGGCGGCAGTGCTTCTGGTCAAGACGGGTACGCTCCCGAGAACTTCCAGCGGCGAGATTCAGCGGGCTCGCTGCAGAGATCTGTTCGAAACTGCATAGCTGAAGCCGATATGGTCATGGAGCCGGGAAGATGAAAGCCATCAGGCGGACACCCGGAGCAGCGCGCACCTTACAGAAATAGAGGCGCAGCTGTTATCCATTTGGCAAACGACACTGGATCGACAGGATATTTCCAGTACTGACAGTTTCTTCTTGCTGGGTGGCCATTCGTTGCTGGCCACACAGATGATGATGGAGGTTCGCAAGCGCTTCAATGTCGACCTGGCGCTCAGTGTGCTCTTCCATTCGCCGACACTCCACCAACTGGCAGCTGAAATCTCCAACGCACGGCCCCCATCTGGCCAATCTCTGCCAGCCATTGCCCGCGCGCCTCACCAAGTACCTATACCGCTGTCCTATGCACAGCAACGTTTCTGGTTTCTCGACCAGTACCAGCCCGACAACCCGTTCTATTCGGTGCCTCTGGCGCTGACCATCGACGGGCCGCTGGACGCAAAAATCGTCCAGCAGGTCGTGAACCTGCTGGTTATGCGCCACACGCCATTAAGAACCCTGTTCAAGCGCGAAGGCGGTGTGCTTCAGCAGCATATTCTGCCGGTACTTAAGGTCCCGGTAACTCATGTCGACTTCAGTCAATCGGGCGACCAGGCGGCCTGCGCAATTGCCGAGGCTATTCGCCAAGAGGCTTATCAACCGTTCAATCTGGCACAAGGCCCACTGATTCGCGCCCGCCTGTTGCAAAGTTCCCCACAGCGCCATGTCCTGCTGTTGACCTTGCATCACATCAGTTGCGATGGCTGGTCAAGCAATGTGCTGCAACATGAGTTCTCGGCCCTCTATGACGCGCTTGCGCACGACCAGCCTGCGGCGCTGCCTGCGTTGCCCTTCGATTACACTGATTACACGCTGTGGGAGCAGCAGCACATCGCTGGCCCATGGCTTGAGGAGAGACTGGCGTTCTGGCGCGCGTACTTGGCCAATGCTCCGACGTCACTGGATCTGCAGACTGATTTTCCACGCCATGAGAACACCCGTCAGGAAGGCGATGTGCGCACGATTCAGGTGCCGCAGGAATTGGTGCGACAACTCGAAACGTTTGCCCGCCTGAACAACGCCACAGTCTTCATGGTGATGGTGACTGCCATGAATGTCCTGTTGCAACGCATGACCGGACAAAGAGATCTGTGCATCGGCGTGATGTCGGCGAATCGCCCGGAAGGGACCGAGGGGTTGGTCGGAAATTTCATCAACGTAGTGCCTCTACACAGTCACATCAACGGGGACGAGGCGTTCAGCAACCTGTTGAAAACCACCTCCCGGCAATTACTAGCTGCCTATGACCAGCAGATTCCTTTCGAGCTGATCCTCAAGCATCTGGCGCCACCCAGACAGACCGGCGGTACGCCTTACGCTCAATTCGTGATGAACTTCCACAACGAAATAGCCGAACCCACGCCGCGGCCAGGGCTGCATGGAAGCAGTGGGATAAGCATGGTTGGCCATCACCCGAGTACTGTGAACCACGCAGCGTTCGAGTTAAAAATGGAGGTGCATTCAACGCCACGAAACCTGTCCATCGCGTTTGAGTACAACAAGGAACTGTACGCACCGTCGACCATCGACCGCGTGATGAATCACTTCCTCGTTCTGCTGACCGGTGCGACTGGCCAGCCCCAGGTGCCGGTCAGCACCCTGCCTCTGCTGCATGAGAACGAGCGACGACAGCTTACCAGTCTGTGGAACGACACCGATCGGGACTATCCGCTCGGGCAAACGCTTCATGGCTTGTTCGAGCAGCAGGTCGAACGCACGCCCGAGGCTATCGCGCTGGTCTTCGAGGCAGAGCAACTGAGCTACTCTCAACTCAATACACGGGCCAACCAGTTGGCCCACCGCCTGCTCGACTATGGCGTGGGGCTCGATTCACGAGTGGCTCTGTGCATCGAACGCAGCGCGCAGATGGTCATCGCGCTAATGGCCATTCTCAAGGCAGGCGGCGCCTACGTGCCGCTTGATCCCGGCTACCCCGCCGAGCGTCTGGCCTACATGCTCGATGACTCCAAACCTGACGTGCTGGTCTCTCAAGAGAGCGTGCGGGACTGTTTGCCAGAGCATTCAGTACCGACTCTATGGCTGGAGACCGAAGAGCAGGAGATCGCCGGATGCTCATCCCATAACCTGAAAATCGGCGATACCGATAGCTTGGCCTACTGTATTTATACCTCAGGTTCCACAGGCCGCCCGAAAGGCGTGATGAACGCTCATGGCGCTGTCGTCAATCGGCTGCAATGGATGCAAGAGCAGTACGACCTATCGAACCAGGACCGCGTATTGCAAAAGACGCCTTTCTCGTTCGATGTCTCGGTCTGGGAGTTCTTCTGGCCGCTGATCCAGGGCGCCCGGCTGGTGATCTGCAAACCCGAGGGGCACAAAGACCCGTCCTATCTATGGAACCTGATCGGCCAGCAGGGCGTGACAACCGCGCACTTCGTGCCTTCAATGTTGCAAGCCTTTCTCAAAACCGGGCCAGCACAACCCGCCGACTCACTACGTCACGTATTCAGCAGTGGTGAAGCACTCCCGGTGGCGGTGGCCAACGAGTTCCTGGAACGCTACCGGCACACGCGTCTGCACAACCTCTACGGACCGACCGAAGCGGCCGTGGACGTCTCTTATTGGGAATGCCAACCCGGTTATCGCCATCCCCTCGTACCGATTGGCCGCCCAGTGGCCAACACCCGTTTGTACATTCTGGACGAGACTCTGCAGCCAGCCGCTATCGGGGTCATCGGCGATCTTTATATCGCCGGGGTGCAGTTGGCCCGAGGCTACTTCGGGCGTCCCGATCTGACCGCAGAACGTTTTATTCCGGACCCGAACGACAACCACGGTGGCCGGATGTACCTCACCGGAGATCGTGGCCGTTATCTGCCATCAGGTGATATTCAATACCTGGGGCGTATCGATCATCAGATCAAGATCCGTGGTTTCCGCATCGAACTGGGCGAGATCGAGAATGCCTTGCTGCAGTGCCCGACGGTGCGTGAAGCCGTAGTTGTCCCCAAGGACGATGCGTTTGGTGGCCAATACCTTGTGGCCTACATTGCATCCAGTGTCAGCGAGCCGGACGCTGCGCAACTGCGTAAACAGCTCGGAAAAATACTGCCCGACTATATGCAGCCGAGCTTTTACGTTGTTCTTGCCGCGTTGCCACTGAGCGCCAACGGAAAGATCGATCGACAGGCGCTACCGCCCCACGAGCCAATTGCCCGGTCGCTCGCCCGGGATTATCTGGTGCCGACCACCGCAACCGAAAAAAGCCTGGTCAGCCTTTGGCAAGAGACGCTGAAGGTCCCCCGCGTTGGCATCAACGACAGCTTCTTCGAACTGGGCGGGCACTCCCTGCTGGCAACCCAGATTCTCGCCAGCGTCCAGCAGACCTTTTCGGTCAGCCTGCCGCTGAAGCGGCTATTCGAATCGTCATAAACGGCATCATGGCGATTACCCTGCAACTGTCGTTCAGCAAGCGTGGCAATGAGGTGCTTTTTGCCGCCCGCAAACACTTGTACGCGGGGATAACACTGGCTCTTTCGTGCGCATTGGTTGCCTTCACCACGGCGGAACAACCCTCCTACCTGGTCGCAGGTATCCTGCTGTTCGCCTGTGTGGTCATGACGTTTGGAGAGCTTTGGCAATGCGCGGGTGCGTGGGGTACCTCGTACTATTTGTCTCCAGCCGAAAATCGCGCTTATTACCTGAGCATCTATGCCTTGGGAGCCAACCTCATGACCGTGATTTTTCCGGGGATCCTGCCCATCGCTGTCGTCGAGGCAGGTTCAACCGGCTGGATAGGCCTTGCTGTTGTCTTCGCCCTGGCCGGTGTCGCAACTCCCCTTCTCGTCCGATCCGCGAATCGCAAGGGTGTTGCAGTCAGGTCTGAAAACATTAGCGTCCACAGCACCCAGGCCTGACAGAAACCGACACGTATCGATACTGTCGCCGAGAGCGCAAGGGTCCCCTCGGCATTGCCTGCACGGTATACCTGCAACGGAGAAATTGCTTAGCGTCGTACCTTATCGCCACAGGTATTAACGATTGTATGATCGGCACCATGTAGCAGATAAGCGACATTTTTCTTGATCCGGATGATGGCCTGTACGGTAGCTGAAAAATTTGCATCACCTTGGAATAAATGGTATCTATGCGCGAACTCAAGCTGTAACTGACGCTGTCTTCCAGAAAGGATTCTGTTTTTGAAAAAAACTCTACGGCACTTGATGCAATAGATCTAAAAATCCTGAGCATCATGCAGGCTAATTGCCTTACCACCACCTCAAAACTTGCGGAAGCTCTTTCCATGAGTGAGACACCGTGTTGGCGCCGTCTCAAACGCCTTGAAGACGAAGGGTTCATTGAAGGCTATCAAGCCATGTTGAACAAAGAAGCGCTGGGGTTTGAGGTCATTGCCTTCGTGCATCTATCCGTGGACTTACACACGGAAGAAGTTACTCGAAAACTGGAAGAAAAAATCATCCTGTGCCCCGAAGTAGTGGCGCTTTACAATGTGACAGGGGATTATGATTTCCTCGTGAAGATTGTTTGCAAAAGCATCGCCTTATATACCGTCTTCATTGAAAAGACCCTGCGAAAGATTCCATGCATCACACAAATAAAAACATCGATCACCTTGCGCGAAGTGTATGACTCGAAACGGGTCCCACTGTCCGCGTATCTCTGAAGATTTTCTGTACGGATGAATTAACCACACCTTCCATCATTTTGCCTGTCATCGTCGAAGGAGTTGATACGTTATGACCACACTGGATCACGCTTTTCACAGCCTGCATCAAAATGGACTGCTGGTCCTGGCGAATGTGGCCGACGCCGGCGGGGCGCGCATGGTGGAACATCTGGGCGGCAAAGCGGTGGCCACCAGCAGCGCGGCCATGGCTTGGTCTCATGGCTATCAGGATGGCAACAAGCTTCCTCTGGAGCTGCTGAGCACAACCATCCAATCGATGGTGCGCGTACTCAATGTGCCACTCACCGTGGATATCGAGAGCGGTTATTCGGATGAACTCGAGAAGGTTGGCCAAGTGATCAACGCCGTTGTCGGCGCCGGGGCGGTAGGCATCAACATCGAAGATGGCCTTGGCGCTCCAGAGCTACTGGTTCGAAAAATCGATGTCGCAAGACAGATGGCGCAACAGGCTGGAGTCGATCTGTTCATCAACGTGCGTTGCGATGTCTATTTGAAGAATCTTTTCGCCCCGGAACAACGCCTGGAAGAACTTCTGAAGCGGGCAGCACTGTATGCCGGTGCTGGCGCAGATGGCCTGTTTGCAGCAGGCGTGGTGGATTCCAATGAAATTGCGACCCTCTGTCAAAACACTCAACTGCCGGTCAACCTGCTTTCCAGAGACGGTCTGCCGTCTCCCGACGAACTCAAACGCCTGGGTGTCAGACGACTCAGCGCAGGCTCCAGCATTGCGGAATTCCTGTTCGGTGCCATGGGCGGATTGATCCGCAGTTTTCTGGACAACGGCCAACTGGATACCCACACCCTGAAAGCCCATACGTATGGCGAATTGAATGCTCTGATGGCATTGAAGGCAGTGTGATATTCGCATGAGACCCGTTTTGGGTCTCACATTGCGCTGACACAAAGGCATCAAGTACGCGCCGGAGCCTTGTGGCCCGGCTCTCTCGGTAAAGCGATGCCATGTATTAAATGTACAGATGATGGAGTTCGAGTTGCGTTCGAATATTGTTACGGGTAACCTTGGCGCGTTATTAGATAAAGCAAAACAAAGCTCGGAATTGACGTCATTACGCTAGGTGTAACAACACATCAGTAAGCCCCCTGCTGATGATGTTGACTGCCACACGATGGTTTGACTCCTTCCAATCGCCTTGCCTCGCTTTTAAGGATGAAGCTTCAATAAAAGGACTTAAGTGGACAGGTATCAAAAAAGTCTTGATTGACCGAGACAATCGCACCCCTTTCTCTGTACCTGCGGCAATCGGCACTCTGTTTGACAGCGATGCGGGTTCAAGGCCTGACCAGAAGCCCTGGTGTGTACACCTGTGTGTCAAGGGTGTGCTCTGATTGCCGTCGGGCTGGCGAGCTATTCGTTACTTATAATTAATAGAAAACGCTCAGCGCCCAAGTCCGGTCCTGAACAAGAGAGGCTGTTCGCGCCTTCGGCCATTCACTCATTTTGTATGAGTGCGGGATGTCCGCATGTAATGCACACTGCCATGTTTAATATTATCAACAGGACTGTCGATGTTACTCAGACACCGATTCTCGAAAGAGATCAAGGAACAGATCAAAGCGTTGTACATGTACGACAACTATCACGGCCTCTTCGCGCTATTACAGAATCTGTTCTGGATCAGCTTGGCAATTTACTTGGGCGAGTCCGCGCCCTGGCTGTTGCCACTGGCAATCCTGCTGATCGGCTCACGACAGCGGGCGCTGGCCACGCTACTCCACGAAGCCGCCCACGGTGCGCTATGTCGCAACAGAAGGCTGGAGAAATTTCTCGGCACCTGGTGTTCCGGGTATGTGATCTTTCAGGGATGGGTCAGCTACAAACGCTCTCATACTGTGGATCACCACCATAAACTCGGTGATCCGGACCGCGATCCCGACTATCAGTATTATCGGCAATCCGGGGTATTTGAAGCTCGATCGACGTTCAGGTTCGCCCTCGCGCATCTGATAAAGCCGATGCTGTTCATCAGCGCACCGGCAAGCCTGAAGTATCTGCTGGTCAATCGGCTGATTCGCAGTCCCAGCAAGCGGGAACTGCTTTCAGTGGTCGTGTGCCAAAGTCTGCTCGCACTGCTTTTGACGCTCGTGTCAGGCGTCAAGGGCTACCTGCTTTATTGGTTGCTGCCGTATTTGACAACTTTTCAGGCCTTGACCTGGTTCATCGAACTCGCCGAACATTACCCGATGATCGCCAAGGCCAACGTGGATCTGCAGGCCACCCGCAACCGCTTCAGCCATCCCGTCGAACATTTTTTCACGGCCATGCACGGAGAGAACTTTCATTTGATTCACCATCTCTTTCCTGCCATTCCGTACTGGAAACTCAAGAAAGCGCACCGCATATTGCTGGGCGATCCAGCTTATGCGGCAGTGAATGCGGGCTTTGGCGGGATCTTCACATCCTCGAATTTCGCCCCGTCAATGTAGGCCAACATCCTCTCGAACGACAAACCAGCGACAGGGAACGTCATCAATGCACTCTAATTTCAGCAAAGGCATTATCTTTGCGCTCTCCGCCGCCGCACTGAACGCAACCATTGGTGTGCTCAGCAAGGTACTCATGAGCAATGGCTTCACTTCCAGCAGCGTTGCCGTCATCAAAACGATACTGGGGTGCATCCTGCTCTCGATCGTGCTGCTTTTCCTCAAGCGTCCGACATCAGCAGCCAAATGGAGCCAGGCAGCGATCTGCGCGTTCCTTGGCATTTTCGTGCTGTTCCATTTTGAAACTTCCGCCTACCGATATTACGCTGCAGCGGGTGTTGTCGTCGTGCTTATGGCCAGTGCCTCAATCTCGTCGATCATTCTGGGACGTCTGTTACTGAAGGATGCCATCACTGCAAACGCAACCGTGGGCGCCACACTGGCCATCTCAGGGATTGCAGTGATCTTCGGCGCTGATTTGCAACAGGGTTTCACTCTGGAAGGCGCAGCGCTGGCCTCCATCGCAGGCTGTGGCTACGGAGCGTTTTCAGTTGCCATGAAAAAAATGGGCGTTTCAGGAGGCCTGCATTTCACTCGTCAACTGCTCTTCTTCGGCAGCCTGTACCTGCTGATGCCTGCCGCCGCCGATGGCTTCGTGATAGGCGAGCTGTCATCAATGACTATTGCCGCACTGCTGGCGCTGGCTGCGCTGCCGACCATCCTCGGCTTTTTCTGCACGACCAAGGCCATCGAATACCTCAAGCCATCCCAAGTGCAAGCGCTTGAACTCACCGAACCGCTATTTGCGGCACTGCTGGCATTTGTAGCCCTCAACGAAGTACCGCGCGAAAGCGTTTACCTGGGAGCGGCCCTGATCATCGTTGGTTTGTGTTTCTCCAACGAACTGATACGCCTGGGTCGCAAATCGCCGACGCAGGCGACTCATTAAGGCAGGCAGTGGCCTGGCAGTTGCGAGCACGCTGATTCCAGTACCCGACTTTATGCGTGAGGCTCCGTCAGTGACGGGGCTTTGCTATACCGCATAGAATCTGCCTGTTTAGCCAAGGTGCTTCCCTGAAATAGAGGGCACCCGCCCCCGCCAAGGTCGTGCCCGCTCCAGCTGTCCTGCCAGCGCCAGCAGCACGTGCTCTTCCCCAAACCGCCCAGCAAAATGCGCCCCCATCGGCAGCCCCGCCGTACTCCAAGAGAGCGGCACCGACATCGCCGGTTGCCCACTCGCGTTAAACAACGCTGCAAACGGTGAATACCGATGCGACCGCTCGATCATGTCCTCAAGGCTCAGGCTCATGTCCGGCACTACAAGCTCACCGATGCGCGCCGGCTCGCGTGTCAGCACGGGCGAAAGAATCACGTCGTAATCCTGCATGAACGTCGCCAGTTGGCGGCCTAGGGCGTGTATCCATTCGACGGCGGCGGTGTATTGCGCGCCGCTGACGCTGCCTTTGTCGCGCAGGATGATGCGTGTGCGCGCTTCCAGTTCGGCGTCCTGCACGTCAAAGCCGCGCATGCGGCCGAGCATATCGACGTGGTTGCGGGTGTTGGCGCCGATGATGGTGAAGACATGGTCGAGGAATTCTGGCAACGCCACTGGCAGGCTGACCGGTTGGACCCGGTGCCCGAGTGATTCGCACAACTGCGCGGCTTCACGCACGGCGGCCAGGCTTTCGACAGAGGCTGGCCAAGTACCTGATTGCTCGATCAACGCGATGCGCAGGGCTCCTGGGTCACGCTGAACGGCGCTGGCATAAGACAGGCTTTGAACAGGCCCTGCGTAAGGTGCGCCAAGGTCCATGCCCGCCGTGGCGTCCAGCAGGGCAGCGCTATCGCGTACGGTCATGGTGATGGCGTGCGAGGTGCTCAGCCCTGCCCAGCCCTCGCCTACCATCGGCCCTGAAGGCATCAGTCCGCGGCTGGGCTTGAAACCGAAGACGCCGCAGCAGGATGCAGGCACCCTCAACGAACCACCGCCGTCGTTGCCGTGAGCGAAGGGCACCACCCGTGCAGCCAC
The DNA here is from genome assembly GCF_022557255.1 of Pseudomonas syringae pv. tagetis. NCBI lineage: Bacteria > Pseudomonadati > Pseudomonadota > Gammaproteobacteria > Pseudomonadales > Pseudomonadaceae > Pseudomonas > Pseudomonas syringae group genomosp. 7. The sequence continues at coordinate 4,852,815 of NZ_CP092923.1, forward strand.
AAGTGCAGCAGCTCCGCCACTTGAACCACCGGCGCTATTCTCGAGGCTCCAGGGGTTACGGGTCGCGCCGAAGCGTGTGGACTCTGTGGAATAGGACGTACCGAATTCCGGTGCGGTGGTCGTCCCGGCAATGACACAACCGGCACGTCTCAGGCGACTGACCACTTCGCTGTCGAAAGTGGCACGGAACTCGCCCATGGCCAGAGAGCCGTTGCTCATCACCGCGCTATTGACCGGTGTAAACAGGTCCTTGATCAACATGGGTACGCCAGCGAAAACGCCCTGGCTTTTTACGGCGTCCAGCGCAGCGCTGCGCGCCGATTCATACAGTCGTTCGGCGACGGCATTGAGCTGCGGTTCGACGTGCTCGATGCGCAGAATTACCGCCTCCAGCAAATCGATCGGCTGGACCTCGCCGCGCCTGACCCGTTCGGCCAGGCCGGTAGCGTCTTCCTCGTTCAACAACGTCTGAATGTCTGTCATGCGAAGGTTCCTGATGGTCTGAATCCGGGCTGAAAACAGGATCGCCAATCTGGCAATCGCTCTAGAAACTGTGGCCTACGCGTAATGCTACGGTGTAACCCTGCGGACGGTTACGCGCGCCGAACTCCTTGTAGAGGTGAAACCACGCCGCCGGCATGCCGGGCGTGAAGTAGCTGATCGCGGGACCGGCTGCGATGACCCGGGAGCGGTTACCCGTTTCCAGCGCAGGCGCATCGTCATCGGAGAGCTGCCGGTAGTAGAACCCGCCCAGCCCCAGCGTGAACGGGCCTGCATGCTGGCCCACGGCAAACTCGTGTCGGTATTCGACGCCGCTCTTGTAGTCGGTCGCGGGATTGCGGGTGTTGATGTCAGTCTGAAAGCTGCTGGACACTTCGAAACCGCTGTCGGTGATGTAGGTCGTGTTGACGGTGGGAGACAACGTCCAGTGATTTACTCCCGGCGAGATCAGACGATTCTTGTCGTAGTCACCGGTCGGTGCCTGAATCTGCATCCGTGCGTTCACGAACAGGCTGGGAGAAAGATCCCATTGCAGTATGAGCGGCGTCACTGAAATGTCGGCCATCCTGAACGGATCCGCCTGCAGGTCCAGCGGGCCGCCGGGGGTCTGGACCCGGACAGAGGTATCCATCTGGAAGAAAGGTACTGCCACGCTGTAGCCATAGCGTGCGCCCAGCAGTCTGTAATCGGTCATGCGAAAGTACGCAACGCCGATGGACAGAACGTCCAGCGAAAAATTGTTGCCCATCGATCGACCATGCCGGTCTTTCTGCACGTTGGCCGAATAGAACGCCACGCGCACGCCCAGCGTACCCACGGGTGTCGACGCGGGCAGTATGCCAGCACCGAAATCGTAAACACCGAAGGATGTCGTAGGTGCGCCGTTTTCAGTGGCCTGAACCGTGGCACCAAGGCTCATCAGGCCGAGCGTCAAGAAGGTGAAGCGTTTGATATTGGAATTATTGTTATGACTCATCGCATGCCCCTGACCACGAAGGTGGTGGGGCCATGCTATTCAGTCATGCGTGTTGCCGTTATCCGTTTTCAGCAAAGATGCGTACGCTGCACCGTCTGCGACGGTGTTTCCCCGAACAGTGTCCGGTAGTCACTGGGAAAACGGCTCAGGTGCCAGAAGCCCCAGCGCGCAGCGATTGTCTGCACGAGCTCGGTCCGGGGGCTTTCGCGCAACTCGCGCCTCGCTGCGTTGAGGCGCAACGTACGCAGAAACGCCACAGGGTTGATGCCCAGCGTCTCTTGAAAGCAGTATTGGAGTTTGCGGCGGCTGGTGCCGATGTGGTTGCACACATCCAGAATCGACAACGGCTCGTCCAGATGCGCCAAGGTGTAATCACGAGCCCGGTCTACCATCCTCTTGCGCGCCGTGGGATTGAGAGGCGGCACCTGGTCAGGCGTCACCAGCTCGAGCACCTGCAACATCACGGCATCGCGAATGCCCTGCCGGATCGAAGCGTACTCGAGCTTCTGCAGGCACGCTTGTTCACCATTCAACAGATTATCGAACAGCGCAGCGAACCTCGTTCGGACCGTCGGATCGGTCAAACGGTAACACTTGAGAAGATCGGTAATTTCAAAACGACTGCCCTGACGCTCCAGCGCGTTAGCCAAAGCACCCTCTTCAATAATCACCCCCAGTGCATCCAGCTGCGGCGGCGTGCTCAACTCCGGAAGGTTGTCGCCGTGCGCGACTATCATGCTGGACGCCGGAAGCACATGCCCTGCGCAGAAAGCTGGACCGTTAGCACTCAAGGGCAACGCAAAAACAATCGCCCCTTTCCAGGCTACGCCACTCTTGTTCAAGGCCTGATTAGAGCGGTCGCGGACCAGCTGCAACCAGTCGGACCGAAACTCCGTCAGTTCGCCCTCAAAGCTGCCGGGCGTCAGTTGATCGTAACGAACCTGCCATCCGCCCAGGTTGCGCCCGTGCTCGTCGATGTCGCGGGTTTGAAAGCGCTGCAGATGAGGCGTTGGTACGGTCTTGTTCGAAGCAGCGTTTATCGCCAGATTGCTGTTATTCATCGGCCTTGCCCTTTGATACGTTTCAAGGTCACGAGGTCAAGTGAACGCAAGTTTCATTCCGATGAAAAGCACTTCGACGGATTTGTGCCGAAAACGGCTAATCCTCGTTGAAGGCGTCAGCAGGACTTCCAGCCTGGCTGTTTGCCCTCTCTGCGCTTTTCCTGGAAGTGCCTCGGGCATTACAACAGCCAGGATAATCGCTCATGGGACGGGCGGACGTCGCACTTCATTACAGATCACATATAATGACAATACACCATCATCACCCCTCTCGACCAAGGCGTGTGCCGTCGATTACGCGTTGATTGGCATCAATAGGGAAAACAGCACATGCCACAAATAAGAAACCTGAAAAACTCTATTTTCTTACCGTTGAAGCTGTCTCAACTGATCGGCATTCTCAGTTGGGTTATCAGCTGGTGCCTCAATCCCTCCATTGAGCGCTCCCTGGATATATTTATCTATTGCGCACTGGCCGGCGCGACGCTGTCGATAATTGTCACCTCCAACAGCAGAAGCATGACGACGTGGCGCCTGTTCGGCATCCTTTACATGACATCCCTGACCTTTCTGTTCAAGGTACAGATCGAACGCATGGGCGTGGAAGCGTCGATGTGGGGGCTGGTTGTCACCTCACTGCTTATTACAGGAATGAGCGTATTCTTCGTCAAGTTTATTGATTACATGGTCGCGGCTGCTCTGATCTGGCTGATCATGTGGCAAATGGACCTGACGGCGGTCGGCGTTAACCATGCGTCTTTGTTCTATGTGTTTCTCATCAGTTCAACCTTGTTGGGAGGCTGCCTGAATGCAACGTTCCTGAGCCTGGTCATGCAGACCATGTCGGCCAGGGACCGCTATCAGGAGCTGTCCGAGACCGACACACTGACGCACGCGCCAAACCGCCGCGCACTGGTCGCCAACGTGAATAAAGCACTGGCGTCAGCTGACAAGCCCTCGCTGTGGTTCGCCATGCTTGATCTGGATAACTTCAAAAACATTAACGACACTCACGGTCACGATGCAGGCGACAATGTCCTTGTAAGTTTCGCGGCACTCATAAAAAGCACACCGGGCCTGAACAGCTTCGGTCGCCTGGGCGGGGAGGAGTTTGGCGTACTGTTGTCAGCGGCGACCGCCGCAGACGCGATAGACGCACTGGATCATTTACTGATGCGTGCTCAGCACGATGAAACCGCTGACGTGCCTTACTCATTCAGTGGCGGCATTGCCAGCCTGAAACACGCAGAAAACATCAATGATCTTTTCAAAGAAGCCGATGAGAACCTGTATCACGCCAAACGCAACGGTAGAAAATGCATTGCCTTCGAAGGCCGGATAATTTCCGCAACCGCGCTAACTGCTGCACATCAGAATCAACCGTCAGTCAATACGCCCACGCCTGCATAGCGCTTGTTTTTCTCTCAGGCATTTTCCCCTCCGCGCCGCACTTTCGAATAACGATCAATATCCTCGCGTAATGTCCACCCCTGCCCTCGCCAGTATTGCCCGGCCGCCTCATTACCCTTCAATACATCCAGATGGCACTTGTAAATTCCCAGTCCCTCCAGACATTCAAGGCATCGCTCGACCAACGCCCGAGCAATGCCCTGTCGCCGGTATTCAGGCGACACAATCAAATGTTGCAGATAACCACGGCGGCCATCATGCCCACACATCACGCAGCCGTAGATAACGCCGTCCGCCTCAGCGACAAAACTTAAGCCGGGGTTGCGTTCGAGGTAGCGCACGGTCGATTCGCGGGAGTCTGCATCGCGGATTGAAATGCCCGGTGTGTTGCGCATCAGTTCGACAACCGGCTCATAGTCAGCCAGCGTCATGCTGCGGATTGTAATCATTGGCTGAGCCCGCCCCGTTATTGCGATAGCCGAACAGGTTAACAGAGCACCATGGTGCCTTGATGACAGCGCCGCCAGAGTCTGCCTATCACGCCGCAATGTTCTTTCTATTAGAAATCTTCCTGAAGAAGGCTAATCTGAATAGGCGTCGGCGAAGGCCGCACGGTTTACCCTGATAAGGAGATAAGAATGAGCTCAAGTTCATTGCGCACGTTATGGGCTGGTATCGCAGCAATCTGATGATCGCTGTGCAACGTATCGGTAGAGCTGGCCTGATCGTTGATCGAGGAGCCGGTATGAACCCCGTGCTATTGAGTTCCGTCATCACTGTCTTAGGTCCCACGCGTGGACTGGATGGCCGGATGCAAATGACAAAAAGGTGTATCAAACATGTCAACTGAATCGAAATGCCCCTTCAACCATGCTGCTGGCGGCGGCACCACCAACCGTGACTGGTGGCCCAAGCAGCTGAATCTGAAGATTCTGCATCAGCATTCCTCACTCTCCGACCCGATGGGCGAGAGTTTCGACTATGCCAAGGAATTCAAGAGCCTTGACATCGAAGCGGTCAAACAGGATCTGCGCAACGTCATGACCCAGTCCCAGGACTGGTGGCCGGCAGACTTCGGCCACTATGGCCCGCTGTTCATTCGTATGGCCTGGCACAGCGCCGGTACCTACCGCACAGGCGATGGTCGTGGCGGTGCAGGTGCCGGTCAGCAACGTTTTGCGCCGCTCAACAGTTGGCCTGACAACGTCAGCCTGGACAAGGCACGTCGCCTGATCTGGCCGATCAAACAGAAGTACGGCCGCAAGATTTCCTGGGCTGACCTGATCGTGCTGACCGGTAACGTCGCGCTCGAATCCATGGGCTTCAAGACTTTCGGTTTCTCCGGTGGTCGCGCGGATGTCTGGGAACCAGAAGAAGACGTGTACTGGGGTTCCGAGACCACCTGGCTGGGTGGTGAAGAACGCTATGGCGCACAGAAGAAGATGCAGCAACCGGGCGACGGCACGCTGGTGGCCGAGCCGGAGAACCATGCCAACGAAGAAAGCCGCACTGCGAACGGCGAACGCAATCTGGAAAACCCGCTTGCCGCCGTGCAGATGGGCTTGATCTACGTGAACCCTGAAGGCCCTGAAGGTGTGCCGGATCCGGTTGCTTCGGCAAGGGATATCCGTGAAACCTTCGGTCGTATGGCGATGAATGACGAAGAGACCGTGGCGCTGATCGCCGGTGGTCACGCCTTCGGCAAGACCCACGGTGCCGGCCCTGCCGACAACGTTGGTCCGGAGCCTGAAGCAGCCGGCCTCGAAGAGCAGGGTCTTGGCTGGAGAAACAAATTCGGCAGCGGCAAGGGTGGCGACACCATCACCAGCGGCCTGGAAGTGACCTGGACTTCGACTCCAACCAAATGGAGCAACGAGTACCTCGAAAACCTCTTTGGCTTCGAATGGGAACTGACCAAGAGCCCGGCAGGCGCGCATCAGTGGACGCCGAAGAACGGCGCTGGCGCGGGCAAGATTCCGGATGCCCACGATCCGTCAAAACGTCACGCACCCAGCATGCTGACCTCTGACCTGGCGCTGCGCTTCGATCCAGCTTACGAGCAGATCTCCCGTCGCTTCCTGAACAACCCTGATCAACTGGCCGACGCGTTCGCCCGCGCCTGGTTCAAGCTGACCCACCGCGACATGGGTCCGCTCGCCCGCTACCTCGGCCCGGAAACACCGACCGAAGAGTTGCTGTGGCAGGACCCGATCCCCAGCGTTGATCATGCGTTGGTGGATGATCAGGACGTTGCCGCGCTCAAAGGCAAGATTCTCGCTTCCGGCCTTTCGGTCTCGCAGCTGGTGTCGACCGCTTGGGCGGCAGCCTCTACCTTCCGTGGCTCGGACAAGCGCGGTGGTGCCAACGGCGGCCGTCTGCGTCTGGCTCCGCAGAAGGATTGGGCGGTCAACCAGCCTGAGCAACTGGCGGGCGTGCTGAAGACCCTCGAGGGCATTCAGAGCGAGTTCAACACAGCTCAGTCGAATGGCAAGAAGGTTTCAATCGCCGATCTGATCGTCCTGGCCGGTAACGCGGGTGTCGAGCAGGCTGCAAAAAATGCAGGCCAGCACGTCAGCGTTCCGTTCGCACCGGGCCGCGCCGATGCGTCTCAAGAGCAGACCGATGTTGAGTCGTTCAGCTTCCTCGAGCCAATCGCCGATGGTTTCCGCAACTATCAGAAGGGGCATTACAAGGTCTCGGCGGAATCGTTGCTGGTCGACAAGGCGCAACTGCTGACCCTGACAGCACCGGAAATGACGGTACTGTTGGGCGGCCTGCGGGTCTTGAATATCAACGTCGGACAGAGCAAGCATGGCGTGTTCACTGATCAGCCAGGCACCCTGACCAACGACTTCTTCAAGAACCTGCTGGACATGGGCGTGGAGTGGAAAGCGACCGCGGGTGGCACTGATACCTTCGAGGCCCGTGACCGCAAGACCGGTGCAGTCAAATGGACCGGCACCCGTGTCGATCTGGTCTTTGGCTCACATGCTCAACTGCGCGCCATTTCCGAGGTGTATGGCAGTTCGGACGCAAACGAGAAGTTCGTCAAAGACTTCGTGGCCGTATGGACCAAAGTGATGAACCTGGACCGCTTCGACCTCGCGTGATGTGTCTGATGCATTGAGTTGAAAGAACGCCTCCCTTGCGGAGGCGTTCTTTTACGTGGTGATTATGGATAAGGCACACAGTGTGAGATGGACACTTCAAAGGTCTGACAGGGGTGATCAAATCGCTGCCGCATAACGAGCGCAGGCTAACATAGGGGCTCCCCCTACAACGGTCAGCCCGGCAATACAAAACCGCAGCGATTTTTAAACTCCTCATCCTTGCGAAGATCGTCCACCAGCCTGGGCGCAAGCGCAATGCTCTTGTTTATATACGACAGCGCATCGTCTGTTCTGCCGAGAGAGCACAGTATCTTGGTTGCATTGATCATGATTGTTTTCTGCGCGCCAGCATCCGTGGGTTTTAAATTAATGGCGGTGCTAATGCTTTTCAACGCATCGTCGTTACGATCTGTCCGCATCTGCGCATAGGCTTGATAGTTCCAGGCCAGGGGATTGGACGTATTCAGCAGGTTGGCCATTTGAAAGTTGACCAGTGCCTGTTCGAAATTTCCAGCCTTGACGAATTTCTTGCCGGTGGCAATGTACTCGATGGCGGCTTTCAAAGGCGATGCCTTGTCGGCCTCGATTTCGCTGCTGGTACTACCGACCCTGATGGCCCTCGCCTTTTCAAGAACGTCTTCGACATCCTTTCCGGGCAGCACGGCCTTTGCGAGCAGCGTGAATTTTTGCTCAGCCTCCGGAGCATGATCGGTAATAAGCTCCAGATTATTCTGGATGAAGCGCGCTTTGTTTTCTTCTTGATTCCGCTCGGCATCGCTCCGCTTCATGAAGAGGTCTTCCTGCTTTTGCATGAATTCCATTTTCTGACGGCTCGTATCAAAGGCCATTCGAGCATCATTGTTGTTGGTGTTTGTGTAATACGTGGCTGCCGCCAGCACCAGTACAGCGGCAGGAATGGCCAGCTTGGCGACCAGGTCAATGCGGTAGCCTTTGGATGCCAGAGAAGTTCTCTGTTCGTCGAGGTCCAGTTTTCGTTGTTCGAGCTGAAGTTTTTTCAGCTCGATCTCGAGTTTCTTTTCATCCAGTGACGCCACGGCGCTCAATCCCTTATTTTTCGGGCGGCCTTTTTACACCACATGGCCTGCATTGAACAACAGGCTGCTTTCCTGCTGACGGCATGCGGCTCACTCCCGCTGCGCAAACCTGCGCAACAGCACAACCCCCAGCAAAGCCGACAACACCGACCCGATCAGTACGCCCACCTTGACCTCGTCCACCAGCTCCGGCGCACCCGGAAAGGCCAGTGCGCCAATGAACAGGCTCATGGTGAAACCAATACCGCACAGTGCTGCAACACCATAAAGCTGGCCCCAGTTACTGCCTTCGGGCAATCGGGCGAACCCTGCGCGGATGGCCAGTGCAGCCATGGCGAATATGCCCACCTGCTTACCGACCAGCAGCCCCAGTGCAACACCCAGCGGAACCGGGTCCATGAGTGTGTCTGCGGTAATGCCCGACAACGAGACGCCGGCATTGGCAAACCCGAAGACCGGCACGACGACGAACGCGACCCACGGGTGCAGTTTCTCTTCCAGATGCAGCAGTGGCGAGCGAGCCTCCTCCTCGGGTTTGCCCAACGGGATGCACAGCGCCAGCGCGACGCCCGCGAGGGTGGCGTGGATGCCGGACTGGAGCATGAAGAACCACAACAGCGCGCCGACGACGAGGTAAGGCAGCAGCTTTTTCACGCCCAGACGATTGAGCGCGACGAGCACGGCAACGGAAGCCAGTGCGGCCAGCAACATGGGAACGGACAAGTCGCTGGTATAGAAAAGCGCGATGATCAGCACCGCGCCGAGGTCATCGAGAATGGCCAGTGCGGACAGGAAGATCTTCAGCGACAGTGGCACGCGCTTGCCCAGCAATGACAGCACGCCCAGGGCGAATGCGATGTCCGTGGCTGCAGGAATGGCCCAGCCGCCGATGGTCTCTGGCTGGTCCCGATTGAAAGCCACATAGATCAACGCCGGCACCACCATGCCGCCGAGAGCCGCAAAGCCCGGCAAGGCCCTTTGGCTCCAGGACGCAAGCTGGCCGGCCAGTACTTCGCGTTTGATTTCAAGCCCGACCAGCATGAAGAAAATCGCCATCAGGCCGTCGTTGATCCAGTGTGCAACCGACAACCCGGCGAACACCGCGTGCAGCGCCGCAAAGTAGCTGTCGGCCAACGGCGAGTTAGCCACGATCAAGGCAGCCAGCGCAGCCGCCATCAGCACCAGCCCGCCAGCGGATTCAGCCGCGAAAAAACGCGTGATGAACGCCAGCGCGTTCGGGGATTCGCTACGGGGATTGGGTGTGTGCATGATGGCTCCGCGGGTACAGCGCAAAAAAGGCCGCAACCTTAACACCCACGAGGCCCGTCAAAGGCCAGGTAAACCTGAGGATACAAATTAACGTCTGCAAAGCGCGAAAAGGCTGGCGAGGGAACGCCTGCCGGTGAGGCAGGCGCCCCGTTCAGGTCACTTCTTGACCGTCTCCTCCAGCGTAAAGCGACCCAATGGGTTCTGACCGAAGTGTTCGATGTTCTTGCGCGAAACACTGATGTACGGGCTGTAATAGAGGTCGATCCAGTTGACGTCCGCTTTGGCCATTTTCTGCAGGTCGATGTACATCTGCTCACGCTTTTTGGGGTCCATTTCGACCCGTGCAGCGGCCACCAGCGCCTTGACCTTGTCGTTCTTGTAACGGGTCATGTAGTTATTGTTAGTGTCATGGCCGAGCACAAAGGTGGTTTTCTGGTCCGGGTCGAGGATGTCGTTGGTCCAGTACATCACGGAGATGTCGTAGTCACCGGCGATCAACATGTCCCAGCTCTGGCTCGGGTCGACTTTCTGCAGCGTTGTGGTGACGCCGACCTTGGCCAGTTGCTGTTGCAGCATGACGGCGATTTGCTCGTCGACCTCATTGCCCGCGTTGACGATGTAGTCGAGTTTCAGGTCGGAGGCACCGGCGTCAGCCAGCATCTGTCTGGCTTTGACCGGATCATACGGGCGCTGCAGGTTGTCGGCGTAGTGGTACAGCGCACCCTTGGGAATGTAGGAGTTGGCCACGGTGCCCAGCCCGAAGGTCGCGGCCTCGACCAGCGATTTCTTGTCGATGGCCATGTCCAGTGCCTGACGCACTTCAGGTTTGGCCAATGCGCCGTGCTCGTGGTTGATCAGCAGGTGATCCTCACGGGTCGAGGGGTCGAGATGGACCACGAGGTTGGGGTCCTTCTGCAGATTTTCGATTCGCGAGAACGGCACGAGAATGGCTGCGTCCAGCTCGCCTTTCTGGACCATGAGCGTGCGAGTATTGTCGTCCGGCACCGAAATCCACTCAACGCCATCCAGGTTCACGCTCGGAGCCTCCCAGAAGTTGGGGTTCTTTGCCAGAATCACCCGGTCACCGCGCCGCCATTCCTTTACCGTGAACGCGCCGGAGCCCACAGGCTGCTCGGCATATGCCTCTTCGCCCATGCTCTTCATGGCCTTCTCGGAGAGAATCGAAACGTTGGGCAGTGCCAGTTGCGAGAGGAATGAAGCCGAAGGATTCTTCAGCGTGATGACCAGCGTATGCGGATCTGTCGCGACAGCCTTGTCGATAATCTTGTAGGAATCGCTCCATAGCGAGCCCTTGTCGTCACGGATTCGCAGCAGGCTGAATACGGCGTCGCTGGCGGTCAGGTCCGAGCCATCGGAGAATCTGGCCGGGCGCATCTTGAGTGTATAGGTCAGCCCGTCGGGCGAGATCGACCAGCTTTCTGCCAGCCCTGGGACCAGTTTCGTGCCTTTGTCGTCAACCCGGATCAGCACATCGTAGACGTTGGAAAATACCCAGTTGTCGATGTTCTGCGCACTTTTGATCGGGTCGAAGGTGGTGCCGTCCTCACGACGGCCGATGGTCAGCACGCCCGCAGCTTCCGCCACACCCGCTGCCAGGGAACAGGCCGCCAGCATGGCGACGGTCAGCATTTTCATTGGTCGAGCTTTCATACACATGAACTCCTTGCCGGTGTCGGGACAGATGTTGTTATAGGTCTGGATCAAAAGACGGGGGTATCAAGCACACAGTCGTAGCGCTGCTCGCCGACGTAGCGGGTGGGCGGTACGACACTGGAACAGGTCGATCTGGCAAACCGGCAGCGCGGGTGAAAGGCGCAGCCGTCGGGCAAGTGCAGCGGGCTTGGAGGCTCGCCCTGCAAGGGTTCGCCGGGCAAAGGACGATCCGGATCGATTTCGGGGATCGCTTGAATCAGCGCGGCGGTGTAGGGATGGCGCGGCGTGAGAAAAACGTCTTCGACCGGGCCCTCTTCGACGATTTTGCCCAGGTACATCACCGCCACCCGGTCGCACAGGCGACGTACGATGGCCAGGTCATGGGCAATGAACAGAATCGCCAGGTTCATGCGCTGGCGCAGTTCCAGCAGCAGGTTGATGATCTGCCCCTGAATCGATACGTCCAGCGCCGCTACGCATTCGTCGGCAATGATCAGCCGCGGCTCGATGGCCAGCGCACGGGCAATGCCGACACGCTGACATTGCCCCCCGCTCAAGCCGCCGGGTTTGCGCTCGGCAAATTCGGGCCGCAGACCGACCATATCGAGCAGTTCGAGAACTCGCGCCGGTATCTCGGATGGGGCGACCTTGCGCTGCACTTTCAGCACTTCGGCCAGTGTGGCACCAATGGTCATGCGCGGATTGAGCGAAGAGGACGGGTCCTGAAAGACCATCGCGGTTTCGCTGCGCAGGCGTTGCAGATTGATGCCGCTGCCTTGGGCCATGTCGACATCATCGAAGACGATCTGCCCGGAAGTTATGTCATTGAGGCGCAGAATGGCGCGACCCAGCGTGCTTTTGCCGCTGCCGGACTCGCCCACCAGCCCCAGCGTTTCGCCCGCGCAAATGCTCAGTGATACGCCGTTGACAGCATGCACCCAACGTTTGTCGAGGCCCATGAAGCCTGAGCCAGGGGCCGGAAAGCGCACCACCAGATCATTGACGTTCAGCAATGTGGTGCCGCTCATGAAACGGCCTCCCGGGATTGCGCCAACGGATAGTGACAGGCGGCTGCATGGGCCACGCCCATCGGCCGCATCAGCGGTAGCTTGTCAGGACAGTCGGCCCCAGCGTGACTGCAACGGGCATGAAAACGGCAGCCGTCTGGCAGTGCGTCGAGCAAAGGCGGCTGACCGGGGATGGTGCGCAACATGCCGTTGCCCGCACTGCTGGCGGGCTGGCAGTCGATAAGGCCATGAGTATAGGGATGACGTGCGCGGGCCAGCACGTCGCGCTTGCTGCCGTGTTCACACAGACGGCCGGCGTACATCACCGCGATGGAGTCGCAGGTTTGCGCCACCACGCCCAGGTCGTGGGTAATCATGATCAACGACAGCCCGTGACGGTCGCGCAGGTCGAGTAACAGACGCAGGATCTGTGCCTGCACCGTCACGTCCAGTGCAGTGGTCGGCTCGTCGGCGATCAATACCTGTGGCCCGCAGCCAAGTGCTACGGCAATCATGGCGCGCTGACGCATGCCGCCGGAAAACTCATGGGGATAGTTGTCCACACGGGAAGCCGGATCGGGAATGCCGACCTGGCGCAGCAGATCAATCGACTGCGCCCGCGCCTCACGCTTCGACGCGCCCTGATGCAGACGGAAACCTTCGGCGATCTGGTCGCCGATGCGCATCAGCGGGTCCAGATGACTACTGGGATTCTGGAAGATCATGCCGATCCGCCGCCCTCGCATGGCGCGCATGCCGGCCGCGTCCAGCTGCAACAGATCGACATCATCGAGCAGCACCGAACCACCGCGCACGTGCAGATCTGGCGATGGCATCAATTGCATCAGCGCCCGGCAAGCCATGGTCTTGCCTGAGCCGCTTTCGCCAACCAGACCGAGAATCTCGCCCTGGTGCAGATCGAATGACAACCGGTCGACCAGTGTCACCTCGCGGCCGCGGTTATCAGCCACCACACTCATCTCGCTGACCTGCAACACAGGTGCACTCATTGCCGCTCTCCCAGGGTTTCGGCAACGCCATCCGCCAACAGGCTGAAGCCCATGGCCAGCGTCACGATGGCCAGGCCCGGAAAGGTGCAGATCCACCATGCGGACGTCAGGAAAGCCTGCCCCTCGGCGACCATCGTGCCCCACTCTGCCAGAGGCGGTTGCACGCCCAGCCCCAGGTAACTGACCGAAGCGCCACTGAGCAGCACCAGAACCGCATCGGACATGGAAAACACAACCGAGCCAAACATTGCGTTAGGCAACAGATGCCGGAACAGGATACGCAAATGACCAAACCCCAGACTTTTGGCGGCCAGGGCGAAATCGCTTTCCTTGAGAACCAGAATCTGTGAGCGGATCAGCCGCGCGTAAGACACCCAGCCCACCAGTGCCATAGCGATGTAGAAGCTGCTCAGGCCCGGCCCGAGAATCGCGATAATCGCCAGCATCAGCACCAGAAACGGAAAGGCCAGAACGATGTCGATCACGCGCATGCACAGGTTGTCGAAGCGCCCGCCAATGTAGCCTGACAAGGCACCGACAAAGGTCCCGATCATGAACGGGAAGACCACCCCGAGCACACATATCTGCAGATCGACGCGTGCCGCCCAGATGACTCGGGACAGAATGTCGCGACCAAAATTGTCGGTGCCAAACGGATGCGCCAGGTGCGGCGCGAGCATGCGCATTTCCGTGTTCTGGTAGATCGGATCGTAAGGTGCCAGCCACGGCGCGAAGAGCGCCAGCATCAGCCAGAACCCCAGCAACGAAGCACCCAGCACTATCGCCAGTCGGCCGTTGCGCAAGCGCAGACGCAACCGGGAACGCCAGTGTGGACGCGGTTGAGCGTGGGCGACGGTCATTTGATGTTCACCCGGGGGTCTATCGCTACCGTGGCCACATCGGCGAGGAAGTTCACGATCACCGTGGCACAGGCCAGCACCATCGCCACGCCCTGCACCACCATGTAATCGCGACTGAAGATGCCGCGTACCAGCAACTGGCCAATACCGGGGATTGCAAACAGGCTCTCGATAACCACGGTGCCACTGATCAGCCAGCCGATGTTAACTGCCAGCAGGTTGATCGAGGGCACCAGCGAATTGGGTAATACGTGGCGCCGAAACAATGCGCCTTCACTGACGCCACGTGCCCGAGCCGCGGTGACGTGATCGGCCTGCAACTCCATGAGCATGCTGGCGCGCAGGTTGCGAATCAGTACAGCCGACAGGGCCAGCGCGATGGTCAGGCATGGCAGCACCATGTGATGGGCCTTGTCCAGCCAGTCGCTGCCATAGCCCGACACCGGAAACCAGCCGAGCTGCACGCTGAACATCAGGATCAGCATGATGCCCAGCCAGAACGCCGGCATGCCCAGCCCCGTGGTGGTGAAGACACGAATCAGGTTATCGCCCCAACTGCCTTTGTTGCGTGCCGCGACCGTGGCTAGCGGCACGGCGATCAACAGCGCCAGCAGAACGCTGCCAAAGACCAGAAAAAAGGTGGGCTCGAGCCGGGTAACGATCAATTTGAGCACGTCGATCTTGTACAGCAGCGACTTGCCCATATCGCCCTGCAACAGGTTTTTCATGAAGTACCCATATTGCGTCCACAACGGCTCGTCCAACCCGTACTGAGCACGGATATTGGCCAGTGCCTGCGGCGTGGAGCGGGCCCCCAGCAGAATGCGCGCCGGATCGCCAGGAATAGAACGCACCAGAACGAAGGTCACCAGGCTGATGCCGAACAGCACCGGCAGCAACTGCAACGGACGCTGGAGAATGAAACGATAACGACCCAGATTCATCAGACGCCCCGATGCTGTGACAGAAAATTCAGCAGGACCGGAAAGTACGCCGCCACCCCCTCAACGTAAAAGGGCAAGGCAGAGTTGTAGTCGAACATTGACCATCCGTCGACTTCGATTATTTTTCGCGCCTCCGGCCTGATCTCATACTCCATTGCACTTCACCTTTCCGGACGTCGCTTATGGCATCAACCCTAACGCGCGTTGCGGCGACAGACAGCTAGCAATTCTTATAGGTTTTACAGGACTGGCAATCAATTGGACGCAGGCGTGGCACTGTCCTTGCTAATTGCTATATTAAGACCCCGCACAGGCTCAATGACAAAGGAGGTCATGCCATGCATATCAGGTTGTCGGATTTCAATTCGCGGCTGCAATCTGCATCCACGCTGGATCAGCAAATGGATTGCGCACTGCTGTTGGCATCGGATCTCGGATTCGATGCAGTGATTTACGATTACAGTCCGGTGCCCGTGTCCCATGATGGAGCACTGATCACCCCTTCACTGCTCTCATTGCGCAACACTCCCGCAGACTGGCATGCACTCTGGTGCAGTCAGGGCTATTACCAGATCGACCCGGTGCAACACCTGGCCGTTGCCAGCGTCTCGCCGTTCGTATGGTCATATCAGCCCAAGGCCGAGACCGTGCTGCAGACCTTCATCACCGATATGCACAAACCCGTGGTGCGTTACCTGCACGATTCACACATGACGTGTGGCGTGACGGTGCCTATTCACATGCCCAAAGGCGGTTTCGCCACCCTGACCGGCCTGTGCTCCGACAGCAGCGACGTCGCGCTGGAAGATGCCCGCCAGAGCCTGGCCGAGTTCGGCTTGCTCGCTCACGCTTTTCAGGAAGTTGCCTATCCGCTGTTTGACCAGAAGATGCGCTCCTGCAATGCCATCAGGCTTACCCGGCGCGAGCGCGAATGCCTGAGCTGGTCCGCCGAGGGCCTGACAGCCAGGGAGATCGCCGATCAGCTCAACCGTTCGGTCGCCACGGTGACGCTGCACCTGAACTCGGCCATGCAGAAACTGGGCGCGAAAAACCGGGTGCAGGCTGTAGTGCGTGCGGTTCATTACCGGTTACTCGACCACTGACCGGCTTATTGGCCAAAACCTATCATTTTCTATAGTTATGAGACGCAAGACGCCGCGCTATGGTGCCCCGAACTATCCAGCAGGGACCGGCGACATGGCAGAGATAACGATCAAGGAAGGTTTTGCCCCTTTTGGCAACTATCAGACGTGGTATCGCATCACTGGCGATGTGCACGGCCCTCGCGCGCCCTTGGTCATCCTGCACGGCGGCCCCGGCTGTACCCATGATTACGTGGATTCGTTCAAGGACCTCGCCAGTACCGGTCGGGCGGTGATTCACTATGATCAACTGGGTAACGGAAAATCCACGCGACTTCCCGGACAAGGCAATGAGTTCTGGACGGTGGATCTGTTCCTGCGTGAGCTGGACAACCTGCTTGAGCATCTGGGCCTCAAGGATAACTACGCTCTGCTGGGCCAATCCTGGGGTGGCATGCTGGCGTCGGAGCATGCGGTACTCAAACCCACGGGGCTGAAGGCGCTGATTATTGCCAACTCACCTGCTGACATGCGCACCTGGGTCAGCGAAGCCAATCGACTGCGCGAGGCATTGCCGGCAGAGGTGCAGGCTGCATTACTCAAGCACGAACAGGCAGGAACGTTGACTGACCCTGAGTACCTGAAAGCCTCACGGGCATTTTATGACCGTCATGTCTGTCGCATCACCCCTTGGCCGGAGGAGGTTAAACGAACCTTCGACCAGATCGACGCGGACCCGACGGTGTATCACGCCATGAATGGCCCTACCGAGTTTCACGTCATCGGTACGATGAAGGACTGGACCATCGTCGATCGCCTGTCATCCATTGAGGTCCCCACGCTGCTGATTTCCGGAGAGTATGACGAGGCCACACGGCTAGTCGTAAAACCCTATGTGGATAATATTCCTAATATTTGCTGGTCGATTTTCGAAGAGTCCAGTCACATGCCTCACGTGGAAGAACGCATGGCGTGCATGGGCCGCGTTGCAGGTTTTCTGGACACACTGGTTGTTACGGGTAACGCCTCGGCGGCGTAACAGTCAGTCCGGCGGTTATGCCCGTCAAAACCTGAATTATTAGAGTTAATACTTTAGTGACAGCGGGCAAGGCAAGCCGTTTATTTTATTCACTGCGCAACGGGATTTTCTCCAGTCCACACAATGACTTAACAGCCCCTCAATACAGCCAAGTCAATAATGAAATAACTTTCATCGCTATTTATTAAAGCTCTCCCTGCTTCGGCAGAAAAACAGTTATTGGAAAGGAATGTATCCCCTTTCGCCTGTTTTTTGCCGCCGGAGGCAATCATGAACCTCAGATCATTGAATATCTCACGCAGGGCATCCCTGTTTTTTGGCGTTATTACCTTGCTGCTGATTGGTCTCGGTGGATTCTCCTACGTGCAGATCGACCATCTGCGCACGGCCGAACAGAACATAGAAGAAAACTCGCTGCCCAGTATTCAGGTGGTCGACGACATTCAGATCGCCCTGCTTCACGCCCGCCTGGAAAGCATCAGAATGCTGGCCAGTACCGATCCCGCCGTACACAGCACTGCGGAAGCCAAAGTCCGGGAAGCTATCGAAGCGCTCCGGTCGAACAGCGAGTTCTATCGGAAAAATCTGATTTCGGGTGAAACCGACCGTGCGCAATTCGAAGACGCCAACAGCAAGATGGGAGCCTACATCGACGGTGTAAAACAGATCATCGCCATGGACAGCTCCGATCATGAAAAAGCCGTTTCCTTTGCGAACGCAGAGCAGGTTCAACGGGCCAGCGCCTATCAGGAAAAACTTTCCACGCTGCGCGGTCACAACGCTGAAGAAGCCGTGAGTTCCGGGAAAGATGCCACCGCCGTTTATAACCACAGTGTCAATGTGTTACTGACGGTGGTTGTCGTGGCGTGCCTTCTGACAGTGGTTCTGGCGGTTACCCTGACACGCAGTATTGTCGATCCGATCGGCATCTCCCTCAAACTGGCAGAAGACATCGCCGCAGGCGACCTGACCCGGCAACTGGGCGTCACCGGCAGCGATGAAGCGTCACGTTTGATGAACGCACTGAACACGATGTCGGGCAACCTGCGCAGCACGATTCAGGAGATATCGGGCGCGTCCGCCCAGTTGAGCACTGCCGCCGTCGAGATGACATCGATCACCGAAAGCGCCGATCGCACACTGCAGCAACAGAACAGCGAAATCGAGCAGGCGGCCACCGCAGTAACCGAAATGAGTGCTGCCGTAGAAGAGGTCGCTCGTAATGCTACGTCCACCTCCCAGGCCGCCCAGCAGTCGAGCATTTCCGCCGATCTGGGCAACCAGCGCGTTACCGAAACACTGAACGCCATGCAGAATCTGACGGGCCTGGTCGAAGGCTCTTCTGCCCAAGTCACCGCCCTGGCAGGCCAGGCTCAGGACATCAGCAAGGTGCTGGGCGTGATTCGCGGGATTGCGGAACAGACCAATCTGCTGGCATTGAACGCCGCTATCGAAGCCGCTCGCGCTGGTGAACAGGGCCGCGGTTTTGCCGTGGTGGCTGATGAAGTACGCGCTCTGGCACATCGCACACAAACGTCTACTCAAGAAGTCGAACAGATGATCTCGGCGATTCAGGCCGGCTCTACCGCCACGGTCGAATCCATGCAAAAAAGTACCCTGGAAGTGCACAGCACTCGCAAGACCGCGGAAGACGCCGGGCAGTCGTTGCGTCAGATCACCGATTCGGTACTGGAGATCAATAACCGTAACCTGCAAATCGCTGCCGCATCCGAACAGCAGGCGCATGTAGCGCGCGATGTCGATAGAAGCCTGATCAGCATTCGTGACCTGGCAGTACAGAGCAGCGAAGGCACCCGACAAACATTGATCGCCAGTACTGAACTTTCGCAATTAGCGGTCAACTTGAATGATCTGGTACTGCGTTTCAAGACGTGATTTAAAACGGGATCCATAAAAAGGCGTGACGCCAGGGCAGCCGATTCGTCGGCTGCACCTTTTTACAGCGCCAGTGCCATTTTTGGCAAAAAGACAATAACAAAATGCCACTACCCGACAGCGATTAAAGTGGCTTTTCACTTGTTTCATTAACGATACAAATACGTCCGATCAGGTATGATGCGCGCTACTTGAATACGGGAAGTATGAGGTATGCCTTGCAGAATCATCGTGGCGGACGATCACCCGCTATTTCGTGAGGGCATGCTGCGCACTATCGAGCGGCTGATACCTGAAGCAACCCTGGAAGAAGCAGGCAATATGGATGAAGTACTCGCCCTTGCACGCCAGGGTGATGAAGTCGACACGCTGGTGCTCGACCTGCGCTTTCCGGGGCTTACTTCCATACAGACTATCGGCAGCCTGCGCAGTGAGTTCAAACGTACGTCGATCATTGTGGTATCGATGGTCGATGACCTGGAAACCATTTCACAGGTCATGTCTCAGGGTGCGGATGGCTTCATTGGCAAAAACATAGATCCTCTGGAAATTGCCGAATCCATCATCGCAATCCGCGACGGTGAAGTGGTGGTCAAGTACAAGCCCGAAGGCTCGATCCTGAGCGATCTGGACACCAGCGCAATCAGCCATCTGACCGTACGCCAAAGAGAAGTGCTGGGGCTTGTGGCGTCCGGAAAGACTAATAAGGAAATAGCCAGGGACCTGGGTATTTCACCCTTTACCGTGCGTATTCATGTATCCAGCCTGCTGAAGGCACTTGGCGTGTCCACCCGATCGGCCGCCGCTGCACAGTTTTCAAGCCTGGCCGGCAAACAGCACTGAGCCGGGAGCCACAATGTCGTTACTGCCTCAGCGAATAGATCTGGAAATGACTCAGGCGCTATTGCGCATGGCGGTCATTGCCACCTCGCTCCTTTACGCTCTGATCGCGTATGGGCTGGGAGAAATGTCAGAGAACAAGCTGTTCGTGATCGTTGCTTATTGCATGGGCTTCGGCATTGTCACGGTGGGTTTGATCATCCGCATTGCCCAGCGACCGGGAGCCTCGAGCAGACGGCGCCTGTTTGCACTGGTCACCGACAATCTGGCGGGGATCGTGACCATCTCCGTTGGTGGCGAAGCCATGTTGCCTGTGTATTCGGTGATGCTGAGCATGACGGTCGGCTACGGCATGCGTTATGGCCGCAACTACCTGTTGCTGGCAACCGGTTTTGCCATGATTTCATTGATGATCATCATCGCGCTCACGCCGTTTCTGCGTGAACACCATGCTGTCGCCGTCATGATGATCCTGACCATGCTGGTCCTGCCGTTGTTTGTCTATTTCCTGCTGGGCCGACTGCACATGGCGCTTGAAGAAACCCAGGAGGCCAACCAGGCCAAATCAAGGTTTCTGGCCCAGGCCAGCCATGACCTGCGCCAGCCGATCCACTCCATCAGCCTGTTCACCGCCTGCCTGCGCGATGCCCCTCTGGGGGATAACGAACAACGCCTGGTAAGTAACATCGACCGGGCATTGAGTGCGGTAGAACAACTGTTTCGCTCGCTGCTGGACATCTACACCCTCAATCAGGGCGAAGTCGTTCCCCGTCCGGAGTCCGTCGATCTGGATGCACTGCTCAACGGGCTGGCCACTCAGAACAGCGAAGCCGCTACATGGGCTGGCGTGGATATTCGCGTGCACAGCGGCCACTGTCATGTATGGACCGACCCCGCGTTACTGCGCACATTGCTGCAGAATCTTGTCTCCAATGCGTTCAAATATGCGCCGGGCAAGCCGATATTGATTGGCTGTCGTCGGCATAAAGGAACCGTCAGCATCGGTGTGTATGATCAGGGACGCGGCATTCCTGCCGAGCATTTGCCACACTTGTGCAACGAGTTCTATCGCGTCCGCGAGAAACGTGATCGTGACATTGAGGGCGTTGGCCTGGGGCTCAGTATTGTCAGCCGCATTGCCAGGCTCATGAACCTGCGGGTCAATATCAGTTCGGTGCCGGAGCGCGGCACCGCGGTGATCGTCAGCGGCCTGAAGGCCGTGGCTGCCAGCCAGCCGGTCAACAGCCTCGACATCAACTGGAACACACGCCTGCTTTCCGGGCTGCGAGTCATGCTGATCGAAGACAATCGCAACGTGCTTGAAGCCACTGCCATGTTGCTGCGCAGGTGGGGCTGCGAGGTACAGACCTTCAGCGCCATCCCCGAGATCAGTGTCGACTGTGACCTGGTGGTGACGGACTTCGACCTGGACCGTACGGCATCGGGGGCCGACTGTATTGCCTACCTGAGCGGGCTGCAGGGACGGCGCATACCGGCCATCGTGATTACCGGCCATGAACTCCAGCACGTCCGGCAGACGCTGAACGATCCTGACATCCCGGTCCTGTCGAAACCGGTCAGGCCCGTCGAACTGCGCTCGCTGCTATTGAGCTTCAAGGCCGGCCCGGTGGCGCACTGACCGCGAGGCCAAACACATTGCTTTCAGGTACCTGCTAATAAAGGGCCGTTGTCAGTAAGTGCTGAAATAGTCGACCACATTGCCTTTGAACCTGATGACGATTCGCGTGATGTTTGCTTTTCTTCCAGTGGATTGCGTACCGCTAAGCGTACCGGCATCGTCCATCACTTCCTGGGCGTCGCCTATACGGGATTGCCCTTGAAACAAGGTTGATGCGGCGTCCCCCGACCCATACCGATTGGAGTACTTGGCCGCCATCTTGGTCAGTGAATTAAGACCGGATTCGCTACGGTCGTAGTACCACTCGGAGCTGTTGTTGGCAACGTTGTCCTGCGCCGAGTAGGGCGCGCCAAACGCCTGCCGAATCTGTTCTTTGGTCGATTTGTCAGGTGTGATGTTGGCTTTTATATACTCTGGTGCAAATTTGTAATCGCCGGTAATTGTATCGAGCGGGCTGCTGCCCCCCGTTGAACATGCCGCCAGGGTCGCCGCGACGATAATGACCGCCGCCAACCTTGTTATATTTGCCGAATGGCGAGAAATACCCATGCGCGTTCCCTCTGAAAACAAGTCTGTTGTTAGTGATCCGTTTACACCGCTGCATGACCTGTTTCGGTCACGCGCACGCGGCCAGCGACGTGGTACAACGTCGCCTGCCATCGACAAGTCAGGTGTTATTCAGCGGGATAGCTTAAGTGGCCGAACCAAAGGCAAACCATAGTACGGATGTACTAGGCTTCGCACTTAACATGGCGGCACTCGGTGAGGCTGCGTTAAAAACGATAGGTGGCCCCCAGGCCCAAAAAGCTGGCACGGTTCTGATAATGCGCGCTGTAACTGGCCAGCGCGTTGGCGCGGCTGACATCAACGCTTTCTTCTTTGAGGTAGGCGTAGGCAACATCAAGTGTCAGCTCCTTGCTGACGTCATAACCCGCGCCCACGCTGAAGATCGTACGGTCACCGGTCGGTGTACGCGGCGAACGGTTGGTATTGCTGGTCGGTGACTGGTCCAGTCGGATGCCGGTGCGCAACGACCAGTGCGAGTCCAGTCGATACGATGTACCGAGCGCGTAGGCCCAGGTGTCATGCCAGTCCAGTCCGCCAGCGATAGCGCCTGAGAGGGACGCAGCCAGTATGCCGCCGCGCGCAGGGCTGATGTTCTCGGTGCTGAAACTCAGGTCCTTCAGACGGCTCCAGCGCGTCCAGGTTGTCCCCGCATAAACTGTCCAGGCGTTGGTGAGCTTCTGAGTGACCGACAGCTCGTAGGACTCAGGCGTATCGACCTGTAGCGAACAGTCATAGCGATTGCTGCTGAGCAACTGGGCGGGCGTTCCTGCCCCTGTGGCGACCTCGGTGTGGCAATCAAGGTCGTAGCGCACCCTGGAATGATAGGTCAGACCGGCCTGCGTGCTATCGGTCAGACTGGCCAGAACGCCGACAGTGAAGCCCAGCGCGACATCCTTGCCCTTCACTTTCACATTACTGTCGGCGATGGCCGGGTTAAGTGTGAGGTCAGACTCCAGCGAGCCGGCAAACTGATTGATCGTCGGCCCGAAGCCCACCGAGACCCGGTCATTGAAGGCGTAGCTCAATGTTGGCTGCAGGGTCAGTACTTTCGCATCGCTCTTGCTGGCAAAGGCGCGGCCCTGAAAGCCCCTCTCGTAATCCGTTGCCAGACCGAACGGCACATACGCGCCCAAGCCAAAGGCCCAGTGTTCGTTCAGCCTGCGTGTATAAAAACCGAACGGGATGGCCTTGAAAGGCACCATGTCGCCGTCATTGTTACCGTTTGAACGTCCACTTGCCTGACTGATGTCCGTGGAGGCATCGATAAAGGTGACGCCTCCGGTGATCTGCTGGCCTGCCAGACGCGCCATACCTGCCGGGTTGCCATACACCGTACTGGCATCTTCGGCAGCGGATGCCCGACCTGCGAATGCCGTGCCCATGCCGCTTATGCCTTGTTCGTTGAGCGCAAAACCACCTGCGTACAAGTGCGTGGAAATCATGGCAACCGTGAAGCCCAGAGTAGTCTTGTGCATGGTGTTCGATGCTCGCAGTGATGGAATTCAGCCCGGCAGAAAAAGAAATGACCTGTACACACCTGCACGGTGTTTCAGGCATTCCTTGCGCTGGCAAACCTGCGATTTTATCAACGCAAAAATAGGATCCATATAGTACACATGTACTAGTAGACGCCGCTGGGCAAGTACTCAACATTGACAGCGCCATTAAACTCATTAAATAGTTAAGGGCGACGAACACGATATTTCATGTAAGCCACGATCAGGTATGGCAGGATCACTTCCTGCGCGTGATCGGCAGCGCCAGGCGTACTGCCAAGGCCGCATCAGTGCATTTATGACCAGGGTGACGCATTTTGAACAACAAACTGACTTCAGCAGAGCTGGCAGTCATCAGTGAAATCGAAGCCACTTCCAGCCTGCTACGGCTGGTAACCCGGCTGACCGGGCTGAGATTTGCAGCCATTGCCAAAGTAACCGAGACCAGCTGGACGGCATGCGCGGTGTATGACGAAATCAGATTCGGGCTGGAGGCAGGCCACGAGCTCAAGCTTGAAACCACGCTGTGCAATGAGTTGCGTCAACACCATTGTCCGATCGTGATCAACGAGGTCGCGACCGATGCGGTCTACGCAGAGCACCCCATCCCGAAGCTCTATGGCTTTCAGAGCTATTTCTCGTTGCCGATCATTTTCCCCAACGGAGATTTCTTCGGCACGCTGTGCGGTCTGGACAATCTGCCTACACCTCTCGACGATGCCGATACCCTCGATACGCTGAAAGTCTTCTGCACACTGATCGCCAGCACGCTGTACGCGCACTATCAACTGCAGGAAATGCAGGAAGTCACCGCATAGGCATGGACTGCCTCAGGCGCGCAGTTGCCGCTCCATGATCAATGTGCGCTCCTCCCCTTCCCGATGCTCTCGCACTACCCTGAAACCCAGCGCCGTATAAAACCCCTGCGCAGTCAAGGATGACGGTACAACCAGCAGCCCTGCGCCGGTCTCCCTGGCAACACGCTCCAGCTCTGCCATCAATAAACTCCCGATCCCCTGCCGATGCTTTTCGGGGTCTACAAATACCGAGCGCACAACCTGATTATCCAGGCTGGCAGTGCCGACAATAACCTCCCCCGCGACCGCCACAAACATCCAACGCTGCTGCATGAGTTGCTCAATGGCAGCCGGACTGAAGCTCAACTGCACGCGCTCAATCACACTGACCGGGTAATCCCTGGCATTGCTGGTGCGCAAGGCCGCCAACACCACTCGACTGATGTTGTCAGCGTCTGCTGTCCGGGCAGGCCGGATCTTGATGTTCATGTTGTCGTTCCTGCGTTGCGTTGAAGAATGAGCGTGTTTCACCGCACAGCAGCGGGAAACCAGCAGCGCGATGCAAAGCCCACACATCTATATAGATAGAAGCTATAGAGGCGAATAGTTACGGACTATGACGGTCAGGCTTATTTACGATCAGACGACGAATGGCAATGTTTGTAACACGCTGCAAACAAAGGCGCTGAGCCTTTATCTCTCAGGGCTACAAGACAGATGTTGCTCAAAAATTACAGCGTGCGGCCGATTAACCGTTAACTCACGGTTGTGGCCGAAATGATTTGGTCTGTTAAAGTGAGCTCCGTGATGTCATATAGTCATCATTGAACACCCACCGAGAATTTTTATGAACGCCAGTGCCCCCATTCCTCTGAATGAAACGCAACGTCTGTTGCGCATACGGGAGCTGTGCGTACTTGAAAACACCTCCGACGACGTATTCGATGAAATCGTGGCGATGACCGCCGAGTTCTTCCAGACGCCGATTGCCTTGATCTCCATCGTCGATGAGCACCGTCAGTGGTTTCGCGCCAGGGTGGGCTTGAATGCCCGGGAAACGCCACGCAACGTTTCCTTCTGTGCCTATACGATTCTTTCCGACACGCTGTTTGAAATACCGGATGCGACCTTGGACGAACGCTTCGTGAACAACAGCCTGGTGACCGGCCACCCTGATATCCGCTACTACGCAGGCGCCCCGCTGATCACCGATGACGGCATTGCCCTGGGCAGCCTGTGCGTGATCGACACCAAGCCGCGCGAGCCAATGAGCGAGCATCAGATGCAGATGCTCAAGCGGTTCGCGTCGCTGGTCATGAAGCGTATTGTCGGCCTGCGCCTCAGTTGCTTCATCGATCAGCCGACAGGCCTGTACAACCGCTCACGCCTGCAGGAGGACATCCATCAGGCACTGGCCTCCAGCGTTGATTACCAGTTGGTGGCGGTGGACATGATCACCTCCGCCTTCCTCAATGACATCGTCAAAGCACTTGGCTACAGCTTCTCCCAGGATCTGGTGACGGCGATCAAGGGCCGCCTGGAGCATCTGCTGCCGCCAACCTGCTCGCTGTACAAGGTCAGTCCTACCCGCTTCGGCTTTCTTCTGGCTGGAGACCGCGTACCCGAGCATCTGTTTCGCACCATCCTCGAAGACTTCGAGACGCCCGTGGAGTGCCGGGGTATTCCGGTGCAGATGCAGGTAGGCCTGGGGGTTGTGACCCTGAACCGCGACCCCGCCGAAGAACAGGACTGGATGCGCATGGTCATCAGTGCTGCCGACGACGCCCGCGACCGCGATCTGGGCTGGGCGATGTATGAACCGCACTTCGATGCTGCCCAGCAGCGTGCTTTCAAGCTGCTCAGCTCACTGACCGCCGCAGTGCACGCTCACGATCAACTGCGCCTGGTCTATCAACCGCGAATCGACCTTGCCTCTGGCCTGTGCACGTCGGTGGAAGCCTTGCTGCGCTGGAATCATCCGACACTCGGCCCGATCGGACCTGCCGAATTCGTGCCGCTGGCCGAGAAAACCGCGCTGATGCGTCCGCTGAGTATATGGGTGCTGACAAGTGCCATCGAACAGGCCGCCCGCTGGCAGCAACAGGGCTTCGACTTCCGTATTGCGATCAACGTTACTCCGGAGGACCTCGCCGGTCCTGCTTTCACCGACCGGATGATCCGCCTGCTGGGTCAGCACAAGATCGATCCCACCCGCTTTGAGCTGGAGTTCACCGAGGGGGCGCTGATGCACAACCCGGCTGAAGTGCGTCACCAACTGGAACGCATGCGTCAAATGGGCATGGACGTGGCGATCGACGACTTCGGTACGGGCTACAGCAACTGGAATTACTTGCGGCAACTACCCGCGACGACGGTCAAGCTTGACCAGTCGTTGATTCGCAACCTGGCATCCGACAAAACCGACCAGCGCCTGGTCAAGGCATTGATCGGTCTCGCCAAGAAGCTCGGCTACTGCGTGGTGGCGGAGGGCATCGAGACAGACGAGATTCGCCGCCTGGTCAAGCAGTGGGGCTGTGATGAAGGTCAGGGTTATCTGATCGCAAAGCCCATGGAAGCCGAAGCGCTGCTTAACTGGCTGGGCCCGACCCAGCGCCTGCAAAGTGCGGCTGAAGCGGCTGAAGCCGCAGTCGCGCGCGACAAACGGTTATAACCTTAGAACACTTCTTCATAACCGTTTGCAACACAAGCCGTTATGCTGCCCGCCACTTTTTGCCTGATGCGTTTGCTTGAAAAGGTTGGATATGGAAGCGGGTGGTCTGGGTTTTGTAGTTGCAGGGCTGGTAGTCGGTTTTATCGTTGGCATGACCGGGGTCGGCGGCGGCTCGCTGATGACGCCGATTCTGTTGTGGTTCGGCATCAACCCGGCCACGGCAGTCGGCACGGACCTGCTGTATGCGGCGATCACCAAGTCCGGTGGGGTTCTGGTACATCGCAGGAATGACAACATCGACTGGAAGGTTACAGGGCTGCTGACCCTGGGCAGCGTCCCGGCGGTGCTGCTGACGCTGTGGTTTCTGAGCACGCTGCATGCTGCGCCTGAAGCTCTCAACGCGATCATCAAGCAGGCACTGGGCTATGTACTGCTGCTGACTGCCTTGGCCGTCCTGTTCAAGAAAAGGCTGCTGGTCTTCGCTCATGGTCGCGGGGACGGGCATTCATTTTTCAGCGGTACGAGCCTGACAGTTCTGACGGTCATCACCGGCCTGATTCTCGGCACCATGGTCGCACTGACCTCCATTGGTGCGGGCGCGCTCGGCACCGTGGCCTTGTTCATTCTTTATCCGCTGTTGCCGACCCGGCGTCTGGTGGGCACGGAAATCGCCCACGCGGTCCCGCTGACGCTGGTCGCAGGTCTGGGCCACGCAAGCATGGGCAACATGAACTGGGAGCTACTGGGCTGGCTGCTGATGGGTTCGCTGCCCGGGATTTACCTGGGCAGCCATATGGCCGGGCGCATTTCCGACGATCTGCTGCGGCCCTTTCTGGCCATTATGCTGGGCATGATCGGCTTCAAGCTGGCGTTCTGATCCTCAGCCCCGTCAGCTTGTCATATTTCTGCGTCAGGCTTGACCACATGCCACACACGTGAAAAGGCGTCCGCACCTGCAACATTGCAGGCGGCGCGCATTCATCGGGAAGTGTAAATTTTTTGTAGCTCGACACCGATTTTCGGCGCAGGATTTCGTGCGTCTGCTTTCGCGCCGATGACCCGGCACAGACTTACCCTCACTGACAGGAGATGCCAACAATGCTCATCCGAATTGAAGAAGGTGTATATGGGGCTGCTTGGGTTGTAAAACTGGACGACTACCCGGTCAAATGCCGGAGTTGGCAGGAAGCCAGAGAATTTGCCGATCGCATGAAATCCAGGATCGACGCGCCTCATTCACTGCCTCATCCAGCGCTGCGCGCAACACCTGAAAGAAGCGCAAGCGCGATGGCCCGCTAGACTCGAAACATCCTCCCCGAATCATTCGAGACCGCGTTGTCAGGCGACTGGCAACGTTGTTTCATCCCGACGCGATACCTTTCTCCTGTTAACTCCCTTCTCGTTTCCATGACATCCGTTTCACATCCTCTTCACGTCCGGCTGCGTAAATTGACCCTACTCCTTTGATGAATCCCATTTGGCCCACCCCGTTGTGGGCCATTTTTTTGCCTGGGGAAAAGTGCCGGCACTCCTCCATCCATCGATCAGGCAGGATTATTCGCTTCGCACTGTTTGCGATGAAGCAGCGGTCACAACCGGGCTGCTCAGTACGCCGGCGCTCAGCTCTGCCAGACGATCACTGCCCGTGCCATTGGCCGTGGTATTGCTCCAGTTCGCTGTCGTCGTTGCCACCCAGCCCAATACAAACAATGCAACCGCCTGCAGCGCCCACTTGGTAATGATCGACATGTGCTCTCTCCTTGTCCGGGTCTGGATGGCGAGCATATAACCACCTCACCATGACAGAAGGATTGCAGAGATTTTTGTTTTTGCCAGCCGTCAGCACCTCTTTGTGAAAAGAGAGTCTGCGAAACAGGAATGAGCGATCTACAAGAGAAATACCCACGCCCGCAGACGGGGTATTTCCAGAAGGCGAGGTCAGTACTTGGTGCTTTGCTGCTCAGGTCTGGCAGGCGTATCCACATGGCGCGGGCCAGCGACCAGCAGAGCCAGGACGCCGATAATCGGCACGGCAACAACGACAATGATCCACATCAGCTTGTTGCTGGATTGTGTCTTGCTCTTGCGAATACGCATTACCGCCCAGATGTCCGAAATCACGATCAGGGCAGTCAGCGCTGCGAACAACCACAAATGATTTTCCGATATCCAACCCATTTGAAATCTCCTGCACCATCAACGAAGGCAGCCAGATCGGCTGCCCTACTGTAGAAGAGGCCAGAAAGCGGCCTAAAGTTCAGAGAATCTTTCCGATTGCGCGTCATGTTCGAGATCGCAAGCAGAGCGTCCAGAGGATAGCAACGCGCAACCCTCTGCATCACACCTTGTCAGGTAATCGGTGCCGGGTTGAACAGGGTGATGTCGTTGTGCAGCCGGTAATGCTCGGTCCAGGTCTTTTTCTTGCCGCTGGCCACATCCAGATAAAAGTGGAAAAGCTCCCAGCCCAGGTCCTCGATACTTGCGCGTCCGGTTGCGATGCGCCCGGCATCTATGTCGATCAGGTCGGGCCAGCGCTGAGCCAGCTCGGTGCGGGTCGAGACCTTCACCACCGGGGCCATCGCCAGACCGTACGGCGTGCCGCGTCCGGTGGTGAACACGTGCAGGTTCATACCAGCGGCCAGTTGCAACGTACCGCAGACAAAATCACTGGCTGGCGTGGCGCAGAAGATCAGCCCCTTGCCATTGACCCGCTCACCAGGACCGAGCACGCCATTGATGGCGCTGCTGCCCGACTTGACGATCGAACCCAGAGACTTCTCGACAATATTCGACAGCCCGCCTTTCTTGTTGCCCGGCGTGGTGTTGGCGCTGCGATCGGCCTCGCCTTTGGCAAGATAGCGGTCGTACCAGTCCATTTCCCGCACCAGTGCCTGTGCAACCTCCTGATCCTGCGCGCGGGAGGTCAACAGATAGATGGCATCGCGCACTTCGGTCACTTCGGAAAACATCACCGTCGCACCGGCACGCAACAGCAGGTCAGAGGCGTAACCCAGTGCAGGGTTGGCGGTGATGCCGGAAAACGCATCACTGCCGCCGCACTGCATGCCAAGAATCAGCTCCGACGCCGGGACTGTTTCGCGACGCCGCAGATTCAGCTTCTGCAGGCGCGTCTCGGCCAGCTCCATGATCTGCTCGATCATTTCGTTGAAGCCGTGACTGGAGTCCTGAAGCCTGTACAACCAAGGCTCGCTCAGGTCCACCGAGCTGTCACCTTCGTGCATGACCTGCCCGGCCTGCAATTTCTCGCACCCCAGGCTGATCACCAGCGCTTCACCGCCCAGGTTCGGGTTGCGCGCCAGATTGCGCACAGTACGAATCGGGATATAGGCATCGGTGGCCGTAATGGCTACGCCGCAGCCGTAGCTGTGGGTCAGGGCCACGACGTCATCGACGTTCGGGTACTTGGGCAACAGCTCGTCCCGGATGCGCTTGACCGCATGGTCAAGCACGCCGGTCACACACTGCACCGTGGTGGTGATGCCCAGAATATTGCGGGTGCCCACAGTACCGTCGGCGTTGCGGTAGCCCTCGAAGGTGTAACCCTCCAGCGGTGCCTGTTTCTCGGGCACCGCGTCGGACATCGGCAGGCTGTCCAGCGCAGGTGCCGACGGCATGCGCAACTGGTCTTCCCTGACCCAACTGCCACGTGGTATCGGTTGCAGTGCATAGCCAATGGTGTGGCCGTAGCGAATCACGGCCTCGCCCACTGCCAGGTCGACGGTGCTGACCTTGTGGCTCTGCGGGACGTTATCGACAGTGACCAGGCCGTTATCGAATTCGGTTCCGGCCGGCACACCCTGGTCGTTGACCACGACCACGACGTTATCCAGCGGATGCAGCCGGATATAGCGCGGCGAATCGGCATGTTGAATCAGGTTCATCACGGTTTCCTCAGGATTTTGCTTCGGAAAGGTCGCTGACCGAGTCGTTCAGCAATGGCCCCTTTGGCAGGCGGCTCTTTCAATTCCACACGCTTGATTTCACCCACGATGAAAATGTAACTGATCACCGCCAGCAGCGCGTTGGCGCCCACGAACACCAGTGCCCATTTGAACGAGCCGGTGCTGCTGATGATGTAACCAATCACGATCGGAGTGGTGATCGATGCAATGTTACCGAAGGTGTTGAACAGACCACCGCTCAAACCGGCAATCTGCTTGGGCGAAACATCGGACATCACAGCCCAGCCCAGTGCACCGACGCCTTTGCCGAAGAAGGCCAGGGCCATGAAGCCCACCACCACCCATTCGATGTCGACGTAGTTGCAGGTCACGATCGAGGTGGACAGCAGCAGGCCACCGATGATCGGCGCCTTGCGGGCGAAGGTCAGAGAGTGGCCCTTGCGCAGCAAGTAGTCGGAAATGACTCCGCCCAATACGCCGCCAATGAAGCCACAGATAGCCGGTAACGAGGCGATGATGCCCGCCTTGAGGATGGTCATGCCGCGTTCCTGAACCAGGTACACCGGGAACCAGGTCAGGAAGAAGTAGGTGATGCCGTTGATGCAGTATTGGCTGAGGTAGATACCCAGCATCATGCGGTTGGTCAGCAACTGGCGGATGTAATCCCACTTCGGTCCGCTGCTGGCGGCTTTTTCCTTGCCTTTACCCTTGTCCTGATCCAGGTCGACCAGCGCACCATTGCTGGAGATGTGCTCGAACTCGGCCTCATTGATCATCGGGTGATTGCGTGGACCGTAGATGACCTTCATCCAGATCATGGAGAACACAATACCGACTGCGCCCATGACCACGAACACGTGCTGCCAGCCGTAGGTGTAGACAATCCAGCCCATCAGCGGAGCGAACAGAACGGTGGCGAAATATTGCGCCGAGTTGAAGATTGCCGAGGCCGTGCCGCGTTCAGCGGTGGGAAACCAGGCGGCGACGATACGGGCGTTGCCCGGGAAAGAAGGCGCTTCGGCCAGACCGACCAGAAAGCGCAGCATGAACAGCGCGACGATTGCCGTGGAAATCCCGAACTCCCCTACGTAGCCTTGCAGCAGGGTGAACAGCGACCAGGTGAAAATGCTCATGGCGTAAACTTTTTTCGACCCGAAACGGTCGAGCAGCCAGCCACCGGGAATCTGACCGGCCACGTAGGCCCAGCCAAATGCGGAAAAGATATAGCCCAGAGTGACCGGAGTGATGCCGAGGTCTTTCTGGATGCTGGAACCAGCGATAGCGATGGTGGCACGGTCGGCGTAGTTGATCGTGGTGACCAGAAACAGCATCAACAGAATCAAATAGCGGACGTGCGTCGGCTTGGACTTTTGCATGGTAGAGCTCCCACTGATTATTTTTTTACGCGGGTAAAGCTGTTTTTTGGGTGAAGCGTCACAGGCCCCTTGGAAGTGTCGCGGCGACAACAGCTCCCACCTGTGAGGGTCATGCGTTCCAACGGCGAAACCGCTGATCGCTCAGCGGTTGCGTCTTCGAAAGTGTTACTGCTTGCCTTGCTTGTCCATCAACGCGGCGAGCATGTCGCACTCGTCCGGCGTCAGGTCGGTCAATGGCGCACGCACCGGGCCTGCGTCGTAACCGGCAATTTTTGCGCCCGCCTTGACGATGCTCACGGCGTAACCGGCTTTGCGGTTGCGGATGTCCAGGTAAGGCAGGAAGAAATCGTCGATGTACTTGCCGACGGCCTCGTGATCGTCACGGGCAATGGCGTGGTAGAAGTCCATCGCCAGTTTGGGCACGAAGTTGAACACCGCAGACGAGTAAACCGGCACACCCAGCGCTTTGTAGGCAGCGGCGTAGACCTCGGCAGTCGGCAGGCCGCCCAGGTACGAGAAACGGTCGCCGAGGCGGCGGCGGATCGAAACCATCAGCTCGATATCACCCAGCCCGTCCTTGTAACCGATCAGGTTCGGGCAACGCTCGGCCAGTTGTTCCAGCAGGGTTGGCGTCAGGCGGCAGACGTTACGGTTGTAAACAACCACACCGATCTTGACCGATTTGCACACCGCTTCAACGTGCGCGGCAACACCGTCCTGGCTGGCTTCGGTCAGGTAGTGCGGCAGCAGCAGCAGACCTTTGGCGCCCAGGCGCTCGGCTTCCTGAGCGTACTCGATGGCCTGACGAGTCGGGCCGCCTACACCGGCCAGGATTGGCACGCTGGTGGCGCAAGTGTCGACGGCAGTCTTGATGATTTCGGAGTATTCACTGGCTGCGAGGGAGAAGAACTCACCTGTGCCGCCCGCGGCAAACAGAGCGCTGGCACCATAGGGAGCCAGCCACTCAAGACGCTTGATGTAGCCCGCGCGATGGAAGTCGCCCTGAGCGTTGAAATCGGTAACCGGGAAGGACAGCAGACCGGATGAGAGGATGGACTTCAGTTCTTGTGGATTCATTATTCGAACACCCTGGAGGACATAATTGTTAGAGGATCACCGGGTCAGTGCCGATGTCGTAAGTCATCGTACAACTGATAATAAAATCACTCAACAGGGATTTCGGGTTTTTTCAGAGGGAAAGGAGGGAGTCAGGTTTTGACTTGCGCTGCGGCATGGATTTGTGACGCGGAGCGTCACGAAAGGCATTCCCGCGCTGGAGCGTGAGGAACGACAGATGTCAGGGAAACACCCATCGCGCCCACGCTCCAGCGTGGGCACGCCGTTCCGGACGCTCTGCGGCTGCTTTTTTAACGTCAAGCCCGCTGCGATTCAGCCTCTTCATGCGCATGGCGCAGGCGTTCGCGGCTGTTGGTCAGGTGCAGGCGCATGGCGGCACGTGCCGCATCGGAATCCTGGCGGGCAATGGCGTCGAAGATTTCTTCATGCTCGCGGCTCAGTCGGTCCATGTAATGCTGCTGATCATCGTGGGCCAGACGCGCCGAGTTCAGACGTGTACGCGGGATGATGCTGGTGCCCAGGTGAGTCATGATGTCCGTGAAGTAGCGGTTGCCGGTCGACAGTGCGATCTGCAGATGGAACTGGAAGTCCGACGCCACTGCATCCGTTGCGTGTGCTGCACTTTCATTGAGCGCGTCCAGCGCCGAGCGCATCGCCGCCAGTTGCTCGTCACTGCGGCGCTGGGCTGCCAGCCCTGCCGACTCGACTTCCAGGCTGATCCGCAACTCGAGAATGGCCAGCACATCACGCAGAGTGACAATAGTGGCCGGGTCAATCCGGAAGCCACTGGGGCTTGGTGTATCGAGAACGAAGGTGCCGATCCCGTGGCGGGTCTCGACCAGACCGGAGGCTTGAAGACGCGAAATCGCCTCGCGCACTACCGTCCGGCTGACGCCCTGCTCTTCCATGATTGCGGACTCGGTGGGCAGTTTGTCGCCACGCTTGAGCTGACCGCTGCGAATACGCTCGGACAGCTCAGTCACCAGCTCCTGCGCGAGGCTGCGGTGTTTTCTACGGGCGCGGGGCGGAGCGCTTTGATTTTCCATCCAACATTGATCTCTGGACTGCTAAACATGGGCTAATCATAGCTCAGCGGTTGTATGATCACACCCTCAAAAGCGCCACCCTACTCTACAGCGGCAACCTTAAATCGCTGAAGATGCCGGTTGCTCGATCAGTTTTCCGCCCTCGACACGCACATGCCGGCCATGAAAGCGTTTGAGGCTGCTGCGGTGCCCGATACTGACCAGCGTCAGACCTGGCAGCCCGTCGATGATTGCACGGTGCATTGCCGCCTCGTCATCTTCGTCCATGGCTGACGTGGCTTCGTCCATATACAGCCAGCTCGGCGCGACCAGCAAGGCGCGAGCAAACGCTACCCGCTGCTGCTCACCGGGCGACAGGAAGCGTTGCCAGTGATTGCTTTCATCCAGTCGCGGTATCAAATGTTCCAGACGGCACTGATTCAGTACCTCTGCAAAGCGCTCTGCCGGGTAATGCTGCGCAGGCTGTGGGTAACTCATTGCTTCACGCAAGGTGCCGATGGGCAAGTAAGGCCGTTGCGGCAGGAACAGCGCCGTCGTGCCGGGCAGGCGGATCTGGCCCGAGCCATGTGACCAGAGACCGCCCAAGGCTCTCAGCAACGAGCTTTTGCCACTGCCCGAGCGACCGCTCAGCATCACCCGCTCTCCCCGGTCGATATGCAGACTGGCATCGCTCAACAATTGACGTCCTCCGGCAATGCTCAGGCCCAGATTACGCAGATCCAGCGTGTCGTCGGCGTGAACCCTTTCGATGGCAGGTTGCAATGCCTCGCGATCGGTCATGGCCTGACGGAAACTCAACAGACGGTCACACGTGGCTCGCCAGGACGCCAGCGTGCTGTAGGCGCTGATGAACCAGCTGAAGTTCTCCTGCACATTGCCGAATGCCGAATTGACCTGCATCAGATCACCCAACTCGATCTTGCCGGCGAAATACCGTGGCGCAGCCACGATGAAGGGAAAGATCAGGGCAATCTGTGAATAGCCCGACGTGAAGAAGGTCAGTCGCTTCTGGACTTTCATCGAGGCCCGGAAATTATTCCAGATCATCATGAAGCGTCCGCTGAGGCGCTGGTTTTCATTGCGCTCGCCCTCGGACAAGGCAATGCTCTCTGCGTTCTCGCGCACGCGCACCAAGGCAAAACGCAGGTCCGCCTCAAAACGTTCCTGCTGGTTGTTCAGCGGGATCAGCCGCTTGCCGATCCAGTGAGTCAACAGGCTGCCTGTCACTGCATAGAGCATGGCCGCCCAGAACATATAACCGGGGACCGTGATCCCGAACAGCTCGATACTGCCCGACACGCCCCAGAGAATGACCGAAAACGATACCAGGCTGACGACCGAACTCATCAGACCGAGCCCCAGGCTGAGGGTGCTGGTAGTGAACTCGTTGAGGTCTTCGGACAGACGCTGGTCCGGGTTATCGGTATAACCGCCCTGCTCCAGGTGGTAGTAATTCTTGTCAGAGAGCCAGCGGGCAAAGTGCTGCTCGGTCAGCCAGCGACGCCAGCGGATGGTCAGCAGTTGGGTCAGGTACAGGCGATAGACCGCCGCCAGAATGGCAATCGCCGCTATGCCGCTGAAATACAGGATCAGGTGGGTGAACGCAGCGAGATCCTTGTTCTGCAGGGCGTTGTAAAAATCTCGGTACCAGCTGTTGAAGAACACCGACACCTGCACGCTGAACAGCGACAGCGCGATCACCGAAACCAGCAACAGCCAGGCAATGGTCTTTTCTTCACTGCGCCAATACGGCGTTATCAGCTTCCAGACGCGGCGTAAAAACGCCCCTTTCACAGTATCGTTGACGGCAGAATATTCAGCATTGCGATTCATGTGGGTCAGGCTCGCTCTCTTTGAAAGTACGATGCCTGAGCACAATGAAGCAAAAAAACGCCTACACGACCACTATGAAAAAACCTTCATCAACGCCGCACGGGGCGCTTCTGCAACTTGCGCTGCAGGGTCCGGCGATGCATGCCCAGCGCCCGCGCGGTAGCGGAAATGTTGCCCTCATGCTCGGTCAGCACACGCTGGATGTGCTCCCACTGCAAGCGATCCACCGACATCGGGTTCTCGGGGACCAGCGTGTCGAGGTTGGCGTGCTCGGACAGCAGCGCCGCCAGCACATCATCGGCATCGGCCGGTTTGCACAGGTAGTTGCACGCGCCACGCTTGATGGCTTCGACTGCGGTGGCAATGCTCGAATAACCGGTAAGGATCACCACGCGCATGTCCGGGTCCATTTCCAGCAGCTTGGGCAACAGCACCAACCCTGAGTCGCCGTCCATTTTCAGGTCAAGCGCGGCGTATTCAGGAATGTCCTGTTGCGCCAGCGCCAAGCCTTCTTCGGCAGAGCCGGCGGTGCTCACGCGAAAACCGCGACGGCTCATGGCCCTCGCCATTACACGGGTGAACGTCGCGTCGTCATCGACCAGCAACAGGTGCGGCAGTTCTTCGCCTTCAACCTGGATGTCATCGTCACTCATGCTTCTTCTCCTCGCGTGTCTCGGGGCAGGCGCAACTCGGTGAGCGTACCGCCTTCTTCATGACTGTAGAGCTTTACCGAACCACCCGCACGGGTAACGCTGGCCTTGCTCAGGAACAGACCCAGGCCGAAGCCCTTGCCCTTGGTAGTAAAGAACGGTTTGCCTATCTGCTCGGCGATTGCCAGCGGCACACCTGCGCCGTGGTCGCGAATACTGATCCAGACTTCTGTGCTGTCCCAGTTCAGGTTGACTTCAAGGCCATCGGGACAGGCGTCGGCAGCATTATTGAGCAGGTTGAGCAGCGCCTGGGTCAGGTCCGGAGGTGGAGCCAGCATGGGCACCTCGCCCTTGCCCAACTGGTAGAAGCGATAGCTCACTTCCGGACGCATCAAATGCCAGCGGTTGAGGGATTCGTCCAGCCAGCGCGTGGCAGTCTGATGCTCCACGGCCATGCGCCGATTGGCCTCTGCCGCCCTGACCAGTTGCTGAAGGGTCTGTTTGCACTGCTTGACCTGTTCCTGCAGCACCGACAGGTCGTCCTGCAATGCCGGGTCACTGTGATCCTGGCGCATTTCCTTGAGCAGCACACTCATGGTTGCCAGCGGTGTACCCAGTTCGTGGGCGGCACCGGCGGCCTGGGTCGCAACGGCGAGCAATTGCTGATCACGCAAGCCCTCTTCGCGACGCTCGGCACGCAGTTGCTCCTGACGACGCAGCTCTTCGGCCATCTTCGCAGCAAAGAAGGTAATGACTGCCGCAGCCAGCGCAAAGCTCAGCCACATGCCGTAGACCTGCATGTTTTCCCGGGCGATGGAGTCGGTTTCCAGCGGATACGAGCGCACCATCAGCAAGGTGTACATGGTCAGCGCGAAGCCGGACAAAATCAGTGAGTAACGCCACGGCAGCGTGGCGGCGGCAATGGTCAGCGGCACCAGATAATAAGAAACGAACGGGTTGGCCGAGCCGCCCGAGTAATACAGCAAAGCACTGTGGATCAGCAGATCCAGCGCCAGTTGCAGCGCATACTCGAGTTCGGTGAGCGGCAAAGACGTGCGCAGACGGATGACGGTCAGCCCGCACAGCACCAGCGAACAGCCCAGGGTGATCGACAGTTGCAGCCACGGCAGCGGCAGAAAATCGAACAGCCAGGCCATCCCTACCGAGCCCGCTTGCGCGGCCAGTACCAGAATGCGGATGAATGTCAGGCGCCACAGGTTTTGCCGTGTGGCTGAAAGCATTTGAACGGGGGCGAGCATGAGCTCTCCTGATGAGTGCTCCAGGCGGATCGCAGCAAGTATAACCAAGCGAGAGGCAAAACTGGAAAAGTGCGTCAACGCACCGCACACCGGAACAGTCCGT
Source organism: Pseudomonas syringae pv. tagetis (assembly GCF_022557255.1). Lineage (NCBI taxonomy): Bacteria > Pseudomonadati > Pseudomonadota > Gammaproteobacteria > Pseudomonadales > Pseudomonadaceae > Pseudomonas > Pseudomonas syringae group genomosp. 7. Next base: position 4,890,986 of record NZ_CP092923.1, read on the forward strand.
CATCGCAGGAACCGGGCCAAACCGCTACAGTCTGAAAGCTTTGCGCCGTCCGACACTTGTCGAAGGCCGTTTTATAACAAGGAGCTCCCATGTTCAATCTTCGCCCTGCTGCCACATTCGTCGCGTTGGCCGCTGCACTGTCCAGCCTGCCGGTCATGGCTGAAGAAGCCCGCTACAACCAGATTTCATTGCGTGCCGAGGTCAATCAGGAGGTCCAGCGCGACCTGATGCTTGTCACGTTGTACACCGAAGCGCAGGACAGCGATCCGGCCAAACTGGCGGCGCAGATCACTGAAACCCTGAACAAGGCGCTGGGCCAGGCGCGGCAGGTCAAGGATGTGAAGATTCGTCAGGGCAGCCGCAACAGCTATCCGGTCTACGACGATAAAGGTCAGAAAATCACCGGCTGGCGTGAGCGCGCCGAACTGCGTCTGGAAAGTGCCGACTTTGCCGTCCTGTCCAGGCTGACCGGCGAACTGCTGACAGATCTGAAGATGGGCGGCATGGACTTCTCCATTTCGCCCTCGACCCGCAAAGCCAGTGAAGACACGTTGCTCAAGGACGCCGTAACCGCGTTCAAGGCCCGCGCGCAACTGGTTACCGAGGCGCTGGGTGGCACGAGTTACAAGCTGGTTAACCTGAACCTGAACACCTCAGGCTACCCGCAGCCTTATCTGCGCGCACCGGTGATGATGATGGCCAAGTCCTCGCGTGAAGACGCCGCACCGACACCTGATGTCGAAGCGGGCACCAGCCAGGTGAGCGTCGCCGCCGATGGTGTGATTGAAATCGCGATCCCCTGAATGGAATGGCGGCAGTTTCGACTGCCGCCACTTTCCACCCTGTCCAATCCTTGATCTCCCCTTCGCTCCGGTAATCTCCTACCTTCGCCGAGGCTTCGCCTGATTGTCGGCAGCCTGGCACCCCGCGAAACTTGTCCCCCCCGTTGAACAAAGCCGCAGTGGCTCAGAACCGCGACCAGCCCGTCTTTATTACCAAGGAATCAAGGATGAATCCCACCGTCGTCAATCAGCGCAAGAACAACAGCGAACCGCTTGCTGCCCCTTTGAAATTTGAAGCCGGGGACGGCGACGAACACAGACAGACTCATGGTGCTATCGAGACTGTTCTCGAAGCGGCCGGTTTCAGACCTGACGAAATCCGCGCGATCTATTATGGCAACTGGCTGCGCGACTATTCGCAACTACTCGATCCGAAGATAGTCAGGGCGACGAGCATGCCGAAAAGCTTCCCCGACCTGCTGTCCCGCGACGCCCTGACCCGACTGGTTGACGTGCTGGCTGTGAAGGAATTCACCGACCTGATGAAAACAGACCGCGCGCGCTTCGTCGTAACGCCAGAGCGGCTAGGTGTCTACCGTCCCGCTGAACACATCGACAATCCTAAAACCGTTGCCCCCAAACCAGACAACCCGAAACTGCGAGACGCCGACTTTGATAACTGGGTGCTACCCGACGACCCGACTTTACAGGTAGACCATGACACGTCGATGAAACGCTACATTCAGCGCTCGGTCGGGATCATGGCTGCAGGTCTGCAGTCAGCGGTGAACAAAGGCCCCGAATCCACTGATGGCCTGCGTGACATGGGTGCGGCGCTGCATATCCTGGAGGACCTCTTCGCCCACTCCAATTTCGCCGAACTGAGCCTGATCAAGCTCGGCCATACCCGCGTTCTGCCCTGGACGTCCGAAGCAGACTGCAAGCACCGGCTGCCATTGGTGACAGGTACGTTCGGCGGCAGCGATATCATCGCCAGCCTCGCAGAGCCGCTAGGCAGGATTCTTTTTTCGACAGACGAAAAGCCGTTCGAAGCATTCAAGGCTGGAGAGCGTTACGAGCGCGACCAGATTATGCAGATCATCCTCGGCGAGCACCCCGATGAGCGATTGCTTTCAGGTTACGAGACCTTCCTTGAAGCGCGCGACCAATGGGCCAGTCTGCCGTTCTCCGAACAGGTAGAGCATTTCTATGCATTCATCGGTACGCCGGGGCGATTGCTTGGCAACGCTTTCGGTATCGTCATGCAGAGCCTTGCCGTGTGGCTCGGCAACAGCATCGACGACCTGCAAACCCTGTTCGACGAAGATCCAAACACCAGTGGCTCGACTGACCCGTCACACTCGCAACTGGCCAAGGATCATGCACAACACCCTCTTCATGCGCTCGCCGCAATGCTCGCCAGAGAGGCAGTCCTGCAGGTGGGTCAGGCCGTTCTGGACCAGTGGCACGGCAAGGGAGGTGCCGAAGATCCGGCCCACATCGCCGCGACGTTCTTTGCTCACCCGATGGACCGCGACTGGCAGGACACGATTGTCCGTCAATGGGCCGAGGCCAACCCGGAACAGGTCGAGCGTGCGGCGCTCAAGAGCGAGCTGGACCAGTTTCAGAACCAATTGCAGCACAGCACAAAAAAGGATCTGCAGCGTTTCAGCCTTGCAGGCGGTGACTTTCTGGACATATTTTTCGAAAGTGTCTCGTTGGCAGACTTGTGGGCAAGGATTACCGGCAAGTAAGCGTATTGTCCCACCCTGACCAAGTACGGCACTATCCGTTGTCTACCTGACTGTCGACTTTCAAGCACGGTTACTGCCGTACCACGCGAGGGATCCATGGGACACACACTCTTCAAACCGCTGCTGCTGACCACCGCGCTGCTGGCCTGCGCACCATTGGCCCAGGCGGCCAGCACCCTGGTGTATTGCTCGGAAGCCAGCCCGGCCGGTTTTGACCCCAGCCAATACACCAGCGGCACCGACTTCGATGCCTCGGCCGAAACCGTCTTCAACCGTTTGACCCAGTTCAAGCGGGGCGGCACGGAAGTGGAGCCGGGCCTGGCCACTAGCTGGGACGTTTCGCCGGATGGTCTGACCTACACGTTCCATCTGCGCGAAGGCGTGAAGTTCCACACGACGGACTATTTCACCCCGACCCGCACGTTCAACGCTGATGACGTACTGTTCACATTCAATCGCCTGCTCGACGCCAACCACCCGTTCCGCAAGGCGTATCCGTCCGAGTCGCCCTATTTCACTGACATGGGCCTGAATACAACGATCAAGAGCGTCGAAAAAGTCGATGCGCAAACCGTCAGGTTCACACTGAACAACATCGACGCTGCGTTCGTGCAGAACCTGGCCATGAGCTTTGCCTCCGTCCAGTCTGCCGAGTACGCCGATCAGTTGCTCAAGGAAGGCAAGGCCGAGGAATTGAACCAGAAGCCGATCGGCACTGGCCCGTTCATCTTCAAGCGTTACCAGAAAGACTCGCAGATCCGTTACGTCGGCAACACCGACTACTGGAAGCCGGAGGACGTGAAGATCGACAATCTGATCTTCTCGATCAGCAGCGATGCTGCCGTGCGCATGCAGAAGCTCAAGGCTGGCGAATGCCAGGTCAGCGGCTACCCGCGTCCGCAGGATATCGAAGAAATGAAGAAGGACCCGAAGCTGAAGGTCCTCAGCCAGCCGGGCTTCAACCTCGGCTTCCTCGCCTACAATGTTACCCATGCGCCGCTGGACAAGCTCAAGGTCCGTCAGGCGCTGGACATGGCCATCGACAAACCGGCGATTATCAAAGCGGTTTACCAGAGTGCCGGTCAACTGGCCGAAAATGCCCTGCCGCCGGGTCAGTGGAGCTACGACCCGACAATCAAGGACGCCCCTCACGACCTGACCAAGGCCAGACAACTGCTCAAGGAAGCGGGCGTAGCGCCAGGTACGAAAATCGACCTGTGGGCCATGACCGTCCAGCGCGCGTCGAACCCCAACGCGCGTATGTCGGCACAGATGATCCAGTCCGACTGGGAAAAAATCGGCATCAAGGCCAATATCGTCAGTTATGAGTGGGGCGAATACATCAAGCGCGCCAAGGCAGGCGAGCATGACGCGATGATCTATGGCTGGACCGGTGACAATGGCGACCCCGACAACTGGCTCGGTGTGCTGTATAGCTGTGCAGCCGTCAAAGGCAGCAACTACGCTAAATGGTGCGATCCGGCCTACGACAAGCTGGTGCAGCAGGCCAAACTGACCAGCAACCGTGACGAACGCATCAAGCTCTATCAGCAGGCCCAGCACATTCTCAAGCAGCAGGTGCCGATTACCCCCATTGCCAACTCGAAGGTGTTTCAGCCGATGCGCCAGGAAGTTCAGGATTTCAGGATCAGCCCCTTTGGCCTGACACCCTTTTACGGCGTAAGCCTGAGCAAGTGATGAGCCGGTAACAGCCTGCAGCCCCAACCGGGTGCATTTTTCTCACCCGGTTGCGCTTTAACGGTGCGCTAAACCATTCAAAAAACCTCGCGCAAACGATCAACTGTGTAGAAAATTACACTTTCGCGACATTCCTGTACGATCGTGCCACTCTTTGTCGCTTCTTTGGCGTCATCGCCTTGCTTTGGGTATGGCCCCTGCATAAGTATCGGACGGATCGGCTCACGAGGTCGTTCCTCTACTCAAAAATGACAACAACTGAGGCAACCATGCTCAAACACGCGGTCATTCCGTTCCTGGTCGGCGCCAGCCTGCTCGCCAGTGCTCCTTTCGCTCACGCGGCTTCGAATCTGGTGTTCTGCTCCGAGGGCAGCCCTGCCGGCTTCGATCCAGGTCAATACACCACAGGTACTGACTTCGACGCCTCAGCAGAAACCATTTTCAACCGCTTGAGCCAGTTCGAACGCGGCGGCACCGCCGTTGTGCCGGGCCTGGCAACCAAGTGGGACATCTCCGAAGACGGCCTGACGTATACCTTCCACCTTCGTGAAGGCGTCAAGTTCCACACAACGTCCTACTTCAAGCCCACCCGTGAATTCAATGCCGATGACGTGTTGTTCACGTTCAATCGCATGATCGACAAGGACATGCCTTACCGCAAAGCGTATCCGACCGAATTCCCGTACTTCACCGATATGGCGATGGACACCAATATCACCAAAATCGAAAAGATCGACGACCACACCGTTAAATTCGTACTTGGCAAAGTCGACGCCGCATTCATCCAGAACATGGCCATGAGCTTCGCATCGATCCAGTCCGCTGAATATGCCGCCAAGCTGCTCAAGGAAGGCAAACCGGAACTGATCAACCAGCAGCCGATCGGCACCGGCCCGTTCGTGTTCAAGAGCTATCAGAAAGACTCCAATATCCGTTACACCGGCAACAAGGATTACTGGAAGCCTGAGGACGTCAAGGTCGATAACCTGATCTTCGCCATCACCACCGACGCGTCGGTGCGCATGCAGAAGCTCAAGAAAAACGAATGCCAGATCACCGCTTACCCGCGCCCTGCCGACCTTGAACCGCTCAAGGCCGACAAGAATCTGAAGATGCCTGACCAGGCTGGCTTCAACCTGGGCTACATCGCCTACAACGTGATGGACAAGATCAAGGGTGAAGACCGCCCGAATCCGCTGGCCCAGTTGAAAGTACGTCAGGCGCTGGACATGGCGGTCAACAAGCAGCAGATCATCGACTCGGTTTATCAGGGTGCAGGTCAATTGGCCGTCAACGCCATGCCGCCGACCCAGTGGTCCTATGACACCACCATCAAGGACACCAAGTACGATCCCGAGAAAGCTCGCGAGCTGCTCAAGGAAGCCGGTATCAAGGAAGGCACCGAAATCACCCTGTGGGCGATGCCGGTTCAGCGTCCTTACAACCCCAACGCCAAATTGATGGCCGAAATGCTCCAGTCCGACTGGAAGAAGATCGGTATCAACGCCAAAATCGTCAGCTACGAATGGGGCGAGTACATCAAGCGTGCCAAGAATGGCGAGAACGGTGCCATGCTGATTGGCTGGAGCGGCGACAACGGTGACCCGGACAACTGGCTCGGCACCCTGTTCGGCTGCGACGCACTGAATGGCAACAACTTTGCCAAATGGTGCGACAAGCCGTTCGACACGCTGATCCATCAGGCCAAGGAAACATCTGACCAGGCCAAGCGCACCGAACTGTACAAACAGGCGCAACACCTCCTGAAAGACGCAGTGCCGATGACCCCTATCGCGCACTCGACTGTCTATCAACCCATGCGCACCAGCGTACAGGACTTCAAGATCAGCCCGTTTGGCTTGAACTCCTTTTACGGTGTGAGCGTGAAGTAACAGCGGCATGCTGCGCCGCTCACCCGGCGCAGCTTCCTGCTCTACTTGAATATGAGCCCCGAGCGGGTTGGGTGAAAAGTGTCGTTATCGGCACTCCTCGACTATCACTAAGATATTTCCTACGCACTTTGCTGCCTGCGAGCCTATATACCGCGCGATCTTGGCGATTTAACGTCAAAAGATTGCGGCAATCGGCAGGACGCTGGCCGCTTAGTGGCCTTCGCATTCAGGCATACCGGGCATACCGTTCGGATACGTAGGGATCAACGCTTTCAGGCCAGTTAGACATTCGAGCCTCGGCTCGTCCTTTGAGGATAGGGATCATCATGCGTAAAACTCTTGCGATGACGTCGTGCCTGGGGCTCTTTGCACTGGCCCCGTTTGCCCAGGCGGCAAGCAACCTGGTGTTCTGCTCCGAAGCAAGCCCGGCTGGCTTCGACGGTGCGCAATACACCTCTTCCACTGACAATGATGCATCAGAGCCGATCTACAATCGCCTGACCGAATTCAAGCAAGGCGATACCTCCGTGGTTCCGGGCCTGGCGACTTCATGGGATGTCTCGCAAGACGGTCTGGTCTACACGTTTCATCTGCGCGAAGGCGTGAAGTTCCACAGCAACAAGAACTTCAAACCCAGCCGTGATTTCAATGCCGACGACGTGCTGTTCACCTTCAACCGCATGCTCAACCCCGACCATCCGTTTCGCAAAGCCTACCCGACCGAGTTTCCGTACTTCACCAGCATGGGTCTGAACAAGAAGATCAAATCCATCGAAAAGACCGACCCGCTGACCGTGGTGTTCACTCTCAATACGGTCGATGCGGCGTTCATCCAGAACATCGCGATGAACTTTGCCGGCATTCTGTCCGCCGAGTACGCCGAACAACTGATGGCCAAGGGTGATGTGCGCGACATCAACCAGCAGCCTATCGGTACAGGGCCATTCGTGTTTCAGCGTTACCAGAAGGACTCGCAGGTCCGCTACAAGGGCAACAAGGAGTTCTGGGACCCGAGTCGGGTGAAGATCGACCAGTTGATCTTCGCAATCGTGACTGATGCCTCCGCGCGCATGCAAAAACTCAAGGCCAACGAGTGCCAGGTGTCGGTCAACCCGCGCCCGGCGGACCTCACCGGCCTCAAGGAAGATAAAAGCCTGCAGATCATCGAGAAACCGGGCTTCAACCTCGGTTACATCTCCTACAACGTACGCCATGAGCCGCTAGGCAAGCTGGAAGTGCGTCAGGCGCTGGACATGGCCGTCAACAAGAAGGCGATCATCAATGCGGTTTATCAGGGTGCGGGGCAACTGGCCGTCAATGCCATGCCGCCGACCCAGTGGTCCTACGATGACAGCATCAAGGACGCGCCCTACGACCCGGAAAAAGCCAAAACCCTGCTGCGCGCGGCGGGTGTCAAGGAAGGCACCGAACTGACCCTCTGGGCCATGCAGGTCCAGCGCCCCTACAACCCCAACGCCAAACTGATGGCCGAGATGCTGCAGGCCGACTGGGCCAAGGTCGGCATCAAGGTGAGGATCGTCAGTTACGAATGGGGCGAATACCTCAAGCGCACCAAGAACGGCGAGCACGATATCTCGCTGATCGGCTGGACGGGCGACAATGGGGACCCGGACAACTGGCTCGGCACGCTGTACAGCTGCGCCGCCATTGGCGGTAACAACTATTCGATGTGGTGCGACGAAAAATACGACCAGTTGGTCAAAGCCGCTGTCGCTGTCACTGACCGCACTCAGCGCACCGACCTCTACAAACAGGCGCAACGCTACCTCAAGGAACAGGTTCCGATCACCCCGATTGCCCACTCGACGGTCAATCAGCCGTTGCGCGCCGAGGTCCGGGACTTCCACGTCAGCCCGTTCGGTCGCAACAACTTTTCAGGCGTCAGCATCGCCGACTGATCAGAAACTCCGCACGCCCTCGCCGTCCCGATTCACGGCGAGAGCCAGCACTTGCGCGTCGATACCTATAACAACGCAGGGCCGTAAACCCTGCACCACCAAAAGCCAGACCTTAAAGAACTGGCAACTATAAAAGTGATAAAGGGAGCTGCACATCGTGAAAACAACCAGCACAGCATTATTGGCCTTATCTCTCTCGTCGTTCGGCGCGTTGGTTCAGGCAGAACCAGCCAGCCAGACATTCACACCGACCGAGCTGAGCACCAAGAATGCACAGGCCGACGCCAACGGCTTTTTTGAGGACCAGCACCTGACCGGGACCACCCGCAACTGGTATGCCAACGAACTGAAACGTCGTGGCGAGGTATTCCGCTACAACGACAACGGCGTTGCCGAGCAGACCTCGCGTCGTATCAACTGGCAGCAGGGCACCATCGTCAACTACACCTCTGGCTACACGCAGGGCGTTGTAGGTTTCTCCACCGAACTGGCGCTGTACAACGCGATTGCGCTGGACCGTGACACCGATGACTTCGCAGGCAACTCCAACCGGACCCTTGCTCACAGTGACGGCGATGCCGTCGGTCAGTGGAGCAAAATGGGCCTGGGCAACGTCAAGGCGCGGATTTCCAATACCGTCCTGACCATGGGTCGCCAGTCGGTGAATACCCCGGTCATCGCCTTCATCGGCAACCGCGCACTGCCCTCCAGCTTCCAGGGTTTTGCGGTACAGAGTGACGAGTTCAACAACCTGTCTCTGCAGGCCGGCAGCTTTGACCGCGTCTCGCCACGTATGGAACAGAGCCTGGACAAATTCCGCTCCGAATACGGTGACCGCAGCCAGACAGCCGACCGTCTGGACATGTTTGGCGGCGACTACAAACCGACCGACAGCCTGACCGCCAGCTTCTACGCGTCCAACCTGGAAGACTTCTGGCACCAGTACTACTTCGGTTTCACCCACGAACTGGGTGACAGCAAGGTCTTCGCCCTCAGCACCAACCTGAACTACTACAAAACCAAGGATGCAGGCCAGAGCAAGCTGGGTGCGATCGACAACGATACCTACAGCCTTTCCTTCACGGGTACCCACAACGCTCACAGCATCAGCCTCGCCTACCAGGAAGTTAACGGTAACGAGTACTTCGACTACGCCCACGATACCAACGCGATCTTTCTGGCCAACTCCCTGCTTTCGGACTTCAACGGACCGAACGAGAAGTCGCTGCAGATCGCCTATGTGCTGAACATGGCTGAATACGGCGTGCCGGGCCTGAAGTTCAATATCTACCAGGCACGTGGCTGGGACATCGACGGTACGCACTACAGAGGCACCGGCTACACCGACGTACTGGCAATGGATGGCGAAACCCACTACGAATACGGCATCGGTTCGTCGTACTCTGTGCAGTCAGGCCCGCTCAAGGCAACAGCCATCCGCGCCACTTACACCACGCATCGCGCCAGCGAGAATCAGGCTGATGGCAACATCAACGAATTCCGTCTGGTGACCACCATTCCGTTCAACATTCTTTGATTCGCTGAAAACCGTTCGGTCGCAAGGCAATAGCCTTGCGACCGAACATCACCATCGGCGTCAACTCTATGGAGGGTTCACAATGAAACTGTTATCGCTACGCAATTCGATCGCCCTGGCCCTGCTCAGCGTCGCCGTCAGTGTTTCGGCAAAACCGCTGGTGGTTTGCACCGAAGCCAGCCCTGAAGGCTTCGATATGGTGCAATACACGACAGCAGTGACGGCCGATGCCGTAGCTGAAACCGTGTTCAACCGACTGGCCGATTTCAAACCCGGCACCACGGAAGTGATTCCTGCACTGGCTGACTCCTGGGAAATCAGCGACGACGGCCTGACTTACACCTTCCACCTGCGCAAAGGCGTCAAGTTCCACACCACTGATTACTTCAAACCGACCCGCGATATGAACGCCGACGATGTGCTCTGGAGTTTTCAGCGTCAGCTGGACCCGAAACACCCGTGGCATGACAAGTCGAGCGTCGGCTTCCCTTACTTTGAAAGCATGGGCTTCAAAGAGCTGCTGAAAAGCGTCGAGAAAACTGACGACTACACCGTCAAGTTCACCCTGACCCGTCGCGAAGCACCATTTCTGGCTGACATCGCGATGGCCTTCGCTTCGATCTACTCGGCCGAATATGCCGATCAACTGCTGAAAGCCGACAAGACCAACGACCTCAACAGCAAGCCGATCGGCACCGGCCCGTTTATCTTCCAGCGCTATGCCAAGGATGCGCAGGTGCGCTTCAAGGCCAATCCTGAGTACTTCCGAGGCAAGCCGCCTGCCGAAGCATTGATTATGGCCATCGCCACCGACAACAACGTGCGCCTGCAGAAACTCAAGGCCAACGAATGTCAGATCGCGCTGTACCCGAAGCCGGACGACGTGCCGAGCATCAAGAAAGACCCGAATCTGAAAATCGATGAAATGGAGGCCATGACCACCGGCTACATTGCGATCAACACAACGCACAAGTACCTGAGCGACGTGCGGGTCCGCAAAGCCATTGACATGACGTTCGACAAGAACGCTTATGTCAACGCAGTGTTCGGCAAGGGCAACGCTCTGGTAGCGGTCAACCCGTATCCGCCGACCCTGTTGGGTTACAACAACAGCCTGAAGAATCCGCCGGTTGACCTCGACAAGGCACGCGCCTTGCTGAAAGAAGCGGGTGTGCCGGAAGGCACTACGTTTACCCTGTTCACCCGCAATGGCGGCGGCCCGACCAATCCCAACCCGATGCTCGGCGCGCAAATGATGCAATCCGACCTGGCCAAGGTCGGCATCAAGATCGACATTCGTGTAATGGAATGGGGCGAAATGCTCAAACGTGCCAAGAATGGCGAACATGACATGGTGTCTGCCGGCTGGGCAGGCGACAATGGCGACCCGGACAACTTCCTGACCCCGATGCTTAGCTGCGAAGCGGCAAAAAACGGCGAGAACTACGCCCGCTGGTGCAACGCCGATTTCCAGAAGCTGATCGATCAGGCGCGTGAAACAGTGAACCCGCAGGAGCGAGCCGCGCTCTATGAACAGGCCCAGGCGATATTCAACAAGGATCAGCCGTGGATCAGCATGGCTCACACCAGAATGTTCACGGCCATGCGTAAAAACGTGGAGGGCTATCAAATCAGCCCGCTCACAACCAACAACTTCGCCACTACCCAGGTGAAGTAGAAAAATAATCCGGCGAGCTCATAACCCGAGACTCGCCGGAGCACGCCTAACCGGCTGATGAGGTACACACCAAGATGTTTAGTTTTATCGCCCGCCGAGTGGGGTTGCTGATACCCACTTTCTTCGGCATCACCTTATTGACCTTCGCCCTGATTCGTCTGATTCCGGGCGACCCGGTCGAAGTCATGATGGGTGAGCGCCGGGTCGATCCGGAAATGCACGCTCAGGCCATGGAACGTCTTGGCCTGAACAAACCGCTTTATGCCCAGTACATCGATTATATCGGCAAGCTCGCTCAGGGCGACCTCGGTGAATCGTTGCGCACGCGCACCAGTGTCTGGACCGAATTCACTTCGCTGTTCCCGGCAACTCTGGAGTTGTCGCTGGCAGCGCTGATCTTCGCGGGCATCCTCGGCCTGCTGGCCGGGGTGATCGCAGCACTCAAGCGAGGGTCCCTGTTCGACCATGGGGTCATGGGGGTCTCCCTGGCGGGCTACTCCATGCCCATCTTCTGGTGGGGCCTGATTCTTATCATGTTTTTCTCGGTATCGCTGGGCTGGACGCCAGTCTCCGGGCGGATCGACCTGCTGTATGACATTCCGCCAGTCACCGGTTTCATGCTGATCGACACCCTGCTCAGTGATGAACAAGGTGCGTTTCTCGATGCCTTGCATCACCTGATCCTTCCGGCCATCGTGCTGGGCACCATCCCGCTGGCGGTGATCGCCCGGATGACCCGCTCGTCGATGCTCGAAGTACTGCGGGAAGACTATGTACGTACCGCCAGAGCCAAAGGCCTGTCGCCTGCTCGCGTGGTATTCGTTCACGGCCTGCGCAACGCGCTGATTCCGGTACTGACCGTGTTTGGCCTGCAAATCGGTACGTTGCTGGCCGGTGCGGTACTGACCGAAACGATCTTCTCCTGGCCCGGTATCGGCAAGTGGCTGATCGAAGCCATTGGCGCCCGGGACTACCCGGTCGTGCAAAACGGCATTCTGCTGATCGCCTGTCTGGTGATCCTGGTCAACTTCGTGGTGGACATCCTCTACGGCTTTGCCAACCCACGCATCCGTCATCAGCGCTGAGATCATCGATATGAGCACCCCTACTCCTGCGGTAGCAGTCGATCAAAGCCTGCTTTACCCATCCCCGTACAAAGAATTCTGGCAAGCGTTCTCGAAAAACAAAGGCGCGGTTGCCGGCCTGCTGTTCATGATCCTGATCGTGTTCTGCGCCCTGTTCGCGCCATGGGTTGCCCCCCATGACCCGAGCGAGCAATACCGCGACTTCCTGCTGACGCCTCCGGTGTGGCTCGAAGGCGGTCAATGGCAATTCATCCTCGGCACCGACGAACTGGGCCGCGATCTGCTGTCACGTCTGATCCAGGGTTCGCGCCTGTCGCTGCTGATCGGTCTGGCCTCGGTGGTCATGTCGCTGATCCCCGGCATTCTGCTGGGCCTGCTGGCTGGCTTCTTTCCTCGCGTGCTCGGTCCTTCGGTGATGCGCCTGATGGACATCATGCTGGCCCTGCCTTCGCTGCTGCTGGCTGTGGCCATCGTGGCGATCCTCGGCCCAGGCCTGATCAACACCGTGATCGCCATCGCCATCGTGTCGCTGCCTTCCTATGTTCGTCTGACCCGTGCTGCGGTAATGGGCGAACTGAACCGCGACTACGTGACCGCTGCGCGTCTGGCCGGTGCCACCCTGCCGCGCCTGATGTTCATCACCGTACTGCCCAACTGCATGGCACCGCTGATCGTTCAGGCGACCCTGAGCTTCTCGTCGGCGATTCTAGACGCCGCAGCGCTGGGCTTTTTGGGTCTGGGCGTACAGCCACCCACGCCTGAGTGGGGCACCATGCTCGCCTCGGCGCGCGACTACATCGAACGTGCCTGGTGGGTCGTCAGCCTGCCCGGTCTGACCATTTTGCTCAGCGTGCTGGCAATCAACCTGATGGGCGACGGGCTGCGCGATGCGCTGGATCCGAAACTCAAGAACGCCGCCTGAGGAGATTCGCATGTCACTTCTTGAAATCAAGAATCTCAACGTCCGCTTCGGCGACACCAAGGCCGTACCTGTTGTGGACGGCCTGTCCCTGAGCGTCGACAAGGGTGAAGTACTGGCCATTGTCGGCGAATCGGGCTCAGGTAAATCCGTGACCATGATGGCGCTGATGGGGCTGATCGATTCCCCCGGCATCATCACCGCCGATGCGCTCAATTTTGACGGCAATGACCTGCTCAAGCTCAACGCCCGGCAGCGCCGCCGCATCATCGGCAAGGACCTAGCCATGGTCTTTCAGGACCCGATAACCGCTCTGAACCCCAGCTATACCGTGGGCTTCCAGATCGAGGAAGTGCTGCGCCAGCACCTCAACATGTCGGGCAAGGCTGCACGCCAGCGTGCACTGGAACTGCTGGAAAAGGTCGAAATCCCTGGCGCCGCGGCGCGTCTGAATGCCTACCCGCATCAACTGTCGGGCGGCATGAGCCAGCGTGTGGCAATTGCCATGGCGATTGCCGGCGAACCAAAACTGCTGATCGCCGACGAACCAACCACCGCGCTGGATGTGACCATCCAGGCGCAGATCATGGAACTGCTGCTGAGCCTGCAGAAAGAGCAGAACATGGCACTGGTGCTGATCACTCACGATCTCGCTGTGGTCGCTGAAACTGCACAGCGCGTCTGCGTGATGTACGCGGGCCAGGCCGTCGAAGTGGGTCAGGTGCCCGGCTTGTTCGAGGTCCCTGCTCACCCGTACAGCGAAGCCTTGCTGGCCGCCATTCCGGAGCACAGCATGGGTGCCGAACGCCTTGCCACCCTGCCGGGCATGGTTCCGGGGCGCTATGATCGTCCACAGGGCTGCCTGCTGTCGCCGCGCTGCCCGTATGTGCGCGACAATTGCCGAACCGAGCGCCCTGCCCTCGATCCCAAGGCGCATAGTCTGGCGCGCTGCTTCTATCCCTTGAACCAGGAGGTCGCGTAATGAGCGTCGTACTTACCGCCCGCGACCTTACCCGTCACTACGAAGTTTCCCGTGGCCTGTTCAAAGGCACAGCGCTGGTGCGCGCGCTCAATGGCGTGTCCTTCGAACTCGAAGCCGGCAAGACCCTGGCCGTGGTCGGTGAGTCAGGCTGCGGCAAGTCGACACTGGCCCGTGCGCTGACGCTGATTGAAGAGCCTTCATCCGGTTCGCTGAAAATCGCAGGCCAGGAAGTTGCCGGTGCCAGCAAGTCCGAGCGCAAGCAATTGCGCAAAGACGTGCAGATGGTCTTCCAGAGTCCTTACGCCTCGCTCAACCCAAGGCAGAAAGTCGGTGATCAGCTCGGCGAGCCGCTGCTGATCAATACCAGCCTGTCGGCCGCCGAACGCCGTGAAAAAGTGCAGGCAATGATGGCCCAGGTCGGTTTGCGCCCTGAGCACTATCAACGCTACCCGCACATGTTTTCCGGTGGCCAGCGTCAGCGTATCGCGCTGGCCCGAGCGATGATGCTGCAGCCGAAAGTGCTGGTAGCGGATGAACCCACTTCCGCACTGGACGTGTCGATTCAGGCGCAGGTGCTGAACCTGTTCATGGATTTGCAGCAGGAATTCAACACCGCTTATGTGTTCATTTCTCACAACCTGTCGGTGGTGCGTCATGTCGCTGATACGGTGTTGGTGATGTATCTGGGCCGGCCGGCAGAAATGGGGCCCAAGGAGGAGATCTACAACCGCCCACTGCACCCCTACACCCAGGCGCTGCTGTCGGCGACCCCGACCATCCACCCGGATCCGCTCAAACCGAAGATCAAGATCGTCGGCGAGCTGCCCAATCCGCTCAATCCGCCAAGCGGCTGTGCCTTTCACAAGCGCTGCCCTTATGCGACCGAGCGTTGTGCAGCCGAAGTGCCGGAGCTGCGTCTGGTGGATAACCGCCAGGTGGCTTGCCATTACGCCGAGCAATTCGTAGCGGCCTAGCTACAGACTAAAGACTATCGTGCCCACGCTCGAGCGTGGGCACGCAGTTCTGGACGCTCCGCGTCCGATTTTGAGTGTGCGGTGCGGCGCAGATTTGTGATGCAGAGCGTCACTCAGGGCATTCCCACGCTGGAGCGTGAGGAACGATAATCTCAACTGTCGTGCGATGCTTAATACACGTCCCGCCGATAACGCCCTTCCTCGATCAATTCGCTGACTGCCCGTTCCCCCAGCACCTCGTTCAACACCTGATCCACGCCCGTCGCCATACCCAGCAAGCTCCCGCAGATGTAAATCGCTGCACCGTCCTCGATCCACATACGCAGTTCATCGGCGGCCTCACGCAAGCGATCCTGCACGTAGATTTTTTCTGCCTGATCCCGGGAAAAAGCCAGGTCCAGGCGCGTCAGGTGGCCAGACGCCAGCCAGCCCTGCAGTTCAGTGCCGCAATGAAAATCCTGCGCGCGGTTACGTTCGCCGAACAACAACCAGTTGCGCACCTGCCCTTGAGCGATACGCGCCTTGAGCAAGCTGCGCAAACCGGCCAGCCCCGTGCCATTGCCCAGCAAAATCAACGGGACCGGCTCGGCAGGCAGGTGAAAGCTGCTGTTGCGACGTAAGCGCAGGCTGACGGCACCGCCAACGGCACAATGTTCGGTAAGCCACCCCGAGCAAAGCCCAAGGCTGCCGTCGGCATGCACTTCCTGGCGCACGATGAGCTGCAGACAGCCGTCCTCTGGAATCGAGGCAATCGAGTATTCGCGAACGGAGGCCGACACCAGCGCGTCGATCAACGCCTGCGCATGCAGCCCCACCAGATGCGAACGGCTCTGCGGTAACTGACGGCTTTCCAGCGCCTGCGCGAGCGGCTCCTGCAAGCCATCCACGCTGACCAATGCGTCCGGATCGACACCCAGCCCGGCGAGAAACGGCTCGATGACCCGCAGCGTGTGGCGCGGCATCACCTCGACCAGATCCCCCGCCTGCCAGTGCGCAGAGGTTGGTGGCGTCAGATCCAGCAGGTAGACCATCGAGCCACTGCTGCCAGCGTTCAATAGCACGCGCCGAGTCAGCGTCCAGTTCTCGAAAACCGGTGTCTGCCAGTGCGCTGCCAGCACGGAACCGGTCAACTGCCCCAATTGCTGTTGCCAGTGTTGCAGGGCTGCGGGATCGGCGCTGTCCACCTCAACGGGCGGGAACAGGCTGCGCCCGCCCTGCTCGGTCAACCAGTCATGCAACCGATGGGCAAAGCCGCAAAAATGCGGGTACTGCCGATCGCCCAGCGCCAGAACGGCATAATCGAGCTGGTTCAGTGAAAGCGGACTACCCAGCAGCTTACGCTCGAAACGTCGGGCACTGTCCGGCGCCTCCCCGTCACCAAAGGTACTGACAACGAACAAGGCATTGCGGCTTCGGCATAGTTCTTCTTCCCTCAGATCGCCCAGCCGCTTCACGCGTACCGACAATCCCGAAGCCTGCAACTGGCCAGCGGTCTGCCAGGCCAATTGTTCGGCGAAACCGCTTTGACTGGCGAAACAGATGAGCCAGGATGCGTCATCGTCGTGGTCATCACCCTGAACCTCGCCGCGTGCACGCTCGATCTCACGCTTCTTGCGACGTCGATCCAGGTACAGCAACCAGCCAGTAATAAAGAACAGCGGCATCAGCAACGATGCGCCAGTCATGATGATTCGACCGGCGAGCCCGAAGTAACTACCGACATGCAGCGCGTAATTGCTGGCCAGCAATTGCGCGCCGAAACTGCGCTCGGCATAGCGTACGACCGAACTGACCTGACCATTGGCCGGATCAAGGATGATGGTGTTCAATGCACGCGGGTGCGGAGAATCCTTAAGCAGGTAAAACACGGTGGCAGGTTGACCGCCACTACCGGGCAGGCGCAGGTTGTAAGACCGCAAGTCCGGTCCTGCGGCCTTCTGGATACTGTCCCAGACCGCCACGTAATCGACCACCAGCGGCAGTCTTCCAGCAGCCTTGGCTGGCGCAGCGATGCCTTCCTCAAGCGGCGAATCCCCGATGAGTCTGCTCAGGCCGTTGCTCACCCAGTCATAGGACCACGTGAGCCCCGTGATGGCGAACAACAGGTAGAACAACAGGCACCAGGTACCGAAGATCGAATGCAGGTCCCAGTTGAAACTGCGGCCTTTCTTCGCCCAGTCGACGGTCAGCCAGACTCGCCAGTTTCGCGCTGCGCGAGGCCAGCGAAGATAGAGCCCGGACAGGCAAAAGAACACCAGAATCAGCGTACAGGCCGCCGTGACCTGCTTGCCCGCCTCGCCCATGGCCAGATAACGGTGCAGCTTCAGGACAAAGTCGAAAAAACCCTCCCCCACCGCATTGCCTTTCAGCTCACCCGTGTACGGGTCGAAATTGCGTTTGGGGCCTCGACGCTCACCTGCCTTGGGCGTGAAAAATACCTGAGCGACACGGTTGCCGGTGGTTTCGACACGCAGGATAGCGACCGTCAGGCCGGTCTCGGCCTCCAGCCTGCGCACCAGTTCAACGGGGGGCAGCGTGGCACCATGCGACTCGACCAACAGCACATTCGGATTCAGTGCATCGAGAATTTCGTCCTCGAACGAATACAGCGCACCGGTTATCCCCATGAGGGTCAGCACCAGACCTGCCGTGATCCCGAAGAACCAGTGCAACTGAAACAGGACTTTCTTCAACACGCTCGCCACTCTCACTCATATTGCGCGGCGCAATTAATGCACCGACGGCTATAGCGTGTCCATCTGTAACGTGTCTTTGTCGTCATGGCATGGCAAGCGGTGCACTGCTTGCTTATCAACTCCGCCAGCTTCTACGCAGGTCGACAAGGTAATTATTCAGTGCATCCGCCTGGCGGGTGAAATGCTCGACACGTTTCTCGATCTCCTCGGTTTCGGGCAGGCGGCTGTTGCGCAAAACATGCCTCAACGCCTCAAGCAACTTACTCATCTCGCGAACGTAATTGATCTTGCAGGCCTCAACAGAAGCGAGGCCCGCGAGTTGCTCGCGTTTGCTCACTTCGACTTCCAGCGTTGTGCGAGCCGCATCGACCTTTTGCTGCAGGCCTGTCAGCTGCGTCTGCAACCTTTCCCTCAAAGCAGTCAAATGATCATAGCCAACCGCAGCATCCAATAGATCCAGGATATTGGACACTCCCGCGATACCCGCCTTGATAGACCCGATCAAGGGATTTTCGGGATCGACGTCAGCAAGCCGCTCCAGTGAAGCGACCAGCGGTTTCAGTTTGTCGAAAAGACTCAGGCTCTCGACATCCGTAATCAGAGCGTTGACCACCGCGGCCTGTTGCAGTGCCTCCTCCAAGGGCGCACGCTCCTTTGCAAGCCTGACCTCCAACACCGCTATTTCCTGGTCAAGGGCAGGCACCAGATGATCTACACCATCGACCTGCACCGCGTCCAGGTTGATGAGCGCCTTATCCAGCGCCTTGGCCTGGATGGTCAAAGAGGTCGTACGGGCATTCAGCAGTTGGCTGATCTCTTCATTGAAATCAGCAATCGCGGCGCTGCTTTTTGCGTCTTCGGCCTGGCCTCTCAGATTCTCGACGGCCTCAAGAAAAGGCAGCATCTCTGCACTGTTGTACATATGCGGAACAAGCGTCAGCGTATCCAGTACTTCCTTGTCGACATGACCCAGCTCACTGATCAGGCTGCGTAAAGTCTCTTTCATCACGGGCAAATAGATATCGCCGAGCGCATCGGCTTTGCGCCTCAGTTCTTCACGACTGGAAACAATGACTTCCATATCAGGTGTGGGCAATTGAAAGGGCGTACCCAATACATGAACATTCATAACAGGTTTCTCTTTAAATATAAGTTAGGTGACGCTCAGACAACCGGTTCATCGAGAACATTATTAAAAGCTGTCAGCAGATCGAACGCCTGGACCTGAATCTCTTTCCAGTTGCTCATGAGTGTTTGAAAGCGGGAAACAAAACTCACCAGGTACAAAGCGTTATTGGTATTTTTGATGCGATCGTAAGACGAGTCGACCAGCTCTTCCAACAACACCCACAGGCTTTCTATATTGCTGACACCGCTGGCAGCGCCCGACACTCTGGCTTTCAAATCCTGGAGGCTGGTTTCGAACGCCAGCAAATCGCTCAACAGCGCATTGAATTGTTTTATCTTCTGCTCTATCTGACGTTTCTCCCCGATCAAATGATCTTTTTCAGCGAGTGCCATCGACGCTTTGGGACCAAAAATAGACAGGGAAACAGCCCCGCCTACAGGTCCCCACCAGAAACCGATCCACTTGTATTCGGAATACTCTTCGTATTCGGCGAGCTTCTGATTGATGCGTCTGTTGAGTTGATCAACGTCGGCGACGAGCCGGGCAATCTCCTCGTCACCGCTGACAGAGCCGGCGAGCCTTATTTTCAGCGCCACGCCAGGCGCTATATTTTCCTGGAGGCGACGCTTGAAGTCGGTCACCCCGACTCTGGTGCGCGTAGTGCTGGCGCTGTGCTCCTTGATGTACACCTTGAGTTCATCGACCAGCGACAGCAGCCCAGGCAGCTTTCTGCTGTCCTGGTCCATCAGTGCGACCGGCGGCATCTCATCGATCTGTGACGGGGACAAGTCACCCACTTGCAGGGTCTGGTAGGACTCAAGGCCCTTGATGAAATCCACAACATTTGTTGCGATAGTAATCAGGTTGCCCGAAAAGACATACAGGTCGCTACCGACCTTCTGCATCGCGGTTTCCACCTCCGACCAGCTTCTTGCATGAGCCTGAATAGCAACGTACAACTCGGCAATCGCTGCTGCTCCAAGGCCGGGAATGCCGTTATCCTGCCCTCCTGTCAACTGACTGACTTCTTCCAGTGTGGTGGGCAGTTCCAGACCCGTATTGACATAGCGCCTGATACGGCGAACATCATCATTGGTAATCAAGCCCGGTGCACGTACAACATCTGCTCCCTGACGGGTCAGGGCATCCATTAAATCCTTGCTGACACGGCTGACATCCTCAACGGTATGCTCTTTGCCATCTGTAAGTTGTAACGCTACGGTCGTTGCCATGATTAACTTCCTTATTATCGGGTTCCTGCAGTACGAGCGTTATAAACGGGCGCTTCAGGAGCCCTGAAAATTAACAGAGGGTATCGACTTTAAACAGCGAGTAGAGCGGACGGTGCCCGTAGGAATAAACGGCACACAATGACATCCCGGAGGAGAACGTTAACAGCAGCATTACTGCTTGCTGCACGCTTCAATATCGGGAGATTTATATAAATATTTGGAACAAAAAAAAACCCACTTCCGTGGGCTTTTTTTGACTCGGGAATTTTACAGGTAGAACGACTTCAGTGGTGGGAAGCCGTTGAATTCCACTGCGCTGTAGCTGGTGGTGTAGGCACCGGTCGACAACCAGTACATGCGGTCACCAATGGCCAGATTGAGTGGCAGGCCGTACTTGTAGTTTTCGTACATGATGTCGGCGCTGTCGCAGGTCGGACCGGCAATGACCACTTCTTCCATTTCGCCCTTTTTCTCTGTCCAGATCGGAAACTTGATGGCTTCATCCATGGTTTCGATCAGACCGGAGAACTTGCCCACGTCGGTGTAGACCCAGCGCTCGACCGCCGTGCGCGACTTGCGCGCGACCAGCACGACTTCACTGACCAGAATACCGGCGTTGGAGATCAGCGAGCGGCCTGGCTCCAGAATGATTTCCGGCAGGTCATCACCGAAGTCTTCCTTCAGGAAGCGGATAATCTCTTCGGCATAGGTTTCCAGGCTGTTGGTACGGGTGATGTAGTTGGCCGGGAAGCCGCCACCCATATTGATGAGCTTGAGAACGATGCCATCTTCTTCCTTGAGGCGCTCGAAGATCACTTTGACCTTGGCAATGGCAGCATCCCAGACACTGATGTCGCGCTGCTGAGAACCCACGTGGAACGAGATGCCGTAAGGCATCAGGCCCAGATCGCGGGCAAGGATCAGCAGGTCCATTGCCATATCGGTCTGGCAGCCGAATTTGCGCGACAGTGGCCAGTCGGCAGTGGTCGAACCTTCGGTCAGAATGCGCACGTAGACTTTGGCACCCGGTGCGGCCTTGGCGATGTTGCGCAAGTCGGCTTCGGAATCGGTTGCAAACAGACGCACGCCCTTCTCGTAAAAGTAGCGGATGTCTTTGGACTTCTTGATGGTGTTGCCGTAACTGATGCGCTCAGGGCCAACGCCGCAACCCATGACCTTGTCCAGCTCGTAGATCGACGCGATGTCGAAGCTCGAACCCTTTTCCTTGAGCAGATTGATGACTTCAACGGCAGGGTTGGCCTTGACCGCGTAGTAGACCTTGGCAAATTCGAAGCCCGCACGCAGGTCGTCATATGCCTTGCTGATGATGTCAGTATCAATGACCACGAACGGGGTTTCTTGCTTGTCAGCGAAGGCCTTCATTTTCTTGAAGGTTTCGGCTGAGTAGTAGTCTTCGACATTGATCGGCATGCTGCTGGAACTCCTATTGGCAAACGGTATTGGTCAATGGGTACAAATGAACGCCCTCCGTATCCCCACTTTGGTTCGCCTACTTCCCAAGGCATGTCGCCGAAAGCAAAAAGGCCCTGAAGGGCTGCCTTCCTGGCCTTGCTGTCTCGTCGTCAGTACTTGAGCCGGATGGATCGTTTCCAGCATGGACGTTCGGCGCGAACTTTAGGACCTGAGGGGCCGGATATCAACAAAAAATGTCGCGTTTTTGCACAGGGCTCTTGAGTTGCCTTCCCAAGGACCTGTTTAACCGACCTGCATGACAGGCAGATGTTCCCCTGTGACGGGAATCAGCGACCCTGAGGGTTGGCTGACCTGATATTTTTGACAGTAGACGGAGCTGCCAGCAGCGCGCCCAATAATGCCTTGGCCAACCACCAGGTAGCGATCATGGACGATAAATACGCTGAAGCCGCTGGCTCAGAGCCTGCGAGTACTGCGCAATTTGAAACAGTCGTTACTCTTAAAGGAACGTCCTCTGCCGAACTCAACAGGGTGAGGCAAGCGCGAGCCCGAAGACACAGTGACTACAAACCCACCAATATTTACGTCACCCGAGGCGAGCGCCTGCAAATCAGTTACGCATTCGTAACGGGAAAAGTATCTGCCGTTATCGGCGTTCCGGAAATTGATACCCCCGTCGTCATCGATTTGATCGACGGGGACAACATCATTGATGCCCCTCAATCAGGCCTGTTGAGCTTCATCTACCAAACCCCGGGAGGCACTGGACTAGCCTTTATAAAGGGCTCCTTTAGCTACGTGCCCGCGTTTACATTGCATGAGACAAGCGACGCACAGTGGCTGGCGCAAATGCAACAGCACAAAAATGCACCTGTTGTGGTGCTGACGAGTGAACGGGCCATGATAGTAGTCCGTTACGACAGTGCCAAGAACTACCTCACCGGCAGTGTGAATCGGTTAATGCTTTACTACGATGACGTCATTCGAAGTCAAGACGCCATTTCAGGAATAGCGGGTACAGACGACACCGAATGGGCGATCGACCCTAATAAAAATTTTTACGTAGAAGCCGACAGCGGCTACATGTTTGCTGATCACGGACACATGGGTTTTCATGGAGAAAAAGCACTTCGTCGCTTGCTGTCCAGCGACACTGCAACTGGCTGGGGCCCTTGGCATGAAAGCGGTCATCAGCGCCAGCTGTCTTCCATGACATGGGCTAACATGACGGAGGTGACCGTCAACGTGTATTCACTCGCCACGCAGGAAAGACTGGAGTGCCATGCGTCGGGCCTGGATAGTGTGTACCCCTCGATCAAAAAATACCTGAACAGCCCGCACAGGATCTTTCACAATCTGCCGGAGCATTCCCAGAGGGTCGCCATGTTCTGGCAACTCCACCTTACGTTCGGCCCGGCGTTCTACCCTCAACTGCATCAACGTTACAGACTCATGCAGGATCCACCGCGTCTGGACATTGGCAAGGATCAGCGCTTTATGGTCGAGACATCATTGCTCACCCATACCAACCTTTCGGTGTTTTTTGACCGCTGGGGAATTTATCCAACGCCAGAAACGCTTCGGCAGATCTCGGATTTGCCAACACTTGAGAAGCCTATCTGGGACACGGATGCAACCACGACCTATACGTTACCCCTGCCGATACCCTCCTATATACCTGCACTGGCGCACTTGCGGTCCAGCGCTCGGTTAGGCGGGCGTGACGGGAAACACGGATTTTATATAGACAAGCAACTTTACTTGACCCACCATTTCGAGATAGTGGTAAACGGCGTCGTCGTGGCATCAGCCGATCATGACATCCGTCAAAATTGCGAAGTTTTGTTTGAAGGCAATGTGGCCCACGTCAACAGCAATACTCAGGTTGGCTTCTTTGACAGAACAAGCATTGTCGCGGTGTTCGGTAATTTCAAACCCTTACTCGCTGGAGCCGGGTCAGGTAGCGATCTGTCACCCATAACCGATCTGTTTACAGATGAGCGCTGTGTCGAGCTGAGCCCGGGGTTCACAGTGTCCCATTTTAATGACCTTTATTTTCTATGGTCTCTTTTCCCTGACGAACAAGGCGTGGCGATTCGCTTGCTGCGCCGCGCTCAGCGTCTGTACCTGGAATCAATGGTGAAAAGCTTTGCTGTAAGCCTCAACAGAGTGGTTGTCACCTTTGTGAATCAAAGCTTCAAGGATAACGAGTATGCATTGATGGACGGTTCTTCGACGCTCTCGACGCTTGAAAACGGGCAAGCCAGTGGCTCACAACTGGTTGGTAATGTCTGGACTTGGGTGGGTAGCCTCTCGCCCACTTCGGAGGTTGCGTTAACCGCCGTTGCGGTCGCCGAGCCCTCCTATACGCTGTTTTCAAAATCACCCTTACAGGACGACATCCACTCAGAAGTGCGAACGCTGTTCACCGATGAGGCAATGACCCAGTTGGCTGCTTTCGTTGATCAGCCCGTGCTTAACGACCTTGATGAAAAGATAAATGGCAACTTTCAGATCAACGTCATCAATCGCGCCACCTACAGACTCTATCTGAATACCGCTCAAGCCCTATTACTCAAGCGAACCATCCTGCGCATCGTCAGGACAGCCAATACCCTTCAGGTTTATTTTGACGGTGATACCTTCGTCAAGCACAACTACAAACTGTTCGTCAATCATGACTATGCCTCTGAAATAACCCAAGGCAAAGCCTATTATTCCAGCGTGTCGAATGGCCTATGGACCAGCAGCAGGAAGTTTGAAAACGGCGACAATTGCAAGGTCCTGATCGAGTACAACGGAGTCAGCCATCTTCTCTACGAAACCGATATCGAAGACTCGTTTTCTGCACTAGCGTCGCCAGACAGCAATGTGACTCAATGCGATGCAGACGATCTATAGCGGTTCTTTGCGTAGCCTTGTTCATGCTGGACGTGGGTGCCCACGGTAGCCGATCCCTTACCGTCATTCACACGGATTGACGCGTCATTGCGCCAGCCCGGGCCTTTGCAGGACCGGGCTAACGTTGTCACATCAAGCCTGTGCGTCTGCTGCAGCCGTTTCAGCCGGGGAAACAATACTGGTCTTCATGCCTCGCGAGCGGCCCGAGCTCAGATAAGCCGCAATGGACTCTTGCGTCACTTCACCCAGGAACACATTTTCGGCATCCAGTACCGGCAGCCACGAGCGGTTGAACTCGTACATGCGCGACAGCAGGATGCGCAAGTGCTCGTCGTACGCTGCCGTGCCGTTGAACTCGCGCAGGAACTGGGCGCATGTGCCCTGCTGACGATGCAGGTCACGACGACGCACATAGCCCATCGCCTTGTTCTCGCCGTCGGTAACGACGATGTAGCGACGGTCGTTTTCGTCCATCACGTCCAACGCATCGGCGACCGGGGTTTCCGGGCTGACCGACGGTGCGTTGTCGGCAGCATCCTCGGCCTTGACCAGCAGCAGGCGTTTGAGCGTGCTGTCCTGGCCAACGAAGCTGCTGACGAAGTCGTCCGCCGGGTGCGCCAGCAAGGTGTCCGGATGATCGATCTGCAGCAGCTTGCCGCCACGGAAAATCGCAATCTTGTCGCCCAGCTTGATGGCTTCGTCGATGTCGTGGCTGACCATGATCACGGTCTTGTTCAGCGCGCGCTGCATTTCGAAGAACTCGTTCTGGATCATCTCGCGGTTGATCGGGTCGACCGCACCGAACGGCTCGTCCATCAGCAGCAACGGCGCGTCAGCCGCGAGGGCACGGATCACACCGATTCGCTGTTGCTGACCACCGGACAGTTCACGCGGGTAGCGATGCAGGTACTGTTTGGGCTCCAGTTTGATCATGCTCATCAGTTCGCGGGCACGGTCATGGCAACGCTGTTTGTCCCAGCCAAGTAGCTTGGGCACCACCACGATGTTTTCTTCGATGGTCATGTTCGGGAACAGACCAATCTGCTGAATCACGTAACCGATGTTGCGACGCAGGGTCACTTCGTCCAGATCAGTGGTGTCTTCGCCGTTGATAAGCACTTTGCCGGAGGTCGGCATGATCAGGCGGTTGATCATTTTCAGCGTGGTGCTCTTGCCGCAGCCCGACGGGCCGAGGAAGACGCAGATCTCGCCCTCGTTGACCGTGAGACTGACCGAATCGACAGCCTTCACTTCTTTGCCGTTGCTCTGGAAAGTCTTGGAGAGGTTCTGGAGTTCGATCATTTCAGTAATCCTTTTGGAGTCAGCGTACGTTGCAGCCATTGCAGGAGAAGGTCGGCGATGATGGCCAGAACACTGACCAGTAGCGCGCCGACGATCAGCATCGACATATCGCTGCGGCTGATTGAAGCAAGAATGAGTACACCCAGGCCACCGGCACCGATGGTCGCGGCGATGGTCATGACACCGATATTCATCACCACGGCGGTGCGCACACCGGCGAGGATCACGGGCACCGCGATGGGCAGCTCGACCATGCGCAGGCGCTGGCCGAAGGTCATGCCGATGCCCTTGGCAGCTTCACGAATGCCCGGCTCGACGCCGGTCAGCGCCAGGTAGGTATTGCGCATGATCGGCAGCAGCGAATAGAGAAACACCGCTGTGATGGCCGGCATCGGGCCAAGGCCCTGACCAAATTTGGAGTAGAACGGCAACAACAGACCGAACAGCGCAATGGACGGCACGGTCAACAACACCGTGGCGCTGGCTTGCAATGGACCAGCCAGTGCCGGAAAACGCGTCATCAGGACGCCCAATGGCACGCCGACAAGAATCGCCAGGGTCACGGCAATGCCGACCAGCGTGATGTGCTGCCAGGTCAGTTGCAGGACCTGAGCCCAGTCCAGATGGGAGAAGGCGCTCAAGAAACTCATATCGTCTCCTTCCTTAGTTCAATGGATGCTGACGCAGAAAATCTGCGGCAACCGTGGTGGGGCTTTCATGGCCGACGTCGACGCGAGCGTTGAGGTCGATCATGGTCTGGTTGTCCAGCAGATCAGCCAGCGGCTTGAGTAGCGTGGCGATGTCCGGATGCTTGTCCAGGTACTCCTGACGGATCACCGGCGCCGCGGTGTAGTCCGGGAAGTAGTGCTTGTCGTCTTCCAGCACCTTCAGCTTGAACGCGTTGAGACGACCGTCGGTGGTGTACACCAGACCGGCAAACACCTGACCGTTACGCAACGCGGTATAGACCAGCCCGGCGTCCATCTGCCGGGTGTTTTCACGACCGAGATTCATGTCGTAGTGCTTGACCATGCCGATCAGGCCGTCGGAACGGTTGGCAAACTCGGTGTCCAGCGCTACGACATGACCCTCTTTGGCTTCATCCTTGAGCACTTTAGTCAGGTCGGTCATGGTGTTGACCTGCGGGTACTTGTCAGCCACTTTTTGCGGCAGTGCCAGCGCGTAGGTGTTGTTGAATTTTGACGGCGCAAGCCAGACCAGGCCTTTCTTCGCATCGACTTCTTTCACGCGCGCATAAGTCTGTGCGCTGTCGAGTTTCTCATCGATGTGGTTGTAGGCAACCAGCGACACACCGGTGTATTCCCACAGCAGATCCAGCTGGCCGCTTTCCTGTGCGCTGCGCGCCAGGTTACTGCCGAGACCGCCTGTGATCTGTACGTCGTAGTTCTTGGTCCGCAGGTATTGCGCAGTCAGTTCGGCCAGCATGGTCTGTTCGGTGAACACCCGTGCGCCGACGCGTAGCAGCGGCTTTTCCGCAGCCTGGGCAAATGCCGGAAGCAACAAGGCAAAGCCTAAAAACAAGCATATTCTTTTCATGTTAATTCCTTCGCTCAACGAGCCAGACCGCGTTCCAGCCAGAGACGGCTGGCCAGTGTCACCAACCCATCGAGCAGCAGCGCCAGCAGCGCGGTACACGCCGCACCCAGCACCAGTTGCGGCTGATTGTTCAACGCGATGCCGGGGAAAATCAGGCTGCCGAGGCTGTTGGCACCGATGAGAAACGCCAGCGGCGCCGTCCCGACATTGATCGCCAGCGCGACACGCACACCACCGACAATGATCGGCACGGCGTTGGGCAACTCGACACGCCACAGCACTTGGCGCGGAGTCATGCCAATACCGACGGCAGCTTCCTTGAGTGAACCCTGAACGTTTTTCAAGCCTTCATAAGTGTTACGCACGATAGGCAACAAAGAGGCGAGGAACAGCGCGAAGATCGCAGGCCCGCTGCCAATCCCGAGAATCCCGAGGGCAATGGCCAGAACGGCGAGAGGAGGAACGGTGTTGCCAATGTTGAATATCTGCATGAAGCGTTCGGCCCGGCCAACCATACTTGGTCGGCTGAGGGCAATGCCCGCAGGAATACCGACCACCAGGGCCGCCAACATTGAAACCAGAACCAGAATCAGGTGAGCCTGAAGGTAGAACAACAGGTCATCCTGGTATTGCTTGATAGTACTGATGCCGATCCAGTGGATCAGCAGGGCCAGGAGTGCGATCACAACCGCACCTCCCAATAGCCCCTTGCCATAGCGATTTGCCACAGGCGGACTCCTTATTTCAGTCGGCGAACGCGTTGACCTGGACGTCCGGAAAAGACGTCGGCAATAACGTTCGCGAAGAGCAGCGGGTGGGTCGCCGGTAAGGGTTTAACCTCGGCGAAAACACAAGCCATAAGCGCAGCTTCGTCAAGCCAACATGCTGATGAATCAGCCCCGTGCGTTGGCTTCGTTGCGAGCCTTGACGGGGGAGTGGACGTCTCCACGACCTGAAAGGTTCCCACACGAGACATTATCTGGCCATCGTTTATTGTCTGAACGGTTCGGTTATTGCCGCGAGTTGAGCTATAATCTGCGCCCTTTTTCAATCCCGTACCAGGCGATTTCCCATGACCCAACAGGCCGCCGAAGTCGCGAAACGCCGCACTTTCGCCATCATTTCCCACCCGGATGCGGGTAAAACCACCATCACGGAAAAACTCCTGCTGATGGGCAAGGCCATTTCCGTCGCCGGTACGGTCAAGTCGCGCAAGTCCGACCGTCACGCTACATCCGACTGGATGGAAATGGAGAAGCAGCGCGGTATTTCCATCACCACATCCGTGATGCAGTTTCCGTATCGCGATCACATGATCAACCTGCTCGACACGCCGGGCCACGAAGACTTCTCCGAAGACACCTACCGTACCCTGACGGCTGTCGACTCGGCCTTGATGGTCCTCGACGGCGGTAAGGGCGTCGAGCCACGCACCATTGCGCTGATGGATGTCTGCCGTCTGCGTGATACGCCCATCGTCAGCTTCATCAACAAGCTCGACCGCGACATCCGCGACCCGATCGAGCTGCTCGATGAAATCGAAGCGGTGCTCAAGATCAAGGCTGCGCCGATCACCTGGCCGATTGGCTGCTACCGGGATTTCAAGGGTGTCTATCACCTGGCCGATGACTACATCATTGTCTATACCGCAGGTCACGGCCACGAGCGTACCGAAACCAGAATCATCGAAAAGCTCGATTCGGACGAAGCCCGCGCCCACCTGGGCGACGAGTACGATCGTTTCGTCGAGCAACTGGAGCTGGTACAGGGCGCCTGCCACGAGTTCAACCAGCAGGAATTCATCGACGGCCAATTGACCCCGGTGTTCTTCGGCACTGCGCTGGGCAACTTCGGCGTCGACCATGTACTCGATGCCGTAGTGAACTGGGCTCCCAAGCCGCTGGCACGTGTGGCCAACGAGCGGACCGTCGAGCCAGCCGAAGAGAAATTCAGCGGTTTCGTGTTCAAGATCCAGGCGAACATGGACCCCAAGCACCGCGACCGTATCGCCTTCATGCGTATCTGCTCGGGACGTTACGACAAGGGCATGAAAATGCGCCATGTGCGCCTGGGCAAGGATGTGCGGATCGGCGACGCGCTGACGTTCTTCTCGTCGGAACGCGAGCAACTGGAAGAAGCCTATGCCGGTGACATCATCGGCCTGCACAACCACGGCACCATCCAGATTGGCGATACCTTCACCGAAGGCGAAGCACTGGGTTTCACCGGTATTCCGCACTTCGCCCCGGAGCTGTTTCGCCGCGTGCGCCTGAAGGACCCGCTCAAATCCAAGCAATTGCGTCAGGGCCTGCAGCAACTGGCCGAAGAAGGCGCCACACAGGTGTTCTTCCCGCAGCGCAGCAACGACATCATTCTCGGTGCCGTCGGTGTGCTGCAGTTCGATGTGGTCGCCAGCCGTTTGAAGGAAGAATACAAGGTCGAATGCGCTTACGAGCCGATCACTGTCTGGTCTGCCCGCTGGATCGACTGCGACGACAAGAAGAAGCTCGAGGAGTTTGAGAACAAGGCCGTGGAAAACCTGGCAGTAGACGGTGGCGGTCACCTGACCTACCTCGCCCCTACCCGCGTGAACCTGGCGCTGATGGAAGAACGCTGGCCAGACGTGAAATTCCGCGCCACCCGCGAGCATCATTGATAATCCAGGCTATCGTGCGACGCAGAGCGTCGGGAACGGCATTCCCGCGCTGGAGCGTGAGGAACGATAATCTCAACGGCGACTATCGTGCGACGCTCTGCGTCGCATGCCGTTCTGGACGCTCTGCGTCCAATCCTCCCGGAACATTCACTGACTTGGATCAACCATTCGGCGCAAAATGAGAATTAATCTCAATAGTGCCTTGCTATTATCCCGATAAGAATTATTCTCATCTTACTTGGACAGGAGATGAGACATGACCTATTTGATCGATGCATGGCTGGACCGGCCCCACCCTTACCTGAGAATTCTCCATCGCGAGACAGGCGAAGTGTGTGCGGTTCTGGAAGAGGAAGCACTGGAGGAGTTACGCGATCAGGGCGATCTGGATGTGTGCAGCCTGAGCTCCAGCGAGCCACTGGTGCTCAAGGAGCTGGTGAGAAATCTGTTTCTGTTCTGCTATGCGCGAGCGTTGCGCCCCATGGGTGAGTTGCACTGAGAATGAAGCAACAGCACAATCCCGCTGCTGAACGAATCAGCGTGATTCGTTCAGCGTTTTTCTGTATCGAACACGTCGATTACAGAACGTCCAGCAGTTCCACGTCGAACACCAGCACGCTGTGCGGTGCGATGCTGCCAACGCCCTGAGCGCCATAAGCCAGCTCGCTCGGTACGTGCAGACGCCATTTGCTGCCAGCGTTCATCAGTTGCAGCGCCTCGGTCCAGCCCGCGATCACGCCGCTGACCGGAAACTCGGCCGGCTCGCCACGATCGTAGGAGCTGTCAAAGACATTACCGTCGATTAAAGTGCCGTGGTAATGAACACGCACCTGATCTTCACGGCCTGGCTTGGCACCATTACCAGCAGTCAGGACTTCAAATTGCAGACCCGAAGCCAGCGTGGTCACGCCTTCGCGCTTGGCGTTCTCAGCCAGGTAGGCCTTGCCAGCCCCGGCAGCCTGCTCAGCCTTGGCGGCGGCTTCGGCCTGCATGATTTCACGGATGACCTTGAAGCTGGCGGACATTTCTTCCTGACCCACACGGCTTGGCTGGCCACCAAACGCATCGCGCAGACCTGCCACGATGGCTTCCAGGTTGACGCCCGGTGGCGGGTTGTCGCGCAACTGGTCGCCCAACTGACGGCCAATGCCGTAGCTGACGCGGGTTTCGTCGGTGGACAGATTGACTTCGGACATGACACTGCTCCGCAGAGGGGCGCGCAGTCGATAATCGCGTAAAACCTGAACGGCAATCACGCTACACCCTGATGCGCCCCGAACCAAAAGGGCAAGCAGCCTAGCACAATTGCCCTCACGGTCCCTACCGCACTAGCGATTTGCCCCTGACGGTCAGGACCACGATGAATGAAAGGAGATCGGCATACGCATCTCGGAGCGATCGTTCACCGGCATGCCGCACAGTTCGTCATGCACCACACAATGCACCAGATAGAACGGCACCACCGGCATGTCCTTCAGCAACTCCCGGGCATGCTCCACAGAGCGAAGATGCAGCGTCTTGCCTGCCGGATCCTTGAGCATCACCGAGGTGCCGTTCATGCGTACATCCAGCAGGTAGATGCCACCTTCGATGGAGATCAGGTTCAGCTCATCGACCCGACCGGCCCGGGCGTGATCGGTAAACTCCTGGTAATTCATGGTCGACTCTCCTGCGCAACGTCTAATGCATCGGAACAGACGTTTTACAACACACGGAGGCGACATGCCAGACACGAAACCGCCCGCCCCTTTTATCCTTCATCGCCTCAGTGCTTGGTCAGCTTGTCCAGATAGCCCATCGCAAACGCGGATATCACGAACGTCATGTGGATAATCACGTACCACATCAGGTACTCGGTCTTGATGTTGGTGGCGTCCATGAACACCCGCAGCAGGTGGATCGAAGAAATTGCCACAATGGACGCCGCAACTTTCATCTTCAGCGAGGACGAATCCATCGTCCCCAGCCAGTTCAGCTTTTCCTTGTCTTCATCGATGTCCAACTGCGATACGAAATTCTCGTAGCCGGAAATCATCACCATCACCAGCAGGCCACCCACCAGCGCCATGTCGATCAGCGACAGCAACACCAGGATCAGGTCAGCTTCAGCCAGAGAGAAAATGTTCGGGATGACGTGAAAGATTTCCTGAAAGAATTTCAGACACAGCGCCAGCAGCCCGAGAGAAAGACCGAAATAGATCGGCGCCAGCAGCCAGCGCGATGCGTACATGGCATTTTCAAAAAAACGTTCCATTGATACTCGCAAGGTGTTTTGAAGGAGCGGGCGAGTATATCAGCGGTAACGCACGGCTCTGGAGGTGCGACAAAATATCGCACAGCCAGCAGGCATGCACTGTCGCGTAACGCGATTGCGCAACCGAGACCGGCTAGAAAGGCGATGAGCGTTCACACACCAGCATATCGCTGTTGATACGTCGCAACTCGGCTTGAACGTGCAAAGTCCAGATCGGTACATCATCGGCGCACTGGTAACCATGCAATGACAGGCTCTCCAGAATGCTCGTCAATACCGCCTGCGCTGCCGGCAGGCCCTTGAAAGGCCCTTGGGACTTGATCGCGGAAGGCTGCTCATCGGCCATGCCTGCGGCGAAAAGCACCATCCATTGTCCGCCATCATGGGGAAGGGGTCGAATGACACATTCGATGCGGGTCATCAGTCCCATGCATTCTCGGGTAAGGCAAAGGCTACGCTGCATGATGCGCTCCTGATCGGCAAGAGTATTCATCCTGCTCGCAAAGCAGGATACGCGCCAATCCCATTGGTCACTGCGGTCATGATCAAGGTTAGAAGAAGTGTGCCCCGAGCGAATATGTCCCTGATGAACGGAGCCCTGACAAGCGCAACCCGAGCGGCATCAATACCGCCCGGACAGCGCTGTTGTCAGACCTTCAGCTCAGGCTGCAACTGCGCCGGCTCCTTCTCCAGCTCTTCCTTGAGGTCTTCGTCGCTGAGCATTTCCGCGATGTCGCGCAAGCGCTCCACCACACGCGCATTCACGCTGCCTTCCGGAAACTCACCATTCTCGTCAGGCGCACCGGCGGGCTCGCCCACCAGAAGGCTCAAGGCTTCGTCGGCCTGACGCACCGCATAGATATGGAATTGCCCGTCACGCACAGCCTGCACAACACGCTCGTCCAGCATCAACGTAGTGACGTTGGCATGCGGAATGATTGCGCCCTGCTCGCCGGTCAGGCCACGTGCCTCACAGAGACGGAAGAAACCTTCGATCTTCTCGTTGACCCCGCCCACCGCCTGCACTTCACCGAACTGATTGATGGAACCGGTAATCGCGAAGCACTGCTTGAGCGGCGTGCGTGACAGCGCTGAAATAAGCGTGCAGGCCTCGCCCAGCGAGGCACTGTCGCCATCCACGTAACCGTAGGACTGCTCAAGCGCGATACTCGCGGATATTGCCAGAGGGAATTCCTGGGCGTAGCGGCTGCCGAGGTAGCCGGTGAGAATCATCACGCCCTTGGAGTGAATCGGCTGACCAAGATTGACCTCGCGCTCTATGTCGACAATTCCGCTACCGCCCGGATAAACGGTGGCGGAAATGCGTGCTGGCACGCCGAAGGCCGAATCGCCCACCTCCAGAACCGTCAGGCCATTGCACTTGCCGACCGCCGCACCGTCAGTGTCGATCAGGATCACGCCAGCCATCATGTCATCAAGAATACGCGCCGAGACCCGCCCGGTGCGGGTGGCCTTGGCCTTGAGCGCACGCTCGATATGCCCGGCGTCGGTCTTGTCGTCGTTGGCCAGCTGGCGGATGAAGTCTGCCTCGCTGACCAGCTGGAACAGGTCGCCGATGCGCGCCGACAAACGCCCCTGGTGTTCCGCCAGTCGGGCGCTGTAGGTCGCAAGTCGCGCTACCGCATCGGCGGTGAGAGGCGCCATGCCCTCTTCCGAGGTGCGGGTCTTCAGCAACTGAGCGAACTGCTCGAGGGTCTCGTCGACCATCGGAATTTCTTCGTCGAAATCGACCAGTACCCGGAACATCTCCTGAAAGTCAGGATCCAGGTCTTGCAAGGTGTAATACAGCGAACGCGAACCGATAATGATGATCTTGACGTTCCACGGAATCACCTGCGGTGTAAGGCTCACGGTGGCGACGCGACCCAGCTCGCCCAGCGGCGATTCCATCTTCAGCTTGCGCGATTGCAGGGTGCGCTTGAGTGCGTCCCAGACAAACGGCTCACCCAGCATTTTTTCCGCTTCAAGAATCAGGAAGCCGCCATTGGCGCGATGCAGCGCGCCGGGCCGCAACTGGCGATAGGTGGTGTACAGGGCACCCTGATCGGTACTGTATTCGATGCGTCCGAACAGATTGTCGTACGTAGGATGCTGCTCGAAAACCACCGGCGCGCCGCCGTCGCGGTTGTGACCGACTACCAGGCTCGGGCTGTACTGCTCTTCCAGCAGCTTGCGTGCCTGCGCGTCGGTCTTGGCGTCATCGACCAGTTGCTCGACCAGCGTCTTGAGCAGGTACACCTGCATGGCTTGCAGGTAGGCGCAGACTGCCGCGTTCTCGGCGTATTTTTCCGAGAGCGGTGCCAGCAATGGTTGCAGGGTCAGCGTGATGGTTTCTTCGTTCAACTGACGCAGTTGATTGTTGGATTCGCGCTTCCACTGCGGCAGGCTGGCCAGTTCTTCATTCAGGCGCTCTTCGAGGGCGGAAATGTCTTCGTGAAAACGCTCGCGATCCGCCTCGGGCAGCTGCGAAAACTCGGCCTCGTCCAGCGCCTTGCCATCGGCCATCGGAGTAAAGGCAATGTTCGAGCTGTCGCGATACAGCGCGATGTTCTTCTCCAGCGACAGGCGCTCGATCACATCCAGTGCACGGTCATAGCGCTGATTGAAAGCACGGTCGATCGAGCTTTTTTTCTGCTGATAGGACGGATGTTCGAAAACCGCCGGAAACGTCACCAGCAAGTTGTCGATCAGACCGCCGATGTCGGCCGTGAACTCATGAGCAGTGCCCGGTGACAGCTCCAGGGCCTTCGGCTCGCGGGGCTCATCGAAATTATTGACGTAGACCCAGTCCGAAGGCGTCTGCATCCGTTTGCCTTCGGCCTTGAGGTAGCGTTTGACGAACGAAAAGCGGCCAGTGCCGGGTTCGCCCATGACAAATACGTTGTAACCGGGGCGCGGCATGGCAACGCCGAACTGCAGGGCCTCTACGGCACGCTCCTGGCCAAGGACACCGCGAAAGGGTTCGAGCTCGTGAGTGGTCGCAAAGCTGAACTGCTCAGCGGAAAACGGACGGGTCAGCGCATGTGGTGCCAGGCGTAGGTTGGCTGCGACGGAATCGGGCATCAGTAATCCTTACATCAGGCGGGGCAGATGTCGGCATTCTGGCGCTCGCCGTACAAGACTTGCAAGGCAGGAAAGATCTCAAAGGCGCTTACAGCCGTGAAGCCATCGCTTGCTACACGAAAAAAAATCTATTTCCGGCAATAATCTGTAATAGCTCACGGAACCCTTCGAACCCGCCTAAGCTCCAAATTGCACAGGTGGTTGCTGGTTAGCCGCCTGTCTTGATGTGACTACTCAAGAAACTCGACCCTTGGCTGAATTAAAAAGAGAAAAAGCTATGAAACGGATTCTTCTTGGAACGCTCTTCGCCGCTGTATCCATCAACGCTATGGCTCAAGCCCCAGGCGGTCCTGACTGCGGTTGGGGCAACATGCTGTTTGAAGGCCAGCGCGGTACACCAGCTCACTTCCTGGCTTCAACCACCAACGGTACTTCGGGCAATGCCACTTTCGGCATGACCTCCGGCACCAACGGCTGTTCGACCAACAGCGCACTGACCTACGGCGGTAAATCCTGGCTTGCCATGAACGGCATGATGGATGAACTCTCCAAGGACATGGCCATGGGTCAGGGTGAAGCACTGACTACCTACGCTGTCGTACTGGGCGTTGCACCAGAAGATCGCCAGCACTTCGCTGCGGTCACTCACGAGCACTTCTCGCAAATCTTCAGCAAGGCCGACGCCACCGCTGAAGACGTTCACACCAACACTGTCAACGTGCTGAAAAACGATCCGACGCTGGCCAAGTACGCTACCCAGGCTTAAAGTCGTTCGCCCGCCCTTTCCTCGCAAAGGGCGGGACCACCTTTCCTGACCTCCCCTGACTAGTTGCCCTCTATGCTCAAACGTCTTGTATCGCTGGCGCTGTTTGTCTGTGCCCCCTTGTCTGCGGCACCCCATGCCACCGCTGACCGTTTGCAGCAATTGGCCAACGAGCCATTCTGGATTTCACTGGGTCACTACGAGGCAGGCAAGCTCGGTGGTTGGCGCAGCTATGTGACAGACCCGAAATTTTTTCTTTCTGCCAACGGTGCCCACGACCCGAAGGCGGAACTGAGCGCAACACTTGATGCCATTTATGCTCCCGTCACCAACGAACAGACCCACGCTCAGTGCGTGTACCCGGCCCGTACCCGCTGGCTGCGCGACCAACTGCAACTGACCGGCCTGCCGACGCCGGACTGCAAGGAGTTCAAGGCCTGGTACAAGGATGTGGCCCCGGACAGCACCGTACTGATCTTCCCGGCCGCGTACCTCAACAGCCCCTCCTCGATGTTTGGTCATACGTTGCTGCGCATCGACCCGGCCAGCGCGAAAACCAACAACACCACGTTACTGAGCTATGCAATCAACTTCGGTGCCTACATCGAGGGGATGGACAACAGCATTCTGTATGCCTGGAAAGGCCTGGCGGGCGGTTATCCAGGATTGTTTGCGCTGGTGCCCTATCAGGAAAAACTGTCGGAATACCGCAGCCTGGAAAACCGTGACCTGTGGGAATACCGGTTGAACCTGACCCCGGAAGAAACCGGGCGTATGGTCGAGCATGTCTGGGAACTGAAACAGATCCGCTTCAGCTATTTTTTCTTTGACGAAAACTGCTCATACCGCCTGCTGGAATTGCTGCAGGTCGCCCGTCCGGGACTGAATCTTACCGAGCAGTTCGGTCTGACCGCGATTCCGACCGATACGGTCAAGGCGATCAAGGCCGCAGGACTGGTGGAGAAGATCGACTATCGCCCGTCCCGCGAGCGGGAACTGCTGAGCCGCGCCGCGCCCCTCGATGCCGATGAGCAACAATGGGTATTGAAAGTCAGTGCCGATCAGAAACAGTTGCAGGACAGCCAGTACCTCGCCCAGCCGAAAGAACGTCGCGCATTGATTCAAGACGCGGCCTATCGCCTGGAGCGCTACCGAGCCAATGGGCTTGAACGCGACACACAGCGCTCGCAACGCAGTTTCGAGCTGCTGCAGGCGATCAATCAGAACCCGCCACCACAACTGGACATCCCGCGCCCCGGCCTGCCGGAAGAAGGTCATGAATCACGTACCTGGCAATTGGGGGCCGGAACACGGGGTGACAAGGCGTTTGCCGAATACGGGCTGCGCATGGCCTATCACGACCTCAACGACAATGCCTATGGTTTTCCGCTGGGTGCACAAATCGAGATTCTGCAGCTCAAGGTGCGCCAATACGAAGGCAACGACTGGCAAGTGCAGCAACTGGATCTTGCCACCATCCGCTCCCTGACACCGCGCACCGAACTGCTCAAACCCTGGTCATGGCAAGTCACTGGCGGGCTGGAGCGTGTGTTAGGCAAGCATGGCGACGAAAACCTCGTCAGCCATGTGAACGGTGGCGGTGGCGGCACCTGGCAACTGGGTGACGAAGTGCTGGGCTTTGCGCTGGGCACGGTGCGTGTCGAGCACAACAACGATTTTGCCGAGTTCATCTCCCCCGCCGCCGGCTTCAACACCGGCGTGCTGTGGCGCAACCCGCTGGGCAACCTGAGCCTGGAAGCCAAGGGCGATTACTTCACCAACGGCGAAGTGCGCCGCAGCGTCAGCCTCAATCAGCAATGGGAGCTGTCGCGCAACCTGGGCCTGCGCCTGAGTGCCCAACGCGAATTCAGCCAGATGAGCTCGCCACAGAACGAAGTGATGCTTGAGGTGAAGTGGTATCACTACTGATCGGGTAAAAAACGCAATGGCATCGCGCAAAGGACTGCGCAGGATCCTCTGCCAGCCGTTTAAGGCCCTTCTCCATGGTTTGCACAGCTAGATGCTCGTCATCCAGTGAGTCGACCAATCGGGGATGGGTGCCCTTGCGTTTCAGCGAAGGCCGGAACATTTCGTCGGCTGACGCGACCTCGTCAAAACGCTCCAGGTCCAGCGCCAGTGCCTGATTGAACAGCACGTTATTGAGCCGCGTCAGCGCCGGCTGACGGTGATCAACCGACAAGGCATGCACACTGGCGGCGACAGAATAACTGCCCGGTGATGTTTCATGCGCAACGGCTGTTGCTGAATAAAGCGCAGCCTTGTTGGGCGCAAAACATCCCGTCAGATGCCTGGCAAGGGTACTTAAAACGCCCTTCGACGAGCTTCCCGTCGCAGAGGCGAACAACGTATAGGCTTGAGTTCCAGCGCCAGACTTTTTCACGAGGACCTCTCCGGCTAAAGCGCCACGGCATCTGGCCGTCGGGCTGTGTGGGCGGGCATTGGCGGGCGTCCGAATTCACTCCGGAAGGTTTCGATGACCTGCTTGATCTGCTCGGCAAGTGCCTGAGTGCTTTCAAGCGCGCGGGACAAACTGTCTGTGCCGTGCCCGGTGAGGTCGTGCGTGTAACGCAGGCACAAGGTATTTTGTTCGATATCCAGCGCGATACTGGCGCCCAGGGTATGGGCTGGCGACAAGTTCAAATGCAGCGCAAGCGCCAGCAGCCGCCCGTCCTGTTCAGGATCGATGTAGCTCAGCGTGCTGATGACAAAAAGCGCATCCCCGCCAGCAGCGGGCACCAACAGGCTGGTGTGACCGTTGTTTCCGTGCCACAGCAAATACCCTTCATCCCGAAGAGATTGTAAATCTGCGTCGTCGTATCCAAGCCGTTTCAGGCTGTGTTCTAGCAGTCCGGTTGCGAACGCGATCATGGCATAAGTACCTTGCAGTGAGTCCTGTCACTGAGTGGCGCTGGACGCGCAGGGGTTCCGGCGACGCCACCGAAAAAGCCACTATGCTCATATCACACATTCCCTACTTCGCTTTTACAAATATCCAACACATAAGCGCGATCGTGCTTGGGAGCAGGGGCCAAGTTCACCTCCACAGCCGCCGGCTTAAAAACCGACATGCAGTGGCGCAATCCACCACAAAACTCGGCCTGGAAGCCAAGGGCTACTACTTAACCAACGGATAATTGCGCCGCAGCGTCAGCCTTAATCAGCAACCTGCGCCTGAGCGCTTAACGCGAATTCGGCCAGATGATCGACCCACAGAACGAAGTGATGCTTGATGTGAAGTGGTATCACTACTGATGGGGCAAGCCCCCGATCAGCGGATGAGTGCTCGACTGGCTCGTCGGTCGCGCGCTAAACGGCTCATGACGTCACCATCAGTCATCTTTTTCTTGAGCCTCTGTTCAACTGACCAGGCACCCGATAATCAGGGTTTTGAGCAAGCGTGGCCAAACCGCTTTTCAGTGCCTCGACAAAAGGCACGACATCATTTTTCGGGGAACCCCGCAGGTGATGGTTGATCGGTCTGCGAAGAGAACGTGTATAGAGAGGGATCGCAAGAAATTCGTCGTCTGAAAAGCGCTAGACAAAAGGGTGGCCGTCTTTTTCACCAAGCGCCTTTTTGATCATACTGTTTGGAGGCTCCACATCCGAAAACAGTGACTTGAGTTGACTTTTAAGCCACTTCACACCTTGCACGATCATCGAAGACAGCGCCTGAGAAAGTCTGGGCGACGGGCCTTTGGGGAGACTGGGGCGCAATTTCCATTTTAATTGCTGGCACAGTTCTGGCTCAGCGCGTGTTCATGACTGGAAGAAAGCGTAGCCGTGGAAGGACCGTTTGAGGCCGACGATGCTTTGGATAGAGCTGGCATATGGCTGCTACCGTGGGCAGCCGATACAGGACTGATATTCATACACAGCGCCTCTTATATTCAGGAAGATTCGTTGCTCTCGTCGATTTCCTTGAGTTTTATGTGCCATCGACCCGAGTCAGTCCTGTTCTTGTCCGAAACCAGAAAAGGGGTATCAGGAGCAAAAATCCCCTCGTCTTCAGCGCTCGAAAGCGACACCTGTCTGACGCGTACCGCAGAATGGCTCTCAATCTCCAGCAATGGACTGCGTTGATACGTCGATCCTGATGTGCTGGTCTTGGAACTCTTTACGGAGTGCTGGGTAAACGTTGCATTAACCGTCGACAGATCGGGCGTGGCGCTGAGAAACGTTTTGTCGCGGTATACCTGCCCAAGCTTGAAATTTTTATGTATGAACTTGTCATCCACTACTTTATTAATGCCGCGATAAAGCGTCTCCTGGAAGACATTGCCAGGCTGCTCTGCCAAGCGTTTCAAGCCGTTATTCATGGCCTGCACGACCACCTTCATGTCTTCGGACGGCTTACCGTCGCGAAGCTGATGACTAACGGCCTTATAGAACGGCGTGGTGTACATCCGCAATGCCAGGTACTCGTCATCATCAAGATGATTAAGCGCTGGATTTTGATCCTTACGCTGCAATGAGCGGTCAAAAGACTCCGTCGCCGATGACCCGTAGCCAAAGCGATCAAGCTCTCGAGCCAGCGCCCGTTTCAGCGGTGTGTCGTTAAGGCGTGTTTGTGGCTCGTTGCTGTAATCGCCCCGTACTGGCGCCTTGCCTTTAGAGCCACTACTGGATGACGCATAATGCCCGAGCGCCGAATGACCAGAAGTGTTGCCCGAAACGAGCATCCCCTTGAAATGCTTGGCCAAAC
The DNA here is from genome assembly GCF_022557255.1 of Pseudomonas syringae pv. tagetis. Classification (NCBI taxonomy): domain Bacteria; kingdom Pseudomonadati; phylum Pseudomonadota; class Gammaproteobacteria; order Pseudomonadales; family Pseudomonadaceae; genus Pseudomonas; species Pseudomonas syringae group genomosp. 7. Next base: position 4,931,937 of record NZ_CP092923.1, read on the forward strand.
CACTCAGCAGCCCTTTTGAAGAGGACTTCTGCGCGGAATTCGTTGAGGTGTTTGCAGGCGATGTGGAGCCGGATATTTTCATACCAATCTCTTCTTATCGCATCAGAGCACTGGATTGCCGGGACAAAGACGTTTGCCCGGACGGGCGCCCTTGGTCACGCCTGAAGGTTTCGATCACCTGCCTGACCTGTTCAGCCAGCGCCTGAGCGTTTTCGAGCGCAAGCAACAGGGTGTCTGCCCCGCTTCCGCCAAGGTCATGGGTGTAGCGCAGGCATAGCGTGTTTTGCTCGACATCAAGGGCTATGCAGGCGCTCATCGTATGGACAGGGGACAGGTTAAGGTGCAATGCGAGCGCCAGCAGACGTCCGTCATGCTCGGGGTCGATATAGCTCAACGTGTTGATCACGAAAAGTGCATCCAGATCGGCCGAGGGCACCAGCAAACTGGTCTGGTCGTTTTTCCCTTTCCACAGCAAGTACCCTTCTTCGCGCAGGGCCTGCAAAGCGGCGGCATCGTATCCCAGCTTTTTCAGGCTGTATTCAAGCTGACCGGTTGCGAACGCATTCATGACATTAATACCTGGCAATAAGAACTTTCCATTGAGTGGTAAAAAGCCTCGTCCGGTTCCAAATCAAAGCGTCAAGCTACCGTGGCATTCGGCGGGAGAAAAAAGCCGCTATCGTGACATCACACATTCCCTACGTCGCTTTTACAAATAACCAACACATTTGCTTCTAGACTCTTTTTATAAGAGGAAACCACCATGAAGCAGTATTGGCTGTTGTTGTCGCTGGCCATCGTGCTGGCGGGTTGTCAGTCCACCCGCGACCAGATGCTGGCCGAGGGTTATCCACCGGGGTTTGCCGAGGGTTATCAGGACGGCTGCGGCAGTGGCCGGGACGCCGCAGGTGCCAGCACCGGCCAATTCAAAAAGAACGTGCCCCGCTACTTGAAGGACAAGCTGTACGCCGAAGGCTGGACCGACGGCTTCCGTCAGTGCCAGGCGTCACAGGACAACCGTGACCGCCTCGACCCCGGCCAGGTCTTCAATGATCGCGACCGGGCCTGGGAACGGGAAAAAACCCGCAGCGCGGCCAAGGCCTATCGTCCGAACTGACGGTCGGCACTCTGCAAGATTGACGAAACCAATGCCCTTCTCGTGCGGCCCAACCCTGATTAGGGAGGACATTTCATGAGTCGCGCATTCGTAAACGAAGACAACGCTGCCGCCGATGCCGAACAACCGGTAGAGCGGCTGGTCAGCGCACAGACCAATTACGTCACAGCGCACGGCCTGACGTTACTGAAAGAACACGTCGGCAGCCTGCAGGCACAGCACAGCGCGCAAAATGCACTGGGCGAGGCCTCTGACAAACAACGCCTCGCCGACCTGGAACGTGACCTGCGTTACTTCAACCAGCGCCTGCAAAGCGCGCAGGTAGTTGCGCCGGCCCTGTCGACCGAGACGGTGCAGATTGGCAGCTGGATCACGTTTGCGGACGAAGACGACAACCATCAGCGTGTGCAGTTGGTTGGTGAAGATCAGGCTGATGCGGCCAAGGGGCTGATCAACTGGGGTTCACCACTGGGCCGCGCCTTGATTGGCGCGCAGAAAGGCGATGAGGTGATGTGGAAGCGCCCGGCGGGGGACCAGACGATTGAAGTGCTGCTGATCGAACCCGATCATTAAGGCCGACAACGGCAGCGCCGCTCCCGAACGGGAACAGCGCTGCCGGGGCTGATCAGGCCAGTTTCTTGTGACGCACGCGGTGCGGCTGGGCAGCAGCTTCGCCCAGACGCTTCTTGCGATCCGCTTCATACTCGGTGTAGTTGCCCTCGAAGAAAATCGCTTGCGAATCGTCTTCGTACGCCAGAATGTGCGTGGCCACGCGGTCAAGGAACCACCGATCGTGGGAGATCACAATGGCGGCGCCCGGGAAGTCCAGCAGCGCTTCCTCCAGCGAACGCAGGGTTTCGACGTCAAGGTCGTTGGACGGTTCGTCGAGCAGCAGCACGTTGCCGCCCTCTTTCAGGGTCAACGCCAGGTGCAGACGACCGCGCTCACCACCGGACAGGTCCTTGACGAACTTCTGCTGATCGCCACCCTTGAAGTTGAAGCGACCGACGTAGGTGCGCGACGGGATTTCATAGTTGCCGATACGGATCACGTCGGAGCCATCGGAAACCGCCTGGAACACCGACTTGCTGCCGTCCAGGTCATCACGGCTCTGATCTACACAGGCCAATTGCACGGTTTCGCCAACTTCGATGCTGCCCGAATCCGGTTGCTCCTTGCCCATCAGCATGCGGAACAGGGTCGATTTACCGGCACCGTTACCGCCGATCACGCCAACGATGGCGCCTTTGGGCATGGAGAACGACAGGTTGTCGATCAACACACGGTCGCCGTAACCCTTGGTGACGTTCTTGAACTCGATGACCTTGTCGCCCAGACGCGGACCGGCCGGGATGTAGATCTCGTTGGTCTCGCTGCGCTTCTGAAATTCCTGCGACTGCATTTCTTCAAAGCGTTGCAGACGCGCCTTGGATTTGGACTGACGTGCCTTGGCGCCCTTGCGGACCCATTCCAGCTCGTCTTTCATGGCCTTTTCATGGGCTGTCTGCTGCTTGGATTCCTGAGCCAGACGGTCAGACTTTGCTTCCAGCCAGCCAGAATAGTTGCCTTCGTAAGGAATGCCCGCACCGCGGTCGAGTTCCAGAATCCAGCCGGCCACGTTGTCCAGGAAGTAACGGTCGTGCGTGATGGCAACCACAGTACCCGGGAAATCGTGCAGGAAATGCTCGAGCCAAGCGACAGAGTCGGCATCCAGGTGGTTGGTCGGCTCGTCGAGGAGCAGCATGTCCGGTGCAGACAGCAGCAGGCGGCACAGCGCAACACGACGCTTTTCACCGCCTGACAGGACCGAAACCTTCGCATCCCAGGCGGGCAGACGCAGCGCGTCGGCGGCGACTTCCAGCTGGCGCTCCAGGTTATGACCGTCGCTGGCTTGCAGGATCGACTCAAGCTTGGCCTGCTCGGCAGCCAGCTTGTCGAAATCAGCGTCCGGCTCGGCATATTCAGCGTAAACCTGATCAAGACGCGCCTGGGCGTCCTTGATGACGCTGACCGCCTCTTCAACCACTTCACGAACCGTCTTTTCCGGATCAAGTTGTGGCTCTTGCGGCAGATAACCCACGTTCAGTTCCGGCATCGGGCGCGCTTCGCCGTCAAATTCGGTGTCGACGCCCGCCATGATCTTCAACAGCGTGGACTTGCCCGACCCGTTGAGGCCCAGCACGCCGATCTTGGCACCCGGGAAGAAAGACAGAGAGATGTTTTTCAGGATTTCACGCTTCGGCGGCACAACTTTGCTCAGCCGATGCATGGTGTAGACGTATTGAGCCATGGAATGAAAACCTAGCGTCTGTGATGAGGACCGATTTGAAGCGCGAGCTTAAAGCTCCGGCCGGAAAAAAGCTTTTATTTGTCCGTAAGACTTGCCGCGAGACCGTTCCAAGCCTTGAATTAACCCAGGCGGAACAGATCGGGGCCGTGCTGGCAAATATAAAGCCTGGTCGATATTGCAAAAAGTGGAGTCACTCATGCAGGAGTCGGTGGATACCGCGCGTTGCGCAAAGCTACCCGAATGCAGCGTGCAGGGCAAACGATCCGGCCCAATGAGGCTGGCACTCTGCCACAAGTAAAGGCATGCTAGCCGCCCTCTTTGGGCGACCCGCTTATTTTACATAAAGCATCGCTGCTTCAGTCCAGCAGTCAGGAACAACGATTTGCCCACTTCAACGCCTCTGCCGTCATCCAGTGTCGCTACAGACAGTGCGACCAGGCCTTTGCGTGACTCAGTAAAAGGTGTACTGGCGGCGCTGGTACTGGTGGTGCTTGCCCTGTTGCTCTGGCAATTGATCGAGCAGTTTCATCAGACTCAGGAGCGCCAGCGTCAGCGCAGCCTGGAATACAGCGTCCAGCTTTCCGACCGGATGAGCCTGAACATGGCGCTCAAGGCGCAAATCGCCATGAACCTGCTGGACGAAGCGCAATCCGCCGGCGACCGGCTGGAGCAGCCGACGGCGCTGGCCAGCCTGCGCATGGCCCTGCCCGCTCTGCGCAGCGCGGCCCGGCTGAACCCCGCGGGTGACATCGTCAGTGACAGCGCCGAGGCATCCCGCGACGGGGAATTTCTCAAGCAGGCCATGAAAAAGGCGCAAGGCAACCCCTATTTCTACACGGGCACCGAGGACGGCAAACAGGTTTATGTACTGATTCGTCAGGGCGGCGGCGTTAGCGGCGACTACTGGGCCCTGCGCATGGCGCCCGAGGCATTGAAAGACCTGGCCAGCCAGCCGGCTCAGGACTTTCAACATGTATGGCGCCTCGAACAGCGCAAGACCCAGCGGGTTATCCTCCGCGAACCGGCACCCTCCAACGATGCGGACAGTGGCCTGTCCGAAACCGTCCTGCTTCAGCCGCTGAGCAACAGTGACTGGCAACTGCGAGGCCTGTTCGATACCTACAAGGCGCGCAGTGAACTGCTTGCGCCATTGATCGGCAAGTGCCTGATCGGCCTGCTGCTGTCGATCCTGCCGCTGATCGCCCTGATGAGTCTGCGCAAACGCCAGCGCCAGATGCTGCAAAGCCGGCGCCGCTATCGCGATATCTTCGAAGGTGCGGGCGTTGCAATCTGTGTCATGGACATGTCCGGACTGCAGGAGCAACTGGAAGCACTTGAGGTCAGGACTGACGAAGACCTTGATCGCCTGCTTAAAAGCCAGCCAGCCTCGCTGAAAAGACTGTTGCAGCAGTTGCGAATCAGCGAACTCAACGAAGTTGCCCTGGGCCTGCTGGAAATCGAACACAGTGAACAAGCGTGGCAGCCGCTGATCGAGGGTGAATCGCGGTCGCGCCCCGGCATCGGCGTTCAGGTGATTCAGGCTGTTCTGGCCGGGCAGCCACGGCTGGAACTGGAAATCTGCCTGACCCGCGCAAGCGGACAGGATCAGCACCTCTGGCTGGTCATGCGCCTGCCCGAGGCACGCAGCGACTTCGATGCCGTGATTCTAAGCATCGGCGATATCACCAGCCGCAAACAGATCGAGCTGTCATTGCTGGACCGTGAAAGCTTCTGGTCCGATGTGGTGCGGACCGTACCGGACCACTTGTACGTTCAGGACGTGCTCAGCCAGCGTGTGATCTACAGCAATCACCATTTCGGCCACACGCTGGGCTACAGCAAGTCCGAGCTGCGCGTCATGGGCGAGTTTTTCTGGGAAATTCTGCTGCACCCTGACGACGCCCGAAGCTATCAGGACATGCGCCTGCGTCAGCGCCATCACGGTCATAACGAGCTATTGCAATGCGTGTTGCGTTTCAAGGATCGCGAGAATAACTGGCGGTGTTTCGATGTTCGCGAGCAGGCATTGGCCTGGGACGCAGAACACCTGGTCACCCGCATCATCGGCATTGCCAAGGACATCACCGAACAGGTTGCATCCAGCCAGTCGCTGCGTGACAGTGAGCAGCGCTACCGCATGCTCGCCGAAAGCATCAGCGATGTGATCTTTTCCACCGACGGCCAACTGGTGGTCAATTACGTCAGCCCCTCGGTGGAACGCGCGCTGGGTTACAGCGCCGAATGGATTATCCGCAACGGCTGGTCCGCCGCCATTGCCAACCCGCAACAAGTGCTTGGTTTCGACGCGCTCATCAGCCGCATCGGCAAGGTGCTTCACAAACCTCAGGAGCTCGCCAGACTGCGCGAAGAGGTGACGACCAGAATGTTTCTGTTCGACTGCCTGCGGGCAGACGGTCGCAAGATCCCGGTGGAGCTGCGAGTGGTACTGGTGTGGGACGAACACGGTCATTTCGAGGGCATATTCGGTGTTGGGCGGGACATCAGTCAGCAGCGGCGGGCTGAAAAAGACCTGCGCATGGCGGCCACGGTATTTGAACACTCGACATCGGCCATTCTGATCACCGACCCCGCTGGCTATATCGTGCAGGCCAACGAGGCGTTCACCCGCGTCAGCGGCTACGAAGTGGCCCAGGTACTCGACCAGCTGCCGGGCATGCTCACGGTGGAGTCCGATCAGGAAACCCATCTGCGCTATATCCTCAGGCAATTGAACGGCCAGGGCACATGGGAGGGCGAAATCAGGCTGAAGCGCCGCAACGGCGAACATTACCCGGCCTGGGTCGGCATTACCGCAGTGCTCGATGACGAAGGCGATCTGGCCAGTTATGTGTGCTTTTTCAGCGATATCAGCGAGCGCAAGGCCAGCGAGGACCGTATTCACCGCCTGGCTTATTATGACGCCCTGACGCATCTGCCCAATCGCACCCTGTTTCAGGATCGCCTGCATTCGGCGCTGCAGCAGGCCGAGCGCCAACAGGCCTGGGTGGTGCTGATGTTCCTCGACCTCGACCGCTTCAAGCCGATCAACGACTCTCTGGGCCACGCTGCCGGCGACCGGATGCTTCAGGAGATGGCCACGCGGCTGCTCGCCTGCGTGTCTTCCGACGACACCGTGGCACGTATGGGCGGCGATGAATTCACCCTGCTGCTGCAGCCTGACACCTCGCGCGAGGCCGCACTGACTCGCGCCATTCACGTGGCCGAACGAATTCTGACCAGCCTGGTAACGCCGTTTGTGCTTGAAGGCCGCGAGTTCTTTGTCACCGCCAGTATCGGCATCGCGCTCAGCCCGCAGGACGGCAATGAACTGAGCCAGTTGATGAAGAACGCCGATACCGCGATGTATCACGCCAAAGAACGCGGCAAGAACAACTTCCAGTTCTATCAGGCGGACATGAACGCGACGGCGCTGGAACGCCTGGAGCTGGAAAGCGATCTGCGTCACGCGCTGGAACAGCAGGAGTTCACCCTCTATTACCAGCCGCAGTTCAGCGGTGACGGCAAACGCCTGACAGGCGCGGAAGCCCTCTTGCGCTGGCGCCATCCACGTCGCGGGCTGGTTCCGCCCAACGACTTCATCCCGGTGCTCGAAGAGCTCGGGCTGGTTGTGGAAGTCGGCGACTGGGTACTCAGCGAAGCGTGTCGTCAGCTCAAGCATTGGCATCAGGCGCGGGTCCGGGTCCCCAAAGTGTCGGTCAACATTTCGGCGCGACAGTTCTCGGACGGCCAGCTTGGCAAGCGCATCGCCAACATTCTGGAGCAGACCGGCCTGTCACCTGCGTGTCTGGAGCTGGAGCTGACTGAAAGCATCCTGATGCGCGAGGTCAACGAAGCCATGCAAATACTCGACGGTCTGAAAAACCTTGGCCTGAGTATCGCCGTTGATGACTTTGGCACCGGCTACTCGTCGCTGAACTACCTCAAACAGTTCCCGATCGATGTGCTGAAGATCGACCGCACTTTCGTGGACGGCCTGCCGTCCGGCGAGCAGGACGCCCAGATTGCCCGCGCAATCATCGCCATGGCCCACAGCCTGAACCTCTCGGTCATTGCCGAAGGCGTTGAAACCCACGAGCAGCTGGAGTTTCTCCGCGAGCATGGCTGCGACGAAGTCCAGGGCTACCTGTTCGGCCGCCCGATGCCGCCTGGCCAGTTCGAAGCGCAATTCAGCAACGATGCGCTGTTCATGCTGGATTGAGGGCGAGCCTCGCTCCCCGGCCATCGTCCATTTGAACGATAGCCGAACCCTTGAATATGAGTAGACTTGAGCCACTGCCTCGCACAGCGTCAATGACAGCGAGCGCTCTACCCATAACAAAGAACACAAGGGGGTAGCATGATCAGCGATACAACGTCCCTGCACAGTGTTTCCTGTCAGGTCGTCGAAGCCTTGAACAAGGTGATTCTCGAGCTTCAGACCGAGGTCAGCAGCGCGTCGATCTCTACATTCCATCAACAGGCGCTTGAACGGGTGCGCGCACTGGTGCAGTTCGACAAGGCTTGGTGGGGAAGATCTACCTGGCGTGACAACTGGCCCGTCGAGCACAGTTCCTTTTTGCTGGGCCTGCCCAACGGTTACGCCGCCGAGTGGGAGCAACTCAAGACCTCGGACGCCAGCGTCGGCAGAATGCATCAGACCCAGGGCGTCTGTCAGGTCATTCACTGCACGGCAGCGGATGCACCTCCTGCGCTTGCCGACCTCGGTCGCCAATACGATCTTTGCTTCGCGCTGGGCATTGTCCTGACCGACCCTCACACCCAGCAGGGCGTGCATCTGACACTGTTTCGCTCGGCTGGTCACACGCCCTTCTCGCCCTTGGACAAACGCCTGATCGAGTGGCTGATGCCGCATCTGATCGCCGCTGAACAGGCCAGTTATCTGCGTACGCTCACGACTCTGCGGGAAACTCAGGGCGCCTACGATGAGACCGCCATGGCGGTGAGCAATCGTTACGGCGTGCTGCTTTCCATGGAGCCTGCGTTCTCGTCAATGCTGGGCTCGGAATGGCCCGACAGACCGTCCAATCGTCTACCCCGACAGTGCAACCCTCAAGAGGGCTATTCGAGTCATAACCTGCACATCACGTTGCAGCCGGTGGGCGACCTCGTTCTATTGACGGCGCGGCGACGCAGCAGTCTGGAGCTGTTGAGCACGCGCGAGCTTCAGGTTGCCCGAGGCTTTGCGGTCGGACAGACGTACAAGGAAGTCGCGCGCAACATCGGTGTATCCCCCTGCACCGTCCGGCACCACTTGAGAAAGATCTACAACAAGCTCGGTGTCACCCGTAAAGCGCAGATCGCCCAGTTACTGCATTTGACTGACGGCTGACGCCAACGCGCTCTACCCCATTTCCGGTTTTTCCAATGACTGCCACCCCGCAAGGGAGGGCTGTGCTCGCCCATAAAAATAACAAGGCACTTACCGATGTCATTAAAAAACCACTTCCTTAGCGCTTCAGGGCTCGCCATGGCAATCCTGTGGTTATCGTCCACGGCCTGTGCCACCGAAAATGCTGCGCCCACGACAGCTGCTGGCGTTTTCGACTTTGGCGCAGGCTTCATGCCGCCCACCCCCCCCAATGGCACCGTCGGCCTGCGCATCAGCAACTACCACGCGGATGTCATTAAGGACAGCCACGGCAATGACAGCCCCAACGACTTCCAGATCAACGTCCTGGCGATCGGCCTCGCCTACTTGCGAATGACCGAGCAGGAGTTTTTGGGTGCCCGCTATGGTTTCGCGGTGGTGCCGGTCTTTTTCAAGATGGATGCCGACCTGGGCGTGAACGTCGGGGGGGGGGGCAGCGGGTATTCAGCGACAGTGCATCGCTGTTTCGTCAGGCGGACCTGCAAGTGGTGCCGATCATCCTGGACTGGAAGCTCGCGCCGGGGCTGGGCATCAATACCCAACTGATGATTCAGGCGCCCACGGGGGACTACGACAAAAACCGTCTGGTCAGCCCTGGCACCCATCACTGGACGGTTTCTCCGCTGTTGAATGCGACCTACATTTCACCCGGCGGCTTCGAGGTTTCCTCGAGTTTCCAGATCGATATAAATGCGCGTAACCCCGACACCGATTACCGCAGTGGCGTTGAGTACCGACATGAGTTTGCAGTGGGCCAGCATGTCGGCGACTGGACCGTCGGCGTGGGCGGCTACTACTACCGGCAGCTGTCGGACGACGACGCGCCGGGGCTGACCCGCGGCAATCGCGCCCGGGTAATCGCCGCAGGCCCTGCAGTAAGTTACTTCAAACCCGGCGCCGGGCTGCCCCCCATCTGGTTGCACGCCTACAAGGAGTTCGACGCCCACAACCGTGCCGAGGGCTACACCGTGGCGCTGCGTACCGGCATCAGCTTCTAAGTGGCGCGCGTAACGCGACGACACGCTTTCAATCCTGGAGACCATCGATGAAAGACCTGCACGAATTATTCAATACGCTGGACGGCCGTGGCCTGGCAACACTGTTACGCAATGGCGAGGTGAGCCCCGGCGAGCTGATGGAAACCGCCATCGCACGGGGCGAGCAGGTCGAGCCCAGCCTGAACGCCGTCAGCGAAAGGCTTTACGATCAGGCGCGCAGCCAAGCGAGCGGGAGTAGCGTCAGACAGGGCGTCATGGCAGGCGTACCGACCCTGGTGAAAGACATGTTCACCCCGATGACCGGGGCACGGATGACCAGTGGCTCGCATGTGCTGGGCGAGTTTCGCTCAGACATCGACTGCGAAATCGTCAGTCGGCTGCGTCATGCAGGCTGCCAACTGATCGGCACGACCACCACTCCAGAATTCGGCGTGTCCTACAGCACCGAATCGCAACGCTTCGGCGCGACCCGCAACCCCTGGAATCCGCAACACAGCGCGGGCGGTTCCAGTGGGGGCGCAGCCGCTCTGGTTGCGGCACGCGCCATCCCTTTCGCGCATGGCAACGATGGCGGCGGCTCGCTTCGCGTACCGGCCTCCTGCTGTGGCGTATTCGGCTTCAAGCCATCACGCAGCCTGCTGCCTTCAGGCCCGATGGTCGGCGAGGGCTGGGCAGGCCTGAGCACCGCTCACGCGATTACCCTGTCGGTAGGCGACAGCGCCGCCCTGCTCGACGCCACTGCCGGGAGTGACCTGGGGGCTCCCTACGCCGCGCCCATGCCAGCGACGCCCTTTGCACACGCCGCAGGACGCGATCCCAAGCGTCTGAAAATCGCCCTGACCTCGGCAATATCGCCGTGGCCGGCAGAACCGGAGGCCCTGGCTGCACTGCAACACACTGCGGCCTTGCTGGAGGCGCTCGGGCATTACGTGGTCCCGGCGACGTTGCCGGTCCGGCTGCCTGAATTCCTCGACGCGACGTTCGACATCATCGGTTCACACACCCAAGGCTACCTCGATCTGCTGGGCAAAATGCGCGGCTTCCCGGTCGCCATGGACGAACTGGAGCCGCGCACCCGTGTCATTCTGCGCGAACGCGGGCAACTGCCTGCGACACGCTACATTTCCTCGGTCGAGTCGATGCATGCACTGGGCCGGACGATGGCCGGTTTCTTCGAAGAGTACGATATTGTTCTCACCCCGACGCTCAACCGCGCGCCACCCCGCCTGGGAGAACTGGTCTTCGATGACGACAGCCGGTCCCTGCAGGACTTCATCGCGCTTTCGCACAGCTACTCGCCCTTCACGGCGATCTTCAACGCGACTGGCCAGCCAGCCATGTCCGTGCCCCTCTATTGGACAGCCGATTCGCTGCCGCTGGGTTCTCACTTTGCCGCGCGGTTTGGCGACGAACTGACCTTGCTGAGCCTTGCCGGGCAACTGGAGCGCGCCCAGCCGTGGGCCGCACGCAGGCCGCCGTTAAACGCTTGCGCGGGTTGATGCGAAGGGATTATTGGCGGTGATGGTGGTAAGCCAGGCAAGACCACCGCCTGCCTTGCTGGCGGTGGTCTACCGGCTACAGGCTTATGGCTCGCCAGCCGCTTGCGGTGCAGGCGCCGGGTGCGACCAGGTCAGGTACCGGAAGCGGTCGTAGAGACCCGCCACGACCTGCCCGCCTGCAATCCTGCCCGGAATTGCCGTTTGCAGGGTGCCGACCGCGCTCCCCAAACGCGAGGTGCTGACGTAATCTCCGGCCCAGGACGCTGCCGCCCTGCCGGCCTGATGCGCCGCCTTGCCTTTGTCAGTCAGGTAGCTCAACCCCTTGCCGGCCGCTGCGCCAGCCACTTCTCCAACCATACCGGGAAGTGTGAGGTTGGCTGCGGTCAGGACCGCAGCACCGGAGGCGTAGCCTTTGATCCCCTTGTCGAGAAAATTCCAGACTTTGTTGACGCCCAGAAACCCCGTCATCACCAGATTCAGACCGACGATTTCCTTGAAGACCTGAACCGCCTTTTGCATATCGACTTCAGGGTTCATGGCCAGTTTGAGCATCTCCGATACGCACCAGACGCCATCCGCCGCGTAATCGGCTTTGCCGACCATGCTTTTCATCAACATCACCAGCGCCGCACCGATACTCGCCGTCAAGGCCACCAGGCCCAGCTTGGTGTAGAAGTCAGGGTCCGCCTTGCGCTCCCCCTCGGCCAGTTGCAGCCCTGCCCGCAGGGCATCGGCGACTTCGAACCTGGCCTGGAACTCGCTGCTTTTGGTGCCCAGGTATGTCAGGCTCGAGTTCATGATGTCAGTGATGCTTTTGTCTTGCTTGTACAATTCGGTCGCCACTTTCATCTGCTGGGCAAAATGCTCGCTGACGTCGAAATGCTTGACCACGGCCAGATGGTCTTCCTCCGGGATGCGGGCGTTCCCGGTGTCTTGCCTGGAAAGCTTGCTCTTGGCGAGCTTGAAGGCAGCGACGATCGATTCACGGTTGAAGACGCCCAGCGTGGCTGCGCCCGATGCCACGGCCGTTGCGATACCGAAGCCCACCTGCTCCAGCAGGTGTTCGTTCCTGGCAAAGGTGGGCTGCGCCACGATGGCGTTGGCCAGCACGGTGACGAAGTAGCGGTTCAGGCCGTGATCGACATTGGTCCGCGCGTTGGTCAGCTCGTTCATCATCAGGCCAGCCATGAACACCGCGTTCTTGGTGAAGTGGGCAACCAGCGATGAGCTGTAGGAGTTGTCCTTGCTGACGAACGCCACGGCCAGTGGCAAGGGTGCCAGCGCGAGCAGCATCGCCGGGCTTGCAAGGACGCGACTCTTGAGCGAGGCGCCGTTCTTGAGCGTGCCCAGTTCGGCATTCATGCTTTTGTTGAGGCTGAGCAACTCTTCTTTCACATCAGAGGGCAGCCCCGAGCGGCTCAAGACTGCAGGCAACTGTTCGTTGTGAGCGCGCCAGGCGTCGAGTTGCCCCTGACCATTGGCCTGAACGATTGCGCCCAACATGTCACGCTCGGCTTCGCTCAGCGCAGACGATGGCTTTTCCAGCAGCGTCTTCACAACGTCGGACGTCGTGGTAGCGGCACTTGGCAAATCACCAAGACGGGCCAGTTGCTCCTCGCTCAACACCAGCGAACCGTTGGCCAGCGCCAACCGCAGTTTTTCATCGAAACCCATGCCGAACCTAGCCTCGATGTCTTCTTCAGGGGCGAAGGGCAGCGGGGTATTGCTGACGATATCGCGTTGTTCTTGCGTGAGATGCAGCACATGCTTGTTCAGGAAGGCATGCATCTGATCGGGCGACAGGTGTGGCGCCGGGGTGCGCATCAAAGCCAGCAACGCCTTGTCATCCATCGGCGCGAGCGCCCCGTAGGCATCAAACTTGCGCACCAGATTGCCGCCGGCCTTGAGCAATGCCTGGCGTGTGGTCAGCCTGGGCTCGGCAGGCTCGTGGCCAGGTGCAGGTGCTTCGCCTGGCTCGATGGAGATTTCTTCCAGCCTCGGCAAAAGATCGTGTTCGCGCAATAGCTGCAGCAGCGCCCCCGCCACTTCCGCCAGCTCGCGCAATTCATTGCAGGCTGGCGCGTCCTGGCAATTTTCGGTCAATGCCTGCAATGCGCCCGGCAACATCTCCAGATCATTGAGCGTGTCGGCATGTGAGCGCAGCAGACTGACGACCGCGTCGGGTTGACGCTGGAGGCTGTCATTCAAATCCGCCGTACGCTGCTTGGCCGTGCGAACGAAATGACTGAAGAGCGTGTAAGACGAAACAACGGGGGGCTCTGCGCCCAGCGTCTCGGGATCCAGATGAGTCAACGTCAGCAGATCCGGAACCGCACGGGCCAGGGCGGACGGTCGGGCGGTCAAACGAGCGACGGATTGGTGCAGCCGTGCCGTCCTGAGCCCTTCACAGGCCAGCGACAGCGAGTCGTGAGATGCGTGAGAAGCCGGCATATCGGCCAGCCGGTGAGTACAACGGTCAAGCAGTTCTCTCAGCGCCGGCATCTGATCCTCGCTTGCCAGTTGATGCCAGCCCTGCTCGGTCGTGCCGACCTCGGCGAGGCTCTGACAGAGTTGAGCAACGGTGTGCCAGGACGGATGCTGTTTATCCAGCTCACGCTGAAGAGCAGACAACAGACGCACAGAGTCCTGCGCTGGCGCAGCCGAGGTGCGACCAAATGCCACGGCCAGTTCGCCGGAGGTAAAAAACGCTACGGTACGAACCTGCTGCGGAGTTTGCTCACTAACGCCGGTTGCATCGCCGGACGCAGGAGCAACCTCCGGCAATGAGGAATGAGAGGAGCGCGTGATCTGAGAGGGCATCATGGCGTTTTTACCTACTGTCGGTGGGTATGGGCAACAGACCACTGAGTGTCGTCCGGCCCGGAACGGTTCCGGCAGTTGAAGGTAAATAGATGCGTGATCGCTGGAAATTCGAGTGGATGTGCCCGGTTCACGCCGCCGATGACTAAATCGATCTCGACCCTCTCATGTGGGCGAGCCCCCTACAGAACGAGCCTTGCGCCTGCGGCACATCCATGATTTCAGACCTTGTCGAAACCCGCGTGAACGGCGTCACTGGTCAAGATGACTGCCTTTCATATGCCAGATAAAACCCGATGGGGTAGAATAGCCGCCTTTTCCGCCATGCCCCCTTGAGGACTGCCATGTTCAGCCGTGATTTGACTATCGCCAAGTACGACGCCGATCTGTTTGCCGCCATGGAGCAAGAAGCTCTGCGTCAGGAAGAACACATCGAGCTGATTGCCTCGGAAAACTACACCAGTCCGGCCGTCATGGAAGCTCAGGGCTCGGCCCTGACCAACAAGTACGCAGAAGGCTATCCGGGCAAGCGCTACTACGGTGGTTGCGAGTACGTCGACGTTATCGAACAACTGGCCATCGACCGCGCCAAGGAGCTGTTCGGCGCTGATTACGCCAACGTCCAGCCACACGCGGGTTCGCAAGCCAACTCGGCGGTCTACCTGGCCCTGCTGCAAGGCGGCGACACCATTCTGGGCATGAGCCTGGCTCACGGTGGTCACCTGACCCACGGCGCCAGCGTTTCGTCCTCGGGCAAGCTGTACAACGCCGTTCAGTACGGCATCGACGCCAACGGCATGATCGACTACGACGAAGTCGAGCGCCTGGCCGTCGAGCACAAGCCGAAAATGATCGTCGCAGGCTTCTCTGCCTACTCGCAGATCCTCGACTTCCCGCGCTTCCGCGCAATCGCCGACAAGGTCGGTGCCTACCTGTTCGTCGACATGGCTCACGTAGCCGGTCTGGTCGCCGCAGGCGTCTACCCGAACCCGGTGCCATTCGCTGACGTCGTGACCACCACCACCCACAAGACCCTGCGCGGCCCACGTGGCGGCCTGATCCTGGCGCGCGCCAACGCCGAAATCGAGAAGAAGCTGAACTCCGCGGTATTCCCTGGCTCCCAAGGCGGCCCGCTGGAGCACGTCATCGCAGCCAAGGCCGTGTGCTTCAAGGAAGCGCTGCAGCCTGAGTTCAAGACCTACCAGCAGCAAGTGGTCAAGAACGCCAAGGCCATGGCCGGTGTGTTCATCGAGCGTGGCTTCGACGTCGTCTCCGGCGGTACCGAAAACCACCTGTTCCTGCTGTCGCTGATCAAGCAGGACATCTCCGGTAAAGACGCCGACGCCGCCCTGGGTCGCGCCTTCATCACCGTCAACAAGAACTCCGTTCCAAACGACCCACGCTCGCCGTTCGTCACCTCCGGCCTGCGCTTCGGCACCCCGGCAGTGACCACTCGCGGCTTCAAGGAAGCTGAGTGCAAGGAACTGGCGGGCTGGATCTGCGACATCCTGGCTGACCTGAACAACGACACCGTGATCGACGCCGTTCGCGAGAAGGTCAAGGCCATCTGCGCGAAGCTGCCGGTTTACGGCGCTTGATAAGCCTGGTTTAAACGCAGTACCAAAAAGCCCCGGCTCGTGAGAGCCGGGGCTTTTTGCTGCGTGCTCAAAGCATTTCCAAGCCAGATATCAGTCCTTTCTTTCCTGAACTGCAGCAATTTCCTACAGAACATCAGCATCAAATGCGCAAGCATGCGTGGCTTGCATACACGAGCGTGAACATGATTCCTGTCGCCAGACTCACCGACCCACATGCCTGCCCGATACCCGGCCACGGACTTACATCTCTGGTCTCCGCCAGCCCCACCGTTCTCGTCAATGGCCTGCCGGTCGCCCGGACAGGCGACCGGGCCGCTTGCGGGGCCGTCATTGTTTCCGGCTTCACCAACATACTCGTCGACGGACGCCCCATGGCTCACATGGGGAGCCTCGGCAGCCATGGTGGCACCCTCATTACCGGAAGCCAGGACAGCTTCGGCGGTAGTTGACTTCGCAGGGCCCGGTGCAAATCATGAGTAATAAATCGAGCCTGCGCGCCCCCTGTCACCCCACCATTGCCGCAAACCCCGCCCGAATCTTCTCCTCCGGCAACTCATCGGCAATAAATACGATCACGCTCTCGCGCTGCTCGCCTTTGGCCCACTCCGCATCCCAGTCGAAGCCGTACAGCTTGAGGACGCCCTGGAACACCATCTTGCGGGGCTCGTCTTCAATGTTGAGCACACCTTTATAGCGCAGCAGTTGCTTGCCGTGGTCTTCGAGCAGCTCGTTCATGAACTCGCTGAGGCGGTCCAGGTTCAGCGGTTTTTCACTGCGCAGGACCAGGCTGCTGATGCGGTCAGCGGAATTGCCGGTCGGGGCCAGTGGGCGCAGGATCATGCCGCCGCCGAGGTCGGCGTTGAGGTTGAAGCCGCGTACGTCGAGCAGTTCGGCGAGGTCGATCCTGCCGTGCTCGACGATACGGATCGGCGCGCGGCGGTTGATGCGGGTCAGGCGCGCGCTCAGGGCATCGAAGGCTGCATCGTCGACCAGATCACGCTTGCTGACCAGCAACCGGTCGGCAAAGCCGATCTGCGCCTGGGCGATGGTTTGCGCCAGGTGAGTATCGGCGTGCGCGGCGTCGACCAGGGTGATGATGCCGTCGAGGATGTAACGCTCGCGCAGCTCTTCATCGATGAAAAAGGTCTGCGCGACCGGCGCGGGATCGGCCAGCCCGGTGCATTCGATTACCAGCCGGTCGAACACGATCTCGCCGCTGTCCAGACGCTCCAGCAGCAGGTACAGCGCCTTGGTCAGGTCAGTGTGGATGGTGCAGCAGACGCAACCGTTGGACAGGGTCATGATCTGCACCGGGTCGGTGCCGAGCAACTGGCTGTCGATGCCTGCATCGCTGAATTCGTTTTCGATCACGGCGATTTTCAGGCCGTGTTCGGCCTTGAGCAGGTGGCGCAGCAAGGTGGTCTTGCCGGCGCCCAGAAAGCCGGTCAGCACGGTCACGGGGATGGGTTGCAGCTCAGTCATAAGGCTCCTGGCGAGGCATTCAGCTGAAATGAAAACGCGCCACAGGTGATGGCCTGCGGCGCGTCGGATCAAACAATAACGCAGATCAGCGGATCAACAGCATTTCGGACCGGCCTTGCCGCCGTAACGCGCCTCCTGCCGCTCCCGAAAGAACTGCTCATAGGTCATCACCGGCTTGTCCGGGTGGGTGTTCTGCATGTGCTCTACGTAAGTGTCGTAGTCCGGCATGCCCACCATCAGGCGCGCGGCCTGACCGAGGTATTTGCCGAGGCGACTCAGGTCATTGAACATGGGCAAATCCTCTATGGGTAAGCATGGTCACACCTGCGACGCTGGCGGCATGGCCTGGAACGGAGCTTCGTTGTCGGTGCGCTCCTTGGTGCTCCAGGCCGCTCGGCCGACTTTAATGGCGTAGAACAGGATGCTGAACACCACGAACAGGAACAGCACGGTCAGCCCGGCGTTGGTGTAAGCGTTGAAGATCACATGCTGCATCTGATCCATGGTCTTGGCCGGGGCCAGAATCTGACCGGCATCGGCCGCTGCACTGTATTTTTTCGCCAACGCCAGGAAGCCGACGGCGGGGTTGGCGTCGAACAGCTTGATCAGGCCGGCGGTCACGGTGCAGATCAGTAGCCAGGCGGCAGGCAGCATGGTCACCCATACATAGCGCTGACGCTTCATCTTGATCAGCACAACGCTGGCCAGCATCAGGGCGATACCGGCAAGCATCTGGTTAGAGATACCAAACAGCGGCCACAGGGTATTGATGCCGCCCAGCGGGTCGATCACGCCTTGATACAGCAGATAACCCCATAGCGCCACGCAGCCGCCGGTGCCGATGGCATTGGCCGTCCATGACTCGGTGCGTTTCAGGGCCGGCACGAAGCTGCCGAGCAGGTCCTGCAGCATGAAGCGGCCGGCACGTGTGCCGGCGTCGACCGCAGTCAGAATGAACAGCGCCTCAAACAGAATCGCGAAGTGGTACCAGAACGCCATGGTGTTTTCACCCGGCAGCACCTGATGGAGGATCTGCGCGATACCGACGGCCAGCGTCGGAGCACCACCGGCACGGGCCAGCACGGTGTTTTCACCGATGTCTTTCGCCACAGCGGTCAGTTGCTCCGGCGTGATGGCAAAGCCCCAGCTGGACACGGTCTGCGCGACAGTTACCACGTCACTGCCGACCACCGCAGCAGGGCTGTTCATGGCGAAGTACACACCCGGCTCGATCACCGAAGCGGCAACCATTGCCATGATGGCCACGAAGGATTCCATCAGCATGCCGCCGTAACCGATGTAGCGGGCGTTCTTTTCGTTATCCAGCAGCTTGGGCGTCGTGCCCGACGAGATCAGTGCGTGGAAACCCGATACCGCACCGCAGGCAATGGTGATGAACAGGAACGGGAACAATGCGCCCTTCCAGACCGGGCCTGTGCCGTTGGTGAACTGGGTCAGGGCCGGCATTTTCAGCTCGGGCGCCAGAATCAGGATGCCGATTGCCAGTGCCAGAATGGTGCCGATTTTCAGGAAGGTCGACAGGTAGTCACGTGGCGCAAGCAGCAGCCAGACCGGCAGCATTGCGGCGACAAAACCATAACCCACGAGCATCCAGGTGATCTGCACGCCGGTGAAAGTGAACATCGGGCCCCAGGTCGGATCGGCCGCCACCGCGCCGCCTACCCAGATGGAAGCCAGCAGCAGGAGGACACCGATAATGGAGATTTCACCGATGCGGCCCGGACGGATGTAGCGCATGTAGATGCCCATGAACATCGCCGTCGGGATCGTCGCCATGACCGTGAACATGCCCCACGGACTCTCGGCCAGGGCTTTGACCACGATCAGCGCCAGCACCGCCAGGATGATGATCATGATCAGGAAACAGCCGAACAAGGCGATGGTCCCGGGAATACGGCCCATTTCCTCGCGCACCATGTCGCCCAGCGAGCGACCGTTGCGACGCGTGGAAAGGAACAGGATCATGAAGTCCTGCACCGCACCCGCCAGCACCACGCCGGCAATCAGCCAGAGCGTGCCGGGCAGATAACCCATTTGCGCTGCCAGCACCGGGCCGACCAGCGGACCTGCGCCAGCGATGGCCGCAAAATGGTGACCGAAAAGAATATGTTTATTGGTCGGCACATAGTCCAGACCGTCGTTGTTGACCACCGCCGGTGTCGCGCGCAACGGATCGAGCTGCATGACATGGGTGGCGATGAACAGACTGTAGTAACGATAAGCAACCAGATAAATGGCCACCGCAGCAACCACTATCCACAAGGCGTTGATCGCCTCACCGCGACGCAAGGCCACGACCCCAAGGGCACATGCCCCGACAATTGCGACGATGAGCCAGGGAACATGGCGCATCAGACTATTATTATTTTTCATTTTTTTTATTCCAGCAGAGTTGACTAGAAGGCAAGCAGTGCGAGTTTAGCGCCGGATCAGCGAAAGGCCACCCCCAACCATGGTCTAGACCGAAATTAGATCAATTGCGGCAGATACCCGGCATAGAGGGCTGGAATGGACTCGACAGATGGTTGCCTGGTCACAAAACCGTGACACAGAACTGTTGCGCAATGGCTTTCAGGTCTATCGTGCATGGACAACAGAATCGATCAGATAACGACCTGCCCGCTGACCTCGGGTGCGGTCAACAAGAGAGTTCATTCGATGACCGACTCACATGCGGATCGCCGTCGTTTCAAGCGCATTGCCTTCGACGCCAAAACCGATTTGAACCAGGGCAGCCAGACCTGGAAGGTTCAACTGATCGACCTTTCCCTGAAAGGTCTGCTGATCGAACGACCTGAGTCATGGACGGGCGATCAGGCCCGGCCCTTCGAGGTCGATATACGCCTGAGCAATGATGCGCACGTGAAAATGGACGTCGAAATGACCCACGATAATAACCGGCAACTTGGTTTTGTCTGCCGGCATATCGGGCTGGAGTCGATCAGCCATTTGCGGCGACTGATCGAGCTCAATCTTGCGGATCAGGCCGAACTGGACCGCGAACTGGCAGCATTGATCGAACTCTAGACCGGTCTACTCGAACAGCGCATCGAGTGCCTGCTCAAGGCGCGTGACGGCGATGATCTGCAGGCCGGGTGGTGCTTCCTTCGGCGCGTTGCCTTTAGGCACGATGGCACGTTTGAAGCCGTGCTTGGCGGCCTCCTTGAGGCGCTCCTGCCCGCTGGGCACCGGCCTGACCTCACCGGACAGCCCTACTTCGCCAAACACCAGCAAGTCGTGCGGCAACGGACGATTGCGCAGGCTGGACATCACTGCCGCCATCAAGGCCAGATCGGATGCGGTTTCCAGCACTTTCACACCGCCCACCACGTTGAGAAACACGTCCTGATCATGGGTCGGAATACCGCCGTGTCGATGCAGCACCGCCAGCAGCATGGCTAGGCGATTCTGATCCAGGCCCAGCGTCACACGGCGCGGATTGGACATGTGGCTATCGTCGACCAGTGCCTGAACCTCCACCAGCATCGGCCGCGTGCCTTCCCAGGTAGCCATGACCACACTGCCCGGCACTTCTTCCTGCGCACGAGTAAGAAAAATCGCCGACGGGTTGGAGACTTCTTTAAGCCCCTTGTCGGTCATGCCGAATACGCCCAGCTCGTTTACCGCGCCAAAGCGGTTCTTCACCGCCCGCAGCAGCCGCAGGCGACCATCCGACTCGCCCTCGAAATACAATACGGTGTCGACCATGTGCTCAAGCACACGCGGGCCGGCCAGGGCGCCTTCCTTGGTGACATGACCAACCAGGAAGATCGCAGTACCGCTTTGTTTGGCGTAACGCACCAGTAAGGCGGCGCTTTCACGAACCTGAGACACGCCGCCCGGTGCGGATTGCAATTGCTCGGTGAAAATTGTCTGGATCGAATCGATCACCATGACCTTGGGCTTCTCGACCTTTGCCGTGGCAATGATGGTCTCGATGCAGGTTTCGGTCATGACCCGCAGCTTGTCCTGCGGCAGCCCCAGACGACGGGCGCGCATGGCCACCTGCTGCTGGGATTCCTCACCGGTGACATACAACGCAGGCATGCGCTGGGCGATATTGCACAGCGTCTGCAAGAGGATCGTGGATTTGCCGATGCCGGGGTCGCCGCCGATCAACACCACCGAACCATCGACCAGACCACCGCCCAGCACTCTGTCCAGTTCGGTGGAGTTGGTGGAAAAGCGCGGAATTTCTTCAACGCTGACTTCCGCCAGAGTCCTGATCTGCGCCTGAGAACCGGTCCAGCCGGTACGCCCGCTGGGTGGCGCGGCGGCACCACTTTCAAGCATGGTTTCGACCAGTGTGTTCCACGCACCGCATTCGCCGCACTGGCCCGCCCACTTGGGAAATGTCGCGCCGCACTCGGTGCAGCCGTACAAGCGTTTGGCCTTGGCCATGACAACCCCAGTCGTAAAAAACGCCCATGATAACGCAGGTTGCGGCACCTGCCAGTCGCTGGGCGACAACTGCTTTTGAAAACCGGATAAAACTTACGCGGACGACTCCGGTCGATTGAACGTGGCACGGGCGGCATTAGTGCGTCTGGGCTACACTCATTCGGATCAAATTTATCTGCTACAAGGAATTACCCCATGAGCGTGCTTAAGGAATTCAAGGCATTCGCGGTCAAAGGCAACGTAGTCGATATGGCCGTCGGTATCATCATCGGCGCGGCATTTGGCAAGATCGTTTCTTCGTTCGTCGGCGATGTCATCATGCCGCCGTTGGGCCTTTTAATTGGCGGCGTTGACTTCAGTGACTTGGCCGTTACCCTGCGTCCTGCGCAAGGTACTGCCCCGGCTGTGCTGCTGGCATACGGCAAGTTCATCCAGACCGTCATCGACTTCATCATTGTTGCATTCGCAATCTTCATGGGCGTCAAGGCCATCAACCGCCTCAAGCGCGAAGAGGCCAAGGCCCCTACCCTGCCACCGACGCCTTCCAAGCAGGAAGTCCTGTTGAGCGAAATTCGTGACCTGCTTAAGGAACAGAACACACCGTCAGCGCCAGTCACTGTGGACCCTGCTCGTTCACTTTGATTGAGTAAGACCTGAGGACTATCGTCCCCATGCTCCGCGTGGGGACGCATTTCCGGATGCTCTGCGTCTAGCGTTAAGTGCAGTGACGCAGAGCGTCACGAACTGCATTCCGACGCGGAGCATCGGCACGATAGTCATCAGCTTTCGCCCCGTGCCTTTAACCACACTGCTCTAAAAACGCTTTTCAACCGTGATCGCACAAACGACGCCAAGTGCGACGTAAGTGACGGCTGAGTCCTGATGCTGATCCGAGTCGAACCCAAATCCCCCTGGGACCACAGAACCGCCGTGTGACGCAGACGGGCCTGCCATCCCCCTACCAATACGTCTCCACCGCAACCTGCCCCGGCTTGCGTGACAGGCTCAGGCGCATGTCACGCTGCTTGAGCAATGCGCGTGTGTCGTCAATCATCTGCGGGTTACCGCACAGCATCACCCGCGAATGCTCCGGTGTCAGTGCGATACCTGCCGCGCGCTCAAGCTCTCCGTTTTCGATCAACTGCGTAATGCGGCCATTCAGTGCACCGGGATGCTGTTCGCGGGTCACAGTCGGTAGGAACAGAAACTTGTCCGCGTACTCGACCAGGTATTCACGCTGCATCAGTTCGCCAATCAGTTGCTGATAGGCCAGCTCGCGTGACTCACGGACGCTGTATACCAGAATGACCCGCTCGAACTTCTCCCAGACTTCGAAATCCTGCAGGATCGACAGAAACGGGGCGACTCCCGTACCGGTGGACAACAACCACAGATCGCGTCCGTCGACAAAGCGGTCCAGGGTCAGGTAACCAAATGCCTGCTTTTCCACCATCAGTTCGTCACCTTCACGCAGCCGACTCAATTCGCTGGTGAATTCGCCGTCCGGCACCACGATGGAAAAGAACTCCAGAAACTCGTCGTGCGGTGATGAAACCATCGAGTAGGCACGCCATACCGTGGTGCCGTCGGCTTTGGTCACACCGAGGCGCGCAAACTGCCCTGCCCGAAAGCGAAAGCCGGGATCACGTGTGGTGCGCAGAGTGAACAGACTCGTGGTCAGCGGCGTGACACGCTGCAATGTCTGTCGGGTGAATTTGTCATCACTGACGGTCATGGTGTGCTTTGAACTCCCGAATATGAAAAGCAGAACTCAGTGTCCCGCAAAGCGGGCTCGATAAACACCGGCTGTTTGTGTTGAATTACCCGGCGGCCTGCCCTGCGACTTAGAGTATTTGGTTCTTGAATCAGCCAATGCATGATCGAACATGAACAGGGCAAATTGTCTCGACCTCTCTTGCACAGGCGTTCCAGCCAAAAGGCCGATAACGCATTGCCAAGTGCCATCAGCCCATCCGTCCGGGTGCCCCTCCAAAGCGCAGATTGCCGTGTATTTGTTCCTAGACTGGATAAACGAACAGCAAGGTCTGTATACGTCATGCAAGGAGGCCACATGAACACAATGGACATAAAGTTTTCGCAGCCCTCGCCAGCAAAAAGCCTGACTCAGAGAGAAATAGAAGTCCTCAAGTGGTCTGCCGAAGGCAAGACAGCTGGCGACATTGCAATGATTCTCTGCCTGAAGGAGCGCACCATTCACTTCCATATTGCCAGTGCCATTCAAAAAATGGGGGTCTGCAACAAGACCGCTGCTGCGGTCCAGGCCGCGCTAAGCGGCATGTTCTGACTGAAGCCGTCAGTTAGACTGCAATCAAACAGGTATCGAAGCAAAAAAATACGTAAAATCGTCTGCCTCAGCGAGCCCACCCATCATCGGGCTCACTGACATACCTTCGATTGCACAGAGTTCTCCCGCCAATGCCCCTGCTCATCAGTCCCTTCGCTGAACTTGATCTCATTCGCCAGCCCGAGCAACAGGATGAGCCGCTGCAGGCATTCGATGCCGCTGACGAGTACCTGCTCAATCATGTTGCAGAAACGGGCCTGAGCCTGCAAAGCCGGGTTCTGGTGCTCAATGACAGTTTCGGCGCGCTGGCTGCGAGCCTGGCACCCCATGCCACCGTGATCAGCAGCAGCGACTCGTTCCTGGCTGCGCAAGGTCTGGAAAAGAACCTGGCGCGCAACGGCATGAGTTACGACGCAGTGCCGCACATTCCAGCCAGCGAGCCGTTGAACGGGCCTTTTGACTGGGTGTTGATCCGGGTCCCGAAGACCCTGGCGTTGCTGGAAGAGCAGTTGATACGTCTGCAAGGTCAGTTGGCCCCCGGTGCGCGGGTTATCGCAGCAGCCATGGTCAAGCATTTGCCACGCTCGGCCGGCGACTTGCTGGAGGAGTATGTGGGGCCGGTGCAAGCGTCACTGGCGGTGAAAAAAGCCCGGCTGCTGTTCGCCACGCCGCAGACCAGAGAGGTGCGCCTTTCACCTTATCCGACCCGTTACCGTCTGGACGAGCCGGCCATCGAACTGCTCAACCACGCCAACGTGTTCTGCCGGGACGGACTGGACATCGGCACTCGTGCATTCCTGCCTTATCTGCCGAAAAACCTCGGCACAGCAAGAGTCGCAGACTTGGGGTGCGGCAACGGGGTGCTGGCCATTGCCAGTGCGCTGGACAACCCGCAGGCGCAGTACACGCTGGTCGACGAGTCGTTCATGGCCGTGCAGTCGGCAGCCGAAAACTGGCGCGCAACACTGGGCGAGCGCGAGGTGGTCGTTCGGGCGGCTGACGGGCTGGACACGCAGGAGCCCGACTCGCTGGACGTGGTGCTGTGCAACCCACCCTTCCACCAGCAGCAGGTGGTGGGTGACTTTCTCGCCTGGCGCATGTTCCTCCAGGCCCGTGCCGCACTGGTGACAGGCGGTGCGCTGTACATCGTCGGCAATCGCCACCTGGGTTATCACACCAAGCTGTCGCGTCTGTTCCGGGGCGTCGAGCAGGTCGCGGCCACTCCAAAATTCGTGATTCTGAAAGCGCGCAAATAATCTACGGCCCAAAAAAAGACCCTCTTGTCACCGCAGGTGGCAAGAGGGTCGCAAAACGTGTCCGGGGACACGAACGGGAATTCAGAATCAGTGCGTCGTCAGGCCCGCAGCGCTCATGAACATGCGCATCAGGCTGGCCACGATGAACAGCGCGAAGACACTGCCCGCCCAGATACCGACCAGCCAGGCCAGTCGTTGCCAGAGCGGTTTGCTCAGGGCTGGATCGGGATCGTGCATGGGATTTTTACCAGACATCGCCAATCTCCTCGGTTCGGACTAGTGATAACCGTCTGCGGCTGTCACCTTGCCGCGGAAAACGTAGTAGCTCCAGAAGGTGTAGCCCAGGATGAACGGAATGATGAACAGCGTGCCGACCAGCATGAAACCCTGGCTCTGCGGCGGCGCGGCGGCTGCCCAGATCGATACCGACGGCGGAATGATGTTTGGCCACAGGCTGATGCCCAGTCCGCTGTAACCCAGAAAGATCAGCAACAGGGTCAGCAGGAAAGGCGTGTAGTGCGCATTACGGGCGACAGCCTTGAACAGCCCGTACATGGTCACCAGCACCAGAACCGGCACAGGCATGAACCACAACAGATTGGGCATGCTGAACCAGCGATGCGCAATGTCCGCATGGGCCAGCGGTGTCCAGAGGCTGACCACGCCCATCACCGCGAGCACGGCCAGGGCCAGAGGACGGGCCAGATCGTGCATCGCCTTCTGCAACGACCCTTCGGTTTTCATGATCAGCCAGGTGCAGCCCAGCAGCGCATAGGCGACGATCAAGGCCAGGCCACAGAACATCGGGAACGGCGCAAGCCAGTCCAGCGAACCGCCAGCGAACTGGCGGTCGACCACTGGAATGCCCTCAATGAAAGCCCCCAGTGCCACACCTTGAAAGAAGGTTGCCGCCAGCGAACCGCCGATGAAAGCCTTGTCCCACAGGTGGCGTTTTTCTTCCGTTGCCTTGAAGCGAAATTCGAACGCCACGCCGCGAAAGATCAGACCCATGAGCATGAACATCAGCGGCAGGTACAGCGCAGACAAAACCACCGAGTACGCCAGCGGGAACGCACCGAACAACGCTGCGCCGCCCAGTACCAGCCAGGTCTCGTTGCCGTCCCAGACCGGCGCGACGGTGTTCATCATCACGTCACGGTCGGAACTGTCTTTCATGAACGGGAAGAGAATCCCGATACCCAGATCGAAGCCATCCATCACCACGTACATCATGATGCCGAAGACGATGATGATGGCCCAGATCAGCGGAAGATCGATACCCATGGCTTAAATCCCCTTGCCGAGACGGTCAAGATTGTCGCCATCTTCTTCGCCTTCAACAGCAGCGGAGAGCGGACGGGCCGGTGTGCGTTGCTGGCCGGGGCCACCGTGCGGCACATGTTCGACGTAGGCTTTGGGCCCCTTGCGAACCAGGCGCATCATGTAGCCAAGACCTGCGCCGAACAGCACGAAGTAGACAACCACGAAGAGCATCAGGGTAATGCTCATCTGCGCCACACTGTGTCCGGAAGAAGCATCGGCGGTGCGCATCAGACCATAGACCACCCAAGGCTGACGGCCGATTTCGGTGGTGAACCAGCCGGCGAGAATGGCGATCAGGCCGGACGGCCCCATCCATAGCGCCATGTACAGGAACGGACGCGAGTTATACAGCGTGCCGCGCTTGCGCAGCCAAAGGCTCCACAGGCCGGTAAAGATCATCAGCATGCCGAGAGCAACCATGACCCGGAACGACCAGAACACGATCAGCGAGTTGGGGCGGTCCTCGGGTTTGAACTCCTTGAGCGCCGGCACTTGCTTGTCCAGACTATGGGTCAGGATCAGGCTGCCCAGGTACGGAATTTCCACCGCGAACCTGGTGCGCTCTTCCTTCATGTCGGGAATGCCGAACAGGATCAGCGGGGTCGGTTCGTCACCGATGTTTTCCCAATGGCCTTCAATGGCGGCAATCTTCGCAGGCTGATGCTTGAGCGTGTTAAGACCATGAAAGTCGCCGACAACCGCCTGAATCGGGGCCACCAGCAGCGCCATCCACATGGCCATCGAGAGCATTTTGCGCACGGCGGGTGTGTCTCGACCCCGCAACAGATGCCAGGCCGCCGACGAGCCGACAAAAAAAGCCGTGGCCACGAACGCGGCGATTGCCATGTGCGTCAGGCGATAAGGGAACGAAGGGTTGAAAACCACCGCGAACCAGTCGGTCGGAATGACACGACCGTCAATGATTTCAAAACCTTGTGGTGTCTGCATCCAGCTGTTGGACGACAGAATCCAGAACGTCGAGATCAGCGTACCGATGGCAACCATCACCGTGGAGAAGAAGTGCAGCTTGCGCCCGACCCGGTTCCAGCCGAACAGCATCACCCCGAGAAAGCCTGCTTCAAGGAAGAACGCGGTCAGCACTTCGTAGGTCAGCAGCGGGCCGGTGACAGCACCTGCAAAATCGGAGAAGCGACTCCAGTTGGTGCCGAACTGATAGGCCATGACCAGCCCGGAGACCACGCCCATGCCGAAGTTGACGGCAAAGATCTTCGACCAGAAATGGTACAGGTCACGGTAGACGTCATCGCGGGTCTTCAGCCACAGCCCTTCGAGCACAGCCAGGTAACTTGCCAGACCAATGGTGATGGCAGGAAACAGGATATGAAACGAAATGGTGAATGCGAACTGGATTCGGGCGAGATCTATAGCCTCTAAACCGAACATAAGATGTTCCTCTCTCAGATGAAACCTGCTGCCGGCAGCGAGCCAACAGCTATTGCCCCCACGGTAATGAGTGCTTATGTTTCTTTATTCTGGCGTTCTCAATGGCGAAAACGCTGGTCGACGCACTGATCACTGCCTTAATGCAATGATGCAGATCAATCGACCATGAAAGAGTAGTCCTGTTCAGCCGTTGAAGTCGTGTGGTCTTTTGTCGCGTGGCGAGTTGTCTCACCGGTAGAGCACTTGCAGACGCCTATCGTTCCTCACGCTCCAGCGTGGGAATGCCGTTCGTGACGCTCTGCGTCACACCTGCGCCGCTCCACCTACGCAAGAGGACGCAGAGCGTCCAGAACCGCATGCCAACGCAGAGCGTTGGCACGATAAACAGTTGGATTTACGCGCGCGGTTACAACAGCTTGTCCAGCGTGATCGGAAACTCGCGTATCCGTTTGCCGGTGGCGTGGTAGATGGCGTTGGCAATCGCTGCCGGCACACCCACAATGCCGATTTCGCCGACCCCCTTGGAACCCAGCGCGTTGACGATGTCATCGTTTTCTTCGACGAACAGCACGTCAATGTCCCCGATGTCGGCGTTAACCGGAATGTGGTATTCGGCCAGGCTGTGGTTCATCGGACGACCCAGCGTGTGGTCAAGCATGGCTTCTTCCTGAAGCGCCATGCCCATTCCCCAGACAACGCCGCCCAGAATCTGGCTGCGTGCCATTTTCGGGTTCACTACCCGACCCGCGGCTACAGCGCTGACCACCCGATTGACTTTGATAGTGCCCAGGTCCTCGTCGACCAGCACTTCGACGAACACCGCCGAGTGCGTCGCAGCTGCATAGGCTTCACGCTTTTTGTCGGGTTCGGCGTCAACCTGCACCTCGATCACGCCGTTGGTCTGGGACGCTGCCAGCTCCGCCATCGACAGCGCCTGGTCGCCCACATACAGCCTGCCGGCTTCGAAACGGACGTCGTCCGGCGTGGCTGAAACAAGCTGTGGGTGCAGCCCCTTGGCCACTTCCAGTACCTGACGCTGCAAGGCCTGACACGCCTGCTGGACCGCGGTGCCGACTGAGGAAACCGTAAAGGAGCCGCCCTGCAAAGGCGCGGTCGGCAGCGAAGAGTCACCCAGCAGGAAGGTGACATTCTCTACATCGATACCTGATGCTTCGGCGGCGATCTGCGTCATGACGGTATACGTACCGGTGCCGATGTCCGTGGTGGCGCTACTGACCACCAGGCTGCCATCTGCCTCAAGACGCGCCTTGGCGCTGGCTTTCATCTGCATGGCTTCCCAGACACCGCCCGCCATGCCCCAACCCACTAACTGGCGGCCTTGGCGCATGCTGCGCGGCTCAGGGTTGCGACTGTCCCAACCAAAGCGCTCGGCTCCCTGTTTGTAGCACTCGCGCAACTCTTTGCTGGAATACGGCTTGTCCTCGTCACCATTGCGCTCAGCGTAATTGGTCAGACGCAGACGCACCGGGTCGATAGCCAGTGCGCAGGCCAGTTCATCCATTGCGCATTCCAGACCGATCATGCCCAGCGCGGCACCCGGGGCACGCATGTCCAAAGGCGTGAACACATCCAGCGGCACCAGCTTGTAGGTCAACTGCACGTTGTCACAGTGGTAAAGCATGCCGCTCCATTCCACAACGTGCTCGCTGAAGTCCTCGAAACGTGACGTCTGGCCAATGGCTTCGTGGCCCACAGCCAGCAGACGGCCGTTGGCAGCAGCGCCCAGGCGCAGACGTTGAATGGTGCGAGGGCGATAGCCGAAAGTGAACATCTGTTGCCGCGTCAGGGTCAGGCGCACCGAGCGTTTCAGATGCAATGCCGCCATCACCGCCAGCGGCAACTGGTATTGCGGGCGCAGGCCTGAACCGAAGGCACCACCGACAAAGGCAGCCAGCACGCGAATCCTGTCCTTTTCCAGACCGAAGATCTTGTGCAGATAGTCCTGACAGTTCTGCGTGCCCTGCGTCTTGTCATGAATCTGCAAACTGCCGTCAGCCTGGTACAGCACGGTCGAAGCATGCGGCTCCATAGGATTGTGGTATTCGCTGGGCGTGCTGTACGTCACATCGACGCTCAGCGCGGAACTCGCCAGCTCACCTTCGAAGTTGCCACGCGCAGGCGGCAGTTCGGCAGGCGCGTCGTACGCCGTGTCGAGCATCGTCTGCAGGTCAGTCTCGTGCGCTTGCTGCTCGTATTCGATACGCACCAGCGAGCCCGCATGCCGCGCCAGCTCCAGCGTATCGGCGACAACCAGCGCAAGTGGCTGGCCGCTGTACATCACATTGTCGTTGTAGAAAGGGCGAAACGGCGAACCGTCGGCCGAATCGGCGTCTTCGTAATTCTCGTCGTAGCTGGCCAGCGAGGGACGATTGGTGTGGTCGATAACGGCAACGACGCCCGGCACCTTCAATGCTTCTCGGGTATCGATGCTGACAACGCGGCCATTGGCGATCGTGCTGGAGACCACGCTGCCATACAGCAGGCCTTCTTCAGGGTACTCACCGGCGTAACGCGCACCGCCTGTCACTTTCAGTCGACCGTCGACGCGGTCCACTGGCTTGCCCAATGGCGAAAATGGCTGATTCATTGAGCGCTCCCTCCTGTTGCGGCGTCGCTCAGGGCACGAATAATCGCGCGGCGGGCCAACCTGACTTTGAAACCGTTGTGCTCAAGGGACTGCGCGTCTTCAAGCATGGCGTCAGCCGCAGCGGCGAAGTTCTCGCGAGTGACCGGTTTGCCGATCAACAACGCCTCGACCGCCTTGTCGCGCCATGGCTTGTGCGCGACACCGCCCAGCGCCAGACGCACGTCACGTATCACTTCACCGTCCAGTTCGATTGCAGCCGCGACCGATACCAGGGCAAACGCATAAGATGCGCGGTCACGGATTTTCAGGTAAGCGTTGTGGCTGACGAAGCCCTGTGCCGGCAGCTCGACCGCGATGATCAACTCGTCATCGGCCAGTTGATTGTCACGTTGCGGCGCGTCGCCCGGCAGGCGGTGGAAATCCGCGAACTCAATGGTGCGGCGACCGGCGCGTCCTTCGACATGCACCACGGCTTCCAGCGCAGCCAGCGCCACGCACATGTCAGACGGATGAGTGGCGACACACTCGTCACTGGCACCCAGAATCGCGTGAATGCGATTCAGACCTTCACGCGCCGGGCAGCCGCTGCCAGGCTCACGCTTGTTGCACGGCACACCGGTGTCGTAGAAGTAGTAGCAACGGGTGCGTTGCAGCAGGTTGCCACCGGTGCTGGCCATGTTGCGCAGTTGCGGCGAGGCTCCGGCCAGCACGGCTTTGCTCAGCAGCGGATAACGCGCCTCGATCAGCGGGTGGTAAGCCAGATCGGCGTTGCTGACCAGCGCACCGATCATCAGCCCGCCAGAAGCCGTTTCGCTGACGTCTCTCAACGGCAGGCCGGTGATATCGATCAAGTGTTCCGGCGTAGCGACGTTTTCTTTCATCAGGTCGAGCAGGTTGGTGCCACCCGCGATGAAACGTGTGGCGGGCCCGCTCAAATTGACGGCGGCGCTGACATCGGTCGGCTTGCTGTAGGTAAACGGGTTCATGCGTTCACCTCCGGATTGGCTGCCGCATTGTGAAACTGTGGCAAGGCCTCTTCGACAGCGGCCAGGATGTTGCTGTACGCACCGCAGCGGCACAGATTGCCGCTCATCAGTTCCTGGATCTCGGCACGCGTACTGGCGCGCCCTTCGTTGGCCAGCCCCACGGCCGAGCAGATCTGCCCGGGGGTGCAATAGCCGCACTGGAACGCATCGTTCTTGATGAACGCCTGCTGCATCGGATGCAACGTGTCGCCGTCGGCAAGGCCTTCGATGGTGATCAGCTCGGCACCGTCGCACATGATCGCCAACGTCAGACAGGCATTGATGCGCGTGCCGTCGCGCAGTACGGTACACGCACCACACTGGCCGTGGTCGCAGCCTTTCTTGGTGCCGACCAGATCAAGCTGATCACGCAACAGATCCAGCAAGGTGGTCCAGGACAGCACGTCCAGCTGGCGTGGCTGGCCGTTCAGGGTCAGGGAAATCGCATGGGTTGCGAAGTCCTGGGGGTTCGGGGTCGTTGCACTCATGGAAACCTCACGGTAGGTACTCACTTAGCGCACTTTTATGCGTCTTAAGGGGTGGGACTTCGCGAGGTTTGCAACGTTCACGCTTTATGGATGAGCGTGCAGATGATCAAAATGCACTCATCCACAGGCAGCCATCCCGGCAAGCTGCTGGTATGATGCGCGGCTTTTTCCGACCCGCCGTAAGTCAGACGGGCTGCCTCGCAGCCTGTGCTTTGCTGTTGGAGTCGATCATTCACGACGCACGCCGCGTCACGGAGAGCCAGACATGCTGGAAAGGCTGTTTCAACTCAAGGCACATAACACCAACGTGCGGACCGAGATTCTTGCGGGCGTCACGACTTTCCTGGCGATGGCTTACATCCTGTTCGTCAACCCGAGCATCCTTGGCGAAACCGGCATGGACAAGGGCGCGGTGTTCGTCGCCACCTGTCTGGCCGCGGCCATCGGCTCGACGGTCATGGGCCTGATCGCCAACTACCCGATCGCGCTCGCGCCGGGCATGGGCCTGAACGCTTTCTTTACCTACACCGTGGTCCTGCACATGGGCCATACCTGGCAAGTTGCACTGGGGGCCGTGTTCATCTCGGCGGTGATGTTTTTCATTCTGTCGATCTTCCGCATCCGCGAATGGATCATCAACAGCATCCCCCTGCCCCTGCGCTCGGCCATCGCCGCTGGTATCGGTCTGTTTCTGGCGCTGATTGCCCTGCACAACGCCGGAATCGTGGTCAGCAACCCGGCCACCATGATCGGCATGGGCGACCTCAAGCAACCCGCTCCGGTGCTGGCCACGCTGGGTTTCTTTCTGATCGTCGCGCTGGACCACCTCAAGGTGCGTGGCGCCGTACTGATCGGCATTCTGGCCGTGACGCTGGTCTCCATTGCGCTGGGCTTCACGCCATTCGGCGGCCTGGTATCGATGCCGCCTTCGCTGGCACCGACCTTCATGCAACTGGACATCATGGGCGCGCTGGACGTCGGCCTGGTCAGCATCATCTTCGCCTTCCTGTTTGTGGATATCTTCGATAACTCCGGCACACTGATCGGTGTGGCCAAACGCGCCGGGCT
Source organism: Pseudomonas syringae pv. tagetis (assembly GCF_022557255.1). Classification (NCBI taxonomy): domain Bacteria; kingdom Pseudomonadati; phylum Pseudomonadota; class Gammaproteobacteria; order Pseudomonadales; family Pseudomonadaceae; genus Pseudomonas; species Pseudomonas syringae group genomosp. 7. The sequence goes on from NZ_CP092923.1 coordinate 4,965,029, forward strand.
GATGGGCAAGGACGGACACATGCCGAAAATGGGCCGTGCGCTGATTGCCGACAGTACTGCCGCAATGGCCGGTTCCCTGCTGGGCACTTCGACCACCACCAGCTACATCGAGTCAGCTGCAGGCGTGAGTGCCGGTGGCCGTACAGGTTTGACCGCTGTGGTGGTCGCCGTGCTGTTCCTGTTGGCACTGTTCTTCGCCCCGCTGGCTGGCAGCGTACCGGCCTTCGCGACGGCCCCGGCGCTGCTCTTCGTCGCGGTGCTGATGGCATCCGGCATGGCTGAAATCGACTGGGACGATATTACTGTTGCAGCACCGGTGGTGATTACCGCCCTGGCAATGCCGTTCACCTATTCCATTGCCAACGGCATCGCCTTTGGCTTCATTTCCTGGACCGCGATCAAACTGCTGTCGGGCCGCTGGCGCGAGCTGAATTCTGCGCTGGTGATCCTGTCGATCCTGTTCGTGATCAAGCTGGGCTGGTTCAACGCATGAGTGTTCCCTTCGACCCTGCGAGCTACGACCGTCAGCTCGAAGAAAAAACCGTCCGCCTGCGCGAACTGCTGGCCCCATTCGATGCGCCAGAACCGCAAGTGTTCGACTCGCCACGCGAACGCTATCGGCTACGCGCCGAGTTTCGCCTGTGGCGTGAAGATCAGAAGCGCTATTACGCGATGTTCGCGCCGGGCGACAACAGAACACCGATCCTGCTGGACGGTCTGCCGATTGCCAGCGAGCGCATCAACGCACTGATGCCGGTGCTACGCGAGCGCTGGGAAGCCAGCCCGACGCTTAATCACAAGCTGTTTCAGGTGGACTTCCTGACCACGCTGGCGGGCGACGCGATGATCACCATGTGCTATCACCGCCCGCTCGACGCTGATTGGCAAGCCGCGGCCGAACAGTTGGCTGCCGAACTGGAGGTCAGCCTGATTGGCCGTTCCAAGGGTCAGAAGCTGGTCATCGGCCATGATTACGTGATCGAGAAGCTCGATGTGGCTGGCCGTACGTTCAGCTATCGCCAACCGGAGGGCGCGTTCACCCAGCCCAACGGCACCGTGAACGGCAAAATGCTCAACTGGGCCTTTGATGCGCTCGGCGAGCGACAGGACGACCTGCTGGAGCTGTACTGCGGCAACGGCAACTTCACCCTGCCGCTGGCCACCCGGGTGCGCAAAGTACTGGCGACCGAAATCAGCAAGACCTCGGTCAATGCCGCGCTGAGCAATCTGGATGACAACGGCGTGGGTAACGTCACCCTGGTGCGCCTGTCGGCCGAAGAACTGACCGAAGCACTGAATGAGGTGCGGCCGTTCCGCCGTCTGCAGGGCGTGGACCTGAAGAGCTACGATTTCGGCAGCGTGTTCGTCGATCCGCCCCGCGCCGGCATGGACCCTGATACCTGCGAACTCACCCGCCGCTTCGAACGGATTCTGTACATCTCCTGCAACCCGGACACCCTGGCCGCCAACATCGCCCAGTTGCACGACACCCACCGGGTCGAACGCTGCGCCCTGTTCGATCAGTTTCCGTATACCCACCACATGGAATCCGGGGTGCTGCTGGTTCGGCGCTGAGACTTGTCTGACTGACTATCGTGCGACGCTCCGCGTCGCATGCCGTTCTTCTGCGTCCGGTCTTGAATGTGCAGCGCAGCGCAGATCTGTGACGCAGAGCGTCACACAAGGCATTCCCCAAGCGGGAGCGTGAGGAACGATAATTACCCGACCGTACGGTTATCGTGCCCTCCCACGAAACTGTCAGAATATTTATTAGCTTCCTATCGATACGCTGAGGTATAAACCGAAAACGTGAATTAGCCGCTTCGATGGGATCCCTTTCTTGAGCTCTGAGTCTTCCGCTTCTTCTGCCCCGGTCAAGTTGTCCAGTCAGCCCGGTTTCGTCAGTTTTATCCTTTCGCGTCTGATGGCAGTGTTTGCCATGCAGATTCAGGCGGTGGTCGTTGCCTGGCAGGTCTATGACATGACCCGCGAGCCGATGGCGCTGGCCTATGTCGGTCTTGCTCAGTTCATTCCCATGTTGCTGCTATTGATGCCCGCCGGAGACCTGATCGATCGTTACAACCGCAAGGTTATCCTGATGATCAGTTGGGGCGTGCAAGCTGTCTGCGGCGTCATTCTGTTCGTGTTTTCAGTGCTGAAGCTGCAGGACCTGCGGTTGATCTACGGTGCTCTGATGCTGTACGGCTGCGCCCGCGCCTTTACCGGTCCAGCCCTGCAAAGCCTGTTGCCGCAGATTGTCCCGCGTGACCAACTGGCGTCGGCCATCGCCACCAACAGTGTGATCATGCGCTGCTCGACCGTCGGCGGCCCGCTGATCGGTGGCTATCTGTACTGGCTGGGCGGCGCAGAGCTGACGTATTCCGTCTGCGTGGCGGCGTTCATCGCCGGGGTCCTGCTGCTCGCGCCGGTCGCTACGCCCTTTGTCGGCAAGCCGGTGGAACCGGGCTCCAGCGCATGGGGGCGGTTCACAGCAGGCATTGCCTTCATTCGCTCGCGGCCGATCATACTCGGTACTATTTCGCTGGACCTGTTCGCCGTGCTGCTCGGTGGCGTCGTGGCGCTGCTGCCGATCTACGCCCACGAGGTGCTGCACCTCGGGCCACAAGGGCTGGGCATGCTACGTGCGTCAATGAGCCTGGGTGAACTGGGCGTCGGTATTTACCTGAGCATGCGCCCGCTGGACCGCAACGTCGGCATGACCATGTTCCTTGCCGTCGGCCTGTTCGGCGTGGCAAACCTGGTATTTGCGCTGTCGACACTGTTCTGGCTGTCATGCATGGCGCTGTTGATTGCGGGCGCCGCGGACATGGTCAGCGTCTATATTCGCTCGGCGCTGGTGCAGTTTTCGACGCCAGACAACATGCGCGGTCGGGTCAACGCCGTGAACATGCTGTTTATCGGTTCCTCCAACGAGCTGGGCGAGTTCCGGGCAGGCACCAGCGCCTCGCTGGTCGGCGCAATCCCTGCGGCAATCATGGGTGGCGTCTGCACCCTGGGAGTGGTTGGCGCGTGGATGGCGGGTTTCAAATCACTGCGCCAGGTCGACCGTTTTGCCGATGCCTCGCCACCGGACACGCTCAAGACACATCCCGTGAAACAGGCCTGACAGCGTCAGACACCGGGAAAACAAGACCGGGGCTGCGCTTGCGCGAACCAATCAGCCCTATTGCACCTCTATACCCTCGCATCCTGCACATGCTGGCCGGAACGCCGGACTGGCGCAGACCTGTATCAGCAGCGACACTCATTGCACGACAAAAAGAGGGATCCGACATGCTCTGGAAAAAAGGCCGACGTAGCGACAACGTAGTCGATGCGCGCGATGGCGGCAGCAGTGGTGGCGGCGGAGGCATGCGCATCGGCGGCAAGGGGCTGGGTCTGGGCGGCATTGTGATTATTGTCGCCATCGGCCTGCTGACTGGCCAGGACCCGATGCAGATTCTTGGGCAGTTGACCGGGCAAGGCACCGAGCAAAGCGCTCCACCCAGCGCACAAACGCGTCAGGCGCCACCGGCCAACGACCAGCAAGCCGAATTCGTGCGTAGCATCCTCGGTGACACCGAAGACACCTGGCGCGCCGTGTTCGCTCAGAACGGTCGCGAGTACAAGGACCCGACGCTGGTGCTGTTCAGCGGTCAGGTCAACTCGGCCTGTGGTCGCGCCACCTCGGCAACCGGCCCGTTCTATTGCCCGGCTGACCAGCAGGTCTATCTGGACATGGATTTCTTCCGCGAAATGGCGCAACGCTTTTCCGCTGCTGGCGACTTCGCCCAGGCTTACGTGATCGCCCACGAAATCGGGCACCATGTGCAGACCCTGCTGGGCATTTCTGCCAAGGTCGACAAGGCTCGTCAGGCCGGGCAGAAAATGGAAGGCGCTAACGGTTTACTGGTCCGTCAGGAGCTCCAGGCGGACTGCTTTGCAGGTGTTTGGGCCTACAACGCACAAAATCGTTTAAACTGGCTCGAGCCGGGTGATATTGAAGAGGCGTTGAACGCGGCCAACGCTATCGGCGATGATCGCTTGCAACAGCAAAGCAGTGGTCGAGTCGCTCCGGACTCTTTCACTCACGGGACGTCTGCACAGCGTGTTCGCTGGTTCAAGGCAGGCTTTGCCCAAGGCCAAATCAATCAATGCGATACATTCGCCGCCAAGAGTCTCTGAGCACATGATTAAACCGCTTCTGGTCCTGTTGTTGAGCACTGCCTTCGCGAGCCTCGGGGCGCATGCCGAGGATCAAGTGGTTACGTCCATCAGCCCGGATCGCCTGGCCATCAATGGCGCAGAGGCGACACTCGGGCTGAGCCAGGAGTGGGTACACCCCAAGCCCAAGATCGAGCGCGTGGTGATCGCCCTGCACGGTCGTCTGCGCAATGCACAAACCTACCTGCGCAGCATCGAACGTGCCGCCAATCAATCCAGAGAGCGCAGCAAAACACTGCTGATCGCTCCGCAATTTCTGGATGAAAAGGATATCGTTGCGCATCACTTGCCGGAGTCTATCCTGCGCTGGCACCAGAACAGCTGGATGGAAGGTGCCACTGCAAGCGGCCCCAAACCGGTCAGCTCGTTTCTGGTGCTGGACCACATCCTCAAGCGCCTGAGCGACAGCAAGCTGTTCCCTAACCTGAAGGAAATCGTTATCGCCGGGCATTCCGGTGGTGCGCAGGTGGTGCAGCGCTACGCAATGATCGGCGGCAAGGAAGACGCCCTGCTGCAACGCGAAGGTGTGAAGCTGCGCTACGTGATCGCCAACCCGTCATCCTTCGCCTATTTCGATGCCGAACGGCCTGAGCCGGTCACGGCGCAGAGCTGCCCGAACTTCGATGACTGGAAATACGGCCTGAACAAGATGCCGTTCTATTCAGGCAAGGAAAAGCCGACGGATATCGAGAAGAATTACGTGAAGCGCGACATCACCTACCTGATGGGCGAGCTGGACACTGACCGCAATCACCCCGCACTGGACAAGACCTGCGCGGCCGAAGCACAAGGCCCCTATCGCCTGATTCGTGGCCAGAACTACTTCAACTACCTGCAGAAGCGCCATCCAGAGGGGCTGAACCAACGACTGGTGATCGTGCAGAAGGTCGGTCACAACGGCGACGGGATTTTCACCTCACCCGAAGGCCAGGCGGTACTTTTCAAACCGTTTTGAATGGATCTGGACGCAGAACGTGAATATCTTTCCTGCGCTCCGCGCAGGAACGCATTTCTGGACGCTCTGCCTCCTGTCTTGAGCGTGCGGTGCGGCGCAGGTTTGTGACGCAGAGCGTCACCCAAGGCATTACCACGCTGGCGCGTGAGGAACGATGGTCGCACGAGAGCCAGCTCGGATCACCCCAGCATCCCGAGTAGCGCTGTGCAATCCACCGCATGCCAGTCGGTCAGCTCAGGCCAGGGGTTGTCCTTCAGATTGACCAGAACGGTCCTGGCACCTGCCGCACGGCCGCAGTTCAGGTCATGCATGTAGTCGCCGATCATGACCATCTGCTCCGGCTCGACATTCCAGCGAGTAGCCAGCTTCAGCAACCCCGCCGGATCCGGCTTGGGGGTCGCTTCGTCACGGCCCAGTACATCCTCGGCAGCAAAGCAATCAGCCAGGCCGATCGCCTGCAAGGTGATATACGCCAGCTCCTGAGCGTTGCGGGTCAGGATTCCGAGTCGGTAGCCTCGCGCCGACAACTCGCGAACCAGCTCGACAGCACCGCCGGCAGGCTGCGAAGCCAGTGCCAGCTCGCGCTCATGCTCCAGCAGCCAGGCATGTTTGGCCGCTGACTCTTGCGCAGGCAATGCTGCAAGATGCCCTAGAATGTCATCGTCCTGGGGGATGCCCAGTTCGCGCTTGATCGCCGGAAAGTCGTGGACCGGAAGCGTCAGGGTGCCGTCCATGTCGAACACCCAGTGCCGTATGCCGTCGAGTGTCATGCCCAGTCCTTGCGGTGGCGGATCAGCCCTTCCTGGCTGACCGATGCAACCAGTTGCCCGGCGCGGTTGAAGATGCTGCCGCGCGAGAAGCCGCGGGAGTTGCCTGCCCAAGGGCTGTCCATGGCGTAGAGCAGCCAGTCATCGGTGCGCAGGTCGTTGTGAAACCACAGCGAGTGGTCAAGGCTGGCGACCTGCATATCGCGCTGCCAGACCGTCTTGCCATGAGGGCGCAGCGAGGTGGTCAGCAGGTTGAAGTCGGAGGCATAGGCCAACATGTAGCGATGCAGCGCCTGTACGTCCGACAGGCTGCCATCGGCGCGAAACCATACGTACTTCACCGGATCGCCAGGCTTGGGATCGTAAGGGTCTTCGGACGTCACCGGGCGGAATTGAATCGGTTTGGGGCGCAGAAACTTGTCGTGCATCGCTTCGGGAATCAGGTGCGCACGGCGAGTCAGCAGCTCAAGCTCGGACGGCAGGTCTTCCGGACCGACAATCTGCGGCATCGTCGTCTGGTGCTCGAAGCCCTCTTCGTCGTACTGAAACGAGGCGCTGCATGTGAAAATCGGCTTGCCCTTCTGAATGGCCGTGACGCGACGCGTACTGAAACTGCCGCCGTCACGTACGCGGTCCACCTGATAGACCACCGGCAAGCCGGCATCGCCAGCGCGTAGAAAATAGCCGTGCAGCGAGTGGACGTGGCGGTCCTCTTCAACGGTCTGGCTGGCGGCGGACAACGACTGCCCCAGTACCTGTCCACCGAACAGCTGGCGGAAACCCAGGTCCTGGCTGTGGCCGCGAAAAAGGTTTTCTTCAATGACTTCCAGCGTCAGCAACTCAACCAGATTATCCAGCACTTGGCTCATTCTCACTCCTCTCGCCCATCGACTCTGCACTCGCAAGACAACGGCGGCCGCTGCAGTTGCTGGCAGACCTCAAGCCTGCCTCATTGGAATGGAATGATACAGATTTAGGATGGCGGCCTTAATCCAATCTATACCCTTATCAAATCAGGGCTTCAGCGTCTTGAGCCACTGATCATGGCTGATCCGGTACAGCACATGCGGCTTGAGCGGGTGCCCGTCCGCCAGATCGGGATGTTCAAAGTTGCCGGACTCGTCGAGCTGCATCCCGATTGCCTGCATCACTTTTTGCGATGGCTGGTTGTTTACCGGGGTGAACGACACGATCTCTTTCAGTTCCAGCCGCTCGAAACCACAGCCCAGCGCGGTCCAGGCCGCTTCACTGGCGAAGCCCAGGCCCCAGTGGTCATAAGCCAGTCGCCACCCTATTTCGACAGCCGGTGTAAAAGGCGCCTTGAAGCCCACAACGTGCAACCCGGTAAAACCGATGAATTCGCCGGTGTCCTTGCGCTCCAGCGCCCACAGGCCGAAGCCCAGTTCGGCGAAGTGACCACGCAGCCGCCCGATCATGGCGGCACTCTCAAGACGGCTAAGGGGGTCGGGGAAATAGCGCATGACACGCACGTCTGCGCACATGTCAGCGAAGGCTGGCAAGTCATCGTCACGCCACTGCCGCATCAGCAGCCGGGCGCTGTCAAGCTTGAGTATCGGTTCCATCGATTCCCCCGTATTACGAGACGTGAGTGGGCGTAAGGACGCTTTGCTGGCACTATCGGACTTCGACCCTTCAACGGACGCAAAATGTCCCTACCGCTTATCTACCACGAAGACTACAGCCCGGAATTCCCGGCGGATCACCGCTTCCCGATGGACAAGTTTCGTTTGTTGCGCGATTACCTGATCGACAGCGGGCTGACCAGTGACGTTCAATTAATGCGGCCCGAGTTGTGCCCGGCGAACATTCTGGCGCTGGCCCACGACCCGGCGTACATCCGTCGCTACCTCGATGGCGATCTGTCGCGTGAAGATCAGCGGCGTCTGGGCCTGCCCTGGAGCGAGGCGCTGGCGCGCCGCACGGTTCGTGCTGTAGGTGGCTCATTATTGACTGCCGAACAGGCCTTGAAACACGGAATGGCCTGCCATCTGGCGGGCGGCACTCACCATGCGCACTATGACTACCCCGCCGGTTTCTGCATTTTCAACGACCTTGCCGTGATCAGTCAGTACCTGTTGCAAAGCGGCCGGGTGGACAAGGTGCTGATCTTCGACTGCGATGTACATCAAGGTGACGGCACCGCGCGCATTATGGCCGATACCGAGGAGGCCATTACCGTCTCGCTGCATTGCGAAAAGAACTTCCCGGCGCGCAAGGCCCAAAGCGACTGGGACATCCCGCTGCCAATGGGGATGGGCGACGCCGATTACCTGAACGTAGTCGACGATCTGCTCAATTATCTGCTGCCGTTCTACAAGCCGGATCTGGTGCTATACGACGCGGGCGTGGATGTTCACAAAGATGATGCACTGGGGTATCTGCAGCTTACCGATCAGGGGCTGGCCAATCGCGACGAAGCAGTGCTGCGTCATTGCCTGAGCCGTGACATTCCGGTCATGGGCGTGATCGGCGGCGGCTATAGCAAGGACCGCCAGGCACTGGCAAGACGCCACGGGATCCTGCATCACAGCGCACAACGGGTCTGGGACGACATGGGCTTGTAACCACGCTTTGCATCCCGAGTTGCAGCACACCTTGAAAGGTCGCTCGGGTAGAATGCCCACCTCCTCCGCTATCGATATTTCGCTGACCATGACTGACCTCGCCTTCCCTGCTGCCCGAACCGTCGCCGTTATCGGAGGCGGCCCTGCGGGACTGATGGCAGCCGAGGTGCTGAGCCAGGCAGGCCTGAAAGTCGACCTCTACGACGCCATGCCTTCAGTGGGGCGCAAGTTTCTGCTGGCCGGCGTGGGCGGCATGAACATTACCCATTCCGAGCCCTATCCGGCCTTTATGTCGCGCTATGCTGAACGTTCGCCGATGATAGCGCCGCTTTTGCGCAGTTTTGATGCCGATGCACTGTGTCGCTGGATTCATGCACTGGGCATCGAGACATTTGTCGGCAGCTCGGGCCGTGTCTTCCCTGCTGACATGAAAGCCGCGCCACTGCTACGCGCCTGGCTCAAGCGCCTGCGTGACGCAGGCGTCACGATCCATACCCGTCACCGCTGGCTCGGCTGGAACACTGATGGCAGCCTGCGCATCACCAGCGCGGATGGCGAAAAGGCACTCACACCGGCAGCCACCTTGCTGGCACTGGGCGGTGCCAGTTGGGCCCGACTGGGTTCCGATGGTGCCTGGCTGCCGTGGCTCGAGGCGAAGCAGGTAGACATTGCGCCTTTGCAGGCCGCCAACTGTGGTTTCGAGGTGAGCGCCTGGAGCGAGCTGCTGCGCGACAAGTTTGCCGGTGCGCCGTTGAAGAACATCGCGATGGGCCTGCATGGCCATGCCCTGCGTCTGGGCGAATGTGTGCTGACCGTCACCGGTGTCGAAGGCAGCCTGGTATATGCCCTGTCGGCGCAGATTCGTGAACAGATCAATCGTCGCGGCTCAGCGATTGTGGATATTGATCTGCTGCCCGGCAAGACGCTGGCAGACGTTCAAAAAGCCCTGAGCAAGCCACGCGGCTCGCGCTCGATGTCCAAGCACCTGCACAGCCAATTGGGCCTGGACGGGGTTAAGACAGCACTGTTGCGCGAGCTTGCGCCGCGTGAAGCGTTTGCCGATCCGCTGCTGTTGAGCGAGGCCATCAAGGCGTTGCCACTTGTCCTGATCAAACCGCGCCCCATCGACGAGGCCATCAGCACGGCGGGCGGCGTGACTTTCGAGGCGATGGACGAGCGCCTGATGCTCAGGCAACTGCCCGGGGTGTTCTGCGCAGGTGAAATGCTCGACTGGGAAGCCCCTACAGGCGGCTATCTGCTGACCGCCTGCTTCGCCAGCGGCCGCGCTGCGGGGCTGGGGATGGTCGAATGGCTGCAATCACTCGCCCGCTCTGGCGCGTGATGACCACCCCCACGCAGAGCATGAGGAACGATAGGCGTCCTTACACTCACCACGTCCGCCTCTGAAAGCGCACTTCGCCTCAAGGCTTCTTCTTGCGCGGCCCGGTGTTGAAGACCGGGACCTTGCGTACTGGTTTGACCGCTGGCGCAGGCTCGGACTCGCCGCTGTCGACCCACTTGCCCAGGTTGCGCTTGCTGCCCGATACCTTGGGTTTCTTCGGTTTCTTGGGCTTTTTCAGTATCTGGCCGCTGGCATCCGTACTCGGTACGCGATGCTCCGGCTCGAAGTCTTGCTCTTCCTTGCGTTCCAGGGTCTGGCGGGTCAGCACCTCAATGGCCGACAGCAGCTCGACTTCATCGGCACACACCAGTGAAATCGCCTCGCCCGTCAGCCCCGCACGACCGGTGCGGCCGATACGGTGGATGTAATCCTCGGCCACAATCGGCAGGTCCAGGTTGACCACGGTCGGCAGATCATCGATGTCCAGACCGCGTGCCGCCACGTCGGTCGCAACCAGAATCTTCACTTCGTTGCTCTTGAAGCGGTCCAGCGCACGCTGGCGGGTAGCTTGCGGCTTGTCGCCGTGAATGCCGTCGGCATTCATGCCCAGTGCCTGCAAGCGATCCACCAGTTGATCAACGCCGACCCGGGTCTTGGCGAACACCAGTACCTGACCCCAGCGATGCTTTTTCATCAGATGGATGAACAGATCAGCCTTGCGTTTCTTGTCCACGGTCACGACCCATTGCTTGACCGACGACGCCGCCACGTTGCGCGGGCTGACTTCGATGGTCAGCGGATCATTCAGCATCTGCGCAGCCAGCAGACGAATCTCGTCGGAAAAGGTCGCCGAGAACAACAAGGTCTGACGCTGTTTGGGAAGCACGGCGTAGATACCGCGCAACTCCTCGGCAAAGCCCAGATCGAGCATACGGTCTGCTTCATCGAGGATCAGGGTCTGCAACTGGGAGAACCTGACCGCATTCTGGCGATGCAGATCGAGCAAGCGACCGGGAGTCGCAACCAGCACGTCCACGCCCTTGCGCAACTTCATCATCTGCGGGTTGATGCTCACGCCACCGTAGGCTGCGTAAGTGCTCAACGGCAGGTGCTCGGCGTACTGGCGAATGCTTTCGTGAACCTGATCGGCCAGCTCGCGGGTTGGTGCCAGAACCAGTGCGCGAATCGAGTTAGGTGCAACTTTCGGGCCTTCCATGGTCAGCCGTTGCAACAGCGGCAATGCAAAACCTGCAGTTTTGCCGGTGCCGGTCTGCGCAGCTGCCATCAGATCGCGGCCCGCCAGTACCGGAGGAATTGCCTGGGTCTGTACAGGCGTCGGAGTCTGGTAACCGAGCGCTTCAAGGGCGCGCAGCAAGGGTTCGATCAGGCCGAGAGAGGCGAATGTCATGGAAATACCGTAGGAAAGATTCAACGCAAGGCGCGCAGTTTAACCTGTCCGGCCCGCCTCGGTTAGCTTGTGCGCGTCGATCCGACCTGTCGTAGCGGCGACCTGCGCCATTGCGGCAGGCCAATCAGCACGACGGCGCTGATAATCACCACCATGGCCATGCACTCTTCGGCACCAATCGTTTCGCCAGCGAACACCACACCGAGCATCACTGCCACGGCCGGGTTGACGTAGGCGTAGCTGGTGGCAGCCGCCGGGCGAACGTTCTTGAGCAGGTACATGTAGGCACTGAATGCGACGATAGAGCCGAACACCACCAGATACAGCAGCGCGCCCCAGCCCGCCGCCGTCGGCATATGCGCCAGCCGCTCGCCACTCAAGGCGCTGCCGATCAGCAGTGTTGCGCCGGCAGTGATCATTTCCGCAGCACTCGCCATCGGTCCTTTCGGCAACGGCAAATGCTTACTCAACACCGAGCCAAACGCCCATGCTGCAGCAGCAAAAACCACCAGCGCCGCGCCGTAGGGGCTGGCTTGCAGATTGGAACCCAGGTTCAGCAGGCCGATGCCGATCAGGCCCAGCACAATGCCCGCGCACTCCAGATTCGTCGTGCGATTGCCCCAGAACAGACCGAACAGCAAGGTAAACAGCGGCATGGTCGCCACCGCCAGCGCTGCGACCCCCGATGCAACGCCTGCGTGCTCGGCCAGGGTGACACCGCCATTACCGCATGCCAGCAGCAGAAAGCCGATGACAAACGCCGCTTTCCACTCGCTCCAGGTCGGTGCAGGTACACCGCGATAGCGCAAAAATCCGTACATCAGAAACCCGGCGATCAGAAATCGCACACCCGCCATCATCAGCGGCGGCCACGATTCCACGCCAATGCGGATCACAAGATAGGTAGAGCCCCAAATCAGGTACAAGGCCAGAAAAGCACCGATGAGTAACGGCGAAACACGAACGGATTGAGGCATGGCAAGGCTCTGGGATCATTGTTATGGTTAGCCTATTGTATGAAGGCTACAACCGGATATTAAGCAGACAAACCTGTTTAAATCCGCTAAAAACCTATGATTAAACGCTTATAAGCCCTGCCGGCCTTTTATTTAAAAAATCTGTCGCGCTACACGAGGAACGCCATGACGCTGGATAAATACGATCGGATTCTGCTCGATGAGCTGCTGAAAAATGGCCGTGCGTCTTTTGCGCAGCTGGCGAAACTCGTCAACCTGTCCGCCCCCGCCGTGGCCGAACGGGTTGCCAAGCTGGAGGCAAGCGGCGTGATCACCGGTTACGAGGCGAAAGTCGACCTGTCAAAAGTCGGTTTGCCGATTCAATGCCTCATCGAGCTGCGCATGGGCAGCCATGGCAATCAGCAGGCCTACAAGGATCTGTGGCAGGTCCCGGAGCTGATCCAGTGCTATCGCGTGACGGGAGACCCGTGCGTGATCATGAGGGCAGCGGTCGATTCAATGCCGCACCTGGAGGATTTGATCAACCGGATTGCCAAGTTCGGCTTCAGTAAAACGTCCATCGTGCTGTCGACAGCCGTGGAGCGCAGTCTGCCGGCCGATTACCTGATCGGCAACGGCAAGCAGGAGCACTGACAGTTCAACAGCCGCGCTGACGCTTCAGCGTTTCGCTGATCTTCGCGGCCGGGACTTTCTGCAGTGAGCACAGCATCTGGTGGGAAATGGCAGAGATGCCGTGGGTCTGACGCAGTTCATTGGTCAGGTGCACGGTGAGGTTGGCGGCCATTTCCGCATCGGCCATCGCCCGGTGAGCCTTGCCTGTGTCGGGCAGGCGTGCATAGCGGGTCAGCGTGCCGAGCTTGTGGTTCGGTGCGCCGGGCATCAGGCGTCGGGCCAGCAACAGTGAACAGGCAAAACTCTGTTCGCGCGTGCGCTGAATACGCGACAGCTCGTAATCCCAGAACTTCTGGTCGAACGAGGCGTTATGCGCGACCAGCGGCGTCGAACCCACGAAATCCGCCACATCGCCCATTACCCGCTCTGCACTGGGCGCGGTACGAATCATGTTGTTGCTGATGCCGGTCAGCCCTTCGATGAACGCCGGAATACGCACGCCGGCATTCATCAGGCTCTGAAAACGCTCGACGATACGGCCCTGCTCCATGATGACCACCGCAATCTCGGTCGCCCGGCAGCTGTGGCCGGGGGAGATGCCGGTGGTTTCAAAGTCGATGACTGCAATACGTTCCAACACTGGCCTGACCCTGTAAATTCATTTCAACAACAACGTGCCTTCAATAGGCACGTAACGACTGGCTGCGCGGATCAAAGAGTTCGCCGTCAGGCCAGGCACGCCATAGGCCACTGCCTCAACGCCGTGCTTGCTGATCACACGCTCGAGCAACATGTCGAAATCGCCATCACCGGACGCCAGCACAACTTCGTCCACTTGCGGCGCGAAGTCCATGATATCGATGGTGATGCCGACATCCCAGTCGCCTTTGGCCGAACCGTCGCTGCGCTGGATATACGGCTTCAGCCTGACGGTAAAGCCCAGATTGCGCAGGATCTGCTGAAACTGCTGTTGCTTGCTGTCGCCACGATCGATGGCGTACGCAAACGCGTGAACAATCTCACCACGCTTGCTGATATCCGCCCACAAGGCGGCGTAATTGAAATGACAACCGTGCGCCTGGCGCACGGTGTAATACAGGTTCTGCACGTCGGCGAACACCGCGATCTTCTTCACCGCAATTCCTCATGGCGGGCAACACGCCCACTGGTTACAGCGATCCGGAATGTGAATCGGCGCCCAGTATGCCAGCTTGAGAACGGAATTGAGCTTCAACTATCGTACGACGCTCGGCGTCGCATGCATTTCTGGACGCTCCGCGTCCGATCTTGAACAGGCGGCGCGGCGCAGACCTGTGACGCGGGGCGCCACCCAGGGCATTCCACGCTGGAGCGTGCGGAACGATAGTTGTCTGTTCTGGAGCATGAGGAGCGACCACTGCGTGCTCACACAAACGAATCATCGTCCGAAAACATGTCGCCGCCATCGTCGAAGTTGTCGTCAGCCGTGTACTGCTGATCCGGCTGTCCCCAACCGCCCTGATCATTGAACGAGCCGGTGTCCTGAACCGGTGGCGCGTCATGAATGACCTCGACGATCTCCTGCGGCTGGCTGTGATGGCTGAACATGCTGCTGATGCCCTCTGCCAGCAACACGCCGCCCGCTACACCGGCCGCCGTCTTCAGCGCACCGCCAAGAAAGCCGCTGCCTGCGGCCGGGGCAGGTGCAGCGTAACCGCCCTGTGACGCCGCGGGCGCCGGTGCCGGGTTGAAACCGGCGCCGTCACGCCAGCCGCCACTGGACGGCTGGCTCGGCTGCGGCGCACGCGAGGCGCTGCTTCCAAAGATGCTCGACAAAAAACCACCACTGGCCGGCGCTGCTGAGGATTGCCCCTTGGCCTGCTGCAGCTCTTCCTGCAACTGCTGAATCTGCTCGTCGCGCTGCTTGACCTGTTGATTGAGCTGATTGACCGCAGCCTCCTGGACCAGAATCGCTTGCGTCATGTAATACGGCGCGGCGGGCTGACGGGCCAGATGCTCCTTGATGCGCGCCTCGGCCGCAGCATCTCGCGGGGCGGATGCCGTTTCAGCGTCTTTCAGTTTCGAGAAAAGACCATCGATCAGGGTTTGCTCTTCGCTGTTCATGACCACCTCACTGAGTTGCCACTGGAACTCTTCCCCGCCGCAATGGCAGGACCATGCTCAGAAAATGGGGCCTCATCAACGCGCTTCAATGACATGAAGAAAAAGATAAGAAGATGTGAGGCCGACACCGCTGTGCTTGGTTCGACCAAGGCCATGGGCTAAAGTGTGCGCCTGCTTTTAGCCTGCGATCTATCTACATGAACCCGTTGACCGTCATCCAGGATTCGCTTTATTTCTTTCGGCGCAATCTGGGCAGCATTCTGCTGCTGTGCCTGCCTGTCGTGGTCCTCGAAGTGCTGGCCAAACAAGCGTTGAGCAACGCCATGTCCGCCGAGGCTTCGCCGGCCTACGAACTGGTCATCGGGCTGTTTTTCTACCCGATCTACACGGCGGCATTGATCCTGTTCCTCGACGCACGCAGCCGTGGCGAAGAGGTTTACACGCGCGACCTGTTGGCCATGGCACTGCGCTTGTGGCCCACTTTCGCGGTGCTCTCGGCAATGAGCACCCTGCTGATCATGTTCGGCCTTTCCCTGTTCGTGATACCCGGCCTGTGGGTGATGATCAAACTGGCGTTCTGCGAATACCTGCTGGTCCTGCGCAAACTCACACCGTTCATGGCCATGCGCGAAAGCATGCTGATGACCACCGGACACTTCACGCGCATTCTGGTGTGCGTGCTGAGCGTATACATTCCGCTGTGGCTGCTCGAGGGTGCCAGCCTGTACCTGTTTCCGGAACCGCAAAGCGCAGCGGTTTCCGTGATCACCGACAGCATCGGCAGCTTCCTGCAACTGTTCACCACCATCGTGACGTTCCGTCTGTTCATGCTGATCAACGAGCCCGCGCACCGGGCCTGAACCGAGGGCTGACGTCAGGCGCACCGATTCGGTATGCTCAGTGCCGAATCCCTCACTGAGCGCCAGGCGCTCCAAGTCGAGCCGATGTCCCGCTTACTGCTACGCCTGGGCCTGTACGCCCTGCTGCTGGTCGCCATCCTGCTGGTAATGGTTTACCAACTGACCTGGCGTCCGCCAGCCCATGAGTTACTCCCGGCCAGCTGCAATCCTGCGGTCCAGGCCCCCACGCTGGTGCCCGGACAGGCCCTGAAAGTCATAACCTGGAACATCCAGTACCTGGCGGGCAAACGCTATGTGTTCTGGTATGACATGGCCGACGGCAGCGGTCCGGACGAGCGCCCGACGCATGAAGACCTAGCCTACAACCTGGATGAGATGGCGCGGGTCATCCGTGACGAACAGCCGGATATCGTGTTGCTTCAAGGGGTCGACGACGGAGCCAAGAACTCCGATTACGAGGACCAACTGGCATTGATCAAGGAACGTGTAGCCGATCTGTATCCGTGCAGCACGCAGGCGTTCTACTGGAAGGCAGAATTTGTACCCAACCCGCATATCTGGGGCAGCGTCGGCAGAAAACTGGCGACCCTCAGCCGCTTCCACATCGACAGTGCCGAACGCGTGCAACTGCCGGTGCCCGACGCCAACATCATCAGCCGTCAGTTCCAGCCAAGGGATGCCTTGCTGGTCAGCTACCTGCCCCTGCGTGACGGCGGGAGGCTGGCGGTCATCAACACCAGCCTGACCACCGCCAGACACGCCAGCGACACCGCACAAAAACAGGTCGCGGCCACTGAAACGCTACTGGACAAGCTGGAAGGCGGCGGCACGCCCTGGCTGATTGGCGGCGACTTCAACCTGCTGCCCCTCGGCCAATACCAGCGCCTTCCTGAGCAACAGCGCCTGGGCTACGCCGCCGACAGCGAACTGCACGAGCTGTGGGAAAAATACCCGATGATCCCCAACAACGCCGAATCCAGCGGTATCGATCGCAGCAAATGGCTGACGCACTTCCCCAACGACAGCCGCATCAACGGGCCGGACCGGACCGTGGATTATCTGTTCTACAGCCCGAGCCTGAAACGGGTCAGTGCGCGGGTGCGTAGGGATGACACGTTGTTGATCTCCGATCACCTGCCGGTGATCGGCCGGTTTTTGTTGCCGGTTTTGCCTTGAAGGGGCAAAGCGGCATTCAGGTTTCAATATTCTGGCTAGCCACCCAACTTCCGAATGGCGTCCTTCACGGCCGATATGATCAAAATAGTGGGAACCGTTTCTGGACGCGCTCGCCTAATCATTAGCCTGTGGATACTTCCACAGGCTATGTGCCAATACCGGCATACCCCAAAGGATGATCAACGTGGCTAAAGACGACAAGAAAAGCAAAGGCGAAGCCTCGAAAGCCAGTAAGGATCTGAAAGACAAGAAGGCATCACCGGCAAAGAAATCTGAAGCGGCCTCGACGCTTTCCAAGTCTTCCGAAAAGAAAGACAAGAAAAAAGACGCCGAGCCAAAGAAAGCTGCCAAAAAAGCTGATAGCAAGCCAGAAAAGGCCAAGAAATCAGACAAGGTTGAAAAACCGGCTAAAAAGAAAAAGTGACACCTGCTGCCTGCCAGGGCTTTGCGCCCTGGCGCTCTCTGGGTCTGTTGCGTTGGTTACGCAATAGCTGATCAGGTGTTCCAGACCGGACGCGTTGAACGGCAGGCCTCTAAGACAGCATCAATCGCCCTCCTCTTAAGCCCACCGACAACCTGCCGAATGCTCCCCGACTTCAAGTCCCCCTCGGTTTCACCCGCGCAGTAGCCTCCGCCACCAGCGGATCATCCGGCCAGTAATGCTTGGGATAGCGCCCCTTCAAGTCCTTCTTCACATCGAGATAGGTAGATCGCCAGAAATTAGCCAGATCCTGCGTCACCTGCACAGGGCGGCGTGCCGGGGACAGCAAGTGCAGTTTCAGCACCTGCCGTCCATTGGCGATGCGTGGTGTGTCGGACAGCCCAAACAATTCTTGCAGCCTGACCGACAGAATCGGCGGGTGCTCTGAATAGTCGATACGGATGTTCGAGCCTGACGGCACGTGAATAGCCTGGGGTGCCTGCGCCTCCAACTGTTGCGGCATTGGCCACGGCAGGAGGTTGCGCAGGATGGAGGACAGGTCGAGCTGGCTGAAATGGCTGAGCCGGGTGACTTTGCCCAGGTAGGGCATCAGCCAGTTTTCGAGTGTCGCCAGCAGTTGCGCGTCACTCATGTCGGGCCATTCGCTTGCTGCGCTTTTGTCGATGTCCAGGTTGCGTAGCAGCGCGATACGCGCCTGCCACTGGCGCAGTTCGGGCGTCCACGGCAGCAGTTCCAGGCCTTTACGACGCACCAGCGCCAGCAATGCCTGGCTGCGGGCTGCGTCATCGAGGCCGATCAGCGGTTCGCGGCTGATAATAAGCTCGCCCGCTTTGCGCTGCCGTTCTGCGCGGAACACGCCTTCGCGCTCATCCCAGTCAATTTCGTCCACGGTGATGACCTGCTCGGCCAGCACAGAGTCGAACAGCGCTGGATCGAATTCGGCAGCGAGGTAAATCCGCTCCTCACGCTGCCCCTGACGGCTGCCTAAATCCGCGATGACCAGCCATGGCTGTTTCATCAGCGCATCAGCCTCGGCGAAAAGCGCCGCGCGACCATTGGCCAAGCGATATTCAGCACCACCCGGGCGACGTTGCTGTGCCACGCGATCCGGGTAGGCCAGCGCCAGTAGAGCGCCCAACCAGCGAGAGTGATCGGGATCGCTGACCAGGCTTTTCGCGGTGCCGCGGAGGTATCCGCGATATTGCCGTGCTAGCTGTTTAGCTCGCTGCACGCCGCCCTGTGCGCCACGCGCAGCACGCTCGGTGCCCGCCAGCAAGGTCAGGCGGCTGTGCAGATCGGCACCACCGCCGCGCAGAATATCGCGCTCGCCCAACAGTGCGGCCACGTCACACGCCAGTTCGCCCAAGCCCAATGCATGACCGCGCAGCAGCAGGTGCGCGATGCGCGGATGGGCGGGCAGCTCGGCCATCGCCTGACCGTGGGGCGTCAGCGCTGGCGGTTGGCCCGGCTGATTGCTCAGCGTCTCAAGCCGCACCAGCAAATCCTGCGCCTGTGCATAAGCCGCCGCTGGCGGTACATCGAGCCAGACCAGTTGCGCAGGTGTGACACCCCAGCGCGCCAGTTGCAGCGCAAGCCCGGCAAGGTCCGCCTGAAGAATTTCTGCCGCGCCGTAGGCGGCCAGTTGATCGTGTTGCGCTTCTGACCACAGCCGGTAACACACACCCGGCTCCAGCCGCCCTGCACGTCCGGCACGCTGGGTGGCGCTGGCACGGGAGATACGCTGGGTTTCCAGACGCGTCATGCCGCTGCCCGGATCGAAACGCGGCACCCGCGCCAAACCGGCATCGATCACCACACGCACGCCGTCGATGGTCAGGCTGGTTTCCGCAATATTGGTCGCCAGCACCACCTTGCGCGTGCCTTTGGGGGCAGGCTCGATGGCGGCGCGTTGCGCATTGAGATCAAGCTCACCATGCAAGGGGCAAAGCAGAATGTCGGCGCGTTCGCCCAGCGCTCCTGCCAGTTGCTGGTTGACCCGACGAATCTCGGCCTGCCCCGGCAGAAACACCAGCAGGCTGCCGGACTCGCTGCCCAGCGCATCCAGTATCGTCTGCACGACACGCGGCTCGATGAATTCACCCGGCTGAAAAGGACGCCCCCACTGCATCGTCACCGGAAACATCCGCCCGTCGCTGCGCACTACCGGCGCATCGTCCAGCAACGCCGCCAGCCGCTCGCCTTCCAGCGTGGCCGACATCAGCAGAATCTTCAGCGGCTGATCGTCACGAAACAGCTCACGACCATTGAGGCTAAGGGCCAATGCCAGATCGGCGTCCAGACTGCGCTCGTGAAACTCATCGAAAATCAGCAGCCCCACACCTTCCAGCGCAGGGTCGTCCTGCAAGCGACGCGTGAGAATCCCCTCAGTCACCACTTCAATACGCGTCTTCGGACCGACGCGACTTTCCAGACGAATCCGATAACCCACCGTCTCGCCGACCTTCTCGCCCAGCTCACTGGCCAATCGTTCGGCGGCTGCTCTTGCCGCCAGTCGCCGAGGCTCCAGCATCAGAATGGTCTGCCCGGCCAGCCAGGTTTCCTCAAGCAGCGCGAGCGGCACACGCGTGGTCTTGCCCGCGCCGGGAGGTGCTTCGAGTACGGCTTCATGGCGCGTGGTCAGGGCCTGGCGCAGTGCTGGCAGGACGGCATCGATGGGTAACGAGATCATGGGGGCTCCCGGAGAGATGCGGGGAGTATACCGGGGTGGGGTTTCTGGGGGAGCGAGTAGCCCGCTAACGGGAAAGTAAAAAACAAAAGCGGGCGAATGACAGATTCCTGTTAACGTCCCGCCTACACGAGCCAATGCACTGTAATTCAATCGGACTCATTGAGCATCAGCTACGGTGCAGTCAAGCAGCGGTCAGCCTCACAGTTTTTTTGCAAATCTGGATACCAAAGCCCTGCGTCGTAGGCAATGGTTACCAGAGTTGTATCAGAATACTCAGGACGCCTGGCCAAACTCCGAGCAATTGACAGACAAGCAGCGGAGGTATTACCAACGAAAGTGCCACTTTGCATATAGAACCATCGCTGTGCAGCTAGCATCTCAGCATGTTCTACATGGCTTCGAGCGTTCACTAAAGACCAGTCCAGAAAAGGCGGACAGACACCAACCGCCATGCCTTCAAGACGATGATCCAAAAAAACACCTTCTTTAGAGTCGCAGCCGGAAGGGTCAACGAATACAGTCGAAACGTCAAAGCCGTAGTCCTTCAGGCCCAAGGTTATACCGGTAAAGCTTGCACCTGTACCCGCGCAGCCGATGAACAACAATCGCTCGCCAACACCAACCTCCGCAAGCTGGCATGCGAGCTCAGGGGCAGTCTGGTACCGGTGGGCTTCAATCCCGACCTCATTGTTAAATTGGTCAGTGTAATAGTAAGACTTGCCCATTTCGGATTGGTGCTTCAAATGATAGGTGACAACCTCTTTCGGCGATGCACCAGCAACCAACATCTCCTTGCCAATCAGTTTAGCGCCAAAGCACTCAAGTAGATCTCTCTTAATTTGGCTGAAACCAAGGCCTACTGCCAACTCAACCGGAACACCGTGCTTGTGGCAAGCGGAGATCAAACCGAATCCAAAATTGCCACCGGTCTTTTCAATCACAGTCGTTATACCGGGGATGATTTTGCCGCTGTGCAGTGCGTTTTTAATGATAAAACTTGCGGCACGATATTTATGACTACCCCCAGGATTGTTCATCTCCAGTTTGGTAAAAATTCGATCACATGTTCTGATGAGCTTGCTCACTTGCTGCTTCCCTTCATGAATAATCCGGTTGCAGCTTTAGACTCAGCAAGCTGACAGTCACCGCTAACAACATTATGGACAGCGCTATGCATATGGCATTGGAACCAAACCACCCCACACTACTCATAAGAATCGAGGGAGTAAAGGCACCAATTGTTGCAAAAACAGCAATAACAAGATCATTTTTCCCCTGAAGCTGAATGGACCTAGGATTATTATTTAGAGCATGGGCCAGCAAAGCTCCCCCTCCGACATAAGTCAGATTCCAGCCCAGACCAAGAACAATCAGTGAAGCGATCATTAACCCATAACTACTTGAAAGCATGTTTATAGCTGCGCAACCAATCAACATGACCAATCCGAAGCAGATGGTAATTTTTACACCGAGTTTCTGGATTATCGCGCCTGTAAAAAAAGAGGGGGCGAACATCGCAATCACATGCCACTGAATCGCAAGGCGAACATCCGAGAAATCCTGATGCATATGCTTCATATGCATAGAAGCCTGAATCATTAGCAAATTCATAATCGCATAGCCTACTGCTGCGACAGCCATCGCGACCATTAACGACGGGGTAATTGAATGGGCGTGTTCTTTGGCAGGCCTTCCATTTGGTTTTATCATTGCAGGCATTACGGAATCGCTAGGTAAAAAAGCGGCAATAGATAACGAAAGTGCTGCCAGTCCAATAAATGACGCGTAGCACAAAGAAAACAGAGGATATCCACCCAGATCCCTTAGCAACTCAATAAGTGCAGGCCCGACTACAGCGGCAACGACCCCTCCTGCCACGACAAGCGAGAGAGCTTTGGGCTTTAGCTTTTGATCTAGATTATCGGTTGCAGCAAAACGGTTGAAGTTGGCAAACGCGATGTAAATTCCGAGCGCAGAATGACTGACCACCAACATTGAAAAATGCTGGTTGTTAACTGCCCAAAAGCCACTAATACCGGAGAACGCCAGCGGGATGGAGGCCAACATGAAGGCTTTTTTTCTGCCGATCCGGCTCATCAATTTTGAGGCAGGGTATGTCGCTAGCATCAGAAACAAAAACTGGAACCCATATGGCAATGTTGAAAACCTGGCGTCGGGCGTGAGCGCCGAACCCACGATGGCTGCCATAGTCACTGACATCACTGCTGTAGTTAGATTGACAGATTGTGCGCTGAAATATAGGTATGTACATCGGGGAAGACTACTTATCATAAGATGTTCTCATGATAGAGGGACAAGTCAATTACCGCGTCAGGAAACTCACAAATAAGTCGTTCTTTACCTTTGCCTAGCCGCTTCCGACGAACGCTCAAGTACCCTATTGCTTGGGGAGTGTCTAGGTGAGTACCGCCGCAGGGGATTTCGATGTCTTGGTAGACCCACATGCGTGCGTCCTCAAGACCTTGGACTGAGTGACTCTCGATCAACTCATTGCGGACAATCAACTCATTTGCTCGCAGCTCTATTTCAGCGACATCGTCAGCGCTAAGAGGCTCATCTACAAGAAAGTCAAATCGTGCCGACTTTTCTTTAATATGGCAACCTGTCGTCCACTGTTCAAGACCTACTCGAAGGCTCGTCGCTGCGGCATACAAAAAATGGCTGGCACTGTGTGAAAGGGTCAGTCGCTCACGACGCAAAATATCGATTTTAACTTGAGCAGTCATACCCTCATCGATTTTATCCAGCAAGTAAAGATCGTCTGGATGGATCATATGGAGGATAATTCCGCCTACCTTTCCCCCTTTAAAACCCTCTAAGCGAATCGGCGTGCCGTAGAGCTTCTTAACCCAAACGAATCGTACAACACCGATGCACAGTTCGATAGTGCCAACGTCTGCCTCCTGACCACCCCCTTCGGGGTAAGCCACTGTCCTGTCCAACTCAATGGCCTCAGAATGTACTCGTGTGACCTTGGTACTTGCGGACATTAAATACTTATCTTTGTAGTACAGCTTTTCCGTATTGCGCAGCACGCCGTAATCCATAGCCATATTATTCATTTTCCAATACCACCTGTAACGAGGTCTTGACCTGTACCCGAGCACCGGACGGAACGTCTTTGGTCACGATACAACCGGGCCCTATGAAAACGTCATCACCCACAGACACAGGGCCTAACACACTCGAAAATGCACCGATCTGCACGCGATTACCAATTCTGGGATGACGCGGCACGGCGAAATTACTGCCAATACCCCGAGCACCCAATGTAACGCCACCGAGAATATAACAATCATCGCCAATGATTGAGGTTTCACCAACTACTGTGCCGAAACCATGATCGATGATAAGCCGGGCACCAATGCAACTACGAAAATGAATTTCAGCACCAGAAAGAATTTTCCCCCTTCTGGAAATAATAGCGGCGAGTGATTGCTCGCGGGAATTACAGTTTTTAGTTGTAGTGAGATGCACACGATGCGCAAGACGGTAATGCATTACGGCGGCATACGATGTATAAGTCTTTGCAATAAACAAAGGATCGGAGCCCGCAGCAGGGTCTTTGTTCGCGAAAATGAGTAAATCTTCATGAGCCTGATCGCTAACGCTTTCAATGAGGGGTGTATCTTTCAATTTGTTAAATTCATCGACCGAGCAGCACTCAAGCAATGCGGCGATGACAAGGTTCCTAACTAGCTGAAATGACTCCTGATCGTATGCAGCAGAACACGTGGAAGTGATTGCTGACTGTATGTCAAAATGTGGCATTGTCTCGATATCCAGTTTTCTGGTTTCCGGTGACTTTAAGGGGTCATTTTTACCGGCCCTTTTGAAGCCGACGGACGGATTTTGGCATTTGCTCACAGTCCGCAGGCACACAGTCGACAGGCTTTCCGATTAACTGTTAGGGTGTTTTTTCTATCAGCTTGCCGATACCCTCATGAGCCTCAATGCCCTCTATAACTCCCTGAAACAACGCCTTGAATCAGGCGAGTGGCTTGCCGGGCAACGCATGCCTTCAATCAGAAAACTGGCCTCGACGTCTGAGGCCAGCTATCACGATGCGGTGTCGGCGTACGCGCGTCTGGTGAGCGAGGGGCTGCTCTCGGCGTCTCCAGGACGTGGTTACTTTGTAACCAGCAGTGCGTCGCAATCGGTGAATCCGCGCGAACCGGCGTGCATGAGCGCCGACCCGCTGTTCAGGCTTCTGCAAGCCGGACCGCACTACACCAAGCTGGGATGTGGCTGGCTGCCACCGGCATGGCGAGACACCGAATTGCTGGCCAAGGCCATTCGGCGCACGGCGCGGCTGGAGCAGAGTTCGCTGGCCGAGTACGGTGACATCTCGGGGTATCTGCCCATGCGCAAACAGCTGTGCGTGCACATGAAGCGGCTGACCCGTATCGATATTCGACCGAGTCAGGTTCTTAGCACTCTCGGGGCGACACAGGGGCTGGATCTGGTCGCCAGACTGCTGATCAAGCCGGGCGATCATGTATTCGTAGACGAGCCGGGCAATGGAAACCTGATCAGGTTGATCCAGTTGGCAGGCGGACACGTTGTTGGCGTGAGGAGGACTCAGGACGGGCCAGATATCGCTGAGATGGAAAGCTACTTGGCCAAACACACCGTCAAAGCGTTCTTTTGCAATAGCACTTTTCACAACCCAACCGGCAGTAACATCAGCCCGCACAACGCTTTCAAGGTTTTGCGCCTTGCTGTAGAGCACGAGTTCTTTGTGGTCGAGGATGATGTCTATGGCGACTTCAGCCCTACTGTCCGCCAGACGTTTGCGGAACTGGACAATCTGGATCGGGTGATTTACATCGGCAGCTTTTCCAAGTGCCTCTCCGCCTCGCTACGCGTGGGCTATATCGCCTGCTCGCAAGAACTCATAGAACCCCTGACCCGCCTGAAGCTGTTGACGTGCGTCGCCGTTCCAGCGTTTTGCGAACGGTTCGTCAACACCATTCTGGCAGATGGTACCTACGCACGGCACATGCAGGATGTTCAGCAAAGGCTGATCAGTCAACAGGTCCAGACTCAGCGCGCCTTGCGTGCAAGAGGATGGCAGTTCGACATAGCGCCACAGGGCGGCATGTTCATCTGGGCCTATCACCCGGACATCCCTAACCTGGAGCCCTTCATGAAGAAACTTGAACAACACAAGATCCTGCTGATGCCAGGCTCGGCGTTCTCGGTGTCGCGCGACTACCAGCGTTTTGCGCGAATCAACTGCACACATTTTTCCGAGGCGATAGAAGAACACTTTTCTGTGTGATCGACGAAGAGCAGCGTTTAGTTATCTGGTCTGCTTACGCAAGGTGCCCGCTGCTGATATAGCGCAGCCGCAAGCGTACCTTACGCTGGAGAATCAGGCGTAACCTTGTCGCCTTTCTCATCAATAAGTCCATTGTCATAATCCTTGCGCAATTGCGGATCGGACAAAATCCTGAACGCATTTGAAATCACTTTGAAACGCTCAGTCGCCTCCTCCACGTTGCCCGCGTTTTTATCAGGATGGTTCTTCAACGCGGCTTTCTTGTAAGCCGTTTTGACTGCGGAGAGGTCTGCCGTCATGTCCGAGAGGCCCAGGTGCTCGTACAGCGGCTTGACGGGTGACTTGGCGGGGGCGGAATCGCTCACCTTCGCGGAAGCGTCAGCGGCTGGTGTGTCGTGGGGCCGTTGCGTTGACGGCCGCTCAGCGCCTGCATTGGGCTTTGCTTTCGGTGGTGGTGGCGGCGCGCTGTTGGCCTGGGGGCGAGTGCGTGGAGGCGTTTCCGGACGTGCTTGCTGTTGAGCGCTTTCAGGTCTCCAGGATGGGCCCGGTGTGGGTCGTCGCACGCGATCGCTGTTCGACTGACGAATCTCGTTGATCAGCTGGTCAGCGATGTCGTTCATCAGTTTGTTCAGCTTCAGGTTGCTGGAGAAGAACGCATGGTGCGCCTCACAGTTGTCCTTGCCCTGCGCGGGTTCAGGCTTGGCCATCGCGTCGGCCAGCTTCTTGCCCAGAGAGAACAACGTCTTGCCCTGGCTGTCGCTGACGCCCAAAAAGCTCATCACGTTATGCATCGACTTGTCGCGCTCCCAGACAACGCTGGCTACGTCGAAGGCAGCTCGTGCCAGATTGAATCGGCCTCCGCCTTCGTGCGTCTCGACATTGGTCACCGGTTCCTTGCCGCGCAATGCGTCCAGGATTACCGCGAGGCCTTTCTGCTGACGCTCGTTGAGCCGGCCTTTCTGCTCCAGCAATGAGCTATTGACCTGCAACGCCACTTTGCCAGCGATATGGCTAACGACGTTCATCGCGCGGTCTATCGTTGGCTTTGCCGAATCGCTGAGCGCTACACGCGCCAACGAGGATGCAATGCTGGTGAGGTTGATCATATGCTTTCCCGGGAACTCATTGTCGTCTTGGTGGCAAGCAACGGGATCCGGTTCCACGGGCGAGTCAATATTCGATGCAGGGCTCAAGCGCTCAGGGTTATACAAAAAGTCCTGACGAGTCCGGAAAGTGGGGCTAAAACCGCAGCAGCATCAGCCGGAGTACTGACACCCTGTATGACCGGGGCGGCGATCCGCATTGCTCACGAAGAGACCCTCATGACCGCCGAAGATTTATGCTCAATGTGAGTCCGCCAAAGCAAACTTATGCATAACGCTGAGCTCTCAAGCGCAGGGCTCACGGCGTTCCGTTTCGGCCATGCAAGCGGTAGCCGGGGCGCTCGCTCAGTCGTTCGTAATAGGCCTTCACTGCCGGGAAGTCCGGATGACTTAACGGGGTTTCAAACCAGCGATTTACTGAAAGGCCTATCGGGATGTCTGCCAGCGAAAACTCGCTGCCGCTTACATACGCCCCGGTGGCATCAAGCTGTCGATCCAGGATCTCCATGTGTCTGTTCCATTGACGGCATCCGGCAGCAAGCGCGTCAGGGTCTTGATGGGCGACGCTGTGCCTGACCAGCGACATGAAGGCATAACCCCAGGATTTGTTGAGGTCTGTGGCCTGCCAGTCGATCCATTGATCCACTCGGGCTCTGGCTATCGCGTCGGCTGGATAGAGATGCACGGCGTTTTCGCGGTTCGCCAGGTACCTGATGATCGTGTTCGACTCCCACAGAACGAAATCATCATCCTCAATGACTGGAACCACCGCATTAGGGTTGCGTGCCATGAATTCAGGCGTGTTCGTTTCCCTGAAACCAGAGCCCCAGTCCTGCCGTTCGAACGGGATTTCCAACTCTGCACAGGTCCAGAGCACTTTGCGGACATTGATTGATGAGGCTTTGCCCAGTATCTGTAGCATTCCATCTCCTTATGGTCAGCCCGCCTTGGCCGCCATCGCAAAAATCGAATCACCAACGATTAGTTGTAAAGTCACTCACGTCCATCGGCACCAGTTTTTTGTTAAATGAACACTCACCGCTGAGTTCATAAAATTTCGCTTTGGTGTAAACATAGATTTTCTTGCTGGTCGCGAACATAAATGTGTCGGAAGACGCCATATCAGAAAATCGTTCAGCGCCAGAGGTATGCAGAAAGACGAGATCATTGCCTACCAGCCCCAGCAGGCCTTGGCCCCAATTATCATACTTTAAAAAATCTTCTAACTCTCTATGCCCCGCACATTCAGAAAGGCCGTGTTCAGGACAATCAACAGGGATCAACGGACGAAAATCGTATAAATCAATGTCGCCAATACTCAAACCGCCGACGAACATCTCGTTGCCGCTCATAGAGACACTAATACTGCGCCACTTCTTGTCATCACCCAAGGGAAAAACCACCGAGAACATATGTGGATCTGCGCCCTTTATCTTTCGCCCCCCATAGTAAACAGAAATATCATCTTTGGCGTAATAGGCAAGCTGATCAGTCTGCCAGTCAGCAATCCCCTGAAGGCTACCCTCCAGCGGCTTGAAGGCAGGCGAGTAATGTGCCACTAAGTTAAGCTCGCGCGTCTCGATCGAGTTGATCTGACCTTGTTTTGATAACAGGCATGAAAACGAAAAATTACTAATCGCTCCTGACGCATCACCGGCACCAGTAATGCAGGGTTTCTCTTTATAACGTACCTGGTTCATCCAATAGACGTCGTCGTCAAGCACCACGTAATGGGCAGAAAGAGCACGAAGAGCCGAAGAACACTTTCGTGTCTTCTTTTTTGAATCATCAATGGTCCCGTCTCCGTTGAAGCGCCCGCTAACAACCTCCTCGCATACGACATTGATATGATCATTACCCATATCACCGGGCAGAGCTTCATATACGGCATGTCCAACAAAACCCAGCACGGCCAGCCCTCCCGCGATCATCAACAGTCTACGACCCGGTCTCACATACATCTCCTTATGTTTAGTGCTGCTGGAGGCTGACAGACGTGCTTAGCCTCATTATTCATGACAAGCATGTTATGAAGCGACTGCATTCAGCCCGCCTTGGCCGCCATCGCCGTCACTTCAACCCGCATCCCTTCAACCGCCAACGCCGCCACGCCCACTGCTGCGCGCACGGGCCACGGTTGTCTGAAGAAGCGTTTGTACACATCATTGAATGCGGCGCGATCAGCCATGTCGGTCAGGTAGATGGTCAGGTGCATGACCCGGTCCATCGAGCTGCCGGCGCGTTCGAGTGCGTCTTTCAGGGCTCGCAGGGTGCATTCGCTCTGCTCGGTGATGCCGCCCAGCTCCAGGCTGCCATCGGGACGAGTGGGGATTTGGGTGCTGACCAGCACACCGTTGAAGTCGGCGACGTCCGAGGAGATGGATTCCGGATCGGGATCCGGGGTGAAGGTGATGTCTGCGTTCGCCATGGGATATCTGCTTTGAGGATGGAAAACACCAAGCCTACGCGAGCGTCCGGTAGGGGTCGAGCGGTGGGCTTTGTCACGCAAAGTTGAAATGCGCCGCGTTGCTCTACAGAATCGCGCCCGGACCCGGCCATGCTGCCGGACGCTCGTGGTGAAAGGGGTTACCGTTGAACGAACAGAGATTGTCCATGCGCCTTGAGCGTGTGGCGACGTATGTGCCACACGGTGCACGGCTGGCCGATATCGGCTCGGACCACGGCTATCTGCCGGTGGCGCTGCTGAACCGTGGCGTCATTGCGTCGGCAGTGGCTGGCGAAGTCGCGTTGACACCGTTCTGCGCAGCCGAGCGCACCGTGCGCGAGAACGATCTGGAGGATCAGATCAGCGTGCGCCTGGCCGATGGTCTGGCAGCGATAGAAGTGCAAGACGCGATCACGGCGATCAGTCTCTGCGGCATGGGCGGCGAGACGATTCGCGACATCCTTGAAGCGGGCAAGGCGCGCCTGAGCGGTCAGGAACGCTTGATCCTGCAACCCAACGGCGGCGAGCAGCCGTTGCGTCTCTGGCTTATGGAACATGATTACCGCATCGTCAGCGAAGAAGTGCTGCGGGAAAATCGTTTCGACTACGAAATCATCGTTGCCGAGCACACGGGCCCCGTGGAGTACACCGCCGAGGAACTGTATTTCGGCCCGCTTCAGATGCAGGCGCGCAGCCCGGCGTTTCTGCTGAAGTGGCAGCGCTTGTCAGGCAAAAAACAAAAAACGCTGAGTAATTTCGAACGTGCGCAGAAAGCCGTGAGCGAAGAGAAATTGCAGGAGGTTGCACAACAGGTCCGGTGGATTAACGCGTTGCTGGCCTGAAAATCGAACTCATGCCCGAACCTGCTCTCAAACCCGCATGATCCGCAGTTCAGGCTTTAAAGGTGCCTGCTCTGGTACAGCCTGAATCAGGCGCAACGCTCCAATACGTGACGCGGAGCATGAGGACGAGAGAGGTTCGGGAGAACACTTCTTGTGCCTGTGCGCCCCGCGCCTTCTGCATAACCCTCGACGGGAGCAATACGACCATGCACTCAGACGCACTTTCCTGGGGCCACGGGCCTCGCCTGTTCGAAGTCTTCCTTGAGCCAACCTGCCCTTTTTCGGTCAAGGCCTTCTTCAAGCTCGATGAGCTGCTGGCTCAGTCAGGAGAAGACAGGATTACCGTCAAAATTCGTCTGCAATCCCAGCCATGGCACATGTTTTCGGGTGTCATCGTGCGCTGCATTCTGGCGGCTGCGACCCTTGAGGACGGCAAGCAAAGCGCCAAGGCTGTCATGACGGCAGTAGCATCGCACCGTGAAGAGTTCGAGTTTGAACACCACGCCAGCGGCCCGAATATGGACGCGACGCCCAACGACATCATCGCGCGCATCGAGCGTTACAGCGGCCTCGCGTTGGCGGCGGCATTCGCCGATCCCGAGCTTGAACAGGCCGTAAAATGGCACGCCAAATATGCTCGCCAGAACGGCATACACGTCTCGCCGACCTTCATGATCGACGGTCTTGTGCAGCCGGGCTTGAGCAGTGGCGACCCAGTATCGAAGTGGGTGTCGGAAATTGCCCAAGCAAGCTGATGCGTTCCGGAATGCAGTCAGGCCGCACACTGCGCGGCCTGACTGGAACATGAAAATGCACTAATCGAGGATATTGACCGGCACCGTACGACCTTCAGGCAATGTCACAATCAGAGCCTCTACCCTGTCACCCCCTGCGCTCATCGCAGAGTTGTCACTGTACACCTTGCCTCCTTGATCCAAAAAGTCGCCCAGTCTCATTTCAGTGGTTACATGATCGGAACGTGCGTAACGCCTGAGAGCCCCGAGCGCGCCCGGACCTGTCATGACATTCAAGGACGGCGTATTCAAAGAGGATGCATGTGCTATCCGAGGCCTGTAGGCATCCGCCTGATCAGGCCTCGCTCCAATATGCTGGGCATATGGGCTTTCTTGTAATTATTCATGAAGTGCGATGATAGCACCTGAATTTGGGTTCCCGGCTGCATATCCATTGCACACGAATTCTCTCGGAGTCGTGCGATAAACTGGCGTTTCCCGGTTTAAGTCGTAAACCCTCACAGGATCATGCGCGTCGAGAAATTTTTCCCTCTCTTGGCTGGACAATTGGCGAATGGAGGTCAGCGTGTATTGCCCAACGAACCGCGGGGGTGAGCTTCCGCCCGATCCATACACGGGACTTGCCGGAGGGCTGTAGGTTCGACCGACGCCCCCCTTACTGCAGAGATTGCCCATTTAAACGTTCTCCAGATGGATTGAGATACAACGTTCCAAGCCAGAATCAATGGCTGCTCAGACCGGGCTATCAGACAAACCCAAAGGTTTTTTTACTTCGCCCGACACATTCAATAACGCTTCGACAACGCGGCGCATTTCTACGTTATCAAGATGAGGAAAAGGGATTCGCGTGTGCACGACTCCGCCATTTTTTTCCGTCAGGCCTACGGTAAAAAATGGTGTGCTGAGGTTGAATTCGTTAAGCCTAAGGAGGCGCTGGCAAGTGTGGCTGTCCAGGGTGTCGACAACCCCAATATCGGATAAGAAATACACCCATTTGAAGGCGTCCTGATAAATTTTTATCGACACTTCCTTGAAGTCAAAACAATAAACTTCATGCTCGTGTTGCTTAACAGGAAGTTCAGGCATCTTGTAATCTTTCGCCAGGCGGTCAATTAAAAGGTCAAATGCGTTTTTCACTAGAGCGTCCGCGTAGAAATCACAGCATTGCGTGGTCAAAAATAACCGTCTGGTTTCATAATCTTCTGCTGCCACCGAACCTTCCCGATCTCGCCGTCGGGCAACAGGGCGTTCCATTAGGGCCATGCGTGGGTGAAAGGGGCTCCATGCCATTAGAGCTATGGCAAGGAATGTCTGGCAGGTTCGAAACGATAGCGTTCAGTGTGGCCCCGTGCGGGGCCAGGCTATTCGCCTAACCCACCGCCTCGATCCGTTCATTGATCCACTCGCGGCTGCGCGCCAGAGCCTTGCGCGCCAACGCGGTCGGGAAGTGGATGAAGCCATGGGGCGACTCGGGCATGAGGTGCATTTCGACCTCTGCCGAGTTGGCCCAGCGCTCGGCCATTTGCAGTGTGTCATCCAGCAGCGGGTCGATCTCTCCGACGAACATCAGTGCGGGCGGAAGGCCGGTCAAATCGCCATACAAGGGTGACAGTGGTGGCTCGCGACGTTTGTCGTCGCTTCTGTCGGGGGTAAGCGAACGCATGGCACCGACCATGCCCGGCCCGTCCAGAACGAGCGTGTCAGGGCCAGCCGTACGGACGCTTTTCGTCCCCGTCAGGTCGTAAACGCCGTAGTACAGGACCGTGCCCGCTACACGCCCAAGCAACTCTGGTCTGGTTTTCAGCTTCAACAGGGTCGCGGCAGCGAGGTGCCCACCGGCCGATTCGCCAACGACGATAACGGGAAGACCGGCAAACTCTTCGCAGTCCCCCAAAAGCCAGCAAGCGGCAGAAAAACAATCCTCCATCAGGCCTTCAATGGGAGTCGTTACCGCAAGTCGGTAATCGACCGAAACGACCGCCACGTTGCAGGCGTTAACCATTCCTACGTTGAGGTCATCGTTCATCTGAGCGTTGCCGATCACCCATCCGCCACCGTGAATATCGAACACCACGCCCTTGGGTTTGCCTCTGGGCCTGATGATGCGCACAGGTACAGGCACGTTATCCGGGCTGACCGTCCTTTTTTCGATATGAAGGCCATGCCCTCCCGGCTTGAAAGCGCTACCAATCTGAGCGGCGCGCAATAAAGCCTGAATCAGCCGGGGTGTAATGCGGTTGCGGATCTGGAAACGCGGCATCCGCGCGAGGGTTTTATTGAACCGTCGTACTTCCACCAACTCTTGTTCACTGGCAGGCCAACGCTTTTCAATGTCCAATTTCTGCTCTCTTGTCAGGCCGACGTATGTGGGGGACGGCAAAACGCTCGCCCCACCTGATACCTGAGAGACTATTAGTCATGGAACGGTTCAACAGACGCTCGACTGCCGACAAAAAAACTGTCTGCGACCAGCCGTAGCGGTTGCAAGTCCAGGTCGCTGGCGTTGCCACCGATCAGTTGCTGAAAGTGCCGATACACCGCTGCGTACTCGCCCTCCTCCGATACCGCCTGACGCACACCGTCGATACTCAATAGTGCGCCACCGTTGTCCAGGCGCAAGGTGCCTTCGGCGCAACGAATCTCGATGCTCCAGAGTTCATCGTGGCCATGGTCGAAATCGAACTCGGCGCGGATGTCCAGTTGGCGCGTGTCGGACATTTTGATCGACGCGGCAATAGGTGACTGGCAATTGCTCGGCACGCGCAACTCGGCAGACTCGATAAACAATGGCCGTGGCAGCAGATGGGTCACGATCGACAAAGCATTGATGCCCGGATCGAAGACACCAAGGCCACCGGGCTGCCAGATCCACGCCTGGCCTGGATGCCACTTGCGCACGTCTTCTTTCCAGTCGATCCGAACGCTCTGCAGGGTGCGGGTAGACAGCCAGTCACGCGCCGCTTCGATACCCTGCGCGTAGCGCGAATGCCAGGCGAACAGACCGCTGACGCCCTGCTCCGACACTTGCTCCACCAACGCCATCGCCTCACCAAGCGTCGCACACGGCGGTTTCTCGACCAGCACGTGTTTACCGGCCGCCAACGCCTCTTGCACCAGGGCAAACCGACCTTGCGGGGGCGTACAGAACGCAATCGCATCGACCTTCAGCCCGCTCGCAAGCAGTTCGCCAAGGGATTTGAAATTCTCTACCCCGGCGCACGGCCGCCCCTGCGTAGCCACGGCCACCAGCTCAAACGCGGGATTGGCGTGGATCGCGGGAACGTGCTGATCCTGGGCAATCTTGCCGTAGCCCACCAGACCGAGACGAATCGGTTGCATACATGACTCCTGAGTTTTTGTAGTTATCGTGCGGCACAGTAAACCAGATGTTAATCGTGGTCGGTAAGAGGCATTGGCGATAGAGCTGTTTTCCTGGCCGATCTCACATTCGATAATCTTCAGCGCCCGCCCAGCCCCCTGCGACTCTGCAGTTCAGAGTGCTCTGCATCCCATTTGGTTTAACTTCACGGACGCAGAACCACCCCATCACTCAATAGTCTTAGCCTTGCAGCCATTGCCTTGTATAGTTGCCCTCTTCATCTCAGGAGCTTTCCATGCGCATTCCTTCTCGCTTGATTGGTGGCGTTCTGGTCGCCACGTTGCTGACCCAGATTTCCGCCTGCGGCAGTATTTTCTACCCTGACCGTCGTGGCCAGATTGATGGCAAGGTTGATCCGGCCATTGCCGCGCTGGATGCGTTTGCACTGCTGTTCTATATCGTTCCCGGCGTCATTGCGTTTGCAGTGGACTTCGCGACGGGCGCGATTTATTACGCTCCTGGCGAGCACGCGCAGATTGATCCGCAAAAGCTGCAAAAAGCGCTCAAGGCTGATGGCAGCGTCGACAACACCAAGCTGCAAGCCATCATTGAAACCGAGCTGGGTCGTTCCCTGCCGTTGAACGACCCACGCCTGATCCAGCACAAAGGCAGTGTGGAACAACTGGCAGCACTGGGGCTGGTCCCGGCAGCCTGATATGGACACGGTTCAAGGAAGCGTCATGAGCACCACTGCCGAACATACCCGACTGCTGCGTCTGGCGACGCGGGCCTCGCTGGCGGTTGCCGTGACGCTGATTCTGGCCAAGGGTGTGGCCTGGTGGCTGAGCGGCTCGGTGAGCCTGCTGGCCGGTCTGACCGATTCGTTGCTTGACGGTGCAGCCTCGTTTCTAAACCTGCTGGCGGTGCATTACGCGCTACGTCCTGCCGATGATGATCATCGCTATGGTCATGGCAAGGCGGAAGCACTGTCGGGCATGGCACAGGCCTTGTTCATCACCGTCAGCGGCGTGCTGATCGCGGTTCAGGCAGTCGAGCGCATTCAGAATCCGGAACCGTTGGGCGCGCCGTTGCTGGGGATGGTCGTGATGGTAGTTTCCATCGCACTGACCCTGGCGCTGCTCACCCTGCAATACCGGGTGATCAAGGCGACAGGCTCGGCGGCCATCCGCGCCGATTCATTACACTACCGTTCGGACCTGCTGCTTAACGCCAGTATTCTGGTGGCGCTGACCCTGGCGTTTTTCGGCTGGCAGCAACTGGACGCCTATTTTGGTCTGGGTATCGCGCTTTACATTTTATGGAGCGCATTGCAGATCGCCCGCGAAACAGTGTCGGTCTTGATGGATGAAGAGCTGCCCGCCTATGTCAGCACCCGCATGCTGGCGCTGGCGTGCGAAGTACCGGGGGTACTTGGGGCGCATGACCTGCGTACACGAATTTCGGGTAATCGATGGTTCGTGCAGCTGCATCTGGAATTGCCGGGAGCGCTGACCCTGTCAGTCGCCCATGCGCTTTGCGATCAGGTCGCCGACGCCATTCACGCACAATTCCCGAAGGCCGAAGTGCTGGTGCACGCCGATCCCCAGGAAGTGGTCAGGCAGGCTGACGCCTGATCAGCGTCAATTGACGCTGTAGCCACGCCCGGCCAGACAGTCGCCCATCAAGCGACGATAGGCATCCACCTGTTCAGGCGGAGGCTGGCCGGCGACGTTGGCCGGATCGAAGCCGCTCTGATCTGCCGCCTGACGGTAGCACTGGTAATGGTCCAGCTCGACCTGTTGCGGGCTCTGGCCATTGGCAGGGTAGGCAACCGGATCGTAACCATTGCTCTGCTGTTCAGCCGGGGCCTGCTGATACACCGCCTCGTTCTGCGGCGGATTGACCACCACGTAGTCCTGACTGTCGGGCTGATAAGCGTAATAAGTACCCGCCGCCAGAAACAGCAGACTGCTACCGATCCATACTTCCTGAGAATAGGACGGCAGCCTGCTGACCCGAACGCCATAAGGCGGTGTCACCACCACATAGCGTGGGCCTTGCGGGCGATACCAGTAGCCACCCGAGTAGTAATAATCCTGACCACGATAGGGAATTCGCGAATAGCCGCCCGGTACACGGTCTATCGCATAGCCGGGCCGATATTGCGGGCCTGGTCCCCAGCCATTGCCACGGCCGTCGGGGCGCCCTTCCCAGCGGTCATTGGGGCGGCCATTACCAGCCTGCCAATTGCGGTTATTGCCGCGCGGGATGTCTTGATAATAGCCCTGACGCGGCTGCTGGGTTTGCCAGGCCTCCCTCGGGCCACTCTGGATCGGCAGGTTGTCCTGAGCCTGGCGTAACTGCTGACGCTGCTGGTTTTGCTGCTGCTGAATCTGACGCTGCTGATCCCTTTGTTGCTGGTCGATCTGCTGTTGCTGCTGGCGCTCGACGTTGCGCTGTTGAATCTGCTGTTGCTGGATCTGCTGCTGTTGCTGACGCTCGACCTGACGCTGCTGGTTCTGCTGTTCCTGAATCTGGCGTTGCTGATTGATCTGCTGCTGGTTGATCTGTTGTTGCTGCTGACGCTCGACCTGGCGCTGCTGATTCTGCTGCTGTTGAATCTGACGCTGCTGATTGTTCTGCTCTTGAGCACGCTGCTGTTGCTGCTGACGTTGTTGCCCGTTATCGCCGGGGCTGCCGTAAAGCGGATTGCGCGGCGAATCATCACGTTCGTCGGCCAGTGCGTGAGCGCTGATGCTCAGACACAACAGACTTACACCCGCAAACTGCCAGATGCCAGATTTCATGCTTTCCTCACTAGAGCGCAGGTTGACGTCATTAAGACTGTTTAAGCGTAGCGCCGTTCTGCGCACTTTATCAGCAGACAAAGAAAAGGGGGCCAGATGGCCCCCTTGAGATACTTCGTCCTGGCGCAACGCTTTTGACGCTGGCTCACCTCATGCCGTCTTCTGGACAGTATGTAGCCCGGGGGCCTGGCACACCCTGTTGGATGGGAGGCCGCGACTGGCCTGATTCGGCGGGTCGCGCTGGACGCTGTGTCCGGGCAGTGATTCTGGTTAAAAGAATAGACCTGAGGCTAAGGCAAAGGATTGCTAATATTGCGGATTAAAACATTACTTGCGCAATTTTTGACTTCAGATGAATAATCCAGCGCAATTGAATTGATAAAGGGGTGCATCGTGAGCAAGCTCGACAGATACGACCTGAGCATTTTGGCTGAATTGCAACGGGACGCACGCATATCCAACCAGGAATTGGCCGAACGCATTGGTCTATCGCCATCTCCCTGCTCGCGCCGGGTCAAGCAACTCGAGGACGACGGTTACATCGTGCGTCAGGTTGCCCTGCTGGATCGCAAGAAACTGGGCCTGAACCTG
This sequence comes from Pseudomonas syringae pv. tagetis, assembly GCF_022557255.1. NCBI lineage: Bacteria > Pseudomonadati > Pseudomonadota > Gammaproteobacteria > Pseudomonadales > Pseudomonadaceae > Pseudomonas > Pseudomonas syringae group genomosp. 7. Next base: position 5,002,337 of record NZ_CP092923.1, read on the forward strand.
ACCGCCTACGTGCTGATCGGCATGGACCGGCACACGCCCGAACGCTTCGAGAACTTCGAACAGCAAATCCGCAACCTGCCTCAGGTTCTGGAATGCAGCCTGGTGACCGGCATGGACGCGGACTATCAACTGAAAGTGGTGGTGCCAGACATGGATCACTACCAGAAACTGCTGCTGGGCCACCTGACCCGGATCGAAGGCGTGACCAGCGTCAAGTCGAGCTTTGTGCTCAACCAGGTGCTGGCGAGCACCGAAATGCCGCTGACCCATCTGCGCAACTGAGTCGGTTCGGCCTCACAGTTTTGCGGCGACTTCCCGGTATTGGCCCTGATCCAGGCCTTCCAGCGTCCAGTCGCCAATCCTGACCCGCACCAGCCGCAGGGTTGGCAACCCGACGGCAGCCGTCATGCGCCGCACCTGCCGATTACGCCCTTCCTTGATCACCAGTTCCAGCCAGCTTGTCGGCACGCTCTTGCGAAAGCGCACGGGAGGATTGCGTGGCCAGAGCTGCGGCTCTTGCAGTTGCCGCGCTTCGGCGGGCAAGGTCGGGCCGTCGTTGAGCTGGACACCGTAGCGCAACTGCTGCAGTTGCTCATCCGTCGGCTCGCCCTCGACCTGTACCCAGTAGGTCTTGGCCAGCTTGTGTTTCGGATCGGCAATGCGCGCCTGCAACTGGCCATCGTTGGTCAGCAGTAACAAGCCTTCGCTGTCGCGGTCAAGGCGGCCAGCCGGATAGATACCGGGGATCTTGATGAAGTCCTTGAGCGTTGCGCGACCTCCCTCGTCACTGAACTGGGTCAACACGTCAAACGGCTTATTGAACAGAAACAGCTTAGGCTCAGCCGGTGGCGCTTTGGCGACACGCCGGCCAGCACCTGCGGGGTTGGAAACGGGACGGCGAGAAACAGGGCGTTGAATGCGGGACATGAGAATTTGGCAATCGGAAAACAGAAAGGGCCACTTTAGTGGCCCTTCGTGCAAATACCAATCTATTAACGGCAGGCCATCAACGGAACGGCGGCTCATCGAAGCTGCGCAGTTTGCGTGAGTGCAGCGAGTTCAGCTCGGTACGCAGCAGGTCCAGCGCGGCGATGCCGATCTTCAAGTGCTGACTGACCGCACGCTCGTAGAACGCATTGGCCGAACCCGGCAGTTTGATTTCGCTGTGCAACGGTTTGTCGGACACGCAAAGCAAGGTGCCATAAGGCACACGCAAGCGATAACCCTGAGCGGCGATGGTGCCACTTTCCATGTCGACTGCCACGGCGCGCGACAGATTGATCAGCGGGCGCTCCTGCGCCCAGCGCAATTCCCAGTTACGGTCGTCGTAGGTCAGAACCGTACCGGTGCGCAGACGCTTCTTGAGCTCTTCGCCGCGTTCGCCGGTAATCTGCGCCGCCGATTCCTGCAAGGCCAGTTGCACTTCGGCCAAGGCGGGGATCGGGATGTGCGGTGGCAGCACTCGGTCGAGAATCCCGTCGCGGCGCATATAGGCGTGCGCCAGTACGTAGTCGCCTATGGTCTGCGACTGACGCAGGCCACCGCAGTGACCGATCATCAGCCAGCAATGCGGACGCAGTACCGCCAAGTGGTCCGTGATGTTCTTGGCATTGGACGGGCCGACGCCGATGTTGACCAGCGTCACGCCATGACCGTCTTCGGCGATCAGGTGGTAAGCCGGCATCTGATAGCGGTGCCAGACCACACTGGCAACGATGGCCTGGGCCTCGTCGAGACTCATGCTCTTGTCGACCACCACATTGCCCGGCAGGACCATGCGTACGAAACGCGGGTCTTCACGGAGTTTTTCCAGGCCATGCAGGATGAACTGGTCAACGTAACGATGGTAGTTGGTCAGCAGAATCCACGGTTGAACATGACGCCAGTCGCTGCCGGTGTAATGCACCAGGCGGCGCAGCGAGAAATCCACCCGCGCGGCATCGAACAACGCCAGTGGCAGCGGATCGACATTGGCCCAGTCATACAGGCCGTCGGCGATGCCATCGGTCGCAGCAGACAGGTCGGTGCTCGGGAACACCCGCGCCAGCGCCGCAGCAGTCACGCCGGTGCCAGCCAGCTCGTCGCCCTGCTCGACCACGTAGGGATAAGGGATGTTCTGCTCGCTGATGCCGACTTCAACCGTTACGGTGAAATCGCTCATCAGCGGGACCAGTTGCTCCAGCAGGTACTTTTTGAACGCTTTCGGCTGCGTGACGGTAACGCTGTAGGTGCCGGGCAACTGGACCTTGGCATAGGCGCGGGTGGTCAGCGGCACTTCACCGTGGCACTTGTACACCAGGCGCAGTTGAGGGTAGCGAAACTGCGCACGCTCCTCGGCGGTGGGCTCGACGCGGTCTTTCAGATAGCGCTTGAGCGCCTGACTCAGCGCGCCGGTCGCACGTTCATGCAGCTCGGCGAGCCGCTCTACGGCCTGCTCGGCGGTGTCGACAACAACAAAGGCTTGGGTCACGATTCATGTCCTGTCTGATCTTGCAGACGTGCATCGTAACGGGTTCGCGTGCTCATGCCACCTGTGGTGAGGCCCTGAGCAACAATGTTTCTACATCGACACCCTGCGGCAATGCGCCATACACGCGCCCGCCAGAGGCGATCCGCCCTGCAATGAAACCATCGCTGACCGCGGCATTGCCCGCTTCCAGCAACAGCTTGCCCTGCAAGGCGACGGCAATGTCTTCGGTCAGTTGTCGGGCGCGGTACTGAATGTCGCGGGTGTCCTGAAACGCACTTTTCAACCTGGCGATATGCGCTGCCAGATGCCGATCACCGTGCCCGTCACCCAGCTCGTCGAACAGCGCATCGAACGCGCCGGGTTCTTTTGACAGAGTCCGCAGCACGTCCAGGCATTGCACGTTGCCGGAGCCTTCCCACGTGGAGTTGACCGGTGCCTCGCGGTACAGCCGGGGCAGGATGCTGTCCTCGACATAGCCGGCACCGCCCAGGCACTCGGCGGCTTCATTGATCATGGCCGGGGCGCGCTTGCAGATCCAGTATTTGCCCACCGCCGTGACCAGCCGCACGAAACGTTTCTCGTGGTCATTATCCAGATGATCCAGCGCACGCCCCATGCGCAGGGTCAGGGCCAGCGCGGCTTCGCTTTCCAGCGCCAGGTCAGCCAGGACGTTCTGCATCAACGGCTGCTCGGCCAGCAACCGGCCACCGACCGACCGGTGCGCGCAATGATGCGTAGCCTGCGTCAGCGCCTGACGCATCAAGGCGCTGGAGCCGATCATGCAGTCGAAACGGGTCATGCCGACCATTTCGATGATGGTCGGCACGCCGCGCCCTTCTTCACCGACCATCCACGCCAGCGCGCCACGAAACTCGACTTCACTCGACGCATTGGACCAGTTGCCGAGCTTGTTCTTCAGCCGCTGGATGTAGAACTCGTTGCGGGTATCGTCAGGTCGATGGCGTGGCAGCAGAAAACAGCTGAGCCCTTTTTCGGTCTGCGCCAGGGTCAGGAACGCGTCGCACATCGGTGCCGAGCAGAACCACTTGTGCCCGACCAGCTCATACGCCTGGCCGGGGCCGCCTGCGCCCACCGGGACCGCACGTGTGGTATTGGCGCGCACGTCGGTGCCGCCCTGCTTTTCGGTCATGGCCATGCCGATGGTCACGCCGCGCTTGTGCGCAACGCCCACATTGCGCGGATCGTAATGCGTAGACAGCACTTTCGGCAGCCAGATTTCAGCCAGATCCGGCTGTAGCCTGAGTGCAGGAACGCTGGCGAAGGTCATGGTCAACGGGCAACCGCTACCGGGCTCTGCCTGCGTATGCAGATAACTCATGGCCGCACGCGCCACATGAGCGCCGGGCTGGGGATCAGTCCAGGGCAGCGACGCAATGCCATGCTCGATGGCCGTGTTCATCAGTTGGTGATACGCCGGGTGAAACTCGACCAGATCGATGCGGTGTCCGTAGCGGTCATGGCTGGCAAACACCGGCTTGTTCTGGTTGGCCAGAAAGCCCGCCTCCATCAATGGTCCGCCTGCCAGTGCGCCGCAGGCATCTATGCGCGGCTGCGCCCAGCCTGCACCGAATCGCGTGCTCCATTCCTGGAGCGGTACATCGATGCGGTAGAGGTTTACCCCGTCCAGAGGCGGAGGTTGATTGGTGACTTCGTGGGTTTCGGCAAACTGATTCAGGTTCATGAGTCATCCTGCATGCACGCGCAACGTGTAGACAGTGAATCATGCACCCGGCATTTGCAAAAGTGTCGTAGCCGCCGAAATGTCGGTGCCTTTTGCTCGTGCCGCTTTGCAGAGGCGGCCTATATACCCCACTGGGCCTTGAGTTGCGGGGCCTTGCGCACGGCGCCCGGAACGACCATCAGCATCGGAACGCTCAGCGTAAAGCAGCTGCCCTTGCCTGGCTCGGAACGATGACTCAGCTCGCCACCCTGCAACTCGACCAGTTTCCGGCAGATCGCCAGACCGATGCCCAGCCCACCGTATTCGCGGGTCATGGAGCCATCCACCTGAAAGAAGTGTTGATACAACTGGGCTTCGTCCAACCGGCTGAAACCAATACCGCTGTCCATCACCTCCACCCGCAGGTACATGCGCTCCAGGTCCTGTGGATGACCGCTGAAGCGCACTTGCACTGCGCCCTTGCGCGTGAATTTGATCGCATTGTCCATCAGACACTCGATGCACTGGTAGAGCTTGCCGACGTCGCCACGCAAGCCTGGCGGGAGCTTATCGTCCAGATCAAACGTCAGGATCAACCCCTTTGACTGAGCCGCACCGCTGAAGCGCTCGCGCAACCTCTCCGCCAGATCCTCAGGCGAAAAAACGTCGCAGTCGGCATACAGCACACCGGCCTGCAGCTCGGTAAGGGTCAGAATGCCGTTGATCATGCTCATCATGTCCCGCGCGGAGCTGGCGGCTGTCTGCTGATACATCTCCACTTCGTCGTCCATGTCGAGCGTCTGCATCACCTCCAGCGACCCGATCACGCCGTTCATCGGCGTGCGCAGCTCATGGGTAAGCGTGGCCAGGAACTCATCCTTCAGCCGGTTGCTGTTGGCCAGTTGCTGGTTGAGACGCTCCAGGTCCTGACCCGCTGCCAGCAGCGTTCGCGCCTGTTGGCAACGGGCATGGTTGATGCGGTCGGCGAGTGCCATGGAAAGGAACGCCATTTCCAGTACCGTGCCGATGTGCGAGGCGTACATGGTCAGGAACGTGTTGGGCAGATAGCCAAGCAGCATCAGCCCGAAGATCAGCCCGCTGACCATGAAAACCGACCAGGCCAGCACGAAATAGCGCCCCACCCGCTCGCCTTTCATGACCGCGACAATGCCCGCCAGGTATATCGTCAACGCTCCGGCCATGACCAGTTGAGTGGCTGCCCGCAACGCGGGTCCGTATCCCAGAAACAGGGCCATGCTCATCACCAGCACCGCAGCGCCTATGATCATCAGCAACAAGCGGTCAAGCCAGCGCCCCAACTGCGCCGTGCCCAGAAAGCTGCGCGAGAACTGGCACGCAAACAATGTAGCCAGGGACATCAGGAAGGGGGTCGACGCATTTGCCCACCAAGGACTGTCGGGCCACAGGTATTCGATAGCGACGCCATTGATCGACATCTGGTAAAGCCCGAACGAGGCGACATACAGCAGGTAATACAGGTAATCCACCTCGCGAACGCTGAGGTAGATGAACAGGTTATAAACCAGCATACCCAGCAAAACGCCGTAGATCAGACCGAAGACATACACCTTGGTCGGCTGCGCTTCGAGATAGGCGTGCGTAGACCAGAGATTGAGCGGTGCCTGGACCGACCCCTCGCTGCGTAGGCGCATGTACAGGGTTCGCGTCTGGCCCGGCGGCAGATCCAACTGGAAAAGATAGTTGTTCTGAGCGAACTGGCGGCTGGAGAACGGCAGCATGTCGCCGGTCTGCCAGGCCAGTGTGGGTTGCCCATTGGCATCCGGCGCATAGAAATCAACGTGATCCATCGGTGGATAGGCCAGTTCCAGCAGCCAGTCGTTATGGATGTCGGCATCGACGGGGCGGTAGACAAGCTCGACTTTCAGCCAGAAAGCAGAGCGGGAATAACCGGCATTGAAGGTTCCGGCAGGCACAGGTCGAAAGGCGCTGGCCCCGGCTGCGGAGCTGACGCTTTCAATGGTCGCCTCGCCGGTCGGGTCTTCGAACACCTGAATGGCACGGCCCAACGGCAGAAAACGAGTGTTTTCATCAAACTCGACTGCATGACCCTGCAACGGCAGCCAAAGAGCCAGAATGATCAACAGATAGCGCATTGAAGCCCCAAGGTAGGTCGTCGCGTTCAATCCATCCATTGATGACGACGCCCCGCAAATTTCTGTCCTTGAAACAGGCTAATGATTCAAACAGACCATTGAACGTGGAGATACACCGGCAGGCATCGGTATGAAAACCGATGCAGACCGTCGGTAATCGGTCTGACCACACAAGCATAGCCGCTAATAGCTTAAAGACAGTATCGCGATAAAAATCAAGGCAATAGCTCTATATCGGTCGTTTCAGGACAAACATGAGATTTTTTTGCAGTTCTGTCGGGCCTGCGGGAGTCGCCGATTGCACCTCATCAACAAGAAAAACCCGGCACCCCGAGCGGCCCGCGAAAGGTTTAGTGATAAGCTCGCGCACCATGAATATCTATAGCTCCCGCCCCGTTGTCCTTTGCCTCTCCGGCCACGACCCTAGTGGCGGTGCCGGTATGCAGGCCGATATAGAAGCCCTGCTCGCCCAAGGCTGCCACGCCGCCCCGGTCATTACCGCGCTCACTGTGCAAGACACTGTGAATGTCAGTGATTTCCGCGTGCTGGATCGCGAATGGGTGATGGCACAAGCCAACGCAGTCCTCAATGATTCGAGCGTAGCAGCCGTCAAGCTCGGCATGCTGGGTTCGCTTGAAATGGTCGATACGGTGGTCGACCTGCTCCTTGCCCACCCGCATTTGCCAATGGTCTGTGACCCGGTATTGCGTGCCGGCGGTGGCGGAAGGCTGGGCAAGGATGAAGTCGGCTACGCCATGCGCGAACGCCTGCTGCCACTGTCGACCATTGCGACCCCCAATCTTCCGGAAGCACGCATTCTGGCGGAACTGCCTGAGGGTACTGCGGACGAATGCGCCGACAAGCTACTACTGTTTTGTGAATACCTGCTGATCACTGGCGGTCATGGTGATGAACAACAAATCCACAATCGCCTGTATGTGCGAGGCGGTCAGACCCATACCTTTGTGTGCGAACGCTTACCCGGCAGCTACCACGGTTCAGGCTGCACACTGGCCAGCGCACTGGCCGGGCGTATTGCCCAGGGGGAGGAACGGGTCAGCGCTGTAAAGTCGGCGCTGGATTACACTTGGCGAACACTGAGAGATGCCGAACAGCTGGGCCGGGGGCAATTTGTGCCTCGTCGGCTGCCGCTGGATTTTTGCTCGTAACACTTCGCATGAGGCTCGATTCATGAAACTACGTGGCCTGTATGCCATCACCGACAGCCAGTTGCTGTCCGGCAAATTTCTTTCCTATGTCGAAGCTGCGCTGGATGGCGGCGTGACGCTGCTGCAATACCGCGACAAAACCAGCGACGAGTCCCGTCGTCTGCGCGAAGCCACCGAACTGCTCAAACTTTGTGAACGCTACAAGACGCGGCTGATCATCAACGATGACGCCGAACTGGCGGCGCGTCTGGGCGTGGGTGTGCATCTTGGGCAGACCGACGGTTCATTGCCCGATGCCCGCGCCCTGCTGGGGCACAAGGCGATTGTCGGTGCCACCTGTCACGGCAGCCTGGCGCTGGCGGAGCAGGCCAAGGCTGACGGCGCGACCTATGTAGCGTTTGGCAGATTCTTCAACTCCCTGACAAAGCCCGGCGCGCCCGCAGTGCCGCTGGACCTGATCGCCCAGGTTCGCGCCAGGGTTCACTTGCCGATTGCGGTGATCGGCGGCGTCACCCTGGAAAACGCCCCGCAGCTGGTCGAGCACGGCGCTGACCTGCTGGCCGTGGTACACGGCCTGTTCGGCGCTGAAACCGCGCAGGAAGTGACCCGCAGGGCGAAAGCGTTTACGGCATTGCTGTAGAGCAGCGTTCTGCGGTGTACCCGCAGAACGTCTGCAATCTGAAAATCCCGATAGTGTGGGAGTGAGCGTGCTCACCAAAACGCCATTGCAGCCACGCAGATCGCCGATGACGGTTAATCCGCCTGCGAGCAAGCTCGCCCACAAGTCCATGGGTCCTCATCCGCAGCCGTGCAGCATTTGATATAGTGCGGGTTCCTGCGCCTGCTCTGGCTCATGCCACCCAACAAAGCAGCCCGGTATAAAGCTGCCCGCCTCGGCTGACCCCAGCGTAGACACGAATTCCCCGTTTCAAAGCAGAGACCCGATCATGTCCCGTTCCGAAACACTGTTCGCCAACGCCCAAAAACACATCCCCGGTGGTGTCAATTCACCGGTTCGCGCTTTCAAGAGCGTCGGTGGTACGCCGTTGTTCTTCAAGCATGCTGCGGGCGCTTACGTGACTGATGAAGACGACAAGCGCTATGTAGATTACGTCGGTTCATGGGGGCCGATGATTCTTGGCCACAGCCACCCTGAAGTGCTCGATGCAGTGCGCAGCCAGCTCGAACACGGTCTTTCATATGGTGCACCGACCGCCATGGAAACCCAAATGGCCGATCTGGTCTGCGAACTGGTGCCGTCCATGGAAATGGTCCGCATGGTCAGCTCGGGCACCGAAGCGACCATGAGCGCGATCCGTCTGGCCCGAGGCTTCACCGGCCGCGACAGCATCATCAAATTCGAAGGCTGCTACCACGGCCATTCCGACAGCCTGCTGGTCAAGGCCGGCTCCGGCGCGCTCACGCTGGGCGTGCCCAGCTCGCCCGGCGTACCGGCGGCGTTTGCGAAACACACACTCACCGTGCCTTTCAACAACCTCGACGCAGTGCGTGACCTGCTGGCCGAAGTGGGTCAGGAAGTGGCATGCATCATCGTCGAGCCGGTGGCCGGCAACATGAATTGTGTCCCGCCTGCGCCTGGCTACCTGCAAGGGCTGCGGGCCCTGTGCGACGAACATGGCGTGGTGCTGATTTTCGACGAAGTGATGACCGGTTTTCGCGTAGCCCTTGGCGGTGCACAGGCTTACTACGATGTGAAGCCCGACCTGAGCACCTTTGGCAAGATCATCGGCGGCGGCATGCCGGTTGGCTGCTTTGGCGGCAAGCGCGAAATCATGTCGCACATCGCCCCGCTCGGCCCGGTCTATCAGGCGGGCACCCTGTCGGGTAACCCGCTGGCGATGGCTGCCGGCCTGACCACCCTGCGTCTGATCAGCCGCCCGGGCTTCCATGATGAACTGAGCGACTACACCCGTCGCCTGCTCGAAGGCCTTCAACAACGGGCCGACGCTGCAGGTATTGCGTTCGTGACCACCCAGGCGGGCGGCATGTTCGGCCTGTACTTCAGCGAAGCACCTGAAATCGTGACATTCGAAGACGTGATGACCAGCGATGCCGAGCGCTTCAAGCGTTTCTTCCACCTGATGCTGGAAGGCGGCGTATACCTCGCGCCGAGCGCATTCGAAGCTGGCTTCACTTCCATCGCCCACGGCGAAGCCGAATTGAAACTGACACTGGATGCCGCAGAAAAAGCGTTTGCTGCGCTGAAATAAGCTCGTCAGACTCACTTGCGCAAGGTGTCATTGAACCGGCGCAAGTGATGTCTGTGAATGAAACGGAACGTTAAGTCCGTATTTTGCTTCTACAATGCAGTGCGAACGCTGCAGATACAGGCCACTGGAAGTTTTGTTTCGGGTAATGCCCCCGTAAAGAAGGGCGTTTTCAAGCCGTGCAGCAGAAAATCCGTAAAGACTTTGTAAGGTTGGCTCTGCTTATTTCATAATGCGCAGCCGGCACGTTTAGCTGGTCGGGCATGCCCGCACCTTTTTCAGAGGTAAGTCGACTCCCATGAACCGCACCGGCCGCACCCTTGTATTGGGCTGCCTGTTGCTTGTCTATCCCCTGCTGGCGACTGCCGGCGGCAACTCGTTGTTAATCCCGGCGATGGGTCGTTGCACCCTCAATACCCAGCCAGAGAACCTGCCCGCTGCGCTCGAAGCCTGCCAGCAGGCCGCCAAGGGTGGGGATGCGCAGGCGCAGTACGAGTTGGGTGAGTTCTATTACGAGGGCAGAAATGCACCTCGCGATTTGCCGCAGGCGCTGAATTACTTCGAGCAGGCCTCATTGCAGGGCCATGCCCAGGCGCAGTACCAACTGGGCTTGATGTTCAGCCGTGGCGAAGGGGTGCAGGCCAATAACATTCAGGCGTATATCGTACTGAAGATGGCTGCGGTCAATGGTTCGGAAGACGCGCTGGACGCTGCCGACGAGGTCTCGGCAAAGATGCAGCGCGACGAGCTGGAAGTTGCTACCCAGGTATTGGGGCAGATCTTCCGTAAATACCTGCTTGAACTGCAGACCGCTGAAGGTCGCAGTCCTTTCTCTCCGCTGCCCTGATCAGGAACACCTCAGGGCAATCGCGATTCAGGCTTACTTTTCGGGCATCGGCATGGGGAACGGCATCACGTTGCTGGAGCCGCGTGCTTCGCTGATCTTCGGCGTGCCTATACGCTCGACCTCATCGATGCGCACGATCGAATGCATCGGCACGAAACTGCGCACTACGCCTTCGAACTGGGCTTTGAGCTTCTCTTCGCTCGGGTCCACTACAACCGTCGTGCGTTCGCCGAAGACGAATTCTTCAACTTCCAGAAAGCCCCACAGATCACTTTGATAGATCTGCTTGGCGTACATCTCGAACACCTGTCCCTGGTTGAGGAAAATCACCTTGTAGATTGGAGCTTCGCGTTTGGTCATAACGGGCGGGTAACGATCAGAGATGAAAAAGGGGCACGGACTATAGCATGTCCATCAGACAGCCAACGCTAGGAACCGGAGCGCTTCATCCTTATAATGCTCGGTTAACTGAATCGGTTGATGATCACGCATGGCCAAGAAGCTTTACATCGAAACCCACGGTTGCCAGATGAACGAGTACGACAGCTCGCGAATGGTCGACCTGCTGGGCGAACATCAGGCTCTGGAAGTCACCGCTCGTGCGGAAGACGCCGACGTGATCCTGCTCAATACCTGCTCGATTCGCGAGCGCGCCCAGGACCGGGTGTATTCCCAGCTCGGCCGCTGGCGTGAGCTGAAGCTGGCCAACCCCGAGATGGTGATCGCCGTCGGCGGCTGTGTGGCCAGCCAGGAAGGCGCAGCCATTCGGGACCGCGCACCGTACGTGGACGTGGTATTCGGCCCGCAGACCCTGCACCGCCTGCCGGAAATGATCGACGCCGCACGTGTCACCCGCCTGCCGCAGGTCGATGTCTCGTTCCCCGAAATCGAAAAATTCGACCATTTGCCCGAGCCGCGCGTCGATGGCCCGAGCGCTTATGTGTCGGTGATGGAAGGCTGCAGCAAATATTGCACGTTCTGCGTGGTGCCTTATACGCGTGGCGAAGAAGTCAGCCGCCCGTTCGATGACGTGCTGAGCGAAGTCATCCACCTGGCCGAAAACGGCGTGCGCGAAGTCACCTTGCTGGGTCAGAACGTCAATGGCTACCGGGGCACCACCCACGACGGCCGGGTTGCCGATCTGGCAGATCTGATCAGAGTGGTTGCCGCGGTCGATGGCATAGACCGTATTCGCTACACCACTTCGCACCCGCTGGAGTTTTCAGACAGCCTTATTCAGGCCCACGCGGAAGTCCCGGAACTGGTCAAACACCTGCATTTGCCGGTTCAGTCGGGCTCTGACCGCATTCTGGCGGCCATGAAACGCAACCACACCACGCTGGAATACAAGTCTCGCTTGCGCAAACTCAGGGCAGCGGTACCGGGGATCAGCATCAGCTCGGACTTTATCGTTGGCTTCCCCGGCGAAACCGAAAAAGATTTCGACAACACCATGAAGCTGATTGAAGACGTGGGCTTCGACTTCTCGTTCTCGTTCGTCTACAGCCCGCGTCCGGGTACGCCTGCCGCAGACCTGAAGGACGACACTCCGGAAGCCCTGAAAAAAGAGCGCCTGGCTGCGCTTCAGCATCGCCTGAACCAGCAGGGTTTCGAGATCAGCCGCCAGATGGTGGGCAGTGTTCAGCGCATCCTGGTGACCGATTATTCGAAGAAAGACCCCGGCGAACTGCAGGGCCGCACCGAGAACAACCGGATTGTCAATTTCCGCTGCAACAATCCCAAATTGATCGGGCAGTTTGCCGACGTACATATCGACGATGCGCAGCCTCACTCATTGCGTGGCTCGCTGCTACAGTAAATCTTGAGCGTCGCCGCAGAAACGAATCGCCGAATGAATTCGGTTCTGCGCGATCCCTACCATTGAGCACGGTGAATCCCTGACGCAGCCTTTAACGAGGCAAAGCTTTCGCACAACCACCGCCAGGGGTATTCTTCAATACATCTCAATTGCCGCCGGACGGCCATTAACGACCTTGAACGCACCCATAGAACCTCATCGCTTCACCCTCGAGCCTTTCGAGGCCCATCGTTTCGCCAATCTGTGCGGGCAACTCGACGAGCATTTGCGCCTGATCGAGCAACGCCTGGACATCGAGATCCGCAACCGCGGCAATCAGTTCGAGCTTATTGGCGACTCAAAACAAAATCACTCCGCCGAGAATCTTCTGCGTCGTCTGTACCGGGAAACCAAAGGTACCGAGCTGACGCCGGACATGGTTCACCTGTTCCTTCAGGAATCAGGCGTGGACGGCTTGGACAACCACCCTGCCGCCGAAGTCGGCGTGTCGCTGCGCACGAAAAAGGGCACGATTCGCCCGCGCGGCCTGAATCAGCAGCGTTACGTCAAGGAAGTCCTCAGCAACGACATCAACTTCGGCATCGGCCCGGCGGGTACTGGCAAGACATACCTGGCGGTCGCCTGCGCAGTGGATGCACTGGAGCGCGAGCAGATTCGTCGCATCCTGCTGGTGCGCCCGGCCGTCGAGGCAGGAGAGAAGCTCGGTTTCCTGCCCGGTGATCTGGCGCAGAAGATCGACCCGTACCTGCGCCCGCTGTATGACGCGCTGTACGAGATGCTCGGTTTCGAATACGTCGCCAAGCTGATCGAGAAGCAGGTCATTGAAGTGGCACCGCTGGCTTACATGCGCGGACGCACCCTTAATAACAGCTTCATCATTCTCGACGAAAGTCAGAACACCACCGTCGAGCAGATGAAAATGTTTCTGACCCGAATCGGCTTCGGCTCCACCGCCGTGATCACTGGCGACATCACTCAGGTCGACCTGCCCAAAGGCACGCGCTCGGGCCTGACGCATGTCATCGATGTGCTCAAGGACGTGCCGGGCATCAGCTTCACGCACTTCAAACCCAAGGACGTGGTGCGCCACCCGCTGGTACAGCGCATTGTCGAGGCCTACGAGCGCTTCGACGACCGCCTCAGCGATGGCCCGTCGGGCAACAACAGTTACCCACGGGACAAGAACCGCGATGCTTGAGCTGGACCTGCAGATTGCAAGCAAAACAGACGCCCCCAGCGAAGCCCGGTTCCGCCTTTGGTGTGAGCTGGGCCTGCGCCAGCGCAGTGCCGATTCCGAGCTGACTATCCGTCTTGTCGACGAAGCCGAAGGGCGTGAGCTCAATCACACCTGGCGACACAAGAATTACGCAACCAATGTGCTTTCATTCCCGGCGGATGTTCCAGACGACATGCTGGACATCCCGTTGCTGGGCGACCTGGTCATCTGCGTTCCGGTGGTCAACCGCGAAGCCGCTGAACAGGGCAAGCCCGTCGACGCACACTGGGCACACATGGTCATTCATGGCTGCCTTCATCTGCTGGGTTACGACCACATCGATGATGAAGAAGCCGAAGAAATGGAAGCACTGGAACGAACGTTGCTTGAGGAGCTGGGCTACCCCGATCCTTATGCAAACGACGAAAGTGCCGACCTTCCCCATTCAGACACACCAAGCAAGGACCACGAGTAAGGGCTATGAGCGAAGACCGATCGAGCAACGGGCAAAAGTCATGGTTGGGTAAACTGACCCAGGCCTTTGTCCATGAGCCGAAAAACCGCCAGGAGCTGCTTGAGCTGCTGCGCGAAGCCCATCAGAACAAACTGCTGGACAGTGAAGCGCTGGCCATCGTCGAGGGAGCCATTCAGGTGGCTGACCTGCAAGTACGCGACATCATGGTGCCGCGCTCGCAGATGATCAGCATCAAGGCGACCCAGACACCGCGTGAATTTCTGCCTGCGGTCATCGATGCTGCGCATTCGCGCTACCCGGTGATCGGCGAGAGCCACGATGACGTGCTCGGCGTGCTGCTGGCCAAGGATCTGCTGCCGCTGATCCTCAAGGCCGACGGCGACACTGACGATGTCAAGAAACTGCTGCGTCCGGCCACGTTCGTGCCCGAATCCAAACGCCTCAACGTGCTGCTGCGCGAGTTTCGCGCCAACCACAACCACATGGCCATCGTCATTGACGAATACGGCGGCGTGGCAGGTCTGGTGACCATCGAAGACGTGCTGGAACAGATCGTCGGCGATATCGAAGATGAGCATGATGTCGAGGAAGACAGCTACATCAAACCGCTGCCCAGCGGTGACTTCCTGGTCAAGGCCCTCACGCCGGTCGAGAACTTCAACGAATTCTTCGACAGTGCGTTCTCCGATGACGAGTTCGATACAGTGGGCGGCCTGGTGATGAATGCCTTTGGTCATCTGCCCAAGCGCAACGAAATCACCGAAATCGGTGCCTATCGTTTCCGCATCCTGAGCGCTGACAGCCGCCGCATTCATTTGCTGCGCGTGACCCCCATTTCACGTCCGTAAACATTTGATGCTGCTTTAAGGAATCTACATGCGCTGGATAACCCGCCCCGGCTGGCCCGGTAACCTGCTGGCCCTGGCGGCTGGCGGGCTCACGACCCTCGCCCTGGCACCCTTCGACCTCTGGCCTCTGGTGCTGGTGGCGGTGGCGATGTTTTATCTGGGGCTGCGCGAGCTCAGCCCGCGCCAGGCACTGGCCCGCGGCTGGTGCTACGGGTTCGGCCTGTATGGCGCTGGCACCAGCTGGATCTACGTCAGTATCCATACCTACGGCGGTGCTTCTGCGCTGCTGGCCGGGCTGCTGATGCTGCTGTTCATCGCGGCTATCGCGCTGTTCTTCGCCCTGCCCGCCTGGGTCTGGGCGCGCTGGCTTCGTCGCAATGAGGCACCGCTGGCCGACGCGCTGGCGTTTGCGGCGCTGTGGC
Source organism: Pseudomonas syringae pv. tagetis (assembly GCF_022557255.1). Taxonomy (NCBI): domain Bacteria; kingdom Pseudomonadati; phylum Pseudomonadota; class Gammaproteobacteria; order Pseudomonadales; family Pseudomonadaceae; genus Pseudomonas; species Pseudomonas syringae group genomosp. 7. Next base: position 5,017,647 of record NZ_CP092923.1, read on the forward strand.
TCTGGCAGGAGGCGTTTCGCGGCTGGTTCCTTACCGGCTTTCCGTGGCTGTATTCCGGCTACAGCCAGCTTGACGGACCGCTTGCCGGGCTCGCACCCGTCGGTGGCGTATGGCTGATCTCGTTTTCGCTGGGCCTGACTGCTGCACTGCTGTGCAACCTGCACCGCTTGCGGGCACGCAAATCGTTTCTGGCCATGGGCGTGCTGTTGTTGCTGACCCCCTGGATTGCAGGCCTGGCGCTCAAGGATCATGCCTGGACCTCACCGTCCGGCGCGCCGCTGAAAGTCGCGGCGATACAAGGCAACATCGAACAGAGCATGAAATGGGACCCGCAAAAGCTCAACGATCAGCTTGCACTGTATCGTGACATGACCTTCCGTTCGCAGCAGGCGGACCTGATCGTCTGGCCGGAAACCGCCGTACCAGTGCTCAAGGAAAGCGCAGAAGGTTATCTGTCGATGATGGGCAAGTTTGCGTCGGACCGCGGCGCTGCACTGATCACGGGCGTGCCGGTGCGTGAGCCGACCGGGCGCGGCGAGTATCGCTACTACAATGGCATTACGGTTACCGGTCAGGGCGATGGCACCTACTACAAGCAAAAGCTCGTTCCGTTCGGTGAGTACGTACCGCTGCAGGACCTGTTACGCGGACTGATCTCGTTTTTCGACCTGCCGATGTCGGACTTCGCGCGCGGCCCGAACGATCAGGCACTGTTGCAGGCCAAGGGTTATCACATTGCACCGTTCATCTGCTACGAAGTCGTCTATCCGGAGTTCGCCGCAGGCCTGTCGGCGCAAAGCGACCTGTTACTGACAGTCAGCAACGATACCTGGTTCGGCACCTCGATTGGTCCACTGCAACACTTGCAGATGGCGCAGATGCGCGCTCTGGAAGCCGGCCGCTGGATGATCCGGGCAACCAACAATGGCGTGACTGCGCTGATCGATCCGTTCGGCAGAATTACCGTACAGATTCCGCAGTTCGAACGCGGCGTGCTGTATGGCGAAGTGGTTCCGATGCACGAACTCACGCCTTACCTGCGCTGGCGTTCGTGGCCACTGGGGATTGTCTGCCTGCTGCTGTTCGGCTGGGCATTGATGGCTGCACGGATTTCCAAAACCGTCTGATTGCAGGAAGCCGGTTTCGCCCGCAGCCAGGCGGGACCGGCACCAGAATCAGCGGCTGTCCGGATAGATCCACGGATAAATCAGCAAGCCTGCCGCTTCGTTAAGCAACACACCGCTCTGCGTGAACACCCGACTTTCAGGCAGCCAGCCGCCAAAAGGCCGGGCGTTATCGACGCCAAGGAAGCCGACCGGCGCACTCACCACGGTGAAACCCGACTGCTCGAAACTCCAGCGTGCTCTTGGCATATGCCAGGCCTGGGTGACCAGCACCACGCGCTTGATGCCTTGCGATTGCAGAACCGCAGCGGTCATTGTCGCGTTTTCCCACGTGGTACGGCTTCGCCCTTCCTGCCAGCGCACTGTCACACCAAAATCATCCTGCAGCGACTGCGCCATAATCGACGCCTCGCTGGGCGGCTGATCAAAGTGCAAACCACCGCTGGTCAGTATGGGCAGTCCGGACGCCTTCGACAACCGTGCCGCCAGACGCAGTCGTTCCAGGCCCAGGCCGGTCGGGGTGTCTGCGCCCCAGGTCGGAGAATTGCGCTCACGCCCATTGCCCAGCACCACAATAGCGTCAGCCTGCTGCGCCAGCGTCTCCCACTGCTGCTGCGGCAAGGGCGGGACCTGCTCCATTTTACGGGCAGCATACTCCACGGCCACTGGCAGGCTCATCAGCCACAGGCCGCCCAAACCGATGGCAAAACATACCGTCGCCAGGCGTGGGGAGGATCGACGCAACCACCAGCCAAGAATCAGCAGAACGAATAGAATGCCGGGCGGCAAAAGGAGGGTTTTGAGCAGGTAACGCAAAGGCATCGGAACATCTCCATGGATGTCCGCAGCCTAGAATGTTTGAAGTCAGACAACAATGTTCCTGGACAATGTGCGCAGCAGAGGGCAGAAGTGCATGGCCAGCGATGCAAAGCCCGTCAGCTTGCGCGCAGGCGAGCCTTCAGACCAGACCCAATGACCTAACTGTTGCGCCCCATACGGGTCGACGCCCTGCCTCGTCGCCTGTCTTTCAGCCAGATAATCGTGGCTGACGCCCTGGACGGCCGGCCGTGCTCCGGCGGGACGATAACGCGGTCGCTGGTAACGACATCTGTGGCTCCAGCACCTTTCTCCAGATAGGCCTCTATCAATAGGAACTCGGCACTGCTCAACCCCTTGAGTTCAAGCTCTGCAGGCGACTCGTTTCGGAGCCGGACCGATGTACTCGCCGTCTCGAGCGCCAGCCCGAGGCGGTCGATCAGACGCTCATACAGTTCGGATAGGCTTACAACATGCTGCAACTCTGTCATCCGCTCACCTCATCGAAGATAATCATCACCCTCGCGATTGAGCTTAGCGCTGCTGCACAAACCGGCATGGAACTGCGACCAACGGCCAGACAGGGTTGCCGACCGGGCTTTGACAAGCACACAAGCCGTGTAAAAACGTGACGTGCGAAGGCGAGACAAGGCAAAAACAGGGTTTCCCTCGATAGACGGCCCTCATGTATGCTACTGCGCTTCCTGTAATTCCACTTCCGCGCTCTTGAGCCCGAACGCACCGCACAGACAGTTGCAATTGTCCGCCACGCGGTGCGGAACTGACTCGGCGAAGCAATGAAGAGGTCAAGGGTCACTAATCTTTAGTAAAAAGTAGCCATGCACGAACTCTATCAGCCCCGCGAAATCGAAGCCGCCGCCCAAACGTTCTGGGATGAGCAAAAGTCTTTTGAAGTCAGTGAACAGCCAGGCAAGGACACTTTCTATTGCCTGTCCATGTTTCCTTACCCGAGCGGCAAGCTGCACATGGGTCATGTGCGCAACTACACCATTGGTGACGTGATCTCCCGCTACCAGCGGATGCTGGGCAAGAATGTCCTTCAGCCATTGGGCTGGGACGCTTTCGGCATGCCGGCCGAAAATGCCGCCATCGACAACAACGTCGCGCCGGCGAAGTGGACCTACGAAAATATCGATTACATGAAGACCCAGCTCAAGAGCCTGGGTCTGGCAGTTGACTGGTCGCGCGAAGTCACCACCTGCAAGCCTGACTACTATCGCTGGGAACAATGGCTGTTCACCCGCCTGTTCGAAAAAGGCGTGATCTACCGCAAGAACGGCACCGTGAACTGGGACCCGGTCGACCAGACCGTGCTGGCCAACGAGCAGGTCATCGATGGCTGCGGCTGGCGCTCGGGCGCGCTGATCGAAAAGCGCGAAATCCCGATGTACTACTTCAAGATCACCGCTTACGCCGACGAGCTGCTGGAAAGCCTCGACGAGTTGCCGGGCTGGCCTGAACAGGTCAAGACCATGCAGCGCAACTGGATCGGCAGATCGCGCGGTATGGAAGTGCAGTTTCCATACGACCAGACGTCGATAGGCGAAGCCGGTGCCCTGAAAGTCTTCACCACCCGCCCCGATACCCTGATGGGCGCGACCTATGTCGCGGTAGCCGCAGAACACCCGCTGGCAACCCTGGCCGCTCAGGGCAACCCTGCGTTGCAGGCGTTCATCGATGAATGCAAAGGCGGCAGCGTTGCCGAAGCCGATGTTGCCACTCAGGAAAAGAAAGGCCAGCCGACCTCGTTGTTCGTCGAGCACCCGTTGACCGGCGAGAAGCTGCCGGTGTGGGTCGCCAACTATGTGCTGATGCACTACGGCGATGGCGCGGTCATGGCCGTACCGGCGCACGACGAGCGTGATTTCGAATTCGCCACCCAGTACGGTCTGCCGATCAAGCCCGTGGTACGCACCAGCGCCGGCGACGAAACGCCTGCTCCATGGCAAGCGGCCTACGGTGAGCATGGCGAGCTGATTAATTCCGGCGAGTTTACCGGCCTGAATTTCCAGGACGCGTTCGATGCCATCGAAGCCGCACTGGTCAAGAAATCGCTGGGCCAGTCCCGCACCCAGTTCCGCCTGCGTGACTGGGGCATCAGCCGCCAGCGCTACTGGGGCTGCCCGATCCCTATCGTGCATTGCGACACCTGTGGCGACGTGCCAGTCCCTGAAGACCAGTTGCCCGTTGTCCTGCCTGAAGACGTAGTGCCAGACGGTGCTGGCTCGCCGTTGGCGCGTATGCCCGAGTTCTACGAATGCAGCTGCCCGAAATGCGGCGCACCGGCCAAGCGTGAAACCGACACCATGGACACGTTCGTCGAGTCCTCGTGGTACTACGCCCGTTATGCGTCGCCGCATTACGAGGGTGGTCTGGTCGAGCCGAACGCTGCCAACCACTGGCTGCCAGTGGACCAGTACATCGGCGGCATCGAGCACGCGATTCTGCACCTGCTGTACGCCCGCTTCTTCCACAAGCTGATGCGCGACGAAGGCCTGGTGACCTCGAACGAACCGTTCAAGAACCTGCTAACCCAAGGCATGGTCAACGCCGAGACCTACTTCCGCATGGAAACCAGCGGCAAGAAGACCTGGATCAACCCGGCCGATGTGACCCTCGAAAGAGATGCCAAGGCCAAGGTGATCAGTGCCACGCTGACCAGCGACGGCCTGCCGGTGGAAATCGGCGGCACCGAAAAAATGTCGAAGTCGAAGAAAAACGGCATCGACCCGCAGACCATGATTGATCAGTACGGTGCCGATACCTGCCGCCTGTTCATGATGTTCGCCTCCCCGCCTGACATGAGCCTGGAGTGGTCCGACTCGGGCGTTGAAGGCTCGCATCGTTTCCTGCGCCGCGTGTGGCGCCTGGCTCAGGCGCATGTCGGTCAGGGTGTATCGACCGGCCTGGACATTGCGGCACTGACGGATGACCAGAAGGCCATCCGCCGCTCGATTCATCAGGCGATCAGACAGGCGAGTCAGGATATTGGCCAGAACCAGAAATTCAACACGGCTGTCGCGCAAGTGATGACCCTGATGAATGTGCTGGAAAAAGCTCCGCAGGCCACACCACAGGATCGTGCCCTGATTCAGGAAGGCCTGGAAACAGTCACCCTGCTGCTGGCACCGATCACACCGCACATCAGCCACGAGCTCTGGAAGCAACTGGGCCACAATGAACCGGTCATCGATGCTGGCTGGCCTGCATTCGATGCGAATGCGCTGGTACAGGACAGTCTGCAACTGGTCATTCAGGTCAACGGCAAGCTGCGCGGCCATATCGAAATGCCCGCCAGCGCCAGCCGCGAAGAAGTCGAAGCGGCCGCACGCATCAACGAAAACGTATTGCGCTTCACTGATGGCCTGACTATTCGCAAGGTGATCGTCGTGCCTGGCAAGCTGGTCAACATCGTCGCAAGCTGATTGGATCGGGCGCCTGGCAGATGCCGGGCGCCGAACATATTTCCAGGGTTCGCAGCGTCGGCCCAAACGGATTCAAGGGGAGCATCAAGATGATCAAACGCAATTTGCTGGTGATGGGCCTGGCTGTTCTGTTGAGTGCCTGTGGCTTCCAGCTGCGTGGCACCGGCACAACCGAGCTGGCGATCAAGGAGCTGGATGTCAGTGCACGTAACGCCTACGGCGAAACCGTGACTCAACTCACTCGTTTGCTGACCAGTTCCGGCGTCAAGGTCTATACCGGAGCGCCTTACAAACTCATGCTGACCAACGAAGCCGAAACCCAGCGTGCCATCAGCTACTCCGGCTCGGGCCGCTCGGCTGAATACCAGCTGACCACCACCCTGACCTATGAAGTGCACGGCGACAGAGATCGCTTCCTGCTCGGCGATAAAGTCACCGCAGACCGCTCGTACGTGCACGATGGCAACAACCTGACCGGTTCCGACCAGGAAGCCGCACAGGTTCGTCAGGAAATGCGCAATGACCTGATTCAGAAAATGATGGCCCGTTTGCAGCAAATGACACCGTCGCGTCTGGACGAGCTGCAGGCCAAGGCGGACGCAGCGGCCAAGGCTGAAGCCGACGCCCTGGAAGCCGCGCAGCGTATCCGCGACGAGACGCCTCAGCAGTCGCCTGTCGAAGTTCCGGGCAGGTAAGTGTTCGGGGCCGGTTTTCCGGCCCCGACATGCTCTGACTCATGAAACTCGCCCCTGCCCAACTGGGTAAACACCTGCAAGGTACGCTCGCGCCCGTCTACGTGATCAGCGGCGATGACCCGTTGCTTTGCCAGGAAGCCGCCGATGCCGTGCGTGCTGCTGCGCGCCGACAAGGTTTCGATGAGCGGCAGGTATTCAGCGCTGACGCCAGCTTCGACTGGGGCATGTTGCTTCAGGCAGGTGCCAGCATGTCCCTGTTTGCCGAACGTCGCCTTCTGGAACTGCGTTTGCCGTCCGGCAAACCCGGTGACAAAGGTGCTGCGGCACTCATGGAATACTGCGCCAGACCTGCAGAAGACACCTTGCTGCTGATCAGCCTGCCCAAGCTCGACGGTAGCGCGCAGAAGACCAAATGGGGCAAGGCACTGGTTGACGGTGCGCAAACCCAGTTCGTACAAATCTGGCCCGTGGACATTGGTCAATTGCCGCAATGGATTCGCCAGCGCCTTTCCCAGGCGGGCCTTGCTGCGACTCAGGACGCTGTCGAGCTGATCGCCGCAAGGGTCGAAGGCAACCTGCTGGCTGCCGCACAGGAAATCGAAAAGCTCAAATTGATGGCCGAGGAAGGCCAGATCACCGTCGAAACGGTCCAGGCGGCGGTGGCCGACAGTGCCCGCTTCGATGTCTTCGGCCTGACCGATGCCGTGCTCAATGGCGAAGCAGCCCATGCGTTACGCATGCTGGAAGGCTTGCGCGGCGAAGGCGTCGAAACGCCAGTGATCCTTTGGGCATTGACCCGCGAGCTGCGTGCGCTGGCCAACATGTCCCAGCAGTTCAGCCAGGGCGTGCCGCTGGACAAGATCTTCAGCTCGGCGCGCCCGCCGATCTGGGACAAGCGTAAACCACTGATGAGCAAAGCCCTGCAACGCCACTCTGCGAAACGCTGGAGCCAGCTGCTGATGGACGCACAACGCATCGACGCGCAAATCAAAGGCCAGGCCGCCGGTTCGCCGTGGAGCAGCCTGAGCCGACTGGCGCTGCTGATGGCGGGACAACGGCTGGCATTGCCTGCGGAGTAGGCCTCATGTGCGACCTACCTACTGGCCTGTTTGAAGTCGCCGCTCGTGCCGTTTTCTATCCGGTCGGATGGCCGATCGTAAAACTCCTGACGCTTGGCAAATACCCTGCAAAGGGCTCCTGGTTCGCCGAAACCCCGGCAGCAAGTTGGGCGACAGGCATGGGTGTTGCCACCCTTGCCATCCTCATGATGGCGCTACTCCATCAGTTTGATTTTTGATCAAAGCGAGGGCCTGCACCGGCCTCTTCGCGAGCAAGCTCGTCCCCACAAACGTTCACTCAGCCTGCGGCTGGCTACCGCGTCATAGCACACAACTATTAGACACAACCGCCTTTCTGCCCGATGATTTGCAGCGTTTCACAACCCCCATCAGGAGCACCCCGCCATGAGCAAGCCAAAGCGGCCGAACAAGGCCAAATCCATCATCGCCCAGCCCTTGTTCCGCAGTCGTCAGGAACAACCCTCCAAGGGCAAAGGCAGCTACCGCCGCGAAGCCTTCCAGTCTAAAAGCTGGGAGGCTTCCTGCTTTATGGCGGCCTGATATCGAGCAACATCTCCGAGGCGCTTTCAACCGCTTAGCCGTGTTATGGTCTGCACCTAACGGTAATACCCTTGGACTCAAGCATGCCTTCTCGTTTTACCCATCGCCCGCAGCTGCGCCAACTCATCGCTGCCTCCAGCCTTATTGCCTTGGTAGCCTGCGCAGAAAAACCCACTGCAGCCGATGCCACGCCTCTTCAATCCAGCAAAGCACAGACAAACGCGCCTGCCGTAGCCCCTACGCCAGCACTGGTCGTCGATGACAACCTTACGATTCAACCCGCCGTCAGCTTCAGCGAATGGCAGGCCGGCTTTCGTGTTCAGGCGTTGAAGGCAGGTATCCGGGCCGATGTGTTCGATCTGGCATTCGCCGGCGTCACTCCCGACATGAGCGTGGTCAAGGCCGACCGCAGCCAGCCTGAGTTCAGCCGTCCGGTCTGGGAATACCTGGACGGTGCCATCTCTGCTGTACGCGTGCGCAAGGGTCAGGCGTTGCTTTCGCAGTACGCTGATGACCTGCAGAAGATCGAACAGCAATACGGCGTGGACCGCCAGGCGCTGGTTGCGGTGTGGGGCATGGAGAGCAATTTCGGGCAGTTTCAGGGCTCGCAATCGGTCATTCGCTCGCTGGCAACCCTGGCGTATGAAGGCCGTCGTCCCGGCTTTGCGCAGAGCCAGTTGCTGGCGGCGCTGGATATCATCCAGCATGGCGACATCACCCCGGACAAAATGCTGGGCTCATGGGCCGGTGCGATGGGCCAGACCCAGTTCATCCCGACCACCTACAACACCCATGCCGTCGACTTTGACGGCGATGGCCGCCGTGACATCTGGAACACCCCGGCCGATGCACTGGCCTCGACCGCGCATTACCTGCAAAGCTCTGGCTGGCAGCGGGGTCAGCCTTGGGGCTTTGAAGTAGTGCTCGGCTCGGGGTTCGATTACTCGCTGGCAGATTCGACCACGCGCAAGAGTCTCGCTGAATGGCAGCAACTGGGCCTGAAACAGCCAGACGGTTCGGCGATCCCGGTCGCGGCCAGCCAGCAGCAAGCCGCCTTGTTGCTGCCAGCCGGTTATCGCGGGCCAGCCTTTCTGGTGCTGGACAACTTCCGCGCGATTCTCAAGTACAACAACTCGACTTCCTATGCGTTGGCGATCAGCCTGCTTTCCGACCGCTTCAAGGGTGCGGGGTATGTAGTCGGCAGCTGGCCGCGCGGAGATCTGCCGCTAAGCCGCTCTGAGCGCATCGAACTGCAAACCCTGCTTTCGGCACGTCAGTACGACGCAGGCGCGCCCGACGGCATTATCGGCGCCAATACGCGCAAAGCCATCCGCAGCGCTCAGCAGTCGTTCGGCTGGCCGGCTGATGGCTATCCGACGCACGAATTGCTGGAAGCCCTGCGCAAGCCTGTCGGGCAGTAATCGGGAGGACGCAGAGCGTCCAGAACGGCATGCCAACGCGGAGCGCCGGCACGATGGTGTTCTTGGGGATGCCTATCGTTCCTCACGCTCCAGCGTGGGAATGCATTTCCGGACGCTCCGCGTCCAATCTCGACTTACGATGCGGCGAAGAGTGTGACGCGCAGCTTCACAAACGGCATGCCAACGCGGAGCGCCGGCACAATAATCAACCACAAAAAGAAGGGCCAGGTATCGCTACCTGGCCCTTCTTGTTTTTGCAGGGTGCTTTCAGAGCATCGCCTTGGCGATCTTGGCCTGCTCGTCGGCGTGATACGAAGAGCGTACCAACGGCCCGGAAGCGACGTTCTTGAAGCCCATCTTGTAACCTTCCTCGGCGAACCAGGCGAAGGTGTCGGGGTGCACAAAACGCTGAACCGGCAGGTGATTACGCGACGGCTGCAGGTATTGCCCCAGGGTCAGCATGTCGATGTCGTGTTCGCGCATGCGCTGCATGACTTCGATGACTTCTTCGTCGGTCTCGCCCAGCCCGAGCATCAGCCCGGATTTGGTCGGTACATGCGGGACCATCTGCTTGAAGCGCTGCAGCAGGGTCAACGACCACTGGTAATCCGACCCCGGACGCGCAGCCTTGTACAGACGCGGTACGGTTTCCAGGTTGTGGTTGAACACATCCGGTGGCTCGGCGGCAGTGATTTCCAGCGCAACATCCATACGACCACGGTAGTCAGGCACCAGCGTTTCAAGCTGAACGCCCGGTGACAGCAGACGGATTTCGCGGATGCAGTCGGCAAAGTGCTGGGCACCGCCATCACGCAGGTCGTCACGGTCTACCGAGGTGATCACCACATATTTCAGGCGCAGGTCGGCGATCGCGATGGCGAGGCTCTTCGGTTCATTGACGTCGAGCGGCTTCGGACGGCCATGACCCACGTCGCAGAATGGGCAGCGACGGGTGCAGATGTCGCCCATGATCATGAAGGTCGCGGTGCCACCGGAGAAGCATTCGCCCAGATTCGGGCAGGAAGCCTCTTCACAGACGCTGTGCAATTTGTGCTTACGCAGCAATTGCTTGATACGGTCGACTTCCGGAGAGACCGGGATGCGCACGCGAATCCAGTCGGGTTTCTTCGGCAGGTCTACTGTCGGGATGATCTTGACCGGGATGCGCGCAACCTTTTCCGCTCCGCGAAGCTTGACGCCCGCTTCGACTTTCGGACGGGCCACACGCTCGGAAACATCCAGCGTCGGGATAAGGGTTTGCACGGTGTCAGTCATAATGGTTTATTCCGCCCGTAAGGGTCGCCTGCTCAGCGTAGTCGAGGTGTTTGACGAGCTGCGCACGCAGTCGGGCACTAACCTCGGAAAATTCTATCTGCCCTGCCTGATCGCTCAGTTGGGTCATGGCCAACCCGGCGTATCCGCACGGGTTGATGCGGCGGAACGGCTCCAGGTCCATGTCGACGTTCAACGCCAGACCATGAAACGAACAGCCGTTGCGAATGCGCAGACCGAGCGACGCGATCTTCGCGCCGTCGACGTATACACCCGGTGCATCAGCCTTGGCGGCGGCCTTGACGCCGTAGTCGGCGAGCAAGGCGATGAGCGTGTTCTCGATCCGGGTTACCAGATCTCGAACGCCGAAACCAAGGCGTCTGACGTCCAGCATCAGGTAAGCCACCAGTTGGCCCGGCCCATGATAAGTCACTTGGCCGCCACGATCGACCTGTACGACAGGAATATTGCCCGGCAGCAGCAAATGCTCGGCTTTGCCGGACTGCCCCTGAGTGAAAACCGGTGGATGCTGGACCAGCCAGACCTCGTCGGCAGCCTCGCGGCCACGCCCATCGGTAAAACGCTGCATGGCATGCCAGGCGGTTTCATAATCCGTCAGACCCAGATCACGAAAACCCAGCGTCCCCGTCATCAGAGCACCATGTGCACGAAACCCGTAGCGCGAAGCGCGCTATTGATGTCGCGCAACTGATCTTCGCCTGTAGCGACAATGTGCAACTGGACGGTGGTGTATTTACCGTTGCTGCTCTGGCGCTCGGCAAGCGTCTTTAGATCGACCGTGGCGTGCTTTTCAAGCACTTCCATCACGGCAGCAGTAAAACCCGCACTGGTGTCGCCGATCACCTTGATCGGGTAGTCATTGCAGGGAAATTCGATTTTGTGCGACTTGATGTCGGTATCAGTCATGGCAGTAAAGGTCTCACAAGCCGTGACGACGGACACGCAGCCCGCTCAGATCATGAGCAGGCCGCGAGAAGGTCGGCAGTAGTTACTGGAGGGTCAGTTGAACAAGCCGTAGAAGAACAGGCGGATGCTATCCCACACGCGGCGGAAAATGCCACCTTCCTCAACGGCATCAAGCGCAATCAGATTAGCGGTGTGAACCACCTGATCGTCCTTCTTGACTTCGACCTTGCCGATCACGTCGCCCTTGGCGATTGGCGCAACCAGTTGCGGGTTCATGGTCATGCTGGCGGAAAGCTTCTTCATGTCGCCTTTTGGCATGGTCATGCTCAGATCTTCAGCCAGACCGGCCTTGACCTGACGCTCGGTGCCTTTCCAGACAGTCGCCTGAGCCAGCTCGGTGCCCTTCTGATAGAAGTTCTGGGTTTCGAAGAAACGGAAGCCATAAGTCAGCAGCTTCTGGGTTTCAGCCGCACGAGCCTGTTCGCTGTTGGTGCCGAATACGACTGCGATCAAACGCATGCCGTCACGCACAGCCGAGGACACCATGCAGTAGCCGGCTTCGTCGGTGTGACCGGTCTTTAGGCCATCGACGGTCTTGTCGCGCCACAGCAGCAGGTTGCGGTTAGGCTGCTTGATGCCGTTCCAGAAGAACTCTTTCTGCGAGTAGATCGCATAGTGAGCCGGGTCTTCGTGGATGATGGCACGCGCCAGGATCGCCATGTCGTGAGCCGACGAGTAGTGCTCGGGGTTCGGCAGACCGGTCGGGTTCATGAAGTGGCTGTTGGTCATGCCCAGATCGCCGGCGGTCTTGTTCATCATGTCGGCAAATGCATCTTCGCTGCCGGCGATGTGCTCGGAGATCGCGACACTGGCGTCGTTACCCGACTGGATGATGATGCCGTGCAGCAGGTCGCTGACCGTGACCTGGCTGCCGACCTTGATGAACATCCGCGAACCGCCCGTGCGCCAGGCGTTTTCACTGATCGTCACCGGATCGTTTTCGCCGATCTGGCCACGACGGATTTCCAGGGTCGCGATATAGGCAGTCATCAGCTTGGTCAGACTGGCAGGTGCCAGACGCTGATCGCCGTTGTTCTCGACCAGAACGTTACCGCTGGTGGCGTCCATCAGTACGTAGGACTTGGCTGCCAGTTGCGGTGCAGCAGGCGTCATCTGCTCTGCCGCCCAGACAGTCGGGGTGATGATCAGTGGAACAAGCAGGCATAAACGTTTTGCAAAGGTGGTGATGTTCATCCGTCTCTCGAGAATCCTAATGGGCAAACATGCCCTTGCGGGCAAAACTGAACAGACCGGCGAAGCGAAAACGCCTCGGTACGGCTCGTGGCGCCAGGCTGTAACCCTGGCTGACAAAGTCGCCTGTTCGACACACGACCTTGTGGGCAGTTACCTGCAACGCCTGCCCTGATGGCAAATGTGCGCCGCCTGCGACTGCATACTGTCCTCCATTATTGCCGGAGAACGGTAGTCGAAAAACTTACTGATCCGATGTCACTACGCTGGGCTGGCCCAGATTGGCCGACCTGACGCTGTTTTGCAGTTGCTGGGCTTCACCCGGCGTGTCGATCGGTCCCATCCGCACCCGATAGAGCGTTTGCTGATTGCGCGCTATCGAGCTGACGAACACCGGTGCGCGGACCATCCCGCTCAGTTTCGACCTCAGGAGCTCCGCAGCGTCCGGGTTGGCGAAGGCTCCCACTTGGAGAAACAGCCCAGCGACTTGTCCTGAAGCGTTTTTTTTTGCGTCAACCTGCAACGGCACAACAGGTGCTGCGTGCTGCTGCGGGGGTGGCGTGTATTGTTCGACGGTTCCGGTCGAGGTGGACAGCGCGGGCGGCGTGGCCTGGGCCATCACTTGCGGCTGATTGAGCATCAACGGTGCCGGGCGGCCACGTTGTGCCCACCACTCCTGAGGGTCGATACCTTCTACCTTCACCCGAGCAGTCCCGGTTTCGGCGTAGCCCAGCTTTTTGGCGGCGGCGTAGGACAGGTCGATGATCCGGTCAGAATAGAACGGCCCGCGATCGTTGACGCGCAGGATCACCGTGCGATTGTTGTCCAGATTGGTCACCTTGACATAGCTGGGCAGCGGCAAGGTCTTGTGCGCAGCACTCATACCGTACAGGTCATACACCTCGCCGTTGGCGGTGTTCTGGCCATGAAACTTGGTGCCGTACCAGGAGGCGGTGCCCGAAGCAACATAACGCTTCGAATCGCTCATAGGGAAATAGGTCTTGCCCAGCACCGTATACGGGTTGGCCTTGTAGGCCCCGGTGTGCAGGGTTGGCGTTGCGTCGGGGATACGCGAGACATCAACGTCCCACCACGGCGCGCCGTCCTTGTGGGCACGGTTGATGTCCAGCCCCGGCATGGCGCGCACCACCGCACCGCCTTTCGGCGACTGCGACGATGTTGTGCGTGACGGCGACGAGCAACTGGCAATCAGCACTGCCAGGCCGGTCAACGCCAGAAGCTTGAATGTTTGAAGAATCGGCAATGCCCGCATTACTTGACGCCTCGAGCTTGAACCAACGATTCAGACAGCTGATACACGGCCATGGCGTACATCACACTGCGGTTATAACGGGTGATTGCATAAAAATTGTTCAGACCCAGCCAGTATTCAGGACCATTGTCGCCTTCAAGACGGAACGCCGTCACCGGCATGTCATCGCGCAGCGCATCATGACTCGCCCAGCCCAGCTGTCGCAACTCCCCGACCGACATTACCGGATCAAGCGCAGGGCTCAGCCCTTCGTCCACCCGGTCGCCACGTGCAGTGGCACGACTGACCACCGGCTGCCCGGCCACCCAGCCATGCCGTTTGAAATAACTGGCCACACTGCCAATGGCATCGTCCGGGTCGGTCCAGATGTTGATGTGACCGTCCCCGTCGAAATCCACGGCGTACGCGCGGAAACTGCTCGGCATGAACTGCGGCAGCCCCATCGCCCCGGCGTAGGAACCTTTGAGGGTCAGCGGATCGACCTGCTGTTCGCGGGCCAGCAGCAGAAACTCGCGCAGTTCCTTGCGGAAGAACTGGGCGCGCGGCGGGTAATCGAAGCCAAGGGTCGACAAGGCGTCGATCACCCGGTAATTACCGGTATTGCGGCCGAAGAAGGTCTCTACGCCAATGATCGACACAATGATCTGCGCGGGTACGCCGTATTCCTGCTCGGCACGGGCCAGTGCAGCCTCATGCTGACGCCAGAAGTCCACACCGCGGGCTATGCGCGTATCGGTGATGAACATCGGCCGATACTCTTTCCACTGCTTGACCCGTTCGGCCGGACGGGAAATGGCATCGAGAATGGCCTGCTTGCGCTCGACCTCACGAAACAGGCTCATCAGTTGCTCGCCGGCAAAACCGTGATCACGGGTCAGCTCTCCGACGAATTCCGCCACCTGGGGCGACCCTTCATAATCGCCAGCCAGCGCCTCTTGCACCGATCCAAGGATGCCCACCAGACCGACCACCGGAGCATATCGAGCCCAGTTACGCATTGCGTGCATTGAATAGTTCACCTTAATCAAACTTGAGCGATCCATTTACGATGTGTATGGATCGACATCAAAACCCCAAACGCTGACAGTAGGGTTACGAGCGAAGTTCCGCCGTAGCTAATGAAGGGCAGCGGAACCCCCACCACTGGCAGCAGGCCACTGACCATACCGATGTTGACGAAAACGTAAACAAAAAACGTCATGGTCAACGCACCGGCCAGCAGTTTGCCGAATAATGTCTGCGCCTGTGCAGTGATCACAAGCCCGCGACCGATCAGCAGCATGTAGATGATCAGCAGCGCACAGATGCCTACCAGGCCGAACTCTTCACCCAGCACCGCGATGATGAAGTCGGTATGGCTTTCAGGCAGAAAGTCGAGGTGCGACTGGGTGCCGAGCAACCAGCCTTTGCCAAATACGCCGCCCGAACCTATGGCCGCCTTTGACTGGATGATGTTCCAGCCGGTACCAAGCGGGTCGCTCTCCGGATCGAGAAACGTCAGTACGCGTTGCTTCTGATAGTCGTGCATAAAGAAGAACCACATGGCCACCGCCGCAGGCACGGCAGCCGTCAGCACACTCAGAATCCAGCGCCAGCGCAGGCCGGCCATGAACAGCACAAAGGCCCCGGACGCCAGGATCAGCAGCGACGTACCCAGATCGGGCTGACGCACGATCAGTATGAACGGCACGCCAATCAGGGCCAGGCTGACGGCGACGTGCTTGAGATGTGGTGGCAGCGTGCGCTTGGACAGGTACCAGGCGATGGTCGCCGGCATGATGATCTTGAGAAACTCGGAAGGCTGGAAACGAATCACGCCGGGAATATTGATCCAGCGCGTTGCGCCCATGGCGTTGTGGCCCATGACATCCACCACCACCAACAGCAGGACGCCGACCACATAGAGAACAGGCACCCAGCGCGCCATGAAGCGCGGCTCCAGCTGGGCAATCACCACCATAGCCACCAGACCGATACCGAACGAGCTAGCCTGCTTGATCAGCAGGTCCCAGTTCTTGCCGCTGGCTGAATACAGAACGAACAGACTGCCAGCCGCCAGCGTCAGCAGCAGGATCAGCAAGGGACCATCGATATGAATGCGCTGCAGAAACGTGGCACGGCGGCGCATCACGTCTTCGCTGGACAGGATGCGGTCGAAATTACTCTTCACGGGCCGCAGCCTCCAGATTCAGGGAACCGGCGTACTCAGGCTTGAGATGGCCGTTTTCGTCGAGCAGCCAGGCGTCCATCACCTGACGCACGACGGGTGCAGCAACGCCGGAGCCGGACTCACCGTTCTCGACCATGACTGCAACAACGATTTTCGGGTTATCGGCCGGCGCGAAGCCGACAAACAAGGCATGGTCACGGTGACGCTCCTGAACCTTGGTGCGGTCGTATTTCTCGCCTTGCTTGATGGCGACCACCTGAGCCGTTCCGCTCTTGCCCGCGATCCGGTATTGCGCGCCGATGGCAGCCTTGCGCGCCGTACCGCGCGCACCGTGCATGACTTCCTGCATGCCGTGGTTGACTCGCCCCCAGTTGGCCGGATCACGCAGAACGATGTCCGGCATCGGGTTTTCGTCCACAGGTGCCTTGCCTTCGATGGTTCTGGCCAGATGCGGACGGTTCCACACGCCTTTGTTGGCCACCAGCGCGGTCGCCTGGGCCAGTTGCAATGGCGTTGCCTGCATGTAGCCCTGACCGATACCGAGAATCAGGGTCTCGCCGGGGAACCAGGCCTGACGGCGGGTCGCGCGCTTCCATTCGCGGGACGGCATCAGACCGGGCGACTCTTCGAACATGTCCAGCGAGACTTTCTGTCCGATGCCGAACTTGTTCATGTAGGTGGAAAGCCGATCGATGCCCAGTTTGTGTGCCAGATCGTAGAAGTACGTGTCATTGGAACGCATGATCGCGGTATCCAGATCCACCCAGCCATCGCCGGTGCGGTTCCAGTTCCGGTACTTGTGGTCGTAATTGGGCAGTTGGTAATACCCTGGGTCGAACACCCTTGAGCCAGGCGTCACCGCACCGGCATCCAGCCCGGCGATCGCCACCGCAGGTTTGATGGTCGAGCCCGGCGGATACAGACCGCGCAGGATGCGGTTGAACAGTGGCCGGTCGATGGAGTCGCGCAGCTCGGCATAGGCCTTGAAGCTGATGCCGGTTACAAACAGGTTCGGATCGAAACTGGGCGCACTGACCATCGCCAGCACTTCTCCGGTGGCCGGATCCAGCGCGACTACTGCACCGCGACGCCCGCCCAGTGCGGCTTCGGCAGCTTCCTGAAGATTGATGTCCAAGCTCAGGACGATGTCCTTGCCGGGGATCGGGTCAGTACGCTTGAGGACACGCAACACGCGCCCACGGGCATTGGTCTCGACCTCTTCATAGCCGACCTGGCCATGCAGCTCGGGCTCGTAAAAGCGCTCGATACCGGTCTTGCCGATATGGTGCGTGCCGCTGTAATTGATCGGATCGAGGCTCTTGAGCTCTTTCTCGTTGATCCGCCCCATGTAGCCGACCGAGTGCGCAAAATGCGGCCCTTGCGGGTAGTGCCTGACCAGTTGCGCAACCACCTCGACACCCGGCAGACGGAACTGATTGACGGCGATCAGGGCGATCTGCTCTTCACTCAGCTCGAACAGGATCGGCACCGGCTCGAATGGCCGCCGCCCCTGCTTCATGCGCTTCTCGAAAATGATGCGGTCGTCGGGCGTCAGTTGCAAAATCTCGACAATAGTGTCGAGCACGCCGGACCACTCGCCGGCACGCTCGCGGGTCATGCTGAGACTGAAACTGGGCCGGTTATCCGCCACTACCACGCCGTTACGGTCGTAGATCAACCCTCGGCTGGGCGGAATCGGCTGAACGTGGACGCGGTTATTTTCCGAAAGTGTGGAGTGATAGTCGTACTGGATGACCTGCAGGTAATACAGCCGTGCAATCAGCACGCACACCAGCAACACGACCGCCACGGCACCGAACACGACCCTGCCGCGCACCAGGCGTGCGTCCTTTTCGTGGTCTTTGAGGCGGATCGGTTGAGACATTTAGGCCGGATTCACAGTAAAAACGATGCTACTTGTGATAAGGGTGCCCGGACAGGACTGTCCAGGCGCGATACATCTGCTCACCGATCAGAATGCGCACCAGTGGATGCGGCAGGGTCAGCGGCGACAGAGACCAGCGTTGTTCACTGCGGGCACAGACTTCAGGCGCCAGCCCCTCGGGGCCGCCGACCATCAGGTTGACCGTACGCGCATCGAGGCGCCAGCGATCGAGTTCGACCGCCAACTGTTCGGTGCTCCACGGTTTACCGTGCACTTCAAGCGTGACAATCCGCTCTCCCGGCTGCACCTTCGCCAGCATCGCCTCGCCCTCCTGACGGATGAAGCGAGCGACATCGGCGTTCTTGCCTCGGGTATTGAGCGGGATTTCCACCAGTTCAAGCGCAAGCTCGGAGGGCATCCGTTTGGCGTACTCATGCCAACCTTCTTCCACCCATTTGGGCATGCGCGAACCCACAGCGATCAGACGCAGACGCACATCAAGGCCTTATTCGTTGCCCGGGGTATGGTGAGCAGCGCTGGCGGCACGGCTTTGTTCGGCACCCTGCCACAAGCGCTCCAGGTCGTAGAACTGGCGTGCCGCAGCGGTCATCACGTGAACGATAACGTCACCCAGGTCCAGCAGGACCCAGTCGCTGTCGCCCTTGCCTTCTTCGCTGAGGGATTTCAGGCCGGCAGCCTTGACCTTGTCACGGACGTTATCGACCAGTGCGTTCAACTGGCGATTGGACGTACCGGTGCAGATCAGCATGTAGTCAGCGATGCTGGTCTTGTCGCGCACGTCGATGGTCAGGATGTCGGCACCCTTGACCTCTTCAAGGGCTGCAATCGCAACATTGATGACTTCTTCACTGCTCATTTTTTGCTTTGTCATATAAAACTCATTCAGCTCGTATGTGTGGGACCGTCCAGACGCTTGTCGATCAAAGCAGTTTCAGGACGACCCATCAGTGTTCGGCGCACGGTAAAGCCCGCGCGCATCGATATAGGCCAGTACCGCGTCTGGCACCAGAAAACGTACCGACTTACCGCTGGCCAGCAGTTGACGGATCTGGGTGGCAGACACCGATAAAGGCGTCTGCCAGACGAATGTAATCTGTCCACCCGGCCCTTTCAGGGCCTTGGGATCGCTGACCGCGCGCGCCGCCAGCAGATTGCGCATGGCATCCGGCGACTCGCTGTCTGCGTCCGGGCGTTGCAGCACCACGATATGGCAGTGCTCCAGCAGTTCTTCCCACCTGTGCCAGGTCGGCAGCCCGCAAAAGGCATCCCAACCCAGCAGCAGGAACAACTGGTCATGAGGCGCCAGCTCGGCGCGCATCGATTCCAGTGTGTCAAGGGTATACGACGGTTTGTCCCGTTTCAGTTCACGGTCATCCACCGTCAGGGGCGACACGCCCGCAACCGCGTTCCGAACCATCGCCAGACGGTCTTCGGCAGTTACGCTCGGCATGTCACGATGCGGAGGCCTGGCGCTGGGCGTCAGGCGCAACTCATCGAGTTCCAGCAGCTCGGCCACTTCGAGCGCACCGCGCAAATGGCCGATATGAACCGGGTCGAACGTGCCCCCAAGCATGCCGATACGTCTGGGCAGCGTTGTCGTGGGGCTGTTCAAGTCAGGCTTGTCCGCGCAATTGACCATCACCGATCACGATGTACTTCTCGCAGGTCAACCCTTCAAGCCCGACAGGCCCGCGGGCGTGCAGCTTATCAGTAGAAATGCCGATTTCGGCACCCAATCCGTATTCGAACCCGTCGGCGAAGCTGGTCGGCGCGTTGACCATGACCGAACTGGAATCGACCTCGGCCATGAAGCGGCGAATCTGACCTTGGTGGTCCGAAACGATGGCATCGCTGTGATGCGAACCGTAATGGTTGATGTGTTCGATGGCTTCATCCAGCCCGGACACGACGCGAATCGACAGAATCGCGGCCAGGTACTCGGTGTGCCAGTCTTCTTCGGTGGCCGGCATGACGTCGATCAGGTCGCGGGTGCGCTCACAGCCACGCAACTCGACGCCCTTCTCGCGGAACTGCGCGGCCATCGGCGGCAGGAAGTCGGCAGCGATGGTCTGATCGACCAGCAGCGTCTCCATCGCGCCGCAAATTCCGTAGCGGTAGGTCTTGGCGTTGAAGGCAATCTTCTGTGCCTTGGCCAGATCGGCGTGGGCGCTGACGTACACATGACAGATGCCGTCCAGGTGCTTGATGACCGGCACTCGCGCGTCGCGACTGACCCGCTCGATCAGGCCCTTGCCGCCACGCGGCACGATGACGTCCACGTACTCGGGCATGGTAATCAGCGCACCAACCGCTGCCCGGTCGGTGGTTTCGACCACTTGCACCACGGCAGCGGGCAGCCCGGCCTCAGCCAGACCACGCTCGATGCAGGCGGCGATGGCACGATTGGAATGAATGGCTTCGGAGCCGCCGCGCAGGATGGTCGCGTTCCCGGACTTCAGGCACAGACTGGCGGCGTCGATGGTCACGTTCGGACGTGACTCGTAGATGATTCCGACAACACCCAGCGGCACACGCATCTTGCCGACCTGGATGCCGGATGGCCGATAGCTCATGTCCCGGATCGCACCGATCGGATCTGCCAGACCGGCCACCTGACGCAACCCTACGATCATGCTGTCGATGCGTGCGGGGGTCAGGGCCAGACGCTCAAGCATGGCCGGCTCAAGCCCGTTGGCCTGACCGTTGGCCAGGTCCAGCGCATTGGCGGCAGACAGCTCGGCGCGCGCTTCGTCCAGAGCGGCGGCAGTGGCTTGCAGGGCGCGGTTCTTCTGCGCTGTGCTGGCACGACCGATCACTCGCGAAGCTTCGCGGGCGGCGCGACCCAGGCGGGTCATGTAGTCAAGAACGGACTCAGTCATGGTCTCAGAGGTCTTGGCAAAGAGGAAAGCGGCTGATTATAGCTGTCGTGCCGCACGAACGACAGCGCAGACAGGCGGATGGTCGATATAGGTGCGCAGATTTCTTGCGCAGGCAGATGCCCGTCCCCCTTAGCCCTCATCGTTATACACAAGTCCGCTTTTGATTCTGGCCGATAGCCGTAGGAGCGGACTTGTCCGCGAAAGGGCCGTGACATCCGCAGGAGATGTATCGCCCGAAACAAAGCTTTCGCGAACAAGTTCGCTCCCACGCCCTGCGGGCAGAAGCCTAAACGCCCCCATTTTCCGGGCTCTTCAGGATTTGTGCATAATGATGAGCGCTCAGCCTGCGCGCCCTCTCGACCAGCGTCGCAGGAAGACGCACGCACAGAGCGCTCGCACGGGTTAACCGACCTGTCATGATTCAGTCACGTTCAGAAACAACAAAGCTGTCAATCCAGACACATTCAGCTGCAATTAAAGTTGCGCTTGTTATTATCGGGCACCTTCTCAACGTACCCGCCTGATTATGCCCGCAGCCCTTCCCGACCATTTTTTCCATCGCGATGCACGGTTACTGGCCCGCGATCTGCTGGGCAAGGTCATCCGGCACAAAGTGGGCGACCTGTGGCTGGCCGCCCGCATCATCGAAACCGAAGCGTACTACTGCGCAGAAAAAGGCAGCCACGCCTCACTGGGCTACACCGAAAAACGCAAGGCACTGTTCCTCGACGGCGGCCACATTTATATGTATTACGCACGCGGCGGCGATTCGCTGAATTTCAGCGCCGAGGGGCCGGGCAATGCGGTGCTGATCAAATCGGCGTACCCCTGGACCGACGCGACCAGCGATGAAAACGCTCTGGCGCAGATGCAGTTGAATAACCCTGATGCCAGCGGCGCAATCCGCCCACCACAGCGGCTCTGCGCTGGCCAGACGCTGCTGTGCAAAGCGCTCGGCCTGAAGGTCCCCATGTGGGACGCCAAGCGCTTCGATCCGCAGAGGTTGCTGGTCGAAGATATCGGACAGACCCCTGATCGTATTATTCAGACCACCCGCCTCGGCATCCCCGTCGGACGCGATGAGCACCTGATGTATCGATTCGTGGATGCGGGTTATGCCCGCTTCTGCACACGGAACCCTCTCAGGCGCGGTCAGGTCGAAGGCCGCGACTACCTACTTCTCGATCAAGGAAACTGACCGATGGGCGATCTGCTCAATGGTATGACCGGCTGGCTGACGGCAAACCCTTCCTGGGTAGCCGCCGCGATCTTTTTAGTGGCCTTCACTGAATGTGTCGCGATTGTCGGGATCGTTGTGCCCGGTACGGTCATCATGTTTGCCATCGCCGCTCTGGCCGGCAGCGGCATTCTGCCATTAGGCGAAGTCCTGCTACTGGGTTTTCTGGGCGGGCTGCTGGGTGACGCGGTGTCCTATTTCATCGGTCGCCGCTTTCATCAGAACATCCGCCAGTTGCCCGGCCTGCGCACGCACCCGGAGTGGATGTCCGGTGCGGAAAAATACTTCCACCGCTACGGCATCGCCAGCTTGCTGGTCGGGCGCTTCATCGGCCCCCTACGGCCGATGTTGCCAATGATTGCCGGCATGTGCGACATGCCCCTGCCGCGCTTTGCGGCAGTGAGCGTACTGGCTGCGGCAGGCTGGTCGATTGCCTACCTGATGCCTGGCTGGGCAGCGGGTGCTGCCATTCGCCTGCCATTGCCGGAAGGCTTCTGGCCAGAGGCGGCAGTGGTCGGTACAGGCCTGGCGATTCTGTTCGGATTGAGCATTCAGAGCAGTATTCGCCAGAAGCGCTATGCGACCAGACTGATTTCCGCGCTCAGCCTGACGCTGGTCGCCGCGCTGTTCATCGGCTGGCCCTATCTGGCGGACTTCGACAACGGCCTGATGACGCTTGTCCAGGAGCATCGCAGCGAGGCCGCACAGAATATCGTGATCTTCGTCACCAGCATCGGTGACTTCAAGGCCCAATTACTGGCAGCCTCGCTGTTGATCATCGTGCTGGCCGTTGCCAGACAATGGCGTCACGCAGCTTTCGCCCTGGCAGCCACACTGGGCACCGCGATCGCCAACGGTACCCTGAAAACGTTCTTCGCCCGCGCCCGTCCGGACGTACTGGTAGAACCGCTGACAACTTACAGCATGCCCAGTGGCCACAGTTCTGCAGCCTTTGCGCTGTTCATGACGCTGGCGGTGCTGGCCGGGCGTGGACAACCCGTCCGGCTGCGTCTGACCTGGATGCTGGTCGGCGGCATTCCGGCACTGGCCATTGCGCTGTCGAGGGTCTATCTGGGCGTTCATTGGCCGACGGACATTCTTGCCGGAATGCTCCTGGCATTTTGCGTCTGTGCCGCCAGCCTGGCGTTCATTCAGCGCAACGCCCCTTTGCCCGCCATGTCGGTCCGGGTGTGGTGGCTCGTTGTGCCAGCAATGACCGCGCTGCTTGGTATCTTCGCGGTGCGCGCGCTTTCGCACGCGGTGCTGCGCTATCAGTACTGATTGACAGGCCTGATCGCGCCTGTAAAAAAACGGGTGCGATGCCCCTCAAATCTGGCACCTTGCCAGTGCTCTTTCGAGGCGTTGACTACACTCCCCTCAAGCAGGTGAGTGAGCGACGGCGTAGTCGAAGGAGTGCTGATGTCCCCACTGGATGGTTATACGTCGATGCCCGCCCGGCAACGCGGCGCAATCGGCTTGGTGGCCGCGCTGACATTAGGGCTGGCGCTGCTGTGCACGCTGGTGGTGGTCGACAGCGGCAGGCTGTATCTGGAAAAACGCTCCTTGCAGCGGGTTGCGGACATCGCCGCCCTTGAAGCTGCGGGCCGTAGAGGAACGTGCAGCGGTGCGGCCACGGCCCCCTCCTTCGCCACTCAGAGCGCCACGCGTAACGGTTTCACCCCGAACACCGATGGCCGGACACTGATGACTCGCTGTGGCACCCTCACAACAGGCCTCCAGAGCCAGCGCGTATTTGTCGCGGATTCCACCCAGGCCCTGGCCATTCAGGTGGTGGCAGCACACCCTGTGCCGCGAAGTATTGCCGCAGGCATTGGTGCACTGTTCGAAAAAACACCCTCGTCTGCCAATGTCACGATCAGCGCCACAGCCGTGGCCGCCACTGCAGCGCCGCTCGCGGCACTGACCATCCGCAGTGCAGCGGTCACCGTGGACAGCACCCGGGCAGCCATTCTCAACCCGGTCATTGGCAGTCTGCTGGGCGGCGCGCTAAACCTCAGCGTTGCCAACTGGCAAGGTCTGGCCGACACCGACCTGAGCCTGCTGAGTTATCTGGACAGGCTCAAAACCGACCTCAACCTTACGGCCGTGGGTTACAGCGACGTACTCAACACCACCGTTTCAGTCAGCCAGCTGGTTCAGAGCGCAATCAATGTACTCGGTTCGAACTCCACCCTGAGCGGGGCCGCTGCCATTCAGGGCCTGCAGCTCTTGAAACTGGCCACTGGAACGACCACCGTGCTGCTGGGTGATTTACTGGCGATTCAAGGCGGTGCGGACCTCACCGCCCTGAACACTAATCTGCGCCTGATGGATCTGGTTCAGGGCCTCGCGCAATTGGCCAATGACAAGAACGGTGTCTCGGCCGCGACACAGATCAACGTAGGCAGTCTGGCTCAAGTCACCACGCGAATTCAGGTGATCGAGCCGCCTCAACTGTCAGCCATTGGCGACCCGAGCAGAATCGACCCGCTTAACCCCAGAAACGGTGCCAACCGGATTTACGTGCGCACCGCACAAATGCGCGCACTGGTGTCGATCAACCTGCCTGTGCTGGGCACGATTACCTCGCTGGCCAATACCGCAGGCTCGGTCGTGGGCAGCCTGACACCGATCCTCAATAATGCATTGAGCCTCAATATTGCCGGCCTGCTCGGTTCTACCACCTGCGCGCTGGGGCTGACCAGTTGCATGGTCACCGACTTCAGGTTTCTGACCTCAGGCACGTCGTCCGGCACCGGTCCCAGAATCGATCTGAGCCTGTCACTGGCCAGCGCCGACAGTTACGTCACCGGTTTTACCTGCACCAGCAACACCAACAAGACCCTGACCATTCAAACCGATGCCGCTCTGCTGAGCAGCAAGGTCGGCCTGATCAGCGACAGCAACGCCTTCCCCGCCAGTACGGACCCGTCGGCAATCATTGCGATGCCCATACCGGTGCTCGATATCGGCACCCTGACCTGCCAGAAAATACTCGGATTACTGGGTAACTGCACCGCACGCCTTCCTTTTGGCGGCGGCGGAATCGGCCTCAGCTTCAACTCGGCCAACCAGTCGCCTTTGGGGAGCGCCACCGCGACCAGCACAACGTTCAGTTCACCCAACCTGCCGGAAATCAATAGCGCCCCGTATTTTCTGACCGGGGTCGCGGCCAGCAAGCCGAGCAGCGTACTGACCGGGCTGGTTTCAAGCGTTAAGGTCGATGTCTATAAACCGTCGGCCAGCACTGTGATTGGCAACGTCATCACCGGAGCGGCATCGATACTGAGCAGCCTGACCACGGCACTGGACGCCATCGTCGACGATTCGCTGACACGCTTGCTGACCCTGGTGGTAGACCCTCTGTTCCAGTCGCTGGGCCTGAGCCTGGCACCCGCAGATGTGGGTGCCAACCTGAGCTGCAACCTGGGTCAGGCAACGCTGGTTATCTAGCCGGCATTGAATATCGGCAGCTCGATCTGAAAACGAGCACCCTCGCCGAGGTTGGCGACGCTGAGCTGGCCACCCATCTGATCGACAATGCCGTAGCTGACGGACAAGCCCAGTCCGGTGCCGACGCCGACGGGCTTGGTGGTAAAGAACGGCTCGAAAATGCGCTCCAGCAAACGGGGATCAATTCCGCCGCCATTGTCCTGAACCGCCAGCCGGATGATGTTTTCATCCCGCTCGGCCTCGACACTGATCCATGGTTCAAAATCACGGTCTTTTTCCCGACGCGACAACAAGGCATCGCGGGCGTTGACCATCAGGTTGATCAGCACCTGCTCAAGCTGATCGACATGTCCGCGCACCTGCACGGCGTCGACCATGCTGCCCACCCGCAACTGCACACCCTTGCCCTTCATGCCCTCGGCCAGCATCGAGATTGTGCCGTCCACCGCCTGGGCCGGGTCGAACAATTGCTCCTCCACTTCGGAACGCCGACCGAACACACGCATATGGTCGACCACCCGGGCAGCACGCTGCACCTGCGTATCGATGCGATTGAGTTTTTCAGTGAGGTATTCGATGTCCACATCACCGCGCCCCAGGCGCTTGAGAACGTTGACCACCGCCATGCGCATAACGTTGAGTGGCTGATTGATCTCATGGGCAAGGCCTGTGGACATTTCACCCAGCGTGGCCATCTTGGCGCTCTGGTTCAACTGCATCCTCGAACGGCGCACGTCTGTATTATCGCGGCCCACCGCCTGCACTTCGACCAGCTTGCCGTGCTCATCGAATACCCCCCGGTCGGCCCATATCCACCAGGCATACTCACGGCCCGGCAGCTCGATACAGATTTCTTCGGTACTCACCGGCGCTTCCGGAGTCAGCTGGCCGATACGCTTGATGAACGCCTCGCGCTGCTCGTCCGACAGCCAGTCTCCCAGGTTGATCCCGGTCAGTTGTTCTGGCGTGCACTCCATATAGTTGGCCAGCGGCCGATTGCCGAAACTCAAGACCAGGTCCGGCGTGTAGCGGCAGATCATTGCCGGCGAATCTTCGACCAGAATGCGGTAACGCTCCTCGCTACGCCGTATATGCTCGGCCGCCAGGGTGGCCTCGGTCACGTCGAGCCACAGCCCCACCGCCTCCACCGGCATGCCGAGGTCGTCACGCAGCACTCGCGCCTCGTCCAGCAGCCAGTGGTATTGGCCGTTCCTGTTGCGCAACCTGAAACGGCGGCTGACGAATCCTTCACGCAGCAATTGCCGGTTACGCTCGAACCAGATGTCGCGGTCTTCAGGGTGAATGTATTCCGCCAACTGACCGTCTACACAGTCGGCCAGCGTCCAGCCCAGCAAGGGCGTCAGGCTGTCACTGAAAAAGGTCGGCTCAAGGTTGCCGTGGTCGTAGCGCTGCACGTAAATCACGGCCGGCGAGCTGGCAATCAGGTTGTCCAGCCGGGCGTGAGCCGCCGCCGCTTCGGTTTCCTGATTCTTGATATCGCTGACATCGAGCATGAAACCCAGTACCCGCTTTACCTGCCCACTGATCAGTGCCTGACCCTGAATGCGGAACCAGAGGATTTCCTGAGCGGGATCGCCCTGCGCCAGGCGCACGCACAGCATCAGTGGCGTGCCTTTGTCGCGCAACTGCGCCAGCCGACTGGACAGCTCCTGTCGATCCGCCGGATGAATCAGCGCCAGCCAGTCCTGACGCGACAGGCTCTCGACCCTGTCGCCCAGACGCAGGCTGCGCGCCAGCTGAGGTGCCAGCAGGATCTCGTCGCTCGCCGGTATCAGCTCCCACCAGCCGGTCCCCAACAGGTCCTGAAGCACCGCCAGACGCTCGACATGGTGGCGATTGTGCTGCTCGGACAAACGGAACAGTACCGGCCCGGCCAGCGCCGAGCACAGGTTGAGCCACTCGCGCTCTCCGAGGTCCGGGGCCTGTTGTTGCGGATTATAGAAGCCGAACATCAGCCAGGCTTTGGCGACGTTATCGCGACTGTGAGGGATCAGAAAGCCGTCGGCGTTACCAAAGGCACTTTGCAGCGGCCCCTGATCGACGCTGCCGCCAAACCTCAGTTGATGCGTGATATTGGCATCGAACCGATCCGGCGCAGTACCCAGCCGCTGCCCCACCTGCCACAGCTCCGGCGCAGTATGCGCGCTGTACTGACAGTAGACACGCCAGCCAACGCCGCTGACTTCCGGCAATACCAGCGCCACACAAGGTACGTGCCACAGTTGCGCCAGCTCTTCGAGTTGCTCGGTCACCACGGCCGTCAACCGGTCCACATTGCACACACGTACACGCTCGGCCATCTGCCCGGCAAACCGCAGGCACTGCTGACGGCTGCGAGCGGCGCTGGCTTCTTCCATCAGGTCACTGATATCCAGCAACTGCAACAGCCAGCCCTTGCCATGCGCCTGCACCCAGCCACGGGCGTGCAAGGTATGCGCATCGGCACTCTTGAAGTCCAGATCCAGCATATGACCCAGCCAGTCAGGCGGCACGCCTTCGATGACCAGCGCGCTATTGGGCAGCAACAAGTTCATCAATCGCTGCGCAGCCGCCAGCGGAGCAGCAATGCCCAATCGAGCAAGCAGCTGCGGGCTGATGCTCTGTATCCGCCCCTCATCATCGAGCAGCAAATACAAGTCGGCACCGACAGGACCGGGCTCACTGGAAACGGGCACGGCCTGCTGCACCTGTGGTGTTTCACCACGGCCAAGCCAACGGCTCAGACGATTTTTTTCAAGGGACAAGTTGCAGGCTCGCTTGTGCAGTAAGGTTGGTGGGCAAGCGCGGGATCTCACCAATTACGGGGAGCGTCAGTAACGGGAGCACCTGGGTCAATCGGGCCTTAGGGTACTGAATAGTCACTGTCAGAACACCGGCGCTGTACGTCACGCTGGTATAACTGGCGCTGAAACCCAGCGCAGGCGGCATCCATGACAACTGGTTCATGACAACACTCTGAGCCTGGCTCTTCAATAGCGTGTTGTAGTCAGTCACCGTCGGACTGAGGGCAACACTTCGGCGCACGGCCTCACTGGCCGCAGCATTGAAGGACTGCATCATCAGCAACGGCAGGCTATAACTCACCACGCCATAGAACACTGCAAAGAAAACAACGAACACCGCGGCAAATTCAATAGCGGCGGCACCCTGTTGCCGACGAGAAAAGGAAGGTTGCAGAACGGTTTTCATATCAACGTCTACCCTGACACTTACGGCCTCAGCACAGCATAGATTCTTTCCGCACAACAGGATGTGTTTGCGTGGTGAAATTATTTTTTCTGCTGGTCTGGTTTGCAATCTGTGCCGAACAGGATGCGCGACACAAGCAGATTTCCAACTGGCTGACACTGGGCGCGGCAACACTGGCTGCCGTTTATCTGTCATGCACAGGCACTACCTGGCTGGGCGCTGCACCGTCCGAAGCTGCGCTCGCACTGGCCCTCGCATTGGGCTTGACACTGCCTGGCTACGCGCTCGGCAAGCTGGGTGCCGGGGACGTCAAGTTGATGGCGGCACTCGCGCTCGCCTCGAACAGCGTCTATCTACTGTGCACATTTATGGGCGCAGGCATCGCCATGCTGATCGGGGCGCTGTTCCTGAAGAGCGGCCGGGCTCATAGAAACCAAGGGGGTGCACGGCGTGATTTCCCTGGAACCCCCGACACGCCGGATAAATATCCTTTTTCACCTTTCTTACTGGCAGGCTTACTGATAACGGTATGTTTCGTTCATTAGTCGGCACGCGGCCGATTGAAAACTTTAATACTATGTACATAGTCGGAAAGTACGACTACGGTTAGCACATTGCTCTGGCGTACTGTCAGGGACCTCTGACACGAATCAAACAACGCTGAATCATGTTTTGCTGAATGGATAAAGGTTCCGGTCTGCCGGCCTTAACAGCATGGAGTTGCATGTGGATAACTACCCGGTCACGAAAGTTCTGGTGGTCGATGACCAGCCTCTTATAGTCGAAGAACTCTGCGAGTTTCTGGAGGGCAGCGGTTACGAATGTGTGCGCTGTTATTCAAGCCTCGAAGCCATCGAGCATTTCAGCAACGACAGCGCCATCGGAATCGTGCTGTGCGATCTGGAAATGCCCGGCATGAACGGCATCGAGATGGTTGAAACGATGAAAATGGCGGGCGGCAAGACGCATCTGTTCGAAGCCATCATGCTGACCGGACAAGCCGAGAAAAAGGATGTCATCAAAGCCCTTAGAGCCGGTATTGCCGATTATTACCAGAAGCCGGTCAACCTCGAAGAGTTACTCGAGGGCGTTCAATTGCAAGTGGAAGCGCTGAACGAACGGCAAAAAAACCGTCAGCAACTGGGCCTGCTCAATGAGAAGCTTCAGTTCCTCGCCGCCTCCATAGACGACCTCTATCAGAATCTGGACAGTGTTCAGAACAGGCCACAGCCGGAGCGTAAAACCAGCGTCGACCGTGACCCACAGATGCCTGTGGCGTTGGCGAAGCTGTCACCCCGCCAGCTTGACGTGGCACGTCTGGTCAGCACCGGGCTGACCAATTACCAGATTGCCTGCGAACTGGGCATTACCGAAAACACCGTAAAACTCTATGTATCGCAAGTACTGCGCTTGACCCACATGCATAACCGCACCCAGTTGGCATTGGCATTTTCGCCTGCCAAGTCGACGGCGCGGCAAAAGCTGATCGAAAGCCAGGACTGAAAAGAACTCAGGCCTCGATTTCCGTCAATACGACGTGATAGGGCACATCGACCAGGGCCGAATGCACTTGATTGCGGCCCGCATGCTTGGCGCAATACAACGCCGTATCAGCCTGGGACGCAAGGCTCAGGCTGTCGTCATGCGCTCCAAGAGAAACCACCCCAGCGCTGAAGGTACAGAACAGATCGGCGGGCTGCGCGGGGTAATGGATCTCCGCAAAGCGATGGCGAATCTCATCGAGCACTTTATGGGCACTCTGAATGTCGGTGTCCGGCATGACGATGGCAAACTCCTCACCGCCGTAACGGCCGATGAAGTCGGTTTTACGTAGGCGCTGCTTGAGGAACAGTGCAAGGCTCTTGATCACACGGTCGCCCATCGGATGACCGTGGCTGTCGTTGACCTTCTTGAAATGGTCGATATCGAGCATGGCAAAACACAGTGGTTTGCCTTCACGTCGCGAGCGAAAACTGCAATCTTCCAGCAGTTGCAGGATGTGCGTGTGATTGTACAGCCCGGTCAGGCTGTCACGGACCATGCGCGCCTTGAGGCTGCGAGCTCTGGCAGCGCGGTTGCGGACCGTGGTGATCAGATGGCGAGGCTTGATCGGCTTGGTCAGGAAGTCGTCGCCGCCCTCACTCATGGCGTCGAGCTGCTTGTCCTGGTCATCCTCGGCAGACAGGTAAATGATCGGCACGCTGACGTAGCGGTCGTTATGGCGAATGACCTTGGCCAGCTCGGTACCGGTGCAACCGGGCATGTACATGTCGAGGATAATCAGGTCCGGCTGGAACTCGGCCAGTTCGGACATTGCCTGAATCGGATCGAGCAGAACCCGTGTAACAATTCCGGCTGCATTCAAAACACGCTCGGTATGCATCGCTTGAGCACGTGAATCGTCGATGATCAGCACTTTATAAGGCTCGTATTGAGCCACGCAGGTCAGGACTTCGATTTTTTCCAGCAGGCTCGACGCCTCCAGCGCGCCGGTCAGAAACTCCTCGCCACCGGCCCGAACCGCTGCCAGACGGGTTGGCGTATCGGTTTCGCTGACACTGAAAAACAATAGCGGAAGCTTCTGTTCCAGGCCTTCCTGAGCCTGCGATGCCAGTTTCAGGCCCTGACCCGCGCCGCTGAAATCGACATCCATGACAATCGCCGCCGGATGCCGCTGGGCCATTGCACGTTGAAACTCGGCGACACTGTGCAGCGACAGGGCGGCCAGGCCGAAGAACTCCAGTTGCTTGGCCAGGCGCTCTGCCCGCTCATGATCCTGAAGTACCACATAGACTGGCTTGCGCAACGGTGGCAGCGATGTTTGCTCCAGCCGGTCGCCATGCCGCAGGCCGGTACGCGAAAGGCGCTGCATCAAACGATTGAGATCAGTGATGAGGCTGCTGTTGAGGCGACCCCGATTGGCTTCGACGGCGTCGAGTGCCTGGCTGATGTCGTGCGCCAGGGAAATATGCTCCGCCTGCTCGAAGCGCTCGGCAAAGCGCAGAAGGCGTAGCGTCGACTCCTTGAGCTCAGCCATGTCCCCAGTCGACCACTCGGCCTTTTGCAGGCGCTGCCACGTCTCCAGAATCTGGCGCGCCTGATGGATGACCCGTTGGGCAAAATGATGCTTCAGGCGATCTCGGCTAGGGTCTTCTGACTCGGTCATATTGAGACTACTGTGGTTTTACTGAGCGATACGGCTGATGGCGCTATGCTAGCACCTCCGATACGACACAACAGCGCCGTAAGTCACTTATTTGACAACATTTTGATGGCGCTTAGCCATTACTCAAAATCAATCGACTGATAGATAGCAGCTATAAGGCTCAAGCTGCAAGCTGACAGCGGTTTGCTCTACGCTTATGGCTTGTGGCTTGCTGCTGCTTCAATCGCACCTTAGGGTAAGGTTGCGGTCGAACGCCTCGTGAAGCATTCAACTCAAGATCGAAAGGACCCTACCATGCTGGATTGGAAGAACCGCGCAGGCAGCGCGGGTGAGCGCACCGCTGACACCTCATCGGTCAAACGTCGCGGTTACCTGGGTAACCTGTTCTATAGTCGCGCTCTGGGCGCCTTGATCTTGATTTACCTGCTGGTTGCGCTGGTAGTCGGCTGGTACTGGAGCAAGGAGCCTGCACTGTTCCCGGTACAACAGAACGCGCAAGCCGCCGCCGAGCGCGAAGGCAAACAGATGGTTATCGGCTATACGACAGTCGAAACGCTGAAGACGGTGGCTGGCACGCTGCTCGATAAACGGGGTGGATACCTGTCTAACGACCGCATGCCACCGGGCTTGTGGCTGGACAACATTCCGAGCTGGGAATACGGCGTACTGGTGCAGGTGCGTGACCTGAGCCGGGCGCTGCGCAAGGACTTTGCCCGTTCTCAATCCCAATCGGCGGAAGACGGCGATCTGGCTCGCGCCGAGCCGCTGTTCAACTTCAACAATCGCAGCTGGATTCTGCCTTCCAGCGAGTCGCAATATGCCGAGGGGATCAACTCCCTGAGCCGTTATCAGGCTCGTCTGTCCGATCCAAACCAGAAAGGCGCACTGTTTTATGCCCGCGCCGACAATCTGAACAACTGGCTGGGCGATGTCGGCACGCGCCTGGGCTCGCTGTCGCAACGCCTTTCGGCCAGCGTTGGCCGGGTCAAACTCAACAGCACGCTGAAAACCGAAGCCGCTGCTTCGGTCAAACCCGGCGAAGTGCCACAGGTAGACGAGGAAATCGTCGAAACACCGTGGCTGGAAGTGGATAACGTGTTCTACGAAGCACGGGGTCAGGCTTGGGCACTCTCGCATCTGTTACGGGCCATCGAAGTCGACTTCGCCGATGTACTGGCCAAGAAGAACGCAACTGTGAGCGTGCGTCAGATCATTCGTGAGCTGGAAGCCTCTCAGGAACCGCTGTGGAGCCCGATGATTCTCAACGGTAGCCCGTTCGGTGTGTTCGCCAACCATTCGCTGGTCATGGCCAACTACATTTCGCGTGCCAACGCCGCGGTCATCGACCTGCGCCATCTGCTGAATCAGGGCTGATGTCCATTCCTGTCAACGAGGCCGCGCACCGCGCCGCCTCGGATGCCGAGCAGATCGCCTGGGTCGACGAACAGGATCGGCTGCTCGGTTCGCAGGTCCGCGCCGACTTGCGTGAACGCGGGCTGATCGGGCGAGGCACCTATATTCTGCTGTTCAACAGTGCCGGAGAGCTGTGCGTGCACCGACGCACCCTGAGCAAAGCCATCTATCCTGGCTACTGGGATGTAGCTGCAGGCGGGATGGTGCAAGCCGACGAAAGCTACACCGAGTCCGCTGCCCGCGAGCTGGAGGAAGAGCTGGGCGTCGGTGGAGTGCCATTGCAGGCGCACGAACGGTTCTTCTTCGACCAGCCGGGCAACCGGCTCTGGTGCGCCGTGTTTTCGGCAGTGTGGGACGGGCCTTTGAAACTGCAACCCGAAGAGGTGCTGGAAGCGCGCTTCATGCCCCTCGACGAAGTGCTGCGTCAGTCTGAAAACGGCTCTTGGTGCCCGGACTCTCTGGCAGCGTTGAAACGCTACCTTGAACAGGTCGAGAACGATCAGTAAGCGAGTGTTCAGAAATTGGCGTATCCAGCCCCTTAGCAACCGGCCTGTTTGCCGTTACACTGCGCGACCTTTTCAAACTGGGCCGGCCCTGCCGTTCCAGTAGCGCTGCCCCTGCCAGAGTGGGGCTTCGCGGTCGATGGCTCGTAGGAGCCCGACCCATCTTCAGTCCTCAACAAGAGGATTTTTGCGTGGCTAAAAAAGCCGCTTCCTTCGCCGCCCTGGGCGGCCTGGTGTTTTCAACTGACGCCGGGCGTCACTGCCCCGATTGTCGCCAGCCCGTTGCCGACTGCACCTGCAAACAGACGGCCATCCCCGAGGGGGACGGTATTGCCCGCGTGCGCCGTGAAAGCAAGGGTCGTGGCGGCAAGACCGTGACCACCATCAGCGGTGTCCCGCTGGCCGAAGAGCCACTCAAGGAGCTGGCCAAAGCCCTCAAGCAGCGCTGCGGCACAGGCGGCTCGCTCAAGGACGGTGTGATCGAGATTCAGGGCGATCACGTCGAACTGCTACTGGCCGAACTGATCAAAAAAGGCTTCAAGGCTAAAAAGTCCGGCGGCTGAACCCGCGTACCGGACGGCGAATCAAATCGTCATTTCAACTCATTACAATGCGCCCAGCCGGTTACTGGCTGGCGCTAAGACTTTCTTATAGGGGACTTCGATGTCCGTACGACGCACACGCAAAGACGATGGCAGCCAATGGACAGTTGCGGACAGCCGTAGCGTTTATGGCATTCGCCATTGGGGCGCGGGTTACTTTGCAATCAACGAAGCAGGTCGCGTCGAAGTCCGCCCCAATGGGCCGGACAGTTCGCCCATCGATCTTTACGAACAGGTCGACAACCTGCGCAAAAGCGGGCTGTCGCTGCCCTTGCTGGTGCGCTTCCCCGACATCCTGCAAGACCGTGTGCGTCAGCTGACCGGTGCATTCGACAGCAACATTGCGCGTCTGGAATACCAGAGCAAATACACTGCGCTGTACCCGATCAAGGTCAACCAGCAGGAAGCGGTGGTGGAAAACATCATCGCAACGCAGAACGTTTCCATCGGTCTGGAGGCGGGCTCCAAACCTGAACTGATGGCTGTGCTGGCACTGGCGCCCAAAGGCGGCACCATTGTCTGCAACGGTTACAAGGACCGTGAATTCATCCGCCTGGCGCTGATGGGCCAGAAGCTGGGCCACAATGTATTCATCGTCATCGAGAAAGAATCCGAAGTCGAGCTGGTGATTGAAGAAGCTGCCGAGCTGAAGGTTGCACCTCAGGTCGGCCTGCGCGTTCGCCTGTCGTCCCTGGCGTCGAGCAAATGGGCGGACACCGGCGGCGAGAAATCCAAGTTCGGACTTTCGGCCGCACAGTTGTTGTCGGTGGTAGAGCGCTTCCGCAAAGCGGGCCTGGACCAGGGCATCCGCCTTCTGCACTTCCACATGGGCTCGCAGATCGCCAACCTGGCCGACTACCAACACGGTTTCAAGGAAGCGATCCGCTACTACGGCGAACTGCGCAAACTGGGTCTGCCGGTGGACTACATCGATGTCGGCGGCGGCCTGGGCGTCGATTACGATGGCACACACTCGCGCAATGCCAGCTCGATCAACTATGACATGGACGATTACGCTGGTGTCGTGGTCGGTATGCTCAAGGAATTCTGCGACGCGCAAAGCCTGCCGCATCCGCACATTTTCTCGGAAAGCGGCCGCTCGCTGACCGCCCACCACGCGATGCTGGTGGTTCAGGTAACCGACGTCGAAAAGCATAACGACGAAGTGCCGGAAATCGCCGACAAGGAAAGCCTGCCGGAAACCGTTCAATGGCTGGTGGACCTGTTGGGTCCGACCGATATCGAAATGGTCACCGAAACCTACTGGCGCGCCACGCACTACATGAGCGACATCGCTGCGCAGTATGCCGATGGCAAAATCAGCCTGGCGGAGAAGGCTCTGGGCGAACAATGCTACTTCGCCGTCTGCCGTCGCCTGTACAACTCGCTGAAAGCGCGTCAACGCTCGCATCGTCAGGTGCTGGACGAACTCAACGACAAGCTGGCCGACAAGTACATCTGCAACTTCTCGGTGTTCCAGAGCCTGCCGGACACCTGGGCAATCGGTCAGGTGTTGCCGATCCTGCCATTGCACCGTCTGGACGAAGAACCGGTGCGCCGCGCAGTGCTTCAGGACCTGACCTGTGATTCCGACGGCAAGATCAAGCAATACGTCGATGAGCAAAGCATCGAGACCAGCATGCCGGTGCACTCCTTGAACGAAGGCGAAGACTATCTGCTGGGGATCTTTCTGGTGGGTGCCTATCAGGAAATTCTGGGGGACATGCACAACCTGTTCGGTGATACCGACTCGGTGAACATCTACCAGAACCCGGACGGCAGCGTTTACCACGCCGGTATCGAAACCCACGACACCATTGAAGACATGCTGCGCTACGTGCATTTGTCGCCCGAAGAACTGATGACCCACTACCGGGACAAGGTCGCCAGCGCCAGGATCACCCCACGCGAACGCACCTACTTCCTCGACGCATTGCGCCTGGGCCTCACGCGCTCTTCGTACCTCTCGTCCTGATGCCAGGAATCGCGATGGTGCCTGCAATGGGCACCATCGGCGATCACTGCCGTGCTCATGCTCCCGCTCACTCCCATCGGGGCCATGTATGCACAGTCGACGCGGGAGCGCTTCGAAAAGGGACAATCATCACGCACGCAACGTAATCCCCCACCAATACCTGCTGTAGGCAATGTCCTGTTCTGCTTGCTGCTCTCTGCCCTGCCCGACTTCTGCGCCAGAATGCACAGCCGCATTTCTGCCAGAGAAGCCCTCCATGCCCGATCCCGCCAGCGCGCCGCTCTTTCGTCTGGAGATTGCCCGTCTGCAGCGCCACTTCCCCGTCGTATCGTTCAGCGCAACCGAAGCGATCAGTCAGCCCTTTGCCTTTGAACTGGAAATCCACGGTGACGGCCTGGATCTGGACCTCACCAGCCTGATGTACGAACCTGCCCTGCTGAGCTTCGCCGGGGGCCAGGGTGTTCAGGGGCAGAGTTTTCATGGCCAGATTCAGGGGGCAGCACGCAAGCATTACCAGCCCGGCCCGGCATGTTACACGCTGACAATGGGACCCCGACTGGCCTGCCTGGAACTGCGCTGCCACTCACGCCTGTTTCAGCACATGACCGCGATCCGGATCATCACTCAGGTGCTGGAAGAACATGGCCTGAAGGGCTGCTTCCGTTTTGACCGGCAGACCGAATGCCGCGAACGTGAGCATTGCGTGCAATATCAGGAATCCGACCTGCAACTGGTCCAGCGCCTGTGCGCAGAAGAAGGCATCCACTACCACTTTGTTCATTCACGACGTCGCCACGAACTGGTATTCGGTACCAACCTGCACGGGTTTGCGCGCAGCCCTGTCGCGCCGTGGCGTCAGTTTGCGCAACAACCCGGCGTCACGCAGTTTGCCGTCACCGGGCATGAAGCAGACATTCCAGGCAACCGTGCAGGCCAACATGCATCGGGGCACAGCAGCTTGCCGTTCGTGACCAGCGGACGCCTGCTGCCACTGGCCGGCCATCCGGAAAAGAACTGGAACCACATGTGGCTGATCACCGAAGTCCGGCACCGATTCGGCACCGTTGACGGCCACGCCCTGGCATCCGATCGCTACTCGAACCAGTTCAAGGCCATACCGTGGGAAGTCGGCTTCAGGACACCTGCCCCGGTGCCGCGCCCCCCCATCGCGCAACTGCAGCGGGGCCAGGTCGTCGGCACCCATGGTGAGCCGGCAAGGCTTGATGCGTCAGGCAGAGTACATGTTTGGCTGGAATGGGAATGGCAGCGCACGAATCACCCCGACAGCGGCTGCTGGCTGCATCTGGCACCGGGACTGGCTATCGAATGTCGGGGTGGCATGGGTGTGGCGGTGAGTTTTTCTGCGGACGACGCCCAGCCACCGCTGATCGCCGGGTGCCTGTCGGCGCAGACTCCAGACGCGAGCCGCGAGAGTGATCCAGAGCCTGTCGATAATGTTCGGATGCACCTCGACTGGCAGACGTTCTCGGGGGCCGAGCGGCGCCTGCAAATGGCAGACGGGCCCCTTATCTATCTCGACGAAGGCAGCAAAATCACAGTAGATGCCGGTTGTAGCACAATACAGATCGACGACGATGGTCTGACGCTGAGCAGCCCGCTTATCGGTTTTGCCAGCCAGGCGAATGGCGACTCGGGTGATCCGGACGCCATTGAGTGACGTAGCAGTCCCTGTGCGGCACTGAATCGAAGCACGATGGTCTCATGCACGTCCGAATCACCCGCCGGAGCCCTTCCCCCATGATCCGAGTTATTTTCCTCACACTGATGAGCGGTGCCTTACTGGCAGCATTGTCCGGTTGCTCTCCGTTGAAGCTGCTCAACACGTTGAATCCGGCCGGCCCTGTCGATCACGTCTATGACCTGGCCTACGGACCGGATCCCCGCAATAGGCTGGACATCTACACCCCGCAGGCGAAACCGGCCAATGCTCCGGTGGTGGTGTTTTTCTATGGTGGCAGCTGGAACACCGGCTCGAAAGCCAATTACGCTTTCATCGGCGAAGCCTTGGCTGCGCGTGGCATGGTCGTTGTGATTGCCGACTACAGACTGTATCCGCAAGTGCGCTACCCCGGTTTCCTGGAGGACTCCGCCAAGGCCCTTGCGTGGGCACACTCGCACGCCAAGGCCTACGGTGGCGACCCTGGTCGGCTATACGTGATGGGCCATAGCGCAGGTGCCTATAATGCCGCAATGCTGGCACTCGACCCGCGCTGGCTGGCTCGCGAAGGGTTGTCTCCGTCCATCCTCAGCGGCTGGATCGGGCTGGCCGGACCATACGATTTCCTGCCCATCGAGGAGCCGGAGGTGAAACCGGTCTTCTTTTTCCCGAACTCGCCACTTGACTCGCAACCCATCAATCACGTCAGCGCCAGCGCACCGCCTGCGTTGCTGATGGCCTCGCGTACCGACTCGGTGGTCAACCCCAAACGCAATACCGGCGGTCTGGCCAGGGCGTTGCGCGAGGCAGGTGTGCCCGTACGCGATCTGTATTTCTCGCGCACCAACCATGGCACGCTGGTCGGCGCATTCGCCAGACTGTTAAGCAGCCTGGCACCCGTGGTCGACGAAGTCGACATGTTCGTCAAGCACACTCCGGCAAAGGCTCAGTGAACGAACCAGCCGTCCCTGCGCGTCAATCGCCAGGCAATGCCCCCAAGGCTCAGGCCGCGCAGCAGGGTAAAGGCTAAAAACGTCAGCCATAGGGCGTGGTTGCCGTGACTGGAAGCCAGATACGCCACCGGCGCGATGCCTGCCGCGCTGAAGAGCATCGCGTTGCGCATTTCGCGGGCACGGGTGGCCCCGATGAACAGGCCGTCCAGGAGGTAACTCCACACGGCCAGCAATGGCATCAACGCCAGATACGGCAGATAGGTCATTGCGGTTGCGCGAACCTCGGGAATATCGGTCTGCAAGCTGACGAACCCCTGCCCGCCCAGCAGAAAAAACAGCGCAAACGCTACGCTGGCGATCAGCGACCAACCGCCCGCGACCACCATCGAGCGCCGCAGCGTCTCCCGGTCGCGCGCACCAATGGCATGGCCACACAGCGCTTCGACCGCATGCGCCAGCCCGTCCAGTGCATGGGCGGTCAACAGCAGGCCGTTGAGCAGCAACGCGTTGGCGGCAACCGTTGCGTCGCCCAGACGAGCGCCCTGTACGGTAATCAGAAACATCACCGATTGCAGTGCCAGCGTGCGCAGGAAGATGTCGCGGTTGACCGCCAGCAAAGGACGCCAGTTGCTCCATGATTTCAGGGCCGGCCAGACGATGCGGCCTGGCCAGGCACGCAGGGTCTTGCGGGCCAGCAGCAGACCGAGGACTACGCCGGTCCATTCTGCCAGCACCGAGGCACGGGCCGAACCGACCACGCCCCAGTCGAGGCCAATGACGAACCACAGGTTGAGCACGATATTGACCAGATTGGTGATAAGCAGAATGGCCAGCGGCGCTCTGGCGTTCTGCGCGCCGAGAAACCAGCCGACCAGCGCATAACTGGCCAGCGCCGCAGGCAGTCCGAACAGCCGGGTATGGAAGAAGTCCAGTGTCATTTGCTGCAGATCGGCCGACGGCTGCATCATCTCCAGCGCCAAGTGGCTGAAC
Source organism: Pseudomonas syringae pv. tagetis (assembly GCF_022557255.1). Lineage (NCBI taxonomy): Bacteria > Pseudomonadati > Pseudomonadota > Gammaproteobacteria > Pseudomonadales > Pseudomonadaceae > Pseudomonas > Pseudomonas syringae group genomosp. 7. Next base: position 5,057,626 of record NZ_CP092923.1, read on the forward strand.
GGCAAGGCGATCACCCCCAGCACTAACGCCAGTCCGACGGCCAGCAACAGCCCCTGCAACAGGATCCGGCGCAGCGCCGCACTGTCATTGCGCCCTGCCGCCTGCGCGGCAAAACCGGTGGTGCCCATGCGCAGAAAGCCCATGGCCCAGGCCAGAAAGGTGTAAAGCGTCGCGCCTACCGCGACGGCACCCAACTGATGGGCGTGCGGCAGATGACCGATCACTGCACTGTCGACCAGCGCCACCAGCGGAACGGAAATATTCGAAAGAATCATCGGCGCGGCCAGCGCCCAGACACGACGATGGGTTGAGCGATGACGCCAATCGTTGAGCAACGTGGACATGAGGACTCCCGGCAAGGCGGGCATTGTAGCCAGATCAAACGAGGGGTGTCCCGGAGAACGACTCTCATGCCTGAGCTCCACGCTCAGCGTTATACACAGGTCAGCCTTTTGTTCTGGCCAAAAGCCGCAGGAGCGAACCGGGCGATGCATCGCTTGTTCGCGAAAGGGCTGCATATTCACCGAAAATGCTTCGCCTGAAAGACCGTATTCGCCAACAGGCGAGGCGTAGCCCGAGATGACCTGTCCTATCTGACAGTAATACTTGTCATCACGACTGTTATATAGTCGCCCCCTCTCTACCGTTGCCGATGAGTGCCCCCATGTTCAACAAAGGATTGTTTCTGGCTTGCGCGCTTGCGCTGCTGAGCGCCTGTGATTCCTCCTCCACAGACAAACCCGCGCCAGCCGCAGCAGCCACGACTCAGGCAGCGGTTACCGACACAAAACCCAAACCCGCCGTCGACCTCGCCGCGCTGAGCAAACGCTATGCAGGACGAGCGCTGACGGTCATCGACGTATCGGAAATCCAGATCGACGGGGCAAGCGCCTTGTCGGTGAGTTTTTCCGTACCGATGGACCCGGAACAGGCATTCGCCGAAAAACTTCATCTGGTGGACAGCAAGAACGGCAAGGTCGACGGTGCCTGGGAGCTGTCGGATAACCTCATGGAATTGCGCCTGCGGCACCTGGAGCCGCAGCGCAAACTGGTGCTGACCGTCGATGCCGGGCTGCAGGCCGTCAACAAGGCTGCGCTCGCCACCGAATACATCAGCCGTCTGGAAACCCGCGATCTGCAAGCCACTGTCGGCTTCGCCAGCCGTGGCAGCCTGTTGCCGACGCGTCTGGCCGAGGGCCTGCCGGTCATCGCTCTGAACGTTGACAAAGTGGATGTCGAATTCTTCCGGGTCAAACCCGACTCGATGCCGAACTTCCTCGCCCAATGGGACGGTGCGTCGAGCCTGTCCAGCTACAGTTCCGAAGAACTGCTGCCCATGGCCGAGCTGGTCTACAGCGGCCGCTTCGACCTCAAGCCTGCGCGCAATACGCGTGAAACCCTGCTGCTGCCGATTGCCGGTATCAAACCCCTGCAGCAGCCAGGCGTTTATCTGGCGGTCATGCGCGCTTCGGGCACCTACAGCTACTCGCAGCCGGCAACCTTGTTCACCCTGAGTGATATCGGTCTGTCGGTACACCGTTACAGCAACCGTCTGGATGCCTTCACTCAGGCGCTCGAGGGCGGCAAGGCCCTGAGCGATGTGAGCGTCGACGTGTATGACGACAGCGGCAAGGTCGTCGCACAAGGCAAGACCGACAGTGACGGCCATGCCCAACTGCCGTTGCCGGCCAAGGCCGCGGTAGTACTGGCACACAAGGACGAACAGACCAGCATGCTGCGCCTGAACAGCTCGGCGCTGGACCTGGCCGAGTTCGCCATCTCCGGCCCTCAGGCCCATCCGCTGCAATTCTTTATCTTCGGCCCGCGGGACTTGTATCGTCCCGGCGAAACCGTGCTGCTCAACGGTCTGCTGCGCGACAGCGACGGCAACAAGGTCAAGCCTCAGCCCATTACCGTCGAAGTGCGCCGCCCCGATGATCAGGTCAGCCGCAAGTTCGTCTGGGAAGCCGACAGCAACGGTTTCTACCAATACCCATTGCAGCTTGCCGACGAAGCGCCCACCGGACGCTGGCAGCTGGTTTTCGACCTGGGCGACGGCAAGCCCCAACTTTACGAGTTCAAGGTAGAAGACTTCCTGCCCGAGCGTCTGGCCCTGGAACTCAAGGGCAGCGACGTGCCGGTTGCGTCTGCCGACAATACCGAGTTCGATATCACCGGCCGCTACCTGTACGGCGCGCCTGCCTCGGGCAATACCCTTGCCGGTCAGGTCTACGTCCGCCCGCTGCGCGAAGCAGTGGCGAAACTGCCGGGTTACCAGTTCGGCTCGATCACCGAAGAAGACCTCAAGCATGACCTGGAGCTTGAGCCCGTGACGCTCGATGCCGAAGGCCACGCGACGCTGGCCGTGAAGAGCGAATGGACACAAGCCAGATCGCCGCTGCAACTGATTCTCCAGGCCAGCCTGCAAGAGTCCGGCGGGCGTCCGATCACCCGCCGTCTGGTACAACCCATCTGGCCTGCCGAACAACTGCCTGGCCTGCGCCCGCTGTTCGGCAGCAGTGCGGGGAATGATGACTACGACGATGAGGCCGGCAAGGGCGAAGCACAGACCAACGGTGACGGCCCGGCCGAGTTTGAAATCGTCATGGCCGATGCCGCCGGCAACAAGCTGGCCGCTGAGAATCTGAAAGTCCGTCTGATTCGCGAACGCCGCGACTATTACTGGAACTACTCGGCCAACGATGGCTGGAGCTACCACTTCAACGAGAAATTCCTCAACCTGAACGAGGAAACCCTCAACATCACCAAGGACTCCACGGCCAAAATCAGCTTCCCGGTCGAGTGGGGCCCGTACCGCGTAGAAGTGGAAGATCCGTCCACCGGCATGGTGAGCAGTCTGCGTTTCTGGGCCGGCTATCACTGGCAGGACAACACCGACGGCGGCGCGGTCAGGCCGGATCAGGTCAAGCTGGCGCTGGACAAACCGGCTTACAACGATGGCGACACCGCTAATGTCACTGTCACCCCGCCTGCTGCGGGCAAGGGCTATCTGCTGGTCGAGTCCAGTGAAGGTCCGCTGTGGTGGAAGGAGATCGACGTGCCCGCAGAAGGCAAGTCGTACGAAATCCCGCTGGACAAAAAGTGGGCGCGCCACGATCTGTACGTCACCGCCCTGGTGATACGCCCCGGCGAACGCAAGGCCAATATCACACCGAAACGCGCTGTGGGCGTGCTGCATCTGCCGCTGGACCGCACGCAACGCAAGCTGGCGCTGACCGTAACGGCACCGGAAAAGATGCGCCCCAAACAACCGCTTAAACTCAAGGTTGTCGCCAAAAACGCCGATGGCAGCGTACCCGGACAGGTCCATGTGCTGGTTTCGGCGGTGGACGTCGGTATTCTCAATATCACACGCTATGCCACGCCCGATCCGTTTGCCAGCCTGTTTGGCCGTAAACAGTATGGCGCAGACCAACTGGACATCTATGGTCAGTTGATCGAAGCCGGCCAGGGCCGTCTGGCCAGCATGGCGTTCGGTGGCGATGCGCTGGCCAAAGGCGGCAAGCGTCCGGACACCAGCGTCACCATCGTGGCGCTGCAAAGTGCACCAGTGACCCTGAACGACGCGGGCGAAGGTGAAGTCAGTGTCGACATTCCAGACTTCAACGGTGAACTGCGGGTCATGGCCCAGGCCTGGACCGACGACCGCTACGGAATGGCCGAGGCGAAAACCGTTGTGGCGGCCCCGATCATTGCCGAACTGTCCACGCCGCGCTTCCTCGCTGGCGGCGACCAGACCAGCGTCGCACTGGATGTCTCGAACCTGTCGGGCGAAGCGCAGAAGCTGGACGTGAAGATCAGCGCCGAAGGCCAGTTGAGCATTCCTGGCGGTGATCAGAGCAAATCCTTGCAACTCAAGCAGGGCCAGCGCATTACCCTGAAGGTGCCGGTATCGGCACAAGGCGGGCTGGGTCAGGGCAAAATCAAAGTCCTGGTCGAAGGCCTGGACCTGCCCGGCGAAAGTCTGCCGCCCTTCACTCGCGAGTGGACTGTCGGTGTGCGCCCCGCTTACCCGGCCATGCTCAGGCACTACCGCGCCACCCTCAATGAGCAGACCTGGAACCTGCCGGAAGGCGCGCTCGACGCGTTCGAGCCCGCCGGTCGTGAGGCGTTGCTATCGCTGTCGAGCCGTCCGCCACTGAACCTTGGCGAACAGATTCGTGCCTTGAAGGCCTACCCTTACGGCTGCCTGGAGCAGACCGCCAGTGGCCTGTACCCATCGCTTTATGCCGACGCAGCAACCCTCAAGCGGCTTGGTCTGACCGGTGAAGCGGATACCGAACGCAGGCGCAAGGTCGAGATCGGCATCGAGCGCCTGCTGGGCATGCAGCGTTACAACGGCAGCTTTGGTCTGTGGGGCTCGGACAGCGACGAGGAATACTGGCTGACGGCCTATGTCACTGACTTCCTGCTGCGCGCTCGCGATCAGGGCTTTGCCGTGCCACCGGACGCGCTGAAGAAAGCCAGTGAACGCCTGCTGCGCTACTTGCAGGATGCAGGTCAGATTCAGGTCAATTACAGCCAGAACGCCGAACACACGCGCTTTGCCGTACAAGCCTATGCCGGGCTGGTGCTGTCACGCAGTCAGCAGGCTCCGCTGGCGGCCTTGCGCAGCCTGTTCGACCGACGCAGCGATGCGCGTTCCGGCCTGCCGCTGGTGCAACTGGCGGTCGCGCTGGAGAAAATGGGCGACAAACCGCGGGCCGATCTGGCCCTGACGGCAGGCCTGGCAGTCAGCCGCAAAAATGAGTGGCTGGCCGACTACGGCAGTTCGCTGCGGGATCAGGCGCTGATTCTGGCGTTGCTGGAGGAGAACGATATCGCTCGAGACAAACGCGATGAGCGTCTGTTTGCCCTGGCTGATGAAGTGGCTGCCAATCGTTACCTGTCCACGCAGGAAAGCAACTCGTTGTTCCTCGCCGGACGTAACCTGCTGGGCAAGCCTGAGAAGGACTGGACCGCGAGCATCGCCAGCGGCACTGAAACCCGCGAGTTGAGCAACAAACAACCGGGCCTCAAGCTCGACGGTGCGCTGCTGGCCTCACCGCTTTCGGTGCGCAACCAGGGCAGCGAAACGCTTTACCAGCAATTGACCGTCTCCGGCTATCCAGCCCAGGCCCCGGCAGCAGGTGGCGAAAACCTGAGCATTCGTCGCGAATACCTGAGCCTGAGCGGCGCACCGCTCAACGTGGGCGCATTGAAAACCGGGCAACTGCTGCTGGTGCATCTGGAGATCGGTGCAAAACAGCGCGTGCCGGATGCCTTGGTGGTGGACTTGCTGCCTGCGGGCCTTGAGCTGGAAAACCAGAACCTGGCACAAAGCTCGGCCAGCCTGGAAGACGCCAGCGAGGAGGTGAAGACGATCCGTGAATCGATGGAGAATGCCGGGATCAAGCACCAGGAATATCGCGGTGATCGGTACGTGGCCGCGCTGGACATCGACGGCAGCAGCACCGTGCACTTGCTCTACCTGGCGCGCGCAGTCACGCCAGGTACATACCGGGTGCCGCCGCCTCAGGTCGAATCGATGTACCGCCCGAACTGGCAGGCTCTGGGTGATGCACCCGCACAGATGGTGGTGAAAGGCAAATGATCGCTAACTGACTGGTTGGTTGGTTGGCTGGTTGGCTGGTTGGCTGGTTGGAATGTGTACCTGTGGGAGCGAACTTGTTCGCGAAGGGGCCGGTACATCCGCTGAAGATGTATCGTCAGAAATAAAGCCTTCGCGAACAAGTTCGCTCCCACAAATACCAACCGAGTCGCTCCTTTCGCGAACAGGCGAAGCGTCGCTCCTTTCGCTCCCGCAGGTGGAGACGGAGTCAGCACATCAATGAATGATCCAGCTCAGCAACCAGAGGCCCAGCGCCAGCCAGATGATCCCGAGGATGATCGAAGCCCGCATGAATGCCCGCACGGCCGAGTACAGCAGCATCAGGCCGATGATCAGTGCGACGATACTGATCAGCGAAGTGTCCATGCCCAATGTGCGAGACAGGCCATCGACAAAATTTCCTCCAGCATGGGTGAACCCGTTGAACAACCACGCCAGACCGTCGACGAAGAAGCGAATCACTGCGCCGATGGCCTGCCCGAGCCATTCAAAAAAGCCTTCTACCTGCATATGTACGTCCTGATTGGGGTCGTGAGGAAAATGATCTGTCCGCTTTGGCCGTCGCAAGGCGTTTCAGGTTCCGTGGATCATAAAGGCTCTTTGCGTTGAAACCTGAATTTCTTCTGCATCTGCGGCAAAAACTCACGTGGCTGACAGGCGCGATCCTGCTGATCATCACCTTGCTCTGGCTGGCGGATCGACTGTGGCCGTTACCGCTGCCCAAAGACGATCTGGCCCGCGTCGTGCTGGCCGAGGACGGTACGCCGCTGTGGCGTTTTGCCGACGCCAACGGCGTGTGGCGCTACCCGGTCAGCAACGAGCAGGTTTCGCCCTATTACCTCGAAGCCCTGCTGACCTACGAAGACCGCTGGTTCTACAGTCATCCCGGCGTTAACCCGCTGGCGCTGGTACGCGCCACCTGGCAAAACCTCCACGGCGCTCGCGTGGTATCCGGTGGCAGTACGCTATCAATGCAGGTAGCGCGTCTGCTCGACCCTCATTCGCGCACGTTATCCGGCAAATTTCGCCAGTTGTGGCGCACATTGCAGCTTGAGTGGCACTTGTCCAAGGATCAGATCCTCAGCCTGTATCTCAATCGCGCCCCGTTTGGCGGTACGCTGCAAGGCGTGGCTGCCGCCAGTTGGGCCTACCTGGGCAAATCACCGCAAAACCTGACCCGCGCCGAGGCTGCCTTACTGGCCGTGTTGCCACAGGCACCGAGCCGTCTGCGTCCGGATCGACATCCGCAACGCGCGCAGCTTGCCCGCGACAAGGTCCTGAGGCGTCTGGCCGAGTTTCAGGTGTGGCCGCAGTCCAGCGTGGACGAGGCACTGGAAGAACCGTTATGGCTGGCACCGCGACAGGAACCCAGCCTTGCGCCCCTGCTCGCCCGTCGTCTGAATCGGCCGGACAGCCCGCCGCTGATTCGCACTACGCTGGATGCATCGTTGCAACGACGCATGGAAGACCTGCTCATGGGCTGGCGCGCGCGCCTTCCGGAACGCACGTCGGCAGCGATTCTGGTGGTCGAGGCGGAAAACATGGCGGTGCGCGCCTACGCAGGCTCGGTGGATATCAATGATGCCAGGCGTTTCGGGCATGTAGACATGGTGACAGCCCTGCGCTCGCCGGGCTCGACGCTCAAGCCATTTCTGTACGGCATGGCCATGGACGCCGGGCTGATCCACTCCGAGTCACTGATGCAGGATGTGCCGCGACGCTACGGAGACTACCGGCCGGGCAACTTTTCGACCGGTTTCGGTGGCCCGGTGGCGGCCAGCTCGGCGCTGTCGATGTCCCTCAACCTGCCTGCCGTGCAGTTACTGGAAGTCTATGGGCCGAAACGCTTCGCTGCCGAACTGCGCAATGGTGGCGTACCGCTGACCCTGCCGCCGCTGGCCGAGCCGAATCTGGCACTCATTCTCGGCGGCGCGGGCAGTCGGCTGGAGGATCTGGTTACCGGGTACAGCGCTTTCGCTCGCGGTGGACGAAGCGCCGATGTTCGATTGCAACCGCAAGACCGGCTGCGCGAGCGGCGGATGATGTCGCCAGGAGCCGCATGGATCATCCGGCGCATTCTCAGCGGCCAGTCGCGTCCGGATATCGACCCGCGCGCCGAGCTGGTGCAGCGCCCGCAACTGGCCTGGAAGACCGGCACCAGCTATGGCTTCCGTGATGCCTGGGCGATTGGCGTGGGGCCGCGTTTTCTGGTCGGTATATGGATCGGGCGCCCGGACGGCACGCCGGTGCCGGGGCAGTTCGGGCTGGCCTCGGCAGCGCCACTGATGCTTCAGGTTCACGACGTGCTGGTCAATCGCGACAGCCAGCGCGGTATCGCCGCAGCGGTTCAACCGGTGCCACTGAATGTCGGCGTAGCGGCGATCTGCTGGCCGCTGGGGCAGTCCATGAACAAAAGCAACCCTGATTGCCGCCGCCAACGCTTCGCCTGGACACTGGACAGCGCCACACCACCCACCCTGCAAGCAGCCGATCAACCGCTCGGGCTGGGTTTGCAGGAACGTATCTGGGTGAATGCCAAGGGATTACGCGTGGCTGCCAGTTGCCCGGACGCTCAGGCACAGGAGATCGCTCTCTGGCCTGCACCTCTGGAACCCTGGCTGCCGAAGGCCGAGCGTCGCGAAGCAAGGCTGCCGCCCGCCGACCCGGAATGCCCGCCACAGAACCTGAACCTGGCCCCCCCCCTGAGCATCGTCGGCGTGCGCGACGGCGACAACCTGCGTCTGCCCGCCAACAGCCGCCAGGCTTTACGCCTGAAACTCTCGGCCCTGGGTGGCAGTGGACGCCGCTGGTGGTTTATCGATGGCGCCCCCTTGGCGGACACCGACACCCGGCAAGACTTCATCCCGACCCTGAGCAAACCGGGTCGTTATCAGTTAAGTGTGCTGGATGAAAGCGGTCAGACCGCGAGGGTAGAGTTCAGCGTGATGGAGTAAGCCCGACTTCAACAATTGCGCATCCCGCCTGGAGGCAGCAATGTGCGGATGTTCTGCATTTGGCTCCAGGCCGCGACCCAGTCGGGCCGGTACCTGCCGTCACTGGACCTGAAAGATTTTCGGCTCGGGGAACAGGTTGTTGAGGGTTTCCAGCAGGCGGACGTGGTAGATCGGTTTGCGGAACAGGTCCAGCACGTGCAGGCGCAGCAGATCGCTGACGTCGTCCATGTCGGCATGGCCGGAAGTCACGATCACCGGCAGGTGCTGGCGCGAAGTGTGTTCGCGCAGATGACGGATCAACTGGATGCCGCTTTCCTCCGGCATCCGCAGATCGGTGATCACCAGCGCGATATCCGGATGGGCCGTCAACTGTTGCAGGGCCACCTTCACGGAAGAGGCCGTAAAGCAACAGAACCCCTCGCCTTCGAGCAGTTCTGCAAGCTCCTCGTTTGCGTCCTCTTCGTCATCAACCAACAGCAGTTGTTGGCGGGTAGGATGGACAGCCATTTAGTTATCTCGACAGGAATGAACTCAGGGCACGATTATAAACTAACTCGCCGCCGTGCCACCCAGTGCGGTGATAATTTCATTGAACCTTGCTTTGATCGCGGTCCCCATTGGCGTCACCATTGCAAACAACACCAGTGCCACCATCGCAACGATAATGGCGTACTCAATGGCTGAAGCGGCCTCTTTATCTTTGATAAACGACTGAATACGAGTGTAGACGCTGACGTACAACTGGGTAAGGAACATCTCATTTCTCCTTGCGCCTTCAAGGCGCCGATAAACCGTCTTGCGCATGGATCCCCTTGCAATACCAGCATTGCCTTCAATCAAAAAACCCACAATCTCAATAAAGCATTAACCGGAAAGCTATAGGTCCGGCAGCCCCCGTCGTTGCTCGGCCAAACGCTATGTCATTCACTCAACAGCATTTTTATACCAACGCATAATGGCGTTCTGGATGCCATGAGCTACCGTCACATAACGGACGGGTAAGTCGTCCGTCAGCCACTGTTTGCGACGTTGCCGCACCGGGTTGAGGTTGTCCTGCGATGACAAAGGGAAAGTTGCCATGAGCAGTCGCATTACCATGGTGCTTGCGGTCCTGTTTCTGCTGGGGGCGTTGATTGCCGGGTATCTGGGCATCGCCGTCAGCAAACCGGCCGAGGCGCCTGCAGTTGTTAATGAGCCCACGGTGCCTGTCACCCCCGAAACAACGACTCGAACGCCCGTGACTCCGCCAGTCGAGGAGGCACTGCGCCACAGTGTTGTGGTTATAGCCCGCGACGTACCGGCCTACACCCCGATTACGGCTGACGACCTGACCATTGAACGCCTCAAGGTCGCCCCGCCTGGAGGCTTCGAGCACATCGACAAGGTCGTTGGCCGCAGCAGCTGGCGCACGCTGACCGCCGGAACCTGGCTCAGTGAGAGCAGTTTTGAAGCCGGCGGTACGTTGGCGCGGATGATTCGGCCACATGAGCGGGCGCTGGCATTGCAGGTCGATGAAGTGATCGGCGCAGCCGGGCAACTCAGCCCTGGCGACTTCGTGGATGTACTGCTTTACCTGCCTGAGGACACAAGTAACCCGAATCGCTCCAGCCAGGTGGCCGTGCCCGCCCTGCGAATTCTCGGTGTTGGCGCACTGCTCGGCCCGGATCGCAACGGTAAGCCAGTGCAGGACATCAACGCTGACGAACGCCTTAAACAGGAGCAGCAACGGCTCAACGCCCGAACAGTCACCGTTGCGGTGCCGGAGGCGCTTGTAGCGCGGCTGATGCTGGCTTCGCAGACCGGTGTCCTGCGCCTGGCTGTACGCAGTGCCGACGAAGGCAATCTCCAGGCTTACTGGGCGAACGAAGCCAGTAGCCGTGATGTTGCCGAACGGCTGGACACCGCCAACCGCCAGTTGGTGAGCTTCAGGCAGTTGAGCCTGAGCCCGGCCAGTTCGCCAACGCCTGGCGCAACCGCTCGTACGCCTCGCGCAGTCGAAGTCATACGCGGCAACCAGATCACGCAACAAACTCCCTGATTGAGCAAGGATTGCATTTGATGAGCTGTTGTTCCGTGCCAGTTACAAAACCCGGATTGCTGGCGTTAGCCTTCGCGGCCTTGTCTGCGCCTTCCGCCTGGGGAGCCTCCGGCAACTGTGCCGGGCTTGCGGCCATGCCTGCCGCGATGGAAATCGATCAAGGCATTCAGCAGGAAGTGCGCTCTCCGGTAGCCATCACCCGAATTGCGGTGGGAGACCCGAAAATCGCCGACGTGCACGTCAACGGCAGTGCCGGTTTTCTGTTGAGCGGCGTGGCGCAGGGCACGACCAGTCTGATGGTCTGGACGGCCTGCGCAAGCGCCCCGCGTCAGAGCATGGTTTTCGTGCGCGGCCGGGCGACGACGTCGATGGTCGAGAGCGTCACCGCGCCCTCTGCCGATGCTCAACTACCTAGCCAGGTGCAGACCGACATCCGCTTTATCGAAGTCAGCCGCACCAAGCTCAAGGAGGCCAGCACCTCGATATTCGGCAAGGGCTCGAACAACTTTCTGTTCGGCGCACCTGGCACGGTGCCCGGCGTCAATGTCACACCCGGCACCGTAAGCGGCACCAGGCCGAGCATTCCGCTGAGCAACAGCAATTTCAATATTGTCTGGGGCGGTGGCAGCAGCAAGGTGCTGGGCATGATCAACGCCATGGAAAACAGCGGCTACGCGTACACTCTGGCACGTCCCAGCCTGGTCGCGCTCAACGGGCAAAGCGCGAGCTTTCTGGCCGGAGGGGAATTCCCGGTACCGGTGCCCAATGGCGAGAGCAATGGTATTTCCATTGAGTACAAGGAATTCGGCGTACGCCTGACCCTGACCCCTACCGTCGTAGGCCGGGACCGGATTCTGCTCAAAGTCGCACCGGAAGTCAGCGAACTGGATTTCTCTGCCGGTATCACCATCGCCGGGACTACCGTGCCCGCGCTCAACATCCGGCGCACCGATACCAGCATCGCACTTGCCGACGGAGAAAGCTTCGTGGTCAGCGGGCTGGTCAGTTCCAGCAACAGCGGCTCGGTAGACAAGTTTCCCGGCCTGGGTGACATCCCGATTCTCGGTGCATTTTTTCGCAGTTCGCAAATTCAGCGCGACGAACGCGAACTGTTGATGATCGTTACCCCGCATCTGGTTCAACCGCTGGCTGCCAACGCCCGATTGCCCTCGCTGCCGGGTGAGGGACTGCGCACGTACGACCCAAGCTTTCCACGCCTGTATTTTCTGGAAAACGGCGACTTCGACCGCCGCGATGGGTTATCCAAATGAGTCAGAGCCTGAGCCAGACCTTCCTGGCAATCACCCGCAACAATACTGATCTGGAATGGCTGCAAAGTGCACTGGGCTCACTGGGCCAAGTGGTCAGTGCCGGAACGGGCAGCCTGGACGATCTGCTGGCGCTGGTCGACGTGACCTTCGCCAGCGTGGTGTTCGTCGGGCTGGACCGTGAGCATTTGATGACGCAGAGCGCCTTGATCGAAAGCGCGCTGGAAGCCAAGCCGATGCTGGCCATCGTTGCGCTCGGCGATGGCATGGATAACCAGTTGGTGCTCAACGCCATGCGCGCCGGGGCCAGGGATTTTGTCGCCTACGGTTCTCGTTCCAGTGAGGTTGCCGGTCTGGTCAGACGTCTGAGCAAGCGCCTGCCCGCCGTGACGCCCAACCCGAACATGAGTGGCCTGTCGGTGCTGTATGGCGCGCAAAGCGATGACGACGGGGCCTTGATCGCAACGCACCTGGCAATGGTGGTGCACAAGGCCGGGCAACGCACGCTGCTTTTGGACCTCGGTCTGCCTCGCGGTGACAGCCTGCTGATGCTTGGCCTTGAATCAACCTTCAGCTTCGGCGATGCGTTGCGCCACTTGCGCAGGCTGGATGCCACGCTGATCGACAGTGCGTTCACCACCAGCGAAAGCGGCCTGCGCATTCTGGCGTACAGCGAAGCCGACGATCATCTGGAGCAGTCCAGCGCAGCAGAGCTTTACATGCTGCTCAGCGCCCTGCGCCAGCATTTTCAGCATGTGGTCGTGAACCTTGTGGGGCAGCCGGACAGTGAGGCGCTGCGCTCGCTGGTCAGTCATTGCGACCAGTTGCTGTGGTACACCGACCAGAGCGTGCTGGGCTGTCGACGCAACCTCACGGTACTCAATAACTGGCGCGAAAAAGGCATGAAGATGCAGCACGCCGGCCTGCTGGTCGATCGCTATCAGCGGTCGGTCGCCCCCAATTCGGAAACCGTGGGCAAAACGTTTGGCCTGCCGGTGCTTGCCGTACTGCCGCTTGCCCCGGAACTGCGCCTCAACGCCAAGAACCAGGGCGTGACGCTGTTCGAGCTGGCGTCACGCGATGCGCTGTGCACCGGGCTGCGGCGGCTTGGCGAGCATCTGGCGCGTCATGCCGAGGCTCACGACAAGCCTGATCAGGGCTGGCTCGCTCGACTGTGGGGGAACAGGTAATGCCGGAAAAACTGTTTGGCGTCTCGTCACGCACGCAAGGCAAGGCCGACGACGGGCAGGGCCTGAAACTGGTGCTGCACCGTTACATCATCGATGGCATCGAAGAAAGCGGCAAAAACCTGCTTGAAGGCTCGCGACCGGCACTGGCGCAATTTGTCATCGACAAGGTGGCCGAATACGTTGCACGGCTGCGACTGGCCATCTCGCGTTACGAAATGGAGCGCCTGGCTGAAGAGCTGGTCGATGAACTGACCGGCTTCGGCCCGCTGGAAGTGTTGCTGCGCGACACGTCGGTCACGGAAATTCTGGTCAACGGGCCAGGCAAGGTGTTTGTCGAGCGCGATGGCGTGCTGCACCACACCGACCTGCGCTTTATCGATTCGCACCATGTCGAACGCGTGATGCAGCGCATTCTCGCGCCCCTCGGACGGCGACTGGACGAGTCCTCGCCCATGGTCGATGCCCGCCTGCCCGACGGCAGCCGGGTCAATGCCATCATTCCGCCGATTGCGCTGGACGGCCCTTGCCTGTCGATCCGGAAATTTCGCAAGGACATGCTCAAGAGCGCCGATCTGGTAGCGATGCAAACCATCGATCAGTCGATTTTCGAATTCTTTCAGGAGGCCGTGGGCAAGCGCTGCAACATTCTAGTCAGCGGTGGCACGGGCACAGGCAAGACCACCATGCTCAACGTGTTGAGCCAGTTGATCGACAGCAATCAGCGCCTGGTCACCATCGAGGACGTTGCCGAACTGCAGCTCAGCCACCCGCACGTGGTTCGCCTGGAAACCCGCCCGCCGAATGCCGAGGGGCATGGCGAGGTACGCGCCAGCGACCTGATTCGCAACTCGCTGCGGATGCGCCCGGACCGCATCATCCTCGGCGAAATCCGTGGCGTCGAAGTGCTGGATGTATTGACGGCGATGAACACCGGTCATGACGGCTCGATGAGTACCGTTCACGCCAACAATGCCCAGGATGCGCTGCTGCGTCTGGAAACGCTGGTCGGCCTGACCGGACGACTGATCCCGGAAAAAACCCTGCGCCAGATGGTCTGCGCGGCGCTGGATGTGATTATCCAGCTGGCGCGCCTGCCGGACGGTCGGCGCTGTGTCAGCGAAGTGGTTGAAGTGGTCGGCATGCGCGATGACATCTATGTCACCAATACCCTGTTCCGCCTTGATCGTCGCACCGGCGTCGGCTTCATGCGCGAAGCCGCCCACGCCGCCGGCGACAAGCTGCGGCCTGGCTACTGACGTGACCCGGGAGGCCGCATGAACGCATCAATGGTGCTCGGTCTGATTGCCCTGCTGCTGCTGATGGTGTCCATTCGCATGTTCTACCTCGCGCTCAATCAGGGCGCCCGTGAACGGGTCAGGCAGCGCCTGACGGCCGGGCAAGTCCAGCCAGTGGCCAGGAAAGCGGGATGGACTTACCTGGATCGGACTTTTTTGCGTGCGGGGCTGGGCCAGCCGACCGAACGCATCGGCCTGGCGTTGTCGCTGTATGCGCTGCTGATCCTGATCGGCTATGGGCTGGGCGGCGTCGTCGGCGCGGTCAGCGCGCTGCTGGCGGTGCCTGTGATCCTGCGCATATTCGTTTCGTGGCGCTATGAAGTACGCGTGCGTCGCATGATCCAGCAATTGCCGCAGTTGCTCGACCATACCGTGCGCAGCCTGAAATCCGGCAGAACCCTGGCCGACGCCGTGCTGCACGGCATCGACGCTACGGACCAGCCACTCAAGGATGGCATGAGCCGTATCGAGCGTAACGTACAACTGGGGGTCAGCTTGCCGGATGCCGCACGGGACTTTGCCGAGCTGTATGAGCGCGACGAGTTTCACCTGTTTGCCCTTGGCCTGCGGGTCAATCATCGATATGGCGGCAATGCCAGCGAGCTGATGGAAAACCTGATCAAACTGATTCGCGACCGCGAACAGGCCGGTCGCCAATTGCGCGCAATGACCGGTGAAACCCGCATGACCGCGATAGTGCTGGCGCTGCTGCCAGTGGGTATGGCCGGTTACTTTCTGGCGGTGAACCCCAACTACCTGCTGAATATGTGGAGCGATGGCGGCGGACAGGTCATGTTGAGCATGGCGTTCGGCCTGCAGGCAACAGGGTGTGTGGTGCTGTGGCGCATGCTGAGGAGCATCTGAGATGGAGCTGCTATTCGCTGCCCTGATGCTCGCCGCTGCGGCATTTTTGCTGCTGTCAGGCATGGCTCGCCAAAGACGCAACGAACGCCTGGTTGCTCAACGGTTGCGCGGACGGGTGATACACGAAAGCCGTATCGGCAGCCTGTTGCGGTTACTCGGCGATACTCGCATCGGTCAGCGCAGTATCAGCCTGGATTCGGAAACCCAGGTGCTGCTCAACCGCATCGGTTGGCGACGTGCCAGCAAACGCTCACTGTTTGCCGCGTGTCAGGTCGGCGTGCCAATCGGCCTGATGACCATGATCATTCTGGTCCAACTGCTGTTTTTCAAAGACATAGAGCAGCCGTTCATTGCGCCGATATTTGCCTTGGGAATCGGCTATCTGCTGCCTAAGCGAATACTCGCGGCCGTCGCGAAGCGTCGACAGAAAAAAGTGGTGGTGGAAATTTCCACATTTATCCCGTTGCTGCGCATCCTTTTCGAGTCCGGCATGGCGGTCGAGCAGGCGCTGCGAGTGCTGAGCGATGAAGGCAAGGAGCTGCTGCCGGTGCTGTCCGAAGAGATCCGCGTGGTGCTGATGCGGGTCGATTCCGGCCTGGAACTGGGCGAAGAACTCAGAAAAACCGCTGCCCTGCTGGCCGTGGACGAGCTGAGCGACACCTGTGTGATCCTCAACCAACTGATTCATCAGGGCGGTGGCGCATTGAAGTCCCTGCTCACGCTCAAACAATTGATTGACGACCGACGTCTGACACGCCTGCAGGAATACATTTCCAAGCTGTCGGCAAAGATGTCGGTGGTCATGATGGTGTTTTTGTTTCCAGCCCTGCTGATCGTACTGGCCGGGCCGGGATTTATCGCCATAAGCCGCGCACTGGGCAGTTGAACCCCGGTGTCGCCCGCGCACGAAAGGACGCGTTGCAATGAAACCAGTGATCGCACTACTCGGGCTACTCTTGCTGGGCGGATGTGCCAGTGATGGGAGTGCGTTATGGACGCAGGCCACGGCCAGACCCGGCCAGTGCCCAAAACTGACATCGGATCAGGAGTTCTCTCTGAACCTGGCCCAGAACATGGCTGACGAAGGACGCCTGCATGCCAGCCTCGCCAACCTGGAAAGCCTGCCGGACAGTCTGGGCGAGGTCCGCCTGCGCAAGGCGCGGGTATTGCGGCTTCTGGGCAGCAGTGAAGCCGAGCCGCTGTATCGCAGTCTGCTTGGCACCTGTCGGGCCGCCGAGGGTGAGCATGGGCTGGGACAACTGGCCGCAGCCCGCGGCGACAATGTACTGGCTCAGCAACACCTGCTGACGGCCAGCAAGCTGCAACCGACTGATGAAAAGATCCGCAACGATCTGGGCGTTGTGTACCTCAATCAGTTGAAGCTGGAACAGGCGCGTTTTCAGTTCCTGACGGCCATGGAGCTCAAACAGTCCGATCCGCTGGCGGCAATCAATCTGACCACCTTGCTGATCTACCAGAACAAATGGACACAAGCCGCCGAACTGGCATCGCGCGCCGGGCTGACGCCCGAGCAGGTCACCGAGGCCCAGGCGCGAGCCGAGAAAATCGGCAAAACACCGGCCAACCCGCTCGCGTCCGTCAGGACAACAGGAGTCCAACCATGAAAGGTGTAACCATCGGCAGCATGGTCATGCTGCTTATAGCCGGCAGTGCCTGGGCCGCGGGCGACGAGCAATTACCTTCTGCGCAGAAACAGACCGAAACCTGGCTGCAACTGCAGGCCAGCGGCAAGGCCGCCTCGACGACGCCTCAGGTAAACACCGCCGTAGAGCGTGACCTGAGCCTGCAGCGCTGGCTTGAAACCTACAAGTACGCAATCCCCGAGCATTACGAACAGGAGGCTGGCGGCAACTTCTCATCGGGTAGCAAGTAGCCTCGCTGGATTGTTCCGTGACCCGACTGACACTGCCCCTTACAAACCTCGTATCAGCAGGCTGTGGAACACTCCGTTATCATGCGCGGACTTTCGAGATTCGAGATTGCCATGCGCCGTTTGCTCTGCCTGATGTTATTGATCCTGGCCCTGCCCGCTTCCGGTGCCGGACTGCTGGACAGCCGCCCGTCGCCAACCCTCGGCGGCGGCTCGCTGGATAACAGCAAGGACTTCCTGCCTGTGCGTCAGGCCTTTCAACTGAGCCTGATCGAAACCACACCTGAATCGATCATGCTGAGACTGGTCGCTACCGATGGCTATTACCTGTATCGCCATCGTTTCCAGTTCCGCACAGAGCCTGCCGATGTTGGTCTGGGCGAAGCACAACTGCCCAAAGGCGAACAGAAACACGATGAGTACTTTGGCGATGTCGAGGTCTATCACGGCATTCTCGACATCACCCTGCCACGCAAACCCGGCGAGCAACGCCCTTTCACACTCGCAGTCACGTACCAGGGCTGCGCTGACAAAGGCCTGTGCTACCCACCTGAAACCGAGCGCCTGAGCATTGGTGATGTGGCGGCAAGCCCGGCCGCACCGGCATCTGCAAACACCACAACCACCGCAGCAGCCTGGAGCTGGAAAGAACTGGCGCTGTTTTTCCTCGCAGGCGTAGGCCTGACATTCACCCCTTGTGTGCTGCCGATGCTGCCGATTCTGTCCGGCGTTGTATTGCGCGGACAGGTTGGCGGCCTGCGCGGGCTGAGCCTGTCACTGGCCTATGTGTTACCGATGGCGGCCTGTTTTGCCCTGCTGGGTGCACTGATGGGCGTATTCGGCGCGGGCCTGAATCTTCAGGCACGGTTGCAATCCGCATGGGTGCTGGTGCCATTCTCGGCATTCTTCGTGATTTTTGCCGTGGCCATGTTTGGCGCTTTCGAATTGCGCCTGCCGCAGTCGATCAGTTCTCGTCTGGACCGTATCGCAGGCAAGACCGAAGGCGGATCACTGTGGGGGGCGGCGGTGCTGGGCGTAGTCTCCAGCCTGCTGGTGTCGCCGTGCGTGTCGGCCCCTCTGGCCGGCGCGCTGCTGTACATCAGCGCCAGCGGCGATGCTGTCGGCGGGGCCTTGAAACTGTTTGCTCTGGGTCTGGGAATGGGCGCGCCGTTACTGCTGATCGCAACCGGTGGTGCCACCTGGCTGCCGAAAAGCGGCCCCTGGCTGGTGACCGTCAAAAACGCCATCGGCGTGCTGCTGCTGGCACTGGCAATCGGCCTGCTAAGCCGCGTTCTGCCAGGGCAGATCACGTTACTGCTGGTGGGTCTGCTGTCGGCTGGCGTCGCGCTGTTTCTCGGTGCACTGGAATTCGCCGAAAAGACCACACGACAGAAACTCGCCCAACTGCTTGGTCTGGCGCTGCTGGTCTATGCGCTGGCCTGCTGGTATGGCGCGCTGTCCGGGCAGACCGACCCCATGCGTCCGCTGGGCCGGGAATACCTGGCGGCAAACAATGGCACAGTCGCCTCGAACCCGAGTCAGTGGCAGACGATCAGCACATCCGCCGAACTGGACCGTGTGATGCAGGAAGCCCGGGACGCGGGTAAACCGCTGCTGCTCGACTGGTATGCCGACTGGTGCATCAGTTGCAAGGTCATCGAACATGAAGTTCTGCCGGATCCGGGGGTCGTCGCCGGCTTGTCGGGTTACAGCCTGATCCGCTTCGACATGACCGACAGCAATGCGGAGCAACGTGCCTTGCTCGATCGCTACAAGCTGTTTGGTCCGCCAGCGCTGCTGTTTTTCGCTAAAAACGGCGAAGAGCTGCAAACAGTTCGGGTTGTCGGCGAAATCGACGCAGCGGGGCTGATCGAGCGCCTGAACAGGGCAAATGACCAAAACTAAAGCCTGAGTCACAAACTTTGCGCGAATATCGCTCATCGTGCTGGCTACTGTTGTTAACTGGACAGTCCATTGCCCTTCCGGCATAGTCGCCGGGCGTAAACCGCTCGCAGACAATAAAAGGAACACGCAATGGCGACTATCCTGGTCCTGCACGGACCCAACCTGAACCTGCTGGGCACTCGGGAACCCGGGGTCTACGGCACTATCACCCTGCCTCAGATCAATCAGGATCTGGAGCAACGCGCTCGCGATGCCGGTCACCATCTGATGTATCTGCAAAGCAATGCCGAGTACGAACTGATCGACCGCATTCACGCCGCTCGCGGTGAGGGTGTGGACTTTATTTTGATCAACCCGGCCGCTTTTACGCACACAAGCGTTGCAATACGTGACGCGCTGATGGGAGTGAGCATCCCATTCATCGAAGTGCATTTATCAAACGTGCACAAACGCGAACCTTTCCGCCATCACTCCTACTTTTCAGATGTCGCTGTAGGAGTGATCTGCGGCCTTGGCGCCAGCGGTTACCGACTGGCCCTGGAGGCCGCCCTGGAACAACTGGCCGTAAATGCCAAGCCATGAGTGATCCGGCTCCGCGCCGGCCCACGGTTTGAACTTACAGCCTAAATGCCCTGACAGAACCTTGGGAGTTGATGATTGATGGATATTCGCAAAGTCAAGAAACTGATCGAACTGCTGGAAGAGTCCGGCATCGACGAGCTGGAAATACGTGAAGGCGAAGAGTCCGTACGGATCAGCCGTCACAGCAAGACGCCAGCGCAGCCTTACTACGCCCCTGCCCCGGTTGCCGCGCCAGTTGCCGCACCGGCTCCGGCTGCAGCGCCTGCTGCTGCAGAAGCGCCATCGGCTCCGAAACTGAACGGCTTTGTGGTCAGGTCGCCAATGGTCGGTACGTTCTACCGCACCCCGGCACCTACTTCGCCTGCATTCGTCGAAGTCGGCCAGACCGTCAAGAAAGGCGACACCATCTGCATCGTCGAAGCGATGAAAATGATGAACCACATCACGGCAGAAGCCAGCGGTGTGATCGAATCCATCCTGGTAGAAAACGGTCAGCCGGTTGAGTATGACCAGCCGCTGTTCACAATCGTTTGACCCGGGGAGAGCCTGCGATGTTGGAAAAAGTTCTAATCGCCAACCGCGGCGAAATTGCCTTGCGCATCTTGCGTGCCTGTAAAGAACTGGGCATCAAGACCGTCGCTGTACACTCCACGGCAGATCGCGAGTTGATGCACCTGGGCCTGGCGGATGAAACCGTCTGCATTGGTCCGGCACCGGCCAATCTGTCCTACCTGAACATCCCGGCGATCATTTCGGCTGCCGAAGTGACCGGCGCCACCGCGATCCACCCTGGCTACGGATTTCTCGCAGAGAACGCCGATTTCGCCGAACAGGTTGAAAAGTCGGGTTTTGCCTTCATCGGCCCGAAAGCAGACACCATCCGCCTGATGGGCGACAAGGTGTCTGCCAAGGACGCCATGAAGCTGGCCAACGTGCCCACCGTTCCGGGTTCCGACGGCCCGCTGCCGGAAGACGAAGCAACCGCTCTGCGCATCGGTCGTGAAGTCGGTTATCCGGTGATCATCAAAGCCGCCGGTGGCGGTGGTGGTCGCGGCATGCGTGTGGTTCATCGCGAAGAAGACCTGATCGAAGCTGCCTCCCAGACCCGCGCCGAAGCCGCGGCCTGGTTCAGCAACCCGATGGTCTACCTGGAAAAATACCTGACCAACCCGCGTCACGTGGAAGTCCAGGTGATTTCCGATGGCCAGGGCCAGGCGATCCACTTGGGCGACCGCGACTGCTCGCTGCAGCGTCGTCACCAGAAGGTTCTGGAAGAAGCACCGGCACCGTTCATCGACGAACAGGCGCGTACGGATGTTCTGGCGGCCTGCGTCAAGGCGTGTATCGATATCGGCTATCGCGGGGCGGGGACTTTCGAGTTCCTGTACGAGAACGGTCGTTTCTACTTCATCGAGATGAACACCCGTGTTCAGGTGGAGCACCCGGTATCGGAAATGGTCACCGGTATCGACATCGTCAAGGAGATGCTCAGCATCGCCGCCGGCAACAAACTGTCGTACACCCAGGATGACGTGGTCATCAAGGGTCATGCGCTGGAATGCCGGATCAACGCCGAAGACCCGAAAACCTTCGTCCCGAGCCCTGGCCTGGTCAAGCACTTCCACGCACCGGGTGGCAACGGCGTACGGGTTGATTCGCACCTGTACAGCGGTTACAAGGTGCCGTCCAACTACGACTCGCTGATCGGCAAGGTGATCACCTGGGGCGCAACCCGCGAAGAAGCCATGGCACGCATGCGCAATGCCCTGGACGAAATCGTGGTCGACGGGATCAAGACCAACATCCCGCTGCACCGTGATCTGACCCGTGATGAAGGCTTCTGCGAAGGCGGCGTCAACATCCACTACCTGGAGCACAAACTGGCCAATCAATAAGCCAGTGTGTTTCAGAACGACAAAGCCGCAGTGATGCGGCTTTGTTGTTTGCAGCACATAGCAGTAAACTTGCCCGCTTCCTGCGGCCGCACCGGCCGTTCAAGTCGCACTTATTTCAAGATCGAAGGTAATCCGCCATGCCTTGGCTGCAAGTCCGTCTCGCCATCAGCCCAGAACAAGCCGAAACCTACGAAGACGCCCTCCTCGAAGTCGGTGCAGTGTCCGTGACATTCATGGACGCCGAAGACCAGCCGATTTTCGAGCCAGAACTCAATACCACGCCGCTATGGGCACACACCCACCTGCTCGCGCTGTTCGAAGCCGACACCAACGCCGAGATGGCCCTGGCCCACCTGAGCCTGCTGACGGGAGAAGAACTGCCCGAGCACAGCGCCGAGGTCATCGAAGATCAGGACTGGGAACGCAGCTGGATGGATAACTTCCAGCCGATGTGTTTCGGCAAGCGCCTGTGGATCGTGCCGAGCTGGCATGCCGCGCCGCAACCGGACGCCGTGAACCTGCTGCTTGATCCGGGCCTTGCATTCGGCACCGGAACCCACCCCACCACTGCGCTGTGCCTCGAGTGGCTGGATGGCCAGGACCTCACAGGCTGCAACGTGCTGGATTTCGGTTGTGGCTCGGGCATCCTGGCGATCGCGGCCTTGTTGCTGGGTGCCGAGCAGGCCGTCGGCACCGACATCGACGTGCAGGCACTGGAAGCCTCTCGTGACAACGCCGGGCGCAACAATATTGCTGCCGAACGCTTCCCGCTGTACCTGCCCGAGGACCTCCCGCACCAGCAGGCCGACGTACTGGTCGCCAACATTCTGGCTGGCCCGCTGGTCTCCCTGGCACCGCAACTGGCCACACTGATCAGGACCGGAGGTCGCCTGGCACTGTCAGGCATTCTGGCCGAACAGGGCGAGGAAGTCGCTGCGGCCTATGCTGACAGCTTTGATCTGGACCCGATCGCAAACCGAGATGGCTGGGTACGCATCACGGGGCGCCGCCGTTAACCGCCGCTTCAACCGGACAGCCGCATGACCGACAGTTTCGTCACCCAGTGCCCGCACTGCCAGACCAGTTTCAGAGTCAGCCACGCCCAACTGAGCGTGGCCCGCGGCGTGGTGCGATGCGGAGCCTGCCTGCAGGTTTTCAACGCGGCCCGACAGCTGCTCGAGCAGCGCGCCATCGACGACTCCGAAAAGGAGGCCCGGACCCCCTTGCCGGTCGTCGCCGACAGGCCCGAACCAGAGCTCCTGTCGACGCACGAGCCCGAGCCGAAATCAGGGCCGGACAAGACGCCGGAAGACGATGACCCCTGGCAGGTCAGCGAGCTGGATCTGGACAACCTGAATCTGGACGAAGAACTGGCTCGCCTCGAACAGCGCGAAGCCCGACGTCCCGACACCTTTAGCCGTCCGGCCAGTGATATCGGCAATGACGATACAAGCCTGACGGCGAAGCGCGACAATCGCCAGACCGACGAGGCTGCGTGGGTCGACACGCTGCATAACGATGATGTCGAACGTTTGCCGGAGTTGCATGCCGAGGTCGTCCCGGACACCGACTTGCATGACGAACCGCAGCCTGTGTCGGACGACAAGCGTACCGAGCCGTCGCTGTCCCTTGTCAAGCACCTGGACGATGACGAGCCCGTAGTACTTGTTACCCCATCACGCAAAAGCCTGCCTGCCGAGAAAACGGAACGCTGGTCAGCCGTGGACGACGAGGATGATCGGGACAAGGACCACGAGCCTGAACCCGAACCGCGCGGCAGACGCAGCCGTAACGAACCGGCAGTACGCGATCAGGCACTTCTTGACCTGACTGACGATCCTTTGCAACTGGACTGGCAACGCCCGAAACCGCGCTGGGGCCGACGCTTCGCGTGGGGCCTGTTGATTCTGCTGGCGCTGGCAGGCCTGGCGGGCCAGTACGTCTGGTACCATTTCGATCAGTTGGCGCGACAGGACCAGTATCGTCCGTGGTTCCAGCAGATCTGCCCGCAAATTGGCTGCAAGGTGCCGACCAAGGTCGATATATCCCAGCTCAAGAGCAGCAACCTGGTGGTGCGCAGTCATCCCGAGTTTCAGGGAGCTCTGGTGGTAGACGCGATCATCTACAACCGCGCCTCGTTTTCGCAGCCATTCCCCCTGCTGGAATTACGTTTTTCCGATACCAGCGGTCAGTTGATCGCCAGTCGTCGGTTCAAGCCAGGTGAATACCTGAGTGGCGAAATGGCCGGCAAGGAAGAGATGCCGCCCCAGACGCCGATCCATATTGCGCTGGATATCCTTGATCCAGGTGCCAAGGCTGTGAACTACAGCCTGAACTTCCGTTCGCCGGAATGACAACGCTGCTGCCGCAGCGTTGGCCTTAATTGATGCAATACAGGCTTTTCAAGCTATAGAACGCTGCATGATCGCGGAAAATAGCAGATCGAACACCGCGCATTCGTCTTTAGCGAACGCAGCAAGAGTTGTTCAGATTTTATCCAATTCAGCCTTTATCCAGTCATCGAGAGCGGGTATCATGCCAACCCTTTTTCAAACTCTCGGTTCGATCTGACGGTGGCGCACGCGGCTGGCAGGACGGGCCGTTGCAGACCGGGTGAAACGTTTTTTTACATGGCCTGCGGATGATTTGGCCTCCACAACAGGTAAGGCTATGTCGGCAGTACGCATCGGCCCATATACAGTGCAAAACGGCTTGGTTCTCGCCCCGATGGCGGGCGTCACCGATCAGCCTTTCCGCCAGCTGTGCCGACGACTCGGTGCCGGACTTGTGGTGTCGGAGATGGTCACCAGTGACATGAGCCTGTGGAACAGCCGCAAATCGCGTCTGCGCATGATCCACGAAGGTGATCCCGAGCCACGCTCGGTACAGATCGCCGGTGGTGATCCGCAGATGCTGGCAGACGCAGCACGTGCCAATGTCGAACTGGGCGCCCAGATCATCGACATCAACATGGGTTGCCCGGCCAAGAAAGTCTGTAACAAGGCGGCAGGCTCGGCGCTGTTGAAAGATGAGCAACTGGTGAACGACATCCTGCAGGCCGTGGTGGCTGCGGTTGATGTACCCGTTACGCTGAAGATCCGCACCGGATGGGACCGCGACAACCGAAATGGCCTGACGGTAGCGAAAATCGCCGAACAGGCAGGCATTCAGGCACTGGCGGTACACGGACGAACTCGTGCCGACCTGTACACCGGTGAAGCCGAGTACGACACCATCGCCATGATCAAACAGGCAGTGTCGATACCGGTCTTTGCCAATGGCGACATCGATTCACCCGAAAAAGCCCGGCGCGTGCTACAGGCCACCGGCGCGGACGGGTTACTGATTGGCAGGGCCGCCCAAGGGCGTCCCTGGATTTTTCGCGAGATAGAACACTTTCTGCGTACCGGAGAGACACTCCCGGCCCTGCAGTCGAGTGAAGTGGAACGTATTCTGCTTGAGCATCTGGCAGCGCTCCACGTTTTCTATGGAGATGTGATGGGCGTGCGCATTGCGCGCAAACATGTCAGCTGGTATCTCGCAACCCTGCCGGGCGCCAGAGAGTTTCGCGCCCACTTCAATCGTTTGGAAGATACGGATGCACAGTGCGCCAACGTCCGGGAGTTCTTCAGCCAAGGCTGCAAGGGCCCGGATAACGAGAATGATAAAGAGGTGGCCGCATGACGATGATGACCGAGACTTTAGTGAGTGGAACAACACCCGTGAGCGACAACGTCAATTTGAAACAGCACCTCAACACGCCGAGCGAAGAGGGTCAGACCCTGCGCGGAAGTGTCGAGAAGGCGCTGCACAATTATTTCGCCCACCTCGAAGGCGCATCCGTCACTGACGTCTACAACCTGGTGTTGTCGGAAGTCGAGGCTCCGCTTCTTGAAAGCGTGATGAACTACGTCAAGGGCAACCAGACGAAGGCCTCCGAGCTGCTGGGACTGAATCGCGGCACGCTGCGCAAGAAACTCAAACAGTACGATCTGCTTTAAAGCATTCAAAACAGAAAAGGCGACCTTGCACCGCGGTCGCTTTTTTTTGCTGACTTCTTTTGCTTTTGATGGAAATCGAGATGACCGACCAGACTACCCGCCTGCCGATCCGCCGCGCTCTGATCAGCGTATCCGACAAGACAGGAATCCTTGAATTTGCCCGTGAGCTTGAAGCGCTGGGCGTCGAGATTCTCTCCACTGGCGGTACGTTCAAGCTACTCAGGGACAACGGCGTTGCGGCAGTCGAAGTGGCCGACTACACCGGCTTCGCCGAAATGATGGATGGCCGGGTCAAGACCCTGCACCCCATGATCCACGGCGGCATTCTGGGTCGACGCGGCACCGACGATGCCATCATGAGCGAACACGGCATCAAGCCGATCGATCTTGTTGCAGTCAATCTCTATCCGTTTGAAGCAACTGTTGCCAAACCTGGCTGCGATCTGCCGACCGCCATCGAGAACATCGATATCGGTGGCCCGACCATGGTCCGCTCCGCAGCAAAGAACCACAAGGACGTCGCAATCGTGGTGAATGCCGGCGATTACGGCCAGGTGCTGGAAAGCCTCAAGGCCGGCGGCCTGACATACGCACAGCGTTTCGACCTGATGCTCAAGGCGTTCGAGCACACCGCCGCCTACGACGGCATGATCGCCAACTACCTGGGTAGCGTCGACCAGACAGCTGAAACCCTGAGCACCGAAGGCCGCAGCCAGTTCCCGCGTACTTTCAACACCCAGTTCGTCAAGGCTCAGGAAATGCGCTACGGCGAGAACCCGCACCAGAGTGCGGCGTTCTACGTTGAAGCCAGACCTGCCGAAGTCGGCATTGCCACGGCAACCCAGCTGCAAGGCAAGGAACTGTCGTTCAACAACGTCGCCGATACCGATGCTGCACTGGAATGCGTCAAGAGCTTCGTCAAACCGGCCTGCGTGATCGTCAAGCACGCCAACCCGTGCGGTGTAGCGGTCTGCCCGGACGATGAAGGCGGCATTCGTCAGGCGTACGAACTGGCCTATGCCACCGACTCCGAATCGGCATTTGGCGGCATTATCGCCTTCAACCGCGAGCTGGACGCCGCAACGGCCAAGGCCATCGTCGAGCGTCAGTTCGTCGAAGTGATCATCGCACCGAGCGTCAGCGCCGAAGCCCGCGCCATTGTGGCCAGCAAAGCCAATATGCGCCTGCTGACCAGTGGTCAGTGGAGCGAGCGCCTGCCTGCTTGGGACTACAAGCGCGTGAATGGCGGTCTGCTGGTGCAGAGCCGCGACATCGGCATGATCACCTCGGCCGATCTCAAGGTGGTCACCCGGCGTGCGCCTACCGAGCACGAAATGCATGACCTGATCTTTGCCTGGAAAGTCGCCAAGTACGTCAAGTCCAACGCAATCGTCTATGCCCGCAATCGTCAGACCATCGGCGTCGGTGCAGGCCAGATGAGCCGCGTTAACTCGGCACGCATTGCCGCCATCAAGGCCGAGCACGCCGGACTGCAGGTGCAGGGTGCGGTCATGGCTTCCGATGCCTTCTTCCCGTTCCGCGACGGTATTGATAACGCGGCGAAGGTTGGCATCACTGCCGTCATCCAGCCCGGCGGTTCGATGCGTGACAGCGAAGTAATCGCTGCGGCAGACGAAGCGGGCATTGCGATGGTGTTCACCGGCATGCGCCACTTCAGGCACTAAACAGAAAAACGGCCGCACTGTCGCAGGCGTCTGCTGCGTTGGGTGGGGCTCCGCTGATGCTCATTGCCAGGAGGCAACTCCGCTCAGCGAAGCCCCACCCGCCTTGCATACACCTACGCCATTACGACCTCGTATTGCGGTATTGATCTTTTCAGACACACCGCGTACTCCAGAATCAGCGTCATCGAGGTTTTTGAAATGAATGTTTTGATCATTGGCAGCGGCGGTCGTGAACACGCTCTGGCGTGGAAAGTCGCTCAGGACCCACGCGTGCAGAAGGTATTTGTCGCACCGGGCAATGCGGGCACGGCGATCGAAGCCAAATGCGAGAACGTGGCAATCGACGTTCTGGCACTGGAACAACTGGCGGATTTCGCCGAGAAGAACGTTTCGCTGACCATCGTCGGCCCTGAAGTACCGCTGGTTGCAGGCGTGGTCGACCTGTTCCGCAGCCGTGGCCTGGACTGCTTCGGTCCGACCGCCGGCGCGGCGCAGCTCGAGGGTTCCAAGGCATTCACCAAGGATTTCCTGGCGCGCCACAAGATCCCCACTGCCGATTATCAGAACTTCACCGAGATCGAGCCTGCCCTGGCCTATCTGCGTGAAAAAGGCGCTCCGATTGTCATCAAGGCCGACGGCCTCGCGGCAGGCAAGGGCGTGATCGTTGCCATGACGCTGGCAGAGGCCGAAGACGCCGTACGTGACATGCTGGCTGGCAACGCCTTTGGCGAAGCCGGTTCGCGCGTCGTCATCGAAGAGTTTCTGGATGGCGAAGAAGCCAGCTTCATCGTCATGGTCGACGGCAAGAATGTGCTGCCAATGGCCACCAGCCAGGACCACAAGCGCGTCGGCGACGGTGATACCGGACCGAATACAGGCGGCATGGGTGCCTACTCCCCTGCTCCGGTAGTTACCGCCGAGGTTCATCAACGTGTCATGGATCTGGTTATCTGGCCGACCGTCCGAGGCATGGCCGATGAAGGCAACGTTTACACCGGCTTCCTCTATGCTGGTCTGATGATCGACAAGGCGGGTAATCCGAAAGTCATCGAGTTCAACTGCCGCTTTGGCGATCCGGAAACCCAGCCGGTCATGCTGCGCCTGCAATCGAGCCTGGTTCTGCTGGTCGAGGCAGCGCTGGCGCAGGCACTGGACAAGGTCGAAGCACAGTGGGACCCGCGTCCGAGCCTGGGTATCGTCCTGGCTGCCGGTGGCTACCCAGGCGATTACACCAAAGGCGCAGTCATCGAAGGCCTGGACGCTGCTGCGCAGCTGGAAGGCAAGGTCTTTCACGCGGGCACGGCCTTGCAGGATGATCGTGTCGTGACCAGCGGCGGTCGTGTACTGTGTGCCACAGCACTGGGTGACAGCGTCGACAATGCGCAGCAAAATGCTTATGCGCTGGCCGCTAAAGTTGATTGGCAAGGATGTTTTTACCGCAAGGACATTGGCTATCGTGCCATTGCCCGCGAGCGTGGCGAAGACCAGGAATAATCGACCGGGCCAGCCTTTCAATCGGGGCAGGCCCATTGACCCGGCATTCGCGGTTTTACCAGGCATTCACTCACGAAGGGATTTCATTGTGCGCTGGCTCAGGATTGCCATAGCCTCAATCGCTGGACTGCTGACCCTGCTGTTCATGCTTTCGGCGCAGGCCGAGCATGGCGCAGGCTGGTCTACGCTGCTCGACGAAAAGGCTCACCTGACGCTGGATGAAATTCGTTCGGCGCGCTATCAGAATCAATTCAGCCCCATCGAACTGGAACGTGTTTCTGCTGCCGATCGCGACAGCGCGGTGTGGTTGCATTACCACCTGCAACCTACCCAGCATGAACAGCTTCTGCGCATATTCGCCCCGGACCTCGCCAGTGCGGACATGTACGTCATGGACGGCGATCAGCAGATCGATCATCTGCGCACCGGCAACGAGGTGCCCAAGGACGATCAGCGCCTGCCCTCCAACGACTTCCTGCTGCCGATCCCGCAAAGCTCGGCCTCGCTGGACATCTATCTGAAGCTGGTCTCCACCCAGAAAATGCGCCCCAGCATTACCCTGGAGCCCGCCATCCAAAGTGCTGCCAACGAGACCGAACCGTTCCTGTTCGGCCTGCTTTTTGGCGCTCTGGCGATGCTGATCGTGCAGAACCTGACGCGCTACGGGCACACACGGTCGCGCAGTAATCTATGGCTTGCCGCCTGCGAAGCACTGCTCGGGCTCAGCGCCCTGCTGCTGCTTAACCTGCTCCGCCCGATCGACCCGTGGAATATTTCACAGACCCCAAGCGCGCATATTGCGTTGCTGCTGGCGGCAGTAGCAGGCCTGATCTACACCTATTGCTTCTTCGTCCACCGCAATGCCCGCAAGCTGGACCGTCTGTTGCTGGGCAACGCCGTGCTCATGGGTATCGGTACGTTACTGGTACTGCTGAACGACAGGCTGCCGATCAACATCCTGACCTTTGGCCTGGTTTCGCTGACCACATTGAGCATTCTGGCGGTGTCGATGTGGCACTGGCAAAAGGGCTATCGTTCGGCGCGCCTGTTTGTGCTCGGGATGATCACCTTCAATATTGGTTACATGGTAGTTCTGCCAGGTCTGCTCTGGCTGAGCCTGGTGCCGCCGCAATGGCTGATACTCGCGCTGCTCAGCGTGTTCTGCATCAGCGGGGTGCTGATGAGCCTGGCCCTCGGTGAACGCCATCGCAGCATCACCGAAGACCGTTTCAGCATCAGCCGCGATCAGGCTGCCAGCACCGCCGAAATCAACGCCAAAGCCGAATTTCTGGCCAAGATCAGCCACGAGATCCGTACCCCGATGAATGGCGTGCTGGGCATGACCGAGCTGCTGCTCGGCACGCCACTGTCCGTCAAGCAGCGCGATTATGTGCAGACCATTCACAGCGCCGGCAATGAACTGCTGACGCTGATCAACGAGATTCTGGACATCACCAAGCTCGAATCGGGGCAGATAGAACTGGACGACGTGCAGTTCGATATCGGTGCGCTGGTCGAGGACTGCCTGAACATCTTCCGCGCCAAGGCCGAGCAGCAACAGGTCGAGCTGATCAGCCAGATCCAGCCCCAGGTGCCGCGCGTCATCAATGGTGATCCGACTCGCCTGCGTCAGACGCTGTTGAGCCTTCTGGAAAATGCCCTGAAAAAGACTGACGAAGGCGAGATTCTGCTGGCCGTCGCCCTTGAGTCCTCGAAAAACGGAAAGACCCGCCTGCGGATTTCGGTGCAGGACAGCGGTGAATCGCTTTCCGACGAAGAGCGTGAAGAATTGCTGCACGCCGAACTGCACAGCCGCAACTTCCTCGCCAGCAGCAGACTTGGCGGCCATCTGGGGCTGGTCATCGCCCGCCAGTTGATTGTCCTTATGGACGGCGAATTCGGTATTCAGAACAGTGGCAGCCAGGGCAACACGCTATGGCTGAACCTGCCTCTGGATGCAAAGTTGCTGGAACAGCCGACCATCGATCTGGACAGCCCATTGAAGGATGCCAGGGTGCTGGTGGTCGATGACAATGATACCTGCCGCAAAGTGCTGGTTCAGCAATGCAGCGCCTGGGGCCTGAACGTCAGTGCAGTGGCGTCCGGCAAAGAGGCGCTGGCGTTGCTCAGGACCAAGGCACATTTACGCGACTATTTCGACGTGGTCCTTCTCGATCAGAACATGCCCGGCATGACCGGGATGC
Source organism: Pseudomonas syringae pv. tagetis (assembly GCF_022557255.1). Taxonomy (NCBI): domain Bacteria; kingdom Pseudomonadati; phylum Pseudomonadota; class Gammaproteobacteria; order Pseudomonadales; family Pseudomonadaceae; genus Pseudomonas; species Pseudomonas syringae group genomosp. 7. The sequence goes on from NZ_CP092923.1 coordinate 5,088,524, forward strand.
AACTGGCCGCCAAGATCAAGGAAGATCCGAGCCTGAATCACGATATTCTGCTGATCATGCTCACCGGCATCAGCAATGCGCCCAGCAAGATCATCGCTCGCAACTCCGGCATCAAACGCATTCTGGCGAAACCGGTGGCGGGCTACACGCTGAAGACGACGCTGGCAGACGAACTGACCCAACTGAACAAGGGCGTTGGCTTGCACAAACCGGGTCCGGTAATGAATACACCGGTAAGTGTGCCCGGCGACTTCCGGATTCTGGTGGCCGAAGACAACAGTATTTCGACCAAAGTGATTCGCGGCATGCTCGGCAAGCTCAACCTGAACCCCGATACGGCAAGCAATGGCGAAGAAGCGCTGCGTGCCATGAAGGCACAACGTTACGACCTGGTATTGATGGACTGTGAAATGCCGATACTTGACGGGTTCTCGGCCACCGAGCAATTACGTGCCTGGGAGGTCGGCAACCAGCGGGTGCGCACACCGGTCGTTGCACTGACCGCGCATATTCTCACCGAGCACAAGGACCGCGCACGCCAGGCCGGGATGGACGGCCATATGGCCAAACCCATCGAACTGTCCCAACTGCGCGAGCTGGTCGAACACTGGGTAGCTCACCGAGACAAGGCTCGCGGTATTGCGTCGAGCGGCGAGCAGTATCGGCACAAATGACAGCAACGGGAAAGGCAGCGAGTGGCCTGATAGACTGACGATGCCATCCACCTGCTGTCGAGTCGAAGCCATGCTTCACGTGTTGTTCAGCGTCTATCTGAAAATGCTGGTGCTTTACAGCCCGTTTTTCGTTCTTTCCTGCTTCATCAGTCTGACCCGTGGTCACTCGCGCAAGGAGCAACGGCGCCTAGCCTGGAAGGTCGCGCTTGCAACGCTGGTGTCAAGCGTACTGCTCTATCTGTTCGGAAGAGTGATTTTCGATGTCTTCGGAATCACCGTCGATGCATTCAGGATCGGTGCTGGCAGCGTGCTGTTCATCTCGGCGCTGGGCATGGCTCAGGGCAAGTCGGCCGTCCAGACCGACTCTGTTCAGCAGGATGTGACCATTGTTCCGCTGACCATTCCCCTTACCGTTGGCCCCGGCACCATCGGCGCGTTACTGGTCATGGGCGTCAGTCAGCCCCATTGGGACGACAAGCTCGCCGCCATCCTGAGTATTGCGCTGGCCAGCCTCACGGTTGGAGTAGTGCTTTACCTGTCCAACCGTATCGAACGGATCCTCGGCGATCAGGGTTTGCAGATTGTCAGCCGCTTGATGGGGTTGTTCGTCTGTGCGCTGGCCGCACAAATCATTTTCACCGGTATCAGAGGCTATCTGCTGCCCTGACCGGCTCAGATGAGCGCAGCCCGCACCAGGCCTTGTGCTCTGCCATCCAGATAACGCATGACGTCATCGCGATGTGCCGCGTAACCCTTGCTGTCAAAGGTGTAACTGCCGCCCTTGAAGTGAAAGAGCAAGCGTCGACTGCCCGCCGCGCGCTCGTCGACACTCAGATGCAGGCTGCAAAGCAGCAGAAGGATCCGGTCAGGCTCATACTTTTCACAGGGCACTACCTGAAAACTGCCCAGACGCCCCTTATCGAAACCGTTTTGAAAGTAGGACTCTGCCGCCTGATTCACCCCCATCGCCTTGACGGCACGCTGTACCAGGCTGCCGACTCGCTTGCGATCTGCAGGATTGCTGACGCTGAAGGTCGCCTGCAACAGATCGTCGACGTTGCTCACGACCAGTGAGTCGCCCAGCACCAAACCTCTTTGCTGTATGCCACGAGCCTTGAGTCGGCTGCGGTAGTAATGCATCCAGCTGTTCCACTGCGTCTTGAAATCAAACTGCCTGCCTGCGAACAATTGCGCATCCAGAAGTACATCCTGAATGTCCGTGCGCTCCTCGCTCGAAAGCCCCGGAAGAAATGCCACCATACTGGGGATATCACCTAGATACGCTGCATTGCCTGCTTCTGCATTCATTTGCGTTACTCCCTTCCTTGGGCGCCTGGCCACACTGCTAGAGCCTGATTATTTCGGCTACGGCACGATCAGTCAGGGCGTCCTGAACAGTCTGGCGAAAAGGTTCGAAGCTCTGGCGACTGAACCGGAACGCCGTACCGACCGCATGCACGCGCATTTCCCCTGCAAGTACCTGCCAGAAATGAAGCGCAGGTCTCAACGCCAATGTTGTCATCTGCAGACTGCACATGAGAATCGTCACTTCGTCTTCGCTGTGCATTAAGCAGGGCATGAGTTCAAAGCTTTCAGAACGTCCAGACGTAAACCAACTGCTGAAAAACGTTTTCGCGTGATCACTGCTCAGTAGCCTGTCGAACGAACTGCGGTATAACTGGCCAAGCTCAACAGTGCTATCGATCACTGGAAGCTGCAATTTGCCAACATCTCTGAAACTGTGAATTTTCAGATGTACGTCGTTGAGCGCTGCGCTGCGCCGCCCGCCATTGGCAAGAATGGCGTGCTGGTAAGCATTCAGCCATGCACGCCAAGTCCTGACAGGGGAGTAGCGATCCGTTGCGACAAGCCGGGCGTATTGCAGACAGCTCAGTATGTCCTCGCGCAAATCAGGCTCGACGTTCCGGGCAAAGGTCAGCAGGCTGGAGCCTGCCAGCAGAGTGTCATCCGGATCAGACATCAGGGTTGCCCCCCAAGCGACATGATCAGACCCGCACGCTTGCTCGAAAGCGCCGTGTCGATACTTTCGCGAAACCGTGAATAGAGCTGTTCGAGCAGTTGCATGGCATACACGGTCACAGCGACGTTGCCATAGATACTTTGCGGCTCAAGCACCTCGAAAAGAAAGCCGGATGACAACGGCTGGCGTGTGGCGACATTAAGCTGCGCCAGCGTCAGGTTGCGCTGAGCATCGACAAAACCCAGTTGCAGTACCACGTTGACCTGCAACTTTCCCGCATGATTCAAGCCGCTCTGTAGCGTCTGATTGCGTAACAACCGAAGTGCTGTATCACTGACCCGCTGATTGCAAACCTTGCGCATCAAGACCTCTGCGCGCTGGAGAACCTCCGGTGGCAAGCTCGGTGTGAGAGCCTGCGCCATGCAACTCCATATTGTCCAGGCATCCCCGACCCGCAAGGGCTCGCTGACATGTTCGCTGGCATTCAATACCCAGCCGAAACGCAGGGCCGCAGCGAGACGGGTTTCATTCCATTTTTCGAATTCGGCAAACTTGGGGTGCTGCTTTGATGCGGCCAACTGCACATACAGCAGCGAATCCAGCACATCGTTTTTCGAGGCAGCCTGCTGAGCAGCGGAAAAAAACAACACGCAGCCTGCGTTGACGACAACGGCATCCAGTTCCTGCTTCATGGGAAAATTCCTTTTATCCCGAACGCGGAGGCAACCTGTGCCTCCGCAAAAAAATCAGAGCTCAAACTCTGCGATCGCGCGCCTGGCGCTGTCGCCCAGCATTTTCTGGATCAGATCACGATGACGCGCATACAGCCTCGCATTGAGCACCAGGTTGTCCTCGCCCTTCCAGGTATTGACATGGGTATCCTGCCACTCCCAGAACAGGACATTGGTGACATCACTGTCGGCCTGGAAACTGACCGCACCCATGGCCAGGTTCACGGCCTTGTCATCGGATTCGATACAAGAGGCAATCCGGAAACTGCCACCGCGGTGTGTTTTGGTCTGGCCTTCGAACAGGCGCAGAGGCTCTTTTCTGGCTTTCAGCGCAGCGACGGCATCCGCAGCGACTTTGAGCATCAGCAACGATGCAGGCCCTGGTAATGCGGCAGCCGTAACGGCCGAGCCGAGGATCTCGAGGCCGACTTCGTCCATGGTGAAACGCTGCTGGGTAGCGCGATAACGGGCATAGTTCCAGCGGGTGGAGAGCCAGCCAGCCCTCGAGAGCGCTTCGTTGAATTTGCCATACCACTTCTCGGCCTGGGTTTCAGCGTTGAACGCCTTGTTGGCCGCAAGGGTGGCGAACAGAAAGGAGTCCATGACGTCTTCCTTGCTCTGGCGCGACATACCCTCGGCAAACGCCACCAGATTGCTCGCAACCACTGCGCCCTGGGAACGTTCATCGTCGGAGACGGAATCAGTCACGTCGCTTGCCCGCAGCAATTCGGGCTGTCTGGAAGCTGCGTACGCGATCAACGATGCTGGGCATTCAGCCAGCTCACAGGCGGCAAGGTAATCAAGATTGTCAGTAGTGCTCATTGTATTTTCCTGGTTCATTTCATTAGTCCTTTAATTCATGAGTCCTGAGAGACCGAAACGAGACTAACGAAATAAATCAGGCTGTTTTTCAAGCACATGCAGACGACACACTGACGTCGTCAAGACGGGTCGGGCTTCATCCGATAACGTGCTCAAAATTCAACCAGCGTGCCGCGCCCGGTAAATCGCGGAGGAGAGAAAATTCGATGGCAGGACAGGGAAATTGGCCACAAGCCTGGCAGTTTGAACAGCGCCAATTCACTCAGGCACCCAAGCCAAAATGTACGGCCTGAATGCCTGTACCGCTTAGGGGTTTCAGAACTTTCTCACAACAAATCCAACGCATGCATGACAGCCCACCGGGCTCATGCTGTAGGTTTTTCGCCATACCAACGCGGCGTGTAGACCCACTTGCCACCTTCACTGCGAGGAAACGTGCACGTCAGAGAAGAGCCGATCAACACCATGGTTCGCATGTCCACCTGTTCCGGTGTCAGTTCACCCAGCGTAATGACGCGCAGTGTCTGGCCAGGTCGGCCGATGTCGCGCCCCAGCGTAACGGGTGTTTCAGGAGTACGATGTTGGCGGACAATCTCCAGCGCCCGCCCCAGTTGCCAGGGTCGGGAGCGGGAAATCGGGTTGTAGAAGGCCAGCGCAAGATCTGCCTGACAGGCGAGGTCCAGACGCTTTTCGATGATTTCCCAGGGCTTGAGGTTGTCGGAGAGCGACAGCACGCAGAAATCATGCCCCAACGGAGCGCCCGCCTGGGCTGCCGTTGCCAGAGAAGCCGAGACACCCGGCAGAATTTCCAGCTCGACGGCATGCCAGTGCTCGTTGTCTGACTCATGCAGCGCTTCAAGTACCGCCGAAGCCATGGCGAAGACGCCCGGATCACCGGACGACACCACGACCACCGAGCGGCCCTGCGCGGCGAGTTCAAAGGCATGCCGGGCACGCATCATTTCCTCACGATTATCGGTGCAGTGCAGCACCTGATCGGCACGAAACGGCCCCGCCATGCGAACGTAGGTTTCATACCCCAGCACATCATTGGCACCGGCCAGCTCAGTCTTGACCGCAGGCACCATAAGGTCTGCCGCACCGGGGCCCAGACCAATGACGGCAAGCCGGCCGCGCTTGCGTCCGATGCTCTGCACGTCCAGCGGTTGAGTGGCCACGGCAATCGACAGGCTGTCGTTGACGCAGACCGGTGGCAGCAGTTGCGGTACAGCGTTCATCGCCATCTCGCGGGCCGAGCCGGCAGTGGCAAACCGCACAGGCACATTCAACTCGGCAGCGGCCAGATGCAAATGCCCATTGGCCATCTGCTCCTCTGCGGCCAGCAGGCAGGCCAGGGACTGAGGCGCAATACGTGCGTCGCGCAGGGCCGAGCGTACGCTGTCAGCCAGTTCATCGGTAATGTCAGTCACTGCAACGAGTACATTTCGCGGGTAGATCAGCAATTCATTGGCCGAAGGCTCGCGCACCATACTGCCAACATGGATCGCCAGCGCGGCGTGTGGATCCTCGGGCAATTGCGCCTGGGCCAGCCACGGAGCCTCGCCTTCGATGCGCACGGGCTCGCCGGACAACAGGTCGGAAACAAAACGTTTGCCCAGCTCCAGATCGCCCAGTGCATAGCCGCTCGGCGGGTTGAGCAGGCAGGTGCCGAAACGCAACTCGCCGCTGGTAGTGATTGCGGGCGAAACACCCAGCCCGCTCGCGATACTGCGCGCCAGGACATTCACCCCGCCAAGGCCGCCCAGCAAGGGCACCACGGCGCTGCCGTCTTCGGCGACGGCGAGGACCGGCGGTTCGGCACCTTTCTCCAGCAGCAACGGGGCCAGCGTGCGGATCACGATGCCCGCAGCGCACAGGGCAATGATGGGAGTGTTGTGTTGGTACAACTGACGCAGCAGCGCGCCAAACTCGCTGTAAGTGCTGTCGGCACCCTGCACGCGCTCGGCCAGGCCATGAATCAGCGCATCGGGAAACATCTGCTGAATGCGCCGCGCAGTAGCAAGGCTGCCATTGCCGAGGATGACGATGGCCGGAGTATTGAGAGTCATCAGCCTTGCCACCTGTCGCCAGGGACGATAATCAGCGAAAAATACGGCGAAGACATCGGGTCTACCTGATCCAGTGGCACGATTTTCTGATTGGCCATCGTGGCGCGCTCGACATACAGCGCACGCCCGGCCATGCCCAGTTCGGTCAGAACCTCGCGTACCTTGTGGAAGTTGCGTCCCAGTTTCATGATGACCGCCGCATCGGCGTCGGCCAGCTTGCGTTTCAGGTCGTCATGGGACAGCACGCCGGACAGCACCGACAGGCTCTGGTTGCGATACACCAGTGGCGCACCCAGCACCGAAGCGCCCCCCAGCATCGAACACACGCCCGGGATCACTTCCGCCTCGTAGCGCTCGGCGAGACGATCGTGCAGGTACATGTAAGAACCGTAGAAAAACGGATCGCCTTCGCAGATCACCGCCACATCACGTCCGGCGTCCAGGTGTGCTGCAATGTGCAGGCTGGACTCGTCGTAGAAGTCGCTGATGACTTTTTCGTAGGACAACGGTGCAGGCAATGCTTCGGTGGTAACCGGGTAGACCAGCGGCATCAGGGTCTGAACGTCCTGCAGGTGCGCTTCGATAATGCCGAATGCATTGCCCTTTTTACCCTTGGCCACGAAGTACGCCACCACGGGCGACTCACGCAGCAGACGCAGAGCTTTGACGGTGATCAGTTCCGGGTCGCCGGGACCGACGCCCAGGCCAATCAATCGACCGCGAGCCTGCATCATTCGATCTCCGTGGCCAATGCGTTGACAGCGGCCACAGCCATAGCGCTGCCGCCACGACGGCCCTGCATGATCACGAACGGTACACCCCGGCTGTCTGCGGCAAGCATGGCCTTGGACTCGGCAGCACCGACAAAGCCGACCGGAAAGCCAAGAATCAAGGCAGGTTTCGGCGCTCCGGCATCAAGCATTTCCAGCAGGTAGAACAACGCGGTGGGTGCGTTGCCGATCACTACCACGCTGCCTTCCAGGTGCGGACGCCACCGTTCAAGCGCCACGGCGGAGCGCGTGTTGCCCAGTTCAAGGGCCATTTCGCGTACACCGTCGTCATGCAATGTGCAGATGATCGGGTTGTTAGCGGGCAGCCGGGTACGGGTGATGCCTTCGGAGACCATGCGCGCATCGCACAGGATCGGCGCACCCGCCGCCAGGGCATTGCGCCCGGCCGTACCGGCACCTGGCGAGAAGCGCAGGTCTTCGATGACTTCGACCATCCCGCAGGCATGGATCACGCGCACGGCGAGTTTTTCCAGGTCGGCGGGGATCGTGTCCAGGCGCGCTTCGGCGCGAATGATCGAGAAGGAGTTGCGATATATCTCCTGACCATCGCGGATGTAATCAATCATGCAATGCTGCTCCGTGAGTCGGCGTTCAACTGCGCACCGACTGCTTCAATAGTAAGGTCACGCGCGCGCAGCACACCGAAACCGGAATGCGCTACGTCGCGAAAATAAAGATCGTAACGGCCGGGCGAGACGGCCAGCAGGGTGACTGGCGCGACGTGGGCCGCGGCACAGGAGCGCGTGCAGCCACTCAGATGGACGGCCTGGCTGGCCGTCAGACCGGCAGCCAGTTGCAGTGCGTCAGCCTTGGTATCGGCCAGTCCTTTTGCGCAACCGGCAGAGCCGGTGCACGCGAGCATCTGCGCCAGCGGTTGCCGGGCCGAACACAGGAGACCCGCAGCCTGCAACGCATCCATCACCACAGCCGCTCGCTCGACCGGCACATTGGGCAACAACACGCTCTGCCAGGGCGTCAGGCGCAAGGTGCCGTCGCCCTGATCGGCAGCCAGTTGCGCGACACTGGAAAGCGTCGACGCATCAAGGCGCCCTAACGGTACAACAGCGCCCACTGCCACTTGATCCGGCTGTGCCTGTGGATAAACGCCGATATGGCGATTGCCCTGAGTTGCCGGACGCCGCCACCGGGTGATCGCGTGATCAACCCGCAACGTACAGTCGAGTCGGGTCGAAAGCCGGCGCAACACATCGTCGATCGCTACCTCGGCCAGCAGATGGCGCATACGCGTGTGTTGTGGACGGGCCAGATCGAGAAACAGCTCCAGCAGCGCGATCACCAGCTTCTTTCCGTGAGCCAGAGGCACAGCGGCAACTGGCTGATCATGGGCCGGGCAACCGGCCAGGCCGAACGCCAGCAGCACCTCGTCATCGAGTTTCAACGCCGACAGCCATACATCATGTGGGTGTTCCAGCATTATCAGTGCTTCACCTGCATCCAGCGACAACGCGAATTTGGGTGACAGCTCATGAAAACGCGGGTGACTTTCCAGCACATCGAGAATCTGCGCCGCCAGCGGCCGGGCATCGAACAGCATCTGCGGGTCCAGTCCGGCGGTCGGGCTGAGCATCAGGTTGCGCACATCGTCGCTGGCAGGGTTGGCCGGGCCAAGCCCGGCCGCCATCAGCGATGTTATCAGCCCGTCGTGATCGGCACCGATGCCGCGAATCTGCAGATTGGCGCGGTTGGTGGCTTCGATAATACCCTGCGCATAAGTCTGCGCAGATTCGGCGACCGCCGTGGCCTGAGCGCTGGTGATAACTCCGCCCGCCAGCTTGATCCGGCAGATCCCGCCGTCCAGTGCCGGGACGATACGCAGCAACCCCGGACAGGCCGAGGGGCGTAGCGTTGCAGAGGATGTGCGAGCGGACTGCGGCTCGTTCAAATGGATCACCCGGTATGAACTGGACGTGGATTAGAGCACTTGTACCCCGTCGGGCGCGGTATTATGCCTGCTTTGTCCGCAGGCATGAAAAGGCGCTCTGTCGGAAGTTCGGATTGAGGTAGTTACATGTCACCGTGGCTGACAGTCGTGGGAATCGGAGAAGACGGTTACAAGGGCCTGGGCAAGAACGCCCGACACGCCCTGCTGCACGCCGATCAGGTGTTCGGCGGTCCGCGCCAGCTGGCGTTGCTGCCGCCGTGCATCCGTGCAGAACGGCGTGCGTGGCCCAGTCCGTTCTCGCTGAACCCGGTGCTGGAGCAACGCGGTGCCGAAATCTGCGTGCTGGCCAGTGGCGATCCCATGCTGTTCGGCGTCGGAGCCAGCCTTGCACGCGTGGTCGCCATTGATGAAATGCGCATTCTGCCTGCGCCCTCCTCCTTTTCACTGGCTGCCGCCCGTCTGGGCTGGCCGCTGCAGGACGTTGTCACCCTGTCGGTGGTTGCCAGACCGGTGGCCGCGCTGAACGCGCACTTCCATCATGGCGTGCGTCTGTTGGTGCTGAGCAATGATGGCAGCAGCCCCGCAATGATCGCCGGTTTGTTGCGCGAGCGAGGCTTTGGCCCGAGCTGCATGAGCGTCCTCGAGCATCTGGGTGGCGAAGCCGAGCGGCGCGTCGAAGGGCTGGCCAGTGAATGGGGTAATCCCGATATTGCTGCGCTGAACCTGGTTGCCATTGATTGCCGCGCCGACGCCAGCGCACTGCGCCTGAGCACGTTGGCGGGCCTGCCGGACAGTGCGTTCGAGCATGACGGTCAGCTCACCAAACGCGACGTGCGGGCTATCACCCTGGCCCGCCTCGCGCCAGTACCGGGCGAGCTGCTGTGGGATGTCGGCGCGGGCTGCGGTTCTATCGGCATCGAATGGATGCGTGCGCACCCGACCTGCCGGGCCATGGCCATCGAAGCGGACGAGGGCCGTCAGCAACTGATCGAATTCAATCGCGACGCATTGGGCGTGCCCGGCCTGCAACTGGTACGTGGCAGCGCGCCACAGGCGCTGAACGGTCTGGAAAGACCGGATGCGATTTTCATCGGCGGCGGCGTGACCCGTATCGGCGTACTGGAAACCTGCTGGGAGCAGTTGCGCTCCGGCGGGAGGCTGGTCGCCAATGCCGTCACCCTGCAAAGCGAAGCTGCACTCATGGCCTGGCGCGAGCGGCATGGCGGCGAACTGACGCGTATTCACGTCGCCCACGCGCAACCCCTTGGCGAGTTCGACACGTGGCGCCAGGCCTTGCCGATCACTCTGCTGGACGTAGTCAAACCCTGATGCGCGAAGAAACCGCCGAACAGCCTGCGCCATTGCGCAGTGGCCTGACCACTGGCAGTTGCGCCACCGCAACCAGCCTCGCGGCGGCGCGACTGTTGCTCAGTGGGCAGGTCAGCGATGCGGTGGAGATCGTGTTGCCCAAGGGCAAACAGGTGCAGATGCGTCTGGAGTTCTGCCGGGTCGTGGATAACGTTGCCGAAGCCGGAACGCTCAAGGACGCCGGCGATGATCCTGACGTGACCCACGGCGCGCTGGTATTTGCGCGCGTCAGGCTGAAAGACGCACCTGGTGTGCACTTCATCGCAGGCACCGGCGTCGGCACCGTGACCCGCCCTGGCCTGGTGCTGGCGGTGGGTGAGCCGGCCATTAACCCGGTGCCCCGGCGCATGATGACCGAGCACCTGCTGCGGCTGGCTGAAGAACAAGGCTACAGCGGCGGTTTCGAGGTCACGATCGGTGTCGAGGGTGGTGAAGCACTGGCGCTCAAGACCATGAACCCGCGCCTCGGCATTCTCGGAGGGCTTTCGATTCTCGGCACCAGCGGAATTGTTCGCCCCTTCTCCTGCGCGGCCTACATCGCGTCAATCCACCAGGGTATCGACGTCGCCACCACCAACGGCTACCGGCATATTGCCGCCTGCACCGGCAACGCCAGCGAAGACACCATGCGCCGCGTGTACAACATTCCCGATATCGCCCTGATCGAGATGGGCGATTTTGTCGGCGCAGTGCTCAAGCACCTGCGCAAGGTGCCTGTGGATAAGTTGAGCCTGTGTGGCGGCTTCGGCAAGATCAGCAAGCTGGCAGCCGGCCACATGGACCTGCACAGCCGCCACTCGAGCATCGATTTGCCGCAACTGGCCCGGTGGGCAGCGGATATCGGCGCGGACGCAGGCCTGCAACTGCAGATTCGCGATGCCAATACCAGTCAGCAGGCGCTGGCGATGAGCGCTGCGGCGGGTGTGCCGCTGGGTGATGAAGTGTGTCGTCATGCGCTGGCGTTTGCCCGCAGCGTGGTGCCTGCGCAGGTCCGGGTCGAGGTCTTTGCCATCGACCGCCAGGGTGGAATCGTCGGTCAGGCGGGCGTCTTGCAAGAGGGGAAACACGCATGAAACGAATTCTGCTGCTGGGCGGCATTACCGAGGCCCTGGCGATTGCCAGAACGCTCGGGCCTGAGCATATCTACAGCCTGGCGGGCGTGGGACGGGTGCCGTCGGATCTGACCTGTCAGTTGAAGGTCGGCGGTTATGGCGGTGCCGAGGGCATGGCGCAGTACATTGGCGAACAGGGCGTAGACTTACTGCTGGACTCGACCCATCCCTATGCCGCGCAGATCAGCCACAACGCGGCGCGTGCGGCCAGGCTGGCTGGCATTCCCTGCTGGGCCTTGCGCCGCAGTGCCTGGCAGGCCGGTGCGGGTGATGACTGGCGCGAAGTGGCCGACTGGGCAGAACTGACCACTGCACTGGCCCCGTTCAAGCGTCCGCTGTTCACGTTGGGTCGTGAGCCCTTGCAGCACCTGAGTGAAATTCCGGCACACCAGTTCTGGACACTCAGAGCCCTGGACAGCTACCCCGGCAACGACCGCTGCGCGGTCATTGGCGCACGCGGCCCGTTCGTATTCGAAGACGAACGCCATTTGTTCGAACAACGCCGGATCGATGTACTGATCAGCAAAAACAGTGGCGGCCACTCCACCGAACCCAAACTTGAAGTCGCCCGCGACCTGGGCCTGCCCGTCCTGATCCTGAAACGCCCGCTGCTGGCTGATGTGGACCGGGTATTCTGGACGGTGGGTGAGGTACTTGAGGCGCTGGGGCTGGAAGAACGGCGCTAAAAAACCGGCCCACTCAGTAGTGCTTGAAGGTTTGCCTGCGTATTGCGGATGTCCAGGCGAGCTACTTGTCACTCCTTTTTAGAATCCTTCGGAGAATCCCCCTCGATGCTCAAAAAAGCACTCCTGCTGGCCGCATTAATGGTCTCAGCCAGCTTTGTCCAGGCCCATGAGTACAAGGCAGGGCCATTGCTGATTGGCCACCCCTGGTCAATGGAACTACCGCCCAACGCACCGACGGTGGCGGCGTATTTCACTATCGAGAACAAGGGTGACAGCGCCGACCGTCTGATCAGCGTCGAAACACCCATCGCCGGACAAGCGCAGTTGCATGAGCATGTGCACGCCGACGGGCTGATGAAGATGCAGCACGTTCAGGCGGTGGACATCCCGGCCGGTGCGAAGGTGAGTTTTGCGCCGATGGCCTGGCACGTGATGCTGCTGAACCTGAAAGACCGCTCGAAGCTGGTCGTCGGGCAGCGCTTCCCGATGACCCTGCATTTTGAAAAGGCGGGAGATGTAGAGGTGCAGGTCGTGGTACAAAAGCAGGCTCCGGAGCACCAGCACTGAGTAGTTTTACAGAGTGAGCACCCTGCGCCACGTTCGCCACAGACCAGCCCCCTGCAACAGAAAGGGTGCATGGCTGAGTCTGTTCGCCATGTTGATGATCTTTATCGGCCCACTGGTTTCCCAGTCGATGCCGATGGATCAGCACGCCGGCATGTCGATGTCCATGCCGGCCAGCATGGACATGTCGGCCGACAGCCATGCCCATCACGGCGGCGAGCACGCCATGCCCGCCGACGCAGGCATGAGCGATCACGCGCTGTGGGCGAAATGCGGTTATTGCACACTGCTGTTCAGTTGCCCGGCGCTGCCCCACGTACTGGAGCTGATCGCCGCCCCGCCCCCACGTCCCGGTGACTTCTTCGCCCTGCAGCCCCTGCAAGGGCATGCACACAAGGCCATCTTCCCCAATGCCCGAAGCCGGGCACCGCCAGCGCTCACCACGGCATAACCCGAAAAAGATTCCACGACAGCGCGCAGCTCAAGGCTGCGCGCCATTCGTGCTGTGTTATCCCTGACTGGGGAGCGTTTATCGTGTCCAAATCCTATGTCTCTTTTTACAACCTTGCGTGGCGATGGCATTTCTACGCAGGCCTGTTCGTAGCACCGTTCATGATCCTGTTATCGCTGACCGGCATCGTCTACCTGTTCAAACCGCAACTGGACAACCTGATGTACCGCGATCTGCTGAGCGTGGCACCGGCCGAGCACCGCCTCACTGCCGACGAGCTGCAACAGCGGGTGCTGACTGCTTACCCGCAAGCCAGCATCGGCAAGTATTTCCCGCCGTTGAGCGCCGAGGGCAGCGCGCAGTTTGTGGTCAGCGAGCAGGGCCGGGAGATGAATATTTTTGTTGATCCCTATCGCGGCGAGATTCTTGGCACTCAGGACGCCAAAAAGAACCTCCAGGCAATTGCCCGCGCCCTGCATGGCGAACTGATGATCGGCACGCTGGGTGACCGGCTTGTCGAGCTGGCGGCAGGCTGGGGCATCGTGCTGGTGGTCTCCGGACTGTATCTATGGTGGCCCCGAGGCCGTTCGGCTGCGGGCGTATTCTGGCCGCGCCTGACCGCCAAGGGACGCGTGCTATGGCGTGATCTGCACGCGGTTACCGGCTTCTGGGGCGCGTTGCTGCTGCTGTTCATGCTGTTGAGTGGCATGACCTGGACCGGACTGTGGGGCAAGCAATATGCAGCGGTATGGAATACCTTCCCGGCAGCCATGTGGACCGACGTACCCACGTCCGACAAGCAGGCTGGTGAGCTGAACAATGCCAGCGTGCAGACGGTACCGTGGGCCATGGAAAACACGCCGATGCCGGTTTCAACCGGGGAACATGCCGAGCACATGGACCACATGCATATGTCCAGCGCACCGGCAGCGCCGACAGTGTCATTACAGCGCATCGTCGACATTGCTCGCGCCAGAGAGATCGTCCCGGGCTATAGCATCACCCAGCCCAAGACCGCTGATGGCGTGTTCACGGTGTCGGTGTTCGCTGACGATCCGCGCGATGACGCGACGCTGCACATCGACCAGTACACCGGCAAAGTGCTGGCCGATGTACGCTACGTCGATTACAGCGCGGTATCCAAGGCCACCGAGCTGGGCGTGATGCTGCATGAAGGCAAGTTTTTCGGCTGGGTCAACCAGTTGTTGATTCTGCTGGTCTGCCTGATGGTACTGCTCAGTTCGGTCAGCGGTCTGGTGATCTGGTGGAAGCGTCGGCCTCAACGCGGGCTGGGCGTACCGCCATTGCGTCACGACCTGCCCCGCTGGAAAATGGCGACCGTGGTGATGATTGCCCTGGGCGTGATATTCCCTCTGGTAGGTATTTCGATGCTGATTGTCTGGGTGCTTGATCGAATAGTGCTCTCACGCTTTGCCAAAACAGCGGCAACAGCTTAGATTGCTTCCTGCGGGGCCTGAGACCACTGAGTGGCGTTGTGATGAATTCCTCCTCATACCCGGTTTCAGGCCCCGTCCTGCCTTATATCGCTCGTGTAATCGATACCTCCTCCGTTCCGGATCGCCTTGCTGCATTCATCGACCGGCTTTGGCCTGGATAGCGCTGCTTCGTCACCCCTGACGCCATCAAATCAAACACTTGGCCTACGCCTTCAGCGGATCGTTTATCCGGCGCACGAATCAGCGTCGCGCGCTCGAAAACGCAGGAGCGTCAGGCATGGGACAGCTGACCACCCGATCAAAGCCCGCACAGGCAACGCTAGACTTTCACCCTACGCACCATTGCAGCGCATCCGATGCACCCCTCGCCTCATGCCGATCCAGCGTGGTGCGCAGCCTCTCTGCTGCGCGACACATTCGTTCCATTTTGCGACGTCCGTGCATTGGCCCGACCTTGCTTACGCTTGAATAGAGCAACGTACGCACCACCGCAGAACCATCAAAAAAATGTACTAAGGGAGCCAGTCAATGAAGCGTCGCAGCCTAATCAAAGCCTTCACCTTGTCCGCATCGATCGCAGCCATGGGGCTGACCTGGACCGTTCAGGCTGCCGAGACCATCAAGGTCGGCATCCTGCATTCGTTGTCTGGCACCATGGCCATCTCCGAGACTTCGCTCAAAGACATGGCGCTGATGACCATTGATGAAATCAACGCCAAAGGCGGCGTCAATGGCAAGATGCTGGAGCCAGTGGTTGTGGACCCGGCGTCCAACTGGCCTTTGTTCGCAGAAAAAGGCCGTCAGTTGCTGACTCAGGACAAGGTTGCCGTGGTGTTCGGCTGCTGGACATCGGTGTCGCGCAAATCCGTATTACCGGTGTTTGAAGAACTCAATGGCCTGCTGTTCTACCCGGTGCAGTACGAAGGCGAAGAGATGTCGCCCAATGTTTTCTATACCGGTGCTGCGCCTAACCAGCAGGCCATTCCTGCCGTCGAATACGTGATGAGTGAAGATGGCGGTTCGGCCAAGCGCTTCTTCCTGCTGGGTACCGACTACGTCTACCCACGCACCACCAACAAGATTCTGCGCGCGTTCCTGCATTCCAAAGGCGTGAAAGATACCGATATCGAAGAGGTTTACACCCCGTTCGGTCACTCTGACTATCAAACCATCGTGGCCAACATCAAGAAGTTCTCTGCAGGTGGCAAGACAGCCGTTATTTCGACTGTCAACGGCGACTCCAACGTACCGTTCTATAAAGAACTGTCCAACCAGGGCCTGAAAGCCACTGACGTACCGGTTGTCGCTTTCTCGGTAGGCGAAGAAGAGCTGCGCGGCATCGACACCAAACCACTGGTAGGCCACCTGGCTGCCTGGAACTACTTTCAATCGGTGGAAAATCCGGTCAACAAGAAGTTCGTCGCTGACTGGACTGCCTACGCCAAAAAGAAAAACCTGCCAGGCGCTGACAAAGCCGTAACCAACGACCCTATGGAAGCCACTTACGTCGGCATCCATATGTGGGCTCAGGCAGTCGAGAAGGCCAAATCCACCGATGTGGACAAAGTACGTGAAGCCATGGCCGGACAAACATTTGCCGCACCGTCAGGCTTTACCCTGACCATGGACAAGACCAACCACCACTTGCACAAGCCGGTGATGATTGGCGAAGTCGAGGACAACGGCCAGTTCAACGTCGTATGGCAGACCAAAGAGCCGATCCGCGCGCAGCCTTGGAGCCCGTACATCCCTGGCAACGACAAGAAGCCGGACTCACCGGCGAAGAGCAACTGATGTGACGGGGCTGAAAGCACATTAACTCTCGCCCCTACGCTCCAGCGCTAGTCGTTACGCACACGCTCGCTCGACCTCAGGGTGGAACGCATTTTTTGTAGGAGCGGACTTGTCCGCGAAGAGAGCATTACATTCGCAGAGGATCTAGCGCTCATGACACCGCCTTCGCGGACAAGTCCGCTCCCACCCGACCTTGCTTTCCAGCCCCATCCGGGCGTGTGTATCACGCTGAGCGTGGAGCGTGATAACGATTTTGCACGAGCGGACTTGTCCGCTCCCATCCGACCTTGCTTTCCAGCCCCATCCGGGCGTGTGTATCACGCTGAGCGTAGCGTGAGAACGATTTTGCAGGAGCGGACTTGTCCGCTCCCACCCGGCCTTGCTTTCCAGCCCCATCCGGGCGTGTGTATCACGCTGAGCGTGGAGCGTGAGAACGATTTAGAGAGCAGGCGGCACCACACTGAATCAAGGCCATATTGATATGCCTTCTTATTTTTACCGTTTGACCTTCGCCATCAGCCTGCTGCTACCCTTAACCGTTCAAGCCGGCGATGCCAGTGATTTTGTAGCAGCCAGTTCTTCGCAACAGGCAGAACTACTGGAGACCTGGGCAGCCAAACCCGCACCGGAGCGCGTCGAGCTGCTCGAAGCGTTGCGCGATGGCCGTGTTGCCGCCGACAGCAGCAAGCGCGCCTGGATCGAAAACAACGATCAATACGTGGCCGTCGATGCACAGGCCCCTGCTGCCGCCGACGCACCGACACCTGACGAACCACGCAAATTGCGCTTGAACAACCGGCTGCGCGGCCTGGTTGAAACGGCGTTGGCCAGCCACCAGTTGCTGGCAGCCGATACGCGCCTGCGCATGTCGGCCGCGCTGCAGTTGCAAAAGAGCGCTCGCCCTGCACAACTGGAACTGCTGACCGAACGTGTCGCCAGCGAAACCGACTCCAGTGTTAAAAGCGCACTCACCCTGGCGCTGGCCAACCTGCAACTGGTCGATTCCAGCCCGACGGTGCGTCTGGCCGCGGTACGACTGCTGGGCGAAACCGGCGACCCGCTGGCGCGTACCCGCCTTGAATCATTGCTGACACCGGGCGTTGAAACCGACGCGTCGGTAAGCGTGGCCGCTGAAACCAGTCTGGCGCAGGTCAAACGCAAGCTGATGATCGGCGAAATCCTTGGCCAGGCGTTCAGCGGCATGTCACTGGGCTCGATCCTGCTGCTGGCGGCGCTGGGCCTGGCGATCACCTTCGGTCTGCTCGGCGTGATCAATATGGCCCATGGCGAGATGCTGATGCTGGGCGCCTATTCAACCTACGTTGTGCAATTGATGCTGCAGCGCTACGCGCCAGGTGCCATCGAGTTCTACCCGCTGATCGCGCTGCCGGTGGCGTTTTTCGTCACCGCGGCTATCGGCATGGCCCTGGAACGCACGGTGATTCGTCATTTGTATGGCCGCCCACTGGAAACCCTGCTTGCTACCTGGGGCATCAGCCTGATGCTGATTCAGGCGGTGCGTCTGGCCTTTGGTGCGCAGAACGTCGAAGTCGCCAACCCGCAATGGCTGTCTGGCGGCCTGCAGGTGTTGCCGAACCTGGTACTGCCCTACAACCGCATCGTGATCATTGCTTTTGCACTGTTCGTGGTGGTGTTGACCTGGCTGTTGCTGAACAAAACCCGACTGGGCCTGAACGTACGGGCGGTGACCCAGAACCGCAACATGGCAGCCTGCTGCGGCGTGCCGACCGGACGCATCGACATGATGGCCTTCGGTCTGGGCTCAGGTATCGCGGGGCTGGGAGGCGTCGCCCTTAGCCAGATCGGCAACGTGGGCCCTGATCTTGGCCAAAGCTACATCATCGACTCGTTCCTGGTGGTGGTGCTCGGTGGTGTCGGGCAACTGGCAGGCAGTGTGATGGCGGCTTTCGGGCTGGGTATTGCCAACAAGATTCTCGAACCGCAAATCGGCGCTGTATTGGGCAAGATCCTGATTCTGGCGCTGATCATTCTGTTTATCCAGAAACGTCCGCAAGGCCTCTTCGCATTGAAAGGACGGGTGATCGACTGATGAGCCAGCCATTGATCGTAACTGCCGCGCAAAAAGCCGGCCCGAAAGGCACGCTGACCGCAGGCATTTTGATTTTGGCAGTGCTGCTGGCACTGCCGCTGCTGTCGCTGTTGCCTGCCGACAACAGCTTTCAAGTATCGGCCTACACCCTGACACTGGTGGGCAAGATCCTCTGCTACACCATTGTTGCCCTGGCGCTGGACCTGGTCTGGGGCTACGCCGGGCTATTGTCGCTGGGCCACGGCCTGTTCTTCGCGCTGGGTGGCTATGCCATGGGCATGTACCTGATGCGCCAGGCGGCAGGCGAGGGTTTGCCTGCGTTCATGACCTTCCTGTCGTGGACCGAGCTGCCGTGGTACTGGGCAGGCACCGACAACTTCCTCTGGGCAATGTGTCTGGTGGTATTGGCACCCGGGCTGCTGGCGCTGGTGTTCGGCTTCTTCGCCTTCCGCTCGCGGATCAAGGGTGTGTACTTTTCAATCATGACCCAGGCGCTGACCTTTGCCGGCATGCTGCTGTTCTTTCGCAACGAGACCGGCTTCGGTGGCAATAACGGATTCACCAACTTTCGCAGCATTCTGGGCTTCAGCATCAGTGCACAAGGGACCAGAGCCGCGCTGTTTCTGGCGACGGTCGTATTGCTGGTGGCCAGTCTGTATATCGGCTGGCGCCTGGCGCAGAGCAAGTTTGGCCGGGTGCTGACAGCGCTGCGCGACGCGGAAAACCGCCTGATGTTCTGCGGTTACGATCCACGCGGTTTCAAACTGTTCGTCTGGGTTCTGAGCGCCGTGCTGTGCGGCCTGGCTGGAGCCTTGTATGTGCCGCAGGTCGGCATTATCAACCCCAGCGAAATGTCGCCGACCAACTCCATCGAAGCCGCTGTGTGGGTAGCCTTGGGCGGCCGTGGCACGTTGATCGGACCGTTGCTGGGCGCGGGCCTGGTAAACGGCATGAAGAGCTGGTTCACCGTGGCTTTCCCGGAGTATTGGCTGTTCTTCCTCGGCGCGCTGTTCATTATCGTCACGCTGTACCTGCCCAAGGGCGTGATCGGCTTGCTGAAGAAAAGGAGCGAGCAATGAAAACCACCCCGACCCCGTCGTTCATGCTTGAACCGATTCTGGCACCCAATTCCGATGCGGGCACCAGCCGCGACGCTGTGGGGCTCGGTAAAAGCGCTGGCAAGGGCCTTAACACCCGTCACGGCACAATCCTCACCCTGGAAGATATCAGCGTCAGCTTCGACGGTTTCAAGGCACTGAACGACCTGAATCTGTACATCGGCGTGGGTGAGCTGCGCTGCATTATCGGGCCCAACGGCGCAGGCAAGACCACGCTGATGGATGTCATCACCGGCAAAACCCGGCCCAGCCACGGCAAGGCCTGGTTCGGCGAAACGCTGGACCTGACGCAGATGAGCGAAGTGCAGATCGCCCAGGCCGGTATAGGCCGCAAGTTCCAGAAGCCGACGGTATTCGAGGCCTTGAGCGTGTTCGAAAACCTTGAACTGGCACAGAAGACCGACAAATCGGTATGGGCCAGCTTGCGTGCACGGTTGAACGGGGAACAGCAGGACAGCATCAATCAGGTGCTGGAAACGATCCGCCTGACCCATTCGATGCACCGCCCGGCGGGCTTGCTGTCCCATGGCCAGAAGCAGTTTCTGGAGATCGGCATGCTACTGGTTCAGGACCCGCAATTACTGCTGCTCGATGAACCCGTGGCGGGCATGACCGACGCCGAAACCGAATTCACCGCCGAGCTGTTCAAAGGCCTGGCCGGCAAGCATTCGCTGATGGTGGTCGAGCACGACATGGGCTTCGTCGGTTCGATTGCCGACCACGTCACCGTGCTGCACCAGGGCAGCGTATTGGCCGAAGGCTCGCTGAACGACGTGCAGGCCGACGAACGCGTCATCGAAGTGTATCTGGGGCGCTAGCGCGATCAGTAGCAAGCTGGAACAACGTCTGCTTTTTCTTGAAGCTTGAAGCTTGCGGCTTGAAGCTCAATTGCAATTTATGAGGCTCCCATGCTCACTGTTAGCCAACTCCACCAATACTACGGCGGCAGCCATATTCTTCGCGGCCTGTCGTTTGACGTGAAGGTCGGTGAAGTCACCTGCCTGCTGGGGCGCAACGGCGTGGGCAAAACCACGCTCCTGCGCGTGCTGATGGGCCTGCTGCCGTCGAAGGAAGGTTCGGTGCACTGGGAAGGCAAGGCGATCACCCACTTCAAGACACATCAGCGGGTGCATGCCGGGATCGCTTACGTGCCGCAGGGCCGGGAAATATTCGGCCGGCTGACGGTCGAGGAAAACCTGTTGATGGGCCTGTCACGCTTTCCCGGCTCCGAGGCAAAGGAAGTGCCGGCCTTTATCTATGAGCTATTCCCGGTGCTGCTACAGATGAAGCATCGTCGTGGCGGCGACCTGTCCGGCGGCCAGCAGCAGCAACTGGCGATAGGCCGGGCGCTGGCGAGCCGTCCCCGCTTGCTGATTCTCGACGAGCCCACCGAAGGTATTCAGCCCTCGGTTATCAAGGAGATAGGCGCGGTGATCAAAAAACTGGCCGAACGGGGCGACATGGCGATTCTGCTGGTCGAGCAGTTCTACGACTTTGCGGCAGAACTGGCCGATCAGTACCTGGTGATGTCGCGAGGAGAAATCGTTCAGCACGGCCGTGGCGAAAACATGGAGAGCGAAGGGGTTCGCGGTCTGGTCACTATTTGATGCGCCAATCCGTTATCGTGCAGCACTCGACAAGCCAATGAAGACATCATGAATCTGCCTGCCAACACCGCCCTTTTCACCCCCAACTGGCATGCCGAGCTGGAATTGGGTTACGGCCGTTTCGATGACAGCACACGCCCGACGCAGCGTCGTCACAAGGGGCCGCTGCGGGTCCAGAAGCATCTCTACGCCGAAGGGCCTGAAGTGTGCCAACACATCATCGTTCATCCACCGGGCGGCATCGCCGGGGGTGACCGGCTGGATATTTCAGCCAATGTCGGTGGCGGTGCCTGGGCACAGCTGACCAGCCCCGGTGCGGCCAAATGGTATCGCGCCGCCAGCCCGGCCTTTCAGCAACTGGAATTGCACGTGCAGCCCGGTGCAACGCTGGAGTGGCTGCCGCAGGAAACCATCGTATTCAGCAATGCCCAGGCCGAACTGACCACTCGCATAGAACTGCACGGTGATGCGAAGCTATGCTACTGGGATGTTGTGGCACTGGGCAGGCCAGCCAGTGGCGAGCGCTTCGAGCACGGACATTTTCAGTCGCACCTGGATATCCATCGCGACGGCGCATTGCTCTGGCATGAGCGGCAACGCATTATCGGTGGCGACGGGCTGCTGGATTCGCCCATCGGCCTGAACGGTAAAACGGTGTTCGCTACCCTGCTTATGACGGGCGAGCCGGGCAGTGATCTGCTTGAAGCCTGCCGGTCGCTGGCGATGCTCAACCCGGTCCAGGGCGACCTGACCCAATTGCCGGGGCTTGTAGTGGCGCGCTGCCTGGCAGACGAAGCGCTGCATGCAAGGGCCTGGCTGATAGAAGTCTGGAAACGACTGCGCCCTGCCTTGTTGGGCCGAGAGGCGGTAACGCCGAGAATCTGGAATACATGATGGCTGGACGCATGGCGTCCAGGGCGGCATTCCCGCGCCAGCTCGGGAACGATCAACCACCGAATATGAAGAAGCGGAAAACCTATGGACCTGACGCCACGCGAAAAAGACAAGCTGCTGATTTTCACCGCCGGACTGGTTGCCGAACGGCGTCTGGCGCGCGGCGTGAAGCTCAATTACCCGGAAGCCATGGCTTACATCTCTGCGGCACTGCTGGAAGGTGCGCGTGACGGGCAGACCGTTGCCGATCTCATGCACTACGGCACGACACTGCTGAGCCGCGATCAGGTCATGGAAGGTATTGCGGAAATGATCCCGGAGATTCAGGTGGAAGCCACCTTCCCGGACGGCACCAAACTCGTCACCGTGCACCAGCCGATTGCCTGAAGGAATGATCATGCAAGACGTGATTCGCGATGCGCTGCCGGATGATCTGCCAGGCATTCTGACCATCTACAACGACGCCGTGCTCAACACCACGGCTATCTGGAATGAACAACCGGTCGATCTGGCCAATCGTCAGGCCTGGTACGCATCTCGCCAGAGCCAGGCGTACCCGATTCTGGTGGCTGTCGACAGCGCAGGCGAAGTGCTGGGCTATTCGTCGTTTGGCGACTGGCGCCCCTTCGAAGGATTTCGCCATACAGTGGAACATTCGGTCTATGTTCGTGCAGATCAGCGCGGTAAAGGACTGGGGCCACGCCTGATGGGATCGCTGATCGAACGGGCCAGAGCCTGCGACAAGCACATGATGGTGGCCGCTATCGAGAGCGGCAACGCAGCCTCCATCGCCCTGCACGATCGCCTTGGTTTCAAGACCACCGGACAAATGCCGCAAGTCGGCACCAAGTTCGGCCGCTGGCTGGACCTGACCTTCATGCAACTCGATCTGTCGCCCGACGCTCCGGCACCTGCTTCGCAAGCCCCCTCCTCCTTATAGAGAGCACGCCATGAACCCAGCACAGCTGCGCCGCGTTACTGCAGAAAGCTTCGCGCATTACCGCCAGGGCCTGGCGCAACTGCTGTTCGAAACGGTTCACGACGGGGCGTCGGTCGGTTTCATGGCCGACCTGGACATGGCGCAAGCCTGCAACTGGTGCGATGAACTCAAAGCCGACGTCGCCTCAGGTAATCTGCTTCTTTGGGTAGTGGTCGAAAACGAGCATGTTCTGGCCAGTGCGCAACTGTCGTTGTGCCAGAAACCCAACGGCCTGAACCGTGCAGAGGTACAGAAACTGATGGTGCAGCCTGCCTCTCGCGGGCGCGGCCTGGGCAGACAACTGATGGAAGCTGTCGAGCAGGCGGCCGTGAAGCATAAACGCGGCTTGCTGCACCTGGACACCGAAGCTGGCTCGACGGCTGAAGCGTTCTACCGTTCGCTGGCCTACAACCGCCTCGGCGAGCTGCCGGATTATTGCGCCACACCGGACGGTCGCTATCGGCCGACCGCCATTTATTTCAAAACCTTGGGGCAACCGACATGATCCCTGGTCAATACCAGATCCAGCCCGGCGACATCGAACTCAACGCCGGACGCCGCACCCTCAGCCTGACCGTTGCCAACAGCGGTGACCGGCCGATTCAGGTGGGCTCGCACTTCCATTTTTTCGAAACCAACGACGCACTGAGCTTTGATCGCGCCGCCAGTCGAGGCATGCGCCTGAACATTCCGGCCGGTACCGCCGTGCGCTTCGAGCCTGGTCAGTCCCGAGAAGTCGAGCTGGTGGACCTGGCCGGATTGCGCAAAGTCTACGGCTTTGGCGGGCGAGTGATGGGCGATCTTGATTGAAGCCTTTTTGAATACCGTTCCTACGCTGCGCGCTCAGAGCTATACACAAATCTGCTTTTGATTCTGGCCGGAGGCCGTAGGCCGTAGGAGCGAACTTGTTCGCGAAGAAGCCGGTACAGCCTACCGAAACAGGGTGTTCGGACTAATGTCTTGGTGAGCAATGCGGATCGCCGCTCCGGTCACTCCCACAGGGATCTAATCAGGACGTGTGTATGACGATGGGCACTCGGCACGAGGATCAAAAGCTTTGACGACTAACGACTTGCAGCTTGCCGCTGGTCGCTTTGAAAAACTTACAGTTTGCGGCCTGCAGCTTGCCGCTCTGAATCCGAGGTACGAGAGATGAAGATAAGCCGACAAGCCTACGCAGACATGTTCGGCCCCACCGTCGGCGACAGGGTTCGCCTGGCCGATACCGAACTGTGGATCGAGGTCGAAAAGGACTTCACCACCTACGGCGAAGAAGTGAAGTTCGGCGGCGGCAAGGTCATCCGTGATGGCATGGGCCAAGGCCAGCTAATGGCCGCCGACGTGGTCGATACGCTGATAACCAACGCCCTGATCATCGACCATTGGGGCATCGTCAAGGCCGACGTCGGCGTCAAGAACGGGCGTATCGCGGCCATCGGCAAGGCTGGTAACCCGGACATCCAGCCAGACGTGACCATTGCGGTGGGCGCGGCCACCGAAGTCATTGCCGGTGAAGGCATGATCCTCACCGCTGGCGGCGTCGACACGCACATCCACTTCATCTGCCCACAACAGATCGAAGAAGCGCTGATGAGCGGCGTGACGACCATGATCGGCGGCGGCACCGGCCCCGCCACAGGCACCAACGCCACCACTGTCACACCCGGCCCGTGGCATATGGCGCGCATGCTCCAGGCCTCGGACTCGTTTCCGATGAACATCGGTTTCACCGGCAAGGGCAACGTCAGCCTGCCCGGTCCGTTGATCGAGCAGGTCAAGGCGGGTGCCATCGGTCTGAAGCTGCACGAAGACTGGGGCACCACGCCTGCGGCCATCGACAATTGCCTGAGCGTTGCCGACGAATACGACGTGCAGGTCGCGATCCACACCGACACCCTCAACGAGTCTGGCTTTGTCGAGACCACCCTGGCCGCGTTCAAGAACCGCACGATTCACACCTATCACACCGAAGGTGCCGGTGGCGGTCATGCACCGGACATCATCAAGGCCTGCGGTTCGCCGAACGTGCTGCCGAGTTCGACCAACCCGACGCGCCCGTTCACCCGCAACACCATCGACGAACATCTGGACATGCTCATGGTCTGCCACCACCTGGACCCGAGCATCGCCGAAGACGTTGCGTTCGCGGAAAGCCGCATACGCCGCGAGACCATCGCCGCCGAGGACATCCTTCACGACCTGGGTGCCTTTTCGATGCTCAGCTCCGACAGCCAGGCCATGGGCCGGGTTGGCGAGGTGATCATGCGTACCTGGCAAACTGCAGACAAAATGAAGAAACAGCGAGGTCCACTGCCGCAGGACGGCCAAGGCAACGACAACTTCCGCGCCAAGCGCTACATCGCCAAATACACCATCAACCCGGCGATCACCCACGGCATCAGCCATGAAGTGGGCTCCATCGAAGTCGGCAAATGGGCAGACCTGGTGCTCTGGCGCCCGGCGTTCTTCGGCGTCAAACCGACCCTGATCCTCAAGGGCGGGGCCATCGCGGCCAGCCTGATGGGCGATGCCAACGCTTCGATTCCGACACCGCAACCGGTTCATTACCGCCCGATGTTCGCCAGCTTCGGCAGTTCGCTGCACGCCACCAGCCTGACCTTCATCAGCCAGGCGGCATTCGACGCAGGCGTACCGGAGTCACTGGGCCTGAAGAAGCAGATCAGTGTCGTCAAAGGCTGCCGCAGCGTGCAGAAGAAAGACCTGATCCACAACGATTACCTGCCGGACATCGAAGTCGACCCGCAGACCTATCAGGTCAAGGCCGATGGGGTGTTGCTGTGGTGCGAACCGGCAGATGTGCTACCAATGGCGCAGCGGTATTTTC
Organism: Pseudomonas syringae pv. tagetis; assembly: GCF_022557255.1. Lineage (NCBI taxonomy): Bacteria > Pseudomonadati > Pseudomonadota > Gammaproteobacteria > Pseudomonadales > Pseudomonadaceae > Pseudomonas > Pseudomonas syringae group genomosp. 7. The sequence continues at coordinate 5,114,441 of NZ_CP092923.1, forward strand.
TGTTCTGAATCAGCAAGGGCATTCGGTCCAGAAGGCCCTTCAATATTTACTGCTCAGTTATTCTTGGAGGCTAAGCAACTCGTTGAGCTTGGTTCTGAACCAGAACTTCAGATGAAAATCAGCGGTTTCCTCAATCTTTTTACCGCTCTTGAAAAAGATGACGGTTGGTGTAACGGTGACATTGTAGTTTTGGGCTGTCGCTGGGCTAGTGTCCACAGGTACACGAAGCATGATGACCCTCCCTGCAAACTCAGGCGCTAGCTCATCGAGAATTGCCCCAGTCCGTGTACTGTTGTTCGCTTCAACGTGGTCATTAACGCCGGGGTTGCTGAATTCCAACACCACCAATGGGCTGATTGCAGTCCATTGGGAACTGAAGTCCGCATCGTTCTTAACGACCCGGACCTGGGCTGCTTTGTTGTGGTAATTCAGAAGTGTTTCTTTAGGTTCCAATATTTTCAGCGACTGCAGCGTATCGTTGATAGCATCCAGTACCCCCAGATCCTGGGGGGTGTCGGTGCCCTGCAATGCTCGCTGCAATGGGAGAAAAACGCTCAGTTTTCCTGTCACTACGTCGTCGAGCTCGCTGACTTTTCCGTCGGCCAGTTTCTGCTGGGCACGCGTTATACGCTCTTCGACGAAGGCTGTGAGTTCTGTGTTCGACATGGTCATTCTCCAATTACGAAGCGGGTAGCAATTCATCCAGGATTTGCGTCATCCGTTCTTTGGTTTGCTGGCCGACAGGGTCTTCCCTTGCTCTTGCGCCACCGTTGAAGAAAACCATCGTCGGACCATGATTTATCTGATATTCAGTCGAAGTCACCGGATTCGAAGAGTCTTTGAGATCCGAATCCAGTTCGATCTCGACCCTGACCAAGCTGACCTTTCCGGCATATTTCTCTTCCAGCGCATCAAAAATGGCATCCATTCTGGTACTGGCGTTTTCCTCGCCTCGCTTACTTACCTTCCCTTTCGTCGAGAATTCCACCACCACGAGCCTTTGGTTGCTCGCCTCAATGACATCCTTCTGAAAGGTCGAATCAGTAACTGTCATGACACTCAAGCTCAGGGCGTCCATTCGATTAACCTGCCGAATGAACATAGGCCCCATAGAAATCAGCGTCTACTGACAGAAATGACAGTAACACTCTGTTTGTCGTGCTCTGTAAAGGCGATAATATGCGCCATCTTTCGTCACGCCTCTCCAGCAAGGTACTCGGCCATGCGCCTTTCCGAATTCATCGTTGTTCATGTGGATCGCATTGTCGACGAATGGGAAGACTTCGCCAGAACCCTGAAACCTGCTGCCGACTCGATGAGCAAGCTGGAGCTACGCGATCACGCCAAATCGATTCTGCTGGCAGCGGTACGCGACATGAAAACCGCGCAGAGCAAAAGCGAGGAGATTGCCAAGGCCAGAGGCGAAGATCTAAACAAGACGCCAAGCCTGGACGAAGCGGCCAGCAGCCATGGCGAATTGCGCCATGAAGTCGGTTTCGATCTGGTACAGATGACTTCCGAGTTCCGGCACCTGCGTGCCAGCGTCATCCGCTTGTGGGTCGAAAGCCTGACCGAGCCGCAGCTCGCCGATTTTCAAGAAGTGATCCGCTTCAACGAAGCCATTGACGAAGCGCTTGCCGAGTCCACTGCCGCCTATGCCGAACGGGTCGGCCGCTCCCGGGACATCTTTCTCGCCATCCTGGGCCATGATCTGCGCGCACCACTCCAGGCCGTCAGCATGTCCGCCGAATTGCTGGCCCGCAAGATATCTCCGGATGAGAAAGCCCAGTCATATATCTCGCGCATTCAACTGAGCACCCGCCACATGGGCGCGATGGTCGGCGACCTGCTCGAGTTCGTGCGCAGCCGTCTGGGTGCCGGGCTGCCGGTCGAGCGTAAGTACATGGACCTGGCGCATGCCTGTCGCGAAGCCATCGAGGAAGCCTGCGCCGGACATCCAAACTCTATTCCGGTACTTGAAGTTGCGGGCGACACGAAAGGCCACTGGGACGGGGCACGGATAGGCCAGTTGCTGCAAAACCTGATCGGCAATGCCATGCAGCATGGTGCAGCCACCCACGAAATCAAGGTCAGGATCAGCGGCAACCCGAACACCGTCGAGCTCGTTGTGCATAACGAAGGCAGGCCGATTGCCGAAGATGCAATCGGCACCATCTTCGATCCGCTGGTGCGCAGCACACATGAAGACAGTGAGACACGCAACACCTCGACGAGCCTCGGGCTGGGTCTGTTCATCGTCAAGGAAGTGGTCAACGCCCACAGCGGCAGCATCACCGTGACCTCGACCATAGACGAAGGCACCACGTTTACCGTGGTGCTGCCCAGAACCTGACTCAGGCTGTCGATCGAGCAGTGGCGCTATCCTTTCAGCCCTTCCACTGCGCCCTTGGATCGAACGAAGAACTGTCTGCCAGTTTCTGCCAGAGCGCCCGGGTAGCCTCGTCGGTATGCTTGGGCACAACGATTTTCAGTTGAGCGTAAAGATCGCCTCGCTCGCCACTCTTGTTCATCAACCCGTTACCCTTGATGCGCAGACGCTGACCGTTCTGACTGTCAGGGCGGATGGTCAGGTTGATTCTGCTGTTCAGTGTCGGCACAGCGACCTTGGTGCCCAGCACCGCTTCCCAAGGGGCCAGAGGGACGGTGATGACCAGATCATGACCCTCGACCTCGAACAGAGGGTGCGGAGCCAGGCGAATGATCAGATACAGATCGCCATTCGCACCGCCGCCCACACCGGGCGCGCCTTGCCCCTTGAGACGAATGCGCTCGCCATCGACAACACCGGCGGGAATCTTCACATTCAGGGTTTTGGTGATGTCACTCATGCGCTGCCCGTTGGGGCTGTGCTGAGGCACCTTGAAACTGACCTGCTTGGACTCTCCCGACAGGGTTTCCTCAAGGAAGACCGCCAGTTCCATCTCCACGTCCTGCCCGGTACGCCCCGGATTGCGGGTGCGGCCGCCCTGCTGTGGCCGGCCACCGAAAATGGAGCTGAAAAACTCTGAAAAGTCTGCGGTTTCCTCGAAGCCGCCTGCCCCTGCGCCAGCCCGGCTTTGCCAGCCTGGCGGGGTCTGGAACGGGCGCCCCTGGCGACCGTACTTGCGCAGCTCATCGTACTCGGCGCGCTTTTCAGGGCTGCTGAGCACTTCGTAGGCTTCGGACGCTTCCTTGAACTTGTCTTCGGCGCCTGCTTCCTTGCTGACGTCAGGGTGATACTTGCGCGCCAACTTGCGATAGGCGGTCTTGATTGCCTTGTCGTCAGCAGTCGGCTCCACGTCAAGTATCTTGTAGTAGTCTTTGAAATCCATGTAACGATCACCCATCCGAATTATCCGGCAAAGCCAGATACGCTGGCGTCACGCGCCCAGCTCCCTCTATTCAGGAGGTATCTGGATTACCTAACGTCGAAAAATGTACAGATAGCCGGCCGTCCTTGCAGACAGGTCGATAGCTCGACAACGCAGCGTTCGACAACCAGGTCTACCGAGAATCCCTTCAAGATTGGGGGTAATGGGCTTCAGTTCAAGCCTTGGCAGCAAATACAGCCAGGTAAATATAAGCGACGTGTCGCGCTACGCAATTTGCCCGCGCTGGCATAAACTGCGCGGCCGTTTTTTGACTGGAACGTAAAAGACATGAATGACCAATCCCCGGCCCGTGCCTGCGGCATCGACTTCGGCACGTCCAACTCCACCGTCGGCTGGCAACGACCCGGCGTGGAATCGTTGATCGCGCTGGAGGACGACAAGATTACCCTGCCATCGGTGGTGTTCTTCAACATGGAAGAACGCCGCCCTGTGTATGGCCGGCTGGCGCTTCACGAGTACCTGGAAGGCTATGAAGGCCGTCTGATGCGCTCGCTCAAGAGCCTGCTGGGCTCAAAGCTGATCAAGCATGACACCAGCGTGCTGGGCACGGCGATGCCGTTCAAGGATTTGCTGGCCCTGTTTATCGGCGAGCTGAAAAAACGCGCCGAGCGCACGGCCGGACGCGAGTTCGAGCACGTGGTGCTGGGCCGCCCCGTGCATTTCGTCGATGACGACGCACAGGCCGATCAGGAAGCCGAAGATACGCTGGCCGAAGTCGCCCGCAAGATCGGGTTCAAGGAGGTATCGTTCCAGTTCGAACCTATTGCTGCGGCATTCGATTACGAGTCCACCATTCAGGACGAGGAACTGGTGCTGATTGTCGACATCGGCGGCGGTACATCGGACTTCTCGCTGGTGCGCCTGTCACCCGAGCGACGCCTGCACGACGATCGCCAGCAGGACATTCTTGCCACGGGTGGCGTGCACATCGGCGGGACCGACTTCGACAAGCAGCTGAGCCTGCAAGGTGTGATGCCGCTGTTCGGTTACGGCAGCCGCATGAAAAGCGGTGCCTACATGCCGACCAGCCATCACATGAACCTGGCGACCTGGCACACGATCAATGCCGTGTACTCGCAAAAGTCGCAATTGGCGCTGGGCAGCATGCGTTACGACATCGAGGACACCGGCGGCATTGATCGCCTGTTCAAGCTGATCGAGCAGCGCGCCGGACACTGGCTGGCCATGGAAGTGGAAGAAACCAAAATCCAGCTGACCCATGCTGAAAACCGTCACTTGCCGATGGATCGAGTGGAAGCAGGCTTGAGCGTGGACCTGAGCCGGGCGATGTTCGAAGCGGCCATCGACGCCCAGCTTGAGCGGGTGCGCAACAGCGTGACGAAACTGCTGAACGATGCAGGCGTGAGTGTCGAGCAGGTCAATACGGTGTTCTTCACCGGCGGCTCAAGCGGCATCCCTGCGCTGCGCAACAGCGTCTCGGCCATGCTGCCCAACGCCCGCCACGTCGAAGGCAATATCTTCGGCAGCATCGGCAGCGGCCTGGCGATTGAAGCGAAGAAGCGGTACGGCTAGGGCACCACCAGAGGTGTTCTCTCGGACACCTCTCATTGCTGTGCGCTATTGTGGCCTTGTGGGAGCGAGCTTGCTCGCGAAGGCGATGGTTCAAACGCCCTGTTTCTGAGGACTGTACCGGCCTCAGTCAGTCAGCTAGCCATATCACATCAGCCTTAAACCAACCCTTCCTTCTGCAACTCGCTCTTCAGATACGCATAATAAATCGGCCCTGCCACCACACCCGGCAGGCCGAATGCGGCTTCGAACAGCAGCATCGCCAGCAGCAACTCCCACGACTTGGCATTGATCTGCCCGCCGACGATGCGCGCATTGAGAAAATACTCGACCTTGTGGATCACGATCAGATAACCCAGCGCCGCCAGGGCGACCCAGATCGAGATCGACATGCCGACAATGAAGATCAGTGTGTTCGACATCAGGTTACCCACCACCGGCAGCAGGCCGAGCAGGAAGGTCATGATGATCAGAGTCTTGGTCAGCGGCAGATGAATCCCGCACAGCGGCAGGACGATAGCCAGGAATACCGAGGTAAACGCCGTATTGAGCAGAGAAATCTTGATCTGGGCGAATACGATATTACGAAACGCGCGGCTGACCAGATACAGACGATCAAACAGTGCGGCTGCCAGCGGCTTGCGCACATGGTCCGCGGAAATGCGCTGCAAGGCGATGATCGCGCCCAGCACCATGCCGATCAGCATGGTGACAAACATATGCGCCGCGCCCTTGCCGATCAGCTGTAGCTCACCCACATGCTTCTGCAGCCACTGCCCGAGGGACACCTGAAATTCTGCCGCACTGGCAGGCAGGTAAGCATCGATAAACGGTGGCAACTGACCACGGGCACGGTCCACCAGGGTCATGAACTTGTCCAGCGAGGCGCCGGGGTTTTCGGCTTCATGCAGCACAAAGCTGATGGCACCGGCAAAGATCAGCGTCAGCAGGCTGACGATTATCGTGCCCAGCAACGCCACCGCCACCCAGCGCGCACGCTCGCCGGAGATCAGACGCTGCAACTTGGGGGTCAACATGTTGACCAGCTCGAAGACCAGCAGACCGGCCAGCAGACTGGGCAACAACTTGAACGGCAACACTGCCAATAGACCGCCAAACACAAGAATCCAGCTGGCGATTAAGACCTGACGCGCAGAAAACGTTGGCATAGACCCTCAGAGGGCAACACAAGGAAGGTGGGCAGTCTGCCAGCCTTCTCAACCGAGAACCAGTGATCCGAAAGCAGGAAAAAACAAGGCACGACCCTCTTCCCGATGATCGGCTCGATAACGGCGCGAAAGTGCAGTGTTTACTGCACCCGCGCCTGGTGCTTGCGGTGAAGGCTGGCGTCGTAAAATTATTTCTTCTTGAGACAATCACTCATGAAGCTCTTGCGCGCGTCACCTTTGAGCGCCTGGCTGCCCGCCGTCGCGTTACAGGTTTTCATTTTGTCCTGCTGAGTGGCCGCTGGCGGCGGCGCAGCTTTCAGGCACGTGCTCATGAACGCTTTGCGCTCGTCGCCCTTCAACGACCTGGCGCTGGCGTCGGCATTGCAGGTGGTCATCTTGTTCTGCTGCGCGGTCGCAGCGAAACCCTGAGCAGACAACATAAGGCCAACGAGCAACAAAGGAATACCGAGCTTCTTCATCGATCCACTCTCCATATCCACTGCACCGGGCGGCACAGGCTGAGATTCAGTGTAGTCAGCTGTTGCGTCCCGTGACGGGGCACCGTGCATCGCCGCTGGCATTCTCGACAAACAGGCGGATAATTGCGCCTCGCTTTAACGATGATCCTCCCATGCAATACGCTTTTCCACTGATCACAGTCCTTATCTGGGCGGTCAATACCGCCGTTACCAAGGCGTCTGCCGGCGTAATCTTTCCGGCTGAAATAGGTTTCTATCGCTGGGCGCTGGCAGGCGTGTTGTTTACGCCTTTCATGCTCGGGCCCGTCTGGGCGAACCGTGCCGCGATCAAACCGGTGCTGGGCAAGATTTTCATCCTCGCCGTGCTCGGCACCGCGATGTATCAGAGTCTGGCGTATTTCGCTGCCGGCCTGACGACCGCAACCAATATGGGAATCATCCAGTCGCTGGTGCCGATGATGGCGCTGGGGCTGTCGATAGCCTGCCTGGGTAATCGGCTGACCTCGGGGGCGTTGCTGGGCGCTGTGCTTTCATTTGCAGGGGTGGTGGTTGTGGTGTCGGCGGGCAACCCTGCTGCGTTGATCGAGCATGGTGTCAATCGGGGGGACGCGATGGTGCTGGTGGCAGCGGCTTCGTACGCGGTGTACAGCACGCTGCTGAAGAAGTGGCAGTTACGCCTGCCACCCCTGCAACTGCTTTACGTACAGATCCTGCTGGCGCTGGTGGTATTGTTGCCACCCTTTGTCTTCTCGGAAAAAACCGGCTTGAACGCCAGCAACATCCCGATGGTGCTGTATGCAGCCATTCCAACGTCAATGCTCGCGCCCTGGCTGTGGATGACGTCGATCATGCGTCTGGGTCCCAGCCGCACAACACTGTTCTTCAACCTGATGCCGATCGCCACGGCATTGATCGCTGCGGCGACACTGGGCGAACAACTGGCGCTCTACCACCTGATCGGTGGCGCGCTGACCCTGTGCGGAGTCGTCCTCGCAGAACGCTGGACGACTCCGCTGCGGTCAAAAGCAAGTTAAGCAGTCGCGCTGCCTTCGCTGCCCTCCAGACTATGAATCGACACATCAGTGATTCCGGCAGCGTGAGGCATGCCGGCCTCACCGCCCGGCACCTCATCCAGCTCGACATGGTGCTTGAGCGCCAGCTCGTGCACCACTTCGATAATAGGCACATCCAGATTTTCGATTACGTCTACGTGGTGCTCGCCCAGCAAGGTGTACTCGATTTCATACAGTTCTTTATCGCTCATCGCATCTTCCTGGCCGTCACAAAGGATCGGCTGATTAACGAACTACGGTCTGCACAACCTTACCGATGACCGAGCCCAGGGCCGGACCCTAGTGTCCGACCGTGCCATCAGATTGACCCCGTCCTTTCACGAACGTGCGAGCGAATATTCAAAGGGTCGCCTCGCCGTCAGCGGTACTGCCGTATCGCCATCTTTTTTTCGAACTCTTACCCCGGTTTCCTGCTCAAAGCGCTACCGGGCCAAGACCGGCTCTGACATGTGGAGCAATAACGATGTACAAGAAAATCTTCGCGGCGACTTTTGTATTGGCGACGATGGCTGGCTGCAGCAACACAACCGTGCAGAACCCGGTGGACTACGTCACTTATCGCAATGAGCCATTGGTCAAGCAGGTCGAGAACGGCATGACGCGCCAGCAGGTCCTGACCATCGGCGGCGAACCGTCGAGCACCATCGAGCGTAAGGTCAACCCAGGCACCTGCAACAACTACGTCATGAACAAAGACGGCCACAAACAGGTTTACCATGTCAGCTTCAACAGCGACGGCCGTGTAACCAACAAAGGTTTCATGACCTGCGAACAGCGCGAGAAGAACGAAAAAGCGATGTAACTGAAGCAACTGATGTAACTGAAGCAACCAAGGAAGCCCGACGCGCAATGCGTCGGGCTTTTCCGGCATTCATGTTTATAGATAAAAGCGCAATTAGACATTGCGTTTAGAAATGCTGTTGACGGCTTGTAACCTCTGTAAAAACTTGTTGTCATGGCCGCCCACCGCAGAATGACCGGGCGGCACCGCTGATTACCAAGGAGAGGTTCGTATGGCTTTCGACGCTTTTATTCAGATCGCAGACATCCCGGGCGAGGCGCTGGACGAGAAGTACAGCAAATGGATCGAAATCACCGGTTATAACTTCGGCGTCAACCAAAGCACCTCTGCCACCGCCAGTTCCTCGGGCGGCGCGTCATCCGGTCGTACCACCATGACCAACTTCACGTTCACCAAATACCTCGACAGCGCCAGTTGCAAACTCATGGAAGCCAGTTGCGCAGGCCAGCACCTCAAGGAAGTCAAGCTGGTCCTCTGCCGCGCAGGCACCGACAAGCTCAAATACTACGAAGTGGTGCTTGAGGAAGTCATCATCGCCGACTACACACAGAGCGCGAGCTCCGGCATCCCCATCGAAATCGTACAGCTCAATTACGGCCGTATCAAAACTACCTACACCCTGCAGAAACGTGTCGATGGCACAGCAGGCGGTAACGTGGCCGGCGGATGGGACCGGATCAATAATAAAAAGTACTCGTGAGTTACGACCATGGCCGAAGCACGATCTTTCATCAACCCCAGAACACAGACTTTTGACTCTCTGAAAACGAACCTTGCGCTGCCCAAGAACAGCAAGGACAAGTTCGTCGCCCTCAATTCCCACATCTCGGGCGGCGTCGTCCTTGCCGGTGAACTGGTCATCGTCGGCGACGCCTCCACTCCGTCGTCCACTGCTCAGGAAGCTTTCCTGATGGCCAAGGCTGCGCAGGTGCATACGGCGTTACTGGTCAATGGCGCTGATGGGGATGACTTTTTTCTTGAGAATTTCGAGCTGCTCAAGCAAGCCATCTCCTACACATCCATGGGCATAGGTGCCACGAGTGATGGCTGGGCCAAGCATATGGAAGAGATCAAGAAATCGCTCCAGGCTATCGAAAAGCTCTACCGGGAACACATGGGCTCCGGCACGATGACCCAACGAGACGCGTTCTACGCCAAACGATCAGAACTGTTCATGAAGCTTGATAAACTGCTCAATAATTTTCTGGCGTATGGATCCGGGCTGCGCAACGAAGGCTCGATCAAAAGACTGCTCGGGCTTTCAACCAGCAGCTACATGCACACAGGCGAAATCGCAGGATACGCTGACAAGGTCTCTGGCGTGGCCAAAGCCTCTAAATGGATCAAGAGAGGCACGTACATAGGGACTGCGCTTGAGGTGGGTTCCACAGGGCTTTCGATTCATAAAGCTTGTACGCTTGGCCGTGAGGAGCAGTGCAGGAGAGCAAAGTATGTCGAGGGTAGTACGCTGGTGGGTAGTGTATATGGAAGTATTATAGGGGGCAGCGTCGGAGGTGCTATAGGCACCTTTACATGCGTCGTCGGACTAGGCCTCATTACAGGAGGCCCCGGCGCATTAGCATGCGCTGTAATAGGAGGAGCAGCCGGTGGATTTCTCGTTGGGAAAATTGGAGAAAATATTGGAGAAGGCACTGGCGAGTTCATCTATAAAAAGGTAGGAGAGTAGTTTATGATTCCCGAAACTGTCGCACCCTGCTTAATGATATCAATGCTGATTACTGTATTTTTTTCGTTCTACGTCGCGTCCAGGTACACGGAAAAACTAGAAAGCTTCTTCCCAAACAGTACATTTTTAGAAGGAAATAAAGCAACATTCTCAGGAGCAGGTTTTCTCGGAAAGATAATGCGCTGTGGCTTTATGGCATTTATTCTGATGCTACCAAAACTTAGCATTAAAAGAGGGGCTGCTGACGCAAAGGACATCCGGCAATTCCCGATTAAGTTAAAATGGATACTGCTCACACCCTGGATCGCCCAGCTCGCCCTATGTACAGCTCTTATTTTATTTCAGCTTTGGACATCTTTTAGCACACACACCTAAGGAAACGCTGAAGAAGACTTTCAAATTTGGCAGAATGCCTGATCTCAACCGCCGAGACACCCGATGAAGCAGATGACCTTCGATGAAACCAGCATTTTCAACTTCAGGCGCTTGTTGGAAAAGCACGAGTTGGCAGACGGGATACTGCAGTTCATCAACGGCTATTTGGGTGATCGTGGTTTGATGCTGCGCCAAGGCACCGAGGTCGATGCGACGATCATTCACGCGCCGAGTTCGACCAAGAACAAGGACGGCAAACGCGATTCTGAGATGCATCAGACGAAGAAAGGAAATCAATACTTCTTCGGCATGAAAGCGTATATCGGCATCAATGCCGATTCGGGTTTAGTCCATAGCCTGGTGGGCACTGCGGCGAATGTAGCGGACGTGACCCAAGTCGATCAGTTGCTACACGGCGAGGAAACCTATGTCATCGGTGATGCGGGCTACACCGGCGTGGACAAGCGCGCGGAGCATCAGGATCGTCAGAGGATCTGATCGAGCGAGTTTTTTGAACCTCAGGCCACGAGCGCATCAAAAATCGATGCGTACTTCAAAGCTTCCTTAGGTGAATTCTCTACAAGGAAATTACAGAATGACAAGTGATCTAATAGGTCTCATTTTTGGAGCGCTATTGATACTCATCATAATAAATCTATTTGCCACGGCAGTTATTGCGCACACGTATATTGAAACTATAGAGAAACAACTACCCAACTGCTCTTCTGTACAAACAATTAGAGAGGCCTGGTCGGGAGGTGGTCTGATTGGAAAAATCATGCGCGGCGGCATTATCGCAACAATACTCATGGCCCCCAACCTAAGCACCAGAAGGGGACTTATCGACATTAAGGAAGTCAAAAACCTGTCGGGTTTTTACAAAAAAGTTTTACTCATCCCGACAATCGTGACGTTCTTTTTGTTTTTCTGACTTATGGCACTCAGGGTTTCAGCTTATTTTGGAGGGCTTTAAAAACTTGCCCGAATAGAACATATTATTTTTAATGAAACTCTCACACGCCATGCTGGCAAGGTCGATCAGACCATGATAAATATCCCGATAGGCTTGGTCGGTCTGATCATAATGGTACCGATGATACTTAACCTCTTCGTCACCGCCTTCATTGCGCACAAGTATGTTGAGATCATCGAACAGCAGCTACCGAACTGCTCTTCTGTACAGACCATCAGAGAAGCATGGTCAGGTGGTGGCCTGCTCGGAAAGGTCATACGCGGTGGCGTTATTTCTGTAGTATTGATGGTGCCGAAGCTAAGCGCCAGGAGAGGCGTCATTGATGACAAAGAGGTTGAAAAACTCCCAGCGTTTTATAAAAAATCCTTGATAATCCCGACGGTCGTAAATTTCTGTTTACTTACAGCGATGATGGCACTTAGTATTTTCCTGGGTCAAGATTAGCAATCGATAACGACAAGATCGAAGGCACACATGACGCTCCTTCTTTCATAAAGCGCACAAGGGAACAGTCTTCATGAGCGAGATCAGAACGTGACCAATATCGAGCCGGGCCTAATCGGGATTTTCTTGTACGCCGCGATGCTCATCATTATTCTCGCGTCAGCCTACGTAGCACATAACTACACGGACATTTTCGAATCACACTTACCCAACTGCAAGCTCATCACAGACAACAAATCCACGTACGGCGACGCAGGCATGCCTGGAAAAATGGTGCGGTGCGGGATGATGTATCTGTTTTTGATTTTTCCCAGCCTGGGTAAGAAACAAGGCCTTATGGATATAGAGGAATCCAGAAGCTTTCCTAAAAACATGAAGTACCTGCTGTTTATCCCCTGGACAGCGCAGATCGTGGTGCTTATGGCCCTGATCGGGTTCACCCAGTTTGTGATTCCCCACGCTTGAAAGATGATGATAACGCACACCCGAACGGATCCGGGCGCGGGGTTGACGGTGGTGATTTGCCTAAATTACATGACGAATCACAGCGCATTCCCCAAGATAGAAAAATATCACCACGCCCCGAAGAACCCTCCAGAGCGCAGTATCAGGCCAACCAGCAGATTAACGCTTAGAAAACCAGCTTGAACAGGGCAATAACCACGACCAGGCCGATCAGAAAGATGATGCCGACGGTGCTTCCCAGGAACTTGAGCATTGTGTATCTCCACGATTTATTTGGGTCTCATGGTTGGGACCGCAGCGTTCTGCACTCGTTTCTTATATTTTTACATTCAGTCACCACCGTCGCTAGCGACGAAAATCCAATAAAACTTTTCCCCTCCTCCAGCACTCACACCCTTTGCTGATCCTGCCGGGCGACACACAGAGCGAGACAGCAAAACCTGATGAACCCTGGAGATAAATGATGATTTCTGCACCGCAATCACAGCTTTCCGATGTAAACACTCTGCGCCAGCGCGCACGCCAGAACGTTGAAGATGGTGCTGTGACTGAAGGTTACAGCGCTGACCGCGAGACCGTGCTGCGCCTGCTCAATGAGTCGCTGGCGACCGAACTGGTCTGTGTGCTGCGCTACAAGCGCCACTACTACATGGCGTCGGGCCTGAAGGCGAGCGTGGCAGCAGCCGAATTTCTGGAGCACGCAGAACAGGAAGCGCAGCACGCCGACAAGCTGGCAGAGCGCATCGTGCAACTGGGCGGCGAGCCTGAGTTCAACCCGGACACGTTGTCGAAGAACTCTCACGCGCAGTACGTGGCGGGCAATACACTGAAGGAAATGGTCTACGAGGATCTGGTCGCCGAGCGCATTGCGGTGGACAGCTATCGCGAGATCATTCAGTACCTCGGTGACAGCGACCCGACTACGCGTCGCATCTTCGAAGAAATCCTTGCTCAGGAAGAAGAGCACGCTGATGACATGGCGGATATTCTGAACGATCTGTAACACGCGGCAGCAAATGAAAAGCCAGGACCTGTGTCCTGGCTTTTTTGTGGGCGAAAGGTTCTGACGATTACTTCACCGTCTTCGGCGCCTTGCCTGTACGCATCTGCTCCAATAGCGGACCACACTGGTTCGGCTCACTGTCGCCCGTCGCGACCAGCGCCAGCAGACCGGCGGCCGGGCCTACGGTGGCCCCGAGCAGGACCATGCCGGCACCGCGCAACAGTAACGGACCGGACTGCACGCCCGCATTGGGCTTGGCGAATGGCCCATTGACGTACAGCGGCGAGCGTAGCGAGAACACACGGAAGCCTTTGGATTCCGGGTTGATCTGCAAGTCCAGTTGCTCGGTCTTCATGTTCGCCGTGCCATTGATGTAGATGATGGCATTCTCGGTATCGAAGACGAACAACCGACTGGTTGCCAGCCCGTCCTTGATACCGAAATCAGAGGCCGCACAATTGATCTTCACGTCCTTGTCGCCAAACAGCTTGCCCACTACATAGTTGCCTACGTTGAGGCCGGCGATTTCCATCAGGCCGCGACTGATCGCGCCATCGTTCACCAACATTTTCATTTCGCCGTTGGCAGTGCCAAGCAGCGCCGCAATCGAGTTGCCGCGACCACTGATGTCAGCATCACCGTTCAACTCACCGAAGCTGGTTTTCATTGGCTCGAACGTCGGAAACAGCTGCTTGAGCTTGAAGTTGCGCGCCGACAGCTTTGCCCTGCCCTGCATCGGCTTGTTGCGGCCATCCAGACGAATATCGGCATCCAGCTTGCCGCCCGCCACGCCAAAACGCAGCGGCTCAAGGCTTAACTGACCATCGTTGAGAATCAGGTGGGTATACAGGTCTGTGAACGGCAGGTCCGGGCTTTGCACGATGCGCTTGCCGGTGAACTCAACGTCGGCATCCATCGCTCGCCAGCGGTCGGTCTGAAACTCTTCGACAGGCAGAACCTTGCCCGACGGCTGCTTGCTCTCGCCGCCACGCTTTTTCTGCGCCGCATTAGAGTCCGCGCCGATCAGTGGTGCCAGGTCGCTGAACAACAACTGATTGGACACCAGAACGCCGGTCAGCCTGGGCCGAGGCTGACTGGCAACGAAACCCAGGTCTCCGTGGATGTCGCTGTTGCCGATCTTGCCGTTGAAGCCTTCGTAACGAAAGTTGGCACCTGCCGGATCGTGCAGCCTGGCAACCAGGCGGCCGTCGGTCGAGTAAGCGGGAGAGTCCGGCAGGGTCACGCCGGTCAGAGGGTAAAGATTGCTCAGGCTCGCCCCGGAAAGTTTGAGGCGCAGGTCCAATGCGCCCAGGTTCTGTGGATCGGTCAAGGTGCCTGCGATGACCGCGTGGGTATCACCGACCTTCACATCAGCCTGCACCGGAAACGGCTGATTGGCGTCTTTGAGCGCGAGCAGGCCGCCCACTTTGCCGGTGCCGTTCAGTTTCTGACCGTGGTACTGGCCTGTAACAGCAAGGCCAAATGCATAGTCCTGCGGCACCGCGCCCTTGTCCTGCGCTTTTTGCGCTTCCTTGCTACCGACGATTTCACTGAACGGGATCGGCTTGCCGAGCAAATCGATCACCACGTCCAGATTGGCATTCAACGTCTGGTCATTGAAGCTCACCAGCCCCTCGTCGAATTTGATCGCGCCGATATCCACAACCCATTTGGAAGGTTCGGCATCGGGATCGGATTTGGGCAGGTCAAATACCCAGTTGGCGCGACCATCGGCCAGACGCTCAAGCTTTGCCTCGGGGCCGGTCAAATCGATACGCGGGATGACCACTTGCTGGGCCAGCAACGGCAGCAGCGACAGACGAAATTCAACGTGCTTGAGGGTTACCATCTGCGGGGTCTTCGACCACTCGGGATTACCCAGCGTCAGGTCATCGGCGACGAAGTGCGGAGACGGCACCCACGCGCGCCAGCCACCGAGCTCAGGCTCGCGCGTCCAGCGTACGTCCAGATCGCCATTGATGGCGAACGGGCGATGCAGCGCTTCGCTGACTTTCTGATTGAGGGTGGGTTTGATGCGATTCCAGTCGAAAGTGACAATCACAATGACCAATATGGCCAGCACCACCAGTAACGTGGCACCTGTCCAGGCGAAAATCTTGCGGCTGCGCGTCATGCGTGACTCTCCAGAAAACAGCGCCCCGACCCTGGCGCGCTGAATACGACATGAATGTTCGACTGACAAACGCGCCGAGGGTTTGATTTGAATACGAAATCGCAGCAAAGGCCAGCACCGATACTGCGGCTCCATTCGAGGGGCCGTCCTGAAAACCCTTTCGACGCAGGTAAAGCGCATTTGGTAAAGTGCAGCCCAGCCTAATCCAAGAATCGTTTGAGCCATGCTGCCCCGCGCCGAACAGAAACAACAGACCCGAAGAGCCTTGCTTGATGCTGCCCATCAGTTGATGGAGAGCGGGCGCGGCTTCGGCAGCTTGAGCCTGCGGGAAGTGGCGCGAACAGCGGGCATCGTGCCGACCGGGTTTTATCGTCATTTTGAAGACATGGATCAGTTGGGGCTGGCGCTGGTCAGTGAGGTCGGCCAGACCTTCCGCGAGACCATACGGCTGGTGCGGCACAATGAGTTCGCAATGGGCGGTCTGATTCGTGCGTCGGTGAAGATATTTCTCGAACGTGTCGCGGCCAACCGCTCGCAGTTTCTGTTTCTGGCCCGCGAACAGTACGGCGGCTCTCTCAAGGTGCGTCAGGCGTTGGGAGCTTTGCGCGAAGGCATAAGTGCCGACCTGACGGCCGACCTGGCAAAGATGCCCAAATGGCAGCACCTGAATGCCGATGCGCTGTCGATCATCGCCGACCTGGTAGTCAAGAGTGTGTTCGCAATGCTCCCGGAACTGATCGACCCACCTCCCGCGTCGCTTGCGCCACATCTGACGCCTCAGGCCAAGATTACCCAGCAACTGCGCTTCATCTTTATTGGCGCACGCCACTGGCGAGGGCTCGGCAGTCACGATTGAGTGACCCACCGCGATCTTGCGTGCTTCAGCGGCGCGCTACGCAGCGAGGGCACGAGAATCATTCATCGCTTGGTGCGCAACACGCATTGTCGTGCGCCAATAACCCTCAGCGAAGAACAGGCAGAGCACCAAAAATGTGCATGTTTTTATTTGTGCACCCAAGAAGAGCAATCAACGACGCATCTTGATCAACGTCGTCCGCGCCTGCCAGACATTTCCCACAACCTGCACTGTTGGCAAGCCCCTTGCTCTGATTTGAAGCATCGCAATTGGCTGGAAGCTATCTGATGCTGGTGATTCACAATCGAATCGAACCTCAGGCCGAATGGGCCGCCGAGCTGCACTTGAATTTCGAGGCGCGCAGCAAGAGTCGCTTGCGCTGCTTCAGTGCGGAAAACGAAGACGTCGGCCTGTTTCTGCAGCGTGGTCAGTCACCACTGCGCGATGGCGAGTTTCTGCAGGCGCAGGACGGCCGCATAGTGCGCGTCTGCGCACGCCCCGAAAAACTGATGCATGTCACCTGCAGCAGCACGTTCGAACTGACCCGCGCCGCTTACCACCTGGGCAATCGTCACGTCGCCCTGCAAGTCGGCGATGGCTGGCTGCGCCTGCTTGAAGACTATGTGCTCAAGGCCATGCTCGATCAGTTGGGTGCCACCGTTGAAACGCTCGAAGCACCTTTCCAGCCGGAACACGGTGCCTATGGCGGCGGTCATCATCACTCGCGTGCCGGCGAAGAGGATTTCAACTATCCGCCGCGCATGCACCAGTTCGGCGTGCGCAAGTGAACAGCGCCTGGGCGCTTTTGCGTCTGGCCAGCCCGCAGTTGCCGATTGGTGGCTACAGCTATTCGCAAGGGCTGGAAATGGCGGTGGAGCAAGCCATTGTGGTGGATCCGCAGACTGCGGGCCGCTGGATCGGTGATCAACTGCTCCTCAATCTCGCCCGTTTCGAGGCACCCTTGCTGCTCGCCCATTGCGAGGCAGCGTCAGCCGGTGACTGGGGCCAGTTGCTGCAAGTCAGCGAGCAGCACCGCGCCAGCCGCGAAACACGCGAGTTGTATCAGGAGAGCCGACAGATGGGTTACTCCCTGCAACAGTTGCTCAATGGCCTGCCGGAGCTGGATCGCGAGGCACGTCGGTTCCTGGAGCAGACAGCAGAGCCGCATCTGGCCCTTGGCTGGGCACTGGCTGCGCGTGCCTGGCGGATTGATCCGCAAGACGCGCTGGCCGCCTGGCTGTGGAGCTGGCTGGAAAACCAGTTGGCCGTACTGATGAAAACCCTGCCGCTGGGTCAGCAGGCTGCGCAACGCCTGACCAGCGAGCTGTTGCCCTTGTTGCAGCAGGCGCAGGTCAGTGCAAACAGTCACGATACTCACCATGCTGGCAGCGCGGCCTTTGGTCTGTCTCTGGCGAGCATGGCGCACGAACGTCAATACAGCCGGTTATTCCGGTCCTGATCAGTCTTTATGGAGAACTCAATGAACAGCCAACCTCTGCGCGTCGGTATCGGTGGCCCGGTCGGGTCCGGCAAGACGGCCCTGACCCTGGCCCTATGCCTGGCATTGCGCGACCGCTATAACCTGGCGGTCGTGACCAACGATATCTATACCCGCGAAGACGCTGACTTTCTGGTGCGCAACGAGGCACTGGCACCTGAGCGCATCATCGGTGTTGAAACCGGTGGCTGCCCGCACACCGCCATTCGTGAAGACGCCTCGATCAACCTTGAAGCGGTTGACCAGCTCAATCGCCGCTTTGAGGGTCTGGACGTGATTATTGTCGAGTCCGGCGGCGATAACCTTTCCGCGACGTTCAGCCCGGAGCTCTCCGACCTGACGATCTATGTAATCGACGTGTCGGCAGGCGACAAGCTGCCTCGCAAGGGCGGCCCCGGTATCTGCAAGTCTGATCTGCTGGTGATCAACAAGATCGACCTCGCGCCGCTGGTGGGTGCGTCACTGGAAATGATGGACAGCGACACACGCAAGATGCGCGGCGAAAAGCCGTTCGTGTTCAGCAACCAGAAAACCGGCCAGGGTCTGGAGCAGATCATTGCCTTCATTGAACGCCAGGGCCTGCTGACTGCGGCCGCCTGAATTCACAACCAAAAGGAACCCGTCGATGAACTACAAAAAAGCCCTTGGCGCCCTCGCGCTGCTGCTGATCCCGACCCTGGCGCTGGCTCACCCCGGTCATGGCGATAACGGTCTGATCGCAGGTATCAGCCATCCGATTGGCGGGCTGGACCATTTGCTGGCGATGCTTGCGGTCGGCCTGTGGGCTGCGCAACAGCAAGGCACAGCCCGCTGGGCGCTGCCTTGCACCTTCGTCGGCACCATGCTGATCGGCGGTGTGCTGGGCTTTGAGGGGCTGAACCTGCCAGCACTGGAAAGCGGCATTGCGGCGTCGGTACTGGCGCTGGGTCTGGCCGTGGCACTGGCTGTGCGTCCGCCCGTGGCGCTGGCTGTGGCAGCAACGGCAGTGTTCGCTTTGTTCCACGGCGTAGCGCATGGCCTTGAACTGCCTGACATGTCCAGCCCGTGGGCTTATGCAGCAGGTTTCGTTGCTGCGACTGCGGCTTTGCACGCAGCGGGTTATGCCGTAGTTCGCGCACTGCCTCAAGCCGCAGCACCGTTGGTGCGGATTGCAGGGGCAGCGTCTGCGGCCACTGGCGTGTGGTTGCTGGCGGGCTGATCAGACTCCCGGCTGATCGCGCCCGTTTATTCGGGAGCGATCAGTGGGAGAGGGTCAGCGCGATAGCGCAGGAATGCGGTACAGGTAGAGCAGCACTGCGCTGGCAAACGCCAGCAGGCAGACCGGCAAGGGATGCAGACCGAACAGCACAGCAATGGCCGCGATCCAGGCGGGCAGCCCGGCAGCGAGGAAGGCCAGACGGCGGATGGCAGCCAGTTTGAGCCATGCTGTCGGCTCTTCCGGGGTATCAAGTGCGGCCTGGGTGGCCGCCAGCGCGCGCTTGTAAGCGCCGAAGGGTTTGAGGCTGACGAACATCGAGCCTATGCCGGCGATGAACAACGGGATTGCCAACACGGGAATGAGTGGCTCGCTGGCACCGAAAAATACACAGACCACCAGCAATGGCGCCAGGGTCAGACCCAGTTGACGCCACCATGCCATTTCCAGCTTTTGGCGAACCTCGCTACGTGTCACGCGGGGCCGACCTCACTCTGATGCTCGTTACCCATCATGTGCCCCAGCTTACCGGCCTTGGTCGCCAGATAAAGGCGGTTGTGCGGATTCTGTCCGGTGTGCAGAGGCACCCGCTCGGCAACCTTGATGCCCATGTCGGTCAAGGCTTTGACCTTGCGCGGGTTGTTGGTCATCAAGCGCAGCGACTCAACGCCCAGATGCTGAAGCATTGGCAGGCAGATCGCGTAGTCACGCTGGTCGGCGGCAAAGCCCAGACGCTCGTTGGCCTCAACGGTATCGGCACCGCCATCCTGCAGCTCGTAGGCGCGGATCTTGTTCATCAGGCCGATGCCGCGTCCTTCCTGACGCAGGTACAGCAACACGCCACGTCCCTCGGCCGCAATGGCGCGCAAGGCAGCTTCAAGTTGAGAGCCGCAATCGCAACGCTGGCTGAACAGGGCGTCGCCTGTCAGGCATTCGGAATGCACGCGGCCAAGAACCGGCTCACCGTTCGCCACATCGCCCAGACTCAGGACGACATGTTCACGGCCGGTTGCCGACTCGATAAAGCCGTGCATGGCAAACTCTGCAAAGGGTGTGGGCAGTTTGGAAGCGGCGACAAAGACGACGGGCACCGTGTGCTCCTGATCAGTATGAAGACTGGAAATTCGCAAGATTTGCATTGTAACAGCAGGTTCCTACGGACGCTCAGGCTGAATTCTCGGGCATTTAGATCATAAAGTTCGATAGATAGATGCGCTGCATTCCTTCACTGCGCACCGCCAAAATGCTGATAGCCATGCGTGTCGGGGGTGACGTCTTGTCCTGCATCGTCAACCAGAACGACACCTTGCCCCTCCTCGACCCGGCCAATGACATGCACTGGCCAGCCTTCTTCCAGCAAACCGGCCAGATAGCCGGGCGGCAACGTGAACGCCAGAATGTAATCGTCGCCACCGCTGAGCGCGGCCTGTCGGGCAGAAGGCAGGTCGAACAATGTCAGCAACTGATCAGACATCGGCAGCCGGTCACGTTCGACAACCAGACGGACACATGAAGCACGGGCGATGTGTCCACAATCAGCCAGCAGCCCATCGGAGATGTCCAGCGCCGACGTCGCCCTGCCCCGCAATGCCTGACCCAGCGCCAGTTGGGGTTGCGGCGACCAGTAGCGGGCCAGCAACGCTTCGGCAATCGAGGCTTCGGTGCTGCGCTGCTTCAATACCAGCGGCAACGCACCTGCACCATCACCCAGTGCGCCGCCGACGCACAGCAAATCGCCCGCGCGAGCGCCGCCGCGTGTCAGGGCTGATCCTGCGGGAACTGCACCAAACACCGTCAATGTCAGGCTCAAGGGACCGCATGTGGTATCGCCACCGATCAGATGCAGTGAGCAGCCTTGCGCCATCTGGTTAAGGCCACGAGCAAATGCCTGCAACCAGTCGGCATCGACCTGCGCAAGGGTCAAGGCAAGGGTAAACGCGACGGGTCGCGCGCCCATCGCTGCCAGATCACTGGCAGACACCGCCAGCGCACGCTGGCCCAGCAGGAAGGGGTCACAGATATCGGGAAAATGTACCCCGGCAACCAGAGTATCGGTCGAGATCGCCAACTGCTCGCCGGGCGCCAACGCCAGCAGCGCACAGTCGTCGCCGATCCCGAGGGCAACTTCCTCGCCCGCCTGCGCACAGGGCGCGGCGGCGAAGTAATTGCGGATCAGCTCGAACTCTCCCATGAAGGTCAGGCGCGAATCAGCGCTTGTAGGCCTTCACTTCGACTTCGCGCAGGCGCGGTGCCAGCTTGTCCAGCACGCCATTGACGAACTTGTGGCCATCAGTGGAGCCATAGACTTTTGCCAGCTCGATGCCTTCGTTGATCACCACACGGTAAGGCACATCGATGCGCTTGAGCAGCTCGAACGTGGACAGGCGCAACACGGCCAGTTCAACCGGATCGAGCTCTTCGATGGTCAGGTCGAGGCAAGGCGAGAGCGCGGTGTCGATCTCGGTCTTGTTGGTCGCCACACCGTGCAGCAACTCGCGAAAGTAGGCGCCGTCGACATTGCTGAAGTCGTTGTCGACACGGAACTGTGCTTCGATCTCGTTCAACGCATGGCCAGCCATATGCCACTGATACAGGGCCTGGGTTGCCATCTGGCGCGCTTCGCGACGTTTGGCACTTTTGCCCTTGGCGGCTTCCGGTGATTTGGCGTCGCGCGGGTTGAACTGATCGGTATCGTCGGAAATCACTTGGCCTCCAGCTGCGACAGCAGACTGACCATTTCAATGGCGGACAGAGCAGCTTCAGCGCCCTTGTTGCCGGCCTTGGTGCCGGAACGCTCGATGGCTTGCTCGATGGAGTCGACGGTCAATACGCCGAAAGCGACCGGAACGCCGAATTCCATGGAAACCTGGGACAAGCCTTTGACGCATTCGCCAGCGACGTATTCGAAGTGCGGCGTACCGCCGCGGATCACAGCACCCAGCGCAACGATGGCCGAGAACTCGCTGCGCTGGGCAACTTTCTGCACAACCAGTGGAATCTCGAATGCGCCCGGCGCGCGAATGATGGTGATGTCGCTTTCGCTGACGCCGTGACGTACCAGCGCATCAACGGCACCGCTAACCAGGCTTTCCACGACGAAGCTGTTGAAACGGCCAACTACCAGAGCGTAACGGCCCTGGGGGGCGATGAAGGTACCTTCGATGGTCTTCAAGGTCATTCGGTGAGTCTCGTATTAAAGAGCAAGCCCGCCTTGGGGCGGACTTTGAGGGATATTAGGCCACGAATCATGACCGTCAGGCCAAAACCTGCGAAAAACCGTCTTTCGCACGCCTCGACCTGCCGGTATTTATTCGGAGGGCACGTATTCTACAACTTCCAGATCGAAACCGGATATCGCATTGAACTTCATCGGTGAACTCATCAGGCGCATTTTGCGCACGCCAAGGTCACGAAGGATCTGCGAGCCGGCACCCACGGTGCTGTACGTGGTGGGCGTCTTGATCGGTTGTTGCCCGGCGGTTTCACGGATATGCGCCAGCAGCACATCGCCATCCAGCGGGTGGCCGAGCAACAGCACGACACCGCTGCCGGCCGCGGAAACCGCGCTCATGGCGGCGCGCAGGCTCCAGCGGCCGGGCTGCCTGACCATCAGCAAGTCGCGTAGCGGGTCCATGTTATGGACGCGGACGAGGGTCGGTTCTTCCGCACATATCTTGCCCAGGGTCAGTGCCAGGTGCACATCGCCCTCGACCGAATCACGGTAGGTCACCAGATTGAAACTGCCCAGCTCGCTGTCCATCGGCTGCTCGGCAATCCGCTGAACGGTACGTTCGTGGATCATCCGGTAATGAATCAGGTCGGCGATGGTGCCGATCTTGATGTCATGTTCCTGTGCGAAAGCTTCGAGTTCGGCGCGACGAGACATGGTTCCGTCGTCATTCATCACTTCGCAGATCAGACCCGTGGGCTCGAAACCGGCCATGCGCGCCAGGTCGCAGGCGGCCTCGGTATGACCGGCACGAGCCAGAGTGCCACCCGCCTGAGCCATCAACGGGAAGATGTGCCCCGGGCTGACGATGTCTTCGGCTTTGGCTTCTTTGGCGGCAGCAGCCTGAACGGTACGCGCACGGTCGGCGGCGGAGATACCGGTGGTCACGCCTTCTGCGGCTTCGATGGAAACGGTGAACTTGGTGCCGAAACCCGAACCGTTGCGCGGTGCCATCAGCGGCAGCTTGAGGGTTTCGCAGCGTTCGCGAGTCATCGGCATGCAGATCAGGCCACGGGCGAAACGCGCCATGAAGTTGATGTGCTCGGGCTTCACGCATTCGGCGGCCATGATCAGGTCGCCTTCGTTCTCGCGGTCTTCGTCATCCATGAGGATGACCATCTTGCCCTGGCGAATGTCTTCGACCAGTTCTTCGATACTGTTGAGCGCCACGCGGCACCCCCTTCAATCAATTCAGGATTTGAGGTAGCCGTTCTCGGCAAGAAAGCTTTCGGTGATCGTGCCGTGGCCCGGTTCTGCGGCCTTGTCGCCCAACAGCAGGCGCTCCAGATAACGTGCCAGCAGGTCCACTTCCAGATTGACCTTACGGCCAGGCTGGTAGTCGGCCATGATCGTTTCGCTCAGGGTATGCGGCACGATGGTCAGCTCGAACTCGGCGCCATTGACCGAGTTGACGGTCAGGCTGGTGCCGTCGACCGTGATCGAGCCTTTATGGGCGATGTATTTGGCCAGCTCGCGCGGGGCACGCACCGTGAACTGAATCGCGCGGGCGTTATCGGCACGGGAGACGATTTCGCCCACGCCATCTACATGACCGCTGACCAGATGGCCGCCCAGGCGCGTGGTCGGGGTCAGGGCCTTTTCCAGGTTGACCCGGCTGCCGCTCTTCAAATCGACGAAGGCAGTCACGGTCAGGGTTTCACGGCTGACGTCGGCCCAGAAACCGTCACCGGGCAATTCGACGGCGGTCAGGCACACGCCGTTGACGGCAATGCTGTCACCCAGTTTGACGTCGTTCAGGTCGAGCTTGCCGGTTTCCACGTAAACGCGGACGTCGCCACCCTTGGGAGTCAGGGCGCGGATGCTGCCGATGGATTCGATAATGCCGGTAAACATGGGTCCTCCGGGAGAACAAGGGCTGCGCGCAAGGCGAAAGCCGGGAATTATACGCCGGGTGCGCGCACAGGGAGAGCGATGACTCGCCAGTCATTACCGACGGCGCGCATTTCCACGATATTCAGCTCCAGCGCTTCACTCATCTGTGCCAGCGGCAGGTCGAGCAGCGGCCGGGCCGATGAGCCGAGAAACTTGCCGGCAATGAATAGCTGAAACTCGTCGACCAGCCCGAGACGCGCAAAGGCACCCGCCAGCCGCGGGCCGGCTTCGACCAGCACATCATTGGCGCCACGCGTGGCCAGTTCGCTCATCAACTTGCGCAGGTCCACATGACCGGCGCTGTCGGCCAGTGCCAGCATTTCATGGCCGTCTTCCTGATAACGTCCTCGCGCAGACGCTGCAGCGCAAGTCACCACCAGAGCACTGCCAGCCTGGAAGAACGGCGCGTCCAGCGGCACGCGCAGACGGCCATCAATCAATACCCGCAGCGGCGGACGCACAGCCGCCAGCGCGGTCAATTCTGCATTGAGCCCCAGCTCGTCGGGGCGCACGGTCAGGCGGGCCTTGTCGGCCAGTACCGTATCGGCGCCGGTCAGCACTACGCTCGACTGCGCGCGCAGACGCTGCACGGCAGAACGTGCCTCCGGGCCGGTGATCCACTGGCTCTCGCCGCTGGCCATCGCCGTTCGGCCATCCAGACTCATGGCCATCTTGACCCGCACATAAGGCCGTCCGGTTTCCATGCGCTGGAGAAAGCCTTTGTTCAGTGCTCGCGCTTCGCTTTCCAGCACCCCGCACTGAACGCCGATACCGGCATTCATCAGGCGTAACAGGCCACGGCCGGACACTTCAGGATTGGGGTCCTGCATGGCCGCAACGACCCGCGCCAGACCGGCATCGACCAGCGCATCCGCACACGGTGGCGTGCGCCCTTGATGGCTGCACGGTTCAAGGGTGACGTAGGCAGTCGCGCCCCTTGCGCGTTCGCCCGCCTGGCGCAGGGCATGCACCTCGGCATGCGGCTCGCCAGCCCGCACATGCCAGCCCTCACCGACGATCTGGCCGTCTCGCACGATCACGCAGCCGACTCGCGGGTTCGGGTGCGTCGAGTAGAGCCCTTTGCGCGCCAATTCCAGCGCACGCGCCATGTAATGAACGTCGAGAGCCGCCTGTTCAGTCAGCAATGCACTTATTCCTTACCCGGCTCGCGGGCCAGACGGTCGATTTCTTCACGAAACTCGTTGAGGTCCTGAAAGCGGCGGTACACGGAAGCAAAGCGGATATAAGCCACTTCGTCGAGTTTCTGCAGTTCGGTCATGACCAGTTCGCCAACCACCAGTGATTTGACCTCGCGCTCACCGGTCGCTCGCAGCTTGTGCTTGATGTGCACCAGCGCCGCTTCAAGGCGCTCGACACTGACCGGACGTTTTTCAAGCGCCCGCTGCATACCCGCGCGCAGTTTTTCTTCATCGAAAGGCTGACGGCTGCCGTCCTGTTTGATCAGGCGCGGCAAGACCAGCTCGGCAGTTTCGAACGTCGTGAAGCGCTCGCCGCAGGCCAGGCACTCGCGTCGGCGGCGTACTTGCTCGCCTTCGGCGACGAGGCGGGAGTCGATGACTTTGGTGTCATTGGCACCGCAGAAGGGACAGTGCATGGTGGCTGGCAACGAAAGAATGAGGAGCGCCATGTTAGCGCATCCTGCCGGCAAGACAAGGCTGAGGGTTTACGGTATATAGACGCGCATTAAAGCGATGTGAAATTGCCCGGGCTCGGTAATACTGCACGTCTGGCGTCGCACAGCCTGTCGATTTTTGTCTTGTGGAGCTCTTGATGACGTTACGCCCCGTTTTTCTGCTTGGCCTCATTGGCTTGCTGGCCGCGTGCAGCAGCAACGATGCGCCAAAACCCGCTGCAGCCCCGCCCGTTGCCCCGGCAATCAGAGTGCCTGCCGGACCTGGCCCGCTGCAACCCTATCAACGTGAACTCAGCGGGCAATTGCTGGGCGTACCGGCCGGAGCCGAGGTCGAACTCGCGATGCTGGTGATCGACGAGCGTGGTCGTCCACAAAAGCTTTTGACCAACACGTTGCTCAAAGGGAATGGCCAGTCATTGCCGTTCCAGCTGCGCTTCAACCCGGAAGCCTTTCCGGTGGGTGGGCGGGTCGAATTGCGTGGCCGCGCCAGCCAGTCAGGGCAGTTGATCCTGCACCTGCCGTCGATGCGCATCGACCAGCCCACCACACAAGCGTTGGGGCCGTTGCAATTCGTCAAGGCGCCATGATTGCTCCGCAACACCTTCAACACGCGCTGAGCGAACTGCTCGGCGATGCCCGGCTGGTCGTCACACCGCTACCGGGCACCGAGCTGAAGCTGTGGCTGATCGACGATGCCAACATGGACCGTGCCTTCAGCCCCGATGAAACGCGTCGTATTCTGGAAGATCCACCGTACTGGAGTTTTTGCTGGGCCAGCGGCCTGGCTATGGCGCGCTTCCTGGCCGAAAATCCGCACTGGGTCGAAGGCAAGCGGATCCTGGATTTCGGCGCAGGCTCAGGTGTCGCGGGCATTGCTGCGGTCAGGGCCGGAGCGCTTGAGGTGGTGGCCTGTGATCTCGATCCGTTGGCGATCGCTGCCTGCCGGGCCAACGCCGAACTCAATCAGGTGCCATTGAGCTACTCGACAGACTTCTTTGCCGAAACGGACCGCTTTGATCTGATTCTGGTGGCCGACGTTCTTTACGATCGTGCCAACCTGCCACTGCTGGATCAGTTTCTGTCACGGGGCCGCGAGGCACTGGTGGCGGATTCCCGCGTACGCGACTTCAAGCGAGATGCCTACCAGCGTCTTACGATACTGCACGCGCATACCCTGCCGGACCTGGCCGAACCGCACGAGTTTCGCGACGTGAGTGTGTATCACGCGGCGCGGTGAGCGTGGGGGTGAGGACGACATCCCACTGCCGACGCCGCTTTCAGCATTGCCCTGCTGGCCGTATAGTTGGCCGCATTCAGACTCTTCGAGACGTGCAATGAGCCAGGAAACTGCTTACATCTTCGACGCGACCACCGCGAACTTTGATCAACTGGTGATCGACAAGTCGTTCGACCAGCCCGTGCTGGTCGATTTCTGGGCCGAGTGGTGCGCGCCCTGCAAGGTCCTGATGCCTCTGCTGCAACAAATCACCGAGAGCTATCAGGGCGAGTTGCTGCTGGCCAAGGTCAATTGCGACATCGAGCAGGACATCGTTGCGCGCTTCGGCATTCGCAGCCTGCCGACCGTGGTGCTGTTCAAGGACGGTCAGCCGGTGGATGGTTTTGCCGGTGCTCAGCCCGAGTCGGAAATCCGCAAGATTCTCGAACAGCACGTGGTCATGCCGCCGCCTCCGGCCGGCGATCCGTTCAAGCAGGCCCAGGAACTGTTTGCAGAAAGCCGTTTTGCCGAAGCCGAAGCACAGCTCAAGGTGCTGCTGAGCGAAGACAATACCCATGCTGCAGCGCTGATTCTGTATGCACGCTGCCTGGCCGAACGTGGCGAGCTGAGCGAGGCCAAAGCAGTGCTGGATGCCGTCACCGGTGACGCACATAAAGCCGAACTGGCAGGTGCCAAGGCGCAACTGACGTTCCTGGCTGAATCGGCCACCCTTCCGGATGCAGCCGACCTCAAAAGCCGTCTTGCGCAGAATCCTCAGGATGACGAAGCAGCGCATCAACTGGCAATTCAGCAATTGTCGCGTCAACAGTACGAAGCAGCGCTCGATGGCCTGCTCAAGCTGTTCATCCGCAACCGTAATTACGCCGAAGGCCTGCCGCACAAGACCCTGCTGCAAGTGTTCGACCTGCTGGGCAACGAGCATCCGCTGGTGACTGCGTACCGTCGCAAGCTGTTCGCGGCATTGTACTAAGACAACCAGCCGCAGGTATCGTGCCGGTGCCTGCGGCTGTTCACGTCACCTCGGTCCAGCTATACAGCGGCGCGTCTCCGCTGCTCTCGACCTTCACGTTCGCACAGTGACGCAAGCGCACCAGCAAATGCTTGCCCGCCGCCGTGCTGCCGGCCAGCCCCTCGAGCTGACCCAACAGGTCCGGCCCGCTCATCTGCCCGGCCTTTTGCAGCAATTCCTGCGCGACCTGCCACAGCCTGTCATCCTGGTTGAGTGGCTTGCTCTCCACTACCGGCGTGCTTGCGTCCGGAGCTGCCGCCTTGAGCTGCGCGCCCAATTGCGCCCAGTCACCTTCGTCAAGCTCCAAGGTCAAATCCACCGGCCACTGGCCTACGGTTCCACGAATACGCAACATGTTATGTACCTGCTCACAGTCAGGCGTACATGCTCCCACAGGCTGGCGCACATGCCCATGATCAACCGTAACGCCACTGGCTGACGGCCGGTTCTTTACCGTTCATGAAATTGCCAAGCGCCCGTACGTCATAGACGTTCTCCCAATGCTCGACAATTCTGCCATCACGAAATCGCCACAGGCCGCAAAACGGCATGATGATTTTCCGCCCTTCGCAACTGGCGCGCATCTCCCCCACTACGCTGCCGAAGTGATCATTGGCAACGATCTCGTGGACATCCATGTACAAGGTTTGGCGTGTACGCCTGATCAGGTTGATCTCGTGGGACAGCACCGCCTGCTTGCCGATAGCGATGGACAGGCCGCCGCCAGCACCCTGATCGGCCTTGTGCAACACAATGTCGGCATCGGCGAATTCAGTAATGCGCGTCAGATCCTTGTACACAGCACGCAGGATTTCTCTATTCGAATGGAGCTTGTTCATGAGCATCTTCCCTGATGTCGCGTTTGGCTGGCGATGAAAACCTTTCCTGCGCATCCGGCGCAGGCACAGCAATTTTCATCTTCCAGAGTAGGACTTGATGACGCAAAGTGTGAGACTACTTCGGCATAAGCACTGGACAGGATATTCCGCAAGACTGTTCCAGAAGACACCGCCCGATAGCGTCCCGCGCAGACCTGGTGGTCTGGCTTTCGAATAAAAACACGTCCACGCACAACGACAGTTGTTATAAGATCACATAACAGTTTTTCTCGAACATTGTCCGGAGTCCGCTATGCGCCGTCTGTTACTCGCCCTGCCTTTCGCTTTGCTACCACTCGTTGCTGCCCACGCTGCCGAAGAACATGACCATGATCATGCGCACGGTGATGAACACGGCAGTCTGGGTGCCCACGAGCACGGGGTCGGACGTCTGGATGTGGTGCTGGAAGGCAAGAAGCTGGAATTCGAATTCGAAAGCCCGGCCATGAACATCGTCGGCTTCGAACACGTTGCAACTTCTGATGAAGACAAGGCCAAAGTCGCCAAGGCCCGCGAGCTGCTGCTCAAGCCCAATGCACTGTTCAGCATCGCCGATGCCGCCAATTGTTCAGCCACCTCGGTGACGCTGAAAAGCCCGCTGTTCGGCGACAAGGACGACGATCACGATGAACACGCCGACGCTGGCGATGCCGATCATCATGAGCACAGTGAAATCCACGGGCACTACACGTTCGTCTGTGACGCGCCCGCCGTTCTGAAGAAGCTCGACCTGTCGCAAATCTTCAAAACCTTTCCCGACACCAGGAAGCTTCAGGTACAACTGATCTCGCCAGGCGGCCAGTCGGGCGCAGAAGTGATCGCAGCCAACCCCACGCTGAAATTCTGATCACCCCTGCGGCGCATAACGACCGGGCCTGGCCCGGTCTTTTAATTTCCAAGCGAGCGTGAGTCAGCCCATGACCCAAGCACTGATCGAACTGTCGGACCTGCGCTTCAACTGGCCAGGTCATCCTCAACTGCTGGACATCCCCGAGTTCCGCCTGCAAACCGGCGAAACGCTGTTCCTCAAAGGCCCCAGCGGCAGCGGCAAGACCACCTTGCTGGGCCTGCTGGGCGGTGTGCAGAAGCCCGTCAGCGGCAGTATTCGCCTGCTGAATCAGGACCTGTCGACGCTGTCGGCGGCGGCACGTGACCGTTTCCGTGTCGATCACACCGGCTACATCTTTCAGCAGTTCAATCTGTTGCCGTTTCTGTCAGTGCGGGAAAACATCGAGCTGCCCTGCCACTTTTCCAACGTCCGTGCCAGCCGTGCGAAGCAACGCCACGGCAGTGTCGATAAAGCCACGACCACCCTGCTAGCCCATCTGGGCCTGAAAGATCCGGCGATGCTGACCCGACGCGCCGACTCACTGTCCATCGGCCAGCAGCAACGCGTCGCCGCCGCCCGTGCGCTGATCGGGCAACCGGAACTGGTCATTGCCGACGAACCTACTTCAGCGCTGGACGCCGACTCTCGCGAGGCGTTCATTCGCCTGCTGTTCGCCGAATGCCGCGAGGCCGGGGCCAGCCTGCTGTTCGTCAGCCATGACCAGAGCCTGGCACCGCTGTTTGATCGCAATCTGTCGCTGAGCGACCTGAATCGCGCCGCCGTCGCCGTGGAGAGTTGAGATGTATCTGTTTCGTCTGGCAATGGCCAGTCTGGCCAACCGCCGTTTCACCGCATTTCTCACTGCGTTCGCCATTGCGCTGTCAGTATGTCTGTTACTGGCCGTCGAACGGGTGCGTACCGAAGCCCGCTCCAGCTTCGCCAGCACCATCAGCGGCACCGACCTGATCGTCGGCGCACGCTCCGGCTCGATCAACCTGTTGCTGTATTCGGTATTTCGCATAGGCAACGCCACCAACAACATTCGCTGGGACAGTTTCGAGCACTTCGCCAACAGCAAACAGGTCAAGTGGGCGATCCCGGTTTCGCTGGGCGACTCCCATCGCGGCTATCGGGTGATGGGCACTAACGAGGCGTATTTCGAGCACTATCAGTTCGGTCGCCAACAACACCTGGAAATGGCCGAAGGACGCGAATTCAAGACCGACCCCTTTGAAGTCGTGCTGGGCTCGGAGGTCGCCAAAGCGCTGCACTACAAGCTGGGCGACAAACTGGTACTGGCGCATGGTGTGGCGGCGATCAGTCTGGTCAAGCATGACGACAAACCGTTTACCGTCGTCGGCATCCTCAAGCCGACCGGCACGCCGGTGGACCGCACGCTGCATATCAGTCTGGGCGGCATGGAGGCCATTCATATCGATTGGCGCAACGGTGCCCCGGCACGAGGCAACGAGCGCATCTCCGCCGATCAGGCGCGCAACATGGACCTGACGCCGACGGCGATCACCGCGTTCATGCTGGGTTTGAACAGCAAGATTTCAACCTTCAGCCTGCAGCGCGAGATCAACGAATACCGCGGCGAGCCGATGCTGGCGATTCTGCCGGGCGTGGCGCTGCAGGAGCTGTGGAGCCTGATGGGCACCGCTGAAAAGGCACTCTTCGTGATTTCCCTGTTCGTGGTGCTGACCGGACTGATCGGCATGCTGACTGCGATTCTTACCAGCCTCAATGAACGACGCCGGGAAATGGCCATCCTGCGTTCGGTCGGCGCACGGCCCTGGCATATCGCAAGCCTGCTTATACTTGAAGCCTTCGTTCTGGCGCTTGCCGGTGTGATCAGCGGCCTTGCACTGCTCTATATCGGCATTTTCGTGGCCAGAGACTACGTGCTCGACAACTACGGTCTGTACCTGTCGTCTATGCCACCTGGCCAATATGAATGGACCTTGCTCGGTGCCATTCTCGGTTGCGCGCTGTTGATGGGAACCGTGCCAGCCTGGCGAGCCTACAGGCAGTCACTGGCCGATGGACTGTCGATTCGTTTATGAGGACCTTCATGATGCGGCGCATGCTACTCACTCTGCTGCTCTCGGCTTGCACTCCGCTGTGGGCCGCCGAGCCGCGTGAACTGACCTGGAATGACATGATTCCACCTGATGCACCCGTGGTGAAGCCGGTAACGGCTCCGATACACGATATGTCCAAGCTGTCCGATGCGCTGGCCATGGAGGCAGCGCCTGCGGCCCGCCAACTGGCTCCGCATGCGCCAGTGGTCAAGGCACTGGATGGCAAACAGGTGCGTTTACCAGGGTACATCGTGCCGCTTGAGGTCAGTGAGGAAGGCAGAGTGACGGAGTTTTTGCTGGTGCCGTATTTCGGTGCCTGCATCCATGTGCCGCCGCCACCGGCGAACCAGATCGTGCACGTCACGAGTGAGCTGGGTGTGAAGGTCGATGAGCTGTATCAGCCGTACTGGATCGAAGGACCGATGCAGGCCAAATCGTCTACCAGCGAACTGGCAGAAGCGGGTTATCAGATGCAGGCAGACAAGATACTTGTCTACGAGTTGCCGGATTCATAAGGATGACGGGGTTCCCAGCGATTTCATTGAGCTGAGTCAAAGTCGCCGCTCGACAGCGCTTTAACATTACGCCCATAAATTTTGACTGATCTCTGGAGCCTCCATGAACAAGCACTTGCTACGCGCGTCTGTTGTCGCGCTTGCCATCACTGCCCCGGTCGCGGCACACGCTTACGAGCCTGGTGACTTCATCGTTCGCGCCGGTGTGGCGCACGTACAGCCCAACGAAGACAGCGGTGAAGTCCGTCTGGACGGCACCAGGGTTTCCGGCACCAAAGCAACCGTCGATGGCGAAAACCAGCTCGGTCTGACCTTCGCTTACATGCTGACCCAGCAAGTCGGCATCGAGCTGCTGGCAGCCACACCCTTCAGCCATACCGTTTCAGTCAAGGGCCTGGGGCCTGGCCTTGACGGCAAGCTGGCCGACATCAAGCAACTGCCGCCGACACTGTCCTTGCAGTACTACCCGATGGAGCCTTCGTCGAAATTCCAGCCGTATGCGGGCGTCGGTATCAATTACACCACCTTCTTCGACACTGACCTGACCGGTAATCGCAAGGATCAGGGGTTCAGCAACCTCAAGCTCAAGGACTCGGTTGGCCTTGCTGCACAGTTAGGCATGGACTACATGATCACCGATAATGTGCTGCTCAACGCCTCGGTCTGGTACGTAGATATCGACACCGAAGCGACTGTGGACGGCCCTTCTGCCCTGGCTGTCGGCAAGACCAAGGTCGACGTGGATATCGACCCGTGGGTGTACATGGTGGGCGTGGGTTACAAGTTCTGACCTGCACACCTTCAAACGCCACATACAAAGGCACCCTTATCGGGTGCCTTTGCTTTTATGGGGGGCTGCTGACGCTCGTGCCCGTGCACCACGCTTGTCGGTTCTCAACAGTTCGCGAACGAGCAGAGGATCTTTCGATCCGCTCTTACACCCAAGTGGTGAAGCGGTATCAGAGAAGCTCAAGCCCTGTTCAAGTTGACTCTTCGCACCTCGAAAAACTGCCTTGAGGAGGCAAAATGGCCAGACTCTTGAACCGTCGTTTCGGGCCGAAGCTTATTATGCTTGCTCGACAGTATCCTCAATTCTGAATACTTCATTACCGACATAGGTGATCGCCAGCGGCTTATCATCGTCAATTCCCTCTGGCAATTTCAGACAGTAATTAGCCGTCAGGAACTGCTCCGGAATCATCTGTTCCTCTATACCCGAGGAACGAAGAAAGTTGCTGATGCCGTACACCAGCACACCGACGGAAGCGATAGGACCTGGGTAAAGTTGAAGAAACTGAAGAAACGTTAGCCCGGTCAGGTAGTTGATACGAACAGTGCCAGGACCAAATATGATAAAAACGCCCCCCACGACCAACAGTAGCAACCCAATAAGACGCAGTAACGTCAAAATGACCGGTGCGCTATCGGTTTTCTTTTCAGCAGAAAGATAGGCCGAATATTCTTTAATAAAGCCAGGTACTGCGACCTCTCCCGGCACTTGGCGCACGATGACCTCGCCGGGATTTTCTACCTCTGGTTCACCTTCGTCTTGCATGCCATGCGTCCTTCATAAGAATGACGATGGATACTAGAAGCCATTGAAACTGCTGAACACCTTAAAGTTATCAACTACAAAAAATGCAGAATGCTCCTACATACTTGCAAGCTAAATCCTGCGCAACCAGCCAATAGGTCTCACAGCAACGTTGGGCCACAGGCAATTGGTAGCGGACATACTCTGCCGAAACAGGCAGTAAAAGCCGTACAGACGGTGCATCAGGGTAACCGAGGCCGCATATTCCAGGGCCGCAGTTCATCGCAGTTGTCATAACCTCCAGTGCTCTCGTGCATAAGCACCTTTTTCAGGGCTGATTGAGGCACGGATAACGACAAGCACTTGGCGCGCAATTCACCGCCCTATCAGCAACTCAAGCCCATGTTTCAAGGGGGTGACTTCGTCGAGGGTGAAGTGCTCGAGAAGGCGTTGGTTGCTGGCGCGGGAATGTTTGATGTCGCCCGAGCGTGGTGCCTGATAGCTGACTTCCGGCTGCTTGCCGACAACCTGCGAAAGCGCAGCCAGCAGTTCGTTGAGCGATGTGGTCTGGTTCAAGCCCACGTTGATCGCGCCTTCGATGGCGCTGTCCCGTGACAAAGCCTGCAGCAGCAGCTTGAGCAGATCGCCCACGTAGAAGAAATCGCGTGTCTGCTCGCCATCGCCAAACACACTGATCGGCAGGCCTTTCTGGATGCGTTCGGCAAAGATGCTGATCACGCCCGAATAGGGCGACGACGGATCCTGGCGCGGGCCGAAAATGTTGAAGAAGCGAAAGATCACGGGTTCCAGACCATGCTGGCGACGGTAGAAGTCCAGGTAATACTCGCTGGCCAGCTTATCCGAAGCATAAGGGGTCAGCGGGGCCTTGGGGGTGTCTTCGGTGATCGCTTCGCCTTCGCCGTTGTTGCCGTACACCGCCGCGCTGGAAGCGAATATCACCCGTTTGATGCCCGCTTCGCGCATGGCCTCACAGACATTCAACGTGCCGATGAAGTTGCTTTGGTGGGTGCGCACCGGATCATCGACTGATGCCTGAACCGAGGCCACCGCCGCCAGATGCACCACAGCCTTGCAACCCAGCGCAGCGCGCTTGACCAGCTCGGCATCGGCCACATCGCCTTCGATCAGTTCGACCCGTGGGTTGTCGAGCGGCAAATTGCTGCGTTTGCCCGCCGAGAGGTTGTCGAGGATACGTACGCCGTGCCCGCTGGCAAGCAAGGCGTCGGTGAGGTGCGAGCCAATGAAACCCGCGCCTCCGGTGATCAGAACAGGAGCTTCAGACATGTCGATAATACCGGTCCAGCAGGCTTGGCAAGCCGGCCCGCCAGGCGCGGGGCTTGATGCCGAAAGTGTGGAGAATCTTCTTGCAGGCCAGCACCGCGTGCTGCGGTTCTTCGGCTGCATCGGAACGCGCGGCGTGAGCCTGCGCGGTGGGCGACTCGATGGCCAGAGGATGCAGCAGACGTGCTTCGGTAAGCACCGCCTGGCCCAGCGCCAGCGGCGTGGTCGCCTCGTGTCCGGCGTAGTGGTATGTGCCCCACAGTGGCGCTTCGCAGTCGAGTTGCTTGACGATTGAAATAATCACTCGCGCCGCATCATCGACCGGGGTCGGGTTACCGCGTCGATCATCGGCCAGCAGCAGCTCTCCGGGTTCTCTGGCGCGCGAAAGAAAGCGACCCAGCACGCCTTCGGCGCTGTCATCCAGCAGCCAGCCGAAACGCACCAGCACATGTTGCGGGCAGGTGGCGCGTACGCTTTGCTCGATACGCCACAACGCCTGACCGCGCAGCCCCAAAGGTACCGGCTCGTCTTTTTCGCTGTAGGCCGTCGCGCGCGAGCCATCGAATACACGATAGCTGGAAGGCTGCACCAGGGTGATGTTGTGGTGCTGACACAGTTCGGCAAGGCGCTCGACTGAGCGCTCCTGATGGGTCAGGCGCGCAGCGCTGACAGTCTCCGCCTGAAACCAGTCGAAGTAGTAAGCAAGGTTTATCAGGGCATCGGGACGGGTGTCATCAAGCAGTTGCGTGAGGCTCGCCACGTCCCAGCCGTCTTGCGGTGGACGTGGTGCGAGGAAACCAATGTCTTCCTCGGCACCCAGACGAATCAGCGCCTGCCCAAGGGCATTCCCGCCGCCCAACAGCATAAGGCGCATTCGCATAGAGTCAGCAGGCTCGGTATCAGATAATCAAACGAACAATTGAAAAACGCCTGCAAACATAACACGTTGCCTGCCAACCCCCAACAGTTGCGCAGCCTGGCGGGTGGATGACGCCGCAACAACGCGTTACGGCGTCCCATTCTCCCCGGTCAATTACTGTGCTGCGGGCCCTGGCGGGCTGTTGCCCTTGGGCAGACCAAGCGGCGCAGGTGCCGGCGCGGAAGGTGTCGCAGCGGCCGGATCCGTTGGCGCTGGCGGCCCCTCCACTTCGACACCGGCCTGTGGGTTGTTGAAGCCCGGCCCCATGACCATCTGTGGATAAGTCTGCGCGAAACGCACGTTCGGACTTTTATCCACAAGTCGTTTCAGGCGCTCGTTGAAGGCGCGCCCCACCGCGTACTGACCACCGGAAGAGGTGCGGAATTGAGCGGTCAGTACCATGCCGTTGAGGTTCATGCTGTCGACGCCGAAAACCTCCAGCGGCCCTTGCAGGTTGTGCTTGAGCAGGATGTCTTCGCTGATCGACTGGCCGGTCTCGCGGATCAGCGCCAGCGCATCATCGATATCCGAGTCGTAAGTGAACTGCACCGAGAAGAACGCATAGGCGAATTGCCGCGACTGGTTGGTGACCGCCTTGATCTGCCCGAACGGCACCGAGTGGACAAAACCCTTGCCGTCACGCAGGCGCACGGTACGGATGGTCAGGCTTTCCACCGAGCCGGAATGGCCGGTGCTGAGCACCACCCAATCGCCCACCGAGAACGTGTCTTCGATGATGATGAACAGGCCGGTGATCACGTCCTGCACCAGTTGCTGAGAACCAAAGCCGATGGCCAGACCGACAACCCCGGCACCCGCCAGTAACGGTGCAACGTTGATGCCCAGGTTGGCCATGGTGGTGATCGCGCAGATCACCACCAGAATGATTTTCACCGCGTTGCGCAGCAGCGGCAGGATGGTCTTGATTCGTGTACTCGGCTGGCGGCCACTGCGATGATTGGCCGGCGGTTTGAGGGCTTCCTGAATGGCCGTGTCGAGCACTACCCACAGCAGCCAGGTGACCACAAATATCAGGCCGATGCTGCTCAGCGAATCACTGATCACACGCCCCAGCGTATTGCGCTGGGCGAACTCGAACATCGAGAAACCCCAGATACGCCCCAGTATCTCGATGAACCCGATGGCCAGCGCAATGCGCAACACCGCGTACACAAGGCTCAGCAGACGCGCCTTGTATACATGCCCGCCGCGTCCCATGGATTCCGTCGGTTTGAACAGGTGCTGGAACACCGTGCTCAGAAACACCGTGGCAATCAGCAGAATGGTGGTGAACAGCGCGCAACGCAGTGCTTGCTGACTGTCTTCACCGGCCCCTATGAGGTTGATCGCCGAGACCAGAATCATCAACAGGATCGGCAAGTGCCACAGGTTGGAGAATATTTTCAACGACTGCTGCAGCGCTGGCCGTTGCAGGCGGCTGCTCAGGGAACGGTTGCGAATCAGGTGCGCCACCGGGCGGCGCACCTTGATGATCAGCATGCAGAACACCACCGAGGCAAACAGCCCGGTGAACACCGCAACGCTGGTGGTGACGTTACTGCCCAACTGACGGGCGATCTGCGGACTGGTCAGCGCATCACTGAGCGCCGCCAGAAAGCCGACCACGAACAGTGGCCTCGGCGCATAGCGGCGAATCATCCGTACAGCCGCGCGCTTGTGGCCGGCGTTGAACATCACAATTACACAGAGCAGCACCGAGGTAGACACGATGCCGCTGCTCGTCGCATAGGCAAAGCACAACGCCAGCGCGCGCCCCACCGAAGACGGCATGAAGTGGCTGACATACAGGGTCAACGGCAGGCAGACGATGGCCGGCAGGGTGAACGGCAAGACGTACTTGAGCAGCGCCTGACTGCGCTCGCGCACCCGCATGAACGGCGTCCGGCACAAGCGTACGGCGAGGAAACGGCCCAGCGTGGTCAGGACGGCAAACGAGCCGATCCAGACAAAGGACAGCGCGAGAAAGTCCCCGACGACGCTCCATGGCGAACGCGTAGTGCGCTTGTTGACCAGTTTCTCCAGTTCGTCGGCCGCACGGTCGGCGCGCAATCGCCAGGCGTCGAACAGGTTGTCGTCGAGGTTGAGCTTTTCCTGGACGTCATCAATGCTGGAACTGATGGCCCCGAGCAACCCGCCCTGTACCAGAAGCTCGGGCGGTTCGGCTGCCGCTGGGTCCCCGGCGTCTGCCGGTTTCGCGTCCGATTTGTCATCTGCTTTCGCTGCAGGTTTGTCAGCTGCTTTGCTATCGGCTTTGGCGTCGGCTTTTTCAGCGGCCTTGTCGTCGGCCGGCACCGCAGCGCCCATCGGTAACGCAGGTACATCGGCTGCCTGAAGATTGAAACTGCCTGCGAATAGCAGCAGACCCGAGAGGATCAAGATTTTCAGCTGAGACGCCACGCAGTTCTCTCCTTCAATGGACAAATAAAACCATGTACTGACCAAAGCACGCTTTGATCCCAAGGAACTGATTCCCGTATGCCCGGCAAGTTCGGTTGCAGCAGGGAAATACGATGAGCCGATGTTTCAAAAAATTGCGTCAGGGCAGTGCACTCAGTCTTCCCGACTGAACTATGCAAAGGCCCGGCTGCCGGAATTATCGGGAGCTGCCGAAGGCGTGCATCAGCCTGTCCGCCGCGACGCTTGCCCGATCAACCCGACATCGAGAGGAATCTGCATGAGCACGTTCAATACAAAAGATGGCACCGAGATCTATTACAAGGACTGGGGCACGGGCAAGCCGGTACTGTTCAGCCACGGCTGGCCGCTGGATGCGGACATGTGGGAATACCAGATGGAATACCTCAGCAGCCGGGGCTATCGCACCATCGCTTTTGACCGCCGCGGCTTCGGCCGCTCCAGCCAGCCGTGGACCGGCTATGACTACGACACCTTTGCTGACGATATCGCCGAACTGATCGAGCACCTTGACCTGCGCGACGTGACGCTGGTGGGCTTTTCGATGGGCGGCGGCGATGTGACGCGCTACATCGCTAAATACGGCAGCGAGCGGGTTGCCAAACTGGCCCTGCTGGGCTCGGTCACGCCGTTTTTTCTGAAGACCGAGGACAATCCGGAAGGCGTCGACAAATCGGTGTTCGACGGCATCAAGGAAGGCCTGCTCAAGGACCGTGCCCAGTTCATCAGTGATTTCGCCACGCCTTTCTACGGCCTGAACAAAGGACAGAAGGTTTCCGAAGGCGTACTGACCCAGACCCTGAATATTGCCCTGCTCGCCTCACTCAAAGGCACGCTGGACTGCGTTACGGCATTCTCGGCGACAGACTTCCGTGCGGACATGGCAAAAATCGATGTGCCAACCCTGGTGATTCACGGCGACGGCGATCAAGTCGTCCCCTTCGAAGCCTCGGGCAAGCGCGCTGCCGAGCTGATCCAGGGTGCCGAACTGAAAGTCTATCCAGGCGCGCCGCATGGTTTTGCGGTGACCCATGCAGAGACGCTCAACAAAGACCTGCTGACCTTCGTGCAGGGCTGATTCCGGGTATGGCAGGGAGTCGATTGCCGACTCCCTGCACACAGCGAATCAGTCGGCCGCAACGGTCAACTGACTCTGCTCGCCCAACCCGGTAATCCCCAGACGCATGCGTTGCCCCGCGCGCAGGAAGACCGGCTCCGGCTTGACACCCATCCCCACCCCCGGCGGCGTACCGGTCGAGATGACATCCCCCGGTTGCAGACTCATGCAACGGCTGAGGTAAGCGATCAATTGCGGAACGCTGAATATCAGCGTTCGCGTATTCCCATGCTGGTAACGATGCCCGTCAACCTCCAGCCACAGGTCGAGCGAGTGAGGGTCGGCGACCTCATCGCAGGTCACCAGCCACGGGCCTAGCGGGCCGAAGGTATCGAAGCCTTTACCCTTGTCCCAGGTTCCACCGCGCTCAAGCTGCCATTCGCGCTCGGACACATCGTTGATCACGCAATAGCCAGCCACATGCTCCATGGCAACGGCCTCGTCGATGTAGCGTCCGCCCTTGCCGATGATGACGCCCAGCTCGACCTCCCAGTCAGTCTTGAGCGAGCCGCGAGGAATTTCGACGTTGTCGTTCGGACCGCAGATTGCGCTGGTCCACTTGTTGAACAGGATGGGCTCCTTCGGCACTTCCATGCGCGATTCGGCAGCGTGGTCGGCGTAGTTCAGGCCTATGCAGATAAACTTGCCGACCTGCCCGACACACGCCCCGATACGCGGCTGACCCGCAACCAGAGGCAGGCTCTCGGGATCGAGCGCAGCCAGGCGTGCAAGACCTGCAGGGCTCAAGGCATCGCCAGCAATGTCCTCGACATGCGCGGACAGGTCGCGGATCCGGTGGTCAGCATCAAAAAGGCCTGGCTTTTCCTGGCCTTTCTCGCCGTAACGAAGCAATTTCATCGAGTTCTCCCGTTTTGTCCAAGGTGTAAACCGCGGATTCAAAGGATGACGCCCTGTCGCTCGACCCGCGCGGCAATCGGTATTCGCGGCAGAGGCGAACCCGTTGGGTCTGGACAGATAGCACTGCAACGGCTGCCTTGCCTAATGAAATTTACGAACGACTGGCTGACAAGCCGCGCTCACCTTGGCGCCGGAAAATCCGCATCAATGCCCGCGGTCATAATTAATACACACAGAGAGTATTAATATCAGCTCCAGTTGAAACGAGCCCCTCGCCAAGGCGTCAGGCCCGTATTCCTTCAAGGGTGAGCTGAACTCATGTCAACGCTGATACTGTCCCGCCGATCGCCACCGCTTCAGCTGCGTCAATGGCCAGAACAGCCTCTGGACGGCCGCACTATTGCCCCGTCGGCACTTGCTGTGCAGCAACAGAGCAAGGCTGCGCCAAGACCATGGCTGGCAAACGCGTTGGCGATTGCGCTTGCGATAGGGCTGCATGGTGCACTGGCATGGTGGCTGACGGTTGATCAGCCGCATGTGCCTGAACCAGCCCCTCCGCTGCCAATCACCGTGCAATGGGTACCGCCACCGGTTACGCCGCCGACTGCCCAACCGACGCCCTCCGAGCCAGCCGCTCAGCCCGAACCGCAGCCGC
Organism: Pseudomonas syringae pv. tagetis; assembly: GCF_022557255.1. Classification (NCBI taxonomy): domain Bacteria; kingdom Pseudomonadati; phylum Pseudomonadota; class Gammaproteobacteria; order Pseudomonadales; family Pseudomonadaceae; genus Pseudomonas; species Pseudomonas syringae group genomosp. 7. The sequence continues at coordinate 5,155,665 of NZ_CP092923.1, forward strand.
CAGCCCCCAAGGCAGCGTCAGCGGAGCCAAAGCCTGCCGAGTCGCCCAAACCCAAGGCACTGCCCAAAGCCGCACCGACAAAAGCGGTCGCCAAACCTGCTGCGCCGACACCCTCCGCAGCCCCGCCAACACCGGCGCCAGTGGCGACACAGACGCCTGCGGCAACCCAGACCACCACAGCACCGATAGGCCGGGCCGGTTATCTCGACAATCCGCCTCCGGTCTATCCACCCGCCGCTGCGCGCCGGCATCAGGAAGGTACGACGCTGCTGCGTGTCCATGTGCTGCCCAACGGACGTACCGATCAGGTGCAAGTGCTGCAAAGCAGCGGTGTCCCGGCGCTGGATGAAGCTGCGCAGGCCGCTGTCCGGCAATGGACCTTTATTCCCGCCAAACGTGGCGACACCCCGCTAGAAGGCTGGGTCAACGTGCCCTTGGCTTTCAAACTCGCACCCTGAGGTTTACGTCATGAACACCGCTTACTCCGTACTCATCACCCAATCCTCAATGACCCTGCTGGTGATTTTCTCGCTGGTGACCTGGGCGCTTTTACTCGGCAAGTCGTTTCAGCACTGGCGACTGACGCGTCAGAACCGACGCTACGCCGCACAGTTCTGGGCCGCTCGCGATCTGAAAAATGCGCTGCACCTGCCGCACAGTGAAGGCAGCCTGGCACGCCTGACCGATGCCGGCGCGCAGGCGCTCGCAGCGCCTCACGACTCGCCGGACCTGGGCCACAGCTGGAACCGCCAGGACTTGCTGGAGCGCAGCCTGCGCCAGCAGATCCACAAGGAACGTCGTCGCCTGGAAAGCGGCATGATTCTGCTGGCGTCGATCGGCAGCACCGCGCCCTTCATCGGCCTGTTCGGCACAGTGTTCGGGATCATTCATGCACTCAGCGCGATCAGCCAGGCCAGGTCGGCGAGCATTGCGGTGGTCGCCGGGCCTATTGGCGAAGCGCTGGTGGCGACTGGCGTCGGCATCGCAGTCGCGGTGCCCGCAGTGCTGGCTTACAACTTCTTCGGACGGCGCCTGAAGCTGGTGATCGCGGACCTTGAGGAGTTCGCTGTGGACTTTCTCAATCTCTCACAACGCAACGCCTTCCGGCTGCAGCCCGACAATCGCGACAAGACGGCCCCCAACCTGAAAGGAGTGAGCTGACATGTCCTTCTCCACGTCCAGTGATGACGACGCAATCAGCGACATCAACATTACGCCCCTGGTGGACGTAATGCTGGTGCTGCTGGTGACCTTCATCGTTACCGCCCCGCTGCTCAACAACGCGATCCCGCTCGACCTGCCGCAAACCGTCGCCACCACCTCACTGGATCAGGCCAGCCCGGTGGTTGTGAGTATCGACGCCAGTGGCGGCGTGTTCATCGACAGTGAAGCGGTCGCGCTGGAACAACTGCCGGACCTGCTGCAAGCCTTGCACAACAAAGACCCGGACGTTGCGGTCAGCCTGCGCGCCGATCAGGCCACAGGCTATGGCCGCGTTGCTCAGGTGCTGGCCGATGTGCAGAAAGCCGGCATCAGTCGCCTGTCGGTGATTACCGAAAGCCCCTGACACAAAAACCTGTCGTTAACCCCATGACCCGCCGCAAGCGCGGCCCCCTGACGCCCCCAGGAAAACCTTTTCATGAACAATCGATTGATACCGCGCGCCTCTCGATTCCCGGTAACGCGCCTCGCGCTGCTGGTTTCATTGAATTCACTGTGCCTGGTCAGCCCGTTGATTCAGGCCGACGATGACATGCCAATCCCGGTAACGGCACCGGCTGGCGAAGACGCGGCAGCCATGACACTGGGCACAGTGTCGGTGATTGGCCAGGGTGAAACCCGTCAGGTGCAGCGCGTTACGCAAAAGGACGTGACCGCTTATTCCGCAGGCACCAGCCCGCTGAAGGTTCTGCAACGGTTGCCGGGGGTCAACTTCCAGTCCGGCGACCCGCTGGGCCGTGAAGAAGGCAGCCAGCGCATCAGTCTGCGCGGTTTTGATATGCACCACCTGGGCTACACGCTGGACGGCGTCACGCTCGGCAACATGAGCTTCGGTAACTTCAACGGCCTGAGCATCACCCGGGCGATCATTGCGGAAAACATCGCAACCAGCGAAGTGGCTCCCGGCATCGGCTCGCTGGGTACGGCGTCGAACAGTGATCTGGGCGGCACCATTCAGTTCACCAGCTCCAACCCGGACAAGGTGTTCGGCGCGCGACTGTCACAGACCTTGGGCAGTTACGACACTTCGCGCACCTTCATGCGCATCGACACGGGCGAATACAATGGCCTGTCCGCTTATGTGTCGGGAGAAAAGTACGACGCCGACGCCTGGAAAGGCCACGACAACCCGCAAAAATCCGATGCGGTGAACGCCAAGGTCAACTACAACTTCGGCGACAACCGCGTGAGCTTCTTCCACAGCACCTCGTCTCACGATGAAGCCAATCTGCCCAGCCTGTCGAAGAGCATCATCCAGCGCCTGGGTTACAACTGGAGCTACTACACGCCGGACTGGACCCGTGCGGTCAATGCAGCCAACGGTATCTATACCGGCGGTGTGACCAGTGCGGGCGATGCGACCTACAACGCCAGCAGCCTGCGCGATGACGAACTGGACATCCTCAACGGCAACTTCTCGCTGACCGATGATCTGGTTCTGGACGCGACCGTCTATCACCACCATGACTCGGGTCGGGGCAACTCGTATTACCCGTTCGTCTTCACCAGCGGCTCGACCACAGTGCCCAGCAACTCGATTCGCAGCACGGTGTATGGCATCGATCGAACCGGTTTCCAGAGTTCGCTGACCTACTACCTGGGCCAGCATGAAATTCAGGGCGGGTTCTGGATTCAGTCGAACAAGAACGACATCGCCCGCTACCTGTTCGATACCACCAATGCGACGCCGCAAAACCACATCGTCAAAACCAACGGTCTGAGGCAGGCGGCGACGGTGCTGGACCAGAGTTACAACGACCTGACCCGGCAGTTCTACCTGCGTGACACCTACACCCTGCTCGATGACCGTCTCAAGCTTGAGTTCGGTGCGAAAAACACGGTGACCACCTCGACCGCCGAAGGCAAAGGTGGCGGTTATGCCAGCGGCTCGCTGGAAGCGCGGGACAGGTTTTTGCCGCAAGTGGGCGCGACCTACAAACTCGACGAGAACGATGAAGTCTTTACGTCTTACTCGGAAAACATGGCAGCGTTTCCAAGTGGCGGCTACAGCCCGTTCTTCACGACGCAGAGCGCAGTCGATGCGCAAAACGGCTTCAAGGACTTGAAACCCGAGACCTCGAAAACCGTCGAACTGGGCCTGCGCCGCAGCACCCCACTGTATTCGGCCTCGGCGGCAATCTATAACACCAGATTCGATAATCGCCTGGTGGCCATCACCAACTGTACCGGCATCGTCATCTGTCAGAACGGGGTCGCCAACGTCGGCTCGGTCACCAGCCGTGGTCTGGAACTGTCATTCGGCCTGACGCCCGACGAGCACTGGCGCTGGTCCAACTCGATGTCCTACAACCGCAGCACTTACGATGATGACTACAGCAGCGGCGGCAGCACCGTTCATGTGAAAGACAAAACCGTCGTGGATACTCCGAAACTGATGTATTCGAGCAATCTGGACTGGAATTGGCAGCATTGGAATGCCGGCCTGCAGGGCAACTACATCAGCAAGCGCTATTACACCTACACCAACGATTCCAGCGTCAGCGGCTATTGGCTGGCGAACGCCAACCTGGGCTATGACTTCGGCAAACTCGGTGCCATCAAAGACACCACCTTGTCACTGAACATGGTCAACCTGTTCGACAAGCGCTACATCTCCACCCTCAACACCGACGCCAGCGCAGCCAGCGACCCGGCAGGCAATTTGCAGGTTCTTCAGGTGGGCACACCGCGCAGTGCGTTTGTGACGCTAGGGGTGAAACTCTGATCGCTGCTGGCTGAAGGGCGAAGGATCGCCTCACTCGCCAATCAGGCGCTTGCTCATCAAGAAAATCTCTCAACCGCTGCCCAGTGAACGTCTATTGCTCACCGCCACAGCGACGAATCCCCCACCGTGCTGCATACTTCCCCGCATCTATAGCGCCTGACCTCCCTCCGGACACCCCATGACACCCAACGCAGAACTCTATAACCCTTCCACCGAATACGCCGACAAGCTGATCTCGCGCATCGGCCAGACGCCCTCATGGATCGCCAAGCGTATCGGAGTCACTGACAAACGCATTCGCTACATCCTCGAGGGCGAAAGGACCGTCAAGGGCGAGACCACGCCGATTCAGATGACGTACACAGAGCAGTTTGCGCTGGAGTGCCTTGTTGCAGAGGCTGTAGCGCTGAGGAGGTAGGTTTTTTTGATGTTGGTTGGTGCTGCAGTATCGTTGCAGCATCGCCGCGTCTCAAGATGCTGACTGCGTGTATCTCACAACTCTGTTCGAGCAGGCATGGGTGTTATATCAACGTGCAGTTCGCTTAAGCCCTCAGGGCTTGAATAAAGGGCTTCCAAGACTGATACCTCAGCCAGTTGCTGCGCTGAAAGTGCTTTTTCCTCCTCCTCAAGCTGGACGCGAAGGTCATCTGCCATATTGTTCGGTAGCTCGTTTTTTAGCGCCACACGCAACAGCCCGCACGCCTTGACCTTATTGCGTTCGAAACCCTGCCCGTTATCGATATGAAAGGCGAGTGCGACAATGGCGGGCGCGCTTCCTTGTGCAGCGGCCTTCAAAAACCAGTGGTTTGCCAGTGAGTAATTGAACGCCACCTCACCGCCGCTGCTGTACAGGTAGCCAAGGGCGAACTGAGCGTTAATCCTGCCCTCCCTGGCAGCACGGGTATACCATTGCAATGCGGCGGAAGGGTCTTTGGGAGTGCCCGTGCCGTGTAAAGTGGCAGCTCCCAACATTTCGTATGCAAGGCTGTTCCCGGAGTTGGCCGCTTCGGTGAGCAACTCCACTGCGTGTTGAGGATCTGCCTGAGTACCTTTGCCATAGAAATACAGTGTAGCCAGGAGTGGTTTGGCGCCCGCATAGCCTTGAGCGCTTGCCCTGCTAGCCCATTTGAAAGCTTCCTGATCATCCTTTTCAACGCCGCAGCCTCTGAAATAAAGGGAAGCGAGCTCTTGTTGAGCTTTAGCGTGACCTTGCTCTGCAGCCTTGCTAAACCAACTCGCCACCTGCCCAAAATCTGTCTGAGTCGCTGCCTCTGCGGTCATTGCAACGCCCATAAAATATTCGGCATCTGCGTTCCCGTGTTCCGCCGATTCAGTTAACCACTGAAGGCCTTTGGCCCGATCAATGTCTACACCCCGGCCATAGAAATGAATGAGGCCTAGCTTGTACTGAGCAACAGGATCGCCTTTTTCTGCCGCGCGTGAATACCAATTCATGGCTTCACCAGGATTTTTGCCAATGACGAGCCCATCTTCATAGGCCGACGCAACCAGTACGGTGAGGCTGTATGGGCTACGCCACAACGTTATGCTGAAGGTGACAAAAAGAAAGGCTGCAACGCAAAGGCACAGAGCAACTAAAGACCGGCGCAACTTCGAATCCATCCGTGAGGCGTAGGGATGGAGTTTATCGAAGCTTATGGGTGCTTTCCATGAACGTCGCGCTTGGCAAAAAGCTGCCGTTCACAAAAAATTTGACCCGGACGCGCTTAACCACAAGAAGCCCCAAGCTGATGCCACCTCACAACGTAAAAGAAAATCAAACAAAAAACCGCTCTTTCAACGGCACCAGCGCCGCCCCGAGAGCCGCCGCATCCCCATTCGTCTCGCTCAACAGTAACTGTGGCCGAGGCGGTGGCGAGTTATAGCGATGCGTGCCCCAGAAAGTCGTCTCTGCAATCAGCCGCCTGCCCAGTTCTGGTGGCAGCTGCCCGCCGAACACCACAGCCTGCGGATCGAACAGTCCCGCCAAGGCGTTGATCAAACGGTCCAGCGTTGGCTTGACCCGAGTCAGCCAGGTATCCACACCGGGCCAGTCAGGGTCGAAGCGCAGGCGCAGGTCTTCGATTGAATCGACCTGCACGCCACGCTGATGCAATTCATCGAGCAGGTAACGCAAGGCCGGTCGGTTTATCGATTCTTCGTCGTTGTAGAGCGTGATCTCGCCGGCGTTGCCGTGACTGCCGAAATACGGTTTGCCGTTGATCACCACGCCTGCGCCGAAACCGAAGTTGAACGACAGGTAAATGAAATTGCCGGCCCATGCCCCCACGCCCACCAGGCTTTCACCGATGGCGGCAGTGGTGGCGTTGTTTTCCAGCCAGACCGGCATGCTGAAGTGCTCTTCGAGTACCGGTTGCAGGTCCATCAATGACCAGTCGCGCAGCGGTTCCGGAGCATTGATCTGGCGATTATCGAGAAAAAACCCGGCAATCGCGAAACCCACGCCAACCACCCGCTCCGCTTCGATGCCGTTGCGCTGAAGGATGCGTTCGATGGTTCTCTCCAGCGAGGCCAGCGTGCTCTTACGGCTCAACGGCGGCGTACGCAGAGTGACTTGTTCCAGCACATTGCAGCCCAGATCGGCGATGCAGACGACTGCCGAGTCGGTATTGATCGATACGCCGATGGCATACACCGCTTCATTGACCAGTTCGATACGTGGACTCGGTTGCCCCCTACCGTTCTTCACGCGCTCGCCGCTGCGCAGCAGACCACGACTGATCAATTCTTCAATCAGGCGGTGTACCGACTGCTGAGCCAGGTCCATCTCGGTCGAAACCGTGGCGCGGGTGATTGCGCCGCGACGGCGAAGGATATCCAGCAATTTGCGTTCATTGAGGCTCAACGGTTGTTGCGAATGAAGCGGCGTATCGAGGTCGAGAGGCATGGAATCTACAAATCAGAAGGGATTAAAACGGTGGGCGTATGAAGCAGTGTATCGCCCACCACCTATTGCACACTTCCATCATGAAAATTTAATAAACGTCGCACAGGTCACAAATACTACACACAAGCTGTATTAAATGGCACTGAGTTCTTGTGGATGCCCTCATGCCTTTCATCAGTAAGACGCTATCGGTGCTGGCGCTGCTGCCGCTCGCAGCTCAGGTCTTCGCCGCACCCGCCGAGTTCTGGTACAGCCACGGCGGCGCGGCCGGAAGTGCCATCGCGGATTTGTGCAGAAGCTTCAACGCTCAGCGCGAGGATGAGGATCGCCTGCACTGTATTCGCCAAGGCAGTTATGAACAGACGCTGCAGAAAACCGTAGCCGCTTACCGCGCAGGCATAGGCCCGGCACTGGTCGAGATTTACGACGTTGCCACACCGGACATGCTGCTGGGCGGTGCCACGCGACCTGTCGAGGCGGTCATGGCCCATCACCAAAGAGCTTATTCCGACGACACCTTTCTGCCAGCCTTGCGCCGCTACTACTCCGATGAGCAAGGCGTTCTCGCAGCTCAGCCTTTTGCAGCCTCCACAGCCGTGCTCTATACGCACCGAAATGCACTCGCCGCGGCAGGTATCAGCGAGCCACCCGCCACGTGGGAAGCATTTGCCACGGCCTTGCGGGCCTTGAAGAGAAACGGCCACACGTGCCCTGCCGTCACCGAGTTTGCACCCTGGATCTGGCTGGAACAGACCAGTGCAGCGCAAGGCACCGAGGTCGCTACTCGCGCTGCAGGCAACGAACGCTATCAGTTCGACAAAGGTGCCCACCTGCGCCTGATGAACGACCTGACGCAATGGGCTGGCGAAGGTCTGGTGGTTCATGAGGATTCGACCCGCAGCGGCCAGCAGGCGCTGGCTTTCGCCACGGATGACTGCGCCATGCTGCTGGATTCCACAGGTGCCTGGAATATCGTGCACAGCACGCTCAAATCCGATATCGATGTCACACCGGTGCCGATCTACGCCACCACCCAGCGACGCGCCAATGCCCCCGGCGGGTCCTCGCTGTGGGTAATGCGTGGCCACTCTGTCAGGGAGTACCGGCTGGTCTCGGAATTCCTGGCGTTCGTGCTGCAAGCCGAGAACCAGTTGGTATTCAGTGCCCGGACGGGCTATCTACCGGTCACGCAGGACGCTGCAGCACGGCTGCAGTCCACAGCAAGGGAGCCATCGGCAGTGACGGTCGGACTTGCTGCACTCAGCGACATTGACGGTCGGCCGTCTGCGCCTTTGCGCTGCGGCTTTATCACGCTGATGCGGCTGATCTGGTCGCAGGAAATGGAGAACGCGCTCACAGGTCGCCAAAGCGTTGAACACGCCCTGCGCCAGACAACGCTGCGCGCCAACGAATTGCTCAGCCTGTTTCAGCAGATGCACCAGACCCAGGCCAGCAATGGGGCAAGCGAGGCAACGCCATGAAACCTCGTGCACATTTCCCGCAGCCGAGTCTGGCGCTGCTGTTTGCCCTGCCCCAATTACTGGCGCTGGGGCTGTTCTTTTATTGGCCCGCTGTGCAGGCGATCTGGTGGTCGTTTCATCTGGTCCCGCCGTTCGGCGGTCATGAAATCTTTGTCGGACTGAGCAATTACTGGCGGGTACTGAAAGACCCCGGTGTGCTCGCCGCACTGGGCTCGACGCTGCTGTTCAGTCTGTCGAGTGTTGTACTTTCGATCCTCATCGCGCTGGTACTTGCGCTGTGCCTTGAATTGAAAATGCGCGGCAATGCCGTGTTTCGCAATCTGCTGATCTGGCCCTACGCGGTATCGGGCGCCACCATCGGTATCGTCTTTCATGTGCTGGCCAACCCGGTGATGGGTATTTTCGCCTGGCTCAACGAGATAGCGCCAGGCACCTGGGCACCCTACGCCAGCCCGCTACAAAGCATGCTGCTGCTGATTGTGGGGTATGCGTGGTGCCTGGTCCCGTTCAACTTTGTGATGCTGGTTGCCAGCTTGAAGTCCGTACCGGACGACTACCTCGCGGCTGCAGCACTGGACGGGGCTGGCTCCTTGCGACGGATGCTCGACATACAGCTGCCACTGATCGCGCCCTATTTGCTCTTCGTGTTTGTCATCGACCTGCTGGAAAGCCTGTCGAACAGTTTCGGACTGGTCGATACGCTCACCCACGGCGGACCAGGCGATACCACCAACGTGCTGGCCTACAAGATCTACACAGACGGTTTCATGGGGCTGGATCTGGCCGGATCGTCGACGCTGTCAGTACTCATGTTGCTGGCAGTCGTGGCGCTGAGCATTGCCCAATTCAAACTCCTGGTCCGCTTCCAGCGACGCGGGGTAAAAGCATGATCGAGCGTCATCGGCTGCTCGACACAGGTGCTTATTTGCTGCTGACGCTGGGGCTGGTGTTCGCGCTGGGGCCGCTGTACGTTGCAGTCTGCTCGGCGACAGTCAGTAACCCACAGCTGTTCGCCCACGGCCTTGCGGTCATGCCCGGCGACCAGTTGCTGGAGAATCTGCAACACGTTACCCGGCGTCTCGATCTGCTGCGTCTGCTGGGCAACAGCCTGCTGGTCGCCATGCTGGTGGTGATCGGCAAGCTGACGCTTTCGGCGCTGACGGCATTTGCCGTGGTCTACTTTCGCAGCCGTTACACCTCGGTGATTTTGTTCGCCGTACTGGGCGCGCTACTGCTGCCGCTGGAAGTGCGCATCATCCCTACGTATGCGGTGGCCAGCGACCTTCTCGGACCGCTACGGACGCTTTTGCAATGGCTGGGTATCCAGTCGCTGCCGGTGCCGACCATCAACCTGCTCGACAGCTATACCGGGCTCGCCCTGCCACTGATTGCCTCGGCCACCGGCACCTTTCTGTTCCGGCAGTTCTATCAGACGCTGCCCGCCGAACTGGTCGAAGCGGCACGAATGGACGGTGCCGGACCCTGGCGGTTTTTCATCGACATTCTGCTGCCACTGTCGAAGACCAACTTCGCGGCGCTCGGTACGCTGGTGTTCATCGGTGCGTGGAAAGACTACCTGTGGCCACTGGTCGCAACCAATCGCGAGGACATGCGCACACTGGTGCTGGGCGTTGCCAGCTTTCTACCGACCGATGCGACTCAGGTCCCCGAATGGAACCTGCTGATGGCCGCCGCGGTGGTCAGCATGCTGCCCCCCATACTCGTCATTGCGCTCATGCAGCGATGGTTTGTCAAAGGCCTGATCGGAGTCGGCAAATGACCGCGCTCACCCCTATTGCCTGCGCACCGGATATTGTCCTCAAGGGCCTGCACAAAACCTACGGCACAGAACAAATCCTTCACGGGCTCGATCTGGTTTTCAAAGCGGGCGAGCTTAACGTCATCCTCGGCCCGTCCGGGTGTGGCAAGTCCACGCTGCTGCGCATGGTCGCCGGGCTGGAGGACGTCAGCCAGGGGCAAATCCTGATGGGTGGCCGTGATGTAACGCGTCTGCCGCCCAAGGAGCGTGGCTGCGCCATGGTGTTTCAGAACTACGCGCTTTATCCGCACATGAGCGTGGCCGACAACATTGGTTACACCCTCAAGCTGGCGCGTATCTCACGCAAGGAGCGTGAGCAGCGTATTCGCGAATGTGCCGGCTCGCTGGGTCTTGAGGCTTTGTTGCAACGCAAGCCCGGCGAGCTTTCCGGCGGTCAGCGCCAGCGCGTTGCCATCGGTCGTGCGCTGATCCGCAAACCGCCAGTCCTGCTGTTCGATGAGCCACTGTGCAACCTGGACAGCGCGCTGCGTCATGAAATGCGCCTGTTGATTCGCCGTTTGCACCAGCAGACCGGTGCAACGATTCTGTACGTCACCCACGATCAGACCGAAGCCATGACTCTCGCCGAGCGCGTGGTGATCCTCAACAAAGGCCATGTCGAACAAATCGGCACGCCCACTGACATCTACGATCAACCCGCGCGCACTTTCGTCGCCGGCTTCATCGGCACCCCGCCCATGAACCTGCTGCCTGTGCATTGTCTGGACGACAACGTTTTGATGCTCGCGGACGGGCAACGCCTGCCCGTCAGACTCGGCGTTGCCAGCAACTGCACAGGTAAATGGCTGATGGGCCTGCGCCCCGAGACCTTCGCACTCGACCAGGCAGGCGTCATCGCCACGGTGGAGTCTTCGGAGAATCTGGGCAGCCACAGCCTGCTGTATTGCCAACTCGCTGGAACACGCTGTGTCGTCAGCCTCGCCGAGCGGCAACATCTGATGCCCGGCACCCAGGTTCGACTCGCGATCAGCCCCGCGCCACTGCTTTTCGATATCGAGAGTGGCCAACGCCAGCTCGTTTCCTTCTCCCAAACCGCCAAGTGACCCGCCATGCCCAAATCCGCCCCCCTCGTCCGTTCGTCCCTGATTGCCCATCGTGGTGCCAAGGCTTACGTGCCGGAAAACACCCTGCTGGCCCTGGAGAAAGCTGCAGAGTGCGGCGCCGAGTGGGTCGAGATCGACGTGAAACTGACCCGTGATGGCCAGCCTGTCGTGATTCATGACGACTTGCTGGACCGAACTACCAACGGGCGCGGCGCGGTCGTGCTTCACGAACTTGAGGCCATCCGCAAACTGGACGCAGGCAGCTGGTTCGCCCTTGAATTCGCAGGCTTGCAGATCCCCACCTTTGAAGAGATCGTGGCTTGCGCGCTGCGCCTCAACCTTGGCTTGCAGGTCGAACTCAAGCCGACCATTGGCGACGATATCGAAACGGCTGAAGTGGTGATGCCGATCCTCAAAAACCTGTGGCCCACCGGCAATGATCAACTGTTCGTATCCAGTTTTTCAGTACGCTCCCTAAAGGCCGCACGCCGGTTATGGGCTGACGTGCCCTTGGCCATCGCCTCGGTGGTGGCCCCTGCCGACCCGGTCGCGCTGCTGGCCGAATATGACTGTCGAATACTTCACGTACTTGACGACATGCTCGATGACCATCACCTTGTCCGCCTGAAAAGCAGCGGCGTCGAATTCGCCGTGGCTACCATCAACAGCCCGAAACGTGCGCGCTACTTGCTGGAACATGGCGCACAGTCGATTCTCAGTGATTACCCGGACTTGTTGAACCTGCCGAACGGAGGCTGTCTGCAATGAACAAAAGACTCAGCGTCGCCATGCAAGCCGTAGAAAAAGCCACTGGCCTGGCCATGGCCTACTTCAACGACCGCCACACCCTCGACATCACCACCAAAAGCGCGCAAGACCTCGTTTCCCGCGCCGACTTCGAGGTGGAACAACTGCTTCGTGCCGAATTGGGCAAACACTTCCCCGACGATACAATCCTCGGCGAAGAAATGGGCGGCGAATTCATCACCGATGGCTGGGTTATCGATCCCATTGACGGCACTGGCAACTACCTGCGCGGCACTCCATTGTGGGGAATCGCTGTGGCGTACATGTCGGCAGGCGAGCCCGAAATCGGCGTCGTCGCCTACCCGGCGTTGGGCTACACCCTGGCCGCCCGCACGGGCGATGGCTTGCTGCGCAACGGCGTCCCCTTTGTCCGCCCTCAACCACCAGAGCACCTGCGCATCGCTGGCGTCGGCGAAAACACCCGCTGGGACGCCGAAGAGATGGGCAAATTGCACCTGAGCCTGCGCCGACAGGGCTGGGGCCTTGCCGGTTATCGCTGCGCCACCATCGGCCTGGCGTTCGCCGCTTTGGGGCAGACAGACGGCTACATGGAGAAATTCACCAGCCTGTGGGATATCGCAGCAGGGGCTGTGATTTGTCGCGAGGCTGGGTTGCTGTGCACGATTGAGGGCGACCAGAAGCAAGGGTCGATGACAGTGATGGTGGGGCGTGAGGAGTTGATGGGGATTTTTGGTGCGTAGTGCGTCGGACTAGTCGACGCAGTTTTCTGACTGCGTTTGTCCGCCTGATGGCGTGTCTGCCCTTTGTGAACAGCAGATTGCTGGCTGCAGAAACTTTTACCGCGTTGCGCCAGCCTGCAGCCGAGAGAGGCATACGGTTCGGCTTTGCGGCTGACCCGGCGAAGCTGAATGACGACGCGGCCTACCGGGAACTGGTCGCCCATCAGGCCAGCATCGTAGTGCCAGAAAACGCCTTGAAGTGGCAGACGGTCCACCCCGAACCAGAGCGTTACAACTTCGCGCCCGCCGACGCAATCGCGGCGTTTGCGAAAGCGCATGACCAGCGTATGCGCGGGCACACCTTCTGCTGGCATCGTTCTTTACCCAACTGGGTTCACCACACCGTCACCCCGACGAACGCCGAAGCGGTGCTGACGGCGCACATCAGTACCGTCGCCAGCCATTATCGTGGCCTCACCAGTGCATGGGACGTCGTCAACGAAGCCATCCAACTGGAAGACGGCCAGCCTGGCGGGCTGCGCAATTCATTCTGGTATCAGATGCTCGGGCCTCGCTATCTGGACATAGCCTTTAACGCTGCGCACAAGGCCGACCCGGACGCCCTGCTCTGCTACAACGATTACGGCCTGGAAAAGGATACCCATTACGGCGAAAGCCGACGCACTGCCGTGCTCGCCCTGCTGCGCGGTCTCAGGCAGCGGGGCATTCCGATACACGGTCTGGGCATTCAGTCCCACCTGCGTGCAGGCGACACATTTGGTCCGGACCTGTCTCGCTTTATTCTTGCAGTGCGTGATATTGGGTTGTCGATCCACATCACAGAACTCGACGTCGACGACAGCCACTTGACGGGGTCCATTACAGAACGCGATGGGACGGTTGCGCAAACCTATAAGCGCTATCTGGACCTGATCCTTGCTACGCGCTCGGTGTCGACAGTTATCACTTGGGGTGTGTGGGACAGCCCGCATATTGCCGGAGCCACGACCAGCAACGGGCCGTTGGCACAACGGGCATTGGCGTTTGGCCCGCGAGGTGAAGTGAAGCCAGCAAGCTGGGTGATCGCGCATTGTTTCGAAAACGCGCAAATGCAGAAGGATGCGCGGTTTTAGGTGCCCAGCGGCTTTCACGGCAGCATTACAGCCAGAGCGGTTCCGCGCTTTCTGATCCCTGAAAACCACGAAGCCCCCGATAAACGGGGGCTCCAGACCAAAACTTTACAAAGTAGACTTTATTCCGCCCTAGAACGGAATATCATCATCAAAGCTATCAAAGTCAGCAGCTGGCTGCGGCGCTTGTTGTTGCGGTGCCGGGCGCGAGTCGCGTTGTGGCGGCTGCTGGTTGTAGTTCTGCTGAGGTGCGGACTGCTGCGGTGCCGACTGTTGTGGGCGCGACTGCTGTGGACGAGGTGCGGACTGGTTGTAGTTGCCGCCGCCCTGACCTTGTTGCGAGTCGCCCTGAGGACGGCCGCCCAGCAGTTGCATGGTGCCCTGCATGTCGACGACGATTTCAGTGGTGTAGCGCTTGATGCCGTCTTTTTCCCACTCGCGGGTCTGCAGTTTGCCTTCGATGTAGACCTGCGAACCCTTGCGCAGGTATTCGCCGGCGATCTCGGCGACCTTGCCAAACATCGATACACGGTGCCACTCGGTCTTTTCGACTTTCTGACCGGTCTGCTTGTCAGTCCATTGTTCGCTGGTTGCCAGACTCAGGTTGGTCACGGCGTTACCGTTAGGCAAGTAGCGAACTTCGGGATCCTGGCCGCATGTACCGACCAATATGACTTTGTTAACCCCACGGGCCATAACGTTCTCCTAGGCTTCGCACGCTTCTGACGCTGGATTGACCAGCTTTTCGAGAGAGGCACGATCCAATAATTTTGTGTCGAGTTTTATGTAGATGGCCGCCTCTTCAGCAACCACCACTGCATCTGTCACGCCTGCTACGGACATCAAACGATCTGCCAGGCCTGCTTCACGCTGCGCCTGCGGCGACAACGGCAGACGTAGGCTGGTCACGTAAGGCGGTTCGCGCATGGTCACTGCGAAGGTGAGCCAGACGGCGGCCATGGCTGCACCACCAAGGAACACCACATCGAGCCCACCATGCTGGAACAACCAGCCGCCCAGTATCCCACCTGCGGCTGATCCAAGAAACTGGCTGGTGGAATAAACTCCCATCGCCGTGCCTTTTCCGCCAGCCGGTGAAACCTTGCTGATCAGCGACGGCAAGGACGCTTCCAGCAGGTTGAACGCCGTGAAGAATACCACTGTCCCGATGACCAGTGCCCGCAACGTGTCCCCGTAGGCCCAGAAGAATAGCTCAGCCAGCATCAAAACTGTGACGGCGCCCAGCAGAACACGCTTCATTTGACGTTTCTTCTCGCCATAGATGATGAACGGGATCATCGCGAAGAAGGAAACCAGCAAGGCGGTCAGGTAGACCCACCAGTGCTCTTCCTTGGGCAAACCGGCTTTTTCGACCAGCGCCAGCGGCAAGGCTACAAAACTGGACATGAGCATGGCGTGCAACACGAAGATACCCAAATCCAGGCGCAGCAGGTCTGGATGACGCAAGGTAGCCCCCAACGCCTGTTTGGCAACGCCGGATTCGCGGTGCATCAACGGGCCATTGGCCTTGGGCACCACAAACGCGACGATGAGAATACCCAGCAAGGCCATGCCGCCGGTGGCCAGGAACAACCCTGAAAGACCGAATACGCCGGTGATCACGGGGCCGACCACCATCGCGATAGCGAACGACAGACCGATGGTCATGCCGATCATGGCCATGGCCTTGGTGCGGTGCTGCTCGCGGGTCAGGTCAGACAGCAAGGCCATGACCGCAGCGGAAATCGCGCCAGCGCCCTGCAGGATGCGCCCGCCAATGATCCCCCAGATCGAATCGGCGTTTGCTGCCACCACGCTGCCGATCGCAAAAACGATCAGGCCGAGATAAATGACCGGTCGCCGTCCGATACGGTCGGAAATGATCCCGAACGGAATCTGCAACACAGCCTGAGTGAGGCCGTAAGCGCCAATCGCCAGACCGATCAGTGCAGGACTCGCGCCCGCCAGGTCCATGCCGTAGGTTGCCAGAACCGGCAAAACCATGAACATGCCAAGCATGCGGAACGCGAACACCAGGGCCAGACCGCCTGCTGCGCGGGTCTCGCCGCTACTCATACGCTCGCTGTGGGTATCGTGCATGGAATAACCTCGTGTGAACCGGCGGCGATTCTACCAGTCCCATCGTTGTACAGCACATACGCGACGCTTTGCCGCGTAATGGCTCGGAGCCTTATACTCCGTCGTTTATGCCCGCCAAGCGAGGCCGCAGTGGACAAGATCTTGATACGTGGGGCACGAACCCACAACCTTAAAAATATTGACCTGACACTTCCCCGCGACAAACTGATCGTCATCACCGGGCTCTCCGGCTCAGGCAAGTCTTCGCTGGCTTTCGATACGCTGTACGCCGAAGGGCAACGCCGTTATGTCGAATCGCTGTCTGCCTATGCCCGACAGTTTCTGTCGATGATGGAAAAGCCGGACGTCGACACGATCGAAGGTTTGTCGCCAGCGATTTCCATCGAGCAGAAATCGACGTCGCACAACCCGCGTTCGACCGTGGGGACGATCACCGAGATTTACGACTACCTGCGCCTTTTGTATGCACGAGTCGGACAACCGCGCTGCCCGGACCACGATATCCCGCTGGAGGCCCAGACTGTCAGCCAGATGGTTGATCTGGTGCTGACTCAGCCTGAGGGCAGCAAGCTTATGCTGCTTGCGCCGGTTATCCGCGAGCGCAAGGGCGAGCACCTGTCGGTTTTTGAAGAGCTGCGCGCACAAGGCTTTGTCCGCGCGCGGGTCAACGGCAAGCTGTGTGAGCTGGATGAGTTGCCGAAGCTGGACAAGCAGAAGAAGCACTCGATTGATGTGGTCGTGGATCGTTTCAAGGTCCGCGCCGATCTGCAACAGCGTCTGGCGGAATCCTTTGAAACCGCGTTGAAGCTGGCCGACGGCATCGCGTTGGTCGCACCAATGGACGATGAGCCAGGCGAAGAAGTGATTTTCTCTGCCCGCTTCGCCTGCCCGATCTGTGGCCATGCGATCAGCGAGCTGGAGCCGAAGCTGTTCTCCTTCAACAACCCGGCTGGCGCATGCCCGACCTGCGACGGCCTGGGCGTGAAGCAGTTCTTTGATATCAAGCGACTGGTGAATGCCGAGCTGACGCTTGCCGAAGGCGCGATACGCGGCTGGGACAGGCGTAACGTTTATTACTTCCAGATGCTTGGGTCGCTCTCCAAGCACTATGGCTTCAGTCTGGAGGTGCCGTTCAAGGAAATTCCTGCCGACATGCAGAAGATTCTGCTCAACGGCAGTGGCTCGCAGAGTGTCGACTTCCGCTATCTGAATGACCGCGGCGATATCGTCAAGCGTGCACACCCGTTCGAAGGCATTGTGCCGAATCTGGAACGCCGCTATCGGGAAACCGAATCGGCGACCGTACGCGAAGAGCTGGCCAAATTCCTCGGCACGCAGCCGTGCCCTGATTGCCGAGGCACTCGTCTGCGTCGTGAAGCGCGCCATGTGTGGGTAGGCGAAAAGACCTTGCCTGCGGTAACCAATTTGCCGATTGGCGATGCCACGCATTATTTCGAAGCGCTCAAATTGACCGGAAGGCGCGGTGAAATCGCAGACAAAATCCTCAAGGAAATCCGTGAGCGTCTGCAGTTTCTGGTCAATGTCGGCCTGGACTATCTGACCCTGGATCGCAGCGCGGACACGTTGTCCGGCGGCGAAGCCCAGCGGATTCGTCTGGCCAGCCAGATCGGTGCGGGTCTGGTCGGGGTGATGTACATCCTCGACGAGCCGTCCATTGGCCTGCACCAGCGCGATAACGATCGTTTGCTGGGCACGCTCAAACACCTGCGCGACATCGGCAACACCGTGATTGTGGTGGAGCACGATGAGGATGCGATTCGCCTGGCCGACTATGTAGTCGATATTGGCCCGGGGGCAGGCGTGCATGGTGGTCACATCGTTGCCGAAGGTACGCCGGACGAGGTGATGTCGCACCCTGACTCGCTGACCGGCAAATACCTGTCGGGGCGCGTGAAGATTGCTGTACCCGCCAAGCGCACCCCGCGTAATAAAAAGCTGTCGCTGACGCTCAAGGGCGCGCGCGGCAACAATCTGCAGAACGTCAATCTCGAGATTCCGATTGGCCTGCTGACTTGCGTGACGGGCGTTTCCGGGTCGGGTAAGTCGACGCTGATCAACAACACGCTGTTCCCGTTGAGCGCCACCGCGCTGAACGGCGCGACGACGCTTGAGGCTGCCACGCACGACAGCATCAATGGCCTGCAGCATCTGGACAAGGTCGTGGACATCGACCAGAGCCCTATCGGTCGTACGCCGCGCTCCAACCCGGCAACGTACACCGGGCTGTTCACGCCGATTCGCGAACTGTTTGCCGGTGTACCTGAATCACGCTCACGGGGCTACGGCCCTGGACGGTTCTCGTTCAACGTCAAAGGCGGTCGCTGCGAGGCATGCCAGGGCGACGGGCTGATCAAGGTCGAGATGCACTTTCTGCCGGACATCTACGTGCCCTGCGATGTGTGCAAGAGCAAGCGTTACAACCGTGAGACGCTCGAGATCAAGTACAAGGGCAAAAGTGTCCATGAAGTGCTGGAAATGACCATCGAGGAAGCTCGCGAGTTCTTCGATGCCGTACCTGCACTGGCGCGCAAGCTGCAAACCCTGATGGATGTAGGGCTTTCCTATATCAAGCTGGGGCAATCGGCGACGACTTTGTCAGGCGGTGAGGCACAGCGGGTCAAGCTGTCGCGTGAGTTGTCCAAGCGCGACACCGGCAAGACGCTGTACATCCTCGACGAACCGACTACGGGCCTGCATTTTGCGGATATTCAGCAGCTGCTGGATGTGTTGCATCGCCTGCGCGACCACGGCAATACGGTGGTGGTGATCGAGCACAATCTGGATGTCATCAAGACCGCCGACTGGCTGGTGGACCTCGGTCCGGAAGGCGGTTCAAGAGGTGGACAGATCATCGCGACCGGCACACCCGAACAGGTCGCCGAAATGGAACAGTCCTACACCGGGCATTATCTGAAGCCTTTGTTGACTCGGGACAAAGCCTGACGAGAGTGATGAAAACGGGTTCGGCATGAGTCGAACCCGGATACAAAAAAGCTCCTGTCACGCAAGTGCAGGAGCTTTTTTGTGAGCGACTGAATCAGAACTGCGATTGCAGGTAGTTCTGAAGACCAATGGACTTGATCAGACCCATCTGCTGTTCAAGCCAATAGGTGTGGTCTTCCTCCGTGTCAGCCAGCTGCACGCGCAGGATTTCACGGGTCACGTAGTCACTGTGCAGCTCACAGAGCTCGATGCCTTTGCATAGTGCAGCGCGAACCTTGTATTCCAGACGCAGATCGCTGGCGAGCATCTCAGGTACCGTGGTGCCGACGTCGAGATCATCCGGGCGCATGCGCGGTGTACCTTCGAGCATCAGGATACGGCGCATCAGCGCATCGGCATGTTGCGCCTCTTCTTCCATCTCATGATTGATACGTTCGTAGAGCTTGGAAAAGCCCCAGTCTTCGTACATGCGTGAGTGAACGAAATACTGGTCACGAGCAGCCAGTTCGCCCGTGAGCAACGTGTTGAGGTAATCGATTACTTCCGGGTGGCCTTGCATCGCACCAGACTCCTGCTTCAAAGCCGATAGTTTGAACCAAGCGCCGCGCGAGGTCACTCAGAAAAACGCAATAAACCGACGAAAAGTGGCGAAATTACGCCGTTAAGAAGCGAAAAACCGCCCAAATGAGGGCGGTTCTGTTTCTCACTTCGACTCAGCCCGACTTTGCACCCAAAGCGCTGGCTATGCCCTCTCCATACGCTGCGTCAGCCTTGTAGAAATGCTGCAACTGGCGCTGCACGATATCACTGGAAACGCCCTGCATTGCGCCCGCAATGTTGTTGATCAGCAGCGCTTTTTGATCAGTGCTCATCAGGTTGAACAGTTTGCCCGCCTGACTGTAATAATCGCTGTCAACACGGTGATCGTGACGATTCGCCGTGCCGCTCAAAGCCAACGCAGGCTCTGCGTAGCGCGGATCTTCTTTCGGTGCATCCGAATAGCTGTTTGGCTCATAGTTCGGGGCCGCACCACCATTGCTGCCGAAGGCCATCGAGCCGTCACGCTGGTAGCTGTAAACAGGGTTTCTTGGCGCATTGATCGGCAATTGCTGGTGATTGGTACCTACGCGGTAGCGATGTGCGTCAGCGTATGCGAATACGCGTCCCTGCAGCATGCGGTCCGGCGACAGGCCAACGCCCGGCACCATATTGCTCGGGCCGAACGCAGCCTGCTCAACCTCGGCAAAGTAATTGAGCGGGTTACGGTTCAGTTCCAGTTCGCCTACTTCAATGAGCGGATACTCTTTCTGCGACCAGGTCTTGGTTACATCGAACGGGTTTTCGTGGTGACCGGCAGCCTGAGCTTCGCTCATCAGCTGAATGCACACCTGCCACCTGGGGAAATCACCTTTTTCGATGGCGGTGAACAGATCACGCTGAGCATAATCGGGATCGGTGCCAGCAATACGTGCAGCATCGGCCGGTGTCAGGTTCTTGATACCTTGCCGGGTCTTGTAGTGCCACTTCACCCAATGACGCTCACCTGCAGCGCTGATCAGGCTGTAGGTGTGGCTGCCAAAACCGTGCATATGGCGATAGCCATCAGGAATGCCACGATCCGAGAACAAAATAGTGATCTGGTGCAGCGCCTCTGGCGAATGCGACCAGAAATCCCACATCATCTGAGGGCTTTTCAGATTGGTTTGCGGAAGGCGCTTCTGGGTATGGATAAAGTCCGGAAACTTCAACGGGTCACGGATGAAAAACACCGGAGTGTTGTTACCCACAATGTCCCAGTTACCTTCCTCAGTGTAAAACTTGATCGCAAAGCCGCGTGGGTCACGTTCGGTATCAGCCGAGCCGCGCTCGCCCCCTACAGTGGAGAAGCGCAGGAAAACGGACGTCTGCTTACCAACTGTGTCAAACAGCTTGGCACTGGTGTATTGGCTGATGTCGCGGGTGACGGTGAACGTACCATGAGCACCCGATCCCTTGGCGTGCACGCGACGCTCCGGGATGTTCTCACGATTGAAATGGGCAAGCTTTTCGATCAGATGGAAATCATCGAGCAGCAGAGGACCACGCGGGCCTGCGGAACGCGAGTTCTGGTTGTCGGCGACTGGAGCACCGCTGGCAGTCGTAAGGGTCTTGGGGCTCATGAAAATCTTCCTCTGGCATCTATAGCCGGCTAATGGGCTCGGAAGGAAGTATTGTTGAAAGCTATTGCAGCGTCGAATTCATTAAATCATGACTATCGATAGGATTTTTAAATCCTGGATAACAAAAAACCGGGCACTAGGCCCGGTCTTCTGTTCAAACTGATGTCTTATTCAGCAGCTTCTACAGAGCCACCGACAGGACGATCAACCAACTCGACGTACGCCATTGGCGCGTTGTCGCCAGCGCGGAAACCGCACTTGAGGATACGCAGATAGCCGCCCTGACGGGTTGCATAGCGCTTGCCCAGATCGTTGAACAGCTTGCCGACGATTTCTTTCGAACGAGTACGGTCGAAAGCCAGACGACGGTTAGCAACGCTGTCTTCCTTGGCCAGGGTGATCAGCGGCTCGGCAACGCGACGCAGTTCCTTGGCTTTCGGCAGGGTAGTTTTGATCAGCTCGTGCTCGAACAGCGACACCGCCATGTTTTGAAACATGGCTTTGCGGTGAGAGCTGGTACGGCTCAGGTGACGTCCACTTTTACGATGACGCATGGTTCATTCCTTACCAAACTCGCGTTCGGTGATTACGACGATCAGGCCGTAGCCTTGTCGTCCTTCTTAAGACTTGCCGGCGGCCAGTTGTCGAGGCGCATGCCGAGGGAGAGACCACGAGAAGCCAGAACGTCCTTGATCTCGGTCAAGGATTTCTTGCCCAGGTTCGGAGTCTTCAACAGCTCTACTTCGGTGCGCTGAATCAGATCGCCGATGTAATAGATGTTCTCCGCCTTAAGGCAGTTGGCCGAACGCACGGTCAGTTCCAAATCGTCAACCGGACGAAGCAGGATCGGATCGATCTCGTCTTCCTGTTCGATTACCACTGGTTCGCTGTCGCCTTTGAGGTCCACGAACGCAGCCAACTGCTGTTGCAGAATGGTTGCAGCGCGACGGATAGCCTCTTCAGGGTCCAGAGTACCGTTGGTTTCCAGATCAATAACCAGCTTGTCCAGGTTAGTACGCTGCTCGACACGGGCGTTTTCCACCACGTATGCGATACGGCGAACCGGGCTGAACGAAGAGTCAAGCTGCAAGCGACCAATGCTGCGGCTTTCGTCTTCATCGCTTTGACGCGAGTCTGCCGGCTCATAACCACGACCACGAGCTACGGTGAGCTTCATGTTCAAGACGCCGTTAGACGCCAGGTTAGCGATTACGTGATCGGGGTTAACGATCTCGACATCATGATCCAGCTGAATATCGGCAGCGGTAACCACCCCCGAACCCTTCTTCGACAAGGTCAGCGTAACTTCGTCTCGACCGTGCAGCTTGATAGCCAGACCTTTAAGGTTCAACAGGATTTCAATGACGTCTTCCTGTACACCTTCGATGGCGCTGTACTCATGGAGTACACCGTCAATCTCGGCCTCGACTACTGCACAGCCGGGCATGGAGGACAACAAAATGCGGCGAAGCGCGTTGCCCAGGGTATGGCCGAAACCACGCTCGAGAGGCTCGAGAGTGATTTTGGCGCGGGTTGGACTGACAACCTGCACATCAATGTGGCGGGGTGTCAGGAACTCATTTACCGAAATCTGCATGGATGCACCTATTTTCTAGCCCTTACTTGGAGTAGAGCTCGACAATCAGGCTTTCGTTGATGTCGGCGGATAGATCACTGCGAGCTGGAACGTTCTTGAAAACGCCCGATTTCTTCTCAGTGTCTACTTCTACCCATTCTACGCGGCCACGTTGGGCACACAGATCGAGAGCCTGGACAATACGCAGCTGATTCTTAGCTTTTTCGCGGATAGCAACAACGTCGCCAGCACGAACCTGATAAGAAGGAACGTTAACGGTTTTGCCGTTTACGCTGACCGACTTGTGCGAAACCAATTGACGGGATTCGGCACGCGTCGAGCCGAAGCCCATGCGGTATACAACGTTGTCCAGACGGCATTCGAGCAGTTGCAGCAGGTTCTCGCCTGTTGCACCTTTCTTGCCGGCGGCTTCTTTGTAGTAGCCGCTGAACTGACGCTCGAGAACGCCGTAGATACGACGGACTTTTTGCTTTTCACGCAGCTGAGTACCGTAATCGGACTGGCGACCGCGGCGTTGGCCGTGGATACCTGGAGCTGCTTCGATGTTGCACTTGGATTCGATAGCGCGAACGCCGCTCTTCAGAAAGAGATCGGTGCCTTCACGACGAGCAAGTTTGCATTTTGGACCAATGTAACGAGCCATTTCTTACAGTCTCCTGGATTACACGCGGCGCTTCTTCGGCGGACGGCACCCGTTGTGCGGGATTGGCGTCACGTCGGTGATGCTGGCGATCTTATAGCCACAGCCGTTCAATGCACGGACAGCGGATTCACGACCTGGGCCTGGACCCTTGACATTGACGTCGAGGTTCTTCAGACCGTACTCCAGCGCAGCTTGACCAGCACGTTCAGCAGCTACTTGAGCAGCGAACGGGGTGGACTTGCGCGAACCACGGAAACCCGAACCGCCGGAGGTAGCCCAAGAAAGAGCGTTACCTTGACGATCGGTAATGGTGACGATTGTGTTGTTAAACGACGCGTGGATGTGGGCGATGCCATCAACCACTGTCTTTTTAACTTTTTTACGAGGACGAGCAGCAGGTTTTGCCATGACTAAATTCCTGTCGTTGCGCTGGTGCGATTACTTGCGGATCGGCTTACGCGGACCTTTGCGAGTACGCGCGTTGGTCTTGGTACGCTGACCGCGTACTGGAAGACCCCGACGATGACGCAGACCGCGGTAGCAGCCCAGGTCCATCAAGCGCTTGATTTTCATGTTGATTTCGCGACGCAGGTCACCTTCAGTGGTGAACTTCGCCACTTCGCCACGCAGCTGTTCAATCTGCTCGTCGCTCAGATCTTTGATTTTCACCGCCGGGTTTACACCGGTGGTTGCACAAATTTTCTGTGCAGTGGTGCGACCAACACCATAGATGTAGGTCAGCGAGATAACAGTATGCTTGTTATCTGGAATGTTAACGCCTGCAATACGGGCCATTCAGTGGGACTCCAATTGACAGCTACCTACGCCCCGGAAGCCAAGAAATAGGGCGCGAGATAATATCGCTGTAGTAACAAATAATCAACCCAGCAGCGCACTAGCTGCTGGGCTTAAGCACAAATCACAATCAGCCTTGGCGCTGCTTATGACGTGGTTCCGCGCTGCAAATTACTCGAACCACACCTTCGCGGCGAATAATCTTGCAGTTACGGCACAGCTTTTTCACCGATGCACGAACTTTCATCACCAACTCCTCGAACCTTAGGGGTGCTTCAGCGCAGCATACCGCCGCTGCCACCGTAGCCCTTCAGGTTGGCTTTCTTCATCAGGGATTCATACTGGTGCGAAACGAGGTGAGATTGCACTTGCGACATAAAGTCCATCACAACCACGACCACGATCAGCAACGAGGTCCCGCCAAGGTAGAACGGAACGTTTGCCGCAACCACCAGAAACTGGGGAAGCAGGCACACGGCCGTCATATATAGAGCACCGAACATGGTCAAGCGAGTCAGAACGCCATCAATATAGCGCGCCGACTGCTCACCTGGACGAATACCCGGAATAAAGGCACCGGACTTCTTCAGGTTTTCCGCTACGTCTTTCGGATTGAACATCAACGCCGTATAGAAGAAGCAGAAGAAAATAATCCCTGCACTAAACAGCAGAATATTCAACGGCTGACCAGGAGCGATCGACTGCGAGATGTCCTGCAACCAGCCCAGACCTTCAGACTGACCGAACCAGGACCCCAACGAAGCCGGGAACAGCAAAATGCTGCTCGCGAAGATGGCCGGAATGACGCCGGCCATGTTCACTTTCAGCGGCAGGTGGCTTGTCTGCGCAGCGAAGACCTTGCGGCCCTGCTGACGCTTGGCGTAGTGAACAGCGATTCGACGCTGACCACGCTCAATGAACACCACAAAACCGATGATCGCTACTGCCAGCAAACCGATAGCAACCAGAGCGAAGATATTGATATCACCCTGACGTGCAGACTCGAAAGACTGCCCTATTGCTCTCGGAAGACCAGCTACGATACCTGCGAAAATCAGCATCGAGATACCGTTGCCGACACCGCGCTCGGTAATCTGCTCACCCAGCCACATCATGAACATCGCACCTGCCACGAAGGTAGTTACGGCCACAAAGTGGAAACCCAGGTCGCCAGAAAACGCGACGCCCTGACTCGCCAGACCAACGGACATGCCGATAGCTTGGACAAGAGCCAGGACAACGGTGCCATAGCGGGTGTACTGGCTTATCTTGCGACGGCCAGCTTCACCTTCCTTCTTCAACTGCTCCAGTTGCGGACTGACGGCAGTCATCAACTGCATGATGATCGATGCCGATATGTACGGCATGATCCCCAATGCAAAGATGCTCATCCGCTCCAGTGCGCCACCGGAAAACATGTTGAACAAGCTAAGAATGGTCCCCTCATTCTGTCGAAACAGTTCTGCGAGTCGGTCCGGGTTGATACCTGGAACCGGGATGTGTGCGCCTATTCGGTAGACGATAATCGCCAGGAACAGAAAACGCAGACGAGCCCAGAGTTCAGACATACCGCCTTTGCCGAGCGCTGAGAGAGCACCTTGCTTAGCCATTTATTCCTCGAACTTGCCGCCAGCTGCTTCGATAGCCGCACGCGCACCTTTGGTGGCGGCGATACCCTTGATAGTGACAGCGCGAGTAACTTCGCCCGACAGCATGATTTTCACACGCTGAACGTTCTGGTTAATCACGTTGGCATCTTTCAGGGACTGCACAGTTACGATGTCGCCTTCCACTTTAGCCAGCTCGGACAAACGCACTTCTGCGCGATCCATGGCTTTCAGAGAAACGAAACCGAATTTTGGCAGGCGACGATGCAGCGGCTGTTGGCCGCCCTCAAAGCCCGGAGCGATTGTGCCACCGGAGCGGGAGCTTTGACCTTTGTGGCCACGGCCACCGGTCTTGCCCAAACCACTACCGATACCACGGCCCGGACGATGCTTTTCGCGACGGGAACCCGGCGCTGGACTCAGATCATTGAGTTTCATCGATTAACCCTCGACTCGCAGCATGTAGTAAGCCTTGTTGATCATCCCGCGATTTTCGGGAGTATCCAGCACTTCTACAGTGTGACCGATGCGACGCAGACCCAAACCCTTAACGCACAGTCTGTGGTTAGGGATGCGGCCGGTCATGCTTTTGATCAGCGTTACTTTAACGGTAGCCATGATCAGATGATCTCCTCAACACGCTTGCCACGTTTGGCAGCGATCGACTCAGGAGACTGCATGCCCTTCAAACCCTTGAAAGTGGCGTGAACCACGTTTACAGGGTTAGTCGAACCGTAGCACTTGGCCAATACGTTCTGGACACCAGCAACTTCCAGCACTGCGCGCATTGCGCCGCCAGCGATGATACCGGTACCTTCAGAAGCAGGCTGCATGTACACCTTGGAGGCGCCATGAGCAGACTTCATCGCGTACTGCAGGGTCGTGCCGTTCAGATCAACCTGAATCATGTTGCGACGAGCAGCTTCCATCGCCTTCTGGATTGCAGCAGGCACTTCACGTGACTTGCCACGGCCGAAGCCAACGCGCCCTTTACCATCACCCACTACGGTCAACGCAGTGAAAGTGAAGATACGGCCGCCTTTTACGGTTTTGGCCACGCGGTTAACTTGAACCAGCTTCTCGATGTAGCCTTCGTCGCGTTTTTGGTCGTGATTTGACATAACTTAGAACTCCAGCCCGCCTTCACGAGCAGCATCAGCCAGCGCTTTGACACGGCCGTGGTACTTGAAGCCAGAACGGTCGAAAGCGACTTGCGATACACCCGCGGCTTTCGCGCGCTCGGCGACCAGCTTGCCAACCTTAGTGGCCGCGTCGATGTTGCCAGTGGCGCCATCACGCAGTTCTTTGTCCAAAGTCGAGGCGCTTGCCAGGACTTTGCTGCCGTCGGCCGAAATGACCTGGGCATAAATGTGCTGCGAAGAGCGGTGCACGCAGAGACGCACGACTTCCAGCTCGTGCATTTTCAGGCGTGCTTTGCGAGCGCGACGCAGTCGGGTAACTTTTTTGACGGTCATTTGCTATGCCCTACTTCTTCTTGGCTTCTTTACGGCGGACGACTTCGTCCGCGTAACGCACACCTTTGCCTTTGTAAGGCTCAGGACGGCGGAAGTCGCGGATCTCAGCGGCCACTTGACCAACCAACTGCTTATCGATACCGCGAATCAGGATATCGGTCTGGCTGGGGGTCTCAGCGGTGATGCCATTCGGCAATTCGTAGTCCACCGGGTGCGAGAAGCCAAGTGCAAGGTTCAGGACCGTGCCTTTTGCTTGCGCCTTGTAACCAACACCGACCAGCTGGAGCTTGCGCTCAAAGCCTTGGCTTACGCCCTGGACCATGTTGTTAACCAGTGCACGAGTGGTGCCTGCCATTGCGCGGGTTTGTTGATCGCCATTGCGAGCAGCGAAACGCAGCTCACCAGCTTCTTCAACAATCTCAACGGACGAATGGATGTTCAGTTCCAGAGTGCCCTTGGCACCCTTCACCGAAAGCTGCTGACCGACGAGTTTGACTTCGACGCCGGATGGCAACTTAACGGGGTTCTTAGCTACGCGTGACATGCTTATCCCCCCTTAGAACACAGTGCAAAGCACTTCGCCACCGACACCGGCAGCGCGCGCAGCACGATCCGTCATCACACCTTTACTGGTGGAGACGATAGACACACCAAGACCGCCACGAACTTTCGGCAGATCATCGGAGGACTTGTACTGACGCAAGCCTGGGCGGCTGACGCGCTTAACCTCTTCAATGACCGGACGGCCTTCGAAGTACTTAAGCTCGATGGACAGCGAGGATTTAACTTCGCTGCTGATCTGATAACCCGCAATGTAGCCTTCGTCCTTCAGGACTTTAGCTACAGCAACCTTCAACGTGGAAGATGGCATGCTTACGACGGGCTTTTCAGCCATCTGGGCATTACGGATACGAGTTAGCATGTCCGCTAACGGGTCCTGCATACTCATGGGCTAGACGCTCCTAAAACAAAATAATTAGCCTTGCGGCTACAGCTTGATCGCCGAGAACTTCCGGGCACGTAAAAACACGGGCTCAGGCGAGCCGGCAATTCTAGTCTTACCCCAGAAATGAATCAAGCCCCAAAAGGGGCTTGATTCAAATTCAGGCTTCATCCCGACCGATGACTTGCGCAATCGATCAGGACGAAACGAGAGGTGCGCCTTACCAACTGGCTTTGACCAGACCCGGTACGTCGCCACGCATAGCTGCTTCACGCAGCTTGTTACGGCCAAGGCCGAACTTGCGATAGACGCCGTGTGGACGACCAGTGATGCGGCAACGGTTACGCATGCGCGCAGCGCTTGCGTCACGTGGTTGCTTCTGCAGGGCTACGGTAGCTTCCCAACGCGCTTCTGGACTTGCGTTCAGATCAACGATGACAGCTTTCAGCTCTGCACGCTTCTTGGCGTACTTGGCAACGGTGAGCTGACGCTTCAGCTCACGGTTCTTCATGCTCTTCTTGGCCATTTTCCTACTCCAATCAGTTGCGGAACGGGAATTTGAAAGCGCGCAGCAGTGCGCGGCCTTCGTCATCGTTCTTGGCAGTGGTGGTCAGGGTAATGTCCAGACCGCGGAGAGCATCGATCTTGTCGTAGTCGATTTCCGGGAAAATGATCTGCTCTTTTACGCCCATGCTGTAGTTACCACGACCATCGAAGGACTTGGCATTCAGGCCGCGGAAGTCGCGGACCCGAGGCAGGGAGATCGACAGCAGACGATCCAGGAATTCGTACATACGATCGCGGCGCAGAGTCACTTTGACGCCGATCGGCCAACCTTCACGGACTTTAAAGCCAGCGATGGATTTCCGAGCGTAAGTCACAACGACCTTTTGACCGGTGATCTTTTCCAGGTCAGCAACAGCGTGCTCGATGACTTTTTTGTCGCCGATCGCTTCGCCCAGACCCATGTTCAGGGTGATTTTTGTAACGCGCGGAACTTCCATCACGTTCGAAAGCTTAAGTTCTTCCTTAAGTTTCGGAGCGATTTCCTTCCGGTAAATCTCTTTTAGTCGTGCCATGGTCTTCTACCTAGCAGTGTTCAAGCATCAACCGCTTTTTGGGTCGACTTGAAGACACGAATTTTCTTGCCGTCTTCAACTTTGAAACCAACGCGGTCAGCCTTGTTGGTTGCGCCGTTGAAAATGGCGACGTTGGAAGCGTGCAGTGGCGCTTCTTTCTCGACGATACCGCCCTGTACGCCCGACATCGGGTTTGGCTTGGTATGGCGCTTCACCAGGTTGATCCCACCAACGACCAGACGGTCGTCAGCGAGAACCTTGAGCACCTTACCGCGCTTACCTTTGTCTTTGCCGGCGATCACGATGATCTCGTCGTCACGACGAATCTTTTGCATGTCGGATCTCCTTAAAGCACTTCAGGGGCGAGCGAGACGATCTTCATGAACTTCTCAGTACGAAGCTCACGGGTCACTGGCCCAAAGATACGGGTACCGATCGGCTCTTGCTTGTTGTTCAACAGAACAGCAGCATTGCCGTCAAAGCGGATAATGGAGCCGTCTGCACGACGAACGCCATGGCGAGTGCGGACTACAACAGCAGTCATCACTTGGCCTTTTTTCACCTTACCGCGCGGAATTGCTTCCTTGACGGTTACTTTGATGATGTCACCGATACCAGCGTAACGACGATGGGAGCCACCCAGCACCTTGATGCACATAACGCGGCGTGCGCCGCTGTTATCGGCCACATCGAGCATGGATTGAGTCTGAATCATATAATTTCTCCGACCCCTAGCCCTTAGACTTCCACAGCGCGTTCGAGGATATCAACCAACGCCCAAGACTTGGTCTTGGCTACCGGACGAGTTTCACGAATCGTGACCTTGTCGCCGATATGGCATTGGTTGGTTTCGTCGTGTGCGTGCAGCTTAGTCGAACGCTTAACGTATTTACCGTAGATCGGGTGCTTTACGCGACGCTCGATCAGAACGGTGATGGTCTTGTCCATCTTGTCGCT
This sequence comes from Pseudomonas syringae pv. tagetis, assembly GCF_022557255.1. Taxonomy (NCBI): domain Bacteria; kingdom Pseudomonadati; phylum Pseudomonadota; class Gammaproteobacteria; order Pseudomonadales; family Pseudomonadaceae; genus Pseudomonas; species Pseudomonas syringae group genomosp. 7. The sequence continues at coordinate 5,185,819 of NZ_CP092923.1, forward strand.
GACAACACGGCCAGTCAGCGTACGGACAGTTTTTTCGGCTTCAGCCATGATTACTTACCTGCCTGCTGGTTGAGCACAGTTTTCACGCGAGCGATGTCACGCTTAACTTGCGAGAGCAGATGAGACTGCCCCAACTGGCCAGTTGCTTTCTGCATACGCAGATTGAACTGGTCGCGCAGCAGGCCGAGCAGTTGCTCGTTCAGCTGCTGTGCTGATTTTTCACGAAGTTCATTCGCTTTCATCACATCACCGTCCGCTTAACAAAGGAGGTGGCGAGCGGCAGCTTTGCAGCAGCCAGGGCGAAAGCCTCACGCGCCAGCTCTTCAGTAACACCCTCGATTTCATACAGGACTTTGCCTGGCTGAATCTGGGCAACCCAGTACTCCACGTTACCCTTACCTTTACCCATCCGAACTTCGAGTGGCTTCTTGGTAACAGGCTTGTCCGGGAACACACGGATCCAGATCTTGCCGCCACGTTTAACGTGACGGGTCAGAGCACGACGCGCTGACTCGATCTGACGAGCGGTGAGACGACCACGAGCAACAGACTTCAGCGCGAACTCGCCGAAGCTGACTTTGCTACCGCGCAGTGCCAGACCACGGTTGTGGCCGGTCATCTGCTTGCGGAACTTCGTACGCTTTGGTTGCAACATTTGGCGTACCCCTTACTTAGCAGCTTTTTTACGAGGCGCTGGTGCTTGTGGTTTCAGTTCTTCTTGGCGACCACCAATTACTTCGCCTTTGAAGATCCAAACCTTTACACCGATCACACCGTAAGTGGTGTGAGCTTCGTAGTTGGCATAGTCGATGTCGGCACGCAGGGTGTGCAGTGGCACACGACCTTCGCGATACCATTCAGTACGTGCGATTTCAGCACCGCCGAGACGACCGCTCACTTGGATTTTGATGCCTTTGGCACCAATGCGCATGGCGTTCTGAACAGCGCGCTTCATAGCGCGACGGAACATTACACGACGCTCCAGCTGCTGAGCTACGCTCTGCGCAACCAGCATACCGTCAAGCTCCGGCTTGCGGATCTCTTCGATATTGATGTGCACAGGCACACCCATTTGCTTGGTCAGGTCCTGACGCAGTTTCTCAACATCTTCACCTTTCTTGCCGATCACGATGCCGGGACGAGCGGTGTGGATGGTGATACGTGCTGTCTGAGCCGGACGATGGATATCGATACGGCTGACGGACGCGCTTTTTAATTTGTCTTGGAGGTACTCACGCACTTTCAGATCAGCGAACAAATAGTCCGCATAAGTCCGACCGTCTGCGTACCAGACGGAGGTGTGCTCCTTGACGATTCCCAGGCGAATGCCAATGGGATGTACTTTCTGACCCATCTCTTCGACTCCGTTACTTGTCAGCAACCTTGACAGTGATATGGCAAGACCGCTTGACGATGCGATCAGCACGGCCTTTAGCACGTGGCATGATGCGCTTCAGCGAACGCCCTTCGTTGACGAAAACGGTGGAGACCTTGAGGTCATCAACGTCTGCGCCTTCGTTATGCTCGGCGTTGGCTACAGCCGACTCCAGCACTTTCTTCAGGATCTCGGCGGCTTTCTTACTGCTGAAAGCCAACAGGTTGAGCGCTTCGCCCACCTTCTTCCCGCGGATCTGGTCGGCGACCAAGCGGGCTTTCTGGGCGGAGATTCGAGCGCCCGACAACTTAGCGGCTACTTCCATCGTTCCTTACCCCTTAACGCTTGGCTTTCTTGTCTGCCACGTGCCCACGATATGTACGGGTACCGGCAAACTCGCCTAGTTTATGGCCGACCATGTCTTCGTTCACGAGAACTGGAACATGCTGGCGACCGTTATGCACTGCAATGGTCAAACCGACCATTTGTGGCAGGATCATCGAACGACGCGACCAGGTCTTAACTGGTTTGCGATCGTTCTTTTCCGCCGCCACTTCGATCTTCTTCAGTAGGTGAAGATCAATAAAAGGACCTTTTTTCAGAGAACGTGGCACTGTCGTATCCCTCTATTTACTTGCGACGACGGACGATCATTTTGTCGGTACGCTTATTACCACGAGTCTTCGCGCCCTTAGTCGGGAAGCCCCACGGCGATACCGGATGACGACCACCAGAGGTACGACCTTCACCACCACCATGTGGGTGGTCAACCGGGTTCATGGCAACACCACGAACGGTTGGGCGAACGCCACGCCAGCGTTTGGCACCGGCTTTACCCAGCGAACGAAGGCTGTGCTCGGAGTTCGAGACTTCACCCAGCGTTGCACGGCACTCAGACAGTACTTTACGCATTTCACCGGAGCGAAGACGCAGGGTTACGTACACACCTTCACGAGCGATCAGCTGTGCAGAAGCACCAGCGGAACGAGCGATCTGCGCGCCTTTACCTGGCTTCAATTCGATGCCGTGTACGGTGCTACCAACTGGAATGTTGCGCAGTTGAAGAGCGTTGCCCGGCTTGATTGGTGCCAGAGCACCTGCAATGAGCTGGTCGCCAGCACTCACGCCTTTAGGGGCGATGATGTAGCGGCGCTCGCCGTCTGCGTAAAGCAGCAGAGCAATGTGAGCAGTACGGTTTGGATCGTATTCGATACGCTCGACAGTGGCAGCGATGCCATCCTTGTCGTTGCGACGAAAATCGACCAGACGATAATGCTGCTTATGGCCACCACCGATATGGCGGGTAGTAATACGACCATTGTTGTTACGACCACCAGACTTCGATTTTTTCTCGAGCAGCGGTGCGTGAGGAGCGCCTTTATGCAGCTCCTGGTTGACCACCTTGACCACAAAACGGCGGCCAGGGGAAGTCGGTTTGCATTTAACGATTGCCATGATGCACCCCTTCCTTACTCAGCACTGCTGCTGAAATCGAGATCTTGGCCTGGCTGAAGGGAGATAACTGCCTTCTTCCAGTCATTACGCTTGCCCAGACCGCGAGCAGTGCGCTTGCTCTTACCCAGAACATTCAGGGTAGTAACACGCTCTACTTTCACGCTGAACAGGCTTTCGACGGCCTTCTTGATTTCCAGCTTGGTTGCGTCAGTAGCAACCTTGAAAACGAACTGACCTTTTTTGTCTGCAAGAACCGTAGCCTTTTCGGAAACGTGCGGGCCAAGCAGAACTTTAAATACGCGTTCCTGGTTCATCCCAGCAGCTCCTCGAATTTCTTCACGGCCGACACAGTGATCAACACTTTGTCGTATGCGATCAGACTAACTGGATCGGAACCTTGAACGTCACGTACATCAACGTGCGGCAGGTTGCGAGCAGCCAGGTACAGATTCTGGTCAACAGCGTCAGACACGATCAGGACGTCAGTCAGACCCATGCCAGTCAGCTTGTTCAGCAGATCTTTGGTTTTCGGTGCTTCAACAGCGAAGTCCTGAACCACGACCAGACGATCAGTACGAACCAGTTCAGCAAGGATGGAGCGCAGAGCTGCGCGATACATCTTCTTGTTGAGCTTCTGAGTGTGATCCTGAGGACGAGCTGCGAAAGTGGTACCGCCGCCGCGCCAGATTGGGCTACGAATGGTACCGGCACGAGCACGGCCAGTACCTTTCTGACGCCAAGGGCGCTTGCCGCCACCACGAACGTCGGAACGGGTCTTTTGCTGCTTGCTACCCTGACGACCGCCAGCCATGTAGGCCACGACTGCCTGGTGAACCAGCGTCTCGTTGAATTCGCCGCCAAATGTCAGTTCGGAAACTTCGATTGCCTGAGCGTCATTTACATTTAATTGCATGTCAGCTTCCCCTTAACCGCGAGCCTTGGCTGCCGGACGTACAACCAGGTTGCCGCCAGTAGCGCCAGGAACAGCACCCTTGACCAACAACAGATTGCGTTCAGCGTCCACGCGCACTACTTCCAGGGACTGCACGGTCACGCGCTCAGCGCCCATATGACCGGACATTTTTTTGCCCTTGAATACACGACCAGGAGTCTGGCACTGGCCGATAGAGCCTGGGACGCGGTGGGAGACGGAGTTACCATGGGTATTGTCTTGACCACGGAAATTCCAACGCTTGATCGTACCCTGGAAGCCTTTACCCTTGGACTGACCGGTTACATCAACCAGTTGACCAGCGGCGAAGATTTCAGCGTTGATCTGATCGCCAGCCTGGTAGTCGCCTTCTTCAAGACGGAATTCCATGACGGTACGACCGGCGGCAACGTTCGCTTTAGCGAAGTGGCCAGCCTGAGCGGCTGTAACACGCGAAGCGCGACGCTCGCCGACAGTGACTTGCACTGCACGATAGCCATCGGTTTCTTCGGTTTTGAACTGAGTGACGCGATTCGGCTCGATCTCAATGACCGTGACCGGAATGGAGACACCTTCTTCGGTGAAAATACGGGTCATACCGCATTTACGACCGACTACACCAATAGTCATGTTGTAAACCTCATGAGTGTACGGGGCTTTCACCCGCTATGGCCGCCCATTTCAGAGCGTTACACGACTAAGACCCAAGTCTTAGCCGAGGCTGATCTGAACTTCCACACCGGCCGCAAGATCAAGCTTCATAAGCGCATCAACGGTTTTTTCCGTTGGCTGGACAATGTCCAGAACACGCTTGTGAGTACGGATCTCATACTGGTCGCGCGCGTCTTTGTTGACGTGCGGAGAAACCAGAACGGTGAACCGCTCTTTACGAGTCGGCAGTGGAATCGGACCACGCACCTGTGCACCAGTACGTTTCGCGGTTTCCACGATTTCCTGGGTTGATTGGTCGATCAGGCGATGGTCAAAAGCCTTCAACCTGATACGGATTTGCTGGTTTTGCATTGGATTCAGACTCCAGATTGCTGTTCCCACCGAGCGCAATACGCCCGTTAAAAGGAGGCGCAATTCTATAGACGACCTAACAAGGTGTCAACCCAATAAAAAAGCCCCCGCAGTGCGGGGGCTTTTTTTGGGACTCAACGCTTACGCGATGATTTTGGCCACGACGCCAGCGCCGACGGTACGACCGCCTTCACGGATTGCGAAACGCAGACCATCTTCCATTGCGATTGGCTTGATCAGGGTAACGGAAACTTTAACGTTATCACCTGGCATAACCATTTCTACGCCTTCCGGCAGTTCGCAGCTACCGGTTACGTCGGTAGTACGGAAGTAGAACTGTGGACGGTAGCCCTTGAAGAACGGAGTGTGACGACCGCCTTCTTCTTTGCTCAGAACATAGATTTCAGCTTCGAACTGAGTGTGCGGCTTGACGGTACCTGGCTTGACCAGAACCTGACCACGCTCAACGTCGTCACGCTTGGTGCCACGCAGCAGAACGCCGCAGTTCTCGCCAGCACGACCTTCGTCGAGCAGTTTGCGGAACATTTCAACACCGGTGCAGGTGGTGACGGTAGTGTCACGCAGACCAACGATTTCCAGCGGATCCTGAACCTTGACGATACCGCGCTCGATACGACCAGTCACAACAGTACCACGACCGGAGATCGAGAATACGTCTTCGATTGGCATCAGGAATGGCTTGTCAGTCAGACGAACTGGCTCTGGGATGTAGCTGTCCAGAGTTTCAACCAGTTTACGAACGGCAGTGGTGCCCATTTCGTTATCGTCTTTGCCCTCCAGAGCCATACGAGCAGAACCGATGATGATCGGAGTGTCGTCACCTGGGAAGTCGTAAGTGCTGAGCAGATCGCGCACTTCCATCTCAACCAGTTCCAGCAGCTCAGCGTCGTCTACCAAGTCAGCCTTGTTCAGGAAGACCACGATGTACGGAACGCCAACCTGACGGGACAGCAGGATGTGCTCACGGGTTTGTGGCATCGGACCATCAGCGGCCGAACAAACCAGAATCGCGCCGTCCATCTGGGCAGCACCAGTAATCATGTTCTTCACGTAGTCAGCGTGACCTGGGCAGTCAACGTGAGCGTAGTGACGGATCAACGATTTGTATTCGACGTGCGCGGTATTGATGGTAATACCACGAGCCTTTTCTTCCGGTGCGCTGTCGATCTTGTCGAATTCGACAGCAGCCGAACCGAAAACTTCGGAGCAGACGCGAGTCAGAGCAGCGGTCAGCGTGGTTTTACCGTGGTCAACGTGACCAATGGTGCCAACGTTGACGTGCGGGAGGGAACGATCAAATTTTTCTTTAGCCACGACAAATAACTCCTAGCCTAAAGGCGCTGAATCAGCCTTGTTTTTTGGTTACAGTTTCGACGATGTGCGACGGAGCTGTATTGTATTTTTTGAATTCCATAGAGTAGCTTGCGCGACCCTGGGACATGGAGCGAACGTCGGTCGCATAACCGAACATCTCACCCAACGGAACCTCGGCACGAATTACTTTGCCGGAAACCGTATCTTCCATACCCAGAATCATGCCGCGACGACGGTTAAGATCGCCCATCACGTCACCCATATAGTCTTCAGGCGTAACAACCTCTACTGCCATGATCGGCTCAAGCAGCTCACCACCGCCCTTCTGGGCCAGTTGCTTGGTCGCCATGGAAGCAGCCACCTTAAACGCCATCTCGTTCGAGTCGACGTCATGGTAGGAACCATCAAACACGGTAGCCTTCAGGCCGATCAGCGGATAGCCGGCAACAACGCCGTTCTTCATCTGCTCTTCGATACCCTTCTGGATAGCCGGGATGTATTCCTTGGGAACAACACCACCTACCACTTCGTTTACGAATTGCAGACCTTCCTGACCTTCGTCAGCAGGTGCAAAACGGATCCAGCAATGACCAAACTGGCCACGACCGCCGGATTGACGAACGAACTTGCCTTCGATTTCACAATTCTTCGTGATGCGCTCACGATAGGAAACCTGCGGCTTGCCGATGTTGGCTTCGACATTGAACTCACGGCGCATCCGGTCAACCAGGATGTCCAGGTGCAGCTCGCCCATGCCAGAGATGATCGTTTGACCAGTCTCTTCATCAGTTTTGACGCGGAAAGACGGGTCTTCCTGAGCAAGCTTGCCCAGTGCGATACCCATTTTTTCCTGGTCATCCTTGGTTTTTGGCTCAACGGCAACCGAAATAACCGGCTCCGGGAAGTCCATACGAACCAGAATGATTGGCTTGTCAGCGTTGCACAAGGTTTCACCAGTGGTGACGTCCTTCATGCCGATCAAGGCCGCGATGTCACCAGCGCGTACTTCCTTGATTTCTTCACGGGCGTTTGCGTGCATCTGCACCATACGACCCACACGCTCTTTCTTGCCCTTGACCGAGTTGATCACGCCGTCGCCGGATGCCAATACGCCCGAGTAAACGCGAACGAAGGTCAGGGTACCCACGAATGGGTCGGTAGCGATCTTGAACGCCAGAGCCGAAAACGGCTCGTTGTCGTCTGCATGACGCTCCATCAGGACTTCTTCGTTATCAGGATCGGAACCCTTGATAGCTGGAATGTCGGTCGGAGCCGGCAGATAGTCGATCACGGCATCGAGAACCAGGGGAACACCCTTGTTCTTGAAGGAAGAACCGCAAACAGCAAGAACGATCTCACCAGCGATAGTACGCTGACGCAGAGCAGCCTTGATCTCCTCGTTGGTGAGCTCTTCACCTTCAAGGTACTTGTTCATCAGCTCTTCACTGGCTTCGGCCGCAGCCTCAACCATGTTGCTGCGCCACTCGTCAGCCAGTTCCTGCAGCTCGGCAGGGATAGGCTCACGACGAGGAACCATACCCTTGTCGGCATCGTTCCAGTAAACAGCTTCCATCGACATCAGATCGATCTGACCCTGGAAGTTGTCTTCGGCACCAATGGCCAGCTGGATCGGCACCGGGGTGTGACCCAGACGCTGCTTGATCTGAGCGATTACGCGCAGGAAGTTCGCACCCGCACGGTCCATCTTGTTCACGTAAACGATACGTGGAACACCGTACTTGTTGGCTTGACGCCATACGGTTTCGGACTGCGGCTCTACGCCGGAAGTACCACAGAACACAACGACCGCGCCGTCGAGTACACGCAGGGAACGCTCAACTTCAATTGTGAAGTCAACGTGGCCCGGGGTGTCAATAACGTTGAAACGGTATTGGTCTTTGTGTTGCTTCTCGGAACCCTGCCAGAAGGCAGTAATAGCAGCAGAAGTAATGGTAATACCACGCTCCTGCTCCTGAACCATCCAGTCCGTGGTCGCGGCGCCGTCATGCACCTCGCCCATTTTGTGGCTTTTGCCGGTGTAAAAAAGGACGCGCTCGGTGGTGGTGGTTTTACCAGCATCCACGTGAGCAACGATACCAATGTTACGGTAGCGGCCAATCGGAGTAGTACGAGCCATAAAGCCCTCGCAAAATTAGTGACGCTGAAATTAGAAGCGGTAGTGCGAGAAAGCCTTGTTGGCCTCAGCCATACGGTGCACGTCTTCACGCTTCTTGACCGCAGCACCTTTACCTTCGGCGGCGTCCAGCAGTTCGCCAGCCAAACGCAGCGCCATTGACTTCTCACCGCGCTTGCGCGCGAAGTCTACCAGCCAACGCATTGCCAGAGCATTACGACGGGACGGACGAACTTCGACAGGAACCTGGTAAGTAGCACCGCCTACACGGCGCGACTTTACTTCGACCAGCGGAGCGATGGCGTCGAGAGCTTTCTCGAAGATTTCCAGGGGGTCGCTGTTCTTGCGTTCTTTAACCTTTTCCAGCGCGCCATAAACGATACGTTCGGCAACGGCTTTCTTGCCGCTTTCCATCACGTGGTTCATGAACTTGGCCAGGATCTGGCTGCCGTATTTTGGATCGTCAAGCACTTCGCGCTTGGCTGCTACGCGTCTTCTTGGCATGGATAAGCCCTCAAACGGTCTTCAGGTTAGCTCGGGACCACCATCCTGCAAGGGATGCGCCCGACCTTACTCTTATCGACTCAGAAAAATAGAAATCTGCAATTTCAAATAGAAGCCAAAAACTACTTAGGCTTCTTGGTACCGTATTTCGAGCGACCCTGGTTACGGCCTTTAACGCCGGAAGTATCCAGAGAACCACGAACGGTGTGATAACGAACACCTGGCAAGTCTTTTACACGACCGCCACGAATCAGTACCACGCTGTGCTCTTGCAGGTTGTGACCTTCACCGCCGATGTACGAGGAAACCTCGAAACCGTTGGTCAGGCGCACACGGCAGACTTTACGCAATGCCGAGTTAGGTTTTTTCGGCGTGGTGGTGTACACACGAGTGCACACACCGCGACGTTGCGGGCAGTTCTGCAGCGCAGGCACGTCGGATTTCTCGACGATACGCTTACGCGGCTGACGTACCAGCTGGTTGATAGTTGCCATCTACTAGCTCCACTGTTGTCTTGCGACGCTATTGTCTTACAAGAAAAGCAAATGACAGGGCACAAGCCCCGCCAAATTTAGGGGTACAAGAGTCTAAAGAGGATCCCGCCCCCAGTCAAGACAAAGCCCCGACGTCCTCACCGCGCAAACAACACGAAAAACGTGCTGCCTGCCCGGTGAAAAATGCCGAGGCTCTAGTCTCAGTTACCGCTGGAGTTCAACGCTTCAGTCAGAGCGGCTTCTACTTCGCTCGCGCTGACACGCATCGGTTTGTCCATTTCACGACGACGCTTGCGCTCGCTGTGATAAGCCAGACCGGTACCGGCCGGGATCAGACGACCCACGACCACGTTTTCCTTCAGGCCGCGCAGGTAATCGCGCTTGCCGGTCACAGCCGCTTCGGTCAGTACGCGGGTTGTCTCCTGGAAGGAGGCCGCGGAGATGAACGATTCGGTGGACAGCGATGCCTTGGTGATACCCAGCAACACGCGAGTGAACTTGGAAACAAATTTGTCTTCCGTGCTCAGACGCTCGTTCTCTACCAGAACGTGAGTCAATTCCATCTGGTCGCCCTTGATGAAACTGGAATCGCCAGACTCGGCAATCTCAACCTTGCGCAGCATCTGACGCAGAATCGTCTCGATGTGCTTGTCGTTGATTTTCACGCCCTGCAGACGGTATACGTCCTGAATCTCGTTGACGATGTACTTGGCCAGCGCACTCACACCCAACAGACGCAAGATGTCGTGTGGATCGCTAGGACCGTCGGAGATTACTTCGCCGCGGTTCACTTGCTCGCCTTCGAAGACGTTCAGGTGACGCCACTTCGGAATCAGCTCCTCGTACGGATCGCTGCCATCGTTCGGGGTAATGACCAGACGGCGCTTGCCCTTGGTCTCTTTGCCGAACGCGATGGTACCGCTGACTTCTGCAAGGATCGACGCCTCTTTCGGACGACGCGCTTCGAACAGGTCGGCAACACGCGGCAGACCACCGGTGATGTCACGAGTTTTCGAAGTTTCCTGAGGAATACGAGCGATAACATCACCGATCGCGATCTGCGCACCGTCGGCAACACCGACCAGGGCGTTCGCAGGCAGGAAGTACTGGGCCGGTACGTCAGTACCAGGCAGCAGCAGATCCTTGCCATCCAGACCCACCATCTTCACGGCAGGACGGATGTCCTTGCCGGCAGCCGGACGGTCTTTGGCATCAAGCACTTCAATGTTGGTCATACCGGTCAATTCGTCTGTCTGACGCTTGATCGTGATGCCTTCTTCCATGCCGACGTAGGTAACAGTACCTTTCATCTCGGTAACGATCGGGTGAGTGTGCGGGTCCCACTTGGCTACGATTGAGCCAGCGTCGACCTTGTCGCCTTCCTTCACCGAAATCACAGCACCGTATGGCAGCTTGTAACGCTCACGCTCGCGACCGAAGTCATCGGCAATTGCCAGTTCACCGGAGCGGGATACCGCAACCAGGTGACCGTCAACACGCTCGACGTGCTTCAGGTTGTGCAGACGGACAGTACCGCCATTCTTCACCTGAACGCTGTCGGCTGCCGAGGTCCGGCTTGCCGCACCACCAATGTGGAACGTACGCATTGTCAGCTGGGTACCTGGCTCACCGATCGACTGTGCAGCGATTACGCCGACAGCTTCACCGATGTTGACCTGGTGACCACGAGCCAGGTCGCGACCGTAGCACTTGGCGCAGATGCCGTAGCGGGTTTCACAGCTGATTGGCGAACGAACGATCACTTCGTCAATGCTGTTCAGCTCGATGAACTCGACCCACTTCTCGTCGACCAGTGTGCCAGCAGGCACGATGACGTCTTCTGTGCCCGGCTTGAACACGTCACGGGCGATAACTCGACCCAGTACGCGCTCACCCAGCGGCTCTACAACGTCGCCGCCTTCAATGTGCGGAGTCATCAGCAGACCGTGCTCGGTACCGCAATCCACCTCGGTAACCACCAGATCCTGAGCCACGTCTACCAGACGGCGAGTCAGATAACCGGAGTTGGCGGTCTTCAATGCCGTATCCGCAAGACCCTTACGAGCACCGTGAGTAGAGATGAAGTACTGAAGTACGCTCAAACCTTCACGGAAGTTCGCGGTGATCGGCGTTTCAATGATGGAGCCGTCAGGCTTGGCCATGAGACCACGCATACCCGCCAACTGACGAATCTGGGCAGCAGAACCACGCGCACCGGAGTCAGCCATCATGTACATCGAGTTGAAGGATTCCTGGTCAACTTCGACGCCATGACGATCGATGACCTTCTCTTTCGAGAGGTTCGACATCATTGCCTTGGAAACTTCGTCGTTGGCCTTGGACCAGAGGTCGATCACCTTGTTGTACTTCTCGCCCTGGGTGACCAGGCCGGAGGCGTACTGACTTTCGATCTCTTTAACTTCTTCAGTGGCCGCGTCGATGATGCGAGCTTTTTCATCCGGGATAACGAAATCGTTAACGCCGATGGAAACACCCGAAATAGTCGAGTAGGCAAAACCGGTGTACATCAACTGGTCAGCAAAGATAACGGTCTCTTTCAGACCAACCACGCGGTAGCACTGGTTGATCAGCTTGGAGATCGCTTTCTTCTTCATAGGCTGGTTGACGACGTCGTAGGACAGGCCGGCCGGAACCACCTGGAACAGCAGCGCACGGCCAACAGTAGTGTCGACAATACGGGTGTTCTTGACGCTGCCACCGTCACGGTCGTTGACCGTTTCGTGGATACGAACCTTGACCTTGGCATGCAGAGCCGCTTCGCCGGCGCGGAATACGCGGTCGACTTCCTGCAGATCGGCAAACACACGACCTTCGCCCTTGGCGTTGATCGCTTCACGAGTCATATAATACAGACCCAATACAACGTCCTGCGAAGGAACGATGATTGGCTCACCGTTGGCTGGCGACAGAATGTTGTTGGTCGACATCATCAGCGCGCGCGCTTCCAGCTGAGCTTCCAGCGTCAGAGGCACGTGAACGGCCATCTGGTCACCGTCGAAGTCGGCGTTGTAGGCAGCACAGACCAGCGGGTGCAGTTGAATAGCCTTACCTTCGATCAGTACCGGCTCAAACGCCTGGATGCCCAGACGGTGAAGCGTCGGCGCACGGTTCAGCAGCACCGGGTGTTCGCGGATCACTTCAGCGAGAACGTCCCAGACCTCTGGCAGCTCGCGCTCGACCATCTTCTTGGCAGCTTTGATGGTCGTAGCCAGGCCACGCATTTCCAGCTTGCCGAAAATGAACGGCTTGAACAGCTCGAGAGCCATCTTCTTCGGCAGACCGCACTGGTGCAGACGCAGGGTCGGACCTACGGTAATTACCGAACGGCCCGAGTAGTCAACACGCTTGCCGAGCAAGTTCTGACGGAAACGACCTTGCTTACCCTTGATCATGTCAGCCAGGGATTTCAGAGGACGCTTGTTCGAACCTGTGATCGCACGACCGCGACGGCCGTTATCGAGCAGGGCATCGACCGCTTCCTGCAGCATGCGCTTTTCGTTGCGCACGATGATATCGGGAGCAGACAGATCCAGCAGGCGTTTCAGACGGTTGTTACGGTTGATCACTCGACGATACAGATCGTTGAGGTCGGACGTCGCGAAACGGCCACCGTCAAGCGGAACCAGAGGACGCAGATCTGGCGGCAGAACCGGCAGAACGGTCAGCACCATCCACTCAGGAAGGTTGCCGGAACCCTGGAAGGCTTCCATCAATTTCAGACGCTTGGACAGCTTCTTGATTTTGGTCTCGGAATTGGTTTGCGGAATTTCTTCGCGCAGACGGCCAATCTCGTGCTCCAGATCAATAGCGTGCAGCAGCTCGCGAACAGCCTCGGCACCCATACGGGCGTCGAAGTCGTCACCGAACTCTTCAAGCGCTTCGAAATACTGCTCGTCGTTCAGCAGTTGGCCTTTTTCAAGGGTAGTCATGCCTGGATCGATAACGACATAGCTCTCGAAGTAGAGAACACGTTCGATATCACGCAGGGTCATGTCCATCAGCAGGCCGATACGGGACGGCAGCGATTTCAGGAACCAGATGTGCGCAACCGGCGAAGCCAGTTCGATGTGAGCCATACGCTCGCGACGAACCTTGGCCAGAGCCACTTCAACACCGCATTTTTCGCAGATGACACCGCGGTGCTTCAGGCGCTTGTACTTGCCGCACAGGCACTCGTAATCTTTTACCGGGCCAAAGATTTTGGCGCAAAACAGACCGTCACGCTCAGGCTTGAACGTACGGTAGTTGATGGTTTCCGGCTTTTTAACTTCACCGAACGACCAAGAGCGGATCATCTCAGGCGATGCAAGTCCGATACGGATTGCGTCGAACTCTTCGACTTGACCCTGGTTTTTCAGCAAATTCAGTAGGTCTTTCAAGGCTTTTCCTCCTGGCGGAGCAGGGAGCAGGCAGTACCGCCCTGCCCCCGATTCGCGTCACGTGTTATTCGGTTTCCAGATCGATATCGATACCGAGCGAACGGATTTCTTTGATCAACACGTTGAAAGACTCGGGCATGCCCGGCTCCATACGGTGATCGCCGTCCACGATGTTTTTGTACATCTTGGTACGACCGTTCACATCGTCCGACTTCACTGTGAGCATTTCCTGCAGAGTGTACGCCGCGCCATATGCTTCCAGCGCCCACACTTCCATCTCCCCGAAACGCTGACCACCGAACTGTGCCTTACCACCCAGCGGCTGCTGGGTAACCAGGCTGTACGAACCAGTGGAACGCGCGTGCATCTTGTCGTCCACCAAGTGGTTCAGCTTCAGCATGTACATGTAGCCAACCGTTACAGCACGTTCAAACTTGTTGCCGGTACGACCATCGAACAGCTGCATCTGGCCGCTTTCCGGCATATCTGCCAGCTTGAGCATTGCCTTGATTTCGCTTTCCTTGGCACCGTCGAAAACCGGGGTAGCCATTGGTACGCCGTTACGCAGGTTCTTCGCGAGGTCTAGAATTTCGTTGTCGGTAAGGTCTTCCAGAGACTCCTGACGACCGCCGATTTCGTTATAGATCTCGTTGAGGAACGTACGCAGCTCAGCAACTTTACGCTGCTCTTCTAGCATGCGGTTGATCTTCTCGCCCAGACCTTTGGCCGCGAGGCCCAGGTGGGTTTCGAGAATCTGACCAACGTTCATACGCGAAGGTACGCCCAGCGGGTTGAGAACGATATCAACCGGCGTGCCATTGGCATCGTGCGGCATATCCTCAACCGGCATGATCACAGAGACCACACCCTTGTTACCGTGACGACCGGCCATCTTGTCGCCCGGCTGGATGCGGCGACGGATTGCCAGGTAGACCTTGACGATTTTCAGAACGCCTGGAGCCAGGTCATCGCCCTGCTGCAGTTTGCGTTTCTTGTCTTCGAACTTGTCATCCAGAAGACGGCGACGATCAACGATGTAAGCCTGAGCCTTTTCGAGCTGCTCGTTGAGAGCATCTTCAGCCATGCGCAGCTTGAACCACTGACCATGCTCAAGACCATCGAGCACTTCGTTGGTGATTTCCTGGCCCTTCTTGAGGCCAGCGCCGCCTTCGGCTACACGACCCACCAGCGCAGAGCGCAGACGTTCGAAAGTAGCGCCTTCGACAATACGGAACTCTTCGTTCAGATCCTTGCGGATCTCGTCGAGTTGCGACTTCTCGATGGACAGGGCCCGCGCATCACGCTCAACACCATCCCGGGTAAAGACCTGAACGTCAATGACAGTACCTTTGGTACCGGTTGGTACGCGCAAGGAAGTGTCTTTAACGTCGCTGGCCTTCTCACCGAAGATCGCGCGCAACAGTTTTTCTTCCGGAGTCAGTTGGGTCTCGCCCTTAGGAGTGACCTTACCGACCAGGATGTCGCCGGCGCCGACTTCGGCACCTACATAAACGATACCCGCTTCGTCCAGCTTGTTCAGAGCAGCTTCACCCACGTTCGGGATGTCAGCTGTGATTTCCTCTGGCCCAAGCTTGGTGTCACGCGCCACGCAGGTCAGTTCCTGAATGTGGATCGTAGTGAAGCGGTCTTCCTGAACAACACGCTCAGAAAGACAGATGGAGTCTTCGAAGTTGAAACCGTTCCAGGCCATGAACGCGATGCGCATGTTCTGACCCAGCGCCAGTTCACCCATATCGGTGGACGGGCCGTCAGCCATGATGTCGCTACGCTGAACACGGTCACCCTTGCTGACCAGCGGACGCTGGTTGATGCAGGTATTCTGGTTCGAACGGGTGTATTTGGTCAGGTTGTAGATGTCTACACCCGCCTCACCTGTTTCAACTTCATCATCGGCAACGCGAACAACGATACGGCTGGCATCAACCGAGTCGATCACACCACCACGACGAGCCACGACGCAAACGCCGGAGTCGCGAGCAACGTTGCGCTCCATGCCAGTACCTACCAGCGGCTTGTCGGCACGCAGAGTTGGAACAGCCTGACGCTGCATGTTCGAACCCATCAACGCACGGTTGGCGTCATCGTGCTCGAGGAACGGAATCAGCGATGCAGCTACCGAGACGACCTGCTTGGGCGAAACGTCCATCAGGGTGACATCGGCTGGCGCCTTGACGGTGAATTCGTTCAAGTGACGCACAGCAACCAGCTCGTCGATCAGCTCTTGCTTGTCGTTCATTGCGGCCGAAGCCTGGGCAATGACGTGGTCCGCTTCTTCGATCGCCGACAGGAACACGATCTCTTCGGTGACCAGACCTTCCTTGACCACACGGTACGGGCTCTCGAGGAAGCCGTACTGGTTGGTGCGGGCATAGGCCGCCAGGGAGTTGATCAGACCGATGTTCGGACCTTCAGGCGTCTCGATCGGGCACACACGGCCGTAGTGAGTCGGGTGAACGTCTCGAACTTCAAAGCCGGCGCGCTCACGTGTCAGACCACCAGGGCCGAGTGCAGAAACACGACGCTTGTGCGTGATCTCGGACAGCGGGTTGTTCTGGTCCATGAACTGGGAAAGCTGGCTGGAACCGAAGAACTCCTTGACCGCCGCCGCAACAGGTTTGGCGTTGATCAGGTCCTGAGGCATCAGGCCTTCGCTTTCTGCCATGGACAGACGTTCTTTAACAGCGCGCTCGACACGGACCAGACCTACACGGAACTGGTTCTCGGCCATCTCGCCAACGCAACGAACGCGACGGTTACCGAGGTGGTCGATGTCATCGACGATGCCTTTGCCGTTGCGGATATCAACGAGGGTCTTGAGAACCGCTACGATGTCTTCCTTGCACAGCACGCCCGAGCCTTCGATTTCGGTACGACCGATACGACGGTTGAACTTCATACGACCTACAGCAGACAGGTCGTAGCGCTCAGGGCTGAAGAACAGGTTGTTGAACAGTGTTTCAGCGGCGTCCTTGGTTGGCGGCTCGCCAGGACGCATCATGCGATAGATCTCGACCAGCGCTTCCAGTTGGTTGCTGGTGGAGTCGATCTTCAGTGTGTCGGAGACGAACGGACCGCAGTCGATGTCGTTGGTGTACAACGTTTCGATGCGAACAACCTGAGCCTTGGCGATCTTGGCCAGGATTTCAGTGTTCAGCTCGGTGTTGCACTCGGCAATGATCTCACCGGTTGCCGGATGCACGATGACCTTGGCTGTAGTACGACCCAGGACGTAGTCCAGAGGCACTTCCAGTTCTTTAATCCCGGCCTTTTCCAGCTGGTTGATGTGACGGGCAGTGATACGACGACCCTGCTCGACAATGACCTTGCCCTTGTCGTCCAGGATATCCAGAACGGCAATTTCACCACGCAGGCGCTGAGGCACCAGTTCCAGGCTCAGGTTTTCACCGCGCACATGGAATACGTTGGTGGTGTAGAAAGCATCAAGCACTTGCTCGGTGGTGTAACCCAGAGCGCGCAGAAGTACGGACGCAGGCAGCTTGCGACGACGGTCGATACGGACGAATACGCAGTCTTTCGGATCGAACTCGAAGTCCAGCCACGAACCGCGGTAAGGAATGATACGAGCGGAGTACAGCAGCTTACCGGAGCTGTGCGTCTTGCCACGGTCGTGGTCGAAGAATACGCCAGGCGAGCGGTGAAGCTGAGACACGATAACGCGCTCGGTGCCATTGATTACAAAGGTACCGTTTTCAGTCATCAGGGGGATTTCACCCATGTAGACTTCTTGCTCTTTGATGTCCTTGATCGCTTTGTTCGACGATTCTTTGTCGAAAATGATCAGACGGACCTTGACACGCAGAGGTACTGCGTACGTCACACCGCGCAGCACGCATTCCTTGACATCAAATGCCGGTTCGCCCAAGCGATAACCTACATACTCCAGCGCAGCATTGCCGGAGTAGCTGATGATCGGGAAAACGGATTTGAAGGCTGCATGCAGACCGACGTCGCGGAACTGATCTTTGGTCGCTCCCGCCTGCAGGAATTCGCGATACGAATCCAGCTGGATGGCCAAAAGATATGGCACATCCATTACGTCCGGCAACTTGCTAAAGTCCTTGCGGATACGTTTTTTCTCAGTATATGAGTAAGCCATCAGCGTTCCCCAGCTTGGTCACCTGCTTGTTTGGCTCCCTCCCGACGGAAGCAGCCAGAAAATCTTGCAAACCCCTTGGTTTGCGCCACCGCCATCGGTGGATACCACACGTTACAAACGTTGACAGCGCCAATCGTCTATAACGGAAAAAGGCCGGTGGCAAAAGCCACCAGCCATCAGCCTTTCGCTAAACGCGTGGGCTGGACACTCAAAATCGATGCTTATTTCAGCTCGACTTTAGCGCCTGCTTCTTCCAGAGTAGCTTTGGCTTTGTCAGCTGCGTCTTTGGCAACAGCTTCCAGAACCATTGCTGGCGCGCCGTCAACGACTGCCTTGGCTTCTTTCAGACCCAGACCGGTCAGTTCACGTACTGCCTTGATCACGTTAACTTTCTTCTCGCCAGCTTCCAGCAGCATGACGTTGAATTCAGTTTGTTCTTCAACAACAGCAGCAGCAACAGCTGGACCAGCAGAGCCGGCAGCAGCGGTAACGCCAAACTTCTCTTCGAACGCCTTGATCAGCTCTACAACCTGCAGAACGGACATTTCAGCTACGGCGTTAAGGATATCGTCTTGAGAGATGGACATGACTCAATTTCCTGAATTGGGGGACGGCCTACGCGACCATCAAAATAAACAAAAATACGCGAAAAGATCTGACTCAGCCTTAGGCTGCAGCTGCTTCTTTTTGGTCGCGAACAGCCGCCAGAGTACGAGCCAACTTGCTGGTAGCGCCTTGAATCACGCTCATCAGCTGAGAAATTGCTTCGTCACGGGTCGGCAGGCTTGCCAGTACATCGATCTGATTAGCTGCGAGGAACTTGCCCTCGAACGCAGCTGCCTTGATCTCGAACTTGTCCTGACCTTTGGCGAATTCCTTGAACAGACGGGCAGCAGCGCCAGGATGTTCATTGGAGAACGCGATCAAGGTCGGGCCAGTGAACACGTCGTTGAGGACACTGAATTCAGTGTCAGCAACAGCGCGCTTGAGCAGGGTGTTACGTACAACACGTACGTAAACGCCAGCTTCACGAGCCTCTTTACGGAGTCCGGTCATAGCGCCGACCGTCACACCACGGGCATCAGCCACGACAGCGGACAGACCAGCTTTGGCAGCCTCGTTGACTTCAGCGACGATGGCCTTCTTGTCTTCGAGTTTAATTGCCACGGGTTTAACTCCTGCTTGTTACCGTTTCATCCGACCGAAGCCAGATGTCGTTTTGGTGTCTGATTCGGTAAGGAACCGGGAGCACCATCTGCGTAGGCTTGAGGTTTAAGACTTGCGTCGCCTACGGTCTTGGATAGCCCCCGCCAGGCAGGGACCCCAATCTTTCAAAGGGGTACGGCGTCAATCACCGTACCGCTTTTGTCTTACGCTTCCAACGAACCCTGGTCGATGACCAGACCTGGGCCCATAGTGGTGCTCAGGGTGATGCGCTTGACGTAAATACCTTTCGAAGAAGCTGGCTTGATACGCTTCAGATCAGCGATCAGCGCTTCAACGTTTTCCTTCAGCTTGACGGCATCGAAGCCGACCTTGCCAACGGAAGTGTGGATGATGCCGTTTTTGTCGGTGCGATAACGAACCTGACCAGCCTTGGCATTCTTGACGGCGTTCGCAACGTCAGGAGTAACAGTGCCGACTTTAGGGTTAGGCATCAGGCCACGAGGACCGAGAACCTGACCCAACTGACCCACAACGCGCATTGCGTCAGGGGAAGCGATAACCACGTCATAGTTCAGATCGCCAGCTTTCATTTCAGCGGCCAGATCATCCATACCAACGCGATCAGCACCGGCAGCCAGAGCAGCTTCAGCAGCAGGACCTTGGGTGAAAACTGCAACGCGTACAGTTTTACCGGTGCCGTGCGGCAGTACGGTAGCGCTACGAACGACCTGGTCGGACTTACGAGGATCAACGCCCAGGTTGACAGCAACGTCTACCGACTCGCTGAACTTGACAGTCGACAGCTCGGTCAGCAGGGCTGCAGCGTCTACGAAGTTGTAGGACTTGCCAGCCTCGACCTTGCTGGCGATTGCCTTTTGACGCTTGGTCAGCTTAGCCATTACACACCCTCCACGTTAAGGCCCATGCTACGAGCGGAACCGGCGATGGTACGCACGGCCGCTTCCATGTCAGCTGCAGTCAGATCCGCATTTTTTGCTTTAGCGATATCTTCCAGCTGAGCACGAGTCACGGTGCCAACTTTAACGGTGTTCGGGCGAGCCGAGCCGCTGATCAAGCCTGCAGCTTTCTTGAGCAGAACCGATGCAGGGGTACTTTTTGTTTCGAAAGTGAAGCTACGGTCGCTGTACACAGTGATGATCACTGGAGTCGGCAAGCCTGGCTCAATACCCTGAGTACGGGCGTTGAACGCTTTGCAGAATTCCATGATATTCACACCGTGCTGACCCAGAGCAGGACCAACTGGCGGGCTTGGGTTAGCCTGAGCGGCTTTCACTTGCAGCTTGATGTATGCGGTTATCTTCTTGGCCATGAGGCACTCCAATTACGGGTTCAAGCGCCAATAAAGGCTCCCCGGTTACTTACGCGTATATCCCAGTGACGAAAAAACCCCACAGCCTTAGGCTGCGGGGTATGGGATTCCAGCTCAGTTATGCCTTTTCGACCTGACTGAACTCCAACTCTACCGGGGTAGAGCGTCCGAAAATGAGCACCGCCACTTGAATCCGGCTCTTTTCGTAGTTAACTTCTTCAACCGTACCGTTAAAATCAGCAAACGGACCGTCGGTCACACGAACAACCTCACCCGGCTCGAACAGTGTCTTAGGCTTCGGCTTGTCGCTACCGTCTGCGACACGACGCAGAATTGCTTCCGCTTCCTTGTCGGTGATCGGAGCAGGCTTGTCAGCGGTACCGCCAATGAAGCCCATGACGCGAGGAGTGTCCTTGACCAAGTGCCAAGTACCCTCATTCATATCCATCTGAACAAGCACATAACCCGGGAAGAACTTGCGTTCGCTTTTGCGCTTCTGGCCATTACGCATTTCGACCACTTCTTCAGTGGGAACCAGAATTTCGCCGAAGCCATCTTCCATGCCTGCCAGCTTCACACGCTCGATCAACGAGCGCATGACATGCTTCTCGTAACCCGAGTAAGCATGCACTACGTACCAACGCTTAGCCACGGGACACCCTTAGCCAACTATCAAGGAAACAAGCCAGCCGAGCAGGGAATCAAGCCCCCACAACAGCAACGCCATAACCAGCACAACAGCCACAACGATCAACGTGGTTTGAGTGGTTTCTTGGCGAGTAGGCCATACGACTTTACGAATCTCGGCGCGAGCCTCTTTCGCCAGAACGAAAAAGGCCTTGCCCTTACCGGTTTGCAACGCTACAAACGCAGCGACAGCGGCAATCACGAGGAGAGCGAGAACACGGTACAGGATCGGCTCAGCAGAATAATACTGATTACCGACAACACCCACGACAACCAAAACGACTACCAGGAGCCACTTCAGCATATCAAAGCGAGAGTCTGATGCTTCAGCCTTGGGATTCATCTACGGAGATCCTGTGAAAAGAAAGCCAGATTACACCTAGGAAATCTGGCAGGTCAGGAGGGAATCGAACCCCCAACCTACGGTTTTGGAGACCGTCGCTCTGCCAATTGAGCTACTGACCTAAAAGCAAAATCAGGCCGACCATTATGCGGACCTGACGAGAGTTTTTCAACATCTTATTCAGAACAGCCTGCCCCAAAAGCAGAATCTAAACAAGACATCAGGCAAGTCAAGCGCAACCGACCCACCTAAAACAAAGGCAGATATTTTCATATCTGCCTTTAGCAATGGAGCTCTTGAGCGGATTTGAACCGCTGACCTCACCCTTACCAAGGGTGTGCTCTACCAACTGAGCTACAAGAGCAAAACACAATGCATAAGCCGCAAGCTTGGAGCGGGTAGCGGGAATCGAACCCGCATCATCAGCTTGGAAGGCTGAGGTTCTACCACTAAACTATACCCGCGCAATTTGCAGCTTGCGCTAAATCTGGTGGAGGGGGAAGGATTCGAACCTTCGAAGTCGTAGACGTCAGATTTACAGTCTGATCCCTTTGGCCGCTCGGGAACCCCTCCTAAGCGAGGCAGCATTCTCAACTCATGCTGCCCTTCTGTCAACCTTTTTCTCAGTAAAAACCTGAGGTTACATGCGTTGACTACTACCACTTCGTTCGCGAGACTTTCACCTCACTGCGAAGCGGGCGCCATTCTATGTAAACTAATCAGCAGTTGCAATGCCCTCGCATAACATTATTTGATTTTTTATTTGAGGGAAATCCTGACTCAGCTGGCTGATCACACCCGCCTCTACAAGGCGTCGACTTTCCGGGGTAATTTTTAGCCAGTAGGCGGTCGCCCCATTCGTTTGTAGTGGCTGGAATTGAGACTGTATATCCAGGCTGTTCAGACGCTGCTCAACCAGACGAGCATCTTCTGGTCTGACAAAGCCACCAACGTAAAGACACCTCCTATCGGCATCATGCGACGCCCGCCCCGCATCCGATTCGCTGAGCAGGCGAATATCCTGCTGAGGGGCACGGTGCAACGATAAGGGCATCACCTCTTTGGCCCTCAGTGGAGCCTCTTGCTGGTGCCAGATGTAATAAAAGGCATTAAGCATCAGCAGCAGAAGAAATAACCAACGCATAGAGACCTCAACGCAAAGGGCAAGCGAGAGCCAGACCCACGAAGACCAGATCAGGAACGATGCGAGCGCCTGGCAGCACATCCGCAACCAGAGCAGCATCTCCACCAGTCACGAAAACAGCAAAATCGCCCCCCCAGTACCCACGGGCTATCTCGATCTGAGTCATAGCAAACCCTCTGAGCATCAACGAACAGCCACGCTCTACAGCCTCGGCAGTCGCACGACCGGGAACAAGGCGGGCCAAGGCTCTCTCAGCCTCCGTGTCGTCATACCTGATGCGACGAGTATGGGTACGCAACTGATTGCGCATCAAGGGCATTCCAGGGCAAATAAAACCGCCAAGGTGCGTGCCCATAGCGTCCACAAAGTCAGACGTCACCGCAGTACCGAGATCGATCACCAGGCATGCGCCCCTTGCAAGATGGTAAGCACCAACAAACGCCAGCCAGCGATCCATGCCCAGACGTGCGAAGTCGTCGTAGCCATTGGTGACACCAGCAAGCTCACGAGCAGGCATAGCGCAGACCGGCATTACGGAAAAGGTATCAGCCAATAAAGCGACCATCCTTGCCGTTTCTTCAGTGCTACGAACACTTACAAGACGGCAGTCAGTGAATGATGCACCAGGCAGATTACTCAGATGTTCCAGCAAGGCAGCATCTGAATCCACAACGCCGCCACTGATCACTGATGCGTCACGCTTCGCCGTTACCCGCCATTTGATAAAGCTGTTGCCACAATCGAGCTCAAGAATCATCTCGTAACCTCAGGCTGAGCTCGCCGCCACTGAAGCTCTTTTCCACACCACTGACCTCAAGCCTTAGCGCCCCAAGCGAGTCGACCCCCAACACCACTCCCTCCACTTCCTGAATCCCTGACAACAACTTTACCGCCGCCCCCTGCCACAGGTGCCCGCGCTCCCATTCTTTCTGAAAAGCTGCAAAACCTTCCTTGCGATGAACCACAAGAAGAGCATCGAGCTGACTGCCTATAAGGGCCGCGATCTGATTGCGATCAATGAGACTGCCTGTTTCGAGTCGAATGGACGTCCATAACTGATCTACTTCGAAGGATGAACGCATATTCACATTCACGCCTATTCCGATGATGACATGGCAGACGTCTGCCGGATCACCTATAAGCTCCAGCAGGATGCCAGCAATCTTCTGCCTACCGACCAGCACATCATTAGGCCATTTAAGGCCTGCACCATGTACACCCATGTCGCGCAACACATTCATCACCGCCAGACCCACCAAAAGACTGAGCCCCTCCAACTGGCGCATTCCGCCATCGATGCGCAGCACCAGACTGTAATACAGGTTCTCAGCGAATGGGCTTACCCACTTGCGACCACGCCGCCCTCTTCCGGAAGTTTGCTGCTCGGCCACGACCAGCAAAGGCATGGACTCGCCTTGAGCAATCAGACGCGCGGCCTCTGCGTTGGTTGAATCGATAGTGTCGTAAGTGCGCACAGACCAGTTGGCAGGAAATCCGCACTGCACTATGCCAGCAGCACTCAAGAGAGAGATGGGCGCAGCCAGTCGATAACCTCGCCCGCGCACTTTATGTACCTCGATGCCCAGATCGACCTCAAGCTGCTGAAGCTGCTTCCAGACAGCACTACGGCTTATGCCCAGAGCATTGCCTAATACCTGTCCAGAATGGAACGCACCATCAGCAAGAAGCTTTAACAAGGTCAGCATTTAGAGTCGCCTGGCAATGAGGCACGCATCATAGCCACGCAGAGACATGCTGCATAGAAACGAAAACGTGTTTTCATGTTGGTTTGGGGGAACCAGAAAAACAAAAACCCTCAACGCGTAAGCGATGAGGGTTTCTGGAATTCAATCTTGACGATGACCTACTCTCACATGGGGAAACCCCACACTACCATCGGCGATACATCGTTTCACTACTGAGTTCGGGATGGGATCAGGTGGTTCCAATGCTCTATGGTCATCAAGAAATTCGGGTACCGAATCGTGCCTTGCGGCGCGCTTCAGCAAATCGGGTATGTGATAGCTCGGTGCGTTCGTGATCGCAAGCCTTCGGTTCGTGTCATCTTCACAGTCACCGCAATCTGCTCATCTCACGCAGATTGCTTGGGTGTTATATGGTCAAGCCTCACGGGCAATTAGTATTGGTTAGCTCAACGCCTCACAGCGCTTACACACCCAACCTATCAACGTCGTAGTCTTCGACGGCCCTTCAGGGAACTCAAGGTTCCAGTGAGATCTCATCTTGAGGCAAGTTTCCCGCTTAGATGCTTTCAGCGGTTATCTTTTCCGAACATAGCTACCCGGCAATGCCACTGGCGTGACAACCGGAACACCAGAGGTTCGTCCACTCCGGTCCTCTCGTACTAGGAGCAGCCCCTCTCAAATCTCAAACGTCCACGGCAGATAGGGACCGAACTGTCTCACGACGTTCTAAACCCAGCTCGCGTACCACTTTAAATGGCGAACAGCCATACCCTTGGGACCGGCTTCAGCCCCAGGATGTGATGAGCCGACATCGAGGTGCCAAACACCGCCGTCGATATGAACTCTTGGGCGGTATCAGCCTGTTATCCCCGGAGTACCTTTTATCCGTTGAGCGATGGCCCTTCCATACAGAACCACCGGATCACTAAGACCTACTTTCGTACCTGCTCGACGTGTCTGTCTCGCAGTCAAGCGCGCTTTTGCCTTTATACTCTACGACCGATTTCCGACCGGTCTGAGCGCACCTTCGTACTCCTCCGTTACTCTTTAGGAGGAGACCGCCCCAGTCAAACTACCCACCATACACTGTCCTCGATCCGGATAACGGACCTGAGTTAGAACCTCAAAGTTGCCAGGGTGGTATTTCAAGGTTGGCTCCACGCAGACTGGCGTCCACGCTTCAAAGCCTCCCACCTATCCTACACAAGCAAATTCAAAGTCCAGTGCAAAGCTATAGTAAAGGTTCACGGGGTCTTTCCGTCTAGCCGCGGATACACTGCATCTTCACAGCGATTTCAATTTCACTGAGTCTCGGGTGGAGACAGCGCCGCCATCGTTACGCCATTCGTGCAGGTCGGAACTTACCCGACAAGGAATTTCGCTACCTTAGGACCGTTATAGTTACGGCCGCCGTTTACCGGGGCTTCGATCAAGAGCTTCGCTTGCGCTAACCCCATCAATTAACCTTCCGGCACCGGGCAGGCGTCACACCCTATACGTCCACTTTCGTGTTTGCAGAGTGCTGTGTTTTTAATAAACAGTCGCAGCGGCCTGGTATCTTCGACCGGCGTGGGCTTACGCAGTAAATGCTTCACCCTCACCGGCGCACCTTCTCCCGAAGTTACGGTGCCATTTTGCCTAGTTCCTTCACCCGAGTTCTCTCAAGCGCCTTGGTATTCTCTACCCAACCACCTGTGTCGGTTTGGGGTACGGTTCCTGGTTACCTGAAGCTTAGAAGCTTTTCTTGGAAGCATGGCATCAACCACTTCGTGTTCTAAAAGAACACTCGTCATCAGCTCTCGGCCTTGAGACCCCGGATTTACCTAAGATCTCAGCCTACCACCTTAAACCTGGACAACCAACGCCAGGCTGGCCTAGCCTTCTCCGTCCCTCCATCGCAATAACCAGAAGTACAGGAATATTAACCTGTTTTCCATCGACTACGCTTTTCAGCCTCGCCTTAGGGACCGACTAACCCTGCGTCGATTAACGTTGCGCAGGAAACCTTGGTCTTTCGGCGTGGGTGTTTTTCACACCCATTGTCGTTACTCATGTCAGCATTCGCACTTCTGATACCTCCAGCAAGCTTCTCAACTCACCTTCACAGGCTTACAGAACGCTCCTCTACCGCATCATCCTGAGATGATACCCGTAGCTTCGGTGCATGGTTTGAGCCCCGTTACATCTTCCGCGCAGGCCGACTCGACTAGTGAGCTATTACGCTTTCTTTAAAGGGTGGCTGCTTCTAAGCCAACCTCCTAGCTGTCTAAGCCTTCCCACATCGTTTCCCACTTAACCATGACTTTGGGACCTTAGCTGACGGTCTGGGTTGTTTCCCTTTTCACGACGGACGTTAGCACCCGCCGTGTGTCTCCCATGCTCGGCACTTGTAGGTATTCGGAGTTTGCATCGGTTTGGTAAGTCGGGATGACCCCCTAGCCGAAACAGTGCTCTACCCCCTACAGTGATACATGAGGCGCTACCTAAATAGCTTTCGAGGAGAACCAGCTATCTCC
>NZ_CP092923.1:5215000-5730000 GCF_022557255.1 Pseudomonas syringae pv. tagetis
CTGCTGCCTCCCGTAGGAGTCTGGACCGTGTCTCAGTTCCAGTGTGACTGATCATCCTCTCAGACCAGTTACGGATCGTCGCCTTGGTGAGCCATTACCTCACCAACTAGCTAATCCGACCTAGGCTCATCTGATAGCGCAAGGCCCGAAGGTCCCCTGCTTTCTCCCGTAGGACGTATGCGGTATTAGCGTCCGTTTCCGAGCGTTATCCCCCACTACCAGGCAGATTCCTAGGCATTACTCACCCGTCCGCCGCTCGCCACCAGGTACAAGTACCCGTGCTGCCGCTCGACTTGCATGTGTTAGGCCTGCCGCCAGCGTTCAATCTGAGCCATGATCAAACTCTTCAGTTCAAACATCTAACTGGGTTTTGAGAAAACCCTAAACTTGGCTCAGCAATCGTTGGTTACATCTTTGATTTCTCGCGGAGTAACTTGGGTTGCTGATAATCTGTTGACTTCAGTCTGACACCACAAGCACCCACACGAATTGCTTGATTCAGTTGTTAAAGAGCGGTGGGCCAAGACCTTTCGTCTCAACCGAGGCGCGCATTCTACAGCGTCCTCTGTATCTGTCAAGCGGTTATTTCAACAAGTTTTCAAAGTTTCCTTTGCAACTTCAACCACTTGCGCTTCGATCAACTCTGCAGTTGCTCATCAGCGGGAGGCGAATTCTACAGCGTTACAACCGCGTGTCAAACTCTTTTTTCTCACCGCTGCCGATCAATCCAGACCCGACCTCCTTCCTCGCTGACTCTTCACTCCAAACCCTTGTAAACTATTGATCTACAAGGCTTTTTCGTTTCCGTCTGCGCCGGAATTGGGGCGAATTATAGACAGATCACAGAGGGCGTCAACCGTTATTTTGAACTTTCTTCGAAAACCAGAGTAACTCGCCCGAAAGCCTTCTTGCCAGCCTGGCAGACATGAGTCGAACCCAGCTTGAATACAAAGCTGCGATCAACCACTTCACCATCTATACGCACACCGCCAGATGCCAGCAGGTCACGCGCAACCGCGGCGTTCTTCACCAACCCTGCCTTATTAAGAACAGCCGAGATCGGCATATCTTCTGCAGCAGCCACGGATATCTCTGGCAGATCATCCGGCAATTCGCCTTCCTTCATACGGTTACCCGCAGAGCGGTGCGCGTTGGCCGCAGCCTCTTCGCCGTGAAAGCGTGCCACCAGTTCTTCAGCCAGCTTGATTTTGATATCACGCGGATTGGCACCCGCTTCACAATCGGCCTTCAGCCCGTCGATTTCTTCCATGGAGCGGAAGCTCAGCAGTTCAAAGTAACGCCACATCAGGGAATCAGGAATCGACACCAGCTTGCTGTACATAATG
Source organism: Pseudomonas syringae pv. tagetis (assembly GCF_022557255.1). Classification (NCBI taxonomy): domain Bacteria; kingdom Pseudomonadati; phylum Pseudomonadota; class Gammaproteobacteria; order Pseudomonadales; family Pseudomonadaceae; genus Pseudomonas; species Pseudomonas syringae group genomosp. 7. The sequence continues at coordinate 5,216,347 of NZ_CP092923.1, forward strand.
CCCGGCGCTTCCTGAATACCGACGTAGTTACCCAGCGACTTGGACATTTTCTTCACGCCGTCCAGCCCTTCGAGCAACGGCATGGTCAAGATGCATTGCGGCTCCTGACCATAAGCACGCTGAAGCTCGCGCCCCATCAGCAGATTGAATTTCTGGTCGGTACCACCGAGCTCGACGTCAGCCTTCAAGGCCACGGAGTCGTAACCCTGCACCAGCGGGTAAAGGAATTCGTGAATGGCGATGGACTGATTGCTTTTATAGCGCTTGTCGAAATCGTCACGCTCAAGCATTCGGGCAACAGTGTACTGCGAGGACAGCCGAATAAAGTCGGCCGGACTGAGCTTGTCCATCCAGGTCGAATTGAATGCGACTTCGGTCTTGGCCGGATCGAGAATCTTGAAGACCTGAGACTTATAGGTCTCGGCGTAGTCAAGGACCTGCTCGCGGGTGAGCGGCGGACGCGTAGCGCTTTTACCACTCGGGTCGCCGATCATGCCGGTGAAGTCACCGATCAGGAAGATGATCTGGTGACCGAGATCCTGGAACTGCCGCAGCTTATTAATAAGCACGGTATGCCCGAGATGGAGATCGGGGGCCGTCGGGTCGAAACCAGCCTTGATACGCAGCGGCTGGCCACGCTTCAGCTTCTCGACCAGCTCGGCCTCGACCAGGAGTTCATCTGCACCGCGCTTGATCAGCACCAGCTGCTCTTCAACCGACTTCATTTCAGCCCCCAATTCAAAGGGAACCAACCTTACAAGATCAGAGCCCAATTACAAGTTTTGCCCAGCGTTTGCCTGCGAATCAGTGACCGATACGCGGGAAGGGTTGCTTCGAGCAGGTTTTGGTTATATTTTATACAGTTATTTCATCTTCATCATGTCATTCATCTTTTCCATTTCACCTTTTTCAAAGTCAAATTACCTATGAAAGACACACCGCCTAAAGCGCCCCCGCTTTATCCGAAGAGTCACCTGCTCGCTGCAAGCGGCATCGCCGCATTGTTGAGCCTGGCTCTCCTGGTTTTTCCTTCCAGCGAAGTCGAAGCCAAACGAACGAACCTTTCCCTTGATCTGGAGATGCCGGATCAGGACGTACAAGACCAAGACGCTCCGCAAGCCACTCAAGCCACACCTGAAACCACCGAATCGCCATTTGCGCAGATCGACAACGCCGAAGAACAGACTCAGGACACCGCAACAGCAACGTCCGAAGCAGAAAAGCCGACAGCTGCCCCTGCAAAAGACCCAAACCATCGGGAAGTCACGGTCAGCAAGGGCGACACCCTTTCGACTCTGTTCGAAAAAGTCGGGCTGCCAGCCGCTACCGTTCATGAGGTACTGGCCAGCGACAAGCAGGCCAAGCAATTCAGCAAGCTGCAGAACGGGCAAACCCTGCAGTTCGAGCTTTCGCCGGACGGCCAGCTCAAGCAACTGCATACCAAACTCAGCGAACTCGAGACCATTAGCCTGTCGAAATCGGCTTCCGGCTTCGTTTTCAATCGCGAGATCAGCAAGCCCAACGTGCGCAATGCCTATGTGCACGGGTTAATCAACAGCTCCCTTTCGCAGTCTGCGCAACGCGCCGGTCTGACTCACAGCATGACGATGGACATGGCCAACATCTTCGGCTACGACATCGACTTCGCGCAGGACATCCGCAAGGGTGACGAGTTTGACGTGGTTTATGAGCAGAAAGTGGTCAACGGCAAAAGCGTCGGCACAGGTAACATCCTGTCCGCCCGCTTTACCAACCGTGGCAAGACCTACACCGCTGTTCGTTACACAAACAAACAGGGCAATACCAATTACTACACAGCCGACGGCAACAGCATGCGCAAGGCATTCATCCGTACGCCGGTAGACTTTGCCCGCATCAGCTCAATGTTCTCGATGGGCCGCAAACACCCGATCCTCAACAAGATCCGCGCCCACAAAGGCGTCGACTATGCTGCGCCACGCGGCACGCCGATCAAGGCAACCGGTGATGGCAAGGTTCTGCTCGCCGGCCGTCGCGGCGGATACGGCAATACGGTCATCATTCAGCACGGTGACACCTACCGCACGCTGTATGGCCACATGCAAGGCTTCGCCAAAGGTGTACAAACCGGCGGAACCGTCAAGCAAGGTCAGGTAATCGGCTATATTGGAACTACCGGTTTGTCCACAGGACCGCACTTGCACTATGAATTCCAGGTCAATGGCGTTCACGTAGACCCGCTGGGCCAGAAGCTCCCGATGGCGGATCCGATCGCCAAATCCGAAAAACAGCGGTTCATGCAGCAAAGCCAGCCTTTGATGGCGCGCATGGATCAGGAAAAGGCCACCACGCTGGCCTCGAATAAAAGGTAATCCATGGACTTCTTCTATATTGGTGTGATGTCCGGCAGCAGTCTCGATGGGATTGATATCGCCCTTTTGAAGCAGGATGACCGATCAAGGCTTCTGGCCACTCACTACATCCCCATGCCGGAAGACCTGCATGCCGAGTTGCTGGGGCTTTGCTCCAGCGGCGTGGATGAGCTCGCGCGCGCGGCAATTGCGGAGCAGAAGTGGTGCAGACTGGTCGCACAGGGCGTGCAGACCTTGCTGCAAGATCAAAACAGGGTGGCCGCCGAGATCCGCGCCATTGGCAGCCACGGCCAGACAATTCGTCACGAGCCCGCGCGCGGCTACAGCGTTCAGATCGGTAACCCTGCGCTGCTGGCAGAGCTGACCGAGATCACCGTGGTGAGCGACTTCCGCCGTCGCGATATCGCAGCTGGCGGACAGGGCGCACCGCTCGTGCCCGCCTTCCACGAAGCGCTCTTCGACGACAATAAAGATCACCGCGCGGTATTGAACATCGGCGGGTTCAGCAACCTGAGCCTGATCGAATCCGACCGCCCGGTCGAAGGCTTCGATTGCGGGCCTGGAAATGTCCTGCTTGATGCCTGGATACAATCGCAGCGTCATGAGAGCTATGACAAGGATGGCGCTTGGGCGGCGAGCGGCAAGGTTGATGATGCACTGCTCAAGAAGCTGCTTAGCGATCAGTTCTTCCTGACCAAGGGCCCCAAGAGTACAGGCCGGGAAGTGTTCAACCTGGGCTGGGTGCACCATCATCTGTTTCAGCTACCCACACTGGCACCGGAGGATGTGCAGGCCACTCTGCTGGAACTTACGGCACTGACCATCACAGAGTCTCTGCAATCCGCACAAAAAATTACCAAAGAGCTTCTGGTATGTGGCGGTGGTGCCCATAACAAGGCACTGATGAAACGCCTCGCCGAGCTGCTGCCCAATACCGAGGTCAAAAGTACTCAGGAGTTCGGCGTAGACCCCGACTGGGTCGAGGCCATGGCGTTTGCCTGGCTGGCACATTGCTGTCTGGAACGCGTCCCGGCCAATCGCCCGACGGTAACCGGCGCAAAAGGCAGACGTGTTCTAGGCGCGATCTATCCCGCCTGACCTGCTGTCTGAACGCAAAACGCCGCTCGATGAGCGGCGTTTTTGTTTGCAGCTGCGACCTTGTCAGATCGAAAACGAGGAGCCGCAACCACACGTGGTGGATGCATTCGGGTTCTTGATCACGAATCGCGAACCTTCAAGCCCTTCCTGATAATCGACCTCTGCGCCAGCCAGATACTGGAAACTCATCGGATCGACCACGAGGCTCACGCCCTCGCGCTCGACGATGGTGTCATCGTCTGCGACGTCTTCATCAAACGTGAAGCCGTACTGAAAACCCGAGCAACCGCCACCGGTAACGAATACACGCAGCTTGAGACGATCATTGCCCTCTTCGTCGACCAGGGTTTTCACCTTGTGCGCTGCATTTGGAGTGAACTCCAAAGCGGTAGGCGTGAAGGATTCGACACTCATGTCAGATATCTCCCGGCGTTAGCCGTCGTAATGCGTAATGACGGCATTATCCGCTTCTCCCAGAAAATCGGTCAACTATTTGGTGGAGGGACAGCTCCAAGGTACAAGTACAGGACCACAGCCTTTGCCTTGCAACCTGGAGCCTGAGGCCTCTTAAGGCATCATGCCCGCATGAGACAGCCCGGCACGCTCATCCAGACCGAACAGGATGTTCATGTTCTGAACCGCCTGACCTGAAGCGCCTTTCACCAGGTTGTCGATCACCGATAGCACGACAACCAGATCGCCACCCTGCGGGCGATGCACCGCGATGCGGCAAACGTTGGCACCACGCACACTGCGCGTCTCGGGATGGCTACCCGCTGGCATCACATCCACAAACGGCTCGTCGGCGTAACGCTTCTCGAACAGAGCCTGAAGATCTACCGAGCGATCAGTCACCGTTGCATAGAGCGTGGAGTGAATGCCACGAATCATCGGCACCAGATGCGGAACAAACGTCAGGCCGATGTCACCACCTGCCGCGCGGCGCAGGCCCTGGGTGATTTCAGGCAAGTGACGATGGCCTTTTACGGCATAGGCTTTAAAGCTTTCATTGGCTTCCGAATACAGAGAACCGATGTTCAGACCACGGCCCGCACCGCTGACGCCAGATTTACAGTCGGCAATCAGGCGAGTGTTGTCGGCAATGCCCGCTTCCAGCAACGGCAGGAAGCCCAACTGGGTAGCTGTCGGATAGCAGCCAGGCACCGCGATGAGCCGTGCGTTCCTGATCTGCTCGCGATTGACTTCTGGCAGCCCGTACACCGCATCCTGCAGTAACTGCGGAGCACCGTGAGGCTGACCGTACCACTTGGCCCATTCGACCGGGTCCTGCAGGCGGAAGTCGGCAGACAAATCGATCACTTTGGTGCCCGCAGCAAGCAGCTCGCCGGCCAGTGCATGAGCGACCCCGTGAGGCGTAGCGAAGAACACGACGTCACAGGCCCCCAGGGTTTTCACGTCAGGTACGCTGAAAGCCAGGCCGTCGTAATGACCTCGCAGGTTCGGGTACATGTCGGCGACCGGCATACCTGCCTCGGAACGCGAGGTGATCACCACGACTTCTGCCTGCGGATGCTGTGCCAACAGACGCAGCAGCTCGACCCCGGTGTAACCCGTGCCGCCGACGATACCGACCTTGACCATAACCTGCCCTCAACGAAACAACTGGAAAGCGGTCGATAATAGGAGCCTATCGCCTCTGCGACAACCGACAACGTGACGTACGGACGCACAAGACACTACTATTCGGCCACCGTGAACCTGGGAATAATCAAAAATGCTCTATCTATGGATCAAAGCACTGCATGTCATTTCAATGGTCTGCTGGTTTGCAGCCCTCTTCTATCTGCCAAGACTGTTCGTTTACCACTCGATGAGTGAGGACACGATCAGCCGTGAGCGTTTCATGGTGATGGAGCGCAAGCTCTACCGTGGCATCATGACTCCGGCGATGATCGCAACACTGATCTTCGGCGGCTGGCTGATCAGCTTTGATGCCAGCGGTTATTTCAGCCAGGGCTGGATGCACGCGAAGCTAACGCTGGTTTTCCTGTTGATCGGCTATCACCATGTCTGTGGCGCGCAGGTCAAACGCTTCGCCCGCGGAGAAAATGGCCGCAGTCATGTGTTCTATCGTTGGTTCAACGAGATTCCTGTACTGATCCTTATCGCCATCGTCATTCTGGTCATCGTCAAACCCTTCTGACCCGATAAGCACCGGCCTTATCAGTCACGTGACAGGGCGCTGGGCTTTACCCAAGGGGTAACGCAAGCGCCCTGTACTGTTCTCAAACTCAAGACAAGGAAGCCCTGTATGGCCGATTCCCACTTCAAGATTGTATTTGAGGGACAGGTGCGTGAAGGTGTCGAACCAGACACCGCAAAGGCCAACCTTGCGGGGCTGTTCAAAAGCGAATCCGCTGCCGTGCAGAAGTTGTTCAGTGGCCAACCGGTCGCGCTCAAGCGCGGGCTGACCTACACCGATGCCGAGCGCTACCTGAAGGCACTGAACGACGCAGGCGTCGAAGCACGTATCGAACCTGATAGCGACATCAGCCTGAGCCTGAATGAAACAACCAGCCAGCCGCTACAAAAACCTGCGCATCTGGAAATATCGCCCTATACGCCGCCCAAGGCCCAGGTTGGCGGTGATCAGCCGGAATATGCACCTCTGAAAGTCCTGAGTATCCACGGGCGCATCGGGCGCTTGCGCTACCTGGCCTGGAGCCTGGTATTGAGCGCCGCAGCGCTGGCACTGGTGGCTGTATGCCTGCTGGTCATGAACGAGTCACTGGTTGCAGGCGGGCTGCTGATCGCAGTAGTGCTCGTAGTATTCGCCGTCATCGGTGCCCAGATCGGCATACAACGGCTGCACGACATGGGCTGGTCGGGCTGGCTCTTGCTGATGACGATGGTGCCCTTCATAGGCAGCGTCTTCCCGTTCATCATGTTCCTGCTGCCCGGTACAAAAGGCACCAACTCGTTCGGTCCACCGCCGCCACCGAACTCGAAAGGCGTGAAGACGTTAGCCATTCTATGGGTGTTGTTACTGCCCCTTATTCTGATCGGCATCACTGCCGGCGGCGCAGGCATGCTGCGCGACGAGCTGGAACTGCAGACCGACGAGTATGAGCAATCCCTCCCATACGATGATGACGAAGACCGTGACAGTGCCATGAACGTGCCTGTGGAAGTCAACAAAGAGCTCAAAGAAACCGAGTGACCCGTAATAGACTGCTCACGGCCCGGTAGACTGCCGGGCGCAATATGCTCAATGGAGAACTGCATGACCCGTTACGCCCTGATCACCGGCGCGTCCAGCGGCATAGGCCTGGCGATGGCCGAAGCACTGGCACGTCGCGGTCGCAGCCTGATCCTGGTCGCCCGCCAGCGCGATCTGCTTGAAACCATCGCACTGGAGTTGACTCAGCGCTTTGGCGTGGAAGTGCTGTTTCGTGCATGCGATCTGGGCGAGCCTTTGCGGCTCTCGGGCTTTCTGCTGGAGCTGGAAGACGGTGCCCATCAGATTGATCTTCTGGTCAACGCAGCGGGTATCGGCACCTGCGGGCCGTTTCTGGCTCAAGACTGGAGCGCCGAGCAGGACCTGATAGACCTGAACATTCTGGCACTGACGCGCCTGTGCCACACGGTCGGCAACCTGATGGCTATTCAGGGCGGCGGGCAGATCCTCAATGTCGCCTCGGTGGCGGCTTTCCAGCCCGGCCCGTGGATGAGTACCTATTACGCCAGCAAGGCTTATGTGCTGCATTTTTCCGAAGGGCTGCGCGAGGAAGTGAAGAAGGCCGGTGTGAAAGTCTCGGTGCTCTGCCCTGGCCCGACCAGAACGGCTTTTTTTCGTACCGCGCAGTTGCAGGTCAATATCGATAACCTGATGAGCCCAGAAGAAGTGGCGCTGTATACCGTTCGGGCGCTTGCAAAAGACCGTGCGGTTATCATTCCCGGCTTCAGTACCAGGCTGTGGACATTCAGCCCGCGCCTGGTTTCGCGCTGGCTGGCTCGCCAGATCAGCGGCTACATCAACAAGAAGTACTGCCCGCGCTGACAGACAAACGGCTGGGCGAGCGTTGCCTTGCTCAGTACACTCAGACGCACTGTTGCACCGCGATACATGCGACGACCATCAACCGACAAGGAGCAAACGGCTGTGGAAACTTTGTTCACCAAGATCATCAATCGGGAAATTCCGGCGAAGATCATCTATGAAGATGATCAGGTACTGGCCTTTCACGACATCGCCCCGCAGGCACCGGTGCATTTTCTGGTTATCCCGAAAAAGCCCATTCGTACCCTGAACGATCTGACCGAAGAAGACAAAGGCTTGGCTGGGCATATCCTGTTCACCGCACAGCGCCTGGCCGTTGAACTGGGCTGCGAAGAAGGCTTTCGTGTGGTCATGAACTGCAATGAGCTGGGCGGGCAGACCGTCTACCACATTCATATGCATGTACTGGGTCAGCGCCAGATGAACTGGCCGCCGGGCTGATCAGATGTTTCCGGGGTTTGCAGCCGCTCAGCGACCGTCATGATCGCTGAGCGGGCGATACAAGCCCTGCTGCCTCCGGCCGATTCGGGTAAACTGCCTGCATGATCTTCCGGAGGTGCCCATGGCTACCGAACGTCACTACTCCCCCCTCGACCGTCTGTTACTGCAAGCCGATAGCGCGATGCGCACCTTGCTGCCATCGAGCGCTCATTCGCGGCGCCCTTCCCCTGCGGTTGTCAAACCCGATCACAAGATGAGCGATGTCGACACTCGTCATGTGGCGGGCCTGATGCGCATCAACCACACCGGTGAAGTCTGTGCGCAAGCGCTTTATCAGGGGCAGGCGCTGACGGCGAAGCTGCCCAAGGTGCGCAAGGCGATGGAGCATGCGGCTGAAGAGGAAATAGATCATCTGGTCTGGTGCGAACAACGCATTCATCAACTTGGCAGCCACACCAGCGTACTCAACCCGCTGTTTTACAGCCTGTCCTTCGGGATCGGTGCTGTAGCCGGGGTCATCAGCGACCGGGTCAGCCTGGGCTTTGTTGCGGCAACAGAGGATCAGGTCTGCAAGCACCTGAACGAACACCTGGAGCAATTGCCGACCGAAGACGGAAAGTCCCGGGCCATTCTGGAACAAATGCTCAGCGATGAAGAGCACCACGCTGAATCTGCGCTGGAAGCAGGCGGCTTTCGTTTCCCGGCACCAGTCAAGTTCGGCATGAGCGTTTTGGCCAAGGTCATGACCAAGTCGACTTATCGCATCTGACGACGAGACACGCTCCATAAAAAAGGCGCCTGCAAGAGGCGCCTTTTTAATATCCGAACTGCAGGCTTATACCGCCACGTTACGGCCGTAGAAGATTTCCAGCATTTCGTGTTTGACCTTGGCGGTCACTTGCTCGCGCTGCTCGGCAGACAAGTTGCTGGTGGCATCGCCGAACAGGTAGTTATCCAGCTCGAACTGCTTGAGCAGCATCTTGGTGTGGAACAGGTTTTCCTGATACACGTTCACGTCGGTCATCTGGTAACCGTTGCGCGTGTCTTCAGACAGGTAATTCTGGATCGAGTTGATTTCATGGTCGATGAAGTGCTTCTTGCCTTCCACGTCACGGGTAAACCCGCGCACACGATAATCGACCGTCACGATATCCGACTCGAACTTGTGAATCAGGTAGTTCAACGCCTTGAGCGGTGAAATAACGCCACAGGTCGACACATCGATATCCACACGGAACGTGGCGATGCCGTCCACCGGATGAATTTCCGGGTAGGTATGGACCGTGATGTGGCTCTTGTCCAGGTGCGCCAGGATGGTTTCCGGCAGTGGACCTGGCGACTCTTCGATCTGGCTTTCGGTAGGCGTCACCGGCTGTTCCGAGATCAGAATGGTCACACTGGCACCTTGTGGATCGTAATCCTGACGCGCGATGTTCAGGATGTTGGCACCAATGATATCGACAACATCAGTCAGAATCCGCGTCAGGCGTTCTGCGTCGTACACACTGTTGATGTATTCGACATACGCCTGCTGGTCCTGCGGGGTTTCCGCATAGCAGATGTCATAAATGTTGAAGCTCAAGGTCTTTGTCAGGTTATTGAACCCGTGGAGCTTGAGTTTGCTTTTCACCGTTAAAAACTCTCTATATGGGTGCGGCGCCAGCCGCGTGATCAAGCATGCCCGTCAGTTGAGTCCGGCTCATCTGCGTAGGACGGTTAACACCTCTTCGCGTTGGCGATTTTGGTTGTCTGTTCGGGCCGGCAGCAGAAAACCAATACATGCCGCGCCCTGAAAAAGTGGCGCATTATGCAGACGTCCGAAGCCGTCTGCCAGAGTGTGCGCCGTTTTTATGATCGTTGGATGTCTGGCGTTCAGGCCAGTTCGACAATTTCATAATCGTGAGTGATCTTCACGCCCGCGTTCCCGAGCATGATCGAAGCGGAACAATACTTCTCCGCCGACAGCTCGATAGCCCGCTTGACCTGAGCTTCTTTCAGCCCGCGACCCTTGACGACGAAGTGCAGGTGAATACTGGTGAACACTTTTGGGTCTTCATCTGCGCGCTCGGCTTCAAGAAACGCCTCGCAGCTTTCCACCGGCTGGCGCGACTTTTTCAGGATGCTCACCACATCGAAGTTGCTGCACCCACCCAGACCGATCAATACCATTTCCATCGGGCGTACACCCAGATTGCGGCCGCCGCTTTCAGGCGGGCCGTCCATCACTACCACATGACCGCTGCCGGATTCGCCGAGGAACATGGCTTCGCCAGCCCATTGGATGCGTGCCTTCATCGCCAAGACTCCACTGTAAAAAAGGGGTCGCCAGCTTAGCACAGCACCAAAAGCTGTCCGGAGGCATTGAAAGAAATGCTTTTTGTTGGAAACGCGTAGGATTATTCGCAAATAGCCCCCTACACGTCCGGAAAAGCTGCTGAGAATGCAGCCTCAGCCGATACCTATAGGTATGCCATTTGGCCATACACCTTATTTCGGAAGTCACGCATGGTCGCAATAACCTTTACCCCCAAAGCAAACAGTCTGGACAAGCTGCTGCCCCATGCAGAACGCCGCCGCTGCCCCGCGAAGAGCAACATTATCAATGCGGGTGATCGCTCTGAGTCTCTGTTTCTGATTCTCAAGGGCTCAGTCACGGTTCTGATCGAAGACGACGAGCGACGCGAGATGATCGTTGCCTATCTCAATAGCGGAGATTTCTTCGGTGAGCTGGGTCTGTTTGAACAGCCGGGACACGAGTCCGTACGTAGCGCATGGGTGCGTGCCAAGACCGAGTGCGAAGTGGCCGAGATTTCATACGTAGCCTTCCGCGAACTGACCCGCCAAGAGCCGGAAATCCTCTATGCACTCGGCAGCCAGATGGCTGATCGTCTGCGCAATACTACGCGCAAGGTAGGTGACCTGGCATTTCTCGACGTTACCGGCCGAGTGGCTCGCACGTTGCTTGAGCTGTGCAAACAGCCGGATGCGATGACCCACCCGGACGGTATGCAGATCAAGATTACCCGTCAGGAAATCGGACGCATCGTCGGCTGTTCGAGGGAAATGGTCGGTCGAGTGCTTAAAGCTCTGGAAGAACAGAGCCTGGTCAACGTCAAGGGAAAAACAATGGTGGTCTACGGCACACGCTGAAGCTCTGGCATTCAGAGCTCAGCGAGCAGACGCCGGTAGGCTTGCGCCAGGCGCTCCAGAACATCGACATCCGGAAACACTTCATGCAAGGCGATGTGGCTTTCGGCTCTTACACGCGGTTCAAGTTCGCAAAGTTCGTTGAAGCGGTTCACTGCGCCCGCCATCTGTAGGCGCTCGTCATCCAGCAGCAACGCGCCATGAGCCAGCACCACCGGACGCGTGCCGCCCCGACTCTGGCGCCAGCGCTGGGCGGTTCCGACCATCTTGCGAGCATTGAGGTTGACGTTGAAGCGACCGTCACAGAATGCACCCGGCACCTCACCCAGCGAAGCTTGCCCACCCAGATGTTCCAGCAGGTCGAGAATCGGCTGACACAAGCGCAGGTAGGCGGTTTCTATGCGGTCCCGATCAACGTCATTGTGCGGCTGTGCATAGACCAGCGCGATATTCACCGTGGCCGAGGATTGCGGCACCGGCTCACCACCGGTTTCACGCAACAGCACCGGCCAGCCATTATCAGCCAGGGTCTCGCTGGCTTCGGCAAAACCCGGCAGTCGGCTCATACGGCGCGGCATGACCAGTGCCCGGTCATTGGGTCGCCAGAACAGCAATCCATGATCGGTAACGCCGGTGCATACAGACGCCAGAAGGTCCTGCTCGGCCTGCAAGCCTTGTTCGACGCAGATGTCGATGATCGAGTCTTGCATGCCGGACCTAAGCGTAGTGTTCAGTCAGTCGATGGACGGGCCGCTAGCCGCAGGCTTGCGCTCCGGAAAGAACAGCCGCTGCAACTCGGCACCAGGATGTTCGGCGCGCATGAAAGCCTCGCCTACCAGGAACGAATAGACATCGTTGATTTCCATCAGCTCGACATCCGCACGGTTGAGAATGCCGCTTTCAGTGATGACCAGACGATCACGCGGGATACGGGGCAGCAATTCCAGCGTGGTTTCCAGGCTCACTTCAAAAGTGTGGAGGTTGCGATTGTTGACACCCACCAGCGGCGTATCAAGCGTCTTGAGTGCCCGCTCCAGCTCGTCGCCGTCGTGCACCTCGACCAGTACGTCCAGCCCGACACGCTTGGCAACGTCGGCCAGCTCAGCCATTTTCACGTCATCCAGTGCCGAAACGATCAACAGAATGCAGTCAGCGCCCAGCGCGCGCGCCTCGACGACCTGATAAGGGTCGATCATGAAGTCCTTGCGGATCACCGGCAGGTTGCACGCCGCACGTGCTTCCTGCAGGTAGGCATCGGAGCCCTGAAAGAAATCGACGTCGGTAAGCACGGACAGGCAGGTTGCGCCCCCCGCCTGATAGCTTCTGGCAATTTCGCCCGGCAGGAAGTTTTCCCGGATGACGCCCTTGCTCGGCGAAGCCTTCTTGATTTCCGCGATGACAGCAGGCTGCTTCAATCTGGCCTGAGTGATCAGCGCATTGGCAAAACCACGGGGTGCGCCAGCCATGGCGGCCTGCTGCTCAAGTTCAGCCAGACTCACAATCGCGCGACGGGCCGCGATTTCCTCGGTCTTTCGAGCAAGAATCTTTTCCAGTACGGTTGGCACGCTCATGCTTCGTTCTCCTGTTTGAATACCGCCGTGAAGGCACCCAATTCTTCCAGCTTTTCCCGCGCGAGGCCTGTGTGCAGGGCATCATGCGCCAGTGCCACACCCTCTTTCAGGCTGGTGGCATGGTCGGCAGCATAAAGCGCGGCACCGGCATTGAGCACGATCATTTCCGCAGCTTTCTGCCCATTTTCGGTTTTGCGCCGCCCCAATGCATCGCGAATCAGTTCCAGCGAAGCTGCCGGACTTTCCACCGCCAAGCCATACAGACTCTGGCTTTTGATACCCAGGTCTTCAGGTTGTACCCAGTATTCAGTCACTTCGCCATTTTTCAGCTCGGCCACGAAGGTCGGCGCGGCCAGGCTGAACTCGTCCAGGCCGTCCTGAGAATGCACGACCAGCACATGCTTGCTGCCCAACCGCAGCAACACTTCGGCCAGCGGGCGGCACAGCGCCTGATTGAACACACCGACGATCTGGTGGCGAACACCCGCCGGGTTGGTCAGCGGCCCCAGCATATTGAACAATGTGCGCAGCCCCAGCTCGCGGCGCGGCCCGGCAGTATGCTTCATGGCCGTATGATGAGACTGGGCGAACATGAAACCGATGCCGACGCTGTCGATGCAGCGCGCCACCTGCACAGGCGTGAGGTTCAGATAAACCCCGGCGGCCTCCAACAGGTCGGCACTGCCGCTTTTACCCGAGACAGCACGATTACCGTGCTTGGCCACCGTGCAACCCGCAGCTGCGATGACGAAAGCAGAAGCCGTCGACACGTTGAAGATATTCGCGCCATCGCCGCCCGTACCCACGATGTCGACCACGCCGTCCAGGGTTTTCAGTTCAACCTTGCCTGCCAGCTCGCGCATGACCGAAACCGCACCGACGATCTCATCGATGGTTTCACTCTTCATGCGCATGCCCATCAGAAATGCACCGATCTGCGCTTCGGTGCACTGGCCGGTCATGATCTCGCGCATGACATCGCTCATCTCGTCAGTGGTCAGGTCCAGCTGGTTGACCACGCGATTGAGCGCATCTTTGATATTCATGGGGGTATTCATAAAAAGTCCTTAGCCCTGACGATGGCCGCCGTTCTGCTTGAGAAAGTTGGCGAACAGCTCATGGCCTTGCTCGGTCAGGATCGACTCGGGGTGAAACTGTACCCCCTCGACGTTCAGTGTCTTGTGGCGCAGGCCCATGATCTCATCGACTGAGCCGTCTTCCAGCGCCGTCCAGGCGGTCACTTCCAGGCACTCGGGCAGAGTCTCCTGCTTGACGACCAGCGAGTGGTAACGGGTGACCACTAACGGATGATTCAAGCCCTCGAACACACCGCCGTCTTCGTGAACGACCGGGCTGGTCTTGCCATGCATCACCTGACGCGCGCGGACCACATCGCCACCGAATGCCTGACCGATGGACTGATGCCCCAGGCAGACGCCCAGAATCGGCAGCTTGCCTGCGAAGTGTCTGATCACGTCAAGCGAGACGCCAGCCTCATTGGGTGTACACGGGCCAGGCGAAACCACGATGCGCTCGGGGTTGAGGGCTTCGATCTGGGCAATGGTCAATTCGTCGTTACGAATGACTTTGACATCGGCGCCCAGCTCACCGAGGTACTGCACGACGTTGTAGGTAAACGAATCGTAGTTATCGATCATCAGCAGCATTTTGCTATCAACCTTTTGATTTACTGACTTGATTCAGGCCTTCCGGATTCCACCTCGTTCATGCATTCCAGGCACAACGCCGGAGATGACAGAAAAAGAAGCATCACAAATCGAAGGCATACAGGTACGGGGCCGGCAGGGCCGGCAAGGAAATAGTCAGGCGCGCCAACGCCAACGGGCGTGAGCCTTGATAACGCGCATCAAAAGCTTGCTGACTGTCGTCACGGAAGGGGTCTCATCGGTACGTTTCGGGACATTAGCGTACCGAATCAGCCGGTGCAATATGAATGTACCGGGCAGGACCGATTGAAAAGCCCGTCAGGACCGAAAAGAGGGCCGCGCCTCCTGATGGAGGCGGGATTCAGGCTGGGGCACGATGGCCGAGGGGTGGGGAGCCGGAGGGAACATCAGTGCGCAATCTCGCGCACGTAGGCTTGGCAGGCCTTCAAAGCGATCAGTCCCTGATCGCCGTAGTCGGTGATGGCGACAATTCGTCCAGCAGCCGCTGGGTCAAGTTCGCCTCGCGGGCTTCCATGAACCAGGCTGTCGGAATCGGTGGCGGCTGGCATTTCGTCGTCACCGGGGGAGCTTGCGAGAAGGACTGACAGCCGCAGATCAGCGGTAGCCAGACGATCACGCAAGCGAGCTTGAGCAGTCTGTGCATCGCTCAATTCCTTATGAATGGTTGTATCGTTATCTTGCAGACGGAGTTCCAGCGCCCGCCTTCGCGCTTGTTCAGCGTTCTGCCAGTCGACGACCGTCAGCGCCGCCTGTTCGCGCTCACGCTGCCAAGCCAGCGTTTGCGTAGACAGTTGCAGGCCATAGCGGGCCGCCTGCCACTGCAAGGCGGCCCATGTGCCGAGCCCCGAACCCAGCACGAACGCCACGATCACGAAACGCATATCCAGCGCTTTCATGGCAGCACCTCCAGTGCTCGCTGATACAGCAGTTGCCGATCAGCAAGGCCATTGGTACCGCCATTGATACGCCGGGTGATCATCAGAAAATCGCCCTTGTCTGCCAGCCCGTTGAGATTGGCCCGGTCCCAGAACCACGCCGCCGACATCGCGGCGTGCTCCGGCTGTTCGAGCAGCTGCGGCTGGCCAAGCAAGTCCAGCCCGAGCGCCTCCCCGCACGCTTCATAGTTCGCACGCCCCGTCACCTGAATCAGCCCGCGACCCCGGTACAGTTGGCCATCACCATCTGCCTCTGGCGTATTGCCCAGACGCAACGCCAACTGCCCCGTGTCGTACTTGGCCAGATAGCTGTCGCTACCCAGCTCACGCACATAACGAAGCTGCCCGGACTCATGCCCGATTTGAGCGATGAACGCGGCGATACGCAGGCGAGTGTCGATGGCGTAGCGGGCCATGGCGATGTTGAGAGCAGGAACGAAAACGCCGGCGTTAGGGCCGGCGTTGGGGAGGATGTGCAGTAGTTGTTGCTGGTTGATAGGCATCGGTCCTCCTATTAGGGGTTACAGGACTAACCCGCCCCCTGAGTCGATAAAGTTCCCCTGTTTAAAAGCAAGTTGAACGACAGATAAAACAACGCTCCGTCAGTGCGGGGCGTCATTGATCAGGCAGTTCGTCTTCACTTACACCCCTTGGAATTGCGAGTTTTTCCAGTGGCGGCACCTCAACAAATGGCGTCGCAGGCGGAACGGGCCAATCGAACGACATCGGAAAGCCCGAGAGCGCATCGAGTTGAGCGAGCTGTACCCGATACAGCCGATACGCATCTAACTCGGCTTGTAGCACAGGCAGCGCTTTTAATTGAGTTTCAGTGGCCAAACCCAATGCAACGGCATCTTGCAGAGTGTCCAGCTCATTAACCAATGCGTTGATTTTTTCCGTCGCCCCGGCCGAATAACCGCCGCGCAGAATCATGACACGTGCCATGACCATCTCTTCGGTCGGTTCAAGAATCTCGCCAAATTCACCGGCGACTGCGCGATTGAAAAGATCTACGCCATGCGGCTCCGAGTCATCGGCAGAGGCAGTGAACGGTACTTCACCATAAAAATCTTTGGTTTCTTCAAAGACCACCCAAAGCACAATTGATGTATGGGCCTGATCGGACCAGCGTGGGTTGCGAGCGCCTAATACTGTATTCATATAATGACCTTTAAGAAACGCGTTGAAAGAGAGTGCGTTCACCGTTTGTGAAAGCGCCGTGCGCGCGCCAGGTACCCACGCCAATAAGGCCAGAGTTGTTGCCCGCGCCATCGCCACTGTTTGTGGAGCTATAAATCAGGTTGGAACCCGCTATCATCCCTCCTTGATTGACTTGGCCCTGAGAAGTAATGACACGTGCAAAAGCGTAAGAACCAATTGCACTCATGCCCAACCCGGCAAGTTTCGCAGGCAGGTTGTAATCATTCGTCAGGTCGCCAAAGTCAGTGCTGTCAACTTGAAGGCGCAGGCTGCCGGCACTGTTATAGCCAAGGCGGATTTTGTTTGTCGACATGTTCGGACCGCCCCCCTGTTCGATGGGCGGAAACCCCAAACGCGGCTGTAAGTAATAAACCTGACCATCCGACCCTCTGCGCATGTATGGAAGATTTACGTCATTACCGGCAAATCCCACATACGTAATAGAGTCCGCCATAACCCGCTGTACATCACGGGCATCCGTCTCAGCCTTTGTATAGGCATTGGTAATGCCGTACGCAGCAAGCGTACTGCCCCAGTTGGCTTTGCTGCCTGGATCGAAGTTGTTGGCGTACCAGAGAGTCCCCATATCAGTGGCATCAACGGTCGCCTTGAGACCTTTGTCCGACCACCCTATCTTCACAACATTATTGAGCTGACCGGTGCCTGTACCTTGCTGAACTGGCGTGTACCCCAACTTGGTCTGAAGCCAGCTGGTAGCGGAGTCAGAAGACCGTCGCATATAAGGCTGCCCCAGATCTCCACTGGCCAGCCCCACGTAGGAGATGCCATCAGCCGACGCCCTGGTTGCCACACGCGTGTCCACTTCGCTTTTGGCATACACCTCGGCCTTGGTGTACGCATCCGAAATACCATTACCGCTGAGTGTTGTAGGGTTACTCCCCTCTTCCACCTGCCCGAACTTATTGACCTTGACCCGAGTGTAATCACCCGCAGCCACGCCACTGCGCCCCAGTAGGCGCTCGAACGCAAGGTCAGTTGTACCCAGCACCGGTACGGTGGTATTGACCAGTTGCCATACGGTGCCGGCGTTCTTCGTGCCTGCCTGTACTGGAACAAGATGGCCCGGCGTGCACTCGGTGCTTTCGTTCGCATCCTGCGCACGCACCCAGGCACCTGCCGCGGCCAGATAAATCCAGTTCTGCGACGCGGTGTCCTGATTTTTGACCAGCACTCGATCACCCGCAACCAGCGTGACGTCATCAATGGTCTGCAAGCCGCTCAACCCGATGGAAACTGTCGTCGCACAGCGCACTGCCTTCTTATAGTCAGATGCGGCAAGCCCCAGAATGGCCCTGTGCAATTGAGTGACATCTTCCTCGTTCGGCACCAGACCAGCGCCGAGGATCACGTTCAAAATCTCCTGCGTCACCGCGTTGCCCCACTGCGCAGGAATCAGCGAACCGGGGGTGCCGGTGGCCGGGTTTTCATCTACAAACTTGCCGCTTGCCAAGCCTACGCCCGGCACACTCTTGGGATAATCCACATTGTGTTCCTCAATTGAAGTTTACGAATTCGACGCTATGCGCCGGTGCTGCTCGACGGATCAAACATTCGATTGCGAGCCCGGGGTTGACCCCGAACCGCTCTCCCCAGTAGCTGGCCCCGAAGCGTCGGCCCAGGCGCTGGCGCCCGCCGGTGTTCAGGGTCCACATGAATTGCGCGTTCCAGGTGCCGAAGTGCGCCCGGCCAAAACGCGAACGCCCCATACGGGGCGCTCGGTGTTCGGTCACGGTGGCGTCGGGGTAACCCTGACTGATGGCAATGTCGATGTAGAACGCTACGTTCTGCCCTCCTGTCGCTACCAACCGCTGGCGCACTGACAGACGCCGGTCTGCGAACAGGGGTTTGAGGCCGAGGCACGGGTCGGGCAGATTCATGACCCGCTCCCAGTCCGGCACCAGTTCACTGACGGTCGCGGGGTCCATCTCGTTGAGCAGGTCGAAGGCGCGGCCATCGATGCGTGCAAACTCCCGGGACAGGCCGGTAATGACCTGCTGCAATTCCGGCACCCTTTCCGGGTCCCAAGCGGGACCGAATGGCAGCAGCGCCTGCAACTGCTCGGCGTAATGTTCGGCAGTTCTTATGACGACCATTGGATACCCCCGAACGTGAGCAGCTGGTTGGCGGCTGCGGCAACGTTGGCAACCGGTGACACGAGCACATGATCGGTTTCGCCTGTCGCACGGCTGATGGCCTCGGCGATGTGGGTCAGCAACAGCGTTTCGCCCAGCCCCGCCTCACGGTTGTGCAGGTCAAGCAACTGAGCCTCGACCGCCGCCCGTACTGCCGAGGTGTCCGGCGTGAGCCTGATCGTGTAGACCACCGGCTTCTGCACCGGCGCCAGCACGTACACGTCGGCAGTGACCGGACGCAGTGGCTCGATGTACGCAGCCATTTCAGCCAGTTGCCCGGCGTCAGGGATCGGATTGACTTCATCGTCACGCATGAAGAACACCGCCACGGTGCCCGGTCCCATGTAACGACGCACGCACCATGCACGTGTGACGCCCGGCACCTCCAGCGCCCAGGTCACGTAGTCATCCTGATTGCCACCATGCGGAATAACTCGGTATGAGCGCACCACACGAGCCCGCAACGACTCGATACTTTCCTGCGCGATGCCGCCAGTCAGACCGTCGCCGATGACGGTGAACGTACTGTCGATGCCTTCGACCGGCTGCACAGCGGTCATGACCAGACCGGCATCGGCGTTACCGAGCACGCCTGCATCCACTGCTTCGACCGTGGTTGTGTTGCTGCCTGCAACCGTGGTGACGCCTTTTGTCACTCGATAGAAGCGCCCGTCACTGAATTGCAGAATCGTGTCGACATCCAGCACCGCACCGGCAGCGGCGCTAAAACGCACGGAGCCAGTAGCGGCCTGGGCAACCTTGCGTGGCTGCCTCATACGCAGGATGGCTTGCCGTTCAAGGGTCTCCTCATCAGCTGTATCGGGCAGAATCTGGTCGGCAATCCAGTCCTGATAGCCGTACAGCCCGTAGGCCGCACCGCTGTGCGCGCGGGACAGTACCCGAGCATCGGACTGACGTAGCGCTTCGTCGGCGAGGTCGACCTGGGTTCGGTTGATCAGCGCCGGTAACGTAGGTGTTTCAAACGGCATAAATCACCTGCCACTGTTCAGAAGGGTTGAAGCGCACGATCTGACCGTCCGAAGCGACCAGCTCGACGCCCAGGTTCAGGCGATTGCTCTGAACCTGTTCGGTAAGGATGTTGATGTTGCTGACCTGACCGTCGTCGATCAGCCAGTCGAGTGCTTCGCGGGCATAGAACTCGGCATCGCGCCGGGTCTGCGCGGTGAGCCGGACCCGGCGCAGCAGCCACAGCCGGGAGCCGATACGGTCATTGGCCTGCGCCGGGTAGGTATCGCCCCACCAGCCGTAGCGTTCGGCATCGTCGAACGGGTCGTCCGCCTCGGCACGCCGCCAGGTGAACAGGCTGATGACCACCGAGCGCAACAACGACGCCTGCAAAGAGCCTTCAATGATCATCCGGCACCTCCCGCGGGCGGTCCGCTCTGTCCATTACCTGCCTGAACAGCACCATGCAGATGGCTGATCTGACTGATGCCACCTGCAACCTGATCGCCTTGGGAGACGATCTTTCCGGTCTGGGTGATCTGCGGTGTATCGAAGTTCACTGCGACCGCCGCCTTGATGTTCAAGGTGTCGGTTTCAATGTCGATGACCTTGCCGCGCTTGAGGTGAATTTTGTCACCCTCGTCGGTGTAGATCGCCACTTCGCCGGACTCCAGCCCCTTGAGGCGATAGCGCCGGTCGGCCACTACCAGCAGCAGACCGTGTGAGCGGTCGCCGCCAATGAAGGCGGCGATGCCTTCGGCGCCGGCCAGCGGGTTGCTGGTGAAGCCGTAGGGCTCGAAGTGCTCCATGTCGTCCTTGACCTCTCCGGCTGTGAGGCGCATTTGCAGCGCCTGCATTTTGCTGCTGGCCCTGGCGAGCACCACCGTGCCGCGCACCAGCATGCGATTGAGTAAGCTCATGAGGTTGTTTCCTCGTCGATGGGCAGTAGCCAGGAGTAAGCGTCCTGATTGACCTGCACCTTGCTGCGCTTGTTGGGGTCACCAGGCTCGGCCTGGAAACCTTCAGGCGGCCCAACCACCAGTGTGGTGGTCGTGCCTTTATCGGTCAGGGAATAGGTCACGGCTGAAATCAGCATGTTCCGGCTCGCAAAACCAATCACCGGATCAATCACCCGCACCAGAGTGTTGTGCCGCCAGAGCGCGCCGTTGGACTGCCGCCAGCCCTGCACCTTATAAGTAGTGAGCAGTGCCTTGCCCGCCCGCTGACCACGCTCCCAATTGGCCCGACTCAGGGCAAGCGCGGGAGTGATCGGGGCGTCCTCATGCACGATCAGCACGCGCAGACGTTTTTCATGCTCCGGGTCGTCATGCCTGAGGTCGGTGACTTCAGCTGACACCTCTGACGCTTCCTTGCCGAATGTCTTGTCATTACCGGTCTGCTGACCAATCACCCGGTATTCGGAAAAGAGTCCGGAAAAATCCCGGGCGATGCTGGCGCTGAGTACATTTTTGCCGAGCTCGAGCGCGTCGGCGCTCTGCCCCCGGCTACCCGGCCTGGCCAGCACCACATTGCCGTACTCGTCATCGGTGGAGAAAATCCGGAACAGGGTCAACAGACGGTCAATCGACTTGAACACGCTTTCAGCCGGCTCGATGGTGTGATCTGCCATTTTCGAGGTTTCCGGTATTTCGCTGATCACCTTCAACGTGTAAGGAGCAGCCAATGCCTCAACAATCTTCAGCACCCCAACGCCTTTCCACTGGCTCGGCCTGTTGATAGCCGAGCAGTCAATGAGGTCGGCGGTTTTCGAGCGACCGGAAATAGTCAGTGTGACCTGCGTTCCGTCGTAGCTGACCGGCGCGGCAAATACCCAGCCGGTCAGGATCAGTTCGCCGCCGATACGCACTTCGCAGGCTGCACCGGGGGTGATCGGATGCGCGACTTCAGTGCCCGGCCACTGCCAGGTAATACTCACGTCAAAGCTTCGTGCCTGACGCTCGATGCCGGCAGAGATTTCCACCGTTTTCCAACCGGCGTAGTCGTGTTTGTCCACCGTCAGGGTGACAACGTTAGGGTCGATCATGGGTTACTCCCGAGCGATCTTCAGCGTACCGGGCGGCACGAAACCTGGATGCGCAAGGCGGTTGCGCTGCACAATTTCCAGCGCCCGGCTGGCGTCGCCGAATCGGCGATAGGCCAGCACCAGCGCAGGCAGCGGTTCGGACACGTTCATGTCCACCAGACGTACGCCAGACGCAGCCACTGCATTGAGATGCCGGACCAGGGCCTGACGCAAAGTGTTCAGCGCCAGGTAGTGTTCGGGGTCGGCTTTCAACGACGCTTCCCAGATGGCCGAACTCAGCGTGTCGCGCAGTTCGATCACGTCATCGGCAACCGGCACATCCACACGTTGCAGCGCTTGCGTCACCTGCTGATCAAGCGAGGGCACCACGTTGAGCGGCGTGACCGTCGTCGCAACCGGCATGCCCGCGACGATTCTCGCCACCTTGACCAACAGCGCATCCTGAACCAGGTTGGCAGTGGCCTGAGCCGTCACACTGGTATCACGACCGCTGCCCTGGCTGACCAGATTGATACCGGACACCGCCTCTGCCTGTTGTGTGGTCTCGGAAATGACTGACCGGTAATCCACCGTTTCAACAGAAGACGCCCCACCGTTGCCGCTGGACCTTGATGCAATGCTGTTGGACGTGCCGCCGCTATTGCCGCTCGCGGAACCGCTTGCTGAACCGTCGGCGACCGAGCTGCCGGAACTGCCGGTGCCGCTCGCTCTTCTGGTTCTTTGGCTGTCGCCATCGAAACTGGCAAAGAACGTGGTAAACAGCGTACTGACCGTCAATGGCGCGTTGACCAGCGAATGCACCAGCGCAGTGACATCCGAGTAGATTGTTACAAACGGCGCAAACTGCCGCTGGATGGTCGCGAATACGCCAGACAGGGCGCTGCGTAGCGCCTGAATGTTGATACGCACGGCGTCCACCGTAGCCATTACCGAGCGGTAGCGCCTGAGCGCCGAGTCCAGCAGGCTCTCGGACGCGCCTAATAACTGCCGCCGGGTGTTGAGCGTCGACACGGGAAACTTGAGCGGGTTGGCCGGATAGAACTTCAGCTCCAGCCGGACGAGTCCACCTTCGTTCAGGTTGTGCGTGACGCTGCATTCGCCAACCTGAACCTGTATACGGCCCAGCCAGGGATGCACCAGCTCGCCAGCCCCTTCCTGCTCCAGTGCCCGCAGCAATTTGTCTCGCTGCTCGAAACAGTCGCGACCGACCACGAACGCTGTCAGCGTGTGAACGTTCGACTGCTTGCCCAGCGACTCGAAATAAGGCTCGTCGCGCTGTGGAAACTCATGCAACTGCCCCTTGCGCCCCACCGGGACGACGGCTTTTTCAATGAAAAAACCGACGCCCCGGAAAGACGCTGGCAGCAGACTGTCACGCCATGTACTCATGATCCGGCTCCTGCGCCGAGGGTTCGATAACCGACGTTTGGCGAAATCGTCAAACCCGGCTGGTTGGTCTGCATTTGCCCGGCGCGCATGCCCGGCGGCGCGTTTTCAAAGCGAATGTTGAGCTCGCCCTCAAGTCGCGAGCCGCTGCCCGCAGCGCCCTGTTGCAGCAACAGGCTGCCGGGGGGCGGCAGGTTAGGTGCGCCGAGCAGCTGGCTGGTCGGTGGCACCCCGGTCGACAGGTTGGGCTGCTGCTGTTGCGAGCGGCTGGCCATGACCGCATCCGCCGCCAGAAACGCCCCGGTTCCGCCACCCGGCCCGGCGTTGCGCCCCCGCTGCTCCTCAGCGAACTGATTGGCCTTCTCCGTCGCCTGCTGCAACAAGGACTTGTTACTGTCGCCGCCGAACCAGCTCATGATCGGTTCAATGAACGGCTTGATGTCCGCCCACAGGTCCGCGAACCAGGTTTTGATCGGCTGCCACTTTTCGATGACCATGCCCAGTGGAGAAAAACTGAACAGCGTGGCAAGGACCTCGGTAAATGGCTGAGCTTCGGTCTTGATGGTCTCCCATAGCCCGGCCAGGTACTCGGACAGCGGCTGCCAGTTGGCCACGACCATGCCCAGCGGCGACCACGCAAACAGCGTCTGCAGAAAATCGAAAAACGGCGTCGCCAGCGCTTTGAGCACGTCCCACAGCGCGACAAAGAATTCGGACAACGGCTGCCAGTTGGCTGCGATCATGCCGAGCGGCGTCCAGGCGAATACCGCCTTGAGTACGTCCCACAGCGCCATGGCCGGCCCACGAATCGATTCCCAGACAGCTTGAAAATAAGGCGCGACGGTCGACCAGTTGGCGATCAGAAGACCTGCCGCCAGCGCCAGGCCGCGCACGATCAGGCCCAGCGGTGACAGGCCCATCACCGCACTAAGCAAGCTCATGGCGGTCGTCGTGGTCATTACCGCAATTTGCAATACACCGAACGCAATCGCAGCGGCCACCACACCCTTGATCACGCCCGGGTGTTCGGCCGCCAGTGCGGCGACCTGAGAAATCATCGGCCCGATCACGGCCATTGCTTCGTTCATCGCCGGCAGAAACATACTGCCGATATTGATGCCCAGACGATCGACACGGTTGGTCATCTCTTTGATAGCAGTCGCCGTGGTCTGGGAGTTATCCGCGAACTCCTTCTGGATGGAACCGCTGTTCTGTACGCCCTCGCCGACCTTGGCCAGGTTGGACCTGAGCACATCCAGGTTGGCCAGCAGCGGCGTGATAGCACCCAGCGATTCCGCGCCGAACAATTGCGTGATGACATCCGACTGCTTGCCGGGGTCAACACTGGAGACCGCCGTCAGGACTTTTTCAATGGTCCCGGACGGGTCGCTCTGCATGCCCTGGGTCAGCTGATTGACGTCGAGCTGCAACGCCTCGAACGCTCCGGCTTTCGCCGCGCCACCTTCGGTCAGCGACTGCATGAATCGCTTCATGCCGCTGGCGGCCACATCGGCCGGCACATCGACGCTGGCCAGGGTGGCGCCCATTGCCGCCAGTTGCCCGGAGGCCATCCCCGCAACCGGCCCGAGCGGGCCCATTGCAGTGACCATGGTGGCGATTTTCTTTTCCAGGTTGTTGCCGCCGAGCACGTTGATCTTCTCGGACAACGCCGCAACCTGCGGCTGAGTCAGCTGAAACGATGAGCGCCACGAGGCCATCATGTCGCCCGACTCGGCCGCCGTCTGATCGAAGGCGATGCCCATTTTCACGGCATCGCTGGCAAACCCGGTCAGCTCTTCACGCGGTACATTGGCCTTGGCACCGGCGGCGACAATCGCCGCGATGCCGTTGGCGCTTTCCGGCAGCCGTTCACTGAGGTCCAGAATGTCGGACCCCATCTGCTGGAACTGCTGCGGTGTTTCAAAGCTTACCGAGCGTTTCACGCCGGCCATGCTGGTCTCGAAACCGATCGCTGCCTTTACCCCGGCAATCAAAGGCCCCGCCAAAGCGTTGTCCGTGATTGCCTTGCCAAGTTCTATGGCCCCCAGACTGGTCTCGAGGCCTTTGACGTTGTTGCGGATAGTTGCCAGCGTTGGAGACAGCTGGTCGACGCCGGTGATCAGCGTTCTGATAGTGTCTGCCATCACTCCCCCTGCAGGATCTGGTTGATGCGTTGCGCCTGCAAGATCGATTCGGTGATGACGTCCAGCTCCCTGGACATCATCAGTTCGGGATCGGTCTTCCAGAAGTACGCGAGGTCGTAAACGACGGCGATCAGTCCTTCAAGGTTGCTGATGCCGCTGCCATGAAAAAACTCGCGACCTTCCAGCTCAACGTGTTGATGTCGCACAGATCCAGCTGATTGACAGACGAGGGCGGGATACCGGCGCAGACAGCGATGTACTTCGCCGCTACGTCCAGATCGAGAGAAACCTCCTCGTTCTTGTCGATCCTGTACGGCAGGGCCTTGATGGCGCGCGCTTCCTGCGCCGTAGGACGCCGGAATGTCAGTTGCGAAACGCTTTCGCCGTGCGCTTCGATAGGGCTGGCCAGGTCGATGACTTCACTCATTGCCAGCTCCCCTGATTGCCATCGAATTTCAGCTCGATGGTGCCGTCGTCAGCCTTGCTGCTTGGCTCGTCGACCAGGTAAGCGCCTGACAGGACGTAAGTCTTGCCGTTCTTGAATTCACAGGTGATGGTCATGTCCACACCGGTGGTGAGCAGCTTGAGCGGCAGATCCGCGGTATGCACGGCGGTGAATTTCAGCCAGGCGGTCTTGTCGGTTTCCTTGTAATAGCCGGGCACGACCGTCTCGCGCTTTACATCCATCAGAGGGGCTTCGCCGCCGCCGCTGATGGTCAATTGGGTGCCATCCACTTTGATGTAGCAGGTACCCGCAACTTTCTGACCCATGTTGTTTATCTCCAGAATGAAAAAACCCGCACGAGGCGGGCTTGAAAGGGTTGGTGAGGCTTATGCCGCTTCGTCGTACTGCAAGCGGAACTGGTTGAGCAGCGCGAACACGCGCAGGCCGTTGATGTAATCAGGCGGGAACATCACGTTCACGCGGCTTGGGTCGTTGCCATCACGCTCGACGATCAGGTGCTGGGCGAACGTTTCGGCGTTCTCTACATGACCCTCTTCTTCAAGACGTGCGTACTGTGCAATCAGCTCGCCGCGAATGGTGCTCGGCGTGATGATCGGCTGGCCGGCACCGAAGCGCGTGCCATCGTTGGCCAGCTTGTGGCGACCGTACTTGCTGGTGATAATGCCTTGCAGACGACGGATGATGAACGCCGACTGGTGCATGGTTTCGCTGTCCAGGTACGAGTTGTCGGCTTGGCCGTAGGCGTTCTTCTGATAGGTAGTGATCGAGCGCTGAATGCGCACGTAACCGCCTTCGTAGTAAGCCGTGGCGATGCCGTAACGCAGCAGCGACTCACGCTCGGTCAGCGTGAAACGCTGACTGGCCGGAGCCGGATCGATGCCAGGCATGGTGCCGCTCTGGGTCGGACGGCTGGCGTCGGCAGAAATGAACACCGCCGTGCGCGCAGCCAGTGCAGCGGCTTGCAGCCAGACCGGTTGCGGAACACCGTTTTCGACACCCTGAAGGGTGATGTGCTGATCGTTGCGCAGTTGACCTGCAGCCACCAGCGTACCGACCGTGCCGCGCTTGGCGCTGTAAACGTGGCCGTACAACTGACGGGCCCAGCTCCAGCGACCGGTGCTGTCGTCCATCGCCGCTTTCCAGGCATCCAGCGTGGCGGTGTCGGTCCACGGCATGCAGATGAATTCGAACGGTTCGTCGCCCAGCGCAGCCAGTGCCTTGAGCTGATCAGGCGTACCCACGCCACCAGTCATGGCCGTCACTGCTGCGGTCAAACCGGCAGGAATGACTTCGCCATTGGTTTTACCCAGGCGGTTGAATTCCAGCTGGATGTCATTGCCGCTTGCCCCGCTCCATTTGCTGGAAAGGGTCAGCACACCTGCTTCGACAGCCGCAGTGATCGGCAAGTCAGGCGTGGCATTGATTTTCACCGACAATGCCGTGGCCGCCTGGGCAGCGGTTGCACCATTAACCACAGTGGCCTGCACTCGCATGCCGCCGACATACAGGTTCAGCAGACCGGCTTCGGTCGCTGCCCCGGTGAGTGTGACTTTCGCGCTGGCCTTGGCACCGTCGGTATTGAGCAGCGGCAGGCACCAGACCTCGCCGGTCGGGTCCGCCTTGCGCCAGGTTTCATACATGGAGGCGAGCATGGAGCCCTGACCGCCGATGTTTTTTGCCAGCGCCACGCTCGGCACCAGCACCAGGGAACCGAGCTCCGGTCCGGACGCGTCGTCGTTGACCTGCGCAACGATCAGGCGACGCATGCTGGCCGACGCACTGTTGGCGGCCGAGTTGTCCATCTCCGCATAAAACAGCGGCACGCGGACATCGGATGGAATGTTGTTAAAGCTGATAGCCATTGTTTGGCTTCCTCTTGGTTAGGCCGTGAAGGCTTGATAGGTGGTAGGGGATTGCTCGGTTTGAATGGTGATGTCGCCGTCGTTCTGACGACGCTGCCACCAGGCGTTGAATGTCACCTGCCGCCCTTCGACGGGCAGCAAATCGCCCGCCTCCGGATCCGGCACAGTGCGGCCCTCGGCCGGTACTACAGTGATGCGTTGAGTCATGGGGTTACCTCTGCTGTGAACTTCGCTTCGATACGGCCATCAGGGCCGGTGGGTTTCAGGTTCGGATCTGCGGGGTCAACGCAGTCCATCTCGAGGGTGGCGCCGGTAAACCCGGGCAAACCATCCAGATACGCTTCGTGCGAGGTCTCGGCAGGTTGGTCGGAGGTGTTGCGGCCCAGTTGGAACTGCGCAGCAAAACCGAATCGATACGTCACCCGGTCGCCGCTGATCTGCACCAGCGCGCCACCGGTGTACTGCATCGCGTCGTAATCGCGATCCGGGCTCCAGCCCACCAGTGCACGCCACAGTTCGGCGCGCAGGGCATGCAGTTGCTCACTGGCTTCCTGCCCGCGCTTGTCACCGCCATCGAGCACCACCACGACATCGATCGTGTCGGTGATGTTCTGGCGAATGACGTTCTGCAAATCGTTGGGTGTGGACTGATCGCCAGTGGCAATCACGTAAGCCGACGGGTGCGCGAGCTGATCGCCGAGGGCGACCGCAGCCCAGTCGATACCGGCACTGATTCGCCCGGCAAAGCTCGGGCAGGTCGCCTGCAAATGGGCAACTATCGGAGTTATCTTCATAAGGGGTTCCGCGTGTGTTGAAGGTTGATCCGGCGTGAGGAATGCCTACTGGTTCGCCTTGCCCAGCGCCTCATCCGCCTTGTCTGCAGCGCGACTGGCCGTGTGGGCGGCCTGATTGGCAATCGATGCAGCACTCTCGACCCTGTCTGCCGCCTGAGTGGTGGTTTCGGCCAGCCTGTCCAGGCGTCGGTCGCGTTTGCCCAGTGCTGCGTCATAGGCATTGCGAACCTCGGCCAGCTGCTGCGTATGCTCGGCATTGGCCGACCACTGCCCGGCCTGAAAACCGAGCATCAGGCAGCCAGCGATCAGCAGCACGGAAATCAGCCAGACCTCCAGGCGCCGCCACCAATGGCGAGCAATGAAATCAATTGCGCATCTGTGCATCGTTTGCACCTCCGAGTTGTGATCGCAGCCGGGCGATTTCGGCGCTTTGCGTGGTGACCTTGTCGGTGAGCTGGACGATATGGCTGGTGAGGGCTTCGATCTTGCCCTCCATCCGGCCAACCGCTGCGGCAAGCTCGTTGCGCTCCCTGGCAAACTGATCAGCGCGCGCTTCTGCCTCCTTGCGTGCCTCGCGTTCAGAGTCGAGCAGCTCATTGAGGCGGCGCACCGTGCCGATGTCCGCGTTGTCCATCGCCCGGTCTGTTGCATCTCTGGAAAGAAACTTGCGCAGCCACAAAAAGCCGCCAAGCAGAATGGTGCCCGTTCCGCCCAGCCAGGTAGCTGTGCCTGGGCCTAGGTCGGTTGGGTCCATTGGTACTCCGGAATATCGTGGTGGACTCGCAAGGCCCGCGAAAAACGAGGGCCTGAACAAACTGGAAAGAGCCCCTTGATACGGGGCTCCATTGTGGGATCAGAACGGAATGACTTTCACCGTCATGCCTGTGCATAGCCCCACAGGGCAATGCGCTCGGCAAAGTACGGTGTGACCAGTGCGACGGTCTCCGCCTGATTGCTGGCCTCCAGGCTCATCTTTTCGCCATCGGTGCCAGGTCCCGTGACCCACAGTGTCACTGGTACCTTTTCTGCCTTCGCTTTATCGAGCAGGTTTTTCAGCGCGGTGCGGCCGGCAGCCGTTGGCGGAATTCCTGTTTCGCCGATAAATGCGGCCATCTTGTTGGTCTTGGCATAGGTCAGAAACGGACCGACGATTTCATCGCGCAGAACGGTCGGCGAGATCAAATCGTTGTTATTGGCGTAGGCACCGCTGGAGCTTTTGTCGTAATCGCCGTAAGCGTGCGCTTCCCAGACAATCGCATTGGCCGGATCGACAATCTTCGATTGAAGGTTGGCAGAGACGGTGGCCCAGTTTCTGGCGCTTGCAAACTCCAGCCCACAAATGAACACCGGCTTTTTCGAGCTGTTACGCAACGCCTGCAGTACGGTATTCATCGTGCCGATGTACAGCGCTTCAAGATCAGGCAAGGTAATGTAATCTTTGGCACCCGCAGTAGTATTGGAATACGGCTCGTTGCCCAGCCCCCAGCCCAGCACCATTGGATCGTCACAGTCAGTCACCAGCTTCTGGTGAAAGTTGGCCAGGTGAACCGCGCTCCAGAACGTACCGTTGACACCGTTCCCGTCCTTGATCAGTACCGACTCGGTTGCCTTCCAGCCGTTCTGATTACCGGCCTCTGCGGCAGGAAGAATGCGTCCGGTCAGCTTCCCGTTTGCATCTGTTTCGTAGCGATGCAACCGCATGTAATGGTGCGGATCAGGAATGATTCTGGCCTCGCCATTGGAGTCATCACGAATCCAGCCAAGCATTTCCTTCCAGCGCTTCACGAAGTCGGTATTCAGGTTCGCGCCTTGACCCGGCAAACCGTCCAGAGTCGACAGTTGAATGGCGCGCTGAAGTTCGAACGGGAAACGGATCAGGCGCACGCCCCGATTCTTGACCCAGGTAGTGATGGTTCCACGAGTGGGCCACTGGTAATGCGTCCCTGCCTCGCCCGGCACGATCTGTCCGGCGTTAGCCACCGAACCCAGGTTGATACCTACCAGCGGAATATTCTTGAGCTGGCTGACCGCAGAACTGTTATTGGACATGATGACACCTCTAGTTAGCACCGCGAGGCAGCAACGACGTTGCTGTACCTCTTTCGCTCAACGGCGATAACTCATGGCTCGCGGCCTTTACATGATTCAACGTCCCGCAGCGGGAACATTTGATCTGGAGTTCTGTGTATTCACCCATGCGGGCCAAGAGCTTCTTGCATTGCCCGCATCGAAAGTCTTTCAACATGTGCACTGGCCTCCGTGTGCCTGGCCCAACGAAAAAACCCGCCGAAGCGGGTTCTGGGTGCGTTGCGAGTGGCCGTTTGTTGCTACTGATCAGCCTGTTTCCGGCTGCTGCCCTGAGGCGCAAATCGCATATCGTGGTGCCTTTTTACCCCCCTCCGGAAAGCCTGGGAAGGGGCAGTTTCGGGGTGGGTCGAGTTTGACCGGAGTTCAACACGGGTTCGGCCACAGCTGTGCAATCGACCCGGATAAACGGCGTGAAACAGTGCTTTCATTCACCCCTGTGCGGCCTTGTTGACGACGGCGTTGTTGCTTCTGGAAGCGCTGCGCTCAGCGAGAATCGCCAGCACTTGTTGGTGAAGCCTGTTGATCCAGTTGCGGTAGGTGCGGTCTGCGCCTTCATTGATGCCCACCAGGCGCATCTGCTCGCGCACCGGCAACGACTCGACATAACGCAATGTCGCCAGCTGGGCCAGTTCAGGCCAACGACTCTTTGCCGGGCTGCGCGACAGCTGCGCAATAGCCGCCTCCACTTCGCTGCTTATATAGTCCAGACCGCTGCCATTACCCACCAGCGCGCGCGAGCCGGGTGTGCGACGCGGAATGTACGCGCCCCATTCCATGATCCCGGCCATCGGGCTGCTCAATCCGCCGCCCAGGCCAATGCGCTTGCGCTGTTCGCCCCAATGCTGCATCACGGCTTCTACTTTCTCGATCATCGTGTCTCTCCTTTAGGACCTTTCTAAAATCACTGCACAGCGTCTTTCGCTGCACAGAACCAAGACCGAACAATACATTTTGTATTTTTTAAGCACAATAAAGCATTACATTCTGTATATTGATCAACACCCTACAGCCTGTATGATTCGCGCATGAACAGAAAATGGTATGAAGTCGCAAGACAGGTCATGGAAACTCAGGACATCAGCCAGGAAGAAATGGCTGAGCGAATGGGCGTAACGCCCGGTGCCGTGGGGCATTGGCTGAATGGCAAGCGTGAGCCGAAGATCGAGGTCATCAATCGATTGCTAAGCGAGCTGGGCCTGCCGATCCTCGCAACCTCGATCCCGTCGAGCGAGCCCGGCCTGCATAACGTGGCACCTACGGTGCAGCCTTCGCGTTTTTATCGCTATCCGGTCATCAGCTGGGTTGAAGCCGGTGGCTGGAGCGAAGCGGTCGAGCCCTACCCCGCAGGCTTTTCCGACACCTTCGAGATCAGCGATTACAAAGCCAAGGGCCGTGCTTTCTGGCTGGTGGTGCGCGGCGACTCGATGACCGCCCCCGCAGGCCAGAGCATTCCCGAGGGCATGCTGATCCTTGTCGACACCGGAATCGAGCCAACGGCCGGCAAGCTGGTCATCGCCAAGCTGCCTGAAAGCAACGAAGCCACGTTCAAAAAGCTGGTCGAAGACGCCGGACGTTATTTTCTCAAACCGTTAAACCCGGCCTATCCAATCCTTCCGGTCACAGAAGAGTGCAAGCTTATTGGTGTCATCAGGCAGATGACCATGCGCCTCTGAAACCCGCATGATCCGCTCAAGCCCCGCTAGCCGGGGCTTTTTTGTACGCCTTGTTCGGCATCGGCTGATGTCCACGTAGGAAACATTTGTAGCTTGCGTGGGATACACCCCTCAATTACTGTATGCACATACAGTAAAAAGGAATCCACTCATGCTCGATCAGCCCCTCGACACCCCGCAACACGACGCTTACCTGGCCCTGGCACAGCGGATTCAGGACGCCATTGCCAGCGACAAGGCACAGATCGAGCATCAGGTCCTTTTGATCAGAGAACCTGGCGAATCAGTTGCGCATTGGGAGCGCCTCATTGACCAGATCAGCGAAGCCGAGGGAATTACTGTGACCCGCAACTCTGAAAACGGCACCGCCCATGTGTCCTGGTACATCGACTCCCTGTAAACGAAATAATACAGAATGTATTTAAAATACAAACTGTATTGTAAAGGATCGCTACATATCGTATTGTTTGCCTGTGCCCTTCTTGAGGGCTTCACATGCAAACCACAGGGAGTCATGGAATGAACGAAATACTGGATCAACTTCGCAAAGAATTCGCCACGCCGTGCCCTTCACTGAGT
Organism: Pseudomonas syringae pv. tagetis; assembly: GCF_022557255.1. Classification (NCBI taxonomy): domain Bacteria; kingdom Pseudomonadati; phylum Pseudomonadota; class Gammaproteobacteria; order Pseudomonadales; family Pseudomonadaceae; genus Pseudomonas; species Pseudomonas syringae group genomosp. 7. The sequence goes on from NZ_CP092923.1 coordinate 5,248,954, forward strand.
GCCGTCAGAGAGCGTTATTTTTCGCACCTGTCGAACGACAGAAACCTGCTGCGCAAGATCAACGCAGGGCGCATCGACTTGAAGGTCAGCCGTACAGGCGGCAGCCGCCAGGGCCACCCTTTCGTCTATCTGCACGATCTGGCCGATTACCTGAGTGCCATCGTGACCAACAGGGCCGCCTGAGGTCAAAAAAGCACCGCCGCCGATCGATAACGTTCATCAAACTTTGCAGTCATGAAAAATCTTGCTACGTTTCCGGTACAAAACAAAAACAATCAGGATCCTTTCATGACCAAGACATCGAGGCGCTGGCCGTTCGCGGCCTGCCTGTTATCGCTGGCCTGCGGCACCACTGCGGCTGCGCCCTATTCGACCATGGTGGTGTTCGGCGACAGTCTGGCCGATGCCGGACAGTTTCCGGACACTGCCGGGCCAAGGGGCTCTACGCTGCGGTTCACCAACCGTGTCGGGCCCACGTATCAGGACGGCAGCGGTGAAGTCTTCAATCTGAACTCGTCGACGCTGATCGGCAGAATGCTCAACGTCCCGTCAGGTGATCTGGCGGCGTCTACATCGCCGGTCAATGCGGCACTGGGCGCGCCGGATGGCAATAACTGGGCAGTCGGCGGCTATAGAACGGACCAGATTCTGGACTCGATCAACTCGCAATCCACTGTCGTCGACCCGAACACCGGCACGCTGTTACGCAGCCGGACCGGTTATCTGCCCGCCAACAGTTTTCGCGCTGACCCTAACGCTCTTTACTACCTGACCGGAGGCGGCAACGACTTTCTGCAAGGTCGTGTGTTGAGTGCCAGCAGCGCCGCGCAAGCCGCCAATCAGCTGGCTGACAGCGCGCAAGCCCTGCAACAGGCCGGTGCGCGCTACATCATGGTCTGGTTGTTGCCGGACATCGGTAAAACGCCAGCCTTGAGCGGTTCACCACTGGCCTCGGCGAGCTCCGCGCTCAGCGCGGGCTTCAATCAGCAACTGGTCAGCCGACTGGCGCAGATCAATGCCCAGATCATCCCGCTGAATGTTCCGTTGCTGATCAATGAAGTCCTCGCCGAACCGGCCCGCTTCGGTTTCGATCCCAACGAAAACCTGATCGGCACCTGCTTCAGTGGCGACAGCTGCACAGAAAGCGCAGCCAATGGCCGATCCAGTGCGACGCCGAACCCGAACCGGGTATTTTTCAATGACCGCGTCCACCCGACCGAAGCCGGGCAACGACTGCTGGCCGACTACGCCTATTCCTTGCTTTCGGCACCCTGGGAAATAACCCTGCTGCCAGAAATGGCCAATGGCACGCTGCGTATGCATCAGGACGAGATTCGTGCGCAATGGCTTAGCGACTGGGGCAACTGGCAAGGCATTGGCCAGTGGCAAAGCATCGTCGCCGCAGGCGGCCAGAAAATGGATTTCGACGCGCAGGACAGCTCGGCTGATGCGGACGGAAGAGGCTATAACCTGACCATCGGCGGCAGCTACCGGTTTGCCGAGAACTGGCGCACGGGCATTGTTGCCGGGGCGTATCGCCAGAATCTCGAAGCCGGGCCAAGGGATTCGGACTACAAACTCAACAGCTACATCGCCACTGCTTTTCTGCAATATCAGGCCAATCATTGGTGGGGAGATCTTGCAGTATCCGGCGGCAAGCTTGATTACGAAAATGCCGAGCGCAAGTTCACGCTGGGCGTCAGCGAGGGCCAGGAAAAAGGCGATACCGACGGTGAATTGTGGGCGGTCAGCGGGCGAGTCGGTTTCGACATAGCAGAAGCTGCCAGTCGCTGGCATCTGTCGCCCTTCGTCAGTGCCGACTACGCGCATATCGATGTCGATGGCTACTCGGAAAAAGGCGACCGTTCGACAGCGCTGACCTTCAGTGACCAGACCCGCAAGTCACGACGTGCAGGCGTCGGTGTACAGGGCAAATTCGAGGTGACCCCGAGCACGCAGGTCTGGGGCGAAGTGGCCCGCGAGCGCGAGTTCGAGACCGACCAGCAGAACGTGACGATGGCACTCAACAGCATACAGTCCGTCGACTTCACCCTGGAAGGCTACACCCCGCAACGCGACCTGAATCGGGCAACGCTGGGCGTCAGCCAGAAGCTCACTCAGGACCTGACACTGCGTGGCAACTACAACTGGCGCAAGAACGACGACGTGACCCAGCAAGGAGTGAATGTTGCGTTGAGCCTGAGCTTCTAGAGAGGCCGCTGGACAGACTCACTACCGTGCGATGCTCTGCGTCCACTTTGGAACGCAGAGCAGCAAGCCTGCTCAGTCCTCGGCAGTTTGCGAGGCCAATGCCACGGCGCGGAACATGGCGCGGCGTTTGTTGAGGGTTTCTTCCCATTCCAGTGCCGGCACCGAGTCGGCGACGATGCCGCCACCGGCCTGTACATGCAGCTCGCCGTTCTTGATCACCGCAGTACGAATCGCGATAGCAGTGTCCATGTTGCCATTCCAGGCCATATACCCCACGGCACCGCCATAGACGCCGCGCTTGACCGGTTCCAGCTCGTCGATGATTTCCATGGCGCGGATTTTCGGTGCGCCGGACAACGTGCCCGCCGGCAGAATCGCCCGGAGCGCATCCATTGCAGTCAGCCCGCTTTTCAGCTGGCCAGTGACATTGGACACAATGTGCATCACGTTGGAATAACGCTCGATGACCATCTTTTCGGTCAGTTTGACCGTACCGACCTCGGACACCCGCCCGACGTCGTTGCGGCCCAGATCGATAAGCATCAGGTGCTCGGCAATTTCCTTGTGATCGGAAAGCAGGTCTTCCTCCAGCGCACGGTCAGCCTCTTCAGTGGCTCCGCGAGGACGGGTACCGGCGATTGGACGCACGGTGATCAGGTTGTCCTCGACCCGTACCAGCACTTCAGGCGAACTGCCGACGACATGGAAGTCGCCGAAGTTGAAGAAATACATGTAAGGCGTCGGATTGAAGCAGCGCAACGCCCGATACAGGTCGATGGGCGCGGCCTTGAAATCGATGGACATCCGTTGCGACGGCACAACCTGCATGACGTCGCCTGCGAGGATGTATTGCTTGATCGTATCGACCGCTGCCTCGTAATCGCCCTGGGTAAAGCTGGAACGAAACACCGGATCGGCCGCCGGTGGCCTGTCCAGGTCCAGACCACGACGCGGTGTGATCGGCTGACGCAGCTTGTGCATCAGCTCGTCGAGCTGGGCAACGCCACTTGCGTAGGCCTCCTGCTGCGCCGGATCGACCAGCACGATGGCGTGCATCTTGCCCGCCAGGTTGTCGAACACCACGACCGCATCAGACACCATCAACAGGATATCCGGTACGCCCAACGGGTCCGGGTTCGGGCAGTTGGCCAGACGCTTCTCGACATAACGCACGCAATCGTAGCCAAAGTAGCCCACCAGCCCGCCGTTGAAGCGTGGCAGCCCGGTGATGGTCGGTACGTTGTAGCGCGCTTTGAAGGTCTCGACAAAGTCCAGCGGGTCTTCAACATCCAGGCTTTCGATCTCGACGCCGTCATGGGTCACGCTGACGTGATGACCATGCACGCGCATCACGGTGCGGCATGGCAGGCCGATGATCGAATAACGCCCCCATTTCTCGCCACCCTGCACCGACTCCAGCAAGTAGGAGTTGGGCTGATCGGCAAGCTTGAGGTAGATCGACAGCGGCGTGTCGAAATCGGCCAGGGTTTCGCGGGCAAGCGGAATGCGGTTATAGCCTTCAGCGGCCAAACGCAGGAATTCTTCACGGTTCATGAGCAACCTCGTGGTTTGAGGAAAAAACGGTCAGTCAGGCAAACGCGCCGGCAGGCCGGCCAGAATCAAGTCAGGCGCGCCAACGCCAGCGGGCCAGGGCCTTGATGACTTTCATCCAGAGTTTGCGAGTGACCACCACGACGGATTCTCTTGAGGAGGGGCGTTTGATGTCGGGCAACAGTATCTCAGCGTCCATGTCCAGGCAACCGGGAATCAGCCTGCGCAAATCATCGATCACCATCGCCGGGTTTTCTTCGGCAATCGGCCGCCCGTGGTTGTAGCCATAGCTCAGCGCGACGCAAGCCACACCGGCAGCCCTGGCGGCCTGCACATCACTGCGCGAGTCGCCGACAAACAGCGATTGCGAGGCCGGCACACCCGCCATTTTCATCACGAAAAACAGCGCAGCAGGATCAGGTTTTTTCTGCGGCATGGTGTCACCGCCGATGATCCAGCGAAAGAAACGCCCCAGTTTCATCTCATCAAGCAGCGGCGCGACAAAACGCTCCGGCTTATTGGTGATGAGGGCCATTTCGACGCCCATCTTCTGCAGCCACTTGAGGGTTTCACGCACGCCGGGGTAGACCACGGTGAACTCGTGCTTTTGGGCATAAGCGCGCATGAAGATTTCCAGGCCCTGCTCGGCCAGCGCGTCATCGACACCACTGTGGTCGAGGTTATTGGCCAGCGCGCGGCGCACCAGTACCGGCGCACCGTTGCCTACCCAGGCCCGCACTGATTCCAGCCCGGCAATCGGGCGACCGAGTTCGCAGAGCATGGTGTCCACCGCCACGGCCAGATCGGGAACCGAGTCCACCAGCGTCCCGTCCAGATCGAACATGATCAGACTGGGCAACTTGCCTGCAAACAGCTGCTCGAAGCCGCTCATGCGCGGGATGACGCCAGTTCTGTACGCATTTTTTCGATCACTTCCCGGTAGTCCGGCGCGTTGAAAATGGCCGAACCGGCGACGAAGGTGTCAGCCCCAGCGGCGGCGATTTCGCGGATATTGTTGACGTTCACGCCGCCGTCGATTTCCAGGCGGATGTCGCGTCCGGAGGCATCGATCAGCGCACGTGCCTCGCGCAGTTTGTTAAGTGTTCCAGGAATGAACTTCTGCCCGCCAAAACCCGGGTTGACGCTCATGAGCAGGATCATGTCGACCTTGTCCATGACGTATTCCAGCAGGTTCAACGGAGTGGCCGGATTGAATACCAGGCCCGCCTTGCAGCCGCCTTCACGGATCAGTTGCAATGAGCGATCTATATGCTGGGTCGCTTCCGGGTGGAAGGTGATGTAGGTGGCACCGGCCTCGATGAAATCACCGATGATGCGATCCACCGGGCTGACCATCAGGTGCACGTCGATCGGTGCAGTCACGCCATATTTACGTAGCGCGCTGCAGACCATCGGACCAATGGTCAGGTTCGGGACGTAATGATTGTCCATGACATCGAAGTGGACGAAGTCAGCGCCGCAAGACAGCACATTGTCGACTTCCTCACCCAGACGGGCGAAGTCAGCGGAAAGAATCGATGGGGCAATAACGAAGGGCTGCATGACGCACCTGTTTGAGCAGAATCACGGTGCGCGGATTGTACGCCAAGCTTCGCCTGGAGCGGTAAGCTATGAGCGGCAAGCCAAAGCAAACCAGCAGGCTTGCGGCTCGCCGATGCACGTCAATGCCCCGTTCTCAGTTTTTCGCTACGCCCCCTCAGCCATTCGAGCACCAACAGCAGCAGCACCGAGAAGCCGATCAACAAAGTCGCGGCGGCGGCGATGGTCGGGCTGAGGTTTTCGCGAATACCGCTGAACATCTGCCGCGGCAAGGTCGCCTGCTCCGGTCCGGCGAGGAACAGCGTGACCACCACTTCGTCGAACGAGGTTGCGAAGGCGAACAGTGCACCGGAAATAACACCCGGCGCAATCAATGGCAGGGTCACGCGCCGGAACGCAGTCAGTGGCGAAGCACCAAGGCTCGCAGCAGCGCGCACCAGATTGTGATTGAAGCCCTGCAAGGTTGCCGACACGGTAATGATCACGAACGGCACACCCAGCACCGCATGGACCAGAATCAGCGAGGTGTAGCTATTGCCCAGGCCCAGTGGCGCGAAGAACAGGTAACTGGCAACACCGACAATCACCACCGGCACCACCATCGGCGAAATCACCAGCGCCATGACCAGCGCCTTGCCAGGAAAATCGCCACGGGTCAGACCAATTGCCGCCAGCGTGCCGAAACCCATCGCCAGAAGCGTTGCGGCGGGGGCGACGATCATGCTGTTCTTCAGAGCGCGCATCCACTCTGCGGAGTTGAAGAAGTCCTGATACCACTGCAAAGAGAAGCCTTGCAGCGGATAGACCAGAAAACTCCCGGAGTTGAATGACAGCGGCACGATGACCAGCACCGGCAGCACAAGAAAGAGCAGCACCAGCGCACAGATAATGCGCAAGGCGTAATACCAGATGCGTTCGATCGGCGACGTGTAGGGGTTCAACATGGTGACACTCCTCAGCTCAGACGCAGGCGGCTGGCGCCGACCAGCCAGCTATAAATCAGGTACAACACAATGGTCGCCAACAGCAGAAGCCCGCCGAGCGCTGTAGCCATGCCCCAGTTGATGCTGGTGTTGGTGTAGAAGGCGACGAAATAGCTGACCATCTGGTCGTTCGGGCTGCCCAGCAAAGCCGGGGTAATGTAGTAGCCGATCGACAGAATGAACACCAGCAGACAGCCGGCGCCGATCCCGGCATAGGTCTGCGGGAAATACACGCGCCAGAAACTGGTAAACGGATGGCAGCCCAGCGAAATGGCAGCACGCATGTAAGTCGGGGAGATGTTCTTCATCACGCTGTAGATCGGCAGAATCATGAACGGCAGCATGATGTGCACCATCGAGATGTACACCCCCACCCGGTTGAAGACCAGTTCCAGAGGCTTGTCGATGATGCCCATTGCCAGCAACGCGCTATTGATCAGGCCACTCGACTGCAACAACACGATCCAGGCAGCAACGCGCACCAGAATCGAGGTCCAGAACGGCAACAGCACCAGAATCATCAGCAGGTTACTCTGCCGCGCAGGCAGGCTGGCCAGCAGATAAGCCAGCGGATAGGCCAGTACCAGGCAGATGGCGGTAATCACCAGGCCCATCCAGAAGGTACGGGCGAAGATATCGAGATAGATCGCCTGATCCGGGGTCGCCGGGGCAACTTCCCCCAGGTCATCAATGCGGTGGTCCACCGCCGCCAGCAGGTAATAAGGCGTAATACTGCTGGTATTGCGGCGCACCGCCTGCCAATAGGCCGGGTCGCCCCAACGCTCGTCCAGTGCTTCGAGCGCTTCTTTATAAGAGGCCGGTTCAGTCTTGAACGGCAGCGCGCGTGCGGTCTTGCTCAACAGGCTGCGATAGCCGGCCAGCTCCATGTTCAGACGCTTGGACAAATCGCCCAGCGTGGAATTCTTGCGCGTTTCGGCCAGATCCAGGCTCAACGCCTTGTAGACCGACTCGGGCGGCAGCCCTTTACCATCCCACTTTTGCACTTCGACCACAGTACCGGGCAGCGCAGCCACCACTTCAGGGTTGCCGACACTTTTGTAGAGCAACGCAGCGATCGGCACCAGAAACACCAATAGCAGGAAAATCACCAGCGGAGCGATCAGTGCCTGAGCCTTCCAGCGGTTGACCCTTTCGGCGCGAGCGAGACGTTGCTTCAAGTTAGGGCTGGCGCCTTCAGTCAAGGGCACGGCGATGGCCATAGCGAACTCCGGAATCTTTCAACGAGAGGGCGCTCCCCGCAACAGGGAACGCCCGGATCTGAAGCGATGCAGCCTGATTACTTGGCAGCCCAGGCAGTGAAACGCTGCTCAAGGGATTCGCCGTTGTCGGTCCAGAACGCCACATTCATCTGTACCTGATCCTTAATGTTCTCAGGTGTGGTCGGCATGTTCTGCAGGGTCTCCTTGTCCAGCAGCTTGACCGCCTGAGTGTTGGCCGGGCCGTAGGCAATGTTCTGCGAGTAGGTCTTCTGCTGCTCGGGTTCCAGCATATAGGCGATGAATTTCTTCGCCGCTTCTGCGTTTTTCGAACCCTTTGGAATGGCCCATGCGTCGAAGTCATACACGCCGCCGGTCCACACCACTTTGAGGTTGCTTTCTTTCTGCACGGCGGCGATCCGACCGTTATAGGCAGAGCTCATCACCACGTCGCCGGACGCGAGGTATTGCGGCGGCTGTGCGCCCGCTTCCCACCATTGAATGTTTGGCTTGAGCTCATCGAGCTTCTTGAACGCGCGGTCCTGGCCATCTTTGCTGGCCAGCACTGTGTAAACGTCCTTGGGCGCTACGCCGTCGGCCATCAGAGCGAATTCCAGGGTGTATTTGGCACCTTTGCGCAGGCCACGCTTGCCAGGGAATTTCTTGGTGTCCCAGAAATCTGCCCAGCCGTTCGGCGCGGTGGCGACTTTGTCGGCGTTATAGGCCAGCACCGTCGACCAGACAAAGAAGCCCGCGCCGCAATGGGTGATTGCACCAGGCACGAAGTCGGCGGCATTGCCCAGCGCCTTCGGGTCCAGTTCTTCAAACATGTCTTCGTCGCAGCCGCGGGCAAGCTCAGGCGACTCCACTTCTACCAGGTCCCAGGAAACGCTTTTGGTGTCGACCATGGTTTTGACCTTGGCCATCTCACCGTTGTACTCACCGGCGATGATCTTGCCTTTGCCGGCCTTTTCCCACGGCGCGTAGAAAGCTTTCTCCTGGGCGGCCTTATTGGCACCGCCAAAGGAAATCACAGTCAGATCGGTCGCAGCCATGGCTTGCGCCGCGCACATCATGCCCAACGTGATGGCGGTGAACTTCAAAGATTTCAACATATGTTCTTTTCTTCACGAGCAGTGTTGGTAAGCGATTGGGATGGGCGATCAGGTCGCCTCTGTTATTGATTTTGTCGGTAGATCAATGCACTTGCTGCAAGGGGTCGAGCGCACGAACGTGCTCGACTTGCCAGCCGATGGGCACTACGTCGCCCACGCTCAGGCCAGGGTCCAGTTCGGCAATCGGCTGTTTGACGAAGAAGTCGTTTTTGCCTGCTACTTCCAGACGCACGCGAACGTGATCGCCCAGGTAGATAAACTCGGCAACACGACCGGAGAATCGGTTTGCACAGCTCTCGCTGCGACCATTGAGACTGATGCGCTCGGGGCGGATCGACAGGGTCACCGGACCGCCAGGGTGGCCGACATTGATCGCCAGCGCATGCACTTTCTCGCCCCGTTCGAGTTCGACGACACAGCGGTCGCCGTCCTGACTGACCAGACGCCCGTTGAGGCGGTTGTTTTCACCAATGAAATTGGCCACAAACGTGTTCTTCGGCTCTTCGTACAGGCTGCGTGGCGGTGCGATTTGCTGGATCTCGCCCTGATGGAAAACGGCTACCCGGTCGGACATGGTCAAGGCTTCCCCCTGATCGTGGGTCACGTAGACCACCGTTACTCCCAGACGCTGGTGCAGGTGCTTGATCTCCATCTGCATGTGCTCGCGCAGTTGCTTGTCGAGCGCGCCGAGCGGCTCGTCCATCAGCACCAGTTGCGGTTCGAATACCAGCGCACGGGCCAGGGCAACACGTTGCTGCTGACCACCGGACAACTGCGCCGGGTAGCGATGCGCAAACGTGTCCAGCTGAACCATGCCGAGCGCCTTTTTCACTTTCTCGCCGACATCAGTCTTGCTCATGCCCCGCACTGACAGGGGGAATGCGAGGTTCTCGGCCACCGTCATGTGCGGAAACAATGCGTAGTTCTGGAACACCATGCCGATGTCACGCTTGTGCGGCGGCACATTGTTGATGGCGCGGCCACCGAGCAGGATCTCGCCGGCAGTCGGGGTTTCGAAACCGGCCAGCATCATCAGGCTGGTGGTCTTGCCGGAGCCCGAGGGTCCGAGCAAGGTCAGGAACTCACCTTTGCGAATATCCAGGTTGAGGTCTTTGACGATCAGTGCTTCGCCGTCGTAGCTCTTCTGCACACCACGAAAGCTGACCAGAACATCACTTGCTCCAGCGCTTGTATCGACGTCGCTCATTACCCACACCTTTGTTTTGTCTGCGTGGGCTCAAGCCTAGAGCAGCCCGTATGCCACGCAAATCGGGGGCCGGGAGAGAATCGCCTAGGCGAGGTGGAAGGCTGGGGGTAGGGATTGCCCTACAGAGATGGCGCGATTGAGCACGTCGGCGACGTCTGATCGTTCCAGCGCTCAGCGTGATACACAAGTCCTGACGAGCGCAAAAAAGAGGTTTCGGGCTTCTGCCCGAAGGGCGTGGGAGCGGACCGGGCGACGCTTCGCTTGTCCGCGAAAGGGCTGGTGCGTTCACCGAAAGAGCATCGTTTGAATACTGTCTTCGCGGACAAGCGGAGCGTTGCACGATAGTGATGAGCAGAGTGTCGTTTTCAGACTCAGAGCAGCTTGTGCTCCATCGCGTATTTGACGAGATCGGCCAGCGAGTTGAGCTTCATTTTCTGCATCAGCCGCGCCTTGTGGGTGCTGATGGTCTTGCTGCTCAAGGCCAGTTGCTGGGCGATGTCGTTGACGTTGGCACCCTGGGCCAGACGCTCGAATACCGAAAACTCGCGTTCCGACAATAAAGAATGCAAAGGCCGGCTATCAGTGAGGCCCACTTCAAAGACCATGCGGTCGGCCAGGTCCGGATCGATATAGCGCCCGCCCGCCGCCACCCGACGGATCGCCGTCAGCAGCAGCGCTGGATCACTGTCCTTGGTCGCGTAGCCCGCCGCGCCGACTTTCAGCGCACGTGCCGCCATTTGCGCTTCGTTGTGCATCGACAGCACCAGAATGGCCGGTGGATTGGCCAATGCGCGAATCCGCGGAATCGCCTCAAGACCATTGACGCCGGGCATCGAGATGTCCAGCAACACCACTTCGCAGGGCACGTGGCGCAAGGTTTCGAGTAACTGCTCGCCGTTGCTGGCCTCGCCCACCACCTGCAGATCCCTGGCCAGGCCGATCAGTTGTTTGATCCCTTCACGCACGATGGTGTGGTCTTCGGCTACCAAAACACGAATCACTGTCTTCGCTCCTGTGCGACGGGGTCCAACGGGATATAGGCGCGCAAGGTTGTGCCTTCACCCACCTCACTGTCCAGCTCAAGTCTGCCACCGAGCATCAGCACACGCTCACGCATCCCTACCAGACCGAATGAAACCGCCCTGCCCGACTCGATGGAAAACCCCTGCCCGTCATCGGCGATACTCATGCACATCACGCCATCCTGCAACGTCAGGCCGATCTCTACGGTATGCGCTTGTGCGTGGCGCATCACGTTGGTCAACGCCTCCTGAAGAATCCGGAACATGCCAGTGGCCCTGGCGTCACTGAGTGCCGGGAGATTATCCGGCACCTGCACCAGACAAGGGATCTGCGTGCGCGCCTCGAAACGGCGCGCCTGCCACTCGATGGCCGACGCGATGCCCGCGTCGAGAATCGGCGGCCGCAATGCAGTGGCCACATCACGCACCAGTTGAAACAACTGCGCGATGAGGCGCTTCATACTGTCCAACCGCTCACTCAGGCCGGGGTCCAGGTCGGCATAGGCCAGTTCGCACATCGAGGTTTCCAGCTTGAGTACGGTCAGCATCTGCCCAAGTTCGTCATGAACCTCACGGGCAATACGCGCCTTCTCTTCCTCACGCACGCTTTCCAGATGCGCTGACAGTTCACGTAACTGATCATGTGCGCGGCGGCGCTCGCTGGCATCACTGAGAAACACCACCAGGTATTCCGCCTCTCGGAAGCGCAGGAAGCTCAACGAGACATCGGCAGGCAGCAGGCTGCCATCGGCGCGCAGGCAATGGGTCTCGAACACTTGCGGGCTGTCTTCGCGAGTACGCGCGTTCTTCCACAGGTTGAGCCAGCGATCCATGTGCAGACCGGGCTCGAAATCGATCAGCGGCCGCTCTACCACGTGCCCCGGCGCATAGCCCAGCATGAATTCCGCTGCGCGGTTGGCATAGCGCACCCGGCTGTCCCAATTGACCCAGAGGATGCCCACGGTGCTCTGGTCGATGGAAAATTGCGCCAGGCGCAGCGCTTCCTCGCCTTCGACACGAAGGGCGAGTGCTTCACGCGCAGAGAGCAGCTCTCGCTCCAGCGCCTGCTGCTGGCGACGCTGCCAGACCACGATGGCAAAACAGGCCAGCAGCATCACCAGCAGCAGAATGCACAGGTTTTTCCAGAGCTTGGTCGACTCGATGAAATGCGAAGGGGTCAACGGCATCCAGCGCGCGTGCAGTTGTTCCAGTTCCTTGGCCGGAATCACCCGCAACGCTTCGCTGATGATGTCGGCCAGCTCGGGCATGTCGCGGCGTGAAGCCACCCGTAACAATTGTGGCAGCCCGATATCCCCTACTACCGCCAACCCGGCAAACTCCGGCTCGCGGAGCAGACGGCTGAGCTGCGCCTCATCGACCACGGCATAACGTGCTTGCTGACTGAGCAACAATTGCAGCGCCTGACGCTCCAGCGGCACCCCTTGCAGGTTCAGGTGCGGAAAATTGCTGCGCAGGTAATCGGCGGCAGAGCCTGGCATACGCACTGCAATGCGGGAAAGGCTGTCGAGCTTCTCCAGGTCCACGGTGGTGCTGCCGTCACGCTCGCCGATCAACAGTTGCGAAACACGCAGATACGGATCGGAAAACAGCCACAAGCGCAGCCCCGCAGGGGTCTGCATCAAGCCCGGGGCGACATCGATCTCACCATTGGCCAAAGCTTTCTCAAGCGCGGCCTGGTCGGGAAAGTTTCGCCACAACAATTCGACCGGCAGCGCCGCCGCCAGCGCATTCATCAGGTCGACATTGGCACCCGACAGCTGCTGCAAGCGTTGATCGAACTGGGCGTAAGGCGCACGCAATACCAGACCAACCCGCAGCGGACCGTGCTGGCCGAGCCAGCTACGCTGTGCTGAACTCAACGGTGCCGTTGCAGACGTTTCCGGCACGTCAGCCTGCGCGTTCGCCATCTGAACCATCAAGAGCAACGCCAGGCAGCCGATAAACCCGCTGCGCAGAAGACCAATCATCAATGTGTCGCTCTCGTGTGTTCGTATGACGGCCATGAGCCGCGCAGGCTCAGGCCTGACAAAAGCCGATCAACCCATTAGGCTGCCGGGATAGTTTCTGGCTTGGAATATCCGATGTCCTACACCTTTCGCGCAACGTTTCCTGCATTGTTTCTGTCATTGATGCTGCCTTGCACGCTGCCTGCTCTGGCAGCCGACCCGGTCCCGGCCAAGGACGCCGCTGCCGAAACACCGGTCGAGCGCGCACCATTGCTCAGCCGCTCGCAGGAAGACGCCATAGCGCTCGAGCGCCAATTGCCTCGTGAGGATCAGCAGCAACTTCAGGCCGGCGACGAAAATTTCCTTGCGCTCTGGAAGCCGGCGAACAGTGACACGCCTCAGGGCGCAGTCATCATCGTGCCCGGTGACGCCGAGTCGCCGGACTGGCCGGACGCCGTTGGCCCGCTGCGGCGCAAGTTTCCTGATGTCGGCTGGTCGAGCCTGAGCATCACCATGCCGGACCCGGTCGACAGTACGCTGGTGGCACGCGAGCCGGACGCCGCTCCAGCCGATGCAAATGCCACCAAACCCAACGAGGCCACCAAGGCCACCAAGGACACCACCGCGAAAGCCCAGGACCCGGCAGTTGAAGCCGAGGCCCAGGCCGCTGCCGCCACCGCAAAGGCAGCCGCCGACGAGGAACTCGACAAGGCTCAGGCCGAGCGCATCTTCGCCCGGATCGAAAGTGCCGTCAGCTTTGCGCAGCAAAACAAGGCCCGCAGCATTGTGTTGATCGGCCATAGCAGCGGCGCGTACTGGGCAGCCAGATTCCTCAATGAGCGCACATCGCCTGCTGTGCAGAAGCTGGTAATGCTTGCTGCGCGCGCGCCTGTCAATGCTGCGCCCTCGCTGCTGGACATGGTGCCCGGGCTGAAAATCAAGACAGCCGACTTCATCTACAAGAACTCGCCGGACCAGGCGGCCAAGGCACGCTTGCAGGCCAGCAAACGCACCAAGGGGCCAGGTTTCACGCAGATTGCGCTGATCAACATTGTCGGCAATGAAGAGACCGAACAGGAGCAGCTATTTCGCCGGGTTCGCGGCTGGGTAGACGCCAAAGAGGAAAAATAAGCGTGACGCGCAGGCTCAGTTGAACCCGCGTCGGGCTTTGACCACACGATAGGCATTATGCAGCTCGCTGGTCTTCTCGGTCGCCACACGCACTTGCTGGGGGTTGGCGCCCGAGCCGGCAATCTTGTCGGGATGATGGCGACTGAGCAGCCTTCGGTACGCACGTTTAATGTTCAGCGGATCGGTGTCGGGCTTTATCCCCAAAAGCGTCATTGCACTTCTGTAGTCATCACTGCTGCTGACCGGCGAACGCTTCATCGGGTCGTGATCGGCAGCCAGCGCCTCGACTTGTGGCCCGGTCCAGCCAAGCCACATGCCCCACACCCCGATCAACTCACGCTCGACCCGCGAAGCCTTGCCGTCCGCCCAGGCCATACGCCAGCAGGCACGTAGCAAATCCTCGGCGATGTCCGGCTGCCCCTGCAGCCCACGCAGATAACTGCGCAGGCCATCGGCTCCATCGCGGCCGCGCTTGAAAGCAGTGATGGCGCGCAACTGGTCTGTATCGTTCAGATTCAAACGACGCATCTCGGTGCGTGCCTGATGGATATGGCTGGCTAACACCCGTCCGTCACTCTTGGCCAGGCGGCCCAGCAACACAAACAGCAGCCCGTCCTCGGGGATCGTCGCCCGGCCGCCGAGACGCTCACGCAGGTGCGCCCAGCTCTGCAACTTCAATCGCCGATCCAGCGCCTGGCCCAACAGCGCCCCTAACATGGCACCCGGAATGCTGGCAATTGCATAGCCGACGCCAGCGCCGATCAGTGTGCCAGGCCAGAGCATTCAGCGGCTCTCCGCAAGCAACTGCTCGACTTCTGCCAGACGCTCGTGAGTCCCGACATCGACCCAGCGCCCCCTGTAATGCTCACCTGTTACCAACCCTTGGTGCATGGCCTCCCGCAACAGTGGCGCGAGCTTGAACTCACCGGGTTCGCAGTTGGCAAACAGCTGGGGGTGCAGGATGGCGATGCCACTGTATGTCAGTCGCTGACCCGCCGAATCGTCATCGCGCACCTGACCGTCGACCAGCGAGAAATCGCCAGTCGGGTGGTGTGCCGGGTTATCGATCAGCACCAGGTGCGCCAAACCGGCAAGCGGCATGCGCAATGCACTGAAATCGTAATCGGTCCAGATATCGCCATTGATCACCACAAAGGGCTCGAAACCCAGCAACGGCAATGCACGATGAATACCGCCGCCCGTTTCCAGCGGCTGGCCTTCCGGGGAATACCGGATGCTCAGGTCGAAACGCTGACCGTCACCCAGATAATCCTCGATCTGCTGTCCCAGCCACGCATGGTTGATGACCAACTGGTGAAACCCGGCTGCGCGCAAGGCGTTCAGGTGGTACTCGATCAACGGGATCCCCCCGGCACGCACCAGTGGTTTGGGCGTGTGCAGGGTCAACGGGCGCATTCGCTCACCTTTACCGGCGGCGAGAATCATCGCTTTCATGCAGTCCTCTTCAACACAATCAAGGTTTCTTTCAAAATGGCCGTCTCAGCCGTATCAGACAGCGGTCTCTACCGGCTGCTGCAGACTGGTGAGCAACTGACCGAGTTGAGCCAGCTCGGGGCGACGCGACAAAACCGCCTCTATATAAGCGAAAAAGCGCGGGACGTCTTCCAGATAGCGCGGTTTTCCATCGCGGTGGCAGATACGGGCAAAAATACCGATCACCTTCAAATGGCGCTGTACCCCCATCAGATCACTGGCACGCTCGAATGCTGCAAAATCTTCCTGCACCGGTATGCCAATGGCCCGCGCCTGATCCCAGTAGGTTTTGAGCCACTCGCTGACGCGCTCTTGCGGCCAGCTCAGGAAGGCGTCCTTGAACAGACAGGTCACGTCGTAGGTGACCGGACCGTAGACGGCATCCTGAAAGTCCAGCACGCCAGGATTGGGCTCGCTGATCATCAGGTTTCGGGGCATGTAGTCGCGATGCACCAATACCTTGGGCTGTGCCAGAGCACTGTTGATCAGCAACTCGCTGACCTGCTGCCAGTCAGCCAGCTGGGCCTCGTCCATCTCGATCCCCAGGTGACGCTTCACGTACCACTCGGGGAACAGCTCCAGTTCACGGCGCAGCAATGCGACGTCATACACCGGCAATGGCGCGTCCATCGGCAATTGCTGATAAGCCAGCAGTGCCTGGATTGCATCGGCGAACAATGCATCGGCGTTGTCGGTGTCGATGACATCCAGATAGGTCTGACGGCCCAGGTCATTGAGCAGCAAAAAGCCTTGTGTCAGGTCTTCGGCATAAATTTTTGGAACATTAATGCCCGACTTTTCCAGTAAATGAGCGATATCTACAAACGGTTTGCAGTTTTCCTGTGGTGGAGGGGCGTCCATGACAATAAAAGTTCGGCCTGCCCCCTCCCAGCGAAAATAACGACGAAAACTTGCATCGCTGCTGGCCGCAGTCAATGTAGCCGGGGGTACAGCGCCCCAATTCTGCGCGGCAAACAGTGCTGGCAACTGCTCATCGAGCCAAACTTTCAGGGATTGCAGGCGTATATCTTGATCTGACATTACAAGGGTCTCCGACGGCGCTAGCCGTCAAGCGGGTCATGCTTTATTATCCGGAATCTTTTTCAGCCCATCGAGAGGCGTGCGGCCCCCCCGCGGGCAGATGGCGCGCAGGAAGCCCGGACTAATAAGATGGCATTGAAATCCCCCGCGTTTCGTAAAAAATTTCCGTTGCTCGTAACCGGCAGTCTGCTGGCGATGCAACCTCTGGCCACTCAGTTCGTGGTCGCCGCGGAACAGTATGACTGCTCAGTCTCTGCTTCGGGTGCCTGGAACTGTGCGCCGAAATCCAATGCTGCTGCAGTGGATCTGCCTCCGCGCCCCGTGCATGACACGACGTCGGTCAGTTCCAACGGCACAGTCACCTCGCAAAGTACGTCGTCGGGTGAGCAGGTTGCGGGTACGCAACTGGTCACCGAGGCCAAGGGCAAAGGTCTGAGGTCGCGTAGTGCTGACTACAGCCACCTCGATTGGGTTCCTCGCGAAAAGCTTACCGCAGCGCAACTGGCCGAAACCGGCCCGTATTGCTCGGGTGCCTACGTCGAGCCGATCCGTCCTGGCATGGACGACAAGACGCCGATGAAAGACGCGCCTATGTTCGTGGGAGCCAAGGCTTCGCGTTACGAACAAGAGGCACAGGTCGCGACGCTGGCTGGCGATGTCGTGATGCGTCAGGGCAGCATGCAGGTACAGGCCCAGGAGGCGGCCCTGCATCAGGCCGAAAACCGTGGCGAGCTGAACGGCGATGTCCGTCTGCGCGACAACGGTGCGCTGATCGTGGGTGACAAGGCCGAACTGCAACTCGACACCGGCGAAGCCCGGGTCGACAACGCCGAATACGTCCTGCACAAGTCGAACATTCGCGGTAATGCCCTGTACGCCAAGCGTGCAGAGAACGCGATCATCCGGCTCAAGGACGGTACGTACACCACGTGCGAACCGAACAGCAACGCCTGGACGCTCAAGGGCAACAACATCACGCTGAACCCGGCCACCGGCTTCGGTACGGCGACCAACGTTACCCTGCGGGTCAAGGACATACCGGTTCTGTACACGCCGTATATCTACTTCCCGATCGACGACCGTAGACAGTCCGGCTTCCTGCCACCGACCATTGCGGCAGGCGGCGATAACGGCTTTACGCTGGTTACCCCATACTATTTCAACCTGGCGCCGAACTACGACGCCACGTTGTACCCGCGCTATATGGCCGATCGTGGCTTGCTGATGGAAGGCGAGTTCCGCTACCTGACCAAAGGCAGCGAAGGCCAGTTTGGCGGCGCGTACCTGAACGACGAAAACGACGACCGCAAACTGCAGTCCGACTACGACAAGACCCGCTGGATGATCAACTGGCAGCACAAGGGTGGCCTTGATACACGCTGGCTGACACAGGTCGATTACACCGACATCAGCGACCCGTACTACTTCCAGGACCTGGAAACCGATCAGATCGGCGTCAAACGGACTGACTTCCTCAACCAGCAGGGCTCCTTGACCTACCGTGGCGACAGCTACTCGGCAGTGCTCAACGCCCAGGCTTACAAGCTGGCGACGGTTGCCAACGTCACGCCTTACAACCGCCTGCCTCAGCTGACGCTCAACGGTACGTTGCCCTACAGCCCCGGCGGTCTGAAGTTCGATTATCAGACCGAAGCCGTCCGCTTCGAACGTGATCTGCGCAGCGGCGCATTCATTGATGAAGACGGCAACTCCGAGACACGTCTGGACAACAACATCTCGGGGCTGGCGCGTGCCAACGGCGATCGCCTGAACCTGGCACCGTCCGTCAGCCTGCCGATGAACTGGACCTATGGTTTCCTGACGCCGAAGTTGAAGTACGTCTACACGCAATACGATCTGGATCTGGACAGCCAGGGCAAAAATACGCTTCTGGCTGACGAAGAGTACAGCAGCAGCCAGAGCCGCAGCGTGCCGATCTTCAGCGTCGACAGCGGCCTGTACTTCGATCGCAATACCAACTGGTTCGGCAAGGATTACCGTCAGACCCTGGAACCACGCCTGTTCTATCTCTACGTACCCGAGAAAGACCAGACCGACATTCCAGTATTCGACACCAGCGAAAGCACGTTCAACTACGCCTCACTGTTCCGTGACAACCGCTTCACCGGTTCCGACCGTATCGGCGACGAGAACAAGCTGTCGCTGGGCGTCACCAACCGCTGGATCGAAGACAACGGCTTCGAACGTCAACGTTTCAGCATCGGTCAGGCTCTGTATTTCGAAGACCGCAAGGTGCAGTTGCCAGGTGTGGTGTTCGCTGACCGCGATGATGCGCGTGCCAACGTTTCGCCTTATGCACTGGAATACGAATACCGCTTCAACCGCGACTGGCGCTTCAACTCCGATTTCAACTGGGATCCGGACAGCCGAAGCACCCGTTCGGGCAGCGCGATGTTCCACTACCAGCCTGAAGACAACCCGAACAAGGTCGTCAACGTCGGCTACCGCTATCGCAACGACCAGATTCGTTACGACGAAAGCACCGGTCGCTGGGTTGTGGGTGGTGGCGACTACGGCACACCGGGCTCGCCTAACTATGTGAAGGACTACTACAAGATTCAGCAGCACGATTTCTCGGTCATCTGGCCAATCGTGCCGCAGTGGAGCCTGATCAGCCGCTGGCAGTATGACTACAACCGCGAACGCACCATCGAAGCGTTCGGCGGGTTCGAGTACGACAACTGCTGCTGGAAAATGCGTCTGGTCAACCGCTACTGGATCGACTACGACGAATTCAGCCAGGCAGCGCCTCAGAACGAGAAAGGCGACCGCGGCATATTCCTACAAATCGTGTTGAAGGGGCTCGGCGGTGTAACTGGCGCCAAGGTAGACAGCTTCCTCGACAAAGGCATCCAAGGTTATCGTGAACGTGAAGACCAAGCTTTCTGATTGTCTGCGCCCGCTGATGCTGGGCGCGTTACTCCTGAGCGGTGCCGTGCATGCGGCGGTTCAACCTCTGGACAGTGTTGTGGCCATCGTCGACAACGACGTGATCATGAAAAGCCAGATGGACCAGCGTGTACGTGAAGTTCAGCAAACCATCGCCAAGCGTGGCTCTGGCGTACCGCCTGCCGAGGCGCTGCAACCGCAGGTTCTGGATCGTCTGATTCTGGAAAATCTGCAATTGCAGATGGGCGAACGGTCCGGCATTCGTGTCTCCGACGACGAGCTGAATCAGGCAATCGGTACCATCGCCCAGCGCAACAACATGAGCGTAGAGCAGTTCCGCGCCGCGCTGGCGCATGATGGCTTGTCCTATAACGATGCTCGCGAGCAGGTGCGCCGGGAAATGATCATCAGCCGTGTGCGTCAGCGCCGGGTGGCTGAACGCATCCAGGTCTCCCAGCAGGAAGTGAAAAACTTCCTTGCATCCGATCAGGGCAAGGCTCAGTTGTCCGAAGAGTTTCACCTGGCCAACATTCTGATCGCCACACCTGACAGCGCCTCCTCGGAGACCATCCAGGCTGCAGCCGTCAAGGCCAAGGGCATTTACGATCAGTTGAAGAAAGGTGCTGACTTCACCCGCCTCGCGGCGACTACCTCCTCCAGCGAAAACGCACTGGAAGGCGGCGACATGGGCTGGCGCAAGGCTGCGCAACTGCCACCGCCATTCGGTGACATGCTCAGCGCGATGCCTGTGGGTGACGTGACGCCTCCGGCGCGCACGCCGGGCGGTTTCATCATTCTCAAGTTGCTGGAAAAGCGCGGTGGTCAGGGTCAGGCGCAAATGCGTGATGAAGTGCATGTGCGTCATATCCTGATCAAGCCAAGCGAAATCCGTAATGAGGAAGAGACCAAGCGTCTTGCCCAGAAGATCTACGACCGCATCGAGAATGGTGAAGATTTCGCCGAACTGGCGAAAAGCTTTTCGGAAGATCCAGGTTCTGCACTCAATGGTGGCGATCTGAACTGGGTTGATCCGAACTCCCTGGTTCCCGAATTCCGCCAGGTCATGAGCGAAACACCGCAGGGCGTATTGTCCAAACCATTCCAGACCCAGTATGGCTGGCATGTTCTGGAAGTGCTCGGTCGTCGCTCCACGGATGCCACCGATCAGGCTCGCGAGCAACAAGCGCTGAACGTATTGCGTAACCGCAAGTACGACGAAGAGCTGCAAACCTGGCTGCGTCAGATCCGTGACGAAGCCTACGTTGAAATCAAACTTCCTGGCGCGACCCAGGCTGCACAGTGAAACCCAAGCGTTTCGCCCTGACACCCGGCGAGCCGGCCGGCATAGGTCCCGACCTCTGCCTGCTGCTCGCCACGCAGCCTCAGCCACACCCCCTGATCGCCATCACCAGTCGCGACCTGCTCCTTGAGCGGGCCGCGCAACTGGGCGTGAAGGTCCGTCTGCTCGACGTCACGCCCGATACGCTTCCCGACCTGCCTGCACCGGCCGGCAGTCTGTACGTCTGGGATACGCCCTTGGCAGCTGCGGTGGAAACCGGCGTACTGAACAAGGCCAACGCCGCGTTCGTCCTGGAAACCCTGACTCGCGCAGGCCAGGGCTGCCTCGACGGGCTGTTCAGCGGCATGATCACTGCCCCGGTGCACAAGGGTGTGATCAACGACGGTGGCATCGCCTTTTCCGGACACACCGAATTCCTCGCCGAGCTGACCCACACCGATCAGGTGGTGATGATGCTGGCAACCGGCGACCTGCGCGTCGCTCTGGTGACCACTCACCTGCCGCTGCGCGAGGTGGCCGACGCCATCACACAGGACCGGCTGGAGCGTGTGACACGCATTCTGCATGCCGATCTGGTCAACAAGTTCGGCATTGCCCACCCGCGCATTCTGGTCTGCGGCCTCAACCCTCATGCTGGCGAAAGCGGGCATCTGGGCCGCGAGGAAATCGACATCATCGAACCGACTCTGGAGCGCCTGCGCAGCGAAGGCCTGGATTTACGCGGCCCGTTGCCTGCCGACACTCTGTTTACCCCCAAATATCTGGAGCACTGCGACGCAGTGCTGGCGATGTATCACGATCAGGGCTTGCCCGTGCTGAAATACAAAGGTTTCGGCGCAGCGGTCAATGTGACGCTTGGCCTGCCAATCATCCGCACCTCTGTCGATCACGGCACGGCGCTGGATCTGGCCGGCAGCGCGAATATTGACACCGGCAGCCTGCACGTTGCACTGCAAACCGCCTACCAGATGGCCGAGACCCATTCATGACCGAGCAATACCAACACCGGGCGCGCAAGCGTTTCGGGCAGAACTTCCTGCATGATGCAGGCGTTATCGACAAGATCCTTCGCGCCATTCGTGCCAGGCCCGAAGACCGACTGCTGGAAATCGGGCCGGGCCAGGGCGCGCTGACCGAGGGGTTGCTCAACAGCGGCGCACAACTGGATGTGGTCGAGCTGGACAAGGACCTGATCCCGATCCTCACCGGCCAGTTTGGCAACAAGCCGAATTTCAACCTGCATCAGGGCGATGCACTGAAGTTCGACTTCAACAGCCTGGGTGCAGAACCACGCAGCCTGCGTGTCGTCGGCAACCTGCCCTACAACATCTCGACGCCGTTGATTTTTCATCTGCTGCAGAACGCCAGCCTGATCCGCGACATGCACTTCATGCTGCAGAAGGAAGTGGTCGAGCGCATGGCGGCCGGACCCGGCGGCGGTGACTGGGGTCGCTTGTCGATCATGGTTCAGTACCATTGCCGCGTGGAACATCTGTTCAACGTCGGACCGGGGGCGTTCAACCCGCCACCCAAGGTGGACTCGGCCATTGTGCGCCTCGTCCCTTACGAAACGCTGCCCCACCCCGCCAAGGATCACCGGGTGCTGGAGCGGGTCGTACGCGAAGCATTCAATCAGCGTCGCAAAACCCTGCGCAACACACTCAAACTGTTATTGAGCAGCGACGAGATCACCGCTTCCGGAGTAGACGGCAGTCTGCGTCCCGAGCAACTCGATCTGGCCGCATTCGTCCGTCTGGCAGACACTCTGAGCGAAAAAGTTGTGACAGAGTGAACCCTCGGGTCAGGCGAACGGCACTGGCGTTCGTCATTTCCCGCCTACTTGTCCTAGACTGATCTACCTGCCGCACACGCCCTTTTTTCGTTATGGATTTCAAGGCCTACTGCATGCCCGATTCTCGTTACAAGGTCGACGTCAGCGTCGTCACACGTTTTCTCTCGGAACAGTCGCAACCCGAGCAGAACCGCTTCGCGTTCGCCTACACCATCACTGTGCACAACAACGGTGAACTGCCTGCCAGGCTGCTGTCGCGGCACTGGGTCATTACCGACGGTGACGGCCAGGTCGAAGAAGTGCGCGGCGAAGGCGTGGTTGGTCAGCAGCCGCTGATCAAGGTCGGCCAGAGCCATACCTACAGCAGCGGTACGGTCATGACCACCAAAGTCGGCACGATGCAGGGCACTTATCAGATGCTGGCGGAAGACGGCAAACGCTTCGATGCGATCATCGAGCCCTTCCGCCTGGCCGTTCCGGGTTCACTGCACTGATGGCGGTGTACGCCGTCGGTGACCTGCAAGGCTGCCTTGAACCTCTGCAATGCCTGCTTGAGCACGTCCACTTCAACCCGGAGCATGATCGGCTCTGGCTGGTGGGCGATCTGGTCAACCGTGGTCCGCAATCGCTGGAAACACTTCGCTACCTGTACTCAATCCGTGAATCGCTGATCTGCGTGCTCGGCAACCATGACCTGCACCTGCTTGCCGTCGCCCGCAAAAACGAACTGCTCAAAAAAGGCGACACCCTGCGCGAAATTCTCGACGCGCCTGACCGTGACGACCTGCTCGACTGGGTGCGTCGGCAAAAGCTCATGCACTACGATGCGGAGCGCAACGTCGCTATGGTGCATGCCGGTATAGCGCCGCAGTGGTCGCTGAAAAAGGCCCTGAAGCACGCCGCTGAAGTCGAGCACGCACTGCACGACGACCAGCTGTATGGTGACTTTCTCGACGGCATGTACGGCAATGAACCTGCCAAGTGGGACAATGACCTGCAAGGCGTGCCACGCTTGCGGGTCATTACCAACTACTTCACCCGGATGCGCTTCTGCACCAGCGACGGCAAACTCGACCTCAAGAGCAAGGAAGGCGTAGAAACCGCGATACCGGGCTATGCACCCTGGTTCAGCCATCCCAAACGCAAGACCCGTGCGCTGAAAATCATTTTCGGCCACTGGGCGGCGCTGGAAGGCCGTTGCAACGAGCCAGGCGTCTTTGCGCTGGACAGCGGCTGTGTCTGGGGTGGCTCGATGACCCTGCTGAATGTCGATACCCTTGAACGTCATCAGTGCAATTGCGATGCTGTCGGCCATGCCGCCAACGGGCTTGTCACACGCATCCAGCCCGGCACTGCCACCACCCCCTAATCTCAGGCTCAGGAGCCCAGGCAATGACTGAATTCAAACGTATTCCACCTGAACAGGCTCATGCACTGCGCGGACAGGGCGCAGTGCTGGTCGATGTGCGCGATCCGCAGTCTTTCCAAAGCAATCATATTCCTGACTCCGTACATCTGGACAATCACTCGATTGCCGACTTCATCGCCAATGCCGATCTGGATAAACCGCTGGTTGTCGTCTGCTACCACGGCAATTCCAGCCAGAGCGCCGCCGCCTATCTGGTCGGCCAGGGTTTCTCCGATGTATACAGCGTGGACGGTGGTTTCGAGCTGTGGCGCAACACCTATCCTGAAGAAACCGCGCAAGGCTGATACAAAATATTTTTATGACAGCTGATCCCGCGTTCTACGCGGGCTCGCGAGTCATCTGACGAACGGTCAGCCCGTCTTCTCGCGCATCCCTTCTTTATCTTTCCGAATCCGAACTATCCTTAGCCCCAGGCCATCCGTATTCAGGGGAGAGCCGGTACACCGGCGCGTGGGTCATCGGTAGTTACTTTTAGGGTGTTCTGGGGGGAAACAGCAGCCATAAACCGGTCGCTGCCAGCATCGACTGACGATCCGCCGCCGGCTCCACGTATCGAGCGAGGTGACGTCATGAGTATATTCAGCCACTTCCAACAACGCTTCGAAAGCACACGGCAAGAAGAGCTCTCGCTACAGGAGTATCTGGAGCTCTGCAAACAGGATCGCAGCGCCTACGCCTCCGCGGCAGAACGTCTTCTGCTGGCCATTGGCGAGCCCGAACTGGTGGATACCTCCACCAACTCCAGGCTGTCGCGAATATTCTCCAACAAGGTGATACGTCGCTATCCAGCCTTTGCCGACTTCCACGGGATGGAAGAATGCATCGACCAGATCGTTTCGTATTTCCGCCATGCCGCCCAAGGTCTGGAGGAGAAAAAGCAAATTCTTTACCTGCTCGGCCCGGTAGGCGGCGGTAAGTCGTCCCTGGCCGAAAAACTCAAACAACTGATCGAAAGAGTCCCGTTCTACGCCATCAAGGGCTCGCCAGTCTTCGAATCGCCTCTGGGCCTGTTCAATGCCACCGAGGACGGCGCGATTCTCGAAGAAGACTTCGGGATTCCGAGACGCTACCTGAGCACCATCATGTCGCCCTGGGCGACCAAACGCCTGGCCGAGTTTGGCGGCGACATCAGCCAGTTCAAGGTTGTGAAGCTCTACCCTTCGATTCTCAACCAGATCGCGGTAGCGAAAACCGAGCCCGGCGACGAAAACAACCAGGATATTTCCGCGCTGGTCGGCAAGGTCGATATCCGCAAACTTGAAGAATTCCCGCAGAACGACGCAGACGCCTACAGCTACTCGGGCGCACTGTGCCGGGCCAACCAGGGCCTGATGGAATTCGTCGAGATGTTCAAGGCACCGATCAAGGTCCTCCATCCGTTGCTGACCGCCACGCAGGAAGGCAACTACAACAGTACCGAGGGGCTGGGAGCGATCCCGTTCACCGGCATCTTGCTGGCACACTCCAACGAATCGGAATGGCACAGCTTCCGCAACAACAAGAACAACGAAGCCTTCATCGACCGTATCTACATCGTGAAAGTGCCTTACTGCCTGCGTATCAGCGACGAGATCAAGATCTACGACAAGCTGCTGTTCAACAGCTCCCTGTCGAAAGCGCACTGCGCGCCCGACACGCTGAAAATGCTCGCGCAGTTCACCACGCTGTCACGCCTCAAAGAGCCGGACAACTCCAACATCTACTCCAAGATGCGCGTGTACGACGGCGAGAACCTGAAAGACACCGACCCAAAGGCCAAGTCGATTCAGGAATACCGCGACAGCGCGGGCGTCGACGAAGGCATGAACGGCCTCTCCACCCGCTTCGCGTTCAAGATTCTGTCCAAGGTCTTCAACTTCGATCCGCACGAGATTGCTGCCAACCCGGTGCATCTGCTGTACGTGCTGGAACAGCAGATCGAACAGGAGCAATTCCCGGCTGAAACGCGCGAACGCTATCTACGTTTCATCAAGGAATACCTGGCGCCCCGCTACATCGAGTTCATCGGCAAGGAAATCCAGACGGCGTACCTGGAATCCTATAGCGAGTACGGTCAGAACATCTTCGACCGCTATGTGCTGTATGCGGACTTCTGGATTCAGGACCAGGAATATCGCGATCCGGAAACCGGCGAGATTCTCAACCGGGTGGCCTTGAACGAGGAACTGGAAAAGATCGAGAAACCGGCCGGCATCAGCAACCCGAAAGATTTCCGCAACGAAATCGTCAACTTCGTGCTGCGTGCCCGCGCCAACAACAACGGCAAGAACCCGACCTGGCTCAGCTACGAGAAGCTGCGGGTGGTGATCGAGAAGAAAATGTTCTCCAACACCGAGGACCTCCTGCCCGTCATCAGCTTCAATGCCAAGGCCAGCAAGGAGGATCAGCAGAAGCACAACGACTTCGTCACACGAATGGTCGAGAGGGGCTACACGGACAAGCAGGTTCGTCTGCTTTCCGAATGGTATCTGCGCGTGCGGAAATCGCAGTAAAGCAGCTGCAAGCTTCAAGCTATCAGCTGCAGGCGAAAGGTGAGCGATACCCTGACCCGGGATCGATGGCCTGTTCGCTTGCAGCTTGAAGCTTACAACTTGAAGCTCCCCGGAGGAGCCTATGAGCTATGTGATCGACCGACGTCTCAACGGCAAGAACAAGAGCACGGTAAACCGGCAGCGGTTTCTGCGGCGTTACCGTGACCACATCAAGAAGGCAGTGGAGGAAGCCGTCAGCCGGCGCTCCATCACTGACATGGAACACGGCGAACAGATCAGCATTCCCGGACGCGATATCGACGAGCCGGTCCTGCACCACGGTCGCGGCGGCAAGCAGACCGTTGTTCATCCTGGCAACAAGGAGTTCACCACCGGCGAGCATATCGCCCGCCCTCAAGGAGGTGGCGGCGGTAAAGGGCCTGGCAAGGCAGGCAACTCCGGCGAAGGCATGGATGAGTTTTCGTTTCAGATCACTCAGGAAGAGTTTCTCGAATTCATGTTCGAAGACCTGGAGCTGCCGAACCTGGTCAAACGCAACCTGACCGGCACCGACACCTTCAAGACCGTGCGCGCGGGCATCAGCAACGAAGGCAACCCTTCGCGCATCAACATTATCCGCACCCTGCGCTCGGCGCACGCTCGCCGCATAGCGCTGTCCGGCAGCAGCCGCGCAAAACTGAAAGAGGCCACTGCCGAGCTTGAGCGCATGAAGCGCGAAGAACCTGACAACTTCGGCGACATTCAGGAACTGGAAGTAGAAATTGATCGATTGAAAGCACGTATTCGCCGCGTGCCATATCTCGACACGTTCGACCTCAAGTACAACCTGCTGGTCAAGCAACCCAACCCCAGCTCCAAGGCGGTGATGTTCTGCCTGATGGACGTCTCCGGCTCCATGACCCAGGCAACCAAGGACATCGCCAAACGCTTTTTCATCCTGCTGTACCTGTTTCTCAAGCGTAATTACGACAAGATCGATGTTGTCTTCATCCGCCATCACACCAGCGCTCGCGAAGTGGACGAGGAAGAGTTTTTCTATTCGCGGGAGACCGGCGGCACTATCGTTTCCAGCGCATTGAAACTGATGCAGGAAATCATGGCCGAGCGCTATCCAAGCAGCGACTGGAACATTTACGCGGCACAGGCCTCGGACGGGGATAACTGGAACGACGATTCGCCCATCTGCCGGGAAATCCTGACCAAACAGATCATGCCTTTCGTGCAGTACTACACTTACGTGGAAATCACGCCGCGTGAGCATCAGGCCTTGTGGTACGAATACGAACGTATCGGTGAGGATTATGCCGACACGTTCGCCCAGCAGCAGCTGGTCTCTGCCGGTGATATCTATCCGGTATTCCGCGAACTCTTCCAGCGAAGGTTAGTGTCATGACTGCCAGAGAGCAGAAGCGCCAACCCCTTTCCACAGGGTCAGAGTGGACATTCGAACTGATCCGGGCCTACGACCGTGAAATCGGCAGAATTGCCGAACGGTACGCGCTGGACACTTATCCCAACCAGATCGAAGTCATCACTGCGGAGCAGATGATGGATGCCTACGCGTCAGTGGGCATGCCTCTGGGCTATCATCATTGGTCCTACGGCAAACACTTCCTGAGCACCGAAAAATCCTACTCACGCGGCCAGATGGGGCTGGCCTACGAGATTGTGATCAACTCGGACCCGTGCATTGCCTATCTGATGGAAGAAAACACCATCTGCATGCAGGCACTGGTCGTCGCTCACGCATGCTATGGCCACAACAGCTTCTTCAAGGGCAACTACCTGTTCCGCACCTGGACCGATGCCAGCTCGATCATTGATTATCTGGTCTTTGCCAAGCAATACATCATGCAGTGCGAGGAACGCCACGGCATCGATGCCGTGGAGGACTTGCTCGACTCCTGCCATGCGTTGATGAATTACGGTGTAGACCGCTACAAGCGCCCTTACCCGATTTCCGCCGAAGAGGAACGGCGCCGTCAGAAGGATCGGGAAGAGCATCTTCAGCGGCAGATCAACGATCTTTGGCGCACCATTCCGAAAAACGCCGAAAAAGGCAACAAGGAGGACAACGCGCGCTTCCCTGCCGAGCCGCAGGAAAACATTCTCTACTTCATCGAGAAACATGCACCGCTGCTGGAGCCCTGGCAGCGAGAAGTGGTGCGCATCGTACGCAAGATTGCGCAGTATTTTTACCCACAACGCCAGACCCAGGTAATGAACGAAGGCTGGGCGACGTTCTGGCATTACACGCTGATGAATGATCTGTATGACGAAGGCCTGGTCACCGACGGCTTCATGATGGAGTTCCTGCAGTCGCACACCAGCGTGATTTTCCAGCCCGGTTTCGACAGTCCCTACTACAGCGGCATCAATCCCTACGCGCTGGGTTTTGCCATGTATCAGGACATCCGGCGGATGTGCGAAAACCCTACCGATGAGGACCGGCAATGGTTTCCGGAAATTGCCGGCAGCGACTGGCTGACGGCGATCAAGTTCGCGATGACCAGCTTCAAGGACGAGAGCTTCATCCTCCAGTACCTGTCGCCCAAGGTGATTCGCGACCTCAAGCTGTTCAGCATCATGGACGACGACCAGCAAGAAGACTTGATGGTGCCGGCTATCCACGATGAAAACGGTTATCGGACCATCCGCGAAATCCTCGCTGCGCAGTACAACCTGGGCAACCGGGAACCCAACGTGCAGATCTACAGCATCGACCGCCGTGGTGATCGCTCGCTGACCCTGCGCCACCAGCAGCACAATCGCAAACCGCTGGGCGACTCGACAGACGAGGTGCTCAAACACCTGCACAGGCTGTGGGGTTTCGACATCCACCTGGAAACCCTTCAGGGCGATCAGGTAGTCAAGACGCATCATGTACCTCCAAAAGGCGAGCATGCCGACAGTGAATATCCCCGGCTTGATATGGCGGTCGTCCATTTGTAAGCGCTAGGGAAAAGGCTGTCCAAACGCTTGTCCATGCAGCTTTAGCCTCCGCAAGTACGGCACAAGGTTTATCCTGTCGCGCTTACGGAGGTTTTTTATGCAGATTTATAAAGTTGGCGGCGCTGTACGCGACCGTCTGCTGGGGCAACCTGTCACTGATATCGATTGGGTCGTGGTCGGCGCAAGCACCGAGGAGATGCTGGTCAAAGGCTATCGCCCGGTCGGCACAGACTTCCCGGTCTTCCTGCATCCGCTGACCAATGAGGAATACGCGCTGGCGCGCACCGAGCGCAAAAGCGGCGTGGGTTACGGGGGCTTCGTGTTCCACGCAAGCCCCGAGGTGACGCTTGAGCAGGACTTGATTCGGCGTGACCTGACGATCAATGCAATGGCTGAAGACAAGCACGGTAATCTGACCGACCCCTATGACGGCCAGAAGGACCTTGAAGCGCGAGTATTGCGCCACGTTTCCCCCGCATTCGCCGAAGATCCACTCAGGGTTTTGCGTGTGGCACGCTTCGCAGCGCGTTATGCGGCATACGGTTTCACCATCGCCCCCGAAACGATGAAACTGATGCGACAGCTCAGTGAATCCGGCGAGCTCAAGGCCCTGACCGCCGAGCGCAGCTGGAAGGAAATCTCGCGTGCCCTCATGGAAGAACAACCTCAGGTGTTCATCCAGGTACTTCACGACTGCGGCGCGCTCAATGAACTGATGCCCGAGGTCGAAGCATTGTTTGGCGTGCCGCAGCCCGCTGCACATCACCCGGAGATCGACACCGGCGTGCATGTCCTCAGCGTGCTTGAGCAATCGGCCATTCACAAACAGCCGCTGACCGTGCGCTGGGCCTGTCTGCTGCACGATCTGGGCAAGGGGCTGACGCCGGAAGCCGAATGGCCCAGGCATATTGCCCATGAGCATACCGGCCTGCGCCTGATAAAGGCGGTCAACGAGCGTTTTCGTGTACCACGGGAGTGCCAGGAACTGGCGCTGTTGGTCGGCCAGTACCACACCCACGGCCACCGGGCACTGGAGCTGAAACCCTCGACCTTGCTGGAGTTGCTGCAAAGCTTCGACGTCTACCGCCGCCCGCAGCGCTTTGAAGAGTTCATTGTGGCGTGCGAGATGGACGCCCGAGGACGTCATGGCTTCGAGCAGCGCAGTTATCCACAGGCTGATTACCTGCGCGGCGCGGCCGAGGCCGCACGATCCGTTTCAGTACAGCCGCTGCTGGAAAAGGGCCTGCAAGGCAAAGAGCTGGGTGATGCGCTGAAGAACGAGCGCTTGAGGGCGCTGAAAACCTACAAGACCGAGCACGTCGCCTGACAGGCTCTCGTGCGCGGTTACTATCGCTACCACGCTCCAGCGTGGTAGCGCAGCCTTGGACGCCTGCGTCCGATTTTCAGCCTTTGACGTGCACAACAGGCGTCTGCACTGAAGCTACCCCAAACAACCTCAGCTACGCAGCAAATCCTCAGGCGTCAGCGCCTGCCCGCGCCATTCAAACGCCACCGGCCAAAGCTGCTGATCAATCTGCGCGTCCGCCCAGAGCTGGCTGAATGGCACGCCCACGCCCGGATGCAGACGTTCGGGGGCAATCAACGCCAATGGGCGCAGCACGAAAGCATTCTTCAGAATTTCCGCCCTTGGCAGGATCAGCCCGTCGAAATTGCCGACCTGATCGCCATACAACAAGACATCGATATCCAACGGCAGCCCTTTGCGGTCAGGAGCATAGCGGCCGTTGTCTGCCTCGATGAATTTCAGGCGACGATCGAGCTCCATCAACGGCAGGTCGGTCAGCGCCGAAACAACAAGATTGAAAAACGGCCCGCTTTTGATACCCACCGCATGGCTTTCAAAAACCGGCGAGCAGTTCAGGTCAGTCAGAAAGCCATCCAGCGCATCGAGCCCGGCATGCAGGTGCCGCTCGCGCTCGATATTGCTCCCCAGGCCGAGGAAAATCCGCGTCAACGACATCCGCGCTCGATCTCCACGCCGACACCGGCAGCGGCCGCTACAGCGCCCGGCTTGGTCAGCTTCAGGTGCAGCCAGGGGATATTGAATTCGCTTATGAGCACTTCAGCCAGTCGTTCGGCAAAAGTCTCGACCAACTGAAACTGTGCTTGCTCGGCGAAAGCCTGAATACGCGTCGAAACACTGGCGTAGTCGAGCGCCTTGCTCAGATCGTCGCCCGCAGCCGCAGGGCGATTGTCCCAGGCGAAACTAAGGTCCAGACGCAGGCACTGGCGAATGCCACGCTCCCAGTCATAGGCGCCGATGACCGTATCAACCTCAAGGCCCTCGATGAAAACTCTGTCCAAGCACTACTCTCCACTGCACGACAAGGGCGCGATGCGCCGTTAGAATCAGGGCATCCTCGCCCGGAATGGTTAGCATGTTTTGGTTACTGGCCACCTTCGCCTACCTGCTCGGCTCGCTGTCCTTCGCCATCCTGCTCAGCCGCCTGAGCGGCAGACCGGACCCGCGCGCCAGTGGCTCCGGCAATGCCGGCGCTACCAACATGCTGCGTCTGGCCGGTAAAAAAATGGCCGTCCTGACCCTGCTCGGCGACCTTTGCAAAGGCCTGATTCCGGTTCTGCTCGCCGGCAGCTGGGGCCTCGATCCATCGCAACAAGGCTGGATCGGTGTCTGCGCTGTGCTGGGCCATCTATTTCCGCTGTACTTCCGGTTCCGTGGCGGCAAAGGCGTGGCGACAGCCGCCGGTGTACTGCTGGGCCTTTACCCGCCCGCAGCCGCACTGGCGATAGCGGCCTGGCTGCTGACGCTCTACCTGACGCGCACCAGCTCGCTCGCTGCGCTGATCGCCACACCCCTGACCCTGCCATTGCTGGCGTGGCAGGAACCCCATGCGCTGCTACCGATGAGCGTGTTGACGCTGCTTATCGTCTGGCGCCATCGCGGCAATCTACGCGACCTGCTCGCCGGGCGCGAACGACATTTCTGAGGGGCGGGATGAAACCTTCTCACCCTCGCCTGTCGTTACAGCCCAGGTAACTGCTCCATAGGCCAGCGCGCCTGCACGCTGATGCTCAAGTCTTCCTTCTGCCCTGCCTGCAAACGCTGACAACCGGCAAAGGCGATCATTGCGCCGTTATCGGTACAGAACTCGGGTCGGGCGTAGTAAACATGCCCGCGCAGATCGCCGAGCATGCTTTCCAGCGAAGCCCGCAGGGCCTTGTTGGCGCTGACGCCGCCAGCGATGACCAGGCTCTTGAGCCCGGTCTGCTTGAGCGCACGCTTGCACTTGATCGTCAAAGTCTCCACTACCGCCTGCTGGAAGGCCAGAGCGATGTCGCAGCGGGTTTGCTCGCTGTCGTCTCCAGCGCTCTGACAGTGCTGCCAGGTATTAAGCGCAGAGGTTTTCAGGCCGCTGAAACTGAATTCCAGCCCGGGCCGATCGGTCATCGGTCGGGGAAAGGCAAAACGCCCCGGCACGCCCTGCATGGCCGCCCGTGAAATCTCCGGCCCGCCCGGATACTGCATGCCCATCATCTTCGCTGTCTTGTCGAACGCCTCGCCTGCCGCATCGTCCAGGGTCTCGCCCAGCAGCTCGTACTGGCCGATACCATCGACGCGTACCAGCTGCGTATGACCACCGGACACCAACAAGGCGACAAACGGAAACTGTGGCGGATTGTCTTCCAGCATCGGTGCCAGCAGGTGGCCTTCCATGTGATGCACGCCCAGCGCCGGGATATCCCAGGCGAACGCCAGCGCCCGGGCGCACGAAGCACCGACCAGCAATGCGCCCACCAGGCCAGGCCCGGCAGTGTAGGCAATAGCGTCGATGTCAGTGGCCACACAGTCCGCCTGCGCCAGTGTCTGGCGAATCAGCGGCAGCATGCGCTTGACGTGATCACGCGAAGCCAGCTCCGGCACCACGCCGCCATAGGCCCGGTGCAGATCGATCT
Source organism: Pseudomonas syringae pv. tagetis (assembly GCF_022557255.1). NCBI lineage: Bacteria > Pseudomonadati > Pseudomonadota > Gammaproteobacteria > Pseudomonadales > Pseudomonadaceae > Pseudomonas > Pseudomonas syringae group genomosp. 7. The sequence continues at coordinate 5,282,264 of NZ_CP092923.1, forward strand.
GGCTGAATAATGCGTCCGCGAGCAAACCGCGTTCGCTGTCGTACAACGCGACACCGGTCTCGTCGCAGGAGGTTTCTAATCCCAGTACTAGCATGGGTTGCGCCTTGTAGGGGGCAGATTTGAAGGCGCGCATAATAGTCGTCGACCGAGGTGCCGACCAGCGGTTTTCGATCAGAGGCTTTGCATTCCTCTCAATGAGGGGTTAACATCCGCAACCCTTAAAAACCGACGTACTTTTGTGCAGTGTTTGCACTAAGCGTTGACCCCGGTAATGAATGAAGGTAGCTCTGGATGCCAGCCGTCAAAGTTAAAGAGAACGAACCCTTCGACGTAGCTCTGCGTCGTTTCAAGCGCTCCTGCGAAAAAGCCGGTGTTCTGGCTGAAGTTCGTAGCCGCGAATTTTACGAGAAGCCGACTTCGGAGCGTAAGCGCAAGGCAGCAGCTGCTGTCAAACGCCACGCCAAGAAAGTCCAGCGCGAACAGCGCCGCGCCGTTCGTCTGTATTAATTTACAGACCTTCGTCGCAAGCTTCTGCCTTGCCCGGCCAACCAGCCGGGCTGTCGGCAGTTAAAGCTTCGCTGTTTTGCGTCAGCTAGATTGATTGACCCTGTTCAGGCCGCAGATGCGACTTCGACACTCATTCAAGCACGTCCAGCCTGTTCACAGGCTACATTGGCCATGCCCATCCGGGCAGCAGATCGGCCGATGACAAGACGAGTATGCCTTGATGACTTCGCAAGAAGCTCAGCCAAGGCAGCGTCTTCCGTGTCCCCAGGCTTATGTACTCCGGTTTTGTCACACTCAGGTGGGCACTGGCGCATGAAGCTCTTCCAACCTGCCAGCAGGCTCGATTTCATTTCCTTCCAGGCCACCACCCCCCATCGGATGCAAAGACGTGCTCGTTTGTTGCCGATGCGTTGAAAAAGACGGCTGACAGGCCGGCGCAACGCTCGTAGAGTCACCCGATACTTCGCACCACGCTTGAATGATGAGAACGCCATGGCCGGGCTGATTCCCCAGAGCTTTATCGACGACCTTCTGAACCGCACCGACATTGTCGATGTAGTCAGTTCGCGCGTGCAGCTCAAGAAAGCCGGGAAGAACTACACCGCGTGCTGCCCTTTCCACAAAGAGAAAACACCCTCTTTCAGCGTCAGCCCGGACAAACAGTTCTATTACTGCTTCGGTTGCGGCGCAGGCGGTAACGCGCTCGGCTTCATCATGGACCACGACAATCTGGACTTTCCCCAGGCTGTCGAGGACCTCGCCAAGGCGGCAGGCATGGAAGTGCCTCGCGAACAAAGCGTAAAAGGCCAGAAGCCCCGTCAGCCAACCGATTCCCCGCTCTACCCGCTACTGACTGCAGCCGCCGAGTTCTATCGCCAGGCCCTGAAAAGCCATCCGTCGCGCAAGGCTGCCGTGGACTACCTCAAGGGTCGCGGGCTCTCTGGCGAAATCGCAAGGGACTTCGGCCTGGGCTTTGCTCCGCCAGGCTGGGACAACCTGTACAAGCACCTGAGCAGCGACTCGCTGCAACAAAAGGTCATGATCGATGCCGGCCTGCTGATCGAGAACGCTGAAACCGGCAAACGCTACGACCGCTTCCGTGATCGAGTGATGTTTCCGATCCGCGACTCGCGAGGGCGCGTCATTGCCTTTGGTGGCCGGGTACTGGGCGATGACAAGCCCAAGTACCTGAACTCTCCGGAAACACCGGTTTTCCACAAGGGTCAGGAGCTGTACGGGCTGTTCGAGGCGCGCAAATTCAATCGCAATCTCGATGAAATCATCGTGGTTGAAGGCTACATGGACGTCATCGCCCTGGCCCAGCAAGGTTTGCGCAACGCTGTGGCCACGCTGGGCACAGCGACTAGCGAAGAGCATTTGAAACGCCTGTTCAGGGTCGTGCCCAACGTGCTGTTCTGCTTTGATGGCGATCAGGCCGGGCGCAACGCTGCCTGGCGCGCACTGGAAGCCACCCTGTCGAACCTGCAGGACGGGCGAAGGGCGCGCTTTCTGTTTCTTCCCGAGGGCGAAGACCCGGATACACTGGTGCGCTCCGAAGGCACCGACGCGTTCAAGGCACGCATCAATCAGCATGCTCAGCCACTGGCCGATTACTTTTTCGAGCAATTGACCAAAGAGTCCGATCCGCGCTCGCTGGAAGGCAAGGCGCACATGGCCACACTTGCGGCGCCCCTGATCGACAAAGTGCCTGGCGCGAACCTTCGCATTCTGATGCGTCAGCGCCTGGCTGAAATCACCGGGCTCACCGGCGAAGCCGTCAGCCAGCTGGTGCAGAGCGCACCGGCAGATGCGCCGCCGAGCTACGACCCCTACGTCGATTATGACGCCATGCCTGACTTTGCCGATTACCAGCCACAGGGCGGTTATGAGCCCCAGCAGGAATGGACGGCAAAGAAAACCGGCGGTCAGAATCAAAAAAAATGGGACAACAAATCCTGGGGCAAAAAAGGCAAGCGTCAGGACTTCGAACCCCGAACGCCGCGCGTGCCGACCGCTGTCGAGCCGCCCATGCAGGCCGCTTTGAGAACCCTGCTGCATCACCCCGAACTGGCCGAAAAGGTCGAAAATGCCAGCCATTTCGCTGCAGAAGACCAATCCAACGCACAATTGCTGGTCGCGCTTATCGAAGCCAGGCAAAAGAATCCCGGCTTGCGGTCGTTACAGTTGATAGCGCGGTGGCATGGCACTGAACAGGGTCGTTTGCTGCGCGCACTGGCAGAAAAGGAATGGCTGATTGAGGCCGACAACCTTGAACAACAGTTTTTCGACACTATAACTAGCTTATCCGCTCGCCAACGCGAGCGCAGTCTGGAACATCTGATCAGCAAGGCTCGTCAAACCGAGTTGAGCGCAGAAGAGAAAATTCAGCTTAGGGAACTGCTAAATCGCAATGTTCCCGCACAAACCCCGACCTCAACTGGCGCGTGAGGTCATAGCTCGGGTATAATCCTCGGCTTGTTTTTTGCCCGCCAAGACCTTCAGTGGATAGGGTGTTATGTCCGGAAAAGCGCAACAGCAATCTCGTATCAAAGAGTTGATCACCCTGGGTCGTGAGCAGAAGTATCTGACTTACGCAGAGGTCAACGACCACTTGCCCGAGGATATTTCAGATCCCGAGCAGGTGGAAGACATCATCCGCATGATCAACGACATGGGGATCCCGGTACACGAGAGTGCTCCGGATGCGGACGCCTTGATGCTGGCCGACGCCGATACCGACGAGGCAGCCGCAGAAGAAGCGGCTGCAGCGTTGGCAGCGGTCGAGACCGATATCGGGCGTACCACCGATCCCGTTCGTATGTACATGCGTGAAATGGGCACCGTTGAACTTCTGACCCGTGAAGGCGAAATCGAAATCGCCAAACGTATCGAAGAAGGCATCCGTGAAGTGATGGGCGCAATTGCGCACTTCCCAGGCACGGTTGACCATATTCTTTCCGAATACACACGTGTCACCAGTGAAGGCGGTCGCCTGTCCGATGTTCTGAGCGGCTATATCGACCCGGACGACGGCATCGCGCCGCCTGCCGAAGTGCCTCCGCCTGTAGACCCCAAAGCCGTCAAGGCCGAAGGTGCCGATGACGACGAAGAAGAATCGGCAGACGGAAGCGACGACGAAGACGAAGTCGAAAGCGGTCCCGATCCGGTCATCGCCCAGCAGCGCTTCGGTGCGGTTTCCGATCAAATGGAAATCACCCGCAAGGCGCTGAAGAAATTCGGTCGCGACGACAAGCACGCCATTGCCGAAATGGTTGCACTTGCTGAACTCTTCATGCCGATCAAACTGGTTCCAAAGCAGTTTGAAGGTCTGGTAGAGCGTGTCCGCGGTGCGCTGGAGCGTCTGCGTGCTCAGGAACGCGCCATCATGCAGCTGTGTGTACGTGATGCACGTATGCCGCGCGCCGACTTCCTTCGCCAGTTCCCAGGCAACGAAGTCGACGAAAGCTGGACTGACGCACTGGCCAAGGGCAAGAGCAAATATGCTGAAGCCATCGGTCGTCTGCAGCCTGACATCCAGCGTTGCCAGCAAAAGCTGTCTGCACTGGAAGAAGAGACCGGCCTGAAAATAGCCGAGATCAAGGACATCAACCGTCGCATGTCGATCGGTGAGGCCAAGGCCCGCCGCGCGAAGAAAGAGATGGTTGAAGCCAACCTGCGTCTGGTGATCTCCATCGCCAAGAAGTACACCAACCGCGGTCTGCAATTCCTCGATCTGATCCAGGAAGGCAACATCGGCTTGATGAAGGCTGTGGACAAGTTCGAATACCGTCGTGGCTACAAGTTCTCGACCTATGCCACCTGGTGGATCCGTCAGGCGATCACTCGCTCGATTGCCGACCAGGCCCGCACCATCCGTATTCCGGTGCACATGATCGAGACGATCAACAAGCTCAACCGTATTTCCCGGCAAATGCTGCAGGAAATGGGTCGCGAACCGACCCCGGAAGAGCTGGGCGAACGCATGGAAATGCCGGAGGATAAAATCCGCAAGGTATTGAAGATCGCAAAAGAGCCGATCTCCATGGAAACCCCGATCGGCGACGACGAAGATTCGCATCTGGGTGACTTCATCGAAGACTCGACCATGCAGTCACCAATCGATGTCGCCACTGTTGAAAGCCTGAAAGAAGCGACACGCGAAGTGCTGTCGGGCCTTACCGCCCGTGAAGCCAAGGTTCTGCGCATGCGTTTCGGCATCGACATGAATACCGATCACACGCTTGAAGAGGTCGGTAAACAGTTTGATGTAACCCGCGAGCGGATTCGTCAAATAGAAGCCAAGGCACTGCGCAAACTGCGTCACCCGACAAGAAGCGAGCACCTGCGCTCGTTCCTCGACGAGTAATCGCATCAGCGAGTCAACAAAAACCCCGGCCTGCCGGGGTTTTTGCGTTTCTGACCAAGAGAAATTCAGATTTGCAGGCTCAGTCGTCAATTGGCCCAATCAAACAGTTGTCAGACGTCGGTCTAATTGCAGGCTCGGACGAATTGACCTACAACTAAGTACCACATCGGACACAAGCGCTTTTCGGGTCAAGCCTTGGATCAATGATCGTTACGAGGCCGCGCCACAATATCATCAGCGATAGCCAGACACGGACGTACGCCGCATATGCGTGGAGCAATGATCGACACCAATGATCGGGAAGCGTCATGCCTGTCCGAGGGCAAATTCGCCTCGGTCTTTGCCCAGTGCCCGGATGCCATGATTATCGCCAGCCTTGCCGACGGGCACATTATGGATGCCAACGAGGCGTTCGTTGAGCGGACCGGGCTCGCACTTGATGACGTTATCGGGAAGACGCCCACCGAGCTGAACCTGTGGGCGGTGCCGGGCATAGGCCCGAAAGTCCTGCAGCAATTGCAGACCGGCAATATCCACAATCTGGAAATTCCTTTTCGGCGCAAGAACGGAGAAACCTTTTCCGGACTTATGTCCGCCCAGCCTTTCGAGCAAAGCCCTACGCCAGCCGTTCTGGTGATCGTGCGTGACATCACCCAGCTCAAACAGGCCCAGAAGCAACTGCAGCTTTCCGAAGAGAAATTCGCCAAAGCGTTTCATGCCTCGCCTGACGGCCTGGCGATCACCCGTCAACAGGACGGCATGCTTCTGGAGGTCAATGAAGGGTTCTGCCGCATCACGGGCTATAGCGAACAGCACTGCCTGGAGCACTCGACATTCGACCTGGGCATCTGGGTAGATCTAAGCGAGCGCTCCAGGCTTATTGAGCAACTGAAGCGGCACGGCTCCGTCCGCGACTTCAAGGCCAGGCTTCGTAACGCCGACGGCAGTATCAGGCTGTGCGAACTGTCGTCCCATCCGCTCGTCATCACTGGCGACGACTGCCTGCTGACGATTGCACGGGATATAACCGAAAGCAGGCAAATGCAGGAAAAACTGCACTTGGCCGCAACGGTTTTCGAGAGCACCGCCGAGGGCGTGCTCATCACCGACACTAACCAGCGCATCAATGCCGTCAACCGAGCCTTCACTGAGATCACCGGCTACAGCGAGGCCGAGGCCATTGGCCAGACGCCCCGCCTGCTTGCCTCGGGCCAGCACGACAGCGCGTTCTATGCCTCGATGTGGCATCAGCTTGCAGCAGAAGGTCACTGGCAGGGCGAGATCAGCAATCGGCGCAAGGACGGCGAACTTTACCCAAGCTGGCTGACGATCAATGCAGTGCGTAACAAAGCCAACCGCACCACCCACTTCGTCGCCGTCTTCGCCGACATTTCCAGCCTTAAACACGCTCAGGCGCGCCTCGACTATCAAGCCCACCACGACCCGCTCACCGGCCTGCCCAACCGAACCCTGTTCGAGAGTCGCCTTCAATCGGCATTACTGCACAGTGAAGAATCCGGCAGCCTCGGCGCGGTGCTGTTTCTCGATCTGGATCGCTTCAAGCACATCAACGACAGCCTGGGCCATCCGGTCGGCGATCTGCTGCTCAAGGGCATTGCACACCGGCTCAAGGAGACCCTGCGTGATGTCGACACCGTCGCACGCCTTGGCGGCGACGAGTTCATCGTTCTGCTGCCCGGCCTGCTGCAACCCAGCGACGCGCAGAGCATCGCCAACAAACTGCTGGCCTGCTTCAACACCCCTTTCGAGGCTGGCGAACATGAGCTGTACATCAGCCCGAGCATCGGTAGCTGCGTGTTCCCTACCGACGGGAACGACGTGGCCACGCTGGTAAAAAATGCCGATGCCGCGATGTACCGCTCCAAGGCCAAGGGCCGTAACCGGGTAGAAAGCTATACCCACGATTTGACCACCCAGGCCAGCGAACGCATTGCCCTCGAACAGGAATTGAGAAGAGCGCTTGACCACAATCAGCTTGCCTTGGCGTACCAGCCCAAAATCAGCCTCCTGACCCACACACTGGTGGGCGCAGAAGCGCTGATCCGCTGGAGCCACCCGACCTTTGGCGAAGTGCCGCCCGAACACTTCATCCCGCTGGCGGAAGAAAACGGCATGATCCTGCAGATCGGCGACTGGGTACTGGAGCAAGCCTGCCGCCAGATGGGCGAGTGGCGCAAAACCCGCCAGCCGTTCGGCCCACTGTCAGTGAACCTGGCAGGCGCCCAGTTGCGCCAGACGAATCTGGTCGAACGCATCGAGCAACTGCTGGCTGACAACGGCCTGGAGCCAAGCTGCCTGCAACTGGAAATCACTGAACACTTCATCATGAGCCAGACCCAGGAAGCGCTGGCCGTGCTGCACAAACTCAAGACACTGGGCGTACAACTGGCCATCGACGACTTCGGCACCGGCTATTCGTCACTGAGCTACCTCAAACGCCTGCCGCTGGACATCCTCAAGATCGATCAGTCCTTCATTCGCGGCTTACCCGAAGACACCCACGACGCCGCCATCGTCCGCGCCATCATCGCGCTGGGACGCAGCATGCAACTGACCGTGATCGCCGAAGGCGTCGAGAACAGCGAACAGCAACAATTCCTGACCAGCGAGGGCTGCGAACAGATACAGGGCTACATCATCAGCCTGCCCCTTCAACCCGAAGAATTCAGCGAAAGATTTCTTCTTATGAATCTTTCGGACGTTTCGGATAGCACAGCCGCGAAACCGCCGTTATAATCCGCGACCTACTGAGGGCCCATAGCTCAGTTGGTTAGAGCAGAGGACTCATAATCCTTTGGTCCACGGTTCGAGTCCGTGTGGGCCCACCATACTCAAAGCCGCGCATTGCGCGGCTTTCGCGTTTCTGGGTGGTTCTCCACCAATACAGTCCTATGGTCCAAAGGTACAAAATCGGTACAGTACTGGTGCGCCAGTACACCTTTGGAGTCCTTTCAGATGGCAACATTTCATTCGCAAACCTAGTCCTGGTGATGGGCGCAACCGAAGACTGTCGCTAGACGAAGAACGTGATTTGCTTGCAGCAGTTAATCGCCACAGTAATCCGATGCTCGCGTGGATTGTCTGCATTGCTCTGGAAACCGGCATGCGCTCGTCTGAGATTACGTCGCTACGTCGGCCTCAAGTGGATCTGGCGAAACGCGTGGTCCGACTCTCAGACACCAAGAACGACTCGTCGCGTACCGTGCCGCTCAGCAGACGAGCTACAGAGGCCTTTCGGGCAGCGATGGACAATCCGGTGCGTCCCATTGACTGCAACCTCGTTTTCTTCGGTGAACCAGGTAAGGACGGAAAACGCCGGCCGTACACGTTCACCAAAATTTGGGGGCAGCTGAAAAAAAGCCTCAACATTCCCGATTTCCGATTTCATGACTTGCGCCATGAAGCCGTCAGTCGGCTGGTAGAAGGAGGTTTGTCAGATCAAGAAGTGTCCGCAATTAGCGGTCATAAATCTATGCAGATGCTCAAAAGATATACCCACCTAAGGTCGGTCAAACCCCACCTAGCAAAAAATGAGATCTGGTTTAGTTAGAGAGGTATCTCTGGCGAGCAGCTCCACGGCAGCAGGGCTTCGTAATCTTCTACCGATGCAGCATGTGGCAAACGCTCGAGTACGTGGCGCAGCCACGTATAAGGCTGTTGGCCGTTGAGTTTGGCGGTCTCGACCAGGCTGTAGATCTGGGCGCTGGCTATGCCGCCTTTGGCGTGTCGCTGAACAGCCACGCTTTTCTTCCTATGGCAAACGTTCTGATTGCTCGTTCGGCAGCGTTATTGTCGATGGGTAAAAACCAGCTTCGATATAACGCTCTAGCCGGGTCCAATTGTTGGCCAGATAATTCACCGCTTTACCCAAGGCACTTTGTGCCGTGACCTCCGGCTGCGTTTTATCCATCCATGCTTTCAGCTTCGCCAGCTCAGGCAAGCTTTTTTCCTGAAGGCCGATGTAGCGCTGCTCATCGCAGACACCGTTGGGTTCACGCTCGGCCACCTTCTCCTTTTGGATAATACAGCTCATCACCGGGGGCGAAGGCGTTCTAATTTCTCGTAGTGACAAAGCCTTAGAGGGCGACGCAATGCTCGCCCAGCTGATTGTTGATACGAAATCGGCCAGAAGCGATCCTTCAGATCTGCCTATGATTTTGAGCGAGACACACCTAAATCGGCCCATTATATTAGATCGTCTAAGCGGTCTATGTTTCACGCTTCAAACTGAGTTTAGCCAGATTGGTCTGCCGTTTGATCTGAGTTACTAGATTCACATCCTCCATTTCCAGAAATGCAGGATTATTCATCAGCTCCGGCAACTGACCATAATGCAACGAAATATAATCCACGGTTTCCTGCTCGACCTTCTCTAGAATTTTCGAGGAGAGCTTTCCTGCCACGCCATACTCACAACGGCCTGAAATGTCGGCGATGGCTAGGTTGATCAGGCGCCACAAGGCCGGATGCAATTTTATGGCATCTGTCCCACGATCCTGGCCGAGAGTCAAACACGAAAGATCATTTAGGCCGAACACCAGATTGCTGGCGCCGCTGCTGATGAGCTGTTCGACCTCAAGTAAGGCGGAAGGCACTTCCAGCATCGCCCCATATCTATTAGGCCACTGCATTTTTCTGAGCAGCGACGCGAAATAGTCGAACTCTGCATGATCCTGGATGAACGGGAAAATGATATGCAGGTTATCAAACCGTTCGCCTAGCGCCCCGAGTATCTCCAGTTCAAGCCGGAATGCTTCCTGATCCACTCTGGCACGCCGTAGCCCCCTAATGCCGAGCATCGGATTCTGCTCCACGCTATAGATCTTATCGTTGGTTAGCGTAGCAGCCTCATCGGCCCACAGGTCCGCGAAGCGATACCAGACGGGCTTACCTGCAAACCTTTCGCATACCGCAGCGACGTACTGCGTGAGCGCCTCCTGCACGTAAAGTTGTTGAAGGCTGGCACCGTGTCTACGAAGAACGAACTCGCTGCGAAGAAGCCCTACTCCCGTAAAAAGGGCTGCCACCGATGGTTTTGGCAGCTCACCACTTAATGACAATCTGAAATTCATTTAACCCTCGTCGAATATCCGTCGCAGTACAAAAAGCAGAAATGATCAGCGGCCATAAATCCGAACCGCGCATAGAATTCAATGATGAATTCTTTCTCCAGCATTATGAAACCAGTGCGGCTTTTCGAGACTTCCGGTAAACCAAGCAGTTGACTGAGCAACCGCTTGCCAAATCCTCGACCACGATGAGCAGCAACCACAAACATACCAAACAACAGAAAATCCCAGGTCCCCACAACGTTTCGGAAAAAAACCACCGTCGCCCCACCCGCAATTTTTCCTTCCGAATCGCGTAATATTAATGTCTTTCCCTCGTGACAATCTCTCAACACCCACAAGGGGACTGGCGTAAGATCGCATTGTTGCTGTAGGCACTGGTAAATTTTCAGTGATGCCAATGTACTAGAGCTGTTCGCCACTTCACAGTAGCAACCGTTAGCCCACTCTGCTGCAGGATTCAAGGCTAGTGAAGACTCAACAGACAAAGACGCCCCCGAGATCGAAACCACTTTTTTAAAACCGCCGCTGAGCAGAAAATCCGAAGTGGAGTTAGCAATCCTTAAAGGCACCTTAACCAACAATCTGGCACCATCCCGGTGCCACAGCTCACGCTTTCGCTTGAGTACTGCCAGTGAATCGAAATACAACGTACGCCCTTGGGAACAGAGGCCGCGTTGGGAACGTGTCTGGTGACGGATGCGATACAGCCATTCTGTCCATCCTGCGTAGTGGCACCTGCCTAGATGAAGGACCGGACCGGTGTTACGAATAATCACCGGGCTGTATCCGTGTGATAGGCCGCGACAATATGCAGCGACTGTTCCTCCCAGTGGTCGAGGACGATGCCCGCCGAGCTAAAGGTATTGCATAATTCCTCTGATACATCGACCTTGAACATGACCGGATCACACGCCGCAATCATCGTATTAGTCATGCATACCAATCGATACCGGTAAAGCGATTGCTTGATTGATACATTATCCATCAAACCCTGCTTGCAGCATTCATGTAGTGCAACGAAGTCTTTTTTGAATGACTCCAGAGCTGACCAAAAGAAAGAAACTTGCTCATGGGCCGCTTGCCGAGAGACATTCTTTGATAATCGCCGCAAGCGATCAATCAGATTAAGCAGTTGGTCCTTTTTTGTAAAAATGGGGCTTCCGTATAGACACGCGCATCCTCTGGCCAGAATATTCGGCATCCCGCTGAAGATCGATGAAGCAACATCCTCTCTGGCGTGCAGCGCTAACAAACGTAGCACATCGCGCTCCAAAGCTAAGCCTTCCAGTTGGTTGATCCGTATTAGAAGCTCCGGGCCAAACAAAAGTGTCAGCTCATGGTCGACGCCCTCTTCGTCGTCAGGACTATGCACCAACGACAAACTGCGCTCACACCATGCAGTAATTGCCCTAAGCTTTCCGACTTTCGGCTCAGCCATGCGGCTGCTGCCTTTAAGGGCCGCAACGAAGGGCTGAAGCCCCTGTGGGTGGGCTTTTCGGGATCGAACTGCCAACACGACCGAACCACCAGCTGTAAATGACCGTGGAGAGAGCCAGTTTGATAATGTACGGCTTTCTTTCCGATCGTGCGTAATTCTGTCCTGATAGAGCAAAAGCACCTCCGGCATCGAAAACCGATGAGGGATAGCGGCGACGATATAGATATCCGCATTGTTCAAGGCGTCAAGTAGAGGCTTGAGCAACCCTTGTGCCATGGCATCAGGTGTTACCGTGATTAAGCCTAGTTCAGTATTAGGCATAGTAAAAATCCCTCTTACTATAAATTTCGGCGGATGTGCTGGGAAATAGATCGGCACAACTCAAACGCCTCTTGCGGATCGATGTCATCGACGATCGAGTATAAAAACCTACGCGCCTGAGTCAACGCATCGTGGGTCATGTTCAAGCCATATTTTTTTGCAAAGCCATATATCGGAATATCCGCAGCACGGTCTGCTAGACGCACCGCGTCTAGGGTTTCCTGAAAAGATTTTCGCCATATTTTAAAATCTCTATCTGAGTTGAATCCCATATCGGTCAGAGTAGCTAGCAAGGTATGGAACTGCTTCTCGTCATCCAGAGGGACCTCTACTGAGAAAAAGTCCTGCAAGGCCTTAAAGTGAGAAATACTTGAAAAATGGTCTGCAATGATAATATCCAATGCGTATTCAACAGCACTATGGTGGAAATCAAGCAGCTTCTTCTTATTCCAGCCCTCAGGGAGAGCCGCACTATCTAAAAGTAGATTAGAGGATTTAAGTTCAGCATAAAACCCTAAATAATTTCGTGCCGAAAGCCCCATCTTGCTATAGGCCCAACCACATTTTCTTTTTTCCAGGCTAGACCAATCATACCCGTAATGAATAATCCAGTCAGCAATCAAATGGGTTTTTATTTGCCGAAACAGCGGATCCGCTTTCAGTGCACTCATACCCTCAGAGCTTGGATTTAAAATAAGTTGATAGGCCCAGTCATGGCAGTGAAAAATGTTCGGAATGAGCATCGTCAAAAATTTTTGAGTATAAATATCCGTCGATGAAAACTCTCCACTGAGTTCTGCAACATAACAATGTCCTAGCGTATCCATGGGCGTTCCTATATACGATTGGCCAATGTACGAGAGTGGACAAACTCGATGCACTCACCCAGCATAGATGTCATATCTTGATCAGATATCTGCTCCAATCCACGATCGATACAATCTCCAAGAAGCATTAATGAATGAGGGCAATGAGTCAGTCCAAACTTCTTCAGGCCTGCGAATAATACCCAATCAGCGGTACAGTCAGCGCGGTCAACTCGCTCCTTAAAGCTTTTTAGGTCACTGCAAAATATATCGCTGGTCATATCAAATTCGTCAGCAATAAACCCTAGATGTTGAGACAGTTGTTCTGTATCTATCGCATTGACCCCTTCCTTAGTCAAGTGAAAATAATGTTCCACCGATTGCGTCCGGGAAATCCAAGTATCAATCGAATACTCGACCATCGTATGGGAAAAGCCCCGATAGGAGTCCCTCTCGAGAGCCGGATTCCGCAACCCATTACTTTCGGCACTCGAGAAGAAATCGTCATACATCTTGGCAAAGATGCCCATTTTTCTGTAAGCCCAGCCTTTTCGGGTCCGCTCTTGTCTTGGGCCATAATGAACCCACCAATCGGCTAATAGATGCGAGACTACAAGTTCTTGGCTTTCAGATCTTCGACGTGGAATAAAACATTGTTGATAACCGACGTCATGGCCACGCGCGTAATCCGGAAACGTAATATAGCCAACAGCATCGCCGTATATTTTTCGACTTTCCCAGAGCCCGCAGGCATCTGAAATAAAGCAATGTCCGGTTATGTACATAGTCTACTCCTGAACGAGCTCAAGGCTGCCAAATTCAGAGCCGATAGCCAAGCCCTTGTCTGCACGCCATTGTGGATTATAAATAGTACTTAAATAAGAGCGACCACCATCTGGGAGCAATACGAGAATACGGCTTTTAGTCCCTTTATTATTGGCGAGGTATTTTCTGGCAGCGGCCAGAATCGTCCCGGACGAGCCGCCTACAAATAGCCCTTCTTTCTGAAAGAAATCGACGGCTGACTCTACGGACTCAGCATCTGAAACCAGTATTGTTTCATCGATCAGGGATAAGTCCGCTATATCGGGTCGGAAATCCCCACCGACTCCCTCGATCCAGTAGGGTGCTGCGTCCACCTGCTCTTGCTGGAAGTGATTGACATGCGTGCTGCCTAGCGGGTCGGCAAGCACCACCCGCAGTCCCCTATTGCGCTCTTTTAGGTACGTAGCAACCCCGGTCAATGTACCTCCGGTTCCCAATCCACAAATCAGCACGTCGAGTTGGTCGCCGAAAGCATCCCAGATTTCGGGCCCCGTCGAACGATAGTGTGCTTCGACATTCGCCTGATTGCTGAACTGATCGCAAAACCATCCGTTAGATAGACTTTGAGCAATTTGTTTGGCGACATTCATAAAGTGGTGGGGAGAGGAAGGGGCTACCGCATACGGACAGATCACAACCTTCGCGCCGTAAGTGCGTAACAAATTGATCTTCTCGGCACTCATCTTGCTGCTCATGACGGCAATCAACGGATGGTTGTAGTGTGAGGCCGCCATTGCGAGGCCCATTGCGGTATTACCAGCAGTCGCCTCGACAATGACACCTCCTTTCGGCAAGGCACCGCTAGCACGTGCACACTCAACCATGTGAAACCCGATGCGGTCCTTGATTGATCCGCCAGGGTTGAGGAACTCACATTTGGCGTACAAGTTGGAATCCTTCGAACCGCTAAATTTTTTAAGCTTAAGAATTGGCGTGCGCCCCACCATACTCTTCAGATCCGAAAAGATATCCATGTTTACTCTCCGATGATTGCTGCCATTTCTTTTATCGTAATTGTCGACTTGTAATCTTCATTTATAATGCCTAAGTCATGAAGTCGATCAATCGCTTCAACCCGTGCTACCTCCTGCACCTTGTCGAATGAGGTACATTGCCAAAGCGCTATTCGTTTTAGCCATTCTCGACCTACTTTGACATGCATCAGCTCATCGGCATTGGTAAAATCGAGAGCATTAGCGGAGAGCTCGTCTCCCGACGCCTTTGCCTCGAGCGCAAAACGACGCAGGCTAGCGACTTGCTGAAGCTCTCCGAAAATGTTTATCTGGGCAAATGCTGTATAGGGTTGCATGGTTGTTCGCACATCGATACCAATCGTGCTGCAAGGAACGCAGAAAGGATCATAACCAACGCCGCTCAACCACTGATGGCCCATTTCAGAGTGACGTGCCTCGTCGGAAACCAACCGAGCCAGAAAAAGTTCGAACTCAAAGTTGCTACCTCGTAAATCGAATAGCACATTGGCAAATGTTTCGATGGCGTCAAGCTCGTCCCGTTGCGTGCGAAATGTATCCATGAATTTCATCTTTCTCTGGCTCTTCGCGGATTCCAAGCTAGGAAGATCTTCTGTTGAATAGTGTCGGCTGTTTGCAAACACTTTAAGCCTAGGGTCGCGCTGCGCCTTACGTTGGCGTACCGTTGACACGCCTTCAGTCTCCGCATCCTTCGATTGGGGGCCATCGCGCAACTCGCAAATTATCAAGTCTCTAATTTGCGAGGAAAACTTTTTAATCCAAGCGAAAGATGCACCGTTGTCTGCATAACGACATGAACCTTGAAACCATGTGCGCGCGTCGTCGAGAAAGCTGTTCGTTTCTGTCAACAAGCGGCGGGATGGCATGTCAAGAATAGGATCGCTAAAGCTAAGGTATTCGCTGATCTTGCACTGAATTAGCTGAAAATAGCCGAGATAGATTACACTGACAAACACCAGATCTGAATCTGCTTCAAGGGTAGCAGTGCACGAAGCAAAACCAGAGATATCCTGCCAGTCTTCAATCTTGGACTTCTCGACCCTAAGCTCGGTTAATCTTGTACGAATTTTATCAACCGCCAAGGAGCAACTATAAAGATGATGAGCCGTTTCAATTTCCAACTCGTAGGAACGAATTGCCACTAGCGAGCCGGCAATAATATGACTAGCTCGCCTGAGTAGCGTTAAAATATTAAGGAGATTTTCCGTAGCTTGAGCGACGCTGTATTCAGCATGCATACAACGTCCGGATTTCTCGAAGGCAATCTGAAAAGATTCAGAAGATAACTCCGCGAGCATCTCATTTATAGTTATTGCGTTAACTTCGTGACGCACATTATATGATTTCACAAGACACCTCTCTTATTGATTCTACGAGTCGTCCGGCGAGACACATTGCAGCATTCCGTGATTCCAGTCCGACCGAGATCCTAATGTATAAGGGTGCATCGGGCTGGTTCAGTTGACTCCCCTCGTAACAACGAATTGAAGTTCTCCTCCAGCCGAAGCCAGAGCGAATATCAACACTCCCTCCTCGGCGTAGGCTGAAATCCCTCCAGCTATTGACCACCGCACGATGGCGCTCAACTAACTCGGGCGCGAAATTATCTCGGTCGGCACTCGACCTGAGCGCTAAGAAAATCAGACAACCATTAATGTCTGACTCATGGGAGGAGTCATCAAGATAATCACGGCCTAAAACTCGAAATAGTGAGAGCGACGACTTCACCTGAGCTAACTCATTTGCAAACAATCGCACGTTTCTCCTGTGAATCTCCATTCGGTAACCTACGCAAGCTATATCTGAATGACGGATAAAATTGAACGCTCGCTCCTGTAGATTTTGACCTGAAAACCTAGCGATCTTGCGACAGACATTGATGTTTGAGGCCTGACCAAAAATCAACCCAGCGCTAATGCTATTAGTCACAAACTTTGAAAGACTTGCCAAGTAAATCACGTCGCCAGGGTATTTTAGTGAAATAGCCTCACTAGGAAAACCAACAATAGTTTGATCGCAAATCATAATCGGCACGTTCGCGCCGAAGTCCACTTGAGAGAAATCAGGAAGTAACGCTGGTGTCGGGCAGTTTGTCGCAACTTCCACCATTAATAACTTTGGCGATAAGTCTTTTAACGCATCTTCAAAGGCCGATATATTCAAGAAGTCAATGCTATGAACCTGACAGCCGGTCACACCTGAAAAGTGCTCCAGCACCTCATTGGTTTCAAAGTAGGAGCTTTTACCTACTAGCACGTGATCTGAAGACTTCAATCCAATAGCGCTCATGGCCACTGATATAGCCGACATCCCGCTATTGAGTAGGAGGGCAGATTGCACATTTAATTCATCTGCGAAAGTTGATTCGAGGCGCCGTCGCGAACCATGCTCGTATATGTCCCAGATAGTATTTTCGCTTTTACCGCACTCTTGGTCCCGGACGTCTTGCCAGTATTCCGCCATGGAGGAATAACAAGTCGCAATGGTTGCCTGCGCATTTAGGGCATTGGCATAGGCAGCTGCAGCTTTTTCGTACTCTGCCCAAAGCATTTCCTCGTCAGAAAGATCGACGACAGTGGCTTGCCTTTGTTCACCCCAATATTTATCGTAAATGCTGCGCATGTGCTCATTCAATGCGAGCATTAATGATGAGTTCTGCGCGCGGCATACACGGGGTTCTCGTAGCTCTGCAATCATCAGACGATAAAGTTCCGACAAATAAGTTATGCTAATATCCTTGCTCATGCATACATCCGGCGATTAGTTAACGAATGGAAGGGTCGCCCAATTTGGCACGAATCTCGTTCTTAATTTTTTTGTAGTCCATCTCACCGACCAGTGGATCGAAATCATAAGGAAATACTTTATTCAAATGGCTATAGTGCACCACTACTGCCTCGACATTTTCTACTTCTAATTTCTTGAATATATCAGCGCTAATATACCCCGCCACATGGAGTGGAATATTTTTGCTGGCGGCAATCTTGATGCAATGCCTCAACAAAGTCATGACCGAACCCGGAACTTCATCAGCTGACAATCTATCTCGGGCAACGCCCAAACAAAGGCTACGCAAGTCGTTCAGTCCTACAACAAATAATTGGGCAGAAGTAAATTCTGCTAGATCAAGTGCCATTGCGGGCGTTTCGATCATTGCACCTATTTTGTTGGGAAATCCTAACTCTCGTATGCGCGCGGCAAGCGCTTCGAACTGAGCGACCGATGTGACATAAGAAATAATCACATGTACATTAGGATTCTGTTTTGCGCATTCGATCAGCATAGTCACTTCAAGGTCGAACGTTTGCGGTATCTCCAAGGCCCGCCCTGCTCCGCGAAGCCCCATCATCGGACTCTTTTCGTATAGCGCGATATCGCATCCTTCAAAAGTATTCACTTCACTGCTTTCCATATCGATAATTCGATACCAAATCTCTTTATCTTTTGTATGCTCACCCAGAGCAGAAATGTAGCTTCGAATTTTTTCTCGCACCCTTTGACAAGTAATATAATCACCAAATAATCGACACAGGTATTCTCCACGAATAAGCCCAATGCCTGCCATCTGTGAAATAACGTGCTGATCGACTAATTCGCCGTTCAATCCTAAATAGCGCTCAGTCATTTACTCGCAACCATGACCGTGTGTGAAAGAGGAATGCCTGGGACTTGAGAGGATCGCTCAACGACGTCTACGCGGCTGAACCCGAACTCGTAAAAAATTACAGTCCATTCCTCTTCGCGTAAATGCGCACCCGGCGAACCGAGGCTTGTTTGATTTAGGCATGTATTGAAAAACAGATCAACAAAGACCTGGTACTCGGCGTCGTATACCTCGTCAATGCAGTTCTCAATGATTACTAACTTTTTTTGCGTCTTATCTGCGGCTGCGCGAATTAAGTCTCGCGGGAACAGCTCATGATGCAGTACAGTGGACAGCACGATCGTATCGGGATCGAGACCTTCGAGGCTAGCGTCCGCTGAGCCAAAAGGGAGAATTCTATTAAACCAAGGCCGCCATGGGTTGAGCACGTCCTTCTGGCGCTCCACCAAATATGTTGGTTGCCCTGTCCTCTTTTCTAACTCGATCGCCAATGCGCCATCACCACAAAGCAGATCCATCGTCACCCCTTCTACGTAAGGAGCAATCAGTCTGGCGAGATACGTAGAGCGAGCATTATTCAGGACCTCGTTCCAACTATCACGTAGCCCGGTTTTATGAAGTTCTTCGCGAAGGTGCGACAACGCAACTTGCGGAGATTGCGCAAAGCGGAAAAAAAACTCGTTCTCGACTCTGTTCAGAACACAGTCAGGAGCGCCCAAGGTTTTCAATATGGGAAAAAACCGCTCGCTAATTTTCGCCTCTAGACTTGAACAGACACTTTTCCTGAGACAATTATCCATCGAGTTCACCTATCATACTTTGGGCTAAGGAAACTCCTTTGAGCAGCTTTTTTTCGACAAAAACTTTCAAGCTTTCAGATGAAACGTCTTCAGGTATCTGTACAGACAAGTAGAACGCTAGAAACTCCGGAACGTCCATTGCTCTCAACTTGGGCAAACGCCATTTCCATCTGTCACAGCTAGCTTTGCCGAGAAAAATCTGTGCATCTGCCAAACTGTTCAGGAAATAACATAATTTTAAGTACGCACTTTCGTTGTCATTAGCCTTTAGGCTTCGTTTAGTACCCTTAACAAAGTCCTCGCTCTCCATGAGATGAAAGAGAGCATTCCATGAGAAGAATGCGTCCTCATCAAAACGAGCTTTTATCGAGACGAAACCCGACTCATTAAAAAAGGGCTCGCCGATTCTGAATCGGTGTAAGATCTCAACGGCCTTGTCGCGAGGCACATGGCCTAATGAGCGATAATTCTCATGAAGAGATTGACGGTTGATTGGCTTGAGGCAATCCAGAGAGTCAAACAGCTTTAGTAAATTATCCTTATCATGGAATTCAACATCAAATGACACACCCTCGACGCTGATGTATTGAATGCCAAAATTATAATTATACTGGTCATTTTTCCTTTCACTATCAAAATCCGCAGCTCGTCGCCTCAGTGAATCTGCAGTTGTTAATATATAGATATCAAAGTCGGAATCCTGGTCACCGAGCCCGTCGAATAGAGATCCGCTGGCATAACCAATATCATCCGGCGCCAATTCGAGCACTTGGCTCAATTGCTCGATAGCATGTTTTATTTTTGGATTTTGAAAAAGTTCATGGATCATGCTGAACTTCCTTCTCTGGGCTTATTCAAGCCTGTGGCCGATTTCATCAGGCTCAGTTGTTGGCGATTTTTCTCGGACACGTCTTTCCCCTTTCCCGCCCGATGTAGCGTTCCAAAAAAACCGGCCCAATCGCTCTCGGAAAACGAACCGAAGGCATCAATGGCGTTCGATTGGCAAGCGGAGGCTTCATATAGGCGGGCATCCACCGGCACGCATTGAATTAGCGGAGTATGAGTGCGAAAAATTATAGGCTCATTCTCTTTACGCAGCTTTATGACGGTAATAAGCGGGCCATGCCACTTTTCACTTTCGATGACTCCCTCTATAACCTCATACGTGTTTTTTTGGAGGTGGTTTATCGGACCTCTTATTTGCAACGCAATATTCTTTGGGCTCCTCACTGAATAACCCAGCCAGATCTGAATGCAGCGTTCTTCTGGTAACGCTGTTAAAAATGGAGGCGAAGCGCCTTGATGTTCAGGCACTCTGGAATCAACAAGATCAGCCATGCCGGGAAGTTGCGCACTTTCCAGGATATACCACTCAGCTAAAGCACCATAGCTCCAAAGAATTCTATCGTCCTTAAGAAGGACCGCAAAATCCATAGGGGGATAAAACAACCATCCTATTTTGGATGCCATTTTTACGGGACGGCAGTACCGCAGCGCTCTTGCACTAAGGGCATGCTCGGCGAATCCAGCCTTAAGAGGATCTGGGGCATCGGGATAAATCCTACAAAGATCAAATTGTGGCATTTCATCTCCCCGCAGGCGTTAAGATACAGGCAATGTGTCTCCCCTTCCGAAGAAAGGGAGACACCCCGATTTTATTTAACTTTGTCGGCAATGCCGCCGCCGCCACCTACGGAAACATAGCGCTTGTCCGCTACATCCGATGGTACGACGAGGTTAGTTACAACACTCTCGCCAAATGGGGTTTTGACGAGTTCATGGGCTTCAGCTTTCGCATTTTCAACACGGTTTCCAGCTGTATTCTCAGTCATGATTTTACTCCTGATTGTTACTTGATTTGGTTTCCGACAGGCATATTGCTTGCTGCCGATCTGAAATCTAGCCAAGTTAAAAGAGATGTCAAATAAAAATTTACTTGTGGAACACAACTGCTGATCTTGCTCACTCGCCTGGGTTTACAAGTTCTTGATTTTTGCTCTTTTTTTCAAGGTGACGGTATATATAGCGCCAGAGTGCCAGCACATGAAATTCCAGAGTGCTATTACTACTGACTTCAGAGTGCCAGTACGTATGATTTCAGATTGCTAGTACATTGCTAGTACATGTAATTTAGGACTGAATACATAAAAAATTTGACCACGATCTTTTCCTCGTCTACCTTTTTCAGCGAAGGAAGAGTGGGCCAATTGGGTTAGTTTTTATAACGGCCTGCGATGCACCTTTCAGATCGGTCAGATCAATTGTTGTGGCGCGCTTCGTAGGTATCTCAGGTATCAAGCACTACTTGGAGCAACGAACATGAGGTCTAGATGTGACTGCCCACGCACCTTCCATCAATGGCGGCATGACGCTCTTCTGCAGCCTCTAATGAGCTTTGCGACTGCCTTTGATGACACGGATACACTTCCAATGCATCCTATCATTCGAGAATTTCAAACTCGTCGGCTTGCAGCTGAACTCCGACCCCATCAGATGCTTTTTTCAAGGTCTTACCACTCAGAGCACTCTCCATCATCACGATCATCAATCTCACTCGAACGATCAGCCAGTTGGCTGGGGATGGATATAAATTATTGTGGATGTCATGTGCTTTAACCAGATTTCTTATCCCCCCGGTGTAAATATTTATTAAGTGAGCTTGAAATGTGCGCTCTGAGAACAGGCCTACTAGGTAAAGAGCAATTCGCTGCGATGAGTGTGTATGCATACCCGGGCTTACCAGGTATTTAGTATCCGGAAAGATAAGATATATGATTTCCCAGCAGGGGTTATACACTTATGAACAAAAAGAACCACCTCTACGTTTATGCTTTTTTTTCTCGTGCCAGTGGACAAATCATTGGCGCGTATTTCGTACTTTATCTCTCCCATGTCACGCAGAGTAGCCTGGTCATTTCACTGCTGCTGGCCCTGCCCATCTTGGTTCAGTTAATGGTGGGCAATCTGCTCGGCGCGCTGACAAAACGATTAGGCGCAGCACACACATGTAGTTCCGGAATGTTTTTCCATGCGTTGAGTTATTTGGTTCTGGTGTCGACACCCTCGCTTTTTCTGACGACTACAAGTCGCCTGTTGACTGGCGCCGGTAGCTCATTAGGCCGGACTGTAGATTTATTGATTACCAGCATCAGCCGTAATCTCGACTTGGCAGTAGAGATGTCCAAGTATAATGCAGCACGGTCTTTTGGTGCTTGCCTTGCACCAGTATTGGGTTCTGCAATCACTTTGGCGCTTCCCATAGAACCTCTTGGCTACCGTGTTATTTTTGCATGTTCTACTCTATTCTGTCTTGTTTCGCTATTTTTTTTGATCTCCTTCATTTCCGCGAACAGTTATCAGATTGCCCTAGATGCTGGGGAAAATAGTCATGAAGATGTTCGTAAATGGCGGCTTTACGAACGAATTTTCTTCAGTAATAGTTCCTTTTACCTGATTCTTGTGTTAATGCTTATAATTATTGTTAATGAAGGTTTTTATCGGACTTTTCCGTTATGGCTGAAGGATATACCTGGGTGGAAGGATGAGTATTTCGGCGCCTTTGGCGCAGCACGCGCGCTATTGAGTATAGGGTTTCTCTTCTGGATTTCGCCAGCGATTAACGCACGCTACAAGCAGTACCTCAACCAACTAAACATCGCCGCAATCGTGTTACTTCTACTAACGTTTTTCATGATGCAAGGCTCAAGCGTCGTTGTAATTACTATATCGATTACTCTAAACTCCCTTCTCTTTGCTTTCGTAACCAACAACCTTTACTCGTCGTTTCTGACCTCAATTCCCAGCAGTGGGCGTGGGCCTGTGTTCTCAACCTATCTAAGCCTAAGCATGCTTGCCCAAGCGCTAGGCCCGTTTTTTGTCAGCGGGCTTGTGCCCGATAAAAGTCTGATTCCCTTGGTCTCCTCTCTGATCACGATGTTGACATTGATCTGTTCGTTCAGATTAATGTATGTACGGAAGTCGGAGGATGATTATGGACGGTAATCTTAGCTCGATGCTCGTTCGTCACCTTGAGTGCACCCCTAAGGCGGACCTTCTGATCAGATCGTCGCCATTGACAGGAAAAACCGAAGCCGTAGATGCAGCGCGTAACTGGGCTACTTCAAATCCACAAATCGACGTGGTTAGCCTGTCGGCACACCATAAATCATTTGCCCTGATACACAGCCAAATACGGCGCACTGCTGAGCGCCTCAAAAAACGACATACAATTTTCGTGATCGATGACGTTCATTTGCTGAACGCGAGTCAGCTTGGACGCATATCGCTGATTTCTAAAAAGGCTTTTCATGTCAGCATCATCGGGCTCGGCCTGCCCATCGAGCCTCTTACCGATATTTCTAGATCTTGCATCCTTTTCGATTTGATTAATGAGTATAGGTCATCGTGCGGATTAATGACTCAACAAAGGCTGCCCTCACTCGATCAGTTAGCTCTACGTCATACACACTATATGGCTCGCCAGCTGGAAATGACTCATTGTGGAGAGCATGGTCTGACTCCGGTCGATCGAGTTTTGCAGGTCTTGCCCGAGGCGAAACATGTCCGAGAATGTATCGCCAGAGGACTGGGTGCGCCTTGCGAGATATTGGAGCGTTGGCTGGGTAGCCTTAATCATTACAACAATATCCGTGTGGCCGAGACCAATGCTTGTGGTCTGGCTCAGGTTTGGCGTTGGACAGTTTCTTTCGAGAGCGGGTCACCGAAAGTCACTGCCCATGTATTCGTTACTTACATCACATGTTCAATAGGAGAATGAGTCAATGCATCAGCAGACCGATGTGACAGGGATGACTATGTTGCGGGCATACATTGAGATGGAGCCCTTCAGTGGTTCACTTGCCGAGCCGGATGAGACTTACTTTCACCGCACACGTGTGGAAGGGGTACACGCACTTCTGACAGGCAACACCACAAGTGCCTCCGAACTGGCGGACAGTATTTGGGCTAGGCAGAAACAGGCGACGGAGTTATTGTCCCGCATCTCCGAAGAAAAGGGGCTGCCACTCATCTTGACCAAGGGCGCCTATTACACCCTTGGCGTACATCAAAATCATGTTATGGGCCGACGTGGAGACATTGACGTTTACATCGATCGAGAGCACTGGCCGGTTTGGCAGTCAGCTTTGGCTGAGTTCGGTTATGAAGAAAGTAAAATGGATACGCACACTGGCCAGTTAATCGCTCTGACCGACGCAGAACGCGCGATGGCGTACGCCCGAGACACTGTCCAAATTGCGAAAGTAGCGAAAGCGTTTTCGTTCACGCCGGACCAAGCACTTCTGAATTACAGGAATCAGCATACCAACGCATATATTCACCCGACGTTTGTAAGTCCGACTTACTCTAATATAATCGTGGCCATAAACTTTCACCACTCTTTAGTCGCCGGTCTACCCGCCCAACGTTTTTTCAGTGAGTCGAAGGTGCCGCACAGCAATCTCCATTGTTTAAGACCTGCCGATGCACTTTGGCATAGCATATTACTATACTATCTGGACATATCGTTGAAACTTTCTACCAAGCTCACCCCCCTATTTGATATCGCGAAACTAGCCAAAGAGTCGAATATCGACTGGGATGCTTTTCAGGCAATGATTAGGGAACTCGATATCTACAAACCATTCTTCTACACGATGGCCAGCATTAATCTGATATGTAGCACTCAAGTTTTTCCACAGTTCATAATACGCTCACTCGGCGACCAAGCTTCTCGCCGTTTCGATTATGGCTATCAAATCCATAAGTTGTTTTACGTTCCTGAATCCGAGCCGCAGTTTACGACTAGGACGTGACCTTGAATTATTCTGCGGTTCCTTTCGGAAAATCAGGTCCGGCTCGCGAGTCGCTCGTTCAACTTATAAAAGGCCGCGGCTTTTTCAATGTGCGCTGGTTTTTTGACCGGAGTTGCAGGGTCGTTATGCAATACATCGGCAACCGAGTCAGCACATCCTTTAGATAAGCGTACGGACCATTAGATTTCATGGTAAGTGTCTGCACAACACACCTTTGGGTTAGCATACGGGATGCTTCATCGTGTATCACCTAATCCAGCACCGTTTGAATAAGATTGCGAGGCGTCATGGCAGCACACCATTTTCCCTTTGCAGTTGCTTAGGCTCTGTCGCTTGGGACGTAAGCGTCCAGCAAAATACCTTCCCAACGCCTGCGTAGCGGACATGAGTGCATAGCTAAATAAAGGCGTCATCTGTCGACCGAAGGCGACTGGACTACCAATCGCCGAGGGTAGATTTTTCGCATATGCAGCTAGCGAAGCGCACGACATTCAAGATCCTTGAGGTCGGTATGATCTACCAACTGCTTGCGCATAGGCACGCATGCCAATTGGTGCTCGTAGGGAGAGTTGTAAATAGCTTGGGCGCTTGCGGTGAAGCCACAGCGCTGATAACAATTTTCAGCATTCAGCGTGGCTTCAAGGTGGATCTTAGCAACACCCGCCTTTCGTGCTAGATGCTCAAGATGAGTGACCATCTTTTTACCTATGCCTTGCCCCATGAACTTTGGTAACACGAAGACTGCCTCCAGCTCCCCGCTCTGGAGATTTAGAAGTCACGATATTTCCTGACTCTAACTTCCAATACTCTTCGCTATCGGTCTCGATTACATCCAAGACCTGCCCTTCAACCACGTCAATTAGAATAATACCTGATTGCTGAGACACAACGATAAATGAGGGCACATCAGCATCACTAGCCGGACCAAGCGTGGTGAGTTCATACCCCAAATATCCGGTATGATTCACGAGGGCCTTTTTTATTACATCTGCGACCTGAAAGTGGAATGGCCGGTTCTCAATCGCTAATGAGCCAGATAAGAAAGAGAATTTTTTCCATGATTTCCTACTCATCTCGAGATTTTCTGTTTGCCAGCAACGGCCACGAGAGGTTGTCGGCAGTTCGTAGTAGCCTACGTGGACTAAGCGTAGGACGATTTCATGCGTGATGATAGGCCTTTGAGGTCCAAAGGGGTCTTAGGACTAAGGAATCGATCGTAGAACACGCTTTGATGTCAGGTTGCTCTTATAGGCCACTGTGGCTGTGGCCATCGATGGTGATTGCTTCCTGACCACTCGCTAACTGAACAGCCCCAATGACTTGAATGAATCATCAAAACTATAGCTGTTCGACGCGACACACTCGGTACATCTACGGTACGCTGACCAGCTACTGCATATTTAGCTAAACTATGCTAGACACCACGTACGACAGGGCCTCCAGCTATGCCAACCTACGTTCAGCTACGAACGATTTCTCTAGGCATACCTGGCCGCCCGGCAACTCATAATCCTTTATTCCACAGTTCAAGCCCGTGTAACCCCACCACCGTTGAAAGCCCTCCACTGCGGGTGCTTTCGCGTTTCTAATCGATTCAATTTGCTGCTTATCCGGCATCTACAAAAGAACCTCGCAAACACACTCCCAAAGGCAGTCCATCGCCGAACACAAGACGAAACCTACCAACCCCACCATAAGCCCAACCCCCACAGCATCATCCCTCGTCATCGACCCTTTCAATCACCCGATCAAAACATCCGATTGGCCATCTTTCGAAACATTCCGTAACGTCACGGCCCGGTGCGACAGATGCGCGCACCGCTTGAGCTTTTAGTCCCCATGCTCAGCCCACGACCCCGCACGAGCCCACCATGTCTTTGAACACCCCGCAGCAAATCACTGAAATTGCCGTCGAAAGCGGCGTCAAGAAGGCCCACTTGAGCCTGTCATCGTTGATGATTCTGGGCTTTCTGGCAGGGGCTTTCATTGCCCTCGGGTTTCTTCTCGATATTCATGTCAGCACCATGATCCCCCACGAGTGGGCTTCGCTGGGCAATCTGCTTGGCGCTGTGGTGTTTCCGGTCGGGCTGATTCTGGTGGTG
Source organism: Pseudomonas syringae pv. tagetis (assembly GCF_022557255.1). Lineage (NCBI taxonomy): Bacteria > Pseudomonadati > Pseudomonadota > Gammaproteobacteria > Pseudomonadales > Pseudomonadaceae > Pseudomonas > Pseudomonas syringae group genomosp. 7. Next base: position 5,308,931 of record NZ_CP092923.1, read on the forward strand.
CTGGCTGGCGGCGAGTTGCTGACTGGCAACATGATGAGCCTGCCCATGGCGCTGTTCGCCGGGCGTATCGGCTTGGGTCAGTTGGTGCGCAACTGGCTGCTGGTGACGCTGGCCAACCTGATCGGCGCGCTGTTTGTCGCCTATTGTTTCGGCCATCTGGTGGGCCTGACTGAAGGCCCCTTCATGGCCAAGACCGTGGCCATCGCCAATGCCAAGGTGGGGGCCAGCTTCGAACAGGCCTTCATCTCAGGCATTGGTTGTAATTGGCTGGTATGCCTGGCGGTGTGGCTCAGCTACGCGAGCAAGGACGTGATCGGTAAAGTGGTCGGCATGTGGTTTCCGGTGATGGCCTTCGTTGCGATCGGCTTTCAGCACATCGTCGCCAACATGTTCGTCATACCTGCGGCGATCTTTGCCGGCGCGTTGAGCTGGGCGCAGTTCGGCGACAATTTCGTTCCGGTATTCTTGGGTAACGCGGTGGGCGGCGCGGTGTTCGTCGGTCTGGCCTATCATTTGGCCTTTTCCAATACGGCAACCCGAGCTGCTGAGCCGTCCAGGACCCGCGGCGCGCAAACAACGGAAGAATCTGACGTCACACAGGCTCTGCGGTGAAAAGCAATGATGACCGCAGAGCAAACCAGCAAGTTGAAGAGCAGAACTCACGTCACAAGAAAATAGTTGAGTGGCTCGACAAGACTACCTTTTGAAATGAAACGGGCTCGTCGCATGCCAGCCTGCGCTTACTGAAGCCCCCCGCTTCACACACTGTCCATAAAACCGATCCATGCGGCCAGTAGCAATAAAATCGCCAGGACCCGATTCATCCGTTGCACTCGCCAAGGCGATGTGAGCCAGCGTGTAGAGGCCGAGCCCATCAGCGCCCAGACGCCGATGCAGGGCAACGAAATCAGAAAGAACACCAGCGCCAGGTACGGCACCGGGTTGCGCTGGCTGAACACACTGACTACCGCCAGCGCCATGACCCAGGTTTTGGGATTTACTACTTGCAGTGCTGCGCCGCCGATAAAGCCCATGGGCAGGCTCTTTTGCCGCTCTATTGAGTCGGTCGGGCTGACACCTATCTTCCAGGCCAGCCAGGTCAACCACAGCACGCCGATCCACGCCATGACGCGCTGGGCATTGGGGATCTCGAGTAATGAGTGGCCGACACCCATGCCGACGAGCAACACCAACAGTGCAGCGCCGGTGCAGGCTCCCAGAATCAACGACACGACGGCGCGCCAGCCAAAGCGGGCACTGTTGCTTAATACCAGGATATTAGTGGGGCCAGGAGTGATCGAGGCGACGAAGGCGAACAGAATGAAAGGCAGCATGATCGGCAATCCAGGGCTGAAAAAGCCCATACTGCGACACGCACAGGGATCAGTCTGGAAGGTTTGAGCAGCGCAAGCGATAGGCCGCCGGGCTCAGCCCATAGGCGCGCATGAACCAGCGGCCCAAATGGCTTTGGTCAGCGAAGCCCAGATCGCTGGCTACCTGAGCTGGCCAGCTCCCGGCTGCCAGCATTCGTCGGGCCTTGGCCAGGCGCAGCTGTACCAGATAGGCATGAGGCGGTAGGCCGAAGGCGGCCTTGAACGCCCGCGTCAGGCGAAAGCGGTCGACGCCACAGACAACTGCCAATTCGCTCAAGCCCACGTCCTGATGCAGATGCGCGTGCAGATAATCCCGCGCCCGCAAGGCTACCTGCGGCAAGCGCGGATCGTGATCGTTCATACGTCGCCATTGCACCCGATCAATGAGCTGCGCCAGTAATTCATCCAACGCGCTTTGACGAACGATGCGTAGCTCTTTTTGGTGCAGCGCCGTGAAAGCGAACGTGACCGCGTCAGCCAGCCGTGATTCGGTTTGCAGGGTGTTGGCGAACGAAGGCAGATGCTTGTCGGGAGCCTGTTCGGACAACCCACTGAGTTCACGGCTTAGCCAATGCGGGTCCAGGTACAGCATCTGATAGGTGAACCTATCGGCGCACGGGGCATCGCCATCATGGATTTCCCCTGGCTCCAGCGTGAGCACCTGCCCGGGCGTACTGGCATGGCGCTGACGGCGGCAATTGAACTGCTGCACACCTTGCCGGGTAACGCCCACCAGATAACTGTCATGCCAATGGGGATCATAGGCATGCCCCTGAAAGTGCGCGTGCAAGGTCTCGATGCCTGTATCAAGGTCGCGAGCGAGGTCTATCCAGTGGCTGGACGGCATAAAACACCTGAATCGATGAAAGCGATTGGTTATCGCTGACGTCAGGGGGCGAGTCTAGAACATTCGTGCATGTCGCCAAACACTCACACCGCTCGGTAGATCCATAAAGACTCAAGGTCCCGACCCTGACTAGCCCCGTGCATGCAAAGCCATCACGCCAACCAATCCCTCCCCCAATCCGACCTCGACCTTCACCCCTCCAGACACTTCATCTGCCCCCATTCCCCAAGCCCTACCCCGTGCAATTTCAGACACGCTTCGCGCTCACACCATGCCCTTGCAAAAGCAACCGGACGCATCGACCCCGGCACGCGCGCTAATCCAGCAGCAACATCCGCCCCCAGATAATCCTGCGCAACAGCATGCCAGTCCGGCATATCCTGAACCCGCATCACATCAACCCCCACTGCTCCGCGAAGGTTGACGGCAGCCAGAGACAATCCGGCTTCGTGACTGATGGAAAACCCGGGTTCCGGGAGCCCGTCGATCATTAACCGCGGTGCAGTGCCTGGCGTGCTGATGAACGTGATTGCGCCCGGCAGCAACCCGAGCCATTGGCTCAGGGCTTTGCACACGCACGCTCTGATGCGATCTCTGGCCTCGGTTCTGCCAGTGCCAGCGGTAATCGTGCAACTGATCAACAGTACGCCGTCATGCGGTAAAGGCTTTGGGGGAGCAAGCTGGCCATCTTCGTCGAATGCCCAGCTAGCCCCTGCGCTCATCCCTTGTCAGGTGCCGCCGGACAACCGGCCCAGCGACTATAGGCGGGAATGTGTTCGCCCTTCATCACCAGCGTCAGTGCGCCGAGGTGTGCGTCATTGCCGACTACGGCGCTGTAGAGCACGGCGCTGCGCGGCCCCATGTACACGCGTTCGCCGATGGTCACGTGGTCGATTTTCATCACTCGGTCTTCGAACAGGTGTGTTTGCGGACAGGCACCGGCGTTCAGTTCGCTGTCCGCGCCGATGCTGACGCAATCGAATTCAGTGATGTCGGTTGTGTCCATGTAAACCCCTCGACCGATCTTGCAGCCGAGCAGGTTGAAGGCCAGCGGTAACCACGGAGTACCGCGCAGGTAGCGCATGAAGTTTGGCGCGGCCATGCCTTCATAGAGGCTGGTGATGCCTTCCGAGAGCCACACGAAAGGTGTCCACATCGGGTCTGCACGTTTGCGATAACGGCCCATCACCAGCCACTTCAAGGCCGCGATCAGCAGAAAGTTACCCACGCTGTACGCCAGACCGATCATGGCAAGGTAGACCAGCACGGCACCCCAGCGCTCTTGGTCGGCGAGTGGCATCAGGTCAAGCATCACGGTGTAACCGACGGCGATCACCACGGCGTGCGGGGTGACGATGCGCACACCTTCTACCAGACCTCGGGCCAGGCGACGCAGAGGTGATGGCTTGAATGTCAGGGATTCGGGAGCACCGCTCACCTGCTCGCGGGCAGGCAGGTGTATCGGCGGCGAGCCCAGCCAGGTATCACCATCGGCCATCCTGGTGTTGGGCGGCGCGCAGGAGCGCACACCGATCAGGACGTTTTCAGGCAGTACCGCACCGTCTGAAATGTAACCGCCATTACCGACAAAGCTGCGATGGGAGACAACGGTGGGGCGCATGGTCATCCAGCCGCCATCGATGTGCTCATCACCCAGCATCACTGCATCGGCGATAAAGGTTTCATCGCCCAGGGTCAGCATGTCGGGGATGACACCCTGGGCGCTGGAAATCTCGGCATCACGCCCTACTTTTGCGCCCAGCAGTCGATACCAGAAGGGCGAGTAGACCGTAGCGTAGATGCCGGACAGCACATTGAGGCTGGCCTCCTGGATCTGACTGATCAGCCACTTGGCGCAGTAGGTAGTGCTGTGTACCGCATAGCGGCCGGGTTCGAGGCGTGGGAAGACAATCCAGCGCAACGCCGCAGACGCCAGAACAGTCGCGACAATCAGCACCGCGCTGGCCGGGAACGCGAGTATGAAATAGCGAGCAAGCTGCCCTACCGCGCCACTGCCCTGGAACCATGGCAACACCTGCCGGGTGTCGAACCAGTCGATCAGGAAAAAGGTCGGGAAGACCGGAATGAAGAACAGCGTCGCGACCAGCAGAATACCGAAGGCGAAGAACAGTTTTTCTGCACGCGGGCGCGCAGGGCTTGTCAGGGGCCTCGCAGGCTGGGCAAGTGTGTCAAACGCGCCGGTATCATGCGCTGGCGAGCCCTGCCAGATACGCCCTGCGGGAACCTCCCGACCATCGGCCAGGGCCGATTGTGCTTCCAGATGCCCCCACGGGCCTATTGCGGTATTGCCTTCCATGATCACGTAAGAACCCACACAGGCATTGTCCTGCAAGGCGATACGTCCCAGATGCAACTGGCCACGCTCGACACGTGCGTTCTCGAAGATGACGCCGTTGCCGACGCTGACCCCGTCACCGATCTCCAGCAGGTCGTGGGCACGCACTGAGGCCCCGCCGATAATCACCTCCTGCCCGATCTTTGCGCCCAGCGCTCGCAACCACACGGGATAGAGCGAAGAACCGCTCAGCAGGTAGGTGGGTGCCGACTCGACCATGCGGTCGGCAGCCCACCAGCGAAAGTAGGTGACGCCCCACAATGGATATATTCCAGGCTTCAGACGTCCCGCGATCAGCCATTTGCCCGCCAGTGCGATAAAAAACTGTAGAACGGTGGCAATCAGAAACACCGAGATCGACGCAAGCGTCGCCAATGCTACAGAGTCGTCAGGCGAGCCGGTCAGCAGGTGATACGTAAAGAACGGTGCAAGCCACTGAGTCATTCGCAGGCTGACCATGACCGGCAATGCCAGCGCCTGAACCACACCGCAGCGCCAGCGACGCCACGCTGACGGAGGCGTCCAGTCCACCGGGGCAGCCATTTCCTGCGGTGCCTGATCGAGCACATCGGCAATCGCGCCGATACGCCGCTGCTGGTAAATGTCGCTCACTGTGATTTGAGCAAAGCGAGGGTTGGCACGCAGGGCCGTGGCCAAACGTGCCGCAAAGAAGGAATGCCCACCCAGATCGGTGAAAAAGTCCGCATCACGGCGGACCGGGATACCAGGAAAGAGCGTGGTCAACGCCGCAAACAATGCAACCTCACCTTCAGTTTCAGGCACAGCGGACTCTGCGTCGGCTGCCTTGGCATTGACCGTCAACGCGCGGGCCTTGAGCGCTTTGCGGTCGATCTTGCCGGACGTGAGACGCGGCATGCTATCGAGCAGCTCGAAGTGTCCCGGCACCATGTACGGCGGCAACTGCGCCTGCAATACCTTGCGCAACTGGCTCGTGAATGTGGAAGGCATCGACGTGTCGCACACCAGGTACGCAATCAACTGATCAACACCATGCTCATTGCGCAACAGGACGGCGGCGGTGCCTACGCCGGGCTGTTGCGCCAACAGCGCTTCGATCTCGCCCAGTTCGACACGAAAGCCACGAATTTTTACCTGATCGTCGGCTCGTCCGAGGCATTGCACCTGCCCTTCATCGTCGATCCGGGCAAGGTCGCCGGTGCGGTACAGGCGCGCGTCGTGGTAGCCGGTCGACCAGGGATTGGGCAGAAATTTCTCTTCAGTCAGGTCTGGCCGCCCCAGATAGCCTTCAGCCAGACCGGGGCCGATGATGCACAGTTCGCCGACTTCGCCATGGGGCAGCAGGCTGGGTGCCAAGGTGCTGCCGACCGCCGGGTCGCTGGCGATGACCAACAGCCCGTAATTGGGTAACGGCGTACCGATCGAGACCGCACGACCACGCGACAACCGCGCCAGACTCGCCGACACGGTGGCTTCGGTAGGCCCGTATGTGTTGAACATTTGCCGGTTCGGCGTTGCCCAGCGTTCGACCAGCGATTCAGGACACATTTCGCCGCCCAGATTGATCAGGCGCAGGCTTGGCACGTCTTCGCTGAACAGCGCCAGCAAGGTGGGCACCGCATGCAACACGCTGATGCGCTGCTCGTTCAGCAGGCGCGGCAGGGTTTCGGGATCGCCACTGGTTTCCTTCGGGCCTATCCACAGCGTCGCGCCCACCAGATAGGCAATCCAGATTTCCTCGAACGACATATCGAACGCCACGGAAAAGCCCTGGTAAACCCGGTCGCTGGACCGGACACCCAGTATCGCGTTTTCGCTGCGCAGAAAATGACAGATGCTGCGCTGGGAAATCAGAATGCCCTTGGGCTTGCCGGTTGAACCCGAGGTATAGATCACATAGGCAGGATGATCGGGCAGTACCCCTCTGCGCCGCACCAACGTTACATCGGTCTGCGCCAGCAATTGTTCGGCAGTCCACACCGTCAGCCCGGTATCGGCCAATACCGGGCTCAGCGCATTGCAGGACACCAGCCCTATTGCGCTGGCATCTTCCAGACAGACCTGCAGGCGTTCCACCGGCGTATCCTGATCCAGAGGCAACCAGGCGGCCCCCGCCTTGGCGATACCGGCCTGCATCACCAGAAGCTCAATACCGCGCGGCAACCACAGACCGACAATGTGCCCCGGCCGCACGCCTGCCTTGATCAACGCAGACGCCACCTGATCGGCCTGCCCATTCAGTTCCCCATAACTGATCCGGCGCTCGCCGAAGATCAACGCCACTTGCTGCGGATCTCGCTGGGCGCTGGCTTCCAGCAGATCGGCCAGCACTTCCTCACGCAAAAGTTCAGGTTGAACAGGTCCGTAAATCACGTCCGCCAATTGATCGTTCTGGCAGGTCTGCAGCAGGTTCAGGTTATTCATGGCAGCAGGTATTAGCTCGTCTGAAGGAGGTGCCTGAGTTTTTTGGTGAATAGCCGGTCCGTCAGCGAATGGCCTGCACGTTGTGGACGTCAGGTGTCGGAAATGTGTCTGCTTTGATACATTTCGGCCGGAACACTGCAGCTCTCATCAGGGCGAAAGAACAGGCTGGCAAGGCGAATATGGCAAACGCCGGCTGTACGAATCTTGAACAACAAAACGAAGGTGGCGGATGGCCCACAGGGTCTGATGTGTCGACCCTGCGGCTCACTGAGGAAGGCACAGCTTGCTGAAATGGATTACTGCACTGCAGACAGATACGGGCGCGGGGCTACAGCAGACGCCACAAGGTCTCACGCGTCTCAGGGTTGAAAGACTGCGACTGGCGCTGGATGACACTTATCAACCCATCGCCGATACGATCCGTCGGCATCGGGTAAAAGCCCTGTTGCCGAAACCATGGGCCATTCCACCGTGGTTCGCGAAACGTCGTCAGGCTTATCGCTTTCCGCTGAAGGGAATGCGCATACGCCTCGACAGAAGACAGCAGGATTTTTCCAACACCCTGGCCTGAAACACCCGGCTCGACCGAGATATTGTCCAGGTACACGTCATCATCCAGCGGACGCATGGCGGCGAAACCGATGACCTCTTTGCTGTGCCTGTCGACGGCAACCATAACCCGACAGGCTTCGAATCTGTCCGCGCCCAGCGGAGGGCTTTCGGCGACATGGGCAAGAGAGGCAATGGAGGTGTACCGGTGACGAGCCCGCACAGAAAGACGCTGCAACTGATCCAGATCGTTGTCTTGCGACAGCCGAAGGTAAAATTCCATCTGTTTTTCTCCCTTGCTGCTCGACATGCAGGTAAGGACGGCAGCAGACATCAAGTGGTGCAGCCGTCCCTGTGCTGTTCAGATCAGCAGGGCCTCAGCGCCCGGCCGAAGAACAGCTATTTGCCATAGCGGCCGATGAAGAGAGCCGCCCGCTTGGTCACCACGGGCAAGGAAGCCAGATCGATGGTCTCATTCTCGCTGTGAGCCCCCTGCCCCCAGGCACCAAGACCGTCCAGGCTCGCCGTAACATATTTGTTCACATAGGAAATGTCAGCACCGCCTCGTTCTGCAGACGGAGCCGACTCCAGCGCAGGTCCATCAAGGTCCTGGCTGATCTTGCTGTAGGCCTGGAGAAGTTCACGATTGCTTTCGCGATCAGCCATGACCGGCATGATTGCCTTGATCTTCAAATCGCTGTGGGTCTGTGGCAACGAGTGGCTGGCTATTTCCTGCAGGCGTGCTTCGGCGGAACTGCGCTGTTCTTCACTGCTGAAGCGCAAATCGCCGTGCACGGACGCTATTCTGGCAATTGTGGTTTTTCTTCCGGAAGCAGTGCCCTGGCCGCTGGCCACATCTTCCTGAGCGGTGGCGCCTCCCAGAATCAGCCCGGGGTTGATCGTCAGGCCCTGCTCGCCGGAGAGTTTCGAGCGAATCTCGTCAAGCACTCGCGCCGACTCGTACACCGCCCCGAAACCGCTCTCTGGCTGAAAAATAGTCGCTGAGTGTTTGTCTATGCCGGTACTGGTCAAAAACCATTCGCTCAATCCCCTGCGCTCAGTGATCAATTGATTGGGTGACAAGGCGAATTCGAACCCCAGCGCTACATCACTTCTTTTCGCTTCGGCAATCAGCCATTCCCTGGATATCTCGGTCGGCTTGGCCGCAAGCTCCTCGTCGCCAACCAGCACCACAGAGATATTCATGTCCTGCAATGAGCCGCTGTGCTTGAGCGCCTGCAAGGCGTACAGCAGGGTCACCAGACCGCCCTTGTCGTCAATCACTCCGGGACCTTTGGCTTTTTTGCCGCCATCGATCAAGGTAAATTCCTGAAACTTGCTGGTGACTGGAAACACTGTGTCCAGATGGCCGATCAACAGAATCCGTTTCGCAGACTTGTTGCCGTCGTGCACGGCGACAAGGCTGCCGGCGTGATTCATTCCTGCCGGCAGCTCGTGCCAGCGGGTGTCGAAGCCCAATGCCTCGAACTCAGGCTTCAATAGATCGCCGACCTTGACGACACCTTCGACGTTATCCGTGCCACTGTTGATGTTCACCAGCTTCTCGAGCAGCGCGACCTGCTCGGCGCTGTGAGTGTCGACGTACGAAGTAATGCTCTGTTCATCAAGCATCGTGCCCGCCAATGCGCCATGGCAGAAAAACAGCGTCGAGAGCAGGGAAATACTTTTTTTCATGACAGATAAACTCCGCTTGGCCATTAATGATTACCGGGCCATTGCGCCTGGAATCCTCATCAGATTGCCCACAAGGAGCCATGCTGTGCCGTCATAAGTGTCGGCAAGGCTGTTACGGTTCCATTGCACCGGCAAGTGAACCACTGTGAAGGCAGACGAGCGGTCATTGAGCGCGGCAGGCGGCCAACTTTCGCAGCCTGACAGGATCGAGCAGGCAATGGACATCCGAAGGGGGCCGGCAACATACCCCACCCATCTGATGCGGAAATGTGGCTTACTGAGACCGGCCATCATCCAATCAGGGAATCTCTTCCCTACCCTCGCGGTCTCTTAACGCATGACGAATTCGCGCTCTGCTTTCATACCCTACTGGCTTCGCCCTGTTCTGCGTCCCTTGCTGGACCCGTATCGCCGTTATCGGCATGCGCGGCTGATCCACGCGGCGCGGATTGCGGTGGGTTTGCTGGTGACCATTCTGTTGACCACGGGCCTCAATCTGCCGCATGGCGAATGGGCGTCGGTGACAATGCTGATCGTCATCGGCGGCTTGCAGCATCACGGCAATATCGGCAAGAAGTCGGTCGAGCGCGCTTATGGAACATTGATCGGGGCCGGTCTTGGCCTGATTGTGGTAGTCCAGCAGGGCTATCTGGAAATGCCGCTGCTGACCTACGCAATGATGTCGGTGATGTGCGGTTTTTTTGCTTATCACGCTATCGGCAAAGGGGGTTACACCGCGCTGCTGTCGGCGATCACTCTGTTCATCGTGGCCGGTCATGGCTACAACCCGATCAGTGACGGGCTGTGGCGCACTGTCGATATTCTGATCGGCATCGCGCTGGCGCTGGCCTTCTCCTTCGCACTGCCGCTGTATGCCGTGTTCTCCTGGCGTTACAACCTGGCCAGTGGCCTGCGTGACTGCGCCAAAGTGTACGGACGCATTGTGCAAGGCCAGCCGGTAACGGCTGATGAGCACCTCAAGCTGACTGCGCGGCTCAACGCCACGATGCTGCAATTGCGCTCGCTGCTGCCGTCGGTTTCCAAGGAAGTGAAGATGTCCATGGTCGAGCTGGACGCCATCCAGGGCCATTTCCGCATGTGCCTGAGCACCCTGGAAATTCTTGCCAATATCCGCCCTGCCGACCTGGACAAGGTGGCGGGCGAGTCGTTGAAGGCTTCGCTGGATGGCGATTACCGGCAGATCCGTCGCCAGTTGATCGGCATGGCTCGTGCGCTGCAAACCGGCGCAACCGAGCGCCTGATCCGCACATCGGACAGCGCGCCCGCCCAGCCGGTCATTCCAGCCGAACTGATGGGCTATCACTTGATGACTCAGCAGCTGGCACAGAACCTGGACGGGCTGCAGGCCCGCCTGGCCAAGACCGCCAAACGCTGGAAGTTTTAAGGAACTGCCGTGCCCGATACCCGCCCTCCCGTCCTGGACGAAATTGATCGCCAGCTGATTGCCGCGCTGCAAATCAACGCACGCGAAAGCGTTGCCATGCTGGCCCGCCAGCTGGGCATCGCCCGCACCACCGTCACCTCGCGTCTGGCACGTCTTGAAAGCAGCAAGGTGATTACCGGCTATGGCGTGCGTCTCGGCCAGCGCGTGGTCAGTGGCGGGCTGCAAGCGTATGTCGGCATTACTGTCCAGCCACGCTCAGGCAAGGAAGTGCTGCGCCGGCTCAGTGCCATGGCGCAGGTGCAGCAGTTGTGCGCGGTCAGTGGCGAGTTTGATTATGTCGCGTGGCTACGCACCGATTCCCCCGAACAACTGGATCAGTTGCTGGACCTGATTGGCAGCGTGGATGGTGTAGAGAAGACCACCACGTCAATCATCCTCAGCAGCAAGATCGACCGCGGGCAGCCGGTATAAACGAGCGACATCTGGCCGACGCAACACACATCGACCAGAAGACTCGTCACTTAGCATTAACAAACAGCATATCGACGACACTTTGCGTCTTATTAACGTGCCTGCGCTTCTCTAGACTGTTGTTTTTCGCCGTTGCCCCTCAAGGTCAGTCATGAAGAACAACCGTCACCCCGCCAATGGCAAAAAGCCGATCACCCTGTTTGGCCCCGACTTCCCCTTTGCTTTCGATGACTGGATCGAACACCCGAAAGGTCTGGGCAGCATTCCTGCCGAGCATCACGGCGCGGAAGTGGCGATTGTCGGTGCCGGTATCGCCGGGCTCGTGGCAGCCTACGAACTGATGAAGATGGGCCTTAGGCCGGTGGTGTACGAAGCCTCGAAGATGGGCGGCCGGTTGCGCTCGCAAGAGTTTGAAGGTGCCAAAGGCATCGTCGCCGAGCTGGGCGGCATGCGCTTTCCGGTGTCATCGAGTGCGTTTTTTCATTACGTCGACAAACTGGGCCTTGAGTCCAGACCCTTTCCCAATCCGCTCACCGCAGCGTCCGGCAGCACGGTCATCGATCTGGAAGGCACCACTTATTACGCGCAGATGCTTTCCGATCTGCCGGCATTGTTTCAGGAAGTTGCCGACGCCTGGGCCGACGCACTGGAAAGTGGCTCACAGTTCAGCGACATCCAGCAGGCCATCCGCGACCGCGATGTGCCACGCCTCAAAGAACTCTGGAACAGGCTGGTGCCGCTGTGGGACGACCGCACCTTCTATGACTTCGTCGCGACGTCCAAGGCCTTTGCCAAACTGTCCTTCTATCACCGTGAGGTGTTTGGCCAGGTGGGCTTCGGCACCGGCGGCTGGGATTCCGACTTTCCCAACTCGATGCTGGAAATCTTTCGTGTAGTGATGACCAACTGCGACGAGCACCAGCACCTGATCGTCGGCGGCGTGCAGCAAGTGCCGGTGGGTTTGTGGAGCCATGTGCCCGAGCGTTGCGCCCACTGGCCCAAGGGCACCAGCCTGTCGTCCTTGCACCGTGGAGCGCCGCGTCCTGGTGTGAAGCGCATTGCACGTGCCGAGGATGGCAGTTTTACCGTTACTGACAACTGGGGCGATACCCGGCAATACGCCGCCGTGCTGACCACCTGTCAGAGCTGGCTGCTGACGACCCAGATCGAGTGCGAAGAGTCGCTGTTCTCGCAAAAGATGTGGATGGCCCTGGATCGCACCCGCTACATGCAGTCTTCAAAAACCTTCGTGATGGTCGACCGCCCATTCTGGAAAGACAAGGATCCTGAAACCGGTCGCGACCTGATGAGCATGACCCTCACCGACCGTCTGACCCGTGGTACGTACCTGTTCGATAATGGCGACGACAAGCCAGGCGTGATCTGCCTGTCTTACTCGTGGATGAGCGACGCGCTGAAGATGTTGCCGCAGCCTGTCGAGAAGCGTGTGAAGCTGGCGCTCGACGCATTGAAGAAGATCTATCCGAAAGTCGACATCGCAGCACGAATCATCGGCGACCCGATCACCGTTTCATGGGAAGCCGATCCGCACTTCCTGGGCGCCTTCAAGGGTGCGCTGCCGGGCCATTACCGTTATAACCAGCGCATGTATGCACACTTCATGCAGCAGGATATGCCCAGTGAACAACGCGGCATGTTCATCGCAGGCGACGATGTGTCCTGGACCCCGGCCTGGGTTGAAGGCGCTGTGCAGACGTCACTGAATGCCGTGTGGGGCATCATGAACCACTTCGGCGGCAAGACTCACGCCGAGAACCCGGGACCGGGTGACGTATTCCATGAAATCGGCCCGATTTCACTGGCCGACTGACAGAAGGAAAACACCATGCGCGTTGCGCTGTACCAATGCCCGCCGTTGCCGCTGGATGTCGCAGGCAACCTCAACCGCCTGGAACAACAGGCCCAGGCTGCCGCAGAGCAAGGCGTGCAGGTGCTGATCTGTCCGGAAATGTTCCTGACCGGCTACAACATCGGCGCTCGGGCAGTCAGTGAACTGGCGCAGGCACAGGACGGCCCGGCAACCAGGCGCATTGCCGCCATCGCAAAAGCCAGCGGCATTGCGATTCTTTACGGTTATCCGGAGCGCGGTGCTGATCAACAGGTTTACAACGCGGTGCAGCTGCTCGACAGCCACGGCACCAGCCTGGCCAACTACCGCAAGACGCATTTGTTCAGTGAGCTGGACAAGTCGATGTTCGCGGCAGGCGGGGATCATTTCCCGGTGGTCGAATTGAACGGCTGGCACCTGGGCCTGCTGATTTGCTACGACGTGGAGTTCCCGGAGAACACCCGTCGGCTGGCGTTGCAGGGCGCACAGTTGATTCTGGTTCCGACTGCCAACATGGTGCCTTACGACTTTGTCTGTGACGTGACCGTGCGCGCACGGGCATTCGAGAACCACTGCTATGTGGTGTACGCCAACTACTGCGGCAGCGAGGGCGAGATTCGTTATTGCGGGCTCAGCAGCCTCTGCGCACCGGACGGCAGCCGCCCGGTGCTGGCTGGTCAGGACGAAGCACTGCTGGTCGGCACGCTGGACAAGGCGCTGCTGGCCCAGGCCAGAACTGCGAACGACTACTTCGTGGATCGTCGGCCGGCACTTTATGCGCCGCTAACTTGATCTGTTTCGCGGGTTTGAGCAGGAGGCTCGCGAACGGGTCAGCTAATCCGCTAGCATGATGCTTTGCTTCGCAACGCTTTCCGGATGCCCCTGATGCCTGCCGCACACTCCGCTGAACTCAGACGCCTCACGCTGGCCAACGGCCTGAATGTGGTGCTGTGTCACGAGCCGCGGCTCAAGCGCTGTGCGGCCTCATTGCGCGTGGCAGCAGGCAGCCACGATGCGCCGCAGGCGTGGCCGGGGCTGGCGCATTTTCTGGAACACCTGTTTTTCCTTGGCACCGAGCGGTTCCCTGCCGGGGAAAACCTGATGGCATTCGTGCAACGCCACGGCGGCCAGGTCAATGCCAGTACCCGTGAACGTACCACCGACTTCTTCTTCGAACTGCCGCAGGCAGTCTTCGCCCAGGCACTGGAGCGGCTGTGCGACATGCTCGCCCGGCCGCGCATGGCCATCGCAGACCAGCTACGCGAACGTGAAGTGCTGCATGCCGAATTCATCGCCTGGGTCGGCGACAGCGCATCACGCGATCAGGCGCGCCTGCTGACACCGATCAACCCACAGCATCCACTGCGCGGTTTTCACGCTGGCAATCGTTACAGCCTGTCAGTGCCCAATCCTGCATTCCAGCAAGCACTGAAGGACTTTTATCGATGCTTCTATCAGGCCGGCCAGATGACCCTGTGCCTGAGCGGGCCGCAATCGGTGGCTGAGCTGGAAGCGTTGGCAACGAGTCATGGCGCGTTATTCGCCAATGGGATGAAGGTCCAACAGCGCACGCCTCCACCACTGATTGCGCGCCGTCTGCAGCAAATTGGCGATCAAAGCCACCTGCTGTTTGCCTGCGAGAATCTGCCGGACAGGGCTGACGAGGCGGTGGCGTTCTTCTGTCACTGGCTCAATGCAGCACAGCCGGGCGGCCTGATTGCGGAGCTGGTCGAACGGGGCCTCGTCAACTCGCTGAAAGCCGCACCGCTTTATCAGTTTGGCGGGCAGCTGTTGCTTGATATCGAGTGCCAAGGCGCCAGCGCGGACGCTCACGCCATCCGCAACCTGTTTTTCAGCTGGCTCGATTTTTTCAAGATGCATTGGCCTGCGCTGATCGAGCAATACCAGCGCCTGGAACAACGCCGTCTGCAAATGAGCGGAGCGCTGGCCCTGGCAAATCATTACTGTCGCGAGACGCCTGCGCAGTTGAGCGACCAAGGCAAAGAAGCGTTACGTGCGCTGCTTGCATGGCTCACACCCGACGCACGGGTCAGTTCTACGGTGGTCGGCGACCTCGACATAGAGCCAGTCGAATGGCGTCTGCCAGCACCAAACCCGTTTCTTGGCGCGGCATCGGGGAACAGCGATGAGGCCGCGCTTTACCTGCGTTGGGAGCTGCCCTCCGCACAGCCTGCCCTGTGGCGGATGCTCCATGCAGGGCTCAAGCCATTGATCGAAGACGCCCATCAGGCCGGAGTCGTCCTGGCGTTCAGTGCTTACGGCCCTTACTGGCAGCTGCAATTGAACGGCCTGCGAGCCCCAATGGTTGCGGTTATCGAACATGGCCTGCATCGCCTGCAACACCCAGATCCCTCATCACAAGCACACGAAGAGCCCGCGCTGATTCCGATCCGCCAATTGCTCAAGCAGCTTGCCGATCATTACCTGAGCAATGCTACGCAGCTGGCGATCACTGATCTGCCTGCCGTATGGGCAACGTCGCGCTGGATCAGCTTCACCAAGGGTTTCTGCCCTGACAGCCAGTCCCTGATCGACGCTGCGTTGAATGCAGCACCGGGTACTCGGCAAACAGCCTCACCCAGGCTGCCCGTCACTCGCTCTGGCAAACGCTGGGCGACTGAAGCATCGTCTTCATCGGAAGACGCAGTGCTGGTGTTTTGCCCGGCCCCCACGGCCTCCCTTGCAGATGAGGCCGCCTGGCGATTGCTCGCACACGTGTCACAGGCACCCTTTTACCGGCGGCTGCGAGTCGAACTGCAATTGGGTTATGCCGTGTTCAGCGGCATCCGACAGATCAACGGCAGTACCGGGTTGCTGTTCGGCGTCCAGTCGCCCACGTGTAACGCCGGGCAGCTTTTCGAACACATCGAAGCGTTCATCGGCAGCTTGCCCGAGCTAATTCGCGACGCCGATCTGCCTGAGCAGATAAAAGCCCTTTCAGCTCAGTTCGAGTTGTTTAACCTGCCCGACCAGCAGTTGGCAGACATGCAGTGGCAAGCGCACCTGGCCGGGCATCACGCCAGCCACCCGGAGACGTTGCAACGCGCTCTGTCAAATCTGGATACACACTCGTTACTCACCGCGTCGGCTCAACTGATCAACGCCACTGGCGGCTGGCTGATCGTGGCCAATCGCCCTGCCAGCGCGGCCATCCCGATATCCTTACCTGAACGGTAACGGTCTTTTCTGCAGATTCCGATCCTGAAGAATGGCTAAATTGAGTAACATAGCTCCCTAACTATCTGAACGTATGCCTTCAGCGATGCACTAAGATGTAGTCACCAACCGCAGCACTTATCCGAGGAGATTTTTATGTCGTGGACTAAACCTGCTTACACTGATCTGCGTATCGGTTTTGAAGTCACCATGTACTTCGCAAGCCGTTGATTTCAGTGCGCTGTGAAGCCTCGGTTCGCCGGGGCTTTTTTTATGGTTATGGCTGTTTTTTATTTCAGAACGTGTGCCGGGAGCTGTCATGTACATCCAGATTTTAGGTTCTGCTGCGGGCGGTGGATTCCCCCAGTGGAACTGCAACTGCGTCAACTGCGCAGGCTTTCGCGACGGCAGCCTGCGTGCCCACGCACGGACCCAGTCGTCCATTGCGCTGTCCGACGACGGGATCAACTGGGTGCTGTGCAACGCCTCACCGGATATTCGCGCGCAGTTGCAAGGCTTTGCGCCCATGCAGCCTGGACGGGCATTGCGCGATACCGGCATCAGCGCGATCGTGCTGATGGACAGCCAGATCGACCACACCACCGGCCTGCTCAGCCTGCGCGAAGGCTGCCCGCATCAGGTCTGGTGCACCGACATGGTTCATGAGGACCTGAGTACCGGCTTCCCGCTGTTCGAGATGCTCAAGCACTGGAACGGTGGTCTGAACTGGAACCGTATCGAATTGCAAGGCAGCTTCGTGATCCCTGCCTGCCCGAACCTGCGCTTCACGCCTTTCCCGCTGCGCAGCGCCGCGCCGCCCTACTCGCCGCACCGCTTCGACCCGCATCCGGGCGATAACATCGGCCTGCTGGTCGAAGACACTCGCACTGGCGGCAAGCTGTTCTATGCGCCGGGCCTGGGCAAGGTCGATGCAGCGCTGGCGGAAAAGATGCGCGACGCCGACTGCCTGCTGGTCGATGGCACGATGTGGGACGACGACGAAATGCAGCGCCGCGGCGTCGGCACTCGCACCGGCCGGGAAATGGGCCATCTGGCACAGAACGGTCCTGGTGGCATGCTCGAAGTGCTTGAAGGCTTCCCCGAGCAACGCAAGGTGCTTATCCACATCAACAACACCAACCCGATTCTCGACGAAGACTCTCCGGAGCGCGCGGAGCTGCTTCGCCGCGACGTCGAAGTTGCCTTCGATGGCATGAGTATCGAGCTTTAGGAGCTGACATGAGCGACGCGACTGCACTGTCCCCCGCTGAATTCGAACAGGCCTTGCGCGCCAAGGGTGCTTATTACCATATCTATCACCCGTTCCATGTAGCGATGTACGAAGGACGCGCGACCCGCGAGCAGATTCAGGGCTGGGTCGCCAACCGTTTCTACTATCAGGTGAACATTCCGCTCAAGGATGCGGCGATTCTGGCCAACTGCCCGGATCGCGAGATTCGTCGCGAGTGGATACAGCGTCTGCTCGATCATGACGGCGCGCCCGGTGAAGACGGCGGCATCGAAGCCTGGCTGCGCCTCGGCGAGGCCGTGGGGCTGGACCCGGACCAACTGCGCTCTCAGGAGCTGGTTCTGCCGGGCGTGCGGTTTGCCGTTGACGCTTATGTGAACTTCGCCCGCCGCGCCAACTGGCAGGAAGCGGCCAGCAGCTCGCTGACCGAACTGTTCGCCCCGCAGATCCACCAGTCGCGCCTGGACAGTTGGCCGCAGCACTATCCGTGGATCGACCCGGCAGGCTACGAGTATTTCCGCACCCGCCTGGGTCAGGCCCGGCGCGACGTGGAACACGGCCTCGCGATCACGTTACAGCACTACACTACGTACCAGGGCCAGCAACGCATGCTGGAAATCCTGCAGTTCAAACTCGACATCCTGTGGAGCATGCTGGATGCGATGTCCATGGCCTACGAGTTGAACCGACCGCCGTACCACAGCGTTACAGACCAGAAGGTCTGGCATAAGGGGATTACGCTATGAAGCACGATCCGGAGTTCCGGGCTTTGACACCCAAATGGCATCAAGGCTATCGCTTTCAATACGAGCCTGCGCAAAAAGCCCATGTGGTGCTTTACCCTGAAGGCATGATCAAACTCAATGAGAGCGCGGCCCTGATTGGCGGGCTGATCGATGGGCAACGCACGATCGCCGCAATTATCCATGAGCTTCATCAGCAGTTCCCCAACGTTCCCGAACTGGGCATGGACGTCGACGAGTTCATGGAAGGTGCCAAAAAGAAAAACTGGATCGATCTTGTCTGACATGACCCCTGTGCCCAACGGCCCCCGTATTCCGCCCACGCCCGAGGTCGGCCTGCCACTGTGGCTGCTCGCCGAGCTGACCTATCGCTGCCCGCTGCAATGCCCTTATTGCTCCAACCCGCTGGATTTCGCCAGACAGGGCCAGGAGTTGACCACCGAGCAGTGGTTCAAGGTCATGCAGCAAGCGCGGGAAATGGGTGCGGCGCAGATCGGTTTTTCCGGCGGCGAGCCGCTGGTGCGCCAGGACCTCGCCGAGCTGATCGCCGAGGCGCGGCGGCTGGGGTTCTACACCAACCTGATCACCTCGGGCATCGGCCTGACCGAAGAGAAGATCGTCGCCTTCAAGGAAGCAGGGCTGGACCACATCCAGATCAGCTTTCAGGCCAGCGACGAGCAGGTCAACAACATGCTCGCCGGCTCGAAAAAAGCCTTCGCGCAGAAGCTCGAGATGGCCAGGGCGGTAAAGAAGCACGGTTATCCGATGGTGCTGAACTTCGTCACCCACCGGCACAACATCGACAAGATCGACAAGATCATCGAGCTGTGTCTGGCGCTTGAGGCGGACTTCGTCGAACTGGCAACCTGTCAGTTCTACGGCTGGGCGCACCTGAACCGCGTTGGTCTACTACCGACCAAAGATCAACTGGTACGTGCCGAAGCTGTCACCAATGAATACCGCGACCGGCTGACAGCGGAAAACCATCCGTGCAAGCTGATCTTCGTCACCCCTGATTATTACGAAGAGCGCCCCAAGGCGTGCATGAACGGCTGGGGCAACATCTTCCTGACCGTGACGCCGGACGGCACCGCGCTGCCCTGCCACGGCGCGCGACAGATGCCGATCCAGTTTCCCAATGTGCGTGATCACAGCATGCAGCACATCTGGTACGACTCGTTTGGCTTCAATCGCTTTCGCGGTTACGACTGGATGCCTGAGCCGTGCCGCTCGTGTGACGAGAAGGAAAAAGATTTCGGCGGCTGTCGCTGTCAGGCTTTCATGCTGACCGGTGACGCCGCCAATGCCGACCCGGTGTGCAGCAAGTCCTACCATCACGGAATCATCACTCAGGCTCGTGACGAGTCCGAAACCGCTACTCAAACCATTGAAGAGCTGGCCTTTCGCAATGACCGAAACTCACGACTCATCGCAAAATCCTCCTGAACGACTGAGCGCCGCACAAGCGGTCGCCGCAGGCGTCGACTTTGCCGAACTGGACGCCAGCTCGGCAGGCCTGTTCTGGAACGAATACCGACCCGAAGACGGGGCCTGTCGAATCTGGCACTGGTCCGCAAACAGCAAACGCTGCCTGACACCTCCAGGCTTCAGCGTTCGCAGCCGGGTGTATGAATACGGTGGCGGCTCGTTCTGTCTGGCTGACGACGCAGTGGTATTCGTCAATGAGAGTGACCAGCAACTGTACCGTCAGGCGCTGGACGCCAGCGTGCCGGTACAGTTGACGGAGGGCAGCAAACGCTACGGCGGCCTGTTCTTCAGCGGTGGCCGGATTCTCGCCGTTGAAGAGGACCACAACACGCATCGGCTGGTCGCTATCGACCTGACTGACGGGCAGCGCCAGTTGCTCGCCGAGGGTGCCGACTTCTACGCGTCGCCGATCATCAGTGCCGACGGCCAGCGCCTGGCCTGGATCGAATGGCAACGGCCGCATCAGCCGTGGACCAGCACCCGGTTGATGTGTGCCGCGAAACAGGACGATGGCCATTGGGCCTCTGCGCAGTGCGTGGCAGGTAACGGTGCGCAAGAGTCTCTGCAACAGCCGCGTTTCGATGCCCACGGTCGCCTGTATTGCCTGACCGATCGTGCAGGCTTCTGGCAGCCCTGGGGCGAATCGCCTTCCGGGTTCACGCCACTCCTCGCCCGTCCGGCGGATCATGCTTCTGCGCCTTGGCAACTGGGCAGTTGCACCTGGTTGCCGATCAACGATGGCTATCTGGCAAGTTGGTTTGAGGACGGCGCAAGCGTACTGGGGCTTTGTCAGGCCGATGGCGGTGTTGAAGATTTCAGCGTTGGTTACAGCCGCTTCCGCAGTCTCGCCATCGACGAAGCGTTCGTGTATTGCATCGCAGCATCAGCCATCAGCACCTCGGCGGTGGTGGCCATCTCTCGCCACGATGCCAGCGTTCAGGTGCTGGCAGGGGGCGGTTCGCCGTTGCCGCCCGAACAGATCAGTCGCCCTCAAACGTTGCGTTACCCTAGCGGTGGAGCCGAGGCTCATGGCTACTTCTATCCCGCTATGACCGGCGTGGAAAAACCGCCGCTGGTGGTGTTCATCCACGGCGGCCCGACCTCTGCCTGCTACCCGGTGCTGGACCCGCGCATTCAGTACTGGACACACCGGGGCTTTGCTGTGGCAGACCTCAACTATCGCGGCAGCAGTGGCTACGGTCGCGTGTACCGGCAAGGCCTGCACCTCACTTGGGGGGTGGCGGACGTAGAGGATGCGTGTGCGGTTGTCGCGCACCTGGCCGAACGCGGCTTGATTGACGAACGACAGGCTTTTATTCGCGGCGGCAGTGCCGGTGGCTACACTACGCTCTGCGCATTGGCCTTCCACAACGTGTTTCGCGCCGGGGCGAGTCTATATGGCGTCAGCGATCCGGTGGCGCTGGCCAGGGCCACGCATAAATTCGAGGGCGATTACCTGGACTGGCTGATCGGCGATCCTGACAAGGACATCGAGCGCTATCGGGCCCGCACCCCCCTGTTGCATGCAGAGCGCATCAACGTGCCGGTGATTTTCTTTCAGGGTGAGCTGGATGCCGTGGTGGTGCCAGAGCAGACCCGCACCATGTTCAAGGCGCTGCAAGACAGCGGTATCAAGACGCAGGCACACTTCTACGCAGACGAACATCATGGATTCCGCAAGGCGAGTAACCTGGCAGATGCGCTGGAGAAGGAATGGCGTTTTTATCGCGAAGTACTGGATGCCTGATCACGCCGTTTGATCGTTCCCGCATGGGGGAACGATCAACGCGTACGACGACGTGTTACTTACGCGAGACGATGATGTAGATCGCGTGGATGATGCCAGGGATGTAACCCAGCAGGGTCAGCAGAATATTCAGCCAAAAAGCGCCAGCAAAGCCTACTTGCATGAACACGCCTACCGGAGGCAGCAGAATGGCGAAAATGATACGAATGATGTCCATGAAAAGCTCCTGATTGATTGGCTCTGATTGGCCATACAGCTAATCGACCCTCGCCGTCGGTGAGGGTTCAACCGGCTCTGGCAAGACGCCATTATTCTTTCTCGGGAGATGAGCGCTACACGCTCGGTGATGCGTGCGGGACAGGAGTTTTGCGGCCTGGGAAGTCCAATCGTTAAAACGCAGACAAAGAAAACCCCGCCTAAGCGGGGTTTTCCAGACTGTTTCCCTGATTTCCCTTTCACCCCGCCATCCTGGCAGGCATCCCTACGTGTCCCTGTTATGTCTTGTTGCGCGTCCTGCGCTACGTCCATGAACAAAGATTAACTTTGGATCCCTTTTTTGGGAAGAGGCCGATTTGCGTCACGTCGCGTAAGCAAATGCTTACACGACTTTTTCAAGTCAGAATTGTGACGCCTTCAGCAGGAACAGTGATTCGCTGCCAGCGCGCACCGAAGCGTCCAGCGAGTGGATACGCGGCAGCAAACGTGCGAAATAGAAGCGAGCGGTACCCAACTTGCTCGCATAAAACTCTTCCTGTTCTTCTTTGCCGAGCGCTGCCTTGGCCATCATCGCCCACAGGTAAGCGTAGGCGGTGTAACCAAACAGATGCAGGTACTCGACAGACGCAGCGCCGATTTCATTAGGGTTGCTGCGCGAACGGTCCAGCACCCAGCCAGTCAGCTCATCCAGCATGTTCAAGGCTTTTGCCAGCGGCTGGGTAAATTCGTTGAGAGCGTCATCCGAGTCGTTGATGAACTGGCGCACTTCATCCGAAAACAGCTGATAAAACGCGCCGTTCGAACCGACGATCTTGCGCCCCACCAGGTCCAGCGCCTGAATGCCGTTGGTGCCTTCGTAGATCTGCGTGATACGCACATCGCGCACCAGTTGTTCCTGGCCCCACTCGCGGATGTAACCGTGACCGCCGAACACCTGCTGGCCGTGAACGGTGGTCTCCAGGCCGATATCACTCAGGAACGCCTTGGCCACCGGCGTCAGCAGCGCCACCAGATCATCGGCGCGTTTGCGTGCAGCATCGTCCTGGCTGAACTTGGCAATATCCAGTTGCAGGGCGACATAGCTGGAAAACGCCCTGCCGCCTTCGTTGAAGGCCTTCATGGTCAGGAGCATGCGACGCACGTCGGGGTGAACGATGATCGGGTCAGCGGCCTTTTCCTTGTTCTGCGCCCCGGTCGGGGCGCGGCTCTGCAGGCGATCCAGCGCATATTCGACGGCGCTCTGGTAAGAGCGCACGCCTGAGGCCAGCCCCTGAATGCCGACACCCAGACGTTCGTAGTTCATCATCGTGAACATCGCCGCCAGTCCTTTGTTCGGCTCACCGATCAGATAACCCGTGGCGTCATCAAAGTTCATCACGCAGGTCGCCGAGGCCTGGATGCCCATCTTGTGCTCGATCGAACCACAGCTGACGGTATTGCGCTCGCCAATGCTGCCGTCGTCACCGACCATGAATTTGGGCACCAGAAACAGCGAAATGCCCTTCGGCCCTGGCGGTGCGTCCGGCAGCTTGGCCAGCACCAGATGGATGATGTTTTCAGTCAGGTCGTGTTCACCGCCGGTAATGAAAATCTTGCTGCCGGTGATCTTGTAGGCACCGTCAGGCTGCGGCTCGGCTCGGGTGCGAATGATGCCCAGATCAGTTCCGGCGTGAGCCTCGGTCAGGCACATCGATCCGGCCCAGACGCCCGAATACATGTTGGGCAGAAATCTGGCCTTCAGCTCTTCGGTGGCGTGGGTGTTTATGGACACACAGGCACCGGAGGTGAGCATCGCGTACAAGCCGAACGCGAGGCTGGCAGAATTGAGCATCTCCTCGACCTGGGCCGACACCACCTTGGGCATGCCCATGCCGCCAAACTCGGGGTTGCCGCCCACGCCGACCCAGCCGCCTTCCGCGTAGATCCGGTAAGCTTCGGGGAACCCCGCAGGCGTGGTAACGACCGTGTCTTTCCAGTGACAGCCCTCTTCGTCACCGTTACGACTTAGCGGGGCGATGGTTTTGCTGGTGACTTTGCCGGCTTCTTCAAGAATGGCGTCGACCGTTTCAGCGTCGACTGTTTCAGCCAGCTCCGGCAGTTGCGCCCAGAGCCTGGAAACCTCGAAGACTTCATTGAGGACGAAGCGCATATCGCGCAGTGGCGCTTTGTAGTCAGCCATGGCAAACCTCGTGAAACGGAGCGAAATTCTGTTGGAGGCTGATAGGTGCGTGCGGCGACGCAGATCAGCAGTCGAGTTTCACGAGTCTACCCGAACAACATTTCAGAGACATAGGGTCGTGTCATGACTCAACAGTCAGGACAGGTCACGGGAAATACCAGAATTTGCTCAGGTAGCCGCTTCGGTGGTGCGCACAGCACCGCGCCGGTTCAGCTGCCCATAAGCGACCACGCAGTTACGTCCTGCCCCCTTGGCCGCGTACAGCGCCTGGTCGGCGCTTTTCAGCACTTCTTCGGGCGTGCGATGCTCTGGCTGGCGTTCGGCAACGCCAATGCTGACCGTCACCGACACGCTGCCTGAGTGAGCCCCGCTGCGGCGTTGTCGGCCTTGCTGATCGTCCTGCGGGCGACTGTCCTTGTTGCGCAGCTGAATCTCGTAATTGGCGATGGTTTCACGAATGGCTTCCAGGTGCGGCATGCATTCGTCGATGGTCTTGGCGGCGAATACGATAGCGAATTCTTCGCCGCCATAGCGATATGCCTTGCCGCCACCATTGGTGATTTTCGACAGTTTGCTGGCAACCAGACGCAGTACCTGATCCCCCACGTCGTGCCCGTGGGTGTCGTTGAATTTCTTGAAGTGATCCACGTCGCTCATCGCCAGCACATAGTTGCGCCCAAGACGCTGCATGCGCTCATTGAGCGCCCGGCGACCAGGCAGGCCCGTGAGCTCATCGCGGAACGCCATCTGATAAGCCTCGTGGGCGACGGCTGCGGCAATCATCAGCATGACCTGACTGCACAGGATATTCAGCGTGAACGGCAGGATGAACGTTTTCGGCAACGCCCAGAACAACCCCAGCAGACCGACAATCTGTGCAGCGTGCAGCGGTCGCGGCTTCTCCAGGTATTGCCAGATCAGCACCCCGAACGACACCAGAAACATCGCGTAGGACAGCTGAATAAGGCTCATCCATGCACCATGCAGCGCAGGCCAGCGGATGTCTGCCAGCCAGACCTGCAACTCGACCGGATAACTTTGTTCAAGACCCAATGCCACGCTGCTGACCGCCACCAGGACCGCGAGCCGCGCGACCATGTCCTGAAACAGGTGCGTTCGCTCCTCCCACGCCGCATACAACCCGAACAGCACCGGCAACAGCAGACAGACCAGATGGAAGATCACCGCCGCATCATCACGGACCTTGCCGTTGTCCCGATAGAAGTCAGTCTGGGTATCGAGCAGGTAATAGGCGATGTACACCGTGAGCATCAGAAACAGCTCGCGCTGACGCCGGTAAACGCAGCAATACGCACCGCCCAACAGCAGAACCAGCGTTGGCAGCACATTGAAAAGCGAAGTGAAGAAGACGTTCAGGTCCTTGACGTACGCAGCCGCGAGCCCCGCCACCAGCAAGCCCAGTGAAGGCAAAAAATGACTCAATCGCGCAGCGGATGGACGCAACAAAAGGGTTATCTCCTACCCGGCATCTGAATGGGTGACTGACTTGATGGCATTGTGCCCTCCGCCAGCGAACAATGCATCGGCAGGATCAACAAACAACTTAATTTCTGTAACGGCAGGAAGCGGGAAATGTTTATTGCGGGATTTCTCGTGCCCATGCGTTGGCATGCCGCTCGGGACGCACATAAAGGCGCTTTTTTATCGCGATGGCACTGACGACGCAGAGCGTCACGAAATGCACTCCCACGCGGAGCGTGAGGAACGAGGGGTGTCCAGGAAGACACTTCTCGTGACCATGCGCGGGGCCTGAGCGCCTTCTCAGGTCTCGCCGGAATTTGAATACAGCAATGCGCTAAAACGCACCCATAAAAAACCGCCTGATCAATGATCAGGCGGTTTTCGTGACGGCAGCGAAGCTTAGTAAGCCAGGCCGAAGTCTTCTTCTTTCATGTCCATCAGGTTGGCAGCGCCCGACAGGATGGCGGCAACATGCGTGCGAGTGCGCGGCAGAATACGCTGGAAGTAGAAACGCGCCGTCTGGATCTTGGCACGGTAGAACGCCTCGTCCGAGGTGCCGGCAGCCAGTTTTTCGGCCGCAACACGCGCCATGTCGGCCCAGAAATAAGCCAGGCAGGCATAACCGGAGAACATGATGTAATCCACCGACGCGGCACCGACTTCTTCGCGGTCCTTCATGGCCGCCATGCCGACTTTCAGGGTCAGGTCGCCCCACTCCTTGTTCAGCACAGCCAATGGCGTCACGAATTCCTGCACGGCTTCGTTACCCTCGTTGCCCTGGCAGAACTTGTGGACGATCCTGGTAAAGCCTTTCAGCGCTTCGCCTTGGGTCATCAGCACCTTGCGGCCCAGCAGGTCTAGGGCCTGGATACCGGTGGTGCCTTCGTACAGCATCGAGATCCGGCTGTCGCGAACGTTCTGCTCCATGCCCCATTCGGCGATGAAACCGTGGCCGCCATAGATCTGCACGCCATGGTTGGCCGCTTCAAAACCCACTTCGGTCATGAACGCCTTGGCAATCGGCGTCATGAACGCCAGCAGTGCGTCGGCGGCTTTCTTCTGCTCGGGGTCTTCGCTGTACTTGACGATATCGACCTGCTTGGCGGTGAAGTACACCATGGCACGCGTGCCTTCAGCGAAGGCCTTCATGGTCAGCAGCATGCGCCGCACGTCCGGGTGGACGATGATCGGGTCTGCGGCCTTGTCCGGTGCTTTCGGGCCTGTCAACGAGCGCATCTGCAGGCGATCACGGGCATATTGCAGACCGCCCTGGAAGGCAACCTCGGCATGCGCCAGACCTTGCAGCGCAGTTCCCAGACGCGCGGTGTTCATGAACGTGAACATGCAGTTCAGGCCTTTGTTCGGCGGGCCGATCAGGTAGCCGGTAGCGCCGTCGAAGTTCATTACGCAGGTGGCGTTGCCGTGGATACCCATCTTGTGTTCGATGGAACCACAGTTGACCGCGTTGCGTTCACCCACACTGCCATCGGCAGCGGAGAGGAACTTGGGCACGATGAACAGCGAAATGCCTTTGGTCCCAGCCGGTGCATCCGGCAGGCGGGCCAGCACGATGTGGACGATGTTATCGGCCATGTCATGTTCGCCAGCGGAAATGAAAATCTTGGTGCCGGTCACCTTGTAGGTCCCGTCAGCCTGAGGTTCGGCGCGCGTGCGCAGCATGCCCAGGTCAGTACCGCAGTGAGATTCGGTCAGGCACATGGTGCCGGTCCACTCGCCGGAGACCAGCTTGGTCAGGTACGCGTCCTGCTGTTCGGGCGTGCCATGCTCGGAAATGGTGTTCATTGCGCCATGCGACAGACCTGGGTACATGCCCCACGACCAGTTCGCTTCGCCAACCATCTCGCTTACCGCCAGCCCCAGCGACTCGGGCAGCCCCTGACCGCCATGAGCGACGTCGTGTGCCAGACTCGGCCAGCCGCCTTCGACAAATTGTTTGTAAGCCTGTTTGAAGCCGGACGGCGTCTTCACGCCCGACTCGCTCCAGGTGCAGCCTTCGGTATCGCCTACCCGGTTCAGCGGTGCCAGAACCTGCTCGCAGAACTTGGCACCCTCTTCAAGAATGGCGTCGACCATGTCCGGAGTGGCGTCATGACAGGCTGGCAGACTTTGATAGTGCGCTTCATAACCGAGCAGCTCATCACGGACGAAACGAATATCACGCAAGGGGGCCTTGTAGTCAGGCATAGCGATAAACCTCTGCTGATGAATCCTGGAACGAATGACCGGGCGGTCGCTGAAAGCATAGCCTCAAGCACCAGACAATCTCGTATACCTTGCGGTCAAACAGGTGTTTGAAACATACGTTTACGCCCAAACCTTGTCAATAGCGAAGCGCGCGCCATTCGTCCACGCTGCTCCGCAGGCCGATCAGGCAAGGGCATCAGGCACAGTGAAAACCGTAAGGGCAAGCTTAGTCGAGGGCGGACAGCGTTGCGGGACGATACAGAAAGGTGATGGAGGGCAATTCAGAAAATGACGCCGTGCACAGGTGGCACGGCGCTGGCTTTACACGAGGCGTTGAAACGAAGGGCGTTAAGCGTAGGTGTCGATCAGAGTGCCAAGCGCTTCATCGCTGGCCTTCTGGACCGCAACCCCGGCTTCGACCTGAGTCTTGCCAGCGTTGAGCTCGACAATGTTGGCTGACAGGTCGGAACGCTGGCTACGGTCGACCGAGCGCAGGTTTTCAAGCTGAAAGTCGGAAGACTGGCTTCTGCCCGACACTTCGATGTTGGAGCTGGCAATCTGGGTGGCCGCCTGATCCACACGACCTTGCCCGACCTGCATAGCGCTAAGGCCTGGGTAGAGGGTGTTGTTCATGGTGATTTGCATAAGCCGATCCTCAGTTCAAAAAACGAACACGTGCCATTGAACCAGCATTTGCGCAGAAATACTCGACAAATAGACTAATGGCACTAGGCCGCATGATAGCCTGAGTCTTGAGAAAACCAAAACTGCCTTGTCTGTCAGCAAGATAGCGAGGCTGTCAGCGCAGCAGGCCCGGCTCAAGGTATTGCGCCACATTTTCGGCACTTGCCTCGCCCAGTCGTGGCACCCGCCCCAGACAAGGTGCAGGCAAACGCTCGACCAGTGTGGCGAGGTTTTCCTCAAGCCGTGAGGTGTCTGCGTCGATGACATTGGCCACCCAGCCTGCCAGGTGCAGGCCGTCGCGGGCGATGGCCTCGACGGTCAGCAGCGCATGATTGATACAGCCCAGACGCACGCCCACTACCAGAATCACTGGCAGATCCAGCGCAATGGCCAGATCGGACAGGTTACTCTGCCCGGCCAATGGCACACGCCAGCCGCCCGCACCTTCGATCAAGGTGAAATCTGCCTGTTTATCCAGAATGTGCCGCATGGGTTGCAGCAGCGAATCGACAGTCAGCACCACGCCCGCCTCAACCGCCGCAAGGTGCGGCGCGATCGCAGGCTCGAACGCCAGTGGATTGACCTCATCGTAATTCAGCTCGATAGAGCACTGGGCATGCAACGCCAGCGCGTCGGAATTGCGCAGCCCTTCTGCAGTCACCACGCAGCCGGACGCCACAGGCTTGCCCGCCGCGGTGCTCAGGCCCTTCAGCCGCGCGGCATGCAGTAAACCGGCAGCCACCGTGGTCTTGCCAGCATCGGTGTCGGTGCCGGTGATGAAATAGGCAGTGCTCATCTCGACAATCTGTCCTTGCATCGTGAAGTCATAAGGCTTTTTCAAGTACCGCGTAAATCACCTGATAGGTCGCGGGCAGCCCGCCTTTCTGGCGGAAGCCCTCATAGGCCTGGACCATGCCCATGATCCTTTCGCGCCCGGTCAGGCCATTGGGCCGTCCCGGATTCAGGTTGTGCGCCCCGAGCGCCTTCAATTCATGCGTCAGGCTGCGCACATCGGGGTAATGCAAAACCTGCGGGCGTACCTCGAGGCTGCGAACCCGCAGACCACTGGCAGCGCACAGCTGACGGTAGTCCGCTTCGTGGCGAAAGCGGTTCACATGCACCCGGCCGTCCACGGCCTGCCAACTGTCGCGCAACTCGTACAGCGTCCCGGCACACAGGCTGGCGAAGGCAAACACACCGCCTGGTTGCAGTACGCGGTGAGCCTCCCGGAGCACTGCGGAGAAATCAGCGCACCACTGCACGGCGAGGCTGGAAAAAATCAGTCCGCAACTCTCATCACGCAGTGGCAGGTGCTCGGCATCACCTGCCACAAAGTGCTGCGCACCACCCGATGGCTGTGCATGGCGCAACATGCCTTCGGCGATGTCCAGGGCGATGCCTTCGCTGCCACCGAACCGCTGATGCAGCGCCCGACTGAAATAGCCAGTGCCGCTCCCCAGATCCAGCCAGCGAGCCGGAACGAGCTCCGCAGGCAGACGCGACAGCAGCTCGTTGCCGACGCTGCGCTGCAATTCGGCAACGCTGTCGTAACTGCCTGCCGCTTTGGAAAAGGACGCGGCGACCTGACGCTTGTCAGGCAGAACAGAGGGCGGTTTGGGCATAGAAAGATCAGTCATCGTCCAGCTCGTGCAGAAAGGCGTGGATCGCAGCGGCTACTCCGTGAGGGTTTTCCAGAATGAATGCATGACTGGCCTGTTCGATCAGACCCACTTCGACATCCGGCAACAGGGTGAGCAGATCGCTTGCGGCCTCAGCGGGCACGAACGCGTCAAGCCCGGCGAACAGATGCAACTGGGGGCCGCGATAGGTTTGCAGCGCGCTGCGGGTATCAAGTTGCTGGAGTATTTTCAGCCCGTCGACCAACGCCGTCCTGGAGCTCTGCGGCGCACCCGCCCTGAGCAATCGGGCAAGTCCGCGAGGGTCTTCTGCGCCTTGAGTACACAACAGGCTGAAACGCTTGAGGGTTGCGTCCGGGTCAACGGCGCAGCCTGCCAAAAACGCGTCGAAATCCTGCGCGGGCATCGCATTCGGCCACGCTCCCCGTGTTACAAAACAGGCGTTGCTGGCCAGCGTCAGCAACCCGCAGCAGCCTTCGCCGCGCCGCGCCGCCAGCTCGGCCGCGAGCATACCGCCCAACGACCAGCCGCCCAGCCAGGCATTGTGCGGCAGGTTGGCGTCCAGCTCGTCGAGCCAGTCAGGCAGGTCGCAACTGTCGATATCCGGCAACGGCTCGATTTCAACCCGCAAATGTTCGTCAAGCCCATGCAACGCAGCGGCAAGCGGCTCCAGCGGAGAAATGCCCAGGCCCCAGCCTGGCAACAGAATCAGACGATCACGCATGGACGGGCTCCGAGGGCTGACTTGCATCCAGCAGCGGATAGCACTGCTCCAGTGCGTTCAATAATAGCTGCACGTCGGCCTCACTGTGGGCGGCAGACAAGGTCACGCGCAGCCGGGCACTGCCCGCAGGCACCGTAGGTGGACGAATCGCCGTGACCAGCAAGCCACGCTCACGAAGCAGCGTAGACAGCCGCAACGCCTGCCCGGCATCACCGATCATGATCGGCTGGATCGGCGTAAAGCTGTCCATCAGTTGCAGGCCGATCTGCTCGGCACCGTGGCGGAACTGTTGGATCAGCCGCGCCAGATGCTCGCGGCGCCAATGCTCGGTACGCAGCAACTGCAGGCTTTTCAACGTGGCGCAGGCCAATGCAGGCGGCTGGCTGGTGGTGTAGATGTACGGACGGGCGAACTGGATCAGGGTTTCGATCAACTCTTCACTGCCAGCCACAAACGCCCCGGAAGTGCCGAACGACTTGCCGAGGGTGCCGACCAGCACGGGCACGTCATCCATAGTCAGACCGAAATGCTCGACAATGCCCGCACCGTTGGCCCCCAATGGCCCGAAACCGTGGGCGTCGTCCACCATCAGCCAGGCACCTTTGGCCCTCGCAGCCTGGGCCAGCGCCGGCAGATCAGCGATATCACCGTCCATGCTGAACACCCCGTCGGTGACCACCAGCGTATCGCCCACGGATTTTTCCAGGCGGCCCGTCAGGCTGGTCACGTCGTTGTGCAGATAGCGCGAGAAACGGGCACCGCTGAGCAGACCGGCATCCAGCAGCGAGGCATGATTGAGACGGTCTTCCAGCACCGTATCGCCCTGCCCGACCAAGGCGGTCACAGCACCGAGGTTGGCCATGTAACCGTTGGAGAAGAGCAAGGCGCGCGGGCGACCGGTCAGCTCGGCAAGCGCTTCTTCCAGTTCATGGTGGGGCGCACTGTGGCCGATCACCAGATGCGAAGCCCCGCCACCCACGCCCCAGCGCTCGGCACCCGCCTGCCAGGCAGCGATCACATCGGGATGATTGGCCAGCCCCATGTAGTCGTTGTTGCAGAACGCGAGCAATGGCTGACCGTCGACAACCACTTGCGGGCCTTGCGGGCTCTGCAGCAACGGGCGCTGACGATAAAGGTGTTCGGCGCGACGGGTGTCGAGGCGCGAGCGGAGATCGAAAGACATGCAGGCCCCGGTCCGGAAGATGACAGTTCAAAACGGGCCGCAACAAAGCGGCCCGTTCATGGGTCAGGCAGAGGCAGCGTCGTAGAACATCGAGCTGCTTTGCTGCTCGACCAGCGCCTGTTCGATGGCGGCCTGATGCACTTCGTCGGCATGCCCCTCGCCCGCTTCGGGCTTGATGCCCAGGCGCGAGAACAACAGCATGTCCTTGTCGGCTTGCGGGTTTGCGGTGGTCAGCAGCTTGTCGCCATAGAAAATCGAGTTGGCACCGGCGAAGAATGCCAGGGCCTGCATTTGCTCGTTCATCGCCTCGCGTCCGGCGGACAGACGCACATGGGATTGCGGCATGAGAATACGGGCCACCGCGAGCATGCGGATGAAATCGAACGGGTCGACGTCTTCGGCGTTTTCCAGCGGTGTGCCAGCGACCTTGACCAGCATGTTGATCGGCACCGACTCCGGGTGCTCCGGCAGGTTGGCCAGTTGGATCAGCAGCCCGGCGCGGTCGTCCAGGGATTCGCCCATGCCCAGAATACCGCCAGAGCAGATTTTCATGCCGGCATCGCGCACGTAAGCCAGGGTTTGCAGGCGCTCGCTGTAGGTACGGGTGGTGATGATACTGCCGTAGAACTCCGGCGAGGTGTCGAGGTTATGGTTGTAGTAATCCAGGCCCGCGGTCGCCAGCGCTTCTGTCTGCTCCTGGTCGAGACGGCCCAGGGTCATGCAGGTTTCCATGCCCATGGCCTTCACGCCTTTGACCATCTCCAGCACGTACGGCATGTCCTTGGCGGAAGGATGCTTCCACGCCGCGCCCATGCAGAATCGGGTCGAACCAATGGCCTTGGCGCGTGCCGCTTCTTCAAGAACCTTCTGCACTTCCAGCAGCTTTTCTTTCTCGAGGCCGGTGTTGTAGTGGCCGGACTGCGGACAGTACTTGCAGTCTTCCGGGCAGGCGCCGGTCTTGATCGAGAGCAGCGTGGAGACTTGTACGCGGTTAGCGTCGAAGTGAGCGCGGTGCACCGTTTGCGCCTGAAACAGCAGGTCATTGAATGGCTGTACGAACAGCGCCTTGACCTCGGCTAAAGTCCAGTCGTGACGCAAAGTGGCGGTGGTGCTGGCGCTCATCGGGCGGCTCCTTGGTGTTTCTGGGCAATGCGCGAGGGCGGTAAAGACCACAGGCGCTACACGGATGTCGGGCATATTTAAGGAAGAGCCATGCGCTGTCAACCCAACGACCAGCATGAGGTTTACATCTGGTTAAAAAACAAACAATCCTGTTTGTTATGCGATGAGCGCAGCGAGGTGCCCGTACCCATCTGCGTGCCGTGCGAAGCCGAACTGCCGTGGCTCGGCAGGCAGTGCAAGCACTGTGCGCTGCCGTTGACTGCGGCGGGGCTGAGCTGCGCGCAATGCTGCAAGCGGCTCCCCGGATTTGCTCAGGTGATCACCCCGTGGCTGTACGACTTTCCGGTCGACAGCCTGATCACCCGTTTCAAACACAACGGCAAATGGCCGATGGGACGCCTGCTGGCCGAACTGTGTGGACAGTTTCTGCAACATCGTTTCGAGGAGGATCTGCCACGTCCCGATTACTTGATACCTGTGCCACTGGCCAGCAAACGCTTGCGCCAGCGCGGTTACAACCAGGCAGCGATGCTGGCCAGATGGCTGGGTAAACAGCTGCAACTCCCTGTCGACGAACACCATGTGCTGCGCAACCGGGAAACAACGGCACAACAAGGCCTGAACGCCAAGGCACGCAAGCGCAACCTGCGCGATGCCTTCACTCTCATTGATCCCGACTGGGTGCAAGGCAGACACCTGGCGCTGGTTGACGACGTCCTGACCACCGGTTCGACGGCAGAGGTGATTGCTCGCCTGCTGAACAATGCCGGCGCGCGAAGAGTGGACGTGTATTGCCTGGCGCGTACGCCCAGGCCGGGCGATTGATTGGGCGCTATGCTCCGGAACCTCAAGACTCTCATCGCCCCCACGCTCCGCGTGATAGCGCAGCCCTGGACGCTCGGCGTCCGAACTTGAGCATGCCGTGAGGCGCAGAATGGTGACGCAGAGCATCACGAAAGGCATGCCAACGCGGAGCATTGGTACGACAGTCATCACGCGTACGCTTTTCGACGCCATGCACAAGAGCGATCATACTGCCCTCTTCTGACCAGCCATCCCCGGATCACCATGTCCCTGCCTCCATTACTCACGCAACACATGGTCCGCCGCCCGCAACGCATCGCGCTGTTGCAGCACATTGCCGAACAAGGCTCGATCACCCGTGCCGCGAAAAGCGCGGGGTTGAGCTACAAGGCCGCCTGGGACGCCATTGATGAGCTGAATAATCTGGCGCAAAAGCCGCTGGTGGAACGCAGTATCGGTGGTCGTGGCGGTGGCGGCGCGAAGTTGTCGGAGGAAGGCGAGCGAGTGCTGCGCCTTTATCAGCGAGTGCAGGCATTGCAGGCGCAGGTGCTTGAAGCGGCCGAAGACAGCAGCGACCTTGACCTGCTCAATCGCCTGACCTTGCGTACCAGCGCACGCAATCAGTTGCTGGGACGGATCGTCAACATCACCCGTCAGGGGCACAACGATCAGGTTCGCCTGCAGCTGGCTGATGAGGTCTTTATCGACGCGCAAGTCACGCATGACAGCACCCTGCGTCTTGAGTTGGCGATCGGCACCGAAGTGGTGGCGCTGATCAAGGCCGGTTGGCTGGAACTGCACGCGGATGGCCCTGAAGAAACAAACGGAAACAATTGCCTTGCCGGGCAAATCGACAGTGTGATCGAAGCGGAGGACGGCCCGAGCGAAGTACGCATCACACTCCCGAGCGGCCAGACATTGTGCGCCCTGGCGACACCGGCGCACCTGCATGCGCAGCAATTGAAACCAGGCGTTGCCGTGCAGGCAAGATTCGCCGCTTCGTTCGTGTTGCTCGGGATACCGATGTAAGCGCTGGCAAGTCATTACCGCGACACAATTCCGTCATATGTGCGCACTAAGGTGGCTGCCATATTCGAGGGAGCCGTGATGATGAAACTATTAGAAGAAAATCAGACCACCGATCTGCAACACATGATCGGCACAGACCGGATCGGCCTCACCCGCCGGGGCTTCATCAGCGCAGGTGCCCTGTGCGGCGCAGCGATGTTTCTGGGTGGCAACCTGTTGAGTCGCACGGTTCTGGCGAACAGCGTCAGCGCAGCGTCCGGCACATTGCTGGGTTTCCAGAGTATCCCTGCCGCAACCGCCGACAGCATCAGCCTGCCGCAAGGCTACAACTCATCTGTGCTGATCAGTTGGGGCCAGCCCTTGCAGGCAGGCGGCCCGGCTTTCGACCCGAGCGGCAAGGGCACCGCCCAGGCCCAGGAAGTGCAGTTCGGCGACAACAACGACGGTATGTGTCTGTTCCCGATGCCAGGCCACAAGGATCGCGCGCTGATGGCGATCAACAATGAATACACCAACTATCGCTACCTTTTCGATCATGGCAAGGAGCCGCAGTCGGCTGAAGAAGTGCAAAAGGCCCTGGCTGCAGAAGGCGTGTCGGTCATCGAGGTTCAGCAGCACAATGGCAAATGGCAGTTCGCTCAGGACTCGCGCTATAACCGTCGTATTCATGGCAACACGCCGATCAGCCTGAGTGGCCCGGCAGCCGGGCACGACTGGCTCAAAACGGATACCGACAAGACTGGGACGCAGGCGCTCGGCACATTTCAGAACTGCTCCAGCGGCCAGACACCGTGGGGCACTTACCTGACCTGCGAAGAGAACTTCACCGACTGCTTCGGCAGCAGCAATCCGGAGCAGAAGTTCGACGCAGGCATGAAGCGCTATGGCGTGGTTGCCGCCAGCAAGGAAATCAACTGGCACCCGCACGATCCGCGCTTCGACGTTGCGAAAAACCCCAATGAGGTCAACCGCCACGGCTGGGTAGTCGAGATTGATCCGTTCGACCCCAAATCCACACCGGTCAAACGCACTGCACTCGGGCGCTTCAAGCATGAGAACGCGGCGTTTACCCAAACCAAGGGTGGCCGCGCCGTGGTTTATATGGGCGATGACGAGCGTGGCGAGTTCATCTACAAGTTCATCAGTCGCGACAAGATCGATCACCAGAATCCGAAAGCCAACCGCAACCTGCTGGACCACGGCACGCTCTATGTGGCGCAGTTCGACAGCGGCGACAGCAACCCGGATCGTCCGAAGGGCAAGGGCCAGTGGATCGAACTGACCCACGGCAAGAATGGTCTCGATGCGGCGGCCGGCTTCAATAATCAGGCTGAAGTGCTGATCCATGCACGCCTGGCTGCCAGCGTGGTCAAGGCCACGCGCATGGACCGCCCGGAATGGATCGTGGTCAGCCCCAAGGACGGCCAGGTGTATTGCACGCTGACCAACAACATCAAACGCGGCGAGGAAGGCCAGCCTGTCGGCGGTCCCAACCCTCGAGCCAAGAACCAGTACGGACAGATCCTGCGCTGGCACGAAAACGACGACAACGCTTCGGCGATGACCTTCGAGTGGGACCTGTTCGTGGTCGCGGGCAACCCGGCTGTGTATTCAGGTACACCGCAGGCCGGGTCGAGCAACATCAACGCGCAAAACATGTTCAACAGCCCCGACGGTCTGAGCTTCGATGAAGCCGGTCGCCTGTGGATTCAGACCGACGGAGATTCCAGCAACAAGGGCGACTTCGCCGGCATGGGCAACAACCAGATGCTCTGCGCCGACCCTGCCAGCGGCGAAATCCGCCGTTTTCTGGTGGGCCCGGTCGGGTGCGAAATCACCGGTATCAGCTTTGCGCCGGACTATAAAACGATGTTCATCGGCATCCAGCATCCCGGTGAAAACGGCGGCTCTACTTTCCCGGAGCACTTGCCCAACGGCAAACCGCGCTCATCGGTGATGGTAATTACCCGCGAAGACGGCGGCGTTATCGGCGCCTGATCGGCTTTAAAATGTGTATTTTTGTGGGAGCGGACTTGTCCGCGAAGACGGTAGTTCAAACAATACATTTTCGGAGAATGCACCGGCTTCTTCGTGGACAAGTCCACTCCCACGACCTCCGGCCAGAATCAAAAGCGGACGCTGTGTAGAACGCTGAGCGCAGGGCGTGGGAGTAATCAGCCACAGAACACTCACTCACTCACTCAATCAACCCGTTCACATCGTAGAACGGGTATGGCCCTTCGTGATCGCCAAACACTGCGTTATGACTCACCAGTCCCTGCTCCGGGTCCCAGTGGTGCAGTACGTACCCTGCCGGTTCCAGATTGAAATGTGCAGGCGCGGCTTTGTCGAGGTCCAGCACGATCTGATGTGAGGTGCCAGGACAGATGCTCGCCACACTGCCGCCAAAACGCCGCTGCATCGGTCGATGCAAATGTCCGCATAACAGGCGCTCCACTTGCGGGTGCTGAGCGATCACACGCTCCAGCGCTGACGCGTTGCCGAAGGGTTCACGGTCCATATGGCCGATGCCGGTAATGAACGGCGGATGATGCAGAATGATCACGGTCGGCACATCGGCACGGCGCGACAGTTGCGCATTCAGCCAGTCCAGCTGGCAGTAATCCAGTCGCCCGCCATGCTCGCCGGGGATGGTCGTATCCATACCGATCAGACGCACCGGGTACTTTTCCACCACCCAGTCCAGAGGTTCGCCGGCCGACAACGGCAGATACACTTGATCGGCAAACGCCGCCAACAGGTTCTGCCGGTCATCATGATTGCCGGGCACCAGATAAAACGGAATGTGCAGACGTTCCAGTTCAGGCTTGAGCACGGCGTATTCGTCCTCACGACCAAAGTCCACCAGATCGCCACTGATCACCACAATGTCAGGCTGCTGTTTGCTGGCGTTGATATGTGCCACGGCACGGCGCAATGCGCCCAGGGTATCGACCACACCGTAGGTCAGACGCCCATCGGCTTTGAGGTGCAGGTCACTGATCTGGGCAATAAGAAACGGACGATTCAAAATAATCTCTCTAGGCGAGCAATGTCAGGAATGCAGGGAGAACAACGCCTGAGGCTCGACATTCAGGGCGATGACCGCGTTGGCGGCATGAATTACGTTGTCGGTACTGTCGACCAACAGCGGCTGAGGGCCACCGACATCGACCAGCAAGCGACTTTGTGCGCCCTGAAAAAACTGTCCGACCAGGCGTCCCTGAAGATGGCTATGAAGAAGGTCGTGCTCCGGCATCAAACGCAGATGTTCCGGACGGCAATACACCGTGCCCGGCAGATCCGCACCGCTCCACGGCAACTCGCCGCCACTCACCTTGAGACCGGCAGGTGTGCGTTCGACCACACTGAACGCATTGAGATTGCCGACGAACCCGGCGACGAAGGCATTGGCAGGCTGTTGATAGATTTCTCTGGGCGTCGCCAACTGCGATACGCAGCCTTTTTCCATGACCAGAATCCGGTCGCCCAAGGCCATGGCTTCGCCTTGATCGTGGGTGACGAATACAGACGTGATGCCCAGCCCGCGCAACAATTGGTCGAGTTCGCTGCGCAGGCGCTCACGCAACTGTGCATCCAGCGCTGCCAGAGGCTCGTCGAGCAACAGCACTCTGGGCCGCGGTGCCAGCGCCCGGGCCAATGCCACCCGTTGGCGTTGACCGCCGGACAGTTCATTGACGCGGCGATTGCCATGCCCGGTCAGGCCGACCAGTTCCAGCAACTCATCACAACGCTTGTTGCGTTCGGCGTGCGACACGCCGCGAATCTTCAGGCCGTACACGATGTTGCCGGCCACATCGAGGTTGGGGAACAGCGCGTAACTCTGAAACACCATCCCAACGTCACGCCGCTCGATGGGCAGACGCGTGACGTCCTGATCATCGAACAGCACCTGACCGACATCCGGTCGTTCGAGACCGGCAATCAGCCGCAAGGTGGTGGTCTTGCCGCAACCGGACGGACCGAGAATCGCCAGCGTTTCGCCGGGTTCGATGGTCAGGTGCAGATCCTTTACCGCAACGGTGCCGTCGGCAAATGCCTTGCGGCAGCCTTTCAGGCGAATAGTGGTTCCGCTCATCGGCTCTCTCCACGGGCAAGACGCGCACTGATGGCCTGCAACGCAATCAGCAGCGGCACAATCAGCAACAGAAAAAGTAGGGTGTAGGCGCTGGCGACTTCAAGCCGGGCCGAGGCGTAGCTGTCGGCCAGACCGACCGGCAGGGTTTTGGTCATCGGCGTGTGGAGCATCCAGGTCAGGTTGAACTCGCCCAGCGACAGGGTCACGACCATCAACACGCCCGCGAGAATCCCGGCCCGGCAGTTGGGCACCACCACGCTGAAAAAGCGTTTGATCGGTCCGGCCCCAAGGCTGGCGGCAGCTTCTTCAAGCACCGGCAGTTGCTGGCGCTGCATCACCGCCATGACCGGCCGAACCAGAAATGGCAGGGTAAACAACACATGGCCGACCAGAATGAACAGCCAGCTGCTGCGAAAACTGCCGAACTGGCCATAGGTCAGCAATAAAGCGAGGGCGCTGGCCAGACCGGGCATGGCGACGGGCAAGACCATCAGTTCCTCGAAGGCCCGGCTGAAGCGATTGTTCATGCGCACCAACGCGTAAGCCGCCGGAACCCCGACCACGCACACGCACATTGCGCACGCCACGGCCAGTTGCAGGGACAGCCAGACGGTCGGTGAGTAGGCCTGCCAGACCTGCACCAGCCAGTCGAACGTCAAACCGCTCGACAAGCCCAGAAAATAATTGCGGGTCAGCCCGGCAAGCAGTGACAGCACCACCGGGACCAGCATGAAGGCACAGACCAACAGCGTGAACGCCAGCTGCGCAGCAAACAGTGGAGAACGTTTCACAGGACGACTCCCGATTTGCCGACCATGCGACGGGCCAGCAACAGCACCGCCCATGTCACCAGCCCGAGGATCACCGACAGTGCTGCGGCCACGGTGAAATTGGCGTAGTTGGTGAACACGTTGTAGATCGCTACCGGCGTAACGTTCAGGCGGGTGCCAAGGGTAAAGGCGGTGCCGAATGCGCCCATCGACGTAGCGAAGCAGATCGCACCGCAAGACACCAGCGCAGGTGCCAGCCCTGGCACGATCACATCGCACACCACCCGCCAATGACCGGCACCCAATGAATGAGCGGCCTCTTCAAGGCTGCGGTCCAGGCTTTCGCAAGCCGCCATGACGGTCAGGATCACTCGCGGAATCGAGAAATACAGGTAGCCGATGAACAGCCCGGTCAGCGAGTAGGCAAATATCCATCGCTCACCGGCCAGTTGCAGCCCGAGTGCAGCAAAGATGCCTTGGCGCCCCGCCAGCAGAATCAACAGAAAGCCGACCACCACCCCAGGGAACGCCAGGGGAAAGGTCAGCAACGCCACCAGCGCAGAGCGTCCGAAAAATGCGTTGCGAGCCAGAAACACACCGCTGATGCCGCCGACTAGCAACGCTGCGAGCGTGACGACCAGCGCCAACAGACAGGTCTGCGCCAGGCTGCCCAGGTATTGAGCGCTGCTCAGCACCTGCCAGTAACCGCTGCCATTGCCATCAGCACCTTGCGCACCGAGTACGATCAGGTGGGTCAACGGCAGCAACCAGAAGGCCAGCAGTACCGCCAGCGCCGGAGCAAGCGCCACCGCAGCGGTCGGGCGCAGCCGGAATAATCCGCCCTTGCGCAGAGCCAGCGCGTGTCCCGGCGAGGCTGACATCACTTCACCTCACGCAGATAGCGGGCGGCGAAAGCTTCCTGCACGGCGGCCATGTGCTGGTAATCCACCACACCGGCACGGGCGTAGTCGCTGTCCGGCAGAAACTGCGCTGCGACGTCGGCAGGCATCTTCGAACGTACCGGACGCAGGTAGGCCTTGGCCCACAGCGCTTGCCCCTCGTCGGACAGCACGTAATCCAGCACCTTCTCGGCATTGGCACGATGAGGCGCCTTGGCGACCATGCTCATCACATACGGAACACCGATGGTGCCTTCCTTCGGAATCACAAACGCAACGTTGGCCTTGTCCTTGTAACGGGCGCGATAGGCGTTGAAATCGTAGTCGACCAGAATCGGCAGCTCACCGGACAGCACACGTGCATACGCGGTTTGCTTGGGCACGATGGGCGAGTTTTTCGCCAGTTTCTGGAAGTAGTCGATGGCTGGCCCGAAGTTGTCCAGCGTGCCGCCCATGGCCTGATTGATCGCAACGGCGGAAACGTAGCCGACAAATGCACTGGAAGGATCGAGATAACCGACCATGCCCTTATATTCAGGCTTGAGCAGATCAGCCCAGCTTTGCGGCACCGGCAGACCGCCGAGCGCGTCGACGTTGACCATGATGCCCAGCGTGCCGGAATGAATGGCGAACCAGTGTCCTTCAGGGTCCTTCAGGCCTGCGGGAATATCGTCCCAGTGCCTGGGTTTATAGGTATCCACCACGCCGGCCTTCTGCGCTTGCAGGCCGAAGGTCACACCGTAATAGACCACGTCTGCGACTGGCGCGGCCTGCTCGGCGACAATTTGCGCCAGCGCCTGGCCAGAGTTTTTGTTGTCCAGCGGCACCTGGACACCGGTGCTGTCGGCAATGGCCTTGAGCTGGGTGCCCCAGTCAGCCCATTCGGGCGGACAGTTGTAGCAGATGGCGGTTTCGGCGGCCTGGGCGAGGCTGGCCGCACCGCATAACAGCAATGCTGCGAGGGTTTTACTGAGGCGTAACATGAAGCATCTCCTGGTAGGGCTGGGTGCTTTCGCCGGGCCGGATGTGGCACGGCAGACAATGAGAAACCGGTGCTGCGCCGGCAATCCGCGACAGCAACTGGTCGATGACCATGCGTGCCAGTTCGCCAATCGGCTGAACCACACTGCACAGCGTCGGGTGCATCTGCGTGCCCAGCGTGATGCCATCGAAGCCGATGACCGAGAGGCGTTCGGGGACACTCCAGCCATGGCGGCGCAACTCGGCAATCAGGCTGATGGCCAGCAGGTCGTTGGAACAGACCAGCGCGCTGGGCGCATTAGGACCGCGCAATAACGGTTCAATTGC
The DNA here is from genome assembly GCF_022557255.1 of Pseudomonas syringae pv. tagetis. Lineage (NCBI taxonomy): Bacteria > Pseudomonadati > Pseudomonadota > Gammaproteobacteria > Pseudomonadales > Pseudomonadaceae > Pseudomonas > Pseudomonas syringae group genomosp. 7. The sequence continues at coordinate 5,350,624 of NZ_CP092923.1, forward strand.
GGCAAAATCGGCATTGGTATGGGCAGGCATTTCAATCACTGGAAGCGGCTCAAGCCCTCGCTCGACCATGGCGTCGCAATACCCGTCATAGCGCAGACGGGCGCGGTCGGACTGCATGGCCGGGCCGGCCACCATGGCAATGCGCCGATGGCCTGCATCGATCAGGTAGCGGGTCGCCAGCGCCATGCCTGCACGATTGTCCACAGACACGGCGCTGTAATCCGGATGGCGGGTCTGGTGATAAGCCAGTACGAACGGCGTGTCTTCGCTGACCAGGCCCTCCAGAACACGGTTGTGCTCGGCGTCGGTCACCGTCAGCACCAGCCCGTCGACCCGCTGGCGTAGCAGTTCTTCAACAACGGCGCTTTCACGCTCGGCGGTGTAGTCGGTGGTTGCCAGCAGCAGGTTATAGCCCCGTGCTCGCGCCGCCCGCTCCATGGCCTGAAACTGTTCGGCAAACACCGGGTTGAGCAGGTTGGGCACCACCACGCCAATCAGGTTGGTGGTTTGCAATCGGAGCTGGCGTCCCAGCCGGTTTGGACGAAAACCCAAGGCACGAGCGGCCGCGAACACCCGCTCACGGGTTTCGGAACGCACTACGTCGGGGCTTGCAAAGGCGCGTGCAGCGGTGGCCCGGGAAACCCCGGCCAGACGCGCAACCTGCTTCAGATCTGTCATTGTCGCTCGCTTGAGATCGATCTCATTGACGGCGACTGTAGGCAGCGAACATGGCTATATGACTAACAGGTCATGACTTTTTGATGACAAACGAGCCTGCCCGCACATTAAAAGGAAGGGGCTTGGCGATCCGGGACCGGTCTGCGTTACCATCAGCGGTCCGACGCGGCAACCTGCTGCGCGCAGGAGTAGTCATGGCTCACCCGTTTGCAACACTTACTCCCGATCTGGTCCTGGATGCCGTTGAAAGCATTGGTTTTCTCAGCGATGCACGCATCCTGGCGCTCAACAGTTACGAAAACCGCGTCTATCAGGTCGGTATCGAAGACGGCCAACCGCTGATCGCCAAGTTTTATCGGCCACAGCGCTGGACCAACGAAGCCATTCTTGAAGAACACAGCTTCACCGCTGAACTGGTCGAGGTCGAAGTACCCGTCGTTGCGCCCATGGTGCATAACGGCGCAACCCTGTTCGAACATGCCGGTTTTCGCTTCACGCTGTTCCCGCGTCGCGGTGGGCGCGCGCCGGAGCCTGGCAATCTGGATCAGCTGTACCGCCTGGGCCAGTTGCTGGGGCGTCTGCATGCCGTTGGTTCGACCAAACCGTTCGCGCACCGTGAAGCCTTGGGCGTGAAAAACTTCGGCCATGATTCGGTCAACTTTCTACTGGAAAACGACTGCATCCCGCGCAGTCTGCTGCCCGCTTACGAGTCGGTAGCCCGTGACCTGCTCAAACGTGTAGAAGACGTCTATGCCGCCACGCCGCACACCAACATCCGCATGCACGGCGACTGCCACCCCGGCAACATGATGTGCCGCGACGAAATGTTTCACATCGTCGACCTGGACGACTGTCGCCTTGGTCCTGCCGTTCAGGACATATGGATGATGCTGGCCGGTGATCGTCAGGAGCGTCTCGGCCAGTTATCGGAGCTGATGGACGGCTACAACGAATTTCATGACTTCGACCCGCGCGAACTGGCGTTGATCGAACCGCTGCGTGCCCTGCGCCTGATGCACTACAGCGCCTGGCTTGCCCGTCGCTGGGATGACCCCGCGTTTCCGCACAGCTTTCCGTGGTTCGGTACGGAGCGTTACTGGGGCGACCATATCCTGGCCCTGCGCGAGCAGATGGCAGCACTGAATGAAGAACCGCTGAAGTTGTTTTGACGCTGGCTGCACGCACTTGCCTTGAGTACCCAGAGCATGCCGTTCTGGACGCTCTTGAGCCCATGGTGCGGCGAGAACCTGTGACGCGGAGCGTCACGAAGGCATTCCCACGCTGGAGCGTGAGGAACGATAAGTGTTCGGGAGAAACCATCGTGCCCATGCTCCGCGTGGGCATGCCGTTCTGGACGCTCTGCGTCCGCTCTTGAGCAGCTCCACTTGGCGTGAATCAGGCGGATATGTGTATAAGCATCAGCGCACCTGCGTGAACAAGATTCAAACGAACCATCGCATCACCCCATAGTAAAACCGGAAATTTCTGTATTTAAGGGACGCTCCATGCAAGCTGCCAATCCACGCCGCGGATACATTCTGGGCCTGAGTGCTTACATCATCTGGGGACTGTTCCCCATCTACTTCAAAGCCATCTCCGCCGTTCCGGCCATCGAGATCATCATCCATCGCGTGCTCTGGTCGGCCCTGTTCGGCTCGATTGTGCTGATGTTCTGGAAGCATCCCGGCTGGTGGCGCGACCTGCGCAACAATCCGCAACGCCTTGCCGTGCTGGCATTGAGCGGCACGTTGATCGCTGCGAACTGGATCGTCTACGTCTGGGCAGTGAATAACGGGCGCATGCTTGAGGCCAGTCTTGGTTACTACATCAACCCGCTGGTCAACGTACTGCTCGGCATGTTGCTGCTGGGCGAACGCCTCAGACGCCTGCAAATGCTGGCGGTCATCCTCGCCGCCGTCGGTGTCGCGCAGCAGGTCTGGCATGTCGGCAGCCTGCCGTGGGTATCGCTGGCGCTGCCATTGACCTTCGCGTTCTACGGGCTGATCCGCAAGAAGGCGCCGGTCGCCGCCCTGCCCGGCCTGGTCGTCGAAACCTGGATGCTGGTGCCACTGGCGCTGATCTGGCTCGCGCTCAACCCGATGGCCGTGAGCGCACAACCCGAATTCTGGACCACCACGCAAGCCCTCTGGCTCGCTGCCGCCGGCCCGGTCACGCTGATTCCGCTGGTATGCTTCAACGCCGCCGCCCGCCACTTGCCGTTCACCACGCTGGGCTTTCTGCAATACATCGCACCCACCTTGGTCCTGTTGCTGGCCGTGCTGTTGTATGGCGAACACCTGACCACCAGCACCATCATAACCTTTGCCTTCATCTGGGCGGGGCTGGCGATCTACAGTGTGGATATCTGGCTGAAATCCCGCGGCCGCCACTGATCAAAAAACAAACAACTCTACGCAGGCCACGCAGAACGTGGCCTGCGTAGGGTTCTCCAACGGTTATCCACAGGCAGACTCACCTTATCTGTGCACAAGCCTTTGAAACTGTTGAATTTTTGATCAATCTTCTTAAAGCCACGGTGCGCATGGCGCGCAACGCTATTCCCCCAGGTTATCCACAGGCAGGTGCACGGTTAACTTGGATAACCTGACAAAAGCACTCACTCCTCACTCCTCACTCCGCAACACCAACTCCACCACCAAATCATCAGCCAGAGTCTCAAGCCCGGCCTGCAGATCGTCCAGCGACAAGCCCACCGGGACGCCCAGTACGGCGTCAGCGTGGAACAGCACCTCGCTGCTCATGGGCGCAGGCGCGACGTCGGTGATCAAGTGTTCGACGTTAACGCCCTGTCCGGCCAGCAGGCGGGTGATGTCGCGCACGATGCCGGGGCGGTCGTTGCCGACCAGTTGCATGTTGATCGGTCGCGTGGTGCCGCTGGTCTCGACCACGCTTTCGGCCAGCAGCATGCGGATGCCGTGAGCGGACAACCCGTTAAGGGCCTTGATCAGGTCGTCGTACTTTTCCGGCTCGACACCTACCTTGAGGATCCCGGCAAACTGTCCGGCCATGCGCGACATGCGACTTTCCAGCCAGTTACCGCCCTGTTCGGCGATGCACCGCGCGATGCGTTCGACCTGGCCCGGTTTGTCCGGAGCAACCAGCGTTACGACGAGATGATCCACGGTCAATTCCTCTTACTGTGCAAGTGATTTGAAAACGGCGTCGGTCGCTCGAGTATAGACAGGACCGGAGGCAGCTCGTGAGCGCTAAATCGTGTACCGTTTGCCACGCTTTATGGAACAATCCTGAGCGCTTTCGGGAACACCAGGAATATGAATCGTGACCCGATGCGGGCATCCAGTCGTTTAGTGACATATTCAGCGACGTTTTCACGCGACGACGGCTCATGTAGTATCCAGAACTGCGCACTACATGACACCAAGATCAATAACAGAGCGCTCCCCGAGTGTGCTCGACCCTGCTGAGCAGAGTGAGGCAAGTGCAATGACTGAGTACGTTCAAGTCGGTGACCTGCAAGTCGCCAGAGTCCTGTTCGACTTCGTGCAGAACGAAGCCACCCCTGGAACCGGCGTCGATGCCAACGCGTTCTGGGCCGGTGCGGACCAACTGATCCACGACCTTGCGCCAAAGAACAAGGCACTGCTCACCCAACGTGATGAATTGCAGGCGAAGATCGATACCTGGCACCAGTCGCGCGCCGGGCAGGCTCACGACGCCTCGGCTTACAAAGCCTTCCTTCAGGAGATCGGCTATCTGTTGCCGGAAGCAGCGGACTTCCAGATCACCACGCAAAATGTCGATGAAGAAATAGCCACTATGGCCGGGCCGCAACTGGTCGTGCCGGTGATGAACGCACGGTTTGCGCTCAATGCGTCAAACGCCCGTTGGGGCTCGCTGTATGACGCGCTCTATGGCACCGATGCAATCAGCGAAGCAGGCGGCGCGGAAAAAGGCAAAGGCTACAACAAGGTACGCGGCGACAAGGTAATCGCCTTCGCCCGCGCTTTTCTCGATCAGGCTGCGCCACTGGCAGCGGGCTCACACGCTGACTCGACAGCTTACAAACTGATCGACGGCAAACTGGTCGTCAGCCTCAAGGGCGGCAGCAACAGCGGCCTGCGCGACGATGCACAACTGGTCGGCTTTCAAGGCGATGCCTCGGCACCGTTCGCCGTGCTGTTCAAGCACAACGGCCTGCATTTCGAATTGCAGATCGACGCTGCAAGCCCGGTCGGCCAGACCGATCCGGCAGGCGTGAAAGACATCCTCATGGAAGCCGCACTGACCACCATCATGGACTGCGAAGACTCCATTGCAGCCGTCGATGCCGACGATAAAGTCGTCGTCTATCGCAACTGGCTGGGCCTGATGAAGGGCGACCTGGCCGAATCGGTGTCCAAGGGCGGCGAAACCTTCACCCGCACCATGAACCCGGACCGGGTCTACACCACGCCACAAGGTGGCGAAGTCACCCTGCACGGCCGCTCGTTGCTGTTCATCCGCAACGTCGGCCACCTGATGACCATCGACGCGATTCTCGACAAGCATGGTAACGAAGTGCCGGAAGGCATTCTCGATGGTCTGCTGACCAGCCTCGCGGCGATCCACAACCTCAACGGCAATAACACACGCAGTAATAGCCGCAGCGGCTCGATGTACATCGTCAAACCGAAGATGCACGGGCCGCAGGAAGCCGCGTTCACCAACGAGCTGTTCGGGCGTATCGAGCAGGTGCTGGGCTTGCCGCGCAACACACTGAAAGTCGGAATCATGGACGAGGAGCGCCGTACCACGGTCAACCTCAAGGCCTGCATTCAGGCAGCCAGCGAGCGCGTGGTGTTCATCAATACCGGCTTCCTCGACCGCACCGGCGACGAGATTCACACGTCGATGGAGGCAGGCCCGGTGGTGCGCAAGGCGCAGATGAAAGCTGAAAAATGGATTTCGGCCTACGAGAACTCCAACGTCGATATCGGCCTGAAATGCGGCCTGCAAGGTCGTGCGCAAATCGGCAAGGGCATGTGGGCCATGCCTGACCTGATGGCCGCCATGCTGGAGCAGAAAATCGCTCACCCGCTGGCAGGCGCAAACACCGCCTGGGTACCATCACCCACCGCGGCTGCGCTGCATGCTCTGCACTATCACAAGGTGGATGTGTTCGCCCGGCAGGCCGAACTGGCCCAGCGCGAACAGGCCTCGGTGGACGACATTCTGACCATCCCGCTCGCACCGAACACCGACTGGACGCCGGAAGAAATCCAGAACGAACTGGACAACAATGCCCAGGGCATTCTTGGCTACGTCGTGCGCTGGATCGATCAGGGCGTGGGTTGCTCGAAAGTACCGGACATCAACGACATCGGCCTGATGGAAGACCGCGCCACGCTGCGCATCTCCAGCCAGCACATGGCCAACTGGCTGCGGCATGGCATCGTCACCGAAACTCAGGTACTGGAAAGCCTCAAACGCATGGCCCCCGTCGTGGACCGCCAGAACGCCAACGACCCGCTGTACCGCCCACTTGCGCCAGACTTCGACAGCAACATCGCCTTCCAGGCGGCCGTCGAACTGGTCATCGAAGGCACGCGACAGCCCAACGGCTACACCGAGCCGGTGCTGCATCGCCGCCGTCGTGAGTTTAAGGCCAAGAACGGAGTGTAAGGTTTTTAGTCACCGGACCGAAGAGGCGGCTTGCTGCCTCTTCGGGAAGGTGATGAGTAAACATCGCGTTTTTTCGTTTGAACGACCCAGATACTTTCTAACTCAATACATCATAGAAGCAAAGCAAACTTCATCCCGTTTGTGGGAAAAAGTCATTCCCCGCGCAAGACGCCTGATCAATATAGGTAAGTCGAGTCTTTAATTATAAAAACCTAACCGCAAGGTATTTCCGCGCACGACACACAGTGCTATCTCTCTTCCTGCTGCATTAACAAAAGTCATACCCCTTAAACAACGCCGTTTAAATTGATGAGCGTTCATAGTGGCCATGACTTCAGTTCTGCTCAAGGAGAGTTGCATGAACCGATTGGCAATTGTTGTAGGTGATATGACGGATCATGGAGGACACGTCATGACAGGCTCCGAAAGCCATATCATTGGTGGGTTCCCCACGGCGCATGTCGGGTGCGATGTTATTTGTCCGCTGCATGGCCCTACCAGGATAATCAGCGGGCAGAACGACTACCTCGTCGAAGGCTACCCACTGGCGCTTGAAGGCGACCTGACAAACTGCGGTGCACGACTGGTTTCTTGCCAACAGAACTTTTTCCTGGTCGAAAGAAAATCCTCCTCCGAACACATACCCGCTACCCCGCCAATGAAACGGGCATATACCCCCGTCGTACTTGCTCAGTCCTACACTGCGTCGACCTCCAGACAAAACCGAATCGTGTGTGACGAGCGTTTTCAAATGCTCACCCACCAACGCAATCGCCTTGGCCATCTGGATTATGTGCTGCTGGAACATAACCAATGCACGGCTCGCGGCACCCTCGATGAGCACGGCCACAGCCGCAAACATGGCAGCTCAAACCCTTCGACCCTGCAGTTTGCCGCCTCTGCCCCTTGGCCTGTAATGGAGTAAATGAACATGTCCCTGAATGATTTCCAGCGCACCAATGCCGTCGGTCCCGATACCTACTTTGCCCTGCCACAGGGTGTGTCACGCACCTATGCACCCTTGGACACACCACCCAAGCAAGTCATCATCGAAAACCTCGCCCTGTCCCGCATTCCGGGCGCCATGCGTAACATGGGCTGGGATACCGCTGCGGCGTTAATGCAACGATGGTTTGATAGCCCGGGGTGGGAGATGCCGGCGGATTGGAAAAAGCCGGAAACACAGCCTGATCCGATGAGCTTATCTCCTGAGCAATGCGATGAAGACAGAGTGAAAATGGAGTGGGCAATGCAGTTTGGGCGCTGTCGAACCGCAATAGCCGTGGCGGAGTCCAGATTGACTACGCCCAATGCGCTTTTGCGGTTAAAAAAGCTTTTGAAAAAGCAGGGATGGCATGGAAGCGCTCCGTTTAAGCTGGGTTCCACGCTTATGACTGCCCGACAAATAGACGTAACCTCTCAGGTAAATTTTACTGAGTTTGGTGGAGCATGGGATGCACTGGATGACATGTACGGAGCTTTAGGCACCGCGACACTCAAGGTTGGTGTCGTGGGGGAGGTTTTTACCAAAGAACACCCTATTACTCAGCAAGCGCAGCATTATTTCAGAGTCGAGCACTTAGGTTTTTACATTCGCGACCACTACGACTTCAACGGCTTTCAATACTTGGGCACATGGACAGAGGACCGTGTGCTGACGAAAGCAGAAACCGTTATAGCTGTGACGCCACAAGGAAACTTAATCATACGCCTGAAAGAGGGGCCATTTGCGGCCATAGCCAATAATCACTTTCGAAAATACAGGAATAATACAAGTAACGGCGGAGACTTCTTTATCTATTCGGATGTGTTATGGAAAAAAGCCGACCCATTCATTGATCTGGAAATTCCCATTTGAAAATAAGCGCGAGAAAAATCCAATTCCTTTCTGCCTATTTTCTTATCGCACTCAGCCTATGGGCCGCGTCGCAATGGTGGGAAAAAGGCTTGGCGGAAAGGTCAGGTGACCCGATCGTCAGCCCTGATGGCTGCTACCGACTCGAAACATTTAAACCATTCTGGGTACTGCCGAATATGTTTCATCGCAAGCCTCATCCTGACGAAGACGTACCGCCAAAATGGTTCCCGTTGTGGGGCTACCCTGGCTTCTATCGGCTGTATGACAATCGCAACGGTGAACTAATTTCAGAAAACAAGATTTATGACCTTGAAACAGCAGGATGGGGAATAGATTGGGGAGAAGAGTCGGGTTTCGTCTACGCAGGAATGATCCTCATCGGGCCGAACGTCTCTGATTGCATCGGTGATCGCTCTTCACATGTCACGAACCAAAAATGAAGTCGCCATCGACACACATCATCTTTCTTGCAACCTTCATCACGACCGCTGGAAGCCTATGGGCTGCTTCGGAGTACTGGGAAAAGGGCTTGGCGGAAAGCCTGAACGAACCTGATATCAGCCCGGGTGGATGCTATCGAGTTGAAACGTTCAAGCCGTTCTGGATTTTGCCCATGATGTTTCATAGAAAAGCCAACCCCTATAAAGATCATCCACCGAAGTGGCTCCCTTGGTGGGGCTACCCTGCATTTTTCCGTCTCTACGATCACCGCACTGGCGAACTGATCTCGGAAACCGAGATTCATGATCTGGAGTCGGCAGGTGGGCCAATGTCTTGGGGCGGTGGGTCAGGGATGGTCTACGCCGGAATGATCCCCATCGGCCCGAATGTCTCTGACTGTATGGGGGACCGTCCCACCACACGTGCTACGCCTCAAGAATGAAGCCGCTATCAACGCGCATCATCTTTCTTGCAGCCTACATCACCATCGCACTCAGCTTTTGGACCGCTTCGCAATGGTGGGAAAAGGGCTTAGCCACAAAGGAAAATCAAGTCATCATTAGCCCCAACAAATGTTACCGAATCGAAAGCTATACGCCAGCATGGCTGCTTCCTACATGGTTACATCCATGGGGAACTCCCGATAAAGTTGAGAAACCTCAGTGGTTTGTTCAATGGATAGCTCCAGGCTTTGACCGACTATATGACCACCGTACCAACGCTTTTCTGGGAGAAAGCGAAGTGTATGATTTTGGACGTACGGGCGGCGGCGGTACTTTCTGGGGTGACCGACTGCGGCCCGGTGTATACGAAGGAATGATCTATATCGGGCCCAACGCACCCGATTGCATCGGTGATCAGCCTGCCACGCATTGAATTCCCGGCATCTCTATGCGCTTCAAAATAAAAACGGAACCGAACCCACATTCCGACCACGCATCCAGACAGGTCCGTAAACCTCCATCACAACAAGTGAGGCGGTTTCAGGCACCTGCCCCCGGCTGACCCACCAAAGGACACAAACCGCGAGTCAGCAACGTAGCCCCCTTCCGCCCCCGAGCAAACACGCCTCCCCGTGTCGCCCTGGCAGTTTGAAGAAGTGTCGCCTTCAGCCGCGACAGCCCTTCAAACACGTTTTACGCACCACCGAATGTGCAGTGTCGATTACTACCACCACCTGTATTGATCTGTCGAACTTGATATCTGAGCCGATGGAGCCCGCTCATGACCTTAAGAATCAATACTCGTTCTGCTACCCCGGTTGTACCTGTGGAAACAGGCTCTACATCGCAGCCCACACCACCGCCGGTCACGGCAAGACCGACTGAGCCTCCCCCCGTCGCCAATCCTGCTGCGCCTAAATCAGCGCCAGATGTTCAGCAAGCACACGGGCTGAAGACGCGCATCGCTGGCAAGCTTTCCGAACGCCAGACCAATTTCAGTCTCGGGATTCCCGGCACCGGTCGTACTCTCAACCGGCCCTTGCGCAGCGGGATTCCGGAGGAAGGTGAGCAGGTATCGAACGAGGAGAGTCATGATCCGTTGCTCAAGGAAGCGCATGAACTGCAGCGCATGGTGGAGTCGGCGCTGACCCATCTGAAGGCGGCACCGACGTCTCTCTGGGAGCGCCCCGCCCCTTCAACGTTAAGGCGTATTACCACCAAGGTTTTTCCGTGGCTAAAGCCTGCCCCGCTGCGCGAAGTCGCCAGCAATGGCAGCAACGCCAAGACCAGGATCAACTCACAGCAAAGCCCTGAAACCATCGCAGCGGCGGTAAAAGAGCTGAGCACCCGGCTCGATCACCAAAGCAAGGTGCTCGCCACAGCCACCCACGCACTGGTCGCTGCGCGCGAGCACCTTGAATCGCTCGAACAGGCCAGCCCACCCACGTCGACCGAACGACTGGACCACGCCAGGGCTCGCGTTCAGCAAGCCGACTCCACCACCCGCTTGGCCAGTCAGCAACTTCGTGAGCTGATTCAGGGCACAGAGGTGTTGCAACTGGGCGCGCTGAGTGAGGGGCAGGATCAGATTGAACAGAAAGCCGAGTTCTCTCAGCAGTGGCTGGGCGAGTTGCGCACACGCATGCAGGCGCTGGATGTGCGCTTCACTGACCGGCACGCCGCCATCGCAATCGAACTGGAACTCAAGGTGGCGCAAACCCGAGAGCTGATTTCACTCGACCACGACATGACCGTCGCCGAGCGCACGGCGGCACACGCCAACGCAGACCTCTCTGCCCTGCGTGCCCAGCGAAGGGCGATACCCGAGGGTCAGCCGAGGCCGACAGGCTGGATGCAGTCATTGAACAGACGCTGGCAACGCGCTCGCAGACCATGCAGGTGCATCAGCAACTGACACGAAAGCTGGTGCGGGTCGATGCCGATTGTGCGCGTCTGAACGACGAGATAGGCGAGCTTTACCAACGGCTCGCCATCGTCAGCGGTGAGCGCTCTGCACTCGATACGCTCAAACAGAAACTACCCGGTTCAGAACAGGCAACAGCATCTGTAGAGGGGCAAGCCACGGAGCGAATCGACAAAACCGCCCTCAAGAACGTCCGCGAGCAATACCTTGCCAGCCAGATCAGCGAAGCGCATACCTTCACAGCAACCGGCGCGGATGCGATTCAAGCGGCCCTGCAACGTATTGGCGACCGTCTGCAAGGCACACCCCCGCCGACACCGTTGCCTGCATTCGCGGTTATCGAGGTTGTGACATCGGCGCTGGCAGAGTTGACGGGTAACGACGCCACACGCGCCAACCGCGTGTTCGACTTACTGAACCAGCATCCGCTGGAACATTGGCCACGCGTTGCCGAGGAGATGTCGAAGTCGGTCAGGCCCCGTAGCGCCAATAACAACAGCGTGCAGAAGGACACCCTCGCCCTCTGTCGAAAGCTGGCAAGTTTGCCGCGCGGCATGGAGATTCTTCAGGTGCTGTCCAGCGACGGTACTGAGCCAATCGTCGCCGACCGGGCCAAACCTTTACGGGTGTTCTGGAATGCCGACGAAGCGCAGCAAAATGAGTCCGACAGCAAGGTCAAAGCCTGGCTGCAAACGGCCAAACAGGTGGCACGCAGCAAGCTGGATGGAGACGAGAAGTCGTTCGACGATATGGATCATGCCGCCTACAACGCGGTTCGTAACGGATACTTCAACAATGCTCCCGGCACGCCCTATGCGCAACATGACCAGCGCTTGAAGAAAGCGACGATGGAATGGGTCATGCGCGCCGTTGCGGCCAATAGCCCACAGGAAACAACAGCAACTGCCCCGGCAAAAAGCACGTTGCCGCGCCGTCTGGTCCCCACGCTGAACAAGACACCGTTCGCCAAATCGACACTGGATCGTGCCTACTCGGTGGGCGAAAGCATGGGCCTGCAATCGCCCAGAAAACAGGTTGATCAGGTTATTTCCGCGCGTATCAGCATGCTGGAAGAGACGCTGAAAAACGCCAAGGGCGCGCCGGGACTGCAACTTGAAATCTCGGCAGCCCACGCCATGCTTGATCACCTTAAATCTCTGGAGAAGAAAGGCACTCACCTGTCACAGGTGACGCTTAAAAAGCGCGATGGCAAATCGATGCAAAGCCTGCTCAAGACCCGCGTTCAACAGCAGCGGCTGTCGCAGATATGGGATAAGCCGGACGCGAACGGCAAGCGTGCAGTCAACGTACTGCACAAAGCTCAGCACATAGAGCTGCCGCCGCTGTACCGCGAACTGGCGAACAGCAAGCTGTCGGTCTACGAGGCAATCAATCGTGTTGATGAGCACCTGCGCGAAATATTGCCGCCAGCACTGCAACCTGCTCAGTCTGTCGAAGAGGTGCTCGAACAGGACTTGAGCGCGGCGATAAAGCTGTTGAAATCCCGGCACCTGAACGCGAAAAGCGACATCGTGACGTTTTTCAAGCCGTTCATTCTTGAAAGCCGTCTGCGCGACCGGCTGCGGCTGGGCGGCGGAGGCACGCTGGGCGTAGGCTTGCCGTCGCTGCCCTACAGCTTGATATCGCCCATCGTGTCACCGATCTTTTCGGCAGAGAAATCTCGCAGTGACGAAGCGTTTGCCCAGCTGTTCATGCCGATTCTGGGCATGGAAATGTCCTTCGGCAAAGCACGAACCGAAGCCACCATCGGTGTGGCGGCAGGAAGTGCGGTTGCAGACGGTGTGGGGCTACAGGCGGCGCTCACTGGCCGCTTTACCGCTCAGGAAACTCAAACCAGTTCGACCCTCATGCGCTTTTTTCGCACCCGTCACAAGGACGATGAAATGCGCGGCAACATGCTTAACGCTCTGGACAGCATGGTGCGTTGGGACATCATCGACCCGCAAAAGGGCCAGCGTTACGCCGGGCCGCTGGAAGCCATACTGGCGCGTAACCCGGAGGTCTCTGTCAGCCAGATCGATGCGACGTCAAGCACCCGCAACGTCGCGGCGCGTGTGGCATTGCGCGTCCCGGCGGTACGTTTCAAGGATGGCGCCAGTCAAGCCTCTCAAACCCTAACGCCGGAACCCTCGGTGTACGTAGAGGCGGATCGAATCAAGGAAACACGCGCGGAAACCGGCGGATTCATCAGCGTTGTCGGCGCCAAGGGTGACACCGCTCAGCAACGGGCGGGGGTCACCGCCAACCTGAACTTCGCGCCTATTGCCAGCTCGGCCACGCCAGCAGAAAAAGGTGCCAATCATGGGGTTCAGGGTCAGGCGCTGGGTTTGCAACTGGGCGTGTCCCGGGACCTGGCCTGGGCGCTGGAAAAAAACGAAATATCGCCCTTCCTGATTGGCGACAAACAGGACGCCGATCTGGACCGACATTACTCCACGCCGCGCGACATGCAGGCCGAGATCAATGCTAACCGCGATCTGTGGTTGCTGCGTTGTATCGAAACCCTGGAGCAGGATGAGACAGGCAACAAAAACACCCCTGACAATCGCCTGCGTGCAGCCATGCTGCTTGATACCTTCGAAGCGACGATCAAGCGTCTGGGCAAGGAAAGCAAGTATTGCCAATACAACGTCAACTACTCGATGAAGGGCCGGGCCGGGGCCGAGATAGACGGCTACCGCGGCATTCAGGCACTGGCTTTGCAGCGCGGGGACTTGCAGGCTGCAGAAAAGGCCCGGCAGGCTATCGACGATATTTTGCTGACCAAAGAGACCTGGCGGCCACTGGTATTGATCGTCCGGGAGAGGGCCCGGGACTTCACCGTTGTCGGCTGGCGTAACCTGCTCCGTTGGCAGAAGCTCTCCAATGTCGACGGTCAACGCACCGCCGCGCAGTTTCCGCCGCCTTGAAACAAGGGTCGCTCACCGCTGATCGGCATGCCAATGCAGGCATTGGCATGCCGATCAAGTTGGGCGGTGGCGCTTCAACCAATCCCCAATTCTCGCTTCACCAGTTTCACCAACTGCTTGGTATTAAGCGGTTTGAGCAGGAAGTCCACCACGTTCAGGTGCATGGCATCAATGGCGTCGCGCACATTGGCGTCGCCGGACACGATAATGATCGGCAATTCAGCGCGATCTGATTCGCGGACTTTGCGGATCAAGTCCAGCCCGTCGAAAGGAGCCATTCGCAGGTCGGTAATCAGCAGTCCGATGGACTGACGCGTCTGGATCATTGCGAGTGCGCTGTCGCCACCGGGTGCAGTCATGCAACTGATGTCATTGAGGCTGAGAATTTCAGCCAGCAACTCACGCGCGTCGCTGTCGTCATCGACGATCAGGACCCGTTGCGGTGCATCGCGGGCGGGCGTGATCATGACCTCATGGAGGGCATCGCGCTCGTCGTCGCTCAGAATATCGTGGTCAATCATTACAGTCTCATCATTCCCTGAACTAATCCGACCGCAGATACGGGTCAATCTGCGATGCATTTCGTCGGCATCCTGGCCGGTATTCGCTCGCAGTCCATTGCGCTCGTCAAATCAGTTACACCCAGGCAGGCATGGCCCCGTCACCTGGTTCATGCGTAAGACTTACGTCCAATGGGCACCTGGCTGCAAGCGGCCGACCATGAGCACCAATAACAAGAACGCGGAACAGGCCATGAGCAAGGCAGATGCTTTTACCCAGGCAGGCAAGACAGCCGTGCTACAGAACATACACGGCACCATGCAGTTTCTGCAAAAATTCCCGCCGTTCAACCAGATGGAAAACGCTCATCTGGCGTACCTTGTCGAGCAATGTCAGCTCCGGTTCTACGCAGCAGACGAAAGCATCATCAAGCCTGGCGACGGCCCGGTGGAGCATTTTTACATCGTCAAGCAGGGTCGAATCGTCGGTGAACGCCCGCATTCTGCCAAAGGCGGCACAGAAACGACATTTGAAATCACCACCGGCGAGTGTTTTCCGCTGGCCGCCCTGCTCGGCGAACGTGCCACTCGCACCGAGCATCTGGCTGGCGAAGACACCTTTTGCCTGCAACTGAACAAACAGGCATTCATCAAGCTGTTCGCGCTCTCCACAACCTTTCGCGACTTTGCCCTGCGCGGTGTCAGCAGCCTGCTGGATCAAGTCAATCAACAGGTCCAGCAACGTGCCGCAGAAACCCTGGGCACGCAGTATTCCCTGAACACCCGCCTGGGTGAACTGGCCATGCGTCATCCAGTGATGTGCAGTCCTGAAACCCCCATGCGCGACGCGGTGAAACTGATGCATGAGCAGCAGGTCGGCAGCATCGTGATTGTCGATGAGCGGCAGGCTCCGCTGGGGATTTTTACCCTGCGCGACCTGCGTGAGGCGGTTGCCGATGTGAATGCCGATTTCAGCGCACCGGTCAGGCACACCATGAGCCTGTCGCCCTTCCATCTGAGCCCGGACGCCAGCGCGTTCGACGCAGCCATCGCCATGACCGGGCGGCATATCGCCCACGTGTGCCTGGTCAGAGACGGGCGATTGTGCGGCGTGGTGTCGGAACGGGATCTGTTTTCCTTGCAGCGGGTCGATCTGGTGCATCTGGCGCGAACCATCCGCAATGCGCCACGCATCGAAGCGCTCGCAGGCTTGCGGGGCGATATTGTCCAACTGGTCGACCGCATGCTCGCCCACGGAGCCTCTTCGACACAGATAACGCAGATCATCACCCTGCTCAACGACCACACCGTATGCAGGGTGATCGAGCTGACGCTTGCCGAGAAAGGCGACCCTGGCATTGCATTCAGCTGGCTGTGCTTTGGCAGTGAAGGCCGTCGCGAACAGACACTGCATACCGATCAGGACAACGGCATCCTGTTTGAAGCCCGCGATGCCGCAGAGGCAGAGCAGATCCGCACCTTATTGCTGCCGATTGCCGAACGCATCAATCAGAGCCTGGCGCAGTGCGGTTTTACCCTGTGCAAAGGCAACATCATGGCCGGCAACCCCGACCTGTGCCTGTCCCGGCTGGAATGGTCACAGCGCTTCGCAGCCTTTATCCGCGAGGCGACCCCGGAAAACCTGCTGGCATCGAGTATTTATTTCGATCTGCGCGTGGTCTGGGGGGACGAAAGCGGCGGCGATCAACTGCGCCGCGGCATTCTTGATCAGGTGGCAGACAACAAGCTGTTTCAGCGAATGATGGCCGAAAATGCACTGCGCCAGCGTCCACCGGTGGGTCGTTTCAAGGACTTCGTACTGGCCCGCAAAGGCAGTGAAAAAGATACCCTGGACCTCAAGACCGAAGGCCTGACGCCCTTTGTCGACGGCGCGCGCCTGCTGGCACTGGCCAATAGCGTCGGGGTCAACAACACCCAGGAGCGCCTGCGTCAACTGGTCGAACGTGAAGTCATCGACCCGCTGGATGGCGCAGCGTACGAGGAGGCATATCACTTCATTCAGCAGACCCGTATGCAGCAACACCAGCTGCAGAGTCGCCAGAACCTTCCTTACTCGAACCGCATCGATCCGGACACACTCAACCACCTGGACCGGCGCATTCTGCGCGAATCGTTTCGCCAGGCGCAGCGACTGCAAACCAGCCTGACTCTGCGTTACCAGCTATGAACCTGTTCGAATGGCTCATGCCACGCCCCAAAAAAACACCCTTGCACGTGCATCAACTGGATCGGCTCAAGAGGTTGCCGGTCTGCGCGAGCCTCAGCGACAAGCCGTTGCGTCAACAGCGCTGGGTCGTGCTGGACCTTGAAACCAGTGGCCTGAACATGAATCGGGATCAGGTGTTGTCTATCGGCGCGGTGGTGATTGAAGACGGCGCCATCAATCTGGGCCAGCAGTTCGAGCGCACACTGTTGCGCGTCGACCACAAGGTCAGCCCGGCCGTTCTGATTCATGGGCTGGCACCCAGCGCGATTGCCGCAGGCAGCGAGCCGGCCGAAGCGTTGCTGGACTTCATGGAGTTCGTCGGCGATAGCCCGATTCTGGGCTTTCACGCGCCATTCGATCAGCACATGCTGTCACGCGCACTCAAAGAAAGCCTGGGCTATCGCTTGCAGCATCCGTTCTTCGACGCTGCCGAAATCGCCCCGATGCTGTGCGAGCACGCCAACCTGCGTCATGCCGGACTGGACGACTGGACGTGTTTTTTTGGCCTGCATGCCGAAGAACGTCACAACGCCAGCGCCGATGCACTGGTCACCGCAGAGCTGGCGCTGATCCTGTTCAGCCATGCCCGCCGCCAGCAGGTCGACAGCCCCTTGCGACTGGCAGAATCACTGGGGCAATGGCGCAGGCGCAAACACTCGCATTCGTTCTGATGACAAGTCTTGATCACTACCGAGAACGAGGCTTCTGCCCGGAGGGCGTAGGAGCGAAGGGCGTGGGAGAAGACCGGGGTCCGCGATGGGTTGCGAAGCGGTCCCAAACCCGGTGACCTCGGTTATAACTGATGTACCGTGTGCACCGGTTTTGCTACCGGTTCCCGGCAGTTCGCGGACAAGTCCGCTCCTACATATCCCGGCAGGTCGTGGCCAAGCGAAGCGTCGCCCAGTCCGCTGCCACATAACGCGCTTCTGCCCGGAGGGCGTGGGAGCGGACTTGTCCGCGATGGGCTGCGAAGCGGTCCCAAACCCGGTGACCTCGGTTATAACTGATGTACCGTGTGCACCGGTTTTGCTACCGGTTCCCGGCAGTTCGCGGACAAGTCCGCTCCTACATATCCCGGCAGGTCGTGGCCAAGCGAAGCGTCGCCCGGTCCGCACACATAACGCGCTTCTGCCCGGAGGGCGTGGGAGCGGACTTGTCCGCGATGGGTTGCGAAGCGGCCCCAAGCCCGGTGACCTCGGTTGTAACTGATGCACCGTGTGCACCGGTTTTGCTACCGGTTCCCGGCAGTTCGCGGACAAGTCCGCTCCTACATATCCCGGCAGATCGTGGCCAAGCGAAGCGTCGCCCAGTCCGCTGCCACATAACGCGCTTCTGCCCGGAGGGCGTGGGAGCGGACTTGTCC
Source organism: Pseudomonas syringae pv. tagetis (assembly GCF_022557255.1). Classification (NCBI taxonomy): domain Bacteria; kingdom Pseudomonadati; phylum Pseudomonadota; class Gammaproteobacteria; order Pseudomonadales; family Pseudomonadaceae; genus Pseudomonas; species Pseudomonas syringae group genomosp. 7. The sequence continues at coordinate 5,368,631 of NZ_CP092923.1, forward strand.
GCGATGGGCTGCGAAGCGGCCCCAAGCCCGGTGACCTCGGTTGTAACTGATGTACCGTGTGCACCGGTTTTGCTACCGGTTCCCGGCAGTTCGCGGACAAGTCCGCTCCTACATATCCCGGCAGATCGTGGCCAAGTGAAGCGTCGCCGGTCCACCACACAAGCCCTGTTCCGGGGGCTTTTCAGTGCTTGTGTTTAACGACCTGGGCTCAGCCCTGGGAAATGGTCTTGGCGATCACATCCACCGTGGCATCGACCTGCTCGCGGTAACGCTTCAATTCGACCTTGTGCAATTGCTCAAGCTCGATCTGTTGTGAACAGAGGTTCAGCGCAGCCAGGACCAGCAGACGGTCACCGATCAACGTGGGGTATTTGCGCTTTGTGTCAGCCAGCGACGCATTGAGCATCGCTGCGGCCTTCATGAGAGTCAGGTCTTCGCCAGCCGGGGCCTTGACCGAGTACTCATTACCCAGAATGGTGAGAACGGTTACACCGCTGCCATCGACGTTCATGCGCCAACAGCACTTGCGCTGGTCGCGCGGTCAACCAGTGCCTGGATGCGCGCAGCAGTGCTGCCCTGCTTCTCTTCCTGCTCCATCAGACTCAGTTGCAAGTTCTCGTTCTCGTCCTTGGCTTTTGCCAGCTCGGCACCGAGCTGCGCATTCGTGTCCTGAAGGGTCTGGTTCTGCTGTACCAGATCACCGACAAGTTGTTCCAATTGGCTAAGGGAGGCTTCCAACATTTTGATTTCTCGAGCAAATTTCAACGGGCGCGTACGATAAAGAAAAGTCGCTGCGCATGCCAGCGCTCAGGCTTTGATACTAATCTGTCATCACATTGACATGTCGATAACGTAAACGCGTAGGGGGCTTGTGACTACGTATTCGGAATCCGGTTCCTGCTGTTCGTCAGACAGCTCGGAACTGCGACAAATGCGCACAGCCGCTGGGCAAACTGCCATCCCGAAAAAAGCCGTCGTCCAGTCTTTTCAATGGTTTGCGCAGATTGCTTGGCCCTTGCCCAAAGACCGTCATCATTAAGTCACGCGTTTTAAGTGCCTACCGCCTCAAGACTTTAGTCGCATGACCGATAGGCCCCCCATTCACGGCTTTATCCCCGTCTTTAAATCGCATGGATCGCGTACCTGACCCTGGAAACTTTCTATGTCCCTGCGAAATATGAACATAGCGCTTCGAGCGTTTCTTGGATTTGCCATGATCGGCACACTCATGCTGATTCTGGGTATCTTTGCGCTGTCACAAATGAGCAAGATCCGTGGCGCTACCGAAGTGCTGGCCGACAACAATGTGCCGAGCATCAAGAGCCTCGACCGATTCGCTGAAGTGAGTATTCGTTTGCGGGTGTTGTCTTACCGGCTGCTCGTCAACCGGGATCCGGAAACCCAGCAGAAGACCATCGAGCTGATGGCAATGCGCAACAAGCAGATCAGTGACGCCCAGACGATTTACGAGAAGCTCATCAGCGATCCCGATGAGCGAAACCTGTACAACCAGTATGTGCAACTGCTGGGACAGTATCGCCAGCTCGAAGAGCGCCTGAAGACGCTGACCCGCGCCAACAAAATCGATGAATTGCAGGGCTTGCTCAACAACGAGATGCTCAGCAACTCCGACCAGATGAATGTTGTGCTCAGCAAACTGGTGGAGTTCAACACGGCTCAGTTGAATCAGGTGAAGAAGGACGCGTCCAGCGAGTACGACTCGGCATTCAATCTGGTCATCGGACTGTTAATCGCTGCCACCCTGCTGACCATCGTGTTTGCCTGGATGCTGATCAAGAGTATTACCACACCGATTGCCACAGCTCTGCATGCAGCGGAAACCATCGCACAAGGCAACCTGACCCGGCCCATTGAGGTCGACGGCACCGATGAGGCCGGTCGTTTGCTACTGGCCATGAAAACCATGCAGAACAAGCTGCGCGATACCCTGCAGGGTATTTCCGGATCTGCGACACAACTGGCTTCTGCTGCTGAAGAGCTGAATGCCGTTACCGACGAAAGCGCACGCGGGCTGGTGCAGCAGAATAACGAAATCGAACAGGCTGCCACCGCGGTCAACGAAATGACCAGCGCCGTGGAAGAAGTTGCCCGCAACGCGGTGAGCACATCGCAAGCGTCTCGCAATGCAGCGACGTCTGCTGGCGACGGCCGCGATCTGGTTCAGGAAACTGTCAGCGCTATCGAGCGTATGAGCGGCGATGTGAAAGGCACTGCCGAACTGATCATCAGCCTGGCCAATGAGTCGCGTGATATCGGCAAGGTGCTCGACGTGATTCGTGGCCTGGCCGATCAGACCAATCTGCTGGCACTCAACGCGGCCATTGAAGCGGCACGCGCCGGTGAGGCCGGGCGTGGGTTTGCGGTGGTTGCCGATGAAGTACGCGCCCTGGCACACCGCACCCAGCAATCGACCAGCGAAATCGAGCGCATGATCAGCAGCATTCAGAGCGGTACCGAACAGGCGGTCGGCTCGATGCGTAACAGCACCGAACGTGCGGAATCGACCCTGAATATCGCCAAAGGCGCGGGCCTGGCACTGAACACCATCAATAGCGCTGTCGAAGAGATCAACGAACGTAACCTGGTCATCGCCAGTGCCGCCGAGGAACAGGCGCAAGTCGCCCGAGAAGTGGACCGTAACCTGGTGAACATTCGCGACCTGTCGGCACAATCCACCACCGGTGCCAATCAGACCAGCGCGGCCAGCACCGAACTTTCACGCCTGGCCGTGGACCTCAACAGCATGGTGTCGCGCTTCGCGCTTTAAACACGCGAAAGCTCAACTAGCGTGCCGGCGCTCCGCGTCCTCTTGCGACGCAGAGCGCCGCGACCTGCATTGCCACGCCGGAGTTGTATGACCCCCTATCGTGCGGCGCTCCGCGTCGCATGCCTTTCAGGACGCTCTGCGTCCTCTTGTGGCGTAGGGCGACTAAAGCCTCACACTCGCAAACGTCGACTCGTTACGCGCCTGACTCAGTGCCGACATAGGCCCGGACAACGGGGCAAGCACCAGCGCCTGCGGGATTGGCATCATGGCAACCTGTTGAGCAGTGTTGGAGCCGACGCGCTCGTCACGCGGCGGAATGCCGAAGTACTCGCGATAGCACTTGGAGAAGTGCGGCGTCGACACGAAGCCGCACACCGACGCCACTTCGATGATCGACATCGGTGTCTGCTTGAGCAGTTGACGGGCGCGGATCAAACGCAGTTTCAGGTAGTAGCGCGACGGCGAGCAGTGCAGGTATTTCTGGAACAGCCGCTCCAGTTGCCTGCGTGAGACGGCAACGTAAACTGCCAGCTCATCAAGGTCGATCGGCTCTTCGAGATTGGCCTCCATGAGTGCCACGATTTCCTGCAGCTTTGGCTGATTGGTGCCGAGCATGTGCTTGAGCGGCACGCGCTGATGATCCTGTTCGTTGCGAATGCGCTCGTAGACGAACATTTCGGAAATGGCTGCCGACAACTCACGGCCATGATCGCGACTGATAAGGTGCAGCATCATGTCCAGTGGCGCGGTGCCGCCAGAGCTGGTGAAACGATTGCGGTCCAGCGTGAACAGCCGGGTGCTCATGGATACACGTGGAAACGCTTCCTGCATCGCCGCCAGACATTCCCAATGCACACTGCAATCGAAACCATCCAGCAAACCGGCGCACGCCAGCGCCCAACTGCCGGTGCACACTGCGCCCAGACGACGGGACTGACGCGCCTGGCCCTGCAGCCAGCTCACATGCTCTCGCGTCACGGTGCGCTGAATGCCGACGCCACCGCAAACAATTACGGTATCGAGTGCCGGGGCTTTGTGCATCGCAGCATCCGGCGTGATCTGCAGACCGTCGCTGGCCCAGACCTGACCGCCATCCACGCTCAGCGTGGTCCAGCGATACAGCTCGCGGCCCGATAACTGGTTGGCCATGCGAAGAGGTTCTACCGCCGATGCGAGGGAGATCAGGGTGAAGTTATCCAGCAGCAGAAAGCCGATGGACTGTGGCGCGCGGTTCTGGGGTTGAGTCCCTTGATTGAACGATGTCATCACACTATCTCCTCACATATGGCAATGGTTGGCCCCAGGACAGGCTCTTCTTATAGCCCTCGTCATTGCAGGGCTTTGTGATGCAGTCGCAAATCCCATGCCGGAATTTGATCGCTCATTCAAGAACACCTGAAAACGACGTCGCGAAGCGTCTAACCGGCTGCGACCCACGTACCTGTTTGCGACGGCGAGGCCGCAGCATGGGCAGTTCGATGAGCAGTTCGGTAGCACTCGACGGAAACGACCAGGGGGTCCTCGCACACCGAGTGCTACTCAAGGCACATGCCAAGGAAACCCGGCCGAGGGCAGGCGTTCGCGCTAAAAAGTGGCGGCTGGAAGGAAGCGTGATCGAAAAACGCGCAGCCACCAGAAATGGCACCCGACCTCGCGTAACCACTGCCAGATCCGACCCGATAATGAACTTGTCGGCGTTACCCCCCTCCAAAAGACCGCGTTCGCGCAGGCACCGACCTGCCAACCGACCGCTGCCGAACTGCGCAGCGACTGTGTAACGTACTGGCCGTTTTTCAGTAGTTCCGACACTGCAACCGGGCGTGCGTACGATGCAACGAATCTGTAAGCGACCTTGCGCACACTGGATACGACGCCGCCTGCACTGGATACGACGCCCCCTGTAGGCGTTTGATTTTCCCTGTTACATGATCGGTTCCGACTCGATCGCCCGGCGCAGTGATGGAGCTTCGCGAAAAGCCTCGCCAACCATAAGCCGCGTCAGCGCTCACCTGCTGATGACTAGAAAAAACTTCACAGGAGTCCACCCATGAAAGGTTCCAAATCGTTGCTGTTGGCCGCCACGCTCTGTATGCCGGTGCTCGCTCAGGCAGCCGAGCCAGAGGCCTGTCATACGGTCAACTTCTCCGATGTAGGCTGGACTGACATCACCGTCACCACTGCGGTCACCAGCGCTGTACTCGAGTCACTGGACTACAAGACCAAGACCGCCATGATTTCCGTACCGGTGACCTACAAGTCGCTGGCGGACGGCAAGAACATGGACGTTTTCCTCGGCAACTGGATGCCGACCATGGAAAACGACATCAAGCCGTATCGCGAAGCTGGCACTGTCGAAACCGTGCGTGCCAACCTGGAGAACGCCAAGTACACCCTGGCAGTGCCGGAAGCGCTTTACGACAAGGGTCTGCATGACTTCGCCGACATCGCCAAGTTCAAGAAGGAACTGGGCGGCAAGATCTACGGCATCGAGCCCGGCAATGATGGCAATCGCCTGATCCAGAGCATGATCGACAAGAACGCTTTCGGCCTGAAAGACGCAGGCTTCAAGGTCGTCGAATCCAGCGAAGCGGCCATGCTGTCGCAGGTCGATCGCGCCGTGAAACGCAAAAACGATGTCGTGTTCCTGGGTTGGGAACCGCACCCGATGAACACCCGTTTCAAGATGAAATATCTTACCGGCGGTGATGACTTCTTCGGCCCCAACTATGGTCAGGCGACTATCTACACCAATACTCGTAAAGGCTACAGTCAGGAATGCGGCAACGTAGGCCAGTTGCTCAAGAACCTGTCCTTCACACTGGACATGGAAAGCACCCTGATGGGCAACGTGCTGGACGACAAGATGAAGCCTGATGCCGCCGCCAAGGCGTGGATCAAGAAGAACCCGCAAGTGCTCGACACCTGGCTCGCAGGCGTGACCACAGTTGATGGCAAGCCAGGCCTGGAGGCAGCCCGGGCCAAGCTGACCCAGTAAGCCGACAGCAGGCGGGCCTGGCCCGCCTGCTGCCCTCTTCACCTCCCGCAAGCGGACACCCGATATCATGCTGACTGATCAAAAAATCCCTCTGGGCGAGTACATCGCCTCATTCGTCGACTGGTTGACGGCAAACGGTGCCGACTACTTCGACGCGATTGCCTCGACACTGGAAATGATGATCCACGGGTTCACCTTCGCGCTGACCTGGTTCAACCCGCTGGTATTGATCGGCCTTATCGCCGCCCTCGCGCATTTCATCCAGCGCAAGTGGGGCCTGACGGTTTTCGTCATCCTTTCGTTTCTGCTGATCCTCAACCTGCATTACTGGCAGGAGACCATGGAAACCCTGGCGCAGGTGCTCTTCGCCACGCTGGTATGTGTCGTCATCGGCGTGCCGCTGGGCATCATTGCCGCGCACAAGCCGCTGTTCTACACCATCATCCGGCCGCTGCTGGACCTGATGCAGACCGTTCCCACGTTCGTCTATCTGATTCCGACCCTTACGCTGTTCGGCCTGGGCGTGGTGCCCGGTCTGATCTCGACAGTGGTTTTCGCCATTGCGGCACCGATTCGCCTGACGTATCTGGGCATCCGCGATGTGCCTCACGAACTGCTGGATGCCGGCAAGGCCTTCGGCTCGTCGCGCCGCCAGTTGCTGACGCGCATCGAACTGCCCTACGCAATGCCCAGCATTGCCGCCGGGATTACCCAGTGCATCATGCTGTCGTTGTCGATGGTCGTGATTGCCGCGCTGGTCGGTGCCGACGGCCTGGGCAAACCGGTGGTCAATGCACTCAACACGGCCGATATCGCGCTCGGTTTCGAAGCCGGTCTGGCAATCGTATTGCTGGCAATCATGCTCGACCGTATCTGCAAACAACCTGAAGCCAAGGTAGGGTCCGACGCATGAGCATCATCAAATTCGACAAGGTAGACGTCATCTTCGCCAAGGACCCGCGTGAAGCCCTGAAATTGCTGGACGAAGGCCTCACGCGTGACCAGATCCTCAAGAAGACCGGACAGATCGTCGGCGTCGAGAATGCCAGCCTGGACATCGAGAAAGGCGAAATCTGCGTCCTGATGGGGCTGTCTGGCTCCGGAAAATCCAGCCTGTTGCGTTGTATCAACGGCCTCAATACCGTCAGCCGCGGCTCGTTGTTCGTCGAGCATGAAGGCTCGCAGATCAACATTGCCAACTGCAGCGCCGCCGAGCTGAAAATGATGCGTACCAAACGCATTGCCATGGTCTTTCAGAAATTCGCCCTGATGCCCTGGCTGACAGTACGCGAGAACATCAGCTTTGGCCTGGAGATGCAGGGTCGTCCCGAAAAGGAACGACGCAAGCTGGTGGATGAAAAGCTCGAACTGGTGGGCCTGACCCAGTGGCGCAACAAGAAGCCGGACGAGCTGTCTGGCGGCATGCAGCAGCGAGTGGGGCTGGCCCGTGCGCTGGCAATGGACGCCGACATTCTGCTGATGGACGAACCGTTTTCGGCGCTCGACCCACTCATCCGCCAGGGTCTGCAGGATGAGCTGCTCGCCCTGCAAAGCAAGCTGAGCAAGACCATCGTCTTCGTCAGCCACGATCTGGATGAAGCGCTCAAGCTCGGCAGCCGGATCGCGATCATGAAGGACGGCCGCATTGTTCAGTACAGCGTGCCGGAGCAGATCGTTCTCAACCCGGCAGACGAATACGTCCGGACCTTCGTTGCGCATACCAATCCACTGAATGTGCTGTGCGGTCGCAGCCTGATGCGCACGGTCGATGAGTGCACACACCTCAACGGTTCGGTATGCCTGGACCCGAGCGGCGATTCGTGGCTCGATCTGGCCGAGGGCAATGTGATCAAGGGTGCACGGCAAGGTGCCACGCCACTTGATCTGCAGAACTGGGCCCCCGGTCAGGACGTCGGCACCCTGGAAAGACGCCCCACTCTTGTGCACTCCAACATCGGCATGCGCGACGCATTGCAGATCCGCTACCAGACCGGCAACAAGCTGGTCTTGCAGGACGGCAATAAAGTGGTGGGCATTCTCGGTGACACCGAGCTGTATCACGCCCTGCTGGGCAAAAACCACGGCTGAGGCCTGAAGGTTAACGCCTGAAACCGGCAAGCCCGCTCCCCTGCTCTGGACTGACACCAGACGGGAGCGGGCTTTTTCGTTTGTGGCCTGGTCATTGCGCCACTCTTCTTTCGCTATTTCTGCTCCCCCGTCCCCCATGTCGTAAACGCACCTTTGTGTGGCGTCCATAGGCATTTGGCGTCTTCGGTCCGGCCCTACCATCGCTCTCAGAGGGCTCTGTTCGGCCCTAACGACAAGTCAGGCGCCGCGCCGCCGCTGGGAGATCCGCGATGTTCAGCAAGCAAGACCAGATTCAGGGTTATGACGACGCACTGTTGTCGGCGATGAACGCCGAGGAGCAGCGTCAGGAAGACCATATCGAGCTGATCGCCTCGGAGAATTACACCAGCAAACGCGTGATGCAGGCCCAGGGCAGCGGCCTGACCAACAAGTATGCCGAAGGCTATCCCGGCAAGCGCTATTACGGCGGCTGCGAGCACGTCGACAAGGTCGAACAACTGGCCATCGAACGCGCAAAACAGTTGTTTGGTGCCGACTATGCCAACGTCCAGCCGCACTCCGGCAGCCAGGCCAATGCGGCGGTCTATCTGGCCCTGCTCCAGGCGGGAGACACCGTACTGGGCATGAGTCTGGCCCATGGCGGTCACCTGACCCACGGTGCCAAGGTCAGCTTCTCGGGCAAGCTCTACAACGCCGTGCAGTACGGCATCGACACCGCAACCGGGCTGATTGATTACGATGAAGTCGAACGCATCGCCGTCGAATGCCAGCCGAAAATGATCATTGCCGGCTTCTCGGCCTACTCGAAGACCCTGGATTTCCCGCGCTTCCGTGAAATCGCCGACAAGGTGGGGGCCTACCTGTTTGTCGACATGGCGCACGTCGCCGGTCTGGTTGCCGCCGGTCTCTACCCGAATCCGGTGCCTTATGCAGACGTGGTCACAACCACCACCCACAAGACCCTGCGCGGCCCACGTGGCGGGCTGATCCTCGCCAAAGCCAATGAAGAGCTGGAGAAGAAATTCAATTCCGCTGTGTTCCCCGGCGGTCAGGGCGGCCCGCTGATGCACGTCATCGCCGCCAAGGCCGTATGTTTCAAGGAAGCAATGGAGCCGGGTTTCAAAGCCTATCAACAGCAAGTCATCGACAACGCTCAGGCCATGGCCCAGGTATTTATCGACCGTGGCTTCGATGTGGTCTCCGGCGGCACCGACAACCATCTGTTTCTGGTCAGCCTGATCCGTCAGGGCCTGACCGGCAAGGACGCCGACGCAGCACTGGGCCGTGCGCACATCACCGTCAACAAGAACTCGGTGCCCAATGACCCGCAGTCGCCCTTCGTAACCTCGGGCCTGCGTATCGGCACCCCGGCCGTCACTACCCGCGGCTTCAAGGTGACCCAGTGCGTCGAACTGGCAGGCTGGATCTGCGACATTCTCGATAATCTCGGCGACGCCGATGTCGAGGCCAACGTCGCCAGTCAGGTCGCAACCCTGTGCGCCGATTTCCCGGTTTATCGCTGAGTCAGGAGTAGCCTTACATGCAGCATTACTCAGGCTTCGGCCTTCTCAAGCATTCCCTCAGCCATCACGAAAACTGGCAGCGCATGTGGCGCACGCCGACCCCGAAGAAGGTCTATGACGTGGTCATCGTCGGCGGCGGCGGACACGGCCTGGCGACGGCCTACTATCTGGCCAAGGAGCACGGCATCACCAATGTGGCCGTGGTCGAGAAAGGCTGGCTGGGCGGCGGCAACACTGCGCGCAACACCACCATCGTGCGCTCCAATTACCTGTGGGACGAGTCGGCCCATCTTTATGAACACGCAATGAAGCTGTGGGAAGGCCTGTCACAGGACTTGAACTACAACGTCATGTTTTCCCAGCGCGGCGTCTACAACCTGTGCCATACCTTGCAAGACATGCGTGACTCCGAACGCCGGGTCAGCGCCAACCGTCTGAACGGCGTGGATGGCGAATTGCTCAACGGCAAACAGGTCGCGGAGGAAATCCCGTATCTCGACTGCTCGAAGAACACCCGTTACCCCATCATCGGCGCAACGGTCCAGCGCCGGGGTGGTGTCGCTCGTCACGATGCGGTGGCCTGGGGTTTCGCGCGTGCCGCTGATGCGCTGGGCGTAGACCTGATCCAGCAGACGGAAGTCATCGGCTTTCGCAAGGAAAACGGCGTGTGCATCGGCGTCGAAACCAACAAGGGTTTCATTGGTGCAAAACGTGTCGGCGTAGTAACCGCCGGCAACTCCGGGCACATGGCAAAACTCGCAGGCTTCCGTCTGCCGATCGAGTCGCACCCGTTGCAGGCGCTGGTCTCCGAACCGATCAAGCCGATTATCGACAGCGTCATCATGTCCAATGCCGTACACGGCTACATCAGCCAGTCGGACAAGGGTGACCTGGTGATCGGTGCCGGTATCGACAGCTGGGTCGGTTACGGCCAGCGCGGCTCATACCCGGTGATCGAGCACACCATCCAGGCCATCGTAGAAATGTTTCCGGTGCTTTCCCGCGTGCGCATGAACCGCCAGTGGGGCGGCATCGTCGACACCACGCCGGACGCCTGCCCGATCATTTCCAAAACACCGGTGCCGAACATGTTCTTCAACTGCGGCTGGGGCACCGGCGGTTTCAAGGCTACGCCGGGCTCGGGCAACGTGTTTGCGGCCAGCCTGGCCAAGGGTGAAATGCACCCGCTTGCCAAGCCATTCTCCATCGACCGTTTCCACAACGGCGCGCTCATCGACGAACACGGCGCTGCAGCCGTAGCCCACTAACAGGAGAACCCGACCATGCTGCATATCTTCTGTCCTCACTGTGGCGAACTGCGCTCCGAAGAGGAATTCCATCCATCCGGCCAGGCGCACATTCCGCGTCCGCTGGACCCTTCCGCCTGCACCGACGAGCAATGGGGCGATTACATGTTTTTCCGCGATAACCCGCGCGGCCTGCACCACGAGCTGTGGATACACGCCGCTGGTTGCCGCCAGTACTTCAACATGACACGCAATACCGTGACTTACGAGATTCTCGAAACCTATCCGATTGGTACCAAACCGCAGTTCACGGACCGGGGAGACATGGTATGAGCCAGACCCATCGCCTGCCCAACGGCGGCCGCATCAATCGCAGCAAGGTGCTCAACTTCACCTTCAACGGCCAGACCTACCAAGGCTTTGAGGGCGACTCGCTGGCCTCCGCCTTACTGGCCAACGGCGTCGACATCATCGGGCGCAGCTTCAAATACTCTCGCCCGCGCGGCATCTTCGCGGCGGGTTCGGAAGAGCCCAATGCGGTGCTGCAGATAGGCGCGACCGAAGCGACGCAAATCCCCAACGTACGTGCGACTCAACAGGCACTCTACCCGGGACTGGTGGCGACCAGCACCAATGGCTGGCCAAGCGTCAACACCGACGTCATGGGTATTCTGGGCAAAGTCGGCGGCAAGCTGATGCCACCGGGTTTCTACTATAAAACCTTCATGTACCCACAATCGTTCTGGATGACTTACGAAAAGTACATCCGCAAGGCCGCAGGCCTGGGGCGCTCGCCGACAGAGAACGATCCGGACAGCTACGACGCGATGAACCAGCACTGTGACGTGCTGATCGTCGGCGCAGGCCCTGCAGGTCTGGCAGCCGCACTGGCAGCAGGCCGCAGCGGTGCCAGAGTGATCATTGCCGATGAACAGGAAGAGTTCGGCGGCAGCCTGCTGGACAGTCGTGAAAGCCTGGACGGCAAGCCTGCTGCCGAGTGGGTGACCACGGTGGTGGCCGAACTGAAAAGCCTGCGCAACGTGACACTGCTGCCCCGTGCCACGGTCAACGGCTATCACGATCATAATTTCCTGACCATTCACGAACGCCTGACCGACCACCTCGGTGATCGTGCGCCCATCGGCATGGTTCGCCAGCGCATGCACCGCGTGCGCGCCAAACGTGTGGTACTGGCCGCAGGTACTCACGAGCGGCCGCTGGTTTATGGCAACAACGACGTGCCGGGCAACATGCTGGCCGGTGCTGTTTCAACCTATGTTCGCCGTTACGGCGTAGCACCCGGCAAGAAACTGGTGCTTTCCACCAACAACGACCACGCCTACCGCGTCGCTCTGGACTGGCTCGACGCCAGCCTGCAAGTGGTCGCGATTGCCGATGCGCGGCACAACCCTCGCGGTCCGCTGGTGGAGGAGGCACGCGCCAAAGGCATTCGCATCCTGACCGGCAGTGCAGTGATCGAAGCCCGTGGCAGCAAGCGCGTGAGTGCTGCCCGTGTCGCGGCCATCGACGTCAAGGCGCATGCCGTCACCAGTCCTGGCGAATGGCTTGAATGCGATCTGATTGCCAGCTCCGGTGGCTACAGCCCGATTGTGCATCTGGCCTCACACCTGGGCGGCAAGCCTGTATGGCGTGAAGACATCCTGGGTTTCGTACCGGGCGAAGCACCACAGAAACGCGTGTGCGTGGGCGGCGTCAACGGTGTCTACAACCTGGCTGACAGCCTGGCCGATGGTTTCGAAGGTGGCGTGCGCGCTGCCAGCGAAGCGGGCTTCAAGGTTGTCGAAGGCGTAATGCCCAAAGCGCTTGTGCGTACCGAGGAGCCGACGCTGGCGCTGTTCCAGGTGCCGCATGAAAAAGGCACCGCACGGGCTCCCAAGCAATTCGTCGATCTGCAGAACGACGTGACCGCTGCCGCCATCGAGCTCGCAACCCGCGAAGGCTTCGAGTCGGTCGAGCACGTGAAGCGCTACACCGCACTGGGTTTCGGCACCGACCAAGGCAAGCTGGGCAACGTCAACGGCCTGGCCATCGCCGCCCGTTCGCTGAACGTGTCGATCCCGGAAATGGGCACCACCATGTTTCGGCCCAACTACACACCGGTGACCTTCGGCGCAATCGCCGGACGTCATTGCAAGCACATCTTCGAACCGGTGCGTTTCACCGCACTGCATGCCTGGCATGTCAAAAACGGTGCCGAATTCGAGGACGTCGGACAGTGGAAACGCCCCTGGTACTTTCCGAAAAACGGTGAAGACCTGCCCGCAGCAGTCGCTCGTGAATGCAAGGCCGTACGTGACAGCGTGGGTCTGCTGGACGCGTCGACGCTTGGCAAGATCGACATTCAAGGCCCGGATGCCCGCGAGTTCCTCAACCGTATCTACACCAATGCCTGGACCAAACTGGATGTGGGCAAGGCGCGCTATGGCCTGATGTGCAAGGAAGACGGCATGGTCTTCGATGACGGTGTAACAGCCTGTCTGGCCGACAACCACTTTCTGATGACCACCACCACAGGCGGCGCTGCACGCGTCCTGCAATGGCTGGAAATCTACCAGCAGACCGAATGGCCGGACCTGAAGGTGTATTTCACGTCAGTGACCGATCACTGGGCGACTCTGACGTTATCAGGCCCCAACAGTCGAAAATTGCTGAGCGACGTTACCGACATCGATCTGGGCCGTGAGGCGTTCCCGTTCATGACCTGGAAAGAAGGCCTGGTCGCAGGGGTGCCAGCACGCGTGTTCCGTATCTCGTTTACCGGCGAGCTGTCCTACGAGGTCAACATTCAGGCCAATTACGCCATGGGCGTACTGGAAAAGATCGCCGAAGCAGGCAAGCAGTACAACCTGACGCCTTACGGTACCGAAACCATGCACGTCCTGCGTGCCGAAAAGGGTTTCATCATTGTCGGTCAGGACACCGACGGCTCGATGACCCCTGACGACCTGAACATGGGCTGGTGTGTCGGCCGGACCAAGCCGTTTTCCTGGATCGGCTGGCGCGGCATGAATCGTGAAGACTGCGTACGTGAGCAGCGCAAGCAACTGGTCGGCCTCAAGCCCGTCGACCCAGCCAAATGGCTGCCGGAAGGTGCGCAACTGGTGTTCGATACCCAACAGGCGATCCCGATGAGCATGGTTGGCCACGTGACCTCGAGCTACGCGCACAACTCGCTGGGCTATTCGTTCGCGATGGGTGTGGTCAAAGGCGGCCTGAAGCGTCTCGGTGAGCGTGTGTTTGCGCCGCTTGCAGACGGCAGCGTGATCGAAGCCGAGATCGTTTCTTCGGTGTTCTTCGATCCAAAGGGCGAGCGGCAGAATGTCGAGTAACGCGCGGTGCGCCGATCAGCAGCACACAGAATTCAAGGCAGGTGACTCATGACCACAGCGAACGTTTACCAGCAGTGCCCGACCCTCGATGTCAAAGCCGAGTCGCCACTGTTCCATGCAAACCTCGACAGTCTGGTCGGCAAGGGTCGCGCCAGCCCGGGTGTTCTCCTGCGCGAGAAAAAGCTGCTGGGGCACTTGACGATTCGCGGCGACGCGCATGATCCGGCGTTCGCTGCCGGCGTGCACAAGGCGCTGGGCATGGAGTTGCCCGCCGCGCTGATGCTGGTCACCAGCGGCGAGCGCTCGCTGCAATGGCTTGGCCCGGATGAGTGGCTGCTGATCGTGCCGGGCGGTGAAGAGTTTGCGGCAGAACAGCAACTGCGCGAGGCACTGGGCGGGCTGCATATCTCCATTGTCAACGTCAGCGGCGGCCAGTCGATTCTTGAACTGAGCGGGCCTGACGTGCGCCGGGTGCTGATGAAATCGACCAGTTACGACGTGCATCCGGATAACTTTCCGGTGGGCAAGGCAGTCGGCACCGTGTTTGCCAAGTCGCAACTGGTGATCCGCCGGACCGGTGAAGAGACCTGGGAACTGCTGGTCCGCCGTAGCTTCTCGGATTACTGGTGGCTTTGGCTACAGGATGCGAGTGCCGAGTACGGGCTGAGCATTCAGGCGTGAAAAGCCCGGGAGACCGCAGTGTCAGTCTCAATGAAGACTCTGTGGGAGACTCCTGTGGGAGCGTCGCCCGGTACGCTCCCACAAGTTTTGTGTATAACGCGCAGCATTGTCACGAGAGTCAGCCGGATCTGTGGATAACGAACATTCAGGAGCATTGATTCAATGAGCCGCGCGCCCGACACATGGATTTTGACCGCCGACTGCCCAAGCGTGCTGGGCACGGTGGATGCAGTGACCCGCTTTCTGTTCGAGCAGGGTTGCTATGTGACAGAACACCACTCCTTCGACGATCGCCTGTCGGGGCGTTTTTTTATTCGCGTGGAATTTCGCCAACCGGACGCTTTCGACGAACAGGCATTCCGCGCCGGGCTAAGTGAAAGAGGCGAAGCGTTCGGCATGATCTTCGAGCTCACGGCGCCCAACTACCGGCCAAAAGTGGTGATCATGGTCTCCAAAGCCGATCATTGCCTGAATGACCTGCTCTATCGCCAGCGTATCAATCAACTGTCCATGGACGTCGTCGCGGTGGTGTCCAATCACCCTGATCTTGAACCGTTGGCTGGCTGGCACGGAATTCCGTACTACCATTTCCCTCTCGACCCGAACGACAAGCCGGCACAGGAAGCAAAGGTCTGGCGCGTCATTGAAGAGTCCGGCGCGGAACTGGTGATTCTTGCCCGTTACATGCAGGTCCTGTCACCTGATCTGTGCCGCAAGCTCGATGGCAAGGCGATCAATATCCACCACTCGTTGCTGCCGGGTTTCAAAGGTGCCAAGCCTTACCACCAGGCCTACAACAAAGGTGTGAAACTGGTCGGTGCCACCGCGCATTACATCAACAACGATCTGGACGAAGGTCCGATCATTGCTCAGGGCGTGGAAGTGGTCGATCACAGCCACTATCCCGAAGACCTGATTGCCAAGGGTCGAGACATCGAAGGACTCACGCTGGCCCGTGCAGTGGGCTATCACATTGAACGGCGAGTGTTCCTCAACGCCAACAGGACGGTGGTTCTGTAGCTGCAAGCTTGCAACTGTTTTTTTGCTCGAAATCTGCTCCAAAACAATAAAAGCGAGGTGACATGTATGTCTGGTAATCGCGGTGTTGTGTATCTCGGCGCTGGCAAGGTCGAAGTGCAATCCATTCCCTTCCCCAAAATGGAAGACCCACGCGGCAAGCGCATCGAGCACGGCGTGATCCTGCGCGTGGTTTCCACCAATATCTGTGGTTCCGACCAGCATATGGTGCGCGGGCGTACTACGGCGCAGACCGGGCTGGTGCTGGGTCATGAAATAACCGGCGAGGTGCTGGAAGCCGGTCGCGACGTTGAGCATCTCAAAGTCGGCGATCTGGTCTCCGTGCCGTTCAACGTGGCGTGCGGTCGTTGCCGCAGCTGCAAGGAGCAGAACACCGGCGTCTGCCTGACGGTCAATCCGGCGCGCGCCGGTGGTGCCTATGGTTACGTCGACATGGGTGACTGGGTTGGCGGGCAGGCTGAGTACGTGCTGGTGCCGTACGCTGATTTCAACCTGCTCAAACTGCCGGACCGCGACGCGGCGATGGAAAAAATCCGTGACCTGACCTGCCTTTCCGACATCCTGCCCACTGGCTACCACGGAGCAGTCACCGCCGGGGTTGGTCCTGGCAGCACCGTTTACGTTGCAGGCGCTGGCCCGGTCGGCCTTGCTGCGGCGGCGTCAGCGCGCTTGCTGGGCGCTGCCGTGGTGATCGTCGGCGACGTCAACCCGACACGCCTGGTTCACGCGAAGGCTCAAGGCTTCGAAATTGCCGACCTGTCTCAGGACACGCCGCTGCACGAACAGATCGCCGCCCTGCTCGGCGAACCTGAAGTGGATTGCGCCATCGACGCCGTAGGCTTCGAAGCTCGCGGTCACGGCCATGCCGGTGCGCAATCGGAGGCACCCGCGACCGTCCTCAACTCATTGATGGGGGTGGTAAGGGTCGCAGGTAAAATCGGTATCCCCGGCCTGTACGTCACCGAAGATCCGGGTGCGGTGGACGCTGCTGCAAAAATGGGCAGCCTGAGCATTCGCTTCGGCCTGGGCTGGGCCAAATCCCACAGTTTCCACACCGGCCAGACTCCCGTCATGAAATACAACCGTCAGTTGATGCAGGCCATCATGTGGGACCGCATCAAGATCGCCGACGTGGTGGGTGTCGAGGTGATCAGCCTGGATGATGCACCGCGGGGGTATGGGGAGTTTGATTCGGGCGTGCCGAAGAAATTTGTGATTGATCCGCATGGGTTGTTTGGTGGGGTGTAAAATTAAAACTGGGCGGTTAGCACCGCCCTTCCAAAAAAATCAGTACCTGCCGATTCGTTAAAAAGATGTAATCCAAACTGGATCATACGAAAAACCCATATTCAAATTACTGCCAGGCTCAAATACATTCTTTTTATAAATCCCCAGTCTAAAAACCGATTCGCTTTTCTGGCTTACATACCTGCGAATCTCGGTAGGACCATGACCAGCAACTCCCCCACGATAAGCCTTTACAGACAGGCCTGATAGTTTAGAAAACTCAGCGGCAAACGAGTTAGAACCGCCCGTCGCAGAGTGACATATAACAAGGCGGGCATATTCATATCTCTCGAATTCCAAACCCTGTCGTCTAAGCGTAAAATCAAGCATTGTGGGTGACGTGGGGCTTTGCCCCATCAAAACTCTTGGGCCTCCATACTTCGATGGGTTATAGCCATGGCCATTAACTACCAACTCTAATTTTCCGCCGCTTATCGGCCTGTCGTATACATCAATGCCGCGTACTGATGATCGAGGACTGGTCAAATACAGGAACTTTAAAGCCTGATCAGACTTCTGAGGATGGGATGCTGCTTTCCTCATTAAACCCAGCGCCCGCAATGCGCTTTTCAGAAAACCTGGCACATGCCCACTCGGATCAACCCGATTAACCGGATCCCCCCCACAATAAGCATACGCATTCACCCCACCCTCACCAAACGGACTCAGACTGTCCGGGCTATTGAACCTCATCAACACGGGATTGAATGCCCGATAACCATTGCCCAGCAAATAGTGTCCCGTCACCGGATCAACCCGCTGGCCGGTAAAACCCGGCAGGTTCATCAGCCCTGCAGAAGGATGACGATGGCCGTAAGGCGTATATGCAAATGCCAAACCCTGCGCCGCAATCACAGACTGCTGTTGATCCGTAGTCAGAAAAACACATGCGCTCTGGTTGTTTTCCGTACGTCGTTGCGCCAAAAGATGCTCGCCTGTGCGCAAAAGGGTGTGCTGTATCTGCCCTTGAATCTGCGTAGCAAAGTGACTCTTCTGATAAAAAAGGCCAATGCTGCCCTGCCCCGCAGGTGAGCAGTCGGCCAGGCGGTCCAATGGATCGTAGTGATAGACGCAGAGCATGGATTGCCCAGACGAAGCCATGGTGTCACTCCTTTGAGGTAACCCTATGGCAGCGAGTCTGGGCTGACGCTCTGATTCCGCACCGCTGGCAGAACTAACTTGACCATTAAGTTCCATTAATCCCACACGCCACGATGACGAAGTTCGTCAACCTTGCCACGTACCTTGGCTGCAACATTAGAATGATTTGGGGGCCGTGCCGTGGCTAGACCATAACGAGCATAACTGTAACTAGGCGGGGGGACCAGCTCCAAAGCGGTTTCTAAATCAGACAGCTCTTTCTCAAGGCGAAGTTTTCTGTTCAGATACTCGGGAGTGGGAGAAATCTTGCGCACGTTCATATCATTTACATTTTTCTTTACGTACGTTACATCAGCCTTTAAATTTTTATAGCTGTCCCACATTGAGTCAATTTTTTCGGATTTTTTGTTAATTGGCCTGTGGTAATTTTTATCATCTAAAGCCTGTTGTGCATCTCGATAGTTCGGTGGATCATCAGCGTTCGGTGCCATGTCAGACACTGTATTTCGTGCGCTTACTGAGGCTGGCCTTGATCTTAGCGGTCTAGACAATCTAAACCGTCCAGGCATATGCCCACTCGGATCTGCCCCATTAACCGGATCACCCCCACAATACGCATACGCATTCAACCCACCCTCACCAAACGGACTCAGGCTGTCCGGGCTATTGAACCTCATTAACACGGGATTGAATGCCCGATAACCATTGCCCAGCAAATAGTGCCCCGTTACCGGATCAACCCGCTGGCCGGTAAAACCCGGCAGGTTCATCGGCCCTGCAGAAGGATGACGATGGCCGTAAGGCGTATACGCAAATGCCAAACCCTGCGCCGCAATCACAGACTGCTGTTGATCCGTAATCAGAAAAACACATGCGCTCTGGTTATGTTCCGTACGTCGTTGCGCCAAAAGATGCTCGCCTGTGCGCAAAAGGGTGTGCTGTATCTGCTCGTGAATCTGCGTAGCCAGATGACTCTTCTGATAGAAAAGGCCAATGCTGCCCTCCCCCACAGGTGAGCAGTCGGCCAGGCGGTCCAATGGATCGTAGCGATAGACGCAGAGCACGGATTGCCCAGACGAAGCCATGGTGTTACTCCTTTGAGGTAACCCTATGGCAGCGAGTCTGGGCTGACGCTCTGCTTGCGACCAGCTGGCAGAATTACTAGGGCCGCTCCGCCTGCAGGATCAAAAGACGCTGAGGGCTGAAGCCTCCAGCGCCATGAACTGTACTGCCCTACTCTCGCACAGGCCTCACCAGTACCGAGTAGTAGTGTTCTTTTGCATAGTAATTACTGTCAGGTGCCGGAGCTCCGCGCATACCGTCGATTGACTCGAAAAGCCCGATATTCCAGTTACGGCTGGCGGGTAATTGTGTTGCAGCACCACGTTCGTCAGTGTCTCGTGCGGCTTCGGACAAGTCCGAGGCCAGCACGCCCGTGATATGCCCTTCCAGGTCCAGAACTTTCCCGGCCACGAACATGAAATGAAACGGGTATTCCGAGGATGGAGTGCCCTCCAGCACCTCGCGCTCGATAAAACCGATACCCTCTCCGACTTCGGGAAATGATTGCTCGTCAGTAAAGTAATCAGAATGGCCCGGGGCCTTTATCCAGCCCTCAAGAGGAGTCGTCGAAATATTCAGACTCACCGGCTGCCCCTGACGCAGCGCGACAACCTCGACATTGGGCACGACTGGAGCCGGGTTGCCCGAGCGCTCGCCTTCATAATCGAACGGTATTTCTCCGCCTGCATATTTCGATACCAAGAACTCGGTACTGGAAATACAGCTTTCGGGGACCGCTGCCTTGGCTTCGAGCCTTACATAGCCATCCCGATCCGGCTCGATGGTGTGGAACAGGTCGGATGGCACATTGAGCTTTCCGGCGACGAGCGCGTTGTCATTCATGATGTTCAAGTCTTCATGGTGAACCTGAAACACTCCGCCTGCCGCCTCCTGAGCGGCATAGTGCTCGTGGGACGCGACGGCACCAGCCACTCGCCGTGTGCGGATGTTGCAGATCGTCTGATTGACAACGTTACCGCCCTTTAAGCCAGGTCGATTGATAAGCGTGAACTCGTGCCCACCTGTGTTGCGTACCCAGGGCAGCGCCAGGGTTTCAGCGCGCGACCGTCCTTGCGGCGGCACCAGCAGAAAGACGCCGTTGCGCTCATCCCAGACGGCCCGGTAGATTCTGCCGTTATCCAGTTTGATGTAGTCACGACCACCAATGGAGTAACTGCCTCGTTTTGGCCCCGTACTGACCACTTCGGCATCGGACAGGTCAACAAAGGCACTGGCAATGCCCACGCCTCGGGTTCGCTCTGGATAAATGGCGTCATCGATGTGTAACTGCAGGTCGGCACCGCTCAGATGGGCATGCTCGGCTGGCGGCTCGAGGCTGGTGACCGATTCATAGGCATAGCCGCGCTGCGAGGATAGAAAAATGCGTCGAGCATCGGTTTCCGAAACGTCATTAAGGGACAGGACGGCGATACTTTCAATTCTGGAGGGGTCGGTAAAGCAGGCTTCGACATGATCAATGACGGACCCCGAATGACTCAGATAAAACGGTTCATCCAGGTGGCCTGCCAGCATACCGAGCTGTCGGGTAGGTGAATGAGCAAACCAGGCCTTCTCTCCTGACTTCAAGCTAACCTCGGCCATCATCAGGTTGTTTCCGGACAGCGTTTTCTGAAGCTGCCTGACAAAGGTTCCTCGCTCATTGGCGAGCGCTGGAATCGTCCCTTGCGCGGCCAGAAGCGGGCGGGTCAGTCGAACCTGCTTGAGGATCTTCTCCCCCAGACTCAGCGCGCGGGGCTTCGACGCTGCTCCCCACTCAATGGTATTGCCCAACAGGGTATTGGCGAGTGCGGCCTGATTACGCGCAGCAAAGAGGATGGCCAGTTCCTCGGAGGTGTCGAGAACATAAAACGGATTTTCGACAGTCGTGATGGACGAAGGCAGCCGCGGCTTGATTTTGGCAACTGCTTCGATGTTGCTGGCTACCCATCGTGGGTTACGGGCATAAGCCTCGTTTGCAGCCTTTGAGCCATAGAACAGTTCCAGCGCAAAGTCATCATGGGCTATGCCGTTGCGGTAATCCGACTGGTGACGCCACAGGTCAGGCAACGCTCGTTTGGGGTCGGCGTCAGCACTGATTTTACTCATCGTCAGGGAGACAGGACGCTGGTCTTGCAACGTTTCGCCGGGTGCCAGCGCCAGAAAATTCTCCATACCGACAGTACCTCGGTAGTGCACGCCGCGATCCGCCTCGATCACCAGTTCCTGCCCGCGGCCATCACTGAGCGTCGCCAGGACACCCGCTACGGTCTTTCTGCCCACCAGCCCATCCAGGGTATCGGTTATCTGGACGGTAACGAACATGCCTTGCGCAGCGACAATTTTTGCCTGAATTTCAGGGTTGTAGCTCGGAATGGCAGGCAGCGCCTTATCGATTTCCAGACGGCTACCGTCAGCGCGAATGAACGAGGTAGTGTCGACTGAATGCCCCGCATGTTCGAGCACCTCGACATGCCCATCGTGTTCGGTGACGTACTTATGCTCAATGACGCCAACTGCGATGTTCTGCCCGGTTGCTCTGTTATCTGCGTCCATGATCCGGGCTGGGACCGATTCAAGCGTCGCCACGCAGTTGTCGTACCAACTGACCGTGTTGGCGGGTGCCAGAAAGCGCTCCGGTCGTCCGCTGAAGAGAACAGGAAAATCTTCGGTATGGGCAAACCGTGAAAGCTGTGGTGCATCGGCAACCGAATTCGGGTGTCTGCGCCATTGCCCTGCTTCCATATCCAGCGCATGCAGAGGGCGTAATTGCGGTCCGGCCAGCCCATTGACCATACGACAGGCATGGCCGTTGAGCATGTAGATGTTCTCGCTTATCCCACCCAGCAATACCGCACGGGCACCGCCCTCGACGATCGCGTTGCCATTCCAGTCGACACGCGTGACGTTTCTGCCGGTCTTGCGCTCGGATATCTGCCCGTCCTCGGAGAAACGCCAATGTGAGCTGCCTTCAGACGACTGCCTGTGCAAAAGTTCTTCGCCTGCAACTTCGCGCTCGTTCACGCCCTGTTGATGACGCGACACAGCAGCCTTGAGCCCTTTCACCGCTGATATACCGCAGTGCAGCGCCGAACGCATACCGATCAAAAGAAAGCCGAAGTTTTTTACCGAGGCCTCGTAGTCGTTGGCTCTTATCGACTCTCCGAGGGCCTGGATCTGTTGGGCCATCGTCCATACGTTGGTGCCTTGCTGCATCAACACACCCAGCACCCTGGGAGGAACGGCGCGCATTTTGCCCAGACAGAGTTCTGCAACAATGTTGATTGCGTCCAGCGCTATGCCTTCGTCGTTGCCATCGTAAATATCAAATGCCAGGTTGATGAAGTTACCCAATACAGGAATGAGTCCGCCGACCTGACGCACCACTTGCAGCACATGCTGTGCACTGGTCGACATGTTCTGAATGTCATCATTGTTTGTCCTGGCGCTTAACATTTGCCTGAACGCCTGAACGCTTGCCTCAAGCCGGGCGCGCTCGTCCGCGGTCAATAACTCGATGCAATGAACCGGTCTGTCGCTGTCCGATATCGCCGCCCACTCAAGTGATTCCAGCCGTTGGGCGGCGCTGCCTGAAGCCAGCACGATCCGCTCGGCCTCCAACGCCCGGTAGGTTTCGGTCGCCTTGACGGCGTAAACCTCTGCCTCAAGCCTGTACGCTGCCTGCGGCGTCGTCAGTTGAGAAGGCAGATTGCCGTTGTTCACAAAGGCTATGTTTGCATCGAATAAACCGGTCAGCTTCGTTTGCAGTGCCTTCAGGCTTGCGGTGTAACGGGTTTTAGTGGCGAGCGCCTGAGTCAGCCGCCCGAGCTTTTCATCACGGTCATCGGCAAGCGCCAGTTCTTGGCGAAGAGCTTCGTCATACATCACACTCAGCAGCGTTCGATAACCGACAGACTTCTTGTGCTTGTAGAACGTACCGGTATTGACCCAATTGGCCTCGTAACTGATATCAAACGAAGACCGCGCAATCACCGGCCAGCTATGCTCGGGCAGCCCCAGATAACGGCAGAGTTCGCGTGAAACAAATTCTGACTGGGTAGGCTGCAGAACAACCAGCAACCGTTGCTGAGCCTCCAGATTTGCCGCGGCCACCCGATAGTAGGCATTGACTGCATCGTTCAGGCGTTTGGTATACGCCACCTGGCGCTGCGCGTTCGGCAAGTCAGGCACGTTCTCGCGATAATGCGTCAGCAGATAATCAGCCGCGTGCTGCAATGTCGCACACTGGCCAATCTCCCATTGCACCCTTCGTAGTTCCTCTGTGAGGACCATGAACCGTGACCCGATAGCGTCATACGCCTCTTCAGATAGAGGATCCACATACAGAAACGGAGGTTCTTTGCTGCGGATATCGAAGGCTTCGATGTCGATATCCGTCAGGGGATAACTGCGCTGGACTGGATTGGGCACGATGACTTCCACAATCAGCCTTTCGATATTGATGGCACCCTCGCCTTCCACATCACGAATGGTGTTGATCATGTACAACGACAGCTCTTTGCAGGCCGCGTCAAAATATCCCGACAGGTCCTTCGCGTGCCAGGGATTGACGGTGTGCTGTTCCCGGTAAATGTCGTGATGGCCGTCGCTGTCGTAAACGACAAGTTTCAGCGTAATACCACCTGTTTGCTGCAACATCGCCAACAACGCGTTTTCGTTGTCCTGCAATGAGGCGCCGAAATGCCGGTGGCTGTTCAGCAAGGTGCGGCACCGGGCAAGATGCCACTGGATTTCCTTTTTCAACTCTTTGTTGATCACGCCATAGTCGTCAGTGCCATGCGCCTGAACATTTCGCTGGCGAAACGTGTACACCTGTGAAGTATCGAGCACGAAGCGCTGTGTTTCTGCGATGGTAAAAGGCAATGAAGGCTTCATCACCGCACCCCGGGATTCGCTCTCCCCCGGCACAAGCGCAGCGATCCCCGCCAACAGATCGTCACGGCTGGCTGCCGCCGGGATACTGATCCCGTAGTAATCGAGCAGGCATTGCAGCGAAACGGTCTGATCATCGCGAATCGCCAGATAGCTCTTGGCATACGCTGTAGCCAGATAAGGCCCGAGCAGGGCCAGGCTGTCGGTGAAACGGATGTACCGCAGGTGCAGATTTGAAAAAAAAATTTTCGCCGGTTGACGGGCGTCGGAAACGCCCTGCAACTGAAGCGTATAAACCGGACTGCCTCCACCGGGACTGACGTGCAGAACGCATGTGAATGGCTGCCTGAAGTCCACCTGACGTTTATTCAAGACGCTGAGGACGTAGCGCAGGTCTTTACGCCGCACTTTGGGCAACAGGTCATCATTGGAATCGCCTGTCGTGTCCATGCCGGCAGCGAGCCGGATCAAGGCCTTGAACTGCTGCAAAACCGAAGAGGTATAGGTGACGCCCGCAAACAGCGGAGAGTCCTGGGCGACGGCCACAAACTCTCTGTTGATCGCAAAGGTGCCGGTTTTCAAGTCACGTATTCGCGCCCGCAGCGTATTCAATAGTCTGGGGTAATCGCCTCGGGTGCGATCAAGTCGCTCTGTTCTGATGATCGGCGAATGTGGCTCACGCTGATGACGCTGAGCGATATCGAACACAGCTTTTGCCCGCTCATCCTCAGGTCCTGTCAGGGATGTTTCCGGACTCACGGATCGGGTAACGCGCTCGGCGCCACCCTTGAACGCATGTAGTTCATCGTCAAACAGCATCGACTTCAAGGTGCCAAGGAGTTGGATATCGTCTGCCCAGCGCTTAAATGAGCTGGCGGCCCCGAGCACCGTTATTTCGTCCAGTAACGTGAAACCTTCAGTGCGGGGCCTTAGCAGGATGGCGGTCAAATGGTCGTTGCCCTGCGCGGCCAACAAGTCATGAACGCTTGCGGCTGGCCTGGCGGGAAGTGCTGAGGTTTGGGTGTCGGTCATTGCAATTGCTCCATACATTTCAGAAGATCCAGACCTTGCTGTTTCGCAGAGGAAGCGCGGTAATACATAAATCTTTTATGACAATGCGACGCGCACAGCACACACGCTCGACAGCGCAGAACGAGAAATGCCGCCGTCCGTTTCCTGCGGAGGGAACAAGCCTCTGCTCCCTACAGTCAAACCGTCTGCTTTACCGCTTACTCATGGGCGGTTCAGGTTTGATAGAAGGTAACGCGATGAACACTGCACGCAGTATGGCTTTGGTAACGTTGATGGCCCTGACAACGAGCCCGGCATTTGCCTTTAATCTGAATGACGCCGCAAACGCGGTCTCCAATGCCACCAATGGCAATCAGAAAGCCACGGCGGCACCCGAAGTCGCGGGGCTGCTCAATACCCTCGGTACGCAGCTCAATGTCACCCCGGAACAGGCGGTTGGCGGAACAGGTGCGCTGCTAGGGCTGGCAAAGAACAAACTGACCAGCACCGATTATTCGCAGTTGGCCAAATCGGTCCCGGGCCTGGAGCAGATGTCCGGTACGTCCGCACTGGACAGCCTGGGCGGTGCCAACGGGCTGGGTAGTCTGCTGGGCGGCAAGTCGGGCAACAGCTCGATGCTCAACAGCGCACTGGGCAACGTGCAGAGCATGGGTGACGTGAATAACGCCTTCAAGGCGTTGGGCATGGACAGCACGATGGTCAGCCAGTTTGCCCCTCTGATTCTGCAATACCTGGGACAGCAAGGTGCCAGTGGTTCGGCGTTGCAGAGTTTGAGTGGGTTATGGGGTACCGGGAGCTGATTCAAGTCGCAACGCAGCAATACGTGCATCTTTCTCGACCCAGAGCTGGTTGACCCAGCCCTGCACTTTTTCGCGAAACGCAGGGTCATTTTCGTAATCACCCTGCCAGAGAGCCGGGTCCAGCTCGCGGGTCCTGATATCGACGATCACCTTGGGCACGCGCCCGCAAAGCATGTCCCAGAAGCCTGGAATGCCTGACCCTGGATACACCACGGTGACATCCAGAATGGCATCCAGTTGTTCGCCCATGGCAGCCAGTACGAAGGCAACGCCGCCCGCCTTGGGTTTGAGCAGGTGGACATAGGGCGAAGCCTGAGCCGCATGTTTGGCCGGGGTAAAACGTGTTCCTTCCAGGTAATTGACGATGGTCACCGGTTGACGCTTGAACAGCTCGCAGGCGGCCTTGGTGATTTCCAGATCCTTGCCCTTGAGTTGCGGGTTTTTAGCCAGAAATGCCTTGCTGTAGCGCTTCATGAACGGATAATCCAGCCCCCACCACGCCAGCCCCAGCAGCGGCACCCAGATCAGTTCTTTTTTCAGAAAGAATTTGAAGAAGGGGGTGCGCCGGTTGAGTGCCTGCACCAGCGCGGGAATATCCACCCAGGACTGATGATTGCTGATGACCAGATAAGAGGTGTCGCCACGCAGTCCTTCATCACCGCGAATGTCCCACTGCGTCGATACGCAGGTCGCAAAGATGACCTTGTCGATCTCGGCCCAGGTTTCGGCAATCCACATCACAGCCGCCGAGCAGCGGTCGCGCATCCGGCCTCTGAACAGCAGCTTGAGCAAGGCAAAAACCAATAACGGACCGATCAGTACCAGCGTATTGATCAGTAACAGCAAGGCAACAAAACAGCCGGTGAGCAGACGGCGCATGACGGACTCTTGAAGGTTCAGGGGCGGCAATCATAAAGACCCACGCGTTTTACGCCAATTACACAGGTACTTACAAATGTTTCACGTCAGGACGTTTATGCTTCCCTGACACGCTTGCTGCCGAACCTACTGCAGGTTCGATGTCTAAAAACGGGCGCCAAACAGGCGCTGACCATTGCGAGGAACCTCTCACGTGAAACCGATCCTGGCACTATTGTCGTTGCTGGCCCTGCCGGTCATGGCTGCTGAACCGACGCTATATGGCCGTTACGAGAACATCAAGGTTCTGGACGTAGATCAGACCTTCAAGGCCAAAATGGACACTGGCGCACTGACCGCCTCGCTGTCGGCCAAGGACATCGAGCTGTTCAAACGTGATGGCGATGACTGGGTGCGATTCCGCCTGGCAACCAAGGGCGCGGACAACAAGGTGTATGAGCACAAGGTGTCGCGGATCAGCAAGATCAAGGGACGTGCAGAAGGTGACGACGACGAGGATGAAAGCATCAATCCTGCCAAGCGCCCGGTCGTTGATCTTGAGCTGTGCCTGGGCGACAAGAAGCGCACGGTCGAGGTCAACCTGGTGGATCGCAGCCACTTCAACTTCCCGCTGCTGATCGGTGCCAAGGCGCTGCGCGAGTTCGACGCAGCGGTCAACCCCGCTCGCCGCTACACCGCTGACGAGCCTGATTGCTGAGGTTGTTTGTCGTCCTCAACTATCGTGTGACGCTCCGCGTGGGCATGCAGTTCCGGACGCTCCGCGTCCTGTCCGGAATGTGCGGCGTGGCGCAGATTGACTCAAACCGACGGCTGGGTCGCGAGCATCGACGGACGTTGACTGGCGTCCAGATACCAGGCGGCCAGTCGCGGATAGGCACTGCGCCAGTTCAGGTCAGGCTGACGGAAATCCAGGTATCCGAGCGCCGCGGCGACGCTGATCGATGCGACATCGAAGGAAGTGCTGAGTTCGATAATTGCGTTGCTTTCGAAGTAATGCAGCGAGCGTTCAATCTTCTGCTGCTGATTGTCCAGCCATTGGTCCCAGTGTTTTTCCTGCGGACGCAGAGCCGTTTCGTAGCGAATCAGTATGGCTGCGTCGAGTACAGCATCGGCCAGTGACGCGAGCGTCAGGCGCCTCCAGCGCGAAGATCCCTCACGGGGGATCAGTGGCAACCCGACATGCTGGTGATCCAGATAATCGAGGATGACGCGGCTGTCGTGGATCACGTTGCCATCGGCCAGACGCAACGCCGGAAGCTTGCCTGCCGGGTTTTCTTCATTGAGTTGCGCAGATGGACTGACTGGCGTCACGACGGTTGGCTGCAACTGCACACGGTCGAGTTGAGCGGTTTCATGAAGCATCACCAGTACCTTGCGGGCAAAGGGCGAAGCGGCGTTGAAATACAACGTCATCGTGGGCGCTGACATGGGTGTTCCTCGAATGAGACAGACCCATAGACTAGACAGCGGGCAACGGGTCCGCAATCAGCGTTTCATTCAGCTACGCCGCACCAGCAAGCCCCTGATACTCAACATGGCCGCTGTGCCCATTGCCAGCCACGCCAGCGTGTCCCACCAGCCGTCCCCCAGCAATGCCGCAGACAGGCCGGCTGCGGTGAGCAGCGCTATAACGGCAGGTATCGCAAAGGTCTTCCAGAATCGGGATGGCTTCGAACTCATTGCGCCACCTGAGCCTGAGCCGCGTTCACCGATAGGGCGACACGTCGTCTCACCCACCACAGGTACACGCCACTGCCGAGCACAATGACGGTCAGCATATCCAGCACTGCCCAGAGCACCTTCATCGGCATGCCGCCATAATCACCAAAATGCAGGGGTTGCGACATTCCCAGCGCATCCATGTACCAGGGACGTTCGACCACGGCGGTCACTTGCAGCGTCTGCGCGTCGATCAGTACCGGCGTGGCCAGATGCGCAGTCAGGTGTGTGTTGCCTTTGAGGAACACGGCGTAATGGTGCTCGCTGGAAAAGCGAGTGCCCGGAAAAGCGATGAAATCGGCCTGCATCCCGGGCGCTGCGGACTCGGCAATTTCCAGTAATCGTGTGACCGGTGCCCGTTGAGTCAATGGCGGCGCGTCTTTGTACGGCGCAATCATGGTCGCCAGTGCGTCGTTGCGCCATGACGCAATCAGCAGGTCGGCGCATGCACTGATCACCCCTGTCACGCCCACCACCAGCGCCCAGGTCAGTGTCACCACGCCGATCAGGTTGTGCAGGTCCAGCCAGCGTGTGCGAGTGGACTTGTTGACCCGCACCTGACCGAACTCCAGCTTGCGCATGAAAGGCGAATACAGCACGGTCCCGGACACGATTGCCACCACAAACAGCAAGCCCATGAAAGCCAGCAACAGCTTGCCGGGCAGATTGGCGTACATGTCTACGTGCAGACGCAGCATGACCATCATGAAGCCGCCATTGGCAGAAGGCATTTCCAGCGCCTCGCCGGTACGCGCATCAAGGGCGAAGGTGTGTGATGAGTTGGGCTCCGTCCCCGCGGTTGCGGCGGTGATCGCCATTACCCCGTTGGGATCTTCGTCGTCCCAGCCGAAATACTGCATCACCTCGCCAGGACGATACGCTTCAGCAGCCTTGGCCAGTTGCTCAAGATCCAGATGCGGCGTCTCGGCAGGCATTTCCTTGTAGTGCGGGGCGTCGCCCAGCAAATGATCGATTTCATGATGAAAGATCAGCGGCAAGCCGGTGACAGCCAGCATCAACAAAAACAGGGTGCAAATCAGGCTGCTCCAGGTATGCACGATGGACCAGCGGCGCACGGTTTGGCTTTTCATGGTTTATCCACAGGCGAAGAAGCGCAGAACCGAGCGCATCTGCAAAATGACGTGTAAGACTAAGCCGCTCGAAACCGGAAAAGTGTCAGGGCAAGGCGGTGCCGACATGAACAGGTATGTTTCAGAGTTTTGCCGGATTGACGCTGGCCTGCTCATCCCTGGCCTGCACGGTGACCCACCACGCGGTGTGCTGTTCGATCTGCACCGGCAAGGTCGGCAACAGCGCCTTGAGCGCCAGGTCGGTGTCGGTCAGCGGGAACGTACCAGTGATGCGCAGGTCTGCCACTTTCGGGTCGACACCCAGGTGCCCTGTACGATAGCGACCCAGTTCAGCGAGCATGTCGACCAGACGGGCGTTGTCCACCACCAGCATGCCGCGCGTCCAGGCATCGATGCCGGAAGGCATGCTGAGCAATGGGCCAAGTCCGTTGCGTGTCAGGCGAACCTGTTGGCCTTCGCGCAGCACCTGTTCACCCGGCGCATTACGCGCAGCGGCGGCAACCGCCGACTGCAGCACGCTGAGCAGCGTTGCATCGGACTCGCGTCGGACCAGAAAGCGCGTACCCAGGGCGCGCAATCGGCCATCCGCTGTTTCAACGATGAACGGGCGTGGATCGTCATGGCTGCCGGTCTGCACCAGGATTTCACCGTCCTGCAAGATCACCCGACGTTGTTGCGCATCGAAGCGCACATCGATTGCGCTGTGGGTGTTAAGGCGAATCAGCGTGTTGTCCGCCAGACGCACTTCGCGCTGCTCACCAATGGCGGTGCGTTGGTCGGCAAGCCAGTAATCCATCGGCAGATAACGATCCCCCACGAACAGCGCTAGCCCCAGCGCCATGACCACACCGGCCACACCGCCGCCGAGCTTGCGCAAGCTATGCCGCAGGGCACCCGGCGACTGCTGCAACGCCTTGCGTGCCGGACCGGCGGGCAGAGCGAAGCGCTGATTGACCATGCCCAACTGGTTCCAGGCCCTGGCATGCTCTTCGTCGGCAGCCAGCCAGCGGGCAAGGTCTGCATCATTGCCGCCGCTGCCATCCATATTCAATTGCCACTGTATAGCGGCATCGAGAACGCGCGCGGACACCGGTCTGGCGTTCATGTCGGCTCACCGTAGAGCGCCACGTAGCACTGGCGCATGGCTTGAGCCAGATATTGCCTGACGCGCGAAACGGAAACGCCCAGCCGCTCGGCAATTTCGCCGTGGCCCAGACCGTCCAGACGACTGTACAGAAACGCTGCCCGGGCTTTACTGGACAGGCTGCCCAGCATGCGATCGATCGCTTTCAGATCTTCAAGAACCAGCATCTGTTCTTCCGGCGAGGGTTGCTCGGCTTCAGGAACTTGCATCAGTTCTCCGAGATAGGCCTGCTCCAGCGCAGCGCGTCGAAAGTGGTCGAACATCAACCCCTTCGCGACGGTTGCCAGGAAGGCTCGCGGTTCTCTGGGCGTCAGCAACTCGTGACGTCCGAGCAGGCGCACAAACGTGTCCTGACTCAAATCCTGGGCACGCTGTGGGCAGGCAACATTGCGTCTGAGCCAGGCCAGCAGCCAACCGCGATGGTCGCGATAAAGGGCACCGACAATCTCGCTATGAGTGCTTGGGACTGACGACACGAATGGCCTCGATGAGAAAGTTCTAACTAAAGAGAATCATTCGCGATTGTGGCAGAGCGGAGAGGTAGTGGCAATTCGCGTCCGTCGGGAGGATGACGCGGATAATAAGAAAGGGGGGATTCTGACGTGGAAAGGGTGCCCTCGCCGGAGCGAGTTGGACAGAAGGCAGCCGGAGTTACGCCGGTCGCCCTCACCGTGTGAGGACGACCAGGTCGTCAGATCAGGTCTGGTGGCTGATCTCGCGCAACGGTTTGCCTCGTGCAGGCTTGTCGCCAGCCACGAAGTAGTCGGCGGTGCTGCGTGGCAGAGGCTGGCGACCGCGGATCCTGTCGGCGATTTTCTCGGCGATCATGATCGTCGGGGCATTCAGGTTGCCCGTGGTAATGATCGGCATGATCGAGGCGTCGACCACGCGCAGGCTTTGCAGACCGTGCACGCGACCCTGACCGTCGACAACGGCCATCTCGTCAGTGCCCATCTTGCACGAGCAGGACGGGTGGTAGGCCGTTTCGGCGTGCTCACGCACGAACTGATCCAGCGCTTCATCGGACTGCACATCAATGCCGGGGCTGATTTCGCGACCACGGTAAGGGTCCAGTGCCGGTTGCTGCATGATTTCGCGGGTCAGGCGAATGCCATCGCGAAACTCCTGCCAGTCCTGCTCGCTGGCCATGTAATTGAACAGAATGCTCGGGTACTCGCGCGGGTCTTTGGATTTGACCTGCACACGACCACGACTCGGCGAACGCATGGAGCCGACGTGAGCCTGGAACCCGTGCTCCTGAACGCCCTTGGTGCCGTTGTAGTTAATCGCGACCGGCAGAAAGTGATACTGAATGTTCGGCCATTCGAACGCTTCGCTGGAACGAATGAAACCACCGGCTTCAAACTGGTTGCTCGCGCCGATACCCGTGCCGAGGAACATCCACTCTGCACCAATGGCAGGCTGGTTCCACCACTTCAGCGAAGGGTACAGCGACACCGGCTGCGTGCAGGCGTACTGCAGGTACATCTCCAGGTGATCCTGAAGATTCTGGCCAACGCCCGGCAGGTCATGAACCACCGGAATATCGAGCTTGTTCAGAACCTCGGCAGGGCCGACGCCGGAGCGCTGGAGGATCTGTGGCGAAGCGATTGCCCCGCCGCACAACAACACTTCCTTGCGGGCACGGGCCTCGATGCGGGTGTCACTGTCGCCCACAAGGTAGGCCACGCCGACGGCACGCTTGCCTTCGAACAGGATGCGATCGGTCAGGGCGTGAGTCACGATGCTCAGGGTCGAGCGCTTCTTCGCCTCGTCCAGATAACCGCGGGCGGTACTCGCCCGACGACCGTTGGGGGTCACGGTGCGGTCCATCGGACCGAAGCCTTCCTGCTGATAACCATTGAGGTCGTCGGTGCGAGGGAAGCCGGCCTGCACACCCGCTTCGACCATCGCGTGGAACAGCGGGTTGTTGCCAGCCTTGGGCGTGGTGACGCTGACCGGGCCTTCACCACCGTGGTAGTCGTTCGGACCGATGTCACGGGTTTCAGCCTTGCGGAAGTACGGCAGGCAATCAAGGTAGCTCCAGTCTTCCAGACCCGGCTCTTTTGCCCAGCCGTCATAGTCCATCGCGTTGCCACGGATGTAGCACATGCCGTTGATGAGCGACGAGCCACCCAGGCCTTTACCACGACCGCATTCCATACGGCGGTTGTTCATGTGCGGCTCTGGCTCGGTCTCGTAAGCCCAGTTGTAGCGGCGGCCCTGCAGCGGGAATGCCAGTGCGGCAGGCATCTGGGTACGGAAATCCAGACGGTAGTCCGGGCCACCGGCTTCCAGCAGCAGAACAGTAACGCCCGCGTCTTCGGTAAGACGGGCTGCCAGGGTGTTACCGGCCGAGCCGGCACCAATGATGATGTAGTCGTATTCGGATTGAGTCGTCATAGAGGCTCCCTCATAGAGCGGCAAGTCTCAAGCCTCGGCTGCAAGCAGAAGCAGCGAAGCGATACTTGTGAAAATGGGGTGCGGCAAACATCTTTTGATTGCGTCTGCTTGAGGCTTGCCGCGTGCCACTTGAACCGTGCTTAGAAAACCGAGGCGTAGTCGCCCAGTTCGATCTGTACCGATTTGATGCGCGTGTACTGCGCCAGCGAGCTGATACCGTTTTCACGGCCGACGCCTGACTGCTTGTAGCCACCGACCGGCATTTGTGCCGCCGACTCGCCCCATGCGTTGATCCAGCAGATACCGGCTTCCAGCAGATGAATCACGCGGTGAGCGCGGTTCAGGTCGCGCGTCACGATGCCTGCGGCCAGACCGAAGTCAGTGTCGTTGGCGCGGCGCACCACTTCTTCTTCGGTGTCGTAACCGAGGATGCTCATCACCGGACCGAAGATTTCTTCACGCACGATGGTCATCTCGTCTGTGCAATCGGTGAACACGGTCGGTGCGACGAAGGCACCCTTGTCGAACACACCACCGGTCAGACGATCACCGCCACACAGCAGGCGTGCGCCCTGCTCTTTGCCCTTGGCGATGTAGCCGAGCACGCTTTCCATGTGCTCGAAGCTGACCAATGGGCCGAAGTTGATATTCTCGTCTTCCGGATTACCGGCGCGAATGCGCTTCACACGCTCCAGGATTTTCGCTTCGAACTCTGCTTTCAGGGCGTTCGGCACAAACACGCGCGTACCGTTGGTGCAGACCTGGCCGGAACTGTAGAAGTTGGCCATCATCGCGATGTCGGCAGCACGATCCAGATCGGCGTCGTCGAACACGATCAACGGCGACTTGCCGCCCAGCTCCATGGTCACTTCCTTGAGCGACGAACTCGAAGCACTGGCCATGACTTTCTTGCCCGTGTCGGTGCCGCCGGTAAAAGAGACTTTCTCGATACGCGGATGTTCGGTGATCCAGGTGCCGACTTCACGACCGCTGCCGGTCAACACGTTGAACACGCCGTCCGGTACGCCGGCCTCGGTGTAGATCTCTGCCAGTTTCAGGGTCGTCAGCGACGTGACTTCACTTGGCTTGAAGATCATCGCGTTGCCCGCCGCCAGCGCCGGGGCGGACTTCCACAGTGCAATCTGGATCGGGTAGTTCCATGCGCCGATACCTGCAACCACACCCAGCGGCTCGCGGCGGGTGTACACGAACGAAGAGTCGCGCAACGGGATCTGCTCGCCTTCGATGGCAGGGACCAGACCTGCGTAATACTCCAGCACGTCGGCGCCGGTCACGATATCCACGAAGCGTGTTTCGGAGATGGCCTTGCCGGTGTCCAGCGTTTCCAAGGCCGCCAGTTCATCGTTGCGCTCGCGCAGAATGTCGACGGCACGACGCAGAATCCGCGAACGCTCGACGGCAGTCATCGCAGCCCAGATTTTCTGGCCTTTTTCAGCAGCCACGACTGCGCGCTCGACGTCGTCTTTGCCGGCGCGCTGGATCTGCGCCAGTACTTCGCCGTTCGCCGGGTTGATGGCGTCGAAGGTTTCGGGATTGCTGGCATCGACATAACCGCCATCGATGTAAAGTTTCTGCAGTTCAAAACGGGCCATAAAGTCCTCGCAAATTCAGGGGGGGGGCGATGACTGATCTCAGTGTGCCGGAAACATTGGGCAACACGCGTGTCCAGTCGTTCGGCAAGCAGGCTTCTGAAGCGCTCAGCCTGCCGATTTCGCCAATTGAAAATCCATGTATTCGTAGGCGATCCGTTGCGCTTGCTCAGTGTCGAATGCATCGCCTGACAGTGCGCCTCTCAACCACAGCCCGTCGATCAGGGCTGCCAGTCCGCGAGCGGCGCTGCGTGCCTGTTCCAGTGGCAAGGTACGGCGGAACTGACAGCACAGGTTCGAATACAAACGATGGTCGTTGATACGCTGCAAACGATGCAGCGAAGGGTGATGCATGCTGGTCGCCCAGAAAGCCAGCCAGGTTTTCATGGCCGGGCCGCTGACCTGGCTGGCGTCGAAGTTGCCTTCGATAATCACTTGCAGATGAGCCCTGGGGCTGTCTTCGGTCAGCGCCTGCCGACGCTCGCGGACGTTCTGGATCAAGGCGTTCATCAGGTGCCGCATCGTGGCAGCGATCAGGCCGTTCTTGTCCTGAAAATAGTGACTGATGATGCCGTTGGAGACGCCCGCCAGTCGCGCAATCAAGGCGATACTGGCATCGCCCATACCGACCTGATCGACCGCAGTGAGCGTGGCCTGGATCAGTTGTTGGCGGCGGATGGGTTGCATTCCGACCTTGGGCATTGGCGCAAATCTCCCGATGTCTGCAGTGATCGTTGTACCAAAGTGGTGACGGCAGTCTAAAGTTTTTTTATTGAACGATCAATCAATAAAAAATCAGCGACGCGTTTCACTGTCTGGCAGGCAGTCTGAATCCCTCTGGCCATCACTCGGCGGCACGTCATAAATCTGTGACGCGAAGCGTCACGCAAGGCATTCCCACGCTGGAGCGTGCGGAGCGATGGCCCCGTAACTATCGTGCCGACGCTCTGCGTCCTGTCCTCAGCGCCTGAAGGCTCAGTCCTGCAATACCGCCTCCGCCAACTCATCGATAGCTTCCTGCCTTTCGCCCTGATTAGGCCTGGGCTGCGGGTTGAGCGTCGACCATTGTGGGTGGGCGCGGGCGCGTGACAGGGGCTCGGGGATTTTGCCTTTGCGCCAGGTCTTGTCCTGCGGTGTGGTCAATTCCATGCTGTGCAGGGCTGCGTGACCTCTGACACCCAGCGCCAGCAGCAAGTGGCGCTGACGCAGGGCGAGCAGACGCAGTACCGCATCGTCGACGGTCAGTTCTCTGCGCCCCTTGAGCTTGCCCAGCAACCGGCCTCCGTAGCTGCGCGCCGTGGATAACGCCCCCCCTGCAATCGCCCCGACCAACGCCGCCGCGCCCAGCGTCACGCCGCCGACCATCAGGTCGACCCCTGCCCCGGCCGCAGCGCCAGCGGCCACGCCGCCACCAACGCGCACGCCCATCAATTTGAGGGTTTCCGGATTGAACAGGTCATCCCCCCAACGGCCGTCCATCAACGGTAAATCGCTGCTGGTAACATCGCCCTTGCGAAACGCATACAGCTTGAGCAGCGCCTCGACACTCTGCTGCTCGCGCCGCCGGACAGCCTCGCGCAAGGCCTCCACCGCCTGCTGCTCATGCTCTGGCGTGGTCTCGACGCTGCGCCGACAGGCCGCACAATCAATCAACAACTCGGCGATGAGACGCGCCGCGCTGTGCTTTCTGGCGCGACGTTGCTTCTCCTGATCTTCAATCAAACGCTCGAGCTGAGGCCGCGCGCTTTCCAGCAGCAACGCCAGGCTTTCATACAGACGACGGCCGCCGTCTTCCGGCGGTGCCACGCTGTCGAAACGCACCAGCGCATGCAGGCCCAGACGTGAAAGAGCCTCTCGCCACTCGGGCTCACGGTGCTGCTGCGCACTGACAAAATTCAGAACCGGCAGCAGCGGCTTGCCGCAGCTTGCCAGTACCGCCAGCTCGTCACGGTATTTGGCCAGCACCGGCTCACGCGCATCGATCACATACAGACCGGCATCCGAACCGAGCAACTGGCGCATGACCTTGGCCTCTTGCTCGAAGCGCTGCCGTGCTTCGCTACCCTCCAGAAAACGCGCCAGCCGCGCCGGGCCATCCAGGCGCTCGCCGGGACGGTCGAGGCGCTCCAGATAATCGAGCAGCGCAATGGCATCTTCCAGACCGGGCGTGTCGTACAGCTCGACCACGGCCTGACCGTCCACAGAAAGGCGTGCGCCCTCCACGTGGCGGGTGGTGCTGGGCCGGTGTGACACTTCGCCGAAGCTGACATCGCCGGTCAGGGTGCGCAGCAGCGAGGTCTTGCCGACGTTGGTATGACCGACGACCGCCAGCTTGATCGCGCGAGTGCCGTCTGCTTCAGTCATGGCCTGTCTCCAGCCAGTTCAAGGGCACAGTGTCGGCGTGCGGCAACTGCAATTGATCCAGGGCGACGTGCCAGTCGCCCAAACGCTCCGAATCAAGCGTCTGCCCGGCAGGCGCGGGCAACAGCCAGATGCGCGTTGCTCCGGCGCAGCGCGCCAGTTCGGCGATCAGCGCCAGGCTGCCGCGGTCCGGCGAGCGGCGCGGATCACACGCGATCACCATGCGCGAAGGCGGGAACCGGGTCAGTTGCTCCAGCAGCTTGTGGCGCGATTCACGGCTGTCGAGAATGCCTGCATCGGCCACACCGGGCGGTAGCTCGGGCGGCCAGAACTGCTGATCATCCAGCTCGATTGCCACCAGCAGCGCGCCGTTGCTTTCGGTTGCTCCTGCGCTGGACTGCACCTGATGCAGCGCAGCAGGCTCGGCATCGTTGACGCCCAAACGCTCGCTGCTGGGCATCAGGCGCTCACGCAATTCAAGGTATTGAGGTAAATCAAGGTCAAGGCGCAGCGCTGCCCGCCCCTGCTTCCAGCGCCACAGACAGAAGCCGGCCAGCAGCAGACGCGGCACGATGCCGTAGACCAGCAACACCCCCACCAGCCACGCAGCCCAGGCCTGGCGGGCACTCTCGATACTCAAAGCGCCATTGCCGCTGGCACGAATCATGGTTTCGTCCGGCACGCTGAAGCCCAGCCAGGCTGGCACCGTACTGAGGGCCTGGGTCAGGCTGACAAAGGTGTCGCCGCTCAAAATAGTGGTTTCCCAGACGAATCCATAACGCCGGGTTGCCATCAGCATTAACAGCACCGCCAGCGCACTGAACAGCGCCAGCAGCCACAGGCTGTGCACCACCAGCCCCAGCACCCAACGATTCAGGCGCTTACGCTGCAGCAGCAGGATCAGAGCAGGTGCGAGTTGCGCGACCTGCGCATCACGGGCGAGCTTTTCACTCAGCCACAGCCATAACCGGCCCAATCCGGTATTGCTGCGTCCAGCGAAGATCAGCCCCAGCGTCCAGGTCAGCAACAGCACCAGGTTCAGCCCAAGCAAACTGCCCAGCGCCCAGAACACATTGACCGGGGCCTGCCCGTCGCCCATTGCAGCGAACGCCAAGCCTGCGCCACTGATGAGCGCGAGCATCGCCAATGCAATGATTGCCAGCCGCGCACCCTGCTTCCAGCGGTGCAATACGCCGAGCATGCCGTCACGCTCTGCCAACCCGAGGGCGCGATGGGTAAGGCGGGCAGTCAGATCGCCCCCGGCAGCGCGGGCACGGCGATTGGCGTCCTGATCGTCCAGCGCGCCAGCCTGTTGTTCGCGCAGGCGCACGGCTTCGGTCAGCCAGAGGGTATCGAGTGGGGTCAATACAGTCACACAGTGTCTCTTGATTGAATTCAGCGGCGAGCATAACCGCTGTCATGGGACTGAGCACGGCGTGTGTCAGTTCATTCGCCTGCCCCGTGACCTCTGATATCCTCGCGGCATGAAAACTCACCTCCCCCTCAGCCTGATTGCCGCCCTTGGTGAAAACCGAGTGATCGGCGTCGAAAACTCCATGCCCTGGCATTTGCCGGGGGATTTCAAATATTTCAAGGCAACGACGCTCGGCAAGCCGATCATCATGGGCCGCAAGACCTGGGATTCGCTCGGCCGTCCGCTACCCGGTCGTTTGAATCTGGTGGTCAGCCGCCAGACCGGCCTGCAGCTTGAAGGCGCCGAAGTCTTCGCCTCGCTGGACGCCGCAGTCGTGCGTGCCGAACAGTGGGCGCAGCAACAGGGCGTGGACGAGCTGATGCTGATCGGCGGCGCTCAGCTTTACGCTCAGGCCCTTGATCGGGCAGATCGTCTCTACCTGACTCGCGTCGCACTGAGCCCGGAAGGCGACGCGTGGTTTCCTGAGTTCGACAAGGCGCAATGGACGCTGGTGTCCACTGCCGAAAACGCCGCCGTCGACGACAAGCCTGCTTACAATTTTGAAGTCTGGGAACGCACCTGATCGCTGTTTTCAGTGCAACAACGGTTGCCCACAAAAAACTGCAACAAAAGTGTCGCTTTTGGTTTTAGCGTCGCAAACAAAGGGGCAAACGACGTCTTTAGGCCTTTTTCGGGTCGCTGACGTACTTTTGCCTTCACAATATTTTGTTACGGTCTGCCCCTTCGTTTTTATGACAAGGGGAAATCGCCTATGAAAATCGCGCCAAAACTGCTGGCTGCCGCACTCTGTGCCGGGCTTGCCAGCCAGTCCTTTGCTGCCACTGAATTGAAGCACTGGCCTGAGCCTGCCGCCAAGGCGCTCGACGCGATGATTGCCGCCAACGCCAACAAGGGCAACTACGCGGTTTTTGACATGGACAACACCAGCTACCGCTTCGACCTTGAAGAGTCGCTGCTGCCGTACATGGAAAACAAAGGGCTGATTACCCGCGAAACGCTCGATCCTTCCTTGAAACTCATCCCTTTCAAAGACACCGCCGAACACAAGGAAAGCCTGTTCAGTTACTACTACCGTCTTTGCGAAATAGACGACATGGTCTGCTACCCGTGGGTCGCGCAGGTGTTTTCCGGCTTTACGCTGCAGGAGCTGAAAGGCTACGTCGATGAGCTGATGGCCCTGAAAAAGCCGATCCCTGCGACCTATTACGACGGCGATACCGTCAAGCAGCTCAATGTCGAGCCGCCCCGCGTATTCACTGGCCAGACCGAGCTGTACAACAAGCTGATGGAGAACGGCATCGAGGTCTACGTGATGACCGCAGCGTCCGAAGAGCTGGTGCGCATGGTCGCCGCCGATCCCAAGTACGGTTACAACGTCAAACCGCAGAACGTGATAGGCGTCACCACGCTGCTGAAAGACCGCAAGACCGGCGAGCTGACCACTGCCCGCAAGCAGATCACCGCCGGCAAATATGATGCGAAAAGCAACATGGGTCTGGAACTGACGCCTTACCTGTGGACCCCGGCCACCTGGATGGCCGGTAAGCAGGCGGCGATTCTGACCTACATCGACCAGTGGAAAAAACCGGTGCTGGTTGGCGGCGATACCCCGACCAGCGACGGCTACATGCTGTTTCACAGCGTCGATGTGAGCAAGGGCGGCGTGCACTTGTGGATCAACCGCAAAGACAAGTACATGACCCAGTTGAACGGCATGATCAAGGACAACGCCGAAGCTCAGGCCAAAGAGAAGTTGCCGGTCACGGCTGACAAGAACTGGGTAATCGTCAAGCCGGACGAAATTCAATAAGAGGCGGGATACGCTTTCTGTTGCAGGGTCGTGCCCGAGGGACCGGGCACGAGCTGCCTGTTCAGTCGATCTTTTCGAACTTCAGATCCCAGACGCCGTGGCCGAGCTTTTCGCCACGGCGCTCGAACTTGGTAATCGGGCGTTCGGCCGGGCGGGGTACGTACTGCTTGTCGTCGGCCTGATTGCGATAACCGGGCGCTACGCTCATCACTTCCAGCATGTATTCCGCGTACGGCCCCCAATCGGTGGCCATGTGGAACACACCGCCAACCTTCAACTTGCTGCGTACCAATGCTGCAAACTCGGGCTGCACGATGCGGCGCTTGTGGTGACGGCTCTTGTGCCACGGATCCGGGAAGAACAGCATCAGGCGATCAAGGCTGTTATCCGCGATGCAACGGTTGAGCACTTCAATGGCGTCACAATCGTAGACGCGTACATTGGTCAGCCCCTGGGTCAGCACGCCATTGAGCAGCGCGCCCACGCCAGGAGAATGCACCTCGACACCGATGAAATCGTGCTCCGGAGCCGCTGCCGCCATTTCCAGCAACGAGTGGCCCATGCCAAAACCGATCTCCAGAGTGCGCGGTGCAGAACGACCGAATACCTGATCGAAATCCACCGGCACCTCAGTCAGAGAAAGGCCATACAACGGGCGACCCTGATCAAGGCCGCGCTGCTGACCTTCGGTCATGCGACCGGCGCGCATCACGAAACTCTTGATGCGGCGGTGCGGGCGCTCTTCGCCCTCTTCTACAGCAGGCGACTCTGGGTGCGATACGTGCGAATCAGTCATCAACGGGCTCTTACTTGATCAGGCCATCCAGCGGCGAAGATGCGCTGGCATAGAGTTTTCGTGGCATACGCCCGGCAAGGTAGGCCAGACGACCAGCAATTACAGCGTGCTTCATGGCTTCGGCCATCATGACCGGCTGCCGGGCATGGGCGATGGCCGAGTTCATCAACACGGCTTCACAGCCCAGCTCCATCGCAATAGTGGCGTCGGACGCGGTGCCGACACCGGCATCGACCAGCACAGGCACTTGGGTTTCTTCAAGAATGATCTGCAGGTTGTACGGGTTGCAGATCCCCAGCCCGCTGCCGATCAGTCCGGCCAGCGGCATGATCGCGATACAGCCGATTTCCGCCAGCTGGCGGGCGATGATCGGGTCATCGCTGGTGTAAACCATTACGTCAAAACCGTCCTTGACCAGGATCTCGGCGGCCTTGAGCGTTTCGATCACATTCGGGAACAGGGTTTTCTGGTCGGCCAGCACTTCGAGCTTGACCAGATTGCGGCCGTCGAGCAGTTCCCGCGAAAGGCGGCAGGTACGCACAGCCTCGGTCGCATCGAAGCAGCCAGCAGTATTCGGCAGAATCGTGTA
This sequence comes from Pseudomonas syringae pv. tagetis, assembly GCF_022557255.1. NCBI lineage: Bacteria > Pseudomonadati > Pseudomonadota > Gammaproteobacteria > Pseudomonadales > Pseudomonadaceae > Pseudomonas > Pseudomonas syringae group genomosp. 7. Next base: position 5,410,350 of record NZ_CP092923.1, read on the forward strand.
GCGGTCGGGTGGCAGTACGTCCAGCAGGTTTGGCTCACCCGGGTTCTGGCCCAGGTTGGTGCGACGTACGGCCACGGTGACGATCTCGGCACCCGAGGCCTCGATGGCCAGACGGGTCTGTTCCATATCGATGTACTTGCCGGTGCCTACCAACAGGCGCGACGCGAAGGTCCGACCGGCCAGAACGAAAGGCTTGTCGCTGCGAACATTGCTCATTGGAAATCCTCATTACGGGCAGATGGGGGTGGGCGCAGTGCGGATTGCCGACTACCCGCCACCAATGGCATGAACCACTTCGACCTGATCGCCCTCACGAAGGACGGCTGTCACATGCTGGCTGCGCGGCACTATATCCAGGTTCAGTTCCACCGCAACCCGGCGTCCGGCAAGGTCCAGGCGGGTCAGTAATGCCGCGACGGTTTCACCATCGGGCAATTCAAAGGGTTCACCGTTCAACTGAATGTGCATGCGGGAGCAGCCATCACTTTTAGGGGGCGAGCATTCTAGCCCGATCAGCCGGTATGACCAAGGCAAAGCCACGCCATTCGTCTCAAGCACGGCCTGCCGTTCAAGCCATCACTCAAGGAGCAGAACCCAGCCTCCAGGCCGCCAGCCCCAGCATCGACCAGCCGAACAGAAATGCCAGGCCACCGAACGGCGTGACGATGCCCAGCTTGCTGAACCCGGTGAGGGTCAAGGCATAGAGGCTGCCGGAAAACAGCAGAATACCGACTGCGAAGGAAAACCCGGCCCAGGTGATCAGGCGTCCGGGGATGTGCGTTGCCAGTATCGCCACGCCCAGCAGAGCCAACGCGTGAATCAGTTGATAAAGCACGCCTGTGTTAAACACCTCCAGGTACTCGGCACTCAAGCGCTCCTTGAGACCGTGCGCCGCAAATGCGCCCAGGGCCACACCCGTAAAGCCGAAGAACGCGGCAAGCATCAAAAAGCTACGAAGCATCAGGAACTCCAGTGAAAAATCGTCGAAAGGCGCAGGGTCTGTATAATGGCCCGCTCAACGGGTTCGGCCAAGCCATCTCTATGCTGCAGTCTATTCTTCGTCGCATCGTCAAAGCCCTGCTGTGGTTCGCCGCGAGCAGTGTTTTCGTGGTTTTGATCCTGCGCTGGGTACCGCCACCGGGTACGGCGCTGATGGTCGAGCGCAAGGTCGAATCCTGGGTCGACGGCGAGCCCATCGACCTGCAGCGCGACTGGGAACCGTGGGACAAAATTTCCAACAACCTCAAAATCGCGGTCATTGCTGGCGAAGACCAGAAGTTTGCCGAGCATTGGGGCTTTGACGTCGATGCGATTCAGGCCGCCATTCTGCACAACGAGCAAGGCGGTTCTATTCGCGGTGCCAGCACGTTGAGCCAGCAGGTGTCGAAAAATCTGTTCCTGTGGTCCGGCCGCAGCTACTTGCGCAAGGGACTGGAAGCGTGGTTCACCCTGCTTATCGAGCTGCTGTGGTCCAAGGAGCGCATCCTTGAGGTGTACCTGAACAGCGTTGAATGGGACGAAGGCGTGTTCGGTGCCCAGGCTGCGGCGCAGCATCACTTCCGCACCAATGCCAGCGCGCTTTCTGCCCAACAGGCCAGCTACCTGGCTGCCGTCCTCCCCAACCCTCGCCAATGGAGCGCCAGCCACCCGAGCAGTTACGTGTCTCGCCGTGCAGGCTGGATTCGTCAGCAAATGCGTCAGTTGGGTGGTGATGAATACCTGCAGGGGTTGAACAGCAGCCAGAGATGGTGAGGGCTTGACGCGCGCTCCGCGTCGCATAGAGGACGCAGAGCGCCGCACGATAGCTGATACACAACCAAAAACGCCCCGATCATCTCGGGGCGTTTTTCGTCCGGGTAGCCTTACGCGGCTATCGACGTCTTGAGCTTGTTCATCGCGCTTTTTTCCAGCTGACGAATACGCTCGGCAGAGACGTTGTACTTCTGCGCCAAGTCGTGCAGCGTGGCTTTTTCCTCTGCCAACCAGCGCTGGTAGAGAATATCGCGGCTGCGTTCGTCGAGCACATCCAGCGCCTGATGCAGATTGGCGGTGGAGTTGTCGGTCCAGTCGGAGTCTTCCAGTTGACGCGCCGGATCGTAACGGTGGTCTTCCAGATAATTGGCCGGTGACTGAAAGGCGCTGTCGTCATCCGCTTCGGCAGCCGGGTCAAAGGCCATGTCGTGGCCCGTCAGACGGCTTTCCATTTCACGGACTTCACGCGGCTCGACGCCAAGGCTTTCTGCGACGCGATGGACTTCATCGTTGTTCAGCCAGGCCAGACGCTTCTTCTGACTGCGCAGGTTGAAGAACAGCTTGCGCTGCGCCTTGGTCGTGGCGACCTTGACGATACGCCAGTTGCGCAGGATGAACTCGTGAATCTCGGCCTTGATCCAGTGCACGGCAAAAGAAACCAGACGCACGCCCATTTCGGGATTGAAGCGCTTCACGGCCTTCATCAGACCGACGTTGCCTTCCTGGATCAGGTCAGCCTGAGCCAGACCGTAACCCGAATAACTGCGCGCGATGTGCACGACGAAGCGCAGGTGGGCGAGGACCATTTGTCGGGCCGCGTCCAGATCCTGCTCATAGTAGAGACTCTCAGCCAGTTCACGCTCCTGCTCGGGCGTCAGCAAGGGAATGCTGTTGACCGTGTGCACATAGGCCTCAAGGTTCGCACCCGGGACTAAAGCATAAGCAGGTTGCAAAGAAGTGGTCATACGAAAAAACCTCCAGCGCACATGTGATGTGCAGTTCAGCACTAGCCAGATTGACCCGGAACCGCTAACCAAGTTCCTTGATTTTCAGAGGCCAGTCTGGTGAAACAATAATTTGGCTCTATCGGGGCGCCAGCTCACGCAAGTGGCGGGCGACCGCAATCCAGGCACCGATATACCCTAACAGAACCGCTCCAAGCAAGAGCGAAAGACCATCGCCCATCGGAACACCAGCCAGCGCGAAGTCACTTCCGTAAAGACCCGCCAACCCGACGACCGCTCCGTTCAGCCAGTTCAGGCCATAAGCCAGAACGCCCCAGGACAGAATTCCTGCCCCGAAACCATACAGCGCGCCCATATAGAGGAAGGGCCTGCGTACGTAACTGTCAGTGCCACCCACAAGCTTGATGACTTCGATTTCAGTACGGCGGTTTTCAATGTGTAAACGTATTGTGTTACCAATTACTAACAGCAAAGCCGAGACCAGCAGAACCGTCAAGCCGAAGACGAACCGGTCACCCAGCTTGAGGATAGCGGCCAGTCTTTCGACCCAGACCAGATCGAGTTGCGCCTGCTCGACTTTAGGCAGTTCCGCCAAACGCGTGCGCAAGGCTTCCAGTGCAGGCTTGTCGACCTCATCCGGCGTTACCAGCACCACGCCCGGGAGCGGGTTCTCCGGCAATTCCTTGAGTGCTTCGCCCAACCCGGACTGCTGCTTGAACTCACCCAGCGCTTGTTCGCTGCTGATGTACTCAGCGTCTGCCACGCCGGGCATCGACTTGATCTCGTCACGCAGGCGAGTGCCATCAGCGGTACTGGCATCCATTTTCAGGTAGATGGAAATCTGCGCTGCACGCTGCCATGAACCACCCAGGCGCTCGACATTGCTCAACAGCAACGACAGGCCCATCGGCAGGCTCAAGGCAATCGCCATAACCAGGCAAGTGAAGAAGCTGCCAATGGGTTGTTTGCCCAGACGTCGCAGGCTGTCCACCAGACTGGACCGATGGCTTTCCAGCCAGGCCGACAACAGCGCGTTGAAATCCGGGCCGTCATCATCGTGATCGTGGCGCTGCTTTTTCTTTTTCGGCGGCACTGGATCGGCGGCTTTGGGCGCAACGCGCTCAGACACCTTGGGGCTGCGTGTAGCACTCATACTCCGGCCTCCCCGTCACCGATCAGACGACCGCGCTGCAGGGTCAGCATGCGATGGCGCATGCGGGCGATCAAGGCAAGGTCGTGACTGGCAATCAGCACGCTGGTCCCCAGCCGGTTGATATCTTCAAACACACCCATGATTTCCGCTGCAAGGCGTGGATCGAGGTTACCAGTCGGTTCATCGGCCAGCAGCAGGGCCGGGCGATGAACAATGGCGCGGGCGATCCCGACACGCTGTTGCTGCCCTGTGGAAAGATCACCTGGATACAGCTCGGCCTTGTCGGACAGTGCCACGCGCTCGAGGGCCGAATCGACCCGCTTGGCGATCTCGGGCTTGGACAGGCCGAGGATCTGCAAGGGCAATGCGATGTTGTTGAACACCGTTCGGTCAAACAGCAGTTGATGGTTCTGGAACACGACGCCGATCTGACGACGCAGAAACGGGATCTGTGCGTTGCTGATCTGCCCAAGGTCCTGACCGGCCAGCATCAGCTTGCCGGTGGTCGGACGCTCCATGGCCAGCAACAGGCGCAGCAGGGTGCTTTTGCCTGCACCGGAATGACCCGTGACGAACAGAAATTCGCCGCGACGTACTCGAAAGCTCAGTTCATGCAGCCCGACATGTCCATTCGGGTAGCGCTTACCGACCTGCTCGAATCGAATCATGAACGCTCCCGCTCCGCAAACAGTGCCTGAACAAAGGGTTCGGCCTCAAAGGTACGTAGATCATCGATACCTTCACCGACGCCGATATAGCGAATCGGCAAGCCAAACTGCTTGGCCAGGGCGAAAATCACGCCGCCCTTGGCAGTGCCATCCAGCTTGGTCAGCGCCAGCCCGGTCAGCGTGACCGTCTGGTTGAATTGCCTGGCCTGATTGATAGCGTTCTGCCCGGTGCCTGCGTCGAGGACCAGCAACACCTCATGGGGGGCGTCGGCGTCCAGCTTGCCGATCACACGGCGAACCTTCTTCAACTCCTCCATCAGGTTGTCTTTGGTGTGCAGACGGCCGGCGGTGTCGGCAATCAGCACGTCGATACCGCGAGCCTTGGCGGCTTGCACAGCATCGAAGATGACCGAAGCAGAGTCGGCACCGGTGTGCTGGGCGATGACCGGAATGTGGTTGCGCTCACCCCAGACCTGCAATTGCTCGACAGCCGCAGCACGAAAGGTGTCACCTGCTGCCAGCATGACTTTCTTGCCTTCCAGTTGCAGCTTCTTGGCCAGCTTGCCAATGGTCGTGGTCTTGCCCGCACCATTGACGCCGACTACGAGAATCACGAACGGCTTGTGTTCGGCCTTGATGACCAGGGGCTGCTCGACAGGCTTGAGCATCGCAGCCAGCTCGCCCTGCAACGAGGTGTACAACGCCTGGGCGTCGGTCAACTGCTTGCGGGCGACCTTCTGAGTCAGGCTCTGAATGATGACCGACGTGGCTTCAACGCCGACATCTGCCGTCAGCAGGCGGGTTTCGATTTCTTCAAGCAGGTCATCATCGATGGCTTTCTTGCCCAGAAAAAGGCTGGCCATGCCTTCACCGATACTGGCGCTGGTTTTCGACAGCCCCTGCTTGAGGCGCGCGAAGAAACCGACCTTGGCGGCTTCAGGCTCTTGTACCGGGACCGAGGCTGGGACCGCAGGTACTTCCCGAACAGCTTGCACAGGCTGTGGCACTGCCTGCGCAACGACTGGCTCCGGTGCAGGCCGGACCAGCACAGGCTCAGGAATATCGACCGGCAAGATATCGACTGCGGGTTCCGATGCGACGGGCATAGGCGCTGCGGGTGCGGGTGCGGGTGCGGGTGCAGCATGACTCTGCTCTGGAATAGCCGGAGTAACATGCGGCTCGCGCTCGTCACTCAGTGCTACGGGCTCTTCAGTTACCGGCAAGGTCAGCCAGGGCTGAGGCGACGGCGCACCAGGCTCGACAGGGGCTTGCGGCGCAGGTGCAGCCGCCTGGGCGGTGCTCCCGGATGCGGATTGCGAGGCAACAGGAGGCTCAACCTGCGGCGTTGTCACAACCTGGTCAGGGACCGGATCGGGTTGCGTCGGGGATAATTCTTGCGGCGCTGGCTCGGTTTGCTGCGGTTTCTTGCGCAGCCATCCGAACAGGCCTTTCTTCTCTCCAGCCTCGGCTGGGGTCTTCTTGTCGTCGTTGGAACCAAACATGGAGGACGGCTATCTCAAGGTTGCGGGACGCCAGAGGGCGACCCGGAAAAATTCTGACATGCAAAACAGACTGCGTTTAGGACTTCTTGTTCACTCAACGGCCGCTTGTCCAGCTACCTTTACCTGCGTTTCAGACAGGTTTCACTCGCAATTGGCCAGTGAAGGCTGTCTCTGAAGCAAACGGATCAGTATCCTAACACCCCCGCGCTCGCCGACGCTAAGTTCACGCGGGCCGTTCTACAGGTTCAAACTACGAATGAATGCTTTAGCCCGCCGCGCCGCAGGCCTGCTGCTCAGCACAGTTTGTCTGCCTTTGACAGCATTGGCTGCCGATCCGCAACCGACCCATGAATTTACCCTCGACAATGGCCTGAAGGTTATTGTCCGCGAAGACCACCGCGCCCCGGTGGTGGTTTCGCAGATCTGGTACAAGGTCGGCTCCAGCTACGAAACGCCGGGTCAGACCGGCCTGTCCCACGCGCTTGAACACATGATGTTCAAAGGCAGCAGCAAGACCGGCCCGGGTGAATCCTCGCTGATTCTGCGCGATCTGGGCGCTGAAGAGAATGCGTTCACCAGCGATGACTACACCGCCTACTATCAGGTGCTGGCCCGTGATCGCCTGAGCGTCGCGCTGGAACTGGAAGCCGATCGCATGGCCACCCTGAAATTGCCCGCCGACGAATTCAGCAGCGAGATCGAAGTCATCAAGGAAGAGCGCCGTCTGCGCACCGATGACAAGCCGATAGGCAAGGCGTTCGAGCGCTTCAAGGCGATGGCCTACCCCGCCAGCGGCTACCACACGCCGACCATTGGCTGGATGGCGGACCTGGAACGCATGAAGGTTGAAGAACTGCGCCACTGGTACGAATCCTGGTATGCGCCGAACAACGCAACGCTGGTGGTGGTCGGTGATGTGCAGCCGGACGAAGTCAAAGCCCTGGCAGAACGCTTCTTCGGGCCGGTCCCGCGCCGCGACATACCGCCTTCGAAAAAGCCACTGGAACTGGCAGAGCCGGGTGAGCGCAAGATCACCCTGCACGTCAAGACCCAACTGCCCAGCCTGATTTACGGCTTCAATGTGCCGAGCGTCGCGACCGCTGAAGATCAGCGTTCGGCAAACGCTCTGCGCCTGATTGCAGCACTGCTCGACGGCGGTTACAGCGCACGCATCCCCTCACGTCTGGAACGTGGCGAAGAACTGGTCTCCGGCGCCTCGTCGCGCTATGACGCCTTTGCTCGCGGCGACAGCCTGTTCATGATCAGCGCCACACCCAACCAGCAGAAGAAGAAGACCCTGGCCGATGTAGAAGCCGGTATCTGGCGTCTGCTTGATGAGCTGAAAACCAAGGCACCGTCCGCAGAGGAACTCGAGCGCGTAAGAGCCCAGGTTATTGCCGGCGTGGTCTATGAGCGCGACTCGATCACCAGCCAGGCAACCATGATCGGAGAACTGGAAACCGTCGGCCTGTCCTGGAAGCTGATGGACAACGAGCTGGAAGCGCTGCAGAGCGTGACCCCGCAAGACATCCAGAAGGCTGCCAACACTTATTTCACCCGTGAGCGCCTCAGCGTTGCACACGTTCTGCCTGAGGAGAAAGCCAAATGATCACGCGCAATGCTCCACGTCATGCGCTGCTTGGCCTGATCCTGGCCGGTTCGCTCGGTGCCCTTGTCGCCCTGCCAGCCGCTGCCGACACTGCCACCCCTGCCGAGCCGGGCGCTCCGGCGCTGGGCAGCAACCTGCAAACCCTCAAGGAACTGGACGGCAAGGCTCCGGCCCGTCGCGCCCTGAATATCCAGACCTGGAACACCGCCGAGGGCGCCAGGGTGCTGTTCGTGGAGTCCCGCGAATTGCCGATGTTCGACATGCGCCTGACATTTGCCGCAGGCAGTAGCCAGGACCAGAAATCCCCCGGCATCGCCCTGCTGACCAACGCCATGCTCAACGAGGGCATCAAAGGCAAGGACGTCAGCGCCATCGCTCAGGGCTTCGAAGGACTGGGGGCCGACTTCAGCAACGGTTCCTACCGCGACATGGCCGTGACGTCCCTACGCAGCCTGAGTGCTGCCGACAAACGCGACCCCGCCCTGAAGCTGTTCAGCGAAGTCGTGGGCAAACCCACCTTCCCTGCCGACTCTCTGGCGCGCATCAAGAACCAGTTGATCGCCAGTTTCGAGAGCCAGAAGCAGAACCCCGGCGCTATCGCCAGCAAGGAACTGTTCAATCGTCTGTACGGCGACCATCCCTACGCTCACCCGAGCGAGGGTGACGCCAAGAGCATCAACGCCATTACTCTGGCTCAGCTCAAGGCTTTCCACGCCAAAGGCTATGCGGCTGGTAACGCAGTGATCGCACTGGTGGGCGACCTGTCGAGAGATGAAGCACAAGCCGTCGCCGCTCAGGTATCCGCCTCGCTGCCCAAAGGCCCGGCCCTGGCCAAAGTCGCCGACCCTGTCGAACCCAAGGCAGGTGCCACGCACATCGAGTTTGCATCCAACCAGACCCACCTGATGCTCGCGCAACTGGGCATCGACCGCAACGATCCGGATTACGCGGCGCTGACCGTGGGTAACTCGGTGCTGGGCGGTGGCGGCTTTGGCAGCCGACTGATGACCGAAGTGCGGGAAAAACGTGGCCTGACCTACGGTGTCTCGTCCGGCTTCACCCCCATGCAGGTTGCCGGACCGTTCATGATCGGCCTGCAAACGCGTGCGGAAATGAGTGAAAACACCCTCAAACTGGTGCAGGACATCGTTCGCGACTTCCTCGCCAACGGCCCGACCCAGAAAGAAGTCGACGATGTGAAACGCGAACTGACCGGTAGCTTCCCGCTGACCGCAGCCAGTAATTCCGCCATCGTCGGCCAACTGGGTGCCATCGGTTTCTATAACCTGCCGCTGACCTACCTTGAAGACTACATGGCCGCTGCCCAGAGCGTGACGGTCGAACAGGTGAAAGCGGCGATGAGCAAGCATCTGAGCGCCGATAAGATGGTCATTGTCACCGTTGGCCCGACCGTGGAGCAAAAACCACTGCCAGCGCCCACCGACAAGCCCGCCCGCCAACCTGCAGGGGTCCCGGAACACTGATGGCCAATCCACGTCCGAAGGGCCATAACGGCCTGGGTCAGCTTCGTATCATCGGCGGAGAATGGGGCAGCCGCCGGCTGACCTTCCCCGACGCCCCCGGCCTGCGCCCGACGCCTGATCGCGTGCGCGAAACCCTGTTCAACTGGCTGGCCCCCTATATTGCCGGAGCCAGAGTGCTGGACGTCTTCACCGGCAGCGGCGCGCTGTATTTCGAAGCCCTGTCCCGAGGTGCCAGCATGGGCCTGGCACTGGACAGCAACGCGGCGGCCATCGCCAGCCTGCGCCAGAACCTCAACGCACTGAACTGCATCAGTGGCCAGGTCTCGCAGACTGACGCCCTGCGCCATCTGGAAACCGCCGCTGCATCGCCCTTCGACGTGGTCTTTCTCGACCCGCCCTTCCATCAAGGCCTGCTGGCTTCAGCCTGCAACCTGCTGGAAAGCCACGGCTGGCTGGCAGATACCGCCTGGATCTACACCGAAAGCGAGACACCGCCATCGACCACCGGCTTGCCGGGTAGCTGGCGATTGCACCGCGAGAAAAAGGCTGGCCAAGTGTATTACGCGCTGTGGCAGCGGGGTTAATCAATACGGGAGCGTGCGGAACGATAACTTCAACTATCGCGCAACGCTCCGCATCCTCTTTTGCAATGCGAAGCGTCACGAAATGCAGCTCTACGCGCAATGGATACCGTCAGGCCACTTACATCCCGACCCACTTGGTGGCAACGTACAGCGTCAGCCCCTGAATTGATCGTTGAGCAAGCCCGTGCCCACACAGCCTCCCTTCCTGCCCCATCTCAATCCGTTCGTACCGGCCGTCGGCATGGGCAATCCGCATCTGCAGACGCTGTGGGGCCCGCTGTTGCGCAAACCCACGTTGCTGGCGCGTACTCGCGAGCGGTTGTGGTTGAAGGACGGGGACTTTCTGGACATGGACTGGCACGGTCCGGTTGATGCCGACAAACCTCTTGTGCTGGTGCTTCATGGCCTGACCGGGTCGTCCAATTCGCCTTACGTAGCCGGTCTGCAAAAAGCGATGGCAGCACAAGGCTGGGCCAGCGTAGCGCTGAACTGGCGCGGGTGCTCGGGAGAGCCGAACCTGCTGTCGCGCAGTTATCACTCCGGTGCCAGCGAGGATCTGGCCGAAGTAATCGCTCATTTACGCTCACTGCGTCCGTCGGCGCCCTTGTACGCCGCAGGATATTCGCTGGGCGGCAATGTGTTGCTCAAGTACCTGGGAGAGTACGGCGCAGACAGTAACCTGCTGGGGGCCGTTGCGGTGTCTGTACCGTTTCGTCTGGACGAATGCGCCAATCGTATCGGCCAAGGGTTTTCCAGGGTCTATCAGCGGCACTTCATGCGCGAAATGCTGGCTTATATCCGGGACAAACAGAACCGCTTCCAGCATGAAGGCATCAGCGAGGGGCTTGCCGAACTCGCCGCACTGGGCTCACTGGAGAACATGCGCACGTTCTGGGACTTCGACGGCCGGGTGACTGCGCCGCTGCATGGTTTTACCGATGCCACGGATTACTACCGCAGGGCCTCGAGTCGCTATTACCTTGGCCAGATCAGGACACCGACGCTGATTATCCAGTCCCGCGACGACCCGTTCGTATTCCCTCACAGCCTGCCCGAGCCGAGCGAGCTGTCGTCCTGCACCGAATTCGAACTGCACAGCAAAGGCGGGCATGTCGGTTTTGTCGATGGCTCGCTACGCAATCCGGGTTATTACCTCGAACGTCGCATCCCGCTATGGCTGACCGCCGCACAGGAGCGGGCAAGCGCCTGCGCGGATTGACGACGGATCAACTGGCGCCAGTGGCGATTTCATGCTCAGGATCGTTGATCCACTCACTCCACGAGCCTGCATAGAGCGTTGCCAACGGATAGCCGGCCAGGCAAAGGGCGAACAGGTTATGGCAGGCAGTGACCCCCGAACCGCAATAGGACACCAGACTTTCCGGTGGACGACCCTGTAGCTTTTCGGCGAAACGCTGCCTGAGCTGATCAGGCGGTAAAAAGCGTCCATCCGGCCCCAGATTGTCAGTGCATGCCGCACACTGAGCGCCGGGGATGTGCCCGGCAACCGGGTCCAGAGGCTCTACGTCGCCTCGAAAGCGCGCTTCGGCGCGGGCATCGATCAGGGTCATTTCCGGGCGTCCGAGACGGCCATGCAAGCGACTGCCACTGAGCACCATCGACATGTCCGGTTCTCCGCCGAAACGACCCGGCTCATGAATCGGCGCATCGAGGCTCAACGGCAATCCGGCCGCGTGCCAGGCCTTCAACCCGCCATCGAGCAGATAAACACCTTCGCGCTTGCCCATCCAGGCCAGCAACCACCAAGCACGTGCGGCATACATTCCCGAGCCATCGTCATACAGCACGACATCGCTGTCAGCGTTGATGCCCCACGCCTGAAAGCACTGTAACAATGCCTCGGGCTCCGGTAGCGGGTGGCGTCCCGTTTTGCCCTTGATCACTGGCCCGCTGAGGTCGCGCTTCAGATCGGCAAAGGACGCGCCCTCGATACGCCCCTGGGCGTAACTGCGCTGACCGTAGTCGGAATCTTCAAGCGCATAACGACAATCGAGAATCACCAGGCCTGGGGTTTTCTGGCGTGCAGCCAGTTGCTCGGGGCTGATTAGTTGCGCAATGGACATGACACACTCCTGTGGCAGAAAACCGACGAGCAGGCTACTCATCGGCTCTGAAATTCACATCAGAACCTCGGGCAGCGGCGAATGAAACGTTGCGCACAACGCGTCGAACGCTTCGCGAGCCTGAGGCGCGACAAAGACAGATTCGAGCATAAGAACCTGATAGACGCCACGTCGAATCGCTGATTGGTTCAACTCGGTAGAGTTTTCCCGGTTGGTGCACAGAAAACGCACCCACGACGTCAACACGATCCAGGTGTTGAGACTGGTCCACTCGATCTGCGACTCATCCATTTTCAGGATGCCCGCCTTGATGAACCCGCGATAGATGGTCATCGCCTGCATCAGGCAGCGGTACGAAAAGCGCCGGTAACGTCTTGCCAGTTCGGCATCCGAGGTCAGCAGATGCTCAAGGTCGCGATGCAGGAACCGGTAGCGCCACATCGCATCGATTATCGTCAGGAAATAATCGCGCTTGTCCTCGATGGCCGGCAGGCGATCTGTCGGCAGGGTGAGAAAACTGCCCACCAGTATCTCGTACTCAGTGAACAGCTCGGCAATGATCGCCTGCTTGTTGGCGAAGTGGTAATAGAGATTGCCGGGCGAGATTTCCATGTGCGCAGCAATATGATTGGTGGTCACGCTTCGCTCACCCTGCTGATTGAACAGCTCCAGACTGGTTTGCACGATGCGTTCACGGGTTTTGGTACGGGATGCCATGCTGGGCCAGGCCACTCTAATTGCTGATCAGATGATGGCAATCTTATCCCAGGCAGATGCTGCAATGGTGGCAGAATCGAAGCAGTGGCAGTGTCAAGTCGACGCAGGCAGCGTGCAGCCGCGGGGTGACACCTCACCCAAAAACCGTTTGTCGCAAAGCCCGAATACCCGCCTGCTCGCCGGAATCATGCCTCGGCAAGCCGATTCGAGGCTCGATAGGACCCAGGCTTGTTTTGCCACGCCCGTGCACAGAATCTGCACCCACTACCGAGCCCTGAACATTATTCCCATCACGGTAAATAACCCCGAATTTGCGGGTTTCGGCTGAGACATGGCCGATAATCGGCACAATACGACGCGTGAGACCTACTGCGCAGCTTGGCCCATCGGGAAGGCTGCGATACCATCCGAGTCCCACAACGGACTCCGACCAGGACGACGCGATGAACCGAGTGTTGTACCCAGGCACCTTCGACCCGATTACCAAGGGCCATGGAGATTTGGTCGAGCGCGCCTCGCGCCTGTTCGACCAAGTGGTCATTGCGGTTGCCGCCAGCCCGAAGAAAAATCCGCTGTTCCCTCTGGAGCAACGCGTCGAGCTGGCCCGCGAAGTCACCAAACACCTGCCTAACGTGGAAGTTGTCGGTTTTTCGACGCTGCTCGCGCACTTTGCCAAGGAACAGAACGCCAATGTCTTTCTGCGCGGCTTACGCGCGGTATCGGACTTCGAGTACGAGTTTCAACTGGCCAACATGAATCGCCAATTGGCACCGGACGTTGAAAGCCTGTTCCTGACGCCCTCGGAGCGCTATTCGTTCATTTCCTCGACGTTGGTACGTGAAATCGCGGCGTTGGGCGGCGATATCACCAAATTCGTTCACCCTGCCGTCGCTCAGGCGCTGACCGAGCGCTTCAAGCACTAGACGCACTGCATGTGAAGGTGCATCCCGAAGCCTAATGCGGCACAATTCGCCGCATTGGTTTTAATGTGCCCCGGCGTCGGCCGCGGCAGGAGCAATTCATGTCCCTTATCATCACTGACGATTGCATCAATTGCGACGTCTGCGAACCCGAGTGCCCAAACGAGGCGATTTCACAAGGTGAGGAGATCTACGTGATCAACCCGAACCTGTGCACCGAATGCGTGGGTCACTACGACGAGCCTCAATGCCAGCAGGTCTGCCCGGTCGACTGCATCCCTCTGGATGAAAACCACGTCGAGAGCAAAGAGCAATTGATGGACAAGTACCGGATCATCACCAGCAAAGCCTGATACAGGTTTTACTGCTGCTTGCCGTACCCGTCGCCGGTGCAACCTAGACAACGCACAAAGGCCGCCTTGCCTGGATCGACGACCAGCGCCTTACCCGTTGCACCGAGGTTGCCGCCAGCCGCGGCAAAGGGCGCTGCAATCACAAACAGTCCCGTGCCGATAACCGTGGCCGCGATCAACAGCGGACGAGCGATCAGCAAGTCGCCGATCATCGCGAACGCTGGCGGGTTCTGAATCGTGTAGACCGGATCGCCGCTGCCCGTGGAGACGTCGGCAGCAATCGCAGGCAGCGCTTGCAGGCCAATTAACAGCGTCAGCGTGGCAGCGAGAATACGAAACGGGCTCATGGCTTGGTCCTTCAGGCGTAGCGGATTAAGGTGCCATCACTATAAACAGGGACGCGGGTTAAGCAAATGGCCCAGGCACCGGGTCAGGGGTATTTCAGCGCTGGCATTTTGCACAGTAGACACTGGCGCGCTGACCCAGCTTGACCTCACGCAACGTCGTACCGCACACCTTGCATGGTTGACCGCCACGTCCGTAGACGAATAACTCCTGCTGGAAATACCCCGGTTTGCCGTCGCCGCCGATGAAGTCTCGGAGTGTGGTGCCACCACGCTCTATAGCGTAGGCCAGAATCCGCTTGATCTCGATGGCGAGCTTCAGATAACGCGCACGTGAGATGCTGCCGGCATCACGGCGCGGGTCGATACCCGCCGCGAACAGTGCTTCGGTCGCATAAATATTGCCCACCCCGACCACCACGGCGTTGTCCATGACGAACGGTTTGACCGCAATCGACTTGCCCCGCGAGCGCTCGTAAAGGCGCTGACCGTCGAACAGGTCGGTCAGCGGCTCCGGCCCCAGACGAATCAACAGCTCGTGGTTATGCGGATCGAGACTCCAGAGCATCGCCCCGAAGCGGCGCGGGTCGGTGTAACGCAGGGCGAGTCCGGACTCCAGCTCAATATCGACATGTTCGTGCTTGAGCGCCGGAAGCCCGGCTTCAACGAGGCGAAGATTGCCCGACATGCCCAGATGGCTTATCAAGGTGCCTGCTTCGGCCTGAATCAAAAGGTACTTGGCGCGTCGATCCACCTGCACGATGCGCTGTCCGGACAGACGGATGTCCAGGTCTTCGGGGACGGGCCAGCGCAGACGGCTATCGCGCACGATCACACGACTGACACGCTGACCTTCAAGATGGGGCGCAATGCCACGACGGGTTGTTTCGACTTCGGGTAATTCAGGCATGGGTAACTCGGTCGTGCAGATAGGACAGCCTGGCGGCGCGCAGGATCAGCGCGCACCCAGCTCGCGGATGCTTTCCCTCAGGTATTCAAAGTCATATTCGGACAAACCCACGTAATCCAGCACCAGCGCACCAATGCATTCCCATTCGTGATCTTCGTCCTGGTTGCCTAATACCTGATAAGACTGGCAGATATGCTCAGCCATCTTCAGGGGAGCCAAGAGGTTCTTGAGTGGAGCATTTCGACTGGTATCGTCCTGAAAAATCGCCAAAGCGTTGTGATGATTGGCGATCGCGTCGGTAACGTGCGCAGGCAAGCGCCATGACTTGGCGGTGTAGTAGCCGACGACCGAGTGGTTGGTATCGAACGCGTTGTTTTCGGTATCGACGACGCGGCAATCGGGTCCTGCATTGGCGTAGGCATCTTCCAGCACGGGCATGTAATTCGGGAAACGCTTGAGCATCAACGGAATGCCACAGTCATGGAACAGGCCCAGCGCGTAGGATTCATCCACAGTCTGCGAGCCGATGCGCTTGGCCAGCGTGAGACTGGTCATTGCAACATCCTGCGCCGTATCCCAGAAGCGGTTGAGCGCGACGATGGTTTCATCGGTCATCTCGCCTCTGATCGACTGCGCGTTGATCAGGTTGATGACGGTGCGGCTGCCAAGCAGATTCACGGCCTTTTCGATCGAGGCGATCTTGTTGGACAGGCCATAGTGAGCAGAATTGACAATTTTCAGCAACGCCCCGGACAGCCCTGGATCCTGCGCAATCAGTCGGGCAATTGCTCCCAGGTCCGGATCGGGCATGTATTGCTCCATCTGCAGATCCACCATGATCTGCGGCTGCGGGGGCACGCTGATGCCCTGCAACGCTTGCTGGATCTGTTCTGGACTTAGCTCTTCAGACATAGAATTTTACTCACGGTAATGTCTGGATTCTGACCCCTTGCGGGGAAACGGTCCATCACCCGAGACGAAGATATTCTCGGAACTTTGCCAAACGCCAGGCTTCGGACCTTGTGTTGACGGCGTGAATGGCGACCGCAAAACGGCCCGCCAGACGCCACACCATAGCCAGACACTGGAGGATCCCATGTCCAAAGCACTGACAGGCAAACACATCGCAATTCTTGTAACCGACGGTTTCGAACAGGTCGAACTGACCGGCCCGAAGGAAGCGCTGGAACAAGCAGGTGCCACCGTGGAAATTCTTTCCACCGACGAGGGCAAGGTCAAAGGCTGGAATCACGACAAACCTGCCGACGACTTCAAGATCGACCGCACGTTCAAGGCTGCCAACGCCAACGACTACCACGGCGTGGTCCTGCCGGGCGGCGTACAGAATTCCGATACGATCCGCATAGACACCGATGCACAGAAGCTCGTCAAGGACATCGAGGCCTCCGGCAAGCCGGTGGCCGTCATTTGCCACGGTGGCTGGCTGCTGATATCGGCGGGGCTGGTGAAAGGTAAAACGCTGACCAGCTTCAAGACGCTGAAAGATGACTTGGTCAACGCAGGCGCGAAGTGGGTTGACCAGGAGGTGGTAACCGACGGTACGCTGATCAGCAGCCGCCAGCCGGATGATATCCCTGCTTTCAACAGCAAACTGATCGAAGCGCTGTCAGCGTAATCGGCTGCGATTATTGCAGTCATCCCGGCGCATGACCGGGATGACGCGCTATAATCCCGCTCTTTTTTCAGGAGCGACGTCATGTCCCTGCCTAGCTTGCGCCTCAAAGCCAACGCCGACCGCCGCCTGCGCGCCGGTCATCTGTGGGTCTACAGCAACGAGATCGACGTAGCCGCCACCCCGCTGCATGGCTTTGCAGCCGGTGATCAGGCAATCCTCGAAGCTGCGGGCGGCAAGCCGCTGGGCATCGTCGCGATGAGCCCGAACAACCTGATCTGCGCACGCTTGCTGTCGCGCGACATTAAGCTGCCACTCGACAAATCCCTGCTCGTGCATCGCCTCAACGTCGCACTGTCGCTGCGCGAGCGCCTGTTCGACAAGCCTTTCTACCGTCTGGTCTACGGCGATTCAGACCTGATGCCGGGTCTGGTGGTGGACCGGTTTGGTGACATTCTGGTGGTTCAACTGGCCTCGGCCACGATGGAAAACCACAAGGACGATATCATTGCGGCGCTGGTACAGGTCATCAAGCCAAGCGGCATCCTGTTCAAGAACGATTCGGCCGCTCGTGATGCGGAAGGCCTGAATCGTTACGTCGAGACCGTGTTCGGTCTGGTTCCTGAATGGGTTGCGCTGGAAGAGAACGGCGTCAGGTTCGAAGCGCCGGTCATGGCCGGACAGAAGACCGGCTGGTTCTACGACCATCGCATGAACCGCGCGCGCATAGCGCCTTACGTTAAAGGCAAGCGTGTGCTGGACCTGTACAGCTACATCGGTGGCTGGGGGATTCAGGCAGCAGCCTTTGGTGCCAGCGACGTGACCTGCGTCGATGCCTCGTCTTTTGCACTGGATGGCGTGGAGCGCAATGCGGCGCTGAACGGCTTTGCAGAAAAAATGACCTGCATCGAAGGCGACGTCTTCGAAGCGCTCAAGGAGCTAAAAGCCGCTGAAGAGCGTTTTGATGTCATCGTCGCCGACCCGCCTGCGTTCATCAAACGCAAGAAAGACATGAAGAACGGTGAAGGCGCCTACCGCCGCCTGAACGAGCAAGCCATGCGCCTGCTCAGCAAGGACGGCATTCTGGTCAGCGCATCGTGCTCGATGCACCTGCCGGAAGACGACCTGCAAAACATCCTCCTGACCAGCGCCCGCCATCTGGACCGCAACATCCAGCTGCTGGAACGCGGGGGCCAAGGCCCGGACCACCCGGTACACCCGGCCATTGCCGAGACGCGGTATATCAAGAGCATCACCTGCAGGTTGCTGCCTAACAGCTGATGCCTGAAGGGGCGCTCTGCGTTGCAAGAGCACGCAGAGCGTCCAGAACGGCGTGCGACGCGGAGCGTCGCACGATAGTTATGGTTCCAGCACCGCCCGCACCCCCAGCAAGACCAGAAAATGCAGCGGGTAGATCGCATAGGCCCAGCGTCGCATCGGGATCACTGCAAACTCTGGTTTGCTACGCAGTAGCGCCATGCCCAGCGCAGGAGCCAACAGGCAGGCGACTATCGAACCGATGGAAACCGGATCGCCCCAGCTCGCGCCGGCAATCATCTGTGGCCAGGCATTGCCTGCCAGACAAAAAGCCGCCGGAAACACCGAATACCAAAGCCGTTTTTCCAATACCAGTACAAAGACCAGTGGCAGCAGCACGCCGGCAAAACCAAACATCAATTGCTGCTGAAAAACCGCGCCCAGCAGCAGCGCGACGATGGCCATGGTCCGGGTTGTGACATTACGGTGCCGCCAGCCTTGAGCAATCAGCAGCCCCAGCAGCAGGGTCGGCATCACGTTCAGGACGGTCGTGTCCGCCATGAACAAGCGATACGGGATCTCCGATAACGCAGCAAATACCAGCAGCCAGCCCAGGTAGCGCCATTGCACACGCGGGGCCACAATGGCGGCGCTGCGCCGTGAAAGGTTTACGGCAATCGCCAGACAGAACCAGGGAAAGGCGAAACGCCCCGGCACGTAAAGAAAATCAACTGACCACCCCACGTAGCGGAGATGATCGAGCACCATGCTCAGCATCGCCAGCCACTTGAGCAGGTCCAGCGCCTTGTTGCGTCCGGGCAGAAAAGGCGGGTTGGAAAGATCCATATTGCTCCTGAATGCGGAATTGGGTCGTGCAGCCAACACATGACCGCACCTTATATTGTCGCTACAGTGCGCACCATAATCGCCCATAAGGAATCGGCCATGACAGACCAAAGCCAACAGTTCGCCAGCGACAACTATTCCGGTATCTGCCCTGAAGCGTGGGCGGCCATGGAGCAGGCGAACAAAGGGCATCAACGTGCCTATGGAGACGATCAATGGACTGCACGCGCTTCAGATGATTTCCGTCGTCTGTTCGAAACCGACTGCGAAGTGTTTTTTGCCTTCAACGGCACGGCGGCCAACTCGCTGGCGCTGTCATCGCTGTGCCAGAGTTACCACAGTGTCATCTGCTCGGAAACGGCTCACGTCGAAACCGATGAGTGCGGAGCGCCAGAGTTTTTCTCCAATGGCTCCAAGCTGCTGACGGCTCGCAGCGCGGGCGGCAAGCTGACCCCGGAATCGATTCGCGAAGTAGCGCTCAAGCGTCAGGACATTCACTACCCCAAGCCGCGCGTCGTAACCCTGACTCAAGCGACCGAGGTCGGCGGCGTGTATCAACCCGCAGAGCTCAAGGCGATCAGCGCGACCTGCAAGGAACTGGGCCTGCATCTGCACATGGACGGTGCGCGGTTCTCCAACGCCTGTGCCTTTCTGGAGGCGTCTCCGGCTGAACTGACCTGGAAGTCCGGCGTTGATGTGTTGTGCTTCGGCGGAACCAAAAACGGCATGGCCGTAGGCGAAGCCATCCTGTTCTTCAACCATGACCTGGCCGAAGACTTCGATTATCGCTGCAAGCAGGCCGGGCAACTGGCGTCGAAAATGCGCTTTCTGTCTGCGCCGTGGGTCGGTCTGCTGGAAAACGACGCCTGGCTCAAACACGCACGCCATGCCAACCGTTGTGCACAGCTCCTGGCCGAACTGGTCAGGGATATTCCGGGCGTGGAGCTGATGTTTCCGGTGCAGGCCAATGGCGTCTTCCTGCAATTGTCGGAACCGGCCATTGCCGCATTGACCGCCAGAGGCTGGCGTTTCTACACCTTCATCGGCAACGGCGGCGCACGCTTCATGTGCTCATGGGACACAGAGGAGGAGCGCGTGCGCGAACTGGCCGCCGATATCAAGCTGGTAATGCAGGGCTGAAGCGTCTAAATCAAGCTTGCAGGTGCAGCCGGGCAATCTACGGGGTAATCTCTTTCTCAAAGGCAAACGGCTCACAAGGCCGTCCGGACTTTACCGACCGCCCTCAAGAAGGAACTTGTCTGCATGTTCGACTTCTCCGCCCGGCTCAAACAGCACTTCGCTGCTCTGCAGAGTGAAGCGCAATTCTTTTCCGTACGTTATGTGCACCGCTCAGGCCAACGCCTCTGCGTGCGCAAGAATGTGGCCGAGCCGCCATCGCTGAGCCGCGACGAGGGCGCGATGCTGACCGTGCGCCTGAACGGCGTTGAAGCCTACGCCGCCACCAATGACATTTCCCGACAGGGTTTGCAGGCAGCCTTGCATCAGGCCGAAGCGCTGGCTCGTCGTCTGGCACCGCATGCGCTGCTGAACCTGAGCGATCAAGCCGTTTCGACCGCCAAAGCGGACTATCTGTCACCGCACATGGATCAAGCCTTCCCGCCGCTGAGCGACTGCATCGGCCTGCTGATGGCGGAGTCCAGCGCTGTCCCGCAAGACCAGCGGCTGGTCAACTGGCAGGCCGTACTGGGACTGGAAACGGTCGAACAGATTTACCTGAATAGCGCGGGCGCGGAGCTTCGTCAGGCGCAGCGCTTCGTGTTTCCCGGCATGAGCGTGACGGCCTACGACGGTCGCGACAGCCAGACGCGCAACCTGGGCGGCGACAATTTCGGCCAGCAGGGCGGCTTCGAGGTGCTGAGCAGTTGCGGCCTTATCGGGTCTGCGGCCAGAGTGGCCGATGAGGCCTTGCAGCTTATCCTCGCACCCAACACGCCATCAGGCCCGCGCGATCTGTTGCTGATGCCGGATCAGATGGTTCTGCAGATTCACGAGTCCATCGGTCACCCGCTGGAACTGGACCGGATTCTCGGCGACGAACGCAATTACGCTGGCACCAGCTTCGTCAAGACCACTGATTTCGGCACCCTGCAATACGGCTCAAGTCTGCTGAACGTAACGTTCGACCCGGACATTCCCGAACAACTGGCCAGTTACGCGCACGACGATGACGGGACGGCTGCCAGCAAACAGTTCCTGATTCGTGACGGCCTGCTGCAACGCCCGCTGGGCGGCGCGCTGTCGCAATACCGCAGCGGCCTGGACGGGGTTGCCAACAGCCGCGCCTGCGGCTGGAACCGCGCGCCCATCGACCGCATGGCCAACCTGAACATCGAACCGGGCAACCAGACGCTGGACAGCCTGATCGGCAACATAGAACACGGCATTCTGATGTCGAGCAATCGCTCCTGGTCCATTGATGACGCGCGCAACAAGTTCCAGTTCGGCTGCGAATGGGGCCAACTGATTGAAAACGGTGAACTCAAGGGCGTGGTGAAGAATCCCAACTATCGAGCGATCTCTGCACAGTTCTGGAAGAACCTCAGCGCAGTCGGTGATGCCAGTACCTTCAAGGTGCTGGGCACGCCCAACTGTGGCAAGGGCGAACCCAATCAGGTCATTCGTGTCGGTCATGCCTCTCCGGCGTGTGTTTTTGCCAATGTCGATGTGTTTGGAGGGGATGCCTGATGTCGCACCAACAGCAATTCGAGGCGCTGGTCGCCGTGCTCAAGGCTGGCATCAGCCCTACAGAACACTTCACCTTGGCCTACGACGCCGAAGCATCCGACTTTATTCGATTCAATCACGGCCAGGTTCGACAGGCCGGGAGCGTGCAGCAAGTCATTGCGACCTTCAAACTGATCGATGACGGGCGGCATGCCAACCTGGAACTGACCCTGTCAGGAGATGAGGAGACCGACACCCGCCGCCTCGCCGAAGCCTTGCAGCAATTGCGCGAAACGTTGCCTTCGCTGGCGAAAGACCCTTATCTGTTGCCCAACACTCAAGCGTGGCAAAGCAGCAACGTGCAAGACCTGCCCCCGCCTGACAGTGCGCTGGTCGTCGAGCAGATCAGCGGATTGTCAGAAGGTCTGGACCTGGTGGGCTTTTACGCGGCAGGCCCGCTGTATCGTGGCTTCGCCAGCTCGTGGGGCGCGCTGGGCTGGCACCAGGCCAATAGCTTCAATTTCGAATGGAGCCTGTTCCATGAAAACGGCCAGGCCGTAAAAGCCAGCTACGCAGGTCACGACTGGAACAATGCAGCCTTTGTGCAGCGTTTTCAGCAGGCCCATGAGCAACTGGAATTTCTCGGCCGTCCACTGCACACCCTTCAGCCCGGTCAATACCGCGCCTATCTGGCTCCGGCAGCACTGGACGAAGTCATCGGCATGCTCACCTGGGGCGGGTTTTCCGCGCAGGCACTGGCCAGCAAACGCAGCCCGCTGCAGCGACTGTATGACGGCGAGACTCGTTTCAGCCCATTGGTCAACTTCGACGAGCAGGTCAGCGGTTCGCTCTCGCCAGCCTTCTCACGCGAAGGCTACCCGCGCAAGGACCTGACCCTGATCGTCAACGGTCAGGCCGGCGAGCGCCTGGTGGACTCGAGCAGCGCCGCCGAATACAACCTGCCCGCCAACGGCGCGGATTACGGTGAAGGGCCCAGCGCGTTGAGCATTGCCGGCGGTGCGCTGGAGCTGGATCAGATCCTTGAAAGACTCGGCACAGGCCTTTACATCAGCAACCTGTGGTACTTGAACTTCTCGGACCGCGCCGCCGCACGCCTGACCGGGATGACACGTTTCGCAACGTTCTGGGTCGAAGACGGCAAGATCGTCGCGCCGGTCAGCACCATTCGTTTCGATGACAGCGCCTACAGTCTGCTGGGTAGCGCACTGGAGGGCCTGACACGCGAGCGGGAGCTGATTCTCCAGTCGAGCACCTACACTCAGCGCCAGACGGGGTCGATCCAGCTGCCTGGTGCGCTGATCAGCCAACTCACCCTTACCCTGTAGCAGGAGCCTATGTCGAACTCAGCAGCGCCGCTCATGGATGAAAAGACCCTGCGCTGGATGCCGTGGGTCATCGCCATTGCGTTCTTCATGCAAAGCCTGGACGGTACGATTCTCAATATCGCTCTGCCGTCCATGGCCAGCTCCCTGGCACAAGACCCGCTGCGCATGCAGTCGGTGGTCATTGCCTACATGCTGACCATCGCGCTGCTGATCCCGGCGTCGGGCTGGATTGCCGACCGGTTCGGGATCAAGCGGATCTTTTTCAGCGCCATCCTGCTGTTCAGCTTCGGATCATTGCTGTGCGCACTGTCCTGGTCGCTCAACGTATTGGTGGCGGCACGGGTGATCCAGGGGCTGGGCGGCGCGCTGATGCTGCCCATCGGGCGCCTGATCGTCTTGCGTGCATATCCACGGTCGGAGCTGGTTCGGATCATGGGTTTTATCACCGTGCCCGGTCTTTTGGGGCCTTTGCTGGGCCCGACGCTCGGCGGCTGGATGGTCGAGTACCTGAGCTGGCATTGGATTTTCCTGCTCAATATTCCGGTCGGAATACTCGGTTGTTATGCCGTCAAACACTTCATCCCCGACCTTCCCGGAGGCGGCCGAACGCGGTTTGACGGCGTCGGGTTCATCCTGTTTGGCGCAGCGATGGTGCTGATCACCATTGCTCTGGAAGGGCTGGGCGAGCTGCACCTGCCGCACATGCGCGTGGTGCTGTTGTTGTTTGCCGGGACGGGCTGTCTGGCGGCTTACTGGCTGCGCGCCGGGCAGATCGAATCGCCGTTGTTTGCCCCTTCGCTGTTTCGCACCCGAACATTTGCCGTAGGCATTCTGGGCAATCTGTTCGCCCGCCTGGGCAGCGGTGCCCTGCCGTTCCTGATCCCGTTGCTGTTGCAGGTTGCGCTGGGGTATTCGCCCTCTGAGGCGGGTATGAGCATGTTGCCGCTGGCAGCTGCGGGAATGTTCGCCAAGACCGTCGCGCGTTGGCTGATCGAGCATCTGGGCTATCGCGTCATTCTGACCGGTAACACACTGCTGCTGGGTATCCTGCTGGCAAGTCTTGCGCTGGTGGATGTGCAGACGCCCTACTGGGTATTGCTGGTGCACCTGGGACTGCTGGGTGCCGTCAACTCCTTGCAGTTCACAGCGATGAACACCGTCACCCTGATCGATCTGGACGATGCCAGCGCGGCGAGCGGCAACAGCCTGCTCTCGGTGGTGGCTCAACTGTCGCTGAGCCTTGGGGTTGCAAGCGCTGCGGCATTGCTGGGCGGGTTCAGCGAAGAAGTTGCCACTGGCGAAGTCAGCAATGTTCTGGAAGCATTTCAGCTGACCTTCCTGAGTGTAGGAGTGCTGGCCATGTTTGCGGCCGGGATTTTCCTGCAATTACCGGCAAAGGACGCCGAATCAGCCAGAACCTGATTGACAACCCTGCCCGACGGGCGCAAATCTGCAGGGCGAATACCCTCTTTAAAATAGGGGCTTTGCCCGAAAAACAGGCCGTTTCAAGTATCCGACCAGATACATTGAAGAACCTGGGCAATCGGCCGACACTTTTATAGCACTAAGCCACTGTGGTCTCTTGTAAGCACGGGCCGCATGATGCAACCTTGCCATACGCGAAAGTGGGCTTTACGCCTGTCGCGACTAGTATTCCGGAAGCGAGTTTGTTCATGAAAAGCCAAACCGATGCTGCCGGTAGATCCGCAGCCGAGGTAGTGACGCAATTGCCAGTGCCTTCGCGCCTGGGAATGCTGCGTTTCGAGCGGCTGAATGAAGCCAATTGGGCGCTATTGTTTCTTGATCCGAATTGCGAAAAGCAGTTCGGCTTGCCCGCCGTCGACCTTTGCGCCTTGATTGGATCCCCTTATGCCAGCCTCATGGAGCCGGAAGCACGTTATCAACTACACGATGACATCCAGCTGCAACTGGCCTCGTCTCCGAATTACCTGATTCGCTACACTCTGCACAGCCCCAAGGGCGCGCTTGGCTTGCTGGAGATCGGCGAAGCCTACAAGCAGCACAACCGTCATCTGTTACGTGGTTATTTTCTGATCGTCGATGACCTTGTCACAGAAGGCGAGCCGGCCACTGATTCCGATCTAGAAACGCGTAACCTGCGCCTGCAGATTGCCCTGGAGCTCAACCAGCGTGCCCAGCGTGATCAGTTTGCGCATCTGGAGCGCGTGCGTGCCCAGCAGGACCTGATCCTGCGCCTGACCCGCCATCGTTACACCACGGCCAACACCTTGCTCGAAGCAGCAAAACTGATCACCAAAAGTGCCTGTGACATCTACGATGTCGACCATGTCAGTATCTGGAACCTTATCGACAAGCGTCTGGAGCCGATCACTGACTACCGTCGGGAAAGCGGCGACTATCAGTCGCGTACGCCGATTGATATCAGCCCTTATCCCACCTATCTGCAAGCGCTCAATACCAGCAGGGCGATCGACGCCAGTAATATCCAGACCGACCCGCGCACCCGCGAAATGGCCGAAATCCTCACGCCTGGAGAACACAAGGCTGTCCTCGATGCCAGTATCCGCATTGACGGACAGGTCATTGGCGTGCTCTGCCTGGAGCAATCCGCTTCTTCACGTGAATGGCAGTCCGATGAAATCGCGTTCGCCGGCGAGCTGGCCGACCAGTTCGCCCAGGTCATCAACAACCACAACCGTCGGGCGGCGACCAATGCACTGCACCTCTTTCAGCGTGCAGTCGAACAAAGCGCCAACGCCTTTCTGCTGGTCAACTGCAACGGCGTAGTCGAGTACGTCAATCCCAGCTTTACAGCGATCACCCAGTACAGTTCCGATGAGGTCTCCGGGCACAAGCTTTCGGAATTGCCTGCGCTGGAAAATCTCAATCAGTTGCTGCTGGAAGCGAACTCTAGCCTGACCAATAGCAATAGCTGGCAGGGCGAGTTCAAGAGTCGACGCAAGAACCTCGAACCCTACTGGGGCCAGCTGTCGATTTCCAAGGTGTATGGCGATAATCGCGAGCTGACCCACTACATCGGCATTTATGAAGACATCACGCAGAGCAAGCTGGCCCAGCAGCGTATCGAGCGCCTGGCTTACACTGACAACCTGACCAATCTGGGCAACCGCCCGGCGTTCATTCGCAACCTGGACGAACGTTTTGCCCGCGACACCGACACACCGATGAGTCTGTTGCTGGTCGACATCGACAACTTCAAGCGCATCAATGACAGCCTCGGCCACCAGACCGGCGACAAACTGCTGATCAGTCTGGCACGACGCCTGCGCAACACGCTGAGCCCGTCCGACGTACTGGCACGCTTTGCGAGTAACGAATTCGCCGTTCTGCTCGACAACACCGATCAGGAGGCTGGACAGGCCACCGCCAGCCAGGTCCTGGCCACCCTGGACAAACCGATGTTCGTCGACAATCAGTTGATCAGCGTCACCGGCTCGGTGGGCCTTGCCTGCGCGCCGCTGCATGGCCGTGACCCGCAGACCCTGATGAAAAACGCCGGCCTGGCCCTGCACAAGGCCAAAGCCAACGGCAAACATCAGGTTCAGGTATTTACCGAAGCCTTGAATGCCGAGGCCAGCTATAAGCTGTTTGTGGAAAACAACCTGCGCCGCGCCCTGACCCAGAACGAGCTGGAGGTGTTCTATCAGCCCAAGCTGTGCCTGCTGACCGGCCGTCTGCTGGGCATGGAAGCGCTGCTGCGCTGGAATCATCCTGAAAAAGGCATGATCCGCCCCGACCAGTTCATCAGCGTGGCAGAAGAGACCGGCCTGATTATCCCCATCGGCAAATGGGTTGCTCGTCAGTCCTGCCGCATGAGCAAGGACCTGACCGCCGCCGGCTTCGGCAACCTGCAGGTGGCGATCAATGTGTCACCCAAGCAGTTTTCCGACCCCGAGCTGGTGTCGTCGATTGCTTCCATCCTCAGAGAAGAAGAGCTGGACCCTTCGCTGCTGGAACTGGAACTGACCGAAGGTCTGCTGCTCGAAGCCACCGAAGACACCCGCCAGCAGCTGGATTCGCTGAAGAAACTCGGTCTGTCGCTGGCCATGGATGACTTCGGCACTGGCTACTCGTCGTTCAGCTACCTGAAAAAATTCCCTATCGACGTGATCAAGATCGATCGCAGCTTCATTCGCGATATTCCGGATGATGAAGACGACATGGAAATCACCTCGGCCGTCATCGCGATGGCTCACAACCTCAAGCTCAAAGTGGTCGCCGAAGGCATTGAAACCGCCGCCCAGCTGGCATTTCTGCGCCGCCATCGTTGCGATGTAGGTCAGGGCTATCTGTTCGACAGACCTATCCCCGGCGAAGAGCTGATCGAGAAACTGAATCGCTACCCACGTCGCCCGTCCGCCTGACCACCTTCCCTGCACCCTGCTCTCTCGGGCACACTGTCGGTCTGTTATTACACGGCAGCCCTTGTTTCTGCGTGTAACGGGACTTATCTACTCCATTCATCCGTCCTGGCCACCGCTGCCTGTCTCTAAACGAGAGGATATGGTTCATGACTCTGCGCTCGGAAATTCTAGTGAACAAAAACGTATTGCCTACCGCCGAACAAGCACTGCCAGGTCGCGAAACGCCTATGGCGCTTCCGGAAACTCACTTCGTCAACGGTAATCCGCTGCTGGGGCCGTTTTCGAAAAATGTCGAATTCGCCATCTTCGGCATGGGTTGCTTCTGGGGCGCAGAGCGCCGCCTGTGGCAACAGGAAGGTGTGGTGAGCACTGTCGTGGGGTACGCGGGCGGATTTACGCCGAACCCGACTTACGAAGAAGTCTGCTCCGGTCTGACCGGCCACACCGAGGTCGTGCTGGTCGTCTACGAGCCTGAGAAAATCAGCTACGCGTCGCTGCTCAAAGTATTCTGGGAAGCGCATAACCCGACCCAGGGCATGCGTCAGGGCAACGACATCGGCACGCAGTACCGCTCGGTCATCTACTGCACCACACCCGAGCAGCTCGACGTCGCCAAGACCAGTTCTGCGGCCTTCCAGGCGGAACTGAACAAGGCCGGGCTAGGCGAAATCACCACTGAAATCGAACAAGCCCCGACGATCTACTTCGCCGAGGCCTACCACCAGCAATACCTGGCCAAGAACCCCCAGGGCTACTGCGGCCTGGGCGGCACCGGGGTTTGCCTGCCGGCTTGAGGCACTCTCCTCGGGCTTCTGCCCGGAGGGCGTAGGAGCGCTTGTGTGGGAGCGGACTTGTCCGCGAAGGCGATGGTGGGGGCGACAGTTTTTTGCGGATGGACGACCCTCTTCGCGGACAAGCGAAGCGTCGCCCGGTCCGCTCCCACAAAACACACAGATCGCGGACGAGCGAAGCGTCGCCCGGTCCGCTCTACACCGTCTTCTAAAGCCTGTCAGGACCTGTGTGTCACGTTGAGCGCTCTGCGTGGGCATGCAGTGACGGATGCAGGAACGCCTACTCGGCGATCAACCAGTCCATTTTCCAGCCGCCCTGGGTCTGGCCCAGTTTTTCAGCCAGATAGGGCATCAGCTCACGCAGTTCCTCTTCCAGACCCCATGGCGGATTGGCGATGGCCAGGCCAGAGCCGTTAAGGCTGGCCGGGGTGTCCAGCGGATGAACGTACAACTCGACACGCAGCAGTTTGGGCGCGCCGGTTTCTGCCAGGTCCTGATAGAAGCGGCGCAGCTGACGTGGATCCTTGATCGGATACCAGATCGCGGCCACCGTCTGGCGCATGCGCCCGATGGTTTCCTTGAGCGCGACGGCGCAACGTTTCATTTCGTCGAGCTGCTCGAACGGCGGGTCGATGAGCATCACGGCCCGCTTCTCCGCCACCGGCAACAAGGCACGCGGCACGTGCCAGCCTTCCCCCAGATGCACCGCAACGCGGCGGTCGCCCTTCATGTTTTCCTTGAGCAGGCGCCCGTCTTCGGGGTGCTTTTCATTGAGCAACACACGCTCGCGCTCACGCGTCAGGCGGCGGGCCAGTTCCGGCGAGCCGGGATAGTAGCGCAGCTCGCCATCGGGGTTCATCTCGTGCAGCACTTGCAGATAAGCAGAGGTCAGCGCAGGCAGGTCTGACGCGTTCCACAGACGGCCGACACCTTCCAGCCATTCTCCGGTACGGGTGGCCTGATCGCCCTTGAGGTCGTATAACCCGAGCCCGGCGTGAGTATCAAGATAGGCGAACGGTTGCTCCTTGCGCGCCATAAGGGCGATCAAGCGAGTCAGTATCAGGTGTTTGAACACGTCGGCGTGGTTGCCGGCATGGTAGGCGTGACGGTAATTCATGGCAGCTCCTGGCAAGCTGCGCAGTTTAGCAAACCTGAGCAATTAACAAGAATTTGTAACGAATTTGCGGGACCCGTCTCTTTCGCTTGAAGGAAATTTCCGAGAAACTCCCGGCCTCTTGTGCCTGCCGATTTCGATCACTACTCTGCGCCCGTCGCTGCATATTCAGCGATGAGGATTAGTAGCCCTCGTTATCCAGGCGCATTGCGCCACCTTGTGCAGGTGCCCTTTCACGGCCTGCGCTTTTATGGTGGTCGTGCGTGGGGCATCCTCGGATGCACCGGGGTTCCTGGACCGGGCTACTACCTGCGCATGATCACCACCCTCGCTTAGTAGCCGACGGTGATGGTCTTCTAAAACTCCAGGAGATACATCACATGTTGAAAATCGTCCCCGACCCACCCCTTTACAGCGCCAGCCCCGACGTCAGCCACGAAGACGCCCTGATGCATGCCAGCGATCTGCTGCGCTGCGCCGCCACCAGCGCCTATGAATTCAGCGACAGCATGACCGGCGCACAGCGGGACATGACGCTTACCATCATGCATCTGGTGGAAATGGCGAAAGTCATGGTCGACAACACGATAGAAAACCTGCAAACCCAATGACCGCGAACTGAAAACGACGCACCTGTAGTCAATCCTGCCATGCGCGACGTACAGGACTTGCCCTTGGCAGGTTGCCCTACCAGAATCGGAAAAAAGCCCGATCACAGGAACAGACGCCATGATGCATGCAGATTTGATTGACCAGGAAGACCTGCTCGGCCAACTCAGAGCCCTGGGCTTCGAAGCACCCGGTGGCGCAACCGCTGAGCAAGCCTGCGCGAACGCGGTCTGCGGCCTGAATGCGGAACGCGCTACAGCCTTGCGGCGTCTGGTAGAACAGCTCCTGACCGGCAGCGCTACCCTCCTCCCCGCCGTACGCCAGGCCATCGACCAGCAACTGCTGCCCGCACTGGCGGCTTACAGGCAGAGTCACAGTGGATCATGACCTTGTTGCTCATGAGCTGAAAAAAGCCGCTGCCCCTCCCCAGGTCCGCGCCGAGGCGAAGATTTGTGACGCAGAGCGTCACGAAAGGCATTCCCACGCTGGAGCGTGCGGAACGATAAGTGCCCGAGAGAACACTATCGTGCCCATTCTCCAGCGTGGGCATGCAGTTCCGGACGCTCTGCGTCCTGTCCTGAACGTGCAGTGCGTCGGATGCGCTCAATACTCGATCCGTACGTCCCCTTTCGGAACGCTGCAGCAGGACAGAATGTACCCCTCCGCGACGTCCTCGTCGGTAATGCCGCCGTTGTGTTCCATCTCTACTTCGCCGCTCAGTTTCATCACCTTGCAGGTCCCGCAGATGCCCATGCCGCAGGCTTTGGGGATCATCAGGCCGAGTTTGGCGGCGGCGGCATGGACGGTTTCGCCCGGTGCCACGCGGATGCTCTTACCGGTGTCGGTGAACTCCACCTGATGCAGATCGGCGGCGTCGACGTCTGGCGCGTCGGCAGCGATTTCGGCCTGCTCGACAGCATCGGCTCTGGCTTCAGGCGGCGTAGCGCCGAACGACTCTTCATGGTATTGCGCCATGTTGAAACCGTTTTCCTGCAGCAGACGCTTGACCGCTGTCATATACGGCGTCGGGCCGCAACAGAACACCTCACGGTCCATGAAATCCGGCGCCATCAGCTCGAGCATTTTCTGGTTCAGGTAGCCGCGATAGCCGGCCCACGGCTCGCCCAACCCGTGCTTTTCACACACCAGGTGCAGGCTGAAGTTGTCGATCCGCGACGCCATGTGCTCCAGCTCGCGATGGTAGATGATGTCCTTGGGTGAGCGAGCGCTGTGCACGAACACCATGTCGACGTTGGCGTTGGTGTCATAGAACCAGCGCGCCATGGACATCACCGGCGTGATGCCGACGCCGCCGCTGAGGTAAAGAATCTTCGGGTTCGGGAAGTCGATGGCATTGAACAGCCCGACCGGCCCGTGCACCGCCAATTCCTGCCCTTCAGTCAGCGTGTCGTGCAGGTAATTGGAGACCTTGCCACCCGGCACGCGCTTGACGGTGATCGAAAAGCTATAGGGCACCGACGGCGAGCTGGAGATGGTGTACGAGCGCATGATCGGCAAACCGTCGACTTCCAGCTCCAGAGTCACGAACTGCCCTGGCTTGAAGAAGAACATGATCGGCTGATCGGCCATGAAACAGAAGGTGCGTACGTCCCAGGTTTCCTGGATGACTTTGACGACACGTACCAGGTGGCGACCGTTGGCCCATGTCTGGGTTGTCACCGGGCTCAGGAAACTTTGGGACATACTCGATCTCCACGGCCGACTGTCGGCCTCTCATGCTGCGGATTCTGCGTAACGCGCAAGGCGACCATTTACCTATCAACGACATTCACGTACTTACCGCGACCAGCCCCGTCCAACAAGGCCTGTCGCGTCGGGAACGGATGCGGCCATGTCGCCCATGGATAAGGTTCACTGCGCGCCCGGCTCCACACTCGCCCTCAAGGGTCATGAGCATGATCGACTGATCTATCGTCAAGCGCGCAACGCAATCAGACCCGTATCAGCCACATTCGCAGGCCGCCCATGACGCGGTCATGGGGGATTTAATCGATGGACGTCACCGCAACCTTGAGCCTGGGCGATCCGCTGGAACCTGCACGCAAGGCCACTGCCGAGATGCTGCAGAATCGTGAGCGCACGTACTCGCTGCCGCAGCCTTTCTACAGTGATGACCGACTGTTTGAAATCGACATGCAGGAGATCTTTCACAAGGAGTGGCTGATTGCCGGGATGACCTGCGAAATCCCGACCAAGGGCAATTACCTGACATTGCAGATCGGCAAGAACCCGATTCTGGTCGTGCGCGGTCCGGACGGTGCAGTCAATGCGTTCCACAACGTCTGCCGCCATCGCGGCTCACGGCTGTGCACTGCCGAGAAAGGCAAGGTCGCCAAACTGGTTTGCCACTACCACCAGTGGACGTATGAGCTGGACGGGCGCCTGCTGTATGCGGGCACTGAAATGGGCGACGACTTCGACATGAAGCAGTTCGGGCTCAAGCCGGTACACGTGAAGACAGCAGGCGGGTACATATTCATCAGCCTTGCCGAGAATCCGCCTGCCATCGATGAGTTCCTGGCGACACTGCGGCATTACATGGAACCCTATGACATGGAGAACACCAAGGTGGCTGTACAGACCACCTTGATGGAAAAAGCCAACTGGAAACTGGTACTGGAGAACAACCGCGAGTGCTACCACTGCGGCGGCTCGCACCCCGAGCTGCTCAAGACACTGCTGGAATGGGACGATGTCACAGACCCGCGTGCCGATCAGGCTTTCAAAGATCACGTCGCCGCCTCCGCCGCGGCGTGGGATGCAGAGAAAATCCCCTACGCCCACGCCAGCTTCGGCCTGCGTAACCGTATCGTGCGCATGCCGCTTCTCAAGGGTACAGTGTCGATGACCCTGGACGGCAAGGTCGGCTGCAAAAAACTGATGGGCCGCATCCAGAACCCGGACCTCGGGTCGATGCGTATTCTGCATCTGCCGCACTCCTGGAACCACTGCATGGGGGATCACATCATCGTGTTCACGGTGTGGCCAATCAGTGCACAGGAAACCATGGTCACCACCAAATGGATCGTCCACAAGGATGCGGTCGAGGGTGTGGATTACGACGTTGAACGCATGCGTCAGGTCTGGGATGCCACCAATGACCAGGACCGTCGCCTTGCCGAAGAAAACCAGCGCGGCATCAACTCAACGGCCTACCAACCCGGGCCTTACTCGAAGACCTATGAGTTCGGCGTGGTCAACTTCGTCGACTGGTACAGCTCACGCATGCTGGAAAACCTTGGCGCGGAGCCCGCACCGTATCTGAAGGGCGTGGCGGTCAATCACGAGTAGGAAGTTGTCCCGCCAACGCGCCCGTTCCTCCAGGGCAGACTCATTTCATTCACGAAGTGAGTCTGCCCTGGCCACGCCTGCACAAATAGCTTCCCGCCGACACCGTCATTTCTGACAGTTACGTGAAAAAAAACTTCGTGATCAACTCCCGTTGAAGTCAATCCAACGGACGGAGACACGAACCATGCTCGACAAGAAAGTCATCGCGCAATACAAAAACACCAACATCGACGCTGCGTCGGCCATGACGGATATATCCGGGAAAAAAATCCTCATGGGGTTCTGGCATAACTGGCCCTCTGAACCAGGCCAGGGTTACCAGCAGGGGCTGTTCAAAGAGATGGCCCTGACAGACATCAAAGAAGCTTACAACGTAGTGGCGGTGGCGTTCATGAAAGGCGCCGGCATACCGACCTTCAAGCCTTACAACCTGAGTGATGAAGCATTTCGAGCCCAAGTGGCAGCGCTGAATGCACAGAACCGCGCGGTGCTGATCTCTCTTGGCGGGGCTGATGCGCATATTGAGCTGCATGCGGGCCAAGAGGAATCCTTGGCCTATGAAATTATTCGTCTGGTCGAAGTCTACGGTTTTGACGGCCTGGACATCGATCTTGAACAGTCCGCTATTACCTTTGCAGATAATCGGACGGTGTTACCCGCTGCACTGAAAATGGTGCGTGAATATTACAAGACCGAAGGCAAGCACTTCATTATCAGCATGGCCCCAGAGTTTCCTTATCTGAGGGCTCCTGCTCGCGATACTCCTCTGCTGACGCCGCTGCTGAAAGAAATCATCATCTTCTTTCCTTTTCTGAAAGAAGCCTTAGCCTTGCTCACGTCCTTTAGAAGTGGCGGCGCATACCTTTCTTACATCGATGCACTGGAAGGGGTCTACGACTTCATCGCACCTCAATACTACAATCAGGGCGGCGATGGCATATGGGTTGACGAGCTCAATCTATGGGTGACGCAAAACAATGATGCGCACAAGAAAAGCTTCCTCTATTACCTGACCGATAGCCTGATCCACGGTACGCGCGGCTTCACGAAAATTCCGGCAAACAAGTTTGCTATCGGTTTACCCTCCAATAATGACGGTGCCGCAACCGGCTATGTGATCAACGCCGAGGACGTGAAATACGCCTTGGACAGACTGGAAGCCGAAGGCAACCCGATTCGCGGTCTGATGACCTGGTCAGTCAACTGGGATGCTGGCAAGGACAAGACCGGCAAGGAATACGACTGGGAGTTTGCGAACCGCTACGGCTACCTTACCGGGGGCGAAACGCCTGCGCCCGAGAAACCTTCAGCACCTGCTGAGCTTACATTGTCAATGCAGACAAAGGAATCGGTAACGCTGATATGGCGCCTTTCAGAAAGTGCACGCCCGATCCTGCACTATAATCTGTTCAAAAACGACAAGCTGACAGGTAATCCAACGGCACCACCGTTTGTCGATAAAAATGTCTCACCTGGCGCTGTCTACGATTATCGGATCAGCGCGACTGACACCGAAGGGAACACATCAGACCTGTCCCCAGTGCTGAAGGTATACATGGATCAGGATCAAACGCCATCAAAACCCACTGATCTCAAAGCAACGGATATCACGGCTTACAGCGTGTCCTTTAAGTGGACAGCCTCTGCAGGAAGCATCAGGCAGTATCTTGTTTACCGGAATGAAATGCGGATTGCTATTGTCGACGCGCCACAAACCACTTATACCGACGCTGGACTCGCTCCTTCAACTGAATACAGTTACAAGATTATCGCGCAGAGCCCAAATGGCCGTTTTTCCGATGCAAGCGACCCTCTGACCGTCACGACTGAATTCGAGAGCGAGGGTGATGTGACGGTGTGGGCGCCAGGCGTGCAGTATCAGATAGGCCAACGGGTGACACACCAGGATATTACCTACAAATGCATTCAGGCCCATCGATCAATCCCTGAATGGTCGCCAGAGCAACCTGGCTCCGCCTCCTTGTGGGAATTGATTGGGCGGTCGACGGCTTCTAAACACTAACTGCTCAAACGGCATTGCCGGGGAGCAACTAAAACTTCCCGGTAATTAAGCACACTCGCATGGATGATCAAGCAACTCATCCAGGTACTGGATAGGGCATACTGATGAGCTGGTTACTTTTCAACCAACTCACTGTAAAGCCCGTATTTCGAAGGCTGCAGCCAGACGCCAACACTTTATCCACAGAGGCACCAACAAGCATTGGGGATAACGCTGCTCAGCAGAGTAACGCTCTGGAGAAATCCTGAATCCACACCCCTGCGCCGCTTTGAGAAGCCTCTGCCAAACCATGCGCCAAGCTTTGATCGTTTTTCGTACAAACCTCTAAAGACCTCGTAAATAAAGGCGTTCAGACAATCATGAACAACTTACCCACAGGCACACCAACAGAGATTGTGGGCAATTACGTAATGTCTCTCCAGAGAGGGCCTGTTTATCCACACTCAGGGTCAAATACTGTTAATCAAATCTGATCATTTTATGATCACCGCCTTCAAAGCCACGTAATTCCCGGGGTCGAGCGATCAGCAAACACGTTATCCACAACTGCACGCACACATAATGTGTGTAAGTCTGCTGTTTCACCGCACCACACCCTCATCGACCAGTAGCTTCAGGATCGCCGCTGCACTTTCCTCGGACGACAAGCCCTTCAGCACAAGCCCTGTCCCCGCGCTGGCTTTGGCGGTAGCCGCTTTCATACGTTCTGCACCGCTCTTGGCCTTGATCACCTTGAGACGCTTGGGTCGCGGTTTGGCGGGCTGTAGCGATTGGGCTGTGAACAAGTCATCCATGATTACCTCTGGCTTGTCTACGGCCAGCCCTCCACGTTGCGCAGGCCCGAATGCACTTTGCCGGGGTTTGGGAGCCGCGTTATCCACAGTGGCTATAAACGGCAGACGAACCTGAAGGCGACGACGCTGGCCACGAGGCAGAGCCTGCAGCACCAGGGCGGTGCCATTATTCAGCGACTCGACTTCAGCCAGGCC
Source organism: Pseudomonas syringae pv. tagetis (assembly GCF_022557255.1). NCBI lineage: Bacteria > Pseudomonadati > Pseudomonadota > Gammaproteobacteria > Pseudomonadales > Pseudomonadaceae > Pseudomonas > Pseudomonas syringae group genomosp. 7. Next base: position 5,446,367 of record NZ_CP092923.1, read on the forward strand.
AGTTACCAGTGGCCAGCCCAGCCTTTCAGCCAGCAAAAACGGCAACATGCCCGATCCTTCTCCCGTTTCCGCCTGGCTGCCGCTCAACACCACCTGTGCGGCAGAACCACGGATATAGTCCGTCAAAGCGACCAGCGCATCGGCACCGTCCGGCTGCTCCAGCACATGCAGCTCACTCAAGCCCATTCCCAGATAAGCCCGTAATGCTGGCTCTTCTGGATTACCGGCGTGCAACACCTGCAAGTTATCCCCAGCCAGTTGCAGGCCCAGCTCGACAGCGCGTGCATCCTGTTCGGCGCGACGTGCGCGACCTGATGTCGGGTGCGCCCCAATAGACACCAGACTGATGATCTGCAACGCAGGTTTATCCACAGATAAATTCCCGGGTTCAAGCCGCATCACGTTTCTCCCCGCTACGCCAGGCTTCAACCGCTGCGATCAACGCGGTGAGGATCTCGGCACCCTCACCGATGACCGAAAGATCAGCGCGCTTGATCATGTCGCACCCCGCATCCAGATTGATCGCAATGACCTTGTCACAGGCACCGATACCTTGCAGGTGCTGAATGGCCCCGGAGATACCGATCGCGACATAAACCCTTGCCGTGACCCAGGTGCCACTGGCACCGACCTGACGTTCGCGGCCCATGAACCCATCGTCTACCGCTACCCGGGACGCACCCTCCGTAGCGCCGAGAACCGCAGCGGCGCGATGAAAAAGGTCCCAGTCCCTGACACCGTTACCGCCGGACAGGATAAATTCGGCTTCGGCCATGGGGATAACTCCAGGATCGACGGCTACAGCACCCAGATCCTCGATACGCGGCAGGCTACGCGCCACACGTGTGGATAACTCCACGGACACAACCTCGTGGCGAGTTTCGCTGACCGGTTCGGCGCATTCCACAGCAGCCAGAATCAAGCGTGCGACAGGCCGAATCAGGTCTTCGCGGCCTGCACCTGCGCGGCTTATGCACAGCTGATCCTTGACCTGCCAGACCCGCGTCGCGGGTCGCTCGCCAATGCTCGCGGCAAAACGTCTTCCCAGTTCGCCACCGCCGGTACGGCTGTCCGGCAGCAGCCAATGGCGCGGGCTGAACTGGTTATCCACAGCGCGCAGGCCCTGTACGCGTTGCTCCGGTGAATAACCGTCGAACTCGGTGCCGTTGATTATCAGCAGGCGATCCACCCCGGCCGTGTCGAATCCAGTTTCTTTATGCTCGCCGAACACGATCACCAGCACAGCCCCCTCGGCCCCCGCCAACTGACGCGCAAGCCCTAGCAGATCGCGATCGTGGCTGCTCAGGCGGCCGCCGACCATGTCGGGAACCACACTGATATAAAATGCCGGCTCACTGATGATATGCAGCGGCAATTGCACAGCTGCGGTCGCCGAACGCTTGACCGCCCCGCCCTGCTGCGCGCCGCTGCGGTCGATGCGCTTGATTCCGCCGGGGCCGATGAACCCAAGGCCATGCACGTTCTTGCGCATAAGGCCATTCGGTCCCATCCAGGTAGTTTGTGCAGGTTGCATGGCCGCGTGCAGCGGGTGCAGTCGATTGCGGGCGATCCATTCGGCGCGAGGGTCACGGCGGATTACGTCACTCATCAATTTACCTCCGCAGGTTCACGTCTGGCGGGAACGGACGGGCTGGGGATAACTTCCGCAACCAACGCATCGGCTACCAGTTCAGCGATGTCCTTGATCAGCGGTCGCGGTTCGACAACGCCTTCAAGCATCGCCGTGCACTGTGGACAACCTACAGCCACCAGCTCGGCAGCAGTTTCACGGATGTCGTCCATGCGCATGTCGGGAATCCGCTGTTTGCCGGGGATATCCGTAATGGGCGCGCCGCCACCGCCGCCACAGCAGCGGGAACGAAAACCCGAGCGCTGCATTTCCCTGATCTCGATCCCCAGTGCACGCAGCACTTCACGGGGAGCCTCGTATTCGCCGTTGTAGCGGCCCAGGTAACAGGGGTCGTGATAAGTCACGCTGGTGCCTTTGTGCTGGCCCAGCTTCAAAGCGCCGCTGCGCACCAGCTCGGCCATGAAGGTGCTGTGATGCTGCACCTGATAGTCGCCGCCAAACGCGCCGTATTCGTTTTTCAGCACATGAAAACTGTGCGGGTCGCAGGTGACGATGCGTTGGAAACGGTAATTTGCCAGGGTTTGAATGTTACGTCGGGCAAGCATCTGAAAGGTTGCCTCATCACCCAGACGCCTCGCTACATCACCGCTGTCGCGCTCTTCGAGGCCCAATACGGCGAAATCTATCCTGGCCGCCGTGAGGACTTTGACGAAGGCGCGCAAGGTTCGTTGATTGCGCATGTCGAATGCGCCATCGCCCACCCAGAACAATACGTCCACAGTCTTTCTTTCACTGAGCAGGTTCAGGTTCAGATCGGCCGCCCAGTTCATTCGTCCGCCCGGTGCGAAACCGCCGGGGTTGTCGGTGGCGATCAGGTTGTCCAGCACTTCGGCACCCTTGTTCGGCGTCGCGCCCTTTTCGAGGGTCAGGTGACGGCGCATGTCGACGATGGCATCGACGTGCTCGATCATCATCGGGCACTCTTCGACGCAGGCACGGCACGTGGTGCAGGACCACAGCGTTTCGGCGTCCACCAGCCCGTTGACGATGGGCTGATGCGGATTGCCACCATGCTCGCCCAGCGGCTTGCCTTTGCCGTCCAGCGATGGATACGGACTGCCGGCAAATGTTGCATCGGTGCCACCGGCAAGGCCGACCACCATGTCCTGGATCAGCTTCTTGGGGTTCAGCGGCTGGCCTGCCGCAAACGCCGGGCAGGCCGCTTCGCATTTGCCGCACTGCACGCAGGCATCGAAACCCAGCAGCTGATTCCAGGTGAAGTCCTTGGGTTTTTCCACGCCCAGTGGCGCAGTGCGATCATTCAGGTCCAGCGGCTTCAGCCCGGTGGAGCGTCCGCCACCGAAGCGCTCGGCACGACGGTGCCAGGCCAGGTGCAAGGCTCCGGCGAAAGCGTGCTTCATCGGGCCGCCCCAGGTCATGCCAAAAAACAGCTCGCTCACGCCCCACAAAACGCCAAGCCCGAGGACCGCGACCACCAGCCATCCGCCGAAGTGCTCCGGGAGAAACCCGGCGACCGGCAAGGTGACCAGAAAAAAACTTGCGGAAAACGCCATGAGGCTTTTCGGCAGGCGCATCCACGGCCCCTTCGACAGACGCGCAGGCGGATTGAGACGACGGCAATAGACAAACACCGCGCCGACAAACATCACCGCCGTCATCAGCAGCAACGCATAGCCGAGCACGCGATTATGCAGACCGAAACCGTGCACCAGAATCGCCAGCACAATCGAAGCTACCGCGCCGCCTGCTGTGGCAACGTGGGTATTGGCAATGTATTTGTCACGCGCAACCACGTGGTGCAGATCGACCATATAGCGTTTGGGCATGGCCAGCAGCCCGCCGAGCAAATCGACTTTAGAAGGCCGACCGTTGCGCCACAGGGTTACCCGACGCCAGGCACCCAGCGCCGCAAGGGCCATGGCGCTGAACAGCAGGATCGGAAGAAGGGTGTCTAGCATTGAGTTGCCCTCAAGACGCGAGCTGCAGGCTTCAAGCCGCCAGAAAAAGCACTGAGAAGGCTTTTACTGGCCGCTTGGAGTCAAGAACCTGAACTGCCGTCAAAAATCCTTGCACAGCCGCAAGCCGTCATAGATCGCCGCGTGGGTATTACGCTGCGCCACGCAATCGCCGATACGAAACAGCAAGTAACCGTCACCCGGCTGGCTCAACGAAGGCTGTGGCTGAATGGCGAACAGCGCGTCGATGTCGATCTGGCCCTTGTTGCGCGATCCTTCCTTGAGCGCGTAGTAGATCGCCTCGTCAGGACGCACACCGTTTTCCACTACCACCTGATCGACCACTCGCTCTTCCCTGGCACCGGTGTATTCGTTTTCCAGCACCGCCACCAGCTTGTCGCCCTCGCGATAGACCTTTTCCAGCATCATGTCGCCGGTCATGATCACTTCCTTGGGGTACATGCTGCGGTAGTAGGTCGGGAACGAGGTACCGCCAATCGCCACGCCCGGCTTGATATCGTCGGTGACGATCTCGACCTGGCTGCCTTTGTCGGCCAGGAAATCGGCTACCGACATGCCGGTGAATTCGCAGATCGTGTCGTAGACCAGCACGTTCTTGCCCGGCGCAACGTTGCCATCCAGCACATCCCAACTGCTGACCACCAACCCTTCTGCCGCGCCCCAGTGTTCGTTCTGCTCCAGAAACGGATGTCCGCCTACCGCCAGCACCACGATGTCCGGACGCAGGTCGAGGATGGTTGCAGCATCGGCTGCGGTCCCCAGACGCAGATCGACCTTCAGGCGCGCCAGCTCCAGTTGGAACCAGCGCGTAATGCCCGCGATCTGGTCGCGCTGTGGTGCCTTCGACGCGGTAGTGATCTGCCCGCCGATGAAGTCCTTCTTTTCGAACAGGGTTACGTCATGCCCGCGTTCGGCAGACACCCGTGCAGCTTCCATCCCGGCAGGACCGGCACCGACCACCACGACCTTGCGCTTCGGCCCGGCGGATTTTTCGATGATGTGCGGCACGCCCATGTATTCGCGGGAGGTGGCGGCGTTCTGGATACAGAGCACGTCCAGCCCTTGATACTGACGGTCGATGCAGTAGTTGGCACCGACGCACTGCTTGATCTGATCGATCTGCCCCATCTTGATCTTGGCGATCAGGTGCGGGTCGGCAATGTGCGCGCGGGTCATGCCGACCATATCGACATAGCCGCCTTCCAGAATCCGCGTTGCCTGATTCGGGTCCTTGATGTTCTGCGCGTGGAGCACAGGAGCCTTGACCACTTCCTTGATCCCGGCCGCCAGATGCAGGAACGGCTCCGGTGGATAACTCATGTTCGGAATGACGTTGGCCAGGGTGTTGTGAGTGTCGCAACCCGAGCCCACCACACCGATGAAGTCGATCATGCCGGTCTCGTCGTAATACCTGGCGATCTGCTTCATGTCCTCGTGGCTCAAACCATCAGGGTGGAACTCGTCGCCGCAGATGCGCAGCCCTACACAGAAGTCGGGGCCGACCTCCTTGCGCACTGCCTTGATGACTTCCAGACCGAAGCGCATGCGGTTCTCGAAACTGCCGCCCCACTCATCGGTACGCTTGTTGACCCGCGGGCTCCAGAACTGGTCGATCATGTGCTGGTGCACCGCCGACAATTCGACGCCGTCCAGGCCACCGGCCTTGGCGCGGGCCGCAGCGCTGGCATAGTTGCCGATCACGCGCCAGATTTCCTCCGGCTCGATGGTCTTGCAGGTCGCCCGGTGAACCGGCTCGCGAATGCCGGATGGCGACATCAGGGTAGGCCAGTGATCGCCATCCCAGCGCGAGCGACGACCCATGTGGGTTATCTGGATCATGATCTTGGCGCCATGCTTGTGCATGGCATCGGCAAGGTTCTGGAAATGCGGGATGATTCTGTCGGTCGCCAGGTTGACCGACTTCCACCAGCCTTGCGGGCTGTCGATGGCAACGCTTGAAGAGCCGCCGCAAATGGCCAGACCGATGCCGCCCTTGGCTTTCTCCTCGTAATACTTCACATAACGATCCGTGGTCATGCCGCCGTCGGTGGCGTACACCTCGGCGTGCGCGGTGCTGAGCACGCGATTGCGGATAGTGAGCTTGCCGATCTGGATCGGCTGGAACATCGCTTCGAAAGCCATAACGCGATCCTCGATTTACAGCGGCTTGACGACAAACAGTCCGTCGTCATGACCTTCTTCGGAGCCACCGTAGACCTGCTCGGCAACCGTGCGAATCGAGCTGCCACTGGCTGCAAGGATCTGATCCATCGCCCCGGCGAACCAGCCGGTGAACATGTAATCGACCTTGCGCCCGACCTTGCCGTAGACATACACGAAGCAGGAGTGCTCCAGCTTCACGCTGGCAGTGCCTTTCTCGATATCGATGTCCTGAATGCTGAACAGTCCCCAGCCACGCTGCGAAAGACGCTTCATGTAGTGTTCGAACACGGCTACGCCTTGCAGGCCGTGGCATTCAGCTTCCTTTTCGCACCAGTGCCAGGCTGATTTGTAACCTGCCTTGTAGAGGATGTCGGCGTAGGCATCAGCGCCCAGAACCTCTTCGATCCCCATGTGGTTGTTGACGAAGAAATGTCGGGGCACATACAGCATCGGCAACGCATCGGAGGTCCAGACGCCGGTTTCGCTGTCGACTTCGATGGGCAGTTGCGGGGCGATTTTAGCCATGGGGTCAAACTCCAGATGATTCGGGTTACACCCACCGCCTCAAGAGCCGTGGGGGTTCAATTCGATAAGGTATGGCTGGCGGGTTATTCGCCCCAGACGTCGGCCAGAACGTTGACCCAGTTCTCACCCATGATCTTGCGCACCACGCGTTCGGGATGACCCCGTTTGAGCAGCGTTTCAGTCAGATTGGGAAATTCGCCCACGGTGCGGATGCCCAGCGGGTTGATGATTTTGCCGAAGTTGGTCAGGCGACGGGCATAGCCCTTGTCGTGGGTCAGGTATTCGAAAAAATCCTGGCCGTGGCCTTGGGTGAAGTCAGTACCAATGCCGATAGCGTCCTCACCTACGATGTTCATCACGTATTCGATGGCTTCGGCGTAATCGTCGATGGTCGATTCGATGCCCTTGGCCAGAAATGGCGCGAACATGGTCACCCCCACAAAACCGCCGTGGTCGGCAATGAACTTCAACTCGGCGTCGGACTTGTTGCGCGGATGTTCCTTGAGGCCGGACGGCAGACAGTGGGAATAGCAGACCGGCTTTTTCGATTCGAGAATGACCTCTTCCGAGGTTTTCGAACCGACGTGGGACAAGTCGCACATCACCCCGACCCGGTTCATTTCAGCAACGATTTCACGGCCGAAACCCGACAATCCGCCGTCACGCTCATAGCAGCCGGTGCCCACCAGATTCTGGGTGTTGTAGCACATCTGCACGATGCCAACGCCCAGCTTCTTGAAGATCTCGACGTAGCCGATCTGGTCTTCATAAGCATGTGCATTCTGAAAGCCGAAGAGGATCCCGGTCTTGCCCAGTTCCTTGGCCTTGCGAATGTCGGCGGTGGTGTGCACCGGCATGACCAGATCGCTGTTTTCACGCATCAGCTTCTGGCTGGTGCAGATGCTGTTGATGGTGGCCTGAAAGCCTTCCCATACCGACACGGTGCAGTTGGCCATGGTCAGGCCGCCCTTGCGCATGTCTTCAAACAGCTCGCGATTCCACTTGGCGATGATCAGCCCGTCAATAACGATGCTGTCGGCGTGCAATTCGGCTGGGCTCATCAGGCTGTCCCCTTTTTGATTCTGGCGCACCGAATCGGCTGTCGGCGCTAATGGGGTCAGCATATGCCGGAGGGTCGGGAGAACCGGGTGCAAAAACGACAGGGGGTTTGCCGAAAGCGTCAAGATGCGACAAAGGGTGGCGGCGCATCGTCTTGCGGTGTCGTAAACCTGTTCATTGTCTCGCGCTTGAGACAGAATCCAGCCTATCAATGGATCGGAGCGACTCGATGAAAACGTTTTTCCTGACCCTGGCCCTGATGACGACAGCCGTGACAGGCGCGCATGCAGCTCAGAATCCGGATGCATCGCCGTGCGACGGTGTAGAGGACGACAAGCAGACACTGGAATGTTCGGTTTACAGCCGCACTACGGCCGAGCAGTTGCTCAAGGAAAACTTCGACAATCTGCTCAAACGGGTTCAGTCCCAGTTCGTCGCCAACAAGACTCAGTTCAACGACTTTACCAGCAAACTCAAGACTGCCCAGCAAGCCTGGGAGAAGCTGCGTGATGCCGATTGCGCCGTCGAGGTATTTCCCTCTGCTGCGGGCAGCAAGGCATTCACCATCAGTGAGAATGACTGCATTGCGCGCATGAGCGATGAACGCTCGGAGTATCTGGAGTCGATAGCGCAGGAATAACGTCTACGATGAGATAACCTGCCTCTTTTATGAACGAGCTCATCAGGTTTTCTCATGATTATTTGCGGTGTAGAAATCAAAGGCAGCGAAGCCATCTTCGCCCTCGCCACTCGACGTAATGGCGACATCGAGCACTTGCCGCTCGCCACGAAGAAGCTTGCACTGGAGGACGATGACGAGGCCGCCAACGTCAAAGCCTTCTCCACGCAACTTGCCGGTTTCGTGCGTGAAAACGGCATCAGCCATGTGGTTATCAAGAAGCGCAGCAAGAAAGGCGAATTCGCTGGCGGCCCGACCACCTTCAAGATCGAAACCATCTTTCAACTGATGTCCGATTGCAACGTGGTGCTGATCTCACCGCAGACCGTCAATGCGCAGAACAAGAAACACACCTTCGCCCTGCCCGACACGCTGAACAAGTACCAGCACGAGGCGTACAAGGCGGCGTGTGCGGGGATGATGAAGAGTGTTTAAGCGCTGCAAGAGAGGACGCAGGGCGTCTGCACGATAGCGGGGATTATCGTTCCTCACGCTCCAGCGTGGGAATGCAGTTCGTGACGCTCCGCGTCACATTCATTCGCCGCGCAGTTACTTCTGACCTGACATAAAAAAACCCGCATTTCTGCGGGTTTCTTCAGTGCCTGGTCAACTCAATTGACCTTGGCATCCAGTTCGCCACGCGCGTAGCGCTCGAACATGGCGTCCAGGGAGATCGGTTTGATCTTCGAGGCGTTGCCGGCAGTGCCAAACGCTTCGTAACGCGCGATACACACATCACGCATGGCCACGACAGTCTTGGCCAGGTATTTGCGCGGGTCGAACTCGCTCGGGTTTTTGGCCATGAATTCGCGGATTGCACCGGTGGACGCTAGGCGCAGGTCGGTATCGATGTTGACCTTGCGCACGCCGTGCTTGATGCCTTCGACGATTTCTTCGACCGGCACACCGTAGGTTTCTTTGATGTCGCCGCCGAACTCGTTGATGATCTTCAGCCATTCCTGCGGAACGGAAGAAGAACCGTGCATCACCAGGTGAGTGTTCGGGATTCGCTTGTGAATCTCTTTGATGCGCTCGATCGCCAGGATGTCGCCGGTAGGCGGCTTGGTGAACTTGTAAGCACCGTGGCTGGTGCCGATAGCGATGGCCAGAGCATCGACCTGGGTACGCTTGACGAAGTCAGCGGCTTCTTCAGGGTCGGTGAGCATCTGGCTGTGATCCAGAACACCTTCCGCACCAACGCCGTCTTCTTCACCGGCCATACCGGTTTCCAGCGAACCCAGCACGCCCAGCTCACCTTCCACAGAAACGCCGCAGGCGTGAGCAAAGGATACGACGCGACGGGTAACATCGACGTTGTAGTCATAGTCGGCCGGAGACTTGCCGTCTTCGCGCAACGAACCGTCCATCATGACCGAGCTGAAGCCCAGCTGGATCGAGCGTTGGCAGATGTCAGGGCTGGTGCCGTGGTCCTGGTGCATGACCACCGGGATGTGCGGAAACTCTTCGATGGCGGCGAGGATCAGGTGACGCAGGAACGGCGCGCCGGCGTATTTGCGGGCACCGGCAGAAGCCTGGACGATCACCGGGGAGTCGGTCTTGTCGGCCGCTTCCATAATGGCGCGCATCTGTTCCAGGTTGTTTACGTTGAAAGCTGGAACGCCATAGCCGAATTCGGCTGCGTGGTCCAACATCTGGCGCATGCTGATAAGTGCCATTGTCTGTCTCTCTCCCGGTAGGGTCGTTAATCGAGCAAGCCTGCCGTAGTGGCGGCTGCCATTCAAGTTATAAGCTCAGCCACGAAGGCCGTGCGTGTGTGCTCGAGATCCGAATTATCTGGCCTTGCAGCCGCGACCGATCAGATCGTTGGTAGCGTCCCAGTAGATCAGGCCTTCGCTACCCTTGTTGACGAATGCCAACACGTTGTTGCTGTAAAGCGTTCCGCTGGCAGCGCCGGGTTCAGCCTTGAGCCTGAACACCTGATCGCTCTGATTCAGACGCACATCGACTTCCTTTTTGGCCGAATCGATGTAACGCCAGTTGACCTCTGCATTGCTGTCACACACCCAACGATTCCACGGGTCATTCTGTTGCGGTGTGCTCATGCTTGAACAACCGCCGAGCACTGCCAAAACCCCGAGGGCAATCACGCCTTTCATTACGTCTCCTGGCTGCCCTGCGAAATACGGCATATGCCGGTCATTTCAACGCTCAGGGGCAGTTCTGTTCCTGTTTACGGTCGTCGGCCGGCTCGCCGGTGACATGTGCTTCGACCCGCTGACTGTTCTCGGTCGTCGGCACATTCACGGAGGCCGGGCTGAATATCTGACAGGTCTTGGCACGCGAACCAGAACCGGTACAACCAGCCAGTACAACGCAGCTCATCAGAGCCAGGGCAGCGATCTTCATGGCGAAACTCCTTTCCCGGAAATATATCCACTCTTTAAAGACCGCCGAAGCCCGTCAATGTTGCCAACGGGTTTCAGACCTGACTCACAGACACCCTACGTTGCCTGTTCTGGGCATGAATTCATAACGATCCCACACCTCCGGGCCACCGCGCTTGTAAACCACAGGCACGGTTTCGGCCTGCCAGCCCGCCTGATAGCAACTCAACTGGAGCGGTTGGGTCGGGGAGTCGCTCTCCACCTCTTCAGCCACAGGCTTGCCCGCGCAACCGGCCAGTAAACCTGCGATGAGAAACCACGGTAACGCCCTGACCATTGACCACTCCTTGTCCAAAGCTTTCATTCAAGCCTTGGCGCGTTGTTCGAGCACTTCCACCGCTGGCAGAACCTTGCCTTCCACGAACTCGAGGAACGCACCGCCACCGGTCGAAATGTAGGAAATCTGTTGTGCAACACCGTACTTGTCGATGGCCGCCAGCGTGTCGCCACCGCCCGCGATGGAAAACGCCTGGCTTTCGGCGATGGCTTTGGCTAGCGTCCTGGTGCCTTCACCGAACTGATCGAACTCGAACACGCCGACCGGACCGTTCCACAGGATAGTCCCGGAAGATTTCAGTAATTCGGCGAAATGCGCAGCAGTTTGCGGGCCGATATCGAGAATCATGTCGTCCTCGGCAACCTCACCGATCAGTTTGACGGTAGCGGCAGCGCTCTCGGCGAACTCCTTGGCGACCACGACATCGGTCGGCAATGGCACGCTGACCTTGGCAGCGATGGAACGTGCAGTGTCGAGCAGATCAGGTTCATACAGCGATTTGCCGACCTTGTGACCAGCGGCAGCCAGGAAGGTGTTGGCAATGCCGCCGCCTACGATCAACTGATTGCAGATCCCGCTCAGGCTGTTGAGTACGTCCAGCTTGGTAGAGACCTTGGAACCGGCAACGATGGCGGTCATTGGCTGGGCCGGCGCGCCCAGAGCCTTGCCCAGCGCTTCAAGCTCTGCAGCCAGCAACGGACCGGCAGCGGCAACCTTGGCAAATCTGGCTACGCCGTGAGTGGAACCCTCTGCGCGGTGAGCGGTGCCGAAAGCGTCCATCACGAACACGTCGCACAGTGCCGCATATTTCTGCGCCAGCTCGTCGGCGTTCTTTTTCTCGCCCTTGTTGAAGCGAACGTTCTCGAACAGGACGACATCTCCTGCCTTCACGTCGACACCGTCCAGATAATCCGCCACCAGCGGAACGTCACGACCCAGCGCCTTGCTCAGATAGTCGGCAACCGGTTTCAGGCTGTTTTCGGCAGAAAATTCGCCCTCGGTCGGACGGCCCAGGTGCGAGCAGACCATGACGGCCGCGCCTTTTTCCAATGCCAGCCTGATGGTCGGCAGCGAAGCAAGAATACGTGCATCACTGCTGACAACGCCGTCCTTTACCGGGACATTGAGGTCTTCGCGGATCAGTACACGTTTACCTTGCAGATCGAGGTCGGTCATCTTCAAGACGGTCATGAGCATTCCTGTTTTTTTACTGTTATTGGTCAGCGACGCGCAGAAAGTGATCGGCGACGTCGAGCATTCGATTGGCAAAACCCCATTCGTTATCGAACCAGGCCAGCAGATTGACCAGCCTGGGACCGGAAACGCGGGTCTGACTCGCATCGACAATCGCCGAATGCGGGTCATGGTTGAAATCGCAACTGGCGTGCGGCAGCTCAGTGTAGGCCAGCAAACCCTTGAGCGGGCCGCTGGTGGCGGCCTCGCGCAGGATGCGGTTGATCTCGACCGCATCGGTGTCTCGCGACATCTGCAAGGTAATGTCCAGACACGACACATTCACGGTCGGCACACGAACAGCTTTGGCCTGAATTCGGCCGGCAAGTTCCGGAAGCAGCCGCTCGATTCCGCGCGCCAGACCGGTGGACACCGGAATGATCGACTGGAACGCCGAGCGGGTACGGCGCAGATCCTCGTGGTGGTAAGCGTCGATCACCGGTTGATCATTCATCGCCGAGTGGATGGTCGTAATGGTGATGTACTCAAGGCCGATGGCCTGATCCAGCAAGCGCAGCAGCGGCACACTGCAATTGGTGGTGCACGAGGCGGCAGAGACCAGCAGCTCGTGGCCGGTGAGCCTTTGCTGGTTGATGCCGAACACCACGGTGGCATCGACATCCCGCTCGCTGGCCATCGGCTGGGAGAACAGCACCCTCGGCGCACCGGCATCCAGAAAGCGCTGACCGTCTTCGCGCGTGTTGTAGACACCGGAACACTCAAGCACAAGATCGACTTCCAGCCCGGCCCAGTCGATGTCTTCCGGCGTTGCGCTGCGCAAGACCCTGATGCAGTGGTCATTGATGTGCAGATATTGCCCTTCGACCCGCACTTCGCCGGGGAACCGGCCATGTGTGGAGTCAAAACGCGTGAGGTATTCGAGACTGGCCATGTCGGCCAAGTCGTTGATGGCAACCACTTCAAACCCGGCCCTGGCCCCGCGCTCGCACAATGCACGAACGACACAACGACCAATCCGGCCGTAACCGTTCAGAGCAACTTTATAAGGGCGGGGCTGGGGCATGAAATTTTCGCCAGGAAATAACAATCATGTGGGAGCGGACCGGGCGACGCTTCGCTTGTCGGCGAATGGGAGCACTCGGTGTAGCTGATTTACCGAGTTGCTGCATTCGCGGACAAGTCCGCTCCCACAAAATCAAACACAAACCATCAAGCAGCTGATCAGTCTTCCAGCATCTCGTCAGCAATGCTCAGGACGTTTTCCAGCGTGAAGCCGAACTCTTCGAACAGCGCTGAAGCAGGTGCCGACTCGCCGAAGGTGGTCATGCCGATCACGCGACCTTCCAGGCCCACGTATTTGTACCAGTAGTCGGCGTGAGCCGCCTCGATGGCAATACGCGCGCTAACCTGCAGCGGCAGAACAGCTTGCTTGTACGCAGCGTCCTGAGCTTCGAAAATGCTGGTGCACGGCATGGAGACCACACGAACGTTGCGCCCCTGCTCGGTCAGCTTGTCATACGCCTGCACAGCCAGACCGACTTCAGAACCGGTCGCGATGAGGATCAGCTCAGGCTCGGCAGCGCAGTCACGCAGCACGTAGCCGCCACGCGCGATGTAGGACAGTTGCTTCTCGTCACGCGCCTGATGAGTCAGGTTCTGACGCGAGAAGATCAGCGCCGACGGGCCATCGTTGCGCTCGATAGCGTGTTTCCAGGCCACTGCCGATTCCACGGCATCCGCCGGACGCCAGGTGTCGAGATTCGGCGTGGTGCGCAGGCTGGTCAATTGCTCGATTGGCTGGTGAGTCGGACCGTCTTCGCCCAGACCGATGGAGTCATGGGTGAACACGTAGATCACGCGCTTCTTCATCAACGAAGCCATACGCACCGCGTTGCGAGCGTATTCCATGAAGATCAGGAAGGTTGCACCGTAAGGCACGAAGCCGCCGTGCAGGGCGATACCGTTCATCATGGCGCCCATGCCGAACTCGCGAACACCGTAATGCAGGTAGTTGCCGTTAGGGTCTTCGCCAGTAATGCTCTTGCAGCCTTTCCAGATGGTCAGGTTGGACCCGGCAAGGTCGGCCGAACCGCCCAGAATTTCCGGCAGCAACGGGCCCAGTGCGCTCAGCGCGTTCTGGCTGGCCTTGCGACTGGCGATGGTCTCGCCCTTGGCGTTGACGTCCTTAACGTAGGCTGCTGATTTTTCGGCAAAATCGGCAGGCAATTCGCCGCTCATGCGACGGATGAAATCGTTGGCCAGCTCGGGGAACGCGGCGGAGTACGCGGCAAAACGCTGATCCCACTCGGCTTCGGCAGCCAGACCTTTTTCTTTCGCATTCCACTCGGCGTAGATATCAGCCGGAATTTCAAAAGGACCGTGGGTCCATTTCAACGCCGCACGGGTCAGGGCGATTTCGTCGGCACCCAGTGGAGCACCATGGGACTCTTCCTTGCCCTGCTTGTTAGGCGAGCCAAAACCGATGGTGGTCTTGCAGCAGATCAGGGTTGGCTGATCGCTCTTGCGTGCGGTATCGATGGCCGTCTTGATTTCTTCGGGGTCGTGACCGTCGACATTGCGGATGACCAGCCAGCCGTAGGACTCGAAGCGCTTCGGCGTATCGTCGGTAAACCAGCCTTCCACCTCGCCATCGATGGAGATGCCGTTGTCGTCATAGAACGCGATCAGTTTGCTCAGTTGCAGCGTGCCGGCTAACGAAGCGACCTCGTGGGAAATGCCTTCCATCATGCAGCCATCACCCATGAACACGTAGGTATGGTGATCAACGATGGAATGACCTGGACGGTTGAACTGCGCGGCGAGGGTCTTCTCGGCAGCGGCGAAACCCACAGCGTTGGCAAAACCCTGACCCAGCGGACCGGTGGTGGTCTCGACACCAGGCGTATAACCGAACTCCGGGTGACCCGGTGTGCGGCTGTGCAGCTGGCGGAAGTTTTTCAGGTCGTCGATGGACAGGTCATAACCGGTCAGGTGCAGCAGCGAATAGACCAGCATCGAGCCGTGGCCATTGGACATGATGAAACGATCACGGTCGGCAAATGCAGGGTTTGCCGGGTTGTGCTTCAGATAATCGCGCCATAGAACCTCGGCGATATCCGCCATGCCCATAGGGGCACCCGGATGGCCGCTGTTGGCTTTTTGCACGGCATCCATGCTGAGGGCACGAATAGCGTTGGCACGCTCACGACGGCTTGGCATCGCTGATCTCCTGGGAATTAAGAAATAGGACTGAGAAAAAAGAAGGTCATTTTCCCTCAGGGACAGGCCGGGGGCAATGAAAGATAATCGACCATAGGCTTTTTTCCCGCGTTACGGACATTATTTGGCCTGCAAAGACTTGATCGTCCGTCAGCGCGACAAGTTCACAATGGCTGACCGATGCCATCCATCCAGCAATATCAAAACTTTTTGATATTGCCCTTGCGGCACTCCGGATCGCTCTCTAGACTGCGCAGCTATGAACCTGCGTGTACCTGCAATTCGCCATGATGCATGCGACGACCTCTCTGCATTGTGCAAGGCCGGCGGCGACCCTCTGCGGCTGAACGTGCTGCGTGTGCTGACCAATGATTCGTTCGGCGTACTTGAACTGGCGCAGATCTTTGCCATTGGCCAGTCCGGCATGAGTCACCACCTCAAGGTGCTGGCGCAGGCTGATCTGGTAGCCACACGGCGCGAAGGCAACGCAATTTTCTACCGCCGCGCCCTGCCTCATACCGATCTGCCGGGCGGCAGACTGCATGCGGCGCTGCTTGATGAAGTGGATACGCTGGACCTGCCGGACGATGTACAGAGCCGAATCGGTCTGGTGCATCGGCAACGTGCCTTGGCCAGTCAGGATTTCTTTGCCCGCACCGCAGAAAAGTTTCGCGCCCAGCAGGACCTAATCGCCGGTTTGGCGCAGTACAGCGAGAGCCTGCTGACATTGCTCGACAAACTGAGCTTCGGCGCGCAGGCCACGGCTCTGGAAGTAGGCCCCGGTGACGGCGGCTTTCTGCCAGAGCTGGCTCGACGCTTCCGGCAGGTCATCGCGATGGACAACAGCCCGGTGATGCTTGACCTGGCACGTGGCGTCTGCGAGCGCAAGTCACTGGCCAACGTCGAATTGCGACTGGCCGATGCACTGACAGACGCTAAAGTCAGTGCCGACTGCGTCGTCCTCAACATGGTGCTGCACCATTTCGCAGTACCGGCCGAAGCCTTGAGGCAACTGGCCGAACACGTAAAACCCGGCGGTAGCTTGCTGGTAACAGAATTGTGTAGTCATGACCAGAGCTGGGCCAGGGAGGCCTGTGGCGATCTCTGGTTAGGTTTCGAGCAGGAAGACCTGGCCCATTGGGCCATCGCTGCGGGGCTAGTTCCCGGGGAAAGCCTCTATGTAGGCTTACGTAATGGTTTCCAGATCCAGGTTCGCCATTTTCAGCGACCGGCTGGCGACACTCACCATCGGTAAAATGAAGGAAACCCGTAGAGATGAGCGAATACTCACTTTTCACCTCCGAGTCCGTGTCCGAAGGGCATCCGGACAAGATCGCCGACCAGATTTCCGACGCGGTTCTGGACGCCATCATCGCTGAAGACAAATACGCCCGTGTAGCGTGCGAAACACTGGTCAAGACCGGTGTCGCGATCATCGCTGGCGAAGTGTCGACTTCGGCCTGGGTCGATCTGGAAGACATCGTGCGTAACGTCATCCTCGACATCGGCTACAACAGCTCCGACGTCGGTTTCGACGGCGCGACCTGCGGCGTGATGAACATCATCGGCAAGCAGTCGGTAGACATCGCTCAGGGCGTTGACCGCAGCAAGCCTGAAGATCAGGGCGCTGGCGATCAGGGCCTGATGTTCGGTTACGCCAGCAATGAAACCGACGTGCTGATGCCAGCGCCGATCACCTTCTCTCACCAGCTGGTACAGCGCCAGGCTGAAGCCCGCAAGTCCGGCCTGCTGCCTTGGCTGCGCCCGGATGCAAAATCCCAGGTCACCTGCCGTTACGAAAACGGCAAGGTTGTCGGCGTCGACGCCATCGTGCTGTCGACTCAGCACAACCCGGATGTGTCCTACAAGGACCTGCGTGAAGGCGTGATGGAACTGATCGTCAAGCACGTCATCCCGGCGCATCTGCTGCACAAGGACACCCAGTTCCACATCAACCCGACCGGCAACTTCATCATCGGTGGCCCGGTAGGCGACTGCGGTCTGACCGGCCGCAAGATCATCGTCGACACCTACGGTGGCATGGCCCGTCACGGTGGTGGTGCCTTCTCCGGCAAGGACCCATCGAAGGTTGACCGTTCGGCCGCCTACGCAGGTCGTTACGTTGCCAAGAACATCGTTGCTGCCGGCCTGGCCGAGCGTTGCGAAATCCAGGTTTCCTACGCCATCGGCGTTGCTCAGCCGACCTCGATCTCGCTGAACACCTTCGGCACCGGCAAGCTGTCCGACGACAAGATCATCAAGCTGGTTCGCGACAACTTCGACCTGCGTCCCTACGCGATCACCACCATGCTCGACCTGCTGCACCCGATGTATCAGGCCACTGCGGCCTACGGCCACTTTGGTCGTACCCCGGTCGAAATGACCGTTGGCGATGACACCTTCACCGCCTTCACCTGGGAAAAAACCGACCGCGCCGATGCCTTGCGCGCAGCTGCCGGCCTGTAACACCCTGTAAAAGGCCCCGGACGACCTGGTCGTCCGGGGCTTTTTTTCGTCTGTCCGAGGGCGTGCGGAACGATAGTCCCGTAATTATTGTGCCGACGCTCCGCGTCGATACACCGTTCTGGACGCTCCACGTCCGGTTTCAAATGCGCCGCCCGGTGCTATGGCAAAACCCGGTAACCAGGCCATTCGTCTGCACAGCGCATCAGCAACTAGCCTCATCGAGCCCATTCCTAACGCAAGGATGCTTCGATGCCGTTTGCCTTACGCCTGATGACCTGCGCCTTTCTGATACTCCTCACCCCTCTCGGCCATGCCAGCCAGTGCCCCGACTGGTCTCCCGCCAGGGCAGACATCGAGATCGCGGCCCTGCAGCAGCAGATCGCAGAATGGGACGACAGTTACCATCGCCGTGGCATTTCGCAGATCCCGGACGCGCTTTACGATCAGTCACGACTGAAGCTGGACGCCTGGCGATCGTGCTTTGCCGTTGCGGCGATTGACGATCACCCTTTGAAAACCGCGTCTGGCCCGCTGGCGCATCCTGTTCCGCACACGGGCGTCAGCAAGCTGGCAGATGATAAAAGTGTCATGGGATGGCTCAAGGGCCGAAGCGACGTGTGGGTTCAACCCAAGGTCGATGGGGTAGCCGTTACGCTGGTCTACGACAAGGGCAGACTGATCCAGGCGATCAGCCGGGGGGATGGGCTCAAAGGCCAGGACTGGACCTCGCAGGCGCGACTCATAAAGGCCATTCCCAAGCACTTGCCCCGGCAGGACGCTGTGATTCTGCAAGGCGAACTCTATTGGCGGCTGGCCGATCATGTGCAGGCAGCAGCAGGCAGCGTCAATGCGCGCAGCAAGGTCGCAGGGCTATTGGCGCGGCAGACGATCAGCCCACAACAGGCCGATGCCATCGGCCTGTTCGTCTGGGACTGGCCGAGCGGGCCTGCCGACATGCCGCAACGACTCGCAGGCCTGCAAGCCATGGGTTTTGAGGACAGCGAAGCTTACACGCACCCATTGGAAAATCATGCCCAGGCCGCGCAATGGCGCGAGCACTGGTATCGCAACCCACTGCCATTCGCTACCGATGGCGTGATCATCCGTCAGGGCCAGCGACCACCCATGCAGCGCTGGCAAGCCACTGCGCCTTACTGGATCGCGGCCTGGAAGCATCCTTACGCCCAGGCGCTGGCCGAGGTGCGCAAGGTCAGCTTCAATATCGGTCGCAGTGGCCGGATTACGCCGGTCCTGGAACTGACGCCAGTGCGCCTCGACGACCGTATCGTCAGTCGCATCGGCACCGGTTCGCTGCAGCGCTGGCAAAAACTGGATATCAGGCCCGGCGATCAGGTCGCCGTGAGTCTGGCCGGGCTGACGATTCCAAGACTTGACGGAGTGATATCGCGGGCCGCCGAACGCGCTGAAATGATCATCCCGAACGCCGAAGACTTTCATGCGTTGAGCTGCTGGCAAGCCACGCCGGGCTGTGAAAGCCAGTTCCGCGCCAGACTGGTCTGGCTCAGCGGCAAAAAGGGTCTTGCGTTGCCCGGCGTCGGTCCGGGGACCTGGGACAAGCTCATTGAAAGCGGCCGAATAGAAGGTCTGCTCGATTGGATGAACCTGAATCATGCTGAGCTTGCTAACATTCCCGGCTTCGCCGAGCGCAGCAGCGCTAAACTGCTCACCAGCCTGCAAAGTGCCCGTGAAAAGCCTTTTCAGACATGGCTCAAGGCCATCGGACTGCCGCCCACAGGAGGCGCGAAACTGCCTGACAACTGGCACGAACTGGCCGGGCGTAGCGTCGAACAATGGCAGGCAGAACCGGGCGTAGGGCCTGGTCGGGCAACGAAGCTGAAATCTTTTTTTCAGGACCCACAAGTACAGGCATTGAGCCAGCAATTGCAGGCCCAGGGTATTTCAGGTTTTAAGTAGCGGACGTTCATTTTTCTGTCCGTATTCAAACGGAGTTCATATGCAGTTTTTATCACCATTGATCCTTTTCACCAGTTGCACGCTGCTGGCCACAACCCTGCTGGCAGAGGAACAGGCACCCGCGCCCTCCGAGTGCCAGATCAAAAGCCAGGAGATCAGCAGCAGGATTCAGGACGCCAAGACTGAGGGCAACAAGGCCGAACAGACCGGACTTGAAAAGGCGCTCGCAGAAGTCAATGCCAACTGTACCGAGACCTCATTGATCAAGCAGAGAAAGCAAAAGGTGCTGGACGCCAAACAGGAAGTCAGCCGCCGTCAGAACGACCTGAACAAGGCCATGGACAAAGGGGATCCGGAGAAGATCAACAAGCGTAAGGACAAGCTCGCCGAGTCGCGCAAAGAGTTGCAGGAAGCCCAGACCGATCTCGAGAAAGTCCAGCCGGACGACTGATAAAGGCAGCGGCGCAACGGATTACCGACAGCGCCGCAACCTGACCGTCAGGAAACGGCCGGGAAAGCCGACACCCCGAACAACGCGATGATCAGGCCCATGCCCACCAGCCAGACAAGCGACCGCAGTGCGGCCAGGTCCGCCAGATAGAAGATGATGTACAACAGGCGGCTGGTGATAAACAGCACGGCAAGTACATCAATCGTCACCAGCTGCGCATTGCCGGCAATGTGCGCAATGATAACCGCCGCCGCGAACGCCGGGGTCACTTCATAGCTGTTGAGCTGCGCAGCGTGCGCGCGGCGCGGGAAACCCTCGAGCTTGTCGAGAAAGGCGCGCGGGTCATGATTGTGCCCGCTGCCAAATTTTCCGCTGCCGAACTTGGCGATGCCAGCACAGCCAATCGGCAGCAATATCGCAACCAGCACGCACCAGAAAGCAACTGTCATAGGTCCATCCTTATCGATTTGGCTTCGTCGGAAGCATCCGGGCATTACCCGCTCACAAGCTATGAGCCGGGGGTCGGCCAAAGGTTCTTGAAGAACGACCGGCAACCTGATGCATTACACCAGTTTAGGGAAGATCAGGCTGAACGTCGTGAAGCGACCCGGCTCGCTCTCGACCGTCACCTGCCCTTCATGCAGGCTCATGATGGAGCGCACAATCGCCAGCCCGAGCCCAGTACCACCCTGCTGTCGCGCACGGCTGACATGAACCCGGTAGAAACGATCGAACAGCCGTGGCAGGTGCTCGGCATCGATGCCCTCACCCGCATTGCGCACCGCCAGCGAAACCTCATCTTCATGCGTGGCCAGCGTGATGGTAATGACGCTGCCGGACAGGCCATGGCGAATGGCGTTGGACAGCAGGTTCGAAATCGCTCGCTGAATCATCAGCCTGTCGCCCGTGGCCTTCGCGCTACCCTGGACCTGCAAGGTAATATCGCGATCCTCCGCCGAGGATGAAAACAGCTCGGCGACCTTGTCCGCCTCTTCCCGCAGATCGATGACCTCGACCGGCAAGGGCGCTGCAGGCTGGCTGACGCTGGCCAGAAACAACATCTGGCTGATCATGCGCGACATGCGCTCCAGCTCTTCGGTACAGGATTCCAGGGCCTGTTTGTACTCCTCCGAAGGACGCGGTCTGGACAGCGTGACCTGCGCCTTGCCCATCAGATTGTTCATCGGCGAGCGCAATTCATGCGCGAGGTCGTCCGAGAACTGCGCCAGTTGCTGCACATCGCCGTCCAGCCGGTGCAGCATGAAGTTGACCGCATGTGCCAGGTCGCGCAATTCATCAGGCAGGCCTTTGACCTTCATGCGATGAGACAGATCGCGAGCCGAGATCAGCGCCGTTACTTTTCTGAACGCCCCCAACGGCCTGAGCCCCCGACGCACCACCCACCAGGCACCAAAGCCGATCACCAGCAAGATCACCGGCAGCACCATGAACGTCGACTTCACATAGGCATGCAGCAGCGTGGTGTCGCTTTCGCGGTCCATCGACAGCCGAACCAGAATATCCTGATCCGTCTTGAGACGAATCTCCTTGTACCCCAGCAAAATCTTGTGCCCATGTAGCGACGTCAACTGCTGAAAACCCTGTGGCACGCCTTCAGTGCCGACAATCGGGAGATTACGCCCCTCTTCGTTGCCGACATTCATCAGTTCCTGACGGGGATTGCCTGCGTCGAAGATGGTCAGCGCATAACTGTCATGCCCGACAATCTGGTCACGCAGCGTGTGTGGGTACTGAACAATGTCCTCGACGCCGAGAAACCCCTCACTCAGACCGTGTTCGATCTGCGCGAACTTCTCCTTCAGGCTGTCTTCGGCACGCAGGTCCAGTTGATGGGAAATGGCCGCATACGCGAACGTCTCCATCACCAGCACCAGAAAAGCGATCAGCGCAGTGACTGTCAGGCTCATGCGCGTCGACAGACGCGTCGGTTTCATTCACGGACTTCCAGCACATAACCTACGCCGCGCAAGGTATGAATCAGCTTGGTCTCGAACGGATCGTCGATCTTCGCCCGCAGGCGACGGATCGACACCTCCACCACGTTGGTGTCGCAATCGAAGTTCATGTCCCAGACCAGCGAGATGATCTGGGTGCGCGACATGACCTCGCCGCTGTGCCGCATCAGCAAGTGCAGCAGCGCGAACTCCTTGGTCGTCAGGTCGATACGCTGGCTGCCGCGAAACGCCCGGTGCCGCCCTTGATCAAGTTCCAGATCGCCGACCTGCAACACCTTGGAGGTGGTGGTCTGCTCGCTGCGCCGCATCAAGGTGCGGACCCGGGCCAGCAGCTCGGGAAACTCGAACGGCTTGACCAGATAATCATCGGCCCCCATCTCCAGGCCCTTGACCTTCTCTTCGAGACGTCCTCGCGCAGTGACCATCATGATGCGCGTGCTGACGGTCTTTCTCAGGCGGCTCAACACCTCCCAGCCGTCCATTTCCGGCAGGTTCACATCCAGTATCACCACATCGTAAGCCTGATGCTGCGCGAGATAGAGCCCATCGAGCCCGGTTGCGGCGATATCGACGACATAGCCACTTTCGGTCAGACCCTGATGCATGTACTCGGCAGTTTTCGGCTCGTCCTCGACGACAAGGATTCGCATGACGGGGCTTCCTGTTTGATGAACGGATGATGACGATGCCGTGCAGTGTACTGAAAAGAAACCCCCATCTCGCTGGATAACAAAATCGTAATTTTCCAGCAATCCCTCTGATAGCTCCGGTTGCATAAAGTCCCCTCCAGCCAACTTCAGCGCTCAGGTGCGTGTTTGTTTTTTGTTTTGATGGGGCGATTCATGCGACTGAAGAATGACGTTCGCACTCGGCATACCGATCGATTGGCAGGGGGTCCGGTATGAGAGCCGCCGTACTTTGTCTGCTGTTGTTACCGCTGGCTGCTCCCGGCATCGCGGCAGCGCAGGGCATCAGCCTGGCTCAGGCGCTGGAAGCAGCATTCGCCCGCAATCCGGAACTCGCCGCAGCGCAATGGGAGATTGGCGTTGCCGAGGGTGATCGCCAGCAGGCCGGGCTGATCCCCAACCCGGTGGTGTCGTGGGAAGTGGAAGACACACGCCGCGAGACCAGCACCACAACGGTGATGCTCAGCCAGGCCCTGGAATTGGGCGGTAAGCGCGGAGCGCGCATCGAAGCGGCCAGCAAGGGTCAGGACGCCGCCCGGCTGGAGCTGGAGCGGCGCGGCAACGAGCTGCGCGCCGAAGTGGTTCAGGCGTTCTACGCGGCGGCACGGGCGCAGGCCGGCCTGGACCTGGCGCGTCAGTCCAGAACACTTGCCGAACGCGGCCTGCAGGTCGCCGAAGGGCGCGTTCGGGCGGGCAAGGTGTCACCGGTCGAAGCCACCCGCGCACAGGTGCAACTGGCCGAAACCGACCTGCTGGTTCGGCGCGCCGAGACCCTGAAAATCAACAGTAACCGCGAGCTGGCGCGCACCACCGGTTCGCCGGTCACCGCTTTCGAGCGTCTGGACTACACCGACCTCTCGCCGGGCAAGCGGCCACCGACCGCGAAGATCCTGACCGCCATCAATCAGTCCGCCGAACTGCGCCTCGCCCAGGCCCAGATAGAACAACGCGAAGCCACATTGGGTTCAGAGCGTGCCAAGCGCATCCCGGACCTGACCGTCAGCGTCGGCAGCCAGTACAGTCGCGAAGAGCGCGAACGGGTCAACGTCGTGGGCCTGTCGATGCCGCTGCCGTTGTTCGACCGCAATCAGGGCAACGTGCTCGCGGCATCACGTCGCGCCGACCAGTCACGCGATCTGCGCAACGCCGTCGAACTCAAGCTGCGCACCCAGACGCAGTCCGCCCTCGATCAGTGGAGCACTGCCGCGCAGGAAGTCGAGTCCTTCGATCAGGTCATCCTGCCTGCCGCGCAACGTGCCGTCGACACGGCAACGCGTGGTTTCGAGATGGGCAAGTTCGGTTTTCTGGAAGTGCTGGACGCGCAACGAACGCTGATTTCAGCGCGCAGCCAGTATCTGGAATCGCTGGCAACCGCCACCGAAGCGCGTGTCGCCGTAGAGCGTATCCACGGTGATCTCAACCGGTTCAGCGTCAACCCCTGACTGTCTTTTTTCGCCTATATCGAGCGCAAGGTGCTGCACGCACCTGATCGCCGGGAGCTTTCATGAATAACAAACGAAGCATTGCCCTCGCGCTGGCGGTGGTGGCCATCATTGGTCTGGGCAGTCTGGCACTCAACCCGCAGATGCTGCCGTTCGCAGCCGAACCCAAACCATCGGCAGAGGAACACGCGCATGATTCCGAGTCTGGGCACGCTGACGAGCCAGAGCACACTGAGGAGCCGGGCCACGGCAACGAGGCGAAAAAACCGGACGCCGTAGCCGCCGAGTCTTCCCATGAAGAAGAGGAAGAGGGACACATCGAGCTGAGCGCCGAGCAAATCAAGACGGCTGGCATCGAGCTGGCAACCGCCGAACCCCGGCAAATGAGCACCACCGTGACCTTCCCCGGCGAGATTCGCTTCGACGAGGACCGCACCGCGCATGTCGTGCCGCGTGTCAGCGGCGTGGTCGAAGCGGTCAAGGTCGATCTGGGCCAGACCGTGAAAAAGGGCCAGGTGCTGGCCGTGATCGCCAGCCAGCAAATCTCCGACCAACGCAGCGAGCTGAACGCCGCACAGCGACGCCAGGAACTGGCACGCCTTACGCTGCAACGCGAGAAGAAACTGTGGGAAGACAGGATCTCCGCCGAGCAGGACTACTTGCAGGCGCGCCAGGACTTTCAGGAAGCCGACATCAACCTGGCCAATGCCCGGCAAAAAATCAGCGCCATCGGTGCCAGCCTCAATCCTTCCGCCGGAAGCCGCTATGAGTTGATCGCACCGTTTGACGCAGTGGTCGTGGAAAAACATCTGGGCATCGGCGAAATGGTCAGCGAAGCGAGCAACGCCTTCACATTGTCCGACCTCTCGCGCGTCTGGGCCACCTTCGGCGTAGCGCCAAAGGACCTGGATAAAGTGGTTGTCGGTCGTCCGGTGATCGTCAGCGCGCCCGACCTCAATGCGCGGGTCGACGGAAAGATCGGTTATGTCGGCAGCCTGCTGGGCGAGCAGACCCGCGCCGCCGCCGTGCGCGTGACCCTGGCCAACCCGCAGGGCGCTTGGCGTCCCGGCCTGTTTGTGTCGGTCGAAGTCGCCGCCGAACAGACCGGCGTGGCGGTCAGCATTCCCGAATCTGCGATCCAGTCGATTGAAGACAAACCTTCAGTCTTCGTGCGCAACGCTGAAGGGTTTCAACTGACACCCGTGACGCCTGGCCGCCGCGATGGCGGCCATGTGGAAATCGTCAAGGGCCTGGCGGCCGGCACACAAGTGGCCGCCGCCGGCAGTTTCATCCTCAAGTCGGAGCTGGGCAAAGGTTCCGCCGAGCACGCCCATTGATCTGCGTCACACGAGTACACCTCCATGTTTGAACGGTTGATCCAATTCGCGATTGAACAGCGTATCGTCGTGATGCTTGCTGTGCTGCTCATGGCTGGGCTGGGCATTGCCAGTTACCAGAAACTGCCTATCGATGCCGTCCCCGACATCACCAACGTACAGGTGCAGATCAACACGTCTGCGCCCGGTTTCTCACCGCTGGAAACCGAGCAGCGCATCACCTTCGCCATCGAGACCAACATGGCGGGCCTGCCCGGCCTGCAACAAACGCGCTCGCTGTCGCGCTCGGGCCTGTCCCAGGTCACGGTGATTTTCGAGGACGGCACTGACCTGTTCTTCGCCCGCCAACTGGTGAACGAGCGCCTGCAGATTGCCAAGGACCAGTTGCCGGAAGGCGTCGATGCGATGATGGGACCGATCTCCACCGGCCTCGGCGAGATCTTTCTATGGACAGTCGAGGCCCGCGAGGGCGCGCTGAAAGAGGATGGCACGCCTTACACGCCGACTGACCTGCGGGTGATTCAGGACTGGATCATCAAACCGCAGTTGCGCAACGTGCCAGGCGTGGCCGAGATCAACACCATCGGCGGTTTCGCCAGGCAGTACCAGATTGCGCCCGACCCCAAGAAGCTGGCCGCCTACAAACTGACACTGAACGATCTGGTGGCAGCCCTGGAGCGCAACAACGCCAACGTCGGTGCCGGTTACATCGAGCGCGGCGGCGAGCAACTGTTGATACGCGCACCCGGCCAACTGGGCACTGTCGACGACATCGCCAACATCGTCATCGCCAATGTGCAGGGCACGCCCATCAGGGTCAGCAGCGTGGCCGAGGTCGGTATCGGCAAGGAAATGCGCTCCGGCGCAGCCACTGAAAACGGCCGCGAAGTGGTACTCGGCACGGTGTTCATGCTGATCGGTGAAAACAGCCGGACGGTGTCGCAGGCGGTGGCCGCCAAACTCGCCGACATCAACCGCACGCTGCCCGAGGGCGTCGAAGCGGTAACGGTTTATGACCGCACCAATCTGGTCAAAAAAGCCATCGCGACGGTCAAGAAGAACCTGATCGAAGGCGCGATTCTGGTCATCGTGATTCTGTTTCTGTTCCTCGGCAACATCCGTGCTGCGCTGATCACCGCCATGGTGATTCCGCTGGCCATGCTGTTCACCTTCACTGGCATGTTCACCAACAAGGTCAGCGCCAACCTGATGAGCCTGGGTGCACTGGACTTCGGCATCATTGTCGATGGCGCGGTGGTGATCGTCGAAAACGCGATTCGCAGGCTGGCGCACGCGCAGAAGAAACACGGCCGCATGCTGACCCGCTCGGAACGCTTTCACGAGGTCTTTGCCGCCGCCAGAGAGGCACGCCGCCCGCTGATTTTCGGTCAGTTGATCATCATGGTCGTGTACCTGCCAATCTTTGCCCTCACCGGCGTGGAAGGCAAAATGTTCCACCCGATGGCCTTCACCGTGGTCATCGCCCTGCTCGGCGCCATGATTCTTTCGGTGACCTTCGTACCCGCTGCCATCGCCATGTTCGTGACCGGCAAGGTCAAGGAAGAGGAAGGTTTCGTGATGCGCAACGCCCGCCTGCGCTATGCGCCGATACTGGGCTGGGTACTGGGGCATCGCTCGATAGCGTTCGGCACCGCCGTCGTGCTGATCGTGTTGTCCGGCTTCACCGCCAGCCGCATGGGCAGCGAGTTCATCCCGAGTTTGAGCGAAGGCGACTTCGCCTTGCAGGCGCTGCGGGTTCCCGGCACCAGCCTGACCCAATCGGTGGACATGCAGCAGCGACTGGAAAAAGCCATCATCGACAAGGTCCCGGAAGTACAGCGCGTATTCGCCCGTACCGGCACCGCCGAGATCGCCGCCGACCCGATGCCGCCCAACATCTCCGACAGCTACGTGATGCTCAAGCCGCAAAGCGAATGGCCGGATCCGGACAAATCCCGTGAAACCCTGATCGCCGACCTGCAAAAGGCTGCCGCCAGTGTGCCGGGCAGCAATTACGAACTGTCCCAGCCCATCCAGTTGCGCTTCAACGAGCTGGTTTCGGGGGTGCGCAGCGACGTGGCGGTGAAGGTCTTCGGCGATGACATGAACGTGCTGAACCAGACCGCCGCGAAAATCGCCGCCACCCTGCAAAAAGTGCCCGGTGCCTCGGAAGTCAAGGTCGAGCAAACCACTGGGCTGCCGGTGCTGACCATCAACATCGACCGCGACAAGGCGGCGCGCTATGGCCTCAACGTGGCCGATGTGCAGGACGCCATCGCCATTGCCCTGGGCGGTCGTCAGGCAGGCACGCTGTATGAAGGTGATCGCCGCTTCGACATGGTGGTGCGCCTGTCCGAACAACTGCGCACCGACGTGAACGGCCTCTCCAGCCTGCTCATTCCGGTGCCTGCCAGTGCCAGCAGCAACCAGCAGATCAGCTTCATCGCGCTGTCGCAAGTCGCCAGCCTTGATCTGGTACTCGGCCCGAACCAGATCAGCCGCGAGAACGGCAAGCGTGTCGTGATCGTCAGCGCCAACGTGCGCGGTCGGGACCTCGGCTCGTTTGTCGAAGAAGCGGGCACCACCATCGACAACGGCGTACAGATCCCTGCCGGCTACTGGACCAACTGGGGCGGGCAATTCGAGCAGCTGCAATCGGCTGCGAAACGCCTGCAGATCGTCGTGCCGGTGGCGCTGCTGCTCGTACTGGCGCTGCTGTTCATGATGTTCAACAACCTCAAGGACGGCCTGCTGGTCTTCACCGGCATCCCGTTCGCCCTGACCGGCGGCGTCATGGCCCTGTGGCTACGCGACATTCCCCTGTCGATCTCCGCAGGCGTGGGCTTCATCGCCCTGTCGGGTGTCGCGGTGCTGAACGGCCTGGTGATGATCGCCTTCATACGCAGCCTGCGCGAACAAGGCCACTCACTGCACGATGCCATCAACGAAGGAGCCCTCACCCGCCTGCGCCCGGTGCTGATGACCGCACTCGTCGCATCCCTCGGCTTCATCCCGATGGCCCTCGCCACCGGGACTGGCGCCGAAGTGCAGCGACCGCTGGCGACGGTCGTGATTGGCGGGATTCTGTCGTCGACAGCGCTGACGTTGTTGGTGTTGCCGGCGTTATATCAGTGGGCGCATCGGCGGGAGGAAGAGGCGTCTGAGGCGATGAAATAGGCTTCAAAGCAGCCGCAAAAGCTCCAGAAAGCTCGGTACAGAGCCTCCTGGAGCTTTCACCTGCACGCAGTGAACTTTCAGTTAAAGGAAGGTCGAAACACTCGCCTTTGAAAGTAGAACTCGTCCGTAGCTTTTATCCCACGGGACTTTCAGGCCTTTCCTGGTCTCCAGTCAGACACTGGATATGTAACAGTCCCGTCCAAGTCTTTATTGTCTACTTACAAATGGGCTGTGCGGCAGAATGTGCCTGCATAAGGAGATGTGGCAGTTGATGAACAAGGTTCATGGCATATGAGGCGCACCAGTCTTTACGACCGTATTTCCGAACGCCGACTGGCTGACGAGGCGCTGGCTCGCGAGGAAGCCGAGCGGGCTGCCGCGCAGCAGGCACTTGATCGTGCCGAAGCACTCATTCCTGTTCCAAAACCCTTGCTCGACGCGGCCTGCAGTTTCAATTTCGGCGGGTTCCGATTCAGCTTTCCCGAAGGCTTCAGGTGCAGCGCGATCGATGCCACTGTTCAGGTTGATGGAGAGCCTGTTGCAGTTTCCATTCAACGTCGCGATGTGCCTGAAGAGGCAACGCTTGCAGAAGCGTTCGCCGAGGAGCTCAAGACGCTGCGGCCACTGCATGGCGAAGTCCAAATCATTCGCCACTATGAAACGCTGTTGGCGGGCAATGCAGCGCTGGCGCTGGATTTTCATTTTCGCGCAGGCCTCGAAGAACGGCATGGACGCCTGATCGGGTCGATCGTGCCGGTCGCCGATCATAACGAACGCCAATGGTTGAGCGTGGGCTGCGTGATTGACTCGGAAAAACCCGCGCTGCAAACCTGGTTGCTGGATTTCGACAGCATGCTTGAAGGCCTGACCGCCCCCTGAACTCTCATTTCATCGCTGACAGGACACGCTTTAATGGACTATCCGTTGCAGAACATCAGCGTCACTTCAGGTGATCGGCCCCCAATTACCCGCAGCCAGCAGGAGTAACAGCGATGTTCGAGGCAGCGCGGTTACTGGATGAAATCGAACACACCGGAGCAATGGCGGGCTTTGTGCTCGGCGCGATTGTGGGCATCGCGGCCGTGGCGTATGTCTCGTTCACCGTCGCCACCTGCGGGTTCGGCGGTTTTTTACTGGCCATGGCTGTCGGCCTCGCGGGGAATGCCATTGCCAGCATCGGGGAGAGTATCGGCAGCGCCTTCAGCTCTCCCGCGGGGCAGATCGAATCTGCCTCGCCCAATGTGTTCATCAACGGTCGACCCGCTGCGTTTGCCATCGAAAGCACCGCCGTGTGTGACAAGCACTCGCCGATCGTCAAGGTGGCCGAAGGCTCCAGCAACGTCTTCATCAACGGCCAGCCCGCCGCACGCAAGGGCGACAAACTGACCTGCGGCGCGAAAATCGGCACCGGCTCGCCCAACGTCTTCATCGGCGGCGGTACGCAACGCTACCTGCCGGTGGATGACGAAGTGTCGGCGATGGCACGCTACACCGTGGACATTCTGTTGGTGGTGGCAGGCGGTGCAAAGGCCGTTCTCAGCATTGCCAAGCTGGGCCTGCAGGCTGGCCTGAAAGCGGCAGGCCCTTGCGCTTTGCAGTTCATGGGCGGAGTCTTTCTCGGAGACGCCATTTTTCGCTTCGGCGTCGCCCCTGTGGCCGAAAAAGTGTTGGGAGGCCTGCACGGCAACCCGGTCGACACTACCACCGGGCGCAAACTGCTGATCGACGAGTCCGATTTCAGTCTGCCGGGCCTGATGCCGATCGAGTGGACACGCTTCTACGCCAGCGACCTGACGGTCGACAGCGCGCTTGGCAAAGGCTGGGTGTTGCCGTGGGAACAAAGCCTGCGGCGCAAGGGTAGCTTTCTGTACCTCAGCGACAATCAGGGCCGCAGCGTGCCGTTCGTGACGCTGGACTACAACCAGCGCATCTACAACGCACAGGAACAGATGTATCTGGTGCGCACCGAGGGCGGTCATTACCTGCTGCAAACGCTGGATAACGTCTTTTACTACTTCGGCGAAGTTCCCGACGACAATCAGCCTGTTCCCCTGCAACGCATCGAAAACGCCCTCGGTCATTTTCTGCATTTCGTGCGCAGCGAAGACAGCGTTCTAACCGACATCTGCGCCACTGGCGGGCAACGCGTACACCTGCATTACGACGAGGTGACCAGCCGTCTGAGCACCGTCAAGCGGATCGTCGGCGACCAGGCCGTCGAAACGCTTGTGCGCTATGGCTACGACGACAATGGCCAGTTGAACAGTGTGTACAACCGCAATGGCGACTCGGTGCGTAATTTCAGCTACACCGATGGCCTGATGACCCGCCACGCCAATGCACTGGGGCTCAGTTGCGAATACCGCTGGGAAGTTCTCGACGGCAAGCCGCGCGTAGTCGAGCACTGGACCAGCGACGGCGAGCACTTTCAGTTCGATTATGATTTCGAGGCGCGCCAGACGCGCGTAACCGATGTGCTGGACCGTCGCGCCGAGGTGATTTACAACAAGGACCGTCGCGTCATCGCCAGCACTGATTTCGGCGGTGAGCAGTACCGTATCGCGCTGGACGACACTGGCAATATCACCGGTCTGACGCTGCCCGACGGCAATCAGTTGGGCTTCGAATACGACGATCTGTCGCGCCTGACTGCAGAAACCGACCCGCTGGGCCGAGCCACGTGTTATCAGCATCACTACAAGACCACACTGGTCAAACAGGTCACTTACCCTGACGGTGCCATCTGGACGGCCCGCTACGATTCGAAAGGCAATCTGGTTGCCGAAATCGATGCGCTGGGCCAAAAGACCGAATACCTCAACGGCGAAGATGGCCTGCCACACACCATCATCGATGCGACCTACAAATCCAGATACCTGTGGTGGAACAACCTGGCGCAGGTCGAGCGCTTTCAGGACTGCTCGGGCAAGAGCACTTGGTACCGATACGACGAACGCGATCAACTGGTCGCCGTCACTGATGCCCTGAACAACACCACCACACTGGAGCGAAAACCCGGCGGCGAAGTGCTGCGCATCAATCATCCGGACGGCACCCGCGAGAGCTTCACCTACAACGCCCACGGCCAGGTGCTCACGCACACCAACGGCAAGGACCAGACCACGCATCTGGCACGCAACGCCCGTGGCCTGCCCATCAGACGCCAGGACCCCAAGGGTTTGATCGTGGGCTACCAGTACGACAAGGCCCTGCGTCTTGCCACACTGACCAATGAAAACGCCGCCACTTACATATTTGCCTACGACGACTCCGACCGGCTGACCGAAGAAAAGCGCATCGACCAGCTGACCCGCCGTTTCAGCTACAACCTCGGCGGACACCTGACACAGGTCGAGGAAATCGGCTACGGCGAAAAAGGTGAACGGCCACAACGCAGCACGCATTTCGAGCGCGACCCGATTGGCCGCTTGCTGGCCAGACTCAACAACGACGCTCGTCAGGATTTTACCTACGATGACAGCGACCGCCTGCTGTCCATTCAGCGCACGCCCACCGATGGCGGCAGAAAACTCGGTGTCATCGCTGAAAAACTGGAATTTGCCTACGATATTCTGGGCCGTCTGACACAGGAGACGTCACCGCAAGGCGCGCTGACCTACGACTACGATCCGCTCAGCAACCTGACCACGCTGACCCTTCCCACCGGCCAGCATCTGAATCACCTGTATTACGGCAGCGGTCACTTGCATCAACTGAACCTCGATGGTCAGTTGATCAGCGACATGGAGCGCGACGACCTGCACCGCGAGATCTATCGCACCCAGGGCAAACTCACCAGCTGCTTTGGCTATGACGCTCTGGGCCGCAAGACCTGGCAGTACGCAACCACCCTGCCCGCTGAAAAACTGTCGCAGATACAGAACCCGCTCATAAAACCAGAGCGCTACGTCGAGCACACCTACAACCCGATCCACCGCCGCTACGAATACGACCCGGCCGGCGAACTGAGCCGCACCCTCGACAAACTGCGTGGCGAGGTCACCTACGAGTACGAAGCCAACGGCCGCCTGCTTGAACACAACCCCGAAAAACGCTTTGAGGGCGAAGCCTTTCGCTACGACGACGCTGGCAACCGCCTGAACTTCAACACCAGCCGCTTCGACCGCGTCAAAGACAACCGCCTAAGGCAATGGAGCAACCACGAATACAAATACGACGCGTGGGGCAATCTGGTCGAGAAAATCGTCGGCATCGTGCGTTGGCAGACCTTCACCTACGACAGCGAAAACCGTCTGGTCAAAACCGAGACCATGGCCAACAGTCAGGTGGAAAGCACCAGCAGCTACCAGTACGACAGCCTGGGCAGACGCGTTGCCAAACAGTGGGAGATCAAGGGTAAGACCGACCATCGACTATTTCTCTGGCAAGGCCTTCGATTGCTGCGTGAAGAAAGCCCGGGACAGAGCAGCCTGTATCTGTACGAGCCCGGCAGTTATGCGCCGCTGGCCCGTGTTGATGAGAAAGAGGGCGAGGCAGAGAACAAGGTCTACTACTTCCACACCGACCAGATTGGTACACCACTGGAGATGACCGACGCCGAAGGGCAGATCGTCTGGCAGGCCAAATATCGGCCTTGGGGGGCGGTTGAGAAGCTGGTGGTGAACGAGGTCGAGCAGAACCTGAGGTTTCAGGGTCAGTATTTCGATGTGGAGACGGGGCTTCACTACAACACGTTTCGGTATTACGATCCGGAGATCGGGCGGTTTATTACGCAGGATCCGATTGGGTTGTCGGGCGGGGATAATCTCTATCTGTATGCGCCTAATCCTTATGGGTGGGTTGATCCGTTCGGTCTTTCATGTACTTCTGATGCGAGACTATTAAGAGCAAATCTCGGTAGCAGCCCGTTGGGCGGTGGAAAGTTTGATGCTCATCATATTGTGCTATCCAACTCAAAAGACCCAATGATGAAAGCATTACGTGAAAAGATGGAAGGCTTTAAAATAAAAATCAATGACAAACCTAATGGGATTTGGCTTCCTAACAACAAGTCAGACAGAATTCCTGGCACAAATACAACGCCACACAAAGGCGCCGGAGTCCATGGAAACGCCTACAGACAATATATATTTGAAATCTTATCCGGCGCGCAGACCAGAGAAGAATTCCTGAATTCTCTAAGCATGATTAAAAAATCGTTATCTGACGGAATAGAGTTTCCAAAAGCGAGGTAGACCCCAATGAGCCATGATGACTTAATAGCATTTAAAAATTTGACTTTGGAGCACTTGGAAAATAATGACTTCCAAAAAGCTTTTTCATTTAATACTAACCTAGACTATAAGGTTTCTTGGTCTAAGGGGCCTGCATGCTCTATTATACCTTTAGACTTAGAAATGTCAGGCGTGAAGCCTGCCGAATTTTTAGCTCACGAACCAAAAAACAAAAAGAATGTTTATAAAAATTATTTTTTAGGCAACACTTTAATTAGAGTCGAATCCTTCGATAGGATGGGGCTACTCAGTGAAATAGAGTCAACAAAGACAGACAGTGGAATAAGATACTCTATTAGAAAAAATAATTTCGGAGAAGTTAATTGGTTGAAGGCTGTCGAGTTTGAAAAAGGGCTGCCTATTAGGGCATGCAGGATAGACTCGGATTCGGAATTTTGGAGTTATCGTTACAAGTGGGAAAATATGAAAATTGTGGAAATCACAACTTTTTCAAGCAATAGCATACCTGGCATTAGGTTATTTGTTGACTACTCTGGCGACGCGGTCAATAGTATCTTTTTTGATAACAAAGGCAGCAAGATAGTTATCTATAACAAAAACGACTAATTTTATAATTGAATATTTCTTGTATCTCTATAAGAACTTATCGACAAGGTAGATTTTTACTGAAATTAGAGAGGCAACTGCCTTAAAGACAACCGCCTCAAAAAGTGGAGCAACCACGAATACAAATACGACGCCTGGGGCAATCTGGTCGAGAAAATCGTTGGCATCGTGCGTTGACAGACCTTCACCTACGACAGCGAAAACCGTCTGGTCAAAACCGAGACCATGGCCAACAGTCAGGTGGAAAGCACCAGCAGCTATCAATATGACAGCCTGGGCAGGCGTGTTGGCAAACAGTCGGAGATCAAGGGTAAGACCGACCAGAAGCGCTTTCTCTGGCAGGGATTACGGCTGCTGCGTGAAGAGGGTCCTGAGCAGAGCAGCCTGTACCTCTACGAGCCGGGCAGTTATGCGCCACTCGCCCGTGTTGATCAGCGAGACGGTGAGGTGGAGAACAGGATTTACTACTTCCACACCGACCAGATTGGCACACCGCTGGAGATGACCGACGCCGAAGGGCAGATCGTCTGGCAGGCCAAATATCGGCCGTGGGGTGCGGTTGAGAAGCTGGTGGTGAACGAGGTCGAGCAGAACCTGAGGTTTCAGGGTCAGTATTTCGACGTGGAGACGGGGCTTCACTACAACACGTTTCGGTATTACGATCCGGAGATCGGGCGGTTTATTACGCAGGATCCGATTGGGTTAAGTGGTGGGGATAATCTCTATCTGTATGCTGTTAATTCAACATCCAGAATCGACCCTCTCGGACTGTGTTCTAAGATTTTAAGTTCCAGAATGGTAAATAGTGGCATCGCACGACCAGCCAACTCAGCAGCACACCATATCGTCGGAGACACATCGAAGTTAGCGGAGCCCGCAAGAAGAATAATGGCTAAACATAAAATTGATATTGACGACCCTGCTAATGGTGTATTCTTACCAAACAGGAACAACACAGACTTTAATCTGCCCGGAATAGCACATAATGGGAAACATCCCAATGTCTACTTTGAGAATGTGAACGAAATGATAATTGCCGCCGATCAAGCAGGAGGCAAACCAATGGTAATGAAGACTTTAGACAACATACGTAGCGAGCTTCTTGCAGCCTCTCGTGACAGTAAGTGGGCCAATTTATTTAGGTGACACTGTGAAATATTATAAAATCACTCAAGACGATAGATACAAAACATTGATTGATGGAGACAGCTCAAATAGCCTTCAACAATTTGCAATCCAGCTGGCATACGGCAAGGTAGAACTGAAAGGTGATGAAGCCTTCAAAGTCAAGTACAACGAAGATGACCACAAGAAAAGGCCTTTATCTGACATATATACTTTTTTTAGGCCCATCCTTATAGCTTCCGAAAAAGCGATAGAAGCACTGCAATGCACAAAAAAACAACAACCATTAAAACTGGAATCGCCTCAAGAAGGTCTGGTAGGTTTTTTCGTAACTACACTATTAGAAAATCATTTGGACAAAGAAAAATCAAAATACGACCAAGGACCTAATGGATATGTAGTTTATAAAATGGCGCTCAAAAACGTGTCGACCATTAAGCATGACATGTTTAGAATTTTGGAAAGTCCGCAAACCATCATTGTCAGCGAGCACGTAAAAGAGCGTATCCTGGAGCGCAAACTCAAGGGATTTACCCTTGTAGAAATACCCTGCACCGAATAAATAAATTTACATGGTGAGTTCGGAGCAGCGCTAGCTGTAGTTACTCCATAGAGTCGAGGAGGCAGCCTTGATTGTATCTCTGCTAGTTCTTGATATTGAAACTGTAGTTATTGATCCTGGATATTAAAACCAGCTCTTTAAAAACCGAATCAGAAACCACCACAATGGAGCGCAAACCCGGCGGCGAAGTGCTGCGCATCAATCATCCGGACGGTACCCGCGAGAGCTTCACCTACAACGCCCGTGGCCTGCCGATCAGACGCCAGGACCCCAAGGGTTTGATCGTGGGCTACCAGTACGACAAGGCCCTGCGTCTTGCCACACTGACCAATGAAAACGCCGCCACTTACACATTTGCCTACGACGACTCCGACCGGCTGACCGAAGAAAAGCGCATCGACCAGCTGACCCGCCGTTTCAGCTACAACCTCGGCGGACACCTGACACAGGTCGAGGAAATCGGCTACGGCGAAAAAGGTGAACGGCCACAACGCAGCACGCATTTCGAGCGCGACCCGATTGGCCGCTTGCTGGCCAGACTCAACAACGACGCTCGTCAGGATTTTACCTACGATGACAGCGACCGCCTGCTGTCCATTCAGCGCACGCCCACCGATGGCGGCAGAAAACTCGGTGTCATCGCTGAAAAACTGGAATTTGCCTACGATATTCTGGGCCGTCTGACACAGGAGACGTCACCGCAAGGCGCGCTGACCTACGACTACGATCCGCTCAGCAACCTGACCACGCTGACCCTTCCCACCGGCCAGCATCTGAATCACCTGTATTACGGCAGCGGTCACTTGCATCAACTGAACCTCGATGGTCAGTTGATCAGCGACATGGAGCGCGACGACCTGCACCGCGAGATCTATCGCACCCAGGGCAAACTCACCAGCTGCTTTGGCTATGACGCTCTGGGCCGCAAGACCTGGCAGTACGCAACCACCCTGCCCGCTGAAAAACTGTCGCAGATACAGAACCCGCTCATAAAACCAGAGCGCTACGTCGAGCACACCTACAACCCGATCCACCGCCGCTACGAATACGACCCGGCCGGCGAACTGAGCCGCACCCTCGACAAACTGCGTGGCGAGGTCACCTACGAGTACGAAGCCAACGGCCGCCTGCTTGAACACAACCCCGAAAAACGCTTTGAGGGCGAAGCCTTTCGCTACGACGACGCTGGCAACCGCCTGAACTTCAACACCAGCCGCTTCGACCGCGTCAAAGACAACCGCATCAAGCAATGGAGCAACCACGAATACAAATACGACGCGTGGGGCAATCTGGTCGAGAAAATCGTCGGCATCGTACGCTGGCAGACCTTCACCTACGACAGCGAAAACCGCCTCATCAAAACCGAAACCATGGCCAACAGCCAGGTGGAAAGCACCAGCAGCTACCAGTACGACAGCCTGGGCAGGCGTGTTGGCAAACAGTCGGAGATCAAGGGGCAGACCGACCAAAAGCGTTTTCTCTGGCAGGGATTACGGCTGCTGCGTGAAGAGGGTCCTGAGCAGAGCAGCCTGTATTTATACGAGCCGGGCAGCTATGCGCCACTCGCCCGTGTTGATCAGCGAGACGGCGAGGTGGAGAACAGGATTTATTACTTCCACACCGACCAGATTGGCACACCGCTGGAGATGACCGACGCCGAAGGACAGATCGTCTGGCAGGCCAAATATCGGCCGTGGGGTGCGGTTGAGAAACTGGTGGTGAACGAGGTCGAGCAGAACCTGAGGCTTCAGGGTCAGTATTTCGACGTGGAGACGGGGCTTCACTACAACACGTTTCGGTATTACGATCCGGAGATCGGGCGGTTTATAACGCAGGACCCGATTGGGTTGAGTGGGGGGGATAATCTTTATCTGTATGCGCCTAATCCTTATGGGTGGGTTGATCCTTGGGGTTTGTGCAATAGTTCTTCGGGTGGTGCGAGAGTAGCAGGCGATTGGGCAAAACTGAGTGGCAAACTCACTGAGGCCACGAAAGGGAAAGGTAATTTCGGCATTGGCTCTGGCACAAGAGAACAAGCAGACGTTATGGGAAAAGCTTGGGTTGGTGATGGATATAAAGTAGCTAGTGATGGAAAAACGTTAGTTAGTGAGAATGGCTTGAGGCAGTATAGACCACCTACTTACAAACCATATCAGAAAGGAACTCAGGCGAATTTTGAGCAAAGGTTTCCAGGTCAAGAGACAAAGAAGTGGCAGTCAAATGCTCATTTGGACATCACGGACTAAATCATGAACGCAAAATTAAAGCGGGTTCATAGCCCCGACATTTACAATCTTGAAAATCACCATCCAGAATGCTCGGATGATTTTAGCTTTCTCCTTCAAGCGATGATCGGCCCAGCAGATGAAGATGGGGAGGAATCATTTGATATTGAGGTATGCACTCCAAAGTGGATTGAAAAAAAACTCGGACTGGATGAGGTCCTTGTAGGGATGCATTATATTATTGTCCGAGAGTACAATTATCAGAAAATCATTCACACCATTGAGAAATTCTTGCTGAGTTGTTCAGGTGCGAATTGGAATGAGGTTTCAAAAAAAGTATCAAGACTTGGCCTTTGGGAATTTGAGAGCTACGAAGATGGAGGCCATGAGTAAGATAAGCCTGTTACTTATGGCGTGGTTCTTCATATTAAATTAATCGATAATACATTATATGTGGCCGGACTCTCCTAAGAAGGAAAATGCATCAGAACTTAGGAGTTTGGGGGTGGATTGATCCTTGATATCTGCGCAAAAAGCCCCGAGCAGAGCAGCCTGTACCTCTACGAACCCGGCAGCTATGCGCCGCTCGCGCGTGTTGATCAACGCGAAGGCGAGGATAAAAATAAGGTTTATTACTACCACACCGACCAAATCGGCACCCCACTGGAGATGACCGACGCCGAAGGGCACATCGTCTGGCAGGCCAAGTACGCACCGTGGGGGCTGATCAAGCAGCTGGCGGTGAACGAGGTCGAGCAGAACCTGAGGTTTCAGGGTCAGTATTTCGACGTGGAGACGGGGCTTCACTACAACACGTTTCGGTATTACGATCCGGAGATCGGGCGGTTTATTACGCAGGATCCGATTGGGTTGAGTGGTGGGGATAATCTCTATCTGTATGCGCCCAATCCTTATGGGTGGGTTGATCCTTGGGGTTTTTGCAAGAGTGCTGCAAGTGGTGAAAAAGGACGACTTAAAGCCAAACTTGATCTTGAGCGCAATAATTACGAGGTACTTGCAGAAGAACTGAAAATGAAGGTTAACGGTAGCAGAATACGTGCTGACTTCGTGACCAAAGATAAAAATGGTGTAATTCACGTATTTGAAGTAAAACACAGATCAGGCGGGTTCACAAAAAACCAAAAAGCAGAAAACATATACAACATGTCCACACCTGCCAACACCACTATTTACTTAGGCGGGGGGTCATCAAGCAATCAACAGGAATTGCAGGGACTTTAAAGTTGAAACTAAAGGGCAGCGCGGCATTGAACTGGGCGGCAAAGGAGCAACTCACAATGCGATCTTTAGCATATTAAAATATAGGTGATTTTATGAGCTTGGAAAACAGAAAAATATTTGAAAAGTAACTATTAAAAGAGCTTAAAGCCATCGACCCATCCAAGTCAATCGGCACAGAAAAAATAAAAATTTTTGCATATAAAAACAAACTAAAATTTAAGTTTGAAAAAGCATATGTTGCCGAACTTTATTTGGAACACCTTACCAACGCCAATGGCTACTATCTCGGCTGGCACGTTTTCGGCGGACCTATTTTCGAATGTACTGCCAACTTTATTGCCCCCTACAAAAGCAACTTACTGAACAAAACGTGTAGCGCTTATACCACATTGAAAATAGAAGATAAAAAACTCACACTGGTGAGTGGTGGCGTATTAAAAACACCGTCCCCTGAAGATGCCGTCGCTATAATCAAGCATATCAGACAAATTATTGAAGAAGATTACATACCAAAAATCGCAGGCTGCATAACTGCAAGCGAACGCACAATTCAAGACGTGAATGACGCCCCAAACATTTATGCATACCCTGCTATTTTTATACATTGCGCCATCATGCAAAATTCAAAAATTCAAAAATTCAAAAATTCAAAAATTCAAAAATTCAAAAATTCAAAAAAAGACTTACTTAAGAAAATAATCTCTAACAAGAAAATAATTAAGGACAGTAATTTTGATTTAGCGTTGTTAGAGAGTCATATTGATAGCCAGCTAACTGATTAACATTACACCGTAGGTTAATTGGGGCGACTGGCCAAGAACATTGCGCCTAAGACGCGCTGACCTACGACTACGATCCGCTCAGCAACTTGACCACGCTGCCCCTTCCCACCGGCCAGCACCTGAATCACCTGTATTACGGCAGCGGTCACTTGCATCAACTGAACCTCGATGGTCAGTTGATCAGCGACATGGAGCGCGACGACCTGCACCGCGAGATCTATCGCACCTGCTTTGGCTATGACGCTCTGGGCCGCAAGACCTGGCAGTACGCAACCACCCTGCCACAACCCATCCGACTCGTTGAGGCATCTCGTAGCGCATCAACTCATCCAGCACCTCAGTCGGTCGCAAGCTGCAGTAAATACGACTTGTCGCTGAACTGGCGCGATCAACCTCGCATCGCCAACTGCACCCACACAGCCCAAAGACCCCGTCGGTGCAGCGTGTTCATGCCTTCACATCAGCCGTTCAGTTTCGGCGGTCGATGATGTAGAGCATTTTGCCTCGCTCCGAGACG
The DNA here is from genome assembly GCF_022557255.1 of Pseudomonas syringae pv. tagetis. Classification (NCBI taxonomy): domain Bacteria; kingdom Pseudomonadati; phylum Pseudomonadota; class Gammaproteobacteria; order Pseudomonadales; family Pseudomonadaceae; genus Pseudomonas; species Pseudomonas syringae group genomosp. 7. The sequence goes on from NZ_CP092923.1 coordinate 5,487,200, forward strand.
GCGTAGTCTCTGGCATCCTTGCGCAGGACCGAAACGCTGCCCTGGTCTTTCTGATACGCCTCGTTGATGTCCGGGATATCGGCGATGGCTGTTTCGATTCGGGTGCGTTCGCCTTCATCGACTTCCGAGGCTTGAACGAAAACGGTCACCAGTTCCTTGCGTGCTTCGGTCACTGACAGGTGGACCTGGATTTCCAGGGAGCGGCCCAGTGTCTGTTTGATCGCCTGCTGGATGATGCCCAGACCGATGAGGTTGCCCATGAAGTTGAAGCTCATGTCCTCTCGCTGGATGTCAGTCAGGTAGAGCTTGTCGCCCTTCATCGAAAGGGTAGCGGTGTCTCCCAGGCGATACCTGAGCAGCGGTGTGAAGTTCTCGCGGGTCAGCGAGGTGATGAGGATGCTGTCGCCTTCTTTTTCGATGAAATACTTGTCGGACAGAAACTCGTATTCGGTGTGGCAAGGGCTGTTGGTGAAACCCAGAATGCCGCCCTCGGAACTGCCATACACACCGACGATGGAAACCTGTTCGCCAAAGGCTTCCCTGATGATTTTCTTCTGGAAGGTTTTCAGGCCTTCACCATTGAAGACGACCTTTTCGATGTCGATGTGCACGCCGTGCTGTTGCATGGCATCGATGAACTGCAGGATGGTCGATGGTACGCCAAGCAGTACGTTGAGCTTGATCGAGTTGAGTGCCTCGAAGTGACTCTTGGTCAGCAGGGTGATGTCACCCACCGACACTACATGCGCACCGCAGTTGCCGGCCATCATGGTGGTGATGTTGTTCAGGGCAGAAAACAGGTTGATGGTGAACAGGTTGGCGCAGCGATCACCGGGTTGAATAAAGCCGTTGCTGCGAAAGACGTTGGAGCGTGAGCTGTCTTCATCGACTTCGCAGTCGTAGTAGTAATAACAGCGTTTGAGGTTGCCACTGGTGCCGCTGGTAAAGCCGATCAGGCAGTTTCGCTCGTTGCGTTCCAGACAGCGTTCGGTCTGCGCCGTAAAGCCTTCCTTGTCCATGATCGGTACATGTGTTCTGAAGTCCTGGTAGGTGAAACCTTCAAAGTCATTGTTCTGGTGGGTTTTAGCGGCAGTATTGTAAATTCTGCTCCATTCCTTTTCTACATCGTAGGCAGTCATGAGAGTCCTCTATAGTCCATTTTTTTTGATTATCTGTACGACCTGCCTTCCCCCTCGGCGGCGAAGGGTGGGCAAAGCGTGGGCTATGAGTTACCCCGATGGAAGGATCGGTTCCCTATGGAGTTGGCCTTGTTGCTCGATATCTTTTTCATGAGCAGATGGGCTACCCAGCAGGCACAAAAGGCCACTACTGTGTTGCCCAGCAGCTGCCCGAGCATCACCCCGACGCTGCCAAATGCCTGTGCGCCGTACCACACGAACGGTACGGTTCCCAGGCTAGCGCGTAGCCAGCCGAACAGCGTTACGTACATCGGCCTTCCTACGCTGAGAAAGATGGAGGTGGCGATGAACTGGAGTCCTATCAGGGTCCAGAGCAGGCCGCCCCAGCGACAGAATGCGGAAAACACCAGCACACCTTCGCCGGTAACATGAAACAGTCTGGCCAACGGCTCAGCCAACAGAATCAGCAGCAGCGAGGTGGCTGCGCCGTAGCAGATCAACAACCCGTAAGTGGTTTTCACAGCTTGCGATACGCGGGCTGTGTTCATTGCGCCGAGGTTTTGCCCCAGTATCGGGATCAGCGCGCCGGGCAAGGCAAACACCACACAAAACGCTACCTGAATGACCCTGTCGATCACCCCGATAGCCGCCAGTGCCTGAGACCCGAATGGCGCCATCGCAGCCATTACGTAGGCCATACCCACCGGCGTCGCCAGGTTGCCGACGACTGCGGGCGCGGCTGTTCGGCCGATGTTGCTGATGTCACCAGACAGGTGCGTCAGACTGATTCGACAGGTCAGGCGGGCGACTCGGTGGACGTAGTAAAACCCCAGACAGGCCGATACCAGGCTCGATATCAGGTAGGCGACGCCGGCACCCACCAGGCCCAGATCGAACACCACAATAAGCAGCGGATCTGCGATGGCAACGGCGGCAGTCGCCGTCAGCAGGGTCCACATCGCCTGTTTGCCGAAGCCTGCGCTGCGCAGGATCTGCACACATAGCTGCTCGACAGCGACCAGCACCGAAGCCGGAAGGGTTAGCCACAGATACTCACGCGTCGCTGCGAAACTGTTGCCCTCTGCGCCCAGCATGCGGATGGCTTGATCGAGAATCACCAGTTCAAGCGCAGCGCCACAAATGGTAGCCATGATGCCAAGCAGCAAACCACTGCTGGCGAGGCGTCTGGCTTCATCCGGCACGCCACTGCCCAAGGCTCTCGACACAGTTGAAGAGACCGCCACGGCGATACCAAGGATCATCGAAATGAGGAAGAACAGCAGGGTCTTGGCCACCGCGAACGCAGCCAGCAAACTGTCGTCACGCAGCATCGCGATATAGACCACGGTCAGCACTTCGATCAGAAAGATCGACAACAGGCTGGTCGCACTGGTGCTGGTCATGAACACAACATGCCGCAACACCGAGCCCTCGGTGAAGACTGCTTTGGTAACCGCCATTGACCCTTCTCTTCCAGTTGAGCGCCGTTGTTGATTTCAAATGAGCAACGGCAATGCATCAACCCGGCTCTTGAGCGCTCACTGAGTGACCGAAACGAAGTTGCAGTTCCAGAACGCGTGCGGACAAAGGCACCGTACAACGAAAAGCGTCCCGAAGGACGCTTTGATTGATGCTGTTGGAGACGCATGGTGTGCGGTCAAAGCACACTCAACGGATACTCCACAATCACCCTCACCTCATCCAGATCAGACTCGAACGCCGTGGCCCGGGTCGTCGCCTGACGCACGCGCAGCGACAGGTCTTTCAGTGATCCGGTCTGCACAATGTATTTCGCTTCTATATCGCGCTCCCAGCGTTTCTGGTCGGTCAGCGGGTTGCCTTGTGCGTCGCGGCGCATGTAGGTGTTGTTGGCGTTGGAGTAGTCGGCGTCGGTGCCTTTGCCGTAGCGGGTCATGAATGACAGGCCGGGCACGCCGAAGGTGGACATGTCGAGGTTGTAGGTGACCATCCAGGAGCGCTCCTTGGGTGAGTTGAAGTCGCTGTACTGGATGGAGTTGGCCAGGTAGATGGAGTCGGACTGCCTGAGGTAGTCGAAATCGTCATCGCCTTCGTTGCGCTGGTGCGAGAGCGACAGGGTGTGTGCACCGTATTGCAGGGCGACTTTTGCGCTCCAGATGTCGTTGTCGAATTCGCCGAGCAGCTTTTTTCCTTCGTCGGTGGCGTTGTAATAGTTCAGGCTGCCGGTCAGTGCCAGATCGTCAGAGAGCGGCAGTACATAGGCAGCGGAGGCGTATTTCTGATCCCAGGCGTCTTTGAGTCGGCTGGTGTAGAGGCCCAGGCTCAGCGCGTCGGTAGCCTGGTAGTCGCCGCCAAAGTAGGCGACCCAGGGCGAGTCGACCGCGCCGCCGTAGAAGGTAACGAAACCGTCGCGCAGGTTGCTGGAGACGGGCTGGCTCATGGCGTGCAGGCGACCGCCTTGCAGGGTCAGGCCGCTGATGCTGTTGTTGATTGCTGTGACGCCGCGAAAGCTTTCAGGCAGCAGACGAGAGTCGCCGAACGCGACTACCGGTGTGGACGGGAAGACATCGCCCACGTTCACCACGGTGTTGAAGGCTCTGGCTTTCAGCGAGCCACCCACCTTGGTGTACTCGTCCCGGGCATTGCCCTCCCCGTCGACCGGCAGCACGTCAAACGCGCTGCGTCCGCCGTTTCGCCCGTCACCGGTGTCGAGCTTGATGCCGATCATGGCAAAGGCATCGACGCCAACGCCGAACGTACCTTGAGTGAAACCGGACTGGAATCGCCCGATAATGCCCTGCGCCCACGCTTCGGAGTAACCACTGCCGGTCGGGCTGGACTCGCCGTTACGGTGGTCGCGGTTCATGTAGAAGTTGCGGTTGAGTACGGTCAGCGTACTGCCTTCAATGAAGCCTTCTTTTTGCTCTTCGGCAATTACCGCAACCGGTGCTACACCCGCAAGTGTCGAGCACAGGGCCAGGGACAGTGTTCTGAGTTGATTCATGTGCGCTCCGTCTAATCGGCAGATTGTTTTAAACGTGTCGACCTGGCTCTTTTTATAGGTACGAGAGCTGCCAGCGGGGCACCATCTTGAAGGGGCGAAGATAACGTCGAGGTGACGGCAGAATTACAAATATGAAAGGAAGCGCGCGACAGCGTCGTCTTGGCTTTATAAAAATAAAACACGCTTTGACCGATGCACCCGACATTCTCTTGCCAGGCATAAAAAAAGCGCCCCGGAGGACGCTTAAAGATTCGCCCCGACCAAAGGAGCAGGGAGCTGCTACAAAGGGCGAATGGGGGTGCAACGGGTCAACCGTCAACGGCTTCAGCCTTCGGACTTGGTCGACCGCTCGGCCTTGGCGTTGTCGTCTGAATTGACGTACCGCTCGGCTTTGTTGCTGCTGTTCTGTTCCTTGAAGCGCAATTCCTGTGCAAGACGCATCTTGTCGGCAGCAGGGCTTGCGAACTCGTTACCGTCGTCGGCGAAGGCTGCAGTGGCAGACAAGGCAGCTACGGCGAAGACCATCGACTTGATCAGTTTCATCATCATTACCTCTTGGGTGTGTAGGCGTTCCTGAGAGCGCTGTGCTCGCCAGGGATGAAACAAGCTTACGTGCGCAGAGCTAACAGGAAGGTGAGCGGACAATGACAATACTGTTAGAAAGCTGACATCTGCGAGATGACCGATTTGTAATGTTTCAGCCACGTTCCGGTTAACGGGCACTTGTTAAGGTCGAGTCAACTTCCAACGGAGACAAAAGAAAATGCGCACCGCCAAATCGTTATTACTGGCTCTGGTTATACTTTCGCCGCTCAGCGCTTATGCTTACAGCCCTGATGAAGTCAAAGCCACTACGGTCATCAAAGAACACCAGGCCAGCGTGCAAAAGTATGCCGCCACCCACAATAAGCCGATGCCTGAGATCAAGGAGTACACGTACGGAATGAAGCTGGACGTCGCCAAGGTGATTCGCAAATCTCCGGATCTGCAAACCTGCAGCGTGATGCCGAAACTGATGACCTACGAGGACTCCAAAGGCAAGCTGAACACCGTGCAGTACCAAATCCTGAGCGGGTGCAGAAACAGCCAATGATTCTGAACCTGCCAGGGAGGCCACCCACCGTTACATCCCCCGTCAGCCCGGACCGTTATCCGGGCTGACTTTTTTGCGTCTGCAACGCTCCGCGTGTTCCCCGCTTTCAAGCTTTTCTCGTGCGCCGATTCCGTACTTTTTGCAACATCACCGCATCTGCGTGGTCAACGCAAACCCCACTGTGGCGTGTCGCGATGTGTCTGGAGGTAGATCCGGTCCATCCAACACAGGCTCGGTTACGGTGATCGAGACACTGCACTTACGGATTCTGGAATGACGGATGCTTGAACTTGCTGCTGGTTTTATCTGCCTCACCGCGCTGCTGACCTATGTGAATTATCGTTTTATCGGTCTGCCTCCCACCATTGGCGTGATGGTCACGGCGCTGATGTTCTCGTTGCTTCTGCAAGGCCTGAGCTTTCTGGGCTTTCCCGGCCTGGAAGACCGCGTGCAGCAGTTGATCGGTCAGATCGACTTCGGCGATCTGCTGATGAACTGGATGCTGTCCTTCCTGCTGTTCGCCGGTGCTCTGCACGTCAACCTTGCCGACCTGAAAAGCTACCGCTGGCCCATCGGCCTGCTGGCAACCTTCGGTGTGTTGATTGCCACCACCGTGATCGGCGCGCTGGCCTACTGGATCTTTGCCCTGTTTGGCTGGCACGTCAGCCCGTTGTACTGCCTGCTGTTTGGTGCGCTGATCTCGCCCACCGACCCGATTGCGGTGCTCGGCGTGTTGCGTACCGCCAACGCCTCCAAGCCCCTCAAGACCACGATTGTCGGCGAAAGCCTGTTCAACGACGGTACCGCAGTGGTGGTGTTCACTGTTCTGCTGGGTATCGCGCAGCTCGGCGAGACGCCGACGGTGGGCGAAACCGCTCTGCTGTTCGTTCACGAAGCCGCGGGCGGTGTGCTGTTCGGTGGCCTGATCGGTTACGCCGTGTACCTGATGATCAAGAGCATCGAGCAGTATCAGATCGAGGTGATGCTCACACTGGCGCTGGTGATCGGCGGCTCGGCGATGGCCTCTGAGCTGCACGTATCCGGCCCGATTGCGATGGTCGTGGCCGGGCTGATCATCGGCAACCTGGGGCGCAATCTGGCGATGAACGACATGACCCGTCGTTACATGGATGGCTTCTGGGAGCTGCTGGATGACATGCTCAACGCGCTGCTGTTCGCGCTGATCGGCATGGAGCTGTTGCTGCTGCCATTCTCATGGCAACACCTGATTGCAGCCAGCCTGCTGGCCGTGGCGATTCTGCTGTCGCGCTTTGTCACCGTGGCCCCGGCCATTCTGCTGTTGCGACGCTGGCGCAAGGTGCCGCACGGCACAATCCGCATCCTGACCTGGGGTGGTTTGCGCGGCGGCGTCTCGGTTGCACTGGCACTGGCCTTGCCGAACGGGCCGGAGCGCGACCTGCTGCTGAGCATCACCTACATCGTGGTGTTGCTGTCGATCCTTTTGCAGGGCCTGACCATCGGCAAGCTGGTGCATGCCGTGACACGCGCCCCGCAAGCGCAAGACCCGGCACAGCACTGATCAGACACTTGCAGCGGCGCGCCGGTATTCACTGGGCGTCTGCTGCATCTCTACGCGGAAATGCCGGTTGAAGTTGGACAGGTTGGCGTAGCCGACTTCAAAGCAGATGTCCGACACCGACATCTCGCTTTGCAACAGCAACCGGCACGCACGCTGGACCCGCAGTTTGCGCATCAGGTCAATGAAGCAGTGTCCGGTGGTGCGTTTGAAGAAGCGTGAAAAGCCCGGATCGCTCATGTCCAGTCGCCGGGCAATCACTGACAGCCGGATATCACTGGTCAGCTCGGTCAACAGATAGTCGAACGCCTTGTTGATCCGTTCGGAGCTGCGCGCATCCAGCGTCGGGGCGTAACAGGCACTGGCCAGCAGATGAACGTTCTGCACGGGCGCTTTCATCAGAGTGTCGAGCAATTGCAGAAATAGAATCAGGCGCTCCAAGCCCTGTGCCGGGCCTACGCCCTCCAGCAGTTGCGCCGCATGAAGCGCTGTTTCCCCACTGAACTGCAGACCGCGACGCGCCTGCTCGAACAGACGCTGCAAGTCGCCCAGTTCCGGCAACGTGCCGCGCAGTGCAAGCAAGGCCGCGCCGTCGAACTGCAGCACCACATCACGCCCGGCCAGGTGCTCGCCGGGGGCCAGATCGCCAATCCAGTCGTGGGGCAGATCGGGACCAATCAGGGCGACATGGCCTGCACCAAACTCGCCAATATAATCACCGGCCACCAGCTTGCCGCTGCCCTGGCGGATCAGATGGATTTCAAACTCAGGATGGTGGTTCCAGCGCGCCAAAGCGTACGGATAGTCATGCTCGTACCAGCGAAAGCAGTGATCGGGCTGCGGCAGAATGACTTCAAACTCGGCGGGACGCTGCTCGAACAAGGCAGCTCGACTGTCAGGCACTGGATGCCCCTTTTATCGTTATGAATGCTCTGTGGACACCCAAACATACGCTGCCCTGTTCGGCGAATGCTAGCGCGCACTGAATCCGGCGCTGATACTTTTTTGCTTTCGGACAGCCGGGCAGGCTTCGGTTAAAAAAGTATCAGCCGATGATTCGCCATGCGTTTGTTCAGGTCTCGACAGGCTGCTGTAATCACGCCGTCCACCATGGTGATCGGGCCGTGGCCAACAACAAAAACAATGACTCCCGCCAGTCAAGGCGCGGGATGGAGTGCCATAAGATGAACATCCGGAAAGCGCTTTTTCTGTCAGCGGGCGTGTCCGTCGCCCTTATCGGCATGGCCGCTCAGGCCAGCGAAACCGTGACGATCGCCACCGTCAACAACGGTGACATGATCCGCATGCAGCGTCTGTCGAAAATCTTCGAGCAGCAACATCCTGACATCAGACTCAACTGGGTAGTGCTGGAAGAAAACGTCCTGCGCCAGCGCCTGACCACCGACATCGCCACGCAGGGTGGCCAGTTCGACGTGTTGACCATCGGCACCTACGAGACCCCGCTATGGGGTGCAAAACAGTGGCTGGAGCCGATCACCGGTCTTGCGCCGGACTACGATCTGGAGGACATCTTTCCCTCGGTGCGCCAAGGCTTGTCAGTCAAGGACACGCTTTATGCCCTGCCCTTTTACGGCGAAAGCACCATTACTTATTACCGCACCGACTTGTTCAAGCAGGCAGGCTTGAGCATGCCCGAACACCCGACCTGGACGCAGTTGGGCGAATTCGCCGCGAAGCTGCATCAGCCCGACAAGGGTGTTTACGGCATGTGCCTGCGTGGCAAGGCCGGTTGGGGTGAGAACATCGCGCTGCTCAGCACCATGGCCAATGCGTTCGGCGCGCGCTGGTTCGATGAGCAGTGGAAGCCGGAACTGACCAGCCCGGAATGGAGCAAGGCGGCGAATTTTTACGTCGATACACTGAAAAACTACGGCCCGCCGGGCGTGTCGAGCAACGGTTTCAACGAAACCCTCGCACTGTTCAACAGCGGTAAATGCGCGTTGTGGGTGGACGCCAGCGTGGCCGGCTCGTTCACCACCGACAAGGAGCAGAGCAAGGTGGTCGACAGCGTCGGCTTTGCGCCTGCGCCGGTCGAAGTAACCGACAAGGGCTCGTCATGGCTCTATGCCTGGTCGCTGGCGATACCGGCCACCTCCAGGCACAAGGAAGCAGCCAGGACGTTCATCACCTGGGCGACGTCCAAGGCCTACATCCAGCTGGTCGCCGAGAAAGACGGTATCAGCAATGTACCGCCTGGCACCCGGACTTCTACCTACAGCGAGGCTTACCTGAAAGCCGCGCCGTTCGCCAAGGTCACGTTGCAAATGATGCAACACGCCGACCCTGCACACCCCTCGGCCAAACCCGTGCCTTACGTGGGCATCCAGTACGTGACGATTCCGGAGTTTCAGACCATCGGCACCTCGGTCGGCAAGCTGTTCTCGGCCGCCGTGACCGGCCAGAGCACCACTGAACAGGCGCTTACTGCTGCACAGGCGGTCACCGAGCGCGAGATGAAACGCGCCGGTTATCCGAAGTAAAGCGGCAGCCCTCAACTGTATTGGACGGATGATGAACCATGAAACGACTTGAAGGTAAAAGCGCGCTGATCACCGGATCGGCGCGGGGCATAGGGCGCGCCTTTGCACAGGCCTATATTCGGGAAGGTGCTCGTGTAGCCATTGCCGACATCAATCTGGAGCGCGCACAGGCCACGGCAACCGAGCTGGACCCGAACGCTTATGCAGTCAGGATGGACGTGACGGAACAGGCGTCCATCGATCAGGCCATCGCCACAGTGGTCGCGCAGACCGGCAAGCTGGATATCCTCATCAACAACGCCGCGCTGTTTGATCTGGCCCCGATCGTCGACATCAACCGCGACAGCTACGAGCGGCTGTTTTCAATCAATGTCGCCGGCACGCTGTTCACGTTGCAGGCAGCGGCGAAGCAAATGATTGCCCAGGGGCACGGCGGCAAGATCATCAACATGGCCAGCCAGGCCGGTCGCCGCGGCGAAGCGCTGGTGGCAGTTTACTGCGCGACCAAGGCGGCGGTTATCAGCCTGACGCAATCAGCCGGTCTGGACCTCATCAGGCATGGCATCAACGTCAACGCCATCGCACCGGGCGTGGTCGACGGTGAACACTGGGACGGCGTCGATGCGATGTTCGCCCGGTATGAAAACCGGCCGTTGGGCGAGAAGAAGAAACAAGTGGGCGAACAGGTGCCTTACGGACGCATGGGCACGGCGGATGACCTGACCGGCATGGCGATCTTTCTCGCCTCTGGCGACAGCGAATACGTGGTGGCGCAGACCTACAATGTCGATGGTGGCAACTGGATGAGTTAGGCAGCGACGGATGCAAGGATGAGCCGCACCACGCAAAAAACGCCGGTCGCCGCTTCCATTGCCGAAGCGATTGGCTAAGATGCGCGGACCGTCTGCTGCCTGAGGCGGCTCATTGATGTACAGGAGTACGAATGTCCACTGAAGAGGAGATCGCCATTTCCGGCGGTACACCTATGATTCCTGATCAGCGCCGGGAGCTGATGCTGCGTCAGTTGCGCAAGCATCAGGTGCTCAGCGTGCATCAGTTGATGGAGATGTTCGATTGCTCGCACATGACCATCCGCCGCGATATCGCCCAACTGGAACAGGAAGGCCGTGCCTATTCGGTCACAGGTGGCGTGCGTATCGCCAGCCAGGTCCACAGCGAACCCAGCCACCAGTCCAAGGCGGTTGTCGAGCTGCCGCACAAACAAGGCATGGCGCGACTCGCAGCGGGGCTTCTGCATCCGGACATGACGATTTACCTGGACGCAGGCACCAGCACGCTGGAAATCGTGCCGCATATCATTGCGTTGTCAGGCATGACGGTAGTGACCAACGACTTTGGTGTGGTCAACGCGCTGGCCGATGCTGCGCATGTGGATGTGATCCACACAGGCGGCCTGCTGGATCACCCGAACCGTTCGAGCGTCGGCGGGCTCGCTGCAGCCACTTTGCGGCAACTGGCCACCGACGTGGCCTTCATGTCCACCAGCTCGTGGGACCTGCAACGCGGCACCACCACGCCGTCGGCGCTGAAGGTCGAGGTCAAGCAGGCCGCCATGCAGTCTGCATCGCAGACGGTACTGATCGCCACCAGCTCCAAATACGGCACCTTCGGCATGTACAAGGTGGCCGGACTCGAGCAGTTCGACACCATCATCACCGACGCGGCACTGGCCGAAGCGGCTGCCGACGGGATCCGCAAACAGCGGATCGAACTGCTGCTGGCACCCGTGGCCGGAAAGCGGCAGGCCCTGGATATCAAGCCCTGAACCTCATTGCGGTGATCAGCAGGTCAAAAAAAACCCCGGTCTCTCGACCGGGGTTTTTTATTCAGCGCAGGGCAGGTATCAAGCCTTGGCTTTCTTGGCAGCGCGGGTACGCCCGCTTTCGTCCAGGATCTTCTTGCGAAGACGGATGGACTTCGGCGTGACTTCGCACAGCTCGTCGTCCTGGATGAATTCCAGAGCCTGTTCAAGGGTGAACTTGACAGGTGGAACCAGAGCGATGGTTTCGTCTTTGCCCGAAGCACGCATGTTGTCGAGCTTCTTGCCTTTGGTAGGGTTCACACCCAGGTCGTTGTCGCGGCTGTTCAGACCAACGATCTGACCACCGTAGATTTCCTGACCGTGCTCGACAAACAGCTTGCCGCGCGCTTGCAGGGTTTCCAGGGAGTAGGTCAGTGCCTTGCCGGTTTCAACCGAAACCAGAACGCCGTTCTGACGGCCGGACATGTCGCCGGACTTCATCACGTCGTAACGGTCGAAGATCGAGGTCAGGATGCCTGCACCGGAGGTGAGGGTCAGGAACTCGTTACGGAAACCGATCAGGCCACGGGCCGGGATGTTGTACTCGAGGCGAACACGGCCCTTGCCATCCGGAACCATGTTGGTCAGGTCGCCTTTACGCAGACCCATCTGCTCCATGATAGCGCCCTGGGATTCTTCCGGCAGGTCGATGGTCACGTTTTCGTACGGTTCGTGCTTGACTTCGCCAACGCGACGGATGATCACTTCAGGACGACCAACGCCCATTTCGAAGCCTTCGCGACGCATGGTTTCGATCAGAACCGAGAGGTGCAGCTCACCACGGCCGGAGACTTTGAACTTGTCGGCGGTGTCGCCTTCTTCAACGCGCAGAGCAACGTTGTACAGCAGTTCCTTGTCCAGACGTTCCTTGATGTTACGGCTGGTGACGAACTTGCCTTCCTTGCCGCAGAACGGCGAATCGTTAACCTGGAAGGTCATCGAAACGGTCGGCTCGTCGACGGTCAGCGGCTTCATCGCTTCAACATTCAGCGGGTCGCACAGAGTGTCGGAGATGAACAGCTGGTCGAAGCCGCTGATGCAGACGATGTCGCCGGCAGCTGCTTCTTCAACGTCCACACGGTGCAGACCGTGGTGACCCATCAGCTTCAGGATACGGCCATTACGCTTCTTGCCTTCGGCATCGATAGCGACAACCGGAGTGTTTGGCTTGACGCGACCGCGAGCGATACGGCCAACACCGATGACGCCCAGGAAGCTGTTGTAGTCCAGAGCCGAGATCTGCATCTGGAACGGGCCGTCACGGTCAACCTTTGGCGCAGGAACGTGATCGACGATCGACTGGTACAGCGGGGTCATGTCTTCAGCCATGTCGGTGTGTTCCAGACCGGCAATACCGTTCAGGGCCGAGGCGTAGACGACTTTGAAGTCCAGCTGTTCTTCGGTGGCACCGAGGTTGTCGAACAGGTCGAAGATCTGGTCCAGAACCCAGTCCGGACGCGCGCCTGGACGGTCGACCTTGTTGATGACCACGATTGGACGCAGGCCGGCTTCGAACGCCTTCTTGGTCACGAAACGGGTTTGCGGCATAGGGCCGTCCTGGGCATCGACCAGCAGCAGTACGGAGTCGACCATCGACATCACGCGCTCTACTTCACCACCGAAGTCGGCGTGGCCCGGGGTGTCCACGATGTTGATGTGGTAGCCATTCCAGTTGATCGCGGTGTTCTTCGCGAGAATGGTAATACCGCGCTCTTTTTCCTGGTCGTTGGAGTCCATCACGCGCTCGTCGTTGAGCTCGTTGCGCTCAAGTGTGCCGGACTGGCGCAGGAGTTTGTCTACCAGGGTGGTCTTACCATGGTCAACGTGAGCAATGATGGCGATGTTGCGTAGATTTTCGATCACTTGTGTATCTCGATCAGAGGATTCGGTCTGCTGACTGTTTAAAGGCAGCGATTAACTATTTCGAGTCGGCAAAAGCCGTTACGGCATGACGACTGGTGTCGGGGGGCCGGTGACGCAAGCCACAGGCAAACAGCCCCGGGCACTTAGCTCGGTCGATATACGCGCACATTGGCATGCCCCTCACTGAGCAAATGGTGAGCATGCAGGCGACTCATGACGCCTTTGTCGCAATACAGCAGGTACTGGCGCGTGTCATCCAGTGCCTTGAAACGGCTGTTCAATGCGTAGAACGGCAACGTCTGTATCTCCACGCCGGGCACTTGCAGCGGCTGGTCTTCCTGGGCATCCGGGTGACGGATGTCGATGATGACCTGACCGGCCAGCGCCTGGCTGACTTCTTCTATATCGACATTGCGGCTCAGATCGTCGATGACCCGATCGATCGAAACCAGCTTTGCGCGCTCGAGCGCCTGCTCGAGAATCGCCATGTCGAACTGTTTTTCTTCGTACTCAACGCGATTTCGCTTGGCGTTGGTCTTGGGGTTGACCGAAATCACCCCGCAATATTCAGGCATGTGCCGGGCAAAATCAGCAGTGCCGATTTCAGTCGCCAGGTCCACGATGTCCTGTTTGTGGCTGGCCACCAGCGGCCGCAGGACCAGTTTGTCGGTCGCCGCGTCGATCAGTGACAGGTTTGGCAGCGTCTGGCTGGAAACCTGAGAAATAGCCTCGCCGGTAACCAGCACATCGATTTCAAGACGATCAGCCACGGCGGATGCAGCGCGTAACATCATACGCTTCAAAACTACACCCATATGACTGTTATCGACTTTCTGCAGAATTTCTCCGAGAACTTCCTCGAACGGCACGCTGACAAACAGCACACGCTGCGAACTTCCGTACTTCTTCCAGATGAAGTGCGCGACTTCCATTACGCCCAGTTCGTGGGCACGTCCGCCCAGATTGAAGAAGCAGAAGTGCGCCATCAGGCCGCGGCGCATGATCTGGTAGGCCGCAACGGTCGAATCGAACCCGCCGGACATCAATACCAGTGTCTGCTCCAGCGCACCCAGCGGGTAACCGCCCATGCCCTGATGTTGGTCATGAACGACGAACAACCGTTGGTCGCGAATTTCCATCCGTACGACCAGATCGGGCTTTTTCAGCTCGATTCCGGCAGCACCACACTGCATCCGCAACTTGCTGCCGACGTATTTCTCGACATCCATTGAGCTGAAATCGTGGCGCCCGGCGCGTTTGCAACGCACTGAGAACATCTTGCCGGGCAACAGGTCGGCATAGTGCAGTTTGCACTTGGCAACGATGTCGTCCAGATCGCCCAGCGGGTACTCGGCCACCTGCAGGAAATTGGCAATTCCCGGCATGCAGCTCAGCCGCTCCCTGATGCCCTGCAGCACTTTGGGGTCGGTCAGCCGGGTTTCGACCTCAAGGTTGTCCCATACGCCACCCACGACAATGTCCGTGTCCAGTTCACGGAGCACGGTACGAATGTTCTTGCCCAACTGCCGGATGAATTTCTTGCGCACCGGGGGGCTTTTGATGGTGATTTCAGGGAAAACTTTAACGATTAGTTTCATGGAAACGGAGCGCGAGGTGCCGACCAAAAAAGGGGGGCGCGGATTATAGCGGAAATTGCTCAAGGTTTAACCAGTTATCGTACACGCAATCATCCGCGCACCAAAAAGAGTCGGCGCACCAAATTGCAGCGCCATAAAGGTGCGCATTTTTCCCTCACAACGCCTTTTCGCCCCCTGAAAGCCTGCATTTGAAGCAAAAAACCCAACACGGGGCACTGGCATGCAAATTGCTCCCTTGTGAGGCAGGTTGCCTTGGCAGAGTATTCGCGCCGGCATCACCCAAATTCAAGGGACCACAACTCTATCAAGTCGGTCTCTAGCCACCCGGAGGACACCATGTCGAAGTCGGTTCAACTCATCAAAGATCATGACGTTAAATGGATTGATCTGCGCTTCACGGACACCAAGGGCAAGCAGCAGCACGTCACCATGCCTGCGCGCGATGCACTGGAAGACGATTTCTTCGAAGTCGGCAAAATGTTCGACGGTTCCTCCATTGCTGGCTGGAAAGGTATCGAAGCCTCCGACATGATTCTGCTGCCGGACGACGAAACCGCACTGCTCGACCCGTTCACCGAAGAGCCGACCCTGGTGCTGGTCTGCGACGTCATCGAACCTTCGACCATGCAAGGCTACGACCGCGACCCGCGCGCGATTGCCCACCGTGCCGAGGAATACCTGAAGTCCACCGGTATCGGCGACACCGTCTTTGTAGGCCCTGAGCCAGAGTTCTTCATCTTCGACGAAGTGAAGTTCAAGTCCGACATCTCCGGCTCCATGTTCAAGATTTTCTCCGAACAGGCTTCCTGGATGACCGACGGCGACGTCGATGGCGGCAACAAAGGCCACCGTCCAGGCGTCAAGGGTGGCTATTTCCCGCTGCCACCAGTCGACCACGACCACGAAATCCGTACCGCAATGTGCAACGCCCTGGAAGAAATGGGCCAGGTCGTGGAAGTTCACCACCACGAAGTAGCCACTGCCGGCCAGAACGAAATCGGCGTGAAATTCAACACGCTGGTCAAGAAGGCTGACGAAGTCCAGACCCTGAAGTACTGCGTACACAACGTTGCCGATGCATACGGCCGTACCGCTACTTTCATGCCTAAGCCACTGTACGGTGACAACGGTTCGGGTATGCACGTACATATGTCCATCTCCAAGGATGGCAAGAACACCTTCGCGGGCGAAGGCTATGCCGGCCTGTCCGACACTGCCCTGTTCTTCATCGGCGGTATCATCAAGCACGGCAAGGCACTGAACGGTTTCACCAACCCTTCGACCAACTCCTACAAGCGTCTGGTCCCGGGCTTCGAAGCTCCTGTCATGCTGGCCTACTCGGCGCGTAACCGCTCCGCGTCGATCCGTATTCCTTACGTCTCCAGCCCACGCGGCCGTCGTATCGAAGCACGTTTCCCGGACCCGGCAGCCAACCCGTACCTGGCATTCGCTGCCCTGCTGATGGCCGGCCTGGACGGCATCCAGAACAAGATCCACCCTGGCGACGCTGCTGACAAAAACCTGTATGACCTGCCGCCTGAAGAGGCCAAAGAGATCCCACAAGTTTGCGGCAGCCTGAAAGAAGCCCTGGAAGAACTGGACAAGGGCCGCGCGTTCCTGACCAAGGGCGGCGTATTCAGCGACGACTTCATCGATGCCTATATCGAGCTGAAAAGCGAAGAAGAAATCAAGGTTCGCACCTTCGTACACCCACTGGAATACGAGCTGTACTACAGCTGCTGATCCAGCCACGCCAGCATTGCCGGCGTAACGGGAGACCTCCTTCGGGAGGTCTTTTCGTTTCTGACAAACAGATTTTTTATTTTTGTGCGGTAGCGGGATACCGTATTACCAGAAAAATACCGGGCAGACTTCTGGCTTGAATTTCAGCCAGCAAGGTTAATCCCCACATGACATACCGACTCCTTATTGCAACAGCGCTACTGGTACTGACTGGCGGCGCTGCTGCCCAACAAGCGAAAGCCACTGTCGACTCCCGCGTCCTGCTGAAAAGCCAGGCCTCCTGGGACGGTACGCCTTACGAGTCCTACCCCGAAGGCCGGCCGGAACTGACCCTCCTGAAAATCAAAATTCCTGCAAACACAGCACTGAAATGGCATAGCCACCCGATTCCCAATGCTGCCTATGTGGTCGCCGGAGAAATCACGGTGGAGGCCAGAGACAGCAAGAAGCGTATTCACCTGAAAAAGGGCGATGCACTGGCGGAAATGGTCGATATCGTGCATCGCGGCCAGACCGGCGACATGCCGGTCGAACTCATCGTTTTCTACGCAGCGACAGCGGCGACGCCCTTGTCGCAATAGCCTCACAGCAACCTGTCAGTCGGGTGGTGAAGTTTTCTTCACCACCCGACACTGGCTCTGACCGGTTAGCTGGAGTTAAATCTTCGCCTCACCCACCGATTCGAGATGGAGCTGCTATGCGCCTGCTTCTGGCCACATCCCTGCTGACGCTGACGTGCATGTCTTCCTGCTTCGCCTTTGCCGCCGAGCAAAAGCCTTCTGCCCTTGAGCCATTGCTGCAGGCAATCAGCGAGCGCCTGAGCATCGCGGATCAGGTTGCACTGAGCAAATGGGACAGCGGCAAGGCCGTTGAAGACCCGCCGCGCGAGCAGCAAGTCATCAGCGCGGCCCAGGCGCGTGCTGCCGAATTCAAGCTGGATCCCGACGACATCCAGCGTCTGTTCCGCGCACAGATCGAGGCCAACAAACAGGTGCAGAACGCCCTCCTCGCCCAGTGGCACGCGGCAGGCAAGGCACCCGACACGGCCAGGCTCAGCCTGGCAGACGACATCCGTCCGAAACTGGATCGCCTGCAGACCCAACTGCTACAGGCGTATGCAGACTTTCAACCGCTACGTAACGCCGAGAACTGCAGGGTTCAGCTGGATTCAGCGCTGCGGCGATACCAGACTGACGCGATCCACGATCAGGCGCTGGTGCTGGCCACTGCCGACCTTTGCTCGGCAAAACTCTGACACATCAGGTGGATAGCGCAGCATAGGGCGATGTGTTCTATGCTGACGGCCAATCGTGCCCCTGCTGTCGAGAGTCCCATGCGTCAAAGTCTGATTTGCCTGCTGCTGATGATCAGCCTGCCTGCGCTGGCGCAGATCTATAAGTACACCGATGCGAACGGCAACACCGCGTTCAGCAATCAGCCACCCGACGGCACCAGGACCGAGGTGGTCGAGTTGCCGCCACTCAACAGCATCGAAACACAGGTGCCCGCCAGACCGGTCGTCAACAGCCCACCGCAATCGGCTCCGGCACAACCACAGCCACAGCCACAAACCGCCTATGACGTACTGGAACTGACAGACCTTCCTACCGATGAAGCGTTACGCGCCAACAATGGCACGTTTATCATCGGCGTGAAAATCCAGCCGCGCCTGCAGCAGGATCATCGCCTGCAACTGCTGCTGGACGGTAATCTGTATGGACAGCTCTCCAACCTGCCACGCTTTCAGGTAGTCAACATAGATCGCGGCGAGCACAGTTTCGCGGTGGTCGTGAAAGACGGCGAACGGATCATTCAGCAAAGCGAGACCATCACGCTGACCGTCCAGCGCGTACACCTCGGCAAGCCATGAACAGATACAGAATGCGCAACCTGCTCACCTGGCTGTTGTTGCTGTGGACGCTGCCCGCAGCAGCAGACGTGTACACCTATATAGACGCACAGGGTAATCGGGTGTTTACCGATCAGCCGCGCAAGAACGCTACACGCGTCGACATTCCACCCAGCAACAACATGACCGGCACGCCGCCGACCCGGACGCTGAAGGCACACCCCGCCAAACCTGCAGTACAACCGATGTTTCACTATCAGTTGCTGAGAATCCTGGTGCCCGAACCGGACACCACGCTGGTCAATCCCGGTGGCGACCTGATCGTTACCGTCACCAGCGAACCGGTGTTACAACCCGGTCACAGTTATCGCCTGCTGCTGGATGGCGTTGCCGTCGGCCAGGCGGGACGCAGCCCGGTTTTCCCGCTGAGCAATGTGGATCGCGGCACGCACCAGTTATCGGTGGAGATTTTTGACGAGCTTGGCAGGGTTCTGGAAAAAACCCCCAACCAGCCTTTTCACCTTCAGCGCATATCCCTTGCGCAAAAGCGTGCGACTCATCCGTGCAAGGATGACGATTTCGGCGTACGCCCCGAGTGCCCGCTCAAGGACAAGCCCGAGCCGAAAAGCAGCATCCTGCCTTTCTTCTGATCCCCGATAAAATCAAAGCACCTTTTTGGTGCGCACAATGCGCACCTGCGCAACAATACAGCCCAATTTGGTTCAGCAACGCTCTGCAGGTAGCGCCGTATGCGGGCACTCTCTCGAAAAACCGCCCGCCTTTGCAGATAAAGCGCTTCTTTTCAGAGCCTTGGTTTGTTTTTTGCAACTTCACTGGTACAGCACCGTATTGGTGGCTTTGCTCCTGCTGGCGCAGACCAACCAGCACCAGCATTGCGCGACTGCAATGTGCCAAAAGAGGTCAACACGATTCATGACTATCAGCGATGCGCTGCACAGACTGTTACTGGATAACCTGACCACTGCCACCATTCTGCTCAACGCCGATCTGCGTCTTGAGTACATGAACCCGGCGGCGGAAATGCTGCTGGCCATTAGTGGGCAGCGCAGCCATGGGCAATTCATCAGCGAGCTGTTCACCGAGTCGGCCGAAGCCTTGAGTTCGCTGCGTCAGGCAGTCGAACAGGCTCACCCTTTCACCAAACGCGAAGCGATGCTCACTGCACTGACCGGTCAGACCCTGACTGTCGACTATGCGGTGACGCCGATTCTCAGCAAGGGCGATACCCTGCTGCTGCTTGAGGTACACCCGCGTGACCGGCTGCTGCGCATCACCAAGGAAGAGGCGCAGTTGTCCAAGCAGGAAACCACCAAGATGCTGGTGCGCGGCCTGGCTCACGAAATAAAGAATCCGCTGGGCGGCATTCGCGGAGCCGCACAACTGCTGGCCCGCGAGTTGCCGGAAGAGAGCCTCAAGGATTACACCAACGTCATCATCGAAGAGGCTGACCGCCTGCGTAATCTGGTCGACCGCATGCTGGGCTCCAACAAATTGCCGTCGCTGGCGATGACCAATGTGCATGAAGTGCTGGAGCGAGTGTGCAGTCTGGTCGAAGCAGAAAGTCAGGGCTGCATCACATTGGTGCGCGACTACGACCCAAGCATCCCTGACGTCTTGATCGACCGCGAGCAAATGATTCAGGCCGTGCTCAATATCGTGCGCAACGCCATGCAGGCCATCAGTGGCCAGAACGAGCTGCGCCTGGGCCGGATCACCCTGCGTACCCGCGCCATGCGCCAGTTCACCATCGGGCATGTTCGCCATCGACTGGTGAGCAAGATCGAGATCATCGACAACGGCCCCGGTATTCCGGCCGAACTTCAGGAAACCATTTTCTACCCAATGGTCAGTGGCCGCCCGGATGGCACAGGGCTAGGTCTTGCCATTACCCAGAACATCATCAGCCAGCACCAGGGCTTGATCGAGTGTGACAGCCATCCCGGCCACACCACGTTCTCGATCTTCCTGCCGCTGGAACAAGGAGCAGCTTCGACATGAGCCGTAGTGAAACTGTCTGGATCGTAGACGACGATCGTTCGATCCGCTGGGTACTGGAAAAGGCCTTGCAACAGGAAGGCATGACCACACAGAGCTTCGACAGCGCCGACGGGGTGATGAGCCGTCTGGCCCGTCAGCAACCGGACGTGATCATTTCCGACATCCGCATGCCCGGCGCCAGTGGCCTGGACCTGCTGGCACGGATTCGCGAGCAGCATCCGCGTCTGCCGGTGATCATCATGACCGCCCATTCGGACCTGGACAGCGCAGTGGCCTCTTATCAGGGTGGCGCGTTCGAGTACCTGCCCAAACCGTTCGACGTCGACGAAGCCGTCTCGCTGGTCAAGCGTGCCAATCAGCACGCTCAGGAACAGCAGGGTCTGGACGTCGCGCCGACGTTGACCCGCACCCCTGAAATCATCGGCGAAGCGCCGGCGATGCAGGAAGTGTTTCGCGCAATCGGTCGCTTGAGTCATTCCAACATCACGGTCCTGATCAACGGTGAGTCGGGGACCGGTAAAGAGCTGGTCGCTCATGCACTGCACCGCCACAGCCCGCGTTCGGCGTCGCCGTTCATTGCGCTGAACATGGCGGCGATTCCCAAGGACTTGATGGAATCGGAGCTGTTCGGCCACGAAAAAGGCGCCTTCACCGGCGCGGCCAACCTGCGTCGCGGTCGTTTCGAACAGGCCGACGGCGGCACGCTGTTTCTCGATGAAATCGGCGACATGCCAGCCGACACCCAGACCCGCCTGCTGCGTGTGCTGGCCGATGGCGAGTTCTACCGGGTTGGCGGGCACACGCCGGTCAAGGTCGACGTGCGCATCATTGCCGCGACTCACCAGAACCTCGAAACCCTGGTGCAGGCCGGCAAGTTCCGTGAGGACTTGTTTCACCGTCTGAACGTGATCCGCATTCACATTCCACGCATGTCGGACCGTCGCGAAGACATCCCGACCCTGGCCAAGCACTTCCTGAGCCGTGCTGCGCAGGAACTGGCGGTCGAACCCAAGCTGCTCAAGGCCGAGACCGAGGAATACCTCAAGCACCTGCCATGGCCAGGCAACGTTCGTCAGCTGGAAAACACCTGCCGCTGGATCACGGTCATGGCTTCGGGTCGTGAAGTGCACATCAGCGACCTGCCACCGGAACTGCTGAGCCTGCCGCAAGACGCCGCCCCGGTCACCAACTGGGAGCAGGCTTTGCGTCAGTGGGCCGATCAGGCGTTGTCTCGCGGTCAGTCCAGCCTGCTGGACAGTGCCGTGCCGACGTTCGAACGGATCATGATCGAAACCGCCCTCAAGCACACCGCCGGCCGCCGCCGCGATGCCGCCGTGCTGCTGGGCTGGGGTCGCAACACCCTGACCCGCAAGATCAAGGAACTGGGCATGAAGGTCGATGGCGGGGATGACGACGAGGCTGATGAAGGCTGAGTGGTTATATGATGGTCGTTCATGCCAATGCTCTGAATTGGCATGAACGACCAGTCAATGCAGGACACAGAGCGTCCGGACCTGCATTCCCACGCGGAGCGCGGTAACGATAGTCAAAACAAGCGAAACGCTGGCATCACTCAGCCAGCGATGGCTTTTCCCACAGGTTGATCCCGCCTTCCACCGCAAAACTGTCGATCTCGGCCAGTTCTTCCGGGCTGAACGCCAGGTTCTTCAGTGCGCCGACGTTTTCGATGATCTGCTCGGGACGGCTCGCGCCGATCAGCGCCGACGTCACGCGCGGGTCGCGCAGCGTCCAGGCCAGAGCCATTTGCGCCAGGCTTTGTCCGCGACGCTGAGCGATTTCGTTAAGCGCGCGCACATGGGCAATATTCTGCTCGGACAGATGCGAAGCCTGTAGCGAGCCACCGCCCGGACGGTTGACCCGTGCATCCTTGGGCACGCCGTTCAAATACTTGTCAGACAGCAGCCCCTGAGCCAGCGCAGTGAAGGCAATCACACCGGCACCCAGCTCTTCGGTCGCGTCGAGCAGGTCTTTTTCGACCCAGCGGTTGAGCAGGTTGTAAGCCGGCTGGTGGATCAGCAACGGCACTTTCCACTCGTTGAGCAACGCAGCAATCTCGCGAGTCTTGGACCCGGAATACGAGGAGATACCGATATACAGAGCCTTGCCCTGCTGCACCGCGGTGGCCAGTGCGCCGGCGGTCTCCTCCAGCGGAGTGTCCGGATCGAAGCGGTGAGAATAGAAGATATCGACGTAATCCAGCCCCATGCGTTGCAGGCTCTGGTCAAGGCTGGCGAGCACGTATTTACGCGAACCACCACCCTGGCCGTAAGGACCCGGCCACATGTCCCAACCGGCTTTGCTGGAGATGATCAATTCATCGCGGTAGTGCTTGAAGTCTTCGCGCAGCAGGCGACCGAAGTTGATCTCGGCACTGCCGTAGGGCGGACCGTAGTTGTTGGCCAGGTCGAAATGGTTGATGCCCAGGTCGAACGCTGTGCGCAACATGGCACGCTGCGTGTCGATCGGCGTGCTGTCGCCAAAGTTGTGCCACAGGCCGAGCGACAGCGCCGGAAGCACCAGCCCGCTGCGGCCGGTACGGCGATAAGGCATGTCGTTGTAACGATTTTCGGCAGCGATGTAGGTCATTGAATCCTCTCTTGTCTGGGGATATTCGAGGCGTTCTGCGGTGCGTTCGCGAGCCGGAAAAATCTGCTCGCCACGCGAGAATCATGGCTTTTGCCAGACCACCTGCTGGATATCGACCCGCTTGGGTATCAGGTGGTTGTCGTAAAACAGATCGGCGGTCGCCTGCTGCGCACGTACGATTTCGGGTGTGATCGGCAGGCTGGGCGATTCAGGTCGATGATCAAGATACTGAGTGATGACCGCTTCGGACAACCCCATGCTGCGCGCCAGGATCTGAATGCTCTCGGTGCGCTGCGAGCGGGTCAGCCCATCGGCCAGAGTCAGCTCATCAAGGACGTGCTGCACCAACGCAGCGTTTTCCTCGGCAAACGCCCGGCGTGCGGTATAGAACGGCCCGGACAGTCCAAGCCCTTCACCATTGGCCAAGAGGCGGCTATGGCCTTCGCTCATGGCAATGGAGTAGTAAGGGTCCCAGATGGCCCAGGCATCGACGCTGCCGTTTTCAAAAGCGGCGCGGGCATCGGCAGGGGTCAGGTATACCGGCTGAATATCCTTGAAGGTCAGGCCCGCCTTGTTCAGCAGACGCAGCACCACGTTGTGGGAGCTGGAGCCTTTCTGAAGGGCGACCTTGCGACCCTTCAATTCCGCAACGCTGTGCAGCGGGCTTTCATTGCGCACCAGCAGGGTTTCCGCCTGCGGCTTGGCCGCTTCTGCGCCGATATAGACCAGATCGGCACCTGCGACTTGGGCGAAGATGGGCGGAATGTCACCGGTCGAAGCGATGTCCAGGCTTCCAATGTTCAACGCCTCCAGCATTTGCGGGCCGGCCGGAAACTCGATCCATTTGATTTTCTTTTCTGGAAAACGCTTCTCCAGCAGGCCGTGCTCCTTGGCCAGCACCAGCGTGATCGAGCCTTTCTGGTAGCCGATGCGCAAGGCGTCAGGCTCGTCGGCAGAGGCTGTATTGAGCAAGCCGCTGAAAGCCAGAATGGCGGCGATGAAGGTGAATGGTTTCATGGGTAATCCTTTAATTCAGTGGTCTATGCCCTAAAGCCATTGCCATACACAAATCTTTCTTTGATTCTGCCCGCAGGGCGTGGGAGCGACCGGGGCCTTTGGCCATAATCCAGAGCGGCCTTGTGTGTAACGATGAATGCACGGTAACAATCAAAACCTGTAAGCAGGCCGCTGCAGGCCCAGGTTTTCGCGTAGTGTCGTGCCTTCATACTCGGTACGGAACAGCCCGCGCCGCTGCAACTCCGGCACCAACAACTGCGCAACGTCTTCCAGCCCGCCCGGCAAATGCGGCACGAGCACGTTGAAGCCGTCCGACGCACCGTGTTCGAACCACACTTGCAGCTCATCGGCGATCTGCGCAGGCGTACCGATCAGGCTGTAATGCCCTCGCCCACCGGCAATACGCCGTCCCAGTTGCGCCAGGGTGAGGTTTTCCTGATCGGCCAGTTCGGTGAGCAGTTTCTGTCGACTGCGCTGACCACTGTCGGTCAGCGGCAATTCCGGCAACGGGCCGTCCAGCGGATAGCCCGACAGGTCGAAATTGCCCAGCATGCGCCCCAACAGGGCAACCCCCACCCGAGGCTCGACCAGTTCCTGAAAAGACTCGAATTTCGCTTTCGCCAAGGCCTCGGTTTCTGCCACGACGATGAACACGCCGGGCATGACTTTCAGCGAATCTGCGTCACGTCCGTAGGCGCTCAAACGACCCTTGATGTCTGCGTAAAACGCCTGGGCACTGGCCAGCGAGGTCTGCGCGGTGAACACCACTTCCGCCGTCTGCGCCGCCAGATCGCGCCCGACTTCGGAGGAGCCGGCCTGCACGACCACGGGTTGCCCTTGCGGCGAGCGCGCCACATTCAGCGGGCCTTTGACGCTGAAGTGCTCGCCCTGATGGTTGAGTACATGCAGTCTGGCCGGGTCGTAATACTCACCGCTGGCCTTGTCGCGGGTAAAAGCATCATCTGCCCAGCTGTCCCACAAGCCGGTCACCACCTGATGAAACTCTCGGGCGCGGCTGTAGCGCTCGGCATGCCCCACATGTTCAGCGCGGCCGAAGTTCTGCGCTTCGGCAGCGGCATCAGACGTCACCAGATTCCACCCCGCCCGTCCGCCGGACAGATGATCCAGCGAGGCGAACTTGCGGGCCACGTGATACGGCTCGTTGTACGTCGTCGTCGCCGTTGCAATCAGGCCGATGTTATCCGTCACCGCACTCAACGCCGAGAGCAGTGTCAGCGGCTCGAAATGATCGGAGCGTGCCATGCGGCTGGCGATATCACCGGTCGCGGCAGCGACGCTGTCTGCCACGAACAGGGTGTCGAATTTCGCAGCCTCCGCGACCCTGGCCACATGCCGATAATGCTTGAAATCCAGCCCTGCATCCGCAGGCACATCCGGGTGACGCCAGGCCGCGACGTGGTGTCCGGTGGCCATCAGGAAAGCGCCCAGTTTCATCTGTCGAGCAGACGTGCTCATACCTCACTCCTTACTGTGTGACTGCGGGCCACGCCTCAAAAATCCTTGCGCAGTTGCACGCCGAAATAACGCTCGTCATCACGCGGTACAGACCGGTAAACGTAGCTGCCGCCTGTGGCCAGCATTGGCGAGTAGGACTTGTCGGCGAGGTTCTTGCCGAGCAGTGCGACGCGCCAGCCACTGTTGTAATCAGCCAGCGCCACACTGGCATTCCAGATGCCGTAGGCACCCTGTCGGGTGTCGGGGTTCTGGCTGATGTCGTACTGCACTTCACTCTGCCAGCTGTAATCGGTGCCCAGTTCGATATCCAGACCGTTGTCCAGCGGGATGGTGTAATCGGCGCGAACGTAGCTTTTCCAGTCCGGGCTGTAGGGCAGGGTTTTGCCATCGACGTTGCATGACGCCGCGGCACCGGCCGGGCAGGCAAAGCTGTCGATGCGTGCCTTGGTGTAGGACAGTGCGCCGGAGAATTTCAGGTTCCGGGTGGCCTGCAAGGCATAATCCAGCTCGACACCTTCCGTGCTGACGCTGCCTGCGTTGATCAACCGCGTAACCACCTGCCCGGCAACGCTGTCGAAGAAGTTCGCCTGATAGTTGTCGTAGTCGCTGTGGAACACCGCCAGGTTGGTGGTCAGTCGATTATTCCAGGTGGTGGCCTTGATGCCGACTTCCCAGGTGTTGGAGGTCTCCGGCTTGAGCGCGTCGGTGTCACGCGGCTGCATATTGAAGAACACGTTGTAAGCCGGGCCTTTGTAGCCGCGTGAATAGGTGACGTAGGTCATCACACTGTCGCTCAGGTCATACTGCAAGCCGAGACGCCCGGACTTGCCGTCCTCGTCGACCGAACCGGAACTGCTGGTGCCCGGCTGAATGCCGCTGACGGTCGTGGCTGATGTCGATACGCGGCGGTGATCGTATTCCAGGTCGTCGTGAGTCCAGCGCGCGCCGACAATTGCGCGCAGGTCAGGGGTGAAGTTGAAGGTCGTCTCGCCGAACACCGAATAGCTGTCGGTGGTGGTGCTGTAATCGGCAACGCCGCGGTCCTGACGAGTCGGCGTGACAAGCGTGCGCTGGTAGGTTTCGTCGCTCTTGCCGTGCATGTAGAACAGCCCGCCCACGTACTCGACAAACCGGCCCTTTGGCGATGCAAGGCGCAGCTCTTGGGAATACTGGTTGAATTCCAGGTCGCCCTTGTCTTCGGTGCCAGGGAACGCGGCGGTAACGGTGCCAAGTCGGTCGCCATCCTGATACTGGGTGTTGTCCCAGCCGCGCCAGGCAGTGATGGAGGTCAGGGTGTAGTCGCCCAGTTGCCAGTCGAGCTGGCCGGACAAGCCCTTGTTGACGTCCTCGACATGGCTGCGGTAATCGCTGAGCACATCGCGGTTGTCGCTGTCGGCACGTACCGGAGACAGGGCACTGGCAAAAGCCGGAGTCAGGGCCTTGCTCACCACACCGTTGGGCGCATCGTCGTGGGACTGCATGTAGTCCGCCGCCAGGGTAAAGGTAATGTCGTCATTGGGCGTGAACTCCAGCTTGCCGCGCGCGCCCTTACGGTTGTAGCCATTGACTTCATGGCCATTGAGCTTGTTGTCGACGTTGCCGTCGTAGCTGCCGAACAGCGTCGTGATCGAACCCTTGAGGGTCTGCGGAATCAGACTGCCGCCGATGCCGAAGCGGGTGCGACTTTCGTTGCCGCTGTAATACGACTGATCGATATAACCGTGAGTCTCTTCGGTGGGCGCTTTGGTCGTGACATTGAGCACACCCGCCGAGGCGTTCTTGCCAAACAGCGTCCCTTGCGGGCCGCGCAGCACTTCAATGCGCTCAAGGTCGAGCAGGTCCAGCGTGGCCTGACCCGGACGTGCATACACTACGCCGTCGATCACGGTGGCTACAGTCGGCTCGACGCCTGGCGAGGTGGAAATGGTGCCGACACCGCGAATGAACAGCGAGGTGTCCTTGTTGGACGCCCCGGTACGGAAATTCAACGACGGCACTTGCTGCACGATACTGGCCACGCCGTTGCGATTGTCCCGCTCCAGTTGCTCGCCCTGAATCACAGAAACGGCGACCGGCACCTTTTGCAGCGACTCTTCGCGCCGCGTGGCCGTCACGGTGACGGACTCAAGCGCTACCGTCTCTGTGTTCTGCGCTGCTGCGGTATCTGCTACGGCCGGAACCCACGGCAATGCCGTCAGCCCGGTCAGCAACCAGCCAAAACGCCGCCCCCGCGCCGTATGAGCCCGATCGATTGCCTGTGCCAGAAGCGTGTGTCTGACCCCATCCCCACGTGTTGTGTGCATCTGCGTGCCTACCTGAAATATGCCCTGATCCGCCTGTGCGATGCGCACTGACGACTATGCGTGCTGGCTAGAACGGGTCCGGGCATTCGCGGTGGCGAGTAGCAGACAAACCGCCTTTGTTAGCGCTAACATCACAAGTATCAGGAAAGATCGGATAGACCGTCCAATACTGAAAAATTAGTTTTATATTCTTTTTACTTTTATACGAAGTGATCGAGCATGGCCGACGAGAAACCCGCGATACGCAAACGCCGAGGTGCAGGACGGGTAACCATCACGTCTGTAGCGCGCCAGGCCGGTGTATCGGCCATTACCGTATCGCGCTATTTCAATCAGCCGGAGCAAGTGTCGCCTGAACTGCGCGAGCGGATTGCCACTGCGGTCAATGCGCTGGGCTATGTGCCGAATCTGGTCGCCGGTGGCCTGGCATCGGCGCGCAGCCGAATAGTGGCGATGGTGATTCCCAACATCTCCGGGCCCATCTTCGCCAACACCATTCAGGGCTTCAGCGACACGCTGAGTCAGCACGGCTTCCAATTGTTACTGGCCTCCAGCTACTTTTCCGCCGAGCAGGAAGAAAGCGCAGTAAGGGCGTTTCTGGGCTGGTCGCCAGCGGCCCTGGTGTTGACCAGTCGCTTCCATAGCCAGGCCACCGACAAGATGATCGAGCAGACCGATGTACCGGTGATCGAAACCTGGGATCACCAGCCTGAACGCAGCCCGATCCAGATTGGCTTCTCTCACTACGACGTCGGCGTGACGGCAGCCCGCTATCTGTACGACAAAGGCTACCGTCGCATCGCCTTCGTGCAGAACAGCGTTGCAGGCGACTTCAGCGCACTGGAACGGCGTGACGGCTATGTCGCGACCCTGGAAGGGCTCGGCATCAAGCCCTGGGTGTTTGTCCCGGACACCGGTCGCGCGCCGTTCGAGGCAGGCAAACAGGCAATGGACACACTGATGAGCCAGCCCGCGCGCCCCGATGCGATCTTCTTCGCCAACGACAATCTGGCAG
Organism: Pseudomonas syringae pv. tagetis; assembly: GCF_022557255.1. Classification (NCBI taxonomy): domain Bacteria; kingdom Pseudomonadati; phylum Pseudomonadota; class Gammaproteobacteria; order Pseudomonadales; family Pseudomonadaceae; genus Pseudomonas; species Pseudomonas syringae group genomosp. 7. The sequence goes on from NZ_CP092923.1 coordinate 5,515,765, forward strand.
CCGGTGCCCTGCTCGCCAGCCAGCGCGCCGGCCTGCACATTCCGCAGGATTGCGCGCTGATGGGTTTTGGTGACTACGCCTTCGCTGAAATGATGCTGCCCAGCCTGACCACCATCAAACCGCCTGCACTGGAGATCGGCATACTGGCTGCCACGCGGGTGCTTGAAAGCCTCGGGGTGTTACCGGTAGAGGGAGAGATACAGCAGCTGAATTTGCTGGAATGCAGGTTGGTGGAGCGGGAAAGTACGTGAGCCAGACGCAATCTCGAGCCAACGCTGGAGCGTGAGGAGCGATAGCCGCCGGCAAGGACACCATCGTGCCCATGCTCCGCGTGGGCATGCCGTTCCGGACGCTCCGCGTCCTGTCCTGAACATGGGGCTCAGTGCAGAGCATGAGGAGCGATAGTCGTAACCGCCCCTCATGTCCCGATCAACGCACCAGATGCAGGAACTGCATATGCCGCTCGTACTGGTCGAGCACGTCGTTGATGACCTGTTCCTTGGTATAGCCCACCAGGTCGTAGTCCTGACTGCCCTCGCTCAGGTGAACCTCGGCGCGGTAGTAGCGGCGGTTGTTCAGTTGCTTGGAGCCCATCCCGCCGCGGGCGAACGAAGGCGTGAAGAAGCCCTTCATCTGTACCTGATAAATGAATGGACGCTCTTCACCGTGGCCGATTTCCAGGGTCACCGAGTCATTGGACGGATCCGGCACATTGACGACGTTCAGGCCCTTCTCGACGAACACGGCGGTCACTTCATCAATCGCCGGGCGTACGGTCTGGTCGAGGAAGCGGTACACCTCATCTCGCGACGGGTAATGTACGGCCTGACTCAGACGTTGACGCCAGCCGCCACGTCGCGCGCCGGACGCCGGGGCGAGGGAGTACAGCTGCGCGATCTTGCGCTGGGACTCCATGACGAACGCCTTGTGCAGGCCCCACATCATCAGCAGCAGGATCAGCGAGAACGGCAGCGAGGTCAGTACCACTGCAGACTTCAGCGCATCGATACTGCCCGAGAACAGCAGGCCGCTGGTGATCAGTGCCGTAGCGACGCCCCAGAACACGCGCAACCATTTCGGACCGTCTTCGTCAGGGTTGCCGCCTTTGGCCGAAAGCGTCGACAACACCACTGTGCCCGAATCGGCAGAGGTCACGAAGAACACAAAGCTGATGAACACCGTTACCGCGATGACCGTTTTGCTCCACGGATAGGTTTCCAACAACAGGTACAGGGTCATCGACGGATCATCGATAGCCGACTGGCCCAGCGCAGTCATGCCGTGGTTGAGCACTTGATCGATGGCGCTGTTACCGAAGATCGACATCCAGGCCAGGGTGAAACCCAGCGGGATCAATAGCACACCGAAAACGAACTCACGGATGGTCCGACCGCGGGAAATACGCGCGATGAACAGGCCCACGAACGGTGCCCAGGCAATCCACCAGGCCCAATAGAACACTGTCCAGCCGCCCAGCCAGTCACTTGGCTCGTTATAGGCGTAGACGTCGAAGCTCTTGCTCGGCAGCGCCCCGAGGTAGTCACCGATGTTCTGCACCAGCGTGTTGAGCAAATGCTGCGTCGGACCGGCGAACAGCACGAACAGCAGCAGCGCACAGGCCAGCAGCATGTTGATGTCGGACATGACGCGTACGCCCTTGTCGACACCGGCTATCGCCACCAGAATCGCTGCGCCCATCATCAGCGTGATCAGACCGACCTGAATCCAGTGGGTATGGGCCACGCCAAACAGGTAATCCAGACCGGAATTCAGATGGAGCACACCGAAGCCCATGTCAGCGCCGAGCCCGAAGATGGTCGCAATAATGCCGAACCCGTCGACCGCGTAGCCGATGGGGCCGTTGATGCGCTTGCCGATCAGCGGATACAGGGCTGAACGCAGGGCCAGCGGCAGGTTATGTCGGTAGGCGAAATAGGCCAGCGCCATGCCGACAAAGGCAAATACACCCCAGCCGTGCAGGCCCCAGTGCAGAAACAGCAACTGCATGCCCTGGCGCGCCGCCTCAGCGGTGCCGCCCTCACCCTGCGGCGGTTGCAACAGGTGCGTCAGGGGCTCTGACACGCAGAAGAAGAACAGCGTGATACTGATCCCGGCGGCGAACAGCATGCCGGCCCACGAGAGGTAGCTGAACTCGGGTTCGTCGTGGTCGGCACCGAGCTTGATCTTGCCGAAGCCCGACAAGGCGGTGACCACCACGAAGACCAGGTACAGGGTCATGACCAGCATGTAGTACCAGCCGACCGTATTGGCCGCCCAGTTTTGCGCCGCCAGCAACCACTCACCGCTGGCTTGCGGGAAGGCGATGACAACGATGCCGAAAATCAGAATAAAACTCGCAGCGAAATAGAACACTGGAGCATTCATGCGGACCATGCCGCTTGAAGAAGTACTCGGAGAACTCATCGGTTGCGTGCCTCCGGACTGATAAAACCAACTGCAAAAAGCGGATACGGCAAGGGTAAGCCTCCTGTTGTGAGCGGGCAGCGAACCACCGGTTTAACTTGAACGAGCGTTCAATTTAAACATGAAAACGCTTGCGAGACCTAATCTCAGGCCGGTGAATGCTGGCTCAGGCCTGGGTATGACGCGCGCTTGAGCAGGTTCGTTCCCATACCACCGAGGCCATTTGGTGATCATCAAACCTGGCCTCTTCGACCGCTCGTGAAGGCTCGATTCTGATCCGGGCGGCACCCACACATTTCACGCACCAACCTGTTACCTGCCGCCCCAAAACTGCGCAAAAAGCCTCTCAGGTAACAACTCCAGCCCTGCCCCACAGAAACTCCGCTTGCGTGCAAGAATCTTTAAACCCTCGGAAACACAGCGCTGCATGCCGATTTGAGTCGCAAAAAACTGCAGCTCGTTAAAGTTGGTCTTCTGATTGCATATGCTTGTATGTACAAGTAGAGACAGGTTAAACATTCTGTTCGCTACCCAACTGAATCGGCCTGCTTCGCCAGGCACTGCTCGCCCTTCAACGGGCTGGTTCGAATTGATCGCCGAGGATTTTTTTGTGACCGAGAATAATCAAGACTTGAAGCAGGACTGGACCCGCCATCGTGAAGGCGTCGTGCGTGCTGCACGCGGCACTCGACTGACTGCCAAAAGCTGGATGACCGAAGCGCCGCTGCGCATGTTGATGAACAACCTCGACCCGGAAGTCGCTGAAAACCCCAACGAACTGGTGGTGTACGGTGGCATCGGCCGCGCGGCGCGCAACTGGGAGTGCTACGACAAGATCGTCGAAAGCCTCACTCAGCTCAACGATGACGAAACCCTGCTGGTGCAATCCGGCAAGCCGGTAGGCGTGTTCAAGACCCACAGCAACGCCCCGCGCGTATTGATCGCCAACTCCAACCTGGTCCCGCACTGGGCCAGTTGGGAGCACTTCAACGAACTGGATGCCAAGGGCCTGGCCATGTATGGCCAGATGACCGCAGGCAGCTGGATCTACATCGGCAGCCAGGGCATCGTCCAGGGCACCTATGAAACCTTCGTCGAGGCCGGTCGTCAGCACTATGACGGCAACCTCAAGGGCCGCTGGGTGCTGACCGCCGGGCTGGGCGGCATGGGTGGCGCGCAACCGCTGGCTGCCACACTGGCCGGGGCCTGCTCGCTGAACATCGAATGTCAGCAGAGCCGCATCGATTTCCGCATCAAGACCCGCTACGTCGACGAACAGGCAGTGGATCTGGACGACGCGCTGGCGCGTATCGCCAAATACACTGCCGAAGGTAAAGCCATCTCCATCGCCCTGTGCGGCAATGCGGCAGAAATTCTGCCGGAAATGGTCCGTCGCGGTGTCCGTCCGGACATGGTCACCGACCAGACCAGCGCCCACGACCCGCTCAATGGCTACCTGCCAAAAGGCTGGACCTGGGACGAGTACCGCGCCCGCTCGGTGAGCGAGCCCGCCAACGTGGTCAAGGCTGCCAAGCAGTCGATGGCCGAGCATGTCGAAGCCATGCTGGCCTTCCAGCAGGCCGGTATTCCGACCTTCGACTACGGCAACAACATTCGCCAGATGGCCAAGGAAGTCGGCGTTGCCAATGCCTTCGATTTCCCCGGCTTTGTCCCGGCCTATATCCGTCCCTTGTTCTGCCGCGGCATCGGGCCGTTCCGCTGGGCTGCGCTGTCGGGTGACCCGCAGGACATCTACAAGACCGACGCCAAGGTCAAAGAGCTGATCCCGGACGACGATCACCTGCACAACTGGCTGGACATGGCCCGTGAGCGCATCAGTTTTCAGGGCCTGCCTGCACGTATCTGCTGGGTCGGGCTGGGTCAGCGCGCCAGACTCGGCCTGGCGTTCAACGAAATGGTTCGCAGCGGCGAGTTGTCGGCACCGGTTGTCATCGGTCGCGACCACCTGGACTCCGGCTCGGTGTCCAGCCCCAACCGTGAAACCGAATCCATGCGTGATGGCTCCGACGCCGTCTCCGACTGGCCGCTGCTCAATGCCTTGCTCAACACCGCCAGCGGCGCGACCTGGGTCTCGCTGCACCATGGCGGGGGTGTCGGCATGGGTTTCTCGCAACACTCCGGGATGGTGATCGTCTGCGACGGTACGGACGAAGCCGCCGAGCGTATCGCCCGCGTACTGCACAACGACCCGGCCACCGGTGTGATGCGTCATGCCGATGCCGGTTATGCCATCGCCATCGACTGTGCCAAAGAGCAGGGCCTGAACCTGCCGATGATCGGACGTTAAGAGCGTTGCCGGTCACCGCGCCGGCACACCTCGGGGACGGGCATGAGTATGCCCACGGGCCGGATGCCTACTTGAAGCTGCCGTCATCCATTTCTGGTTTAGGAGCATCGACAATGAAAATGAAAAAGGCCCTGTTGACCACACTGGTATCCGCAGGCTTGCTTGCCAGCGCTGGCGCAAGCCAGGCCGCTGGCTGGTGCGAATCAGGCAAACCGGTGAAATTCGCCGGTCTGAACTGGGAAAGCGCAATGCTGCTGACCGACGTGCTGCAGGTCATTCTGGACAAGGGTTACGGCTGCGCCGTGGATGCTCTGCCTGGCAACTCCATCGCCATGGAAAACGCCCTGAGCACCAACGACATCCAGATTTTTGCCGAAGAGTGGGTTGGCCGCAGCGAGGTCTGGAACAAGGCCGCTGCAGCGGGCAAAGTGGTCGGTGTCGGTGCCCCGATAGTCGGTGCAGTGGAAGGCTGGTACGTGCCTCGCTACGTGATTGAAGGCGACGCCAAACGCAAGCTGGAAGCCAAGGCACCCAACCTGAAATCCATCAGCGACCTGGCTCAGTATTCAGCCGTGTTCAAGGACCAGGAAGAACCCGGCAAAGGTCGTTTCTACAACTGCCCGGCCGGCTGGACCTGTGAGCTGGAAAACACTGAAATGCTCAAGAGCTACGGCCTGGAAAGCAAATACACCAACTTCCGCCCGGGCACCGGCCCTGCGCTGGACGCGGCTATTCTCTCCAGCTACAAACGTGGCGAGCCTATCCTGACGTACTACTGGTCGCCGACACCGCTCATGGGACAGGTGGACCTGGTGCGCCTGGAGGAGAAAGCCGGCGTAAACAAGACGATCGATATCAAGGTCGGCGTGTCCAAAGTGTTCCACGATGAGGCCCCTGAACTGGTCGCTATCCTGGAAAAGGTCAACCTGCCTATCGACCTGCTTAACCAGAACCTGGGGCGCATGGCCAAGGAACGCATCGAATCGCCGAAGCTGGCGAAGATTTTCCTGAAAGAGCACCCGGAAGTCTGGCACAAATGGGTCAGCGAAGACGCCGCGAAAAAGGTGGACGCCTCGCTGTAAACGACCGGGCAGTCGGACTGAAAGATCCGACTGCCCTGACGTTGACCCGACACACCTCATTTGAGAGCCGCTTATGTTTCCTGAAAGCTTCACTTTCTCGATCGCCAACTGGGTGAACGATGGCGTCGACTCACTGGTAACGCAGTACGGCGATGTGTTCCGGCACATTTCCGACACCTTGCTGTGGGCCATCGTCAACCTGGAAAGCCTGCTGCGCATGGCACCGTGGTGGCTGATGCTGATCATCGTGGGCGGTATCGCCTGGCACGCAACGCGCAAGATCGTCACCACCGTGGTTATCGTCGGGCTACTGTTTCTGGTCGGCGCGGTCGGGTTGTGGGACAAACTGATGCAAACCCTGGCGCTGATGCTGGTCGCCACAATCATTGCGGTACTGATCGGCATTCCGCTGGGCATTCTTTCAGCGCGCAGCAATCGCCTGCGCTCGGTACTGATGCCGTTGCTGGACATCATGCAGACCATGCCCAGCTTTGTTTACCTGATCCCGGTGCTGATGCTGTTCGGTCTGGGCAAGGTACCGGCGATCTTCGCCACAGTGATCTATGCCGCGCCGCCGCTGATCCGTCTGACCGATCTGGGTATTCGTCAGGTTGACGGTGAAGTGATGGAAGCCATCAACGCCTTTGGCGCCAACCGCTGGCAACAGCTGTTCGGCGTGCAATTACCGCTGGCCATGCCGAGCATCATGGCCGGGATCAACCAGACCACCATGATGGCACTGTCGATGGTGGTCATCGCCTCGATGATCGGCGCACGTGGACTGGGCGAAGACGTACTGGTGGGCATTCAGACCCTCAACGTCGGACGCGGCCTGGAAGCGGGTCTGGCCATTGTCATTCTGGCGGTCGTCATCGACCGAATCACGCAGGCCTATGGCCGCCCACGGCATGAGGCGCACAAATGAGCAGCGTGGAACCGAACAAGATCGTCGTCAAAAATGTCTTCAAGATTTTCGGCAGCCGCGCAAAGGAAGCACTGGCGCTGATCAAGCAGAACCAGAGCAAGGATCAGGTACTGGCCCAGACCGGTTGCGTGGTCGGGGTCAACGACCTGTCGCTGTCGATCGGCAGCGGTGAAATCTTCGTCATCATGGGCCTGTCGGGCTCAGGCAAATCGACGCTGGTGCGCCACTTCAACCGGCTGATCGACCCTACCAGCGGCGAGATCCTGATCGATGGCGAGGACATCCTGCGTTACGACATGGAGGCTTTGCGCCAATTTCGCCGGCACAAGATCAGCATGGTGTTCCAGAGCTTCGGCCTGCTGCCGCACAAGACGGTGCTGGCCAACGTGGCGTACGGTTTGAAAGTGCGTGGCGAGAGCAAAGTGCTGTGTCAGGAACGCGCGCAGCACTGGGTCACGACGGTAGGCCTCAAAGGCTACGAAAACAAATACCCGCATCAGCTTTCCGGTGGCATGCGTCAGCGTGTCGGTCTGGCCCGAGCGCTGGCAGCCGATACCGACATCATTCTGATGGACGAAGCCTTCAGCGCCCTTGACCCGTTGATCCGCGCTGAAATGCAGGATCAGTTACTGGAGCTGCAGGCCAGCCTGCACAAGACCATCGTGTTCATTACCCACGACCTGGACGAAGCCGTACGCATCGGCAATCGCATCGCGATCCTCAAGGACGGACGATTGATTCAGGTCGGTACGCCGAAAGAAATCCTTCATTCGCCCGCCGACGATTACGTGGATCGTTTCGTTCAGCGCCGCGTAGCCACCCTTTAAGGACCGTTGCAGATGTCGCGAGCAGAACAGATCGTCATTGGTGAAGCCCCTGCGGGCTGGCAGGACGTGGTCGCTGTGGCCCGGCATGGCGCGCAACTGGTCCTGTCGGAGGCCGCCTGGGCACGGATCGACAATGCTCAGACCATCGTGCAGCGCATCGTCGCCAGCGGCGAGCGCGCCTATGGCGTGAACACCGGGCTCGGCGCGCTGTGCAACGTGTCACTGCCCGACGAACAGCTCAGCCGTCTGTCGCGCAATACGCTGCTAAGCCATGCCTGTGGCGTGGGTGCGCCACTGGCCGACGAGCAGACCCGCGCAATCATCTGCGCGGCGATCCTCAACTACAGCCAGGGCAAATCCGGTATTCATAGGCAAGTGGTCGAAGCACTGCTGGCGCTGCTCAACCGGGGCATCACACCGCAAGTGCCGTCGCAGGGCTCGGTGGGTTATCTGACGCACATGGCGCACGTCGGTATCGCGTTGCTGGGTGTCGGTCAGGTCAGCTATCGCGGGCAGATCGTCACGGCGCAGCAAGCGCTGCACGAAGAAGATCTGCGCCCGGTGACGCTGGGTGCCAAGGACGGATTGTGTCTGGTCAACGGTACGCCGTGCATGACCGGCCTGGGTTGCCTGGCCATCGCCGATGCCAAGCGTCTGTCCCGATGGGCCGATGTGATCGGCGCGATGACCTTCGAAGCCCTGCGCGGCCAGGTGGATGCGTTCGATGAGCACATTCTCGCCCTCAAGCCGCATCCGGGCATGCAGCAAGTGGGCAAAAACCTGCGCAGCGTGCTGGCGGGCAGCGAAGTGATTGCCAGCAGCCAGGGCATCCGTACCCAGGACGCGCTGAGCATTCGCTCGATTCCCCAGGTGCATGGCGCAACCCGAGATCAATTGGCCCACGCCATCCGCCAGATCGAGACCGAGCTCAACTCGGTCACCGACAACCCGCTGCTGCTCGGCACGCCAGACGCTTACCGCGTGGTGTCTCAAGCCAATCCGCATGGGCAGTCGGTGGCGATGGCGGCAGACCTGCTGTGCATGGCGATGGCTGAGCTGGGCTCGATTGCCGAACGACGCCTCGACCGCCTGATCAACCCGATGGTCAGCGGCCTGCCGGCGTTTCTGGTCAGCCAGCCGGGCGTCAACTCGGGAATGATGATTGTCCAGTACGTTGCCGCCTCGCTGTGTGCGGAAAACCGCCAGATGGCGCAGCCGGCAGTGGTCGACAACTACGTGACCTCCGGGCTGCAGGAAGATCACCTGAGCCTGGGCACCAGCGCCGCGCTCAAGCTGCACAAGGTGCTGGGCAATACCACGCAGATTCTGGCCATCGAGTATTTGCTTGCGGCGCAGGCATTCGAATTTCTCAAGACACAGGGTTTTGGCGTGGGTACAGGTGCCGCGTGGCGATTGCTCCGCGAGCGTATCCCGGCTTACGACGAAGACCGCTGGCTGGCTCCTGACATCGCCAGCAGCGCCGCTCTGCTCAAAGAAGAAACATCGCTGGAAAGGGTTTTCCAGCACTGCCGCGATTACGCAGCAGACCAATAAAAGCGGCGGACGGCCACGCGCCGTTGCCGATATCAATCAAGGAGTAGCTGCATCGTGACCACCTTATCTGCCAACGCACTGAACCTGATCCCCGGCCAACTGACCCTCGCCCATTTGCGGGCCATTCATCGGCAGCCGGTCAGGTTGACGCTGGACAGCAGCGCAGATCAGCAGATCGACGACAGTGTCGCCTGCGTCGAGCGCATTCTGGCCGAGAATCGCACTGCCTACGGGATCAACACGGGCTTCGGCCTGCTGGCCTCGACGCGGATTGCCAGCGAAGACCTGGAAAACCTGCAACGCTCGCTGGTGCTCTCGCATGCGGCCGGTGTCGGCGAGCCGATCAGCGATGATCTGGTGCGGTTGATCATGGTGCTCAAGGTCAACAGCCTGAGCCGCGGTTTTTCGGGTATCCGGCGGGTGGTGATCGATGCACTGATTGCGCTGATCAACGCCGAGGTTTATCCGCATATTCCGCTGAAGGGATCGGTCGGAGCTTCCGGCGACCTCGCTCCGCTGGCCCACATGTCGCTGGTGCTGCTGGGCGAAGGCAAGGCGCGCTACAAGGGCGAATGGCTGAATGCGGTCGACGCGTTGGCTGTGGCGGGGCTGCAACCGCTGACCCTGGCCGCCAAGGAAGGGCTGGCGCTGCTCAACGGCACGCAAGTGTCCACCGCTTACGCGTTGCGTGGCCTGTTCGAGGGCGAGGATCTGTTCGCCGCTGCCCTGACCTGCGGCTCGCTGACAGTTGAAGCGGTGCTTGGCTCACGCTCGCCGTTCGATGCGCGAATTCATGCAGCGCGCGGCCAGCGCGGGCAGATCGACGCCGCAGCCTGCTACCGCGACCTGTTGGGCGAAAGCAGCGCCGTGTCCGAGTCGCACCGCAACTGCGACAAGGTTCAGGACCCCTACTCGCTGCGTTGCCAGCCACAGGTGATGGGCGCGTGCCTGACCCAGTTGCGTCAAGCCGCCGAGGTGCTGGAAATCGAATCGAATGGGGTGTCCGATAACCCCCTGGTGTTCGCCGCCGAGAACGATGTCATATCCGGTGGCAATTTCCACGCCGAGCCGGTTGCCATGGCCGCGGACAATCTGGCGTTGGCCATCGCCGAGATCGGCTCGCTGAGCGAACGACGCATTTCGCTGATGATGGACAAGCACATGTCGCAGCTCCCGCCCTTCCTGGTGGCCAACGGCGGCGTCAATTCCGGCTTCATGATCGCGCAGGTCACGGCCGCCGCGCTGGCCAGTGAAAACAAGGCATTGGCCCATCCGCACAGTGTCGACAGCCTGCCGACATCGGCCAATCAGGAAGACCATGTGTCGATGGCCCCGGCCGCTGGCAAGCGGTTATGGGAAATGGCAGAAAACGTTCGCGGGATTCTTGCCGTAGAATGGTTGGCTGCCTGCCAGGGTCTGGACTTGCGCGAGGGTCTGAAAACCTCTCCGAAGCTGGAGCAAGCCCGCAGCCTGCTGCGCAGCAAGGTCCCGTTCTATGAAAAGGATCGTTTTTTTGCGCCGGACATCGAAGCTGCCAGTCAGCTGTTGTCCTCCACTTGCCTGAACCCGCTGGTTCCTGCACGTCTGCTACCGAGTCTGTGATGCACCGCGAGCCTGGCAGGGCTCGCTTTGGTCATCGCTGCGGGAAGCCGGATGCAGGCGTTCTCGCGGCTTTTGCCATACCTGTAATGAAATGGACCTGAAATGACGTCACAAGATGGTTTGAAACGCGGGCTATCCGCCCGCCATATCCGCTTCATGGCCCTGGGCTCTGCCATCGGCACAGGGTTGTTCTACGGCTCGGCCTCGGCGATCCAACAGGCCGGTCCCGCCGTGCTGCTGGCGTACCTGATCGGCGGCGCAGCGGTGTACATGGTGATGCGCGCGCTGGGCGAAATGGCCGTTCACGACCCGGTGTCCGGTTCGTTCAGCCACTACGCCACGCGCTACATGGGGCCGCTGGCCGGCTTCGTGCTGGGCTGGACCTACGCGTTCGAGATGATCATTGTCTGCCTGGCCGACGTGACCGCATTCGGCATTTACATGGGCTTCTGGTTTCCGGAAGTGCCGCGCTGGATCTGGGTGCTGGGCATCGTGTTCCTGATCGGCGCGCTTAACCTGTGCAACGTGAAAGTCTTTGGTGAAACCGAATTCTGGCTGTCCATCCTCAAGGTCAGCGCCATCGTGGCCATGATCGTCGCAGGCTTCGGCATCATGATCTTCGGCATCGGCAGCTCGACCAGCGGCACCGAAATCGGCATCAGCAACCTGTGGGCGCACGGCGGTTTCATGCCCAACGGCGTCACCGGGCTGATCGCTTCGTTTGCGGTGGTGATGTTTGCCTTTGGCGGTATCGAAATCATCGGCATCACCGCAGGCGAGGCAAAAGACCCGCAACGCAGCCTGCCGCAGGCGATCAATGCCGTACCGCTGCGCATTCTACTGTTCTACGTGCTGACGCTGTTTGTGCTGATGTGCATCTACCCATGGCCGCAGATCGGCACCCAGGGCAGTCCGTTCGTGCAGATCTTCGACAATCTGGGCATCGCATCGGCCGCGACCATTCTCAATATTGTGGTGATTTCCGCTGCCGTGTCAGCCATCAACAGCGACATTTTCGGCGCGGGCCGCATGATGTACGGCCTGGCCCGTGACGGTCAGGCACCGGCAAGTTTTGCCCGCCTGTCGCGTCATGGCGTGCCGTGGATGACGGTGCTGGTGATGGGCGTGGCGCTGCTGGGCGGCGTGCTGCTCAACTACCTGATCCCCAAGGACGTGTTCCTGCTGATCGCTTCGCTGGCAACCTTCGCGACCGTCTGGGTCTGGCTGATGATTCTGCTCACCCAGGTCGCGATGCGCCGCTCGATGAGCCGCGAAGAGGCCGCACAACTGAAATTCGCAGTGCCGTTCTGGCCTTACGGGCCTGCTGCCGCCATCGCCTTCATGCTGTTCATCTTCGGCGTGCTGGGTTATTTCCCGGACAACCGTGCAGCCCTGATCGTCGGCGCAATCTGGATCGGGCTGCTGCTTATTGCCTATGGCTGGGTCAAACCCAAGGCGCTCAACACCACTCATTGATCAACGAGGCTCGGAATGAAAACGCTCTGGAAGCACTGTCACATCGCAAGCATGGCGCACGGCAAATACTCGATCATCGAGGATGCCGCCATCGTGACCTCCGGAGCGCTCATCGAGTGGATCGGGCCTCAGGCTGAACTTGTCGAGCCTGAACATGACAACTGCATCGACCTGGGTGGTGCGTGGGTCACGCCCGGCCTGATCGACTGCCACACGCACACGGTATTCGGCGGCAACCGCAGTGGCGAGTTCGAACAGCGTCTACAGGGTGTCAGCTATGCGGACATTGCGGCGGCGGGCGGCGGCATCGCCAGCACAGTGCGCGCCACCCGCGCAGCCAGTGAAGACGAACTGTACGCCAGTGCCGAGCGCCGTCTGCGCCACCTGCTCAAGGACGGCGTCACTACCGTCGAGATGAAATCAGGCTACGGGCTGGACCTGGAAAACGAGCGCAAGATCCTGCGTGTCATCCGCCGTCTGGGCAATACCCAGCCGGTCACCGTACGCGCTACCTGCCTCGCCGCACACGCTCTGCCACCGGAGTACGCCGATCGCGCTGATGATTACATCAACCACATTTGCAACGACATGCTTCCTGCGCTGGCTGCCGAAGGGCTGGTCGATGCCGTGGACGCGTTTTGTGAATACCTGGCGTTCTCGCCTGCTCAGGTCGAGCAGGTGTTTATCACGGCCGGGCAGTTGGCGCTGCCGGTCAAACTGCATGCCGAGCAGCTTTCGTCATTGGGTGGATCGAGCCTGGCAGCGCGCTACAAGGCGTTGTCGGCGGATCATCTGGAATTCATGACCGAAGACGATGCCATCGCCATGGCCGCTGCCGGAACTGTCGCGGTGCTGCTGCCGGGAGCGTTTTACTTCCTGCGTGAAACACAACTGCCGCCGATGGACGCGCTGCGCAAGCATGGCGTGCCGTTTGCTATTTCCACCGACCTGAACCCCGGCACCTCGCCGGGTCTGTCATTGCGCCTGATGCTGAATATGGCCTGCACGCTATTTCGTATGACGCCTGAAGAAGCGCTGGCAGGTGTCACGTTCAATGCCGCCAGGGCACTGGGCATGAGCGCAACTCACGGCTCGCTGGAGGTCGGCAAGGTGGCAGATTTCGTCGCCTGGAACATCGAACGTCCGGCTGATCTGGCCTACTGGCTAGGCGGCGATCTGGATAAACGCATCGTGCGCCACGGCGTCGAATCATCGATCTGAAGGAGAGTCCTGTGGATAACGTTCTGACATTCAACCGTGGCCGCATCCCGCTGCTGATCAGCATGCCGCATGCCGGTCTGAAACTGACGCCAGTGGTTGAAGCTGCTCTGGTGGACGAGGCGCTGAGCCTGCCGGACACCGACTGGCACATCCCGCGCCTGTACGACTTCGCGGCAGAACTGGGTGCAAGTACCCTGGCCGCCGAGTATTCGCGTTTTGTCATTGATCTGAATCGTCCATCGGACGACAAGCCGATGTACGTTGGCGCGACCACTGGACTGTTTCCGTCGATCCTGTTCGATGGCGTGCCGCTGTTCAAGGATGGCCTGACACCCGATGCCGAGGAGCGGGCGCGGTATCTGGAGCAGATCTGGACGCCCTATCACCAGACGCTGGAGCAGGAACTGCAGCGCATGCGTGACGAGTTTGGCTATGCGCTGCTGTTCGACGCCCATTCGATTCGTGGCCATATTCCGCATTTGTTCGACGGTCGTCTGCCGGACTTCAACCTCGGCACCTTCAACGGCGCCAGCTGCGACCCGGAGCTGGCCAGCAGGCTGGAGCAGGTCTGTGCCAAAGCCAAAGACTACAGCCATGTGTTGAACGGACGCTTCAAGGGCGGCCATATCACCCGTCACTATGGCGACCCGGCGAACAACATCCACGCGGTGCAACTGGAGCTGGCGCAAAGCACCTACATGGACGAATTCGTGCCCTTCCACTACCGCCCTGACCTGGCCGAGCCGACTCGCGCCGTTCTCAAGCCGCTACTGGAAACCTTCATCGCCTGGGGGCAGGAGCGGTTTGGCTGACAAAGCCAGACGCAGAGCGTAGGAGCGATAGCCGATAGCAACATCGATTATCGTTCCCGCGCTCTGCGTGGGAATGCCGCTCTGGACGCTCCGCGTCCGCTCTTCAAAGGTCCAGACTGATCATTTTTTGAGCAATCGCAAGCCGTTGAACACCACCAGCAAGCTAACGCCCATGTCGGCAAACACCGCCATCCACATGGTCGCCAGCCCCGCGAAGGTGATGCCGATGAACAGTACCTTGGTCACGATGGCCAACACGATGTTCTGTTTCAGCACCGCCGATGTCCGACGTGAAAGCGCGATAAAAGTCGGTATCTTGCGAAGATCATCGTCCATCAGGGCAACATCTGCCGTTTCGATAGCCGTATCGGTGCCCGCAGCAGCCATCGCAAAACCAATCTCCGCACGGGCAAGCGCGGGGGCATCATTGATACCGTCGCCCACCATGCCTACCCGGTGATTGCGGCTGTAAAGCGCCTCGATCGCACTGAGCTTGTCGGCAGGCAGCAGATTGCCCTGCGCTTCGTCGATGCCGACCTGATCGGCAATCGCCTTGGCCGTGTGCGGGTTGTCACCGGTCAGCATGACCGTCTTGATGCCCAGCTCATGCAACTGAGCGATGGCTTCGCGACTGGTCTCCTTCACCGTATCGGCGACGGCAAACAGCGCAATCGGACCTGAAGCGTCGAGCAACAGGACCACAGTCTTGCCCTGCATTTCCAGCGCGTCGAGCTTTGCTTCCAGCTCGGGCGAACACAGGCCCAGTTCTTCCACCAGGCGATGATTGCCCAGGTGATACATCTGGCCGTCGATCTCGCCTTTCACGCCGCGCCCACCTAACGCCTCGAACGCACTGACTTCAAGCAGCGTCAGACTGCCGTCGGCGGCCTTGGCAATCGCCTGGGAAACCGGGTGGTCTGAACGTCCGGCGAGGCTTGCGGCAATCACCGGGGCGCTGTCGGCAACAGCAGGGTTCAACGGCACGTAGTCGGTCTGCACCGGTTTGCCGTGAGTCAGCGTGCCGGTTTTATCCAAAGCCAAGTAATCGAGCTTCTCGCCCATCTCCAGATAGACCCCGCCCTTGATCAAAATCCCCTTGCGCGCCGCCGCTGCAAGGCCGCTGACGATAGTCACCGGTGTGGAAATCACCAATGCACACGGGCAAGCCACCACCAACAGCACCAGCGCGCGGTAGATCCAGTCAAACCATTCGCCGCCAAAAAACAGCGGTGCAACGAGTGCCACTGCCAAAGCCACGATAAACACTACTGGCGTATAGATGCGGGAGAAACTGTCGACAAAGCGCTGGGTCGGCGCACGCGAGCCCTGAGCCGCTTCCACCGCATGGATGATGCGCGCCAGCGTCGAGTTGTTTGCAGCAGATGTTACGCGGTATTCCAGCGAACCGGCCTGGTTGATGGTGCCCGCGAAAACCTTGTCGCCGACAGTCTTCTCCACTGGCAGGCTTTCACCGGTGATCGATGCCTGATCAATAGTCGAGCTGCCGGACACCACTTCACCATCAAGCCCGACACGTTCCCCCGGCTTGATCCGGACGATAGCTTCCAGTTCGACGTTCTTGGCTTCGACTTCCTGCCAGCTGCCATCCGCCTGCTTGACGGTGGCAAGCTCTGGCGTCAGTTGCATCAGGCCACTGATCGCATTGCGCGCGCGGTCCAGCGACTTGGCTTCGATCAACTCGGCCACGGTGAACAGGAACATCACCATTGCGGCTTCAGGCCACTGCCCGATAAGAATCGCGCCCGTTACCGCAATGCTCATCAGCGCATTGATGTTCAGGTTGAAGTTCTTGAGTGCAATCCAGCCCTTCTTGTAGGTCGAGAGCCCGCAACTGAAAATCGACACCAGTGCCAGCAAGGCAACCACCCAGGTCGGACCGAGCGAGGCAAAATGGACCACTTCTGCGCCCAGCGCCGCAACGCCGGACAATGCCAACGGCCACCAGTGTTTCTTCACCACCGGTGCCGGTTCGGCAGACGCTGCACCTTCCTCGACCGGGTCGGCCTGCATGCCCAGCGAGCTGATGGCCTCACGAATCGGGTCGGTGGACGGCAGGTCGTGCCAGACACCCAACATGCGGTTGATCAGGTTGAATTCCAGCTTCTGCACACCGGCCAGCTTGCCCAGTTTGTTCTGGATCAGCGTCTGCTCGGTCGGGCAATCCATGGCTTCGATACGAAAGCTGCTCAGACGACCGCCCGATGAAGGCGCTTCGCCAAAGGTCACTACAGCAGGTTGAGCATTGCTCGAGCAGCACGAATGGGCCTGCTCCACAGGCTTTTGCTCGTGCGCGTGCTCCCCGTGAGCATGGTCATGGTCATGTGCGGGGGAATTCTTGATCGTCGTGCCCATTCGTTATGGCTCCAGGATTCTGCTTGTTGCCAAGTGAACACCCTGTAGCCACTATAGGGTCAAGCACTCAAACGAGATGAGTCCAAATGAAAATCGGCGAACTGGCAAAACTGACCGACACCCAGGTCGAAACCATCCGCTATTACGAACGCGAGGGCCTGCTGCCGGCTCCCGCGCGCAGTGACGGCAATTACCGGCTGTATACCCAGGCGCACATGGAGCGCCTGTCGTTCATCCGCAACTGCCGCAGCCTGGACATGACCCTCGAAGAAATCCGCAGCCTGCTGAACCTGCGCGACAGCCCGCAAGACCAGTGCGAAAACGTCAACGCCCTGATCGACGAACACATCGAACACGTCAACGCCCGCGTCGCCAGCCTGCAAGCGCTCCAGGAACAACTGCTCGACCTGCGCCGTCGCTGCAGCGATGGCACGACAGAGCATTGCGCGATACTGGAAAGGCTGGAAGTGACGGGAGCTGTGGCAGCGCCAGAGGGCGAGGCTTCACATGTGGGGAGGAGTCATGGACATTGATTAAGAGGAGACGCTTCACTTGTCCGCAAACTACTGTTTCAGTGGGAGCGGACTTGTCCGCGAACTGTCGGGAACCGACAGCAAAACGCCACATACATTACATCGGCCATAACCGGGGACACAGGTTCAGGGCCGCTTCGCTTGTCCGCGAACCGCTGTTTCAGTAGGAGCGGACTTGTCCGCGAACTGTCGGGAACCGACAGCAAAACCGCCACATACATTACATCGGCCATAACCGGGGGCACAGGTTCAGGGCCGCTTCGCAGCCCATCGCAGCCGTCGTAACCTCCTGAAGCTCCCACGCCCTCCGGGCAGAAACCTGTTTCCCGAGGTTTTTAGTACTTGTGGATGATGCTGAGCCCAAGAGCTCGCAAGCGAAGACACGTGTTCAAACCGCCATCGGCGCCGTCATTGCCGGGTGGTGCTGATAGCCTTCCAGGCTGAAGTCGGACGGCTCGATCAGCTCCAGCCATTCAGGCTGGTACACACCAGTCCTGGCAAACTCGGGCACGCGGTCGGAGATCACCAGTTTCGGCATCGGATACGGCTCGCGGGTCATTTGCTCGTTGAGCATGTCCAGGTGGTTCTCGTACACATGGGCATCGCCGATGAAGTAGGTGAACCAGCGCGGTGTGTAGCCGGTCAGGCGGCCGATCAGGCTCAGCAGTGCCGCGCCTTCGGTCAGGTTGAACGGCGTGCCGAGGCCCAAGTCGTTGGAGCGAATGTACAGCGTCAGCGAGATTTCGCGGGTCTGCGGGTTCGGGTGCAACTGGTACAGCAGGTGGCACGGCGGCAGGGCCATTTCATCGAGCTGTGCGCAGTTCCAGCCGTGGAACAGGATGCGGCGACTGCCCGGGTCATTGATGATGGTGTCGATGCACTGGCGAATCTGGTCGATGGCCTTGTACAACACCACGAACGACTGGCCGTCTTCTTCCGATTCGGCAATCTGGCGATAACCCTCGCCGAGTGCCAGTTCGATCGCCGCTATATTGCCGGCATCGATGCGCTTGTAGGCAGGCCACTTGCGCCATTGCACGCCGTAGATTTCGCCCAGATCGTCCTCGCCCTTGCGGAACGGGTTGTTCAGCCACTGAGCGTTTTCGTTGGCGTTCTGATCCCAGACCTTGCAGCCCAGTTCGCGGAATTCGGCGGCGTTGTTTACGCCACGCAGAAAGCCGACCATCTCGCCGATAGCCGATTTGAACGCCATGCGCCGTGTGGTGATTGCCGGAAAACCTTCCTGCAAGTCATAACGCAGCATCGCACCCGGAAAGCTGATGGTATTCACGCCGGTACGGTTGGCTTGCAAGGTCCCGTGCTTGATCACATGAGCGACCAGTTCCAGATATTGCTTCATAAATCACCTGCATTGTTGAACGCGCCGGGCGCAGACACCCGGCGTTTCGGTATTAAACCGCTGCCTTGGCAGCCGCCGGATCGCGCTTGTAGGCCAGCCAGATCAGGAACAGACCGGCGATGATCATCGGCAGACTAAGCACCTGGCCCATGGTGACCCAACCCCACGCCAGATAGCCAAGCTGGGCATCAGGTACGCGGACGAACTCGACCACAAAGCGGAAAATGCCGTAAAACAGCGCGAACATGCCGGAAACGGCCATGGTAGGGCGTGGTTTGCGGGCGTACAGATTGAGGATGATGAACAGCGCGACGCCTTCCAGCGCGAACTGATACAGCTGCGACGGGTGGCGCGCCAGCTGCGCAGGGTCGCTGAACGGCGGAAAGACCATCGCCCACGGCACATCGGTCGGCTTGCCCCACAGCTCGGCATTGATGAAATTGCCGATACGCCCGGCTCCCAGGCCGATCGGCACCAGCGGGGCGACGAAGTCCATCAACTGGAAGAAGCTCTTGCCGTTGCGCTTGCCGAACCACCAGGCCGCGATCATCACGCCGACAAAGCCGCCGTGGAAGGCCATGCCGCCCTTCCAGACCTCGAAGATCAATAGCGGATTGGCGATGTACGCCGACAGATCGTAAAACAACACATAACCCAACCGCCCACCGACGATCACGCCCATGGCCAGCCAGAAAATAAGGTCGGAGAGCTTTTCCTTGGTCCAGGTCGGGTCGAACTTGTTCAGACGACGCGACGCGAGCAGCCAGGCACCGCCGATGCCGACCAGGTACATCAAACCGTACCAGTGAATTTGCAGCGGGCCGATAGCGACAGCTACCGGGTCAATCTGCGGGTAAGGCAGCATTGCGACTCCTCAATTGGAACGCCCTTGCGAGCGACTGAATCAGGCGCGCATGTTACCGGAGCCCGGCAGGATGCTCTAGCGGCGACCGATGGAAGCCGCCTGAACGAAGTGAAAAAAGATGCGCCTGATGTGTCCAGCCGTACGGTCTTGAGCATGCGATGTTGCGCGGACTTGTGACGCGGAGCGTCACTCACGGCATCCCCACGCTGGAGCGTGAGGAACGATAATCTCTGACTGTCGTGGCGCTTAGTGCCCTTTGACCGAGCTCGGGTTGATCATCCGCGACAGGCCGAGGTTTTTCAGGGCCAGTTGCAGGGAGCTGCTGATGACTTGCGGGTTGTCGTTGGTCATCAATTGCGCGAGCAGTTCCTTGGCCTTGCTGAGGTTGATCTGGCGCAGCATCCACTTCACTTTCGGCAGGTTGGTGGCGTTCATCGACAAACTGTCAAAGCCCATTGCCATCAACAGCACGGCGGCAGCCGGGTCACCGGCCATCTCGCCGCAGATGCTCACCGGCTTGCCCTCGGCATGTGCATCACGCACCACGCTTTGCAGGGCCTGGAGCACAGCCGGGTGCAGGTAGTCATAAAGGTCGGCCACACGCGGGTTGTTGCGGTCGACCGCCAGCAGGTATTGGGTCAGGTCGTTGGAACCCACCGAAAGGAAATCCACCTGACGTGCCAGATCGCGGGTCTGGTAGACCGCCGCAGGCACTTCGATCATCACGCCCACCGGCGGCATCGGCACGTCGGTGCCTTCGTCGCGCACCTCACCCCAGGCCCGGTGGATCAGGTGCAATGCTTCTTCCACTTCGTGGGTGCTGGAGATCATCGGCAGCAGAATGCGCAGGTTGTTCAGGCCCTCGCTGGCCTTGAGCATGGCGCGGGTCTGGACCAGAAAGATTTCCGGGTGGTCGAGGGTGACGCGGATACCGCGCCAGCCCAGAAACGGGTTGTCTTCCTTGATCGGGAAATAAGACAGCGACTTGTCGCCGCCGATATCCAGGCTGCGCATGGTCACCGGCAGCGGATGGAAGGCGGCCAGTTGCTCGCGATAAATGGCCAGCTGTTCCTTTTCACTCGGGAAACGCTGATTGATCATGAACGGCACTTCAGTGCGGTACAGCCCTACCCCTTCAGCACCGCGCTGCTGCGCGCGTGCGACGTCAGCGAGCAGACCGGTATTGACCCACAGCGGCATGCGATGGCCGTCGAGGGTCACACAAGGCAGTTCGCGCAGGGCATCCAGGCCTTGCGAGAGCTGACGTTCCTCCTCCACCACCTTGCCGAACTGCTTGCGCATGATTTCGCTGGGGTTGGTAAAGACTTCGCCGTGATAACCGTCAACCACCAGATCGATGCCATCGACCTTGGAGTAAGGGAAGTCCACCAACCCCATGACCGTGGGAATGCCCATGGCCCGCGCCAGAATCGCAACATGGGAGTTGCCGGAACCCTGAACCGACACCAGACCGACCAGCTTGCCTTCCGGCACCTCGCCCAGCATGGCCGGGGTCAGCTCTTCGCTGACCAGGATCGTGTTGTCGGGATAGACCAGTGCCTGCTGCCGCGCCTCCTGAAGATAAGCCAGCAAACGTCGGCCCAGGTCCTTGACGTCCGAAGCCCGCTCGCGCAGGTAGGCATCGTCCATCAGTTCGAAACGTTTGACGTGCTCGCTGACCACCGAGCGCAAGGCTCCCTGCGCCCATTGGCCGGTCTTGATGACATCGGTCACTTCGCTGCCCAGCGAGGCGTCATCGAGCATCATCAGGTAGACGTCGAACAGCGCCCGCTCTTCGGGGCGCAACTGGGTAGCGAGTTTGGCTGACAGGGTGCGCATGTCATTGCGCACACCTTCCAGCGCGTTCTGGAATAACGCCAGCTCGGCGGCGATATCAGTGACGGTCTTGTCCGGTACCACTTCCAGATCGGCAGGCGGCAGCATGACCACCGCCACACCGACTGCCGCCCCTGGCGAACCGGCAACACCCACGAACTTGGCTTCCTGAATGCCCTTGCCCTGGCGACCCAGACCGCGAATCGAGCCGGTCGCTTCGGCATGCGCGATAACGCCCGCCAGTTGCGCGCTCATGGTCACGAGGAAGGCTTCTTCGCCCTCGTCGAACTGGCGGCGCTCCTTTTGCTGGATCACCAACACGCCGACCACACGACGGTGGTGGATGATCGGCGCGCCCAGAAACGAGGCATAACGCTCTTCCCCGGTCTCGGCGAAATAACGATAACGAGGGTGATCTGCAGCGTTTTCGAGGTTCAGCGGTTCTTCGCGTGTACCGACCAGACCGACGAGGCCTTCATTCGGTGCCATGCTGACTTTACCGATGGAGCGCTTGTTGAGGCCCTCGGAGGCCATCAGTACAAAGCGGTTGACCTCGGCATCGAGCAGGTAGACCGAGCAGACCTGGCTGCCCATGGCCTCCTTGACGCGTAACACAATAATGCCCAACGCCGCCTTGAGATCCTTGGCGGAGTTAACTTCCTGGACGATCTTGCGCAGCGTATTGAGCATGGCTCGGGGTCGAACTCCGTGTCAGTCGCGCGATAACAGGCGCGGGGCAAGCTCTTTGAGTGCGCGTCGATACACCTCGCGCTTGAATGTCACCACCTGGCCTAACGGATACCAATAACTGACCCAGCGCCAGCCATCGAACTCCGGTTTACCGGTCAAATCCATCCGCACCCGCTGCTCGTTGGAGATCAGGCGCAGGAGAAACCATTTTTGCTTCTGGCCGATACACAGCGGCTGGCTGTGCGTACGGACCAGGCGTTGCGGCAGACGATAGCGCAACCAGCCTCGAGTGCAGGCAAGTATTTGCACATCGTGTCGTTCCAGCCCGACTTCTTCGTTCAATTCACGATAAAGCGCGTCTTCCGGCGTCTCCTGCGGGTTGATACCACCCTGAGGAAACTGCCAGGCATCCTGGTTAATACGCCGAGCCCATAGGACCTGACCAGCATCGTTTGTCAGAATAATCCCGACATTAGGACGGAAACCATCGGGGTCGATCACGGCAACAACCTCGCAAACGCATGTCGCCGCATTGTTCCACAAAGGCGATCAAACCAGCAACGAGGCTTATCACCTTATGTGAAGACTTGTGAAAACCTCGTATTCTGGGGCTCTTTTTTCAACTATTTCAGCGAGTAACCCTATGCGCCTGGCTTTATTCGACCTCGACAACACGCTTCTGGGCGGCGACAGCGATCACGCCTGGGGCGATTATCTGTGCCAGCGAGGGATCCTTGATGCCACCACCTACAAAGCCCGCAATGACGAGTTCTATCAGGATTACCTGGCCGGTACGCTGAACATGACCGACTACCTGAATTTCACCCTGGAGATTCTGGGCAACACTGACATGGCGCAGCTCGAGCAGTGGCATCGCGAGTTCATGCGCGACTGCATCGAACCGATCATGCTGCCCAAGGCACTGGAATTGATCGACAAACACCGCGAGGCCGGCGACAAGCTGGTGGTGATTACCGCCACCAACCGCTTTGTGACGGCTCCTATCGTGGCGCGGTTGGGGATTGATACGCTGCTGGCCACCGAGTGCGAAATGGCTGACGGACGCTACACAGGCCGCACTACAGGTGTGCCTTGCTTCCGTGAAGGCAAGGTGACACGCCTTGATCAGTGGCTGGAAGACAATGCATTCAGCCTTGAGGACAGCTACTTCTACAGCGACTCGATGAACGATCTGCCGTTGCTGGAGCAGGTAGCCAACCCTGTTGCGGTCGATCCAGACGACAAATTGCGCGCCGAAGCCGGACGTCGTGGCTGGCCGGTGATTACCCTGCGCAACTGAATACTGGCACCGTTCAGGCCGGTTTGAAGCCCATCAGACCGGCCATCGCCACAAAGCACACGACACTGATCACGGTCAGCGCCAGGGTAAAGCCTCGCTTGCCGCCCTTGGCACCGAGGCGCAAGCGGTTGAGCCTGGCCACCAGCCACACCCAACTGCATAGACCCAGGGTGTAAAGCACACTGCTGCCCAGCACCCAGGTCTGGCCCAGCGACAAGCCTTTCAGATGCACCAGCCACCAGCCGCTGAACGGCAGCGTTGCCAGACACACGGCCATCAGCACCCAGAAAAACAGCAATGGCCGCTTGAGCAGGCGATTCTGCACGGTCGTGTCGCCTTCAAGGCGCACCTTCACCACCCCGCTGGCCAACACCAGAGCGCTGATCAGCAACAACGCGATGGCGGCGATGTGCAGGGTATTGAGGGTGGTGATGGGTTCCATTACGGGGTGCTCCTCTTGGATCAGAATGTAGAAGCGGACCGGGCGACGCTTCGCTTGTGTGGGAGCGGACTTGTCCGCGAACTGCCGGGAACCGGCAGCAAGACCGGTACACACGGTACTTCAGACGCAACCGAGGTTACCGGTATCAGGGCCGCTTCGCAGCCCTTCGCGGACAAGTCCGCTCCCATGCCCTCCGGGCAGAAGCGCGTTATGTGTACGGACCGGGCGACGCCCTGCAGGCAGAAGCCTGCTCTGCGTCTAACGTCAGCCCAAAAACAACCGGTACGCCGGGTTCTCGCTCTCGTCCCAGTACGGGTAACCAATCTCGTCCAGCGCCGCCCCCACCAGATGCCGTTCCTCTTCGGGCACGACCAGCCCGGCAACCACGCGGCCATCGGCTGCGCCGTGGTTGCGGTAATGGAACATCGAGATGGTCCAGCGCCCGCCCAGGCGGTTGAGAAAGTTGAACAGCGCGCCCGGCCGCTCAGGGAACTCGAAACGCAGCACCACCTCATCGTCGACGCGCTCGGCATGCCCGCCGACCATGTGACGGATGTGCAGTTTGGCCAGTTCATTGTCGGTCAGGTCCAGCACCGGAAAACCCTGGCCGGTCAGGCTGGTGATCAGCGCGCTGCGCGGGTCGTTCTCCGGATGGGTCTGCACGCCGACGAAAATGTGGGCTTCACGGTCGGTGTGGTAGCGGTAGTTGAATTCGGTGATCTGGCGCTTGCCGATGGCTTCGCAGAACGCCTTGAAGCTGCCCGGTTGCTCGGGGATGGTCACGGCAATGATCGCTTCGCGGCCTTCGCCCAGCTCGGCGCGCTCGGCAACGTGACGCAGGCGGTCAAAGTTGACGTTGGCCCCGGAGTCGATCGCCACCAGCGTCTGGCCGCTGATGCCGCGCTGTTCGACGTATTTCTTGATCCCGGCCACGCCCAGCGCGCCCGCAGGCTCGGTGATCGAGCGGGTGTCGTCGTAGATATCCTTGATCGCAGCGCAAATCTCGTCGGTGCTGACGGTGATCACTTCATCGACATAATGACGGCACACCTCAAAGGTGTGATGGCCGATCTGCGCCACCGCCACGCCATCGGCAAACAGACCGACCTGGCTCAACACCACGCGCTCACCTGCGGCCATTGCGGCCTGCAGGCAATTGGAATCGTCCGGTTCGACACCAATCACCTTGATTTCCGGGCGCAGGTATTTGACGTAAGCCGCGATACCGGCAATCAGACCGCCGCCACCGACCGGCACGAAAATGGCGTCCAGGCGGCCCGGCTGCTGACGAAGGATTTCCATCGCCACGGTGCCTTGCCCGGCAATCGTGTCGGGATCGTCATAGGGATGGATGTAAACGAAGCCCTGCTCATCGACCAGTTTCAGCGAGTAAGCCAGCGCTTCGGGGAATGAATCGCCGTGCAGCACCACTGTGGCACCTCGTGAGCGCACGCCCTCGACCTTGATTTCCGGGGTGGTGCGCGGCATGACGATGGTGGCCAGAATGCCCAGTTCACGCGCTGCCAGCGCCAGGCCCTGCGCGTGGTTGCCCGCCGAAGCGGTGACCACGCCGCATGCGGCCTCTTGTGGGGTCAGTTGCGCCAGCTTGTTGTACGCCCCGCGAATCTTGAACGAGAACACCGGCTGCAGGTCTTCGCGCTTGAGCAACACCTGATTGCCCAGCCGCCCGGACAGTTGGCGAGCACCCTGCAGCGGGGTTTCGATGGCCACGTCATACACGCGGGAGGTGAGGATTTTCTTGACGTACTGTTCAAGCATCGGGGTGGCATCACTGACGAAGCGGGCAAGGCCGGGAAGTCTACCCTGCGTGCCGAAAGACGACCATACGAATGACAGGGCTTTGCAACGCAGTCGCCGCTATAATGCGGGCCTTTTTGCACCCCCTCTTCTATCTACACCAGGCACCGTGGAGCCCGCATGACCCAGGATCAACTCAAACAGGCAGTCGCCCAGGCAGCTGTCGACTTTATCCTCCCCAAGCTCGATGACAAAAGCATTGTGGGCGTCGGCACCGGCTCCACGGCCAACTGCTTCATCGATGCACTGGCCAGGCACAAGGCAGCATTCGACGGCGCGGTTGCCAGCTCGGAAGCCACGGCAGCGCGTCTCAAGGGTCATGGCATTCCGGTCTATGAGCTGAACACGGTCAGCGATCTGGAGTTTTATGTCGACGGCGCTGATGAAAGCGACGAGCACTTGAACCTGATCAAGGGCGGCGGCGCAGCGCTGACTCGCGAAAAAATCGTTGCGGCCGTGGCCAAAACCTTTATCTGCATCGCCGACGGCAGCAAGCTGGTGCCGGTGCTGGGCGCCTTTCCGCTGCCGGTCGAGGTTATCCCGATGGCCCGCAGTCACGTTGCCCGGCAATTGGTGAAGCTGGGCGGCGACCCGGTTTATCGTGAAGGCGTCCTGACCGACAACGGCAATATCATCATCGACGTGCACAACATGAGCATCACCAACCCGGTGGAACTGGAAGCACAGATCAACGCCATTGTCGGCGTAGTCACCAACGGCCTGTTCGCCGCCCGCCCGGCCGACCTGCTGCTGCTGGGTACCGCTGAAGGCGTGAAGACCCTGACACGCTTATAAAATCGCACATGCCCACGCAAGGTGGGCATGTGCCTCAAAGACTCAAGGCCTGCGGAACACATAAAACAGGTTCGGCTCGCTGACCAGATACAGCGTTCCTTCGTCGTCCATGGCCATGCCTTCGGCCTGTGGCACGCTCCTGCTCAAGCCCATGTCGCCTTTTTTCAGCGAACCACTGCCAATCGGCCGGCCAGTGGTATCGAGTTCCAGGATGCGTTTCGACTCATCGGACAGCGCCAGCAGGTGGCCGCTCGCCTCATCGAACTGCAGACTGGACAGATCGCGCACGGAAAGCTTGCCATCACGTTTGCCGTCAGTGATCACCTGGAGATTACCCGGTGCATCGGCATTGACTCTGGGAAAGCCGCGCACCTCGATGATTTGCACAGGATCGCGCTCGCGGGCGACAAACAGGCGCTTGCCGCGCGAGTCATAGGCCAGACCTTCGTAGCCTTTATTGCCACTGGTCGTCAGCCCCAGCGTCAGTTGCTCGGCATCGGCGGCGTTCAGACTTTTGGTGTTGTCATCCACATGAATCTGAATCAGCCGCAGTTGACGCTCATCACTGATGACGTAAACGCCGGGGCTGATGTATTCAACGGCCTCTGCATCGCCAAACCCCACCAGCGGAATACGTCGCAGCACACGACCATCCAGGCTGAGTTCGACCAGTTCAGGATTCTGGTTGGTCACCGTGAACAGGCTCTTGCGGTACGGGTCGTAGCTCAGGCCCGAGACATCATCCTCAAGCCCCTTGATAACCTGCTCTTCTGTCACAGCACGATACTGATCAAGACCAATGGCCTGAAGCGAGTCGGACTGCCAGAACACTTGCCAGTCGAACAATACGCGCTCCACGTAGCGGTAGCGCTCATTGGCGCGCATGAACAGCACAACCAACGGAACAAGGACGACAAGCAGGAATAAAGAGCGGATGGAGCGGCGCATTGAGGTGACTCGGCAGGTTGAGCGGGCGGCATTGATACCACGCCATTCTGAAAGCAAGCTTAATGGCATGGTGCTATATTTTTGCCGAATGTGTATCGGCTATTGACGTATCTGCCGTCCTGGCTCAGTGCTTGCGAAGCGTCCTGTGAAACGAATAGAACAGGTTCGGTTCGCTGACCATGTACAACGTACCGGCTTCGTCCAGCGCAACACCTTCGGCACGTGGGATCGTATCCTTCAAGCCATTCATGCCGCCCAGCAGGGTCATGAAGCTCACCTGCTCGCCCTGTTCGTCGACTTCCAGCAACAGATGAGAGTCGGCCGAAAGCGCAAGCATATGACCTGTGCGCGGGTCGATGCTCAGCGAGGACAGGTTGCGCATGTCCAGCGCACGACTCGGAAGTTGCTGCTTGTCACCTTTCAGCACGTCACTGCCGTTGCTTTGCCAGATAAACAATGCCGGCGGACGCTCTTCCCCCAGTATCAACTGTTGACGACGCGGGTCCCAGGCAATGCCTTCAAAACCCTTGTTCTGGTTCGCAGACTTGCCCAGATCGTACTGGGGAAAATCCGCAATGTTCAGGCTGGTGGTATCGGCGGTCACCTTGACGATGGTCAACATGTGTTGACGCTCGTCGGTAATCGCCATCAGCCCGTCGTTCATGACTGCAACCCCTTCCGGATTGCTCCAGCCCACCAGAGGGATCTTGCGCAGCACATCGCCTGTGAGCGTCAGCTCCACCAGAAATGCATTCTTGCCCATGACCGCAAACAACGTTTTGGTAAGCGGGTTGTAGGAAAGATCCGAAGCTTCGTCCTTTTCCATGCCCGACAACACCTTGGCATCGATATCTACATGATAGTCCGGCAGCCAGATACTGGCGTGACGACCCGCCTTGCTCTCGAATCTTTCCTGAAACCACAGCAAGGCACGATCATCCCAGTGCATTGCGAACGCCAGGCCATAGCCCATCAGGGCAACCAGTAACAGCCACGAATACCAGCGCATGTTTCGTATAAAGGCAAAGCGTTTTTTGGCGCGAGGCGGCGTTGAGGCAGGAATGGCCATTCAAGTGTTCCTGAGCAAATTGGACTTCGTGACAACGGTTCGTAACAACTGGGCGTCCGCGAGTGCGCACCCGCGCAGGTCGGCGGGATTATCCAGAGCAGGTGTGAAAAAAACGCAAAACGGACTGAACTATCAACCACCGGATAAACAAAAGCCACCCGGGAATGACCCGCGTGGCTCTGGATGAAGCATGAGGCGGGTATGCGCTTAACGAACGACGCTGCTGAACGGCGTCTGCCCGACCAGCTCCAGGACGATTTCGTCACCGGCTTCAAACGGGCCTACGCCCGCAGGGGTGCCGGTCATGATGAGGTCACCGGCCTGCAACGAGAAGTTGGCAGCCATGTGCTGGATCATCGGCACAATCGGGTTGAGCATCAGGTTGCTGTTGCCATCCTGAACCACCTTGCCGTTGATGGTCAGGCGGATGCCGATGTCGGTCAGGTCAGGAAAGGTCTCGGCGGGAACGAACGGCGGGATCACCGCAGCACCGTCGAAGCATTTGGCCAGCTCCCATGGCAGACCTTTCTCACGCAGACGCGACTGGACATCGCGCAGGGTCAGGTCCAGGCCGGGCGCGAAGCCACTGATAGCGTCGAGCACTTCTTCACGTGAAGGGTTTTTGCTCAAAGGCTTTCCGATCAACACCACGATCTCGGCTTCGTAATGCACCGAGCCGCGATCTGCCGGGATGGTGAACCCTCCTTCCAGCGCAACCACCGCACTGCCGGGCTTCATGAACAACAGCGGTTCGGTAGGCACCGGGTTGCCCAGCTCCTTGGCGTGCTCGGCGTAGTTACGGCCAATGCAGACCACTTTGCCCAGCGGGAAGTGGATGTTGGTGCCATCGACATATTTGTGCTGGTAGCTCATGACGTCTCCTGGGTCTGGTAAGTGTGGCGTGGCTGTGTTGGCATCCCGGTGTGCGATCCAACAGGCATCAAACGGCGAATATTTTCCCCGGATTCATGATGCCATTAGGGTCGAACACCGCTTTCAACGCTTTCATGTATTCGATTTCAACCGGCGAGCGACTGTACGTCAAATAGTCGCGCTTGGTCATCCCGACCCCGTGCTCGGCGGAAATCGAGCCGTTGTATTTTTCCACTGTCTCGAACACCCACTTGTTGACCTGCGCACATTTGAAGAAGAACTCAGCCTTGTCGAGGCTTTCGGGCTTGAGGATGTTCAAGTGCAGGTTGCCGTCGCCAATATGGCCGTACCACAGCACTTCAAAATCCGGGTAGTGTTCAGCGACGATGGCGTCGATTTCGGCCAGAAATTCCGGCACTTTCGAAACGGTGACGGAAATATCGTTCTTGTACGGGGTGAAGTGCGAGATGGTTTCGGAGATGTACTCGCGTAGTTTCCACAGATTGCGTAGTTGCTGTTCGCTCTGGCTCATCACACCGTCGAGCACCCAACCCTGCTCGACGCAGTGCTCGAAGGTCGCCAGCGCCTGATCGGCCAGGTCCTCGGTGGTTGCTTCGAACTCCAGCAGCACATAGAACGGGCATGGCGTGTCGAAGGGCGACGGTACATCACCGCGCGCCATGACACGGGCGAAGGATTTGTCGGAAAAGAACTCGAAAGCGGTCAGGTCGAGCTTGCCGTGAAAGGCATGCAACACCGGCATGATCGAGTTGAAGTCCGAGGTGCCCAGCACCATTGCGGTGAGGTTTTTCGGCGCACGGTCGAGGCGCATAGTGGCTTCGACGACAAAACCCAGCGTACCCTCCGCCCCGATGAACAGCTGACGCAAGTCGTAGCCGGTAGCGTTCTTGATCAGGTCCTTGTTCAACTCCAGCAGGTCGCCCTTGCCGGTGACCACTTTAAGGCCCGCGACCCAATTGCGCGTCATGCCGTAGCGAATGACCTTGATACCGCCTGCGTTGGTACCGATGTTGCCACCAATCTGGCTGGAGCCCGAAGAGGCGAAATCGACCGGGTAATAAAGGCCGTTGTCTTCGGCCAGGGCCTGCAACTGTCGAGTGATCACGCCAGGCTGGCAGACCGCCGTTCGATCGGTCAGATTCAACTCCAGCACCTGATTCATGTGATCGAACGACACGACCACTTCACCGTTGGCTGCCACCGCTGCTGCAGACAGCCCGGTTCGTCCCCCGGATGGCACCAGCGCCACGAGCCGTTCATTGGCCCAGCGTACGATGGCCTGTATCTGTTCGGTGGTCTTCGGAAACACGATGGCCAGCGGCGCAGGGGTGAATTGCCTGGTCCAGTCCTTGCCGTAAGTCTGCAGAGAATCGGCATCGGTCAGCACCTTGCCGGTGTCAACCACGGTCTGCAGCTCATCAATCAAAGCGCGATCGGTCATGGACTCAACTCTCGAACAATTCATGGGCATCCTGAGAACGGTTCACGTTACGGGATGAGGTTTCGCGGGGCTCATATGCTAGCATACGCCCCCCGTGAGTCGTGCCCAGAGCCGAACCGGGCACCCCCTGCCAATTTTCTTCGGGACACAGGTTTACGCAGATGAGCAAGACTTCCCTCGACAAGAGCAAGATCAAGTTCCTTCTTCTCGAAGGCGTCCATCAGTCCGCTGTCGACGTCCTCAAGGCAGCCGGCTATACCAGCATCGAGTACCACACCAAGTCTCTGCCGGAAGCCGAACTGAAAGAAAAGATCGCCGATGCGCACTTCATCGGTATTCGCTCACGCACTCAGTTGACCGAAGAGCTGTTCGATTGCGCCAAAAAACTGGTTGCAGTCGGCTGCTTCTGCATCGGCACCAACCAGGTTGACCTCAATGCAGCGCGCGAGCGCGGTATTGCGGTGTTCAATGCGCCCTACTCCAATACCCGTTCGGTGGCCGAGCTGGTGCTGGCCGAAGCGATCCTGCTGCTGCGAGGCATCCCCGAAAAGAATGCTTCCTGCCACCGTGGCGGCTGGATCAAGAGCGCGGCCAATTCCTTCGAAATCCGCGGCAAGAAGCTGGGCATCATCGGTTACGGCTCGATCGGTACCCAACTGTCGGTTCTGGCCGAAGGCCTGGGCATGCAGGTGTATTTCTACGACACCCTGACCAAGCTGCCACTGGGCAACGCCACCCAGGTGTCCAGCCTGAACGAACTGCTGGGCATGTCCGACATCGTGACCCTGCATGTGCCGGAAACCTCGGAAACCCAGTGGATGATCGGCGAAAAAGAAATTCGCGCGATGAAGAAGGGCAGCATCCTGATCAACGCGGCACGCGGCACCGTTGTCCAGCTGGATGCCCTCGCTGACGCGATCAAGGACAAGCACCTGATCGGCGCGGCCATCGATGTGTTCCCGGTAGAGCCACGCTCGAACGACGACATCTTCGAAAGCCCGCTGCGTGGTCTGGACAACGTGATCCTGACGCCGCACATCGGTGGTTCGACTGCCGAGGCGCAGGCCAATATCGGTCTGGAAGTGGCGGAAAAGCTGGTCAAGTACAGCGACAACGGTACGTCGGTGTCCTCGGTCAACTTCCCGGAAGTTGCCCTGCCGGCTCACCCTGGCAAGCACCGCCTGCTGCACATCCACGAGAACATCCCGGGCGTGCTCAGCGAGATCAACAAGGTCTTCGCCGAGAACGGCATCAACATCTCCGGTCAGTTCCTGCAGACCAACGAGAAGGTCGGTTACGTGGTCATCGACGTCGACGCCGAATACTCGGACCTCGCCCAGGCCAAGCTGCAACAGATCAAAGGCACCATCCGCAGCCGCGTGTTGTTTTAATACCGCCCCACTAAGTCTGCTTCTGATTCTGCCCAAAGGGCGTGGGAGCGGACCGGGCGACGCTTAGATTGTGTGGGAGCGGACTTGTCCGCGAACTGCCGGGAACCGGCAGCAAACATCAGACACACCGGAGGTAGCAGGTTTCAGGGCCGCTTCGCAGCCCATCGCAGCCGTCGTAACCTCCTGAAGCTCCCACGCCCTTTGGGCAGAAGCCTGAAAGCCCAGTGCTCCCGAATGCCTTTTCGTGACGCCCGGCTCCCCACCTCGCTGACACACCTACTTCACATTGATGGTGATCTTCTTCGACTCGACCGAAGGGTTCAGCGGCATATGGCCTTTGTCGCCCATCAGCAACTGCAGTGTGTGCTGGCCCGGTGGCAGGTTGATTTCGGTCTCGGTCTGGCCTTTGCCGAAGTGGCGGATGTTGTCACTGACCGGCAGCGGAGCATCCATCGCTGGCTGGTCCTTCACGTCGATCAGCAGATGATGGTGACCGGTCTCGGGAACATCCACACCTGCCGGCGCAACGCCCATGCCTTTAAGACCGAATTGCACTTTGAACGGTGAAGTGACGGTTTCACCATCCTTGGGCGAGATGATGTACACCTCGGCCCCTTCAGGGGATGCGGTGCGTGGCATATCGGCGGCGTTGACCAGCATGGATGCGCTGAGCAACAGGCCCGCGACCATCGTTCCAGAAAATAAGGACTTCATGATTGCTCCGGCTCCAGTTGAAGTAAGTCGACCCTCACACAACAAATCCGTCGGTTCAGGAATGCTCACGATAGACCGCAGTCTGGCTTAATGGCTCACCGCATTCATGAAACAGTTTTCATGATCGCGCCATAAACGTCACTGGAACAGCTCATTGCCTCGGCGTCTGAACCAGCCCGTCAATGACAGTCGGTCTCGGCTGGCGGGCATGACTTCGTGGGGAATATCACCGGACAGAAAAACCACCAGGCAGCCACCTGTAGGCTGGACGTCGTAAGCGACATCCCCCTTGAGGTACATGCGCAACTGACCACCATGCTCGGGCAGCCAGGCATTATTGAGGTAGAGCACCGCCGACACCACGCGCTTATCATCATCGCGGAAACGATCCACATGCCTGAGGTAGCGAGCGCCGGGAGGATACAGCGCAAAATGGCTTTCGTAGTCTTCCAGTCCCAGGAAAAGGCCGCGATTGAGCGCCTGACGCAAGCTTTCCATCAGGTGCAGATAACTGTCGCCGCATTGCACCTGCCCTGCTTCAAGCCACTGGATGCGATCACCACGAATGCCTTCGCGTATTTCCTGCGCCGGCCCTTTGCCAATAGCGGCAGGTTCGAGCTCGCCTTCGGCAGCACGTTTTCGGCACTCTTGCTCAAGTTCCAGAGTCAGAGCTTCGGGCAGGAAAATATTCTGCTGCGACCAGCCGTTGGCGGCCAGGTCGTCGACGATTCGAAGCAGCAGTGGATGGTCAGAGGGTATGTGCATGGCGTGCATAGTATCCATAAGCCATGAAATCCGACAGAGGCGTATACATGCCGTATCACACGCGGGAGATTTCATTCGCCAAAGGCACTCATAACTCGACAAGTCCCCGCCAACACCCGGAGAATAGCGGCCTGCCGACAGGAGTCCCCAATGCGTCGTTTGTTTGTTTTGCTGTTGATGTTCTGCACCTCACCTGCCTGGGCAGACAGCTACGATCAGTTGTATAAAGCTGCAGGCTGGCCGGAACAGCGCGCGCATTTCAACGATGCTCTCAAGGCTGCCCAACAGCGCTACAGCAACAACCTGCCGCCCGCTGTTTATCAGGCGCTGGTCAATAACAGCAATCAGCGCTTCGCCCCCCAGGCCATGGACCAGCGCGCGTCAAAGCGCCTGCGCGAAGGCCTCAAGGATCCGAGCCCGGCACTGCAATTCTTTCAATCGCCACTGGGCCGCAAGATCGTCAATGCAGAGCTGACTGCTACCCGCGCCGACCAGTTGGCCAAGCATGCGCAGGGTCTGCCTCATATCGAAGCGGATGCAACGCGTCAGTTGCTGATCGGCCACCTCGCCCAGGCGCTGCCTGCCAGGCAGGCGGGGGCGGAAGTCAGCCTGGCTATCGCCGGCGTTGCCGCCGACAGTCTGAGCCAGATGATTCCCGGTCTGTTGGGCGGCGGTCAGGCGCAAGGCATGCTCGAAGGCCAGCGCGAACGCCTGATGGCGCAGATCAGCGCTGATCTCAATAACACGCTGCTGTATGTCTACCGCGACCTCTCCGATCCGGAACTCGAAGAGTTCTC
This sequence comes from Pseudomonas syringae pv. tagetis, assembly GCF_022557255.1. NCBI lineage: Bacteria > Pseudomonadati > Pseudomonadota > Gammaproteobacteria > Pseudomonadales > Pseudomonadaceae > Pseudomonas > Pseudomonas syringae group genomosp. 7. The sequence continues at coordinate 5,550,027 of NZ_CP092923.1, forward strand.
GACCTTCGCCGAGTCGCCCGAAGGCAAAGCCTATTATCAAGCCGCACTGGCCGCGATTCGCGCCGGACTGGCGGTCGGGCAAAGTGCGTCGAGTTTGAATCCCGGTCAGTAAAACCGCCCGATTTCTCAAGCGCCTCAGGCCAATTGAATGGAAACAACCGTATGAAGGACTCTCTGGCCCTACTCGCTACCGCTATTGCAATGGCTTTTTTAGCCTGGCTGTTCTGGAGTTCTCTGGGGCAGGACGCCTCAGCCGTATTGGGGACGTTGACGCTCGTCACGCTGGCCATTGATAACTTTCGCCTGCGGCGGCAGGTAAAGGCCCTGCAGGCCGGCAAGGCTGGAAGAGCCTAACGAAGTCGCCCTTCCAGAAAGTCAAAATACCTTGCCCGTAACTCCGGCGACTCGTTGGCCAGATGATGTCGGGCATGGCCCAACATCAGAATCTGCGGCTGGCTGAACTTGCCGTTCAGCACCGCAAGGTTGTGAGACCAGTCCACCGTCATGTCCGCTTCGCCCTGAATGATCAGCGGGCTGCGCAGGCTGCGTGGTGCGCTTTCGATACGCACGATCCATTTCGACAGCGCGCCGACCCAGGCAGTGGGCAAGCGGCGTGGCTGCAAAGGGTCCGCCAATAGAAAAGGCAGGAACGCGGGCGCATTGGAATTTTCCGTGAAGCGCCGGGCAATGCCGTTGACGAACGGTCTCAGCAGTTGATAACTCAACCGCGACCAGCCCCAGGCCCTTGGCCTGATCAGAGGTGCCAGGAGGATCACCTCACCTTGCGCTGGCGTGTCATGCCCCTGATGCAGCAGGTGATCGGTCACGATGGCGCCACCCATGCTTTGCCCGCAAAGGTGCCAAGGGTGCGGCAGCCCCAGGCCTTCGGCCTCAAGCAGCAGGCGTTGCAGCACGAGCTGGTATTCGGCGAAGTCATTGATACAGGCCCGACTGCCACTGGACAGTCCGTGCCCCGGCAAGTCGCAGGCGATCACGGCAAACCCGTAATTCAGCGCCCACTCGATCACATGACGGTACAGCCCCATGTGGTCATAGAACCCGTGAAACAGAAACAGCGTGGCGACCGGACTGTCAGGCATCCACACCTGCCCGACAACCTCGTAACCCGCGACATCAAGCCGCCCCAGCCAGCTGCGTATGACTTTTTCACCGCCTAGCCCGGCCAGCCCGTAGAAACGCTGATAGGCCAGTCCGTCCATGGAAAGCGGGTCGATGACATTCAGCGGCAGCAGGCTGGCGCGTAGTTTATCGGGGTCAAACGTGGCGGACATGTGGCTTCCAGATTCCGGCAGGCGGTGAGTAAAATTGTGTAACGATATTCTTCTGTATGCTCCGGCATGGCAAGCTGCGCCGCTGCAATCACGTATTTGAGTCATGAATCGGCGTATCGCCATCGGTCTGTACGATAGCGAGCGCTATCTTAATGCCTGCTTTGCACTTGATCGCGGTAGGCTTTCGCGCTGTATCCAGCAAGGCCGGCAGTCAGTCTGCTGCCATGTTGTTCACCATAGTACTCACCCATGCCTCACGCCATTTATAGAGAAACCGGATGAAACGCAGCCTCGTCATTCTCGCTATTGTCATCGCCGTCCTTGCAGGTGGCGCGGGCTGGTACGTCAATAGCAAACAACCGGTCCGTGATGGCGAAATTGCCATGAGTCGTCTCCAGGCCCCCGTTACTCTGCGGTATGACGAACGTGGCGTGCCGCACATCCGGGCCGAAAACGAAGCCGATCTTTACCGTGCACTGGGTTATGCCCATGCTCAGGACCGGCTGTTCCAGATGGAAATGCTGCGGCGCCTGGCGCGCGGCGAACTGGCGGAGATACTTGGACCGAACCTGGTCGAGACCGACAAACTGTTTCGTACCCTGCGAATTCGCCAGCATGCCGACGCTTATGTCGCACGTCAGGACAAGAACACGCCCACCTGGAAAGCACTGGAAGCCTACATCGACGGCGTCAATCAGTATCAGGACACTCATGCGAGGCCGATGGAATTCGACGCGCTGGGCATCCCCAAGCGGCGCTTTACGACCGAAGACACGGTCAGCATCGGTGGCTACCTGGCGTACAGCTTCGCGGCAGCGTTCAGAACCGAACCACTGCTGACGTATGTGCGCGATCAGCTGGGTCCGAACTATTTGAAGGTGTTTGACCTGGACTGGCATCCGGACGGCGTTCTGGGCACCAGGCCGGCGTTGGCCAGCGGCGACTGGAAAGGCCTGGCGCAGTTGGCCCGGTTGAGCCACACAGCGCTGGAAGACGCGGGTCTGCCGCAGTTCGAGGGCAGTAACGCCTGGGCGATTTCCGGCAGCCGCACGCAAAGCGGCAAACCGATACTGGCAGGCGATCCGCATATCCGCTTCTCCGTGCCCTCTGTGTGGTACGAAGCGCAGCTGTCTGCGCCGGGCTTTGAGCTGTACGGACATTTTCCGGGGCTCAATCCGTTTGCGTTTCTGGGGCACAACATGGATTTTGGCTGGAGCCTGACCATGTTCCAGAACGATGACGTGGACCTGATCGCCGAGAAGACCAATCCTGATAATCCCGATCAGGTCTGGTATCACGGGCAATGGGTCAACATGACCCGCACCGAGCAACAGATTGCAGTCAAAGGTCAATCGCCAGTCGTTCTGACGCTGCTGGAGTCGCCGCACGGCCCGATCGTCAATAATGTGATGGGCAAGAACGCGGGCCAGACGCCGATTGCCATGTGGTGGTCCTTTCTGGTGTCGGCCAACCCGGTACTGGATGGTTTCTACGAGGCCAACCGTGCCGATACGCTGGAGAAGATGCGTAACGCCGCCGAGAAGATCCAGTCGCCGGGTCTCAATATCGTCTGGGCCAATGCCAAGGGTGACATCGGCTGGTGGGCAGCGGCGCAATTGCCGATCCGCCCGGAAGGCGTCAACCCCGGCTTCATTCTGGATGGCAGCACGGCGCAGGCCGATAAACTCGGTTTCTACCCGTTCAGCGCCAACCCGCACGAAGAAAACCCGGCGCGTGGCTACATCGTGTCAGCCAACTTCCAGCCCCTGTCGCCGACCGGCATGCAGATTCCCGGTTACTACAACCCGGCCGAGCGCGGTCAGGAATTGAACCGGCAACTGAGCGACTCTACGGTCAAGTGGGACCTGGCAGCCAGCAAAGCGCTCCAACTGGGTACGCAGACCGACTATGCACCGAGCATTCTCACCCCCTTGATCCCGGTGCTGCGCGGCGTCGTCAGTGACCCGGACGAACTCGCCCTTGTGGAGCGCATGGCCAGCTGGAAAGGCGATTACCCTGTGGATTCGGTGGGTGCCACGCTGTTCAACCAGTTCCTGTTCGACCTGACCGAAGAGACCTTCCACGACGAACTGGGCGACACGATGTTTGAAACACTGCTGTCGACCCGCGTACTGGACGCCGCCCTGCCGCGCCTGGCCGCCGATGCCGATTCGCCGTGGTGGAACAATCGCAATTCCCCCCACGAAGAAAGTCGCGCCAATACTGTCAAGGTAGCGTGGCGGGCCAGCGTGTCGCACTTGAAGTCGTTGTACGGCACCAACCCGGATGAATGGGTGTGGGGCAAGGCCCACACCCTCACGCAGGGCCACCCGATGGGTTCACAGAAGCCGCTGGACATGATTTTCAACGTTGGCCCCTATGCCGCACCGGGCACGCATGAAGTACCGAATAACCTGTCATCCAGCATCCGCCCTGCCCCATGGCCGGTCGGCTACGGCCCCTCGACCCGCCGCCTCATCGACTTCGCCGATCCGGCCCATAGCCTGGGGATCAACCCGGTAGGGCAAAGCGGCGTGCCGTTCGACAAGCATTATTCGGATCAGGCCAAGGCGTTTGTGAGCGGCGAATACGTGCCGCAGCGCTTCAGCGAGAAGGACGTGGCGGAGCATACGGAAGGGGTTTTGCGGTTGGTGCCGGGCGCGTAGCAGTTAGGTGAATATCGTGCCAAGGCGCCGCGCCGCAAGATCAGGATCAGGATCAGGATCAGGATCGGGCGCGGAGAGAACTGCGTTCCCACGCTGGAGCGTGAAACGATAACCTGATCTCAAATCCAGTGTGGTCATCGTTCCAGCGCTCTGCGCAGGCATGCAGTTCCGGGCGCTCTGCGTCCTGCCGTGCCGCAGCTGTCAGGCCGTCGGAGCACGCCTCGGGTCTGGTTGCTTCCAGGCATCTGCTGCACTTTCATCGATGGCTTGCTGGATAGCACGTTTGCGGTTGTTTTCGGCGCGGCGGGTGAAGAACCACACCAGGAAGGTCGCCAGTGACACGGCCAGCAGGATCAGGCTGGCAACCGCGTTGATCTCAGGCTTCACACCCAGACGCACGGCCGAGAACACTTCCATCGGCAAGGTCGTCGATCCCGGCCCGGAGACGAAACTGGCGAGTACCAGGTCGTCCAGCGACAACGCAAACGACATCATGCCCCCGGCAGCAAGCGATGGCGCGATCATCGGGATGGTGATCAGGAAGAACACCTTCCACGGACGTGCCCCCAGATCCATGGCCGCCTCCTCGATCGACAGGTCCAGCTCACGCAGCCGCGCCGACACCACCACCGCCACGTAGGCGGCGCAGAACGTTGTGTGCGCGATCCAGATGGTCATGATGCCGCGCTCCTGCGGCCAGCCGATCAGCTGCGCCATGGCCACGAACAGCAGCAACAGCGACAGGCCGGTGATCACTTCCGGCATCACCAGCGGCGCAGTCACCAGCCCGCCAAAAAACGTGCGGCCCTTGAAGCGGCTGATGCGGGTCAGCACAAACGCAGCCATGGTGCCCAGCGCCACCGCCGCAACGGCGGTGTAGCAGGCGATTTCCAGCGAGCGCATCACCGAGCCCATCAGTTGCGAGTTGTCCAGCAGGCCGACGTACCATTTCACCGACCAGCCGCCCCAGACCGTCACCAGCTGCGAGGCGTTAAACGAGTAGATGACCAGAATCACCATCGGCGCGTAGATGAACAGCAAACCCAGGACCAGCATCAGGTTCGAGAATCGAAAGCGGCTCATGCCTTGCCCTCCAGTTCTTTAGCCTGACTGCGGTTGAACAGGATAATGGGCACGATCAACACCAGCAGCATGATGACCGCCAGCGCCGAAGCCACCGGCCAGTCACGGTTGTTGAAGAATTCCTGCCACAACACGCGGCCGATCATCAGGGTTTCCGGACCACCCAGCAGCTCGGGGATCACGAACTCGCCCACCACGGGAATGAACACCAGCATGCAGCCGGCGATCACGCCGTTCTTGGACAACGGCACGGTGATTTTCCAGAAGCTGTTGAACGTGCTGGAACCCAGGTCGGACGCAGCCTCCAGCAGGCTGGTGTCGTGCTTCACAAGGTTGGCGTACAGCGGCAGGATCATGAATGGCAGGTAGGAATAGACTACGCCGATGTACACCGCCAGGTTGGTGTTGAGGATCTGCAACGGCGCGTCGATCAGGCCCAGCCACATCAGGAAGGCATTGAGCAGCCCGTTGTTGCTGAGAATGCCCATCCAGGCGTAGACGCGGATCAGGATTGCGGTCCAGGTCGGCATCATGATCAGCAGCAACAGTACGGTTTGCAGGTCTTTACGGGCGCTGGCGATGGCATAGGCCATCGGATAGCCGATCAGCAGGCACAGCAGCGTGCTGATAAAGGCCATTTTCAGCGAACCCAGATAGGCCGAAACGTACAGGTCGTCGCCACTGAGCAAGGTGTAGTTGGCGAAGTTGAGGACCATCTGCAGCTTTTCGTCGGCGTAACTGAAAATCTCTGTGTACGGCGGGATCGCGACGTCGGCTTCGGCGAAGCTGATCTTGAGCACGATCAAAAACGGCAAGGCAAAGAACAGGAACAGCCAGAGGAACGGCACGCCGATGACCATCTGCCGCCCGTTGGGCTTTATGCGCTCGAACGCGCGCTTGATCTTGCGGATTTTCATGAGCGCAGTACCACGCCGCTGTCGTCTTCCCACCAGACGTAGACTTCATCGCCCCAGGTAGGCCGTGCGCCCTGACGCTCGGCGTTGGCGACGAACGACTGGACCAGCTTGCCGCCCGGCAGCTCGACGTAGAACACCGAGTGACCGCCCAGATAGGCGATGTCGTGGACCTTGCCACGCGACCAGTTGTATTCGAAGCCCGGCTGCTCGGTGGTGATCAGCAGTTTCTCCGGGCGCAGCGCGTAGGTGATGTGCTTGTCTTCCACCGACGTACTGACGCCGTGGCCGACGTAGATATTGCGCTCCAGCTCGGGGCTGCGGATCAGCGCGTGAGCTTCCATGTCTTCGATCACATCGCCTTCGAACAGGTTGACGCTGCCGATGAATTCGCAGACCAGACGGCTGGTCGGGGTCTCGTAGATGTCGATCGGGCTGCCGATCTGCGCGATCCAGCCCAGGTGCATGATCGCGATGCGCTCGGCCATGGTCATGGCCTCTTCCTGATCGTGGGTCACCATCACGCAGGTCACGCCAACGCGCTCGATGATCTCTACCAGTTCCAGCTGCATCTGCGAACGCAGCTTCTTGTCCAGCGCCCCCATTGGCTCGTCGAGCAGCAACAGCTTGGGCTTTTTGGCCAGCGAACGGGCCAGGGCCACACGCTGACGCTGACCACCCGAGAGCTGATGCGGCTTGCGCCTGGCGTACTGAGTCATCTGCACCAGCTTGAGCATTTCCGCCACGCGGGCTTCGATTTCCGGCTTGGCCAGCTTGTCCTGTTTCAGGCCGAAGGCGATGTTGTCCGCCACGGTCATGTGCGGGAACAGGGCGTAGGACTGGAACATCATGTTGATCGGACGTTCGTACGGCGGCATGTCGGTAATGTCGACACCGTCGAGGTAGATGCGGCCCTCGGTAGGCCGTTCGAACCCGGCCAGCATGCGCAGCAGTGTCGATTTACCGGAACCGGAGCCGCCAAGCAGGGCGAATATCTCGCCTTTGTTGATCTGCAGGGACACGTCGTCCACCGCAATCGTCTCGTCGAACTTTTTCGTGACCCGATCAATCTTGACCAGCACCTCTTTGGGTTGCTGACCGCCTTCGAGGGCTTTCTTGTAGGCGCCGGAGGCAACTGCCATGGGTGAAACTCCCAACAGGTACGCAACCCGGCCAATACGGCCGGGAGCTGGATTTTTATTTGCCCGACTTGACCTTGGTCCAGCTGCGGGTCATCAGACGTTGCACCTTGGGTGGCAACTCGCTGTTCACGAACAGGCGGTCCAGCACCTCCTGAGGCGGATAAACCGCTTCATCGGTACGGATGCTCTGGTCCATGAACTCGCCGGAAGCGGGATTGGGGTTGGCGTAGCCGACTTCATCGCTGACCTTGGCGATTACCTTGGGGTCAAGCATGTAGTTGATGAAAGCGCTGGCGGCCTTGACGTTCTTCGAGTCCGCCGGGATTGCCAGCATGTCGAACCACAGGTTGCCGCCCTCTTTCGGGATGCTGTAGGCAAGCTTCACGCCCTTGCCTGCTTCTTCCGCACGGGACCTGGCCTGGAACACGTCACCCGAAAAACCGGCCGCAACACAGATGTCGCCATTGGCCAGGTCGGTAATGTATTTGGAGGAATGGAAATAGGTCACGTAAGGACGAATCGCCATGAGCTTGGCTTCGGCCTTCTTGTAATCGGCTTCCTTAGTGCTGTTGGGGTCCAGCCCCATGTAGTTGAGCACTGCCGGCAACATTTCATCGGCAGAGTCGAGAAACGCTACGCCGCAAATGGACAGCTTCTTGATGTTTTCAGGCTCGAACAACACTGCCCAGGAGTCGATCTTGTCGACGCCCAACACGGCCTTGACCTTGTCGACGTTGTAACCGATGCCGTTGGTGCCCCACAGATACGGCACTGCGTACTGGTTGCCAGGGTCGTTCTTCTCCAGACGCTTGAGCAGCGCCGGGTCGAGATTCTTGTAGTTGGGCAGCAACGACTTGTCGAGTTTCTGGAAAGCGCCGGCCTTGATCTGCTTGCCGAGGAAATGATTGGACGGCACCACCACGTCGTAGCCCGTGCGTCCGGCCAGCAGCTTGGCTTCCAGGGTTTCGTTGGAGTCGAACACGTCGTACATCGGCTTGATGCCCGTGGTCGCCTCAAAGTCCGCCAGCGTGGTCTTGCCGATGTAATCGGACCAGTTATAAATATGCACGGTGGATTCAGCCTGAGCACTGATCGTCAGCATCAGCCCGGCAGCCGCCAGCAAGGTTTTGGAAAAAATAGAAATAGACAAAGAATGAGTCCTTTTAACAGAGGGGCCTGAGCGCCGGAGGGCGTCCGGAAAACCAAACCGGCGCGCAACTTACCGTCTATGCGTCCATCCAGCAAAGGTTTAGGCAATATTCCTGTCTGCTGGAGGCTGCGTGGCCAAGGCTACGCAGCATCCACAGGTTTGATGACAGGCTTATTTACCTGACTTTATCTTGGTCCAGCTGCGGGTCATGATCCGCTGGGTTGCAGCCGGCAAGTCCGCGATTGCATACAACTTGGCTTGGACATCGGCAGGTGGATAAACGCCAGGGTCACTGGTGATTTCCTTGTCGACCAGTGCCGTGGCCGCTGCGTTGCCATTCGGGAAGCGTACTGCGTTGGTGATTTCGGCCATGATTTCCGGCTTCATCAGGAAGGTCATGAACTTGTAGGCACCTTCGACGTTTTCGGCATCCTTGGGAATGGCGACCATGTCATAGAAGCTGCCAGCGCCTTCTTTCGGAATGTTGTAGGCAACTTTGACCTTGCCACCGGCCTCGGCAGCACGCGACTTGGCCTGATAGATGTCACCCGAGTAACCGACGGCTACACAGATGTTGCCGTTGGCCAGGTCCGAGATGTACTTGGACGAGTGGAAATAGCCGATCGACGGACGAATCTTCATGAACAGCGCTTCAGCTTCGGCAAGCTGCTTCTTGTCCTGAGAGTCGGTCGGGTAGCCCAGATAATGCAAGGCAATCGGCAACATTTCGGTCGGCGAGTCGAGGAAGCTGATGCCACACGATTTCAGCTTGGCAGCGTTCTCCGGCTTGAACAGCAGATCCCACGAGTTGACCGGCGCATCGGCCCCCAGTGCAGCCTTGACCTTGTCCGGGTTGATGCCGATACCGATCGACCCCCACATGTACGGGAAGGCATGCTTGTTATCCGGATCGCTGACCGACACGGCCTTGAGCAGCGATTCGTTCAGGTTCTTCCAGTTCGGCAGTCTGGACTTGTCCAGTTCCTGATAAACACCGGCCTTGATCTGCTTGGCCAGGAAGTTGTTGGACGGCACAACAATGTCATAGCCGGACTTGCCAGCGAGCAATTTGGCTTCCAGCGTCTCGTTGCTGTCGAAAACGTCGTAGACCACCTTGATGCCCGATTCCTTCTCGAACTTGGCAACGGTGTCCGGCGCGATATAATCGGACCAGTTGTAGACGTGCAGCACTTTGTCATCGGCCTGCGCAGCGGCGGCCACAACGCCCATCAGGGACAGCGCGAGAAGGGTCTTGCCAAATTTTTTCATGCGTAGCTCCAATGTATTTTTATCACTGACCGTCAGTTAGCGGCGTGTAGCCATTAGTCTGGCAATTTCCTGGGCAGGCTTACAAGCCAAGGCCCCTAAAACAACGCACATCGCGCTTGAATCGACACTTTTTTTGCGGATTCAGTCCTGCAATACCGCCAGCGTCAGGTCCAGGCATTTGCGAGCCTTTTCGACCAGCTCGTCGATTTCCGCAACACTGATCACCAATGGCGGCGCAATGATCATCGTATCGCCCACAGCCCGCATGATCAGGCCATTATCGAAGCAGAAGGTTCGACAGATCATTCCCGCGCCCTTGTCGGTGTAACGTTCGCGAGTGACCTTGTTCTTCACCAGTTCGATGGCCCCCAGCAGCCCGACGCCGCGGACTTCGCCCACCAGTGGATGATCGCTCAACTCACGCAAACGCTTTTGCAAATACGGTGCCGTTTCCGACTTGACCCGTTCGACGATCTTTTCTTCGCGCAGGATACGTATGTTCTCCAGCGCAACCGCAGCCGCCACCGGATGCCCCGAGTAGGTGAAGCCGTGATTGAAATCGCCGCCGTCGTTGAGCACCGCAACGATTTCATCGCGTACGATCAGGCCACCCATCGGCACGTAACCGGAGGTTAGCCCTTTGGCGATGGTCATCATGTCTGGCTTGAGGCCGTAGAAATCGCTACCGAACCACTCACTGGTGCGCCCGAAGCCACAAATCACCTCATCGGCGGCGAAGAGGATGTCGTAGCGGGAAAGGATCTCCTTGATCTTTGGCCAGTAGGACTCGGGGGGGATGATCACACCGCCCGCGCCCTGGATCGGCTCGGCGATGAATGCCCCGACGTTCTCGACGCCCAGTTCGAGAATTTTCTTTTCCAGTTGCTCGGCAGCCCACACCCCAAACTCGTCAGGTGTCATGTCGCCACCTTCGCCGAACCAGTACGGCTGCGGAATATGCACCACCCCCGGGATCGGCAAGTCGCCCTGCTCGTGCATGTACGTCATGCCGCCCAGACTGGCTCCGGCGACGGTCGAACCGTGATAACCGTTGACGCGGCTGATGATGGTTTTCTTGTTCGGCTGCCCCTTGAGCGCCCAGTAATGACGAACCATGCGCAGCATCGTGTCATTGCCTTCGGAGCCTGAGCCGGTGAAGAACACATGATTCATGCCTTGTGGAGCGATCTCGGAAATAGCCTTGGCCAGCTCCAGCACCGGCGGGTGGGCGGTCTGGAAAAACAGGTTGTAGTAAGGCAGCTCACGCATCTGCTTGCTGGCAGCGTCGGCCAGCTCTTCGCGACCATAGCCAATGGCAACGCACCACAGGCCGGACATGCCATCGAGGATCTTGTTGCCCTCGCTGTCCCACAGATAAACGCCCTCGGCGCGAGTGATGATGCGCGGGCCTTTCTCTTTCAACTGCTTGTAATCGCTGAACGGTGCCAGGTGATGCTCGCTGCTCAGGGCCTGCCATTCGAGGGTTTGCGGGTTGTTGGCACTCATGCAGCACTTCCTTTGATCAGGTCAGTTGTCAGAGCGCCGTGCATCAGCCGCAGCAGCGCTCTGCGCGATCAGACGGCGAAAAGCAGGAATTCCCGCTCCCAGGAACTGATCACGCGCTTGAAGTTTTCATGCTCGGCGCGCTTGACCGCGACATAACCGATGATGAATTTCTTGCCCAAGTATTTTTCAATGGTCTTGCTGTTTTCCATGCGCTCCAGCGCGTCTTCGATGGTCAACGGCAGACGCAGATTGCGCCGCTCGTAGCCACGTCCGACCACTGGCGCGCTCGGGTTGATGCCTTCGACCATGCCGATAAACCCGCACAGCAGGCTGGCGGCGATGGCCAGATAAGGATTGGCATCGGCACCCGGCAGACGGTTTTCCACACGGCGGTTCTGCGGCACGGCATCCGGCACGCGCAGGCCGACGGTGCGGTTTTCTTCGCCCCACTCGACATTCACCGGGGCCGAAGTGTCGGGCAGAAAGCGGCGAAACGAGTTGACGTTGGGCGCGAACAGCGGCAACAGCTCGGGAATGAACTTCTGCAGACCACCGACGTGGTTCAGAAACAGCTCGCTCATGGTCCCGTCTTCATTCGAGAAGATGTTCTTGCCGGTCTCGATGTCGATGATGCTCTGGTGCAGGTGCATGGCACTGCCAGGCTCGCCGGTCATCGGCTTGGCCATGAAGGTCGCCGCAACGTCATGCTTGAGGGCGGCTTCGCGCATGGTGCGCTTGAACACCAGAATCTGATCAGCCAGAGACAGAGCGTCGCCGTGACGGAAGTTGATTTCCATCTGCGCCGTGCCGTCTTCGTGGATCAGCGTATCCAGATCCAGATTCTGCAGCTCGCACCAGTCATAGACGTCTTCGAACAATGGGTCGAACTCATTGGCAGCTTCGATGGAGAACGACTGCCGCCCGGTCTCGGGCCGCCCGGAGCGACCGATTGGCGGCTGCAGCGGATAGTCGGGGTCATCACTGCGTTTGGTCAGGTAAAACTCCATCTCGGGTGCCACGATGGGCTGCCAGCCTTGATCGGCGTAGAGTTTCAGGACCTTCTTCAAGACGTTGCGCGGCGACAGCTCGATAGGGTTGCCCTGCTTGTCGTAGGTGTCGTGAATCACCTGCGCTGTGGGCTCTACCGCCCAGGGCACCAGATACACCGCGTTCTGGTCGGGGCGGCAAATCATGTCGATGTCTGCCGGGTCCAGCAGCTCGTAGTAGATATCGTCCTCTACATAGTCACCGGTTACCGTCTGCAACAGCACGCTTTCAGGCAGACGCATGCCTTTTTCAGCGATGAATTTGTTGGTCGGCGAGATCTTGCCGCGGGTGATGCCGGTAAGGTCGGACATCATGCATTCGACTTCGGTAATCTTGTGTTCTTTCAACCAATCGGTGAGCTGGTCGAGGTTGGTACTCATAAATACCTCAGGGTTTTATTGTCCTGATCGTGATCAGGCGTTTTCTAGACGCATCGGCGTCATGGGTACAACTCGTTTCGGCGAGAGCCGAATAGGGGTAAGGTGACAGCTGCAGAGCCGGATTTCCAGACGGGACGGTCACACTGACGACGCCGTTATAGTGGTAATGTCCAGCCTTGAGAGTAGAGCAGACGGGCTCTGATGGCCGTCCGGGAATGTCGCAATGTGCGTCAATCCACCACGAGCACTGATATCACAGGCATGATGGGCGCGGTACCGACTGGATACCTGCGTGTCGACCAAGGGAAGGTGACGCATTGGACCCCCGCTATTGTTGCTCTATTGGGTTGCGATCGAGCTTAGCCTCGTTCATTTTTTTATACAACAGCCCGTTAATAATAGAAGACAGGCCGCTCAAGCCTGTATTCAGCATTACCAGGAAACAGAATAAAACGCCCTAAATAGCAGCAAAAAAGGCCATATGGCGCAGTTTTAGGGCAAAAGTGGCTCTATTGACTTCATCATGGCTTTCGGATTGACTGAGATCCGCAATCATTGATGATTGATATTTTTAACAACAAAGGTGTTGCATCATGTCGGTACCCCCGCGTGCCGTTCAGCTTAACGAAGCGAACGCGTTCCTTAAGGAACATCCTGAGGTTCTGTACGTTGACCTTCTGATTGCAGATATGAATGGTGTGGTGCGTGGCAAACGCATCGAACGCACCAGCCTCCATAAGGTTTACGAGAAAGGCATCAACCTGCCGGCCTCTTTATTTGCCCTGGATATCAATGGCTCCACGGTGGAAAGCACCGGTCTGGGCCTGGATATCGGTGATGCCGACCGTATCTGCTACCCCATCCCCGATACCCTGTGCAACGAGCCGTGGCAAAAGCGCCCTACCGCGCAATTGCTGATGACCATGCACGAAATCGAAGGTGATCCGTTTTTTGCCGATCCGCGCGAAGTATTGCGTCAGGTCGTCGCCAAATTCGATGAAATGGGCCTGACCATCTGCGCAGCGTTCGAACTGGAGTTCTACCTGATCGACCAGGAGAACGTGAACGGTCGCCCGCAACCGCCACGCTCCCCGATCTCCGGCAAACGCCCGCATTCGACACAGGTCTACCTGATCGATGACCTCGACGAATACGTCGACTGCCTTCAGGACATCCTTGAAGGTGCCAAGGAGCAAGGCATCCCTGCCGACGCCATCGTCAAGGAAAGCGCCCCGGCACAGTTCGAAGTCAACTTGCATCACGTCGCGGATGCCATCAAGGCGTGCGATTACGCCGTGCTGCTCAAGCGCCTGATCAAGAACATTGCCTACGATCACGAGATGGACACGACCTTCATGGCCAAACCCTATCCGGGTCAGGCGGGCAATGGTCTGCACGTTCACATCTCGATTCTGGATCGCGACGGCAAGAACATCTTCACCAGCGAGGATCCCGAGCAGAACGCCGCATTGCGTCACGCAATCGGCGGTGTGCTCGAGACCCTGCCGGCACAAATGGCTTTTCTGTGCCCGAACGTCAACTCGTACCGCCGTTTCGGTGCCCAGTTCTATGTCCCCAACTCGCCGACTTGGGGCCTGGATAACCGAACCGTAGCCGTGCGCGTGCCGACCGGCAGCGCAGATGCTGTGCGCATCGAACACCGCGTTGCCGGGGCCGATGCCAACCCGTACCTGGTGATGGCTTCTGTCCTGGCGGGCGTACATCACGGCTTGGTCAACAAGGTCGAGCCTGGTGCCCCGGTAGAAGGCAACTCCTACGAGCAGCATGAACAGAGCCTGCCGAACAACCTGCGCGACGCATTGCGCAAGCTGGACGATGACCCAGTCATGGCCAAATACATCGATCCGAAATACATCGATATTTTCGTGGCCTGTAAAGAGAGCGAGCTGGAGGAGTTCGAACACTCCATCTCCGACCTCGAGTACAACTGGTATCTGCATACGGTCTGATTGAGGCTGAGCACTACAAAACGCCGCAGGCTTTGAGCCTTGCGGCGTTTTTGTCTGGCGTGCATGCCCCGGACACCTATCGTTCCTCACGCTCCAGCGTGGGAATGCCGTTCTGGACGCTCTGCGTCCGATCTTGAACATGCAGTGCGGCCCGAATTTGTGACGCAGAGCGTCACGAACTGCATGCCAACGCGGAGCATTGGCACGATAAACAGTTGGATTTTTGTATACCGATGAGCGCGGAGCGCGGGAGCGATAATCGTTTGGCGACGACAGCGATTCATCCCGTCAGAATCCCTTACAATCCCCGCAGCCCAGCCAAGAGCCACGCCCATGACACGCGCCGCCGCACCTCGTAAACCTCAAGCACGCAGCCAGGCCAGAATCGACTCGATTCTCGACGCCGCACGCACGCTGCTTGCCGAGCAAGGGGTGGCCAGCCTGTCGATCTACAGCGTTGCCGAGCGCGCCGGCATTCCGCCGTCGTCGGTGTATCACTTCTTCGCCAGCGTTCCGGCCCTGCTTGAAGCACTGACCGCCGATATCCACGCCGCCTTCCGCGCATCGCTGCAAGCACCCATCGATCACGATCAGCTCACCACCTGGCGCGATCTGTCACGCATCGTCGAACTGCGCATGCTCGCCATCTACAACGCCGACGCCGCCGCCCGCCAATTGATCCTCGCCCAGCACGGCCTGACTGAAATCAACCAGGCCGACCGCCAACATGACATAGAACTGGGGCAACTGATGCTGGAGGTATTCGATCGCCACTTTCAACTGCCCGCGCTGCCGGATGACGTGGATGTGTTTGCGCTGGCGATGGAACTGGGGGACCGGGTATATGCGCGGTCAGTGCAGTTGCATGACGCGATCACACCGCGCATGGCTGAGGAAGGCATGCGGGTGTTTGATGCTTATTTGGGGTTGTATTTGCCGATGTTTTTAGTCAAGAGGACCGCATTATGAGCAGAGTAGCTAAAGCAAGAAACATCATGACGCCAGCATCCGGCAAAACCGATACTTCGCCTACCTCACAGAACGGCTAGGTAAAAAAGCTAAACACCCCGGAGGGCTATAACCGTCCGGGGTGTTTTTTGCCCATCGTTTACAGCTTGGCGATGGAGACTTCAGTCGACTTCACGAAGGCGATTACTTCGCTGCCGACGACCAGTTCCAGCTCTTTTACCGAGCGGGTGGTGATGACCGAGGTCACAACGCCGGAAGCGGTCTGTACGTCGATTTCCGACAGTACGTCGCCGTGAACGATTTCCTTGATGGTGCCTTTGAACTGGTTACGAACGTTGATGGCTTTGATAGTCATGGCATGTCTTCCTTTGGGGATCAGGGTTAATTTGCCCAGCGCAGTTGCGTGGGCAGTGGCGAAAACGGTTCCGGGTCAGGTGGCGAGCCTGGCAGGGCCAGCACGCGGTTGAGGACTTCGGCTTCCAGTGCCGCAAGGCGATGCGAGCCACGAACACGTGGACGCGGCAGGTCGACCAGCAGGTCCAGGCCAATCTGGCCTTCTTCGATCAGGATGACTCGGTCGGCAATGGCCACAGCCTCGCTGACGTCGTGAGTCACCAGCAGCACCGTGAAGCCGTATTGGCCCCACAGTTTTTCAATCAGTTGCTGCATCTCGATGCGGGTCAGAGCATCCAGCGCGCCCAGAGGCTCATCAAGCAACAGCAGACGCGGTTTGTGAATCAGCGCACGAGCCAAAGCAACACGTTGCTTCTGGCCACCGGACAATGCCGCTGGCCACTCGTTGGCGCGCTCGGCAAGGCCAACGGCCTCAAGCGCTTCAAGCGCCTGCGCCCGCCAATCGCCGCTCAGGCCAAGGCCGACGTTATCGATGATCTTTTTCCAGGGCAGCAAACGCGCCTCCTGGAACATCAAACGCGTGTCTTCACGAGCGTCGTCCAGTGGTGCAGAACCTGCTAGCAATTGACCCTCGGTTGGCTTGTCGAGGCCGGCAAGCAGGCGCAGCAAGGTACTTTTACCGCAGCCGCTACGGCCGACGATGGCGACGAACTGACCGGCCGGAATATGCAGGTCGATGTCCTTAAGCACTTCGCGAGTGCCAAACGCCTTTTTCAGGTTGCGTACTGCCAGCGGGATACCACGCAGCAAATGCGGAGGTTGCTGTTTAAGACTGGTCATGCTGCACCGCCTTTGCTCACTTGATACGCCGGGTGCCAGCGCAGGCAGACACGCTCCAGACCGCGGGCAGCCAGATCGGCCAGCTTGCCGAGCACGGCGTACAGCACGATGGCCAGTACCACGATGTCGGTTTGCAGGAACTCCCGCGCATTCATCGCCAGATAGCCGATGCCGGAGCTGGCAGAAATGGTTTCCGCCACAATCAGCGTCAGCCACATGAAGCCCAGCGCAAAGCGCACGCCCACCAGAATCGACGGCATCGCACCCGGCAGAATCACATGACGGAACAGGCTGAAACCAGACAGGCCGTAGCTGCGTGACATCTCCACAAGCGCCGGATCGATGTTACGGATGCCGTGGTAGGTATTCAGATAAATCGGGAACAGAGTGCCCAGCGCCACGAGGAATATCTTGGCGGTCTCGTCGATACCGAACCACAGGATGACCAGCGGGATCAGCGCCAGATGCGGGACGTTGCGAATCATCTGCACCGAGCTGTCCAGCAGGCGCTCGCCCCATTTGCTCAGGCCGGTAATAAAGCCCAGAGCCAGGCCGATGCCGCCGCCGATAGCGAAACCGATCCC
Source organism: Pseudomonas syringae pv. tagetis (assembly GCF_022557255.1). NCBI lineage: Bacteria > Pseudomonadati > Pseudomonadota > Gammaproteobacteria > Pseudomonadales > Pseudomonadaceae > Pseudomonas > Pseudomonas syringae group genomosp. 7. The sequence goes on from NZ_CP092923.1 coordinate 5,567,193, forward strand.
GGCACGCCAGCCGCTGATCGCCAGATGCGTCCAGATTTCGCCACTCGCGACCAGATTGATACCCGCCTCGATGACTGCGCTGGGTGCAGGAAGAATACGTGTGGATAACCACCCGGCGCTGACTGACAGCTGCCAGACGGCCAGCAACAGGACTGGAAGTGCCCAGGGCGCCAGCCGGTGAACGATGCGTTGCGAAGCACTGAGGCTCATGGAGTTGTCTCCTCGAAGGGCCTGACGATCACTGTGCTTGAGCAACAGCAGCAGGAGGTGTCCAGACCACATCAGCGATGCTGAGCGGCTTTGGAATCAGTTTGAGCTGATAGAAGGTGTCGGCAATTTTCTGCTGCGCCGCTACAACCGGTGGAGTTATGAACAGTGCACCGTAGCCTTGGCGTTTTACTGAAGTCAGGGTGATGTCGGCGGGCAGCCCCAGCAACGGCGCGACCTGTTGGGTCACTTCGTCAGGGTGAGCCTTGGACCACTCGCCCACCGCACGGACTTCTTCCACCAGGGCTTGAATCACCTTCGGGTTCTTTTGCGCGTAAGGCTTGGTCGCCAGATAGAACTGGTGGTTGTCGACGATGCCGGTGCCGTCTTTCAAGGTCCGCGCCTGCAATTGTTTTTCCGCAGCAGCCTGGTACGGGTCCCAGATGACCCAGGCGTCTACGCTGCCGCGCTCGAAAGCGGCGCGCGCATCGGCCGGAGGCAGGAAGACAGTCTGGATGTCGGTGTATTTCAGGCCCGCATCTTCCAGCGCCTTGACCAACAGGTAATGGACGTTCGAACCTTTATTGAGGACGACTTTCTTGCCTTTCAGGTCTTTGACCGAGGTAACAGGGGAATCCTTGGGCACCAGGATCGCTTCACTGGTCGGCGCCGGTGGCTCGTAAGCCACGTACAGCAGGTCCGCGCCAGCGGCCTGGGCGAAGACAGGCGGTGTTTCGCCGGTTACACCGAAGTCGATGGAGCCTACGTTCAGACCTTCAAGCAGCTGCGGGCCACCGGGGAACTCTGTCCATTGAACCTTGACGCCCTGCTCGGCCAGACGCTTTTCCAGCGAGCCCTTGGCCTTGAGCAGCACCAGCGTGCCGTATTTCTGATAACCGATGCGCAGGTCTTCCGCCTGGGCCTGCGTGACCGCACCAAGAGCGACCGCAGCAGCAAACAGCGCGACAAGACTTCGACGCAAAATGACAGTGCGCATACGCGCTCCTTTAGCGGGGTGTTGGCCAGTGCCTGATCGGCCAGTAGGAGACGAACAAGGCGGGAATAGGCACGACCTTAACAGCACTTTTTTATATCTATAAATCTTATTTTTTCATTTAGTTATTCCTTAAATGAATATGAAGGACCGCACTATTTTTCAACTATCGTGCGACGTTCCGCGTCGCATGCCGTTCTGAACGCTCTGCGTCCGACCCTGGCTCTGCGACGCGACGAAGATTTGTGACGCAGAGCGTCACGCACGGCATTCCCACGCTGGAGCGTGAGGAACGATGACCTCGAATACCGTGAGACGCTCAATCTGAGTGTGCCGCGCCAGGCACGTCGACTATCGTGCGACGCTCCGCGGCGCATGCCGTTCTGGGCGCTCTGCGTCCGACTCTGGCTCTGCGGCGCGACGAAGATTTTGTGACGCAGAGCGTCACGCACGGCATTCCCACGCTGGAGCGTGAGGAACGATGGTCTCGACTACCGTGAGATGCTCAATCTGAGTGTGCCGCGCCAGGCACGTCGACTATCGTGCGACGCTCCGCGTCGCATGCCGTTCTGGACGCTCTGCGTCCGACTCTGGCTCTGCGGCGCGATGCAGATTTGAGACGCAGAGCGTCACGCACGGCATTCCCACGCTGGAGCGCGAGGAACGATGGTCTCGACTACCGTGAGATGCTTAATCTGAGTGTGCCGCGCCAGGCACGTCGACTATCGTGCGACGCTCCGCGTCGGCATACCGTTCTGGATGCTCTGCGTCCTGTCTTGATGGTCCGGCACTGAAGTGAACGAGAGGTGCTCGAACGCCATAAAAAAGGGCCGATAAATCGGCCCGAATAACCCCACGCTTGGTAGATCGAAAATTAGCGGTTTGGCTGAGGTGTCAGGCGCAGATAAGGTGTGACGACCTTGTAGCCCTTGGGAAAGCGTTGTTTGATTTCGGCTTCGTCCTTGATCGACGGCACAATCACTACGTCATCGCCGTCCACCCAGTTGGCGGGCGTGGCGACCTTGTAGTTGTCGGTCAATTGCAGCGAGTCGATAACGCGCAGAATCTCGTGGAAATTACGCCCGGTACTCGCTGGATAAGTAATCGTCAGGCGCACCTTCTTGTTCGGATCGATCACGAACAACGAACGCACAGTCAGCGTGTCGTTGGCATTGGGATGAATAAGGTCATACAGGTCGGAGACCTTGCGGTCGGCATCGGCCAGAATCGGGAAGTTGACCTGGGTGTTTTGCGTGGTGTTGATGTCGTCGATCCACTTGATATGCGAATCAACCGGGTCCACCGACAACGCAATGGCTTTCACACCGCGCTTGGCGAACTCGTCTTTCAATTTGGCGGTGAAGCCCAGCTCGGTGGTGCAGACCGGCGTGAAGTCGGCAGGATGAGAAAACAATACCCCCCAGCTATCGCCGAGCCATTCGTGGAAACGGATACGACCTTCGCTGGATTCCTGCTCGAAGTCAGGGGCGATGTCGCCAAGTCGCAGTGTCATGGTGTTGCTCCTTGTCTGTATCGGGTAGGCCTTGGTATAGCACTACTGTGCGCCCTGTCCAGGGAAGTTAAAAAGAATAAATAATGCGCCTCCTATAGCTGTCAGGAATATCAAAAAACAGGCAAAAGAAACCCCGCACGAGGCGGGGTTTCTCTGGACCTCAATACACTTACATGAAGTTGTAGGTGTAGTTGAAGATCAGGCGGGTCTGGTCAGTGTTGGTCGAGTTGTTCAGGTCGCCATCGGCACGGTAAGTACCGTGACGCAGGGTGGTACCGAAGCCTTTCAGCGGACCGCTCTGGATCACGTAGTCAACGCGCATGTCGGTTTCCCACTCCGAGTACTCTTCCTTGCCGGTAGTACGGTCGCGAATGTCGTCTGCGTGCAGGTAAGCAACTGCTGCTTTCAGGCCTGGAACACCCACTTTGGCGAAGTCATACGAGTACTGACCGAACGTGGTGTTTTCACCCGCACGGTTGAAGCCGTTGATCATCGAGTCAGTGAACAGGTAGAAGCTGGAACCGCCGTTGCCTTCAAGACTCGAAGTGCTGGTGCCGTTCTTGGTTACGTTGCCCTGGTTCAGGAAAACCATACCGCCGTCATCGCCAACCTGCTGATGGCCAACCATCAATGCATGGCCACCCAAGGAGTAGGTGAACATGGCAGACCAGGTGGAGTTATCCACTTCGCCAGCGTTCTTGGCATAACCGTTGTTGTTGTTGAAACGGTAGCCCGTCGCGGCGTCGCTGTTCTTGCCGTCAGAGCTGCTGTTGAAATAACGCAGGTCAGTCTTGAAGGACTGGTTGTCGCTGATCGGGTAGACATGAACCAGACCCAGGAAGTGTTGCTTGTAGAAGTCTTCCAGGTTGGCGTAGTAGTACTGCAGGGTCAGGTCTTTGGTAACTTTCCAGTCAGCACCGGCGAAGCGGAACTGATCGGCAGTCTCGGAAGCACCGGCAATGGACAGGTCAGTCCAGTTGCTCGAAGCACGGCCGATGGACTTGTTCAACTGACCAGCCGTGAAGGTAACGGTGTCCAGATCCTTGGAGGTCAGGATGCCGCCCTGGAAAGCCTGGGGCAGAAGACGACCGTCGTTGCTGACCAGAATTGGCAGGTTAGGTGCCAATGCGTTACCGACTTTCAGTTCGGTTTTCGAGAAGCGTACCTTGCCGTTGGCGCCCAGACGGCTCCACTCGCTGACCGCAGAACCGTCAGTGTCGGTAGGCAGAATACCGCCGTTTGCTGCAGCAGCGTGGTTGCCACGGCCGCCATCAAGGTGAACACCGACCAATCCCTGGACATCCAGACCGAAACCCACAGTGCCCTGAGTGAAGCCCGACAGGTAGTCGAATTTCAGGCCAGTGGCCGTCTCACGGTTGTTGTGGGTAGTGCCTTCGCGGAAATCGTTGTCGAAATACAGAGTACGAGAACTAACGGACGCTTTGCTGTCTTCAAGGAAACCAGCTGCACCGGCCTGCTGGGCCAATACACCGACGGTTACGGCCAAGGCCAGGGTGGACTTCTTCATTAACTACGCTCCTCGTGAATCTAATTTTTTATGTCTCTGGTGCCGGGCATTGCCCTGACCCAGAGATATTGCGATAGGCGACAGTCCCGACCTGGAGGTCAATGGATTCTGTACACCCCGACTTTTGACTAGACCGCGCATGTCGGTGGCCGAACGTTAGTGAAAATTCTTCATGCCCAAAAGGAACCGTTTATCAGCTCCTGATAACAATCAGGTATATGTCACAACTCGTGTCAGCCAGGACGTCACGGAGTGTATCGACCTAATTGCGTAATTCCCAAAATTTATTTTGGTACCGCTCGTCAGATCATTTCGTTTTGTGCCACTTACCGGTCAAATCCAAACCAGCCGGTCATTGTCGCCAACGGCAAGGTGCAATCAGCCTGCCAGTAAAAGCCTTGTAAAACGGGCACTTCAGAGAGGTTAGTGAAGAAATATGACAGTTGTCACCACTTTGACGTCTGGCGCTATGCCATCGTGAAATAATTTCTAAAAACCGCTTAAAACAGGCTTTTTTCAGCGTTTTTGACCGTCTGAAACACGCGCTCAAGGGTCGTCCAGGTGAACAAAAAAGCAATTTCGGTGTCCGGCGTCTCGCACCTGAGCCGATTGGCAGATGCGTAACAGCCTCTGATGTGCAGGTAAGCGGATAAGAACCTTTCATAAGCTAATATCTAAAAGTTATTTATTTGTATTTTCTTAGATCACTTAGGCTCCTAATCCAGCCAGTCCCAAGCTCGTCTGATTCGGAGCGCCACCATGAAACTGCATTTTCCCCTGCGCCTGCTGATTGCACTGTCGTTGACTGGCACAACATTCATCGCACAAGCAGCCGACTTTACCGTTGCCTACCAGACGACCGTCGACCCGGCCAAGGTTGCCCAGGCCGATAACGCCTATGAAAAAGCCACCGACTCGAAAATCTCCTGGCGCAAATTCGATAACGGGGCGGACGTCATTACGGCGGTCGCCTCCGGCGATGTACAGATCGGTTACCTCGGCTCAAGCCCCTTCACAGCAGCCGCTACGCGCAAACTCCCGGTTGAGGCATTCCTGATTGCAACGCAGATTGGCGCTGCCGAAGCCCTGGTCGCCCGCAATGGCTCGGGGATCGACTCGCCACAGGACCTGATCGGCAAGAAGGTAGCCGTGCCCTTTGTCTCCACCGGCCATTACAGCCTGCTCGCTGCACTCAAACACTGGAACATCGATCCGGCGAGGGTCACGATCCTCAACCTTGCGCCGCCCGCCATTGCTGCGGCTTGGAAGCGCGGCGACATCGACGCCACCTATGTCTGGGACCCCGCACTGGGCGTTGCGAAGGAAACCGGCAAGGTGCTGATCACCTCCGGCGAACTGGCCAAGGTCGGAGCCCCTACCTTCGATGCATGGATCGTGCGCAAGGACTTCGCCAGCAAACATCCGGAGATTGTCAGTGCATTCGCCAAAGTGACGCTCGATGCCTATGCCCACTATCGCCAGGACCCCGCTGCATGGATCGCCAACCCGGCCAATATCGACAAGCTGACCAGGCTGTCAGGTGCCAAGGCGTCTGACGTTCCTGCGCTGTTGCAAGGCAACGTCTACCCGCTGGCTGCCGAACAGACGGCGTTGCTGGGCGCACCAACCATTGAGGCCGTGAGCAAAACTGCAGCATTCCTTAAAGAGCAGGGCAAGGTAGACGCGCCGCTACCTGACTATTCGCCTTACGTCAGCACCCGGTTCATTCCTCGCTAAGCGCCTTGATTAGCTAAGCGCCTTGATTAAAAGGAGACACGGCATGGCCCTGTTGCGGCTGGAGCGTATCGGCGCACAGTATCCCGGTGCAGCGGCACCGGTGCTGGCGGACATCAATCTGAGCCTGGGCCCACAGCAACTGCTGGTCGCGCTTGGACCCTCCGGCAGCGGTAAGACCTCGTTGCTGAACCTGATTGCAGGCTTTATCAAACCCGACAGCGGTCACATTACCCTTGACGGGATTGTCGTCGAGGGGCCGAGCGCCGAGCGCGGTGTAGTGTTTCAGGACGATGCTTTGCTGCCTTGGCAGGATGTGTTGGCCAATGTTGCATTTGGTCTTGAACTGGCAGGTGTCAGCCGTGCAGAACGCGAAGCAAGAGCACGGGAGATGTTGGCACTGGTGGATCTGATGGGCTTTGATCAAAGGCGAATATGGCAGCTGTCCGGCGGGCAACGGCAACGCGTCGGTCTGGCCAGAGCGTTGGCAGCCGACCCGCGCATCCTGTTGATGGACGAGCCGTTCGGGGCATTGGACGCTTTCACCCGCGAACAGATGCAGGAGCTGTTGCTGCAAGTGTGGCAACGTACCGCCAAGCCAGTGTTTCTGATAACGCACGATATAGAAGAGGCGGTGTTCCTCGCCACCGATCTTGTTCTGCTCGCCCCCAACCCCGGTCGGGTCGACGAGCATCTGCACCTGGACTTCAGCCGCCGCTACAGCGCTGGCGAATCGGCCCGTGCGATAAAATCCGATCCACATTTCATCGAGACCCGCGAACATGTGCTGGCCAGGGTGTTCTCCCAACGCACTCGGGAGCAGCGTGTATGAGCAGCCATGAGCCTGTAAGCGGCCATGAGCCGATGGATCGCCACAACCTGGCAAGCATCGCCAAACCGTTGGCCGAACAACCTGCTGCCCCGGCGTCAGACGGTTATCCAGGCACCAGGGCGATCAGCGGGCTGACCCTAGCGGCGTTGCTGACCCTCTGGTGGGCCGTGACTGCCGCGGGCTGGATCGAACCGCTGTTCCTGCCGTCGCCAGCGGATGTGCTGAGCAAAGGCTGGCTGCTGGCAACCAAAGGCTACATGGACGCCACACTCTGGCAGCATCTGCATGCCAGCCTGCAACGCATCGGTCTGGCCCTGGGTGCAGCGATTGTGACGGCCATCCCGGTGGGCATCGCCATCGGCCACAACCGCGTTGCGCGAGGCATCTTCGACCCGCTGATCGAATTTTACAGACCGATACCACCGCTGGCCTACCTGCCGCTGATCGTTATCTGGTTCGGTATCGACGAATTCTCCAAAGTGTTGCTGATTTATCTGGCGATCTTCGCGCCAATTGCCATCGCTACCGCCACCGGAGTTCGCACCGTTGACCCGGCCAAAGTGCGGGCAGCACAGGCACTGGGCGCAACACGCTGGCAGTTGATTCGTCATGTGGTCCTGCCCGGCGCGCTCCCGGACATCCTTACCGGGATCCGCATCGGCCTGGGCGTGGGCTGGTCGACACTGGTGGCGGCAGAGCTTATCGCCGCCACCAGCGGGCTTGGGTTCATGGTGCAGTCGGCAGCGCAGTTTCTGGTGACCGACGTTGTGATTCTGGGGATTCTGGTGATTGCCGTTATCGCGTTTGCCATGGAGCTGGGCCTGCGTGCACTGCAACGCAAGCTGGTGCCTTGGCAGGACCAACCGCGTTAATGCATCAGTATGGGTGTGTATGGCGCGATGATGCGCAAATTGAGTGCATCGTCAGACGATGGGCAACCGCGTCCGACGCGGCTTGCAGGATTCGCGGCGTCAGCGCCAACGATTCACATCGGCTATTGCCGAAATCAACCCGAGGCATCTGACCCTCACAAAATACCCATAAGATTCAATGGTTTGTTTATTTTTTGGGATTCAGGACTCAAGCGGTGCTTAACCGGATATGACTAGCCGAGCCTGTTCTTTCGGATTAATTCTCAAAACTGGCACGCACTCTGCAGTAGGTATTACATCACCAGTTTTGGGGACCTTGGTACAGGCAGGCCGGGGATTCCCCTCTTTTATTCCTCCCGGAGACTGACCTCCAGTCTCCAGCGCCCGTCCACCTTCTCAGTGCGCCAGTCGCCATGAAGTGGACGGGCTGCCAGGAGCGTCAGCACCAACCCATTCTCTCCTCGTTCCACCTTCCAGCGTGCAACCCTGTTGTCAAACCTCAGTTGGCCCGTCCACGGCTGTCCTGAAGCATCGACGTTGAGTACCACTGCACCATCGACAGTGGCACCGCGATACTTCGGTTCTTCGTTGAACCAGAGCGCCAGCCCGGCTGGCAACTCCTCGATCTGTTCCAGTTCAACCGGGTCAGGTTGCTGCAGACGACCGATAATGGTGCCCACGGTAAAGCCGACAATTGCCATCGAACCAAGAACACGCGGCCACAGCTTCGGTCTCGGGTCCTCTTCAGGGGTAGAATGCATCCCGTCCTTTCGTTCGGAGCCGTGCATGTTTCACGTCATCCTTTTTCAACCAGAAATTCCGCCGAATACCGGCAATGTCATCAGGCTATGCGCCAACAGTGGCTGCACCCTGCATTTGATCGAACCCTTGGGTTTCGAGCTGGACGACAAGCGCTTGCGCCGTGCCGGGCTCGACTATCACGAGTATGCCACGCTGCAGACGCATGCTGACCTGGCAAGCTGTCTGGAGAAGATCGGCAACCCGAGGCTGTTCGCTTTCACCACCAAGGGCTCGCGACCTTTTCACGATGCCAGCTTTGAGCCAGGTGACGCATTTCTGTTCGGCCCGGAAAGCCGTGGCCTGCCCGCCGATATTCTCGACTCGCTGAGCAGTGACAACCGCCTGCGGCTGCCCATGCGTGAAGGCTGCCGTAGCCTGAATCTGTCCAACACCGTCGCCGTGGCGGTTTATGAGGCCTGGCGCCAGCACGGATTTGCTTAGGCCCCAGTGCGGGGCTTTGCCGGTCCATATGGATATTATCTTACTGACACTTGTGCCAATGCTCCGCGTCACAAAGCGGTTTTGAGAGGTCAGGTGGATTGGGGTTCGACTCGGGTCACTTACGTCGTACTCTGCGTCGTCTTTGCCATCGCGGTTGAAAAGCACTTTAGAGCAGTTGGGTTAAAGACGCGGCTCGGAAATTGATGACTATCGTGCCGACGCTCCGCGTCGGCATGCAGTTCGTGACGCTCTGCGTCACACGGCGGTTCTGTGGTGTCAGGGGGATTGGGGTTCGACTCAGGTCAGCTTTTCGCCCCTCGGCGAGTTACTTTGAGGGGGCCAAAGTAACCAAATCCCCTGGCTCCGTTTCCGGCCCGACTTCGTCGGGTTCCTTCGTCCTGTCACTTACGTCGCAATCGGCGTCGTTTGTGCGATCGCGGTTGAAAAGCGTTTTAGAGCAGTTTGGCTGAAGGCACTGATGATTATCGTGCCGACGCTCCGCGTCGACACGCAGTTCGTGACGCTCTGCGTCATACGGCGGTTCTGTGGTGTCAGGGGGATTTGCGTTCGACTCGGGTCAGCTTTTCGCCCCTCGGCGAGTTACTTTGATGGGGCCAAAGTAACCAAATCCACTGGCTCCGTTTCCGGCCCGACTGCGTCGGGTTCCTTCGCCCTGTCACTGATGTCGCACTCTGCGTCGTCAGTAACATCCCGATAAAAAGCATACAAACAGCATGCGCAGTAAAACCCATGCACGAGGATACGCGTGGTCAATCGCCGCTATTTGAACAGACACAAAAAAGCGCCCCGAAAGGCGCTTTTTGCTTGCAGCGGTAACGCTTACTGAACAGTCGGCGTTTCGCCGGCTTCCTGCATGCGTTGCAGCTCTTGCGCGTAAAGGGCGTCGAAGTTCACCGGGGCCAGCATCAGCGCAGGGAACGAGCCGCGTACGACCAGATTGTCGATCGCTTCACGTGCATACGGGAACAGAATGTTCGGGCAGAACGCACCCAGGGTATGGCTCATCGCGCCATCGTCCAGGCCCTTGATCAGGAAGATACCGGCCTGTTGCACTTCAACGATGAAGGCCACTTCGTCCCCGTTGTTGACGGTTACGGAGAGGGTCAGCACGACTTCGTAGAAATCGCCTTCCAGCTGCTTCTGACGGGTGTTGAGGTCCAGACTGACGGTCGGCGTCCACTCCTGACGGAAGATCGCCGGGCTTTTTGGCGCTTCGAACGACAGGTCGCGAACGTAGATACGCTGCAGGGAAAATTGCGGGCCGTTTTCTTCGTTGGCAACAGCGCCGTTGTTCGGTTGATCGGTCATCTCGGATCCTTGTCAGGTAGGGCTGAAAGTTTAAGGGAATCAGGCCAGCAGCGCATCAAGCTTGCCGGCACGCTCCAGAGCGAACAGGTCATCGCAGCCGCCCACGTGGGTAGAGCCGATCCAGATCTGCGGTACAGAAGTGCGACCGGCTTTCTTGGTCATTTCTGCACGCAGCTGCGGCTTGCCGTCCACGCGGATTTCATCGAAGGCCACGCTCTTGCTCTGCAGCAGTTGCTTGGCGCGTATGCAATACGGGCAGTAGTCGCTGGAATAGACGATGACTTGAGCCATGTTCACTTCACCAAAGGGAGATTGTCGCCGCGCCAGCTGGAAATGCCGCCGGACAGCTTGGCCGCCTTGAAGCCGGACTTGAGCAGCTCACGGGCGGTGGTGCCAGCATGCTGCCCCATTGCATCGACTATGATCAACGTCTTGTCCTTGTATTTCTGCAGCTCGGCGGTACGGGTCAGTACCTTGTCCTGCGGAAAGTTCAGGGAGCCCACGATGTGGCCTGCGGTGAAATCCTTTTTCGAGCGCACGTCGATGACCACGCCCTGATCGCTGTTGACCAGTGCGGTCAGCTCGCGAGTGCTCAGGCTGGCACCGCCCTTGCTCAGTTCGTACGCGATCAGCAGTCCCAGCAGAACGACGAAGGCACCGGTGATCAAATAGTGGTTAGTGGCGAATTCAAGCAGGTGAGCAACCATCAGTAGGTTCCAGGGCGTTAAAATGTCGGCCAGTATACACAGCAGCCAAGGTCGGCCAAAGTCCGTACGGCAGTGACGCCGTTTGAACTTGTCCTTAAAATGCCGTTCCCTTGTACTTTGTCTATCTCTTTATCCAATCAGCATCGAGTGGGTTCTATGACTGCCACGCCAAAACCTCTGGTTCTTATCATCCTGGATGGCTTCGGACACAGCGAAAGCCATGAAGGCAATGCCATTCTGGCGGCAAAGATGCCCGTCATGGATCGTCTCTACCAGACCATGCCCAACGGCCTGATTTCCGGGTCGGGCATGGACGTCGGTCTGCCGGACGGTCAGATGGGCAACTCCGAAGTCGGGCACATGAACCTGGGTGCCGGCCGCGTGGTGTATCAGGACTTCACTCGGGTGACCAAAGCGATCCGCGACGGCGAATTCTTCGAAAACCCGACCATCTGCGCCGCTGTGGATAAAGCTGTCAGCGCCGGCAAGGCTGTGCACATCATGGGCCTGCTGTCCGATGGCGGCGTTCACAGCCATCAGGATCACCTGGTGGCGATGGCCGAACTGGCGGTCAAACGTGGCGCGGAAAAGATCTACCTGCACGCGTTTCTCGACGGTCGCGACACGCCGCCGCGCAGCGCGAAAAAATCCCTTGAGCTGATGGATCAGACCTTCGCGCGTCTGGGCAAGGGCCGCACCGCCACGATCATTGGCCGTTACTTCGCGATGGACCGTGACAACCGTTGGGACCGCGTCTCCACTGCCTACAGTCTGATCGTCGACAGCACCGCCGAATTCCACGCAGACAGCGGTGTCGCAGGGCTTGAAGCCGCTTACGCACGTGACGAGAACGACGAGTTCGTCAAGGCCACGCGCATCGGCGAACCTGCCCGCGTGGAAGACGGCGACGCCGTGGTGTTCATGAACTTCCGCGCTGACCGCGCCCGTGAACTGACCCGCGTGTTCGTCGAAGACGATTTCAAGGACTTCGAGCGCGCCCGCCAGCCCAAGGTCAATTACGTGATGCTGACCCAGTACGCTGCAAGCATCCCTGCACCCTCGGCCTTCGCGGCGGGCAGTCTGAAAAATGTGCTGGGCGAATACCTGGCAGACAACGGCAAGACGCAACTGCGCATCGCCGAAACCGAAAAATACGCCCACGTCACCTTCTTCTTTTCCGGCGGTCGTGAAGAACCGTTTCCCGGTGAAGAGCGCATTCTGATCCCATCGCCGAAAGTCGCCACCTACGACCTGCAGCCGGAAATGAGCGCGCCGGAAGTGACCGATAAAATTGTCGATGCCATCGAGCATCAGCGTTATGACGTGATTGTCGTCAACTACGCCAACGGCGACATGGTCGGCCATAGCGGGATTATGGAAGCAGCGATCAAGGCGGTGGAATGCCTGGATGTGTGTGTCGGCCGTATTACCCAGGCGCTGGAAAAAGTCGGCGGTGAAGCCTTGATCACTGCCGACCACGGTAACGTCGAGCAGATGACCGACGATTCCACCGGGCAGGCGCATACTGCGCACACGTCGGAGCCGGTCCCTTTCGTATACGTTGGCAAACGCCCGCTGAAAGTCCGCGAAGGGGGCGTTCTGGCTGACGTCGCACCGACCATGCTGCACCTGCTGGGCATGGAGAAACCGCAGGAAATGACCGGCCACTCGATCCTCGTGGCAGAGTAAACCGCTGAAAACCGGCCCATAGCCATCAGGCAAGGCCGGTTTTTTATGATTCAAGCCCTAAAGCAGTGGCTGCGGGGCGTTTTTTTTGCAGCGCATGGCGGGCATACTAGGCCTGACATTTTTTCTCACAATTCCTCGGTATCGCCCATCCACATGCTTCGCGCCTTGATTGCCCTTGCTCTGATCTGCCTGCTCAATCCGGCGTTTGCCGAAGACGAGCGCGTGCAAACCCAAAAACAGATAGATGCTGCGCGTCAGGATGTGGCGGAGCTGCAAAAAGTCCTGGGCAAGCTTCAGGAAGAACGTGCAGGCGTCCAGAAGGACCTGCGCACCACTGAAACCGAAATGGGCAAGTTGGAAAAGCAGGTCGAGGTCCTGCAAAAGGAACTAAAAAAGACGGAAGCCGAGCTGCAAAAGCTCGACAGTGAAAAAAAGAAACTGAACAGCGCTCGTGTAGAGCAGCAACGCCTGATTGCTATCCAGGCCCGCGCCGCCTACCAGAGTGGCCGCCAGGAATACCTCAAGCTGTTGCTCAATCAGCAACACCCCGAGAAGTTCGCCCGAACCCTCACCTATTACGATTACCTGAGCCAGGCGCGCCTGGAGCAGTTGCGCAACTTCAATGAAACCCTGCGCCAGCTGGCCAATGTCGAAAAAGACATCGACCTGCAACAGGCTCAATTGCTGGTGCAGAAGAGCAGCCTGGAGAGTCAGAGCGAAGAGCTGGCCAAAGTGCGTCAGGAGCGCCAGCAGGCGCTGGCCAGGCTGAACCAGGATTACAAGGCCCGCGATCAGAAGCTGCAGGCCCGTCAGCAGGATCAGGCCGATCTGGCCAAAGTCCTCAAGACCATCGAGGAAACGCTGGCCCGGCAGGCACGTGAAGCCGAAGAGGCTCGCCAGAAAGCGCTGGTTGCTGCACGTGAGGCGGAGGAGAAACGTCAGCGCGAAGCTGAAGCCGTCGCACGCAACAACAGCAATAGCAGCAGCAGTAAAAGCGATGATGAACCCGCACCGCGTCGTCCGGTCAAAGCCCCCGGCGCAGTCGTTTCCAGTGCCGGAGTTTCCTACGGCGGACCTTTTGCAGAGGCCAGAGGAAAACTTCCATGGCCTGTTGATGGTCGACTGCTTGCGCGTTTCGGTGAAGCCCGCGGTGATGATGAACGGACCAAGTGGGACGGCGTCATGATCAGCGCCGCAGCCGGAAGCCAGGTACATGCCGTGCATGGCGGACGAGTGGTGTTCGCCGACTGGTTGCGTGGTGCCGGGCTTCTGGTCATTCTCGACCATGGCAACGGTTATCTCACCCTCTATGGGCATAACCAGAGCCTGCTCAAGTCGGCAGGCGACATTGTAAAAGCCGGTGAAGCGATTTCCACGGTCGGCAATAGTGGCGGTCAGGACACGGCAGCGTTGTACTTTGCTATTCGTCAGCAGGGTCGCCCCAGCGATCCGGCCCAATGGTGCCGCACTCAAGGATAAGTCGGCGTCAATATCTGTAGGAGTTCGTTAGACATGCTGCATTTGTCCCGCCTCACCTCGCTGGCCCTGGCAATTGCCATCGTTATCGGCGCGCCTCTGGCGCAAGCTGCCGAGAAGACCGCGCCAGCCACGCCTGCAGCAGTCACGCCCGCCAAGACCAATGCCAGTGCAAAGCCACCGCTGCCACTTGACGAGCTGCGTACCTTTGCCGAGGTCATGGACCGGGTCAAGGCAGCCTACGTCGAGCCGGTGGACGACAAGACCCTGCTTGAGAACGCCATCAAGGGCATGCTCAGCAACCTTGACCCTCACTCGGCCTACCTCGGCCCGGAAGACTTTCAGGAGCTGCAGGAAAGCACCAGCGGCGAGTTCGGTGGTCTGGGCATCGAAGTGGGCGTCGAAGACGGTTTCGTCAAGGTGGTTTCGCCCATCGACGACACACCGGCTTCCAAGGCAGGCATTGAGGCAGGCGACCTGATCGTGAAGATCAACGGCACGCCGACCCAGGGCCAGAACATGCAGGAAGCGGTCGACAAGATGCGCGGCAAGATCGGCGAGAAGATCACCCTGACGCTGGTGCGCGACGGTGGTACTCCGTTTGACGTGACGCTGGCGCGTGCGACCATCCAGGTCAAGAGCGTCAAGGCGCAGATGCTGGAAAACGGCTACGGCTATATCCGCATTACCCAGTTCCAGGTCAAGACCGGTGACGAAGTCGGCAAGGCGCTGGCCAAATTCCGCAAGGACAATGGCAAGAAGATGAGCGGTCTGATCCTCGACCTGCGCAACAACCCCGGCGGCGTGCTGCAATCGGCCGTGCAGGTGGCGGATCACTTCCTCACCAAGGGCCTGATCGTCTACACCAAAGGCCGCATCGCCAACTCCGAGTTGCGCTTCTCGGCCGATCCGGCAGATGCCAGCGAAGGCGTGCCGTTGGTAGTCCTGATCAACGGTGGCAGTGCCTCGGCATCGGAAATTGTTGCCGGTGCCCTGCAAGATCAGAAACGCGGGATTCTCATGGGCACCGACACCTTCGGCAAAGGCTCGGTACAAACCGTCCTGCCGCTGAACAACGATCGCGCGCTGAAGATCACTACAGCACTGTATTACACGCCAAATGGCCGCTCGATCCAGGCTCAGGGCATCAATCCGGACATCGTGGTGCGCCGGGCCAAGGTCACCAGCGAAGCCGACGGCGAGAACTACAAGGAAGCCGACCTGATGGGCCACTTGGGCAATGGCAACGGCGGTGCCGACAAGCCAACCCTCAAAGGCGGCGCAGCAGCCAAGGCGCGTCCGCAGGATGACGACTTCCAGCTCAGTCAGGCACTCAGCCTGCTGAAGGGGCTGAGTATCACCCGCGGCAATTGACGGATGCGTGTTCTCGCTCTGTTACTTCTGGCCCTCTCGATCACTGGCGCTGCCCACGCAGCGCCAGCTGATCAGGCTGAAAAACCCTCGAAAGCCTATCTCAGCCTGATCATTGACGACCTGGGTCAGAATCCGGCGCGCGACAGCCGCACACTGGCGCTTCCAGGCCCGGTCACGCTGGCGATCATGCCTGATACCCCGCATGCCACCGAGTTTGCCCGCGAGGCTCATCGCGCAGGCAAGACGGTCATGCTGCACATGCCGATGGACCCCGCGACAGGCCCATACGCCTGGCATCCCGAACTGCCACTGCCTGAGCTGGAAAGCCGTCTCAACGCTGCCCTGCTGAAAGTACCTTATGCAGCCGGTATCAATAATCACATGGGCAGCCGGATGACTGCCGAACCGGTCGCCATGGCCTGGCTGATGGCCGAGCTACAACGGCGCCATCTGTTTTTCGTGGACAGCCGCACCAGCGCGAAAACCGTGGCGGCAGCCGAGGCGCAGCGTATCGGTCTGGCCAGCGTCTCGCGCGATGTGTTTCTGGACGACGAGCGCACTGCAGAGGCCATCAGCCGACAATTGCAGACCGCTATCAACCTCGCCCGCAAGCACGGTTCGGCAGTGGTTATCGGTCATCCCTACCCTGTCACGCTGGACGTGCTGGAGCGCGAGTTACCTAAACTCAAGGCCCAGGGCGTCGAATGGATCGACCTGCGCAGCATTATCAGCGAGCGCGGTAACCAGGCGAGCGCAGCACATGGCAAGAATGGGATTTATCGCTGACGCAGTAAGCACAACCACACCTACCTGTCAGTTCTGTCAGTACACCTTGATCGAGGGCAGGTACACACTGTGTTTACTCGGTTTGGGCAGTATGGACATCCGATAGCAGATCCCCTCTGACTATATCCACCACTCCCACTGTTGTACGAGAAAATCACAGGCACGAGCATAGTGGCCATCACGTCCAGGCCCGTATCTGCCCACTATTTCTCCCTCGGTCATGAAGTGACCGGGCAGCAACAGGTATCATTCGATGAGCGATTTCACTTCAGCCATCACTGGCGCGGGGGCGTTGCAAGGCTTCACCTGCGTCACCTCCACAGCGGACTCCGAACCGCCGGCAACGCAAGCAGTTTCAATTGTAGCAATCGACATAGCGGCAGTTTCAGATGATCGCGTCGAGGTCGTTGTCGCGATCTACGGCGCAAACGGCGCGACGGTAGAGGCACTGAGAGCAGATGGCATCTGGGCCTCCATAGGCTCGGTTGCCATGGGTTTACTTAATCCGGATGTGCCTGCAAGTTATCTTGTAGACCCTGAACGCATCCGCCTGCGTGTAGCCGGTTTTCCAGGCACTGATACGACGTTTCATGTCCGCCCGATACTGACGCGCCTGTCATCACACAGGAACCCCGACAACAGCCTCTCAGTCAGTGGCTCAACCACTATGCAGTCGGGGCGGGCAGAAGCATTTTCCGGTACAGAGTGGAAAGGCATCGGTATTGTCAGCGGCGGAGTCTTTTCCAACCCGTCCGTACCGCCTGACTATCTGCATACCGCCGATACCTTGCGTATCCGAATATGCAGCCATTCTCAAAATACTTGCTCTTACGCACTGGATTCAACGCTTGGATTCCCTCACGCGCGCTCATTGCTTATTCGACCCATGCAGGACGCAGCTTCCGAGCAGGCCGAGATGTCCTGGTGGCTCCGCAAGGCCGACTATCAGCCAACCGGCTACTTTGCGCCAGCAGGGCAAGAGATTCAGGTATGGGCATGGGGCAACGTCGATAACCTGACCTTGCTGGTCGGCACACAAGGCATGGCCAACCGCAACAACCCTTCAGAGCAGTCCGAGAACATGCGGGCAACGCGTCTGACCCGAGGGCTAAACACTATTCGAGACCCGTTGGGCGGTGCCATTCACATCCGTAAGCTGACCGGCCCCACGACCGGCGCAGCGCGGGTAACCTTCGGGAATGGGGTGATCCCGATGCCCTACTACGTCAATAGGGTTACCACTCAACTCCAATGGCTTAGAATGCTCCTCCTCACCGATGCGCCTGAAGTCGAGCTGGTGGGGACGCACGTGGTTATTGCGGCATTACGGGACACGACGCTCAAGTTTTCCCATGTCGCCCCCAGTGCCATAGTGCATTCTCATGAGGAGGTCATGCGCCTGGAAGCGGAGGTCAGCGGGCAGGATGGTTCCACGTCTATCCATAAAAGGTCGGCTCTTTTGCTCTATGCGGTGGAAGGCTCCGCCAGTGCAAATCCCCATGCGTCCACAGGTTACATCGCCCTGCCCCACAGAGAATCGATCGGTGAGTTCAGCGAGGCTCTACTCGGGGGGCTGGCCACTGAGCGATGGGTCGCGCTGCACGAATATGGACACCATTATCAAACCTCTTACATCTCCTACGGTCCCTTTGCCGAAGTCTCCGTTAATCTGTATGCCCTTGCAGTCAGCCAACACTATATAAACGAATACACATACGTCTTCCCTGATCGCTGGTCTGGCACCCTGGATTGGCTGGCATTACCACGCACCGCGAAAACCTACGGGGCGCCCGAGTCTGACCCGCAAGCAATATTTGAACAACTGCGCAAGGGACTTGGCGAAGGCTTTATGCCTGCATGGCATCGTTACATCAGAGAAAATCCAGGCCCGACCCCAGGTCTTAAATATTTCGTGTTGAGTGCTTCCATCGCCGCCAAACGCAACCTCACGGAGTTTTTTGCCGATTGGGGCTTACTCAAGCTCACAGATACCGACGTGTGGAGTGCCGTGAACGCTCTCGGATTTCCTTACCCCTCACAACGGCTGTCTGCCATCAGGCCGTACTTGAATCAGGATTGACTGTAATCAGCTCGGTTCAGCAGAAGCAGGTACATGAATACGCCCTCCTGACGTCGGCATGTTCAATACCAGAGGTAAGCCGAGCCTGCTTTACATGTCCACCACCGCTTCAGCCTTGATAAATGTGTCAATTCCGGTTTAAAGGAAGGTGTCTCAATAATGGGGGCCAAGACACATTTATCAGGGGTTGATAATGAAGCCGATCATGATGAGAAGATCTGCACCTACGCCCACGACATCAACGGTCAGCCATCCGCGTTGCGCGAAGACCTCATCCCGTCGCCTGCGGCAGGGTAAGCGATTACTGATAGCGCGCCTTGACGGCATCGACCCAGCCTTCGGCGCGCATCTGGTCGAGTGCCTTCTGCAAGCGAGCGACAACTTCGTCTGGCGTGCTTTTGTTGACGGCCAGGTACAACTCGGCACTGTTGAAACGCAGCGCCATCTTGAACCCCGTGACGCCTTCCAGTTTGGCCAGATAGCGGCCAACGGGATCGCCCACCGCCCACAGGTCGATCTGGCCGTTAGCGAGCTTTTTCACATTGTCCCGGTCACGCAACATCAGGATCGGGTTCAGGCCCATGGCGTTGAGGCGTTCGCCAATGGCATCGCCCTTGTAGGCACCGATCCGGTAATCCCTGGCCTGCTCCAGTGACGTCAATGTGATGGGGCTGTCGCTGCGCGCCAGCATGATCCAGTCGTAGGATCCTACCGGGCCGACCCACTTGAACAGGTTCTCGCGCTCAGGCAGGCGGGTGGTGGAAAACACGCCGTAACCAGGTTTCTCCAGCGCGAGTTTGTAAACGCGGTCCCACGGAAAGCGCAGGGTCATGCTGTAGCCGATATTCGCGCGCTTGAACATCTCGCGCACCACTTCAGCAGCAATGCCGTCGATGTTGGTTTCCTGCGCGAAATTCTTGCCATCGACCGCCATGTTGAACGGCGGGAAGTTTTCGGTCAGCAACACCATGGAGTAAGGCACCGGGTCGTCGGCTCGGGCACCTTCACTCAACAAGACTCCGGCCCCGATCAGTGCAAGAAATAGACGTTTGAACATATTCCGGCACTCGATCGTGAACGACGCATGCAGAGTGCCGTGAACCCGATGTACTGTCTAGCCCGGTACTCTGCGATGTCGCTTACAGACAATAAAGCAGAGACGCAGGGCCTGAAAAAAAACGAGCGCCGGTCATTTCAGACCCTTGGTCCGAAACGAGCGACACTCGTTTTTAAGCGCAGCGAATCAGCGCACTACAATCCCGCGACTGGCCATGTAGGCCTTGGCCTCGGGGACGGTGTATTCGCCAAAATGGAAAATACTCGCCGCCAGTACCGCACTGGCGTGGCCTTCTATGACACCGGCCGCCAGATGCTCAAGGTTGCCGACGCCGCCGGAAGCAATCACCGGGATACCCAGCGCATCGCTGATGGCGCGCGTGACGCCCAGGTCGAAGCCGTTTTTCATGCCGTCCTGGTCCATGCTGGTCAGCAGAATCTCGCCGGCCCCCAGCTCTTCCATCTTTTTTGCCCACAACACTGCATCGAGCCCGGTGGGCTTGCGTCCGCCGTGGGTAAAGATTTCCCAGCGCGGGGTTTCGCCCGGCCCTGAGACCTTCTTGGCATCAATCGCGACCACGATGCACTGCGACCCGAAGCGGGCAGCGGCTTCACCGACAAACTCGGGGTTGAACACTGCAGCAGTATTGATCGAGACCTTGTCCGCACCCGCATTGAGCAGGTTGCGGATGTCCTGCACGGTACGCACGCCGCCGCCAACGGTCAGCGGAATGAACACCTGACTGGCCATGCGCTCGACGGTATGCAGCGTGGTGTCACGGCCGTCGACGCTGGCAGTGATGTCGAGAAAGGTGATTTCATCGGCACCCTGCTCATCGTAGCGACGAGCGATTTCCACCGGATCGCCTGCGTCCCGGATGTTCTCGAACTTGACGCCCTTGACCACTCGACCGTTGTCGACGTCCAGGCAAGGGATGATGCGTTTGGCTAGGGCCACAGGTTCAATCTCCAGCTGTTCAGCGTTGTTCGCGGTCGCAGAGGGCCTGAGCTTCGGCCACATCCAGCGTGCCTTCGTAGATCGCACGACCGGTGATTGCGCCGATTATGCCCGGAGCCTTGGCGTCGAGCAGCGCCTTGATATCGCCCAGATTATGGATACCACCCGAAGCAATCACCGGGATCCGCGTGGCAGCCGCCAATGCGGCGGTGAACGGAATGTTGCAGCCCTGCATCATGCCGTCTTTGGCGATGTCAGTGTAAACGATGGCCGATACGCCATCGGCCTCGAAGCGCCTGGCCAGATCGATGACCTGCACCGAGCTGACTTCAGCCCAGCCGTCGGTGGCGACGAAACCGTCCTTGGCGTCCAGGCCGACGATCACCTTGCCGGGGAACGCACGGCAGGCCTCAGCCACGAACTCGGGCTCCTTGACGGCCTTGGTGCCGATGATGACGTAGCTCACACCCGCCTTTACGTAGTGCTCGATGGTTTCCAGCGAGCGGATGCCACCGCCGATCTGGATCGGCAGGTTCGGGTAGCGTCTGGCGATGGCCGTGACCACATCACCGTTGACTGGCTGGCCTTCGAACGCACCGTTCAGATCGACCAGGTGCAGACGGCGGCAACCACCGTCGACCCATTTGGCGGCCATGGCCACCGGGTCATCGGAGAACACCGTGGAGTCTTCCATCCGGCCCTGACGCAGACGCACGCAAGCGCCGTCCTTGAGATCGATAGCGGGGATAATCAGCATGCTGTTTCCTTGGTCAAAAAGAGCGGCAAGCTGCAAGCGATTGGCTGCAAGTATGCGTACTCACTGATTCTTGCGGCTTGAAGCGCGACGCTAAAAGCTGCTTGTATTTCAATTCTTTTCGAGCGCCCAAAGGTCGCTTTCGATGCTCTCGAACCGCTCCTTGAGGTGCTGCTGAACATCGAAAATGGCGCGATTGTAGTAATGCGGGGCAATCTCGCGGGTGAACAGCTCAAGCACCTCAGCCACTTCGAATGTGCCCAGGTCAAGCTCGAAGCGGTCTGCGAACAGACGCTTGAGCTTGTCGATCGCCTGCTGCTCATGCTCGGGCGAAAGGGTCAGGATCGGTGGCTTGCCTTTGGCTTTGCTCATGCGCTTACCAGCGACCATCCCAGGCGGCGAAGTTCTGCAACAACTGCAGGCCGTGGGTGTGGCTTTTTTCCGGATGGAACTGCACGGCGAAACGTGAACCGTCGGCCAGCGCAGCGGCGAAATCGAGGCCATAGTGACCACGCCCGACCACCTGACGCTGATTGGCAGCATCGATATAGAAGCTGTGCACGAAGTAGAAACGCGCCAGGTCCGGAATGTCGTGCCACAGCGGGTGATCCACCGCCTGAGCGACCTGATTCCAGCCCATGTGCGGCACTTTCAGGTGCTCGCCGTCTTCGTGCAGGTCCTTGCCGAAAAACTTTACCTGACCGGGAAACATACCGATGCAGTCCACACCGCTATTTTCTTCACTGCTGTCGAGCAACGCCTGCATGCCGACGCAGATGCCGAGAAACGGGCGGTCCTGGCTGACTTCCCTGACCAGCGAATCAAAGCCCAGGCGGCGAATCTCGGCCATACAGTCGCGAATCGCGCCCACACCCGGAAACACCACACGGTCGGCTTCGCGAATTACCTTGGCGTCACTGGTAATCAGCACACGGCCCGCGCCTACGTGCTCCAGCGCCTTGGCCACAGAGTGCAGGTTGCCCATGCCGTAATCGATGACCGCAACCGTCTGCATCAGAGCACACCCTTGGTGGATGGCATCTGACCGGCCATGCGCTCGTCCAGCTCGACCGCCATGCGCAGGGCACGACCGAAGGCCTTGAACACGGTCTCGATCTGGTGGTGAGTGTTGGTGCCACGCAGGTTGTCGATGTGCAGCGTCACGTTGGCGTGGTTGACGAAGCCCTGAAAGAACTCCTGAAACAGGTCAACATCGAAGCCGCCCACAGTGGCGCGGGTATACGGTACATGCATCTGCAGGCCGGGACGCCCGGAGAAGTCGATGACCACGCGCGACAGCGCTTCGTCGAGCGGCACGTAGGCGTGGCCGTAACGACGAATGCCCTTCTTGTCGCCGATGGCCTGGCTGAACGCCTGACCCACGGTGATCCCGACGTCTTCTACCGTATGGTGGTCGTCGATAGCCAGGTCACCCTTGCATTCGATGTCCAGGTCGATCAGCCCGTGCCGGGCGATCTGGTCGAGCATGTGCTCAAGGAAAGGCACACCGATATCGAATCGGGCCTTTCCGGTGCCATCCAGGTTGATCGAGGCTTTGATCTGGGTTTCCAGAGTATTGCGCTCGACGTACGCCTTACGTTCGGCCATCACCAGCTCCGCAAAATCATTGGGCGAAAAAAGGCGAGCATTATAGGCCCAGATGCGCCCGCCATGAAGTAAACAGACGACCAGCAGGGCATTTAGTGAGCGAAGAGGCTCGCGATTGCGTTACATACCTTGTCGATATTCCCTTCATTCAGACCCGCCATGCATACACGGCCACTGCGCAGCATGTAAATGCCGTGAACGTCTTTCAGTTCATCAACCTGCTGCGGTGTCAGCCCGGTGTAGCTGAACATGCCGCTCTGCCTGAGGATGAAGCTGAAATCATGCCCGGAAACCTTCTGCGCCAGCACTTCAACCAGACGAGTGCGCATGTCGATGATGCGCAGGCGCATAGCCTCGACTTCACTCAGCCACTGGTCGCGCAGGTGCGGCGTATTGAGCACTTTTGACACCAGAAAGGCACCGTGTGCAGGCGGGCTGGAATAGTTGCGTCGCACAGTCGCCTTGAGCTGGCCGAATACATTGGCAGCAGAAGCCGCGTCTTCGCAGACAACCGAGAGCCCGCCGACTCGCTCACCATACAGTGAGAAGATTTTCGAGAACGAGTTGCTGACCAGGGTTGTGATCCCTGCGTCGGCCATTGCACGGATCGCGTAGGCGTCTTCATCGATGCCTTTGCCAAAGCCCTGATAGGCGATATCCAGAAAGGCGATGAGCTGACGGTCCTTGATCACCTCGATCAACCGGTCCCATTGTTCGACCGACAAATCGCTGCCGGTCGGGTTATGGCAGCACGGATGCAACAAAAGAATGCTCTGCGCAGGCAGGCCCTGCACCGTATCGAGCATGGCTTCGAACCTGACGCCGCCGGTCTGTGCATCGAAATACGGGTAGCTGTTGACCTTGAAGCCGGCACCGCCGAACAGTGCGTTATGGTTTTCCCAGGTCGGATCGCTGACCCAGACCTGTGAGTCAGGGAAGGCATACTTGAGGAAATCGGCACCGACCTTGAGTGCGCCGGAGCCGCCCACGGTCTGGATGGTGGCCACGCGCCCGGCCCGCACTAGCGGGTGATCCGCCCCGAACAACAGGGTCTGCACCGCCTGCCGGTAAGCCGCCAGGCCTTCCATCGGCAGGTACACAGACGCCGCCTGTTCGCCTTCGGCCAGTTGCTGTTGCGCCGTTGCTACGCATGCCAGCTGAGGGATACGGCCCTGTGCGTCGTAATACAAACCGATGCTCAGATTGACCTTGTCCGCCCGCGAGTCCTTGCCAAAGGTCTCCATCAGCGAAAGGATCGGATCACCGGCGTATGACTCCACGTGGGCTAGCATGCAAACAACTCCTTCAGGCAATAAAATCAGAGCTGACTAATGTAGCAGCGTATGCACCGGAACGGGCAGTGCCTCGAGTACATAGGGTCAACTGAATATGGCTATCGCGGCGAACACCATCCGGACGCGATGATCATCGTTCCCGTGCTCCGCATGAATACGAGTCAGATCGCAATCAATTTTCGTGGGCGCAGCGCACAAAAAACAGGCAAAAAAAAGCGCCTGCACCGAGGTGCAAGCGCTTTTCTATCAACGGCAGGCCTTAGTGGAACAGCACTGCGGTTTTTTGCAGGGTGATCCAGACGCCCCACGCCAACGGAATGCCGACCGCCAGCCAGGCGGCGATGACCACCGGCTTGCTGCCTGCAGATGCCTTCCACTCCAGCGAAGTCGTGGCGTTGGCACCCTTGTCGTGACCGATGGCTTGTTCAGCAGCCAGTTCGGCGTCGGTCATGAAGTACTTGTCGGCAACCGGACGAATCAGCAGGTTGCAGATAAAGCCCAGTACCAGCAGACCCGAGAGGATGTACAGGGTGATGTCGTAGGCATCGGCACGTGCAACACCGTGGCTGAGCTGATACTCACGCAGGTAGTTGACCAGTACCGGACCCAGCACACCGGCCGCAGCCCATGCCGTCAGCAGACGACCGTGAATCGCACCGACCATCTGCGTACCGAACAGGTCAGCCAGATAAGCCGGAACCGTTGCAAAGCCGCCACCGTACATCGAGAGCACGACACAGAACGCCGCTACGAACAGCGCGATGCTGCCCATATGACCCAGTGTCGGCACCGATGCATAGAGCAGGAAACCCAGCGCGAAGAACACGAAGTAAGTTGCCTTGCGCCCGATGTAGTCCGAGCACGAAGCCCAGAAGAAACGGCCGCCGATGTTGAACAGACTCAGCAGACCGGTGAAACCGGCTGCAATCGCAGCAATGGCTTTCAGTTGGTCGGCATTGAGCTGACTGAAGGTCAGATCGTTGCCCAGCAGTTTGCCGGCGAACACTTCCTGCAGGAGTGGCGAAGCCATGCCCAGGATACCAATACCCGCCGAAACGTTAAGGCACAGCACCAGCCAGACCAGACGGAACTGCGGTGTCTTCCAGGCCACGCTGACATGCACGTGGCGGTTGGTGATCATCGCGTTCTTGGCCTTGGCAGCCGGAGCGGTCCAGCCTTCAGGTTTCCAGCCGGTTGGTGGAACGCGGTAGCCCAGCGCGCCGCCGATCATGAAGATGAAGTAGATTACCGCCATCACCACGAAGCTCTGCCAGACGCCAACGCTTTCAGCCGAAGCGAAATGCCCCATCAGCGCGGTGGCCAGCGGTGCACCCACCATTGCGCCGCCACCAAAGCCCATGATTGCCATGCCGGTCGCCATGCCGCGCTTGTCCGGGAACCACTTGATCAGCGTCGATACCGGGGAGATATAGCCCAACCCCAGCCCGATACCGCCGATCACGCCCGAGCCCAGCCACATGAGCCAGATCTGGTGGGTATAGATACCCAACGCGGAAATCAGCAGACCGCCACACCAGCACACGGCAGAAACAACACCGGCCTTGCGCGGACCTGCGTGTTCCAGCCAGCCACCCCAAATGGCTGCCGAGCAACCCAGGAAGATGAAGAACAGGGTGTAGATCCAGCCCAGCATGGAAATCTGCCAGTCGCAGGTCGACGCAAACATTTGCGCGAGGAAACCCATGTCCGGAGTACAGGCGACGGGGGCGGTAACACCCACGGCTTTCGACAACGGCAACCAGAACACCGAGAAGCCGTAAGCCATACCGATACAAAGATGGATTGCCAGTGCGGCAGGTGGAACAAGCCAACGGTTGAAACCGGGCTTGGCGATAATGCGCTCTTTGGACAAGAACGCAGGCTGAACGGCAGCGCCGCCCAAGGCTGTGCTTGTGCTCATTATAATTACCCCAATGTGTGAAGCTCGCAGATGGTCCGCTGGTCCGCCACAGACTCCATGCCGAGCGGCCATGTCTGTTTTATCGGCAGGTTGTTCAGATACGTGACAAAAAGACGCACCTGAGCCAGCAAAAACGGAGACTATCACTCTCTGATGGCAAATAAGCATCTCGTTACATGCTTTTTATTATCTATTTTCATAGGTTAATCCGCGCGCTCTATGACGCCATAGATACAATCAATTACACGATAAGAAGAACTCTGTCCGCGCTTTAGTTGCGCCCTGACTGTGTGAGTGTTCGACTCGTCTGGAAACGCCAGGAAGGTGTAACGCGAAGAAGCGGCCCATGATTTTCCCTCTGCTCTCTGGCTGACGCTGGACGATTGCTGCGCCGTCATACCGTGCAGCAGACTGCAATAACGGCATCCGCAGCCCGGTACGCTCGTCAGAGCGGTATACTCGTGGGCTATTTTTGAACATCGACACAAGGACTCGCCCATGAAAGCGTTCGGCAAAATCCTGGGGCTGTTTATTCTCGGGTTGTTGCTGATCATCGTGGCTCTCGGCTTCGCCCTGAGCCACCTGTTTGATCCCAACGACTATAAAGACGAGATTCGCCAGCTGGCACGTGACAAGGCCAACGTCGAGCTGACGCTCAATGGCGATATCGGCTGGAGCCTGTTCCCCTGGCTCGGCCTGGAGTTGCACGACACCCATGTCGCCACCCTGACCGCCCCCGATCAGCCCTTTGCCGATGTGCAGATGCTGGGCCTGTCCGTTCGAGTGCTGCCACTGCTTCGTCGTCAGGTGCAGATGAGCGATATTCGTGTCGAAGGCCTGAACCTGACCCTGCACCGTGATGAAAACGGTCACGGCAACTGGGAAGACATCGGCAAGCCTGCTGCGGCAAGTGCCGGAACGCCTGGCGAGCCCGCACCCGCGCCGACACCGGACGCGCCCAAAGCGGAGCGCCCTTCTCAGCCAATCCGGCTGGATATCGACAGCCTGACGGTCAACAACGCCCGCGTGGATTACAGCGATGCCCGAAAGGGTCGGACCTTCACCGCCGAGAGCATTCAACTGAGTACCGGACCGATTCGTGAAGCATCCGACATCCCGATCAAACTGACGGCGTTCCTGAGCACCAACCAGCCAGTCGTGCGCGCCAAGACCGAGCTGGTCGGCGAATTGCGCATGGACCGCGTGCTCAAACGCTATCAATTCGAAGACATGCGCCTGTCCGGCGAAGTCGCCGGCGAGCCTTTGCAGGGCAAGACCGTGACCTTCTCGGCGCAAGGCCAGTTGCTGGTTGACCTTGCTGCCAATATCGCCGAATGGAACAGCCTCAAAGTGTCGGCCAACCAGCTGCGGGCACTGGGCGAGCTGCGTGCCCGCGATCTGGATAAAACCCCACAGATCAGCGGCGGCCTGTCCATTGCCCAGCTTGATCTGCGCACGTTCTTCGAAAACATCGGCCAGCCGTTGCCAGCCATGTCCGAGGGCGCGCTGAGCAAGGTTGAAATGGTCACGCGCCTCGCCGGCACGCCCACCAGCCTTGCGCTTGAAAACCTCAACCTGAAAGTCGATGACAGCACGTTCACTGGCCGCATCGCGGTGGACGATTTCGCCAGGCAGGCATTGCGCGTCCAGCTCAAGGGCGACACCTTCGACGCCGACCGCTACCGCCCGGCTGAGAGCGAAGAAAGCAAAGGTGCCAAGGCCGCACGCAAATCCGAAGTGCAGTCGGGTGAAGCCGCCGCGGTTGCAGGCGACTCACCGTTGCCCGAACAACCCACCAAGGCGGCCTGGAGCACTACAAAACTGCTGCCACTGGAGCGCTTGCGCACGCTGGATGTCGAAGCCGACCTGAACTTCGGCAAGCTGACCCTGAACAAACTGCCTATCGACAATGCAGCGTTCAAAACCCAGGCAAACGCTGGCGTCATCAAGGTCGATACATTGAGTGGCGATCTCTACAACGGCAACTTCGAGGTCAAGGGCAACCTGGACGCGCGTCCGGACACCCCTGTGGCAAATGTGCAGACGCGCATTGTCAAAGTGCCGGTCGAACGCATTCTGGAAAGCCAGGGTCAGACACCGCCGGTACGCGGCCTGTTGACCCTCGACAGCCACCTGAGCGGCACCGGCAATAGCGAAAAAGCCCTGATCGACAGCCTCAACGGCACCGCCAGCTTCGTGCTAAATAACGGCGTGCTGGTCAACGCCAACCTGGAGCAGCAGTTGTGCAAGGGGATTTCGACTCTGAACCGCAAACCGCTGACCGGCGAACCACGCGCCAAGGACACGCCGTTCCAGCAACTCAACGGCAACCTGACAGTGCGCAACGGCGTGGCCAGCAACCCGGACCTCAAGGTCCGTATTCCGGGCCTGACCGTCAACGGTAACGGGGACATCGACCTGCGCGTCCTGGGCATGAACTACCGCGTCGGCATCATCATCGAAGGCGACAAGAGCGACATGCCGGACCCGGCCTGCGAGGTCAATCCGCGCTTCGTCGGCATCGAATGGCCCGTGCAGTGCCGCGGCCCGCTGGAGCTGGGTGCCAAAGCCTGCCGTCTCGACAAGGAAGGCGTCGGCCAGATCGCGGCAAAACTGGCGGGCGACCGAATCAGCGAGAAGCTTGAGGACAAGCTGAATGAAAAACTCGGTGACAAGGTCAGCCCAGAGCTAAAGGACGCCCTCAAGGGACTGCTCAAACGCTAAAGCAACGTGGACTGCTCAGGAGCGCCCCGGCGGCGCTTCACTAGCGCAACGTTTCATCTACCTACTCATACCCGACAACGAGAGCCCACCAGGCCATGCAACCTGAACAATTCTCCAGCGCCGTGCTGGACTGGTACGACCGTCATGGCCGACATGACCTGCCCTGGCAACAAGGCATCACGCCGTATCGGGTCTGGGTATCGGAAATCATGCTGCAGCAGACGCAAGTCAGCACCGTGCTGAATTACTTCGACCGGTTCATGGAAGCCCTGCCGACCGTGCAGGCGCTGGCTGAGGCCCCGGAGGACGAAGTGCTGCACCTGTGGACAGGTCTGGGTTACTACACCCGAGCCCGCAACTTGCAGAAGACCGCCAGAATCGTCGTGGCCGATCACGACGGCGAATTTCCCCGCGACGTCGAAAAACTCATCCTGCTGCCCGGCATCGGCCTGTCCACCGCAGGCGCCATTGCCAGCCTGAGCATGGGCATCCGCGCGCCGATCCTCGACGGCAACGTAAAGCGTGTGCTGGCGCGCTTTACGGCGCAAGAAGGCTATCCCGGCGAACCCAAGGTGGCCAAACAGCTGTGGGCCACTGCCGAACGCTTCACACCGCACAGCAGGGTCAACAACTACACCCAGGCGATGATGGACTTGGGCGCCACACTCTGCACCCGCAGCAAACCCAGCTGCCTGCTCTGCCCGCTGGAGCGCAGTTGCGAGGCGCATATGTTGGGCCTGGAAACACGCTACCCGATCCCCAAACCACGCAAGACTGTCCCGCAGAAACGCACGCTCATGCCGATGCTCGCCAACGACGACGGCGCGATCCTGCTTTATCGCCGCCCCTCCAGCGGCTTGTGGGGCGGCCTGTGGAGCCTTCCGGAACTGGATGACTTCGATGATCTGCAACACTTGGCCACACAACATGCGCTGCAACTGGGCGAGCACCATGAACTGCCGGGGCTTATCCACACCTTCAGCCACTTCCAGTTGAGCATCGAACCCTGGCTGGTCAAGGTTCGCGAGTCCGCCGATCACGTGGCCGAGGCCGACTGGCTCTGGTATAACCTCGCCACCCCGCCACGCCTGGGCCTTGCTGCCCCGGTGAAAAAGCTGCTCAAACGCGCAGCCGACGTATTGAACGCAGGAGAGTCGTCATGACCCGCACCGTAATGTGCCGCAAATACAAAGAAGAACTGCCTGGCCTGGAACGCGCGCCCTACCCTGGCGCCAAGGGCGAAGACATCTTCAACCACGTCTCGCAAAAAGCCTGGGCCGACTGGCAGAAACACCAGACCCTGCTGATCAACGAGCGCCGCCTGAACATGATGAACGCCGAAGACCGCAAATTCCTTCAGACCGAGATGGACAAATTTCTCTCGGGCGAAGAATACGCCCAGGCCGAAGGCTACGTACCCCCCGAAAAATAAAGCGTTTCACGCAGTGGAGGTCGTAAGCGTCGGTAATAATTCGAATTTTTTAAAAAACACGCTTGACGACCTCCTGAAAAACACGTCTAATGCGCCCCGTTGCCCAGATAGCTCAGTCGGTAGAGCAGGGGATTGAAAATCCCCGTGTCGGCGGTTCGATTCCGTCTCTGGGCACCACCTTCCGTTTTCAGGTGATGCCAAGCACACCTGAAAACACACAAAAAGCCCGCCTCGTGCGGGCTTTTTGCTGTCTGGGGTTTCCAAACGCCCCCCCTCTTGTAAGTCCAAAGTTATGTAGGCAGATCCCATTCGATCTGGAAACCTCCTCTCACCACACGGTCAAGCGCCCGCCTCCACCAACCGAGGATACATTCCACTTAACCATTCTCCCTTTTCACTTAGCACAAAGCTGAATTCAAGATAATTTTTTCTGCACGCTATGCTAAGCCCTTTAAATACGGCATCTAACAGAATTTTTTTCAAGATAACATTTCAGACCACTGAGATATTTCTCGCATGCCTACGTTTACTCACCATGATCTTGTGCTTTTGAATCCGTCCTTCGACTCAGATCTGGTTGATGTGCTGAGCGAACTGGAGCATCTACGTCGCCTCAGGCTTGAAGGCGATACACCACCGCAGGTGTTCTACCAACTCAAATCGCTTTTCCACGCACTGGAAAGCCTTGGGTCTGCCCGTATAGAAGGCAACCACACTACTTTGGCGGACTACATAGACAGCAAGGTAGGAGGCAAGGCTCGAGCAACGGACCAGTTGCGCGAGGTTGCCAACATTGAAAGGGCAATGGATTACCTTGAGCAGATCATGACGCCGGGCGCTGTGCTGACCGAGCAAACGATTCGAGAACTACACGCGATGACGGCCGATGATTTGGTACGCGAAGGCGACAGAACGCCTGGCGCTTACCGCAATGGAGGTGTCCAGATATCCCAATCTGACCACCTGCCGCCCGATTTCATTCAGGTTCAGGCTTATATGCAGGAGCTTGTCGACTTCGTGAATCGTGAAGACTCTCCAAAATACGATCTCATGAAGGTAGCGTTGGCCCACCACAGATTTGGATGGATACATCCATTTGGCAACGGCAATGGTCGCGTGGTCAGACTGCTTACCTACGCACTCTTGATAAAGTACGGCTTCAACGTCAGCACAGGCGGGTGCGTCCTGAATCCTACGGCCGTGTTCTGCAATGATCGAGAGCGTTATTACGCCATGCTTGCCAAGGCCGACAAAGGAACAAAAGAAGGGCTTGAGGAGTGGTGCACATACGTACTGCAAGGTATTCGTGATGAGGCTGAGAAAGTCGACCGCCTCACAGACTATGCCTATCTGACCAAATGCATCCTTGTCCCGGCTGTGGCGTTCGCACGTGAACGAGAATGGATCACAGAAACAGAAGAGTCAGTGCTGTCTGCCGCAATCAAGCTGAAGATCGTAAAGTCTGCAGATGTAGCAAAAGTGCTGCCTCGACAGTCAAGCAATCAACGAACTTACCTGATTAGAAAGCTAGTGGATCAAGGAATGCTTTTGCCCCTCAGTGCGGGTGCCAGACAGTACACCATCGGTTTTTCAAACAACTATCTGATTCGAGGAGTCATCAAGTCTCTCAGGGATCAGGGGTTCATACCTGAACCACTTGAAAAGCCTTGATCATGAGTTGAAGGCCGCACGAGCGAAATTAGCCTCTCCGTGCGTTTGAGGCTGGAAAATTCATAGCCACCACAAACCATAGCGCTGACGCAGAAGCGCGGACGAGAGCGCCCATGAGCACGCTCATCCCATTGAACTAATTTTCCCTGGCCACCCTCGAAGCCATACATTTGCTTCCACAAGGAAAATTCCGTGCTCAAACTTACTGCGTCCGCCCTCATCATCGCCGCCACGCTGGGTCTGGCTGCCTGCGACAGCAAGTCCGAACAGAAAGCACAGGACGCTCAGGCTCATCAGGAGAAATCCCAGGACAAAATGGAATCTGCCCAGGAAAAAGTGAACGAGGCGGCGAAAGAGAACACCGAAGCGGCCAAGGACAAAGCTGCGTCCAAGGAAGCGGCTGCCGAAGAGTCGAAGACCTTCGTGCCGACGTCCGAAGTGACCAACACCATTCAGCCAGAAAAAAAGTGAACACCGTGAACACTCTTCACAAAGTTTTCACAGCGGCCGCGTCATTGTGGAGCTGCTCTCAAGTGTGAATCCTTAAGCCCGCTCCCCCATCGCGGGCTTTTCTTTGTCCGGGATTTGGCGGGCAAAGCACTTTCGCGCAACCACGATACTCAAGTGCCGCGTGTTTTTTGGCAGAAAAAACGCAACTTTCCTGACGCCAGAAAAACTGCTTGATTTATTTTTCGGATTATTGCAAAGCGCATTCATGCCACAGCGTTTCGAGTCGATACTCTAACTACAGTAAGTCCACAAATACACCAAGGGGCAGGTTATGTTCGGAAACAAGAACAAAGCTGAACTGACAGCCATGAAGGCCGAGGTCGATGGACTCAAAGGACTGACAAGCGCGCTGGAAAAATCGATGGCGGTGGTCGAGCTGGGTCTCGACGGAAAGATTCTCAGGGCCAACGATAACTTTCTCGCGGCGATGGGCTACCGGGCGGACGAGCTGGCAAGCAAGACGCACCGCGACTTCTGCGAACCGGAGGTACTGCGCAGCCGCGAGTATGCCGATCTCTGGGCGTCCTTGAAGGCCGGGAAATTCATCTCCGGTACCTTTAAGCGCGTCGGCAAGAATGGCCACAGTGTCTGGCTTGAGGCCAGCTACAACCCGGTGTCAGACACGCAGGGCAACGTCTTCAAGGTGGTCAAGTACGCCCTGGACGTTACCGCACGCGTAATGCTGGAGAACGAGACCACCAGCAAGCTGGCGGCAGTAGACAGGGCCATGGCAGTTTGCGAATTCGAGCCCAATGGCAATGTCATCACTGCCAACAGCAACTTCCTGAACGTCATGGGTTATGCGCTGAACGAGATCAAAGGCAAACACCACAGATCGTTCTGCGAACCAGCACTGGTCAACAGCCCGGAATACTCCGAATTCTGGCGCAAGCTGAATCAGGGCGAGTTCATCGGCGATCAGTTCAAGCGCCTGGGCAAACATGGCCGGGTTGTCTGGCTGGAAGCCACGTATAACCCGGTTTTTGACGTCGACGGCAAGCTCTACAAGATCGTCAAGTTCGCCAGCGACATCACCCACCGTGTCGAGAAGCAGGAAGCAGATGCGCATGGCGCGTCGCGCGCTTATCACATTTCGGCAGAGACCGAAAAAGTGGCCGAACAGGGAACCCTGGTCATTCAGGAAACCGCTCGGGAAATGCGTCAGATTGCCGAAAACATCGGCGCGTCGGCGAAGTTGGTGAGTCAGTTGGGAGACCGCTCCGAGCAGATCACCGCCATCGTCAACACCATTCGCGGCATTGCCGACCAGACCAACCTGCTGGCCCTCAATGCTGCGATTGAAGCGGCACGGGCGGGCGATCAAGGCCGCGGCTTTGCGGTGGTTGCCGACGAGGTTAGGCAACTGGCGGGACGCACCAGTGGCTCTACCACCGAGATTGCCGAAATGATCGGCAAGATCCTCGCCGAAACACGCGAAGCGGTGGCGAGCATGGACGCCACTCAGGAAGGTGCCATCCGTGGTGTGACCCTGGCCGATCAGGCCGGACAGGTCATCGTCCAGATCCGCGACGGCGCGAGCGACGCGGTCGAGGCCGTGAACATGTTTGCCACCCGCATGGACGAAGCCGAAGCCTTTGCCAAACCAGGCAAACGATGACGACGGCATAACCCGCACCAACCCAAAACCGCGCCCTGCGGTTTTTTTATTGTCCCGCTTTGTGTCGACTGTTCGGTGCTGGGTATGCGTCCGGCCATGGGCTCTTGGGCGCAAGAACTGGCTCTTTGCAGGCTCGCTACGCAGCGGAAAACGCGCGGCGGCGATCATGAGTCTGATCCAGTCGGCGCGGCTGAATGGTCTTGATCCGTATGCGTATCTGAGAGATGTTCTCACGCGCCTGCCGACTCACCGGGCGAATGAGATCGATCAGCTGCTACCGCATAGTTGGTGACCAATTAATCACAACTGGTAGGGGTATTCCGTATTCCTGTCGCTGTAGCGTCTCTGTACGAGTTAAACAGCCGGAGAGTGACGGGGAGTACGATGACAATTCAGACACCACACGACACCGGTAACCAGAAGTGCAATCGCCGCAATTTCATATGAGTCGGGCAGCCGATGCTCCCATAGAAATCCAAATACTAGCGCCGCTAACGTCTCAATCACGAGCACTTGTCCGCTTAGTGCCAGTGGTAGAAGTCGGCTCGCCTGATTCCAGCACGCCCCCCCCACAACCGAAGATAAAAACGCTACGCCACCGGCTACCATGACAAAATTTAGCCATTCGGAATTGCCATGCGTTCCGACCTGCCAACCCAGGACAGGTGCCGCCAAAAGCAGTGATTGAGCGCCAGTCATGACCCCTGTCAGCAGTGCCCAGTCATGGGCGGAAACGCTGGCTACCTGAGCCAGCCGCCGAGCGTTGCTCACTGCGAACCAACTCCATGTCACTAACGCGCCCGCCGCGCATAGAATTCCGGCGATGTTTGTCAGTGTATCGGGCCTGTCGCCGTTGATCAGCGCGTGCCAGCTGATAAGTGTGACCCCGCCCACAGCGCAGCACAGCGAGGGAGTGAGCTTGCGCAAAGAAACGGCGTTGACGTCATGACGACCTGCCAGCGTGACGACCACCGGAATGAGTCCGACGATCAGAGACGTTGTGGCAATGCCAACCAACTGCACACCGGTGCCCACCAGCGTGTAGTAAATGAGGTTCCCAATCAGGCTAAGCCAGAAGAGTGACTTCCAGTCGGCCATAGTGAGATTGGCGCAAACGCGCCTCCAGCGGGGCATAAGCAAGGCCACCGAAATCGCGCCGTAGCAGAGAAATCTCAGAACGGCGAATTGCAGGCCGCTCAGCCCCGGGGTGAGCTGGGGGCCGAGGAAGATCACTCCCCAACACAGGCCCGCGCAAACTCCGTAGACAATGCCCTTTAGCAGTAATCGATCAGCAAACATTTCATCCGCGCTCCAAAGCGTTATGGATGAAGTCTGGAGCAACTGATTCGGGGAGTATTGTCGGTAACTGCGGGATGTTTTACCCAGACTGTTTTTGCGTTTTACGATAAACCGCCGGGGTCGTGGCCCTCACGCGCTGCATGGCACGGGTCAGCGATGCCTGGTCGCAAAAACCGGCACGCAAGGCAATCTCGGATATGGTCAATGAGGTTCCACGCAACCATCGTTGAGCTTCTTGCAGGCGTAAATCAGTCAACCAAGCTTGCGGACTCATCTCGAACCGTAGCCGGAAACGTTGGTGCAGCTGACTCATGCTCATTTTTGCCACTTTGGCCATGGCCTCATTGCTCCAGTTCGCTCCAGGATCCGCCCGAAGACGAGCGATCAACTGCTCCATGGGGTCTGGAAAGCAGGAGATTTCCGGATTTAGGGACGACAAAAGCAGAGGCCCCAATTGGGAGGCCGCGATGGACAATTGTGCGTTGCCGATTAGCTCAGCGAACTCTATAAGCCGACGAGTTGCGGGGGAAATGGGCACATATATTTTCTGAGCGAGACGCTCGATATGGAGCGTTTCCAGAGTCGTCGGCGCACAGTCCAAGACTAAAAAACGGCTATCGAGGTTAGTCTGCTGCGAATGGATCGAGCCAGGTGTCACAAGCGCTGCCAATGATTGATCTATGCAGCCGCCGCAACCGTTTACGTCAATTTCCATTTCGCCACGAATCGGCAGTACCAATTGAGCATGCTCGTGGTGGTGGTGAGGGTTTTCCCTCTCATAGCTGCGAACTTCAAGACTTAGAAACATTACTGCACCTTCCGGTCCGTCTGGTTATCCAAGGTTGACGTCCCAAAACGCCCAATGCGTACCCGCGTTAAGTCAGGCTTGCCGCTGATTCTAACATCTACGGATCAGACCGTTGATCGCACAATCTGTGTTGGCCATACGCTTACGGTGCTGGAACGCTTGAGCATTTTTCAGTGCACGCACGGAACCGCCTTGAGCAGACGCTCCACTCATTGATGAACTTGCGTTGATGAGCAGGCTAATGAGTAACCTTTTCTACAAGACTCTGCTAGATGACTTATCCCGATCCCTCGACATGCAACCGCTGGCATTTGATGATCACGGGGCGTGCAACATGATCATCGACAACACGTTTGCGCTGACGCTGTTATGCGATCACGCGCGCGAACGCCTGCTGTTGATCGGCTTGCTTGAGACGCCCGAAGACATACCTCAGCAGCGTCTTCTGGCTGGAGCGCTCAATCCGTTACTCAATGCAGGCCCCGGTCTTGGTCTGGACGAGAAAAGCGGCCTTTATCACGCGTATCAAAGCATTCCTCGAGAAAAACTCGGCGTCCCGATGCTCAAGCGTGAAATGGCGAGTCTGCTGGAGTGGATGAGGAGCTGGCGTGAAGCCAGCCAATAAGCGCGTCAAGACCCGATGTCCCTTTTCGTGAGAATCAACCTATGAACCCCATTCAGTCACGCTTCTCCAGTGTGCAAGAGCTCAGACAGTCGAACCTTGATATTCCAGCGCTCAAAGCCAATGGTCAACTTGAGGTCGACGGCAAAAGATACGAGATTCAAGCAGCCGATGACGGAACGATCGCAGTCCTTCGCCCCGAACAACAATCCAAAGCGAAAAGCTTTTTCAAAGGGGTCTCCCAGCTGGTAGGCGGCAGCAGTCAGCGCGCGCAGATTGCCCAAGTACTCAATCAGAAAGCCGCATCGACACGTACTGCCTTGCACCAGAGCCCTGTGCCGGATAGACGCTTTGACAACCTTGAGCGGGGCGAAAGCAGCTCAGCCGCAACAGCCATCAAACCCACGGCCAGACAGGCAGCGCAAAATACTTTTGACAGCTTTCATGAGTGGGCCAAGCAGGCGGAAAAGCTGTCCAACCCTTCTCGGATGGACATCTACAAAATCTATAAAAATGATGCTCCTCACTCTCGCCCCATGAGCGAGGAGCAGCAAGAAGAGTTCCTGCAAACGCTAAAGGCACTGAACGGCAAACACGGCATTGAGGTGCGCAGCCAGGATCATGACAAAGTGGTGAATAAAAAGGACCGCAACCTGGACAAGTACATTGCAGAGAGTCCAAACGCAAAAACGTTTTTCTATCGAATTACCCCCAGACATGAACGCCGCGAAGGTAAGCATCAAGGGCGATTGACCATCGGCGTACAGCCCCAATACGCAACACAGCTGACGCGCGCCATGGCTGCACTGATCGAGAAGGAAAGTGCGATCACACAAGGTAAAGTCATAGGTCCCGCCTGCCATGGCCAAATGACCGATTCAGCCGTTTTGTATATCAACGGCGACCTCGCAAAAGCGGAAAAGCTGGGTAACAAACTCAAACAGATGAGCGGCATACCTCCAGAGGCGTTCATTGAACACACCCCTATGAGCATGCAATCCCTGAGCACCGGTCTGTCCTATGCAGAAAGCATCCTCGGAGACGCCAGAGGTCATGGAATGTCGCGAGCAGAAGTTATCAGTGACGCCTTGCGAATGGATGGGCTGCCTTTTCTCGCCAGATTGAAGTTATCGCTGGCAGCCAATGGTTATGACCCGGACAACCCGGCCCTTCGAAACGCCAGATGAGCGCGGCGTCTGGCGTGAGCGCGGTAATTTGCAGATGCGGGTCAAAACCAGCAAAACCTTGGTTATTTACCACGTCTGCGCTTCAATAGCGGCCATTGCACCTCACGCCAGCCAAAGGACCGTTCATGGCCTCGCCAGACAAGCAGCAAAAACGTGCCAAGCGCGCAAAGATCAAGGCCAAACAAAACCGCTCGGGCAAGGCCGCAACCAGCCTGGTTCATCCGGTGTTTGCCTCGGCGCTGGTCAATCAGCCGTTTGATGATGTCGAACTCGATCTGAATACCTTCGACTTCAGTGACATTGTCGAGAACGGCTTCGATCCGGCTGACTACGACGATCTTTTCACCGCCATGAAAACAGCAGAAGCCATCAGCCAGCTGGCGCTGTGCGTGGTCTTCCTGCAATACCCGGTGCTGGCACTGGTCGTTTCCGAAGAGGAAGAAGATCCCGCCACGGACTTCATGATGGGTCTGCTGATCGTGTACCGCGCCATGTATCACGATGAGGATGAAGACACGGCAATCGAATGGATCGAAAGCCCTGCCTTCCAGAAGGATTACACCCTGGCCTCCGACCTGCTGATGAAGAGAGACACCAGGGCGGCACGCTGACGGAGGACCGTGCCGATGCCAGGCATCAGCACGGTAGCCAGATCAACCCAGCGCAGCAGCCCCCACACGCCCGGCTTTACGGCGACGTGAAACAAGCAGGCCGGCGCCGATCACCAACAGACTGAGCACGCCGGTGGCGATGATTTCGATGCGATGGTCTTCCTGCAGCAGCATGATCGTCAGCACCGCCACGATGAACGCGATGACCGCCCAGGTCAGCCATGGGAACAGCCACATCTTGAAGTCGATGGCCTCGCGCGCAGCGATGCGCTTCTG
Source organism: Pseudomonas syringae pv. tagetis (assembly GCF_022557255.1). Lineage (NCBI taxonomy): Bacteria > Pseudomonadati > Pseudomonadota > Gammaproteobacteria > Pseudomonadales > Pseudomonadaceae > Pseudomonas > Pseudomonas syringae group genomosp. 7. Next base: position 5,605,906 of record NZ_CP092923.1, read on the forward strand.
GCGCATACGCAGCTGCGAAACCGCGATCACCAGATACACCAGCAGGGCGATGGCACCGGAGCTGGCAAGCAGGAAGTCGAACACGGCCGCAGGTGCGACGTAGTTGGCGAATACGGTCAGGAACGCTGCCGCTGTCGACATGATCACCGCCCAGTGAGGCGTGCCGCCTTTGCTGGTGCGCCTTGATACCGCCGGGGCATCGCCGCGCTTGCCCAGCGAGAACAGCATGCGCGAAGCGGTATACAGTGCCGAGTTCAGGCAACTGGTCACTGCCACCAACACCACCAGATCGACGATCAGCTTGGCGTTCGGAATGCCCATCGCATCGAGCACGGTCTGATACGAACCTACCTCGGCCAGGCGCGGATCATTCCAGGGCACCAGCGACACAACGATGAAGATCGAAACCAGATAGAACAGGAAGATCCGCCAGATCACCGAATTGGTGGCCTTGGTGATCTGCTTGCCGGGGTTCTTGGACTCGGCCGCGGCAATGGTCACGATTTCGGTGCCCATGAACGAGAACATGGTGGTCAGCATCGCCGCCAGCACCGCACCCATGCCGTTAGGCAGGAAGCCCCCGGTGTCGAACAGATGGCTGACACCGCTGACGTTACTGGTCGGCAGCAGGCCGAAGATCGCCGCCACACCCAGCACTACGAAAGCGATGATTGCCACTACCTTGATCAGCGCGAACCAGAACTCGAATTCCCCGTAGTTCTTCACGCTGAACAGATTGGTCGCAGTCAGCAGCAATGTGATGACCAGCGTGAACATCCAGATCGCGATGTTCGGGAACCAGGCATGCAGAATGGTCGCGGCAGCGTTGGCTTCCAGCGGAATCACCAACACCCAGAACCACCAGTACAACCAGCCGATGGTGAACCCGGCCCAGTGACCGATGGCACGGTCGGCGTAGGTCGAAAACGACCCGGTGTCAGGCGAGGCCACGGCCATTTCGGCCAGCATGCGCATCACCAGCACAACCAGCGTACCTGCAGCGGCGTAAGCCAGCAGCACGGCAGGGCCAGCTTCGGCAATCGCGTGGCCGGAGCCGACGAACAATCCTGCGCCAATCACGCCAGCGATCGACAGCATCGTAATGTGTCGAGGTTTCAGCCCTTGTTCGAGCTCGGAAGAGTTAGCGGTACTGCTCATAAAACCACCTGTGCAAGACGAGCGAGACACACCGGAGCGTTACGTAAAGAGAAACCTACGGTGCCGTTCTTTATTTTTGACGCAAGAATTACGCCAAAATATTTCAAAAACGACGTCGCTCAGAGAATACACGGTGTGCGGCTTGACCACCGGGGCATGGAGAAAAGCGATCTGTCTGCCTGATCTGTAGGATTTGTTACCGAACGCCTCAGAATCGTCTACACGCGCGCACCAAAAAGGCACTCAAGCCACCGACCAGCTCAAAGATGGTGCGCACAACAGGCTGCCGCTCGGCAAAAGCTGCTTCCAACACCCGGCCAAAGCTGGCAACATCGCGCCTTTTTCGCGCACGCCTGCCTGAAACAGGCATCATGCCTGCTTTCCAGCGACAGGCTGCTGTTGCGACGCGACAACCCGGCGATGGCCGTCAAATTCAGCCTGCAACGCTGATGGTTGTCCTTCAAACGCTGTGCTAGCTTGGCGTTCGCCAGCAGCAAGAGCGCACACTTCGATGAGGACCCCACATGGCTGAGGCCACGCCCGCCCTGGAAATCCGCAACCTGCACAAACGCTACGATCAGCTTGAGGTGCTCAAAGGCATCTCGCTGACCGCACGCGACGGCGATGTCATCTCCATCCTCGGCTCATCAGGTTCCGGCAAGTCCACACTGCTGCGCTGCATCAACCTGCTGGAAAACCCGCATCAGGGGCAGATTCTGGTGGCCGGCGAAGAACTGAAACTCAAGGCTGCGCGCAACGGTCAACTGATCGCCGCCGATAACCGGCAGATCAATCGACTGCGCAGCCAGATCGGTTTCGTGTTCCAGAACTTCAACCTGTGGCCGCACATGAGCGTGCTCGATAACATCATCGAAGCCCCGCGTCGTGTCCTGGGTCAGAGCAAGGCCGAAGCCATCGAAGTGGCTGAAGAGCTGCTGGCAAAAGTAGGTATCGCCGACAAGCGTCATGCCTACCCGGCGCAGCTTTCCGGCGGCCAGCAGCAACGCGCTGCCATTGCACGCACGCTGGCCATGCAGCCCAGGGTTATCCTGTTCGACGAGCCCACTTCGGCACTCGATCCAGAGATGGTTCAGGAGGTGCTGGGGGTCATCCGCGCGCTGGCCGAGGAAGGCCGGACCATGCTGCTGGTGACTCACGAAATGAATTTTGCGCGTCAGGTATCAAGTGAAGTGGTGTTTTTGCATCAGGGAATGGTCGAAGAACAGGGCACACCGCAGCAAGTGTTCGAAAACCCGCTGTCGGCACGCTGCAAACAATTCATGTCGAGTCACCGCTAACGGAGCAACACCCATGCAGTCGTTTAAAAAGATCTTGCTGATCGCCGCGGCCACACTGGCGTTCAGCAGCAGTGCCTTTGCCGAAAAACTGAAAATGGGCATCGAGGGGGCTTACCCTCCGTTCAACAACAAGGATGCCAGCGGGCAGGTAGTCGGCTTTGATCGCGAGATCGGCGACGCCCTGTGCGCCAAGATGAAAGTCGAGTGCGAAGTGGTGACCTCCGACTGGGACGGCATCATCCCGGCGCTAAACGCCCAGAAGTTCGACTTCCTGATCTCCTCGCTGTCGATCACCAAAGAGCGCCAGGACGTGGTCGATTTCACCGATCCGTACTATTCGAACAAACTGCAATTTCTGGCACCGAAAACGTCCTCCATCGATGTGTCTTCGATCGACAAGGCCAAAGAAAGCCTGGCGGGCAAGTCGGTGGGGGCGCAGCGCTCGACCCTGGCGGCTACCTGGCTGGAAGACAAGCTCGATATCCTGGACGCCAAACTCTACGACACCCAGGAAAACGCTTTCCTGGACCTGTTATCCGGCCGCGTCGACGTCATGCTGGCGGACAAGTACGTCAGCTATGAATGGTTGAAAAGCGAAGCTGGCCAGAACTTCGAGTTCAAGGGCGAGCCCGTTGTAGAGAATGACAAGATCGGCATCGCTGTGCGCAAAGGCGACGACCCATTGCGCGAGCGCCTGAATGCAGCCCTGAAAGAAATCATCGCTGACGGCACCTACAAAAAGATCAACGACAAGTATTTTCCTTTCAGCATTCTCTGATTCACCCGACAGCGTCGCCGCTGCTTGCGGTTGAAGCGCGGCGACCGGTCCTGACAAAGCCTGCCCATGAACATTGATCTCCACGGATTCGGCCCAGCCCTTGCGGCTGGCGCGCTGATGACGGTTCAGCTTGCACTCTCGGCCCTGTGCCTGGGACTGCTGCTCGGACTGCTCGGCGCCTTGGCCAAAACTTCGCCCTACAAGCCACTGCAATGGCTGGGCAGCACCTACTCGACGCTGGTACGCGGCATTCCCGAGCTGCTCTGGGTGTTGCTGATCTACTTCGGCACCGTCAACGGCATGCGTGCGCTGGGCGAGCTGTTCGGCATCCCCAATCTGGCATTGAGCGCTTTCTCTGCCGGGGTTATCGCTTTGGGCTTGTGCTTCGGCGCGTACGCCACCGAGGTGTTTCGCGGGGCAATTCTCGCCATTCCCAAAGGCCACCGTGAAGCCGGACTGGCGCTGGGCATGTCGCGCTCGCGCATCCTATTCAAGCTGGTTCTGCCGCAAATGTGGCGCATCGCCCTGCCCGGCCTGGGCAACCTGTTCATGATCCTCATGAAAGACACCGCGCTGGTCTCGGTGATCGGCCTGGAAGAAATCATGCGCCATGCGCAAATCGCCGTCAGCTTCACCAAACAGGCCTTCACGTTCTACATGGTCGCGGCCATCATGTACCTGGGCCTGACCGTGCTGGCCATGATCGGCATGTATTTCCTCGAAAAACGCGCCAGCCGCGGCTTTCTGAGGAGCGCGTCATGAACTGGGAAGTCATCATAAAGTGGCTGCCACGCCTGGCACAGGGCGCGACCCTGACGCTGGAACTGGTGGCCATTGCCGTCATTGCCGGGCTGATCCTCGCCATCCCGATGGGCATCGCCCGCGCATCGCGGCACTGGCCGGTGCGCGCCCTGCCCTACGCCTACATCTTTTTCTTTCGCGGCACGCCTCTGCTGGTGCAACTGTTTCTGGTCTATTACGGGCTGGCCCAGTTCGATGCCGTGCGTCAGGGGCCACTGTGGCCCTACCTGCGCGACCCGTTCTGGTGTGCGGTCGTCACCATGACCCTGCACACTGCCGCCTACATCGCAGAAATCCTGCGTGGCGCGATTCAGGCGGTCCCGGCAGGCGAAGTCGAGGCGGCACGGGCGCTGGGCATGTCGAAATGGAAGGCGCTGTTCTACATCGTCCTGCCACGCGCAGCACGCATCGGCCTGCCTGCCTACAGCAACGAAGTCATTCTGATGCTCAAGGCCAGCGCGCTGGCCAGCACCGTCACCCTGCTGGAACTGACCGGCATGGCGCGTACGATCATCGCCCGCACCTACCTGCCGGTTGAAATCTTTTTCGCTGCCGGTATGTTCTATCTGGTCATGACGTTCGTGCTGGTGCAAGGCTTCCGCCTGCTGGAAAAGCTCTTGCGTGTAGACGCCAGTCAGGGGCGCTGATATGAAGGGTGCTGGCGTCGATCCAGTCAGCACCTTGCCCCGCGAGGCCGCCACTATGCCCTCTGAACCTTGCTTGCAGGATGAACACCTCGGCAGCCACTTCCGTGCGCTGGACAGCTTTCTGTTCGCGCATCAGGCCTTGTGGCGACCCAAACCGTTCACGCACCTGCGCCTGCCCTGGGAAGACAAATACCCTGAGCTGGCGCACTGGCTGCGACAACGCACGCTGGAGCAGGCCGAGGCCGCGCACAACCACCCGGCGCGCCTCGACGCACCGTTCCCGTTCACGCAACTGGCCAGCGAAGCCGTTGCCCTCAGCCATGTCTGCGAATTGCCCGCTCACCCTCTGCAGCCCGTCGATGCGCGCATGAGTGTCGACGTGCCGGGGCGCAAATGGCAGCAGATCGAAGCCTTCGCCAGCCATCTGGACAAACGCGACACTGCGACTCACTGGTTGGACTGGTGCGCGGGCAAAGGCCATCTGGGGCGTCGGCTGATCGAGCGTGGTCAGCGCCTGACCTGTTTGGAGCGCGACCCCGCGCTGATCGAAGCGGGCCTGACCCTCAGTGCCCGGCAAGGCATCGAGGCGCGGCATGTGCAACAGGACGTAATGGCCGACGACGCCTGGCGCTGCCTGCAACCCGAACACACACCCGTGGCGCTGCATGCCTGCGGCGACCTGCACATTCAGTTGATGGAGCTGGCCAGCCAGACCGGCTGCCGCTACATGGCAATCGCGCCATGCTGTTACAACCGCACCCGGCACGACCTTTATCAGCCGCTGTCCGGCGAGGGCAAGGCGTCCGGTTTGAAGCTGTCGCGAGACGAACTCGGCCTGCCACTCAGCGAAACCGTGACAGCCGGCGCTCGGGTACGTCGTCAACGCGACACCTCGATGGCCCGTCGCCTGGGCTTCGACCTGCTGCAGCGCAACCTGCGCGGCATCGACGACTATCTGCCCACGCCTTCGCTGCCGACATCATGGCTGGACGCGTCCTACGCAGACTATTGCGGCCATCTGGCACAACTGAAAAATCTGCCGGCTCCCGGCCAGCAGGACTGGCCTGCTCTGGAGGCCGCTGGCTGGAAGAGGCTGGCCGAAGTGCGCAATCTGGAGCTGGTCCGCGACCTGTTCCGCCGGCCGCTGGAAATGTGGCTGGTGCTGGACCGTGCGATGTATGTCCACGAGCAGGGTTATAGCGTCAGCGTTGGCACTTTCTGTGACAGCCGGATTACACCGCGCAACCTGCTGATTCTGGCTCGAAAATCGTGATGTAAATCGATTGAGCAACCTGTGGATAAGTCTGTTGATGAAAATGTGGATGAGTGCGTTAAAGCTTGGCGCACCAGTTACTGAAGCCCCTTATTTTTTCCCGCAATCCTTTCCGGAACCCGCAAAAACAATGCCTTGCGGCCCATTCCGTCCAAATACGTATATCTGGTAACACGCGCATTTCTTTATGCAGCAATTGTGCATAAAGATTTGGTAAAGGCTCTGGAACAAGCCTTTTGCGTGGCTCGATCATGCACTGCAAAGTGCCTGTGCATGACCTGTCTGGCGCGAGGTTTCACACCTCTTCGACACACTCCAGCGAACGCTCGACCATGACGCTCGCCATTTCCACCATGTGCATGGACGCGAACAGCAGATCACGTTGCGATCCGGTCAGTTCATTGCCCAGTTCGTGCGCGGTGGCCGATGCACAACGCAGGAAATCCAGTGCATGTACCAATGTCGCTTCCAGGCTGATGAAGTCGAACTTGCTGTCCTGGGCTTCCTTGGCGGGTCGCGAGACCGGCAGGTAATACGCCATGGCACGCTTGACGACGGCATTATCGAAGACCGGCGCGGTGCCGGACTGTTTTTTGGGGGGATCGGGGGTAATTTTGACCATGCTTAGCTCCTTCTATGAAGTCGCTGCCTTTTCGCTACTAAACGAAGGGCGGCAACTGTACGCGAGTTAGTAGACCGGTGAGCTAAGAACCGGCGCACCCGAAGGTGCCAAGCGCACAGTCGCCATAGCATCGGGACAACGCCTGATGAAGCGCGGCTGTGTTACGCCTTAACTCACTACGGGCTACTAAACCCGATCACTGATGTGCAGCGACGGGCGGAGAGTAGAAGCACATATCGAGGGGCGCAAGCGGCTAGGGATTCTCTCGGAAATGTCCTTCAAAAGAAAGAGATCAAGCCTGCAAAAACCGGCCTGAAAGCGTTGCAAAACATGATCTCAACACACGTGTGCAGAACCCGTTGGGAGCGGACCGGGCGACGCGTCGCTTATCCGCGAAGACTGAACAGGCGACGCCGCATACACGTCACGGCTCAACCGCTAAAACTGATCCTCCTTCAACCGCGCAAACGGCACACTGCGATTCTGCAGCTTGCGCAGCGTCAGCTTGTAAGCGCTGGACTTGATCTGACTGCCCATCGGCGTTTCCTCCAGCAAGATCCGGCCCGACGCAAAAGCGCAGCCCGTGCTCATCATCTTGTACTTGAGCAGATACAGCCCCGGGTCCATCTTGGCAAACGTAAACACTGCTCCGGCTGGCACGAACGCATGCCGAAACGCTCTGCGCCCCACCGCATCCGTGACCTTGGCATACACCGCCGACTCGCCAGCCGAATTATCCACAGTGATCTGCGACCAGCCGTTGTCCTTGAGCACCGGCATGTCCTTCACATAGCCCGGCTTGTCCGGCCACGGCGCGCCCATCGGATCAAGCGCCGGCACCTCACACTCGGACGCCGCAGCATCCACCGGTTTGGCAGGGCTGGCCGCAGGCTCCTCAACCGGCGTAACGGGCGCTGGCTTGACCCACGTCTGCGCAACCGGCACTGGCTCGGCTGGCACATAGGCCTTGCCTGCATCCGGGTCGTAGCCCATCCATGCCCCGCCCGCACAAAACACCACAAACACCAGTGCCCAACGCCAAGCGCTGCGGCGACGCTTGCCATGGGAAGATGATGCAGCGGAAGAAGAAGCCTTGGCAGTCGGGCCCGGCCGAGCCGCCCGGGAAGGCGTCACAGTGGCTGCAGCAGAAGTGGCGGCGTACGCATGAACCGCCTGGCCACCCGCCGCACGCGCCTGCTTGCGACGCAGCGCGTCCATACGCGCCTTATGCTCATCGGCGGCAAGCTGAGCGTCATACGCCGCACGCCGTGAAGGGTCCGCCAGCACATCGTGGGACGCGTTGACGACGCCCATCATGTCCGAGGCGTACGGGTCGGGATTCCTGTCCGGGTGCAGCTTCTGCGCCAGCTTGCGATAAGCCCTCTTGATCTGCTCAGGAGAGGCATCGCGAGCAACACTCAGCAGCTCGTAATGCGTAGGCGTTCTCTGCATTGCACTTGCTGTCCATGGCTGACTGCCATTTTTGATACAGCTATATCGGCCAAAAAGCCCATATCTCCAGTGCAAATGCCACGCAAGCAGAACCAGCCCACAAGAAAATGCCCGAATCCAGAGGATCCGGGCATTTCTTGAAACATCGATGAAGCTTTCGTGAGCGTCCAGACGCACATTCATGCGATTCAGACAGCCATCCTCAGCCCCACCCTGCGCAAAGCCGAAAGGCCAGACGCAACTGCAAATATCCTTCAACAACTCTTCAGTGAATGACCCGTCCGCGGCATACAACACCCCAAGTCCGGTTACGATCCATCGCGCCACTCATGAGATAGTCCTTTATCTGCCTGGCTGAAAAGCTAACGACCCGTGCTGCTGACTCAGTAGCCTGGGCCGTTGAGAACAAGCCTATGCAAAGCCCTCCGCTCCCGCAACCGCCCCAAAATGCCTAGCCCCGCTCCGCGCTCTTTCATGCACCAGATAGCCATCAACGCTGGACACATCGGTTTGCGCGACCAGGTTAAAAAACCAGCGCTCCGATCTGCAAAAGCTGTTCGTGCCAGCAGCAAAATCAACACCCAAAACGGCCCCGATCCGCCCCACCAAACAGACCATTCCGCCAAAACCAACAGAAACGTCCTGCACCACCACCCGCCCGTATCCGACCCGAAGCGCCAACGGTCGACTTTTTTCAACTGAATCAGACAGCTAGGCTTTACAAGCGCATCAGACTCTATATACTCGCAGCCCATTACGCCGGTATAGCTCAGTTGGTAGAGCAACTGACTTGTAATCAGTAGGTCCCGGGTTCGACTCCTGGTGCCGGCACCATATAAATCAAGGGCTTGCAGCGATGCAGGCCCTTGTTTTTTCCCCCAGACGTAATAAGCCACGTAACAAGGCCACCGATCGGGCCTGTCTTACGCGCTCCCCGTCGAGCTCCAACCGCAGCTACAGACGCTCATGAGCAGTAGCGCGAGACCCTGGCCAACCGCTCGGTACAGGGTGCCCCGTTCAAAATCTGAGGGGGGTCAGAAAAAAGGTAATATTAGTAATACGGCTCGGGAAAAATGGCTGCAGCCCTTGCAGGCCGTGGCTTTCAGCGTTTCCGGGCAAAGGTAATATTGAAGCGATACAAAGGCGATAATATTACCTTTTACTAAAGCTATATTTTCATTCCCTAAAACCCAATGAATCCGGGGGTTTCAGGAAAATATTACCTTTCATATCGCTTCATATTACGTTTCGATGTAATACGCGCAGCCCAGTAAAACCGTGGCCTCCAGCCTAGGTTCGTGGGTCATATAGCTAATATCGCTCTTTTTGAAAACACCCTCCCATACCTGAGATTCGATCTCATTTAAAACGCCCTTTTTCGAAAACCTGACTGCAAGGCATGAAGGCCTGTAGATCGTCACCAGCGCGTGCAATCGTGTGCAATCTCCAAAGGCCCCTGAATGCGGCTACAGATCCCGGTCTGCTTGAGTTGTAGAGGTTGGATCTGATCTGGCCGCCGATGCCCTGGTGCGCAGCTTTGAGACCGGTGTCGATTTGGAAAACCACCCCATTCCTCGGTTTTCCAATTTTTCGCCCAAGCAGGCCGGGCTTCCGAGGATTGCCCCCGCCTGCACCGCCCTGTCGCTCGCTGTGCAAGGCGCTGACATTTTCCTGCACAAGCTTGCACGTTGTGCAATTGCAGCTCCCCTACGCAACCCCACGGCTGGCTTGGGCTGGAGTATTGCTTTCATCGCATCTGGGTTTGCACAAAAAACGGACGCGGACCCCGTCGGCGGGAGGGGGATAAGTGCTTTTTCCACTGGCTTTTTGTTCGCGACCTTCTTGTTAGCCCATGATTCGACCCTGCTGCACCTACCTCATTCTTGGCAACAAAAACCCTTGGGTCTGTGCCACACAGCTGCCACAATGAGCCTATGAGCATTTTTTTTGCGGCAATGCACTCCGTGACAGCAGAGTGTTTTCGCGTGCGTGGCTTACTACCCACCTGCGCGAAACTCACGCTAACTGCAGATTGCCGAGTGCATATGCATCACTTCGATTATGTAACCCGTGGTGGGAAAGCTGTGAATCGCCCCTGGTTTCCTAGACACCTCCAAGCCTCATAATGAGGCCCAAATAGGAGGTGCCATGAGTCGTCAGCGTTACCCCGAAGAATTCAAGATCGAAGCGGTCAAGCAAGTGACCGAAAAAGGCAAACCTGTCGCCGATGTCGCCCAGCGCCTGGGCATGTCCGTGCACAGCCTTTACGCCTGGATCAAGGTCTACAGCAAGCCCCAAGAGCAGCGTCAGCAAGACGACGATCAGCAGGCAGAACTGCGCAATCCACGCGCTGAACTTAAGCGCGTGACTGAAGAGCGAGACATCTTAAAAAAGGCCGCCGCGTACTTTGCCAAGGAGTGTGGCTGAAGTACGCCTTCATCAAGAAGCACTCGACTGCTTACCCGGTGAGGCGCCTTTGCCAAACCCTCAAGGTGCACGCCAGCGGCTACTACGCTTGGCTGGCCGAGCCTCAATCTGCCCGAGCGAAAGAAGATCAACGTCTGCTTGGCTTGATCAAACACGCTTGGCTGGAAAGCGGAGGTGTATACGGCTATCGCAAAATTCACGATGACCTACGTGAGCTGGGAGAGGCATGCGGGCGAAATCGGGTCGGGCGCTTGATGCAGGCGGAGGGGCTGCGTTCGCAAACGGGCTATCGGCGGCGTCCAGGGTTTTACGGTGGAAAACCAACAGTGGCCTCGCCCAACCACCTCGCGCGGCAGTTCAAGGTCAGTGAGCCGAACAAGGTCTGGGTGACCGATATCACTTACATCCGCACCTATGAAGGATGGCTCTACCTGGCAGTAGTGCTGGATCTGTTCTCACGCCAAGTAATTGGTTGGTCAATGAAGCCAAGGATGTGCAGCGACCTGGCTATCGATGCGATGTTGATGGCTGTGTGGCGACGCAAACCACAGCAGCAAGTAATGATCCACTCAGACCAAGGCAGTCAGTTCAGTAGTTCAGACTGGCAAAGCTTCTTGAAGGCCAACAATGTAATCAGCAGCATGAGTCGGCGAGGAAACTGCCACGACAATGCCGTAGCCGAGAGCTTTTTCCAGCTTTTGAAGCGGGAGCGAATACGTCGAAAGATCTACACAACGCGTGAAGACGCCCGAAGTGATATTTTCGATTACATCGAAATGTTCTATAACCCTAAACGCCGGCACAGCAGTGCTATGCAGCTGTCTCCAGTAGAGTATGAGAAACGTTATTTCCTGAGCTTGGAGAGTGTCTAGGAAACCAGGGGCGATTCAATCAGCAGCTGACGCATATGTGGAGACAGAGCAAGATGGAATGTCGAGAGGAATAGCGCCCACCCATATGTCGTGGAACCGAATGGCTCATCTGGACACTCAACTATCAATTTTAGGGTAGCTAGCCAGCTCCTTGATCCAAGAGCCATGTCGAAAACAATCTGAGGTACGTATGAAGATAAATATGGCAACGCCATCGATAGCTATTTTGCATCATCAGGAAAACCATGTTCCACAGGCAGCAAGTGCGCCTCAACCTGAGCATGGGCAAACAAATGAGCAACAGCCTCTGGACTTAGCATTGAGGCCCAGAGCACGCGGGATACATCCGTTTCTAGCCTTGATGTTGGGTGACAAAGGCTGCGCATCTTCTTCAAGTGTAAGTCTAGGTGATGATTCTACTACACAAGTTAACTTAGAAGATTTTGCGGTCGAGTCAAGAGATGTTAATCGAAACAACATCTGCGCAGGTCTTTCCACCGAGTGGCTTGTTATGAGCAACAGCGGCGACGCTGAGTCGCGCATGGACCACCTTGACTATAATGGAGAAGGACAAAGTAACGGAGCACAGAGGCATCAGGTCTATGACGATGCTTTAGCCTCGGCACTTTCAAATGACGATGAAGCGCCGTTTTTCACTGCTAGCACCGCTGTCGTCGAGAATGCAGGTTTCTCATTACGCAGAGAACCTAAAATTGTTCATGCATCAGGTGGTAGTGCGCAATTAGCCCAAACATTGGCAAACGATTTGGCTCAGGCAGGTAGAAAACACTTGCTAAGCTTGCGCTTTGCAAGCGTTCAAGGCCACGCAATCGCTAGTTCTTGTGAAGGAAATAGGTTCAAATTGTTCGATCCCAATCTTGGTGAGTTTCAATCATCCCGTAGTGAAGCCCCCCAGATGCTTAAAGCTTTGATCGAACACTATAACAACTTGAATTACGACGTACACTGCGTAAACGAGTTTAGAGTTTCTTAGTGTTGAGTTGGTAGGTTTCGTCCTGATTTATGGACATAGCTACGCGGATAAGTGCAACCGTTTTCAGTCGACAATTGAAAAGCATCAGATACCGCTATTTCGCTTTCGATTGATCCCTAATCAGCATTTCAAAAAAAGGGTGATGCCCGACATTTCCACGCAATTAGGCTCTGTACGAAAAGTCGACGGCGAAGGTCAGGCAAAGCAAAAACGGGGTAGGAAGCGAAGTCTACGAGTTGTAAATGAGCATTCCGAGCCTGTTTTTAACGCAGCATTACCGATGCGTAGCCACTTTACGTACAGAGCCTAGGACCTGCAGTATTTGTTGCGCCCTAGCCCATCACTTGCCGAGCGGTACCTCTGGCGTCCAGCAGACGCCGAAAAAGCCCGTAAGAGCGGGCTTTTTTGTGGGATCGATTGAACATAAGGCGCGTTTCAACCACGTAACAAAGGTCAATAGGCTGCCGTATTTCAAGCATTTCAGGCATGCGCCACGTAACAAGAGTATCTGTAACCCCATGATTTATAGGTAAAAAGCACCTTCCTTGTAATCAGTAGGTCCCGGGGTCGACTCCTGGTGCCGGCACCATACAAGGTTTCAAAGGTGGTTTTTGCAGCCTTTGGAATCTCCGAAAAACCCGCCTTTTGGCGGGTTTTTTCGTTTTGGGCGCTTAGTCAGTTGAACTTCAATCGTCAAATTCGCGGTGATCAGCTAGGCCACGCGGGCCCATCCAAGCAAGGCTGCAAAGCCGCCGCCCTTAGATGGACCTCAATTAAAAATCTAAAGCCAATGCGAACTTTCTGTGGAAAACCACAGATTCCACTGGTAGATAATCTCATCCACAGCCGCAGAATTCCCGAAAACCCGAGCCTTGACCCAATTTATTCACAGGCGTAGAGAAGATCGGGCAAAGCGCTGTCGTTGACAGCAACCCAGGCAGCCAGAACCTTTAAGGCTACGCCACACCGTGGTGGTTCTCCCAAAGTGCGATTAGCGTCCGGCGGCTCGCACGGTCACAGCGATGTGATGGATGCCTACTTTTACCAGTGTGCCCACTGCGGCAACTCATCCCCTTTCATAGCGGCCCCGCAGCAACCTATCCGCTTGGCCATTTCCTTGCGCCAACCTGCGCCCGTCTCTTTCTCCTGGAAAGAGACGGGCGCTCCTACCGCTGCTGCAGCCCAACTCGTACAAGGCTTTGCGGCATTCCCCCTCGTGACAATCGGCGTGACAAACACCGTAGTCACCCGCAACAGCGACGCAGATGATGGTGCCTGTTGCCGCTGACCGAAAACTGACCCAGTAGAGGCTCTTCTGCCGACTGAAAACTGACCCAGGTGTTCAACTGCTTCTGCTCACTTTTCGAGCAGGAGAACACAGGGTGATCAGCATGGAAATGTTGGGAAAAATCCGGCGGATGTATTTCCGCGACAAGCTCTCGCTGCATCAGATAGCCAAGCGTACCGGGCTGTCTAGAAACACCATCCGAAAATGGGTCAGAGCGCCCGAAGCCACTCAGCCAGCGTACCAACGGTGCGCAACCTTCAATAAGCTCAGCCCTTTTCACGAGACCCTGGAGCAGGCGCTCAAGCGCCGATTCGTTCCGGCCAAAACACAACCGCAGGAGCGCCAAAGCACTTTTTGAGCAGATCAAGGCCGAGGGTTATGACGGCGGTTACAGCCAGCTCACGGCGTTTGTGCGCTCTTGGCGAGGCGAGCAAGGCAAGTCTTTACGCGCTTTTGTACCGCTGACGTTTGCGCTCGGTGAGGCCTTTCAATTTGACTGGAGCGAAGAAGGTCTGCTGATCGGTGGTCTTTTTCGACGTATCCAGGTCTCCCACATGAAGCTGTGCGCGAGTCGCGCATTCTGGTTGGTTGCGTACCCCAGCCAAGGCCACGAGATGCTGTTTGATGCCCATACCCGTTCGTTTGGAGCGTTGGGTGGCGTGCCGCGTCGCGGCATCTACGACAACATGAAAACGGCTGTCGACAAGGTTAACAAAGGCAAAAGCCGCACGGTCAACGCCCGGTTTTCCGTGATGTGCGCGCACTATCTGTTCGATCCGGACTTCTGCAACGTGGCCTCTGGCTGGGAGAAAGGCATCGTCGAAAAGAACGTGCAGGACAGCCGGAGGCGAATCTGGCTCGATGCTCAAAATTGCATGTTCCATACCTTTGAGGAGCTGAATGTCTGGCTCGGCCAACGTTGCCGGTCGCTCTGGAGCGAACTGGTGCATCCGCAGTACAACGGGCTTACGGTGGCCGAGGTCTTGGAGCTGGAGCAGATCGAAATGATGCCAATGCCGACGGCATTTGATGGCTACGTCGAGCGTACCGTGCGGGTCTCCAGCACCTGTCTGATCAGCGTGGCGCGCAATCGTTATTCGGTACCTTGCGAGCGTGTGGGCCAATGGGTCAGCAGCCGTTTGTACCCTTCGCGGATCGTGGTCATTGCCGACGAAACGGTGATCGCCAGTCACGAGCGCCTCTTTGATCGAGATCAGGTCGGTTTTGACTGGCAGCACTACATCCCACTCATCGAACGCAAGCCTGGTGCATTGCGCAACGGCGCGCCATTTGCTGATCTGCCAAAACCGTTACGGCTTCTCAAACGAGGACTGAGGCGTCACACCAACGGTGATCGAATCATGATGCAGGTACTGGCTGCTGTGCCAATTGCGGGTCTCGAACCAGTGCTGGTGGCGGTGGAGCTGGTACTTGAATCGGGAAGTCTGAGCGCCGATCACATCCTCAATGTCGTTGCCCGCCTGACCTCCACCGCACCACCTCCCTGTGTAGAAACCAGCCTGCAACTCAAGGTCGCGCCTGTTGCCAATACGGCACGCTACGACCGGCTTCGTGCGACCGATGAGGAGAATCGCAATGCGTGACCTAATGACTGAACTCAAAGAACTTCGTCTACACGGCATGGCCAGTGCTTGGGAAGAACTGGTCTCTCAAGGAACAGCGTCGACGGCTTCATCGAAATGGCTGCTGGAACATCTGCTTCAGCAGGAACATGCGGATCGCGCGGTGCGCTCGGTGAATCATCAGATGAACATGGCAAAACTCCCCATGCACCGTGACTTAGCTGGCTTTGACTTCAGCGCTTCCAGCGCTGATGCCCGGCTGGTCAGCGATCTATCCAGCTTGGCGTTCACTGAAACCGCGCAGAATGTCGTGTTCATCGGCGGCCCTGGAACCGGGAAAACACACCTGGCCAGTGCCTTGGCTGTATCCGGAATCACGGCCCACAACAAACGCGTGCGCTTCTTTTCCACGGTGGATCTGGTGAATCTGCTGGAGCGTGAGAAGTACGATGGCAAGGCAGGGCGAATCGCCCAGGCACTGCTGCGCACAGACCTGGTGATACTGGATGAACTCGGATATTTGCCCTTCAGCCAAAGCGGTGGCGCCCTGTTATTTCACCTGCTGTCCAAACTGTACGAACACACCAGCGTGGTCATCACCACCAACCTGAGCTTCTCGGAATGGTCGAGTGTGTTTGGCGACGCCAAGATGACCACCGCGTTGCTGGATCGGCTGACACACCACTGCCACATCGTCGAAACGGGCAACGAGTCCTACCGCCTACAACACAGCACCTTGGCCGCCCAGACAAAGATCAAGTCACGGGAACGAAAGCGCAAGGACGGATATGATGTCGAGGACGATGAGCCATTTTAATCCGCACCATAAATGCCCTGCTGCATGCGGTGGGGCTTGATGCGTCTTGAATCGGCACACTGCTGCTAAGCTTATCCACAATTGCTGGGGCAAAAATCAGCAATCCGTCCTGGGTCAATTTTCAATCGGCAGGGTGGGTCAGTTTTCAATCAGCGCCAACATGGAAATGTCACAAGGTGAAAAAGAAATGACAACCTCTACGCGTTCTCATGATGAAAGCGTTCTGGAAATGCTCCGTGAAGACGAAGCGTTTGCCATCGAATATCTGTCTGTTGCGCTGGAAGAAATCGACGAGGATGGAGGTGAGGACGTTTTCCTTACGGCCATCCGTCGATTGATCGAGGCGAGAGGTGGCATGGGTAATCTCTCAAAAAACACGGGCCTGGCCAGACCCAACCTTTACAGGTCTATCGCTGCTGGCGGTGACCCGAAGCTATCTACCATCCTCAAGGTGCTACAGGCACTGGGCGTGGGAATGTCAAAGGTCGTTTCGCACAGAGCTGACATGGGCAGCCAGAGCTCAGACCAGTGACGATTTCTCCCCCCGAAATGGTGCCGCTTTCACAACAGCGAGCAGTTTTTTGTAGTCGTCAGAGCCATCCGGGAGTGAAGCTGTTTGGCTTTATCTGCTCTCAGCGTTTTGTGAGGATTGTGAGCATATTTGCCAGTCGTCAACGCCTACATGCCTGACCAGTATGTAGCCACCACCGTTAGCCACATGATTCTTGATTTCATAATCCCGCCAGTCCGCCATCGCTTGGCCACAAATGTCTTGCGGCTTGCGCTCGACCAGCCAGGCGGCGGCATTGATGAATTGCCCATGCGAAAACACCGCAATGCGCTGGGCAGGATGCTCCGCAATTTGCGACAGGAAAGACTGCACTCTCGCTATAAATCCTGAAAAAGTCTCTGCCCCTGCTCCATCCTTAAACGCTGGATCTGACCTGGCCCAATAAGCCTCAACCCAATCCCGCCTCTGAGCAACGGTCGTGTTGGCGCATCGCGCGGGTTCGAGGTAGGTGAACTCCTGAATAGACCAGGTTTCAAGCGGGGTGGCAGGGAAGGTAGCTGCGGTCGCCATGGCGGTTGCCTGCGCTCTGGAAAACGGTGAGGCAACAATCAAATCCGGCGCATGTGTGAATGATCGGGCCACTGACTGTGCTTGTCCCACCCCCTTCAACGTAAGAGGAATAGTCGCGTGATCCACACTGGCTTCGCCTGCGTTGGCAGCGCTTTGTCCGTGACGAATTAGTCTGACCTGCTTCATTAATCAGAGACTCGCATGAGTGTAGAGGCTCGGTCCATTCAAGCGTACGCCCCCTTCTGGCAAAACCTATCAGCTTCAGAGGGCATACAGGGCGTCGATTACCATTCGCGCAGCGCAATCAGCTCCTCAATGTCCGCGTCGGTGAAACCATAAGCGTCAGCTATTCGTATGAAATCATCAGCAATGGCTTCGCGGGCGACGGTTTCGATCTCACTGCCGTTCTCTTCGAACGCCTCCTCCAGCTCGTTGATTTGTTCTGTCGCTTGGTGAGTCAGGGCATACAGCGCGTCCAGGTCGGAAGGCTTTTGCTGCTCGACTTCGTGGCACAGGTTGATCAGCACGTCTTCGCACATTTTCACAACGGCATCAGGGAAATACTCGTCCTGGTACATGCCTTTCAGGAAGGTGTGTCTGGCCATGGTTTCATTGGTCAACTGCATAGGTATCCCTCGTCGATGTACAGTGGGCGCGCGTGAATCCAATTGAGGTGACAATCTGAGATTTATTACAAGATTATTGCGCACTCTGCAGTGCTGGGCGCATACGGCGCGGGAGCCAGGGCTGATAGTCAAAGAGACAGTTGTAACTTATAACTCCATTGCGAGCACCGAAGATCAGGTTTTCTAGCCATGAACGACCCCCTTGATTACAAAATAATGGATAGCATTGTCGTCTGCATCAACGATACCGCAGGCTTTGGAAGAAAGGCATTTGAAAGCTTCAGCTTGGCGACCGATGTCGCGAGGGACATGGGCGTAGATGGCGATGACGCAAATGATTTGATGGTCGAGTTCTTCGAAAGGTTCTCTATCGATCTTAACGATTACGACCCTTATCGGTACTTTCTGGAAGAAGGTTTCAGCTTCTTTTCCTTCAGGCGCGCCAAAGACAGACGCGGAAACATACCGCTGAGGGTGGGCATGTTGTATTTAGCCTTGAAAGCGAGACGTTGGGATACACAAGCATTTGAACAAGCCACATTCAGCGATGCTCCACTGTATGAGCGCACAGAAGATATCCCGATTGATGGCTACAAGATAAAGAGTCGGTGATCTTGGCTATGCGAAGCGCGTGGTAATACATAGCAGACCATGAGCTGCCAAGGTGTATCGGGAAAGAACAGCTCCCGAGGCAAAGCTCACAGAAACAACCTGAAAACCTTCCCGCCCTCCTGCCCCTCAAGCTCCCCCAACCTCCGTCGATACTCTCCTTACACCCCGCAATCATGGATCGATGAAATGGTTATCTCACTCACCCCCGGCAACAACACGTCTCCGCACATCACGCTGCCCAATTCCGGCATAACGCTCACGCCACAACCGCTCAGGGACGCGCAGAAAGAAGCGCTGAAGAACGCGGCTGCCAATACGCCCGCCGTTGTTTATCACCCGAGTACCGAAGTGCCTGCGAGCACCGAGCCGATGGAAGCAGTCGATACCTGGATCGGCCGTTCGCAGTCGCCTGACTTCCCGCAGAAGGCGGCGCAGCACGGTAATTCGACGGAGGCGCTGAAGAGTTCGTATGAGGCGTTCAAGTCGACGCTGGCATCGGTTTATCCGGATCTGGCCAGCAAGAAGTTTGGCTTCACGATCGAGGCAAACGGCAATCTGAAGGCAACCAACAGTTCCGGTGAGTTGAGCGAGGCTAACACCCAGCAGTTGAACACGCTGCTGAACGCGTCCAGCGGGCTGAAAGCAGCAGCGACGGCCTATCGGGAGACGGCTATCGACATGGTCGATGCCGATTCTCCCTGGAGCGGCAGTTATCTGGGTCGCTACAACCTGACCAAGGAAAACTTTGCCAGCTCGCTGGACCTGGGCGCGTTGTTTATTCCCAAGACGTCAACGCCGTCGAAAGAGCAGGTAGACGGCATGTTCTTCAACCAGTTGGCCCAGAAGGGTGAGTTGCACACCCAGGAAACGGAGACAGCCATGCTCGCGGCACGTGCGGCGGAGAAGGCTGCTTCTGCGGGTTGATCCCAACCCGTCAGCACATCGGCAGACGTTGCGGGCGGAGGTAGTAGTTGTCGAACTCGCCGCTCTCAACGAGCTGAAATCCGTGGCGAACGTAGAAGCGATTTGAGTCGCTTTCTTTCAGGGCGCCCACCCGTACTGCCGATGCAGTTGCGTCCGCTTGTGCGAAGACCTGCCGAAGCACGGCAGAACCAATGCCCTGCCCTTGAACAGCCGGCTTGATATACAGGTGATCCAGCAACAGGCCGTCGCTGGTCGGTTTGACGACCACGAAGCCGACCTTGCCGCCGTCTACCTGAATGTAGTGTGTGCATGACGCAGAAAACCCTTCACGGAAACGCTCTCGGACTCGCACCAGATCAAACCGTCCAACACGCTCGAGGCTTTCGCGCATGGCCTCGATACGTATGGCCACCAAGGTTTCGAAGTCTTCGGGCTGGACGGTTACCAGGGTGATGTCGGGCCCGGTGTTGCGGGTCAACGGCATTCGGGTCACTCTCTGTTTATCGGGCAATATCACTTGGGCTGGTGGTTATGGGCAACAGGTTAATGCCGGGTCGGCCTCTACGTCAGACGTTCGAAGCGCCTGCTTGCAGCGCTCGCGCCAACCACTCCTCCCGCGTCATTTCCCAAATTTCCACCTCAAACCGTCCGCCAACAAACTCCCCGTCCTGCGTACTCACTTTGCGCATGCCCTCGCTGATCGAGATGCGCCGCGAGGCTTCGTTGGGGGCGGCTTTGGGCACTTGCATCAGGGGCATGCCCATCACGTCGAACCACTGTCGATTGACCACACGACAGGCCTCTTTCATGTAGCCGTTGCCTTGCCAGTCCGGGTGTAGCCAGAAGCCGCGGTTGTTGCCGCGGTGGGTCATGAGGGTGATGCTGCCGATGATCTCGTGAGGTGCACTCTGCAGGCGCATCATCCAGTGCCACTCGCTGCCATTTGCCATGGCGGGCAGCGCGACATCCTGAATGTAACGTAGCGCACCGTCCGGTGGATAAGGCCAAGGGACGCGATTATTCAGGTAACGCACAATGTCCCATAGCGGGAAGCGCTGCTGAACCGCTGGCGCATCCTCGAGCTGAAGCGGCGTCAGCAGCAGACGCTCGGTGTGCAGCGTGGGGGTGGTAGTCATGACGATGTGCCCTTCCCTGGAACAGTGCTCACAGGATGAACGGTCCCGTATGCCGGGGATTTAAGTCGAACTGCTTGATGTAGACGGGAGTCTATCCAGCATCTTTTACACATCGGTAACGCCAGTGCCCAGAATCATTACGGATCAGACACCTCAGAATGTGGTGGATGAGCAGCAGGTCAAGCTATTTGGCTCGCCCAAGGAACGGCTGGATTTCTATCGGCGCGAAATCCATTACGAAACCACCAACCTGTCCAATCGCACCAACGCCTATTTGTCGGCGCAGTCATTTCTGGTAATCGCCTACGCATCGTCAATGGCGAACATGAACACTGCCTGGGGCGTGATGTTCACGCTGGTGGTGCCGCCGATGCTGGCATTGCTGGGGCTGCTCAGTACGCTGTTCGCCTGGCCGGGCATTCGGGCAGCATGCGACATCATTCAGCACTGGCATCACAAGCAGTCTCAGTTGCTGCTCAGCGAGCCTGTTATCGGCCTGACCTATGATGACTCGCCATTGTTCAGCGATTGGGAGTCCAGCGAAACAGGGCCGAAAAAGTCTTTGCTGTTCTCCAAGCGCAGCCCTTGGCTGTTCAGCTTTTTCTGGATATTCCTCGGCGGGTTCGCAGTGTTTGTTCAGTTGATTGCGGACTGAGTCAGGTGCGGCCCTGTCATGTTCTTTGACGTGACTGACAGACTTGGGATGGGTAGATGTGACGGAGAGCGTCAGGGAAGGTATGCCCACGCTGGAGCACGAACGGTGTTTCAGTCATGCATTTTCGGCGATTATCCAGCCCTCTTCGCGAACAAGTTCGCTCCCACGGCCTCCGGCCAGAATCAAAAGCAGACTTGTATAGCGATGAGCGCTGGAGCATGGGCACGATCAGGAGTCGGGCGACGGCCTTTGCCAGGCCGCCTCCCTCAGATCAGAAAACGTTGATCGGGTAGTCGACGAAGATACGCGTTTCATTGCCTTCGCTGTTGTACGCCAATGCATCGTCCGAGACGCGCAGGAACGAATTGCGCAGGCGGATCGAGAGGTCTTTGGCCGGTCCGCTCTGGACCACGTAGGTCAACTGACTGAAGATCTCGCGTTCGGTGCCATCGCCGCTGCCAGCGGTGCCGTCGTCGATATTGTCACCGCGTACGTAGGCTGCCTTGTAACTCAGGCCGGGCAGGACCAGGCCGGACAGGTCGACGCCGTAGGCAGCCTGCCATGAACGTTCGTCCTTGCCGTTGAAGTCGGACCAGTAGGAGTTGGCGAGGTAGATGGTGTTGCCGCCATCACCGTAGCCGCCATCGTTGCGATAGCCACCGTAGGCGTAGCCCATGTCACCGGTACTGCGCTGGTGCGCCAGCGTGAACGAGTGGATGCCCACGGCCCAGGTCGCGGCCAGGCTCCAGATCTTGTTGTCACGCGCATCGCTGGTGGTGAAGTCCTTGTCCAGCTTGGTCTTGTAGCCGTTGAAGTCGAACGTCAGTGACTGGTCTTTCGGCAGGGCGAAGACGTAGTTCAGGTTCAGGTACTGCTTCTTCAGTACGTCTTCATTGTCGGAGGCGTAGAACGCGGCACTGAATTCATCGGTGAACTTGTAGCTGGCACCGTAGACGTTGATGCTTTTCAGATCACCGCTGTCGCGCCCCTCGGCGCTCTTGCGCGCTTGCTGGGTGAAACGCCCGGCAACCACTTCAAGCCCGTCAATCTCTTTGGAGGTGATCAGAGTGCCGGTATAGCTTTCCGGCAACAGGCGGGAGTTGTCGTAACTGAGCACCGGCAACTGGGGCATCTGGTCACCGTACTTGATGACGGTGTTGGAGATACGTGCCTTCAACGCCGCGCCAGCGCGGGACAGGTCATCAGCGGCAGCACCGCTGTCACCCTGTTTGAAAAAGTCGATGCCGCCATTGCCGCTGCGACCCTTGCCGCCATCCAGACGAATGCCGTACAGCGCAAACGCGTCGACGCCGACACCTACGGTGCCCTGAGTGAAACCGGACGCGAAGTTGCCCATGAAGGCCTGGCCCCATTCGGACTTGTCTTCACGGTCGTTCTTGTAGTCGCGGTTGATGTAGGCGTTACGCAGGTTGACGGTCAGCCTGCTCTCTTCGACGAAACCCTTTGCATCTGCCTGTCCCTCGGCCATGGCCTGACTGGCACTGATGATGCCCAAAGCGAGCATGCCCATACGTTTGTTAAGCATCTTGTCTTCCTTTATCTGCAAATTTGACACGCGCTGCAGCGACAGCCAATGGCTATCGGGGCCTCCAGCCTCTGAACAAGCAGTATAGAGGGGGACGCGAATTCATCGCAGTGGACTGCCGATGCACGACGTAAAGGGTTGGGCCGCAGGCGGTGGGACGCGAATCCTAGTCCCGACGCATGGAGGTGTCAAACACGCAGATGGCCGGCCCAGAGCGGCGCAGCCAGAGTAATGCAGGTCAGTCAGCGCGCTCGGTCAGAACGCGGAGCAATGCTTCGAACTCGGCATCGTTGAACAGACCTGCCGGGTAACGCTGTAACAACATTGCGCGAACATCCGGTCTGGATTTCACGGGCCTGGTCGTCCTTAACCAATCCGCCACTAACTGGCGGGCCTCGTTACTGAGTGAAGCAGAAAAACCACGAGCATGCTGCTGGTTCATACCTGCGTTCATAACGAAAACCTCTTGATTTCATGAGGGGCTAAATCTACTCACGCCATGTGACAGTCAAGCTAAGAAAACGAACGTTTACCAACCTGCTTCAGGAGAAACGCTTCGCGCATCTGTTACAGGATGTTACTCGACAGGTAAAAACAAAAAGCCCATCGGGTGATGGGCTTGATACAGCAAGAAAGGGACCACTCGGCCCCCGTCGGATGTTACTAGTTATTTCGGACTAGGCTTTACAAGGGGCAGGTTGCTGCTGCGTGAGGCAGTGAATATTACCGCCACCCAGCAGCAATTCACGGCCAGGTGCCATCACTATCTCGTGCTCTGGAAACAGCTTTTGCAGGATCTCACGGGCCTTTTCGTCCATCGGATCGTCGAAACTCGGCGCGATGATGCCGCCGTTGACGATCAGGAAATTCACGTACGACCCGGCCAGACGCACCGAAGGGTTGCGTTCCTGACTGCCGTGCACCTGATCGACGCCTGCGCATTCTTCTTCTGTGGCGAACAATGGGCCTGGAATCGGCATTTTATGAACGATGAATGCGCGCCCTTTGGCATCCAGGGTGTTTTCCAAAATACCCAGCGCAGCATGGCAGCGTGCATAGTTGGGGTCTTCGGGATCATCGGTCCAGGCCAGTAACACTTCGCCCGGACGGATGTAGCAGCAGAAGTTATCCACATGCCCGTCGGTTTCGTCGTTGAACAGACCATCCGGCAGCCAGACCACTTTATCCACAGCCAGGTAATCACCCAGGATCGTTTCGATCTGTTCGCGGGTCAGATGCGGGTTGCGGTTGCGATTGAGCAGGCACTCTTCGGTCGTGATCAGTGTGCCTTCGCCATCGACATGGATCGAGCCGCCTTCCAGGACAAAGCCTTCGGTGACGTAACGTGGGCAGCGCTCGATTTCCAGTACTTTGCTGCCCAGCTGAGCGTCCAGGTTCCACGGCGCGTACAACCCGCCATCGAAGCCACCCCAGGCATTGAACTCCCAGTTCACGCCGCGCACTTCACCACGGTCATTGATGACGAACGTCGGACCGCTGTCGCGTACCCAGGCGTCGTTGCTGCTCATTTCAACAACCCGGATGTTCGGCATGTCCAGCCGCGCACGTGCGTTGTCGTACTGCGCGGCGGACACAGCCACGGTAACCGGCTCAAAGCGAGCGATGGCCTTGGCGATTGCGACGTGTGCAGCCTGAGCAGGCTTGCCGCCCAGGCGCCAGTTGTCCGGACGCTCGGGCCAGACCATCCAGATCTGGGTCTGAGGTGCCCATTCGGCCGGCATGTGGAAACCGTCGGCGCGTGGCGTGCTATTGAGCGTGGTCATGGCCATCAAGACTCCAGCGAACCGTCGAGGGTCTTGACCGCACCGTAAAGGTTCGGACGGCGATCACGGAACGTGCCCCAGGCGCTACGGATATGCTCCAGCTCGTCCAGGTCGAAGCTGTGGACCAGTACGCCTTCTTCGGTCTCGTTGAGTTCGGCGACTTTTTCGCCGAACTGATTGGCGATGAACGACGACCCGTAGAAGGTGATGTCGTAGCCGTCCTGCTCTTCGTTGCCGATGCGGTTGCTGGCGATCAGCGGCATCAGGTTCGCGCCGGCATGGCCTTGTTGCACACGCTGCCAGTGGTCACGGGAACTGATGGTCTTGTCGTGTGGCTCGCTGCCGATGGCGGTCGGGTAAAACAGGATTTCCGCACCCTGCAATGCCATGCTGCGCGCGCACTCCGGGAACCACTGGTCCCAGCAGATACCGACGCCGATTTTCGCGTAGCGGGTCTGCCACACCTTGAAGCCGGTATCGCCCGGATTGAAGTAATACTTTTCGTGGTAGCCAGGGCCGTCCGGGATGTGGCTCTTGCGGTAAATGCCCAGGTTGGTGCCGTCTGCATCGATGATCGCAATGGTGTTGAAGCGCGCACGCCCCGCCAGTTCGAAGAAGCTGATCGGCAGCACGACCTGCAGCTCTTTGGCGATCTTCTGGAAGTGCTTGATTGCCACGTTGGATTCGATCGTGGTCGCCAACTGCAGATAGTCCGGGTTCGGCTTCTGGCAGAAGTACGGGGTTTCAAACAGCTCCTGAATCAGGATGATCTGTGCGCCCTTGGCGGCAGCTTCACGCACCAGCTTTTCAGCGGTCTCGATGTTGGCTTCCAGATCCCAGGAGCAGGCCATCTGGGTTGCAGCGACGGAAACGATACGGCTCATGAAAATATCTCCAGGGGCGGTTGCAAAAGGACTTATCACCATAGCAGACAGGCGATGACGATTATGAACGCCTTTATAGCGGATATAAATCGGCATTAAAAGCTTATAATATGAATTCTTCGTATTATTTTGTGAATTTTGCCGATATTAATCTGCCTAATATTTATGACGGCGCTCATTTCTCCGAGATGGGTCTCAGGAACCACCTATTGTGCCCATGCTCTGCGCGGGTATGCCCTTCTGGACGCTCTGCGTCCTCTATTCCAGTTCGCGCAAAACCTTCGATACGTTATCGACGAAAAAGTCCACGCTTTGGCGGGTGGTGCACATCGGGGGTTTGATTTTCAGGATGTTCAGGTAATCGCCAGTCGGCTGCATGAAAATGCCCAGTTCGCGCAAGCGCTCGCAAAGCTGTGCGGTTTCTTCTGTGGCGGGTTCCAGCGTCTGACGGTCGCGGACCAGTTCCACGCCCAGGTAGAAGCCCATACCATGCACCGCGCCCACCAACGGATGTTTATCGGCCAGCGCCTGCAGACGCGCTTTGAAGTGATCGCCCACACGCCGGGCATTGTCCCAGAGCTTTTCTTCCTCCATGACGTCCAGCACGGCCATGCCGATCCGGCAACTGACCGGGCTGCCGCCTGACGACGAGAAGAAATAGCCCTCGGCTTCCAGCGCCTCGGCAATCTCACGCCGGGTAATGACCGCGCCCAGCGGGTGGCCGTTGCCCATGCCCTTGGCCATGCTGATGATGTCCGGCACCACGCCCTGCTCCTCGAAGCCCCAGAAGTAATGCCCCAGCCGGCCATAGCCCACTTGCACTTCATCGGCAATGCACACGCCACCGGCCGCGCGGATCTTTTGATACACCTGTTGCAGATAACCCGGCGGCAAGGAAATCCCACCCGCGTTGCCATACACCGGCTCGCAGATAAAGCCCGCCACTTGCCGCTGCTGTTCAGCCAGCATTGCCAGCACCTGATCGACACTGCGCACATACTCCGGCGCGCTGTCAGCCCCACGAAAAGGCCCGCGATAGGTGTTGGGCGCGGTGACTGGATGCACCCAGTCCGGGCGTGTGCTGAGTGCCTGCGGGTTGTCGGCGATGGAGGTTGAAATGGCGTCGGTCGCCACCGACCAGCCGTGATACGCCTCCAGCACACTGAGCATGTCGCGCCCACCGCTGTAGGCCCAGGCCAGCCTGATCGCGAGGTCGTTGGCCTCGGTGCCGCTGTTGACCAGAAACACGCGGTCCATGCCCTCGGGAGCCAGCTTGAGCAGACGCTCGGAGAACTCGGCAATCGCCGCGTAATGAAAGCGCGAGTTGGTGTTGAGCAGCGACCACTGGCGAGCCGCTTCGTGGGCCATGCGCGGGTGACCATGGCCGAGCACAGCGACGTTATTGAGCATGTCCAGGTAGGAGCGGCCCTGCATGTCGATCAGATGATTGCGCCAGCCACGCTCGATCTGCGGCGGGGCCTGGTAGTAGTGCTTTTGCGAGCGGGCAAAGCTGGCATCGCGGCGCGCCAGTAACTGCGCGGAATCTTCAAGCGTCGGTGCATCACAATCGAAACCCAGCAGGCCCGATGGCGACGGGCACACTGTGCGCCAAGCTGCTGCCCAGGCAGGCGTGGCAAACAGCGGTGGGTTAAGGTCTGCCGCTGTGCACAATTGCAGCAGCAACGAGCCGCCACACTGCCCGATCATCTGGCCCGCCAGCACTCCGTCCTGCCACGCAGGCTCGGGCAGCACGCCCCACAGTTTCAAACTGATGCCGTCCCCGGCCAACAGCACCGCCGCATCAGCCGTCAGCCGCAGGATGCCGTTGAACGGTGCATGCAGCGGCGTTTCGGCGGGCACATGCAACTCAACATGCAGAGCGAAGGTTTCAGGCTGTTGAGCGCTGTCGGGCAAGGTGCGCGACAGGCGGTACTCACCGAAACGACTGGCCGCCAGGCCCTTGTACCCGGCGGCTTGCGAAAGCAGATATTCATCAATACCGCTTTGCTCCCAGTTGCCTGCCACGAAGTGTTCGCTGAGCACACCCAGATCCACCACTGCCGGTGCGAGCTCTGCCAGGCCAGGCAGCAAGGGCGAAAAGGCAGGTTGCTCGACAGGCGGCACATCCACGCCCACCGACTGCAGAATTGCGGCTTCCATCAGGCTCATCGGCACTGAGGTGGCGACGTCGAAGATGTTCCACTCCCCGGCGAGGTTAGCCTGGATATACGCGTTGTCAGGCTCGACGCTGGCCTGTTGTTCGCTGCTCAGCACAAGCACCGCAGACCGCGCGACGATCAACGGCCAGAGCGCCTGCAATTCCTCGGTTTTCAGTGGATTGAGGGCGTGATAGGCACCAATCGCCGGCAGGATGTACAGCGGGTCACCCTCGGCATGGTGCAACAGCGCCGCGCAGGTTACCGACAGGTCCGCCACTCGCCACGTACTGACCAGATCGCCGAAATCAATCAGCCCCTGCATTTGCCAATGCTGCCCGGCATCGCGCAGCCAGACGACGTTGTGTTCGGTGATATCCAGGTGCACCGCCTGTATCGGCAATGCAGCAATCAATGGCAACAAACGGCGATGGGCCTGCTCACCGGCTTCGATCACACAGGCGCGGGCATCGGCGTCCTCGATCACCGGCAGCAGATGCTTGATCAACGCATGGGCGTGGCGCGGGTCCCATTGCAGAATGCGCTCCAGGCCAGGGTGTTCGAAATCGGCCAGCGCTTTGTCCACATGAGCGCAGAGCTCACCCAGCCCGATCACCACGTCACCGCTCAAATAACCGGCATGCCCCAGTGACTGCCCGTCGATGAATTCCAGCAGGCGAACATGCACCGCCTGCCCGTCGATCTCGATAGATAACAATTGCTTGGTGTCATTGGCACCGATCACGCCGGGCACCCTGACCGCACTGTAGCGATTGAGGTGGTGCAGCGCTGCGTGCTGAGCATTCAGCTCGGCGGCCGAGTAAGCGCCGTGGCAGATTTTCAGCACATAGCGCCGCGTGTCTGTTTCAAGCAGAAAATTGCGATCCTGCTGGCTGCCCAGCGCTTTCAGCGTACCGCTCAGCCCGTAATGCTGTGCGAGCAATTGCAGCGCCTGGTCCACGCTCACCTCGGGGCAAGGCAGACTGGAGCGGCGAATGAGCGTGGCGAGCGGCATGGATTACCTCGATCTTGTTGTCAGGCCCCGGCTCGGCGAGCAAGGCGGCGCAGGCGGTCGCGCAACTATAAGGGGATTGCACGGGTATTGCGCTGCACCGCCAACGCGCACGAGCACCTCAGGTCGGAAAAACAACTGCGGTTTTATTCCATTTCCTGCTCGGGTTTAATGGTCTGATCCCGTCAGACGCGCTCAAGCAGCTATGCTGCATTACTTCAAAAACACACAAGAAGGTCAGTTCATGCGAATACTCGTTACCGGGGGCGCAGGTTTCATCGGATCGGCATTGATCCGCCACCTGATCAACAACACCGAACACGAAGTGCTGAACTTCGACAAATTGACCTACGCGGGCAACCTTGAATCGTTGCAATCGATTGCCACCGACACGCGCTATGAGTTCGTCCAGGCCGATATCTGTGATCAGGCCAGCGTCAGCGCAGTATTGGAAAGGTTCGCGCCGCAGGCGATCATGCACCTGGCGGCTGAATCCCACGTCGACCGCTCCATTGATGGCCCGGCCGAGTTCATCCAGACCAACATCGTTGGCACCTACAGCCTGCTGGAAGCCACTCGCGCCTACTGGCTTAAACTGCCCGACGCTCACCGTCAGGCGTTCCGCTTTCACCACATTTCCACCGATGAGGTGTATGGCGACCTGCACGGCGTCGATGATCTGTTCACCGAAACCACGCCTTACGCGCCCAGCTCGCCCTATTCCGCGAGCAAGGCCGCGTCCGATCATCTGGTTCGCGCCTGGCATCGCACCTATGGCCTGCCGGTGGTGGTGACCAACTGCTCCAACAATTACGGACCGTTCCACTTCCCCGAAAAGCTGATCCCGCTGGTGATTCTCAACGCCCTGGCGGGCAAGCCCCTGCCGGTGTACGGCAATGGCCTGCAAGTGCGCGACTGGCTGTACGTCGAAGATCACGCTCGGGCACTTCTGAAGGTGGTCACGGAAGGTGAAGTCGGCGAGACCTACAACATCGGTGGTCATAACGAGCAGAAAAACATCGACGTCGTCCGCAGTATCTGTGCGCTGCTCGATGAACTGGCCCCACAGCACCCGGCAGGCGTCGCGCATTACAGCGACCTGATCACCTACGTGGTCGACCGCCCGGGCCACGATCAGCGTTATGCCATCGATGCCGGCAAGATCGACCAGGATCTGGGCTGGACGCCCGAAGAGACTTTCGAGTCCGGGTTGCGCAAGACGGTGCAGTGGTATCTGGATAATCTGGACTGGTGCCGCAGGGTTCAGGACGGCAGTTATCAGGGCCAACGCCTGGGCTTCACCGACCCGAAGGACCTGATTGCCTGATCGCCATGCTTTTCGACCGTCACGTGTGCGTGCAGACTGTCGAACCGCCACCATTTACTGAAGATTGCAGGGGAAGCCACGTGAACGTAGTCGCAACAAAATTGCCGGAAGTCCTGATTCTGGAGCCCAAGGTATTCGGTGATGATCGAGGCTTTTTCTATGAGAGCTTCAACGCCAGGGCTTTTCAGGAAGCCACCGGCCTGACACGGCAGTTCGTGCAGGATAACCACTCGCGCTCGCAACAAGGCGTACTGCGCGGCCTGCATTATCAGATCGAGAATGTTCAGGGCAAACTGGTGCGTGTCACTGTCGGCAAGGTGCTCGACGTGGCCGTGGACATCCGCCGCAGCTCGCCGAACTTCGGTCAGTGGGTCGGCGTGGAGCTGTCCGCTGAAAACGCCCGCCAACTGTGGGTTCCGGAAGGCTTTGCGCATGGCTTCGTGGTACTGAGCGAGCATGCCGAGTTCCTGTACAAGACCACTGATTACTACACGCCATCAGCCGAGCGTTGCATCGCCTGGGACGACCCGGAGCTGGCCATCGACTGGCAATTCGCTGGCAACCCCAGCCTGTCGGCCAAGGATCAGCAAGGCAAAAGCCTGAAAGAAGCCGATCTGTTTCCTTGAACCCTTGACCACAGGCCCCGGTGCAATGTCCGGGTGCCTGACGGGTCGGCGGCGGGCATAATACGCGCCTGATGCCCACGTCAGGATCGACCGGGTGTTTCTGTTGCCTGTACCGGCCCTGGCGTCGGCAGGCATCGCCAACCCTTCGGCGACGGCCAATCGATGACCATGACCTCTGCTGCTCTGCCGCCCCGTCCACGCTGGCGCAGCCTTGCCCTTCTGGCGATCTGCCTGGCGCCGTTGCTGTGGCCGCTCGAACACCTGGCCGAACGTTATTACCGCAGCGTACTGGCAAACCAGAACCGTCAAACCCTGGACCTGTACGTTGCCAACCTGCTCGGCACCCTGCACCGTTATGAAACCCTGCCGCAGATCCTCGGTGACCTGCCTGCCTTGCGCGGTGCACTGGCGGCACCGGGCGACACCACCACCCTGAAAAACGCCAATCGCCTGCTCAGCGAGATAACGCGCCAGACCGGTGCCGACGTCATGTACCTGATGGACGCCAACGGCCTGACCCTGGCCGCTTCGAATTCGGATCAGAAAGACAGCTTCATTGGCCGCAATTTCTCCTTCCGGCCTTATTTCATCGATGCGCTGGCGGGCAGAACCGGGCGTTTCTTCGGCCTCGGCACCACGTCGGCCAAGCGCGGTTACTTTTTTGCCGGTCCGGTGCGCGATGGTGACCGGGTGATTGGCGTGCTGGTGGTCAAGGTCGATCTGGACCACACCGAAACCCTGTGGGGCAAGACGCCCGAGCAACTGCTGCTGACTGACCAGAACGGCGTGGTGATCCTCACGTCCAACCCCGAATGGCGCTTTCGGGCAACACGCGATCTGACGGATGACGAGAAACAGGCCATTGTCGCGATTCAATCCTACCCGACCCGCGATCCGCGTCCCTTGAGAATTGATGAGCACGCCTGGCTGACCCAGACCCAGGCCATCGAAGAAACTGGCTGGAACGTGAACATCCTCGCGCCCCGCGCCCTCGTCGACCGTCAGGTACGTACGGTGGTGGCGATTGGCGGCGCGGCGCTTCTGGTGCTGATGCTGTTGCTCGGCCTGATGATGCAGCGCCGCCGCCATTATCTGGACCGCATCGCGTTCGAGGCCAAGGCGCGTCGCGAGCTGGAGATGCGCGTTATCGAGCGCACCAGCGATCTGGAAGGGCTCAACAGCCGCCTGCGCCAGGAAGTGCTGGAGCGCGAACAGGCGCAGCAGGAGCTGGTTCAGGCCCAGGACGAATTGGTCCAGACCAGCAAACTGACAGCACTGGGGACGATGTCGGCGAGTATCAGCCATGAACTGAATCAGCCTCTGGCGGCCATCCGCAGTTACGCCGAAAACGCCGAAGTGCTGCTTGATCATCAGCGCACCGAAGACGCGCGCGGCAATCTCAAGCTGATCAGCGAACTGACCGGGCGCATGGCGTCGATCATTGCTCACCTGCGCGCCTTTGCCCGCCGCGACCGGCACGCGCCTGAAAGCGTGGCGCTGCAGCCGGCGCTGGACGATGCGCTGGCGTTGCTCGCCAAGCGACGTCGCGCCATGGAAGTCGAGCTGATTCGCGACTTGCCGGACGCAACGCTGTGGGTGCAGGCCGGTGAAACCCGGCTGCGTCAGGTGCTCGGCAATCTGATCGCCAACGCACTGGACGCGCTGACCGAAAAAGGCCCGCCGCGCAGGCTGTGGATAAGTGCCGAGCAGACCGCCGAGGGCGTCAACCTGTACATTCGTGACAACGGCCCCGGCTTTTCTCAGGAAGCACTGGCGCGGGCCCGCGAACCATTTTTCACGACCAAGACCCGCACCCAGGGGCTTGGCCTGGGTCTGGCGATCTGCGATACGCTGATGCGCGCACTGGGCGGCGAGTTGCTGTTCGCCAACCACCCGAGCGGCGGCGCAGTGCTCACCCTGCGCCTGCGTGCCGGTGCTTCCGGGGCCAATCTTCAACCGCCAGAGGACCTTTCCGCATGAGTTCGGACATAGCCATCGACAGCCAGATTCAGGTGGTGCTGATCGACGACGACTCGCACTTGCGTCAAGCACTGCGCCAGACGCTGGATCTGGCGGGCCTGAACGTTCTGTCGCTGTCCGAAGCCACAGGGCTGGCCGAGCGCATCGGCCGCGACTGGCCGGGCGTGGTGGTCAGCGATATCCGCATGCAGGGCATGGACGGCCTGGAACTGCTTGACCAGCTTCACGCACAGGACCCTGATCTGCCGGTGTTGCTGATCACCGGTCACGGCGATGTGCCATTGGCGGTCAAGGCCATGCGCGCCGGTGCCTACGACTTTCTGGAAAAACCCTTCGCCAGCGATGCCATGCTCGACAGCGTGCGCCGCGCCCTGGCGCTGCGCCGTCTGGTGCTGGATAACCGCAGCTTGCGTCTGGCCTTGAGTGATCGCCAGCAATTGAGCACGCGCCTGATCGGTCAGTCAGCGCCGATACTGCGTCTGCGCGAGCAGATCGGGGCATTGGCCGGGACTCGTGCCGACGTGCTGATCCTTGGCGAAACCGGCGCGGGCAAAGAGGTGGTCGCCCGCGCCCTGCACGACCTGTCCAACCGCCGCAGCGGCC
Source organism: Pseudomonas syringae pv. tagetis (assembly GCF_022557255.1). Classification (NCBI taxonomy): domain Bacteria; kingdom Pseudomonadati; phylum Pseudomonadota; class Gammaproteobacteria; order Pseudomonadales; family Pseudomonadaceae; genus Pseudomonas; species Pseudomonas syringae group genomosp. 7. The sequence continues at coordinate 5,638,868 of NZ_CP092923.1, forward strand.
CGTTTGTGGCGATCAACGCCGGGGCACTGGCTGAATCGGTGGTCGAAAGCGAGTTGTTCGGTCATGAGCCGGGGGCCTTTACCGGCGCGCAAAAACGCCGCATCGGCAAATTCGAATTTGCCAATGGCGGTACGCTGTTTCTTGATGAAATCGAAAGCATGAGCCTGGATGTGCAGGTCAAACTACTACGCCTGCTACAGGAACGCGTGGTCGAGCGGATGGGCAGCAATCAGCAGATCCCGCTGGACATCCGCATCATTGCAGCGACCAAGGAGGATTTGCGTCAGGCCGCCGATCAGGGCCGGTTCCGGGCGGACCTGTATTACCGGCTGAACGTCGCCTCGCTGCGCATTCCGCCGTTGCGCGAACGGGGTGAGGACGCGCTGATGCTGTTCGAACACTATGCCGATGCCGCGAGCATGCGCCACGGCATCCCCAAGCATGAACTCAAACCGGGTCAGCGGGCGCTGCTGCTGCGTCATAACTGGCCGGGCAACGTCCGTGAACTGCAAAACGCCGCCGAACGCTTTGCACTGGGCCTGGAACTGGAGCTGGAAGGCGCTGATGCAGAGCAGGCCCCACCGCCCGGCGGAGGGCTGAGCGATCAGGTGGAAAGCTTCGAACGGGCGTTGATCGCCGCCGAGCTGGCTCGCCCGCACAGCTCGGTTCGCAGCCTGGCGGAGGCGCTGGGAGTGCCGCGCAAGACCCTGCACGACAAGCTGCGCAAGCACGGCCTGACATTTGGCGACAGCAGTGGAGCGTCCGATGACAACGATTGAACCTGGACATGATCCAGCCAGCGGGCTGGAACAGGTACTGCACCACGACATTCCGCTGACCCGCGAAATGGGCATGCGTGTGATTGACTGGCACAACCAGGCATTACGCCTGCATCTGCCACTGGCACCCAACGTCAATCACAAGAGCACGCTGTTTGGCGGCAGCCTGTACTGCGGCGCCGTGCTGGCGGGCTGGGGCTGGCTGCACCTGCGGCTGCGCGAAGTCGGGATCACCGATGGGCATATCGTGATTCAGGACGGCCAGATCAGTTATCCACTGCCCGTACGCACCGATGCCATCGCACGGTGCGATGCGCCAGAGCCGGCGCAGTGGGACAAATTCATCACCACTTACCAACGCCGAGGCCGCGCCCGCCTGACGCTGCATACCTACATTACCGCGCAGGACAGCGAAGATCAGGCCGTGAAGTTTGTCGGGCAGTTTGTGCTGCACAGATGAAACTTGTGCGCAGTGGATTCACTGGTCTCAGCGTTGTAAGTAGGCCTGTGTGCGAACCGGGCGACGCTTCGCTTGTTCGCGAAGACGTCGTTTCAAGCATTGGATCTGCTAAGGATGCACCAGCCCTTTCGCGAACAATGCGGACGCGGCCCCGGCCGCTCCTACGCCCGCTGGGCAGAAGCCTTGTAGCCGACCTCAGGACTACGCCACAGATTTCCACGCTTTTGTAGGAGCGAACTTGTTCGCGAAGGCGCTATTCCTGACGCAGGAAATGTATCGACTACACCGCCCTCTTCGCGAACAAGTTCGCTCCTACGCCCGCCGGGCAGAAGCCTTGAAGCCCGCCTTCAGGACTGCGCCAGCACCAGCAGTTTGTCGCGCCATTCGGCGTTGGCTGGCAGGGCCAGAAAGAACGGGTTGAGCAGCGATTCGCGTGCCGGGTAGCTGAACGGTTTACCGTCGAGTTGCAGCACTTCTCCACCTGCGCCCTCAAGCACACCTTGTGCCGCAGCGGTGTCCCATTGCGAGGTCGGGGCCAGTCTCGGGTAGCAATCGGCAGCGCCTTCGGCCAGCAGGCAGAATTTCAACGAACTGCCGATGTTGGTCAGTTGCAAATGCCCTAGCCCGTTCGACAGCCCAGCCAACAGATGCTCCTGTTCGGGGCTGGAATGACGACGGCTGGCGACCACGGTAAACGTCTGCCCCTCACCCGGCTGATTGCGCACTGCAATCGGCTGGATGTGGTCAATGTCGTCGCTGCGCCAGGCGCCCAGACCGGCACCACCGAAGTAACAGCGGTTATTGGTCGGCATCGACACAACGCCAAACACCACACGACCGCGCTCGATCAGCGCCACATTGACGGTGAACTCCTCACTGCCGGAGATGAACTCCTTGGTGCCGTCCAGCGGATCGACCAGCCACCAGCGCTCCCAGCTTGCGCGCTCGCTGAGGGGAATGTCGGCATCCTCTTCGGAGAGCACGTGGATCTCCGGGTCAAGCGCCTGCAGACCCTCGACCAACACCTGATGAGCTGCCAGATCGGCGGCCGTTACGGGCGAGTCGTCGGTCTTGGTGGTGACGGTGACATTGGCGCGCCAGAAAGGCAGGATCACTTCCCCCGCCAGTCGTGCCAGTTCAATCACCGGAGCGAGCAGTGGATGCGGCAGGTTTTGTAACGAATCGGTCATGGCTGGAACAATCCACGCTGGGTCAGCAGGTCACGGGTGAGGTACAGCGCCGCCAGCGCCCTGCCTTCGCTGAACTGGGCATTCTGTGCAAGGCTGGACAGCTCCCGCAGGTTGATCCGGTCGACCCGAATCGGCTCGGGCTCATCGCCCTCCAGCCGCTCTTCATAGAGATCGGTGGCCAGAACCACCTGAATTTTCTGGCTCATGTAGCCGGGAGACAGCGACAGCTCGGTCAGCAGCTCCAGTTGCCGGGCACCGAAACCGGCTTCCTCCTTGAGTTCACGATTGGCAGCCGCCAGCACGTCTTCGCCCGGCTCGATCAGGCCCTTGGGCAAGGACAACTCGTAGGCATCGGTACCACCGCAGTATTCTTCGATCAGCACCGCGTGGTCGGCATCGAGCATGGCCACGATCATCACCGCACCGGGGCCGGTCCCCCTGCTGGCCAGACGCTCGTAGGTCCGCTCGACGCCATTGGCAAAGCGCAATTGCAGCTCTTCAACGCGGAACAGACGACTGCTGGCGACGATTGCACGGGCAAGTACGGTAGGTTTCTGACGCATGACAGGCTCCTTTACATGAACGAGGTACTATACCGAGCTTTTCCCGATGTCTGTGTCGGATATGCTCACCCGCTACCAACCCCCTGACGAGGCCAGAATGCTTTCCATGCCCTGGAGCGAAATCGATACCGTCCTGCTGGATATGGACGGCACGTTGCTCGACCTGCATTACGACGAACACTTCTGGATGCAGCACCTGCCGCAGCGCTACGCAGAACTGCATGGCATCAGTTTCGCCATGGCCTGGCTGGAATTGAAACCACTGTTCGAAAACAACGCGGGCACGCTCAATTGGTACTGCCTGGATTTCTGGAGTGCCGAGCTTAAACTTTCGGTTCGCGACCTGAAACGCGAAATTGCGCACATGATTGCGCTGCGCCCTGACGCCGAAACCTTTCTCGCCGCCATCAAGAAGGCTGGCAAGCGGGTGATCATGATCACCAATGCGCACCGGGATTCCTTGTCGCTGAAGATGGAGCGAATCGAGCTGGCACCTTATTTCGAGCGTCTGATCAGCTCTCACGATTACGGCTTCCCCAAGGAAAGCCAGCATTTCTGGGACGCCTTGAAGGCCGAAACCGCGTTTGATCCGGCACGCAGCCTGTTTATCGACGACACCTTGCCGATCCTGCGCAGCGCCCGCCACTTTGGTGTAGCCCATTTGCTGGCTGTCAGCCAGCCCAATAGCCAGAAAGGCCCAAAGGACACCGAAGAGTTCGCCGCAGTGGACGACTACCGCGAGCTTATCAAGACGTTGTGAGGCTGACAGATGCCCACTCGCAAGTGAGCACCTGCTTCAGATCACCTGGGGATACGAAGCTTCTGACCCGGATAAATCCTGTTTACGTCCTTGAGCATCGGTTTGTTGGCTTCAAAGATTTTCTGGTACTGATTGGCATCGCCGTACACACGCTTGGAAATGGCGCTGAGCGTGTCGCCCGACTGCACCTCGACATATTCGGATTCAGCAGTCTCGCCGCCCGCAACCGTCATTCGGTCATCGACTTTATCCACGCCATGAATATTGCCCAGCGTCATGACAATCTTTTCCTTTTCCTCCTGATTGGCGACCTGGCCTTCGACGATGACAGTGCTGCCGACGACTTCGATATGAACATTGGGATTGCCCAGGCCCACCTCGGAAATATGCTTTTTCAATGCGTCTTCTGCGCTGGCATGGTTTGACGTCAGTGCGTCCAGAATTTTCTCGCCTGCTTCTTTCAGGAAACTGATAAGGCTCATGTTCTGGATCTCCGTACGTAGGTTTTCAGGGGTATTGGTAAAAGTGTAGCCCTTGTAAACCGCGGGCTGCAGGCTTCCGACCAACGTGGCTCGACCAGGGCTCGGCCTGAAAGCGTAGAATCGGCTGCCTGGACTGCCATCGGAGTGAATATGGACATCAAGCAACTTAAGTTTCTGATCGCCCTCGATGAAACGAGGCACTTCGGCCAAGCGGCTGCGCGTTGCAACATCACCCAGCCCACCCTGTCGATGCGTCTTCGCAATCTCGAAGAAGAGCTTGGTTTGCCTCTGGTCAATCGTGGCCAGCGTTTCGAGGGTTTTACTGCACCAGGCGAGCGCGTATTGGCCTGGGCGCGCACCGTGCTGGCAGCGTACGACGGCCTGCAGGCTGAAGCGGCAGCCTGCCGCGGCCATTTGGTCGGTACACTGCGTCTGGGTGTGGTGCCGCTGTCGAGCTTCGATCCGCTGCCATTGCTGCACCGCCTGCATCAGATGCACCCCAACCTGCGCTTTGAGTTGTCGTCACTCAGCTCCGAGCAAGTGCTTGAACAACTGGCGAGCAATCGTATCGATCTGGGCGTTTCATACCTGGAAAGACTGGACAATGAGCGCTTCGACTCGCTGACCCTGGACGACACGCGCATGGGTCTTCTGTATGACCGCCGGCATTTCACGTTCGGTGATGCCCCCTTGAGCTGGGCCGACCTGATCGAACTGCCGCTGGGCACGCTGACCAGCGGCATGCATTTTCGCCAGTCCATCGATCACAACTTCCACAGCCGCGGTCTTCACCCTAATCCGTTGATACAGACCGATGCCGTTCATCAGTTGCTGCAAGCCGTGCATGGTGGTTTCTGCTGCGCGATCATGCCACTGGACGGAGGCCTGGAGACGCTTACCGAACATTTGCGCCTGCATCCGATCGCCGATGCCCGAACGCTGGCCCGGCTGGGACTGATCATGCGCCGCAGTGCACCACGCTCGGCACTGGCCGAAGCCTGTTTTGCGCTGGTAGCAGAAATACCTCGTTGACGTACTGATCGACGTCATCTATCGGCACATCAGCATTTGCGATTAGACGATACCCGGGAAGACGCCTAATCTTGTAGATGTCAATCTGCCGGTATTTAAGCCCATGCACGTCACGCGCAAGGTCAGCTCGGCGCCCTCTCCTGCGCCGGTCCCCGAAGCAAGCCAGTTTTACAGCTACTCGAACCTCGAGGGGCAGGACTCTGCGCGCAATGCGCTGGCCGAAGAAGTGGCACTGGCCATTGCCTACAATGGCATCAGCCAGGCGGTCATGCTGGTCAGCCCGAGCGATCTCGAAGACTTTATCGTCGGCTTCAGCCTGGGCAGCGGCATCATCGCCTCGCGTGATGAAATATATGACTTCAAGCTCAGTGGTTGCGGCTCGGCCATGCAGGCTGAGGTCGAGATTGCCAGCCGCGCGTTCTGGGAACTCAAGCAGCAGCGCCGGCAACTGGCGGGCACCAGTGGCTGCGGGCTGTGTGGCGTTGAAGCAGTCGAGCAGGCATTACCCGACCTGAATGTATTGCCGGGTGCACCGTTGCCGCCGATCGAATGGCTGGAGGGCCTGCGCCAGCGCATCGGTGAGTTCCAGCCACTTGGCCGCCATTGTGGCGCTGTACATGCTGCCGTCTTCATGGACAGCAACGGCCAGTTATTGCTGGGCCGCGAAGACATCGGCCGTCACAACGCGCTGGACAAGCTGATCGGCGCGCTGATCCGTCAGGACATTCCCATGGCCGGCGGCGTTGCCATCGTCACCAGCCGCTGCAGCCTGGAGCTGATTCAAAAAGTATTGCGCGCCGGCATCCAGACTCTGGTCAGCCTGTCTTCGCCCACCGGCCTGGCCCTGCAATGGGCCCGCCGTCACAACCTCAATTTAATTCACCTGCCGCAGCACAGTGCGCCGCGGGTCTATAGCCCTGCGATGGAGATTCAAGCGTGAGCACTCATCATCAAGCCGACAAGACACCTACCCCCCGCTACAAGCCATACAAAGGTGCGGCAGGCGGCTGGGGCGCACTGATCAGCGTGACCCAGGCCTGGCTGGGCAGCGACAACGCGCTGAAAAACCTGCGCATGATGCTCAAGACCAACCAGAACGGCGGCTTCGACTGCCCAGGCTGCGCGTGGGGCGATTCGCCGGAAAGCGGCATGGTCAAGTTCTGCGAGAACGGTGCCAAGGCCGTCAACTGGGAAGCCACCAAACGTCGTGTCGACCCGGCCTTCTTTGCTCGCTATAGCGTCAGCGCACTGTTGGAGCAGAGCGACTACTGGCTTGAATATCAGGGCCGCCTGACCGAACCAATGACCTATGACGCGGAAACCGATCGTTACAAGCCGATCAGTTGGGACAACGCGTTTGCACTCATCGCCAAACACCTGAAAAACCTGCCCAGCCCGAACATGGCCGAGTTCTATACCTCCGGCCGCGCCAGCAACGAAGCTGCGTACCTGTATCAGCTGTTCGTGCGCGCCTACGGCACCAACAACTTCCCGGACTGTTCGAACATGTGCCACGAGGCCAGTGGCGTAGCGCTGTCGCAAAGCGTCGGCGTGGGCAAAGGCACCGTGACGTTCGAGGATTTCGAACACGCTGATGCTATCTTCGTCCTTGGCCAGAACCCCGGCACCAACCACCCGCGCATGCTGGAACCTCTGCGTGAAGCAGTACAGCGCGGAGCGCAGGTGGTGTGTGTCAACCCGCTCAAAGAGCGCGGCCTGGAGCGTTTCCAGCACCCTCAGCACCCGGTTGAAATGCTCACCAACGGTGATCGCCCGACCAACACGGCGTACTTCCGCCCTGCGCTGGGCGGTGATATGGCGCTGTTGCGCGGCATGGCCAAGTTTCTGCTGCAATGGGAGCGCGAGGCGCAGCTCAACAATGCGCCTTCCGTGTTCGATCATGCATTTCTCAATGAACACACCGAAGGCGTGCTTGAGTACCTGGCCGCCATCGATGACACGTCCTGGGACGAGATCGTCGAGCAGTCCGGCCTGGCGCTGGCTGACATCGAACAGTCGGCACGCATGTACGCCAAGGGCAAGAACGTCATTATGTGCTGGGCGATGGGCATCACCCAGCACCGGCATTCGGTCGCAACCATTCAGGAAATCGCCAACCTGATGCTGCTGCGCGGCAACATTGGTCGCCCTGGTGCCGGTCTGTGCCCGGTGCGCGGTCACAGTAACGTGCAGGGCGACCGCACCATGGGCATCAATGAGCGCCCACCGGTATTCCTGCTCGATGCACTGGAAAAACGCTTCCAGTTCAAAGTGCCTCGCGACAATGGCCACAACGTGGTCGAAGCCATTCACGCCATGGCCGAGGGTCGCGCCAAGGTGTTTATCGCTCTGGGCGGTAACTTCGCCCAGGCGACACCGGACAGCCATCGGACTGCCGAAGCCCTCAGCAACTGCGACCTGACCGTGCAGATCAGCACCAAACTCAACCGCAGCCACCTGTTCCACGGTAAGGATGCGTTGATCCTGCCATGCTTTGGCCGTACCGACATCGACATCCAGGCCAATGGCCCGCAAGCGGTCACCGTGGAAGATTCGTTCAGCATGGTGCACGCCTCCAACGGCCAGTTGCAGCCTTCTTCCAGGCAGATGCGTTCAGAGCCAGCCATCATCGCGGGCATTGCCAACGCGACGCTGGGCAAGAACCCGGTGGACTGGTTGTGGCTGGTGGAAGACTACGACCGGATTCGTGACCTGATCGCCGACACCATCCCAGGCTTCAAGGACTTCAACGAGCGCGTCAAGAACCCGGGCGGTTTCTACTTGGGCAATGCCGCCGGTGCGCGCCGCTGGAACACCGCTTCGACACGCGCCAACTTCAAGTCCAACGCGCTGCCGCTGAGCCTGATTCATGAGGACATCAGTTCCACGGGGCAGATTCCCGACCTGATCATGCAGTCGATGCGTTCGCACGATCAGTACAACACCACCATTTATGGCCTGGATGATCGTTATCGCGGCGTAAAAGGTCAGCGTGACGTGCTGTTCGTCAACGAGGCCGACATTATCCGTCTGGGCTTCCAGCCGGGTCAAAAGGCCGATCTGATTTCGATCTGGAGCGACAAGCGCGAGCGCCGTGTCAAAGGCTTCACCTTGCTGCCGTTCGACATTCCGGCCGGTCAGGCTGCGGCCTATTACCCAGAGGTCAACCCACTGGTGCCGCTGGAAAGCGTTGGTGACGGCAGCAGCACCCCGACGTCGAAGTTCGTGGCCATTCGTCTCGAGCGTTCGGCAGAGTCGGCCCGCATCCTCTGACGCTTCCCTGAAAGACGCCCACAAAAAAGGCCCGTTTCGCTTGAAACGGGCCTTTCGCAAGTAACCTCAGACTGTTTTTTTCAACTTAAGTTCCTCAGCTAAAACAATAACTTAGCAAGTTGTGTTGCAGTCGTGTTACTCGTCGGAATTGCATTGCTACATTCTTCACTTGACACCAAGATCGCGCCGTCATCCCTATGAGATTCCATACATGAAGTATTCCTCGATACTGTTGTTGTCTTTTGCCTTGATCAGCGGTGCAGCCTCTGCAGGCAGCCTTGAAGCAGGTGCAGGCGGAGCATTGGGTGGGGTACTCGGTTCGGTCGTCGGTCAACAGCTCGGCGGCAGCACAGGTTCAGCGATTGGCGCAGGTGTTGGTGGTGCTGCCGGTGGCGCGGTCGCTGCAGACCGTCGCAACCGAACAGAAGCAGCTATCGGCGGTGGTCTGGGCGCAGCAGGTGGTAACGTGCTGGGTCGTAGCGTCGGCGGCAGTACCGGCAGCCTGATCGGCTCGGCGGTAGGTGGCGGCGGCGGTGCCGCGCTTGGTAACTACATGGGCAACGAAACCCGTAGCGACGATCGCCGCTACCGTGGCGGCCGGGACGATCGTCGTGACTACCGTGGTCATGGCCACCGCCCGAAACACCACGGCCATCGCCGTCATCGTGACTGATACGACTGTTAGCTGATGCATCAAAACCGGCCGCCCTTGAGCGGCCGGTTTTCATTTCGTCTACCGCACTGCCTGCACCCACGTCCTGACCTGCGCGTACGGATAATCTTCCAGCACGGCAAACCCGCTGGTCGCGCGGGCCTTGAGCCTGGTGAACAACGGCACGCTGATGCCGCACAGGAAGCGCGTCAGGCAGTCGGCACCAGGCGGCTGGCCGGTGTAGTCTTGGTGCTTGTGGATAAATTCGCCGCACAGCTGCTGAAAGTCCCGGCTTTCCAGTGGCTCCAGTGCGGGCGGCTCAGGAAGATGGGCAACCTCACCGTGACAGACTGAGCAGTGACCGCATTGCTCGGGCGCGTTGTAATCGCCGAAGTAGCTCGCCAGCCGATGAGTCAGGCACTGGTCGCTGGAAAATACCTCCAGCATGGCGTGAATGCGGGCAACTTCGGTGGCTTCGTGGTGGGCGAAGTAATCGTACAATTCGAGACTCAGCGCCTGCGGGTCAAAGTCGCTGCGCAGCACGCTGTAGACCTCGGTCATCTGTTTGCTTTCGAGCTCGATCCAGCCCTTTTCCTGAAAATAATCCAGCGCCTTGACCACCCGCCCGCGCTCGGCACCGTATTGCTGGTACATCGCGTCGAAGTTGACCGTAGCCCAGGTCCGCGCCCGGCTGGACGTGTCAATCAACGCCTGAACGAATGCACGCCGCTCGCCCTCGAAACGCGCCATCAGATCATGCGGCTGAAGCAGAAACTTGAAGCGGTACTCGGCAAAGTACGCGTAACGCGGCGCAATGATCCCGCGCAGCTCCAGTTGCACCAGCAAGGTCTTCAACGGCAATTGACGGATATTGCTGAGATCGGCCAGCGGCCCCAGCAAAAACTCCCACTGCCCTTCATGACGGGCACCGAGCAGATCTTCCAGCACACGCGCAATGCCCTCGCGCTCCGGCGTGTCGCCATACACAAAGTTCTCCAGCACATTGAGACTGTCGCGGTTGGCCAGCACCAGACAATCCGAGGCGGCACCATCACGCCCCGCCCGGCCGATTTCCTGGCTGTAGTTTTCAATCGACTTGGGCAGGTCCAAATGTACGACGTTACGGATGTCGCTCTTGTCGATCCCCATCCCGAACGCGATGGTTGCCACGATGCAGTTCAGACTACCGCCCATGAAACGTTTCTGGATCGACTCGCGCTGATCGTTGGGCAGTCCGGCATGGTAAGCACTGGCGGGCAGGCCATTCTGTTCCAGGTGCGCCGCAATGTGTTCGGCTGTCTTTTGCAGGGTCACGTAAACGATGGTCGGCTGCTCGCGTCGCCCATTGAGCCACTCCACCAGCAGGCGTCGTTTGTCACGTCCACTTACCGGCTTGACCCACAGCTGCAGGTTGGCGCGGTAGAAGCCGGTGGTAATAACATCCTCGGGGGCGATGGCAAATTTGTTCTGCATGTCTGTGATGACGTGCGGGGTCGCCGTGGCGGTCAGGAGCAATGCCTGGGGAATGTTGAATTCGCGCTGGTAGTCCGGCAGCTTCAGGTAGTCGGGGCGGAAGTTATGCCCCCATTCCGAGATGCAGTGCGCTTCGTCGACCACCAGCAATGAAATCGGCACCTGGGCGATGAAATTGCGGAAACGCTCGTTCTTGAGACGCTCGACTGAGATCATCAGGATCTTCAGCGCTCCGGAGCGCGCTCGCGCCATGACGTCGGCCACATCATCGCGGCTCTGCGCAGAATCAATGCTTGCTGCCGAGATGCCGTGGCGATGCAGGAAGGCGAGCTGGTCCTGAATCAACGCCAACAAGGGTGAAACCACCAGCGTCAAATTGGGCAGCAGCAACGCAGGTAATTGGTAACATAGCGACTTGCCTGAGCCGGTAGGGAAAATCGCCGCAGCCGAACGGCCTGCCAGCACGGCACTGATTGCGGCCTCCTGACCTGGACGGAACTGCGTGTAACCAAAAACCTGCTCAAGACGCTGGTGCATGTGTTGCCCATCCATCAGTCAAATAAAACGGCCCCAACCTTAGCGTGATGCACCAAAGGCATACAGCACCGATGCGTTACAGAAACACAGCGCATAGCCCATAGAATTGAAATTTGCTGCCTGCTGTATCAGCAGCGCGCGGCGATCACTCAGTAACGCTTGATCTGGAGCAGGAATGGATTCCACACAACAACCCGAAGACGACGGGATTATCCGCATTCAGCGCCTCGTGCCGGGCCAGGTCGACGTCGTTCTAGGCGCACATCCAGGCCGTAAACGTAACGCTCGACCGGGCAAGTCGCGCCCCTACGGGCTATGGCTGGCAGGCCTGATCGTTGCCGGTTGCCTGGCCGGGCTGGTCGCCTCGCACGTGCGAGGCCCAAAAGCGGTGCCGGTGCCCGTCGTCGAGCAGCCTGTGCCTGAAGCAGAAACACAGACGACATCCGCCGAAGGCGAACCCGCAACGGTCGAAACGACTTCGCCAGCACTCTCGACCCGAAGCCTTGGGCTCTTGCCTGTCTCTGCAACACAGGAACAGCCTGTTAACGTCCAGCCGCTGGATAACTGCATGAAGAATGGCAACGTCATCGACGAGAGCGTATTGAACTGCCGATTCGGCCAGATCCCTCGCCCTGCTCAGGCAGAGCCTGCTACAGGCATGGTGTCTGCAGACTACATGGCCGACTTCAAGAACAACGCTGCGCGCAATGCAGCCCGTCCTTCCCGACCCTACAGTGTGGCGACGGCGTCCATCCGTGAATGGGACGGCAGAAACCGCTACCGCGCGCAGTGGCGGGTTTACGGCAACACGATCGACGGCGACAGCGTCTGCAAGAATTTCGCGATTCACTCAGTCGAACGGCGCGAATGCCGCAAGGCCGCGCAGGTTAACTTCAGGGAAGAATGCCGGGAATGGACCAAACGCGCGGCGCGAAATCGCGACGAGGGCAGTAAAAATGCCGAACAGCGCTACTGTGAAGTGGCAGCGACGTTCTCACCTTAAAAAGCGCTCGAAACCGCTCTGGCACGGTATTCTCGCCGCCATAAACCTGTGTTCGGCGGGTCTCTGCACGGCTGATAATCAGCAAAATCCCTGACACGTATAGCCAAAGGCTTACACGCAATGAGGAACATTGGCTATTTTGCACTCTTCATCAGCGCCGTAAGATTGGATCCAACAACTGGTGAACAAGGAGTTCGCCAGGATCAGGGACGATCGACCATCGCCGGGAAGGCAGCCGACAGGGAGTTGAAATGGTCTTGGTACAAACCCGCTTCGGCGGGTTTTTTATTGCCTGTGATTTTTACTGTCAATCGCCCCGCCGGATTCGATAATTTTCCTGACGCCAGAGTCCCCTCCCCCCACCACGCCGTTTGAACCTGAGCCCTGGCGGTATAGCGAAAGGCTTACACGCAGTGGAGGAACTTGGCTATTTCCGCCCTGACTCGCCCTCCGTAAGATTGGATCCATCAAGTGGTGAACAGGGAGTTCACCAGGATCAAGGATGATCGACCATCGCCTCGGAGGCGTCCGACAGGAAGTCGGGATGGTCTTGGAAAAACCCGCTTCGGCGGGTTTTTTATTGGCTTTCGAAAAAGCCACGAGCAGTTATCGATAGGGTTCCTTCCCACTGCCCAACCTCCTGTGGCGACAGACGCTCTTACGCCTGAGGTATTTTCTTCTGCCTCGTTTTACTGTCCTTCCATTGCCCACCTGAACCCTTGCAGTGCCATCATCTGCGGTTCATGAAATGTCCGACTCTAAGCGAGTATCGCGAACTTATCGTCTTTGACACTTGAGAATCGGGTGAATCAGTTCATCTTTCTAAGCTTAATTTGCACCCATGATCGGATCCAAATAACGCCCTAAAGCCCTTTAAAATCAATACTTACAGCTATATTAAGGGTGCAATTCAACCCAATGATGGCTCATAGTCATCATTGCTTAGTGTAACGAAACCGAGAAAATATCCACCGCCTGTAGGAACTTTCCTACTAAAAATAGTGCCATAGACCACACTGCTGGCTAGACGACATCCATATGCCAGCACTAAATCCTCCCTCATTATTGTGGCGGTGTGTCATGCAGTGACACACAGGGCAGGACCACTTCGTGAGTAGGTGTGCAGTCGAGAAACTCGCAGCTCTTCCCCGCCCCGGTCTGATCCGGGAAGCGGTCGTGAAGGGTTCAAGGACGATGTACCGATGACTCAGACGTTCGATATAGAAGCATTGATCAAGCTGCGCAAGCAGACGCGCGCTATTTCCGACGCGCTCAAGGTGCAGGCATCTGACTACCTGTCGACCCTCGCGTTGCTGATACGCCCGCAGACATTCTTCGGTGAATACCTGCAGGGCGCGCAACGCAGCAGCGGCCGCGAGACCCAGCACCACTTCAAGGAGCTCAAGGAGCTCTACGACCGCATTGCATCGGCAGAGCCGTTCAAGCTGGTCAATGAACTGGAAGTGCCGCTGAACCTGATCAGTACGACGCCCGAGCTGTTCCCGCTCGAATACGACATGGTGTTGTCACAAAGCGGGCAGACCATTCGCATCACCAGTCCGGTGCGCTGGGTGGTGGGCTTCAACTCGTTCGATCTGGCGCAGTTTCGCAAGGTCATCAAAGACCCGAATCGCAGCAGCGCAGAGCTGTACCGCTACGTTGTGCATTATCTGGTCCTGTTCTACTGCCTCAGCAAATCACCGGGCATGAGCCGCCTGTTCGAAGGGTTGCGCTTCCCGGTCAGTTTCGAGCGTTTGAAAGACTTCGGCGATCTGCCGTTCTGTGTGATCAGCTCGCCTGTTCGCTCCGAATTGCCGGATGAGTCGGTCATTCGCAACAGCACGCAGATCGCAGGCAATACCAGCTTTGAAGAATTGGTCGGACACGAAAATATTCTGGAAATGAACGATGAAATCCGTCAGCGCCTCTTGCTGACGATTGAAGGACTCTAATCGCGCCCGGCCTGCCGCAGGCCCGGTACGCAAACGACTTGCAGCGAGTTGCTCGCACAGGAGATGACGATGGCGAAGAAGGAAAGTACCCAGCACAAGCTTGACCGCGTTCGCGCGCCTCGGGTCCATATCACCTACGACGTAGATATCGGCGACGCTCAGGAAAAGAAAGAGCTGCCATTTGTTGTAGGCGTTCTGGGGGATTTCTCCGGCAACCCGCTGGAGCCGCTGCCCAAACTCAAGGATCGCAAGTTCATCTTCATCGACCGCGACAACTTCAATGGCGTTCTCAAAGGCATCAAGCCGCGCCTGGCATACCGCGTCGACAACACCCTGGCGAAAAACGGCACCCAACTCGGTGTCGAGCTGAACTTCAATGCGCTGGAAGACTTCGAGCCGCAGAACGTCGTGCGTCAGGTAGAGCCGCTGCGCAAGTTGCTGGAGGTGCGCAACAAGCTGGCTGACCTGCGTAACAAGATGGGCGGCAACGACAAGCTCGAAGAGCTGCTGATGGACGTGTTGCAGAACACTGAAAAGCTGAAAACCCTGGGCAAGGAATTCGGCCGTGAAGCCGCTGTTCCTGCCACCGACAGCAAAGAGTAAGGAGGAGCCTGACGATGACCGATAAGCAACCCGTGACTCAGCAGGACAGTACGACGGTTGAAGTTGAAAACTTCGCCCCGCAATCCTCCCTGCTCGACAGCATCATTTCCGAAAGCCGCGTTGCGCGCTCCGAAACCGAGCGTACCCGTACCCGCGATCTGATCGGCGAGCTGGTGGCCCAGGTGCTGGAAGGCGAGATGACGCCCAGCAAGGACCTGATTGCCGTGCTGGACGCGCGCATCGCCGAGATCGATTCGATGCTCTCCGAGCAGATGAACGAAATCATGCACGCCCGTGAGTTCCAGCAGTTGGAGGCGTCCTGGCGCGGCCTGAAGTACCAGGTTGACCAGACCGAGACCAGCACCACGCTGAAGATCCACCTGCTCAACGCGTCGAAAAAAGACCTCGTGCGTGACCTCAAGGCTTCGTCCGAATTCGACCAGAGCGCACTGTTCAAGAAGATCTACGAAGAAGAGTACGGCACCTTCGGTGGTGCGCCGTTCGGCATGCTGCTGGGTGACTACGAGTTCAACCGCAGCCCGGAAGACATGTACTTGCTGGAAGAGATCTCGCACGTTGCGGCTGCGGCCCACGCCCCATTCATTTCCGCTGCTTCGGCTGAATTGTTCGGCTGGGACTCGTTCACCGACATGGCCGGACCTCGCGATCTGGCGAAGATTTTCGACACCGTCGAATACGCCAAGTGGAAGTCGTTCCGTGCCTCTGAAGACTCCCGCTACGTCGGCCTGACCCTGCCGCACGTACTGGGTCGCCTGCCGTATGGCCCGGATACCACACCCGTCGAAGAATTCAACTTCGTCGAAAGCGTCGATGGCCGCGACCACAACAAATACCTGTGGATGAACGCTGCCTACGCACTGGGCACTCGCGTGACCGATGCATTCTCCCGCTACGGCTGGTGCGTGGCGATCCGTGGTGTCGAAGGTGGTGGTCTGGTCGAAGGCCTGCCCACTCATACGTTCAAGACCGATGACGGTGAAATCGCGCTCAAATGCCCGACTGAAATCGCTATCACCGACCGTCGCGAAAAGGAGCTGTCAGACCTGGGGTTCATTCCTCTGGTGCACTGTAAAGGCACCGACTACGCCGCGTTCTTCGGCACCCAGTCGACCCAGAAGCAGAAGCAGTACAACACCGACATTGCCAACGCCAACGCACGCCTGTCGGCGCAACTGCAATACATCTTCGCGACCTCGCGTATCGCTCACTACATGAAAGCGATCATGCGCGACAAGATCGGCAGTTTTGCATCCCGCAAGGACGTCGAACTGTTCCTCAACAAGTGGCTGTCCAGCTACGTGTTGCTGGATGACACCGCGAGCCAGGAAGCCAAGGCCAAGTTCCCCCTGCGCGAGGCGCGTGCCGAAGTGTTTGAAGTCCCTGGCAAGCCTGGTGTCTATAAGGCCGTGACTTACCTGCGTCCGCATTACCAACTGGATGAACTGACGGCATCGTTGCGTCTGGTCGCCGAATTGCCGCAATCGACTCGCGGCTGATCCATCACTTAGCCAGGGAGGCAACATGAGTAGTCAACACAAGCTGTTGCCTTCATTGCTGGACAGGTTGCTCGACGATCGTCCGCATCAGTCCGTGGAATCGTCATCGCAACGATTGAGTTCGCTGGCCGATTACAAGGCCAGCATCGTCCGTGACCTGGAGATTCTGGTGAACACTCGCCAGTCTCTGGTCGCTGGCGAGCTGGAAGGTTTCGCGAATCTGAGCGGCACCATCCTCGATTACGGTATGCCCGACTTCACCAGCAGAAGCGTGCTTGATCCACAGGACCGTCTTTTGATCCAGCGCCAGCTGGAAAAGGCGATTTCCGTGGGTGACCGACGCTTCCGCAGCGTGAAAGTCCAGTTGCTTGCACAACAGACCGGCCAACGCATGCTGACTTTTCGTGTGGACGCAGTACTGCGTCTGCAGGACATTTCGCGTCAGGTTTCCTTTGACGCCGTGCTGCAGGTCAATACTCAGGAATACAAAGTGCAGAACCTCAACTGATGCTCGACGATCTGCTGCCCTACTACGAGAAGGAACTCTCGCACCTGCGCTTTCTGGGCCAGGAGTTTGCCGCTCAATATCCGAAGATCGCTTCGCGACTGCTGATTGAGGGCGACAACTGTGAAGACCCGCATACCGAGCGCCTGATCGAGGCGTTCTCGTTTCTGTCGGCGCGCGTGCACAAAAAGCTCGATGATGAGTTTCCTGAAATCGTCGAGTCGTTCCTGGAGGTGCTGTACCCGCACTACCTGCGCCCTACGCCCTCGATGTCCATTGTCGAGTTCAATATGGGCAAACAGGAAAAGGTCACAGAATCCTACCGTATAGCACGGCACACAGAGCTGCACGCCACGCCGATAGATGGAATGGTATGCAAGTTTCGTACGTGCTACCCGGTCGAATTATGGCCGGTCGCCGTGCAAAGCGCGTCGTTCGTCGAGATGGAGCGGTCGGCATTCAACGGCCACAGTGCAGACCTGATCGCACGCTTGCGTATTGGTCTTGGAGCCACCTCCGACGTCATGTTCGGCAAGATGGAACTGGACAGCCTGCGCTTTTTCCTCGATGGCGAAAGCACGCTGATGCATCAGCTGTACGAGCTGTTGTTCAACAACCTGGCCAAGGCCACCCTGTCGTTCGAAGACGAAGGCCGCACTCGCGAAGTGGTGCTACCGGCCGGTGCCTTGAAGTCTGTCGGTTACGGGCTGGATGAAGGGTTGGTGGATTACTCGGAGCGTTCGTTTCTGGGCTACCGGCTGCTGCACGAGTACTTCACCTTTCCTGACAAATTCATGTTCTTCGACCTGTCGGGCTTTGCCCGTATTCTGGCCGGCAAAGAGATCGCTAGAGTGGAAATCAATTTCTACTTCTCCGACTACGACCTGACAGATCGTCTGGCACGCCTGACCCAGAATATCGGCCGTAACAATTTCAAGCTCAACTGCACGCCGATTATCAACCTGTTCCGCCAGCAGGCCGAGCCGATCAAGCTGACTCACGTGCAGCATGAATACGCGGTTACCCCGGATGTGCGCCTGCAAAGCGCTGCCGAAGTGGTCTCGATTGATCGCGTGCGACGGGTAAAGAAGATCAACGGCAACGACCAGGTCGGCACCTGTCATCCGTTCTTTGAACCACGTGGCGATCAAGGCCCCGGTCAGAGTTTCTGGATCGCCCGGCGACGCCCTACACAGAGCCGGCAAAGCGATGGCTCGAACATGTTCATCCGCGTTGTGGATCGGGACCTGGAACTGATTGATTCCAATAACGACACACTCAGTATCCGCCTGACATGCAGCAACCGGGATTTACCACTGATGCTGCCTTTTGGCGGCGAGCGTGGCGATTTCAACATCCCGTCCAACTCGGTGATCAAGGACATCCGCTGCCTGCGCAAACCGACTGCGACAGTGCGCGTACCGCTGGGCAACGGCGTGATCTGGCGGCTCATCTCGCACCTGTCGCTCAACCACATGTCGCTGGTTTCGAAGGGTCGCGAAGTGCTGCTGGAACTGCTGTCGCTTTACAACTACCGCAACGTGTCGGCGATTCGCAAACAGATCAACGGAATTGTATCGGTGACCAGTGAGCCGGTGGTGGCGCGCATCGGGCATCCACGTCCGAACTTTGTGCGCGGCGTCGGCATCACGCTGAAATTCGATGAAAGCCAGTACACCGGCAGCGGCGTGTTCCTGTTCGGCATGGTGCTTGACCACTTCTTTGGTCAGTACTGCTCGATGAACAGCTTTACCCAATTAACCCTTCGCACCTTGCAGCGCGAAAAGAGAGTGGTCCAATGGCCCCCGCGAACAGGCGATCAACCCCTGGTCTGATCGACCAGGCAAGGGCTGAGCCGCACCGATTCGAATTTTTCCAGTTGGTGCGTTTGCTTCGCCTGCATTACAGCAGGACCGGCCGCATGGACCTGGAAACCAGGCCGCATGAGGACCCTCTGCGCTTTCGTTCGCAGCTGTCGCTCAACTTCCCCGCCAGCGAAGTCAGCGACCTGCACTTCGAACGCGAAGGCCGGTTATCGGCCGCAGGTTTGCCACTGTCCGAGGTGCAGGTCACCTTCATGGGCCTGGTCGGCCCTTCAGGCGTGCTGCCACGCCCATACACCGAGCTGCTTATCGATCGGCACATCCAGTATCGAGACGACGCGGCCCATGCGTTTCTGGATATTTTTTCGCATCGCATGACCACGCTGTTTTACGAGGCGTGGCAGAAGTACAAGTTCTATATCGAGTACGAGCGCAACGGCACGTCGAACTTTGATCGTTATTTGCTCAACCTGGTGGGTTTCGGACCTGAGGCGTTGAAGCAAAAGTTCGACAAGGGCGAGTCGCCTTTGCGTCGCGAACTGTTCAGCTATTTCTCGGGGATGTTTGCCCAGAAGCCGCGTAACGCACTGAATCTTGAAGTCATGCTGAGCTTTTATTTCTCGCTGCCGTTCAAGATTCAGCAGTTCGCCGGGCGCTGGTTGAGGCTGGACAGCACTCAGTGCACGCAGTTGGGCCGCAAGAACGCAGTGCTGGGGCAAAGTGCCGTGGCTGGCAATCGTGTCTGGGATTACCAGTCGTGCGTGCGTATCGAAATGGGCCCTCTGGATCTGGCCGATTACCAGCGCTTTCAGCCGGGCACGGTGGACTACCGAAAACTGGTTGAACTGGTGCGTTTTTATGTGGGTGCCGAACTGGACTTCCAGATCGCACCCAAGCTCAAGCGCGAAGCTGTACCCGTGGCCCGTCTGGGCCGCCAAGGCAATGTATCTCTGGGCTGGCTTGGCTGGCTCAAACGCCCCGGTGTCGACGTGGAGCCTTCCCGTTGCGCCCTCTTCCACATTCCTTTTGATGGGGTCTCCCTGTGAACCTGAAGTCCCTGTTCGCCAAGCTGAACGAAACGAGCCGCACTGCCACTGAAAGCGCTGCTGCGCTGTGCCTGTCGGAGAACCATTACGACGTCGAAGTCGAGCACTTGCTGCTGCAACTGCTGGATAACAACGACAACGACCTGCCCGTGATCCTGCGTCACTACGATGTAGTGCCTGATCGCCTGCAAGCACAGTTGGTCACCGCGCTGGGGACGTTCAAGAAAGGCAACACACGGACGCCTGCGCTCTCGCCGCACATTACCCGCATGATCGAGCAGGCCTGGGTGCTGGCATCGATCGAGTTCGGTCAGTCGCAGATCCGCACCGGCCACCTTGTTCAGGCCCTGCTTGATGACGATGCACTGCGTCGCGTGGTCATCGGTTCAGCGCCGGAGCTGGAGAAAATCAACGCAGACGACCTGCGCCTGAACATGAGCGCGCTGGTCGAAGGCAGCCCCGAGACGAAGTTGAGCAAGCCACTGGCGAATGCCGACGCAAGCACCGGTGCCACCACCAAGGGCAACGGCAAGACGCCCGCACTGGATCAGTACACCGTCAACCTGACCCAGAGCGCCCGCGATGGTCGCATCGACCCGGTACTGGGGCGCGAATTCGAAGTGCGGCAAATGGTCGACATCCTGACCCGCCGCCGCCAGAACAACCCGATCCTGACCGGCGAAGCGGGTGTAGGCAAAACCGCAGTGGTCGAAGGCCTGGCGTTGCGCATTGTCCAGGGCGACGTCCCGTCGGTGCTCAAGGGTGTCGCCATCCACACGCTGGATCTGGGTTTGCTGCAGGCCGGTGCCGGGGTCAAGGGCGAGTTCGAAAACCGCCTCAAGTCGGTCATCGAAGAAACCAAACGCAGCCTGCACCCGATCATCCTGTTCATCGACGAAGCCCACACCCTGATCGGTTCGGGCGGGCAAGCCGGTCAGAACGACGCCGCCAACCTGCTCAAGCCGGCCTTGGCGCGTGGTGAGCTGCGCACCATCGCCGCTACTACGTGGGCAGAATACAAAAAATATTTCGAAAAGGACGCCGCGCTGGCTCGCCGCTTCCAGGTCGTGAAAGTCGAGGAGCCTGACGAAGACAAGGCCATCCACATGCTTCGCGGCTTGCTGGCCAAGATGCAGGAACACCACAAGGTCACGGTGATGGACGAAGCGCTGGTGCGGGCCGTGCGCCTGTCCAATCGCTACATCACCGGCCGCCAACTGCCGGACAAAGCCGTCAGCGTGCTCGACACCGCTTGCGCACGCGTCGCGCTGGGCCAATCGGCACAGCCAGGCGCGCTGGAAGACTGTAAGCGCCACATAGACAACCTGAACGCCGAAATCACCGTGCTGGAGCAGGAAACCGCCAAGGGCAGCGACCACGCTCGCCGTTTGACGGCCTTGCACGAAGAGCTGAAAGCCGAACAGGAAACCCGCGAGGCGCTGGAACAACAGTGGAAGCGCGAGCTGGAACTGGTCGAAAAGCTTGGCGCACTCAGCGTGCCAGAAGACGGCGCGCCTGATGCTGAGCAGATCGCTGCAGTGCGTGCCGAACTGGCCAGCGTGCAGGGCGAGCAACCGCTGGTCCACGCGCTGGTAGACGGCGGCACCATCGGTGAAGTGATTTCCGGCTGGACCGGTATCCCGCTGGGCAAGATGCTGCGCGACGAGATCGATACCGTACAAAGCCTGCCAGCACTGTTGGGTGAGCGCGTGCTGGGTCAGGATCATGCACTTGAAGAGATCGGCAAGCGCATCAAGATTTCTCGTGCCCGCATGGAAGACCCGAACAAGCCGATCGGCGTGTTTCTGCTGCTCGGTCCGAGCGGTGTCGGCAAGACCGAAACAGCGCTGGCCCTGGCTGACACGCTGTATGGCGGCGAGCGTAACGTCATCACCATCAACATGTCCGAATACCAGGAAGCCCACACCGTTTCCAGCCTCAAAGGCTCACCGCCGGGCTACGTCGGCTATGGCGAAGGGGGCGTGCTGACCGAAGCCGTGCGCCGCAAACCGTACAGCGTGGTGCTGCTAGACGAGGTGGAGAAAGCCCACCCTGATGTGCTCGAGCTGTTTTTCCAGGTCTTCGACAAAGGCGTTCTCGACGATGGCGAAGGTCGCGAGATCAACTTCCGCAATACCGTGATCATCCTCACCTCCAACACCGGCACTGACCGCATCATGCAGTGGTGCCTGAATGCGGAGCAGAAGCCGACACCCGACGACATCGTGGAAGGCCTGCGCGACGAGCTGAATCAAGTGTTCAAGCCTGCCTTCCTCGGTCGCCTGACCATCGTGCCGTATTACCCGGTTCAGGACGCGATCCTGGAACGCATCGTCGGCCTGAAGCTGGAGCGCATCCGCAAGCGTTTCGAGCGCAACCACCAGGCGGTGCTGCGTTACGACGAGGCGCTGATCAAGGCCATCGCTTCCCGCTGCACAGAAGTCGACAGCGGCGCGCGCAACATCGACAACATCCTGTCCAAGACGCTCATGCCGGAGCTCGCTCAGCGGGTGCTGGAGCGGATGGCGCAGGACAAGCCGATTGAGAGCCTGACCATCGACCTTGGCAGCGACGGCGATTTTGCTTACAGCCTGACCTGATCGATCACCCCATAGGTAACACGTCATGAATAAAAGACTTCAAGGCAATTGTTCCTCGAAGCCAGCCTTGGCAAGGTGCCTGGCTGTTCTGGCAATGATGATGGCCCTGTCCGCCTGTGGCGTGACAGACCGCGTCGCCAAGCGCATGGATGACACCTGGGCTGGCGACATGATGTTTGGCGACAACGAGAAGGTCATTTTGACTTCCGATGGCGGCAACCAGCTCAACCCCGACGAATACGGCAAACCGCTCTCGGTGGTGGTCCGCGTTTATCAACTGTCCTCTCTGGAGCGCTTCGAGTCGATCAATGCCGACACTCTCTGGGATGACCCGCAAAAGGCTTTGGGCAACACGCTGGTCGAAAGCCGGGAGCTGATTCTATTGCCCGGCATGGGGCAGACCGATCAATGGCCGCTGAACCCGAACGCCTCCTACGTAGGCATCGCGGCGTTCTTCCGGACCGACGAGAACAGCCGCTGGAAGGTAGCGTTCGACGCCAACACGCTGCGCAAGGATGGTATCTGGTTCTCGTCCGACGGCGTGCGCGTGCTGGTCGACAATAACTACATTCTCGCCGTCCGTGGCGTGGACGTTTTGAACCGGCTCAAGACTGAAGAGCAATTCACCCAATCCAATTCAATGCCGGAACAGCCCGCAAGCAAAGGCCTTACCGAGCGTGTGCAGGATGCAGCGGTCCAGCAGGTTCAGGACTCGGCCGGCAGTGCTGCCAAAAAAGCAGCGGACTCACAATTCAATTCTCTGTTGGAAGGCGCCAAATGAGTAAACAAAGCCGCGTGATGTGGTCGGAAGGCATGTTCCTTTTGCCGCAACATTTCCAATATCAGGATGAGTTTCACCAACATCAGCTTGCTGAGTCGACACTGCGCTCGACGCCCTTTCACTGGGGAGTGCAGACGCTGGAAGTCGACGTTGAGGCACTGGCGACAGGCTCCCTGCAACTGAAGCGTCTGAAGCTCGTGTTCCCGGACGGCAGCCTTTACGACGCGCCGCAGCACGACCCGCTGCCCGCCGCCCGCGATCTGAAAAACCTGACCAAGGGCGGGGAAATCAAGGTCTACGCAGCGCTCAAGCTGCCCGAGCCCTTTGGCCTGAATTACGTCGAAGACGGTCAGGAACAGAAGAGCGCCCGGCGCTTCCGCAAACAGTTCGACACCTTGCCGGACCTTAACGAAGGCGATCTGGAAAACGAAATCACCAGCCTGCGCCTGAATGTGGTGATGCTGGTCGATGGCGACAGTCTGGATGGTTACAGCTACTGCCCGATTGCCCGGCTGGCACGCAACAGCATCGGAGGCTTCAACCTGGATGCGCATTTTGTGCACCCGACGCTGCATGTTGGCACCCACGAGACGCTGGTCGGTCTCGGCAGACGTTTGATCAGCGTGCTGCAAGCCAAGAGCAAGGCGCTTTCAGGCCGGCGCCGCGAGCGTGCCGACCAGATCGCCGAATTCGGTTCCAGCGACGTGACGCTGTTCTGGCTGTTGAATACGGTCAACCGCGCCTACCCGCAGCTGGCCCACCTGCTGGCGCATCCACGCCTGCACCCGGAGCGTCTGTACCTGTTTCTTGCGGAACTGGCGGGCGGTTTGCTGACGTTCTCGCTGGACACCCAGCTCACCGACATCCCGGATTACGATCATCAGGACCCGGCGGCCTCATTGGTCAAGCTCGACGAGCTGGTTCGTCTGTTGCTTGAAAACGTGATTCCGAACCAGTGCATCGTCATCAATCTCAGTCAGGTCAGGCCTTCCTACTGGCAGGGCCAGTTACTGGACCCGCGCCTTACCGAGGCCGACTTTTACATTTCGGTGCATGCCGACATGCCCGGCTCCAGCCTGCTGGAACTGGTGCCGCGTGCGTTCAAGGTGGGTTCGCCGGAAGACATCGAGGTGGTGGTCAACAGTGCCATGCCGGGCGTCACCCTGAACCACTCGACACGCCTGCCAAACGCCATTCCGGTGCGTCTGGACAACCATTACTTCTCCATTGAGCCGCATGGCCGGGTGTACGAACGCATGATGGAAGCCCAGGCCATTTCCTTCTACGCGCCCAGCGCGTTTACCAATCTCAAGCTTGAACTGTTGGCGGTGCTTAAATGACTGAAGCCGTGATGCAAGGTGCCGCTGCGGCCGCAACCGAAAAACCTACGCTCAAAGATCTGGTACGTGACTTCATCACCATGGCGCTGATTGTTCGTCGCGGTCGCCAGGCGATCTCGGTCACAGCGTTCGAAGCCAGTGTCGATACTTTTTTTGCCAATCTGGAGCGTCAGGCTCGCAGCGCCAACTACAGCGTCGAACAGGTCAAGGACGCCCAGTACGCGCTGTGCGCATTCCTTGATGAAAGCGTGCTGCGCTCGGGCGACAACGATATGCGTCGTCACTTCGAAATGGAGCCGTTGCAGTTCCGTTATTTCGGGGTCCACCTCGCAGGCGAAGGTTTCTTCGAAAAGATCGAGCTGCTGCGCGCCGACGTGAAAAAGAACCTGGACGTGCTTGAGGTGTACCACCTGTGTCTGGCGCTGGGTTTCGAAGGCAAATTCGGCCTTGGTCAGAAGGACCAACTGCGCTATCTGGCCAACACGCTGGGCCAGGACATCGCACGGTATCGCAAGACACCCAAAGCACTGTCACCTGACTGGGCATTGCCTGATCAGGTATCGCAGATGCTGCGCCATGAGGTTCCGGTATGGCTCTACCTGGCACTCATTGCCCTTGTGTGCCTGTGTGTCTATCTGACGCTGGACTGGTTGCTGGGCAAAGACGTGGCCGCTTTGGCCGAACAAATCAGCCAACTGTTCAATGCTTGAGTCCCGATCAGGTAACCGAGTCAGGAAGACATGAAGACATTACTGCGCCTGTTAAAAAGTTTCTGGTTCCTGGTCCCGATATTGTGGCTGATCAGCCTGGCTGTCTGCTGGTTTTTCGCCCCGAGGATCAGTTGGCTGCAAGGCTACACGCTCGAAGCGATGGCGATCATCAGCGCCTTCTACCTGCTGTTGATCGTGCTGCGCCAGTACCGGAGGATTCGCACTGAGCACAACCTCGAAAATCTGGTTCAGATCGAAGTTGACCGCTCGCTGAAGTCCACCGGCGAGTTCCGCGATCAGCAAGTGCTGCGCGACCGCCTCAAGCATGCCATTGCCATGCTGCGCACCGATCGCTCGGCTGGCGGTGGCGGCTCATCGGCGCTTTACGACCTGCCGTGGTATCTGGTGATCGGCATGTCGGCAGCCGGCAAGACCTCATTGCTGACGCGTTCCGGCCTGTCCGCCAGCATCGCCAGCAGTGCCAACGACACTGAAAGCGGGACCCAGCACTGCGATTGGTACTTCAGCCCTGAAGCCGTGATGATCGACACCGCTGGCCGCTACCTTCGTGACGATCAGTCCGCCAGCGAATTCGCAGCGTTCCTGCGCATGCTCAAAAAGCAGCGCAGCAAGGCCGCCGTCAATGGCCTGGTACTGGTGGTCAGCCTGCCGGAACTGTTGGCCGCCTCCGCCGCCGAGCGTAACGAAATGGGTGCGCGCCTGGTCACGCGGATCGAGGAGTACACCGATTGCCTGGACGCCAATCCGCCAATCTATCTGATGTTGACCAAGACTGACCAACTGCCCGGCTTCAACCAGGCCTTCGAAGGCATGGACCTGCACGAGCGTCAGCAGCCACTGGGTATGACGTTCGGTCTGACCGAGATCAACACCGACAGCCTGCGTGCGGTGCTTGATCGCAAACTGGCGAATCTTCAGGCGCATGTCAGCCGCCACGTCGATGCACAGATAATCGCGCTGGGTGCCGATGCCAACAGCGCCCTGCTGAACTTCCCCAGCTACTTTGCCGAGCTGTCGACGATACTCGAGCAGTTCCTGCAGCATTTCGCGCGCAGTAACGTCAACGGTACTCAGTTGTTACTGCGCGGCCTGTATTTCACCAGTGCCCTGCAAACCGACAAGCAACTCACGCCGGTGTATGAGGACGAGCTTTCAGAGTCGTTCGTTTTGCGGCCAGCGAGCGCACCCGATGCGCTGGAAGGAGATGAGAACCGGAAAATCAGTGATCGCAGTTACTTCATCACCGATACCTTCCGCCGCGTCATTTTCCCTGACCGTGATCTGACGCTGTACCAGTCGCGTCATGGCCGCGACAGATCGCTGGGGCCGATTGTCATCGCACTGGCGCTGTTCGCCGGGCTGGCATTCATCGGCTGGCAAGCCTTGTCGTTTCAAAAGAATCGCGAGTGGCTGGCCAATATCAGCCAACAGTTGACCGAACTGGAGCAGTCTCCGGACCGGGCACAACGTCTTGCCTCTGGCCAAGGCCTGGAGTTACTGCGTAATCAACTGGCGACCATCGAAAAATACCGCACCAAGGGCGTACCTCTTCAGCTCAGTGGGGGCCTGTACCGTGGCGACGATATCTATTTCGCCACCCAGACCGCCTACCTGCAGCAACTGCGAACCCAGGCACTCGAACCGATCACGCTGAAACTGCAATTGCAGATGCGTGAATTCAACGAGTTTGCCAAGACCATGGACCCGCAGTATGGCTTCGGGGCTGCACCCGCCGGTTCGGATACCAAAACCGGCAAGGCCCGCGCACAAGCGCGGAAACTGCTGGATCGTGGCACCCGCAACGTCGCCGCGGGCCGTCCGACCAGCCTGAGCAGCATCCCGCGCAGCACCGGTGAAGTTGCCAATCGTCTGACCGGCGCAGCGAGGGGCACAGCCAGCCAGACACGCAGCGAGGCCATTGCCGCGTTACGCAACCCGGCGACCGCAAACGACGCGGCCGAGTTGTCGGCCACCACAGGCGGCCTGTCGTTGTCAGAGGAAATGCTAGGGCGACTCGATGAACGGCAGGTAGCGTCCATCATCGAGTCATATAACGCTCTCAAGCTCTATCTGATTCTGACTCAGCCGACCACGCACCCGGAAACCGAGTTCGTCAATGCGGCGTTGCCGGTGGCCTGGGCGGACATTTCCAGCGAGGCTAATCCGATCAGCGACGACGTCATCGAAGACAACTCGCCGGTCTACGTACAACTGCTCAAGAACGGCGACGCTCCGGCCATGCCGCGCAACGAGCAGTTGATCGACGAGACCCGCAAGAGCCTGAAGTTTTTCATGATCTCCAGCTCGCTGGTGGACCGTGAATACCTGCGTCTGCAATTGGAGTCCAGCCGTCAGTTTCCGGCTATCGGCCTGAATGACCTGGTGCCAATGCCAGGTCGCCAACTGCTGTACGGTTCGGAAGCTGTACCTGCGATTTTCACCCGTCAGGGCTGGGAAGAGTTTGTGAAACCCGAACTGATCAAACTGGTGTCCGGCAACCTGCGGAACGAGTCGGACTGGGTCCTTGATGGCGAAGGCGGCGACAGCGTGGTGCAGAAAGCCAACTTCGTCCGCGAATTCATGGCTCGCTACAAACGTGACTACACGCAGGTCTGGTACACCATGATCGACAGCGTCGGTGTGCGCCGCTTCAGCGACATGGCCAACGCCACCCAGCAGTTGTCATTGCTCAGTGATGTACGCAATTCGCCGGTCAAGCTGCTGCTCGCCGCCGTCAACGACAACACGCAATGGGACGTCCCGGCAGTTCGCGAGGCGCAACAGACCGGGGTCAAGCGCGACGATGGCTTCTGGGGCAAGGTCACCGGCATCTTCGACAACAAGGAAGCGGCTGCCAGCGTACTGGCCTCACCGCTGCCTGCGGTTGATGACGGCAGTCTGGCCAAACGCTTCGAACCTGTATCACGGGTTTTCGCGGCGCAGAATGCCGAGGGTGCAGACAGCACCATCATGGATCGCTACCTCGCGGCGCTGCGCAAACTCAAGGTGCGCATGAATAACATCCAGCGCTCGCAGGATGTCGGCAAGAGCAGCAAGCAGTTGATCAGCGAAACCCTTGAAGGGCAGCCGAGCGAAGTCACCAACGTACGCAATTACGTTGAAACCACGGTCGATACCAGCCAGGGCGGGCTTTCCACCTCGCTGCAAAGCCTGTTCAGCCTGCCGATCCAGTTTGCCTGGGAAACCCTGCGCGATCCGGCAGGCGAACAGATCGCCAAAGCCTGGGCCAAACAGGTCGCCAAACCCTGGGAACAGGTCATGGCTCACCGTTACCCGATTGCTGCAGACAGTCGCAACGAGGCATCGGTGAAAGACCTGCAACGCTTCGTCGACCCGGAATCGGGCCTGCTGCCCAACTTCAAACGCAATGAAATCGGCAACCTGTCCGATGGCGAAGGTCTGGGCATGGGCAGCGGCGCCAAGGCTGCGCCGCTGGTCAATCCGAAAATGGTCAGCAACATCGACAAGGCCAGTTCGCTGGGCGAGGTCATCGCCAGCCTGTCAGACCGTGACAACGGTTTCGAGATCATGCTGGAGCCGTCGGCCTACTTCACCGACATCATCTTCACGCTGGATGGTCAGGAGCAGCACTACCGCAATGGCAAGACCAGCTGGAGCCGCTTCTCGTGGCCTGGCACCACCACAGCACCGGGCGCGCGCCTGGATGTGGTCACGCTGACCGGCGAGCGCATCACCGTGTTCGACTACACCGGTCGCTGGGGCCTGCTGCGCATGAACGACAGCGCACGCGTCGCCGACCTCGACGGCATACAGCAGCGTTTCAGCTGGAACACCGCCAAAGGGCCGGTCAGCCTGGTGGTGCGCAACTACGGCGGCGTTAAGCTGACGGACCTGGCGAACGTCAAGGCGCTGAGCGCGCTTAACGCAACGGATGGGCGGACCAAGTGAGGATGCGTATGCCGGATCTGGAGGACGGTCGATGATTGGCTGCTTCGGAAAAGTGCCCGCAAGCGCAGATTTCGTCAGCCTGCACGGTGCAAGCGACGATGTCTGCGAGTTCGACGCCTGGCTGCAAGGCGCACTCGCCGACATGCAGCAGCGCGAAGACTGGCGCACGCTGTTCGACCGCTTGCCCGTGTGCTTTTTCAGCTATCGGGCACGCAGCGGCAACTGGCTGGTGGGCGGTTTGATCAGCTCGCGGGACTCAAGCGCACGGCGTTACCCGTTCTTCATCTTTCAAACGGTGAAGTCCAGTGATGCCGGGCTGTTTGTAAACCCGTTCACCCTGAGCGAACTGTTCGCCGGGCAGATCAAACCGCTGCTGCACATGGCCGCACAGGGCGAAGGCACTTCGGTGCTGTTCGAACGCATCAGAGCCTTGCGCCCGCTGCAAGGTCAGGACTTCGAACTGTTCCGGCGCGTGCACGAGAAGTTTCTGGTGAACTTCACCCTGCGTGACATTGCGACTTCGCTGGAAAGCTCTTACCCGGAGTTCATCAGCAACGCCGTGCTGACCCGGCTGCAAGCGCTAGGTCGCCCGTCGTACAAGGCACCGGTCGGGATTTCCCTGCCGCTGCCTGCGGAACGCGGCCTGAAGAACCCGACGGCAGATCTGTGGGTCAACTGGCTGACGCGTATTGACCCGAACAAATCAGTGCCGCAGATCAGCATTCTGGCAGATGACTTCATGCGCCCGCGGCTGTTCTGCTTCCCGTCGCGCAACACTTCTGGCGTATACCGCGTGGTGACGGGCGTGGGCGAGCATTCGGAGAGTTATGACGTACTGGCACCTTTCGACGCATTCGATGAACACCACCGAGGCCATGTGTTTCCCGACATTGACCGCCCTCTTTATGACGTTATCGACCGCTTTGTCGATGTGCTGGATTTGAAGTCCGTATGAACAAGATCAAATACTACTTTCTGCGCTACCAGCCCTACGTTCTCGGGGTCTGCTTTTTCCTGGCGATCTTTATCATCTGGAGCATCGGCCGTGCCTTGGGCTTCAGCTCGATGAACAGCCTGCTGACGGGGATCGGCCTGTTTCTGCTGTTGTCGGCAGCCTATGTGCTGTTGCTTTACCGAGGCGTATCACAGCACCAGAACCTGGAAGGCCTGCTGCGTGACGACGCCGACCAGGCGGTGCTCAACGCCAGCCCGGCGGACCGTGAAGAAGTCAGCCTGCTGCGCGAGCGCCTGCTGCAAAGCCTCGAACGCCTGCAGAGCAACAAGCCGAACGGCAGCAACTCCAAGGACGCGCTTTATGCCCTGCCCTGGTATCTGGTGGTGGGTCAGCCCGCAGCGGGCAAAAGCACCATGCTGTATCAGTCGGGACTCAACTTCCCCTACGCCGAGCGCGAAGGCGCACGCGTCGCCGGGTTGGGCGGCACGCGCAATTGCGACTGGTTTTTCAGCTCGGAAGCCGTACTGCTGGACACTGCCGGTCGCTACATGAATGACCAGGAAGAAGCCGGCAAATGGCGGGCCTTCCTGCAATTGCTGCGTCAGCATCGCCAGCGCAGGCCGCTTAACGGTCTGATTGTCACGGTCAGCATTCATGACATCCTGCAATCCTCGGTCGAGGATCAGGAGCGCATTGCCAAGCGTCTTCGCGAGCGAATCCAGGAAACCCATGCGCTGCTGGAAGTGCGCCTGCCGGTGTATCTGGTGTTCACCAAGTGCGACCTGGTGCCGGGTTTTGTGCCGTTCTATCGCCAGCTTGACGAGGTGGCGCGTGGCGAAGTGATGGGCAAGACCTTCCCGCACAAGGGCTTCGAGCAAGCCGACTGGGGCCAGCGCTTTGGTGTAGCGATGACCGAACTGATCCATTACTGGAAAGAGGTGGCCAACCAGCAACTGGTGCTTCAGGACATCCAGATCACGCGTCAGGACACGGCGGTGTATCGCTTCCCACTGGAGCTGGAAGCACTGAAACCGCGTCTGCTGCTGTTCGTCGATGCCCTGCTGCGCGCCAATCCTTATCAGAGCGCCGAGATGCTGCGCGGCTTCTACTTCACCAGCGCACTGGATGCCGACCAGCCCGAGATGGGTGGGCACACGCGTCAGGTCACCGAGCGATTCCTGCTGGAAAGCGAGCAGGAAGCTGTCGACGGGAATGCGCAGCCTCACCCGCTGTTCATCAACAGCCTGTTCCGCAAAGTGATCATCCCCGACCAGCATCTGGTGGCGCTGTACACCACCAACCACCGCGAGCGTCGTCGCAAAGCTGCCTGGATCGGTGGCGCAAGCCTTGTGGCGTTGCTGCTGTGCAGTCTGTGGGGCTGGTCGTACTGGAACAACAAGGACAACATCCAGTCCATTTCTACCGAACTTGCCCAGGCCGCAGCCGATGACAGCAAAGCCACGGCGCAGTACACCGAGTGGCAAACGCTGGATCGCCTGCGCTTCTGGACATCGCTTTATTACGACCGTCACCACGATGAAGGCGTACCGCTGCGCCTGCGCCTGGGTCTCTATCGGGGCTATGACGTCGAACCGCTGCTGCGCACGCGCTACTTCAACCGTCTGGAAACGGTGATGCTCAAACCGACCGCAGACAACCTGACACGCTCGCTTTACCTGCTGACCACCATCAAGGTCTATCAACGTAATGCCAAGGACCTGATGCCGGTCACGGGCGTCGACAGCGTCGAGCCCAAGGCGCTGCCGCCGGACAACCGTGCACAGTCGATTGCCGCCTTCGGCAAGGCCACGCTGGACACTTACGTGATGCTGTCGCGAGCCCAGCGTGAAAAGGCCGAACCCGCCTTCCTGAAAGCGAAGATGCCTGATTACTGGTATCCGGCCATTGCCCGTCAGACCGGCAAAACCATCACCGCGAATGCCGAGGCAGGCTCCAGTCAGGATTACGAGTACGCCAGTCGACAGATCAATTTCTATAGCGATCAGATTCACGAACTGGACGTGCCACGCATTCTCGACAACGCCTTCCTGACCTCCAGTTCGCGTAACTACATCAATAGCCTGCTGACGCAGTCGTTGAAGGCTATCGAGACGATCACGCTCGAATCGGACACCCTGTTTGCCTTTGGTCGCGCCGATTTCCAGAGCCTGAAAACCGAAGGACAAAATCAGCTGAGTGCAATTGCCGGCAAGCTGTTGAGTACACCGAACATCGGCAAGATCGTGATTGCAGGTCACGCCGACCAGCTAGGCGACCCGCAAAGCAACATGCAGGTGTCCAAGCAGCGTGCGCAGACCATCAAGACCTATCTGGTCGGCAAAGGCGTGCCTGCCGAGCTGGTGGACGCAATCGGTGAAGGCAGCGAGAAACCCTTGGTCAAATGCGATATGCAGCAGCCGAGGGCTCAGTTGATTCAGTGCCTTGAGCCAAATCGGCGTGTGGAGATCGAAGTCCGCGCGCTTAATTGACCGCACATTAGCGAGCAAACCGAAGCCCGGGTTGTCCATATGAGACCTTGGCCGTGGCAAGAGAACCTTTCTTGATCGTTTCAGGAAGGTTAATCAAAAGGGCCGTGTTCTGTCCGCAGACGCCACGGCTTTAAATGAAGAAGGAGAAGCAGAAAATGGCATTTGACGCATACATCCAAATCGACGGCATCCCAGGCGAAGTTCTGGACGACAAGCACAAGGACTGGATCGAAGTGTTGGGCTACGAGTTCGGCGCTACCCAGGCCACCTCCGCTACCGCCAGCTCGTCGGGCGGTGCTTCGTCCGAGCGCGTTGCACTGAGCGACTTCAGCATCCGCAAATCTGTGGACAAGGCTTCCGCCAAGCTGTTCGAAGCGTGCTGCAAGGGCACTCACATTGCCAAGATCCAGTTGAACGTCAACCGTGCAGGCGGCGACAAGCTGACCTACCTGACCATCAACCTGGAAGAAGTGGTCGTGTCTTCCGTGAAGGCTGTAGCAGGCGGCAACCAGAAAGGCGAAGACAACGCCGTCAGCGATCTGCCGATTGAAGAAATCAGCTTCAACTTCGCTCGCATCAAGACCACCTACACCCAACAGAGCCGTTCCGATGGCCAGGGTGGCGGTAACGTCACTGGCGGCTGGGACCGCACTGCGAACAAAGTATTCGCATAAGTCCGTGACACCTCGGGTCGCGCAAGCGGCCCGTCTTCAACACCGTGTCTGCTCAGGCACGGTGTTCTTTTATCCCCTGATCAGAGTTGACTATGTCTGAATTTCTCAACGACCTTTCGCTTGCCGATCTGACGGCTCCCATCAACGGGGGAAGCGGCGAAGACATGAGCTTTTCCACCCTGTTCGATCAGGTCAAGGAAGCTCGTCGAGCAGACCCCGACTACCTCACCCAAGGTGACTGGCAAACCGATCTGAAGTCCTCGGACTGGGATCAGACCATCACGTTGGCCGCACAGGGCCTTGCCGAACAAAGCAAGGATCTGATGCTCGTTGCCTGGCTCAGCGAAGCCCTGGCGCACAAATACCACTTTGTCGGCATCACCTTCGGCCTGACTGTGGCCGAACGGATCCTGCAAAATTTCTGGGACGATCTGTACCCATCCTTAGAGGATGGCGTAGAGGAACGTGCCGCCCGCCTGGCTTGGCTGAAAACCACGCTGACCGAAGTCGTTGGCGGCCTGCCGATCACGCAGGGGCAGAACTTTGGCCTGTTGCGCTACGACGAGTCGCGCCACGTTGAAAACCTCGCGTTGCAAATCCCCAAGGCCATGCAGTCCGCTGTTGAAGAAGGCAAGATCAACGCCGAAATCTTCCAGCGCTCGGTGGTCCTGACCGACTCGGACCACTTGCGCCTCAAGGCCAGCGAAATCGCCGCCAGCCTGTACGCCTGCCAGCAACTCCAGGCCACTGCCGACACCCTGTTCGGCCGCGACGCACCGAGCCTCGTCACCCTCAGCGACATTCTGCAACGCGCCGGGCAACTGACCGAAAAGCTGCTCAAGGACCGAGGCATCGAACTGAGCCCCGCCCCCGCCGCTGCTCAGGACGGCCCCGAAACCGTCGTCGACCAACCCGCAGGTGCCGTAATGACCCAGGCCAGCCAGGACAGCGCGTCCGCACCACTGCGCACTACTCCTGCCACTCGCGATGAAGCCTTCACCATGCTCGCCGGTATTGCACAGTTCTTCAAAAACACCGAGCCGCAAAGCCCCGTCCCGTACCTCATCGAGCGCGCCATCAAGTGGGGCAACATGCCGCTGGAAGGCTGGCTGAACGACGTTATCAAGGACAGCAACGTCGTGGACAGCATTCGCGATGTGCTGGGTACGAAAGAGCCTAAGCAGTGAGTGAGGGCAGTTCGTAGGATCGTAAGCGCTCCATGAATCTCACATTCAAAGCCGCTGCTTGATCCCGGATGCTGTGCTCCCGATTTTTTTCTGGAGCCCGCCAACCATGATGCGTCCCGATGCAAAAGTCGAATAAGTGTATCTGTACCCCAAGCCCGTCGACTTCCGAAAATCCATCGACGGTCTGGCAGCCTTGGTCGAGTTGGACATCAAGGTCGCGGTGTTCGACCCCGTGCTTTTCGTCTTCCTCAACGAGCCACGCAACCGCGTGAAGATCTTGTACTGGGAGCGCAACGGCTTCTGCCTTTGGCTCAAGCGCCTGGAGTCTGAGCGTTTCAAAACATTGCCCGATGTGACCGACGAAGCAATTGTCCTGACTGTCCAGCAGCTCAATTGGATGCTCGACGGCTTTGACCTTTGGCGTAACCGTCCCATCAGGTTTTGACGCCGCGATTCGTGGCCTGATTCGGTATAATCCCGGGCATGAAATTCGTGCCCTACAAACCTCCTGATGATCCTGAATTGCTCAAGCAGATGCTGCGAAGATGCAGTCCAGGATGGGCGTGCTCGAAGAGCAAGTTGCACTACTAAGGCAGCGCCTTCTCGGTCGAAAATCAGAGCAGGCCGTCGATCCGGCAACGCCTCAAATGGCGTTGTTCAATGAAGTGGAGCACGAGGTCGAGTTGGCGTGCGAGACCACTGAAGAAGAGGTCGTCACACCCGCAAAGCGCCGTGGCAAGCGTAACCCATTGCCTGCCCGATCTACCGCGCATCGAAGTTATCCACGAAAAACATTTTTTGAAAGTCACTTGCGCCTTCAGTTAACTCAGAAAGTCGACCAAAAAGCTTTTCCATTACTGGTAGTGTTAGAGGTTGAAGGTCTAGGACTGAAACTTCTAAAAGTTTCAGCCTTAAAAGCTCCAGCTGAGGTGGATTCATATTTGGTCCTAGAAGCTAATCTACAGGAAATCCAGTGGGTCTTTCTATCGATGGATAAATAAACTTTTTTTGTTCATCCCAGTTTATCCCCGTATCTTTAAAAAACTTGAGCCTATCGAGGAGTTTTTTAGAGTCCCCGAAAACGCCACAAAATTCATGTGCATTGATGGTTTCAATATCGGTTTTGTCTGAAAGAGCAGTCTTGATCACTCGTCCACCAACGCTGGAATAGCTATCACTCAACTCTATAAGATTTGATGTATATACATTTTCTGAAACCCACTCAAAAGAAAGCATTTCTTTTATTATAGGTCTAGAGTTTTTTATAACCTCATTGTCGTTGAGAACTCTTACGAATATATTTTTTATGCGTTTCTCAGCTACAAAAATACAAAATAGTAACTTGCACTCGTTAAGGTCAACATCTTCCCAGCTGTCATTTGACCTAAATACATCAAAAAACTCGATCAGCCCATTTTTCCTCATTTGGGCTAATGTATATGTAACATCGTCGACCTTGACAACGAGTACTGAATCTTCTGACCACTTTATGCTTTTCAACATCCCGATGCTCCGGTTTTAAGTTTTGCACCTGCTGCTTTTGCACGATACTCATCTGCTGCAGTCAACTAATTGTTTCTGTTTGGGTTCTTCATTCCAACGGGTTCTGTCGGTTGGCGCGCATCGTCGTTGAGTCTGGCCTGCAAGCGACCAATCGATTGGCCCCATAGAGTTTGTCGTGCATATCTCATCATTTAAAGTTAGCAAGTGGCTGAGAGAAGATTGGCAACCACCTGCCCTATAGGTTTTTAAAGAGCCATGAAGCAACGCCATTTTCAAATATACCTCAGCGACTAAGTCATGAGATGAGATTATATCCAAAAAGTCATAATTTTCGAGGTGATAATTTAAAGCTTTAATGATCACAGCTACTTCCATGGTTTTTTCTGGCTAGATGCGTTCATTAAAACATCATTGAATTGCTGCTCATAATAAAGCAGTTGAAGCCCCTTGAAGGCAACAAATTCGCTATAGACCCCTTTGTCGTTTACAACTTCCGGATAATAATCCAAATAGCATATTGTTTCGGCGGCAATTACGTCGACGTCGTTGTTGACACACAAGCATAAATTGTCTTTAAGGGTAGCGCCGAACTGTATGCAGTCGATCAAATCGGCAACAGTAATTGGGCTGCCCCACACTTAAGCTTT
Source organism: Pseudomonas syringae pv. tagetis (assembly GCF_022557255.1). Lineage (NCBI taxonomy): Bacteria > Pseudomonadati > Pseudomonadota > Gammaproteobacteria > Pseudomonadales > Pseudomonadaceae > Pseudomonas > Pseudomonas syringae group genomosp. 7. The sequence continues at coordinate 5,675,355 of NZ_CP092923.1, forward strand.
TCATCAACATCCTCCTTTTAGTGACTTTCCAGTTTTACTATTAATTCTGTTCTGTTCTGTTCTGTTCTGTTCTGGCTTGGAACCTTATGTTGCGCTCTAGAAATAAATTCAAAATCTTTAAGACTTTCAGCATTACAATACCACTAATGGTTTGGATGGCTTCTATCACTGAGATCCCCTCTAGCACCAGGTTGAATATGCTCTGCCGCTTGTGGAGGAAGAGCTGTCTTTAGTTAGGGGTATAATGCTATAGTATATTCAAAGCATATGGCTGCTCACTAATTTTTCTAGCTCGCTAATACTTACGCCAAAAGAGAATTTTGTATTTGATATTTTTGTGGCTAGATCTAATACAACGGTAATTTCATTTGAGGTTACTTCATCTTCATCATAGAGCTCGTCAATCTCATAGTTCAATAAGTCTATATTCTGCAGGGCCATGTCTATGCATTTATGAAGCTTGAAAGTGTCGGAATCGATAAGAAATAATAAAAAATAATCTAATGCAATCATCAGGTTTTGTGCATAGCTACCTTCTTGCTCAGAAAACTCCTCGGTATCTGGTATGCTTTTATTTATAGTATGCTCAATTTTTATAATAGAACCTTTCTTTTCGGATAGCGAGGTTTTGAGCGCTTCCACAACTAAATCTTCAAGATTTTCTGAATAGCAACTATCAAAAGCTTTTATAAGACGTATTTGCCTATACAAATAGCTTGCTATCAGCAAGGATTTTTGTTGAGAATCAAGTTTTTCGATATAGGACGACACAGTGGCGTCCTCAAAAATCAAATTCCACTGCATGTGCTTCCTCCTAACCGTCTCCGACTTTTTTTACCAGTTGTATGTGTGTCAGCCTTAACGCCGTGCTCCTTCATTAAGTGTTCACAATCCAAACATACCCCTCTCGATGCATCTATATTGGTCGCGCCTTTACCTGCTTTTATTATAGTTTCCTCTGCATGGCCCTGCCCATTTACGACGTTAATCCCTTTACCTTGGGCCCACTCTCGTTGAATTTTAGGCACGGTCTTATCGCTTGATGCAATGAATAATCCCCCTTTGCTATCCATTCCCAAAGCAGTAGTCTTGAACTTTTGCACGGTAGGATCAAGCAAAGCGTGAGCTTAATTTACAAGGCCTAGTAATTCAGATAAGCCCCATGGATCAATCCAAGCTGCTGGATTATGTGCATACTGATATAAATTAAACCCACCTTCCAACCCAATCGGATCCTGCGTTATAAACCGCCCAATCTCCGGATCATAATACCGAAACGTGTTGTAATGCAGCCCCGTCTCGACATCAAAGTACTGCCCCTGAAACCGCAGGTTCTGTTCAACCTCGTTCACCACCAGCTTTTCAACCGCCCCCCAGGCTCGGTACTTGGCTTGCCAGACGATCTGCCCTTCGGTATCGGTCATTTCCAGCGGTGTACCGATCTGGTCGGTGTGGAAGTAGTAAACCTTGTTCTCGACTTCGCCTTCTTTCTCGTCAACACGGGCCAGTGGCGCATAGCTGCCGGGCTCGTAAAGGTACAGGCTGCTCTGGCCGGGGCTTTCTTCGCGCAGCATGCGCAGGCCTTGCCAGAGGAAGCGTTTGTGGTACTCCACCAATCGCAGGTATCTTCCACCCTGTGTTTGAGGGTGTCGAGATCGAATGTCGCAAGCGTGGCGGTGTCCGTAAAGAAAGAAAAAGACATCAGTATAGGACTTTTCGCAAGGCGTGGTTAGCATGTACAAGCGTCATATTCTTACGGTTCAGATGGGTGAGAGCATAGATTGTCGATTTGCGTAAAAGGGTAGCCATCGATGTTAAAGTTGCATTAACAAAAAATAAGTCTTGGTAGAAGCCATCCCTTTTCAGGCATCTCCAACCTTCACAGGCCATTTGCTGTGGGAGATAATCCCCCGAATACGCTGTAATAATGCCCGATGATGCGCCGGTCTTTGCTGTAATGAATCTCCAATTCACGACCAAGCATATCGACTACCCACTGTGTACACTATTTAAAGTCGTAACGGCAATCGAAGTGCTCACTATCGCTGATCCGGCATTCGACAACGTCCAGCCTTAACCATACGTCGATGAAGACCAGTTCAGTCAACTATCTAATTATATACTATTTATTCAAATAGCTCATACGCCTTTTCTTGTAGGGCTATTCCGATGTCTTCGTATCTTTGAGTTTCGCTTTCATTATAAAAGTCATCCGAGATGTTGAAGTTGATGTATATATCTACGAAGGCTAGTGCTATTTTTTTGGGTATAATGTCTTTCTCACTGTAATAGCTAATTATAAAGTCAATGGCTGAAAATAACTCGGCCACTTCTTCTTCAGAAACTTTAACCCTGGTTCGTATTTTTACTGGTATAGAATCTGCTCCCAGAAGTCTTGTAACGATCAGATCAACGGCAATTTCAGTGTTCATATTTATTACCTTAGCAAATAGTGATCTTACTTGATGGAACATGCCCTTCGACTAATATTTCTCTTGATGCTGCGGCATAATGAGCAGCAGGACCTTTCAGCCCCGCCGATGCAGCCTTATCAGGAGTGGAAATATCCACAATACTTTTGTTACCGTGACTGTCGCTTACTACATCATCAGTATCAAAACTTACAGTGGTTTGTCCCGCTCCTTTATATTTGTTTATAACTTCCATATCTGTTGTGGTAGAGACATACTGAGAACCTTTAAAGTTAGGTGCGCTACCGTTGCGAACATGGCCCGCGGGTGACATGCCTCTTCCGGGATTTTTAGCAGAGATACCGTCGCTTACAAGCTCGTCTGGTCTTAGGTTCCGGTATACCTTCACCCAGCCAATAGGATCTATCCAGCCTGTAGAGTTTGGAGCGTATATGTATAAATTAAACCCACCCAACAACCCAATCGGATCCTGCGTTATAAACCGCCCAATCTCCGGGTCATAATACCGAAACGTGTTGTAATGCAGCCCCGTCTCGACATCAAAATACTGCCCTTGAAACCGCAGGTTATGCTCGACCTCGTTCACCACCAGCTTCTCAACCGCACCCCACGCCCGATACTTGGCTTGCCAGACGATCAGCCCTTCGGCGTCGGTCATTTCCAGCGGTGTACCAATCTGGTCGGTGTGGAAGTAGTAAACCTTGTTCTCGACTTCGCCTTCTTTCTCATCCACACGGGCCAGCGGCGCATAGCTGCCGGGCTCGTAAAGGTACAGGCTGCTCTGGCCGGGGCTTTCTTCGCGCAGCATGCGCAAGCCTTGCCAGAGGAAGCGTTTGTGTTCGGTGCGGCCTTTGATCTCGGACTGTTTGGCGACTCTTCGGCCCAGGCTGTCGTATTGGTAGCTGCTGGTGCTTTCCACCTGCGTGTCGGCCATGGTCTCGGTCTTGACCAGGCGGTTTTCGCAGTCGTAGGTGAAGGTTTGCCAGCGCACAATGCCGACGACTTTTTCGATCAGGTTGCCCCAGGCGTCGTATTTGTACTCTTGGTTCGCCCATTGTTTGAGGCGGTTGTCTTTGACGTGGTCGAAGCGGCTGGTGTTGAAGTTGAGGCGGTTGGCCGCTGCGTCGTAGCGGAATTCTTCGCCGTCGACCACTCGACCTGTATTGCGCGCCAGCAACTGGCCGTTGGCTTCGTATTCGTACTGAGTTTCGCCGCGCAGTTTGTCGAGGGTGCGGCTCAGTTCACCGGCTGGGTCGTATTCGTAGCGGCGGTGAATCGGGTTGTAGGCGTGTTCGACGTAACGCTCTGGCTTTATGAGCGGGTTCTGAATCTGTGACAGCTTTTCAGCGGGCAGGGTTGTGGCGTACTGCCACGCCTTGCGGCCCATGCTGTCGTAGCCGAAGCAGCTAGTGAGTTTGCCCTGGGTGCGAAAGATCTCGCGGTGCAGGTCGTCGCGCTCCATGTCGCTGATCAGTTGGCCATCCAGATTCAACTGGTGCAGGTGACCGCTGCCGTAGTAGAGGTGGTTCAGGTGCTGGCCGGTAGGAAGCGTCAGCGTGGTCAGGTTGCTCAGTGGATCGTACTCGTAGGACAGTGCGCCTTGCGGCGTGGTCTCTGTGGTCAGTCGCCCTAGCAGGTCGTAGGCAAATTCCAGTTTTTCGGCGGTGACGCCCAGTTTTCTGCCGGTGTCCGTCGGTTTGCGCTCGATTGACAGCAGCCGGTCGCCGTCGTCGTAGGCATAGTCCTGACGCGCATCGTCGTTGAGTTTGGCCAGCAGCCGACCAATCGGGTCGCGCTCCAGATGGGTGCTGCGCCGTGGCTGTTCGCCTTTCTCGCCGTAGCCAATTTCTTCGACCTGTGTCAGGTGCCCGCCGAGGTTGTAGCTGAAACGGCGCGTCAGGTTGTCGATGCGTTTTTCTTCGACCAGGCGGTCCGCGTTGTCGTAGGCGAAGTTGTAGGTAGCGTTGTTTTCGTTGGTGAGGGCGACAAGACGAATGGCTTTGTCGTACTCGTAGGTGATGGTCTGCCCTTTGGCATCCTGTCGCCATTTGGGCAGGCCGCGGCCATTGCGCAGCAGCTGGGTGGTCTGGCCTTTGCCGTCGGTGTGGGTCAGGACCTGGCCCAGTTCGTTATAGGTAAAGGTCTCGCTGGTGCCATCCGGGTGATTGATGCGCAGCACTTCGCCGTCGGGCTTGCGTTCCAGCGTGGTGGTGTTGTTCAGGGCATCGGTGACGGCCACCAGATGGTGGCGCTCGTCATAGCGGTAATACGTGCTTTTGCCCGAACAATCCTGAAAGCGCTGCACTTGCGCCAGGGTGTTCCACCACAGGTATTTGGACTTGAGCGTCGGGTCGACGATGGTATGCGGCAGGCCGTCCTCGCCATTGAGGTATTCGGTCATGTGGCCCAGTGCGTCAATCTCGGCCACCAGATTACCCTTGGAGTCGTAGCGGGCCTTCCAGACGCTGCCGTCGGGGTAATCGACCTGAGTGATCAGCGTGGTCAGGTGGTGGTACTGATAACGAATGCTACGGCCCAGCGGATCGGTTTCCTTGAGCAGCCGAGCGAACTCGTCGTACTCGAAGGCCAGCTGATTGCCATCGGGCAGCGTCAGGCCGGTCATGTTGCCGGTGTCGTCGATCTCGATGACGTAGTGATCGCCGCTGTAGTCGCGGCTCGAGGTGACGCGATGATCCTTGTTGTAATGAATTTCCAGCTCGCGGCCCAGTAGGTCGGTGACCCAGGTGGTGCGGGCCTCGCGGTCGTAGCGGAAGTGGAAATGCTCGCCATCGCTGGTCTGGTGTTCGACGACACGCGGCTGGCCGTCGATGGTTTCCCAGCGGTACTCGCAGGTCAGGCCCAGTGCGTTGCTGTGGCGGGTCATGACGCCATCGGTATAACTGAAACGGCGCACTGAGTCGCCATTGTGTTGATGCAATAGAAAGGAGGCTGCGCTAGTGTTAGCAGCCTCTCTTCCAGATTAATTTTTTAAAGAGCTTTAGAGTTCCAAGATAGTCTGGATTTAGGCTCTATAGAAATATCAATGTTGCTTAGAGTTTTTTATTTTTTCAAGCTCAGACTTAAGAAAGCTAACATCTGATCTATCGAGCCCGGCGTCTATTTTTTTCCACCATTTATGAATGGCGCTTTTAAATAGCTCCACTCCTTCCTCAGTCAAATCAGACTCGCGAATTTCAAAATCCTTCTTAAGCTCTCCACTTTCGGTGAAAGGTGTAGTGCATATCAGATTCTCATCTTTCAAGAATTTTAAAAGCGCAGTCGACATCTGGATTATATTTTCTTTGTATTGTAGGTTTTTGTTCCTGCTGTATAAAAGAGGCACGCTGAATTTGACGAGATCCAACATTATTTTACCCTCAAAATACGTGAAGCGTCTGAAAGCTCAACGAGCTGTTTTGTTTTAGGAACTCTTACAAAAGTACCACCTATTTGCCGGATTTCGGACTCTTTTGCACAAGGTTTTTATCACCTTGGTACAAAGCCAGGACGGTATTGAAGTTGCCCATCTCAGTCAGGCTTTAAAGATCACTACTGTGGCGCTAGCGCTATCTCATCGTGAAAGTGCAAAGCCTCTAAAAAGCCAGAGTTACAAAATACTAGCAACAAGCTTTCTTACAAGCTTAACTTAGACTAATTATATTTTTGTAGTCTAAATGAATCTTATTGTTAGGGCAAAGGCTAGCAGCAAAAGCCAAATACCCTATCAAAAAAATAAATTCCCTACTGTATTTTTTAACACTCTCTGTAGCTAAATCAATATAAGTGATTTGAACCTAAGATCATATAGCAAAGGTTTATTTGCGCAGCATTAATCATTAAATCGTCAAGCCTGTTCGAAATAACTTTCCAAGAAATCGTTAAAATTTGCCCACTGAGGTCTCAATTTTCCTTGTTTGAAATCCAAGAGCTCATTTCCCAAAGATACGCTAAGTACCTCGCCAGTGTCTCTATTATAGAAATAGCCACTCTCGCCTTCGAAGCTATCTAGCGGAATATACTCCTGTGGGAGCTGCAATGTTTCATGTGTGCTCTTCAAATCTAGATCAAAATTGGTATTTTTGGAGAACCAGCATACCTGATATATTTCCTTTCCGTGCTGCATGAATGTTGGACCGTCTTCTACGTGTAAGTAGAACTGAGCGAAATCAGATGATAAGTCAATGCCCAGCTTCTTAAGCTCTACTTCATAATCTGCGCTTGCATCTTCATACCACCAGCCTTGTTGCTTAAAAAAGTCTATCAGTTTTTTAGATATCATAACTTTATCCGCAGTTTCCCGAAAGCTTAGGGCTCCCGGCTCTTCTATTAATTTCTGTTTGCGCACGTCCTTCCCAGTAAGCGCCGCGATCACCGTTGAATAGGTCTCTATTAACAGGGTTGATCGGATGCTGTGCAGGTAGATGAGGATGCAACGCGTTAGTATTACCAAATTTTTTATGTGTATCGGCAGATAACTCGAAGAGAGAGCCTAATCCATCTTGTTTAGAATGATGGAGATTAAGCTGAGAGTAACTGCCATTCTTAACAACAAATGGACTTCTCCCCTCAGATGCGAGATCCAAGTTTGTCTTGACTCCTTCCCTTGTATTGACAGGTAGGTCCCAGTCTATAACTTGCTGATAAACTGTATGTGTACTACCGGATGGAGCGGTAAATGAGGAGGGTGTAAAAAATCCCGTTAGTCCAAACGGATCAATCCATCCGTTGGTATTAGGGGCATACTGATAAAGATTAAACCCACCCAACAACCCAATCGGATCCTGCGTTATAAACCGCCCAATCTCCGGATCATAATACCGAAACGTGTTGTAATGCAGCCCCGTCTCGGCATCAAAGTACTGCCCCTGAAACCGCAGGTTCTGCTCAACCTCATTAACCACCAGCTTTTCAACCGCCCCCCAGGCCCGGTACTTCGCCTGCCAGACGATCTGCCCTTCGGCATCGGTCATTTCAAGCGGTGTACCAATCTGGTCGGTGTGGAAGTAGTAAACCTTGTTCTCGACTTCGCCTTCTTTCTCGTCAACACGAGCCAGCGGCGCATAGCTGCCGGGCTCGTAAAGGTACAGGCTGCTCTGGCCGGGGCTTTCCTCACGCAGCATCCGCAGGCCTTGCCAGAGGAAGCGTTTGTGGTCGGTGTGGCCTTTGATCTCGGACTGTTTGGCAACTCTTCGGCCCAGGCTGTCGTATTGGTAGCTGCTGGTGCTTTCCACCTGCGTGTCAGCCATGGTCTCGGTTTTGACCAGGCGGTTTTCGCAGTCGTAGGTGAAGGTTTGCCAGCGCACAATGCCGACGACTTTTTCGATCAGGTTGCCCCAGGCGTCGTATTTGTACTCTTGGTTCGCCCACTGCTTGAGGCGGTTGTCTTTGACGTGATCGAAGCGGCTGGTGTTGAAGTTGAGGCGGTTGGCCGCAGCGTCGTAGCGGAACTCTTCGCCATCGACTACCCGGCCTGTGTTGCGCACCAGCAATTGGCCGTTGGCTTCGTATTCGTACTGGGTTTCGCCGCGCAGCTTGTCGAGGGTGCGGCTTAGTTCGCCAGCCGGGTCGTATTCGTAGCGGCGGTGAATCGGGTTGTAGGCGTGTTCGACGTAACGCTCTGGCTTTATGAGCGGGTTCTGAATCTGTGACAGCTTTTCAGCGGGCAGGGTTGTGGCGTACTGCCACGCCTTGCGGCCCATGCTGTCGTAGCCGAAGCAGCTAGTGAGTTTGCCCTGGGTGCGAAAGATCTCGCGGTGCAGGTCGTCGCGCTCCATGTCGCTGATCAGTTGGCCGTCGAGGTTGAGCTGATGCAGGTGGCCGCTGCCGTAATACAGGTGGTTCAGATGCTGGCCGGTAGGCAAGGTCAGCGTGGTCAGGTTGCTCAGTGGGTCGTAGTCGCAGGCCAGCGCGCCTTGGGGTGTGGTCTCTGTGGTCAGTCGCCCCAGCAGGTCGTAGGTAAATTCCAGTTTTTCGGCGGTGACGCCCAGTTTTCTGCCGGTGTCCGTCGGTTTGCGCTCGATTGACAGCAGCCGGTCGCCGTCGTCGTAGGCATAGTCCTGACGCGCATCGTCGTTGAGTTTGGCCAGCAGCCGACCAATCGGGTCGCGCTCCAGATGGGTGCTGCGCCGTGGCTGTTCGCCTTTCTCGCCGTAACCAATCTCTTCAACCTGTGTCAGGTGCCCGCCGAGGTCGTAGCTGAAACGGCGGGTCAGGTTGTCGATGCGCTTTTCTTCGATCAGGCGGTCCGCGTTGTCGTAGGCGAAGTTGTAGGTAGCGTTGTTTTCGTTGGTGAGGGCGACAAGACGAATGGCTTTGTCGTACTCGTAGGTGATGGTCTGCCCTTTGGCATCCTGTCGCCATTTGGGCAGGCCGCGGCCATTGCGCAGCAGTTGGGTGGTCTGGCCTTTGCCGTCGGTGTGGGTCAGGACCTGGCCCAGTTCGTTATAGGTAAAGGTCTCGCTGGTGCCATCCGGGTGATTGATGCGCAGCACTTCGCCGTCGGGCTTGCGTTCCAGCGTGGTGGTGTTGTTCAGGGCATCGGTGACGGCCACCAGATGGTGGCGCTCGTCATAGCGGTAATACGTGCTTTTGCCCGAACAATCCTGAAAGCGCTGCACTTGCGCCAGGGTGTTCCACCACAGGTATTTGGACTTGAGCGTCGGGTCGACGATGGTATGCGGCAGGCCGTCCTCGCCATTGAGGTATTCGGTCATGTGGCCCAGTGCGTCAATCTCGGCCACCAGATTACCCTTGGAGTCGTAGCGGGCCTTCCAGACGCTGCCGTCGGGGTAATCGACCTGAGTGATCAGCGTGGTCAGGTGGTGGTACTGATAACGAATGCTACGGCCCAGCGGATCGGTTTCCTTGAGCAGCCGGGCGAACTCGTCGTACTCGAAGGCCAGCTGATTGCCATCGGGCAGCGTCAGGCCGGTCATGTTGCCGGTGTCGTCGATCTCGATGACGTAGTGATCGCCGCTGTAGTCGCGGCTCGAGGTGACGCGATGATCCTTGTTGTAATGAATTTCCAGCTCGCGGCCCAGTACGTCGGTGACCCAGGTGGTGCGGGCCTCGCGGTCGTAGCGGAAGTGGAAATGCTCACCATCGCTGGTCTGGTGTTCGACGACACGCGGTTGGCCGTCGATGGTTTCCCAGCGGTACTCGCAGGTCAGGCCCAGTGCGTTGCTGTGACGGGTCATGACGCCGTCGGTATAACTGAAACGGCGCACTGAATCGCCATTGCGGTTGAACACTTCAGACAGCTGTCCGTGGCTGTCGTAATGGTATTGAACGAGGGTTTCGACAGCCTCGTTGTCGACGATGCGTTTGACCGAACTCAGGCGCGTCGTCACTTCATCGTAATGCAGATGCACGCGTACACCGCCCGTGGCGCTGATGTCGGTCAGCGTCCCTTGCTCGGTACGGGTGAAATGCAGGAAGTGACCGAGTGCGTTTTCGATACGATCCAACGGAACCGGTTTGTTGTCGTCAGGCACTTCGCCGAAGTAGAAGAAGATGTTGTCCAGCGTCTGCAGCAGGTAGTGACCACCCTGCGTGCAGACCAGATAAACCTGTTCGTGAGGGTTGTAGATGCGCTGGCCGGGCGCTATGTCCACGAACGGAACGGTGCGGCCCTGGTTATCCGTAAGGTAGAGGAAGCTGCCGCGCTTGCGCAGGCTTTGCTCCCACGGCAGCACCCAGCCTTTGCCGAGTACGCTGTCGACATTCAGATTGCTGGCGTAAAAACGCGACCATTCGATGGGCATCAGGCCCGGCAGGCTGAAGTCGATCTCATCCGGGATCAGCTTGCGGCCAGTCGTGGTGTCGACCGGATTACCGCTCAGGCCGCCGATGGCACTGCGCATCACAGGCTCAACCACGTAGCGACTGCCCACTTCGCCGGCCACGAAACCTGCGGTGAACTTCATGGCGCAGGGCAGCACTGCTTTCATGCCTGCCTGTGTCCCTGCCTTGATTAGCTGGGCAATACCGCCCGCCGCACCGGCTACCGCCATCAATACATCGACGGTAGTGCGCAGCCAGCCCGGAATTTCGTCGTCCACTGGCAGATAGCGATACCTGCCGCCGCCGATGAATACGTTATTGGAGCCGCCGGAGATGGTCGCGCCACAGGTCAGCTTGTCGCCTTTGCGCGCCGCCGCCACGCTGTTGATGAAGACGTTGGTCGAGCCTTCGGCAATCTTGACCGGCCCCGGATGCTTGTCGCAGGCTCCGATGCTTTTTTCAACATGCGCCGCCTTGCGGTTGTTGATGTAGACATTGGGTGAGGCCGTGAGGATCGTGCCGGAGGGGGAGGAAAACATACTCCCTATGGCCTCTCCTGCGGCAGTGAGCAGGCTACCTCCGACGCCTGCTGCAAGTCCTGCCAGAAGAGCCACGCCGAACCCGCACGTGAAGGTCGCGATCGCTACGGTCGCAATAAGCGCAATACCGAGTACAGCCCCGATCAGGAAGCCCCCCAGGGCACCGGTATGTGATATTTCGTCACCAAACCGCGCGGCCTCGAACATGAGCGTTACTCCTGTTCGCTACTGTCGGCTGAAGGAATAGATGGCACGCGAGGCTGGAAACTGGCCAACAAATTTTCCCACCCCTGGGTCTGCTCGATACTGAAGTCCGTCTGGGAAGTCGTCGAGAACACAATCGCGCGTTCCGGCTCGATCAGAAACGCGGCCTGACGTTGATAGTAAGCACGCCCTTCGGTCATGTAGTACGCATCGATCTGGATACCTTCAAGAGGGGCCACAGTCGATAGCGAAACTGCTTTTCTGTTCAGCAACGTGTAACCGCGAAGCTTGGACGAAAGCATTTTGACCTGACGATCAACATAAGTTTTCAGCTGCTCGGAAGGCAGCAGTGTGTCTCTGGAGACCGTAATGCTCAATGGGGCGGGAAGCGTAGAGCCCATCACGAACATATTCACCGTGCGGTCCTGAAATCCTTCTGGCAGCTTGATACTGCCTTCGTGCAACTCGTAGTCCATGTGATAAGAATTCCTGAAATCAAAAAACAAACAATCACTGAGCGGCAAGACCGCCCAGCATGCTATCGAAGTCCGCCAGCCAAAGGCTGAGGTCTGGCTTGGTCGGATCGATCAGGCAAGAAATTTCCAGCCACTGCAGCACATCCTTTCCCGCGAGAGGAACAAGCGCACCTACCAGACGTGCGTGTTGTTCTGCGCTGCCCTCTTTAAAGTGGAAATCCAGTGCTTTCGCAGTACAGCCCACCAGGGTGCAGTCCCGCCGACGAATAATACGGAGTTGAGGGTCGCGCTCACGAAAGGTCTGCACGGAGCTTTCGAAAAGTGCTTCCAGCGCCTCGCCCTGTATTACGTCTCTGCGTTTGATAGACAACATGAGCGGCTCGCCTTTGTACTCAAGGGTAACCTGGACATCACGAAACAGGGCGCTTTCAGGAAAGGCCAGGTTGAAGCCACCAAAATTGAAACTGCTAGGCAGGTCCTGCAACGGCGTGATCGGTTCTGGCTCAGGCTCAGGGGCAGCTTCAACGACCGGGGCTTCCAGCGCCGCCTTGCGGGCTGCCTCCTCATCCGCAATACGTTTTGCGGAAATACGGTCGTAAAGACTTGTTCGTTCCATGCCCTGCGTTCTCACTTGTTGATGTCGACGCGGTCACCTTTGACGAAGGTGCTCTCGCCGAGAACATTGATCACTTTGCCTTTTATCTGGATGCCATCCGGAGTAATCGAGATGCTGCTGTCACCCACTTTGAGAAGGATGTACTGCTTGGCATCCACCTGAATGAATTGATTGTCGACCTTTAGCGTAAACGATCCTTGCTGAACGTTCGTCACAGTATCTTTCTGAATGATTTCCGTGTTCGTACCACCGACCGTCACCTTGCGGTTATTACCCACGTCATGCGTCTCATCCAGCTCGATCTCGGTGTCCATGTTGCGCTCGGCATGCATGATCACCTGTTCGGCACCGGCCTTGTCTTCAAAGCGGAAGAAGTTGGCCGTACCGCCATCCCCCTTGGCCGAACGCGTCAGGAAACCACTCTGGGTCTTGTTGGCAGGCAGCGACCACGGCGGCGTATTCTGGCTGTTGTACAGGCTGCCCATGACGAGCGGACGGTCAGGGTTGCCATCAAGGAAAACGACCACCACCTCGTCACCGACGCGCGGGATCTGAATGCTACCAAAACCGCCACTTGCGCCGGATTGAGCGACGCGGACCCAGCAGGAGCTTTTGTCGTCAAACTTGCCGTAGCGGTCCCAGTGGAACTGCACTTTTACCCGGCCCATTTCGTCGGTGTAGATTTCTTCGCCGGGCGGGCCGACGACGATGGCGGTTTGAGGGCCGGAAATGCCTGGCTTGAGAAGATCCATCTGAGGCCGGAATTTGATTTTTTTGCGTACACTGTAAAATTTATTGGCATAACCGGCTTGGCTATCCGAGGTGTAATTATTGCTACCTCGATGCTCAATGCTCATTACAAGAAATTGGCGGTCTTCAGCAGAGCCAGCGTCGTGTTCGTAATGCTGGGTTAGCTCGAAAGTATGGCCGGGTCTCAGGGCGCGACAATTACTAAGGCCAACGAAAGTCTTGCCTTTAAGCTCCAGGGCTTCGATACGATTGCGCACCAACAGCTCACCATCCGCTGGCGTGCCATGGGTGTACTGACCCATGTAGTCGTACAGCTCGAAAGACGGCACATCTCCCTGCTGATTTAGGCTATTCATCGTGACAGGAATACGGTTATTCGGCTGCCGATAATCAAACGTTTGCACCGAGATCTTGCTAGGCTGAAACTCGCGAGCAGAGGTCCAGCTTGTGATCGAGTCTGCGGTTTCAGTCACAGATGCTGTATGAAAGCGTATTTGTGGCTGCTCGGGCAGAGGCGTCAGGACGGTCGAGTCGTCCATGATAATGAGCTTATGGCTGTCAGCGGTGTGCTCAAAATAGAAAAACAATCCCTCATGCTCAAGCAACCGTCTGATGAAGTGGCTGTCACTTTCTCTATATTGGGTAATGTAGCTGTGCGGCTTGAGGACGCGGTTGACACGAAACTCATATTTCGCAAGCCCTTCATAGTGGCTGAAAACTTTGGTGAGCACCTGCTCGACCGTTTGATCTTGATAGATTTGGGAGTCGAAACGCTGCTCAAGAAATCCCAACCAGGAGCCAATATAAGCCGAGTATTTTGACATGCCGCCGTCGCTACCATTGGCACCGAAGCCAAAGACATGGCCGTTGATGTAGCGACTGCCCCCGGTCGCGAGCTCGATCTCGACTGTCGCAGGCTGCCCGATGGCAGACTTCAGCTTGACGCCTGGATCATCAGAGATCAGGTCTAGCTGAAAGCCGAAATCGCTTGAAAGCCCCTCTTGTCCTACAAATGACTCAAGCAGTAGCTCCTGCCCACCCGAGAGAGCCATTGTGAGCTTGAATAGACGTCTATTTTGCGCCGTAAACAAAGAGGAAAAATCCATTGCTTCAACTACTCCTTAGCTTATGACAAATCGTCCGAGACGGTTTGTCCGTAATTTCTTCAGGAAATCAAGCTCCCGACGGCTTGCGCCAGGAGGCTACCCATTTGAATAACCTGCCTAGCCACCACCTGCTGCGTGCTTCGCGGATTTCATCGAGCTGCATGAACGTATATGGGGTTGGCATATTTCGCTCTTGAATACGGAGTGTTCGCAAACCTCGGATGACATGACGGCCGTAGAGCAGTATAAAGATGCTTGCACCTGTCATGATAGTCATGCTGACGAGCGCGCCTGTTAGCATTCCTGCCCACTTTAAGAAAATACTGGCAGCAAGGGTAGTGATTCCACTAATTAGAGGAGCACTGTAATTCATAGAGGACTTCGGGTTAACGTTTCGACGCGTCTGGATTCTATTTTCGTTATATTCAAAAGGCTGGTAGGCTGGGCGGGTATGAATTATAACTGTATAAACAATGCTTGCTAGTGTAGCTGGCGCCAGACCTGCCAGAAAACGGTAGACAATTGAGTCGGGCGATGCATCTGCCGCCAAACCGTATGCAATAACACACGCGGGCAATGTAAAACCTCCAACGCATGAAATCAACAGCGACCACATATACGTACTGTAGCTCTCGCAAACGTAGACTATGTATAGTGTCCATGCAAGCATTGAAAAAAACAATAAAAAGTAAATATACCAGTTATTGCCTAGCATGAGGGTGCCGAAAGCCATGAATAAAGCCAGCAGAAAAAAAGCAGACCAGCCGCCGGTCTTTATTGTTTCAGAATTAATCATTGTCTATCAACATTTCTTTTAATTTACTCCCAATCGCTTTATCAGCTCCCGTGTACCCCATTGCCCATTGTACCGCTAAGCCCGCACCCCAGCCGACGAGAATGATAGCAATTAATGGCGCGGCTCCTGTAGCGGCGATCCCGGTACCAGCGGCAGCTATTGAGGTAATTGCTACTCTGGCTAAATTTCCTGCAACTATACCGGCACCAACCGAGGCAATGTTTGTAGGTTGATTGTCTAAAGTTTTAGAGTAGAACTCTTTTTTGCTAGAGGAACTTGTATAGTCTAGGATTCCCTGGGGGACCGTAGCGATTATTAACCCTACAGTGTTGCCTCCCATAAACTTAAGTACTCCAGTGGCGCCGTTGCTGTGTAAGTGCGCGCGTTGATTCAATGATGCGCTGGTACCAACTAGCGGGATGTGAGCAAACTGCTGTCCGGCTTGCCCTAATATTTTGTAGTGCTGCGCAACAGCAGTAACAGGTATTTTAAAAAAGGATTTCCCATTTTTTTGAATAATCGTTATGCTGTTTCTAAACGTCTTATGAGCTGATTTGGCACCTGGTGCTCCTCGTGTATTAGCCCAAGAATGTAACTTGCTTTTCTGCTCGGCAGTCAAGTCTAGCAAGTCGGTAACTTTTCTGGCCTTGGCTGCAGCCATCATGGCGCCTGAAGCGCTAGCAACTGTTCCAGGTAGATTACCCAGTGAAAACATGAGTGGACCAATTTCTGGAATTCTTTCAGCCATCTGCTGGAGGGATCTCAGCGCCTCAATCGGGACGTTTGCCGACTCTTTAAGTGTGTTTAGATACCCTCTCAACTGAATAACGAAATTTTTATATTCCTCAGGGCTAAGCTCTGTATCTTTAGACAATAGCAAGTTGACTATGTACAATGCCGCGCTGTAGTCGTCAGTTTCGTAAGTGCCTGCAAAGTTCTGAAGCGGCATGTAAAAGCTGCTGGCCGACTCTCCCGCGAAAGGGCGATGGCCTCCACCAAGTAACCCAGGTTGGCTACGTTCGCAGCTCATGCTTGCGGAGCTAGGCGGGGTCAAGAATTTATTCATTTGCAGGCCTCGGTAGCTGCCAGATCACGTCGTCCGCTGAACCTACATACCCAATGGAAGCTCGGACTCTGCAGAGAAAAGATGGGATACCCAGGTTCCTGAGGCCAGCGGTCAAGCTGTGCCGGTTTGGCTTTATCCATGGTCATATAGATATCCTTGAATGTACCTAAGGCTGCTACCGCGGAGAAATGCTGGCCAAAGGTGCGACGCTGATGCCTTCAGCCTGTCTGTAAAATATTTCGTTTTGAAATATTTTTCTACGCTTAACGCCGACTCGATAAGTGTAAAGTCTCCTAAAAGTTCGTAGGAGCCGTACTACAGCCGTTCCGCAGGGCTTCTCCTGAGTCAGCCCTTCAGACCATCCAAAAAAGCAAAAGTGCCACTACCCATGCACAAAAGTAGCATTTTTCTCTAGGCCATTGCAGCAGGTGGCAGAGCTTGAGGGAAAACGAGCGGTCCTGTGCGATACGGTATCTTTCAGTAAGGCTTTGCCACTCTACCTGGCACGTTGGTGAGAGGCTTATACCAGAGCACCTAGACGCCAACGGTGGTTCAGCGTGCATAATCCAGGATCGCATTGATCGTGTGGCTCAGCAACTGGCCAAAAGTCAGGAGCAGCTCGTACTGCTGCTCTTCACTGCCATCGTGACGTACTGGACACGTGGGCAGGTCAAGGCATGCCTTATGGGCAGCATGGATAGCATCGCAGCGCGCAGTACCAAGCTTCAGGCGGAGATTTCGAACAAGCAGTTCGCGAATTGGTTGGCGCGTAATGAGCAGAAGTTGTTGGCTCAGCCGGAGCTGCGTGCTAATGAGCCTGCGCCGTTGCAGAGACTAGAGCAGCAAGAGCTTCCTGAGCAAAAGTTGCATAAGATTGACCAACCTTCCTCAATGCTTAAGCCGGGGTTTACCGCGGAGGATATTTTAGCGATACCGAAAGGTGCCAGGCCGGATCCTAAAACATATCTGATCCCTGACTATGTAGCACAGCATCTTGCCAAATTTGAAAATGGCGGATCGCGTTGTTATACAAAATCTAATCGTGAAAAATATGGAATAGCTCAACGGGATGGGACTTCATTTATAATGCCCAGCCATGAGGCAAATCAGCTTCTCGCCAGAACAGCTGGTGATAAAATAGCAGTGAAAAAAAACGCTCGGCCTTCCTGAGAACTTCCTGGAGAGCAGTACGTTAGTGCGTGTAGACATTCCGACCCCAAGAGAGTTAGATCTGCGAATCCCCTCAGGAAATAAAGCAGCTGCCAATGAGTTTGGGATGTTAGAAGGAAAGCTACCGAATGGTGACAGCGTAGCAGTAATTGATGCGGGCGCGATTTCTGCTAAAATGTTTAACACCACTTCATTATTTTAGAGGACCCCATGATATTTAACGATTTTTTGCCAACAAAAAATATGTTCTCAGTAGGTATTGAAGAGACTTCAGAACGTTTTTACGCTTCGATTCCAGTGAGTAATGGCATGGTTGATTATGAAATAGACAAAACTAGGTGCGAGCTCTTTCAAAAAGATTCTGAAGCCGTCCTCGTTTTCGTTATCACATGTAGACACAGAAAGATGGATGATTTGCTCATTTTACAGTCCGGTACAAACAGGGAAATTGCAATTTGAGGAATCGAATTCAAAGTAATTACTCCATAAATACGAGACTGATTACCAGCGTATTGTGCGTGCAAACTCGCCGACTGCTGCTTTATTAGATGATTGCAGGAATTGATTGCAACATAACTAATTTGAAGTTGGCGTCTCACTATGCCCTATCTTCTATATTATCCTCTCATCGGATATTTAAAACCCAAATAAGTTACTGAGACTCACACTCATACGATAAAGATGGCGTCAATCCTTCTAGCCAAGTCTCAAAAATCCCGTCCTTGGGGTAGAAATCCACAAGTCAAGTCGTCGATATCTTAGTTTTTTCAACACCAAGGCGTGTCGGCGCCTCTTTTACTTCTGAGTCTTGAGTAAAAAATCTCAAAATTTCACTACTAAAAAAGATGTTTAAATAAATTTAAACGGCCACCCTATCTATAGGTGTAAATATATCTCTGACGTTGCTTACGCTCACATCACGGCTTATCGACTCCTAACGATAGTGGAAAAAGCAAGTCCTGAAATTAACTTACAGCTACAATGTAGAAATAGTTTTTCCCTTAAAACCCGTTGATAGAGCAACGTAATCAACGTTGGTAGATGGCCGGCCGGTTGCCCGCCACGGCGACAAGACTGCGTGTGGCTCCAGTCTGATCGCCACCAACAGTGACTGTGGCATATTTTAAGGACGACAGCATGTTGAAGCCCTATGGCCAAGGTCATCGCTCTTTATGGGATGTCATTGGCGAGCGACGCGAACAGGAACAACGTCAGGCGACTCCGGCACGTCCGCCAGCAGACT
The DNA here is from genome assembly GCF_022557255.1 of Pseudomonas syringae pv. tagetis. Classification (NCBI taxonomy): domain Bacteria; kingdom Pseudomonadati; phylum Pseudomonadota; class Gammaproteobacteria; order Pseudomonadales; family Pseudomonadaceae; genus Pseudomonas; species Pseudomonas syringae group genomosp. 7. The sequence goes on from NZ_CP092923.1 coordinate 5,693,535, forward strand.
ATGACCTCACACGCGTCAAAATAGACAACGCCTGGCTGTGGCTGCCGAACCTCGAACCTGCTCAAGCTGCGTCAGGGATATGGCTTGGAGCCGTTAACGGAGATTTTGAACACGACCCCAGATTGGTCAGTCCATCGGGCCACCGTTATAACCTGCGCCGAATTAGTCTGCCCCAGCACAAACCGGAAATCGATACGTTGCCCCGTGCGCTACAGCTGCTTCAAGGCATGCTTGCGCAATGGGACGATTTCGCAGCCAGCGTCGATTGGGAAAATACGAAGGTCGTGCTGTTTGCGCCGTCGGGCATAGCCCCATCAGCATGGGAGAACCATGCGTTGCCGATCTGGCCGTTTGATTACCTACCCGGCCAGGGTTTCGACACCCCTTCACTGAACTTTGATGAATGGTTGCCCTGGGCGCTTCAAAACGATACGGAAGCGTCTTGCCTGCTGTGCGTCAGCATAGACACCTGGGCGACAAAAGACCGGGCTGGCGCTCTGTCCAACGACGCCATGGTCGGTGAAAGCATCTCGATCGTGCACCTGCAGCGCGTAGACCACGCCAACCCCGACGAGGAAAATACCTGGCAACTCTATCCAGCCATGACCCGCGAACACTCTCCGCGTGCATCGCAGCCAAGGCAGAGCAGCGCCGATCTGCAACAGCTGGCAGAGGCCCTTTGCGAGCAGAGGGGTATTCAACCTAACGACATTCAGGCACTCATCATCGACGGCCATCTTCATGACAGACGTCTCGAGCAGCTCTCTCATTACGCAAGTACCCAACTGCCGAATCTGGTGGTATCGGAGCACGTCGCTGGGCAGGCATTACTGGCAGGCGAGCGAGGAAGGAGCGCGACTCAGCTGACGTCGCTGGCACTTGCTTTTTACGCAGGCAGGGCGAGGCAGGGATCAGTGCTGATATTTGACAGACACGCCTCCACTCAGACTCAAGCCTGGTTGCTGAGTACCGGCAAGACGATTGCGCAAGCTGGCGATGAGGTAACCGAACACCGCGGACTTGAAGACGACGGACAGAGCAAAGACTCATGAAGGAGAATTTTGATTTCAATCCAAAATCCTGCTCGATCAATGATCTGAATCCGGGTTGTGTCGAAATGTGGACACTTGGCCAGCAAGTGGCTGTCAGGCGCTTGTGCGTGAAAACCCGCGCCGAATACAAGCAACCGGCCAGGTATGAACTGCTCAAGGACTTCAGTACGCGGGCTGCGCGAATAGCAGGCAATTACGCACGTATTTACCTGGAGCAAGAGCACAACGGCCAGCCCGAACAAAAAGGACGGTTTTACTGGACAGGGCTAGCGGCGTTTGCAAGCAAACAGGTCATGTGTGCACTGGATTTCTCCAGCAACACAAAGATGCGCTATTTGCCGCCTGTCGTACCGCCCTTGGAGATTACCAAGATATTTCTGGGCAAGGGAAACTTCTGGTTGTTTCAGGACATCTTCGTCTGGCACTGGTTTTATATTAATTACCCACAGCAGTTCGATGAGTGTATAAAAACTCGGGACTTCAGCACGTATGACCCACGATTCAAGCAAAGTTTTGCGCAACTGCCATGGATTGATGATGCACTGCCAAGGATAAATAACCTGAAGGTGACTGATTATCTGGTAAGCGGCTTCAAGTTGATATCGGCTATAGAGAAGGAGCCGGCAGGTACACTGCGTGAAAAATACAAATTTCAGTCCCTCCTGGCAATTGCCAAACATGAACAACTGATGATATTGCAACCGTTGATATACGAGGATAAAAGCTTCAGGGCACTGTTGCACATGCAAACGTGGGTCGAGGGGTACAGGGGTGTGCCGCGCCGACTGGCGTCCCTGAATGTTGAATGCGATACAGGCGACCCGGAGCAGGATGTCATCATGTCCGATGGCGAGCTGTACGACGCCGAGGACAGAATGATCTTTATTACAACAATTGCCTCTACGTATCATCGGAGAATGCAGAGAAAAAATATTGAGATGGAAAAGGCAATTATGACGATAGGGACGTGGAATGAACGCACTTAAATATATGATAGCGGTTTTCATACTGCTGACCGGTTGTGAGGCTTCGGATATGAATACAAAAAATCGTGAGATCGAACTCTCTCTTGGAGGATCAATTGATACTGTCCTGGCTTCAACATCTGTAAAACTGCGAAAAGACTGCGATGATACGATGTGTCTCTACCAATTTATAGTGCCGTCAAAATCCTCTGAACTGATCACTGTCAAGGTACGCTCAGCATCCACCCTATTAGCGATTGAGAACGTTAGTTCGACCACTGTCGTCACCAATACCCTAGGGATTATTACAGATATAGACGTGTATGTAGCAGGAGTGTCAACCCATGCGAAACATGAAGACGCAATGGCGTATTTTTATCAACAAGTACAGCATCTAAACGCAGCAGGATGGCAGCGTTACATTTTTCCTAATGAAGCGAGAATACCCAGTACAGAAGCCAGCAAGTTTACCAACTTAAATGAAGTGCTGGGTAAAAATGTGGGTACAGGTCCATGGATGGACCCGAACCTCAAGCTTACGAAGCAGGTATGGGTCTCATTGCCTATGATCAATACGTGGATGTTTTACAGCGGTAACGAGTATCTTGATCTGATGGTACAGCGCGAGAACAGCAAAGACGACCCGCAGAACCGTGGATCTTACTTGTTTACATGGACGTTCAAATCAGAAAGTGAGTTCTACGCCGAATTCGTGAGAGCCGAAGACCGTGAACGCTGGAGAGAGCTCCTGCCTGCTGAATTAACCCGAATGGGGAAAGAGCGCCAAAAGACAGAGGCGCAGCTGAAAAAAATGGGCATCAAGATCGATGAAAACTATAAAGATGCCAAACCTCCCGTAGAAGCGGGTTAAACCGAAGATACGTCGCAAACCGATTCAAGCAGTAAAGGAGTTACACCATGGATCTGACATTCGGCACCGCCCTCAGCCAGAGCGGACGCTTGCTGCAACTCACCACGCCGCTGGGCGAGCATCAGCTTCAGGCCTTGCGCATGCATGGGGTCGAGCGCATCGGCCGCGTGCCCCGCTACACCCTCGACGTGGTGGTGCAGGACACCGAATACGATCCTGAAAAACTCATCGGTCAGCCGGTCAGCCTGGCGATTCTCTGCGATGACGGTTCTCCCGCACAGCGTCACGGGTTGGTTGAAAGCGTGCGCTATCTGGGCAATGACGGCGGTCTGCACGACTGGCAACTGGTCTTCGCCCCTTGGTTCAGCCTGCTTGAATACCGACTCGACTGCCGCATCTGGCAGGACAAGAACCTGCCGGCGATTCTGGAAGCCGTTTTCTCACTGTACGAACAGGCCAAGGGCAATTACCGCCTGGACCTGCGACGTGAATACGCCCCGCTGTCCTACGTCACCCAGTTCAATGAAAGCGACGCCAACTTCGTGCAGCGCTGGTGCGAGCAGGAAGGTCTTTTCTGGTACGTCGAACATACCGCTGACAAGCACTGCATCGTGTTCACCGATACCGTCGATACCCTGCCCGCGCTGGCACCGCAGAGCATCCGGTTTCACACCCAGAACGTCACCGAAAAACAGGACGGCATTACCCAGTGGAGCAGCGGTTCGCAGTTGCTCAGCGGCAAGCTGCACTGGCGCAGTGTCGATTACCTGGCCCACGGACAGCCACGCGAAACCGTGATGCCCGCCTTGCAGGCCGCTTCGGCCCCGCAGGCGCTGGAGCGTTACGAGTATCAAGGCCAGTACGGCTGGCAGAAGCAGGACCGGGGCGAATGGCTGAGCCGCGTACAGATCGAGCAGCGTGAGTCGCAAGCGCGTCGCGTGCAGGGCCAAAGCGGTGTGCGGCAGATGCAAGCCGGGCGCTGGTTTGAACTGACCCAGCATCCGCTGTATGCGCGTAAACCGGCTGAAGAGCGTCAGTTCCTGCTGATCGAAGTCGAGATGTTCGCCGAGAGCAACCTGCCACTGGCCAAGGAGAGACGCGAAGTGCCGGGCAGTCTGGCAGCGCTGTTCAGGTCGGTGCGCCCTGAGCAGTCGGGGTTGCCGGGCGTGGCAGCAGTGGCCGATGCATTGGGTGTGGGCAGTCATGGCTTCTTCCTAAACCGTTTCGAAGGCCAACTGCACAGCGTGCCGTTCCGCAGTCCCGCCGAGCACTCCAAACCGAAAAGCCTCGGCCAACAGACCGCCGTAGTCGTCACGCCCAGTGGCCATGAAGTGTTTACCGACACCCTCAACCGAATCTGTGTGCGCTTCCATTGGGACCGCCTGTCTCAGGACGGCGAACTGGGTTCCTGCTGGCTGCGCATGATGCAACCGAGCAGCGGCCCGGACTGGGGCAGTGTGCATGTGCCCCGTGCCGGTGAAGAGGTGGTCATCACTTTTCTGGACAACGACATCGACCGACCGCTGGTCATGGGCCAGGTCTACGGCGGCCATAAACCCGCCTGGCACTCCAGCGGGTTGATGGCCGGTTACAAGAGCAAGGAAGTCGGCGGCGGTGGTTTCAACCACTGGGTGATGGATGACTCGACCGGTCAGGTTCGCACCCAGATCCACAGCAGCCACGGGCATACCCAGCTCAACCTCGGTTACCTGATCGACCAGCGCGGCAACAATCGCGGCGGCCTGCGCGGTACAGGTTTCGAGTTACGCACCGATGCTTACGGTGCCCTGCGCGCCCAGCAAGGTCTTTACCTCAGCACCTGGAAACGCAGCGGCGCCCAGGGCGCACAGATCGACGCCAGCGAAGCGCAGCAGCAACTGAAAAACAGCGAACAACGCGTCAAGACCCTGTCCGACAGCGCCCAACAGCACAATGCACTGCCCATGCAGGAAGGTCTGGACAGCCTCACCCAGCTCAACAGCGATGCCGACGTGACCTACGGCAGCGACGACGGCGCCCCGAGCCAAGGCCCCGGCGAACAACAACGCAACGGCGGTGATACTGCCTGGGCAATCCGCAGCGGCGGACGCGGCAAGACACCGGGCTACCAGCAGCCGCTGCTGATTGCCTCCTCCCCCGCCGACATCGCCACCGCCACGCCGAAAAGCACCCACCTGCACAGCGGCAAACACCTGACCCTGAGCACCGGCGAAGACATCAGCATCGCCAGCGGCAAATCCCTGCTGGCCAGCGTTGCGCAAAGCATCAGCCTCTTTGCCCAGAATGCGGGAGCGAAGCTGTTTGCAGCCAAGTGCAAGATCGAGCTACAGGCGCAAAGTGATGCGATGGAATTGACCGCGCAGCAGGGCATGAAAATCACCTCTCTTGCACAGTTAGTGGAAATGTCTGCACAGAAGGAAATTTTGCTCACCAGTGGCGGCGCTTATATCAGGATCATACGCGGCAATATCGAGGTGCATGCGCCAGGCACAATAGACATCAAAGGCGCCAAAAAGACCCTCAGCGGTCCCGCAAGCATGGACTATGCAAATAAGGAGCTTCCCATCGCAGTACCCGCAGGGCTGTATGACGAGCAAAATCGCCTCATGACCACCCACGGTGTACCGCTTGAGGATGTCGCGGTCGAGGTTGATATTCCTGACGAAGGCAAGAAAATATTTTTTACCGACCAAGACGGTAATATTCCACGGATTTTTAGCGACAAGCCTGGTAATGGCAAGGTTACGCTGGTGCCTGACGAGTTGATCGTGCCCGCGGGGTCGGACAAATACTCTCCAAGTAAAAAATCATGAACAATGACTTTAAATTTAACACTCAGGCTTGCTCGATCAACGATCTGAACCCGAAGTGTAGACAATTATGGTCAATCGGTCAGCAAGTTGCCGTAAGGCGGTTGAGCGTACAGACACGCGCACCTTACCAGCAGCCACCCCGATACCAGTTGATAAGCGACTTCAGCACGCGCGCTGCGCGTATCGCAGGTAATTACGCTCGAATCTATCTTGAGCTTGAGCCCAAGGGAAAACCTGAGTTAAAAGGGCGATTCTACTGGACCGGATTGGCAGCATTCGCCAGCAAGCAGGTCATGTGTGCGCTGGACTATACGACCCATACTAAGATGAGAGCGGTTCCGTTAATGGACTTATCGCTGGACTTGTCAAAGCAATTTTTGGGCATGGGGAATTTTTGGCTTTTTCAGGATATTTTTGTTTGGCATTGGTTTTATATAAACTACCCCGAGCAGTTCTTTGAATGCATAGGCAGTCGAAGCATTGGAGACTGCGAAGATAACTTTCAAGCCAGTTTTAAAAAACTCCCCTGGTTTAGTGCTGCCGTACCAAAAATCAATAATCTCAAAGTCACCCCCTACCTCAGACAGGGCTTTGAATTCATAAAGAAAACTGAAAGCATGACGACGGTATCAGACCGACGGGCGCTTCAGTATCAATCTTTAATCGCTATCGCCAACCACGAGCAAGTCAAGATTTTACAACCACTTATTTATGAAGACGTCGTTTTTCGAAGGTTACTGGACGCCCAGGCCGTGGTCGAGGGCAACTGGGGGGTACCACGCCGCCTGGCTGCATTAAGTACCGCATGTGAAACAAACACCAAAGCGCTGGACAACGTCATGACCAAGGGGGAACTTTATGACAAAATTGACCGAATGGTCTTTATTACTGAAATTGCCAACAGCTATCACGAGAAAATGTTTTCTTCAGCGTCCTATATGAACTCGGCAATCAGTACTATTTCCACCTGGAACGAGCGAACATGAGATTTATTTTATTCCTCACCTTTCTTTTACTCTCTGGTTGCTGGGATAACATGCAAAAAAACAACGCTGTGCAATTGTGGCTTGGAGATACTATCGAGACCACCAAGAAAAATCTAGGATCAGATCTTTCCAGTGACTGTGACTCTGAGCTGTGCTGGTATCGGTATCGACAACCCGTACGTAGCGGAAAATTTCTGACCATGATGTTAGGTGGAGAAACATCCAGATTTGAAATTCAGCGAGTCTTTGCTTTTTCAGTACCGATCTATACTCAAGACGACAACAAAATCGAGCTGATCAGTCTGAATCCTTTTGAAGTACCCGAGGACTCATTACACACTGAAGCGGAATCAAAATTTTATGAGCTGTTGACGTCACTCCAAAATGCGGGTTGGAAACGGTATATACGTCTCGGTGAACCACGAATTTCCGGAACAGAACTAAGCAAGCTTAGCACAGTGAATGAAGTACTCGGTAAGCCTGTTATGACAGGCCCCTGGAGTGATCCGTCAATACGACTACCCGAAGAGCTGTGGCGGTCAATGCCCATCTTTAGTGATTGGTCATTTTACCGTGGTAATGAATACCTTACAGTCAGTGTTCAACGGGAAGACAGTGAAAAAGAACCCTCTAAAACCGGGACCTATCTTTTTACGCTCACTTTCAAATCCGAAAAAAGATTTTTTTCAGAGTACTTTGATTCATCTGATCGCGATCGCATGAAAGAGCTTTTACCCGACCTACTGAAAAAGCTGGCATCGCAACGTGCGATCGCGGAAAGCCGTTTGAAGGAAATGGGAGTCACCATTGACGAACGTTACCAGAATCCCACGATCAGTATCCTGGAAGCACAGCATTGAACCTGATGCGCTTGGCAAGATGGTTGAGGCACGTCCAGTCGTGGGGATGGGGCAGCCGTGGCAGTCGATAATCTGACAGCAACCTGCCCGGAAAAACGAGCGGCTTTATGAAGTGGCTGTCTATCAGGCTGACCAGATGAAGAATTGTGGCGATTTAGCGCCAAGGTTGCGCGGTTGCGTAGTACACCACCTGAAAACTCCATACACTCAGCATCCTGATCATAAAAACGCCAGACCACAGGATTTCCCGGAAGAAAAACGTCGCCCCAATGGAACATCAGGAGCAGCACCATGAGCACAGCAGATCAGACGTGTAGCATTGGCAAGTACAGCGCCAAGTGGCAGGAGCGCTTCAATTTCTTTGAGATGTATGGTGCGCCGAATGATCCACGGTTCAAGGCCGGCCTCAAATCACTTCCTGGCTTCAGGAAGAAAATGCGGATCAACCTCAACGTCATCGCGTATTTCTTTGGTCCCATTTATTTCTTCGTGCTGGGCCTGTGGAAAAAAGGCATTGCGTTGATTGGCATAATGCTCGCGACCAACGCCTTGATCCTTCTGGTATGCACGCTTTTGGGAAGCGAGGTTCCTTACGCGCTTGGGGGAGGTCTTAATGTGGCCTACGCCCTGATGTATGCGTTGACCGTCAACTACTCCTACTACCTCAAAGAAGTAAAAGGCGAGCAAGGCTGGAACCCGTTCAAAGGCATGCGTCTCTAACCCGAAAAGGTAACCGATGACACCGTCCCCTTGCCGAGCATGAGGGTTCACAATCCATCGACCCATGCCATGTTCAGCCGGCGTTATAGTGAATCAGTCATTCAGGTAATTGCCACATGGATGCGAAGCCAGGACTCCAATGACAGCGCCCTCCTCCCCCGCAGCCTTGCTGCCACTGAAAATTATTGCGACTGGCGTAGCGGTGCCCGCAAATCGAGTGGACTCGTCTGCGCTGGACACGTTATTGAACAAGCATGCGGGTTATGTCGAAAAGCGCTCTGGCGTACATTGCCGTTTTCACGCAACACTCGATGTCAGCCAAGCCGGACTGGCAGCGCAAGCACTTCAGGATGCGTTGAGAAGGAAGCAGATCCCGACGGGTTCGATTGACCTGTTGATCTCGGCCTCGGCAGTACCCATGCAGGCCTTACCCTGCACGGCAGCATTGATTCTCAAGGCGGCCCATCTGCCACCGGGTACGCCGGGCTTTGATATCAACAGCAGTTGCGTCGGCTTCATTACGGCGCTACAGGTCGCTGCCGGCTTGCTCAATGCCGGGATCTACAAGCGCATCGCGATCGTCTCGGCAGATCTCGTTTCACGTGGTATCGACTGGGATGACGAAGAAAGCTCTCTGATCCTCGGCGACGGAGCAGCCTGCGCCATTGTCGAACGCGGTGACGGCAGCAGCGGCATTCTGAGCAGCCTCTCCGAGACTTACCCGGAAGGTAGCGACCTGTGCGAGATTCAAGCAGGCGGCACACGCCGTAATCCGCGTACCGGCATGACTGACAAAGACTTTCTGTTCCACATGAAGGGCAAGCAGCTGTTTCGTCAGGCTGCCGCGTTGATCGAGGGCTATCTCGCACGATTACTCGAAAGCAGCGGTTTGACCCTGGCCGATATCGTCACCGTCGTACCTCACCAAGCCAGCCATCTTTCGCTTGAGCACATGCGAAAACGTCTGGGAGTACCTTCTGAAGTGCTGGTAGATATTTATCGTTATCATGGCAATCAGGTATCGGCCTCAATTCCAACAGCGCTGCATACTGCCTTTACTACCGGCCGCTTCACGCCAGGCAAGCCGGTAATGCTGATAGGCACCGCTGCAGGTTTGACACTGGCGGGCATGGTGCTGCTGCCATGAAGGTTCTGCTGACCGGCGCCACCAGTGGCCTTGGACGCAATGCAGCTGATTGGCTGTTGAACGCTGGCCATAAGGTGCATGCAATCGGACGTGACCCAACAGTGGGAGGTCTGCTGCGAAATCAGGGAGCCGAATTCACGACAATGGACCTGACCAAGGCTACCGCGAAGGAATGCGAGCGAATGATGCTCGGCTGCGACGTCGTCTGGCACTGCGCCGCGAAGTCTTCTCCCTGGGGCAGCAAGGTCGAGTTTGATGAGGCCAACGTTGTAGCAACACAGAAGCTGGCCGAGGCAGCCGGACATTGCGGCGTCTCGCGATTCGTGCATATTTCCACGCCCGCCATTTACTTCGACTTTCAGAATCATGAGTGTATTGACGAGCAATACCGTGCCCGACGATTCGCCAATCACTACGCCAGCAGCAAGTACCAGGCAGAGCAATCCATACAGGCGCTAGTACCACTTTATCCACAGACCACTTTCATCATTCTGCGGCCCCGTGGTCTGTTTGGCCCGTATGACCGGGTGATTCTGCCCCGGATTCTGGGCCAGATAGAGCGCGACCGGGGCGTGCTGCGTTTGCCGGGTGGTGGCCAGGCAGTGCTGGACCTTACGTTTGTACTGAACGTTGTGCACGCCATGGACCTGGCGAGCCATAACAATTCCTTGTCTTCCGGCGCCGCCTACAACGTCACCAATCATCAGCCCATGCGACTGGTGGATACCCTGCAGTTGTTACTGCACGATCAACTCGGCCTTCGTTATCGTGTTCAGCCCATGCCCTATAGGTTGCTTCACACACTGGCGATTGCACTTGAGCTGCTGGCCTCTGTAACGCGTAAGGAGCCCGTGCTGACCCGCTACAGTGTGGCAGCTGTGAACTTCGATATGACCCTGAGCCAGACGCGAGCCATTGAAGAACTGGGCTACCGACCTCGGTATACGATGGAAGAAAGTATTCAGCTCACGGGGCAATGGCTTAAGTCTCAAGCGGTGAAGCGCCATGGCTAGCATCACCACTTTCGAAGTGGGTTACTGCACGCATATCGGTTGTATGGCGTTGCAGGGTGCCGGCCTGCGGGTCTGCAAATTTCCGTCCAGGGCGTATCTGCTGGAGGTCGGCGATCGCCGCTGGTTATGGGATACCGGCTACGCCAACCATTTTCAGGAGCATACCCGGTCGGGAGTGTTCCGCATCTATAGCCAGGTTACCCCGGTATACCTGGATGCGGGTGAAACGCTGCTGGATCAGTTGCGTAATGCAGGTTACGCAGCCAACGATATTCAGGCGCTGATCATTTCCCACTTTCATGCCGATCACATCGCCGGCCTACGGGACTTCAGTCATCTCGACTTTATCTGCTCGGGCGAAGGCTGGCAGAAAACCCGCTCATTACGTGGCATCGCCGCGCTCAAGCGCGCCTTCGTACCTGGACTGATTCCGGAAGGTTTCGAGGCAGCATTGCAGTTCGTCGAGGGCTTTGAGCGGGTGAGCCTGACTGAGCAACTGGCACCGTTTACACATGGCTACGAACTACCGGGCAGTGACGGGCAGATTGTTCTGGTGCCGCTACCAGGTCATGCCGCCGGACACCTGGGTGCATTTATTCTCACCGAAGATGGCTGGACACTGCTGGCCAGTGATTCCGCATGGTCGCCGCTGAGCTATCAAGAATTGCGCGGGCCTTCCGTACTTGCCAACGTGCTGATGGACGACAGCAAGGCCTACTACCAGACGCTGAACCGTCTGAACCTTTTGTGGACAGCAGGCCATGTGGATATTCGTTTGTGCCACGAGGGCGATTTATGATCCCGGTGATGACACTCTGGCATTATTGGCGAGCGCGTCGCCTGCGCTTTTCCAGTCGCCAGGCACTGGAGCATTTCCAGAATAGACAACTGAAACGTTTTGCCTACAGGGTGCTGGCCAAAAGTCCTTATTTTCGGGCATACAGCGCTCTGCCATTCAACGAATGGCCGCTGATGGACAAAGCGCTGATGATGACGCAGTTCGACCAGATGAACACCGCTGGTCTGCAACGTGATCAACTGCTGGCCTGCGCAAGGCGCGGCGAAGCCGAACGCGACTTCACGCCACGCATCGGCCGTTTTAGCGTCGGGCTGTCCTCGGGTACGTCAGGGCAGCGCGGCATTTTCGTCGTGAGTCCGCAGGAACAGCAGATCTGGGCGGGCGGGATGCTCGCCAAGATGCTCCCAGACGGCATTTTCGCGGGTGAGCGAGTGGCGCTCTTTTTACGTGCGGACAATAACCTGTACCACAGCGTCGACAATCGCTGGCTGAGCCTGGCCTTTTATGACCTGTTCACGCCGTTCACTGAGCAGTTGTCTCGCTTACAAGCACAGGCGCCGACCATTATCGTTGCGCCAGCACAGGTGCTGCGCGCCCTGGCCCTGGCCGTTCTGGGCGGGCAGATCCAACTCGACGTGAAGAAAGTGATCTCCGTCGCCGAAGTTCTGGATGCGCAGGATCGCCAGTTGCTGAAAACGGTGTTCCGCGAGGTCGGCGAGGTCTATCAGGCAACCGAAGGTTTTCTGGCGGCCACGTGCTCGCATGGCACAATGCATTTGAACGAAGAGTTCGTGCATATCGAGCCCCAGTGGCTTGATGAGCAGCGCTTCACGCCGTTGATCACCGACTTCACTCGCAGTACCCAACCTATCGTACGCTACCGGCTGGATGATGTACTGGTCAGGCAATCCGAGCCCTGCCCGTGTGGTCAGCATTCGATGGCGATTTCCCGAATCGAAGGTCGCCGCGACGACCAGCTTTCGCTGCCTGACCTGCACGGTGAGATGCAGATTATCTTTGCCGACCTGTGCAGTCGGGCAATTGCCAATGCACTGCCACTGACCAGTGACTACCGCTTGATTCAGCTTTCGAAAACCCGGTTGCAGCTGATTGCAGACTGTACGCAAACCGAACTGGAGCACAGCCGCAGACAACTTGTCGCCCTGTTCACGCAACAGGGTATTGCCACTGACAAACTTGAATGGCAACTGACGGTGCAGAACGTGATGCCGAACTTCGATCGAAAACGACGCCGTATTGTCCGGCAGGCAGAAGCATGAACAACCCCATGATGTTTCGGTTGTGGCATATGCTGCTTGGTTGGGGGTCGGTCGGTTTGATCTATACGCTGACCGATGATTTGCAAGGCACCGGCCAGATCATGGCACCCTCGCCGCTCGACCGAATGATTGCATTCACGCCGCACGCAATCTGGCTGTACCTGTCGTTCTTCGTGGTTGTTCCGCTGGGGTATCTGATGACCCCACTTGATCGAGTGCGCTGGCTGTCTCGCGCTATGCGTATTACCGCACTGGGTGCCGGAACGGTCTATCTGCTGTGGCCGACAACGATGGTGTACCCGGTCGATGAGGGCACAACGTTAAGCTCCACACTGCTGGCAGCGCTGACTTATGTGGACTCGACCCAGAATTGCCTGCCATCCCTGCACATGGCCCTGATGGTGCTGGCAGTCTGGGGGATCAGTGCAGCAAGGCGTAGCGCGCGTACTGCAGTGTTTATCTTGTGGGTGGCCGCCATTGCCTATTCAATCCTGCAATTGCGCCGTCATCTGTTCATCGACGTGGTCAGTGGCGCCGTGCTCGCATTGGTGGCGGGCATGCTGGTCGATGCGCTTGGCCGAAGCAGGCCAGTCGCACTTAAAGGGAATATGCAATGAGCGATCTGGCCATTCCGATCATCATCATGCTGCTGGCCGTAACAGGCGAGGCCGTCATTCTGCAGTGGGTGCAGCGCAAGCCGGTTGACTGGCATGACGTGGTGTTCAATCTGAATTCCGGCCACCTCATGCTGTGGCTGTTCCGTGGCCTGGAAGTAATCTGTTACGGACTTGCCGCCACGTACTTGAGCCTTGGCCTGCTGGATACATGGCCTACCCTATTGGTCTGGGCGTTCGCATTGCTGGCCTGGGATTTCTGCTTCTACTGGTTGCACCGTCTGCATCACCACATTGGCGTTCTCTGGGCCGTGCATGTGGTGCATCATCAGGGCGAGTACTTCAATCTGTCCCTGGGCGTGCGTAATTCGTGGTATTCGTCACTCACGTCGATTCCGTTCTTCATTCCGCTGGCCGTGCTGGGAGTACCGCTGCATGTTTTTGTCGCAGTGTCGATCCTGCATTACTCGATGCAGTTCTTTAACCATAATGCGCTGACACCCAGGCTAGGCGTGCTGGAGAAGATTTTCGTTACTCCGACCCATCATCGCGTGCATCACGTCAAAGACCGGGCCTACTCGGACAAGAACTTCGGCGGTACTTTCATTTTCTGGGACAAGCTGTTCGGCACATTTTCCAGGCTGCCCGATGTGCCTTACACGTTTGGAATCGGAGGGCCTCGCTCTTCCGCGAACCCGTTCTGGGCCAGCAACGTGCCTTTTCTGCGTTACCTGCGACTGTCGATAAAATCGAACGAACCGACCCGCTCGCGCGTTTCGGGTTTGAGCATTTTCAGCGGCGCGTTGCTGCTCTTCGCGCTGGTAGTGGGCTATATCTATCAATACGGCTATGGCTACAGCGACATCACCTTGCCGCAGGTCGTCCTGTTCGTTTTTCTCGTGGTGGGCTCGGTGGCGCTGGGAGGAATGACCGAAGCGAGGACCTGGAGTGTTCCCGTCTGGCTGATAGTCAGCATGGGGCTGGCGTTACTTTTTCTGGGTTATTACCGCTGGTCGCAGGTTTACTGGCAATTGCCGATGGTCGCCCTCGCCTTGCACGGCGTATGGGTGGCCCTGTCCTCTCGTGGCTACAACATTTCAGCCGCAAATCCGGTGGAAAAACATCATGGCTGAGTCACTTGCCCCTTTGTCATTTCCTGCCGATGGCGAACAGGCATTTCATCATGCCCTCAAGCAGGCGGCCCACGCCTACCTGGCAGACGACCATCGCTACGCAAGCATTCGGCAAAAGGTGACGGCATTGCTCCTTACCCTGCTGTGCGGCGGTTTTTATGCATCGAGCCTTATGCAACACACTGTGTGGGCATTCATAGGCTGCTATTTCATGTTTGTCCTGACAGGCATGCTACTCAACGTAATGGTGTTTCACGATGCCACCCACAATGCTTTTTTCCGGGCGGCCTGGGCAAACCGACTGGTGGGGAGGTTGATGACCTTGCCGCTCGGGATTGATCCGGATTATTGGCGGGTCAGGCATGTGCAGTTTCATCATGCCTATGCCAACGTTGAACATTACGATCTGGACACCGAGGAAAATGGCGTCCTGCGACAGTCACCCTTCCAGGGCTGGCGGAAGCACATGCGCTATCAACATCTTTACTGGCCCATGGTCGCAGCGCTTTCGCTGCCCTACATCTCATGGATATTCGACTGGTCGGACCGCCTTGGGAAGACACCGCTCAAAGCCAAAAGCATTCTTCCAGGAAACAGAGGCTGGGCAGTATTTCTGGCCAGCAAGGCATGCCATCTGCTGCTGGTACTGGTAGTACCGCTGGTGATATTCGAGGGTAGCTGGACCACGGTGCTGATCGCGTACTTTGTCAGCCAGATGCTTGCCTCTCTCTGGGTGGTATTTCTGCTGCTCGGTACGCACTGGGCAGAAGCAGAGTTCTATCAGCCATCAGGCAGCCCGTTGATGCCACACGGCTGGTATCGACATAACTTCTCGACAACCTGTGACTGGCAAACCTCTCCACGCTGGCTGCACCATGTCGTGGGCGGGCTGAACTTTCATCTGACTCATCACCTGTTCCCTGGCTGGAGTCATCGACACTATCCGGCGCTGGCAAACATCATCGCTGACCTGGCCCCCCGCCACGGCATGCACTATCGCTGCATCGACTACCGTGAGTTGCTTCGGCAGCAGCGAAAGTTCTTGCGCAGCATGGGCCGGGACACGCAGGTGACGAACATCACCTGACGGACTCAGAGCCAGAAGCTTTGTGACTTCTGGCATGACCGCATCGATATTGTTTGTCTGCTTTTCCCGTTGCTGGGCCTCTTATCGCTCAACAGCGAGCGCGGTCGCGAATTGCGCATGCAATGGAGGATTATTCGATCCGAACGCAAGGAGGTCCGTCAGGAGATGCGGCGGCGCAGGGATCTCGAGGTGCATCGTGAAAGCCTGCGCAACAGAAAGGCACTGCGCAAGTAGCCCAGGCTCAACGAGGACTTTCTCGCGCACAACAAAAAACCCGCCGAAGCGGGTTTTTCCAAGACCATCCCGACTCCCTGTCGGCTGCCTCCGAGACGATGGTCGATCATCCTTGATCCTGGTGAACTCCTGTTCACCACTTGATGGATCCAATACTACGGAGGACGGACCAAGTCGGAAATGGCCAAATCCCTCCATCGCGTGTAAGTGTTTGGCTATACCGTGTCGACGCGGATCTGATTGCACGCCTGCCCTTCCACCAGCTTCAACTCTCCATCCACATACCGCACTTCCCTCCCCACCCACGCCATATCAACATTCGGCAGCACCGCCGAAGGCTTGCGCAGTTCGCGCAGCAACGTAGACCCGTGGGAAAGACGCCCGCCCATTCGCGCAATCACTGCTCGGGCGTTCTGGTAGTGCGCGTGGCGTCCGGGGTCGAGGGTGTCTTCCAGCAGGATGTCCTCGCCCAGAATGCCCTGGACCTGACCCGGATAGATCATAAAGCCTGTCGCCTGCTCGGTGCCTTCACGGCCGTCCTGCCAGAAGCTGCCTGCACGGCTGCGAATGTCCGGATGGGGTGCAAACCAGTACGCTCTGTCTGCAATCGGCATGGCGTGGTGCAGGCGGAAAAACAGGCGCATCAGGTTATCGCGATACCACTCGCGCACTTGCAGGTAGTAGCCGCGCATGCCTGGCAGGCCCGTGCGATGGACGATGCGAATGAAAACCGGCCAGGTCGGAAAGGCCTGCAAGGGCAGATCAGTGAACGCCGGGCGCGGCGTAGCGGGATCGGTTTCCCAGGGCAGTCGGTGCGGGCAGTCTTCAAGGTCGTCGTAAGCCGTCGGCGGGCGGCCTAGCAGGTCTCCGCCGCTGCTGGCCAGCGAGGTAGCGATGCACAGGTTGCCTTGTACGACGAATACGTAGAAACGTGTGAACCAGTCAGCCAATTGCTGGCCGTCGGCACCTTGGGCCGTCAGGGCATGCAGTTCTCGGTCAAAGCGGTGCAGGTGTTTTTCCAGGGTCAACAAGTGGCCGCGCGCGACACGCTGCATCCGCAGAAACACGGGTAATGAGCGCACCAGACGCAGTGGTCGCCACGGCAGATGCGGGGTCGCACCGCCGACCTCATCGGCGTAATGACTGGACGCAATGCCCCAGTCAGCCAGACGTGCAAGAAACAGGTCGTTGTTGATGTAGGACGCCGCGCCGAACAACGCGGTAAATGGCTCATTGTCCTGCAGTACACGTGAATCCCAGCGCGCCATGATGGCCGGGATGCTGCCTGCGGCACGCCGCTGTGCATACTCGACCAGCCGGCTGGGCTGTGGCGGCAGGATCTCGGCAATATTGGCGGCGGTCAGGTGTCGGCGCCAGCCGTAGTCACTGATCGGGCGGTACTGCAGCAGCCACAGCTGACGGCCATCCCAGGCCCATTCGACATCGCCCGGCACGTAGTGGAATACGTGCAGAACGCCCTGCAGGAAATCCCAGAGCAGCTCCTCAGTCAAACCGTGGGATGGCTTGAAGCTGCCGCTGCTCCAGGCCGCGCCAAGGCGGGAAATGATCGCTCGATCCGGGCTTGCCTGACCGTCGGCCAGCGACTCCAGATGGCCTTGCACCCATTCCAGTTCGACTGACAGGTGACGCACGAAAGCGATCCCGGAAAGCACCGGCGTGATGAAGCGCTGTACCACCACCTCTTCGACGCCAGCGGTGTGCAGTTCTGCGACGCGCGCGGGGACGTTGTGGCTGGGCTCACGAAGGAAAGTGGTGCTCAGACCGGCATTGGCCGCATCGGCCTGGTCCTCACCGAAGCTGGACGAGCGCACCGCCCAGATAGCTTCAGGCTGACTGGCCAGAAACGCGGACAACGTCGAGTCAGCGCCCTGCACCAGAGTCAGTGCATCGGGCACCGGTTGCCCGGCAATGGTTGCCAGACGCAGGCGGCCACCTTTGGTGTGTGCAACAAAGCCGCGCTCGCCCGACTCCAGCCATTGTGCGAACTCGGCGGGCGAGTCGATCCAAGGGTAATGACCCCATCCGGGTTTCAGGCTGATGGTCAGGTCGGCACGCGCCAGAATGGCAGACCACGCTGCTGCCTGCTCGATGCCCAACACCTTGTCCTGATCGCCCCAGACCAGCTCTACCGGGTCTTGCACCCACTCCAGCAGCGGCAGCGCGGTGTCGGCACGCAACAGGTCCCAATACGGCACGAAAGCACGGCAGCGGGCATAACCTTCGCCCATGCGCTGATAGTGCGCCGCAGGCCAGGCTTGTCTGGAAAACTTGTGCGCAAACAGCGTGGGTTTGTTGGCCAGCAGCCAGTGAATGGTTTTGCGAATCGGCAGCGGCGACATCAGTGCCGGCAGGCGCCGCTGCCACAGAAAAGCCCCAACCGGTGCCAGCAATACGCTTCTGCAGAAATGCCCCGGCTGACGCTGCAAGGCATGCATGACCAGCAATGCATTGACACCCACGGCGACGATTGCGCTGCCTCGAACCGTCGCCGCCAGCAAAGCATCAGCATAGGCCGCAATGTCTTCGCAGGGTGGTTGGGGATTGCTGCCGAAGCCTGGCAGCTCCAGCGGCACGACCTGATAGCGCTGAAAATGCGGCAGCGCGTCGTCCCACCATTCGGCACTGCTGCCGTTGCCCGCCAGCAGATACAGCAGCGGCAAGTCAGACATGACGAGGCTCCTTCGACGCGTGCACAGCCGAAGTACGGCGATCATGGCGATACAGCCAGATCAGCGGCGGCAACAACGCCAGTAGCGCCGCCAGATCGAGCCAGACGTGCGACCAGACGCCTCCGCGCACGGAAATAAGGATGTCCTGAGGTGCCCAAAGCAGCAGGCCCGCAATCAGCCAACCCCAGGGCATGGCGCTTTTCAGGCGATTGCCTAAATGCACAAGCGCGAGCATATACACCGAATACGTTTGCAAGGTGGCACCAAACAGCGCCATCCACCAGACCTGTTGCGCACGCGCAGCAGCGGGAACCGCCTCGGTCCAGAACGCCTGTTCGAGGCTGGTCAGGTAGCCGTCGAGCAACCCGGAAAACCCGGCCCAGGTGAACACTAGACTGCCCAGCACATGCGCGGCCGCGACGGCATACAGCCACATCACCAGCGTACGGCGCAGTGTGTCAGAAGAAAACGGCATTGCAGGTCCTTGGGTCATCCTGGTGAGGTGGCGAGTGTAGCGATTTCTCGAAAGGCTTAATACGAGCATAACCAAACTGCTCAGACCTCCCACTGTTGAACAACTGTTATTAATGCCAGTAGACAGCTTTTCTGCCGCGGCCTAATTTCATCCTTCAGTAGTCAGTGAAAAAACGCGATCAAGGAGATGATCATCATGGAAGATGTAATGACACGTGTAAAAGAATTGGTGGTCAAGCATTTGGAAGCAGCGCAAGAAGATGTAAAACCGACATCTGACATAACCAAGGATTTCGCGGCTAGCAGTTTAGAATTTGTCGAGCTCAGCCTGGCTCTAGAAGAAGAATTCGAAATCAATATACCGGATGAAGAAATTAAAAAATTCAAAACGGTACAAAACATAGTTGACTACATCTCAAAAAACAATAAATAGACACGATGTAGGCTAACAGCCACAACACCTGCTGAGCCCCCAAACGCCAGTTGCAGGCCTTTTGCCTCCAGTCAAAACTACCAGTAGCTGTCCTTCCGTATTTGCGCGCAATGTACGGCTCCACCCGGCAGCCCACCTGTCGGGCGAGCCCTGTGTTCAGGAGTTGCGTTCATGGATGCGTTGAATGTCATCAATGTGGGCACTGACAGAGTCAGTTCGTTGTTCAACGTTGTTCTGCAGTACGGGGCGACCGTTGTTCTAAGGTTGGTGATTGCAGCGTTGCTGTGGATAGTGGGTCGCTGGCTGATCGGTGTGCTGGTCAGGATGGCGCAACGCTCGCTGACCCGGCAGCGGTTTGATCCGACGGTGCTGCGCTATGTCGGCTCGTTCATCACGGTGACGCTGAACATCATTCTGGTGATCGCCATTCTGAGTTATTGCGGCATCGAGACCACCAGCTTTGCGGCACTGCTGGCGGCCGTGGCGCTGGCGATCGGCATGGCGTGGTCGGGCTTGCTGGCCAATCTGGCGGCAGGTGGTTTCATCATCGTGCTGCGGCCCTTCAAAGTCGGCGATATGATTTCAGCGGCGGGTGTGACCGGGACCGTGGTCGAAATCGGCTTGTTCGTCACGTCGATCAATACTCCGGAAAATGTGTTGAATCTGGTGGGCAACAACAAGATTTTCTCGGACACCATCGTCAATTTTTCCAGCAATGATTTCCGCAGCGTCGAGCTGACCGCCGTATTGCCCGGCACCGCCGATGAACAGACGATCATCCCGCGCCTCAGGGATCAGATAGCCCGCCTTCCCAATGTATTGAGCAGCCCTGCGGTGGATGTGCATCTGGCCTCTACGACGGCCGACTCCATCACCCTGTCGGTACGGCCCTATTGCCACAATGATCACTATGATTCGGTGCATCTCCAGACGCTTGCCCTCATCAGAGCGTTGATGCTGCACATATCCTGAGCGGCACGCATAGGTAAAATTCATCGCCCGTCGGCTAACCCCAACCCGTCAGCAGCCGATTAAAAGAGATCGGTCCATATTCTGCGTGGCCTCTGCCTTTTATCTTACGGATTCAACCATGAGCTTTTTATCTCGTCTTCGGACCAGCACTTCGCGGGCCGGGGGCGTACTCAGTGTCATTACGTCCGCCCGGGAATTGAACGACAAGCTGTCTGCACTGAGCTTTGATCCGGTTTACCTGACTGGTTTCGTTTCACCGCACGTCGACTTCGATCAAGTGGCCCGATCTGTCGCCGCACGCTTTCCCAACGCAAAAATCAGCCTGTGCACGACTTCCGGCGAGCTGTGCTCCAGCAACGATTCGCTGTACTGCGCGGCGGGCAATCAGTGGGACCGGATTGTGCTGGCGCTGTTTGACTCGAGCGTGATCAAGAGCGCGGAAGTGGTGCACATTCCGCTGCACAGCGAAGATATTCGCGGCGCGGGCAAGCGACTGTCGATGCGTGAGCGCATTGCGCGCCTGACGGACTCGATCAAGCGCGCTCAGGTCAGCACGCCAATCGATCATCGGGATACGCTGGCCTACGTCACGTTCGACGGGCTGTCGGCGTCAGAGTCGTTTTTCATGGAAGCCCTCTACGAATCAGGCCGTTTCCCGTGCCTGTTCGTGGGCGGTTCTGCAGGTGGCAAGGGCGACTTCAAGAAGACCCTGATTCACGACGGCAAGCGCAGTTATGAGAACCATGCTCAGGTGGTGTTTCTCAAAAGTGCGAAGAACGTGCGCTTCGGTGTGTTCAAGAGCCAGAACTTTGAGGCAACACCGCTGAGCCTGAGTGTTCTGACCGCCTCGCTGGAAGAGCGTTACATCAGCCAGGTGGTCAATTCCAGAGGCGAAATCGCCACAATGGTTGCGGCACTGTGTGATGCACTCAAGTGTGAGCAGCATGAGCTGGAAGGCAAGCTGGCACAGTATTCGTTCGCTATCCGCGTGGGCGAAGAATTGTTCGTACGCTCCATTGCACGTATCGATTACGAAAGCGAACGGGTGCATCTGTTCTGTGACGTGGCACCCGGCGAAGAGCTGGTCATGGTCAAGCGGACCTCGATGATAGACACCACGCGCAAGGACTTTGCACGCTTTCTGCAGGGCAAGTCCGGCAAGCCGCTGCTTGGCCTGTTGAGCGACTGCATCCTGCGTCGCCTGAACAACGGCAGTGAATTGGGCCGCATGAACGATGTGTTTGGCGAAACGCCGGTGGTGGGCTTCTCGACCTTTGGCGAGATTCTGGGCCTGAATCTCAACCAGACCCTCACTGCCGTGTTCTTTTTCAAAGTGCCGGAAGGCCAGCCGTTCCGTGACGATTACATCGACAACTTTATTGCCTACTACGGCGAGTTCAAGGCGTTCTTTCTGCGTCGGCAGATCAAGAAGCTGGCCGGTCTGAGCCATGTGGTAGTCAAGCAGATCGATCAGTTCAAACAGCGTAACTTTGTTCAGACCATTGACCCGAGCGGTCTGGACGAGCAGATCCGCCCGGTGTTCGGCGGCCTGAGCGACCTGGGTGATGTTCTGGTCAAAGCTCACCAGGATCAGGAAGAAATGGCCGCTCAACTGCGCCACTACTCCGGCGAGCTGCACGTTTCGATGGATGAGTTATCCCAGACCATCACGCAGCAGGAAACCGTCATCGACAAGGCTGGCAATACCGTCAAAAGCCTGGTCAGCCAGGCCGACGATGTGGTGCTTGGCTCACGGGAACTGGCCAAATCCAGCCTGCGCATTCAGTCGGTCGTGCAGATGATCCAGCAAATCGCCGGGCAGACCAACCTGCTGGCGCTGAATGCTGCCATCGAGGCGGCACGGGCAGGTGAAATGGGCCGTGGCTTTGCAGTGGTCGCCGATGAAGTGCGTCAACTGGCGCAGAAAACCTCGCAAAACGCGAATGACATCGGTACGGATATCGAGCGTCTGGCCGAGGAGATTCGCAAGGTGGCGCAGCACATCGAAGAGCAATCCCTGGAAGTCGGAACGCTCACGGGGCTGCTGTCGGAGCTGGAAGGGTCCAGTGACATGACCGCGGGCACTTCGCAACGTACCCGGCTGCTGGCCGATACCCTGCGCGGGCTGACTCAGTAGCAGAGCCTGGTGTCGGGTCGGCACTCTGCCCGTCCCGACACCCGCGTTGCCGACGCTTACTGGTTGCCCAGCACGCCGACCCTGCCCATGACGTTGCTCATGAACTGCTGCACAGTCATTTTCTGGCCGTTGAAGTCGACCATCTGGTTGGCATAACGCAGATCGGAGACGATGTTGTCGCCGTCGACCTTGGCCAGTTGCATCATCTCAGCCATCGCGCTGGCCATGTCAGCTGCGGCCTTGGCCTGCTCTGCAATGACCTTGAGGTCGGTCTGACCTTCACGAATGGCCTGCTGGGTAGCGAGGTCGCGGATCATCGGCCTGGACAGGACGATCTTGGCGTTGACTTCGCCCAGGCTCTTCAAGAGCAGCGCATCGGAAGGCTGATCAAGCGGGCCTGGATCGGCCAGGTCCACGGCGATACGCATGTGGCTTTCGCCATTGCTGGTCTTGAGCGAGAGTTTTTCCAGCTCGATGTGCGGCTTGGCAATCAACAGCTTCTTCATCTGCGTGTTCATCAGCTCTTGATCAGCCGTGCTCAGTTCCAGACGGAACGGACGCTTCTCCAGCGCAGCCTCCTGCTGCTGCGGCAGAATCTTCTCCTGATACAACTGATACAGCGCCTGAGTGGCCACTACGTCGAAGTTGGCGATCTTGAAGCCCATATGCCCCGAACCTACGTCCTTGCCCGCGTAAGAAATCATGCCGGCATCGTAGTTGATCTGGGCCGCCAGGTTACCGGCATCTTCCTGCGCCAGGTTGGTGTTGGTGAAATCCTTGATCTGTACCGGCGGCTTACCCACCACCTGAAAACCCGCGTTCTGGATTTTCATGTTGGTGTGACCCAGATAGAAACCGGACTTGCCTTTGGTGCCGCCGGTGTCGAAAGTCATGCCTTTGACGTCGATGCTCACCGGGCCGTCAGGCGATGCGACATTGAGTTGCAGGTTGTCCATGTTGCCCGCAAGGCTGAATTTTTCCGCGTCGGCGGACGACTCGGCGTTCAGGTCGAGCCCTGAAAACCTGAACGTGCCGTCCACGTCGGTCATTTCCAGCGGGGCCATCTGCAGTGTGCCTTTGGTGGCGCGGTCATAGCCGATACTGGCCTGTCCTTTGAGCGGCGGTACGTCCTTGCTCATGGCGAACCACTTCTCGGCGCTGGGGCTCTTCTCCATCTGGAAATTGCTCAGGGCCATGACCGGTATCAGGTTCAGGGTCTTCATACGCGACAACGGAATGGGGCCGTGTTCGATCTGATCGACAAACAGAAACTGGCCGCCCTGGGTGCTATCGGACAGGTTCTGGATGTCGACTCGATAATGCGCCGTGCTGCTGAAGAAATGCTTTTCCAGCGAAAGCATTTCCAGTTTGACGCTGGTGTCGGTGCCTTTGAACGACTTCGCGAGTTCCTGATTGGCCTTGCTGATCGAATCGTTCAGCGCACCTTCCAGCTGATTGCCGGTGTACCAGGCACCTGCCGTAACCAATGCGCCCGCTACGACGATGACGCCAATCGCTATACCTGCTGATTTATTCATAGTGACCTGAAGATATCCGTTCTGATGATGGAAAAGTCGTACCGGGACCGGCAGCACAGCTTGAAAACCGCGAAAGATTATCAGAAACACAGGGTAGCCACGGTATTCAAGGAAACGTTAGGCTGGAACGAATTTGAGAACGGGACGTGATCACATGAGCGAACAGCACAACCAACGAGGCCCGATAAAGGCCGTTATTTTCGACATGGATGGCCTGTTGCTGGACACCGAGGGGGTTTACACCGAGGTCACCCACTTGATTGCCAGCCGCCACGGTCGCACCTTCGACTGGTCCATCAAACAGCACACCATTGGCCGCGGTGCCCGGGACTTCTCGGATTACGTGATCAAGGCGCTTGAACTGCCGATGTCGATAGACGAGTTTCTCGAAATTCGTGAGCCCATGCTCGACGAGCGTTTTCCCAAAGCGCCTGCAATGCCCGGAGCCGAGGCGCTGGTCCGCCATCTGGCCGCTCACAATATTCCCATCGCCGTGGGCACCAGTTCTTCAGTGCATTACTTCGAAGCCAAGACGACCCTGCACCGCGTATGGTTCGAGCTGTTCGATACCGTCGTGACGGCCGATGACCCGGAAGTCGGCGCAGCCAAACCGGCACCGGATATCTTTCTGGTCGCCGCTCGCCGTCTTGGCGTATCACCGAGTGATTGCCTGGTCTTCGAAGACTCGCCGTTCGGTGTGACAGCCGCCAAGGCTGCAGGCATGTACGCGGTGGCTGTGCCGGACTCACACATGCCGGTCGAGCAGTACGAGCATGCGGACCTGCTGCTTGCCTCGCTGGCCGACTTCCCGCTCAAGGCGTGGGGGTTGCCTGAACTCGTCTGAATGACATGGAGATGTTGAGCATGAATTATCGAACCCTCGGCCAGTCCGGCCTCAAGGTTTCCACACTGACACTCGGCTCAATGATGTTCGGCGAGCAGACGGGTGCCGAAGAGTCCCTGCGTATTATCGACAAGGCCAGGGATCAGGGCATCAATTTCATCGACACGGCGGATGTCTACAACGCCGGCCGCTCGGAAGAAATCGTCGGTCGCGCCATCGCCGCACAACGCAGTGACTGGGTGTTGGCCACCAAAGTTGCCATCGGACCCGTCGATGGCGTGCCCAACCGGGCCGGCCTGAATCGCAAGCACCTCTTCAATGCCATCGAGAACAGCCTGCGACGCCTGGACACCGACTATGTGGATATCTATTACCTGCACAAGGAAGATCAGGACACGCCGCTGGAAGTAACGGTCTCGGCCATTGGCGACCTGATCCGGCAGGGCAAGATCCGCTACTGGGGCGTGTCTAACTTCCGCGGCTGGCGTATTGCCGAAATCGTCAACGTCGCACAGCGCCTGGGCGTGGACAAGCCGGTCATCAGCCAGCCGCTGTACAACATCGTCAACCGTCAGGCCGAGGTCGAGCAGATCACGGCAGCGGCGTATCACGGTCTGGGCGTGGTGCCCTTCAGCCCGCTCGCACGTGGGGTGCTCAGCGGTAAATACGCGCCAGACATCGCCCCCGACAGTGAAAGCCGTGCAGGGCGTCAGGACAAGCGGCTGCTGGAAACCGAATGGCGCGTGGAATCACTGCGTATCGCACAGCGAATTCAGGAGTACGTGCAGGACAAGGGGGTCGGCATTGTCGAATTCGCCATTGCCTGGGTGCTCAACAATCGGGCCGTGACGTCGGCAATCGTTGGCCCGAGGACCGAGCAGCAGTGGGACGGCTACACCAAGGCGCTGGAGGTCGATATCACCGCTGAGGACGAAACATTCATCGACTCTCTGGTGACGCCCGGGCACGCGTCGACGCCCGGTTTCAATGACGTTCAGCACTTCGTGTCAGGCCGCCTGATTCGCTGAGGCGATCTGCCTGCGGCCTTATGCCGCGAACGCTGTTTTGACGCGCTCTGAAACGCCCGTTTCAGAGCGTCACGTCATAAAAGCATAACGTGAAATTCCTGTTATCTATGAATGCTCGACCGGTAAGCCGAGCCGATGAGCGCTAAGATAGGCGGGTATTTACTGGAGCTCGCGGGGCTGGTACGTAATCCGGTGCACGCTGCAACACATCACGATGCTTCTATTTTCGCGACTTACTGGCAAGTCTTGGCTAGTCTGTCGGCAATCCAGCGATTTAATTGGACCTTGTCCAGCCAGGTTGATGAAGAAGTAGGCCGATGCGCAAATCAGATAGAGAAGCCTTTCTGGGCGCCGTACTGGGCAATGAGCAGCCTCCGGCGCACCTTGCCAGAACCGTAATTGAAGAAAAACTGCGAAATGCCATTATCGATGGCAGCCTTCCAAGTGGCACAGCCTTGCGCCAACAGGAGTTGGCAACCCTGTTCGGCGTCAGCCGGATGCCTGTGCGCGAAGCACTGCGCCAGCTTGAGGCACAGTCGCTGTTGCGTGTCGAAACACACAAGGGCGCAGTCGTCGCGCCGTTGATAACCGAGGACGCGGTGGACGCTTATGCCTTGCGGATCCTGTTGGAGTCCGAGGCGCTGCGTCTGTCCGTCCCGTTGCTGGACGCGGACGATCTGGCGGCGGCGGCGGGCTATATCGAGCAGCTTGAAGTCGAGACGGACTTCGGCCAGATCGGCAGACTCAATCGCATGTTCCATTTGTCGCTGTATGCAAAGACCCATAACAAGCGCCTGATGCGCCTCGTTGAAGAAGGCCTGAACGAAGAGGAGCGCTTCTTGCGTTTCAACCTGTCGGCCATGGGGCTGGGCAAGCTGTCTCAGGATGACCACTGGCAACTGCTGCGGCTTGCCGAACAGAAAGCGGTCGAGCCGTGTGTCGAAGCACTGCAGTACCACCTCAATCGCGGTGTTCAGGCCGTCACTCAATATCTGAACAGCAAGAAAACCAGCGACGCGAAACAACCCCGCGCAACAAAGAAAAACCCTGCCTGAATCATTGAGGCGGCTTATCCACAGGGCGATCACAACGCCTGCAGATTGGCCGCTCGTGCTCCCCGCCTGTCTGCCTGGAACACCGTCAGGCTTTCCCCTGGCGTGATGTTTTTATCGCTGTTTTCCTGATTCTGCCGGTTGGCCTGACACTGGAATAAGGCAAACTCGGCCGTGGCCTGAGGAAACCTGCCGGAGGGTGTTCCCTGGCTGCGGCTGAACTGCCCGCGCGAGATCGGGGGGCAGTTCTCTGTTCATCTGAACTCAATGGATAAGGAGTTGTTGAACGGGGCACACAGACATTGGAAGTCATTTCCAACTTCGCCCATTAAAAGTCCAGCAGTCTGATTGTTCCGCAGAACGGCAACGCCGAGCGAGGCATTCGCTCATTATTAATCATTCTGACTTAATCAGTCGGACGGGTTGCCTGCGCCCATGTAAAACATATTCCTCATGTTTTACATGACAACTTACGCACCCAAAAAACAGCAACTTTAATATTATAAAAAAATGATTGCGCACCGTATTAAATTTGTTTTAAGTTTTCTTCGCCGTCTGTGTCATTGACCGCAAGCCTGGCTCGACACTGTCCTTTACAAGGGCTGCTGTCGGAAAAAACAAAACGGCGACCGGCTGTTTAATTGAAGTAACCGACGTGTGCGTGACGAATGAGCGTCGCCACGCTCAGGCGCTTGCTCGCCCCGCCGCCAGGTACTTCATAACGTCCATTCTGCACTGACGGCAACTTATAACGTGAATAACTGCACGACTACTTATCACTATCCTGAGCACAAGGACATCATCATGCATTGTGAGAAAACGTTGCTTGAACACAAGAAAGCTGAACTTGGCCGTCACCCGATCTTTGCAGAAATCACCACACTGGACGTTCTGCGACGTTTTATGGAAACCCATGTATTTGCCGTCTGGGATTTCATGTCCCTGACCAAACGCCTGCAACAGGAACTGACCTGCACGCAATTGCCATGGCTGCCACCCAAGGATGCTTCCGCTGCCCGGCTGATCAATGAAATCGTTCTGGGGGAAGAGTCCGATGACCGATTGGACACCGGTCATTACAGCCATTTCGAACTCTACCTGGATGCCATGCGCGAGATAGGCGCAAGCACATTACAGATCGAGCGTTTCATCGAACTGCAGAATCAGGGCCTGCATTACACGACCGCGCTGCAAAGGGTCAACGCAGGCCAGGCCGCTTCGGCATTCGTGACCCACACCCTCGACACCGCCCTTCATGCACCGGCACACAGCGTTGCCGCCGCCTTCCTGCATGGTCGAGAGAGCGTTATCCCGCTGATGTTCCAGAACATCCTCGATGACTGGGGCATCACCGTCGACCAGGCACCCACCTTCCGCTACTACCTGGAGCGCCACATCGAAGTGGACTCCGAGGACCACGGCCCGGCGGCCGAGCAGCTGCTGGCCCGCCTCGTTGCTGGCGACACGCAGCGCGAGCGAGAGGTTTATCAGGCGGCCATCGCCGCAGTGGAAAGCAGGACTCGGCTGTGGGACACGCTGCGCATGAGTATGCGAACGCCGCTGATGCAGGCCAGTGCGTAGACCCCCTCGCAACATCCTGAAGCCTTTACAAGGAAGCCATCATGAAAGCAGAAGACTACATGTCGTTCATCGATGCGTGGGAAGGTCGCGCCACCATTCGCACACGCCCACGCAGGATCGTCGAGAACGATGAAAAACTGATCTACCCGGTCAGCCGCCAGCCGCTGGTGCTCAGCGATACGTTTACCCGCGAATGCGCGCATTTACGCAACTACGCGTTGGTCCAAAGCCTCTACAAGTTCATCAACGATGTGGTGATCTTTGAAACCGAGATCGTCGACAAGACCGCGCGCAGTATCGCCAAGGACAACTTCACGATTCGCTTCCCGTTTGCCTGCCGCTATGACGCCATGACAGTGGTGGTCGACGAGGACTATCACGCGCTGGTGGCGATGGATTTCATGCAACAGACCATCGCTCTGACCGGCATCGAGCCTATCCGGCTGCCTGACGAAATCGAACTCAGCCGAGCCATACCCGCCGCGCTGGCACTGGCTCCCGAGCATCTGCGCAGCGCGGTTGAACTGATCTGCGTGGCGATCGCGGAGAACACCGTCACCAATGACGTAGCGGCGTTCGCCAGGGACGACTCGGTCAAGCAATCGGTGAAGGGACTGATGGCTGACCATTTGCTGGACGAGGGACGTCACTCGGGATTCTGGGCGCGGCTGGTACGAATTTACTGGCACACCGCGACCGATCAGGATCGGGAGTCCATCGCCCGGATCATGCCGGTATTCATCGCTCAGTATTTGACCAACGACATCCAGAACGGCTTCGATTTCACCCTGATCGAGCACTTGCAGGTGCCGGAAGCCGTCAAGCAGGCTCTCAAGGACGAGACCAGGGCCGTGAGCTTTCCCGTCAACCGCCACCACCCATTGGTCGCCAATATCGTGCGCTTCTTCAAGAGCAGCTCGATGCTGGACGATCCCTGTGTGCAACGTGCACTGGCGGACTACCTGCCGGCGCAAGGAACGCTGCAATGAAGCGCCTGGAGATTGTACTCATAGGTCATAGCCTGACCCTGAGTGAACTGAATGCCGAGCTGCAAGCTCACGGGCATGGCATACGGCACCTGAATGAGCAAAAGGCGCTGCAGACGTTGACGGTGCCTGCCCCGTGCGTCTTGATCGACGACGGCAGCCTGGATCTGGGCGAGGTACGGCTTGAGCCGTCTGACCAGCGCACAGTTCTGAGCCTGCGGGTCGGCTTCAGCACGGCGCTGGAACACGGACTGCCTCGCCTGGAGCTGCTGTGCTGGCACGGCACGGCCGACGCTCGATGCTTGATCGCTCATGAATGGCTGACGGCCGAGGCATCAGGCAACGGCCGCGTACTGCGGGATGTTGCTGTCGCAGGCATGGTGGATCTGGCGGCGTTGCAGGTCAGCCGGTTGTCCAGAGACGATGAGTATTTCAACAGTCTGCCTGCCATAGCCCACGCCCATAGCGACCGGCTGAATGGCTTGCAGGCGATTGATCACTTGCTCTTCGAGCACCACCTGAATCAAACGGAACAATCGCACCTGCTGACACTGGCTGAAACGCCGATCACTCACCGGTTGGAGCAGGCACTGCTGAAGTTTGCCGAACGCCCGGCACTGTCGGTTAGCAACCAGACGCTCAGCTATAGAGCACTGCACGCGCACAGCATCGCCATCCAACGTCTGTTACTGCCGCTGCTGGCGCAGGCGAAAGCTGACACCCCGCCCGTGATCGGCATTTGCCTGCACAAGTCACCGGAGCTGTATGCGGGCATTCTGGCGATTCTGCGCTGCGGTGCGATTTATCTGCCGCTTGATCCAGGCCAGCCTGTGCAGCGTCAACAGTACATTCTGGAAAACTCGGGGGCGATGCTGTTGCTTCACGATGGCTTGCACCCGCTGGCCGCTGCAGAGTTTCCAGCGCTGGATATCGCTGCCGTGCGCCTGGAAGATGTGGGTTCACCGCGGATAGGCGTCAGCACCGATCCTGATGCGCCCTGCATGGCGCTTTATACGTCGGGCACTACCGGGCAACCAAAAGGTGTACTG
This sequence comes from Pseudomonas syringae pv. tagetis, assembly GCF_022557255.1. Lineage (NCBI taxonomy): Bacteria > Pseudomonadati > Pseudomonadota > Gammaproteobacteria > Pseudomonadales > Pseudomonadaceae > Pseudomonas > Pseudomonas syringae group genomosp. 7. The sequence goes on from NZ_CP092923.1 coordinate 5,723,893, forward strand.
CTCAGCCAACGCAACCTCAGCCACTTCACGGCCTGGTACGCCGAGTATGTAAACCTGAGCGAACACAGCCGGGTTCTGCAATTCTCTACGCTGAGTTTTGATTCGTCGATCATCGACATCTTCCCCACCTGGCTCAGTGGTGCCGAGCTGGTGGTGCCCGATGAGGACCAGCGGCGTGATCCATTGCAACTGGTCGGCGTGCTGCAACAAGGCATCACCCACGCGTTTCTGCCGCCGGCACTGTTGAGTATTCTGCCGCTGGATCAGCCGCTGGGGCTTGAGCATGTAACGACCGGCGGAGATGTCTGTGAGCCGCACGTGATTGCGCAGCTCGCCGGACAATGCCACTTCCACAACCTGTATGGTCCTACCGAAGCCACGGTGCTGGTCACGGCCTGCGAGTTCGGACCTTCCAGCAGCAATCGGCACTTGGGAAGACCGATTGCCAACAGTCAGGCCTGGATTCTCGATGAGCACTTGCAGCCGGTGGCGGAGCACACGCAGGGTGAGTTGTATATCGCAGGTCCTGGCGTTTGCCTAGGCTATGTCAACAATCCCGAACTTACCGCCGAGCGCTATGTGTGGCTGATCAAACCGGACGGGCAGCCACTGCGGGCCTATCGCACCGGAGATATCGCCAGGTGGACGGCTGACGGCATTGTATTGAGCGGGCGCCGTGATAATCAGGTGAAGATTCGCGGCTTTCGCGTTGAGCCGGAAGAGATCGAGCATTGCCTGCGCGACAGCGGACTGTATCGACAGGTCGCCGTAGTGATCGACAGGCAGCGGCGAATTCTGGCTTTTCTCGCCCAACCTTCTCTGGAGCATGACGAACCGGCGTTGAGAGCCCATGTGCAAGGCCTGCTGCCTGACTACATGCATCCTGCTGTCTATACGACGTTGCCCGATATGCCGTTTGCCAGTAATGGCAAGGTAGATCGCAAGGCGCTTCTGGAAATACCGCTGAGCTTCAGTGGGCAGCGCACGTGTCGTCTGCCCCAGAGCGAGATCGAGCAAGCACTGCTGGTGCTATGGGCCGATCTGTTGGAGCTGCCTGCGGAAGACATCTCGACTGACGAAAGCTTTTTCAACCTTGGCGGTCATTCGATCCTGCTGTCGCGCCTGTTGCTGGGGGTTCGTGAACAGTTTGGGCGCAGCATCCCGATCAACCGTTTTATCGAAGCGCCCAACGTACTGACACTGGCTGGCCTGATCGACAGCAAAGGTGCCTCGGCCGGCACCATCAGCGCTCAGGCAGCGCGGGATGCAAACCCCGACATTCAACTGTCGACACTGCCGGTCAGCAGGCTGGGCGACGTTCATAAGGTGATTGTTACCGGTGCCAACGGTTTTCTCGGTGTACACATCGTTGAGGCGCTGCTGAACTGGGGGGCGACAGAGATCGCCTGCCTGGTTCGTGAAACTCCGGGACAAAGCGCGCAGCAACGTTTCGAATATGCACTGCGGGAAAACCGTCTGGATCATCTGAATCTGAGCCGCGTGACGGTCTATCCCGCCGACGTGACGAAGCCCAGGCTGGGTCTCGGCGGAGCGGTGTACGAACGGCTGGACAGCGAGTTCGGTGCGCTGGTGCATAACGCGGCCAATGTGAATCATGTTCAGGACTATGAAACCCTTGTTACAGACAATGTTGCTCCCGTCTTTGAATGCCTGAAGTTGTGTGAGGGGCGCAGTAAAAAGATCTTCAACTTCGTTTCGACCCTGTCGGCCTGCAGCGCTATCGATGCCGCAGGCAACGTGCTTGAACAACCCGCTGCGGCTACTCCACCGATCTATATCAAGAACGGCTACAACCTTTCCAAGTGGGTGGCGGAGCGCGTTCTGCAATGTGCCCGGGACCAGGGTGTCTGGGTGAACATTTATCGCCCGGGCAATATCTCGTTTAACAGCCTCACCGGCGTCTGCCAGCCACAAAAAAATCGCCTGATGCTGATGCTCAAAGGCTCTTTGCAACTGGGTCAGGTGCCGGAGTTTTCAATCAACTTCGACCTGATGCCGGTGGACTTTCTGGCGCGCTTCATCGGCTTCCATGCCAGCCGTTATCAGCCAGATAACGCTGTGTTCAATCTGCATAACCCCGAGCCCTTGAGCTGGAGCAACTACGTGGAAGCCTTCCGCGAGGCAGGCCGCCAGTTCGAACTGGTGAGCGTGGAGCAATGGCAAGCCCAACTCAGCCGTGTCGACAGCCATAACGCCTTGTTTGGGGTGCTGGGTTTCTATCTCGACGGATTCGAGGAAGACATCGGCGACATATCGATGATCGAGTACCAGAACACACTGACCGGCATCCGCCGTATGGGCGAGCAATACCCACAGAAAAGCCCGGCGTTGCTACGCAAGGGCTGCGATTACCTGAAAGAAATCGGTTTTATCTGAGCCAATACTTTACTGATGTAAATGGAGAAAGACATGAGCACATTTCACAGCTATCTGAAGCCTGACACACTTATCAAGAACCCAGTATCGTGCCGAGTGGTTTCGACCGTGCAAGTCCCTGGTGATGCCGCTAGCGTGTGGGCTGTCGCAGGGAATTTCGGTGGTTTCCAGGCGTTTATACCGGCGTTGGAAAGCACTGAAGTCACCGGCAGTGGGCCGGGTTCGGTTCGCAAGAAGCTCTTCAAGGATGGCAGCGTGGCCATCGAACAGTTGAACTCTCGGGATGATCAAGCGCTGTACATGACCTGGTCACTGATTCACACCAGTTTGCCGGTAAGCAACCTATGGGCGGCAATGATTGTAGAGCCTGGCGGTGAGGATACGTGTATGGCCAGCTGGACCATTATTGCCGACCCTGTCCCGGGAGGTCCTGAAGGGGATGACTTTGAGGCGTTTCTTCAGGGGTTTGCTGACGGCGCGATGAATAACGTGCGTAGCCTGTTCGGCTGATTCATCTTCCATCGCAGCAGCCCGCTCGGAGCGAATGCCTGAGCGGGCTTTTTATTTGTTAGCCTATAACGACAAAACCCCTCATCGCGTGAGCGATGAGGGGTTTCGGAATTCAATCTTGACGATGACCTACTCTCACATGGGGAAACCCCACACTACCATCGGCGATACATCGTTTCACTGCTGAGTTCGGGATGGGATCAGGTGGTTCCAATGCTCTATGGTCGTCAAGAAATTCTGTTGCCGATCCGTTAGCAGGTAACGTTCCAGCGAATTTTGGTGACTTCTACTTAAACAAAAACCCTCAACGCGTAAGCGATGAGGGTTTCTGGAATTCAATCTTGACGATGACCTACTCTCACATGGGGAAACCCCACACTACCATCGGCGATACATCGTTTCACTGCTGAGTTCGGGATGGGATCAGGTGGTTCCAATGCTCTATGGTCGTCAAGAAATTCGGGTACCGAATCGTGCCTTGCGGCGCGCTTCAGCAAATCGGGTATGTGATAGCTCGGTGCGTTCGTGACCGCAAACCTTCGGTTCGTGTCATCTTCACAGTCACCGCAATCTGCTCATCTCACGCAGATTGCTTGGGTGTTATATGGTCAAGCCTCACGGGCAATTAGTATTGGTTAGCTCAACGCCTCACAGCGCTTACACACCCAACCTATCAACGTCGTAGTCTTCGACGGCCCTTCAGGGAACTCAAGGTTCCAGTGAGATCTCATCTTGAGGCAAGTTTCCCGCTTAGATGCTTTCAGCGGTTATCTTTTCCGAACATAGCTACCCGGCAATGCCACTGGCGTGACAACCGGAACACCAGAGGTTCGTCCACTCCGGTCCTCTCGTACTAGGAGCAGCCCCTCTCAAATCTCAAACGTCCACGGCAGATAGGGACCGAACTGTCTCACGACGTTCTAAACCCAGCTCGCGTACCACTTTAAATGGCGAACAGCCATACCCTTGGGACCGGCTTCAGCCCCAGGATGTGATGAGCCGACATCGAGGTGCCAAACACCGCCGTCGATATGAACTCTTGGGCGGTATCAGCCTGTTATCCCCGGAGTACCTTTTATCCGTTGAGCGATGGCCCTTCCATACAGAACCACCGGATCACTAAGACCTACTTTCGTACCTGCTCGACGTGTCTGTCTCGCAGTCAAGCGCGCTTTTGCCTTTATACTCTACGACCGATTTCCGACCGGTCTGAGCGCACCTTCGTACTCCTCCGTTACTCTTTAGGAGGAGACCGCCCCAGTCAAACTACCCACCATACACTGTCCTCGATCCGGATAACGGACCTGAGTTAGAACCTCAAAGTTGCCAGGGTGGTATTTCAAGGTTGGCTCCACGCAGACTGGCGTCCACGCTTCAAAGCCTCCCACCTATCCTACACAAGCAAATTCAAAGTCCAGTGCAAAGCTATAGTAAAGGTTCACGGGGTCTTTCCGTCTAGCCGCGGATACACTGCATCTTCACAGCGATTTCAATTTCACTGAGTCTCGGGTGGAGACAGCGCCGCCATCGTTACGCCATTCGTGCAGGTCGGAACTTACCCGACAAGGAATTTCGCTACCTTAGGACCGTTATAGTTACGGCCGCCGTTTACCGGGGCTTCGATCAAGAGCTTCGCTTGCGCTAACCCCATCAATTAACCTTCCGGCACCGGGCAGGCGTCACACCCTATACGTCCACTTTCGTGTTTGCAGAGTGCTGTGTTTTTAATAAACAGTCGCAGCGGCCTGGTATCTTCGACCGGCGTGGGCTTACGCAGTAAATGCTTCACCCTCACCGGCGCACCTTCTCCCGAAGTTACGGTGCCATTTTGCCTAGTTCCTTCACCCGAGTTCTCTCAAGCGCCTTGGTATTCTCTACCCAACCACCTGTGTCGGTTTGGGGTACGGTTCCTGGTTACCTGAAGCTTAGAAGCTTTTCTTGGAAGCATGGCATCAACCACTTCGTGTTCTAAAAGAACACTCGTCATCAGCTCTCGGCCTTGAGACCCCGGATTTACCTAAGATCTCAGCCTACCACCTTAAACCTGGACAACCAACGCCAGGCTGGCCTAGCCTTCTCCGTCCCTCCATCGCAATAACCAGAAGTACAGGAATATTAACCTGTTTTCCATCGACTACGCTTTTCAGCCTCGCCTTAGGGACCGACTAACCCTGCGTCGATTAACGTTGCGCAGGAAACCTTGGTCTTTCGGCGTGGGTGTTTTTCACACCCATTGTCGTTACTCATGTCAGCATTCGCACTTCTGATACCTCCAGCAAGCTTCTCAACTCACCTTCACAGGCTTACAGAACGCTCCTCTACCGCATCATCCTGAGATGATACCCGTAGCTTCGGTGCATGGTTTGAGCCCCGTTACATCTTCCGCGCAGGCCGACTCGACTAGTGAGCTATTACGCTTTCTTTAAAGGGTGGCTGCTTCTAAGCCAACCTCCTAGCTGTCTAAGCCTTCCCACATCGTTTCCCACTTAACCATGACTTTGGGACCTTAGCTGACGGTCTGGGTTGTTTCCCTTTTCACGACGGACGTTAGCACCCGCCGTGTGTCTCCCATGCTCGGCACTTGTAGGTATTCGGAGTTTGCATCGGTTTGGTAAGTCGGGATGACCCCCTAGCCGAAACAGTGCTCTACCCCCTACAGTGATACATGAGGCGCTACCTAAATAGCTTTCGAGGAGAACCAGCTATCTCCGAGCTTGATTAGCCTTTCACTCCGATCCACAGGTCATCCGCTAACTTTTCAACGGTAGTCGGTTCGGTCCTCCAGTTAGTGTTACCCAACCTTCAACCTGCCCATGGATAGATCGCCCGGTTTCGGGTCTATTCCCAGCGACTAGACGCCCTATTAAGACTCGCTTTCGCTACGCCTCCCCTATTCGGTTAAGCTCGCCACTGAAAATAAGTCGCTGACCCATTATACAAAAGGTACGCAGTCACCCAACAAAGTGGGCTCCCACTGCTTGTACGCATACGGTTTCAGGATCTATTTCACTCCGCTCTCCGCGGTTCTTTTCGCCTTTCCCTCACGGTACTGGTTCACTATCGGTCAGTCAGTAGTATTTAGCCTTGGAGGATGGTCCCCCCATATTCAGACAAGGTTTCTCGTGCCCCGTCCTACTCGATTTCATTGCAAAGGGATTTTCGCGTACAGGGCTATCACCCACTATGGCCGTCCTTTCCAGA
>NZ_CP092923.1:5732500-5979955 GCF_022557255.1 Pseudomonas syringae pv. tagetis
GCTTGATTCAGTTGTTAAAGAGCGGTGGGCCAAGACCTTTCGTCTCAACCGAGGCGCGCATTCTACAGCGTCCTCTGTATCTGTCAAGCGGTTATTTCAACAAGTTTTCAAAGTTTCCTTTGCAACTTCAACCACTTGCGCTTCGATCAACTCTGCAGTTGCTCATCAGCGGGAGGCGAATTCTACAGCGTTACAACCGCGTGTCAAACTCTTTTTTCTCACCGCTGCCGATCAATCCAGACCCGACCTCCTTCCTCGCTGACTCTTCACTCCAAACCCTTGTAAACCATTGATCTACAAGGCTTTTTCGTTTCCGTCTGCGCCGGAAGTGGGGCGAATTATAGACAGATCACAGAGGGCGTCAACCGTTAATTTCAAAAACATCGAAATTAACCGCGAAGGCCCTGCAGTCATATAGAAAAGCCGCTTGCGAACGCTTTCTTCTATATAGCTACACAATCCCCAAGTCACGCAGCAAGGCCATCGCCTCACCATCAATCCCCAAAAGCTCATGCAGTACTTGCGCTGTATGCTCTCCCAATAAAGGAGGTGCCCTTCTGTATTCGACTGGCGTTTCCGATAACCGAATCGGGCTGGCGACCTGCGGAACGCGACCACCCAGCGCATGCGGGATCTCTATGGCCAGCCCCCGTGCAACGACCTGTGGATCCGCGAACACCTGAGCAAGGTCATTGACCGGCCCGCACGGCACCCCGGCTGCCCCCAGTTCATCAACCCACTGGGCAGTGGTCTTGAATACCGTAGTCTGGCGAATCAGCGGAATCAGTTCGATACGATTCGCCACACGCAACGTGTTCGTCAGGAAGCGCGGATCAACCGCCCATTGCGGCTGCCCCGCGACCTCGGCAAATTTTCTGAACTGACTGTCATTACCTACCGTAAGGATCAGGTCGCCATCGGCAGTGGGAAAGTCCTGATACGGCACTATGTTGGGATGAGCATTTCCCAAGCGCCTGGGCGCGACGCCGGTAGTCAGGTAGTTCATAGCCTGATTGGCCAGACAGGCAACCTGTACATCGAGCAGTGCCATATCAATGTACTGACCGATACCGCTCTGCTCACGATGAGCCAGGGCAGCGAGAATGGCAGTCGTCGAATACAGACCCGTGAGGATGTCGGTGAGCGCGACGCCGACCTTGACCGGACCAGCACCCTCCTCGCCCTCCGGCAGACCGGTAAGGCTCATCAGGCCACCCAGCGCCTGGATCATGAAATCGTAGCCCGGACGCCTCGCGTAAGGCCCGCTTTGCCCGAAGCCCGTAATGGAGCAATAGATCAGCCGGGGATTGACGGCCTTCAGCGACTCGTAATCCAGACCGTAAGCTGCCAGCCCATCAACCTTGAAGTTTTCAATCACGATGTCGGACTTCGCCGCCAACTCGCGCACCAGCCTTTGCCCTTCAGGACGCGTAAAGTCGATAGTGACTGACTGCTTGTTACGATTGGCCGACAGATAATAAGCAGCCTCGGTGGTGTTCTGGCCGGCCGCGTCGCGAAGAAACGGCGGGCCCCACGAGCGCGTGTCATCGCCACATCCCGGTCGCTCGACCTTGATGACATCAGCTCCGAGGTCGGCAAGTATCTGACCGGCCCAAGGCCCGGCCAGAACTCTCGATAAATCGAGCACCCGGATATGCGAAAGCGCCCCCATGATCAGCCCTCCTTAATAGAAAGCCTGAATGCCGGTCTGCGCACGCCCCAGAATCAATGCATGCACGTCATGCGTGCCTTCGTAGGTGTTCACAACCTCCAGATTGACCAGATGCCTGGCGATGCCGAACTCGTCCGAGATGCCGTTGCCGCCCAGCATGTCGCGAGCCATGCGCGCTATATCCAGCGATTTGCCGCAGGAGTTGCGCTTCATGATCGAAGTAATCTCTACGGCAGCCGTGCCATCATCCTTCATGCGCCCCAGGCGCAGACAGCCTTGCAAGGCCAGAGTGATCTCAGTCTGCATGTCCGCGAGTTTTTTCTGAATCAATTGATTGGCGGCCAATGGACGGCCGAACTGCTGACGGTCGAGGGTATATTGCCGTGCGGTGTGCCAGCAGAACTCCGCAGCGCCCAAAGCCCCCCAGGAAATGCCATAACGCGCCGAGTTGAGACAGGTGAAGGGGCCTTTCAAACCGCGCACATCGGGAAAGATGTTCTCTTCAGGCACGAACACGTTATCCATGACAATCTCGCCGGTGATCGATGCGCGCAAACCGACCTTGCCATGAATGGCCGGAGCGCTCAGGCCCGCCCAGCCTTTTTCAAGAACGAACCCGCGAATATCGCCGGCATCGTCCTTGGCCCACACCACAAACACATCTGCGATCGGGCTGTTGGTGATCCACATCTTGCTGCCGCTCAGACGATAACCACCCTCCACGCTCCTGGCACGGGTAATCATCGCTCCAGGATCGGAACCATGGTTGGGCTCGGTCAGGCCGAAGCAGCCGATCCATTCGCCCGAGGCCAGTCTGGGCAGATATTTTTCTTTCTGAGCCAGCGTACCAAATTCATTGATAGGCACCATGACCAACGACGACTGCACGCTCATCATTGAGCGGTAGCCCGAATCGATTCGCTCGACTTCACGAGCGATCAATCCGTAACAGACGTAATTCAGGCCGCTACCGCCGAACTCTTCGGGGATCGTTGCTCCCAGCAAACCTACTTCGCCCATCTCGCGAAAAATAGCCGGATCGGTTTTCTCGTGACGGAACGCTTCCAGCACGCGCGGGGCCAGCTTGCTCTGGGCGAACTGCTCGGCAGTATCACGGACCATGCGCTCTTCTTCAGTAAGCTGTTGATCCAGCAGCAATGGGTCAATCCAGTTAAAGCTCGCCTTACCGCTCATACCTGTTCCTCATGTTCAGCTGAAAAATCCTGTAACGATCCTAGCCCTGGTCCAGACCCGCGACAAACGAGGTTTTATCAAGTCGGTGTGATAATTTCTCACTCCGAACCAGCAAAAATCGCTATCAAACAAAAACATCAGTGAGCAGAGAGTACATGCGACGTAAGATACCCAGCACCACAGCGCTGGTAAGTTTCGAGGCCGCTGCGCGGCACGAAAGCTTTACCAAGGCCGCTCACGAGCTCTCTCTGACACAAGGTGCCGTGTGCCGACAGATCGGCGGGCTGGAAGAGTTCCTCGGCGTTGAGCTGTTCCGACGTTCTCGACGGGGCGTGAAGCTCACAGAGGCCGGCCTTTCCTACAGCCGCCGTGTTGCCCTGCAACTGGACGCGGTCGAGCGCGACACGCTTTCCGTCATGGCACCGCAGGGTGCCAACGCAATCGAACTGGCCGTGGTGCCTACTTTCGGCACTCAATGGCTGTTGCCGCGCCTGAAGGATTTCCAGCGCAAACACCCCGATGTCGCGGTCCACCTGACCAACCGTACACGCCCCTTCCTGTTCGCCGATACCGACTTTGACGCTGCTATCTATTTCGGCGACGCGGACTGGTCCGGCACCCAGTCGCACAGGCTGATGAGCGAGAACTCAATGCCCGTCTGCAGCCCATCGCTCCTAGAGGGCCAGGACAACCTGAGTGCAAGCGCGCTGGCCGAGCGGCCACTGCTTCAACAAACCACCCGACCCTATGCATGGCGGCAATGGTTCAACGCGCAGGACATGGATGTCGCTCGCGACATGACAGGGCCTCGCTATGAGCTGTTTTCGATGCTGGCGCAGGCGGCCATGCACGATATGGGTGTAGCGCTGATCCCGCCCTTTCTTATTCAGCGCGAACTGCAGGAAAAACGCCTGGTGATTGCCAATACGCGTTCGCTGCCCGGCAGCAAGGCTTACCACCTGATGATTCCCGAGCGCAAAGTGGAGTCGGCGTCATTGAGTGCATTCCGGGACTGGCTGGTCGGGCAAGCCAGGGATTACCAGCTGCCGCAGAATCTGGACTGATCGCTATTCTCTCGTAGTGCTTATCGACAAGCACCTACAGATATAACCTTATGTCGTTTTAAGATAACTCTATGTGCATCGCAAAAATCAGGTTATGCCCCTATGTTTGCAGGGGATTTGACCTGATTCGCTTGATTTTTCACGCTTACAGGAGAAAAAGTTTTATCGCCTGCTTTTTATACGGAATATCGCCACAACCCCCGCAGATAAGAGCTCTGAAGAATGGCTGCGACAATAGGTCACAGTATGACTTGTAGTTCATCTATAGTTTCGTTACAGAATGTATTGAAGCCCGCCGACTTCGCCTGCAAAATGCCCCGCCCCTCCTTGAAAGGGGCGTGCTGATTGGCGATGCCAGACGCACCAGCCGTAGTGCACAGGCCTACATACGAACGATAAAAAATCGCGCAGGAGATTTGTCGTGCACATTGGTGTTCCTCTCGAAACGCAAGCGGGCGAAACCCGGGTGGCTGCCACTCCGGAAACCATCAAGAAGCTGATCAGTCAGGGTCACAGGGTGACGGTGCAAAGCGGCGCAGGCATTCATGCCAGTGTCCCGGACAGCGCTTATGAAGCTGCAGGCGCCATCACCGGCAATGCTGACGAAGTGTATGCGGGCGATCTGATCCTCAAGGTCGTCGCACCGGACGACAATGAGCTGAACCTGATCAAGAGCGGTTCGGTGGTCATCGGCATGCTCAACCCCTTCAATAACGAACTTATCGGCAAGATGGCGGCGCGTGGTGTTACTGCGTTCGCCCTGGAAGCCGCACCGCGTACGTCCCGCGCGCAGAGCCTTGATGTATTGTCTTCGCAAGCCAACATTGCAGGCTATAAAGCCGTGCTGCTTGCCGCACATCACTACCCGCGCTTCATGCCCATGCTGATGACCGCTGCCGGCACCGTAAAGGCGGCACGAGTGCTCATCCTCGGCGCAGGTGTTGCTGGTCTGCAGGCCATTGCCACCGCCAAGCGTCTGGGTGCCGTGGTAGAGGCGTCGGACGTACGTCCGGCCGTGAAGGAGCAGATCGAGTCGCTGGGTGCCAAATTCATCGACGTGCCTTACGAGACCGACGAAGAACGCGAATGCGCCGAAGGCGTTGGCGGTTACGCACGGCCCATGCCTGCCAGCTGGATGCAACGCCAGGCCGCAGCCGTTCATGAGCGCGCCAGGCAGGCGGACATCGTCATCACCACTGCTTTGATTCCAGGCCGCAAGGCACCGGTGCTGCTCAGCGCTGAAACCGTGGCACAGATGAAGCCCGGCTCGGTGGTGATCGACCTGGCTGCCGCACAAGGCGGCAACTGCCCGCTGACCGTGGCCGATCAAGTTGTTGTCGAGCACGGCGTGACCATTGTCGGCCACACCAATCTGCCTGCCCTGGTCGCAGCCGATGCTTCTGCACTTTACGCCCGCAACCTGCTGGACTTCATGAAGCTGCTGTTCGACAAGGACGGCACATTCTCGATCAACCTCGAAGACGACATCGTCGCCGCGTGCCTGATGTGCCGCGACGGGCACGTCGTGCGCAAGAACGGCTGAGGACACACCAATGGAAGAGCTGATTTCCCCCGGCATCTACAACCTGATCATTTTTGTGCTGGCAATCTATGTCGGCTACCACGTGGTCTGGAACGTCACGCCTGCGCTGCATACACCGCTCATGGCAGTAACCAACGCCATCTCCGCCATCGTCATCGTTGGCGCCATGCTCGCCGCTGCGCTGACGGTAACGCCGCTGGGCAAGACGATGGGCACCCTGGCTGTCGCGCTGGCGGCGGTGAATGTGTTTGGCGGATTTCTGGTTACCCGACGGATGCTGGAGATGTTCAGGAAAAAGGCCCCCAAGGCAAAGGATGAGGCGCCGAAGTCATGAGCATGAATCTGGTAACCCTGCTGTACCTGATCGCATCGATCTGCTTTATCCAGGCACTCAAAGGCCTGTCGCACCCGACCACCTCGCGCCGCGGCAATCTGTTCGGCATGCTCGGCATGGGCCTGGCGGTCATCACCACAATCGGCCTGGTATTCAAGCTGGCGGCGCTTTCTACCGCTGAAGGCACGCATGCGGGCATTGGTTACATTGTGGTTGGCCTGTTGGTGGGAGGGACCGCCGGGTCAATCATGGCCAAGCGTGTAGAAATGACCAAAATGCCGGAACTGGTTGCGTTCATGCACAGCATGATCGGCCTGGCAGCAGTGTTTATCGCCATCGCCGCCGTCGTCGAGCCTCAGTCACTGGGCATCGTTCGCAACCTCGGTGATGCCATTCCGGCGGGTAACCGTCTGGAGTTATTCCTTGGCGCAGCAATCGGTGCGATCACCTTCTCTGGCTCGGTAATCGCCTTCGGCAAACTGTCGGGCAAATACAAATTCCGGTTGTTTCAGGGCGCACCGGTACAGTTTGCCGGTCAGCACAAGCTCAACCTGGCACTTGGCCTGACGACGCTGTTCTTTGGCCTGACCTTCATGTTCACCGGCAGCCTCACGGCCTTTGCAATCATGCTCGCGCTGGCGTTCGTGATTGGCGTATTGCTGATCATCCCGATTGGTGGTGCCGACATGCCGGTAGTGGTCTCGATGCTTAACAGCTATTCGGGCTGGGCGGCGGCCGGTATCGGCTTTTCGCTGAACAACTCGATGCTGATCATTGCAGGCTCGCTGGTAGGCTCTTCGGGCGCGATCCTGTCTTACATCATGTGCAAGGCGATGAACCGCTCGTTCTTCAACGTGATCGGCGGCGGCTTCGGTGGCGCAACGGATTCCGCAGGGCCTGCCGGCAACAAGGAAGCCCGACCCGTCAAGTCAGGCTCGGCAGACGATGCAACCTTCCTGCTGACCAACGCCGACACTGTGATCATCGTGCCGGGTTACGGTCTGGCCGTCGCCCGCGCGCAGCACGCGCTCAAGGAACTGACGGAAAAGCTGGTCCACCGTGGCGTCACCGTGAAGTACGCCATCCACCCGGTCGCCGGGCGCATGCCGGGGCACATGAACGTGCTGCTGGCCGAGGCCGAGGTGCCTTACGATCAAGTGTTCGAGATGGACGATATCAATTCCGAGTTCGGTCAGGCGGACGTGGTGCTGGTGCTGGGTGCCAACGACGTGGTCAACCCGGCCGCCAAGAACGACCCGAAATCCCCCATCGCCGGCATGCCGATTCTGGAGGCGTTCAAGGCCAAGACCATCATCGTCAACAAACGCTCGATGGCCAGTGGTTATGCAGGTCTGGACAACGAGCTGTTCTATCTGGATAAAACCATGATGGTGTTCGGAGATGCCAAAAAGGTGATCGAGGACATGGTGAAGGCAGTCGAAAACGCCTAGCCTGACCCTGCCTCACGAAAGCCCCGGCTCGCTTGGCGACCGGGGCTTTTTACATTTCGCGTAACAGTGTTTTACGCTGAAACCCGCCAATTAGAGCGCTCAAATGCGACCTTGGTAGCAGGACGAAGCCCGTCCGACGCTCTAGACTTGTCGCTCGCTTCTATCTACGAGACAGACCCATGTACCGTGACCGTATCCGCCTGCCCTCCCTGATGAGCAAGGTTATGAGCGCAGCCGACGCTGCCGCCCTGATTGAAGACGGCATGACCGTCGGCATGAGTGGTTTCACCCGCGCAGGCGAAGCCAAGGCCGTACCTCATGCGCTGGCCGAGCGCGCCAAAGTGACTCCACTGCAAATCAGCCTGATGACCGGAGCCAGTCTGGGCAACGATCTGGACAAGCAGCTGACCGAGTCCGGCGTACTGTCGCGGCGCATGCCCTTTCAGGTCGACAGCACGCTGCGCAAGGCGATCAACAACGGTACGGTGATGTTCATCGACCAGCACCTGTCCGACACGGTCGAACTGCTGCGCAATCGGCAGATCAAGGCTGTGGACCTGGCGGTGATCGAGTGCGTTGCGATTACCGAAGAAGGCCATCTGGTCCTCAGCACCTCCGTGGGCAACTCGGCCAGCTTCGCCATTCTGGCCAAACAGGTCATTGTCGAGATCAACCTGTCCCAGCCGCTGGAGCTGGAAGGTCTGCATGACATCTATATACCCAGCTACAGACCGACGCGCCTGCCGATTCCGGTGCTGGAGGCAGACTCGCGCATCGGCAGCCATGCAGTGAAGATCGATCCGGCGAAGATAGTCGGCATCGTTATCAGCAACCAGCCTGACTCGCCTTCCACAGTCACGCCACCTGATGCGGATACTCAAGCCATCGCCAATCATCTGGTGGAGTTCTTCAAAAAGGAGGTTCGCGAAGACCGTCTGACCGACAAGCTGATGCCACTGCAGGCGGGCATCGGCAACATCGCCAATGCCGTGATGCATGGCCTGCTGGCGTCGCCTTTCACGGACCTGACCATGTACTCCGAGGTACTGCAGGACTCGACGTTCGACCTGTTCGACGCAGGCAAACTGACCTTTGCCTCGGGCAGCTCCATGACGTTGTCGGCAGCCAAACACGCCGAGGTCTTCGCCGACTTCAATCGCTACAAATCCAGACTGGTGCTGCGCCCACAGGAAATTTCCAATCACCCCGAGGTGATACGCCGCCTGGGTATCATCGGCATCAACACGGCGCTGGAGTTCGACCTGTACGGCAACGTCAATTCCACCCACATCTGCGGGACGCGAATGATGAACGGCATCGGCGGCTCGGGGGATTTTTCGCGCAATGCGCACCTTGCGATATTCGTCACCAAGTCGATTGCCAAAGGCGGTGCAATCTCCAGCGTTGTGCCGATGGTCAGCCATGTCGATCACACCGAACACGATGTCGACATCCTGGTGACCGAGCAGGGCCTGGCGGATCTGCGCGGCCTCGCACCTCGCGAACGCGCGCGAGTGATCATCGATAACTGCGTACACCCGGACTATCGCAACGCTTTGAACACTTATTTCAGTGCCGCCTGTACGCTGGGTGGGCATACACCGCATATCCTTCGGGAAGCACTGAGTTGGCACATCAACCTGGAAGAAACCGGGCGCATGCTGCCGGGCTGAACAGGACAGTTGGAAGTGAACAAGACATCTCGCGGGTCACTTCCAACCCCTACCTGGCTGCTTCCTGAAAAACTGTACTGCTGTACCGGTCATAAAACCGTCTTAAAACACCAGAATCACCATAATCGACCACAAAATGCACCTATATGGTGCCTACCGGTACAGTTGCCCCATTTATGAACAAAACAGTGCCCAATCACAGTTAACTGAACCCTCACAATACAAGTGAACTGTGTCTATGGAAGCTGTACGCGTACGAGGAAAATGGGCACCAGTCAAGCAACTCACTTATCCCGCCACAAGCGGAAGGAAGTCACACCATGGAACGTACAATCAGTTCCGATCTGTTCAGCGAAAGCACTGTTACCACCGCAAAAGCTTCTTTGCCTCTGCGCGTATTCGCCAACCTGATGCTCTGGCAGCGTCGCCTGTCCAGCCGCCATCAACTTGCTCGTCTGGATGCACGCCTGCTGGCTGACGCCGGTATCAGCGAATCCCAGCGTTACGAAGAGCTGAGCAAGCCGTTCTGGCGCTAAACCAGCGCTCGCTGGTCCAGGCCTGCAGGTCTCTCGCCAGCACACCGAATTGCTTCATACAAAACCCGTCTCGCGCAACCGAGACGGGTTTTGTCGTTTTCGGGTCGGACTTCATCAGTCCTGAAAGAAGCAGTACAGTTATAGATGTTTCAGGGTTATCAAGTACAGTTACCAAAATCTTACAAACCCTGCCACGCAGCATCATCACCCATCATGACAAGCGCGGTATCGGTGGGATAGTCTAGCGCTCTACCTCAGCCCTTTGGCTTCGCAGGCCGTCTGTGCCCCTTCGTCCACAATGGAACTCGATCATGTCTCTGCTACGTAACCTTGGCGCTGCCTTTCTGTTGACTGCCGCAGCAGGTGCCAACGCCTCCAGCTTCATTGTGACCACTGACGCAGTGGTCGATGCCGTCAACGCATCGACGCGTGCCACTTCCAATGTTTCTTCCTCTCTGAAAGACGACAAGATCGTGCTTGCCGCCCGCGACGACGCTGCCAGCTTCGTGGCCAGCTCCGGCGACATCCGTAGCGCTCGACTCGAAGGCGCGTTGCAGCACATCCGCCAGGTTCTGCCTGAACTGCAAGCTACCGACAGCCAGCTGGCTCAGGCCATTCTGGCCATCTGACCGCTGCGCCCCCGGCTACGAGCCGGGGTAGCTCTGGCCCGCGCATTGCGCTAGCCTTGGAGCCTGTTTTGCCGGTTCGTGAAAGTCATGCGTTTAGTGCACCTTCTGTATATCGCTCCTTTTGCCAGCCTGATGTACGTCAGCCAGGTTCAAGCGTTCGATACGACCACGCAAGGTCTGGTCAAGACCGGCTATGCCACCAGCCAGGTCTCGACAGGACCGTTCGATAACAAACTGATCATGGCAGCCCGTGACGATGCTGCAGCATTCATCGCCAGCGGCGGAAAGATGCGCGGCGCATGCCTCGAGTCAGCGCTGAACGCTCTGCGTGAAGCAGACGCAAAACTTCGTGCCAGCGACCTTGAACTGGCGCAGGCAATCCTCGTCCAATAGCCACTTTCCCCCTTTTGCGTACTGGAGACGTCACTACATGCGTACCCCGCTGATTGCTGCTTCCCTTGGCCTGCTGTTGCTGGCCGATTTTGCCCAGGCTCAGACCGTTGTAGCCACGAGCAACATCATCGTTCGCGCGTTCGGCCGTACCATCGATTTCACCTCGGACACCACCACCTCGATTCGCGATTCCAAAGTTGTGCTTCAGGCCAAGGATGACGCCGCCAGTTACGTTGCCAGCGGCGGAGACATCCACGGCGCCCAGTTGGATGCAGCCTTCGACACGTTGCGTACTCGCGTGCCTGAAGCACGTGGCGCGAGCGATCAGACTCTGGCTGAAGCAATCCTCGCATTGTGAGGCGGTTTCGCGCCTGGCTGCTTGCTGGCGCGCTGTCGCTGGTCGGGACACACGCCTTTGCCAGCCTGAAGCTGGAACTGCACACCGACGGCCTTGATGCGCCCCAACAGCAAGCAAGCCAGACGCTGCTCGACGAAGCCATGCACGCGCTGCCACCCCGCTTCGTCGAGGCACTGGACCGAACCGTCGAGGTAAGCTGGTCCGCTGACATGCCGCAAAATGCCTACGGCCAGGCTGCCGGCCCTTATCAGCTGTACCTCAACAGTCACTTGCTGGCCTCATTGACTGACGGCTCCGCCGCAACTGCCCAGACCGGTCGTCCGCATGGCACGGTACGCCGGGAACTGCTTGCCACTGTCCTGCATGAGCTGACCCACGTCTATGACCGGGCTCGTCTGTGGTCGCCGACCGAGCGAGCGGCTATTTTTCGCTGTGCATCGCGCAACAGCTCACTGGGCAAGATCGGCCTGCCCGACAACTGCCGGGGTCAGACCGAGCGACGCTTTACCCTCAGTGACGACCCTCGCCTGCTGGATCTGGCGGGCTGGCAGCAATATGTCGGCCGTCGCGGTGAGCGTGAGGAACATAACGGTCAGGTCGCACGCAGCCCCGATATCTACGAAACCACCAGCCCGCTGGAATTCGTAGCCGTGAACATGGAGTATTTCCTCCTCGACCCGGCCTACGCCTGCCGTCGCCCCGCACTGTATGCATATTACAAAGAGCGCTTTGGCTGGGCCCCCGCTGAACGGGATGAATGCCCGACCTACTACCCTTATCTGAACGCCGGTAGCGACTTTGGTCGGGAACCGCTGGGCAAGCTGGACCCGGAACGGGTCTATGCGGTGGATTATCTGCTGGCCGAAGCAAATCAGAACTGGGCGAGCCGCTGGGGCCACAGCATGTTACGCCTGGTGATCTGCAAACCGGGTCGTCCACGTGGCCCGGATTGCCGCCTGGACCTTGACCAGCATCTGGTCCTGTCTTATCGGGCATTCGTCGGCGATGTACAGCTGTCCAGCTGGGACGGCCTGATGGGGGCCTACCCGTCACGGCTGTTCGTCTTGCCGCTGGCGCAGGTCATTGATGAATACACCAAGACCGAACTGCGCAGCCTGGCCTCCGTGCCAATCAAATTGTCCCGCCCGGAGATTGAGGGGCTGGTTCAACACGCTGCCGAGATGCATTGGAGCTACGACGGCAACTACTATTTCCTGTCGAACAACTGCGCGGTGGAAAACCTCAAGCTGCTGCGCAGCGGCACCCACAACCCCAAGCTCGTCGGTCTGGACAGCATTCTGCCCAACGGTCTGCTTGAAGTCCTGAAAGGCCGCGGGCTGGCGGACACCAGTGTGCTTGACGACCCCAGGGAAGCGTTGCGTCTGGGCTACCGGTTCGACTCTTACCGCGACCGCTATCAGGCCATGTTCGAGGTCCTGAAAAAACACCTGCCTATCAAGCAGAGCACCGTCGAAGAATGGATGACATTGCCGGCCAGCGAACGCAGCCAATGGTTTGAGAAAGCCGACTTGCGCACCAGTGCTGCCATGCTGTTGCTGGAACAGGCGAGCCTGCGCCGACAATTGCTTTTGGCGCAGGACGAGGTCAAACAACGTTACCTCGGCGCACGGCAATCTAACGACGGCAGGGTCTCCAAAGCCACTGCGACGCTGCAGGAGATCCTCGCCAGCAGCGGGTTCCTCAGCCGGCCGGCCGAGCTGCTGGGTAGCGGCGGGTACGGTTTGCCACAGGCAGGTGAATGGCAGCGGCTTGAAGCAGAAAGCAGTCAGCGTCAGAAACAGCTCAAGCGCTTGACCGGCGATCTCGACAAGGAAGTGCGCGCCTTGCTGGGGCCTGAGCGCGCCCGGGAAATTGCGGCCAACGAAGCCAATCTCAAACAGATGTCCGAGCACCTTCGAGCGCTGCACAAGGCTGCAGGCGGGCTGCAACTGCCATGATCAGGCGGCTTTCTTTTTCGGTTTGAGGTATTTGACCAAGCCCTGGAACCAGATCACCAGGGCCGGGTTGCCCTTGATCTGAATGTCCTTGTCCTGAATGCCCTTCATGAAGGCCAGCTGCTTGTTTTTCGCCTGAAGGGTGGCAAAACCAAACGCGGCATCACGAAACGAGATGGCAAAGGCTGGCTCTGCAACCAGACCGCTGGCACTGCGAATGCGCTGATCGTGCACCACGAAGTGACGCGCGATCTTGCCATCTGCGGTCTGCAATTGAAATGTAAGGTCCTTGCCAGCCAACTGCTGCTGGAAGGCGGGATTGTTTCGACTGGCACGGGCCATCAGCAGACCCAGCATCCACAATAGAAAACGAAATTTCATACACGGCCTCTGAACGCACTGGATCCGGTGATAGGGATCGGCGGAGCAGTGTAGCCGGTTATCCGCCCAAAACCTGTAGGACAAGATGGATTTCGAGGGAGATCGGTACAAAATACCTGTTGAATGCGAGGATGCTGCTCCGCGTGGAAAGCAGCATCCCGATTGCATCAACGAATGCTGTTGATGCTGCCTTTGCTGCCGGTAACCTTTACATCCACTTTCTTGAAGATGAAGTAGTCCTTGATGCTGACCTCATAACGCGGTGCCACGATCAGATCGGCACCGGAGGACTTGACTGCCTTGTAGGCCGCTGCAGCCTTGGTCGTCGACACAGGATCAGGCAACGCCAGACCCAGGCCGCCACCGCCGCTCGCGCCACCATAGGTCACGCCATCGGCGAACTGGTTATCGCCACCGAAACTCAGGAAATTGAACAACACGTTGGTGGAGGACTCGCCGCTGATAGTGCCGCCCACCTTGACGTCCGCCTTCAGATCGGTTTTGACCGTGCCTTCCAGCGGTACGCTTGGCTGGCTGACGTTATAGCTCACACAGCCGCTGGTAGCAGCGATCAGAGCTGCAACAGCAGCAAACTTCCATAGCTTTTTCATTCGAGATTTCCCAAGAGTCATTGAAGGGGTGCAGCAGGGGCGGAACTCTAAGGGAATCAGCAACGAGAGGAAGTCAGGCAAAGCTGGAGCTTGGGAAGGTAATCATACGGAAAGGAGTAGGACAATTCTCAACGGGAGCGTGACGCATCATCGGCGACAGACGACATCAACAAAAAGCGGGCATCCAGACTAC
This sequence comes from Pseudomonas syringae pv. tagetis, assembly GCF_022557255.1. Lineage (NCBI taxonomy): Bacteria > Pseudomonadati > Pseudomonadota > Gammaproteobacteria > Pseudomonadales > Pseudomonadaceae > Pseudomonas > Pseudomonas syringae group genomosp. 7. Next base: position 5,746,488 of record NZ_CP092923.1, read on the forward strand.
CTGGTATGCCCGCCTGTGAGTTGCCCGCCTCCCGCCGAGGCGCACAACAGGGTGTCAAGGGTTGACGCTGTCTTTCAGGGCTTTCCCCGGTTTGAAGGCAACCGTGTTGCTTGCCTTGATTTTAACCGGCTCCCCGGTCTGTGGGTTCTTGCCGGTCCGGGCACCGCGATGGCGTTGCAGGAATGTACCGAAGCCTACCAGCGTGACACTGTCCTTGCGGTGCAGTGCGCCAGTAATCTCTTCAAGGATGGCATTGAGAACGCGGTTGGATTGCTCTTTGGTGAGATCCGCCTTTTCAGCAATGGCGGCTGCAACTTCTGGTTTACGCATATGAAGCCTCTTTACGGTTTTTGTTTTTATGTCCCGCGCCGCTTTTGTGAAAACGGCAACAAGGCGCCGCGACGGCTCTACGTAGCGGCAGACAAGACCGAGGATGGCATGCCGAATCGACCCGCGCCAGTGCGCGGGCGAGGTTTATTGGCAAAAATACGTGGTCTATCCGACAAAATGACGCGAATTCATGCCAATAACGCAGGTAAAACCTTATTCAGTGCGAGTTTTTCCATAACCGCAGTGCCGGTCAGCGCATAGCCCAACAGATTGCCGTCCGCGTCATGACACAGCGCCTTGATATCAGAGCCCTGCCCTTCGACACTCCAGTAGCCATCGGTCCCACGCGGTGGTGGTGAAACCACCAGCGGACACGCCGGTGTTTTTACCGTGATCGGCATGGGCCCATATTTTACGGCGGTCGGCGTTCCAGACAGCGTCTGCGCCAACGCCCGAGCGCAGCTCATCAATGGCATGACGTAGAGCAGGTTGAGGCCGTCGACTTCAGCGCAGTCGCCCAACGCGTGGATATTGGCATGAGAGGTCTGTAGCTGGCGATCCACCAGAATGCCGCGCCCGATCTGCAAACCGGCAGCTGCGGCCAGATCGATGCGTGGGCGCAGGCCAATGGCCGAAACCACCACGTCGCAGTCAATCACCTGCCCGTCCGACAACTGCGCTTGCAGCCCCTTATCGATGCGATTCAGGCGCGTCATCACTGGCCCCAGATGGAAACGTGCACCCAGGCTTTCAAGACCGGACTTCACAGCCGCCGCGGCGGCAGGAGGCAGCAAGGTCGGCATGACCTGCTCGCACGGCGCAACCAGATCCACTTCGTAGCCGCCAAGGATCAGGTCGTTGGCGAATTCGCAGCCAATAAGCCCTGCACCGAGGATCAGAACCCGCTTTTTGCCCGCCGCCGCCGCCCGAAAACGGGCGTAATCCTGAAGATCGTTGATCGGGAAAATCGCATCGCCTGCGTCACCTTCCACCGGTACGCGAATGGTTTCGGCGCCCCAAGCCAGCACCAGATCGCGGTAATCGACCGCCTCTTCGCCGATCCACAGGCGTTTGTGCCCGGGATCAATCCCGCTGATCCGCGTATGCGTACGAATTTCGGCCTTGAGCTGATCGGCCATGGCACCGGGTTCCGCCATGCTCAGGCCGTCGGCTTCCTTGTTTTTGCCAAACCCGGTGGACAGCATCGGTTTGGAATAGGAGCGGCCATCGTCGGCCGTGATCAATAGCAACGGCGTCTCTGCGTCCAGCTTGCGAAACTCCCGGGCGAGGTTGTAACCCGCAAGGCCGGTGCCGATGATGACGACAGGTGCGCTCATTGTTCTTCCCTATTCATTGTGTTTTCTGCCCGTTGTTGCCAGCTTCGTCGGCGGGCAGCAATCAGGCGATTTCGATCATTTCGAAGTCCATTTTGCCCACGCCACAATCCGGGCAGAGCCAGTCTTCCGGTACGTCTTGCCAGAGCGTGCCAGGCGCAATACCGTCATCCGGCCAACCGTCCGCTTCGTTGTAGATCAGGCCACAGACGATGCATTGCCACTTCTTCATGTTCGGTTCTCTCGTTTATCAGGCTGGATAGCATACGACGATCGATTGCCGTCTGAACGGGCGTTGTACTGATCGGCAGGCCCGGATGCAAGCCCGATTCTATAACCTGAGGTTCTGCCGGCCATCGGTCGAGGCGTTCAATCATGCTAAGCTCGCGGCCTCGTTGGCTGCCGGAACTGGCTTACCGTGACCCAGCAATCCCCCGCATTCATTAGCCCGATCTGGCTCAGGCGCGAGCAGTTGATCGATGCGCCCGAACCGCTGTTGCTCGAATGGTTATTCAATCAGGACTCCCTCACACGCCGACTGAACCGTTTGTCCGACGGCGGCTTCAGCGTACTCCCGCAGTTCGAAGGCTGGCAGGCGTTGCGCCGTGATGAATGTCTGGCGCTTGACCTGCCAGCGACCAGCGAAGGCTGGGTGCGTGAGGCTTACTTGCGTGGCAATGACATCCATTGGGTATTCGCCCGCAGTGTCGCCGCCCGCAGCGCCTTGCAGGAAGGCGGTCTGAATATGGATGATCTGGGCACTCGCTCGCTCGGTGAGTTGCTGTTCAGCGATCCCGCGTTCGTGCGCGGCCCGCTTGAAGTGTGTCATTACCCTGAGGCCTGGCTGCCTGCTGCCGATGCAGCGCGCGGACTGTGGGCACGCCGCTCGCGATTCAGCCGCGGTGCGTTGAGCGTACTGGTCGCCGAAGTTTTCCTGCCCGCGCTGTGCAATGCGATCCATGACAAGGACCACGCCTGATGTACCTGTCCCTTCTCAAATCCCTCAATCGTCTGAGCCCACGCGCCTGGGATTTCATCCAGCTGACGCGTATCGACAAGCCCATTGGCGTTTACCTGTTGTTATGGCCAACCCTATGGGCGGTCTGGATTGCAGGCAAGGGATCGCCATCGCTCAAGACTGTGTTCATTTTTGTCCTCGGCGTATTTCTGATGCGCGCAGCAGGCTGCGTGATCAATGACTTCGCCGACCGCAAGGTGGATGGCCACGTCAAACGCACCGAGCAGCGTCCTCTGGTCAGCGGCAAAGTCAGTTCACGGGAAGCGCTGGTGCTGTTTGCGGTGCTGGTCGGACTGAGCTTTGTGCTGGTGCTGTTCACCAACGCGACAACGATCTGGCTGTCGTTCGGCGGTCTGGCGCTGGCTGCCTGCTATCCGTTCATGAAGCGCTACACCTATTACCCGCAAGTGATACTGGGTGCCGCGTTTTCGTGGGGCATGCCGATGGCGTTCACTGCAGAAACCGGTGACCTGCCAGCGGCAGCATGGCTGCTGTATATCGCCAACCTGCTATGGACCGTGGGCTATGACACCTATTACGCCATGGTTGATCGTGACGATGACCTGAAAATCGGCGTGAAATCCACGGCCGTACTGTTCGGTGACGCTGACCGGGTGATCATTCTGACGCTGCAAGGCCTGGCGCTCGGTTGCCTGATGCTGGCCGGTGCGCGGTTTGAATTGGGTGCATGCTTCTACACTGGCCTGCTCGCCGCAGCAGGATGCTTCGTCTGGGAGTTCTGGAGCACCCGTCAGCGCGAGCGAGACGCCTGCTTCAAAGCCTTTTTGCACAACCACTGGGCCGGGCTGGCGATATTTCTCGGTATCGTCGCCGACTACGCAGTGCGCTGAAGGCCGCCTCCGCCACCCGCCTTCCGATTGAAATAAATGCAGGATCGCGAGGCCCACGGGCCTTCGCGGCCTATCGGCGTGCTAGCCTCATCCCTGTCTGTCACACGACTGCAATAATTCCGTTATCTAATGCGCCCCAAGACAGTTAAATGACAAGAGGTTCGAGCATGGCTGGCAGGAGCATCCTGATCGTTGACGACGAAGCGCCTATTCGTGAAATGATCGCCGTTGCGTTGGAAATGGCTGGATACGACTGTATTGAAGCCGAAAACTCTCAGCAGGCCCACGCGATCATTGTCGACCGCAAGCCCGACCTGATTCTGCTCGACTGGATGCTGCCAGGCACATCCGGCATCGAGCTGGCCCGCCGCCTCAAGCGTGATGAGCTGACCGGGGATATCCCGATCATCATGCTGACCGCCAAAGGTGAAGAGGACAACAAGATTCAGGGCCTGGAAGTCGGCGCTGACGATTACATCACCAAGCCCTTCTCGCCCCGCGAACTGGTTGCACGCCTCAAGGCCGTGCTTCGTCGAGCGGGTCCGACTGACGGCGAAGCGCCTATCGAAGTCGGCGGTCTGCTGCTCGACCCGATCAGCCACCGCGTCACCATCGACGGCAAACCGGCTGAAATGGGTCCGACCGAATACCGTCTGCTGCAGTTTTTCATGACCCACCAGGAGCGCGCCTACACCCGTGGCCAGCTGCTCGATCAGGTCTGGGGCGGCAACGTCTACGTCGAGGAGCGCACGGTGGACGTTCATATTCGCCGCCTGCGCAAGGCCTTGGGCGATGCGTATGAAAATCTGGTACAAACCGTGCGCGGCACTGGCTACCGGTTCTCTACAAAGAGCTGACAGTCGTTGCGTCGACGCAGGGCGACAGCCAGTGCAGACCAGACAAGGATTTACCCCTAATTGAATCAAAATTGGCACGGCACCCTGATACGTCACATGTTGTTGCTGGTCACCGCCTGCCTGTTGGTCGGCCTGATCAGTGGGCAGTATGGCTGGAGCCTGGCCACCGGCCTGGGCCTGTATCTGGCCTGGACCCTCAAGCAACTGTTGCGCCTGCATGACTGGCTGAGCAGCCACAAGGCTGATGAGCCTCCTCCGGACGGTTACGGGCTGTGGGGCGAAGTCTTCGACAGCATCTACCACCTGCAACGCCGTGATCAGCGTGTCCGCGGTCGCCTGCAGGCCGTCATCGACCGGGTACAGGAATCCACAGCCGCCCTGCGCGATGCCGTGATCATGCTCGACAGTGAGGGCAATCTGGAGTGGTGGAACCGTGCCGCTGAAACCCTGCTGGGCCTCAAGACGCCACAGGACAGTGGCCAGCCTGTGACCAATCTGGTGCGACATCCGCGCTTCAAGGAGTACTTTGCGCTGGGCGACTACAGCGAGCCGCTGGAGATCCCCTCGCCGACCAGCGACCGCGTACGCATCCAGCTGCTGATTACCCGCTACGGCAACAATGAGCACCTGATGCTGGTGCGCGACGTGACGCGCATCCATCAGCTGGAACAGATGCGCAAAGACTTCGTCGCCAACGTATCTCATGAGCTGCGGACGCCGTTGACGGTGATCTTCGGCTATCTGGAAACCCTGCTCGACAACGTGGACGAGGTCAATCCGCGCTGGATGCGGGCATTGCAGCAGATGCATCAGCAAGGCGGGCGCATGCAGACGCTGCTCAACGACCTGTTGCTGCTGGCCAAGCTTGAAGCGACTGATTACCCCTCCGACAATCATCCGGTAATGGTCAATACCTTGCTCAAGACCATCACCGCCGATGCCAACGCATTGTCGGGCAGCAAAAATCAGCAGATACACCTCAGCCTGGAAAGCGATATGCGCCTCAAGGGCAGCGAAAGCGAATTGCGCAGCGCGTTTTCCAACCTGATCTTCAATGCTGTCAAATACACCCCGGCAGAGGGTGTGATCCGTATTCGCTGGTGGGCCGACGAACGGGGCGCGCACCTGAGCGTGCAGGACTCGGGCATCGGCATCGAGGCCAAACACCTGCCGCGCCTGACAGAACGGTTCTATCGGGTGGACACCAGCCGCGCATCGAATACCGGTGGCACGGGGCTGGGCCTGGCCATCGTCAAACATGTGCTTCTGCGCCATCGCGGCCATCTTGAAATCAACAGTGTTCCGGGCAAGGGCAGTGTTTTTACCTGTCACTTTGCCAGCGGCCAGTTGTCCAAACCTGCGAGCGACGATTCAGACTACTAGGCAATCATGCTTCGAGCCGCTACATTGCCGGGTTCATAGCGTCCTCTGCGGCGTGACATTATTCTCTTTCTGTTAATACGGACCCTGCAAAACCCCATCATGGACCCTTCCCCTAGTTTTAACCTGTCTTCACTCTTTGCCGATTTCGGCATGATTCTTTTTGCTTTGTTCCTGGTCCTGCTCAACGGCTTTTTCGTTGCAGCAGAGTTCGCCATGGTCAAGCTGCGCTCGACCAAGGTTGAAGCCATCGCCGACAAGAACGGCTGGCGCGGGCACATTCTGCGCAAGGTCCACGGCCAGCTGGATGCCTACCTGTCGGCCTGCCAGCTAGGGATCACCCTCGCCTCTCTGGGACTGGGCTGGGTCGGTGAACCGGCATTTGCGCATCTGCTGGAGCCGTTGCTCGCGGCAATCGGCGTCGATACTCCGGAGCTGATCAAAGGCATATCGTTCTTTACTGCATTCTTCATCATTTCCTATCTGCACATCGTCATCGGCGAGCTGGCCCCAAAATCATGGGCGATCCGCAAACCGGAACTGCTGTCGCTGTGGACAGCGGCGCCGTTGTACTTCTTCTATTGGTTGATGTACCCGGCGATTTACCTGCTCAATGCCAGCGCCAACGCCATTTTGCGTATCGCTGGCCAGGGCGAACCCGGCCCGCACCATGAACACAGCTACAGCCGCGATGAGCTGAAGCTGATTCTGCACTCCAGCCGTGGCCAGGACCCGAGCGATCAGGGGATGCGCGTGCTGGCGTCTGCTGTCGAGATGGGCGAGCTGGAAGTGGTCGACTGGGCCAACTCCCGCGAAGACATGGTTTCGCTGGATTTCAATGCGCCGCTCAAGGAAATCCTCGCCTTGTTCCGCCGCCACAAATTCAGCCGTTACCCGCTGTATGACGCTGAGCGTGGCGAGTTTGTCGGCCTGTTGCACATCAAGGACCTGTTGCTGGAGCTGGCGGCGCTGGACCACATCCCGGAGTCGTTCAACCTGGCTGAACTGACCCGGCCGCTGGAGCGCGTTTCCCGGCACATGCCGCTGTCGCAGTTGCTGGAGCAGTTCCGCAAGGGTGGCGCACATTTCGCTGTGGTCGAAGAGGCCGACGGCAAGATCGTTGGCTATCTGACCATGGAAGATGTGCTGGAGGTGCTAGTGGGCGACATCCAGGACGAACATCGCAAGGTAGAGCGCGGCATTCTTGCGTATCAGCCGGGCAAGCTGCTGGTGCGCGGCGATACGCCCTTGTTCAAGATCGAGCGCCTGCTGGGCATCGATCTGGATCATATCGAAGCCGAGACACTGGCCGGTCTGATCTACGACACGCTCAAGCGCGTACCGGAAGAAGAAGAGCAAATGGAAGTCGAAGGCCTGCGCATCATCATCAAGAAGATGAAAGGCCCGAAGATCGTCCTGGCCAAGGTACTGAAGCTGGATTGACCCGATCAGCGCCGCCTGTCAAACCGGACGCAGAGCGTGGAGCTATGAATGGCCCCAGCTCAATTCCCGCCAACGGCGAAATTGGGCAGGCTCTGCACCGGTCTGGCGAACTCGTAGGGTATCGAGACCAGTTCGTTACCCGAATTGCGTTGCACGACAAAGTGCAGATGCGGGCCGGTGCTGTTGCCGGTGTTGCCCGAGCGTGCCAGCGGAGTGCCGACGCTGACCCGCTGACCTTCCCTGACACTCACCGAACCGCGCATCAGGTGCAGATAGACGCCCATCGTGCCGTCTTCATGCAGAATGCGCACAAAGTTGCCTGACGCATTCGAACCCCGGCCTGACTGGCTGTTTTCGATCTTGACCACCGTGCCGCCTCGCGCTGCGATGATCGGCGTGCCTTCAGGCATGGCAATGTCCATGGCGTAGCGCCCCTTCACGCCGAAATGGCTGTATTTGCCATTCGGTCCCTGAGTCAGACGAAACGGACCGCCGATCCAGGGCAACGGGTATTTATAGGCCTGCACCGAGCCTCTTGGATCGCCCAGGGTTGAAGTCAGCACCGAAGCGTAGTTCATCGGCTTGCTGCCGACCTTGGGGCTCAAGACCACCACGCGCTCGTTACTGCGCGCAGGGATCGTGCGGCGCAATGTTGCTGACGAGCCAGAGACACCCAGCACGTTGGTTACACTGGAAAGCCTGAGTTCGACCTCGACCGGGGCGTACAAGTCATTGCGCACATACAGGCTGTGTACGCCCTTCTCGCGCCTGACACTCAAGTGCACCTGGCCGTCGATACGCTCGACCATCCGGTCCCGAAACACCATCACCGACGCGCCCGGCGTAGGGCGGTCCGAGAAGGACACCACGCCATCGGCATCGGTGAATTTATAGATCGTGACCGCCCCGGCCGACTGTACAGTCAACATCAGGGCACACAGGATAAGCAGGCGTTCACGCATCAGGGACGTTCGGACTCAAGGGCACTGGGTGCCAAGCCTAGCAGCCTTGCAGGCAGAAGAGGACTCAACGGTATCAATCGGACATGCATGAGGCGTCAAGGAAGGCACGCCAGAATGCGCGATACGCGGTGTTTTGGAACACCGCGCCGGGCTGCGGGCAGCGGATCGTGGAGCGAGGATGTCACGCGGAGCGTCGGCAACGATCCGCGCGCGGATCAGGCGCCCGGAATAAAGTGTTTCTGGGCCGTGCCACGCGCGATCAGACGGGACAGATAGTCGAGCTTCTGTGCATCCTGATCGACAAAGCGGAAAGTCACTTGCAGCCACTCGCTGTCAGGCTTCTGCTCGAACGCAGCAACGGAGTGCAGGTAACCGTTCAGGCGTGCAATCTCGTTGCTCTCGCCTTGCTCAAGATCCAGAACCGCGCTGTCGAGTACCTGCGGCAGATTTTCGCTGACGCGTATGACCAGTGTCGCGTCCTTCAGCGTCAGGGCCTTGATCACACAGGACTGAATACCGTTGGGCAGACGCAATTGCCCCTGGCCACGACCGGAAGGCTCGGCCGATCTGGCTGCAGCTGGCGGGGCTTTGGTGAGGCCGGCAGGCGCAGCAGCTGGCGCGGCACGAACCACCTCGGCCTTGCCACCGGTCAACGCACTGAGGGAGTCATTGAGCGGCGAGTTCATGCGCGCCGGGGCCGTGGACATGACGGCATCAAGCTTGCCGACCTTCGCCAGCGCCTTTTTGACCTTGGTCAGCAACTGCTCGTTGGTGAACGGCTTGCCGACAAAATCGGTCACTCCGGCCTGAATAGCCTGCACAACGTTTTCCTTGTCACCGCGGCTGGTCACCATGATGAACGGGACGGTTCTCAGGTAATTGTCTTGCTCGCGGCACCATGTCAACAGCTCGAGGCCGGACATTTCCGGCATTTCCCAGTCGCACAGAATCAGATCGAATGATTCTTTGCCCAGCAACGTCTGAGCCTTGCGACCATTGACTGCGTCCTCGGTATGAATCCCGGGAAAATAATTGCGCAGCCCTTTCTTGACCAAGTCGCGAATGAAAGTCGCGTCATCCACCACCAATACACTGACCTTACTCATCGACGCTCCTGCGGGCGTGTTCACCTGGAGGCGAACTGCGTTATGCCAACACGCCCTTTGTTTCGGCAAGCATAGCGTTGACCGATGGCCAACTGCCATATTGATTGACTGCGCCGCGACATTTAATCCGCAGGCGACGGGAATACTCGTCTGCGCAACGAAAAACGCCCGGCACATGCCGGGCGTTTTTCTCGCAGGCAATCTTACTTATCGTCAGCGTCGTCCGGAACATTAGCGGTTTCGCTCGATATACCCTGCACTTCTTCCTTCATGCGCTTGAGACCCATGTGCCGTACGTCCGTACCGCGCACCAAGTAGATCACCAGCTCGGAAATGTTGCGTGCGTGGTCGCCGATGCGCTCCAGAGAGCGCAGCACCCATATGACGTCCAGCACTCGGGAGATCGAGCGTGGATCTTCCATCATGTAGGTCGCCAGCTCGCGCAGGGCGGTCTTGTACTCGCGGTCGATGGTCTTGTCGTACTGCGCAACCGACAAGGCCAGTTCGGCGTCGAAGCGCGCGAACGAGTCCAGGGCATCGCGCACCATGTTGCGCACCTGATCGCCGATATGACGTACCTCGACGTAACCGCGCGGTGCCTCACCTTCCTCGCAGAGCTTGATGGCGCGGCGGGCAATCTTGGTGGCTTCATCACCAATGCGCTCCAGGTCGATTACCGACTTGGAAATACTGATGATCAGGCGCAGATCGGACGCCGCAGGCTGACGACGAGCCAGAATGCGCAAACATTCTTCGTCGATGCTGCGCTCCATCTGATTGATTCGGTCGTCGACCTCGCGAACACGCTGGGCAAGACCGGAGTCGGCCTCGATCAGTGCCGTGACCGAATCGTTCACCTGCTTCTCGACCAGGCCACCCATTTCGAGCAAATGGCTGCGAACGTCTTCGAGTTCAGCGTTGAACTGTTGGGAAATGTGATGCGTATGGCTGTCTTTGTGGATCATGCTGGGTGTCCTTGGAACGTCCGGTTAATTGCGAAAACGCAGCGGTGGTTCAGGTCTGACGAAGCACGTCCTAGCCGTAACGACCGGTGATGTAGTCTTCTGTCTGTTTTTTTGCCGGGTTGGTGAACAACGTATCCGTATCACCGAACTCGACGAGTTTGCCCATGTACATAAACGCGGTGTAATCCGACACCCGAGCCGCCTGCTGCATGTTGTGCGTAACGATCACAATGGTGTATTTGGATTTCAGTTCGTAGATCAGTTCTTCGACTTTAAGGGTCGAAATCGGATCAAGTGCCGAACAGGGTTCGTCGAGCAGCAGGACTTCCGGCTCCACGGCGATTGTTCGGGCAATGACCAGACGCTGTTGTTGCCCCCCGGATAAACCCAACGCCGACTCATGCAGTCGATCCTTGACTTCATCCCAGAGCGCAGCGGCTTTCAACGCCCACTCGACGGCTTCATCGAGTACGCGCTTCTTGTTGATCCCCTGAATGCGCAGCCCGTAGACCACGTTTTCATAAATCGTCTTGGGGAACGGGTTCGGTTTCTGAAACACCATACCGACGCGCCGACGCAACTCGGCGACTTCCTCGCCCTTGGTATAGATGTTGTGACCGTACAGGTTGATCGCGCCCTCAACGCGGCAACCATCGACCAGGTCGTTCATCCGATTGAAACAGCGCAACAACGTTGACTTGCCGCACCCGGACGGCCCGATGAACGAGGTCACCTTCTGCTTCGGAATGTTCAGGGCGATATCGAACAGCGCCTGTTTCTCGCCATAGAACAGGTTCAGCCCCGGCACTTCTATGGCCACGGCCTCGTCAGCCAGATCCAGGCTTTGCTTGTGACGCCTCAGGGCCGACATGTTCATGCCATTGGTCGGGCTTTCATGCTGCATGGATTGCTCCTGTGCGAACGATTCGCTTCATCGAACTGCCGCGTTTGCCAAAGGGCGAATTCGGGATCAATTGTCGAGCGCCTTGTATTTTTCCCGCAGATGGTTACGGATGCTCACGGCCGACAGGTTGAGCAAGGCGATAACCAGCACCAGCAACAGCGCGGTGGCGTAGACCAGCGGACGCGCGGCCTCGACATTGGGGCTCTGAAAGCCCACGTCGTAAATGTGGAACCCCAGGTGCATGATCTTCTGATCGAGATGCAGATAAGGATAGTTGCCGTCCAGCGGCAGCGACGGGGCCAGTTTGACGACACCCACCAGCATCAATGGCGCAACTTCGCCGGCAGCGCGGGCCACAGCCAGGATCAGACCGGTCATCATCGCCGGACTGGCCATCGGCAGGACGATCTTCCACAGCGTCTCGGCCTTGGTCGCCCCCAATGCCAGCGAGCCTTCACGCAGGGTCAACGGAATGCGCGCCAGGCCTTCCTCCGTTGCCACGATCACTACCGGAACGGCGAGCAGCGCCAGCGTCAGCGATGCCCACAACAGGCCGGGCGTGCCGAATGTCGGGGCTGGCAGCGCTTCAGGAAAGAACAGCCGATCCACCGAACCGCCAAGCACATAGACGAAAAAGCCCAGCCCGAAGACGCCATACACAATCGCAGGCACACCGGCGAGGTTGTTCACGGCAATGCGGATGAGCCGGGTGACCGGCCCCTGACGCGCGTATTCACGCAGGTAAACCGCCGCCAGCACGCCGAACGGCGTTACGATCACCGCCATGATCAGGGTCATCATCACCGTGCCGAAAATCGCCGGGAAAATACCGCCTTCCGTGTTGGCTTCGCGTGGATCGGCGCTGAGAAATTCCCACAACTTCTGGAAGTAGAAACCCAGCTTGGTGAGCATGCTCATCGCGTTGGGCTGATAAGCACGCACCACCTTGCCCAGACTGAGTTCGATCTCTTTACCGTTGGCATCGCGTGCCGTCAGGCTGTCTCGGTCAAAGGCCTGATGCAGCCCGTCAAGACGCGCTTCGATGACCTTGTAGCGTGCGTCCAGCTCGGCGCGCTCTGCCGCCATGTCAGCTTGCGCTGCTGCGTCGAGCCGGCCATTGAGTTCCAGCTTGCGGGCCTGCAGGCGCAGACGCTCAATGCCGTGATTGATGGCACCGATGTCTTTCTTTTCCAGGGTATAAAGCTCGTCAGCCAGCTTTTCGACGCGTTTGATGCGTTCTTGCAGGATCGGCCAGGCAGCCTCGCCTTCGGCAACGATCCGGCCGCCTTCCTTGACGTTGACCAGATAGCCGTAAAAGTTACCCCACTCCCGACGCTCCAGCGTCATCAGCTCGGCAGGACGGCTCTGCGCGGTCAGCCAATCGCCCACGACCCAGGTGAAATCGCTGGGATTGAGATCGCGGTTGCCGACCTTGAACAGCTCACGGGTCATGAACTCCGGTCCTTGATCAGGCACCGGCAGACCTGCGCTTTTCAGGCGCGCACGCGGCACCTGTTCCTGCTCGACCCGCTCACCGACCAGAACACTCGATTCCTGATTGGGCACCGCGTAATGCGCAGATACCAGATCGGCAGGCCAGAAATGCCCCAGGCCACGCACGGCGATCACCGCCAACAGGCCGATGGTCATGATCACAGCGATGGATACGGCACCCGCACTCATCCAGACGCCGGGGGCACCGCTTTTGAACCAGTTCTTGAGGGAGTTCCGCTTCACCAACGCCTACCTTCCTTACAACGCCGAGTATTGCTTGCGAAGACGCTGACGAATCAGCTCCGCGAGGGTGTTCATCACAAAGGTGAACATCAACAGCACCAACGCCGCCAGAAACAGCACCCTGTAATGGCTGCCGCCCACTTCCGACTCGGGCATTTCCACCGCGACGTTGGCCGCCAGCGTGCGCATGCCTTCAAACAGATTCATGTCCATGATCGGCGTGTTGCCGGTCGCCATCAGCACAATCATGGTTTCCCCCACCGCGCGGCCCATGCCAATCATCAAGGCGGAGAAAATGCCGGGGCTGGCAGTCAGAATCACCACCCGCGTCAAGGTCTGCCACGGTGTCGCGCCCAGAGCCAGAGAGCCCAGAGTCAGGCTGCGCGGTACGCTGAACACCGCGTCTTCGGCAATCGAGTAAATGTTGGGGATCACCGCAAAACCCATAGCGATGCCGACCACCAGCGCGTTGCGCTGATCATAGGTAATACCCAGTCGGTCGCGGATCCACGTACTCATGTCGCCACCGAAGAACCAGCTCTCCAGATGCGGGCTCATGCTCAGCGAAAACCAGCCCACCAACAGCACGACGGGGATCAGGATTGCGCCTTCCCAGCCATCGGGCACGCGCAGGCGAAGCGAATCAGGCAGACGCGTCCAGAAAAAGCCCGCCAGCAAAATGCCGATCGGCGTGAGCAGCAACAGACTGAAGATGCCGGGAAGATGACCTTCAAGGTAAGGTGCCAGAAACAGTCCGGCAAAGAAGCCGAGAATCACCGTCGGCATCGCCTCCATCAACTCGATCACCGGCTTGACCTTGCGGCGCATGCCAGGTGCCATGAAGTAGGCGGTATAGATCGCGGCAGCCACGGCCAGCGGCGCTGCCAGCAACATGGCGTAGAAAGCAGCTTTCAACGTGCCGTAGGTCAACGGTGCCAGGCTCAGCTTGGGCTCGAAGTCCGAGTTGGACGCCGTGGACTGCCAGACGTACTTGGGCTCATCGTAGTTTTCGTACCAGACCTTGCCCCACAGCGAACTCCAGGAGACTTCCGGGTGCGGGTTGTCCAGCGTCAGCGGCAGCAGTTTGCCACCGCTTTCGATCAGAATCCGGTTGGCGCGCGGTGATAACGCCAGGATGCCTGGACCATCGGCAACCTTGTCGATCAGCAACGTACGGTGCGCGGTACTGTGGAAGACACCCAGCCTGCCCGAGGTGTCCAGGGCAATGAAGCCCTTGCGACGCTGTTCAGCCTTGATCTGCTCGATGGGCGCGCTGCCCAGCCTGAAATCGCGGATGCGCATCAGGCGCTGCTCGCCGTCAGTATCCCGGGCCATGAACCACTGCGACATGCCGCCCTTGGAGTTGCCGATGATCAGCGAAATACCGCCGACCAGTTGGGCGCTTGCCGTGATCTCGGCGTTACCGTCTTCCAGCAATTTATAGCGGCCATTGAGGCTGCGATCGCGCAGGCTGAACACATCTGCCTGCGCGCGACCATTGATGACATACAGCCATTGCTGGCGCGGGTCGATGTAGATCGCCTTGACGGCAGCCGACATCTGCGGCAAATCGATGCGCGTCTGCTCGCGCGTCATCTCGCCGGTCATCATGTTTTCTTTCTGCTCAAGCGAGATGACGTGCAGCTGAGTGCCGGTAGAGCCTGCCAGCTTGAGGCTTTCGCCATCGGCACTGACAGTCACATGCTCGACGGCGCGACCGGCTTCATCCAGCACCAGAGGCGCTTCGCCATAAGGCCAGGCCACGCTCGGGGTGATGGTTTTCTGGTCGTTCGGGTAGGTTGTCAGGTACGAGTGCCTGAACACCAGCACCTGACCGTTGGACAGGCCCAGGGCTATCAAGGGAGCACCCGGCTGATCCTTGCCGATGGACGCAACGGATACGCCTGCGGGCAGCGGCAAGGTAATCCGGTGCAGCTCTGCGCCATCCTTGATGTTGAAAAAGATCACTTCGCCCTTGTCGGAAATACGCATTCCGATCTGGTTCTGCTCCTCGATTGCAATCATCAGCGGCGTACCCGCTTTCTGCATCCAGGCAGTATTCAGCGCAGGTTCGGATGTCAGGCTTGCGCCTTTGAAGAGGGGCGCAACGACATAGGCCAGGTAGAAAAAGATCAGCGTGATGGCAGCCAGTACGGCGAGGCCGCCAATGGCCACGTACCAGTGCGTGAGACGATCCTTGAACGCACGGACACGACGCTTTCGCACCATCGCAGGCGTATTGAAATCAATGCGCGCGGGAGGCGAATCCTGGTCCATCGTAGATTTGAACAGCTCATTCATGCGCACACACCGTAGACGCCTTGTATGACAGAAACATTACAGCAAGGTGACGCAAGAAAGCCCGCTGCCCACGAAACTGGCAGCGGACTGTTCAATTTGTAGGCAGGCCAGTCCATTAAGCCTCGCTTGCAAGCTATGCGTGATTACTTTACCGCTGCACCGCTCGCGCCTTGCAGGCCGAGGTCGGCCAGTGTCTTTTCCACCACACGGGCAGGCAGCGGAATATAACCGTCTTTCATCACCACTTCCTGGCCCTGCCTGGACAGCACCAGTTTCACGAACTCGGCTTCCAGCGGCGCTAAAGGCTGATTGGGTGCCTTGTTCACATAGACATAAAGAAAGCGCGACAGCGGGTAACTGCCGTTAAGGGTGTTGGCTTCGCTGTCTTCGACAAACTCGCCGCCCTCCTTCTTCGCCAGCGGGACCGTCCGCACATTGGACGTCTTGTAGCCAATGCCCGAGTAGCCGATACCGTTGAGCGAATTGCTGATGGCGCTGACCACCGAGGCCGAACCGGGCTGTTCGTTGACGTTGGCCTTGAAGTCGCCTTTGCACAGCGCTTCTTCCTTGAAGTAACCGTACGTACCCGACACCGAGTTGCGGCCGAACAACTGGATCGGCTTGCCTGCCAGATCGCCGCTCACCCCGACATCACCCCAGGTCTTCGCATCCGCCTTGGCACCGCACAGTCGGGTCGCAGAGAAGATTGCATCGACTTGCTGCAGGGTCAGGCCCTTGATCGGATTGTCCTTATGGACAAAAACAGCCAATGCATCCACAGCGACCGGGATAGCCGTTGGCTTGTAGCCGTGCTTCTGCTCGAAGGCCGATAGTTCGCCATCCTTCATCCTGCGGCTCATGGGTCCCAGATTGGCAGTGCCCTCGGTCAGCGCAGGTGGCGCTGTGGAAGAGCCGGCCGCTTGAATCTGGATATTCACGCTGGGGTATTCTTTCTTGTACGCCTCGGCCCACAAGGTCATGAGATTTGCCAGGGTATCGGAACCGACACTGGAGAGATTGCCCGACACGCCGGAGGTTCTGGTGTAGGCCTTGATGGCAGGATCGACGGCCGCTACCGCATTGGCTGCCGTCACTGCGGCGGTCATCAATGTCAGTGCAGCCATCAAACGCTTGAGTGTCATCCTTGCGCTCCTGGCAGGGTATGTAGGTGTTCACAAGCCTTCGCGGCCAGTCTTGTGACTACTCTATGAATTGATTATGACAATAAGATGAAAAGGCTATCGCCCTGCGCAGGGAGATAGCCTTTCGCTTTAACGGATGCCTTGAACGATTTCCCGTCGGGCGATGTTCAACGCTTTCTGGTCAGCAAAAACACGCCGATTGCCATGCCCAGGCCGCAGAGAATCGCGACGTACCAGGCCGGGCCCATCGGACTGCTCTTGAGCATGAACGTCACCACCATCGGCGTCAGCCCGCCGAAAATGGCGTACGCCAGGTTGTAGGAGAACGACAGTCCCGAGAAGCGCACCACCGGCGGGAACGCCTTGACCATGACATAGGGAACTGCACCGATAGTACCGACGAACAGCCCGGTCACGGCATACAGCGGGAACAGCATCTCCGGGTGGCTGCCGAGGACGTGGTAGAACGTCCAGGAACTGACCAGCAAACCTGCGCTGCCCAACAGGAACACCCAGCCTGCGCCGAAACGATCGGCCAGAGTACCCGACGCGATGCAACCCAGACTGAGGAACACGATAGCCAGGCTATTGGCCTTCAGCGCCGTGGCTGCCGGGAAGCCATAGAGGGTCTGCAGGATGGTCGGGGTCATCAGGATCACGACAATGATGCCGGCCGACAACAGCCAGGTCATCAGCATCGACAGCGCAACCGCACCACGATGATCACGCAATACCGCCTTGAGCGGCACTTCTTCGGCCAGCGCCTTGCGCTGTTGCAGCTCGGCGAACACAGGTGTTTCGTGCAGCAGGCGGCGCAGATAGACCGACATCAGACCAAACACGCCACCCAGCAGGAACGGAATCCGCCAAGCGTAATCGGACACTTCGACCGGGGTATAAATGCTGTTGATTGCCGTGGCGACCAGCGAGCCCAGCAGGATGCCTGCTGTCAGCCCGGCAGTCAGGGTGCCGCAGGCATACCCGACACGACGTGCAGGCACATGTTCGGACACGAATACCCAGGCACCCGGCACCTCGCCGCCAATGGCTGCACCCTGAATGACGCGCATCAGCAGCAGCAGAATCGGTGCCCACAGCCCGATCTGAGCATAGGTCGGCAACAAACCCATGATCAGGGTCGGCACCGCCATCATGAAAATGCTCAGCGTGAACATTTTCTTGCGCCCCAGCAAATCGCCGAAGTGCGCCATGATAATGCCGCCCAGGGGTCTCGCCAGATAACCGGCGGCGAAAATACCGAATGTCTGCATCATGCGCAGCCAGTCAGGCATGTCCACCGGGAAAAACAGCTTGCCGACTACCGCCGCGAAAAACACGAAGATGATGAAGTCGTAAAACTCCAGCGCACCACCCAGGGCAGAAAGCGAAAGGGTTTTGTAATCGCTGCGAGTCAAAGGCCGCGCAGGCTGCGTGGAACTTGAAGGGACAGATGACATGACAAGGCTTCTCTTTACTTGTTCTTTAAAAAGGGGCAAGTGACTGCAACGCTGGCTGCTGCGGGGTGCCGTGCATAAGCGATTGTCGGGAGCAACGGTGCAGGTAGGCACCAAAATTGCGTGTACAGGCAGTCTTGTCACCTGTAGAGGTCCAGCAAGATAGCAAATTGTTTCAAAAAACACATGACAAGAACTGCCACGGGCACAAAATGAAGACCGGGCGGTCGTTCTATGACGCAACGCCCGATATACTCGCAAGCCGTCAACAGCCGTGGGAAGTTGTGCGAAAACGTCTGAATCAGCGGGTTTCGCAGAGTTTCCCTATGGGCCACGCCAGTGCAGAACACATAATGTTCATGCTAATGGTCTTGAATGGCACCTGTTAACCGCTGCATACAATAATGAGAGTCATGGGTCAGAGGCACCCTAGGCATGATCGAGCTCGAACAAGAAGATCCAACTCCGCAAGGCGACCTTGCACTGCAAATTACCGCCCTTCCCCGCGAAACCAATGGCTTTGGCGACATCTTCGGCGGCTGGCTGGTGTCCCAGATGGACCTGGCAGGTACAGCGATGGCCAGTAAAGTGGCGGGTGGCCGGGTGGCGACCGTGGCGATTGATCGCATGGCGTTTCTGGTCCCGGTGGCTGTCGGCGAGCAGCTGTCCTTTTACACTCGCACCCTGGAAGTCGGACGTACCTCGATCAAGATGATGGTCGAAGTGTGGAGCGATGACCCGGTCACCAGCGAATGGCGCAAGGTCACAGAGGCCGCATTCGTATTCGTGGCCATTGATTCCAGCGGCCGGACACGCTCGGTTCCTGCGCGGCGGTAAATTGTCGCTCGGTCATGGATTGGCTGCACGGGTAAACTCACCGAGCGTGAAGCGGTCTACTTTCGTCACGGTCATTGAGTGAGAACTTTGCATGCCAACATCCCCGGTTGAACCTACCGTTGAATCCGTCCAGTACGATGAATTGAACTGCTGGCGTATCCGCCACGGCGAAGCAGAGCTGTTGGTCGCACAACAGGGCGCACACCTCCTCAGTTATCAAGTGGCCGGACAGCAGCCACTGGTGTGGCTGAATGAAGAAGCCGTTTTCAAGCAGGGCAAACCCATTCGTGCAGGCATGCCCATCTGCTGGCCGTGGTTCGGCAACCTGGAACGCAACCCTCAAAGCGTGCAGGCAATGCGCGACAGCAGCGAGCCGGCCAAGGCCCACGGTGAGGTGCGGGCGCTGGACTGGCAATTGCTGGGCATCGGTGGAGACGGCGACGCACTGCTGGTGGAGTTCGTCCTTCCAGAGGCGGAAGGCCATTTACCAGGCTGGCCGCACAACGTTGCCCTGAAACTGAGCATCCGCCTGGACCACGCCCTGAACGTCAGCCTGGTCAGCTATAACTGCGGCACAGAACCGGTGACCATCAGCCAGGCACTGCACACCTATTTCGCCATCAGCGATGTACGCCAGATCAGCATCGAAGGGCTGGACGGCCTGCGCTATATCGAAACCCTGGAAAACTGGGAAGAACGCGAACAAAGCGGCGACCTGACGTTCGCGGGCGAAACCGACCGCATTTACAAGAACACACCGGGTGTACTCAGCATCGTTGACCCAGAATGGCAGCGACGCATCCACATCCGCAGCACAGGCTCCAGGTCGGCCATCCTGTGGAACCCGTGGATCGAGAAAACCGGCACATTCACCGATATGGCAGCGGACGGCTGGCAGCGCATGGTCTGCGTCGAAACCGCCAACGTGCTCGACGACGTGGTGACGCTGACACCCGATCAGATGCATGTTCTGGGTGTGAGTATCTGGAGCGAAGGGCTCTGATTCAAATTCGATCAGAGATCAAAGGTCCGATTCCACCACCACACGGACCTTTGATGCATCCATCGCGTAGGCCGCGTCAGCCAGATCGTTACTGACCTTCTCGATTTTCAGGGTGCCTTCTACCCACAGGGGTGTGTAGATATCATCCAGTTTCAGGCCTTTCGGGTAACGCACCAGCACCAACTGGTTGGGTGGCGGTGGCGGAACATGGATGCAGGCGCCTGGATAAGGCACGATGAAAAACAGCGTGCTATGGCCCTTGGCATCGGTTTCGAGGGGCACCGGGTAACCGCCAAGCCGAATGGTCTTGCCGTTCATAGCGGGGACGGTTTTGGTCGAGTACATGACCGCTGGCAAACCCTTGCTTTGTTTCAACCCACCCTTGCTGTCGAACGTGCCCATGGCTTCCGGAGAGTTATGATCAATCTCGGGCATGGCTTCGAGGGCTTTTTGATCGGACTTGGGCATCAGCTCAAGCCAGTCGGTTTCCGGCAACTGAGCGTGTGCAACGCCGGAAAGCGCGGATAACAGCAGAAGAGTCATCAACAGAAAGCGACGCATGGTAGAACTCGGCAAAGGGGGTGGAAAGTTGCCGAGCATTCTAGCCCTCTGCGCACTGTAAAACAGAGGGCTGACGCATTAGCGTTATTTCTTTTTGATCATGCCGTAGATAACCAGCAGGATGATTGCACCGACCAGCGCGCCAAGGAAACCTGCGCCTTCGCCAGCCTGATAGATACCCAGCGCCTGACCGCCATAAGTGGCCGCGAGCGAACCGGCGATACCCAGCACGATGGTCATGATCCAGCCCATGCTGTCGTCGCCCGGCTTCAGAAAGCGAGCCAGCAGACCAACGATCAGGCCGATAAAGATGGTTCCAATGATACCCATGCCATTTCCCTCTGTATTAAGTGAATACGCCCGGGCTAATAGCAGCCCCGGCCTACGCTATCTGAGAACAGCGGTCGGGAATGGTTCCGGCGCAATGGCAAGTTTGGGTCGAGGTGGAAAATTCTTCATGAAGGGCAATTCTCGTTTCCCACGCCCCAGCGTGGCAACGCAATGCCCGACGCTGCGCGCCGTAACGGGACGCAGCGTACTGAATGGCATGCCAGCGCTGGCACCAGACTCAAACCGGTGATCAACCCTTGATCAGCGCTTCAACCAGTTTCACCTGACGGTCCAGCGTGGCACGGTCGGCGCTGCGCAGAGTGGCATGACCCACTTTACGTCCGGCCTTGAACGCCTTGCCGTAATGGTGCAGGTGGCAATCTTCGACGGCGACGACCTTGTCCACTGCCGGCACTTCACCGATGAAGTTGAGCATGGCGCTCTCGCCGACCTTGGCTGTGGAGCCCAGCGGCAGACCGGCAACCGCCCGCAGGTGGTTTTCGAACTGGCTGCACTCGGCCCCTTCGGTAGTCCAGTGACCGGAGTTGTGCACGCGCGGCGCAATCTCGTTGGCCTTCAGGCCCCCATCCACCTCAAAGAACTCGAATGCCAGCACACCCACGTAATCAAGTTGCTTCAGGACGCGCCCGGCGTAGTCTTCGGCAAGTGTCTGCAAAGGATGATCGGTGCTGGCGATGGACAGGCGCAGAATGCCGATGTCATGTGTGTTGTGCACCAGCGGGTAGAACCGGGTCTCGCCATCACGCGCGCGAACGGCGATCAACGACACTTCGCCGGTGAACGGCACGAAGCCCTCCAGCAGGCAGGGCACGCTGCCCAGCTCGGCGAATGTATCGACGACATCGGCCGCCGAACGCAGAACCTTCTGGCCCTTGCCGTCATAACCCAGGGTGCGGGTTTTCAGGACGGCCGGCAGACCGATGCTGGCAACGGCAGCATCCAGGTCGGCCTGCGACTGGATATCGGCGAATGCCGGCGTCGGAATGCCCAGATCCTTGAACATGCTTTTTTCAAACCAGCGGTCACGCGCAATGCGCAACGCCTCGGCGCTCGGATAAACCGGTACGAACTGCGACAGAAACGCCACGGTCTCGGCCGGAACGCTTTCAAACTCAAAGGTCACCAGATCGACTTCGTCTGCCAACTGACGCAGATGATCCAGATCGCCGTAATCGGCACGCAGGTGCTCGCCAAGTGCAGCGGCACAGGCATCCGGCGCGGGATCGAGAAAGGCGAAGTTCATGCCCAGCGGCGTACCTGCCAATGCCAACATGCGGCCCAGCTGGCCGCCACCGATTACACCGATCTTCATGAAAAAACCTCAGGCGTGGCGCGGGTCTGGATTGTCCAGGACGCTGTCTGTCTGCTCAGCACGGAATTTCTTCAGCGCTGCGTGGAATTGAGGGTGTTTTGCCCCGAGGATACTGGCTGAAAGCAGCGCTGCGTTGATCGCTCCAGCCTTGCCGATAGCCAGGGTCGCCACCGGAATGCCGGCAGGCATCTGCACGATCGACAGCAGGGAGTCGACACCCGACAGCATCGACGACTGCACCGGAACGCCCAGCACAGGCAGGTGAGTCTTGGCAGCGCACATGCCCGGCAAGTGAGCGGCACCACCGGCACCGGCGATGATCACTTCAATGCCACGGCCCTCGGCTTCGTCGGCGTACTGGAACAGCAGGTCCGGCGTGCGGTGAGCTGACACTACCTTGACTTCATAAGGGATGCCGAGCTTTTCCAGCATGTCGGCAGTGTGGCTAAGGGTGGACCAATCGGACTTGGAGCCCATGATCACGCCAACCAGTGCGCTCATCGTCGTGCCTCTCATCGGGCGCCCGCAGGCGCGTCTGAAAACAACAAGCCACGCGGGGGAACCGGCGTGGCTTGTTGTACGAATAATGACCGATTTAGCCGGCCAAAGGCCGCGCAGTATACCGCAAAGCGTCAGGATGACAGCCCCCTTGGACGATCAACCGTTCAAGGTTTTTACGTGCACGGGGCAGCGAGTCGGACGAGCTCGGAAGAGCCCGTCACTCTTCCTGCACTTTGGTACAGGTAAAGGCTACATCGACAGCTGCCAATCCTGATTTAACCGACGCCGCAATTGTTATTAATTGTAGCCATGACCTGCTTCCGGTCATGCCCCCCTATTCACTGCTCACGGACGAGTAAATATGTTCAAGACAATCGCAAGATCCCTGCTGTTGATCGCCACATTCACACTGTGCCAGGCCGCTTTGGCCGATCAATCGAAACGACCGCTGTTTTTCTTCCTGTTCATTCATGATGACGTCAAGGAAACCAGCGACGCGCGCCTGGCCCAGGACTACTTTGCCTGGCTCATCAAGGACCTGGAAAGCTTCACGGGTCGTCGCGTCCATTTACAGTTCGCTCGCAACGTTCCTGAGGTGACGGACTTTCAGTACAAGAACGAAAACACTGACCAGACCTATGACGCATGGAGGAGCGAAATCAATAAGTATCTGACGGAGCAAAACCTGCCGATCAATGGCACCAGCAAATACCTGTTGGTGACCCAAAGCAGGATGAATTCAACCACGGTTGGTTTCGCCAACATCGGTGGGAATACCGGCATAGCCTCGCTGGAAACGTTTACCGCACCTGCACATGAGCTTGGCCATATGCTCGGCGGTACTCACGAACTCGCAGAAGTCATTTACAAAGGTGGCTGGTGGTGCGAAACCAATCTGGTAGCAACCCGCCAATCCGTACGTGCCAACTGCTACTTCTACAGCGACAAAAACAAGCAAAAAATCGTCGCAAACCTGAGTGAGTACCCTTGAATGAAGCGCGGGCCGCTTGCCACGAGCGGCCCGCCTTACAATGACTCTGGTGGCGCCGCGCTTTCCAGCTTGCGCCATAAAAGACGCACATTGGCCTTGCGTACCAGTGCGCAGCGGTAAAGCCTGATCTCCAGCGGAACGTGCCATTGCGGCCCGCCACACACCACCAATTCACCGCGCGCCAGTTCGGCGCGCACACTCAGCTGCGGCACCCAGGCTATCCCCAGGCCTTCCAGCGCCATGCTTTTCAGACTGTCTGCCATGGCCGTCTCGTAGACCGTCGTGAAGCGCAGATTGCGCTGACGCAGCAGCAGATTCACCGAACGCCCCAGAAAAGCCCCGGCGCTATAGGCAAGCAACGGCACACTGCCCTCGCCTTCCATATCGAACAACGGCTGCCCATCGGCATCGGCAGCGCAGACCGGCAACATCTCGGTATGCCCCAGATGCAGGGAGGGAAATATTTCGGCATCCATTTGCAGCGCTGCATCAGGGTCGTAGAACGCCAGCATCAGATCACAGCCACCTTCACGCAGCGCATGTACCGCATCGCCGACATTGGTGGCCACCAGCCGGGTCGCAATGTTCAGCCCTTCGTTGCGCAACTGGGCGATCCAGCGCGGAAAGAATCCCAGCGCCAGGGAGTGTGCCGCAGCAACCTGCATCACCTCGCCCTGCCCACCTTCCAGATGATGCAGATGGCGCACCACTTCGCCCAGTTGCTCGACCACCGTACGCGCGGTGACGAGAAACAGTTGCCCCGCCGCCGTCAGCTCGATGGGCGTGCGCGAGCGATTGACCAGGGTCAGCCCCAATGCCGACTCGAGACTGCGGATACGCCGGCTGAACGCGGGCTGAGTCACGAAACGACGCTCGGCCGCCTGAGAAAAGCTGCGAGTGGCCGCCAGGGCGCTGAAATCCTCCAGCCATTTGCTTTCCAGATTCATCAGGTCCTCCCGGACAATGGATGGCTGCTTCGACGGGCAACTGCGCAGCCCTGCAAGCACCCGGTTTGAAGCGACCCTGGTGGGACGATCGGCAACGCGGCGCGGATACATGACCGGACGGCTCCATTTGAGAGAAGCGGAGAACCGCCGGGGTGCGACATTTTGCCCCCTTTACGCACTGAAAGGAATCCGGGTCACACCCTGATTATGCCGTTATTGCATAGGCCAGCGTTTAACAGCATTGGTCAAGCCGAGGCGGCAAGCCCACTATTCGTGGCGTTCCGGCATTGTCCGTGCCTTTTTGAGACTTTTTTTATCATGTCCTCGCCTGCATCATCGCGCATCGAAAAAGACCTTCTTGGTGTTCTCGAAGTACCTGCCAACGCTTATTACGGCATCCAGACCCTGCGAGCGGTGAACAATTTTCACCTCTCCGGCGTGCCGCTTTCGCACTACCCTAAACTGGTTGTGGCCCTGGCCATGGTCAAGCAGGCGGCAGCTGATGCAAACCACCAGCTCGGACACCTCAACGATACCAAGCATGCGGCCATCAGCGAGGCCTGCGCCCGCTTGATCCGCGGCGACTTCCACGATCAGTTCGTGGTCGACATGATTCAGGGCGGCGCCGGCACGTCCACTAACATGAATGCCAACGAAGTCATCGCCAACATCGCTCTGGAAACCATGGGTTTCGAGAAAGGCGAATACAAACACCTGCATCCCAACAACGATGTAAACATGGCGCAGTCGACCAACGACGCCTACCCGACCGCGATCCGTCTGGGCCTGCTGCTGGGTCATGACGCCCTGCTTGCCAGCCTCTCCAGCCTGATCCAGTCGTTCGCCGCCAAGGGTGAAGAATTCAACCATGTTCTGAAAATGGGCCGCACTCAGTTGCAGGACGCCGTTCCAATGACTCTGGGTCAGGAATTCCGCGCCTTTGCCACCACCCTGACAGAAGACCTCAACCGCCTGCGCAGCCTGGCACCGGAGTTGTTGACCGAAGTGAACCTGGGCGGAACGGCCATTGGCACCGGCATCAACGCCGACCCAGGCTATCAGAAGCTTGCCGTCGACCGTCTGGCGCTGATCAGCGGCCAGCCGCTGGTGCCGGCAGCGGACCTGATCGAAGCGACCTCGGACATGGGCGCATTCGTACTGTTCTCGGGCATGCTCAAGCGTACGGCGGTCAAGCTGTCGAAAATCTGCAACGACTTGCGCCTGCTGTCCAGCGGCCCGCGCACCGGGATCAACGAAATCAATCTGCCGGCGCGCCAGCCAGGCAGCTCGATCATGCCCGGCAAGGTCAACCCGGTGATCCCGGAAGCCGTCAACCAGGTCGCCTTCGAGATCATCGGCAACGATCTGTCGCTGACCATGGCTGCCGAAGGCGGGCAATTGCAGCTCAACGTGATGGAGCCATTGATCGCCTACAAGATCTTCGACTCGATCCGCCTGCTGCAGCGCGCCATGGACATGCTGCGCGAGCACTGCATCGTCGGCATCACGGCCAACGAACAACGCTGCCGCGAGCTGGTCGAGCATTCGATTGGCCTGGTCACCGCACTCAACCCTTACATCGGTTACGAAAACTCCACCCGTATCGCCCGCATCGCGCTGGAAACCGGCCGCGGTGTGCTTGAACTGGTGCGTGAGGAAGGTCTGCTCGACGATGCCATGCTCGACGACATCCTGCGCCCGGAAAACATGATCGCTCCCCGTCTGGCCCCCTTGAAGGCCTGACAGGAGTGACCTGCGCAACCTGCTCACCAGATTGAGGGCCTAGACACCCCTCAATTTTTTGAGGGTCTGGGAGTGATTCTCCAGACCCTTTTTTTTGCCTGCAGCAAAGGGCTCCCACACTGGACCCAGAGCCTCCGGCACCTCACTTCGGCGGAGTAATCCGAGGAAGTATTCATTCATCGTCGCGAATGAAGAATCAGCCGTCCAAGAAAGCGACTACAGACGTAAAAACTTTGCACCGGTATAGTGCGCCCCCTCAAAAGTAGCGAGGAATAACAAAAATGCTGGAAATGATTAACGACTTTCTCTCCGGTAAGGTACTGATCGTACTTATCGTTGGCCTGGGTAGTTACTTCACGATCCGCTCGCGTTTCGTTCAGTTTCGACACTTTTTCCACATGTTCTCGGTTTTTCGCGACAGCTTGCGCAGCAGCGCGGGTCAGTTGAGTTCGTTTCAGGCACTGATGCTCAGCCTTGCGGGCCGCGTCGGTGCCGGCAACATCGCAGGCGTCGGCATCGCCGTAACGCTCGGCGGTCCGGGTGCCGTATTCTGGATGTGGGTAACCGCACTGGTCGGCATGTCCAGCAGCTTCATCGAGTGCTCCCTCGCTCAACTCTATAAGCGCAAGGATTCCGAAGGTCAGTTCCGCGGCGGTCCGGCGTTCTATATCCAGCACGGTCTGGGCAAGCGCTGGCTGGGCATGGTCATGGCCGTACTGCTGCTGGTGACCTTCGGTTTTGCCTTCAACGGCGTGCAATCCCATGCCGTGACCGACTCGCTGAAAAGTGCGTTCAACATCGACACCAGAACCACCGGTATCTGTCTGGTGGTGCTGCTGGGCCTGGCCTTCGTCGGCGGCATCAAGCGCATTGCGGCGATTTCCGACCTGCTGGTTCCGGTCAAGACCCTGATTTACATCGCGGTCACCATCTATGTCATCGTCCTGCAGATCGACCACGTTCCCGGCATGCTGATGACCATCGTCAGAAGCGCCTTCGGTCTTGATCCGGTATTCGGCGGCCTGATCGGCAGCGCTATCGTGATGGGCGTCAAACGTGGTGTCTTCGCCAACGAAGCCGGCCTGGGCAGTGCGCCCAACGTTGCTGCCGTGGCACATGTCGAGCACCCGGTGGCACAAGGCGTGGTTCAGGCGTTCAGCGTATTCCTCGATACCTTCGTGATCTGCACCTGCACCGCCTTGCTGATCCTGCTGTCCGGCATCTACGACATCGGCTACGACGGCAACGGTATCGTGCTGGCGCAGAACTCGCTGGCTGCCGTGGTCGGTGACTGGGGCAGAATCTTCATCAGCGTGGCGCTGGCGCTGTTTGTCTTCACCTCGATTCTCTACAACTACTACCTGGGCGAAAACAGCCTGCGGTTCCTGTTTGGCGAAAAGATCCAGACCATCATCATTTACCGTATCGCGGTACTGGTCCTGATCATGTGGGGTGCCGTCGTCGACCTCAAGGATGTATTGGCATTCGCCGACATCACCATGACCATGCTGGCATTCGTCAACCTGATCGCCCTCGCAATGCTGTTCAAAGTCGTCAAACGCATTTTGAACGACTACGATGCGCAGCGCCGGGCAGGCATCAAGACGCCGGTGTTCGATTCCAGCCAGTTCCCTGATCTGGATCTGGACCGCAACGCATGGCCAGCCAATCCGACCCGTCAGTCGACACAGGATGCCGAAGCGGCAGCCAGACCCGTACCAGAAGAACGATAACCACCGCGACACTACGCCGGAGAAGAGCCATGACTCATGACGCACAACAACCCGCACAACGCGTGATGGTTCTTTACACCGGCGGCACCATTGGCATGCAGGCCAGCGCCAACGGTCTGGCACCGGCTTCGGGTTTCGAGGCACGAATGGCCGGACAGCTGGCCGAGCACCCGGAACTGCTGGTACCCGAGTGGCACTTTCGCGAGATGTCGCCACTGATCGACAGCGCCAACATGACCCCGTCCTACTGGCTACGCCTGCGCGACGCGGTGATCGAAGCGGTTGAGGTCGACGGCTGCGATGCGGTGCTGGTCCTGCATGGCACTGACACCCTGGCCTACAGCGCAGCGGCGATGCGCTTCCAATTGTTGGGTTTCAGCGCGCCGGTGCTGTTCACCGGCTCGATGCTGCCTGCGGGCGTGCAGGACAGTGATGCCTGGGAAAACGTCAACGGCGCCCTGCTCGCTCTGGGTTCAGGCCTGGTTTCGGGCGTCCAGTTGTATTTCCACGGGCAACTGATGACGCCTGTTCGCTGCGCGAAAATTCGCAGCTTCGGTCGTCAACCATTTGCACCATTGCAACGCTCACGTGGTGGTCACGCGGTGGTTTCGCTGCCTGACGCCCTCGATTACCGTCAGGCGAGGACGCTGGCAGAGGTTGCGGTATTACCCCTGTTTCCCGGCATCGGCGCTGCTCAGCTCGACGGTCTGATCAACAGCGGCATCCAGGGGCTGGTAATCGAATGCTTCGGCAACGGCACTGGCCCCAGTGACGATCCGCAGTTCCTGGCCAGTCTGGAAAACGCACGAGCGCTTGGCATCTGCGTGGTTGCGATCACCCAGTGTCACGAGGGCGGTGTCGAGCTGGACGTCTACGAGGCGGGCAGCCGTCTGCGTGCTGCAGGCGTGCTTTCCGGTGGCGGCATGACCCGCGAAGCAGCGCTTGGCAAACTGCATGCGCTGCTGGGTGCAGGCCTGACGAACGAGGAAGTGCGACGGCTGGTCGAGCTGGATCTGTGTGGTGAGCTGCGTTAAGCAGCTGCAACTCCCACGTTATACGAGGCGCTCGGCAAACGCTGAACGCCTCAACCTCCTTACGAAGCCTTGCATTCTTCCTGTGCGCCCCTGAGCATCGAATCCAGATTGCGTTCGATGTTTTCGCACAATGCCGTCATCTGAATCTCATGCTCGCTGGCACGGAACGGGCTCTGCAAGTCAGTGCCGATCTTTTCGATGGCCAACAGCATGAAGCCCACTACGGTCGAAGCCAGCGGCGTGAACCAGCCAAGGGTTTCCACCAGACCGATCGGGACGATCAGACAGAACAGCGTGATGAACAAGCGCGGAAAGGCGACATACGGATAAGGCAGCGGCGTGTTGGCAATACGCTCCATACCGCCCTGGCAATTGGAGATATCCACCATGGTCGACTCCAGGCGCGCCAGACGAATGCTGTCCAGCCGGCCCGACTGATACTCCTTGGCCAACAGCGCTGCCGAAGTGTTGAGCAGGTCGTTGGGGAAGTTGTTGGTGTCGTGACGGCGCTCGAATTCCTCGCGGGGAATCAGCATCTGAATCTCGTCGCCACATTTGGCACCCTTCAGGTGCGCAGACAGACACTTCACATAAGCGACGTGGCGACGCAACAGCGTGGCCTTGACCGGGTTGATCCCGTCGTCATTCTCAACCAGAGTCAGCACCTGACGAGCGAAGCTGCGCGAGCTGTTGACCAGTGCGCCCCACAGCGTGCGGGCCTCCCACCAGCGGTTGTAGGCACTGGAATTACGAAAGCTGGTGAGGACTACCAGCGCCGAGCCCAGCAGGGTCAGCGGCATGGAAGGCAATGTGATCTTGCGCTCCAGATACAGCATGAAGT
Source organism: Pseudomonas syringae pv. tagetis (assembly GCF_022557255.1). Lineage (NCBI taxonomy): Bacteria > Pseudomonadati > Pseudomonadota > Gammaproteobacteria > Pseudomonadales > Pseudomonadaceae > Pseudomonas > Pseudomonas syringae group genomosp. 7. Next base: position 5,776,126 of record NZ_CP092923.1, read on the forward strand.
CAACCGTGACAATCACGTCCCAGATCAACAACCAGAAAAGCGACCAACCTACGTAACCGATGGTCTTGCCGAGAAAACGGATTTTCGAAATGATCGTTTGCTGCAAAGGAACTACCCCATCGAAAATTAAGCGAATCGCAGGCGGACAGCTGCTGCATGGCCTTTGAATGCCAATCCGGCAGATGGTTCGCAAACGGCCCGCTTAATCTCGGGGTTTCAACCTGGTTCAGCAGCCAGTCAGCGCCACCTGCGGACGTTCACCGGCGAAGAAAATCGGCCGCAGACGCACACCGGCCACGTTCCCGGCGTAAGCGGCGACCAGCCACAACCAGCCGTGCAGGCTGCCGGAAGCGATACCGCTGAAGTACGCACCGATGTTGCAGCCATAGGCCAGACGCGAGCCGTAGCCCAGCAGCAACCCGCCAATCACCGCAGCAACCAGCGAACGTGCGGGCATGTCCAGACTGGGCGCAAAACGTCCCGCCAGCCCTGCTGCCAGCAGGGCACCGAGCATGATGCCGATGTCCATCACACTGGTGATGTCCTCCCATACAGGCGCTGCCAGCGCCTTGGCATTTGCGGCGCTCTGCCAGAACACCCAGCTGCCGACGTCCACGCCCAGCCCGCTGGCGACCTTCGCCCCCCATAGCGCGAATGCCGACGTGATGCCCCATGGGCGGCCCGCCAATGCCAGCGTCGCGTAATTGAGAAGCGCCAGCGCGACAGCACCCCAGACCAGAATCCACGGCCCACGCAAGACACGGCTCAGACCGCGACGGTCAGTGCTCTGCGGCGCTTCAAGCTGACCGTGACGACGCTTTTCGAGCTTCACGGTCACCAGGGCGATCAAGGCGAACAGCGCAAGGTTCATGAGCAGCGCAGGCAGCACGCCGAAGGTGTTGACCACGGAAACAGCCGGAAACGAAGGCAGGGCGAACCACCAGTCGACATGATGGGTGGCAATCAGTGAACCGAGGATGAAAAACAGCAGCGTTACCAGCATTCGCGCATTGCCGCCACCTGCGGTGAACAATGTGCCCGACGCACAGCCACCACCCAGCTGCATGCCGATACCGAAGATGAACGCCCCCACCACGACCGAAATTCCGACCGGCGCGACCAGCCCGGTAACCGGCTGTCCAAACAGCGTGCCTGCACCCAGCGCAGGAAAAAACAGCACCACGGCAACCGCCAGCATCACCATCTGCGCCCGCAGACCCGCACCACGTCGCTCACGGATGAACACCCGCCACGCCGAGGTGAAACCGAATGCCGCGTGATACAGCGTTACGCCCAGCGCCGCGCCGACGATCCACAGCATGACCTGGCGGGTGCCGACACTCAGCAGCAGAAACTGGGCGCCCATCAGCAGCAGGAACAGCGCAGCCAGCGGCGCGCCGAACTTGCGTCCGGGCGTTGCAACAAGAGAGTTATTCATGGGTATCTCAAGAACAGGTAACAGAAAGTGCAGATTATACGCCTGCCAACGGGACTACTCGGACCAGGCCTCGCGCAGCCTGTTCAATGCATCGGCAATCTCGATCTCGGGCACTGCTGCAAAACCCAGAACCAACCCGGCGCGGTTATCCACAGGCTCACGGGTGTCAGGCAACCAGTAATCACTCAAGGCATTCATCTCGACACCGACGCTGCCGGCTTTGGCAATCAGCGCCCGTTCACGCGCGACGCTGTCTACCGTCACCATGATATGCAGCCCTGCCACCACTCTGGGCATTGCAGCGCATCCGGGAATATCCACGGGCCAGTTGTCCAGCAGCGCATTGCGACGACTCAGCGCCGCGCGCCGCATACGACGGATGTGTCGCTGGAAATGCCCCTGCGCGATGAATTGCGCCATGACCGCCTGCACGCCAATCTCGGTATGGCGCATGTCTATTGCCTTGCGCTGGCTGAACGGTCGCACCAGTTGTCGAGGCAGCACCAGATACCCGAGGCGTAACGCAGGAAAGGCGATTTTGCCGAAGGTCCCGACGTAGAGCACTCGACCGCCCTGGTCGAGCGCAGCCAAGGGGGCCAATGGCGAACCGCTGTACCGGTACTCACCGTCGTAATCGTCTTCGACAATCCAGCCCTGATGTCTCTCGGCCCAGGCCAGCAATTCCAGCCGCCGTGCCAGGCTCATGACCACGCCAGTCGGGTATTGGTGCGAAGGTGTCACGTACGCCAGCCTGCACTCTGCCTGCTCCAGGTCGGCGCATCGCATGCCTTCGTTATCCACAGCCACACCGTGCAGATGCGCACCCGCCAGCGCAAATGCATGACCTGCCGCCCGGTAGCCAGGGTTTTCCACGGCAACGCCCTCACCCGGCGTCAGAAGCAACTGTGCACAAAGGCTGATCGCATGCTGGGCGCCACTGGTGATCACAATTTGCTCAGCCGTGCAGTGCAGTCCACGTGATGAACGAAGATAAACAGCGATCAATTCGCGCAACCGCGAATCTCCCGCCGCAGCCCCATAACCGAGCTGAGCGAGGTCTGGCTTGCGCCAAAAAGCTGCATACAGCTTGCCCCACAAGGCAAACGGAAAAAGATCGAACGCCGGACCCCCTACTCGAAAGGCCCGTGGCCGTCCCGTTGGCGGCTCGTGCAGGTGATGCTTTTCAAGCAGTGCGGATGTCGGGTTGTGGATAACTTCAGCGGATGAATCCGGTGTCATTTCAGCCGCGATTGTGGATAAATCTGTGCGTAACCCTGTGGATATGTCTGTGGACAAGTTGGTGGATAGTTTTTCTCCACTCGCATGCCGGGTTGGCGAGTTGTTTGCCGAGAGCCGGGCGACATAAGTGCCGTCACCCGTGCGCCCCTCTGTGAAACCTTCAGCGTAAAGCTGGTCGTAGGCGCGCATCACACTGTTGCGGGAAATGCCCAATGACTTTGCCAGATCACGACTGGCCGGCAGGCGCGTGCCACCACTCAAGCGCCCATCGAGCACCCGCTGGCGCAAGATCTCATAAAGCTGCTTGCTCAAGCCCTGATTCGGGTTGAGCACGATACCGGTAAGCGTGGACGAGAACGCTACGGGAACGACAGGCATGAATTGGCCCTATGAAATCTGTCAAAAATGGATCTTACATAAGGCCAATACCTTGCCTACGATCAGCTCATCAGCCAAGGAAAATCTCCATGTACATACCTGCTGCGTTCAAGGAAAACGACACGTTCAGCCTGCACGAACAGATCGATCAAACGCGCCTGGCAATTCTTGTCACTGATGGGGAAGACGGTTTACAGGCGACCCACCTGCCGCTGTTGTTGCGCCGCGACGAGGGACCGTATGGCACGCTTTACGGGCATCTGGCCAAGGCCAATCCGCAGTGGCTGCAGTTGAACTCAGGCGCTGAAGCGCTGGTGGTTTTCCCGGGCGCGGATGCCTACGTGAGCCCGTCCTTCTATCCTGGCAAGGCAGAACACGGCAAGGTCGTCCCAACCTGGAATTACCTGGCCGTGCATGCCTATGGGCAGGCCCAAGTATTTACCGATGCAGCGCAACTGCACCAACTGCTGGCTGATCTGACCCATCGCCATGAATCCAGCCGTATACAGCCCTGGTCCATCGACGATGCGCCCGCGGGCTATATTGCAAAAATGCTCGGGGCAATTGCAGGGTTTGCCCTTCCCGTACAGCGGCTGCAAGGCAAACGCAAACTCAGCCAGAACCGCAGCGCTTCAGACATGGCCGGTGTACGCGACGGCCTCGCAGCAAGCGCAGATGCACATGATCAGCAAATCGCTCGCTTGATGAGCTGATGGAGAACCTCATGACCGCTGTCCGTATTCGCCCCGTTACCGTCGACGACCATTACGCCTGGCGGCCTCTGTGGCAGGCCTATCTGCGCTTCTACAATACCGAGCTGGCCGAAGGGGTCAGTGATGTCACCTGGCAACGGCTGGTGGACTCGAACGAACCCACCCACTCGGCGCTGGCCTGGCTGGACGGCGAGGCGGTCGGCATGGTGAATTTCATCTATCACCGCTCCAACTGGAGCATCAATAATGCGTGCTACCTGCAGGATCTGATCGTTGCACCCGAGCAACGCGGAACAGGCATCGGCAGGCAACTGATCGAGTTCGTCTACGCCACCCCCAAAGCAGACGGTTGCGACAAGGTGCACTGGCTGACCCAGGAAACCAACACCACGGCCATTCAGTTATACGAGCGAATGGCCGAGCGACCCGGCCTCATACAATTTCGTAAAGCACTCTGAAACAGGAAGTGACTGATGCCCGACACTCTGCTGGACTGGCAAGCCGCTGCATTGCCTGCAACCGACACACTGACAGGCCGCTTCATTCGCTTGGAAAAACTCGACGCAGCGCGTCATGCCGATGACCTGTGGGTTGCATTTCAAGGCCCGAATGCCGACCCCGAACTGTGGAATTACCTGCCTTACGGGCCCTTCACGGAGCGGAGCACCTTCAATGCCTGGCTGGCCGGGCATGAGGCAGCCTCCGACCCCTGGTTTTACACGGTCGTCGATCAGCAGACCGATAAAGCCGAAGGCGTCATCAGCCTGATGTCGATCGTCGCGGCCCACGGACGGATCGAAATAGGGCATGTCACCTTCAGCTCAGCCATGCAACGTACACCCAAAGGCACCGAGGCCATTTACCTGCTGGCCAGAGAGGCTTTCGCACGGGGCTACCGCCGCCTGGAATGGAAGTGCAACGCCAACAACGCCCGCTCCAAACGTGCGGCCGAACGATTCGGCTTCAGCTACGAAGGCACCTTCCGCCAGCACATGGTCGTCAAAGGCCAGAGCCGGGACACAGCGTGGTATTCGATCCTCGACAGTGAATGGCCTGAACGGCAAGTGGCCTTTGAACGCTGGCTAGCTGTGGATAACTTTACTGACGGCCGACAGATCAAGGGGCTTGAGGCGTTTCGGTGACCTGAGGGCGCAGAGCGTCCAGAACTGCATTCCCACGTTGGAGCGTTCGCAACGATCGTTGTGACCATCGGCCCCACCTGCACGTAATAAAAAAAGGGAAGCCACGAGTGCTTCCCTGAGGTAAACCTTTGGAGGATGCGCTGGTATCAGCTCAACCTTCGATCTCGACCAACACCTCGCCAGGGTTGACACGGTCCCCCTTGGCAACGTGAATCGCCACGACCTTGCCTGCCACCGATGCCTGAACTTCGGTCTCCATCTTCATGGCTTCAGTGATCAATACCGCCTGCCCGGCCTTGACCATATCGCCCTCCTTGACCAGCACATCGACGATGTTGCCAGGCATGGTGGTGCTGACGTGGCCCGGTGCGTGGGCTTGCTTGCGTTTGCTGGCACCACCGCCGACGAATTCGTTCAGCGGTTCGAAAACCACCTCTTCAGGCATGCCGTCGATGGACAGGTAGAAATGGCGCTTGCCCTCCGCCTTGACGCCCACGCCAGTGATGTCGACCCGATAGGTTTCGCCGTGAACATCAATAACGAACTCCGTCGGCACGCCCTCACCACCCGCCCTTGCCACGCTTCCAGCTTCAGGAATCGGCAACAGCACTTCCGGCATCAGGGTCCCGGCGGCCCGCTCTTCAAGAAACTTTCGGCCGATGTCCGGGAACATGGCGAAGGTCAGCACGTCCTCTTCGGAGTTGGCCAGTGCGCCGATATCGGCACGCAATTTGGTCATCTCCGGCCTGAGCAGGTCGGCCGGACGAACGTCGATCAACTCTTCATTGCCGATGGCCTGACGGCGCAGCTTTTCGTCCACCTGCCCCGGAGCCTTGCCATAGCCGCCTTGCAAATAAAGCTTCACTTCATTGGTGATGGTCTTGTAACGCTCCCCGGCCAGCACGTTGAAGAACGCTTGAGTACCGACAATCTGTGAGGTCGGCGTTACCAGCGGTGGATAGCCGAGGTCTTTGCGCACCCGCGGAATTTCAGCCAGCACTTCGCTCATGCGATTGAGTGCGCCCTGCTCCTTGAGCTGATTGGCGAGGTTGGAAATCATCCCGCCTGGCACCTGGTTGACCTGCACCCGTGTATCGACCGCCGTGAATTCGCTCTCGAACTGGTGGTATTTCTTACGCACTGCGTAGAAGTACAGACCGATTTCCTGCAGCAGCTCCAGGTCCAGCCCCGTGTCGAACTCGCTGCCCTTGAGCGCAGCAACCATCGACTCGGTGCCCGGATGGCTGGTGCCCCAGGCGAAGCTGGAAATCGCCGTATCGATGTGGTCAGCGCCGCTTTCAATGGCCTTGAGCTGGCACATGGCAGCCAGGCCTGCGGTGTCGTGAGAATGAATGAACACCGGCAACGACTGCTCGGCCTTCAATGCCTTGACCAGTTCACCCGTGGCATAGGGCGTCAACAGACCTGCCATGTCCTTGATGGCCACCGAATCGCAGCCCATCGCTTCCATCTGTCGGGCCTGCGCCACGAATGCGTCGATGGTGTGAACCGGGCTGGTGGTGTAAGCGATGGTGCCCTGAGCATGCTTGCCCGCCGCTTTCACGGCCTCAATCGCAACACGCAGGTTACGTACGTCGTTCATGGCATCAAAAATACGGAACACGTCGATGCCGTTGACCGCCGCCTTGGCCACGAATGCCTTGACCACGTCATCGCTGTAATGCCGGTAACCCAGCAGATTCTGGCCACGCAGGAGCATTTGCAGACGGGTATTGGGCAAAGCCGCTCGCAACTGACGCAAGCGCTCCCACGGATCTTCCTTCAGAAAGCGTACGCAGGCATCGAACGTGGCACCGCCCCAGACTTCCAGCGACCAGTAACCGACCTTGTCGAGCTTGTCGCAGATCGGCAGCATGTCCTCGGTACGCATGCGGGTCGCCAGCAACGATTGATGGGCGTCACGCAGGATGGTGTCGGTTACGAAAATCTTCTTGGGCATTTCACTGTTCCTTACAGACCGGCGTGTGCGGCAATGGCGGCGGCGATGGCCAGCGCCAGTTCTTCGGGTTTGCGCTTGATCGAGTAATTGGTCAGCTCGGGGTGGCTCTCGACAAAGCTTGTGTTGAACTCACCGCTGCGAAACTCCGGATTGCGCAGGATTTCCTGGTAATAAGCTGCAGTGGTCTTCACTCCTTGCAGCCGCATGTCATCCAGCGCACGCAGGCCGCGATCCATCGCCTCTTCCCAGGTCAGCGCCCAGACGATCAGCTTCAGGCACATCGAGTCGTAGAACGGCGGAATGGTGTAGCCGGTATAAATCGCCGTATCGGTGCGAACACCTGGCCCGCCGGGTGCGTAATAACGAGTGATCTTGCCGAAGCTGGGCAAAAAGTTGTTCTTCGGGTCCTCGGCGTTGATCCGGAATTGCAGGGCAAAGCCGCGATGGATGATGTCTTCCTGCTTGACCGACAACGGCAGACCGGACGCGATACGGATCTGCTCGCGAACAATATCAATCCCGGTGATTTCTTCGGTAATGGTGTGCTCGACCTGCACCCGAGTGTTCATTTCCATGAAGTACACCTCGCCCTCGGCGAGCAGAAACTCCACGGTGCCTGCGTTCTCGTAACCGACGGCCTTGGCCGCACGCACCGACAGATCACCGATATAGGCGCGCTGCTCGGGAGTCAGTTGCGGGCTGGGAGCGATTTCGATGAGCTTCTGGTTACGCCGCTGAATCGAGCAGTCGCGCTCGAACAAGTGCACCACGTTGCCGAAACTGTCGCCCAGAATCTGCGCTTCAATGTGCTTGGGATTGACGATGCACTTTTCGAGAAAGACTTCCGCCGAACCAAAGGCCTTGGTCGCTTCGGAAATCACCCGCGGGAAGGCCTGCTCGAGTTCTTCGCGACTGTTGCAGCGACGAATACCGCGGCCACCGCCGCCGGAAGTGGCCTTGAGCATGACCGGATAGCCGATGCGCTCGCCTTCGGCCAGCGCCTCGTCGATGTCCGCCACGTTGCCTTCGGTGCCGGGCGTCACCGGCACACCGGCCTTGATCATGCTGCGACGGGCCTCGGTCTTGTCACCCATGCGGCGAATCACCTCCGCTGACGGACCAATGAACCTGACCCCTCGTTCTGCACAGATATCGGCCAGCTCAGCGTTCTCAGAGAGAAAGCCGTAGCCGGGGTGCAGCGCATCACAACCGGTCTCAACCGCCAGATTCACCAGTTTGCGCGGGTTCAGGTAACCCGCCAGCGGTTCGGCACCGATGCTATAGGCCTCGTCAGCGCGTTTGACATGCAATGCATGCCGATCAGCATCGGAAAAGATCGCAACCGAGCGAATGCCCATCTCGGCGCAGGCGCGCACGATGCGAACGGCAATCTCCCCGCGGTTGGCGATCAGAATTTTTGTTATCACTGGCGTTTCCCTCGACCCGTTTGTGTAACAGGGCATGTGACTGAATGTCGCAGGGACACCCTATGCCGAATCAAGGATTAACAAAAATGAGTAAAAGTTGGGGAGTGCATAAGTAAAAGCTTATAGTTGAGCCTTGCCCGTCATCCGGAAATATCTAAAGATGCGTAAGTCATTGATGCGCATGACATTGCGCCAGCTGCGCATTTTCAACGAAGTGTGTGATCTACGCTCATACAGCCGGGCGGCTGAAGAGATGTCGCTGACACAGCCCGCTGTCAGCCTGCAGATCCGCCAGCTTGAAGAGCTGATCGGCCAGCCCCTGTTCGAATACGTCGGTAAAAAACTCTACCTGACCGAGGCGGCTCAAGCACTGCAACTGGCCAGCCGGGATATTTTCGGGCGCTTGGAAAGTCTGGACATGCAGCTTTCGGACATGCAGGGCTCATTGCAAGGCCAGTTGAAACTGGCAATCGAGTCAAGCTGCAAGTATTTCGTCCCTCACCTGTTCGCCGCTTTCAAACGCCAGCATCCAGAGGTCAGCCTGAGCCTGATGGTAGTCAATCGTGCACAGATCATCAGGCGATTGTCGGATAACCGTGATGATCTTGTAGTGATGTCGGCAGTGCCACTGGATATGGGCCTGGAGTTTTTGCCGTTCCTCAATAACCCGATTGTCGCCGTGGCACCGCCCGATCACCCGCTGAGCAGCCATACGGCACTGAACCTGAAAGACCTTGAGCCATGGCCACTGCTTACCCGCGAAGCCGGTTCGGGCACACGGAGGGCCTGCGAGGAGTACTTCAAAGAGAAGCGCGTGCACTTCACTCAGACACTGGAGGTTTCCTCCAGCGAGGCGCAGCGTGAATGTGTGGTCGCCGGGCTGGGCCTGGCGATGCTGACGCGGCATGCGGTCTGTCAGGAACTCGCCACCGGCGCTCTCGTGGAGCTGCCCGTGGCGGAGCTGCCGCTGTATCGAAGCTGGTGCGTGGCTCAGGCCAGAGACAAACGGCTCTCACCGGTGGCACATGCCTTTCTTGCGTTCATCCGCACCGAACGTGCGCAGATCAGCCAGCTTGTCGAGCGTTTCGACGGTCGACCGCGGGCAACTTGATGGTCTGCCATACGGCGTTGTCCATGCCGTCCATGTAGTCACACAACTCCTGATTGAGCTGACGCGCTTCACTGTAGCTTTCGATAGCCCGACGAAACTCCATGCGACGCTGGTCTTCCTGCTGGCGGCGGGTTTTCACGGTGCTGGTAGGTAAATCATCGTAGTGCCGAGCCATATCCTGTCTCCCAATACGTTTTGTGGGAGCACCAGCATGAAGCCCTGGGGTGACAGTCAGGCGGCGGACACATGACAAATCGATGAATTATGGGTTGCCAACGATGGCTCAGTCTTCGTGAGGCTTGATCGATTTCGGCGACAGACGCAAGCCGCGCAGGCTGCGTTTGACACTCTTGAGATGGTTGACCAGACCAGGGCCGCGAGCCATCGCGACCCCCATCGCCAGCACGTCAATCACGACCAGGTGTGCGATGCGGGACGTCAGCGGCGTGTAGATTTCGGTATCTTCGTGCACGTCGATAGCCAGATTGACCGAAGACAGCTCAGCCAGCGGCGTCTGACTCGGACACAGGGTAATCAGCGTCGCGCCGCTCTCACGGACCAGATTGGCGGTGATCAGCAAATCCTTCGAACGGCCCGACTGGGAAATGCACACCGCCACATCGGTCGGCTTGAGCGTGACGGCTGACATCGCCTGCATGTGCGGATCGGAATATGCCGCAGCGGTCAGCAGCAAGCGAAAGAATTTATGCTGTGCGTCGGCCGCCACTGCGCCGGACGCGCCAAACCCGTAGAACTCGACCCGGTTTGCCCCGGCCATTGCCGTGACTGCCAGTTGCAACGCATGGGGATCGAGGTTTTCGCGCACTTCCATGAGCGTGTGCAGCGTGGTGTCGAAAATCTTCAGACTGTAGTCGGCGACCGAGTCATCTTCGTGAATCGCAAACTGACCGAAACTTGCGCCCGCCGCGAGGCTTTGCGCCAGCTTGAGCTTGAGGTCCTGAAACCCGCTGCAGCCAATGGCGCGGCAGAAACGCACGATGGTCGGCTCGCTGATACCGACACTGTGCGCCAGATCCGCCATGGAACTGTGCATCACGGCCGCAGGGTCAAGCAGCACATGGTCGGCTACCTTGAGCTCCGATTTGCGCAGCAAATTACGTGACTGGGCGATGTGTTGCAGCAGATTCAAGGGGCAGACTCGGCAAAAGGAAGATGGGCTGGGTTGTAGCTTTCTTGTAGTTATACTACATGACCTGCCAGCCGCCCAGTTAAACGAAGCTGGAACGTACCGTGTGGGCGTTATCGGCGGCAATTGTGGGAATAATCCTACATTAGGCCAAATCGCCTGTCAGACTCTGACTGCTCGCAAGTAACGGTAGTCCGAACGCAATCGCTCCCGGTGGCAGGCGACGACCGGTCGTCAGCGCTCGACCATTTTTATGGCCGGACGCAAAGCATGGTTTGCCCGGCATGACGCAGCACCCTAGAATGCGCGGATGCGCGATGATCTCTCTCTGCTTCTGAATTCCCTCAACGATGCCCAACGTCAGGCCGTAGCCGCCTCACTGGGTCGTCAGTTGGTCCTGGCTGGTGCTGGCTCCGGCAAAACCCGTGTGCTGGTGCATCGCATCGCATGGCTGATGCAGGTCGAGCAAGCCTCCCCGCATTCGGTCCTGTCGGTGACGTTCACCAACAAGGCTGCCGCCGAAATGCGTCACCGCATTGAGCAACTCATGGGCATCAGCCCCGCTGGCATGTGGGTCGGCACCTTCCACGGCCTGGCCCATCGTCTGCTGCGGGCGCACTGGCAGGAAGCCGGACTGGTGCAGACCTTCCAGATTCTCGACAGCGACGACCAGCAACGCCTGGTGAAGCGCGTAATGCGCGAGCTGGGTCTGGACGAGCAACGCTGGCCTGCACGTCAGGCCCAGTGGTTCATCAATGGCCAGAAAGACGAAGGCCTGCGCCCGAAACATATTCAGGCCAGCGGCGACCTGTTCCTGACCACCATGAAAAGCGTTTATGAAGCCTACGAAGTCGCCTGCCAACGGGCTGGCGTTATCGACTTCTCCGAACTGCTGCTGCGCGCACTCGATTTGTGGCGCGATAATCCAGGTTTGCTGGCGCATTATCAGCGGCGCTTCCGTCATATATTGGTGGACGAGTTCCAGGACACCAACGCCGTGCAATACGCATGGCTGCGCCTGCTCGCCCAGGGTGGCGACAGCCTGATGGTGGTCGGCGACGACGATCAGTCCATTTACGGCTGGCGTGGCGCGAAGATCGAGAACATTCACCAGTACTCCTCCGACTTCCCGGACACCGAAGTCATCCGTCTGGAGCAGAATTACCGCTCCACAGCGAGCATTCTCAAGGCTGCCAACGGTTTGATCGTCAATAACAGCGGTCGCCTGGGCAAGGAATTGTGGACCGATGTCGGCGATGGCGAACTGATCAACCTGTATGCCGCGTTCAACGAACACGATGAAGCGCGCTATGTGGTCGAAACCATCGAAAGCGCACTGAAAACCGGAATCTCGCGCAACGATATCGCCATCCTTTACCGCTCCAACGCCCAGTCCCGGGTGCTGGAAGAGGCCCTGCTGCGCGAGCGTATTCCATACCGCATCTATGGCGGACAGCGCTTCTTCGAACGCGCCGAAATCAAGAACGCCATGGCCTACATGCGCCTGCTGGAAGGCCGTGGCAACGATGCAGCACTGGAGCGGGTGATCAACGTTCCGGCGCGCGGCATCGGTGAAAAAACCGTTGAAGCGATTCGCGAACATGCCCGCCATGCCGACGTATCCATGTGGGAAGCCATGCGCCTGCTGGTCGCCAACAAGGGCCTCACTGGCCGCGCCGCCACGGCTTTGGGCGGGTTTATCGAGCTGATCGAAAATCTTGCGGCCAAGGTCATGGAGATGCCGCTGCACCTGATGACACAGACGGTTATCGAGCAGTCCGGGCTGATCACCTACCACGAGCAGGAAAAAGGCGAGAAAGGCCAGGCTCGGGTAGAAAACCTTGAAGAACTGGTCAGCGCCGCACGTGCTTTCGAAAATCACGAGAGCGACGAGGAACTGACGCCGCTGGCCGCGTTCCTGGGGCATGCCTCGCTGGAGGCTGGCGACACCCAGGCGCAGGAACATGAAGACAGCATTCAACTGATGACCCTGCACAGCGCCAAGGGTCTGGAGTTTCCACATGTCTTCCTGGTCGGCATGGAAGAAGGGCTTTTCCCGCACAAGATGAGTCTCGAGGAACCGGGACGGCTGGAAGAGGAGCGGCGACTGGCCTATGTCGGCATCACTCGCGCCATGAAACAGCTGGTGATGACCTACGCAGAAACGCGCCGCCTGTACGGGAGCGAAACCTACAACAAGGTCTCGCGTTTCGTCCGCGAGATCCCGCCCGCGCTGATCCAGGAAGTCCGCCTTTCCAACAGCGTCAACCGTCCGTTTGGCGGCACCCCGAAGTTCAACAGCAGCAGCCTGTTCAACGGCACCGGTATTCCGGAAACCGAGTTCACCATGGGCCAGCGCGTCCAGCATGCCGTATTTGGCGAAGGCGTGATCCTCAACTTCGAGGGCGCTGGCGCTCAAGCGCGGGTGCAAGTCAACTTTTCCGAAGGCAGCAAGTGGCTGATGATGGGCTACGCGAAGCTGGTACCGTTGTAGGGTTTCGAGGTCGGGAAGCGGCGCTCGGACCACAACTGCTCTCGTCCCAGCGCCCAGCTTCATGCATAAGTCCGCTCTTGATTGTGGCCGGGGGCCGAATTAAAAGCGGACTTGTGTATAACCTTTCCGCGTGCAATTAGTCACAAGCCCTACGAAGCGCGTAGAAAAGTCCTACGCTGTTTATGTAAAAGTCCGAAACACTAACGCGCTGGTCATAAGGCCATACGCTGTGCAACATGGCGCGCGTGCAATCACAAAACGGGAATACCCTTATGCAACGTTTTCTAAGCATCGCGATGGCGCTGTGCATCGGGCTCACCATGAGCCTGGATGTGAACGCCGCGCGCTTCGGTGGCGGCAAGAGCATGGGCTCAGCGCCTACGCACCAGGCTCGCCAGACCGCGCCTTCCACCCCCGCGGCTGCGCCTAACGCTGCCGGTCGCCCTGCACCTGCCGCAAGCGGTGCGTCGCGCTGGCTGGGCCCATTGGCCGGTATCGCTGCCGGTGGCCTGCTCGCGTCGATGTTCATGGGTGACGGCTTCAACGGCCTGCAACTGTTCGACATCCTGATCATGGGCCTCATCGCCTTTCTGATCTTCCGCTTCATTGCACGCCGTCGTCAGCAGCAACAGCCAAAAATGGCCGCTGCCGGTGCACCGTACCAGCGTGAAAGCAGCCAGCCTGCGCAGAATCCGATCTTCGGCAGTTCGTCGTCAGCCTCCGCGGCACCGGTGATCAATGCGCCGGCCTGGTTCAATGAGGAGCGTTTTCTGGAAGCGGCTCGCGGGCATTTCCAGTCGCTGCAGCAGCACTGGGACGCCAACGAGATGGACAAGATTGCCGAGTTCGTCACCCCGCAAATGCTGCAGTTCCTGAAAAAGGAACGCGCGGACCTGGGCGACGGCTTCCAGTCGACCTACATCGACAACCTTCAGGTTCAACTGGACGGCGTGGACGATCGTGCCGACAAGACCATCGCCACCCTGACCTTCTCGGGCGTGTCCAAGACATCGCGTTTCGACCAGGGTGAAGTGTTCAGCGAAAGCTGGAACATGGAACGTCCGCAAGGCGATAACCAGCCTTGGCTGGTAGCAGGAATTCGCCAGAACGGTTGAACCAGATTCCTTTCTCGCGTTCAGAACCCCGGACATGTCCGGGGTTTTTTGTTTATCCGTTCGGATAGTTATTTTGAGAAAGGCTTTACGCTACTGTATAACCCGCGCCATCAAGTGAGAGGATCTGTGTCGTGGAAGAAGTCATCGAACAACTGCGTGAAGCGAACGAACCGGTCCCGGTTCCGCTTGAGCTGCCAGACGAAGACCAACTGGTCGAAATTGAAGAACAACTGTTCATCAATATTCCATTCGTCTTCAAAGAGTTTCTCCTGACAGTCAGCGATGTGGTGTACGGCAGCCTTGAGCCCGTCACCGTCACCGATCCGCAGTCGCACACCTATTTGCCGGACGTGGCTGCCACGGCCTGGGATCTGGGCGTGCCACGCGAGCTGATTCCGATCTGCCAGGACGGCGACGATTACTACTGCGTCGAAGAAGACGGCACGGTAGTGCTGTGGTCCGCCGAAGAAGAACTGGTCACTGAAGAAAGCTGGGAGTCGGTCTGGCACTGGGCCCGGGATGTCTGGCTGGAAAGCTGAGACGCCCTTGTGCCGCAGGCCGTGAGGATCTCCGGGCTCAGTGCCCGGATGATTCCTGATTGTTACCCAGCGTCTCCAGCAGCGCGATCTGCATCCGCGTATGTACACGGATCAACCAGCGCCAGAGCAATGCCGCAACCAGCGCGGCAATCAGGGCAATGACCAGCAGCAGTTCGTTGGCCGGCAGAATGCTTGCAGACAACGCCGCCAGCATCACGAAGATCACCACCAGTGACAACAGCGGAATCACCTCCGCCACCACCTTTCGGACACGTACGGTATGGCGCCCCGCCATCTCGGGTTTCACGCCCATCTCCGCCAGTAACATCGACAACGCCTTGAGCTTGCGATACGCGGCAATCAAAAACGGCAGCGACAGCAGCAGCGCCGCACCGCAGATCCAGGCCTTCTGATGGCTGACATCCACCACCCACTCGTCCATGTACCCGCCAAGATGCTCGGCGAAGTAGGCCCCGCTGAAGAAAATGGCCATCACCAGCGCCAGATTGACGCCGACCTGCAAAAGAATCCGCCGGATCATTCCGGCGAGCACCGCGCTCTGTCCTTGCGGCTGGATGCTGCGCAGCCACTCGCCGTACATACCGAACACCCGCGCAATTCGCCGGGGCATTATCGACGCCAGTTTGTGTGACAACGGATCGGCACCGCGAATAAGGTACGGTGTCAGCAAGGTCGTAATGGCTGATACCGCTACAGCCACTGGATAGAGAAAATCGCTGGTCACCTGCAGGGTCATGCCCAGTGCCGCGATGATGAAGGAAAACTCGCCAATCTGTGACAGCCCCATCCCCACGCGCAGTGAAGTACGACCATCATTGCCCGCGATAAAAGCCCCCAGGCCACAGGACAACATCTTGCCCAGCACCACGGCCACGGTGATCACAGCAATCGGCCAGGCATATTCGAGCAGGATTTTCGGGTCGATCATCAAGCCGATGGCGACGAAAAAGATAGCGCTGAACATGTCGCGAACCGGCTCGATCAATCGTTCGATCTTCAGCAGTTCACGCGACTCGGCCATGATTGCGCCGATCAGGAAGGCCCCCAGCACCATGCTGTATTCCAGCTTGACCACCAGCAAACAGAAACCGAAACACAGGCCCAGCACGGTAATCAGCAACATTTCATTGCTTTCGAACCTGGCGACGTAGGACAGCAATCGAGGCACCAGCAGGATACCGACCACCAACGCCACGATCATGAACAGCGACAGTTTGCCGACCGTGGAAAACACTTCCCCCGAACTGACTGAACCGCTGACTGCGATGCCCGACAACAACGCAATAATGCCGATGCCGAGAATGTCTTCCACGATCAGCACACCGAAAATAAGCTGTGCGAAGTGCTGGTTCTTCATCTTCAGGTCGTTGAGCGCTTTGACGATGATGGTGGTGGAAGAAATCGCCAGAATAGCGCCGAGGAACAGCGAATCCATGGTTTTCCAGCCGAAGAACTGCCCGATCTCATAGCCAATCCAGATCATCAGGGCAATTTCCAGAAAGGCCGCGATGAACGCCGTTGCGCCGACCTTGAACAACTTGCGCAGGCTGAACTCCAGCCCGAGACAGAACATCAGGAAGATGACCCCCAGTTCGGCCAGGATCTTGATGGTGTCCTCGTCGTGAATCAGGCTGACCGGTGGCGTATGCGGACCGATGATGAAACCGGCCACGATATAGCCCAGCACTACCGGCTGCCTGAGACGATGAAAGAGAATGGTCACCACGCCAGCCACCAGCATGATCACTGCCAGGTCCTGAATGAAATTGATGGCATGCATGGGGGTACGGCTCCTTGTGGGTGATGACTCCTCGAACTGCTGGCGCTGTTCTTGAAACGGCGTCGGCTGGCAGTCGCGCCATCAAATTCTGATGAAAGCGTGGGAAAATTCCCGATCCACGGGTTTTTGCAGGTTAACACCGCCCCCTTCGACATAAAGCCGGTGCAATATATGGAAACAGATAGTTATGACGCGTGACGGCCGCCTGCTGGCCGGCGTCCCGATAACTGTCGCAAGCCCCTTGAACGCCAGCATAGGCGTCCCTTGAACACCTTGACCGTGTGAGTACGCTATGGAACCCGGAAACGCCCAGCTGTCGATGACTGTATTGATGACCCCGGACATGGCCAACTTCTCTGGCAATGTCCACGGCGGTACGTTGCTCAAGTATCTGGACGAAGTGGCCTACGCGTGTGCCAGCCGCTACGCCGGGCGCTATGTGGTGACGCTGTCGGTGGACCAGGTAATTTTTCGCGAGCCGGTGCATGTTGGCGAACTGGTGACCTTCCTTGCGTCGGTCAATTACACCGGCAATACCTCCATGGAGGTGGGCATCAAGGTGGTCACCGAAAACATCCGCGAACGCTCGGTACGCCATTCCAACAGTTGCTTTTTCACCATGGTCGCCGTGGACGATAACCGCAAACCCGCCAGCGTTCCGCCTCTTGAACCGGAAACCCCGGAAGGCAAACGTCGTTTTATCCAGGCACAGCAACGCCGCCAGATTCGTCAGGAACTGGAAAAACGTTATCAGGACATCAAGGAAGAAGCGCTGTAATGAACCGGCTCAGGCACCAATGCCTGAGCCGGTTCAGGTTAAAGACGCACTGCGTCGAACTTCACCCGCGGGTGCGCGATACGATCCTGGGCGCGCACCAGTTCCAGCTCATAGCTGCCGCAGGCCTGGGTCTCCAGCAGCACTTCGTGGACGGCTGCCGCGGCGAACTCGAATGCTGCGACCAGGTCGTCGCCCAATAGCACTCGTGACAGAAACAACCCGGACGTCAGATCGCCCACACCGACTGGCTGACGCGGAAAAGCCAATAACGGGCGACGCAGGTGCCAGCTTGCCTGCGCCGTCACCAGCAGCATTTCAAACACGTCGGCAGCCTTGCCGGGGTAATCGAGGTGTTTGACGACCACCGCTTTGGGCCCACGTGCCAGCAAGGCCCGCGCCATCGCCACGCAGTCGGAGAGTGATTCGGGCTTGCGGCCCGAGAAGCTGTCCAGCTCCAGCTGGTTGGGGCACATGAAATCCGCCATGGCCGCTGCCTCTTCCAGCAGGAAGTCGCTGACTTCTGGCGCAACAATGCAGCCTTTTTCAGGGTGGCCCATCACCGGGTCGCACAGGTACAGCGCCTTCGGGTTGGCAGTCTTGATGCGCGCCACACCGGTCAGGATCGCCCTGCCCTGCGCCGCACTGCCCAGATACCCGGAAAGCACGGCGTCGCAGTTGCCCAGCTCGCCGATGGCGGCAATCCCGTCGATCAGTGCCGGAATCTGCTGCGGGGCCAGCACTTCGCCTGTCCACTGCTTGTATTGCGTGTGGTTGGAGAACTGCACGGTATTGAGCGGCCAGACATTGACCCCGATACGCTGCATCGGGAACACCGCTGCGCTGTTGCCGGCGTGGCCGAACACCACATGGGACTGGATAGCGAGCAAGTGAGGCGTACGTTTCATGGGGGGCGGAATCCTGAACACGATGCAAATGCAATTATGAGAAATATAAGTTGCACAGTATGGCTGTAAATCACTCAGGACAGTTAAGCTGGTGACTCCTACGCTGGAGCACTCTGTCATGCTGACCCTGGGAAACATTTTCGTGCTGATGCTGTTCGCGAGCGCTGCGGCCTGGTGGTGGCATGCCCATGGTCTGCGAGAAAAAGCGCTGGCCCGGGTCAAGCAGCATTGCGCACGCCTTGAACTGCAACTGCTGGACGACGCGGTTGCCCTGCGCCGTCTGACCTTTGCCCTGGACGCTCAGGGCCGCAAGCGTCTGGCACGCGTCTATGGTTTCGAGTTCACGGTAACCGGCGAGCAACGTCATCCCGGCACGATCACCATGTTTGGCGCGCACACTGCGCAAATCGAACTGGCACCCTACCCGTTTGAAATCAAAACGCCACCACCTAGCGCCGAGATTATTCAAATGAGCGAGTGGCGGCAATCTCATCAGAAGTGGAAGCAGTAAGCGCGCACGGTGCTCGTTGCCGCGATTCAGTGCTGATGTCCGACTGACTATCGTACCAATGCTCCGCGTTGGCATGCCGTTCCGGACGCTCCGCGTCCTGCCCTCAGCAAGCCACTAACACCCGTCACACCAGACACTCCGCCATCTGCGCCTGTAACTCATCCACATTCTGCGCCACGGAAAAGATCAATTCCAGACGTGAATCCTGACGCCACTCGCTGATCTGCCACGCCAGCGGAGCACCATCCACGACGTTGCCGGAATACCAGCCGCCCTCGCTGTGGATAACCATCTTGGCTCGTCGCCACTCAAGGCCTTCCAGCCAGTGCAACACGCGCTGCAGGTCGAAGCGCTGCGAAGGATGCCAACGCCAACCGATGCTCCAGCCGTCGTTGCTGACCTGACTCAGACAGATCGGCACCTTTGGATCAGCCCATAGCGCCGGCAATTGGCCGACGCCGCCGGGCAGCGTCAGTTTATCCACAGCCTGGTTATCCACAGCCGACACACTGCCGAAGCCAGGCAGGCGGTCCAGTGGCAATTCTCCATGGCGGGTCCAGGTCAAGGCATGCGGCGTCATTTGCTCAGTCAATGTCTGGCGAGAGACTTCATCCAGTTG
This sequence comes from Pseudomonas syringae pv. tagetis, assembly GCF_022557255.1. Lineage (NCBI taxonomy): Bacteria > Pseudomonadati > Pseudomonadota > Gammaproteobacteria > Pseudomonadales > Pseudomonadaceae > Pseudomonas > Pseudomonas syringae group genomosp. 7. The sequence goes on from NZ_CP092923.1 coordinate 5,795,443, forward strand.
CTCGGACTTGTTCATGACCAGCAGGCCTGCACCGGCCAGCGCTTCCTGCTGAGTGATCGGCAGTGGCTGCCCGGCGAGCATTGCCTTTGCGTCCAGCACCATCACGCCGGGCTGAACATCCAGTACACCGCGCCAGGGTGCCTCGCGCAGTTGTTTCATCAGTTGCGCAGGATGGCCGAGCCCCGAGGGTTCGATCAGCAGACGATCAGGCCGGGCTTTGCGCAACAAACGCCCCAGGCCGATCTGGAAAGGCACGCCGTTGACGCAGCACAGGCAGCCGCCAGCCACTTCGCCAAGTGCGATACCATCGGCATCCGTGGCCAGCAACGCGGCATCCAGGCCAATCTGGCCGAACTCATTGATCAACACGGCCCAGCGTTCATGAGCGGGTTTCTGCGCCAGCAGGCGCTTGATCAGACTGGTCTTGCCGGCACCCAGAGGGCCACCGATGACATGCGTCGGTATGTTTTGCAGCATGGGATCACTTTTGACGAATGCGTGGGTCATTGAAGAGCAAGGAAGGGTAACGATGCAAGTGATGTGGCTGTCTGCCCGCATGGCACTGATGCTGCTGGTAGTGTGTTCAGGTACGGCGTGGGCCGAGGCCTGCCTGGTTCACAGCCAGGCCGAAAGGCTTGATGTAAAAGTCTGCCAGGAAAATATCAATATTCCGCCAAACCTGTTCCACGACAGTTTCTGCAAGCCACAGCTGGCCGGGCAAAAGACCGAAACAACCTACTCGCAACAGTGCCCGGCAGGCGCCTTCGGCGTCTGCCGCAATGCGCAGGTCGCCAATCTGCCGTATCGCGAGCACATTCACTACTACGGCGTCGCTGGCGACGCGCTGTACCTCACGCCTTTCTGTGAAGGCCAGAGCAAGGGGCAATGGATAACACCTGAATAAATTCAGGCAAGCCAGTCCAGGGTCAGAATCAACCTGCGCTTGTTACGCAGCAGTTGCGGCGAGCGGTGGATCAAACCGAAGCCTTCATTGCCATGCCAGCGTTCGCCCTTGAGCAGTGCCACTTCTCCGCTGTTGATTTGCCGAATGTCGGCAGCGCTGGTGGGCTCGGCGTCCAGTTGACCGAGGTGTTTGCGATCCATCACCCCTTCGTGCAGCCATTGGCTGCCAACGCCGCCATATGTGGTGATAAGGCGCACCGGCACATGATCGACATGAAAGCGCGGGCACATGGCCTTGTCGAGTACCCGCAGGCGCAAGCCAACGCACTCTGCGCCCAACAGACAGGCGTAGGCACTGACCAGCCAGGAAACATCGGCAATGAAGCCCTGATAACCCTGCAGATCGGAATATCCTCGCGCCAGCGCACTCAGGTCAGGGTCGACTTCGCCCCCTTTCACTTCCAGAGTCATGGACTCGGCAAGAGGCTCGCCCATCGACAGCAGCAAGGCACCGAAATCTTCTATGTGCGCCGGTAATTGACGCTGCCAGACCGCGAGGTTGACGCCATCCTGCAGAATCTCGCTCAATACTTCAGGGGCGCTGCCCTGCGCCTGACGAACGGCAGCTCTCGGCTCCAGACGATAGGCCAGCATCAGGCAGCCACCTCTTCTTCGTACCAGTTGCCGAAAGGATCGGCCAGCGTGCGCCAGCGCTCTACACCCTCCGCCAGCTCGGCATCCGTGAGTAGACAATTGTCCAGCTCGGCCGTCAGCAAGGCAAAGTCGATGTTCTGGCCGATGAACACCAGTTCCTGGCGACAGTCGCCGGTTTCGGTTGACCAGTTCTCCAGGATGGACCTGACACTTTCCCTGTCCTCGGGCCAGCCGTCGCGCGTCACGAAACGCCACCAGCGTCCGGCAAAGCCATGGCGCATCAAGCCGCCCGCCTGTGACCAGCTGCCCGCATCCTTGTACTTGTTGGCCAGCCAGAAGAAGCCCTTGGAGCGCAGCAACTTGCCGTTGGTCCACGGACGATTGATGAAATTGAAAAAGCGCTCCGGGTGAAACGGGCGACGAGCGCGATAGGCCGTTGATGCGATGCCGTACTCTTCGGTTTCCGGAACATGTTCGCCGCGCATTTCCTTGAGCCAGCCGGGTGCCCGGGAAGCACGTTCAAAGTCGAAGCGTCCGGTGTTGAGAATCCTCGCCAGTGGAACCTGGCCCATCACCATCGGCACGATTTCAGCTTCGGGGTTCAGGCGTTTCAAAATGGCCATCAGCTCCTCGCGCTCGCTGGAACTGATCAGGTCAATCTTACTGAGCAGAATGACGTCGGCAAATTCGATCTGCTCGATCAGCAGGTCGGTGATCGAACGGTCATCGTCGTCACCCAGGCTTTCCCCACGCGTGGATAAACCGTCTGCCGCCTCGTAATCAAGCATGAAGTTCACGCCATCTACGACGGTGACCATCGTGTCCAGGCGGGCGAGATCCATCAGGCTTTTGCCAGCCTCATCACGGAAGGTGAAGGTCTCGGCCACTGGCAACGGTTCGGAGATCCCGGTGGACTCAATCAACAGGTAGTCAAAACGGCCATCCTGCGCGAGGCGGCTGACCTCTTCGAGCAAGTCTTCACGCAAGGTGCAGCAGATGCAGCCATTGCTCATCTCGATCAGCTTTTCTTCGGCGCGATTCAGGCTGACATCGCGCTGAACTTCACTGCCATCGATATTGATCTCACTCATGTCATTGACGATCACGGCAACCCGCAGATTTTCACGATTGCGCAGCACGTAATTGAGTAAAGTGCTTTTACCGGCGCCAAGAAAACCGGACAGGACGGTAACGGGTAGAAGATTGGCCATCAGGATTCTCCAGGCAGCTGCAAGGCTTTGGCCTTGTTCATGTCGACTGCAACGAATCCCTCAGGCAGCCGACGCTAATCACATCGAGATGTTATAGTATAACAAGTCAGAATAGCTACAGCTTTGGTGAAGGGATCTTCATGAAACGGGTTTCAACAGGCTTGATCGCGCTGCTCATCAGCACGCATTTGATGGCGTCACCACCCAGACCTTCTGCCGATCTCGCCACCTGTACCCGTAGCGCAACGGTGCTTGCCTGCAAAGACGCATCAGGCAACAGCTACAGCGTGGCCACTGCAGGATCAACGACCTGGCTAAAGGGTTACGAGAAGCTCGATAAGCGTCGCTGGGCGCAAACCAACAGTCGCTATGGTCAACTGACGTTTTTTACCGGGCTGGCGTCCAATGGCGAAACCTGGATAGGCACCGTCCAGCGCGTAGGCTGGACGACCATTACGCGGGTATCCAGCTCAAGCGGCACACGCAGCAAGTTCACCTGCAGCCGACTGAACGGCTGCCGCTGATTTGGTCAGACTTGCTGCTCTTGTTTCTGCGCCTGTAACCAGGCCATGTGCGAGTCCACCGGCGGGTTACGCTGGAAGTAGCGCTGCAAGCCGTCGAACAAACCATCTGCAACCGCCTGTTGGTGGCGCGCGGTGACCAGACGCTGACTGTCGCGACTGTTGGAGATAAATCCGGTTTCGACCAGAATCGACGGCACATCCGGTGATTTGAGAACGGCGAACCCGGCCTGCTCCACGCGCTTCTGATGCAGCGTGGTGATGCCTTCCAGACTGCCTAGCACGGTGTGGCCCAGTTGCAGACTGGCGGCAATGGTGGCGTTCATCGACATGTCGAGAATCACCCCGGCGAGCATCGGATCCTTGTCCTTCAGGTTGAGCAGCGACGTCGCACCCAACAAGTCTGCACCGTTTTCCCGCTGAGCCATGAAGCGTGCCGTTGCCGAGGTTGCTCCGCCTTCTGAAAGGGCAAACACCGAAGCACCAGATGCCGTCAGACGAGGCGCAGCATCAGCGTGAACAGAGATGAACATGTCGGCGTTGGACTTGTGCGCGAACTCGACGCGCTTGCGCAGCGGTACGAAGAAGTCATCGTTGCGCACCAGACGTACGTCGAAGCCCTTCTCGCGCTTCAAGCGCCTGGCCAGCAACTGGGCGATGGAAAGCACGACATCTTTCTCGCGCTCGCCCCGTGAACCCACGGCACCCGGGTCCTTGCCGCCGTGACCGGCATCGACCACCACCATGATGTCGCGTCCGGTGTGCGCCTTGCTCTGGATCGGTACAGGCACCGGCGGCGGTAGCTCAGCCATCTGCACCGGGGCACGAGCCGTAGAACTCATGTCCAGTACCAGCCGATGCCCCTGCCCGCCTTCCGGCCCGAGCAGGAAACTGTTGAGTTGTACCGGCGCGGTAAGGTCCAGCACGATACGTGTATCGTCACCCTGGCCGTAGTGCCCGGAGCGAATGGATTTGATAACCGTACGGTCCAGTGCCAGCTGGCTGAAGTCACCGGTCAGACGTGAACCGCTGACATCAATGATCAGACGGTCAGGTGCAGTAAGCGTGAAGGTTTTGTATTGAACCGGGCCGCTCAGATCAAGAACCAGCCGAAGTTTGTCGTTGGTACGCCACAGCCGGGCGTTACGAATCTGTGTGGCGTACGCACCCAACGGCAACGTCAGAGCCGCGCTGGCCAGCAGCATGTTGAGCAACACTTGGCGTCGGTGCATGGAACGTCTCAAAGAGCAAATTGAGCATCCCGGCTCACGAAGGGTTCATCCACATCATTAGTAACAATATAACATGCAGTTACGGACGAAAGATGAAGCCCTTCATGAAGATTCCGTCATCTGGCACCGCTGTAGCAGCGACAAAAAGTCATCACCTGAAGACGGCGTGTTCCACGTGGAACATAAGTCTCTGAATTTGATCAGGTACGCGGAGCCACATTGCCACACTGCGGGCCCAGCCACACGGCTCGAGTATCCATGCTTCCGTTCTGTTGCTGACCAGTGGCGTTGAATGTACCCACCACGTTCGTGGTGAATTCACGATCGCTCAGGAATTTCGCCTGCCCGGTACCTTGAGCTTTCGGGCAACTGAACTGGAAGTTCCAGGTCTTGCCGTTTCTTGCAGTGATCTTTTGCGTGCATCCGGAAGCCGGATCAGTCAGCGGGATATCGTCCGACTGTACTTGAGCCTGTGTCAGGCAGGCTCTCACGCCTTTGCCGCCGAGCGTGACGCCTTGCTTCTTCATCATCTGTTCCATCATGGCGCGCTGCTCAGGCGGCAGGTTCTGCAATTGCCCCAGCATCAACTGCATGTCCGGCAGTTGTTGTCCGTCCACCTTCATATTGCTCGACGTCAGCTCCCACAAACCCGGCTGCAGCATTTGAGCTTGAGCCAGAGGGGTAGCCAGGCAAAACATCCAGGCCAACATACGTTTGTTCATTTCAAGATTCCTGATGGACGATTGCAGATGTAAACGAGGCCAGAGTCATCCAGCCGAAAGATAAGCCTTAGACGGCACGGGGACCGCCCAGTTGCACCGGGAATAAAATAGCGACATTCGAGTCCAGCTGTGGTCTGTTAGGCAGCAAAGGCGAGGAGCATTGTTTCACATGGATTATCACGACCCGTACTTTTTCGGTTATGTCCTCGGTTTCATTCATTTGCTCGGCACAGGTGCAGCCATTCACGCATTGCTGACTGTGCGAACCTCTCAAGGGGCGATTGCCTGGGCGATGCCGCTGCTGTTCATCCCCTACTTCACCCTGCTGCCTTATCTTGTGTTCGGCAGAAGCTCGTTCGACGCCTATATCAAGGCGCGTCGCCAAGCCAATCAGGAAATGCGAATTGCGATTGGCAGCCTGAACTGGCGGCCCTGGATCGAGGAGGCTGTAGCAGCGCGCCGCTCGGATGCCTATGCGGCACTGCGTGCGATGCCCAAACTGGGGAACATGCCTGCACTGGCCAACAATAAGGTCAGGCTGTTGATTAACGGCGAAGAAACTTTCGGGGCGATTTTTAAAGCCATCGGCGAGGCTAAAAAAACCATTCTGATTCAGTTCTTCATCATTCATGACGACAAGCTGGGTCGTCAGCTGCAAACCCTGCTGCTGGAAAAAGCTGCCGAGGGCGTAGCTATCTTTGTGCTTTACGACCGGATCGGCAGCCACGCCTTGCCGGGCAGCTATATCGACACCTTGCGCGACGGTGGTGTGCAGATAAAAGCCTTTGCCACGCGTGGCGGCTGGCTCAATCGCTTTCAGATCAACTTCCGCAACCACCGCAAGATCGTTGTTGTCGATGGCCTGAAGGGCTATATGGGCGGGCATAACGTCGGTGATGAATACATGGGGCTGAAGCCACCGCTGGCTCCGTGGCGCGATACCCATGTAGAAGTCATCGGCCCGGTAGTCGCCTGTCTGCAGGAGTCGTTCGCCGAAGACTGGTTCTGGGCCACTCGCGAACTGCCACCGCTGAGTCTGCCTGACGAATTTCCCGAAGACGGTGTGCTCTGTCAGTTGCTGACCAGTGGTCCGGCCGATGCACAGGAAACCTGCTCGCTGTTCTTCGTAGAAGCCATCCACGCTGCCGAAGAGCGAGTGTGGATCACCAGTCCTTATTTCATCCCGGACGAAGCTGTGACCGCCGCTCTGACCCTGGCTGTGCTACGCGGGGTGGATGTGCGCCTGCTGCTGCCCTCGCGCCCCGATCATTACGTGGTGTACGCAGCCTCCAGCCTGTACGCCTTCGATGCGGTGCGTGCCGGCGTGCGAGTATTCCGATACGAACCGGGCTTTCTGCACCAGAAGGTCGTGCTGGTCGATAACGAAATCACTGCAATAGGCAGCGCAAACCTCGACAACCGCTCGTTCCGCCTCAACTTCGAACTGATGCTGCTGACCGTCGACAGCGACTTTTCCCGTCAGGTCGAAGCCATGCTCACTGCCGATTTCGCCCTCGCGCGAGAAATATCCATCCAGGAAAGCCACGAGACACGACGCCTTCATCAGTTAGGCATGCGCGTTGCGAGGCTGATCTCGCCGATTTTGTGAGGACAGCCAATTGCGATAGTCACTGCGCTGTGAACATTGGATAAACAGTACGAAAGCCGTCTTGCGCCCAGGCTCTGCAAACTCCCAGAGCCTCGGCATTGGTCACCACCGTTCACCGATAAATATCCTCCCGCGTCAGCGGCAGCCCGGTCTTGCCGTCGGCAAAGGGTTTGACCGCGAGTATCTGGTGCAGATTGATCCAGCCCTTGGCAAATCCATAGGCACAGCCTGCCAGATACAGACGCCATATCCGCAGGGTATGTTCGGGCACGATGCGGGCCGCTTCATCGAGCCGGGCTTCAAGCCGTGCGCTCCAGTGTTCGAGGGTTCTGGCGTAGTGCGGACGCAAGCTCTCCACGTCGACCACTTCCAACCCGGCTTCGCTGATATGGGCGCTGATCATTGCCAGATGCGGCAGCTCGCCATTGGGAAATACATAGCGGTCGATGAACTCACCGGCACCGCGCCCGACAGGACGACCGTCTGTATGCCGCGCGGTAATACCGTGGTTCATCACCAGCCCGCCCTCCTTTACTGCCCCGAACAGACACTGTGCGTACAACGGCAGATTGGCGTGCCCTACATGCTCGAACATACCGACGCTGACCACCTTGTCGAAGCGTGCATCCTGCGGCAGGTCGCGGTAGTCAAGCAATTGCAGATCGACCTTGTCTTCCAGGTCTTCGGCTTTCACCCGCTCACGGGCCAGCGCCAATTGTTGCTGGCTCAGTGTGATGCCGAAGACCTTGACGCCGTATTCGCTAGCGGCAAACCGTGCCAGGCCGCCCCATCCACACCCTACGTCCAACAGGTATTCACCCGGTTTGAGCCGCAGCTTGCGACACAGGTGATGGAATTTATCCTGCTGCGCCCGTTCCAGCGATTCGTCACCGGTCCTGAAATATGCGCATGAGTAGACCATCTCTCTGTCGAGCCAGAGCTGGTAGAACTCGTTGGATACATCGTAGTGGTAGGCAATCGACGCCGCGTCGGTGTCCTTGTCATGCTGAACGCGGGCCGGGTTTTCGGCACTGTCATCATCGTCCAGCAGCGCATGAGTCAGTTCATCGCACACCCGGACAACTTCGCTGATCGAACCTTCCAGCTCCAGCCGCCCCTCAACGAACGCACTGCCGAGCAGGCCCAGGCTGGGATGGTTGAAGTCGGAGACCAGTTGCGGATCCTTGACGACTATCGTGACGCTGGGCGCAGGCCCAAGGTCCATCTGATGACCGTCCCAGAGCTTGAGCCGTAGCGGCAGGTGCAGGCTCTGCAGGGTCGTTGGAAGTTGTGTAAGCATTCAAAATCACCCCCTTATCCAGAAACTCAAAAAGAGTAATCCAGCAAGGACCCCGCAACAGGGCCCGCAAAGGCTATTGGCGACGGCAAAACTGCAATGAATCAACTTCGGGGAACAGCCCTGTGCCCACTGATTCGAGCCGAAAGACAGCCTGAATTTGGATCACACACTGAAACACAGCGCTTAATCTGTAACAGAATTCGTCAAAGCTCAAGCCGTTTTAAATCGCTGATTATCGCTGCCGGCTCGAGCCCTGATGCGGTGTATGGAACGTCTGGAGCTTGAGCAATGGCTCCTGAAAGCGCAGCAAACGTCCGGCGTTGCCCAGTACCAACAAGGTGCTCAGATTGTGCAGGATAGCCGCAACCATCGCACCGGCAGCGCCGAGCAGACCGAAGGCGGCCAGTGCCACAATGGCCAGCGTCCAGCCCAGACCGATGATCACGTTGACCTGCAACGTCTGACGACACTGACGGCTGAGCCTCACGCATGTACCCAGGCGGCGCAGATCGCTGCCGATCAGCACGATATCGGCGGAAGCCAGCGCGATGTCCGCGCCACCCGCACCCATGGCAACGCCGACCACTCCCGCCTTCAGAGCAAGCGAATCGTTGACGCCGTCGCCCACCACCATTGGCCGGAAGCCATTGGCGATCTCGCCCATGACCCGGCTCAGTTTGTCCTCAGGCAAGGCCTGCGCCTGAACGTCTGTAATACCGATATCGTGCGCCAGGGTATCGGCAACGCTTTGCCGGTCACCGGTCAACAACAACTGCCGCCCCATGCCCAGTTCACGCAATTCAAACAGCGCTGCCTGTGCTTCCGGCTTGACGCTGTCGGCCAGCAGCAACCAGGCCAGAAAAACACCATCCAGCGACAGCCCGGCCAGCGGACCGTCGTGTACAGGAACGGCAGGCGTGACAATGCCCAACTGTTCGAACAGCTCCGGGCGACCCAACGCAGCCTCACCCTGCCCGGTCGACGCCACCACACCCAGCCCCTGACGCTCACGGGTGTCCAGCAACGGCAGCAAGCAGGCGTTATCCACAAGACCGGCCAAGGCCCGACTGACCGGGTGGCTGCTGGCCGACCCGAGACTGGCGGCCAGCTCCAGCAATTGCGGGTGCTGCGGCCCGTCAGCCTGCACCGACTGCAAGCGCAAGCGGCCGTAGGTCAGCGTGCCGGTTTTATCCACAACCAGTGAGTTGAGGTCCGCCAGTTCTTCAAGAAACGCCGAGCTGCGAATCAGAATCCCGTGCCGCGCCGCAACCGCGATACCTGCGATGGCGGTGGCCGGGGCCGAGAGCACCAGCGCACAGGGGCAGGCAGCCACCAGCACTGCCAGCATCGCCTGGGCATCCTGAGTGATAAACCAGGTTAGTGCCGCGATCAGCAGCACCAAGACCATGTAGCTGCCTGCGTAGCGTTCTAGCAGGCGTGTGATCGGCGGCTTGGATCGTTCGGCGCTCTGCATCAGCGCGATGACCTTGCCCAGCGTGGACTGGTCGCCGATGCGGGTCACTTCGATACGCAGCAGTCCGTCCAGGTTGATCGCCCCGCCGAACACTTCGATCCCGACCGTGGCTTCCAGCGGCACCGACTCGCCAGTGATTGACGAGGTATCCAGACTGGCCTGACCGGAAAGAACCCGACCATCCGCCGGGACCCGGTCACCCGCACGCACTTCGACCCGATCACCGGTTTTGAGCGTCGCGTTGTCGACCTCGCGAATACTGCCATCGGTCCCCAGCAAACGGGCCTGGCTGCGGGTCAGGCGGCCCAGCGCTTCAATAGCCTCCTGCGAGCCGATCACGCTGCGCTCTTCCAGCACATGACCAAAGATCATGATGATCGGCAGCAAGGCGGCGGTCATCAAATCACCAGTGGCCCAGGCACCGAGCATCGCCAGCGCGATCAACTGGTCAGTGATGCCGTGCAGGCTCGGATGCCTCAGGCTGTGCCAACCGGCGCTGATCACCGGTATTGCCACCAACAGTGACGCAGCGCCCAACAACAACTGACTGACACCTTCCTGCTGCGGGGCGAAAAAGCGCCAGACCAGACCCAGTACCAACACACCGAGTGCCAGCATCGCAAGGGTCAGTTGCCGGGCTGCACTGCGCTGTTCTGCATTGCTCAGCAGGCTGCCGACCGCGTCGGGTGTGGCGGCGTCATGGGTGTGAACGGCTTCGCCACTCATTGTGGTGCTCCCTGGATGATCAGGCGGGAATCGTCTTTGGGGTCGACGGTGGTCACCGAGCCGGCCTGATGCAGGATGGCCGGCACGCGTTCACGGTAGAGACGCTGCATCAGGCCGGGATCGCTGTGGTTGTCGGCAGACTGCGTCAGGCTGGTGACCGTTGCGGTGGCCGCTTGTGCCTTGGCCAGTCGCTCGGACGCCTGTGCGTGCGCCACTTGCAGGGTTCGGTCAGCCTGTTGATTGGCTGTCTGGGTCAGCTTTTCGGCATCGGTGCGCGCATTGGCCACTGCCTGATCGGCCTGTTGACTGGCCGTCAGCACGGCGTTGAAGGCGTTGACTGCCGACGTCGGCAGACTCGACTGCACATCCACCCGAGCCACTTCGACACCGATGCCCATCCCGGTGGCGTCGAGCTCCGCCAGACGCTGATTGATGCCGCGCACCAGATCGCCGCGCAGCCGTTCACGGCGCTCTGCGGCCTGGCTGTCAGGGCCGATCAGCTCGGGACGGGCAACCAGAATGGTGTCCAGGTCCCGCGCTGCGGTGAGCGCCACGGCACTGCGATTGACCAGGCGGTCAAGCGCGGGTAACACATGATCGCCCTGTAACACGAAGGCGTCGGGATCAGTCACTTTGTAGAACACGGTCACGTCCAGTTGCACAACCCCGGCATCGCCGGTCAGCAGAAAGCCGGAACCTGCCAGGGCATCGCTCATGGGGGCCGACAGGGTCGCAATTTCGTCCGCTTTCAGTGCAGCGGGCGAACGCAGCAAGGTTTCCACACGTCGCTCGATTACCCGATCAGCCGAGGGCAACAGCACCACCTGCTCGAACGGCTGCGGCCAGGCGGTCAGCAGTCCTGCGTTCTGAACCCGCTCGATAGCACCGAAACGCATGACCACTGCACGGTTCTGCGGATCAATCTGGCGGACATTGGAGGTGGCCCAGGCGAGCGCTGCCAGCAGAGTGACGCCATACAACCCAAGGAACGCCAGACGGCTCGCCTGCAACCAGGGACTGTTGACAGGCGGCCGTTGCGTCACAGGCTCGTCGACCGGCTGGCTCATGGTTGCGTTCCGCTTTTGCCGTCCAGTGTCGGCGGGCCATCTACCAGCACCCGGAAGGGTGCGGCATCGGTGCGCAGTATCAGACGAGTGCCTGGCGTCACGATGGTGCCCAGAGTGTCCAGCGAGCGCAGCAGGTTATACAACTGCGGCGACCCGGCGTAGGCGCGGCCATAGATCTGCGCGGCTTCAACACGGGACTGCGCTTCGATATCGGCAGCCTTGACCGTGGCATCGGCCTCGACGATGCGCGCATCGCGCTCGGCGGCCGAACGAATCTGCGCGGCTTCGCGTTTGCCCACTGCGGTGCGTTCGGTGGCAATGGTCTCGCGTTCGGCTCGCATGCGGTCCACGGTGGCGTTGAGGGTCACCGACGGCAGGGTCAGTCGTTCAACACCGACCTGCAGAACGCGAACGCCATAGGTCGCCAGCAGTTGCTGATCGATCTGCTGGCGCAATTGATTTTCGAACGCGGTGATATTCACCTTGCTGGCGTCGGTATTCACCAGGCTGGACAGGTCGAAACTGCTCGCTGTGGTCTCCAGCGCAGAGCCGACAAAGGTCCGAATCTGCCGGGCCGCCTCGTCAGGCTGGTTCTGTACCGCGCGCATGAAGCGCTGCACGTTGTCGGCATCGCCCTGCACCTGCCACGCCACATAGGCCTGAACGATGATACGCAAGCCGTCGCGGGTGCCGACATCCTGCAAACCGCTGGAGGTGGTACGCAGGCGCAGATCCACCGGAATGGTCGCTTCGAACGGTGCGGGCCAGCGCCAGTTGAGGCCAGGCTCCAGCAAAACGCGGGAGGGATTGCCGAAGCGGGTGACGACTGTCGCTTCCCCGGAACGCACCTGCACCAGACTCGCCGCCGCAATCGCAAAGGCGATCAGCACCGCAGCCAGGCCTGCCCGACGCCAGGGGAAAGCGGCAGGACCGGACGCGCCGTGATGGTGGTGATGATGGCCGTGACCTCCATGCCCGTGACTGTCATGGTTATGGTCGGCGTGATCGTGATGATGATGATGAAACAGACTCAAGGGACGACTCCTTACTGAACGGCTTTACGCGACGCCGTTGGGTCTGCCGGTGGGATGAAGGTACGCAGGTCGATGGTCGGCGGGTTGTCGCCGCCCAGACGGTGGTCGAGAATCAGCAACTTCGCATTGCCCAGGCCCTCGGTCAGTTGGGCCAGGTATTGCTCCAGCAAAAACGCCTGCCCCGCCTTGGCGTAGGCCTGGCGCTCCGCACTGAAGCGCAGGTCCGCGCCTTGCGCCGTGGCCAGTACCTCGCGCGCAGCGGCGCTGGCCTGATCGCGAGCAACGCTGGCATTGAGCCAAGCCTGATTGGCCTTGTCACTGGCCGCGCCGCGCTCGCGGGAGATCAATGCCTGCGCGCCGATCTGCGCCGCCTGCACGGCATGATAGGCATTGGCGGCACCAGCGGGCGGGTGGATGGCTTCGACCACCGTGGCGAGCAATTCGACGCCGCTGTCCAGGCGCTGCAAGTCAGCCTGTACGGCCTTGCCGATGTCATTGGCAAGCCCGCTGCGCTGTTCGCCGAGCAGTTCATCCAGCGTACGCGAGGCAAAGTCATGCACCAGCACGCGGCTCGCCGTGCTGCGAATCAGGGCCGGAACATCGGCGCTGTTATAGGTCGACGCCATCGCTGCGGCATCTGTCAGGCCGATGCGGTAGACGAACCGCACATCCATATTGACGATCTGAAAGCTCTGCTTGTCGCCTGCACTGCTGGCAATGACCTGGGATTTCTCGTTGATATGGCTGGCATCCCACAGTCGGTTGGCGCTGCCCGGCGGCGGTCCTTCAGCCGGGTCAAGCGTCTGCTCGGCAGCATCGGCTGCAGAAACACTGGTCGCCAGCTCATGAACCACACCGTTTTCAACCGCCAGAACACGGCCAAACGGCCAAGGCAAGCCTGCATGCAGACCAGGCCCGAACACCTCGACGGGCTTGCCGAACCGCTCATAAATGCCTCGCCCCTGCATCGGAATTTCATGCACGCCGCTCAGCGCCCAGCCCAGCGCTGCCACCGCCGCCAGCACCGGCAAAAAGGCACTGCGCATGTAGGTAAAAGCCCAGATCTGACGCAGATCAATGCCGAAGCGGTTGTGCAGCTCATGCTGTAAGGCGAGCAGAGGGCGTGGTGGCCAACGCAACAGGTCAGCCATGAAACTGGCAGCCAGCAGGCGTGGCTCGATACGCGGCGTGCGCGGGCTGAAGACCGATAACGCAGCCCTCGACAGGAATTCGAGCGCCACGCCCAGCGGCAGCAGGCCGATCAACACGGCCAGTCGTGCAGGCCAGGCGCGATCTGCACTGGAGAAGAACAGGCACAGCGCGCCGATCAGCATAACGATGAGCGTCATGCGCACCAGTTGCGCCAGCGCTCCGGCTTCCGGCGACTGGCCGTCGGGCTCACTGCTCAGTTGCCGTTCGATGACCAGAAGCCCGAACGCCAACAGCAACAGGAAGCTGCCGGCCAGATTGCCTGCCGTCGAAAGGTCGGAGCGAGACAACGTCAGATTCCAGAAGGCGCGAACAATGATCAACGCCAGTAACGCCCACCCGGCAAGCCACAGGGTCGAGCTGCCGATGTGCCTGACCAGCGACTCGCCTGAATGACTCATCCGGGAGAGAAAACGCTCGTACCAGCCGGTCTCATCGAGCATGTCTGCCGTTTCAGGAAACGCTTCTGCGACAGGTACTGCCAACGCGCGGGCGCGCCACATCGCCACGTGCCTGGCCGACTGCAAGCCTGCGGTGAGCAGCACCAGCGCCGCAGCGGCGTTGCCCAGTACGGCCATCCACAATGAGCCGGGGGAAAACAGATCGATGGACAACGCCAGCAGCAGCCAGAACGCCGCTGCTCCACCGGTCACATACATCAATCGTCCGAGACGCCGAACCTGTTGCACCGCCATTTGAAAACGCGGCAGGCCTTCGAGGCCTTCGTGCTCATCCAAATCAACCCGCATTGCTACCCCGGTACCCGCTGATCATTGCTGTAGAGAGCCCCGTATCGGCATCCATTAATGCAGTTGCATCATAGCGTTACGATATAACACACAGAGTGAAACTTTCGTCAGGACTGTTAGCTGAACGAATGCGAGATAGCGGTGCTGCCTGACGGGCAAATCGACCTGAAGTCGGGCAGAGGGCGGGACCGCACGCCAGCAAAATGATTGCTGAATATTGCCTGGCAAAAAAAATTTTGTGTCGGTCGAAGGCACCGGGTTGCTCAGCGCGTCTTGCCTCCATTGGCTGGAAGCCTTGCGCCAAGCGGCGATGCGCTTAATCGATTAGTCTGCAGCGGCGCAAAAATCAGCGTCACAGCGGTCAACACGCCGGGTTCATTACCCATGATCGGCGTTTTTTTTTGGCCGATTTCCGAACGGGATCTCGTCTTTGTTATCTGTTGTGGGTAGTTTGCGTTCGGCAAGGAGTCGTTGGCGCGCCATTTTTTGTGCAGGACGCACAGAATTACTCAGAGGCTTCACCTTTATGAATCGCAGAAATCTCCTGAAAGCGTCCATGGCGTTGGCCGCCTACGGCAGCGTATCGGCCTCGGGGCTTTTTGCTGCGCGGGCACTGGCCGCCGCAGCCGATGGCGAGATCGAACACTTCGATTTCGCAGAGCTGCAGGCGCATGCCAAGAAGCTTGCGAGCAAAGGTTATGTGAGCAACAAGCAAGTGCTGCCACCGGTACTTGCGAACATGACGCCGCAGCAATTCAATGCCATCCGCTACGATCCGAATCATTCGCTGTGGAAAGACGTCCACGGCCAGCTCGACGTGCATTTCTTCCACGTCGGCATGGGCTTCAAGACCCCCGTGCGCATGTACAGCGTCGACCCGCAGAGCAAGCAGGCGCGGGAAGTGCATTTCCGCCATGACCTGTTCAACTACGAGAACAGCGGGATCGACAAGAACCTGGTCAAGGGCGATCTGGGCTTTGCCGGTTTCAAACTGTTCAAGGCGCCTGAAATCGCCATCAACGACGTCGTTTCGTTCCTCGGTGCCAGCTACTTCCGGGCCGTGGACAGCAACAAGCAATATGGTTTGTCCGCCCGTGGCCTGGCCATCGACAGCTATGCCAAACGTCAGGAAGAATTCCCCGATTTCACCAAGTTCTGGTTTGAAACGCCGGACAAGAACGCAACGCGCTTTGTGGTGTACGCGCTGCTCGACTCGCCAAGTGCAACCGGCGCCTACCGCTTCGACATCGACTGTCAGGCCGGTCAGGTGGTCATGGAGATCGACGCGCACATCAATGCCCGTACAGATATCCAGCAACTGGGCATTTCACCGATGACCAGCATGTTCAGTTGCGGTACTCACGAACGGCGCATGTGCGACACCATCCATCCGCAAATTCACGACTCGGATCGACTGTCCATGTGGCGCGGCAATGGCGAGTGGATCTGCCGTCCGCTGAACAACCCGGTCAAACCACAGTTCAGCGCCTTCGCCGACACCGATCCGAAAGGTTTCGGGCTGGTGCAGAGCGATCACGAGTTCTCCAGTTATCAGGACACTGTGGTCTGGTACAGCCGCCGTCCGAGTCTGTGGGTCGAGCCGATCACGGCGTGGGGCGAAGGCGAGGTCAGCCTGCTGGAGCTGCCCACCACTGGCGAGACAATGGATAACATCGTGGTGTTCTGGACACCGAAGACGCCGGTCAAGGCCGGAGACTCGATGAACTATGGCTACAAGCTGTTCTGGAGCCCGTTGCCACCGGTGAGCACGCCACTGGCGCAAGTCCACGCCACACGTTCAGGCATGGGCGGTTTTCTTGAAGGCTGGGCGCCGGGCGAGCACTACCCGAAAACCTGGGCGCGCCGCTTTGCGGTGGACTTCAATGGCGGCGGCCTGGATCGCTTGCCGGAAGGCACCGGGATCGAACCCATCGTCACCGTCACTCATGGCAAGGTGCAGGACTTCAACATCCTCGTGCTGCCGGACATCAAGGGCTACCGTGTCACCTTCGACTGGGTGCCGGACAGCGACTCGGTCGAGCCGGTTGAAATGCGCATGTTCATCCGCACCGGCGACCGTACGCTGAGCGAAACGTGGATGTACCAGTACTTCCCGCCAGCACCGGACAAGCGCAAGTACCCTTGACACGCAGCTGTGTGACGCAGGGCATTTCCACGCGGAGTGAGGAACGATAGGTGTCTGCAGGAACGCCAGCGTGAGGAGCGCAAGGTCTCTGCAGGACCACTATCGTGCCCATGCTCCAGCGTGGGCATGTCGTTCTGGACGCTCCGCGTCCGGTTCTGACAAGCCGCGCTCCAGCTCCGCGTTGAAGCAGTGCAACCGATCTAAAGCTTAGACCGGTAAGCAGCCCAAATCGCATGCCTTCATTGAAGGCACATCTTTGTACGCATCGATATGAAGACATGAAGCCTCCCTCCATATAGCACCAGCTTGATGCTTTCCGAGGGAAGTTTTCGGGGATTCCGGCGTACACCCCCTTATTCAGACATAATTGTTTACGATAGCGTCTCTAGCATTCAGGTAGCTTTCAAGGTAAGACGGCGGCACGCTGTTGAAAGCCGACTCCCTCCCGGATGGATCCCGATAGACGGTGTGCAGGTTTTGCGTCCCTGCCACTTGATCGAACATGACCGGCTTGTTTTCTCGAATTACCGATCGTGCGTAAAAAGCGCCGCTGGAGCTTGAATACGACTTTGCTCTTATTTCAGCATCCACCCTGTCGTTGGAAACGGGCTTAAGGGCAAATGCAGCTTTAAGCTTGGCAGACCGTATAGGACCGCCTTCAGAAGCGGTCTCGGTGACAACAGGCGTCGTGGTAACGCTTCTCTCACCCTATGTATGAACTTTTTTCAGCCCCTGCCAAGGATCCACTACTACCGCATGGTCGCCAGTGTTGCGGTCTCGCCAGTCGCCGACAATTACAAGGCTGTGCTGATATGACTCCAGCACTTTAAACACAGGCACGTTCCTCTGATTGCGCTGGAGCTCGGCAAATACCGTTTTCGCGTACTCACCGCAATTGCCGCTACCGGTCTCCATTATGCCTTTGATCTGCTGGTCCTGACTCGCTCGTTCGTCAACACGACTGCGGCACATTTCCTTGCGCATCCAGCTTCGTCCGCCACTCATCCACACGTTGGCTTCTTGATTCCCCGGGCCGTCCGGAAAAGTTTCATGGGCGGTCTTCAGCAAGATATTATGCGCCAGAGACATTGTGTCGAAGGTCGCCGCAGACACCTGGATTATCTGACCATTGCGCCTTCCCGCAGACAATGACTCGAGGCGCGAGTCATGAGCGTCTGATAAGGAAACATAGTTATTGGTCGAGTGGGTCGAGCTACTACCGCTTGGTCCAGCAAAGCAACGAAACATTACAGCGCCTCACAATTTAATCGATGGATGCAGCCTGTGTAATGCAGGCGCTCTCGCAAATGATACAGACCGATTGCCGAGCGGAGATTTCAGCCACTCCCCCAGTGCCTGAGCATGTTCGATGACACTATCGACCAGCCTGAATATTCCGGCAGAGTCCAGTTCCGACAAGGGTTGCCGCGTAGAAAGTAGTACTTCTCTGGTTTCCGGAGCGACGCCCACGCTCAGCACTGGATGCTCAAGGCCGAAAAGATTTTCCGACAGTAAAGCCATATAAGCCTCATCACCAACCTCTTCTGAAAGTCTTCCCGCTTTACAGGCAATACTCAGATAACCTCGTAGATTGCCCATAAGATAAATGTCCAGGTTTTCAATGGACAAAATAAAAACGTCCCGACCCTGAGTATCTGCTGGGGAAACATTGATTTGATATTTTTTCAGCAGATCAGCTGATGACGCTCTGAAATACAGGATCTATAACAGTGGCTGAGTCTCGGCTAACCATTGCACACCCTCACAAAAACCTCCGCACTTTCGGTTGCACCGAAAGGATCAGCACTCTATTTATGAAAAAAGCTCACAATAAGTGGCGCTGACGAAAAATGAGTCCCGTGAAAGACCAAGTAATTGACGTCAATCCGCACCAGTACTGGCTTCCCGCCCATGACGGAAATTTCGGCGGTTCCGGCTTACAACCCCTATCAGCAGGAAACACTGAGCTAGGCCGACATGGCGCTAAGCATGGAAAGGCGTGGCAAAGCGCAAAAACTGTATTTTGCGCAGATGAGCAAAGCGTTCTTGCATCGGGATCCGTTCAGCTGCGTGCTATGCGGAGCGCGGATGGTGTACACCGCAGCCATCGCCGGCCTGACAGTGCAGGGCTTGGTCAACAATGCCCAAAGCATCGCGAAATTGAGGTACGTACCGGACTGGTGCGGGGAAGGTGCGCCTGACGTTCACGAAACACAGCAAAACGTTGCAATGGATGCGTTTTTAGACGCCGATGTGGCGTGAAAACGCGTTTCCGCAGAATCGACGCCACGTTGACATCATGCCGAGGGAACCTTTTTCGGCGAATTACCTTGTATAGGAATTATTGAAATTCCTATACAAGAACTGTGGCGCGGCGCAGATTTGTGACGCAGAGCGTCACGCAAGGCATTCCCACGCGGAGCGTGAGGAACGATAGGTGTCTGGGCTGGAGCTTGTGGAGCGCAAGGTGTCCAGGCTGAAGCGTGAGGAACGACAGGTGTGTTATGGGCATGTCGTTCCGGGCAGGATGTGCAGCACATAACCCTTAATCCCGATTAATTAATTGACAGTTGCCCAAACTGCGACTGATATACGTGTTGTCATGCCGTTGCGAGCATTCGCTCCAGACCCTTTATCTCCCAAAGCCTTCCTGTATCGACGCGAGTCTCGTGATCGTCGGGCGGTAGCTTTGTCCGCGCAATTCCCTCGACGCATATCAGAAGGCAGCCAGCATGGCGTTGACTACTGCGAACAGCGCCGACGCCAGGTCGTCGCTGATGTCCTTTGACAAGTCCACAGTGATGGTATGGGTCGCGATCAGCCTGATACTGGTCGAAACCTTTTCCGGAGCTTTGCGCTTCTACTTCGATCAGGCGGGCATCAGCCCCCTGCTCTATCTGCCCAAAGCCGCCTGCATCCTGCTGTTTACGCTTGAACTGCGCACGTTCAGAGCCGGGAGGTTGTTCTGGACGTTCATGATCCTCTGGCTGATTTCAGGGCTGCTGGCCATGTTGCATCGCGCCAGTGTCTACAACCTCGCGTTCAGTCTGTTTGCACTGAGCCCGCTGGTGTTTGGCCTGGTCTGTGGCAAGCACCTGCTGTATCGCCGCAAACTGTTGTACCGGGCCATCGGCTTTTGCCTGCTGGCCTCACTGCTGGGTCTCGCTCTGGACAAGTTCACCTCGGTGCCCTGGAAGGGCTACAGCTACAGCGTGGGTGAAACCGAATTGAGCGCCAACACCACCTGGAGCGCGGACGAGGTGGACCGCATTGCCGGCTTCGCCAGAGTGTCCAATGTGCTGTCGATCATGATCGCCTTCTACACGCTGTACCTGCTCATGTTCCTGCGCTCGCGCCTGATGATGCTGTTGCTGAGTGCCACGGCGCTTTACGCCATCGTGCTGACCACCAGCAAAGCACCGGCGGCCGCGTTTGCCTTGACCATCGTTCTGCTGTCGATGCGGCGGATGAACTGGACTTGCCGGGCGCTCTGTACCGTAGTGGTGGGCATCGGGTTGCTGCTGCCGACTCTGGGGCTGATTGCCAGTCCTGACGCCTACGTGGTCAGCGGCGGCGGCCCTCTGGCTTCGCTGTATGACCGGCTGATCAATACCTGGCCCGGCCTGATCAGTGACATGAGCCGCGAAGGCTGGATGATCAGTGGCGCGGGCTTCGGCATGGTCGGTAGCACGATGGGGTTATTTCCGGTGGACGGTGGCGGAGTCTTTCTCGGCATGGACAGCTCGGCCCTGTATCTGTGGGCAATGCTGGGCGTGCTCGGGCTGTTGCTGTATGCGCTGCAGATACCGCTGCTGTTCAGGCTGATCGACGACCAGACCCGTGTCGGTCACATGCTGTTGGCCATCAGCTTCTGCTGGTGCCTGATCAGCTGGACCACTGACATGTTCGAGGTGGCTGTCGCCAATCTGTTTATAGGCCTGGCAATTGGTCATGTGATTGGCGCACGACATTCCGCTACGGGCCAGGCATTCGGCCTGACGTCGACTGCCCGCTAAATACCGACAATCCTGTTGGCAACGGTCGTTTTCGGCTGATCCGTAGCCCCTTTCGCATGATCATCCACTGGATGGCTTTCTCAAATGGACTTTAGAAAAGACATTAACGGACTGCGCGCCATCGCGGTGATCGCAGTGCTGCTCTTTCACTTCCAGCCGGCCTGGCTGCCTGGCGGTTTTGCCGGTGTGGACGTGTTTTTCGTGATTTCGGGGTATCTGATTACCGGGATCATCCTGCGGGGCCTGAGGAGCGGTAAATTCAGGCTGGCGGCGTTCTATGCGTCGCGGGCCAGACGCATTGTCCCGGCCCTTGCCGTACTGTGTCTTGCCTTGCTGGTGCTGGGCTGGGTTTCTCTGTTGCCGCTGGACTACAGCGCATTGGGCACGCAGGTGGCCAGCAGTCTGGGGTTCGTCTCCAATTTTGTCTATTGGCGCGAGGCCGGTTACTTCACCGCCGGTGCTCATGAAAAATGGCTGCTGCACACCTGGTCGCTGTCGGTGGAATGGCAGTTTTACCTGCTGTACCCGATTGCGCTGTTGTTACTCGCTCGCTTCGTCGCGCTGCACAACCTGCGCTGGTGGGTGCTGGGTGCATGCCTGGGGGGCTTTGTGCTGTGTGTGCTTGCATCGTCCCAATGGCCGGAGGCTGCTTTCTACCTGCTGCCGACCCGCGCCTGGGAGCTGCTGGCGGGTGGCGTGGCATGCCTGTTCCCGCTGCAACTCAAGGTCATGCAGCAACGCGTTCTGGAGCAGGTCGGAATGGGGCTGATCGTGGCCGGTTTCTGCCTGTTGTCAGTGCAGGACACATGGCCAGGGCACTTGGTATTGATGCCGGTACTGGGGACTTTCGCGGTGATCGCGGCGGCACGCAATGACTCGCTGCTGACCTGCAACCCGCTGTTTCAGTGGACAGGCAAACTGTCGTACTCGTTGTACCTGTGGCACTGGCCAGTGGTGGTGTGGATGAACTACGCCGGTTTGCTGAACGAGACTCGCACGGTGCTGCCGGGCATCGGTATCGCGGTGATACTGGGGCTGATTTCATCGCGGCTGATCGAGCAGTCCGCCAGTGCCCATCAGCCTGACCCGCGCCGCAGGTTTACCACGCTGGGTACGCTGGTCGTGTTGGTGTTCATGGGTGGCGCGCTGGTGAGTGCAACGCAAGGGGTGGTATCGCCACTTCGCCCGATCAGCGTTTCGGACAGGGCGCATTTCATTCAGGAATACGTTGATCGCCAGCACAACCTGTACGAGCCTTACTGGCTGAAATGTGATGCCTTTTCCGCCCTCACCCAGCGTGGCCAGTCGGGGATCGACGAGGCCTGTACTCGCAAACAGGGGCCAGGGGGCGTGTTCTTGTGGGGTGACTCTCACGCACAGGCGCTGTCGCTCGGGCTACGAACCCTGCTGACCCGCAATACGCCCTTCTACCAGGTGGCATCGGCCAGTTGCCTGCCCGGCCTGAGCGACCATGCGGGCCGTACCTCGGCAACCAGCAAAACCTGCGATTACTCCAACAGGACTGCCGTGCAGAGTATCGAAAGGCTGCGTCCGGACATCGTGGTCATCGCGCAAAAAGATGGCCATGACAAAACCGACTGGCAGCGGATCGCGACCCGACTCAAAGGCTTTGGCGTGAAGCACATTGTGCTGATCGGCCCGGTACCGTCGTGGAATCCATCGCTGCCCAGCGTCATAGTCAACCGTCATTGGGGACTGAGCGAGTCGCATATCCGCGATCCGGCACTGGATCAGAGCGTCATGCTGGTGGACCAGGCAACCCGCACGCTGGCCGCATCGGCAGGCATCCGGTTTGTGTCGCTGATCGACAAGCTGTGCATCGCCGATGCCTGTCTGGTACGTATGGAAGACAGCCGCTCATTGCTGCAGATCGACTCGGGGCATCTGAGCGTCGAAGGCTCGCTGTACGTCGTGCGCAACTACGTGCTGCCGCAGCTGGTGAATGAGTGAGCACGCCGTTTTGCGATGCAAGGCGGTACCCAAAGTATCCCCACGAGCGGTCTACGAGAGAACGCCATCGTGCATGAGCCCCCGCCTGTATTTGCGGACGTTCTGCGTCCGATCCTGACGCTTGATCAGTGAAGCTCTTTGAGCCGCTCGGCAAACTTGACGAGGTCGGCCAGAGAGTCGGCTTCCATCTTGCGCATGACCGATCCACGCCGGACCTTGACGGTGATTTCACTCACATTCAGGCGGGCTGCAATCTGCTTGTTGAGCAAGCCACTGACGACCAGTTCCATCACCTGCTGCTCGCCCGGATTGAGGCTGGCATGACGACGCTGTAACTCGGCTTCGATGGCGGCGTTGCGCCGACGGCCACGGTCGCGCTCAAGCCCTGCCTGAAGTGCGTCCAGCAGGTCCTGGTCACGAAAGGGCTTGGTCAGAAACTCCACCGCACCGGCCTTCATTGCTCGCACGGACATGGGAATGTCGCCATGCCCGGTGATGAAAATGACCGGCAGAAAAATCCCCGACCTGGCCATATGCTCCTGAAAGTCCAGGCCACTCATGCCCGGCATGCGGATGTCCAGGATCAGGCAGCCCGGCGCGTCAGGACGAGGGGTGTCCATGAACTCGCGGGTCGAGCCGAACAGCATGCTGCGCAATCCGACCGATGCCAGCAGGTCTTCCAGAGACGAGCGCACCGACAGGTCGTCATCAATGACAAAGATGATCGGCTCTTCGGCCTGCGGAGCGGTGGCGATTGTGTTCATCAGCTTTCCATCTTTCCAGTGGGCAGAGTGAAATGAAACATAGCCCCGGTTGACGGGTTGGGCGTCATCCAGATCCGGCCGCCATGAGCTTCGATGATAGACCGGCTGATCGCCAGGCCAATCCCCATGCCCTCCTCCTTGGTGGTATAGAAAGCGTCGAAAAGCCGGTCGGCGTCTTCCGGCTGAACCCCTATGCCGCTGTCGCTGACAGTGAACTCGATTTCCATGCCCCCACGCCACTCGACCCGTACATTCAGCTGCGCCTGTTCGGGTTCGACTTTCCTCATCGCGTCCATGCCATTGAGCATCAGGTTCAGCAACACCTGCTGGATCTGCACCCGGTCAGCCAGCAATGGTGGCATGCCCTCAGGTACGTCAACCGACAGTGTCACGCCCTGCCCGTCCAGCTCGCTGTGCGCCAGCGCGACGATCTCGGCCACCGTGTCTGCCACGCTGATCCACTCTTTGTGCGTCGACGAGCGCTTCGCCAGGGCGCGGACTCGCACGATGATATCCCCGGCGCGGTTGGCGTCACCGATCATGCGCTCGACGGCCTGGCGGGCCTTTTCCAGATTGGCAGGCTCTGTGGCCAGCCAGCGCTGGCAGGCGTTACCGCTGATGACAATCGCAGACAGCGGTTGATTCACCTCATGGGCAATGGACGCAGCAAGCTCGCCCAACTGGTTGACCCGGGCGATGTGCGCCAGCTGCGAACGCGCTTCATGGACCGTGCGGATGGCCCGCGCCATGCGCAACGCCAGCCAGGTGGTTATGGCGATGGCGGCCAGACTGATGACGCAGTTGATCAGCCCGGACGCCTCACTGCCTCTGGAGGTGGTCATCTCGTAACTGACCACCGTCAGCAACATGCACACCAATGCCACGACAATCACGCCCCTGGCCGGCAAAAACCAGACTGCCAGCAACACCACAGCGATCTGGAACACCCCTACGGCGATCTCCAGATCGGTAAGGGTATCGGCCACCGCGATCACCAGCGCCAGCGCCAGCAAAGCGACCCACCTGACTGCCATCGCAGCCCTGCTACAGGATTCTGGCTCGTGCATCGGCACCCTCTCGCTCTTCAAACGCCCGCAGAGTATGTCTTACACACCTCAGGACGGGTTATCCAGACTGAACTGATCGGCCAGTTCATCGTACGCGAACAACTCGGCGTAGCGACCCCACTGTGTGACGACATTCAGGGTCTGCATGGCATCGCTTTCGGACATGAAGTCTTCCAGTTGGTCGCGAAATCGCCGCGCCGGGGCTGTGTGCGTGGGGCGATCATCCAGCACCCGCCGAATGTGCGCCACCAGCGGCACGAAGCTCAACAGGTGTTGGGCAAACAGTTGCTTGCGTTCATCCACATCCGCCAGTGCATAGCGATTTGCGGCAGGCAGCAGGCGAATATCACCGCCCTTCAGTTCAGCGAAGCGCAACAGTTGCAGAACCTCGGCAATCGGGAACAGCTCGTCGGCATTGTAGTGAAGTGCACTGGCCAGCTCCGGCAGGTCCGCTTTGAGGCTGTAGGGCGGCGCATGAATGGCTTCGATCAGCCCCGCGAGCGCATTGGTGGACACCTGTGGCAACACCATGCCCAGCCCGGTGCCCGGAAATACGCCCTGACGAATCTCGCCGGCATCGTTGTCCTGGGTCATCAGCACGTAGATTTCTTCCACCAGTGCGCGGAAAATCGGGTCCTGACGATTGCGCGGTTGGGGCAGATCGACCTTGATCTCACTGATCACCCGGCCCGGATTGGAGGAGAACAGCAGGATCCGATCGCACATCAGCACCGCCTCGGCAATGTTGTGCGTCACCATCAGGATCGACTTGATGGGCATGCGCCCTTCGCTCCACATGTCCAGCAGGTCGGTGCGCAGGGTTTCAGCCGTCAGCACATCGAGCGCGGAAAAGGGTTCGTCCATCAGCAGCACATCAGGGTCGATCACCAGCGCTCGCGCCATGCCCACGCGTTGGCGCATGCCGCCGGAAAGCTCCTTGGGATAGGCGCTTTCGAAACCGTCCAGGCCAATCAGGTCGATGGCCGCCAGCGCCCGCTTGCGGCGTACCGCTGCCGGCACGCGCTGCGCCTCGAGCCCGACTTCGACGTTTTCCAGCACCGTCAGCCACGGAAACAGGGCAAAGCTCTGAAACACCATGCCCACCGACATCGCCCGCCCCTGTGCACGACGAGGAAAGCTCACCTCGCCTTCGGTGGGCACCACCAAGCCCGCGATGGAGCGCAACAACGTGGACTTGCCCGAGCCGGAGCGGCCCAGCAGGCCGACTATTTCGTTCTCGTTGAGCTTCAGTGTCACGTCATCCAGCACCAGACGCTCTTTGCTGCCTTTGCCGTACACATGTCGGACTTTCTGAACATCTACCAGGCAACGCGTTTCGACAGCCATCATCATGGCGCCCTCCCTTACAAAAATTCACACAAGACTCAGGCGGCGCTCGGCAAATCCGTACAGCGGACGCCACAGCAACCGGTTGAATCCGATCACGAAGACCGACATGACGACAATGCCCAACGCGACGCGTGGAAAGTCTCCCGCCTGGGTCGCGTTGGCGATGTAAGCACCGAGCCCCGCCGCTTCCAGATGCTGATCACCCCAGGACACCGCTTCGGCGACAATGCTGGCGTTCCACGAACCACCCGATGCAGTCAGCGCCCCGGTGACGTAGTAGGGGAACACGCCCGGCAAGGCCACTCGCCGCCACCACTGCCAGCCGCGCATGTTGAACATGGTCGCCGCTTCGCGCAGATCGGTAGGCAAGGCGCTTGCGCCGGCGATCACGTTGAACAGGATGTACCACTGTGTACCGAGCACCATCAACGGCGAGAGCCAGACGTCCGGGTTCAGGTGCAGACCGACAATCGCGATCACGGCAAAAGGGAACAGCACGTTGGCGGGAAAGGCTGCCATGAACTGCGCGATGGGCTGCAACCGTTCGGCCCAGACCGGACGCAAGCCGATCCATACACCGACAGGCACCCAGATCAGGCTCGCGATGACGATCAATACGATCACCCGTACCATCGTGGCCAGCCCCAGACCAAACGCAGTGGCCAGATCGCTCAGGCCCAGCGATGTCTCGATGAACCTGAACAGGTAGACACTCCCGGCCAGACAGGCGGCCATGACCAGCCCCAGCCACAGGCAGTCGAGCAACCGGACAACGCCAGGCGAGAGCTTTACGTTCCAGAGCCGGGATGCCACGCGCCAGTCGATCAGCATCAGGCATTTCCACGGCGCAGCCAGGATCGAACCGAGCATGGGCGCCACTCGGGAACGGCCCAGCAGGCTGTACATCCAGGAGCGCGGACGCTTGGACGACGCGGTTTGCTCGAAGCGGAACTTGTCCGCCCACGCCACGATCGGCCTGAACAGCAGTTGGTCATAGGCCAGAATCACCAGCGCCATTGCGCCCACCGCCCAGGCAATCGCGCCAAGGTTTTTCTGCTCGATGGCCAGCGCCAGCCATGACCCGATGCCAGGCAGATTGACCGTGGTATCACCGACTGAAATAGCTTCGCAGGCGACCACGAAAAACCAGCCGCCGGACATCGACATCATCATGTTCCATACCAGCCCCGGTATGGCAAACGGCAACTCGAGGCGGGTAAAACGCAGCACTGGGGACAGCCCGAACTGGCGTGTGACTTCATTCAGGTCGCTTGGCACGGTGCGCAGTGACTGATAGAAACTGAACGCGAGATTCCATGCCTGGCTGGTGAAGATGGCAAAAATGGCTGCGCATTCAACGCCCATCTGCCGACCGGGAAACAGCCCCATGAAGAACGTCACCGTGAACGTCAAAAACCCCAGTACCGGAACCGACTGAAGAATATCCAGCGCCGGGATAATCACGTGTTCGGCCTTGCGGCTTTTTGCCGCCAGCGTGGCCACGACAAACGTGAAGATCAGGGAGGCCGCCAGTGCGATGAACATGCGCAGTGTGGTGCGCAATGCATACTCGGGCAGGCGCGCCGGGTCCAGACTCATCGGGCTTGAGTTCAACGCGGCAAGTGGCTGCATCATCTGGCTTGTGCCATACAGCACCAGCGCAATAAACACGGCAATAATGACCAGGCAGAGGCCATCGGCCCAGTACGGAGTGCGCGCGCCGGGTTTTACAAAACGGGGCGTGCGCAGGCTTTTACCGAATTCAAATATAGAATGCATTGCTCACCTCGCATCGGCTGTGCAGGCGCAGACACGCCGGCTCTATGAGCAGACGGGCTGTCAGCGATTAGACATAAAGGGCATTAATGGCTGCCGGATAATGAGGTAAAGCTTATCGAGGTTTGAACAATAGATATAACCTGCAAAAGTAGGTCATGTTTATCTGTCAGTATGGTTTATATATACCAACGTATAGTGCGCTAACGCTCCTGCCCATCGTGTGATGAACGATAACCTCAACTGATTAAGTTATCGTGCGACGCTCCGCGTCGGCATGCCATTCTGGACGTGCTGCGTCTGACCTTGAATGCGTGGCGCAGATCTGTAGCGCAGAGTGTCACGCAAGGCATTCCGACGCTGGGACGTGCGCAACGATAATCTCAACTGCTTCAACTATCGTGCAGCGCTCCGCGTCGGCATGCAGCCCTCATTACACCCGAAAGTGGCTGACCATCATCTGCAACTGGCCTCCCAGACGTGCCAGCTCGACGCTGGAGGCTGCGGTTTCTTCGCTGGCTTCGGCGGTCTGTTCGGATACATCGCGAACGTTGACGATACTGCGGCTGATTTCGTCGGCCACCGAGCTTTGTTGCTCTGCAGCGGCGGCAATCTGCTGGTTCATCGCCTGAATGTTCGACACAGTCCGGGTGATGCTTTCCAGTGACGTCCCGGCCCTGCGCGTCAGCTCGACACTGTTGTCAGTCAGCGTGCGACTGCCCAGCATGATGCCCGATACCTGACGAGTGCCGTTCTGCAATGCAGCGACCAGGCCCTCGATTTCTTCGGTGGACTGCTGGGTTCGTTGTGCCAGGCCACGAACCTCGTCGGCCACCACGGCAAAACCGCGACCGGCTTCCCCGGCACGCGCAGCCTCAATGGCCGCGTTGAGTGCCAGCAGATTGGTCTGCTCGGCGACGGCCTTGATCACATCCATGACCTTGCCGATCTTGTCGCTTTCCTGCTCCAGCACGTTCATCGCGTCGGATGAGCGCACCACCTCGGCGGCCAGCCGCTCGATCTGCTGGATGGCTTCTCCTACGACCTTGTCGCCTTCACGGGCCTGGTTGTCGGCATCGGAAGCGGCAACCGAAGCCTGCTCGGCGTTGCGCGCTACCTCATGCACAGTGGCTGACATTTCATGCATGGCAGTCGCCACCTGATCAGTCTCGACCTTCTGACTGTTGACGCCCGCGCTGGTCTGCTCGGTGACCGCCGACAGTTCTTCGGCAGCGCTGGCAATCTGCGTAACGCCGTCGCGAATACCGGAAATCAGCTCGCGCAAGGTTGCGCCCATGCGCTGGATGCCCTGCTGCAACACGCCCAGTTCGTCACGCCGGGTGACTGCCTGCGTATGAGTCAGGTCGCCAGCTGCGATACGTTCCACAATGGCCAGCGTATCGTGCAACGGTCGGGTGATCTGACGGGTAATGACGATGGCTGCAAGAATGCCCAGCAACATGACCAACAACACGCAACCGATCTGCAGATTACGCGCCTGAGCGGTATCTTCCTTGCCCATCTGCATCTGAATGCCGTACAGCTCTTCGCCCAGTTTGACGATGGCGGCGCCCTGGGAGGTCAGGTCCTTGCGCACGCTGGCAGCCGTCTGAGTGGTAGCCTTGAACGCGTCGACCGAACTGCGGTAATTGCGCAGAGCGGTTTCAAACTGGGTAATCTGATCGCGACTGGCAGCGCCAAACGTGGTTTTAAGTGCGTCCAGATGACTGATCGCTGCATCAAGCTGCTGGAAGGCGGCGGCCTCTGCCTTGTCATTCGGATTGCCGGTATAACCCCGTACCTCGTAGCGGACCAGAGTAAGGTCTTGCCTGGCGGTAGCCGCCACTCGGGCTTGATCGAAACGGGCCGGGTCCGAAGGATCCATCTGCATGACAGCATCGTTCAATGAGTCGACAGCCCGCATGGCGACCATGGCATTGGTGGTCATCTCGCTACGCACTCTGGCTCCGGCCTGGTAAGCAGCACGCATGCTGTTCAAGGACATTTCATAGTCGCGAGTGACGTCGGCGAGCTCACGCAGAGGTTTCAGGTTGACCGGGTTGTTGAAGCTGATGAGCAGTGATTGCTGCTGGGCTTTGAAGACATCCAGTTTGCTCTGCATATTTTGCGCGGCGGTTTCATCGCCGTCAGTCAGCATGTATTGCAGGCGCGCGACCCGCAGGTTGGTCAGGTTGTCACTCAGCTCAGTGATATCGCCGATTCTGTCAGTGCGATTGATGAGTTTATCGAGGCTGGTCCAGCCGACGAGTGCGAGGATGGCAGTGAAGAAGAGAACGATCCCAAAGCCCAATGCCAACTTCATGTTGACGCTGATGTTCGCAAAACTGCTGTTCATAAAATCTCCTGAATATGCTTTTTGTGCGCAACGAAAGAGCTGAAGATTTGTTTTTATGGACAGCAAACCCGCGCGCCAGAGCTATCGGCCGCAGAAGAGCAAAACTTGATCAAAAAAAGGCAATCAGCGCCCGGGCGCTGACTGAGGAAGGGTGAACCGGGAGGCTGCAAGCCCCCCGATCCGGTCAGGCAACCAGCTTGAAACGCGCTACGACATTGCGCATGTCGGTAGCGACCCGTGCCAACTCTTCGGCAGTGACCGCGTTGTTGTCGATGCCCAGCATCAACGTCCCGGAGCTGTTGCGAATCTCCATGACATTACGGTTGATGTCCTCGGACACCGCATGCTGTTGCACCGCAGCGCTGGCAATCTGAGTATTCATCTCGACAATACGCTCGACGCCCTGACTGATACTCGACAGGCTGCCGGAGGCGTCACTCGCGGCACTGATGCACGCTTGAGCCTTTTGCTGGCCAGCCTGCATTTGCTGCACGGCAGCATCGGTAGCACTTTGCAGTTGCTGAATGATGTTGCGGATTTCTTCGGTCGACGCCTGAGTACGCGAAGCCAGCGTGCGCACTTCATCAGCGACCACAGCAAACCCGCGTCCCTGCTCGCCCGCCCGTGCCGCTTCGATCGCGGCGTTAAGAGCCAGCAGGTTGGTCTGATCGGCAATCGTACTGATGACCTGAATGACGCCACCAATCGACTGGCTGTGCAGGGCCAGCGCCTGGACTTTCTGGGCACTGACCTCCACTTCTTCCGCCAGGGCCTGAATGGTCGAGTGGGCCTGATGCATGATGCGCAGCCCGTTACGCGACGCCGTGTTCGCTTCATCGGCAGCCAGCGCGGCGCCCTCGGTGTTCTGCGCCACATCGGCCACGCTTGTGGTCATCTCGTTGATAGCGGTCGCCACTTGCTCGGTTTCAGCTTGCTGCGCGTTCATCGACTGCTTGGCCAGGCCGATGGATGTGCCCAGCCGGGCAGCCACATCAGAAAGCTCGTAGGAAGTGCGGTCCATGTGCGAGATGGAACTGGCAAATGCTTCCGCCATCAGGTTCAGACCGTTGGCGATATCCGCCACTTCATCCTTGCTGCTGACCTGTACGCGGGCGCTCAGATCACCTTCTGCCAGGCGGCGAGTGACGCCCAGCAGGCCGTCGATGGTCAGGCGCAGAGCGCGGTAGATACTGAAGAACGCATAGAGCAGCAATAAACCCATGATCACGCACATGGCAATGACGACCTCGCGTTGCAGCAGAAGCGCGTCATAACGCGCATCCAGTTCCTGCTGAAGCGCAGCCTGTATCTCGTCCTGAGCCTTATAAAGACCCGCTACCACGACATTACCGCGAGCACTTAACGCCTGTCCCTGCTGTGCAGAGAACTCTGTACCCCTGACGTACGCATACATGTCGTTGCGAAAGCTGTCCATTGCCGAAGTAGCCGTAGCGATAGGGTCGCCAATGCGTGCAGCAAGCTCTGGAGCACGGCGCTTGAGCAGTCGAATGCTTTGCTCCAGCTCCGCGCGAAATTGCAGCTCGATCTTCAGCAGGCTTTCGAGCGAACCGCGCATGGGTACGCTAAGCCCCTGACCGGTACTCAAGCCCGCCGTGATACCGCGGATCTGACCGGCCACGTTGATTTCTCTGGGCATGCGGATGGTGCTCAGGTCGATCAGAAACAGTGAGGCGTAATCCTCGTCCAGCACCATGCCCGAGGTAGCCGAGACGTAATAGATAAAGTTGAGTGTCTGGGCCAGTTGTTCATTCCACTGGGCAAACACCTCATCTTGCAAAAGGCCGGGCTTGACGCTTTCCATCAGAGAACGGGCACCTTCACGAAGACGCTGCACACGATTCTCCGTTTCCAGCACACGTCCCTGGCGAGCATCCATGTCGGCGAGGTTATTGAGAGCAGTCTCGAGCTGAGTGCGATTGCTGGCCAGATCCTGAGCGGCAGACGCATCACCGGCGAGCAAACGGTTGGTTGTCGCACGTTGCAGCATGGAGAGTCGCAGAACCGGCGTCATGACATGCAGGTATTCACGACCGATACGTTCTTGCGCAACGGTGTCGATACTCGCATTCAGGCTGTTGAAGACGCGAAGGCCCAGAACGATCAGCGGGATGACGATAATGATGGCTAAAACGGCAAACTTGGCAGGGAACCGCAGGCGATTGGTAAGGTAAATACCAGGCGAAAGGATGTTCATAGTGTTCTCTTTTTAATTAGGGTGCCCGATCCGGCTGAAAAATCTCCTTTCTTTGCATCACGGCAGGTGCAAGGTCAGTTATGCGACGTTGAAGGACTTCATCCACTCAAATGAAGGCACAGTGACATCACCTCAGAGCGATGCCCCGTCGAGAAGTTCAACAGGGGCCATAGCCTGACACCGGGCTATCGGCAAGGCCACGTGGAACGTGAAGTTAGAGGGTTGGCAAGTGTCAGGCGGGAGCGACGCGGGGGGCTATGAAGCCAGCGGTAAATCATGATCCAGATAAAGAGGGTTCAGACCAATTTCGGGGGAAAGGCATCTGTCCGACCGATCTGCCGAGCGCAGAATCTTCAGCGCATACACCGTCGCGCGTCATCGTGACGCACGACGGTGAGAGCCGTATTGAGGTGAACGAGGACTTTCAAGCCCGTGTCCACTCCACGTTCGACAACCCGAGCTTTTCAGCCTGAGGCTTGCTCAATTTGGGGACCGGGTCGGAGCGGTATTTGGGAATTGCACCGAATCCCGCATCCACCGACGCCCAATGCCAGGCTTCTTTATTGTCCATGACAACCGCTCTTATGTAGAACGTCTTGTAACTGCCATGCAGCAGGTAATCGATACGGTAGTGTTTTTCATCAGCCATTGTGTTGCTCCTGCTTTGTCGACTCGCAAAACAGATCGCAGCCATTTCAAAAAATTCAAAATATTAATGCCGTCATGTAAATGATATCATATAGCCATATCATGGCGCGCTTTTATGCCTGAACCCCACGGTCTGCTTAATGATAGAGTTTGTTTATAACTGAACTTTTTCAGTGTTTTTCCGCAGTAATTACTGGCCAGCCTCTGGCCATTGATAATAGGCGCGCTAACTAATTTTAATCGATACACGGCGAGGTTAAGGGAATAATCAAATTCTATTGAACCAGACGTTTAACGCCGCCCATCCCATTTAAAAAAGTTAGTCGTAACAATGCACTGCCTCAGTCTCTCATACCCTGTGACTGCGTTGAATGAAGCCCATTCAAATGGGTTGACGCTTACCAAGAGACCACGCCTGAGGACACGACATGTTTATTCATAACAAGCGACTTCAATATACCGTCCGGGTAGCGCGACCCAACCCTGGACTGGCCAACCTTCTACTCGAACAGTTCGGCGGTGCCCAAGGCGAGTTGGCCGCAGCAGGACGTTATTTCACTCAAGGGTTGAGCGAAGAAGATCCAGGTCGCAAGGACCTGCTGATGGATATCGCCACCGAAGAGCTGAGCCACCTCGAAATAGTCGGCTCGATCATCGTCATGCTCAATAAAGGTGCCAAAGGCCAGCTCGCTGAAGGCATTGAAGAGGAAGGCGAGCTATACCGCGCCATCAACGGCAATGGCAACGACTCACATATCACCAGCCTGCTGTACGGGGCCGGTGCCCCGTTGACCAACTCTGCCGGTGTGCCGTTCACGGCGGCATATA
This sequence comes from Pseudomonas syringae pv. tagetis, assembly GCF_022557255.1. Classification (NCBI taxonomy): domain Bacteria; kingdom Pseudomonadati; phylum Pseudomonadota; class Gammaproteobacteria; order Pseudomonadales; family Pseudomonadaceae; genus Pseudomonas; species Pseudomonas syringae group genomosp. 7. Next base: position 5,828,991 of record NZ_CP092923.1, read on the forward strand.
TCGATACCATTGGCGAGCCCACTGCTGACTTCCGCTCCAATATTGCGGCGGAATCCAGAGCCAAGATCGTTTATGAGCGCTTGATGAACGTCACGGATGATCCAGGCGTGAAAGAAGCGCTGGGCTTTCTGATGGCACGGGAGATCGCTCACCAATTGTCGTTCGAAAAAGCCCTGCACGCCATCCAGCCCAACTTCCCCCAAGGCAAATTGCCCGGCATGCCGGAATTCACCAACACGTACTTCAACATGTCCGGCGAACCCAATGTACGCGGTCCGTGGAACCAGGGCGGTGACTGGGAGTATGTGGAATCACCACAACCGGCAGTCGACGGTGGTGACGGCACCGCATCCGTCAAGCTGGATACCAAAGATGCCGAGGTGCTGGAAATGATGAAGGAGCGGACTCAGTCCGATCCGAGTGCAAACCCGATTACCGGGGCGGATCTGGGCTCAGGCTTCGTACAGGGCAAAGACGCCTGACACGGGTTCAAGACTGTCTCGTAAAGGAGAATGGAATCATGAAAAAACTTCGCTCCCAAAAACCTCGATCGTCTTCGGTCGAGTTCGATACGGCGTTGACAGACACCGTATTTGTAAACGGGCTTCGTTCTTTCGAAACCCAGGCGCTGCTTGCACGTCGTGGCTTTCAGGTGGTGATGGCCACCAGAGTCTTCGGGGTTGGAACATTGCTGGACAACAACTTGCCGACACGCTGATGGCTTGATCATTACTGCAGCGATGCAATCCCTATGATCCGCAGGCGGGCCTGAGACAAGCCTGTCAGCGGATTTTTTGATTGAAAGACCGAAACGGTCTATTCGCGAACGTTTGGCTCCGCTGTTATCAATAGAACATCCAGAATCCGCGCCAGGCACTGTTCAATCGAGAGGTGCCGTGTGTCGAGCTGCAACGCGGGATTGACGGGCGGCTCATAAGGCGCACTGATGCCGGTGAAGTCTTTCAACTCCCCCGCCACCGCCCGGCGATAAAGCCCTTTGGGATCACGCTGAATGCAGGTTTCCAGGGGGGTGCTGACAAACACCTCTATGAAGCGTTCGTGACCGATGATAGCGCGGGCGGCTTCCCGGTCCGCCTCATAGGGCGAAATGAATGATGAGATAACGACCAACCCTGCGTCATTCATCAACCGGGCGACTTCAGCGATACGTCTGATGTTCTCCGAACGATCGGCGGCAGAGAACCCCAGGTCCCGGCATAAACCTTGACGCAGGTTGTCGCCATCCAGGGTATACGCAAGCTTGCCAAGGTCCATAAGCGCGCGCTCCAGTGCAAACGCAATGGTGGACTTTCCAGAGCCGCTGAATCCGGTAAGCCAAACTGTTTTCGGCGCTTGCTTCAAATACTCCTCACGGTCTGTCGAGGACACTTGGCTGGTTTGCCAGACAAGGTTCTTTACCCGATGTGAGCTGTCCATGATGGCCTGTTCCTGATGTGCGTACCGGACGAGGATACATTTTTTCCACCCGGCCTTCGCGCTCATGAAATAACCATGATCGCCACCTATCGGTCCTCGGAAAAATACGCTGAATTTCCCCGTACCGCGACACTCACTTATCTACGTTGCATAGAAAAACAGAAAGTCTCGAATGACCGCGTCAATCGTGATGTTCAACTGCCGAGGTACGATTTTCATGACGTCTCTTCAAGTGATGACCGGCACTGCCGTCATCAAAACCGTCGTTGAAGAAGCCTGTTCAAAAACCGTCTATCAATCATGGATGACTGAACGCGCTCCAGAACATCAACACGATGCGGCCATGTTTCTGAATCACTGCCTGGCTCAGGCCGAGCGGGAAAACTGCGACCTTCCGGCTCAGCCTGAAACGCTTGAACACTGGATGGAACAGAACGTAGGGGTCGTAGCCGATCAGTATGCGCTCTACCTTGAACAACGTCGTAACGGGCAACCGAGACGGTTTTTCAGGACCAAGGCGCAGGCCATGTATTTCATTCAGCAGGTCGCGCCAACCAAGCTGGTCGACGGTGCGTGGTTGTATGGCTTGCTGCCGCACTGGGCGGACTACCGTTTTCACGGCCTGATTCGTACTTACCTTGAAGAACTGGGCGACGGCGAACAGGCACAGAATCATGTCTCTCTGTACCGCAAGTTGCTGGCGGATCTGGACTGCGATACCAGCGCCCCGCTCACTGATGACGCTTACCTGCAAGGTGCCATTCAGTTGTCGCTGGGGCAACTGAGCGAGCACTACCTTCCCGAGGTCATTGGTTACAACCTGGGGTATGAGCAGTTGCCGCTGCATTTGCTCATCACCTCGTTCGAGCTGAATGAGCTGGGTATCGATCCTTATTACTTCACACTGCATGTCACGATCGACAACGCCAGTACCGGCCATGCGCGCAAGGCTGCGCAGAGCGTTCTGGAGCTGCTGCCTGTAGGTCAGGAACGCGACGAGTTCTATCGCCGTGTCGCCAATGGCTACAGGCTGAACGAGCTGGGCATGGGCTCTACCCAGGTGATCCAGTCGTTCGATCTTGAGCAGGAAGTGATCGCCATGCTTGAGCGCAAGCGCACCTTCGGTCAGCACATGCATTCAGACTATTGCCGTCTCGATGGCAAAACGGTCAACGAGTGGCTGGCCGAACCCGACCAGATCCCGGAATTTCTTGCCGTACTGCAAAACCGGGGCTGGATCAAACGTCATGAAGATCCCCTGCACAGCCGTTTCTGGAAACTGTTCGAAGGCGCCGGCGCTCCCATGTTCGGCGTGTTCAATGGCTACGAAAAGCAGCTCATGCATGACTGGATCGCCGGCGACTGGCTGTCCGATGGCAGCGCTCAGCCAACTGTCGGCAAGCGGCTTCCGGAAGCATTCCGCTCCCGCTTTCGCAACCTGCAAGGCAGCGCTCAGCCTTCGCCGGCTTTGGCCACGGCCGCATCGGCCGACGCTGATCCGGATGTACGCGAACTGCACATGAAACTCGAATCGGCGGCGGCGTCCGAGAAGATGTCCACGCTGATCGAAAGCATGTCGCCAGCAAGGCATGCCACCGCCGCCGGACTGCACGCCACTCGCCTGTTTGTCAGCAGCATGGCCGAGCGAGTGACGGGAGCTTGCGTATGAATAACTCACTGCCAGACAGCGCCGCGCTGATTGCGCTGGCGCAGCGTCTCAAGACCAGTGGGTATCGGTTTGTCACACCCACTCCGTTGACTCATAAGCATGTCAATCAACGTCCGGAAAACCGTGTCGCTGCGTCGCTAAGAGACGTATTCGGCTGGAGCCGTTCGATACCGGAATCCATGCTGCCGGTGGCCGAGGCGCAATGCTTGCTGGAAGCCGGTATTCTTCAACGCAGCGAAGACGGCTTGAAGAGCCGGGTCAGATTTTCCAGCCTGGATGACTTGCTGCTGGTGCACTCCGCGTTTCCGACTGCCGATGAAGACTCGGTATTTTTCGGCCCGGACACCTACCGCTTTGCGCACTCCATCCATCGCCATTTGCAAAGTACTTCGCAGCCGATCAACCGCGCGGTCGATATCGGCTGTGGCACCGGCGCTGGTGCCATGCTGGTTGCAGTTGCACGTCCGCAGGCGCAGGTTCACGCGGTCGACATCAACCCCAAGGCACTGCATTTCGCTCAGACCAACGCCATGATAGCCGGGCTGGAAAACATGGAGTGCTGCCACAGCGATATCCTCTCGGGCCTGACCGGTAACTTCGACCTTATTGTCGCCAACCCGCCCTACATGAAGGACGCCAAACGCCGGGCTTACCGCCATGGCGGCGATGCATTGGGCGCAGACCTGTCAGTGCGCATCGTGCGTGAGGCACTGGATCGACTTGCCCAGGGCGGCTCGCTGGTGCTCTACACCGGCGTGGCCATGGTGGGTGAGCATGACCCGTTTTTCGAAGCTGTGCGTGACGATATCGGTCATGCAACGCTGGCATGGACCTACCGCGAACTGGACCCGGATGTGTTCGGCGAAGAGCTGCTTGAAGAGGGCTACAAGGATGTGGACCGTATTGCCGCAGTAGAGCTGGTAGTGACACGACGGACCTGAAACCCCTGCACGAGCGGCTGGGCTTCGGCCGCTTACTGTTCGATGATCCGGCGATCACTCAGAAAGTGCTTCGTGAAGACCCGCTGGTGGCCGCGCTTCCGGCGGGGCACCCCTTGCTCGACGAGCCGGTCACTTTGCAGCAATTAAGCGCAGAGCCGTTCATTCTGTACCCCGGCAACCCGCGGCCCAGCTACGCCGATCACGTGTTGGGAGTGTTTGCTCAACGTGGCTTGAAAATCCACGTCGCTCAGATGGCCAACGAGTTGCAGACAGCAATTGGCTTGGTGGCCGCCGGGGTGGGCATCACATTGGTGCCTGCCTCGGTGCAGCGGCTGCACCGGGATGACATCGGCTATGTGTCACTACTTGATAGCAGCGTGACGTCGCCGATCGTTGTCAGCCACCGTACCGGCGACGTTTCGGATACTTTGCAGCGTTGTCTGGAGACCATTGCGCCGCATCGCTGACCCAGCAGCGGTACGCTTCTGGGCTACCGAGGAGCATCTCCTTTAGTGGCTGCTGCTAAGGCCCCGGGCCTCGCAGCGAACTCACTGAATTGCGGCTGGTTAACGCTGGTTAGCTACCGTACATGTACTTCTGTTCTCCAGCGCTGGGGTCTAGATCACTGAATGCCCTGATGAATGCCGCCAGCGCAGACGACCGATTCTCCGGATGCCATCCGAGTGCCAGCTCTATCAACGGGGTCTCTTCGACCATAGGTACCGCTACCACCGCCTATGGAAACACTAGCGCCGAGTGCTCTGACAAGGGGAGCCTAGAGAATTCGGAAAAAATCGTACGCTAAGGTTTCCGACTTGTCGTAACGCCTGAATTTACGCTCTTCCAGCTCTGCCGTTAGACGTAATCGCCGGTCAGGTTCCCATGCTTCCAACCCAACGGCGACAGGTACTGATACAGGTCGGGGTTGTAAGCCGGAATCCCAGAAATTCCCGTCACCCAGTTCCAAGTCCAGCCATGAGTACATCCAAGCGGCGGTCTCGACGGGAGCGACAGACCTTATGCATAGGAATTTAAAAATGCCTATGCATCAAGGTGGAACTTTTTCTTGCTCGTTGCCACACACTTTAATTTTGCAGGGTCAGTTACCCTGCAAGCCAGTAAGCGGAGAAAATCAGCATATGGTGGGTATCAACAGAGCAGGGGCATCTGGCGCTTATTTAGGTGGGTACACTGTAGTGGTCAACTGATCCCGGACACGACGTTAAGGTTTTTCTCGTACTGAGCGGGTGCCAGTCCATCATTGAACTGGTGTGGCCGAACCCAGTTGTAGCGATGCATCAGATAATGACTGATATCCCGCTGTGCCTCTTGGGCCGTCATGTAGCCCACGGCGGGTATCCACTCGGTTTTCAAGCTGCGGAATACACGCTCCATCGGCGAGTTGTCGTAGCAATTACCTCGGCGACTCATGCTCTGGCGCATGCGGTATCGCCAAAGCCGCTGGCGAAACTGTCGGCTCCCATATTGGGAGCCCTGATCTGAGTGAAACAGCAGGCCCTGAGGCTTGCCGCGTTGCTCATAAGCCATGTCCAGCGCCTTGATGACCAAGTCCGTGTCCGGTTTGTTTGAAAACGCCCAGCCCACCACCCGACGCGCATAAAGATCCATAACCACCGCCAGGTAATGCCATTTTCCTTGCGCCCAGATGTAGGTGATGTCGCCACACCAGACCTGATTGGGCGCGGGTACATCGAACTCCCGATTCAAAATGTTCGGAATGTCAGGCCTCTCCACTGTTGCTTTTTTATAAGCATGAGAGCCAGGTTGCTTGCTGATTAATCCCAGTTCCCGCATCAGGCCACGTACCTTGAACCGACCAATTTGCTCGCCATCTTCCTGCAATATCGAAACGATACTGCGGCTGCCTGCAGCGCTTCGACTTTGCCCGAACAGCTCATTGACTCGACTGAGTAAACGAACCCGCTCAGCGTCTGGAGCCCGACGCCGCTGGCAATGGTCGTAGTAGCACGAGCGAGGTGTCTCGAACACCTCGCACAGCAATTCGATCGGCTCATGGGCACCTAGCTGATCGATCAGCGCAAGCGCTCGTGTTCTTCCGACATCAAGAGCGCGGTAGCCTTTTTTAAAATGGATTTCTCCCGCTCAAGACGAGCGATCCGCGCTTCCAGCTCCTGAATTTTCTGCTGCTCGGGCGTCAGGGCTTTGCTCTGAGGCGTTACGCCATTGCGCTCCTGCTGGAGCTGGCTCACCCAGCGACGCAGCGCAGACTCGACCACCCCTAGTGAGCGGGAGGCCTCAATGTGGCTATAGCCCTGATCGAGCACGAGGCCTGCGGCCTCACGTTTGAATTCAGCAGAGAAGGTACGGCGTTGTTTGGTCATCAGACACCTCTATCTGGCGATATTCTCGCCTAAATGAGTGTCCGGAATCATTAGACCACTGCAGTGTGCATGCAGGCCTAAACAAAGGCGAGGCGCGCAACGCCTTGGCCAGGGCGGTGTTCTTCAATCGCCTCGGTGAAATCAGGGATCGGAGCTTCGAGCAGCAGCGCTATCGGGCCAGCGGATTGAACCTGGTGACCGCCGCCATCGTGCTGTGGAACACGGTCTACCTGGAGCGGGCCACCCAAGGGCTGACTTACGCCGGAAAGCCGGTGAATACCGATCTGTATCAGTACCTGTCGCCGTTGGGTTGGGAGCACATCAACCTGACCGGCGATTACGTTTGGCGGCAGAGCCGCAAGCTGGAAGACGGTAAATTCAGGCCGTTACGACAGCTCGGAAAACCTTAGCGTACAATTTTTTCCGAATTCTCTAGGCTCCCCAGAAAAGTCGCTTTCAATCCATTTTTCGGCGTGGGTGATGAGTGAAAAAAGCTTTTTGCCGACATCGACGCCACGTTGGCACCACGCAGAGGGTGCCTTTTTAGGAGGATTACCCTGTATAGGAATTATTAAAATTCCTATACATCAATGGCTCATGACTTTTGAGCCGCCTGCCTGACGACTTGCCTTTGCGCGAGATTGTCTATACCAAACCCGCGACCTTTAATTGAATTACTGAAAGGCTCGCTATAAAGCGTGTCGTCCCATTGTTCCGGCATTCCATGGGGAGCGACACCCAGATTCACTTCAAGCATCGAATGGTGGCTGTCCTGACCGAAATAGGCATAGCAGACATACCGCACAAGCTCTTTCAGGTTCTGCTCACTCTCAATACCCAGGCTTTTCAAACAAGCCGGTGCCAGAAAACGCGCAACAGCGACCATGCGCGAAGCGGTACCGGCCGGGCCGGCGATAATAGGCTTTGCAGAAACTTCAGCACGCTTTGCGAAATCGCTGTTCGGTTTTACACTCCATACACTGCTGCCATGGCTTCTCAGAACCTGCAGATCAGATTCCTCAGGCAAACCCTTATTAAAGCCCACTTTCGCTTGGGCAGACGGATGATTAACCGGATTGTGACGATGAAAAGCCAACTCACGTGCACTGATCAGCGTCTGGTTAAGATTTGATGCCGTTTCATACCGAGCTTTGCCAATCTGTTCACGACTTTCGCTAGCCCGTGCAGCCCACCCTGACATGACATAAAGATCGCCTTCACAAGCTTTCAGATAATTGAGGTCTACCACACCGTCGAGCTTTTGCTGCAAGGCTGGATCGCTAACCACTCGTTCAAGCAAATGTTTGAAGTTGTTACTGAGCATAAGGCTAATGAACAGTGTACCTTTCTCTCGGAGCGTCCCGACGCGACTGGTGGCCCGGATAGCTGCCGCATTCCAACCAACACTCCCCATTACATCAAAGCGCGGGCTAAGCACGCCACTGCCGTGTCGATTACTGTCATGAGGGCGAGAGACTGCCTGGACGATTTCGGCCCACCCCTTAACCTCCCCATGAGCCTTGACGAAAACGTCTGTCAACGTGTCAACCAGCGCACTTATTGTCATTTTCGCTGCCGGGTGGTCGGCAATGTGTTCGATGACTGCTTTTTCAATCTTGCTGTTGCGCTGGATTTCGCTGGAAACCGGCTGTGATTTCTGCGCCGAAGTTTCCGTTCCCGCATCCCCGACGAGATTTGTACTGGGTATCGAGTGATTGCTGACTGTTTTCATCATATGAGTCACTCGTCAGAGCTCTCTGCGATCTCGTTCAAGTGGACGTGCCACCTATCGTCCTGCTTGTGCAGACCGGTTACTTTGAAAGGCGTCCGGGGCGGGATGAGCGCTTCGTCCTCGTATGGGTTTTTTGAAAAGGGACCTATATTGACGGCTGATGAGGACTGCAGATGTAACGTGACATCGGAAGTAAATTCTTCTGTAACATCCATTCTAGTCGATGTGCTCATGAACGCGTCATCACGATAAATATTACCCGGCTTGAAGCGACTCATAACTTCAGCATCATCCATCTTTTGCTTGATGCCTCTATGCAGCTGACCAGACACCTGATAATCAGGGTATTGAGCAAGTTTGGCCAAACCGCTTTTCATTGCCTCGACAACAGGTGCGACATCATTTTTCGGGGCATACCGCAGATGATGGTTGATCGGTCTGTAAAGACAACTCGTATAGAGATAGATCGCAAGAAATTCATCGTCTGAGAAGAAATCACCAAAAGGGTGGCTGTCTTTTTCATCAAGTGCATTTTTGATCATGCTGTTTGGAGGCTGAATATCTTGGGCTATTGACTTTGGTTGACTTTTAAGTCGCTTTTTCTCTTGTGTGATCACTGAAGACAGCGCCTGCTTCATCAGCGTATCAGAAAGCCTAGGAGATGGTCCTTTTCGGGGATTCGTGCGATGTTTCCCCGTTATATTGCTAGCATAGTTTTGGTTTAATATTTGTTCATGACCGAGAGAAAGCATCGTCCCAGGAGCACTGGGCACTGGTGTGGACGAACCAGAGGCATGTTGAGGGCTAATAGGCGGACTATACACATGATTGGAGCCAGAAGTACCACAAACATTACCCATAAATAAAATCACTCACTTAAATTTTAAAGAAACGCTGAACAATTAACACGTCCGCGCCGTTCTCGTTTTTCAAGCCGCTTTTTTCAATCGAACGAGCTTACCTTGCTTTTCTGGGGACCAATTTCAGCCCTCACTCTTCTGATTTGCGGGCCAACCCACTCAGCAGTCCTTTGGAGAAGACTTCTGCGCTGAATCCGTTGGGGTGTTTGCAGAAGATGTGGAGCCGGATATTTTCATACCAACCTCCTTTTATCGGCGTCCCTGATCGTGCCTAAAGTTTTCGATTACCTGCTTGATCTGTTCAGCCAGCGCATGGGCGTTTTCGAGCGCAAGCAACAGGGTATCTGCCCCGTTCCCGCCAAGGTCATGGGTGTAGCGAAGACACAACGTGTTTTGCTCGACATCAAGTGCTATACATGCGCTCATCGTGTGGACAGGAGACATGTTCAGGTGCAATGCAAGCGCCAGCAGACGTCCGTCGTGCTCGGGATCGACACGGCTCAAGGTACAGACGACGAAAAGCGCGTCGCCGTCAGTAGAGGGAACCAGAAGACTGGCTTGTTTATCCTTGCCTTGCCACAGTAAATAACCGTCGTCGCGCAAGGCCTGCAATGCCGAAGTATCAAAGCCCAGGGTCTTCAGGCTGTGCTCAAGCAGACGATTAACGGATGTGCGCATGGTGTGAATACCTTTAGGTTCGAATGAAAACTTGGTGGCGTGAACCTCCGTAAGGTTCCAAACCACGTGCACATCCCCGAAAAGCATTTCCGGATGATCCGGTATTTTGGTTTTCTGGCCAATCGGGTCTGCGGGCAGTACCTGCCGAAGGTCTATGAAGCACTGAAGATGGCGACGCCAGGACCGGTACCAAAGCTGTATTTTGCGCCAATGGCCAAAGCCTTTCTAAACGTCGATCCGTTCCGCTGCGTGCTGTGTGGCGCGCGGATGGTATACACGGCGGCAATCAGCGGGCTGACGGTGCAGGGACTGGTCCTCAACGCTCAGGCGATCGCGCAGATGAGGTACGTGAAGCCATGACAGGGGGAAGGTGCGTCCGCACCTAGGTTCAGCGGTAAAATAACCTGCGTTAATGCTGATTGATAGGGATTTTCACTGCATAAGTAACGCATCAGCGTCTTCCTACACATCGCTTTGAAGGCATGACGCCTCCGTCATAACGTCAGCCGGATGCATAGGCATTTTGAAATTCCTATGCATCGAGCTGCTGTACAAGCGCTACACGCTTTTCTGAGAGCAAATAAAAAGGGCTACTAGTGAAAGTAGCCCTCAAATTTGAAGCTTGATATTCATATACACACCCTCAAGCAGGGGTGTGGAGGTCTCACCCTACGCCGATGTTCAGCCATCGCCGGGGTTCCTACGCCAGTCATTGCCGCTGAAGGCCACTAGTTTCGCGCTCACTTGTAATCATATACAAGGTGACACTTGGGTCAACCACATTTGATGAATGGCCGTGATTTTCCGGGACTTCGGGTGACCCTTGATGAATGCTTAGCGTACGATTTTGTCCGTTTTCTGTATCAACCCCTTCTTTGACAATTTCTAGTCGCCGTTTAATTGTATATCCCAGCGTCTGGTTGTATCTGGAGCTCCAAACTCTAAGCTTTAAGTTAACGTTTTTATCGACTCTCTCATCCAAGACCGCAAGAACTGCCTCCTCAGAGAGGTGATGGGTGGCTGACAGAATCTCTGCAAAAATTCGAGCTTTCTTCAGTTCAAATGGATCTGTGTTCAACGTCACTGGGCTGTCTTTAAGATGTCGCCCCTCACAGGTAGTCCACATCACATCCAGGTCATGGCCGCCGTGGCAGAACGGCTTGTCACAGGATAGGCAGCGTTTGACTAGCTCTACATTGTGTTCAGCGCAGACCTTGAGCTCACAGCAGTGAGCACGCCGCCAGAAGGAGAATCCTAAGCGTTTAGTATCTTCGGTAACACAAATAGGGCAGAACCCTGCTGGGGTTCTATTTGAATCACACCACCTCGAATGACCTATGTATTCGCCTCTAGAATAGGAGATATCTTGAATATTTTTAAAAACCTCTTTTAACGGGTAATTAGTATGCTTATGAAGAATTTTGTTAAAGCCGTAGCAGCCAATCCATCCCTGCATTTCGGCGATTAACAAAATATCCGCGTGTAATGCGTAGTTTTTGGGGAACTTCCGAAAAACCTCTTCGGAAGAATGTTTTCCTTTAACAAAAAGAGTTCTTGCCACAAAGGAACGTACCGTCTCCTCAGGCTGAATAGCTAAGATCATTTGGTCGTCAAAACCTTAAGTGCATCCCGAGCACGGTGGCCCGGAAAAAGCGTCACCGGCAACTCGACCGTAGGTTTAGGAGGCGCCAGCGACAGACTTTATTTATTTCCGACTGAATCGCCCCTGGTTTCCTAGACACTCTCCAAGCTCAGGAAATAACGTTTCTCATACTCTACTGGAGACAGCTGCATAGCACTGCTGTGCCGGCGTTTAGGGTTATAGAACATTTCGATGTAATCGAAAATATCACTTCGGGCGTCTTCACGCGTTGTGTAGATCTTTCGTCGTATTCGCTCCCGCTTCAAAAGCTGGAAAAAGCTCTCGGCTACGGCATTGTCGTGGCAGTTTCCTCGCCGACTCATGCTGCTGATTACATTGTTGGCCTTCAAGAAGCTTTGCCAGTCTGAACTACTGAACTGACTGCCTTGGTCTGAGTGGATCATTACTTGCTGCTGTGGTTTGCGTCGCCACACAGCCATCAACATCGCATCGATAGCCAGGTCGCTGCACATCCTTGGCTTCATTGACCAACCAATTACTTGGCGTGAGAACAGATCCAGCACTACTGCCAGGTAGAGCCATCCTTCATAGGTGCGGATGTAAGTGATATCGGTCACCCAGACCTTGTTCGGCTCACTGACCTTGAACTGCCGCGCGAGGTGGTTGGGCGAGGCCACTGTTGGTTTTCCACCGTAAAACCCTGGACGCCGCCGATAGCCCGTTTGCGAACGCAGCCCCTCCGCCTGCATCAAGCGCCCGACCCGATTTCGCCCGCATGCCTCTCCCAGCTCACGTAGGTCATCGTGAATTTTGCGATAGCCGTATACACCTCCGCTTTCCAGCCAAGCGTGTTTGATCAAGCCAAGCAGACGTTGATCTTCTTTCGCTCGGGCAGATTGAGGCTCGGCCAGCCAAGCGTAGTAGCCGCTGGCGTGCACCTTGAGGGTTTGGCAAAGGCGCCTCACCGGGTAAGCAGTCGAGTGCTTCTTGATGAAGGCGTACTTCAGCCACACTCCTTGGCAAAGTACGCGGCGGCCTTTTTTAAGATGTCTCGCTCTTCAGTCACGCGCTTAAGTTCAGCGCGTAGATTGCGCAGTTCTGCCTGCTGATCGTCGTCTTGCTGACGCTGCTCTTGGGGCTTGCTGTAGACCTTGATCCAGGCGTAAAGGCTGTGCACGGACATGCCCAGGCGCTGGGCGACATCGGCGACAGGTTTGCCTTTTTCGGTCACTTGCTTGACCGCTTCGATCTTGAATTCTTCGGGGTAACGCTGACGACTCATGGCACCTCCTATTTGGGCCTCATTATGAGGCTTGGAGGTGTCTAGGAAACCAGGGGCGATTCATGGTAAGCCACGGGATGCTGCAAGGCCCAAAAACTAAGATCGAGAAAGCTCATTCTGGGTTGCTAACAAGATCTTGTCTGAAAGCTCAGGATCTTCTACTGCGCGAGAAAGCACCAGGGCGCCGACCATTGCTGCCACAAAGCAGATTGCCTGATCTTCCGCTGCACTATCTTGCCGCCAAGGGAGATTCTCGCTGAACGATTGAATCATTCCCTTGAGGCGCTTCGTGAACGTAGGACGCATCTTAGGCTCCCGAGAAACTTCGACAGCCAAGGTAGGCATTGGGCAACCTTCTTCAGGATGATCACGATGCCACTGACTTAGATAGTGTGCCAAGAATGCAGTCTTTGGCGTTTCACTGGCACCGGTAATTTGATCAAGTCGTTCTGCTAGCTGATCCATAGCGTGTTCGAGGCTCGCACAGGCTAGTGCGTCCTTGGATTTGAAGTGCGCATAAAAGGCTCCGTGGGTTAGACCAGACGCCTTCATCACCTCAGCGATGCTTGCACCGACCATCCCTTTCGCACGGAACAGACGCGACGCCTCCTGCAGGATTTTTCCATGACGCTCTGCTGTTTGGCTTGCTGGATATCTCATGTGTGTCCCTTGAACGAAGATGCTTGACATATAGCATGATGGTCATCATATTTTAATCCAATCATGATGACCATCATGCTTGAGGTGTAGACCCTCCCTGATTTCCCATAAATGGCTAGAAAGGCGCATACATGACTGATTTTTCTCCAATTTTGATTACTGGAGCAGGTGGTGAGATCGGATCGGTGAGCAGAGGAATTGCTCACCGGCTATTGGAACAAGGCTACCCTGTTAGAGCTTTTGTGCGCAGTGATGACGAGCGTGCTGAAGCTCTCCGAGAGGCAGGCGCTGAGGTATTCGTAGGCGACCTATTGAATATTGCTGACGTTGCGTCAGCATTAAAAGGTTGTAAACGAATATTTTTCACTATGAGCCTATCCCCCTATTACTTGGATGCCAACCTTGTAATGATCGCAGCAGCCCGTCAGGCAGAAAACATTGAGGTACTAGTCAATATTTCGGATATTGAGCAGTCTTATATGACCTATGAACACATGTCGGCAGATCGAAAGCATCGCCTGCAATGGCTTGGCGGGTTAGCTGATCAATGGTCACCTCAACAACGTGCTCATTGGCTTGCAGAACAAGCTTTGAATTGGTCTGACTTACCCGCAGTTCATGTGCGACCGACTATCTTCGTCGAAAATCCGCTGCTGACATGGTTCCCACTTGAAAACATGTATAAAAAAGGTGAGCTATGTCTTCCCTTTGGGTCTGCATGCATATCTCCTATCGCAGCCAAAGATGTCGCCGACGTTTGCGCTAATATCCTGATTTCACCAAAAGCTCATATCGGAAAATCTTATGCTTTAACGGGGCCTGAATCGTTGAGCATGAATCAAATTGCAGCTGAATTTTCACGGGTTTTAGAACGCAAGGTCGCGTATGTTTCGCTATCAATTGACCATAGCGATAATATGATCGATACAATTTTAGCAAAACGAAGTGTCCATACGGCTGAGCATTTGAAAGTTCTAACGCGATTGATTGCTGGTGGTAGGTATGAAGTTGTAACTGATGTCTTGGAAAAGCTTCTGGGTCGCATGCCTACTTCGTTTGGCGAAGCGATGGCAGCCAATTCAACAGTAAATAAATTTATTGATGATAAAAAGTAGCAAAATTCGCTATGGCCTCCATAGCAGTCTGTTTCAAAAAAGATAAGCGCTATGCAAATTACGCACGGCTAACAGTTTTGCGCTTTGATAAAAGGAATTGTCGAGCGTTTTTAATGAGTCTATAGAAGCATGTCAAATTCTGAAGTGGTCGTGGTGACCGGAGTGTCGTCGGGTATTGGTCTAGCAGTAGCACAATCGTTCGTGGCTAAAGGTTATCGAGTCTTTGGTACCGTTAGATCGATAGCTCAGCAAAATTCGATAAGAGGTGTTGAACTTATTGAGATGAATGTCTGTGACGACCATTCGGTAGAAAAAGCAATTAGCGATATTGTCAAGAGATCGTTTCAGATCAATATTCTAGTAAATAATGCTGGAGTATCTTTGCTGGGTTGTATTGAGGAAAGTAGCGTACAAGAGGCACAACTGGTTTTTGACACAAATCTATTTGGTGTTTTGCGGACTGTCCGAGCTGTGTTGCCCCATATGAAAGCGCGTAAATCTGGACGAATCGTCAATGTAAGTTCAGTGTTAGGGTTCTTGCCTGCACCTTATCAAGGAATCTATGGGTCATCAAAACATGCTCTCGAAGGTTTTTCTGAAACGCTCGATCATGAGGTTCGCCATTTTGGCGTTCGTGTAAGCCTAGTCGAGCCATCGTTTACCAAAACTAGATTTGATGCAAACTCAGCCAGAGTACAGACCCCTTTGGCCAGCTATGACACAATTCGTAGCGATATAGAAAAGGCTATAGCTCAGAACAACCTCAAAGCACCTGGACCAGAGCATGTAGCCAAAATCGTCGTGGAAGCGGCCGTAGGTCCCTGGGCAATGCGTCACACAGCAAGTGGGGAGGCATCAAAACTTAGATTTATAAGACGGTTTTTGCCTAGTTCATTGTTGGATAGAGGGCTTCGAAAAACCTTCGGCTTGAGTTAATGGAGTGTGTAGTGGTCTACTAACCCCGGACACCTTTTTAGGCGAATATGATCGCCGCATAGAGGTGTTCGATGAGCAGACAACGACGTACCTTCACCCCCGAGTTCAAGCGCGAAGCTGCCAGCCTGGTGCTTGACCAGGGCTGCAGCCACGCTGATGCAGCCCAGTCGCTTGGGTTGGTAGAGTCGGCACTGCGCCGGTGGGTCAACCAGCTCTAGCAGGAACGAGGCGGTGCCACACCGACCAGCAAAGCGCTGACACCCGAGCAGCAGAGAATCCAGGAACTGGAAGCCCGAATCAACCGCCTGGAACGAGAGAAATCGATTTTAAAAAAGGCTACCGCGCTCTTGATGGCCGAGGAACACGAGCGCTTGCGTTAGTCGATCAATTGCGCTCACAGGAGCCGGTTGATTTTTTGTGCTCGGTCTTTGAAGTCACTCGATCCTGCTACTACGCGTACTGTCGCAGACGTCGAACTCCGGACGCTGAACGGGTGCTTGTGCGCAACCGTGTGAATGAGTTATTCACGCAAAGCCGAAGCGCTGCAGGTAGCCGCAGCATCATGCTGATGATGAAAGAGGACGGCCTGCAAATCGGGCGGTTCAAGGTACGCATGTTGATGCGCGAGATGAACTTGATCAGCAAGCAACCAGGCTCCCATGTCTACAAAAAGGCTACCGTAGAGCGACCTGATATCCCGAACGTGCTGAATCGAGAGTTTGCCGTCACATCCCCCAATCAGGTCTGGTGCGGTGATATTACGTACATTTGGGCCGAGGGCCGCTGGCACTATCTGGCAGCCGTTATCGACCTATATGCGCGCCGAGTCGTGGGCCGGGCGTTCTCACCCAACCCTGACGCTGACCTGGTAATCAAGGCGTTGGACATGGCTTACGAGCAACGGGGCCGGCCGCAAAACGTTTTGTTTCACAGTGATCAGGGCAGCCAATACGGGAGCAGAGCCTTCCGCCAGAGGCTGTGGCGATATCGCTTTAAACAAAGCATGAGCCGGCGTGGTAACTGCCACGACAATGCACCGATGGAGCGGCTATTTCGCAGCTTGAAAACTGAATGGATACCGACGGTGGGCTACATGAGCGCTGCGCTGGCAAAGCAGGATATCGGTCGGTATCTGATGCAGCAGTATAACTGGCGGCGACCACACAAGTTCAATCAAGGGTCAGCGCCTGCGGTCGCCGAGGAAAAACTTAACGCAGTGTCCGGGATCAGTTGACCGCTACATAGCAACCATGCCATCCAAGTAGCTTAGCGATTAGTTTGACGTGATAACTGTTCCAATTCCAGGCAGACAAAGCCTTAACGGCTTCGTCGCTAAGGCCTGCATTGGGAATAAAAAGACTACGTTCCACAAAGGAACGTAAGGACTCATTTTTCTGGATTCGTAGCAGCATCAACCGGCTCGACTAGGCCGGGGCATGGCATGCCAAGCAACCAGCGAATGCATGGCAGAAGCCGATTCGAGTCATCGGACCGGCTGCTGCGACAGGTTTATTTCTCTTGCGACAGCTTTAATTCTCTAAAACCAATATATGTGCCCAAGAAATAAAGATTGTCACAACACCCCTTGTATGTAGAGGCCTCCATGGAGAAATCGAGCGTTTGCAAATTAAAAAAGGATGTCACAAATATTGTCAGTTCATAATATCAAGGTGTTTTCAGAAGAATAAAGGTTGTCACAGCGGAAGAGCAGCCGAAGATGAGTCCGAGTGGGGAGCAAAATGTAGTGGTCAACCAATCCCGAACACGACATTGAGTTTTTTTCCTCGGCTCAAGCTGGCGCCAGCCCGCCATTGAACTGATGCGGCCGGATCCAGTTGTACCGATGCTCAAAAAAATGGCTGATGTCGCACTGTACGTTCTGCGCAGTTCTATAGCCTAAGGTCGGTATCCATTCCGTTTTCAAACTCCGGAACACCCGCTCCATAGGCGCACTGTCTCAACAATTTCCCCGGCGACTCATGCCCTGACGTATGCAGTATCGCCACAACCGCTGGCGAAATAAGCGGCTTTACCGGGTGAAGCGTGATCACAACCTGCTGCTTGAGCGCCGGATCAACCAACCCGGCGTGCCGCGTCGGCAGGAAGGCCGTATTGCAGTGAAAACCAGCGATACGCGTTGGTGCTCGGACGGCTTTGAATGCCGTTGCGAGGACGGCGCCAAACTGAGCGTAACTTTCGCCCTGGACTGCTGTGATCGTGAAGCCATCGGCTGGGGTCGCGAGCTCAACCGGGTACAGCGGCGATGATATCCGCGACTTGATGTTGGAAAGCGTTGAAAAGCGTTTTGGTAATCAACCGCCCGCTACGCCGGTGCAATGGCTAAGCGACAACGGCTCGGCATACACCGCCGAACAGACGCGTCTGTTTGCTCGGCAGATCGGTTTGCAACCGGTAACCACACCGGTGCGTAGCCCGCAGAGCAACGGCATGGCCGAGAGTTTCGTGAAGACGATCAAACGTGAATACGTGGCGCACATGCCCAAACCGGATCGAGAAACCGCGCTGCGCAACCTGGCAATTGCCTTCGAGCATTACAACGAGCAGCATCCGCACAGCGCCTTGAAATATCGATCACCGAGGGAGTACAGGCGCTTAGCGGCAACATCAATTTAACGGGGAGTTGGTGTCAGGTTTGGTAGGGGCAAGTCCAATCGCGCCCCTTTCCCAATCCTACGATGTTCGCTCGCGGCATCCTCAATTATTTCGCACAAACGATGGGCATCGTAATCGAATCTCTTCGTTTTTCTTATTTCGTCGACAGCCTCCATGAGGTGGTGGCCTGCGGCTTTCAAGGCGTCTGTGGCATCACCGAACGTAGCGCCTCCTCCGAGAAGAAGCGTCGCGAAGTAGAGGCGGCTTTTTGCGCTTGTGAGCAAACGCGGATCAATCCTCAGCCGCTGCGGCCAATCAGATCCAAAAACGCTTGGGGCGACATCGACACCATACCCAACCAGCTCATCACCAATTGGACTGGTATTCCGGGTAACATTTGACAAGAGGCATCTGTTGTAGCCAACAAGTTCGTCGAAAAAATTCTGGGCGTCGGCGTGTGATGGATTTTTCCGAAGCAATTCCATGCCAGTACGGAGCAAATGAATACTGGGGTAGAGTGCGTTGGGAGCAAATGGGAAGTACCGGGCGTGTTCTCTATCTGTGACAAATAAAGCCTTCCAGAGGGTTCTCCACTCATCGAAGGACGCAGCGACCTGACCTAGCTGATCGGATAAAGCCTCATAACTAAGGCCACGCCTGCGGTTCTTGGTCTGCTGGCACAGGTCGTTGTCACTACGCATCAGCAATTCGCGATACCAAGCTATGATGTCAGTTGGGCGCGCACCCAAAGCTGCCGCAGTCACGAGGTATGTTGCATGATCGACTTCCGCTGGCTTGCTCGGAGCTTCCACCATACGCGCTATAAGCCTCAGTTTGGCAATCGTTGGATTTGGTGTAAGGACTTGCCGAATTGCACTCAGTGCCTGCAGCGTTGACGACCATCGAGGCCTGCCCGCATGCGGTGGACGCAAAGCTTCGCGGATTAGGCTTGACCCAAGAAACTGAAGAAGCAACCTCCCGTCCGAGCGCGTGAGGGCTGCTTCAACTACCTGCGTGAACCACTCTGGAACCTCGTTGCTCACGAAAATTTCCAGCTTTGCGTCAACATCCGGTGATACTACATATACCTGTGCTAACTGTTCATGAAGTAATTCAACATGAGCAATTGCGGCGACGAGTGCAGCCAATGCACCGGTGCAACCGGTCCACTCGTCGGCAGCGAAAACCGGCGGAGCAGCACGAAGCAACGCAAGAATTGCGTCACGGTCTTCGGTGAGATGCAAGCCACCCCAAAGGTGGGATCTCAGTTGGCGCAGAGGAAGCGCTTCCGCCTGATGGGCCAGGCTTCGCCAGTCGCGAGCGGCCAATAAGGTTAGACGAACGAGCGTTGGCTCATTGAGGAAGACTGTCTCGCGCTGTCGCTCCCAAAAGAAGGTCAGTACACCCAGCTCACGTGAGTTTTTCTCCTCTGCTAATAAAATGTTGTCGGCTGGTGTCCGCTTAGATCGATGGCCGAGCAGCCCAGAGAGCTCCGCTGTTGTGGGAGTTAATAGCTCCACTTGCGCCGGCCAGGCTGGGTCCTCCAACAGACGCTCGATCATCACCTCGACTGCGCTCCAGCATTCGGAAAGAAATCCAACTATCCGATCAAGCGCGATGGCCGAGGTGCTATTTCGAACAGCGGCGGCCGCCGACTCACCAATAAGTCGCTCACCGACTGCCTGAGTTTTGTTCGTACTGGCGAATGTCAACGTATCGCACACCGCAAGCCCGACTGCTTGGCATGCGACGGGTAGCGCGAGGCACTCACCTCGAAGTTGTTCGACCTGTGCGGCCTCCCACTCCTGTGTCGGAGCGTCTTGAACCAGGACGTCAGCCCACCACGCGGCCAATAGTTCGTTGATGGAGTTCCGCTCGATCGATGTAAGCCCCATGAGCGACTGATCCGCAGCCACGCGCCGTTCATTGATGCGTGCAATCTCCCTTGGCTGTTGAAAGCGTAAATCACGCATGCCAAATCTCCCGAACACGCTGAGCAGTGTCTTTTAGCAGCTTTGTCGTTGCCACCATTCGCTCCCCAAACGTGTGGGCTGCGGGGTGCAATTTCCCTGGGTCTTTACGCACCTCTGCCCGCTTCTTCCTCCACTCATGCATTGAGGAAGAGGTCTGCCAGTGGGCTTCAAAAACGCTGCTGGACACAGAAAATGTCCACGGCTCATGGGGGCCGAGGGCTGGAGGAGGAGGAAGCTTCATTAGCAATGAGCCTCTACTTCCGAACTCGTTAAGCGAAGCGCCGAGGACCCAAACGGTACCGTCCACGATGAGAAATCGATCATGTACCGGAGACTTTTGACCAGGCATGACCTTGATCTCGATATTCAGCCGTGGATCTTGTGCACGAACCGACTCAAGGGTCTCGGCCAAAGCGTCTCCGTTCTCAAGCTTTAGCTCCGGGTCGTGTCCGCTGGTGCAGAAATCGTGTGAGGTGAGTACTCGAAATGGAAGGCCATGCTTCGTCGTTGAAAGGGCAAATTCTAGAAGATCGCCTCGTCCAAAGTATGGATCGAGCAGATCGACGCTCCTGGACGCAGACTGGATGATGTCTCGGATGGCCTGGGTGCCGGCGACGCTGTCATTATCGAACCATCGAAACGCTATTTCCGCCCAAGCTTTATGCGTTCGTTGCGACACTTCGTCTTCTGCGAGTCGAACCAACGCGCCTTTGCTTCGGGGCGTTCCCACTAGCACCGGCTCTGATTGCTCGCTCACGCCGACGGTGTAGCTGCCCTTCGGTGTTTCGACCCGCCGTTCTTCTGAAACGAAGTTCATCGTCATCCCGATTGAACCGATGAATCCCGCCAGTTCTGACTGTTTGAGGAGCCCGCGCTTCCTGCAAAAGACGGCATGCCCGACCTGTTCGACGCTTTCCGGCAGATGGATAACGTTCGTGCCCGGCTTCAGTGTCATTTGTCGAACAGATGATGCTCCCCATGAACGTTGATTCCAGAAGATCAGTTCAAGCTCATCTATCGTCTGCCCAGCATGTAGCTCTAAATCGAACGTCACGCTTCGCCAGTCATCTCCTACGTGTTGATGGAGCTCGCGAAATACTGGATTAGGCAGGCGAAGGTGGCAGGAGCCTAACAGGACCGATCGAGATAGCAGATCCACGTGGACTTCCGACATGAAGAAGTCACGGGCCCTCTCGAAATCATTAGCAATCCACCCTCTGGTAATGTCAATGACTGTAAGTGGAATAAGTCGATGCCAACGCGAGCCACCCGGTCGATTCCCCCAAAATTCTGATTTCGGCCAGAACCTCTCAATCTCGACCACGAGGTTAGGCCAAGGCGGGTCGTCCCCTAGCCTCCCAAGCTGCACCAAGCTTGGCTTCGATGGATTGCTACCAGGTACCGTCATCGAGCCATTAGCGCAGGAGCGGTACCATTGGATGCCTTCGCGCACTGGCAAATGCCAACGCTGAATAAAAAGCTTACCTGCTCGAGCTCCTAGATCGACACGCCGGGGATATCCGCCACTTTTCGGGTCAAGGCCAATGATCGGATTTGGCTCGAGGTGAGCATGGAGCAGCTCGACGACTGCGAGCAAATGGGTAGGCATGCCTTCCCCAGGAGCCATGTGGGCGAGAGCAGTTATTTCCGCGACGCTGTAATCAGCCTCACACTGAACAATGAAGGCATCATCGTGTGTAACATTATGTGAGGAGGTAGTCATCCACACGTTCTCCGGACAGATTCGGGATCTTCATCAATATCTTCAAACGACAGGCCCTTCGCCGTAAACCAATAATCTTTAATCTAAAGCGGAGTGGGCCTGTTCAGATCGGTCTCTAGGCCTTGTCCGATGTTCATTACCGTTGCTGCATCCTGGAAGTCCACGGGGATTCGGCCTTACACCTGGCATTGTTGATCAGGCCGCGCTTATTCAGCTTGGAATAGGTGCTACACCTGGCAGCGCCAACTGCGCTGCCAAGAGCCGCCGGACGGTGACGAGCGATGCAACATCTAGCTGGGATCGAACAGCGATCCGATGCTACATTCACGGGGTGCGCTGAAGGTTTTTGGGCACGAGAAAAAGGAGTAGCCGTGGCACGTCCCCTTCGCAAAATCAAACTTGATGGAACGCTGTATTCCCGCCGTTCGGCGGTCGAAGCTGAAATTCAAGAGCTGGCTGCCTTAGGCGCCTCTGAGCTGGAGCGTAGAGCGCTCGATGGTTCTCGGGCCTCTCCCGATCTTGTTTCACCGGAAGCATTGACGCATTTTGTGCGGAACGTGGAGCCCGGTATTCTTCGCGACACGCTCACCGAGTGTCTACTCAAGCGCATCTACCTTCTTCTTCCTCGCACCGAAGATAAGTCGCTTACGAACACAAACATCCGGGATGATGTCGTAGATCATTTTATTGATCTACTGCTCAACGACCGGGCGACGTATGACAACCGTCTAGACTACTACGAGATCAATTTCAACTCGGCCATCGCCAAGGATCGTAAGGATGCCTGTGATCGCCATTGGAAGCATGAGAATCGATATGACGAACTCGAGGGTGACGAGGACGAAGCCTCTCTCCCTATAGCCGCTATCGGGGGCTACGATCCCTTTGATCCGACCGAGCTCGATCAAAAATCTTACCGGCTTCAGCTCGACGATGCGATTGATGGTCTGCCTGAAATCCAAAGAAGAATTATCGAGATGCTCCGCCATGACATTCCTATCGACTCGAAAGATCCCTCTGTCGTCACCATCAGTAAAACGCTGGGAAAGAGTGAAAAGACAATCCGTACGTACCGCGACAAGGCTTTTGCGACTCTCCGGTTGCGCCTTGAACGCAAGGGGAAACTGTAATGACTATTCGTTCGCCAATTGCTAGCGAAGACGTTATGAACGCTTTCGCAATGGATTACGAGCCAAGTACTGACGTGCTTAGACGATATTTGGCAGATTATCCTCAATACGCTACCGACCTTGTCGATCTGGCAAGGGAACTCTCACGGCAGGTCGACGAGGATCTTCCTCTCAGTGCCGACGAGCTCGCTGCTGTGAACGCTAAGATGGGTCGGCTTCGCGACTCCATTGTGACCGTGGAGTTCTTGCAGTCCGCTCCCTCAAAGATTTTTGCTAAAGCAGCAGGGGAGCTCGGATTGCCTATCCAAGTTGGCGTAGCCATTCGCGAGCGACGAATAGATTCATTGGCGCTGCCGGAGCGATTCCTTGCACGATTAGCTAAAGCCTTGAATGCATCAGTTTCTGTCGTTCAGTCGTTTCTCGTTTTGCCTGCGCAAGCATCGGCGCTTCGTGCGAACAAGTCTGATGACAAGCCACTCCCAGCCGAAAAAGTACCGCTTGAACTTCTTCTCAAAGAATCAGGATTGGATGAGGACAGCATTTCACGGATCCTCCAGGACGATGACTGACCATGGATCAAATAGAACTCGCTCGACAGTACGCAGAACGTCTGCATTATGAAGCTGTCGAGCAAGGCAGCGATCCTTGGTCTCCCTATCAGTTCGCGAGAGAGATTGCGGAGAGGCGTGGCATCACGGTTGAGACGTGTGTCCCCGGCGCGTCGATTCTTGACGGAGCACGAGCGACTTTCGACGCTGAGTTACCACTAATCGTTCATGAAAACTCAGGACCACCGTTCGAACAGGCCTTCCTGATAGCCCATGAGATTGGACACGCCGTTCTAGGCGACGGTGAAGATGAGACAGGATTTGTATTTCAAATCGATCCAGCGCGAACCTCTGAGATATCCCCAGTTGGCATAGAGCGGGTTGTCGATTACAGCCGGCGGCAGCGTCGAGAGGTCCAGATGGATCTCTTCGCAAGAGAACTGTTGCTGCCAAGGTCTCGCGTCGTCGATCTGCACCTCACTCAACACCAAACGTGTTCGGAGATAGCAAACCGGTTGGGGGCTCCCTTCGAGGTGATCGCGCAGCAAATGCTCGATGCGCTTCTGCTGCCCTCTGTGCCAACAGTTGCTCCGAAAACGCCATCTGAAATACCTCTCAATGATGAACAACGAACTGCGGCCTCTCATCGTGGAGGTGCATTTCTTCTCCAAGCTGGGCCAGGTACTGGGAAGACCCGTACGCTCGTGGCGCGGGTTGAGAGCTTACTGGACGATGGGGTTGATCCAAGGCGCATACTTCTCCTTACCTTCTCGAACAAAGCCGCTGCCGAAATGTCCGAGCGGATTGCGTTAAAGCGGCCCAAGGAAGCAGCGGCTCTTTGCATTGGGACCTTCCATAGTTTTGGCCTCGACATTCTCAGGCGATTCAACGACCGTTGTGATCTACCGGCTGATCCTCGTCTGATGGATCGAACCGAAGCCGTTGAGCTACTTGAAAATGAATTTCCTAGGCTAGGCCTGACTCAATATCGCAACCTTTACGATCCATCCCAGACTGCTGCTGACATCCTGACCGCGGTTTCGCGTGCCAAGGATGAAGTTGTCGATCCGGCAGCTTACCTTGATTTGGCCAATGCAATGGCAGACGCGGCAAGTGATGCAGGCGAGGTAGAAGCTGCGGACAAAGCAACGGAAGTTGCGAAGGTTTACGCTCGCTACGAGGAGCTCAAATCACAAGCACGTTGTGTCGACTTTGGCGATTTGGTTATGCGCCCAGTCCAGTTGCTGGAGGGAGATGAATCTGTACGGATGCAGTTGCAGAGTGACTACGATCACATCCTGGTAGACGAATACCAAGACGTGAACCACAGCAGCGTTCGACTTATCAAAGCCCTCAAGCCGTCAGGTACAAACCTGTGGGTGGTAGGGGACGCCAAGCAGTCTATCTATCGGTTCCGCGGTGCCTCATCCTTCAACATGGCCCGGTTTGGCCGCGAAGATTTTCCGGGGGCGGTGCGCGACCGACTGAAGATCAATTACCGGTCTGCCGCTGAGATAGTCAATGCCTGCTCTGCTTTTTCCGCAGGAATGTCGACGGCCGACGGAGATGAAAGTCTTGACGCCGATTGCGGGCAGTCCGGAAATCTGCCCGAAGTCATCACGGTGGATAATGGTTCTCTCCTGACGCCAGCCATCGCTGACCGCATTCAAGAGCTTCTTAGGTCAGGTTACAGTTATCGGGACCAAGCAGTCCTCTGCCGCGGCAATGATCGACTTTCGGACGTTGGGCGTGAGCTGGAGCGCGCTGGCATCCCAGTGCTGTTCCTTGGGAGCCTCTTCGAACGTCCAGAAGTTAAGGATCTAGTTTCGATACTCTCGCTACTTGTCGATCGACGCGCGATGGGGTTGATCCGGACCGCTTGCTGGCCCGAATTTGCTATGTGTTTAGAGGATGCCGTTCGAGTTTTTGAGAATCTGAGAGAGACAGGTTCGGAAGTCGGAGCCTGGCGCGTTAGTTCTCCAACGGAACTGACGTCTGCTGGCCAAGCAGCACTTTCTGAGCTCAATTCCGCCTTGGCAGGCTTTGACGCTGGCTCTCAACCTTGGAAGGTGCTGACAACCATTTTGCTCGACCGTACGAGATTTGCAGCTCGTATTGCTTCTTCGTCAGGGGTTTCCGACCAGGCGCAAGGTATCGCGATTTGGCAATTCATGAACTTCGTTCGTGCGCAACCCAATGGCCAGGGTCTCCCTATCCAGCGGCTTTCTGATCGAATAAGGAGGCTGCTACGACTGCGGGATGACAGGGACTTGAGGCAGCTCCCCGCTGCAGCTCAGGGGATTGATGCCGTCCGCTTGATGACAATCCATGGCTCTAAAGGACTGGAGTTTCCGGCGGTTCACATCGCAGGCGTTAACAAAGATTCCATTCCTGGAGCGTATCGGACATCAAAATGCCCCCCACCTCCGAGCATGGTCGCAGGTGCCCAAGGAAGCGCGGATGACATTACACGTGCGGCCCACAACGAGGAACAAGAGTGTTTGTTTTACGTCGCCATGTCCCGCGCGAAAACCTCTCTATCGTTCTATGGAGCGACCGCAGCATCGAATGGGCGCTTGCGAGCGCTGTCGCCGTTTTTAGATCGGATTGGTCCCATTAAGCGATGTGCAGTTACGCCCACGACCGTGTTGCCTCCCGCCCCAGACTCCGTGCCAATACCCATCGTGTTTTCAGGAACTCCACGTTTTAGTTCCGACTCGGTCTCGCTTTACGATTCTTGTGCGCGGCGTTTCTTCTACACGCATCTGCTTCAAATAGGCGGCAGACGTAAGATGAGCTCATTCATGCAAATGCATGAGGCGATCCGCGACGTCTACCGGAAGCTTGTCGCTCATGGAAACCTTCCAATGATCGATTGGGAGGATCTGCTTTCTCAAGCATTTGTAACTCAGGGACTTGACGGGCATGGCTATGTGGATGACTACCGTGCGATGGCCTCCACAATGCTCCAATTTTTCATGGCATCGAGGGCAGGGGCGCAAGTTGAAGCGTCGACTGCGCTCCAAATTGTGCTGGACGGCCATGAGGTTGAGGTAACGCCAGACGACATACTGATGAAAAATGGAAAGCGAATAGTACGCCGAGTCAGAACTGGCCATGCGCCTAGCAGCTACGGTAAAGATGTGGGCTCCGCTGCATTCGTACTAGCTGTCCAGTCGGGTTTCCCCAATGCCGAGCTGGAACTAGTTTACCTCGCGGATGCTGAGATCAAACCATTGAAACTCACGCCAAAAGAACTGAGTAACCGACAGCTAAAAATGGCCGAGATTTTTCGCGAAATCCGAGATGGCCGGTTCCGGACTAACGCGTCGGATGCTACCTGCCCGAACTGTCCGGCCTTCTTTGTATGCGGCGAAGTCCCTGCAGGGACGCTCTCCAAACATTTTTGAAAATAGTTTACCGGCGATAGCCAATCGGTCCGATTAGAGGGATGTAGGCGAAATGATTCGCCACATCACGCTAGAGGACTGTATGAAAAACACACATTTTGAAGACGTTGGCGACGCAATCCGTGAGGGTCGTCCATTGCGAGAAGCTTCCGCCTATCGCATTCGTTTTGGCTTGGAAGGGCTCAACTTCCGCGACATTGACGTACCCGATCCCGTTCCAACTGGTCGGCAAATTCTGGACAGCGCCGGCCTTGACCGTCGCAGCGATTACGTCCTCTACGCCCTGCTTGTTTCAGGCGACTTCGAGGACGTACGTCTTGACGAAACAGTTGATTTGCGCAGCAAGGGCGCAGAACGCTTCATCGCGTTCAAATCCGATCGTGACTTCAAGTTCGTTCTGAACGATCGGCAAATGGCTTGGGGGCACCCAAAGTTGGAAGCCAGCGTTCTGTATGACTTGGCGAACGTTCTGCCTGAAGAAGCGATCTTTCTGGAAGTGCGGGGTGGTGAAGACCGTCTCATTGAACCCGAAGACCAGATCAACTTGGACGCTCAGGGCATCGAGCGGTTCGTCACTGCGCCGCGTCCGCAAAAAGGCTACGTCATCGTGGTCAACGCTGTCGAAGAGGTCGTACCGGACAAGCACGTCACCTTTGAGCAGGTAGTTAAGTTGTCGCATCCGAACGCGCCAGCAGAAGCCAACGTAAAGTTTTCGATGACCTACCGCAATGCTGCGTCGCAGCCACACGCTGGTGAGCTCGCTGAAGGCGGTTCCGTTGAAGTCAAAAAACAAGGGACAATCTTCAATGTCACACGCACTGTTCAGTCTTAATGCGGATTTGGCTCGGTTGCGGGCTGAAGGGTATTTCGTACGCATACAAGGAAACTTCCTTGTTATGCGGGAAGTACCTTATGTCGACTCTCAACGTCGCGTACGTACCGGTACGTTGGTTTCTAACCTGGATTTGGCTGGAGACCGGACCCGTAAGCCGGAGACCCATGTAATCCAGTGGGATGGTGACTTCCCTTGCAGTGCAGTTGGGACGCCATTGCCAGGTATCTCGCATGCGGCGCCCAACACGGATCTCGGGTACGGACTTACTGCGAAGCACAGTTTTTCCAGTAAGCCCAACCCCGACGGATACCCGGATTACTACACTAAGATGGCTACATACGCGACCATTTTGGCGGGGCCGGCGGCGGTTCTTCAGCCGGGTATCAGCCCGCGATTGATCCGTGGAACGGATGACGAAGATGAGGTCAGCGTCTTCAACTATCTCGATACCGCATCTAGCCGTGTAGGCTTGGGTGCGCTCGCCAGTAAGCTTGAAGGCGAGGTGGTGGGGATTCTGGGGGTGGGAGGAACTGGTGGATACATCCTCGATCTGGTTGCGAAAACGCCAGTTAAGGAAATCCGGCTTTTCGATGATGATGACTTTCTGTCCCACAACGCGTTTCGCGCCCCTGGGGCTCCATCGCTCGAAGAGTTGCGTGATGCCCCAAAAAAGGTGTTCTACCTGAAGAACATCTATGAACGGATGCATCGCGGGATAGTGGCTCACCCAGTGAAGATGACACCGGAGACCTTGGGGCTACTTGACGGCATTACGTTCGCTTTCATCAGCATGGATTCGGGTGAGGAAAAGAGAGCGGTGGTTGCGAAGCTTGAAGCACTTGGCGTCGCGTTCATTGATGTCGGGATGGGTCTCGAACTTAACAACGGTAGTTTGGGTGGCATCTTGCGCGTGACGACGAGTACACCAGCACAACGCGAGCATGTCCATGAGGGACGTATTTCGTTCGCTGGAGGCGGAGGCGAAGATTTGTACGCGTCAAATATCCAGGTGGCCGACCTCAACGCCCTGAATGCGTGCCTTGCGGTTGTAAAGTGGAAAAAGCTGCGGGGGTTCTATAGAGATCTCGAGCGCGAGCATCACAGCACTTATACGACTGATGGGGGCATGTTGCTCAACGGAGACCAATCATGATTCGGCATATCAGCCTTGAGCACCGTTTCGTGCGAAATGTTCCTCGCGAGCTGGAGTCCGGAATCTTGTACATCTCGATGGACTACGCAACCGCAGTGCACTCGTGCTGCTGCGGGTGTGGCGAGCGAGTTGTAACTCCTTTCACTCCGACCGACTGGAGGATGACGTTTGATGGGGAATCCGTCTCGCTTCACCCATCGGTAGGCAACTGGAATCAGAAGTGCCAATCGCATTACGTAGTGCAACGCGGCCGCGTCTTGGAGGCAGACCCCTGGTCGCAGTCAAGGATTGAGGCGGAGCGTCTGCGCGACAAGGCGGCCAAAGCTGCACATTATGGTTCGGAAACAAAGGTTTGCCCCGATCCTGAGCATTTCTCCAGTGAGAGTAATCCGAGTGCAACTCCAATGCACCGTATTTGGTCTTGGCTTAAATCGTGGCTTGGCCTTTGATCACTGGCAGCACCGACAGTGCTCGGTCCGCGGAAACGGATCACAAGCATGAACTGGTAGGCAGCGTTATCGCGCCACCTAGGCCTTCGGGCCTTGGCATGACTTCGTGCAATTATAAACGCTTCTTTTAATAGTCAATTTTAGAAGGTATTGGCGCATATCACCCTAACTCACTATTGATTTCAGCTCGCAATACAATCAACGTTGGCTTGTGCGATGCGGGGAATTTACCTTCACAAATTCAGTTATAAAAAGGAGTTTTATTATGTCCAATGCGAAAGCGTGTGTTGTGTTCACCGTCGGGCTTGAAGACGAGGTTCCACCGGTTGTTGATCAACTTGCCAGCCAAGGCTTTGACATCTGTACCGCTTCGGCAGATCAGGAGACTGTTGAGGCGGCTCAAGCCGGAAGCACTGGCCTGCCGGATGCGATAAAAGGCTGCATAGACAATGCAGTTGTTTGCGTATTCCTCATTCCTGAAACTGTTCCCGAATCATTGATAGCCGCTGCCGGCTATGCTGGCAGCTCAGGGAACAGAATTGTTGCGGTCTGTGAAGACGTTACGGCACTGCCTAAAGTATTCGACGAACTTGCCACCTCGGTTGTGCAAGTGAACAGCCCGAAACTACCAGAAGCAATCCAAGGCGATACTGTGTGGGAAGCCCCAAACGGGTCGGCGGGCGCCAAGCGCAGCATTACGCGAATCAAATGCCAATGAACGGGCTTCCTCGGATTTACTCGTACAAGCTGACCAGAGACTACGGATTTGCACCGAATCCTTTCCATGGCATCTGCACGCTGGCGACGTGCAAGCCGCAAATCCGGCGCGGGGCTCAGGTTGGCGATATCGTCGTGGGCTGCGGCAGCGCCGAATTGAATATGGTCGGAAAGCTCATCTTCATGATGCGGGTATCCGAGAAAATGACTTTTCAGCAATACTGGGACGACCCAAGGTTCTCCATCAAAAAAGCTAATCTGCATGCAAGCAAGGCAGCAGCCTATGGCGATAACATCTATCACATAGATAACCAACAATGGATTCAGGAAGATTCCCACCACAGTGGCGAGGATGGCGTGGAGAACCCTGCCAATCTACAGCGCGATCTCGGTTCGGATAACGTTCTGATAGGGCAGGATTTTGTTTACTGGGGTTCAAATGCCATCGACATGCCGCAGGATTTACGTGATCTGGACTTCGATGATCTTTACCCAGA
The DNA here is from genome assembly GCF_022557255.1 of Pseudomonas syringae pv. tagetis. NCBI lineage: Bacteria > Pseudomonadati > Pseudomonadota > Gammaproteobacteria > Pseudomonadales > Pseudomonadaceae > Pseudomonas > Pseudomonas syringae group genomosp. 7. Next base: position 5,859,315 of record NZ_CP092923.1, read on the forward strand.
CACCCGCAACTATAGATCCGTGTACTCTGACGCGTTCCGTTACGGGGTAGATGCCTGGCTTAGGGCATTCCCAACTCGAGGTTATCAAGGAAGTCCCAGTTCTTGGTGATTCACGTGTGTCACCGCATGCTGCCAGTCTGTAGGCGCATCCCACGTCGCTTGGGCGACACTCAGCGCGACGATGAATGCGCCCACGTTGTGGGCGCATTGGCGTTGGATTTCTCCAAGCCGATAGCCTGCCTTTCGGTTCTGCCTTAGGTAAGCGATTGGGAGCACACCTCTTAGCTTGCGCGTCGGCATAACTACGCTCTGAGCGCCAAAGTGCCAACATCGGATGGAGCCAATATCGGATGAAAAAGCCCCAATTCCCTGGTACCTGCCAGACGACTCCATCGACTAGCAGATCAAAAAATTTCACCTCATGAGCCAAAGCCCAGTGACAATTTCGAGCACTCCGCGACCTCAATCCGATGACGACCTTCGAGACATCGAACAGGATGTCATCAAACGGTTTTCGATCAAACTGAACAATCTGGCGCTCGAGCGGAACATTACCGCTTACGCAGGCAGCCCTTTGGGCGCCCAGGACACTGTGTTTGCCGACTATCTGCTAGCCAGCACCACGCGCTTCTGTTTGATTGAATTCAAAGCTACCAAAGACAATTTTAGCTCCGAAAACCAGAAGGCGCTGCGCGTTGAACTGTTCAAAGTGCTGGCTAATCGCAAGGCGGTGCTGCGCCGCAGTCTAGATGTACATTATATGTGCTGGGGAACCTTTGAATCCGACTGCTTGCCTGGTATGAGTACGCAGGTTCAGGAAGAAAGCGAGATGCTAGGACAGTACGCTCCCTGCGTGGCCCCTTACATGAAGGCCAAACCTAAACTAGAAAAGTCCGAGGAGTACCCTCCGGAGTCCTTCGCCGAGCACTTTTTTGAAAGCCAGCAATTCGGAAGTGACTTGAAAAGGTTCAAACGATACGTAAGAGATCTGAGCGAGCTCGCTGCCGATACCAAGCAGGGCGAGGGCACTATCGAAGGTGCCGTCTGCATCTACATCGAGGCCATACGCAAGTTCAAATCGTACCGTTTCAAAGGCCTTGAGCAACTCCTTGAATTTCTCAACTCTCCAAATCAGGCCCTAAGCCCTCAAAAGCCTGACCGTTCCCGAAAGCCCAATACCTTGGGCATGTAGGTGATTATGGAAGCTTGCGTGCCATTACCTTTTCAAAGCGCTGTTTTTCACTATCAGAGGCGCGGCCCCAGAATCTGCTGAAGTATTGGCTCTGCTGCCTCTCAGCCTTGCGCGTTTCTGACTCCACGCCGATGTCGAATCCAAAACGCGCGACAGCATAAGTGGCTGCAGATCCAGCCAGGAACGCCAACGCCAGCATCGCATAGCGCCATCTCGCACTGACCCGAGCTTCGCGCAGCTCGATAACGGCATTTCTAGCCTCATCCGTCGCCTCGCTGATTTTCGCAATCAGAGTATCGCTAGCACGAATAACACCGGACGTCGCTGCATTCCTAGCAGCTTCTGCAGTGTCTTCTATCAGCGAGGACCCGTCGCTCCAAGCAGCAAGTGCCCGCTCAACTTCTCCTTCAATGCGGGCAGCAATTGCCAAGAGGTCTTGCGCGCTTTTGCTTGTTTTTTCAGACTCCCCTTGGATCAGATCCCCCTGATCCGTGAGTCGGTCTAGCTCAGACGTGAACCTTTGCGCTGTCATCTGATAATGCTTGTAGGTGGCGGTGAATTGCACAGGATCATTCATTAATATCGTCACTTCTATAAGACGGTACGGATAGACTCGAAGCGCACAAAGGGGCTGCATCAAAACTGCTGTCCGAAATCGGGCTCTCGCCTTGGGCGCGTAGAGCGCGGAGCGCGAGAGAATTGTCGGTTGCGCAAAGCGTATACGATCCGAGATGATCAGCTCTACCAAAGCACCACCGCCGGTGCTGAATAAATGGATAAAAGGAATTTCCATGGCCAAGCCTATGCCCCAGCCAGCGTCGCTCTCACTTCCTGAATACAGGCTAAAGGCATTCAAGACCAATCAGTTCGAGCAGAACGCGGATGGTTTTCAGAACATCAAGTTCGGGTATTTCGGCGAGGTCGGGGGGTTGCTGTCAGCTGTCAAGAAATCCGGTCGCGACAACCTCGCAGTTTCGGAGCATGATCTGGCTGCAGAGGAGTTAGGCGACGCGCTCTGGTATCTGATCAACATTGCCAGTGCTTTGACGGTAGACCCCGATCAACTCGGCGATCAATGCATCAAGCTGCTACGCAGCCGATTTGAGGAGTGCGATCAAGCTCCTGTCACTCCTGTAACCTTCCGGCATATCGACAGCTTGATGGAGGTTCGTAGGGCGCCGGGCTCCATTGACCGCTCCACTCAATTGGGCAGTTTGGCCTACCACGCGGGGATTTTGACCAAAACCACGTATGCTGAATACCAGTCGATGGGCCAAGGACCTCGTGCCGAGCATATGGGCACTCATCTCGCTGAGCTGGCCATTGTATGCGCAAGCTTTGATCTGAAGCTTGAGGAAGTCGCAAAAGCCAACCTGGAAAAGATCCACAGTCGCTGGCCAGGCGAAGAAGGGGTTTACCCAAAACAGTTCGATGCCGGGCACCCACCGCATGAGCAATTTCCCCCCTTGTTTGAAATAGAGTTCTTCGAGCGAGGTACGCGAGAAAACGGACATGTGGTTCAGAGTCTAAACGGCGTTTTCATCGGGGACCCGTTGACCGACAACAGCAACGAGCCCGACGACTATCGCTTCCACGACGTGTTCCACTTAGCGTATGTGGCGTTTCTGGGCTGGTCTCCTGTGCTGCGAGGTTTGCTCAAACGCAAACGCAAGTCAGTTTCCAAGACCGATGAAAATGAAGATGGTGCGCGCGCCATGATTATTGAGGAAGGAATCGCGACCTGGATATTCAACCATGCCGAAGGACAGAATTTTTATGCCGACGAACGGCGCCGAAGCCTCGATTATGGTGTTCTTAAGCAGATCCGGGGCATGGTGGAAGGATATGAAGTGGACAAATGCCAACTCTGGCAGTGGGAAAGAGCGATAATGGCCGGCTTTGAGATTTTCCTGAAGATACGCCACCACCGCGGAGGCACGGTCGTTGTCGACGTACTGAATCACACCATGGAATTTTTTCCCCCTACGAAGAATTGACCTCCATGAATCCCACAGCCTTTGTGAACGCCCTGTCTGAGCTAAAGCTGGACAACGTGTTCAATCCTTACGCCGACAAGTGCCCCATACATGATCGCAGCGATGCTGTCGCTGCACGTCGGCGTAATCTGCGTGGCTATCTCAAGGCCGCGACCGATATCGGTGTCGATACCATCTGGATGGGACGAGATTTGGGTTATCGTGGCGGACGGCGGACCGGGCTTGCTCTAACCGACGAATACCATCTTCCAGAAATGATGCAGCGTTACCCTGGCTCCGACTTCAAACAGGCAACGGTCGGCCCAGCGTTAGTTGAACGCACGGCGTCCGAAATATGGTCAGTGCTCAGGGTGCTCGCGCTCCCACCGCTATTGTGGAACGTGTTCCCATTTCATCCACACGAGCCAGGCAATCCGTTTACCAATCGAAAATTCACCGCGCGCGAGTTGCAAAAGGTCGACCTGCTAAACGAGACACTGATCAGGTGGCTGGGCGTGCGCCGAGTAGTCGCCATTGGCGGGGATGCCTTTAACTACGCGAGCCGGTTCGATGTTGAAGTCGTTGCCATCCGGCATCCTAGCTACGGAGGCATCAAAGACTTTAGGAACGGCATGAGCGCCCTGTACAACATCCCAGTTGAGACTTTCAGCTCGAAACGCCAAGGCTCGCTGTTCTAATCAGGGAAACGCCGCGAACATCTGCTTAGCGGCATTAGCACCGCCCAGCGATTCCACATCCAAGTATGCAGGGGTAGGTTCTACCTGAACTGTCCTTGCAAGCATGCCATCGCGCTTCCTTAGGAAAAAGGAAAAAACGACAACAGGACTAGGCGACGTCGCCTTCACGATTCCTATTACACCAGCCAATAAGGTATTTCTTTTGCAAGACGTACCACAACCAACGGGTGAATCGCCCCCTTCTCTCCAGACCCAGTAGCAAGAGAAAGGCCTAGCGAGCCTGCTCAGTCGGCCTCATTCGCTCGTCACTGACCTGTCGTAGTCGCTTGAAATCAAAAAACGGATTGCCGTACAAAAAACTCGGCGAGCGAACATCCGAATTCCTGTCAGGACGAGCATGCTCGTGGTCAGGAAAAAACGGGAGGTCGTGATGGTCAGGAGCAGAATCCGCCCGATATACCTGCTTTTTCTCCGAAGGACTGAAAAGCATGTAGGAGTAATTCATCAGCGACTTCAGCCGCAGCAGCCACCACCAGCCGTGCGGCAGGTCAATCCTGAGGTGCCACCCCTTTTCACGCTTCTCCACACTCGCAGCACTGCCTCCAAGCTCTTCAGCGACCATCGCATGAACGTGGGGGATCAATTCGTCAGGGATGAATTCGCTTCGACCAAACTCCGGAATATCTATCGACAGGGAAAACAGCGTGCCCAAGAACTTCAGTACATTAGGCTGTTGTTTGGCCTGTTCTAGGTGCGGCCCACAGAGCGGCAGCTGGATGAGTGTCCCGCTACCAGGCACGCTGGCGATTGTGGTCCTGGCGCTGCTGATTGCAGGCTCCTTGCAGGCGAGGCAGGCACCCAGGCTTGAAAGAATCAAGGATCTGGTCACAGTAGTGTTGGCGAAACGCCCCTCAGCCAGATCGGCAGCCTCTTTAGTGGTCGACGTCATCCACCGATGCCAAGCATCGTAGACAGAGCGAGCAGCAGGGGTGTCGAGAGCGCTGTAAAGTGTTTGAGTATCCGCGACAGTTACCCAATCGGAAGACATTACGTTGACATCGAGAAGCGGCCCCCTATATCGATAGCTCCTCAGAGCACCACAAAAGTCGGACTGAGGGTAAATCAGTACGCCCTCCTGTTTGTTTTTAATCCAGTATTTCAGAGGTGCGGCGTCAATCAGCCTTTGCCAGACCTCTAGCCTGTAGGTCACGCTTTCACATACAAAAGATAAACGCCGGCCTACGAAGTCGAAGTTCTTGAATGAAATAGCTGCAATGAAGAGGTCTATTGTTGATGCCTCCGGAAGAGGCCCGTCCACCTCATCCAGTAGCGAATCCAAGTTGAAAAGCCTCCAACGATGATCGTTATCCATACCAGACCTCCAGAAATCTTACTTTGTTCTACTGCAGCCGGCCGAACGGCCTACTGGACTTCAGGGCCAAGAGTATAGGGGCGGAGCGGAACATCGAAACCTCATCAAATGCTCTCATCTCGGGTGGTACCTCTGCTAGCAGACAGATCGATACTGGTGAAACAGGAGTGCAGGATAGCCACACCAAAACAACGATGGAGATCCAAAATGTACCCACCACCAACCCTCGACGACGCCTGCTTTGTACTCCAGCAACTGGACAGCATCCCACGCCCGTATGGCGATAACGAAGGCGATGCCATCAACAGTGACAGCGTCTATTACGCACTTGAGCCCCATCACCAGCAGATCGTGGATCAGGCATACACCGTAGTGTGTGCATACACCCGTAAGTCTGGCGGGATGGAGGCGAACACGAGAGCCGTCAACGCACTGACCCACCGTGGCTACTCAACCTATTTGGGGCCGGACCAGAACGATGTATACCGCCTGGTTGGAACCGCGGAGACCGAAAACTGGTGCCTTATTATCTCCGACCCTGGATCCAACAACGCTGACGACGACTATTAATCCTCGGGGGTAACCGTCAGGGTCGAGCCGTCCGGCAGGCGATAGCTTGCCGTGACGACAACCCCCTGGCGCTTACGCTCCTTTTCCTCCTGTTTCATCATCTCCCTGCAGATCTTGCGAGTCGTTAGTTCGGAGATTGTGATCTTGGGATCACCTTCCCGATCAATCACCTCCATGATCTTGTCTGTCGCGATATTGGCGCTCTTCCAAGGCTTTAGCGTCAAAAGAGACCCTGTACCGCGCAAACTGTAGTAGAGCTCAGCGACCCTCCTTTTGCCCAGATTCACTTGGGCTGCGTTCAAATGCTTTTTCCGGGCATTCGCTTTGGCTTTCCTTGTGTCTGCAATTGTGTCGAACCGATGCATGATGAAATCTGACGCCTTACGCATCCCTAGCAAAAAGTTCGCGTCAATTAAGTAGGAATACGCGATATCAGTTTTCTCGGCCTCTGCAGCTTTCTGCGCCTGTATTAGCAGGCCGCAAATGGCATAGACCGATGCCTGGGTTTGCTGAGGAGTTTCGAGGGTCTCAGCGATGTGATCCGACAAGCTCTTACCTTCAAGATGCACCACCGAGTCCAAGATCAGCAGAAAAAGATCGTCACCTGGTAGCTCGTAGCCGTTCAATAAGGGAATGGTGATGCGTTCAAGCACCATTTTCATGAAGCTCTGCAGCTGTGCTTCACCTCCATCCTCCTGAGCAGCCATGATTTGATTCAGAAACGCTGGAAGACGAGGTCGGAAGTGATTGATGAATTCGGATAGTGCCAGAGCCCATAAACGCTGTAGCTCAGTATCAAAGGAGCGCGCAGGCCGGCCTTCATGCAACAGCAACTGTTTACCCGCATAGGCCGGCAGAACGACCTCGTGCACAATTTGAAAGAGGTTGGCAATTTCCTCCCTCTGCAGCCGGATGACATCCGTGCCATTCACCTTGTTCTGCAGTACTTGGATTTGACGAAATGTCTCCTCCAATCCGGCTTCAAGTGATCCTTCTTCAAAGGTGAGTTCCATTCTATTTCTCCGAGGTCGGTTGAGATCGCCCTAGAGCTTACTAGATGGCCTACTGATATCACAGACCACTATACTAGGCTCTGTCTAACGGGACAGCCCCCTTCGAGCCAGTGGTAACCGTCCGTCAGTTCTGCTGATGGACCGTAACCGAGATCGGCTGCATGGCTCATGCCCGATGCAAATTCTTCGAGCTGCACGCTACCAATAAAAGCACGCTCGCCGAGCAAGCCCTGCGCTATATCCAGCTGCTGTACGAAATCGAAAGTGAAGTCCGTGACCTGGAACCGGATTTACGCCGCCGAATACGACAAGAAAAAGCCGCGCCGGTAATGGATATGCTGCATGCCTGGATGCTCGCCCAGCGTGATCTGGTGCCCGAAGGCTCGGCCATCAGCAGAGCACTCGATTACAGCCTGAAACGCTGGGCAGCGCTGTCGCGCTACCACAAAGACGGGGCCGCACCCATAGACAACAATTGGGCGGAAAACCAAATTAGGCCATGGCCGCTTGGACGCAAAAACTGGCTCTTCGCAGGGTCGTTGCGCAGCGGAAAACGGCTGCGGCAAATCATGAGCCTGATTCAGTCGGCACGCATGAACGGGCATGACCCGTATGGCTATCTCAAGGATGTGCTTACGCGGTTGCCGACACAGAGGGCCAGTGAAATTGGACAGTTGCTGCCGCACCAGTGGGTAGCTCCATCGCACTGATCAAATGGGCGTGACCCACTAGATTTCCCATTTTTTCCCTGTCGTTGGCTAAATTTTCTTAACCGCGCCAAGATTTTCTTAAAATGTGCGCCGAACACTCAGAAAATATTAACCGAAAATGGCCGCGCAACCACTATTTTGGGGCTTTCCGCTTATCGGCAGGTTGCGGTAGGTATGGCAGTTACCTGCCACCCCCGCATAGATCCGTACGTGCGGAACTACCGCATACGGCTCCTGCCTCGGGTGTCCACCCTAGCCAAGCCGGTCTCTGTGCCGGCGAGCTTATCCATGGGCTCGATGGCGAACCAGATGACGTCGATGCGGATCATTTGGCAAGCTCACGGACAAAGTGTGCGCATCACTCAGGATGGGAAACTTGTCATTTGACCGTGATTGATAGTTCGCCAACGAGTATCTCAAAGATCGCCAGTGCCTCAGTCCGCCGTTTACCCAACCCGTCGTGCACCAAGACTTTCATGCGGGTGGCGCGGCGGTTGGCGAACAGATAAGCGCAGTGCGGCTGCGCCGCACCGAACACTGAAATCACGCGGGCCATGGCGGTGTCGGTGCCGGCGCGCATGTCCATCGGCTCAGTGGCGAACCAGATGGTATCGATGCGGATCATCGCAGCAGATTTCGCAGAAAGGTGGCACAGGCTGCGGCGTTTTCGGTTGGCCAGCTCACTTTGACGGTGCCGCATGGGTGCGGGATTTCGAGACAAATAGTCGACGACGCGGCTTGCGAATTTAATCCGGCTAGCTGCAAGGGCAGCTGAATGAACGCAGGCTGCAGAGCCATGGTTTTCTGCGCTTGGACTCGAATCCATTTATGGACGAGGTTTGCGTTAAGGCTGTGGCGCAGCGCAACGCTGGCAATCGAGGCCCGAGGCTGGGCGCACTCTTGAATGACCTGGGCCTTGAAGGATTTGGAATAGGAACGGCGTTGTGACTGCATGAAAGACCCGCTTAAAAGGCTGGAAATGGTGTCCACTCAAATTAGGTGGACACCATGGCCTTCGGCGGTTGCGTCAGGAAGGTGTGTTGGCCGGACGGATACATCCATTTGCAGATGACATTAGCATTGATGTCATGGGCGATGGCAACGCTGGATAGGGTCGCACAGGGTTGCATGCATTTCTGAACGACCTGCGCTTTGAACGGTTTCGGCTAAGAGCGTCTTTGGCGCATGAAAATCCAGGCGATAAGGGCGATCGCGTCCGCGTAGAAATACGCGGACATCATCTTCCCTAATGCAGGAGTCCGGAAGGTGTGTTCCCGTAACGCCTACGCATATCCAAATATATCCTGTCGACTATAAAGTATAGTCAACAGGATATATTTGGATATTTGCGCTGGTAGCTAAGCATCAGCACTGCAACGCTACGCTCGCGTTCACGAGCCAAGGATCGCGCCACACCGTCATAGTGCGCTCGTGCAATCAACTCTGGTGGTAATGGCAGAGCAGTTTAGCGGCCAGCGTTTAATCCAGAGATGAAAGGCAGCAAGTCAGGTAGCGCTACTCAGAGCGCTACTCAGGTAGATGCCGCGAGCGAGTTTGTGGTCATCGGGTAGCTCCGACATGCCCCGTATCTCGTCATAGCATGAAGACCTGAAACCTGAGGACAACTATTTCAGAACTGGACGCTCGGTAAAATAAGCTGCAATCAGCTGCTTGCGCATCCCTTTGAGATAGGAACTGAGGACCGCTAACCAGAATAGGTTTTTGGCTCGGGTAACTGCTACATCTCAGTTAACGAGCTAGTGCTTTTTTGTTGAAATTCCTTCCGGTGCCTCAAGGCTACCAGCAAGTAGTCCGACAGGCTCCTCAAGCTCCGTCTGCGCCGCGACACGCAGAAAACGCTGGCCGGCGTCCGGCTTTGAAGCGAGTATGGCCCGGGCTTCGCGAATGAACTGATCGCGCATATGCCATTTGTCAGTTTTAACCTTACGACGTCCCTTCATTTGCATCCTCGCAAGCCAGGTTCACTGATGCGCGCTTATCCAAGCTGATACCTCAAGATCCGCCTGAGCAGGCCGTCATCTAAAACATTAGCCACGGCGGCATCATCTCAAAACGCGACCGCTGACCGGGCAATAGCCTAGTAAAAATCAGGTAAATCATCAAACGGATAACTATCAAGTAGAATAGCCGGCTTGTGCGCTTGCAGCGCTGCCAGGAAAGGCCGATTACGGAATAACTGATGAAAATTTTTACGCCCTTGCCCGGGGAGTATGTTGCGTCTGTGCTACAGAGAGGGAACGAGATGATGGGCCTCAAAACAGTAGCGTTGAAAGACTTTCACATAAAACCATTGCCCAGAAAAGGCTACGGAAACGCACTTGGTGATAAATATGAATCTAGAGCACACGCCGTATTTCAATTCCCTGATTTCTTTACAGAAAGAAACGTATCTGAAGAAGTTCTAAAAAACCATACCTTGTACCCGCTGACTGCGGCACTTGCGCGAACTAGAAAAGATATTGCTGTAACCCCAGCGGTTTGGAGGAAAATTTGTCCTATTTGTGCATTAGAGGATTTTGAAAACTATGGCACGGCATATGTCCACCGGAGACATGTCCCTACGTCGGTACAAGTCTGTAGCGTGCATGGCTCAAGACTCATGGATAGATGCACAACATGCTTAACGCTAATAAAAAACCATCAGATTTCTAAACTGAGCATATGCAGCCAAAAATACAAATCTCAAGTCGAAGAGCCAGACTCATTCAGCTTCGCCTATTCAAAATTTGTTGCCGACTTATTGACGTACAATGGTGCCACGCCTATGTCATATAGAACTGATTGGGTGATTATTAATAGTATTCGCTTGAGATATGAAAATGAAATAAAACAAAATGAAAACTTCATAAAAAATCTTATAAAAACCAAATTCGGCGTAGACGTAAGAACCCCTATTTCCCATACTTACTCAGACAACAATTACACTATATTCGCGTTTCTTGGGTGCGAGACTGCCGAAATATATTTTAATTTATTGCTCAGGAGCGAAGCATCTTCTCGACAAGTAAAATAGTTAACACATATAAGTTATTGACTCTAAAGCGTAGAATTTATTGATAGTAAATTATGCGGTTGAAAGTATATGTAATACTTCCTCCACAGTGACATGAGGCACCCTGATTCCGGCAAATCGGTATACAACACTCACAGCGCTTTGCTCAGGCGGAAGATAATGCCTCACTGCCCAGTAGATTTTACGAATTTGATAGTCATGATCAGATTCCAGCATGTCCTTCATCAGTAAAAAGCTTATTGGAAATTTACCTGGCCTCCTCAAAAAATCGTAGCTATGGGCGACTTTCCTGCCCAGTGCCGCGCGGGTGATCTTTTGAGGCCTGCTCTGTGTAGATAGGATCTGATCCCTCGCCACTAGCAGATCTCGAGCTAGCGCTAGATCTCGTGCGTCCCAATCGACTAACTCCGGCCTTAATCGGATAAAGGGATGTGCAGACACGTAATCTGCTAGCCACTCCCTATCATGGCGGTACAGCCACTGATAGCCAGGCTTTTCATGACATTTCATATTGAGGCTGCTTGAAAACACTGCCCGACGCGCCTGGACTTCGCCGTGATCGATAGTGGTACCAGGGTCATTGCCTTTATGTGCTTCTTCGTTGCAAGTATCAGCTTGAGGATCGAAAGCCCTTAGCTGTTCGAGGTCTGTCTCAAGGAGCCAGCAAAGAAAATAAAATTTCAAAGGCTGTATGACCCTCTCGCGGGGGCGCAAGACTGTAAATACCCAGTCACAGGAGTGGCAGATCTCCTGAAACTCATTAGCGAGAGAGCTAAGTAAAATACTCGGCGTCAAGAAAGCCCGTAACGCCTGCTCCTTAATCCTGCCGGACTTGAGAAATCCCATCGTCTCCAACCGGTATCCCAGGAAGTTACCAGCTAGGAGCCTCTGCACATCCGTAGGATGATTGAGAGCCCATAACTGCATCTGACTTACGATATCAAATGCAGATTCGGCAGGAGTCTCCATGATCTGGGAACCTACTGCCTCTCCCGGGAGCAGCATGCAGCGCCAATCGGCTCCATCCGGAAATGTAATTGCGCGGAGTGCCTTCCCATGCAGGGGGCAAACACAAACGCCCATCGCTTGGTGAATACGGTGCCAGTAGGCCGAGCCGCAATTGCGACTGTCTTCAGCAACGCAGCTTTCGCAATATCGAAAGGACGCATGCTTGAGGAAACCTGACGCTGTGAGGCCTAAGCTCATCTTAAGACCAGTTCCGGAGTTACCAGCCATCGCGGCTCGCGCGGCACTGCGCTTCGCTTCACTCAAAAAAGGCTCATAGAGAGGTAAAAGCGTAAAACGGTTAATTAGCTCGTTCACCGAATAGGCCCGGGCTAACTCCTGAGATAAGGTCCCCAAGCAGCATGGCAGGATTGAGCCGCAAGTCCGAGAATACACGCCAAATAAATCCTGGCTTGTCCGGCGATAACTGTGGTTTGCCGATAGTCTGTGATAGCGCACCGCTAGGCTGTAGAGCAACTCATCGGGAAACGGCTGAGGAAACCAATGCAAGCGCTCCATTGACTTGGCTCCCGCGATTCATGTCACCAGGCAGAGTCCGGATCCACCCACCCACGCTGTTTAAGTTGCGCCTCAACATCATCGCCTTTAGAAAAATGGGCGCTCTGTAGTGTCTCGTTGGCAACCGGAACTACTGGCTTGCGGACCGACTTCACAGCCTCTGTTTCAATATGCCCGACGGGTGCAATCGCTGCTTGGGCAATGAGAGAAAGGTGAGTTCTATCGGCACGGCGCGCCAGATCGTAATTCATCATCTGCGCGATCTGGTCCTTTGTAGGCATCATGTCCTCGAAGTCAGCGATCTGCAATGGGTCGCCGCTCCGGAGTGCCTCAACGGGCTTATGGAGGAGCCTCATCTGATTGTCGTACACCTGCTGAAGTAACGCTGGTGAGATAGAGTCGATGCCCTCCCAGATTGCGTGACGCTGAGAAAGCATTAGGAGTTTGGCTAAAAAGTCAGTGTTTCCTTGGGTGAGATCGTAGATTTTGGAAAGCAGTCGCCCCGTCAACGGGGCGGGAGTTTTGGTCCAGTCGTAAGCCCAGAGTTGGGACACCAAGTGCGCCCAAAATGGATCATCCTCGGAGAATCTGTCAAAAGCGATCGGCCCCATTCCCGCCGCACGGCGAGCATTTCGTAATACACCTGAAAACAGCGGAAGCATTGCATTTGTGCCGACATAGACCAGTGGCACGCCCGCGTCATTCGATAGTGTCACGAAGAAATTGAGCAGCTTTTCACGATCCTGGCCGCCTCGAGACGAGCAAAGGTGCTGCATTTCATCAATGATAAGCGCGCCAATAGAAAAGGTTTTGCACAGTTGACTGATGTTTTGAAGCATGACACTGATGCTGCGACCAGTAGAGCCTCTGCTGGAATATTTCTCGATGCCTAATGCCGCATCCAACGAAGAGAAGAAAGCCGCACAAAACCCCCGTAACGAGCCATCGTGCGGACATTCGATCTTGAGCCACACCACCTGCGTCTCAATGAATATCTGCTCCTTGTATTTACTGTGGCTGATCACCTGTGGATAAAGTTTGGCAATGGCGTTGAGTGCGGTCGTTTTGCCCATTCCGCTCAACCCGATCAGGGTCATTGTTTCTGCGGTGGACATAAATCCGTGCCCCTTGATTTCCGCAGAAGAAGGCAATCGGTGCTTTACGGTGGACGCATGCAAAGGATTGCGTCCGGTGTACCCGTACCGAATCAACTGACTGAACAAATCCTCCAGTCGCAGGTGGATTTCAAATGGTACGATGACGTCCTTCAGCCTGTTAATCCCATGACCACGAAGTTTCGGGTCCATCGCCCTTTCCGTCTCATTAGGCCGTGCAGGGGTGTTTCCGATGCGTCTGACGACATCAACATCCGACAGAATCTTGGGGAGGCACTCAATCAGGGGATTACCATCGTATTGAGGCATGCCAGTCGAGACGTACTCAGCAGGCGCAAAACTGAAGTCACTCATGATTGGCCTCGTTATCCGCGTTGATCACCAGTTTCAGAAAAGCAGCGCTCCTGCCCGAAACAGGTTTCTCGACTACTGGATTTGAAATTTCAACTGCGTCTGGCGAGTTATTTACAAGTCGGAGTTGATTTAGATCAGCGGTATGCAAGTCACGCTCATTCTGAGTTTCTGTTGCACGCTTCGAACGTTTGTCACGCTTAAACTCAGCGTCTGATTCTGGGTTGCCTTGGGCCCTCCGTTTAGCTTTCGCCCGGTCAAGGATTTCCTCCTGACGACTCTGGAGGAGTGCTCCAGTGGCAGCATCTTCATATCGGGCGTCAGGCGAGACCTGGTTCAAAATCTTGATCATATCGAGGACCTCCTCCATACGAAGCCCAGCATACTTAGCACGGTGCTGCGGTACGATGGTCAACGGCTCGAAACCGGCCTCAGATTTGATCCAGCAATTCTCGATCGAGTTTGGATCATAAAAAACCCTGACGTACCTGGTTTTGAAATTGTGAGAGCGTTCCAACCACTCTGAACGGATAGCCGTTTCACACGTGTACTGCACGCCTTGAAAACTGATACCGCCACGGCCGATGCGACACTCCTGCGAGGGCAACAACGCAATCTTCAGCTCCGCGGGCGACACGACTTTCGAATTCAGAAGACTGTTTGCCATAGACCAATTCCACATAGCTATCGGAGTGGGCTCTACTTCCGCAGCGATCATCTCCCGGCTCAGCAGATGAGGGACGCGAAGGCTCTTGTTGTGAGCCAGAACACCGACGATGACCATTTCAGTAAACTCATCGATATCGAAGATGGCGTCCAACTGGTAGTCACGATCACCACGCTCCATTTTCCGAGCATCTACGCCGCCCGGGGAAAATTTCAAATCCAGCTTTTCGTTGATCAGGCGAAACCGGCTCTCAATGATACTTTTCCAGTCCGGCCGAAACGGTGGCAAAATCTTGAGGACCGTACCTAAAGTCTTTGTCATCGTCTCCCCAGCTTCACTGAGCAGCTCGGCTCGATCTGCGACAATTTCAACTGGCAGGTGGGCGCACGGCCAGTCACCTTCATCAATCTCAATGTTGTAGCGTTTGCAAAAATCTTTCTTGGCAGTGCAGGCGTTGTAGATGGCATGCCTAGCGCCATTCCAACTGGGTCCCTCAAGACCGACATGAACGCCTACAATCATCCTAGTGAACGTATCGACCACTACATACAACACTGGCCTGCCAATAAGCCACAGCCGATTGACTCGATGGACCAGATATACATCAGCAATGGTCGAGTCGATTTCGTACCGATGGCCGGCACCGACCAAACCCTCCGAGGCAGACCCGACTAGCGGACGATGGTCTTTGTTGTAACGGATTGCACCGCCACGAGTCTTCAACCTATAGAGTTCATCAAAAAACAGTTTTCCATGATGATTCAGTTGGTGGATGGAGGGATAGATGCCGCGTATCAGGTTTCCTTTCGAACCATCGGACTTGATCGACCTATAAAATTTATCGAGCATCCATTCATGCGCTCTCTTTAGGCTGCCACATCTGCCGCTGGCAACGCGACCATAAGCTAGACGGATATGACCCATGTGTCGCGCTTCGAGCAAAATTGCGCCACCATCATCCACTACTACGCCACGATATTTAAGCGGTCGGCCAGGAACTATACCGGAGGTACGGTTTTTTGATTTCCCAGGACCTCCACACGCACTTGTATTCCATAAAAAAGCGTTACGTGTCTGCCCCATGCTCCAATACCGATATAGCAAGCGATAAATTTGTTTTCGGTCTACCCCCATAACCAGCGCATGATTAGCAACGAGAGCTCCAAAGTTAGACGTTAAAATATCGAGTGGAACCTGACCCTCCACTAAACCACGTACCAGTCCCCAATTCTTTTCCCTGCTTATTTTTTCATTCTCTCCAATCTCATCATCGCTTCGAAGCAGATGCATGGGCACCATTTCAAGATTGAGCACCGCCGCACCATTATTTATCTCTTCAACTAAAAGCGACCTGTCAACGCGCCAAGGCTTAGATGGATTCGTTCCCAGTTCAATAACTAAGACAAAATCATCCCTTATGCCTAAAACCCTAACTGGTTTCTTCAGAAGCCCAGAGCTCTCACCTGGAGAAACGATACTGTTAACGCCCAGACTAAGCATGGCGGGGCACCTCAATTTTTGGTGCAACGGAAAAGGACGACTCACTAACCCAGAAGCGCAAAGGCTCGGATAAGCTTATCAACCTAGTAGTTAGGTCCGTCTTAAGTCTACCCGTCCATAAAAGATGATGGAACAGCCGCTTAACACCCATATATTCGATAAAAATTGACCTTGAAGCTTTTTCTAACAGTGCTTTTAAGGGCAATTGATCAGTCGCACATTCAGCTATATATTCTAGCAGTTTATTGACATTATTATCCGTAGGCAAAGAAGGATGTATATGTGCATAACTTCTAAGAATAGTTAAGTTTTTTATTTTTATTTGCGAAAGATTTTCATGGAAAACAAGTTTCCATTCTACCTTCCTGATAGCCCAGTACTTTGCTTCGATTTCAAGCTTTTCTGCCATCCGATTCCGCTCCCTGATACCGGCTTCCTCAAACTCCTTTCGATACTTTACAGAACGCGCGGCCAGCCTTTCTTCGCCCTCTGAATCTATGAAAGTGATAAGGAAGTCTGTAGTCATAACGACAGGGACCTGAGTACCCGGGTACACAGGGTGACGGAAGTTCAGACTCGAAGCGATCGCTTGAGTTTCAGCTTGTGTTAAAAGCGGAAATTGCTCGCGCACGTCGATGATAGAGGGATCCTGCTCAAGGATCAGGTGATAGTCACGCTCAGCGTTGGATAGCAGGTGATGGCTGCGATGGAATTTCACTCCCGGCACAAGGTGAGACACACCCCTCGACTGTATATCCCAAATCTTGATCCAGGGCTCATAGGACTCTCTTACGCCGGAGCCACGACCTGATTTGATTTTCCTATCAATCTTCCGCTGAGTCATCAGTCTGGAGGCAGCAGGTTTTCTTGGTGCAACGGGCGCAGATGTCATTTCAAGAGTCGCTCATTGTTAGGCGACCCACTCGATCAGAACGGCACAGGGCATGTGGCGTGGGGAATTCATGAGCGGGTTTAGCCAGGACAGAAGTGACAGTGGCGAGGTAGATAATGAGCCGTTATTCCTGGACCTGCCACTACCCCGGCAAAAGCGCCGGGATAGAGCCTTGTGACACACTTTAGCGACTTGTGACAACCTTTATTATTTTGTGACAAGCTTTATTCTTTGGAAACAATATAGCCCGCCCCTATGGATAACTCACTCCACCGTCACCGACTTCGCCAAGTTCCTTGGCTGATCAACATCCGTCCCTTTCAACACCGCCACATAATACGAAAGCAGCTGCAACGGAATGGTATAGAGGATTGGTGCAAGGGCATCGATGATGTGCGGCATGGCGATGACGTGGGTGCCTTCACCGTTCTTGAGGCCGGCCAGCTCATCCGCGAAGACGATCAGCTCGCCACCGCGTGCGCGTACTTCCTGCAGGTTTGATTTGAGTTTTTCCAGCAGTTCGTTGTTCGGTGCGACAGTGACTACCGGCATGTCGGCATCCACCAGCGCCAGCGGGCCATGTTTGAGTTCGCCTGCCGGGTAGGCTTCGGCGTGGATGTAGGAGATCTCTTTGAGCTTCAGTGCGCCTTCCATTGCTACCGGGAATTGCGCACCGCGGCCCAGAAACAGGGTGTGGTGCTTCTCTGCGAACAGCTCGGCGACTTTTTCGATGGTGCCGTCCATTGCCAGGGCTTCGCCCAAACGGGTGGGCAGGCGACGAAGTTCTTCGACCAATTGCGCTTCGACACCCTCCTCCAATGAGCCTTTGACCTGGCCGAGCGACAGGGTCAGCAGCAGCAAGGCAACCAGTTGAGTGGTGAAGGCTTTTGTCGATGCCACGCCGATTTCCGGACCGGCCTGAGTCAGCAGGGTCAGATCGGATTCGCGTACCAGTGAGCTGATGCCGACGTTGCAGATCGCCAGGCTGGCAAGAAAGCCCAGTTCTTTGGCGTTGCGCAGTGCTGCAAGGGTGTCGGCGGTTTCACCGGATTGCGAGATCGATACGAACAGGGTGTCCGGCTGAACCACGACCTTGCGATAGCGGAACTCGCTGGCCACTTCCACCTGACAAGGAATGCCGGCCAGACCTTCAAGCCAATAACGCGCGACCATGCCTGCGTGGTAACTGGTGCCGCAGGCAACGATCTGCACGTTGCGTACTTTGCCGAACAGTTCGGCAGCCTGTGGTCCAAATGCATGGACCAGCACCTGCTGCTGCCCCAGACGACCTTCAAGCGTGCGCTGCACGACCTTGGGTTGCTCGTGGATTTCCTTGAGCATGAAGTGACGATATTCGCCCTTGTCAGCGGCTTCGGCACCTTCGTGGTATTGCACTACTTCACGCTCGACCGCCACGCCGTCGACATTCCAGATCTGCACGCTGTCGCGACGGATCTCGGCAATATCACCTTCTTCCAGGTACATGAAACGGTCGGTGACCTGGCGCAGTGCCAGTTGGTCCGAGGCCAGGAAGTTTTCACCCAGCCCCATGCCGATCACCAGCGGGCTGCCGCTACGGGCGGCCAACAGGCGGTCCGGTTGCGCGGCATTGATCACAGCAAGACCATAGGCACCGTGGAGCTCTTTCACCGCAGCCTTCAGGGCAATTGCCAGATCAGGCGTGTCCTTGAGCTTGTGGTGCAGCAGGTGAACAATGACCTCAGTGTCGGTCTCGGATGCGAACACGTACCCCAGGCCTTTGAGCTGTTCACGCAGCGCTTCATGGTTCTCGATGATGCCGTTGTGGACAACTGCCAGCGTGTTAGCCGAGAAGTGTGGATGAGCGTTGCGTTCACACGGCGCACCGTGAGTGGCCCAACGCGTATGGGCAATACCCAGACGACCCGTCAGCGGCTCGCCTGCCAGTGCCTGTTCCAGTTCACTGACCTTGCCGGAGCGACGACGGCGCTCAAGAATGCCTTCGTTGGTGAAAACGGCCACGCCTGCGCTGTCATAGCCGCGGTATTCAAGGCGTTTGAGACCTTCGAGCAAAATGGCCGTGATATTACGTTCAGCAACGGCGCCGACGATTCCACACATGGTTCTCTCCTAGCTGACAGCGGCACAAATCAGATTGATGCCGCGGGCTTGTATCTGATCGCGGGCCTCGCTGGACAGGCGATCATCAGTAATAAGGGTATGGATACTGCTCCAGGGCAGCTCCAGATTGGGTATCTTGCGACCTACCTTGTCGGCTTCGACCATGACGACGACTTCCCGGGCGACTTCCGCCATGACCCGGCTCAAGCCCAGCAGCTCGTTAAAAGTGGTGGTACCACGAATCAGATCGATGCCGTCGGCACCGATAAACAGCTGATCAAAGTCGTAGGAGCGCAGTACTTGCTCCGCGACCTGCCCCTGAAAAGACTCCGAGTGCGGATCCCACGTTCCGCCAGTCATCAACAGGACCGGTTCTTGCTCGAGCTCAGTGAGGGCTCGCGCTACGTGCAGGGAGTTGGTCATGACGACCAGACCGGGTTGCTGGCCCAGCTCCGGGATCAGCGCAGCAGTGGTGCTGCCGCTGTCGACAATGATTCTGGCGTGCTCGCGAATTCTGCGAACTGCCGCGCGGGCGATGGCCTGTTTGTAGCGGGAAACAGGCTGACTGTTATCACTTATAAGCTCGTGAGGGAGCGGCACTGCGCCCCCGTAACGGCGCAGCAGCAAGCCATTGGTTTCAAGGGCAGCCAGATCCTTTCGAATCGTAACTTCGGAGGTTTCAAAGCGCTTGGCCAAATCATCGACACTGACTTCACCCTGCTCATTGAGCAAAGCAAGAATGTTATGGCGGCGTTGCGGCGTATTGCGCTTCGACATGACGGCCTTAAGTTTCGTTTCGAAAGATAACGAAGGCAATAAAAACCTATTTTTTGGGTTTGGTCAATGCCCGAGGGCTTGGCAGGACGCTTTTATGGGCTCAGCGCCGCTACTTTGTGTGCGCAGCAATTGTGAAGCAGAGCGTCATGCAAGGCACTCCCCTGGAGCATGAGGAACGAGAATCTTGTAACTCTCGTTTCAGTGCTCCGTTCTCAGAGGTATGCATAGGCCAGTTGGACCAGACCGGAATGCATTTCGTGGGGGCGGACTTGTCCGCGAAAGCTATTCACAAAGATTCCAGGACGGAGGATGGCTTTCGCGGACGAGTCCGCTCCCACAGGACATCATTTTTCCGGGCTGTGGATAACTCAGTCTTTCCTGATTTTCACCGGCCGCTTCCAGCCTTCGATATTGCGTTGGCGAGCGCGGGCGACGCCGAGTTGTTCAGCGGGCACGTTCTGCGTGATGGTCGAACCGGCTGCTGTCGTCGCACCGTCAAGGATATCCACAGGCGCAACCAGAGAGTTGTTCGAGCCAATGAAAACGTCTGCACCCAACGTGGTCTTGTGCTTGTTGGCACCATCGTAGTTACAGGTGATGGTACCGGCGCCGATATTCGTGCGTGCGCCTACCTCGGCGTCACCCAGGTAAGTCAGATGGCCAACCTTGGCACCCTCTCCCAGCTTCGCATTCTTGAGTTCCACAAAGTTACCCACATGCGCCTTGGCCCCCAGAACGCTGCCTGGTCGCAAACGTGCGAACGGACCGGCATCGCTGCCCTCGCCCAGAATTGCGCCTTCGATGTGGCTGTTGGCTTTGACAACGACACCCTTGCGCAACGTGCTGTCCTTGATCACGCAGTTAGGACCGATCACCACATCGTCTTCGATCACTACCTTGCCTTCGAGGATGACGTTGATGTCGATCAGCACATCCCGCCCGACGCTGACGTCGCCGCGTACATCGAATCGCGCAGGGTCGCGCAGGGTCACACCACCTGCCATCAGACGACGAGCTTCACGCAACTGGTAATGACGCTCCAGCTCGGAGAGCTGTCTGCGATCATTTGCACCCTGTACTTCCATAGCGTCGTGGGGTTGCTCTGTTGCGACGACCAGTCCGTCATTGACAGCCATGGCGATGACGTCAGTCAGGTAATACTCGCCCTGGGCATTATTGTTGGAGAGCCGCCCCAGCCAGTCAGCAAGATGTCTGGCGGGCACCGCAAGAATTCCGGTATTGCCTTCGGTGATAGCTTTCTGCACATCGCTGGCGTCCTTGTGCTCGACAATGGCGCAGACACGATTCTGCTCATCGCGAACGATACGGCCGTAGCCTGTAGGGTCATCCAGCGTAACGGTCAACAGACCCAGCTGCTGCGGGGTGACGAGTTTGAGCAGGCGCGCAAGCGTATCCACTTCGATCAGCGGTACATCGCCATAAAGAATCAACACGGTCTCGGCCGTCAGCGCCGGCAGCGCCTGAGCAACGGCATGACCTGTGCCGAGTTGCTTGTCCTGCATCACGAAATTCAGATCATCTGCCGCCAGCTGTTCACGTACAGCATCCGCGCCGTGGCCGATCACCACATGTATTCCACTTGGGGATAACTGACGTGCGCTGTGGATAACATGACCGAGCATGGAATTGCCCGCCACCGGGTGCAGGACCTTGGGCAGGGCCGAGCGCATCCGGGTACCTTGGCCAGCAGCGAGAATAACGATATCGAGAGACATGATAGGACTACCAACTGAGCGGCAACCGGGCCGAAGACGGGCTGACCTGAAAGAGGAAATCTGAAAAAAGAAAAAGGGTAGCCGAGGCTACCCTTTTTCTCAATCGCATCGAATCCGGCGGGGTTAGCCGCCGAACTTCTTGCGAATTTGCTGAACGGTGCGCAGCTGAGCTGCAGCCTCGGCCAGACGAGCAGTGGCAGATCCGTAGTCGAAATCTGCGCCCTTCTCGTTCAGGGCCTTCTCGGCAGCCAGTACGGCCGCCTGAGCAGAAGCTTCATCCAGGTCGGCAGCACGTTGCACAGTATCGGCAAGCACCTTGACCATGTTCGGCTGAACCTCAAGGAAACCACCGGAGATGTAGAACACCTCGGCTTCCCCACCCTGCTTGATCAAGCGGATCGGGCCCGGCTTCAGATCAGTGATCAGCGGCGCGTGGCCTGGAGCGATACCGATATCACCCAGGTTGCCGTGCGCAATCACCATCTCGACCAGACCGGAGAAGATTTCCCCTTCCGCGCTGACGATGTCGCAATGGACTGTCATAGCCATTTGCTTGCCTCAACCTAATAGCGCCCGTTGCCAGGCGCCGGGATTACAGTTTCTTGGCTTTCTCGATCGCTTCTTCGATGCCGCCGACCATGTAGAACGCTTGTTCTGGCAGGTGGTCGTAGTCACCGTTGAGGATGCCTTTGAAGCCAGCAATGGTGTCTTTCAGGGAAACGTATTTACCCGAAGCACCGGTGAAGACTTCTGCCACGAAGAAAGGCTGGGACAGGAAGCGCTGGATCTTACGAGCACGGTTAACCAACTGTTTGTCGGTCTCCGACAGCTCGTCCATACCCAGAATCGCGATGATGTCTTTCAGCTCTTTGTAGCGCTGCAACACATACTGAACACCGCGAGCGGTGTCGTAGTGTTCTTGGCCAATGACGTTCGGGTCCAGCTGGCGCGATGTCGAGTCCAGTGGATCTACCGCCGGGTAGATACCCAGGGATGCGATGTCACGGGACAGTACGACGGTGGCGTCCAAGTGGGCAAACGTGGTCGCTGGCGACGGGTCAGTCAAGTCGTCCGCGGGTACGTATACGGCCTGGATCGAGGTGATCGAACCATTCTTGGTGGAAGTGATGCGCTCTTGCAGAGTGCCCATCTCTTCAGCCAGGGTCGGCTGGTAACCTACTGCGGAAGGCATACGGCCCAGCAGTGCGGATACTTCAGTACCGGCCAGGGTGTAACGATAGATGTTGTCGACGAACAACAGAACGTCGTTACCTTCGTCACGGAACTTCTCGGCCATGGTCAGGCCGGTCAGTGCTACGCGCAGACGGTTACCCGGCGGCTCGTTCATCTGACCGTAAACCAGTGCCACTTTGTCCAGAACGTTGGAGTCCTTCATCTCGTGGTAGAAGTCGTTACCCTCACGAGTACGCTCACCCACACCGGCGAACACGGAATAACCGCTGTGCTCGATGGCGATGTTACGGATCAGTTCCATCATGTTTACGGTCTTGCCGACACCGGCACCACCGAACAGACCGACTTTACCGCCCTTGGCAAACGGGCAGACCAGGTCGATAACCTTGATGCCGGTTTCCAGAAGGTCGTTGCCGCCTGCCTGCTCAGCGAAGGACGGTGCAGGACGGTGAATGCCCCAGCGCTCTTCGGTGGCAATCGGACCGGCTTCGTCGATCGGGTTGCCCAGCACGTCCATGATCCGGCCCAGCGTCGCTTTACCGACCGGTACAGAAATGGCTGCGCCAGAGTCTGTTACTTCCAGACCACGCTTCAGACCCTCGGTGGAGCCCATCGCAATGGTACGAACCACGCCGTCGCCCAGCTGCTGCTGAACTTCCAGAGTGGTTCCTGCCGCGCTTTGAACTTCCAGCGCGTTGTAGATGCTCGGTACGCTATCGCGTGGGAATTCCACGTCGATCACGGCGCCGATGATTTGAACGATACGTCCGCTACTCATTAGCTGGTTCCTCTAATATTTGAACCGTTAAACCGCGGCAGCGCCGCCGACGATTTCCGAGATCTCTTGGGTGATCGCTGCCTGACGCGCCTTGTTGTAGATCAGCTGCAAATCGCTGATCAAATCACCGGCGTTGTCTGTGGCGTTCTTCATCGCGATCATCCGCGCTGCTTGTTCAGCTGCGTTGTTCTCGACCACCGCCTGGTACACCTGCGATTCCACGTAGCGAACCATAAGGCCGTCTAGCAGCTCTTTGGCATCGGGTTCGTAGAGATAGTCCCAGTGGTGCTTGAGCCCTTGATCCGGGGTTGCCACCAGTGGAATCAATTGCTCCACAGTGGGTTGCTGGGTCATGGTATTGATGAACTTGTTGGATACCACGGACAGGCGATCAATACGGCCATCCAGGTAGGCATCCAGCATCACCTTGACGCTGCCGATCAAGTCGTTGATCGACGGCTCTTCGCCCAGGTGGCTGATCGCAGCGACGACGTTACCGCCGAAGTTGCGGAAAAATGCCGCACCTTTGCTGCCGACCACGCACAGATCGATCTCTACACCGTTTTCACGGTTCACCGCCATGTCCTTGACCAGAGTCTTGAACAGGTTGGTATTCAAGCCACCACACAGACCACGGTCACTGCTCACTACGACATAACCGACGCGCTTAACAGGGCGTTCGATCATGAACGGGTGGCGGTACTCCGGGTTGGCGTTTGCCAGATGACCAATCACCTGACGAATACGCTCCGCGTAAGGACGGCTAGCAGCCATGCGCATTTGAGCCTTGCGCATTTTGCTGACCGCCACTTTTTCCATGGCGCTGGTGATCTTTTGCGTGCTTTTGATGCTCGCAATCTTGCTGCGAATCTCTTTTGCGCCTGCCATGTAACACCTATCAGGTTAGCAAGCGGGAGCCTTGCGGCCCCCGCTGCGGCTTACCAGGTTTGGGTGGCCTTGAACTTCTCGATGCCGGCTTTCATGCCAGAATCGATTTCGTCATTGAAGTCACCCTTCACGTTGATCTTCGCCATCAAATCGGCGTGATCGCGGTTGAAGTAAGCAATCAGCGCTTGTTCAAAGCTGCCAATCTTGGCGATTTCGACGTCAGTCAGGAACCCACGCTCAGCGGCATACAGCGACAGCGCCATGTCAGCGATCGACATTGGTGCGTATTGCTTCTGCTTCATCAGCTCGGTAACGCGCTGACCATGCTCAAGTTGCTTGCGGGTCGCCTCGTCCAGGTCAGAAGCGAACTGAGCAAATGCTGCCAGTTCACGGTACTGAGCCAGAGCGGTACGGATACCACCGGACAGCTTCTTGATGATCTTGGTCTGAGCAGCACCACCCACACGGGATACCGAAACACCGGCGTTCACAGCCGGACGGATGCCGGAGTTGAACATGGCCGATTCCAGGAAGATCTGACCGTCGGTGATGGAAATCACGTTGGTCGGAACGAACGCGGAAACGTCGCCAGCCTGGGTTTCGATGATCGGCAATGCGGTCAGGGAACCGGTTTTGCCGGTCACTGCGCCGTTGGTGAACTTCTCTACGTACTCTTCGGAAACACGCGATGCGCGCTCCAGCAGACGGGAGTGGAGATAGAACACATCGCCTGGGTAAGCTTCACGGCCTGGTGGACGGCGCAGCAGCAGGGAGATCTGGCGGTAGGCCACTGCTTGCTTGGACAGATCGTCATAAACGATCAGCGCGTCTTCACCGCGGTCGCGGAAGAATTCACCCATGGTGCAACCCGAGTACGGTGCAAGGAACTGCAGCGCAGCGGATTCGGAAGCACTTGCAGCCACGACGATGGTGTTAGCCAGTGCGCCGTTTTCTTCGAGCTTGCGAACGACGTTGGCAATGGTCGATTGCTTCTGACCGATAGCTACGTATACGCAGAAGATGCCGCTGTTCTTCTGGTTGATGATTGCGTCGATGGCCAGAGCGGTTTTACCGATCTGACGGTCACCGATGATCAGCTCGCGCTGGCCACGGCCGACAGGAATCATGGCATCGACAGCCTTGTAGCCAGTCTGTACAGGCTGGTCTACCGACTTACGCCAGATCACGCCTGGAGCAACTTTCTCGACCGCATCGGTCTCGGTGTTGTTCAGCGGACCTTTGCCGTCAACTGGGTTACCCAGTGCATCGACAACGCGACCCAGCAGTTCCTTACCTACCGGAACCTCGAGGATGCGGCCAGTGCACTTGGCGCTCATGCCTTCAGCCAGAGTCGTATAGGCGCCCAGTACAACGGCACCCACAGAGTCTTGCTCAAGGTTCAGCGCCATACCGTAGACGCCGCCCGGAAACTCGATCATCTCGCCGTACATTACGTCGGCCAGACCGTGAATCCGCACGATACCGTCAGACACGCTGACGACTGTGCCTTCGTTACGGGCTTGGGAGGTTACATCGAGCTTGTCGATGCGACCCTTGATGATTTCACTTATTTCGGAAGGATTGAGTTGCTGCATTGCTCTGCTGCCCCTTCAAACTCAAGATTTCAATGCTTCGGCTAGTTTCGCGATCTTGCCACGAACTGAGCCATCGATAACCAGGTCGCCGGCGCGGATTACGACACCCCCTATCAGAGAGGCATCCTCCGCAGCATGCAGGCGCACTTCCCGGCCGAGCCGTGCACTGAGAACCTTGGCGAGTTTGTCTTGCTGTTCTTGGTTCAATGCGAAAGCACTGGTGACATCCACATCGACCGATTTTTCCTGCTCGGCCTTGTACAGGTCGAACAGTTCGGCGATCTCCGGCAGAAGCGGGAGGCGGTCGTTTTCAGCAACGACGTGGATGAAATTCTGTGCCTTGGCATCGAACTTTTCGCCACACACTTCAATAAAAGTGGTGGCCTTTTGTGCGCTCGTCAGTCGCGGGGCCTTGAGCATGCGCTGCATGGTGTCGTCTTGCGACACCGCAGCAGCCAGGCCGAGCATGGCTGACCAATTGGCCAGCTGCTGGTGGGCCTGCGCGTGCTCGAAGGCCGCCTTTGCGTAAGGTCGGGCCAACGTGGTCAGTTCTGCCATGATCGCCCTCGCTTAAATTTCAGCAGCCAGTTTGTTAACCAGCTCCGCGTGCGCGTTTTGATCGATTGTGGCACCCAGGATCTTCTCTGCACCATTGACTGCCAGGCTACCCAACTGGGCGCGCAAGGCGTCTTTGACACCGTTAAGTTCCTGCTCGATCTCGGCCTGAGCCTGAGCCTTCACACGGTCAGCTTCAACGCGGGCCGTTTCACGGGCTTCGTCGACAATCTGAGTACCGCGTTTCTTGGCTTGCTCAATGATCTCGGCTGCTTGAGCTTTAGCTTCGCGCAGTTGTTGACCCGCTTTTTCTTGGGCCAGCTCCAGGTCGCGAGCTGCTCGGGAAGCAGCGTCCAGTCCATCCGCGATCTTCTTCTGACGTTCGTGCAAAGCCGCGATGACCGGAGGCCACACGAACTTCATGCAAAACAGCACAAAAATGAAGAACGCAACGGACTGGCCAATCAGGGTTGCATTAATGTTCACGCCAACACCTCGCTCGTTCGTTGTCCATCACACCAATCAACTCGAAAATTCGAGTGATCAGCCAGCGAGTTGACCAACGAAGGGGTTCGCAAAGGTGAAGAACAGAGCGATACCAACACCGATCATGGTCACGGCGTCGAGCAGGCCCGCAACGATGAACATTTTAACTTGCAGCATTGGAACCATTTCCGGCTGACGCGCAGCGCCTTCCAGGAATTTGCCGCCCAACAGGCCGAAACCGATTGCAGTACCCAGTGCGCCCAGGCCGATCAACAGTGCAACAGCGATAGCGGTTAGACCAACTACAGTTTCCATCTTTCCTCCCGACTTTTACGTCGTATTGGTTAGGTTTTTTTAATTGAAGCGGTAAAACAAAATCGTTTCTACATCAGCCCTTGCGGGCACCGCCTCGCCAGTGGCGAAGCGGTCATCAGACGCGTCCTGAGACGAATCTCAATGGTTATCTTCGTGAGCCATCGACAGGTAGACGATGGTCAGCATCATGAAGATGAACGCTTGCAGGGTGATGATCAGGATGTGGAACACAGCCCACGCCCACTGCAGCACTACACCCAGACCGCTGAGCCACAACAGACCGCTGCCGAACATCACGGCGATCAGAATGAAGACCAGCTCGCCAGCATACATGTTGCCGAACAGACGCAGAGCCAGGGAAATAGGCTTGGCGATCAGCGTCACGAATTCCAGCAGGAAGTTGACCGGGATCAACAGCGCCTGCACGAACAGGTTCTTGCTGCCGAACGGGTGAAGGGTCAGTTCGCCGATGAAACCGCCGATGCCCTTGACCTTGATGCTGTAGAAAATGATCAGTGCGAACACGGACAGGGCCATGCCCAATGTGGCATTCGGGTCAGTGGTCGGAACGGCACGGAACGGAATGTGCTCGTCGCCTGAAATCAGCATGGCCAGCTGTGGAATCCAGTCCACCGGCACCAGGTCGACCGCGTTCATCAGGAAAACCCAGACGAAGATGGTCAGCGCCAGTGGTGCGATAACCGCACTGCGCCCGTGGAAGCTGTCTTTCACACTGCCGTCGACGAAATCGACCAGAACTTCAACGAAGTTCTGCAGTGCGCCGGGCTGACCGGAAGTTGCCTTCTTGGCCGCCATGCGGAAGATCAGAACGAAAATCAGACCCAACGCAACCGACCAGCCGAGGGTATCGACGTGGAAAGCCCAGAAACCCATTTCCTTGGCTTCTGCTGCGGTGTGGGCAAAGCCCCATTCGCCATTGGGCAGGTGCCCGAATGTAAGGTTCTGCAAGTGGTGCTGGATATAGCCCGAAGCTGTTTGCTCTGCCATGGTTGCCTCAAACGCCCTAAGGTCTCGAAAGTCTTGTTCTCGTAAGCAGGGGAGCGAACCAGTTGACCACCTGGATCAACATGAACACGCCGAATACAGCCAGCGGCGCCAATGGCTTCACACCTGCAAACGTCAATGCAAAAAGCACTGCCGTGAAAATCAGTTTGCCTGCCTCGCCGGCGTAGAACGACCGCACGATGGCTTGCGCTGCTCTGGCCCCGGAAAACCGGAATGCCTTGTGAGCAAAGTATAAATTGGGTAGCCAGGCTATCAGGCCTCCACAGAGTCCCGAATATCCTGCAACGACTCCTTGCCACTGCCACAGCACCAGTGCGGCCATGAGCAACACGATCAATTGGGCCAGCAATAGCGGAAAAACCGCCAGGCGATAGAACGGCAAGCGGTCTGGCATGCGGGATTCCATCGCAACTGCTCCTTTGATGTCGGTCGCCATAATCAATAACTTGGCATAATTTGTGCCGACAAAATGCGCGCAGAGTATAGGGGCGGTTCAGCCCCTATTCAACAGTCGGGTAGTGATTTCCGACTATACGCTACAGAGCAATTGTTTCAGCGGATGTGGGCAAGCACTCCCTGCAGCTCGTCAAGGGAGTTGTAACGGATGACCAATTGCCCTTTGCCCTTCTGCCCGTGACGAATCTGCACCGCAGAGCCTAAACGCTCAGCCAGACGCTGTTCGAGGCGACTGATATCGGGGTCAGTCCTGACCGGTTCGGCAGCCTCCGGCTTGCCGCTCAGCCATTGCCTGACCAGTGCCTCAGTCTGGCGCACGGTAAGCCCGCGTGCGACAACATGTCGCGCACCTTCGACCTGCCGGTCCTCACTGAGACCGAGCAACGCGCGCGCGTGGCCCATTTCCAGGTCGCCATGCGACAGCATGGTCTTGATGGCCTCAGGCAAGGCAATCAGGCGCAACAGGTTTGCCACACTGACCCGAGACTTGCCGACGGCATCCGCCACCTGCTGCTGGGTCAGTTGAAACTCCTGCTGCAAGCGCTGCAGCGCCATGGCTTCTTCGATGGGATTGAGGTCTTCGCGCTGGATGTTTTCGATCAGCGCCATCGCAATCGCGGTTTCGTCCGGCACATCACGAACCATCGCCGGGATCGTCTCGACACCGGCCTGCTGGCTCGCGCGCCAGCGACGCTCGCCGGCGATGATTTCAAACCGGTTGTCACCGATCGGACGCACCACGATCGGCTGCATCACGCCTTGCGATTTGATCGACTGGGCCAGCTCTTCCAGTGCCTGCGGGTCCATATCACGGCGCGGCTGATACTTGCCGCGCTGGATCAGGTCCAGCGGCACATGCTGCAACTCACTTGGCGGGGCCTTCACGGCCTGCTCTTCCAGCGAACTGACGGTTGGACTGCTCAGAAGTGCGTCCAACCCACGTCCGAGACCTCGTTTCTTGACGGCCATGGGAATTCCTTAGGTTGGCTGAGCGGTTTTTGCGCCGCGACGTTGACGACGGACCAGTTCACTTGCCAGGGCCAGGTAGGCCAGTGCACCGCGAGATGACTTGTCATACGCCAGCACAGGCATGCCGAAACTCGGTGCTTCGGCAAGGCGAATGTTTCTCGGGATCACGGTGTCGTACAGCTGCTCGCCAAAGTGTTCCTTGAGCTGCGCGGAAACATCATTGATCAGGCTCAGCCGCGGATCATACATCGTGCGCAGCAGACCTTCGATCTTCAACTGCGGATTGAGCAATTCACCGATGCGCTTGATGTTATCCACAAGGTCGCTAAGACCTTCGAGCGCAAAGTATTCACACTGCATGGGGATAATTACACCGTCTGCCGCAACCAGTGCGTTCAGGGTCAGCATCGACAAAGAGGGTGGGCAGTCGATCAGAATGTAATCGTAATTCTCGCGGATAGGCGCCAGCGCATTGCGCAGACGACTCTCTTTCATCTGCATTTCCAGCAGAACCACCTCGCCCGCCGTCAGATCACGGTTGGCCGGAAGCAGTTGGTAACCACCGTGCTCGGAAAACTGCATGGCCTGGCCCAGATCGCATTCACCGATCAACAGGTCGTAGACCGAGTTTTCCAGATTGTGTTTATCGACACCGCTGCCCATGGTCGCATTGCCCTGGGGATCAAGGTCGATCAACAGCACACGGCGCTTGGTTGCGACCAGTGACGCGGCGAGGTTGATACATGTGGTGGTCTTGCCTACCCCACCTTTTTGGTTCGCTATCGCGAATACCTTAGCCATTCTTGCTTGTGTTCCCCGTCATGCCGTGCGGCGCAGTATCAGCAGATGGCGTTGGCCTTGGCAACCCGGAACGGTCAAGGCGTGTGCGCTATCGAGGTGAAAATCCGAGGGCAATGCTACCAGCTCATCGTCAGGATGCAGCCCTTTCATTGCCAGCCAGCGTGTATTCACGTCGCCCATGTGACGGGTCCAGCCCGTGAAGTCTTCCAGGCTGCTGAACGCACGGGAGATGATCCCGTCGAACGGCGCATCGGGCTGATAATTTTCTGCACGGCTGTGGATAACTTCAAGATTATCCAGTTTCAGCTCCAGTTTGACCTGGGTCTGAAAGCGGGTCTTCTTGCCGTTGCTGTCCAGCAGCGCCACTTTGCGCTGCGGAAACAGGATGGCCATGGGAATGCCGGGCATCCCACCGCCGCTGCCGACGTCGATCCAGCGTGTCCCGTCGATGAACGGCACTACGCTGAGACTGTCGAGCAGGTGCCTCGATACCATTTCGTCCGGATTGCGCACCGCGGTCAGGTTGTAGGCCTTGTTCCACTTGATCAACAGCGCCAGATACGCCAGCAGTTGCTCGTGCTGGACCGGGGTGAGGTCAATTCCCAACTCCCGGGCACCGGTGGATAACTCTTGGGCGTGTTGCGGGGTGACCATAGAACTCAAGCGCTTTGCTCCAACTGACGGCCCGCGCCGCGTTTTTTCAAATGAATCATCAACAGGGAAATCGCTGCGGGTGTGACGCCGGGTATGCGCGACGCCTGCCCAAGTGTTTCCGGACGAGTTATCCCCAGTTTGCTCTGGATTTCCTTGGACAGACCGGAAATGCCGGCGTAATCGATATCTTCTGGCAAACGCGTGTCTTCGCTGGCCCGAAGCCGGGCAATTTCATCTTGCTGACGGTCGATGTAGCCGGCGTATTTTGTCTTGATCTCGACCTGCTCGGCCACCTGTGGATCGGTGCAGCCCTGACCGGTAACGGCAATCAGGCTGGCATAGTCGATTTCCGGGCGGGTCAGCAGGTTGAGCAGGTTGTATTCATGGGTCAGTGGCGTGCCGAAGTGTGCGGCAATTGCATCGCCCTGTTCGGTACCGGGACGCACCCAGGTACTTTTCAAGCGTTGTTCTTCCAGCGCGATGCTTTCGCGTTTGGTACAGAACGCAGCCCAGCGGGCGTCGTCGATCAGGCCCAGTTCACGGCCTTTTTCGGTAAGTCGCAGGTCCGCGTTGTCTTCACGCAGTATCAAACGGTATTCGGCCCTGGACGTGAACATCCGGTAAGGCTCTTGCGTACCGAGCGTGATCAGGTCATCGACCAGAACACCGATGTACGCTTCATCGCGACGCGGGCACCAGCTTTCTCGACCTTGTGCACGCAGTGCGGCGTTGGTCCCGGCCAGCAAACCCTGGGCACCGGCCTCTTCGTAGCCGGTTGTACCGTTGATCTGACCAGCAAAGAACAAACCGCCGATGACTTTGGTTTCCAGGCTGTATTTCAAATCACGCGGATCGAAATAGTCGTATTCGATGGCGTAACCAGGCCGAACGATGTGTGCGTTTTCCATACCGCGAATCGACCGGACGATCTGCAGTTGCACATCGAATGGCAACGAGGTGGAGATCCCGTTCGGGTACAGCTCGTGGGTAGTCAGTCCTTCAGGCTCGATGAAGACCTGGTGGCTTTCCTTGTCGGCAAACCGGTGAATCTTGTCTTCGATCGATGGGCAATAGCGCGGACCAATGCCTTCGATCACGCCTGAATACATCGGCGACCGATCAAGGTTGGAGGCAATGATTTCGTGAGTCCGGGCATTGGTGTGGGTAATCCAGCAGCTCACCTGCGGCGGATGTTGTTCCTTGGAGCCCAGGAACGACATGACCGGAATCGGCGTGTCGCCCGGCTGCTCGGTCATCACCGAGAAATCGACAGAACGCCCGTCGATGCGCGGCGGGGTACCGGTTTTCAATCGGCCTACGCGCAGTGGCAGTTCACGTAACCGGTGAGCAAGTGCGATCGAGGGAGGATCACCTGCACGGCCACCTGAATAGTTCTGCATACCAATGTGGATAAGTCCGCCAAGGAACGTACCTGTGGTCAACACCACGGAATCGGCAAATATGCGCATACCCATCTGGGTCACCACGCCGCGGACCTGATCCTGTTCGACGATCAGGTCGTCGCAGGCCTGT
Organism: Pseudomonas syringae pv. tagetis; assembly: GCF_022557255.1. Taxonomy (NCBI): domain Bacteria; kingdom Pseudomonadati; phylum Pseudomonadota; class Gammaproteobacteria; order Pseudomonadales; family Pseudomonadaceae; genus Pseudomonas; species Pseudomonas syringae group genomosp. 7. The sequence goes on from NZ_CP092923.1 coordinate 5,891,792, forward strand.
TGAAATATCCACAGGTTGGGCTGATTTTCGAGAGTCTCGCGGATAGCTGCCTTGTACAGCACGCGATCGGCTTGCGCACGGGTTGCACGTACGGCCGGCCCCTTGCGGCTGTTCAGCACGCGGAACTGGATACCGCCCTTATCGGTAGCCATGGCCATGGCACCGCCCAAGGCGTCGATTTCCTTGACCAGGTGGCTTTTACCGATACCACCGATGGCCGGGTTGCAACTCATCTGGCCGAGTGTTTCCACGTTATGGGTCAGCAACAGGGTTTTGACACCCATGCGTGCCGACGCCAGTGCGGCCTCGGTACCGGCATGACCGCCACCGATGACGATCACTTCAAAACGGGAAGGGAAATCCACCACGCACCTCGTGCCTGTTGTCGATGAGAAATTGGGATAGCTGACAAGTATAGGGACTTACCCCACCTGAATGAAACCCGTTGGACAAAATTTAACCAGCTGTGGAAAACTCACGAATAAAGAAAATAAAAAGGAAAGAAAGTTTATAAAGCCTTGTTTTTATGTTTATTCTTACTGAGCCATCTTTCTGTGGATAGATCTCTACAGGCCTTTATATTCGATGTGTACAGAGATTCAAAAGCCTGTGTTCATGTGGGCACGAGGGGTTTGGATAACCTTCCTGAGCCTGTTGATAAGATAGCCACTTGTCCACAGGGCGATTTATCTTCAGGTTCGCACCCTGCTTACCCACCGAGCTAAGGGGCGGTTATTCACAGGGCTTAATCCACAAAAAAACGGCTCTTCAGAAAAAATCGGGCGCGGAAAATCCCTATCTCGGGTATTTCTACTCGTCAGATTCAGGTGTTGAGGCAAAGTAAAGGAGGACATGCCGGAGTATGTGGATAACGCTGCAGCAGAAAGCGGCGTCTTGTGCTGCTTGAAGGCATGACCCAGGACGGGCCATGCCGGGAGGTTTATTTGCCGATGCAGAAGCTGGAGAAGATTCTGCCAAGCAGATCATCGGAGCTGAATGCGCCGGTAATTTCGCCAAGCGCCTGTTGAGCCTGGCGCAGATCTTCGGCCAGCAGCTCCCCTGCGCCCGCCAGGGTGAGTTGAGCCCTGCCGTGCTCCAGCGAGTCACTGGCATGGCGCAGCGCCTCAAGGTGGCGTCGACGTGCGCTGAAGCTGCTTTCCGATGTTTGCTCATAGCCCATGCAGGCTTTGAGATGCTCGCGCAGCAGTTCAAGCCCTTCGCCACCCGACCTGGCGCTCAGGCTGATGGTGACGTGGCCATCAACGCTGGTTTGCAGATCGACAGGGTCTCCACTCAGATCTGCCTTGTTGCGTATCAGCGTGACTTTCGACGGGGCCGGGCGCTGCTCGAGGAATTCGGGCCACAATGCAAACGGGTCTGCTGCCTCCGGCGCGGTCGCATCCACCACCAGCAGAATCCGGTCTGCTTCACCGATGGCCTTGAGTGCGCGCTGCACGCCGATCATTTCCACCTGGTCTTGAGTATCCCGCAGCCCAGCGGTGTCGACGACGTGCAAGGGCATTCCGTCTATATGGATGTGTTCACGCAGTACATCACGGGTTGTGCCGGCGATCTCGGTGACAATTGCTGCCTCTCTGCCTGCCAGTGCGTTCAACAAGCTTGATTTGCCGGCATTCGGACGTCCGGCGATCACGACGGTCATCCCATCGCGCAATAACGCCCCCTGACCTGCCTCACGCATTACTGTGGATAACTCCATACGCACGTCATCGAGCATGCTCAGGACATGGCCATCGGCAAGGAAGTCGATTTCCTCTTCGGGAAAGTCGATTGCAGCCTCTACGTAGATGCGCAGGCTGATCAATTTCTCGGTCAAGTTATCCACACGCCGGGAGAAAGCGCCCTGCAATGAGCGCAGTGCATTGCGCGCCGCCTGTGCAGAACTCGCCTCGATCAAGTCGGCAATGGCTTCAGCCTGAGCAAGATCGAGCTTGTCATTGAGAAACGCGCGCTCGCTGAATTCCCCCGGGCGAGCGAGACGGCTGCCCAGTTGCAGGCAGCGCTGCAACAGCATATCCAGAACGATTGGGCCGCCGTGGCCCTGAAGTTCCAGCACGTCCTCGCCGGTGAACGAGTTGGGTCCGGGAAAATACAGCGCGATCCCCTCATCGAGTACATGTCCGGCTTCGTCGACAAAAGGCCCGTATTGGGCGAATCGTGGCTTCGGCGTGTGGCCGATGATGGCTTCAGCCGTCTTGCCGGCCAGAGGACCTGATACACGGACGATACCGACACCGCCTCGCCCTTGGGCTGTAGCGATGGCGACGATGGTTTCACGAGGAACGTTCATGGTCCGGCTCCAGGACAAATGACGGATAGCAAAACGCCCCACTAGGGGGCGTCTTGTACAACCTGTTCACAGGTTAGATCAGGCAGCTGCTTTCTTGGTAGCCGCTTCGATCTTGCGAGTGATGTAAGCCTGCTGTGCAATCGACAGGGTGTTGTTCACAACCCAGTACAGAACCAGACCGGCAGGGAACCACAGGAAGAAGAACGTGAAAATGATCGGCATCATTTTCATGACCTTGGCCTGCATCGGGTCCGGCGGAGTCGGGTTCAGACGCTGCTGGATGAACATGGTTGCGCCCATGATGATCGGCAGGATAAAGAACGGGTCCTTGATCGACAGGTCAGTTATCCACAGGATCCACGGTGCCTGACGCATTTCCACACTTTCCAGGAGTACCCAGTACAGTGAAAGGAAAACCGGCATCTGTACAAGAATCGGCAAGCATCCACCCAGTGGGTTGATCTTCTCTTTCTTGTACAGCTCCATCATGGCCTGGGACATCTTCTGACGGTCGTCGCCATGCTGCTCCTTCAGCAATGCAAGCTTCGGAGCCACGGCGCGCATGCGTGCCATCGACTTGTAGCTGGCTGCGGACAGCGGGAAGAACAGACCTTTGATCAGCATGGTCAGCACGATGATCGACCAGCCCCAGTTACCGAGAATGGCGTGGATATGCTGCAGCAACCAGAAGATAGGCTGGGCAATGAACCACAGGAAACCGTAGTCGACTGTCAGTTCCAGACCTGGGGATAACTCTTTGAGTACCGCCTGGCTTTTCGGACCTGCGTACAGCGTGGCGCTGGTTTCGCCCTGTGCACCAGGTGCAACCGACAGCGTCGGGCTGGTGAAACCGATGATGTAATTGCCCTGGCTGTCTTTGCGGGTCTGAACGGCATTGGTGGCATTGTGATCAGGAATCCACGCGGTCACGAAGTAGTGTTGCAGCCATGCAACCCAGCCGCCCTGAACGGTTTCCTTGACCTGACCCTTGTCGATATCTTTCATCGACACTTTTTTGTACGGCTCGGCCGCAGTCCACAGTGCTGCACCCAGATAGGTGGCTGTACCGGTGGCAGTGGTCGACGAAGGATCGGAGCTGGCGTCACGCTTCAGTTGCGCGAACAGATTACCGGACCAGGGTTGCGCGCTCTGGTTATCCACAACATAGGTCATGACCAGATCGTACAGGCCGCGCTTGAAAGTGAAGCGCTTGATGTAATTGACGCCGTTTTCCGAGAATTTCAGCTCCACGACCATCGTGTCCTGGCCGTCAGCCAGTTGATAAGTCTTTTGCGTGGAGGAATAAACCGGACGACCGGCGGCGCGTGCATCAGGACCGTTCGTTCCAGTCAGGCCGCTTTGCGCCAGAAAAGTACGTTCGCCGCCATTGTCGAACAGCTGAAACGGAACATCAGGACGATCCTGACGACGCGGATACAGAGGCAGGCGAAGCTGAACGACGTCGCCCCCCACCGGATCGATCGCCAGATCGAGCACATCGGTCTTGACGTGGATAAGGTCTTTGCTGGCTACGGCCGGAGTTTCAAGAGGTGCTGCGGCAGTGTTGGCAGTAGCGCTTGGAACGTCGGCACTTGCAGAACCATTAGTACCAGCGGCCGTATCCGGAATACCCGGCGCGGTGGTGCTGGCTGCAACATTCTGGGTCGGCATGGCAGCCTGGCCATAGTCTTGGTTCCATTTCAGAACCCCGACGTAGGTCACGATTGCCAGGGCGACGATCAGGATCGTGCGTTTAATATCCATGATTACTCGGCCATCGAAGAAGAACGGGAGGTGGGGACAGCTGGAACCGGGTCATAACCACCGGGATTCCACGGGTGACAGCGACCCAGGCGACGAATTGACAGCCAGCCACCGCGCAAAAGGCCATGATTCTCGATGGCTTCATACGCGTAGCAGGAGCAGCTGGGGTAGAAACGACAGTGACTGGCCATCAGCGGGCTAATGGCATAGCGATAAAACTGGATCGGAACGAGTGCCAGTTTACGCATCTGGACTGTCTACCCCTGCAGTTTCGGATTTTTTTTCCGGAATGGGTCGGCTACGCGCCAGACGTTTCCAGAGCTTGCCGAAATGCTGAATCAGTTCAGGGTTTTCTACGTCACCCAAACCTTTACGCGCGACGATAACGATATCCCAACCGACCAAACTGTCTTGGTGTTGGCGAAATGATTCGCGCATCAGGCGTTTCAAACGATTGCGCTCGACGGAGAGCTTCACGCTCTTTTTACCTATCACCAGCCCCAGCCGGGGATGATCAAGGTCGTTGTTGCGCGCAAGGAGCAGGAGATTTTTCCCCGGAACCTTGCCGGTAGGGGAGTCAAAGACTGCCTTGAAATGCCGGGGGGTCAGCAAACGCTTCTCCCGACTGAAGTCTCGACTCACCTCCTGTGCCGATTTATCAAACTGCCAGACGCTTACGGCCTTTGGCACGACGACGCGAAAGGACTGCGCGGCCGTTCTTGGTGGCCATGCGTGCACGGAAACCGTGGGTGCGGGCGCGCTTGATAGTGCTGGGTTGGAAAGTACGTTTCATGGCGTGTTACCTGGGTCGTCCACTACGGGCCGGAATGGCCCCCGTTTTAAGAGACCGGGGATTCTAGAGAAAGCAGGCCCGCAGGTCAATTTCCAACCAGCTTTTCTTCATATACGCCTTTTATAGACATTCTCCTGTCGGGTAGCCGTTTCGATACACCCGGCCTCCTGTCAGTTATAGAAATAAAAAGAAGAGAGTATTTAAAGCTTCTTTATAAAGCTTATAACTCTTAGGCAGCCATTTTCTGTGGATAACATCCTGAAGTCCTTTAAAATCAAAATGTACAGCGTTTCAAAAGGTTGTCCAGAAGCCGTGCCTTGCCTGTGCCGCGCTGTCGGAAAAGCTGTGCATGGAATGCCGTTTTATCCACAGCCGAGTTATGCACAGAGTTCACGCCCGAGTTATGCAATGGGCTGAAGAGTGGTTATCCACAGATCTCAGGATTTGACCGCTTGTCGCGTGAGCACATCATAAATCGTTGATTTATAGCTATCTGTGAGCAACCTACATGTGGATAAGTCCTCTGCGGATCGTTACAATAGCGGCTGTTTTTGCCTCACCGGCTTTCAACTCAGGGGATATCCGTGTCAGTGGAACTTTGGCAGCAGTGCGTGGAGCTTTTGCGCGATGAGCTGCCTGCCCAGCAATTCAACACTTGGATCCGTCCGCTACAGGTCGAAGCCGAAGGCGACGAGTTGCGCGTGTATGCACCCAATCGTTTTGTTCTCGACTGGGTCAACGAAAAATACCTTGGCCGTTTGCTTGAGCTTCTGGGCGAGCATGGCCAGGGCATGGCCCCTGCTCTTTCCTTATTAATAGGAAGCAAGCGCAGCTCTGCACCACGTGCCGCCCCCAACGCGCCACTGGCAGCTGCAGCGTCCCAGGCGTTGTCTGCCAATTCGGTCAGCAGCGTTTCTGCTCCTGCTCCAGCGATATCTGCAGCGCCACCCGCTACGGTTGCCGTGTCTGCACCGGTTCAGAACGTTGCAGCACATGACGAGCCTTCACGTGACAGCTTCGACCCGATGGCCGGTGCCAGCTCTCAGCAGGCCCCCGCGCGTGCGGAGCAACGTACCGTACAGGTCGAAGGCGCGCTCAAGCACACCAGTTACCTGAACCGCACGTTCACGTTCGAGAACTTTGTCGAGGGTAAATCCAACCAGCTGGCACGTGCTGCCGCCTGGCAAGTCGCCGACAACCCCAAGCATGGCTACAACCCGCTGTTTCTTTACGGCGGCGTAGGTCTTGGTAAAACGCACTTGATGCATGCTGTGGGTAACCATCTGCTCAAGAAGAATCCGAACGCAAAGGTTGTCTATCTGCATTCGGAGCGTTTCGTCGCAGACATGGTCAAGGCCTTGCAGCTCAACGCAATTAATGAGTTCAAGCGCTTCTACCGTTCAGTCGACGCTTTGTTGATCGATGACATCCAGTTTTTTGCTCGCAAGGAACGTTCACAGGAAGAGTTTTTCCACACGTTCAATGCGCTTCTGGAAGGTGGCCAGCAGGTCATTCTGACCAGCGATCGATATCCGAAGGAAATCGAAGGCCTGGAGGAACGACTCAAATCGCGTTTCGGCTGGGGGCTGACAGTGGCTGTCGAGCCACCCGAGCTGGAAACCCGCGTAGCGATCCTCATGAAGAAAGCGGATCAGGCCAAGGTCGATCTGCCTCATGATGCGGCTTTTTTCATTGCCCAGCGAATTCGCTCCAACGTGCGTGAGCTGGAGGGTGCGCTCAAGCGCGTCATCGCTCACTCGCACTTCATGGGCCGCGACATCACCATCGAGCTTATTCGCGAATCGCTGAAAGACCTGCTCGCGTTGCAGGACAAGTTGGTCAGTGTGGATAACATTCAGCGCACCGTCGCCGAGTATTACAAGATCAAGATCTCCGATCTGTTGTCCAAGCGTCGTTCCCGTTCTGTTGCCCGACCGCGTCAGGTGGCCATGGCACTTTCCAAGGAACTCACCAACCACAGTCTCCCGGAAATTGGAGACGTGTTCGGTGGCCGGGACCATACGACAGTCTTGCACGCCTGCAGAAAGATCAACGAGCTCAAGGAATCCGATGCGGATATCCGCGAGGACTACAAGAACCTGCTGCGCACTCTGACTACGTGATAACGCCAGTGCAGCTTATTAAGGCAAGGGACTAGACCATGCATTTCACTATTCAACGCGAAGCCCTGTTGAAACCCCTGCAATTGGTCGCCGGCGTGGTAGAACGCCGCCAGACCTTGCCGGTTCTGTCCAATGTGCTTCTGGTCGTGGAGGGTCAGCAGCTTTCGCTGACCGGTACTGATCTTGAAGTCGAACTGGTTGGCCGCGTTCAGTTGGAAGAGCCTGCCGAACCCGGAGAAATCACGGTTCCCGCGCGTAAGCTCATGGATATTTGCAAGAGCCTGTCCAATGACGCGCTGATCGATATAAAACTCGATGACTCGAAACTGATCGTCAAGGCAGGTCGTAGCCGTTTTACTCTGTCGACATTGCCAGCCAATGACTTCCCTACGGTTGAAGAAGGTCCAGGTTCGCTGACGTTCAATCTGGTACAGAGCAAACTGCGCCGTCTGATCGAGCGCACCAGCTTTGCCATGGCTCAGCAGGACGTTCGCTACTACCTTAACGGCATGCTGCTGGAAGTGAGTGCCGGTATCCTGCGTGCGGTCGCCACTGATGGTCACCGTCTGGCGATGTGCTCGATGTCTGCCGATATCGAACACGCTGATCGCCATCAGGTGATCGTTCCGCGCAAAGGTATTCTCGAAATGGCGCGTCTGCTGACCGAGCAAGACGGTACGGTCAGCATCGTTCTGGGTCAGCATCATATCCGTGCTACTACCGGCGAATTCACCTTCACCTCAAAACTGGTCGATGGCAAATTCCCGGACTATGAACGCGTTCTGCCTAAAGGCGGTGACAAGCTGGTGCTGGGCGATCGCCAAGCATTGCGCGAGGCATTCAGTCGTACCGCGATTCTGTCCAACGAGAAGTACCGTGGCATCCGTCTGCAGTTGGCCAATGGTCAGTTGAAAATTCAGGCCAACAACCCCGAGCAGGAAGAAGCAGAAGAGGAAATCAGCGTTGAGTACAACGGTGATTCTCTGGAGATTGGTTTCAACGTGAGCTATCTGCTCGACGTACTGGGCGTCATGACGACCGAGCAGGTTCGCCTGATCCTGTCCGATTCCAATAGCAGCGCCCTGGTGCAAGAGTCGGATAACGACGATTCCGCCTACGTTGTCATGCCGATGCGTCTGTAATTCAATGTCCAGCGCAATCTAGATGTCTCTTAGTCGCGTCTCGGTCACCGGGGTGCGCAATCTGCACCCGGTGACCCTCTCCCCCTCCCCGCGTATCAATATTCTCTACGGCGCAAACGGCAGTGGCAAAACCAGTGTTCTGGAGGCCATTCATCTACTGGGGATCGCTCGTTCCTTTCGCAGCAGTCGCCTGCTTCCCGTTATCCAGTATGAGCAGCCATCCTGCACTGTCTTCGGGCAGGTCGATCTTGCGCAGGGTGGCCATAGCAATCTCGGCGTTTCGCGCGACCGCCAAGGTGAGTTTCAGATTCGTATCGATGGGCAGAATGCGCGAAGCGCTGCCCAGCTGGCAGAGATTTTGCCGCTGCAGCTCATCAACCCTGACAGCTTCAGGTTGCTTGAAGGCGCGCCGAAGATACGCAGGCAGTTTCTGGATTGGGGAGTGTTCCACGTGGAACCTCGGTTTATGACCACTTGGCAGCGCCTGCAGAAGGCCCTCAAGCAGCGAAACTCGTGGCTTCGGCATGGTACACTTGACGCCGCTTCACAGGCGGCATGGGACCGTGAGTTGTGCTCGGCGAGTGAAGAGATCGATGAGTTTCGTCGCGCCTACATCAAGGCATTGAAGCCAGTCTTCGAACAGACTTTGAGCGAACTTGTCGAGCTCGAAGGTTTGACCCTGAGCTACTACCGAGGCTGGGACAAGGAAAAAGAGCTGAGTACAGTGCTCTCCTCCTCCCTGCATCGTGATCAGCAGATGGGACACACCCAGGCCGGACCACAAAGAGCTGACCTGCGCCTTAGATTAGGCGCTCATAATGCGGCAGATATATTGTCCCGCGGTCAGCAAAAGCTGGTGGTCTGCGCACTGCGTATTGCTCAGGGACACCTGGTCAGTCAGGTCCGTCGCGGCCAGTGTATTTACCTGGTGGATGATTTGCCCTCCGAACTGGATGACAACCATCGACGCGCACTTTGCCGCTTGCTGGAAGAATTACGCTGCCAGGTGTTTATCACCTGTGTAGATCAAGAATTTTTGAGGGAAGGCTGGCAGACGGAAACGCCAGTCGCTTTGTTCCACGTGGAACAAGGCCGTATCACCCAGACCCACGACCATCGGGAGTGATTGCATGAGCGAAAACCAAACGTACGACTCGTCCAGCATCAAGGTGCTGAAAGGACTCGATGCCGTACGCAAGCGTCCCGGAATGTACATCGGTGATACAGACGATGGCAGCGGTCTGCACCACATGGTGTTCGAGGTGGTTGATAACTCGATCGACGAAGCATTGGCAGGCCACTGCGACGACATCAGCATCATCATCCATCCAGACGAATCTATTACCGTGCGCGACAATGGCCGCGGCATTCCGGTAGACGTGCATAAAGAAGAAGGCGTATCGGCAGCCGAGGTCATCATGACCGTGCTTCACGCTGGCGGTAAGTTCGATGACAACTCCTACAAAGTATCCGGCGGTTTGCATGGTGTAGGTGTCTCTGTTGTTAACGCCCTTTCAGAAATTCTGTTGCTGACGGTTCGTCGCAGCGGCAAGATCTGGGAGCAGACTTATGTGCACGGTGTTCCACAGGAACCGATGAAAATCGTCGGTGAAAGTGACACCACGGGTACCCAGATCCACTTCAAGCCTTCCGCTGAAACCTTCAAGAATATCCACTTCAGCTGGGACATCCTGGCCAAGCGGATTCGTGAGCTGTCCTTCCTGAACTCCGGTGTCGGCATCGTCCTCAAGGACGAACGTAGCGGTAAGGAAGAGCTATTCAAATATGAAGGCGGTCTGCGCGCATTCGTTGAATACCTGAACACCAACAAAACGCCGGTCAATCAGGTGTTCCACTTCAATATTCAGCGTGACGACGGTATTGGTGTCGAGATTGCGCTGCAGTGGAACGACAGCTTCAACGAGAACCTGCTGTGCTTCACCAACAACATTCCGCAGCGTGATGGAGGCACTCACCTGGTGGGTTTCCGCTCTGCGTTGACGCGTAACCTGAACAACTACATCGAGCAGGAAGGTCTGGCTAAGAAGCACAAGGTCGCGACCACCGGTGACGATGCGCGTGAAGGCCTGACTGCGATCATTTCGGTCAAGGTGCCTGATCCGAAGTTCAGCTCGCAGACCAAGGACAAGCTGGTTTCGTCCGAAGTCAAAACAGCGGTGGAACAGGAGATGGGCAAGTACTTCTCCGACTTCCTCCTGGAAAATCCGAACGAAGCCAAAGCTGTCGTCGGCAAGATGATCGACGCAGCCCGTGCCCGTGAAGCTGCACGCAAGGCTCGTGAAATGACTCGCCGTAAGGGCGCTCTTGATATCGCTGGTTTGCCAGGCAAATTGGCTGATTGCCAGGAGAAAGACCCTGCCCTCTCCGAACTGTACCTGGTGGAAGGGGACTCTGCTGGCGGATCAGCCAAGCAGGGGCGTAACCGTAGAACCCAGGCCATCCTGCCTCTAAAGGGCAAGATCCTGAACGTTGAAAAAGCGCGATTCGACAAGATGATCTCTTCTCAGGAAGTGGGCACCTTGATCACTGCGCTGGGCTGTGGCATCGGCCGCGAAGAGTACAACATCGACAAGTTGCGCTATCACAACATCATCATCATGACCGATGCTGACGTTGACGGTTCACACATCCGCACCCTGCTGCTGACCTTCTTCTTCCGCCAGTTGCCTGAGCTGATAGAGCGTGGCTATATCTACATCGCTCAGCCACCGTTGTACAAGGTCAAGAAAGGCAAGCAAGAGCAGTACATCAAGGACGACGAGGCCATGGAAGAATACATGACCCAATCGGCCCTTGAAGACGCCAGCCTGCACCTCAGCGAATCGGCGCCGGGCATTTCCGGTACTGCACTGGAAAAACTGGTCAACGACTTCCGCATGGTCATGAAGACGCTCAAGCGTCTGTCGCGTCTGTACCCACAGGAACTGACCGAGCACTTCGTCTACTTGCCGCCGATCACGCTGGAGCAGCTTTCCGACCATGAGGGCATGCAAGCCTGGTTGGCACTGTTCGATGCGCGTTTGCGCACCGGTGAGAAGTCGGGTCTGGTGTACAAGGCCAGCCTGCGTGAAGACCGTGAGCGTAACGTCTGGCTGCCAGAGGTCGAACTGATCTCTCATGGCCTGTCGAACTATGTGACCTTCAACCGCGACTTCTTCGGCAGCAACGACTACAAGACCGTTACCGCTCTGGGCGCGCAGATCAGCACGCTTCTGGAAGACGGTGCCTACGTACAACGTGGCGAGCGAAAAAAGCCCGTCACCGAGTTCAAGGAAGCCCTTGCCTGGTTGATGGCCGAAAGCACCAAGCGCCACACCATCCAGCGCTACAAGGGTCTTGGTGAGATGAACCCGGATCAGCTGTGGGAAACCACAATGGACCCGAGCGTGCGTCGCATGCTGAAAGTCACCATCGAAGACGCCATCGGCGCTGACCAGATCTTCAACACCCTCATGGGTGATGCGGTCGAGCCACGTCGTGACTTCATCGAGAGCAATGCGCTGGCAGTGTCCAACCTAGACTTCTGATGAGCACATGAAAACACCAACCCCGGCGAAAGCCGGGGTTTTTGTTTGTGCTTTAAAACAGCTTTGCCAGGCGCAGGTTCAAGCGTAACTTTTCCTTGAAGCCCTCTTCCACTTCCAGATCCCTGCCGAGCACTGCCTGTACCTGAATCGACGGCGCAAGCATGTGGGTGGCACTCAAGCGTATGTACGTCGTGCTCATTTGATCGTTTTGATTGAGCCCCGCTACGCGGTTTTCTCCGCCATCGATGTGGCCGCCACCTACAGCAAAATGGGTTTTCGGCGAAAGGTTGTAGCGCAGATAGGCCTGATATTCGTAGCGAGCTTTTTGCTTGAGCGTACTGCTGGCGGTGCCGTAATCATCGTTATGACTGAACCATGAGACATCTGCGGCGGTGTCCACTGCCCAGTTGGCATTGAAGTGGTGGATATAAGCCGCTTGTAACAAGAGACGCCAGCGGTTTTCACCGAGGTTGAGTGCGTCGTCATTTTCGTAACTCCCGGTCGGCATATACACGTACGGTGCCAAGGAAAAGACATCCTTGTTAGCGGTGTCCAGGGTCCACTTTACAGGTGCGCCAATAATCAGGTCTCCGGTGTCGGTGGTCTGGCCGAGCGAGCTTGCATCACCACCGCCCTTCAGATGCCCGTAGGGCAGAATGAACTGCGGTTCTATCACTGTGTTGTTGCCTGGCGTAAACGAATGGATATAGCGCAACAGGCCGACATCGGTCTTGAGCCTGAAGTCATCCGAGACTTTATGACCTTGGCTGTAGAAGTCCGAGCTTTCAGCATGTTGTGCATATACAAGTAACGCACTCATGCCCACCGGTAGCGGCTCGTAATCACCCGCGGTGATCTCCAGCGCACAGGTGACTGTCGAACAACATAGCCAGGTAGACCCTGCCAGCGCTGAGCGGGCCCTCAAAGGGAGTCGTTGCATGTTCTGTTTCCTCAAGGACAAGTGCGTATCAGCGGCTGAGCAAACCACTACCAGGGTGGCAGTTGAGGTATTCGAAATACTGGGCTTCACTCGGAATGACTGCGATCTCATGGTAGAGGCGCAACTGGACCTGAAAGTTGAGGGTCTGCACGTACTGCATGAAGCCGCCGAAGATCGCCACATGGGTCGGGTGGGTCTTCGCCCAGCGCTCCAGGTTGGCCAGATCATCGAACCAGGCCAGTCCGAAACTCTTTTCCAAAGGCTCGCCGGTCTTGTTGTCCAACGCCTGCATGAAGCGACAGCTCAGGCAGCCAACGGCGGCGCCCTGGTCACGCAGAAACGTCATTCCGGTGTTCAGTACGGGTTGTATATCGTTCACGTACAGGTCGCGTTCCTGCGCGGTGGTACTGCTCCAGTCCTGGCCAGAGCGAATCAGGCACAGGTTGTCGCGACCCAAAAGGCGCACACGACCGGGACGCACAACGTTCGTGGTGAAAGAACGTCTGCTGCCGATCAATGCGTCGGTCTGCCCCAGAGGAATGCGGTCGCGGGAACTGCCCCAGTAAGCATGCTCCAGAATCGGCTCACTCATGTGAGTGGCAAGGTGCGTAACGCCTTCGGGCATGTCAGGGGCAGAAAAAAGTGTTTCGAAACGCTCGACGGTTGGACAGACAACCTCTTGAAACCAACCAAGCGGTCCGGTTTCACGAGCCGGGTCTTGCCACCATTGCATGAAACCCGAGCTATTGCGCCACTGATGAAACGTGTCCACGTCGCGCCAATAAGCGATGGCAATGCAGGTATGGAAGCCATCTATATCCACGCAGCGTGCACTGTCCCAATACTGCGGACCTGAACTGGCGGCGAAATAATTGGTTATAGGGGCCAGTTCCGCCAAGCCTGTCAGGTGCACGGCCTGAACGCCGAAGCAGGCCATTACTACCTGCCCTGCCAAGGGATCGAAACGCGCAGACCATGCGGGGAACGGCGGTTGATAGCCCTCGGGCACATTGCTGTTCAGCTCGCGTGGCTTGCGCAGATGCTCAGGAATCGCTGATTGCATGGTCACACCTCCAGCGCTACGGCTGGCTGAAACAGCTCGACAACTTCGCCGCTGACCGGCAAGCCCGGCAGATCCACGACGCAGGGGTTGGCATTGGGGTTGAACATCAGGCGTGTGACGTCGGGACGTGAGTAATGCCCAGCCGGGTCCGCTGCGACCTTGGCAAAGGTCAAGGCGGCAGGATCAAGTGTTGCGTAAAGCAAGCCTTCTTCATGTTCGCCCAGCGAGGCCGCCAGATCGCTTCCGTCCGGGCCAAAGATCCGCGCATGTCCGCCACCGGCCTGCAGCAGGCCAAGCTTGGCGTCATTGTCGCAAAGCATCTCGATCATCTCGGGCGAGACGATTGCACAAGGGGCAATGACGAAGCACTGCCCTTCTGCGGCATAAATCCGTGAAGCGGCGGTGTTGACTTCGGGCCCGAGAGCGCTTGTGGCATTCCGGTAAAGGCTGAAGCTGGGCCAGGCCGCCACGTGAATCTGTTCGTTCTGCGCATACATGGCGTACTTGGAAAGCGGCTGCAGGTGCTCCCAGCAGCATAGGGCACCCAGTACGCCTATGGGGGTTTCAAAGGTACGCAGCGACGCGCCGTCGCCCTCGCCGAACAAGGTACGCTCCACGTGAGTTGCCTTGAGCTTACGGCGCACCCCAACGGTCTCTCCCTGGTCATTAATGATCCACTGACCGATGTACAGTGACGCCCTGCTGCGCTCGCTGTAACCCAGCACTACATAGATACCGTACTGGCGAGCCGCGTCGCTGATACGCCGGGCCTGAGCGCTGTCCAGGACCAGAGACTGCTGGTGGTAGCGATGTACCAACGGCATGTTCCAGACGGGTGCATCGAGCCACAAAAACCACGGATAGCCTGGAATCCACGTTTCCGGGAAGGCGATCAGACCGGCTCCAGCCGCCGCTGCCTGCTCGATCAGCATTATTGTCTTGTCTACCGTAGCGTCCAGATCGAGAAACACGGGCGCAGCCTGTACACAGGCAACTTTCAGTGGCGCTTTCATCGTCATAACCTTTAATGGTGGTTGGCTGAACACAGGCTATTGGCTTTATTGGCGATCGGATTAGGACGAAAAGGAACGGCTTTTTGACTGGTCGCGATGGACCCGCAGGAGTGGTTTCAGACTTGCATGAAGATCGGCTCGAAGCATTCAAAGTGCAGGTTGAACGCGATGAGCATCTATTTCGATACCCACAGTATTGCCCCACGGGAGCGCGCAGATTTCTGGCAAGAAGTGGTGTGCAATACGTTCGTCCCGCTGGACTGCGCGTTCTCGGATCGGCAGAGCTTTCATGGGCGCTTGCGCTCGCATAGCGTGGCAACGCTGGCCTTGGTGGACGTACAGTCCTGTGAGCAAACGGTTGTTCGAGATGCCACAAGGATCGCGCGCAGTGACGATGAGTTCGTGTTGGTGAGTCTGGCGCTCGAGGGGCAAGCTCAGGTATCTCAGGAGGGGCGCGACGCCGTATTGAAGGTCGGTGATTTTGCTATTTACGACACTCGTCGCCCCTATCGGCTGCACTTCGACAGTGCATTCAGGCAGACCGTAGTGCAAATTCCGCGTAACAGCCTGCAACAGCGCTTGTGCAATCTGGAATATCTGACCGCGTTATCAATGTCTCGTGACAACCCGCTCAACGGCCTGGTCTTCGACTTTTTTACTGGTCTGGCTGCTCTGGAAAATCGAGTCGACGCAACGCAGCAAATGCGGATTACAGAGCAAGGTCTGGATCTGTTAGCCATGGCGTTGTCCGAGCGTGTCAAAGGGCAGATACAGGGTTCGAGGCGCAGTGGTTTACTGCTGCGCATCAAGGACCACATTCAGGCCAATCTTTCAGATACAGCCCTCTCTCTGGATAGCGTCAGCGCTCGATTCGGGGTGAGTACGCGCTACATCAGCAGTCTTTTTCAGGATGAAGAGACTTCGTTTGGCCGGTATCTGCTGGCATCCAGGCTTCAGCGTTGCGCCACTGACCTGCGCGAACCGTTGCTCGTCAACCGGCAAATCGGCGAGATCGCCTGGCGTTGGGGGTTCAGTGATGTGGCGCATTTCAGCAGGGTATTCCGCCAGCAGTACGGCATGCCTGCTCGAGCCTATCGGGCTGTCGTTTCGCCAATCCATCAAGCATAAAAAAACCGACCTATGCAGGTCGGTTTCAACTACATCACTAAAACTTATGCACGTTTTTCAGTTTTTTATAGCCTGAAAAAATATGTATATAAATTAGAGGGTTAATCTGATTTTTTGACTGCTTTCAGAAAAACCGTACACAGGTTATCCACAAAATCACGCCGGTACTTTCTCGGGGTTTACTGCGGGTGCAACAGGCGAGCCCATCGCTCGCTGCGCGTCTTCATTCCAGGCTTGAACGCGGTCATTCAGCGCGGCAATGGCACGCGGACCTGTGCCCTCTGCATACATCGGTTCGCCTATTACCACCTGGATAGTGCCGGGCTTCTTTGCCCAGCCATCTCGAGGCCAGTATTTGCCAGCGTTATGTGCGATGGGCAGAACCGGTAGATCGGCGTTTACCGCCAAGGCAGTGCCGCCACGAGAGAATTTACCGACCTGGCCGTAAGGCACGCGCGTGCCCTCCGGGAATATCAGCACCCAGACTCCATCCTTGAGCAGCTCGTCGCCCTTCTTGGCAATTTCCCTGAGCGCGGCTTTCGGGTTATCGCGGTCAATGGCGATCGGACGCAGCATTGCCATCGCCCAACCAAAGAACGGCACGTAGAGCAACTCACGCTTGAGAACCTGGCTCATGGGCTCGAAATACGCCGATAGAAAGAAGGTCTCCCAGGTGCTCTGGTGGTTGGAGATGATCACGCAGGGTGTTTTCGGTACGTTTTCTGCGCCCTTCACTTCAACGTGAATGTTCAGGAACACTTTGGTCAGCCAGATGGCGCAGCGACACCAGTAGACGTTGATGAAGCGATAGCGGGCTTTGAACGGCAGGAAAGGTGCAATGAAAAAGCTCAATGTGCACCACAGCAACGAGCTGGTGCCCAGCAACAGGTAAAAGAAGAAGGTCCTGATTGCCTGCATGATCGACATAGTTACGTTTACCGTACGGGCAGGTGCCCGCTCCTTGAGCGTCCTGAACCTGACGAGCTACCTGTTCAGTGAAGCGCTGTTGTGGATAAGTTCTGCGGCAACCGCCGCCAGATCGTCAAAAATCAACGTGCCTGCCGGCACTCCGCCGTCCATCGTTTTACGGCCTTTGCCGGTCATCACCAGTACAGGCTGAGAATCGACGGCCACTGCGGCCTGCAGGTCACCTTTACTGTCGCCCACGAACCAGAGACCTTTGGGGTCTGCTGCGTAATGACGGGCGATGGCCTGCAGCATCCCGGGTCTGGGCTTGCGGCAGTGGCAGTCATCGTCTGGCCCATGCGGGCAATAGACGATCAAACCGACCTCGCCACCCTGCTCCGCCACCAGCTTGCGCAAGCGCGCATGCATGGCGTCCAGAGTGGCCAGATCATAATAACCTCGGGCAATGCCCGACTGGTTGGTGGCGACAGCCACCGTCCAGCCGGCCTTGCTCAGATCTGCGATAGCCTCGATCGAACCGGGAATGGGCACCCATTCATCCACCGACTTTATGTAAGCGTCGGAGTCATGATTGATCACTCCGTCCCGATCAAGTATCAGCAGTTTCACCCTCGACTCCCCTGTCAGCCCAGCAGCGAGATATCGGCAACGCCGAGGAACAGGCCGCGTAGTCGCGACAGCAAGGCATAGCGGTTAGCGCGCACATTGGCGTCTTCCGCGTTGACCATGACTGCTTCGAAGAACGCATCGACCGGTTCACGCAGCATCGCCAGACGCGCCAGCGATTCGCTGTACTGACGCTCGGCAGCCATTGGCTGGATGGCATGGTCGGCCTGCTGAATGGCCGAGTACAGGGAGAACTCGTTGGCGTTGTCGAAGTACTTGGGCTCGACAGTCTGGGCGATACTGCCCTCGGCCTTGCTCAACAGGTTCGATACGCGCTTGTTCACCGCAGCCAGTGCGGCAGCTTGCGGCAGTTTGCGGAAGGCCTGGACTGCCTGAACACGCTGATCGAAATCCAGCGCCGAGGCAGGTTGCAGGGCACGTACCGAGAGGTACACCGCTACATCGACGCCTTCGTCTTCATAACGCGCACGCAGGCGGTCGAAGATGAAGTCGAGTACCTGCTCGGCCAGACCGGCGGGTTTGATCTTCGCGCCGAACTGCGTAACGGCGAATTTCACCGTCTCGACCAGATTCAGATCCAGCTTCTTCTCGATCAGGATACGCAGGATGCCCAGCGCAGCACGACGCAGTGCATAGGGGTCTTTGCTGCCGGTGGGCAGCATGCCGATACCGAAGATGCCGACCAGCGTATCAAGCTTATCGGCAATGGCCACGGCAGCGCCGGTCAGTGTTGTCGGCAGCTCGGCACCCGCACCTCTTGGCATGTACTGCTCGTTGAGCGCCAGCGCGACATCTTCAGGCTCGCCGTCGGCCTTGGCATAGTAGTAACCGGCAATGCCCTGCATTTCCGGGAACTCGCCGACCATCTCGCTGGACAGGTCGCACTTGGACAGCAAGCCGGCGCGCGCCGCGCGCTGGGCATCGCCGCCAATGCGCGGAGCGATGTAGGCGGCAAGTTTCGACACGCGCTCGGCCTTGTCGAACACGCTACCCAACTGAGCCTGGAACACGACGTTCTTCAAACGGTCGTTGAAGGTTTCCAGTTTCTGTTTCTTGTCCTGCTTGAAGAAAAATTCGGCGTCGGTCAGGCGAGGACGAACCACTTTCTCGTTACCGGCAATGATTTGCGCCGGGTCCTTGCTCTCGATGTTGGCCACGGTAATGAAACGCGGCAGCAACTTGCCTTCGGCATCCAGCAGGCAGAAATACTTCTGGTTGTCCTGCATGGTAGTGATCAGTGCTTCCTGAGGTACTTCCAGAAAGCGCTCCTCAAAAGAGCACACCAGCGGAACCGGCCACTCGACCAGGCAGGACACCTCATCCAGCAAGGCCGGCGGCACGATGGCGGTGCCTTCCTGTTGGGTGGCCAGCTCGTCGACGCGTTTGCTGATGATCTGGCGACGCTCATTGAAATCGGCCAGTACATAAGCCGCGCGCAGATCGCTGAGGTAGCCGGCGGGTGAAGTAATACGCACGTCTTCCGGGTGATGGAAGCGATGACCGCGAGAATGACGACCCGCGCTCTGAGCGAGAATCGTGCAGTCGACCACCTGATCACCGAACAGCATCACCAGCCATTGGGTCGGCCGCACGAATTCTTCCTTGCGGGCACCCCAGCGCATGCGCTTGGCAATTGGCAGGTCGTTCAGCGAGTCCTCGACGATGGTCGGCAACAGGGACGTGGTCGGCTTGCCGAGAATGGTCTGGCTGTAGCGCAGTTTCGGGCCGCTCTGATCGATTTCGCTCAGGTCGACACCGCACTTCTTGGCAAAGCCCAAGGCTGCCTGGGTCGGATTGCCATCGGCGTCGAATGCCGCCTGACGGGGCGGGCCGTCCAGATTGACGCTGCGATCCGGCTGTTGCGTAGCCAGTGCGGTGATCAACACTGCCAGACGACGTGGCGCGGCGTAGACCTGTTTGGCGCTGTAGGTCAGACCTGCGCCCGACAGGCCTTTTTCAATACCGGCGAGGAAAGCGTCTGCCAGAAAACCGAGGGTCTTGGGTGGCAGTTCTTCGGTGCCCAGCTCGACCAGAAAATCTTGAGCACTCATTGCGCTGCCTCCAGCTTGGCCAACACTTCATCGCGTAGATCGGGCGGTGCCATCGGGAAGCCGAGACGAGCCCGTGCCTGCAGGTAAGCCTGAGCCACCGAGCGGGCCAGCGTGCGCACGCGCAGGATATATTGCTGACGCGCGGTCACGGAAATGGCGCGACGGGCGTCCAGCAGGTTGAACGTGTGCGAGGCCTTGAGGACCATTTCATAGCCCGGCAACGGCAGCTCCAGCTCGATCAGACGCGCAGCTTCGCTTTCATAGAAATCGAACAGTTCGAACAGTTTGTCGACGTTGGCGTGTTCGAAGTTGTAGGTCGATTGCTCCACCTCGTTCTGGTGGAACACATCGCCGTAAGTCACTTTGCCGAACGGGCCGTCAGCCCAGACCAGATCGTAGACCGAGTCCACGCCCTGCTGGTACATCGCCAGACGCTCGAGACCGTAAGTGATTTCTCCGGTAACCGGATAGCACTCCAGACCGCCGACTTGCTGGAAGTAGGTGAACTGCGAGACTTCCATACCGTTGAGCCAGATCTCCCAGCCCAGACCCCAGGCACCCAGCGTCGGCGATTCCCAGTTGTCTTCGACGAAGCGCACGTCATGCACCAGCGGATCGAGACCGATGTGCTTGAGCGAGCCCAGGTACAGTTCCTGGAAGTTATCCGGGTTCGGTTTGAGAATTACCTGAAACTGATAGTAATGCTGCAGGCGGTTCGGGTTTTCGCCGTAACGGCCGTCAGTCGGGCGACGGCTTGGCTGTACGTAAGCGGCGTTCCAGGTTTCCGGGCCTACGGCGCGCAGAAACGTGGCAGTGTGGAACGTGCCGGCGCCTACTTCCATATCGTAGGGCTGAAGTACCACGCAACCTTGTTCCGCCCAGTATTGCTGGAGGGCGAGGATCAAGTCTTGGAAGGTACGCACGGCTGGCGTAGGCTGGCTCACAAATTTCACCTGTGCTGGGCTGCGATTCAAAGAGCGGGAGTATACCCGATTCGGCCGCACGTCCACTCCTTGGGAGCCCTATGACACGCTGCTTTTGGTGCAACGAAGACCCCCTGTACATCGCTTATCACGATCAGGAGTGGGGAGTGCCGCTGCGCGATGCGCAGAAGCTCTTCGAGTTGCTTTTGCTCGAAGGGTTCCAGGCCGGGCTGTCGTGGATAACGATTCTCAAGCGCCGGGCGCGTTACCGCGAGGTGCTGTTCGGCTTCGATGTCGAGCGCCTGGCGCAATTGAGCGACGCCGAGATAGACGCGCTGATGCTTGATCCGACCATTATCCGCAACCGTCTCAAGCTCAAGGCTGTGCGCACCAATGCACGGGCCTGGCTGGCGCTGGAAGATCCGGTCGGATTGCTCTGGTCGTTTGTGGGCGATATACCGAAGATCAATCATTTCAAGGACCGCAGCGAAGTCCCGGCGATTACCGCCGAGGCCGAAGCGATGAGCAAGGCTCTGAAAAAGGCCGGATTTACCTTTGTCGGCCCGACCATCTGTTACGCCTATATGCAGGCCAGTGGCATGGTCATGGACCACACCGTCGATTGCGATCGGTATGCGATCCTGAGCCGCTGACGGTTACACTACCCGCCTCGAGAATCTGGGAGTCATCTGTGGATAAGTTCAAAGGCGCCGTAATGGTCGGGGCATTGCGATTGTTTGCACTGTTGCCGTGGCGCGCCGTGCAGTGGGTGGGTACCGCCATTGGCTGGCTGATGTGGAAGCTGCCCAACCGCTCGCGCGAAGTGGCGCGGATCAACCTGTCCAAGTGTTTCCCCGAGCTGAGCGAGCCCGAGCTGGAAAAGCTCGTTGGCCGCAGCCTCATGGACATCGGCAAGACATTGACCGAAAGCGCCTGTGCGTGGATCTGGCCGGCACAGAAATCGATCAACCTGGTGCGCGAAGTCGAAGGGCTCGACGTGCTCAAGGACGCGCTGGCGTCGGGCAAGGGCGTGGTCGGCATCACCAGTCACCTGGGCAACTGGGAAGTGCTCAATCACTTCTATTGCAGCCAGTGCAAGCCGATCATCTTCTACCGTCCGCCCAAATTGAAGGCCGTGGATGACCTGTTGCGCAAACAACGTGTGCAGTTGGGCAACCGGGTTGCGGCATCGACCAAGGAAGGCATTCTCAGTGTCATCAAGGAGGTCCGCAAAGGCGGGTCGGTAGGCATTCCGGCCGATCCGGAGCCGGCTGAATCAGCGGGCATCTTCGTACCTTTCTGCGGCACTCAGGCGTTGACCAGCAAGTTTGTTCCGAACATGCTGGCCGGAGGCAAGGCCATAGGTGTCTTCCTGCACGCCATGCGCCTGCCGGATGGTTCGGGCTACAAAGTGGTACTGGAAGCCGCCCCCGAAGCCATGTACAGCACCGACACTGAAACCTCGGCAGCGGCGATGAGCAAAGTGGTCGAAAAGTATGTGCGGGCCTACCCGAGCCAGTACATGTGGACCATGAAACGCTTCAAGAAACGCCCGCCAGGCGAAGCGCGCTGGTACTAGGAAAGAGCAGACGCGGAGCACTCAGCGTTATCTGCAAGTCCGCTTTTGATTCTGGCCAAAAGCCGTGGGAGCGGACTTGTCCACGAACTGCGCAAGTCCGCTTTCGATTCTGGCCGAAGGCCGTGGGAGCAGACTTATCCACGAACTGCGCAAGTCAGCTTTTGATTCTGGCCGAAGGCCGTGGGAGCAGACTTATCCACGAACTGCGCAAGTCCGCTTTCGATTCTGGCCGAAAGCCGTGGGAGCGGACCTATCCGCGAACTGCGCAAGTCCGCTTTTGATTGTGGCCGAAGGCCGTGGGAGCGGCAGTTGGCGGACACGCGAATGATGATGAGCGCTAACTCGCCGCCGCTATCAACCCGCGCCGCTCCAATGCTACTTGAGCCCCCTCCGGGGTCATCCGCACCAGGTTCACTGGAATGGACTTGGCTGCCGGGGTATTGCCGTGTTTATCCCGGTTGGCCAGTGGCAGCAGGCCGTTGGTTTCCGGGTAATACGCTGCGCAGCATCCTTGTGGCACGTCATACGGTACGACCTTGAAACCCGCTGCACGCCGCGCCGTAGTCGGGTCGAGCGCGGTCTGAAACTCGATGTAGTCTCCGGCCTTCAGCCCTAGGCGTTCGATGTCCTGCGGGTTGAGCATCACCACCATGCGGTCACCATAGATGTCTCGATAACGGTCGTCGTTGGAATACACCGTGGTGTTGAACTGGTCATGACTGCGGATCGTCATCAACTGCAGGTGTTCGGCACCCGGCGGCGTGTCGTCCTCGTCGTAGATGCCCTCAGGAAAGAGAAAGTTGGCCTTGCCGGACTCGGTATCCCATTTACGCTCACTGGCGGCATTGGGCAGGCGGAAACCGCCCGGCTCCAGGATGCGCTGGTTGAAGTCGTAAAACTGCTCGGGCAGCACTTCCTCGATCTTGTCGCGAATTCTGGCGTAATCGCCCACATAGCCGTCCCAGTTCACCTTGGGATTGGGCTCAAGCGCCGCTTTGGCCATACCGGCGATGATGGCAATTTCGGAAATAAGATGATTCGACGCAGGTTCCAGCATGCCGGTCGAGCCATGCACCATCGACATCGAGTCCTCGACCGTAATGGTTTGCGCCACGCCGTTCTGCATGTCCAGTTCCGAACGCGCCACGCACGGCAGAAGAAAGGCTTTCTGCCCGTGTACGGTCGCGCTACGGTTGAGCTTGGTGTTGACCAGCACCGTCATTTTCAGACGGCTGACGGTGGGGCAAATCACATCGGTATCCGGAATGGCGCGGAAAAAATTGCCACCCATCGAAATGAGCGCTTCCACCTCGCCGCGCAACAGTGCCTCGCACGTATCGGCCACGGCATGCCCTTTTTTTCTGGACGCCTCGAAGCCGAATACCTTGCTCATACTGGCGAGAAACGGTTCTCCGGCTTTTTCATAGATGCCCATCGTTCTGTCGCCTTGTACATTGGAATGCCCGCGTACCGGGCAGGCACCGGCCCCGGGTTTGCCGATGTTGCCGCGTAGCAGCAGCAGATTAATGATCTGCTGCACGGCATCGCCGCCCCGCTTGTGCTGAGTGACGCCCATGCCCCAGCAGCAGATGACTCCCTCCGAGCGCATATAGACTGCCGCCACATCCTCGATGGCTCGACGCGTCAGGCCCGAATGGCGCTCGATGATGTCCCAGGACAACTGTCGGCAGTAAGCAGCGTATTGCTCAAAGCCATGGGTGTGTTCGTCAATGAAGGCCACATCAAGAATGCGCGGCAGGTTTGCATGTTGGGCCACGTCATCGGCTTCGATCACCGCCTTGCAAATGCCCTGCAGAGCGATAAGGTCACCGCCGATCCGGACCTGATGGTACTGAGAACTGATCTTCACCCCATGCAGGCTGAGCATGTCACGCGGGTCTTGCGGTGCCGCAAAACGTACCAGCGCCCTTTCCCGCAACGGATTGAACGAGATGATGCTGGCACCTCGCCGTGCGGCGGCGTGCAGCTCGGACATCATGCGCGGGCTATTGCTGCCGGGGTTCTGGCCGATGATGAAAATCGCGTCGGCCTTCTCGAAATCTTCCAGCGTCGTAGTGCCCTTGCCTACCCCGATCGACTCGGGCAGCGCCACAGTGGTGGTCTCATGGCACATGTTCGAACAGTCAGGGAAATTGGTCATGCCGTACAGGCGGCCAAACAGTTGATACAGAAAGGCCGCTTCGTTCGACGTACGTCCTGACGTGTACAGCTCCAGTTTCGACGGATCGCTCAAGTGGCGCAGCTCTTCACCAATCTCGGCGAACGCCTGATCCCAGGTGACGGGCAGGTATTTGTCACTGGCGGCGTCATATCGCATTGGCTGAGTGATGCGGCCTTGCTCTTCAAGGTCGTGATCGCTCCAGGTGGCCAGCTCGCTGACCGTATGGCGGGCGAAGAACTCAGGCGTTACGCGTTTTTTGGTCGACTCCCAGGCCAGTGCCTTGGCACCGTTCTCGCAGTATTCGAACGCGTGCGGTTTCTTCGGGTCCGGCCAGGAGCAACTGGGGCAATCAAAGCCGCCCGGTTTGTTCATTGACAGCAGTGTGCGATTGCCCTCGATCAGTACGTGCTGGCGCAACAGGTGTTTGTTGACTGCGCCGAGTGCGGGCCAACCACCCGCAGGTGAGCCGTCGGTCTGTGATCCTTGCAGCGGGGCCCGGGAATTTTCCGATTCAGCCATTGGGTGCGTTCTCTCTCACAAAGCCTTGGAGGCATGATGCCTGTGTGTGTGTGAGATACACAGGCTCGGAGAGAATTCGGCCGGGTCGACGAGCGTCGTCGACAGGGCGGCCCGGCAAGAGGTTCAGTCAGGGTGGTGCCTTGTTCAGGACCTGTTCAGAAAAAGCTCAGGCCTACCTGAAACAGTCGCTCCACGTCGCGGATGCACTTTTTATCCACAAGAAACATGATCACATGGTCACCGGATTCGATCACCGTGACGTCGTGGGCGATAAGCACCTGTTCGTCGCGGATGACTGCACCGATGGCCGTACCGGTCGGCAGGTTGATGTCCCTGATGGCACGGCCGACGACCTTGCTGGATTTAGAGTCGCCGTGAGCAACGATTTCGATGGCCTCGGCTGCACCGCGCCGTAACGAGTGCACGCTGACAATGTCGCCCCGGCGCACGTGAGCCAGCAGCGTGCCGATGGTAGCCAACTGCGGGCTGACCGCAACGTCAATCTCCCCGCCTTGCACCAGATCGACGTAGGCAGGGTTGTTGATGAGCGTCATCACCTTGCGTGCGCCCAGCCGTTTGGCCAGCAGCGACGACATGATGTTGGCTTCATCGTCATTGGTCAGCGCCAGGAACAGGTCGGTGTTGCCGATGTTTTCTTCCAGCAGCAAATCGCGGTCCGATGAGCTGCCCTGAAGCACTACCGTGCTGTCCAGATGCTCGGACAGATAGCGGCAGCGTGCGGGGCTCACTTCGATGATCTTCACCTGATAGCGGCTTTCGATGGCTTCTGCCAGACGCTCGCCGATATTGCCGCCGCCTGCAATGACAATGCGCTTGTAGTTCTCGTCCAGACGCCTCAGCTCACCCATTACGGCGCGAATATCAGCCTTGGCGGCGATGAAGAACACCTCGTCATCGGCTTCGATGACCGTATCGCCATGGGGCAGTATCGCCCGGTCACGCCGATAGATCGCTGCGATACGGGTGTCGACATTCGGCATGTGCGCTCGCAACTGGCGCAACTGCTGGCCCACCAATGCGCCGCCGTAATAGGCTTTGAGCGCCACCAGTTGCGCTTTGCCTTCAGCGAAGTCGATGACCTGCAGCGCGCCGGGGTACTCGATCAGGCGCTTGATGTAATGGGTGACCACCTGCTCCGGGCTGATCAGTACGTCGACCGGGATTGCGTTTTTCTCGAACAGGCCTGCGCGCGTCAGGTACGCCGCCTCGCGGATGCGCGCAATCTTGGTTGGCGTGTGAAACAGCGTATGCGCTACCTGGCAGGCAATCATGTTGGCTTCGTCGCTGCTGGTCACTGCGACCAGCATGTCGGCGTCGTCTGCGCCGGCCTGGCGCAGTACGGCCGGGTAGGAACCCTTGCCCTGCACGGTACGGATGTCCAGGCGGTCGCCCAGGTCGCGCAACCGGTCGCCGTCGGTGTCGACCACCGTAATGTCGTTGGCTTCGCCTGCCAGGTGCTCGGCCAGCGTCCCGCCCACCTGTCCTGCACCCAGAATGATGATTTTCAACCGTTTACTCCCGAGCCGCCGCGATCTTGATCAGTTTGGCGTAGTAGAAACCATCGTGGCCGCCTTGCTGGGCCAGCAGCTGGCGACCGTGGGGCTGCTTGATACCCGCCGGTGATTGTCCGGCCTGCCCGGCGATATCCAGCTCTCTGGCACCCGAGGTGCGCGCCAGAAACGCCTCGATGACCTCGGTGTTTTCAGTCGGCAGTGTCGAACAGGTCGCGTACACCAGCATGCCGCCTACCTGCAGAGTAGGCCACAATGCGTCGAGCAGTTCGCCTTGCAGGGTCGCGAGCGCGGTGATGTCGTCCGGTTGACGGGTCAGCTTGATGTCCGGGTGGCGACGGATAACGCCGGTCGCCGAGCAGGGAGCGTCGAGCAGGATGCGCTGGAACGGCTGGCCGTCCCACCACTGCGCTGTTGCGCGGGCGTCGGCAGCGATCAGCTCGGCGTCCAGCCCCAGGCGATCGAGGTTTTCGCGCACGCGCACCAGACGCTTGGCTTCCAGATCAACTGCCACCACGCCGCTCAAGTGCGGCTGTACTTCCAGCAAATGGCAGGTCTTGCCGCCTGGCGCGCAGCAGGCGTCCAGTATGCGTTGGCCGGGGGCCAGCTCCAGCAGGTCGGCGGCCAGTTGCGCGGCTTCGTCCTGCACGCTGATCCAGCCTTCGGCAAAGCCTGGCAGCGAGCGTACGTCGCAGGGCTCGGCCAGCACGATACCGTCCTGGCTGAACGTGCATGCGCTCGCTTCCAGCCCCGCAGCGTTCAGCCGCTCAAGGTATTGATCGCGACGGTTATGGCGACGGTTGACCCGCAAAATCATCGGCGGGTGTGCGTTGTTGGCCGCGCAGATCGCTTCCCACTGCTCCGGCCATGCCGCTTTCAGGGCTTTCTGCAGCCAGCGCGGGTGGGCCGTACGTACCACCGGGTCGTGTTCCAGCTCGATCAACAGCGCCTCGCCGTCACGTTGCGCATTGCGCAGCACGGCGTTGAGCAAGCCTTTGGCCCACGGCTTTTTCAATTTGTCGGCGCAGCCCACGGTTTCGCCGATGGCCGCATGGGCCGGAATGCGGCTGTAGAACAGTTGGTAAAGGCCGACCAGCAACAAGGCTTCGACGTCGGCGTCAGCAGCCTTGAAAGGCTTTTGCAGCAGTCTGGCTGCCAGTGCCGACAGGCGTGGCTGCCAGCGCGCAGTGCCGAACGCGAGGTCCTGAGTCAGTCCGCGATCACGTACTTCGACCTTGTCCAGTTGAGTCGGCAGCGAGCTGTTCAGCGATGCTTTGCCGCTGAGCACGGCAGCCAGTGCCTTGGCGGCGGCCAGACGCGGGTTCATTGACCCAGCACCGTGCCGAGGGCGAATTTCTCGCGGCGGCTGTTGAACAGATCAGCAAAATTCAGCGGCTTGCCGCCCGGCAGTTGCAGTCGGGTCAGGCGCAGGGCGTTGTGACCGCAAGCGACGATCAGACCGTCCTTGCTGGCACCCAGGACAGTTCCTGGCGCGCCCTGCCCCTCGGCCAGATCGGCAGCCAGCACCTTCAGGGTTTCTTCGTTCAGCGTGCTGTGGCAGATCGGCCATGGATTGAAGGCGCGGACCAGGCGTTCCAGCTCGTCGGCCGGACGTGTCCAGTCGAGACGCGCCTCATCCTTGTTCAATTTGTGAGCATAGTTGGCCAGGCTGTCGTCCTGAGCCTCGCCGACCAGCGACCCGTCCGCCAGACCGGCAATGGCCTGCAATACCGCAGGCGGGCCCAGTTCGGCGAGCCGATCGTGCAGCGTGCCGCCGGTATCCTGCGCGGTGATCGCGGTGACCGCCTTGAGCAGCATCGGCCCGGTGTCCAGGCCCGCTTC
The DNA here is from genome assembly GCF_022557255.1 of Pseudomonas syringae pv. tagetis. Taxonomy (NCBI): domain Bacteria; kingdom Pseudomonadati; phylum Pseudomonadota; class Gammaproteobacteria; order Pseudomonadales; family Pseudomonadaceae; genus Pseudomonas; species Pseudomonas syringae group genomosp. 7. The sequence continues at coordinate 5,919,799 of NZ_CP092923.1, forward strand.
CATTTGCATCACGGTCACGCCGCTTTCGGCATCGCCCGCCTGCACCGCACGCTGAATCGGTGCCGCACCGCGCCAGCGTGGCAGCAGCGAGGCATGGCTGTTGATGCAGCCCAGGCGCGGGATATCCAGCACCACCTGCGGCAGGATCAGGCCGTAGGCGACTACCACCATCAAATCCGGTTGCAGCGCTGCCAGTTCAGCCTGCGCGGCAGGGTCGCGCAGTGTGGGCGGCTGCATGACCGGTATGTCATGTTGCAGCGCCAGTTGCTTGACCGGGCTGGGCATCAGCTTTTGTCCACGACCCGCCGGACGATCAGGCTGGGTGTACACGGCGACGATCTGATAAGGGCTGTCGAGCAGGGCCTTGAGGTGTTCGGCGGCAAATTCCGGAGTGCCGGCGAAGACGATGCGCAGTGGCTCAGTCATGGAGTTCTCATTATAAAAAAAGGCCTGTTCAGGCCTTTTGGGGTCACAACGGATCAGGCGTTGAGCTTGTGCTGTTTTTCGAGCTTCTTCTTGATCCGGTCGCGCTTGAGGTTGGAGAGATAGTCGACGAACAGCTTGCCGTTCAGGTGATCGCACTCATGCTGGATGCAAATGGCGAGCAGACCTTCGGCAACCAGTTCGTAAGGCTTGCCGTCACGGTCCAGCGCCTTGACGCGGACCTTTTGCGGACGGTCGACGTTTTCGTAGAAACCGGGAACCGACAGGCAGCCTTCCTGATACTGATCCATTTCATCGGTCAGTTTTTCGATCTCAGGGTTGATGAAGACCATCGGTTCGCTGCGGTCTTCGCTCAGGTCCATGACGACCACGCGCTTGTGGACGTTGACCTGAGTCGCGGCCAGCCCGATGCCTGGCGCTTCGTACATGGTTTCAAACATGTCGTCGACCAACTGGCGAATGCCTTCGTCTACTATCGTCACAGGTTTGGCGATGGTGCGCAGGCGCGAATCGGGAAATTCGAGGATGTTTAGAATGGCCATATACGTAAGAGCTGCACTGTTAAGGTAAAGTCAATGTCGGGTGCCAGGCTCGGGAGTTCAAGGCAGGCAGCCCAGGACAGGACTCTAGGGTTCGCGTGAGGCAACATGATAAAGGGATTCACTGCATGAGGAAATCACTACTCGCCCTGCTGCTATTGACCGCCAGCGGTCTTGCTCAGGCGCAAGTGCAACTCAGGGAAGGCTATCCGCAGAGCTACACCGTTGTCGCCGGGGACACACTCTGGGACATTTCCGGCAAGTTTTTGCGTGAACCGTGGAAATGGCGCGAGATATGGCGGGCCAATCCGCAGGTCCACGATCCCGACCTGATCTACCCCGGTGACACCCTCGCGCTGACCTGGGTCGATGGTCAACCGCGTGTGACGCTCAATCGCGGCGAGTCGCGCGGCACCATCAAATTGTCACCGCGTGTGCGCAGTACGCCGGTTGTGCAGGCCATACCGAGCATTCCGCTGGGTGCGATAAACGCATTCCTGATCAGCAATCGCATCATCGACACTGCCGAGCAGTTCGAGAAGGCACCATATATCGTCGCGGGCAATGCCGAGCGGGTGCTCAGCGGCAGCGGTGATCGTGTCTATGCACGGGGCGCGCTGGACCCGGCGCACACCGTCTATGGGATCTTCCGTCAGGGCAAGACCTACAGCGACCCGCAGACCAAGGAAGTGCTGGGGATCAACGCTGATGATGTCGGCAGCGCCGAGGTGGTTGCCACCGAAGGTGACGTCTCGACCATGATGCTGCAGCGCTCCACACAGGAAGTGCGTCTGGGTGATCGCCTGTTCAGCAGTGAAGAGCGAGCGATCAACTCGACGTTCCTGCCCAGCGCTCCCCAGGGTCCGATAGAAGGTTTGATTCTGGATGTGCCACGCGGCGTCACTCAGGTCAGCGTGCTGGATGTGGTCACGCTCGACAAGGGCAAACGCGACGGCCTGACCGAGGGTAACGTGCTGGCGATCTACAAGACCAGCGAAACGGTGCGTGACCGAATCACTGGCGAACAGGTAAAAATCCCCGACGAACGGGCCGGCCTGCTGATGGTGTTCCGTACTTACGACAAGCTTAGTTACGCCTTGGTCCTGCAAGCCAGCCGATCTTTGTCCATCATGGACAAGGTTCGAAATCCCTGACGGCCTGTTTCGGTTCTGATACGGATTTGTGCGACGAACCAGACACTTATCAAATTGTTGTCAACAGAGTTATCCACAGGTTTGTGCATCGTCTGAGGTGCACAATGGATCAGGGACGATCTCATGCCGTTGTTCGAAAATGCTCTCTCTTCGCCAGCAGAGCTGGAAGCCCGTTTGCGTGTGCATCGCTTGCCCGAAATAGGACCAAAACGCTTTTCCAGGCTGATCGAAGCCTTCGGTTGCGCGTCATCGGCGCTGAGCGCACCGGCCAGCGCATGGCGTGCACTGGGCATTCCCGCTGCCTGTGCGGAGGCGCGTCGTGACCCTTCGGTACGTGATGGCGCCAGCGCGGCATTGGCCTGGCTGGAGTGTCCGGCCCAACGTTTGCTGATGTGGGACGACCCTTGCTACCCCGCGTTGCTAGCTCAGATTGCCGATCCGCCGCCGCTGATCTTCATTGCTGGCGACCCTTCGATCCTTGAGCGCCCGCAGTTGGGAATGGTCGGTAGCCGTCGCGCCTCCCGACCGGGGCTGGACACCGCCAGAGCTTTTGCACGCAGCCTCGCAGGTGCCGGTTTTGTGATCACCAGCGGTCTGGCACGGGGCATCGACGGTGCGGCGCATCAGGGCGCATTGGATGTCGGTGGACTTACAATCGGCGTACTGGGCACCGGCCTTGAAAAACTTTATCCACAGCAGCACCAGGCACTCGCTGCGCAGATGGCGGCGCAGGGTGGCGCGGTGATTTCCGAGTTCCCGCTGGACGCCGGGCCGCAGGCCAGCAACTTCCCGCGGCGCAACCGAATCATCAGCGGCCTGTCACTTGGCGTGCTGGTGGTCGAGGCCAGTGTCGCCAGCGGCTCATTGATCACCGCGCGGCTGGCCGCCGAGCATGGACGAGAGGTGTATGCGATACCGGGCTCGATTCATCATCCAGGTGCCAAGGGTTGCCACCAGTTGATACGCGACGGCGCAACGCTGGTCGAGACCGTCGATCACATTCTTGAAGGCTTGCAGCACTGGAAACGTGTTGCGCCCGGCACTGAACCCGATATGCCCGCAAAGCCGGAGCCTTGCGACCATCCACTGTTGGCGCTGCTGCACGCTGCACCGCATACCAGCGAAGGGCTCTCGGTTTCCAGTGGCTGGCCACTACCCAAGGTATTGGCGGGCCTGACCGAACTTGAACTGGAAGGACACGTAAGCTGTGAAGCGGGACGGTGGTTCGCCAGAGCGCCCTGAGGTTAAACTGCCGCCAGGATTTATCGGAGAGACAAATAATGGTCAGCAGTTGGCGTGTGCAGCAAGCCGCTCAGGATATTCGAGCCGGTGCGGTGATTGCTTACCCGACCGAGGCCGTCTGGGGGCTGGGGTGCGATCCATGGGATGAAGAGGCGGTCTATCGTCTGCTGGCGATCAAGTCACGGCCCGTGGAAAAAGGCCTGATCCTGATTGCCGACAACATTCGCCAGTTCGACTTTCTGTTCGAAGACTTCCCTGAACTGTGGCTCGACCGCATGGCCAGCACCTGGCCGGGGCCCAATACCTGGCTTGTGCCGCATCAGAACCTGCTGCCCGAGTGGATCACCGGTATTCACGAAACCGTGGCGCTACGTGTCACCGATCACCCTACGGTACGTGAACTGTGCGCGCTGGTCGGGCCGTTGATTTCCACGTCGGCCAACCCTGCGGGCCGTCCGGCTGCCCGTTCGCGATTGCGCGTCGAGCAATACTTCCGTGGCCAGATCGACGGGGTACTCGGCGGAAGCCTGGGCGGCCGCCGAAACCCCAGCGTGATCCGTGACATTGCGACAGCTCAGATCGTACGCGCTGGCTGATGCTGGCGTCGGCTCAGGGAATCAGGATGGTCGAGCCGACAGTGCGCCGCGCTGACAGATCGGTCTGCGCTTTGGCGGCGTCCTCAAGGGGATATGTCTTGATACCGTCGACCTTGAGTTTGCCGCTGGCGAGCATGTCGAACAGTTCATCCGCCATGGCTTGCAGGCTGTGCGCATTGTTGGCGTAGGTGGCAAGCGTCGGGCGGGTGACATAGACCGAGCCCTTTTGCGCCAGAATGCCGAGGTTCACACCCGAGACCGGCCCTGAAGCATTGCCGAAGCTCACCACCAGACCCCTCGGAGCCACGCTGTCGAGCGATGTCAGCCAAGTGTCCTGTCCAACGCCGTCATAGACCACCGGGCATTTTTTACCGTCGGTGAGCTCCAGCACACGTTTGGCGACATCTTCATGGCTGTAATCAATGGTTTCCCACGCACCGAGCGCCTTGGCATGCGCCGCCTTCTCCGGCGAACTCACCGTGCCGATCAGCTTGGCACCCAGCGCTTTGACCCATTGGCAGGCCAGCGAGCCAACACCGCCAGCGGCGGCATGAAACAAAATGATTTCGCCCGGCTTCACCTGATAGGTCTGACGCAGCAGATACTGCACCGTCAGGCCTTTGAGCATCAGCGCAGCGGCCTGCTCGAAACTGACCGAGTCCGGCAGCTTGACCAGATTCGCCTCAGGCAGCACGTGCACTTGACTGTAAGCACCCAGCGGCCCGGTGCCATAGGCAACACGATCACCGACCCTGAAGCGTGTCACCTCGGCACCCACCGCCTCGACCACCCCCGCCCCTTCGGCACCGAGCCCGGAAGGCAGTGATGGCGGCGGATACAGCCCGCTGCGGTAATAGGTATCGATGAAATTCAGGCCAATGGCCTTGTTACGCACAACCACCGCCTGCGGCCCCGGAGCCTCTGGCTCGAAATCGACATATTCAAGAACCTCGGGTCCTCCGACAGCGCTGAACTGGATACGCTTTGCCATGTGCTCTCTCCTTGATGTTTAAAACAAACTGCGAAAGCACCTATCGGACTCCTTCCCCCGGCCTTCGTCAACTGCCAGCCCGCGCTGCCGATGGTATGCTACGCGCCAATTTGCCTGCGCCTCTTTTGCTGCGGGGGCTCAGCCGTTTGACGTCAGCCGTAAGGGATCCTCATGAGTACCCGTACCGAGGCCGTAAAAGCCTACCTGCTCGATCTGCAAGACCGGATCTGTACTGCGCTCGAGCAGGAAGATGGCAATGCACACTTCGTGGAAGACGCCTGGACGCGTCCGGCGGGCGGCGGTGGTCGTACGCGGGTGATCGAGAATGGCGCGGTCATCGAGAAAGGTGGTGTCAATTTTTCTCATGTTTTCGGCAGCAACCTGCCTCCGTCGGCCAGTGCCCATCGGCCCGAGCTGGCCGGACGTGGTTTCGAAGCCTTGGGCGTGTCGTTGGTCATCCATCCGCACAACCCGCATGTGCCGACCTCCCACGCCAACGTGCGCTTCTTCATTGCCGAGAAAGAAGGTGAAGAGCCGGTCTGGTGGTTCGGTGGCGGCTTTGACCTGACGCCCTACTATGGCGTCGAGGAAGACTGCGTGCACTGGCACCGGGTTGCCGAGCGTGCCTGTGCGCCCTTCGGCGACGATGTCTACCCGCGTTACAAGGCGTGGTGCGACAGTTATTTCCACCTCAAGCATCGCGATGAGCCACGCGGCATCGGCGGTCTGTTTTTCGACGATGTGAACCAGTGGGATTTCGACACCAGCTTCGCCTTCATCCGCGCCATCGGTGATGCGTTTATCAATGCCTACCTGCCGATCGTGCGCCGGCGCAAGGCTGCGGCCTATACCGTGCAGCAGCGCGAATTTCAGGAATTCCGTCGTGGTCGCTACGTCGAGTTCAATCTGGTGTACGACCGCGGCACGCTGTTTGGCCTGCAGTCGGGTGGCCGTACCGAGTCGATCCTGATGTCGTTACCCCCGCAAGTACGTTGGGGCTATGACTGGAAAGCCGCGCCGGGCAGTGAAGAGGCGCGTCTGACCGATTACTTCCTGACTGATCGCGACTGGCTGGCGGACAACTGATGGACCGGTACGTTGTTTTCGGTAACCCCATTGGTCACAGCAAGTCGCCGTTGATTCATCGCCTGTTCGCCGAGCAAACCGGGCAGGCGCTGGATTACCAGACGTCGCTGGCACCGCTGGATGATTTCACCGCGTTTGCCCAGGCGTTTTTCCAGACCGGACGTGGTGCCAACGTGACCGTGCCGTTCAAGGAAGAAGCCTATCGCCTCGCTTATAGCCTGACCGAGCGCGGGCAGCGTGCGGGAGCCGTGAACACCTTGAGCAAGCTCGATGACGGTACGCTGCTCGGTGACAACACCGACGGTGCCGGGCTGGTGCGCGACCTGACAGTCAATTGCGGACGCAGCCTGCGTGGTCAGCGCATTCTGTTGCTGGGCGCGGGTGGCGCTGTGCGTGGCGCGCTGGAGCCGTTGCTTGCAGAACAGCCTGCTGTGTTGGTGATTGCCAATCGTACCGTCGAAAAAGCCGAACGACTGGCTCAGGAATTCGCTGATCTCGGCCCGGTATTCGCCAGCAGCTTCGACTGGCTTGAAGAGCCGGTGGATTTGATCATCAACGCTACCTCCGCCAGCCTGGCCGGGGAGCTGCCGCCTATTTCCCCGAGCCTGATCCAGCGCGGTGCGACCTTTTGCTACGACATGATGTACAGCAAAGAGCCCACTGCCTTCTGCCGCTGGGCCACCGAACATGGCGCGGCACAGTCGGTTGATGGCTTGGGCATGTTGGTTGAGCAGGCGGCAGAAGCCTTTCTGCTGTGGCGTGGTGTACGCCCTGATTCAGCGCCGGTACTGGCCGAGTTGCGCAGACAGCTGGCGGTTGGCTGAAGGACCTTGTGGGAGCGGACCGGGCGACGCTTCGCTTGTTCGCGAAAGGGCCGGTATAGTCGCCGAAAATACATCGTCTGAAATACCGCCTTCGCGAACAAGCGAAGCGTCGCCCGGTCCGCTCCCATGCCCTCCGGGCAGAAGCCAAATCTACGGACTTATCAGGACTTGTGTATAACGCTGAATGCTGAGCATTGTGGCTATGATTTATAACTCAATCCTCAAACAAAATCGGGCACTTCTCCGCCCCTTCCAGCTTGTGCAACTCCTCGATTACTTGTGGTCTGGCATTTCGCATTACCAGCATTCGCCCCTGCCGACCCAGGCGCCTGGCTTCCTGATGAAGCATTTCCACGCCTGAGTAATCGATGAAGTTGATCTGCTGCGCATCGATCACCACACGCAGCCCTTCGGTGCGTTGCAGGCGGGTTTGCAGGTAGTGGCTGGCACCGAAGAAGATCGAGCCGCCGACCCTCAGCACATCCTCATCGCCTTCGCGCCATTGCTGCACGCGCGGTTGCGAGGTGCGCTTGAGGTAGAAGAACAGCGAGGCGAGCACGCCCGCATAAATCGCGGTCTGCAGCTCCAGCAGCAGCGTGGCCAGGCAGGTCAGCGCCATCACTAAGAACTCGGCGCGGCTGACGCGGAACAGTGCGCGGATGCCACGACGATCCACCAGCCCCCAGCAGATCAGCAGGATCGAGGCGGCCATGGCCGGGATTGGAATGTGCGAGATCAGCGAGGCTCCGGCGACCGCGAACAACGCCACCCATAATGCCGAAAATACTCCGGCCAACGGCGAGCGGGCACCCGCCTCATAACTCAGCGCTGCCCGGGTGAAGGACCCCGCTGACAGATAGCCGGAAAACAGCGAACCGACCATGTTCGATAGCCCCTGGGCGCGCACTTCCTGATTGGCATTGAGCATCTGCTGCGAACGCGCCGACAGCGAGCGGGCAATCGACAGGCTGTTGACCAGCCCGAGCATGCCCACCGCCACTGCTGTCGGCAGCAGCTTGAGAATCAGCTCAAGGTCCAGTGGTAGCGGGCTGAAAGGCGGTAGATGGCCAACGAAGGCCCTGACCACACTGACATGGCCGAACATCGCCGGCCACAGCCACACCAACAGGCTGCTCGATACCAATGCAATCAATAAGGTTGGCCAGCGAGGCACCAGAAGTTTGAGCCCGATGCCCAGCGCCAGGGTCAACAGGCCCAGTGTCAGTGAAGGTAGATCGACCTCTCCACGATGTTCTAACACGGCGGTCAGGCTTCTAAGGGCGGTGGTCTGACTCGGCAGGTCAATGCCCAGCAGATTGGGCATCTGCCCGAGTGCAATGACTATTGCAGCGCCCAGTGTGAAACCGAGCACCACCGAGTGCGAAACGAAATTCACCAGCGCGCCGAAGCGCATCATCCCCAGCAAGAGCTGGAATACACCGGCGATGAACGTCAGCAGCAGGATCAACATGATGTAGTCCTGACTGGCCGGCACGGCGAGCGGACTGACACTGGCATACAGCACGATGGAAATAGCCGCAGTCGGCCCGCAGATGAGGTGCCAGGACGAGCCCCACAGACAGGCGATCAGAACGGGAACAATGGCCGCATACAGGCCGTACTCGGGAGGCAGCCCGGCGATCAGCGCGTAAGCGATTGATTGCGGCAACGCCAGAATCGCACCGCTCAAACCCACCAGCGCATCACGCCCGACACTGGCGCGGCTCTGCTGCGGCAGCCAGGCTAGAAACGGTAGGATTTTATGGCGATTGAGCCAGCGCATCGGTCCCTCAGATGAATTGAACGTAGAGGACGCAGAGCGTCCGGAACTGCATGCCCACGCGGAGCATGGGCACGATAGTCGGACACCTATCGTTCCTCACGCTCCAGCGTGGGAATGCGTTGGGTGACGCTCCGCGTCACAAATCTGCGCTACGCTGCGCACTCAAGCCCTTACGCCTACAACTTGGCCTTCACCGCCGCCAGCCCATCCTTGCCATCAAGCGTCTTCACGCCCTCCAGCCACTTGTCCAGCACCGCCGGATTGGCTTTGATCCATGCTTTTGCCGCTGCGCTGTTGCTGACCTTCTTGTTCGCCACTTCAGCCATGATGCTGTTTTCCATGTCCAGGGTGAAGCTCAGGTTGGTCAGCAGCTTGCCGACGTTCGGACAGGCTTGCGCATAACCCTTGCGAGTCAGGGTGAAGACCGAGCCGGTATCGCCAAAGTATTTCTCGCCGCCCTTGAGGTAGTGCATACCTTTGATCTGCACGTTCATCGGATGCGGGGTCCAGCCGAGGAAGACCACAAACGCCTTCTTCTTCACATTACGATTGACCTCGGCGAGCATCGCGGTCTCGCTCGACTCGACCAGCTTCCATTTGCCCAGATCGAATTCGTTCTTCTTGATGATCTCCTGCAGCGACAGATTGGCAGGTGCGCCAGAGCCAATGCCGTAGATCTTCTGGTCGAACTTGTCAGCGAATTTATTCAGGTCGGCAAAATCATGCACACCCGCATCCCAGACGTAATCCGGCACCGCCAGGGTGAACTCGGTGCCTTCAAGGTTCCTGGCCAATTGCGTCACATCGCCGGTCGCCACGAACTTGTCGTAAAAGCCCTGCTGAGCCGGCATCCAGTTGCCCAGAAAAACATCCAGCTTGGCGTCCTTCAGGCCGCCATAGGCAATCGGCACAGCCAGGGTGTCGACCTTGGCCTTGTAACCCAGACCTTCAAGCACCACGCTGGCGATAGCATTGGTGGCCCCAATGTCACTCCAGCCCGGATCGGCCATTTTCACGGTGCTACAACTTGCGTCCTCTGCCTGCGCCGCAAGGCTGCCGAACGTCATGACCGCGACCGCAACGGCTGTGGATAACTTCTTCATTGATGTACCCCTTTTGATTTTTTTGGTGTGGGCAGGGTCAAGGTTGCGGAAAACGTGCCTTACGCTCCAGATCGTCCAGATCAATATGGTTGCGCATGTACTGCTGACTGGCGTCGACCAGTGGCTGGTGATCCCAACTCTTCAGCTTGCCGGTTGCCAGCGATTTGGCGACGAAGCGCCTTCTGCGCTGGCTGGCGACCACCTGTTGGTGTATCGCCGGTATATCCCACTTGGCTCGAGCTTCAGCCAGGAAGTCATTGAACAGCTTTTCATGGGCGGGTGACTGGCTCAGATCCTTCTGCTCTTTCGGGTCCTTCTTCACATCGAAGAGCAGGCACGGGTCCTGCTCCGAATAGATGAATTTGTAAGCGCCGCGACGGATCATCATCAGCGGGCTGGTAGTGCCTTCGGCCATGTACTCGCCGAACACCTCATCGTGCCCGCCCTTGCGTTTCAGGTGCGGCATCAGCGAACGTCCGTCCAGTGGCAACCCGGCGTCCAGTTTGCCGTTAGCCATTTCGACAAAGGTCGGCAGCAAGTCGGCAGTCGACACCGACGCACTGACCCGCCCTGGCTTGAACTGGCCCGGCGAATACACCACCAACGGCACGCGGGCGGCCATTTCGAACCAGTGCATTTTGTACCAGAGCCCCTTCTCGCCCAGCATGTCGCCGTGATCGCCGGAGAACACCACGATGGTGTCTTCCGCCAGCCCGACTTCATCCAGCGTCTGCATCAGCTTGCCGACGTTCAGGTCGATGTAGCTGCACGCGCCGAAATAGGCACGGCGCGCATCACGAATCTTGTCTGTTGGCATCGGCTTGTCCCACAGGTCGTAGACCTTGAGCAGCCGTTGTGAGTGCGGGTCCAGCGTGGCCTGATTGGCTTGCGGCGTTGGCATCGGGATTTCGTCGTCGTTGTACAGGTCCCAGAACGGCCGCGGGATGGTGTACGGGTCGTGAGGGTGAGTCATGGAGACGGTCAGGCAGAACGGCGCATCACCGTCCTGACGCACATGGTCGTAGAGGTACTGCTGGGACTTGAACAGCACTTCTTCATCGAAGTCCAGCTGGTTGGTGCGCACGCACGGGCCGGCTTGCAACACCGATGACATGTTGTGATACCAGCTCGGGCGCACGTCCGGCTCGTCCCAATTGACCGACCAGCCATAGTCGGCCGGGTAGATGTCACTGGTCAGGCGCTCTTCGTAGCCGTGCAACTGGTCCGGCCCGCAGAAATGCATCTTGCCCGCCAACGCGGTCTTGTAGCCCAGCGCGCGCAGGTAATGGGCGTAGGTCGGGATATCCGCCGGGAAGTCGGCCGCATTGTCATACGCGCCGATCTTGCTTGGCAGCTGACCGCTGACCAGTGTGAAACGCGATGGCGCGCACAGCGGGCTGTTGCAATACGCCGAGTCGAATACCACGCCGTCGGCAGCAAGGCGGCTCAGGTTGGGCATCAGGATGGGAGACGGGGCGTAGAACGGCAACATTGGCGCGGCCATTTGATCGGCCATGATGAACAGAATATTTTTGCGCTTCATGTAATCGCTGCATCCCATTGTGAAAAGTTATGCGAAAGTGCTGGATACGAGGATGAAGTCCTTGTGTTTGATGGTAAAGCCCATGCGCAGCAATGCCTAGGATAAGCACCGCTTATGTTTGAAGCTTTTGGCGATATGTCCCTCGACCTGCTGCGTGCTTTTGAAGTCGCGGCCCGCCTGCGCAGCTTTACTGCAGCGGCCATCGAACTGGGCACTACTCAGCCTGCCGTCAGCCAGCAGATCAAGCGCCTTGAAGAACAACTGGCCACCCGCCTGTTTGACCGGATCTATCGCGGTATCGAGCTTACCGAAGCCGGCGAAATATTGTTCAGTCATGTGCAGGCTGGATTGCAGTCCATTGACAGCGGGCTGATCGCTATCACCGAACAGCACCAGCACGAAGTGCTCCAGGTAGCGACCGACTTTGCCTTCGCCGCCTACTGGCTGATGCCGCGTCTGCACCGTTTCCACAAGGTCAACCCGGACGTGGATGTCAGCCTGGTCACCAGCGAGCGTACCCACTGCATGTTACGCGCCGATATCGACGTCGCCGTACTGTTCGGCGACGGGCGCTTCAAGCAAGGCGAAAGCCATTGGCTGTTCAGCGAAGAAGTCTTTCCGGTGTGCAGCCCGCAACTGATCGCGGGTCGCCAGACGCCGCTGCCCAACGAAGCGCTGCGCGACTTTCCGCTGCTGCACCTGCGTGGCGAGAGCATCAACAATTGGTTCGACTGGGCTGGCGTATTCCGCGCCCTCGACATCCCCCAGGCCCCTACGCCCGGACAACTGCGTTTCGACAACTACACCCTGCTCATCCAGGCCGCCATCGGCGGACAAGGCATCGCCATCGGCTGGAAACACCTGGTCGACGACCTCCTCGACCAAGGCCTGCTCTGCCGCCCCATCGCCGGCGCAGCCATTTCCGGGCACGGCTACTACGTGGTTTTGCCCCAGCGCAAACGGCGGGTGCAGATTGTCCAGCAGTTCATGGACTGGCTGGCGAGCGAGCAGGCGTTGAGCGGGGTTTCGCTGGCGGGCAGGCCGTTGCCTTCTATTGCGGTTTGAAGGGGGGATGTGCTCATGGGCTGAATTGCAAACCTTTTCCGCGCCGAAAGTTCTAACGGAAACTTCCTACAGAGTTTGCGGAAGTAGGCGTATTCGTTTTTTTATTGCATCGGCATACAAAGTGTTAATGTGAATGAGGATTATAAAACCTGGACTGGACACATATCGGTACTGGAGTTTCACAGAATGAGTGGTCTTGACTGGCTTATTGGACGTCGTGCCACAAAAGCGTGCGTTGTGCATGACTATGTGCAAGTTTACTTCACGGGCGGCTGTATCTTGAATATCAATAACTCATATGAAATTTATGGCTCGACGATATCCTTGCTTAAAGGAAAAAACTTATAAGCGTACTGGAAGGCGAGCAGGAGATTGAATTGATATTTGGAAGCCTGGCAAAAATTAGGGTTGATATGAGTCCGGATGGGTTTCATGGCCCGGAGGCTATGGAGCTTTTGAGGCCAGGATTTCCTCGGGTTATATGGAACTAGCTTCGCTTGATTTAATGAGCATGAGCCTGTATGTGTACATACACGTCCTGCTTTGCTACCTGTGCATGAGGTAAAAATTTACGCTGCGTCTAGAGGGGTAATCGGTGAAGATAAATGTATCCCTAAATAAATCTGGATTGATGCGGAAAACTGATGGACTTCTACAAAAGTACGGTCACGAGATAAATGTTCAGACTCATGATGAGGATTTAGAAGAATACGCAATTGAGTTTGTTGAGACGGTCTTTCATTATCTCGAAACTGGTCATAAAATTTCACTAAATGAAACCTTGGGCTACGGCTCCTGGATAACAAAAATGCAGCTCAATGATTGTCAGGAGCTAATTTTTTTGAACAAGTCCCTTTGACAGATGGCTATGTACTCGGTATCACGACTACGCTGAAAATGTGGTCAGAGCAGCACGCAATATGCGCAAAACTCGGCGTCGAGCATTCCGTCCCACATCACGATCAGCTGATAGTCATTTCTGATGGTGTGTTCGAGGGCGACGCCGTTGAGGGCGTTCGCTATCCGTCGCCCGAGCATATGTCTGGCTGGTGGATAACTACAGACCGGTATAACGGCGATACACAAACGCTCAAGACGGTTCACGCACACCATGTGGCGGAGCATCGTCCTGACCTCGTGAAGTTTTTAGCCTTGCCCTTTGGTTACCGGTTCCATGAGGCAAGCGGTGATGTATGGAAAGATAAAAATCAGACGGATATATAGCTACTTTGATAATTTTTCAATATGAGCAAAGGGCGGGGAGGCATTTTTTTGACAATCCCCGCTTTGGGCGAAAGGAGATGTTATGAGTTTATGGGATATTTGGTAGAGGCGACGATTGATTCGGTTCATGTATTTTCAATTGAAAAAGAAATTCGGCTAAATGTGACAAGTCCTTGGGAAGGCAAAAAGCGTTATCAAATAATTGCTAAGGGCGTCGATGATTTTGGCCTGAATGGTATGAGGGTTTTGAATATTGTCGACCGCGCCATTTTTTTTGATGCCGGTAACGATCAGGAAGTGGAAACTGCACGTTGTTTGTTTTTCCTGATGAGAGGGCGCGATCCTCAGCCAGACGACTTAAAAGACACTAACTTTTTGCAGAAGCTGAACCTCGTTCGCACCGGTAAACTGGTATTGTTTGAGCTTGAGGCTGTTTACGGTGCAGCGTGTATTTTATTGGCAGAGAGCGTCGTTTTGGAGCCGCTCAATGCTGTGGGACTTCACACCTGAGACGGTCATGAGACTTTCTCAACCCTCATGCAGGACCTACTATCGGTCTACACACGAGAAAAAATAATCAAGGCTGACATACTCGCATCAGTCAGGCCTTCAGCCGAGAAAGGAGCCCCTACCTCAATACAAGACATCCACGGCTACCACGCCCACATCTATTTCAACGCCCAAACCCTAGACCAGGCCCGAGCCTTGTGCGAAGCCGCGACCGAGATATTTGCCGTGCAGATGGGCCGGGTTCACCAGAAGCTGGTCGGGCCGCATCCGGACTGGAGTTGTCAGTTGGCGTTCGGGCATGAGCAGTTGGCTGACGTTACGCTATGGCTTGCGTTGAATCGCGATGGGCTGGTGGTGTTTCTGCATCCTCTGACAGGTAATGAGCTGCGTGACCATACTGACCATGCCATTTGGATGGGGGCGGTTCGGCCCTTGAATCTGAGCGCTTTAAGTGGCTGATTGCTAGCTAGTCGACCTTTTTCTTCCATTGCCCCACGCTGATCACCGCCCAAAAAATGGGTGTAAGATAGCGTCGCCGAAAAATGACCGATTGGTCTTTTCAGGCGCTAATTTTAAAAAAATGGTCATGCAATTGCTTGAAACTCAGGCAGCAAAGGTCTGTACAGACCCTCTTGTTTCGAATGCTGAAAGACCAGAAAAGAGGATCATCAGAAATGCCGGATCTACTCATTGACGGTAAGACCCTTCACTATTCTGACCAAGGCACTGGGCCGGTCGTTTTGCTCGGGCACAGTTACCTCTGGGACAAGGGCATGTGGAGCGCTCAGATTGATACCCTTGCCAGCCAGTATCGGGTGATCGTGCCCGATCTCTGGGGGCACGGGGATTCCAGCGGGTTTCCGGAAGGCACCCGCAATCTTGATGATCTGGCCCGGCATGCGCTGGCGTTGCTGGATCATTTGAATATCGAGCAGTGCAGCATCGTCGGGTTGTCAGTGGGCGGCATGTGGGGCGCAATTGCCGCACTGTTGGCTCCTGAGCGCATCACCGGGCTGGTGTTGATGGACACTTATCTGGGCAAAGAGTCGGAGGCCAAGAAGGCCTACTATTTTTCGCTGCTCGACAAGGTCGAAGAGGCTGTTGACTTTCCCGAGCCGCTGCTGGATATCGTGGTGCCGATCTTCTTCCGTCCCGGCATTGATCCGCAGTCGCCTGTGTACACGTCGTTTCGTGCAGCGCTTGCCGGCATGAATGCCGAGCAGTTGCGCCAGTCCGTCGTGCCATTGGGGCGAATGATCTTTGGTCGTGATGACCGGCTTGGGTTGATCGAGCAACTGAATGCCGACACCACGCTGGTGATGTGTGGCGATGCAGACATCCCGCGCCCGCCTGAGGAGACTCGTGAGATGGCCGGCCTGATTGGCTGCCCTTATGTGCTGGTGCCCGAGGCGGGTCATATCGCCAATCTGGAAAACCCTGATTTTGTGTCAGGGGCGCTGATGACGTTCCTGGCGCGGGTTAACCAGAAGCAGGGTTGAGCTGGGCTGTTTTCCGCGCTGGGCGGCCCTCAAGATCGGACACGGAGCGTCCAGAACGGCATGCGACGCGAAGCGTCGCACGATAGTTGAAAACTTGCTTCTGCCCGGAGGGCGTGGGAGCGGACTTGTCCGCGAATACGGCGGCTCAACCGATACATTTTTTGAGAATATACCGGCGCTTTCGCGAACAATGCGGACCGCCGCCCCGGTCACTCCCACGGCCTTCGGCCAGAATCAAAAAGCGGACGTGTGCAAAATGTTGGGCGCGAAACCTGAGTCCTACATCAATTCAACACACCATCCAGAATCGTGTACACAATCCCGGAACCCACGGCGATCAGTACGACGTCGGTGCCCAGGCGGCGCCATTCGTAGCCGTCGTAACGGGGCAGGTATTGCAGTGAACGGCTGTCCAGACGTTTGCCGTAGCCGCGCGGCAGTGGTTGGCCTTTGGCGATGTGCACGCCCGGTGGCAGCGGCTGGCCTCGGCCGATCACGTCGCGGTGCTGCTGGAAGGTCTGGCGTACGTCGCCGAAATCCTGCGGCGGACGGTTGCCGCCACGGTTGTCTCGATGGGCCTGTTTGCTTGGGCCGTTACCTTTGTCATTCCCTGGGCCACGGTCATTCCCGCGCTCATTGTGCCCGCCATTCTGTGGTCCCTGCTGCTGGCCGCCGCGGTTGTCGTCCGGGCCATCACCGCGCTGGTCCGGCGGTGCAGCTTGCAGCAACGGGCTGGCGCTGATCATCAGGATACCCAGCCCGGTGATAAAACGGTTTGGCAGTTTCATGGTGCTTCCTCGGCTTTACTCAATGCAGCAAAAAGGGGCTCACGACGCTGGTCATGAACCCCTTGTGTCTTGCTACATAGAACCGCTGCCAGCGCTTTGATTCCTCTGTATCAGAAACTTTACCCTCAGCTGGCGCGGGCGTTACGTACGCCTTCGGCCAGTGCAGCGCACAGCGTCAACACGCCATCGATTGCCTGCTCCGGCGACTCGGCTGTGGCGATCTTGTCGACGAACGCCGAACCCACCACAACACCGTCTGCCAGACGCGCAATGGCCGCTGCCTGCTCAGGTGTACGAATGCCGAAACCGACGCTGATCGGCAGATCAGTGTGGCGGCGCAAGCGAGCGATGGCTTCAGTGACATGCTCGGTGGTTGCCGAGCCAGCACCGGTCACACCGGCAACCGACACGTAGTAGACGAAGCCGGAACTGCGCTCCAGCACACGCGGCAGACGCGCATCGTCGGTGGTCGGCGTGGTCAGGCGGATGAAGTCGATGCCGGACGCCTGCGCAGGCGTTGCCAGTTCAGCGTCGTGCTCGGGAGGCAGGTCAACGATGATCAGGCCGTCAACGCCGGCTTCCTTTGCCTGCGCCACGAAGGCTTCGACGCCAAAACGGTGGATCGGGTTGTAGTAACCCATCAGCACAATCGGCGTGGTCTGATCGTCGACACGGAATTCGCTGACCATCTGCAGGGTTTTCTGTAGGGTCTGACCCGCGTCCAGAGCACGCAGAGTTGCCAATTGAATGGCCACACCGTCGGCCATCGGATCGGTGAAAGGCATGCCCAGCTCAATCACGTCAGCACCCGCCGCAGGCAGGCCCTTCAGGACTTTAAGCGAAGTGTCATAGCCAGGATCACCGGCAGTGATGAAGGTGACCAGCGCCGCACGACCGTCGGTTTTAAGCTGGGCGAAACGTTGTTCGAGACGGCTCATACCAGCTTCTCCTGAGTTTTTTCGGCGGCGGCCATGTGGTTCATGACGGTTTGCATGTCTTTGTCACCACGCCCGGACAGGCATACGACCATCAGGTGATCGTCGCGCAGGTTGGTCGCCCGCTTCATGGCTTCGGCCAGTGCGTGAGCCGTTTCCAGCGCGGGGATGATGCCTTCTAGCAGGCAGCATTGATGAAAGGCATCCAGCGCTTCGTCGTCGGTGATGCTGACGTATTCGACGCGCTTCACCTCGTGCAGGAATGCGTGTTCCGGACCAATGCCGGGGTAGTCCAGACCGGCAGAGATAGAATGCGCATCGGTAATCTGTCCGTCGCCATCCTGCAGCAGGTACGTGCGGTTGCCGTGCAGCACGCCCGGCACGCCGCCATTGAGGCTGGCCGCGTGCTTGTCGGTATCGACACCGTGGCCGCCCGCTTCAACCCCGATGATCTCTACGCTGGCGTCATCCAGGAACGGATGGAACAGGCCCATGGCGTTGGAACCGCCACCGACGCAGGCAATCAGGCTGTCCGGCAGGCGGCCTTCCTTCTCTTGCATCTGCTCTCTGGTTTCCTTGCCGATGATGGCCTGGAAGTCACGCACCATCGCCGGGTAAGGGTGCGGGCCTGCCACGGTGCCGATCAGGTAGAAGGTGTCTTCGACGTTGGTCACCCAGTCGCGCAGCGCTTCGTTCATCGCATCTTTCAGAGTGCCGGTGCCGGAAGTGACTGGCACGATTTCAGCGCCCAGCAACTTCATGCGGAATACGTTGGCCTGTTGGCGCTCGATATCGGTAGCACCCATGTAGATCACGCAAGGCAGGCCGAAACGCGCTGCAACGGTTGCAGTGGCAACGCCGTGCATGCCTGCGCCGGTTTCCGCGATAAGACGTTTTTTGCCCATGCGCTTGGCGAGCAGTACCTGGCCGATGCAGTTGTTGATCTTGTGCGCGCCGGTGTGATTGAGCTCTTCGCGCTTGAAGTAGATTTTTGCGCCGCCGCAGAACTCGGTCAGACGCTCGGCGAAGTACAGCGGGTTCGGGCGGCCCACGTAGTCGCGCTGGAAGTAGGCCATCTCTTTGGCGAACTCCGGGTCAGCCTTGGCGGCTTCGTACTCGCGGTTGAGGTCTAGCACCAGCGGCATCAGGGTTTCAGCCACGTAGCGGCCGCCGAATGAGCCGAACAGGCCATTGGCGTCGGGGCCGCTGCGGAAATTGGTCTGGTTCATGAAGTGCTCCAGTTGCAGTATTGGGCGAATGGGTTGAGCCGTATTGGCAATGGGTCCACTTTAACCAGCGCAAGACCGGATGAAAACCGATAAGATCGCTGCAACCTGTCAGGAAAACTCACAGATCATGAGCCGCGACCTCCCTCCCCTCAATGCCTTGCGCGCCTTCGAAAGCACTGCTCGTCTTGGCGGTGTCAGTCAGGCCGCCGAACAGCTGAACGTGACACATGGCGCTGTCAGTCGCCAACTGAAAGTGCTCGAAGAGCACCTGGGCGTCAGCCTGTTCAGCAAGGACGGCCGAGGCTTGAAACTCACAGATGCAGGTATTCGATTGCGCGATGTCAGTAGCGAAGCCTTCGACCGCCTGCGAGGTGTGTGTGTCGAACTGAGCAAAGGCAGCGCAGACGCGCCGTTTGTGCTGGGTTGTTCCGGCAGTCTGCTGGCGCGCTGGTTTATTCCACGTTTGAGTCGCCTGAATGCCGAGTTGCCGGACCTGCGTCTGCACCTGTCCGCGGGCGAAGGCGATCTTGACCCGCGTCGGCCCGGCCTGGATGCATTGCTGGTATTCGCCGAGCCACCGTGGCCTGCAGATATGCAGGTGTTCGAACTGGCAAGCGAGCGGATCGGACCGGTATTGAGTCCGCGGTTCGCTGGGTTCGGACGCCTGCACGATGCACCGGCCGCGGCCCTGCTTGAGGAATCATTGCTGCAAACCACCTCTCGTCCGCAAGCCTGGCCAAGCTGGGCGCAGCAAAACGGCATTGATCCGCGATCATTGCATTACGGGCAGGGTTTCGAGCATTTGTATTATTTGCTGGAGGCGGCCGTAGCAGGCCTGGGCATTGCGATTGCGCCGGAGCCATTGGTCATTGATGACCTTAAAGCCGGTCGCCTTGCTGCGCCATGGGGCTTCAGCGAAACCCCGGCGCAGCTGGCGCTCTGGGTGCCCAGACGCGCGGCCGATGGACGGGCGCGGCAGCTTGCTCAGTGGTTGAAAAATGAGCTGAAGCGGCCTAGGGACCCGATCAGAGTCTGATCAGTTGCCGCGCTTGAACAGCATGTACGCAGCGATCAGGCCAATGGCACCTACCGCAACGCCAGCGGTGGTCCAAGGGTGTTCCTGAGCGTAGTCGCGGGTAGCCAGTGCGTTTTCGCGGGTTTTTTCTTTAACGTCTTCGTAGACATCGCTGAGCAGGCTGCGCGAGTGGCTCAGAGCGCTTTCAGCGTTGGCTTTCAGATTTTTCAATGTCTTGCGCGACTCGTCGGTAGCGTCGGCTTTCAGGCCCTCGAGGGACTTCAGGAGGCTCTCGATTTCAGCTTCCATACTCTGCAACGAGGCTTTGCGAAGTGACGTAGTAGCCATGGTGTTTCTCCTGCAATGATGAGTGGGCGTGTTGTTTCCGACTCCGGGCTTTTTGGAAAGTGCGATGGGATTTTTGCAAAGCGCTGAACTTTTGCGCGCGTTCTCCTGACAGAAGCAGGGAGCGCGGTCTATATCGCGTCTTTTCCAGACCTTCAGGAGAACTGCCATGACCGATCATCACACGTACAAAAAAGTTGAAATCGTAGGCTCTTCCACCACCACCATCGAAGACGCCATCAATAACGCACTGGCCGAAGCCAGCAAAAGCCTCGATCTTATGGAATGGTTTGAAGTGACTGAAACCCGCGGCCATATTGAAAACGGCAAGGTTGCGCACTTCCAGGTCACCTTGAAAGTCGGCTTCCGCATTACCAACAGCTGATGGCCCTCTGAACCTTTTGGCTGGCCGATTGCCATAACCTGCGCTACATACACACAGATATGGCCACACGGTTGATGTGTGGGCGTGGGAATTTAATGGGCGCCTGTTCCGATGGCGTCTTCATTATTTGGCCGGACGAGAGGGATTACCCATGAAGAAGTTTTTGTTGGCTGTAGGCTTGCTCAGCGTTGCAGGCACTGCCCTCGCGGCAGGCAAGCCATGTGAAGAGTTGAAAAGTGAAATCGACGCCAGACTCCAGACGAAGGGCGTAACGTCCTACACGCTGGAAGTGGTCGAGAAAGGCAGCGCGGCCGACAAGCAAGTCGTCGGCACTTGCGAAGGCGGGACCAAGGTAATCGTTTACCAGCGCGGTTGATTGCCAATCGGGCCTGACCCTGGTCAGTTTGCCCGGTTAATCCCGTTTGCAGGTTTCACGAACAGAATCGCCCCGGACTGTCATCCAGTCCGGGGCGATTCTGTTTTTGGCGGGGTATTTTGCGCTTCGACAAACCGCTTAACCGTGTGCGACCTGCGCCAGGATCTCGTAAGACCGCAGACGATCCTCGTGCTCGTACATGTCGCACGTGAAGATCAACTCATCGGCGTCGGTCTGTTCAAGCAATACGTCCAGCTTGGCGCGGATCTTGTCAGGGCCGCCCACCATCGCCAGTCCCAGAAAGCTTGCCACTGCTTCACGCTCGTGCGGCAGCCACAGCCCGTCCATCGATTCTACGGGTGGGCGCTGCATAAGGCTGTGCCCGCGCATCAGCGCCAGAATGCGCTGGTACACAGACGTTGCCAGGTATTCGGCATGCTCGTCAGTGTCTGCCGCCGACAGCGGGACGCCGAGCATCACATACGGCTTGTCGAGCACGGCCGATGGCTGGAAGTGATTGCGGTACACGCGAATCGCCTCATGCATGTAGCGCGGAGCAAAGTGCGATGCGAAGGCATACGGCAAGCCACGCATGCCCGCCAGCTGTGCGCTGAACAGACTCGATCCCAATAGCCAGACAGGCACGTTAGTGTCCGAGCCTGGCACAGCGATCACTTTTTGATCAGGTGTGCGTGGCCCCAGGTATTCCATCAGCTCGGTGACATCGTCCGGGAAATCCTCGGCACTACCGGAACGCTCACGACGCAAGGCGCGTGCGGTCATCTGATCGGACCCCGGCGCACGGCCCAGGCCCAGATCGATCCGGCCGGGATACAGACTGGCCAGCGTGCCGAACTGCTCGGCAACCACCAGCGGTGCATGGTTGGGCAGCATGATACCGCCTGCACCGACGCGAATGGTCGACGTGCCCCCGGCCAGATACGCCAGCAATACCGACGTCGCCGAACTGGCGATACCGTCCATGTTGTGATGTTCAGCCACCCAGAAGCGCTTGTAGCCCAGTTTCTCGACATGCCGGGCGAGGCTGAGCGAGTTGCGCAGGGATTCGGCGGGACCTCTGTCATAGCGCACGGGCACCAGATCAAGGGTAGAAATTTTTACATCTGCCAGACGTTTCATAGGCCGGGGTAGCTCCTCGAATTGTGATGGGCTGGCTGCTGGAGCTGCCCACGATGAAACAGCAGTGCGGGCGCAAGCATGGCTTTTCAATGGTGTGCGCAGAAAAACCTACTTAAACGCTCGGTCTTTCCGACGGTTGAACTTTCCAGAGTCGACTATCCTCAGAACCTTGTAACAGCATTGATCCAAATTCATTCCAAAAGGAGCCACCATGAGTATCGTCAAGAAAGCATCCGCCCACTGGGAAGGTGATCTGAAAACCGGTATCGGCAGCATCTCCACGGAAACCGGAGTGTTGCGTGAAGCGCCTTACGGCTTTAAAGCCCGCTTTGAAGGCGGCAAGGGCACTAATCCTGAAGAATTGATCGGCGCAGCCCACGCAGGTTGTTTCTCGATGGCATTGTCCATGATTCTGGGCGGTGCAGGCCTGACTGCTGAAAGCATCGACACTCAGGCTGAGGTGTCGCTGGATCAGGTAGAAGGCGGTTTCGCGATCAGCGCTGTGCATTTGACCCTCAAGGCTAAAGTGCCAGGCGCGACCCAAGAGAAGTTCGACGAACTGACCAAGCAGGCCAAAGAAGGCTGCCCGGTTTCGAAAGTGTTGAACGCCAAGATCACTCTGGACGCTACATTGCTGAGCTGATTCACGGCCAGCCTTGCGGGAGCGCTTGTGCGCTCCTGTTTCTGCTGTATAAAGCTGGCTTGCTTCATCGGTCATGCGCTTATTGACGCATGTTTTGATTTTGATCAGGAGTCGAGCATGAAACGTTTAATTCTGGCAGTGACCTGCACGTTGCTGGCCACCAGCGCCCTGGCGGCACCGAAGTCCTGTGAGGAGCTCAAGGATGAAATCGAAGCCAAGATCCAGGCCAACAATGTCACATCCTATACGCTGGAAATCGTCAGCAACGAAGAGGCCACAGACCCGAACATGGTTATCGGCAGCTGCGACAACGGTACGAAAAAAATCATCTACCAGCGTAATGATCGCTGATCAGATGCAATGCACCCCGCCCTCTTCTTCCTCTTCGGCCACCACGTTGCGCTGTGCGTCGTACAGCCAGGCATCCACACTGTTCGCCAGTGAGCGTACCTCCAGCACATAGCGTTGCCCAGCAGTGAAGTGGTCGTAACGCACACTGACGTAGCAGGTGATCTCGGTATATTCATCACCGATCATCCCCATCCCGCCTGACCGGTACTCATAGTCATAACGAACCTGCAACTCGTGGCTGCCCGGCGTTACCTGAAAATAACGTCCATCGTAAGTGTTCTTGCCATCCAGCTTGTCGGCCATGACCAGTTGTCCGGTGAAAGTGCGCATGTCGACCCACGCCATGTCCGGGTTGACCGCAGGCAAGGGACCGGCGCATCCGGAGAGAGCTGTCAGGGCTAATGCGGTAATCGGGGCTGTGATGCGCATTTTGGCGGTTCCGGGATGTGTGAGTCGATGTATGGCGGCAGGCTTACCCTGCCATAAGCGTGACAGGCATCTGAAGACACTTCGACTGAAAATTAGCGTTCGCGAGCAAGCTCGCACACAAAGAGGGCATTTCAAAGTGCGTGTGAATCGGCTTCATGCGTTGGCACCTTTGCGTGCGGCTATATAAACCCGCTTGAATAGTCAGCCGCGAATTTTGATTTCTACAGTCAATTGATAGGATAATTTTATTGAGGCTCTATAAAATTTTCTTGATTCCTGATTGTCGATTGTACATTTTTATTAAGTGCCTTGTGACCTCAAAGCATGTGTCAAGGAATAGACAGCTTTTGTTGATGGCAGAACCTGTCTCAATCAAAAAAACATTAGGGATGTGAAAAATGTGGAGTAAACGGGGTGAAAAAAGCGAGTCGCTAGTTACCAATCTGGCGGGAACGTTGAATGATCAGCCATGGAATGACTATTCTTTCGGCTTGGGAATCAATGCCGAAAGTGGTGCGTTTGCTGTACAAGCAGTTAGCCCCATTACACCAGAACCTGGTAGGGCAAAAAATACCGTTCAGAAGTACGAAGTGATTGCGACCGCTGACGACTATAGTCGACTTTTCAAAGCGGAAGCTCAGGGCGAATACAATGTAGGTGCCGCCAGTGCATCGGCATCCGCGTCATATTTGTCCAATGTCACGTTCTCTGAAACCTCGTTGACGATATTGGCTTTCTATGACGTGACGGACGCGGATTATGCCTCGCTGAGTCCAGCGCCAGCCTTCACCCCTCAAGCCAGTGAGTTGGCAAGCTCGAACCCGGCTGGCTTTCGGGACACGTATGGCGATTACTTCGTTGCCACCGCGAAATTCGGCTCGCGCTTCGTGGCTACTTATACGTGCAGCACAACGACGACTACTGCGCTGCAGACTTTCAAAGCAGCCGTTGCCGGTAAGAAAGACATACTAAGCGCTTCCGGGGCTGCGGAATTCGAGTCGCTGGCAAGCTCAAGCGATGTCCATGTGAAGGTGGCGGTCACCATGAACGGGACGTCAGGAAAAGCGCCTCCTGTCGGGGCTGACGCTAACAGCATTCCCACTATATTGACGTGGTTTACAGAAAACCTGCAGCCTGTTCCGCGTCGTGCCAGGCTGATTCATTATTCACAGATCGATAACCGCATTCCCAATACGTTACCGCTAAACCCTGATAACTTTGCCAAGGTCAAGACCATCGCGTTTCAGCTGCGGGAACTGGAGTCACTCACGTCGGCCATTCCGGGCTATTACTCCACCCAGCCCTACAGCCTCACCCCGCCCGTTCAAGGCATCAATACTGTAGCGGACACGCAGCAATACTTAACGAATCAGTACAGCGCACGTATCGGCACCTTGCTTTACGAGCCTGACGCGGCAAGTCAGTTAAGTCAGCAAGTCTCTGAGCTGACCAGAAGCCTTCAACCTTCGCTCGCGTTGTTCTCTTTCTATCAGAGCCTGACGCTCTCACCGCCGAATGAGCCAGCGAGCGGTGTCTATTCGACGTTGGCCGGGATCAAATCCACCGAACTTACCAATGTTTCAATTCAGGAGGACAATCAGCATTACAGCGCTGACTGGACAATCGGCCACCAAAGCCACACCTTTTCGTTCCCGTTCGACCCGTCTGAAGGGGGCGCTATTATTACCGGCTGGTACATTCAAAACGGCTGGAACAGTGAAACCAACGGCGACTGGAAGTCCAACGGTGCGATGATTGGGAAAACATCTGGGTCCTTGTACGTTGAAAGCAACTATGACCGAGGCTGCAACTGGAGTCTCCACGTTTATTACCTACCCCGGTCCACATTCCCGTGGCTGGCCAGAACAACGTCCTGATCCGACCCTTCACGGATAGCACTCCCCAACCTGGCAGCCCGGGCGCACTCTCCTGGTGAGCGTGCGCCCGGGCTGACTTACTTTCCTCTCGCTCTGCTGTGCCCTCCGGTTCCAGCGTTCGTCGTAAGCGCTTCATAAACCACGCGTGCAACGCCCTGCTATCGGCGCAAGGCTCGATCTTGTCGAATTACCTTTTTAATCGGCGAATCTCGACAGTTGCACATCTCCCTGCCCGTCCGGCATAACATCACCCTGTCCAGATCACCAAAGCCCTCCCGCTCATGTCCACACTGACCGCCCCACGCCTTTGTCGCGTCATTTTACTGATGGCCGTTACGCTGCTCGCCGGCTGCGCCAGCGTTTCCTACTACGGTCAATTGGCTCAAGGACAGTGGCAATTGCTGCAGGCTCGCGAACCGGTGGCGAAGATCGTCGCTGACCCGAAGCGGGATGCCGGGTTGCGCGAGCATCTGGCCCGTTCACAGTTGGCACGGACGTTTGCCACTGAGCATTTGCATCTGCCGGATAACAAGAGTTACCGCCTGTATGCGGATCTGGGGCGGCCTTATGTGGTGTGGAATGTGTTTGCCACCGACGAGTTCTCTCTGGAGCCGGTTACGCATTGTTTTCCGATTGCCGGGTGTGTCGCCTATCGCGGTTATTACAGCCCTGGCGGA
Source organism: Pseudomonas syringae pv. tagetis (assembly GCF_022557255.1). Taxonomy (NCBI): domain Bacteria; kingdom Pseudomonadati; phylum Pseudomonadota; class Gammaproteobacteria; order Pseudomonadales; family Pseudomonadaceae; genus Pseudomonas; species Pseudomonas syringae group genomosp. 7. Next base: position 5,945,592 of record NZ_CP092923.1, read on the forward strand.
GCGCGGGGTGAGGCGGCGTTGCAGCGCCAGGCTGGCAAGGATGTGTATCTGAGTGGTGTGGAAGCCTATTCGACGCTGGGCTGGTTCAATGATCCGATTCTCAGCTCCATGATGGGCTGGGGCGACGAGCGTCTGGCGACGCTGATTTTTCATGAGTTGGCGCATCAGCGTTTTTATGTGAAGGACGACACGGAGTTCAACGAGTCCTACGCCAGTTTTGTCGAGCAGGAAGGCACGCGCCAGTGGCGTGCGGCGCGGGGGCTGCCTCCGGAGAGTGTTTCTCAGTCTGCGCGGCGTGACCGGTTTACCCGGCTGGTACTCGATACCCGAGAGCGACTCAAGGCGCTGTATCGTCAGCCGCTGTCTGCCGAAGTGATGCGCGCGCGCAAGGCTGAAGAGTTTGAGCGCATGCGCAGTGACTACCGAAAATTGCGCGATGAGCAATGGGCGGGCGACAAGCGCTTTGATGCCTGGATCAACAGCCCGATGAACAACGCCAAACTGCTGCCTTTTGGTCTTTACGACCAATGGGTGCCAGCTTTCGAGACCTTGTTCAGGCAGGTGGATGGCGACTGGCAGGCGTTTTATCGGGCGGTGGAAAAGTTGGGCGCGATGCCTGCCGAGGCGCGCAAGACTGCGCTGCGGGCGTTAATGCCTTGATGGATTCTCGTTACTAAGCTCTGCGTGGTAATGCCTTTCCGGACGCTCTGCGTCCGATCTTGAGCACGTGGTGCGGCGCAAAATTGTGACGCGAAGCGTCACGAAAGGCATTCCTGCGCTGGAGCATAGGAACGATGGTCAGCCTCAGCCCTTATCAAACTCCTCAGCCAGGTGCTGATCCTTGAGCTTCACGTAATTAGCGGCGCTGTATGGGAAGAAGGCGATTTCCTTTTCGGTCAGTGCCCGCGCCTGTTTGACCGGGCGGCCGACATACAAGAAACCACTTTCCAGTACCTTGCCCGGCGGCACCAGGCTGCCTGCGCCAATGATCACTTCGTCTTCGACAATCGCGCCGTCCATGATAGTGGTGCCCATGCCGACCAGGATGCGGTTGCCGAGGGTGCAGCCATGCAGCATGGCTTTGTGACCGATGGTCACCTCATCGCCAATCAGCAGCGGAAAACCGTCCGGGTTGAAGGGACCGGCGTGGGTGATGTGCAGCACGCTGCCATCCTGCACGCTGGTGCGAGCGCCGATGCGGATGCGGTGCATGTCGCCGCGTACCACCGTCAGTGGCCAGACGGAGCTGTCGGCACCGATTTCCACGTCACCGATAACCACCGCTGAATGATCGACAAAGGCCCGTTCGCCGAGGGCTGGGGTGTGCTCCTGAAACTTGCGCATGGCCACGATAGGCTCCTTCTTTGGCAGTGATAGGCGTGTAGAGCGGGTTTGGTTGCTGCGGTCGGCGTCGATTGTAATTAAGATGGCTGAGTGTTTCTTCAAGGCAAGGTGCAAAACCGTGAGCGCGAACAACCCTCTTCTGCAATCGTACGACCTGCCACCCTTTTCGGCGATTCGTGCCGAACATGTCAAACCTGCTATCGAACAGATCCTGGCGGATAACCGTGCCGCGATTGCCGACATCCTCGCCAAACAAGGTTCGACACCGACCTGGGCCGGGCTGGTACTGACCATGGACGAGCTGAACGATCGCCTGGGCGCTGCCTGGAGCCCGGTCAGCCACCTCAATGCGGTGTGCAACAGCTCCGAGCTGCGCGAAGCGTATGAATCCTGCCTGCCGGCATTGAGCGCCTACTCCACCGAGATGGGCCAGAACCGCGCGCTGTTTCAGGCCTATGAAGCCCTGGCCAACGGCCCTGAGGCCGCCGGTTTCGACGTTGGCCAGAAGACCATTCTGGAACAATCGCTGCGTGACTTCCGCCTGTCCGGTATCGATCTGCCGCCAGAGCAGCAAAAGCGTTACGCCGAAGTGCAAAGCAAACTGTCGGAGCTGGGCAGCCAGTTTTCCAACCAGTTGCTCGACGCCACCCAGGCCTGGACCAAGCTGGTCGCCGATGAGTCTGCCCTCGCCGGTCTGACTGATTCTGCCAAGCAGCAAATGGCCGCCGCCGCCAAGGCAAAGGATCTGGAAGGCTACCTGATCACGCTGGAATTCCCGAGCTACTACGCGGTGATGACCTACGCCGAAGACCGCGCACTGCGCGAAGAAGTCTATGCGGCGTACGCCACCCGCGCGTCGGATCAAGGCCCGAACGCAGGCAAGAACGACAACACTCCGGTCATGGAGCAGATCCTTGATCTGCGTCAGGAGCTTGCGCAGCTGCTCGGCTATGCAAACTTCGCCGAGCTGAGCCTGGCGACCAAGATGGCCGAGTCCAGCGATCAGGTGTTGAGTTTCCTGCGTGACCTGGCCAAGCGCAGCAAGCCGTTTGCCGCCCAGGACCTTGAGCAACTGAAGGCTTATGCTGCAGAACAGGGCTGCCCGGATCTGCAAAGCTGGGACAGCGGTTTCTATGGCGAGAAGCTGCGCGAACAGCGCTACAGCGTTTCTCAGGAAATCCTGCGCGCCTACTTCCCCATCGATAAGGTGCTGGGCGGTCTGTTCGCTATCGTCCAGCGCCTGTACGGCATCGAGATTGCCGAGCAGAAAGGTTTCGATACATGGCATCCGGACGTTCGTCTGTTCGAGATCAAGGAAAACGGCCAGCATGTGGGGCGTTTCTTCTTCGATCTGTATGCGCGCGCCAACAAGCGTGGCGGTGCCTGGATGGACGGCGCTCGTGATCGTCGTCGTACGGCTGAGGGCACGTTGCAAAGCCCGGTGGCCAACCTGGTGTGCAACTTCACACCGGCAGTCGCGGGCAAGCCTGCGCTGCTGACTCACGATGAAGTCACCACGCTGTTCCACGAGTTCGGTCATGGCCTGCATCACCTGCTGACTCGCGTCGAGCATGCCGGTGTTTCCGGTATTAATGGCGTGGCCTGGGACGCCGTCGAGTTGCCGAGCCAGTTCATGGAAAACTGGTGCTGGGAGCCCGAAGGTCTGGCGCTGATCTCCGGTCATTACGAAACCGGCGAGCCGCTGCCACAGGACCTGCTGGAGAAAATGCTCGCCGCCAAGAACTTCCAGTCCGGTCTGATGATGGTGCGTCAGTTGGAGTTCTCGCTGTTCGACTTTGAATTGCACGCCACCCACGGTGACGGGCGCAGCGTGCTGGATGTGCTGGAAGGCATTCGTGACGAAGTGTCGGTGATGCGTCCGCCCGCCTACAACCGTTTCCCGAATAGCTTCGCGCATATCTTCGCAGGCGGTTACGCAGCCGGTTATTACAGCTACAAGTGGGCCGAAGTGCTGTCCGCCGATGCGTTCTCGAAATTCGAGGAAGACGGTGTGCTCAACGCTGAAACCGGCCGTGCCTTCCGCGAAGCCATCCTGGCCCGCGGTGGCTCACAGGCTCCGATGGTGCTGTTCGTCGACTTCCGCGGACGCGAGCCGTCGATTGACGCACTCTTGCGTCACAGTGGCTTGAGTGAGGACGCGGCAGCATGACCGATACACCGGTAATCATTACCAAGAAACGCTTTATCGCCGGGGCCGTCTGCCCGGCGTGCAGCGAGCCTGACAAGCTGATGATGTGGAGCGAAAACGATGTGCCGCACCGTGAGTGCGTGGGCTGCGGCTACAGCGATACGCTCAACGAACAAGGTATTTCGATACCGAAGGAGTTGGGCACGCGGGTCAACAAGGCAGTGGTCAAACCGGCGGATCCGAAGGTGCAGGGTGTGCAGTTCTTCCCGAATCCGAAATTGAAGAAGCCGGTTGATTTGGAATGATTGATTTCTGAATACATATGTCGAGGGGCACCGAACGTGCCCCTCATGCCTGCCGATCTTGCGGTCGTTTATTTAATGAAGAGATTCATTTTGACAAATGCCTTGGCTAGATCGATCAAGATAGCGTCGTCCTTGTCGTCGATTCCTTCTACCCCCGTCAACGTCTGCTTTACTCTTGACGGTATCGTAACCGTCGCCGTTACAAACGCCGTGAATGCGTAATCTCCCTTGCGGCCTGTTCTTTCATTTAAAAGGTTAGCGTCCCAGAACTCCACGAGTACTTCAGGCGTCGCATCACCTTCAAATTCGGCAGTCGAGAGTCTTACTTCATAATTAGCCATGTTCTCAATCCTCTTTTATTGGATTGAGATGCCAGTACCGCCAGCCTCTCCGGCACCTGTGTAAGTCAGGTTTTGTTACAAACGTAACCTGGCTTTACCAATCCAACAACTCAGCCACCTTCTTCCTGAAGGCCAGTGCCAGGTCGGTCAGAACTTCCTCGTCCCTTCCCAGTTCGCCGCGAATCTTGTGCTTGCCATGAGGGTGCAGCCTGACCCAGGCATGCTCTTGCAAATCATCGTTTTCATAAAATTCAATGGCTATTTCAGGATGGTCATGTTCCTCAATATCTTCAGCCCACAACCGAATCTCATACTTAGCCATCACCCACCTCGTTCTCAGGTAAATGCGCCAGTACCCGATAGCCGAGTTGGCGTTTCGCTACACTAGGCCTGAATAAAAATGGCGTCTACTGACAGAACTAACAGGTGGTTTTTTGTACAGGAAGGAAAAGCGTCTAACGATGGGGGAAATAGCGCTGATTAGTACAGTCTGGACAAGCGGCGGATGCCGCTTGTCCTTGAGCAGGTGTAAAGCGTCAGGCTGATGCCTGACGCCTGCGTTTCTCTGCCAGCACGCTGCGCCCGTAGAGCACGGCAATGGCTGTCAGGGCGATGGCCTGTGCACCGAGCGAGTACAGGTCGGCATGAATGCCCAGCCAGTCGAATTCGAAAAACGGCACTGGCCGGGTGCCGAAGATGCCAGCTTCTTGCAGGGCCTTGACGCCATGCCCGGCGAACACCACCGACAGCGCACACAGCAGCGCAGCGTTGATACCGAAGAACATTGACAGCGGCAGCTTCGCCGAGCCGCGCAGGATGACCCACGCCAGGCCGACCAACAGCACCAGTGCTGTGGCGCCACCCGCCAGCACGGCATCGTGTCCGGCGGGTCCTGCCTGCAACCACAGGGTTTCGTAGAACAGGATGACTTCGAACAGCTCGCGGTACACCGAGAAGAAAGCCAGTACCGCGAAGCCGAATCGGCCACCGCCGCCGACCAGGCTGCTTTTGACATAGTCCTGCCACGCGGCGGCATGGCGACGGTCGTGCATCCACACGCCAAGCCAGAGCACCATTACACTGGCGAACAGCGCGGTGGCACCTTCCAGCAACTCACGCTGCGCGCCGCTGACATCGATCACATAGGCAGCGAGGGCCCAAGTGCCCAGTCCTGCCAGCAAGGCGAGCGCCCAGCCGATGTTGACGCTGCGCACCGCAGACTGCTGCTCGGTGTTGCGCAGAAACGCCAGAATCGCTGCCAGCACCAGAATGGCTTCGAGCCCTTCCCGCAGCAGTATCAGCAGGCCCGAAATGTAGCTCAGCGACTGGCTGAGGCCGTCGCTGCCCAACAGCCCTGCCGACTCCTTGAGCCTGGCTTTGGCGGCCTCCAGCTTTTGCGCAACCTGCGGTAGCGGCATGCCATCCTGCAATGACTGCCGGTAAGCCATCAGGCTCTTTTCAGTGTCCTTGCGCACGTTGGCGTCGACGTTATCCAGAGAACTTTCGACCAGCTCGAAACCTTCCAGATAGGCCGCCACCGACAAATCATAGGCCTGCTCGCGATCACCCGCTTTGTAGGCCGCCAGACTCTTGTCGAGCGTCACGCTGGTGTAATCGAGCAGTTGCGCCGGGCCGCGCTGCACCTGTGGCGGGCGTGCACGCTGGGCGCGGAAGGTCGCGCTGGCATCCGGCCCCTCTGCCGCCTGAACTTCGGCGGGTGTCTGGCGAGCCAGATCGGCGATGTTGAAGGTTTTGCCTGGATTGGCGACCGGCTGTGCACTGAAACTGGCGATGTAGGTCGCGATATCCCAGCGCTGGCGGTCGTCCAGCTGGTCGGCGAACGCGGGCATGTCGGTGCCGGAAATTCCCAGCCCGGTTGCGTTGTAGAGGTCGTAAAGGCTCAGGCGATCCAGCCGCGCCGTGTCACGCAGGTTCGAAGGCGGCGGCTCCAGACCGATACCTGCCGGACCGTCACCTGCCCCGCTATCGCCATGACAGACCGAGCAATGCTGAGCGTACAAGGGCGCGCCACGGGCCGGGTCCGGGGTGATGGCCGGGGCCTGACTGACCTCATAGGCAAGCGCGAGCCGGGCACTCAACTGCCGCGCCTGACGAGCGACCTGCACACCGTCCAGCCGATACGTTACAGCGCTTTTCAGCTGCGATACGGCCTGCTCCAGATCAGCACGCTCTGCACGTCGTGGCAGGGCAAGCACGAGGCCTTGCAGCGCTGCGAGGTTGTCGATCTGCTGCTGATACTTGACGGTATTCACGACCTTGCCATCCGCCACGGTGGCCGGGTAGTCGGCACCCAGATAATCCAGCAGATGCAACGCCTGGGCTGCGCCCTCGACAGGTTCGGCCAGTGCGATGCAGCTGCACAGCGCCAGTAGCGGCACCAGCAGCCAGGCAAAATAACGAGAGCGGACGGGCATTGCAGAATCTCGACAGGAATGCGATGCGGTGCATTGTTAACGCCGCACGATCACTACTCAATAGTCGAGGTCCGTTTTTGTTACAGAATCTTACATTCAGCCTTACTAAGGCCCGAACAGGGCATGGCTCTGTTCGGGACTTGAAGGGGGCGAGGTGGCTCAGGCCGTGCCGCGATTCAGCGTTGCGAGAAACCCTGCTGCCCCGACGAACAGGCTGGCGAACGTGCGGTTCAGACGACGTTGCTGGCGAGGCGTTTTCAGCAGGCGCAGGACCTTCGATGCCAGGCCGGTGTAACCCGCCATCACGATCAGGTCGACCACCACCATGGTCGCCGCGATGATGACGTACTGGATAAACAGCGGAGCGGCCGGGTCAATGAACTGCGGCAAAATTGCCAGGATGAAAATCAGCGCCTTGGGGTTACTGATATTGACCAGAAAGCCGCGCATGACCAGCGTCGCCGGTTTGCCGACAGGGCGAACGGCCGATTCGTCACTCAGGTCGGTGGGCAGCGCGCGCCACTGTTTGATGCCGAGGTAGACCAGATACGCCACACCGAACCACTTGATCAGCGTGAACGCCATCTCGGAAGCCGCCAGCACTGCACCAAGACCCGCAGCGACAATCGCAATCTGTGCCACCAGCGCGATCTGCAAGCCGAGGGCATTCCAGTAGCCACGCCAGAAACCGTATTGCAGACCACAGGACATCGACGCAATAGCACCTGCGCCTGGTGAAAGACTGATAATCCAGCAGGCCGCAAAAAAGCCCAGCCACGTTTCAAGCGCCATCACGCACCTCAAGCAGAGTCGAATGCCCGATAAATTAGTGGTTAGCGCGTTGGAAGGCTAACTATTTTTAATCCTGCTCATCCGGCTGCTTCGCAACCACCATCTGCTGGAACAGGTCACTGCCGCGCCAGCGGCGTACCGCCTTCTGAAAGAACTGGCTATTGGGCACCTGAACCAGCGCTCCACCGGCTTCCTGGGTTTCGATCAGGGTGGTGAACATCAGATTGATAGCGACCACCCGGCCCTTTACACCGGGCTTGTCCAGCGTCTCGACCAGCTCGACCATGTCTCCGATACGGAACGGGCCGATGGTAAAGATCAGAATGGCGCAAAGCAGGTTCGACAGCACGCTCCACATGGCGAAGAACGCCACCGCCGCGACCGCGACAAAACCGGACAGCGCCGTCCACAACACGGTGGCCGAAACCCCGAGCCGGCCCAGGACGAAAACGAAAGCGCTGCCCATGATCAGCCAGCGCAAGCCACCGCGAACCGGTACCAGCAGCTCCGGAGGCAAAGGGTAACGCTCGCCCAGACCGGTCAGAAAACCACCCACGATGCGTTGCAATACGTAACCGGCCAGCAGGATCAGCAGAATCTGTACACCGATCAGCAGCGGTTCAAGCCAGTACGCGGATACCGGCAGGCCCAACATCTCCATCACTCTTTTGCCTCACTCACGACAATGCTTCCAGTTCGGCCTGCATTGATTCCAGCAGTTCCAGCGCCTGCATCCAGGCATCTTCCAGCTCGGACTCACGTACTTTCAGCTTTGCCTGCTCGGCCAGCAGATCGCGCAGCTTGTCCTTGTTGGCCGCCTCGTAGTTGGTGCTATCCGCCAGCGCCTCTTCGACCTTGGCGAGGTGTTCATTCACCACACCCAGATCACGCTCCAGCTTGTCGGCTTCACGCTTGTGCGGGGCCAGTTGCTGGCGCAAGGCTGCTGCCTGCTGACGCTGGGCTTTCTTGTCAGTCTTGTCGGCATTGACGGGCGTGGTGCTGACCGGCGCGTTGCGCAGTCGGTAATCGGCCAGCCAGCGCGTGTAATCATCCAGATCGCCGTCGAATTCCTGCACGCGGCCATCGGCTACCAGCAGGAAGTCATCGGTCGTGCTTTTGAGCAAGTGCCGATCGTGAGACACCACCAGTACCGCGCCGCCGAATTCCTGCAGGGCCATGGTCAGTGCCAGGCGCATCTCCAGATCCAGGTGGTTGGTCGGTTCATCGAGCAGCAACAGGTTGGGTTTTTCCCAGGCAATCAGCGCCAGCGCCAGACGGGCCTTCTCGCCACCGGAGAAATTCAGCACCGGCTCATCCAGGCGCGCGCCACGGAAATCGAAACCGCCGAGGAAGTCGCGCAGCGTCTGTTCGCGTTCAGTCGGTGCCAGGCGCTGCAAGTGCAGCAAGGGCGTGGCTTTGGCATCCAGCGAGTCGAGCTGATGCTGGGCGAAATAGCCGACGGTGAGGTTTTCACCCCTGACCAACCGACCACTCTGCGGCTCAAGCTCGCCAGCCAGATTTTTGATCAGCGTCGATTTGCCCGCGCCGTTGGGGCCAAGCAGACCGATGCGTGCGCCTGGCGTAAGTTGCAGCTTGACCTTCTCAAGGATGGTCTTGTCGCCGTAACCGAGACGCGCGTCGGACAGGTCCAGCAATGGGCTGGAAATCTTGTCGGACTCACGGAAAACAAAGTTGAACGGCGAATCGACGTGCGCGGCAGACAGCTCTTCCATGCGCTCCAGTGCCTTGATCCGGCTCTGTGCCTGGCGTGCCTTGGTGGCTTGAGCCTTGAACCGCGCGATGTATTTTTCCATGTGCGCGCGTTGCGCCTGCTGCTTTTCGTAGGCCTGTTGCTGCTGTGCCAGACGCTCGGCGCGGGCACGCTCGAATGCGCTGTAGCCACCGCGATAGAGTGTGATCTTGCGCTGCTCGACATGGGCGATGTGATCGACCACAGCATCCAGAAAGTCCCGATCGTGGGAAATCAGCAGCAATGTGCCGGGGTAGCCCTTGAGCCAGTCTTCAAGCCACAGAATGGCGTCGAGGTCCAGGTGGTTGGTCGGTTCGTCGAGCAGCAGCAGGTCCGAAGGGCACATCAGCGCTTGCGCCAGGTTCAGGCGCATACGCCATCCACCTGAGAAACTGCCGACTTGACGCTCCATCTGTTCGTTGGTGAAGCCCAGCCCGGCCAACAGCTTGCGTGCCCGCGCGTCAGCGGTGTAACCGTCGGCGCTGTCCAGCTCCGCATGCAGACGCGCCTGAGCGGCACCGTCCTGCGCGGCTTCTGCGTCGGCCAGCAGACGCTGAACCTCACGCAGACGCTCATCGCCATCGAGTACGTAGTCCACGCCCAGGCGTTCGAGCGTGTCGACCTCCTGGCGCATGTGCGCGATACGCCAGTCGGCGGGCAGCAGGCAGTCACCGGCATCGGGCGTCAGCTCTCCGCGCAGCAAGGCGAACAGGCTGGATTTACCGGCACCATTGGCACCGATCAGACCGGCTTTATGGCCGGCGTGCAGGGTCAGCTCGGCGTCTTCTAGCAGACGTTGCGGACCACGCTGTAAGGTAAGGCTTTGAAGTCGAATCATAATGGCGGCGGAGTCTACCAGCTTCGTCCTGAACAGGTGGATCACTATGCCTTCAGCGCTCTGGAGTTTCACCCTCGATTTCTACGCCCGGCCAGGCGTGGAACAGGCTTGTTTGACGCTGCAAGCCAACGGGGCCAACGTGTGCATGGTGCTTTGCGGGGTCTGGCTCGGTACACGCGAAGTGGCTTGCAATGCACAGCGGGTGGCGCAAATAAGACAAATAGCGACACCCTGGCACGATGATGTCGTGCGTCCACTGAGGGATTTACGCAATCAATGGCGTGTCGAGGCACATGAGGACGCGGTGCTGAAGGCGTTGCGAATGAAGGTCAAGGCGCTGGAACTGGAGGCCGAACAGAGCCTGATGATAAGGCTTGAGGCACAGGCCGGAGACTGGCCCGCGGGTGAGGCGAGAAACGCAGAAGACTGGCTGGTCGAGCTTGCTGACGGGGACCCGGAAAAAAACCGCGATGCGCTGCAGGTGCTGCGCATCGCGGTTGATCTTGCGGTCGACCAGACTTAGGAAGCGCTGGTTGGCGTTGCGCCGTTGGCAGGTGTTGCCGGTGCCGCGGTTGGCGCAGCAGGTGCAGACGTCGTTGGCTTGGCTGCAGCAGGTGCTGGTGTGGCCGGTTTGGCGGCAGCTGGCTTCGCTGCAGGCTTGGTTGCTGCTTTCACGGGGGCCTTGGCGGGTGCTTTGGCCGGGGCCTTTGCAGGTGCTTTCGCGGGTGCTTTCACCGGGGCTTTCGCCGCAGGTTTGGCAACCGGTGTTTTTGTAGCGGCAGGTTTGGCAGCGCTGCTTGCGGTCGTTTTGGCCGCAGGTGCTTTGGTGACAGCAGCTTTGGCAGCTGGCCTGGTGGCGGCAGGCTTGGCCGCAGCAGCGGGTTTGGCAGCCGCTGTTTTTGCAGTGGCGGGCTTGGCTGCTGCAGTTGCCCGTGCGGCAGGCTTGGCAGCCGCTTTGACCGGGGCCTTGGTTGCTGCAGGCTTGGCTGCGGGTTTGGCGACCGCTTTGGCAGCGGCCACTTTCACAGGTGCTTTCGCTGCGGTTTTTGCCGGCGTTTTTGCCGTAGCAGCGCCAGGCGCCTTGGCTACGGCTTTGGGGGCCGCTGGCTTGGCATTGCGAGTGGTCAGGATCTTGCCGACCGCCTCTTTCACACGGCCAATACCCTGGGCCAGCTTCAGGCTCTCTTGGGCATCGCGCTTGAGGTGCAGAATGTAGGTGCGGGTTTCGGTCTGACGATCCTTGAGGGCATCGAGCAGTTCTTCCAGCTCGGACACGGCGGCTTTGGCCTTGGCCTGCGCCTTGGATTTCCCGGCGGTGGCAGCGTCCTGCAGTTTGATGCGGGAGTTGTGCAGTTTTTCCTGCGCCTTGCCGCGTTGTTTCTCAAGCTTGGCGAGCAGTTTCTCGGCATCAGCCAAGGCTTGGGAACAGGCGTCTTCCAGATGTTCAAGCAAGCTGCCCGATAATTGTTGGAGCAAATGCAACGGAGTATTTACTGGCTTCTTTTTGGCCGACATGACTTACCTCCTGGGTGACGAAATTGCGGCTCATACTAGGCTTCTGCGCGCATCGCCGCTAGGGCATCTTGACAGCATCCAGGGGGCGCTGTTGCATAGTGCAAAAAATGATTGTCCGACACGATGCGCAGGCATTGTGAAATTCACTTCGCAAGACTCGTCACTACACGCGCTGGCGCTGGCATAATCGCTGCCTTCCCAGGCCGGAGAGCATTAATGTCGCGCTACCTGTTAACGTCGTTGTTCCTCTTGCTACCCCTGGCTCAGGCCGCCGAAGCGCCACCTGCGGCCAATGACGGTCACGATCTCGCCTACAGCCTGGGCGCAAGCCTCGGTGAGCGCTTGCATCAGGAAGTCCCTGACCTTGATCTCAAGGCCCTTGTCGAAGGTTTGAAACAGGCCTATCAGGGCAAGCCGCTGGCGCTCAAGCAGGAGCGTATTGACCAGATCCTGCGCGAGCATGACGCAGCGATTGCGCAGGCCGAGACCGCAGGCACGGACGCGCCTACCGAAGCAGCGCTCAAAGCGGAGCGCACCTTCATGGACAGCGAGAAGGCCAAGCCGGGCGTGAAGGTATTGGCTGACGGCATTCTCATGACCGAGCTGACGCCTGGCACGGGCCCCAAACCTGATGCCAACGGAAGGGTTGAAGTGCGTTATGTGGGGCGTTTGCCGGACGGTACGATCTTCGATCAGAGCACTCAGCCACAGTGGTTCCGGCTCGACAGCGTGATCAGCGGCTGGACCAGCGCACTGCAGAACATGCCGACGGGTGCGAAGTGGAGGCTGGTGATTCCGTCGGATCAAGCCTACGGTGCCGAGGGGGCTGGCGACCTGATTGATCCGTTCACACCGCTGGTATTTGAAATCGAGCTGATAGCCGTTTCTCAGTAAGCGGGTGTAGCACCGGAACCCAGACATGCGAAAGGGTGCAGAAGCACCCTTGGCGTTCGTAGCTTTTGCACCGGATTGCTCACGCCTGAGCGGCAATCTCTTCCTTGTGGGAATTGTGCAGTACTTCAATCAGGCAGTCTTCCAGCTCGAAACGCTCGTGCAGCAACTGCCCCAGCTGGTTGAACTCCTTGGCCACCACCGTGGCGTCCGAGCAGTCGCCTTTGTCGCAGCGATCATTGAACGCCAGCGCAAACTTGGTGATCACGTCCAGACGCGGATAGATCGTGTCCGCCAGCTCAAGGCCACGCTCGTCGTTGAACGCACGGGCTTCATTACCCAGTTGTTCGTACACCTCAAAGTGCCCGGCCGAAACGTAATCGACCAGAACTCCGCAGAAGTTTTGCAGGCCTTCGCGATCAGCCGCCAGCGCCTGGGGCGTATCGCCCAGCGCATCATAGGCCTCGATCAGTTCGAGACGACTTTGAAGCCAGCGATCAATCAGCTTATTGACTCCGCCCCAGCGTTCCTGAGCATTCTGACAACTTTCCAGCATGGTCTTCTCTCTTCCCTTCAGGGGCATGCGGTCCTGGGCCGGTCGCGGGAGTTAACCCGGACCTGGCCTGAATAGATGCGTCAGGACAGCATTTCCAGTGACGCGTGCGGCCCAGATTATGCCCGCTCGACAAGGCCATCAAGGTACGCAGGAGATAAAGTTCATACAAGCGTTTAATACTCGCCCCGATCCCTGGTAGCAAGCCAGTGACTGAATTCGCTGAAAAGAGGATACAGCGGTAACAGCGCAAGACCTGTAAATGCCAGCAGGCTCCACTCTGGCAGGCTGATGCCGAATAGCGTCCAGGTGATTTCGGCGCAAAACATTGCATCGCTTCGCAGCCGGTCAATGCACATGTCCAGAGAAAGCAGGCTCAGCACGTGCTCCAGTCTGGTAATGAAAGGTATCAATTGATCGGCCGAGGCGGTTTGCAGCCATACCTGGGCGGCCGCAGTGACAAGCCCGGCCAGTGCGATCAGCAGAAAACCCAGGCTGTAGCGACGCATGCCTGTCGGGCCAGGCGCATGGCAGGCAGCGCACAGCGCCAGCACACCGCAGACGATGAATCCGGCTCGCTGTACCAGACAGAGAACGCAGGGGTCTAGGCCGAAGGTTTGCTGCAGGTAGAAGGCGGTGCCAATGATTAATGCACAGGCCAGCGATGCCAGAAAGAACAGGAAGCGTGTGCGAGCCAGATACATGGCAAATCCGTAACAAAGGACGAGGCGATTACGGTAGAGGAAAGGGCGTGACGCATTCAAGGTGGCGGCGTACGGATACTTCGCTGTTTACCGAGGAAAACAAACACACCGCTGCGTGGTTCCTTTACACATCGACGTAGGACGATTCGCTCGCAGCTCGTCTGCTGGCCGCCGAGGCAGCACGGAGAGCCCTCGCACGGGGCTCTCCGGCAGATTCATGCCTTGGTCAGCGTCGGTACAGGCCGTGACAGAAAACGCTCGTCGAGTAGCCCCAGACCTTCCTGAAACAGTTTATTGCTGCGATCTGTCTCGCCCAGCTGGGCCAGCAGACGAGCCAGCTCTGCGCAGGTCTCGGGATTGCGTTCAAGACGCAGGCTGCTTTCCAGGTAGTCCCGTGCTTTACCCCACAATCGGCTTTGCAGGCAGATACGCCCCAAGGTCAGCAACAGGCTTGGGTCTGCCGGGTGATGCTTGAGCCAGCCCTCGGCCGTCTGCAGCTGTTTCAACGGATCGCTGCCGCGCACCAGGCCATACAGACGCGCCAGGTGGCTGTTGTACTCACGCTTCAGGGCGGTGCGAAGCACCTCTTCAGCCTGCGCTTCGGCACCCAGGCGGCGCAATTGATCGGCATACGCCAGCACCAGTTGCGGCTCCTGACGTTGCGCCGAAGCAAGTCCCTGCCAGGCGCTCTCCAGTGAAGGCAGCCCGGTGGGTGTACCTTCAATGCCGTCACGGTAAGCCGCCAGCGTCAGGTTCTCACCCCAGGCGCGACGCTCCAGTTCGGCCAGCTCCTTGGCTGGCAACACCTTGTCCTTGCGCAGCTCCGGCATCAGGCGGACAACGTCGGACCAGTCGCCGCGTTGCTGATAAAGACGCTGCAACTGGCGAAGCACCTGAGGGTTGTGCGGGTGACGCTCTTTCATCGCCAGCAACGTGGTGAGCGCACCTTCGGTATCGCCGCGATCCTGCTGCAATTGAGCGTGATTCAAAGCAATTGCCAGTTCGGCCTGCGGCTGGCGTTCCAGCGCCCGCTCCAGCAGCGCATCGCAGTCTTCGTAACGCCCCTGCTCATTGGCTGCGCGTGCGGCACCCAGGTAGTAAAGCAATGGATGGGCATCGGCTTCGGCCGCCCGTTGCAGATGGCGTTGTGCGCTGGCCCAGCGGCCCTCGGCAAGGTCCATCTGGCCATGCTCGATAGCCAGTTGCACACGGCGACGGCGGTTGCGACGCGACCAGGGGTTGACCACGCGGCCTGACGTCGTCAGTAACGTGACCACCAGCCTCAGCAGGGCGATTACCAGCAGAACCGCGACCAGCAGCGCCAGTGTCGCCCACAGGCTCGATTCATAGCGGAAGTTCTGATAGGCGATCAGTACGTAACCGGAGTGCTCGGCAACGGCGACACCGATCAGCGCCGCAGCGGCGATAGCGATGAACAACAGCACATAAAAGCGCTTCATCGGCTGGTCCCCTGTTGCGCCTCGGCTGGCTGGCCGGCGGCATGACGGCGTTCAAGGTATGCCTGCACCGAGCTCAGGCTTTGCGCCAGGTCAGGGGTCTTGACCGATACCGGCTGGCTGGCCAGGGCCTCAAGCCCTTGTGCAAGCACTTTGCTCTGAGGATCGTCCTGATCGAAGTTGGCCTTCAGAACGCTCTGCGCTTCGGTGATTGCCTTGGTGTATACCTGCGGCTCCCCGTTCAGTGCCGCCCACTGGGCCTGCTCCAGCGCCAGGCTCAGGGCCAGACGCACCTGCGAAAGGCTTTGACCTGCCAATACCGGACGGATGTCCTTGTCGGCGTTGAAATCGATACGGAAGTAATGGGAAATCTCGTCCCACCATTGCGACCATCGGCTTTGCTCGGTCTTGTCGTCGGTCAGCCCCAGCAGCGACTCGCCCTTGTCTTCGTATTCGGGTGCCAGCTTGTTGAGCTGAACAGCCTGTTCACGCAGAGCAGCCAGTTGCAGAAACAGCCCGGTGCGGTCTGGCTGCTCGACGCTGCGCAACGCGGCAAGGCTCTTGGCCAGTTGCTCGCGAGCCGCGAAGGAGCCAGGATCGTCCTGCTCACGCAGAATTTCGTCGGCGCCCTGGACCAGGGCCTGAGCACTGTTGATGTCCTGCAATGCCGAAAGGCGCAGGCTGGCCAGACGCAGCAAATGCTCGGCTTCTGCCAGACGCCAGTCCTTGCGGCTCGCGCCCAGCACGGTTTCAAGTCGCTGGCTGAGGCGCTGCTGATCGCCCTGCAATTGCGCCACAAGACGTCGACTGTCTGCCAGTTGGTCGGCGGGCGGGAATTGTGCGAGACGTGCACTCAACTGCTGGTCATTTTGAGCCAGCACCAGCGTCTGCTCGGCGATGTCTTCGACCTGGCCGCGCTGTTGCTGGTGGCCGGCCTGCAGCATGCGCAGTTGCCAGACTCCCCAGCCTGCAACGGCGATACCGGCGATGCCGAGCAGCAAGGCCAGGAATACCAAGCCGCTGCTGCGGCTGCCGGTCCGCTCGGTGCGTACAGGTTCAGGCTTGGATGCAGGCGTTTTCAACACCGATTCTTCGTCTTTAGGCAAGGCTGTTTCGCTCACGTATCCCATCCTTTGCATTTTGGCGTAATAGCGTAAACGACAGGTGTCGATCATTACGCCTTGACGGCAGGCTGAGGTTGATCCCGCAACGCTGCCAGCAATGCCGTGGCGCTGGCGCCACGACAATCAATAACAGTCCGGGCTCCGGCTGCCTGCGCAATGCTGGCAACCCGGGGGCTCGGTACAAACAGTGGCAAACCGGCCAGGTCCGACCATGAATCGCCAGCCAGCTGAAGCAAATGTTCAAAACCCTGCCCACTGCTGACCACCAGCCCGTTCAAGCGTTCCACCGCCACACGTTGCGGCAGGGTTCCAGGCGCATACAGCGGCAGGTAGCGACGATACAGCGGCAGGTAATCAACCCCTACCCCCAGCGTGCGCAATTGCTCGGCCAGCAATTCGCGTCCTTCGTCACCCCGGATGATCAGCACGCGGCTGCCCGGTACGGCAATCGCCTGTTTCAGGCGCGGGAGTCCGAGCAACGCCTCACTGTCATCGCCCTGCTCCGGCCAGCTTGCATCGAGCCCGTAATCGATGAGTATCTGCCCGGTTGCTGAACCCACACTGAACCAGGGCTGCATGGGTGGCTGCGGCCATACTTCATCGATCAGTTCGACGGCCAGCCGCGCGGCAGGTTTGCTGACCACGATGACCGCACAATAATTGAGCAGCTCGAAAATGATCGAACGCTGTGCAGGCGTCAAGGGCAGAGGCTCGGTTTCAAGCAAGGGCAGGCTGCTGCTGAAGATACCGGCCTGGGCCAGCACGTTTGCCAGCGCCGCCGACTCCTCGGCCGGGCGGGTCAGCAACAGGCGCCAGGTGTTCATTCGTTGTTGGCCTCGCCGTATACCGCTTTGAGGATCTCGGCAGCACCCTGAGCCAGCAATGCGTCGGCTACCTGCACACCCAGCGCCTGGGCGGATGTCTGTGGTGCGCGGGCTTCGGCATGCAGCAACAGACTTCCAGATGGATCGCCAACCAGCCCGCGCAGCCAGACATCGTCGCCCTCCAGCACGGCGTAGCAGGCGATAGGCACCTGGCAGCCACCATTGAGGTGCTTGTTCAGCGAACGCTCGGCAATCACACGCACAGCGGTGTCTTCGTGATGCAAAGGCGCAAGCAGTGCATGAATTTCGGCATCGACGCTACGGCATTCGATACCCACAGCACCCTGACCGCCTGCTGGCAGGCTGTCGTCGACGCTGATTGCCGAAGTGATGCGGTCCTCAAAGCCCAGACGAATCAGGCCTGCAGCGGCCAGGATGATCGCGTCGTACTCACCGGCATCCAGCTTGGCCAGACGCGTATTGACGTTACCGCGCAGGAAGCGGATCTGCAGATCGGGACGACGCGCCAACAGTTGTGCCTGACGACGCAAGCTGGAGGTGCCGACGATACTTCCCGCCGGCAATTGGTCCAGGCTGGCAAAGGTATTGGACACAAATGCATCGCGCGGGTCTTCGCGCTCGCAGATGCAGAACAGGCCCAGACCTGGTGGAAAATCCATCGGCACATCTTTCATCGAGTGCACGGCGATGTCGGCGTTGTCTTCCAGAAGGGCTGTTTCCAGCTCCTTGACGAACAGGCCCTTGCCGCCGATTTTCGACAGGGGAGAGTCGAGCAGCTTGTCGCCACGGCTGACCATAGGCACCAGCGTCACGAGCAGACCGGGATGAGCCTGTTCCAGACGGGCCTTGACGTATTCTGCCTGCCAGAGTGCCAGCGCACTTTTGCGAGTGGCGATGCGGATTTCGCGAGAGGACATTGAACAATCCGTACTGAGTGAATGCGACGGATAATAACAGCTCAGTCAGGGCGGCTTCAGTGCTGACTGAAAACTTGCACCAGCCCACTGACGTCGATCAACGAACCGGTCAAGGGTGAAGGAGGCCGGAAACGGTCGCCCGCAGTTGAACCGAAAAACACACAGACCCGCTACCCCTGCCCGTTCCGTGACTCGGCTCTGATGCTCAGGCTCCAGGGTGGGGGGGAGCCCTAGAGCTGCTGCATCATCTTGCGGACACCGGCTACGTGACGGCGACTGACGATCAATGCGTCGCCGTTGAGCCCCCTCAGAAACAACTGGAAATGCCCAAGCGGCGTACGCTGCAACCGCTCTATTCGCTCGCGGGCCACCAGTGCGTTGCGGTGAATGCGCACGAAGCGGTCACCGAATTCGTCTTCCAGCGCCTTGAGTGGCTCGTCCAGCAACACTTCGCCGCCCTCGTGGCGCAGGGTCACGTACTTGTGATCGGCAATGAAGTAGATCACCTGATCCAAGGGGATCAGTTCGATGCCCTTGCGGGTTCGGGCGCTGATATGGCTGCGTGGCCCCGATCCGCTTTCGGCAGCCGGACGAGTCAGCGCCGCCAGTTGCACACGGTTCGGTCGCTCGGCCTTTCTCAGCGCTTCGACAAGGTGCTCGGAGCGTACCGGCTTGACCAGATAGCCGACCGCACTGACCTGAAAGGCTTCCAGGGCGAATTCATCGTGGGCGGTGCAAAACACGACTGCAGGCGGTGCTTCCCGCTCGCACAGCCGAGCGGCAACCTGAAGGCCATCGAGGCCCGGCATGCGGATATCGAGCAGCACCACATCCGGTTTGTGAGTTTCAATCAGCGCCAAGGCTTCTTCACCATTGGCGGCGCTGGGTTCCAGTACTCGATAACCTTCGATCTCATTGACCATGCGGCTCAATCGCTCGCGGGCCAGGGGTTCGTCATCAACGATCAGGACATTCATATAGCTCTGGCTTCCTGCGTGAGTCTCGCACAAGGATAGCGTAGACAGGTGTAGTGACGACCGTCACGGCGCTCCACGCTCAGACTGGCGTGCGGGCCAAAAAGTGCCGCAATACGTGCGCCTATATTCGTCAGAGCCTGCTGAGTACCGTTGGAAGTCTGCCGATTGGCAACTTCTTCATAGGGATTGCTGACGCTCAATATGAACTCTCCCCCTTCATAATTCGCTTCGACCGTTACAACGCCCCCTTCGACCCGCGGAGCAATGCCATAAATCAAAGCGTTTTCAAGTAATGGCTGCAAGGTTAGCTGGGGAATCGGCAAATCATCGGGAATTGCGCTCACCCTCCAGTCCAACTGTAGACGCTCGCCAAGACGATATTGCTCAATCGATAAATATCGTTTTGCCAATGCCAGCTCCTCGCCCCATGTCACCAGGCTGCCAGGCTTGGCCAGACTGGCGCGAAACAGGTCGGAAAGATCCAGTACCGCCTGCTCTGCCTTGATCGGGTTGCTGGCAACCAGACTGGCGATACTGTTGAGGGTATTGAACAGGAAGTGCGGGCGGATTCGCGCCTGCAGCGATTCGATCCTTGCGCGCAGCTCGCCCTGTTGCTGTTTGCGCCACTGACTCTGCAGATAGAAATAGCGCAGCATCAGAGCGGACATGATCAAGGCAATCGTCGAGTAACGCAGGTAGCGTTCAACCATCCCGCTGACCGAAATCCGGCCGGTGAGCTGGCAGACATCCGTGACGGCTGTGCACAACAGTGTCAGGCCCACCACCAACAGACAACTGAGCATGCCGGCCAGTCCGGGTGTCAGGCGCGCCAGCCAGGGCCGCAAACCACACAACAGCGCTGCGGACAGCAGCACGATCCATTGCACGAACAGCGACATCAGCGCCAGACGTACCCAATCGAAACCGCTGCGCATCGGTTCTACCAGAACCAGAACCAGCACCAGCAGCTCCGCCAGTACGACGAGCACCAGCAATGCCTGCGGCAGGCACAGTTCCGGGAGAAAAAAATCTTTGCCGGGTGCAGCCCGGGCATCATGTTTCACAGGTTCGACTCGCATGGCTCCAGTCTCTGCCCTGGCCTCGCCAGCGGCAAGCTGTCCGGGGATAAAAATGCATCAACCCTGTTATCATCGCAATCGCCCTTGTGCCAGGTATCGGGCACGCCACTTTCTGTTAGCAACGAGCGAATCCATGAGCACCGACAAGACCAACCAGTCCTGGGGCGGCCGCTTCAGTGAACCCGTCGACGCGTTTGTCGCGCGTTTCACTGCCTCCGTCAATTTCGATCAACGTCTGTATCGCCACGACATCATGGGCTCCATCGCCCATGCCACGATGCTGGCCAAGGTGGGTGTGCTGACCGACGCCGAGCGTGACACCATCGTTGACGGCCTGAACACCATCCAGGCCGAGATCGAAGCCGGCAATTTCGAGTGGCGCGTCGATCTTGAAGACGTGCACATGAACATTGAAGCACGCCTGACCGACCGCATCGGTATCACCGGCAAGAAACTGCACACCGGCCGCAGCCGCAACGATCAGGTCGCCACCGATATCCGTCTGTGGCTGCGTGACGAAATCGATCTGATCCTGAGCGAAATCACGCGTCTGCAGCAAGGCCTGCTGAGCCAGGCCGAGCGCGAAGCCGAAACCATCATGCCCGGTTTCACGCACTTGCAGACCGCCCAGCCTGTTACATTCGGCCACCATATGCTGGCCTGGTTCGAAATGCTCAGCCGCGACTACGAGCGTCTGGTCGACTGCCGCAAGCGCCTCAACCGCATGCCTCTGGGCAGCGCTGCGCTGGCGGGCACGACCTACCCGATCGACCGCGAGCTGACCTGCAAGCTGCTGGGTTTCGACGTGGTAGGCGGCAACTCGCTGGACGGCGTATCGGATCGCGACTTCGCCATCGAATTCTGCTCGGCCGCGTCTATCGCGATGATGCACCTGTCACGCTTCTCCGAAGAGCTGGTGCTGTGGACCAGTGCACAGTTCCAGTTCATTGATCTGCCGGATCGCTTCTGCACTGGCAGCTCGATCATGCCGCAGAAGAAAAACCCCGATGTTCCGGAACTGGTTCGTGGCAAGAGCGGCCGTGTGTTCGGTGCCTTGATGGGCTTGCTGACCTTGATGAAAGGCCAGCCTCTGGCCTACAACAAGGACAATCAGGAAGACAAGGAGCCGCTGTTCGATGCCGCCGACACCCTGCGTGATTCGTTGCGTGCGTTTGCCGACATGATCCCTGCGATCAAACCAAAACACGCCATCATGCGTGAAGCGGCGCTGCGCGGGTTCTCGACCGCCACCGATCTGGCCGACTATCTGGTGCGTCGTGGTCTGCCGTTCCGTGACTGCCACGAAATCGTCGGTCATGCCGTGAAGTATGGCGTGGACACCGGCAAGGACCTGGCGGAAATGAGCCTGGAAGAGTTGCGTCAGTTCAGCAACCAGATCGAGCAGGATGTGTTCGCCGTGCTGACCCTGGAAGGCTCGGTAAATGCACGTAACCACATCGGCGGCACCGCCCCCGAACAGGTCCGCGCCGCCGTAGTACGCGGTCAGGAGCTGCTGGCCGGGCGCTGAACACTCTTCACCCACGCCGGCCTGGCCCCTGATCATCATTCCCGCGCGCTGCGTGGGAATGCCTTTCTTCCGACCCTGAAAGTGCAGTGCGGCACATATGTGTGACGCAGAGCGTCACGAACTGAATGCCAACTCGGAGCGTTGGCACGATCGTCATCTCAAGGTTCTTATCGTTCCGGTGATTCTCTCAGCCCGTGCCGATTTCCCTCCAGCGTACCCGGCCGCTATCATCGCCGCATCTTGTGAGGGACTTATCCGATGCTCAATGGCCTGTGGCTTGGTTTTTTTGTCGTGGCGACGGTTTCCGCGCTGGTGCAGTGGCTGGTCGGTGGCAACGCTGGCATTTTTGCGGCGATGGTCGAAAGTATCTTCGCCATGGCCAAGCTGTCGGTCGAGGTCATGGTTCTGCTGTTTGGCACACTGACCCTGTGGCTGGGCTTTTTGCGCATTGCGGAGAAGGCGGGCATTGTCGACTGGCTGGCCAAGGTGCTCGGCCCGCTGTTTCTGCGTCTGATGCCGGAAGTGCCGCCCGGCCACCCGGCGTTGGGACTGATCACCCTTAACTTCGCCGCCAATGCGCTGGGGCTCGACAACGCCGCTACGCCTATCGGCTTGAAAGCCATGCGTTCGCTGCAGGAGCTCAACCCGAGCAAGACCGCGGCCAGTAACGCGCAGATTCTGTTTCTGGTGCTCAACGCCTCATCCCTGACGTTGCTGCCGGTGACGATCTTCATGTATCGAGCCCAGCAGGGTGCCCCTGACCCGACCCTGGTGTTTCTGCCGATCCTGCTGGCCACCAGCGTCTCGACCTTTGTCGGCCTGTTATCGGTAGCGTTCATGCAGCGCC
The DNA here is from genome assembly GCF_022557255.1 of Pseudomonas syringae pv. tagetis. Classification (NCBI taxonomy): domain Bacteria; kingdom Pseudomonadati; phylum Pseudomonadota; class Gammaproteobacteria; order Pseudomonadales; family Pseudomonadaceae; genus Pseudomonas; species Pseudomonas syringae group genomosp. 7. The sequence goes on from NZ_CP092923.1 coordinate 5,967,983, forward strand.
TGCGCCTGTGGGATCCGGTGGTGCTCGCCTACCTCATCCCCGGCTCCATGCTGCTGGGCGCTTTCATGGCTTTTCTCGGTACGCTTTCAGCCGCAGCACTGGCGGGACTGTCGTCCATTCTAGGCAACCTCACATTGTTCGGCCTGATCATGATGTTTCTGATCATCGGTTCGCTGCGTAAAGTGCTGGTCTATGAGGCCTTTGTCGAAGGTGCGAAGGAAGGCTTCGACGTCGCCAAGAGCCTGTTACCTTACCTGGTTGCCATGCTCTGCGCAGTGGGCGTGCTGCGCGCATCCGGCGCGCTGGACTTTGGCCTGGAAGGCATTCGGCATCTGGTGCAATGGCTGGGGCTGGATACACGCTTCGTCGATGCGCTGCCGACCGCGATGGTCAAACCCTTCTCCGGCAGCGCCGCCCGGGCCCTGTTGATCGAAACCATGCAGACCCAGGGCGTGGACAGTTTCGCGGCATTGGCCGCCGCAACGATTCAGGGCAGCACTGAAACCACGTTCTATGTGCTGGCGGTGTATTTTGGGGCTGTAGGCATTCAGCGCGCTCGCCATGCTGTGGGTTGCGCGCTGCTGGCCGAGTTCTCCGGCGTGGTGGCGGCGATTTTCGTCTGCTACTGGTTCTTCGGCGCGACCGCTTCCTGAGCCTTATTGCGCCGGAGCCTGGGGCGCCGATTCAGCAGGCGCCGACTCAGTGGGTGCCGACTCAGCGGGCGCACCGCCCTGCTTCGGCTGATCGGCTGGGGGCGATTCAGGTGTGGTCTGTTCGGCCGAGTCGCCGCCCGGTTTGAGCTTGATTATCCGCCCGGTAGGTCGCTTCACTGCCGGTTGATCATCGTCGGTGACGACAAAACGCAGCACGCCGATCATCTGGCCGTCCTCGGTCAACACCCTTACCTGCCAGCGCCCTGTCACGTCCTGCGGGAAGTTCTGCTTGCGTGTCCAGGCGCGATAGCCTTCCTTGCGTCCACCGTGGATGTCCAGCGCGATCCGGTCCATCTCTTCGCCTTCATGCCACCACACATGGTAGATACGTTCATCCAGGCCGCGCGGCGCATTGATGGCGGTGTACGCATACAGACCGCCATTGCGCAGTTGTTTGGCGCTGATCAGCGAAATACTGTCGCCCGGTGTACGGTTCTTGTTATCGAAATCCGGGCTGACTGCCACCTCGGTCAACCAGAGGGTCGCTGGCGGTACCCAGGAGCGCAGCAGCCAGCCTGCCGCGCCGATGGCCAGAATGATGCCGATCACGGCCAGTGCGCTGCGCCAGGTGTTGAGCGGGAAATTCGACATCAGACTGGGCGCCGACAGCAGCATCGCCACGCCCAAGGCCAGTTTGTAACTCTCGGCAGTGGTCAGGTGCAGGATGATCGGCAGCGCGGTCAGCAGTGCCGCGAACAGCGTCAGGGTGTGCAGCGTCATGAACAGCCAGCGCCTGGGTGCCAGCCATTTGTAGTAGAGGGGGTCAATGATCGAAATCAGCCCGGCGGCCCCGAGCACCGCAGTGAATACCGCCTGACCACTGTTCCACGTAGTGGTGATGAAAAAGAACGGCAGCACGAAGAACAGGCTTTCCTGATGGATCATCTGCGTGCCGTAGCGCAGCAAACCCTGCGGAATCTCGCGTCCCAGCGCCTTGTTGAGCAACCCGACCATGGTATTTTCGACCATCAGCCACAGCCAGCTGATCAGCATCACCACCGCGATCCAGGTTGCCAGCCCTGCCTGGCGATCGACCAGAATGAAACTGGCGATACCGGAAACGAAACCAAACGCTGCGATGAGCCCCGGATAGCGCTGCATCAAGTTGAGCACGGGTGTCACGTAGCGGTTGACGTCAAACATTCGGTGGTTCACTCGGTTCTGTTCATACAAAAAAACCGTGCCGCGTCACAGACGCAGCGCGGAGCCCGCACCAGCGGTGCAGTTCGGCGTCGGGATTCTATTTGTTGCGTACACACCAGCGCCACATGGCCAACAACGCGATGAGTCCCAGTACCCCGCCGATCAGCCAATACAGGCCGTCATAGCTGAACAGGGGTTTTTCAATGCGCATGTAGCCCGGTTGGGCAAGCAACTGGCGCATGGCCTGATCGGCCTTTTCCAGCTTCACCGCTTTGATGCGTTTGGCAGGGTCGTCAAAGCGTCCGTTTTCATAATCGTTGAGCGCGCTCCAATAATAGTCCGCCAAGGCACTATTGCCTTGGGTGGCCCACGATTGCCGGTCGATAGCGAGCTGTTGCAGCCGCGCAAACGTCGCAGGCTGCATGCCTTCCTTTTGCAGACGCTCGACCAGACTGCGAATGTCTCGTTCGGCCTCTCCGATATCGTCCCGTTCAACGTCGGCATTCAGGCTCAGGAATCCGACATCGCCGAACACTTCCCGCTCTGCAGAAGGGCCGTAGGACAAACTGTGTTTAAGGCGCAGCTCAGTGTAGAGCGTCCAGTCCAGATAGGCTTTGACCAGGTCCCAGGTTTCGTCGTGCTGGTCGTCAAGCTGCGGCTCAGGATAGATCAGGTGCAGCTTGGCACTCTCACCCAGCCCGCCACGCTCAAGCTCGCGTCGCGGCTCGGCCGAAGCGTTACCTTGCGCCAGCGGCGGGTGATCGATCGGGTCGGTGGGCGCAAGCTTGCCATAGGTGCGCTCCAGATAGGCCGGCAACAGCTTGTCCAGGTCGCCGACCACAATCAGCGTCATGTTGTTGGGCGCATACCAGTTGGCGAACACGTCTTCGATATACGCCAGCTTGATGCCATCCACTTCAGGGCGTTCAGCGCATTTCAGGCCCAGTTCCACTGCCAGTTGGCTGCTGGCGCTGCGCCCGGAGTCGCGTCGGTCAAGCAAGCGCTGCAAGTGCGAGAAGTGTCCGCCATCTTCGCGCTCGACCACGCGTTTGACGCCATCCAGCCGAGCCTGGCTCAGCTCGGTTCTGGTCATGATCTCCAGCAACAGGTCGAGGACCTTGCGCTGGTTCCGCGCCGGTGCCTCGATCACGAAAGTGGTATCGGTGTTGCTGGTGAACGCGTTCCACTCGCCGCCCAGCGCCTGCATGCGCTCTTCCAGACCGCCTTCCCCGCTGTCATCAACCCCGCTGAACAGAAGGTGTTCGAGCAGATGTGGCAGTTCCTTGTCCTGGCAGGGGAAGTCATCGAAACCGATGCCTACCACCAGCCGTATGGCCACGTGACCCTTTTCGTAACCGGGCTTGAGAAGAACTTGCAAACCATTGTGCAGCAGGTAGCCCTCGACCTGAAGGCGGTCAAGGGCAAACGTGGGGAGTGAACCGAGGAGCAGACAAGCGAACAGCAGGCAACGCATAAAACAGCTTTCCTGGCGGGCCGGTATGTTTAACAGACTTCACCTCGGCCCTTACGTTCATAGTGATCGTTCGGGCTCGGCCTCGCTTGCCAGGGCTCCTGTGTCAGCGGTTTCCAGCACCACATAGGCGCTGCTGCAAAACAGCGAGTTCAGGCGCTTCATGTCGGCGATCAGCTCCAGGTGCAGCGAACTGGTCTCGATACTCTGCACGACTTTCTGCCGCAGACGGCTGACGTGCGCATGTGCCAGACGGCGCTCCTGGGCCCTGAAACGCCGCTTTTCACGCAGTAACTGGCGCGCACTTTCCTCGTCGCCGCTGAGGAATACCGAGAGACCCAGGCGCAGGTTTGCCTGCAACTGGATCTGCAGATCGGCGAGTTCCTCAAGGCCCACTTCGGAGAAGGAGCGACGGTGCGAAGTCTTCTGCTGCTGGATCTTGCGCAGCATGCGCTCGATCAGGCCGCTGGCCAGTTCCAGGTTGATGGTCAGTTCGATGATCTCGGCCCAGCGACGGTTATCGTGTTCGCCGAGGTCTTCACGCGGCATTTGCGCCAGGTAAAGCTTGATCGCGCTGTAGAGTGCTTCCACGTCATCGTTGAGACGCCGTACTTCCTGAGTAACGGCGGTCTGCGTGCCGCGCAGCACCGCAAGCATCGAGCCCAGCATGCTTTCGATCAGATCGCCCATGCGCAGCGTTTCGCGCACGGCGTTGGCCAGCGCGAGGCTGGGTGTCGACAGTGCGGTCAGGTCCAGATGGCGAGGTTTGGCCAGACCACCGACTTCGTTCTGCCGGGGCAGCAAGGCCGCGCACAACCGCGCCATCTGGCTGACGGTAGGCACCATGATCAGGCAGCGCAGCGTGTTGTAGATCAAGTGAAAGCCGATCACTAGCTCCTGCGGACGAAAGCCCAGCGTGTCGATCCAGGCAACCAGCGGGTCAAGCACCGGGATGATCAGCAACAGGCCGAACAGCTTGTACAGCAGGCTACCCAACGCAACCTGCCGCCCGGCCACGTTCTGCATGCTGGTACTAAGGAACGCCAGCAGGCCGCTGCCGATGTTGGCACCGATCACCAGGCCGATTGCGACTGGCAAACCGATGACTTCGGTGCCCGCCAGTGTGGCCGTCAGCAACACCGCCGCCAGGCTGGAATAGGAGATCAGCGCAAACATGGCGCCTACCAGTGCATCCAGCAACAGGTCGCCGGTCAATGAGGCAAACAGGACTTTGACCCCTGCCGCCTGGGTAATCGGCGCGGCAGCCGCAACGATCAACTGCAAGGCGAGTACGATCAGGCCCAGGCCAATGCCCACCCGTCCCAACTGGCCTGCACGAGTCTGCTTGCGGGAAAGAAAGAACACCACGCCAAGGAAAATCAGCAGCGGCGACAGCCACGACAGATCGAACGTCAACACGCGGGACATCAAGGCAGTGCCGACATCGGCCCCGAGCATGATCACCAGCGCCGGTGTGAGCGTCATCAGCCCCTGACCCACGAATGATGTCACCAGCATGGCGGTGGCATTGCTGCTCTGCACCATGGCCGTCACCAGAATACCGGCGATGAACGCCAAGGGTCGTTTTGCCATGTTCTGGCTGAGTAAACGACGAAGTTGGGCACCGTAAACGCGAAGGATGCCCGTGCGCACGATATGCGTGCCCCATATCAACAGGGCGACGGCAGATAGCAAATCGAGCAGGGTCAGCATGCTGAAAGCCCCCTGAGGTTTGCCCGTTCAGGCGATGAATTGAAAGATGCAGCGTGTAGCGAGCGGGGATGGGTGTAACGCTCTACTAAGCTTTTAGTCGGCCATCGGCCTTGGCGCCAGCATCGCACAGGGTGGGATTCATTGAAATAAAAGTGTCATAAATCCGCACCGCAAACGCAACACCGGACGCGGAGCGTCCAGAACAGCATGCGAAGCGGAGCGTCGCACGATGGCTGAAAAACTTCGGCACGACAGTGGGGATTACCGTTCCGCACGCTCCAGCGTGGGAATGCCTTTCGTGACGCTCTGCGTCATGGATTTACCCCACACCGCTTATTCACGAGAGGACGCAGAGCGTCCAGAACGGCATACCCACGTGGAGCATGGGTGCGATAGTCGCACCTCTCGTCCTTCATGCTCCAGCGGCCCTCAACGGAACCGGTCAACCTCGTTACGCAGTTCGGTCGCCAGCCCATTGAGCTCTTGGGCAGTGACCGTCAGGTTGGACATCACCTGGCGCTGTTCGCTGTTAGCCATTGCAATGCTTTGCAGATTGCTGCTGAGCATGGTGGCAGTGCTGCTTTGCTCCTGGGTCGCCGTGGTGATGGCGGCGAACTGGTGACCGGCCGAACGGCTTTGTTCGTCGATCTGGGCTAGTGCAGAGGCCACCTTGGCGTTGAGCGACAGACCTTCCTGCATCAGGGTGTTGCCCTGTTGCATCGTGCTGATGGCGTTGCCGGTTTCCTGCTGGATGCTGGCGATCATGCCGGAAATTTCGTCTGTGGCTTCACGTGTACGCGAGGCCAGGCTGCGGACTTCATCAGCCACCACGGCAAAGCCGCGACCTTGCTCACCAGCGCGCGCTGCCTCGATGGCGGCGTTGAGCGCGAGCAGATTGGTCTGGTCGGCAATCGAGGTAATCACCCCGACGATGCTGCCGATTTCCTGCGAGCGCTGGCCCAGCGTGTCGATGACTGTAGCCGTGCTGTTCAGCGAGGTCGCGATCTGTTGCAGCGATGAAGACGCTTCTTCCATCGACGTACGACCGATGCGCGTCTGCTGCGCATTTTCCTGCGCCAGACGCTCGGTATTGCTCATGTTGTCGGCAATGTTCATCGACGTGGCGCTGAACTCCTCGACGGCACCGGCCATGCTGGTGATCTCTCCGGACTGTTGCTCCATGCCCTCGTAGGCACCACCCGACAGGCCGGACAACGCATGGGCGCGGGTACTGACTTCCTGCGCTGCGGTACGTATATGCGACACCATCGATGAGAGCGCTTCGCTCATCTTGTTGAAGCTGCCCGACAGTTGGCCGATCTCGTCGTTGCTGGTCACATTGAGGCGTACGCTCAGGTCGCCCGCACCCAGTGCATCGGCCTGGCGTACCAGTTCGGACAGAGGACGCAGCTTGCTGCGCAGCAGCCAGATCGCGCTGATGACTGCGATCAACATGGCCAGCAGGCTGCCGATGGCCAATTGCGTGCCGACGTTCCAGGTCACTTCACTGATTTCGTCGCGCGGCATGCTGGCAATGACTGTCCAGGGACCACCGGCGAATGGCTGGCCAACGCTGTAGTAGTCGTCATCGCCGTCATTCCAGAACTGTGCCTTGCCCGGTTTGCTGGCCAGATCGGCAACCGACTTGGCGGCACTGTCCAGCGACTTGACGCCCGCCGGCGGCACCAGCCAGGTGCCTTTTTCGTCCAGCAGTGCCAGCGAGCCGGTGGAGCCGATGCGGAAGCTCTTCAGGTTATCGAACTGGGTTTTCTGTGCATCGGTGTAATCGAACCCTACAAACAGCGCCGCAATGATCTTGCCGCTGCTGTCGCGAACCGGGCTGTATTGAGTCATGTAGTAGCGATCAAACAATACTGCTTTGCCAACGTAGCTTTGACCGGCTATCAAACGTTCGTAGGCTGCGCCCTTGCGATCCAGCACGGTGCCGATGGCGCGTGTGCCATCCTGCTTGCTCAGGGAGGTGCTGATACGGATGAAGTCGTCGCCGCTACGCACGAAAATCGTTGCCACGCCTGCGGTCATTGAGCGGAATTCATCGACTTCGGTGAAATCGTTGTTCAGCGCGGTGTCACGCAGAAACAGGCCTGGCGTGGATGTGCCCGCGACCGTGACCGGCTTGTCGGGTTGCAGGCTCAGGCCCGCGGCAAAGCGCTTTTCGAACAGCCCACTCAAACGCTGAGTGCTGTCGCGCAAGGTGCTGTGAAACGTGTTGAGCTGGTCGGCGAGCAATCTGGCTTCGCTCGACATGTGTTCTTCGCGAATCACCAGGTTGGACGCGTCCAGAGACCGCAGCGCGAACAGCGTGCTGCCACTGATGACCACGGCCAGGATCACAGCCAGAGCAATACCGAGTTGCGAAGCAATTCGGGTACGGGGCTTGGACATAGAGACTCCGTGCCGAATGATTGGAGTTGCCGGGTCCGTGGCTTACCATTCAGCTGATAAATTAGTGAGTATGTTGTGCCGCCTGAACAGGCGGTAGTTAAGCAATGCTTCGGCCACCAAGGTCGTTACTTGAGTGCGAAGCGCGACATTAACGAATGATGGCAGTTCAATACTAAACTAATTTTTAATGCAGTACTTCAACTAACGGCAACTCCATAGCGTTGACCTCCGCCTGCAGAAAATCGCTGAGACGCCGCAACCGCTCTACGCCGGGCCTTGTACGCGGCCAGACCAGATAGTAGTTCTCACCGCTGAATACTGCCGTTCGCCACGGCAGGCTCAGGCGGGACTGTGCCACGTCTTCGGCGACCATCAGCAGATCGCCCATCGACACCCCGTAACCGCGTGCCGCTGCGATCATTCCCAGTTCAAGCGTATCGAACACTTGCCCGCCCTTGAGCGACACCTTGTCTGCCAGCCCCATTCGGTTCAGCCAGGAGCGCCAGTCACGTCGATCGGGGGTGGGATGCAGTAGTTCAGCTTTCGCCAGCCGTTCGACGTCCCAGGGCGGGTCCTGTAACAGCGTTGGCGCACCCACCGGAATCAACAACTCGGGGAACAGCAAAGTGGCCTCCCAATCCGACGGGAAGTGCCCGTGGCTGAGCAGAATCGCGCAGTCGAAAGGCTCCCGGGTAAAGTCCACCGCATCGATATCCATCCACGCGCTGGTCAGTTGCACTTCGTTGCCCACTTGCAGGTGACGGAAGCGACTGAGCCGCGCCAGCAACCAGCGCATGGTCAGTGTCGAGGGAGCTTTCATGCGCAGAATGCCCTCGTCGGTCTGCAAGGTGCTGCAGGCTCGCTCCAGCGCCAGAAACCCATCGCGTACGCCGGGCAGTAGCGCTCGCGCCGATTCGGTCAACTGCAGGTTACGTCCGTTGCGCTGAAACAAACGACAGGCAAAGTGCTCTTCGAGCGTGCGTATGTGACGGCTTACTGCGCTCTGGGTGATCGAAAGTTCTTCGGCCGCCCGCGTGAAAGAGGTATGCCGTGCCGCAGCTTCAAATGCCCTTAGTGCATAGAGAGGAGGGAGACTGCGAGGCATGGGGAGCTTCCTGCGAGCAAAGAGTCGCTACTGTACTGCAAATTGCTTCGGATGAGTTTTAGTCATGCTGAGCATCGCATTTATCGTTTTGTGTTTAGCCGTGGACCTGCCCAGAATACGCTGCTCAATCGTTCCCTCGCCGTAGAGCACCGCCACCATGCAACAGCCCGCCTTCAAAGAACTCTGGATCATCCTGCGCCTGGCCGGGCCGCTGATTGCGTCGCAAATGGCGCACATGCTGATGGTGTTCACCGACACGGTGATGATGGGCAAGATCGGCCCCGAAGCGTTGGCGGGTGGCGGCCTGGGAGCCGCCACGTACAGTTTCGTCTCGTTCTTTTGCGTGGGTGTGATGGCTGCAGTCGGCACGCTGGTCTCGATCCGCCACGGCGCGGGCGATACCGAAGGAGCGACCCGGCTGACCCAGGCCGGTCTCTGGCTGGCATGGGGCATGGCGCTGATCGCCGCACTGTTGCTGTGGAACCTTGAGCCGATCCTGTTGCAGTTCGGCCAGGCTGAAGCCAACGTGCATATGGCTGGTCAATTTCTGATCACCCTGCCCTTTGCCCTCCCCGGCCTGCTCAGCTTCATGGCATTGCGTGGCTTTACCAGTGCACTCGGGCGTGCCGGGCCGGTCATGACCATCAGTCTGGCCGGTGCAGCAGCAAACTTCGTGCTCAATTACGCGATGATCCACCAATGGCTCGGGTTGCCCAATCTGGGGTTGATGGGGATCGGGTTGGTCACCGCCATCGTGACCAACTGCATGGCGTTGGCCCTGGCGCTGTACATCAGACACCATCCGGCCTATGCGGCATACCCGATCAGCACCGGGCTTTCGAAGCTGTCGCGCAGCCACCTGAAAGAGTTATGGCGTCTGGGATTGCCGATTGGCGGGACCTACGCAGTGGAAGTCGGTCTTTTCACCTTCGCAGCGTTCTGCATGGGCGCGATGGGCAGCACGCAAATGGCAGCGCACCAGATTGCCCTGCAGACCGTGTCCATGGCGTTCATGATTCCAGTGGGCATGTCCTACGCGGTCACCATGCGTATCGGCCAGCATTACGGTGCGGGCAACCTGGTCATGGTGCGCATGGCCGGCCGTCTGGGTATCGGTTTTGGCGGCTGCGTGATGCTGATGTTCGGCATGCTGTTCTGGCTGGCACCGCATCTGGTCATCGGCCTGTTTCTGGATATCAATGACCCGGCGTTTGCCGAGATTGTCGTGCTGGCGGCAAAACTGCTGGCCATTGCGGCCTTGTTCGAGTTTTTCGACGGTACTCAGACCATCGCGATGGGCGCGATTCGCGGGCTCAAGGACGCACGCACCACGTTCCTGATCGGTCTGGGCTGTTACTGGCTGATCGCCGCGCCTGCCGCGTGGCTGCTCGGCTTCTTTACCGATGCTGGCGCTTCAGGCGTCTGGTGGGGCCTGGCGCTGGGCCTGTTCTGCTCGGCAGTGGCCCTGACGTATGCGTTTGAATGGAAGACGGCTCGCCTGTTGCGTCAGGACACAGCCGGGGTGGCGGTGCCGGGCTGATCCGGCTCGCCGTCATCCAGAGTGTGATACGTGCGCATGAGCGGCTTCCGAGCGCAGGTAACTCACCAGATCCTCCATCGGCAGCGGCCTGCTGATCAGATAGCCCTGCACTTGGTTGCAGCCGAAACCGCGCAGCAGTTCCAGTTGCCCGGTGGTTTCCACCCCCTCGGCGACCACTTCCAGGTTCAGGTTGTGAGCCAGATTAATCATGGCGTTGACCAGCTTGCAGTTCTCTTCGCGTAATTCCATCTGTTCGACGAAGCCCATGTCGATCTTGAGCAGCGCGATGGGCAGGCTGTTGAGGTGAATGAACGACGAATAGCCCGTACCGAAATCATCCAGCGAAAAGCGCACACCCAGCTGTCGCAATGCGTCCATGGTCTGTCTGACCTGATCGCTGCGTCGCATCACGGCGGTTTCGGTCAGTTCGAACTCCAGCCAGTGCGCATCGACCTTGTGCTCCTCGATCAGGCGGCTCAGGGTCGGTAGCAACTGGCTGTCCTGAAATTGCCGGAATGACAGGTTGATTGCCATGTGCAGTGGCGCAAAGCCTTGCTCGCGCATGGCCTGCATGTCACGCAGTGCACGGAAGATGACCCAGTAGCCGAGCGGCACGATCAGGCCACTTTGCTCGGCCAGTGGTACGAATTCACCGGGCGGCAGCAGCCCGCGCTCCTGATGGCGCCAGCGCACCAGCGCTTCCAGGCCGACAATACGACCGGTGTCCAGGCACAGTCGCGGCTGGTAATGCAGCTCCAGCTCATCGCGTCGCAAGGCTCGCCGCAATTCACCTTCCAGATCGGCAAGGCTGCGGGCGTTGCGGTTGATGCGCTCGTCAAACAGATGATAGGTGCAGCCCTGCATGCTCTTGGCCTGACGCATGGCGATGTGGGCGTGCCACATCAGCGGGTCGGCTTCGGGCCGGGCTTGTGAGTGAGCGATGCCCAGGCTGCAGCCCAGCAGCAGGCTTTCGCCATCGACCCAATAGGGTTCGGACAGAACATCGGTAATCCGCTCGGCCAGTTGCAGGGCGCGTGCGGGTGTCGCACGGGTGTCGATCAACAGGGCAAACTCGTCGCCGCCAAGGCGTGCGATCTGATCACCCGCTTCGAGCTGGTTTGTCAGGCGCGCCACCACTTGCAGGATAAGGCGATCACCGGCCTGATGCCCCAGCGAATCGTTGGCGCGGCGGAAGTTGTCCAGGTCCAGATGCCCCAGCGCCAGACTGCCGCCTTCGGCCAGACGCGCCGTCAACAAGGCCTGAAAACCCTGGCGGTTGGCGATGCCGGTTAACGGATCCTGGCCTACGAGACGCCGCAGGCTGTCTTCCAGGCGACAGCGCTCGTGGACGTAGCGCAGGCAGCGCCGAAGCGCGTCGCCGGTCAACGCATCACGCACCAGCCAGTCGCTGACGCCGGTCGGTCCGACCAGCGGCTCCTTTTCAAGGAGCACCACGGTAGGCAACAGGCAGGTTCCGGTTCTGGGCTGCAAATCCGGCGTCGTCAACAGCACGGTATTGCGCTCGCTACCGTACCTGGCACTGAAAACGTCCCAGTTTGCGCCATTCACAAGGATTACGTTGCTGCCCGGCGTGGTGAGGCAACCGCACAGCAGCGCATGCCAGAAAGGTTCGTGCGCCAATAACAGCAATCGCAGGGGTTCGACAGGTGTAGGCAATCTAACTTCCTAAGTGCAAAGGAAAAACCGGTGGCCGCACTCCCGCAGGAGCGTGACAAATACACGTATCGTCGCGTCGCGGCGCAAATGTAACAAAAACAGAAGAATTAGATAGCAGTCACTGTCTGACTACGATGACCGCTGCACAAACCCGTGGGCCTGTTAAAATGCCCGACCTTTTTTGCAGACGACTCTTCATACCGCC
>NZ_CP092924.1:0-56569 GCF_022557255.1 Pseudomonas syringae pv. tagetis
ATGAGCCACGACAATGCGCTCAGCCTTTCCCTTGCGACCTCATACATGGCCAACGCCGATCCGCTGGCCAGCAGCACTCACCTTCCGCCAGCGCGGTTTTTCGAAGACGGCACCGCGCTCAATCGGTTATTGCTGGAAGCGCCGTACATGGCACGATGCAGCGATGACAAAACCGCCACCCGCGTTCGCCCTCGTGAGTACGCGCTTCGTTATCCCTATATGCAGGTCAATCGCCCCGGCATGGTGTCCTGGCTGGTGTTCGACCTAGACCACGCCAATGCCCTGGCCTGGGACGATGCCGGGTTGCCCGCGCCGAACCTGATGGTGCGTAACCGAAAAAGCGGCCATTCCCAATTGTTCTATGCCGTGCCGTCCGTGTGCACCACCGAGAACGCACGAGCCAAGCCGATTCAGTACATGAAAGCGATCTATGCCGCGTTTGCCGCTCGCCTCGACGCGGACGTGGACTACCACGGTGGCCCTGTGGCCAAAACACCTGGTCACCCCTGGTGGGAAACGACTGAATTCCACAGCCACGTCTATGAACTGGGCGAACTGGCGAGCGCGGTAGAGCTGACCGTCAAGCCATGGGCCACTGGTCCCAAGCTTGACCAGGTCAGCCATTCGCGGCACTGCATCCTGTTCGAGCAGCTGCGTTATTTTGCGTACAGCATCGTCAATCGCGAGCGCGAGCTGGGGTCGTTTGAGTCTTTCATGCGCTCGCTCGATGCGTATGCGTACAACCACAACAGCTTTCTAAAACAGGGCTTTTCGGAAAACCTGCCGCTGTCTTCGATACGCGCCACGGTCAAATCCGTAGGTCGCTGGACGTGGGATCGGTACACCGGTGATCGTCGTTGCCATCGAGGCGCAATGCAGCTCGATGGCAGCTTGTCGCTCACCGAGCGGCAGAGCCTGGCTGCGAAGCGCACCAATGAGCTGCGGCACAAAGCCACAGAATCGAAGATCCGTGCCGCGTGCAGGCAGCTTCAAGACCAGGGCAAGGCATTGGTACGTTCTGCCATTGCGACACTCGCCGGCGTTTCGGTGAGAACGGTGGCCAGCTACACGCACATTCTCACTGAAGTCTCTCAACCATCCACTGTGAGCGTTCTCAGGGTCACCCGCCAGCCTGCTATGGCTGTCTCTGATGCACATGGCCAAGTCGATTCAGCTACCCCCCCCCAACCCGCTCCGGCCCGGGCTGCAAATCGCCGCGCTCCGGGGGTGCAATCCGGTGTACATCAGATATCTGCGGTCCCGCAGGGGCCGCAAGCTGGAGAGCCCTTAAAAACAGAACATGACGATTGTTCATGATGGGGCGTCGTTGAATGAGTTCAGTGCGATCAGAGAACGGCTTGTGTGCTGTTGGTCGGCTTGAGTTGACGGGAAACCGCAGCGCGCCGTTAACTGTACGTCCATACAGTTAACTCTGTTCTCATTCAGGTTCGCGTCATGAATGTCAAAATACTCGGTCGGCTGTGCGAGTCCGGAAAGGTCATCCCGCTCTACACCTTTAAAATCCCTGCCGGTTTTCCTAATCCAGCAGCGGATCACATCGAGCAGGACTTTTCATTCGACCGGCTGATGGACTTGCGTGCGCCCCACATCTACGTGGCCAAGATTGATGGTGACAGCATGGAAGGTGCGAAGATTTTTCATGACAGCCTGGTGGTCGTAGATCGTTCGCGAAAGCCGTCCAGTGGCAGCATCGTTATTGCGGCACTGAACAATGAGCCGCTGTGCAAAATCCTTATCCTGCAGGGCGATCATGTGGTGTTGAAGTCAGCCAACCCCGCCTATCCGCCTCGGCATATTCTGGAAGGTGAAGAGCTGTCGATATGGGGCGTAGTGCGACATGGCGTCACAAGATTTGAGTAACAAGCCAGCGCCGGTCTTTGGCCTGGTCGATTGCAATTCGTTCTACGCCAGCTGTGAGCGCGTTTTCCGACCTGACTTGGCCAAGGTGCCTATTGTGGTGCTCAGCAATAACGATGGCTGTGTTATTGCCCGCAGCTACGATGCAAAACCCTACGTGAAAATGGGCGCGCCTTATTTTCAGATCAAAGATATTTTGCGCCGGCACGGAATCCAGGTGTTCAGCAGTAATTTTTCGCTCTATGGAGACTTAAGCCAGCGCGTGATGGCCATCATTGAATCCATGGTCCCTGCTGTTGAGGTTTATAGCATCGATGAGGCGTTCGCAGACCTCACCGGTATTCCTGGCAATTTGACCGAACTGGGAAGATCGATTCGATCAAAAGTCTACCGCTGCACCGGTATCCCAGTGGGTGTGGGGATTGCACCGACCAAAACGCTGGCCAAGCTGGCCAATCACACAGCCAAACGACTGCAAGCACACACGGGTGGCGTCGTGGACATCTGTGACCCTGAAAAGCGTGATTGGGTACTGCGCAATACTTCTGTCGGAGAGGTCTGGGGCATCGGTCGAAAAATGAAAGCGCACCTGGAGGGCATGCAGATCCTGTCGGCAAAGGACTTGGCCATGGCCGATCCCTGGATGTTGCGCAAAACGTTTAGCGTCGTGATCGAGAAAACGGCACGCGAGCTGGCGGGTACTGCGTGCCTGGAGCTGGACGAAGTCGAACCACCACGTCAGGAGATCTGCTGCAGCAGAATGTTTGGTAAGCGCTTGACCGAGCTGGGGCCGATCAAAGAGGCGGTGGCCACCTACATGATGCGTGCCTCTGAAAAATTACGCGCCCAGGGATCGGTGTGTAAAAAGATCCGTGTGAGCATTCGCACCGGCATGTTCAATCCTGACGAAGCCAAGTATGCAAACGGCGCTCTGGTCCAGCTGCCCTACCCCACCAACGATGTGAGGGTGATGACCCAGTTCGCGACAGAGGCGGTTTCGCGGATTTTTCGACCAGGCTTCAGGTACAGCAAAGCAGAAGTCTTGCTGATGGATATCTGCCAGCCAGGCGAATTCACCGACGATCTGTTCACCATCAATCAGCCGGCGAGTTCAGATCGACTGATGGCTACTTTGGACATGATCAACGGCAAGTGGGGACGCGGGACGCTGCGTACAGGATCAGTACCAGTCGTTCCGGATTGGGGGATGCGCCGTGGGCTGATGAGCCAGAGCTACACGACGCGACTTGATCAGCTGTGGGTTGTAAAGGCTAACTGATCAAGTGCCAGGATCCCCAGGTCAGACAAGGAAAACCCTCGGCTACCCTGAAATTCCAGAGGTTTATTTGCTAGCTTAATCTCTGCGTTTTCCAACAATTACTGCGCCTCGCGTCAGCGAGAAGCCAACGTCTCCAACATAAGTTCCATTGGACTGATTGCAGTTCTCCGACGAGCCCATGGCCACTGGAACGACGTTGACCACGTCATAGCCTCTCTCATCAAAGTTGTTATATGCCTCTTCAAGGCGCTGTGAAAACTCATCGAAATCCACAGAGCGATCATCGTAGATTTTCCTGAATTTGGTTCTGAAAATACCAACGTCTTGAGTTTCTGAGTGCTTAGATGCGTAAAACCACGTGGTTATGAATTTCTTCGACACTATCGACTTCTCCATTGTCAGCTCTTCCGAGCTTTTTTACCTGTTGCTTGGCACAGCTCAGGCAGATTAAGTGATGGATGCTGGAAATCAAATCACTTCTGGGTCGTAAAGGCTAAGTGATCAATTCCCAGCGCTCGTGCTGCTTTAAATATTAATTATGAATTAGTAATTAATAATTCTTGTTTTTAGGCCCATATGGGCCTATTATGTCTTTGTTGGTGGCACGCAGAGAGCCACTCGAACCTGAGGGGGCTAGTCGTTGCCACCTACGAGGAACGAGATGAGACTTTCAGATGTAGCGACTATCCGGACGAATTTTCCAGAGGCTCATTTTTGGATAATTCGTCGGGGTTCAGCAGAACGATGCGGCGCACCAGGGCGAGTGTTCAATACTGAACACATAGGTGTCCTGGTGAACCGAACAGACATCGTTCTACCTGACTACCTTTTCTACGCGTTGATGCATGTGCATCAGCAAGGCTACTGGGAAAGGTTGGCAACAGGGACGCTGAACCTGGTCAACATCCGTGTTTCAGACGTTCAGCGTATCGAACTGTCACCACGGTGAAGAAGGGGCCGGAAGGCCCCAGTCTTTACGTTCCTCAATATGTTTTATTAATTGGCAATTAATAATTATGATTTATTAATTAATGGGATGACAATGAAGATTGAGCTACCTGGTATCCCTGAACAGCAGAGATTGATTTTCGAGATGGCTACTCGCGAGGCGATAAAGCAGCTCGAAGCAAACCTGCACGCGCCAAGCATTCCTGGTCCGAAGGATCTGGACGAGGCCCTGTTTCCGCGTACTCACCTGTTGCGTAAGCACGAAGGATGGGAAGCACCTCACGCTGAAATAGTCAGGTCCTATTTCCGGCACTTTCAGGACCATTTCGACGCGTATGCGACGGATAAAAAGCTGGCGGGATTGCTTCGCATCGCATCAGACAGACGAATTAGGAAGTTCAAGGAGGGGAGCCAAGACGTGCCTTACGAGATCTGGCGAAATTTTCTAATCCTCACAGGCCGAGTGCCGCAGGACATCGTGCCGATTCTGGCATTCACGGGCTAATAGAAGGAGAAGGTAGTCAAAGAAGGTGCTGGGGATGGGTGCAACCACCCCCAGCGTGAACACAATAAACCTGGTGGAAAATCATGCTCAACATGAAATGTATCACAGCTCGTCCTTTGCTGTTACGTGACCTTGCAGACCCTAAATATCGCTATTGGATAAAACAGTTTGCCGGTGAGGTTGCAGCTCCCTGCATAGCCGAGTCGCTCATGTCGTTCCTTCGTAAGCATCCCCTTATCACCTGAAAGCTGTTTTTAGCTGCAGCGAATGGCCTCTGCGTGTCCGCTCGGATACGCAGGGTGCTGTGCCGTCCAATCTTGGGCTAAGGGAATGGCATATGACCTCTTATGCGCTTACTGGAGCGGTCATTGATGACGAGGGTGTTACTACGATCATCAACGAATTCACCACCAGTGCAGCACGTGCAGCTGAGTGGATCCGCTTCTACACAGGTAACAGCTTTACCGGCACGTTGATCCTTATAACGACTGACATCGACGGTATCAAAGCCAAGCGACGGGTCGTTCTAGATCGTTGAGAAGGGGAATGGACCGATCTGCGCTGGATCGGTCTTGACTAGAAGCCCCGCAGAGCTGATTATTAATTGTTATTTGCGAATTATTAATTGCGAATTAATTTAGGAGGCCCACATGGGCACAATCGTGATGGTTGGCGGGAACAAAGGCGGCGTAGGCAAAACTACCACTGCCGTAAACGTATCCATTGGGTTGGCAATGGAAGGCTACGATGTCTGTTTAGTAGACGCGGATGCGCAACGCAGCGCCTCGAAATGGTACGCAGAGCGTGAAGCGGCACAACTGGAACCGAAGATCACCCTGATTGAAAAACGCGACAACATCACGGTTACGCTGCGAACACTGAGCGAGAAATTTGATTATGTGATTGTCGACGTCGCTGGTAGAAACTCGCGTGAATTGATCACCGGAGCAGTAGTGGCAGACATCATCATTGCTCCAAACCAATGCAGCCAGCTCGATCTGGACACCCTTGGGGAGCTGCAAGAGCAAGTCTTGCGCTGCCGAGATCTAAACCCAAACCTGCAGGCATATGCCTATCAATCTATGGCTTCCCCAAACCCTGCAGTTCGTGTCACGGAGAGGCGCGAATTCCTGGAATTTCTTTCCGAGTATCCTGAGATCAAGCCTTTGGATTCAGTCGGCTTCTATCGGAAAGCATACAAAGACTCGATTCCTTCGGGAATGTCAGTTTTAGAAGGGAAAAACCGTGAAGCAGCTAACGAGATAAAGAGTCTGTTGAAAGAGGTGTTCCATGGCAATTAAAAAGGCGAGTGAGACTGCAAATAGGAGGGGGCAGGTCAGCGAGGAAGCATCGGAACGCCTGGCCCGAGAGCTTGCTGACAAGCCTTATGACTCAACCCCGTTGGCAAAGGCACCGGATAAGCGGAAGCCCGTTCCCGTATCGATCAGCTTGCCCCCAGGCATACTGGAGAAAATTGAGGACGATGTGCGTGAAAATAAGCGCTCCGGAAAAGCACTCAGGACGGTTAGTGCGATAGTTAAGCATGCGCTGGAAGCGCAAGGTTATACTCTGGATTAATTGGTAATTATTAAATAATAATTACTGGTTTGCTCATTCTCAAATGGGCCGGGCACAGGGTGGCCAGCTCTTTGGCTACGTATAGTACGAAGAGGGTGCCTAAGGCACCTTTTATCGTATCTGGCATTAGGCTGTAACCAGTCGATTAAATGGAACGGCAGGGCAGGGCGGCGTCTCACATTAGTACATCCACATGCCCCCGCGAGCCACTATGTGTAGCCATTATGAAGCACCGTCACCGCACCAGGTCGCTGAAGTGTTCGGGGTCGCACTGTTCGACCAGGGCAGGCTCGATCTGTGGCCTGGCTACATCGGTCCATTCCTGCGCCGCCCAGATGGCCGGGCAGATGACAACGATTCTCCCGCAACCATGGAAGTGCTGACCGGCTCCTTTGGGTTGATCCCGTCCTGGAGCAAGGACAGCAAGTTTGCCAAACACACCTACAATGCTCGATCAGAGACAGTGGCCGAGAAACCGTCGTTCCGACATGCATGGCGCCAAGCGCAACATTGCATTATCCCAGCGGTGGCCATCTACGAGCCGGACTGGCGATCAGGCAAGGCAATAGCCACGCGTATAGCCCGTGCAGACGGCGAGCTGCTGGGCATTGCTGGGCTGTGGGAGCAGTGGCGCGATCCGTCCACCGACCAGATCCTGCACAGCTACACCATGCTGACCGTGAATGCAGATGATCACGACTTCATGAAGGCGTACCACAAGCCCAAGGATGAAAAGCGCATGGTAGTTATTTTGCCCAAGGGCTCGTATGCGGACTGGTTGACTGCGCGGCCAGAGCAGAGCGCGGCGTTTATGAACCAGTACCCGGCAGATCGGCTGATTGTGGACATGTGATGAGCCTTACCTGGAGCTGGTGACGGACAGGCTGACTTGTCGCGCTGGCTGTCACCGGCAACCCTGAATATCGAGGGAACTCCGCTCGCTGAATTGAACCTCTACCGCCAGGCTCGGCATCACTACTGTCTTTCTCTAGACATGGCACAATGACGACCTAACAACCGCCAAGATTGAGCGACGACGTTTGAGCACGGATACTCTCCTACCCAAAATTTCTGAAGTAAAAGGCCAGCCCACGTGGGTTGATAGCAATCTTCCTGACCTGCGTACCTTGGCGCGTGAGCTGCGTACACATGCTCTTGAGGAAGTCACTGCGGCGTCCAGCCATGAAGACGCCATTGAGGTGACAGCTCAGCATCTGGGGTTCATCGACTCTGCGATTTTGTCCATAACTGTCATTACGCCTATGGGGGATGTGACTATCCTGCGCAGCAGCATCTACCACATCGTCGAAAAACGACTGGATGCCCGGGAGCGCTACGTAAGATTGGCTTTAGACACTCTCACTGGGCCGCTAGAGGTCTGGAAAGTGGCTTTCACGGACGGCACTGACCGCCTGGCTTTCATTGGTGCGTATGAGTCTAAGCGGCAGATGCTCGTAAGCGTTGTGTTCATCGAGGGCCAGATGCTCTGGAATTTTATGCACACGGACGCCAAATCGCTCAACAAGCATCGTCATGGCGAGCTGCTGTACAAGCGCTACACGCTTTTTTCAGAGCAAAGAAAAAGGGCTACTTGTGAAAGTAGCCCTCAAATTTGAAGCTTGATATTCATATACACACCCTCAAGCAGGGGTGTGGAGGTCTCACCCTACGCCGATGTTCAGCCATCGCCGGGGTTCCTACGCCAGTCATTGCCGCTGAAGGCCACTGGTTTCGCGCTCACTTGCAATCATATACAAGGTGACACGTGTGTCAACCAAATTTGATGAATGGCCGTGATTTTCCGGGACTTCCGGTGACCCTTGATGATAGGCATTTCGCTGCACCACCTGCCCTTGATTGGGCCTATGGCAGTACCAGGTAACTGCTAGCCGTTTTTTTAGAGAGTCAAAAACGGGAGCCAAGGCTCCCGTTTCTTCTCTGGTGCGGCTAGTCCTTAGAATTCCTGTATCACGCGATACAAGCGAATGGACCAGTAAGCCGCTTGCAGCGCGCGAATCAGTTCAGACGGCAGAAACCGTTCGAAAACTGCTTTCATAGAGTAAACCTCATGCGTTAAAGGGCTCGCCCAGATCGAGCGAGGGTGTCGGCGAGTCGGACAGCACATAGCCTTAAAGTTGACGGCGGTGTCATCCCGCAATACCCTTTAACTGCCAAGTAAAAAGAAGTATTGCGTTTCGTCTTGCCCTGCATGTTACCAATCGTCTAGCAACGAAGGAAGAAGTTCGCTAGGCGCTACGTGTGGATGAGTCCAAAACGCCGCGAGGCCCGCAGTTTGCGGGCCTCGTCGTTTCTGAGTAAAAATTTGCAAAAGGTGTATCGTGGGATGATATCAATTAAAAGTATTCGCCACTGTACCCCTCATAATCATTGAGCCTCACCGTTCGTCGGTGACCAAGGTGCTCGTTTTCGCAGTTTTTTAGTAAGTGTTGCTAGGGTATCTGTAGTCAACTAATCGTTGAATGCTTTTTTCCGACTAGCGGTCAATCCTCTGAGCCATCAAGACAGTAACTGAACCTTTCGCTAGCGCTAGTCTCAGTACTTCACTTTGAAAGTCGGTGAATCCTCTGGCCGCTGGCCGCGCCTATCGTATAGCCGCGTGGTACTGATGTTGGCATGGCCCAGCCACATCTGCACCTTGGCGATATCCGCATCATGCTCCAGCGCATTGGTTGCCGCTGTTGCTCGCAAACCATGCACACCCAATCGCTCGACCTCGATGCCTGCCACGCGTGCCCACTGCGCAACAATGGTGTAAAGACCATTCGCAGTGACACCGGCACCGGTGGTGGTGCCACGCATCGAGCGAAACAGCGGACCTGGCGCAGCGTCTCGTTCAACATCCCGTTCTAGGTACGCATAGATACGCTCGGCGGCCACTGGATGGAGCGGCAGAAAGCGGATCTTGCTGCCTTTGCCATGCACCCGCAGGTGTTTGATGCCACGTCGCTCCTGCAGATCGCCGGTCTTTAGTTGCGCCGCTTCCTCCCGACGCAGGCCGTGGTACAGCAGCACGGCCAGAATTGCCCGGTCGCGCAGACCCTTGAGCGTTTCAGTGTCCGGAGCATCGAGCAGCTGCTTGGCCTGGTGATCACCAAGGGCCGGTGTCTTGCCTTCATTGCTCTCGACGCGAGGCCGTTTGACGCCATGCACGGGATTGCCGCCGGCGACCGCGTTGTTCTCCAAGAGATGATCGAACAAGCTGGCCAGCGCCGCCAGTTTGCGCCGAATCGTGGCACCGGCCAGGCCTCGCAGCTCCAACTGTGCGCGCCAGGCTAAAACGTGAGAGCGGGTCACAGCGCGAAATTCCTCGGCGCCGGCCAGACCGACAAAGCTGCAGAAGTCTTGCAGGTCATTCTGGTACGCACGACGCGTGCGCGGATTGTCGATATTGGCGAACCACTCCGCCGCCGCTGGCACGCTAGCCAACTGCTGAAACTCGACGGCTGTAAGCCGGCGATCACTGGTAATGATCAGATCTGACACCTCAACCTCCATTCGCATCGCTGTGAATCATGCGGCAACGTTCAATGACTGCTTTGACGCCAGGATGGCGCGGATAATCGTGGAACGGGTCTTTGCCGTAGTAGGGGAGGGTCCCAATAATGCTGTTTGGCAACGCATCCAGTTCAAGGGAGAGCAATACCAGGGTCTTGAAGGCGTTGGGCACTTGGTCTTTTTCAAAGTCGGCCCAGCGCTTCATCATTTTCTCCACCGACTTTCCTTCGCTGTCATCCGGGCTGGACTTGTGATGCACCAAGGCATTGCGCGCACTTACCAGGCTTTTGAGGCCATTGATGGCGGGACTATTAGCCTGAAAAGACTGGCCGCAAGCCAGTTGAGTCGCGATCATCCATTTCCCTTCAAGGTCCATCTTGTCGAGCTTTTTGGCCATTCGATCACCCAAGCTCATTGCTGCGTATTCAAATGCCGCCGCCTCGATAGCCATGGCGGCAAACACGATGGTTTTGATGCCGCTGACTCGTCTTCTCTCATATTGATCCATGAGTCCCCCTGGATCGTCGAATGGGCTAAACCCAATCCTCGCAGCCGGGTCGATGACCTCATCGAGAAAACATGCGAACGCTTGCTCGGCGATTTCGGCGTAAGTCTCCACCAAGCAGTCAACGCGATTGGTGTAATCAATCTTGGTCAGCTCTGAAATATCCACCGACAGCTCCATGTCAAAAAGTGGTGATAACGTATTTCTTACATTGGTAAGTAACGGCCATAACCGACAATGGTACGCATGCGCCGCCGGGGGACGTGGTGTCAACGAGCTGACGAACAGCCATAATCCTTCACGATTTCTAGCCGATAGCTTCAAGACCAGGCCTCTGGCCATCTTGCAGTGGGAAGTCCTATGCGGCTCAGAAATATAAACCTCGCTCCACGCGCCACCTTGTTTTTTTCGGCCATCATTTTGCTGGTCGTGGTCTTGGGCGTCATCGCCATACTGCAGATGGGCAAGCTTCGCGATACGGAAAAGGATGTCGAACTGAATTGGCTACCCAGTATTCGGCAAACCGCGATGATGAACTCCACCGTCCTTCGCGTCCGGTTGGAGACCCAGCGGGCCGTTGCCGATCCTCAAACCGTTCAGCAGACCATCGTCAAATTTCCTGCCTACCGGAAAGCCATGAAGGATGCGGTCTATAACTATGAGACCCTCATTGCGAGTGACCAGGAGCGACAGTTGTTCTTGGCCGTGAAAAAGTCCTACGACGATTACGCAAGCCAACTGGATCTGCTGGAACCTTTGTTGAAGGCAGGCGACACCGCTTCGATTGTCAAACTCGTCGCTACCGGTATACGTCCCCTCACGAACCAAATGGAAACTCAGGTCGAGGAATTAACACAATTCAATAACAAAGGCGCTGCGCTTGCCGGTGTTCAAGCGACGCAAGTTTATGATTCAGGTCTTTACATCGTCATCGGCCTGATTATCTTCGTCGCGCTCCTGACTCTTTGTTTGGCAACTCTTCTAACCAAAACGATTACGTCGCCCATCGGGAGCGCCCTTAGCGTCGCCGAACGCATTGCCTCAAGCGATCTGACGAAGGAGGTTGAGGTAAGCGGTACCGACGAGGCAGGCAGGCTTTTGAGCGCGTTGGCCACGATGCAGCAGAACCTTCGAAGCACGATCATGCAGATCGCTGACTCCTCATCCCAACTGGCTGCCGCCTCGGAAGAAATGACCGCGGTGACTGAGCAATCCAGCCTTGGCCTGGTGTCGCAGAATGATGAAGTAAATCAGGCTGCAACTGCTGTCACCGAGATGAGCGCTGCAGTGGACGAGGTAGCACGCAATGCCGAATCAGCTTCCGAAGAGTCCAGGAAAGGTCAGGGCTATACGGAGGTTGGTTTGGAGCGTGTATCGCAGACGCTTAAGTCCATCGAAAAGCTGTCGAGCAACGTGCGCGACACCAGCGAGCAGATCACTGGCTTGTCCAATCGTGCACAGAACATTTCCAAAGTGGTTGAGGTGATCAGAGCCATTGCTGAGCAGACCAATCTGCTTGCGCTCAATGCCGCGATCGAGGCCGCTAGGGCGGGTGAACAAGGCCGAGGCTTCGCAGTCGTTGCTGACGAAGTTCGAGCCCTCGCTCACCGCACGCAAGTGTCTACGCAAGAAATTGAGCAGATGATTCAGGCCATTCAGAACGATTCTGACCAGGCCGTGAAGGCGATGGCCACCAGCAGAGAACTGGCTGCAGAATCCCTAAGCGTCGCAGGCGATGCCAGCAGTTCGCTTGACCAGATCGCGACAGCTATTACGGGCATCAACGAGCGTAACATTCTCATCGCCACCGCTTCGGAAGAACAGGCGCACGTCGCCCGGGAAGTCGATCGCAATCTGGTTAGCATTCGCGAGCTGGCCTCCCAAAGTTCTGCAGGTGCAAGCCAGACTGCAAGCGCTTGCAACGAGATGTCGAAGCTTGCGGTTAGTCTGAATCAGCTGGTCAATCGTTTCAAGGTTTAAGGTATTCACGTACGTCAGCGGACTCGTCCGATGTCCTTGGATATCGGACCTAGACTGTCGACTGTGCCTTGGCGATATACCGTCCTCCCTGAGCGTGAGCCTGCAGGGATTGCACAGTCTATTGGCTATTGGGTTGATCGGCTGTTTGTGTTTTGTGGGGTGGGTGACGTTGCGGGCCCGTGAAGATGTCCCGTAGGATCGTTGATCTGAATTGTCTTCCCATGCTGCCATCCATCCGCACCTGGATCTGCTTTGGGGATCTGAATATCGGCTCGTTGAGCTTTGATTGCCGACTTGACGATTCCCAAGCGTTGGTTGCGTTGTTGCTGCATTGCGGGATCAGCCTGGCCGTCAGCTGTGAACCCCATCATCAGTTGTGGAACACCTAGGGGAAGTGTTTTGTCTTGATCGGTGTGCCAGGTGTGCCACGTCTTGCCATGGGTATGAGCCAGTCGCTCCACCCGGTCAGCAATCTGAGTGACTCCACAGCAATTGAGCTTCATGGCCTGAAGATTGGTTGATAACAGATCGGGGATTCGCCACTTGCCTTTAGGCCTCAGTGTGGACTAAACACTATGCCGCCATTGCCGGAGCTGGTGAGGTGATTCAAAGAGACGGAACTTAGGAACTTGGGGATTTTCCGAATAAGGGAACTTCGTCACATTCCGGGAAAGGAATTGCCCATGCCACACTCCGCTCATTATCGAATCGAGTACGTGCACAATGGTGCCGACAAGAGCTTTTACGTCAGCGCGGAAATCATGAGCAATGCTGAGGCCTGGCACTGGGCTGCAGTGGATTCGGGGGTAGCGCAGATCCCGAAATATCGCCGAGACAGGGTCCAGATCGTTAGCAAGCCACTCGCCAAGCGGCACGGTATTGTCCAGGTGCAGTGGTCGCACGCTTAGTAGTCAGCTCAGTCTCGCATGGTGTATCAATGCACCATTAGAGCAAGCTGGCGGGCTTTGACGGCTGCACTGAACAAGAACGAATAGTCATCTGACCCCGTTGGGCCCCTCCAGCACTTGCCTCACCTTCTTAGCCAGATCGATGGGCACGTAAGATTTGGATAACATCAAAATCCCCCCGCATCCGTAGGCTCTAGCGAGTTTTCGGAATAACCAGTTTTCAGCGACACCTTTGGAGTGGGGTAAAAGCGCTTGGCTTCCCGGGCCAGCGTCACGCCTTTCATTCCACCAGGAATTGATCAGGTCGTAAGCGTCTGCCGAACACATCTTGTACCAGCCCGTTTGGTGTAGACGGACGCTCGAAACACCCTGTCGAGGCTATCGCGCTATTCGGTTTCGATGGCAGCTTGCTCCCCCTATGCTCTTGACTCGTCTAGGAGCAGCAACCAGAGCGAACCCCAGCAGCAGGTTCAAAAAGTGACTCAACAATCGTGCAGTCTGGAGTGTTCGAACCTAAGCATGTTGACTCACACATACCTGCCATTGAGAGCAGCTCTACCCGGATTTGCTGAAGCTTTGCTACCTTCGACTCTACTTCCGCTAGGTGCTTCTTGACCACCGAAAGCGCGTCAGCGCACGGACGATCAGCATCTGCTGCGAGCGCGATGAGTTCTCGGATATCTTCGAGCGGGAAACCCAATTCACGATTCTGCCGGATGAAGACGAGTCTTGATCGATGCTTTTCAGTATAGATTCGATGACGCCCAGTCGACCGCAGGGCGGGAGGTAAAAGGCCTATTTTCTCGTAGTAGCGAATCGTTTCAATGTGGCAACCCGTTGATTTCGACAGCGCCCCGATTCCTGACATGCAAACTCCCCAAGCATTTTCTTGAACCTGTAGCAGCTACAGATATTAACCTGTCTTCAGAAAATAATTTCACGCGCTTGAAGGGCATTTTGTGGACAGAGAACAGCTAGAGACTAACCAGATTCCCATTTACTTCGTCGCGGTCATTGTCGCGGCCCTCGGAGGCCTGCTCGCCCCCAATGCGTCTGAAGCATTAGGGTCGACGGTGACACCCACCATCGCAGTGCTGATGTACGCCATGTTTCTACAGATCCCGTTCTTGGATCTCCGTAATGGCCTCGCAAATAAGCGTTTCATGGCGGCGCTGCTCACAGCCAACTTCGTGGCCATCCCCTTGCTGGTTTGGGCATTGACGATGGGGATAACCAATCACCCGGCGATTTTGGTGGGTGCCCTGTTGGTCTTGCTGACGCCTTGTATCGACTATGTGGTGGTTTTTACCCATATCGGTAAAGGCGACTCCAAACTCACTCTGGCGGCCACCCCATTGCTTCTTTTGATGCAGCTTGTACTGCTGCCGGTGTACCTGACCTTCATGCTGGGTAACGACTCAACAGTGGTCATTTCTATAGGCCCATTTGTTGAGGCCTTTGTGATGCTGATCGCTTTGCCTTTGGTCTTAGCGGTAGCAACAGCTGCCGGGGCAAAGAGATCACGCATCGTTGAAAGCTGGAACAACGCATGGGCCTGGATGCCTGTACCGGCTATGGCGGCTGTATTGGTCGTGATGGGTAGGCTGCCCTGGGCGCTAGGCTCAGTTTCACTACACGTCGTGGGCTCGCTGGTAATGACGGCTGCCGGGCTTCTGTCCTATCAAATAATCAACACGCGCTGAGGAGAGGAACATGAAAGCTTTTCTGGTGACCTTCTTTACTCAACAGAATCGTCGCTATCAGGGAAAGATGCTCGGCGACTGGGTCGTTGATTTGGCGAAAGAAATGGGACTGCGGGGTGCGACTCTGTCCACAGGTATCGAAGGCTTTGGGCATACCGGCCGGCTGCATTCCTCGCATTTTTTTGAACTAGCGGATCAGCCTACCGAAATTCGTATGGCCATTACCGAGGACGAATCTGAACAGTTATTCAAGCGATTGGAGCTTGAAGATATCTCGTTGTTTTACATAAAAACCCCAGTTGAGCTGGGCTTCGTCGGAACAGAGGTCACCTAGTTTGGCCCTCTTTCGTAAGCGGTGACTCGAAGACGCCTTCGCTTGCCTCGTACTCCGAAACACGATTTTACATTTTGGACAGACCTAGCTAAGATCGGCGCATTGGAGATGGCATTCCTCCATTAACAAACCGCTGCGCCCGTAGCAGCTGATGATGCCTACAGAAACCTGATCAAACCAGGTCTGTAGGCGTTCGCGCTTAGAATCCCTTCTTTGGTCAGGCCCACTTATTTTTTGTGGCTGGCCAAATGTCTAAATTTCGACGACCTGAACAACTCGACTTACTGCCCTATATAGCGAAATGGCTTGCGCTTGCTGGTCTTGTAGCTCTTTTGGCAGGCTCTGCTTCTGCGTTATTCCTGCTTTCTTTGGATCATGCCACCCAGTGGCGAGAAACCCATCCCTGGGTAATCTGGCTCCTGCCAGTGGCCGGCTTTGCTGTGGGACTTGCATATCACTTGATAGGCAAACCCGTTGATGCCGGAAACAACCTGATCATCGATGAGATCCATGATCCTAAGAAGATCGTGCCTTTGCGCATGGTGCCGATGGTGCTGATCGGAACCGTGGTTTCCCACCTTTTTGGTGCATCTGTGGGACGTGAGGGGACGGCGGTGCAAATGGGCGGTGCCCTTGCCGATCAACTGACGCATGTCTTCCGTCTGCGCCGCGAAGACCGTCGGGTGATTCTCATGGCCGGTATCAGTGCTGGCTTTGCGTCCGTCTTCGGCACCCCTCTTGCCGGGGCTTTATTCGGACTTGAAGTATTGGCCATTGGACGTATGCGTTACGACGCGCTTTTCCCTTGCGTGGTTGCGGCAATCGTTGCTGACCAGGTGGGGCAAGCCTGGGGCGTGGTTCACACGCATTACGTCATTGGCGAAGTGGTTCCGGTGCAGCTGTGGAGCGTCATGGCTGTGGTGGCAGCTGGGATTGTCTTTGGCCTTACCGGCCTGCTATTCGCGACTGCGACCCACAAGCTCGGAGCCTTCGTTAAGCGGCTTATCACCTATTCACCATTAAGACCCTTCGCCGGCGGCCTGCTGATCGCAGTCGCAGTGTGGGCGCTCGGTAGTAACCATTACATCGACGTTGATAAGTACATCGGGCTAGGCATTCCGAGCATCGTCCAATCCTTTCAAATGCCAATGGCCCCTTGGGACTGGCTTGGAAAGATGGTGTTCACCGTTGTCTCCCTGGGGACTGGATTCAAGGGCGGCGAAGTCACACCGCTGTTTTACATCGGTGCCACCTTGGGGAATGCGCTGGCTCCCCTCTTGCACCTTCCCTTCGGCATGCTGGCTGGTATCGGCTTTGTCGCCGTCTTTGCCGGTGCAGCTAATACGCCACTGGCAACCATCGTTATGGCCATGGAGCTCTTCGGGCCCGAAATTGCTCCGCTTGCAGCCATTGCCTGTATCGCAAGTTACCTCGTATCCGGACACACCGGGATCTATCACGCCCAGCGCGTCGGCCACAGCAAGCATCACCGTCCTCTTCCGGAGGAAATCCGGCTCTCTGATATCAAGCAATTTCATGCTCAAAGTGAATCCGCCAGCGAGCGGAAAGTGACTCTTGCGGGGGAAGAGAAATGATTGAACATCACCAAGATCGCCTGACAGCTTTGCAACTCTATTTTCCTGGCGCTAGCCGGGCTCGCGTGACCAGCTTCTGGCACCACCTAAGCGCACCTGCACTAGCCCAGCACCTCCTTAAAGTTGCTCAAAAAGCAAGAATTGAGCAGGTCATGCTCAAGACGATTTCTGCAGGTTATTTGCCAGGCCATCGCATCTCCCATCATCACCCGGAGCTTGGCGATATGCGTCATCCCCAGTGTCTGGAATTGCTAGATACAGAGGACAAGCTGCGCGCATACCTGCGCGACCACGCTGACGAGTTACGCAAGGTGCGAGCAGTTCTTCTCTTATGTGAGTTACCGCTCACTGACGCGTCGTAATTCAGTTTGAAAACAGCTCGGAAATGAAGAGGTAAGGCCGACCGAAGCGTCGGTCACTCGCGACATTAGAGGATGTAGCTATGAACGGCTTTCAACTGACGTTTTTCACCGAACAGAGTACCAACTACCAGCACCTTCCACTGGGAGAGTGGTTGGTCGAGTTCGCCAAGCGAGAGGGCGCGTTGGGTGCGACGTTGGTGAGCGGTACAGAGGGGCTAGATCATTTGGGGCATTTGCATACGGCGCATTTCCTCGGCGGTGCCGACCATCCCGTCACGGTGACTATATCCACTGATGAAATTGGGTGCGACAGGTTGCTGGAGGCATTGGCCAAGGAGTCGTTTTCACTGAGCTATATCAAATTGCCCATCGAATACGGTCGAGTGGGCCAGGCGAAAAACTAAAAAACGCACCTTGTTGGACAACCGATAAAAAGGATAAACGCCATGTACCGAGTTTATAACCTACGTCCACAGCCAGCCCCCGCTAACTGGGCTCATGACAACAGGCAGCTCCTCGTAGGACTGGTTTTTTGGTCGCTTTTTCTGGCGGGCATCGCAGACAATCAAAAGATTTCGAGCGAGGGGTGGTACGTCGTCACCCCGCTCGAAGGCGCATTAGTCACGATGCGTATGCCCAGTGAAAAGTCCTGCAAGGCCGACGTAGCCCAGACCTGCGTACCGGGCTACGAGCTGAGAGCACAGCAACATTGAGCGCGATGGCGGTTGGCAATCCAAAGATGAGATCGCGAAATGGAGCTCACCGACGTCGGCTCATCAAAATCATTTTAGAGAATTGGGAGACCACATGAGCGCAGTGACGCTGAGCATCGTATTCGGGCTTGTGATGGGCAGGTTTTTCACAGGATCCGTCTATGAGTTCGCCGCGCTTTTCATCGTAAGCGTTGGAGTGTCCTTGCTGACCTTTCATCTGCTAAATCAAAGGCGCGTCAGGCTACAAGCCCAGACGGCGTATTGCTGCTCTGTAATGGTTGCTTCAAACCAAATGATGGAGCTTTTCCAGATGGCAAAAAGAGGGCAGTTCATGCCCTTGGTGGGAGAGATTCCTGAACTAATTATTGGAGGCTTCTTGGTTCCCGCAATTGCGGTGTCGGCAGTGCAGCTGTTCAGGATACTCATGGAGAGCTGACGTCCGACATAGAGGCCTCTCAACGGATTCAAATGGTTAATGACGCTCCCGAATCGTTACTTGGAGAAGATCAATGAAAACGCAAATCCAGGCCATTCATGCACGTGAAATTCTCGATTCACGCGGTAACCCTACCGTTGAAGTCGACGTCACCTTGGAGTGCGGCGCCATGGGCCGGGCTTCAGTACCGTCCGGTGCCTCTACAGGCGCTCACGAAGCAGTTGAGTTGCGTGACAAAGATACACAGCGGTACTCCGGCAAGGGAGTGTTAAAGGCCGTTAGCAATGTGAATACCGAAATACTTGAGTCTCTGAGGGGCATGAATGCGATTGACCAGGAACAAATTGATCATTTGATGATTAAGCTGGATGGAACCTCTGATAAATCCAGGCTTGGAGGAAACGCGATCTTGGGCGTGAGCCTCGCCGTTGCCAGAGCGGCGGCTTCTGCGCTGAACTTGCCCTTGTTCCAATATCTGGGCGGCGAGCAAGCAGCAAGAATGCCCGTCCCGATGTTCAATATTCTCAATGGCGGTGTTCACGCCAACTGGCAAGGCCCTGACTTTCAGGAATTCATGATTGCACCTACAGGGGCTGGCAGTTTCAAGGAAGCCTTGCGATGGGGCTCCGAGGTGTACCACGAGCTGAAAGCGGTGCTTAAGGACGCCGGCTATTCAACAGCGGTCGGAGATGAGGGCGGCTTTGCGCCGGCACTCAAGAAAAACTCAGACGCCATTGAGCTGATCATCAAGGCAATCGAGAGGGCTGGTTACACCCCTGGATCTCAGATCGAGATCGCTATCGATCCAGCATCCAGCGGCTTCTATGAAAACGGCCTTTACCATCTGCGCTCTGAGGGTCGTAAGGTCGATGCTCAAGAGCTGATTAATCTCTATTCCTCCTGGGTCGACAAGTATCCGATTGCGGTACTGGAAGATGGACTCGCGGAAGACGATTGGTCAGGCTGGAAGCTATTGAATGCAGCTCTGGGTGACCGGATCGAGTTGGTTGGAGATGACCTATTTGTCACCAATGTCGAACGGATTCAGCGAGGCATCACAGAAAACGTCGCCAATGCCGTATTGATCAAACCTAATCAAATCGGAACGCTGACTGAGACCAAAGCCGCCATCGAAATGGCCTATGGGGCAAATTGGGGGGCGATGGTTTCTCATCGTAGCGGGGAGACGGTGGACAGCTCCATCGCTGATCTGACTGTCGCGATGGGGACTGGCCATCTCAAGACAGGAGCTCCATGCCGGGGGGAGCGGGTCGAGAAATACAATCAGTTTCTGCGAATAGAAGAGGATCTTGGCAGCCGTGCGTTTTATGCAGGACATGATGCATTCGTGCGCTGACGGCCTATCGCCGGTAAACCTGTTGGACTGGTTACCGTAAAAAAACGAACCACGTATAGCTGTTGGCAAAAACGTCAGTGGCATTGGCCTTTCCTAGACGCTTGGAGATATGAGCATAAGCTACACGGATATTCCAGCTGGTAACGCGATCCCCGATGACTTCTTCACCGTTATCGAGATTCCTGCAAACCACTCGCCGATCAAGTACGAGGTGGACAAGCCAAGTGGACAGATCTTCGTTGATCGCTTCCTCAGCACGCCGATGTTCTACCCGGCTAACTACGGGTTCATTCCAAATACCTTGAGCGATGACGGCGATCCTTTGGACGTCCTCGTGATTTGCCCTTACCCGGTATCACCTGGCGTTGTCATCCGCAGTCGCCCAGTAGGTGTGATGTACATGACGGACGAAGCTGGTGCGGATGCCAAGGTAATCGCAGTGCCTCATGAAAAACTCAGCTCTATGTACAGCAATGTAAAGGAATGCTCTGACCTCCCTGCGTTACTCCTCGCACAGATTCAGCACTTCTTCGAAAACTACAAAGCGTTAGAGCCGGGTAAGTGGGTGAAAATGGGCCGCTGGGGGAGCGCAGACGAAGCGCGGGAAGATATTCGTAAATCGGTAGCGGCCTATAACCTGAAGAAGGAGGCTTCCAAGTAGTGTTACTCAATCAGAAAAGCGCAGAGCAGGAAATTTCTCTTAAGGTAAGAGAAGACTTTTTGCTGCTGCCGAAAACTGCTGAATTGACGCGCTGGGTAATGGCCCAGTCCACGGGCGAAAGAACATTACCGTATTTCGATCCACTGGATGGCGGCGTCTTCGCAAGGGTATTGATCTTGTTGGAATCGCCCGCTCGAACGGTCAGTCTTCCACGGTATGTCTCAAGAGACAATCCGGGGCCTGCACAACGCAACCTGAAAGGTTTCATTGAGCAGGTTGGACTGGCACGTCACAAAACCGTCCTTTGGAATTTGTACCCTTGGTTACCAGATCTCGATAAGCCCAAGGGTCCGCTCCGCAGAGCGCAAATTGAGGAAGGTATCGAGATGCTGATCACGCTACTGACGCTTTTCCCTGATCTCGTCACTATCGTGTTTGCCGGACGTGTTGCCCAGAAAGCCATACCGCGTGTTCGGCTCGCCTTCCCTAATTTTTCATTGCTGGAAATGCCACACCCAAGCCCCCTTTCCGTTTGCACTCACCCGAATGTTAGGCAGCGCATTTTGTCCACACTGCGTCACGCCAAACAGTCGATCAAGTAGCCAAAGGCTCAGGTTTTGCTCGCCTTGCTCAGCGAGTGGATACACGGCGAGACGAACAAGTTGCCGCGATAGGCACCAGCCAGGGTTTTAGCCGCGACGATCATCCACATGACAGTCAGCATCAACACCAGCACCACGCCAAAGAAGCTAAAGAACGTGAGGTGCAGCATAGAGCCCAATTTGAGGGTTGTTACGGCGTACACTCCCAGCGGAAAGGTGAAGCCCCACCAGCCGAGGTTGAAGGGAATGCCCTCCCTGAAGTAGCGCCCGGTAATTAGCAGCGCCAATACCATCCACCACAATCCCAGCCCCCAGAACAGCACACCACCGATCAAGCCAATGCCCTCGGCTACGCCGCCGATGCTTGCCATTCCATGGGCAGCAAAGATTGCTGGAGCATCGTTGCCCAGCAGCAACATCCCCAAAGCCCCGGTACCGATCGGCCCTAAAGACAGCCAGCTCGATGCTGCCATGCTTTCATGAGGTAGTTTGTGCAGAGCCATGCGCAGTAACAGGATCACCAGTATGCTCAAGGCGACGGGCACCGAGTAGGCCCACAGCACGTAGCTGGTGATGAGCATGGTGAACTGTGCGCTCGCATCAGCGAGGTGCGGAGCCAATAGACCGCCACTGGCGGCAGCCACCTCAGCCGCAACTACTGGCAGCAGCCATACCGCTGTCATCTGATCAATGCTGTGCTGCTGGCGAGTAAACATCATATACGGGATCAGCACCCCGCAGGCCAATGCCATGGTGACATCGATCCACCACAACACTTCGGCTAAAGCGACTACCCCACCCCCCCAGCGTGGCAAACCATAAAGGAGAAAACCGTTGATGATGGTCGCCAATCCCATGGGGATAGTTCCAAAAAACATCGATACAGTGGAGTGGCCGAAGATCTGTTTGGCCTCATCGAAGAACAATACCCAACGGCTCGCGTACATCAGCGTAAACAGGCAAAACAGCACGATATTAAAAAACCACAAGGCTTCCCCTAACGCTTTGGGCCACTGCGCAACAAAGGGCAGTTGGCCCAGAGCCAGCGCCAGAATCCCGGTGCCCATCGTGGCGGCGAACCAGTTGGGTGTGAACTGCCGGATCGCTTCTCGTGGATTGGACAAAGCCGCCAGTGGATGGCTGCCGCCCATTATAGCTGCGAGTCGTGTCTCACTCATTTTCGCGCTCCCGCTTCAGTGTGCCTTCGATATGACATGGTTGAAGTATAGCTTGATGGGAATAGCGGTAAAAACGGATAGTATAGGTTTATATGACCTATAAAGAAGGTAGATTACATGAAGCTAAGCCTACGCCAGCTACAAATTTTCTGCGCCGTCGCGCAGCACGGTAGCACCACCAGCGCCGCCATTTCGGTGTCACTGTCCCAATCTGCAACCAGCGCCGCACTGAACGAGTTGGAAAGCGCCTTGGATACCAGGCTGTTCGACCGTGTAGGCAAGCGTTTAGTGCTGAACGATAACGGCCATGCCTTACTGCCTCAAGCCAGAAGGATGCTTGAGAATGCACAACAGATAGAGGCCAGTTTCTTACCCGGCCATGCCGGGCTGAAGACACGCTTGCGGGTAGGATGCAGTACCACGATAGGCAATTATGTTCTGCCATTGATTCTCGGTGAGCTACGTCAATCAACACCACATTTGAGGGTCGATGTCGACATGGCCAACAGCATGGCTATCGCAAGAAGAGTCGCTGATTTCGAGATTGATATGGGCCTGATCGAGGGGCCTTGCCACCTGCCCGAACTCAGTGCCGAGCCTTGGCTAATTGATGAGTTGCTTATTGCCGCAGGCCAACGGCACCCCTTGGCACTAAAGCAGCAGGTCACACTTGATGATCTTCGTACCGCTGAATGGCTACTGCGCGAGCCAGGTTCTGGTACCCGTGAAGAAGTCGAACAATTGCTGCTGCGTCATTTGCACGATCTCGCCGAAACGCGCCAGATCGGCAGTTCAGAGGCCATCAAGCATACCCTCGCACAAGGCATCGGCATCAGTTGCCTGTCCCGCTGGGTCGTTCGGGATCTACTGGCCTCTGAAGTCTTGGTTGAACTGCCGCACGCGTTGCCTGCACTGACCCGACGTTTTTTTCTGATCCGTCACCGGGACAAATACATCTCGCCTGGGCTTGAGCGATTCTGGGAAAAATGCAGTCAATTCGTGAGCCAGGAGTAGCTAGACCTATTTATAAAACAGGTAAGAGCTACCAAAACAAGTTGTTTCCGGAATTTATCAACGACGCATATAGTCAACTCATTGCCCTGCAGCGATGAACGAGTTGTATATGCCAAGGCGCGACTGGGTGCCTTGCTTACCCTATGAGGAAATTCTGATGAATGTGATAAAGAAAACCGTCACAGCCCTGACGTTGGGTGTTGCGTTGGCCGCATCGATGAGCGCGTGGGCCGCGCAAGATCGCTGGACGTTTGACGGCGATATTCACAACAACTCGCTGGCCGTCAGCCCTGATGAAACGACGGCGGTGGTCTCTTACAGTCAGCGTCCAGATGTAGTGGTTTATGATTTGAAAACCGGTAAGGTTCGCCAGGTTCTCACCGGCTACGTCACGCCGCGAAATATTGTGTTTTCGCCAACTGGCGATGTGTTCTACCTCTCCGACAGCAGTTTGGGGGTCGTGCGCAAGATTGACACCAAGACTTTAAAAGTGATCGCAGATATTCCGTTGGGCGCAGGTGCTTTTGGTACCACACTCAGCAAGGACGGAAGCCTGCTCTACGTCAACAATGAAGCGGCCAGCACGCTGTCGGTCATTGACCTTGATCACCAGCGGCCAGTAGCTGTGGTACCTGGCTTCTCCCAACCGCGCCAGGGCATCCGAGTAAGTCCTGACGGCAAAACCGTCTATGTCACCAACTTTCTTGGGGACAAAATTACCTTGGTCGACAGCAAGACCAATACGATTGAAGGTGAGATCACTGGCTTCAACAAGTTGCGCGCCATCTCCATATCGGCGGACGGCAATACGCTGTACGCGGCTAACAGCGGCAGTAACAGCATCGCAGTTGTCGACACTCAAAAACGCGCCATCACAACCACCGTCATTGTTGGCAAAGACCCCTACGGCGCAGCCCTCACTCCAGACGGGCTGCACGTCTACTCGGGTAACCTCGGTGACAACAGCCTTTCAGTGATCGACACCAAAACGCTGAAAGTGACCACCACTGTGACCGGTTTGAAGGCACCCCGCCAGGCCATTGTCTTCACCAAAGACAAGTCGAAGGCGTATGTCCTCAATGAGGACTTGAGTATCTCCACAGTCGATCTCGCCAGCAACAAGGTGGTGTCGACGCTCAAGGCCGACTGATTGAACAGCGCAGGCCTTCATGGGGGCCTGCTGATACTCCACGACCAAGTGAATAATAATGAGTGAAAATGATGAGTCCTGGATGATGGATCGCCGTCGCTCATTGAGATGAGCCAATGATGCTTGACCGTGAGCGTCGCTTTGCTCAATTGAGGAAGGCACAGGGTCCGGGGGGGGGGAGAGCCCAGCATTCCAGCAAAAAATGATATCGGGACGTTTTTTCTATGGAGTCGAATTAACCTGTTTGTGGCTCGTCTATTGTCTGATCGCTTGCCGTTTCAGAGGCAGGTGGGTCTTCTAAAAATTAAAAATGACCAAAGGAAATACATATGTTCAAAAAGATGATTCTCACCGTCGCTGTTGCCGCCAGCTGCATGTCGGGTTTGGCGCTCGCCGATGCGCCAGTCAAGCTTGCTGAAACGGACAAGGGAAAAGTACTCGTAGACGCAAAAGGTATGACTCTTTATACCTTCGGTAAGGACACCTCGGGCAAGTCGGTCTGCAATGGGCCATGCGCTTCAAACTGGCCACCTCTACCGGTATCCGCAGACGCGAAAGCGGGTCATGATTACTCTGTCATCACTCGAGACGATGGCACAAAACAATGGGCATACAAAGGCATGCCACTTTACAGCTGGGTCAAAGATACCAAGCCAGGGGATACAACCGGTGACGGCGTCAACCAAGTCTGGCACGTTGCCAAGCCGTAACGTCAAATAATTAATAGGCTGGCTTACGCCACTGGCTTTGTCAGTGGCGCAAACCAGAAGAATACACACCTGATATTTTCGCCAACATACAGCCGCCGCGCCTCATAAATCTTTGATGGATCATTTCAACGAAAAATGGGGCCGAGGTACGGTACACCTTGGACGTATTCCCGTAACGCCAGCCTGAGGATTTCGTTTGGCCGGGAGTCTGTGACGATGCGCATGGTGGTTCCATCCAGCCGCTAGTGGACCGATATTCTGAGGCAACGCCAATTAGAACGGTAGGGCATCGTAAATATGCGGGCGAAGGTCTGCTTATGGCCGAAAGCTGCCGTTAATAAGCCGACCAACAGGCGTCGCTTTGTTGGTTGGTGCGCATGGCTTACAACTCAAACAAGGGTATGGTTTTGGGCGTATCAAATCGGCCCGCACAGCGCTACCTTCAGCATCTAACAAACGTACGCTGAGGAGTCGAAACAGTGGAGACTGAACGAGGTGTTGAGGAACGGAACGGTCGATGGTCGATCGTTGCCGGACGTGCTGTATGCACTGGCTGCATGGAAAGCCAAGCGCTGGAAGACTGCGAAAGCCCCTTTCTACATGCCGACACCTGTCCAGCCAGCGATGTGGAAGGTCATCATCCATGGGCAGCGTTGCACCACATCCTTGGCAGTGCGCGTGGGTGAGCTGCCGCTTAGGCCTCGATCACTTCAATTAATACTTCACTTTATAGGTGGGTGAATCCTCCGGCCGGTTCTCCCGCCGATCGTAGATCTTGGTCGTGCTGATGTTGGCATGACCCAGCCAGGCCTGGACCTTGGCGATATCGGCTTCATGCTCCAAGGCGTTGGTGGCTGCCGTTGCTCGGAGTCCATGAACCCCAAGGCCGTCGACCTCAATCCCGGCCTTTTTCGCGTAGGCCGTGACGACGGCATAGATGCCGTTTGCCGTGATACCGGCGCCGGTCAATTTACCTCGCAGCGGCATGAACAGTGGCACCTTCCGTTCGGCCAGATGATGCTCTGAGTTTTCCAGGTACTGATGAATACGCCCGGCTGCGATCGGGTGCAACGGGAGGTATCGCACCTTGCCGCCCTTGCCGTGAACCTTCAGATGCTGAATACCGCGGCGCTCCTGAATGTCGCTCACCTGCAGCAGCGCCGCTTCTTCACGGCGCAGTCCGTGATAGAGAAGAACAGCCAATAGCGCCCGGTCGCGCTGCCCTTTAAGTGTTGTTTCATCCGGCGCCTCGAGCAGCGCCTTCGCCTGGTGGTCACCCAACGCCGGCGTCTTGCCTTCATTGCTTTCTATCCTGGGACGTTTTACCCCATGCACTGGATTGCCGCCGGCGATCGCATTGTTCTCCAGGAGGTGATCAAAGAGGCTGGCCAGCGCGGCCAATTTGCGCCGGATCGTGGCTCCGGCCAAACCGCGATGCTCGAGGTGGGCTCGCCAGGCTAAAACATGCGATCGGGTCACGACCCGAAATTCATCGGCCGAAGCCAAGCCGATAAAACTACAGAAGTCTTCCAGGTCGTTTTGGTAAGCACGTCGTGTTCGAGGGTTGTCCAGGTTGGCAAACCACTCGACCGCGGCTGGAACCTTGGCCAGCGTCTGAAATTCGACCGCCGTGAGCCGACGCTGATCATTCGTATGGTTTTTCGTCAGTTCCTGCATATCGTTCTCATCATTGGCTATCCTGCAATCGCTCTCAAAGCTTTCGGTCACAAAATCATCGCTATATCAGTCCGCCGTTGCTAAAACCGATAAACGGCAATAAGTGGTGATAACCTATTTTATCACCACTTTTATGGCAGATTTTTAAAAATCGTAGGCGAGCCTAAAAATCCTGCATGAAAAAGGCTAATCGACAAAATACAAACAAACGGGCCACAAGAAGATTTAATTTGGACTGAATGTGGTCTATGATGGGTTGTCGTCCGAGATCCAGCTCGACATTCATTTTTAAAACTGCAGGCGTGGTGCCTTGGCGGGCACCACTAGGAAGGAACTCATGCGAGTTGAAACAATAAGCTACCTGAAACGCAATGCAGCCGACCTGCCTCTTGATGAGCCATTGGTCGTCACGCAAAACGGTGTCCCGGCCTACGTGGTGGAGTCTTACGCTGATCGTAAGCGCCGCGATGAGTCAATTGCCTTGGTGAAGCTCCTGGCAATCAGCTCGCGCGAGTACTCCCAAGGCAAGCACTGTTCCACTGACGAACTCAAAGCCCGATTGAGCAGGAGGTTTGCCCAAAAATAAATAGGAGCATAAATGAATACGTTTGCACTACGCTTTACCGATGTTGCCCAGCAAAGCCTCGAAGATCAGGTTGAACATCTGGCTGTCTATCAGGGATTCTCATCAGCTGCTCAACGCATAGATTCCCTTATCGATGCCATCCAGGACAAGCTCCTGTCCACCCCGTTGGGCTATCCGGTCAGTCCTCAATTGAGTGAGCTGGGCGTACTGCACTATCGTGAGTTGAACACTGACGGATACCGGATCTTTTACGAGGTGATGGATTCTGATGGTATTACCGACATCAGCGTATTGCTCGTATTGGGTAGTAAACAGAGTGTTGAACAGGCACTGATCCGCTACTGTCTGCTACAGCCTATGTAGTGGCTGGATGGACAAAACACGCTTGTGCTACCCCATCCAGTCTAGTCTCTGACAGCGTCACATCATGAAAGGGAATGCGAGAAAGTCGCACTCCCTTTATGATGACTTTTTTATGTTAGCTTATAGTGCTCTGAAAGAAATAAGCAAAAAGTTCTGATTGAGATTTTATATTGAGCTTACTGTAAAAATTTCTTCGATGTACTTTAACTGTCTCTGGGGATACCGACAACTTTCCAGCAATTTCGCTATTTGAAAAACCACTCAAAGCCAGCTTTAAAACTTCAATTTCACGCCCCGTTAGTTGTGGAGCAAGCTCTATAATCTTGTCCTGCCATTGCTGGGGTCGAGAGCTTTCGTTTTCTTCAATATCAGAAGCTATACGTTGCTTCATCAAAGCCAATACCCATGGTTTGATTAAGTCGAATATAGCAATATGCTCCTGAGTAAACCGACTTTTGCTACCCATGGATAAGCAAAGTGTTCTTTCAGAGCCAAGCTGAACGTTATACTGAACTTCATCTACTGATACAAATTGTTCAAAATAAAGATGATAGTATTCTGTTTCCAAAAAGTGAGTCGGTGCAATATCCAAAAGATGAAAGAAACCGCTTTGCTGATTTTCTCGGTTAGCTATGTAGAAGGGGTCAAGCATGTATAGCCCTTTGACATATCGGTTGAGCAGCCCATCTATTTCTTCCTCGTCAGCGGTATCGGGATAGCAAATTGCCTGTACCCCTTCGCTGCCAAACATCAGCACAACCCAGTTGTCGACTGGTGCATATTCCTTCAGCAATCTGACTAGCGAATTCCAAAACTCAGGCCGGTTGAGCTTTTCTATAAGCTTCGCTATCGATCTGTGCCAAATTTGGCCCTGGAGCTGGTTTGGCATCGTCTACCCCTATTGGGTTATTTAAAACCTGACTTGATACGTTTATATTGCGCCCTCATGGATTCGGTACCTACCAATGGGGACTGACCAATGGCATGGAGTAAGCCTATGAAAAGCGTTCGTATGTTGACCATAATTACTACCTCTTTGTTCAGCGCTGGGCTAAATATTGCGATTGCGAGCCCAACCAGCGTGCATCTATACAACTGGTATGCCTTCATTGCACCAGATACCTCTAAAGAATTCGAGCACGAAACCGGCAGCAAACTGCTCATTGACTCCTTTGACAGCGCCGAGATCATGCAGAGCAAGGTCATGGCTGGGCGCACGGGGTATGACGTAGTAGTAGCTACCTCAAACGTGTTGCCGAGCTTGATCACTGCAGGAGTGCTCCAACCTCTGGATCGTAGCCAGCTCGGCAACTGGTCGCACCTTGATTCCGAAATACTGGCTAAGGTTTCTGTTAATGACCCTGGAAACCAGTACGCAGTGCCCTACCTTTGGGGGACTACCGGAATCGGATATGATGTCGATAAGATAAAGTCCGCACTAGGTGATGACGCTCCGGTGGATAGTTGGGATTTGGTGTTCAAGGAAGAAAATATTAGTAAGCTCCAGCAGTGCGGTGTAGCAATGCTCGACTCTCCGAGTGAAATTATTTCGATTGCCTTGCACTACCTTGGTCTGCCTCACAACAGCAAAAAACCAGACGACTATCAGAAAGCTCAAGCCTTATTGCTCAAGATTCGTCCTTATGTACGCTATTTTGACTCATCTAAAATTGATGCTGATCTGGCTGATGGTAATATTTGTATGGTTGTAGGATGGGCAAATGGTGCGCTTGCAGCGCAAGAGTTGAATGAGAAAAACAAAACTGGACGTCGGATAGCATACTCCATCCCTCGCGAAGGCGCTTTGGTATGGTCAGAGAATATGGTGTTGTTGGAGGATGCCCCTCATCCACAAGAAGGCATGGCGTTTATAAACTACATGTTGCGCCCTGAAGTGATTGCTAAAACTTCAAATCACACCCTTTACCCTAGTGCTAATAAAGATGCAAAGCAGTTTGTAGAGCCAAAACTTAGAAATAACGCTTCGGTTTACTTGGATAAAGATACTATTAGTAGGCTTTTCCCTTTAGAGCCCCTTCCGTTGAAGCTAGAGCGAATTCGCACACGCGCTTGGGTCAAAGTGAAGAGTGGTATTTAAGCCGGAAATTTTTGCCGTGAATATTGAGCGCGTTTTGCGTAGATTCGTCTAAGCAGAACGCTCAAGTGATGGTATAGATTCGAGGACAGAATCAGCTATGACTACCTCAGTCGCTGTACTAGAAAAACCACACCGGGATGAAATCAAAGAGCTGGTGAAACTCGTTAGAATGGATGAGAAATATGCTGCGTTGGTTGCAGACGGTTTCTTACCTCTAGATGTGCAATCGAGTATATATAACTTCCAGAGAAAAAGCCGTATAGAGGAGTTATCTCAAAAATATGGCCTGATTTAACGAGTTTTCATCTATTCAGACTGTGTCTTTTTGGACGGGTCATTGTATGCGATGAATTTATCGGTAAGACGGATGATTTCCTCAAGACTTTCAGGAGAATCGACCTGGTTGATTTTTTCTGAAAGTTCTTGTCGGAGCGATATCAATCGCGTGCGTAGAACATCTTGGCCACCAGGTAGCAGCTCTCCTGGAGAGACGTTGAAAACGGTTGCGATTCTTACCAACTGCTCGATGCCAGGCAGGTTTATGCCTCGTTCGTAACGTCCTATCAGCGGAGCGTCGCAGCCAATCTTTTCTGCCAAGTCCGCTTGGCTCAACGTAGAAGACTTCCGAAGGGCTTTGATTTTTGCTCCTACCACGCTCCTGAGAGTGTCCACAGTGTCTCCAAAAAAAACCAATAATTTCATCTGCTTGCGCCTTCACAAAGTCACAAATGTGTCTATTAGATACAAAAGTGTTTACTTTTTTTTCTGTTCCATCTATTTTGTTTCCTAGAAATCCGTTTCCTGATTGAGCTCCTTCGATCCAGAAGCGGATAGAGCCGGCTCTCCATGGCTCATGATTCTCCCCTGGGCCCAGCGGTTCCGGAATTCGAAAGAGCGCCTGATCAAAAGGT
Source organism: Pseudomonas syringae pv. tagetis (assembly GCF_022557255.1). NCBI lineage: Bacteria > Pseudomonadati > Pseudomonadota > Gammaproteobacteria > Pseudomonadales > Pseudomonadaceae > Pseudomonas > Pseudomonas syringae group genomosp. 7. Next base: position 30,548 of record NZ_CP092924.1, read on the forward strand.
TCTGATTATGAAAAACTGGCACGTTTTGATGCATAATTCTGCCGTTTATCAGTCACTTATGACATTGATAGAACGGTTAGACGTTGAGGTGTATTCCCCCGTCAGAATTACCTCTCGCAAACGTACGGATCGCCCTTCGTCGATAGAAAAGGAGGTTCGTTTGTTTCCTGGCTATCTGCTGCTACGGTTCGATCCCGAGGTGACACACACCACAACCATCACAGCGTTGAATGGTGCTCATGGGTTCGTTCAGTTCGGCGGTCGAACCTGTGTTTTGCAGGACTCTACGGTAGAGGAATTAAAGGCTGCTTCGCTGATTCGATCTAACCGTTCACTCGATTGCATCGAGTTTCGCAATGTGCCGACAGAGCTAGAAAAAACGCTCCGTCTGATCATAGACATGAAATCTGAAGCTGCCCGCAGGGCGGCTTTCTTCGCGCTTCTGTCGCAGAACGCCGCGCTGGAGCGCCTTGTCGGGCGTTCTGGGACCGTTTTCTATTCGACGGTGAATGCCGCCTAGGCATTACCTATTTCCACGATTTCCCATTTCACCGCCAGGTCTCGCCTGGCGGTGTTTTTTTGCGTTCTCACAGCCCTTAGGAGTTCCCATGGCGTCATCCGAAGATGAAGCAACCACCAAGACATCAAGCGTATATATCCGACCGATCAGGGTGGAGGCGCTGAATAAGGCTGCGATACGGGTGAGCTATGAAACCCAAAGCTCCAGGCAGATTTCACCCTCGGAGCTCGCTCGGTATCTGATCGATAATTTTCTTGAAATGGCCGTTGGGCAGCTGATTGAAGACTCCAAAAAACCGGTACCCGGCAAACCTCTTACGGCCCCAGATTAAAAGGAACCTGTAATGCTCACCACCAGTGCCTTTCTGGCCCTGGCTATGCAATGCGCTCCCTCGATACACCCAGACACGCTGACCCCCATCGTCAAGACAGAATCCTCCTTCAATCCCTATGCCATCGGCGTGAGCGGCAAAGTGTTGCCGCGTCAACCGCAGAGCCTGGATGAAGCCGTATTGGCGGTGAAAAAGCTGGTCGCAGAGGGCGCTGACTTCAGCATCGGCCTAGGCCAAATCAACCGGCAGCATTTCGATGTCAGCCGACCCGAACCTGTGTTCGAACCCTGCACCAACTTGCGCATGGCAGCGCGAGAGCTACAGGCCTGCTACGTAAAGGCCAGGAAAACCGATCCTGATGTGCAAAGCGCTTTGCACAAAGCCATTTCCTGTTACTACAGCGGCAACCCCAAACGTGGCTTTAAGGCCGAGGCCGAATTTGGTGGCAGCAGCCACGTGCAACGTGTGTTGGCCAATGCAGGCACGACCACCGTGACGGTCCCTGCGCTGGAAGGCGGATCACCTGAACCAAACAAGCACCAGCGCGCTCAGGCTCCTGCGTCCACCGTTGATCCGACCTACGAAAGCTGGGACGTACTGCGCCAGTACCCGCGCTATCTGCCACCGGCAACACCGGCTGTTTCTGCTACTCCCGCTGCACCAGCTCCACCCGCTGCATCCACTGAAGAGCTCTCAACCACCCCCAAAGAGGATCAATGATGATCAAACGTACCCTTGTGCCAAACAAAGGCGAGCTGGGCATTCTGCTGGTGGCTCTGGCCTACCTGCCCGGTATCGCCTCCGCTGACTGGCTCACCACGCTGAACCAGTGGGGCAGCAATATCCGCCTGGGCCTTTACACCCTGGCGGGCACCCTGGGCCTGATTTGCCTGATCTGGTCAGGTGCCCAGTGGCTGATTGCTCGTTCCACGGGCGACCGCTCGCACACCTTCATGGACTACCTGGAGCAGGTAGGTGTGCTGCTGGTCGTTGGTGGATCTGTGCTCCTCGGCACAGCGGCTTGGCAGGTGTTCGGCACCGGCGTGCCGGGTTGACCAGGAGCGCTTATGGCCAGTAACGAAGTACTCAAGAAACTGACCTTCGAAAGCTACAACGCCATGAGTCGGCCTGCGATGTTCTGGAACATTCCCATCATGCCGATGGTGGGGTTGCTGATGGGCGGCTTGGTCTTCGGTGTTGCCGCGACGTTCCTGCTGTCTTGGGTGTGGGGCCTGGTTGCTGCCTCCCCGTTCCTGATTGCCCTCATTGCCTTGAGGGTCGTGGACCTGATCGATCCTCAGTATTTGCGCCGTATCCGCTTTGCACGGCGGCGTCTCTGGCTGAATCTCAAGTACGGCAAACCGTTATTGCTGACCCCTTTTAATCCGCAATGGAGCGAATTCTATGGCGCACGATTTTCACACAAGCGTTATGCCCCCGGAAAAGAAAGTGCCATTGATGCGCTATCCGGTCCACGAACACATGGTGACCCTACCCGGCAATCGCCTGGTGAGCCTGATCCAGTTAAAGGGGGTTTCCAGTGAAACCCGCAGTGATAACGAACTGATCCAACTGTTTCACAACCTCAACCGCTACTTCCTGGCCTTGGGCAAAAAGGAAGGCAAGCACCTGATGCTGCAAACCTACATCACCAAGACAGGCATCGAGCTGGACACGCAATACACCTTGCCGCTGCCCGCGCTGCAGGACTTCGTGGACGCTTACACCGCACCCTTTCGCAACGGCACCTTCTTCCAGGTCGGGTACAGCATTGCGCTGATCCTCAAGTACCGCGAGGTTGATGAAGGGATCGAGCGTATGAGCGACCTGTTGTCACTTTCCTCTACGTTGCTGGCCGAATATGACCCGGTCATCATGGGCCTTGAGGAAAGCGAACACGGTGCATTGTTCTCGCAGATCGGGCGCTACTTCAGCCTGTTGATTAACGGGCACGAAAAAGACGTGCTGGTCAGCGACACCCGCTTGGGTGACGCGATCATTGATAGCGTCACCAACTTCGAAAACTACGATTTTGTCGAGAACCGGCCCAATCGGGGTGGCCAGCGTTTCGCGACTACCTTTGACCTGCGCGACTACCCCAGTGGCGGGACCTACCCCGGTATGTGGGACGAGGCCATCGAGCAGCAGTTCGAGTTCACCCTGGTGCAAACGTTTCTGTTCGAAGACCGTAACAAGGCCAAGGACAAATTCAAAAAGCACGTGGCGGATCTGGGTTCGGTGGAGCGCGATTCAAAGCAAACCGAAGAGCTTGAAAATGCCATCGATGCCATCACCCTGGGCGACAAGGCGTTTGGTCGTTATCACGCCTCGCTGATCGTCTACGGCAACACCCCGGACCAGGCCATCGAGAACGGCACGAAAATGGCGTCGGTGTTCACGGTGCGTGACGCGACCTTTGTGCGTTCGACCATGAGCAACATCGACACCTGGTACACGCAGTTCCCCGGTGTGACCGAGGCCATGTACCCGATGATGAAGTCGACCGAGAACCTGGCGTGCAGCTTTTCCCTGCACTCCACGCCCACGGGCAAGGTCAAGGGCAACCCCATCGGTGATGGAACGGGCGTGATGCCGGTGCTGACGGTCAACAAGGCCTTATATGTGCTCAACGTGCATGACAGCCCACCCGGCCAGAACAACCTCGGTGAAATGCTGCCAGGTCATGCGGTTTACACAGGCCAAACGGGGGTGGGTAAAACCACCGCTGAGGCCATCCTGCTGACCTTTCTCAGCCGCTTCGATCCGCTGATTTTCAGCATCGACTACAACGAGTCTTTGAGACATCTGCTGTGTGGGTTGGGTGCCGAGTATTACACCGTGCAGCCTGGGCACTTCACCGGCGTCAACCCGTTTCAGTTTCACGACCGTCCTGGGTTGCGGCAAATGCTGAATGATCTGGTGCTGTGCTGCGCCGGTGGTCCAGCGAAGACCGATGAAGCCGACCAGCGCACGATCAAGGATTCGGTCGAAGCGGTCATGGCGCATACCAATGTGCGACTTCGGGGCATGTCGCTGCTGCTGCAAAACATCCCCCATCGGGGTGGCAATTGCCTGCACACCCGGCTGTCGAAATGGTGCCGTTTGGCCGGTGAAGGCCGCGAAGGTCAGTACGCCTGGGTTCTGGACTCGCCGATCAACCAGTTCAATGCGCAGACTTACCGGCGTCTGGCCTTTGACTGCACGCAGTTGCTCAAAAACGACTACGCCGAGAAGCACCCCGAAGTCATGGAAGCGTTTCTGAACACGTTGTTCTACATGAAACGCGAAATGCACGAAGCCCGCCCCGGCAATCTGCTGTTGAACGTGGTAGCCGAGTATTGGGCACCGCTGTCGTTCAAAAGCACGGCGGACGCAATCAAAGAGGTCCTGCAGAGCGGACGCATGCGCGGGGAAATCCTGATCATGGACACCCAGTACCCCGAGCAAGCACTGGCGACGCCTTACGCAGCAGCCGTCATTCAGCAAGTGACAACGCCTATCTGGCTCCCAAACAAGAAAGCCCAGGCCGAGAGCTACGCCAAGTTCGGCGTCACCGGCAAGGTGTTTGAGGCAGTGCGTGATATGGGACCGCTGAGCCGGGAAATGGTGGTGCAACAGGGGCACCAGACGGTGAAGCTGAAAATGGAGCTGGACGGTCCGCTCAAGTATTGGTTGCCGCTGTTATCCGCTACTCAAAAGAACCTGGCAGTGGCTGAACGTATTCGGCAACACCTGGGCACGACCGATCCCATGGTCTGGGTCGATGTGTTCCTGGTGGCCGAGGCCGTGCGCCAATGGTTGAACACCGACGATCCCGCTGTATGGCTGCCCGCGTTCGACTATGCCGAGGGCCTGCGCCAGTCCATGAAGACGCGGGATGCACAGCGCTGGATGCCGGCCTTTCAAAAAGCCTGGAAAGCCCTTCAGGAACAGAATGAAATCGAGGTTTCGTCATGAAAAATCACGTGATGGCTTACGCGCTTAGCGCGCTCATGTTGACCACAGTCCTGCCTGCTGCGCATGCGGCAGTACCAGGCGTTCCGGTCCTGGATCCGTCTAACCTGCTCGCGCTGAAGGCGAATGCGTTGGCCCAGGCCAAGCAGGCGATGGACGCGCTGAGCACGGCCAAAGACGCGATCACACAGACCGCGCAGCAATACAACCACTACAAAAGCATCATCACCGGCAACGACATGTTGGGTGGGTTCCTGAACGACCCAGCCTTGAACAAGGTCATGCCTCTGGGGGACTGGGCCGATGTGTATAGCACGGGACGGGATATCGCCAGTTTGCGTGACCGCTACGGCTTAACTTCGGATAATGCCAGCGTGCAGGCGAAATTCGATCAGATGATGTCGGCTGCCGATGCGCTGGAGCGCAATTACAACGCCAGCACTGAACGGGTCAAGAACGCCGAGCTGCTAAGAGCCCGGTTAAACGAGGTGCAGACCCCACAGCAGAAGGAGGATTTACAGCTGCGCTACCAGCAGGAGTTGATCGAGCTGCAAAACCAGCAGATGCGGCTGGCCAACATGCAGATGCTCCAGCAGCAGCAAGAGAAAATGGAAAATGAAAAACGTGCACAAGACATAAGTGATTACTATTTTGGGAAGTCAACTGTGATGCCCCAATAGACAAGGACTAGTGATATGAAATATCTGATTATAGCGTTTTCAATGGCATCGATGATTGCGATCAGCGGTTGCGATGACCACAGTCAGCAAAGCAAGGTTCAGGCCGCACGCGATGCTCGATATGTGGAGAATAAAAAACGCGAAGTTCAGATTCAGGACTTTTTAACCGGCAAAACTAAAGAATATCCTGTTTTCAAAGACGAGGTTCCACCCGATAAATAGATGCTGTTGCTAAAAGGTGTTATGCAATGCACATTACACAACAAATGTATGATTTTTGGGACTTGGCACTACAAAGTGTGGTACTAACCAAAATGTCCGTGGTTTTATTGGCTTTGAATGCGGCAGTAGGGACGTTTTGGTTGGTGCATTTCACATTCCGTAGCTTCAGTTGGATGTGGCAAGGCATGACTAGCACCTTCCAAGAGGTTTTTTTTGAAATTCTCAAGGTTGCGTTCATTTGCGGCTGTGCGTTCAACGTCCAATGGTACTGGAGCACTATAGTGCCGGTCATAACGGGCTTTCCATCATGGATGGGGGGTGTGCTTTCAGGGCAAGACGGTAGCCAGATGAACCAGATTGATTCTATGGTGGTCGTCTATCTTGAGAACTTAAATAAGCTGTTTGATATCTTCAAGGTTGATCTTTGGGATGTCGACCTCAAAACTATTTATCTTGGAGGGCAAGCGTTAGTTATTTATTTAATAGCTGGCATTCCATTCATGCTGACGGCCTCTGGCACAATCGTGGTGCTGAAAGCTGCCAGTACCGTCATAACAGCAGTCGGGCCATTGTTCATAGTCTTCGCTCTGTTTGCGCAAACGAAGCAATGGTTTTGGGGGTGGGTTTCAGTTATGGCAGGATTTATGCTGACCCAAGTGTTGTTCGCCGCGGTCATTGCATTGGAACTCAGCTTTATAAACTCGTACATCATAGTAAATGGCAAGATAGATCTGAGTCTTACAGGCAACTTTGTAATGCTTTTGTGCTTCTCGGCATTTACGCTTTTAGCCGTGGAACTGCCTAATTACGCGGCAACCATCATGGGAGGCACCCCTGTATCCGCTACTGGAATAGGAGGGATTATTGCAAAGGGTTCAGGACTTGGCAGTGCTATGAACAGTGCACGCGCAGCGAAAAGCATAGGTGAGAAGATCGCCGCCAAGATGAAAGGTCGTAACAAAATCTCTTAGCCCCTCGAACACAAGCTTTCAACTGCTCCCCCTCTCTCGCAACAACGGGTAATCCAACTATGAATTTCAAACTTGCTTTGAGCGGGCTGCTTTCGGCTGCCTTGCTGTCAGGGTGTGGCTCTGCACCCAAACTGTCCGAACCGGAAGGGCAATGGGAAGACATGCCCTTCACCCATGCCCCCGTGACAACGCCTGCTCCCGTGCCTGGCCGGGTGCTGCCAGCAGCGAGCCCTTCGCCCAAGGCCCAGTTGCTCAATACCACCAGTCCAAAGCGTTCGGCAACCGCCCCCCCGGCAAAGCCCGCCGAGGCCCCACCCAACGAATCCAAATGCTCCGCGAACTGATCCGCGCAGCACGTGTTTGTCCAGGTTTAGGTGACTTATGAAAAAGTTTCGAAAATCCAAAGAGGACGTGATCGAGCAGGAGCGGCAACTGGCCGCCCGTACCAGCATCGACGCGGCCACCGCACAAGAAATCAGCCTGGTTGAACAGGCTTGGATTCATGCAGCGCGGTTCTTTGAAAAAAGCATCGCCGCCGATGAAAAGGCCAAGACCAAACGAGCAACGCGGTTGAATTATGTGTTTGGGTCCATTGCCGTCATGTCAGTTGCCGCCGTGATGGGCCTGACCCCGCTCAAGACCGTTCAACTTGGCCTGGTACGGGTCGACAGAAACTCCGGCTACACGGATGTGGTGTGGGCCGACGACAAAGGCAAGCCACAAGAGCAGATCGATGACGAGTTCTGGCTTTCCGCGTACACGCGATTCCGCGAGAGCTACAACTTTTCGAGTAACGATGCCAATTACGGCATGGTCAAGTTGATGTCCTATGACGAGACCTTCACGGAGTACCGCAACTTCCAATTGTCCTCCAAGGGCTATCTGGAAGTGCTGGGGACCAACCGGCAAATACGCACGGATATCAACAATATCAACTTTCTTGAGCGTAAAGATCGGGAAGGCACAGCCCAGGTGCGAATCACCAAAACCGTGCTGGACCGCAACGGCATCCCCGATCCTCAGCTGCACCCGGTGACCTGGGTGGCCACAGTGACCTACGACTACAAAAACCCTGCGAAAAAAGCCGGTGACCAGTGGCTAAACCCCCGTGGCTTCGGGATCAAGGCCTACACAATGACCCAGGAAGTGGGGGTGTCCAATGGTAAATAAAGCCGCTTCAGGCCTCACCGCTTTGTTGCTTCTGACGTCCGGCCTACCGGCCTCTGCCGAGAGCATGGGCACCGGTTCATCACTGGATCGGCGCGTACAGGCGGCCATTTACTCCCCTGACGAGGTATTTAGGGTGCAAACGACAGTTGGCCGGGCATCGCTCATTCAGCTCCAATCCAACGAGACGATCAACCAAGATACGGGCCTCATGATCTCGGGCGATCCGAAAGCCTGGTCTATTGGCCCAAACAAAGCGGGCAACATGGTTTCGCTTAAGCCGATCACTGATCAGGAGCCGGATACGAACCTGACCATTAACACCAATCGGCGTACTTACCTGATTGAGCTGAAGCTGGTCAAGCGCAAACAAGACTCGACGTATCTACTGCGCTTCACCTACCCCGAGCCGCCGAAAAAGGCTGTCGCGGCTCGCCGTGACCCCAGCAACCCCTGCGACGGGCCGGTGCAAAACGGCCCCTATCAGAAGCGCTCCAATGCAGAGAGTCGATCCATAGCGCCCTATGAGGGCTGGGACAACGGCATGCTGACCTGCTTCCGCTTCACCGGCAATGGGCCGCGCCCGGTGCTGTACCAGGTTCTACCAGACGGCACCGAAACGGTGGCCGACATGCACAACGAACAGAACGTGGTCGTGGTGCATGGGGTCAGCCGATTGTTTCGGTTTCGCCTGAACGGTCTGCTTGTAGAGGCCCGGCCTACTGCTCAGGTGAACACGTGGTACAACTTCAACGGGACCACCACCGGCGAGATTCGGGAGCTCAAGCATGCAGAACAATGACAACGACCAGGCTCCGGAGAACACTCAAGGGCCGGACAGCATCGGGCCGCCCGAAGCAGCGTCCACCGCAGCTTCTCCAGAACCGGCCCCGGTCTCCGAGCCTTCTAGCACACAGGCCCGTGGGGCCTTTGACGTGCGGGCCAAACGATCAGGCGATGCCCAAAACAAGAGAACGCTTTACCTGGGCCTGGTCGGGCTGGTGTTGGTTGGTCTGCTGGTGATAGGTGGACTCTGGTACTTCACCATTTCCCAGATGAAAACCACCGGCTCCGAGGTCGATGAAACCAACGTCAAGAAGGACGCGACCCTGGACGTGAATCTGGGCAGCGACGACAGCATGAAAAAAGCACGGGAAGCCAAGCTGGCCGCTGACAAAGCTGAGGAGGAAAAGCGAGCCCGAGCGGAAAGAGAGCGATTGGCCAAAGAGCAAAAGGATAAAGAGGATGCTGAACGCGGAAGAACCGGGCAGGACCACGCCGGTAGTGCGCCGCCACCGCCCGGCTCGCCCGGCCAGAAACCGCCTGAGGAACTGACCCCCCGGCAACGCAAACTGGGAGGTGAAATGTGGGTCACCTTTGAAGACGCGCAGGGTACTGGTGCTGGGAATACTCAGCCGCAACAGCCGTCCGGCGAGCAGCCATCACTGCCGCCTTCAATGTTGGGCGACATTCAGGGCGGATCGAGCAGCGGTCTGGGTGGTGAATCGTCCAGCAGAAAACGCAGCAGCCTGAGCAACCTGGGCGGTACCGCCTTTGCCCCGGCCAAGGCGTACCTGGCACCGAACCGCAAGTACCTGGTCAGCCACAACACCTACACGCGCTGCGCGCTGTACACCGAAATCATCAGTACACACCCAGGAATGGTGGATTGTCGTCTGACCGATCCGCTGTATTCCGCTGATGGCTCCACGGTGATTGCGGCAGCAGGTGACAAGCTCACCGGTGAACAGACGGTTGAGGTTGGTCCAGGCGAAACTAGCGTGTTTACCACCTGGACCGAAATCGAAACCCAAGCGGGTGTGCGGGCCAAGATTGACAGCTTGGGTGCAGGCCCCATGGGAGCCAGCGGGACCGAAGCCTGGATCGATCGTCACTACATGCAGCGCTTTGGCGGTGCGGTGATGTTGTCGTTCATCCAGGACGCGCTTCAGGCCGCGTCCAACACGACGCAGAAAAGCTCGGGGTCCGGAGGCTACACGGTGAACAACAGCGAGCAGAACGTGGAGAGCATGGCCAACAAGGCGCTGGACAGCACCATCAACATTCCGGACACCGCGCATCTGCTGCCAGGCACGGTCATCACCGTCATCGTGGCCAGAGACATCGATTTTTCATCGGTTTTCGAGAACCGCTAAGGAGTATTCATGACGCAAGAACAAGGACTCACCGAAGACACCCTGGTTCTGGACTTCCTCGACCAGGCAGGCGTCACCGAGCGCCTGAATCGTCAGGGCACCAAGGACGTGGCCATCAACCGGCCTTACGAGCTGTGGGTGGACGGTAGAAACGGCTGGGAATATGAAGAAGCGCCTTGGCTCACCTACAACCTGTGCTGGCGGCTTGCCAATGCGCTCTGCGCGCTGAACTACCGCGTGCTGGCCCCTCATTCACCGATTCATACCGTGGAGCTGCCTGGCGGGGAGCGGGGCCAGATCGTCATGGCCCCGGCATGCGAGAAGGGCACACTGTCGACCACGTTTCGAAAACCCTCTTTGGATCGCTTCACCCATATGGATTACGTCAACAGTGGCCGCTATGACCGAGCCAGGGCCATCGCTTCGCCGATACTGACCCTGAAAGACTGGCAGCGCGACATGCAGGAGGCCCACGCGGCTGGCCACTGGCACCGGTTCATGGAAATCGCCATCGGCCATCGTCAGAACATCATCATTTTTGGCGGGCCGGGCTCGGGTAAAACCACCTACGGCAAGTCGCTGATCGACATGTTTCCGGTCAACCGCCGCATGATCACGATCCAGGAAATACTGGAGGACCCGATGCCCTTCCATCCCAACCATGTGCATCTGCTCTATGGCCATGTAGTGACGCCCAAAGCCTTGGTGGCCAGCGCGCTGCGCATGAAGCCCGACCACCTGTTTCTGGCCGAGCTGACGGGTGACGAGGTGTGGCACTTCATCGAGATTCTGAACACCGGCACCAAGGGCACCGTGACCACCGCGCACGCCAACGACAGTGAAGCGGGCTATGCCCGTGTGTGCGGTCTGGTGAAGCAATCGGAGGTCGGCAAGGGCCTGGATTACGACTACATCGAACGCCTGGTACGGACCTCATTCGACGTTGTGGTGTACATGGAAAACACCTACATCGAGGAAGTGCATTACGAACCCGAACACAAGCTGGCCTTGCTCAATGGCCAGCGTCAACGAGCTGCCTAGGAGAACGCCATGTGGTGGAAAATCTTGCTATCAATCGTGTTCATGATGGCTGTGTGCTTCGTTATCGGGCTGTACGCAGGGGGGGCTATGTATCTGCACCTGACCCAAGGTCACTTCGCGGGCTTGGCCTGGGACACGCTATGGGAGACCCGCAAGCTGGCCTGGAACGACCGGCGGATGCTGTACGTGCCGTGGTCATGGTGTGTGACGGCTGCCCTCACCTTCTTGCCAGTAGGCATCACGCTGATGGCCCTTTTCGTGCGCTTGAAGCCCAAAACCTCGCTACACGGTGATGCCCGCTTTGCCAACAACCGCGAGCTGCGCCAGTTCGAGTACCAGGGTGAATACAAGAACACCAGCAAGTAGGTATTGCACCCACATCACCGCCTGATACACCCGCCCTTACCAACCCTTTCCATGCACTGCCACGCAGACAGCTATCAGCCGCCTGGGGCCGAGCTGTGTCCGGAAGCACCTTGCAGGAGATTCCCAATGGAACAATCAAAAGAATCGAAACCCCTTCTCTTTCTGGGTTTGCCCTTGCCCATTGCGCTGGGCGTTGTCTTCGTCATTGCAGCCTGGCTGGGGATTTGTATCGCACTCGCTCAGCTCAATGAGATCAGTGCATCGCTCAGGCAGATCCAGGCCAATCAGCAGGTGGCTATCGCCCTGCAACAAAGCCTCGACGCCCAGGCGATTGAGCGTCGAGCAGGTGTCCGCTGATGGCCAGAGCTAAATCCAAACCCATCAGCCCGACCAACCCTCAAAAGCGGATCGAGGAGCATCCCGCTTTCCTCTTGGGCAAGCACCCCACGGAGGATTCGTTTCTGGCCAGCTACGGGCAGCAGTTCGTGATGCTGGCAGCACCACCGGGTACCGGCAAAGGGGTCGGGGCTGTGATCCCCAACCTGCTCAGCTATCCCGATTCCATGGTGGTCAACGATCCGAAATTTGAAAACTGGGAAATCACCTCGGGTTTCCGGGCTGCTGCCGGGCACAAAGTCTATCGCTTTTCCCCTGAACGCCTGGAGACGCACCGCTGGAATCCACTGAGCGCGATAAACCGCGATCCGCTCTACCGGCTGGGGGAAATTCGCACGATCGCCAGAGTGCTGTTTGTCTCCGACAACCCAAAGAACCAGGAGTGGTACAACAAGGCAGGCAACGTCTTCACCGCCGTACTGCTGTTTCTGATGGAAACGCCGGAAATGCCTTTCACGTTGCCTCAGGCCTACGAAATTGGCTCTTTGGGTACCGGGATGGGTACGTGGGCCCAACAGATTATCGAGCTGCGCAGCACCGGCCCTAATGCGCTCTCTTTTGAAGCCCTTCGTGAGCTTAATGGTGTATTCGAGGCCTCGAAAAACAAGAGCAGCGGTTGGTCCACCACCGTGGATATCGTGCGTGACGTGTTGTCGGTGTATGCCGAGAAGACGGTGGCATGGGCAGTGTCGGGAGATGACATCGACCTGTCGAAAGCCCGAGAAGAAAAGATGACCGCGTACTTCAGCGTCACCGAGGGTTCGCTGAAGAAGTATGGCCCGCTGATGAATCTGTTCTTCACACAGGCCATACGGCTCAATTCCAAGGTCATTCCCGAGCAAGGCGGGCACTGTGCAGACGGCACGCTACGGTACAAGTACCAGCTGGCCCTATTGATGGATGAGCTGGCCATCATGGGCCGTATTGAAATCTTGGAGACTGCGCCCGCCTTGACCCGAGGCGCGGGGCTGAGGTTCTTCTTCATTTTCCAGGGTAAGGATCAGCTGCGAGCTATCTATGGTGAGGAAGCTGCCAACGCCATCATGAAGGCGATTCACAATGAAATCGTGTTCGCCCCTGGTGATATTAAGCTGGCCGAGGAGTACAGCAGGCGCTTGGGTAATACCACCGTGCGCGTCCATAACCAGTCATTGAACAGGCAGAAGCATCAGGTTGGGGCTCAAGGGCAAACAGACAGCTACAGCGAACAGCCCCGGCCCTTGATGCTGCCCCAAGACATCAACGAGCTGCCTTATGACAAACAGTTAATCTTCGTACAGGGGACCAAAACCACGCCCGCCCTGAAGATTTTGGCTCGCAAGATTTTTTACTACGAGGAAGAGGTGTTCAGGTCGCGAGAAAAGCTGCCGCCGCCGCCCTTGCCCGTGGGGGATGCCTCCAAGATCGACGCGTTAACCGTACCGGTGCGCACCGTCGAAGCCAAGGTGGCAGTGGCAGACACCAAGCCCATGCAGGCCGAACAACGGCAGCGCTGGAATCCCAGAGATACAAAAGCCTCAGCAACCGAAGTGGCTCAGGCCGAAGCGGACAAAGCCCAGCCAGTTGAGGTCGAGCCGGATCCAGAGCCTGTGCAGGCTGACGACACCTCCGAACCGATGTAGTCCCCTCACCGACGCACCCAAGCGCCTGCAGGAGCAAAACATGAATACCTACAGCAAAACGGCTGACCGCCAGGGTCAGGCCGCTGGCAACGCCGTGCCTGGTCGCGGCAAAACGCGGGTCTGCGCGCTGTTCGCAGTGTGCCTGATGGGCAGTGGCTCAGCCTTCGCCGGTGACCCGTGCAAGTCCGTACTTTGCCTCTACGGCAAGTTCACCGGCAACAGCGGTGGCAACGAGTGCCTCAGCGCCGAGCTGGACTACTTCAGCATCCTGGTCAAGAAGCACGGGAACATCAAATGGAGCGAAACCGCTTCGATGCGCCAGGACTATCTCAACAGCTGCCCCAGCGCTGATCGTGGCTACACCAAAAAAATCAACGACAAGTTCGGCAAGGTCCAGGGCTAAGCCCCAGATCATAAGAAGGAGAACACCATGCGAGTATTCATTGCGGAAAAGCCCGCCCTGGGCCAGGTCATTGCCGAGGCGCTGGGCACCGTCATACGCAAGGACGGCTATTTCGAGTGCGGTAGCAACGATATCGTCACCTGGTGCGTGGGCCACCTGCTCGAACTGGCCCCGCCCGAGGTGCACAACCCCGATTATAAAAACTGGGTTCAGGCCGACCTGCCCCTGAAGCTGCGTCCGGCCAAGTACCAGCCCATCGCACGCACCAAGGACCAGCTGAGCATCGTCCAGCAGATGATCGGTCGCGCTTCGGAAATCGTCCACGCCGGTGATCCGGACGATGAAGGCCAGCTGCTGGTCGACGAGGTCCTGGTGCATTTCGGCAACACCGCGCCGGTCAAACGTATCTTGATCAACGACATGAACGCCAATGCCGCCCGCAAAGCGTTGGACGGCCTGCGCGACAACACCGAGTTTTACGGCCTGTTCCAGAAGGCACTGGCCCGCAGCATCGGTGATCAGTTGTATGGATTCAATATGACTCGCGCCTGCACCCTGGCCGGTAGGGCCAAGGGCGTCAAAAGCGTGTTGTCAGTGGGACGCGTGCAGACCCCGATCCTGGGGCTGATCGTGAATCGCTACCTGGCCAACAAGGGTCACGCCAGTGCGTTTTACTACACGGTTGCGGCAAGCCTGGCCTTTGGTAGCAGTCGTCCCCAGGCCCGCCTCGTGGTGGCCGCGGATGCCCCCATCGATGACAAGAACCGCATCATCGACGAGGCGTATGCCACGCAGGTAGCCGACGCGTGCCGAATGAAGCCTGCGGACGTGATCGAGGCCCGTGTGGAGGAGAAGCAAACCCCGGCACCCTTGCCGTTCGCGTTGCTCGACCTGCAGGTCTACATGAGCAAGACCCACAGCATCGATGCCGAGAAAACCCTAGCCCTGACCCAGGCGCTGCGCGAGAAGTACAAGGCCATCACCTACAACCGTTCCGATTGCAGCTACCTGTCCGACGAACAATTTGCCGAGGCTCCGGAGACCTTGAGCCTGCTAAGTCAGGCCCTGCCAGATTTGGCCGGGATGTTCACCGAGGTGAATTCGGAACGTAAAAGCCGGGCGTTTGACGACAGCAAGGTCTCGGCGCACACCGCGATCATCCCAACGGCAGTGAAGATCGACATTGCCCAGCTAAGTGACGATGAACGCGCCGTGTACCTGGCCATCGTCAAACGCTACGTCGCGCAGTTCTTGCCCGAGAAACGCTACCTCAGTGCCGAGGTGCGTTTTGGCGTGAACGGACACACCTTCGTTGCGCGCTCCACCAAAGTGACGCAGCCAGGGTGGACGGCGCAGGTCACTGAAGAAAACGAGCAAGACGAAGACGCGTCGGACGCCGCCGAGGTCGCCAGCCCCTTCGATGCTCTGGCGGATATGAAAGTCGGTGACGCCGGGGTATGCGATGGCATTACGGTGGCCAAAGAAAAGACCAAGCCCCTGCCGCTTTATACCGAAGCCACGTTGCTCAAGGATCTGCAGCGCGTGGCCAAGTATGTGAAAGACCCGCGCATCAAGCAGCTGCTGATCGACCGTGACCAAGGCAAGAAAGGCGAGAACGGCGGCATTGGCACCCCGGCGACACGAGGTGCGGTACTGGCCAAGCTGCAGGAGCGGGGTTTCTACGCAGTAGAGAAGAAAAAACTGATCCCCACCGCGTTGGGGCTTGAGTTCATCGCCGCGCTGCCAGCGATTGCGACCACGCCGGACATGACCGCGCTCTGGCATGAACAGCAACAGATGATCGAGGCCGGTGAACTGACCGTCGACGCGTTCCTGGACGAGCTGGAGTCCTTCATTGCCCACCAGGTGCATAACGTCGATCTGGGCAACGTGCAGGGTGACGGTAAGCCGGTATTGGACAGCCTAAATGCTCAGTGCCCCATGTGCGGCAATGAACTGGCCGTCACCCCGCGAGTGATCGGCTGTCGCGCCTGCGCGTTCAAGTTCTACCCGGAAGTCAGCGGCAAGATGCTGTCCCCTGGCCAGATCGAGGCGCTGCTGACGACGGGCAAGACCGGTTTACTGAAGGGCTTTCACAACAAGAAGACCGGCAAGTCCTTTGAAGCAGCCCTGAAGCTCAACCACGAAGCCAAGCTGGAATTCGTATACAGCCGCAAACCCACGCGCGCATGACCCCTCTCCTCAACGGAGGCATTTGCTATGTCAGACGAGAAATTACCCAAGGGAGCGTATGCCGCCCTTGAAGCGCTTCAGGCCCAGGCTGTAGCCGTAACAGCTTCGATTCCAAGCAATGACCTTGAAGCTGTGGCATTGGGCCGCAAAGCACTTGCGGACGCTCAGGCACAAATGGCGAAACATCCGAATTGGGTGGCCAAGATCATCAAGGCGCTGCTGATAGCCCCATTCGACGAAGTCACCATCCTGACCGCAGACGCTGATTGGCTTGCACAGACCTTTACCGAACGTGTTGCTCAGTGGCCACCTGGTGACACGATGACTGCGCACTGCCCCAACTGCGAAACCCCCGCAACTGTCGATATCGTCAACGTCAGGAAGTGGGAAATGACTTGGCGTCCAGTGGATTGCGACACCTGTTTTGCCGAGTTTGAGTTGTCGGCAGACGGCACAACAGCCTTGATATTGGCCCCTGCTGCGCAGTCTTCGGCCCGGGGCCGCGAGCTGTTGAACACGACAATCCATTTTGATCCCGACGCCAGTAAAAACGCCCCCTACACCACTGCCGTTGAAATCTTGCTTGGTGGTGTGGGCCGTCTGATGTTTCCCGATGGCACCGAGCAGTTCGTGGACGATGACGCCGAACCGGCGCTGATCTATTCGCCACGCCTTCAGCCCGACGCCCTGGAGCAGTTCTGCGAAGAACACATGGATCGCTACGAGCGTTTTCATGAGGAACACGAAGCGCAATTGGCAGGCTTCGAACGTATCGCCATGGACGCCTTTTGGTAAATCCATAGGTCTCGTAACCCCCCTCAAATCCCTTTAAGCACTCATTGAAGAAGGAGCGCAATCATGGCGCGTGGCATCAATAAAGTGATCCTGGTAGGCACCTGCGGGCAAGATCCGGAAGTGCGTTACCTGCCCAATGGCAATGCGGTGACCAACCTGAGCCTGGCCACCAGCGAGCAATGGACCGACAAGCAGAGCGGGCAGAAGGTCGAGAAGACCGAATGGCACCGCGTCTCGATGTTTGGCAAGGTGGCCGAAATCGCCGGCGAATATCTGCGCAAGGGCTCGCAGGTCTACATCGAGGGCAAGCTGCAAACCCGCGAATGGGAGAAGGACGGCATCAAGCGCTACACAACCGAAATCGTCGTGGACATGCAGGGCACGATGCAGCTGCTGGGTGGCCGTCCACAGGGCGACTCCCCACAAGGGCAGAACGGCCATGGCAGCGGTGACAGTGATCACCAAGAACCCCCTCGGCAGCAAGCTCCCCAGCAGGCGGCACCGGAAAAACCGTCCGGCAAGGGCAAAGCGGCACCAAAACCGCCACGTGCATCAGGCAAGCAGGCACAGGCCAAAGCGCCCGAACCGCAACCCGCTGGGGATTTTGACGGCGGTGATGACAAGATCCCGTTCATGGACCCCTATCGGTTCAACTGGATGCTGGTCTGACCCATCCGCACAGCGATCTTGCCCACGTCAGGTGCCGCGCTCCCGGCTCGTCGTGACGCGCTTTATCGTCGCGGCGAACGGAAGCACGGGCGCAGCGCACACTTGACGCTACCACGACCAGAAAAGGCTTACCGCAGGAGTGTGGGGTAGCTTCACCACCCCGCGCTCCTGAGGTCAACGCGGCCGTTGCGAGATGACAAGGGCCGCGCCCTTGGTGTTCAAACAGCCCTGCCAATGACATTTCAAATCGGTGCCCAGCTATGGGCGCTGCGACCCCATCAATCTTAAATCGCCAGGATCACTAACTATGAAAGTTGTCGTCATTAACTACACCGGCACCGTTGGCAAAACTACCATCGCCGCCAACCTGTTGTGGCCACGCATGGGCGGCGCGCCGCTCTATGCCATTGAGTCCATCAACGAAACGGCTGAGAACCTTGGCTTGGATGTTGAGAAGCTGCGCGGCGACGCGTTCCGCGAGCTGTTCAAGCGACTCATGCTGGAGGATCAGGCGATCATCGACGTTGGAGCGTCCAACGTTGAAGATTTTATGGCCAACCTGGAGGAGTTTGATGAAGCTCATGAGGAAGTCGACTACTTCGTGATCCCGGTCACTTCAGGCACCAAGGAGCAAAAAGAAACGGTGAGCATGATTAGTAGCCTGGCCTCACTTGGCGTACCCCCTGAAAAGATTCTTGTATTGTTCAATCGTGTCAAAAAGGATGTTAATACAGAGTTTCCGATTATCTTTGCTTATCACCAGCGCGCCGGTGCATTCACGTTGAATCCAGAATGTGCCGTGTTTGAATCTGCATTGTTTGATGCCTTGTCTATCCACCGTATCTCAATGCAAACCGTAATGGACGATGACACCGACTACAAAACACTCCTCAAGGATAAAGATGCCAACGCACAGGAGCGTGATCGTTGGTCTGATATGTTCGGGCTGACACTCTTGTGTAAAGGCGTTAATCGCAAACTTGATCGAGTTTTCGCGGCGCTGTTTGGCCTTGAGGTGATAAAATGAGTGAACATGAAACTATTCCCTCTACTGCACGTGATGCTCTGATTATTGAGTTGTTGAGCGACGTAGGCCGTTTGCACGATGAGGTTAAAGGCATTCCGAAGCTGCTTGAGATATCCATGAGGGATTCACTGGATATTGTGGCCGACGCAGTAGAGGATGCGGAAGACACTGCGTTGCTTTTGCAAGAAGCGACAAAGGAAGTTATTCAAGCGACTGCCGCCAAAGCTGGTGTGGACGTTGCTTTGGAAATGTCCACGGCCATTCACCAGAGTTTAGAGCGAGTGTTCGAACCTGCTTTGCAGCGCGCAGCGATAAAAATCGATGACTTGGAAAAGCGAGTCAGCGCTTTATCCGGCAATTTTCGTGACACCCAAGCCTCACGGTTCAACTATATTGTCCTGTCGGGATTTGTTGCCGTGAGTATCGCGGTGGTGTGTGCAATGGGGTGGGTAGCGATAAAGGCTCAGGACGTTAATGAAACCAATCGATGGTTTTATCACGAATACAAAAAACAGCAGGCTGTCATTGATACGCTACCGTCTGCCATTAAAAAACAGTTTGCGCAGTAACCACTGAGCTAATATATAACGGTCATGGCTTGGAAGTTCTGTTCGCGTCACTGATGACTTCGGCCCAATTCGTGTTTTCCACCTCCTCCCTGATTTGCTTCATGTTTTGCCTGAAGTTAGCTTGTGGCCTGGTCTTCTCGCCATTCAGCAATGCGGGTTTGCTGACCGCTGCGCTGTCGCTTTTTTCAGGTAGGGGGTGTTTAACCTGTCCGGCTCGTTTGTGGCTTTTACGAATTCTGTACAGCGCCTGGTCGAAGTGACGAAGGCTGATTGCGAGTCCAGTATCCACCAGTTTCTGGTGAATCACCGTCCTGCTTACAGCTGAGTCCAGAGCGTTTTCGATCACGTCATACAGGTCGCGAATTTGCGCAGTGTACGACCTGGCTTTGCTGTCCTGGGCTAGTTCTGCCAACGCATCACGCCGGTTTTCGGTTTCTTGAGCCAAGATTTGCCCCTTGCTGCGTACAAAGTGATGTAAATGTGATGTAAATCTGTCGTATTCGAGCGTAACACCGATGTAGAAAAACGCAATGCAAAGCAATCCTGACGTAATCCCGAGCATTTCTGATGCAATTCTGATGTAACCGTGGGTTCATCCTGCTGACCCCCTATCTCGAATTCGCTAAACAGGCACGTTACCGATTGTCTACAAAAAAGAGCTTCGCCTTTTTCGTATCCAATCGACGTGCCAAAGGGGATACCCCTTTGGAACCCCGCAGAGCGGGAAAGCGTTGTCGTTGTCGTTGTTGGTTGTCGTCATTCCAGGTGCCCCCAGGAGGTGATCTTGTGGCCGAAAAAGTGAACAAGTCATGCCCCGTGTCATGCCGTTTCACGGATGAACAGTTCGCTCGGTTTGCCGAGCCCATCGCGCAATCCGGCCTTAAGCCAGCCCGATTCTTTCGTGACCTGGTGATCAGCCGTTCGCCTACCTTCGAGCGATCCGCAATCGACAAAAAGCGGATGCAGCAGGTATTCGAAAAGTCCGGACATGCTCTAAACCGAGTTGCCTACTCCGCAAACTCGGCACCTTACAACGGCACCGTTTATCAAAAGCAATATCTCCACTGGCTTAATAAACTAAATGCTATTCAACAACTGTTGCTCACCGTGTTGTCCGAGACTGACCCGCCAAAACCGGCAAGGCCAGTCCATAACGGCAACCGTGGTTCACCTAAAGTATCTGGCAAAAAAGTTCATATCATCCGGTTTCGACTCACCCAAGACGAAATGACCCAGTTTGATGACATGATCAAACGGGCGGGCTGTTCTGCATCAACCTTTTTTAGAGAGCTGATTTTAAATCCCACTCCGGTATTCAGAGAGTTTACCGGGTTTAGGAGGAGAATAGTATTCATCGTAAACAAAGCCGGTAACAACATTTCGCAGTTGGTTTATATCGCTAAATCAGCCAGTGACAGAGGCCTCATTACCGACAGTGTGAGAGACAAATGGTATGAAGCGCTGGTGGTCATCGAAACGATTTTATTAGCAGGTATTGAATATGCTGATTAGAGTCAGTGGCTATAACACCGGGGCGCAGGAGTATTTAGAACAAGGCAACAAATCAGGTCGAGAGTTTACGCGTGATGAATTGGACCATCGGTTGATCATTGAGGGTCAGCTCAGTGTGACCAGGGCCATCTACGAAAGTATTCCGGACCATGGCCAAGATCGCTACCTTACGTTCACGCTAAGCTTCAAAGAGGACACGGTGTCACCTGAATTGCTCAAGGCAGTGACGACCGACTTCAAGAACTTCTTTATGCATGCGTACAAGCCTGAAGAATTCAATCTGTATGCCGAAGCGCACTTGCCAAAAATGAAGACGGTCACTGATAGGAAAACCGGCGAGGTGATTGACCGCAAACCTCACATTCATATCATCATTCCGCGTATCAACCTGCTGAGCGGCAACGAGGCCAATCCGGTCGATGTTTATAAGAATCATGAGAAGTATTTTGAAGCTTTTCAGGAGCACATTAACCAGAAGTACGGTCTGTCTTCACCGCGTGAGAATGTGCGTGCGGACATTACCGATGCGGCCAGTGTTTTGTCACGTTACAAGGGCGACGACTTTTACGGCAAGAACCGCCAGTTCAAACAGCAGCTGGTTAAGCAGGTCATTGAGCGCGGCGTAACTTCACGCGCTGATTTTTATGCCCTGGTAGCTGAGCACGGTGAAACACGCATCCGTAATGAAGGCAAGGACAACGAATACATTTCGGTCAAATTGCCGGGTGACGCAAAGGGCACGAACCTGAAAGACACCATCTTCCAGGATGACTTCATTGTCAGGCGTGAACTAAGAAAACCACCGCTTGAAGCCAGTGTGATCCAGGAACGCTTGCTTGCCTGGCCGCAGCGCGCAAGGGAAATCAAGTACGTCAACAAGGCCACCCCCAAGTTTCGCAAACAGTATTCCCAAGCTTCCCCTGAAGAGCGTGTTCGGCTACTGGCCGAGCGCGAAACCCATTTCTACCGAGCACATGGAGATGATTATGAATCCGTACACACCTGGCAACGACAGAGAGATAACCAGCGAAGTCCTGCTGAAACTACAGGGCGACGCACTGCGGCACCTGCCGATGGCTTGCAAGACCTGTCCGTCAGCGATGTGGCAGATCACAGGCAAGCCGGACCGACCCGAAGCCGTGACGGTGCGTTGTTACTGCCCAGTGATGCACACGTTCACGTGGGACAGTCGCAACCAGGAGGAGATACTGGATTGCGATCATCTGTACCAGGAGGTGGACGAGGAAGGCGGGCCGGGTCCACAGCTGAGCGAGGAAGAGGAGGAAGCCAACCTGCCGCCGTTTCTCAAGAAACAAAGGGAACAGCAACGCCTGCAGGCGCAACAGGCCGACGACGAGCCGGAGCTGGAAAATCCCGAAACACCCGAGTACGAGCTGGACGTGTAGTCCCGCCGTATGCCCAGAACCCCCACCGTGTCGCCACCATCGCTGACATCGAGGAGCGGGGCCGACGCCTGTTTGACCCGCTCAAGCGGCCTTCTGACAACGCGCTGGTGTTCTATCGATCATCCAGCCACCCACAGGTGGCCGACCAGTTGCCCCAGGCGACGGCTGCGACGACAACGCCTGTCCAATCTACTGCCGGACGCAGGCCCCGGAGTTCAGGCAAGCCCCGCCCTCCCCGTCAATGGCGGCCTGGTGCTGTCCCGCCTTACGCCAAGAACCCGCACCGGGTCGCGACGGTGGCTGACATCGAGCAGCGCGCCCGGATGCTGTTCGATCCGCTCAAGCGACCTGCAGACAAGGTGCTGGTGTTCAAGCGGGCTTCGATCAAGGCCCTGACCGTTAACAAACACGCCTCCACGGTGGCCGCGTATTTCACGCGGCAGGCGCAGCACAACAAGATCGCTCCGGCCCACCGCCGGGCCATACGCCGGATCGATCAGCAGTATTTCGCGCTCAGGCGCGCCGTGTTCTCCGATCAACGCTTAACCCGTCAGGACAAGGCGCAGCTGGTTTCCGTGCTGACCTTCGAACGGCTCAAAGCACGTGAACAGTTCCACAAACCCCAACCCAATATCGAGGTAAATCTCATGGGCAGTGCAGCCATACGCAATCTCCTAGATGATGAAAAAGAAGACCCAGGCTTCAGCATCAGCGGCGCGAGGGGCCCAGGCCGTGAAGGCGTGCGTGACCAGGTGAAGCGGATCATGGATCGCTTCGCCAAACAGGTTGATCCAGCCGCCGCCAGTGAGCGGGCTCGCGACCTCAGCGCCAAGGATCTTTACACGCGCAAGGTCAAGTTCAGTCAGAACGTGCATTACCTGGACAAACA
This sequence comes from Pseudomonas syringae pv. tagetis, assembly GCF_022557255.1. Lineage (NCBI taxonomy): Bacteria > Pseudomonadati > Pseudomonadota > Gammaproteobacteria > Pseudomonadales > Pseudomonadaceae > Pseudomonas > Pseudomonas syringae group genomosp. 7. The sequence continues at coordinate 53,437 of NZ_CP092924.1, forward strand.
GACCGACAAGACTTTGTTTGTCGACACGGGTACCACCATTTCCATGCGCCGCACGGGCATCACCGAAGCCGGGGTGTCCGTAGCCCTCCAGCTGGCCCGGGAAAGGTTTGGCAGCACACTGACGATCAACGGCACTGCCGAATTCAAAAAGCTCGTGATCGAGGCGGTGGCCAAAAATGGCCTGGACGTGCATTTCACCGACAAGGCCATGAATCAAAGCCTGGCGGACCGCCGTGCAGAGCTGGACATCGAACGTGATGGCCAGAGCATTGGTCCTGCCACCGACTTGCCTCGGCACGTTGATGACGCCACACGGGACGTGCGGGACCAGGCGGATCGCCTGAGCGTTACCGTGCCTATCGAAGCGCTGTATGGCCAAGGAAAAACTGCTGACCAGGTTAGCCAGGCGCTCGCCGCGCAGCTGGACACCGTTCCTGAGTCGGAGCGCATTGCGTTCGTGGAGACGGTGGCCATCACCCTGGGCATTCCAGAACGTGGCGAGCCCAAGGGCGACCAGTCGTTTGCACAGTGGCAGGCGCAGCGTGCGCAACCGGCTGCGAATTCCGCAGCATCAGCAACGTCTGAAGCGAAGGCCAATGTGCCGACGCCTTCAGACGCCGTGCCTGAACCGGTAAGCCCAGAAGCCGCGAAGACTGCGCTGGCCAACGACCCTGACCTGCAGAGCCCAAGCGAGCTGGTCCGGCTTGAAGCGCAATGGCGTCGTGATTTTCCGATGTCCGAAGCGGATGTCAGGGCCTCTGATACGGTCATGGGCTTGCGAGGTGAAGACCATGCCATTTGGATCATTGCGACGGATGACAAGACCCCAGAAGCGGCTGCCCTGCTGACGGCTTACATGGAAAACGACAGCTACCGCGAAGCGTTCAAAGCCAGCATCGTCTCTGCTTACAAGCAAGTCGAAAACTCGCCTCAGTCGGTCGATGACCTGGACCACCTCACGGCGATGGCTGCCCAGATAGTCAATGAGGTGGAAGAGCGTCTGTTTCCGACACCTCAAGCAGCAACGGGCCAGACAGCCCCGTCCAGGAGCAAAGTCATCGAGGGCACGCTTATCGAGCATGGGGAAGCACCGTATCAGCACAATGACGACAACCAGATGAGCTACTTCGTGACGCTCAAGCCCGAGGGCGGTAAGCCCCGCACGGTGTGGGGCGTAGGGCTGGAAGAGGCCATGAGCGACGCAGATCTGAAGCAAGGCGATCAGGTACGTTTGCAAGACCTGGGCACCCAGCCTGTCGTGGTGCAGGTCCTCGAAGAGGACGGCACTGTCACGGACAAAACGGTCAACCGCCGCGAATGGTCAGCGCAGCCGGTCGCGCCTGAACGTGAAGTGGCGGAGACCACGCCCAAGGGACAGGCCGCAGCAGCAGGCACACCGGAGCTGTCATCCCCAGATGAAGATGATGGTATGAGTGTGGATTGAACCGAGTGAGAACCCACCTCCTTGTATGGAGGTGGGTCCCTTCCAGGAGACTTAGTAGATTCCTCGTAGCAAAAATTTCATAACTTATGTAAGTTATGTCACTTCAATAATCAGTATCAAGGGCAGTTCATGATCTTACTTTTAGGTGGTGAAAAAGGCGGCAGCGGTAAAAGCTGTCTGGCTCAAAACCTGGCCGTCTGGCTGCAGGCTCGCGGAGGTGACGTCCTGCTTCTAGATGCCGACCCTCAGGGCACAACCGCAGACTGGGCTGCTGAACGCTCTGCACAGGGAGACCTCCCTGCGATTCCTGTTGTGCAAGCACACGGCAATATTCGTCAAACGCTGACAGACCTTCGGGGCCGGTACAGGCAAATTGTGGTCGATGCTGGAGGATCTGATTCGGAGGCACTGCGGTCAGCTATGACGGTAGCAACTCATATGTTGATCCCTTTCCGGCCCAAGCGACGAGATCTCAAGACCCTTCCAAAGGTCGATAACCTGGCACGACTGGCTACTGCAGTGAACCCAGCATTGAACGTGCGTGCAGTGATCACCCAATGCCCTGCCCTTCCTAGCCAGATACAGCGGATATTGGATGCCAAAGAAGCATGCCGCTCCTTCGGCATTCAACCTCTTGACGCGATTACAACAGCTCGCAATGTCTACGACGATGCGGATGAAGACGGATGTTCGGTCTTGGAGAGCAACTCTGACGCACGTGCTAAAGAAGAGATAGAGACGTTGGCAGCAGAGCTTTGGGGGGCTGCAAAATGGGATTGAAAGATTTGATTCGTAAGCCTGAGCAGGTCTCCCCGTCTTCGGAGGCCAACGACGAAGCAGCGCTGGCTTTCATATCTGCAGCGCCCGTTAGTGCCACGCCCGAGCCTAAGCGCAAGCGTAAGAAAGCTTCTACATTCGTGCGTACTACTTTTTCCCTCTCCAAGGACGTTAACAGGCAGATAGATAAGATTTCTCTTTTGCCACGGACCTTCCGCATATCTAGATCCGATGTGATTCGGGCTGGAATCATGGCTCTCCAAGAGCTTGATAAGGCTGACCTCATTGCGCTGCTTGAGAATGCATCTAATGCTGAACCCATAACCGATTCTATGGAAGACGAGTAAGTGCTATAACTTACGTAAGTTATTACTGTTGCATAAATTACATCAGTAATTTCGTTGAAAGCCCCGTCCCGCAAGGGTTATGGCCAGGCGCACTAGGCTGAAAAGATGGTGGAATATAAGCTTAAAAAAATGGCATTTTCATTGCGGATGGGGAATCCGGGTGATAGTGTTCACGCACTTTGCCTGCCCACCGTTGCTGGGATGCCATATTTTTCATGCTCGAATGAGCGTAGACGGGAAAATTTCTAACGATTTAGCCAAATAGCAGAAACCAAAAAGCCCCGCTTGCCGGCGGGGCTTTTTGGAAAAACTTGAACAGGCCTTGCTTTTTTCGAGAGAAGGAGACCTGTCCAACACACATAACGTGAGCTGATTATGGCGTTCACTGCGGCTTTGTGCAAGTCGTCAAAAGTGAAGCCATCAGTTCACCGCTGAACGGTGGACTTATGGAAAAGATTCTTCAGCGGCTGTGCGTTCTCGATGACCGCACCCTGCCCCCCCGGTTGACCCTTTGTGTCAAACACTTTCACGCCGTTGGCCAACCTGCTGGCCAAGGCGGTGAAGC
>NZ_CP092925.1:0-46781 GCF_022557255.1 Pseudomonas syringae pv. tagetis
ATGAGCCACGACAACGCGATCAGTCTTGCCCGCGCGACCTCACCCACGGCCAACGCCGATCCGCTGGCCAGCAGCACTCACCTTCCGCCAGCGCGGTTTTTCGAAGACGGCACCGCGCTCAATCGGTTATTGCTGGAAGCGCCGTACCTGGCGCGGTGCAGCGACGACAAAACCGCGACCCGCGTTCGTCCTCGTGAATACGCGCTGCGTTACCCCTACATGCAGGTCAATCGTCCTGGCATGGTGTCCTGGCTGGTGTTCGACCTGGACCATGCCAACGCCTTGGCCTGGGACGATGCCGGTTTACCTGCGCCGAACCTGATGGTGCGTAACCGCAAAAGCGGTCATTCCCAGCTGTTCTACGCCGTGCCGTCTGTGTGCACCACCGAGAACGCACGGGCCAAGCCGATCCAGTACATGAAAGCGATCTATGCCGCGTTTGCCGCTCGCCTCGACGCGGACGTGGACTATCACGGTGGCCCTGTCGCCAAAACACCGGGTCACCCTTGGTGGGAGACGACCGAGTTCCACAGCCACGTGTATGAACTGGGCGAACTGGCGAGCGCGGTGGAGTTGACTGTCAAACCGTGGGCCACCGGCCCCAGGCTTGACCAGGTCAGCCATTCGCGGCACTGCATCCTGTTCGAGCAGCTGCGTTATTTTGCGTACAGCATCGTCAATCGTGAGCGCGAGCTGGGGTCGTTCGAGTCGTTCATGCGCTCGCTTGATGCGTATGCCTACAACCACAACAGCTTTCTAAAGCAGGGTTTTTCCGAAAACCTGCCGCTGTCGTCGATACGCGCCACGGTCAAATCCGTAGGCCGCTGGACGTGGGATCGCTACACCGGTGATCGCCGTTGCCACCGAGGGGCCATGCAGCTCGATAGCAGCTTGTCCCTCACCGAACGGCAGAGCCTGGCGGCCAAGCGCACTCATGAACTGCGGCACAAAGCCACAGAATCGAAGATCCGGGCCGCGTGCCGGCAGCTTCAAGACCAGGGAAAGGCGTTGGCACGTTCTGCCATTGCAACACTCGCCGGCGTTTCGGTAAGAACGGTGTCCAGCTACACGCACATTCTCACTGAAGTCTCCCAACCGGCCACTGTGAGCGTTCTCAGGGGCAGCCGTAAGGCTGTGTCCGTACCACCTAGGCAAGATCGTTCACCCTCGACGCCACCCGTTCAGGCCCCTGTAGGTCAGCCTGCTGATGGCTCCGTCTTAAGTGTGCAACATGGTGTACATCAGATATCTGCGGTCCCGCAGGGGCCGCAAGCCGGACTGCCCTTTAAAAAAGAACATGAGGATGGTTCATGATGGGGAGTGGGCATACAAACTCAGTGCGTGCAGCGACTTCCTTGCGTGCTGTTGGTCGGCCTGAATTGACGTGCTGAGTCTGTGAGACGTTAACTGTACGTCCATACAGTTAACTCTGTTTCCAGCCAGGTTTGCATCATGAACGTCAAAATACTCGGTCGGTTGTGCGGGTCCGGAAAGGTCACACCCCTCTACACCTTTAAAATCCCTGCCGGTTTTCCCAATCCAGCGGCGGACCACATCGAGCAGGACTTTTCATTCGACCGGTTGATGGATTTGCGTGCGCCGCATATCTACGTGGCCAAGATCGACGGCGACAGCATGGAGGGTGCGAAGATTTTTCATGACAGCCTGGTCGTGGTGGATCGATCCCGAAAGCCGTCCAGTGGCAGCATCGTGATTGCGGCCCTCAACAACGAGCCGCTGTGTAAGATTCTCATCCTGCAGGGTGATCATGTCGTGCTGAAGTCAGCCAATCCCGCCTATCCGCCTCGGCATGTCCTGGAGGGCGAAGAACTGTCGATATGGGGCGTTGTGAGACATGGCGTGACTAGTTTTGAATAAGAAGCCCACGCCGGTGTTTGGCCTGGTCGATTGCAACTCGTTTTACGCGAGCTGTGAGCGCGTATTTCGACCTGACCTGGCTAAGGTCCCTATCGTAGTTCTCAGCAACAACGATGGCTGTGTTATTGCCCGCAGCTACGATGCAAAACCTTACGTGAAGATGGGCGCGCCTTATTTCCAGATCAAAGACGTGCTGCGTCGTCACGGCATCCAGTCGTTCAGCAGCAATTTTGCGCTTTATGGCGACTTAAGCCAGCGCGTGATGGCCATCATAGAATCCATGGTCCCTGCGGTTGAGGTTTACAGCATCGATGAAGCGTTCGCAGACCTCTCCGGCATGCCTGGCAATTTGACCGAGCTTGGAAGATCGATTCGATCAAAAGTCTACCGCTGCACCGGTATCCCGGTGGGTGTGGGAATCGCACCCACCAAAACGCTGGCCAAGCTGGCCAACCACACCGCCAAACGGCTGCAAGCGCACACGGGCGGCGTCGTGGACATCTGTGACCCTGAGAAACGCGATTGGGTGCTGCGCAATACTTCTGTTGGGGAGGTCTGGGGCATCGGTCGAAAAATGAAAGCGCATCTGGAGGGCATGCAGATCCTGTCGGCCAAGGACCTGGCCATGGCCGATCCCTGGATGCTGCGCAAAATGTTCAGCGTCGTGATCGAGAAAACGGCACGCGAGCTGGCGGGTACTGCGTGCCTGGAGCTGGACGAAGTCGAACCGCCACGCCAGGAGATTTGTTGCAGCAGAATGTTCGGCAAGCGACTGACCGAGCTGGGTCCGATTAAAGAGGCGGTGGCCACCTACACGATGCGCGCCTCTGAAAAGCTGCGAGCCCAGGGTTCGGTGTGCAAAAAGATCAGGGTCAGCATTCGTACCGGCATGTTCAACCCAGACGAGGCCAAGTACGCAAACGGCGCACTAGTGCAGCTCCCCTACCCCACAAACGATGTGCGGCTAATGACTCAGTACGCGACCGAGGCGGTTTCGCGGATTTTTCGACCAGGCTTCAGGTACAGCAAAGCGGAAGTGCTGTTGATGGATATATGCCAGCCAGGCGAGTTTACCGATGACCTGTTCGCAACCAGCCAGCCGATTAGTTCAGATAGGCTGATGGCTGCTTTGGACTTGATCAATGGCAAGTGGGGACGCGGAACGCTGCGTACAGGATCAGTGCCGGTCGTTCCAGATTGGGGCATGCGCCGTGAGCAGATGAGTCAGAGCTACACGACGCGGCTTGATCAGCTGTGGGTTGTAAAGGCTAAGTAAACACATGATCAATCTTGAGGTGTACTCCAACCGGAAAAAGTATAGGCGGACATGAGGGGCTGACTCCGGTCAGCAGTGTTTGTCGTACGATTTTTTCCGAAATCTATGGCTTCCCCAAGTAATATAGACTCTACGCCGCGCAAACAGGGAGACATCGCTCATATGGCACAGGCAAAACTTATACGGCAGATAGGCCTTACGGCGACGGAGTCTCCGAGTCAGATGCTGGCCTCTGCACGCATTATGGCCCGTGCATTAGCCAGTACGTTTCCGATTGAGCACCAGTTAGCTTTGGCACGGGCTTTCGGTGTTCGTCTAATAGAGAGTTGGTGGGATGAACTGACCAGCATCGACATCGTTTCTCCAGACCTTAGAGCGCCGCTCCAGCCTTTCACTGTGGAAGTGCTCCCTCAAGCCGCTGCTGCACTGGCGGAGACTATTGGTCGTATTGCCGCGAGCTTTGATGCTGAGACAGCCGCCTATCAAATAGGACTCACCTACACGGGGATGCTTCCTGCGGAACACCGCGGGACATACGGTGTTTTTTACACGCCCCCCGTTTTGACAGCCCGATTGATCGAGAAAGTGACCACAGCTGGCATAGACTGGGCAACGTGCCGTGTGCTTGATCCGGCCTGCGGGGGGGGCGCTTTTCTCGTGCCCATCGCCCAGCGAATTATCAATGAGGCGAAGACCTGTAGTCCAAAGCTGCTGATGCAAAGCATAGGTAACCGTCTACGCGGTTACGAGATTGATCCTTTCGGTGCGTGGCTTACGCAGGTTACGTTGGACGCGGTGGTACTCCCGGTGAGCCGCATCGCAGGCAGACGGCTTCCGGTGATGGTCACCGTCTGTGATTCGTTGCGTCGAAGCCCTGTGAGAGATCGTTTTGACCTGGTAATAGGGAATCCTCCCTATGGCCGAGCAAAACTTGATACAGAAACGCGCGATCGTTATAAACGTTCGCTCTATGGCCACGCCAACCTCTACGGACTGTTTACGGATTTAGCGTTGCGTCATACCAAACTGGGTGGGGTTATCGCCTACGTTACGCCGACCTCCTTTCTTGCTGGTGTCTATTTTAAAAACCTACGGGCTTTGCTTGGCCGATCGGCCCCACCGTTATCCATCGATTTTGTCACTGTGCGCAAAGGCATGTTCGATGATGTGCTGCAGGAAACAGCATTGGCCACTTACCGGCGCGGTGCTGCTGGTGCACCGGTGGTGGTGGCAGAAATTTCACCGGTAACAGACGGCTTGGCGATCCAACAAACCGGTGTGATTGATTTTCCTGCTGATCCTTCGTTGCCATGGCTTTTGCCCCGTACTGCCCAACAAGGCGCATTGGTGAAGCGTTTGACGCAAATGCCGCACCGCTTGGCCGATTGGGGCTATACGGTGAGCACCGGTCCGCTTGTATGGAATCGATACAAGAGCCAGCTGGCACACCGTCCAAGCAGCAAGCGGTTACCGCTCATTTGGGCCGAAGCAATTACTGCGGATGGCCATTTCGTATTTCGTGCTGAAAAGCGAAATCACGCGCCTTACTTCGAACTGCAAGCCAATGACGGGTGGATGGTGACGACCAAACCATGCGTGATCTTGCAGCGGACCACCGCCAAAGAGCAGAGCCGGCGACTAATCGCTGCCGCGTTGCCTGCCGAGTTCTTGAAGACACACGGAGGTGTCGTTATCGAAAACCATATCAATATGATCCGGCCGATCAGCGAGGTGCCGGAGGTCAGTGCAGAGGTATTGGCGGCCTTTATTAACAGTGGGGCAGCTGATCGCGCATTTCGCTGCGTCAGCGGCTCGGTGGCTGTTTCGGCCTACGAGCTGGAATCGCTACCGTTGCCTGCACCAGACGACCTGGGCGAACTGACTCGTTTGGTAAATGCAGGGGCTGATCGTCAAGCAATCGAAGCCGCTTGCACTAAATTGTTTGAAGGGGATAGGTAGTGCTGCCACCGTATGTAGCAAGGGACTTGGTTGCCGAACGTCTACCGCTAATTTTCCCGGAAGGGACGCCCAATAGAACGTATTGCACGCGCGAACTGGCGGCCAGCACTGTATTCACAATGCTCTACATCGGAGCAGTGGAGGGATCTGGCGTTCTATTGGGGCCGGTGCACGTTTATCGAATGACGGATCAGCAGGCAGCGGATGGCAGTGACGAAGCGCGTCACAACTACAGGTCGAATTTGCGAAAGCGCAATTTCACCATTCCTGGGAAGCGATGGTACGCCGACAACACGCGCGAACCCATTCGGGATGAGACCTTGCGCGAGGGGCTGATCGCCGTTGGTGCAGTCATCGAGGACAAGACCGTTTCCACGACTGCGGGCGCTCCGCGTTATGCGCTCAGAAATGGGCTCGCTGCGCTGTTTTCTCCATCATTGAAAGGGGACGAGTTGGCATCCGCCATCCTGCGTTGGCAAGAGGAGCACCTGAACAAAGGGGCGCTTGCAAGGATTGCTCTGATGCGCCTTGGAGGAGCTGACAAGGAGGGGGTTCTGGTCCGTTTTCCCAATGGGGAGACCCGTACGTTAGCCCCTGGCCCCAGTTCGGAGATATCCCGGGCGGTGGTAGAGGTCTTCGCAAAGCAATTCCTGGCGAAGCCTGTTGTCCTTTGGCTGAGCGAGTCCAGCAACAAAGTGGCTATGCAGGATTTACGCATGGCTTCCAGCATAGGCCTGGATATCGAAGCGCAAAAAAACTTACCTGACTTGATCCTGGTTGACTTGGAACCGGTTCATCCGCTGATCGTGTTCGTCGAGGTGGTGGCCACCGACGGTGCGATTACAGAACGCAGACAAGAGGCTTTATTTTCGCTCACGGACAAAGGTGGGTTCAAACGATCGAGCGTAGCATTCGTCACGGCCTACGCGGACCGTCAGACACAAGGTTTTAAGAAGACCATTAGCGGTCTTGCTTGGGGCTCATTCGCTTGGTTTCTGAGCGAGCCCGACAAGGTATTCATGCTAAGTGACGGTATAAAACCGTTGTCAGGATTGAACGAAGTTATCACACGACAATAAGGGAGCAATTTATGAAATGGTACCCGATCCTTGGGGTGTTTACATTGGCCATCATGGTTGGCGCTAATGCGGCTGATAAGGTGGAAGTATCCAACCTGACAGTGACAGACACCGCGTCCGGAAAAATTCACTATATCCAGGGCACAGCGCACAACGTGAGCGGGGCCCCTTTGGGCTTCGTTGCGTTGACTTTCAAATTGTATGATTCGGAAGATAACGTTGTCGGCAACGCCTTGGCGGTTGGCCAGGGTATTGGAACGAATGAGAACTACAAGTTTTCAACCGGCACCACTCTGGAATTCTCGCGTGTTGAACTCAGTTCTATAGAGACACAGTGACCATTGCTCCATCATCAGATGAAGAGAATTACCATGGAATTACTGACTACCCCCCTCCCCTTGGGCTACAGGCTTGTCGAAAATCTTGGTGTGATTTCCGTGACTAGCACGATCCAGATCACTCAAAAAGGCTTGATTCAATCGTTCATGGATCGAAACCGCAACGAGTGGTCGGAAGCGTATGAGTCATTCATGGCCAGTGCACCCCGTGGGACAACAATCCTTTTCGGTGTACAGGTGACAACCGCTATCGGCGTCTTTGGCAACGGTGGATTTCTCTATGTGACAATCACGGGTACCGCAGCCGTTCATGAAGTGAGCCATGAGCACCCAAGGTAATAGAGTGTTGGCCCAGTTGTCCTAGTAAAAAGGAAAATCGTATGCTCCTTCTCACTCGCCGCGAAGGTGAAAACATTATGATTGGCGATGCAATTCAGGTCCAAGTCCTAAGCGTTTCAGAGGGGGCTGTGCGTATCCAGATTGAAGCTCCGGATTTCGTCGAGGTTTGCGAAGTGAGCGACCGCAAGCACGGTCCGGCCATCACTCATAAGCGGCGGCGCTCGTTGGTCACCAGGTCGAAATCAAGGTAGCCTCTGCTCAAGGCCCTCTCGTATATAGGAGAGCCTACAGAATACGGAAAAAATCGTACGGTAAGCAACGTCGGCAGGAGGCAAGCCCTCGTGCAGCTTGGGCTGTGTCCGAATAAAGTACAGTCCAATTGACGGTGCGGTTGATAGATGCGCGAGCCTAGAAGCTGGGCAAACCAGCATCATCCTCACGGGTAGCAGTCAGCTTCTAGCACCCCAACCTGACAGGATTCACGCTAGCGTACAATTTTTTCCGTCTTCGTAGCTCTCACTGGCATGGGAACGCTTGTTTGAAGGCAATTGAGGTCAGGACCATCGCGTCCTCATTCAGCTTTTCGGGGTGGGTGTCGAGGTATCGTTGAACCACCTTTACAGCCTGAAAACTGGTAAAGCCATCATCAGGAAAACAGACATTCACTCTATCAGGGCTAAGTACCTTAGCTATGCGGATTCCGTCTATCATTCCATTTATGTACCCCGCGCACACACCTGATGCAAAATATTTGGATGGAGGTGTTGGGTCTTTGATTAAAGCCTGGCATTGCTCGGAAAGCTCGGTTCCCGTTACAGCCATCGCAGCACCGCTACACAGCATTCCAACTGTTATCATCACTACAGCAAATATTTTCATGTAAGCCGTCCTTGCGCTGTCCGTATCCGCCAACGTGAGGTTAGCTCCAGCGTAGAGATAGAATGGGGGAGCCCGAAGAATTCGGACAAAATCGTATGTTAGGCCATCGTTTTCGGTCAGACTTTTAGCAAGATCACAATACTTTTCAAAGAGTTATGGTCTTTATGCGTGTTCGTTTGAAGTACACCTCAACCCGGCGTCAGGCTACTCACTGGCACCGCGTCAGACTAGGGCCGTTTTCTGCATTTTCTGACGCCGAGGCGTCTATCTTTATGGTTTCAACCTGGCATGTAGAATGCTTAGCGTACGATTTTGTCCGTTTTCTCTATTCCCCCCTTCAACCCTGATGAGGCCAAGTATGCGAACGGCGCACTGGTCCAGCTCCCCTACCCCACTAACTATGTGCGGCTGATGACCAAATATGCGACCGAGGCGGTTTCGCGGATTTTTCGACCAGGTTCCAGGTACAGCAAAGCGGAAGTGCTGCTGATGGATATTTGTCAGCCAGGCGAGTTTACCGATGACCTGTTCGCAGCCAGCCAGCCGGTGAGTTCAGATCGACTGATGACTGCCTTGGATACCCACTGCGGCTGTACTATTCGTAAGAATGGGATATGTTCATGGTAGCTCGATGCCCAGCTTCTCCTTGAGCACTTCCTTGCCATAAGCCTTCCCGAGCTCCAGCAATACCCCTAGGCCTGCAACACCTGCCTTTTCTGCACCGGCCTTGGTGCGCCGCCACACCTCGCCATCGCGAATAGTGTCGAGGAACTCATGCCCCTTGTAAGTCAGCCGCTGAGGTTGCCACCTGAATCGGTCCATTCCGCCAGTATTTAGAGCCGCCAGCAGACCTGCTTCATCCAAGAGCCGAACGTGATAGGAGACCTCTTCGGAAGGTCGATCGTCGATTTCCAGCACGATGAGCCCTTCTGGCTCAGCGTATGCTTCGATAGCCAGCAGGATTTCTCGCACTAGGTCTTTGTCGAGCTTCATCAGCGGTGTATTTCCATAGTTGGGGGGGGGGCCTGTAAAAAATGAATACCTACTGGGTGCAAGTGGCTGGCGCAGACGGCTGTTCGTCGGATCACCGGGTAGTTCTGCCGTTGCTGAAGAGATTTTTAGGAAGCGTCTAATCTGCTGAATACAAACGCCAAACGCTGAGAAATGGCCTCGAACGTATGGCTAAACGGCTACCTACTCAGATGTCTAAACGCAAAGCTGGAATAATTATGCTGTTGCATTGTTACCAGAAAAGATAATAGTATGCGTAAGGTCGAATAATCGCGTAATCGGTTGACACGCATGTCAACTTTCGATTGCCCCCAACCCCGACCGTAATGCTAACCCTGAATTTTCATACCAGTGAGACCTAGCCTCCATTTCGCATAGGAGGGTCAACCATGAGCCAAAATATTTTCGAACTGTTCACAGACGATCCTGTGGAATTCAACATGAAGCACCTGAAAACTCAGCTTTTCATGGTATTGATTGCTTTGATCCGTCAGAAGGGTTGGAATCAAGCCACAGCAGCTCAAGAGCTGAATATCACAAAGCCTCGCATGAGTAACCTGTTCAAGGGATATTTGGAAAAGTTTTCAATTGATGCTCTGCTACAGATGCTGGTGCGGATCGGCTATAAGATTGACGCGGACTTCGATCCCGAAAATAAAACCCAGCCGCTAGTCATGAATCTGAAAAAAGCGATGCTCTAAAGCATCGCTATCCTCACGCTCAAGCAGCTTTGGGTTCGCTCCCCAAAGCTTTTAGGCGCTTTCCAACCACATTTTTGATCTGCCGATCTTGTCCATTCGTGGTTTTTTCACAGACATGTAACACAACAAGCTGCCCTGATACGCCCGTGTAATAGATGCATCGCCAAGCGGGGCTCCCGTTGATGCAAAGCTCGTAAACACCATGCCCTAAAGAGCTCAACGGGCTTGAATCACAGGTTAGGTCTTCGTTTGCTGCCTTGAGGTTGATGTTGATGAGGAAGCGGTCTCGTTCCCTATCGGGTAACTTTTTCATCTCCTTCACAACTGCTTTTTCAGGGAAGAAACGGATGTTCAGTGGTTTACGGGTGTTTTCGTTGATGTCGCGTTTTTTGTGGGCCACGGTGTGGGTCCCTCCAGATAGATGTTAGGGGATTCAGGAAAGGTTTCATCGATACTTCCTCTTTGGGTTGGGGTTGAAAAAGTTACACCGGTCGACCGGCAAACTCTTCCTGACTTGCTCTCTGTGGTGCAGTCGGCAAATCCGTTGTCCGCCAAATGAATGGCTGACAGATATATTTTATCAGAAAAAATAACTTTTAGGATCCAAACGACAGGCAAGATCGATTGGACTTGCGGATCGGTGACGAACGGTCGATTGGCAGTTTATTTACTTTGGGGGACTAGTTTTCAGAACGTAAAAAAGCCCCCTTGCCTGCTGAAAGCGAGGGGGCCGATTGAATACAGCCTCGTTATTGACAGCTCCTTGATGGGTGGCCAAAAGCATTCAGATCCAGGCTGCGGGTTTCGTTAGGCTCGTTCCGGGGGTACGTGTCAGCCTAGGCCGTTGGCCCGCGCTATATCAGTTGCCGTTGGCAACGCCCGGTCCTTTTTCACGTAACGGCCCAGCACGTAGCAGGCCACCGGCAGATCACCGCGCGGCTGCACCGATGACACGACCGCCACGATGCGCCAGCCCGTTGCCAGCGCCTCGTTGACCTCTCCCGTGTCAAACAGCTCTTGGATTTCGTCGACCTCATGCAGCTGCATCAGTAAGCCTCCTGATCGTACTGCGCGATAGTCTTCGGCTCGGTCTCACCAATCCAGCCGAGCACATACTCGGTGCTGGGCAGACTTTCCCATTGACCGGTTTCGAGATTGCGTTCATGGCTCACACCGGGCCGCACCAACAACAGTACCCAGCCGTCTTGCAGGTGCCGGTTCACTTCGTGCTCCAGCTCCAGCTCGCGCACCTGCTTAACGTTGCTTATAAAAAAATCCGCCATCCTTAACGCTCCTTTGGTCATGTAAAGCTCAGTGATCCCCGCCTTCAGCAACCTCTGGGCGTAGACGCTTGGGCAGCAGCACACCTGCGGCGCCCTTGGGGGAAGCTGCGGTATGGGGCCGGCCCAAATGGTACTCGGCGTACTGACTGGTGCCATCTTGCATCACACACACCGCCAAAATTACCCAGCCGTCATCCAGCAGCGTCTGAGCTTGCTGCTGCCCGTTGACAGTACGCAGTTGCTTAATGTCTTCAATGGCCATCGATACTGCTCCTTGCTTGAATGATGGCTTATTGTAATCAAGTCTAGGCCACGAGGTTCCTTTGTGTGTTGCAAAATCATGCGTCCTGCACGTCATGTCCGACGAGGGCTTTAGAGTCGGAGTCTAAATCGATGTAGCTAAAGCGCGAAATGTTGTGTGTGGGCGACGGAACAGCAAACGTGCGACGCACGGAAGACCGGGCGTAAAAATAATGGTTATTGCTACGTTCATAACTTCGCTTTGGCTTGGTTCTGTGCCCACACACGCTTGACCTGGCTGACACTGACCCCGGCCAGCCGAGCAGTCTCCGCAATGCTGCATCCACCGCTTTTAAGCGCGATGACTCGTTCATGCATTTTGGTATCCGGCTTACGACCAAGGTATTGACCTGCATCCTTGGCCAAGTCTATGCCTTGTCGCTCTCGCCGGTCCTCGAAGTCGTCACGCGCTATTTGTTAGGCCACACGCAACAGAATGTCTTGTACGCCGCGCCTTGTAACACCACCTTGGTGACGCCGCTGGATGCTTCGGCCAATTCCGATAGATCGACGATGCCGGGCACCGCCAAGCGTGCGCCCTTAGCCTTGATCGCGTCCGTAAGCCTTTCTGCTTCGACCAAGGGAAGACGGCTGATTTGGTCGATCTTCTCAGCGATGACGACTTCACCTGGTTGCAGGTCCTCGATCATGCGCAACAGCTCGGGACGGTCTGATCGAGCGCCCGATGCTTTTTCGCGATAGACCGCGGCCACGTAGTAGCCCGATGCTCGCGCATTGCCAATGATCGCTTCCTGGCGCTGCAAGTCCTGGTCTTCTGTACTGACACGCAGGTACACCCGCGCAACATTGAGAGTCGTCATCATATGGCCCATTTTGGTATACCTAAACGGGCCGAGCTTATCAGCCATGGCGTTTACGTTGGTATTTGCTCCGTTGCTCCCAGCCCTCGGTAGTCCACTACGCTCAGTTAGCTAAGTAATACGTCTTGATATCTCTTGCTATCTTAGGATATTTTTCGGATATCATGAGATATCTGTTGATACTTTAAAGGTACCTTGTTATGTTTAGTTGAATATCTATCATTAGATAGCTTTTGATAGCCATAGGTATCCGGAGATATCGATATGCCAACAATCCCTTTTATCAGCCCCAAGGGTGGGGTAGGTAAAACCACCTCATGCCTAGCTCTAGCTACCCAGCTAGCCGCCAGAGGAGTAGGTGTGACAGTAATCGACGCTGACCCTAACTACCCGATCGCCAAATGGGCGGCGGGTGGGCATTGTCCTTCCAATATGACAGTTATCTCCGGAGTGACGGAAAACAACATCGCGAGCAAAATTCGTGAAGCTGCAAATCTCGATCCGTTCGTAATTGTCGACCTGGAAGGTACTGCCGCCAAAATTGTGGTGCTAGCGTTACAGGAGGCAGATTTTGTCGTTGTGCCGATGCAAGGGTCTTTACTGGACGCAGAGCAGGCGGGCAGGGCGGTTTCTCTGATACACGATCAAGAGCTAGCTATGAGAAGGCATCTGCCAGGCTATAGCCTGCCATTCTCAATTCTGCTGACACGCACACCCCCTGCCTACCAAACCCGAACTATGTCCAATCTACGTAGGAGTCTTGTGGAGAAGCAGATTCCTATGTTCGAAACGGTAATGACAGAGCGTGAAGCCTTTCGAGCGATGTTCTCCTTTCAACAGCCTTTGGGTGACTTGAATGCTTCTGAGGTACCAGGCATCGATAAGGCTGTCGCTAACGCTGATGCATTCGCTGCAGAACTCGTATCAAAACTCCAACCGGTGGGGGAGGTAAGTGATGACTGATAAACGAATCGACCCTTTTGCGAACTTGGGTAATTTCAAGCCGAAAGGGGAGGAGCAGCGTCCGGCAGACGTTGAGGTTATCGAAAAGATATCTAAAGATAACAATTTTCCTTCGCGGGCGGCGCCGGAAGCCAAGCCTGCAAAGCGTGCACGGTTTAACTCCAGTTCGCCAAAAAAACAGCTCAACATCAAGGTGACAGAAGCTTGTCATGATCGTTTCTATGAGATGGCCGAAAGACGCGGTATCAGAGTCCTTGGTGATCTAGTGAGCTTGGCCTTAGACGCGCTCGAAGAAAGGGACTCTCAAGTCAAATAGTGATGCGCGGTAGCATTTTCCATGAACAACAGCTGGAGCCTGCTGATACCCTTGTCAGGAGGCCCCGCCCCGACTCTCTCAAGATTTAGCACGATTCCCGTAAATCCTGACAGAGAGGCCGTATGACCACCCGCCGCGCTACTTCGCTTCGCCCTGGGCAATTCAAGCATCTGATCCGCGTTGCATTGTCACTGGCAGCCTGCCAGTTGCATGGGCCACAGACCCTCGGTCTTTGACCTGCCTGAGTGTTATTTCAAGGTTGATTACTCATTTAGACGCCATCCTGTTGATTCCAGCTAGGGTTACGTCACGACCTCATGGCCCAGAAGGAAGACGGAGACTGGCTCAGTGGCATGCAATATGAGATAACCCGGCGACACTCAACATGGAAGATTAAGACAATTGCGCGCCACAGACGTATTTAAACCAAAGGGCATTCCCACCCACACCCTAGTCCGAGAGCCAGTGGCACCGGCAGCCAGCATCTCATTCGATGACGCCATCGAAGAAGGAGGCACCCTGATCAGGGTCGTAGGGCCATCCAAGTCCGGCAAAACGGTTTTCGTTGATACCAAGGCGGAGGCTCGTAGATACATACGGATATCTGCGTCCGGCCTGAAGAACGCACTTGAATTGTGGACGAGAGTCTTAGCCAGCGCTGGCGGCGAGGCCGAACGAACTACTTCGACAGAATTCAAGGGCACCGTGGGTGGTGAAGCCGGGGCCAAGGCCAGCGCAGGAATTGTCCTCTTCAAAGCCGAGACTGAAGGGAAGGTCAAGGCTTGAATCGCCCCGGGTTACGTTGAACTTCTTTTTATCGAATTATAATCATTAGGTTGATTCCTAACCGCAAATTCAATATTTCACCTTATATGTCGGTGAATCCTCAGGCCGATTCTCACGCCGATCATAGATCTTGGTCGTGCTGATATTGGCATGTCCGAGCCAGGCCTGGACCTTGGCGATATCGGCCTCGTGCTCCAAGGCATTGGTCGCGGCTGTGGCCCGCAGGCCATGCACGCCCAGCCCGGCCACCTCAATCCCGGCCTTCTTGGCGTAGGCTTCGACCACGGTATAGATGCCGTTGGCCGAAACGCCGGCACCGGTCGATTTGCCTCGTAGCGATATAAACAGTGGGACCTTCTTGTCGTCCAGGTGATGACCCGAACGTTCCAGATAGAGATGGATGCGTCCGGCCGCGACGGGGTGCAGCGGTAAAAACCGCACCTTCCCGCCTTTACCGTGGATTTTCAGGTGCTGGATACCGCGCCTCTCCTGGATGTCGCTGACCTGCAACTGCGCGGCCTCTTCGCGGCGCAGGCCATGGTAGAGCAGCACGGCCAGCATGGCCCGATCACGCAGTCCCTTCAGCGTGCTTTCATCCGGTGCCTCGAGCAGGGCTTTTGCCTGGTGATCACCCAACGCAGGTGTCTTGCCTTCGTTGCTTTCTATCCTCGGTCGTTTGACCCCGTGCACCGGGTTGCCCCCGGCGACGGCATTGTTTTCCAGGAGGTGATCGAAGAGGCTGGCCAGCGCGGCCAGTTTGCGTCGGATGGTGGCCCCGGCCAGGCCGCGTTGTTCCAGATCGGCGCGCCAGGCCAATACATGCGCCCGGGTGACCTGGCGAAAATCATCGGCGCTGGCGAGCCCTATAAAGGAAGAGAAATCCGTCAGGTCATTTTGATAAGCACGGCGTGTGCGCGGGTTGTCCAGGTTGGCAAACCACTCGACCGCTGACGGGACTCTGGCCAGCTGCTGAAATTCGACCGCCGTTAGCCTGCGGTGGTCGTCGGAGACTATTTTTGTCACTTCCTGCATGTGTAACCCCCCTTTTGGATCATCGACGAACACGAATCGTCATTTCGCTCACCAAAAATACGCCAATGCCCAGCAGCGTACACGACCCTGAAAAATCCGAAATAAGTGGTGATAACGTATTTTATCACCAGTTATTTTGTAATTGTTGGCCTGTTGTGCCCGGTTAATCAGGGACATGAATCGGTGACCATTCGTCGGCTAGGATAGTAATTGGATCCTGTTTTCACTAGCCTGATTGTCAGACAACCGGACCCATGCATCTATGTTTAATATTTCACGCCCTCATTCGCTCGTTGAAAGCGTTGTCTCTGCAATTCGCAGAGAAATTGCGAGCGGGGCGCTACCAGCAGACACGAAGTTGCCCACCGAGCATGAGTTAGCTGATCAGTTCAGTGTGAGTCGGTCAGTAGTGCGAGAAGCTATTTCGCAGCTCAAGGCTGATGGCATATTAGTGATTCGCCGAGGCAGTGGTTCATATGTTTCTCAAACACCGTGTGGAACCGTTTTTCGGCTGCCAAGCAACGAGAGTCATCCGGCGGATTTGGCTAAACTTTTTGAGCTGCGTTCATGGGTTGAGATACAAGCAGCTTCAATAGCTGCGCAGCGGCGTACAACCCCAGATCTGGAGCGGCTGTCAGACGCAATGTCGTTGATGGAAAGTAAAGCAGGCGATTTCACCATCTCTTCTCAAGCGGATGTGGATTTTCACAGTGCCATCGTAGCCGCGTGCAAAAATGAGTACCTAGCAGCATTCCATGATTTCCTAGGCAGTCAGTTAGTCCAGGCCCGTTTCTTGGCTTGGGAAAACTCTTCAAGGCTTGCTGTTGGGCCAAGCGGTGCTATCCGTGAGCACCGTGAAATCTATCATGCAATCGAAAAACGAAACTCGGCTGAAGCTGCCCACTGTGCTCGTTTGCATTTGAAGGCTGCCGCACTTCGGCTCAATATTGACGTGGCGGAGTAGGGCAATGAGTACATCATTTGCAACTCCAATTAGTTGTCAGACAACCTGACATATAGGGCATTTATGATTTACGATTTCTGCGTGATCGGGGGGGGGATTGTAGGACTGGCCACAGCCTTGCAACTGCTTGAGATTCACCCTGGCGCGTCGCTCGTGCTTATAGAGAAAGAGACCGCTATAGCTAAGCACCAGACTGGCCACAATAGCGGCGTCATCCATGCTGGGGTCTACTACGATCCCGGCAGCTTAAAAGCCACACTGTGCAAGCGAGGCGCAGAGCTGACGAAATCATTCTGTACAGAACATAAGATTCCGTTTGAAGTCTGCGGAAAAATGCTGGTCGCATCTAACACTCGGCAATATTCACTGCTCAGTAAGTTGGAAGAAAGGGCTCGAAAAAATGGTCTTAATGTTGCAAGACTTGATGCTTCGGAGCTCAGTAGGCGCGAACCCAATATCACAGGTTTAGGTGCACTATTTGTAGACAGTACCGGTATTGTAGACTATCGAATAGTTTCCAGTGTCATGGCTAATCTGATAGAAAAGAAAGGTGGGAAGCTAGAACTTGAACAAAAGATAATTGCCATACAAGAGCATGCAAGTCATGTATCAATTTCTTCGGATAAAACAACATGGAGCGCGAAGAAACTAGTTGTATGTGCAGGCTTGCAATCAGATCGCTTGGCAGCTTTGGCGGGTCTAAATGTTGACTTCCAAATTATACCTTTTCGTGGCGAATACTTCCGTCTACCGCCAGAAAAAAACATTAGCATCAACCACCTAATTTACCCAGTGCCAGAGGTGGGGCTACCTTTTCTTGGCATTCATTTGACTCGAATGATAGACGGAGGAGTTACTGTAGGTCCCAATGCTGTACTGGGATTGTCCCGTGAGGGTTATGCGAAGCTTGCATTCAATGCGCGGGATGTCTTGCAGTATGGGGCATACTCGGGATTTTGGAAGCTTCTCGGTAAGAACTTAAGCTCTGGCTTAAGTGAGATTAGAAACACTGTTTGCAAAAAAAGCTATTTAGAGCAATGTCGTCGTTATTATCCTTCGCTCACTCTTGAGGACTTGCAGCCATTAGAGGCTGGAATACGTGCACAGGCAGTAACTAAAAAAGGAAATTTTGTACAAGACTTTTTGTTTGTACAAACTCCAAGAATGCTACATGTTTGTAATGCGCCATCACCTGCTGCAACATCTGCTATGCCGATTGCCGAAATGATAGTTTCCAAGTTAAGCGGTACTGGAATCTAATTGATACAAATCAGACTAAAATGAATGGACGCGACCATGAATAAAAATACTAAGTTTATGGGTGATGAAAGCCCAGCACAGCGAAAAGTTCGATTGCGAAAAGTTGCTGCGGCAACCATTGTAGGCTCCATGCTGGAGTGGTACGATTTTTATTTATATGCATTGATGGCTGCCACGGTATTCTCCAAAGTTTTCTTTAATCCAGTGGATGCGCAAAATGCCACGCTATTATCGTTCTCGACATTTGCAATAGGCTTTATAGCTCGCCCTTTTGGAGGGGTTTTGTTCGGACACTTAGGGGACAAATTTGGTCGCAAAAGAATGTTGATAGTAACCTTTTGTCTCATGGGGGTTTGTACCACTCTTATCGGTCTAATTCCTGGCTATACCACCCTGGGTATCTGGGCACCAATAACGTTGGTATTCATCCGCATCCTCCAGGGGTTGGGTGCAGGCGCTGAGCTCGCCGCAGCAGCTGTGACGGCGTATGAGCATGCAGAAGAGAACAAGCGCGGAAGCCAGGGCGCGTGGCCCGCTCTGGGGTTGAATCTGGGTCTGCTTTTATCGTCGCTGACGGTCTATCTTCTGACGATGCAAGGTGAAGAGTTCTTGCTTGCTGGAGGATGGAGAATACCATTTATAGCCAGTATCGTTCTGGTGATGGTGGGATTGTGGGTGCGCAGAAGCATTCCTGAAACGATTGCATTCCAGGAGATTAGTGAAGAGAACAAATCACAGGCCACCTCCAACTCCGGGATAGAAAAAGCGCCTTTGCTGACTTTGCTTAAGAAAGACTTTAAAGGTCTCATCGTCGTGCTTCTTGTAGCAATCGGGTACAACGCATTAAGTTATATATTTAAGACTTTTTCACTTGCCTATCTCACCTTGTACAAGGGGGTGTCTGCAAACACCACGTCTCTTGCTGTGACCATTGCTAGTCTAATAGCCATCTTCGCGGTACCTTGCTTTGGTGCTTTATGTGATCGTTGGAGCAGTAAAAAAGTGTTGATGGCAGGGGGGGCTTTTTCGGCAGTTTTTGCGTACTCTTTCATGCAGCTGTTAGAAACAGGCCAGAATTTGTGGATCTATGTAGGTATCGGTTTTGCAACTGGTGTACTTGCTCCGATGATGTTTGCCCCACAAGGCTCTTTTCTAAGTCGTCAATTTCCTACAAATACAAGGTCATCAGGTGTAGGTACAGGTCGTGAGATTGGTACTGCAATTGCTGGAGGCCTAGCCCCACTTGGAGCGTTAACGCTAGTTTCTAGTTCTCCGACGCACTCAACAGATGGTGTAGTGTTAATTTTAATTTTATCAGCAGTTTTGTTAATAGTGGCTAGCGCATTCGATCAAGGTGGCAAGTGTTCCACCTACAAAAACTGAAGAAAGGCTCCCTTTTTCATGTTTTTCATAGGCTCTGTGTGCACAGTATGTGGAGAAAAATAATGATAATCAAAAAAGATGAAGTGAGAGAAATTAAAGAATTGATCGAGCTGATACGCTTAGACGAAAGATTTTTGTCTTTATTGTCTGATGGTGTTTTTCCTATAGATGATGAGGCAGTTGAATTCAACTATCAACGTCGTTTTAGAATTATGGAAATTTCTCGTAAATACGGGTTGAATTGAGGTTTTATATTTTTTCACCTGACTTGTTGCAGGTCGTGAATTTGTTCATGAATGCCAGAATCTCTTCTAGAGATTCTGGCGAATCAACTTCTATTGCTTTGTCAGCGATTGCCTGTCTAAGCGATATCAGGCGCGTCCTCAGTACGTCTTGGCCGCCTGGTAGCAGTTCCCCAGGCGCTACGTCAAATGCCAATGAAATTTTTATCAACTGCTCGACACCGGGGAGGTAAATACCCCTTTCATAGCAACCTACCAGTGGCGCATCACAGCCTATTTTCTCAGCCAGAGCGGCTTGGCTCATTCCTGACAATTTACGAAGAGCCTTGATTTTTGCTCCTACGAAGGTTCGAAGCGTGTCCATTTTCTACCCATAAAACTCCATGATTTCATGAGGTTGGCTTTCATAAAAGAAAGATGTCTATCTAATAGATAGAATTCTGTTTACTTTTTTTTCTGCTTGCTCTATTTTGTTCACTACAAATCCGTCACCTGTTGGCCATCTCGGCCCAGTCATAGACGGAGCTGATTTTCCATCAGCAAATCACTCGCCCCTGCGCTCAGCGGTTTGGGAATTCGAAAGAGCGCCTGATCAAAAGGATCTGAATATGAAAAATTGGCGTGTTTTGATGCACAATTCTTCTGTTTATCAGTCACTTATCACGTCGATCGAGCGATTGGATGTAGAGGTGTTTTCCCCCACCAGAAAAACCTCTCGCAAACGCACGGATCGTCCCTCATCGGTAGAGAAAGAGGTGCGCTTGTTTCCGGGGTATCTGCTGCTGCGCTTCGATCCCCAAGTGACGCATACCACCACCATCACAGCGTTGAATGGTGCTCATGGGTTCGTTCATTTCGGCGGTCAAACCTGTGAGTTTGGCGGTCAAGCGTGTGTCATGCAGGACAGCACAGTAGAGGGCTTGAAGGCGGCGGCTTTGGTTCGTGCCAACCGAGCGCTTGATTGCATCGAGTTTCGTAATTTGCCGACTGAGCTGGAAAAGACGCTGCGCTTGATCATCGACATGAAATCTGAAGCTGCGCGCCGAGCAGCGTTCTTAGCGCTCCTGGCTCAGGACGCAGCGCTGGAGCGCCTTGTTAGACGATCCGGAACCCTTTGCTACTCGATGGTAAATGCTGCCTAGGCTTTTACCACTTCCCACGATTTCCCATTTCACCGTCTGGTCTAGCCAGGCGGTGTTTTTTTGCGTTCTCACAGCCCTTAGGAGTTCCCATGGCGTCATCCGAAGATGAAGCAACCACCAAGACAGTAAGCGTTTATATCCGAGCGGTCAGGGTGGAGGCGCTGAATAAAGCTGCGATACGGGTGAGCTATGAAACCCAAAGCTCCAGGCAGATTTCACCCTCGGAGCTTGCCCGGTATCTGATCGATAACTTTCTTGAAATGGCCGTTGGGCAGCTGATTGAAGATTCCAAAAAAACGGTACCCGGCAAACCTCTTACGGCCCCAGATTAAAAGGAACCTGTAATGCTCACCACCAGTGCCTTTCTGGCCCTGGCTATGCAATGCGCTCCCTCGATACACCCAGACACGCTGACTCCCATCGTCAAGACAGAATCCTCCTTCAATCCTTATGCCATTGGCGTGGTCGGCAGAGTGTTGCCGCGTCAACCGCAAAGCCTGGATGAAGCCGTATTGGCGGTGAAAAAGCTGGTCGCAGAGGGCGCTGACTTCAGCATTGGCCTGGGCCAGATCAACCGGCAGCATTTCGATGTCAGCCGACCCGAACCCGTGTTCGAACCCTGCACCAACCTGCGCATGTCCGCTGCTGTTCTTGAACAGTGCTATGCAGTGGTCAGCGCCAAGGAGCCTAACCGGCAGGCCGCGCTGCATAAGGCTATTTCCTGCTACTACAGCGGCAACCCCAAAGGCGGATTCAAGGCTGAGGCAGCTTTTGGCGGCAGCAGCCATGTGCAACGTGTGTTGGCCAACGCAGGCACGGCCACCGTGACGGTCCCCGCGCTGGAAGGCGGATCACCCGAACCGAACAAGCTCCAGCGCGCTCAGGCCCCGGCGTCCGCCGTTGAGCCGACCTATGAAAGCTGGGACGTGCTGCGCCAGTACCCGCGCTATCTGCCACCTGCACCACCGTCTGTTTCTGCTCCACCGGCTTCCCCAGCTCCACCAGCTGCATCCCCTGAAGAAGCCTCAACTCCCCCCAAAGAGGATCAATGATGATCAAACGTACCCTTGTGCCCAACAAAGGCGAGCTGGGCATTTTATTAGTGGCCTTGGCCTGCCTGCCCGGTATCGCCTCCGCTGACTGGCTGACCACGTTAAACCAGTGGGGCAGCAATATCCGCCTGGGCCTCTACACCCTGGCGGGCACCCTGGGCCTGATTTGCCTGATCTGGTCAGGTGCCCAATGGCTGATTGCTCGCTCCACGGGCGACCGCTCGCACACCTTCATGGACTACCTAGAGCAGGTAGGTGTGCTGCTGGTCGTTGGTGGATCTGTGCTCCTCGGCACAGCGGCTTGGCAGGTATTCGGCACCGGCGTGCCGGGTTGACCAGGAGCGCTTATGGCCGGTAACGAAGTGCTCAAAAAAGAGGTTTCCCCAAGCTACAACGCGATGAGTCGGCCCGCGATGTTCTGGAACATCCCCATCATGCCGATGGTGGGATTGCTGATGGGCGGCTTGATCTTCGGTGTTGCCGCGACGTTTCTGCTGTCCTGGGTGTGGGGCCTGGTCGTTGCCTCTCCATTCCTGATTGCCCTTATCGCCTTGAGGGTTGTTGGCCTGATCGATCCTCAATATTTACGCCGCGTCCGCTTTGCACTGCGGCGTCTCCGGCTGAACCTCAAGTACGGCAAACCGTTGTTGCTGACCCCCATTAATCCGCAATGGAGCAAATTCTATGGCGCACGATTTTCACAAAAGCGTTATGCCAGCGGAGGACAAAGTGCCGCTGATGGGCTATCCGGTAGACGAGCTCATGACAACCCTGTCAGGCAATCGCCTGGTGAGCCTGATCCAGCTCAAGGGGGTCTCCCCAGAGACCCGCAGTGATGAAGAACTGATCCGCCTGTGCGAGACCCGCAACCGCTACTTTCTGGCGTTGGGCAAGAAAGAAGGAAAAAACCTGTTGGTGCACACCTACACCACCAAGACAGGCATCGAGCTGGATACGCAGTACACGATGCCACTGCCTGCCCTGCAGGACTTCGTGGACGCTTATACCGAACCGTTTCGCAACGGCACCTTCTACCAGGTGGGCTACGGCCTTGCCCTGGTTCTCAAGTACCGCGAGCTGGATGACGGAATCCAGCGCATGAACGACCTGTTGTCACTGACCAGAACCCTACTGGCCGAATATGACCCAGCGATCATGGGCCTGGAGGAGAACGAACACGGCGCATTGTTCTCGCAGATCGGGCGCTACTACAGCCTGCTGATCAACGGGCACGAAAAAGACGTGCTGGTCAGTGATACCCGTCTGGGCGACGCGATCATTGATAGCGTCACCAACTTTGAAAACTACGATTTTGTGGAGAACCGGCCCAACCGAGGCGGTCAGCGTTTCGCGACCACCTTTGACCTGCGCGACTACCCCAGTGGTGGGACTTACCCGGGCATGTGGGATGAAGCCAACGAGCAGCAATTCGAGTTCACCCTGGTGCAAACGTTTCTGTTCGAGGACCGCAACAAGGCCAAGGACAAATTCCAGAAACACAAGGCGGATCTGGGCTCCGTCGAAAACGACTCCCATCAAATCAAGGAGCTTGAAAAAGCCATCGAAGACATCACCCTGGGTGACAAGGCGTTCGGTCGTTATCACGCCTCTCTGATCGTCTACGGCAAGACCCCGGACCAGGCCATCGAGAACGGCACGAAAATGGCGTCGGTGTTTACGGTGCGTGACGCGACCTTTGTGCGTTCGACCATGAGCAACGTCGATACCTGGTACACGCAGTTCCCAGGTGTGACCGAGGCCATGTACCCCATGATGAAATCGACCGAGAACCTGGCGGACAGCTTTTCACTGCACTCCACCCCTACGGGCAAGGTCAAGGGCAACCCCATTGGCGATGGCACAGGGTTGATGCCCGTGCTGACGGCCAACAAGGCGTTATATGTCCTCAACGTGCATGACAGCCCGCCCGGCCAGAACAACCTCGGTGAAATGTTGCCAGGTCATGCGGTTTACACAGGCCAAACAGGGGTCGGTAAAACCACCAATGAGGCCATCCTGTTGACCTTTCTCAGCCGCTTCGATCCGCTGATTTTCGGTATCGACTACAACGAGTCGCTGAAACACCTGCTGTGTGCATTAGGGGCCGAGTATTACACCGTGCAGCCTGGGCACTTCACCGGCATCAACCCGTTTCAGTTTCACGACAGTCCTGGGTTGCGGCAAATGCTGAATGACCTGGTGCTGTGCTGCGCCGGTGGTCCTGCGAAGACCGATGAAGCCGACCAGCGCACGATCAAGGATTCGGTCGAAGCGGTCATGTCGCACACCAATGTGCGTCTTCGGGGCATGTCGCTGCTGCTGCAAAACATCCCTCTTCGGGGTGGCAATTGCCTGCACACCCGGCTATCGAAATGGTGCCGTCTGGCCGGTGAAGGCCGCGAAGGTCAGTACGCCTGGGTTCTGGACTCGCCCATCAACCAGTTCAATGCGCAAACCTACCGGCGTCTGGCCTTTGACTGCACGCAGCTTCTCAAGAACGACTATGCCGATAAGCACCCGGAAGTCATGGAAGCGTTTCTGAACACGCTGTTCTACATGAAGCGCGAAATGCATCAGGCCCGACCCGGCAACCTGCTGCTGAACGTAGTGGCCGAGTACTGGGCACCGTTGTCGTTCAAAAGCACAGCGGATGCAATCAAGGAGGTCCTGCAGAGCGGACGCATGCGCGGGGAAATCCTGATCATGGACACCCAGTACCCCGAGCAAGCGCTGGCAACGCCTTACGCTGCGGCAGTCATTCAGCAAGTGACGACCCCCATCTGGCTGCCAAACAAAAATGCCCAGGCTGACAGTTACGCGAAGTTCGGCGTCACGGGCAAGTTGTTCGAGGCCGTGCGTGATATGGGGCCGTTGAGCCGGGAAATGGTGGTGCAGCAGGGTAACCAGTCGGTGAAGCTGAAGATGGAGCTGGACGGCCCGCTCAAGTATTGGCTGCCGCTGTTATCAGCTACAAAAAAGAACCTGGCGGTCGCTGAGCGTATTCGGCAACACCTGGGCACGACCGATCCCACGGTGTGGGTCGATGCGTTCCTGGTGGCCGAGGCCGTGCGCCAATGGTTGAACACCGACGATCCCGCCGTGTGGCTGCCTGCGTTCGACTATGCCGAGGGCTTGCGCCAGTCCATGAACACGCGGGAAGCACAGCGCTGGATGCCAGCCTTTCAAAAAGCCTGGAAAGCCCTTCAGGAACAGAATGAAATAGAGGTTTAGCCATGAAAAATCACGTGATGGCTTACGCGCTTAGCGCGCTCATGTTGACCACAGTCCTGCCTGCTGCGCATGCGGCAGTACCAGGCGTTCCGGTCCTGGATCCGTCTAACCTGCTCGCGCTGAAGGCGAATGCGTTGGCCCAGGCCAAGCAGGCGATGGACGCGCTGAGCACGGCCAAAGACGCGATCACACAGACCGCGCAGCAATACAACCACTACAAAAGCATCATCACCGGCAACGACATGTTGGGTGGGTTCCTGAACGATCCCGCCTTGAACAAGGTCATGCCTCTGGGGGACTGGGCCGATGTGTATAGCACTGGACGGGATATCGCCAGTTTGCGTGACCGCTACGGCTTAACTTCGGATAATGCCAGCGTGCAGGCGAAATTCGATCAGATGATGTCGGCTGCCGATGCGCTGGAGCGCAATTACAACGCCAGCACTGAACGGGTCAAGAACGCCGAGCTGCTAAGGGCCCGGTTAAACGAGGTGCAGACCCCACAGCAGAAGGAGGATTTACAGCTGCGTTACCAGCAGGAGCTGATCGAGCAGCAAAACCAGCAGATGCGGCTGGCCAACATGCAGATGCTTCAGCAGCAGCAAGAGAAAATGGAAAACGAAAAACGGGCACAAGCGTTCCGTGACTACATGAGGGGTAAAACGAGTGTGCGGCCTAGCTATGAGTGATTAACCAATAACTTCAAAAAGGGAATGTGACCTATGTTTAAAAAAATGACGGCTTTTTCTTGCTTGGTGTTGTTTGCACTGGCGCTGTCGGGTTGCTTTGAAAGCAAAGGGGATGGATTTGTGGGGCGATGGACTGGAGAAAACATGAAAAGGATGGGTAAACCAACCTTTGTCATGGATATCTCAAAAGACGGAGAAATCTTCCACGTAAACCTTGAAACCACGAATGATACTTTGGGTCTTGGAGAAAAACGAAAAAGCATGAAGCTTTTAGAAGCCAAGGCGGAGTCGGATACGGTACTTAGTATGCGTGGCGGTCTTGTAAGCATGCGCCTGGAAGGCGACATCATCTATTACGACAGCACCACCTATACCCGAGCAAAATAACGGAGGCGGCATGGACATCAGAAACATAGCCAAGACGTTGTTTGATTTCGTTGATGCCGCTCTGCAAAGCGCCCTGGTCACCGGGATGGCCAAGGTGATGCTGGGGCTTGGGGCGCTCTTCGGCACCATGTGGTTGATCCACTTCACGCTTCGCAACATGCAGTGGCTGTACCGTGGGATGAACGTTGCCTTTGAGGATGTGGCCAAAGAAATCGCGAAAATGGCGTTCATTGCAGGCTGTGCATTCAACCTGCAATGGTATGTCCAGACGATTGTGCCTTTTATCACCGGCCTCCCCAATTGGATGGGGGGGAATTTGTCCGGTCAGGAGGGCACGCAAATCAACCAGATCGACAGCCTGATCGTTGCTTACGCTTCAAACCTAGACGCCCTGATAGGAGCCATGAACTTCGATATCTTCGACGCCAGTTTTGCTGATATTTGGTTGGGGATTCAAGCAGTGGTGTTTTATGTGCTGGGAGGCATCCCGTTCTTGCTTGCCGCCGTCGCCACGCTCTTCGTCCTGAAAGTATCGACAACGGCTATCGTGGCCGTAGGGCCTTTGTTCATCGCCTTTTTACTGTTTGACCAGACCAAACAGTATTTTTGGGGTTGGGTTGCAGCCATCGGTGGTTTTATGTTGGCTCAGGTCCTGATATCGGTCGTGCTGGCTATCGAAATCGGTTTTATCAACACCGTGATGATTAAAAGTGGCGTCATGGACACCAGTCTGGCGGGCAATCTCACCATGCTGATTGTCTTCTGCACGTTCACAGCGCTTGTCATCGAGCTGCCTGGGCAAGCTGCCTCCATCATGGGCGGTGGCCCCTCCGGAGGCGGAATGGTCAGCCGTATTTCAGGGTTTAGCGCAGCTAAAGGCATGACACGCGGTGTCGCTGCCGGCATTTCAAGACTGCGGAGGGGACGCAACAACATCAAATAACACAACGCTTCACCGGCTACGCCCTCTCCTTACTTGCAACACCCTCGATTCTCTTAGGTACTCCACTATGAATTTCAAACTTGCTTTGAGCGGGCTGCTTTCGGCTGCCTTGCTTTCAGGGTGTGGCTCTGCACCCAAACTGTCCGAACCGGAAGGGCAATGGGAAGACATGCCCTTCACCCATGCCCCTGCGCCTCGCGCTGCTCCCGCGGCAACGCCTGCTCCCGCGCCTGGCCGGGTGCTGCCAGCAGCGAGCCCTGCGCCCAAGGCCCAGTCGCTCAAGACCACCCCTTCAAAGCGTCCGGCAAGCGCGTCCCCGGCAAAGCCTGCCGAGGCCCCGCCCAACGATTCCAAATGCTCCGCGAACTGATCCGCGCAGCACGTGTTTGTCCAGGTTTAGGTGACTTATGAAAAAGCTACGAAAATCCAAACAGGACGTGATTGACCAGGAGCGCCAACTGGCCGCCCGTACCAGCATCGATGCGGCCACCGCACAAGAAATCAGCCTGGCTGAGCAGGCCTTTACCCACGCAGCGCGGTTTTTCGAGAAGAACATCGCCGCCGAAGAGAAGGCCAAGACCAAAAACGCCCGTCGCCTGGCGGGCTTCTTCGGTGTGCTGACCTTTATGTCGATCGCCGCTGTGCTGGGCCTGACCCCGCTCAAGACCGTGCAGCTCGGGCTGGTGCGGGTCGATAACAACTCCGGCTACACGGACGTCGTGTGGGCCAACGACAAAGGCAAGCCACAGGAGCAGATCGATGACGAGTTCTGGCTTTCTGCCTATGCGCGCTTTCGCGAGAGCTACAACTTTTCGAGTAACGATGCCAATTACAGCATGGTCAAGTTGATGTCTTATGACGAGACGTTTACCGAGTACCGCAACTTCCAATTGTCCTCTAAAGGCTATCTGGAAGTGCTGGGGACCAACCGGCAGATTCGTACTGACATCAACAATATCAATTTCCTTGAGCGTAAAGACCGGGCAGGCACCGCCCAGGTGCGGATCACCAAAACCGTGCTGGATCGCAACGGCACCCCCGATCCCCAGCTGGCCCCTGTGACGTGGGTTGCGACAGTGACTTACGACTACAACAATCCGGCCAAAAAAGCCGGTGACCAGTGGCTTAACCCCCGTGGCTTCGGGGTCAGGGCCTATACGATGACCCAGGAAGTGGGGGTGTCCAATGGGAAATAAAGCAGTTTCCAGCTTCGCCACCTTGTTACTCCTAACGTTCGGCCTGCCGGTCTTAGCCGAGAGCATGGGTAGCAGCTCTGCGCTGGACCGGCGCGTGCAGACCGCTGTTTACAGCCCGGACAACGTGTACCGCATCCAGGCCTCGATAGGTCGTACCTCGCTGGTTCAGCTTCCGGCCAACGAGACCATCAACGAGGCGTCAGGCCTGATGGTGTCTGGCGATCCGAAAGCCTGGTCCATCGGCCCGAACAAGGCCGGTAACCTGGTGGCCATCAAACCCATCACCGATCAGGAGCCCAATACCAACCTGGTGATCAACACCAACCGGCACACCTACCTGCTGGAGCTGAAACTGGTGAGTGAGCCTGCGGACATGACCTACGCGCTGCGCTTCACCTACCCCGAGCCGCCGAAAAAATCCGTCGCGGCTCGCCGTGACCCCGGCAACCCCTGCGACGGCCCGGTGCAAAACGGCCCCTATCAAAAGCGCTCGAACGCAGAGAGCAAGTCGATAGGGCCGTATGAGGGCTGGGACAACGGCATGCTGACCTGCTTCCGCTTCACCGGTAACGGGCCGCGCCCGGTGCTGTACCAGGTACTGCCCGATGGCACCGAAACCGTGGCCGACGCGCACAACGAACAGAACGTGGTCGTGGTGCATGGGGTCAGCCGGTTGTTTCGGTTCCGCCTAAACGGCTTGGTTGTAGAGGCCCGGCCTACCGCTCAGGTGAACACGGGGTACAACTTCAACGGGACCACCACCGGCGAGATTCGGGAGCTCAAGCATGCAGAACAATGACAATGACCAAACTCCGGAGAGCACCCCAGGGCCGGACAGCATCGGGCCGCCCGAATCAGCAGCGACCACAGCAGCCCCGGAACAGGCACCGGCCTCCGAGCCCGCTAGCACCCAGGCCCGTGGGGCCTTTGATGTGCGGGCCAAACGCACAGGCGATACCCAAAACAAGAAGACGCTTTACCTGGGCATGGCCGGGCTGGTGTTTGTAGGGCTGCTGATGATTGGCGGACTCTGGTACTTCACCATTTCCCAGATGAAAACCACCGGCTCCGAGGTCGATGAGACCCACGTCAAGAAGGACGCGACCCTGGACGTGAATCTGGGCAGTGACGACAGCATGAAAAAGGCACGGGAAGCCAAACTGGCCGCTGACAAAGCCGAAGAGGAAAGGCGAGCCCGAGCGGAAAGGGAGCGATTGGCCAAGGAGCAAAAGGATAAAGAGGATGCCGAGCGCGGAAAAGCCGGTCAGGACCATGCCGGTAGTGCGCCGCCACCACCCGGCTCTCCCGGCCAGAACCCGCCCGTAGAACAGACCCCCCGGCAACGCAAACTGGGACGTGAAATGTTGGTCACCTCGGAAGACGCGCAGGGTACTGGTACCGGGAATACTCAGCCGCAACTGCCGTCCGGCGAGCAGCCATCCCTGCCGCCTTCAATGCTGGGCGACATTCAGGGCGGATCGAGCAGCGGTCTGGGTGGTGAATCGTCCACCAGAAAACGCAGCAGCCTGAGCAATCTGGGCGGCACCACCTTCACCGCGGCCAAGGCGTACCTGGCACCGAACCGCAAGTACCTGGTCAGTCACAACACCTACACGCGCTGCGCGCTGTACACCGAAATCATCAGTACCCACCCTGGGATGGTGGATTGTCGTCTGACCGATCCGCTGTATTCCGCCGATGGCTCCACAGTGATTGCTGCGGCCGGGGACAAGCTGACCGGCGAGCAGACAGTTCAGGTAGGGCCAGGTGAAACCAGCGTGTTTACCACCTGGCAAGAACTTGAAACCCAATCGGGAGTGCGGGCCAAGCTGGACAGTCTCGGTGCAGGCCCCATGGGAGCCAGCGGTACTGAAGCCTGGATCAATCGCCACTACATGCAGCGCTTTGGCGGTGCAGTGATGTTGTCGTTCATCCAGGACGCGCTTCAGGCCGCGTCCAACACCACGCAGAAAAGCTCGGGGTCCGGAGGCTACACGGTGAACAACAGCGAGCAGAACGTGGAGAGCATGGCCAACAAGGCGTTGGACAGCACCATCAACATTCCGGACACCGCACACCTGCTGCCGGGCACCGTGATCACTGTCATCGTGGCCCGCGACATCGACTTTTCATCGGTTTTCGAGAACCGCTAAGGAGTATTCATGACTGAAGAGCAAGGACTTACCGAAGACACGCTGGTCCTGGACTTCCTCGACCAGGCAGGTGCCACCGAGCGCCTAAATCGTCAGGGCACCAAGGACGTGGCCATCAACCGGCCTTACGAGCTGTGGGTGGACGGTCCAAACGGCTGGGAACACGAAGAAGCGCCTTGGCTCACCTACAACCTGTGCTGGCGGCTGGCCAATGCGCTCTGTGCGCTGAGATACCGCGTACTGGCTCCTCACTCACCTATTCACACTGTGAAATTACCTGGCGGGGAGCGGGGCCAGATCGTCATGGCCCCGGCGTGCGAAGAGGGCACCTTGTCGATGACGTTTCGAAAACCCTCTTTGGATCGCTTCACCCATATGGATTACGTCAACAGTGGCCGCTATGACCGAGCCAGGGCCATCGCTTCACCGATACTGACCCTGAAAGCCTGGCAGCGCGACATGCAGGAAGCCCACGCAGCCGGCGAGTGGCACCGATTCATGGAAATCGCCATCGCTAATCGCCAGAACATCATCATTTTTGGCGGGCCAGGGTCGGGTAAAACCACTTACGGCAAGTCGCTGATCGACATGTTTCCGGTTAACCGCCGCATGATCACGATCCAGGAAATACTGGAGGACCCCATGCCCTTCCACCCTAACCATGTGCATTTGCTCTATGGCCATGTGGTGACGCCCAAAGCCCTGGTGGCCAGCGCGATGCGGATGAAGCCTGACCACCTGTTTTTGGCCGAGCTGACCGGTGACGAGGTGTGGCACTACATCGAGATTCTGAACACCGGCACCAAGGGCACCGTGACCACTGCGCACGCCAATGACAGTGAAGCAGGCTACGCCCGTGTGTGCGGCCTGGTGAAGCAGTCACCAATCGGCCTCGGTCTGGATTACGCGTACATCGAGCGCCTGGTGCGCACCTCATTTGACGTGGTCGTGTACATGGAAAACACCTACATCGAAGAAGTGCATTACGAACCCGAACACAAGCTGGCCTTGCTCAATGGCCAGCGTCAACGAGCTGCCTAGGAGAACGCCATGTGGTGGAAAATCTTGCTATCAATCGTGTTCATGATGGCTGTGTGCTTCGTTATCGGGCTGTACGCAGGGGGGGCTATGTATCTGCACCTGACCCAAGGTCACTTCGCGGGTTTGGCCTGGGACACGCTATGGGAGACCCGCAAGCTGGCCTGGAACGACCGGCGGATGCTGTACGTGCCGTGGTCTTGGTGTGTGACGGCTGCCCTCACCTTCTTGCCAGTAGGCATCACGCTGATGGCCCTTTTCGTGCGCTTGAAGCCCAAAACCTCGCTGCACGGTGATGCCCGCTTTGCCAACAACCGCGAGCTGCGCCAGTTCGAGTACCAGGGCGAATACAAGAACACCAGCAAGTAGGCATTGCACCAACATCGCCGTCTGATACTCCCGCATTTTCAAACCATCCCAATGCACCGCTACGCAGTCGGCAATTAGCTGTCTGGCGTTTACAAGTACGCACTAACAAACCCCTTTATGCACAGCCACGCAGTCGCTCATTGCCGACTGGGGCCGAGCTGTGTCCGGAGTAACTTGCAGGAGAGTCCAATGGAAAATTTACAAGAATCGAAACCCCTTCTCTTACTGGGTTTGCCCTTACCCATTGCACTGGGCGTTGTCTTCGCCATTGCAGCCTGGCTGGGGATTGGTATCGCACTCGCCCAGCTCGATGAGATCAGTGAGTCGCTTAGGCAGATCCAGGCCAATCAGCAGGTGGCCATCGCCCTGCAACAACGCCTCGACGCCCAGGCGATTGAGCGTCGAGCAGGTGTCCGCTGATGGCCAGAGCTAAATCCAAACCCATCAGCCCGACCAACCCTCAAAAACGGATCGAGGAGCATCCCGCTTTCCTCTTGGGCAAGCACCCCACTGAGGATTCGTTTCTGGCCAGCTACGGGCAACAGTTCGTGATGCTGGCCGCACCACCTGGCACCGGGAAAGGGGTCGGGGCTGTGATCCCCAACCTGCTCAGCTACCCCGACTCAATGGTGGTCAACGATCCGAAATTTGAAAACTGGGAAATCACCTCGGGGTTCCGGGCTGCTGCAGGGCACAAGGTCTATCGCTTTTCACCTGAGCGTCTGGAGACGCACCGCTGGAACCCCCTGAGCGCAATCAACCGCGATCCGCTCTACCGGCTGGGGGAGATTCGCACGATCGCCAGGGTGCTGTTTGTCTCCGACAACCCCAAGAACCAGGAGTGGTACAACAAGGCGGGCAACGTCTTCACCGCCATGCTGCTGTACCTGATGGAAACGCCGGACATGCCCTTCACGTTGCCCCAGGCCTACGAAATTGGCTCATTGGGGACAGGGATGGGGACGTGGGCTCAGCAGATCATCGAGCTGCGCAGCACCGGCCCTAATGCGCTCTCCTTTGAAGCCCTTCGCGAGCTTAATGGTGTATTCGAGGCCTCGAAAAACAAGAGCAGCGGTTGGTCCACCACCGTGGACATCGTGCGCGACGTGTTGTCGGTGTATGCCGAGAAGACGGTGGCCTGGGCAGTGTCAGGGGATGACATCGACCTGTCTAAAGCCCGGGAAGAAAAGATGACCGCGTACTTTAGCGTCACCGAGGGTTCGCTGAAGAAGTATGGCCCTCTGATGAACCTGTTCTTCACTCAGGCAATACGGCTCAATTCCAAAGTCATACCGGAGCAAGGCGGACACTGTGCAGACGGCACGCTTCGGTACAAGTACCAGCTTGCCCTATTAATGGATGAGCTGGCCATCATGGGCCGTATTGAAATCTTGGAGACCGCGCCCGCATTGACCCGAGGCGCGGGGCTGAGGTTTTTCTTCATCTTCCAGGGCAAGGATCAGCTGCGCGCTATTTATGGCGAGGAAGCTGCCAACGGCATCATGAAGGCGATTCACAACGAAATCGTGTTCGCCCCCGGCGACATCAAGCTGGCCGAGGAGTACAGCAGGCGCTTGGGCAATACCACCGTGCGCGTCCATAACCAGTCATTGAACAGGCAGAAGCACGAGATAGGTGCTCGAGGCCAAACAGATAGTTACAGCGAACAACCCCGGCCCTTGATGCTGCCCCAAGAGGTCAACGAGCTGCCTTATGACAAACAGTTGATCTTCGTACAGGGGACCCAAACCACCCCGGCCCTGAAAATTTTGGCTCGCAAGATTTATTACTACGAGGAAGAGGTGTTCAAGTCACGAGAAAAGCTGCCGCCGCCGCCCTTACCCGTGGGTGACGCCTCCAAGATCGACGCGTTAACCGTGCCGGTGCGCACCATCGAATCCAAGGTCGCAGTGGCAGACACCAAGCCCATGCAGGCCGAACAGCGACAGCGCTGGAATCCCAAAGACAAAGCGTCCGAAGTGGCTCAGGCCGAAGCGGATAAGGCACAGCCAGTTGAGGTCGAGCCTGATCCAGAGCCTTTTCAGGCTGACGACACCTCGGAACCGATGTAGTCCCCCCACCGGCGCACCCATGCGTCTGCAGGAGCAAAACATGAATACCTACTGCAAAACGGCTGACCGCCAGGGTCATGCCGCTGGCAACGCCGTGCCCGGTCGCGGCAAAACGCGGGTCTGCGCACTGTTCGCAGTGTGCCTGCTGGGCAGTGGCTCAGCCTTCGCCGGTGACCCGTGCAAGTCCGTGCTGTGCCTCTACGGCAAATTCACCGGCAACAGCGGTGGCAGCGAATGCCGCAGCGCCGAACAGGACTACTTCAGCATCCTGGTCAAGAAGCACGGGAACATCAAATGGAGCCAGACCGCCACGGCGCGCCAGGACTACCTCAACAGCTGCCCCGGTGCTGATCAGAGCTACACCCAAAAAATCAACGACAAGTTCGGCAAGGTCCGGGGCTAAGCCCCAGATCCTGACAAGGAGAACACCATGCGAGTATTCATTGCGGAAAAGCCCGCCTTGGGCCAGGTCATTGCCGAGGCGCTGGGCACCGTCATACGCAAGGACGGCTATTTCGAGTGCGGCAGCCACGATATCGTCACCTGGTGCGTGGGCCACCTGCTTGAACTGGCCCCGCCCGAGGTTCACAACCCCGATTATAAAAACTGGGTTCAGGCCGACTTGCCCCTGAAGCTGCGCCCGGCCAAGTACCAGCCCATTGCGCGCACTCGCGACCAGCTCAAAGTGGTCCAGCAGCTGATCGGTCGCGCCTCGCAAATCGTCCACGCCGGTGACCCGGACGACGAAGGCCAGTTGCTGGTCGACGAGGTCCTGGTGCATTTCGGCAACACCGCGCCGGTCAAACGCATCTTGATCAACGACATGAACGCCAATGCCGCCCGCAAAGCGTTGGACGGCCTGCGCGACAACACCGAGTTTTACGGCCTGTTCCAGAAGGCACTGGCCCGCAGCATTGGTGATCAGTTGTACGGCTTCAACATGACCCGCGCCTGCACCCTGGCCGGTAGGGCCAAGGGCGTCAAAAGCGTGTTGTCAGTGGGCCGCGTGCAAACCCCGATCTTGGGACTGATCGTTAATCGTTACCTGGCCAACAAAGGTCACGCCAGTGCGTTTTACTACACGGTTGCGGCAAGCCTGGCCTTTGGTAGCCGTCGTGCGCAGGGCCGCCTCGTGGTGGCCGCGGATGCCCCCATCGATGACAAGAACCGCATCATCGACGAGGCGTATGCCACGCAGGTAGCCGACGCGTGCCGAATGAAGCCTGCGGACGTGATCGAGGCCCGTGTGGAGGAGAAGCAAACCCCGGCACCCTTGCCGTTCGCGTTGCTCGACCTCCAGGTGTACATGAGCAAGACCCACAGCATTGATGCCGAAAAGACCCTGGCCCTGACCCAGGCGCTGCGCGAGAAATACAAGGCCATCACCTATAACCGTTCCGATTGCAGTTACCTGTCCGAGGAGCAGTTTGCCGAGGCTCCGCAGACCTTGAGCCTGCTCAGCGAAGCCCTGCCCGACTTGGCCGGGATGTTCACCGAGGTGAATTCGGAACGCAAAAGCCGGGCTTTCGACGACAGCAAGGTCTCGGCGCACACCGCGATCATCCCAACGGCGGTAAAGATCGATATCGCCCAGCTGAGCGCCGATGAACGCGCCGTTTACCTGGCCATCGTCAAACGCTACGTCGCGCAGTTCTTGCCCGAAAAACGCTACCTCAGTGCCGAAGTGCGTTTTGGCGTGAATGGCCACACCTTCGTTGCGCGCTCCACCAAAGTGACACAGCCAGGGTGGACGGCGCAGGTCACTGAAGAAAACGAGCAAGACGAAGACGCGTCGGACGCCGCCGAGGTCGCGAGCCCCTTCGATGCACTGGCGGATCTGAAAGTCGGTGACGCCGGAGTGTGCGACGGCATCACGGTGGCCAAGGAAAAGACCAAGCCCCTGCCGCTCTACACCGAAGCCGAGCTGCTAAAGGACCTACGGCGGGTCGCCAAGTATGTGAAAGACCCGCGCATCAAGCAGTTGCTGATCGACCGTGACCAGGGCAAGAAAGGTGAGAACGGCGGCATAGGCACCCCGGCGACCCGTGGCGCAGTGCTGGCCAAGCTTCAGGAGCGGGGTTTCTACGCGGTAGAGAAGAAAAAACTGATCCCTACCGCGTTGGGTCTGGAGTTCATCGCCGCGTTGCCAGCGATTGCGACCACGCCGGACATGACCGCGCTCTGGCATGAACAGCAACAGATGATCGAGGCCGGTGAACTGACCGTGGACGCGTTCCTGGACGAACTGGAGGCCTTCATTGCAGACCAGGTGCAGAACATCGACCTGGGCAACGTGCAAGGCGACGGTAAGCCGGTACTCGACAGCCTGAACGCCCAGTGCCCCATGTGTGGGGGTGAACTGGCTGTTACCCCGCGAGTGATCGGATGTCGCGCCTGCGCCTTCAAGTTCCATCCGGAAGTCAGCGGCAAGATGTTGTCGCCTGGCCAGATCGAGGCGCTGCTGACGAATGGCAAGACCGGCGTACTGAAGGGTTTTCACAGCAAGAAAACCGGCAAGTCCTTTGAAGCGGCCCTGAAGCTCAATCACGAAGCCAAGCTGGAATTCGTATTCAGCCGCAAGCCCACGCGCGCGTGACCCCCTCTCTCCAAAGGAGGCTTTAGCTATGCCAGAGGAACAACAGCCCAAGGCGGCGCAGTGGCCAGCCGGTGAAACGATGACGGCGCACTGCCCCAACTGCGAAACCCCCGCGACCGTGGATATCGTCAACGTCAAAGCGTGGGAAATGACCTGGCGTCCAGTGGATTGCGACAACTGCTTTGCAGAGTTTGAGTTGTCGGCAGACGGTTCAACGGCATTGTTGCTGGGCCCAGCTGAGCAGTCCACAGCCCGTGGCCGTGAGCTTCTGAGCACGATATTCGTGTTTGACCCAAACGAAGACACCCCTTAACAAACTCATTGAAGAAGGAGCGCAATCATGGCGCGTGGCATCAATAAAGTGATCCTGGTAGGCACCTGCGGACAAGACCCGGACTGTCGTTACCTGCCCAACGGCACGGCGGTAACCAACCTGAGCCTGGCTACCAGCGAGCAATGGACCGACAAGCAGAGCGGGCAGAAGGTCGAGAAGACCGAATGGCACCGCGTGTCGCTGTTCGGCAAGGTCGCCGAAATCGCCGGTGAATACCTGCGCAAGGGTTCGCAGGTGTACATCGAGGGCAAGCTGCAAACCCGTGAATGGGAAAAGGACGGTATCAAGCGCTACACCACGGAAATCGTCGTGGACATGCAGGGCACGATGCAGTTGCTGGGTGGCCGTCCACAGGGCGACTCCCAACAAGGGCAGAACGGTCACGGCAGCAGTGACAGCGATCACCAAGAAGCCCCTCGGCAGCAAGCTCCTAAGCAGGCGGCATCGGAAAAATCGTCCGGCAAAGGCAAAGCCGCACCAAAACCTCAACGTGCATCAGGCAAGCAGACACAGGCCAAAGCGCCTGCACCGCAACCCGCCGGGGATTTTGGAGCCGGAGATGACGATATTCCCTTCATGGACCCCTACCGGTTCAGCTGGATGCTGGTCTGACCCACCCTCGCAGCAATCTCCCTGACCATAACCAACGCTCGGCACGCCCTTGTGCCGGGCCTACTTGCAAGGTATGCAAATGGACCAGACAGAAAGCTTCAATCAGCAAGACTGCCTACCCATCGCCCGTTTGGTGGGGGTTACCGAGGTGCAAGGCGAAGCCTGTGCATGTTCGTTGGTGTTCGAGCTGGAAAGTGCAGCCGGCCAGAAATTGAATCTAACCTACGGCTCAGTGATGGAGGCGATTCGGTTTGCTCAACAGCAAGCTGTCATGGCACCGTTGTCAGAGCATTGGTGGGCACGGGTGGAGAGATACGATGGTTGCACATTTTAAGGTCACGCCAGGACGCGTTCCGGCCCACAGGGTCAACAGGGACAATGTTGAAGAGCTGCTGGGGCGGCGCGCACCGTGGTTCAGGCCCGGGAAACACCGGAGCGAAGATCGGCACTATGCCGTCTGCCCCTACTGCGATAACGCCATTCAGCTCAAGGGTGTTTACAAGGAAGCGGTAGAGCGCGCCCGAAGGTACGGCAGTCACCTTGGAGAGCCCGTTGATGGATTTGTCTTTAATCGACTCGACCTTGAATTCTGCCCCTACAAGATCAAGGCATCTGCCCGCAGCAAAAGCAATCGCCGTGCGCCGGGGCCGGTTTCGCAGGAACTCATCGACCTGGCCATCACTGAGTTTGATCGGATTGTGCTGATCCTGCGCACAGACTTTGGCTTTTCATTCTCGGACAGATTTGCGGGTCGGATGCTTGATCAGTGGTTGGACTCGGAAGGCTACCTTTACACCGGGGCGCACTTGCGAAACCTGCCCTGGATGATTGCGTATTTTGGACCCGCGCAAAGCCTATACGGTCAGTACGTGGGTAACAACGCAGAGTTAGCGCAGGGGATTCGTACAAAGGTCCCGGCGGCCATGCTGACAGAAGAGGGTCAACTAACCAGTGACAAAAAAAAGCAGTTCTTCAAGCTCGAACTGCAATGTCTGCATCACCGAGTAGCGGTCGATCCTGAGGATGGAAGCCTGATCGAAACCCTGAAACTGAGGGTTCAAGACTTCACCCGCTTCAACGAGCCAGCCAAGGCCCCGAAAGTGTATGAAACACAGATCGTTTTTGACCCTGATCGGTTCGAAGCGCTGATCCATGTGCCACCTGAGCGAGCCTGGCGTAATGAAACGCTGTTGGCACTGGCTCACGATATCGCTGCAAAGAGGGGGATTCAATGTCCAATACCCGAATGACACACCTATTGCCGCCAGATCTGGCGGCAGTGTTCGAGTTCCATGACAGTCATGCAGGGGCAAGCCTGGGCGTGTCCTTGGCCACACTGCTGCAATGCCTGTGTATCGCAGAACAGCGTCACCTGGTACCACCGCTTGAAGCGGACTGGGAGTTGCAGACACTTCCACTCGCGCTACGGGAGATGGCCCGGCTCAACACCGATGACATCGACGCGAACAGTCATCAGGGCTGATCACCGCTCTCAGCAGTATCCAGTTCCATACCCATTCTCGGACTTGAACACGTCAGGTGCCGCGCTCCCGGCTCGTCGTGACGCGCTCTATCGTCGCGGCGAACGGAAGCACGGGCGCAGCGCACACTTGACGCTACCTCGTTCAGAAAAGGCTCACCTTGGGAGTGTGGGGTAGCTTCACCGCCCCGCGCTCCCGAGGTCAACGCGGCCGTTGCGAGATGACAAGGGCCGCGCCCTTGGTGTTCAAACCGCCCGGCATCAACAATTTCAGATCAAGCACACCGGGTGGTGTTTACCCGGTGCGAACCCCTCTATTCAAGGATTACCCAAATGAAATTCATTAAAAAGAAAGTCGTGGTCATCAATTACACCGGCACCGTTGGCAAAACGACTATCGCGGCAAACCTGCTGTGGCCACGTATGGGCGGCGCGCCGCTCTATGCCATTGAGTCAATCAACGAAACGGCTGAGAACCTTGGCTTGGATGTTGAGAAACTTCGCGGCGATGAATTCCGCGAGGTGTTCAAGCGACTCATGCTGGAGGATCGCGCCATCATCGACGTTGGAGCGTCCAACGTTGAAGATTTCATGGCCAACCTGGAGGAGTTTGATGAAGCCCATGAGGAAGTTGACTATTTCGTGATTCCGGTCACCTCGGGTACCAAGGAGCAAAAAGAAACGGTCAGCATGATTAGTAGCCTGGCCTCACTTGGCGTACCCCCTGAAAAGATCCTTGTACTGTTCAATCGTGTCAAAAAAGACGTGAAAACAGAGTTCCCGATTATTTTTGCTTTTCACCAGCGCGCCAGTGCCTTCACGTTGAATACTGAATGTGCCGTGTTCGAATCAGAATTGTTTGACGCTTTGTCTATCCACCGCATTTCAATGCAGAGCGTCATGGACGATGACACCGACTACAAAGCACTTCTCAAGGACAAAGAGGCCAGCGCACAAGAGCGTGATCGTTGGTCTGATATGTACGGACTGAAGCTCTTGTGTAAAGGCGTCAATCGCAAGCTTGATGGGGTATTCACAGCGCTGTTTGGCCTTGAGGTGATCAAATGAATGAACATGAAACTATCCCAACTACTGCGCGTGATGCTCTGATCATTGAGCTGTTGAGCGACGTAGGCCGTTTGCACGATGATGTTAAACGCATTCCGCAGTTGCTTGAGCTATCGATGAGGGATTCACTGGATATTGTGGCCGACGCTGTAGAGGATGCGGAAGACACCGCGTTGCTTTTGCAAGAAACGACAAAGGAAGTCATTCAAGCGACTGCTGCCAAAGCAGGTGTAGACGTTGCTTTGGAAATGTCCACGGCCATTCACCAGAGTTTAGAGCGAGTGTTTGAACCTGCTTTGCAGCGCGCAGCGATCAAAATCAATGACTTGGAAAAGCGGGTTAGTGCTTTATCCGGTAACTTCCGTGACACCCAGGCCTCACGGTTCAATTACATTGTCCTGTCGGGATTTGTGGCCGTGAGCATCGCGGTGGTGTGTGCAATGGGGTGGGTAGCGATAAAGGCTCAGGACGTGAATGAAACCAATCGATGGTTTTATCACGAATACAAAAAACAGCAGGCTGTCATTGATACGCTACCGTCCGCCATTAAAAAACAGTTCGCGCAGTAACTACTGAGCCAACAACCATACCACTGTCATGGCTTGGAAGTTCTGTTCGCGTCACTGATGACTTCAGCCCAATTCGTGTTTTCCACCTCCTCCCTGATCTGCTTCATGCTTTGCCTGATGTTGGCTCTTGGCGTGGTCTTATCGCCATCCAGCAACGCGGGTTTGTTGACCGCTGCGCTGTCGCCTTTTTCAGGTAGGGGGTGTTTAACCTGTCCGGCTCGTTTATGGCTTTTACGGATTCTGTACAGCGCCTGGTCGAAGTGACGAAGGCTGATGGTCAGCCCGGTATCCACCAGTTTCTGATGAATCACCGTCCTGCTCACACCTGAGTCCAAGGCGTTTTCGATCACGTCATACAGGTCGCGGATTTGCGCAGTGTAGGACCTGGCTTTGCTGTCCTGGGCCAGTTCTGCCAACGCCTCACGCCGGTTTTTGGTTTCTTGAGCCACGATTTGCCCCTTGCTGCGTTCAAAGTGATGTAAATGTGATGTAAATCTGTCGTATTCGAGCGTAACACTGATGTAGAAAAACGCAATGCCAAGCATTACTGACGTAATACCGAGCATTTCTGATGCAATTCTGATGTAACCCGTGGGTTGACCCTGCTGACCCCCTATCTCGAATTCGCTAAACAGGCACGTTGACGATTGTTTACAAAAAGAGCTTCGCCTTTTTGAAAACATCGTCCGTGCCAAAGGGGATACCCCTTTGAAACCCCGCAGAGCGGTACAGCGTCGTCGGTCACTTGTCATTGTCGGTTGTTGTCGATAGAGGTGAAGCCATGCCCAAAAAGCCCAACAAGGATCGCGTAGTGTCCTTTCGGCTGACCGAAGAACAGTACGCACCCTTTGAAAAAATCATGCAGCAGTCGGGCACCAAGTCCTCGGTGTTCTTCCGCGAGCTGCTGCTCAACAAAACTCCGGTATTCAAAGCGGCTTCGGTGGACCAGGAGCGGCTGGTTTTCATCTTCAACAAGTCCAGTAACAACCTGAACCAACTTGCCAAGCGAGTTCACCAGGCCCACCACAGAGGCATTGTTTCAGAAGGTTTGTACCTGAAAATTTCAAATACCCTCATGTCTATTCGGGACTTGCTTTTAGCTGGGGTGGACCGTGCTGATAAGAGTTAGAGGCTACAACGCTGGTGTTCAGGAATATTTGGAAGAAGGGACAAAGTCTGGCCGTGAATTTACCCGTGATGAACTCGATCATCGCGTTATTCTCTACGGCGACCTTGACCTGACCCGCGTGGTGTACGAAAGCATTGAAGACAAAGGCCAAGATCGCTACTTGACCATTACCCTCGCGTTTCGTGAGGATCATATTCCGCATGAAGTGCTTGATAACATTACGCAAGAATTCAAGCAGTTCATGATGTACGCCTATAAGGAGGAGGAATTCAACTTTTATGCAGAAGCGCATCTGCCCAAAATAAAAACGCTCGCGGATAAAAGAACAGGCGAGCAAATAGAGCGCAAGCCGCACATTCATATTGTCATTCCTAAAAGGAACCTGTTGTCAGGTAATATTTTTGATCCGGTAGGTTCAAACTATGCGCAGTCTGAAAAGTATCTGGAAGCTTTTCAAGAGTATGTCAATCATAAGTATAACCTTTCTTCGCCGCGAGAGCATGTACGGGCCGATATAAAAGACGCTGCCAGTGTTCTATCGCGCTATAAAGGCGATGACTTTTACGGAAAGAATCGGCAGTTTAAGCAAGACCTGGTCAAGCAGGTTATTGAGCAAGGTGTACAAACGCGATCCGGATTCTATGCACTGGTTGCCGAGCATGGTGAAACTCGCGTGCGCAACAAAGACAAAGCAAATGAGTACATTGCCGTCAAGCTGCCTGGCGATGCGAAATTTACCAATCTTAAAGATACGATTTTTCAAGATGACTTCATCGTCCGGCGTGAATTGAAGAAACCCCCGCTTGATCCAAATATTATTCGTGACCGTTTGCTGGAATGGCCACAACGAGCCA
Source organism: Pseudomonas syringae pv. tagetis (assembly GCF_022557255.1). NCBI lineage: Bacteria > Pseudomonadati > Pseudomonadota > Gammaproteobacteria > Pseudomonadales > Pseudomonadaceae > Pseudomonas > Pseudomonas syringae group genomosp. 7. The sequence continues at coordinate 41,725 of NZ_CP092925.1, forward strand.
AAGAAATTAAGTATGTCAGTAAGGCAGGCCCTGACTTTCGGAAATTTTACGTGGAGTCATCGCCTGAAGATCGGGTGCGAATCCTAAACGAATGTGAACAGAAGTTTTATCAAACTTATGGAGATTCCTATGACAACGTACAGACCGGGCAACGACAGAGAGATCACCAGCGAAGTCCTTCTGAAACTAGAGGGCGACGCACTGCCGAGCCTGCCGATGGCGTGCAAGACCTGTCCGTCAGCCATGTGGCAGATCACCGGCAAGCCGGACCGACCCGAAGCCGTGACGGTGCGGTGTTACTGCCCAGTGATGCACACGTTCACGTGGGACAGTCGCAACCAGGAGGAGATCCTGGATTGCGACCACCTGTACCAGCAGGAGGACGAGGAAGACGGAACGGGTCCACAGCTGAGCGAGGAAGAGGAGGAAGCGGGCCTGCCGCCGTTTCTCAGGAAGCAACGGGAACAGCAACGCCAGCAGGCGCTGCAGGCCGACGCCGGACCGGAGCTGGAAAATCCCGAAACGCCAGAGTACGAGCCGGACGCGTAGTCCCGCCATATGCCAAGAACCCGCACCGCGTTGCGACCATCGCGGACATCGAGGAGCGGGGCCGACTCCTGTTTGACCCGCTCAAGCGGCCTTCTGACAACGCGCTGGTGTTCTACCGAACACCTTCCGTCACGTCGGTGCCCAAGGCAGCGACTGTGACAGCAACGCCTGGACGCTCCACTGCCGGTCGTAGGCCCAGGACTTCAGGCAAGCCTCGCCCTCCCCGCCAATGGCGGCCTGGCTCTGTCGTCCCGCCCTACGCCAAGAACCCCCACCGGGTCGCCACGGTGGCTGACATCGAGCAGCGCGCCCGGATGCTGTTCGATCCGCTCAAACGACCCGCAGATAAGGCGCTGGTTTTCAAGCGGGCTTCCATCAAGGCCCTGACCGTTAACAAACACGCCTCCACGGTGGCCGCGTATTTCACGCGGCAGGCGCAGCACAACCAGATCGCTCTGGCCAACCGCCGGGCCATACGCCGGATCGATCAGCAGTATTTCGCGCTCAGGCGCGCCGTGTTCTCCGATCAACGCTTAACCCGCCAAGACAAGGCGCAGCTGGTTTCCGTGCTGACGTTCGAGCGGCTCAAAGCGCGTGAACAGTTCCACAACCCGAAACCCAACATCGAGGTAAATCTCATGGGCAGTGCAGCTATACGCAATCTCTTAGACGATGAAAAAGAAGACCCAGGCTTCAGCATTAGCGGCGCGAGGGGACCTGCCCCCGAAGGCGTGCGTGAACGGGTGAAGCGGGTCATGGATCGCTTCGCCAAACAGGTTGATCCAGTCGCCGCCAGTGAGCGGGCCCGCGACCTCAGCGCCAAGGATCTTTACACGCGCAAGGCCAAGTTCAGTCAGAACGTGCATTACCTGGACAAACAGACCGACAAGACTTTGTTTGTCGACACGGGTACCACCATTTCCATGCGCCGCACGGGCATCACCGAAGCCGGGGTGTCCGTAGCCCTCCAGCTGGCCCGGGAAAGGTTTGGCAGCACACTGACGATCAACGGCACTGCCGAATTCAAAAAGCTGGTGATCGAGGCGGTGGCCAAGAATGGCCTGGACGTGCATTTCACCGACAAGGCCATGAATCAAAGCCTGGCTGACCGCCGTGCAGAGCTGGACATCGAACGTGATGGCCAGAGCATTGGTCCTGCCACCGACTTGCCTCGGCACGTTGATGACGCCACACGGGACGTGCGGGACCAGGCGGATCGCCTAGGCGTTACCGTGCCTATCGAAGCGCTGTATGGCCAAGGAAAAACGGCTGACCAGGTTAGCCAGGCGCTGGCCACCCAGCTCGACACTGTTCCCGAGCCGGAGCGCATTGCGTTCGTGGAGACGGTGGCGATCACCCTGGGCATTCCTGACCGCAGTCAGCCCAAAGGCGACCAGGCTTTTGCGCAATGGCAGGCACAGCGTGCTCACCCTGATGTGGATTCCACCGCGCCGGCCACGTCTGAGGCACAGACCAGCACGCCTGAGCCGGTGAGTACTTCAGCTGGCACAAGCCCAGCGCCGGCACCAGTGAACCCGGAAGCCGCAAAGCCTACGCCGGCTAATGCCAACGACCTGCCTCGGCACGTTGATGACTCCTCACGGGAGATACGGGACCTGGTGGATAAGTTGGGCGTTACAGTGACAATCGAGGCGCTATATAGAGAAGGAAAAACCGCTGAGCAGGTTAGCCAGGTACTGACCAAAGAGCTGGACTTCGTGCCAGAGCGGATGCGCGTTTCGTTAGTCGAACTGGTGGCGACCACGCTGGGCATTCCAAAACGTGGTGAGCCCAAGGGCGATCAGGCCTTTGCGCAATGGCAGGCGCAGCGTGCGCAATCGACTGCCGATTTCGCAGCAACAGCTGAAGTGCAGACCAGTCGGGCCAACGATCCGGACCTGCAGAGCCCCAGCGAGCTGGTCAGGCTTGAAGCACAATGGCGTCGTGATTTCCCGATGTCCGAAGCGGATGTCAGAGCCTCTGATACGGTCATGGGCTTGCGAGGTAAAGACCACGCCATCTGGCTTATTGCGGCGGATGACAAGACCCCGGAAGCCGCTGCCATGCTGACGGCTTACATGGAAAACGATAGCTACCGCGAAGCGTTCAAAGCCAGCATTGTCGATGCTTACAAGCAAGTCGAAAACTCACCTAAGTTGGTCGATGACCTGGACCACCTGACGGCGATGGCTGCCCAGATAGTCAATGAGGTGGAAGACCGCTTGTACCCGGCCCCTCAAGCGTCATCCGAGTCCAGGAACAAGATCATCGAGGGCACGCTTATCGAGCATGGGGAAGCACCGTATCAGCACAATGACGACAACCAGATGAGCTATTTCGTGACGCTCAAGCCCGAGGGCGGTAAGCCCCGCACGGTGTGGGGCGTAGGGCTGGAAGAGGCCATGAGCGACGCAGATCTGAAGCAAGGCGACCAGGTACGTTTGCAAGACCTGGGCACCCAGCCTGTCGTTGTGCAGGTCATCGAAGAGGACGGCACTGTCACGGACAAAACGGTCAACCGCCGCGAATGGTCAGCGCAGCCGGTCGCGCCTGAACGGGAAGTGGCCGAGACCACGCCCAAGGGGCAGGCCGAAGCAGCGGGCACACCGGAGCTGTCATCCCCTGATGAAGAAGACGGCATGAGCATGGACTGAGCCGTCTGGCTACACCACCTCCTTGCCTGGAGGTGGTTTTTTAGGACTGCATTCGCTTGCGCAGGGTGTTCATGTCCACGCATTCATGGGATATTTAACTAAATTAGGTAAACTTTTGATTGAGGTTCGCGGTGGCTGAAAAACACAAATTGGTACCTGGTGAAGTGGACCCTGACCACTTTTCCGCGTTGCTTCGCCTAACCGGAATCCGCAGTGAAGCAATCGTCGCTGCACTACGCGGTCACCTTATCGAGGGCCGCAAGCAGATAGAGCTATGCCGCGAATTTAGCATCACCCCATCACTGCTATCCAGAAAGGTGGCCGATTTTAACAAGGTCAGCAACCTTGCCGAGGACGTATCAATTTTTTACCGATAGAAGTTAATTATCTCTTGATGAGTTGACCGATAAGGGTTAACTTTGCCCTGTCGAATCTAATTCTTGAGGGCAACCTAATGACATTTCTAGTCATTCTTCACACGGCACAGGGCGATGTTCGCACTCGCTACCCACGCTATAAGCAGGCACAGGCTATCGCGCACTGGTAGGAATATGCGGCCACTGGCAAGAAAGCTAGCCTGATGATCGACTGATCTACCCGCTCCGCTCTTCGGGGCTCTCAAGCAATCCCTGATACGCATCACAACCCCCTCAATCATGTGCAGCGCTGAGCCCAGCGCTACAGCGCAGGGGCCAGTTCGCATCCGTTAAAGAGGTGAAGGACATGATTAGCCACAGAACGCAAAAACTGCACGCTCAGCAGGTGCTTGAACGCCTGGCCCACGGCCTGGCACAGCCGATAGCGCTGCCCCGCGAGGCCATTGAAGAAGCGCTGCGCGCAGCCATCATGGACGGACGACTTGAACCGAGTGAACGGCTTACGCAGCAAGCCATTGCCAATGCCTTCCAGGTCAGCCGGATGCCGGTGCGCGAAGCCCTGCGGTCATTGGAGACGCAGGGTTACATCGCGACGGCGTATCACAAAGGCTATCGGGTCACGAACGGCCAGGAGTTGCCCCGGCACGGTCACCTGCCTGGCTTGCTGAGGTGCGTGGCAGAACGGCATACGCAGCTGGGCGACCTCGAAGCAAAAGTTGCCTTAGAAAACGAAATCCTGCGCGTCCTGGGCCGACTGCGTCCAACCCCGAGCGGATGTTCCAGTGGGGCGCTGTAGGTCTGGCAGTTTGCATCCAGCTATTGGCACTGAAACGCGTACAAGGAATGACAACAATGACAAACCACCTTTGTGAATTTATCCGCAACGACAATGGCCGCAATGACGAAGCGTCTCTGCTGATCAGCCAGGATCGGCTCGACGGTGCGATTACGGACGCATGGGAGGCCAGTGCCGTCTGGCTTGACGCGGCTGATTTTCAGCGGTTCCGGCGCGGGCTTTACCCACGGCTGTTGAGCACAACGAGCCCGGCAGGACCGGTGGTGGCCAGGAAAGCGTCCTAGCTCGTTGAAAGCAGCGGATTTTGTAGGGCGAAAAGCGAGGGCCCCATGTTACTATCCGGCACAGTTTTATTTGCAGGAAAGCGACGATGTAGATTCACGAATCGCAGAAACCAAAAAGCCCCGCTTGCCGGCGGGGCTTTTTGGAAAATCTTGAACAGGCCGTTTGGTTGCGGATCACCTGTTCAACACACATAACGTGAGCTGATTATGGCGTTCACTGCGGCTTTGTGCAAGCCGTCAAAAGTGAAGCCTTCAGTTCACCGCTGAACGGTGGACTTATGGAAAAGATTTTTCAGCTGCTGTGCGTCCTCGATGACAGCACCCTGCCCCCCCAGTTGACCCCTTGCGTCACACCCTTTCACCGCCTTGGCCAACCAGTTGGCCAAGGCGGTGAAGC